>CAVTSM010000018.1:0-17190 GCA_963737345.1 uncultured Pseudomonadota bacterium | reverse complement strand
GCGCCGGCGGACACGCCGGGCGCGACGGTGGGACGAACACGGACGCGAAAAACCCGGATCGGCCGTCCACGACGGGCGACGCCGGCCACGACGCGGTGACTTGCCACGGGGGCGCCGCGAAAAACCTCGGCGAGGCGTGCGGCTGCGCCGCCGATTGCACCAGCGGCTTCTGCGCCGACGGGTTCTGCTGTAAGACGGCCTGCACCGAGGGATGTATGAGCTGCGGCGAGAGCGGCTCGGAGGGAACCTGCATCTCCCGGACGAACGGCGCCAAGCCGCGCACGGCGGCCACCTGTCCGATGTCGCCGGTGAGCACGTGCGGCCTGGACGGGTTGTGCGACGGCACCGGGAAGTGCCGCGACTACCCGACCGGCAGCGTGTGCAAGCCCGGAACCTGCCAGGGCGCGGCGGTCATCGGCATCGGCGTCTGCGACGGCACCGGCACCTGCCGGCCGGGCCCGACCATGATCTGCGCGCCGTTTCAGTGCGACGCCAACAAGGGCGCCTGCTTCGACAGCTGCAGCTCGCCGGCCCAGTGCTCGGACAACCACGCCTGTGACGCGATGGGGAGCTGCGGCAAGCGCATGCAGGGCGCCAAGTGCGGCAAGAACGACGATTGCCTCTCCGGGTTCTGCGCCGACGGCGTTTGCTGCAATTCGGCCTGCACGGGCGCTTGCGTCTCCTGCAACCTACCGGACCGCCCCGGCGTCTGCTGGCCCATCGACATGGGCGCCGTCGACCCGCACAACGTCTGCAAGGATCAAGGCACGACCACCTGCGGCCAGACCGCGAAGTGCGACGGCGTGGGTGGCTGTTCGCTGTACGCGCTGGGGACGACTTGCACGGCACCGACCTGCACGGGCAACCGGCTGAACACGGCGGGTATCTGCGACGGGTTGGGCTCCTGCAAGCCGCCCGGGCTTCAGAGCTGCTCGCCGTTTCAATGCAAGGTGGGCGCCTGCACGAGCGTCTGCAACGCGGACAGCGATTGCGACACTGGCATCAGCTGCGTCAACCACAGCTGCGGCCCCAAGCAAAACGGCCAGGTCTGCAAGGCCGGCAGCGAGTGCAAGTCCGGCCAGTGCGTCGACGGCGTCTGCTGCGAGAGCGCCTGCACCGGCGCTTGCCGCAGCTGCGGGCTGCCGGGGTCGCAGGGCAAGTGCACCCTGGTCGCCGTCGGCAACGCCGACCCGCGCACGACCTGCAAGGACTCGGGCGCCGCCGGCTGCGGCACGAACGGCAAGTGCGACGGCGCTGGCAGCTGCCAGCTGTACGTCAAGAATGTCGTCTGTAAGGGCGAGAGCTGCGCGTCGAACATCTACACGCCCATCTCGACCTGCGACGGCGCCGGCAAGTGCGTGACGCCGAATACGCTGGCCTGCGCCCCGTTCGTCTGCAACGGCAGCAAGTGCTTCAACTCGTGCGCGACCGATTCGCAGTGCTTGACGCCAAACCGGTGCGCGTCGAACTCGTGCGGCAAGTCCGGCGGCGGGGCCAGCTGCACCTCGAACTCCCAGTGCAAGAGCGGCTTTTGCGCCCAGGGCGTCTGCTGCAACTCGGCTTGCGGCGGTGCCTGCCAGTCTTGCAGCCTGTCCGGCAGCCTGGGAACGTGCACCAACGTGCCGAAGGGCAGCGCCGATCCCGCCGGGATGTGCAAAGACCAGGGCGCCGCGGGCTGCGGCAACAACGGCAAGTGCGAGGCGGGGGCTTGCCAGAAGTACGCGAGCGGCACGACCTGCGCCGCGGCGACCTGTTCGACGGACGCAAAATTGGCTACCGGCAAGTCCACCTGCGACGGCGCCGGCACCTGCGTCAAGCCCACCACGATGAACTGCTCGCCGTTCCTGTGCGCGGCGGGCGCCTGCAAAGGGGCCTGCACCAACAGCACCACCGACTGTGCCCCGCCCAATATGTGCATCAACAACTCGTGCGGGCTGAAGGGAAACGGCCAGACCTGCAGCGCGGGTACCGAGTGCGGGTCGGGCGTCTGCGCTCAGGGCGTCTGCTGCGCGACGGCCTGCAACGGCACGTGCAAGTCCTGCAACGTTTCGGCTGCCCTGGCCGGCACCTGCAGCAACGTCAAACCCGACGCGAGCGATCCGTCGAACAGCTGCACGAAGCAGGACCCCACCACCTGCGGCAACACCGGCTTGTGCAACGGGGCCGGCGCCTGCCAAAAGTACGCCCTCGGAACCAAATGCGCCGAAGCGACCTGCACGGCATCCCTGCAAACCAACGCGAAAACCTGCGACGGGGCTGGAACATGCACGGCCCCCGTGCCCGCGACGAAGACGTGCGGGCAGTACACGTGTAATGGCGGCACGTGCTGGGGCACCTGCACGATGGACAGCCAATGCAAGACGGGGACAGTCTGCGATGTGCACACGGGCCACTGTGGAACGTTTGCCGGGAAGGGTGAGAGCTGCAGCTCAACCGACGACTGCTTCAGCGGCATGGGGTTGACCTGCGTCGACGGCGTCTGCTGCGGCACTGCCAGCTGCGCCCCCTGCAACGCGTGCAACCTCAACGGAATGGGGACCTGCTCGCCGATGGCCAAGAACAGCACCGACTCCAGCTGCGGCGGGACGGCTTCGGCCACCACCTGCGGCAAGACCAACACCTGCGACGGCGCGGGCGCGTGCAAGAACTCGACGGAGCAGTGCAAGGCGGCGAGCTGCAGCGGCTCCACATTCACCCCGGCGAGCGTCTGCCCGGGCACCGCCGCCACCAGCTGCCCCAGCGCCAGCTCGATGAATTGCGGGGCCTACAGCTGCACGAGCGCCGGTTGCAATATGAGTTGCCAGACGAGCGACGACTGCGCGTCGAGCGCCTACACCTGCATCAGCCACATGTGCCAGACTGGCGGAGCGATCGGCGACAACTGCTCGAGCAGCGCGCCGTGTGCGCAAGGAACGTGCGTGGACAGCGTCTGCTGCAGCACCGCCTGCAACACCGCCTGCCACGCCTGCAACGTCTCGGGTTCCAAGGGAACCTGCACGGCTACGAGCGGCGGGACATGTGGAGATCCCCCTACCTGCTCGGGAGGGACGGCGAAGAGCGCCGGAGTGTGCGACACGGGCGACTGCAAGGTCACGACCACGCACTGCGGTGAGTACGTCTGCGGAGGGACGACCTGCAAGACCTCGTGCACCGGCAACGGTGACTGCGTCAACGGCGACTATTGCGACGGGCACGCGTGCCAAAATCAGAAGAAGCTGGGCGACCCGTGCGGTTCGACGAACGAGTGCACCAGCGGCTTCTGCGCCGACGGGGTCTGCTGCAATTCGGCGTGCACGGGAACTTGCAAGGTGTGCGGCTCCGACGGCAAGTGCGTGGACGACACGAGTGGGTCGTGCGCGCCTCCACCTGTCGACGCCGGCATGTAGTTCGAGACTCGCCGGAGCTCGAGCCGATTCGCGCAAGAATCGACGGTCGCTGACCGGCGACATTCCTGTCCGGGCTACGGATAACGCGACAGGCCAGTTCGTCGGCCGGGTGTCGAGAGGACTTTCTCTCGTTCACAAATGTCAACCGACCAACCGGATGGCCGGGCTAGACTGACGGACGCAATGAACCGCGCGCGCAAGCCGTTGGTCTCGGTCTTCGCGTACGTGCTCTTGTTCGCCGGATGTGCGGGGATTCACGCCGGTGCGTCCGGCCAGGGCACCGGCGGCAAGGGGAGCACGACCGGCAGCGGCGGGGCGATCGGCGGTGGCGGCGGGCGGCCATCGGCCACCGGCACCGGCGGGTGCGTGGCGGGCGGTCCGTCCTGCCCGTTGGGGTGCGGTGACGGCGTGGTCACCGCCTCGCTGGGAGAAGCGTGCGACGACGGCAATTCCAAATCTGGCGACGGCTGCTCGTCGGATTGCAAGACGATGGAGACCGATTACGCGTGCCCCGCGGCCGGGCAGCCGTGCACGTATCTGGTCAAGTGCGGGGACGGGAAGCTTGGCGGCATCGAGCAGTGCGATCCGCCCAACGTCGGCCACGGCTGCTCCGCGGTCTGTCGCCTCGAGCTCGGCTATGTGTGCGATGCGCCGGCCACCCCGCCCAACCTCGGCCAGGCTTCGGTCTGCCACAAGACGGTGTGCGGCGACCGCAACAAAGAGGGTGTGGAAGCCTGCGACGACGGGAACACCATCGACGGCGACGGCTGCTCGTCCGCTTGCACGCTGGAGCCGGACTGCAGCACCGGCACCTGCGCGAGCAAGTGCGGCGACGGTGTGAAGCTTCCGCCGGAGAGCTGCGACGACGGCAACACCGTCGACGGTGACGGTTGTTCACACGACTGCCAGGTCGAGGCGGGATTTTCCTGCACCGACGTGACGACGAGCCCTCCGGCGCAGCTGAATCTGCTGGTGACCTACCGCGACTTCATCAGCTTCCCGAGCGGAACGGGCGTTCGTCATCCCGACTTCGAGATCTTCACGGGCATGGACATCACCCCGAACTTGGTGAAGCCGATGCTGGATGCGACCGGAAAGCCGGTCATGGACGGCCGTTGCGCGACGCCCGGCGTGACCGCCCAATGTCCGTACGACCAACAACTGACCAGCGCGGCGAGCTTCAACCAGTGGTACCACGACGACGTCAACGTGAACGTCGACATCCCGGGGACGATTCGGCTGGCCCGCCAGGCGAACGGGTCCTACGTGTACGACTCCGGGGGCAGCGGGTTTTACCCGATCGACGGCAAGGGTTGGGTCGCGAAGGCACCACCGAAGGAGACGACCGCGACCGCCGATGCGGTCATCAACGACGGGCTCGATCACAACTTTGGGTTCACCACCGAGATTCGTTACTTCTTTCAGTACCGCGGCGGAGAAGCGCTCACCTTCAGCGGCGATGACGACGTCTGGATGTTCTTCAACCGGCGGTTGGCCCTGGATCTCGGGGGTCTTCACACCCGCACCCAGAAGACCCTGAACGTCGATCAGAGCGCCGGCGCCCTCGGCGTCACCAAAGGGGCTCTCTATGAAATCGCGCTATTTCACGCAGAACGCCACAGCGCGGGATCCAATTTCAAGCTGACGCTGACCGGGTTTGCACCGACCAGCAGCCTGTGCGGCTCCGCGTGCGGCGACGGTGTCCGAGCCGCCAACGAGCAGTGCGACGACGGCAACAAAGTCAATGGCGACGGCTGCTCGCACGATTGCCGCATCGAGATCTTGGTTCCGTAGCCCGGGATCTTCCCGCCCCCGCGGTCGCGTCGCGACGCGCACCGGCCCCTGCAACGGATGGTCGGTCAGAGCCCGGCCGTCGACACGGGACCGGTATCGACAGCCTCGAAATCGCTGCCCTGCAGATTCCCGATGTCGGTGGAGATCTGGTCCATGTAGGGAACCCAGGCGTCGTTGGACTCGCCCGTGATGTACCAATCGTGGCCGTTGTCGGCCAGGATGATGCCGTATTTCTTCATCGCGGTCAGGATCACCAGCGACGCGCCGCTGAACTTGCTGGTGTCGAAGGACGCCTTCAACCGAAGTCGCAGCCCCATCGGTGGCAAGGACGCATTGGCGCTGCCCGCGGCATGGGTCGCCGGGTGAATGAACGCGTGCTGCGTGGCCTTCATCGTGAAGCGGATGGCGTGCGTGATGGACTTCTTGTTGATCGTTTCATCGAATCGGACGAGCCCTGGAAGAATCGGCAAGCCGGCCGCGTCGCCCGAAGTCCAGCCATCGGGCCGAAGCGCGTTCGATCCCAAATGGAAGATCGCGCCGTTGGCAGCGCTCCATCCACTCTTCGAGCTTTGCCCCTGATAGAGCTCGTACAACGTGCAGTTGTTGGGCGCGCCAGCGGTGTCCAGGTAAAGCACGTGGCGGTCGTCTTCCGCCGGGTTTTCGACGGGCGCCGTCAAAGGGATGGGGTAACAGAACATCCCGCCGCCGTTCGGACACGGGGCCGGGTCGCTCTCATCCGGCCAGTCGGTGATGTTCGTGGGGATGGCGGCGGCGCCGGTCCCGGAGGTGAACGGAATTCCGAAGTAGTCGCCCTGCGCCGCGTAGTCGGCCCAGTCGGCGTGCAACGCGGTCCCTGGGTTCATGGCGGCCAGATACGTGCTGGCCTTCGGGTTGAGGGGCAGGGCCGAGATGTCCTGGTTCCACGGGTTGTCCGCCGGAAAGATCTGGCAGCCGCCGATCGATCCCACTTGCGTCGTGCCGCCGCCGGTTCCCGTGGCACCGCCGGTGGCGGTCTTCCCGCCCGTACCCGTCGCGCCGCCGGTGGCGGTCTTGCCGCCCACACCCGTCGCGCCGCCGGTGGCGGTCTTGCCGCCCACACCTGTCGCGCCGCCCGTCGCGCGCACGCCCCCGGTGCCCGTCACGCCACCCGTTCCGCGCACGCCCCCCGTGCCCGTTGTTCCACCGGTCCCGGTCGTTCCACCGGTCGCAGGCGTGCCGCCCGTCGCCCTCGCCCCGCCGGTGGCGGAGTTCCCGCCGCGGCCATTGACCACCGCGATCCCGCCTGTGCCGCCTGCGTCCGAATCGGAGCTCCCGCAGCCCAGCGCCGAAACGCCGGCGGCGAAAATCAGACCGACGACCGTGACGGTTTTCGTGCAGACATTCCGGCGCGTGTGTGGGGGCAACATGCCGAACATCGTAACGCTCGGCGCCGGACAGACTCCAATGTTTTCAGTCTAACTAGATGTAAACCAACTCACCACAAGTAGACAACCGTAAACTCAAATGCTTCGCGCCGAGCCGTCCGTAAGCCGGGTTCTGTTCCGGCGTTTCCGCCGGTGACGGTCATTCCTCTGGGCCGCCCGTTGCCGAGCGGCTCGTGCGACCAACTCAAGATCGACGCGAACGTCGACGCGGGCCACGCCGCGGGTTGCCCCGCAATCTTGTACCGGTCTTGCTCCAGGTGGGGTTTGCCGTGCCCCCCTCGTCACCGAGGGAGCGGTGCGCTCTTACCGCACCGTTTCACCCTTGCCGTCGCCTTTCGGCGGTGGCGGTCTGTTCTCTGTTGCACTGTCCTTCGAGTCACCCCGACTGGCCGTTAGCCAGCACCCTGCCCTGCGGAGCCCGGACTTTCCTCGACGGGCGCCCGAAGGGCCCGCCGCGACCGTCTGTCCGGCTCGAGCGCGAAGCGGAAGGACTATACCAGGAGTGGCGGAATCAAGCTGTCGGAGACGCGCTGGGCTGCTCGCCCTTGTTGTCGTCCTTCATCAGGTCCTCCCAATAGATGATCCGGTGACAGGACGGACAGGTCTCGATGGTCTGGCCGCGCTGGATGACGATGTACAGCTGCGGCGGGATGTTCATGTTGCAGCCCTGGCAGGTGCCGTTGCGGACGCTGACGACCGCCAGCCCGCGACGCATCCGGATGTTGGAGTAGCGCTTGAGCACCTCCGGCTTGACGTCGGCGGCCACCTTGTCGCGCTCGGCGCGGATCTCCGCGATCTTCGCCTGCAGCTCGTCCATCCTTGCCTTGGCAGCCTCGCCGTCCTTGTCGATCGAGCTCTTGAGGTTATCGACGTCCTTGGCGCGTTCGGCGAGCAGCTTCTTCTTCGATTCGACCGCCTCGACCAGCTTGGCGATCTCGCCCTCGCGAGCCGTCAATCCTTCGCGCCGCTGATCGATCTCGCGCTGGGCGGCCATGTACTCTTTCGAGTTCTTCGCCTGGGACAGCTTGTGCTTGGCGCCAGCGACCTGGATCTCGTCCTCTGTCAGGAGGCCCTTTTGTTCGTTGTAGTACCGCTCGGTTTCCGCCAGCGCCTGGCGCTCACCCGCCAGAAGACCTTCCACGCGCGCCAAGTCGTTCTGCGTCGCCGCCAGCTTGGCCGGGATGGCCTTCAGAGAGCTTTCCAGTTCCTGAATCCGGGCGTCATGGGACTGCAACTCCTCGAGTCGTTTAAGCTGATCGCGCACTTCGGTCGTCCTCCATCAGACGTATGAACCTCGACATCGCCGGGTAGTCGAGAGTGGGCCCACCTGGATTCGAACCAGGGACCAGGCGGTTATGAGCCGCCAGCTCTGACCGCTGAGCTATGGGCCCAGCCTTGTACGGAAATGCCGTGTACAAAGAGGAACGAAATCTACACCGCCCCCCGAGGGCTGTCGAGGCGATCGCCGTCGAGAATTCCAGTCACCGCCGCATTACGACCGACGGCGCGTGCAGGTGAGGGCCAGCAGGCACAAGAGCGCGGCCGCCGCCGCCTCGAAAAGGCGCGTCCCGGGACCAGAGCTCCGGTCGATCCTGCATCCGCACCCCGCCCCACCACTGCCGCCGCCGGAGCCACCACCGCCGCCGCGGCCGCTGGCCGTCCCGGCGCACACCGACAGATCCCATATCCCCTGCATGTTCTCGAAGTTGCACGTGTCCTGACAGATCTGGCGCACGCAGGGCTTGATCCCTTTGACCTGGTCGTAGGTCACCAACTTCGTCAGGGTCGCCCCTTCGTCGTCGGAGACTGCCAGCGCCCATCCGTCGCTGTAGTTCTTGCCCGACAGGTAAAGGCGCGGCCGGCCGTTCTCGACGCGTTCGGCGAGCCCGACCAGGTGCGTGGGCACCGGCAGGGTCGTCCAGGGTTGGAATGACGTGCCGCCGTCCGTCGACCGCACCGCCGCGCCCTCGGTCCCGCCGCCGTCCGCGGCGATGAGCGCACCGGCGAGCACGGTGCCGCTGCTCAAGCGCGCGAAGGCGCTGAGCTGACCGCGCGCGAACGTCACCGGAACGGCGATGGTGGCGCCCCCGTTTCGCGCGACGGCGATGGCGTCGCCCCCAGCGGCCAATACCCGCAGGTAAACCAGGTCGCTGTCCTGCGGGTCGACGGCCAGGATGCGGGCGATCGCCGGACCCACCGACGGCGCCAGCGCCGCAGTCGTCCACGTGCCGCCACCGTCGCTGGACCGGGCCAGCGACGGCGCCCGGTCGGTGGGCGTCGAAGTGTACGTGGCGACATAGATGACGCGTGGGTTGCTGCGCGCCATCTCCACGCCCACGATCGTCGCCCCCGCGGGGGCCGTGTAGATCCGATCCGCGCCGAACGTTCTGCCGCCGTCGGTGGAGGCGAAGACCGCGCCGCCACCCGCCACGCCGCCGTCCGAAGGCGCCGCCGCCACGGCCAGCACATGGGCGGGATCGCTGGGATCGACGAAGAAGTCCGACACGGTGGCACCTGCCGCCAGGCCGCTGGCCATCTTCCAGGTGCAGGATTCATCGTCGGACCAGGCCAGACCCTGGAACGGCGACAGCGCGTAGAACCGATCGCCGACGCCGCCCGACGCGATGGCGGAAGGTCCGACGGCGTACATGTTCGCCATCGACGTGGTCGCGGGCTGTTCGCACGTCCACAGCCAGCTCGCGCCGCCGTCGTCCGACAGGATGAGCCCGAAGGTCGTCGCCAACCCGATCTTGCGCGGCTGATCTGCGGGCAGCAGGATCGCCAGCGACCCGGGGATGCCGCCGTCAGCACGCGCGCCACGCGGCATCCCGACCTCCCCGCCCACGACCAGGATCGCGAGGAGGGGGATCCGCGCGCGCTTTCCGCGGGAGACCTCCGACAATCCGTGCCATGATGCCGATCGGCTGCGGGGAGCTGGGCTCACCCGTTCTGCCTTCGCATCGTCCCCGTCGCTATGCTCAAGATCGAGTTCGAAACGTACGCGCTGGCCAACGGCCTCACCGTCATCCTGCACCCGGATCGCTCCAGCCCGCTCGTGGCGGTCGACCTATGGTACCACGTCGGATCCAAGGACGAATCGCCGGGGCGGACCGGTTTCGCGCACCTCTTCGAGCACCTGATGTTCATGGGCTCGCGCCACGCGCCGTATCCGTCGTTCGATTCGATCATGGAGAGCTGGGGCGGACACAACAACGGCACCACCAGCAACGACCGGACGAACTACTACGAGATCGGGCCGCGCAACCTGCTGGAGACTTTTTTGTGGCTGGAAGCGGATCGGCTGGCGACCCTGCCGGACGTCATCACGCTGGAGGAGCTCGATCGGCAGCGCAAGGTCGTCCAGAACGAGCGCCGCCAGTCGTACGAGAACCGCCCCTACGGCGCCGGTGAGCTGGTCGTGCCCGAGGTGATGTACCCGCCGGAGCACCCCTACCACTGGCCGACGATCGGCTCGCACACCGACCTCGAAGCGGCGACCGTGGATGACGTGCGCGAGTTCTTCGAGCGCTTCTACCGGCCGTCGAATGCCAGCCTGTCGATCGCAGGAGACTTCGACCCGGCCGCGGTGCGCGCGCTGGTCGACAAGTACTTCGGGTGGCAGCCGGCCCGGCCGCGCCCCGAGCGGCGCCCGCCCCCACCGCCGCCGCGCCTGGAGAGCGACGTGACCCGCACCCTGACGGATCGCGTACAGCTGCCGCGCCTGCGTCTGGCGTGGCACTCGCCGGGGCTGTTCGCGCCCGGGGACGCCGACCTGGACCTGGCCGCGCACGTCCTGGGCGGCGGCAAGTCCAGCCGCCTCTATCGCGCGCTGGTGTTCGACGGGCGCATCGCGCAGGACGCCTTCGCGTACCAGGGCTCGCTGATGCTCGGCAGCTTGTTCCAGGTCGGCGCGACCGCCAAACCGGGACACGGCCTGGAGGAGATCACCGGGGCTATCGACGCGCAGCTGGCGCGCCTCGCCTCTGACGGTCCGACGGAGGAAGAGCTGGCGCGGGCCCGCAACACGCACCTGGCGGACTTCTACAAGAGCCTCGATCACCTGCAGACGCGGGCGGACCTGCTGAATCACTATCAGTACGTGCTGGGTACGCCCGACGGCGCCGAGCGCGACGTCGATCGCTACCGCGCCGCCACGCCCGCCTCGGTGCGCGACGCGTTCGCGCGGGTCGTGGCCGGCAAGCGGCTGGCGATGCAGACGCTGCCCGACGCGGTGACCGCGTGACGGCCGCCCCCGAGTCGATGAAGGCGGCGCCCGCCGTCGGACCGCTGCCCGCCGTGCTGGTGCCGCCCGCCGCCCGCTTCACGCTGTCGAACGGGCTGCCGGTCGTGGCGGTTCACCGCGAGGTGGCCCCGATCGTTTCGGCGGCGCTGATGATCCGCAGCGGGGCCGGCGCCGACCGCCCCGAGCAGGCGGGGCTGGCGTCGCTGGCGGCCGAAATGCTGGACGAGGGCGCCGGCCATCGCGACGCGCTGGCGTTCGCCGACGCGCTGGAGCATCTGGGCGCCGATCTGTGGCTGGGAAGCGGCCGCGACGGTTCGCAGCTGTCGGTACAGTCGCCGGGCGAGACCTTCTTCGCCGCGCTGGATCTGGCTGGCGACGTGTTGATCCGGCCGCGGCTGGCCCAGGCCGACTGGGAGCGCGTGCTGGCGGACCGGCACACCTCGGCGGTCCAGCGCCGCGACCAGCCCGAGTCGGTGGTGGGCGTGGTCTCCGACCGGCTGCTGTTTGGCGACCAGCACCCGTACGGCCGCCCGGTCGAAGGGTACGCCCACACGCTGGAACAGCTGACGCTGGCCGACGCACGCGCCTTTCACGCGACGTACTGGCGGCCCAACCACGCCTTCCTGGTGGTCGCCGGGGCCTTCGATCCGGCGCAGCTGCGCGATCGCCTGGAGGCGGCGCTTGGCGCCTGGGCGCCAGGTCCGGTTCCGCCGGCGCCCTCCCCTCCCGCCTGGCCCCAGCGGCCGCGCCTGTGCATCATCGATCGTCCGGGCGCCCCCCAAAGCGTCGTGCGGCTGACCGCGCCCGGCACCGACCGGCTGTCGCCGGACCGGCCTGGATTGGCGATGCTGAACGCCGTGCTCGGCGGTAGCTTCACGAGCCGCCTCAACTTCAACCTGCGCGAAAAGCACGGGTACACCTACGGCGCGGCTTCCAGCTTCACGTTCCTGCGCCTACCGGGCAGCTTCGCGGCGCGCGCGTCCGTGTTTGCCGAATCGACCGCGCCTTCGGTTCGGGAAATGCTGGCCGAGCTGGCGGGACTGCAGGAACGGCCGGTCACGGCCGACGAGCATGCCAAGGCCCGCGCCACGCTGCTGATGCGGGTGGCCGAGGGGCTGTCGACGACCGGCGGGGTCGCGGGGACGTTCGGCGAGATCGGGCTTTACGGGCTGCCGCTGGACGAACCCAAGCGGTTCGTCGCCGCATTGGAATCCACCACGGCCGACGATCTGCGCGCGCTGGCGGCGCGCACCATCGATCCCGACGCGGCGATGATCACGATCGTGGGTGACCGAGCGTCGATCGAAGGGCCACTGAGCGAGCTGGGTCTGCCGCCGGCCGTCATCCGAAACACCGACGGCGACCCCGTCTGAGCCCCCATCCGAGAGCGACGGGGGGTATGATCCTCATGTCGCGGTCGAGGCGGCGATCCGCGGCGCCGCGAGCGCCTTCCGACGGCGGCGATCAGGCCCCCGGCGCGGGTCGTCCTCGGTCAGCAGGGTCTCGCGCAGCTTGAGCCGGGCGCGCATCAGGCGCGTGCCGACGGTGGACCGCGGGATCGTCAAGCGGTCGGCGATCTCGTCGTAGCTGCAGTTGTCCAGAAGCCGCAACTCGTACACCTCGCGGAACGGGTGTTCCAGGTCGGCCAGCGCAGCGTGGATCTGTTCGTCTGTGATGGATTCCCAGGCCTCGGGCACTTCGGGCTCGGGGCTGGGCACCTCGTGCTCGTCGATGCACAGCGCGCGCGGCTCGCGCGACTGACGGCGGCAGCGATCGAGGAAGAGGTTGTACATGATCGTCATCAGCCAGTGCCGGAGGTTCGTTCCTGGCTGAAAGGTCGCGCGACCGCGCAGCGCACGCTCGTACGTGTCCTGCAACAGATCCAAGGCATCCGACCGGCTGCGCACCAACCGCATCGCCCGCGCGTAAAGAGCCGATTCGTACTGAGGAACCATTTCATCCGGATGCATACCGCCCTATCAAGCAAGGCCAATGCCAACCGCAAGCGGCCGAAACTAAAGGGCCAGTCTCTCATCCATGGCGCGACTTGCGCCGATCTGCACAAGTTGCGCAACTGAGGCTTGCTCAGGCAGGCCGCTCCTCGACATACTGCCGGACATGCGCGGTCGAACCACCATGGTCGAGGCTCAGAACGACGACCAGGATCCCGCCAGCGCTTTCCTTCTGGTCGTCGGCCGCGATTCCTACGCGACCTACAACCTTCCGGCGTCCGGCACGCTGACGATTGGCCGCGGTGAGACGAACGCCGTGCGCATCGACGACCCGCTGGCCTCGCGGGCGCATGCCTGCCTGCACTTCGGCGACGGCATGCTGCTGGAGGATCTCGGCAGCGTGAACGGGACGCGCATCAAGGACCAGCCCCTCCCCCGCGGCGAGCGGGTGGCCATGCGGATCGGTGACACCGTGCAGATCGGTTCGACGGTCTTGATCGTGCAGCGGCGAACCGCGCCGGCCGGCGACGAACGCCCAGAGACCCTGCCCGGCTCGATCACCGCGACGGCGTCGCCGGCCCCACCGCGCGGGATGGCCATGCAGCGGGTGCACGCGCTGGCCGAACGGGCGGCCGCGGGCACCATCAACGTCCTCATCACCGGCGAGACCGGCGTCGGCAAGGAGCTGCTGGCCGAGACGGTCCATCGGGCATCGCCCCGCCGCGACGGCCCGTACGTGTGCCTGAACTGTGCGGCCCTGTCCGAGACGCTGCTCGAGAGCGAGCTCTTTGGCCACGAGCGCGGTGCCTTCACGGGCGCGGTGCAAGCCAAGCCTGGCCTCATGGAAACCGCCGCCAACGGCACGCTGTTCCTCGACGAGGTCGGCGAGCTGCCGCTGGCGACGCAGGCCAAGCTGTTGCGCGTTCTCGAGACGCGCGAGGTCACACGCCTCGGCAGCGTGCGTCCCCGGCGGGTCGACTTGCGGTTCATCGCGGCGACGAACCGCGACCTAGAAGCCGAGATCGGACGGGGGACGTTTCGCCAGGACCTCTACTTCCGGCTGGCGGGAATCACGCTCACGATCCCACCGCTGCGCGAGCGGCTGGATGAGATCCGGCCGCTGATCGAGACGTTCGCGCGGCAGGTCTGCCGCGATCTGGGGCGCGCGGCGCCCATCTTCCCGGCGCCGATCCTGATGCTGCTCGAGTCCTATCCGTGGCCGGGCAACGTGCGCGAGCTGAAGAACATCGTCGAACGCGCCGTGCTGCTGAACAGCGGCGCTGTGATCGGGACCGAGCATCTGCCCATGGAAAAGCTCAGTCGCCCCGCACCGCCGCCGCCTGCCCGGACACCGCCGGCCATCATCGACGCCTACCAGCTGGCTTCGCCGACGCCACGGCAGGTGGATGCCGGGCGCGTCGACGTCCCGTCGCCGGCGCGCGCGGCGCGCGGCGCGACCAACGCCGCCGAACGCGAGCGCATCATCGCGGCGCTGAACACCTGCGCCGGCAACCAGAGCCGCGCCGCCAAGCTGCTGGGCATCCCCCGCCGCACGTTCCTGACCAAGCTCGACGGATACGGCATTCCGCGCCCGAAAAAGGGAATGCCGGGCGCGGACCCGGCCGACTTCTAGTCTCGCTCGCTTGGCTGTTAGATCTTGACCCGGAGCGCCGCGCCCAGGTCGACGACGGGGTAGCTGCCGAGCGCGCCGGAGGTTGCGCCCAGCTGGGTCGCGAGGCTGGACGGAAGCTGGAAGCGGAACTCGCCGCCGACGTTTCCGTAGTGGACCCCGATGAACGCCTCGAACGACAGGTGCGTCAGCACCGTCACCGAGTAGTCGACGCGGCTGATGAAGGACTTGTCGGACAGATTGCCCAGCGTCGAGAACGTGAACGTCGTGTAGTTCCACGAGTACGGCGCCGGCAAGCTCGCGAAGAGCGCCGCGTAGTGCTGGCCCAGATAGAAGAACGGAAAAAGCGCGAACGGGTTGGGCACCGCGGTCGGGTTGGTCACCGCGTATTGCAGCGCCTGCGGGTAAACCGACGCGCTGGAGTAGCCGGGGTGGTTGTAGAAGTACTCGGCCCCGACGGTCCAGACGTCGTTGTCGTTGTACTTGCGCGAGTAGTTGATGCCCCCGACGATCTGCGTCTCGTAGCCGGTGTAGGTCCCGACCGTCATCAACGCGGGGTCATAGTGCAGGAAGTCGCCACCCGGTCGCAGCGCCAGCTCGCCGTAGACGTCGAAGTCCCAGATGCCGGTCGAAAGATCGAATCCGTAGCGGGGTCGTTCGCCCTTGTGAACGAAGATGTCGGCGCCCATCTCGACGCCGCCCAGAACCACCTCGGCGCGAGCGGCACCGGCGACCTTGCCAATCGTGTTGGTCGCCGCGTTGGGGTCCTCGGTGACGCCGAACGCGGAGAAGTTCCATCCCTGTTCTTCCCAGGGGACGTTCACCTTGATCATCGTGACGCCGCCGCGAGCGTCGAAGACGTCCAGCGGGTTGCGCTTGACGGGGTGCAGGTAGTCGGTCGGCTGCCAGAAACGCCCGGTCCCGAAGTGGACGTGTTGCTTGCCGGTCGTGACGAACACTTTCTGCAGGATGTCGAACCGGATCCACATCTGGTCCAGCAGCGACGTGGGACCGCGCGTGTTGCTGAACGTCGAGAAGCCGGTGGGCGTGGTCGTTCCGGCCAGCGCGCCGTTGGTGTCCATTCCGGCGGTGTTCATGTTGGTGCCGTTGGGCGGCAGCGTCGGGTCGTAGGCCATGCGGCCCAAGATGAACGCGCGCACGCGCGGGTTCGGCCGCGCGTCGAGGTAGAGATCCAGCAGGCTGGGCGCGGACAGCGACCAGTCTCCCGGGTTCTGGTGGGCCGAGGCGGTGGTCTGCGCGCGCAGATACAGCTGGCCGCCGATCTGCAGCGGATTGTCGGGGGCGACGAAGTCGGAGAGGAACTTCGCCTCGTCCCCCTTGCCCAGCACCTCTTGATCGCGGGAGGTCGCTTGAACAGACGCGGCGGGAGGCTCGTTTGGCTGCGCGTTCGCCGGCGCGGGGGGCGCCGGCGGCGCGGGGGCGCCAGCCGCGGCCGTCGCCGGCGTTGCGGGGGCCGGCAACGGAGACGTCGCAGCCGGTGCCGCCGGCGTCGCCCCGCCGCCAAACAGGTCCTGTTCGCTGGGTCGGTCGCCCAGCCCTTGGGCGGACGCAGCCGCGCCCGCCAGCAGCGTCACCGCGGCGGCGATCGCGGATCTGGTCATCGGCTCTTGCTCTCGAGCCAGGCCTTCGTGAAGAGGTTGGGCGGCAGCGCGCTGGGATCGACCGCCTTGATCAGCACCAGCGTCTGATTGGCCTTCTCGACCTCGTCGTAAAAGCGGATCTCTTCGGGGTACCAGACCTCGCCCTTCTTCGACGGGCTGTAGATCTTCTTCCACTTCGGGTAGTACGAGGTGCGCAGCAGGCGGCCGGACAGCGCGTATTCCTGGCGCTTGAGGATGTTGTTGGTGTCCTTGTCGATCCAGATCCGGATGATCGGGAACGCCAGGTCCTGCCCCGACTTGCCCTTCAGCAGCAGCTTGTGCGCCGTGTACGCGCCCAGCTTTTCCTCGCCCTCGTCGGTCGGGTCGTACTCTTCCGCCAGGCGCGACTCGTCGAAATCGGAGCGTCGCGAATTCGTGCCGCCGATGCGCTCGCGCTCGGTGCGGCGCTCCCACTTACCGACCGACGGGTCGTAGAACCACAGGTTCTTGTCGATGCGCAGGTAGCCCTGCCCGGCCGACGACTTGGGCGCCGTGAACAGGATCATGAACTTCTGGTCTTCGGAGCGCCGGTAGTACTCGGTGTTGTAGACGGTGTCGACCTTGTCCTTTTGCTTCTGTTCGAGATACGCCTGCGCGCGCCAGTCGCCGTTGTTCTTCTGTCGGTCGTCGACCTGCTTCAGCAACTCGACCATCTGAGGCGTCGTCAGCGCCGCGTTCGCGCGCGGCAACAAGGTCAAAGTCAGGGCGCCGGCCAGCGCCGTCCGCCGGAGGATCGTCAATCGGTTCATGGTTCCCTCATCCAAAGTGCGACATCGCCACGACCGGGCGCAAGCGCGCGGCCTTGAGCGACGGGTAGAACGCGGCCACGCCGGTCACGATCGTGATCGCGATGATCGCGGAGACCAGCAAAGAGCCGTGCACCGACAGGTGCAGGTGCGGCGACATCAGGAAGAACTGCAGCCCGTGCGGCACCGGAATGTGCGCCGCGTTCAGACCGGCCGCCGCCGCCGCGCCGAACAATGCGCCGGCGACGGTCGCCAGCAGCCCCAGCATCAGCGACTCCAGCAGGAACATCCACAGCACTTCGCCCCGCTGCATCCCGATCGCCCGCAACGTGCCGATCTCGCGGGTCCGCTCGC
>CAVTSM010000017.1:0-588195 GCA_963737345.1 uncultured Pseudomonadota bacterium | reverse complement strand
GGTCTCGAGAACGACCTCATTCCCTACGGCATGGCCCTCGGCAATCGGGCCCACCTCGGCGGGCTCAACATCGTCGGCATGCGCCGCCGCGGCTTCACCCGCGAGCAGATCCACGACATCCGCCGCGCCTACCGCCTCCTGTTCGCCGACGAGGGCACGCATGTCGGAGCGGGTGCGAGGATGTCGCGGCCGAGTTCGGCGGGCATCCGTTCGTGCACGAGATCCTCGACTTCATCCGCGAGGGCAAGGACCGGGCGCTCTGCACGCCGCGGATCATCGGCCGCCTGATGAGTCGGCGCAAGGCGCGGCCGCCCAGCGAGGCCCAAGGTCCGATCGCCCTGATCGCCGGCTCCGGGCCGACTGCCGCTGAATTCGTCGACCATCTCGCGCAGGACGGGCCGGGACGTTCCGCGTCCTCGCGCTTTTCGCGGCTTCGCCGAGCGGGACCGCGCCGGCGCGCCGACGCTGTCGTCGACCTCCTCGATCTCGCCGGGAATCATGAGCCCCCTCGATGCTGGCGGCCCGCCGCCGTCTCCCTCGTCGGGGCGCCGTCCGAACCGGCCGGGGTTCGCGGCCCTGCTTGGAGCCTATTCGCTCCTGCGCAACATGCAGGAGGTGCAGCGAAGTGATCGCCCGCGGCGACGATCAGGTGCTGCGCGGCGCGGTCAGCCTCCTCGAGGAGCGCGGCCATCGGGTCGTCGGCGTGCATGAGCTCGCGCCGGATCTCGTCGCTCCGCCGACGTCTGCGCGGCGCGCTGCGCGCCGCGCGAGGACGATCGGCACCGATCGCCTGTCGGCCTCGATCTCCTCGGTTCCCTGTCGGCCTTCGACATCGGCCAGGCGCGCCGTCGTCGCGCGACCGGCATGTTCTGGCGATCGAAGGACCGGAAGGCACCGACCGCATGCTCGGCGGGTGCGGGCGCAACCGCCAATCCTGGTCTCGGCCTGCGCCGCCGCAGGAAGGCGGCGTCCTGATCAAGGCGGCCAAGCGCGGCCAGGATCTGCGCGTCGACATGCCGGCCATCGGCCCGCGCACCATCGCCGAGGCGGCCCGCGCAGGCCTGTCCGGCATCGCGGTCGGCGCCGGCTCGACCCTCGTGCTCGACCAGGACGGGACCATCGCGAGGCCGACCGCTCGGCCTGTTCCTCGTCACAGTCGAATTGCCTGGATGGCGGCCGATGCGTGAGCGGCTCCGAGCCTGAAGATCTGGATCGTCGCGGGCGAGGAATTCCGGCGATCAGCTCGGCGCCAAGCTGATGCGTCGCTCCGACGCGGCTGCGACGGCCGGCGGCGTCGCCTTCGGCGGCGTCGGCGGGGAGGCGATGGCGGCGGAAGGCCTCGCAGCCTCTTCCCGCTGGATGACATCGCCGTGATGGGCTTCTCCGCCGTGCTCGGCCGCCTGCCGACGCTCCTGCGCCGCATCCGCCAGACGGCGGACGCCGTGGTCGCGGCACGGCCCGACTCCTCGTCATCATCGACAGCCCCGGATTTCACCCATCGGGTCGCGAACGCGCGTGCGCAAGCGCGCGCCGCGATCTCCGATCGTCGACTACGTCAGCCCGTCCGTCTGGGCCTGGCGGCCGGGCGGGCGCCAAGCGATGCGCGCCTATGTCGATCACCTGCTGGCGCTGCTGCCCTTCGAGCCCGAGGCGCACCGCGGCTCGGCGGGCCGCCGACGCACCTATGTCGGCCATCCGCTGATCGAGCGCCTGCCGAGATGCGGCCCGCCGCGGGGAGCGCGGACCCGTCGGCGATGCGACCCGTTGACGCTCGCTGGTGCTGCCGGGCAGCCGGCGCTCCGAGGTCGAGCCGGCTGATGGAGCCGTTCGGCGAGGCACTGGCCCTGCTGGCAGCGAGGTCGCGCCGCGTCCCTTCGAGGTCACGATCCCGGCGGTGCCGCACCTGCGCGACGAGATCGAGCGCGCAGCGCACAGGCCTGGAGCGTCGCGCCGACCGATCGTGCAGGGCGAGGCCGCCAAATGGGCGGCCTTCCGCAGCGCGCCGACGCGGCGCTCGCCGCCTCCGGCACGGTGACGCTGGAACTTGGCCTGGCGGGCGTCCCGATGGTCGTCGCCTACAAGGTCTCGCGGATCGAGGAGTGATCCTGAATCGCTCATCAAGGCGCCATCCATCGTGCTGACCAACCTGGTCCTGGGCGAGAACGTGATCCCGGAATTCATCCAGGCGGATTGCACGCCCGAGAACTTGGCGGACGCGCTCCTGCCCCTGCTCGCCGACACGCCCGAACGGCGGCGACAGCAGGAGGCGTTCGCGCGCCTCGATGACCTGATGCGGATCGGCGACGAGCACCCGAGCGAGCGGGCGGCGCGGATCGTCGGCCAGGTCATGGCCGGCGTCAAGCGTGACATGAAGAAGGGGCCGTGCGGCCCCTCTTCTCGCATAGGCAGGCATGCGTCGTCGTCCGATGCAACTCACCCCGCGATGCGACCGTCGCGTAGTCGCGCTTTGGCGAGCCCGACATAGAGCTGGCGCGGGCGGCCGATCTTCTGCGACGGGTCCTCGATCATCTCCTCCACTGGGCGATCCAGCCGACCGTGCGGGCCAGCGCGAACAGCACCGTGAACATCGAGGTCGGGAAGCCCATCGCCTTCAGGGTGATGCCCGAATAGAAATCGATGTTCGGGTAGAGCTTCTTCTCGATGAAGTACTCGTCCTTGAGCGCGATCTGCTCCAGCTCCATCGCGACGTCGAGCAGCGGATCGTCCTTGATGCCGAGTTCGTTCAGCACCTCGTGGCGTGGTCTTCTGCATGATCCGGGCGCGCGGATCGTAGTTCTTGTAGACCCGGTGGCCGAAGCCCATCAGGCGGAACGGATCGTTCTTGTCCTTGGCCTTGGCGATGTACTTGCCGAATTCGTCGGGCGTGCCGATCTCCTTCAGCATCTTCAGCGCCGCCTCGTTGGCGCCGCCATGGGCCGGGCCCCACAGGCAGGCGATGCCGGCCGCGATGCAGGCGAAGGGGTTGGCGCCCGACGAGCCGGCGAGCCGCACCGTCGAGGTCGAGGCGTTCTGCTCGTGGTCGGCGTGCAGGATGAAGATCCGGTCCAGCGCCCGCGCGAAGCACCGGGTTGACCTTGTACTCCTCGCACGGCACCGCGAAGCACATGCGCAGGAAGTTCGACGTGTAGTCGAGGTCGTTCTTCGGATACACGAAGGGCTGGCCGATCGAGTACTTGTAGGCCATCGCGGCGAGCGTCGGCATCTTGGCGATCATGCGCATCGACGCGATCATGCGCTGGCTCGGTCCGAGATGTCGGTCGAGTCGTGATAGAAGGCCGAGAGCGCGCCGACGCGAGGCGACCATCACCGCCATCGGGTGCGCGTCGCGGCGGAAGCCGGTGAAGAACCGGTTCATCTGCTCGTGCACCATGGTGTGGCGCGTGACGCGGTAGTCGAAATCGGCCTTCTGGGCGGCGGTCGGCAGCTCGCCGTAAAGCAGCAGGTAGCAGGTCTCGAGGAAGTCGCCGTGCTCGGCCAGCTGCTCGATCGGGTAGCCGCGATAGAGCAGCACGCCCTCGTCGCCGTCGATGTAGGTGATCTTCGACTCGCAGCTGGCGGTCGAGGTGAAGCCGGGATCGTAGGTGAAGGCGCCGGTCTGGGCGTAGAGCTTGCCGATGTCGATGACGCTCGGCCCGATCGTGCCGGTCTTGACCGGCAGCTCGATCGTTCTTGCCGTCGACGGTGATGGTGCTGGATGCGCTCATGGATCGTGGACCCTTCTCGGCGACGTGGCGGATGCCGGCCTCGGGCTGCCCGAGCCGATCCGAGGCCTGAGCACTCGCATGATGCTGCGGTGCTCACAGGCATGCGGTTACCCGAACGGCACCGCGGTCGCAGCGGGGTCGGTGACAGCCGGCCTCGACGCCAAGCGCAATTCCGCAGGCGAAATCCACGCCGTAAGCGCGAGTTCGCCGGCCATGCGGCCGGCGCTCAGCCTGCGGCATCTGATCGCGAGCCGCGCCAGGGTTTCCTCGCGGCCGAGCACCGCCATCACGTCGAACAAGCCGGGCGAGGTGGTGCGGCCGGTCAGCGCCGCGCGCAGCGGCTGCGCCACCTGGCCGAGCTTGCAGCCGCTCGCCTCGGCGAAGGCGCGCACCGCCGCCTCGGTCGCCGCCGCGCGTCCACTCGGGCAGCGCCTCGAGCGCCGGACGCAGCCCGGCGAGGCGCGCGCGCGGCCCTCGTCGGGAGCAGCGCTGCGGCCTTGTCGTCGAGCGCCAGCGGGCGCTGCGCGTAGAGGTAATAGGCGCTGTCGAGCAGCTCGACCAGCGTCTTGGCGCGCTCCTTCAGGCCCGGCATGGCCGCGATGAGCTTGTCCTTGAGGTCGGGCGTGAACGTGCGCCGACAGGCCGCCGCTCGGCGCCGACGTTCGGCAGGATGGCCTCGATCGCCGCCGACGAGGTCGGCATCGGCGGCTGGCGCGGATGTAGTGGCCGTTGAGGTTCTCGAGCTTGGCGAAGTCGAAGCGCGCCGGCGAGCGGCCGATCGCTGCCGAGATCGAAGGCCGCGATCATCTCCTCGGTCGAGAAGACCTCCTGGTCGCCGTGGCTCCAGCCGAGCCGCACGAGATAGTTGCGCAGCGCCGCCGGCAGATAGCCCATGTCGCGATAGGCCTCGACGCCGAGCGCGCCGTGGCGCTTCGACAGCTTGGCGCCGTCCGGCCCGTGGATCAGCGGGATATGCGCCATCTGCGGCACGTCCCAGCCGAGCGCCTGAGTAGATCTGCGTCTGGCGGGCGGCGTTGGTGAGATGGTCGTCGCCGCGGATGATGTGGGTGACGCCCATGTCGTGGTCGTCGACCACGACGGCGAGCATGTAGGTCGGCGTGCCGTCCGAGCGCAGCAGCACGAGGTCGTCGAGGTCCTTGTTCTGCCAGGTCGACCCGGCCCTGGACCTCGTCCTCGACCACGGTCTCGCCCTCGTGCGGCGCCCGCAGGCGGATCACCGGCTTGACGCCCGGCGGGCGCCTCGGACGGGTCGCGGTCGCGCCAGCGGCCGTCGTAGCGCGGCGGGCGGCCCTCGGCGCGGGCGCGTCTCGCGCATCTGCGTCGAGCTCCTCCGGCGTGGCGTAGCAGTGATAGGCGTGGCCCGCGGCCAGCAGCTCCTCGGCGACCTCGCGGTGGCGCTCGGCGCGGGCGAACTGGAAGACGACGTCGCCGTCCCAGTCGAGGCCGAGCCAGGTCAGCCCGTCGAGGATCGCGTCGATCGCGCGCCTCGGTCGAGCGCTCGCGGTCGGTGTCCTCGATGCGCAGCAGCATCCTGCCGCCGATGTGGCGGGCATAGAGCCAGTTGAACAGCGCCGTGCGGGCGCCGCCGATATGGAGGAAGCCGGTGGGCGAGGGGGCGAAGCGGGTGACGACGGCTGACGGCATCGGGCGAACATGGTCAGGCGGAGGTGCGGGAGCGACCCGGCGAGGTGTCGGGGCGCCATCCGGCGCCATCAGATCAGCACAGGCCGGGCTGGGCGCCGGCGTGCGCGGTCGTCGTACGCATGCATCGCGGACCCGACGTTAAGCCGAAGGCGATGGCCGGACCCGATGGACGTTGAGCACCGGACGGCGGCAGCGGCCCGCGCCGGCCGGCGCGGGCGCTGCGCGTGGCCGCGTCGCGGCGCGTGGCCGGCCCTGGCGCTTCCGGTCCCGAGCTCGGCGTCCGCTGGCTCGCGGCGCCGGCGTGCTCGCCGGGAGGTCGAGCAGCGCCGGCTGTTCCCCTGGCTCGCGGTCGCCGTTCGGCGCCGGCATCCTCGCTGTTCTTCGCGGCCGATGGTCCGCCGCGCTCTGGGCGCCGCCCTCGGCCTGTGCGCGGCGCCTGCGGCCGCGACCCTGCCTGCGCGCGCGGCCGGCCGGCCTCGCTGGCGCTGCCTTGCGCTGGCGGCCGGTCTTCGCGGGTTTCGCGGCGGCGCCCTGCGCGGGTCGCGCGGTCGCCGGCCCGGTCCTGCCCGGGCCCTGATCGGCCACGGTCGCCGGCTTCGTCGAGAGCGCTGGACGAGCGCCGAGGTCGGCGCCCGGCTCGTCGTCCGGGTCGCGAGCCTCGACGGGCTCGCGGCGGCCGAGCGGCCGCGCCGCGTGCGCGTCTCGTTCCGCAAGGCGCCGATCCGTGCGCGCCCGGGCGACCTCATCGCCGCCACGCGCCCGCCTGCTGCCGCCGCCGGAGGCCGCCCGGCCGGGCGGCTACGATTTCGCCCGCGACGCCTATTTCCGGGGCATCGGCGCGGTCGGCTCGCTGATCTGGGACAGGTCGCGGATCGCCGCCGCCGCCCGTCGCCGCGCGCCTCTGGCCTGCGCCTCGCGGCCGCTGCGTCGACGCGGCCCGCAACGCGCTGACCCGCGCGGATCGCCGGGCCGATCGGCGGCCAGGCCGGCGCGGTGGCGGCCGCCCTCGTGACCGGCAAGCGCGGGCTGATCGACGACCGGCACCAACGACGTCCTGCGCGCGGCCGGCATCTACCACGTCGTCTCGATCTCCGGGCTGCACATGGTGCTGGCCGCCGGCGTGGTGTTCTGGCTGGTGCGGGCCCTCCTCGCGCTGGTGCCGTACCTCGCGCTGGTCTGGCCGATCAAGAAGATCGCCGCCGGCGCTGGCGATGCTCGGCGTCACGCGCCTACTGCGTCTTCTCGGGCTGGGACATCGCGGCCGAGCGCTCGCTGATCATGACCCTGTCATGCTCGGCGCGATCCTGGTCGACCGGCCGGCGCTGAGCATGCGCAACCTCGCGCTCGCCGCCCTGATCGCGCTGGCGCGCGAGCCCGAGGCCCTGCTCGGCCCGAGCTTCCAGATGTCGTTCGGGGCGGTGGCCGGCGCTGATCGCCTGCGCGCCGGCTGATCGACGGGCGCCTGTTCGAGCGCCGCGGGGCGCCGGGCGGATCGGCCGCGCGATCGCTCTGGACCGGCTGTCGGCGGTCGTCGGCACGCTCGCCACGACCCTGGTGGCCCAGGTCGCGACCGCGCCCTTCGCCGACCTACCATTTCCAGACGGTTCAGCCCTTCGGGCTGATCGGCAACGCCCTGACCCTGCCGCTGGTCTCGCTGGTGGTGATGCCGTCGGCGGTGATCGGCATCCTCGCCTATCCGTTCGCCCTCGACCGGCCGTCTGGTGGCTGATGGGCCTGGCGGTCGGCGGGATGCTGGCGATCTCCGGCTGGATCGCCGGGTTCGACCGGGCCGACGTGGTGGTGCCGGCCTTCGGCACCGGCGCGCTGCTGCTGGCCGCGGCGCTGCTGCTCGCGACGCTGCCGGTCTCGCGCCTGCGCTGGCTCGCCCTGCCGCCGGCCGCTGCTCGGGCTCGGCCTCGCGGCGCCGCCGGAGCGCTTCGACCTCTACGTCGACCGGCAGGGCGCTGGCGCCGCGGTGCGCGGCCCGGACGGCCGCCTCGCGGCGCTCGGCAAGCCGTCGGGCTTCGTGCTGGAGCAATGGCTGAAGGCCGATGGCGATTCCCGAAGTCCCAAGGACCCGTCCCTGCGCCTCGGCGCGCGCTGCGATGCCGGCGGATGTGTCGCGCAGGCCGAGGAGGGCGTTCGTCGCCCTCGATCAGGATGTCGCGGCTCTGGAGGAGGATTGCCGGCGGGCAGCGATCGTCATCACCCGCCTCTACGCTATACCGGGCTGCGGCGCGGCCTCGTCATCGACAAATCGCTCCTCGACAAGCGGGCGCGACGTCTCTGAGTCTGATGCCGGACGGGATCCGGCTCAGCGCCGTCCGAGGGCCACGGACACGATCCCATGGACAACCCGCCCGAAGCCGGCTGGGGAGCCCGACCGGTCGGCGCCGGTCTCACCGACGAAGATCTCCCGGACGACGAGCCTAGTAGCGACGAACCAGGCTGATCAGCTTGCCCTGGATCTTGACCCGGTCCGGACCGAGCACGCGCGTCTCGAAGGAGGGGTTATGCGCTCGACGCTTCGGCGCTTGCCGCTGGCCTTGGCTTCACGGTCGTGCCCGCCGAACGGGCCAGCCTCCGGGTATCGCGCATGCCGTCGCATGGCGCGCGCGGGGATCGCGCCTGCCAAGGCCTCGGCCTCGAGGTCTAGGCTTGTTCTGTCCCGCCCGGCACCCGAAGAGGGCGCGCGCGCGACATGACTATTAGGGTCTGTCGCGGCGCGGGCAGCTCCCCTTCCGATTCCCACACGCGCGCCCGGGCCAGTCGGGTTACGTGCTATCGCGCTCGGATGTGGCGGGGAGCACGTGCCCGTCCTGCGTGGGTGAAGCGGGACCGGATGAAGTCTGCATCGCGGGCGGTGCGTTCTGGATGGGCCATCCGCGGGCCGACAATCTCGGGCTGGTGTCGGGCGGCGCTCGCCGTCTGGTGGTGCTCTCGCCGTTTTTTCTCGATCGCCACGAGGTGACGGTGGGCGCCTACCGTCGCGACGGAAAGGTCTTTGCGGGGCGCTGGTCCGGGACGTACGGCGGGATCGACGAGAAGGACTATTGCACCTTCACCGACGACCCCGGAGCGCACGACACGCTACCGCTCAACTGCGTAAGGTGGGCCCCGGCGCGTGAGTATTGCGGTGCTCGTGGCGGGAGATCTGCCGAGCGAAGCCGAGCTCGAATACGTGGCGAGCGCGTTTGGCCAGAGCCTCTATCCGTGGGGAGACGATCCTCCCAGCTGCGCCGACGCGGTGTGGGGACGCGGCGGCGGCAGCACCGTCAAGGAGCTCGCCGAGCAGCCGGGCCCGTGCCGGCCCACGACCGGGAGCGCGCGGGATCGAAGCGGCTTTCCGGAGCCAACGTCGCGCGCGGAGGTCGGTCGCGATCGGCTCGTGATGGTGGCGGACGGCGCGGTCGTGCAAGATTGGCCGGCAACGTCTCCGAGTGGGCACGCGACACGTTTGCGATGCTGGACGACGAATGCTGGCGACCACGCCAGCCCAACGTCTTCGTCGACCCGGTGTGCCACATCGTGTCGCCTGCCGTCGGCCCGTCGTATTCCGTCCGCGGCTCGGCGTTCTTCATGCCTCGCTCCTTGGCGGCGTCGGCAGTGCGAAGCGGCGCCGTGGAGGGCGCACATCTCGACGTGGGCTTTCGTTGCATGCGTCCGGCGCGCTGATTTGCCGTCGTGCTACGGCACGAGCCTCCGAACGAGCGCGCGCAGCTTTGCGGGGTCGAAGGGCTTCTCGAGCGCGTTCGGCACGCGTCCAGGAACGCGCGCGCAGCGGCGGTGAAGGCGCCGCCGGTGATGAAGACCATCCGCTCGGGTGCTCGGGCGCATCCCGAGCGAAGCGGCGTGGAGCTCCATCCGGTCATCTCCGGCATCATCAGGTCGCACAGGATCACGTCGAAGCGCTCGCCGCCTCGACGCAGCGTCGAGCGCCTCGCGCGCTCGGAGCCAGCGATCACGTCGTGCTCGGCGCCGAGCGAGCGCCGGACCGCGCGGCCGACGAGCGGCTCGTCGTCGATCACCAGCATGCTGCCGCGCGCGCGCCGCCGGCGCGACGCGGCAGGCGTCGGCGCGCGCGGCGCGGCGCCGGGCCGCGCGCGACGCGGCAGCACGACGCGGAACGTCGTGCCCTCGCCGAGCTCGCTCTCGACGCTGATCTCGCCGCCGAGCTGCGTCGACGATGCGGTGGCAGATCGACAGGCCGAGCCCGGTGCCGACGCCGACCGGCTTGGTGGTGAAGAACGGGTCGAAGATGCGCGGCAGGACGCTCGGGCGGGATGCCGCGGCCCGGTGTCGCTCACCTCGACGCACGACGCGGCCCGCGGCGTCGATCGCGCGTCGCGACGCGGATCTCGTTGCGCGTCGGCGTTGCCCTCGGGGATCGCCTGCGCGGCGTTCACGAGCAGGTTCAGGAACACCTGCCGAGGCGCGCCTCGTTGGCGCGACCGGCGGCACCGGCCGTAGTCCTTGCACCAGCCGCGCGCGGTGGCGGATCTCGTTCGCAGGCCATGCTGCATCGCCGACTCGAGCACGCGCTCGCACATCGACCGGGCCGCGGCGCTCCTCGTCGCGCGCGCGAGAACATCTTGAGGTCGCGCACGATGTCGCGCACGCGCTCGGCGCCGCGTCGCGCGCGTCCGTCGAGCTCCTCGGCGAGCTCGGCGCAGGCAGCGTCGGCGTGCTGCTCGTCGAGCGTCGCCGAGGTCCTGCATCGACCATGTCGAGGTTGCGCGATGCACGTACGGCGAGCGGGTTGTTGATCTCGTGCGCCACGCCCGCGGCCAGCGTCCCGACCGACGCCATGCGGTCCGCGATCAGGAGCTGCGCCTGCATCTGCTGGAGCTCTTTCTCTCGCTTCAACTGCTCGGTGGTGTCGCGCGCAATGACGAGCACACCAGGCTGCTCGTCGAAAACGACATTGACCGCTTCGACCTTCACCTCCACGACCTCGGTATCGCTTCGTCGCCACTGCATCGCACGCGGCGCCGCCCCCTCTCCCGCGCGGGTGCTGTCGATGAGCTCCATGAAGTCGGCCTGCATCCGCGCGCTCGACGAACCCCCCGCCCTCCTCGATATCACCGAGGGCAGCAAGGTCGTCCCGGCCCAGGAGCTGCAGCATGGCGGCGTTGACGTAGCGAATCGCATGACCCTGCACGACGAACACCGCGTCAGGCAAGGCTTCGACGAGCCGCTTGAAGTTGGCTTCGGACCGCGCGAGCCGGCGCCGGATCTCCTTGCTCTTGTCGTGGTGCGCGACGACCTGTTCGTGGACCTCGAGGAGCTCCTCGAGATCGCGGACCATCCCGCGCAGGCGGAGAACCTCGGCCGAATCGACGACCTCGCTCTCAGGCCGAATCGAACGCTTCACGCGAACACTCTGTCGGCGTGCGTGGTGATGGCAAGCTTGAGGCTGAGCGATGGCGCCTTGAACAGCTGCGCGGTCTCGAGATTGATGTGCACCTTCGAGAAGAGGATCATCGCGAATATTTCACCGTTCGGCAGCGTGCCGCCAAAGCCGATGACCGAGCGGATGGCGAACGGCACGACGAAGCTCTCCTGGGCGGGGACCATGGGGCTCTTCAAGGCTTCGGCGACGTGAAACACCTTGAACGAGCTGGAGCGATGCTCCAGAAAAAGACCTGGCTCCGGAGCCAAGACGTCGGCCGCCTTCAACCCGAGCTCCCTCACCAGGCTGGCGATCATGGGAGCAGACTCGATCGTCGCTTCGTCGAAGAGCGGGATTGCCTTGTGCCCCTCCGATCCTTCGCGCGAGTTCCAGGAGGAACGTTCACCCGCCGATGCGAGACGTCAGACACTGGAGCCTGGGCCACGGCACGACGTCACGAGCGGTGCTGCGCGCTGCGGTCTGGAGACCCGCCGGGAGGTCCGCGTAGCAATGCGCTTCGAAGAGCCGAACGAGCGCGCAGGCGGGCTCGCCCCGACCGTCGACCAGCAGCTCGCGCATGTGACGTGTCGCTCGCTGGGCGACCTCTTCCACGTGGTGCGCGTCAACCGCGGTCCTCCTCAACAGGACGCTCAATTGCGTCATATCGATGAGGGTCGAACTCTTCCAGGTTGAGCATCCTCGGATCTCAAAGTTTGGCATACGAAAGGCACTCCAGGAAGGACCGTGCCGCTAGCGGTTGCCGGTGCCGGTGGACAGTCAGGCGGCGGGTCCGACCGCGGCCGCCGCCACGCCGGAAGCGCTGACGCCGGTGCTGACCCCCATCGCCGTCGAGGTGTCGGCTGAGCTGGGCAGCAGGTTGGGATCGTTTGCTGCCGAGGCCGTGCCGCGCATTCGCGAGCAACTGTTCGCCGAGCTGGGGCTGCCGCTGCCGGCGGTTCGCCTGCGCGCGGGCGCCGCCGGACAGACTGGCGGTGGGTTCGTGATCCGTCTGAACGAAGTGCCGCTGGCGCGCGGTGAAATCCCGCGCGAAGGATGGCCATACGCCATGGCTCGCCTTTCACAGGAGCTCGTGACGCTGCTGCGGCGCTGTGGACACGAGCTGTTTGGTTTGGAAGACGCGCAGCGACTGCTGGACGCGCTCGAGCGAACGCACCCGGCGCTGGTGCGGGAGGTGGTTCCCAAGCTGATCTCGCCGGTGCTGTTCACGGACATTGCGCGCCGGCTGGTCGAGGAGGGGATCTCCCTGCGCAACTTGCCGGAGATTTTGGGAGCGCTGGCCGAATGGGCGCCGCACGATCGCGATCCGGTGGTCCTGACCGAGCACGTGCGCGCGGCGTTGCGGCGGACCATCACCCACCGGTACGCCGGTGACGGCAACACTCTGGCGGCGTACCTCCTGGATCCGATGATCGAAGACGCCATCCGCGAGGCCGTGCAGAAGACCGCGACCGGTAGCTATCTGGCCCTCGAGCCAGCCCTGTCGCAGGACATCGTCAGGGCCGTGGGGCGCGCCGTCGGGCCGGCCGCAACCGGCGCCGTGCTTTTGACCGGGGCCGAGATCCGCCGCTACGTCCGCCGCCTCATCGAAACCGAGCACCCGAACCTGGCCGTGCTCTCGTACCAAGAGCTCTCGCCCGACGCGCAAATCCGTCCCGTGGGCCGGATCAGCGTCGGGACGCCCTGACGAGCTGAGAGGCCATCGCCGACCATCAGCTCCCGCGCAGGCGCGCGTAGCTGTCGTCGCGGTCGCGGCGGATGTCGCGCAGCGCGCTGTCGAGGGCGGCCGGGCCGCGCGAGCGCGACGGTGGCGAAGTTGGCCGCCGCGATCTCGGCCGACAGGTCGCGGCCGCCGCGCGCCAGGTGATCGAGCAGCGAGGTCCGGACCAGCTGCAGCGTCGGGTCCGGCGTGCGGCGGATGAACGGGACCAGCGAGGCCGCGTCCGTGCCAGGCGCGTCGCGCAGATCGGGATGAAACGCCGCCATCAGGAACGGAACGCCGGCGTCGGACGGCCGGCGCGCGCGGTCGGCGCGCCGGATCTGTTCGGCCGCGGTGGCGAAGGCGCGCCGCGTCCAGCGTCAGCCTCGGCCAGATCGACGAGGCCGATCGCGGTCTGCGGCGCGGCGACCAGCTGGTCGACGAACGCCAGGACGCCGTCGCCGTTGGCCGCGCCGTCCAGCAGCACCCGGCGCGTTACGGCGCCCGTGCGCCAGGCCTGCGCGGCCCAGGGGCAGAGCCCCCATCCGATGACGATCTCTTCGATGTAGCGGGCGTTGAGGCGCAGCGCCTCTTCGGTCCAGGCCGCTTCGCCGCCGCTCACGTCGCGGTCGCGGCCCCTTTGTCGCCTGACTCGACGAACGCCCCCATGTGGCGGAACTTGCGGTACCGGTCGTCGCGGAGCGCTTCCGGGGACAGCGACGACAGCTCCGCCAGGTGCCGGCGCAAGCGCGTCGCCGAGATTGGCCGCGGTCCGGTCGTGATCGCGATGCGCCCCGCCGGGCGCTTCGGGGATGACCTCGTCGACGATGCCCAACCGCTGCAGGTCGGTGGCGGTCATCTTCATGGCGGCCGCGGCGTCCGGCTTGCGGTTGTCGTCGCGCCACAGGATCGAGGCGCAGCCCTCGGGCGAGATGACCGAGTACGTCGCGTACTCCAGCATCAGGATCCGGTTCGCGACGCCCAGCGCCAGCGCGCCGCCCGAGCCGCCCTCGCCGATGACGGCGCAGACGATCGGAACCGGAAGGCCAGCCATGATCTCCAGGTTCTTGGCGATCGCTTCGGCCTGCCCGCGCTCCTCGGCGTCGATGCCGGGGTAGGCGCCCTGCGTGTCGATGAGGCAGACGATGGGCCGGCCGGCGCGCGCCGCCAGCTCCATCAGGCGCAGCGCCTTGCGGTAGCCCTCCGGCTTGGGCTGGCCGAAGTTGCGCAGCACCTTCTCCTTCGTGCTGCGCCCCTTCTGGTGACCGAGGATCAGCGTCGGCGTGTCGTCGAACATGCGCGAAGCCGCCGACGATGGCGGGATCGTCGGCGAAGCGGCGGTCGCCGTGCAGCTCGACGAACTCGCCGAAGAGCCGCTCGATGTAGTCCAGCGTGTAGGGGCGGGCAGGGTGGCGCGACAGCTGCACCTTCTGCCACGGGCTGAGCTCGGCGAAGATCTTCTGCTGCAGCTCGCGGGCGCGCGACTCCAGAAGCGCGATCTGCGGGCGCAGCTCGGACGCGCCGCCGCTGACCCGGATCAGCTCTTCGATCTTGCGCTCGAGGTCGACGACCGGCCGCTCGAAGTCCAGCGTCGGCGTGTCGGCGGGGCGGGGCTGGGGGGCGCGGGCAGGCTCGGCCATCGGGTATTTAATCCCCTAAGGGACAAAGGCGCGCAAGAGCGCGTGTCCCTGCGTCGCGGCAGCCGGGGACGGCTGGGGAATGCCGCCGACCGTCGGCCCGACGGCCCAGGTGCCCTGGGCCACGTCCGTCCGGCTGGGGGCGCCCAGGCCGTACAGCAAAGTGGCCGGAATATCGGCCGGCGTGGCCGGCTCGCCGGTCACGACGCCGGCCCGGACGCCGGGGCCGAGCAGGATCAACGGGACGTGCCGCGACGAGCCTGGCCCGTAAAAGTCGGCCGCCGGATCCTCGATGGCCGTGGCGCCCCGGCTGGTGACGGCGACCAGCGCCCCGGGCGCCGCCGCGACCAGGCTGGTCACCGCCGCCCCGAGCTGCGCGCAGCTCGGCGGCCGCCCGCGCGCTGTGCCGGTCGCCGGCGCGGCGGCGCCCCCAGCGCGACCACGACCAGGGCGGGCTGCCCGGCCAGGCCGAGCACCGCGGCGGCCGCACCGGCCGGATCGGCCGCCGGAACCGTCATGTCGACGCCGGCCGGATCGACGTGCAGCAAGTGGAAGTCCGGCGTGCCGGCCAGCGCGGTCGTCAGGTTCAGGCGGTGCGCGGCCTCGAACAGGCTGTCGGCGGCGTACACCGCGCGTCGAACGCCAGGCGCCAGCGCGTCCGGATTGGCGACGTGATTCGCGGGCGGTGGCATCGCCAGCAGGCCTTGTCCCGGCGCGACGGTCACGCCGGGATCGGCTTCGGCGAACGGGACGAACGGCGCCACCGGCGTGCCGCCGGCCAGCATCTGCAGCTCGGTCACCGCCCAGTCGCGGCTCTCGGTCCAGCAGTCCTCGAACCGGGTGCCGGTCGCTGCCAGCGCGCGAAACGGCACCCGCCGCATCGGCGGTCGCCGGGTCGTCGAAGAGCTCGTCTTCGTAGAGGCCGGCCACGTCGACCAGGATGGCGGTCGTCGGCGCCGGCGGCGCGCGAATGCCCGGCGGCGGCGCGCCGAAGCCGCTGCCGTTCAGGACCAGGTCGCGCGCGCCGTCGGGCGGATCGGGCAGCGGGACGGTCTCGCCCGGGTCACCGGCCAGCGCGGCGTGAATGGGACCCCGCGCCGCCGTCTGCAGGGCGACGCCCGGCGCCCAGCGCCGCCAGCGCCGTCGCGGCCACGTCCGGGTGGAGCACGGGGTGGGGCAGGAGCACGCCGCTCTTGAAGGCCGGTCCCGCCATGATCAGCGGGCACGTAGAGCTCGTCGGCGGAGAACCCGCCGTGCCGGCCGTACGGGTAGGGCGCGTGTTGCTGGAACGGCCCCGGTGCGCTGTTGGTGGCGTCGACCTGGTTCAACGTCCAGTCGTCTTGCGGGAACACCAGGATGTCGGCCTGGTTCGGGCTGGTGGCCCGGAAGTCCTTGAACGTGCGCGTCCCCAGGGCGCCGTCGGCGGTCATGGTGCGCGTCGTGTCGAGGCCCGCGATGGCGCCCGACTGGATCAGCGCCAGCAGCTTGTGCGTGACGTCGGCCTGCGCGGCGGCGCCGGCCGGCGTGCCCGCGCCGGGGACGTTCGCGTAGACCTGGGCGTCTCCGTCCTCGTTCAGCAGCGCGTAGCTGGTCCCGTCGATCCCCAGCGCCGCTCCCTGCGCGGCGACCAGCGCGCCCAGCTGGCCGTCGGCGTCCGCGCCGCCGTGCGTCCCCAGCGCGACCTGCTGGTGGGTGTCGACCTTGCCGTGGTCCAACGTGAACAGGATGTTGGTCGACGCCGTCAGCCCCTTGTCGTCCAGCGCGCCTAGCAGCAGTCCCAGCGCGGCGTCGTAGTCTTCGATGATTTGCGCCACCTGCGGCCCGTCCGCGCCGTACGTGCTGGTCGGATCGTCGTCCAGCGCCAGGAAGTCCCAAACGAACATGAACGACGGCATCGGATGAGACGGCGACGTGGCGCGCACCAGCTCGGCGGCGTCTCGCAGCGTGAATTGAGTCTGCGATTCGCCGCTGGCCGGCGGCCCGTCGTATTTGTAACTGTCGGCGACCTTCTGCGGGTAACCGAGCGTCCCGGTCAGGATGTTCTCGGCGGCGTTCTTGTCGACGGTCAGCAGGCCAAGCGGTGTCGCGAACTGCGGTTCCGACGATGGACAGGCGCACCTCGTCCGCGCCCGCCTCGAAGGGCGGCAGCTCGCCGACGTACGCGGTGCGTCCCCCCGCCCGATGGGTGGCGCGGTAGACGCTGTCCCCTCGCGTGAGCAGCGGGTTCTTCGCGTAGAGCGCGTAGTCCCCGATCGTCAGCGCGCCGCCGACCGAGACCGGCGACTGAAACCCGTTCGGCGCGCGACAGCCAGTCGTTGGCGGGCACGTCGTTGCCGTCGGGGTACTGCCCGGTCAAAAGCGCGATGTTGTTCTGATTGCTGTGGGTGGGGACGACCACCCGGGAGAACGCCAGCGTGCCGCGCGCGATGAGTCCCTTGAGGTTGGGCGCGTTGGCCGCCCACAGCCCGGCCAGACCGTGGTCGTCGATGTCGATCAGGATGACGTGCCCGCTCGGCACCTTGCCGCCGCGTGGCTGGCGCCGCCGCAGCTCGCGAGCGTCAGCGCGACCGCGGCCAGCGAACCCAGCGGCATCCGCGACCCTGCCAGCCGTCGTTTCATCGCCAGAACCTTAGCGGATCGACCGCCCGTCATTTTTGACACTTCGGACAGAAATAGGTCGCGCGCTGGGCCTGGACGATCCGCACGATGTCCGCGTGTTTGAAGCGCGGGCAGCGCGTCCCCGCCCGCCCATACACCAGGAACGGATTCGGCGCGTTCTCCTCGACGTAGACGATGTCGGCGTCCTTGCCGTCGGCGCCCGCCTTGGCGAAGCTCTTCAAGGTGAACGCGATCGACGCGCGGATCGCCGCGGCCAGCCTTTTAACCTCCGCGGCCGACAGCGAACGGGCCGGGCGGCGCGGATCGATCTTGGCGCGGTAGAGCGACTCGCTGGCCTGGATGTTCCCGACGCCGGCCAGCACGGTCTGATCCAAGAGCGCGACCTTGATGGGCAGCCGCAGACGCTGCAGCCGATCGAAAAGGCGCCGGACGTCCACGCCGTCGGTCAGCGGGTCGGGTCCCAGGGCGGCCAGATCGGGCACGTCCTCGAAGCGCGCCCCCGGGATCAGCCGGAACCGGCCGAACATCCGCATGTCGACGTAGTCCAGCCGCGAGCCGTCGTCCAGCGACAGCGACAACCGCCGGGACGCCGGCGCCGGATCGCCGTCGCGGCGCCGCACCCACTTGCCGGTCATCCCCAGGTGCGACCAGACCCCCAGCGGTTCGCTGCCCGCCCGGCCGGACGCAACAGCCGGCGTCAGCGTCAGCAGCAGGTTCTTGCCGATACGCCGGACGTCGTCGACGCGCGCGCCGCGCAGGTGGGCCAGCACGCGCGCGGCCGCCGGCCGGAAGATGCGGGCCGCCCGCGGATCGCTGGCCGTCGCGCGCACGCGGTGGCCGACGCCCCAGCGGCGCAGGTTGCGCGCCGCGACCTCGACCTCGGGCAGCTCAGGCATGCGCGATTGCGTCGCGCAGGCGGGCCGCGAGCTCCTCGCGCTCGTCGTCGCTGGCGTAGGGGACCCGCGGCCAGAAGAACCCGCGCAGGCCGTCCTTGCGCCGTCGCGGCACGACGTGGACGTGCAGGTGCGGCACGCTTTGCGAGACCTTGTTGTTCATGGCGACGAAGGTCCCGTCGGCGCCCAGGCCGGCCTCGACGCCGCGCGCGACCCGTTGCACGGCCGCGAAGAACGGCCCCAGCGCGGCCGCCGGCAAGTCGCTCAGCGTCTCGACGTGCGCCGGCGGGACGACCAGGACGTGCCCCTTGAAGACGGGGCGCGCGTCCAGGAACCCGACCGCGGCCGGATCGCGCAGCACGACCGTGGCGGGGCGCCGCTCGGCGACGATGTCGCAGAAGACGCAGCCGGCGATGGTCATTCTCGGGCCTCGGGCTGGCCGGCGGCCGGCGCGCTCGGCGCCCGCGGCCAGCAGCTGCAGCACCACTTCGGGTGGCGGCGGTTCGGGGAAGCGGGCGGCGATGGCTCCTTCTTGAACCAGGTTCGCTGCCGGCGCGCGTAGGCCAGCGTCACGCGCGCAATCTCGGCGGCAGCAGCCTCCACCGTCATGTTCCCGTCCAGCACCGCCGCCAGCTGCTGATAACCGAGCGCCTGCATCGGCCGTGATCCTGTGCCGTATCCGGCCTGGCGCAAGGCCCGCACCTCGTCCAGGAACCCGGCCGTCCAGCATGGCCTGCACGCGGGCGGCGATGCGCGCGCGCAGCACGTCGAGCGGCGGATCCAGCAACACAGCCAGCGGTTCCAGGTCGCGCGGCGCCGCCGCCTGACGGCGGAGGGTGCCGATCGTCTGGCCGGTCTGCTCGTAGACCTCCAGCGCGCGGCTGATGCGCACCAGATCGCGCGGACCGATCGCCGCGGCGGACTCTGGATCGACGGCCAGCAGGCGCGCGCGCAGCGCTTCGATCCCTTCGCTCTCGGCCAGCGCGCGGTGGCGGGCGCGCAGCGTCGGGTCGGGCGGCGGCGCCTCGAACAGGCCGGCCGTCAGCGCGCGGTAATAGAGTCCCGTCCCGCCGACGATGATCGGCAGCCGGCCGCGCGCCGCGATCTCGTGAATTGCGGCGCGGGCGACCTCTGCCCAGCGCGCGGCGTGGAACGGTTCGTCGGGCCGGCAGAGATCGAGACCGTGGTGCGGAACCCGGCGCTCGCTCGTCGGCAGTCGGCTTGGCGGTTCCGATGTCCATCCCGACGTACACCTGCTGCGAGTCGCAGGCCACGATCTCGGCCGGCGTCCGCTCCGCCAGCGCCAGCGCCATCGCGCTCTTCCCGGAGGCCGTCGGTCCGAGCAGCGCCAGGAAGCGCGCGGCCCGGCGCTGGACATCACGCACGGCCGAAGCGCCTCTCGATCTCGCCCAGCGGCATACGCAGCATGACGGGACGGCCGTGCGGGCAATGCGATCGCAGATCGACCTCGTCCAGCTGCGCCAGCAGCGCCAGCGCCGCCGGCGGCTCCAGCACGTCGCCGGCGCGCACGACGCTGTGGCAGGCGATGGTGGCCAGCAGCCGGTCGACGCCCTGCAGGTCACCGCTCGAGACCGGCAACCCCTCGACCAAGTCGCCCAGCAGCTCGCAGAGGAGCGGCTTCGGATCGGCGTCCTTCAGGGGCTCGGGCAGGGCGCGCAAGAGGACGACCCCCGGTCCCGCCGGTTCCAGCTCGAACCCCAGCCCGTCCAGCGCGCCATCGCTCGCCGCAGCGGCCGCCGCTTCGCCGACTTCGATGGGGATCGGGAAGAGCAGACGTTGCCGCGGAATCTGGCGGAGCGCATGGGCGGCCTTGAGGCGGCCGTAAACGACGCGTTCGTGGGCCGCGTGCTGGTCGACCAGCACCAGCGCGTCCTCCGCCTGACAGACCAGGTACGTGCGGTGGACCTGCCCGACGTAGTCGAGCCCGCGGAAGAAGCCGCCGCGCTCCGTCGTCTCCGGCGCCTGGCCGGGGCCGCTGTCGGCCCCGCCATCCACCTCCTTCGCCCGTCCAATCGCCAGCGCGCGTTGCGCGCGGGGCGGAAAGCCCAGCCCGGCCGTCCGCTCGCTGACCTCGGCCGTGCCGGATGGCCAGCCCGCGCGGACCTCGCGCGGTGCTTGGGTGAAGGCCTGCAACGGTCGCGCGCGTTCCGCCGGCGGCAACCAGGGCGCGCGGGCGATCGCCGCCCCGATGACGTGCCGGACGGCGGCGTACACCTCCTGCGCGCGCGCGAACCGCACCTCCAGCTTCTGCGGATGCACGTTGACGTCGACCTCTTGCCCGGGCAGCTCCAGGAACAGGGCGGCCAGCGGGTAACGCCCCTTTTCCAGCAGCGGCCCGTATCCCAGCGCCAGCGCGTGGAGCAACGAGCGGTCGCGCACGAAGCGCCCGCCGACGAACAGGAAGGTCGACCGGGCGGTCGTCGAGACCTCGTCGGGGCCGGCCAGGAAAGCCCGCACGCGGGTTCCGCCTTCGTCACCGGCCGCCTCGTGCAGCGCGGTCGCCCCGCGGCGGGCCAGCGCCGCGCGCACGCGCTCGGCCAGGTCCTGGTGGACCGGCAGGTCCAACGCGACCCGCCCCCCCACCCGCAGCCGCAGGTGCACCGCCGGGTGGGCCAACCCCAGGCGCAGCATCGCCTCGCTGACGTTCGCCGTTTCGGTCGCCTCCGCTTTCAGGAACTTCCCGCGGGCCGGCGTGTTGAAGAACAGATCGCGCACCTCGACTTGTGTGCCCACCGGCATGCCGGTCTCGCGCGCCTCCGTCTCGACCCCGGCCTCGACCGTCAGCCGGAATCCCGCGTCCGCGTCCGGCGGGCGCGTCGCCACCGTCAGGCGCGACACCGCCGCGATCGAGGGCAGCGCCTCGCCCCGGAACCCGAACGTCGACAGCCGCCACAGGTCGTCGGCTTCGGCGATCTTCGACGTCGCGTGCCGCTTCAGCGCCAGGCGCGCGTCCTCGGGCGCCATCCCGCGAGCCGTCGTCGACCACCCGGATCAGCCGCCGTCCGCCGCCGTCGATCTCGACGTCGACCCGGCGCGCGCCCGCGTCCAGCGCGTTTTCCACCAGCTCCTTGACGACGGACGCCGGACGCTCGACCACCTCGCCGGCGGCGATCTGATCGGCCAGCGCGGGCGGGAGCACCCGGACCCGGGGCCGCGGCGCGGGCGGCGCGTCGTGCATGCGCCGACACTACCGCCGCGCGAGGTGGGTCACCAGATCTTCGGACGCGCTGCGGACGGCGGCCTCCAGCGCCTCCAGCTCCATGCTGGGGCGAAGCTGAGGGCGCCACTGCCGCTTCGGCTTCTGCACGGTCGCCTGCCCGTTGGTCAGCATGAACACGCCGCCTTGCGGCTGGCGGCTGATGACCAGCTGCACGGCGCAGGTCACCTCGACGTCGCGCGGGGTGGCCGTCATCGAAAGGTTCTTGATGACGCCGTCGACCGTGTAGGTGCCGGTCCGATCGCCTGGATCGACCTCGCCGACGGTGCGCAGCTGGGCGGCCAGGAAATCCCGCATATGGCTCTGCAGAATGGGCCCGGCGTGGTGGCCCGGATCGGCGACCGTCTTCACCTCGAACGAGGTTTCGCTGCGGTGGCGGCGGATCACCGGCTCGCCCGCTATCGCCGGTTGGTTCTCGTCGTCGTCGCCCATCCGGTGCAGCGCCGCGCGCGCCGCACGTCGAACCGACGGCTCGGGATCGCGCAGCGCGCCCGCCAGCGCGTCGCGGGGCAGGACCCCGCCCTGCGGACCGCTGCGCGTTGCCCGGCCGGGTGGCGATTTCGTCCCAGCGCATCGGCGGCCGCCGCGCGCACGCTGCCGTCCGGGATCGCGCAGGGCGCCCGCCAGCGCGGGCACCGATCGGCGCTGGCCCGAGCCGCCCCAGGATCAAGGCGCCGCGTCCACCCGCACCTTGAACGACGGGTCGCGGGCCAGCGACTCCTCGACGTCCTCGATTCGCACGTCCTGCCCAGCGTGGGCCAGCGCCGGCGCCAGCGTCGAGATCAGCGCGCCGCCTGCCAGGAAGAGCTGGACCGAGACCGCGACAACCGGGAAGCGCAGGCGCACCGCCAGACCAGCATCTCTTACGAAGCGACACTGGTCAATGTGGGACCCTTGGGCGAGGCGCGGCTAAGATGCGCATGATGTCTGACATCTCGCTGGCCTATTCGGTCGACGCGGACGACGCGTTCATGTTCCACGCGATCCGGGTCGGCGCCGTCGATACCGCCGGCCTCACGTTCTCGCACCGGCGCGCCGATACGGCGGCGCTCAACCGGCTGGCGCTGGACGGGGCGACCGATGTCGTGGCCGTCTCTCTCGGCATCTATCCGTCGATCGCCGATCGTTATCAGGTCCTGCCGCACGGGGCGTCGGTGGGCCGCGGTTACGGACCGGTGGTGGTGGCGCCCCGGCCGTTGGTCGGCCGCGCAGCTGAACGGCCTGCGCGTCGGCATCCCGGGCGTGACGACGACAGCCTGGCTGGTGCTGCGCCTGATCGCGCCGCAGGCGGTGGGGGTCGAGATCCCCATCGCGCCGTTCAACCGGATCTTCGACGCGCTCGCCGCCGGCGAGGTGGACGCTGCGCTTCTCATCCACGAAGGGCGGCTGCTGTACCCCGGCCGCGGTTTGCACCTGGCGGTGGACCTGGGCGCCTTCTGGCAAGCAGCGAACCGGCCTGCCGCTGCCGCTCGGCGTGAACGTGATCCGCCGCGGGTTGGGACCAGAGCTGGTCGCGCGCGTCTCATCCGTGCTGCGGTCGAGCATCGCCTGGGGTCTGGCCCATCGCGACGAGTTGATCGCGCGTTTGGCGGCCGAGGACCGCGGCGAAGAAGCGCTGAAGAACCCAGCGCTCATCGACGAATATCTCAACCTTTACGCGAACGCGGACACGGCCGGGCTGCCCGAAGACGGCCGTCAGGCCGTCGATCGGCTGTTCGCGGACGCGCGCGCCGCGGGTCTGTTGTCCGGACCCGCGGCGGCGGCGTCTGTCGACTGGGCTCCCTGAGGCGCCGAAGCTCGACCGCAGCTCACTCAGCGAACGGATCGACCCACTTCGCCGGACCAGGCGCGCTGGACGCCGGCGCGCCCGCGCGCGGCCGTCGGCGCGGGCGCCGTCGAACGGACGCCGCGCGCGTGACCGGGCGGCCGCGGCGCGCGGGCCGCCACGACGTGCGCGGGCTGCCGGCTCGGCGACGGCTGGCTCGGCTTCTGCCGCCGTCGTGCCCGCCAGCTGGTCGAGCGGCGGCCCGACTGGCGGATCGAACGCGGCGGGCGCCACCGGCGCGGCTTCTGCCGCCGCAGGGCTGGCAGGGGCAGCCGTGGCGGGCCGTGCCGGCTCGACAGGCGCGCCGGCTGCGGGAGCGCCGGCGCGTGACCATGCCCGATCGCGATGGTCGTGATGATGCCGCAGGCGAAGGCCGTCAGGCACAGTCCCGGCCAGCGTGCTCTTCGCAATCAGAACACCCTTCTCGATGACGTCTGGCGCGGTGGAAGCTCGACCGGCGCCGGACGCGAGATGCGCTCGGTCGGAATCGGCCGCCATCGACAACCGGAATCGAACCGCTCTGCCCGAGCGCGGGCGCCTCACGCAGGCTCGTCTCCAACGCGCTCCTCCCCAGATACACACGACCACCCTCGGATGCTTGCAACACTGTGACTCCTCCTTTTTCCTCGCCGACCTTAATCCGAAACGGGTCAAGAAGGTGTGTCATCCGCGTGGAGTTTGCGTGAAAAGCGCGCGCGCATCCGAAAATTACAGGCGTTTCTGCATGCGTCTCGGTCCGGTGCCCGCGTGCGACTCGGCTCGCGCGCGCGGTCGCGAACCTTGTCGCGAACGGCGTCGCAAACCTGGCGCGTCACGGAGCCAGCGCGCGACCAGCGTGCACGCAGCGCGCGACGCGCGCCGGTGATGCGCGCGCCACTCGTCGTGCGCGATCGGGCCGACGCGATTGGCGACGCCCAGCACGGCGGCGAAGTCCACGCCAGCCGCCGCGGCGGCGCGCGCGACGGCGAAGGCTTCCAGATTCTCCAGTGACGCGCCCGTGGCTCTCGCGATCCGTCGCGCCAGCGCCGCCGAGCGCGTGATGGCCAGCGGACAAGCCACCGTCGGCCACGGGCCCGTTGGTCGACGGCCGCTGGGCCACGGGCCGTTGGTCGACGAGCGAGGCAGCGAGCCGGGGCGCGCTCGCGGCTCGCATCACCTGCGGCTCGGGCAGATAGCCGTCCCCGCGCAGCGCGGCTGTCGATACACAAACGATTTCGCCGGCGACGGCGGCACCGCCAATCGACAAGCCTTCGGGCGCAAGACCGTCACCCGCTGGACGGCTGGGATAGACGCCGGCGGTGCCGACGAACAGCACCCGCTGCGGGCGATGTTCCAGGATGGCGCGCGCGGCGCCCGCCGCTGCGTCGACCGCCCCGATGCCGACAGGCGCCAGCCGCACGCCGGCCAAGCCCCGGACGAGACGCCGCAGCGGCGCGATCTCCGGCTCGAACGCCGACACGACCAGCGTTCGTCCTGCGACCTTGGAGGCAGCCACCTCAGGCCCGCATCGCTTCGAGGCGCCGGATTCGTTCTTCGATCGGCGGGTGCGTCGACAACAGGTTCATGAACGCCGCGGCGGCACCCCGCAGCGGGTTGACGATGAAGAGGTGCGCCGTCGCGGGACCGGCGAACTCGTAGGGTCGGACTTCCTGGGCGTCCTCCAGCCGCCGCAAGCGCGCTGGCCAGATCTTCCGGGTGGCCGCAGAGGCTGGCGCCCGACGCGTCGGCGCCCAGCTCGCGCGATCGGCTGATGGCCAGCTGGATGAGCACCGCGATGATCGGCGCCACGATGATCCAGGCGAGCGCGGCCAGCCCGCCGCCACGATCGTCGTCGTCGCTGCGCGAGCCGGCGAACATGAATCCCCACTGCATCACGTGCCCGATGGTCGAGACCAGCCCGGCCACCGCCGCCGCGATGGTCGCGATCAAGACGTCGCGATTCTTCACGTGCGACAGCTCGTGCGCCAGCACGGCCTCCAGCTGGCGCTCGCTCAGGATCTGCAGGATGCCGTCGGTCACCGCCACCGCCGCGTGGCTGGGATTCCGGCCGGTCGCGAAGGCGTTGGCCGCCGCCGACGGGATGATGTAGATGCGCGGCATGGGCATGCCCGCCCGCGAGGTCAGCCGCTCGACGATGGCGTAGATCGACGGCGCCTCGGCCCGCGTGACCGGCTGAGCGCGGTGCGCCATCAGCGCGATCCGGTCCGAGAACCAGTACATGACGAAGTTCATCACCAGCCCAAAACCGGCGAACAGCGCCATCCCCGGCGCGCCGGCAATCGCGCGGCCGCCCAGCGCCAGCAGCGCGATGAGGGCAGCCATGAGCGCACCCGTCCGCAGGTAGTTCGAGAAGAAGCGGGGGCGGGGCCCGGCGGTTCGGGGCGCAGCGGTTCCGACGAAGGGCATGACGTGGCGACCGTAAGCACCCGGCGTCGCCGGTCAATGACGCCGGTGCGGGGTGGAACGCCTCATGGTCGCTGGTTCAGCTTTCGCACCGATGTGAAGTCGCTGCGCTAGGGCATCGGCGGCGGGGGAATCAGCTCGTCGACCAGGACCTCGACGGTGTTCGGCGCCGCGTTGTCGGAGGCCGCGATCACCAATGTCTTGCTGGTTCCCACCGTTCCGTCCAGCAGCACGTCCGCCGAGATGGGGTCGAGGTCGTCCAGCGCGGTGCCGTCGACGGTCCAGATCTGGTCCCCCACGCGCAGCCCCTTTTTGGCGGCGTCGGTCCCGGCATAGATGTTCCCAACCGCGTAAGAGTGCTTCGAGCCGGGCGGCGTCTGTGCCAGGCCGACGCCGACGCGCTGGAACTCGTCGTGCCAAGTCTGGGTGGTGTAGCGCTGCAGGTGAAGCTTTCCGTTCGGGTAATCGACGGTGACCAGGAAGTTGCGCAAGAAGCTGCCGCCCAGGAGCCCGTCGACATGGGTCCGTCCCGAAGCATCCAGCTCCCTTCCGATGTCATCGAGGAGGACATCGCCCGGCAGGGTCATGACCGGCACGTTGGCCACCGACTCGCCGCCCACGCTGACCGTCTGGGCGCGCGTGACCGACGCACCGGCGTCGCCCATGACGGTCGTGATGGGAAAGCCCATCAACTTCGAGCGGCCGTCAGCGGTCAGCGCATCGAACACCGAGTTGCGCACGGACACCTCGCTGGCGCCGGTGTCGAGGATGAACGGGTATGACGTCCCGTCGATGTCGACGGTGACGGGGATGCGCGTCGGCGGGATCGTCACGTACGGTTTCACGGTGCTGGTCAGCGGCACGGGGCCGCGGCCACCGCCGCGCAGGGTGAATGAAACCGCGGTCCCGGGCGATGCGACGTCGTCCCGCGGCCCGCTGCTGCACCCCAGGCAGAAGCCGGTCATCATCGGGGCGGCGTAGTCCAACTGGATCGAGAAGTCGCGCATCACGTTGCCGCCCAGGATTCCCCCGAAGCCGATCTCGTCCATCATTGCCGCCGACAGCTGCAGCACCGGAACCTTCTTGATCGTGACGACGGCGCCGCCGTTCTTCAGGAAGCCGAGATCGACGTGGGTCTGTACGTCGTCGGGGGTGGCCGGAGCCGGCAGGCCGAAGTACTCGGGATCGAGCAGCACCACCGGAGAGCCGCTGTCGATGAGGACGCCGAACTCGACGGATTCGATCTCTGGGCTGACCGTTGACGGCGGCGGCGGCGAACACCAGGTTCGCCCCGACCACGGCGGACGAAGGGATACCCAACATACCCGTCGTCGCGTACTTCGAGTCGCCGCCTCCACACGAGACGATCGCGAGGGCGCCGGCGAGCATCGACAAGCCAGTTTTCATGCGCAGGATCTTCGGTCCAACGTGGGCAGAAGGCAACCGGCGCCTGTGCTACTGTTCGCCGAACATCAAAGGAGGACGTATGAGTCTGGTTACCAAGAAGGCCCCCGATTTCAAGGTAGACGCGGTCGTCGGCGACGGCGACTTCAAGACGATCTCGCTGTCGGACTACAAGGGTAAGTACGTGGTGCTGTTCTTCTATCCCGCGGACTTCACTTTCATCTGCCCGACCGAGATCCAGGAGTTCTCGCGGCGTTACGAGGAATTCCGCGCGCTCAATTGCGAAGTTCTGGGCGCGTCGACGGACTCGAAGCACTCGCACAAGGCCTGGATCAAGGGCGGGCTCGGCAAACTGAATCACCCGCTGCTGGCCGATTTCAACAAGACGGTCGCCCGCGACTACGACGCCCTCCTCGAGGAGAGCGGCATGGCCCTGCGCGCGACGATCATCATCGACCCGAACGGGATCGTGCAGCACGCGTCGTACAACGCCGATCTGCTGGGTCGCTCGGTCTCCGAGACGCTGCGCTTGGTGCAGGCGCTGCAGACCGGCGAGCGCTGCCCGGTCGAGTGGAAGCCCGGCAGCAAGACCCTGGGCAAACCGGCCTAGGCTTTCTCGACGGCCTCCACCCGCCGTCGACTTACTGCCGCGTCACGGCGCCCGCCTCGCGGTCGCGCCGTGACGACTGGCACCTGCGCTACGAGCGTTGGGGTTCGTCGCCGCCGAGATACGCGACGGCCTCGCGGGCCGCGCTTTCGAACGCGTCCAACCGTCCTGGAAACAGATGCGTGGCCGCGTCGACGATCCACATCCGTTTGGGATCGGCCATGCCGCGGACCGCGGCCTCGATCTCCGCGCGGCCGCCGTACTCGTCGTCGGCCGCCTGGATGACCGCCTTCGGTTTTGTGCACGCCGACAGGAAGCCGTAGTCGAACATCCGCAGCGCCAACCCGACGCCCAGCAGCTTGTCGATCCTGGGATCGGCCGCGCCCACCGAGAGACCGACGCGCGCGCCGAACGAGAAGCCCGCCATCCAGATCGGCAGGTCGGGGTACTGCGCGGCAAGCCAGTCCAGCGCCGCGCGGGCGTCCTCTTCCTCGCCGACGCCCTGGGCGTGCGTGCCGGTCGACGCACCCACACCGCGAAAATTGAAGCGCAGGGTCGCCACGTTGCCGTCGACCAGGGCCTTGGCCAGCCGGTAGACGACGTTGTTGTTCATCGTGCCGCCGCCGAGCGGGTGAGGATGACAGACCACCGCGGCCGCCAGCGGCCGTTCCGGCGCGCGCGCGATCGCCTCCAACGTTCCGTGCGAAACGGGGATCGAGATGCGCCCCGACGGCGGGAGCGGCTCCGGCATTGCTTCAGCTTACACCGGAGCCGCTCGCTCCCCCCACAACCCGCTCCCCCTCACAACCCGCTCCACCCTCACCCAGCTCGACCACGCCCTTCACGCCCGTCCGCTCCACGACCTTCGCCCTCGACGCCCATCCCCGCCGCTGCCCACCCGAAAACCGAACCCCTCACATCACCTCACGCCCGGCCCACCCCAGCTCTTGCGCACACGGGACCTTCCCGCCGCCTGCCTCACCCTGCCTCCGCCCAACGTTGGAAGCCGTCCTTCCGGCGCGCTTCCCGTCACTCCCGCCACTGTCCCTGGAAAGTCCCGTGTGCTCTTCATTTCGTTTTCGACGAGCGAAGAGTATTCAACCCCCGTGCCAGGCCGCGGCGGCGGTTCCTGCGCCATTTCGCGAGGTTTTCCGGTTCCAGGAGCCGGCCGATCCGTAACGTCTGCCGCTCGGGGCGTTACGAGATCTCGCTATTTGCGCCTTCGCGCGGCTTCCGCCACGGCCGACGTTGACCGAAAGGGGGCGATGTTCAGATTCGCCGTCAGGAGGATCCCGCAATGGACAAAGACCTCAAAGAACAAGCCAGCGGCAAGGGGCAGAACATCAAAGGTCGGGTGAAGGAGGCTTTCGGCGCCGTCACGGGCGACAAGAGCACCGAGGCCGAAGGGGTCGCCGATCGTTTCGCGGGAGCCGCGCGCGAAAAGGTGGCTGAGGTCAAACGCGATCTCTCCAAGCCCGACCGCCGGACGGAAGAAGCCGACGACGAGTGAGGTGACGCACCGACGGAGGGCGGTCTCACCCGCGCGCAATCGTGGCGCGGTGTCCGCGGCTGACGCGTTCAGCGCGGGGCGCAATAGGTCTGGTTGAAGTCGCCCGATAAGAGCGGCAAGCCCGCGTCGACCCCGGCGTCGACCGGGCTTGCCGCGCGGCAGGCGGTCCGCGGATCCGTGGCGCACGGGACCGCGGGTGAGCAGGCGGCGAGGCAAATCTGCAGGCCGGCCACGCGGGCGCAGGCCGTCCCGGCTGGGCACGTCAGCGGAAATTGGCAGCTGGCGGCGCACAAACCGTTGGTCGCCACCGGCGCGCAATAGCCGCTGGCGCACAGGCTGTCGTCGAATGCGCCGCTCGCGTTTCGGCAGCTGGCACCCAAGTCGGCTGTCGCGCCACGCGGCAGGCAGGCGCGCACCCAGTCGGCGACGCCGGCGCCGCCCGCGTGGAAGCTTCCGCACGTGAAACCAGGTGGGCAAGACGGCGCCCCGTTCCCGCAATCCAGCAGGCACAGCGGGCTCACGCTGCCCCCGGCGTCCGGCGGGGACGGGGGCAATGGGTACGCCGTGCAGACCGCGCCCATTCCGCAGAAGCCGGTCGCGCAGGTGGTCGAGCAGATGCCACGGGTGAACGCCGGACCACATCCAATGCCGCCCTTGCAGACGCAGGTGAGGCCGCTGGCGCATTGCGCGTCGACGTCGCACGGCTCACCGGCGCCGCTCGCTTGCGCGACGACGAGTCCGGCGCGCGTCTTCGAAACCGTGCCCATCGTTCCGGCGCCGCCGGTGACCGAGACGTCGTAGCGACCAGGCAGGGCGTAGGTGTGCGTCGGCGCGCGGTCGGAGACGGGCGGGCTGCCGTCGCCGAAGCGCCAGAGGAACGTGGTGAGCCCCGGCGAGCCGACCGGTGAGAATCGCAGCGTCAGAGGCGCCGCCCCCAGGCACTCCGTGGCGCCACCATCCGCCGCGCCGCTGTCACTCGCGCCCAACGACGCGCAGCCTGTCACCGAAATGTCGATCTTCGGGGGCAGGGCGGCGTCCGACGGCTCGGCGTCTCGCCACCCGGCGTCGTGAGGCCCCAGACCGCTGGCATTCTGATGACACCCGGCCAGCAGCAGCGCGCCGCATGTCCAGGCCGCGAACCAGAAAGCCATTGGGCGCGTCACTTGCCGGCCAGCGTCCCGCGACGGCGCCGGCCCGTCAAGGTTCGGGCGCGGTTCGGGCGCGGCGCTCCCGCCCAACGCCGGCGTCTCCGGCTGGGCGGTGGCGCCTACGGCTGGGCGGTGGCGCCTACGGCTCAGCGGTGGCGCCTACGGCTCAGCGGTAGATCGTTCGCGGGCGACCCTGGCCAGCTCGGCCGGCGTGTCACCGCTTTGACCCTCGACAAAGGCCAGCCCCAGCCGGTTGAGCCCGGGGACGACGTTTCGAACAATCACCTCGACAGAAGGCTGATCCGCCAGTTGATAGCAGCAGAGGACACCGCGATCACCGACGCCCAGCTTCAGTGTGGTCTCGACCGCCACGCCGCTCTCGGAGACGTCGCGCACCCGCACCGCGTTCGGCCCCTCGATGGTCGTGAGCGTGGCCGCCCAGTCGACGACGAAGCGGGTGTGCTTTCGCTGGTACCGCTCGAGGTCGATTGGTCCCGGCGGCGCAAACGAGGCGGCCTCTGAATCGCCGTCGTCGTCGAGAACGCACGGCGTGTCGGCGCCGTTGTCGGCGGCCAACAGCTCGGCCAGGTTGTGAAACAAACGGACGTCGTCGTCGATTCCGCGGCGCGCGACCAGCGGGCGCCCCATCATCACCGACTGGGCGATGCGACCGGTCTTGCGCAGGCACCCGAGCGAGGTGAGCGGGATGCCGAGCTGGTCGCGAACCATGCGCGTGAAGGCGTGGAAGCGCTCGGCGTCTTCGGGCGCGGTCGCCGCGTTGCCGATGAGGCCCCCCAGGAACCGCGCCAGCGCCGCGCGAGCGCCGGCCCCGTGCCGCCGCTGCGCCCGCGCCGCCGCCTGATGAAGGAATGCATAGGTCGCCTGCAGCGTGGCCGGGTCACCGGTGGTGACGATCAGCCGCTCGGCTGTGGCGAAGGACGTCCAGAGGTCCTGGGGCGAGCGAGCCCCGAGATCTGCGATGACCACGTCGGCATCAATCTGGGGCAGCGCGTCCAACCCCGTCGCACCCTCCCCATCGACGGCGCGCGCCAGCCGCAGGTTGCGGATCCCCGTCAACTGCCCGGTTTCGGCCCCCGGGCCAATTCCGAACAGCGCGTGATGTCGGGGCGCCGCCGTATCCAGGTCGACGAGAGTGACCTGGCGACCGAGGCCGGCCATGGCCACGGCCAGGTTCGACGCAACCACGCTCTTGCCGAGACCGGGCAGGGCGGCACCGACCGCGATCAGCCGCGGCGCGCGCCGCCCAGTGAGCGGCGTTTGCCCCAGCGGCGGCCGCCAGCGGCCCGTGGAAAGCATCCGGACACCGCGCATCACATTTCGCGGCGCTGCGGCGAATCGTGAGCGCGTCGGTTGCCGATCGGACATAGGGAGTCCCCCTGTTCATCCTGCTCGGCCGATCGCGCGCGAACCCTGAGCGGATTGCGCGGCGGGCTAAAGATGGCCTGGGGGAAGGCCGATGTTGAAGGGCATGACCTCTCGAACAGGGGCGGCGCCTTCGTGGGACCAGCTCCCGACTGAGCACAACGGAACGACCGCATCCGATCACGCCAATCACGTGACCGAATCCGCGTCCATCACCCCGGCCCCGATCGTCAGCCTGCCCGTCGATCTGCCGGTTCTTCTGAGGCAGCTGGAAGACGCGTACATCAAGGCCGCGCTCGCCCAGACGCACAGCAACAAGAAGGAAGCGGCCAAGCTGCTGGGACTGGGGCGAACGACGCTGGTCGAAAAGCTGCGCCGCCGCAATCTGGCCCTCGCCCGAACGTCTTCGTAGGCGGCGCACTTCGCCCAGCTTGGGCGTTCGGACCGCGTTGATATAGATTCTGCCTGTGCAGGCAGAACCGGTCCTGTCGGGATGGGGCCACGCCCCGGTCGTGCCGGCGCGCGAAGTGCGCTCGGAGGACCTCGAGGCTGCGGCGCGCGGGATGCCGCTCGCGCGCGGGCTGGGCCGGTCGTACGGCGATTCGTCGTTGCCGGCTCCCCGCGACCGGCAGGTGGCCTCGGCGACGCTGGCCGACCGGATCCTGGCTTGGGACCCGCAGACTGGCTTGCTGCGCGCCGAAGCGGGTCTGTCGCTGAGCGACATCTACCGGCTGTTCCTGCCGCGCGGCTGGTTCGTCCCCGTCACGCCCGGGACGCAGTTCGTGACGGTCGGCGGCATGGTGGCGGCCGACGTCCACGGCGGAAATCACCACCGGGACGGTTGCTTCGGCGCGCACGTCACGCGCCTCCGGATGCAGGTCGCCGACGGCCGCGTGCTCGAGTGCTCGCGCCAGGTCGAGCCGGACCTCTTCCGCGCCACCGTGGGCGGCATGGGCCTGACCGGCATCATCCTGGAGGTCGAGTTCCGGATGGCCAAGATCCCGTCTCCCTGGCTGTGGGGCGAGACCGAGCGCGTTCACAGCGTCGGCCAATTCTTTGACGTTCTGGGGCGGGCCGCCGCCGACTGGCCGTTCACCAAGGGATGGATCGACTGCGTGTCGCGCGGCAAGAATTTGGGCCGCGGGATCATGTACCGCGCGCGGTGGGCCACCCCGGCCGAGGCGCCGGCCCGGCCGCCCAGGCACAAGAAGGGGTTCTCGATCCCCGTGGACTTCCCGCCGTGGATTTTCAACCGGGTCACGGCGCGCCTGTTCAACGGCTTTTACTTCCGCGTTCACCCGTCCCGTCCCTCGGGGATCGTTCACCCGGACGCGTTCTTCTACCCCTTGGACGGGATTCGCCACTGGAACCGTGGCTTCGGCAAGCCGGGGTTCACGCAGTACCAATGCGTGGTTCCCCACGCCAGCGGCCTGAAAACCATCACGCGCGTGCTCGAGTTGGTCACGAAGCGCGGGGTCGCCTCGCCGATCTGCGTGATCAAGGACTGCGGGCCTGAAGGGGAGGGGCTGCTCTCTTTTCCCAAGCTGGGGATCTCGATCGCCATCGACGTGCCGGTGCGCGGCTGGACGCGGCCGCTCATCGACGAGCTGAACGACCTGGTCCTGGCGGAGGGGGGGCGAATCTACCTGGCCAAGGACGCCTTCACCCGGCCCGAACACTTTCAGAAGATGGAGCCGCGCCTCGCGGAGTGGCAGGCCATCCGGCGCCGCTGGGATCCCGAGGGGCGGTTCCGCAGCGCCCAATCGGTGCGCCTGCTGGGCGACCAGCCATGAGGGTCGCCCTGCTGGGCGCCACGAAGGGGATGGGGCGGGCGCTGGCGCGCCGGTTCGCCGAGCGGGGCGACGCCATCTTCTTGATGGGGCGCGATCCGGAGGATCTGGAGCGAAGCGCCCGGGATCTGGAGGCCCGCGGCGGCAAAGAGACGGGTACGATCGGACACACGGTCTGCGACCTCGAACGCCCGGAGGGATTCGCCGCCGCGCTGGACGCCGCGGAGGTGGCCCTGGGTGTCCTGGACACGGTCGTGGTCACCGCGGGCCTGTTCGCCAGTCAGGAGGCGCTGGAGGCGGATGCGCACCTCGCGCGCCGCCTGCTGACCGTCGACTTCGCCAACACGGTGGTCTTCTGTGAAGAGGCGCGCAAGCGCCTGCTCGCCCGCCGCGACGGCTCGGCCGGCGGCACTCTGTGCGTGTTCAGCTCTGTCGCCGGCGAGCGCGGACGCAAGCCGGTCATCTTGTACGGTGCGGCCAAGGCGGGGCTTTCGCGCTATTTGGAAGGCCTGGATCACAAGTTCCGCGCGCAGGGCCTCAAGACAGTCTGCGTGAAACCGGGGTTCGTCAGAACCAGCATGACCGAGGGCTTGAAGGCGCCGCCGTTCGCCGGCGAGCCCGACGCCGTCGCTGCGCAGGTGGTGGCCGCCATCGATCGCGGCCGCCCGGTGGTGTATGCGCCCGGGATCTGGGCGCTGGTGATGTTCGCGATCCGCATGCTTCCGCGTTTCGTGATGCGCAAGATCGGGTTCTGAGCGGGCGCACGCAAGCCCACCAAAACGGCGCGCGAATCGCGCCTCACGGACGATCGGCGCGCGCGCAAATACTTCTCTTGACGGCGCACTCAAGTCCGGCATAAATGCTGCGCGACGAGGATGAATCTCCTCTTTCGACCTAGGCACAACACACTCGCTCAGATCTCTCTGTTCGTCGTTGCGGCGGGGGCGGTGGGTGTTCCGGCGGGTCTCATGCTCTATGCGCGCACGCCTTACGCGCGCCAGATGCAGGAGCCGATCGAGCAACCACTGCAGTTCGACCACCGCCACCACACGCGCGACGAAGGGATCGACTGCCGGTATTGCCACAACACCGTCGACAAGTCGCCGTCGGCAGGCATTCCGCAGACGCAGCTCTGCCTGAACTGCCACTCGCAGATCTGGAACAAGAGCCCCTTCCTCGAGCCGGTCCGTCAGAGCTTCATCCAGAACAAGCCGATCGAATGGCGCCGGGTGAACAAGGTCGGCGAGTTCGCCTACTTCAATCACTCGATTCACGTGAACAAGGGCGTGGGCTGCGTGAGCTGCCACGGGCGCGTCGACCAGATGGCGGCCGTCGAAAAGGGGCAGCCGCTCACGATGGGCTTCTGCCTGGATTGCCACCGCCACCCGGAGAAGAACCTGCGGCCCGTCTCCGAGGTCACGAACATGGAGTGGAAGCCCGAAGGGGACCCGGCCGAGACCGGGCAGCGGCTGCTCGTCGAGAACGACGTGCACACGCGCACGAGCTGCACCACGTGCCACCGATGAGGATTTCGCAATGAGCTGCGACGAGAGTGAAGGAAAGGCGGCGGCGGCGCGCGATGAGCGCAGGCGCTCGCTTCCGATCTTCGGCGGCGCCGCAAAGCCCGCGGCCGAGCCGCCGCGCTACTGGCGGTCGCTGACCGAGCGCGCGCGCGCTCTCCCCGCCAGCGCCGCCAATGAATTCCCGGCCGGCGCCTCCGAGCTGGACGGCGTCTCGCGCCGCGGCTTCATGCAGGTGCTGGGCGTCTCGACGGCCATAGCCGGCCTGGGCGCCGCCTGCCAGAAGCCAAACGAGAAGATCGTCCCGTTCGTCCGCCGCCCGGACGAGATCACGCCCGGCAACGCGCTGCACTTCGCGACCGGTTACGCGCTCGAGGGCTACACGGCGGGGCTGCTGGTCGAGAGCCACGAGGGCCACCCGACCAAGGTCGAGGGGAACCCCTCGCATCCCGATACGCTCGGCTCGACCACCGCCTTCGAGCAGGCGCTGATCCTGGGCTTATATGATGATGACCGCGCCAAGCAGCTGCGGCGCGGCGACAAGCAGATCGCCTGGACGACCTTCCTGTCTGAAATGCGCACCCGTTGCAACACGCTGGCCAGCAACGGCGGCGCTGGGCTTCGCTTTCTGACGGGACCGACCAGTTCTCCGCTTTTGGCCGACCTGCGCCGGCGGATCCTGGCCCGCTTCCCGCAGGCGAAATTCGTCAGCTACGCCACTTCTTCGGGTGACGGCGTCGTGGACGGGAACAAGCTGGCCTTTGGCCGTCCGCTGGTGCCCCGCCACCGCCTGACCGACGCGTCGGTGATCGTTTCGCTGGACGCCGACTTCCTGAACGACGGACCCGAGCAGACCCGCCTGTCGCGTGAATTTGCCGGCCGGCGCACGCCGAGCCGCGACATGAACCGGCTCTACGTGGTCGAGCCCGCGCTGACCGTCACGGGGATGGCCGCCGACCATCGCCTGCGGCTGCGCGGCACGGATGTGCCCACCTTCGCGGCGGCGCTGTGCGCGATGTTGTCGGCCCGCGGGGTGAGCGGCCTTGGCGCGCTTGGTGGTCTGGCCCAGGGCAATGGCTCGTGGGATCAGAGGTGGCTGGCCGCGGTGGCCGCCGACCTCGAGCGAAACCGGGGCCGCTGCCTGGTCATCGCGGGGCGCCGCCAGCCGGCGGTGGTTCACGCGCTGGCCGCTGCCCTGAACTCCGGCCTCGGCAACGTCGGCAAGACCGTCGAATACGGCGCGCCCCTGACCACCGACGTCGACAGCGGGCCCCAGGCTCTGCGTGGCCTGGTCGAGGAGATCGCCTCTGGCTCGGTGGAGACCCTGGTCGTCACCGCCGACAACCCGGTCTACGGCGGCCCGGCCGACTTCAAACTGGCCCAACTGCTCAAGCGCGTGCCGAACGTCATCTATCACGCGCTTTACGAGGACGAGACCGCCGCCATCTGCAACTACTTCGTCCCCGCCGCGCACGCGCTGGAATCGTGGGGCGACGGACGGTCGAGCGACGGCGTCGTATCGATCGTTCAGCCGCTCATCGACCCGCTGTGGGGCGGCAAGACTGAAACCGACGTCCTGGCCACCTTCCTCGACGAGGGCCATCTGGGGACGCACGCGTTGCTCCAGCGCTATTGGAGCAGCCAATCCAAGCTGCCGACCGTGAGCGGCGGGTCGTTCGATGCCGTGTGGGAACGCTGGTTGGCCGACGGCGTCGTTCCCGACACCGGCGCTGCCACCGAGACCGGGCTCACGGTAAACGCCTCCGCGCTGGCCCAGGTGGCCGGCCCGCTGTTGGCGCGCGAGGGTGCGGCGCACGGCAACGGGCTCGAGATCGCGTTCGCGCTGGACCCCAAGGTTCACGATGGCCGCTTCGCCAACAACGCCTGGCTGCAAGAACTGCCGCAGCCCGTGACGAAGGTGACCTGGGACAATGCCGTCCTTCTGTCTCAGGCCACCGCGGATCGCCTGGGGATCGACACCGGCGATTGGCTGACGGTTTCGTACAAGGAACGCACCGTCGATGGACCGGCGATGATCGTGCCGGGACATGCCGACGATGCCATCACCCTGCCGCTCGGCTATGGTCGCGAGCGCGTCGGGCACATCGGCAACGGCGTCGGTTTCAACGCCAACGCCGTCCGCACCAGCGACGCGCCCTGGTTCGATCGCGGCGCCAGCGTCGCCGTGACCGGAACCAAGTACAAGTTCGCCATCACCCAGGACCACTGGACGATGTCGCCGGACGGCCGCGACATTCCGCCGCCGGCTGTCGCCACACCGCTGGCCGAGCTCCTGAACGCGGGCTCGATGGTGCACGAAGAGCTGGAAGAACGGCGCGGCCCGCAGCCCTACATCCACCAGCCCCACGACTACAGCCAGCAGCAGTACAAGTGGGGCATGGCCATCGACCTCAACAAGTGCACGGGCTGTAGCGCGTGCGTGGTCGCCTGCCAATCAGAGAACAACATCCCGGTCGTCGGGAAAGAAAACGTCGCCAAGGGGCGCGAGATGCAGTGGCTTCGCATCGACCGCTACTTCTCGGGCGGCGTCGAGAACCCCGAGGTCGTCAACCAGCCGCTTGGTTGCGTCCAGTGCGAGACCGCCCCCTGCGAGTACGTCTGTCCCGTCAACGCCACCGTCCACAGCGACGAGGGCCTGAACGAGATGGTCTACAACCGCTGCATCGGCACCCGCTACTGCAGCAACAACTGCCCGTACAAGGTGCGGCGGTTCAACTTCCTCAACTACATCGGCGACGTCACCCCGGCGCGCCAGATGGGCATGAACCCCGAGGTGACCGTCCGGTCCCGCGGCGTCATGGAAAAGTGCACCTACTGCGTGCAGCGCATCGAGCGCAAGCGCATCGAGACGCGGATCGAGGGACGGGCCATCGCCGACGGTGAGCTGCAGACCGCCTGCCAGCAGGGCTGCCCGACGCAGGCCATCACCTTCGGATCACTGAACGACCCGAACGCCAAGGTGACCAAGCTGCACGGCGACGGGCGCCGCTACGACCTGCTGCACGAGCTCGGCACCCGGCCGCGCACCGCGTATCTGGCGCGCGTGCGCAACCTCAACCCCGAAATCGCGAAGGTGGACTGACAGATGGCCGCTCCTGAACCCGCCATTCTGCCGCGCGACCCGCTCGAGCCGATTCCTCTCCTCGAGGGGACGCACACCGACAGGACCATCAACGACAGCCTCTTCGACCACGTCTGGCGGCCGGCCGGCAAGGGTTGGTGGGCGCTGTTCGGCTGCGCGCTGTCGGCGCTGGGCCTGCTGGTCATCGCCATCTCCTGGACGCTGTACAAGGGTATCGGCGTCTGGGGAAACAACATCCCGGTCGGGTGGGCGTTCGGGATCATCAACTTCGTCTGGTGGATTGGCATCGGCCACGCCGGCACGCTGATCTCCGCGATCCTCCTGCTGTTCCAACAGAAGTGGCGCACCTCGATCAATCGCTTCGCCGAGGCGATGACGCTGTTCGCTGTCATCTGCGCGTTGCTGTTCCCGTTGCTGCACACCGGCCGCCCGTGGTTCGCGGCGTACTGGCTGATGCCGTACCCCAGCGTTCACCGCATCTGGCCGCAGTTCAAGAGCCCGCTGACCTGGGACGTGTTCGCGGTCTCGACCTACTTCACGATCTCGCTGCTCTTCTGGTTCCTGGGGTTGGTCCCCGACCTGGCGGCGCTGCGCGATTCCAGCAAGAGCCCGAGCAAGCGCTTCATCTACGGCATCTTCGCCATGGGATGGCGCGGATCGGGCCGCCACTGGGCCGAGTACAAATGGGCCTACATCCTGCTGGCGGGCCTGTCGACGCCGCTGGTTTTGTCGGTCCACACCATCGTGTCCTTCGACTTCGCGGTGTCGGTCATTCCGGGCTGGCACACGACGGTGTTCCCGCCGTACTTCGTCGCCGGCGCGGTGTTCTCGGGCTTCGCGATGGTCATGACGTGGATGATTCCGGCCCGCGAGTTCCTGGGCCTCAAGCACGTCGTCACCCCCAAGCACCTCGAGAACATGGCCAAGGTCATGTTGGTGACCGGCCTGATGGTCACCTACGGGTACGTGATGGAGCACTTCATCGCGTGGTACAGCGGGAACCCTTACGAGTTCTCGCAGTTCTTCCGGGTGCGCCAGCACGGGCCGATGGCTCCGGTCTACTGGCTGATGATCTTCTGCAACTGCATCGTGCCGCACCTCTTCTGGTCGAAGCGCGGCCGCACCAACCTGATGGTGCTCTGGTTTGCCTCGATCCTGATCAACGTCGGCATGTGGTGCGAGCGTTTCACGATCGTCATCACCTCGCTTCACCGAGATTTCATCCCTTCGAAGTGGGAGAACTACTCGCCGACCTGGGTCGACATCACCCTCTTCATCGGCACGATCGGTCTTTTTTCGACGCTGTTCCTGCTGTTCCTCAAGTTCGTGCCGGCCGTCGCTGTGACCGAGGTCAAGGAGCTGCGTCACGAGCTGGCGCATGACCCGACGGCCGAGCCGGCAGGGGAGACGCACTGATGTCGGGCGGTCACGAAGGATCCGGCTTCGTCGCGCGGCGGTTCATCGTCGCTGAGTTCGCCACGCCCGAAGCTCTGCTGGCTGGCACCCAGAGCATGCGGGACGCCGGCCACCAGAACCTCGACACCCACACGCCGATGCCCATTCATGGCCTGGAAAAGGCTCTGGGTCTGGGGCGCCCGAAGATCCCGACCATCGTCCTTTGTGGCGCCATCGCCGGCGCCTGCATCGCCTACGCGATGATTTACTTCTGCAACGTGATCGACTTCCCCATCAACGTCGGGAACCGGCCCTTGCATGGCCCGCCGGCGAACATCCCGATCACGTTCGAGCTGGCCGTTCTGCTGGCCGGCACGTCTTCGTTCTTCGGGTTTTTCACGCTGGCGCGGCTGCCGAAACCCTATCACCCGGTCTTCGAGTCCGGAGCATTCCAGCGCGCGTCGGTGGACGGTTACTTCCTGTCCGTCGAGTTGCCGGTCGAGGCCAACGCGGACAAGGCGCTGGCCGACGTCCGCGGCCTGGGCGCCATCGGGGCGGAGCTGGTCCTGGAGTCGGAGCGATGAAGCTCGGCACGCCAAGCAGCCAAAGAATGATCGGCGCCGTGCTGACGGCGTTGCTGGCGGGAACTGCCGCCGGCTGCGACGAGAACATTTTGGACCCGATGGCCGACCGGCAGCCGAAGGCCACCCGCTACAAAGAGAGCGAGTTCTACGCGGACGGACTGACCATGCGCGCGCCGCCCGAGGGGACTGTTCCGCGCGAGCGCGTGACGTTGAATCGGCCGCTGACGGCGGGTCGCGACGCGGACGGGCCGATCCAGCCGAATACGGAAGCGCTGCCGCACTACGTGAACACGCCGCCCATCCCGGTGTCCCGCAAGCTGCTCGAGCTCGGGCGCAAGCGGTTCGACATCACCTGCGCCACCTGCCACGGGCCGCTGGGCGACGGCAACAGCATCGTCGCCACGCAGATGGCGCTGCGGCCGCCGCCGTCACTGATCAAGGCGCAGTACGTTCAGAAGCCGGCCGGCTACATCTACGAGGTCGTCACCAAGGGCTTCGGCCTCATGGCCTCCTATGCCGCCGAGCTGACGGTCGAGGAGCGCTGGGCGGTCGTCGCCTACCTCCGCGCCCTGCAGCTGGCGCAGACCACGCCGGCCGCGGCGCTGCCGGCCGATGTGCGGCAGCAACTCGAGTCCTTGCCGGCTGGCCAGGAACGCCCGGCGGCCATTCCCGCGCCCCAGGCGCCGAAACCGCACGGACCAGATGAGGAGAAGCGGTGAGCGCCGCAGCGACGCACGGGCACGGGCCCTCAGTTTCCAAGGTCGACGTCCCGCCCTTTTCGGGTGGGGGCAAGTGGTTCGCGATCGGCGGCGGCGTAGGGCTGCTGCTGCTGATCCTGACGTTCGTCGGGGCGGCGGGGAATCCGCAGGCCGCCTACTTCTCGTACCTGACGGCGTTCACCTATTGGGCCGGCATCTCGATGTCGGCCGTCATCCTGCTGATGATCTTCCACGCCACGCACGCGCGCTGGGTGACGATCATTCGGCGGCCAATCGAGGCGATGGCGGTTTCGGTGCCGATCTTCCTGGTGCTGTTCATCCCGGTCATTGTGGGGATGAAGCACACCTACGTCTGGGTCGAGCCGCCCGAAAGCTTGGGGCACGAGGCGCTGAAGCTGATCGCCGGCAAGGCGGCCTACCTCAACGTCAAGGGGTTCATCATCCGCGGCTTCTTCTACCTGCTGCTGGCGACGTTCCTGGGCCAGCGCCTTTACGGCTGGTCGCTGCGGCAGGACCGCGGCGGCGACCCGATTCGCCTCCTGCAGAGCCAGCGCAACCTGGCAGCCGGCGGACTTCCGTTCATCGCGCTGGCGTTAACCTTCGCCGCGTTCGACTGGTTGATGAGCCTGAACCCGACCTGGTTCTCGACCATCTTCGGCGTCTACTACTTCGCCGGCAGCTTCGTCTCGGTGCTGTCGCTGCTCGCGATCGCCACGGCGGCTGGGCGGCAAACGGGCCTATTCGGCGGGACGATGTCCGACGAGCACACGCACAACATCGGCAAGCTGATGCTGGCGTTCGTCTGCTTCTGGACGTACATCGCCTTTTCGCAGCTGCTGCTGATCTGGATCGCGGGCATCCCCGACGAAACGCCCTTCTTCATTCGCCGCTTCCAGGCCGGCTGGGCCCCCCTCGGTATCCTGCTGATCCTAGGGCACTTCTTCCTGCCCTTCGGCGCGCTGCTGTCGCGCTCGTTGAAGCGCGACCCGAAGAAGCTGCGCCTCGTCGCGTACTGGATCCTGTTCATTCACTGGGTCGACGTGTACTGGCTCGTCATGCCGAGCCTGAATCCCGAGGGTTTCGCGTTGCACTGGACCGACATCACGGCCTTCCTGGGCGTTGGGCTGGTCGCGGTCGCCTTCACGATCTGGCGGCTGCGCGGCAAGCTTCCGGTGCCCGTCAAGGACCCGTACCTCGCTGTCTCGATCAGGTATCACCAGCCATGAGCGATCCTCACCACGAACACCACGGCACGGGCGCGGAGAACGGCGCCGACGACCAGATCGACTTCAAGAAGGTCATCGCCGTCGGCCTCGTCTCGCTGGTCGTTTTCGCCCTGGGCACCTTCTGGGCGGTCACCATCCTGCACCGTGAGACGGCCCGCGCGCACGCCGCGTCGGGCGTGAGCCACCCGCCGATGATCGGACAGCCCGAGATCGGCATCGTCGACCAGGTGCTGTTCTCGGGAGATCACCGGCTGGCCGACTGGCGCGCCGAACGGGCCGCGCGCCTGAACGGCTACGGTTGGGTCGATCGCAGCAAGGGCATCGCGCACATCCCGATCGACAAGGCCATGGATGAGGTCGCCGGCGGCGCGCTGCCGGAGGGGGCGCCCAAGTGAAGCAGGCGGGTCTGCTTTTCGGCGCGGCTCGATGCACCGCCGCGGCGCTGTTTGCGCTGCTGCTGCCGGCCGCCGCCGCGCATGCCGAGCCTCAGGTGGTGTTCCCCCAAGGGAGCGCCGAGCCGCTGGCCGCGCTGCAGGACATCGACGTCATCGAGCACCTGGGCGACCACGTTCCGGCCGGGCTGCGGTTCCAGGACGCCACGGGCGCCCACGTATCGCTGGACGACCTGCTGCACAAAGGCCGCCCGGTCGTCGTGACGCTGGGGTATCACCGGTGCCCGATGCTGTGCGGGCTGGTGCTGGACGGGCTGGCCAAGGCCACCAAGATCGCCGGTTTGACGCTGGGCAGGGACTTTTCGGCGGTGGACGTCAGCATCGACCCGGGCGAGGACATCAACCTGCTGCGGCACGCGCAACAGCGGGTGGTCGCGCAGGCCGGCAACGGCGCCACGGCGGCCGACTGGCCGTTCTGGGTGTCGGGCGAAGACGCTGGCGCGGCCGCCCGGCAGCTCGCCGACGCGGTCGGCTTTCGGTACAAGTACGATCCGACGTCCAAGCAGTTCGCCCACGACGCGGTTGCCTTCGTGTTGACGCCCGACGGAACGATCGCCCGATACCTCTACGGCGTCGACTATCCGCCCCGTGATTTCCGCATGGCCGTGGTCGAAGCGGGCGGCGGGCGCATCGGGACGTCGATCGACAAGGTGATTCTCTCCTGCTACCGATACGACCCAGCCACCCGGCGCTATGGCCCGTACGTGTTCGGGTTCATGCGCATCGGGGCCGGGTTGGTGTTCCTCGCCCTGGTCGGTCTGCTGACCGTCCTGTGGCGAAAGGAAATCGCGATGAGGAAACGGAGCGCGGCATGACGGTCTTCGAAGATCTCCTGCGACGAATTCTCTGGCTGCCGCCAGCGAGTTCGACGTTCGCGGTCCCCGTCGACCGTCTGCACTTCTTCGTCATCACGGTGACGATGATCGCCTCGCTGGTGACGGGCATCCTCGCGTTCGCCTTCCTGTTCAAGTACCGCGAGCGCCGCAAGAACCAGTCGACACCGCTGGTGATGCCGAGCGTGAAGTTCGAGATCGTCGTCATCGGCGTTCCGCTGTTCTTCTTCCTGCTGTGGTTCGTCCAGGGCTACAAGGATTACGTCTGGTACACGACCCCGCCCGAGAACGCGATGGACGTGTACGTGATGGGGAAGAAGTGGATGTGGAAGTTCTCGTACGGGGCTGAAGGGCCGAACGCCATCGGAACCCTGCACGTCCCCGCCAATCGTCCGGTGCGGTTGCTGATGACCAGCCGCGACGTCATCCACTCGTTCTTCGTCCCCGACTTCCGGATCAAGCAGGACGTCGTGCCTGGGCGCTACACCGAGACCTGGTTCGAGGCCACCAAGCCGGGCCGCTACCAGATCTTCTGCACCCAGTACTGCGGAACGTGGCACTCGCAGATGTGGGGCGAGGTCGTGGTGATGGACGGCCCCGACTTCGACAAGTGGCTCCTGGACCAGCGGCAAGGCTTGCTGGGCACACGGGTCGACTCGGGCGGCGACGACGGACCCTCCTTTCACGGTTCGATCGTCGAATACGGCAAGCAGGTCGCGATGCGCGAAGGGTGCGTCAAGTGCCACTCGCTCGACGGCGAGCCGCACATCGGCCCGACCTGGCTGGACCTCTATGCCAAGACCGAGACGCTGGAAGACGGCAGCAAGATCTACGTCGACGAAGCGTATTTGACCGATTCGATGATCGACCCGCGCGGCAAGATCGTGAAGGGCTACAAGGCCGTGATGCCGACCTACAAGGGGCGCCTGACCGCGCCCGATTCGGCGGCGCTGGTCGAGTTCATCAAGACCTTGCGCACGCCAGGTCTGGAAGCGGTCCCCTCGAAGGAAGCGATTTATGAGCCAGCCAAACCAGCTCAGCGACGATAATCCCGTCTACCCGGCGGTGAACTACCTGAACGCCGACCGCGGCGTCTGGTCGTGGCTGACCACCGTCGATCACAAGCGGATCGCGATCATGTACCTGGTTTCGGTGCTGATCGCCTTCCTGCTGGGCGGCATCTTCGCGATGGCGCTGCGGGTCGAGCTCCTGACCCCGGGGCCCACCATCATGGGCGCGAACACCTACAACCGGATGTTCACGCTGCACGGCGTGGTCATGATCTTCTTGTTCATGATTCCCGCCATCCCGGGCGTGTTCGGGAACTTCTGCCTGCCGCTGATGCTGGGGGCGAAGGACGTCGCCTTCCCCAAGCTGAACCTGCTGTCCCTGTACCTCTACTGGACGGGCGCCACCCTAGCCCTGGCCGGCATGATCATGGGCGGCACCGACACGGGCTGGACGTTCTACGCGCCCTACAGCACGACCACGCCGATGACGTTGTTCCCGGTGCTGCTGGGCGTCTTCATCCTGGGGTTCTCGTCCATCCTCACCGGGCTGAACTTCATCGTCACGATTCACACGCTGCGCGCGCCCGGGATGGGCTGGATGCGGATGCAGCTCTTCGTCTGGGCGATCTACGCGACCAGCATCATCCAGGTGCTCGCGACGCCGGTCATCGGCCTGACGGTCATGCTGGTCGGCATCGAGAAGGTTGGCCACTTCGGCCTCTTCGACCCCAGCCGCGGCGGCGATCCCGTGCTGTTCCAGCACATGTTCTGGTTCTATTCGCACCCGGCCGTCTACATCATGGTTCTGCCGGCCATGGGCGTCATCTCCGACGTCATCGCGGCGTTCGCCCGCAAGAACGTCTTCGGGTACAAGGCGGTCGCTTACAGCTCGCTGGGCATCGCCTTCGTCGGGTTCTTCGCCTGGGGACACCACATGTTCGTGTCGGGGCAATCGCCCACCGACGACGGTGCATTTGCCGCCATCTCGATGCTGGTCGGTGTGTTCACCGCCATCAAGGTGTTCAACTGGGTGGCGACGCTCTACAAGGGCTCAATCGTGGTGGGCGCGCCGCTAGTCTACATCTGCGGCTTCTTGTTCTTCACGGTGTTCGGCGGCATGACGGGCATCGCGGTCGCGACGGTGTCGCTGGACGTGCACTGGCACGACACCTACTTCGTCATCGCCCACTTCCACTTCATCATGGTTGGCGCAGTCATCATGGCCTTCCTGGCGGCGCTGCACTATTGGTTCCCCAAGATGTTCGGCCGCATGTACCACGAAGGCTGGGCCATGGTTTCGGCCACCCTGATCGTGTTCGGCTTCGCCGCCACCTTCATCCCGCAGTTCCTGATGGGGAACGCCGGGCTGCCGCGCCGGTACTACATCTACCCGGAGAGCTACCAGGCGTTGAACGTCGCGTCCACGGCCGGCGCGTCGTTGCTGGCGTTCGGCTTCATCATCATCGCCGTCTACCTAATTTACGCCCTGATGCACGGCGAGCTCTCCGGGGCAAATCCCTGGGATTCGCGCGGTGTCGAGTGGATGACGACCTCGCCTCCCGACAAGCACAACTTCCACGAGACGCCGGTGATCACCCAGGATCCGCACTCCTACCAGAACCCGGGCGAGGAGGTTGAGCATGTCGTCATCTGACGCGCAGGCGCACAACCCGCACCTGGCGCATCACTTCGAGACGATCGAGAAGCAGGACTCGGCCGTCCGGCTGGGGATGTGGCTGTTCCTGGCCACGGAGGTCCTGCTGTTCGCGGGCCTCTTCCTCGGCTACACCGTCTATCGCCACTTTTATCACGAGGCCTTTCACGAGGCTTCGCGTCACCTGGACTTGTGGGCGGGCGCGACCAACACCGTCGTTCTCATCACCAGCTCGCTGACCGTGGCGCTGGCCTACTGGGCCATCAAACAGGACAAGCAGAAGCTGTGCGCGGGTCTGCTGATCTTCACGATCGTCTGTGCGTGCGTCTTCCTCGTCATCAAGGCGATCGAGTACCACCACAAGTTCGAGGAGGGGGCGCTGCCCGGCGCCTGGTATCACTTCGCCGAGGTGACCGCCCCGGGCGCGAACCTCTACTACACGATCTACTTTCTCTCGACGGGCCTGCACGCAATCCACGTCATCGTGGGGATGTCGATCCTGATTTGGGTCCTGGCCCGGGTCCTGAAGGGGCACTTCTCGTCGAGCTATTTCGTCCCGGTCGAGTTGGGGGGCCTTTACTGGCACCTCGTCGACCTGGTCTGGATCTTCCTGTTTCCGCTGCTGTATCTGATCTAGGGGCTGGAGAACGCACGTGGCTGAAATCACCGAAAACCGTGGTCCCAAGGCCGTCCACGCCGACGCGCACGCGCACGGTCCGGGGCGTTACTTCGTGGTCTGGATTCTGTTGCTGATCTTCACGGGCACGACGGTGATCACCGGTCGAATGGATCTCGGCGATTACAACATCGTGCTCGCGCTGGTCATCGCCAGCGTGAAGGCGGCCCTGGTCGTGCTGTTCTTCATGCACATGACGGAGGCGGCCGGGACCAACCGCTTGATCTTCGTCGTCTCGGTGATCTTCACCGTGGTCATGATGGTCGGCGTCTTCGGCGACTTGTTGACGCGCAACCCGATGACGCTGCCGACCGGCAACCCGCCGCCGCAGATTCAGGCCGAGTAGGGCGGGCTGGGGGCACCACGCCCTCAGCCAGGCGCTGTCCCGCGCGGTACGCAGCGCGGGACAGGGATTGAGCGTCGCGCGCCGTGGGGCGCGCTTTTATTTATTCGGAGAAGCCGTGCATGCGGAGCTTCTCCCAAAGGTTCTTGCGGGAGATGCCCAGAATCTCGGCGGCGACCGTGCGCTTGCCGTCGGCCTGCGCCAGCGCGCGCTGGAGGTACTCGCGCTCGAATTCTTTGAGAGCCGTCCCCAAAGGACGCGGCACAGCGGCCAGCTCTTCGGTCTTCTCGGTGGCGCGAACGATGTCGCGCGGCAAGTGGCGGATGTCGATGTTCCCGCCGTCCGCCAGAACCGCCGCGTGCTCGATGGCGTGCCCAAGCTCGCGCACGTTGCCCGGGAACGGGAACTGCGACAGCGCCTTCCAGGCCGCCGGCGTCAGGGTTGGGATCTCGCGGCCCGGCTTCGTGAACTTCTTCAAGAAGTACTGCACCAGCAGGGGCAGGTCCCCCTTGCGGTCGCGCAGCGGCGGAATGTCGACGTCCAGCACCACCAGCCGGTAGAAGAGGTCTTCGCGGAACAGGCCAGTCGCGATCCGGTCTTTGAGGTCGCGGTGGGTGGCCGACACGACCCGGACGTCGACGCGCAAGGATTCGTTCGTCCCCAGCGGCTCGATGGTCCCTTCTTGCAGCACGCGAAGCAGCTTCGCCTGGGCGGGCAGGGACATCTCCGCCACTTCGTCGAGCAACAGGGTTCCGCCGTGCGCGGCGCGAAAGCGGCCCTCTCGGCGGCGCACGGCGCCCGTGAAGGCCCCGCGCTCGTGCCCGAAGAGCTCGGCCTCCAGCAGAGTGTCCGGGAAGGCAGCGCAGTTGACGGCTACGAAGGCCTTCCCGCGCCGCGGGCCGCGGTCGTGCAAGGCGCGCGCGATCAACTCTTTGCCGGTGCCGCTTTCGCCCCGGATCAGCACTGGCGCGTGGCTGGTTGCGATGGTGTTGACCCGATCCATCAGCCGCAGCATCTGGGGCGATCGCCCGATCACCGTCTCTTCGGCGCTGTGCAGGGCCAGCTGCGCGCGCGCGTCGTCCAACTCGCGCAGCAGGGCACGGTGCTCGGCGATGCGTTGGACCCGCAGCGTGATCTCGTCGATGTCGAAGGGTTTCGTCAGATAGTCGTGCGCGCCTTCCTTCACGGCGGCGACGGCGTCCTGCACGGCGGCGAAGGCCGTCATCAGAATGACCGCCGTGTCTGGCGACTCCTGTCGAGAGCGGCGAAAGAGCGTCAGGCCGTCCATCCCCGGCAGGCGGACGTCGCAGATCATCACGTCGAACACCTGGGTGGTCAGCTTCTCCAGAGCAATGGCGCCCGTCATGGCCACGGTGACCCGGTGGCCCGCATCCCGCAAGGCTTCGCTGGCAGCCAGGCCAATGTCTGGCTCGTCGTCCACCAGAAGGACATTGAGCCCCGTCCCGGACACCGGCACCGTGTCACCGGAATCGGACGTGAGGACTCCTGCTGCTGCGACGCTCATCGTGAACTCTGTTTTAAGGTCGCGCATGTAGGAAACAAGAGCGCCGTGGCACGCCGGGTCACCCTACCGCGTAACCTCGACAGCAGGGACGTTACCAGACCGCCACTGCCGCCCGAAGCCGAGCCGCCAAGTGCCGGAAAAGTCGACCGTGACCGAAGCCGGGCGGCTGGCATCTCTGCTGCAATGTGCGACAGGCAGGACGAGGTGCGGATCATGCGATCAATTCTTTGGCGATGGACGCTGGCGGTCGCTATCGGCTGCGGGTGGGGTGCCGTGACGGCGCCGCGCGCGGCCAGTCTGAAACCGCCCGCGGCGAAAAAGCGGCTTTGCATGAATTCGGAATCACCCGCGGGTTGGGGCACCCGCAGCATCTCAGCGAGTTGCGAGCCCGGCGCCATCGCCCACTTGTAATCTTTTTTCGATAATGGGCGGGACGCCCCCGCACATATCCCACCAGTTAACCAATCGCTGGGGGATATCGATGCGGCTCATCAGATCCAAGTTCCTACTGACGGCGGGTGGTAGCGCGGCACTGACCTTCGCGCTTCTCGTTCCGGGCTGCGGCGGCTCCGACGGGACCGGCGGTTCCACGGGTACGGGCGGCGCCGGCACGGCGACGGGCGGTCACACGGGGGCGGGCACGGGCGGCCAGGGTACGGGCGGCCACTCGCCAGGCACGGGCGGCGAGACGTCCGGCACGGGCGGCAGCGGACCTACCACAGGCACCGGTGGCACGACGTTCGGCACGGGCGGCACTGACGCGACGGGCACCGGCGGCAGCGGACCCACCGGCGGCGGCGGACACCCCGGCGGGCCGACCGGCGGCGGTGGACACCTCGGCGGCCCGACCGGCGGTGGTGGACACCACGGCGGCCCGACCGGGCCGACCGGCGGCGGTGGACACCTCGGCGGGCCGACCGGCGGCGGTGGACACCTCGGCGGGCCGACCGGCGGCGGTGGACACCTCGGTGGGCCGACCGGCGGCGGTGGACACCTCGGCGGGCCGACCGGCGGCGGTGGACGTCGCGGAGGCGGTCGCGGTGGGGCTGGCCATTCCGGCGCTGCCGGCGACACCGGTGCGGCAGGTCTGGCTGCGTTCGAAGGCGATCCCTCGGCGGCTGAATAGCAGCCGCTTCAGGCTCCGTCAGCGTCAGATCGCGTGCACGTTCGGTCCGGGCTCCCCAACAGGAGCAGCCTCGGGCCGTTCGTGCGCGGCGAGCAGCTCGCGTAGCTCGACGCCGGTGATCGTCTCCTTGGCGAGCAGCACCTGCGCGGCACGCAACAGGACCTCATGCCGGCGCGACAGCAGCTCGGTCGCGCGATCGCGCTGTTCGTCGATGATGCGGCGAACTTCGTCGTCGATGGCGCGCGCCGTTTGTTCGCTGTAGTCGCCCCGCGGGTGCCCGTCGACGGGTGTGTTCAGCATCGTGCGGCGCTCTTTTTCGAAGCTGACCTGGCCCAGCCGCGGGCTCATCCCGTACATCTTCACCATCGCCCGGGCGAGCTCACTGGCCTTGCTCAGATCGTCGTGCGCGCCGGTCGACACCTCGTCGTAAATCAGCTCTTCGGCGACTCGGCCCCCCAGCAACGTCGCGATCTTGTCCTTCAGCTCGCTCTCCGTCATCAGGAACCGGTCCTCGGTCGGCGCCTGCAGCGTGTAGCCGAGCGCGGAGATTCCGCGGGGGATGATCGAGATTTTTTGGACGCCCTCGCCGGAAGGGCAGGCCAGAGCGACCAGAGCGTGTCCCAGCTCGTGATGCGCGACGCGCTTCTTCTCGGCGGCGGACAGCACGCGGTTCTTCTTCTCGAGTCCTGCGACGATGCGCTCGACCGCTTCTTGCAGCTCGGCCATCCCGACCTTTTCACGTTCGCGCCGCACCCCCAGCAGGGCCGCTTCATTGATGATGTTGGCCAGATCCGCTCCCACGAATCCGGCCGTCATGCTGGCGATGATTTCCAGGTCGCGCTCTGAATCGATGGGGACACGCCGCGCGTGCAGCTTCAGGATCTCGAGCCGGGCCGTGCGGTCGGGTCTGTCGACCAGCACCTGGCGGTCGAAGCGGCCGGCCCGCAGCAGAGCCGGATCCAAGATCTCGGGCCGATTCGTGGCGGCCATCAAGATGACGCCGACCCGGGGGTCGAACCCGTCCAGCTCGACGAGCAGCTGGTTCAGCGTCTGCTCGCGCTCTTCGTGAGTCACGGGCCCCGCGCCACGGGCCTTGCCCAAGGCGTCCAGCTCGTCGACGAAGATGATGCAGGGGGCCTTCTGCTTGGCCTGCTCGAAGAGATCACGCACGCGCGCTGCGCCGACCCCGACGAACATTTCGACGAAGTCCGACCCGCTGATCGAGAAGAAGGGAACACCGGCCTCGCCCGCGACGGCGCGCGCCAGCAGGGTCTTGCCCGTGCCGGGCGGCCCGATCAAGAGGACGCCTCGCGGCAGCTTGGCACCCAATCGGCCAAAGCGGGCGGGGGTCTTCAAGAAGTCGATGACCTCGCGCAGCTCCTCCTTGGCCTCATCGGCCCCCGCCACGTCGGGAAACCGGACGTGAACGTCCTTCTCCATGTAGACCTTGGCCTTGCTGCGGCCGATGGCCAGAAAACCGTTTTGGCCGACCTGGCCGGCCCGCCGCAACATCATGACCCAGAAGAAACCCAGCACCGCGATGGGGAGCAACCAGCCGGCCGCGTCGTGCCAGAAGCTGCTCTCGACGAAGCCGCTGATCTTCACGCCATGCGTCTGAAGCTGCCGCGTGAGGTCGGGGTCGTCGACCCGAACCGTCTCGAAGGAGGACCCGGTGCTGGCCGCCGCCCGCGGGTTGGGATGGGCGGTGGCAGGCGGCGCCGGAGGCGCCTTCATGCGCCCGCGGATGAGCGTCTGCCCAATCGCGACCTCATCGACCTTGTCGCTTTCCACGGCCGCCTTGAAGTCGCTGTAGGACGTGCGCGGCGGCTGCAGGTAGCCAGAAAGCGCTTGCTGCAGCAGCAGGACCGCCCAGAAGGCGATGATCACGTACCCGATCGAGAACTTGGCCTTCTTTTTCTCGCCGTCCATTTGATCTCCAACCTAAGACTCGTTGAGCACAGATCGCCTCGACGGAGCTGGGCTGCGCGGAGCTGTGCCGCGCGCGGCGGAGTCGTCGCGGCAGGTTCAAGGAACCCCCCAGCGTTCCTGTGTGATTGCCCTCCTCCGGTCGGGCCAGGTCGTCACGGCCCCGTAACTGCCGTTCGGGGACGGTGTTACGAAGGGACGGGTAGCACGGGCGTCTACACGGTTCACCCTGGCCGGTTCCCGCGGAGTTGGGGCCTGGCACGGGTCTTGAGAAGGGATGCAAGGCGAAGGTCTAGGGGACCAGAAGAAAAGGGGACGGCCGTGTTCGACAAGCTGCGTGGAGATAAAGGTCGGGCGAAGGCGGGCGGCAAGGGCCTCGGCAAGCTGGGCCGTTACGAGCTGCTGCATCCGCTTGGGTGCGGGGGTATGGCTGAGGTCTTCAAGGCACGCGCGTCAGGCCCCGCCGGATTCGAGCGCGACGTCGTGGTCAAGCGGATCCTGCCGCAGTACACGCGCGACCCGGATTTCGTCCGCATGTTCGCCGACGAGGCCCGCATCTTGGGGCTCATGCACCACCCCAACGTGGTTCAGGCGTACGAGTTCGGAGAGGACGGCGGCACGTTGTACCTGGCGCTGGAGTACGTCGAAGGACCGTCGCTGTCGAAGGTGCTGCGCACCTTGCGGGCGGCCAGCCGGCCGATGCCGCCGGCCATCGTCGCCTACGTTGCGCGCGAGATCTGCCGCGCGCTGGATTACGTTCATCGCCTGGAGAACGCCGAAGGCGAGCGCCTGGACGTCGTTCATCGAGACGTGACGCCGTCGAACATCATCGTGACCCCGTCGGGCGCTGTGAAGCTGCTGGACTTCGGCGTGGCGAAGTTCGCGACGGCCGCCAAGTCGACGCGTGCCGGGACGGTGAAGGGGAAGCCGGCCTATCTCGCACCCGAGCAGCTCCAGGGCAAGCCGATCGACGGCCGGGTCGATCTCTTCGCGCTGGGGATCGTGATGCACGAGATGCTGACGTTGCAGCATCTGTTCGCGGGCGACAGCGACGTGCACACAGCGAAGAAGATCATGGACATGAAGATCCCCAGCATCACGGCCCGACGGCAGGACGTGCCGCCCGAGCTGGAGCGGATCGTGATGCGCGCGCTCGAGCGCGATCGCAAGCGGCGCTTCGGGAGCGCGGCCGAGATGGCGCGCGCGCTCGACGACTTCATCCTGGCGTCGCAGCTGCACGTCGAGGACGTCGCGGGGTTCATCCGGGACATCGAGACGCTGTCGGGCCCGCCGCGCCTCGTTTACGTCAACCCCGAGCGGCCGCGCTCGGACGAGGCGGCGACGCGGCGCGATCGCGGCATGCGGCTGCGGATGACGGCGCGCCGCATGCGGACGCCGCGGTTCGCGGCGGTGGCGGCGCTGGTGCTGACGATGATCGGCCTGGGCGCCGCTTTCGGGCTGCACACCAGCACGGCAGCCGCCAAGGGGACGCCGCCGGCCGGCCCGGCCGCCGCCAGCGCCGACGCCGCTTCACCGGCGCCGTGACGACGCGCGGCTGGCGCGGCGGACCGAAGCCCTCGCGCCGCGCAGCGCCCGCCGGTCTCGGTTGAAAGGGCGGGGCGGCTTCAGTTCAGCGCGAGGGCCGCGCAGGTGCCGCCGGACAGGATCTGCGTGTACAGCTTCTTGTAGCGCGGCTCGAGCGGCCGATCGACGCTGCGGTCGCGCCGCCCCGGATCATGAATGGTGATCCGGCCGGCCGTCAGCTCCGGTGCTGGCGTGTTCATGACCGTCGCGAACGCGTGGTCCAGAACGGCCACCCGATGCGGGTAGTGTCGTGGGTAGCCGTGGTCGATGTAGCGTGGGCCGTGGTTGTAGTGCGCCCACCACGCGTGCGTCTTGTGGTCGCAAGCGACTTCGCGCGTGACCTTGTAGCGGTGGCCGGTCCGATCGAGCTTGACGACCGTCTTGGTCATCACGCCGCCACCGTCGCGCCAGTGCGCCAGCTCGCGCGCGCCAAGCTCGATGTTGGTGGTGGGATCCATCAGATCCTTCCAGGCAACGCCGCGGACGTTGCCGTTCGTGCAGCGTTCGTGCTCGTCCAGCAGACAGCGGATTGCCATCAGGCCGCCGTCCTTGGCGTAGACCTTTCCCTCGCGTGTGTAGACCTGCGCGGCCTTTTCGTTCATGTCGCTCTCGTTGACCATCACGGCCAGCAGCAGCGACGGGCTCAAATCATGCCGCTTTGCGGCCCCGGCGACGGCGTCCGCGATCCGCCCGCATTGCGACGGAGTCCAGGCAGGGGTCTGCCACCGAATCTTTTCCTTCACGGCGCAAACCGTCTGGGCGAGGCACGCGTTGGCATGGACCTCGCTGCTCCCATCCACGTTTGCGTCCGCGGCAAGATTGAGCGCGGCCGTTCGGGAATGCGCCGACGAGCCAGCACGTGCAGGGCCGGCGTTCACGAGAGCCGGCGCCAAGCTCGCAAGCGCGGTGGCCGTACCAAGAGACAAAGATAATTTTCGCAACTCGGCGAACACGGTTTCTCCCCCTTTCGTTTGGTCTAAAACGCCGAAGTCGATGGCTTCGGCTGTCGGGGCTGGGCCGTCGCGGAACCCGCGTCGGGTCCAAAGGTTTGATCCGGACCAGGTTCAAGGCAAGGGCCTTGTCAAAAAAAATAATCGGCGCTCCGCGGCGGAACAAAATGGAACAAGCAAAAATACTGAGCCAAGTCCGCTAAAATTCGGGCCCGAGAGGCAATTCGCGGCCTATCCGTGCGCGAGTCACAATACCGACGATGTCGACCCGCAGGTCCACTGTTCCAGCCACGAATCCGTTCCCGGCTTCCGTTTCCAACGCCCAATCGGGGGGGCCGAGCCCGCTTGCAACCGCCGCAATCGAGGCGATCTGGATTGCGGCGGCGGCGGAGCTGGGGCTCCACGTTTGCCGCACCAGTGAGGCCTACGCGACCAGCGACGGACGAGGGGTGATCGCGATCGGCGCAGACGATCTGTTGGATGCCGATGATGCGGTCGCGCAATTGGTCTTTCACGAGCTCTGTCACGCGATCACCGAAGGAGATCAGGCCTTGTGTCTGCCGGACTGGGGGCTCGAAAATCGCACCGATCACGCGGTTCGCGAGCACGCCTGCCTGCGATTCGCCGCCGATGTCGCCGCGCGCTTCGGCCTGCGCGCCGCGATGGCGCCCACCACCGAGTACCGCGTGTACTACGACGCGCTCCCCGACGAGCCGCTGGCCACCGTCGGGGACGATCAAGCCGTCGCCATCGCCGCCGCAGCTCGCGCGCGGTTCGAGTCGTCGCGCTGGCGTGTGCCGATCGAAGCCGCGCTGGCGGCGACCGCCGCGCTGGTGGAGCAGGGCGCCGTCAACGCACACCCGACCGGATTTCCGTGGGGGCCGCCCGCCGAGACCTGCGGCGGCTGCGCCTGGATGTATCGCGGTGGCCGCGGCCCGGCGGTGTCGCGTTGCCGGCAGACGGCGGCCGCCGTCGGAGACGGTGCGCGGGTCGACCCCGACACGCGCGCCTGCGCGCGTTGGGAGCCGCCGGTCGATTGCCACGCATGCGGTGCGTGCTGCCGCGAGGCCTACCATTCGGTGACGGTGTCCGTGCGCGATCCAGTCGTTTGGCGCGAGCCGGCCCTCATCGTTCGTAACGGCCACCGGTTCGAAATTCTGCGGGAAGGCGCGCGTTGCGCGGCGCTCGCTGCGACGCCCGAAGCGCCCGCGCGCTATTCGTGCACGATCTACGAAAACCGGCCGCAGCCCTGCCGTGACTTCGCCGCCAACGGACGCCACTGCCTGGACGCGCGACGGCGGGTCGGGCTCAGCGCGCGGGCCGGCTAGCCGCGATGGCCGAGACCATCGAACTGTTCGTCCCGCTGGCGGCCGCCGACGAGCCACTGGCCCCGCGCATCGAGCGCGCGCTCGGCTGGACACGCGGCAGCGTCGGCGAGGTTCGCGTCGTGCGGCGCGCCTTGGACGCGCGCAAAGGGAGGCCGCTTGGACACCGCCTGCGCATCGTGGCCGCGCGGGCCGGTGAGTCTCTGGGCGTCGTCACGCCACCGCGAGCAGCGGCGCGGTGGCCGGCGGCGCGTCCGCTGCCGCGCGTGGTGATCGTGGGATCGGGGCCAGCCGGCGCTTGGGCCGCGCTGCGCCTGGCGGAGGCCGGCGTTCCCTCGACGGTGATCGAGCAGGGCAAGCCGGTGCAACCCCGCCGCCATGATCTGGCCCGCATCACGCGCGGTGAGCTGACACCCACCTCGAACTACTGCTTCGGCGAAGGGGGAGCCGGGACCTACTCGGACGGCAAGCTGTACGCGCGCGCCAAGGACCGCGCCGGCGTGGCCGGGGTCCTGTCCGACCTGGTTCGCTTCGGCGCGCCGCCCGAGATCGAGATCGAGGCGCGACCGCACGTCGGCTCCAATCGGCTGCCCCAGGTGCTCGATCGATTGCGCGCGCACCTGGCGGGTCTGGGCGTCACCTACCGGTTCGAAACCAGCGCGACGGGGCTGCGGGCCGAGCGTGGCAAGCTGCAGGCGTTGATCGTCGATGGCGAGGAAATTCCCGCCGACGTCGTGGTGCTGGCCGTCGGTCATTCCGCGCGTGCGGTTTACGAATGGTCCGCGGCCGCCGGTCTGGCCCTGGCGCGCAAGCCGGTCGCCGTCGGCGTGCGAATCGAACACCCCCAGCACTTGATCGACCAGATCCAGTACGGTCCCGCCGCCGACGATCCACGCTTGCCAGCAGCCTTTTACGAATTGACCGCCCAATGCGGCGGCCGCGGCGTGTACAGCTTCTGCATGTGCCCGGGGGGCTGGATCGTGCCCGCCGCGACCGAGCCGGACGGCGTCGTCGTGAACGGGATGAGCCTCTCGCGCCGTGATTCGCCGTTCGCGAACGCGGGCCTGGTGGTTTCGGTCGACCTCTCCGATTTCGGTCCCGACGCCGCGGGACCACTGGCGGGGGTGGCGTTTCAGCGCGCGATCGAGCAGGCCGCCTTTCGCGCCGGCGGCGGTCGCTTCCGCGCGCCGGCCCAGCGGTTGGGTGACTTCCTGGCGGGGCGTACCAGCGATCGCGTCGGGGATTCCAGCTATCGGCCGGGGCTGACGCCGGGCAATCTCGCGGATACCTTGCCCCCGTTCGTCATCGAGTCTCTGCGGGGCGGCCTTCGTCAGATCGGCGCCCGCATCCCCGCCTTTCTTCACCCGGATGCGACCTTGATCGCCGCCGAGACCCGCACCAGCGCGCCTGTTCGGTTCGTGCGCGATCAGGAGACGCTGGTGTCCCCCTCGATGGCCGGGCTGTATCCGTGTGGCGAGGGAGCGGGCTACGCCGGCGGAATCGTGAGTGCCGCGCTGGACGGGGCCCGCGTTGCGGAGCGGATCTTGGCTCTGGCCTGAGGCGCGCCGCTTCAGCGGCGCCGGACGCCCGCGGGCGAGGCCGGCGCAGGGGGCGCCATGGCGGCGAGGATCTGGCGCAGCCACTTGCGCTGCTCGTCGGTGATCACCTCGAAGCGGACCCCCGCGTTGAAGCGGTTCTCGTCGGTTTCGGCCGCCCAGGCCACGCGCGCCTTGACCCACAGCGGCGGCGTGTCGCTCTCGACGTCGTCCAAAACCAGGAACAGCCCAAGCACGACCTGGCTCCCTTCTTCCAGGGGATATTCGGCGCTCAGGCCCACTCCCCCCTCGGACAGGTCGCGGGTGGTTGCGGTGAACACGGCGCGTGGGGTTCGGACCTCCGCGGACATGCGGAGAGTGACGCGCGGGTGTTGCCGCCGGGTGCTGTGATCTTGCCTGCTGCGATCGACCATCGGCTGGCGACTTAGGCGGCGAAGGGATCGTCCGGGTCAAGGGCGGCGTGCGGGGCAAACCGATCGTCGGGCTCGGAGCGCAGCCCGCCCGGGGCCAGCGTGCCGTCGAGGAACCCCACGAACATGTCCAGGTACTTGGCCCGCTCTCCGTCGACCTTCACGAACTTCACGCCAATCTGGTAAGCGCCGAACAGCGACGTGCACCAGGCCACGCGGCCCAGGATCTTCAACGGCTCTGACCGGCCGTCGTCGCCGAAGGTCAGCACCATCTCCAGCCCCACCTCCGTCTCGCGCGGGATCGGCTCGCCGGCCACCAGACACACGCCGGCCCGTGACACGTCCCGCGTGCGCGCCGCGAAGCGTTGGTTGGCAACCGACACGGCAACCTGGACGTCGACGTGAAAGCGCGGATGCTGCCGGCGTGTCGAGTGGCCTTCGCTCATGGTTCCGATCGCCTCGACGGAGCTGGTCTCGACCCTGAAAGGCGCGTGAACGCGCCACCGGTCAGCGCGTCGAGCTCCGCCTCAACCTCCGCGATGCGCAGATCTCGCCTCAACCCGGAGGGCATGTCCCAATCATCGGCGCCCAGCGACTCGAGCTTGAGCCGCCGTCGCTCGAAGTACAGGCGAATGATCACCGTTTCGATCTCACGCCGCGCGTCGGCTGCCCGGAGAGCCTGGACGTCGACGCCGATCTCGTCGGGGTTGAAGACGATCTTGGACAGGTCCCAGGTCGCACGAGCTTGATATCGAACGTCGTTGCTGGTGTCGATGCCGACAGGTGAGACCGCCGTCGGGTCCGCCGCCGTGCCCAGGTCGACGGACTCGGCCCTGCCGAGCTTTCGCTCGATGAGCACCCGCAGCTCCGGCAGCCAGCCGGCCAATCGGGCGCGCGCCATCGCGGATCGGGCCCGCTCTGGCTCGGCGCCGAGGAGCGCCGTCGCCGCTTGCCGCAGCGCCGAGACGGGTGGGTCCTCGGCAAACATCAGACGGACCTGCTGCGGATCCGCCGTGTGCGTCCGATGCGCGCGCCGCGCCGGCTCGGCAGGTGTCGGAGGGAACACCGCGTCGTCGCCCGGCGGCAGCGACTGACTGAAGAAGCAGACCAGCCAAAGGCCAAGCATGGGTCCGATCACCGCAGCGTCTCCCGTTCCTCAGCCGCCATCTCGCGTCGGGCCGCCAGCTCCTCGCGATCGACGATGTCGGTGGCGGTCGTCGCGCCGTACCCGGTCGAGAGCTGCGCCGCCGCCAAGGCCGCGTCACGGCGCGCGATCTGCAGGGCCACGGCCGAACGGTCGCTGGGCGCCGGAGGCGGCCGGTCGAACGGAAACCGCAGCAGGAGAAAGGCCGTGACGGCTCGTCGGGCGCCCGTCCGGTCGACGGTGACGAGCGCGCTGACCGCCGGCCACACCCAGCTGGCGGGCACCGGCACCGGCACCGAATGGAACGGCGGCAAAGGCCCGAGCCGCGGTGCTGGCGCGCGAAGGGCGTCCCCGGTCTCCAGAGAGACGGCGGTGAGCCCGTCCTGCGCGGCCAGCCAGGCTCGGCCGCCCATCACCGCCAGCGCCAGGATGTCGCCGGTGGGCACGCCGGCGTGCGCCGCCCAGCTCGCCGTGTCGGTCGAGCTCCAGACGGAGGCGCCGGCGGCAATCCACCGCCGCGGGCCCGTCCCGCAGGCGAGCAGCCGTGCCGGCGGCCCATCGCCGGTGCGCATCAGCTTTGCTCCGTCCCAGACGTAGACGCCGTCCCCGGCCAGCACCGCCACCGTTCCGCCGCAGCTCGTGAGCGTGCGAGCGCGACGATCCAAAAGCCGCGTGGTGTTTCCCCGCGCATCGACCAGCATGACCCCCTGGTCGTCCGCCACCACGACCGAGCCGGCGGCGTCAATCGCCAGGGCCCGTGGCCGCGCTGCCAGGGCGGCCAGGGGACGGAAGCGCCATACCTCGCGGCCCGCCGCAGCCGCTTCCGCCGCCTCCGCCTGGAAGAGGAGATTGGCGGAGGCCACGGCCATCGTGCTCTCGCTGGCGGCCACGGCCAGGAGGTCGCGTCCGACCAGCGCGGCCCGCCGGCACCCCTCGGGACCGACCCGGTACAGGCCCTCGCTGGTGGCGGCCCAGGCTCGCCCCCCGGCCGCCGCCAGGGCGCGGGGCCGAATCGGCTGAGGTTCCGGCCTGGCCGCCGCTCGATGCGACCAAGCGCCCTCGTCATCGAGGGCGTCTTCTGCTTCCAGCGTGCCGTCGTCGTCCGACAGACCGGCGTCGTGGAGCACGTCAGCTTCATCCAGCAGCCGGAAGGGGCGGGGCGGTCTCCGCGCGGCCCCGTCGACCGGCCGGCCGCAACGTCCAACCAGCGACCCGCTTGCGTCGAACGTGAGGACCGTGCCGTCGCGGATCGCGAAGAGATGGTCGCCCGCCGATACCAGCTGTTCGATCTGGCCCGAGCCCACCGGGTCAAGAGGCGTCCCTCCCCGGCCGTCGCGAGAGGCAAACGCGCGTGGGCCGATCAAGCCTCCGATCGCGACCGCCACCAACAGACGAGCCATGCCCGGCAATTCAGCAATGACCGTGCCGGCTGTGGTGGCGGCTGGTGGTGGCTCAGTTGGCGCGGCTCGTGCGGTCGCCGTCCCGGGACCGGTCATCCACAGCCGGAATCAGGACGCCCGGCCGCGCGCAGGACATGTGTTATAGAGCCGCCCATGGAGACCGCGGCGATCTCGGCGAAAATTCTGGACGGCAAGGCGGTGGCCGCGCGCATCCGGGCGGACCTCGCGAAGCAGGTCGCCGGGCTCACGGCGCGTGGCGTGCAGCCGGGCCTGGCGGTGGTCCTGGTCGGCGAAGACGCGGCGTCGCAGATTTACGTTCGCAACAAGACGAAAGCCTGCGCCGAGGCGGGCATCCGGACCTTCGACCACCGCCTGGCCGCCACCACGACCCAGGCGGACCTCCTGGCGCTGGTCGCGCGCCTCAACGCCGACCCACAGGTCGATGGGATCCTGATCCAGCTTCCGCTGCCGGCGGGCCTGGACGCCCGCGAGATCCTGCCCGCCGTCGATCCGCGCAAGGATGTCGACGGCATCCACCCCGAGAACCTGGGCCGCCTGGTGATGGGTGAGCCACGCTTCGTGGCCTGCACGCCGCTCGGCGTGATGACGCTCATCGAAGAGGCGGGGATGAGGCTGGCCGGCGCCGAGGCGGTGGTGGTCGGGCGCTCGAACATGGTCGGCAAGCCGATGGCGGCGCTGCTGACCGGCGCCGACGCGACGGTGACCGCGTGTCACTCGAAGACGCGCGACCTGGCCGCGGCCGTCGGCCGGGCGGACGTGGTGGTCGCCGCGGTCGGCCGCGCCGAGATGATTCGAGGCGCCTGGATCAAGGCGGGCGCCGTCGTGATCGACGTCGGCATCAACCGCGCGGCGGACGGCAAGCTGCATGGCGACGTGGAGTTTGCTGCCGCCGCCGCCCGCGCCTCCGCGATCACGCCCGTCCCGGGCGGCGTCGGCCCGATGACGATCGCGATGCTGCTGGTCAACACCGTCAAGGCCGCCAAGATTCGCGCGGCGTTGGCCAGCTGAGATCACGCGCGCGGACAGGGGCTTGGCGAGCACGCGCAGCGCGGCGGCTTGCAGGTCGGCGAATCCCGGCGGGTTCGCCAGCGCTTCGTCGAACCCCAGCGACGCCGCGCGCGCGCGATCCCTTTCGAGCTGCGCGACCGCCAGCACCGGGGCGGAGCCCGCCTCCCGGTGCTCGCGCAGGCGGGCGTAGAGCTCGTACCCGAGGGTGCCCGACGAATCCAGATCGATGACCGCCAGGTCGACGTTGCAGATCGCGCCCGGCTCGGCCAGCTTGCGCTGATCGATCTCCACGACCTCGCAAGTCACAATCGACCGCAGGTACCGGATCAGCAGCGCGCGTGGCGCCGCCTGGGAGGCCGCGACCAGCGCCTTCAACCCCTTGAACCCAAACGCCAGCTTGTCGATCGCTTCGCCGAAATGATCGGAGCGGGGCGTGACCGCCACCCCGGTCTCCGGCGCGCGCGGGCTGCCGTTCTTCTCTCCCCGCGGCCGGGTCACCACGGCGCCGACGGCGATCGACGTGGCGGGCGTGACCAGCTTCAGCTGAATCGGCGCGCCGGCCGGGAGGTGCTCGTCGACGGCGACGGCGAGCTGGCCTCGCGCGATGTGTGTGGCATAGGCAATCAGCAGCGCAGCGTCAGAGCGGAATGTCAGCTCCACCGTCGCCGCTGTCGTCACCGAGGGAGCAGCCTTTCCAGCAAGGCATCCAGCTGATCCAGCGAGTGGTAATGGATGGCGATCTGGCCGCGATCGGCGCCAGCCTCGACCAGCTCCACGCGGGTGCCGAGGGCGCGCGTCAGCCGCAGGGCCAGGTCCCGGGCGCTGGTCGACGGGCGGGCCGGCGCCGCCGCCGGCCGCGCCGCGGTGTCGCCGCCGTGACGGGCCTTGCGCACCAGCTCTTCGACGCGCCGTACGGACAGCTCGGTCGAGACGATTCGGCGCGCCAGCTTCTCCATCTCGGCGGGGGCTTCCAGCCCCAGCAGCGCCCGGGCATGGCCCATCGACAATCGCCCCTCGGCCAAGAGCGCGCGCACCGGCTCGGGTAGGCGCAGCAGCCGAAGCGAGTTCGCGACCGTGCTGCGGTCTTTGCCGACGCGCTCGGAGAGCTGTTCCTGCGTGTACCCGAACTCGCTCATCAGGCGCTGGTAGCCGGCCGCCTCTTCCAGCGGGTTGAGATCCTCGCGCTGCAGGTTCTCGACCAGCGCCATCTCGAATGCCTGGGTCGGTGCGACGTCGCGCACCACCGCCGGCACTTGATGAAGGCCCGCCCGCTGCGCCGCCCGCCAGCGGCGCTCGCCGGCGATCAGCTCGAAACCGCCGTCGGGCCGCGGGCGAACGATCAGAGGCTGGATGATCCCCTGCACGCGAATGGAGGCGGCCAGCTCCTCGAGCCGCGCATCATCGAAGTGGTGCCGCGGCTGCCCGGGGGAAGGGTGAATGTCCTCGATGGCGATGGTCCGCGTGCCGTCGCCCGTCCGGGCCGGCGACGCCGCCAGGCCCTGGCCCGGCGCGGGTGCTGGCGTCGGGGCGGGGGCGCTCGGGATCAAGGCCGCCAGCCCGCGGCCGAGCGCGTTGCGTTTGGGGGCGCTCATCGCGACACCGCCGCGGCGGGCGCGCGCCGCTCTTGTCCGTGTCGGGCCAGCAGCTCGCGCGCGAGGTCCAGGTAGCTCTTGGCGCCCTTCGAGGCGATGTCGTAGAGCAAGATCGGTTTGCCGAACGAAGGCGCTTCGGAGAGCCGCACATTTCGAGGGATCGTGGTGGTCAAGACCTTTGCACCGAAGTGGCTGCGAACCTCGCCGGCGACCTGTTCGGTCAAGTTCTGCCGCGGATCGACCATGCACAGGACGATGCCTTCGATCTCGAGGCCCGGGTTCAGCGATTCGCCGACCAGTTGAATCGTTCGCTGCAGCGCCGACAGACCCTCGAGCGCGTAGTACTCGCATTGCAGTGGCACCAGCACCGCGTCGGCCGCGCAGAGCGCGTTCAGCGTCAGCAGCCCCAGCGAGGGCGGACTGTCGATGAGGACGTAGTCGTAGCGGTCGGCCGCCGCGCGGATCGATCGCCGCAGCTGGCGCTCGCGATCGGCGACCGGCACCAGCTCGATCTCGGCGCCGGCCAGATCGGCGTCGGCGGGGACCAGGTCGAGGTGCGGCAGCTCGGTCTTGCGGATGACCTCTTCCAGCGTCGCTTGCCCGACGAGGAGGTCATACACACTGGGGCTGGCCGCCTCGCCGCGCACGTAGCCGACGCCAGAGCTGGCGTTCCCCTGGGGGTCGATGTCGACCAAGAGGACGCGCTTTTCGGCCGCCGCCAACGAGGCCGCCAGGTTGACGGCCGTCGTGGTCTTGCCGACGCCGCCCTTCTGGTTCGCTACCGCGATGACCCTTCCCATCGTTGTGTCTTGCCCGGGCGATCCGCAGAGGGAGCCCGCGTATTAAGCACGCTAACCGGCCGGGGGCCAAGCCTCCAAATACGGTACAGAAATTTGACTGCGTGTACGGTTAGGTAATAGTAAGACCTACATGTCGGCGATTGGCCGACACACGCAAGGAGGATGAGCATGAGCCGCTTCGTCGACCAGAAGACCTACCAGACCTTCGAGGAGTTCGAACGCGAGGAGCTGCGTCGTGACGGTTACTTCGAGTCCGTCGACCAGATAATCGACGACATGTTCGCCGGCGAGCTGAACTTCGACGAGGGAGGCTCGCGCCGTTCGGCCAGCCGCAACGACGACGACGAGTGACGAAATAATGGTGCTATAAGCGGCGGTCATGCAGGAACATCCGCGAACTCCTTCCACTCCCGCTTGGACCGCCGCAATCTGGCCGCTCGTGACCGGGCTGGCCGTCGGGTTCCTGGTCGGACGCGAGACGGCCGTCAAAGGAACCGGCGGCGCCGTCGAGCCCGCCGCCGAAAAGACCGCTGAAAAAGTTCCCGCCGGCACCAAGCTGCCGGCCAAGGTCTACAAGTCCGAAAGCGAGTTCCCGGAGGGGTGGACCAAGGCGGCGGACCTGACCGCGGTCACGTCCGTCAGCTTCGACGGTTTGACGCCGGCGCAGAAGACCACGGCGCTGCAGGCGCTGAACGAGCGCGACTGCGAGTGCGGCTGCGGCATGGGCAAGATCGCCGGCTGCCTGAAGAAGGATCCGAACTGCCCGCGCAGCCCGAATCTGGCCCGGCTGGCCATCGACATGTCCAAGCAGGGCAAGGGGCTGGGCGAGATCCTGGCGGCCATCGACGAAAAGCAAAAGCCGGTCGCGCCCGCGGGCGGCGGCGGCGAGGCGCCTGGCGGCGGGAGCAAGAAGGTGGTGCCGTTCTCGCACGACCTGCGGCGCGGCGCGAAGGCCACCAAGGTCACGATCGTCGAGTTCAGCGACTTTCAGTGCCCGTTCTGCAAGCGCTCCGAACCGACGGTGAAGGGCGTGCTGGACAAGTACGGCAAGGACATCGCGCTGGTCTGGATGAACCAGCCGCTGCCGTTTCACGACCACGCCATGGACGCTGCCACCGCGTTCCAGGCGGCGGCGCGGCAGGGGGCCGACAAGGCCTGGAAGCTGCACGACAAGATGTACGAGAACAACACCGCCCTCACGCGTGCCGACATCGAGAAGTACGCCGGCGAGGTCGGGCTGAACGTCGGCAAGCTGAAGAAGGATTGGGACGACCCCAAGATCAAAGACGAGATCGCGCAGGACCAGAAGGCGGCGACGGCGGCTGGCGCCACGGGGACGCCGACGTTCTTCATCAACGGCCGCGAGCTGGTCGGCGCGCAGGAGGCCTCGGCCTTCGAGAAGATCATCGACGACGAGATGAAGGAGGCGGACGCCCTCATCAAGAAGGGGACGCCGCTCAAGGACGTCTACACGAAGCGGATCGAGACCGCTGCCGCGGCGGCTCCTGCGCCCAGCGCGCCGTCAGCGGCCGCCGACAGCAACGACAAGTACGAGGTCAAGATCGGCGACGCACCTGTCAAGGGGCCGGCGTCGGCGCCGGTCACGCTGGTCGCGTTCAGCGACTTTCAGTGCCCGTTCTGCAGCCGGGCCGTCCCGACGCTCCACCAGCTGGAGACGGACTACGCCGGAAAGCTACGGGTCGCCTTCAAGCAGCTGCCGCTGCCGTTCCACGACAAGGCGCATCTGGCCGCCGAGGCCGCGCTGGCAGCCAACGAGCAAGGAAAGTTCTGGCAGTTCCACGACAAGCTCTTCGCTAACCAGCAGGCGCTGGACCGCCCATCGCTGGAAAAGTACGCCAGCGAGCTGGGCCTGGACGTGGCCAAGTTCAAGGCCGCGCTGGACTCTGGCAAGTTCAAGGACAAGGTCGATGCCGAGGCCCGCGAGGGCGCGGCGGTGGGTGCGACGGGAACGCCCACCTTCTTCGTGAACGGCACCCGAATCGTCGGCGCGCAGCCGATCGACGCGTTCAAGGCCGTCATCGACAAGGAGCTGAAGGCCAAGAAGGGGTAGGTCGCTCAAAACCTCTGAGTGGGTACGTCCGGCCGCGGTCGGCGCAGGACCTGGCCGCCGACGCCCCACACCAGCCGCAGCTCATCGGGTGCGGCCTGGCCTTCGTAAGCGTCGAGGCGTCGTTTCCCGTTGTCGCAGGCGTTCGGATTCAGCACCTCGAACGAGCTCTCGTAGATCATCACGCGGTTGCCCCTGACCTCGCCGCGGAACTGGTAGCGGGTCACGATCTGGAAGTCGAGCGCCATGCTGCACCGGTAGGCCTGCCCGTCGGTGGAGACCTGGTGGACGATCCGATCGTAGTACCCGCTCAGCTTCGAGCCGTCCTGGCTGACGTGCCACTCTTCGCGCTCTAGCTTTTCGTCGCCGCCGGGCACGAGTCCGTTGTGCTGCCAGACCCACATCCCGCTGACGTCCGCCGGGGGCCCGCCGGAGGCCAAGGCCTGCAGGGGACCGGACGGCTGGGGCAGAGACGCCTCGGCTTTTCCGACGGGGAGGGGCGACGCCTGCGCGAGCCGCGTGTCGGCGGACTCTGGATTGCGGATCCGGTACAAGGTCTGCCGGTCGCCGCCCGCCATCATCAGCGTCAGGACGTCCCCGTCCAACCTGCCGCGGTAGCGGGCCAGCTGGCGCAAGCCCGGATCGCAGCGGCTGCCCTGCGACGCGAGCTGCTGTTCGAGCTCCTCGATCTCGACGACGCCGCCTTGGACCCGCCCGGAGACGTCGAAGCGCCGGGTGGCGGAGAACCGCGGCTGCCGGTTGCAGACGTACGGGCGGCCGTCGCCTGACACGAACGTCAGGGCCGCGATGTAGTAGCCGCTGATGTAGTTACCAGCCTGGGTGAGGTGCCATTCCTGTTTTTCGATGCGCACGTCACCGGCGCCAAGGCCCACCTGGATGGTGCTCTGGTTGGTTCCGTCCCAGATGCCCGAGACCTCGCTGGCCTGCGCGCGCGCCGGGGCGCTTGCCGGGGGAGCGGGATGCGTCGCGCAGCCGCCGGCGGCGACCAAAAGCGCGGAACAAAACAGGCCAGGGAACCGCATCCGGATACCTCCCGGAGAGACTCATGAAAGGTTACACGATCAACATCAACGTAGCCCCCGACCGCAGCGATGCAATGCTGCGAGGCAGGAAACACGGCCCCGCGCCGTGCGACGCAGGTTTCCTAATTGTCAATCGGAGGGAGCGCTGGCCGCATTGAGGCCGCCGCGCTCGCGGCCTCCCATTCCGCGATTCGTCGCGCCAAGAGCGCGTCCAGCTCGCGCTCCCGCTCGGCCAGCGCGTGCAGCTTTTGCCAATCGCCCGCGTGATCGCCGGCCAGCTCCGCGCGTACGGCCGCCAGCTCCGCTTCGAGCTTGCTTACATCGGCCTCCAGTGTCTCCACGCGGCGTGCCAGCCGGCGCTGCTCGCGCTCTTTTTGCTTGCCCGCTTCGCGCAGCGCGGCGGGCGGGGCGTCGGGCTTGGCTGGCTCCGGCAGCTTGGCCCGCGCCGGCTGGGCGGAGGCGGCCGGCTTGGGGGGGCCTTCCGGCTTGGGGAGGGAAGAGGCGACGGCGTCTTTCTTGCGCGCGCGCCAGTCGCTGTAGTTGCCGTGGTGCGATTCGACGTGCGTCCCCTCGATCACCAGCAGGCGCGTGCAGATGCGGTCCAGGAAGTAGCGATCGTGGCTGACCGTGATCAGCGTCCCTTCGTAGGCCGACAACGCATCCTCCAGCGTCTCGCGCGCCGGGATGTCCAGGTGGTTGGTCGGCTCGTCGAGAACCAGCACGTTGCGCGGGAACAACATGATCTTGGCCATGGCCAGCCGGCTGCGCTCGCCACCCGACAGCCCGCGCACCGTTCGGAAGGGGTCGTCCCCGAAGAAGCGAAACTTGGCCAGGTACTGGCGCACGACCTCAGGCGACAGGTCGGCCCGCACCGACCGGATCTCGTCCATCAGCGTCAGCGTCTCGTCCAAGGTCGACAGCTTCTGGTCGAAGTAGCCGATGCGGACGCCGGTGCCGATCTCGACGCGCCCCTCCAGCGGCGCCAGCTCGCCGATGAGCGTCTTCAACAGCGTCGATTTGCCCGCGCCGTTCGGTCCCACGATGCCGACCTTGTCGCCGCGGTAAATGTTGACGGTCACTTCGCGCAAAATCGGGCCGTCGGGGGCGCCCGGATACCCGACGGTCAGCTTCGGGGCGCGAATCGTCTCCTTGCTCCCCAGCTCGCCGCCGGTCTGGAACGACAGGCCGATCTTGCCCGCGTGCTCCCAGCTGTCGTCGGGACGCTCGAGCCGTTCCAGCTTCTCCAGCATCTTGCGGCGGCTCTGTGCCTGCTTGGTCTTCTGGCCGGCCAGGTTGCGCCGGATGAAGTCCTCGGTCTTGTCGACGTGCTCTTTTTGCCGCCGGTACTCGGCCTCGGCGCGTTCCAGGCGCGCGGTCCGCTCGACGACGTACTTGTCGTAGCGGTACGGGTAGCGCGTGAGCTTACCATTCTCCAGCTCGACGATCTCGTTGCACACGGCCCGGATGAACGCGCGATCGTGCGAGACCAGGACGAACGCCCCTTCGTACTCGGAAAGGAAAGCCTCCAGCCGCTCGATCGCCGCCAGGTCCAGGTGGTTGGTCGGCTCGTCCATCAGCAGGAGGTCGGGTTGGCGCACCAGCACCTTGGCCAGTTCGAGCCGCCCGCGCTCGCCGCCCGACAGCGTGTCGATCGATCGCCCCAGGTCGGCCTCGCTGAAGCCGACGTCGGCGGTCAGCCGCTTGACGCGCGCCTCCAGCTCGTAGCCGCCGCCCCGCTGATATCGCTCTTGCAGCTCGCCATAGCTGGCCAGGTCGCCGGCATCGCCTTCGGCAAGGCGCGCCTCCAGCGCGACCAGCCGGTCGTGAACCTTCTGCAGGTCGGCGAACGGCTCGAGCAGCGCCTCCAGCACCGTCCCGGCGCCCGACAGCTCCTGCGATTGCCGCAGGTACGCCATCGTGGCCCGTCCCAGCACGCGCACGTCGCCGCTGTCCGGCTGAAGGTCGCCGGCCAGGAGGCGCAGCGCGGTCGATTTGCCGGTGCCGTTCGGCCCGACCAGAGCCAGGCGGTCGCCCGGGCGGATCAGCAGCGAGGCGCCGTCGAGGATCTCGTTTCCGGGGTACGCAAAGCTGGCATCGGCGAACTGAGCGAGGGACATCGGTGGATCTGGTATTCAACTTGTATTAGAACTCGGGCCGCCGCTACAGGGCAAAGGACACGATGAAGGAGTATCTGCTGACCGCCGGTCCGACGCCCGTCCCCGAGAGGGTGCTGCTGGCTATGGCGCGCCCGATGCTGTACCACCGGTCGCCGTCGTTCACGGAGTGCCTGCGCGAGGTTCAAGAAGGGCTGAAGTGGCTCCTCAAGACCGACCAGCTTCCGCTGCTCATGACCGGGTCCGGAACCGCGGCCATGGACGCGGCCGTCTGCAATTTCCTGCGCAGTGGCGACAAGGCGGTCGTCATTCGCGGCGGCAAGTTCGGGGAACGGTGGGGGCGCATCTGTCAGGCCTACGGCATCGAGTGCGTGTTCATCGACGTCGAATGGGGCAAGAGCGTCGACGCCAAGGCGGTCGCCGAGGCGTTGGACAAGAACCCGGCTGTGCGCGCCGTCTACGCAACCGCCTGTGAGACCTCGACCGCCACGAAACACGACATCGAGGCCATCGGCAAGGTCGTGCGCGAGCGGCAGGACGTCATCCTTTGTGTCGACGCCATCACCGCCGTCGGCGTCTACGATGTGCCGTTCGATCGCTGGGGGCTGGACGTCGTCTGCATCGGGTCGCAAAAGGCGCTGATGCTGCCGCCGGGCCTCTGCGGCGTGGCCGTGTCGGAGAAGGCCTGGAAGGCCGTCGAGCGCGCCGACTTGCCGCGGTTCTACCTGGATCTGCGCGCCGAGCGACGAAGCCAGGAAAAGGGCGAGACCGCCTTCACGCCCGCCGTGTCGCTGGTGGTCGGGCTGCGCGAGTCGCTGCGCATGATCAAGGAAGAGACGCTGGACGGGGTCTTCCTGCGGCACGAGCGCCTCGCGAAGGCGACGCGCGCCGCCGCCGGCGGGTTGGGCCTGGACCTGTTCTCGTCGGCACCGGTCAACTCCGTCACGGGCATCTGCGTTCCGGCCGGCCTCGACGGCACGGCTGTCGTCCGCCAGATGAAGACTCGCTACGGCATCACGATCGCCGGCGGTCAAGACCACCTCAAGGGGAAGATCGTCCGCATCGCGCACGTCGGCTTCTTCAGCGAGTTCGACATCATCACCGCCATCTCGGGCCTCGAGATGACGCTCTCCGACCTGGGCTTCAGCATCCGGCCGGGGGCGGGAGTCGCCGCGGCGCAGGCGACCTTCGCGGAGACGCGGCGCGCCTGACTCCCCCGATGATCAGCTGATCCACCACGCGAACCCCAGGAGCACACAGCATGTCCGAGCCAATCCGAGTCCTCATCGCCGACGACATGTCGAAGAAGGCGGTCGAAATCCTGAGCGGGGCGGGCTTCTCCGTCGACGTGAAGACCGGCATGAAGCCGGAAGAGCTGGCGGCAGTCATCGGCCAGTACCACGGCGTGGGCATCCGCTCGGCCAGCAAGATCAAGGCGGACACGCTGGCCAACCCGGGCAAGCTGAAGATCATCGGCCGCGCTGGCGTGGGCGTCGACAACATCGACGTCAAGTTCGCCACCGGCAAGGGCATCCTGGTCATCAACACGCCGCAGGGGAACGCCACCGCTGCCGCCGAGCTGGCCATCGGTTTCATCTTCGCGCTGGCGCGAAAAATTCCGCAGGCCGCGCAGAGCATGAAGCAGGGGATCTGGGAGAAGAAGAAGTACATGGGGACCGAGATCGCCGGCAAGACGTTGGGCGTGATCGGTCTCGGCAACATCGGTCGCGAGGCGGCCGAGCGCGCCGTCGGCCTGAAGATGAACGTGATCGGCTACGACCCCTTCCCGCCCAAGTCGATCCCGGCCGGGGTCAAGCAGGTGTCGCTGGACGAGCTCATCGCCTCGTCGGACTACATCACGCTGCACGTGCCGCTGACGCCCGACACGAAGGGGCTCTTCGGCGCGGCGAACATCGCCAAGATGAAGAAGGGCGCCTGCCTCATCAACTGCGCGCGCGGCGGCATCGTCGACGAGAACGCCGTGCTGGAGGCGCTGAAGTCCGGGCACCTCGGCGGCGCGGCGCTGGACGTGTTCGCCAAGGAGCCGCCCGATCCGTCGCCGCTCTTCGCCGAAGAGAACCTGATCGCCGTCCCGCACCTGGGCGCGTCCACCAAGGAGGCACAGGAGAAGGTCGCGATCGAGCTGGCGGAGGTGTTCGTCGGCTTTCTCAAGGACGGCGTCGTCCGCAACGCGGTCAAGTAAAGTGGCCGCGAAGCGCGTGGGCGGAGCTGGGCTGCGCCCAGCGAAGCCCGTCGCGGGAGGTGCGGAACCCTCCCAGGGTTCCAAATCTAAGCGCGTGGGCGGAGCTGGGCTGCGCCCAGCGAAGCCCGTCGCGGGAGGTGCGAAACTCTCCCAGGGGTCCGAATCTAATCGTCACGCGCGGTTGCGCCTGCCGGCCGGCATGCGCGATCACGCGCCGGCGGCGGCTGCTGTGCGCCTGCAGGTCGTCGACACGGTGTTGCGAACGTTCGAGCAGGCGGGCTTCGAGCGGGTCCTGACCCCCGCCTTCGAGTACGAAGAGGTGCTGGCGCTGGGCCTGGGCGCTGCCGCACGCGCTGCGACGGTTCGCTTCGTCGAGCCTAGCTCGGGGCAGGTGGTCGCGTTGCGGCCAGACATCACGCCGCAAATCGCGCGGCTCATCGCCACACGCTACCGTGACGCGCGCGAGCCCGTCCGCCTCTGCTACGAGGGGACAGTGGTCCGCCTGGACCGCGCCGCACGTGGTCAGCGCGAGCTCAGCCAGGCGGGGGTCGAGCTGGCGGGGCTGGGCGGACCGGAAGGCGACGCCGAGGTGATCGCGCTGGGTGTGGCGGCGCTCTCGGCGGCCGGGCTGTCGCGCGTCACCATCGATCTCGGTCACCTGGGCCTGGCGCGCGAGCTGCTGGCCGCGCTGGAGCTACCCGACGGCGCACTGGAGGAGGCGCGTCGCTGCGTGGCCAAGCGCGACGGCGCGGGTCTGGACGACGTCTTGCGGTCGGCGCGCGGATCGAAGCCGGCCATCGCGCTGGCGCGGATGCTGCCCGAGCTGACCGGTTCGCCGTCGGTGCTGGCCACCGCCGAAAAGAAGGCACCGTCGACCGGCGTCCGGCGCGCGCTGCGCGAGCTGGCCGCCATCGTGGCGGCTGTCGAGGCGCGTCGGGTCGACGCCCGCCTGCAGGTCGATCTAGGCGAGGTGCGCGGTTTCGACTATTACACGGGCGTGCGTTTCCAGGCCTTCGTGCGGGGCGCCCCCGACGCGGTTCTGCGCGGCGGTCGTTACGACGACCTCCTGGGACGCTATGGGCGTCCTGGTCCGGCGGTCGGATTCGCCATCGACGTCGAGGCGGTGGCCGGCGCCCTGGACGCCGCGGTCGCTCTATCAGGAACCCTGGGAGGGGTCCCTGACTCTCGCGCGACGACTGCGCTGGGCAAAGCCCAGCTCCGTCGACGCGAAGCGAAGACCAAAGAAGGTAGGAACTGACATGGCAGTCGTGATTGTCGTCGGCGTGCAGTGGGGAGACGAGGGCAAGGGCAAGATCGTCGACCTCCTGACCGAAAAGGCGCGGTTCGTGGTGCGCTGGGCCGGCGGCGCGAACGCGGGCCACACGCTCGTCGTCGAGGGCAAGAAGTACGTGACCCGGCTGATTCCGTCGGGCGTGCTGCGCGAAGGGGTCACCTGCGTGCTGGGCGAGGGGATGGTGATCGATCCGGCGGTGCTGGTCGACGAGATCCGCACCTTCCGCGCGCAGGGGTTCATCTCGGGCCCGCGCGACCTGATCGTTGCGGAGCGCGCCCACCTGACGATGCCGCACCACCTGGAGATCGACCGCCTGCGCGAGGAAAAAGGCGGCGGGATCGGGACCACCAAGAAGGGCATTGGCCCCACGTACGAGAGCAAGGCGTCGCGCGTGGCGCTGCGCGTCGGCGACCTGTTGCGGCCGGAGCGGTTCCGCACGCGGCTCGAGGCGCAGATTGCGGCGTACGCGCCCTACCTGCGCGAGATGGGCGGCAGCGTCCCCAACCCGGCCGAGATCACCCAGCGCTACATGGCGCTGGCCGAAGAGATTGGCCCGTTCGTCGGCGATGCCTCGCGCGCCATTCACGACGCCATCGTGCGGCGCGACAACGTTCTCTTCGAGGGGGCGCAGGGGGTGCTGCTGGACGTGGACCACGGCACGTACCCGTTCGTCACCTCGTCGTCGACCACCGCCGGCGGCGCCTGCGCGGGGCTCGGCATCGGGCCGACCAAGATCGATCGCGTGCTGGGCGTCGCCAAGGGGTACGCAACCCGGGTCGGCGCCGGCCCGTTCCCGACGGAGCTGAACGAGGACGTCGGGGAGCTGCTGCGCAAGCGCGGCAACGAGTTCGGCTCCGTGACGGGGCGGCCGCGCCGTTGCGGCTGGCTGGACATCGCCGCCGTGCGGCTGGCGGTGCGTTTGTCGGGCATCGAAGCGCTGGCGCTGACCAAGCTGGACGTCATGGCGGGCCTCGACCAGGTGCGCCTCTGCACGGGCTACCGGCTGGCGGGGCGAACTCTGGACGAGATGCCGGCGGACCTGGACGACCTGGCGCTGGCCGAACCGATCTTCGAGGACCTCCCGGGCTGGCCCGAGCTGTCCGGGCCCAGCATCCCGCCGGCGGCGGCGGCGTTCGTGGACCGCGTCAGCGCTCTGGTTGGGATTCCCGTCTGGGCAACCTCGTGGGGCCCGGGCCGTTTGCAGACCATTGTCACGCAGGATCCGTTCAGCCCCAGCTCTTCCGGCTGAATGGCCGAACCGTCTTTAATCCGCGATATTCCTGGGAAAGCCGGCAGTGCCCGCTTGCGCCGCCGCAGCGGCTCAATATAATGTTGCCCCTTCCGAGCTCCTTCTTTCGTGAGCTCCGGCCTGCTCCCCCTGAATCGAGGCGTTGATGAAGATCGTTTGTGACTCCTGCGGGACCAAGTACTCGATCGCCGACGAAAAGGTCCGCGGCAAGGTCTTCAAGATCCGCTGCAAGAAGTGCAGCCACATCATCGTCGTGCGCGGCGGTGAATCGGCGCCCGAGGCGTCGGCGCCCGCGGCCGACGGCGGCTGGCACGTGGTGGTCGACGGCGAGCAGGTGGGTCCTCTGGCTGACGCCGAGGTCCGCGCCAAGATCGAGCAGGGCGAGATCAAGGCCGACACCTACACCTGGAAGGAAGGCTTCGCTGACTGGGTGAAGCTGTCGGCGGTCCCCGAGTTCGCGGGCCTGGTGGTCGGTGACGACATCGCCGCCGCGGCGGGGGCTGGCGCTGGGGGTAGCGGAGAGCTCTTCACCGGCATGGCCGCCTCGGGATCGTCCGCCAACGGTGCGGAGCGTGCGCGCCGCGCTTCCGGCGCGGGCGCTTCGCTCTTCGGCGGCGGCGGCGAAGGCGGCGACGTGTTCGCCGCGCCCGCGGCCGCTTCGGGGCGCGGCGGCGATCTGTTCGCCGCCAGCTCGGCCCACTCTGCTGAGGAGTCGCGCTGGCCGTCGTCCGGTGCGCCGTCGGCGGGGCACGATGGTGGTCGGGTCGAGACGCTGACCGGACAGCGACATGAGAACTCGGTCCTGTTCTCGCTGTCCAACCTGCAGTCGCTGGCGATCCCGAACGCGGCCCCCAAGCCGGCAGCGGGCACCAGCGCCACGCCGGAAGGGTCGGGCCTGATTGATATTCGCGCCATGGCCGCCAGCACCCTGGGCACGGCCGAAAAGTCGACGTTCAACGGCGGCGCTGGCGGCTCGGCGCCGGCGGACGACCTGCCCGCGTTCGGATCGTTTTCGCCCGCGGCCCCGGTGCTGCTGCCGCTGTCGTCGAGCAGCGGGCCCCCCAAATGGTTGTATGCGGTGGGCGCGCTGATGCTGATCGGGCTGGTCGGCATCGGCTTCATGGCCTGGAAGGTGCTGAGCGCGAAGCCGCCGGTGCTGGTCGAGACCGTTCAGGCGGTCCCGGCGCCCGCGCCAGCCGCTCCGGCGAAGCAGGCGGCGGCGCCGGAAACCGCCAAGCCGAGCACGATCGCCGACGACAAGCTGCCGCCACGCGAAGGTAGCCCGGAGGCCGCGGGCAAGGCCGAACGGTCCGATTGCGAGCACCGCCACGGCAAGCACGAGATGAGCAAGGGCGACAAGAAGGGCGAGCGGGCGGAAAAGGGTGGTGGTGCCGCGACAGCCGTCGCTTCCGCGGCGCCTGCCGAGAAGAGGCCGCCCAAGGGATCGCTGGACGATTTGCTGGACGGCGCCGTCCGCCACCCTGGCGGTGGCGGAGCGCGGCCCAAGGTGTCCGACGACGACGGGAGGCCGGCGGCGTCGGCCGGACCGCTCGCCAAGAGCGCCGTCGTGGCCGGCATGAACTCCGTCAAGCCAAAGGTCGCCGCCTGCTACAACGAGTACAAGCAGCAGGGCATGGCAATGGTCAACGTCGTCATCGCGAAGAACGGCAAGGTCGCTTCGGCGACGGTGACCGGCAAGTTCGCCGGGACGCCGACCGGCGCCTGCGTCGAAAAGGCGGTCAAGTCGGCCAGCTTCCCGCCGTCCGACGGTTTCACGACCCCGTACCCGTTCCAGCTGCGGTAGGCGCGCGACGTCCTCGCAAGAGCAGCTCGAGTCGGCCTCGGTTCGGGATCGGCTGCGCGCCGCGCTCGGCGAGCTGGGGTTGAACATTCTGCTGCCGCTCGACGCCGTGGCGTTCGACGCGGCCGCGGCGCCGCTGCGCCTCGAGAGTCTCTTGCCGGGCGCCGCCACCGCGATGATCGTCGGCGCGGGCGGGCGGGCGTTCTTCGAAGGGTTCTCGGGCGCGCCCGAGCGGGGCGACGGTGCGCCCGACCCACTGGATCGCTACACGGCGCGGGTGGTTGCCTCCGCGGTCTCGGCGGCCCTGGCCGGATTGGGCGCGCGGCACGCCATCGGCCATCCCTTCGGGGTCGACCCGATCATCCCGTTCCAGCGCCTCGGGCGGGCGGCGGGCCTGGGTGCGCCGGGCCCGCTGGCGCTGCAGATCCACCCCGAGTTTGGCCCGTGGTGGGCGTACCGCGCGCTCTTGGTGCTCGACCGGCCGCTCCCAGCCGCCGCCCGACCCGGCGACGGATGCGCGGGCTGTCCCGCCCCCTGCGTGGCGGCCTGCCCAGCCGCCGCTGTCGCGCGAGCCGGGTTCGACGTTCGGGCCTGTCACGCGCGGCGGCTGTCCGCCCCGGCCTGCCAAGACTCCTGCGCCGCCCGCCTGGCCTGCATCCGTGGCCCCGAGCACCGCTATCGAGACGAGCAGCTGGCGTTCCACATGCGCGCCTCCATGCCCCGGCCGGCTTGACGCCGGGGGCCGGCGTTCCTAGGCTGCGGCGCCATGGCGATCAGCGTGAGCGCGCACATCACCGGCACCGTCTGGAAGATCACCGTTCAGATCGGCGACGCCGTCAGCGAAGGGCAGACCGTGGCCATCCTCGAGTCGATGAAGATGGAGATGCCGGTCGAATCCCCCGCCGCGGGCACGGTCAGCGCGATCATCGCCAAGGAAGGCCAGCCGATCGAAGAAGGAGCGCCGATCCTGGAGCTGGCACCGGCCTGACCAGATCAGGCCGGACCTTCGGCGGCTTCGCGGTCTTCGGTCTCGGCCGCGTGGCTGGATTCCCGCACCGCCTCGGACAGCGACAGGTGCGCCCCGGAGCGGGAGAGCGCCGGCAGCGACAGGAGCCCGGCGGCGATGTACCACAGGGTCTGAATCCCGTGCAGGACGATGGCGTAGGCCATTCCGCTCGAATTCACCACCGCCCTCGGCAGGTACGCGGTCAATCCCAGCTTGATGGCCGCATGGAACTGCCCGACCAGTCCGGGTGAGTTTGGCAGCGACAGCACGACGCCGGTGAAGGCCATGATGACGAAGGCCGCGCCGATCGAGATCGGCAAGTGCATCTGGCGGGCGAGAATCCACATTCCGAGGCCGTTCGAGGCCCAGTAGACGACCGACTGGACCAGGAAGATCGAGAAGTTTCGCCGGTCGGCCAGGGCCCGGAACCCGGAGATCAGCGCCCGCAGCTTTTCGCCCGCCTGTTGCGCGCGCGCCGGGGCCAGCCAGTTCAAGAGCGTCAGCCGCAAAGCCAGCGCGATGGTCCGGTCGGTCCAGATCTGCGCCAGCACCAGGAAAATGGTCAGCGTCACGAAACCGCCCAAAGACAGCCAGGCGGCTGCGCGCAGCTCGCGCGTGAACAGGTCGCCCGCCGAGGCCAGGTACGCCACGAAGAACAGGATCGAGATCATCAGCCCGTCGACGATCCGCTCGACGGCGACGGCGCCCACCATCGTGCTCATGCGGACCTTGCGTTCCCGGGCGACCAGGTAGGGGCGCACGAACTCGCCCAACCGGACAGGCAGGGCCAGGATGGCCATGAACCCGACCGACGAGATCGGCAGGAGCCGCCGGAACGGCAACGACGTCCCGAGCGCGCGCAGCAGGTACTCCCAGCGCAGCGTCCGGAACAGGTGGGTCACGACCAGGGTCGCCAGGTACAGCACCACGGCCCGTCCGCCCAGCGCGCCGAGGGCGTGCAGGACCGCGTGGCCATCCATGCCGTGCACGGCATAAACGACGCACACCGCGCCAACCACCAGGGACAAGATCCCCTGCACCACCAGTTTGCCGCTCATCGCGCTTCTCCCGCCTCGGGGAGATCGCCAGCCAGCAGACGGCGCGGGTTCTCTTCCAGCATTCGATCCAACGCGGCGGTCCCCAGTTGCTTCTGGATCCAGGCCATGCCGGCCGCGACCGACGTCTGGTCGGCGGGGCGGTGGATGTCGGACGCCGCCGCCGTGGCCAGGCCGTCGAGGACCAGCCGCCGGGCGGTCTTCATCTCGGCGCGTCCATGCGCGCCGTCCAGCGCGCCCAGGTCGACCATCAAGGCCGCGTGACGGCCGAGCTTCTCTGCCAATGAAATGTCGCGCTGGATCGGCGCATATCGTTCGGGGTGTGCCATGACGGGGAGGTTGCCGCTGACGCGCAACTGGAAGAGCTCGTTTTCGAGGTTGGGCGGAAGTAACTGGGTTGGGATCTCGAACAGGAAGGCCGGGCCGCCGTCGTACGAGGGGACCGAATTTTCGCGGGTCCGCCGGATGAGCACGTCGTCCCAGAAGTTCTCGGCGCCGAGGCCCAGCTTGGCCGTCAGCCCAGCCGCGGCCGCGTCGGCCTTGGCAGCCTGAAAAGCGCCGTCGATGGCCTCGCGCGCCGGCATGAACATGCCCGCGCGTTGGTGCGGCGTGGCGAAGAGATCGGAGAACCCCAGCGACGCGATGGCGCGCAGCATCTGCAACGACATCTCGCGGTCGGTCGCGCCGTCGTCCAGGGCGGGTAGGTAGTGGGCGTGAAGGTCGACGTAGTGGGGCATCTCACCGCGTGCGAGCGCCCGCGGCGGCGCCAACATACCTCGCGCGCCTCACCCCGCAAAGACCGGCGTCAGCTCACAGCGGTTACAGGCCGGGGCTGCGTCTCCCGGATTCGGTTGCATGTGAATTTTCCAGCACTTACAATGATGGCTCGTCGATACCGCTGATTTCCGCGGATTTCCGGCGAAGCTTCAAAGGAGCGGATGCAATGAGTGAGAAAGTGGTGGTCCCGAAGTTCGAAATTCCATCGGCGACCACGCACCCTGCCACCAAGGTCATCGCCTCGATCGCGGTGCTCTTGCTGGGCACGACGGCGATCTTGGGCATCGCGATCTGGCACCGGCGGTCCGAGCAGATGGCCGCCGTCGCGAAGCGCGACGCGATCATCGCGGCCCGCGCCGCGGAGGTCAAGGCCGCCGAGGACAAGGTGAAAGCCGAGGTCGCCGCGGCGATCGCGGCCAAGGAAGCCGCCCGCAAGGCGGCTGCTGACAAGGAAGCGGCGAAGCTCGCCGCCGCCAACGCCGCCAGCGACAAGCAAAAGCTCGCCGAGGCGGGCGACAATTCGAGCGGCGCGCACCACCATCACCATGGCAGGGCAGCTGGCTCCAAGGGCAAGACCGGGGGCAAGACCGCGGGCAAGGCTGCTGGTGCGACCGTGGCCAGCAAGAGCGCCGACGACAAGAAGACCAGCGGTCCGAAATCGACGCGCGACAACGCGGCGATCGACAAGCTGCTGGCCTCGTTCAAGTGAGGCGCACCGGCGCGGCGCGCCGCTTTGAGTTGGTGAACAAATCGTGCTAGCAGGGGAGACGCATGTCCGAACGGCGTGAGAATTCCGTCCTTTTTTCGCTGAAGGAGCTGCGTCGTCTCGAGGACGATCGCGTTCGGCGCGAGCAGGACGAGCTGGCCGCGCGGCGCGAAGCCGAGCGGGCCGCGCGGGAAGCGGCCGATCGCGCGGCCCGCGAAGAGGAAGAACGCATCCGGCGCGCCGAGGAAGAGCGGCACCGTCGCGTCGAAGAAGAGAAGCAGGCGCGGCTGCGTGAAGAGCAGCTCCGCGTGGAGGAGGCCGAGCGGCGCGCGCGCGTCGAGGCCGACATGCAGCTCCAACAAGAGCGAATGCGTCTGGAGGTTCAGGCGCGCGCCAAGAATTCTCCGGTCAAGGCCGTGCTGATTGCGTCCTTGGTGATCATCGCCGTAGCGGGCGGGCTCGGCTACAAGATGTACCAGCAGCACCAGACCGAGATGGCGGCGCAGCGTGCGCAAATGGCCCTCGTCGAGCAGCAAAAGGCGCGCATCGAGGCCGAGAAGGCCAAAGCCGAGGCCGAGTACAAGACGCAGCTCGCGGCCATTCAGAAAGAGATGGACAACAAGCTGGCCCATGCAACCAGCGACATCGAGCGGGCCCGCATTCGCGAGGAGGCCACCCGACAGGCGATGGCCGTGCGGACCAGGCGCGGCTCGGGCGGCGGACGGAGCGGCAGCGGCGAGTCGTCGGCCTCCCAAAACAAGGTCCACGCGCCGGGTAAGCACGAGATCAGCGACAACCCGCTCGAAGGCCTGTAAGAAAGGCGCGCGAGATGACGATCGGAGCCGAGCTCTTCGAGGAGAACCGGCAGCGCCTGCTCGGGTTGCTTCGTCGCTTGTCGTACGAGCAGCGGGAGGTGACGCTGGCGTCCGGCCTCAAGAGCAATTTTTACATCGACTGCAAGCAGACTGTGTTGACGGCCGAGGGACACTTCCTGGTCGGCAGTCTGTTCAACCGGATCCTCGCCACTGAGGCGCCCGAGGTCGAAGCGATCGGCGGCGTCACGATGGGCGCGGATCCGCTGGCCTCGTCGGTGTCGACACTCAGCTTTGTCGCCGGGCGTCCGTTGCCCGCGTTCTACGTCCGCAAGGAAGCCAAGGGGCACGGCACCGCCGCCTGGCTGGAAGGGACCAAGTCGCTGCGCCCCGGAATGCCGGTCGCCATCCTCGAGGACGTCGTCACCACCGGCGGGTCGGCCTTGAAGGCGATCGCTCGCGTTCGCGAGCACGGCCTCAAGGTCGCGATCATCCTGGGCCTCGTCGATCGAGAAGAAGGTGGCCGCGAGACGCTCGAAAAAGAGGCGCCGCTGGTCACTCTGTTTCGTCGCAGCGACTTCGTCAGATGAGCTGGCGTTTCCCCTGCCGCCGGGGCTGGCTGCTGGCGCTGGTGCTGGCCGGTGGCTGCACGGTGCAAAAGCAGGTGCGCGTCGATTTCACCGAGACGCCGCGCGATTACCTGCCCGCCGACTACGACGGGGTTTACAAGCGCTGGACGCGCCACGATTACGCGCAGCACGACGTCGACAAGTCGCTCGAGGTGTGGGCGACCTACAAGAGCTGGGACTTCCGGGAGGCGTACATCGCCCGGTACGCGGCGGTTTACAACCTGTCTGACGGCGAGCGGAACAAGTTGCGACAGGCGCAGCTCGAGGCCTATCGCGGGGCGTACGAATTCATCGTGACCGCCCAGAGCGCCAAGTACGAGTGGAACGACCTCGAGAAGTCCAGCAGCCCCTGGCGGGTGGCGCTGGTGGATGCGCTGGGACACGAGTTGCCCGCGCAGCGGGTTCGCGTCGAGAAGTTGCCCGACGCCTACGAGCGGGAATTCTTCCCGGCCAAGACGCCGTTCTCGAAAACGTACAGCATCCGGTTCGCGACCCCGGCCGAGGGGGAGTTCGCGGGCGTGCACTCCGGCGCGCTGACCCTGCGGTTCGACAGCCCGATCGGCCGCGTCGAAGTTCACTGGCAGAGCTGAGCAGCGGCTCGGCGCGGTCAGCGTTTCTTGCGCGGGCTCTTGCCGCCGCCGTTCGAGCCGACCGGGTCGAGGTCGTCGAAGCTCTCGATCGCCTCGCGCTTGTAGAGGTCGGCCTCGCGCGCAAAGAAATCCGCCTCGATGGCGTCGAACGTATCGGCGGCGCTGGGGGTCGCTTGGCCGCTCACGCGGCGTGCGGCACGTGCGCCGGCGTGCTCGGCGCGAAGAAGCGCCTCGTCGGCGATGGCGTGGCGGCCGCTGCCGGACCGGCCGCGTGACCCCGAGTCGCCCTCCAGCGCCGCCTGCCGGCTGCTGGGGGCTCGGCCGCGCGACCCGTCGGCGTCCATGGTGGCGTGGCGGCCGCTGCCTGGGCGAACCCGCGCGGTCGGGGGGGTGAGCGGCAACTGCGGTGCCGCCTCGGCGGCGACTTGGACCGACGGGACGGGCGACAGCCGGCTCACGGCCGCAGGGGTCGGCCGCCGTGCCCCTACCGCCATTTCGCCCGACGTGACGCGATTGGGGCCGAGGGGCGGCTTCTTGGCGACCAGCGGGATTGGCGCTGGCACGGGGGCCGGCGGTCCGAGCGGCCGCAAACGGCGGCTGGTGCTGCGCCGGTCGCCGACGATCCCGCGTTGGTCCGGCACCATCGCCCACTGCTCCAGCATTGACCGCGGCGGGCTGTTCGGCGCCGCGTGCGCGATGGGCACCGGACCGGTCGCTGCCCGCTCGCGCGGGCCGTCGGGCCGATTGACCAGGGCATTGGCTTCCCGCAGGCGCCGGATCATCCGGACCGTGTCGAAGATCCGGAAGGGGCTCTCCTCGATGACGTCGGACAGCCCCCGCCGCCCGTCAAACAGGCGCAGCAGCGGCGTCATCTGGCTGGGCTGAAGCCCGCGCACCTCGACGACCGGGCCAGGCGCCGGGACGTAGATGGTGCGAGGCGCCCCCAACTCCTTCGCGGAATGGGCGAAGTCGCGCAGGAAGCGCTCGCATTCGTCCAACAGCTCTTGCGAGGATAAGTGCAACTGACTCCGCTTCGGGACAGGCCGGCGCAGCAGGGAGACCGCTGCCTCTTCCCACAGCAGCAGGTGGTGCAGCGCGGGCAGTCCCTGCATGGCGCCGACGCTGACCGAGACCAGGATGCCGGCGTGAACGCGCAACTCGGCGCGGCGGTTGCCGCGCGCCAGCTGCAGGATGCCGGTTCGCTCGGCCGCCGACATGGCGCGCAGCAGGTAGAAGAGCCCATAGTGCTCGGACAGGCGCATCTGGATGTCGCCGTTGCTGTCTCCCGCGGGCTTCTTGTCGGCGGCGTTCTTGCGCGCCGCTTCGCTGGCGTGGACGCTCAGTCGGCCCACGCTGATCGCGTCGCGTAGAAAGATCGGGGTCGCCAGGAAGTCTGTCGCGCCGGCCGCCATCGCGCTGGCGCGCAGCGCCGAGGCGCCGATCGCCAGCACCGGGAGCCCGGCGGCGACCTCGCGCAGGCCGGCAAGGGCCTCCAGCGCCGGCTTCTCCGGGGTGCGCAGCGCGACGATGGCCAGCGCGGGGTTCGCGGTGCGTGCCAGCAGCTCGGCGCGGCGCGGATCGCCGGTCCCCGTCACCATGCAACCTTCGCGTTCGAATCCAAACGTCAGGGTCTCGAGACCCCGCGTGTCCGAATCGACGACGAGAAGACTGGTCGGCTGCATCATGAACTAGGGAGTATGTCCGCGCCGCCCGGCACAGGTCCGGTCGGTGTGGTAGGCCGAAAACGAGAGCTTCGTCTCGCAGAGGATGAGAATATCAGTGCTTGCGCGGGCCTCGACCCGTCAACAATTTACCCGGTGCGGAGCCTCGCCGGCTAGAAAAAGGTCATTTGACGCCCTAGGGGCGGCTGGCTAGCCTTCGCACCCCTTCGCGCCGCCCACACTTCCGGCGGCGACCCTTCATGTCGACCCCCACAATTCGTCCCCCTGGCTTGCCGGCCCCGACAGCGCCCCTGCAGGTCTCCGACCTGGTCTCCTACTTCCAATCGGGGGCCAAGGAACGGTCGCGGTTCCAGATCGGCATCGAGCAGGAGAAGATCGCCGTCCGCGAGGACGGCAGCCCCGTGCCGTACGACGGACCGGAAGGGCTGTCGGCCGTGCTGGAACAGTTGGAGGCGCGTGGGTTCGAGGCGACCCGGGACGACGGTCACATCATCGCGCTGGCGCGACACGGAGACCGGATCACCATGGAGCCGGGGGGGCAACTCGAGCTGTCGGGCGGCGTGATGGCGAACGCCGCGGCGTGCGCGCAGGCCCTCGACGCCCACGTCCGCGAGGTGGCCGGCATGGCGCGGCCGCTCGGGATCCGATTCATTGGCGTCGGCGCGCGGCCGTTCGGGAAGCTGGAGGAGGTCACCTGGCTACCCAAGCGCCGCTACGCGGTGATGCGCGAATACTTCCCGCGCCACGGGCGCGAGAGCCGCCTCGCGCACCACATGATGAAGATGACGGCCACGGTGCAGGCCAACTTCGACTACGCCAGCGAGGCCGATGCGGCCGACAAGATCCGGACCGCCTACGGGGTGACGTCGATCATCACGGCGCTCTACGCGGCGTCCCCAATCTTGGAAGGGCGGCCGACCGGGTGGAAGAGCACGCGCGCCGCCATCTGGCTCGAGACGGACGCTGACCGGACGGGCCTCTTGCCGTTCGTGTTCGAGCCGGGGTTCGGCTTTCGCGATTACGTCGAGTGGGCGCTGGACGTGCCCATGTTCTTCGTCGTCCGCGACGGCGTTTACCGGCCGGCGCACGGGTTGCCATTCCGGCGCTTCATGCTGGAAGGGTGGGAGGGGGCGCCAGCCACCATCGCCGACTGGGAGGTGCACCTGTCGACGCTGTTCCCCGAGGTGCGTCTGAAGAAGTACGTCGAGGTCCGGGGTGCCGACGCCGGTCCAATGCCGATGGCCCGCGGCCTGGGCGCGCTGTGGCGAGGCATCCTCGAGGACCCGACCGCGCGCGCCGCCGCCTGGGCCCTGGTCGACAAGCAGCCGTTCGCTGCCCGCGAGACGTTGCGTCGCGACGTGGCGCGCGCCGGCCTGGAGGCGCAGTTCGGCGGTCGCAGCGTGCGGGACCTGGCCGTCGAGCTTTGCCGCATCGCCGACGCCGGCCTGACCCGCCTCGCTGACGGCGCCGGCGACCGCCCATTGCTCGAGCCGCTGCGCGCCGTCGCCGAAACCGGCCGCACCCCCGCCGACGACCTGCTGGCCGACTTCGAATCCGCAGGCGGCAACCCCCGCGCCCTCGTCTCCCGCTGGGAGCTCCGCCCGTAGCGGGAGTTTCTTTTCGAGCGTGACCCGCACTTGGTCACGCTCGCTAAGAGGGCGGTCGCGCCCGCTAGATCGACTCCGAGGACGACGCGGGGGCCGTCGAGGTCGGTTGGGTCGAGGGGGCGCCGGTGCGGAGATACCGGGAGGCCATTTCGAACTCGAAGAACGAGAACATCTTCGTCTCGACGACCCTTTGCCACAGCTGGTGCGCGTCGTCGGGCTTGCCGTCGCCCAGGCGGTGCATCGACTCGTAGAAGTACGCCTCGGCGCGCTTGCCGGGGGTCGTGGCCGCCGCAAGCAGCTGCTCGTACGGGATCAGCCCCACGGCGTGGCGCCCCAGCATCCGTGACCAGGCGGCGCCGCGGTGCGGGCGCAGCTCGCCGTGGCGCTGGTCCAGCGTGCGCAGATAGGCCTCCGCCTTGGGGTCCGGGGCGTGGTTGGTTCGCCGCGACAGGTCCAGCACCCAGAGCGACGTGTAGATCTTCACGTACTCGGAGACCGAGCGGCCCGGCCGCGCCAGGCCCCGGTGATAGATGCTGAGCGCCGCATCGGTCTCGCCCGCCTGCACCAGGAAAGCCACGATGTCGATGTAGGACTGGTCGCGATCGTCGTCCTCTTCGATCGCGTCGTCGAAGCGCTGCAGGGCCTCGTTTCGCCGTCCCAGCAGGTAAAGGAGCTTGCCGACCTCCACGGTGGCCTCGGAGGCCTCTGCGACGTTCTTCCGTCGCAGGTGCTCGATCATCAGCCGTTCCCAGCCGATGAGCGCCCCCCGCCAGGCCGCCGCCGCACCGTCGTGATCGCCGGCGGCGTCGTAGGTGTCGCCCAGCAGGCGGTCCAGGCGGGCCCGCCCCTCGACCGAGCCGATCGTGTCCTGGCCGGCCCCTTTGGCCCGCAAGGCGTCGATGCCGTCGCGCACGATGTGCGTGGCGCGCGCCGGGTCGCCGCGCTTGAGGGCCAGGTTGGCCAGCTCGACGGTGACCTCCGCGGTCGGCTCGCCTTCCTGGCGCGCCCGCAGGAACAGCGGCTCGGCCCGATCGATGAGACCCGCGTTGACGTAGCTGCGTGCCACCTCGAAGTCGATGTCGGCGTCGCGGACCTTCATCTCCGTCGTCGCGAAACGCCGCCGCGCTTCCGCCGAACGCCGCCGGAGGTCGTCCGCCTCTCCGTAGGCGGGCGTGTCGCGTTCGGGGTCCAGGCGCAGGCGCAGCCGGACGAAGTAGAGCTCGATCAGCTCGGCCGAAATCCGCCCGGCGACGTCTCGTTCGGACGCGTGCGCGTCCAGCAGCGCCTCCGCCTCCTCCAGGCGCCGGATGGCCAGAAAGTACGACGACAGAAGCCGCGCCACGTGGCCCGACAGGATCAGCAGCTCTGGATCGCTGGGGTGCGCCACCAGGCCCGCCTCGAGCACCCGGTAGGCCACCACCGGGTCGGGCGCGTCGGTGGCCGTTCCCCCCAGGAAATCCACGCGCGGCAGGAAGCGCCGGGCCAGCGCCAGCAGGTCGCTGGCCGGCGCACCGGGCTTGGCGGCCGCGGACAGCAGACCCCGCAGCTCGGGGTCGTCGCCGTCCCCGCCCGCGATGGCGGCCGACCGACTGGCGGCGTCGGCGACGCGGCCCGCGCGCAGATAGATGGCCGCCATGCTGGTCACCGCGCGCTGAATCTCATCCCCGTGCGCCAGCAACAGCTCGCTCAGCGCCCGTCGCGCCGAATCGGTGCGCGGCGGTTGGTGCAGGGCCGACGACAACCGCTTGTGCCGCGCGACGTAAAGGGCGTCCAGCCGCCTGACGATCGCCGGCGCTGGCCAATCCCCGAGAGCGCTCTCCAGCGCGTCGGACGCGCTGGCGTTTCGGTGCGGGCCGCTCCCTTCGTCGAAGGCGGCTTCTTCTTCGGTCCAGCGGACGACCTGGTCGAGGCGCTCTGACCACTGCGGCTGCCCAGGGTCGAGCGTGGCCAGCACGGCCAGCGCCAGCACCGCTTGCTGCTGCCCACCCCGGGGCGAGAACAGCGCCAGCACCATGTCGGCCGTCCGCTGGACCAGCGCCATCTCGGCGGCCGCCATCCGCGGCGGCGAGGCCCAGATCTCGCTCGGATCGAACAGCCCGACCGCGTCCCGGAACGACGCGAACACGGTGTCGTACAGATCGTCGCTCTCGAGCTCGCGGGTCTCGCGGCGGATCTGGTCGACCTTGAGGACCAGGACCGGGTCCAGCAGGTAGTGCAGCAGCTTCGACCGGAGCGCCGCGCGCTCGGGTGCGCCGGCGGGCAAGGCCTGGAAGACGAGCCGGGCTTCGAGGAAGTCGTCCTCGAACGCGACGGCGCCGATGCGCGTCGCTTCGCCGGCGATCGCCTGCGCGGGCCCGGCCGGCGCAGGCGCCCCCCCGCGGTGCGCGCAACCTGTGAAAGGGGCGGAGATCGCGAGGCAGACCGCGACCGTCAACGCCGAACCGGGCGACACCGCACGGCGGACGCTAGAGCGCATTGTTCCTAGTGTAATGCGGGCGGTCGGCGGTGGTACGCTTTTCGTGTGTGGCAGCCGCGAAGGGCGGGCGAGGGGCCCCTGGTGCTTGGCCATCGTGGCGCCAGCGCCCGGGCGACCGAAAACACGGCGGAGGCGTTCGCGCAGGCCCGCGCCGACGGGGCCGACGGTGTCGAGCTGGACGTCATGCTGTGTGCCAGCGGCGAGCCGGTGGTCTTCCACGACGACGATTTGCGGCGTTTGGCTGGCCGCCCCGAGCGCATCGCGGCGCTGCCCTATCGGTACCTTCGAGAGGTGCGCCTCGGGGCCGGCGGCGCGATTCCCACCCTGGAACAGGCCTTTGCCGCCTGCGGGGCGAACCTACTGGTGAACGTCGAGTTGAAGGTGAACGAGGTCGACCCGCGCGGGACCGCCGCGCTGGTCGACGCGGTGGCGTCGGTCGTCCGCCGCCTGGCCGTGGCTCCGCGCGTGCTGGTGTCGTCCTTCAACCCGTGGGCGGTGTGGGTCTGGTCGCGCCGCGTCCCCGAGGTCCCCGTGGGCTTGCTGTTCGAACGCGACTCGGCGCTGCCGCTGCGCCGCGCCTGGTTGGCGCCGGCGATTCGCCCGTTGGGCTTACACCCCGAGCTGGTGCTGTGCACCCCTCGCCGCGTCGCCGCCTGGAAGCGGCGGGGCTACATGGTGAACGTCTGGACGGTCGACGATCCCGCGGCGCTGGCGGCTTGCCGGCGCATGGGGATCGATGCGGTCATCACGAACGATCCGGCTCGGGCGCGGGCGGCTCTGGACGCCGCTTGAGCAGCGCGTGGGTGGCCGTGGCGATGGCCAGCACCGCGCCCTGCTCGTCGGTGGCCGTCGCTTCGACGATCGCCAGCCGCTTGCCGCAACGGCGGACCTCGGCGCGCGCCGTGATGGTGCCGGACGTGATCGGCTCTAGGAAGTTGACGCTCATCTGGGCGGCGGCGTTGAACATGCCGTCGCGGGCGACCAGCCCAGCGACCGCGTGCCCCATCGCCGTGTCCAGCAGCGCCATCACCACGCCGCCGTGAAGCGCGCCATTGGGGTTGAAGTGATCGCGCTGCACCTTGTACTCCCAGGTCGCCGACCCCGGCGAGGAGGCGCGCGGAATGAATCCCAGGGGGCCGACGGGCGTATTCGGGGCGGTGGTCATCGGGGCACCTCGACGCCGGCCAGGAACAGGCCCGCGTAAATCTTGGGATCCACCAGGCGGCCGGCGGCCTTCTGGGTGGAAACGAAGCCGCGCAGCTGCGCCAGCGGCACTTCGTGCACGGTGATGTCCTCGTGCTCGTCGCCACCGCCCGCGCCGACCCGCCTCAGGCGGCCGGCCTTGTAGAACGAGATCACCTCGTCGCTGATGCCGACGGCGATCGGTCCGTCGGCCAGGAAGGTCATCTCGCTTGCGTCGAACCCGGTCTCTTCGATCAGCTCGCGCCGGGCCGCGTCGACCAGCGCTTCCTTAGCGTCGATGTCCCCGACCATGCCGGCCGGCAGCTCGATGACGCGGCTGTGGACCGCCGTGCGCGGCTGCTCGACCAGCACCAGCTTGGCATCATCGGTGACCGCCACGATGACGACGATGCCGGTCACGTTGGGCCGGGTCGTGTATTCCCATCCGTTCTCGGAGACCAGCCGGACGTATTTCCCCTCGCCAATGACGCGTGCCGCGTGCTCTCGATCGGTCACGCGGGGCAGGGTAACACCGACGGCGACTCCCGGCACTCAGTAGCTGTCGTAAGGGACGATGTCGATGGCGCTCTCCTGCACCTTGGCGTCGATCAGCAGCTTTCTCATCGAGGCGGCCGTGGCCACCATCGTGATGGCCAGATCGCGCGCGTGGACGTGCCGCTTGATGGCTGCGTTCACGGTGTCGGGCGTGGCCGCCGCGACCCGAGCGCCGAACGTCTCCAGAAAGTCGGCCGGCAGACCGGTGATCTCGTTGGTCACCCGCGCCTCGAGGCGCCGGTCGGGCGCGTCCAGCTCGGCGGCACGGGATCCGGCCAGGAAGCGCTGGAAGAACGCAACCTGCTGCGGGTCCAGGCCTTTTTCCATGAAGCTCACGTAAAGCTTTAAGACCAGTTTCAGCATCGGCACCGTCTTGTCGGTGCCCGAAAACACCCATCCCACGGCGCCGCCCGTGGCGCGCCGCTCTTCCAGGGTCAGGTACGCGCCATACGCCAGTCCGCGCTTGCGGCGCACTTCGTCCATCAGCGTCGAGCTCATGCCGTGGCCGCCGAACGCCGCCAGTCCAATCGACAGGGGAACGAAGTCCGGGTCTGACGCGCGGAGGGCCGGGTGGCCGAACATCAGCTGGCTTTGCTGGCGATCTGGCTTGTCGACCAGTTGAATGCGCCAGCCGCTCAGCGCCACCGGCGGCCGGATCTCCAGCGGGTTCACGGGCGGGGCGGCGGCGTCCGACAGGCCGTGCATCGCCTTGGCCACCGAGGCGGACAAAGCGTCGCCCTGCACATCACCCGAGAACGCGAAGACCAGGTTCTTTCCCACGAAGTGCCGCCGAAAATGGGCGGCCGTCTCGGCCGGCGTGGCCGCCTCCAGCGCCGGTCTGATCCCGTCGGTCGGGTGCCCATAGGGGTGCTCGCCGAACAGGTTGCGCATGAAGAACCGCGCGCACAGCAGCCGATCGTCGTTCCGCTGCTCGTCGATCTGGCCCAGGACCTCCTGCCGGGTGCGGGCGAACTCGGCGGGCGCGAAGGTCGGGCGAATCAAGATGTCCCCCACCAGCGCCAGGTAGGCGTCCAGGTTGCGGGCCAGCACCTCGCCCTCGAGCCGGGTCGAGTCGGGCTCGGTCCGAACGTCCAGCGTGGCGCCCAGCCCGTCCAGGGCTTCGTCCAGCTGGGCCCGTGTCCGGCCGCCTGCGCCGTGGCGCGCCCACTCGGCAGCCAGGTTGGTCAGCCCCTCGCGGTGCCGCGGATCGGCGCCCGATCCAGCCCGCGACGCGACGATCACGTGCACGATCGGCACGCTGCGATCCTCCTCGAAAATCAGGATCGATCCGGCCGGCCCCACCCGCCGAACCGCGCCTGGTCCTGCCGCGGCCACCGGGCCAGAGGCTGCGGCCGTCATGACCGCCACCGCAAACAGCGAGACGGCGCCACTCACGGCGCTCCTTCCGGTCGGGCCACCACGACCGAGCGCGCCCCGCCAGCCAAGTACGTCGCGGCGGCCCGCTGCACGTCGGCCGGGGTCAGACGCGCGTATTCAGCGCCGCGCTCGAGCAGCCGCTGAAACCCGCCGGCCGCAATCTCGAACATGCCGACGGTTTCGGCGCGGCCGTGACTCGAAGCCAGCTGCTGCCAGAACTGCGTCTCGAGGCGCGCCGCCGCTTTGCCCAGCTCCGCTGCCGCGACGGGGCGGGCGGCCAGGTCGGCCACCGCGTCCATGACCAGCCGCTCGGCCTCGTCCGCGGCGTGTCCCTTCAGCATCTGGATCCAGATCGCATAAAGACCGGGGTCGCGTGTGGGCGCGACGTCGCCGTGAACGGACGAGGCCCATTGCCGGTCGACCAGCAGCGCGCGGTTGAGGCGCGACGACGGGCCGCCCGCCAGGATCTCGTTCAGGACTTCATAGGCCGCGCGGTCGGCGGCCCCCAGCGCCGGCGCCGGGAACCCGATCACCAGCCGGTCGGCGGGGACGGGGCGCTTGACGGCCGTGCGGACCTCGCCGGATGGGGCGCGCTCGGGCGCGGCATCGCCGCTCGGCAGCCTGTCCGAGGGCGCGAGGCCCCCGTACGCGTCATCGATCAGCTTCAGCATCGCCGCTTCGTCAATCTTGCCGGCCACCACGATGACGGCGTTGTTGGGCGCGTAGTACTTCCGGTAAAAAGCGACCGCGTTGGCCAGCGTGAAGGCCTTGATGTCCTTCATGAGGCCGATGATCGGCCAGCGGTAAGGGTGGCTCTTGAACGCCTGCTGGTACATCAGCTCGTCCAGGGCGCCGTCGACATTGTCCTCGGCGGCCGACAGCCTCTCTTCGGCGACCACGTCGCGCTCGGTCTCGACCTGTTTTTTGCGCAGGTCCAGGTTGACCATTCGGTCGGCCTCCAGGCGAACCGCCGTGGCCACCTCCGCCGGCGGGACGTCGTCGACGTAGGCCGTGAAGTCGTAGTACGTCATCGCGTTCGAGTTGCCCCCCACCGCCTCCATCTGGGTGTCGAAGGCGTTGGGCGGCGCGTTCTTGGTCTGCATGAACATCAGGTGTTCGAACAGGTGGGCCAGCCCCGTTTCCCCGGCCGCCGCGTCCTCGTTGCGCGAGCCGACCCGGAACCAGGTGGTGTAGCTGACGGCCGTGGCTTGCGGGTCGGGTAAAAGGACGACCTGCAGGCCGTTTTCCAGCCTCCATTTGCTGACCGAGAGGGCGCCCAGCGGAGCGCGTGCGATCTCCGTCGGTGGGCCGCCGCCGGTGCGGCGCTCCCGGCTCGCGGGGGCAGGCCCAGGGGCCGGGACCCGGCGGCCGGTGGCGGCGGCGCACCCGAGCAAGAGCATGGCTGAAATAGCGGCTGTCGACGTGTTGTTGAGCATCAAAGCTTCATGTTGAGGGTGAGGCCGAAATCCTGCGCAAAGGCCGTGTACGTCCCCGCCGCCGTCGGCCGCCCAGTCCCCGCCGCCCGCGCCTGGCAGGCCTGGTCGGGGTTGGCGAGATCGCCGCCATGGTCCGCGCATTCGGTCGCCAGTCTCGGATCGAACGCGGAGCGGGTGACCGTCACGCCGGGCATGATGGTAAGCCCGTAACCGGCGCTGAGCCAGAACCTCCGGCCGAGGCGCAGCTGCGCCAGGATCACCGGTTCGACCTTGAGGCCGTCGGCGGCGGCCGCGTTCACGTCCGCCGCGTCGACCGCGCTGGTTTCGACCCGCAGCTCGCCGCCGATGCGAACCCGCTCGTGCCACCAGTAGGTGACGCGCGCGCGGGCATCCAGCACGTCGTGGAACCCACGGTGAAGGACGATGTGGTCGGGCAGGCCCGCCGCGTCCAGCGCCGGGCTGACCAGCCGGATGTCGATGCGATCGTGCAGGTGCAGCCAAAGCCAGCGCGCCGTCAGCGAGACCTCCAGTCCGCGCCGCGCGTGCCAGGTGGTCCCGGCGATGAAGACGTCGGGCAGTCGGTAGATGGCGTCGCCGAAGACACAGCGGGTCGACTGTCCGCCCGCGCAGGTCAGCGGTCCGCCGCCCAGCCGGGGCGGCAGCGTGACGCTGGACTGCTGGCCCGCCACTTCCACGCCGCTTTGGGGCGACCCGAGCGGGCGGCTCTGGTACGAGACGCCGAATTCGAAGTTGCGCCGCCGCCAATAGAGGCCTCCGCCCAGCGTCAAAGAAAAACGCGCGCCTCCCAGCCCCTGGCCGGAGGCGACGTGGTAGCGGGCGGCGGCGGCTGGATTCTCGAAGCCGCAGGGCGTGCCGCTGCAATCGGGGCGCAGGCCGGCGCTCCCGCCACCGAGCGCCGTGTCCTCGGCGAACTCCAAGGTGCCGGTCGAGAACAGGAACCCAGGCGCCAGGCCGATGCGCAGGTCGTTGCCGAATCGGATGGCCAGCGCCGGGACCAGGGCCAGGTTGCGCAGGTCCAGGCTCAACATTTGATAACGTGTCGGCTCGTCGCCGGCGGCGGAGATCGGAAAGTGGATCTGCTCGAGGTAGGGCATGAACGTCGCGAAGGCGAGCGTGAACCGATCGCTGCCGAACCCCAGCGCGACGTAGCTGCCGGGACCGGGCGGCCACTGGAAGGGCTGCCGGAAGTCGTGCGCGGCGGCCGACCCGGTCACCTGCGTGCCGCCCGGCGCGCCGCTCGTCGGATCGATGGCGGTCCGGTTGACGTTGATGGACGACGATCGCGCGGTTCCGGCGACCATCACCTGAAAGCCGCGCATCAGCCCCAAGGCCGCCGGGTTCCAGTAGATCGCCCCCAGATCACCGGAGGTGGGGCCCGTGAACGAGAAGCCGCCGACGAACGGATCGTCGATGGGGGACGCGACCGCCTGGCGCGCGAGGGCGACAACCGCCGACATCGCCACGCCGATCGACACGGCGGTCAGCGCGGCGGCCAATCGGGGCGCGCGGCGCGTCCGGGCGAAACCCATGAGGGAACGCGACCTTATCTGAAGCACGCCGGTGCGGCAATCCTTGACGGTGCGATCCGTGCGTGTCTAACATCGCGCCCCATGGCCGCGCCGACGGGCCTCCGTCCCCCCTCACGGCTCCGCTGCGGTCTCGCGCTCGTGGCGTTGGCCATGGCGTGCTCGACGCGCGTGACGTCGGAGAGTATCGCGCAATGGAAGACGACCCAAAAGGGGCCGGAGCGCCTGCATGAGGCGCTGGCGGACCACGGGGTCCCCCCCAAGTTGCGCGCCGAGGCCGCCGTGGCGCTGGTCGACATCGGGCGTGACGAAGAGGTCGACCAGATCCTGGCTGGCGCCTCGCCCGACGACCGGGCGGCGGTCGCGCAGGCGCTGGAGCCCCTTTACGAAGTGGCAATGAAGGATCCCTCGCCGCAAAAGTCGCTGGCCTACCGGGACGCGCTGTTTTCGCTGCGACCCGTCGCGCCCGCCGAGGACCAGAAGCGGATCGACCAGGCGCTGCTCGGCTCGCTGGAGGTCGAGATGAAGGCCGGCAAACCCCGGCAGGGCCGCCACTCGGTCGACAAGATGCTCACGGCGATCGGCGCTGGTTCCGGCGCGATGCTGGTCGAGGTTCTTTCGACGGCCGACGCGCCCTACCTTCCAGCCGCCGAGATGCTGGGAAAGGTCGGGGACGAGCCGACGCGGGACAAGGGGGCCGCCGCGCTGATCGCGCGCGCGCCCCAGATTCGCGCCGCCGACAAATCACCCGAGAAGCTGGATCGCGCCCTGGGCGTGATCGGCGGACCGGCCGCGGTGCGGTACCTCGAGCACGAGGTGAGCACCGGCAAGCCCGAGGACGCGCTGGTCGCGACGCGCGCGCTTTCGGAACGGCGGGATCCCACGGTGCTGCCGTTCGCGCTGAAGCTGGCGGCCGATCCGAAGGCCAACAAGGCGCTGCGGGACGAGATGTTCGGCGTGGTCGAAACGATCGGCGGCCTGGAGGCGGAAAAGGGCTTGCTGGGCATCATCTCGTCGGACAAGGAAGAGATCGTCCGGTACCGCGCCTTCGAGGCGGCGTTGGGCGCACGCAAGGCGGAAGCGATTGTTCCGGCGCTGGAAGCATTCCCCGCCAGCGCCACTTATAAAAAGGTCGATGTCGACGACCTGCTGGTCAAGCTGATCGAGAAGCTGGGAAAGGCGGCCCGGCCAGCGCTGGTGCAGGCGCTGGGGTCGCGGGTGGCTCTGGCGCGCATGACGGCGGTCATGGCGTTGGGGCAGATGGGCGGGCCGGCGGAAGCAGCGGCGCTGGCCAAGCTCACCTCGGACAGCACGACCATCAAGGGGTTCCCGGCCGGCGACACGGTCGGCAAAGAGGCGGCACAAGCCGCCGAAGCAGCGAAGAAGAGATCCTGACCATGGCGCTTTCCGGTCGAAGAAGTCTCCGGCAATTCCAGTGCAACGAAAGGCTCTGGGTGACGTTCCTTCGCATGGCGGAGGATCAAGAAAAAGAGATCGACGAGGTCATCGGCGAGGCGATGGAGGCGTACGCTCAGCTGTCCGGCTACCAGACCGGGATCAACGAGTTGGCGGAGGGACAACCGACGCCCCCGCCGGAGGTGCTCTCCCAGGCCGACGCCGACGCGGATTCCGACTCATCGGAAGAAGAGTCGGATTCTCTGCTGCGGCGGCCGACCCCGGCGATCCCGTCCGCCGCGCTGGGATCGGCGTCGTTCGGGCCGCCGCTTCCCCCGCCGCTCCCCCCGGCGATGCCGACCCCCTCGCGGTCGCGGTTCTCTCCCCGGGTGCCGCAGCCGAGCGGGCTGCACATGCTGGACGGGCCGGTCACCCCGCCGCCTCATCCCCACGCGGCGGGGCAGCTGGCGTACGAGGGGGTGCCCTCTGGCGCGGCCCCGCCGCCCGTGTACCTGGTGTTCGACAACCAAAAGTACCGGATCGACAAGGAGCAGTTCATCATCGGGCGAGGCAGCAAGTCGTCCGACCTGCCGATCAAGGACGGGAACATCTCGCGCAAGCACGCGGCGGTCATCCGGCGGAATGGAACCTATTTCATCAAGGACCTCGGATCGACCAACGGCATCGACTTCAAAGGGATGCGCATCGACAACAAGCGCATCGAAGAAGGTGACGTGTTCCACCTCTGTGACTACGAGCTGCGCTTCACCTTCAAACGCTGAAGAGGCGGAGATCCCGCTCTCGGCGCTGGCCGGAGCGGGGCCGGTCACCCGAGGTCGGCTCGAGGCGCTGGGGGTTCGCACGGCGCGGGATCTGTTGCTGCGGCTGCCGCGCGCGTACGAGGACCTGCGGCGCGTGACGCCCCTCACCGCGGTGGCCGACATTCCGGACGGTACGGCCGTGCTGGTGCTCGGCCTGGTGCGCCGCGTGCACGTTTTTCCGCGCCGCCTGCTGGATGTCGTGCTCGACGAGGGCGGGGCGACCCTGCGCGCGCGCTGGTTTCGCCCGCCGCGCGGCATGGCGCGCGCCTTTCCAAAGGGCGCTTCCGTCGCGGTCGCCGGGCCGCTGCACACGGCGGGTGACGGCACCCGCGAATTGCTGCAACCGTCGGTGGTCACGGCGGCGTTGCGGGCGCGCGGCGGGGCGGGGTTGGGCATTCGGGCGCGCTACGCCCAGGTTCCGGGCGTGCCCGGCCGCACGATGGAGCGGGTGCGGACAGCGGCGCTGGCCACCGTCGAGGCCGGCGGAGCCGCCGATTCTGGCGCCGCTCGAGGCGCTGGGCCGGCTCGGTTTGCCACGGCTCGGCCAGGCGCTGCGGATCCTGCATGCGCCGGCCGACGAGCTCGGGGCCACCGGGCTCGCCCGCCGAAGGGTGCTGTTCGAACGGGCCTTCGTCGCGCAGCTGGCTCTGCTGGCGCAACGGGCAGCGGATCCCCGTCCGGCCTGGAACCTGACCGGCGCCCAGCTGGCGGAAGCCCGGTCGCGCGCCATCGCTTCGCTGCCGTTCCAGCTGACGGCCGCGCAACTTCGTGCCGCCGACGAGGTCGCGGCCGATCTGTCTGCTGGTCGTCCCATGCGGCGACTGCTGATCGGTGACACCGGCAGCGGGAAGACAGCGGTCGCGTTCGTCGCCGCCGCGCTGATCGCCACCGCCGGCGCGGGCACGTTGATGATGGTCCCCACCGAGGTGCTGGCCGAGCAGCAGGCGCGGTCGCTGGCGAGCTGGGGGAGCGGGGCCGCCGGGCTGCGGACCGCGGCGCTGACCGGCGGCATGTCGGCGCGCGCCCGGGCGGCGGCCGTCGCCGCCTGGGACGCGGGCGCGCTGGATCTGCTGGTCGGGACGCAGGCGCTCTTGACGGCGGGGCTGGCGCCCGATCGCTTGGGCCTGACAATCATCGACGAGCAGCACCGGTTTGGGGTCGCTCAGCGGGCACGGCTGTCAGGGCGCGCGCATCTTCTCGCCATGTCCGCCACACCGATCCCGCGCTCGCTGGCGCTGGTGCTACACGGCGACCTCGACGCGAGCTTGCTGACCGAGCGCCCGCCCGGGCGACGGACGGCGCCGGCGGTGGTCTGCGCGACGGTGACCTCGCGCGCCGCCGCCTGGGAGTGCCTGCGCGACGCGCTGGCCGCGGGCCAGCAAGCCTTCGTGGTCTGTCCCGCGCGGCAGGAGGCGCGCCGGGCCGGAGCGGTCACGGCGCTGGCGGCGCACGCCCGCCTGGCCCACGCTCTGGCGCCGGTGCGGGTTGGGCTGCTGCACGGCGCGCTCGGCCCCGACGCCAAAGAAAAGGCCCTGCGCGCGTTCGCCGCCGGTGAGACATCGGTTCTGGTCGCCACCACCATCGTCGAGTTGGGGATCGACGTGCCGGACGCCACCGTCATGGTGATCGAGGACGCCGACAAGCTGGGTCTGGCGCAGCTTCACCAGCTGCGCGGTCGGGTGGGGCGCGGGACCCGGCCCGGGCTCTGCTTCTTGCTGGCCTCCGAGGGGCTGCCGCCGGGAAGTCCCGGGATGGCCCGGCTCGACCAACTGGCCGCCATCGACGACGGATTCCGTCTGGCCGAGGCGGACCTGGCGCAGCGCGGGTTTGGCGACCTCCTTGGGACCGAGCAAGCCGGCACCTCGTTCGTGGGTGGCGGGGCCGGACCGGATGATCTCGCCGCGGTCGCCAACCTGTTTCGCGTCGCGCGCGCCGAGGCGGAGTCGCTCTTGCAGCGCGATCCAGGGCTCCACCGTCCCGAGCACGCGCGCGTCGCGCGCGCGCTGCGCGACAGCGGCGCCGCCGGGTTCGGGGGGGAGGCCGGCTGACGATGGCTGCCGAGCTGTCAGCCGAGCGGCGCGCGCGAGGCGCCTGGATCGCCGCCGGTCTGGCGGGCGGCGCCCTGGCGGGGCTGGTCGACGCGGTCTGGTCGATTGCCGGTGGCATCGGCGGGCTGTCCGCCGGCAAGGCCCTGCGCCTCATCGCGATCGACGCCGGCCTGCTCGCTTGGGCCGGCGGCCTGCTGGGGATCGTCGCGGCGCTGGGCAGCGCGCTCGGCCGACGCACCCGAGAGCCGATCCGAACGGGCGCGATGCTGGCGGCGCTGGCGGCGGCGCCGGTGCTGGTCGCCGACGCGTTCGCGATGTTCACGGGTCACCTGGCGGCCTCGTTGCCGGGACATCGGGCGATCTCGGCGCTGCTGGCGGCGGCAGCGGTCACCGCCACGTTCGTTTTGGCGCGCCGGTACGGGCGGGCCCTCGACCGCGACGGCGCGCCGCGGGCGGCGCTCGCGACCTGCGTCCTCGTCGGCCTGGGGGCCGAGCTGGTCAACCGCCTGGTCCTGCCGCGACTCTATCTCTGGTTCCATCAGACGCTGGCGGCGGTGACGCTGGTGGCAGCCGTGGCCGCCGTGCGCCTGGTCTGGCGCCGGCCCCGCCCCTGGCTGGCGGCGGTGCTGGCCGCCGGCGCGATCGGCTTGGGTTTCGCGTCGCTGTCCCAGCTGCGGGGCAGCCAGATGCTGCGCTACGCGGCGTCCGAGCGGACGGTGCTGGCCTCCGCGGCGCTGCGGGTCGCGCCCTCTGTCGTGGGCACCACGCCGGCCGGTTCGGCGACGGCTCTGGGCGGCCATCCGACAGCCGCGCAGACGCCGCTGCCCGACGGGCCGCGCCGGCGAGAGGCGGACGTCCTGGTGATCACGATCGACGCCCTGCGCGCCGATCACGTGGGCGCCTACGGCTACGCGCGACCGACCACGCCCAACCTCGACGTGCTCGCCCGGCAAGGCGTGCGCTTCACGCGCGCCTACGCGCAGGCGCCTCACACGTCGTTCTCGGTGTCGTCGATGCTCACCTCGAAGTACTTCCCGACGATGGTGCGGCTCGCGCCGGGGGAGCGGCACGACACCGCGGCCGCCGTCCTGCGCCAGTTTGGTTGGAAGACCGCGGCGTTCTACCCGCCGGCGGTCTTCTTCGTCGACTCCGACAAGCTGAAAGCCTTCGCGGACAGCAACTTCGACTTCGAGTACGTCAAGTTCGAGTACATCGACGCCCAGCGCCGCGTCGACCAGTTGCTGGCCTATTACGACCAGGTCAAGCCGAAGCGATCGTTCGTGTGGGTCCACTTCTTCGAGCCCCACGAGCCGTACGTCGCCCACGACGGTTTTACCTTCGGCGGCGGGGACGTCGATCGCTACGACAGCGAGATCGCCTACACCGACGCCGCCGTCGGGCGGCTGGTCCGCGAGGTGCGCGCGCGCCGGCCCGGCACGATCGTGATCGTCGCGGCCGACCACGGCGAGGAGTTCGAGGAACACGGCGGGCGCTACCACGGCTCCTCGCTGTACGAGGAGCAGTTGCACATCCCGCTCATCGTTTCGATCCCGGGCCTCGGTCCCCACGTGGTGGAGGGACAGGTTCAGCTGATTGACGTGACGCCGACGGTGTTGAACCTCCTCGACATCCCGGTGCCGGCCCGGATGCGGGGAACGGATCTCGGCCCTTGGCTGGCCTTTCCCCCGGCGGTTCCGGCGCGCCTACCGCCGGCCTTCGCGGAGCTCGAGGATCGCCGGATGGTCTCGCTGGCTGGCGAGAAGCTGATCTGCGACATGCGCCAGTCGCTGTGCGCCTACTACGACCTCACGGCCGATCCGCACGAAAAGCGCAATCTGGCCGACGAGCGGCCGGGGCGCGTCGCCTTTTTGCGCGGCTTGCTGGATCGCTGGCTGGACGCCCACCTGACCTTCGAGCCGGGCGGGGGCGAGGAGGCCGCCGCCGGGGCGCCGTCGCGCGCCATCGAGAGGGGACGCCTCGGCGACGCCTCGGCGGCGGAGGATTTGGCGGCGCTGCTGGCGTCGTCCGCACCCTCGGCGGAGCGCCGCGAGGCCGTCCGATTGCTGGTCGAGCTCCCGGCCCAGCCGGCGACGGCGCCGGCCCTGCAGCGGGCGACCGCCGATCCCGATCCCAACATCGCCGACTGGGCCGTCGTCGGCGCCGCGCGCGTGGGCGACGCCTCTCGCCGGGCGCGCGTGCGGGAGATCGCCGGGTCGCAAGCAGCGTCTTTGGCGCTGCGCGTCCGCGCCGCTTTGGCCCTGGCCGCGACCGGCGACGGCAGCGGCCTGCCGGTGCTGGCCGCCGCGTTGGATGCGCACGAGGACGTTCTGCTCTGCCGGGCCATCGTGGTCACGCTGGGAAATCTGCGCGATCGGCGCGCCGTGCCGATCCTGCTGAGGCATCTCGACGAGGTGCAGAACCGCCGCGAGATGGTCGAGGCGCTCGGCGCGATCGGCGATCCGGCGGCCGGCGGCGCGCTCGTCGAGCGCCTGCGCGCCGATCCGTACGTGCCGGTCCGTGCCGCCGCCGCCCGCGCGCTGGCCGCCGTTGGCGACCGCGCTGCCGTCCCGGCCCTCGCACAGGCCGCCCGCCGCGACACGGAGCCCATGGTTGCCGCCGCCGCGCGCGAGGCGGCCCGGGTCCTCGAGGCGCAACGCCGGTGACCGGCGCCCGCCGCGGCTGGGATCGGCTCCTTCCCGGCGCGCTGGCGTTCTGCTTCTGCGCGTTGCTCTTCGAACGCATCAGCCCGCAGGGGTTCTTCGATCCCGACGGCTTTCACGAGATGGCGCTCTTCCGGGAGTGGCTGCGCACCGGCGCGCTGCCGCACCTCGACACCTTCGCCTTCACGCAAACCGTTGCCCCGGCGGTGCACCACGAATGGGGCGCGGGCGCCGTGCTCTACCTGCTTTCGGTGAAGCTGGGGGCGGGGGGCGTCATGGCGGCACGCTGGCTCATCTCGACGGCGGTCGTCGTCGTGGCGGGGCGCACCGCCACACGGCACGCTCCGGCGCCGGTCGTGGCCTTCTGCGCCGGCCCCGCCGCGCTGCTGGCGGCGGCGGCTTTCACGACCATTCGCGCGGGTCTTTACACCCTGCTGTTTCTGGCCGTCGTGCTGGCGGAGATCGACGCGGATCGAGAGCACCCGCGTCCAACCCGCTTCCTGCTGGTCTGGATCCCTCTGGCGGTGCTCTGGATCAACCTGCACGGCGGCTGGATCGTGGGGGCGCTGGCCGTCGGGGTGCACGCCGGTGAGCAGGCGCTGCGCCGGCGCCCCTGGGCGCATCTGGCCGCTGGCGTCGCCGCCGTCCCCGCCCTCATGCTGCTGACGCCGTACGGCCGCGACTACTTTGTGGGGTGGTGGCGCAGCATCACCTTCGCGCGAGGCGGTATCGCCGAGTGGGCGCCCCTGGTGCGCAGCCCCTATGTCCTCGGACTGGCGGCGTTCGGGTTGGCGATCCTGCTGGTGCTCTACGCGGTCGCGCGCCGCGGACCCCGTGGCTGCCCGGGGCTTCCCTTCGTGCTGGCGACGGCGTGGGCCGGCTGGCGGCACGAGCGCCACGTGGCCCTGTTCGCGGTGGCGTGGTTCTGCGCCGTGCCCGGATGGCTGGCGGCCGCCCCCTTGGGCGCTGTGCTGCGGGGCGCGCTGGCGCGCCGGCGCGTCGCGTTCGTGGTCGCAACGGCCGCGCTGGCGGCCGGCGTCGGTCTGGTCGCCGTGGCACTGCCCCAGCACCCGTTCACGCTGCGCCTGCCGGCCCAGGGGAGCGATCTGGGCGTCGCGCCGGTCGTGTACCCCGCGGGCGCCGTCGGCTACTTGAGCCAGAACGGGTTTCGGGGGCGGGTGGTGACCTCGTTCGTCAACGGGGGCTTCGTGATCTGGAAGTTGCACCCGGCGGCGCGCGTGAGCTTCGACGGGCGCTACGAAGTCGCGTATCCGCTGGAAGCGCTGGCGGAGGATCGAACCATCCACGGCGCGCGTCCTGGGTGGCAGCAACTGCTGGCCCGGGACGCCGGGGACGCGGTGCTGGCGCAGCGCGATGAGCCCCTGGCGCGAGCACTTCCGGACGTCACGGGGCTGACGCGCGTCTACCGCGACGACGCCTACGAGGTCTGGGCGCGCCCAAGCCTGGGGTTACCGCTCACGGATGCGCGCGGCGCGCCCGTGCCGGTGAACTTCCCGTAGCGGTCTCGGCCAGGTCCGAGGCGCTCATTCCGTACCCGTGTTGCGCCGCACCCAGTCGAGGTAATCGCGGCTGCCCTCGTCGACCGCGAAGGCCAGCACCTCGGGAATCTCGTAGGGGTGCAGCTCGAGGACCCGGGCCCGAAGCTTGTCGAAGCACTCCGGCGAGGTCTTGATGAGGCACAGCACCTCGCCGTCTTCGTGGATCGACCCCTGCCAGCTGTAGATCGAGACCACGCCCGGGACGACGTTCACGCAGGCGGCCAAACGTTCCTCGACCAAGATCCGACCAAGGGCACGGGCCGCCTCGGTGCTGGGCAGGGTGACGTGAACCTCCAGCGCCTCAGTCATGCCTCTGTCTACCTTGACGGCAGCGCGCGGGCAGTGGAAATTGTCGCGCCTTGCTCATCGTTCAGAAATACGGGGGAACATCGGTCGGTACCATCGAGCGAATGCGCGCCGTCGCGCGCCGCTGTGTGGCCACGCAGCGCCAGGGGCACGACGTGGTCGTCATCGTGTCGGCCATGTCGGGCGAGACGAACCGCCTTCTGAATCTGGCCAAGCAGATCAGCGATCTGCCGGACGAGCGCGAGCTGGACGTCATCGCCTCGACGGGCGAGCAGGTCAGCGTCGGTCTGGTCGCCTTGGCCATCCACGCCGAAGGCGGCCGCGCGGTGTCGCTGCTGGGGCACCAGGTTCGCATCCTGACGGACAGCGCGTTCGCGCGCGCGCGCATCAAAGAGATCGACGGCCGCGCCATCGCCGACGCGCTGAAGGCCGGCAAGATCGCGGTCATCGCCGGCTTTCAGGGGGTGGACGCGCAGGGGAACATCACGACGCTGGGACGCGGCGGGTCGGACACGTCGGGGGTTGCCATCGCGGCCGCGCTGAAAGCCGACGTCTGCGAGATCTACACCGACGTCGACGGCGTCTACACCGCTGATCCCAACGTCGTCCCCAACGCGCGCAAGATCGGGCGCATCAGCTTCGAGGAGATGCTGGAGCTGGCCTCGCTGGGCGCCAAGGTCCTGCAGATCCGTTCGGTCGAGTTCGGGATGAAGTTCAGCGTCCCGATCCACGTGCGTTCCAGCTTCAACGACAACGAAGGGACATGGGTCGTGCCGGAAGAAAAAGCCATGGAATCGGTGCTGGTTTCGGGCGTCACCGCGACGCGCGACGAAGCCAAAATCACGATGCACGGGATCTCGGATCAGGCGGGGATCCAGGCGATGGTCTTCCGGCCGCTGGCGGCGGCCGGGATCGTCGTCGACGTCATCGTGCAGGCGTATGTCGAGGGCGGTCGCACCAACCTGACCTTCACGCTGCCGGCGGCCGACATGGCGCGGGCGCGCGACCTGCTGGTCAAGCAATGCGGCCATCTCTGCTCGCCGGAGAACATCCGCGCCGAGCCGAACCTGTCGAAGGTGTCGGTGGTCGGCGTCGGCATGCGCTCGCACGCGGGCGTGGCCCTCAAGATGTTCGAGATCCTGGCGCGCGAGAACATCGCGGTTCAGCTGATCTCGACGTCCGAGATCAAGATCTCGTGCGTCATCGACGCCAAGTACGCCGAGCTGGCCGTCCGCGCGCTCCACGACGGTTTCGAGCTGGGAAAGCTCAGCTCGCCCTGACTTGGCGTGTTGCCATGTAAAACGCCTGAAAGCACAGGCTTTTCGCAATGCGGATCGCGAGCGCTGGATGAGCGACCGAGCTAAGTGCCCGTAGTTACACAAGTAGGTACGACCAGAAATAATTGCGAAATCCAATCCCGCCATGATGGTCCCTGGGCCCGAACCACTCTCGGGCCTCCAACCAGGAGGGACATCGTGATCAAGAGGTTCATTGAGGGAATGAAAGCGGCCGAGAGGCGGCGCGTGTTTTACGCGCTCCTCGGCGGCAAGGCGCTGGGGCTCGCGCTTCTGTTTCTGATCATCGCGGGCATCCCGGCTTACTTCGGGCACAAGGCATTCGCGGAAGACGCGGCAGCGGCGCCGCCGGCCTACGTGAACCCCATGAACAACATGTGGGTGCTCATCACCGCCTTCCTCGTGTTCTTCATGCAAGCCGGCTTCATGTTTTTGGAGGCGGGGTTCGCGCGGACACGCGAGACGGTGAACGTGCTCTTGGAGGGCATCGTCGACACGTGCCTCTGTGGCCTGCTGTTCTGGGCCTTCGGCTTCGCGTTCATGTTCGGCGCCGGCAACGGCTTCATTGGACACCAGTTCTTCTTCCTGCACGGCGCGCCCGAGACCTACGGCAGCACGGGCGTTTCGATGCTGACTTTCTTCTTGTTCCAGTACGCCTTCGCGGACACCTGCTCGACGGTGACCTCGGGCGCCATGATCGGCCGCACCAGCTTTCTCGGCGACCTCATGTACAGCTTCGGCGTGAGCGGCTTCATCTACCCGATCATCGGCCACTGGGCCTGGGGTCCGGACGGCTGGCTGAACACGATTCACCCGGCGGCCTTCCACGACTTCGCCGGCTCGACGGTCGTTCACACGATCGGCGGCGTGATCTCCCTTTGTGGCGCGATCGTTCTGGGTCCGCGCATCGGCCGAAAGTTCAAGCGTGACGGCGGCGGCGCCATGCCGGGCCACGACCTGACGGTTGCCTCGGTCGGAGGCGTCATCCTCTGGTTCGGCTGGTACGGCTTCAACCCCGGCAGCACCCTGTCCGCGATGGACGCCGCGGGCATCGGCCGCGTCGCCGCGAACACCACCCTGGCCGCCTGCGCCGGCGGGCTGTCCGCTATGTTCTGGACTTACCCGCGCACGAAGGTGTGGGACCTGGGCATGACGGTCAACGGCTTCCTGGCGGGCCTGGTGGCCATCACCTGCCCCTGCTACTGGGTCTCGCCCTTCGGCGCGATCATCATCGGCGCCGTCGCGGGCCCCGTCTGCGCGCTGTGGGTCGACTTCATGGAGTACCTGCGCATCGACGACCCGGCGGGCGCCTGCGCCGTCCACCTGGCCAACGGCATCTGGGGGACCCTGTCGCTGGGCCTCTTCGCGACCGGTCAGTTCGGCGCGCCGACGCCGACCGGCGCCGACAACTCGGCGGGCGCCGTGGTCACCGGCCTCTTCTACGGCGGCGGCACCAACCAGCTGGTCGCGCAGCTGATCGGCAGCGCGACCGTCACCGCCGCGACGTTCGCGGTCTCGATGGTGCTCATGCTGGCGACCAAGTACACCGTCGGCCTGCGCGTCTCGAGAGACGGCGAGCTGGAAGGGCTCGACCTGCACGAGCACGGCGGCGGCGCCTATCCGGAGCTCGTCGGCTCATCGCACGGTTTCGCGATGCCGGAAGAGGTGGCCGGTCCCGCTCGGGCGCGCGCGGTCGTTCCCAGCCCGGCAACCTAGGGGTGATCGCGTTGACGGAGAACCCATTTAGGGTTCCTGCCATTTGAAAAAGATGGTCCCGTCGGGCTCACACCCCGGCGGGGACCGCCACGATTCGAGGGTGGTTCCTCGGTCGTGTTGGGGTGAACGGCGCCCTCGGGCAAATCCCGAGGGCGCCCGTTCTTTTGAGATCGACCCGCGCGACGGGCGCGTCAGGAGAGGCGGTGGGGGAGTTGCTTCAGGGCTTCGGCGAGGGGGAGGACGTCGATGGGGCCGAACTTGTAGCGCTGGGTGCCGCCATAGAGCAGGCAGGCGCGTGCTTCGGGGTAGTCGTCGCAGAATGTCCGGAGCGCGGCAACGTCGCCGTCGCTCGTGCGCCAGTACGAGATTTCGTAGTCGAGGTCAGCTTCCGAGATCTGGAAAGCACGTTGCCATTTTGACCATAAAAATGGCAACGGCGTTGCCGTTCCTGGGCCCGGTCAGTCGAGGAGCTGGTGGATTTTGGAGGCCAGGTCGGTGGCCGGGACCTGCGATTGGGTGCCTTGGGCCAGGTCTTTCAGGGTCACCGTGTTGGAGGCGATCTCGTTGCTGCCGACGATGATGGCGACCCGTGAGCGCAGCTTGTCGGCGCGCTTCATTTGCGACTTCATGCTGCCGCCGCGATGTTCGACCTCGCAGCGGATGCCGGCCGCGCGCAGTTTCTGAGCCAGCGGCAGGCAGTAGGCGAGGGCGGGCTCGTCCATCGGCGCGAAGAACACGCTGACGGCTGGCTCGTAGTTCTCGGCCGGCTCGGCGATGGCCAGCAGGGCGCGCTCGACGCCCAGGGCAAAGCCGATGGCCGGCGTCGGCGGCCCCCCCAGCGAGGCGACCAGACGGTCGTAGCGGCCGCCGCCGCAGATGGTGTTCTGGGCGCCCAGATCGCCGGCCGCGGTCGTGATCTCGAAGATGGTCGCGGTGTAGTAGTCGAGCCCGCGGACCAGGCGCGCGTGCAGGTCGTGCCGCACGCCCAGCGCGTCCAGATGCTTGCGGACGGCGTCGAAGCGCGCGCGTGACTTGTCGCCCAGCGTGTCCAGCAAGACGGGGGCGCCGGCGTTCAGTGCCACGACGTCCGGGCTCTTCGAGTCCAAAATGCGCAGCGGGTTCGTCTCCAGTCGCCGCCGCGAGTCCTCGTCCAGCACGTCGAGGTGCCCGCGGTAGAACGCCACCAGAGCGTCGCGGTAGGCCGCGCGCTCTTCGGGCTCGCCCAGCGAGTTCAGGTTCACCTGCAGCTCGGAGGCCGGCAAGCCCATCTCGACCAGCATCGCGACCAGCATGGCGATGGTCTCGGCGTCTGCCGACGGGGCGTCCACGCCGAACAGCTCGGCGCCGATCTGGTGGAACTGGCGCAGCCGGCCGCGCTGCGCGCGCTCGTGCCGGAACATGGGACCGATGTAGTACCAGCGGGTGACCGGCTCGCGGTTCCATTGGGCGCGCTCGATGTAGGCCCGCACCGCCGACGCCGTCCCCTCGGGCCGCAGGCTGACCGACCGGCCGTCGCGATCGTCGAAGGTGTACATCTGCTTTTCCACGACGTCGGTCACTTCGCCCACCGACCGGACGAACAGAGGCGTGTACTCGAGCACGGGTGTCCGGACCTCGCGGTACGCGAACGCCTCCAGCACACCGCGGGCCTTCTCTTCTACGAACTGCCACTTCGACACCTCCGGCGGGAGGATGTCGTTCATGCCTTTGACGCCCGGCGGAACTTCGGCCATGGCGGCTTTTACCACGCAGGCGTCAGCCCGGAACCGCGGGTCTCAGTCGATCCGGGCGACCGCGCGCCCGAGGCGGCCGGCCAGGAACTCCAGCGCGGCGTCGACCTGGGCGCGGTCGCGGCTGTCGAACGTGACCTTGACCTTGTGGGGGCCGCCCTCGGCCTGCGGGTACGAGCCGACGTCGACGGTGGGGAAGCGGGCGACCGTCTCGTCCAGCGCCCCGGCGATGTCGGCCTCGTCGGCGAGACTGTAAAGGGCGCGGCCGTGGATGGGGCGGGCCCGGAACAGCTCGCGGACCGCCTCGAATTTGCGACGAAAGATGCTCGGGACGCCGGGCAGCACCCAGACGTTGCGCACCACGACCACCGGCCAGGTCGATGCGCTGGCGCCCGGCCCGTGTTCCAGCCGGGCGCCAGCCGGGACGTCGGCCATCCGCAGGTCGCGCGGGTGGACCGCGTCGCCCCAGCGCGCCCGCATCAGCGCCTCGAGCTGCGCGTTGCGGGCGACGGGCATGTCGAAAGCGGCGGCCACGGCCTGAAGGGTCACGTCGTCGTGGGTCGGGCCCACGCCCCCCGACGTGAACACGTGATCGACGGTGGCCGACACAGCCCGAACCGCGCGGGCGATCTCGTCGACGACGTCGGGGATCACCTCGATGCGCCGCAGGGACACCCCCAGCGCCCGGAGCTCGCCAATCAAGTAGCGCGCGTTCTGATCGTCGACTTTGCCGGACAGGATCTCGTTGCCGATGACGATGACGGCCGCGGTGGGGTCGGTCAGCACGGCACCATCATGACACGCGTTGTTGAGTTCCTGTCCGATCGGGAAGCTGGCATAATCTGCACGACCTTGACCCGCCCACCACCTCGCTTTCCGACCTGGATTTCGCTCGCGATCCTCGCCTGTCTCGCCGGGACCGGCTGCTCCAGCCCGGCGGCAGGCGGCCGCCCCTCGCCGGGGAAGGACGCCGGAGTCGATCACCCGCGCGACGCCCACGTGGTCGACGCCTATTGCCCGACCGACGCGATGGGGGGCGGCGTCTGCCCGATCAACTTCTGCGGGCAGCTGCAGACCATCGCCGCCACACCGTCCAGCAGCTACGCGCAATCCGGCGCGGACTCGCTGTGCAATGGGGGGCGCATCTGCGTCCTCGGTAAGCCGGTCCCGAGCGGCGACGCCTTCCAGCTGGACTGCGTGGCCCCCACCCCGGACACGTTGCCGTACGGGGCCGCCTGCTCGCTGAACCCGGCCGACGCCAAGCGGTGCGCGAACGACGCGCTCTGCATCGCCGCCCCCGATTTTCCGTCGCAGCCGTTTTGCAGCACGATGTGCCGCAACGACGCGGATTGCCCGACCGAGTCGAATTGCCTCGAGATCGCGACCGGCGCGGCGCCCAATGGGTCGACGGCGCGGCTGGGCATGTGTGCCCCCGCCGCCAAGATCATGGCCACCGCTTGCAAGCGCGAGCGTGACTGCCCAAGCGGGCAGGGCTGCCTGCCGGCCGGTGGACGGACCGGCCTTTACACCTGCCAGCCGGCGGCGGGCTCGAAGAGCGTCGGACAGGCGTGCGCGGCCGCTGCCGAGTGCCGCAGCGGCGCCTGCTACGACCGCTTGTTCGCGCTGCCGGGCGGGTCGAACCGGACCTACTGCTCGTCGACCTGCACGGTGAACAGCGACTGCGGCGTCGACCAGACCTGCACGCGATTGGTCCAGAACAACAACGGCACGCCCTCCGACCCCACGGACGACGTCGTCGTCGGCATCTGCCAGACGCTGTTCATCCCCCGAGGCGCGGCTGGGTGCGACCCGACCAGTTGCACGGTCACGGTTGCCGGCGGCGTCGCGGCTTGCGACACGACGCACGGCCTTTGCTACAACAGCGCCGCGGTTCCCGGATCGGCCTGCGCCGGTGATGCGGACTGCTCGCTGGGCGGCGTCTGCTCGACGGGAAGTCGGTTCCCACACGGCTACTGCCAGACCTTCGGTTGTTCACCGGCGGCCGCGCCCGGCAGCGCCGACGGCTGCCCGGGCGTCGGCAGTGTGTGCGCGCAGCGCGGGGGCCCCGACGCACCGCTGAACGCCTGCTACGACGGCTGCGCCCTGGGGTCGGACGCGGGCGGGTCCACCTGCTTGCGCGCGGCGGAAGGGTACTTCTGCGACACGCCCGTGCGTGGCGCTCCCACCGCGGACGTCTGCCTGGGACAGATCGGAACCTAGTGCTCGTGCGGCTCGCGCGGAAACCAGCGAGGTTGCCGATCCGGGCGAAGATTCTGGCGCTGGCGGCGCTCTGTTTGGTCGCGGTGCGGGCGCAGGCCCAGATGCCCGTCGCTGCGACTCCTGCCCCCGTCGCCGAAGCCGCATCCACGCCAGTTCTGGAATCTCCGCCGCCGCTCGCGCCTGCCGACCCGGCAGCCGGGGGCATCACCGGCGCACCGCTGGCGCCCGCAACCCCGGCGCCCGCGCATGCTGTGGCGCCGGTCGGCACGGGTGACTCGGGTGAGCTTCCCTCCGACCACGACGCCGTCATCGGCCGGATTGGTGTCTCGGCTCGCCGCCTGGACACCGGGCCAGTTCCGCTGTCGCTGAGGTCGGGGCTCGGGTGTGCCGCGGATGCGGGCATGGCCTGCACGGTCACCGTGGGCGCGCTGGGGGCGCGGTACTGGACGTCGCGCAATCTGGCGCTGAACGGGGGGCTGGCGCTGGCGGCCGGGGGAGGCTCGGCCGGCTCGGCGACACTGGACACGTACCTGGGCGTCGGTCCCATCCTCGGCATCAGCCTGTTGCTGGCGAACTGGCGGCACCTTTCGGTGCTGGCCAGTCCCGAGCTGGGCTTTGTCTGGTTTCGCCCGGCCGGCGGCGGCACGTCGAGCACGGTGATGTTCGACCTGCAGGCCGCGCTGGAGGCCGAGCTGCACTTCGGTTTCATCGGGGTGCCGGCGCTGTCGATCGGCCTTCTGGCGGGTGCCGCCGTGCAGTACGAGGCGGCGCCGGCGGTCCATGTCTGGACGGTGGGCGTCATCGGCGGCGGCAGCATCTGGAATGCGCTGACGTCGCTTTCGCTTCGTTACTACTTGTGAAAGAACGGACCCGCTGATGCCGCGCCAGCCCCCGCCCGAACGCGACCTCATCGAGCGCCGCGAGCTTTTGGACGCCGCCGCCCTCATGCGCACGCTGCGGCGGATGGCGCTGGAGATCGTGGAGATGATGCCGGGTGACGAGCGCCCGCTGTATCTGGTGGGCGTCCGCACGGGCGGCGCCTATCTGGCTCACCGCCTCTGCGACATGATGGTCCAGGCCGGTGAGCCGCGGCCTTTGCTGGGGGCCGTCGACATCTCGCTTTATCGCGACGACGTGTTTCACGGGCTGCCGAAGCCGGAGATCGGCCCCACCGACCTGCCGGCGCCCATCGAAGGGCGCACCGTCGTGCTGGTGGACGACGTCCTTTACACCGGGCGCACGATCCGCGCGGCCATGGACGTGCTGGCCGACTACGGCCGGCCGCGGGCGGTCAAGCTGGTGGCGCTGGTCGATCGCGGCCGGCGCGAGCTGCCGATCCAGCCGGACATCGTCGGCATCCGGGTCGACACCACGCTGGCCGAATCCGTCCGCGTTCACCTGGCCGAGCGTGGCGAGGTCGACCGCGTGGTCCTGCGGGAGCGGCGCCCGTGAGCGGTTACGTGCACCGCCACCTGCTGGGAATCGAGCCGCTCACGGCGGACGAGCTGACGACGATACTGGACTTGGGCGAGCGGTTCCTGGAGATCGCCGAGCGCCCCATCAAGAAGGTTCCCACGCTGAGGGGCAAGACGGTCATCAACTTGTTCCTCGAGCCCTCGACGCGCACGCGCACGTCGTTCGAGATTGCCGCCAAACGGCTGTCGGCCGACGCGGTCAACATCTCGGGATCGGCGTCGTCGACGGTCAAAGGCGAGACCCTGCTCGACACCGCCCGCAACCTGGACGCGATGGCGCCGGATGTGGTCGTCGTTCGCCACGCGCAGGCGGGCGCCGCCCAGATGCTGGCCACGCGGATCAAGGCGGCCGTGGTCAACGCCGGCGACGGCGCCCACGAGCACCCGACCCAGGCGCTGCTGGACTGCTCGACGATCCGCGCGCACAAGGGGCGCATCGACGGGCTGACCGCCGTCATCTGCGGCGACATTCGGCACAGCCGGGTGGCGCGCTCCGACATCTGGGCGCTGACCAAGCTGGGCGCGCAGGTGCGGGTCGTCGCGCCGCGCACGCTGCTGGCGCCGGGCCTGGAAGAGATGGGAAGCGGCCGCGTCAGCGTCCACGACCGGCTGGAGCCGGCGCTGGAAGGCGCCGACGTGATCATGATGCTGCGGATCCAAAAAGAGCGGATCGGCGGCGCGCTGTTCCCCAACACCCGCGAGTACTCGCGCTACTACGGCCTCAACGCGCGCCGCCTGGGCCTGGCCAAGCCCGACGCCATCGTCATGCACCCAGGCCCGATCAACCGCGGCATCGAGATCGACCCCACCGTCGCCGACGGGCCGCGCGCGGTGATCCTGGACCAGGTCGCGCGCGGGGTCGCGATTCGAATGGCGATTCTGTACCTGCTGGCCGGTGGCGAAGCGGGCGGCACCGAATAGCGCCCCCTACGTGCGCCTGAGGGACGTCGCGCCGCGGCGGCCGCGCCTGTTGCTGGTGGGGATCAACCCGGGGTTGCGGTCGGGGACGGTCGGGCACCACTTCGCCGGGAACGGCAACCCGTTCTGGCGGCTGCTGCACGCGTCGGGGCTGACGCCGGTCCTGCTGCCGTACGAAGAGGATCGGCGGCTCGGGGAGTTCGGCGTCGCGCTCACGAACCTCTGCGCGCGCACGACCCGCACCGCGGCCGAGCTCACGCAGGCCGAGATCGCGGCCGGGCGCTCCATTTTGGCCAGGAAGATCGCCCGCTGGCGGCCGGCCGTCGTGGCGTTCGTGGGCGTGACGCTCTACGGCCTCTACTTCGGCAAGGCGGCGTCGACGCCGGGCCCTGGCGCCAAGCCCGAGACCATCGCGGGGGCGCGCGTGTTCGTCGTCCCCAACCCGAGCGGCCTCAACGCCAGCTTCCCGGGCTTCGCCCACAAGCTGGTCTGGTTCGAGCGGCTGCGGGACTTCGTGGACGCGGTGAACCACAAAGGCGAAACCGGTTGACTGGCCGGCCTCAACCACCTATCAAAGGGCCCCGGAGAATGAAGCTCGTTCTGCGCGGCGGCCGGGTGATCGATCCTCGGCGCGGATTCGACGCCGAGGCGGACGTCTTGCTGGCAGACGGTGTCGTGGCCCGCATCGGGCCCGGCCTGGCGGAGGGCGCGGGTCGTGACGTCCAGGTCGTCGACGCGCGCGGCCGGTGGGTAGTCCCCGGCCTCATCGATCTTCACGCCCACCTGCGCGAGCCCGGCCAGGAATACAAGGAAGACGTCGCGACGGGCACGCGGGCGGCGGCGTCGGGCGGATTCACCGCCGTCTGCGCCATGCCCAACACGACGCCGCCCAACGACAACCGCGCGGTGACGGAGCTGATCATCGACCGCGCGCGCAAGGTTGGGGCGGTGCGCGTCTATCCGATCGGGGCCATCACCAAAGGGCTGGCGGGCGAGTCGCTGGCCGAGATGGGCGAGCTGAAAGAGGCGGGCTGCGTCGGGTTCTCGGACGACGGCAAGCCGGTGATGAACGCTGAGCTGATGCGGCGCGCGATGGAATACGCGCGGACCTTCGAGATGCCGATCATCCAGCACTGCGAGGACCTCTCGCTGTCGGCGGGCGGCGCCATGAACGAGGGGCCGGTGGCGACGCGCGCCGGGATTCGGGCCCAGCCGACCTCGGCGGAGTCGGCGATGGTGGCCCGCGACCTGGAGCTGTGCGCGCTGACCGGCGCCCGCTACCACGTCGCGCATGTCAGCAGCGCCGATTCGATCCGCCTGATCGCCGCCGCCAAGAAGCGCGGGCTGCCGGTCAGCTGCGAGGTGACGCCGCACCACCTGACCCTGACCGACGAGGCGTGCGCGCAGTACGACACCAACGCCAAGTGCAACCCGCCGCTGCGCGGGGCGAGCGACGTCGAGGCGCTGCGCGCGGCGCTGGCCGACGGAACCATCGACGCGGTGGCCACCGACCACGCGCCACACTCGCCCGTCGAAAAAGAGGTCGAGTTCGAGCAGGCCGCCTTCGGCATGATCGGTCTCGAGACGGCGGTGCCGCTGGTGCTGGAGCTGGTCCGCGCCGGGCAGATGTCCGCCGCCGCCTTCGTGACCCGCCTGTCGGCGGCGCCGGCCGCGCTGTTCGGCTTGCCCGGCGGAACCCTGGCCGACGGCGCGCCAGCCGACGTGACCGTCATCGACCCCGAGGCGGTCTGGACGGTCGAGCCGGCTCAGCTGCGGTCGCGCTCGCACAACACGCCCTTCGCGGGGCGGGTTCTGCGCGGACGGGCGGTGATGACGATCGTCCGCGGTGCTATCGTCTACCCCGGAGAGCCAAGCGCGTGACCACCGCAGAACAGAACAAGGACCAGGATCTGCCGCCGGCGCTGCTGGCGATGGAAGACGGCACGGTTTATCGGGGCTTCGGGTTCGGCGCCGCCGACAGCGACGGTGTCGCCGGCGCGGGCGAGATCGTCTTCAACACCGCCATCACCGGCTATCAAGAAGTCCTCACGGACCCGTCGTACCGCGGCCAGATCGTCACCATGACCGCGCCCGAGATCGGCAACGTGGGCGTCAACCCGGTGGACTTCGAGTCCGCGCGCCCCTGGTGCGCGGGGTTCGTGGTGCGCGAGCTGTCGCCGGTGGTGTCGAACTGGCGCGCCTCCGGGGCCCTGCACGAGCTGCTGGCGGCCCATGGGGTGGCCGGCATCACCGGCATCGACACGCGCGCCGTGACGCGCCGGATTCGCCTCTCGGGCGCCCAGCGGGCCGTCATCACGCGCAAGGTCGGCGATCCGGCCGGGGCCGTGGCGCGCGCCCGCAATCACCCGTCACTGGAAGGGCGCGACCTGGTCCGCGAAGTCACCACCAGCGCGGTCTATGAATGGGACGAGCCGCTCTGGCAGGGGCCGCGCGCACCCAGCCGCGGCCTCGTCCAGCCGCCCGCGGTGCGCCACAACGTGGTCGCCTACGATTACGGGATCAAGCGCGGCATCCTGCGCCATCTGCGATCCTCGGCCTGCCGGGTGACGGTCGTGCCGGCCGCGACGCCGGCGCGCGACGTGCTGGCCATGAAGCCGGACGGCGTCTTCCTGTCGAATGGCCCCGGCGACCCGGCGGCGGTTGGCTACGCCGTCGAGGCGGCGCGGGAGCTCTGCGCCGCCAAGGTGCCGGTGTTCGGCATCTGCCTGGGACACCAGATCCTGGGCCTGGCGCTGGGGGGCAAGACCTACAAGCTCAAGTTCGGCCACCACGGCGCCAACCACCCGGTCATGGATTTGACCACCCGGAAGGTCGAGATCACGTCGCAGAACCACGGCTTCGCGGTCGACGTCGACTCGCTGGCGGGTAAGGCGGTGCTGTCGCACGTGAGCCTCAACGACAAGACCGTGGAGGGGATGCGCCACGGCGAGCTCCCCGTGTTCAGCGTGCAGTACCACCCCGAGGCGTCTCCCGGCCCGAACGACGCGAGCTACCTGTTCGAGCGCTTCTGCACCTCCATGGAAGACCGTCGCCGCCGTTGAGCATGATCTACGCGCTGCTCGATCGTCTGACGGAGCGCTACAGCGAGAACGAATATCGGCTGGAGGCGATGCGCGCGCGCGACGAGTTCTTCGATCGCGCGGGGCGCGTCTTCGACGACGACGCCGAGCTGTTCGAGGGGCGCATGGCCTCCTTCCTCGAATGGTACTTGCTCGAGCGGCCGTCGGCGGGGGCAGGCGGCCAGGTGCCGATCGTTCACGCCGTGCAGACCAGCGCCGGCCGCCCGGCCGACGAGCGCCGGCAGATCGCGGCGCTGGCGACCACCCACCGCAGCCTGTTCCAGCTGTCCTCGACCGCCGATCGCGTGCTGGAGGTCGAGGACCTGATCGGCGGCGCGCAGTTCTCGGTGCTCGAACGGCGCAACACCGCCGGTGTGGCGCCCGGCGACGTTTTCGAGGCGCGCCTCATGTGGGACGGCGAGCGCTTGGTGTTCGGGCGCACCTTCCTGTTTCACCCCCCTGACGCGCGCGAGGTCGTCCTCGAATGGGTCGATCGGGTCGTCAAAGAGGGGATGCCCCGGGCCGAGATCCTGTTTCACCTGTCTCGCCAGTATGTGCGCTGGCACCGGCTGGGGCACATCGGCGCCGCCAAGGTCTATCGGGATGTCTGAGCCGCCGCCGGCCCCGGCGCCGCGGCGCTGGGGGCGGTGGCTGGCTGCCTTTCTGCTCGTGGTTGCGGCTGTGATCGTGTCGGGCAACGCGTACGTGGTCTCCGTCACGAACGCGCACCGCGTGGCGCAGGCAGCCGACGCGCCACCGCGGCCGTACGCGATGGTGCTCGGCAACCGCGTGTTCCCGGGCGGCAGGCCGTCGAGAGAGCTCGCCTGCCGGCTGGAGTCGGGGCGCCAGCTGTACCTCGCCGGGCTCGCCCAGCGGCTGATCGTCTCAGGCAGGTTTCGCCCCGACCTGGATTACGACGAGCCGGCCTCGATGGCGGCTTGGCTGGAGGCCCGCGGCGTGCCGGGGCGCGACCTCATCGTCGACCGAGGCGGCTACCGGACGGCCTCCAGCATGGCGGACGCCGCCGCGATCGGCGTTCGATCGTTGCTGGTCGTTTCGCAGGGGTATCATCTGCCGCGCGCCCTTTACCTGGCTCAGCATGCCGGCATCGAGGCCTGGGGGGTTGCCGCCGCGTGCAGCGCCCGGAGAACCTGGTTGCAAGCCGCGTATCTGCACCTGCGCGAGACGATGGCCCGCGCCGAAACCATACTCGAGGTCCTCGTGCGCGGCGTGCGGGGCCGGGGGCCGCTGCCCGCAAACCAAAGCGCACGCCGCGTTGCAAACGGACACCCCCTTGGTTAGAAACGGCGCCATGCGCACCCGTGCGGTTCCGCTGTTGGTCCTGTCGGTGCTGTCGGCGGCGTTCGCCTGCGTCGAGCAAGAGCCAGACAAGCCGAACGCCAACGACCTGGCGGCGGCGAAGCAGAACCTGCTGGCCACGCCGCCGTCGCCGCGATACCCCGTCAACGCCGATCTGGACGGCAAGATCATCTTCATCGGGCTGGACGCCGATCCGTTGCCCGCCGATACGGGCAAGGACCTGAAGCTGACCCAGTACTTCAAGGTGATGGCCAGTCCGGGTGACGGCTGGCGGACGTTCACGCACATCGAAGGTCCTGGCAAACAGAACTACGTCAACGCCGACCACGTTCCCCTCGACGGGAAGTACCCGGTCGGCGCCTGGAAGCCGGGCGACATCATCCGCGACGTGCACACGGTGCGGATTCCCGAGGGTTGGTCCTTCCCCGTGGCGGAGGTTTACGTGGGCCTGTGGCGCGGCGCAGAGCGGATGGCGATCAAGACCGGGCCGCACGACGCCGAAGGGCGCGTCCTGGCGGCGTCCATTCCCGTGCGCGCCGCCGGCACCAACGAGCGCCGGCGGTACGTGGCGCGCCTGACGACCAGGCCGCCGAAGATCGACGGAAAGCTGGACGACAGCGCCTGGGGCGAGGCGCCGTCGACCGGTCTTTTCGTGAACACGATGACGGGTGGGACCGCCTCCATCCAGACCCAGGCCAAGCTGCTGTGGGACAAAAAGAACCTGTACGTGGCGTTCGACAACGCCGACGACGACGTCTGGGCGGATCTCACCAAGCGGGACGACAAGCTGTGGACGCAAGAGGCGGACGAGCTGATGATCGACGCCGACGGCAACGGGCGCACGTACATCGAGCTGCAGGTCGCGCCCAACGGCAACATCTTCGATACCTATCTGCCGACCGTGCGGCGTTACGAGGACACGGTGGATCCGCAGATGAAGCCGTTTTCGTGGAACTCGAAGCTGGTGGCCAAGGTCCATGTGGACGGGACGCTGAACAAGCGCGAAGACAAGGACACGGGATGGACGGCCGAGCTGGCGCTGCCGCTGGAGGACGTCAAGGGGATGGACGCCAGCTCGGCGGTGCGCCTGCCGCCGCAACCGGGGGACGTCTGGCGCATCAACATGTACCGGATGGATTAACCGAAGGGCAAGCCGCAGCAGGCGGCGGGGTGGTCGCCGCCGATGGTCGGTGATTTCCACGCGCTGTCGCGCTTCGGCGAGCTGGTGTTCGCCGACGCGGACGGCAGGACGACGCCGCCGGCACCGCCGCCGCCGCCCGCGAAGGTCGCCGCGGCGAAAGCCGGGCCGAAACGCGAGAAGAAGTAACGCGTTCGGCGCGCTCACGGCCGGCGGTTCTGGTGCGCAAATTGACGGGGCTCGCGCTGGCCGCGCTGGTGGTCGGTTCCGCGGCGGGCGCGGCCATGCCGCGCGGCAAACAGCGCCATCGCCGCGCGGCCAGCGGGGCAGCGGCGGCGCAGGCCCAGGCGTCGCGCCCGGTCGCCGCGTTGGTTCCGTCGGGTCCACCCGTCGCACGCTACGCGCCGGGCCCGCAAGGCGTCGCCGCGCCGCCCGCCGACCCGCTGCGCGATCGGATCGTCGCCGAGGTGCGTTCGGTCGCGCGACGGCTGCGGATCGCGCCGCCGGTCGAGGACGCGCGGCTGGACTGGGCGGTCACCGATCTGGCCCGCACGCTGCGCGGTGACGATCTCCCCTCGCGTGAGGCGGTCGATTTCCTGACCGCGCACTACGGCCTCATCGAGCCCTCGCCGCACCTTTTCATGACCCGCGGCAATGAAGCCGCCGCCGACCAGATCGTCGGGCACGCCCACGAGCAGGCCGAGGCGCTGCTGGGTGCCGGCCCCGTCGGCCGGATGGGCGTGGGGGTCGTGCGACAGGGTGAAGAGGTCTCGGTCGTGGCCGGTTTCCAAGAGACGCCCGTCCAGCTCTTGGCCGCCGTTTCGCGCCAGCTGCCGCACGGCCGGTCCGCTGCTCTCGCGGCGCGCGTCGACCGCCGGTATCGGGCGCCCCAGGTCGTCGTCACCACGCCCGACGGCCACGTGCACGAGGCGCCACCCGCTGCGGGCTCGGAGGTCAGCCTCGAGCTGCGCTGCGACGCGGACGGCCCGTATCAGATCGAGATCGTCGGCAACGGCGCCGCGGGTCCGGCGGTGCTGGCCAATTTCCCCGTGTTCTGCGGTGTCGCGCCCGCGCAGACACTGTCGGCCGTCGCGGCCATGCCGCAGGGGCCGGCCGATCCGGTGGCAGCCGAGCGGGAGCTCATCGACCTCGTCAATCGGGATCGCGCCCGGGCCGGGCTCCCGGCGCTGATCGTCGACCCGCGGCTGACCGCGATCGCGCGCGCGCACAGTCAGGACATGGCGGACCACGACTTCGTCGGGCACGTGTCGCCGCGCACGGGCACCGCCATGGATCGCGTCCGCAGGACCGGACTGCGTCCGGAGCTGGTGCTCGAGAACGTCGGTCGGGCCTACGGCGCCACCGAGGCCGAAAGCGGGTTTCTGGCCAGCCCCGGCCATCGCGGCAACTTGCTCGACCAACACGCCCGGCGCCTGGGGGTGGGGGTGGTGTTCGGCCGCGAGGTCACCGGAACCCGCCCGATGTTCGTCACTCAGTTGATGACCAGCTGAGCGAGGTCACTCGACGGCGGGGGCGATCCAGAGGACTGGGCCAGCGACCGTGCGGACGACGTGGGTGGCGCGTCCGGGTGGCAATGCGGCGAGCGCGGCCGCCAGCTCGGCGCGGTCTGGCGGCGGCAGGGCGGCGATCGGGTCCCGCGGCCCGTCGGGGATCTCGTAGGCGATGGCGCGGCGGTCGGGCGACAACGCCAGCACCCGCTGCACGTGCGGTCCGCCCGCGGCGGCGATCGCACGCAGCTCGTCGAGAGCGGCGCCGGCCAGCGGGATCTCCCGCTCTTCGATCAGCACTTCGCGCCCGGTGCGCGGGTCGTGTCGCAGCACCAGCCGCCCGCCTGAGGTCGGCCCCAGCTCGCGGTCCGCGGGCGTGGCGGCCGGGGCCGCCGCGGGGCGCGCCCGCGCGCGGTCCACCCGGCCGATGGGCGCGGCGACCAGATCGACGGGCCAGGCCAGCACGGCGTCCGCCATCTCCAGCGCCGACCCGAAACGCTCGGCGGGTGACTTGGCCAGCGCGCGCGCCAGCACGGCGTCGTGCGCCGCCGCCAGGCCCGGGCGCCGCGCCGAGGGGGAGGGGGGCGCGTCCCCCAGGTGCTGGGCGACCAGGTCCGGTCCCAGGAATGGCGGGCTGCCGGTCAGCGCCTCCAGCAGCGTCGCGCCCAGCGCGTAGAGGTCGGCGGCGTGGCTGATGGGCGCACCCGTGATCTGCTCGGGCGACATGTACGCGACAGTTCCGAAGAAGCCGCCCGTCTGGGTCTGGCCGAAATCGGCCAGGTGCGCGCTGCCGAAGTCACCCAGCTTGGCGTTGCCGGCGGCGTCGAAAAAGACGTTCGCGGGCTTGACGTCCCGGTGGACGATGCCGCGTTCGTGGGCCGCGGCCAGCGCGGACAGCAGATCCAGCGCCAATCGGCGGGCCGCCGCGGGCGTCAGCGGCCCCTCGGTCGCCAGGCGGTCGGCCAGCGTGCCACCGATCATCAACTCGAAGACGAACAGGCCGGCGCCGGCGTTGGCGTCGGCCAGGGCCACGATGTTGGGGTGCCGCAGCCGTCCGGCCGCCTCCGCTTCGCGCGCAAACCGCGCGTAGGCTTGCCGCTCGTTGTCGCCCGTGCCGGCCCCGACAGCGACCAGCTTGAGCGCGACCGGCGCGCCCAGCAGGTTGTCGAACGCCTCGTAGACCCGTCCCACGGCGCCGGCGCCCAGGAGCCGGCGCAGCTGGTACCGGCCGCCCAGCTCGCCGGAGCCCGCGGCGGATCGGCCGTGCGCTTCTTCCAGGCTGGCGATCTCGTCGGGGGTGGCCGGCGACGCCGGGTCGCGTGCCCGCAACCGATCCGCGAGCTCGGCGGCGGCCCCGCGCAGTCCCAGCGCCAGCAGCGGCCCACACAGCGCGCGCCATGCCTGCGTCTGCCAGGCGGGCAGGCGGGCGGCGGCCTGCAAGTAGCGCGCGGCGTCCTCGGTCCGACCGACCCGGGCCAACAACCGCCCCAGGGCCAACCGGGCGGCGCCCGATTCGTCGGCGCTGCCTTGCGCGATCAGGCGCTCGTAGATGAGCCCCGCCTCGCGCAGCCGTCCTGCGCCGATCTCGGCGCGGGCCTCGTCGAGCGGGGCGCTGGATCGCCGGTACCAGGCGGCCGCCCGCGCCCACGCGCCGGCGCGCTCGGCCTGCCGGGCGGCCTCGAAGAAGCGCCCCCGCGCAGCGAACGCCTCGGCCAGCCCGGAGGCCGCCTCGGCGGGCGCGCCGGCCGCGATTTCCGCGGCTTGATCGGGCTGGTTGGCATCCAGGGCCAGACGCACCGCCAGCGCCCGATCGCCCATGGCCATCGCCAGCGGCCAGGCGTCGGCGAATCGCCAGACCCGCTCGTAGAGCTGGATGGCGCGGGCCAGCTCGCCGCGGGCGGTGGCCACCTTGGCCGCCTCGACGTACGCGCCGTGCGCGACCAGATAGTCGATGAAGTCGCCGTCGGCCATCGCCGTTCAATCGTCCCACAAGGACGGTTCACATGTTAGAACCGACGGCCGGCGATGACGAGGCGATCCACACCCCTCACGATCGGCGTCCTGGGCGGCAGCGGCCTCTATGAAATGGAGGGGCTGCACGACCTGCGCGAGGCGGCGGTCTCGACGCCATACGGCCAGCCGTCGGGCCCGCTGGTCAGCGGTTGGGTGGGCGAATCGCGGCTGCTGTTCATTCCGCGCCACGGTCCTGGACACCGGTTTTCGCCGTCGGAAATCAACTACCGGGCCAACGTTTTCGCGCTGAAGGCGGCCGGCGCCACGCGCGTGTTGTCGGTGTCGGCGGTCGGCTCCTTGCAGGACGGCCTCAGCCCGGGCGACTACGTGCTGGTCGATCAATTCATCGACAAGACCTTCCGCCGCGCGTCGACCTTCTTCGGCGAGGGCGTCGTCGGCCACGTCGCCTTCGCGGAGCCGACCTGCGCGTCGCTGGGCGGGGCAGTGGCGGCCGCCGCGCTGGAGGCCGGCATCGCCGACACCACGCCCGATGCGCGCACCCACGCCAAGTCGACCGAGCCCGTCAAGCGGCTGCACCGCGGCGGTACCTACGTCTGCATGGAGGGGCCGCAGTTTTCCAGCCGCGCGGAGTCGCTGCTGCACCGGAGATGGGGCGCGGACGTGATCGGGATGACCGCCGCGACCGAGGCCAAGCTGTGCCGCGAGGCCGAGCTGTGCTTCGCGTCGCTGGCGCTGGTCACCGACTACGACGCGTGGCACGCCGAAGAGGCGGCCGTGACAGCGTCCGCCGTCGTCGAGGTGCTGCGCGCCAACGTGGCCGGCGCCAAAGCCATCATCCGTGACTTGCCGAACCACGCCGGCGGCCCCACGGAATGCAGTTGCGCCACGGCGGCTGCGCACGCCATTCTCACCGCGCCGGAGGCGATTCCGCCCGAGGCGCGTCAACGCTTGAAAGCGCTTTACGGGAGAGACATTTGAGCACCTCGAAAGCTTCGCCCCTGTTGGTCGTCGGTTCCATCGGCCTCGACACCGTCGAGACGCGCGTCGGGAAGCGCGCCGACGTGCTGGGCGGCGCGGCCTCGTACTTCTCGGTCGCGGCGTCGTTCCTGGCGCCCGTGCGGTTGGTCGGCGTGGTCGGCACCGACTTCCCGGCGGCGCACACCGAGCTTTTTCAATCTCACCAGGTCGACCTGGCCGGGCTCGAGCGCGTCGAAGGGCGGACCTTCCGGTGGTCGGGTGTGTACGCGCCGGACTTCTCGACGCGGACGACCCTGGACACGCAGCTCAACGTGTTTTCCGACTTTCGACCCAAGCTGCCGGCCGCCTGGGCCGATTCGCCCTATGTCTTTCTGGCGAACATCGATCCGACGCTGCAGCTGAGCGTGCTCGACCAGACCGAGAAGGCCGGCAAGAAGCCGCGCTTCGTGGCCTGCGACACGATGAACTTCTGGATCGAGGGGCGCCGCGCCGAGCTGCTGCGCCTCCTGGCGCGCGTCGACATGCTGCTGCTGAACGACGAGGAAGCGCGCCAGCTGTCGGGGCAGGCCAACCTGCCGGCGGCGGCGCGGGCCATCCGCGCCATGGGGCCGCGCGCGGTGGTCATCAAGCGGGGCGACGCCGGGGCGCTGCTGTTCCACGAGGGGGGCGTCTTCGCAGCGCCGGCCTTCCCGATCGAAAACGTCGTCGATCCGACCGGCGCCGGAGACTCCTTCGGCGGCGGATTCATGGGTTGGCTGGCGCGCGAGGGGGACACCAGCCCGGCGACCATCCGCACGGCCATGATCTTGGGGTCGGTGCTGGCGTCGTTCAGCGTCGAGGACTTCAGCCTCGATCGCTTCCGCCGGTTGGACCTCTCCCAGATCCGCGAGCGCTTCGCCGCCTTCGCCGATCTGGTTCACTTCGAGAAGATCAAAGTCTGACCGTGGGCAGGGCGCTGGTGTTGTCGGCGCACACCGCCGCCGACCTTCAGGCGATCGCCGAGCGTCTGGGGCGCGTCCTGCAGGCGGGCGACGTGCTGGCCCTGGTCGGCCCGCTCGGCGCCGGTAAGACGACGTTCGTGCAGGGCGTGGCGCGCGGGCTGGGCGTGCCGGCCGATCGCCACGTCGCCAGCCCGACCTTCGCCCTGGTCAACGAGCACCCCGGGCGCGTGCCGCTGGTCCACGCCGACCTTTACCGCGTGGCCGACGCGCGCGAGTTGGAAGAGCTGGGCCTGACCGACGCCTTCGATCGAGCGGCGGTGGCCATCGAGTGGCTCGACCGCTTCCCCGACGCCGCGCCGCCCGACCGACTGGAAATCACGATCGCCATTGCGGCGGGCGGCACGCGCGAGCTGACGCTGCGGGCGTGCGGGACGCGCGCAGCGGAGCTGGTGGCCGCGCTCGGCTGACGGACGCGACGGGCGGTTCCGCCGCCAGCTACTTCGCCAGAAACTCCCTCGCCACGCTGGCAATCCCCGGCGCGTCCAGCTTGAAGTGCTCGTAGAGCGCCTTGGGGGTTCCGGACTCGCCGAAGACGTCGTGGATGCCGTGGCGGCGGATGCGGACCGGCTCCTTGTCGGCCAGGACCTCGCAGACGGCGCCGCCCAGGCCGCCCGTCGTCTGGTGGTCTTCGACCGTCAGGATTCGCTTGGTCTCGCGCGCCGCCTTCACCAGTAGGTCGACGTCGATCGGCTTGATGGTGTGGATGTTGATGACGCGCGCCTTGACACCTTCCTTGGCCAGGAGGCCCGCCGCATTGACGGCCGGGCCCACCGTGCCGCCGGAGGCGACGATCGTCAGGTCGGTGCCATCCACCACGGTCACGCCCTTGCCAAACTGGAACTTGTAGCCATTGGGGTCGTTCACCCGATCCAGCTTCTGCCGCGTCGTCCGCAGGTAAGCCGGTCCCTGGTGCGTCAGCAGGTACTCGACCGCGCCGGCGGTCTCCAGATCGTCGGCCGGCTGGATGATCGCCATGGTCGGCAAGCTGCGCATGAGCGTGATGTCCTCGAGCCCCATCTGCGAGTACCCGTCCTCGCCGATGCCGACGCCGCAGTGGCTGCCGACCAGCCTCACGTTGGCGGCCGAGTAGCACACGGACATGCGGATCTGGTCGAAGCGGCCGGTCAAAAAGCAGCCGAACGAGCAGCAGAAGGGGACGTGCCCCGACAGCGCCAGACCGGCGGCGACGCCAATCATGTTGGCCTCGGCGATGCCCATCTGGAAGAAGCGGTCCGGATACTTCTGGCCGAACTTCTTCGAGCGCGTGCTCTCGGACAGGTCGGCGTCCAGAACCACCAGCTCTTTGTGCGTCTCGCCGAGCCGCACCAGCGCCTCGCCGAATGCGTCGCGCGAGGCGACGGACGTCCCCGTGATCGGCTGTGCCGGCGCGCCCATCAGGCCGCTCCCTTCACGGCGGCGGCCGCTTTTTGAAGCTCCGCGATGGCCTGGGAAAGCTGTTCTTTCGTCGGCGCGACGCCGTGCCAGCCGACCTTGTTCTCCATGAACGACACTCCCTTGCCTTTGACGGTCTCTGCGATGATGAAGGTCGGCTTGCCCTTGCTGGCCTTGGCCGTGGCGAAGCCGTCCGCGATCTGCTGGTAGTCGTGGCCGTCGATGGTCAGCACGTTCCAGTTGAACGACTTCCACTTGTCGGCGATGGGCTCGATGTTCATGACGTCCTTCACATAGCCGTCGATCTGTCCCTTGTTGTGGTCCAGGACCACGCACAGATTGTCGAGGGCGTACTTGGGCGCCGCCATCGCCGCCTCCCAGATCTGCCCCTCTTCGGACTCACCGTCGCCGATGAGGGCGTACACGCGCGACTTGCGGCCGTCCAGCCGCGCGCCCAGCGCCAGGCCGATCGCCACCGACAAGCCTTGGCCCAGCGACCCGGTGGACGCCTCGATGCCCGGCAGCAGGAAGGTGGCGGGGTGCCCTTGCAGCGGGCTGCCGAGGTGGCGCAGCGTCGGCAAAAGGTCCCGCGAAAAGTAACCGGCGTGGGCCATCACCGTGTAAAGGGCCGGCACCGCGTGCCCCTTCGACAGCACGAACCGATCGCGATCCGGCCAGTGCGGCTCTTTGGGGCGATGGTCCATCTCGACGAAGAACAGCGTCTGCAGGATGTCCATCGCCGACAGCGTGCCGCCCGGGTGGCCGCTTTCGGCGGCCGCGATGGCGGTCAGGTTGTCGATGCGTAAGTCGAAGCTGCGGCGGCGCAGCGTTTCCAAAGCGGCATTGTCGAGCATGGGCACGGGGAGTTTTCCCCGAGGGGTGACGGCGCTTCAAGCAAAACTTGCCAGATGCCGGGGTGAGGACTTCAAGGCAAGGGCGCGCCAGGGATGCGGCACCCGCCGGAACCCGTCATTGAGGGTGCTATCTTGTGCGCCGTGCTCGGTCTTTTCATTCGGTTCACCGTCGGGGCGGCGCTGGCGCAGGCCCTTTCCGGCCCGCCCGGCGCGCCACGGGTGGTCGCCCGCAGCTTTCCCGTCATGGGCACCGAGGTGACGTTCTCGGCGTACACGGCCGATCCGCAGACCGCCGAACGCGGCTTTGTGGCCGCCTACGACGAGATTCGCCGCGTCGAACGGCTGATGACCGACTGGGAGCGCCCGGGCGAGCCCGAAAGCGACATCGTCCGCATCAACAAGGCTGCCGGCAGGCGCGCCGTCAAGGTCACGGCCGAGACGCTGGAGGTCATCCAGGCGTCGCTGGACATGTCACGCCGCTCGGAGGGGGCGTTCGACATCACGTTCGCGGCCATGAAGGGGCTCTGGAAGTTCGACGAGGACATGGACAAGTCCGTGCCGTCCGCCGACGAGATCGCCCGCCGCCGCAAGCTGATCAACTGGCGCGACGTGGTGGTCGACGCCCCGGCCGGCACCGTGAAGCTGCGCCGCGCCGGCATGCGGATCGGCCTCGGCGGCATCGCCAAGGGCTACGCCGTCGACCGCTGCGCCGCAGTCTTGCGGGGCGCCGGGCTGCACGACTTCATGGTGCAGGCAGGTGGCGACCTCTACGTGTCGGGCCGCAAGGGGACGGCCAACTGGGTGGTCGGCATCCGCGATCCGCGCGGCGGGGCACGCGACATCATCGCGCGCATGCCCATCCAGGACCACGCCTTCTCGACGGCCGGCGACTACGAGCGGGGGTTCATCCTCAACGGCCGCCGCTACCATCACATCCTCGACCCCGCGACCGGCTACCCGGCCACCGCGTCGCGCGAGGTGACCATCTTCGCGCCCACGGCCTTTCTGGCCGACGCTCTCGACGATTCGGTGTTCATCCTGGGGCCGCAAAAGGGGCTGGCCCTCGTCGATTCCCTGCCGGATTGCGCCACGGTGATCGTCGACGCCCACAACCAGGTCTGGATGTCGAAGTCGCTGGAAGGCAAGCTGCAGCGCACCGCCGCGCCCACGGGCGGGATCTGAGGTGGGGCTCTGACATGCAAGACGTCGCGATCATCGGCGGGGGCATCATGGGGTCGGCGGTGGCGTTGCGCCTCGCCCAACGCGGCCTGGCCGTCACCGTCATCGAGCGCGGCATCCCGGGGGCCGAAGCGTCCAGCGCGGCGGCCGGCATCCTGGGCCCGCAGATGGAGGCCGACGGCCCTGGGCCCTTGCTGGAGCTGGGGCTGCAGAGCCGGGCGCTTTACCCGGGGCTCGCCGCCGAGCTGCGCGAGCTCACCGGTATCGACGTCGGGTACGCGCAATCGGGCGTGCTGGCCGTCGCCTTCGACGAGGCGGGCGAGGCGGCGCTGCACGCGCGGCGGGCCTGGCAGCTGGCGCGCGGCTTGAGGGTTGCGGCGCTGACGGGCGAGGCGGCTCACGCCCTGGAGCCGGCGCTGGGCCCGGCTGTTCGCGCCGCGCTGCAGTTTCCAGAGGACGCGCAGGTCGTCGCGCGCGAGCTGGCCCGCGCTTTTTCGCAGGCCGCCGCCGGCGCGGGCGCGCGCTTCTTGACCGGCCGTTACGTGCGGCGCGTGCGCATCGAGGCGGGGCGCGCCACCGGCCTCGAGCTGGACGGCGAGACGCTGGCGGCCGGGGTGGTCGTCGTCGCGGCCGGCAGCTGGTCGGGGCTGGTCGAAGGCGCAGGCATCTCGCCGGCCGTGGTCCGTCCCGCGCGCGGCCAGCTGGTGGCCATCGAGACGCGCCCGCCGCTGTTTCGTCACGTCGTTTCGGCGCCCGGCGGCTACCTGGTCCCACGGCGCGACGGGACGGTCGTGGCCGGTAGCACCGTCGAGATGGTCGGCTTTCACAAGCAGGTCACCGTCGGGGGCCTGGCCGCCATCTTGACCCTGGCCCGCGCGCTGATTCCCGGCCTGGCCGACGCGCCGGTGACCGCCACCTGGTCGAACTTCCGGCCGTTCACGGAGGACCACCTTCCAGTCCTGGGGATGACGCCGGTGGCCGGTCTGGTGCTGGCGACCGGCCACTACCGCAACGGCATCCTGCTGGCGCCGATCACGGCGCAGATCATCGCCGAGCTGATCGCGACCGGCCGCGCGCCCCTCGACCTGCAGCCGTTCAGCGTTCAGAGGTTCGGCGCTTAGTCGGGTCCCGCCGGCCGGGCCCGCTCCTGCCCAGCTCTAAAGGCGCTGGGGCTCGGCGGGTCGGATCGTCAGCAGGGCCGGCGGCGATGTCGCCGGTCGTGATGGCGCCGCTGCCGAACTTCGACGCGATGGCGTCCAGCGCGCGGTTCAACTTGTCGGCGGGGCGCGCCGCCGGCGAGAACAGCCCCAGCTGCGGCGCGGCGGCGGGCACCAGGTTCTGGGCCGAGACGCCGGTCAGCCGGGTGGCGATCGCGGGCTCCCGTTCCAGCAGGCGCGCGGCCTCGCGGTACAGCGTCTGCCCGTCGTCCGTCGGTTCCTCCAGCGTCGTCCGCCGCGTGACCAGCGTGAAATCGGCGCGCTTCAATTTGAGCTGGATCGTTCGGGCCCGCACGCCGGCCCGGCGCAGTCGGTGCGCCACCCGCAGCGCCTGCGCGTGCACGCGCGGCCGCAACGCTTCGACCCCCGCCAGGTCCTCGTCGAACGTCTCTTCGGCGCCGATGCTCTTCGCGTCGCGGTCGGGGATCACCGGCCGCGGATCGACGCCGCGGGCCCGGTCCCACAGCTCGCGGCCGCTGGGCCCGAATCGTCGCTCGAGGAACGCGGGGTCCTGGGCGGCCAGATCGCCGACCGTGATGATGCCGATCGCTTGCAGGTGGCGCGCGCTCTTGGGGCCGATGCCGGGGATGCGTGCGACGGGCAGGGGGGCCAGGAATGCCGCGCCCCCGTCCGCCGGAACCTCCAGCTGTCCGTCGGGCTTGGCCAGGTCCGACGCGATCTTGGCGATCAGCTTGCAGGCCGCGATGCCCGCCGACGCGGGGAGGCCCAGCTCGCCGGCGATGCGTGCGCGCAGGGCGCGGGCGATGTCCGCGGGCGCGCCGAACAGGCTGCGCGAGGCGGTCACGTCCAGGAAGGCTTCGTCCAGCGACAGCGGCTCGTAGACGGGCGTGACGGTCTGCAGGATGTCGAAGACGCGGCTGCTGACGTCCGCGTAGACGTCGAACCGGGGCGGGACCACCACGGCGTGCGGGGCCAGGCGCAGCGCGCGCGCCATCGGCATCGCGCTGCGCACGCCGAAGGGGCGCACCTCGTACGAGGCCGCCAGCACCACCCCCCGCTGGGCGTGGCCGCCCACGATGATGGGGCGGCCTTTCAGTTGCGGATCGTCGCGCTGCTCGACGGACGCGTAGAACGCGTCCATGTCGAGGTGGATGATCGCCGGCGGCGCGACGGCGTCGGTCGGTTCGTCGGCCGGTGGTCTAGTCCTTGGCTCCACCGGACTTCTTGTCGCCGTCGTCGTCCTCGCCCTCGGCCCCTCCGCCGGCATCGCCCCCCTTGGCGGGCTTGTCCTCTTTGGCGGCCGGGGCCGCTTCCGCGTCACCGTGCGGCGACGAGCCGACCTGCAGGACCAGCGACAGGTTGAACAGGAACGACTGATCGATGGCGCCGCCGACCAGGAACGTGTTGCCGGCCTTGCTGTGCATGTCGTACCAGTAGCGTTTCCAGGCCACGCCCATCCGGAGCGCGTAGAAGTCGCTGAACGACCAGGTCAGCGCGGCCTCGGCGTCGGCACCCGCCACCGTGAGGTTCGGGAAGAACGACTTCGTGATCTGTACGCCGGCCCGGTTGGTGACGGCGCGGTAGCCACCACCCGCGTTGAGCGTGACCTCGCGGGTCAGCGGCAGGTCCAGCCCAAAGCCGCCCCTGAAGTATTGATAGATGGTATCGGGGGTCAGCAGCGCGCCACGGTTCGGGCCGTTGAAGGTGAACGCGTCCTCGCCGAAGGTGCCGGAGAGAAACAGGTCGCTGGCGGCCCCGAACGGAAAGCGATAGCGCGCGCCGCCCGAGAAGTCGTGGACGGTGCTGTTGTACGCCGTGGTGTTGCTGGACAGCTTCGAGCTCACGCCCAAGCCCAGCATTCCGTGCGCCTCGACGCCCAGGTTTCCGATGAAACCACCGACGAGCGGCTCCAGATAAAACACGCCGCTCACCTCGCCGACGGGCCAGAACGGAAGCGAGTAGGGGGATGGCTGGTTGGCCGGCGGGTACGCGACCTGGTGGTAGCTGAGGTTCCGACTCAGGCCCGAGACACCGATGGAAATCTGGAGCCACGGCAGACCAGTCGGCGTGCTGGGCGCGCTCTCTTGGGGCTGCTGCTCGGCTTCCTCGGTCTTGGCCGTCTTCTTGGGTTTGGTCGATTTGGATTTCGACTTGCCCTCGTCTTCGGCGGCCGCGCTGGTTTCGGCTTCGGAGGTTGCCGACTTCGATTTGCCGGAGTCGCTCTCCTCGGCCTCGCCACCGGCGGCTTCGGCACTGTCTTCGTTGTCCTCGCCCGCCTCGGGCTCGGACGACTTCTGCTCTTTCTTGGCGCCCGACGGCACCTTGCCGCGCGCGACCGCGCTGCCCAGCTTGCGCCAGAAGGTGGCGCCCACGTCGCCGGCCAACTTGCGCGGACTGGCCCCCCCGAAGTTGGCGTCGCCCAGCGTCGACCCGTCGCTGCCGTCGTGAACGGCCAGCTTCGCGCGCCTGCCGCCCACCGAGCCCGTCACGATGGCGGACAGCGCCAACTGTTTCGCAACCGCGCCCAGCCCGTCGTCGGAGTTCAACGACAAGCCGGCGATGTCGGCCGCCGACTGCATGTCCCGCGAGCGCACCAGCTCGTAGCCGTGCGCCTTCAGGGATTGCATGACCTTCTTGCGAACCAGGGCTTCCTGCGCGCCACTGAACTTGGGAACGCCGACCCGCTTACCTGCGGCCTGCGCGCCCGAGAGACCAACGATGGATAGAACTGCGATGAGGACTGCTCGTCCGATTTGGTTCACTAGGTCCCCGATGTGAGGGTTGTCGCCCATTGAATCAGGCATTGTTGTTGGACCGAAGACAGGGGGGGAAGGCCTTGCGGCATCTGGTCGCCGCAGTCGGGGGTGGATTTCTGAACCTTGTTGATCAAGAGACCGGTGGCGGGACTGGAGTTCGCGTTCAAGTACGGCGTCGGGTTGTCCTTGCACTTGGTGCTCGCCGCAGTCCCGGGTGGCTTCACGCCGACGAGCCGGCTCTTGAGGTTCGAATCGGCGGTGAGATCGAGACCGCCACCGATGGGGACGGCGGTGGCGGCGCTGTGGCAGACGAGGCACTGACTGACCACAATCTTTGCGCCGTCGTTGTCGCCGGTGCAGTTCGATCCCTGGGTCCCACCGGTGCCCTGGGTTCCACCGGTGCCCTGGGTTCCTCCGGTGCCGGAGGGCAGGCTACCCATCAACGTGGGATCGAGGTCGCCGGCGCACCCTGTCAGGGCACTGGCCGCCAGGAGCAGCCCGCCCAGGGCGGCGAGGGGGGGCCATCGCAGAGAAGAGCGCTGCATGGTGATTCCTTTCTAGCTACTTTTCCTTCTGCTCCGAATGGAGCGAGAAGGGGCAGTTGTCTCTGTACTTGCTACTGCTTAGGGGGACCTGAACTATTAATGGGCCACGAAGGTGGTCTTTTTGGCGACGCGCCCCTACTTGCCGGTCATGGTGCGCGCGTCCAAGAGTCGTTCCAGCTCGTCGGGCGGCAGCACCTTTTTCTCGAGACAGAGCTCCCGGACGGTCTTTCCCGTCTTGACGGACTCTTTGGCGATTGCCGCTGCCGCGTCATAGCCAATACGCGGGTTGAGGGCCGTGACCATCGCCAAGCTTTGTTCGATCAGCTCGGTGCAGCGTTTTTCGTTTGCCTCGAGCCCCTCGACGCAACGGGATGCAAAAAGGCGCGACCCGTTTGTAAGGATACCTACCGAATGCAGAACGTTGTAGGCCATGACCGGGATCATGACGTTCAGCTCGAAGTTGCCAGCGGCGCCGCCCCAGGCGACCGTCGCGTCGTTTCCGACGACCTGCGCGCAGATCATCAACAGCATCTCGGACATGACCGGGTTCACCTTGCCCGGCATGATCGAGCTGCCCGGTTGCAGGTCGGGCAGGTGAATCTCGCCGATGCCGCAGCGCGGCCCCGATCCCAGCCAGCGGACGTCGTTGGCGATCTTGGTCAGGCTGACGGCCGTCGAGCGGAGCGCGCCCGACGCCTCGACGAGGCCGTCGCGCGCCGACAGCGCCTCGAACAGGTTGGGAGCCTGTTTCAGATGGATGCCCGTCTCTTTGGAGATGATCGAGATGACCTTGGGCGCGAACGCGGGGTCAGAGCCGAGGCCCGTCCCGACGGCGGTGCCGCCCAGCGCCAGCTCGGCGACCGACGTCGCCGCCGCGCGCACGCGGCGGATGCTGTTGGTCACCATCTGCGCGTAGCCCGAGAACTCTTGCCCCAGGCGGACCGGCACCGCGTCCATCAAATGCGTGCGGCCGATCTTGACGATGTGATCGAACGCCTTGGCCTTGGCCGCCAGCGCCCCCTCCAGCGCCTCCAGCGCCGGGACCAGGTCGCGTTCCATCGCCTCGGCGGCCGCGATGTGGACGGCCGTGGGGAAGACGTCGTTCGACGACTGCCCCATGTTGACGTGGTCGTTGGGGTGAACCGGCCGCTTGCTGCCGACCACGCCGCCCAGCAACTGGATCGCGCGGTTCGCGATCACCTCGTTGGTGTTCATGTTGCTGGAGGTGCCCGAGCCCGTCTGGAAAATGTCGACGACGAACTCGTGATCGTGCTTACCGCCGGCCACCTCGTGCGCCGCTTCGATGATGGCGGCGGCCAGCTTGGGTTCCAGCTTTCCGGTGTCGCGGTTCACCTCGGCGGCGGCCTTCTTGATGAGGGCCAGCGCGCGGATGACCCGGCGGGGCAGGCGCAGCCCGCTGACCGGAAAGTTCTGCGAGGCGCGGTGCGTTTGGGCGCCGTAAAGCGCGTGAGCCGGGACCTGGACAGGGCCCAGCGAATCGGTTTCGGTGCGGGACTGGTCGGACATGGTCGGTGTTTACCCCTCGAACAGGACGTCGGCCGTCAAATCCTCGGCGCCCGCCTCCAACCTTGCCCCTGACAGCTCCGCCGTCGTCTTGCGTAGCCGTTCGGCCAACACCTGTGTGAAGGCCCACAGCAGCTTCGTCGAAAGCTGCGGCTCTTTGCGAATTATTTCGTAAAAATCGCGCCGGCTCAGGATCAGCACGCGCGAGCGTTCCTCGGCGGTGGCGCTGGCCGACCGCGGCTGCCGCTGATCGATGAGGGCCATCTCGCCGATGTGCGACCCCGGTTCGAGGTGCGTGATGAACGCGTCGTTCTTGTGGAGGCGGATCTTGCCGCGCAGAAGGACGAACATCTCGTCGCCGGTGGTGCCTTCCTTGATGATCTCCTCGCCCGGCGCGTACTCCCGCACCTGCGTGACGTTGAGGACGCGCAGGATCTCTTTGTAGATGAGGTGCCGGAAGAGCGGCATCTTGCGAAGCACGTCGACTTTGCGCGCCAGCTCGGCGGCCCGGTCCTCCGTCGCCGCCGGCGCGCCTTCGACCCGGACGACGACGGCGGTGATGTTGTCGTGGCCGCCGCCGGCGTTCGCCAGGTCGATGAAGCGCTTGGGCAGCGCCTTGACGTCGTCGCCCTTCAGCGAGTCGACGATGCGCGCGTCGTTGAGATAGGCGTGAAGGCCGTCCGAGCAGAGCAGGAATTGGTCGCCGGGGAGGATTTCGAAGTCGAACGTGTCCCCCTGGACCGTTTCGTAGACGCCGACGGCGCGCGTGACCGCGTTTTTGTAGGCCTTGTAAGGGGAGGTGTCGAACCCCTCTTTGGTGACGCGGCCGCGCCGGATCAGTTCATTCACCAGCGAGTGGTCTTCCGTGAGCTGGATGACCTGCCCGGCGCGCAGCAGGTAGATGCGGCTATCGCCGACGTGCGCGATGAAGCCCCGGTCCCCGGCGATGAGCAGGGCCGAGGTGGTGGTCCCCATCCCACGCTTCTCCGGCTCCGACTGGCCCTTGAGGTAGATGGCCTGGCAGGCGCTTTGGACCGCGTGCTCGAGCAGGTTGAGGACGTCCTGCTGCGCCTGGCGGTCCCCCTTGCCGAACCGCTCGATGGCGTCACGCCCGGCGTCGATGGCCGTGCGGAGCTCATAGACCGCCATCTGCGAGGCGACCTCGCCCGAGGCGTGCCCCCCCATGCCGTCCGCGACCACGAAAAGAGACAGCTTTTTGTCGACGAGGAAGTTGTCCTCGTTCGCTTCACGCTTCTTGCCGACGTCCGTCGCAGCCCAGAAGGATAACTCCATGCGGGATCGCTCTCCGGGAGCCCCCGATCGGTATCACGAATCCACCGTCGGACCAAACCCCAATCGGCCGAGCTGCCCCGCGTAGGCCCGCGACCCACCGTTCTTTTTCCCGCTCCGGGCGCTTGACAGGCCGGGGGACCCTCTTTAGATATGTTCGTCCCGCGCCGGCGGGAGTGATCGGGGATCGTCTAATGGCAGGACGCCACACTCTGGATGTGGCTATCAAGGTTCGAATCCTTGTCCCCGAACAGGAACTACAGAGTCAAAATCGAAGCCTGAAAACTGAATAGCGGCCCCATGGTCTAGCGGTTAGGACGTCGCCCTCTCACGGCGAAATCTCGGGTTCAAGTCCCGATGGGGTCACATAAAAGCGTAGGAATCTCGCGCGATTCCGATCAGCCTCCTTCTCGTTGCCACGCCGTTGCCACGGCGGGTTGGTCCAGCGCTCTGATCAACTTCGCTCCGCCCCCCGGAGCCAGGTGCGCATAGCGCATCGTCATGTTGATGGTCGAGTGCCCCATCCACTCCTGCACGTGGGGCAGCGGGACGCCCGCTGACGCGAGTTGGGACGCGAAGGAGTGCCGGAGGTCGTGCCACCGAATCTCCCGCAGCCCAGCGCGACGGCACGCGCCCCACAGCCGCTCGTGAAGCTGCCCGATCCGGAACGGCGAGCCGTCCGGGTTGCAGAACACCAGCGGCCCCCGCAGGTGTCGGTTTTGCCGGAGTGCCCGCTCCAGCGTCTCCGTCAGCGGCACGCGCCGTTCTCGCCCGCTCTTGGTCGGCCCCACCTCGCCCCTCGTCGACGATCGCCTCAGGACCAGGAGCCGATTCGCCCAGTCCACGTCGCCCCACTCGATCGCGATCTGCTCCCCCGCACGCGCCCCCGTGTGTAGGGCAAACAGCAGGATCACTCGCTCGTCCTCTGTCCGCGCCGCTGCCAGCAGCTTCGATGCTTCTTCCGGCGAGAAGAAGTCCCACGCCGGTTGCGTCACCTTGAGCCGCGGGAGCGGCGGAACGGCCTCCAGGCATCCCCACTCGACAGCCGATGCGAGGATCCGTCGCAGCGTCGCCTGGACGTTCTTGACGGATTTCTCGCCCAGCCCCTTCGCCCGCAGCGTGGCCAGCAACTGGCTCACGACCTCCCCGCGCACCAGATCGAGCCGCACCCGACCCACAACCGGCATGAGGTGCAGCCGGAGATGGATCTCCTTCTCGGTCTTCGTCGTGGATCGGTTCCCCGCCGCCGCGGGGTAGGTGGGCCACCAGCGATCCTCGACGAACCTCTCGAACGTCGGTACCTCCTTGCGTTCGGCTTTCGGGTCGAGCGCACGGATGATGTGCGCTCGCTCCGCCGCCTCGGCCGCCTGCTTCGTATTGATCGCAGGCGTGCCCGTGAGCCGGACCTTTCGTCCGTCGGCGAGCTTGACGACCTTTCGGTAGCGCCAGGTCCCGTCTCTGTGGTCGCGTCCTACCGCCATGGATTCCTCCAGACGGCATGGCGCGGACCTGCATGGGCCAGGATGGTACCAGGCTGGCGGGGTGAGACGGTCGTGACCATGGTCTCTGCCGCTCCGCGGCAGGTGCCGATCAGGCTGTCTCGCCGCCCGTCGGCGGAGCGTCGTCGTCGTGCTCGCCGCGAGCCCGATGCACGTTCCACGGCGGATGTCGGTTCGTGTTTTCGGGACTCGCGAGCCAGCGCTCGCGCGCCTGGGCCTTCTTCTCCTCTGAGACGTCTGGATCGGCGAGGTACTGCACCACGAACGCATCGCCGGCAGCGGCGCGCTCTGCCGCTCCTTCTGCGGCTGAAACGGTACGCGCGGAGGTGACTCGTGCCCGCGGCGTTTTCACGGGCTGTTTCTTCCGGCCGAACTGCAGGTACACCTGCCTCCCGAGGAACAGATCCGTGGGACCCTCAAGGGCGCGGCGATCTCTTTTCGAGAGATTGGCTCCCGGCTGCTGCAGCGTCTGATAGGCAGCTTGAACCTGCTCCCATTCCCCGTCGGGGATCGTGGCGAGGATCCGCATACAAACAGTGCGATTCCGCGGCCTGGGCGCGTGCTCCTCAACCCATCTCCATCTCGCGTCAGCGAAGTCCCCCCCGGGAGGGGGGGGATAGGGGGGGATCTCTGAGATCGTTTCTTGGTTTCTTGCTTCCTTCCTTTCTCCCGTTTGTCGGACCGACGTCGGCAGACTGTCGGCCGACCGTCGGTCGACGTCGGCAGACTGTTGGACGCCGTTCGCCGGCCTTTCCGTCCGTGACGGCCGGTTCTTGGCTCGCAGCCTCTCTTGCTGCAGGCGCTCCGTCTCCCGACGGTGCGCGTACCGGCCCGTCGTCGTGTGTATCCAGTCCGGAAAGTAGTACCCGTGCCCCTTGCGATGACCGAGGAAGCCGCACTTCTCCATGGCCTCGACGAGCCGTTCGGGGTCGCGACGAAAATCGAGAAAGGCGGCGATGTCGGCGGCGAAATATCGCTGCGGCAGTGAACCCTGCAGGTGGTCACCCCTCTGCAGGATGAGACGCTGCCATCGCAGCACCGATCCGAAAGCCAGGAGCCGCGGGACCTTCATCATGCGCGCGAGCGCGAGGAGCTTCGGATCGTCTTCGAGGCCGTCGTCGGCTGCAACGAAGTTGAGGGCAGGCACCTGGAACCCTCTACCTGCGAGCCGCGGTTCGGGGGACTTGGAGGCGACCGTGTTCGAGGGCGAGGGTCAGCACGGCGCGGGGGATGCGAATCGCTCGACCGATGTGGATGGCAGGGAAACGCCCGGCCGCGATCTCCGCATAGAGGGTCTTGCGATCGACGTCGAGGTGGGCGGCGGCTTCGCCTACGGTCACAACCCCTGAGAGGAGAGGGGGTGTACTGGCCTTTTCTCGTTCAGACATCGGTTTCTCCGTTCGGGCGGGACGTGGTCGGTCGGACGCTCGCGCGTGTCCGGAGGCGCGGGAGTCGTCTGGATCGGTACGCGTCGACGACCGGCCGGCGAGTTCGGGCACTCAGACGGGCGACGCAATGCTGAACACCGCATCGATCGTCTGTCTGGCGCTCTGGTCGCTCACGGTCCGCGGAGACGCGCGCCCGGAGGTTCCGGGTGCAGCGCGGCCGCGGCTCGGCGCGGTTCGCGTTCGATGGATCCATCACCCGCAGAGGGTGCCGCCGCACCGTCGTGCCGGTCACTGCGACAATCAGGGTGGATTTGTCGCATTCGTATTACCCAAATAAATACGTATGGTTGTGGCCAACTTCGGGCCTGGCGGGGTTGAGCGGCGCTATTTGCGAGCTACGACGCTCCCTCGTGCCCGTTCAACGACCTTCTTGATCGCCTTCGCGCTGGATCCGGTCGCCGCCGACATCACGGCATAGGCCTCGATATGCGGAACGAACTTTCCCGTTCGACGCTTGACCCATTGCTCGTCGGTCGTCGAGTGGACCGCTATCCAGTCCGCGATCCACCTCTCGACGTCCCTCAGGCGTATTGGGTCAGTTGCCAGGATACGCGCCCGGTGCTTGTTCCAGTACCCCAGAATCTCAAGCGAGACGTCGTATCCGTGTGCGACCACGATCGCGCCTGAGGAACGCGCTCCAGCCTTGATGACGCTCCACTCGTCTGCCAGCACGGTCCCGAATTGGCCGACCTGCGGAACGAACACGACCGACCGGATGTCTGGCAGCTGGTACCGCGGCAGCCCCTCGAGCGCCCGTTCACGGATGTTGAGGCACGGCCAGCCCTCGGCTGACTCACACGGCGGAGGTCCCTCGATCTCGGGAACTCCGAGCAGGCTCGCACTTGTGCGGTGCCAGCGGCATCGTGGTGGCCCGACTGGCAGCAGCGAGTAGCGCGTTCCTGCGAACTGCCGTCGAACGTCGGCGCCGCCTGGGTGGCTCATGTACACCATGAACTCGGTCACCATCGTCCGGGTCGACTGTACGCCGAAGAGGCGGAACGCGGCGGCTCGTCGCGGGCCGTCTGAACGATTCCTGTTGCCGCAGCCGCGGCGACCTTGAACCATCTCAAACGATGCGTGCGTTGGGTCTACTGCTCGTCGCGTTTGTCGTCGGTGTGTTGTTGGGGCACCGCCTGACCAGAAATCCGGCTAGCGATGCGTGAACCGCGTCTGTACCTGTCTCGCAAGTCTGGACGTGCCGTCTGGGACGCGGAAATGTGGCTTCCAGACGGTAGCCGCACGACCTGGCGAACGGGTGCCACAGATCGAACTGAGGCCGAGCGCTTGGCGCGAGTGCGGTTCTCACAGAAAGCCGCATCTGGGGGCGGTCAGCTTTTCCGCGAGCCAGCTTTGCCTACCTCAGACACGTCATCCGTTGCGGAGCCATCCCTTCCGGTCTCACGTCCGCCGACGTGGGACGAGCGGTTTGCGACGTGGTTCTTCGCCGATTTGACACGGGCCCTCTCGTAGCGTGCCCGCTTGCCGAAAGTGTATAGCAGGGAGACACTGGACACCGTCGGGGAGCAAGGAGGGCAGTGTTGACGATTCCGGAGGACGTGACGGCCTGGATTCGAGCGGTCTTCAGGACCTGCAACATCAGGACGGCGACCAGTTTGATGCGGATGCCGACCACCCACGAAGAAACGCTCGATGCGGCTTTCGTCGCTGCAGCAGCGGAGTTTGCCGCTCCCGTGCGTTTCGAGTCGGAATGGATCGTCCGCATCGATACACACTTCCTGGGTGGGAGACGCCACTTCCACAACTGGGAAATCGCCGATATCGGCGTGCTCATAGTATTTCGTCGGGGCGGCAAGGTCGTGCGCAGCAAGGTCGCACTCCTGCAATCCAAGCGCCTGTATCCAGATGAAGAGGACTATGACGAGAAGGAGCGAGTCGACTATGAAATCGGATTCGGTCGACTATTTCGAGGAGACGCTCGCTTCGAGTCGGTGAGCGCCCCGCGTGTCTTTGCGTTTCGTGAAACGTCAAAGTACCAGGCGCTCAAGGTTGGTGACCGTCAGTTCAGGCTTATCGACGAGTACGAGTCGACGCACGGAATTCCAGTTCACTACCTCCTCTATCATCCTGGCGTCGTTCCGTTCAGTACGGAGATTCCGAGGTTGGCCGAGAGCACACTCACGGAATCTGTCGAACTTGGTGCTCGGGTCATACCAGCCGCGGACCTGCGCACGGCGCTCGCGGGTAGGGCGGACGGCTACTCGCCGCAGTTTTGTGATCTCACGGGTGTGAACCTCCTCCCGGCAGCGCCCAGCACGTCGCCACCCGGCTGGCTCATTGAAGAATTCATCGCGGACCTGGCTCTGCAGTGCAAGGTCGGCTACATCGCGGAGAAGGAGAATGATCCTGGTCTGGTGCGGGTCTTCAGTGGCCGCTCTGGGCCTATCTCGGCAGCCATCGCGATTACTTTCGATGCTCCTCCGGGGTGGGGCGACGACTAGCCCTCAGGCTTGGTGGAGCTAACGACGGCGGCCCGCTCCCACTCCGAATGACCTCAGGTGGTACGCAATCGGACGCGCGCCCGCATGCGGGCCTGGAGGCGGGCATACAGTTGGGGGTCGTCAGCCTCCAGCGAGACCGCCACTGCAAACTGTTGCTCCTCTTCTATCGAAGCCCACCTTCGTGCCGCACGGACTACCAGGTAAAATGTGTCGCCGTAATCTTCCCGTTCTCGACTGAACCGGTACACGCCGCACTGGAGGGTGCCCTTCGCTGGCCCCTTCGTCTGCGGCGGCTCCAGATTCACACGAAACTTCGATGGCAGCGCCTGCTGGGGATCCTCGTCGCTGCCGACCTTCCTGTACGCATCGGCGATCTCCTCGGGAGTCTTCCCGCGGATTAGCATGAAGTCCATACGCACCCCGAGATAGTCCAGTCGTCGGCGCCGGACCGGGGGATCATACGCTAGGGCGACCGTGATCCTTTTCTCGCCCTTAGCCCTCCGGAACTCAACGGGAGCCGGAACCTCGTAGATTCGGAAGTGGTCGACTTGAAGCTTGCCCTCGGCGATGAGAGTGACGCGTCGATCGGAAGACAGGCGAGCTAGTTCCTCGTCAACTTGCCCGTACCCACAGACACGCATCACGGATTCCTTGTCTAGTGTCCCCTCTAGAAGGTCGCGGCTCGGCTGTGGCACAGACGCGGCAGTCGCCAGAACGGCGCGTACGAGGTTGGCCTGGGGATCGCGGCCAAGATCTGTACGCAGCGTGTGCCAGACCAGCGCGGCCACCCGCGCGAGTCTTGGAGCCGCGTAGCTGGTCCCTGAGTCGAAAGCGAATAGTCGTTTCGTGTGCTCTCGCTCGAACGACATCACAGACACGCCCTGGTTCGTTGCTATCCGGCGATAAACATTGCCTGTGCCCTCCCAGACAAAGTTGCCGCCAAAGTCGACAAACTCCGGTTTGACGGCGTTCGCCAGACCGGGGCCCACGCGCGTGAAGGGCGATGGTTCAGCGCGTTTCCCGAGTGGGCGAATCAAATCCGCCGAGCCGGCTCCCTGTCTGGCTGAAGGGACATCGTGTTCGACGAGCGCGCCCACCGTTATCGCAATCGCTGCTGTAGCTGGATCGGCGAGGACCGATTGCGGATCATAAAAGTGTCGAGGATGGTTCGTGAGAGCAGCCTCCGCGTCTCGTGGATTGTGAGTTAGCAATGAAAAGTTGTTGCCGGCACTAACGATTAGGAGCACCTGCTCGTCGCGGGCGATGATGTCTAGCGCCTCGGCCCACGGTGACTGTCTCTGCAGATCAGTCGCGTCGCGCGTGCCAAGTGACAAATTGAACACGCGGCATCGATGCGGTGCCTTCTTGAATGTCCGGATCGCGCTGCGCATCTGGTTGATGATCAGCTTCTCATCGTCGAATACATTGTCGTCGTTCAGGACGCGAGCGCTGAAAAGGATGATTGGCGACGAAAATGCCCCGCTTTCGTAGCAGGCTTGTACGTTTCCGAACACGGCCACGCCACCGACGCGGGTGCCGTGACCATGTTGATCGGCGGGCGTCGTGGTCGCGGTCAAAATAGCTTCCTCGTGTCCAACGTTGGACGCAAGGAGCGGGTGTGCGGCAGCAATTCCGCTGTCGAGGATGCACACTCGTGGTCCATCGAGGTCCGGCGGTGGAGGCTTCGGAAAGTTGGTCTTGTCTGCGCGCCCCGCGTGCACGGCATCGAATACAGGCGTTGGCGGAAGCTCGATCTCGGCGATGATCGGCAGATCGAGCAGCGTCCGGAGTTTAGAACCGCGCACTCGCACCTTTACGATGCATACGTACTCGCCGACGAACCAGTCGAGGACGGAGTCCTCATCGTGCCGAGCAGCAGTAACTGCTTCCGTGATCTCGGCGTGGGCATCGCGCGCGAGTTGTGTCGTGCCGCGGTGCCACACGTCCAACTCGACTACAAATATGTCAGTGTCGTCGATGTTTGATCCGTCAGAGCCGATCCGTTCGGCGAGACGGAGACCAATCCGATCTTCCGCGCTCCAGAGCCGCATCTGCGTTGGCTCTATGTACTCGAATAGGTCGTACGGCGTCGATTTGTACGGCTGCCTTGTCTTAGGATTGACACCTTCTCTGGGGCCTCGCTCGTACAATGCAACGGCGGCCTGGAACTCTGATAAGTCTTGGTCGTCGCGAAATGCGACGACGGCTCGATCAGGTTCAACGCTTACGACGTGAAGTCCCAGGCCTGCGAGTTTCTCGGCGACCGCATCTGCGTTTGCGCCCGGAGCAAGCGGTACTCGGAATACAAGGTGCGGGTGAATCGTCGGCGCGGGGAACGTGATCGCACGCGCTTCGTCCTCCAGTTCCGTCAGCCGTGAGCGAAACGTTGCCGCAAATGCGCCGCGGCCGCCGCGGGGAGGCGGTGGTGTCGGGGGATTTGGACGTCCTCGTCTCTGCCAGGTCTGATCGATGTCCGCAAGGCGAAGGTGGGGGTGCCGTCTATCGCCGTCGCGATGAGGCATGCCTACCTCCTTTTCCCCGCGTCGCGGGGCTAGTTGGCGGCCGCGTGAAGCCTCCACCGGTTAGGCTGATTCGTCGGCGTTGGCGCTCCACGGCATGCTCGAAGGTTGCTCGGTCAATCTCGTGCTTACCGTCAAGCACCGTCTGCTTGATTGCGTCAATAGCGATGCGCTCGACGTCGGCGAACGACATGCTCACGAGCTTGCCTGCCTGCTCGTGGAGCGCGACGGACGGCAGAACGCCCACCTGTCTCAGACGCTTCACCAGCACGCTCTCGATTTGCTCGGCGTTCGGTCGGGGGAAGGGGACGATCTCGTCGAAACGTCGCCAAAGTGCCGGGTCAAGAATCTGCTCGTGGTTCGTCGCGGCCACAATCAGCGACTCGCCCCGAAACGCGTCCAGCATCTGCAAGAAGGAGTTAACCACGCGTTTGAGTTCGCCGTGGTCCGCTTCATCCGTCCGACGCTTGCCAATCGCGTCGAACTCGTCGAAGAAGAGTACCGCCGGACGTACACGTGCAAAGTCGAATACCTTCCGGAGGTTCGCTGCCGTGTCCCCCAAGTAGGAGGAGATCACTGCGTCGAACCGTACCAATACCAAGGGGAGGTAGAGCGCCGTGGCGATAGCTCCGGCGGTCGCAGTCTTTCCGCAACCGGGAGGGCCACAGAACAACACCTTCCCCGACGGCCGGAGCCCGTGTGCGTGGAGAAGCTCGTTTCGACGCTGCTCGGCGACCACGCGGTCGATGATCTCCCGAGTCCTGTCGCTCAATACGAGATCGTCGAGCGACGGCTGGTCCTCGCGGATTTCTACGAGGGGGATGCCGCGCTCTTTGTCTGCCGGCAGCTCTCCGATGATGGAGGCGTGATGGGGGGAAAACGGAGCCAGCGCGATCGGATGTGCGTGGCCATTCTTGAGCATGCGCTCTAAATCGCGGGCTACGACCGGGTGGTTACGGCGGCGCTCCTCCGCTATATACTCCTCCACTGCGGTGTGGAATTTACTCGTGTCGCCCTTCTTGAAGGCGGCGACCATCTTTCTGATGCTCTCTACGGTTGTGGGCACGACACATGAGGCGCGAGGAATGAGATACCGGCAGCTTCGCATACCCCGCCGAATGCGTCCACGCTCGGTCGCCACCGCAAGACAAATGCGAACGTCGTGCGGCTTCGCGTGTCCGCGGCTGGCTTTCTAGTTGCCTGCGCACCGGCGCAGAGGTGCATCATGGTACTTGACTTACCTGCGGCCACGCACTTTGGTCCGAGCGCTGCGGAACTTCGGAGCCGGGCCGTCGACTGTTCACATCCTAGGCGCCGTTCACACGATCGCGTCACATCGGCACCGTGCGGCCGTCTGCGGCCAGGCTTGCTTCGATCGGCCATATTGCGGACCGCGGGCGCGGCCGTGGGCAGCAGCGGCTGACAGCCACGAAGTTGCACCGGCCGCTGGTCGCCGAGGCCCTGCCTCAGCGTCGGAGTCACGCTGGTCAAGGAGCTGGTGGCCGAGCGTACCCGCGACTATTTGTGCGGTGCGAGCAACGGCGCTTGGGCGGCAGGCGGAGATGGAGGCGGCGCGGTGATCGGGCTCTGAGCACCGTCGGTGTACATCGCGCATGTCGCGACTATCGTCGATGCAGAGGTGGGCTGCACGATCAGCGCGTCGCAGCCGAGCGCGCCAGCCTGCTTGCGAAGTTCGTCGAGGATGGTGCCGAACGGATCGGCGCGCGGCCCACTGTTGAGATCGGCCCACGTCATCGAGACGTCGACCCGCGGCCGCACAGGTGGACCTGCTGTGTAGACCTCGACGCTTGCCGGGTCGCGTCCGATCGTTGCCCGCGGTGCCGGGTTAATCGTGGTCGTGAGAGTGGTGCTGCAGCCCGTGGCGAGGAGGAGCAAAACAGCGATTCGCAGAGCGGACGTCCTGCTCTGCATCTCGGGGTGGCCCAATCGTCCGGCGGGGCGGATCAACATCATCTGTTCCGCAGGTCGAGAGAGATCACTGCTGGACCAGGGGGGTAACGCCACGCCCGCGCATCGTGGCGATGTCGATCTCCTGGTAGTTCGGGTCGTTCGCTCTGTCGGTCGTGATGTGGGCGATCGCTGTCGTGAAAGCGTCGAGCGGCGTGGCCGTCGTCAAGCCGACCATAGTCGTTTCGATCGGCCATATCACTGACGAGCCCGGCGAAGACCTGATACCCATGTAGGCATGGCCGGTCTTGATGATGATGACCGGTTGCATCCCCAGAAGCTCGGCGACACTGGCGAAAACGAACGAACCGTCGATGCAGTTGGCCGACGCTGTCTCCAGCGACTGCGTCACCCTCCGCACGTGCTGCCAACCTGAGAGGAAGGTATTCGTGATGTCGGCGTATTTGATGTTGGCTGCGCGAAGGGCCTGAAACGTCGCGAGGAGCACGTCCTGAACGACGTCCTCCTTGGTGACGGATCGAGTCCAGGTGATGGTGCGGGCGACGAGGTTGGAGTTGATGAAGGCGATGTAGTACTGGCCGGCAGCGCCTAGCAGCCCGTGGTGGAAGTCTCGGGTGACCTGAACACCTGATCACGATCGACGCACGATCTCGGGTTGGGCAGGATGCGGACGTGGCAATGGGAAAGCGGGAGGGCGAGCAGGAAGACCTGTTCGTCACGCATCAGCAGCTACGGTCGCAGAGCCATCCTTTCTATCGGGCGGTGAATCGTGTCCTGGGGGAGCAAGGGTTCGATCGGTACGTCGAGCGGCTCTGCTCGAAGTTCTACGCGAAGAAGATGGGACGGCCGGGGCTTGCTCCGGGAATCTACTTCCGCAGCTTGCTGCTCGGGTTCTTCGAGGGCATCGATAGCGAACGAGGGATCGCCTGGCGAGCCGCCGACTCGCTGAGTCTGCGTGACTTTATCGGAGTGCCGGCCAGCAAGCTGACGCCCGACCACTCGACGATCTCGCGGACGCGGCGGCTGATCGATCTGGAGACACATCAGGCCGTGTTCACCTGGGTGCTGGGCGTACTCGACGGGGCCGGGCTCATCAAGGGCAAGACGATCGGTGTGGACGCGACGACGCTGGAGGCGAACGCGGCGATGCGTTCGATCGTTCGGCGCGACGATGGCCGCACATACCAGACGTTTCTCGAAGACCTGGCCAAGGCTTCGGGGATCGAAACACCGACGCGCGAAGATCTGGCGCGCCTCGATCGGAAGCGAAAGAAGAAGGGCTCGAACGACGACTGGTTCAACCCGAACGATCCCGACGCCAAGATCACGAAGATGAAGGACGGGCGGACGCACCTGGCCCACAAGGAAGAGCATGCGGTCGACCTTGATACCGGCGCAGTCGTGGCAGTGACGCTGGTGCCGGCGTCGGCGGGAGACACGGCGACCATCGAAGGGACGCTCGACGCGGCGGTGAAGAATCTCGACGACGCCCGCGAGATCGCCGGCGACGAATCGCAGCGTGAGGGAGATCTTGAGGAAGCCGTGGCAGACAAGGGCTACCACAGCAAGATGGTGCTGCTGTCGCTGCAGCAAGCGGGCTGGCGCACGTACATCGCCGAGCCTCAACGTGGTCGGCAGAAATGGCCGGGGCAGCAGGCGGAGTGCGCTGCGGTGTACGCCAATCGTCGACGCAAGAACGGACGCCGCGGCCTCGCGTTGATGCGCCTGCGCGGCGAGCTCATCGAACGCCCCTTTGCTCACGCCTTCGAAACCGGCGGCATGCGACGCACGCACCTGCGCAAACACGAGAACATCGCCAAGCGGCTCCTGGTGCACATCGCGGGCCTCAACCTGGCCTTGCTGATGCGAACGCGCTTCGGTGTCGGCAAGCCGAGGTGCCTCCAGGGCCGGGCGGCCGCTTTTGCGGTCGCCTTCCTCGCGTTGCTGCGCTCGCTGCGGGCTTACTGGCGACAGGTCCGCCCGGCGGTCCGATTCGCGCTCGAGACGCCCATCGCGGTCGTCCACGTCCCGGCCTGAGCGGCGGAAGGGCTTCCACCACGGGCTGCTAGAACCTGCGAGGCTGAGGCGCCGGTTCCCTGGGAAAGCCACGCCGCTGTGACGGTGTTTGATGTGCCGGCCACGTATGCGCTGAATTGATCCGCCGTGAAGATGGCGACGTCGACGGCCGTGCTGGTACACAGCGAGCAAGTTACCGAATGAAGTTGCCACGTGATGCTTTGAGCAGCCTCCGCCGGCTCGATGATGAAGGACTCCGCGGTGAACGTCCCGCTCGGGATCACCACGTTCGATCTCGGGTAGGCACTTCTGACGTACGGACCGTGTCCGCTGTCCCAGACGCCAAAGTTGCTGTACTGGAGGGCAAGCCGTTGGAGCTTGTCGATGTCGAGAGCGTTCGGCTCGACGTAGACTGCCGCCATTTCTTTAAGGGTTGTCGTCGTAATCGCGTTCGCGGACCAAGGAATGTCGTCGACGGGTGCAACGGCGACCGTCATGTTGGATGAGCCGATATCGGCGCCGCTCGCGTCGCGGGCCGTGGCCGTAAGGCTCGCGGTGTCCGGAGCGGTCAAAGCGTAGAGGGCCGTCTTGTCGAAGGTCGGGGTCACGCAGCTCTTCGTGCTGCCGCCAGCGGGCACGTTCACATCGGCGCTAACCGCCGCGCCGTATGCCCCGAAGGAGACCGAGAGATGAGCTGTTGCGGCGCTGACGCCGCTGTTCGCGACGGAGGCGCAGGCGAAGTCGGTCGGAAACGGTTGGGTGATCGTCCTCCCGAGGAGATGCGCCACGTACCTCGGGAAAGTGGCCGCAGCCGTTGCGGTCGTGATCAGCGCCGGGAAGGTCCAGGTCGCCGTGAGGGCAGGTACCTGGTTTTGACCGGCCATGCCCCCGAGCGACCCAGGCGCTCCTGCTGCTCCCACGCCTCCGGTTCCTCCCCCTGAGCCCCCCGGCGCCCCCCCGGTCGAGGTCCCCGGAGTGCCGCCGGTCTCGGCGCCGCCGCCAGTAGCGGAGACCTCGGGACCGCCGCCACTTCCGCCGCAGGAGGCGATCACGAGGAGGTGATCGTGCCCCGGTTCAGTGGACGGTTTCGCTACCCTGCCTGGGCGCTGCCAACGCCTTCGCGGTCGACAGCAGCGTCAATCGCTGCGGGTCCTTAGCTTGAGCAATCAAGCTTTGTGCGAGGAGCAGTAGGCAATCTTGGTCGGGGCGGATGGGTTCGCCGGCGGGGCAGGTTGGCTGGACGTCTGCTACTACGCCGACCCCTTCAATTTCCGCGCCGCCCGAGGCGAGCAAGCGCCCGGTCGCCAGAACGAGGCCCAGCAGTTCGCGGTCGCCCTCAGGCTCGACCGCCGGGGGCGGCGCCGGGGCCGGTGCCTTCCCGTCGATGACGTCCTGGATGATGTCCCGGTCCGAGGCCGCGTGGCGCGACGGGGGCTGCCTCAGCGGTCCTTTCGGGATGTCGAACAGGACGCGGATCGTGGCGGCTCCTGCAGTGCGCTCGCCCACGACAACACCGCGCCCGAGATTCTTGATGGCTGCCGCGACCAACTCAGATGCGGACGCAGTCCGATGGTTGACGAGCACCACCAGCGCCCCGCCAGGCTCGTGACCGTCGTTGCGCGCCACGAATTGTTTGCGCTGCTCCCTCCCTCGCTCCTTATTGACGGCCGCCCCGAGCGAACCCTCCTTGATGAAGGCGTCTGCTACCTTGACGGCCTCATTGAGTAGCCCACCCGTGTTGTCGCGCAGGTCCAAGATCAACCCCTTCACGTGCTCGGCTTCGGACTTCGCCAACCAGCGCTCGACCTCGGCCGAGATGCCCGGCCCGAAGCTTCCGAGCCGCGCGTATGCGACGACCAATCCCGGTGCTACTCGTCGGGATACGACCGATAGGGTCTCTGCACTGGCGCTGCCCGCCTTCGTTGCGTTCTGCGAATGGGCCGCTTCTCCGTCGGCATTGGTAGGCGTCTGTTCCTTCTCGAGACGCGGGCGTACCTTCTGGTACGTTTCGACGTCGAGTAGGGCCGACCGCCCGTCGAATACCGAAAGCATTCCGTTGGTGGCCGCGATTTCGACCCTGAATAGCCTCTCCGCCGTTTCGACGCCAGGCGACGCCGGTCCAAGAGTCCCCTGCACGAAGCGGAGCGCGTCCCTGAGCGTGCTGCGCAGGCTCCAGGGTGCGTCCACGCGATCGAGGTTGAGGGTGCAGCGGTGGTCGCCAACGGTGACGGTTACCCAGCGGGGCGGCTTTGCGGAGTCGGTCTCGACCAACACGTCTTTCTCCTGCAGCGCGACCGCCTGAAGCGCCCCGACCACCAGCTCGCGCGATCGAGGCGCAAGGTCCAGCGGGCTATTCTCGTGCACGTAGAACAGCGTCTTCGAAAACACCGGAAGCTGGCTCAGGTCGTAGCCACCGTCCACCCGATCCGGCAAAGGACAGCTCGTGGGTCGCGTCGGGGTGCTCGCGACGGTGATGGGCCGGGGGGCATGGCTGATCGGCCGGCCCTCCGACGGTTGAACCGACGCGGCGGCAGGCGCGCCAGCAGTCGGCGTCACGCATCCCGCGACGAAGCCCGTCGCCAAGAGAGCGGCCAGCCCGCACCACAGCGGTCGCGCCGTGTCGAATTTCATGTGCCCGCCATCGTAACAGTGGCGGTCCGCTGGCCTCACGCCCCTGCGGCGCCAACGCGAACAACCGCCGCAGTCGCCGATGCCGGGCTCGCCGTCCAGGTCGTTAAAACTCTGGCTGTCAGACAGCTGATTGGATCCATACGCTGATGTCGGTTGCCGCTGATAGAGCCAGGCGCCGTTCTTCAGGAAGTTGCCGATCGTCCCGAGGAACTGGTGTTTCTCTGCCCGGCTGTCCTGGTCGAAGTCTTCCAGGCGCCAGAACACCGGCCCCCAAACGATCAGCGGATCACGAGCTCGATCTTGCCCCCGAGCGCAGCGGCGAGGGTCTGGAGGGTCCGATATGTCGGGTTCGCTTGGCCGCTCTCCAGCGTCGAGATCTCGCTCTGGTTGAGGCCCGTCTTCTCGGCCAGCTTCTTCTGCGTCCAGCCCCGCTTCCGGCGAGCCTCGGCGAATCGGCGGGCGAGCCGGTACCGCTCTCTGAAGTACTTGAGCTCAGCGATCGCCTCCGGCCCCTCGGCCTTGGCTTCTTCCTGTAGCTGAGACATGAAATCGGTGAACTTGGTCGCCATGACACCAATCCCGTACTGTTTGATGGTATGGGATAAAACCAATATCGTCAACCCCGGGGGTCGTCACCCTCTCTGTCGGGCCTTCCAGGCTTTGAGTCGTGTCCGCGCCAGCTCAATCTGCGCCTGCTGGTGGCGCGCGCTCGGGCGCTCGCCCTTGTCGTAGCCGCCGAGGAGGAGGACGATCCGATCGCCGTGCGCGTGACAGAAGACGCGCAGCAGGATCTTGGCCGGTTCGCTCTCCGGCCTCGCCTTCTTGCCCTTCCGCGCCAGCACCTGGGCGGCATCTTGATCCAGCCGGAACTCGAACAGCCCGCCCCCGAGGCCCTTACCAAAATTCGTGCCGACGACATGCGGGCCCTCGTACTGCAGGATCTCGAACATCGCCACGCCAACCGCGCGCCGCTTGCCAGGCGTCAGCTTCCGGAGCCAGTCGAGAACCGGCTCGTGCCCGTCATCGTCCTCGTAAAACTCGAGCGTATATGGAGGCGACGTCACCAGCGATCGCAACCTACGCGAATTTGGACCCGACGGCGAAGATCACCCAGCTTGCCGCTCCCCACCTGTCGTCCACTGTCGCCCAGGCCGACGCGGCAGGAAGAAGTTGGTTGGCACCAGGTTGGCACGACCATCCGGTTCCGAAGGATTTCGGACGAATCGAAGGGCCTCCAAGCGTGCCAACCTGGTGCCAACCAACTTCGCGTAATACTGGAGAAAAGTCGTGGAACGCGGCGCAATGCTTCGGTTTTCTGATCTGTCGATGTCTGGGTTCAAGTCCCGATGGGGTCACACAGAGCGCGAAAGGGGCTTGCGGCCCTCCCGCGAGCTCACCCGGCCGGAGTGGTGTGAGGGGGCCGCGCCGGCGTAGCCAGCGCTCTCGGCGCTGAACCCGCGCGCGATGCGCGCTCTGGCGGGGTGGCGAAGAGTCCCGCAGAGCGGGGGCATGTACGCCGCGAGACGCGCGTAGCGAGGCGAGGATCAAGGCAACGCTGTGCCGGAGGTCGTGCCACTTGATGCGCCGGAGACCGGCACGCCTTTGCGCCGCCCAGAGCACCTCCTGGAACTGTCCCGGTCGCAGCATCGAGCGGTCGTCGGGGCAGAAGATCAGCTCTGCGCGATGGCGGATCGACCGAAGCGCCGCCGCCAGCTCCAGGGTGAGGTCCACCCAGCGTTGCCGGTTGCTCTTCGGTGCCTTGATGGTGGTGAAGCCGGACGCAGCCGATCGCCGGATGCAGATGCGCCAACTGGACGTCGACGTCTGTCCACCGAATCGCCCGCTGCTCGCCGAGCCGAGCCCGGTGTGGAGGGGGAACAGCAAGAGAGCCTGCTCCCAACCATCTGCTTCAGGGGCCGATTCTCGTCGTCGAGCGCGCAGCTTCTTTGCGTCGCTGACCTCCATGCCCGCCGTATCGTTTGTGGTGCGACTGCAGGGACGCAGTCGACCGCCTTTGTCGATGTGCACTTGCCGAAGCCGACCAGCGTCAATAGGGCCTGCATCGACCCCCACCTGGGTGGCCGCCGAGGTGCTGCCAGCTACCCTGCAGGAGCAGAGGTAAGTCACCGCAAAAAGGAAGACGGGGACCGTTCCCGTTCGGGCAGAGGCAGGCGCAGTCGCGGGGCCGCCGCTGTTTCGCCGTTAACATCGCCGCTGGGTCCGGGAACAAACAACCATGTCGCGTGCTGGATGGTGTCGTCTCCGGATGTTCGCCGGTGTTCCGGTGCTGCTGATGGCCTGGCTGTCGTGGCCGTCGCGGGCACAGGGGGCGGGGGTGGGCGTCGGCGACGGTCCGCTGGTGCTGGTGGTCAACAGCGATGAGGCGGCGTTCTCTTGGGCCCGGATCAAGCAGGCGTTGGAAAAAGCTCTAGCGATTCCGGTCATTGCCGACGCCGACGCCGACGTCGCCAGTCGGCGCGGTACCCTGACCATCGCCTGGCGTCCGTCGCGCCATGAGCTGGCGGTGACCTACGAGGCTCAGCGGAGCACGATCAGTCGCATCGTCGCCGCGCCGGCGCGCACCGAAGAGGGCGTCGAGGCGGCGGTGGCGCTCGCGGTCAACCTGGTGCTCGATCAGACGTCGCAGTTTTTGGGGCCGCCGCCATCGGCCGCTTCAGCCCCGCCGGCGCCCGCGGTGCCGGCCGCTTCAGCCCCACCGCCGTCGGTGCCGCTCGGGGCGGCGATGCACGGTCGCATTCCGGCCCCGCCGCCGCCGGAAGCGATCGAGGCGGCGCCCGCGGCTGGTGCGTGGCCGCCGCCGCAGCAGCGCTTTCTGATCGCCCTTGTCACCGGTAGCGGCGTGGGCTGGGCGTCGGGCAACGGCGACGTCACCGGCAAGCCGGCCGCGCCGAGCGGGCTCGCCTGGGCGCGCCTGGTCCACGTGGTTCCCGAGGTTGGTTACTTCGTGAAGCCGCGCCTGCTGATCGCCGCGCAAGCCAGGGTGCAGTTCGTTTCGGGCGTCAGCGACCTATACCCCTCTGCCAGCACCGTGGGCTGCGGTTCGCAGACCGTCTGCTCGGGGCCGCGCACGGCGTTCGCCGCTTTTCTGAAGGCGGCGCTATTCGCTCCACGCTCGGCGAGCGTGCTCCGATCCTACCTGTCGCTGGCCCTCGGTGGCGGCAGCATCCGTTACGTCGTGTCGAACCCGTCGTTTCCGATCTGTGGACCCGACCGCACCCAGACCTGCGTCGACTCTTACTCCGGCGGGCCGTTGTTCCTCGTCCCGGGAGCCGGCATGCACGTCGGCCTGTGGGAGGGCCTGGATCTGGTCGCGGCCGCCGAGCTGGCGCTGGGCGTGCCCAGCCCGACGTTCAACTTGGACGCCAATGTGGGCCTGGCTTACGGATTCTGAGAGGTGGCGATGCGTCGCTTGTCTTCGCGGCCCCGAGACGTGACCATGGTCTTGCTTCAATCATGGCGCTCACGGGCGAGCTGAAGGTGCCGATGGCGGGCGCGGCCGACGCGGTCCGGGCCCCGCTGGGCGATCTGGCGCGCGGCGACGAGCGCGCCCTGCGGGCCGCCTACCGCGATCACCATCAGGCCATCCGGGCGTTCGCGCGTCGGCTGATCGGCGACGATCCCGAGGCCGAGGATCTGGTGCATGAGGTCTTCGTGCGGCTGCCGGCGGCGGTCAGACGGTTTCGCGGGGACGCGTCGCTGCGCACGTTGTTGGTGGCGATGGCGGTCAACCACGCGCGGCACCACGTGCGGTCGGCGGCTCGCCGGCGCGCCGCCACCGAGCGGCTGGCGCGCCACGCCCGGTCCGCGATCGTCGAGGAACGAAACCCTGCGGAACGTCGAGAGCTGGCCCAGGCGCTGACGCGCGCGCTGGACACATTGCCGCTGGATCAGCGGGTGGCCTTCGTTCTGTGCGAGGTGGAAGAGCGGAGCTCGGCGGAGGCGGCCGCCATCGCCGGCACGAGCGACGGCACCCTACGCGCGCGTCTGCTGCTGGCGCGAAAGAAGCTGCGGGTGCTGCTCGCTGCGTGGGGCCACGGAACCACCGCCGACCCGGGTGACGAGGCGGCGAGCCGCGCCATGGCGAGGGCGCGATGACGGACGAGCTGCTTCGTTCCGCGGCGAACGCTCTTCGCCTGTCGTCGGACGCGATTGACGGCGACGGCGGGGGGGCGACGCTGGCGCGCGTGCTGCACACTGTTCGGGGCCGCAAGCGGGCGCAGCGCCTGGTCGCCGCCGTAGTCGTGCCGCTGCTCTTGCTGATCGCGGCGGGCGGAGCCTGGGCGATCAGCACGGGACGGTTGTCGGCGATCTGGAAGCGGCCTACGGCCGGTCCCGTTGCTGGCGGTGCTGCGCGCGGAGGGCGGGCCACCGTTGCCCGGGCGGAACCGGTGGTGATGCCGTTGCCGCCCCCCGCATCGCCGCCGGCCGCTGCTGCTGCTCCAGCGCCGGCGGCTGCGCCTGCGATCCGGGCCGTGCGGCGGGGCGCGGCCCGCCTTGGCGGCGGGGCGGCGCCGACCGACGTCGAGGGCCTTTATCGCGAGGCCCATGCGGCCCATTTCGGCCGTGAAGATTTCGCGGCCGCGCTGGCGCTGTGGGATCGGTACCTGGCGTCGACGCCGTTGCCGCCGTTCGCGGTGGAGGCCCGCTTCAACCGCGCGATCGCTTTGCTGCGGCTCGGCCGGGGCCCGCAGGCCGCGGCCGCTCTGCGACCATTCGCCGACGGCGACTATGGCTCATACCGGCGCGACGAGGCGCGAAAGCTGCTATCAGCGATCGAGTCGGGCGCGTTCGAGAGCCACTGACAGCCGGTTCTGCGGCTGGGCCTGCGTTTTCTTGTAGCATCGGGTCGAGCCGAGACGGGTAGAGTCGTCCGGAAGCGTGACCAACGAGCAGATCAAGATCGCGGCCGACACCGGCTGGACGCTGTTGACCGGATTCCTGGTGTTCTTCATGAACGCCGGGTTCGGCCTCATCGAGGCTGGGCTCTGCCAGCGCAAGAACGCGACCATGATCCTCTCGAAGAACTTCGTGGTCTTCGCGATCTCGACGCTGGGGTTCTACATTCTCGGGTTCGGGCTGATGTTCTCCGACGGAGGCTTGCTGGGGACGGCGGGCGGTTGGCTGCTGGGCGGAGCGGACAACAGCCCAGCCTCGGGTGACGGCTACCAGGGGATTTTCGGTTCGCTCGGCTGGGCGGGTGTGCCGCTGCCTGCGAAGTTCTTCTTCGAGGCGGTGTTCGCCGGGACATCGGCGACGATCGTTTCGGGCTCGGTGAATGAGCGGATGAAGTACGCCTCGTTTCTCGTCTTCTCCCTCCTGTTGACTGCGCTCATCTACCCGATCGCCGGGCACTGGATTTGGGGCGGCGGCTTCCTGGCCCGCGCCGGCATGCGCGATTTCTCAGGTTCGACGGTGGTTCACAGCGTAGGTGGCTGGGCGGCGCTGGCCGGCATCATCGTGCTCGGCCCGCGGCTCGGCCGCTACCCCAAGGGCGCGCCGGCGGTGAATGTCCCGGGGCACCACATGGGCTACGTCTTTCTGGGGGGCATGATCCTCTGGCTCGGCTGGTTTGGATTCAACCCCGGCTCGACCCTGAGCCTCGATCCGGAGCCCATCTCGCGCATCGCGGTGACCACCGCGTTGGCGGCCTGCGCCAGTACGGTGGTCGCGACGCTTCACGTCTGGTGGCGGCACGGTCGCCCGGATTTTCCGTCCACGGTGAACGGCTGTCTGGCGGGCTTGGTGTCCATCACCGCCCCCTGCGCGTACGTGAGCCCCACGTCGGCGTTGCTCGTCGGCATCGTTGCCGGCGTGACGGTGAGCGAGGTGCCCAGGCTCTTCGATCGTTTGCACCTCGACGATCCGGTCGGCGCCACGTCGGTCCATCTGGTGCACGGGGTCTTCGGGACCGTTTGTGTCGGCCTGTTCGGCATCAAGGGGCAGAGCGGGTTGCCCCACGATGGCTTCTTCCGGGGCGGCGGGTTCGAGCAGCTTGGGCCACAGCTCGAGGCCGTCGTGACCGTGGGTGCCTTCTCGTTCTTCACGTCGCTGCTGCTCTGGATGATCATCGACAAGCTGTTCGGCCTGCGTGTAGCCCCCGAGCACGAGCTCCTCGGTCTCGATCGTGCGGAGATGGGGATGGAGGCCTACCCGGCAGGCGGAACGCTCGACCCGACCGAAGACCCAGCACTGCCGAGGCTCGTCCCGACCGAGCCCACTTCGGTCGGTTGACCGATGGTGACGCAAGCGCTCCGTCCACAGTTGCGACGATCGCGGCCGCTCCGTCCAACGCGAACGCGCTCAGACGAAGTTGTAGGTCACGACGATGCGCTTGGAGGTTCGAGTCGGGTAGGAGCTCGCATGGTAGTGGCGCCCGTCGAAGCAGATCATCTTTCCCTTTTCGGGGGCGATCGATCGGGCGATCCGAAACCGGTTCGCATTGGCGTACTTGCCGGAGTCTTCGACGCTGACGTCGTCGATGGTTTGATCGAACAGGAACGTGTCGCCGTCGCAGTCGTTGACGTAGTAGATGGCCGTGCGATGAGGCTCGAGGAAATCGACGTGCGGGTTGTGATGTTTGGCTTGGCCCGGCGCCTTCGTGAAGAGGCCGACCCGGATCCGAAGCAGGGCGTGGTACTCGATGTTCGCCTTCTCACAGAAGACGTACAGGATCGGAAGCAGCAGCGGGCTCATCGGCGAGATGAGGGGATCTTCCTGATCGGCGAGAAAGGCGAGGTGACCGAACCCAGGATAGCTGGTCTCGAACGCAGAGGCCGAGCGCGCGATTTCGTCGGCAAAGCTCCAGAGCATTCGGTTTGAACCGAGCTCTTGCTCGACCTGCTCCTGGTAGGGCTTCGGGATCGCGTTCCGGACTTCGATGAGATCCATGCCGCCAGGCTACCCTCTTTTCGGAAGCAGCGGAGCCCCTCGCAGCCGGCTGTGACTTCGCCGACGGCCAGGCGTCGATCAGCTAGCGGGGCCGAGCGTTGGTCCTTGGCGAGTCTTGGGTACGCGAGCCCGTCGCCTTGGGCTGCCTGCGACGGCCGCCCGCGCGGTTCCCGCCTGCTCGCACCAATGTGCCCGAGCTGGCGCCCGCGAGCACGGTGCGTACAGCGGGCCAGCGCCGGTAGATGGTCGTTCGATTCACGCCGGCTCGAGCGGCGACCTCGTCCATGCGAAACTGGGCGTAGCCCGACTGGGCGAGCTCGACGAGAGCCGCATCGAGCACGTGGCGAACGGAGGTCGGATTGTGCGCACGCAGGTCGAGATCAGGACCGATGATGGAGTCTGCCCCGCGAACATCTTTCGCCCGTCGGCGAGGGTCGGCGCGTGGCCGGGGGTCATTTTCTACATGGACGGGACGGGTATTCGGCCCGTGCTGCTCGAAATGGCTCAGCGCCTTGCCGACGAAGGCTTCCTGGTCCTCATGCCCGACCTGTTCTACCGCGCGGGACCTTACCAGCCGGTCGACGTGAAGACGCTGTTTTCGGACCCGGAGCGGCGGGCGGCACATGCCAGGTATTTCAACAGCACGGACAAGACCAAGGCGGCCAACGACACCAAGTGGTTCATAGAGTGCCTCGACGCCCAGAGCGATCTCGCGGGCCAAAAGCTGGGTGTCGCTGGATACTGCATGGGCGGCGGCATGGCTCTCACCGCGGCAGCCCGCTACCCCGACCGGCTCGCGGCGGCAGCGATCTTCCATGGCGCCTACCTGGCGACGGATGCAGACGACAGCCCGCACAAACTTGCTGGCCGCATCAAGGCCAAGGTGCTCGTCGCCGGCGCCGACAACGACAGTGGCTTTCCACCAGAGCAGGCCGCGCGGCTCTCCTCCGCCTTCAAGCACGCAGGCGTCGAGCACCGCGTCGAGATCTGGGATGGGGCCGCACACGGCTGGACCATGCGAGACTTCGCCATCTACAACGAGGCGGCCGCGGAACGACACTTCCGCGAGCTTGTGGCGCTCTTCCGGGAGACGCTCCTCCCGCGATAAACGAGATTGGCGGGTCCTTACACGAGCAGCAGCACCAGCAGCACGACGAGCAGAACGACCACCACGCTGCTGCCCACGTAGATGTAGCCCCGGCCTCCTTTGAAGTTCTGGAGCTGGCGCGCCTGCTGCTGGCGGGCGGCGAGGCTGGCGATTTCGGGTCCGCCGTTGTCGACGGAGGTGGCCGGGATCGGCGAGGCCGGTTCCGCCGCGAGCGGGGTAGGAGGCCTGGTCAATGGATTGGCCCCGCTTACTGCCGGGAAGCACCACACGGCCAACAGCGTCGCAACCACCAGACGTCGAATCGCGTTCATCGGCAGCCTCCTTGGGCGGTTCGGGCAACCTAAACACAACCGTCGGTCGCGCAACGGTTTAAAGGTTTGGGCGACTTCCGGCGCGTCCGTTTCGACATGGAAACGCCGGAGCGGGTACGGGGAGGCCCGGTGTGTTACCGAACGGCGCCGTCGGAGGTCGCCTCGGAGGCGCCTCTGAGCCTTTGGCTGTTTGGCACGATTGTGGCTGTGCCTTACAGCATGAGTTCAAAACAAAAGAGTCGGAAAACATCGACCAAGTCGTCCAAGGGCGCGGCCCGAAAGCCGCGCGCGGCGCGGGCAGCCGTCGCCAATCGGGTTCATGCGGCCCCGCGCGCCGCCAACCACGCGACGGCAGCCCTGCAAGCATTGCCGACGCGAGCGACGCGCCTCGTGAAGAGCCATCCAGTCCGGGTGCTCCTGGGGGCGGCGGCGGTGGGCCTCGCGGTGGCCACGCTCAAGAACCTGGTCTGACCGATCGCGGGTTCGCTGGCCCACGCGGCCGGTGCGCGCGGTTTCGGTGGCAGTCTCCGTCGGTTTGCGCGAGGAATAGGCGATGGAGACAACCGCGTTCGTTCAAGAGCTCGAGGCGTTCAAGGCGGAGCGCCTCTCCGGCATGGTGGCGGCGGGACAGGACTCGGTGGGCAGTGGCCCGGCCGACGCCAAGCGGTTGTTGGAGGTCGCCTTGGCCAACGAGATCAACGTCACCGAGCTGGCTGCGGCCTGGACGCCCAGCACGCCCGAGCTCGACGTGAAGCTCGCCTTCGCGCGCCAGGCGGGTGACGAGGCCGGGCACTTTCAGCTCGTCGCGGATCGCCTCGCTGCTCTGGGGTTCGACGTGGCGGCCTTCAGCCCGCCGCCCGAGAACCCACTCTTTCAGTACTTGCGGGGCCTCGCCTCCACCGTCGAGCGGGTGGCCGCGGGTCTATTCACGCTGGAGTCCATCGCCTACGCGGTGAACGAGACCTTCATCGCCTTGTGCGAGCAGCGTGGAGATGCAGAGACGGCTCGCATCTATCGCGCCTACATCCAGCCGGACGAGCGCGCGCACCAGGAGCTCGGTCAGAGGCTGCTGGCCAAGTACGCCGACACGCCGGAGCTCCAGCGGACCGCGCGCGAGACGGTCGCCAAGGTCCTGGAGCTCGCCGCCGCCGGCCGCGGGATGGCCGCCCAGCGGCTGGGGACGGCCTGCTTTCCGGGCTGCTGAACTTCAGCTCCCGGCCGGGGCGGGGGGCGTGCCTGGGGCTGTGACTTCGCCGACCCAGGCGTCGATCAGCTGGCGCGCGATGCTGAGGCTGGGCGGCACGGGCGGCAACGCGTCGGCCCGCCACCAGCGCGCGTCCTCGATCTCGTCGCCGTCGACGACGATCTCGCCGCTGGCGTGCTCGGCGACGAACGCGATCATCAGAGAGTCTGGGAAGGGCCAGGGCTGGCTGCCGAAGTAGCGAATGTTCGTGATCTCGACGCCCACCTCCTCGCGCACTTCGCGTCGGAGCGTCTCCTCCAGCGATTCCCCCGGCTCGACGAAGCCCGCCAGCGTGCTGTAAAAGCCGACACCCGAGCGAGCCCAGCGGCTCGAGCGCGCCAGCAGCGCCTCTGCGCCACGCCGCACCAGCACGATGATCGCCGGTGAGATGCGTGGATAGACGGTCAGCTCGCAGCGCGGGCAGCGCATGCATCGCTCGCCAGCGGCGCGCGCCATGGCCGTGCCGCAGCGCCCGCAGAAACGATTCACCGAGGCGAAGTGCACGATCTGGACGGCGCGTCCGGCGACACCGAAGACGATCTCGTCGAGGCGGTCATGAAGCGCGCGCAGGCCCTCGACCGCCCAGGGGGCAGCAGGCTGAACGGTGCCCAGCTCGACGGCGAAACAGTCTTCCTCATCGAGCCGGCCGAGGTAGTGAGCCTGCCGCTGGTCCACCCCCCAGCGCGCGAGGTCGGCGCTGTCCGGCAACGCCACCGTGCTCTCGTTCGCGCGAACGACCAGCCCGCTGCCCTCGACCACGAACCAAAGCGGCCGATCCGACAACACCGGCGGCTGCAGGACGGCTGGGACGAAGGGCACGCGTTCTCAGATAGCGCCCGGACTGGACTCTGTCACGACCCGAATGTTCCCCGCCGCCAGGCGTGGACGCCGCGGCCCGGTCGGGGCTGTGGGTCCGTCGGGGCGGATCGTGGTAGGGCAAAACGCGTGTCGCCGTTCGCTCGCCGGGTGTAGGATCCTCCAATGACCAGATCCGTCTGCCTGATTCGAACGGCATTCCTGGTTGGGCTGACCGCGATTGCCGGGTGCGGTGGCCAGAGCGGAAGTGGCGGCGCGGGAGGCGCCTCCGGAAAAGGCGGCTCACCTGGGGCCGGGGGAGGGCCCGGCAGCGGTGGGCGCGGGGGCTCCGACACAGGCGGAACGGTCGGCACCGGCGGCGGCACCGCGCCGGCCACCGGCGGCAACAAGGGCGGGGGCGGCGCCTGTGGCGAGCATCCGGGCCACGGCCCGCTGCCGGCGACCTCCACGTTCTATCAAGACATCTCGTGCGCCGCGGTCGACAGCGAGTCGGCCACCATCATGCCGGCGTTGCAGGCGTCGGGGTGGGGAAACGGCCTGGGTATCGACGTGTCGTTCACGGTCCTCACCGCGGATGCCAACCTTGCACGCCGGACATTCGACAATGGGGGCGACGACCCCGATTGCGACACCGCGCCGGTTCCCCTGCCGCCCGGCGGTCGCATCGAGGGCAACAGCGACTACAGTTGCGCGGACGGTGGCGACTGCCACCTGTTGGTGTACCAGGGCAAGCGGCTCTACGAGCTCTATCAGGCGGACGTGTCGACCGGCAGCGCGACCGGCGGCACCTTCAGCGGCGCTTGTCTGGTGGTCTGGGATCTCACCCACGACTACTGGCAACCCGCCGCGCCCCCGAACTTCGGCCGCGGCGATCACTGCAACGGCGCCGACGCCGCCGACATGCCCATCGCGCCGCTGTTGCTGACGGCCGCCGACATCGCGTCCGGCGAGGTCGCGCATGCCCTCCGATTCACGGTTCCCAACCCGCACATCCGGGCCAGCGTCTACGTCCACCCCGCCACGCACATCGGCGGTCCCAGCGGCGGGGCCGACCAATTGCCCTACGGGGCGCGGCTGCGCCTGCGCAGCGGCTTCGATCTGTCCACGCTGCCCAACGAACAAGCGCGCATTGTCGCCCGCGCGTTACAACGGTACGGCATGTTTCTGACCGACGGCGGCAACCTCTTCATCTCGGCCACTGCCGACGCCGCCAGCGCCATCTCCACGTCTTCGCTGCGTGCAATCAAGGCCACCGACTTCGAAATGGTCGAGGGCGGCCAGCGCCTGAACTGGCGGTCCTACCAGTGCAACCGCACCGTCGTGACCGACTGAGAGGCAGACTCGGCCGAAGGCTGGTAGGACGGCTCACCGTCGCGCCGGCGGCGGGGCACAGCCCGCCGCAGCCGCCGCGGTCAGGGCGGCCGTCGACAGCTGGATGCGCCGCCCGAAACTGAACGGCACGCTGACTCCGCCGATCAGGAGCAGCGGCCACGTCCCTCACAGCGGGACCGTGTCGTTCAGCGAAGCGGTATTAGCTTCCTCTCATGAGACGCGAACTCAGGTGATGTCCAAGAGCCGACTTCGGTTTTTCAAGGGGAGGGCCGCCGTCGCGGTCCTGTCGTCGCTGCTGACGCTCTTCGCCGGCTTCGTCACCATCAATCTGCTGCCCGGGGAAAAGCGGCTCGAACAGCCGGTGTCGCCGCCCTTCGTGGTCGAGGACGCGGCGTTCGGGCGCGAAATGGGGGAGCTGTTCGGGCCGCCTCTCGTCGGGGGGAATCGTGTCGAGCCGCTGGAAAATGGCGCGCAGATCTTTCCCGCGATGCTGGACGCCATCCGCGGCGCGCAGCGGTCGGTCAATTTCGAGACGTACATCTACTGGTCGGGTCGCGTTGGGACGGCGTTCGCGGACGCCATGTCCGATCGGGCCCGCGCCGGGGTGAAGGTGCATCTGATCCTGGACGCGGTCGGCTCCGGCAAGATCGATGCAAATGCGCTGAAGGCGATGCGCACGGCGGGCGTCGAGATCGAGCGGTACCACGCGCCCAGCTGGCACACGCTGGACCGGATGAACAATCGAACCCACCGGAAGCTGCTGGTCGTCGACGGCCGCGTCGGGTTCACGGGTGGGGTGGGGATCGCCGACAAGTGGGATGGCTCTGCGGACTCCCCCGACCACTGGCGCGACAGCCATTTTCGGCTGGAAGGGCCGGCGGTGGCCGAGATGCAATCGACGTTCGTCGACCACTGGCTGGCCACGCGCGGCGTCCTTCTTGAGGGCGGGGACTACTTCCCGGAGATCGCCCCCAAGGGCGACATGCGCGCACAGATGATCCGCAGCTCCGTCGAGGACAGCGCCGAGAGCGTGTACGTGATGTACCTGCTGTCGATCGCGGCGGCGCGGCGGAGCATCCTGCTGTCGAATTCGTACTTCGTTCCCGATCACCTGGCGACGGACGCGCTGGTTGCGGCGCGGCGGCGGGGCGTGGACGTCCAGATCATCGTCCCGGGGCCCGACATCGACAGCGACGTGACACGAGCCGCCTCGCGGCGCGGTTGGGGCCCGTTGCTGGAAGCGGGGATTGCCATCTATGAGTTCCAGCCGACGATGTTCCACTGCAAGGTGATGGTCGTCGACGATCTGTGGACCTCGATCGGCTCGACCAATTTCGACAGCCGCTCTTTCAAGCTCAACGACGAAGCCAACCTGAATGTCTTGGACCGAAGTCTGGCGGCGCGAGAACGGGCCACCTTCGAGGCAGACCGCGTGCGCGCCCGCCACATCACGCTTCGCGAATGGAAGGCGCGACCCTTGTGGCAGCGCTTCGGGGAATGGCTGGCTGACGGGTTGCGCTCTCAACTTTGATCCACAGCGTCCTCGTTTGGCTGCACAATGGCTCATGCGGATCGTCGAGCCGAGGCGTGCTGCGAGCACCAGGCTGTGTTGGTTGGGGCTGCTGTTGTCGCCGGGGTGCGGGTCGAGCGCCGTCGACCCCACAGTGGTCCCCGCCGCGAGTTTTGGCAGCGCGCTCGCCGCCGTAGAGTGCGCGCAGATCTTCGGTTGCTGCGATGCCACGGAGCGCGGCCATTGGGGCTACAGCGACGAAGCTCAATGCCGGCAGGTGCGCGGAACGAAAGAACAGATGGATCTCGACCAGCTCTTGGCGATCGGATGGGTGACGTACAACGGCAAGGCGGCGCGGAGCTGCCTCGACGAGTCGCTGGCCGCGGGTTGCGCGAATATCCAGGCCAATGCGTCCGTCGGCATCCGCGGAACGTCATGTCCCGACGTCACCCACGGGACCGGCAAGCTCGGAGCGCCCTGCGAGGACCTCGACCTCATCTGCGAGAGCTCGAATTGCCTGCCGCTGTCGGGCACGTGCGGCCCCCCGCGCGGCTGCCCCGGCGCCTGCGACGCCGGCCAGTTCTGCGACGGCCTGACAGACACGTGCGCCCCGCTGAAGGCCGACGGAGCAACCTGTGGTGGCAACTCGCAGTGTGAGTCACCGTCCGTCTGCCGGACCGGCGTGTGCGGCCCCCCGCTGCCCGACGGCGCCCTCTGCTCGGTCGCCGCGGATTGCGCCAGTGCCAGCTGCGTTCACAGCTCGTCGACCAGCGCCGCCTGTGGTCCGCCGCTCCCCGACGGCAGCCCGTGCACGGTCACGACCGATTGCGCAAGCGGCGGCTGCACGGGCACGGCGGGCAGCGCCGTTTGCGGCCCGCGGTTCTGCGACGGCATGTAGCCCGCGCGCCGCTCGGCAGCGCGCGCGCGTTGCGGCCCCGCCGATGGAGTGACAGAGCCGCGGGTCCCGCTATGGCCCGCCGGAGACCGGCCAGCCGTCGGCATCCCACACGATTTCGGCGATGCGCAGCGTGGCGACACCGTTCTGTCCGGAAGGGGCGGCCAGCGCGTGGTAAACGTTGTAGGTCCGGTTGTTGTAGACGATCACCGCGTTGTGTCCGGGCGCGCTCCAGCTGGAGTTCCCTTGAACCAACAGCGTGCCGCCGCCGCTCGTCATGGCCTTGCCGTCCTTGTCCATGTATGGCCCCGTCACCGTCGGCGACCGTCCCACTCTGATGGTGTAGTTGTACGGCGCCGAGCAGCACGAGCCGAACGACACGAACAGGTAATAGAGGCCGCACCGTTTGAAGATGAATGGGCCCTCCACCGCGCCGCCGGCCGGGCCGCTGGCCAGGGCGTGCACCTCCATGTCCGCGCGCGTGCCGTCGGCATTCAGCTTGGCCAGCTTGATCCCGCTCCAGAAGCTGCCGAAGTCCATCCAGGGGACGCCGGCGTCATCGACGACGATGTTGGGATCGATCGCATTCCAATCGTCTTTGGTCGCCCCCATGTTCGAGCAGAGCACGTTGCCTTTGTCGGCCCAGGTTCCGCTGTCCAGAGCCGCGCGCGTCGCCTGACCGATGCACGACTTGTTGCTGCCGAACGAAGAGACCGCGTAATACATGTGGAACATTCCCCCGAAATTCGAAATGTCGGGTGCCCAGGCGCCGGCGTGAGTGCCCCCGCCGGCTGGCCACGACGTCCAGGTGGTCAGGTCCGGCGACGACTTGGTGGCGATGCCCGTGGCGGCCAGATAGACCGTCTTGCCGACCACGTAGGCCGCGGGATCGTGCGCACCCAGGTTGCCGGTCAGCATCAGCGCCTTGGGAGGCGAGGCCGGGTCATAGGCAGCCCCAGGGCACGAATCATTGCCCGTGGTTCCGCCGCCGGCCAGTCCCCCGCCGGCGCCGCTGCCCCCGGTGCTCGGGTTCCCGCCGGCCTGGCCGCCGCTCGCCGCGCTTCCCCCGGTGCTGCCGCTGGCGCCACCCGACGCCGGGGCTCCGCCACCTGAGCCAGGGGTCGCGGCCGTTCCGCCTGTGCCCGGCGGGACAGCCGTGCCTCCGCTGCCACCTCGGGACGGGCCGCTGCCGCCCGCGCTGCCACCTGTCGCTCCGCCGACCGTTCCGCCGGTCGCGCTGCCGATGCTACCGTCGCCCGCCGAGCAGCCGACGACCAGTGCCAAGGCGGCCAGTGTCAGGAACGCAGCGGTCTTGGAATCGCACGTGGTGTCATTCCTCCCAATCCGACGCCGCGTCAGTGTATCCATCGCTTGGGATTGTCGGTGCCGCGCGGCATCGGTTACCAATTCGTCGCCGCGGCGCTTATCAAATCTGGCGCGTCGCTGCCTACACAGGCGGCTGCTGTGAACGACGTCGACCGGCCGTCGTTAACTACATTGACGTGCCGGTCTTGGCAGTCCCGCCGCTGGTGGGTGCCCCACCGGCGCTCCCGCTCGCCGCCGCCGGGAACGGGAAGCACACGATCGAGGGGGGCGCGGCGTCCAGGTAGGGCACGGGCGTGCCGTCCATGACGGCGCCGTCCAGCGCGCAGTACTGGCCCTGGCTCACGTGGGTGAGGCGCTCTTTGACGGCGGCGGCGTCCAGCGCCGTGATGGTCGTGCCGTCCGCGCTGAGCTGCCAGCCCGTTTCGGACTCGCCGAAGACGACAGACTGGCCGACCGCTGTCGGGAGCTGCCAGGTCCAGTCCGGGCACGCGATCTGCGGGCCCACGCCGACGCGTTCGGGTTTGAACGCGTTGAGGCTCCCCGAGAAGGTCGAAATCTGGCAGCGCGCGCCGATGCGGTCGATGCGCGCGTGCAGGTCGCCCCGATCGCTGAAGCGATAGACGGCGACCGGGGTTGCGAACTCTTCGATCACGTCCAGCGACCACGAGCCGGACGTTTGTTTCAGCGCGTAGACGGACGAATCGCCGAACGCCAGGGCGCTGCCTTGATCGGGCACCGAGCTCGTCGACACGGTGCGCACGATGTCCTCGGCCAGGTCAAACGTCTTCTCCGACGTCAGGAGCTGGTTCGCGATGGCCGTGACGTTGAGCCGGTGAGCCGGTGGGTTGAACGCTCCGTCGGGCGCGTGATTGTAGCCGGAGTAGGGGAGGAACAGCCGCTGGCTGACGTCGTCCAGCCGGATGCGCTGGTCGTCGGGCCCGCCGAACGTCGACGAGACCATGTCGGCGTTGAACTCCGTGCCGAGCAGAAGGTTGCCGAGCTCGCTGGCGTCGTCGCGGTTGAACAGCGTGAGCTTCTGGAGGTTGCGCGGGACGCCGCCGCTGGTAAAGGCCACCGTGCCCGGTCCGAGCACGCCGTCCGCCGCCAGGATGAGCTGGTCGCTGGAGCCGGGCATGACGAACTGGTTCGCCCGCGCCGGAAAATCCGGCGTCGTCAGATCGAGCATGATGACGTCCGACCAGGTCGGGATGTTCATGGGGTTCATGTAGTCGTAGTAGGCGCGCGAGATCATCATGCGATTGTCGGAGAACAAGGTCGAATGCGCGCCTGAGTAGGTCCAGCGCGAGCCACCCAAGCGCGGCTCTTCCTGCACGCCCAGCTTGGCGATCGAGTTGCCGACCAGCAACAGCGTGTGCAGCGACTGCCCCTGGTTCGTGAGCACGTAGAAGTGGCCGTGCTGGAACTGGAGATCGCCTTTCGAATCGATGGTGCCCGGCACCTCGAGCGGCTTGCCGCTGAAGGTCAGCGACGCCGTGTTCGCGGTGGTGCCCCCGGCCGGCGCCGCCATCTCGTACAGCTGCTCATCCAGCTTCACGAAATCACCGGCGTCGTACCGGTACACCACGAACTGCGTCGACGACTCGTAGCGGTAGGTGGGGTACGAGACCGTGTCCGTCTGATACTTGTCGCAAATCCAGTCGTGGTACGTGTAGGTCGAACAGGTTTGCCCGACGCGCACGTAGATGTATTTGCTGACCGTGGGCGCCGCCTCCTGGATGCAGGCGAGGAGGCTCTTGCCGTTGCACGCATAGTCGCCGGTCGTCGTCTGGGGCGGCCGGTAGTCGGGGTTCGGACGCTGCTCGTACCTGGGCGAGCACGTCTGCACGGCGTGCGCTGGTCCCTCGTGAGAGGCAGAGCAGTAGTTGTACGATTGCGTGACAGTGCCGTTGAAGATCGTGCGGTTCACGTCGCGGCTCACCACGACATAGCGATCGCTGGCGCTGATGAACGGCTTGAAGGTTTTCGTCGTCGCGACGACGTCGCCGACCGCGAGTTTGCTGGCCGCCACCACCGGGTCGCGGCCCGCAAACGGATCGAGGGCCGGATCGTTGAGAAACTCCTCGTGCCAAGCCACGGTGAGAGCCGTGTCCCACTTCACTGCCGTGACGGCCACGCCGGTGCTGGTGTTGTAACCACCCGGACGGCCGACGGGGGTAGGGCTGGCGGCCCCTGTCGCGCCGTCGCCCGTCACCGCGCCGCCCGTCGGGGTCGTCTGGCCGTTGGTGACGACCGGCGTGAGGAGGTTGGAGTAGACGATCAGCGTGCTGTCGAACGTGCGCGCGTCCGTGATGTTCTGGTGGTCGAGCATCACCGCGTCGATGAAGTCGAAACCGTCCTGGTTGACGCGAAAGCGCAGCAGCGCCGCCTCGGCGACGCCCAGACCGTTGACCAGCAGAACGAGCTCGCTGCCCTGATAAAAGAAGTACTTGGCCTGTCCCGGCAGCTTGAGCGCGCAGCTCAGCACGGGGGTCCCGCCGTCGGTCTTGACCGCCAGCAGGCCGTGCCGCTGGGACAGGAAGATGGCCGTGTTCTCCTGATAACCCACCAGGTCGGGACGCACGATCGTCGGCGAGGCGGCGGCGTCTCTGGCGCCGCCGGCCGTGGCGCTCGGGGCCTGTGGCTGCGGCGGCGGGACGCGCCCGTGGTAAAGGGGCGGCACCGACTGGTCCTTGAGGATCGCGACCGGGTGGGTCCAGGTGATGCCCCCCAGCGCGTCGGCGGCGGTCTGGAAGGCGGGAGCGTTGCTGACGGGGCACCGCTTGGCGGCGATCGGATCGAGGTGACTCACCTGGTCGGCGAAGGCCTGCTCCTTCATGACGGTGCCGTCGGACGGCAAGCGGACCGCCGTCCGGTAGCTCACCGTGAAGTCGGTTGGGTTGGCCGCGGTCTTGTCGGTCGTTACGGGCGCCTTGGCGCCCCCGCCACAGCCGCCGATGAGGCTGGCCGCCAGGAGCATCGCGCCGGGGGCGCGTACGATGGTCCTGCTCGATGGTCTCGTTCGCGTCGGCATGGGAGGCTCCTCGCGCTCGGGTCAGCGCCGGCTGCCGTTACAGCAAGACACGTGCCCGATGCGAGAGGCCCGGGAAGCCAGGGTTTTCCGCGAAGCCGCGCGGCAGCGCGACGACCCGGGTCTCACAATCCTGAGACCAACGACAAAAAGTGACGCGGTGGTTGCGACGGGCGCCTGACGCGCGCCGCCCCGCGCTAGTAAGGGAATGCGATTCGGACGATGTTGTAGAGGCCGATCGTGCAGTTGTCGTAGTCGTGGCCACCGTCCGTGACCAGGTAGGTGAAGTTCGCCGAGGTGATGGTCGGTGCCGCCTTGGTCGTCAGACCGTCCGCCGAGGCCTTCACGCTGTCCGTGGCAAGCTCGTTCGCTCCCGACTGTAGATAGAAGTAGTTGACCGGGTACATCGCCGGATCCTGTTGCTTGAGGCAGCTCGCAATGGCATCCGAATTTTGACCGACCGAGCTGAGGCCCGCGAACCAGCCGAACTCCTTCAGGTGGTGACAGAGGAAGATGTTGATCGTCTGCATGCCGCCGAAGGAAAAGCCGCTCATCGCGCGCGAATCGCGGTCTTTCTTGATCGAGTACTTCGATTCGAGGAACGGGATGAGATCACCAAATAGCTCGTTGTCGAACACCATGTACCCGGACTGGTTGTTGGGGTCGTTGTTCGAGTTGCCCATCGGCCACACCGCGATGATGGGCTTGATGACCTTCGCGTTGATGAGATTGTCGAGCAGCACATTGGGCTTGATCTTCGCTCGGTCCATCCAGGTGTTTTGGTTGTCCGGGAAGCCGTGGAGAAAGAAGATCAGCGGGTACTGGTTTTGCGCGTCGTAGCCGGGAGGCGTGTAGATGTTGACAGCCTTCGTGATTGGCGTGGTCTGCTTTTGAATGACCTGACCAATCGACCCGCCGCCGTGGTAGTAACAGGGATAGGTCGTCGAGGTCCATTTGCCCTGGTTGGTGGGGGTGTTCGCATACTGCGCGGGCACGGTTTTCTCGACCTTCGCGAAGCTGCGCATGCCGCCCGTTCCGCCGGTTGCCCCACCCATGGTGCCGGCGCGACCCCCGCCGCTGGCCGCTCCCGCCGCGCCGTTGCCGGCTGAACCGCTGCCGACGCTGCCGCCAGAGCTCGATCCGCCGGTTGCGGTGACCGGGCCGATGCCACCGGTGCCGAGCGCGCCGCCGGTGGCAGTCGAGACGCCACCCGTACCGGGCGAGACACCGCCGGTGCCCGTTGTCGCGGTGCCGCCGCTGCCGCTGCTGACGCCGCCGGTGCCGTTGCCACCACCGCTGCCAGATGAGCCGGGGTCGCCCAGGTTCGACGCGCAGGCAGGCAGCGTCAGCACGGCGACGATGATTGTGCTCAAAATCTTGGTCTGGGTCGGCATGTTTCCGTGTCCTCCGTGTGACGTCGCAGCTACGGCGCTCTCCTTGCTAATGGGCTGGCACGCCAAGACCTTCGCGCAGGCTGAACCGATGAGATCGACGAGATGCGGCTGCCTACCCATGGCGCAACCCCCTGCCGCCGTCCGCGAGCAGCCGTCTGTCGCCGCGTAACGACATAACGACGCGATCCGTCGCGGCTGGGGCCATCGGGGAGGATGGCGCGGCATGCGCCTTCCAAGCACCAACGCCGGAAATGGACGCGGGACGACGCTTATCTAACGGTTTCTATTGACATTTATGAGATGTGCAAAAGTTTACTTGCAGAGGATGAGCTATTTTGTTTTTGTTCGACAAGTTAGTTTCGTCGATCACAGAAATAGGAGAGCCCATGCGTACTGTTCTTGGAAAACCGGGGATCCGTGGGAGGTTGGTTCTGGCGGGAAGCGCGCTGCTGCTGTCGTTCGCGCCGGCCGTCCAGGCGCAACAGGCGACCGCGCCCGCACCGACCGCTCCCCCGCCGACCGTCAGCAGCCCGGCCACCACCGCGCCCCCCTCCGCGCCCGGCATGACCGGGGTCAGCATCTGGGGCATCCTTCCCTGGGGCGGTTACGGCGCCGGCGCCCGATTCATGCTGCCATTGGCAATCCCCTCGCTGCTGGCCAACAGCGGCACCAGTCTGCACGACAACTGGGACCTCGAGTTTGGCGCCGATTTCCTGCACTGGTCGTACGACTACGGGTTTGTGGGCGCTTCGAGCTACAGTTGGACCGAGGTGCTCCCCGTCGTTGGCGCGATGTGGAACGTCTGGTTCAACCAGCAATTTGCGCTCTACCCGAAGCTCGAGCTCGGTTATGCGTTCGGCTGGTTCTCAAATTGGGATACGGGCTTTGGTTCCAGCCAGCCGACCTACGGCGGCTTCTTCGTGGCCGGCGATATTGGCGCGCTCTACAAGCTTGGCAACGGGCTGACGTTGCGCGCGGAAGCCGGTTCCGACGGTCTCAAGCTGGGCGCCGGCTGGCTGTTCTAGCGGCCTGAACGTCACGTCGGTCCGCTGGTTCGCGGACCGACGATGCGCTTGCAGCACAGCGACGAGCGGCCCGTCCGAACGCGTCCGATCGGCATCCGAACAGTCTTCCAGACCGTTCGCGGCCGTCAGAAGGCCAGGAACGCGCCGCCGAACCGCCGCCCGCAGGGTCTGAGACAGGCGGCACCTTCGTTGCACAGGGCTCTCTTCGAGGAGAGCTCAGACATGAAGAACGATTCCGACGACGGTGCGAAGGTGTCCGACTGGCGCAGGGGGCGGGGCAGGGTTGGCGTGCTGCGATCGCTCGCGCTTTCCCGAGCAGCCTTGCTGGCGCTGTTGGTCCCCGCCTGCGGTGGCGGCAAGAGCGGCATGATGCCGGTGAGTGGCACGGCCACGCTGATGGGGAGCATCAAATCGGTGGGAACCGGCACGCCCGTCGCGCAGGCCACGATCTCCGTGGGGGACACCACGGTGCAGGCCAACGAGAGCGGCTGGTTCGTGTTGTCCAACCTGCCGCCGGGAGAGCGGGTGCTGGTCGCGATCACGGCAGCCAACATGGTCCCCACCCAGCGGGTGGTGTCGTTGAGCACCCTCGGCCGGACGTTCCTCGACGCGCGGCTGTTTCCCAGCGCGCCCGCGGTCAAGATCGACCCCGCCGCCGGCGGCACCGTGGTGGCGGGCAGGGCGCGGGCGGTGTTTGCCCCGGGCACGCTCCAGAAGGCCGCGGGCGGCGCGCCGGCTGGGATGGCGAGCGTCAGCCTTACCACGATCGATCCGACCTCCCGCGACCAGCGTCTCGCCACGCCCGGCGATTTCTCCGGCGTGATGCGGGGACAAAGTCAGGTTCAGGATCTGGAGTCGTTCGGGATGGTCTATCTCGCGATCATCGACGACAGCGGCGACGAGCTGACGTTCAGCCCGGGTTCGACGGCAACAGTCAGCATGCCGGTGCCGACCATCATGGGCGCACCGCTGACCACGACGCCGCTTTGGACCTACGATCAGAGCAGCGGCGTGTGGATCTCGGCCGGCGCGGGGACCTACGACGCGGGCACGCGAACCTACGCGGGGCCCATCGATCGCCCCGCCTACTGGAACGCGGACCAGCCGTACGCGACCGCCTGCTGGTCGGGGCGGGTGGTCACCCCCGAAGGGAACCCGGCGCCCGCCGGGATCAAGGTCGCTGCCGAAGGGGTCAGCTACCACGGGGAGTCCATCTCCTGGACCGATGCCATGGGCCGCTTTTCCGTACGGGTGATGGCCACCACGCCTGCCCGGCCAGCGGCCGCCCGCATCTACGCGGAGGGTACCGGTCGCTACGCCGAACTGCCGGTGGCCACCGCGCCGAGCGCGCTCGCGTCCACCGGCACCTGCACCGACGTGGGGACGATTGCGCTCGCGTTTCCGCTCGCCTCGATGGTCCTCACCTGGGGCGCGGCGCCCCGCGATCTGGACAGCCATTTCACCGGCCCCGTCGCGGCGAACAGCGTCTCGCGCTTCCACGTCTCGTACTCGCAACGGGACGTCAAGAACGCCTTCCTCGACACGGACGACACGTCTTCTTACGGGCCGGAGGTGACCAGCCTGCTCAAAGCCGTTCCCGGCACTTACGTCTATTCAATCCACAACTTTTCTGGCGAGTCTGGTGGTCCGATCCTGGCGTCCTCTGCGCAAGTGATCGCGATCTTCCCCAACGAGGAACGCACGTTCGATATCGCAGACGCCGTTCTGTCGGCGCCCATCACCAGCGCGAAGTCCGTCTGGCGCGTGTTCCAGTTCGACATCGACCAGGCTGGCAAGATTTCGGGCATCCAACCCATCGACACCATCGTCGACGACACGCCGGCCGCCTATCAGCCCTAGAGCGGAACGGCAACCTTCCCGCATCCCGGCCGTTGACGCAGGTCGGCGGCCTCGTTCCTGGCGTTCGCGGTCGGGTCCGCCAGGCGGGCCGCCGGGCCAAGCGCCCGGGAGGTTCGGTAAACCGAAATTGGCTCGGCCGCCCCTTACAACCGGCACCATGCAGGTGATAAAGTCTAAGTCTCGGTTGTTTCAGCGCTCACTGTCGGAGCGGATCCCCCATGAGCTTCGTGCTCGGACCTCGATGATGCGACGCCTCGATGTTGTCGCGCTGGCGCTCGCCGTGGCGGCTGTATCGGGCATTGCGAGCTGCGGGGACCCGGGGGCCACCGGCCCGGCCGGGGGCGAGGGCGGCTCGAATAGCGCGCACACAGGCGGCTCATCCGGATCGTCCCCGACTGGGTCGGGGGGATCGACACCGGCGGCCTCGGGAGGCAGCGGGGGCGGGGGCGTCGCCGGCGGCGCCGGTCAGTCCGTTACGGGTGCCGGTGGAAGCGCCGGACACACGGCGGCGGGCGGTGGCGGCGCAGGCGAAAGCGGCAGCGGCGGCACCCCGGGCAGTGGCGGCAGCGCCGGAAGGCTCGGGACTGGTGGGACGGGCGGCAGCGCCGGGAGCTCCGTCAACCCAGGGACGGGTGGCGGTGCCGGCTCGACCACGAGCTCGTACAAGCCTTGTCCGACGACCGGAGAGAACTGCAAGATCCTGCCGTTTGGTGATTCCATCACCGAGGGTGTGTTGTCGACCGACAAAGCCGGTTACCGCTCGCAGCTCTTCAAACTGATCGTCGCGGCCAAACAGAAGGTCACCTTCACGGGCTCGCTTTCCGCTGGGCCGGCCCAGGTTTCGGGCCAGCCCTTTCCGAGCATGCACGAAGGCCATGCCGGGTGGACAATCGATCCTGGCCTGAGTGAGTACCCCAACGCGGGCTACGGCGGGATCTCGTCGCTGGTCCCCAGCCCCGCGCTCAACGGCAAACCGAACATCATCCTGCTGCACATCGGGGCCAATGAGCTGTTCCCCACCCACGACGGGACAGCGATGGCCATGCGCCTCGACGCGCTGGTCGAGAAGGTCGCGCAGAATGCGCCGAATGCGTTGATCGTGCTCGCGCAAATCACGCCGGTCGGGATGACCAACGGCACTCATACCGCGGCGCAAGTGGCCGCAGCCCAGGCGGCGTGGATGGTGTACAACAGCAAGATTCCGGGGATTGTCGCCACGCACGCCGGAAAGGGGCAGCACATCATCGGGGTCGACATGAGTAAAATGCCCCTCAGCGACCTCAGCACGAACAGCGTTCATCCGAACAACCAGGGTTACGCGTACATGGCGGATATCTGGTACGCGGCGCTCAAAGACCTCTTGCCGAACTAGCGCCCGGCAGGGGCGCTCGCCGAAAAGCCGTGAACCACCGGTCGAGCTCATGGCGTTCCGTCGGGCTGGCCCTCGTGCTGTCGGCCGGGGCATCCCTCAGTTGCAGCGCCCGCACCGAGCTCGTCTTGGTGGTGGACACCAATCTTGGGCCGTCGGATATCGACGAGGTCAAGGTGTCCATCCCCGGGGTACCGGACGTCGATGTCGCCGTGAATCAACCGGGCGCTCCCAGTTTCCCGCTGACCCTCGGCCTCGTACCTTCGGGCGCGAATCGATCTGTGCAGGTCGACGTGGTCGCCTATTTCCAGGGGGCGTCCGTGGTTTCACAGCGCGCCGATACGGCTTTCGTCGACGGTGCCCAGAAGATGTTGCGGATCTTGCTGCTGGATACGTGCGTCGGCCTGATGTGTCCCAGCAGCCCGACGGCGCAGACCTGCAACGCCGGAAGTTGCACGTCGTCTCAGGTGGCGCTTTCGTCGCTGCCGGACTGGCCGGGCACGCCGCCGCCGCGCCCGCAATCGGGGACGACGATGGCGGTGGACGGCCAGACCCTGTGGGCAGGCGGCTGGCGCTCGTGCGCGAACGAGGGCGCCGTCCTTTACTGCTGGGGTCTCAATCTCGATGGCGAGCTCGGCGACGGGACGACCGTCAATGCCAAGCTCCCGCGCATCGTGAGTGGGCTCAATCCCAGTAACCTGCGGAGCGTCGGGCTGGGCGAGCTGGCGAGTTGTGCGTGCGATTCGACAGGACAGGCCTGGTGCTGGGGGCACAACATCGAGGGAGAGCTCGGCCTCGGCAAGGCGAGCAGCAACTCCAGAGTGCCGGTTGCCGTGCCGGGGTTGACCGACTGTGTTCAGATCGCCGGTGGGCGCCATCACACCTGCGCTGTCCACGAAGACGGGACGCTCTCCTGCTGGGGAAGCAACTCAGTGGGACAGCTCGGGGTCGGCCCCTCGGCTGCCACCACGACATGCGTTGACTCCGACGGACCGATTGGCTCGAAGGCGCCGTGCGTCGCCGCTCCGGCGCCGGTTCCGGGCCTGACCAATGTCGTCGAGGTTCGGGCGGGCAAGGACCACACCTGTGCCCGCAAGTCTGACGGCAGCGTGCTGTGCTGGGGCGGGAACTTCGACGGAGAGGTGGGGGACGGCACCAAGCTCACCAACCGCTCGTCACCGGTGGCGGTGGTCGACCTGACCCCGGACGTCACCGCGATCTCGTGCGGTCGCTGGTTCACGTGCGCCCTGCATGCGGCGGGGACCATCTCTTGCTGGGGGGCCAATGACAAGTACCAGCTTGGCAGGGTCACCACTGATTCTCACCCCGCGGCCGGGCAGGATCGGACCCGTCCCGGCCTGGTCTCGAACATCACAGACGCAATGCAGGTCGCGGGCGGGGACAAACACGCTTGTGCGGTCGGCGCCGACGGCCAGGTGTGGTGCTGGGGCGCGAACAATGACGGCCAGCTCGGAAACGCAACCAACACCGACTCGATGGTTCCCGTCAATCCCAGCAAACCGCTCCCCAACCTGAACAACGTCGCGGTCGGCGCGGAACACAGCTGTGCCCGCGCGGGCACGGGCGCGGTGTATTGCTGGGGGCAGAACGTGGTGAACCAGCTCGGGGATGCAACCACGACCGGTCGAAACACGCCTATCACGGTGCCGGGGTTCATGTGACCGACGGGAGCCGAAGATCATGACTCAGTCCTTCGCACCACACCGGTACGACCGAATGCAATACCGACGCTGCGGGCGCAGTGGCCTGCTGTTGCCGTCGGTTTCGTTGGGCGCCTGGGAGACCTATGGCGGAAACAGCGGCAGCGACGTGGCGCGACAATGTATGTTCCGCGCGTTCGATCTGGGGATTACCCATTTCGACCTGGCCAACAACTACGGCAACCCTCCGGGCAATGCGGAGATCGTCTGCGGCCGGCTCTTGCGAGACATGCCCCGCGACGAGCTCATCATCTCCAGCAAGGCGGGGTACCGGATGTGGCCAGGGCCCTACGGAGAATGGGGATCGCGCAAGTACCTCATCGCCAGCTGCGATCAGTCGCTCAAGCGAACCGGCCTGGAATACTTCGACATCTTTTACGCCCACCGGTTCGACCCTCAAACGCCTCTGGAGGAGACCCTGGGGGCGCTCGACACCCTGGTGAAGCAGGGCAAGGCGCTCTATGTCGGCGTCTCGAGCTATACCGGCGCCCAGCTGAATGCCGCCCTGGAGGTGGTGCGTCGCGATCACTTGGCGCCCATCACCATCCATCAGCCGTACTTCAACATGCTCGACCGCCAGGTCGAGTCGGACCTGCTGCCGCACACGGATCGCGCCGGCGTCGGGGTGATCGCCTTTTGCCCACTGGCCTCTGGCCTGTTGACCGACAAGTACCTCGACGGAGAGGTCCCGGCCGACAGCCGCGCGGCCCGCGACTGGGCTTCGGGGTGGGTGCGATCGAAGAGCGCGGCGGAACGAAAGCGGATTCTGGGTGGGCTGGCGGCTCTGGCGCGCGAACGCGGGCAAAGCCTGGCTCAGATGGCGCTGGCCTGGTTGCTGCGGCACAAAGGGATCACGTCGGTCGTCATGGGGGCAACCCGACCCGAGCAGGTGGAACAGAATGTGGAGGCGCTGAGCAAGCTGGCCTTCACGGCTGACGAGCTCGCGGCGATCGACGCGCTCACGTAGGAGGCCAGCATGCCGTCACCAGCCTTTCGAAATCGTCTGGTTCGTGCCCTGTCGTCTCTGCTCTTGGCTGGCCTGATCGCCACGGGTGGAGCGCGCGGGGCCAGCGCCGCGGCGCGCGCATTTCCGGGGGCTGAGGGGTTCGGCGCGACGGTCACCGGGGGGCGCGGCGCCAAGGTCGTTCACGTCACCAGCTTGAGCGACAGCGGAGCCGGCTCCTTGCGTGAGGCGCTGAGCGCGGGCAACCGGACCGTCGTGTTCGACGTCGGCGGCGTCATCACCGTCAACTCCCAGTTGGTCGTCGCCGGGGACAACGTGACCATCGCCGGGCAGACGGCGCCCGGCCATGGCATCACGGTGTACGGCGACGGGACCAGCGTGAGCGGGCGTAAGAACGTCATCATCCGGTATCTGCGCATGCGCCAGGGCATCGACAGCGAATCGGGAACCAAGGCGCTCAACGTGACCGACGGCGCGAACATGATCTTCGATCACATCTCCGTGCAGTGGGGGCGTTGGGACACGATCGGGCTCACGGGCAGCACGTCGTCGGTCACCATTCAATACTCGCTGATGGGCGAGAGCATCGACCCGCAGCGCTTTGGAGGGCTGGTCGACAGCGCCGACAAAATCACGCTGAGCCACAATCTTTGGATCAATAGTCAAAGCCGAAATCCCAAGTTCAAGGCCAACGGGCAGTACATCAACAACGTCGTCTACAACTGGGGCGCCAACGGACTCGGCGGTGGGCATTCTTCGGCGGCCTGGTACGAAGACGTCATCAACAACTTCTTCATCAAAGGGCCGTCGTCGACGGGGGGCTTCGTAACCGGCTACGACACGACCGACCACGTCTTCAACAGCGGCAACCTCGCCGATCTCGATCGCGACGGCATGCTTTCGGGGCGTGCGGTGGTGGCCGGCGATTTTCAGGGTGACGCGCCGCCGACGTTCGAAACGGCGGCGCACAACCTGCCGCCCGTGGCGGTGACCGTCGAGATCGCCATGGCCGCCTACGCGCACGTCATCGCGGAGGCCGGTGCGTCGCTCTGCCGGGATGCGGTCGAAGAGCGGTTGCTGGGGCATGTCGCCTCGCTTGGAACCAAGGGCGCGGTCGTGAATGACGAGACCGCGGTGGGGGGCCAGCCGGCCATGGACAAGGTTTCGCGCCCCGCCGGATTCGACACGGACGGGGACGGGATGCCCGACAAGTGGGAAGCGGCGCAGGGGCTGAACGCCAGCGACGGCAGCGACGGTGCGGCCGATCCGGACGGCGACGGCTACACGAATCTCGAGGATTACCTGAACGCGCTGGCCGGCGCCGGACCGGGGTCGTGCGGTGCTGGCGGCGGCCCGGATGCCGGGACGAGTGGGGGCGTCGGCTCGGGCGGGGAGGCGGGCGCGAGCGCGCCGGTCGCCGATGCGGGCGCGCCGTCTCATGACGGCGGTGGCTCCGCTCGCGGGGGAGCCCCGGCTGGCGGAAAGGGCGGCGGCACAGCCGGAGCTGCAGGTTCTGGCGCATCAGGAGCGGCAGGAGCGGCGGGAGCCGTGGCCTCGGGTGGACCAGCCGGCGCGAGCGGCCACAGCGGCTCCGGCGGCGGCAGCGGTTGCGGTTGCGAGCTTACTGCCGGTAGGACAGTCACGCCGGGCGCGGCGCCGCTGTTGCTGCTGGCGCTCGGCTTGGTTGCGCGGCGCCGTCAGCGCCGTCGGCCCAGCGGCTTACTTCGCGTCTCAGTGTTTCGCGGGCGTCGCCCATGACGTCCATGCGCCTGCTTCTCGTCGCTGCAGCGCTGGCGACCGTGGTTGCGGCCTGCGGGGCCCAGCAGGGGGGAATCGCGACGGGCTCGGGGGGAACGCCCGCGACGGGCGGCGCGCCAGCAACCGGCGGCGGCGTCGGCGGGGGTCTTTCGGGCACGGCCATCCCCCTCAAGAACCCGCCGGTCCTCAGCGCCGGGTGCGGTCAGCCGACCACGGTGACCACCGGGACGAAGACCATCATGAGCGGTGGCGAGCAGCGGTCGTACATCGTCGACGTCCCTGCCAACTACGACATGAACAAACCGTATCGGTTCTTCTTCGTGCCCGTCTGGGTGAACGGCCACGCCACGGACGTCCAGGGCCAGGACTACTACTATCTGAAGCCGCTGGCGATGGCCGCCAACGAACCGGCGATCTTTTTGGCCCCTGAGCCGGACGGCGGCCACTGGCAGGAGAAGGACCATGCCCTTTTCGACGACATCCTGGCGTTCGTCAAACAGAACCTGTGCATCGATACGACGCGCGTCTTCGTCACCGGTTTCAGCTACGGCGGGATGTTCACCTACTCGCTTTCTGTGAATCACCAGAAGGACATCCGCGCCGGCGTCGGCATCGCGCCGGCCAACTACGTGGTCTACGTTCCACCCAAGACCCACGACCCGATCGCCTGGATGCAGACGACCGGCATGTCCGACGGCACCTGCCCGTGGGTGCACGGCAGCAGCACGACCGAGGGCGCGAAATACATCGCCATCGAACATGGCACGGATAACGGTTGCGCCGTCCCCGACCCCCTGCCAACCTGGCAGTCGGGCCCGCATTTGTGTGTCGACTTCCCCGGGTGCAGGCCGGAATTTCCGACGAAGGTCTGCACCTTCGACGGGGGACACACGAACAGCAACAGCGATCCCGGCAGCAACCAGAACTGGATCCCTGCCGAGTCCTGGAAATTCTTCACGCAGTTCTGATCCGCGGGGTTCGTGTTCCCGCACGCGAGAAGGCGGACGAAGGTGAAGTCATGAGGCGAATCGACAGAGCGACCGGCCCGGTGGCTCGGATGATTGCCGCGGCGGCGGCGTTGTTCGGTTGCCTGCTGTTGGCGCGCGAGGGCGCGGCCGCCAGCTCGGTCGAGAAGCTGCAGGAGTTCAGCCTGGGTCAGGTCCAGGTGACCGACGCCTACTATCAGAACCTGTTCAAGAAGGACCTCGACTACCTGGTCACCACGCTGAACTACGATCGCCTGCTGGCGCCGTTCAAGGCGGTCGGGCAGGGCAAGGACCCAACCTCGGCCTCGGGGCTGAACCTCTACGGCGGCTGGGAGGCGGCGTCCAGCTTGATCAAGGGGCACTCGCTGGGCCACCACATGTCCGCGCTGGCGCATGGATATCAGCAGGCGCTGGGGACCGACGCGACGCTGGCCAGCCAGCTCAAGGCGAAGATCGACTACATCGTTACGCAACTACAGTCGGCCCAGGCGTCGAACGGCTACCTTTTCGCCACCACGACGAACCAGTTCGACGTCGTCGAAGGCAAGGCGGCCGGCAACCAGTGGGTCCCCTGGTACACCATGCACAAGATCGTCGCCGGCCTGGTGGACATCTACAAATTCGAGGGCAACGCCGCCGCGCTGTCGGTGGCCAGCAAGTTGGGGGACTGGATCTACGCGCGCGTCTCGGGGTGGGATGCGGCGACGCGGTCGCGGGTGCTGGGCATCGAGTACGGCGGAATGAACGACTGCCTGTACGAGCTGTACAAGTACACGAAGGTCGCCAACCACCTGACGGCTGCGCACATCTTCGACGAGACGGCGCTCTTCACCGACGTCGCTGCCGGCAACGACGCGCTCAATGGCGTGCACGCGAACATGACGATCCCCAAGTTCCTGGGCGCGCTGAATCGATATCAGACGCTCGGGGCCTCCGAGATGCCTTATTTCACGGCGGCCGACCAGTTTCTGTCGATCGTCCTCAAGAATCACACCTATGTGACGGGCGGCAACAGCCAGGACGAGCACTTTCGCGCGGCCGGCAAGCTGGATGCAACTCGCGACAACCTGAACAACGAATCGTGCAACGCCTACAACATGGCCAAGCTGGGCCGCGAGCTCTTCAAGGTCACGGGCGACGTCAAATATGCCGACTATTACGAGCGCGTGCACATCAACGAGGTGCTGTCGGCGATGAACCCGTCCACGGGCATGACCACCTACTTCAAGCCGATGGGGACCGGTTGGTTCAAGGCCTATGGGACGCCGGACTCCACGTTCTGGTGCTGCAACGGCACCGGAACCGAGAACTACACCAAGTTGGGCGACAGCCTCTACTTCCACGACGCCACCGACCTTTACGTGATCGGCTACGTCAGCTCGACGCTGAGCTGGAAGGAGCGGGGCCTGGCCCTGACACAAACGACGGACCTGCCTTTGACGAACAGGGTCACGTTCGCCGTCACCGCCGCGCCGGCCGACGCCGTCACCATCAAGTTCCGCAGTCCCTATTGGCTGGCGGCCTGTCAGTCGATCTCTGTCGCCGTGAACGGGCAGGCGGTCACGCCGGTGAAGTCGGGCGGCTTTGTGGGCGTCAGCCAGGTCTGGAAGGCCGGCGACGAGATCGAGGTCAGGCTGCCGATGGAGGTGCAGGTCTCGCGCTTGTCGGACAATCAGAACGCCGTGGCTTTCACCTATGGACCAATCGTCCTCAGCGCGGGGTTGGGGACCGCCGAGATGGTGACGGCGCCGCACGCCTTGACGATGATGGCGACCACTCCCGCGGGGGTGACGGTCCAGGACACCATCGCCATCAACAGCGGCACGACGATCGACAGCTGGCTCGCCGACATCCGGACGAACCTGGTTCAAACCCCGGGCAAGCTCGAGTTCAAGCTCAAGAACACGGATTCGGACGCCAAGCTGACGTTTACGCCGCAGTACCAGCGCTACCAGGACCGATACGGCATCTACTTCAAGCTGGCCGGCACCGTCGGCGCGGCGGTTCCCCCCCCGGCATGCCCGGCCGGCGGCGGCTCTACGGGGACCAACGGTGGCGCGGGTGGAACCGGCGGCACCATCGTGCTGGGCAGCGGCGGAGCGAGCGCCGGCGATGGCGGCCGGACGGGCAGCGGCGGCACGGCCTCGGGTGGAAATTCGGGTTTCGGCGGCTCACCGGGGGCGGGCGGCGCGCAGGCGACCGGCGGAGGCCCCGCTGGGCCAGGAACCGGTGGCGCCAGCCAGCCGACCGGCAGCGGCGGGTCGACGGGCGGTTCGGGCCAGGCGGGGAAAGGCGGCTGCTCCTGCGAGCTGGGACCGACCCGGGCGGGACTGTGTCCGTGGGGTCTCCTGCTGGGGCTGCCCGCGCTCACCCGCCGCCGGCACCGACGATAGCCGGTTCACAACTTCGGGATCCGCAGGGTCTTGCTGATCATTCCGCTGCCCCAGAGCACGTAGAGCAGGCTCCAGGGATGGAGGTGCAGCCCGGCCAACGTCACGACACCGAACGGCAAGCGCTGTTGCCAGTCTCCGAGGCCGGCCAGGATCGCCAGTGCGGTCACCAACAGCAGGCTGGTCGGGATCGGAAGCCCCTCGAAGTGGGTCACCTTGCCGGTTGGACCCGACAGCTGGGCGGCCGTGACGTTGTAACGTGCCAGCCGGCTGATGCCGCAGCCGACGAAGAAGATCAGGCAGAGCGCGTCCCACCCGCCGCGCATGCCGGCCGCGAACGCCATGCCGGCTGGCGCCACGCCGAACGAGACGACGTCAGCCAGCGAATCGAGCTCTTGCCCGAGCGGCGATCCTGTCCCGCGCCGCCGCGCGATCCGCCCATCGAGCGTGTCCATCACCAGCGCCGCGGGTAAGAGCGCCGTTCCCAGCCAGAAGAACGCCGTCTGCTGGTCGACCGTGAAGCGCATGAAGGCGAGGAGCGCCCCCGCGCCGAGAAAGCCGTTGAGCAGCGTGACCAGGTCGGCCAGCTGAAACCCGCGGATCATCGAAAAGTGGCGCCGTCCGTCCGGCATCAGGTCTCCCTCACCGGATAAGCATACTCCGGCCCGATCAGTCAGCGCGCTTGCAGTCGGCGTGCTTGCGGCGCCGGCGAAGCAGGCTCAGCCCGACCAGCACGGTCAGGAATGACCAGGCGTCCCGCGGCCGCCCACCGCCCGCTGTGCAGGCCATCGGGGCGCCGTTCGAGTTGCCATCAAAGCCGCCGCGGGCCGGACCCGGCGGCGGTTGGTAGGTGGGCGTGCTCTCGGCGTCGGGCACGCAGCTTCCGATCACCAGGTCGGCCGTCTGGTGGGCGACATCCAGGCTGGCGAGCGAAAACTCGCGCACGTTGCTGTCCGACACGGCGAGCGCCGCGACGCCGTTTTCCAGCGCGCGTCGTGGATTGCCGGGCACCGGCAGCAGGGCGTGCTTGACCAGCGTGTCGGACTGCCAGCTCACCAGCTGGATGCCGCCGCCGTCGTTGGCGCAGACGTCGCCGAGCGCACCGTACGAATGCAGGGCCGTGAACGGAACCACCACCACCCCGTCCGGGTAGACGTGGAACGCCTTTTGGATGCGGTCCTGGTCCTCGGAGACTTCGCTGTTCAGTATTTCGTAGTCTTCGGTGATGCCCGGCGTGGCGAACGGCACGCGCGCCAGCATCCTGGGCGCGTCGGGATTCGCCACGTCGAACAGCGAGACGTTCAAGCTGCCGGCCGTGTCGGTGCGATCGATGCCGAGCCCGATGACCCGGTCGCCGTACGGCTCGAGATAGAACATGAACCCCGGCATGTAGAGGGCGCCGCGCTGGCGAGGGGCGCGCGGGTCGGCGAGATCGATCACGAACATCGGATCCGTCTGGTTGTACGTGATGGCATAGGCGCGCGGGCCGTCGAAGCGCACGGTGCGCAGGCCCTCTTGTCGTGGAAGCCGCATGGCCGTGTGACCAAGCGGGACGAACGACTGCGTGCTGGCAATCTGAAAGGTTTCGATTTGCGGCGCGCCGATGCCGTTGCCGGTGCGTCCCGCGCCCTGTTGGCTGATGACGCGCAGGACCCCCTCGCGCTCGTCGAGCTGCCACCGGCTGAGGATCGCACCGGCGACCGACAGCCGCGCACCCGTGACCAGGCGGCCGGACGGATCGGTGATGTCTAGAACGTCGACGATCCCTTCCTTCGTGGTGGTCCCGTAGCTGTTCGGATTGATGTCGGCGTGCCCGCCGATGTAGAGCCGCTCGGTCGTCACGAAGATGCTCCGCTTCCAGTTCGATCCCCAGGGCAAGTTGTAGCCGTCGGGGGCGTTGCTCTGAAACGAGACCTGCTCGACCAGGGTCATGGCGGTCGGCGCCGCGATGTTGAAGGTGGTCACCATCGTTCGCGGCGCCGTGCCGCACCCGAAACAGGCGGCGTTCTCGTAGGTCGCCAGGTACAGAACGTCGCCCACGACGCGCGAGTCCGCGATCTCGCCGGGCACGCTGAGCGTCGCCACCACGCGCGGCTGCGCGGGATGCGACACGTCCAGCGCCAGGACCATCGCGCCCGCCCCGGTGTCGGGCGATTGATACGTCGACGTCACGCCGCCGGTGGTGGAAACCGCGCCGTTGGACATCGCGACCAGCGCACCGCCGCGCAGGTACATTTCGAACGGCTGTCCGGGTAACGTCGTTTGCCCGAGCAGCGCGAGCCGTCCTTGGGTCGAGACGTCGACCAGGCTGACGGTCCCGGACCTGGACATCGCGTAGAGGATGCCGCCGTCGATCTGGATGATGTCGGCTTCGGCGATCGCCCGCTGGGCGCCGGCGCTGCTGGTCGTCGTGGTGGTCGTGGCGGGCGTGGACGCGGGGCCCGTGGTGCTGCCGCCGCTGCTCGCCTTCCCGGCGCACCCTGCCAACGCCGCCGCGAGCGCGACGGATCCCATGAAGAAAGTTAAGCGCATGGTGAGTCGAGTTGCAGCCTGCGTGCCAATCGGCCCAGCGCAAAATGCCGCCTCGGCGGCGCGCGCGGCCGGTCGCCGGCGCGGAATCATGACGCGGGTGTCAGGGTTGCCCCGGCTGCACCGCCATGGCGTGGCGTGGCGTGAGATACGATGGGCGGCCATGCGTGACGCGCGCAGGCAACGGGCAGCGGTTCTGATGACCGCCTTCGGCGCCGGCCCGGGGCTGCAAGGGCAGCGGTGTTTGTCCGCCGGCAGCATCTGCGCCAGCGCGGACAACCAGCCCACGCCGTTTTGCCATGCGCTGGCCGCCGCGATCGCGCGTTGCGCGCAGGGTGGGGCGAAGTCCCGGGCTGCGGCAGCGGCTCGACGCCGCAGGTCTACGGCTGCGCCGGGTTCTTCGCGGGCAGCCCGAAATGGTGCGCCGCGCTGAATCGCGGAATGATCGACGATCCCGACAACGGCGACGTCGCGCTTTACTACCAGAACGCCCCGTACAACATGTACGCGAAGTGGGTGCACAGCACCTGCCCTGGCATCTACGCCTTCCCGTACGACGACTACGGCAGGACCAACGAGAGCGGATTTCACGCCTGCACTGGCGGGACGCAGCTCGACATCACCTTCTGTCCGGCCGGCTGACCGCAAAACGGACCGTCCCGACGCGGCGAGCGAGGCGGGTGAGCCGTCCCGACGAGCTGGGGGCTCTACCCAAAGGAGAGGTCCCATGGACGGCCAAGACTGGAGTTCCCACCAAGGGCGCGACCGGAGCGACCTGCGCGGCGAGGCCATCGCGAACGACAGCGCCGGGGAGCCTATCGGCCCCGGGCGCGTTCGGCGCAGCACGATTGAGCGTTTCAATGACGAGCTGTCCGTCCTGGACCGGCCGCTGGAGGGCGACGTCGAGTACTACGACGATCCGCCGCGGCGGCCTTGGCGCCGGGCGGCAGCCATCGTCGGGGTGCTGGCGATGGTGGGCGCCGCGGCGGCATCCAGCCTTTTTGCCGTGGGTCGGCGGTCCGCCTCGGCCGCTGCAGAGGACGCCCAACCCCCGAAGGTGGCGGTCGTGTCGGCGGCGGTCGCGTCGCCCGCGCCGGTGGCGGTGCTCCCGCCGCCGGTGGCCGACCCGGCCGCCGAAGGTGCCTCGCCTGCGCCCACCGCCGACGAGTCCCCTCGCAAACACGCGCGCGCGACGCCGCATGAACGGCGAAAACACCACCACGCCCGTCACCCGCGCGGCTGACCTCAGTCATTCGCGCTTCGAATCGCCCGATAAGGCGTGGCTGGACCCGCTGCGGGAGCGCCTTACATTCTTGCTGATCCGAAGGGAGGTCGTCCCATGGCTCAGGCATTCCTACTCGGGCGCGTCATCGTCGGGGTGTACTACTTGATGGGCGCGTACCACCACTTTGTCGACGTGCACATGATGGCCCGGGCCGCGGCCGGACACGGCGTGCCGGCGCCCCAGCTAGCGGTGCTCTTGGCGGGGGTCCTGTTGGCGATCGCCGGCGTGACGCTGCTGCTCGGCGCATTCCCGCGCATAGGCGTGCTCGCTCTGGTGCTGTTTCTGTTGCCGGTCAGCTTCTTCATGCACCCGTTTTGGGCCGACACCAACCCGAGCTCGCGCATGGCGGACATGATCAACTTCACCAAGAACATGGGCCTGCTGGGCTCCGCGCTGATGTTCCTGGCGATCCCGGAACCGTGGCCCTACAGCGTCGGGTCGCGGCTCCGCTTGCGGCGGCGCGTGCGCTTGACGGCCTGATCTCGTCGACCGCCTGTTGCTCGCGACGCGCGGTCCCCGCCACCGGCACCCAAATGCGGAACGCTTTTCTGATCACCGAGGGCGACCTCGCCGCTAACATGCGGCCCGGGACCAGACATGAGAACCTCGATCGGCCAAGCCGTCGCAGCGGTGTGTATCGTGGCGCTGGGGGCCTCCAACGTTGGGTGCTCGTTCATCTTCGTCGAGAGCGTGCCCGCGGGCCACGAGAAGATGGCCTACTTCGATTGCACGTCGACGTACGGCTTGTCGGTCGCCGACGGCGTCATCGCGCTGAGCGGGGCAATCGCGGCGGGCAGCGCGCTCTCGCAGAGCAAGCAGGAGTATTCCGACAAGAACGACGGCGCCAGCCGGAACGCAGCCGCGGGGGGGCAGATCGCCATCGCCGGCCTGCTGGCTGCGTCCGCGGTGTACGGCATCGTTCAGGCGACGCGCTGCGACCACGCGAAGGAACAGCTCAAGGCCCGAATCTTCGCGGAGCCGCTGCGTCGGCCGCCGCCGCCGCTGATACCAGGGTCGTGGCCGCCCGCGCCAGCACCGCCGCCCGCGCCAGCACCGCCGCCCGCGCCGCCCGCACCTCCATCGCCGGCAGTCCCGAGTGAGCCCGGGCCTGCCGCCCAGCAGCCGGGCGCCGGTCCGTAGAACGCGAGAGCGCCGATGCGTGGCGAACCCCGAATGCGAAAGGACGCGACAATGACGGCGAAAAACACCATCTGCCTTTGGTTCGACAAGGACGCGGAAGAGGCCGCGCGCTTCTACGCCGCGACATTCCCGGACAGTAAAGTCATGGCTGTGCACCGGGCCCCCGGTGATTTCCCGAGCGGCAAAGAGGGAGATGCTCTCACCGTCGAGTTCACCGTGTTCGGAATTCCCTGCCTGGGCCTGAACGGTGGTCCGGCGTTCAAGCACAGCGAGGCGTTCTCTTTCCAGATCGCCACCGACAACCAGGAAGAGACGGACCGGTACTGGAACGCGATTGTCGGCAACGGCGGCCAGGAGAGTGAGTGTGGATGGTGCAAGGACCGGTGGGGCCTGTCGTGGCAGATCACGCCGCGCACGCTCACCGATGCGCTGGCGGCCGGCGGGGCCGAAGCAAAGCGCGCGTTCTCGGCGATGATGGCGATGAAGAAGATCGATGTCGCGACCATCGACGCCGCCCGGCGCGGATGAGCGCGGCGCGGGTGTCAGGCAGCTCCTCGGACGATTCGGTCCTCTACCCGTGCAGCGCGTGCGGTGGCACGAATCGCATCCTGCGGTCGCGCCTGCGGGATGATCCGACCTGCGGCCGTTGCAAGGAGAAGATCTTCCCGCGCCGTCCCGTGAAGGTCACGGACGCCACATGGAAGAAGGAGGTCGAAGATTCGCCCATTCCCGTGCTGGTCGACTTCTGGGCGCCCTGGTGCGGGCCATGTCGCGCCGTCGCGCCGGTGCTGGACGCCATCGCCGCCGAGCGGGCTGGCCAGCTGAAAATCGCGAAGCTCAACGTCGACGAGAACCCGGTCACCGCGGGGCGGTTCGCCGTCCAGGCCATCCCGACCATGATCCTCTTTCGCGGGCCGCTGGAGGTGGACCAGATCCGCGGCGCGTTGCCGAAGCCGGCGCTCGAAGCGCGGCTCGAACGCGTGCTCTGAAGCCATACGACGCGCTGGCCGCTCAGTCAGAATGGCCGTGGCGCCGGAGGCTGGCCACGAAGTCGTCCAGGACGGCGTCGAGCCGGGCGCGAACGTCCGGCTCCAGGCCGACGCCGCCGTCGGGGCGCGTGGTGATGGTTCTGTCGAGCAGGAACAGCCCGGAAACCACGTGCTGCGCACCCAGCGCGGCCAGCACCGGGCGAAACGCGTAATCCAGTGCCAGCACGTGCGCGATGGTCCCGCCGGTCATCAGCGGCAGCGCCACTTTGCCCGCCAGCCCGAACTGCGGAAGCAGATCCAGAAACGTCTTCAGGACACCGCTGTACGACGCTTTGTACACCGGCGAGCAGAGCACGACGCCTCGCGCGCGCTCGACCAGCCCCAGCGCCGCCGAGATGGACGGCGACTGGATCTGTGCGCCGACCAAATCGGCCGCCGGCAGGTCCCGAACGTTGATGGCCGCGACTTCGAAGCCGCGCCCCGCCAGGGTCGCGCCCACGTCCTGCGCCAGCCGCGCGGTCCGCGAGCCTTCAGACGGGCTGCCGGTGACGGTCACGATGAGCGACATGTGTTCTCTCCGACCAAATAGGCGCGATCAACATAGGCGACGTCTTGGTGATTGGGTATCGCCGCCGCGAGCACCAGCACGGCGTGTGCCTTCGTAGGCCGCCGGCTCTGCCGCGGCGTGCTTGTTGGCGGCGGCGCACCGTCCCGGCGCGATTGCTGGCCAGGCAGCAAGTCGGCACGCCGTGAGGCGATTTCTCGCAGATGCACCGCCCAGTGCGACCTGCGCAACCACACCTGGCGCTGCTGACCTGGCAACACCGCCAAAAATCTTCCTCCCGTAAGCGGGGATTCTCATTCGCGGTCGCCGCGCTCGAGCAAAAAATGGGCGATCCGGCTGAGCGCGCCCCTGCGTAGTCCCCGCGGAGGTGAAATGACACGAACCCGTAACACGACCACTTTGTCCTTCTTCAAACTCGTCCTGGCGACCGTCGCCACCGGGGCCATGTTCGTCGCTTGCGGCGGGCAGCCCGGATCCGGCGAACAGACGCCCGCCTTTGCAGCCGCCACGACGGGCGGCAGCTTCGACCTGTCAGACCCCGCCGGCTGGGCGCCCATCGCGGCGAGCGGGTCATCCGTCACCACAGCCCGCGGCGCCGGCCACGACAGCACGGCACCCGCGTCCCTGCAGATGAGCTATCAGGTGGCGGCCGGCGGATACGCCGCGCTCGAGCACCGCTTCGCGACGCCGGCGGACTGGTCCAGCGCGTCCGCGATCAACCTGTGGGTCGACGGAACGGGCGCCGGGCAGACGTTCCTGGTGCAGATTTACGACGCCGGCTCCGAACGATGGGAGGCCCGCGTCCCGGTGACCTTCACCGGCTGGCAGCAGGTCACGATCCCGTTCGGTTCCTTGAAGGCCGCCGCCTGGCAGCCGGCCGGCGCGACGGTCAACGGCGCCCACGACTTCGCGGGCGTGAAGGGCATGGCCCTCGTGCCGTGCGAGGGCGCGGGCACCGGCACGCTGTCCGTCGACACGCTGGCCCTAGGCGCGGGAGCGTCCGGACCCAGCGCAACGACCGGGCTGGTCGCCTCGACCGGCGCCAACGGCACCATCATCCCGCTTTACACCTACCCGACTGACGGGTCGTGGGATCGGGTCATCGCGGCGAAGCAGGCGCACCCGACGGTTCCCGTGCTGGCCGTGATCAATCCGTCCAACGGCCCCGGACCTGCAGCCGACGCATCCTATGCAGCCGGCATCACCAAGCTGACGGCCGCGGGCATCAAGGTGATCGGCTACGTTCACACCTCGTGGGGCGCGCGAAACGTCGCCGAGCTGCAGAACGAGATGAAGGAGTACCGCGCCTGGTACCCGGGCGTGAGCGGCATCTTCCTCGACGAGATGGCCAACGTGGTGGGGCACGAGGCCTACTACAGCTCGCTCAGCGCCAACGCCAAGACGGCCGGTTTCGATGTCACGATCGGAAACCCCGGCGCCGACACGGCGGAGAGCTACGTCGGGTCGGTCGACGTCATCCTCATCTATGAGAACGCCGGCGTGCCGCCGGTGACCGAGGTGGCCGGCTGGCACGCGTCGCACGCCCGCAGCAACTTCGGCGTGATTCCCTATGGCGTCTCGGCGCTGGACACCGCGTTCGTCGCCGCCGCCCGCCCGACGGTCGGTTACGTGTACCTGCAGAGCGCCGGGATGCCCAACCCGTGGGCCAGCATCCCGTCCTACCTGTCGGACCTGCTCGGCGCGCTGCAGTAGCGCCACGCCGTCTTCGCGCCGCGGCTCTTTGGCCGCGGCGCGCGGCGGCTGTTGCTATGCTCTTCGCGTGGGTGCAACGGTGCTTCTGGCGCTCTGGGTGGCGGCGCTCGTACCGGCGTCGGCCAGCGACTGGAACGCCCAGCGCGTGCCTGCGCCTGGTCCGGCGCGCGCGATCGGCGGGACCAGCGGCGGCTGCTTGCAGGGCGCGGCGACGCTGCCCGCCAGCGGGACCGGGTACGAGGTTCTGCACCTTCAGCGCAACCGCCGCTACGGTCACCCCGAGCTGATCGCGTTCGTCCGGCGCCTGGGCAAGGCCGCCAAGGCCAAGAAGCTCGGGCTGGTCGTGGTGGGCGATCTGTCACAGCCGCGCGGAGGCCCAACGCCCAGCGGCCACCGCAGCCACCAGACAGGACTGGACGTCGACCTCGGCTACACGGCGCCCGCCGCGCTGCGCGCCGGGCACGTCGCCGCCGCGGCGCGCGAGCACCTGGCCCCGCTGGCGGTCATCGACCTCCAGACGCACGTGCCGACCGCCGCCTGGACGCCGAAGAGCGTGAAGCTGCTGGCGACCGCGGCCGCCGATCCGGCGGTTGATCGGATCTTCGTGAACCCGGCCATCAAGCGGATGCTCTGCGAAGGGCCGGAACGCAAGGCGGGCTGGACGGCGCGCATCCGACCCTGGTGGGGGCATCACGACCATTTCCACGTCCGCCTCCGGTGCCCCGAGGGGAGCCCCGCTTGTGTGCCGCAGGAGCCGCCGCCCGACGATGGCTGCGGTCCCTCGCTGGGCTGGTGGTTCGGCGGCGACGCGCAGAGCACGCAGGACCGCCGGCGGCAGGAGGGCGAGCGGTCCGGGCCCAAGGTTCCCGAGGCCTGCAGCGCCTTGCTGGCGGCCCCGCCCAACGTCGCGGCCGTTGACCGGCCGGCCCGGGCGTCGACACCGGGCTCCAAAGTCTGGTAAATCCGTCGGCCATGAGCACCGGGAAGAAGCTGTTCGTCGAGGAGTTGGACACCGCTGGCAAGCGCGTCATCGTGCGCGTGGACTTCAACGTGCCGCTGAAGGACGGCAAGGTCGAGAGCGACAAACGCATCAAAGAGTCGCTGCCGACCATCGAGTTCCTGCGCAAAAAGGGCGCGAAGGTGATCCTGATGTCGCACCTCGGACGTCCCGACGGAAAGCGCGTCCCCGACATGAGCCTGCGCCCGGTGGCCGGCGCGCTGTCGACGCTGCTGGGCGCGCCCGTCGCGTTCGCCGACGACTGCGTCGGGGCCGCCGCCGAGCAGGCCGTCGCGGCGCTGGCGCCCGGTGACGTGCTGCTGCTGGAGAACTTGCGCTTCCACGCGGAGGAAGAAGAGAACGATCCGGCCTTCGCCAAGAAGCTGGCGGCGCTGGCGGACCTCTACGTCAATGACGCCTTCGGCAGCGCGCACCGCGCCCATGCCTCGACGGAAGGGATCACGCGCTTCGTGCCGAAGGCGGCCTCGGGCTATCTGATGAAGAAAGAGCTGGACTACCTCGGTGAGGCGCTCACCAGCCCGAAGCGGCCGTTCGTGGCCGTCATCGGCGGCTCGAAGGTGTCCAGCAAGATCGACGTCATCAAGAGCCTTCTGCCGCGGGTGGACAAGCTGCTGATCGGCGGCGGCATGACCTACACCTTCCTCAAGGCGCAGGGGCTCGAGGTCGGCAAGTCGATCGTCGAGAACGACAAGCTGGACCTGGCCCGCAGCCTGATGGCCGAGGCCGGCGCCAAGCTGGTGCTGGGCACGGACTTCGTGGTGACGGACAAGCTGGACTTCAAGGCCCGCACCGTGGGCGCGCTGAAGACGGTCGCCAAGGACGCCATCCCGGCGGGCTGGGAAGCCGTGGACGCGGGCCCCTCGACGGTCGCCGCCTTCACGGAGATCCTGCTGGGTGCGAAGACCATCGTCTGGAACGGCCCGGTGGGCGTGTTCGAGATCGACGCCACAGCCAAGGGGACCATCGCCATCGCGGAGGCGCTGGCCAAGGCCACCGCCGCCGGGGCGACCACCATCATCGGCGGCGGCGACTCCGCTTCGGCCGTGAAGAAGGCGGGCGTCGCCAACAAGGTGTCGCACGTGTCGACGGGCGGCGGCGCCTCGCTGGAGTTCCTCGAGGGCAAGGTGCTGCCCGGCGTCGCGGCGCTGAGCGACCGCTAGGGCAGCCGTGGCCGAGCGGCGCGCGTTCTCGGTCGCCATCTTCTGCCGCAACGGCGGGGAGATCCTGCTGGTGCGGCACAAGCGTCTCGATCTGTGGCTTCCAGTCGGGGGCGAGATCGAGCCCGGCGAGACGCCGCTCGAGGCGGCCCGGCGCGAGCTGCGCGAGGAGACCGGCCTCGAGGGGACCTTCCCCTCGGGGCTGGGCGTCGAAGGTACGCCGCCCGGCTTGATCGGGTACGAAGAGCATCCGGCCGGCAGCAAGGGGCTGCACCTCAACTTTGCGTTCGTCGCCGACGTGGCGACGCGCGAGCTGGCGGCGTGCGACGAATACACGGCCGTTCGCTGGGTGGGTGATCCCGTCCCGGTCGCGTGCCCCGTCAACGTGCAGCAGTTGGTGCGTCTGGCGCTGGCGGTCAGTTGAACGAGTCGCGCGGCGACGCCCCGGCCTGGGCCGCGTTCGCCGCCTGCAGCGCGATCTGGGGCAGCACCTTCCTGGTGATCAGCATCGGCAACGACGCGCTGGCGCCCGTGTGGGCGGCCACGCTGCGGGTCGCGCTGGCGGCCGTCCTGCTGGGGGCCTGGACGCTGCTGCGCGGCCAGGCGTTGCCGCGCGGGCCGGCGCTGCGCGCGGCGCTGGGCTATGGCGTGGCGCAATTCGGGTTGAACCTGCCGCTGCTCTACTGGGGCGAAAAGGTCGTCCCCTCCGGCGTCTCGGCGGTCGTCTTCGCGACAATCCCGTTCAGCAGCGCGCTGGCCGCCCGAGCCCTGGGCCTGGAACGGCTCACGCCGCGCAAGATCCTGGGCGCCGTGATCGCCTTTGCCGGCGTCGCGGTCCTGTTTTCGTCGGCCCTGCACCGGCAGATCCCCGCGGCCGGCTTCGCGGCCATCTTCGTGGGGGCCACCGCCGCCAGCGTCGGGACCGCCCTCCTCAAGCGCGGGCCCCGCCAGGATCCGTTTGCCGCCAACGCCGTGGGCTGTGCGGCCGGCGCCGTGATTGCCGGGGTCGCCAGCGTCCTGCTCGGAGAGCCTCACGTCATTCCCTCGACGCTGCAAGCCGCCTGGCCGCTGTTGTACCTGACCATCGGCGGTTCGCTGGGCGCCTACGTGACGCTGTCCTGGCTCCTCGCGCGCTGGTCGGTCAGCCGCACGTCGTACATCACCGTGATCGTGCCGGTCATCGCGCTGGCGCTGGGCGCCGCCATCCGCCACGAACCGCTGGGCGCCGGCAGCTTGGCGGGCGCCGCGCTGGTGCTGGCCGGCCTCTTGGTGGGCATGCGCGCCACCGCGGCCTGAGCCTGGCGTCCGCGGGTGTCGGGGCGCGCGAATAGTTGACGCGCGCGAGGCGGGGGCGGGACAATCGCCGACTGGCCATGTCCGAAGCGCAGACCGACGAGGCCGACGACGACGTCCCCTGCGCGCCTCTGTTCGCCACCGAAACGATGGCCGAGCTGTCGGCGCGGCAGGGCCGACTGCCCGACGCGGTCGCGATCTATCGACACCTCGTGCGCGAGGCCGAAGCGGGCAGGGGAGGCGACGCCGAGCGCCTGACCCGGTGGAAGGCGCGCCTCACCGAGCTCGAGGGCGGTGCGGGCGGCGCGCCGCCGGCGCCGACATCCACGGCCGCCCATTCGGCAGGCGCGCCCGCCACGCCCCCGCCTCGCGCGCCGGCAGCACCGTTGGCGCCATCGCTGGCCGCGCTTCCTCGGCATCGGCCGTCGCTGGTGATTCGCGAGCCCGTTCGTTCGGGGCAGGTGGTCTATGCAGACGGGCGCGACTTGATCGTGCTCGCGTCGGTCAACCCGGGCGCGCAGTTGCTGGCCGACGGCAACATCCACGTCTACGGCGCCCTGCGCGGGCGGGCGGTCGCGGGGGCGCAAGGCCACCGCGACGCGCAGGTGTTTTGCCTGGCGCTGGATCCCGAGCTGGTCGGCGTGGACGCCGGTTACCTGCTCAGCGACGACATCCCGGCCACGCTGCGCGGCGCGGCCGCGCGCGTCCATCTGACCGACGCCGGCACCTGCGCCGTCGTCCCTCTGATGCCTTCGCCGCGGCTGTCGATGCGATGACGCGCAGACGACGCAGTCTGACCGTCTACTTCGACCGGAGCTGCGTGAGATCCCGAACGGCGCCCCGCGCGGCGCTGGTCGTCATGAGGGCGTAGGCGCGCAGCGCCTCGGAGACCAGACGGTCGCGGTTCGGCCGCCAAGCGTCGGCGCCCCGGGCCTGCATGGCAGCGCGGCGCTTGGCCAGCGCGTCCGGTGCGACCAACACGTCGATCCGCCGCTCCGGGATATCGATCCGTATGCGGTCCCCTTCTTCGATCAGCGCGATGGCGCCGCCTTCCGCAGCCTCCGGCGAGACGTGGCCGATGCTGAGCCCCGCCGTCCCGCCCGAAAAACGGCCGTCGGTGATGAGCGCGCAGTCCTTGCCCAGCCCTTTGCCCTTCAGGAACGACGTCGGGTACAGCATCTCTTGCATGCCCGGTCCGCCCTTCGGGCCTTCGTAGACGATGACGACCACGTCGCCGGCCCGAACTCGATCCGCCAGGATCGCCTCGCAGGCCGCCTCTTGCGACTGGAAGACGCGCGCCGGCCCCTCGAACTTCAAAATCGACGCGTCGACGCCGGCGGTCTTCACGATGCAGCCGTCCTGGGCGATGTTGCCGCGCAGGACCGCCAGGCCGCCGTCCTTGCTGTAGGCGTGTTCGACGTCGCGGATGCAGCCGCGCGCGGCGTCGCCGTCGACGTCGGCGAAGTACTTGTCCTGCGAGAAGGCGACCTTGGTCGCGACGCCGCCCGGGGCGGCCAGCGCGCGCTGTCTGGCCTCTGCGGTCGCGCTGCTCCGTCGGATATCGTGCGCGTCCATGGCGGCCCCCATCGACGCCGCGTGCACGGTTCGCGCGTCCCGGTGAATGAGACCGGCCCGATCCAGCTCGCCCAGGATCGTGAAGATGCCGCCGGCGCGGTGCACGTCCTCGACGTGGTAGTGGGACGACGGCGCCACCTTGCAGATGTTGGGCACGCGCCGCGACAGCCGGTCGATGTCGTCCATGGTGAAGGCCACCCCCGCTTCGTGGGCGATGGCCAGGATGTGGAGCACCGTGTTGGTCGAGCCGCCCATCGCGATGTCCAGCGTCATGGCGTTTTCGAACGCGTCGAAGGTCGCGATGGCGCGCGGCACGACGCCGCGGTCGCCGTCGACGTAGTGTGCCTTGGCCATCTCGACGATGCGGCGGCCGGCGGCCTCGAACAGCTCCCAGCGGCGCGCGTGCGTCGCCAGCAAGGTGCCGTTTCCGGGCAGCGCCAGCCCCAGCGCCTCGTTGAGGCAGTTCATGCTGTTGGCGGTGAACATCCCCGAGCAGGAACCGCAGGTCGGGCAGGCGGACCGCTCCATCTCGGCCAGCTCGTCGTCGCTGACCTTGGCGTCGCTGGCGGCGATCATCGAGTCGATGAGGTCCAGCTTGCGGACCAGCGCCTTGCCGTCGCGCCCGTGCGTGCCGACGATCTTGCCGGCCTCCATCGGCCCGCCCGACACGAAGATGGTCGGGATGTCGAGGCGCATGGCCGCCATCAGCATCCCCGGCGTGATCTTGTCGCAGTTCGAGATGCAGACCAGCGCGTCGGCGCAGTGCGCGTTGACCATGTACTCGACGCTGTCGGCGATGAGGTCCCGGCTGGGCAGCGAATACAGCATGCCGCCGTGACCCATGGCGATCCCGTCGTCGACGGCGATGGTGTTGAACTCGACGCCCCAGCCGCCGGCCGCGTCGACCACCGTCTTGACGCGCTGGCCAACGTCGTGCAGGTGGACGTGACCGGGAACGAACTGGGTGAAGCTGTTGGCGATGGCCACGATCGGCTTTTCGAAGTCGGCGTCCTGCATTCCAGTGGCCCGCCACAGCGAGCGGGCGCCGGCCATGTTCCGGCCCTGGGTGGTGGTTCGGCTGCGGTATCCGGGACTGCTCATGGGCGAACTTTCCCCGACTGACAGGCTTTGGTCCAGAGCTTGTCGGCGGCTGGTAGATTCGTGACGCACCCAGCCCGCCGACGCGCGCAATCGCGGAAAGGATAGGGGCGCGGGATTTCGGCCTTTCATACTGTGGAGCACAAATGCCTGGTCCCACGACGTCCGTTCGTTCTTGCCGCGCCTTCCACGCCATCGGCGTGACGGTCGGCTTTGTTTTGGTAATCGGCGCTGGGTGCGGCGGGGGCGGTGGCTCCGGGGGATCGGGAGGCGAGGGCGGACCCGGCGCGGGCGGCGCGACGCAGACGGGGGGCGCCCGGGGGGGGGCGTCCCAAGGGGGAAGTGCCGGGGGCGGCGGTCTCGGCGCGACGCCCGCGACGGGTGGGGCTGCCGGATCAACGAACGGCAGCGGTGGTGGGCCGGTGACCGGCGCGACCGGAGGCACCGGCGGCTCGGACGCCGGCGCGCAGGGTGGAGTGGCCGGTGGCTCGGCCTCCGGTCATGGGGGCGCAGGCGGCACCGGCGCGGGCGCCGCGGCTGGCCACCCGGGTGGTTCGGGCGGCGCCGCGGGCAATGTCGTGCCACCGGGCTGCACGCTGCCCGCGACCGTCAGCTTCAAGCAGGACGTGCTGCCCTTCCTCACGAAATCGTGCGGCGGGGGGAACGGCTGCCACATCATCGACGCCGTCTCGACGATGGGCAATGGTGGGTACGACCACGGGTACGACTGGATCACCGCCGGTGCGCACGCCTCGTCGTGCCCCGAGAAGCCGACGCCGTATCGGTATCAGGTCACCCTGGACGTGATCGATGCGGCCAACCCGCCGACCTGCTCGAAATCGCGGAAGATGCCACCGCCCGGCGGGACGCGCAGCCCGCTCACCGCGTGCGAACTGGCGACGTTGAAGGCCTGGCTCGCGGAGCCGCTGGTGACACAGATGCACCGGGCGGACGACAGCTCGCCCACGACCCCTTATCCGATGCCGCCGTTCAACTGAGCGTCAGGCCGCGGTGACCTGGGTGAACGTGGTGTCCTCGATCTTGTAGACCACGTGCCGCCCGTCGCGTTCGGTGGTGCAGGCGCCCTCGGAAACCAGCTGTTGCAGCACGGCCTGAACAGTGCGCAGCGGCATCTGAAGCTGTTCGGCGGCGACGCTGGCGCTGGTTGAACCCAGCAACGCCAGCGCGCGCAGCACGCGATCGGCGGTCGGTAGGATGCAGCGCATGTCGGGCACCACGATGGGGTGCTGCAGCAGCAGCGCGATCGTCGGTACCGGCCCGCCGGGGACCTCAGCCTCGTCGGTGACACCTTCGCCCTCGTCGCGACGGATCTCCCCGGCCTTGCCCAGCAGCGTGCGCATCCGGTGGCAAAGGGTGTCCAGGACGGCCCGGTGGCGGTAGGCGACGAACGGGAAGCCGTAGACGCGCCGGAAGAAGTCGTCCCGGCTGATGACGGCGTCGCCCGCCAGCGCCAGGGCCGCGATCCCCGTCTCCGTGCGCGCGCCGGCCCGGCTCGAGTCGCGTGCCAGCAGGCGCGCGGTCGGCGCCAGCTTCAAGCCGGGCAGCAGCAACCGCCGCCCGGCTTGGCCGGGGCGCGCCATCACGAAGGCGGTCGCGGATTCGGCCTGGGGGCCGGCGTCTTGATGAACACCCACGCCGTGCAGCCCGAACGGGATCGCGGCAATCTCACCTTGCATCCAGGGGAGCAGCGCGTCCGGGATCGCGCACTCCAGGGGGTCGATGGCAGCGATCAGCGCCGCGACTTCGTCCGCCAGCACGGGCGCCTCGCCGGCCACCGCGCGGGCGTCGGCCGCCGCCCGATCGAACGCGCTCCGTTCGCCGTTGCGGGCGGCTTCGAGGAGGGCCTGCAACGACTGCTGCGCCCGCAGCGCCGGTCCCGCGAACGGCGCCACCTGCTCCCCGATGGAACCGCCCGACAGATACGTCTCCCAGCCGATCCACCCCGACCAGATTGTCGGCGCGACCCGGGCCAGGGCGGCCAGGATGTGCAGGGCCAGGTGCGGGCGCCCCGTGTACCGGCGAACGCGGGCCAGTGTGATGTGCGCCAAGAACTCGTGGTGTGACAACGCCTCTGCCTGAGCCATGCGGGCGGCCCGGCGGCCCAGATCGACCGCTTCATCCACCGTGCCGGCCGACAGCGCCGTCAGCGCGCGAACGATCGTCGCCTCGATGAGGGCGGCCGCGTCACCCGTGCGGGAGGCCTCGTCGGCCAAAGTCTTGGCCGCCACTTCCAGGCCGGCAAAGTCCCCCTGTAGGACTCGCGCCCACAGTCGAGCGGCGTCCAGCGAAAGGTCCGGGCCCGGCGACGCGGCTTCGGCTTCGGCGGCCAAAGCGGCGTGCAGGGCGACCCACTCGTCGAGGCGGGGGCGGTCGAACGTGCAGAAGGCCACCCGCTCCATGACCGCACACGCCCGGACCAGGACCCCTGCCGCCGCCGGGGTTGTCGCCTTGGCTCGCACGGTCTGGGGCCTCGGCACGCGGCCCTGCCGCGGGTCGAAGGACCAGCGGATGGTCTCGAGGGCCAGCCGCCAGGCCCTTTCCTCGGCGGCTGTCGCCGTCTGGGGCGGGCTTGTACGCGCCGCGGCATCGAGCTGAGCCATGACGCCGTCGATGTTCCGCAAATCGCCATGCTCGGCAGCCAGGTAGCTGATCCGCGCAATCGCGGTTAGGACGGCCTCCACTCCGGGCATCGGGCTCCTGGTCAAGACTGTATAATGGGATGGTGACCGTGGGTCTCCCCGTCCCCCGCCCCGCCCGGACGGTGCGGTACACCTTCGTTGCGCCGATCGCGCGAGGGGGGATGGGGTACGTCGAGCTCTGCTTCCGTAGGGAGGGGCGGTTCCTTCATTGGTGCGCCCGCAAGCGTCTTCACGAGCAATTTCGCAGCGACCTCCGGTTTCGGTCGATGTTCATGGACGAAGCCCGGTTGGCCGGGCTGGTTCGCCACCCCAACGTGGTGGGCGTTTCGGACGTCGGGGAGGACGCCGACGGTCCCTACCTGATCATGGACTTCGTCGAGGGCGTATCGCTCTCGCGCGCCATCCGCGAGACAGCGCGGGCCCGCCGCGCCGTCCCGATGCAGGTGGCCGTCCGCATCTGTCGCGAGGTGGCGCTGGGGCTGCACGCCGCGCACGAGGTCCGCTCCGAGGACGGTACGGTCTTGCACCTGGTTCATCGGGACGTCTCGCCGCAGAACATCCTGATCGGCTTCGACGGCACGGTGCGCGTCACGGACTTCGGCATCGCCAAGGCGTTGGGCAACGTCAACCAAACGAATACCGGTGTCCTCAAAGGGAACATGGGGTACCTCTCTCCGGAGCAACTGCGCTTCGAAGAGCCGGATCGCCGCTCGGACTTTTTTTCGCTGGGTGTCACGCTTTACGAGCTGCTGAGTGGCGCGCGCCTCTATTCCAACAAGGATGGATTCGACGGGACGCGCCGCATCTTGACCGAGCCACCGCCCGACATCGGCGAGATCCGGAGCGACGTCCCGCCGGAGTTGGTCGAGCTGTTGTTCGAGATGTTGTCGAAGGACCGCGCCGCGCGTCCTTCCAGCGGCCTCGACATCGCCACCCGCCTCGAGGGGATCCTGGCGCCGCTCATCGCCGAGGAAGGGTCGTTGACCATCGCCGACCACATGGACCAGCACTTCGCGCTGGATCGGCGGCGGCATCGGGCGTTCCTGGCCCAGCACCTCCGGCGGCTCGAAGCGCAGCCCGGCGCGTCGCCGCGCGGGACCCCCGTCTCGCTCCCCATTGTCGACGGTCCGCTGGTGCCTCTGCGGGTGCGCGGGCGTTTTCGCTGGCTTTGGATCGGAGCCGTTTCGACGGTGGCCGCGTTGGCCCTGCTGGCCGCCAATCGCCTGGGCGCCCGCGGCCAGACGGGTGCGCCCGCCGTGGTCGGTGTCCCGGCGGCGCCGCCGCCGCCCGGCGATCCGCCGGCGATGCGCGCGACTCCGCCAGCCTCGCCGGCCCTCCACGCGAGCCCAGCACGCGCCAAGATCGCAGCCGCCCCGCCGCCGGCCGAGGCCAGAAAGCGCGTTGCGATGCGATCTGGCGGTCGCGCGGGCGCCCGTCCGGCCCCTTTGCGGGCGGACCCGGCGCGGCGCACCCGCGTGTCGTCCACACATCCCGGCCGGCCGGCACCGGCAGCACCCGCAGCGCCCGCACCCACATTTGCCCGGCCCGGCGACGCACACGCGCACTTCGCGGTGCCGCTCTTCACGCAATGGCGTTGACCCCGGAACGACGCCGGGTTGGCCGGCTGACGCTGATCCTGCTGGGGCTGGCCTGGACGCGCGCGTCGGTGGCCGCGCCAGACCCGGCGCAAGAGCTCTTCTCGCAAGGGGTCGAGGCGGCGCGCCAGGATCGATGGAACGACGCCCGGGCGGCGTTCGAGCAGGCCTACGCGCTGTCGCCGCGTTCGGTGGTGTTGATCAATCTGGCGGGCGCGCAGGCCAATACGAGACGGCTCAAGGAAGCCGCCGCCAACTATCGCCGCGTGCTCGAGGACCCGTCGCCCGATGCGGCTTCGTTTCGAAGCGCCGCCGCGGGCGTGCTGCCGTCATTGGAGGCGCGAATTCCTCGCATACGCCTGCATGCGGCCGGCGTGCGTCCCGACGACACCGTCGCGATCGACGGCCAGCCCGTGAGCCTCGACAGTCTAGAGGCGCCTCACCTGCTGGATCCCGGCGCCCACGTCATCACCGTGGCGCGGGCCGGTACGCAGCGCGCCCGGGTCACCGTTTCTCTCGACGAGGGGGAGTCGCACGACGTCACGCTGAGCGTCCCGCCCGATTCGCCGCCACCCGCAGATGGGGCGGCGACGTCCTCTGCGCCAGGGCTGGACCTGACGGCGTCGCCGGCGCCCGCAACGCCAGAGCCCGCGCACCGGTCCTGGTGGCGGTCGCCGTGGTTGTGGACGGCCCTCGCCGTGACTGCCGGGGCGACCGTGGCGACCGTCTTTCTGGTCCGAGACCGCGGCCAGGACTTCTCGGGTAATATCCCTCCCGGCCTGATCCACGTGCCGTGAGCGACAACGATGGATACGTCGTCGAACCCGACCAGCATCGCTCGAGGTCTCGCCGCGCCGTTCGCCCTGGCGACATTCTTGGTGCTTCTGCCCGACTGCCGCAAGAGCCCCACTCAGATCGTCCTGGTCGTGGACACGAATTTGTCGAGTGCCGACCTGGACGAGGTGAAGATTAACGTCGGCGCTCCGGCCACCAGCTCGATCGGCGACGGATCATTTGGCGACGCAAGCGTGGACGCAAGCGCGGACGCGGCGACGGGCCGTCCCTTCGACATTCCTCTGACCGCGCAGGGCGCGCCGACGTTCCCCTTGACGTTGGGAATCGAGCCCTCCGGCCCGCCCGGTAGCCTGCAAGTGTCCGCTCAGGGGCTGCTGGGGGGAAACGTGGTCGTTGAGCAGTCCGCCGTCGCGTCCTTCGTCCCGGGCGAACAGCGGATGTTGTTGCTGCAGCTCCTCGACACCTGCGTCGGAACCACCTGTCCCGAGACCTCGCCGGAAAAAACCTGCGTCGCCGGAATGTGCCAGCCGGCCGCCCGCGATGAGCCGTTGCCCCCCTGGTCCGGCGCGCCGCCGGCCCGTCCCACGCCGTCGGCGACCGCCCCGATTAGCGGGCGGACGATCTGGGCGAACGGCTGGCATTCGTGCGCCAAGGACGGCTTGTTCCTTTATTGCTGGGGCCGAAACACCGACGGTGAGATCGGCGACGGCACCACGCTGAACGCAAAGTCGAGCCGTCCGGTGCCGGGCATCAAAGACCCCGCCGCCGTCGGGCTCGGGCAGACGACGACCTGTGTGTGCGATCGCGCCGGTAAGGCCTGGTGCTGGGGACGGAACGTCGAGGGCCAGATGGGGATCGGCACGGCCTCAGTGACCTCGCCGACGCCCGTCGCGGTTTCCGGCATCAACGATTGCGTCCAGATTACCGGCGGCAAGCTTCACACTTGCGCCGTTCATGCCGACGGCAGCGTGTCTTGCTGGGGCGGCAACAGCGATGGACAAGTCGGCCAGTCGATCAGCGGCGGGTCGTGCCCCGAGAGCACCGGCCCCCCCACGCCGTGTGTCAAGTCGCCGATGGTGGTTCCCGGTCTGACGAATGTCGCCGAGGTGCACGCTGGCGAGACCTACACCTGCGCCCTCAAAAAGGACATGACCGTCTGGTGCTGGGGCAGCAACTCTTCGGGGACGTTGGGCGACGGGACCAACACGCCGCGCAGCACGCCCGCGCCGGTCGTCGGGCTGGAGAGCGATATCGTCGAGCTCTCCACCGGGCGCTGGTTCGCGTGTGCGCGCCACACGGACGGCACGCTTTCATGCTGGGGGCAGAACGGCAGTGGGCAACTGGGCAACCGATTGACCACCGATTCGAGAAAGCCCGTGACGGTGGTCGGGATCAGCGACGCAGCCCAGGTGGGGGCCGGCGACAAGCACGCCTGCGTCCTGCACGGTTCCGGCCTGGTCTCCTGCTGGGGCGACAACAGCAGCGGCCAGCTTGGCGACGGTACATTCACCAGTTCGTTGGCTCCCGTGGACGTCGTGCGACTGAAGTCGGTCAGCTCGATAGCCGTGGGCGCCGTTCACACCTGCGCGCGGCCCACGACAAACGAGCAGTCCGGCCTGGGCTCGCCGGTCTGTTGGGGTGAGAACAAAGCCGACCAGCTCGGCGACACGACCACGATGAGCCGCCCGCAGCCGGTCTCGGTCACCGGGTTCATGTGATTGAACCGGGAACCCGCGGGAGGGAGCCCGGTTTTTCGCGATCCCGCGCTCAGGGCGCGCGCGCGCATCGAAAGCCGTCGAAGGCGTTTCGCGTGCGGGGCACATCTCCGTCGCGGGCGTACGAAAAGATGTCCTCGGTGTTGGTGCCGAACGAGCCGCCCCGCAGGATCTTGTAAGAAAAGTCGGTCAGCGCCACGCAGTCCACACACGGGTTTGCGTACGGCAGGTACCAGTCCAAGGTCCACTCGGCCAGGTTGCCGGCCAGGTCCAAATGCCCCCACAGCCCGGCCCCCGCGGGAGCCGATCCAACCGGCGCGATGTTGGCGGCGTCACTGCAGGCCGTCGAGCCAGGCGGGAAATTGCAGCCCGAGATCGCGTAGAGGCCGCTCGTGGGGTCGGCCGCGCCCCAAGGGTACGGGCGCTGCTGGGCGCCGCCGGCGGCGGCGTATTCCCATTCGGCCTCGCTGGGCAGAAAGCCACCGTCCCAGATGCAAAAAGCGTAGGCCTGAGCCCAATCGACGCAATTGACGGGGCGATCGTCGCCGGGGCCGGGGTCATCGGTCCACGTGTGAAACGACGGCTCGCAGGCGAGGCTCGTCTGCCAGGCGGAGAGCGTGCTTGGCAGGTCCAGGGTGTCGGTATCGTTCCAGCCCGGCTCGAACCCGGCGCCGCCGCTGTCGACCACGCCCTGGCCGCCGTTGAGGTGCGCGTGCTTGCCCGACCCCGGGGTTGGGGTCCATCCCGCCAGGCGGGCCGCGACGAACGCGCGAAACCGGCCCACGGTCACGAGGTACTTGTCGAGGCGGAACGGGCTGACGGTCGCGGGGTCGCTGGCCGCGCCGTTGCCGCCGTACGTGCGCTGGTACGTGCCCCCGGGGACACGCAGGCTCTCCCGCAAGGGGTCGCCTGCCGCTTCGCTGTGCCCGCCGCATCCCGACACCGAGGCGCACAGGGCCACGATCCCCCCCAGCGCGAGGGCGCCCCGCCGCTTCATCGAGCACCACTCCATATGCTGGCGAGCTGGCGTCGTCTGGCTGTTCGCTACGGAGCGACCTTGGCGTTGCGGAGCACGAAGACGAAGTCCTGATAATCGCCGTTGGCGGCTTCCTCGCAGGCGAGCAGGAAGCTGTCGGCCACGTTCGCGCCGCTGCTGTCCTTGAGGGGATAAGCCTTGAAACGATGCACGTTGGCGGGCGAATTGAGCGAATCCTGACTGTAATCGTAGTCCCCGTACGCCGGGGTGCCGGTGTCGTACTTCTGGCTCGCCTCGTCGGTGTACACCCAGATGCCGAAGCTCTGGGTCCCGGGGTCGAACGTGGTGTTGCTGCCGGCGGCCAGCGGGGGCAGCACCATGCGCGCCTTGTTCGAGGTCTGTGGATCCGTCGTCATCGCCATGGTGCCGACGACGTTTCGTGTCGCCGGCGTGCCCGACGGGTACCAGCCGAACGGGTCGGGGCCGATGGGTGAGAAGCGGGCCACCGGGATCAGGCTGACGTTCCCGGCGCCGGCCTTGACGAACAGCTGCGCCGAGACCTCGTCGGTGCCCGATTCGACGCCGGGAAGCGATTGTGGCGTCCCGCCGCGATTGGGATTCGAGTTGTTCTGGGCCTTGCCGACGTTCAGCTTGTACCCGAGCGTGTAAAGGATCTCGCCCAGCGTCGGCTCCCAGAGCGCCTGCGTCAGGACCACCGCGTAGACGGGCGTCTGCACCGCCCCCGCGCCGGTGTCCAGCGTCAGCACAGCCGACAGCACGGTCGACCCGCTGTCCTGCGCGGGCGCGGTCGGAAGGCCACTGGCCGTGGTCAACTCGGTGCCGACCGAGAACATGCCGCCGGCGGCGACGCTGGCGGGGAAGGTCTTCGGGCTGGTCACCTGGAACAGCGTCGCGTTGGTCAGCGGCGTCGTGTGCGCGTCCTGCGTCGACGGCGTGAACGTCGTGGAGACCTGCGCGACGGATCCAAACGTGACGCCGGTGACCGAGGTGGCACTGGCCGCGCCGTTCAAGTAGTCGATTCCCAAAGTGGCGGGCCCGCTGACACCGCGAACGCCGGTGATCACCAGGCGTGAGCCGGCCGGGGTGGGCGACAGCGCCGCGCCGGTCCCGGGCTGACCTCCGCCGCCCGTGCTGCCGCCGGTCGCGTGGTTGCCGCCGCTGCCACCCGACTGTCCGGGCGCGCCACTGGTTCCGCCCAGTCCCGAGACGCTGGTCCCGGCCTGTCCGCCGCTGGCATTCCCGGTCGTGCCGCCGCTGCTGCCCCCAGCGCCCGTGGCGGTCGTGCCGCCCGTGGCGGGCTGGCCGCCGGTCGCGGTGTGACCCCCGCTGCCCGACGAGATGCCACCGGTGCCTGTCGCCGGACTGCCGCCGGTACCGCCGGACGAGGCGCCTCCGCTGCATGCCACGGGGACCACCAGCAGGGCTGCTGTCGCCGCCATTCGGCAAAGGGACGGGGCTCTATAAGGGCGTTTCACCATCGCAGAATACCGATTGCCCGGGCCGGTGCGCGACTCGCGCAAACCCCGTCAGTCGATTTCGGCCAGTCGGGCGTGCCCGGCGGGCCGGCACTTTCGGGCCACCAGACCGTCCCGCGTCAAGAGGTCGTCGACCTCAGACGGACTTCACGCGTGGCCGGATCGTCCGTTCGTGCCTCTCCATCGCGTGGTGCGCTTCCGCGGTGTCTCGCGGATTTTTCGGCGCTCCACCATGTCGACGACCTTCTTGCGGCCGCGTCGCAGCCTGGTCCAGATCGTGCTGGTCGAGACGCCTTCCATCGCCGCGATCTCCTCGCAGGAGAAGCCATGCAGGTCGAACAGAACGACTGCATTGCGCATGGGGTCGCTGAGCCGGCCCAGCAGCCCTTGCACCAGATCACGGCGCTCCCGCGACTCCATCGACATGGCGGGTGTGGGCGTGCGCGACGGCAACTCTTCTGTGACGGGCTCCGCCGTCCTGAAGATGCGGCGGTTCCACAGCTGCAGCTGGTAGTCCTTCACCTGGCGCGCCGTGATTGTGTACAGCCACCCGGCCATGTTCCGGCGATCGAAGTCCCCCAGCCGGCGCATCACGACCAGGAAAACGTTCTGCGCCACGTCATACTTGTCAGAATTCCGGACCCCCATGGCGGCCGCCCACCGCAGGACCCCTTCGAACCATTCCGCGTACACCGCGTCGAAGTCCGCTGGTGCTGGCTCGTGCCGTTGCGACTGAGGACCGGCAGAATCGTTCCGAGGGAGCGCGTCGAAGTCGGCGAGCGTCCCGCCTTCACAGGCGACCACGCTCAGGGCGGCTCGAGACAAGGACATGGATCCTCCAGGTCGAGATGACCAGTGACTTCACAGGATAGAAGGATGCCGTCCGGAGGCCGCTAACCGCGTCTGCGTCGGTTTCGGTGGCGGGCGTTACAGGGATGGAGCGGAGCGTAGCCGCCATGCGTCGTCTTACCCTGCCCAAGCGGCGCGCGCGGGATTAAGCTGCACGTCGCCCGTGAAATTCGACGAGGGAGATCGCGCCGACGAATCGCAAGTCGAGGACCGGCGTGGGATGCGCTTCCCCGGCGGAGGGGTCGGCATGGGCGTGGGTGGCTTGGGCGTGGTGGGCGGCATCATCTATCTGGTCGTGCAGGTGCTGGCCAGCAACGGCAGCCCGACGGCCGCCGCCGTCGAGCGCCTGATCGAACAGAACCAGCGCGGCGTGCAAATGGGTCCGCCGGTCCCTCCCGGACAGCACCAGAACCTGAGCGGGAGCTGCGCCGGCGTGAATTCGACCAACGACGTGGCGAAGTTCGCGGTCTGCGTCGAGAGCAACGTCCAGGCGTTCTGGCACAAGCAGCTGGCCGCGGCGGGGCAGGGGTATCGGCCGGCGCGGCTGGTGCTGTTCACGGACGCGACGCCCAGCGGGTGCGGAACGGCCAGCGCCCAGACGGGGCCTTTTTATTGCCCGCCCGATGGCCGCGTGTATCTGGACCTGGGCTTCTTCGACGAGCTCCAGCGCCGGTTTCACGCGCGCGGCGGCGACTTTGCCGAGGCATACGTCATCGCGCACGAGTACGGCCACCGCGTGCAGGACCTGGTCGGCACGGAGGGCCAGGTCCGGCGCGCGCAGGAAGAGCACCCCGAGGCGCGCGGGCCGCTGTCCGTGCGGATGGAGCTGCAGGCGGATTGCTATGCCGGCGTTTGGGGCCATGCCGCCTACGCCACGGGCAAGGTCAGCCACGACGAGATCGCCGAGGCGCTGGACGCGGCGGCGGCAATCGGCGACGACCGGATCCAGAAACAGGCGCTCGGGCGCGTGAACCCCGAAACGTTCACGCACGGCAGCTCGGCGGACCGCCAAAAATGGTTCACGACCGGCCTGCAGACCGGCGACCCGGCGGCCTGCGACACGTTCAAGGCCGCCGGCCAGGATTGACTCAGGCGTCGGGCGCGCTGGCCTCTTGCTGCTTGGTCCAGGCCTGGTCCAGCGCGCGGGCGAACACGTCGACGGGCTGCGCGCCCGAGACGCCGATGCGGCCGCCCAGGATGAAGAAGGGCACGCCGCCAATCCCGATCGCTCCGGCGGCCTCTTCGTCGTCGCGCACGTCTTGGGCGTAGCGATCGCTGGCCAGGACGGCGCGCGTCTCGTCCGCCGGTAGGCCGGCTTCGGCGGCCAGGCGCACCAGCACCTCCGGTTCGCCGATCGGCTCGCTTTCGGTCATGTAGCCCCGGAACAGGCGCTGCCGGACGGCGGGCTCGAGGCCCCGCTCTGCCGCGAAGTGCAGCAGCCGGTGGGCGTCGAACGTGTTGCCGCCGCGCGCTTGCAAGAGCTGCAGCGTCAGGCCGTCCTCGGCCGCCACGTCGATGACCCGCTGGACCATTGCTTCCGTCTGTTCGCGGCTGCGGCCGTACTTGGCGGCCAGGTGGTCGACATGGTCGCCCGGGTAAACGCGCGGCGCCGAGGGGTCCAGCTCGAACGAGTGCCACACGACCTCGACCCGATCGCGCTGGGGGAAACGTTCCAGCGCGCGCTCGAGTCGCCGGTTGCCGATGGCGCACCACGGACAGACGATGTCGGACCAGACGTCGATGCGAAGGTTCTTCATGCGCCTCCTGCTGATGCCCGGGGGGCCGAGCGGTTGCAGGTTGCCGGCCGTCTCGACGTGCTCAGGTTGTCTGGATGGTCTCCGAAGACGCGCCGTCGCGCACACCCGCGAAGCCGAAATCCCTGCTGTGGCTGGCGTTGTTCGCCGCGGCCACAGCCGCGGCGGCTGCGCTGGGCGCGGGGTCGACCCGGCGCGGCCGCGGCGCCTGGTACCGGGCGCTGTCGAAGCCCGCCGGACAGCCGCCCCCTCAGGTGTTTGGGCCGGTGTGGACGACCCTTTACGGCCTCATGTCCGTGTCGGCGTACCGGATTTTCCGGGCGGGGCCGTCGCTCGAGCGCAGCCGGGCCTTGCACCTTTGGTGGACCCAGCTGGCGCTGAACGGGGCATGGTCGCCCCTGTTTTTCGGCGCCCGCCGGCCCCGGCTGGCGCTGGCCGATCTGGTCGCGCTGACGGTCGCGGTGGCCGACTACACCCGCACGGCCGGGAAGGTGGACCGCCCGGCCGCCTGGCTGATGACCCCCTACCTGGGATGGCTCGGCTACGCCGGTTGGTTGAACCTGGGCATCGTCCGCAAGAACCCGCGGCTGGCTGGGTGACGCGTCTTCGCGAGCGCCACCGACGCGGAAGTGACGTTGGTGGTCGGCGCGTGTAGCCTCCGATGGTGCTGGCCGAGGACGAAAGCGCCGATCCGGCGGGAGCTGCAATCCCGGCCGAGGAAGAGCGTCTGCTGGCGCGGGTGCTGGCCAGCCTGGCGGCTGCGCGGGCGCCACGCGCGCCGGGCGACGCCCGCGTGGCGCGGGGTGGGTACGGCGACGAGATGGTCGCCCTGCGCGATGAGATCAGCGAGGCGCGCCTGGAAGACGTGCCGGCGCTGGTCGCCCAGATGGAGCGCCTGCAAGGCGTTGCCCTGACGCGGGCCGATCTGCAGACGATCTTGGTCGACCCCGCGGCTCCCTATTTCGGGCATCTGCGGGTCCGCGAGCAGGTGCCCGGGCGCGGCGCCGTCGAGCGGGACATCCTGATCGGGCGCGCGACCTTCGTCGACGCCAAGAGCCGCGTGCAGATCGTCGACTGGCGCAACGCGCCCGTCAGCCAGCTCTACTATCGCTACGCCGAAGGGAGCGACTACGAAGAGACGTTCGGCGAGCGCGAGGTCACGGGCGAGATCCTGGCGCGACGGACGTTGACCATCGAGGGTGGCGTGCTGCTGCGCGTGGCTTGCCCACAGGGGATCTGGGGCCGCCGTAAAGACGGTCTGTGGGCGCGGACGGACGTGCCGGTCCATGAGCTGGCGGGCGGTCAGGAAGCGGCGACGCGCGTGCCGCGCGGGACGCTGGGCGCCGCGCCCGCCGGACGTCAGGCGCTGGATCGCCATCTGCCGGAGATCGCCGCGTTGATCGACCCCAAGCAGTTCGAGGTGATCACGGCGCGCGACGCCGGGGTCGTCGTCATCCAGGGCGGCGCCGGCAGCGGCAAGACGACCGTCGGCCTGCATCGGCTGGCCTACCTGGCGTTCAGCCACCCGAACCGATTCCCGGCGCCGAAACTGGCGGTGGTCACGTCGGGCGTGGCGCTGGCGGCCTACATCGGGCAGCTGCTGCCGTCGCTGGGGGTGGCTGGCGTCCGCGTCGGCACGTTCGCCGAGCTGGCCGAGCGTGAGCTGCGGGCGGAGCTTTCCTGGCTGCGCGCCGAGGTCGTCGACCAGACCGTCGCCGCCGTGACACGCGTCAAGAGCCATCCCGCGCTGTTGCACGAGCTGGAACGGGTGGCGCGCGCTTACCGCGGCAAGCGCAGCTCGCGGGCCGCGGTCGAGATCTGGGGCGATCTGCTCACCGATCGCGGGCGTTTGCTGGCCCTTTTGACCGGTGCCGCCGAGATGCCGATTTCCGAGCGCGACGTCGTCGACGCGCATCGGATCATGACGGACCGGGTGGCCGCCGTGATGGCGCGCGACCCGCGCGAGGGCGTCGCGCCAAAGCCGGTCCGAAAGAAGTCCAAGCGCGCCGCCGCCGAGCCCGATCCGGACACGCACTGGACGGCGATAGGGCTGGAACAGAAACCCGGGCAGCGTACGGTCGACGACGACTTGCCGGAAGGTGTTCGGCGCGTGGAAGCGCTGGACCTTTACGACGACGACGAGAACGTCCGTGGCGAAACGGGCATCGACGGCCTGCGCACCGAAGACGACGTCGCGACGCTGGACCTCGACGACGTGGCCATCCTGCTGCGCGCCAACCAGCTGGTGCGCGGCGCCCACCACCCGTTTGCGCACCTGTTCGTCGACGAGGCGCAGGACCTCTCGCCGACCAAGCTGTCGGTGCTGATCGGGCACGTCCCGAAGGCGTCGATCACGCTGGCCGGCGATACGTCGCAGCGGTTGTTCCTGGACAACGGATTCGGCGACTGGCGGGCCGTCCTGGGTCACCTCGGCCTGGCGCACGTGGCGATCGACCCGCTGCGGATCGCGTATCGCTCGACCCGCGAGATCATGGCCGTCGCGCGCGGCGTGATGGGTCGGCTGGCCGATCCGGAGCCGCCGGCGGCGCCGCGCACCGGCGCGCCCGTCGAGACGTTTCACTTTCCGGGCGTCGGTGCGGCGGTCGGATTTTTGGGCGAGGCGTTGCGCGATCTGGCGGCGCGCGAGCCGCGGGCGACGGTGGCCCTCATCGCCCGACACCCGGAGCAAGCGGATCGCACCTTCGAGGGGCTGCGGCGCGCCGAGGTCCCGGCGCTGCGCCGGGTTCGCGCCCAGGACTTCGGCTTTCGCCCCGGCGTCGAGGTCACCGACGTCCGCCAGGTGAAGGGGCTCGAGTTCGACTACGTCGTCATGCTGGACGCGAACGCCAGCAGCTACGGGCGTGATGACGAGTCACGCCACCTGTTCCACATCGGCGTCACCCGCGCGGCGCATCAGCTCTGGATCCTGGTGACCGGAGACGCGAGCCCCATCTTGCCGCCGCCCGTCTGAGCTTTTCGGCGGCGGTCAGGTCTCGGGGTCCTGGCGTCGGCGCAGCGGTGTGCGGCGGGCGAGGGGAGCCTTCCGGGTCAGCGTTTTGCCCGGACGGAGCGGCGCACGCCGGAGCGTCGAGGTCGGCGGTCGCGAGCTGCTTGCGTCGCCGGCGCCCGCGACCGACGGAAATGTGGGCGGCTTGGCCGCGGCCGGGCGGGGCGCCGTCCGCATGAGGCCGTCCAGGGCGATCGCCAGCTCGGAGGTGAGCTCGACGGTCGCGGGCGCCGTTCGTGAGACGAGCCCGGCCGCGTTGTCCGTGCCCGGCTCGGGCGACGAGAGCACCATCTTGAATCCCGGGCAGTGAACGACGTAGCAATCGCCGCCCCCGGCCGACAGGGCCGGCCGAGAGGTCACGCGGACCCCCGGCAGCCGCCCCAGCGCGCGAGCGAGATCGGCCAGGGTTGCCCGTCGCAAGGTCACCCGCACGCTGAGGATGCCGCCACCCACACCACCGGTCAGGCCGGCCCACGCGAACGGGTAGCCGGCAACCGTCGCGAAAGCGATGTCGTTGCCGATCCGGCCCCCGGGGACGGTGCCCAAAGACCAACTCATCGATGCACTGTACGCCTGTTCAGAGCGCAGGTAAAGGCCACCACTCACCCGAGCAGCAGGACCTTGCCGTTCACGCCGCGCTCGGCGGCCTCATGGGCGGCGGCCGCTTCGGCCAGTGGGAATCGCCGCGCGATCGGGATCTGCAGCTTGCCGCCCGCGACCGCCTGCGCGAGCTCGCCGAGGCGCTTGGGATCGGCGTGGGTCATGAATGCCTTGACCGCGAAGCCCTTCTCTTTGGCGCCGGCGGGCTCGCCGAGGACGCTGCCCAGCTTTCCGCCCGGTCGCAATTTCGCGAGCAGCTTCTGGATGGTTTCGCCCGAGACCGTGTCGGCGATCCCGTCCAGGGCCGGCAGCTTGGCGATGGCCCCGTCGTCGTCGATGATCGCCACCCCGTCGGCACCCAGACCCTCGGCTTCGGCCCGGTACTTGGCACGCACACCGGCCAGCACCCGGGCACCGCGCGCTTTGGCGGCGAACACCGCCGCCCGTCCCACGCCGCCGGTCGCGCCGGTCACGAGGATCGTCTCGCCGGCCCGGGCGTCTGTCGCTTCCTCGGCCAGCTGGGCGCCCGTCAGCAGGACCAGCGGCAGCGCGCCGGCGTCGGCCAGGTCCAGGCCGCCGGGCAGCGGCGCCCAGGAATCGACCGGGGCGGCGACCAATTCGGCGTAGGCGCCGCCTGGAACCCGCCCCAGCACCCGGTCACCCGGCTTGAAGCCGGTGACGCCGGCGCCCACGGCCGTGACGGTGCCCGAGGCGTCTCGTCCCAGGATCGCCGGGAGCGCCAGGGGCATGTAGGCTCGCAGGGCGCCGCTTCGCTGTTTCCAGTCGACCGGGTTCAGGCTGGCGCCCGCCATCCGCACCACGATCTGATTGGGGCCGGCCGAAGGGTCGGGAACCGTCTGCAACTGAAGGGCGGAAGGCGGGCCGTACTCGGGCAGAACGATTGCGCGCATGGGGATCCTCTCGGCAGCCCTTCCATATAGAGCCGCGCCGCGCGATCCGGAAGGGGTTTGGGGCGACCTCTGCCCGAATGCAACAATGGCGCAATTGGGATTGTCGCCGGGCGACCTATCGAGCGCCCGTGGCATGGGCCGAGGCATCGGCGGTGACGTCGAAGTCGGCCGACACGTACGACTCGCCGAGCTGCTGGCAGCGGACGATGAGGGCGCCCGAGGTTTGCCGGCCGTACATCCAGATCGTGTATCCCGACGTGCCGGTCGCGACGTGACAGCCGCCGGCTGAACCGTCCAACGAGCAGGGGGCGTTGCCGACCGGCCCGCTCTGCCGCGCGCCGCAGACAGCGGCCGGTTCGCCATACCCGGGGTCGAACTGGATGCACGTCACGCCGCCGTCGCTGAGGGCGCCCCCGACGCAACTGAAGACGGGCGCGGCGTCGTGCGGCTGGTCGGCCACGCTTGCGTCGACAGGCTCGAAGCTTCCGTCCGGCGCTCCGTCCGGCGCTCCGCCCGCGCCCTGCCGGACGTCCGCGCCGACCGGGGCATGCGCGGGCCCGCCCGACCCGCAGGCGCCGAGGGCGCCGGCCAGCGCGATCGGCGCCGCTCGAACGACGAAGGCGGCGATGAACACCACGCAATAGCGGGCCACGCGACCGGAAGTCTAGCCTGGGACCGCAGCAGCCGGCGCCCAAACTGGACCTGACGATCATGGACAGGCGCAGCCGGTTCGTCTTAGCTGGAAGGATGGAGGCGAACAGCGACGGTTCCGATGCGGAGCAGCTGCGCCGCCTGGGGTACACGCAAGAGCTGCGCCGCCGGATGGGCGCGTTTTCGAACTTCGCCATCGCCTTTTCGACGATCTGCATCCTGGCGGGCGGCATCACGTCCTTGCAGCTCGGCATCTCGGCAGTCGGCGGTGCGGCGGCGGGCATCGTCTGGCCGATCGGCGTCGCGTTCTCGTTGGTGGTGGCGCTGTGCATGGCGCAGGTCGCCTCGGCCTTCCCGACCGCCGGTGGCCTCTACCACTGGAGCGCGATCCTGGGCGGTAACGGCTGGGGATGGGCGACCGCCTGGCTGAACCTGGGCGGTCTGGTGTTCGTCACGGCCGCCGTCAACGTGGGCACCTATCAGCTGTTCGTCGGCTTCGTGGGGCCGATGCTGGGGATCGATGCCTCCCGTTTGGGAGTGGGGGACCAGATCGCGGGCGTGGCGGCGATCTCTTCGTCACATGCTCTGCTCAATCACTTCGGCATTCGGCTGACGACGTTGCTGACCGACTTCAGCGGCCGCTTGATCCTGGTCGTCGCGCTGGCGCTGACCGCCGCCATGTTGCACGGGGCGCCGGGGCTGCACCTCGGCAGGCTGGTCGCGTTCGCCGACAGCGGCGGCGCGGCGGGCGGCGGCGTGTGGCCGGCGTCCCGCGGCCTGCCTGTGATGACGCTGCTTGCGCTGATGTGGCCGATCTACACCGTCACCGGCTTCGACGCCGCGGCGCACACGGCCGAGGAGACCGTGCGCGCCGCGCACAACGTACCGCGCGGCATGCTGCGATCGGTGGCTCTGTCCGGCGTGCTCGGGTGGGTGATGGTGGCGTCGTTCGTGCTGGCGATGCCCGACGTTGCCGCGGGTGCCCGGCAGGGGGGCGACGTCTTTGCCTGGCTGATGCGGCAGGTGTTGCCGGGGGCTGCCGGCCGCGCCCTGTGGGTCGCGATCGTCGCCGCCAACTACCTTTGTGGCCTGGCCTGCATGACCTCGACGTCGCGGATGATGTACGCCTTCGCGCGGGACGGCGGACTGCCGGGCTCGCGCCTGCTGCGTCGGGTCTCGCCGCGGTGGCAGACGCCCGTGCCCGCCATCTGGACGACCGCGGTCCTGGCGCTGGCCTCGACGCTGTACGCGCCCGCGTACTCGACGCTCACCACGGCCTGCGTGATTTTCTTGTATCTGTCTTACGTCATGCCGACCGCGGCCGGTCTGCGGGCCCACGGGCGGACCTGGACGACGTTCGGCCCCTTCGACCTGGGCGGCTCGGCGTACCGAATCCTGGGCACGATCGCGCTCGGCGGCACGGCGGTGCTGGTTTGGATCGGCGTGCAGCCGCCGAATGAGAAGGCGCTGGGTGTCACCGTCGCGACTCTCGGCTTGCTGGTGGTCGCCTGGTGGCTGGGGATCCGGCGCGTGTTTCGGGGGCCGCCCCGATGACCACATCCGCGATCGTGCGTGTCGGCACCGCCGGTTGGGACTATCCCGACTGGCGCGGCGTCGTGTACCCGGCGAAGAAGTCCAAGGGGCTCGACGAGCTCGAGTACCTTTCACGGTTCTTCGACACGGTCGAAGTGAACGCCAGCTTCTACCGGCCCGCCGATCCCAAGGCGGCGGCGGGCTGGGTGCGCAAGGTGGCCGCCAACTCGCGGTTCCGGTTCACAGCCAAGCTTTGGAAGCGCTTCACGCACGAGCGGTCCAGCGCCTGGACGGCCGAAGAGGTGCGGATCGCGCGCGCGGCGCTGGACGTGCTGCAGGACGCCGGCTGCCTGGGGGCCGTGTTGCTGCAGTTCCCGTGGTCCTTCAAACGCGACGACGCGACCGCCGAGTGGCTGCGCGATCTACTGACGGCCTTCGCCGCTTTCCCGCTGGTCGTCGAGGTCCGCCACGCGTCCTGGACCGAGGGAGATCTGCTGGCGGAGTTGGCCGAGCGCGGCGTGGGCATCGTCAACGTCGACCAGCCGATGTTCAAGCGATCGATCGCGCCGGCCGCGCACGCGACCGGCACGGTCGGCTACGTGCGCCTCCACGGCCGCAACTACCGGGACTGGTTCCGCGACAAAGCGACGCGCAACGAACGCTACGACTATCTCTATACACCCGACGAGCTGGCGCCCTGGGTGGCGCGCATTCGCGAGATTGCCTCCCGCCCGCAGACGCGCGAGGTTTACGCCATGACGAACAACCACGTCATCGGCAAAGCGCCGGCCAACGGCGCCATGATCGAGTCCATGCTGAGCGGCCGAAAGGTGCGCGTCCCACCCGGCCTTTACGCCCGTTACCGCGCCGAGCTGGAAGCGTTCGCCGTTCCCGACGGCGGCGAGGCCGGTGGCGCCGGCGAGCTGTTCTCGCGGATACCGGGAACCGATCGTGCGGATTGAGCTGCGCAAAATCACCGACCAGCAGCACGAGTTGGTCGTGATTCGCGACAGCGGCCACCGCGAGACGCTGATTTGCGAGACCCGCAGCACCTTGGTGCACGATCTGTTGCACCACGCGGCCGAGCAGGAGGCCGGCGTTCAGACCGGCTTTTGGGGCACGCTGGCAGCGGGGCGGACGCTGGCCGACATGAACGATCGCAGCGGCGCCGCGCTGGGCGACGCCCAAGCCGAGGTGATGGCCATCGAGCGGCTCGTCGGGCCGCTGTCGGCGGCGGCGAAAGGCGCCGACCCCGTCGCGCTCGCGGCGCGCCTGCGCGCGTACCTGGCCGAAACGGGCGACCCCGCCCCGGACTGGCTGACGCCCGCCTTCATCGCCGCCGTCCAGGAACGCCTGCGCCACCTGCTGGGCGCCTGGCGCGCGGTGCCCCACGGCGAAACGCTTCGCCTCGACTGGTGACCCACCCACTCGAAGCGCAGCGCGATAAACTGAGGTCATGACTGTCGTACGAGGGCACGTGGAAGATGGCCGGATCGTGCTGGACGAGCCCGCCGATCTGCCGGAAGGTGCGGAGGTTGCCGTTGCGCTGCTCGACGACAACCCATCGGCTGAGGAGCGCGCCGAAATCGAGGCGGCCATCGATGAAGGGCTCGAGCAGGCAGCGCGGGGCGACACCCGACCTTTCGAGGAAGTCCTGCAACGTCTGCGCGCACGGTGAGATCCGTTCGCTTCACATCTGGGGCTGAGGCCCACCTCCGCGGACGGGCGCAGTGGTGGCGAGCTCACCGGGAGAAAGCTCCGCGACCGTTTGAACAGGAGCTGACTGAAGTCATCGAGCGGGTACGCCACTCGCCGCAATCCTTTGCAGTGTTCGTTGAACGAAACGGCCATGTCGTTCGCCGCAGCCTGATGGCCAAGACACGCTGTTGGTTGTACTGGGAGCTGGACAGTTCAGGGGACGTCATCGTGCTGGCCGTGGGGGGCAGCCGACGCAGAAGTCCACCGATGCTTCGGCTGCAGGACGCGCCCTGATGTAGTCAGTTCGGATTAGCATCGTCTACTCCCAGGGCCAGGTTTCGTATTCCTCGCTGCAGGTGACCCAGATGAAGCCCTGGATGTCGATGAGGTCACGGGGATTCCAGGGGGCGAGCTCGCGCCAGAGCCACGCGACAGCGCGCAGGACGGCGGCGTACGTGGCGGCGTTCGGGCGCGAGGCGTAGTCCAGCGCAAAGCCAAGGCGGCCGGCGGCGCGCTTCATGAGGTTCGGTTTCACGATCAGGTGGCGCCGCGGCTGGGCGGCGAACGGGATCAACGTGACCACCGGCCACTTGGCCAGGCGCGTCTGCCGCTGCGGCACGTCGTCCAGGACCGCGGTGAACGCCTCGAGCCGTTGACCGAAAGAACCTGCCCCATGGACGAGGTCGTAGAGGCCGCCGGCCAGCAGCCGCGCGCCGACCCGATCCTCCAGCGCCTCGCGCAGCGCCATCCATTCGTAAAGCGCCAGCATGTTGAGATGCGACCGCGCGTACCAGCGCGCGATGCGTCCGCCAATCTCGCGGTACTCGCGCGCGGCCAGCAGCTGCGACCAGGTCTCGCGATCCAGCGCGTGCTGCCACCCGACGTGCGCTTCCCACTTGTACCCGCGCTCCCACTCCAGGTAGGTCGGGTCGGTGAACCCGCGCGGGAAGATCTCGCGGAACCGCCGCTTGGCCGCCCGCAGCCCGGCGCTCGATGGGGAAGGGGCAAGCTCCAGCACGCGTGCCATCTCAGGGATGAACCTAGGGCCTCTCCCGCGGCCGCCAAGCTCGGCCGCCAGCGGGAACCTTCCGGCGATCGATCGTTCCCACGACAACGGTTTTCTGGATAAGTACGCACGTCGGCCGCCAACCTCGGCGGATCAGGCAAAGGGCGCTCGAAACCAGCTGACTCGTGGGCGCGCCGCCGGCGTATTCTCCGCGGATGACCGGGCGTTACTTTGAAGACTTCACGGTGGGGCAGACGTTTCGCGGGGGGCCGTTGCCGCCGCTGACGGCGGAGCAGATCAAGGTGTTCGCGCGCGACTACGACCCGCAGCCGTTTCACACCGACGAGGAGGCGGCGAAGGGGACCTTCTTCAAAGGGCTGGCGGCCAGCGGCTGGCACACGGCGGCGCTCACGATGCGGCTCTTCGTCGACAGCGACGTGAAGCCGGTTGGTGGGTACGTGGGCGCGGGTGGCGAGGAGCTGCGCTGGCCGCGGCCAACCCGCCCCGGCGACGCGCTGAGGGTCGAGATCCAGGTGATGGACCTGCGCCCCTCGAAGTCGCGGCCGGAGCTGGGCATCGTCAAGATGCAGATCACCACCTTCAACCAGCGCGACGAGGTCCTGCAAATCGCCCGCCCGGTGATGATGGTGCCGCGGCGGCCGTGAACGTCTCGCCTAGAAACAATGCCGTTTGGTTAAGCGCCAGGACGCGAGGGACGCCAAGATACCGGGAGGAGCCATCAGAAGTTTCATGAGGATTTCAGAGATGCTTGCCGCCGCGATCGAGGTCTATGGTTTCGGACCAGCTTGCTCCAGTCGTGAAACCTGGTCGATCCAGCCCCTGGCGTCCTCGCGTCCTGGCGCTTAACCGCAATGCCGTTCACTTACGGCCCTTTCCGGTGGGCGCCTTGCGATTGTAGGCACTCATCTTTACCTTCACGGCGCGTGGGTAGGCTCGCTCGGAGCGACGCGGGGGCAAGACGAGAAGCTTGAGGCAGCGGCGCAAATAGAGCAGTCCTTCGGGAATTCGGCCCGGTGCTAGAGGCAGCGTGGACCATGCCAGCCATGCGTTTCGGATCAGCGCCAGGGCGTTGACGAAGCTGATCCGGTTTGGCTCGACGCCGGCTTCGTCGGCAGCGCGTTCCATCTCCAAGCGGACCAGGTTATAGGCGAGCGCGATGCCCCAGAGTTCCTGCCGAACACCGGCCGGGGTTCGGCTGCGAATGGCCTCTTGCCGGTCGAGCATGTGCGTCTTGATTTCGTCGTAGCCGAGCTCCAATTCCCACCGCTCGTGATAGAGCGCGACGAGCTCGCCCGCCGGATATCGCTTCTCGTCGAGAAGCGACGTGAGCAGCCTCGACGGCCGGAAGCCCTTGCGCTGGTAGGTGATGGCACGAGCCGTCCAGACGGGCGGCAGAGTCGGATGCGCCCGTCGCGTCTGGTCGGAGAGCGTGATTTCGACGAGGGCATCATGCCGCCCGAGTTGCTTGATGACCCGCAGGTGGGTGGTCGATTTTGCGCGCGTGAGCCAATGGCGGTTGGTGCCGCTGCGTTCCAGTCGCGTCAAGTCATCGGCCACCAGGAAGTTGCGATCGGCAATGGTCACCGAGTTGTCCGGCAGCTCGGACCAGAATCCGTCGCTGAGCGTCGTTTCCCCAGTCGCGTAGTCGCTGAAGTAAACCGCCGAAAGGAGGTGAGACCGCAATGCCATCACCGCCACCAGACGCACCATCGGATAGGCGCTGCCGTTGCGCGTCCCGCTGCCGCACTGGCCGCCAAACGCCGCCCAGTTCTCGGGGGAGTCCGGCACTTTGAGAGTAGTCCCGTCGAGCCCGTGAAGCGAAAGCCCGCGCCACCGATGTCGGTCAGCGCTTCGCGTCGCCCAGCGATCGGCGGTCGTGGTGAACAGGTATGCGAGCGGCTCTTCTCCAAGGCGCTTTCGGGCCTGCGCGATGCCGCTCTTGGCCGCGGTGTCGCCTCGCGCACCCGGCAACGCCAGCCCCAGCATCATAACCACGCGCTCGATCGACTCCTGGCGCAGCAGCGCCATGCCGATCACCAGCCAGATCGCTTGCTCGGCTGGCAGCCGCCGGCGTCGCACGCTCGCCGTTCCGGTGGCGTCGAGCGCCTCCTCAATCCAGGTCGGATCGATGTGCTCCCGGAATCGCCCGAAGTCCGCGGGAACGACGAAACCGGCAAGAGATTCAAGCGCTTCCTGTAGCTGAATGGCGACCTCCAACGAGATCGCCCCATCCTGATCCTCACCGCGCCCGAGGCAATTTTTCTGCCCTTCCTGCCAGCCCGCCGCGGTGTCTCCTCCGCGCTATGTGAACGGCATTGCGCTTAACCGAACGGCATTGCGCCTAAAAAGCCTTCGACTGGCCGCCGTCGATCGGGATGCACGCGCCGGTGATCCAGCCGGCGCGCGGCGAGCAGAGAAAGGCCACGACGTCCGCGATCTCATCCGGCCGTCCGAAGCGGCGGAAGGGGATCTCGCGCGCGACGAACGCCGCCATGCTTGGTCTCGGCGACGGCCGCGTCCAGCGCCTCGCGCCCGCGCGCGCACAGGACCACGCGACATCCCTCGCCAGCCAGCCCCAGCGCGATCGCACGACCGACGCCACGGCTGGCGCCCGTGACCAAGGCGACCTTGCCCGACAGCCCCAGGTCCATCGGCCGCCGTCAGCGCGCGGCGGCCGCCAGCGTCGCGCCGACGATCTGCCGCGCCTCTTCCAGGATCAGCTGCAGGTGCGCCTCGCTCTTGAGGCTCTCGGCGTAAATCTTGTACACGTCCTCGGTCCCCGACGGTCGCGCCGCGAACCAGCCGCTGGCCGCCGCCACCTTGAGCCCACCGATCGGCGCGTCGTTGCCGGGCGCGCGCGTCAGCTTGGCGACGATGGGCTCGCCGGCCAGCGACGACGCTTTCACCGCCTCCGGCGACAGCTTCTTGAGGGCCGTCTTGTCGGCCGGGGTGGCCGGCGCGTCGACGCGCGTGTAGTACGGCGTCCCGAACCGGGCCGCCAGCTCCTGAAAATGCTGGCCCGGGTCCTGGCCGGTGACCGCGGTGATCTCGGCGGCCAAGAGGTCCAGGATCAGGCCGTCCTTGTCGGTGGTGAAGGCGCGGCCGTCATGGCGCAGGAAGCTGGCGCCCGCGCTCTCTTCGCCGCCGAAGCCCAAGCTGCCGTCGAGCAGGCCCGGGACGAACCACTTGAACCCGACCGGCACCTCGTGCAGCCGCCGGCCCATGGCCCCGACCACTTTGTCGATGAGCGTGCTCGACACCAGCGTCTTGCCCACCGCCGTGCCGGCGTGCCAGGCGGGCCGGTGAGCGAAGAGGTACGAGATCGCGACCGCCAGATAATGATTCGGGTTCATCAGCCCCGCCGGCGTGACGATGCCGTGCCGGTCGGCGTCGGTGTCGTTGCCGAACGCCACCGCGTACCGATCCTTGAGCCGCAGCAGGTTCGCCATCGCGTACGGGCTGGAGCAGTCCATGCGGATCTTGCCGTCGTGATCGAGCGGCATGAACGCGAACCGCGGGTCGACCGTTTGGTTGACGACGGTCAGATCCAGGCCGAATCGTTCGGCGATGCGCGACCAGTACTGCACGCTGGCGCCGCCCATCGGATCGACGCCCAGCTTCAGCCCGGACTTGGCGATGGCCGGCAGGTCGATCACCTCCGGCAGGTCGTCCAGGTAGGCGAGCAGGAAGTCGTGCTCGCGGACGTTGATCGAGCGCCGCGCGGCCTGGTAGGGCAGCCGCTTGACGCCCCTCAGCTCGCCGGCGGCGCCGGCCTGGCGCAGGAGCTCGTTGGCGCGCGCCTGAACCGCGTCGGTCACGTCCGTGTCGGCCGGGCCGCCGTGCGGGGGGTTGTACTTGAACCCGCCGTCGCGCGGCGGGTTGTGCGACGGGGTGACGATGATGCCGTCGGCCAGACCGTCGGCCTGCCCGCGCCCCCGGTTGTACGAGACGATGGTCGCCGAAAGCGCCGGCGTGGGCGTGTACGCGTCGTCGCGCTGCACGCGTGTGTCGACGCCGTTGGCAGCCAGCACCTCGACGGCCGTGCGCAGGGCAGGGGCCGAGACGGCGTGCGTGTCCGCGCCCAGGAACAACGGCCCGGTGATGCCTGCCCGCGCCCGGTATTCGCAGACCGCCTGCGTGACCGCCAGGATGTGCGCCTCGTTGAAGGTCCCGTCCTCGGGCGCGCCGCGGTGGCCGCTCGTGCCGAAGCTGACCAGCTGCAACGGGTCAGACGGGTCGGGACGCCGATCGTAATAACTGGCGACCAGCCGGTCGACGTCGATCAGCGATTCGGGCGGGGCCGGTTTGCCGGCCAGCGGTGAAAGCGGCATGGCACCAACCTTATCCGAAGACGACGACGCGATTCATGTCTTCTTGATCGAGGCTGTCTCCAGCCACCAGGGGTGCTGATCCGTCCCGTCGAAGGCGCCCGACGTCTTGTACTTCTCGAACTCGCCGGCCCCCGCGACCGGCGCGGTCTTGGCGAGCAAGGTCTGGCGCGCGCCGTCCGGCATCGGCTTCCAGCGATAGGCGGCGTTCAGCCCCTGCATCAGGATGCCCAGCGTGTCGCACCCGGTGATGACGACCGACGTCGGCTGGCTCATCGCGAACTGCAGGCAGTCCGCCGGCGTGACGGCGCCGTTCGCGAGGGGGGCGCTCTTGAGGAACAGCCCCGAGCCAAGCGGCTTCATCGCCAGCGCGCCGATGTGGCGCTTGTGCAGCTGCGGCAGGACCTTGTTGGTGAAGCTGTCGTAGTGGGCGTCCATGACGTTCACCGGCATCTGCACAGTGTCGAAGGTGAAGCCGTGCGCGTCGGCGGCGGCCAGCATCTTGAGATGGATTTCCGGGCTCTTGTGTCCGGTGAACCCGATGAAGCGAATCTTGCCGGCCTTGCGCGCGGCGACCAGCGCCTCGATGGCACCGTCGGGACCGAACACGCGCTCGGGATCCGACATCCGAATCACTTCGTGGATCTGGACCAGGTCGATGACGTCGGTTTCGAAGGCGCGCAGACACTGGTCGATCTGATCGGCGGCGGATTTCCTGGTCCGCCCGTCGATCTTCGTCATCAGGAAAACCCGCTTGCGGTAGCCGTCGCGCAAGGCGTGTCCCATCCAGACCTGGCTCTTGCCTTCGTTGTAGTCCCAGCAGTTGTCCATGAAGTTCACACCGTGGTCGACGGCGGTGCGGATGATCTGGACGGCGGTGTTTTCCTCCTTCGGCAACCCGATGTGAAAGCCCCCCAGACCCAACACCGACACCTCGACACCGGTCTTGCCGAGCTTGCGCATCGGCATCTTGCCGCCCGCCGGCAGCTTCACGTCGCCGGGCTTGGGCGCGCCTGGTTGCGGATTCTTGGGCACCTCGGCCGCAATTGCCGCCTGCGGCCAGCCCAGCGCGGCCGCCGCCGCGGCGCCCGCGCCCATCGTGATGAACTGCCGTCGATCCGTTTCGGGCCTGTCATGTCGCATGCGTGGCTCCCCGCGCGCGTGGCGCGCGACCCCAAACTCGATCCGCTGGGACGCGCGTCAAGACCCACGACGACGTCCACTTCAGGTCAAGGCCTAGTCGAGAGGATTTCGGGAGAAGCACCGATTCCTGGTTTCCATGACGTGCGCACGTTCGAACCGCCGCTCCTGGCCCTCGTGAGGAGGCATCCGCGCAGAAGATCGGGTGTTATTCCGGAAAAGAGAGCTCATGCCTGACGCCGAAATCCAGCTCGTTCGTGCCCGCAACTTGGTCGCAGAGGACCCTCCGCGGAGATGGCCGACACCGGGTCACGTTCTTCGAGCCGGCCATTCCCCCATGAAGAGCTGACCGTCGAGCCCAGCGCAACGATGTTCACGGCGGCACCGCGACGGCGTTCGGCTTGAGCCGCTCCGCTGGAATGCCTAATGTCCGGGCGGTGAGCCCATTGCGTGACGAGGCGGGCCTGCTGGCGTGCCTTCGCGGAATCCATGCCGACATCCGCGACGAGGTCGTCGCGGCCTGCGCCCGGACGCCGGCCGACGAGATGGCGGCCCCGACGGGAAAGCAGGCCGGCGATGAGGTGTATGCGGTCGACCGCGTCTCCGAGCGCGTGCTGCTCGACCGGTTCGCGGGCCTGGCCGCCGAATGGCCCTGCCTGCTCATCGCCGAGGGCCTGGGCCAAGACGGCCGCCGGCTGCTGCCATCCGGGATCGAGGAGCGCGACGCCGAAATCGTCGTCATCGTGGACCCGATCGACGGCACGCGCGGGCTCATGTACCAGAAGCGCTCGGCCTGGATCTTGACCGGCGTCGCGCCGCGGCCGCGAGGCGGGGTTGGCGCAGGTGCGGCCACGCTGGCCGATGTCTGCTTGGCGGTGCAAACGGAGATCCCGATCCTCAAGCAACACCTCTCGGATTCGGTTTGGGCGGCGGCGGGGCAGGGGGCGCAGGCCGAGAGGTTCGATCGCCTGAGCGGAGCCCGCACGCCGCTCGCGCTGCGCCCGTCCCGGGCGACCACCGTCGCGCATGGGTTCGGCGGGCTGGCGAAGTTCTTCGCCGGAACCCGCAGTACGCTCGCCGATATCGACGACGCGGTCATCGGGCGTCTTCTGGCGCGCGCAGGCGACAGCGAGGCGCTGGTGTTCGACGACCAGTACATCTCGACGGGCGGGCAGCTCTATGAGCTGATGGCTGGTCATGACCGCTTCGCGGCGGATGTGCGGCCGCTGCTGGTGCCGGGCTTGCGCGCGGCGGGCGCGCCCTCACCCCTGTGCGCACACCCGTACGACCTGGCCACTGAGCTGGTCGCCCGCGAAGCCGGCGTCATCGTGACCGATCCGGCCGGCGGTCGGTTGCGAGCGCCGCTGGACGTGACCACCGACGTGGCGTGGCTCGGGTTCGCCAACCCAGCGCTGGCCGCTACGGTAGGCGATGCGCTGCGCGCCGAGCTGCGGGCCCGCGCCTTGCTGCCGGCGCCGTTGTAACGACCCATTGTCGCCCGGCGGTCGATGCATACATTGGCCGCAACGGTTGCCCGGATGGACGAGCGCAAGCGACGGAAGGCCACCGGCGGGCGCCCTAAACGGCGCGCGGCGGCCACGACCAAGAGCGACGGACGCGAAGATGCGCCCATGCGGCTCAATTTCGACTGGTTGACTGAAACGCTGGCGGTCGGCGGCTGCTTCCCCATCGAGGCCGTCGAACGGCTGGCCATGGAGCACGGCATCGCGCGGGTGGTCGACCTTCGCGACGAGGAGTGCGACGAGGAGTTGTCCCTGGCCCGTCAGGGGATTCGCCTCTTACACCTGCCGACCCAGGACTGCTGCGCCATCGCGCGCGAGAGCCTTGCCCACGGCGTAGCCTGGGTTCGCGCGGCGCTGTCGTCGAAGCAGCGCGTGTTGATCCATTGCCAGCATGGCATCGGCCGCAGCGCGCTGTTGGCGATGTGCGTACTGGTCGACGGCGGGATGTCGCCACTTTCGGCGATGAAGCTGGCCAAGGACGCGCGGGCGGTGATCTCCCCCAGCCCGGACCAGTTGCGCGCGCTGATCGCGTTCGCGTCCGAGCACCGCGCGTGCGAGACCTGGACGGTGCCGACGTTCGACGAGCTGGCCGCCATCGCGTACCGCCACCTGAACTGGCAGGCCGGCGAGCTGGGGTCCGGCACCTCGACGTGATCGTCTTCGGCGATCGGCCGCGCCGCCGATTGCTCGCCGAACAAATCCAGATCCTGCGCGAGGCGCTGGATTAGGGATCGGTCCCCGGCGCGTTCGACGGCGAGATGCGGGAATCCGCAGGCCGTTCGTTGCTGTCGAGGCCGAGCTTGCGGCGCGACGGTTGCCGTGGCCGAGCTGTCCGAGAGGCCTGCCGCCGCCCGGCCGAGGCCGCTTGTGTGCGAGCCGCATGTTCGGAAGGTACCTCGCGCTCGACCGGCATCTCGCCCGCGCGCGCGGATGACTACATTCGCAGCATGGACAAGCCACGTGAAAGCACGACCGAACCACGCACCAACCAGGCGCCCGCCAAGCCGGCGTCGGCGGACCACGACAACCACGGCACCCCGTTCGAGCGGGTCCCCGGGCCCGGTCCCAAGGATCAGGGCAAGGGCGCAGCCGGCCGCGAGGCGATTGAGCGCGTCGAGCGGAACCACTGAAAGGACGCGCGCTTGAACCGCGTCTGGGCGAAGCGCGTCCGCTGGAGCCTCAGCGCGGCGCTGGGCTGGTGGGCGCTGACGCGGCTCATGCCGCGCCGATCGCCGCTTGCCGACAGCGCCGCCCTGGTGACCGGCGGCTCGCGCGGCCTGGGCTTGCTGATCGCGCGCGAGCTGGCGAAACGCGGCTGCCGCGTCGCCTTGCTGGCCCGCGACGCGAACGAGCTGCAGCGCGCGGTCCGCTCGTTGCGCGACCAGGGATTCGAGGCGCTGCCCCTGGTCTGCGACGTCGCCGATCCCAAGCAGGTGGATCGCGCGCTGGCCGAGATGGTCGAGCACTTCGGAAGCATCGACGTGTTGGTGAACGACGCCGGCATCATCCAGGTCGCGCCCCTCGAAACGCTGACGCGCGCCGATTTCGAACAGGCGATGGCCGTCAACTTCTGGGGAACGGTCAACGTGACGCTGGCGGCGTTGCGGTACATGCGCCAGCAGCGCCGGGGGCGCATCGCCAACATCACCTCGATAGGCGGCAAGGTCGCCGTGCCCCACCTGCTGCCGTACTCTTGCGCCAAGTTCGCCGCGGTCGGCTTCTCCGAGGGACTGCGCACCGAGCTGGCCGGGACGGGCGTGAAGGTGACGACCGTGGTGCCCGGCCTGATGCGCACGCGCGGTGAGGCGCACGCGATGTTCAAAGGCAAACCTGCCTCCGAGCGCGCCTGGTTCAGCGTCGCGGCCGAGATGCCCGGCCTGGCGATGAGCGCCCGCCGCGCGGCCCGCCGGATCGTGCGCGCTGTCGAGCGCGGCCAGGCCGAGATCGTGGTCGGTATTCCCGCCAAGATCTTGCGCCTGACGAAGGACCTGCTTCCGAACCCCGCCCTGGCCGCCCTGGCCGCGGCCGACCGCGCGCTGCCGTCGGCGCCGAATCGTGGGTGACAGACCGAAATGGCGCTCTGGCGTTTTCAGCCGCTGCGCACGGCGTAGCGGTGCCGGTCCGAGGTCGGCCCGCGATCGGGCTGGCGCTGCATCTCGCCGGCGACCAGCGCCGTGACGACACCGTAGAGGCCGTGTGCCGCCAGATCGACGGCGTTTTCGGCGACGGACTTGCGCCAGGGCGGCCGCTTCGTTCCCAGCGCGGGCATCAGCGCCCAGGACCCGAGAAGCCAGGTCGCCACGCCGAAAGCCAGGCCGCGGCCGCGACCGTCGGGGCGCCGCCCAGCAGCCAGCGCGTACGCCAACCCCAACGTGCCGCCGTACCCGAAGTGCAGCGCCTGATCCAGCGCGTGATGAAACGCCGGCTCGCGCGGGACCGGCAGCTCGGCGTGCGCCGCCAGCCACTCCTCCGCGGTCTGGGAGACCGTCTTTTCGATGAGGCCGCGCCGCCGGGCCGCCATCCGCACGGCCGTCATGCAGGCGGCGCCCACCACACCGCCCAGCGCGCCGTAGATCAGCCGGCGTCCATTCGACGACATGCGCTCAATATGGGCGCGAAGGGCAGGGGGACAACCTCGGATGCCAGCACAAACCCGTCACATGTTCTTGGGCGCGGTCCCGTTGCCGCTCTGGCGATCCTCGGCGTGCCGCTCGATCGCCTCTTCGCGCTTCTCGGCGTCGATCTCGCGATCGTCTTCAGGGGTCAGCTTCCGTGGCTGGAACCGGCCCGCGTTCGGCGGGGGACTCTCGCGCGGGTGAGCAGAGGCCTCCCGCCCCGCCACGCGATCGGCAGCCGCTTCGCTTTCGCCCGGCGGCGCGTCGGCGACGGCGTCGCCCTTCCAATGCTTCTGTTCGGCCATGGTGGATCCTCCCTGGGCAGCCAGTATTGAACGTGGATCCGACGGCTCCGGTGACCACCCCCGATCCGGCGCCGCGCCGGGGCGGCCCGGCGGTCCGATCAGCATCGTCTGGTCCAGCAGCGCGGTGCGGACCACGCGGGCCTGCTCTTCCTGGGAGGCCGCCCGCTCTTCGAATCGCCGGCGCAGTGTGGGCGAGCTGGTGGCGGCCAGCCGTTGCGCGAGCCTGGCGCTCTCTTCCAGCGCCCGGACCGCGGCCCAGATCGCGTGCTCGACGTGCTCGTCTTGGGCCGCTGCGACGGCCGCCAGCGAGTAGGCGTGCCCCACGTGGCAGCGGAACCGCTGAAACCCGTTCATCTCGGTGACCGTCAACTTGCCATTGCAGTCCGGGCACACCAGCTCGCAGGCCACGCCTGGCTCGTCACCCTCGAGCTCGGTCAGCGAGCCCGGCAGATGGGGGGCCTCCGGACCGTGCTCCTCGCCGACCAGACGCTCGAGCAGCAGCGGCAGCTCGGCCAGCGGAACGATGTGATCGATGGCGACGTGCTGGATCGCGCTTTCAGGCATGCTGGCGGCGACCGCCTCCCGCGGGTCTTGCACGACCGCCAAGCCACCCCGCGCCTTCACCGACATGAGGCCGGCGGTTCCGCAATCGAGATAGCCGGTCAGCACGACGGCGACCACCCGCGGCCCGTACGCCTTGGAGGCGGTCCGGAATAGCACGTCGACCGAAGGGCGAAAGCCGTTCTCCTTTGGTCCCCGGGTCACGCTGACGTGGCCGCGCTGGACCGAAAGGTGGACGTCGGGCGGCGCGACGTAGATCCGGCCTGGCACGACCAACTCGCCGTGCAGTGCGTGGGCCGCCTGCAAGGGCCCCCTGGCCGACAGGATCTCGGGCAGCGTGCTGTAAAGCGGGCCGGTGTGCAGGACGATGAAGACAGCCGCCGGCAAATCGGCAGGCAACTCCGCCACCAGGCGGCTGAGCGCCTCGACCCCGCCCGCCGAAGCGCCGATCACCACGATGTCGTGGCCGGCGCCCTCCCGGGTCACTCCGATCCGGCGACAGGCGGCGGCGAGTCGCCGGAATCCTGGCTGATGTCCATCTCAGAGCTCAACTTGGGCACCTTGCCAGGTGAGGCAAGCGGAATCGTGAAGAAGAACGTCGATCCCGCGCCCACGGCCGTCTCGACCCACATGGTGCCGCCGTGGGCCTGGACGATGCCTCGGCAGATGTAGAGCCCCAGGCCGCGGCCGCGCCGGGCGGTCCGCTGGTCCTGGACGAAGCGCTGGAAGAGCTGCGGAACCAGCTCGGGCGGGATGCCGGGGCCGTTGTCGCGCACGCCGATCACTGCGCAGTCGCCCGCCAGCTTGCTGACGACCACGATCTCGCCACCGAGGGGCGTGAACTTCAGCGCGTTGCCGACCAGGTTGTAAAGCACCTGGACCACGCGATCGCGATCGCAGCGCAGGGCCACGTCGCTGCAATCGACTTCCGTTCGAAGCGTGATGCCCTTGTCCTTGGCCAAGGGCTGCAGCAGCTCCAGCGCGTCCTCGATCACGAGCTGGACCGGATGCTCACCCATGTCCATGGACAGCCGCCCGGCGTCGATGCTGGAGATGTCCAGCAGATCCTCGACCATGTGGCGCATCTGTTGGACACCGCGCCGGATTCGATCCAGCTGCTGCCAGCCGCGGCGCCGCTCGTTCTGCGGCGCGCTGTCGAGCAGCATCTCTGTCGTGAGAAGGATCGCCATCAGCGGGTTCTTGAGATCGTGCGAGACGAAAGACAGCACTTCTTCGCGCGCCCTGACCGCGCGGGTGGCGTCCTCGTAAAGGCGCGCGTTCTCGATCGCCAGAGCCAGCCGGTTGGCGAGGTCGATCGCGCTGGCCAGCTGCTCGGGCCCGAGGTGCCGCTCGGACTCGGACGTGACCAGGGTCAGGATCCCTAGAACGTGGCCCCGGCTGGCAATCGGCACATACATGAATGAGCGCGGCGAACAGGCGCGCACGAACGACTCGTGCTCCAACCCGCGCGGGTCGGCCGCCAGCGCGGACGGCCTGGCATCGCCCAGCAGCAACGGCTCCCCGGTCTGCAGGACCCACCGAATGGGTGTGCGAGGACCGCGGGCCGGGCGGGCGTTGCGGGCCGCCGCGGCCAGACGGGCCCGTCGCGAATCGGTGGTGGCCACCTCGATCCGCTGCAGCACGCCTGCCGTGTCGAAAATGTCCAGGATCGCGACGTCCGCCAACAGCGGGACCGCGCGCCGGATCACCTGCGCGGCACTCGTCCGGTAATCGAAGGACGACGCCAGAATCGTGCTCGCCTCGCCCAGGAACTTCAGCACCTCTTGGGCGCGCTTCAAGGCCGACACGTCGGTCAGCGCTGTCTTGCAACCGACGACATGCCCCTCGGGACCAATGATCGGCGTGCTCGTGATTTGGGCGGGCACCATCAAGCGGTCGCGCGCGGCGACCTCGATCTCATGCGACACGCGGACAGCGTCCGTCATGCAGGTGCGAATGTGGTCGAGCACCAGTTGGCGCGATTCCGCTCTGACCAGCGTGGTCAACCCCCGGCCAATCAGGTGTCCGCGTTCCACGCGGAACAGCGCGGCCGCCGTCAAGTTCGCCTCTTCGATCTTGCCCGAGGCGTCCAGCGTCAGGTACGCAATCGGCGCGAAGTCGTAAAGGTCCGTGTACCGCGCGTTCGAGTCTTCAAGCTGCGCGCGCGATTCGCGCAGCTGGTGGTTCTGCATCTCCAGCTCGGTGCGGTGGATCTCCAGCTCGTGAACCAGTTGGCGGATCTCTTCGGTCCACTCGTGTCCGAGTGAGCCGACCTGCAGATCTCGCCGGACGCCAAAAAGCGTTCGGTTGGCCGGCTGGTTGGCCGACTGTTCCTGGCCTTGGCGCGCACTGCCGCGTTCTCCCGGGCCTTGCATTATTAGGTTCCTCCCCCGCTCACGACCTCGACCTTACCGCTCACTGGGCAGCGGCATGTGCCGCCTGCGCTTCCACATCGATCAAAATGATCACCGCTCCCTTGATCGCGTGATCAAGCGTTTTGTAGGGCAGCACGCGTATTCGATACCGCCGCCGGTCCGCGCACAACACTTCTTTCTGGATCGGCGTCAAATAGTCAATCACTCGACCGGCCAGCTCTTCGACTCGTTCTCCCATCACGAAGGCGTTCAGTTGGCTCACAGAACGGCCAACGTCACTGGTGACCAGATTCAGCATCTCTTCGGCGACGTGCGTGTAGCGCCGAATGCGGAGGTCCAGCCCCACGATGACGATCGCGTCGCCAATCGCCGACAACACGTTGTGCAGGTCGTCGTTGGCCATCTGCAGATCCGTCATTCGGTTCTGCAGCTCTTCGTTGACGGTGGTCAGCTCTTCGTTCGATGACTGCAGTTCCTCTTTGGAGGTCTCCAGCTCTTCGTTGGTGCTCTGCAGCTCTTCGTTCGAAGATTGCAGCTCTTCGTTCGACGATTTGAGCTCTTCGTTCGCGCTCTCGAGCTCCTCGATGGTGCTTTGCAGGTACTCCTTGGTCACCATCAGCTCGCGTTCGAGCTCGCTGGTCCGGGCGTCGTCGGAGCTGGCGCTGTCCCCGGCGGCCGTGCCCGCGGCCACGGGGTTCGCCTCGTGGAACAGCACCAGCAGGAAGGGCGCCTTGCTCTCTGGATCGGCGATGGGGACGACCTCGATCCTGACCGCCCGGTCACCCCGGTCGTCGCTGAAGCGCGCCTCGGCGGTGGAACGGTCTCCGCGTGTCTTCGCGTCGTGGATCGCGCGGCGCAGCTCGACGTGCAGGGCCGGGCGGGCGAGCCGCAGGATGTTGAAGCTGGGCGAGCCCGGCATCGGTTCCAGGTAGGCACCGGTGCGTCCCCGGATGTGGACGATGTCCAGGTCCTCGTTGATGACGACGCCGGCAGGGGCGTACAGCTCGACGATCTTGTGCTCGACGGCGGACGCCAGGTTGGTCGTCGTCCGCTGGTTGGTCGGCACGTCGGCCGGCCGCCGCGCATCCACGGGCTGGACCCCGAACGAGATGTCCAGCGTCCCGGCCGAGGCGACGTGGCGCTTGGAGTAGATCTTGTTCTTGCGGTCGACGAGCCTGAAGTACTCGGACGCGTCGCCGACGGTCTCCGAGGTTCCGAGCATCAGGTACCCGGTCGGCAGCAGCGAATAGTTGAGGATCCGCAGGACCTTCTTTTGAACCGCCGGCTGCAGATAGATGAGCAGGTTCCGGCAGCTCACCAGATCCAGGCGCGAAAACGGCGCGTCCTTGATGACGTTCTGATTGGAAAAGACCACCATGTCCCGCACACGACGTAAGACCTGGTACTTGCCGTCGTTCTTCGAAAAAAATCGCTGCAACCGCTCAGGCGTGACGTCCTGCTCGATGTTCGCCGGGTAGACGCCGCGACGGGCCAGCTTGATCGAATCCTCGTCGACGTCGGTGCCGAATATCTGCAGGCGGAACTCGGGGGCGCGCTCGCCGAGAAACTCGAGCAGCTCGATGGCGATCGAGTAGACCTCTTCACCCGTCGAGCAGGCGGGGACCCAGACGCGGAGCTGCCCACCCGTGGGCTTGTTCTCCAGCACCCGCGGCAAAATCCGCGTCCGCAGCGCCTCGAACGGCTCGGCGTCTCGGAAGAAGCTGGTCACGCTGATGAGCATGTCCTTGTAAAGCAGCGCAAGCTCGTCGGGAGTGGCCAGCACGTACTTGACGTACTCGGACTGCTTTTCGATCCGGTGCAGGGCCATCCGGCGTTCGATGCGGCGGTCGATGGTCGTCGGCTTGTACCCCGTGAGATCGTTGCCGAACGCCGCCCGGATCAGCACGATCAGTTTGCTGACCTCTGGCTGGACTTCGGTGGCCGGCGGGCGGGCGCGCGCCAAATAAGGATGGTGGGCAACATGCAGCAGCTGTTTGGCGATCTCGTCGGGCGGCAGCGCGAAGTCGGCCCAGCCACTTTCGATGGCGCTGCGGGGCATCCCGTCGAACTTCGCGGAGCCGAGATCCTGAGCAAAAGTGATACCGCCCGCCTCCTTGACGGCTTTGAGGCCGAAGGTTCCATCGGTCCCGGTGCCGGAGAGCACCACGGCGATCGCGCGCGATCCCTGATCTTCGGCCAGCGAGCGAAAGAAGTAGTCGATGGGCAGGCGCGGTCCGTGCGGCCGATTGGCGGACGTCGGCATCGTGTGCAGAACCCGGCGCAGGATCGCCAGATCGGCGTTAGGCGGGATGACGTAGACGTGATTGGCCTTGACCGGCATCCCGTCTTCCGCCAGCACGATTCGGTAGTTACACTCGCGCGAGAGCAGCGCCGGCAGCATCGTCTCGTGCGTCGGCGACATGTGCTGGACCACGATCAGCGCGGTCGAGTCCAACGTCATGTTGGCCAGCAAGTTGCCAAGCGCCTCCAGCCCGCCGGCGGAGGCCCCGACCCCCACAATCAGCGGGTCGTCATCGCTCTGCAAGCCGCGGTCTTCGGCGTCCGTCCGTTCCGTGTCGATGAGCCTCTCCCCCCTCGTGCCAGCGGGCAGGAGTGCTCCGCAGCCCAGAAGGATGATCCGCTCACCTTTGGTGCGTCAAGCACCGTGATCGCACGGATCAGTTCGAGCCGGTCGCTCCCGCGGTCGGGCTAATGGCTGGACCCGCGGTTCCGGTGTTTACCGGACCCGCCGGGCCGGGGCCAAGGTTGAGGTCCGAGGGGACGATGACCGCCTTCTTCTGGGGCGGCGGGGGAATGGGCTCCGCGTTGGCGGCCGCGGGCGGCGGATCCGCTGGTCGTCGTGAGGCGCTGGTCGGCGTGGCACAGGCCAGGGCCAGCGCGCCCAAGGCGGGACCTCGGAGGCACTTGAACAGGCGCCCAATCATCAGGAGGAGAACCTAAGCCCCTTGCTGAGATACGGAACCCCGGTCCCTCATGCGGCCTCAGCCGAAGGTTTCGCCGTTCCATCCCCACAGATAGCCGACCGCGTCGCCGAACTCGACGTAGATGCGATCGCGCGCCACGCCGAGGCCGCTGGCCAGCCGATCGCACAGCGCCGACGACAGCGCGCTGGTGTCGGCGGCGGTCATCTTGCCGACGTTCTTGACCGCGACGAAGGCAGCCGCTTCCGGTGTGCCGCCGAAGGTCATGACCAGGTCCGGACAGAGGCAGGTCATGACCCAGCGCTCGGGCTTGTGAAACCGCTCCGCCAGCAGCTTCGACAGGCCCGCGAGGAGCGCCTCTTGCGCGTCGGGGGCGGGGGCGGCAGCGGACGTGAACACCTGCACCAGCGGCATGGTCCTCTCCTAGCGCCTCCGGCCGCGGCCGGCAACCGAGCTGTTTTCCGGGTCGGTCCTGTGTTACGAGGGGCCGATGAGAACTCGGATGACCAGGGTCGCGGGCCTCGCCTGCGTGTTCGCATTGGTTTCGGCGGCCGGCTGCAAGAAGCTGCGCGGCGGCGGCAGCGGCGGGACGCCGACCACTGAGGACGAAAAGACGTTCTACACACTCGGCATGCTGCTGGGGCGCAACCTGGGCACCTTCAACATGAACGCCGCCGAGCTGGAGATGGTGAAATCGGGACTGAGCGACATGGTCCTCAAGAAGCCGCAGAAGGTCGAGCTGGACACCTACGGGCCCAAGGTCGACGCGCTGGCACGCAAGCGCGGCGAGGAGCGGGTCGAGGTCGAAAAGGCTTCGTCGAAGAAATTCCTCGAGTCGGCGGGGCGCGAGTCGGGCGCGGTGGTGACGCCTTCCGGCCTGGTGTTCAAGACCGTCACGCCTGGCACCGGCCCGTCGCCCGGCCCGACCGACAAGGTCACCGTGCACTACGAGGGTAAGCTGACCGACGGCACCGTCTTCGACAGCTCGCGCAAGCGGAACATGCCGGCCACCTTCCCGCTCAACGGCGTCATCAAGTGCTGGACCGAGGGCGTCGGCCGCATGAAGGTCGGCGAGAAGGCCGTTTTGACCTGCCCGTCCGCGATCGCGTACGGCGACAGCGGCCGCCCGCCGACGATTCCCGGCGGCGCCACGCTGATCTTCGACGTCGAGCTGTTGAGCATCGCGCCACCGGAGAACGCCGCCCCCCCGGCGCCGCCCATCACGCTGCCGCCCCAAGGGCAGGGCGGTAAGCCCCACGCGGGCATGCAGCTGAATCAGCCCAAGCTCGGTGCGCCGGCGGCGCCCGGCTCCAAGAAGTAGCGAGCCACCAGCAGCGTCACGTCGTCGTCCAGCCGCGGCGCGAAAGCGTCCAGCTGGGCGAGGATGGCGTCTCGCACGGCGGCCGGGCTTGCGCCGGCCGCTCGTTCAATCGCCGCGACCAGACGGTCGCTGCCGAAGCGGCTGCGGCCGTCGTGCCCGACCGCTTCGACGAGGCCGTCCGTGTACAGGACCAGCAGATCGCCGGGGTCCAGCCGAGCGTCGGTGTCGACGGTGCCGGCCGCGATGTCGCGCTTGGCGCCGACCCAGGCGCCGGGCGTCTCGAGCCGCTCGCAGCGTCCGGTGGCGGCACGCCGGATCAGCAGCTCTTCGTGGGCGCCGGCGAACGACAGCCTGCCGTCCTGACGGTAACGCAGCAGCGTCAGCGTGGCGTGTTCACGCTGGCCCAGGCGATCGCGCACGTTCTCGACCAGCATCGCGTTCAGCGCCAGCAGCAGCTCGCGCGGCGGAGCGTCCGGCATCTTGCGCGCCAGGACGCCGACCCCGCTTTGCATCATCAGCATGACCAGCCCCGTCGGAAGGCCGTGGCCGGCGACGTCGCCGATTCCCAGCCAGCAGCCGTCGGCGGTCGGGATCACGTCGTAGTAGTCGCCGCCCACCTCGGTCGCGGTGCGCATCGCGGCGGCTATCTCCAGGCCGGGGACGTTGAGCGCGCGCGGCAGGATGGAGGTCTGAATGCGCGCCGCGATTTCCATCTCTTTTTCCAGCCGCTCGCGCTCGGCGACCTGGCGGCGGGTCGCCTCTTCGACGAGGCGGGCGCCCAGGCGCGCCCCCTCGAGCGCGCTCGAGACCTGCTCGGCCAGGGACGCATAGACCACGCCCTCGCGCGGACCGATCTCCATGACCAGGTATCCGAACGCGCGTTCGTGGAATGAAAGCGGTGCGACCACCAGCGACGCGCGCCGCCCGAGCGGCCCCAACACACCCGAGACCAGGTCAGCCGCCGCCAGCTTCGTACCGGCCGCTGGCTGAGCTCCGAGGGTTGCCGCCTGATGATACGCCAGCACGATCTCGACGGCATCGTCATGGCCCGGGTCGATGGTCCGCAGCGCCATCCAGGCCCCGGGGATCGCCAGCCGCGGCAGCTGCCGGGTGACCGCGCCGGTGAGCGCGCCGATCTGCTGGGTCGCCAGCAGCGCCGCCGCGCTGGTGGTCAGCGCAGCGGCCAGCCGTTCGGCATGCAGGCGGTGTTGCGCCTGCGCGCGTTCGGCCAGATCGGCGATCAGCACCCGGGCGCCGTGCCAGATGTCCTCGGCCTGCGCCCAGCGCTGCGGCTCCCCGACCAGCGCGGGCAAGAGCCGCCGGCGCATGGTGGAGATCGCGCGCTGCCAAGCGGCCACGTCGCCGCCAGCCGCCGATACGTCGGCCAGCAGCCGGTTCAGGGCGGCGGCGAAGAGGCCGACGCCCGCGCCGCGCAGCTCGGCCTCGAAGGCGTCCACGATCTGCCCTTCCCAGCCGGCGGACAAGGCGGTGTCGGCGCCGTGGATAGTTCCTGAGCGATCGGTCAGGCATCCGCAGGAGCGCCGCACCACCAGCTCGGTCGCGTGGACCGCGTTCATGTCGACGGAACGTCCCGCCAACTGGGCCAGGACCAGATCGAGCGCCGCCTCGCCCTGCTGGTACAGCGGCTGCCGGACCGTGGTCAGCGGCGGGGACGAGAAGCGCGCGTCCTCGATGTCGTCGAAGCCGATCACCGCGACGTCGCCGGGGACGTCGATCCCGCGAGCCTCCAGCGCCTCGAGGGCGCCCAACGCCATGTAGTCGTTGCAGGCCACCACGGCGTCGAACTTCGCCTGGCGATCGTCGACCAGCCGCGCCACGGCTGCCTCTCCGGCGGGCTTTTCGAAGGTGCCGTCGCAGATCAGCGCCGGGTCGACCTTCAGCCCTCGTTCGGCCAAGACCATCCGGTAAAGCGCGTAGCGGCGCTCGGCTTCGTCGTTCATCGCCGGCCCCCGCACGAACGCCAAGCGGCGGCAGCCGTGGACGACAATCAGGTGGAGGATGGCTTCCCGCAGGCCGCGATCCTGGTCCAGCGTCAGGCAGGGCACGTGCGCCGGCCCGAGGGTCAGCGTCGCAAGCGGCATCGGCCCAAGGCGCGCGCAGAGCTCTTCGACCGCAACCGGACCAAGCGCGTTCCCAAGCGCTCCTCCCAGCACCACCGCGCCGTCGACGGCGCGCGGGCCACAAAGCGCGAACACGAAGTTCCGGTGCAGCCCTTCGTTGCCGGGCGCGCCCAGAACGCCGCCCGCAAAGACGGTCAGGTTCACGTCGCGCGCCCGCGCGGCGTCCGCGATCCCCGCCAGCACCGTGGCCTGGTAGGTGCCGAGCCGATCGAGCAGCACGGCGATCGTCGGCCGGCCACCACCGGCCGCGCGGACGGAGCCGGTCTGATCCCGCCACCGCATCACAGGCGGCCATTGTTGCATGGCCTCCGGCTGCTCGCGACAACGGCGCGCTGCCCCGCCCGACGTGCGATCGCCGCTGACGCGCCGGCCCCACAGGCGTATCCTTGCGCCATGACGTGGTACCCCCCGGCGCGGACTGCCGGCGCGCTCTCTTCGTGAACAGCGCGACGGCCATGCTGCCACGATCGCGGCGGGCCATGACCATCGGCTGCGTCACGCTGATCGCGCTCATCATGATCACGGGCGTCATCATTGGCCGAAGGACGCGTCGGGAGATCCGCGCCGAAGAGGCGCAGATCCTTCAAGGCGTGCGCAAGGTCTGCAAGCTGTCGACCGTCGAGCTGTCGCTGGCGGACTACGCGCGCAAGACGGTGCCCAAGACGGTCGACCTGCCGTTCACCAAAGAACCGACCGCCTACCTCTTCTATTCGGGTGTGGTATCGGCCGGCTTCGACATGTGCGACGGACCCACCCAGATCGGCGTCAGCCACACCAAACGCGAGGTCCGGGTCACGCTGCCGCCGCCCCGCATTCTGTCGGTCGATGTGCTGCGCTTCGAAACCATCAACGAAGACCAGGGATTCCTGAACGCGATCAGCCCGGTCGATCGCAACCACTGGTTCACCGAGGCCCGCGCGTCGCTGGAAAAGGCGGCCCTGACGGGGGGCGCGCTCGAGCACGCGCAGGCCCATGCGCGCGAGCTCTTCGCGAGCTTCGTCGAGCCGCGCGGTTACACCTTGCAGTTTGCCGTGGCGGACGCCCCTCGATGATCGTCGGGCGCGCGACGGGCACCTCGGTGGTGGTGCTGTCGCTTTGGGCGGCGGTCGCGCTGGCCAAGACTGGGACGAAGACTGCGACGAAGACAACCGGCACGAAGGCAAAACCTCACGTGGCCGCGGGCGCGGCGTGCGCCGACAGCGACGAACACGCGCTGTGGATCGCGCCGCAGCAGCCCGTGGCGGGGGCGCCAGTCAAGCTGCTGGCGGTGGGCGACGAGGAGGCGGCCGGTGACCTGGCGATCGTCCAGCCCGACGGACAGCGCCGCGCGCTCACCGTGGCGCGCCACCCGGGCCTGCCGGGCAGCTTGTCGGCCGATCTGGCGGCGCCGCGGCCGGGCGCCTACCGGGTCGTCTGGGCGCGCGGGGACAAGACCGTCGCCTGCCGCGCCTTCGACGTGGTGGCGCATCCGCCCAAGGCGGCTGCGGGCGCCGGGAGCGTGGTCTGGCCGGCGACACACCCCTGGGACCGCCGGTACGAGAACTTCTTCTCCGCCTGGATCGACCTGCTGTTCGACGCGCCGCCGGCTGGGTCGCTGGACTTTCGCCCGCTGCACCAGGCGCTGCGCGACGGCGGACGCAACGTCCTGGCGAACTACCTCGGCCTGCGCGAGGACGACCCCAAGAACAAGGCGGCCATCCCGGCCACACCGGACTGCGCCGACCTGCCGTACTTCCTGCGCGCCTATTTTGCCTGGAAGCTGCAGTTGCCGTTCGGCTTCCGGGACTGCGATTGGGGGACCGACGCGCGCCCGCCCCGCTGCTCGAACTTCGAGACCAACGAGCAGGCGCCTGCGGGCAAGGACCACCTGGCGGCGGTGCGCAGCTTCCTGCGACTGGTCACGAACCATGTCCAGTCGGGCAGCGCCCGGACGGCGCTGAGCGACGAGGAGACGGACTACTACCCCGTTGCGCTGGACCGCAAGGCGTTGCGGCCGGGGACGATCTACGCCGACCCGTACGGGCACGTCATGCTGGTGGTGAAGTGGGTCGCCCAGACCCCCGAGCACGGCGGTCTGCTGCTGGCGGTCGACGGGCAGCCGGACACGTCCATCGGGCGCAAGCGTTTTTGGGAAGGGACGTTCCTGTTCACGAACGACACCAAGAGCGCCGGTCCCGGGTTCAAGGCGTTCCGCCCGGTGGTGCGCGGCGCGGACGGCAAGCTGGCGTCGCTGCCGAACGCGGCCATCGGCAGCGCGGACGATCCGGCCCACGCGCCGCACTCGGACGAGCAGGGCAAGCTGTCCACCGACGGTTTTTACGCGCGCATGGGAAAGCTGATCAACCCGCAGGGGCTGGACGCCGAGGCCGCCTACCGCGAGACGCTGGACGCCCTGGCCGAGCAGCTGACGGTGCGGGTCGGCTCGGTCGACAACGGCGAGAAGTTCCAGAAAGAAAAGGGGGGCGTGGTCATCCCGATGCCCGACGGCGCGAAGATCTTCGAGACCACCGGCCCGTGGGAGGATTACGCGACGCCGTCGCGGGACATGCGCCTCCTCATCGCGATGAACGTGCTCTTGGGCCTGCCCGAGAAGATCGTGAAGCACCCCGATCTGTTCCGCCTGGGCGGTCAAAAGCCGACCGACGTCCGCGTCCAGATCGCCAAGCTTCACGCCAGCCTCATCCCGACCCGCGGCATCACCTACACCCGCAGCGACGGCACTGCCTGGAAGTTGACCGTCGCCGACCTGCTCGCCCGCCGCGCCAACCTCGAGATCGCGTACAACCCCAACGACTGCGTCGAGGTCCGGTGGGGCGCCACCGAAGGCACCCCCGAATACACCCCTTGCACCCGCCACGCCCCCCCGGACCAAAAAGCCAAAATGACCGAAGCCCGCCCCTGGTTCCACGACGCCCGACGCCCCGCTCGCTAACCGCCCAGCCCGGGTAGCTGCGCTCCGCTCAACTCTTCGGCGGGGGCGAGAGGAGGGGGATTTGGTCTGCCTCCGTACCCGAGGGGTTGGAATCGGCGGGCGGAACGACAGAGCCGCCCGCCTCAACTACGGCAGACCAAATCCCCGTCCTCTCGCTCGCCGAAGAACGGCGCTACGCTCCGCGCGAAAGTCGGCTCGGGCAGAGATTCTGGCGGAGCGGAGCCGAGGTGGAACGCGCGAGCGGAGGGGGACGGGGAGCTTCTCGGCCGGAGGTGAGGGCCGCGGCTCTGTTGTTCCGCGGCCCGATTCAAACCCCTTGGGTACGGAGGCCGAGGAGCTCCCCGTCCCCCTCCGCCCGCAAAGTGAACCGAGCGAGTGGAGCCCGACCAAATACTCCTCCTCTCGCCCCCGGTGAAGAGTTGAGCGCAGCGGAGCACCCCCGTCGACAGACCGGGCGTGTCGACAGACCGGGCGTAGCGGGGGACGTGGTTGGCGGTGTACGCTGCGGGTCCATGAAGGTGGGAATCCCGAAGGAGATTTATCCGCACGAGCGTCGGGTCGCCGCCGTGCCCGAGACGGTGCACAAGATCCGGAAGCTCGGGTACGACGTGGTCGTCGAAGCGGGGGCTGGCGACACGTCGTCCTTCGCCGACGCCGTCTACATCGAGGCCGGGGCCACCATCGCGCCGAACGCGGCGGCGCTGTACGCGGCGGCCGACGTGGTCCTCAAGGTGCGGCAGCCGGTCGCCACGGCGACCGGGCACGAAGCCGACCTCTTGAAAGAAGGCGCCACCGTCATCAGCTTCATCTGGCCGGCCCAGAACACGCAGCTGCTCGAGCGGCTGGCCAAGCGCAAGGTGACGGTGCTGGCAATGGACGCGGTTCCGCGCATCACGCGCGCGCAAAAGATGGACGCGCTTTCGGCCACGGCGAACATCGCCGGCTACCGCGCCGTCATCGAGGCGGCCACCCACTTTGGCCGCTTCTTCCCCGGACAGGTGACCGCCGCCGGCCGCGTCAAGCCGGCCCAGGTGTTCATCGTCGGTGCCGGCGTGGCCGGCCTGGCCGCCATCGCAGCCGCCAAGTCGCTGGGCGCGCAGGTCAAGGCGTTCGACACGCGCCCGGCCGTCCGCGAGCAGGTCGAGAGCCTGGGCGCCCAGTTCGTCGAATTCAAGTTCGCCGAGTCCGGCGAGGGGACCGGCGGCTACGCCAAGGAGATGAGCGAGGCTTACCTCGCGGCCGAGCAGGCGATGATCGCCCAGCACGCCAAGCAGTCGGACATCGTGATCTCGACGGCGCTGATCCCCGGCAAGCCGGCGCCGCAGCTCATCACCTCGGGCGCCGTCGTCGCCATGGCCCACGGGTCGGTGGTGGTCGACATGGCGGCCGAGCAGGGCGGCAACTGCGCGCTGACCGAGCGCGACAAGGTCGTCGAGAAGTTCGGCGTCACCATCGTCGGACTCACCGACCTGCCGAGCCGCATGGCCCGCCAGTCGAGCGAGCTCTACGCGACGACCATCTTCAACTTGCTGAAAGAGGTCACCAGCGCCGAGGGGAAGGTCGCCCTCAAGCTGGAGGACGAGATCCAGCGCGGCGTGTTGGTCCTGCAGGGGGGCGAGCTGATGTGGCCGCCGCCCAAGCCGCCGCCGCCCCGCGCCGGTGGACCGACCGGCGCGCACAAGGCTGTCGAGGCCAAGCCCGCCCACCCGCCGCACCCGGCTCCGTCCACCGGAGGCCCGCGCATTCTGGGCGCGCTGGCGGCTTTGGCGCTGGGGGCGGCCGCGCTGTTCGGCCCGCCCGCGCTGATCCAGCACCTGACCGTGTTCCTGCTGGCCTGCGTGGTCGGCTGGCACATCATCTGGAACGTCTCGCCGGCCTTGCACACGCCTCTCATGAGTGTCACGAACGCGATCAGCGGTATCATCCTCATCGGCGGCATGCTGGCGCTGTTCGGCGGCGGGTCCGGCGCGCTGGTCCTGGGCGGGATCGCCATCCTGGTGGCGTCGATCAACGTCGCGGGCGGGTTCCTGGTGACGCAGCGGATGCTCCGGATGTTCCGCAAATGATCGTCACCTTCCGTTCACTCGCCTACCTGGCCGCCAGCCTGCTGTTCATCCTGAGCCTGCGCGGCCTGTCGACACAGGAGACCGCCCGCCGCGGCAATCGTTTCGGCGTCATCGGCATGATCGTGGCGGTCATCGTCACCGCGATCGCGCTGCTGGTGCCCGGCGACGGCGGCGGCGCGGCCGCGGCGCCGGAGGGCACGGTCGTGGGGATGCTGGCCGGCGCGCTGGGCCTGGGGTGTGTCATCGGTGCGTTTCTGGCGACGCGCGTGGCGATGACGTCGATGCCCGAGCTGGTCGCCATTTTGCACAGCTTCGTGGGCGCCGCCGCGGTCCTGGTCGGCATCGCGACCTACCTGCAACCGGCGGGCGTCGACGCCGCGGACCGGGCCGCGCACCTGGGCGAAATTTACGTCGGTGTGCTGGTCGGCGCCGTGACCTTCAGCGGGTCGTTGATCGCGTTCGGCAAGCTGCGGGGCAAGATCGGCAGCAAGCCGCTGCTGTTGCCGGGCCGTCACGTGTTGAACGTCTTGGTCCTGACCCTGTGCGTGGCGGGCGGCGTGATCTTCCTGAACGCCGACATACCGTGGCCGGTGAACGGCGCCGGGATGTTCGACGCCGGCCTGCCGGCCCTCTTGATCATGACCTTCCTCGCGCTGTTGCTGGGCGTGCACCTGGTCATGGCGATCGGCGGCGGCGACATGCCGGTCGTCGTGTCGCTGCTGAACAGCTATTCGGGCTGGGCGGCCGCGGCCGCCGGCTTCATGCTGTCCAACGACCTGCTCATCATCACGGGCGCCCTGGTCGGTAGCTCCGGCGCGATCCTCAGCTACATCATGTGCCGGGCCATGAACCGCTCGATCTGGAGCGTCGTTCTGGGTGGATTCGGCGCGGACAGCGGCGCCAAGCCGGCGGCCGGCGCCGGCGCCGGCCCGGCCGGGAAGGTGAACGAGGCGACGGTCGATCAGGTCGCCGAGCTGTTGCTGGCGGCCCGCAGCGTGGTCATCGTCCCCGGGTACGGCATGGCGGTCGCGCAGGCGCAGCATCCGGTCAAAGAGATCTCGTCGCTGCTGATCGAAAAGGGGATCAAGTGCCGGTACGCCATCCACCCGGTGGCCGGCCGCCTGCCCGGGCACATGAACGTCCTTTTGGCCGAGGCCGACGTCTCGTACGACATCGTCAAGGAGATGGACGAGATCAACGAGGATTTCCCCTCGACGGACGTGGTGATGGTCATCGGCGCCAACGACATCGTGAACCCGTCGGCCGAAGAGGACGCCTCGAGCCCGATCTACGGTATGCCGGTGCTGCAGGTCTGGAAGGCGGCGCGGGTCGTCATGCTCAAGCGAGGTATGGCGGCCGGCTATGCGGGCGTCGACAACCCGCTGGTCTACAACGACAACACGCTGATGCTGTTCGGCGACGCCCGCCAGAGCGTCACCAAGCTGCTGACGGCTCTGCGCGCCGGCAGCTAGTCCGCCGGCTTGCTGCGCAAGGCGGCCAGCGCGGCGCGGGCCCGGGGGGCTGCCGCGTGGGCGGGCGCCAGCGCCAGGAATGCCTCGAACGCGGAAGCAGCATCCGGGCGCCGCCCCAACGCCTGGAGGGCGAACCCCAGTCCCAGTTGCGCCTCCGGCTGGCGCGGGTCGGCGGCCAGCGCCGCCGTCAGATCCGCGGCGGCGTCGGCGGCACGGCCCAGCGCCAGCAGCGTCAGCCCGCGATTCGCGCGCGCCCGCGGGTCGCGAACCCCGTCGTAGGCGGCGACCGCCGCGACGCGGTCGCCCGCCGCCAGGGCCAGGTCGCCCAGGCTGATGCGCGCCGCGGCCGTGGCGCCATCGTCCAGGCAGCCGGGCGTCGCCAGGGCCTTGTCGTAGGCCGCCCGTGCGTCCGCGGATCGCTCGCCCACCGCGACCAGCGCGTCGCCCAGCCGCCGCTGCCACTCGCAGTCGCGTAGGGGCGAAGCCACGGGGCGGTCGGCCAGCGGCTCCGGCGTCACGCCCCGCTCGCGCGCGTAAGCGAACGTCAGCGGCTGCTCGTGGCGCGCGATGAGGTCACGCCAGCGCGGCAGCCGCGCCGCGAACACCAGCGCCTCGGTGTCGCGATAGATCAGCGCCCACCCGTCCGGCGCGAACAGCGCGGCGCGCGGGTTCAGGTCCGGGTAGGTGATCAGCGCCGCCGTGACGCCGAAGCCTCCGACGAAGGTTTGCCACTCCGCACGGGTCAGGTCGTCGCGCTTGAGGACGGCGTGAAACGCGGGCGGGTAGCCGTTGATGCGGGGGTCTTGGAACACGCCCCGACGCCCTTGCGCATGCCAGGCCAGGTACGAGCCGACCTCGAGATCGTTGTAGAGGCGCTGGCCGAGGCCGTTGGCGTCGACGAACGCGATGGCGTCGAGCGGCACCAGGCCAGCCTGCATGCCCAGGTCCAGCACCGGCTCGCCGCGGCGGGCGGCGGCGATCCGCGGCGCGATCGCGAAGCCGGCCAGCCAGGCCCCGACCAGCAGCGTCGCGAACCGCGACGACAAGCCGCTCACCCGCGCCGCCGCCCGCCGGGCGAGGTCCGTGATCACCACGGCGATGATCGGCCCGCTCAGGACCGCGAACTCGGCGACGAAGCGGATTCGCCGCGCGCCCAGCAGGCCCAGTGCCAGCGCGGGCAGCGTGTGCCGGAGGGCGCGGCCCGGCAGCGCCAGCGCCACCCCGGCGGCGACGAACACGAACGGCCCGTCGAGGGGCCAGGTGGCCGTCCGGTACTCTTGCAGCGGCCGCAGCCAGGGCATGCGCCAGTGGTTCGCGATGTACCCCAGCGCATGAACGCCTGACGGCGTCGCGAAGATGAACGGGACCAGCGCCAGGGCGACCCAGATTGCGCGGCGCGCATCCAGGGCGCGGCGGTCGAGGCGCGCCCCCGCCGCGTAAAGCGCCAGCACCCCGGGGGCCAGGAAGAGGCACGAGTTGCCATTGGCCCAGAGCAGCCCCAGCGGGATCGACGCCCACAGCAGCCGCGGGCGGCCGTCCTCGGCGCGCGCCAGCGCCAGCAGCAGCATGCCCAGGCCCAGGAACGTCACCAGGTGCGGACGCTCGACGAACCGCGGTTCGGCTGCCCACGCGGCCAGCGCCAGCGCCGCGGCGGCCGCCGCCGGGTGCGCCCCGCGGCGGAGCGCAACCCGGAACAGCAGCGTCCAGGTGGCCAGCACGAACGCCGTCTTCAGGACCACCGTCCCGGCGATGCCACCCGCGCGGCACGCCAGGACCACAACGATCTGGAACAGCCAGGCCAGGTTCACGTCGCGGAAGTCGGGGTACGTGAATGACAACAGGTTCGTGCGCGGGACTGCGTGGCGGCCGAGGATGACTTCGCCCAGTCGCAAATTGAAGAAGAGATCCGTCTCGTCCATCGGCACCAAGCAGCGCCCCGCCACGAAGATCAGCAGCGCGACCAGCAGCATGTGCCGCGACCGTCGGTTCACGGTGCCTTGATTCCGTAGACGCGCGCCGCGATGGACGCGTAGCGCAGCTGAAACATCTCAGGGTGAGCATCGGCCCACTGGCGTTCGATCGGAAACTGGTCGCTGTCGGCCGGCACGTTGCGCGCGACGATCGGGTCCAGCGCCGCGACGAACAGCACCTGGGCGCCGGCCGATCGCAGGTTGCGAATCCAGGACTCGTAGGTGGCTCCGTCCCGGTAGGGCGCAGGCTCGGGCGTCGGCGCGCGGGTCGTTCCCGCGCGGCGCGCGAAGTCGGGGAGGCTATCGGTGGGACTGCCGCTGACGTTGACGTAGGCGACCCGGTTCGAGAGGTCAGGGCCCCACAGCGGGAACGCCAGGTTGGTTCCGGTGTATGCGACGCGCGCGCCGTGAACGTTGCCGCCGAACCAGGCCCATGCGTCGTCGATGTCGCTGCCGATCCGGTACGGGTCGGCGCCGCGCCGGTGCGCGGGCAGTCCGCGCGCGACGCTGGTGATCAGCAGCGCGGCGGCGGTCAGCGCCGTGGCCCGCCCGACGGCCGGCCGCAGCCGCAACGGGATCTTCCGCCAGCCGTGAAGGGCCGCCGCGCCGAGCAGCCCGATGGGCAGCAGCGCCAGCCGGTCCGGCGAGGGGAGCGCCACGCAGGCGCCGATCAGCGCCAGGGCCAGGCCGCCCCAGCCCAGCGGCGCCGGTGGCCGCGCCGCCGCCCGGCCGATCGCCAGCGCCGCCAGGCCGAAGGCGGCGAACAGGAATCGGCTCTCTTGATAGGGGATCACGAACCAGAAAATCGCCACGACGGCGGCTGCCAGCGGAAGCTCCACGCGCGGTCGGGCGCGCGCGAACGCCACCAGCCCGGCAGCGGTGAACCCGAACCCCGCGCCCGCGACCATCTCGCCGAGCGCGCCCAGATCGAAGACGGGCAGGTGGTAGTCCCAGGCGCGCATCGTTGCCTGCTGATAGAGGCCCGGCAACCCGAGCGTCGCGATTGGATACCAGGGATTGCGCGCGACCAGCGCGTTGCGCAGGTACCACGACCCGCCCAGCGCCAGCACCAGCGCGATCGCCGCGGACACGCGCCATGCAGGGACCCTTTGTCGCGCGACGGCCACGGCGACGGCCAGGCCGAAGGGAACGGCCAGCGGCGCGGCGGCGTACTTCGTTCCGATGGCCAGCCCGAGCGCCGCCGCAAAGGCCAGAAGGTCGGCGCCCGCGGCGGCGCGCCGGACGCGAAACAGAAACGGCATCCCCGAGAGCAGCAGCGCCGCCATCCCGAGATCGGTCATCGCCGTGCGCGCCTGCTGCCACACCTCCGGCAGCAGCAGGAACGCCAGGGCGGCACCCAGCGCCGCCTCGCGCCGCGCCCCGGCCTCGCGCACGGCGGCCGCCACCGCCAGCGCGGCGAGGCCTGCGAACGGGAGCTGTCCGACGCCGGCCAGAAAGTCGGAGCGCAAGGGCGCCATCAAGAATGCGAACCAGACCTCGAGGTTCGCCGGCGCGTAGGCGGCCGCCGGATCCCCGAACACCGCGGGAACCACCGACAGCCGCCCGTCGGCCAGCCAGGTGGCCGGCGCGTGCAGGTGATACGAGAGCGCATCGTAAAGGAAGAGCGTCTTGTGCAGGCCTGCCGCCAGGCGCACCGCCAGCCCCGCCACCAGCGCCGTGGCCAGTCCCGCGTCGGCCGCGGTCGTCATCGCGAGCTGCCGGGCCGGAGCCCGGAACCGCGCCGGGAACGTCACGCGCACCGCGATGGCCACGGCACCGAGGGCAACCAGCGCCGGGCCAGCGGCGCGCAGCAGGCCGACGGCGCCCAGCAACCCCTCGACCGCGATGAGCGCGCCCAGGGCCCAGATGCAGGCGCGGACGCACGCCGTCGCCCGCGATTGGTCGGCCGGCGCGCCCATCCGCCCGATCGTCGTGCCGATGGCGGCCAGCGCCGCCAGCTGGACGACCAACGCGATCACGGGCGCACCGGCCCCGCTGGGCGCATCGCCGCCGCGGCCGCAACGACCACCAGCAACGTCGCCCCCCCGGTGGCGAGCCCCGCCACCGGAAAGGGCAGCGCGACGCCGGTCCAGCCGGCGGCCGCGGCAACGGACAGGCGGCGTGGCCACGTCCCGGCGGCCCAGGTCTCGATCAGCGCGGGCGCCAGCGGCAGCGCCAGCACCAGCCCCATCACCCATCCCGCGGGCGAGGTCACGACGCAGGCGACGGCCGCGCCCCAGAACAGCCAGTCCGCGCGGCCGCCGATCGCGACGCAGCGCCGGGCACAGGCCGCCAGCAGGGCGAAACCGATGGCGAAGGGGAGCCAGGCGCTGCGGCGGGTCGGGCCCTCGGGTGCCAGCAGGCGCGGCAGGCTGGCCGCGGCCGGGGCGTCCCACAGCGTCGTTCGATAGGCACGCCCGTCCCGCACGCTGATGCCGTCGTCGCCCTCGGCTGGAATCTGTTCGTCGGGCAGCAGCATCGATGCGGTTCCACCTTCGCCGTAAAGCGCCGCGCGCGGTACCACCTCCGTCAGGTATTCGCGCAGGCGTGGCGTACCGTCGACGGCGATCGTCAATCCGGCGACTACCACCAGCGCGGCGACGGCGGCACCCGCCGCACGGACATGGCCCAGCGCCGCGACGATCAGCGCGACGCCCGCCATCGCGGGCTTGATGGCAATCGCCGCGCCCATCGTCAAACCCGCGGCCCACGCCTGGTGGCGGAACCGCCAGGCCAGCGCCAGCAGCAGCAGCAACAGCAAATCGATCTGCCCGCGTTCCAGGTGGCGCCACAGCGGGAAGAAGAGGGCGCTGGCCGCCAAGAACAGCGCGGGGCGCTCCGTCACCAGCGCGGCCGCGCCCAGCCAGGCGGCGATCATCACCAGCGTGAAGATCGTCTTGGCAGCCAAATACGGCACGGCCGCCGCCGGCCGAAACAGCTCCGCCACCAGCGGCGGATACAGGAAGCGGCTGTGCTGAAAGGGCGCCAGGCCGTCCCACAGCCGCGCCGGCTGCCGGGCGCCGACCTGGTTCACGTACGGATCGAGGCCCGCCCGCCGCGCGGTGCCGGCCGCGTCGTAGGCGGCGAAGTCCTGCTGCAAGGACGTGGTCGCGCAGGCGAGACCCACCCCCAGTACCGCTGCCCCCGCCAGCGCCGGAAGCGCCCGCCGCAAGCCGGCTCTCAGCGCGAGACGCCGAAGGCCGCCAGGGCGGCCTGATCGTCGCGTTCGAAGGCGGCCTCGGCTTCCAGGCTGACGCTGTCGCGGCCCAGCGTCGCAACGGCCAGCGTGCGTCCCTGGAACCGGTACGCCACCGTGGCGTCGCGTGCTTGCAGGTCACCCGCCACGTCGATCCGGTCCCAGCGCTCGGCGTGGCCGACGTAGCTGATGGTCACGTCCGCCTGCGTGGTCCAGAAGAACGGCGGCGACGTAAACGGCGTGTCGCGGCCGAGGATGTTCAGCGCCGCGACTTTCCCCATGCGCTGGGCGACCACCCAGTGCTCGATGCGCACCGGCTCGCCCGTCGGACCGTACGGGAACCGCGCAATGTCGCCGGCCGCGAACACGCCGGGCGCGCTGGTCCGCAGCCGGTCGTCGACGACGACGCCGCGGTCGACCGTCAATCCGGCGGCTTGCGCCAGCCCGATCGCCGGCCGCACGCCGACTCCCACAACGATCAGGTCGGCGGCCAGGCGGGCGCCGCTGGTCAGTCGAACGCCGTCGTCCTCGACGGCGGCCACCCCGTCGCCCAGGTGGAAGACCACGCCGTTCTTCTCGTGGGCGCCCTTCAGCACGGCGCCGATCTCCGGGCCCAGCGTGCGCGCGAAGGGGACGGCCTCGGGCGCCACCACGTGCACCTCCAGATTGCGGGCGCGCAGCGACGCCGCGACCTCCATGCCGATGAAGCTGGCGCCGATGACCACGGCCCGCGATGCGCGCGCCGCCGCCGCTATGATGCCGCGGCAGTCGCCCAGCGTGCGGAGCGTGTGGACGTGCGGCTTGTCGGCGCCCGGGATCGGCGGCCGGATGGGGTCGGCGCCCGTGGCCAGCAACAGGGCATCCCAGGGGACCTGCCGCCCGTCGGCCAGCGTCAGGTGCTTGGCGGCGGGGTCGATGGCGGTCACTCGCGCGCCCAGGGTCATCGCGATCTTCTGCTCGCCGAAGAATGACGGCTGGCGCAGCGGCAGCCACTCTTCCGGGGCGTTGCCGGCCAGGTAGTCCTTGGACAGGTTGGGCCGATCGACGGGCGGAGAGTCATCGGCGCCGAACAGGAGGATCTCGCCGTCGTAGCCCTCACGGCGCAGCGTCTCGGCAGCCGATTCCCCGGCGGCGCCGGCGCCCACGATGGCCACCGTTCGCACCGCGTATTCGCGCCGCAGCGACAGCGGATCGCCACGCCGCGCGCCGACCCGGATCCGGCCGCCAGCGCGCTCGACGTCGTAACAGGGCAGGGGATTGAGCGCGGGCGCGCGCAGCGCCGCGCCGGTCCGCAGGTCGAAGCAGGCGTGGTGCCACGGGCAGCGGATGGACCGCTCGCCGACGCGCCCCTCGGCCAGCGGCCCGCCATAGTGGGTGCAGGTCGCGCCGATCGCGAAGACCTCCGCATCCTGGCGAACCAGCAGGACCGGTTCGCCGTGCGCGTGTCCCAGAAGCTGACCGCCTGCGAGGTCCGCCTCGGCGACACCCGCGGTCAGGTCAGGGCCCGAGAGTTTGACGTCTCCACCCATGCGACGACCGATAGAGTCTCAGGCGGCGGCGGCCGGCGCAAGGGGCGCGCGCTACTGGCGAAGCGTTCGACGTCCCGAGCCCGAGCCTTCGCGGCGGCCGTTGGTCTTGCCACGGCCGTCATCTGATGATCCGGCCTGGGCTGCAGCCTGCGAGCCGCTCTGATCCCCGCGGTCAGGTGCGAAGGCGGCTTCAGCGTTGCGCCGCGCTTCCATCAACTCGGCCTCGGCCTGCAGCCAATCGTCGTTCTCGTGGCCGGGGGCCGAACCGCGCTGCAGGTAAAGCTCGTACGCTCGCTGGGAGATCTCTTCGTCGCTGGGACGCGCGTCCGCGCCCGATGACTTGGACTTCGCCATTTCGTCCTCCGGGCGTGGAAGTTAAGCACCGGCCACTTCGCTGCAAGTGATCCACTACCAACTGGAATACGCTTGTGTAAGATGCAGGCCCATGGGCTTCGATCTGACCCCGCCGGGCGAAGCCCGGCTCCGTCAACGCGATCTCACCGTGCGCCGGGCCGGAGCGCCGCTCGGGCTCATCTGCGCGTGCTTGGGCGTGCTGGTCGCGACCCCCTGGTCGTCGGCGCACGCGGCACAGGACACCGAGGAGCCGCACGCGGCCAAGACTGAAATCGACACCGCCAGGCAGGCCGACGACATCGATCGCCCGCGCGACAAGTCCTTGCTGGCGCCCAAGCCGGCCGACGAGGCCGTCGCGCAAAAAGCTCGGGCTGACAAGACCGCCTTTTACGAGAAGTGGCAGTTCTGGGCCATCACGGGCGGAATCGTCGTCGGCGCGGCGGCCGCGATCTGGGGCGGCTTGACGCTGTACCATTCGCTCAACGGCGGCGATGTGCGCCCCTGCAACCAAACCTTTCTTGGATGCTTCGGGCAAGGGGAGCCCGGACAATGACGCGCGCCACGCGTCTGCTCCAGGTGGCGGCCTGCGCCGCCTCGCTGCTCGGCCTCGGGTGTAACTCGTACCACTATTACGACGTCAAACTTCAGGTCGACCAGGGATCGCTGCCGATCGAAAAGGCCGGCTATCTGCAGCTCTGCCGAATTGTCGTTTCGGGCGCAGAGACGGACCTCATCACGTTGCCGTCCGATGGCTCGAAGGTGGCCTGCCCGATCGGATCGAACTTCCCGGTCATCGGCACGTTCGAATACGCGACGTTCGCCGATTCGGGCAAGCTGACCTTCACGTTCGAAGGGTTCGACAGCACGCCCGCCGCCGACAAGTTTCACTGCGCCACCGGCTCCGTCGACTTCACGGCCGGCGGCACCATCACCCAGATGATGACGCTGACGGTGAAGGGCGGCCCGAACGATTGCGTCTCACAGACCCAGCAGCAGTAGGCCGACTTCAGGCCACCTCGGCCGGCGGACGTGAAAAAGCGGGGCTCCCGACCCGGGACGCCCCGCTGCTCAGCCTGCTTGCGACCGTAACTTAGTCGAGCGTGTCGTCGATCTGGACGCCGTCGCCCAACTCGGACACCAGGTACTGCCGCAGGCGCTTCTTCAGGCGCTCCTCGATCTGGCGCACCCGCTCGCGGGTGACGCCGAACCGCTCGGCGATCTGGACCAGCGTCGCCGGCTCGTCGTTCAGCAGCCGGTCGCGGAAGATCTCCAGGTCGCGGTCGCGCAGCGTGGCACCGAAGGCGTGCAGCTTGTCCTTCAGGATTGCGCCAAACTCACCGGACTCGACCTGCAGGTCCGGCCTCGACGAGGGCGCGGCGCGCACGAAGTCACCCTGCGTGCGATCGCCCTGCTCGTCGGAGCGCATCGGCGCGTCCAGTGAGGTTTCGGCCGCGTTCAGCCGGCGCTCCATCTCGATCACCTCTTGTTCGGTGACGTCGAGGGCGGCGGCCAGGTGCTTGGCTTCGACCTGGAAGCCCTGCTTCTCCAGCTTCTCGCGCTCCTTGCGCAGATTGAAGAAGAGCTTGCGCTGGGCCTGGGTCGTCCCGACCTTCACCAGGCGCCAGTTGGCCAGGATGAACTTCAGGATGTAGGCGCGGATCCACCAGGACGCGTACGACGACAGCTTCACGCCGCGGTACGGGTCATACTTTTGAACCGCGTGAATGAGACCGATGTTTCCCTCTTGGATGAGGTCCAGGATGTTGCGGTGCGCCCGCCGGTACTCCTGAGCGATCTTGACGACCAACCGGAGGTTGGCCGTGATGAGGCGGGCGGCCAGAGCCTGCTCGGCCGTCTGCGAGTACCGCACCGCCACCTCGTGCTCCTCTTCCCGCGTCATGAGCGGGTAGCGCCGCAGCTCGTGCAGGTAGGCGCCGATGGTGGAGTAATCGGTGGGGACCGGCTCCGCTTCGGCGGCGACCGGCGTCTCGACTTCCGGTCCCGCCTCGATGGGCAGCCCGACCAGGTCGGTCATGGGGCTGGCCCCCTCGGCCCCCAGCTCCAATTCCGGAGTTTCGGTCGATTCGGCCTCGGCCTCCTCGCCCTCTACCGCCTTCAGGTGCCGGCTCTTGGCAGTCTCCGTACGAACAGCGCCGGCTTCGGACGTGCGGCGGCGCGAATGATGTCGTTTGTTTGAAGTCGTTGCGATGCTGAGCATGCCGGCCATCATCGCAAGGCCCATGCCACGAGCCCGGCAGAGGAGGGCGCGGAATCATAGGACTAATCGGCTGGTCCGGCGGGGGTGGTTACGATCCAGTAGCGTTACCCCCGAGCCTCTTCGATCCTACGTAACCATCTCCACCCACGGTGTCTAGGTCCTGGGACTCACCTCAGGGGCCGCTATCGTAATGGTCGGTACGTCCAAAGATGTCGTCGTGGTACCGGATGAAGAAATACAGGGAGACGACGCCCAGGACCGCGGCTGACACGAAAGAGACGTTGGCCGCCAAGGCCAGGTGTCGCTTTTGGTCCAGATCCTCCGCCGCCTGCTGGCGGGTGGCGCCGCTCGGCTGCAACTGCGACAGCTCCCCCAGGAACCCGCCGGCTGCCAGCGCGGCTGCTCCCGCGACGGCCGTCCCGTAAGCGGCATAGGCCGGCCAGCCCCGGCGGCGCGGAAGGTTGTCAGGTGTGAGCCGGATCTGAAGCTCCTCACTGGGGCGCACCTCTACGCGCGACATCCAGGGGAACCGGCCGTCGGCCTCGACGCGCACGCCGTGCTGCCCGGCCAGCAGTGTCCCGGACAACAGCGGCGTCACGCCCAGGTACGCGTTGTCGATCGACACGCGCGCCCCGGCCGGCTCAGAGGCGACCTGAATCTTGCCGGGCTCGACGTGCGGGCGGAACAGCTCACCCGAGGCTTCTTGCACGGCGCGAATCAAGTCCTCGATGCCGCCTTCGACCAGGCGAAAAACCCGGCTTTCGACCTTTCCGAGCTCGACATTGTTCAAGTTCAGGTTGAACAGGAACTGCTTGCCCCGCGTGCCGACGCTGCCGGCCACGATGCGCCGCACGCCCAGCGAGACGCCCGCCCGTCCCAGGCAGGACAAGTCGTCCAGACATTCCTGGGCGCGCCGTTCGTTTTGGACACCCAACCGCCCCCGGAACTCTTCCTTGCCCGCGATCTCGAAGCCGCCGTGTCGCGCGACGTACGCGATCAACACCTCTGTCAGGTTGTCGGCCAGCTCGGACTCTTTTTCGGAGGAACCCAGCACCAGCACGGCCATCTTCTCGGCGGCGTGCGCGGGCCGGGCGGCGGCCGCCGTGGCCAGGACCAGTGCCGCCAGCGCGAGCCGCCTCACGCGCCCACCGCCGCGCAGACGTGGCCGCCGCCCGACATCGTCGAATCGGGCTCGCACAGCTTCGACGCGCACTGTCCGTCTACGGAGCAGGGGGCTCCCCCGTCGCGAAGCGGCAGGCAGACGCCGCCGCCGCAGAACGACTGGCCCGCGGTCCATCGGTCGGCCTGGCAGTCCTCGTTCGTTTGGCAGAGCGTGGTGCAATGGCCGAGCACCGGCGGCGTCGCGCTGAGGTCCGCACCCCGGCAGGTCAGGTCCCCGACGCAGTTCGCGTTGGTCTGGCAGGGGTACGGGAAGAACCCGGGAAAGCAGCCGGCGGCCGGGGTTCCACCGGCCGCGTAGAAGGGCAGACAGGTGTGCCCGATACCCGCACGCGGGGCGCAGTTGTTGGCGGCGTCGCACGGGCGGAGGCACGTGCCCAGCTCCTTGGGCGACGTCGGCGGCGACGAGAAGAAGCAGAACGTGTTCACGTCGCGGGTGCAGTCGGCGTCCGTGTGGCACGAGTTGCCGCGGTATGCGTTCGGCATCTCGCAGTGGCCGCTCTTGCCGCCGACGCCCACACCGATCGCGCAGAAGAACGTCCCCTGGTTGCTGTCGAAGATGCTGCACTCGTCGTCGCGGTCGCAACCGATTGTGCACAGCTTCAGCCCGTCCGCGGCGTCGGGGTCCTGGTCGCTGTGACAGGTCCCAACCAGGCAATCGATGTCGGACTGGCAGATGAATCCCAGCAGGCCGGGGATGCAGATGGCCGGGTTGGCGGGCCCGGAGATCTTTTGAAAGCAGACGTGATTGGGCGGGCAGTTGCCGTGAGCGTCACAGTTGGGCACGCAGATGTCGGGTGCGTGGGCCGACGCCGGCACCAGCAGCGGCAGGCAAGACTGTCCCGGCGAGCAGGCCGAGTTGCCGCTCTGGCAGTTCTTCTGAAGGCAATAGAGGTGGTCCGCGTGCATCGTCTGGTTCTTGGCGTAGAGGTCCGACAGGAACGTCGCGGCGCAGGTCGAGCGCACGGGATCGGTGCAGTCCACGTCGACCGAACAAGGCGTCATCGTCGTGCAGACGCCCTCCTGGCTGGTGACGTCGGTGCGCAGGCAGTCCAGCTGGCTGCTGCCGCAGGCGCCGGGCGGGTCCGACGGGTTGCAGAAGGCCAGCTCCGCGCCGCCCTCGACGCAGACGTTGCCGTCCGGCAGCGACGTGGGCGTGTCGCCGCAGCCGGGCGCGCAGAAATCCGTGCCGTCCAGCAGGCTGCCCGGGTAACAGGTCATCGGGGTCCCCTGCTGGTCCTTGCCGCAACCGGGATCGCGCGCCGATGGGTTGCACGCGAAGACGCGCGTGTCGAACGCCGCCTGGTCCACCTTGCAAGCGGTGGCGCCCGTCGCGAGCCCGAAGACCACCAACCAGAGACCTCCACCAACACGAACCCGCGGAATCACTTGATCATGCTCTTCACGAAAGGTGCGTCGGACGCGTTGGGCGCCAGCTCGAGATATTTTTTGTAGTTGTCGTTAGCGTCGCGGGCGCGGCCCCCGTGCATGTAGCACTTGCCGAGAAACTTGTAGACGGCGGGCAGCCGCGGGCCGAGACGCTTGGCCTCTTCGCCCCGGGCGCAGGCATCGGACACCTCGCCCTGGGCCAGCAGCTTGTCGGCTTCCGCCAGCGCCTGTCCGGCGTCGCGGGGGGGCGGCGTGGCGGCCACCGGCAGCGGCATCTCGGCGGCGGGGACGGCAGCCGCGACGGCGGCGACGGGCGCCCCGTGCGCGCCGCCCGCCGTGTCGTGGCGGCGGGGACGGGCGCGATCGCGGAAAGACGGGGCGGGTGGCCGCACGGCCGCGACCTCGGGCGTTTCGGCCGCCGCCGGCAGCGCGGGTGGCGCGATCGCGGCCGGGATCGGGGTGGCCGGGCGCGGCGGCGGCAGCGGGGTCGACCGGGCCGCCTCCAGCGCGGCCCGCGCCGCCAGATCGGCCCGCTTCATCTGAGTGTGCACGCGGAAGGTGTAAAGAGCCGCCGCCACCGACAGACCGAAAAGCGCGGTCAGCCCCAGGACCAGGACCGGCGTCTGCCGGCGCGAGCGGCCGGTCATGTTTGCGGTCGTGCCGAACTGCGCGCCGGGCGGCTGCGCGGGGACGGTGGCCGTCCCGGGCGAAGAGGTCCCCGAGATGTCCTTCATGGTCGGGTTCGAAGCCCGCTCGCCGGCCGCCATCGGGGTCCCCGGGCTGCTGGTCGCCACCAGCAACCCTTCCAGAACCTCGCGGAAGGCCGCCGCCGTGGGGAAGCGAAGCTCGCGATCCTTTTCCAGTCCGCGCAGGACAATGTCGTCGACGATCTTGGGCAGGTGCAGGTCGGGGCGCCGGCGGCTGGGCGGCAGCGGCGGCTCGACCAGGTGGCGGCTGACGATCGCCACCGGTGAGTCCGCCCGGAACGGAATGTCACCCGTGACCATCTGGTAAAGAATGACGGCGACGGAATAGAGGTCGGCGCGCCCATCGATCGTCTCGGCGCGCGCCTGCTCGGGCGACATGTACTCGGGCGTCCCGCAGACCAGCCCCTGGATCGTCAGCATCGCGGCCCGGTCGTCCTCTTTGCCCTCTTCGAGCGTCGCCTTGGCGATCCCGAAATCGCAGACCTTCACGAAGTCGCGTTCGTCCCGGCGCGCGGTCAGCATGATGTTGCTGGGTTTGAGGTCGCGGTGGATGACCCCGCGCGCGTGCGCCTCTTCCAGCGCCGACAAGACCTGCGACAAAATCCGCACGACGCGCGGCAAAGGCAGGGGGAACTCGTCGCGGATGACCTGAGCCAGATCCCGCCCGGCCAGCAACTCCATCGCGATGTAGAGCGTTCCGTCGCGATCCTGTCCCGAATCGATGATCTGGATGGAGTTCGGGTGGTTGAGCATCGAGGCGCTCTTGGCCTCTCGCTTGAAGCGGGCGACCAGCTTGTCGTCACCCATCAGGTGGTGGTGGAGCACCTTGATGGCGACCGCCTTGCCCAGCGACAGCTGTTGGGCGCGGTAGACGTTCCCCATCGCGCCGCTGCCGATGAGGCTGTCGACCCGGAAATTGTCCGCCACGGCTCGCCCCAAGAGGGGGTCGAGCTCGGACAGCGTCGGATTGTGATCCTGGGGCACGGTCATCGACCTGGCGCGAGCCGGCCGATGATACATCAGGTTGCGGTTCAGTCGCCCAGACAGATCCCCAGATCCCGGGCGGTTTGCACGGTGTCCGAGTCCAGCGGGACGGTCTTCATGACGGCGATCGCCTCCATCATCGGCACCGGTACCATGTGCGGGGGATGGTAGGCGACGATGTGGCCGAACTTGCCCTGTTCGACCATCCGGACGGCGGCGGCGCCGAAGCGCAGCGCCAGCAGGCGGTCTCGGTGGGTCGGGCTGCCGCCGCGCTGCAGGTGGCCGAGGACCAACGACCGGGTCTCGAACCCGGTGCGGTCTCCCAGGTAGGCCCCGACCCGCTCGGCGAGCCCGCCGAGGCGGACCTCGCGGCCGAGCTCTTCGCCGATGACGCTGATGGTCCCGTCTTTGGGGTGGGCGCCTTCGGCGACCACGACGATGCAGTACCGCCGCCCCGAGGCGTAACGCTTCTTGATGCGTTCGACGACGCGGTCGATGTCGTAGGGGATCTCGGGCAGGAGGATGACGTGCGCGTTGCCTGCGACGCCCGCGTGCATCGCGATCCAGCCGGCGTAGCGCCCCATGACCTCGACGACCATGATTCGCTCGTGCGATTCGGCCGTGCTGTGCAGGCGATCGATCGCCTCGGTCGCCACGGTGACGGCCGTGTCGAAACCGAACGTGGCTTGCGTGCAGGACAGATCGTTGTCGATGGTTTTCGGCACGCCGACGATGGGCATTCCCTTGTCGGTGAAGCGGGTCGCGATACGGAAGGCGCCGTCGCCGCCAATGGCGATCAGGGCGTCGGCCCCGATCTCCCGGAAGCGCCGCATGATGTCATCCGACACGTCGATCGTGACCTTCTTGCCGTCGCGCTCGGCGATGAATTCGAACGGATGTCCCTTGTTGACGGTCCCCAAGATGGTCCCGCCCAGGTGGGCGATGCCGCGGACCTTGTCGCGGGTGAGCTCGATGAGTCCCTCGGCGGGATTTTCGAGGAGCCCATGGTAGCCGCGGCGGATTCCGGTGACCCGCCAGCCACGGCGGAGCGCGGACAACGTGACCGCGCGGATGACGGCGTTCAGCCCCGGGGCGTCGCCCCCCCCGGTGTTGACGAGAATGTACATGTCCCACAGGCCATATCCCGCCGGCAGGATTATGGCAACAAGGATGCGAATTCGCCGTATGACGGCCAGCCCGGCCGGGCTACGCTAGGATTTCAGCTCGCGCAGCTTTTCGCGCAGCGCTTCCAGCTGGGTCGCCAGATCGGCGGCGGCGGTGACGGCGGAGTAGGTCTGATCCTCCAGGCGGCGCTGGGTGCGGTTCTGGACCCGCATCTGGCGGAGCTGCCAGTCCAGCCGAGTCTGACTGTCGTTCGACAGCGCCAGCTGTGTCCGCTCATAAAAGGGATTGCTGCAACTGTCGCCGCGCACGATCGCGATCGGGTGTGTCCGCAGGACGTCCTGCACCCGGTGCGCTGGCACGACGGCGCGCGGGTAACGGCAGAGAGCGGTGAGCGGGAGACGCGCGAAGGTCTCGTTCATTTGTGCCTCGTACTCGACGATCCGCTGCCAATCGCCGTCGGCCGGGACGTACACCAGCTCGCCGGTCGCGTGCAGGCCGGAGAACCCGTCCGCGACCGCGTCGCGCACGTGCTGCTCGAGCCGCGCCAGGACGGCGGCAGTATTGAAGGTGCCATTTTCGAGATACGCGTCCTCGCGCGTCCTGAAGATCAGCCGCTTGCGGTCGAGCGCGCGGGAGAGGGAGGTGCCGTGCATTTGCAGCGCGACGCCGAGATCGGAGAGCTCCTCCGGGGCGCCGACGAACAGGCAGCGCCGACCTTGCGTGAGCCCTTCAATCAGAAATGCCGTAACGGCCTCCTGCTTTTCGGACTCGGTCTCGAACGGGAGGCAAATGTGGCGGCCGCGGTGGACGTCGTCGTACCCAGCGTGCGTGAATGTCATTTCTTCCCGGCGTAATTGTACACCACTGACATTTTGTATCAGCAAAATTGTCGGTCGCGTTAGGTCTTCGGCTAGCTCTTCGATTAGCTCTTCGGTTACCTCTTCGGTTTTTCGAGTGGAACCAGCAGCGCGGCCGGAAGCATGGAAAGCGCTGCCGCGACCGGGAACGCTCGAACGCCGGAGCGTTCATCGGTTTCGAAACTCGCGTCCGCAATGACGTCCCGGAAGGCGTAAGCGCGAATCTCGTCCGGGAGGATCACCCGGGTGTCGTGCCAGACCTCGGGACCGGTCGGACGGCGTGCTGCGGCGTCGAGCCCGGTGAAGAATCGCCCCACCACGGTAATCGCGACCTCGGCGGCGTCGCTCTTCGTTCCGTCGCTCTTCGTTCCGTCGCTCTTCGTGCGCGCGAACGCCACGACGTGGCGGGCCTTTTGGCCGACCACCTCGAGGGGAAGGTACGCGCCGTCGTCGAAGAGCGTCCGGCAGCGGCGGCGCGCCGCGAGGGCACGCGTCGTGACGAGCAATTTCAGCGCGCCGTCGGCCGGCTCGGCGATGGCTTGCTCGACGGTGACGCTCGAATTACCGGCCTCGCCGAGACGCGCCCGAAGGGCACGGCGGGCGGCGTAGTCGACCGGCCGCCGGTTGTCGGGATCCACCAGCGAGAAGTCCCACAGCTCGGTCCCTTGGTAAAAATCGGGGATGCCGGGCACCGTGATCTTCAGCAGCGACTGCGACAGGGAGTTGTAGAGCCCAGGCAGCGTGATTCGCCGTAGAAACTGGCGCAGGTCGGCCAAAAATGGGTTGTCGCCGCCGCGCCGATCGAGCACGCGCGACAAGAACTCCTGGCAAGCCTTCTCATAGGGTTCGTCGACGTTCACCCAGCTGGTGTGTAGCTTCGCTTCGCGCAGGGCCTTCGTCAGATAGCCGCTCACCCGCTGGACCAGAGCGTGGTGCTGGTCCTCGTCCAGCTCCGCCATCACGCCCTCCAGCGGCCAGACGCCGACCAGGGTTTGATAAATGAGATATTCCTCGTTGCTGCCGGGGACCAGCGTCTCTTCGACGCGCGGCTTGGCCTTCCGGTTCAAGCGTTCCCACCGTCGCAGCGCCGCCAGCCATTCGCGCGGGATCTCGGAGAGCACGTCCAGGCGGGCCCGTGTGTCTTCGCCTCGTTTGGTGTCGTGGGTGGCGGTGGCGGAAAGCGCGGCCGGCCAGCGTTGCTGGCGGCGCGTGCAGAAGCTGTGGAAGTGGTCCAGCGGCACGACCCCCGTCGTGGGGCGTCCGCCTACCTCGTTCAAGGAGGCCAGCGGGAAGTAGCGGTAAAAGACCGTGTCTTCCAGACCCTTGGCCATGACCGGCCCCGTGAGCTGCTGAATCCGCAGCACCAGCTCGCGGCGTTCGGCGCGGTCGGCATCCGTGAGCCCCTCCGGGTCGCGCAGCAGCAGCAGATCGCCGATGAAGTCGAAGATCGATTCGCTGGTCGACCGGTTGCGCCGCTTGGCCTCGCGCAAGGCGCGCAAGATGTGCATCCGGTCGTTGGGGCTGATCTCGTGGGTATCGGACTCGGCGTAGGTGCGATACACCGGGAAGCAGGCGATGACCTCGCCCAACGCCAGATGCAGCGTGCTGGCGGTGAAGTCACGCGACCAGCGGTGCTGCTCGGAGATCCGGTCCAGTCGCCGCGCGAGCACATAAAGCTCGCTGGACATGGCCGTGCGCAGGATCAGCTTCTTGGCCCGGTACAGCATGTCGTCGAACGTGCCGTTCACCTCGCGCAAGCGCTGGTACGACCGATCGATGAGGCGGAAGCCGCCCGGCTCGACGAAGAGGCCGTTGACCATGTTCAGGAGCTCGTACCCCGTCGTGCCGTGAATCGGCCAATCGGTGGGCAGTTCCTCGGCGCCGGTCAGGATCTTCTCGACGACGACATAGAGGCGGCGCGCGTCGGCACCCGGTGCCACCGGCGGCTCGCCGTCGCGCGGCCGCTGCAGGTGCTGCAGGTAGCGCAACGGATCCAGCAGGCCGTCCACGTGGTCGACCCGCAGGCCAGTGATCTTGCCGTCTCGCAGCAGCTCGAACGCCTTGGCGTGAACCGCCTCCAACACCTTCGGCTCCTCGATCCGGATCGCCGCCAGGTCATTGATGTCGAAGAACCGCCGGTAGTTGATCTCCTCGGCGGCCACGCCCCAGTACGACAGCCGGTACGCCTGCTCGGCCAGCAACCCCTCGAGCTGGTCGAAGCTGCGCGGGTTTCCCTTGTCGCCGTTGATGGCCTTCAGGCTTCGCTCCAGCGCGTCGCGAACGGCGGCGCTGTTCGAGACCAGCGTGTCGATGCGGCGCTTGACGATTTCCTTTTCGCGCTGGCGCTCGCGGATGCGATCGGGGTCCGTCTCGAGACGCGTGGGCAGGTTCTTCGTCGCGGTGACGATGCTCTCCAGCTCCAGCAGGTCCGGGTGATCCTCCGGGTGAGTGCGCCGGAGATCGGCGACCATCGGTTCCAGCAGGGGGAGGATCGTGCGCGGTCCAATCGGGAAGCGCGACTGGAAGTACTGCACGAAGAATCCACCGGCTTCGTAGCCGACCGAGAGCTCCTGGTTCTCGAGCACGCGGCCGTACTGCGCGCCCAGGACGGGAAGCAGCACCTTTTCGTGCAGCTCCGGCTTGGGCGGATTCCAATCGATGTCGAAGAACGGGGCATAGGGCGAGCTGCGCCCGTTTTCGAGCACGTCGTTCCACCAGTGGTTCTCCGAGGTGGCGATGCACATGTGGTTCGGAACGACGTCCAGAACCATTCCCATGTCCCGCGCCTTCAGAGCGGCGGCCAGTGCGTCGAGGTCGCTCTCGGTCCCGAGCTCCGGGTTCAGCCGGCCGTGGTCGACGACGTCGTACCCGTGCACGCTGCCCGGTCGCGCCGCGAGGATCGGCGACGCGTAAACGTCGGTGACGCCCAGATCATCGAGGTAATCAACCAGCGCGGTTGCGTCGCGAAAGGTGAAGTCCTTGTTGAACTGTAGCCGGTAGGTGGCGCTCGGGATGCGGCGGGTCATCGGACGTTGCGCAACGTAACCGCCGGCCGGTCGAAAGCAAGCGCGCGCGGTCCGCCCGTCAGCGGACCGACGGCGGCAGGGGCTGGTCGCTGTCCCCGCTCGGCGGGGGCGCGATGTCGTGGCCCGGCGTGTCGTTCATGGGCGCGGGCGGCGCGATGTCGAAGCCGGGCGCAGAGGGCGTCGCGGGCGCGAGACCCGCCGGAGGCGCGGGCGCGTCGCTGCGGGACGGCGCCGCCTCTGCCGGCGCGGGCGCGCCCGGTGCGGGCGCTGCTGGTGCCGGCGCGGCGGCGGGCGAAGGCAAATCGACCGTGCCCGGGTGCTCGACGTACTGGACGCCGCTGGACCGAGCGGCGTGCGGCCGGCCGTGCGGGCGCTTCTCGGTGGTCGGGCGCACCGGGCGGTCATGGCCGGCCGGGCTTGGCGTGGCGGCCGTCGCAGCGGGCGGTGTCCCCGACGAGGCGCCGGGCGGTGTCCCCGACGAGCCCGCGGGCGGGGCCGGAGCGACCGGCGCCGGCTCCGACGGAGCGGGCGCTGCCTCAGGCGTTCGGGGCGGCAGCGCGGGCGCCGCAGGAGCTGCCGCCCGGCCCCGGATCACGCGCGCCGCGGCCGAGATCGCCGCCGGAATGCGCCGGTATGCGCCCGTCAGAGCCAGGAGCAGGCCGGTGACGGCCAACAGCACCACGAACGCTGCCAGGCCACGATGCTGCCGCGGAAGATCGTCGACGGTTCCGGTCGGTTCCCAGTCGTAGTTGCGCCGGCTCACGGCCCCAGGCGCCACGACGGCCGGCACGGTGGCGGCCGGTAAGGCGGCAGCCGGTGCGGCCCGCGTCGCGGGGGGCGTCGCTGGGGTCGCTTCGGGGGTTGGAAGCACCACCGGGGTCGGCGTCCGCACCGGTGGGGGCTCGTCGGTGACCAGGGCGGGGACGGTCGCGTCCGTCAGACCGATCGCGGGCGCCGCCGGGCGCACCAAGGGCACCGGCCGGACGATGGGCGTCGGCGTGGCGACCTCCGTCCGGTAGGAGGCCGTCGCGCCCGGTGCCGGCGGCGGAGCGGCGATCAACGTGTCGCTGAGATCCGGTGCCCGCGCAGCGTCGAAATCGGGCAGTCCGTGATTGACATCGGGCGTTCGCCCGTCCGGCAACCGCGAGAGCGTCTGCTCGGACGCGGCCTCGAAAGCGCGAGCCATATCCAGCATGCCCGGCCAGCGCTGCCCCGGGTCCTTGGCCATCGCCTTGTCGAGCACCGCCTGCAGCGCACGGGTGTCCCACGACGCGGGCACGTAGCGGGCCAGGGGAAGTGGATCCTGGTGCACCACCTGGTACAGCAGCGAAGCGATGTCGGTGCCGGTGAACGGATCGTGGCCCGTCAGCATCCGGTAGGTGATCGCACCCAGAGCGAACTGATCGGTGCGGCCGTCGATGAGGTGGGTGGCGCCGCGGGCCTGCTCGGGAGACATGTAGGGCGGCGTCCCCAGCACGTCGCTGGGTGTCGACAGCAGCGTCCCTGCGGCGCGGACCTTGGAGATGCCGAAGTCCAGCACCTTGATCAGCTCATCGGGCTGGCCGTCGACGGTGACCAGGAAGATGTTCGCCGGCTTGAGGTCGCGGTGCACGATCCCATGCGCGTGCGCCGCCGCCAGCGCCGAGGCCACCGCATCGACGACGCGCACCGCGAACGGCAGCGGCAACGGGCCCGCCTCATTGAGGCGTGTCTCGAGGTCGCGCCCCTCGAGGAACTCCATCACGAAGTAGGGACGCCCGTCGGGTGTGGTGTTGAAGTCGAAGATCTGGACCACGTTCGGGTGGCGCAGCTCCGACATCACCTCGGCCTCGCGACAGAAGCGCGCGAACGCTTCCCGGTGGCCAATCAGCTCCGGCAGCAGGATTTTGACGGCGTACCGCCCGGGGAGGCGCGCGTGCGTCGCCTCGAACACCTCGCCCATCCCCCCTCGGCTGATCGGCCGGCCCAGCAGATACGTGTCAGCCAGGAGGACCCCACCAGACCAGCCACCCCGCTCGGACGACACCTGCCCCACGACGTGAAGGTAATGCACGACCGCGCTTCCGGAAGAGCCCCAGGGAAGCCCTTCACAGGTCTCACCAGGTGATGACGGGTTTCACGTCGGCCGGGCCGCGCACCAGGGCCTCGTGCCAGCGCTGAACCGGGACGCGGCGGGAGACGACCTGCTCGAGCCAGCCGCGATCCGCGCGGGCCAGCGCGGCGACGGCGGCACGGTAGTGCCGCAGATTGGCGTTGACCACGCCGAAGACGACGTTGTTTTCCAGCACCAGCTGCTTGTTCAGCGACGTCAGGTCGACCGACAGCGTGTGGGTCCCCGACGCGACCCCGGTCAGGCACACGATTCCGTCGGGTGGCGCCGCTTCCATCAGGTCGAACACCAACTCGCCAGCGCCGGTGCACTCGAGCGCGACGTCGGCTGGCGGCAGAGCCTTGACGGCCCCCGTGTGATAGGTGGCGCCCATGGCGGCGACCAGCCGCGGCTTCGGGCCGTCGGTGATCCGGTCGAAGACGTGAACCTCGAGGCCGCGCTGGCGGGCCAGCAACGCCGCCAAGAGGCCGATCGGGCCGGCCCCCGTGACCAGCACCCGCTTGGGCGTCCAGACGGCGCGCGCCCCGATCCGTTCGATCTGCTCCCAGGCCTTGGCGACGACCGTGGTGGGTTCGACCAGAACCCCCAACTCTCCCAGCGCCGGTGGCACGGCGACCGCGAACGACGGCTCCAGCAGGTAGCGCTCGGCGGCGTACCCGTCGAGGCCGCTGATCCCGCGCTCGGTGTACCTGCCGTTCCGGCACATGTCCCATTCGCCGGCCGCGCAGCTGGGGCAGGGGACGGGATCCGGCCGCCGCACCACGCCGACCACGAGATCGCCGGGAGAAAAGCCGCTCCCGTCCGGAGCCCGCAGGACCCGCCCCAAATTTTCGTGACCCAGAATCAGCCGTTCTTGCCCTGGCGGCGGCTGGCCGTACGCGCCGCTCAGGATCTCCAGGTCCGTTCCGCAGACGCCGACCGCGAGGGCCTGCACCAGCAGCATTTTTGGATCGCCGCCAGGATCGGGGACATCATCGAGGCGAGCGCTGTCCGCCGTGCCGGGTCGGGTCGTGATCGCGCGCATGTTGGAGAATGTAATTCGTTGCCTCATTCCGGGAGCTTGCGAACCGGCGGTCGGGGTCGCTAAATACCGCCATGGACCGCCATGGCCGAGGGTTGCGCGTCGGGTCGCACGTTTTGTCGTGCGCTGTCTTGATCCTGGGCGCGTCGCTCGGGTGTGATCGACTCGCATCACGGCTGTCGAACAACGCGACGCCCGCGCCGGGCTCGCCGGCGCCGGCGGAGGCGCCCGCCGCATCCGGCTCGCCCGAACAGCCGCCCGGGCCTGGTCCGGCGCTGCAGCCCGGTGCGCAGGTGACGCCGAAGACGCAGGCGCCGAACGAGGCCCGCGTGCTCTCGACGGCCTTCGCGTCCGTCGCGCGCGCGCTGCGCCCGTCCGTCGTGCGCATCGACGTCGAGATCGGCGGGTCGCGCGTGGCCCAGAACGGCGACGACGACGAGCAGATGGCGCCCTTTTTGCGTCGCTTCTTCCAGTTCGGCCCCGGCATGCCCGAGCCATCGCCGGGCCCGCAGCGCGGAACGGGATCGGGCGTCGTGATGGACGGGCGTGGCGACATCGTGACCAATCGGCACGTGGTCTCCGGCGCGACGCGGGTGAAGGTAACCTTCACAGATGGTCGCGAGCTCAGCGCCAAGACTCTGGGCATGGACTCCGAGACCGACGTGGCTGTGATCCGCCTCGACAACCCACCGCGGGATCTCGTGGCGGCGCGGCTGGGCGATTCCGACGCGCTGGAGGTCGGCGAGTGGGTCCTGGCGGTCGGCAGCCCGCTGGGCCTCGATCAGACGGTCACGGCCGGCATCGTCAGCGGCAAGGGCAAGGTTGGCCGGCACGTCCAGATGTCGGGCGGCCGCGTGCGGCGTTACATCCAGACCGACGCCAAGATCAACCCGGGCAACTCGGGTGGGCCGCTGGTGAACCTGTCCGCCGAGGTGGTCGGCATCAACACTCTCATCAACACCGGCCCTGGCGGTGCGTACGGGTTCGCGATTCCCATCAACCAGGTCCGCCGCGTCGCCGAGTCGCTGATCAAGGAGGGACGGGTGCGCTATGCGTATCTGGGCGTGCTGGTCGGCGATCCCAACGAGGGCGAGGTCGCCGCCAAGGGACTGCCGGCCGGCACCGGCGCACTGGTGACGCAGGTGACGCCGGGCGGACCCGCCGCACGGGCGGGCCTGCGTGCGGGCGACGTCATCACCGACATCGACAGCAAGAAGATCGAGGGGGCCGGGGACGTGATCGACACGGTCTCGAATCGGCCGATCGGGTCGAAGGTGGCGCTGGGCCTGTGGCGCGACGGACGGCGGCAGCCCGCCGAGGTCACGCTGGGCGAGCTGCCGTCGGCCGACGCACGCAACGGGGCGACGCCCGGCAATCTGGGGCTGGCCCTGCAGACTCTGACGCCGCCGCTGGCCGACTCCCTCGGCCTCGAGCCTGGGGCGCGCGGCGCCGTCGTGGCCGAGGTCGTTCCGGGCGGAGCCGCGGCGGCGGCAGGGGTGGCGGAGGGGGACGTGATCCTGGAGGTCGACCGCCAGCGCGTCACCACTGCCGAGGAAGCCGTCACCGCGCTGTCGGCGCAACGCCGGGGCGGGCACCTGGTTCGCCTGCGCACCGTCAGCGGTCTGCGGTACATCACGCTCGGCGGGCAGTGATTGCCGCGGCGGCGGGCGTCGTCCTCCTGGCGCTGGCGCATCCGCCGGCCTGGTCGTCGCGGCCGATGGTGGCCGAGGTGTTCGCGTCGCCCGCAGCGGCGGTGGCGGCGCTGGTGGATGACGCGACCGGGGTGGTCGCCTTCGGTGAGCTGCACCAGACGGCCGCCACGGCGCGGCTGCGTTCGACGCTGGCCCGCTTCACCGAGGAGATCCTGCCGGCCGTCGCGCCACGTGCCGCCCACTTGATTGTCGAGACCTGGGTCTCACGCGGCAGGTGCGGCGCCGCCGAGAAGCGCGTCACGGAAGACGTGGCCCGGACCACCGAGCGGCCGGCGGCGACGGAGAACGACATCGTTCGCCTGCTGCGCCGGGCCAAAGAGCTGGGCGTCGCCCCGCACGTGCTGGACGTCGACTGCCACGAATACCAGAGCGTCGCGGCGGGGGGACACGTCGATTACGATGGCTTGCTGAAGCTGACCCGCGCGCACCTCCAGCGTGCCGTCGAGCAGGGGCTGGCGCTGCCGCGTCCGGCGGGGCGGCCGCTGGTGCTGGTGTACGGAGGGGCTCTCCACAACGACCTCGACCCGGCGTCCGCGCTGGCGGCGTACAGCTTCGGGCCGGCGGTCGAGGCGCTGACCGGGGGTGCTTACCGCGAGATCGACCTTTACGTCCCGGAGCTGGTCGACACACTGCCGGCGCTGCGCGCCGAGCCGTGGTACCCGATCTGGAAAGCGGCGGCGCGTTCAGCCCGAACGGCGATCCTGATACGCCGGCAGCCCCGCTCGGCCGTGGTGCTGTTCCCGCGCGGCGACTAGGGGCTGTCCCTAATTAGGGCGATCGGAAACGTAGATCATTTCGATCACTTGCACGATCGTCGCACTCGGAAGTTGTGCGGCGATCGTCGCTGTGATCAAAGATCTACATGCACCGACACGCTCTAACCGACGCACAGTGGGCTCGACTGGAGCCTTTTCTCCCTCGGCAGGAGACGGGACCAAGGGCGACGCGTGGTGATCGGCTCTTCGTGGAGGCCGTGATCTTCCGAGCGAGGACCGGCCTTCCGTGGCGCGATCTGCCGGAGCGATTTGGTCCGTGGAAGTGCGTCTACAACCGCTTCGCGAACTGGGCGAGGAAGGGGCATTGGGCGACCATCTTCCGCGAGCTGCAGATCGAGGTCGATGAGACCGGCTCGATCGTCGACGGTTCCGTCGTTCGCGCACACCAGGATGCGTCGGGCGGAAAAGGGGGGTCCAATGCAATGCTCTGGGCCGCTCTCGAGGAGGTTTTTCGACCAAGCTCCACGCCGTCGTCGACACGAAAGCGCGCCCGATCCACGTCACGCTGACGCCAGGTCAGCGGCACGAGATGATCGCGGCTCCCGAGCTACTCGCCCATGCTCGTGGTCGCGCTCTCATCGGCGACACCGGCTACGACTCGGGTGCATTCATGGCCGCCGTGCGGGCCAAGGGCATGAAGCCAGTCATCCACTCAAAGCCCGAGCGAAAGAGAAAACATCGACTGGTCAGAGCGCTCTACCGCCAGCGCTACCTCGTCGAGGTCTTCTTCCATAGCCTCAAGCGCTTTCGCGCGATCGCGACCCGGTACGAGAAAACTGCTCGAAACTACCTCGCTCTCGTCCAGGTCGCGTGCGCTTGGCTCTGGCTGAATTAGGGACAGCCCCTAGTGCAGCGCCGTCGAAATAGCGTCACGTTCGGCCGACGATCCGCGCCGGCCGCTTCGTTGCTCCTCCTCACCATACCTACGGGTATGCCTCGTCGTCGCGCCTCGCGTCCGGCGCGGCTTGTCGGCCTCGGCGTTGACGCTATTTCGACGGCGGTGCACTAGCCGGATGAGGTGCAATGGTCAGATGTATTCGATCTTCGCGATCGTGAGCTCGCGCAGGCCGGCGTGCCAGCGGGCGATGACGGTGTCGCCGAGCGCCTTGCCCAGCAGCGCGCGACCGACGGGCGACTTCCACGAGATGTCGCCGGCCGCGCCGTCCGACTCGTCGACGCCCACGATCCGGTAGGTCGCGGCCTGGCCCTCTTCGTCTTCGACGGTCACGGTCGCCCCGAAGAACACGCGGTCCCGGCGCTGCTGCGACGTCGGGTCGACAATCTCGACGTTGTCGAGCCGCTTGGAGAGGAACCGCAGCCGGCTGTCGATCTGCCGGAGCTGCCGCTTGCGATAGATGTATTCCGCGTTCTCCGAGCGGTCTCCCTCGGCCGCCGCGTCGGAAAGCGCGTTGACGACCTCGGGCCGCTTCTTGGTCCGCAGGAAGGTCAGCTCGTCCGCGAGCTTTCGGAACCCGGCCGGTGTGATGTAATTCGTCTCCTCCTTCGTCGGCTTGTCGGCGGCGGAGCGCGGCTTGGGGGTCTGCTTCACCGGCACGAGCGCGAGGTTACCGCGGATCGGCGGCGGCGGTGGGCGACGCCGCCGGGCAAAGGGCAGCTTGGTCAAAACGGCGCCGTGGTATAGGAAGGCCTCCGATGTCGAACCGAAAGATCGCCGTCCTGACCAGCGGGGGCGACGCCCCTGGCATGAACGCCGCCATCCGCGCGGTGGTCCGCACTGGGATCGCGAAAGGCTGGGAGGTCTTCGGCGTGCGCAACGGCTACGCCGGACTGGTCGACGCGCAGATCGATCTGCTCGGCGCCCGCGACGTCGGCAACATCCTGCAGCGGGGGGGCACGTTCCTGGGCAGCGCCCGGTTGCCGAGCTTCAAGGACGAACCGGTGCGCGCTCGCGGGCTCGCGAATCTGTCCGAGCGGGGCATCGACGGCCTGGTCGTCATCGGCGGCAACGGATCGCAAACGGGGGCGCTGGCGCTGTCCCGGTCCGGCCTGCCGGTGGTGGGCGTGGCGTCCACCATCGACAACGACCTGGCAGGCACGGAGATCACGATCGGCGTGGACACGGCGTTGAACATCGCGCTGGAGGCGATCGATCGGTTGCGGGTGACGGCTTCGTCGCACAAGCGCGCGTTCTTGGTCGAGGTGATGGGGCGCAACTGCGGGTACCTGGCGCTGATGGCCGCCATCGCGGGCGGCGCGGACGCGGTCGTCATCCCGGAGGCCGACGTCGAGCCCGAGGTGATCGCGCAGACGCTGCAGGCGGCGTGGACTCGGGGCAAGCCGCACGCGCTGGTCGTCGTCGCCGAGGGGGCGCGGCACAACGCCGTGAAGCTGGCACAGCACTTCGATCGCGAAAAGGGCCGTCTGGGCTTCGATCTGCGCCTCACGACGCTGGGCCACGTGCAGCGCGGCGGGGAGCCCGGCGCGTTCGATCGCCTGCTGGCCACGCGCCTGGCGGCGGCGGCCACCGATTGCCTGGAACGCGGCGAGCACGGGCGCCTGGTGGGCCTGTCGCGCGGCGAGATCAAGACCACGCCGCTGGCGGAGATCGTCGGCCAGACCAAGCCAATCGATCTGAGCCTGCTCGAGCTTCAAAAGGTCCTCGCGCAATGATCAGACGGGAACCCTGGGAGGGTTCCCTGGACCTCCCGCGAGGGACTGCGCTCGGCAAAGCCGAGCTCCGTCCACGCGTCAGACGGGAACCCTGGGAGGGTTCCCGGCACTTCGGGGGGCCCTCATGAGGAAGCGGCCGCTCAGCGACGCGGCCGTGGCGCTGTTGGTGATCGCCGGCGGGCTGCTGCTGTACGTGCCGTTTGCGGGATCGTACGGCCTTTGGGATCCCTGGGAGACCCACTACGCGGAGGTCGCGCGCCAGATGACCCAACGAGGCGACTACATCAGCCTCTGGTGGCCGGGCTCGCCGCGCGACCCCGACGTGTTCTGGTCGAAGCCGGTGCTGTCGTTCTGGCTGATGAGCCTCACGATGCGCCTCTTCGGGATTGGGCTGCCCGGCAATCCGGCCGGCGAGATGGCGCTGGGACATCGGGCAGAATGGGCGGCGCGCTTGCCGTTTTGCCTGGCGGGCGTCCTGGGCATCTTCGCCGTTTACCTCCTGGCGCAGCGGCTGGTGTCGCGCCGCGCCGGATTGCTGGCCGCTGTGGTGGTCGCGACGGCGCCAATGTACAGCCTGGTTGCGCGGCAGGCGATGACGGACATGGCCTTCGTCGGGCCGATGGCGATGGCGCTGACGATGGGCGCACTGGCCCTGTTCGAGCCGGAAAACGGGCGGGAAGACCGGGCGCAAGACGGCGAGTTGCCGCGGCGCGGGCGCCGGTGGTGGAGCTGGCCGCACCACCCGCTCTTTTACGCGACGGTGGCGCTGTTCGCCGCGGTGGTCCTTCCCCAGCTCATCGTCAATGCCGTGCAGCTGCGGGTGGAGGTGCCCTGGGGGCAGCGCGTGTTCGTCATGTACGGCGCCGTGCCGATGATCCCCTACGACCTGGGGTTCGCCGCCTTCGTGTTCCTGGCCGCCCGGACGCGTCGGCGGGCGCCGTTCTATCTCTACCTGGCCGCGATCCTGTGCGGGCTGGCTGTCCTGGCCAAGGGGCTGGCCGGCCTGGGGCTGCCGGTGATTGTCTTCGCGCTTTTTCTGGCCTTTGGCGGCGGCTGGGCGCGGGCGCGGCGCGCGCGCCTCGGTTTGGCGCTGCTGGGCGCGGTGATCGCCTTCGCCGTGGTGGCGGTGCCGTGGCACCACGCGATGCTCATTCGCCACGGCGCGCCGTTTTGGAGCGAGCTCTTCGGCGACAACCACTGGCGGCGGATGGTCATCGGCCGCCACGGCGACCGGGGCACGTTCGAGTACTTCTTGCGCGAGCTGGGCTATGGCCTGTGGCCCTGGGTAGCGCTGGCGCCGGCGGCCTTCGCCTGGTCGGTGCTGAGGCAGCCGCTGTCCAGCAGCGACACCGAGGCGCGCAAGCAGGGGGCGCTGCGGCTGGGCGCCATCTGGTTCGCCAGCGCTTATGCGGTCGTCTCCTTGTCGATGACCAAGTTCCACCATTATGTGCTGCCCGCCATCCCCGGACTGGCGATCGTCATCGGCGCGTTCGCCGACGACCTGCTGGAGCGGCGCGCGGTCCGGGCGGCGGCGGCGACGGCCGTGATCGGTTTGCCGCTGCTGCTGCTGGTCACCTTGGGCCTGGTGGACGAGCCGCACGCGGCGGAAAAGTTTCTCTGGTTGTTTTCTTACGACTACATTCAGAGCCCACTCGGCCGGCCGTGGCCGGCGGCGCTGAACTTTGCAATGGCGCTGACCGCCTTCGCGTTGATCTTCGCGGCCGGGACGCTGCTGTTCGCGTTCCCCCGCGCGCGCAGGGTCGCGATCTGGACCCTTCCGCTGGCGGCGGTGGCGTTTACCTTCTTCGTGCTGGACGACTTGATGCCGAGCGTGGCGCCGTTCTGGTCTCAAAAGGGACCCATCGCCGCCTACTACAGGCTGCGCCGCTCGCCGGACGAACGCCTCGTCGCCTACATGCTCTACTGGCGCGGCGAGACCTTCTACACGTCCAACGAGATCTACGAAGGGCCCACCGAAGAGCGGACGGTCTTTGATCAAGAAGGCGCCGACGACCGACTGAAAGGATGGCTCGACCGCCATCGGGGCCGCCGGGTGTTCTTCCTGTTCGAGCGATATCAGCAGGCGCGCATCCACGAAGACCTGCCGCCCGACGCACGCGCCTCGTTCCGCGTGGTAGACGACGTGAACAACAAGTTTTCGCTGGCGCGGGCGGACCTTTAGGCGCGGGCGCCTGACGACGAGGGGGAGGCGGACATGCAAGGGAGCTCGGACGTAGAGGCGGAAGCGCGGCGGTCGCGGTTCCTCGAGCGGGGTGGGGCCATCCCGGGCGACCCGGACGCCAGAGCATTGCTGGATGCCGTCTGTGCCAGCGGCGAGTTCCTGCCCGACCTGCTGATGGCGGATGTCGGCGGGTTCGCGGCGCTGGCAGCCGATCCGTTTTTGCGCCGAGAGAAGCCGGCCGAGCTGATCTCACGCGAGGTACGCGCCGCTGCGGAGCCGGCCACCGACTTCGCCGACCTGCAGCGGCGCCTGCGTCGCGTCCGCCGGTCCGAGGTGCTGCGCCTGGGCGCCCGCGAGCTGGGGTGGGGGACGACCGAAGAGGTGGCCCGCGAGCTGTCGGCGTTCGCCGACGTCTGCCTGGACGTGGCCGTCGCCCATTGCGACGCGGCGCTGACCCGCGAGATTGGCGCACCCAGGGCCGACAGCGGCGCGCCCGGGCGCTTCGTGGTCATGGCGATGGGCAAGCTGGGGGGCGAGGAGCTGAACTTCTCGTCTGACATCGACGTCTGCTACTTCTATTCGACCGACGCCGGCAGCGCGGGCGACCAGACGCTGCACGGGTATTACGCCGAGCTGGCACGCCGGGTGACGGCGGCCATCGAGCAGCCGACCGGCGACGGGATGATCTTTCGCGTCGACCTGCGGCTGCGGCCCGAGGGGCGCAGCGGGCCGATCGTGAATGCGCTGGCGGCCGCCGAGCGCTACTACGAGACCTTCGGCCGAACCTGGGAGCGGCAGGCCTGGCTGCGCGCGCGGCCGTGCGCCGGCGACCGCGCGCTGGGGGACGAGCTGCTGGCGGCGCTGGAGCCCTTCATTTATCCGCGCAACATCGAGCCGCGCATGATCGAAGAGGTGCGCGGCCTGCGCGCGCTCTTCCGCGATCCGGCCGACGGTCCGAGCGCGCTCGGCGAGACGGGTTTCGACGTCAAGCTGGGCTCAGGCGGCATCCGCGACGTCGAGATGGTCGTGCAGGCGCTGCAACTGCTTCACGCGGGCAAGCGCGCCGACCTGCGCGAGCGGAACACGCCGCGGGCGCTGCCGCGTCTGGTGGTGGCGGGCCTGTTGGGCGCGCGCGAAGCGCAGACGCTGCTGGACGGTTACCGGTTCTGGCGGCGGCTGGAACATCGCGTGCAGGTGGCGACCGGCGCTCAGCGGCACCGGCTGCCCGCCGACGACGGCGCGCGAGCCCGGTTCGCGCAGGCGCTGGGCTATCACGACCTGCCGGCGTTCGAGGCCGAGGTCGCGGCCACGCGCGCGGCCATCGAGGCCATCGCCGCCACGCTGGGCGAAGCGCCGCCAGAGGCCCACCTCCAGGCGGCGCGCCTTCTGGATCCGATGCGCGATCGCGTCGAGCGCGAGCGGCGTGTGGCGGCGGCCGGCTTTCGCGACGTCGAGTCCGCGGCCGACACGCTGGAGCTGGTCGGGGCGCGCATGCCCGTCCCGTTCCTGGAAGAGGCGATCGCGTCGCCGGATCCGGACCGGGCGCTCGGCCACTTCCGCGACCTCGCGCTGCGCGGGTCATTGGGGCTGATGGCGCTCTTGCGCGATCACCCGCGGCTGGTGCGGATGCTCGGGACGCTGTTCGGCACCAGCGATCGGCTGGCGGAGCTGCTGGTGCGCCACCCCGAGATGTGGGAGCCCTTCCTGGACGGGCTCGGCGCCCGTATCCGCACGCGCGACGAGATGGCCCGCCAGGTGGCGCGCCGGCTGTCCGAGAGCGCAGTCGGAGAAGGCGAAGCAGACGAGGAGCAGCGGCTGCGCGCGCTGCGGGTGTTTCAGACCGAGGAGATCCTGCGCATTGGCCTGCACGACGTGGCGGGCAGCCTGGACGCGGGTGAGGTGTGCGGTCAGCTGACCGACCTCGCCGAGGTCTGCTTGCAGGCGGCGATTGACGCCACACTGCCGGCCTTGACGGCCCGCCTGGGCGTGCCCCGGACCGCGCTCACGGTGCTGGGCCTCGGCAGCCTGGGCGCGCGCGAGATGCGGTACGGGTCGGACCTGGATCTGGTCTTTCTCTATGGTGCCGACGGCGAGAGCGACACCGGTGTCGACCACCGCGAATGGTTCGCGCGCGCCTCGGTGCGCTTCATCGCGGCGATCGAGGCCATGTTGGAGGAGGGGCGCCTCTACGCGGTCGACACCCGCCTGCGCCCTTCGGGCGAGCAGGGGCTGCTGGTCACCTCCTGGAAATCGTTTGCGCGCTACCACCGCGAAGAGGCCGCCGCCTGGGAACGGGTCGCGCTTCTGCGGGCCCGCGCCGTCTGGAGTGGCGAGGCGGGCGATCAGCGCCGCCTGCGCGACCGAGAGCTCGAGACCCTGGCCTTCGAGCTGCCGTTCGACGACGCCGCGTTCCGCGGCGAGCTGCGGCGGATCCGGGCGCGCGTCGAACGGGAGCGCGGCAAGGTCCCGGCCGGCTCGCGCCACCTGCAGTTCGATCCCGGCGGCCTCATGGACCTGGAGCTGCTGGCCGCGCTGGGGCAGCTGCGCCACGCCGCCGACCAGCAGCTGCGGACGACCTCGACGATGGCCGTCCTGGAACGGCTGGTCGAGCTGGGCTGGCCCGCCAGCCTGGCCGACGACTACGCCGCCCTCAGGCGGGTCGCGCTGCGGATGCGGCTGCTCATCGATCGCCCGCAGGCGGTCGTCTCGCCCCGGGATCTCTGGCCGCTGGCACGCAGCTTCGGGGTCAGCCCCGAGGCGCTGGCGGCTGACCTGGACGACCGCATGGCGCGCGTCCGCGCGCTGTTCGCGAAATCGTTCTGACCAGGGCGGCCTACGACTCTTCTACAGATCTTCTAGGTCTCTTCGGCCTCGGCTTCCGACGCGATGCCGTGGAGGCGCAGCTTTTCCCACAAATTCTTCCGAGAGATGCCCAGGATCTCCGCCGCCTTCATCTTCTTGCCGTTGGCCTGAGCCAGCGCGCGCAGCAGGTACTCGTGCTCGAACTCCTTCAGCGCCGCGCTGAGCGATCGCAGCGATCCCGCCGGCGTGCTGGCGGTACCGTCCAGCGTGCCGGTGATGCCGCCTGGCAGGTGCTCGACTTCGATCTCGCCCCCGTTGGCCAGAACGACGGCGTGCTCGATGGCGTGGGCGAACTCGCGCACGTTGCCGGGGAAGTGGTACTGCGACAGCACGGCCCAGGCGCGCGGCGCGATGGTGGAGGGCGCCTTGCCAGGCTGCGTGAACTTGTTCAAGAAATACTGCAGCAGCAGCGGCATGTCGCCGCGCCGTTCCCGCAGCGGCGGGATCTCGATGTCGAGCACGTTGAGCCGGTAGTAGAGGTCCTCGCGGAACCGCCCGTCCTTGATCCGCTCGCGCAGGTTGCGGTGCGTCGCCGAGATGATGCGGACGTCGACCTTGGTCGATTCGTTGGTGCCGAGCGGCTCGACGGTCCCTTCCTGAAGGACGCGCAGCAGCTTGGCCTGGGCGGGCAGGGGGACCTCTGCGATTTCGTCCAGCAGCAGGGTGCCGCCGTCAGCCGCCTTGAAACGCCCGTCGCGGCGCTTGACCGCGCCGGTGAAGGCTCCCCGCTCGTGGCCGAAGAGCTCCGCCTCCAGCAGCGTCTCGGGAAACGCGGCGCAGTTGACGGCGATGAAGGGCTTGGCGCGCCGGGTGCTCCGGTCGTGCAGCGTCCGGGCCACCAGCTCCTTGCCGGTCCCGCTCTCGCCGGTGATGAGGACCGGCGCGTCGCTCTGGGCGATCGTTTCGATCCGCTCGGACAGCCGCAGCATGGCCGGGCTCCGGCCGATGATGCTTCCCGCTGTCCCAGCGCCCGCGCCGTTGGACTTGCGCTGCGACAGCTCGGCGCGCGCCTGTTCCAGCTCGCGCTTGAGCGCCCGCTGCGTGGCGATGCGCTGCATCTGCAGGATGATCTCGTCGACCTCGAAGGGCTTGGTGAGGTAGTCGTACGCGCCTTCCTTCAACGCCGAAACGGCGTCGTTGACGGCCGCATGCGCGGTGATCAAGATGACGTCCGTCCCCGGCGATTCCTGCCGGACGCGCCGAAACAGAGTCAGCCCATCGACCTTGGGCAGGCGGATGTCGCAGATCATCACATCGAACACGTTCGAAGAGATCTGGGTCAATCCTTCCGCGCCGTTCGCGGCCAGGCTGACACGGTGCCCCGCGTCGCGGAGGGCTTCGCCGACCACCGTCCGAAAATCCGGTTCGTCATCGACCAGTAAAATGTCGAGCATCTGTTGGGGGACTCTACGCCGATACGCTGGCGCCGACCCGCTGCCGCGTCAAGGAGGTGAACGCGGGAATCTCGGGGTTCTCAGATCGACGGCCGTTTGTCGGGTGCCGGACTCCGAGCGGGCCGGCGCGGCCAGGGCGCGGTCGCGGCCGGCGCTCTTCGCCGCGTAAAGGGCGCTGTCCGCGGCGGCATGCAGGGATTCGAACCCAGTGGTCGCCGCGCAGTCGAGGTCGGCCACCCCGATCGACACGGTGGGCCGCGGCGCGCCGGTGCTATTTTCCGATTCCGCGAAGCGCTCCACGCCGAGGCGGCGGATGGTCGCGCAAACCCGATGGGCCAGCGCCAGCGCCTCGGTCGCCGTCGTGTTCACGGCCAGCACCGCGAACTCGTCCCCGCCCGTCCGGGCAGCCAGGTCGGTGATTCGGCAGCTGCGCCGCAACCCGTCCGCCACCAGCAGCAGGGCGCGATCGCCGGCTGCGTGACCGCGCTGGTCGTTGATTTGCTTGAGGCAATCGAGGTCTATGAGCAGCAGTGACAGAGGCGTTCCGTACCGGTCGGCCCGGTTGCGCTCGTCGGCGAAGGCGCCGACCAGACGGCGGCGATTCGCCAGGCCGGTCAACGGATCGGTGACCGACAGCGCCTCGAGCTGGTCTTCCTTGCGGCCCGCCAACCAGCCGGCCAGCGTGGTTCCCAGCAGCGTCGCCGCCAGTAGGTAGCCGTAGACCAGAGGCTGGCGCGCGATCTCCTCGACGACGTGGAAGGGAAGGTGGGCCCGCCGGGCGGCGAGCCCCCGCAATGTGACCAGCCCCGCCACCAGCGCGATGGACAGCAGGACCCCGATGGCGGGATAGGTCCAGCGCCTTGGCCAACCCAAGCGAAACATATTCGGACTAGGACGGGGCCCTATGCATGGCGATCGCCGGTGGGGTAGCCCTCAGCAGGGGCGGCAGACACCGCACGCTCGACGGCGCGCAGCAACTCGTCACCCGGGACGTCTCCCTTGCGCACGACCCCGGCGACCGCTGGGCCCAGCACGGCGCGCTCGGCGCGGGTCATGTACATGGCCGAGAGCACCACGAAGGGTAGGTGCGTGAGCCGCCCATCGGCGCGCGCGGCGCGCAGCACCTCGAGGCCGCTCAACCCCGGCATGACCAGGTCCAGAACCACCGCGTCGAATGGATGCTCGCGCATGAGCCGCAGCCCCTCTTCACCGGATGAAACCGCCAGGACGCCGTACCCGCTGGCCTCGAGGCGGGCCGTCACCTGCGCCCGCTCGGCCGCGTCATCGTCGATCAGCAGCACGCGCCCACCTGTGCGCGCCAGCCGTTCGTCGGCGGCCGGCAGGACCACGCCGTCACCGGCCGTCGGCAGTGACAGGGCCAGGGAGAGACCTTCGTCGTCCCCGCGGCGCAGCGCGATCGGTGACCCCAGCTTTCGGGCCAGACGGGCGGCCACCGTCAGCGGCAGCGGCGCCTGGAGCTCCGCCGCGCTGGTGGTGGGCGCTTCCAGGTCCACCTGCGCGTCCAGCATCCGGCGCGCCGTCTCGGACAGACCGTCGCGGGTGTTGCGAATGGCGATCTCGACGGTGTCGTGGTCGCTCGGCTCGACGGCCACCTCGACGTATCCATGCTCGGTGGACGACACGACGTGCTCGACCATGCGCGAAAGGACGTGCCGCATGCGCCGTGGGTCGACGCGCGCGGCGATGGGACGACTGGGCGCCGACACCTGGATCGGAATCCCCTTTTCGCGCGCCAGCGGGTGTGAAGCGTCAGCCGCCTGACGCGCCAGGGCCGTGACATCCGCCAGCTCGGGCTCGATGTCGCCGCGGCCCGAATCGATCGCGACCAGGTCCAGCATGTCGTCGACCAGCGCCAGCACCGTCTGTCCTCCGCGCCGGATGACCTCGACATACTGGTGCTGCTTCATCGAAAGCGGTCCGGCGTCGCCGTCCAACAGCAACTGGCAGAGCGTGACGACGGATCCCAGCGGTGAGCGGACATCGTGGCTCAGCCGCAAGAGCAGCACGTCGTGATCATCGTCGGGGGCCAAGGTCGACTCTGCGCCGGTGCCGTCTCCGGTATGTGGCGGCGGCGCCTGAATGCCCGGGTTGGGCGCATCGGGGCGTCGCGCCGTCTTCCTGACGAGGGCCAGCGCGATCAGCGCGGACCCGACCACCAGGGCCGCGGCCGCCATTATCGTGGCGAACGTCAAGGACACCCTGTTGATGTGGTCACGCCGAACGCAACCGTCAACGCCGTGGAAAATCAATGGAAGTCGTGCGAAACGTCAATCGCGGCCGGTCTGCCTCCCAGCGGCTCGAACCCATCCGCCTTGATCGACACGACGCCGTCCACGTTCTGGACCACGCCCGTGATGATGAGCGCGTTGGCGGCCAAGATGATCTGGCGGTCCCGCTCGAACAGCTGCGGCGTGACGATGGCGTTCGCGAAGCCGGTCTCGTCCTCGACGGTCAAGAACACGAATCCCTTGGCCGTCCCAGGGCGCTGGCGGACGATCACGATGCCGCCCACGCGGGCGCGCCGCCCGTGGCGTATTTTCGCCAGGTCGGCCGCGCACGAGACGCCCAGCCGTGTGAGGTCGGCGCGCGCGAACGACACGGGGTGCGGCCCGACGGACAGATGCGTCCCGGCGAAGTCGGCGGCCATCTCTTCGTCGGCCGTCATCTCGGGCAGCGGCGAGCCGCCGACCTGCAGGTCGTCCTTTCCCAGGAAAAGGTCGCCCGAGCGGCCGAGCGCATCGATCTGCCACAGCGACGTCCGACGCGTCCCGCCCAGCGGGGCCAGCGCGCCGATCTCGGCCAGGCGAGCCAGCTCGCCTTCGTCGGCGCCGCTGCGGCGGGCAAAATCCGCCAAAGACGCGAAGGGACCGGCGGCGCGCGCGGTCTCGATCCGCTTGCCGACCGCCTCGCGCAGGCCGGCCACCGATCGTAATCCCAGTCGCAAGGTTTGCCCCGCGTCCTCGAGATCCGCCAGCCACCCCGAGATCGTCACGTCGATGGGGCGCACGGTGACGCCGTGGCGTACGGCGTCGTTCACCAGCGTCGACGGATGATAAAAGCCCATCGGCCAGTTGTTGAGCAGCGCACACACGAACGCCGCCGGGTGGTGCGCCTTCAGGTAGGCCGACGCGTAAGCGATCAGCGCGAACGACGCCGCGTGCGATTCCGGGAAACCGTAGAGCGCGAACGACTTGATGCCCTGGATGATCTCGTTCTGGGCGGCGCCGGCGATGCCGTTCCTGCTCATCCCGCGCCGCAAATCGTCCTCGATGGCGTTCATCCGCTCCATCGAACGCTTGAAGCCCATCGCGCGGCGCAGCTCGTCGGCCTGCCCGCCGGTGAAGCCCGCCGCCACCATCGCCATGCGGATCAGCTGCTCTTGAAACAGGGGGATCCCCAGCGTTCGTTTCAGGATGGGTTCCAGCGACGGGTGTGGGTAAGTCACCGGCGCGCGCCCCGTGCGCCGTTCCAGATAGGGGTTCACCATCTTGCCGACGATGGGCCCCGGGCGGATGATCGCGACCTCGACCACCAGGTCATAGAAGCGTTCGGGCTTCATGCGCGGCAGCGTGGCCATCTGCGCGCGCGATTCGACCTGGAACACGCCGACCGTGTCGGCGGCGCGCAGCATCGCGTAGACCTTGGGGTCGTCGGCGGGCAGGTTGGCGCAGTCGAGCGCCTTGCCTTCGTGCCGCGCGATCAGCGGGAAGGCGTCGGCCAGCACCGCCATCATCCCCAGCCCCAGTAGATCGACCTTCACGAGGCCCATGTCGGCGCAGTCGTCCTTGTCCCACTGGACGACCACCCGGTTCGGCATCGAGGCCGGCTCGAGCGGGACGACCTCGTCGAGCGGCGTCCCTGACAGCACCATGCCGCCCGAGTGCTGCCCGAGGTGGCGCGGCAGGTTGCAAAGGCCGGCCGCCACGCGCGCGGCCAGCCGCGTGCGCCGCTCGCGCGTCGAGAACCCGGCCAGCTCGAAGTAGTCGGACAGGGGCCGCCCCTCGTCGAGAGCCCACCCGGGCAGCAGCTTCGAGATGCGCCCCAGTTGCTCTTCCGAGAATCCCAGCGCGCGTCCCGCCTCGCGCACGGCCAGGCGCGGGCGATAGGTGATCACGTTGGCCGTCATTGCCGCGCCTCGCGCGCCGTAGCGCTTGTAGACGTGCTGGATCATCTGTTCCCGCGCGTCGCCCGACGGCAGGTCCAGGTCGATGTCGGGCATCCGGTCGCCGACGTTGCCGGCGTTGGCGACCCGCTCTTCGGACAGGAAGCGCTCGAACAGCAGGTCCATCCGCACCGGATCGACGGCCGTGATCCCCAGGATGAAGCAGACCGCCGAGTTCGCCGCCGAGCCGCGCCCCTGCACCAGGATGTTCTTTTGCCGTGCGACCTCGACGATCTCCCAGACCAGCAGGAAGTAACCCGCCAGCCCCAGCCGATCGATGATCCCCAGCTCGCGCGCCAGCTGCGCGCGCACCCGGGGCAAGAGGGGATCGGTCGCGTCGGGGTACCGGTTCGAGATCCCAGCGGCGCAGAGCTTCTCGAGGTAGCTCTGCTCGGTTTCGCTCGCTGGCACCGGGAAGGTCGGAAACGTGTAGCCGAGGTCGGCCAGCGAGAACCGGCAGCGCTCGGCGATGGCGCGGGTCGCGCGCAGCGCCGCCGGGCGATCGCGGAACAGCATCGCCATGTCGCGCGGCGCCTTCAACCAACGCTCACCGTTCGGCGGCAGGCGGCGCCCGATCTCGTCGACGGTCGCCTTGGCGCGCGCGCAGGTGAGGACGTCGTGCACGATCCGCTTGTCTGGCGTGGCGTAGCGGACGTCGTTGGTGGCGACCACGCCGATGCCCAGCGCGTCGGCCTGCGCGGTGGCGTCCCGCTCGTTCCAGGCACCTCGGGCGTCGAAGTGGCGGTGCGCCTCGAGAAAGACGTTGTCGCGCCCGAACAGGTCGACGACGCCCGGTAGATCGGCGCGCGGCGCCGCGCCGGCGAGCGCGATGAGGCCAGCCGTGTGCTCGGCCAGCAACGCGCGCGTGGTCTGGGGCGGGTCTGCCTTGGTCAGGCCGGCCCGTGCCGCGGTCAGCAAGCGGCACAAGTTCTTGTAACCGGTGGTGTCCTCGACCAGCAGCAGCAGGGGAGGGCCATCGGCCAGCGTGACGTCGGCGCCCACCAGCGGCCGGATGCCGGCCCGCCGGGCGGCCGCGAAGAACCGAGGCGCGCCGTAGACGCCGTCGCGATCGCCGAGCGCCAGCGTGTCCATGTCCGCGGCCGCCGCGGCGGCGATCAGATCCTCGGGCAGCGAAGCACCATCCAGGAAGCTGAACGCCGAGCGGCAGCGCAGCTCGACGTACTCCGCGGAACATCCCACGGATGACAGTCTGAACGAATGTTCAGTTAATGTCGATCTCGTCCAAATACACGGTCCCGGCGTAGCCGGTGAACGACGACAGGTCGATCTGCAGCGACACGACAGAGCTGATGCCGCTCCCCGCGTCGGTGGACAGAACCGCCGTGCTGGTGGTCCAGCTCGAGGTGACCGGCACGTTGCGTAGCGGGAAGAGGCTGCCGGACGAGGTGACCAGCACGACCGTCAATTTGAGGTCCGTCCCGCAGGTCCCCGTCGCCGCCGCGTGAACGGTGAGGGTTTTGCCGGACAGATTGATTGCGCCGCCGTCGGCGCCGAGCGGGATGACGATCTCTCCCTTGGTCCCGAGGCCCGTCGTTCCCCGGAAGGCCGCGGTGGTGGCCAGCGCGCCGGTGCCGCAGAACGTGTTCGCGCCGCTGATCGCGGGTTGCCGGAAGGCCTGCTGGTCAGTCCCCAGCTTCGCGCCCTGGCTTCCCGATTCGAAGCTGAAGAGTGCCGTGCAGCGGCCGGCGTGATCGACGCGGGCGTCGCTCATCGCGCAGCCCGCGTCGCGGTTGCCGGCGCCGCCCGACCCGCCGCCGGGACCACCGGCCCCGCCGGACGCGTGTCCAGCCACACCGCCGGTCGCCGCGATCGTCTGACCGTCGGTCGCGGCCGCGCCGGTCACGTCGCTTCCATCGGATGACGCGGATGACGCGACCATCCCCCGGTTCGCACAACCGTTCAGCAGGCTGGCCATGCCCAAGGCGCACACGGCCAGGCAGGCGGGGGGGAGCCGCATGGAGGTGTCCAATGGAAATGATAATCCTCAGTCGTAATAACCGTCCAGATAGAAGCGGCCGTCGCGCGCGTCACGGTGTAATCGGTAAACGGCGCCGTCCGAGGCGTGAACATCCCAGTACTCGCGCGCCCAGCTCCCGCCGCTCGCGCTGTCCTGCCACCATTCGCCAGACAGCCGGTATGGGCCTGCGGCAATCAAGACGCGCGCCGTTGTCTCGGTTCCGCGCAACGCCGTCGGCCCGTCTCGCCCCATCAAGACCTCGACCTCTTCCGGCGGCCGGCGGCGTCGCAGCGACAGCGACAGCTCGCCGGAATCGGGGGGCACGCCATTCACCGCTGGCGCGGGCGCCGCCGTGTAAGGTTTCACCGCGATCGTTTCCTCGCGCCAGCTGTCCATGGCGGCGGGCGCGCCGACATTGTCGGGCCCCACCAGCGCGGCCAGGCGTGCCAGCGTGACGGCGAGACGGTTGGGTGCTGGTCCAGTGGGCCGCAAGATGTCCAGCTGCGTGGCCCGGACGCGTGCAGGCAGCGCGATGACATGCAGCCCGACCACCGGCGCTTCTGGTGGCCGGCGCGTCAGGTCCAGCCGCGCCAACTCGATGAGCGGCTTGGCCTCGCGGGTTGGCGCGGCGATCGGGATCGTCCGAACGTCCAGACCGCGCGGATCCAGCGTCAACCGCAGCGTCAGCTCGGCGCAGGCCAGGCTGCGTCCGGCCAGCCGCTCGAGCGCGCGGTCGACCAGGCCGCGCAGCACGAACGACAGCGGCTCGAGCTCGGCGATCGGGTAATCGAGCTGGATGGCCTCTTCCAGCGCGTCCGGCGGCGGCAACGGAAAAAATGGCTCGTCGTCCTCGGCGCGCGCCAGGCGCGCCACCGCGTCCCCCGCCGGCCCCAGCCGCAGCGCCACGGCACGCGGCGGCAGCGCCGCGATCGCGCCGGCTGTGCGGGTTCCCCACCGCCGGAACGCGGCCCGCAAATCCTCGTCGTCGGTGAACAGCGTCACGGGCAGCGGGGCCAGGAACGCGCGGGCCTGTTCGAGCGCGGCGGGGACGACGGCCACTTCGTGCGCGCGGGCGGCCACGCGCGCCGTGCCGCGCGTCGACGCGATGGCGACACGCGCGCCGAACCCCAGGCGCGCGGCGTGGGCCTGGATCGCCTGTGCAACGGCGGTCTCGTGCGGGTAGAGACGCCCCAGATCCTCGATCGCGAAATAAATCCGCTCGCCGTCGCGCTCGACGCGCGGCGCGAACGCGAACCCGACGTCCGCCAGCGCTGCGGCTCCGGCTTCACCGTCGGCGTCGGTGGCGCGCAAGAGGCGCAGGCCCGGCGCGGCCGCCGCTGCCTGCGCGCCGGTCATGCCCGGCCGCACGCCGGCCCGCCGCGCGTCGGCGTTCATTTCAACCACCCGGGGGACGCCGCGTCTGATCGTCGAGATTTGGCGGGACTTCGTCGCGGTGACGGCGAGCAACGCCGCCGCCTGCTCCCGCGCCTCGGGCGAGCGCCGCAACGCCGCCTGCAACGCTAGCTGCGGCACGTGAACGCAAGCGAGACGCATGACGGTCGAGGCTCGTCGGTGAGGGCCATGTTGTCGCGCGCCGCGCGACGGCACTGCGCGCGGACGTCGAGACGGCAGAACAGCGGGACGCCGTCAGTCAGAAACGAGGCCGCGCCGTCCAGCTCGACGGCGGCGGCGGCGAACGAGCGCAGGCGCGCCTGGGCGACGGTGATCAGCACCGTCGTTCCTTGCGCGCGCGCCGCGTGCCGTAGCCGCATCCAGGCCGCGTCGGGGACGCGCAGCTGGGCGTCGCACAGATCGATCGCCACCAGCCCGAAGCCGCCCGCCGCGATCACCAGATCGGCGGCCTTCAGCGCCTGGTCGGGCGCGCACCGGATCCACAGCGGCGCGCCGGTGCGGGGCAGGGCACGCGCGTCCAGAGTACCGCCCGCGTCGATCAGCGCGGCGGCTTCACCGGCGGCCAGCGCGGCCGCCATCGCCGCCCGCAGGATCGCCGTCCGCCCCGACGAGCGGCGCCCGTATAGCTCGGTCAGCCCTCCCCGCGGCCAGCCGCCGCCGAGCAACCCGTCCAGCGCCGCGATCCCCGTCGACCGCTGCCCCCGCGCCTCGGTGAGGCGCGCCAGCGGGACCATCCGCGCCGCAATCTCGGGATCTCCCACCAGCTCGAGCGCGCGCGCCGACGACACACGTGGAAGTTAACTGAACATGAGTTCAGTGTCCATGGGCCGCGACATGGAAACGACGGTCTCGCAGAAACCAGCGTGCGGTAACCTCCTTGAGCGTGACGCAAAGCACCGCCGGCGCCATCGTCGCAGCCGCCCACGCCACGCACACGGTGACCGAGTACGAGCGCGCCGCGCTGCACGCGCTGCACGGCGCGCTCGACGGCGACGTCCTGTTCCTGTGCCGCGGGACCGTCATCGGCCCCGGCGCGCTGGGCGTGGATCCACGCATTGCGTGCCGGACCCGCCGGCGCTGGCAAGCGTACGGTCAGGAGCTGGCGCCCGTGTTCGACGACGCGCGTGCCAGCGGCGGCGTCAGCGTCGACGCTGACGTGCTGAAGGGCGCCTTCGCCTCCACCCGCGCCTACCGCGAGTTCATCCGACCGCACGGCGGTCGTTGCACCATGCTGGGGATCGTTTCACTCGGCCAAGAGCTGCTGGCGACCATCGCCGTCGGTCGATTGCGCGGATCGTTCTCGGACGCCGACCGACGGGCGCTCGCCTCGTTGCTGCCGACGTTCGCCGTCGCGGAAGCGGCTGTCAGGCGCAAAGGCGAGGCCTGGGTGGCGCTGACCCCGCGTGAGCGCGAAATCCTGATCTACCTGCGACTCGGGTACGCGAATCGACAGATTGCCGTCGCGCTTGGCAATTCGGTGAACACGGTTCGCAATCAGGTCCGCGGCGTTCTTCGAAAGTTGGGAGCGGCAAATCGTGCAGAAGCCGTGGCTCTGAGCCTGGGCCACAACCTCACATAGTCCTTTCGGACTATCGATGCCCCGCGGCGCCCTGGCGATTCTGGCGGCCAAGGAGGGGTCGCATGATCGTGTTGGTCGCCGCTTCTGCTGCTTTGGCGGCGGTGCTCGCCGCGCAGGTCTGGGTGGTCGTCAAAGCCTCGCGGGCTGCCCGGATCCTTTGGACGTGGCAGCGGGGCGCCACGACCTACGTGGTTCGGGACCATCGAGGCTGGCGCGAACTGGTCGCCGACGACGGCGCGCGCGCCATGGTCCACACCCGCATCAAGAGCTCAGACCCGCTGATGTCCGGGGCGCGGTACACGGATGGCTTTCATCTCTCTGTTGCGCTCGCGGGGCCGCCGCGACGGGTTCTGTTCATCGGCGGGGGTGGCGCAGTCGGTCCGCGCCAATTCGCCGCCTTCTATCCCGAGGCAGAAGTGGACGTCGTCGAGATCGACGCGCAAATTCTGTGCGCGGCGCGGCGGTTCTTCGGGTTGAAGGACGACCGACGCTTGCACGCGCACGTCGGCGACGGAAGGTCCTTCATCGCCGCTGCCCCCGATGATTGGTTCGACGTCGTCGTGCTGGACGCGTATGCCGGAGCGGGATACCTGGTTCAACCCCTGGCCAGCGACGCGTTCTTGAGGACAGTCCGCCACAAGTTGCGGCCGGGAGGCGTCCTGTGCGCGAATCTTGTCGGCGCCGCCGGCCACCCCGACTCGCCCGTTCGTGGCGTCGCCTCGGCAATCGCTTTCGCGTTCGACGGACAGTGCCGCACCTTTTCGGTTCCCGGCGGACGCGACAACTGCATCGCCGTGGCGGTTCGATCATCGCCGGCATACGGATGGGATGACTTGCCTCGTCGCCTGGGAACCGTCGACCCGCGGGTTCGTCGTTTCGCTGCGGCCATCGCGCGCCGGCCGCTCAGGATTTGATGCGAGTGACGAGATGGTGCTCGAGCTCGACGCGACCGGCACCCTAAAGGCAGACGCCGTACAAGATCTCCCCCGGCAGGGGCCTGCAGCTGGTTCCTGGCGTGGGACAGTCATTGGCGGCAGTGCAGGCGGCGTTCTTCAGATCGCAGCGGCACACGGCCCGGCAGGTCTGCTGGCACAGGAAGCCGGGGGCGCACTGGGTGGTCGACGCGCAAGCGGCACCTTCCGCGCCGGTGCGGGTCGCCTCGGGACAGCCGCACGCGACCTGGTCCATGCTGGCCGGCAGCACGCAGGCCAACCCCACCGGGCAGCCGGTGCGATTCGCGAGCGCCGCCGCGCCCGTCGGATCGCAACTGGCGCTGCAGGTTCGGTAGCTGGTGGGGGTGCTGCCGCAGGTGACCGGATCCCGGCAGAAGCTGCCCGGGCCGCCTCCCGCGTCCGAGGGGCCGCCGCAATCCGAGTCCTTGCCGCAGAAGCGCAGGCAGACCTTGGTCGCACAGCCGATTGACGTGTAGTCGAAGCACTGCGACCCGGGCGCGCAGTCGGCGTTGCCCTGGCACGGCGAGCCGGGGCGGCCCGATCCGCCGGGCGTGCAGGCGTTGATCATCGTGGCGCAGTTCACCTGGCAGGTTTGACCGCCGGCGCACACCGGGTGGATCGGATCGCAGCCAGGAAATCCACCGCCGCTGCCCCGTGTGGCATCGGCGCCACCGTCCGCGGGACACACCTTTTCGGGCGCCAGCAGCACCAGCCCTTCGACGGTGGCGCCCTTCTTGATCGTGATGATGGCGGCGCCCTGGCCGCGCTGGCAACCCTGGCCGTCGCGAACCTTTACGTCGAACTCCACGTCGCCGGTCTGGTCGCCCGAGAAGCTGACCGAGAGCGTCCCCCTCGCGACCGACGCGTCGGGGGCGATCACCAGATCGCGCGCGCCATACTTCAGAACGGTCAGCGGCTGGTTGGCCTTCATGACGTCCACCTCCACCTCGGCCACGGTGGTGATTGGCGACGGCCCCTGGGATTCCAGCAACAGGATCACGAAGGACTGCGGGCTCGAGCATCCCAGGGTGGCCGCCGTGATGGCGGCCAGGAGGACTCGTGCGGGCAGTCTAGAACGCACGCTTGTCACCGAGGGTGGTCGCGGGCGCGTCCGAGGACGATGCGGACGTCGCGACCCACACGATGGTTGCGGTCATGACGATGATTCCGATCGCGCCCCAGAACCAATCCCTCCGGTAAAAGGGCTTTCCCTGTGGGAGGGGCCCGGCCGGGGTCGGCTGATCCAGCGCGGGCGCGGCAACCACCGGCAGATCCGGCGTCAGCGTGGGAGCGGTCGCCGAGCCCGGGGGGGCGACCGGCACGACCGGCGCGGCCGCGGATTCGTGCGGCGCCGGCGCCAGAGCTCCAGCGTCGGCGGCGGCCGGCACGGATGCGCCCGCGTCGGCGGCGGGCGCCTCGGCCCGGGCCACCTGCGCGCCCAGAACGACCAGCACCGCCAGGACCGCCGCGGTTCCGGTCCAGGTGCGCGAGGATCGCGGCCTGTGCGCGCTCTCCATCGCCGTCATTGTGCGCTTCATGGCGAACCGGCGTCCAGTCCTCAGTCGCCGTGCTTCAGGCGCCGTTCGGTCAATCGACGGGCCCATCGCGGCGGGACGCGGCCCATTCAATGCGCGCCCGCATGTCCAGCGCCCGCAGGCGGTCCGCCTCGGTCGCGTCCGGCGGCAGGCGCGCCACCGCCTCGCGCGCCCGAACGAAATCCCCCACCGTGTAGGCGGCTTCGGCGGTCATGCGCCGGCACTCGCGCGCGAATTCGGTCGGCAGCGCGGCCGGGTCGGGTGCGGTCGTCTGCTCGCCGCAGGCGCGGGCCAGCTCCGGCAGGGCACGCGCCGGATCGCGCGCCAACAGCTGGCGGCCGACCAGGTAGGGACCCAGGCGCTCCCCGGGGAAGAGCCGCGCGTATTCGGTCAGCAGGAAGAACGTCAGCACCCGATCGGGTGCCCCGTCGGCTGGCAGCTCGCCGTAAAGGGCCCGCCCTAGCGTGGCGCGGGCGTTCGCGTCCGCCAGACCCGCCAGCTTGGCGGTCGCCACCCGTCGGTCGGCGTCGGTGGACGCCAGCTGCAAGGCACGCCGCTGGTGCTGCTGCGCGGCCGCGAAGTCGCGCGTCGCGAAGTCCAGCGTCGCCGCCAGCGATTCGACCTCGGCCGCAAGGGGCTCGGTCAGCGACGCGTCCACCGACAGGTGCGCCAGCGTGGCGCGCGCCGGACCGAGCGCACCCGCCGCGAGCTGTGCCCGCGCCAGTCCCAGCCGGTAAAGCGGCTCGTTCGGGTCGCCGGCACAGGTCGATTCGAAGATCTGGGCCGCCTTCTCGGGCTCCCACGACAGCTCGGCGCGCGCCTCGGCGACCCGCGCCCCCAGCTCGCGCGCGCAGACCCGCTGGAAGATGCCGGGGCGCCGGAACTGCTCGGTCGCGTGGGCGCGCTGTTGTTTGTTGAGCGGCTGCGCCGCCAGGAAACGCCGCCACTCACGTTCGAGGTCTGCCAGGGGCAGGCGGTAGACGTCGCTGAAGTTGCCGGCCGATTTGTAGAGGGCGCGCAGCTTCTCGGCGCCGCGCGTCTGCAGCAGGTACGCGGCGAACGACCCCGCCACCGTGTACGCGCGCGCCCCCGACTCGGCGCTGAAGCCGGCGCCGACCACGCGGGACACCGGTGGCGCCAGCCCGGCCACCTGCATCGCGGCCGCCTCTTGGTGGATGGTCGCGTCGCCGTCGGGCGCGTCGGCATCCGCCGCTTCGGCCAGACCCTCGATCATGCCCACCGCCAGGACCGGGTGGGGCAGGGGCGCCCAGCGCCAGGCCAGTGACACGCCAAAGAACGGATCGCCGAAGGCGGCCGCGAACACGTGCGCCATCTCGTGCCGCAGGCGCGTCGACGGGAACCCTTCGCCCTGCACGAAGATCTCGCGCGTCCACGGGCGCGCATACAGCGTGTGACCGGCCCCGACCAGCGCCTTCTTGGTGTCCGCGTCGGGAAAGTCCCACACCGTGATCGGTCCGTCCGGCTTCACCTCCAAGGTCTGGCGAAGCTGTTCGTAGCGGAACTCCAGGTCCTCTCGCTCGAGCGCGAGATCGGTGCGCCGGCGGAGCCCGGGCCCGTAGTGGACGACGAAGTGCTCGCTGGTCAGCGTACGATCCAGGGTTCGCGCCAGGTCGGCCCGCGTGACGTGATAGCCGAGACGCCCGCCCACGGCGTAAAGGACGATCGAGGTGACCAGCAGCGGGAAGGCCGCGGCCAGCGCGGGGCGGCTGAACCGGCGCAGCTCGCGCCCGCGCCCGGCGGCGGCCAGCGCCAGCGAGATGGCGGTCGCCGCCCAGACCAGGTTCGCGACGCGGAACAGCAAGAGGGGCAGCGGGGGCCGCAGCGCCTCGTCATAGATCGGGCCCGGGAAGTACCCGCCGAAAGGGTCGTACGCGAAGACCGGTGGGTCCCGATAGAGCCGCAACAGCGTCCAGAGAAGTGACGCGACCGGCACCGCGAACGCCAGCGCGCGGCCGCTGCGGCGCCGGGCGGTGCCGAGGCCGGCCAGGACGCCGGCCGTCGCGGCGTAAAGGGCGGTCGCGACCGGCAGCAGGGCGAAGAACGCCAACCCGGCGCCGAAGCTGCAGTTTCGAACGCGCGCCCCGTTGGCCAGCGACGCCAGCAGGGGCAGCACCAAGATGGCGGCCGCCCGCGCAGCCGCCTTCCCGAAGACCCGGGCCAGCTCGTTGCCGGAGGGGGTGCGCCCCAACGCGGCGCGGCTGCCGAGCATCGCGCCGTGGCCGATGTCGGCGCCGGCCAGCGCCGCGGCAAATCCGAGCGCAAACGAGAAGTCGTAGCCCAGGATGTCGGTCAGCGGCAGGAAGTCCAGGATCAGGGCGAGCACGGTCAGGACTGCTCCCCAGACCAGCGGGCGCATCCCGACCCGCGCGCGGGCGGCGTTCCAGAGCGACGACAGACGGCGCAAGCGTCGCCAGTTGTAGCCCGTTTCGGCGCCGAAAGCCCCGACTGCCGATTGATCCGCCGATTGATCCTTTGAGGGGTGGCGCCTACCATGGTGTCAGGCTCTGCCCAACCCCGGGGGCGGTAACCAGAGACTGACGATGTCCAGCGACGAAGATCGACGCCGAGAGGCGCGCGCCCCCATCGAGCTGAAGGTCGAGTACAAGCGACTCAACACGTTCTTCTACGACTACACGAAGAACATCTCGAAGGGCGGCACCTTCATCAAGACCGAGCGGCCGTTGGACGTGGGCACGATCTTCTTGTTCAAGCTGCTGGTGCCATCGCGCGAGGACCCGATCGCGCTGCGCGGTGAGGTTCGCTGGGTGATCAAAGAAGGCGAGCCGCGGCCGGCGGACGTCCCGGCGGAGCACGAACCCGGCATGGGCATTCGATTCGTCTACGACGACGATCAGCAGCGCGGCAATCTGGAGCAGATCGTCGAGAAGATGATGGTCGACAGCCTGGGGCCGTTGATCTACTCGCGCCTCGTCAAAAAGAAGCCGCGCTGATTCAGCGGGCGACGAGGCGCGCGATGAACAGCGCGCCGCCTCCGACCGCGATGGCCAGGCTGACGAGCCGAACACCCCGGTCACCGAACCAGGGGGCGTGCCGCGCTGCCACCGTGAGCGGGAGCGCAACCGCCAATACGGCGAGCTGGCCGAGCTCGACGCCGGCGTTGAACGATACGAGGGCGATCGGGAGCTGCGGGCGCGGCAGCGCGATCGCGCGCAGCGCCCCCGCGAAGCCGAACCCATGAACGAGGCCGAACGGGAACGTGATGCGCCAGCGCTGGCGCGGGTCGGGAGCCAACAGGTTCTCGAGGCCCACATAGGCGATGGACAGCGCGATCGCGGGTTCGACCAGGCGCGGGCTGGGCGCGAAGATCGACAGCGCCGCGAGCGCCAGCGTGACCGAGTGCGCCACCGTGAAGGCGGTCACGACGCCCAGCAGAGGCCGCCAGCCGCCGCCGACCAGAATCAACCCCAGAAGGAACGCCAGGTGATCGGCGCCGGTCAGGATGTGTTCGATTCCCAGCTTCAGCATCGACCAGGCCAGGCGACCAGCCGGGGCACCGGCGCCCGCGGTCTCAGCGGTCCAGGTCGGGTGCGCCCGATCCAGCACCTGAGCGTGGGGCTGCCCGGCGCTGAACAGGCGGGCCAGGTGCCGGTGTCCGGGCGCCATCCCGTTCAGCATCGGCAGCGCCAGCGTGAGGCGCTGGGGCGCCGTGGGGCAGGTGTACCGCACCTGGAACACCGCACCGCCGTCGCCTTCGGACACCCAGGCCGCCCGGAGCGCGCCGGCGCAGGCGCGGCCGTCGGCCGTGAAGATCACCCCCGCCGCGATCGCGCGCGCCAGGGCCTCGTGGCCGGCTGCCAGCTCGCCCGCCGAGATCGAGCCGTCGCCGTTGGTGTCGATTGCCGGGACCAGGCGCGCCAACTCGCGGTCGGCAATCCCCAAATCGCCGTCCACCCGGTCGCCGTTCAGACGATATTCGCCGCTGGAGACCCCGATGGCGTGCGCGCCGGCGCGGCTCGCGGGCGCCAGCGCGGCCAACGCCAGCGCCGCCGCCAGCAACTGTTTGGAGCCCGACGGCGTCACGGCGCTGCGGCGGCCTCGGGCCGGGATTGTGCCACGGCCGGGCCGCCCGCTCCGGCTGCCGCGACGAATGGCGCGTCCGTCAGCGTCCCGAGGAACGCCATCAGGTCATCGATGTCCCCTTCGGACAGCGGCGGCGGTGCCCCCTCGCGCCGGTTGTAGACCGGCGAATACACGTTCAGGTTGGCGCGGAACTTGGCCGGCACGTCATCGAATTTCTGGCCCGGCGGGTAGACCCGCGCCGGGGCCACCGCCCGGTTCGCGTAGAACGACAGCACCCGGCGGAGGTTCGTGTAGACGCCGTTGTGGCCGAAGCTCTGACGAACGGCCACGTTCCGCAGCGACGGCGTGCGGAAGCTGGAACAGAAGCGCGGATCGGCCGAGGGGGTGTGCGCGTCCTTGCGCTCGCAGAGGCCCAGAATCGAAGGCCGCCGGGTTCCGATTGGGACCAAGCTGGTGGTTGCGGGGCAACCCAACGGCGTCGTAGCCGTAGTCGGTGAACATCGAGTCGGCCGGGTTACTCGACGTCTCGGCCATGCGGTGGCACCCGGCGCAGGCGCCGCGCCGGCGGTCCTTGAACACCTCCAGACCGCGCCGTTCGGCCTCGGTCAGTGTCGCCTGGCCGCGCGCGTAGGCGTCGTACTTCGACGAAGCCGGCGTCATGTCGTCGCTTTCGAGGAAGGCCTGCAGCGCCGCGCCGACGCCGCGCAGGACCGCCCCAGCTTCCACCGAGGAACCAAAGGCATCCCGGAAGGCCGCGGCGTAGGGGGCGCGCGCGATCTTGCGCGCGAGCCGGGTGGGGGTGCCGGCATTCATCTCGTCGGGATTGAACAGCGGCTGCCGCACCAGCGCCGCGATGGTGTCGGCGCGACCGTCCCAGAAGAACCCGCCCCGCGGCTCGGGCGCCGGGTTCTCGTCGTCTTCGAAAAAATGAAAGCGCGGCGTGTATCGCAAGTACAGCACCGACGGCGTCGAGCGACGCGCGAAGTGACCGGGGCGGCTCCCCAGGGGGACGCCGACCGACGATCCGTGTCCGCCGGAAAAGGCGCGGGCCGGATCGTGGCAGCTGGCGCAGCTGGTGCCCGGGGGCTCCGACAGGCGCGCGTCGAAGAAGATCCGCTTGCCCAGCGCCACCAGCGCCGGATCGTCGGGGGCTCCCTGCCGAGGCGGCACGGGAAGGACGTTCGTGCGCCTCGCCGGGATCACCGGCGTCCGCGGCAGCTGCGGCAGCTTCGCGGCCGCCCACGCCTGAACGATGGTCGGCTTCTGCGCCGCCATCGAGACGGGCGGCGCGTCCCCGCCACAGGCGCCGAACGCGCACGAGGCGAGCGCGGCGCCCAGGGACAGGCGTCGCGCGGATGCTGCCGGTTGCTTCAGTTGCGCCGCCCCGTCACGGAATGTTGTCGTAGGTTCCCACCACGTTGCCGCCGCCATCCGTGCACGAGATCCGCGTGCCCGGCGTGCTGTCGCAGATGCCGCTGCAGGCAGCCGGCGGCGCCATGGTGCACACCGCGATGATGGTGCCGTTCGTCCGGTAGGACGTGAACTTCCAGTTCTTGGCGCCCACCGCCCCGACGCGGTCCATGATCATGAACCCGAACTCCTGGGAAAACGCGAACGCGTTGATGACGGTGCCGGCCGCCGGCAGGTCGCCGTTGGGGTTGAACGCCGCCGGCAGCGCGGTGTCCAGGTTGTCGCCGCCGTTGCCGGCGACGAACGTCGCCGGGTGATTGCTGGCGAAGTCGAGGGCCTGGAAGTCGTGCACGTGGCCGTGGACCGCAATCCCGACGTTGGGCGGGTAGTAGTTGCCGGGATAGGCGGCGTTCATGACCGACTGCAGCCCGGCGTTGCCGCTGGCCGGCGGGTTGGCGGCCGAATAGCCGAGCACCGGGTGGTGGACTGCCCAGATGTTGAGAAAGCTGGGCGTCGCCAGCGCGGCGGCCGCCGCCAGCTCACTGGTGTAGGGCTGGAACGCCGCCGGCGCGTAGGCCGTCTTGGACGCGTTGGCCGAATCGAAGACCACCAGCTGGGTGTCGCCGAATGAGACCGCCCACGGATCGTTGTAGTTGCCGCTGTTGTCATTGGCTGCGTCGTTGCAGGTCTTCACGCCGCTTGCGTCGAACGGATTCGGGTCCAGGTATCGGTACCAGCCCTGGCCGGCGCGATTGCACGTCTCGTGGTTGCCGCGAACCATGACCCACGGCGCCGCCCGCAAGAGCGGCGCGGCCGGCGTGAACAGGTCTGCGTCCCACACATCCGAGCCGTAGCCCCAGGGCGTCCCGGCGCAGGCCGTGTTGCCGGGCGGGCAGGGGTTGTCGCGATAATGGTAGTCGCCGACGTGCAGCACCAGGTCGGGCTGCATGGCCGCCGCCGCCTGCGCGATGACCGGAAAGGGCCACTGCGTCGGGTCGCTGCAGGCCTGGTAGACGTTGCCGATCGAGATGCGGCACCCCGTGTCGCCAATGATGGCCACCCGATTGACGACCGCCTTCGGCAGCGGCAGCTTGATGCCGGCGGCCGTCGCGCTGACCGCACCCGGCGGCAGCAGGAGCTCGCAGCTGGTGTTCGTGAAGACGGACGGCTTCGAGTTGCCGGACGTCATCGCCTGGGCCAGCGTCGCGTCGGTGCTGGTCGGCCGCAGCGGCATCGTCCCGGCCGGGGCGCGCACGGTCATCGGGCTGGTCACGCCATCCACGGTGATCGGCGGACAGCCGTTGTACGGCGTCAGGAGGCGGGCGATGGCCTGATTGCTGGCGCCGATCTCGACCCACGCCGACTCGTTCAGCGCGGCGTCGGGTGGACAGCTCACGGCCACGTTGAAGGTGGCCGCGCAGTCCGGGTCACCGTCGGAGACGGTGAGGGTCAGCGATACCGGCCCTGGCGCCGTGCAGGTCAGCGTCGGCCCCGCGGCGCTGGTGCTGCTCAGGGTTCCTGAGCTGGCGGTCCACTTGTACGACAGCGGCTGCGGCGCCCCGTCCTGGTCGGAGGCGGCGCTGGCCAGCGAGATGACGTGTCCGACCGGCGGGTTGGCCGCGACCGAATCGATCGTTGGACACAGGTTGACGGTGCCGTTGATCTGGATGCTGCCGGTGGTCTGCGCCCGATGGCAGTCGATCGAGATCGACACGGCCGTCGTCGCGCCCGCCACGACGTTGAACGGCGTCGAAGCCCCGGAACAGGTCGCCTGTCCGTCCGTCGAGGCGCCGCTCAGGGTCAGCGAATAGCCGATCCCAGCCGCCACGCCCCCGATGAGCGCGCTGACCGTCGAGGAGTTGGAGATTTCGATCGAGCCGGCGCGCGTGCTGGGCCCGCGGAGCGCGTACGACAAGCTGTTGAGGGTCGAGGACGGGACGCCGTTCAAGACCAGCGCCACGGAGCCCACCGGCGATCCGGCGGCGGGGGCGCCGTTGCCGGCCGAAGGCACGCCGTCGCAGCCGATCAGCGCCGCCCATGCGGCGGCCGCGACCAGGCTTCGGGTCAGGTTCTTGCGGGGAAAATGCAGCACGGTCGCCTCCAGATGAAAGGACAGGAGTAAACGCACGCACTGTCGCGCCCACCTCCGAAGAGATCGGCGACGAATCAGCCGATGATCATCTCTTCGCGGTCACCGGCCCCCGGTCCGCCGCCCCCAGTGAAGCGGCCGGCGCGCCAGGCGGCGAAGAACGGATGCGGCGGGTCGCCGCGCAGGAAGGCGGCGTAGTGGCGGGCGACCACTGGGGCCATCATGAAACCGTGGCCGCCGAAGCCGCAGACCACGTAAAAGCCGGGCACCCCCGGCAGCTCCCCGACCATCGGGTTGCCGTCGGGGCTGACGTCGTATGGGCCCGCCCATTGCCGCACCACCTTCACGTGGCCGAGACGCGGCATGAGCCGGGTCAGGCCGCGCGCCATCCTGGTCAGGAACGCCAGCCGCGACCCCAGCCGCACCTCGGCTTCGGGGTTGGGCTCTTCGGGCAGTGACACGCCGCCGACCAGCTCGCCGCGCAGCGACTGCGAGACGTAGAGGCCGGTCTCGATCTCCGAGACCATCGGCTTGAGGAATGGCTTCAGCGGCTCGGTCGACAGGATCTCGTGGCGGACCGGGCGATTCGGCAGCGTGCCCCCGGCCAGCCGCGCCACGTCCGGCGACCAGGCGCCCGCCGCGCAAACCACCCGCCCGGCGGTCAAGTCGCCGCGCGGGGTGCGCAGCACGAAGTCGTCGCCGCGCCGCTCGATGGCGGTCACCGGCACTTCGGTCTGGATCTGAACGCCGCGCTTGGCCGCGGCGCGGGCGTACCCCCAGACGAATGGCCAGGGGAAGACCACCGCGTCCGTCGGGTTGTAGCAGGCGCCGACGAAGGGCCCCACGTCCAGCTCGGGCACCAGCTCCTGCGCGTCGGCGGGCGTGATCATCCGCGTCGGCAGATCGCACGCGTTCTGCAACGCCACGTTGCGAGCCAGGCGCTCGGCTGCCGCGTCCGTGCGGGCCAGGAACAGATAGCCCCCGCGGCGCATCCAGACGTTGATGCGCATCTCTTCGGCGAAGCGGGCGCAGATCTCCGTCGATTCCTGCATGAGGCGGATGTTCATCTCGGTCGACCACTGTTGCCGGACGCCGCCGCCGTTGCGGCCCGACGCGCCCCAGGCCAGGTGGTGCGCGTCCAGGACCACGATCCGCTTCTGTCCGCGCGCCGCCAGGTTGCTGGCGATGGCCAGCCCCATCACACCGGCGCCGATCACGGCCACCTCGGCGCTCGGCTCCAGCGCGGCGCTCATCCCTCGGGGTCGGAGCCGGCCAGCACCGCCAGCTCCGTCGGGACCAGCGGCGGGCGCGCCGTGAACGGAGCCATCTCGCCGAACGGGCGGCCGGCGGTCACCGCGATCGCGCGCGCGATCTCGCGCAGGCACTCCTTGCCCTGGCAGGGGCCGGTGCCGAACCCGGTGTAGCGCTTGACCTCCTCGACGCCGGCGTGGCCCAGCTTCACGGCGTGCTGGACGTCAGCCAGCGTGACGTCTTCGCAGCGGCAGAGGATCACCTTGCGCGACATTGTGTGCTCCGGTCGGCCTGTCACTTGGCCGGCGCCGCGGGCGCCGCGCCGATGGCGCCCGGCGGGTCGAACATCTTTTCGTCCAGCGGCTCGTCGAAGGCGATCTCGTTCAGGGCCGTCACGATCGTCACCGGGCCGGCCTGCATTTGCGATGCGTACGGAATTTTCAGCCCGCCCACGGGCCGCCAGTCCGAGACGGTCGACGTGAACGGAACCAGTCCCTGCGGCGTGGCCCGCGTCCCCTCGAGGCTCACCTCGAGATGTGTTTGCCGGTCGTAGCAGGCGCGCATGGGCGGCGCGAGCTTCAGCGTCAGGACCAGGCACTCGAGGCCGGCCGGCGCGTCCGGCGCCGTCTCGATCTTGGTGAACAGGGCAGGGGCCTCCATCTCCAGGTTCCAGGTCGCTTCAATCCGCGCCTGCTCCGCTTCCGCGCCTTCCAGCACGCGCGTCCCGTTGACGGGATCCTGGGCCCACAACACGGTGCCGTTGGACCCGTCGCGGGTTTCGCCGACGGCCGGCAAGGTGGTGACGGTCAGCGACTTGTCGGTGCTGGTCTGGAAGTGTTCGACCGGGCCGCTCATCGCCATCCCCTTCAGCGTCAGGATCAGCTTCTGGTGAACCGTTCGGTGGGATTTCCAGGCCTGGACGCCGCCGGTTGCCGCCACCGCGTCGGCCAGGATCGCAGCGGGCGCGCGGCCGCCGGCTGAAGACGCGGTGGAGGTGCCCGCCGTCGCCGGTTGGGGCCCCGTGGCCGGCGAAGCACACCCGGCCGCGATCGCCGCCAGTGCAGCCGCGCGCGCGGTCGTCAGGATTCTTCCGAGCGAGATCATCGCGGTCGCGATGCTCGGACGGCCACCAGGGCCGCGTCAAGAACTGGGTCGCGCCCCGATTTCAGCCCGGCGCGTGTCTCGACGACCCGACGGTCGGGTTGCACGCCGCGCCCTTCCAGCAGCACCCCTTTGGGGGTCTTGAAGTCGGCCACCACATACTGGATGACGGCGCCGCCCGGCAGTTCCTGGACCAGCGACGGCAGCACGGCCCCAAGCGTGGTGTCGCCGACGACGATCGCACGTTTCGCTTCCTGTAGGCCCGCGGTCAACATCTCTGATGTCGAGGCCGTCCCTTCGTCGGTGAGGATCGCCACAGGCCCCAGGAAGGGCGTCGTGCCCAACTCGGGCTTGGCGACGAAAGTTTGGTCGAAGGCCCTGAACTTCAGCGTGCCCAGCGTCACCGGGTGATCGACGAACAGGGCCGCGACCGGGATCGCCATCGCTCCCTGACCTCCGGGGTTGCCGCGCAGGTCGAGGACGATCGCTCGCACATGGTGCGCCTGGAACCGTGCGATCGCCTTTTTCACGTCGTTGAGGACTGGGTCCAGGATGAACACGTTGAACGCGACCACGCCCACGTCGCCGATCTCGTAGGCGCGAACCTCCGGGTAAAGCGGGGGCAGGTACCCGAGCTGGACGCTCGGGCCGCGCGGCGGGTCGCGCGTCAGCACGACCTTCCCGGGGCGGTCCTGGTCGTCGAGGTAGTTCAGCGTGACGCGACTCCCCGGCGGCCCCGCCAGGCGGCGCGCCGCGGCCCGCCGCAGCGCGAACCGCTCTTCGATCGGGCGCAGCGCGCGCGCCGACGGATGCCGCGGCGCCAGTGGCCGCCCGGCGATCGCCGTGACCACGAAGCCAGGACGCAACCCGACGCGTTCGGCGGTCGACCCGGTCTGGACGCGCGTGATCGTCGGCCGGCCGTCGATGACCCGCACGGTCAGGCCGGGATCGCCGACCTCACCCCTGACGGGCACCGCCGCTTGCGACGGGGCATCGCCCGGCGCCGCCGTCTCCTCGCTGTCGTTTTCGTCCTCGTCGCCCGGGCCCGTGATCATCATGTGCGACTGCCCCAGCTCGCCGATCATCTGGTTCAGCACCCGGTAGAACGCGGCGTCGGAGGGGGCACCCAGGGCCAACGGCTCGTACTTGGCGCGCACGGCGTTCCAGTCGACGCCGCCCAAGGTCTTGTCGAAGTGCTTGTCGCGGACCGTGCGCCAGGCGGCATCGACGATCGAGCGGCGCAGGGCCGTGCGCGCGTCGGCGGCCGTTTCGGGCGTCGCCGGCGGTGGCGCAGCAAAGGGCGGTGGTTCCACGGGATGACCGGGCGAGCCGGCGGCCGGCGGCGGCGTTTCGGCCGGCGGCGGCGGCGACTGAGCGCACCCGCCCAGGGCTCCGATCCCCGCCACCAGGACCGCCAGCAGGGCCGCGGCGGCGGTTCTCCCGGCCCGGGCGCCGGCGCGGGCGGCGTCTCGCGGCCCGGCGTATCCGGTGACGTCGCCGCACGCGAACACGCCGGGCGCGGACGTGACGCCGTCGGCGTCGGCCATGGCCGTGAACCCGCCGCGCGCCGGATCGAACTGGACCGGCACGCCGTGCTGGCGGGGCAGCTCCGAGGCCGGCGCCGGCACCGTCGCCACCGCCACCAGATCGCCCGCGATCGCGCGTCGGGCGCCGCCGGCTTCCACGTCCAGTCCGCGCAGGCGTCGCGCGCCGCGAAGGCCGGCGACCGTCTCGCGGCCAAGGTCGACCGTCTCGCAGGCGACACCGGCCGCGGTCAGGCCGCCCGCCAGCGACGCGGCGGTGGGTGCGCCGTCGAGGACGATCACGCGGCGGTCCGGCGCGACGGGCCTGACGCCCCAGTGGAACGCCAGACGCCCGCAGGCGCGCGCCGAGACCACGCCCGGTCGGTCGTTGTCGGGAAACGGCAGGTTTTGATCATACGAGCCCGTCGCGTACACGATCCGTCGCGCCGAGACCCGCACCAGCCGGTCTCCCGCCACGACGGCCAGCACGCCGGCCAGCACGCCGGTCGAACCGTCCTCGGGGAAAAAACCGATCGCGGTCGCGCCCGCGTTCAACTCGGCGCCGGCCGCGCGCGCGGCTGCCACGGCCCGCGCGGCGTGCGTGGCGCCGCCCGGTTCGGCCAGCCATGACCCGCCCAACTGCGGTTGCTCGTCGTAAAGGACCACCCGCGCCCCGGGCGACGCTTCGGCCGCCGCCTGCGCCGCAGCCAGGCCGGCCGGTCCGCCCCCGATGACGCACACGTCGATCACGCGGTCGACGGGAACCAGTCGGTGCGGTGCCGGCGCGTCCGGAAGGGTTCCAGACCCTCCCATCTGGCGCACCAGCTTCAAAAAGAGGGCGTTGCCCGCGCGCGTGCTGGTCATCATCGTGTGGTGGTCCATTCCGTCGGGAAACAGCCAGTCGGCGGCTGCCAGCAGGTCGACGTCGGCGCTGGGGAAGGCATTTTGCCGTTCGCAGCGCAGGTCCTCGCGCGCCACCACCCGACAGGCGCGCTGGTTGGGGCGACCGTCGACTCGCACCAAGCAGGACGCGCAGTGGCCGTCCAGGCAGAAGAACCCGCGCGGCCGATGGTACTTGGGCGACCGGGCCAGTGTGTCGACCCCCGCGGCGTGCAGCGCGACCGCCAGCGGCTCCCCCTCGAAGGAGGGGATCGCGTCACCCTCGAATTGAAAACGAACGGCGCGCCCGCGCGTGGCGCCGGGGAGGAGGTCTCGCAAGTCAGCGGTCACGCATCCACTGTACCAGCCCGTCTGCTGATCCGCGCGAGGCCGCCGCGCCGCGGCCGTCAGACCGGCGCGCGGGAGCCGAAGATGGCCGTACCCACCCGGACCAGCGTCGCCCCCTCGGCGATCGCGTGCTCGAAGTCGCCGCTCATCCCCATCGAAAGCTCGCGCAGCTCGACGTTCGGGCGAGCGCGCGCCGCCTCGCGATCGCGCAGCGCCCGCAGCGCGGCGAAGTGCGGGCGCGCGGCCGCCGGCTGGTCGGTGAACGGCGGGATCAACATCAAACCGGCGCAGCGGACGTGAACCGCCGTGGCGAACCGATCCAGCAGGGTAGGCAAATCGGCGGGCGCGACCCCGCGCTTCTGGCCTTCGCCGGCCACGTTCACCTGCACCAGGCAGATCTGGCCAGCGCCGCGCGCCTCGAAAGCTTCCAGCAGCCCGATCGAGTCGATCGTGTGAACGATCGTCACCTGGCCGGCCACGTACTTCACTTTGTTGGTCTGCAGCGGCCCGATGAAGTGCCACTCGGGCGGTTGGGGGTCACCGGCCAGGGTGGTTCGCTTGTCGCGCAGCTCCTGCCCGTAGTTCTCGCCGAACGTGCGCTGGCCGGCGGCGATGGCGGCGCGCACGTCTTCGGCAGGCATCTTCTTGCTGACGGCAACCAGGCGCACCGCCCCGGCTGGCCGGCCGGCCGCCTGCTCCGCGCGGGCGATCCGCTCGCGCACACGGGCCACGCCGTCGGCGATCTGCTGTGCGCGGGTCATGCCGACGGCGCGCCGAACGCCGCCGGCGGGTAGTCCCGCAGCGCGTCCAGCGCCTGCAGGTCGGCCAGCACCTCGGCCAGCGGAAGCCCGATGACATTCGTGAGCGAGCCGCGGAGCTCGGTGACGAAGGCGGCGGCGATCCCCTGGACCGCGTACCCGCCGGCCTTGTCGCGCCCTTCGCCAGACGCGACATAGGCGGCGATCTCGGCCGGCTGCAGCGCGCGCACGGCGACCACCGTGGTGACGGCGCGCTCGATGCGGCGCTCGCCGAACCGGATTGCGTAGGCGGTCACGACCTCGTGCCGCCGCCCGGCCAGCCGCGCCAGCATGGCCTGGCCGTCGGCGTCGTCGGCAGGCTTGCCCAGGATGGCGCCGTCGACCACCACGGTCGTGTCGGCGGCCAGCACCGGCAAGCCGCGCGTCGCCGCCGCGCCGTCGGCCACGGCGTCACACTTGGCGGCGGCGATGCGGCGCGCGTAGTCGCCGGCCGCTTCTCCGGGGCGGACGCTCTCGTCGATGCCGGCCGGCAGAATTTCCAGGGTCAGGCCGACTCGTTCGAGCAGCTCGCGGCGGCGCGGTGACGCCGAGGCGAGGATCACGTCGGTCGGTCGCGCGCGCATCGGCGGGCTTTTACCACGCGCGCAACCGCGGCGGGTGACGTCCGACAACCTACACGATGCGCGTCTCGCTGTTGCTCGCGACCGTCCTGGCCGGCTGCGCGCCGTCCACCGATCTGTCCCACGTGACGGCCGGCGGTGCGACGGCTCCGCCTCGCGCGGGTCCGGGCGGCGCGACCTTGATCCAGCCCGCCGCGGGCGCCTCTGAGGTGCCGCTGAACCTGGCCGCGGTCGTGGTGCGGTTCCCGGCGGCGATCACCTGGGGCGGGGCCGGCCTGGTCGTTTGCGACGGCGCCCAAGCTGTGTCGACCGGTCCGCCCTCAGAGACGACCTGCAGCGACGGCTCGGCGGGGGCTTGCTACCAGGTCCTCCTCGGCGAGGCGTTGCCCCCCGGCATCTCCTGCGCGGTGGCGGTGACGCCCGGCTCCGTCGACGCGGCGGGCATGCCCGTCGGGGCCGGGGTGATCGGCACGTTTCAGGATGCCGCCATCGCCGACACGACCCCGCCCAGCCTGGGGGACGTCGCCGTCCGCGTCTCGGGACCCTGCGTGCAGGTCACCTTCGCGACGGACGAAACGGCGGCGGCCACGGTCACGGTCTCGGCCGGCGGACTCCAGATGGACACCCCGGCCGGTGCTGGACAGACCCGCTTCGACGTGGCCATTCCGCTTGGCGGGCTTCCGGCAGCGTCCGCGGCCACTTTGTCCGTGAAGGCGGTGGACCTGGCCGGCAATCAGGCTGCGGCTGCGCCGTTTGCCTTCACGACGCCGCCGGCCGTGCCCCAGCTGGCCATCACAGAGGTCCTGGCCAACCCCGCCGGTCCCGAGCCGCAGCAGGAGTATGTCGAGCTGCGGAACCTGGGCGACACGGACATCTCCCTGGGCGGGCTGCGACTGGCCGACAGCAAGGGGGGCGACGAGCTACCGCCTCAGACGCTGGGGCCGGGGGCGTACGCGCTGATCGTGACGGCCACATACGATCCGGCGGCCGGTCCCGACCCGCCGCCGCGGTCCGGGACGCTGCTGGTCCGGGTCGACACGCGGCTCGGCTCGGATGGCCTGTCCAACGGTGGGGAAGCGGTGCAGTTGCTGCAGGGAGAGGCGGTGGTGTCGAGCTACGGCGGGTGGGTCACCGTGTCGGCCGGGAGCTGGAACGGGAAGGCCGTCCACCGCTTGATCCAGTCGGCGTGCGACGCTGCCGGCCGCGTGGAACCACACGCCGCTGCCGCCCACCCCCGGCAATGGTCCGCCGTGATGCGGAAAAATCTGCTGTCCGGACGGGGCCCATGGCTATGATAGGCGCCATGTCCGGGCACAACCGGTGGACGAAGATCAAGCACAAGAAAGAGGCTTCCGACTCCAAGAAGTCGAAGGTCTGGACCAAGCTCATCAAAGAGCTGACGCTCTCGGCGCGTCTCGGCGGCGGTGATCCCGGCGGGAACCCGCGCTTGCGGACCGCGATCGACAAGGCACGCGGCTCGAACATGCCGAACGACACCATCGACCGCGCCATCAAGAAGGGGACGGGCGATCTGGACGGCGTCAGCTACGAAGAGTTCAACTACGAGGTCTTCGGCCCGGGCGGCACCGCGGTGCTGGTCGAGGTCATGACCGACAACCGAAACCGGACCGCCGGTGAGATCCGCAGCGTGATCACCCGCCATGGCGGCAATCTGGGCGCGTTGGGCTCGGTGGCCTACATGTTCAAAAAGCAGGGGCTGATCGTTTACGACAAGAGCGCTGTCGACGAGGACAAGGTCACCGACCTCGCGATCGAGCTGGGTGCCGACGACGTCCGGACCGAGGGCGAGTCGTTGCTGGTCGTGACCGAGCCCAAGCCGTTCGAAGCCATCCGGGACGGCCTGAAGAACGGCGGTTTGCCCGAACCTTTGTCGGCCGAGGTGACCATGGTGCCCCAGAACACGGTCAAGCTGGTCGGCAAGGATGCCGAGGGGGCCGTCAAGCTGGTCGCCGCACTGGAAGACAACGACGACGTCCAGAACGTCTACTCGAACATGGACGTCGAGGAGTCCGTGCTGGAGAGCGTCGGCTGAATCGCCGGGCCGTGTCGAGGTCCGTGGCGCCGCGGACGGGGACGGCCGTGCGCATCCTCGGCATCGACCCGGGGTCGGTCCGGCTCGGTTACGGCGTCGTCGAGGCCGAGGGGGCGGGCGGCGCGCGCGTCGCCTACGTCGAGTGTGGCGTGATCACGGCCCCCGCCCACCAGCCGCGGGCCGTTCGCCTGGCTGAAATCGGGCGCGGCCTGCGCGATCTGATTGCCGAGGTGCGCCCGCACGCCGTCGCGATGGAAGAGGCGTTCTTCGGCGTCAACGTGCAGTCGACGATCGCGCTCGGCGAGGCGCGCGGGGTGGCGCTGTTCGTGGCGGCCGAAGAGGGGCTGGAGGTGACGGGGTATCCGCCGGCAACGGTGAAGAAGTCGGTCGTGGGGCACGGCCGGGCGACCAAAGAGCAGATCGGCTTCTTGGTCCGCGCGCTGCTGTCGATGCGGCGCGCGCCGTCGGCCGATGCCGCTGACGCGCTGGCGATCGCCATCTGCCACGCGCGCTCTGGCACGCCGGTGGCGCGGTGATCGCGTTTCTGCGCGGGCGGATTCTGGAGGCGGACGCCGAGTCGGCCGTGCTGGACGTGGCCGGCGTTGGCTATCAGGTGCTGGTCAGTGCATCGACCGCGGCGGCGCTGGCGGTGATACCCGCCGACGGCACCACCCAGCTTTATGTGCACACGCACTTCGTCAAGGACGAGCCGCTGCGTCTTTACGGCTTCGCCGATACGTCGGAGCGGACGTTGTTCCAGACGCTGATTGGGGTTCAGGGGGTCGGGCCGCGGGTGGCGCTGGCCATCCTGGCCGGGATTCAACCCGGCGAGCTGGTGCGCGCCATCGCGACCGGCGACGTCGCCCGCCTGACGCAGGTCAAGGGGGTGGGGCGCAAGACCGCCGAGCGCCTGGCGCTGGAGCTGCGCGAGAAGATTCTGACCGTCCCCGCCGGCAAGGCCGTCGCGCTGGAGACGGCGCCCGCCCGGGGCGCGGCGCCCGCCGGACCGTTGGGCGACGTCTACGGCGCGCTGGTGCAGCTGGGGTATAAGCCGATGGAGATCGAGCCGCTCCTCGAGCGGTTGGATCCGGTCCGACCCGTGCCCGACCTGGTGCGTGAAGCGCTGGGCGCGCTGCGGAGGCAGTGAGCGATGGCGCGCCAGCGACACGAGGATCACGATCAGAACGCGGAGCCCGCTCGGGTGGTCTCGGCGCAGTCGGACACGGGGGCGCGTGACCTGGACGACGACGCGGCGTTGCGGCCGCGCACGTTCGCGGAGTTCGTCGGGCAGCGAAAGGTCGCCGACAACCTGGCCGTCTACGTCGAGGCGGCGCGCAAGCGCGGCGACGCACTGGATCACGTGCTGCTGTCGGGGCCGCCCGGCCTGGGAAAGACCACGCTGGCGTTCCTGCTCGCGCGCGAGATGGGCTCGCAGATCCGCGTCACGTCGGGGCCCGCGCTGGAGCGCAAAGGCGACCTGGCGGGGATCCTCACCTCGTTGGGGCGGGGCGACGTCCTCTTCATCGACGAGATCCACCGCCTGCAGCCGGTCATCGAGGAGAGCCTGTATCCGGCCATGGAAGACTTTCGGATCGAGCTGGTGACGGGGTCGGGCGCCGGTGCCCGGGCCATCCCGCTGCCCATCGAACGGTTCACGCTGGTCGGCGCGACGACGCGTACGGGCCAGCTGGGCTCGCCGTTGCTGTCGCGCTTCGGCATCGTCGAGACGTTCGCCTTCTATTCGGCCGCCGAGCTCACGGACATCGTGCGCCGGTCGGCGCGCCTGCTCGAGATCCCCATCGACGACGCCGGGGCCGAGGAGATTGGCCGGCGGTCCCGCGGAACGCCCCGCATCGCCAACCGGCTGTTGCGACGCATCCGGGACTTCGCCGACGTCCGCGGCGACGGCCGCGTCACGCGCGACCTCGCCGAGTTTGCGCTGGGACGCCTCGAGGTCGACGCCGTCGGCCTGGACGCCGGCGACCGCCGGATCCTGTCGACCATCATCAAGCGATTCGACGGTGGCCCGGTCGGCATCGATTCCCTGGCCGCCTCTCTGGCCGAGGACCGCGACACCCTGGAGTTCGTCTATGAGCCGTACCTGATCCAGGAGGGTTTCCTCATCCGCACCCCGCGCGGCCGCCAGGTCACCAAGCACGCCTACGAACACCTGGGCATCCCGGCCCCCTCCCGCCCCGGGCAAGGCTCGCTGTTTTAAGACGCGGCGTATCGTTCGCTCAGTGCTGCTTCGCCTTGCGTCGCTCGTTTGACGGTTAACTTGTCGGGGGCTGCTTCGCGGCCGAGCGCCAGGAAGTCGGTGCTGCTTCGCGGGCTGGGATTCACTCCGCGGGGGACGCGGGCCTAAGTGACGCGGCTTCATCGCCAGTGAGTTCGCGTCAGCGCGACGGTAGCGTGGGCGATGAATCCACGTCACATGGCCGCTCCTCTCGGTCGCTGGCATCCTCGGCGCGGACGACGAGGAGCGCGACCGAAGGCCCCCGCTGCGTAAATCCCAGCCCGCTCGCGCGCACCTCCCTGCTCCTGGTACCGCGCTGACCCTCCCTGCTCGTGCGCAGCAATGACGCCACCTCGTCCACGCACCGCTGAGTCTCTGCTCTTGTGCAGCGCTCGACGAGAGCAAGGAGGGGGCGCGCGAGGGGACGGGGAGTTGCGCAGCGGGGGCCTTCGGTCGCGCTCCTCGTCGTCCGCGGCGAGGATGCCAGCGACCGAGAGGAGCGGCCATGTGACCGGGAGGCTCGCGCCAGGTAACCCTCGGTCCAAGCAACCCAGGTGCGCGAGCCTCCCGGTCACTTAGGCCCGCGTCCCCCGCGGAGCAACTCCCCGGCCCCGAAGCAGCCCCCGACACCGTAACCGTCGAGCGAGAGCGCGGATGGTCGAGGACCCCGCCGCGCGCTGACGGAAGCTTCAGCGGAGCTGAAGCTGGGCGTCGCTCAGGGTGCCTGTGAAGACGATGCGGGCCGGGCCGCGCAGGCGGACGCCCGAATAGTCGGCGGCGACGGTGATGGCCAGCGTGCCACCCGGCAGGTGAACCGCCGTCTCGGCGCCGGGCGCCAGGCGTCCCTCGAGGCAAGCCGCCACGACGGTCGCGCAGGCGCCGGTTCCGCAAGCCAGCGTGAGGCCGCTGCCGCGCTCCCACACGACGAGATCGATCTCCTGGCCGCGCACGCGCGCGAATTCCACGTTGGTCCGGCGCGGGAACCGGTCGGCGACCTCCAGCGTCGGGCCGTAGGTCTCGGCCAGCGCGCGCAGGTCGTCGTCGCCCTCGACGAAGATGACGGCGTGCGGATTGCCCATCGACACGGCGGTGAACTGGAAGTCGCGGTCACGCGCCCGGATTGGCTCGCGAAGAGCCCGCTCGCCGCCTGCGGGCGAAAGGGGAATCTCGCTGCGGGTCAGGCGCGGCCGCCCCATCTCTTCAGCGACGTCGCGGACCGCGCCGCCCGCGATGTCCAGCGTGCAGGCCAGCACGCCTGCGCCCGTCTCGATGTTCAGGGTCGGCCGGCGCAGGGCAGGGTCTGACTCGTACAACACCTTGGCAACGCAGCGCAGGCCGTTGCCGCACATCTCGGCCTCGCTGCCGTCTGCATTGAGGACCCGCATGCGCGCGTCGCCGCTGGCGCTGGGCAAGATGGCCAGCACGCCGTCCGCGCCCACGCCGAAGTGTCGGTCGCAGATCTGACGGACGACGGCGGGGTCCTGGATCGCCTGGGCGGGCAGGGCCGCGGCGTCGCGTCGCAGATCGACGACGACGAAGTCGTTCCCGGTCCCCTCGGCCTTGACGAATGGCAGCGGCATCGTCGCGCCGCCCGGTTACGGGGCGGCCGGAGCAGCCGGCTGACCTTCCGGTTCCTTGGTGGCCGGTTTTTCGTCCGGCGCCGTGGTCTCGGCGCCTTCCGCCGCCGGGGCGGCGGCTTTCTTCCTGCGCGGAGCAGCCGCCGGGGCGGTCGGCGCATCGGTTCCGGCCGGCTTCGCGCCCGCTGCCTTGGTGGGCTTGGCTTTGTCCGCCTTGTCCGCTTTCGGCGTGGCCTTGGTGTCGGCCTTGGTGGTCTCGGCCTTTGTCTCGGCCGCCGCGGGCGCGGGCTCGGTGCTGCCGGCGGCTGGTGCCGTCGCGCCGGCCGTCTTCTGGATGTTCTGGCGCGCCTTGTCGAGATCCGTCTTCAGCTTGGCCGAGCGCGCATCCTCGTCCTTCTTCTGCGCCGCCTTCTGCTCGGCCAGCCTCTGCAGGCGTCGCGAGTCCTGCTGGCTCGAGTAGTGCGCCAGCGCCAGCGAGGTCAGCAGGAACAGGAACGCGGTGATCGACGTCAGCCGAGTCAGGAAGTTGCCGGCGCCCGACGAGCCAAACACCGTCTGGCTGCCGCCGCCGCCGCCGAACGCGATCCCCATGCCGCCGCCTTTACCGGCCTGCAGCAGCACGACCAAGATCAGGAACAAGCAGACCAGAACGTGAACGATTGTCAGGAACGTGATCATACGGACGCGCCCTCTTTCACCAGTCGAACGAACGATTCGGCCGACAGAGACGCGCCGCCGACGAGACCACCGTCGACGTCCTCTTCGGCCATCAGGACCCGGATATTGTCCGGTTTGACGCTGCCGCCGTACAAAATTCGCATCTGCGCCGCCACGCCGGCCGAACGTCCGGCGACCCGCGAGCGAATGAACCTGTGGACCTCTTCGGCCTGGGCCGGGGTCGCGTTGCGCCCGGTGCCGATCGCCCAGACCGGCTCGTAGGCGATCACGACGCGCGAAAGCTCGGCTTCGGCCATGTCGGCCAGCGCGGCGTCCACCTGGGCTTGCACGCGCCCGATCGTCTCGCCGGCGTCACGCTCGGCCAGGGTTTCGCCCACGCAAATGATCGGGGTCAACCCGACCTTCAACGCGGCGCGAGCCTTGAGGTTGACGGCCGCATCCAGCTCGCCCAGCAGCTGCCGCCGCTCGGAATGGCCGACGATGACGTACTTGCAGCCGGCGTCGACCAGCTGTGCGGGGGCCACTTCACCGGTGTACGCGCCCTTGTCCTCCCAGAAGCAATCCTGGGCCGCGACGCCGACCGGCCCGTCCTCCAATCGCTTGGCCACCGCGTGCAGGGCCGTGAAGCTGGGCGCCACCGCCACGTCGACGTCGCGCAAGGTCGCGACACCGTTGCGGACCTCGGTCGCCAGCGCCAGTGATTCGGCGATCGATCCGTTCAGCTTCCAGTTGCCGCAAAAAAACGGCCGCCGCGTGCGCGCCATGGTCAGGTCCTCTCAGCTCTCCAGCGCCGCCAGCCCCGGGAGCTTCTTGCCCTCGAGGAATTCCAGCGAGGCGCCGCCGCCGGTCGAGATGTGGGTGATCTTGTCGGCCACGCCGCTCTTGTGGACGGCGGCCACCGAATCGCCGCCGCCAACCACGGAAAGCGCGCCAGCCGCGCCGGCAACCGCCCTGGCCACCGCCAGGGTGCCACCAGCGAACGGCTCGGATTCGAACACGCCCATGGGGCCGTTCCAGAAGATCGTCTTGGCGCGCGCGATCGCGTCCGCGAACCCGCGTGCCGTCTCGGGCCCGATGTCCAGCGCCGCCAGGTCCTCGGGAACCGAGTTGGCCTGGACGACGCGTCCGGAATCGGCCTTGATACCGGCGCCCGCCACGACGTCACGGGGCAGCAGGATATCGACGTTGCGTTCCTCGGCCTTCTTGAGGAACGACCGAGCCAAGGCCAACTTGTCCTCTTCGACCAGTGAGCGGCCGAGCCGACCGCCTTTGGCCTTGAGGAAGGTGTTGGCCATGGCGCCGCCGATCAGCATCTGGTCGACGCGCCCGAGCAGGTTGTCGAGCACCCCGATCTTGTCGGAGACCTTCGCACCGCCGATGATGGCGACGAAGGGGCGCTCGACGTCGCCCAGCAGCTTGCCGAGAAATTTCACTTCCCGATCCATCAGCAGGCCCAGGCCCTTGTCACCCAGGAACTTGGTGATGCCGACCGTCGAGGCATGCGCGCGGTGCGCGGTCCCGAACGCGTCGTTGACGTAGACGTCGGCGTAACTGGCCAGCGCGCGCGAAAACCCCTCGTCGTTGGCCTCTTCCAGCGGAGAAAAGCGCAGGTTCTCGAGCAGCGCCACCGCGCCGGCGTGCAGGTCGTTGACGACCTTGCGGGCACCGTCACCGACTGGTTCGTCGGTCAACGTCACGTCCGCGTCGAGCAACTCGGCCAGACGCCCGGCCACCGGTTCCAGCGTGTACTTCTTGTCGGGCTTTCCCTTTGGCCGCCCGAGGTGCGATGCCAGGACGACCCGCGCGCCCTTCTCGATCGCCAGCTTGACGGTGGGCAGGCTCTCCCGAATCCGGGTGTCGTCGGACACCTTGCCATCGGCCGTCAGCGGAACATTGAAGTCGACGCGGATGAACACACGCCGTCCGGCGATGTCGAGCTCCGAGATCGTCTTGGTGGCCATGTTCGCGACTCCGCGCCCGACTTCTCCCCGGCGCCCTGCGGACAAAAAAAAGCGCGCCCGGGTCTGGGCGCGCGAAGAATGCTCGATGAGGTCGGGAAAAGCTAGAAAAATACGGTGCGGCGGCGGCGCCGCAAAGCGCCGCCGGGGCCGCTAATCCAGGTTCAAATCGCTCGTGACGAGGCTGATGATTTCCGACGCGAGCGCCACGATCTGCTTCGGCTCGTAGCCGTTCTCGCGGAGCTCTTTATAGATGGACTTCGAAAGGATCTGCAGCGCCTTCTCGCGGTTCGGTGCGGAGGTCGAGGAGACGACCGGCGTTTCGACCGGCTTGATTGGTGTCGCTTGCGTTGCGAGGTGAGCCATCTTAACCCTCCTCCCAGAAGGTCGGCCCGTCATGTAGCACGCTTCGTGCCATGGATGACGATTTGTAAGTCATTGGAATTGCTGCCTGTGGATAGATTCCACCGGACGCGGCGCGAAGTCGCTTACGCACCTCTGGCGCGCCTTCGACGCGCCGCCGCGCGGGCAAACGCCCTCGTTTCCGTCGGAGAGTCGTCACAGGCGCGTCACCTGCGGCCTCTTCGCGTCACCCCGACCAGAAAGGCGACGGGTGCGAAAGGGATTTTGCAGGCGCATACCCGATACCAAGCTCGGCCATTCGTTGCGCGCGCGATGGTTGGCGTCCGGGAACCGGCAGGTGCGTCCGGTTGTCGGATCAGTCGTTTGGGAGCGCCATTTTCGGTCCGCTTTACGGCTGCTATGCTAGCCGCGCGAGGTCATCAGTGAAGCAAACGCAATCTCAGGCTGTCGAAGTCGCGTACCTGATGAACGGTGAGCTGGTCTCGGTGCGGCGACTGTCCAAACGTGCCGAATGGCGCAGCGCACTCTCCACATTTTCAGTCGTGGCCGCCCTGTCCGTTGCGACGGCGGCGCTGGTGGCGGCGGCGCTGGTGATCGCCCACCGGGTGCTGTTCCTTCCCACCTACCTCGGCCTCTGGTTGGCCGTCGGGCTGGCGGCCGCCGTCATGGCTGGTGCGCGCGCGGCGCGGCGCTCCCGCTCTTACAATGTGGGCGCCGCGATCGAGGACGACGCCTTCGCCGCCATGTCCATGCGGCTGGTCCGGCGGGAGGGCACCGCATACCGCTTGGTCCTGGCTCCGGGATTCACCGGACGCCTCGACGGTGATCGGCAGGGGATGCCGGTCGAAGCGTTGCTGGGCGGTGCCGATGGCGCGGGCGGCCGTCCCGTCGAGCTCACGCTGGAACCCGGCGCGCGGGCGCAGATCGAAGCAGACACGGCGACATTCGTCATCCAGAGCTTGCCCGATGTCGGGCCCGCGCCCGCCGGTGCACCCGGTCTGGTCCGCCGGTTCGCCCGCCGGGCGTTCCTGCCCCTCGAGATGGCGGCGCTGGCCAGCGTTTTTTGCGCCGTCCCCGTCGGCGCACAGATCGGCGAAGCCGAGATGCGATCGGCGATTCCGTCGCGCGCCACACCTTGGGAGATCGAAAAGGCGCTGCGCGCGGAGGCGCAGGTGCAGGCGCGATCGCTCCACCAGTGCTTCGACGTGCTGCCGATCGGCTGCCAGCACTCGGGCTATGTCGGCGTGGGCGTTTCGCTGTCGCGCGAAGGCGAGATGCGCGATCACTGGATTGCCCGTTCCACGTACGGCGCTGACTGCCCGGTGGAACAATGCATGTCGGACGTGGTGTCGACCTGGTTCTTCGAGCCGCTGCCACAGTCGATGCGCGTGATCTTGCCGGTTCAGGTGCTGCGCACCGATCGTCCACTGCCGTACGGCCCCGCGCGGGCCGCCGCCGATCTCCAGAGAACGTCGGTGCCGAAATCGGTGCGGGAAAAGGCCAGTACCGTCAATTGACCGCCCGAAAAGACCCATACGCGGACGCCAGAGAAGAAATCGAGCTCATCGAGGCCTGCTACGCGTTTCCCGGCGATTTCGAGCTGGCAGTCATCGCTCGCAATGACGACCCGACGCTGAAAAACGTGCTCGAGGCCGTGGTGACCGAGGCAGGGGCGCCCCTCGGCCACGAACAGAAGGCCTCGGGCGGTGGCAAGTACGTCAGCCACCGCCTGCGGGTCCGCTGCGCCACCGCCACGGAGGCGCACGCGGTGCGCATGCGGCTGCGCGCGTTGCCGGGCGTGATGACCGTCCTTTAAGAAATCTCGTCGCGCCAGCGGCGCGAAACCGCGACAGCTTCGCGGTAGGCGGCCACCTCGGCGTCGCGGCGCTGCGGCTGCCAGCCCAGCTCGGCACCGACCAGTTCGGCGGCTCGTTCGGCGGCGGCCAGCCCCTGGTCGGCGGCGTCACGGAAGAGCGGCAGGCGACGGATCAGCACATCCTCCAACCGGCGTGCCTGTTCGTAGCGCGCGGCGTGCAGCACCTCGGCCCACAGATACGGCAATCGTGGGTCGATCCGTGCGGCGAGCCCGGGCAGATTCGCCAGCTGCAAGACGCGGGCGGAGCGTTGGCCGTAACAGCCGAGGCGGGTCTGCACGTCGGTCGCCAGTCCATCCAGCGCCTGCCCCGGGACCAGGGTCTCGCCCGCGGCGCCGGGCAGCAGGCGGGTGCCGGTGGTGCAGGGGGCCAGCGCGCGCTCGACGCCCGCGGCACGCAGCAACTCGACGATCACGTCGACGCACTCTTGGCCCATGCGGCGGAGCGTGGTCAGCTTCCCGCCCGCGACGACGACCGTCCGATCGGGCGCCGCCGTGATCGTGTGTTCGCGCGACGTCTCGGAGGGCGTCTGCGCGCGGCCGGCCAGCAGCGGGCGGAGACCAGCGAAGGTCGACACCACGTCGCCCGGCCCGAGGCGCAGCGACGGAAACGCGTGATTGAGGGCCCCGAGCAGGTAAGTGACGTCCGATCCCTGGGCGCGGATCTGATCGCCGAGCCGGGGGGCGCGCCCGGGATCCTCGGCGGGCGCAAAGTCGGTGTCGGTGGTTCCAACGATGGTGCGGGGGCCCGCTGGCAGGACAAAGTAGAGGCGGTTGTCCTGCGGCGTGCGCAGCACCAGCGCGCGCCCGCCGTGGGGCACCCGCGCGGCATCGACGACCAGGTGAACGCCCAGCGTGGGTCGCAGGCGCCGCGGCCCGCCCAGAAAGCCGTCGGTGAATGGACCCGTCGCGCTGACGACGACGCGCGCGCGAACCTCGAAGCGGGCGCCGGTCTCGCCGTCCGCGACAGTCGCGCCCAGCGCGCGTCCTTGGCGGTCGCGCAGGATCGCCTCCACCCCGACGTGGTTGGCGCAGGCGGCGCCGGCCGCCGAGGCGTCCATGACGTTCTCGAGCACCAGCCGCGCGTCGTCCGTCTGGCAGTCGACGTAAAGCTGCGCGCCGGTCAGCCCGGCGGCGCGCAGGTGCGGCGCCAGCTGGTAGACCCCGTGCGCGTCCAGGCGACGGCCCGTCGCCGGTGGCCGCCACAGCGCAAGCGCGTTGTAGAGGGCCACCCCCGCGCCCAGCTCGGCCAGGCCCGGCCGCTCGCCGTGATACGCGGGGAAGACGAATTCGATGGGCCGGCAAAGATGTGGCGCCGTCGCCATCAACCGCCGCCGTTCTTGGAGTCCCTCGAAGACCAGCGGCAGGTCCCCGTACTGCAGGTAACGGAGGCCGCCGTGAATGAGCTTCGACGAGTGGCTGGACGTCTGGCTCGCGAAGTCGCCGGCGTCGACCAGCGCGACGCTGAGCCCGCGAAGCGCCGCGTCGCGCGCGATGCCGGCCCCCGTCGCGCCGCCCCCGACGACCAGCACGTCGAAGGGCTCCGACGCGAGCCGGCCGAGAAGGCTCGAGCGCGCGTCGGAAGTCCTCATTCCTTGAGCGCGATGTGCAGCTCGTCCAGTTGCCGGCGGGTGACTGGTCCCGGCGCGTCGGTCATGAGGTCGGTCCCCTTCTGCGTCTTCGGGAACGCAATCACGTCGCGCAGCGAATCGGCGCCACACAGCAGCATCGACAGGCGGTCGACACCGGCGGCGATTCCGCCGTGCGGCGGCGGACCGTATTTGAACGCCTCCAGCAGGAACCCGAACTTGGTGTGCGCCTCTTCGTCGGAGAGCCCCAGCGCGCGGAACACGCGCGCCTGCACGTCCGAGCGGTGGATCCGGATCGAATCCGCCGGCGATCTCGTTGCCGTTGAGCACCAGGTCGTAGGCCCGGGCTCGCACCGACCCCGGATCGGTCTCGAGCCGTTCGAGGTCCTCGGGGTGGGGCGAGGTGAACGGGTGGTGAGCGGCAACCAGCTTGCCCTCCTCGCTGGTCTCGAAGAGGGGGAAGTCGGTGATCCAGCAGAACCGCCACTGGTTCTTCGGGATCAGGTCCAGCTTGGAGGCCAGGTGCAGGCGCAGCCCGCCCAGCACGGCGTTGACGAGCTTCTTGGCGCCGAACTGCAGGAACAGCAGATCGCCGTCGGCGAGGCCGGCGGCGTCGTTGATCGCGCGGCGCAGCTCGTCGCTCATCGTTTTCATGGGGCTCTGTGCCCAGGTGCCCGCTTCGCCGACGCGGGCGCGCGCCAGCCCACGGGCGCCAAACCCCTTCGCGAACTCCTCGAGCTTGTCGAGGTCGGTGCGCGACAACGACTTGGCCTGCGCTGCCGGCAAGCGCCAGCCTTTGACCACGCCGCCGGTGGTCTTCAACGCCGCCTGCAACAGGCCAACGCCGCCGCCGTCGTGGCGTGCGACCGCCTCCGTCAGGTCGACCAGCGGCAGGTCGAACCGCAGGTCGGGCTTGTCGTTGCCGTACTTGCCCATGGCCTCGGCGTAGGTGAGGCGCTGGAAGGGGCGCGGGATGTCGACGCCCAGGACGTCCTTCCACAGCGACACCATCAGGCCTTCGATGGTCTGCTGGACGTCGTCCTCGGTGACGAACGACATCTCGAGATCGATCTGCGTGAACTCGGGCTGGCGGTCGAGGCGCAGGTCCTCGTCGCGGAAGCAGCGCACGATCTGGAAGTAGCGGTCCATGCCGGCCACCATGAAGAGCTGCTTGAAGATCTGAGGCGACTCGGCCAGCGCATAGAACTGCCCGGGATTGAGTCGGGACGGAACCAGGAAGTTGCGCGCCCCGCCCGGCGTGTACTTCACCATGAACGGGGTCTCGATCTCCAGGAACCGGTTGTCGGCCAGATAGCGTCGCGTGGTCTGGTAGATCTGCGAGCGGGCGATGAAGTTCCGCTGCAGGGCGGGACGCCGCAGATCCAGGTACCGATGCTTGAGCCTGATCGTCTCGTCGGCCTTGGTGTCCTCGCTCAGCTCGAAGGGCGGCGTCTCGGCCGTCGAGAAGATCGTCAGCGCGTCCGCTTTGACCTCCACGTCGCCGGTCGCCATGTGGGGGTTCTTGTGGCCGCCGCGTTCGACGACCGTGCCGGCGATCGCGATGCAGTACTCGCGGCGCAGCTCGCCGGCCTGGCGGTGGGCTTCGGCGCTGGTCTGCGGCTCGAAGACGACCTGGGTCGTGCCGCCGCGATCGCGCAGATCGATGAACACGCAGCCGCCGTGGTCGCGGCGCGCCGCCACCCAGCCGAAGAGCACGACGCGTTTACCGGCGTCGCTGGCGCGCAGGGCGCCGCAGTCGTGGGTTCGCTTCAGGTCGACGAGGAACTCGGGCATGGCCGTTCACTTTATCCGCTCCGTCCGCCGCGCGCGAGTTGTGTTAGCGTCCGAAAATGCGTCTGCGCGTCCTTTATCACGGCAACTGCTTCGACGGATGCAGCTCCGCGGGCGTGTTCACCCGGTTTTACCGGGAGCGCGTCGCCAAGGGACCCGTGGAGGTGGTCTACCGGCCGCTCGAGCACAAGGGCGATCCGCAACCGTTCGCGCCCGAGTGCTTCGACGGCGACGAGAACGCGTGCGTCGACTTTCGCTACTCTCAAGATCCGCGGCTGACCTGGTGGTTCGACCACCACGCCTCGGCGTTCCAGTTGGCGGGCGACGAGGACCACTTCCGCGCCGATGCGACCGGGCGCAAGTTCTACGACCCCAAGGCCAAGAGCTGCACGAAGTTCCTGGCCGATACCGTCGCGGCCAAGTTCGGGTTCGACGCGGCGCCGCTGGCCGATCTGATCCATTGGGCAGAAATCATCGACGGGGCCCTCTTCCCCGACGCTCAGATGGCCGTCGAGCTGAAAGAGCCCGCGCTGCGTCTGATGACCTTCATCGAAAACAACCGCGATCCGGTGCTGGCCGAAAAGTTCATCGGCGATCTGGTCAGCCGGCCGCTGGCCGAGATCGTCGCCGACCCGTACGTGGCCGGGCCGTTGGGCCCATTGCTGGCGCAGCATCAGAAAAACATCGAGACCATGCGGTCCGTGGCGCGACTCGAGGGCGGCGTCGTGTTCTTCGACCTGGCCGATCGGGACGTCGGCCCGTTCAACAAGTTCATCTCGTACTACCTCTTCCCGGAGGCGCGGTATTCGGTCGGGGTAACGGCCTCCTCGCGCGCGAAGATTTCGATCGGCTCCAATCCCTGGTCGGCGGTGCCGCGCACACACGAGATCAACAAGATTTGCGAGCGCTACGGCGGCGGTGGCCACCCGGTGGTCGGCGCCATCTCGATGCCGCGCGCCGACCTGCCGCGCGCGCGGCAAGTCGCGCAGGACATCGTCAAAGAGCTTCAGACCTAGTCGCAAGGCAGTTCACTTTGCGGTCCGCTTGGAGGACGGCCGGCTATCCGACCCGCTGGCTGCCGACCCGCTGGCTGCGCCGGGCCTGCGCTTCCGGTCCTCGAGTACCCAAGTACACTCCGGTCCGGTTCTCGGCCCGGCTTCGCCATCGGGCCGGCTTGTCGGCCGCTTTCCGCTTAACCGAACAGCGTTGGACCTAGACGCCGGTCAGCGTCGTGTGGGGCGCAGCGTGCGGGCGCCACGGCGGGTCGTCGGCCGCGGGCGTTTCCCCTTCGGTACGGGGCCGGGCGGCGTGCTGGCCAGGCGCGCCTCCAGCCGATCCATTCGCTCGCGCAGGCTGGCGGTCTCACCGCGCAGGCGCTCGACCTCGTCGTGCAAGCGGCGGGTCTCCTCGGCGGGCCGCGATCCCTCTTCGATGTCGCGGATCGCCTCGTTGATGCGCCGGCGGGTCCGGCCGTCCAGCTCACCAGCCAGGGCGCTGCGCAGGGACGGCAGCGCGTCGGTCAGCCCCAGGCGCCCCAACGCCACGGCCGCTTCGCCGCGCACGCGAAAGTCGCGGTCGCCCAGGCGCAGCTCGATCGTTTCACGCGCCGCGCGTGCCTGCGGCGTTCCCCGCGCCAGCTCCGCCAGCGCCGCGACCACCGCCCGCCGGGCGGGAAAGCTGGCCCCCGGACGCCAAGCATCGCGGATGAGCGGAAGCGCGCGTTCGTCGCCGGTCTGCCCCAGGCCGTCGATGGCGCGGCTGGCGACCAGATCCATGTAGGAGCGCCGGTCGACCAGACGCGGCAGCAGCGACAGCGCCTCTGGCGAACGGGTCTTACCCAGCGCCAGGGCCAGCTCGGCCTCGACGAACACGCTGGCGTCGCCAGCATCCAGCCGCTCGGCGACCGCGCGGCCCGCGACGTCGTCACCGACGAAGTTTCCCAAGCCCGCCGCCGCCGCGCGCCGGACCCGCGGCTCACTGTCCCGCAGCGCACCGATCAGGATGTCGCGTGCCTCCGCCCGGCGCGTCTTGCCCAGCGCCCGCGCCGCCGCCGCCCGCACGCCCCAGAACCGGTCCTGCGCCAGCGCGTCTTTCAGCGCCGTCAGGTTGGCGGGGTCGGGCAGCTCGCCCAACGCGCGCGCCGCCAGCACCCGATCGACGGCCAGCTCGGCCGCCGCCAGCTGCCGCCGCCACAGCGCCCCCGCCTTGGTGAATTTGATCGACTTCAGGATGACGTCGCCTGGGTCGAAGATCACCTGCGCTGGCCGGACGGGCAGCGGGATCTCGAAGGCGTGCGACACCTCGCGGATCTCGACCCTCACGTCGTGCGTCCGGCCGTCGATTTCGAAGCGCACGGTTGCGCCGATTTCGAACGGCGGCGTTTCGGCGGCGATCGGCTGCTTTTGCGCGATCGACAGCTTGCCGACCTTGCGCTCGTCGTCCCACCGCCACTCGGCGGCGAAGTCGGGGTGGCCCGGGCGCGCGATCCAGCGGTCGAGAAAAGCCTCGACGCTGCGTCCGGTGGCGTCCTCGATGGCGCGGGCCAGATCGCGGGTCTCGACCGAGCCGCGGGCGTGCTTGCGGGCGTAGTGGCGCAAGGCCCGCCAAAACGCCGGCTCGCCCAACTCTTGCCGGAGCATGTGCAGGACCCGCCCGCCTTTTTCGTACAGATGCGCGTCGAACAGATGGATCGGTTCGTCGTACTCGCGGCAGACGACCGGCCGCTGGTACCGCCCCGCCTCGGCGAGGTACCCGTCCGTGTCGGCCAAGAGCTCATGGTCGGCTTCGTCGCGTCCCTTGGCGTGCTCGCGCCAAACGTACTCGAAATAGGTCGCGAAGCCCTCGTTCAACCAACCTTCGGACCACTCGCGGCAGGTCAGCAGATCGCCCCACCACTGGTGTGCCAGCTCGTGCGAGACCAGCCCGTCGATGTCGTGATCGATCGCGGCGCGTTCGTCCAGCAGCACCAGATCGGTCAGCGTCGTGGCGGTCGTGTTCTCCATGCCGCCGAAGATGAACTCCGGCACCGTGATTTGGCTGTAGCGCGCGTGGGGGTAGGGGACGCCGATCTTGTCGGAGAAGTGATCGATCATCGCGCCGGTGCGGGCGAAGCTGCGCCGCCCGTCTTCCTCGCGCCCCGGCGGCACGAAGGCGTACACGTCGACGCCGGTCTGGGGCGCGCGATCGCGCAACTCGACGAACGGACCGGCGACCAGCGTGAGCAGGTACGCGGGCTGCGGCAGGTCCAGCGTGTAGTGCCAGCGGGTGCGCCCTCCCTCCGGCAGGTCGACGCGCTCGCGCAGTGAGCCGTTGGACAGCACGAACAGACCGGCCGGCGCCGTGCAGACGACCTCGGTCGTGAACTTCTCGATGGGTTGGTCGAGGCAGGGCCAGAAGCAGCGCGCGTCGTCGTCTTGCCCTTGCGTCCAGGCTTGCAGCGGCCGGTCCGGGTGCTCGCCATCGGGGGTGATGAAGTAGAGACCGCGCCGCGGGCGGCAGGCGTATCGGATGGCCACGTCGAACCGGTCTCCGTCGCGCGCGGGCTCGGGCAGCGCCAGGCGCAGCTTGCTGCCGTCGTTTTCGAAGGTGGTCGGCCGCCCGCCGACCGAGACCTCCTGCACGTCCAGCTCGACGGCGTCGAAGGTGATCGCCGGCAGCCGGTCCCGGCGCACGACCACGGTCAGGGTTGCCACCCCGCTCAGGCGCCGGCCGGCCAGATCCAGATCCCAATCCAGCCGCGCGTGCTCGAGGCGCACCGGGCGATCGCCGACGAAGTTGGTGCGCGTTCCCGGAGGCGCGAAGGGGCGGGGCATGGGCGGTGGAAGTTAAGCGGCACCGTCGGGCGCGTCAATCGGCCGGCTTGGCGGGCGCAGGCTGCCGTGCTGAAATCGCCGGCGATGAGCGAACGTCCCCCCGTCGAGAAACGCCACGTCGTCGCACGGGCCACCCCGGCCCAGGTCTACGACGTGGTGAGCGACTTTCCCGCCTACCCGCGCCTGTTCCCGGAGATGAAGGCGACCCGCGTGCTGAGTGGCGGGGACGCGCCGCGGGTGGGCGGAACGGTCCGCGTCGAGTTTCGCCTGCAGATCGTGCTGCCCGTGCGTTATGTGCTGGACCTGGTCTGCGACCCGGCCGGCCACAGGCTGGACTGGACTTTCGTCGAGGGCGAGATCGTGACCCAGTCGGTCGGGAGCTGGCGTTTCACGCCGGAGGGGGACGGCACGGCGATGACCTACCGCGTGTCGCTGGACGTCAAAGCGCCGGTGCCCGGCTTCGTGCTGCGAAAGGTGACCGACGGGCTGGTCGCTGCGTCGATCCCGGCGATGTTCGCGTCGATCGAGCGCGAGGTCCGCCAGCGCCACGGCTGATTGAGCACCGTCACCGCGCAGCGCGGGAAACGTAGCGGTTGCCGGGCACGTAAAACCGCAGCAGGCGCTGGGCCCACGCGCCCGCGTACTCGACCCCCACGCGGGCCGACCGCGCCCGCTTGGGCGGCCGGGTCCCGTCGTCGGCCAGGAAGAAATCGCCGCCCACCACGAGATCGCGCCCATTTTCCGCGCGCGTGATGTCCAGCCCGGCGCACAGTTTACCGGGCCCGGTCAGCGGGGATTTCGTCCCGGTGGCATCGAAGCCCAGCAGCGGCTCGGCGGCCCGCAGCAGCACGGCGCCGGCCACCCCGTCGGTCTCGGTCACGACGTTCATGCAGTGATGCATGCCGTAGATCAGATAGACGTAAAGGAACCCCGGCGGTCCGAACATGATCGCGGCCCGCGGGGTCGGCCCGCGGCGCGCGTGCGAGGCGGCGTCGCGCTGGCCGAGGTAGGCCTCGACCTCGACCAGGCGGGCGACCCGCGCCGGCCGCCCCGGCGCGCGCCGGACCAGGAGCTTGCCCAGCAGCTCGCGCGCGACGGCCAGGGTGGGGCGCTCGTAGAACGCCCGCGGCAGCGGCGCCAGCCGATCGACGGTGGCGTCAGTCACCCAGCAGCAGCCGGCGCCGATCGATCCCGTCCAGCAGCCGCCCGAAGCGCCCGTCGGTCTCCAGCGCACCCAGCATGGCGCTGACCGCCTGGCGATAGCCGTCGCGGTCCAGGTCACCCGCCACCAGGCGGTACCGCAGGAATACGAACGCCGTCTGCGCGACATCCGACAGGCAGTAGCGCCGCAGGGCGTCCAGCTGTCCGGCCTGGTACAGCCCTTCCACCTGGCTGCCGTCGACACCGTCCTTGCCCGGCAGGCCGATGACCCGCGACGCGCCGTCGAGCGACGTCATCTTGGCGGCGCCGTGGTCCGCCAGCAAATCGCAGAGATCCAGGTGCCCCTCTTCGCTGAAACGGTACCGGTAGCCCTCACCCCGGTAGTACCACCGGAAGTCGGCGCCGAACCGCAAAGCGCGCAGCGCCAGCACGGGCAGGTCGAAGCTGCGGCCGTTCCAAGTGACCAACAGCGGGCGCCACTTGGTCATGAAATCGGCGAAGTCGGCCATCATGGCGGCCTCGTCCTTGCTCTCGCCGATGGTCCCGATCCGCTTGACGCCCAGGTTCGCGTCCAGCCACATGACCCCGAGCACGATCGGGCGGCAGGCATAAAGCGGCGGGAAGGGCGCCACGGCGCCCGGTGTCCCCGGCGCGCCCCCACCGGTTTCCGGCGGCGACCAGAGCTCCCGGTCTGGGATGGTCTCGATGTCGAGGACCAAGTACGTCGGGTCGACTGTCACGCGCGCATCTTAGCGTGATAAAAGCTCGGCATGTTCGTGCGGACCGCCCGGCGCGCCTGGCTGCTGGGGCTCATCGCCGCCGCGGCTGCCGGCGGGTGCGCGCACGCGACGCCGCCCGTCCAGCCCTGGCAACGCGAACACCTGGCCAAACGCGCGTTGCGCTTCGACGCCGATCCCGTCGAGGATCGGTTTCGTCAACATTGGTTTGGCGCCCGCGAGGGCGCTGACCTGGGCTTCGGACAGCCCGGCGGCGGGTGCGGCTGCAATTGAGGCACGCACGGTCATGGCTGCCCGCGCTGGCTCTGCTGGCGACGACGGCCGGGGGGGCGCACGCCGCCGACCAGGTGACGATCCGCGGCGCCTATTACCGCGAGCCGTCGACGCGCGTCATCCAGCCGGTCGTCGAGGTGCAGAAGGATCTGCCGCACGGCTTCGACCTGGACGCGCACTACCTGGTCGATGCGATCACCTCCGCCTCGATGTCCGCGGGCACGGGCAAGGACGCCGCTTTCACCGAGATCCGCAACCAGGTCGGCCTGGCCGTGGGCAAGAATTGGGACCGCACCCGCGCCACGCTGGGCTATCGGTACAGCGCCGAGTCCGACTATTGGTCGCACGGCATCGGCGGGTCGCTGGCGCAGCGGGTCTGGGACGACACCGCGACGCTCACGCTGTCGCTGGGGGTGAGCCTGGATACGATGTCGTCGCGCGACCGCACGCCAGCCTGCGCGGGCTCCGGCACGTCGTGCGCCCTGAATTCGTACTTCCTGGGCCTTTCCTACACGCAGGTGCTTTCGCCCGTGGCGCTGGCCCAGATCTCGGCCGAAACGGCGTTCTTGGACGGCTTCCAGGGGAACCTCTATCGAACGGTCACCAACTTCGGGTACGAGGTCCCGCCCGACCGTCGCGTGCGCAATGCCGTCGGTCTCTGGCTGGCCTACTACGTCGCGCGGTCACAGACCGGGCTGCAGCTCCGCTACCGGTACTACTGGGACTTCTATCCGGGCGCGTCCGAGGTCCATGACGATCCCTGGAACCTGCGCGCACAAACGATCGAAGGGCGCGTCTATCAGAAGCTGAGTCGGAGCCTGGAGGTGCGGCTGCTTTACCGGCAGCACATTCAAAACCACGCCGCCTTCTGGTGCGACGTCGTCGTGAACGCGAACTGCTACGCGATGATGCCCGGCGCTCCGGTACCCTACCAGAGCAGCGATCCCAAGCTGGGACCCGTTCACACCGAGTACCCCGAGGTGAAGCTGTACTGGGAGGCGGACAGCCTGCGCGCCGTCCCGTTCCTCCGCTGGTTTGCCGCCGGCGGGTTCGAGATCTCCTACGGCTACTACATGCAGAACGACAGCTTCGGCAGCGCGCACGTGCTTCAGACCGGCTACACGATGCCATACTAGGGGCATGGCCACGCCCCCGCCGTCCTCGTCACGCCTGGGGCTGCGGCAGGTGCGTGCCGCGCAGTTGCGGGGCCGCGCGCGCAAGCGGGCCATCGTCCAGGTGCTGCTGGGCTCGGTCTTCCTGATCGGCGCGCTGGCCTATGCACGAGCGCCCGACCGCCACGCACAGGGGAACATCACCTGGATGACCGCGCTGGTCGTCCTCTCGACCCTGGACGTCGCGTTGGGGTTGCGTGTGCTTGCCCGCCTGGCGCGGCGAGGCGCGGGGTGGTGGGTGGCTGGAAGCGCCGCCTGGGGCGTGCTGTCGGTCGCGCTGCTGGGCTTTCTGCTGCGGAGCTGACGCGCCGTGGATGCCATGTTGGACGCGACCTTGGACGGAACGCGCAGCGTGCTCATCACCGGGAGCTCCTCCGGGTTTGGCCGGGCCGTCGCCGAGCGGTTCGCGTCACGCGGCTGGCGCGTGTTTGCCAGCATGCGCGATCCCGCCCGCGGCGAATCCTTGCGCCGCTTGGCCGCCGCAAAGGGGTGGCACCTGACGACCCCGGCGCTCGACGTCACCGACGGGCCGTCCGTCGAGGGCGCCGTGGGCGAGCTCCTGCGCGCGACGGCCGGCCGCCTCGACGTGCTGGTGAACAACGCCGGCTATTACGCCTACGGCCCGCTGGAGGAGACCACGCCCGACGAGCTGCGCGGGCAGCTCGAGACGAACGTCGTCGGCGTACACCGGGTCACCCGCGCCGTCCTGCCGGCCATGCGGGCGCGACGCGACGGCGCGGTGGTGACGATAGGCTCGGTGTCGGGGCGGGTCGCACTCCCCATCGTCGGCCCCTACCATGCCTCGAAGTGGGCGCTGGAGGGCATGATTGAGTCGTGGCGACTCGAGCTGGCGCCGTTCGGGATCCGGGTCAGCCTGGTCGAGCCGGGGATGTTCGCGACGGCGCTCTACGCCAATGAGCGTTTGGCGGCCGCGTTCACCCCCGAGAGCCCTTACGCCGGCCTGGTCGAGGCGTACCGGCGACAATCAGCCGCGATGGCGCGCGCCCAGGACCTGACGCCGGTGGTCGACGCGGTCGAGCGAGCCGCCACCGCCGCGAACCCGCGGCTGCGCTGGCCGGTCGGTCCCACCTCGTTTTCGGGCGCGCGCTTGCGCCCGCTGGTTCCGGACCGGCTCTACGAGTGGCTGATTCGCCTCGCGTTCCGCACCCCCCGGCGGCAGCTGCCGGACGATCCGGATCCGGCCGGCACCGGTCGCCCCTTACAGCTATAATCGAGCGTCGTGTCCGACAAGCTCACGCGCAGAGAGGTCGACTTCGTCCTGCGCCGCGCCGCCGAGATTGACACGCAGACGGCCTCCGCCACCGAGCCCACCAGCGACGAATCGTTGAGCGTGACCGAGCTGGTCCGGCTGAGCGAAGAGGCAGGCCTTCGCCCAGAGGCGGTCGAGCAGGCGCTGGTCGAGATGCACCGCGGCGCGCCCATCGAACCCGAGGAGGGCGGGGCGCTCACGCGGGCGCTGGGCGGCAGCCGCGTGGTCGTCAGCCGGGTGGTGGCCGCACCGTTAGAGACGGTGCGTCGGGCGGTCGACCGTTTTCTGCGCGACCAGCTCATGACGGTGCGCCGCCACCACGGCGAGCGCATCGAGTGGGAGCGCGCTCAAGGCCTCTGGCCCGGGCTGGTCCGATCGCTCGATTTTTCGAAACGCTACGCCTTCGCGCTGGTCACGCGGGTGGAGACACTCCTGTCGACCGAAGCGGACGGGCGCCAGACCGCCGTAACGTTCAACATCGATCTGACCGAGATGCGGCGCGAGCGCTTCGGCCAGATGGGAATGCGCGCGGCGATGGCCTTCCTGCTGTTCGGCGTAGGCGGCGCGCTGATGGTTCCTGGCTCGGCCGTCTACGACTTGGTTGCGCTGGCCGGCGGAGGCTTCGCCGCCGGCGGCATCTTCGCCATCGAACGCCGCCGCTACCTCGAGAGCCGCAGCCGCGTGCAACTGGCCCCCGAACGTTTTTTGGACCTCCTCTCCCTCCGCCACAAACCCAGCCCTGACGACGAGGACCAGCAGTAAGCGAGCGGAGGGTGGCTTCGCCAGCCCGCAGCGAGCGGGGGCGCGGGGGACCAAAGGGCGCGCAGCGCCCAACGTCCCCCGACTAGAAGGACGGCGCGGGGGACCAAAGGGCGCGCAGCGCCCCACGTCCCCCGATTAAAACGACGGCATGGCTAGGCCGTCTTCGTCGATGACGCTCTTGCGTTTCGCGCGGTGGGCGGGACGATGGGCGGCGTCGGCGGCGGTCGTCGCCGCGGGAACCTTGTCCAGCACGACGTGCATCGTGCGGTCGGCCGTGGGCGTGGCCGTGACCGGAACCTCGCGGTAGCCGGCCAGCCGCAACTTGTACTTGCTCGGCTCGCCGCCCTTCGGAAGTTGCACCTCGATCGGAACGGCACCCAAGTCCTTGCCGTCCTTTTCGTCGAGGACGTGGGCGCCGGGCGGATCCGCTTCGAACCGGATCGTGACCAGCTTGGCATCCGACTTGGTATCCGAACTGGCAGGCACCATCTCGGGTGCTTGCACCGGGGCTGCCGGGGCGGGCTCGCGGGCGGGGCTGGTGGCGGCGATCGGCTGGGGGGCGGTGGCGTGCTTCTTCGGGCTCAGCAACACGACCAACAGCACGGCGGCCACCGCGGCACCGCCGGCGATCGCGAGGTTGCGCGTTCGGGCGGGCGTCATCGCCGCGTCGTCCAGCTCGGAGCTGGCCGATGAAAGCGTGGTGGCCGCCCGGGGCGAGCTCGCGTGCGCCGATCCCCCTTCGGAGCGACGCATCCCCGGCTGCGCAGGGAAGGCGGGCAGCTTCACCTCGCCCACCAGCGCCTTGCGGAATTCGTCCATGCTCTGGAAGCGGTCGCCCGGCTCCTTGGCCAGCGCCTTCATGGTGGCGGCGGCCATGTGCGGCGGCGTGGCCGGCGCCAGCTGCAGCAGCGACGGGGGCTCTTCCAGCATGTGCTTGGCGAAAAGCTCGCCCACACCCTCGGCCGTGAACGGCGGCCGCCCGGCAATCATCTCGAACAGCATCACGCCCAGCGAGTAGATGTCCGTCCGGTGGTCCAGGACTCCCGCCCCCTTGCACTGCTCGGGCGACATGTAGAGCGGCGTCCCCATCAACGAGCCCGTGCGCGTCTTGACCGACTGAGCGCCGTCCGGCGTCGCGAGAATCTTGGCCACGCCGAAATCGAGGATCTTGACCTGGAGCGAGCTGTCCAGGCCCGTCTCATCGGTCTTCCGAGCGAGCTGGACGTTGTGCGGCTTCAGATCACGGTGGACGATTCCCTTGGCATGGGCAGCGCCCAGCGCGCGGCACATCTGGACGCCGATCGCCTCGACCTGGTCGATCGGCATGGGCCCCCGGCCGACCGCTTCGCTCAGCGATTCGCCCTCGAGGTGCTCCATGATGAAGTAGGGCTGGCCGTCGGCGGTCTGACCAAAATCCAGGATCTCCACGATGTTCTCGTGAGCGATCATGTGGATGGCGCGCGCCTCGTTGAAGAACCGCGACACGATGTCGGGGTCGCGGGCCAGCGCGGCATGCAACAGCTTGATCGCGACCTTCCGCCCGATGACGGGATGCTGCGCCAGATACACGACGCCCATGCCACCTTCGCCGAGCAGGCGCAGGACCCGGTAGTTCCCGACGGTCTGGTTCACCAAGCTCGCTGTCGCGGTCACCACGTGCCTCTCAAACTAGATGCACTCAGACTCGGATTTTAGAACGAAGGAGATCAAAAATCGAACTCGGCGACCACACCCGCCGCTGAGGCCGTCGCCGTCGGGAAGAGCCGCAGACCGTGATTAGACGCACTCGACGTGCCGCCGTCGCCGGCCAGATAGCCCTTGTAAAGCAAATATCCGCCCGCCACCGCGAAGGCTCCGCCGACGCCCACGAACACCCACTGCAGCGTTTCGTCGCGGTTCCCCTGGTCGGTCTTGGTGGCCACCGTGCTCTTCTCCGCGGGGCTGAGCGGCTGCGCGCTCTGCTGTTGCCGGTTGCACAGGCCGGTCGGCGACGTCGAGCAGTTGAATCGCCGGTATTGGTCCAGCTGCTGGTTGACGTCGTGCACGTCCAACCCGAATTTTACGGCAGCGCCGGCCGACGCCAGCGTCCCCACCACCGCCACCCAGAACCCGGCTCGCGCCAGGGTATGCCCGCCGCTGTCGTCGCTGGGCTCGCCGTCGGTCGGCGACGCGCGGGTCCGCTCTGGCCGCGGCACCTCGACCGAGACCGGGCTCAGGTCCAGCGTCAGCGGTAGGTTCTGCCCCGCCGCCAGGCTGAAGTCTTGCTTGGTGGTGGTGTACCCGCTCTTCTCGACGGCCACCTCGTGGTTGCCCGGCGAGATGTCGGACACCACCACGGGTGAGCCGCCGGTCACGCCGACGCGGGTGCCGTCCAGGCTCACCGCGGCGCCGGACAGATTCGCGCGCACGCTGATCGAGCCATTGCCATGCCCACTCAGCTTCCCCAGCCACACGGCCGCTTGCTGGTGCAGGGCGGTGGCATCGGACCGCCGCTTGGCGATGGCGTCGGTCTCGAAGCTCTCGACCACCGCCCGGGCCACGTCCAGCAGCTTGAGCGTGATCTGGTAGTCGCCGCCCGCCTTCTTGATGTTGCCGTAGATGAGCTTGGAGGCGCCCAGGCTCTTGCCGGCTTGGGACAGGCAGGCCGGCGCCTCGTCCGGGCAGGCGAACACCAGCTTCACTTCGACCAGGTCCTTGCCCTGCAGCAGCTTGTAGTCGCGGCTGGACGCCACGCGCTGCCGCAGAGCGTCCGTCGCCTCCGAGGCCAGTGCGTCAGGAACGCCGTCCAGCGGCTCGATCCCCAACACGGCTGTGGGCGTCTGGTCGCCTTCGCCGGCGGTAGCTCGTAAGGGCGAAAACACCGCGAGCAGGAATAGAAGGGGGCCGAGGCGCCGGAGTGCCATGCGGGCGGCATTTTTTCCGTACCCTTGGGCGCTGTCAATGAGCGCGGCCACGCCCGGCCTTTTTGCCGCAGCTGCAAGGACGCGGCCCAAATGCCGTGATAGCGTCAAGAAGGCATGCGCCTCGGGGTCTTCGGAAAGGTCGGCCTGGCGTTCGGGGTGCTGCTGCTGGCCTTCGCCGGCAACGCGACCTTCACCGTCGTCTCGGTGCGGCGGGCGCGCCAGGGCGTCGTCGCCAACGAGGCCTACCTCGAGCTTCAGGGGGCGGTCGACGCCTCCTGGAAGTCGCTCAATGATTTCGCGCCCTCGCTGGGCCGCGGCGGGGGCCGTTTGGACCCCAACTTGCCCCTGGCCCTGCGCACCGCCCGCAAGCAGATCGACGACGCCCTGGGCGCCATCGATCGGTATCTGGAAAAAGAGCCGGCTTCGCCGAGGCGCGGCGACTTCGAGGCGCGGCGGCGGCAGATCGCCGGGCTGGGGCGGCAGATTGACGTCGTGGCGCTGGAGCTGTCCGTACCAGCGGTGGCCAGCGATCCCCGGGCGCGGTCCGAGTTCGAGAGCCACTTCGCGAACCTGGTTCACGGCCTCAACCGGCTCCGCCAGCCGCTGCGCGGCGCCAGCGGGCAGATCGCGCAGCGCCTGTCGGACGACGAGGAGACGGCGCTCTCGCTGGCCATCCTCATTGGCGCCGCGGGTCTGGCGGTCGCGCTGGGCACGTTCCTTTTCACCTGGCGGACGCTGCGGCCGCTCAGCGTGCTGCGCTGGCGGGCTCGGCAGCTGGCGGGCGGCGACTACGCGCAGCGAACGGGGGTCACCTCGCGCGACGAGATCGGCGACCTGGCCCGCGAGTTCGACGCCATGGCGGACGCCATCCAAGAGCGCGAGCAGCGCCTGATCCGATCCGAGCGGCTGGCGACCGTGGGGCGCATGGCCGCGCAGATCGCCCATGAGGTGCGCAACCCGCTGTCGTCGATCGGCCTCAACGCCGAGCTGCTCGGGGACGAGCTGCCCGGCGAGGCGGACGAGGCCAGGCGGCTGGTCGCGTCGATCATCGGCGAGGTCGACCGGCTGGCGGAGATCACCGAGACGTACCTCCGCTTCGCTCGACTGCCGCGCCCCAAGCTGGAACGAGAAGACCTGGGCGTGCTGGTCGCGTCGGTGGTGGATCTGTCGCGCGGCGAGCTGTTGCAGGCGGGCATCGATCTGCACGTGGACGTGGCGCCCGGCTTGCCCGAGATGATGGCCGATGAAGGGCAGATCCGGCAGGCCCTCATCAACCTGATTCGCAACGCGCGCGAGGCGCTGGCGGGGGCGGTCACCAAGCGGCTGTCGATCTCGGCGGCTCTGGCCGGCGACCGCCTGGTGCTGACCATCGCCGACTCCGGCGCCGGCATCGCGCCCGGCGACCTGGCAAAGATCTTCGACCCGTTTTTCTCGACCAAGGCACAGGGGACCGGGCTCGGCCTGGCGCTGGTCCAGCAGATCGTCGTCGACCACGGCGGCGTCATCGAGGTGGACACCGCGCCGGGCGCGGGCACGACATTCAGGCTGGCCTTCCCGACGCGGGAGGCGGCGACGCGCTCAGCGGCTGGCGGCGGCGCGGTGGGCGGCGGCGCGGGCGCGCTCGCCAAGCCCCTCGTAGAGCCCGGCCAGCTGCAGGTGCAGCGCGATCGGGTCGCTGGCCTGGAAGACCAGAGCACGTTCGAAGGCGGCGGCGGCCTCGGCGCGCTTGCCCGACGCGGCGAGGGCCCGGCCTAGCGTCGCGTAGAGATCGGCGCTGGCCGGGTCGATGAAGGTCGCGATCGGCGCGAACTCGATCACGCGCGCGGTGTGCCCCCGGCGGGCCTCGGCGAAGACCACCTGCTTCGCCGTCCGGTCGTTGTGCGGGTCCAGGCGGAGGGCCGCCTCCAGCTCGGCCAGCTGGTCGTCGACGCGCTGCTGGTTGCCGAGCAGCTCCGCCAGCAGCGCGTGCGGCTCGACCCGCCGCGAATCGAAGGCCAGCGCGCGCCGCAGATGCGCCTCGGCGGAGGCCCGATCGCGCCGGTGGAGCTCGGCCAGCGCCAGCCGCACCTGCACGTCGTACCCGTCCCGCGCGGGCGGTCCGAGGCCCAGCAGCCCCTCGAGGGCGTCGACCGCCGCGTCGGCGTCACGCCGCGCCAGGGCCACGTCACCGGCCAGGAACAGGGTCGCGGCCGCCTCGCCCGGGGACGGGTGGGGCAGGGCCCGCGCTCGCGCCAGCGAGTTGCGGGCGGCCTCGAGCTGACCGCGGGCCATTGCGGCGATGCCGCGGGCTGCCGGCGACTCGGGTGGCACGTCCGCGCCCAGCCACTCGGTCGGAAGGTACTGGCCCGCGAACCGATCCAGCCGGCGCCCGAGGTCTTCCCGGAACGCTCGATCGAGTTCGGCGACGGGCATCCCGGCAATCTGCTCCAGCACCCGAGCGCCGCGCGCGCCCTGTCCGTACGCCAGCAGCGCCGCCCGCACGGCGGCGAATCCGAAGCGCCGCTCAATCCACCCCACGGCCTCGGCGGCCAATGCATAGGCGCGGCCCGCCTCGTCGCCGCTGTGGGCGCCCAGGAACGCGTCCGACAGGTCGGCCAGGCTGGGGATCTCGCCACGCCGCCAGGCGCCGTAGAGGTCGGCGTCGTCGTGCCGCGTCCACTCGGGGCGCGCGCGCGCCGCCTCGACCTCGGACAAGCCCTCCGTGAACCAACGGGGCACACGCGCGCGCGACAGCTCGATCGCGAAGACGTGTGCCAGCTCGTGGGTCAGCACCATCCCCCAGTTGAAGGCGTGGTTGGTCGGCGATTCCGAGGTGATCACACGCCCGAAGCAGACGGCCGAGACGCCGATGGCCGGCAGCCCGGTCGTTCGAACCGCGAATTGGCGCGGATCGGCGTAGAGCTCGAAGGTGATCGGCCCGCGCGGCTCGAAGCCGTACCGGGCCACGTCGTCCCGGTATCGCGCCTCGAGATAGGGACCGACGACCTCCGCCACGGCGGTGCGCGCGTCGCGCGGGACCCGAAAGTGCAGGTGCGCCGTCGACACCGTCACGCTGTCCGCGGGGATGACCTTCTCGTAGAGCTCCAGCAAATTGTAGGTGCGGCGATCGTACGGATCCCGCTTCCAGGCGCGGCGCAGCGCCTCGATGCCGGCGGTCTCGTCGCCGAGCCGCAACAAGCTGATGGCCAGCGTGGAGAGACAGGCGGCGTCGCTGGGGTCTGCGGCCACGCCTTCCGCCGCCATCGCGCGCGCTTCGTCGTAGCGGCGCTGGCGGGCCAGGGCTTCGGCGACGAACGCGAAGAACTGTCCGTCATGGGGGTGCACGGTCAGGTCCTCGTCGCGCGCGCGCGCGTAAGCGCCGGCGTCGTCCAACAGGCGGGCGGCCGCCGCCTCGACGCGAAAGGCACCGCGATCGTGCGGGTTCAGGCGGCGAATTGCGGCGACGTCGGCGCGCGCGCCGGTGAAGTCCTCGCCGTCCAGGCCCAGCTCGGCGCGCAGCGCCAGCGCGCCGGCGTGCACCGGGTTGATGGCCAATGCCGACGCGATCTCCGCGCGCGCGGTGATCGCGTCGTAGCGGTCGTCGACGGCGGCCCGCGCCAGCCCGACGTGCGCGTCGGCGTTGTCGGCGTCGACCTTCAGAACCTGTCGAAAGGACGATTCCGCGTCGGTCGCGTTGTGTTTCGCCAGCAGCAGCAGCCCCCAATCCAGGTTGGGCGTGGGGTCGCGCGGGTCGGCACCGGCTGCGTCGCGCAGGACCTGGTTGGCGTCCTTCCAGTTGTCGTCCAGGCGGGCGGCGGTCGCGATCGCCAGCAGGTCGGCCGGCCGCGTTCGATCGACGCGCCCGCCGTTCCAATCGGCATAGCTGGCGTCGATCAACGGCGCCAGGGCCGTCCGGTCGCCGACCTCTTCGTAAAGCCGCATCAGCGCGTCGCGCACCGGCAGGTCGTCCGGACGGGCGGCCGCGGCTGCCTCCAGTCGCCGCCGCGCTTCCCCGACCCGACCCAGCGACAGTTCGGCGCGCGCGGCCACCAGCGTCGCGGCCCGGTCCTCGGGCGCGCGGGCCAGGCGGGCGACCGCCAGGTGCAGGGCGTCCGCGTAGGCACCGGCCCGCAGCGCCGCGGCCGCATCCGCGCGCTTCGCCTCCGCCAATCGGGCCGCCGGCCGCGCTGCCGCCGCACGAGGGGCAGGTCCGGCGGCGGCGAGCAGCACCGCGAGCAGGGCGGCCGTCATGGACCTAGTGTTCACCACTGGCGTGGTACGATCTAGCCATGGCGACCGAGGCGGAAGGAAACTCCAAGACCGAGCTGGGCCCCGAGGTGTTCGACGATTACGACGCCTTCCTCAAGCAGGCAATCCGCGACTACTACGATCGCGGTTGGAAGAGCCGGCGCGGGACGTTCATCGCGCTGGTCATGGCGTCCGGACAGGTGACCTCGATGGCCGCCGAGTCGATCCGGGACGGCAGCGGTCTCAAGAAGGCGGCGCTGGGCGCGGCGGGCGTCGTCGCGTTGCGGCTGGGCCTGCGCTACGCGCTGTCGGGGCCAGTGGGGGTGGTCCTGACCGGCGCGGCCGCCATGTCCGCCGGCGGCTACCTGCTGAAGAACCGGAAGGAAATCACCACCAAGACCGGCGCCTGCCGGACCCTGATCGCGGATTCGCGCACGCGCTTCGAAGAGATCCAGGGCGGCTATCGCGCCGGCCGTTACGACAGCGCCAGCCGAAACCTGATGGTGGACGGGCTGCTGAAGCGATTCCTGGAAGAGCTCGACAACATGGGCTGAGGCGCGGACGCCGCGGCCGGCAGTCTCTACATGAGCATGATCGACTTGAGGCCGCCGTTCGGGAACCGGACCAGCAGGCTCGAGCGCAGCACGTTTTCGATCTTTCCGCGGCCGAACTCGGGGTGCGAAATGATCTCGCCCGCCTTGTAACGCTCCCTGGGGTCGAAGGCGCGGACCGTCTCGGCGGCGGCGACCTCTTCGCCGAGCGCCCTCAGCTCGGCGGCCTTGCGCCGCGCCTCCGGATCTCCGCCCCGCACGCGGTCGTCGGTCGGCGCCGGCGGCCGGGCCGGCCGCGGCCGGCGCCTTTCGGGCCGATACGGTTCGGTGGGTGTGCCGGGACCCGCAGACCTGGCAGAGCACCTGCTTGGGCTCGTCGCCCACCATCGCGACGATGCTGTGGGTGGTCAGGTCCGCGCACCGGCCGCACCACGACTCGACGTCGCCGCCCACCCGCACGCTGGTGTTCGGCGCCGCCCGTCCGGGCGAGGACCAGGTGACGCCCGTGATGCGCCGCTCGTGCGGGGCGCCGGCACCGGCGACCCGGTCGGGCGTGCTCTCGCTCGAGACCGTCGGCACCTTGGGCAGCAGTGAAGCCAGACGCTTGAGGTCGACGACGCGGCGCCCCAGAAGGCGCTCCGCGGCCAGTTGCTCCTTGGGCGACAGCGACGCCAGCAGCGCGCGGTAGCGCTGGGAGAGCCTGTCCACCCCGGCGTGCGCCGCAGCGACCACGTCCCGTTCGTCCTGACGCTCTTGCGCCAGGTGGACCTGCAGCGTCACCTCGGCGATTTCGGTCTTGACCTGGTCCAGCGTCAGCGGGGGGCTATCCACGGTCGGTCTATTTCTCACGCCGCGGGACCGACTGCAATGGAATAGCTATAATGAAAGCATGGCGTTCAAGTTTCCCTCCGAGCTGTCCGCGTTGAGCAGCAAGCTGGGGACGCTGGGATTCGAGGGTCCGCGGCGGGCTGCCGCCGCCCTGGCGCTCAGCTTCTTCACCGTGCTTTACCTGTTTTTGTCCTTCAACGCGCCGCCCGGATGGGGGCCGGCGTTCGCCGCCCTGGGCCTGTGCTACCTGGTGGCGTTTTTCGCGGTGGTGGCCGGCTGGTTCTGGGGACGCTGGTTCGCAACCGGGCTCGGCTGGTCCGGGCTGATGGTCGCCGTCATCTCGCTGGTGATGATCGGGTGGGCGCCCGCCCTGGCGATTTACGGCGCGCTGCACGGGTTGGTCGTCCTGCCGCTGGCCGGCAAGAGCATGGCCGCCCAGTACGACCTGCAGGCGTCCTGGCGCCAGCGGTACCGGATGGACGATCTGGGCGTGGCCCGGCTGCGCAAGACCATCACACGTTCCGCAGCTTCGCTCCCCAGCCTCATCCTCTGGGCGCTGGGCCCGAAAGAGGGGCAGGGCATGGCCTTCTCCCTGGCCGCTCTCGGCCTGACGACCCTTGGCCTGACCGGCGTCGTTCGCTTGCGCACCTGGGGCTGGCTGGCCGTGGCCGGCGCCGCCGCGATGGCCTTCGGCGGCGGCCACCTGGCGACGGCCTCCGCCCTGGAGGTCGCCGGCCCCAACCTGGCGGCGGTCCTTTTGCTGACCGCGACGCTCCCGTTCCTGGCCCCGGCAGCCGCGTACCTCCGCTCCCGTTAACCCCGGTTTGGGGAACCCGTAAGAAGGGCTAGGCGCCTTCGGCGGCCTTGGGTGCGGTGGCCGCGCCCTGGGCGGTGGCGGGGTTGGTGGCCGTGATGCGCATGCCGTAGAACGAGCGCCACACGAACACGATCGACAGCGCCAGGAAGATGGCCGACAGCGCGAGGCTGGTGGTGCGGTTCATGCCGACGGCCAGCTCGACGGCCAGCAGGCCGAACAGGGTCGTGAACTTGATGACGGGGTTCATGGCCACCGAGGACGTGTCCTTGAATGGATCGCCGACCGTGTCGCCAACGACGGTCGCGGCGTGCAGCGCGGTCCCCTTTTCCTTCAGCTCGACCTCGACGATCTTCTTGGCGTTGTCCCAGGCGCCGCCCGCGTTGGCCATGAAGATGGCCTGGTAGAGGCCGAACAGCGCGATCGAGACCAGGTAGCCGATGAAGAAGAACGGCTCCAGGCAGGCGAAGGCCAGCGTGCTGAAGAAGACCGTCAGGAAGATGTTGAACATCCCCTTTTGGGCGTACTGCGTGCAGATCTCGACGACCTTCTTGCTGTCGGCGATCGAGGCCTTCTCGACGCTGGCGTCCAGCTTGATGTTCCGCTTGATGAACTCGACGGCCCGGTAGGCGCCGGTGCTGACCGCCTGGGTCGACGCGCCCGTGAACCAGTAGATCACGGCGCCCCCCATGATGAGGCCCAGCAGGAAGGGCGGGTGCAGCAGCGACAGCTTGTCCAGGTCCGCCGAAAGCCCGTCGGTGAGGCCCATGATGATCGAGAAGATCATGGTCGTCGCGCCGACCACCGCGGTGCCGATCAGGACGGGCTTGGCGGTCGCCTTGAAGGTGTTGCCGGCGCCGTCGTTCTCCTCCAGCAGGTGCTTGGCTCGCTCGAAGTTCACGTCCCAGCCCTGCGCCTTCTTGATCTCTTCCTTGACGCCCGGGATCGATTCGATGACCGACAGCTCGTAAACGGACTGCGCGTTGTCGGTGACGGGGCCGTACGAATCGACGGCGATGGTGACCGGCCCCATGCCCAGGAAGCCGAACGCGACCAGACCGAAGGCGAAGACGGCCGGGGCCTTCATGATCTCGCCCAGACCCTGGGTGCTGACGCCGAAGGCGATTCCCATCAGGCCGACGATCACCAGGCCCATCCAGTAGGCGCTGAAGTTGCCGGCGGTGAGGCCGGCCAGGATGTTCAGCGACGGCGCCGCCCTCGCGCGAGGCGGTGACGACCTCCTTGACGTGCTTGGACTCGGTCGAGGTGAAGACCTTGATGACCTCGGGGATGATGGCGCCCGCCAGCGTCCCGCAGGTGATGATGCTCGACAGCTTCCACCAGAGCGTCTCGTCGCCGCCCAGCGACGGAACCAGCAGGTACGAGACGATGTAGGTCATCGCCACGGAGACCAGCGACGTCACCCACACCAGCTGGGTCAGCGGCTTTTCGAAGTTCAGCTTGTCGACGTTGGCGAACCGTCCTTTGACGATGGCCTCGTTGAACAGGTACGACAGGCCGCTGGCGACGATCATCATGATCCGCATCGAGAAGATCCAGACCAGCAGCTGGACCTGCGACTCCGGGTTCGAGATGGCCAGCAGGATGAAGGTGATGAGCGCGACGCCCGTCACGCCGTAGGTCTCGAACCCGTCGGCGCTGGGGCCGACCGAGTCGCCGGCGTTGTCGCCGGTGCAGTCGGCGATGACGCCCGGGTTGCGCGCGTCGTCCTCTTTGATGTTGAAGACGATCTTCATGAGGTCCGACCCGATGTCGGCGATCTTCGTGAAGATGCCGCCCGCGATGCGCAGCGCGGAGGCGCCCAGCGACTCGCCGATGGCGAACCCGATGAAGCAGGCGCCGGCGTAATCGCGAGGAAGGAAGAGGAGGATGCACAACATCATCACCAGCTCGACGCTGATGAGCAGCATGCCGATGCTCATCCCGGCCTTCAGCGGGATGGCGTAGATGGGGTAGGGCTTGCCCTTCAAGCTGGCGTAAGCCGTGCGCGAGTTGGCGAAGGTGTTGATGCGGATGCCGAACCAAGCGACGCCGTAGCTGCCGCCGATGCCGATCAGCGAGAACAGCAGGATGACGGCGACCTTCAGCGGCTCGAAGTGCCGGAGCACGCCGAAGTAGAAGATCATGATGACGCCGATGAAGACCTCGAGCAGCAGGATGAACTTGCCCTGCGTGATCAGGTAGGTCTTGCACGTCTCGTAGATCAGCTCCGAGATCTCGCGCATCGACCGGTGGACCGGCATGTTCTTGAGCTGGCGGTAAATCACCAGCCCGAACACCAGCCCCAGGATGCAGACGGCGATGCCGACCAGCAGCAGCGTGCTGCCGGGGATGCCGCCGAGGAACTTCACCTGCCCGAGGTCGGGCAGCACCAGCGTGGCTTCGCCGCCCTCGTGGCCTTGCGCAAAGGCGTTCGCGCCAAGCGCCGAGACGACCAGAGCCAGCGAGAACGCCAATAACCCGCGTACACGCGTTCTCATCATCGCGCGGGCTGTTTAAACCAAACGGCCTCTGAAGTCCAGAGCACCGGCCGCAGCGAAACTCGCGATTTCTGCACCGGACCGCAAACGAAAAAAGGGGGCCGGAGGGCCCCCTTTGGCGAAGCTCGCGCGAGCGAGCGCGTCTTAGTCGCCCTTGGCTTTGAGGACCAGCAACCGGTAGTTCTGGTATCCAGCTTGACCGCAGGAGTAGATGATCTCGGTCAGCAGCCGGTAGGGCGTGCTCTGGTCGGCGACGATCATGAGCTGGGCGTCGAACTTCTGCCCGGTGATCTCAGCGACCTTCTTTTCACGCTTGGCGTGCTTTTCCAGGATGTCGACCAGCGGCGTGATGTAGTAGCCGTTCTCGCCGTCGCGCTTGACGGCCGGGTCGATGCGCCCGTTGTTGATCGGCGCGATGCCGTCGCCCTCGACCAGCAGCACCTTCTTGGTCACGGTCACGGTCACAGCCAGCTTCGGCTTGAGCTCCGTGAACGACTTCGGCACCTGCAGGTTCTGGTCGAACGTGATCGTCGAGGTCGTGGACGAAAACGACTTCAACAAGAACACCAGGATGATGGTCATCATGTCCATCAGCGGGGTGATGTTGAGGTCTTTGACGACCTCCGGCTCGGACAGCTTCCGCGCGTACGACCGAATCGCCTTCTTGCCTTCGAGGCGCGAGATCTCGTTGCTCAACATCGGCATCTACAGAATCCCCGCTGCGAAGGCGACGTCCGGGAACAGGACCTTGCCGGAATCGTCTGTTCTCATGGCATCCAGGGTGGCGACCACGATGTCGTACGGGATGTTGGCGTCGGCGTTGAAGTTGGCTTTGGTCTCCGAGCCGTTGTCCGGGTTGGACTTGATCTCGCGGAGCTTGGCGGTCAGCGACTTGTAGTCGTACTGGCCGTTCGGCATCTTCGGGATGATCGGCAGGACGCCACCGGAAGCCGCCACCGTGAAGCCGCTGGCGCCGACCGAGACGGTCAGGTTCAGCGGGGGCTTCTCGGGGGGCGGGGTGTCTTCGGCAGAGGCGCCGCCGGAGCCGATGGTCGGCACCGAGACGTTGATGTTGCCGAGGGCGACCTGATTCACGACCGAGGCGAGCAGGAAGATGATGATGTTGGTGACGATGTCCATGAAGGGGACGAGGTTCAGCTCGCCCGCCTCTTCCTCGATCTCCTCGACATGGTCACGCATCCGGCGGCACGCCGCCCGGACCTGGCTTCTCGTCATGGGAGGCGTGGTCCTTTCAACCGATGGTGGTCAACGATGGCCGCGGCGTGCGTCGGCCAGGCTCAGGCCTTGGCGCCGCCGCCGAGCGGACTCGGCCAGCAGGTTCTCGAGCTTGAGGGCGAAGCCTTCGAGGTCACCGACCTGCTTCTTGGAGGCGGACGACAGGAAGGCGTGCGCGATGATGCACGTGACGGCGATGCCGAGACCCATGGCGGTGTTGTTGAGCGCCTCGGAGATACCTTTGGCGAGGAGCGCCGAACGCTCTTCCGGCTTGGCGGCGGCGACGGCGCCGAATGCCTTGATGAGGCCGGTGACGGTACCGAGCAGACCGACCAGGGTCGCGATGTTCGCGATCGACCAGAGGACCTGCACGCGCTTCTTGAGAAGCGGGGTCACGTCGACCAGCGTCTCTTCGATGGCCTGCGCGATGGCGATTTCACCGCGGTGCACCCGCTGCAGACCGGCGCGGGCGACCTGGGCGACGGGCGCCTCGGTGGCCGAGCAGAGCTTCACGGCGCGGTCGATGTTGTTCGCGAGCACCAGCTTGCGGATCTGCTCCAGGAACGCGCGGGCGTTCACCGAACCCTTGCCGAGGAAGAAGATGGCCCGGTCTACGATGATCGCCAAGGTGATGATGGACACCACCAGGTTGACGTACATCAGGGTGCCACCTTGCTCTAGGAACTGGGCGAGTCCTTGCATCTCGTCTCTCCTCGCGCGCGCGCAGTTTGCGCGGCAAACGATCTCGGGTGTGGGTTGGAAGCGGTTTAGTGAGGGTAGGTGCCCGGGTGGGACCCTGGGAGTGCTTTGGTGATCGAAACTAAAAGGTGTGCGGCCGGTATCTTATCGTTATGGCCAAAGGTGTCAAGCTATTGACCCCCTTACGGGGCTGTGTTGTGCCACTCTGTGTTTCGGGCTTCTTTTGACATCGCGTGGGCATCTGCTTGTCCGGTTCGAGTTTCTTCCGAGTGTCTTCGGGATTTGGCGTCGAAACTTTTGCCGATTTTTGATGTCGACTTCGGTCTCGATTCAGCGGCCGGTTTCAATGGCCTTTGGGTTCGACGTGGATGATTACGTCTGAAACCTCGGGAAACTTTACTTTGACCTCGCGTTCGATTTGCTGAGCGAGGTTGTGGGCGTCGACGACGCTCATGTCGGGCGCGACCTCCAGGTGCAAATCGAGCTCGACCGCGCGGCGCATGCCCCGGGAGCGGACCCGATGCACGTCGCCGACGCCTTCGACCGAGCGCGCGAGCGCCGCGACGCCCGCCGGATCCAATCGGGCGGCGTCGATCAGCACCGGGACGTTGTCGCGAAAGACTTTCCACGCCGCCTGGCCGATGAGCACGACCAGCACCAGCGTGGCGGCGCCGTCCGCCCAGCGAATCCCCGCGCGGGCCGCCAGGAACGACGCCACGACGGCGCCCGACGCGTAGAAGTCCGACCTCGCGTGGTGGGCGTCCGCGTGCAAGAGCTCGCTGTGCAGCTCGTGCCCCTGGTGATGCTCGTAGCGGCTGACGAACAGGGTGATCGCCATCGTCCCGAGCACGATCGCGAAGCCTTGCCAGCCGACGTGGGGCACGGGCCGGCCCGCCCGCAGCGCGCCGATTGCCGCGCCGCGCGAACTCGACGAGACCGGCGACGATCAGCACGCCGATTCCCAGCGCGGCCAGGATCTCGATCTTCTGGCGTCCGTAAGGGTGGCGATCGTCCGCCGGAACGGCCGCCCAGCCCAGGCTGAACAGCGCCAGCACGTTCGACGACGCGTCCAGGATCGCGTGCAGCGAGTCGGCGCCCAGGGTCAACGACCCGGAGACGTAGCCGTACGCCGCCTTGGTCGCGGCCACGACCGTGTTGAGGCTCAGCGTGATCCAGAAGACCCGGCGGACCTTCTGGCGCCGTTCGCGGGCCGCCTGGGCGGTCGCGTCCGCCACGCCGGCCTGGCAGCAGGCGTCGCCCGGCGACGGCGTCCGCGCCGCTCGCCACGGCTGGGGTGACCCTCGGAGTTCCCGGCCGGTCATTGTCCGCGCCGCTCGTCATGGCTGGCGGTGCCCATTGGCGCTCCGCTGCTGCTGCCGCTACCGCCGGCACTGGCTGGGCTGGCGCCGCTGCCCTCGCCGGCGCTGATCGGCTCGCCGTCGAGGTCGCGCGGTTCGACCGGCGCGATCTTGGCGAGCGGCCCCTCGATGGACTGGCGGTCACCGACCACCACGATGGCCAGGTGGGCCGGGTCCAGGTACTTTCGGGCCACCCGGCGCACGTCGTCCTTCGTGACCGCCGCGATCTTCTTCGGGTACTCGGCCCAGTAGCTGTCCGGGAATCCGAACACCGCCAGGTCGGCCAGCTGCGCCGCCGCGCTGGCGCGGGTGGCGAAGCGCGCCGGGAACGACTTGATGATCTGGTCCTTGGCCCGCGCCAGCTCGGCGTCGGTGACGTCGCTGTCGCGAATGCCGTTCACCTCTTTCAGGATCTCGGCGACCGAATCGGCGCTGTGCGGGGCGACGAACTCACCGCCCGCCGAGAACGGCCCCGGCGCCCGCCGCGGGTCGAAGCTCGAGCGCGCGCCGTACGTCCAGCCTTTCCCCTCCCGAAGGTTGAGGTCCAGGCGGTAGAAGCCGCCGCCCAGAATCAGGTTCATCACCGTGACCGCGAAGTAGTCCGGGTTCAGCCGGTCGATGCCGATCTGGCCGACCCGAATCGACGACTGCGGGGCGCCGGCCTTGTCGATCAAGAAGACCTTGGTCTGGGCCGGCGGGGTCGCCGCCGGCAGCTTGTGGGCGGCGACGTGCTTCGCGCGCCACCCCTTGAAGGCCGTTTCCAGCTTGGCCCGGAGGTCCGCTTCCGAAACGTCGCCCGCGACGATCAGCGCGGCGTTGTTGGGGTGGTAGTTGGCCTCCCAGAACGCGCGCAGGTCGGCCGGCGTCACCTTCTTGAGCGTCGCCTCGGTGCCCGTCGTCGGCCAGCCGTAGGGATGCTTGGCTCCGTAAAGCAGGTGCGCCAGCGCCAGCCCCGCCACGGTCGGCGGGCTGTCCTTGCGGCGCGCGATCGCGGTCAGCAGGTTGTCCCGCACGCGCGCGAACTCTTTCGGGTCGAAGGCCGGGTTCTGGACCACGTCTGCGAAGACGCCCAGCGCCGCGTCCAGGTTCTTCGTCAGGGTCGACAGCCCGGCGCTGGAGGCCTCCCAGCTGCTGCCGCGTGACCAGCGTGGCCCCCAGCGCGGCGACCTGGTCGGCGATCTCCAGCGCGCCGCGGGTCTTGGTCCCCTCGACCAGCATCCGCGCGGTGAGGTCGGCCAGGCCCGCCTTGTCGCGCGGGTTGGCGGCCGACCCGGTCTTGACGACCAGGTTGAAGTCCACCAGCGGCAGGTCGTGGAATTCGACCAGGAACACCTCCAGGCCGTTCTTCAGCTTGAAGCGCGTCCAGTGGGGCGGGTGGTACGGCTGCTCGGGACCGGCGGCCGGGCGCCTGCTCCCGAAAGGGCGCGTCCGGCGTGGTTCGCGGCGGCCGGCGCCGGTGCGGCGCCGCCGGCGCCGCGCGGGCGGCGGAGGCGTCATGGTCGCGGCCGCCGGCGGCGCCGGGCGTCGCGGCCGGCTTGGGCGCCGGGGCCGCGCAGGCAAGCCCCGCGCACGCCAGTGCGACGGCCGAAAATGGCTCGAGGTTTCATGGGCGTCATCGAATCATTTCTTCACCCGTCCCATGATGGGCGCGTCCGGGTTCGGATCGACGGTGACCACCAGCCGGTTGCTCCGGTCCAGGACCTCCCGCGCGTAACGCTGCAGCGCCGTCGCGTCCACCGCGCGGTACCGCCGCAGGTCCTCGGTCACGAAGCCGGGATCGCCCAGCGAGTAGTTGTACGACTGCAGCCGCTCGGCCCGCGCCAGCACCGATTCCAGGCTGCGCACCGTCTCGGATTCGATCTGGTTCTTCGCGCGATCCAGCTCGGCCGGGGTCGGGCGGCGTCGGCTTGCAGCTTTCCGACCTCCTCGTCGATGACCGCCAGGATCTCGTCCAGCGTGTGCCCCGGCATCGGCGAGGCCGTGATCTCGAACGTGCTCGACAGCAGCTGACTCTGCTGGGAGGCGCCGACCGCCTGGGCGATCTTGAGGTCGTAGACCAGGCGCTTGTAGAGGCGCGACGCCTTGCCGTTGCCGAGGACGTTGGCCAGGACGTCCAGCTCGCGGTCGCCGGGCGCGAAGTTGGCGGGCGACGGATAGTCGACGTAGAGCTGCGGCTGCTGGATCTTGGCCTCCATCGCGATCCGCTTGGGCGCGGCCATCCGAACCTCGCCGCCGGCCCGCCGCACCACCGGCGCGCCCGCCGGGATGGGGCCGAAGTACTTCTGGACCAGCTCCTTGGTCCTCGCGCGATCGATGTCGCCGCTCACCGTCAGCGTGGCGTTTCCCGGCGCGTAGTAGGTCCGGAAGAACGCCTTCACGTCCTCGACCGACGCCGCCGACAGGTCGGCCATCGAGCCGATCACGGGGTGATGGTACGGGTGGTCGGCGGGATAGATCGCCTCCGACAGCACCTCCGGGATGATGCCCGCGGGGCGGTTCTCGTAGCGCTGGCGGCGCTCGTTCTTCACGACGTCGCGCTGGTTGTCGAGCGTCTCCTTGAACGACGGGCGGTCCAGCAGGAACCCCATCCGGTCGCTCTCGAGCCACAGCGCGAGCTCGAGCTGATTGGACGGGCACGACCTCGTAGTAGTTGGTGCGATCGGCGGCCGTCGAGCCGTTCACGTTGGACGCGCCGGCCTTCTGCAAGAAGGCGAAGTACCGGTCCTCGGGGATGTGCTTCGTCCCCTGGAACATGATGTGCTCGAAGAGGTGCGCGAAGCCGGTGTGGGCGGGCGCTTCGTCGCGCGAGCCGACCTTGTACCAGACGTCGACGGCGACCTCGGGCGTGCGGTGGTCCTCGTGCAGGATCACCTCCAGCCCGTTCGGCAGCGTGAGCTTCTCGAACGGAATCTGGGGAAGGTCGGCGGGCGCGGGGCGCCGGCGCCGTCGTCGGTGCTGGTGCTGACGGTGGTGCAGCGCTTGCCAGACCGGCCCAGAGGACAGCCAACGCCGCCGCGGCCCGTGCATGCATGTCGCATTTCTAGCACGCGGCCGCAATCAGGGTGCGAAGTACGCGCAGTCGGCGCCGACGGCGGCGCGCTCGCGAGGGACGGCGTCACCGTCGAGATGTTTGGCCGCTATCGGCCGACGTGATTATCTGGGAGAATCGACGACGGTCAACGATGGCCACGCCGACGACTCCCGATGCAGGCGCGCCGGCTCCCGTCACCGACGAGGAGCTGGTCACCCGTGCGCGCGCGAAGGACTTCGCCGCGTTCGAGCAGTTGGTGGGGCGGTACGAGGACAAGGTGTACCGCCTCGCGTTCCGGTTCGTGAGGAACGAAACGGAAGCCAAGGAGATTGTCCAGGACACGTTCCTGTCGGTCTGGCGAAAGCTGGACACGTTCAAGGGCGATTCGCAGTTCGGCAGCTGGGTCTACCGCGTGGCGGCCAACGCGGCCCTCATGCGGCTGCGGTCGCAGCGGCGCCACCCGGAGGTCTCGACCGAAGAGCTGCCGGTCGATTTTCTGGACACCTACGGCCAGGTTCCCGCCCCCGGCGACAACTGGGCGCGGCGCCCCGACGACGAGCTGCAGAGCGACGAGCTGCGCCGCCGGATCCAGGCGGCGGTCGACGAGCTGCCCGAGATCTACAAGACCGTCTTCCTGATCCGCGACGTCGAGGGGCTCTCGACCGAGGAGACGGCCGAGGTCCTGAACATCTCCATCCCCACCGTGAAGACGCGCCTGCACCGCGCGCGGCTGGCCCTGCGCGAAGCAATATCCCGGTACTTCGAACAACGCTAAGCCCGCGCGGTCCGGCTATAATCAGGCCGCCCATGGCAAAAATACGGGCAGCGGCGGCGCTGGTGGTTGGCGTTGTCGTGGCGGCGGGGGGGCGAATGGGGGCAGGCCGCCGTCGCGAGTGCGGGGCCGACACGCGCCGCCGGCGCGCCGGACGCCTACGGCGAGGTGTTGGCTGGCGCGGCGGCCGCGCTGGCCAGCCAGGCGGCGCATCCTGAAGCCGCGGCGGCGGTGGCGCAGCTGGCCAGCCTGGACGAAAACGTGCCGCCGGCCGCGCTGGAGGCGGCGCTGCGCCCGGGCGTGGCCGCCGGCGCTCACCCGCTGGTCGCGGCGCAGGCGGCCCTCTTGCTGGCGCATCTCGAGGACGAGCGGGGCGATCACGCGGCGGCCGGCGGCGCGGCGGGCGCGCCTGGGATTCCTCACGCACGCGTTCGCGATCGGCCCCTTCGGCGAGGGGCGCGCCAGCTTCCGGACCGCGTTTCCGCCCGAGACCGAACCGGCCCCGCCGGCGCTGGACCACCGCTACCCGGGCAAGGGGCACGAGGTGGGCTGGCGCGCGGCGGACGGCGTGGCGCGCGAGGGGGCTTTGCTGCTGGACGGGATGTTGCGTCCCGACGACCAGGCGGTCGCCTACGTGGTGGCCTTCGTGCGCAGCGACGCGGATCGCGCGGCGGCGTTGCGGCTCGGATCGCCGGGCCCCCTGCAGGTTTGGGTGAACGGCCGGGCCGTTTACGCGCGCGACGTCGTCCGCGCGGCGGCGCTGGATCAGGACGCGGTCGGGATCCGGCTTGGGCCGCGGCTGGAACCGGATCCTGATCAAGACCGTCGTCATCGACGGGGCCTGGCGGCTGTACGCGCGGCTGACCGATCCGGCGGGTGGGCCGCTGCCAGTTCGAACAACCGGCTGCGGGGCTGCCGCCGACGTCGGCGCGCTGGGCGCGGCCGCGTGCCGGGCCGCTGCCGGCGGTCGCCGCGCTGGACGGGCTGCTCGCCCGGCGGGCCGAACGCGCGCGCACGCGCGCAGGCCTGGATGGATCTCGCGCGCGTGCTCGCCTGGCTGGGGCCGCGCGACCGCGAGTCCCGCGCGGCGACCGACGCCGCCCATCGGGCGGTTGCGCTGCGGCCGAGCTTCGATGCCTGGGTGCTGGCGGCGGACGTGGCCGGACACGGACGACGAGCGCCGGCGCGCGCTCGAAGTCGGCGCTGGACGCCGCGGCAGCCGGCCGACGGCGTCCCGGGGGCTTCGCCTCGCGGCGCGGGCGCTGGTGCTGGTCCGGCTGGCCGAGCTGGCCCGTGCCGATCGGCGGGAGGCGCGCGCCGCGGCGCAGCTGGCCGGCGCGCTGGCCGTCGATCCGGGCTGCTGGCCAGCGGTGCTGACCGCCGCCGACCTGGACGGCGACGCGGGGCTTCCGATGGCTGCGGTCCGTCGGCTCGAGACGCTGCCGGCCGGCGTGCGGTCGCTGCCGCGCGTGCTCCGGCTGGCGGCTCGCCTCTACGAGGCAGCCGATCGCCGCGCCGAGAGCGATCGCGCGCTGGCGCTGCTGGCCGACACCCGCCAGATCGAGGTCGACCTGCTGCACCAGCTGGCCTCGCGGGCTCGCGCCCGCGGCGATGCTGCCGAGGCGCGGCGCCGACTCGCGGCCGCGGCCGAGCTGCGGCCCGACCTGCCGTCGCTGGGGATCGATCTGGCGCGCCTCGACGAGGGAGCCGGCCGGATGGCGGACGCGCTCGCCGAGCTGCAGGCCGAGGCGGTCCGGCTGCCGGACGATCCGACGACGCTGGCGGCGCTCGGCAAGCTGCTGCGCCGGGCGGGGCGCGACGCCGACGCGCTCGAGCGGCTGCGCGCCGCTCTGGCCCTGCGCCCGCAGGATCCGGAGCTGAAACGCACCGTCGACCATCTGGCGACGGGCGAGCGGCCCGATTCGGTCGCCGCCGACGAGCTCGCCCGCCGGTTCGCGGAGGACGCGACCACGCTGGTCCCGACGGGGACCGTACCTGCCGCGCCGGCCGATCCGGCGGTGGTGCTGCTGGATCGGCGCGTGGTGCGGATGCACCGCAACGGGCTGGCGCGCACCTTCGCGCAGCGGGTGGTGCAGGTGCTGACCGCCCGCGGGGCGCCGAGGACAACAAGGAGTTCGAGATCCACTACACGCCGGGCAGCGAAGAGGTCGATGTCCGGCAGGCGCGCGTCTACCGCCGCGGCCCGGGCGGCGGCGTCGAGGTGTTCGAGGCCGCCGACCGCAGCGACGAGGACCTGTCGGAGCCGTGGTACGGCCTTTACTACGACAACCGCGCGGAGGTGATCCGCTTCGAGGGGCTGCGCCCGGGCGACGTCATCGAGATCCAGTATCTGGTCGACGACGTGGGCCGCGAAAACCAGATGGCCGACTACTTCGGCGATCTGCAGTTCCTGGCCGAGAGCATCCCCAAGCGACGCTGGGACTACACGCTGCTGGCGCCGGCCAGCCGGCCCATTCACAGCAACGTCCCGCGCATCTCGGGCCTGCAGCAATCGACCGCCGCCGAAGGGGACGAGCGCGTCTACCGTTTCGCGGCCCGCGACGTCCCCAAGATCGACACCGAGCCGGCGATGCCGGGCAGCGGCGAGATCGCGGCGTACCTGCACGTCAGCACCTACGCCAGCTGGCAGGACGTCGGCGACCTGGTACTGGCACCTCATCGAGGATCAGCTGACCGCCGACGAGGAGGTCCGGCGAACCGCGCGCGCGCTGCTGGCGCCGGGCATGAACGAACGCGACAAGGTGCGCGCGGTGCACGACTTCGTGGTGCAGAACACCCGCTACGTCGGGCTCGAGTTCGGCATCCACGGCTACAAGCCGTACAAGGTGACGCAGGTGCTGACCCGGCGGTTCGGCGACTGCAAGGACAAGGCGTCGCTGATGCTGGCGCTGCTGCGCGAGGTCGGCGTGCCCTCGGAACTGGTGCTGGTGCGGACGCGCCGGGGCGGGCGGCTGGATCCGGCGCCGGCCTCGCTGGCCATCTTCGATCACGCCATCGTCTATGTCCCGGGGCTGAACCTCTACCTCGACGGCACCGCCGAGTTCTCGGGCACGACCGAGCTGCCGTCCGAGGATCAGGGCGTGATGGTGCTGCGGGTCGGACCGACGGGCGGGACGCTGACGGAGACGCCCATCTTGCCGGCCTCCGCCAGCCGTGTCGAACGGCGCTGGGCGATCGCCGTCGATGCGGGCGGGGACGCGCGCGTCGATGAGAAGCTGAGCATCCGCGGACAAGCGGCGCCCAACTGGAGGGCGCACTATCAATCGGCGGGCGAGCGGACCGATCGTTACGGGCGGGTCTGGACCGGGCGATTTCCGGGGGCGCGCCTGACGGCCGTCGACATGCCCGCCATCGGTGATCGCGAGGCGCCGGTGGTGGTGAATGCGTCGGCCAGCGTTCCGCGCTTCGGTCAGCCGCGCGGCGGACGCGCGCTGGAGTTGCCGATCAGCGGCCGGGACCCCGACTTCGTGCGCACGTACGCGCGTCTTTCGGAACGGCACCACGATCTGGTGCTGGCTTACCCCTGGCAGCACGACGAGGAGCTGGTTTACCGGCTGCCCCCGGGGTGGACGATCGCGCTCGGTGGAATGCCCGACGGCGCTGCGCGAGATGTCGAGAGCGCGTTCGGGCGATTCCATCTGGACGTCCGCGCGGAGGGCACGGTCGTCCACGTGCGATCCTTCCTGGACGTCGAAAAGGCGCGCGTGGCGCCCGACGAGTACCCGCGGTTTCGGGCCTTCCTGGGTGAGATCGATTCGCTGTTGCAAGAGCGGCTGCTCATCGCTCCCAAGGACCAGGCCCAGGAATCGAGCGAGCCGGGTGGTCGCTCGTGAGGCGGTTGGGGGCGCTGGCGGCCGTGTTCGTCGTTCAGCTCGGGGCGTGCGCGTCGCTGCCGCGGCGGGCCCCGCCGCCGCCCGGAGCCGGCGCTGGCCGGTTGGAGCGCGCTCGGCGAAGGGAGGCCGGACGAGGCGTCCCGCGTCTTCGCCGCGCGCCTGGACGCCGCGCCAGCCGATCCGGTGGCGCTGTTCGGCCAGGCGACGATCGCCGGCGCGCGCGGTGACACCCGGGTGGCGCTGGATGCCGACGTCCGGGTGCTGCGGTCGGTGGCCGCCGGCGGGGGCGCGGCCTGGGCCGAGGCCCTGGCGCCGGTTGCGGCGGCCCGCGTGCGCGAGCTGTTCGACGAGATCGGACCCGGCGAAGGGGCCCGGGTCGCGGATCTGCTTCGCCCGGGCGAGCTGGCGCGCGCGGTCACTTTGCCCTGGGCCGCGCGCCTCGAGCTGGCCCGCTTGGCGGAGGAGCTCGCGCGCCGCGCCGGCGACCCCGCGAGGTCGGCGCGCGAGGCGACCGCGGCCGGCTTCGCGCCGGCCCTGGTGGACGCCGGGCGGCTGGGTCCGCTGGCTCACCTGGATTTGCAGGCGCCGGAGCCGCCGTCCGCGCGCGATCCGGCCCTCTGGCGCACGGTCACCGCGTCGGGCGACCACGTCGATCTGGCGCCCGCGCTGGACGGCCGGGCGGACGCGCGCCTGCTGCGCGCGGCCGTGGAAGTCACCGACGGCATCTACCAGGTCGTCGTCGATGACCCCGGCGAGGCGTCGCTGTCGGTGGACGGCGTTCCGTTCCCGCACGGCGCGCCCAATCGGTATGGCCCGCGGATCACCGCGACGCGGCTGTCGCTCTCGGCCGGCCGGCACGAGCTGGCGCTGCGGGTGGCCACCTCTGCCGGCGAGACTCGGCTCACGCTGGCGGTGCTGCCGGAGGGCGGCGGCGGCTCGGTCCGCTTCGTCTCGCCAGGCGGCAGTGCGGCCGGCGGGCGGGCGGTCCTGCTGCCCGCGCCGGCGGCGCCCGCGGCGAGGGCGGCCGGTGGTGCGGCGGACGTGCTGCGCGCGTTCTGCGCAGCATTCCTGGCCGACCGGCTTGGGCGCGATCGACGACGCGGCCGCGCTGGCAGAGCGTCTGACGTCGTGGCCGCGGTTCGCGATCGGCTGGGCGCTGGCCGGCGAGATCGCGCGGCACGATCCCACGGTGCCGGGCCCGTTCGCGCGGGACGCCGCGCGCCGCGCGCTGCGGGCCGCGGTCGCGGCAGATTCGGGGCTGGCGCGGGCCTGGGAGACGCTGGCGACGGTGGAGTTGGAAGATGACCGGCCGCGCGACGCCATCGAGGCCGCCGGTCGCGCCCGCGCAGCCGCCCCGGGCTGGTGGGCGCCCGAGCTGATGCTGGCGCGCGTCCTCGCGCTTCGCGGTTTGGACTTCGACGCCGCCGCTGCCCGGGCCAGGGCGGCCGCCAGCGCCGGCGGTTCGGACCTGCCCTGTGCCGTCGTCGAGGCGCTCCGACGCGACGCTGAGGACCGCCGGGATCTGGCGGGCGAGGAGCGCTTCATCGCGCAGCTGGCCCAGTGTGGTGGCTCGGTCGAGCTCCGGGCAGAACGGGCCCGCTCGCGCGGTCAGATCGACGCCGCGCTGGCCATGTTGGGGGCAGAAGTCGCGCTCGACCCCGACGCGCGACGATCTGGGCGCGGATCGGGCGCGCCTGCTGGTTGCGGCCGGGCGCCCGGCCCAGGCGCTGCGCGAGCTGGCGGCCTGGGTGGCGCGAGACCCGGCCGATGCCGTTCGTCGCGTGCGCCTGGCGGACGCGCAGGTCGCCGCCGGACAGGTCGCGGCGGCCCGGCAGACGCTGATCGAGGCGCTGGCCACGCGCCCCGACGTGCCGGACGTGCGACGGGCGGCGCGCGCCCTGGGCGTTCCGCTGCCCCTCGATGCCTATCGCGTCGACGGCAGCGCGGCGATTCGCGAATTCGAGAAGGGCACGCGACGAACGCCTTCGTCGACGGCGCCGGCGGTGATCGCGCTGGACCGGGACGTGACGCGCGTGTTTCCGACGGGTGCGACGATGACGTTGACCCACGAGATCGTGCGGGTCGACAGCAAGGACGCCATCGACCGGTTCGGCGAGATCGCGGTCCCTGCCGGCGCCGAAATCCTGACCCTGCGCACCCACAAGCGGGATGGCACCACGCGCGAGCCCGAGGAGATCGCCGGCAAAGAGACGGTGTCCGCGCCCGACCTGCAGGTGGGCGACTACGTCGAGTGGGAGCTCTTGGAGACCCACTCGCCCGCCGCCGCCTTCGCGCCTGGCTTTCTGGGCGACCGCTTCTACTTCCAGTCCTTCGACGCGCCGATTGCGCGCAGTGAGCTGACGCTGGTTCTGCCGGCCGGGATGTCGGTCGCGGTGGACGCGCGCGCCGGGGCGCCGCGTGCCGCACAGAGCGCGGCGGACGAAGGAACCCGGGTGATGAAGTTCGTGGCGACCGAGGTGCCTCAGCTCTTCGCCGAGCGGTCGGCGGTGCCCGCGGTCGAGTACGTGCCGTCGGTGCGGGCGTCGAGCGGCGTCAGCTGGGGCGGGTGGGCGCGGTACCTGACCGAGCAGCTGCACGACGCGGTTCGGATCTCGCCGCCGGTGCGGGCGCTGGCGGGTAAGCTGCGCGAGGGGGCGGCCGGGCACCCTGGCGGCGTCGATCCGGCGCATTTGGCGGCCGCCGTCGTCGACTGGGTCACGTCGCACATCGAGGCGACCGACGAGCTGGCGGTGCCCGCCGGGGTGACGCTGGCGCGGGGGCGCGGCAGCCGCGTCACGCTGGCGCTGGCGCTGGCCGGTGAGCTGGGCTTGCGCGCACGGCCGGTGCTGGCGCGCTCGCGCCTCATCGCCGACGCCGCCGCCCCAGTTCCGGCGCAGGAGCTGGACGACTTTTCAGACACGCTGGTGGCCTTCGATTTGCCGGCCGTCCCGGGCGAGCCGGCGGCGCCGGTCTATGCCGACCTGCGGCTGCGCCACGCGACCTTCGGGTACGTTCCGCCCGGTTTGGACGGCGCGCGCACGCTGAGCCTCACCGACGGCTCGTTCGGCGTGGCGCGCAGCCGGGGCGACGACCGGCGGACGATCGACATGACCATTCGCCTGGACGAGCGGGGCGCTGGCGTGGCGTTCGCCACCGAGGAACTGGCGGGCTGGCCGGCGCTGGAATGGGCGGAGCTGCTGGATCGCTTCGGCGCCGATCGGGATCGCCTGCGCGAGGACTTCGAGCAGCGCTGGCTGGGTGTCCAGTTCCCGGGCGCGCGCCTGCGTGACCTGGAGGTGGACCTGCCGCGAGACGCTGGCGGGCGGGTCGGCCGCGCGCGCGTCCGCTACTCGTTCGTCGCTTCGCACCTGGCCGTTCCCGTCGATCGGCCGGGCGCGACGGGGCGAGAGATGCGGATCGCGCCGACGTTCTTCCGATCGCAGCCCGGCCGGCGCTTCGCGGCCGAGGCGCAGCGGTCGACGTCGCTGGTGCTGGGCTTCGACGTCCCGACGCGCATGACGGCCACCGTCGAGTTGCCGGGGGCGGCCCGCCTGGACGCGCCGGGTCTGGAAGGTGGTCTGGTCGTCGCCCGGGCGGGCGGCTACCGTTTCCTGGAGGCGCGCGACGTCGAGCCCGGTCGGCCCAACGTGATCGTCCTGCGGCGCGAGTCGACGTTGCCCATCATGCGCGTCGCGCCCGATCAGTACGCGGGCGTGGCCGCCGACCTGCGGCGCGTCGACGGTGCCGAGCAGGCCGAGATCCGCATTCGCCTCGCCGGACCGGGACGAGGGGCCGCCGCGAGATGAGGTGCCGATCCAGCGCCGCTCCCGCCTTCGCCGCCATGCTGTTGCTGGCGATCGGTTGCCGGGGGACCCAGCGCTTGCCGGCCTCGCCGGGGGACCGCCTGGTCGTCGCACGCTCGACGGACGCGGTCAGCCTGGACCCGGCGCGCACCAACGATCTCGAATCGCTGGAGGTCGCCGAGCAGGTGTACGGGCGTCTCGTGCGGTTCGCGCCTGGGCGGCTCGAGCCCGAGCCGGACCTGGCCACCACCTGGTCCGTGAGCGGCGACGGGACGGTCTGGACCTTCGAGCTGCGGCCCAACGTCAAGTTCCACGACGGCACGCCGGTCGACGCGGATGCGGTGGTGTTCTCGTTCGAGCGGCAGATCGTTCCCGAGCACCCGAACCATGAGGCGGACTTCGTCTGGACGCGTGCCTACCACAACATTCGGCGGGTGCGGGCCGACGGAGCGCTGCGCGTGCAGTTCGAGATCGACCGCCCGTACGCGCCGTTCCTGGCCAACCTGGCGATGGGACCGGCGGCCATCGTGTCGCCGTCGGCGGTGCGCAAGTGGGGGCACGAGTTCGGGCGCCACCCCGTCGGATCGGGGCCATTCCGCTTCGTCGAGTGGATCCCGGGCGATCGCATCACGCTCGAGAAAAACCCGAATTACTGGGATCAGCCGGCGCGCACCAGGTACCTGGTGTTGCTGGCGATGCCCGACTCGAAGCAGCGGCTGCAAGCGCTGGAGTCGGGCGCCGCGGACGTCATCCAGCAGCTGGCGCCCGACGAGCTGCCGCTCGTGCGTTTGCACCCGGACCTGCGGCTGGCGATGGCGCCAGCGGCGCTGGTGTCGTATCTGGCGATGAACACCCAGCGCCGGCCCCTCAACGATCCGCGCATCCGCCGGGCCATCGCCCACGCGATCCGGACCGAGGCGCTGGTCAAGCTGGTTTACCAGGGGCTGGGGATCCCGGCCATCGGTCCGCTGCCGCCCAATGTCTGGGGCGCCCGCTCCGACGTCGTCACGTATCCGTACGACCCGGCACGGGCGCGGGCCCTGCTGGCGGACGCCGGGTGGCAGGGGGCATCCGAGCCGCCGCTGAAGCTCTTCGCGCCGTCGGTGGCCAGCCAGTACATGCCCGAGCCCGCGCGGGTCGCCGACATCATCAAGCACTGCCTGGCCGCGGTGGGCGTGCGGGTCGAGGTGATTCTGAGCGACCCGAGCGACCACCAGCGCGCGCTGTGGGCCGGCGAGCACGACCTGGCGCTGCACGGCTGGTTCAACGACAACGGCGACCCGGACAGCTTCCTCTACACGCTGCTGGATTCGGACAACACGACCGGCAGCCGCCCCTCGAACATCGCGTTTTACAGCAACGGCTGGTTTCATGACGTCATCGGCATGGCCCAGCGCACGACCGATCGTACGGAGCGCGAGCGCCTGTACTCCGAGGCCCAGGCCATCCTGGCCATCGACGTCCCGTGGGTGCCGCTGGCGCATTCGAAGGTCGTCTTCGCCGAGCGCACGAACATCCGCGGGTTGGTCGTGCAGCCGTCGGCCATGGGCCTTTACCGGTGGGCGGAGCACGTGGAATGACCGGGCGAACACCACCGCCAGGCGGCCGGCCGGGCCCCAAAATGACCGGCCTCACGCCGGCGGGCGAGCGTCGCTTCCAGTCGTCGAGCGGCAGCATCCGCGCCTCGGCGATCTACCGGCCCGCGGAGTGGCTGGGGCGTGGCAGCTCGACCTGGACGCTGCCGGCGACCGCGCCCATGCACCGGCGCGGGTTGCGCCGGCGGCTTTCGGTGGCGCTCATCGCCGCCGCGCTGGGTCCGGTGCTGGCGGTCTCGGTCGTCGCGACGGCGCTGATCTTCTCCAGCGTCGAACAAGGAATCCAGTTCGAGGCGGAGCGCGGTTTGCAGGTCGCACGCGGGCTGTTCTTGCAGCAGGTGCAGGAGGTCGCATCCGGCGCCACCGCGATGGCCGCCGACCCCGAGCTCTTGGCCGCCCGCGCCAGCGGCAACGGCGAGGCGGCGCGGCATCGGCTGGCGGCGCTGTCGTTGGCGATGCCGAGCGGCCTGTTCGAAATCACCGACGGAACGGGTCGCATCGAGGCCCGCTGCGCGCGCGGTGTGTGCGGCGAGAACATCGGCCAGACGGGGCGGGGGACTCTCGAGCCCGCCGGCCGCTCGCCCGTCATCCTGCGCGCGCTCGATTACGAGCGGACGGTCAGCATCGAGAGCGCCCGCGAGCGCCTGGTCGTCCGAGCCGCGCTGCCCCTGACAGATCCCGCGTTGCGTTTGCTGGGCGCGGTGGTCATCACCGTGCCGGTCGACTGGACGGTGGTCGACAGGTTGAAGGCTGCCCTGGGGGCCGGGCGCGAGGTGGTCGTCTACGTCGGCCGCGAGCCGAACACGTCGACCTTCACCGCGGCCACCGGCGCGCGTCTGGTCGGTCCGACGCTGCCGCCCGACCTGCAGGTCGCCCGGCTTGGCAGCGGGACGGCGGTGATGCCGATGGAGGTCGACGGCCACGAATATTCGGTCGCCTTCGGCCAGCTTCAAGACGTGAACGCCGCCAGCGTGGGCCTGCTGGGCGTGGCCGTCGACCGCGAGCCGCTGGCCGTCGCGCGCCGGCGCGCGGTGACCACGCTGGTCTCGGGCGCGCTGGCAGCGCTGCTGCTGGCGATCTTCCTTTCGAATCTGCTGGCCGGGCGCATGACCCGGCCGCTGCAGAACCTGCACGCCGGCGCGCTGGCGATCGCGCGCGGGGACCTCGACACCAGCATCTCCGTCGACACGATGGACGAGATCGGCGATCTCGCCGAGGCGTTCCGGGTCATGACCCGCAGCCTCAAGGAGAATCAAGAGGGCCTGGCGGCGCGCGTGCGAGAGCTGGTGACGGTTCACCAGGTTGGCCGCGCGGTCAGCACGGTCGTCGACCTGGGACAGGTCTTGCGTTCGGTGGTGACCGAGGTGCTCAACGTTTTGGGCGGCAAGACGGCCGCCATCGCGCTGGCGGTGGGCGCCGACCCGCCCGAGTTCGTGATCCGGGCCGTGGCCGGCGAGGCGGTGGGTGGCCAGCTGGCGCCGCTGGCCGCCGCCGTGGCGGGACTGGGCCGCGCGCGGCGCACCGCCGCGGTCGAGGCCGACCCGCAGCTGATGGCCGCGGCCAACGGGGCCGGGCTGCTGGGGCCGGTCATCGCCGCGCCGCTGACCCTCAAAGAGCGCACGGTGGGCGTCATCCTGGTCGGCCGCCTGACCGAGGCACCGTTTGGCGAGGCCGACCTGCGCTTGCTGGTGACGTTCGCGGACCAGACGGCGACCGCGATCGAGAACGCGCGCCTCTACACCGAGGTGCGGGCCTTCTCCGAGGTGCTGGAGGCGCGCGTGCGGGCGCGCACCGCAGAGCTGGAGAAGGCGAACGCAGAGACCGAGCGCGCGTTGCACGAGCTGGGCGAGGCCCAGGGGCAGCTGATTCATTCCGAGCGCATGGCTGGACTCGGCATGCTGGTGGCCGGCATCGCGCACGAGGTCAACTCGCCCGCCGCGGCGGTGCAGGGGCTGGTCGATGCGCTGGCCGAAACCGTGCGTCGCCTCGGGCACTGCGCGATGGGGCTTTCCGTCCTGGGGCTGCCACCGGAATCGCTGAGGCGGTTCTTCGAAATGATCGACGGTCTCATACCGGAGATGAGCGCCGCCCCGCTGTTGACGTCCATCGACGCGCGCCAGCAGGCGCGCCGCCTGCGAACCGCGTTTGCCGGCAACGAGGGGGCCGCGGAAGCCGCCGCGATGCTGGCAGAGGTGGGACCCATCGGCGAGCGCATCGCGCCCGAGCTGCGGGCGCTGTGCGGCGAAAAGAGCCTGGCGCCCCTGGCGGGGTACCTGCGCGAGGTGGCCTTCCTGGCCCGCACGGCAGGTACGATACGCACCGCCATTGGCGCCATTCGACGGATCGTGGGCGCGCTCAAGCGCTATTCGCGGCTGGACGAGGCCCCGCTGGAGCGCGTCGACGTCCACGCGGGCATCGAAGACACCTTGGTCATCCTGTCCCATCAGTTGAAGTACGGAGAAAACAGCGTTAATGTGAGAAGATCATTCGGATCACTGCCGGCGATCACCGCTTATGTAGGTGAGCTGAATCAGGTCTGGACGAACTTGATCCACAACGCGATACAGGCCATGGACGGGCGCGGGGACCTCCTGATCGACACCAAGGTCCAGGATCGCGATGTGATCGTGGCGATCGAGGACAATGGGCCGGGTATTCCGGCGGACGCCGCCGGTCGTATCTTCGAGCCATTCTTCACGACCAAGGCGAAGGGGGAGGGGACCGGCTTGGGACTCAGCATCTGCGCGCGCATCGTCGAGAAGCACGGGGGGACGATCCGCGTCGACAGCCGGCCGGGGTGCACGCGGTTCGAGGTGCGGCTGCCCATCGACGGCCCGCCGCCGGCGCCGGCCCCCGTGCGTGAGGCAGCGGTCGGCGCCTGGCCGTCGTGGCTCCCCGGCGAACCGTCGCCTTCTGGCCGCGCCGCCAAGGAGCGATCCTGATGGCCTTTGCGCCCGCGATGCGCGAGCACATCGTCTGCGTCGATGACGAAGAGGGGATCCTTGCGGCCTTGCGCCAGCAGCTGTCGGCGCGCTTCGGCGGCGAGTGCGACATCGCGGTCGCCAAAAACGCCCGCGAGGCGCTGGACCTGATCGAGGATTTACAGCAAGACGGCGAACAGGTGGCGGTCGTCATCGCCGACCAGATCATGCCGGGCATGAAGGGCGTGGAGCTCCTGGAAGAGGTCCACAAGCGCAGCCCGCACACGGTGAAGATCCTGCTGACCGGCCAAGCTGGCCTGGATGCCGTCGTCTACGCGATCAACCGCGCGGGCCTCGACCAGTACATCCCGAAGCCCTGGGACGAGCCGGATCTGCGGCTCACCATTCAGAGTTTGCTGTCCCGGTTCCGGCTCGAGCGCGAGCGGGCCGAGCTGTTGAACGAGCTGCGCGAAAAGAACGCCGAGCTCGCGTCGTTGAACATGTCGCTGGAAGAAAAGGTCGTCGAGCGCACGCAGGAGCTAGAGAACCTGAACCAGCGGCTGGCCGAGCTGGCCATCACCGACGGTCTGACCGGGCTTTACAACCACCGGCACTTTCGCGAGCGGTTGTCGCTGGAGATGGAGCGCAGCAACCGCACCGGTCTGCCGCTGTCGGTGCTGATGATCGACGTCGACCACTTCAAGGGCTACAACGATCGGCACGGGCACCTGGCCGGCGACAACGCGCTGCGCGGGGTGTCGAAGATCCTGCAGCACGGGCGCCGCGCCAACGATTTGGTCGCGCGGTACGGTGGCGAAGAGTTCGCGATCATCTTGCTCGACGTCCCGAAGCCGTCGGCCCGGGAGGTCGCCGAGAGGATCTGCGCGCAGATCGCCGAGTTCCCGTTCGAGTTCGGCAGCACGCAGCCCCTCGGCAAGCTGACCATCTCGTGCGGCGTGGCGGCGTTCCCCGACGACGGCGCCGAGCCGGCTCTGGTCCTGGCCGCCGCCGATCGCGCGCTGTTCGCGGCCAAGAACTCCGGCCGCAACCGGGTTCGGGTCGCCGGCGGAGACTAAAACTCGCTCATGAAGGTGGCGGTCCTCGGCGGCGGGGCGTGGGGCGGCGTGCTGGCCGCGCTCGCCAGCTGGCGGGGACACGACGTGGCGCTGTGGGAGAGCGATCCCGCCGCCGCGGCGACCCTGGCGCGCGAGCGTCGCAACGAGCGATCGGTGCGAGGCTTTCGCCTGCCGGATGCGATCGCGGTGTCGGCGGCGCTGGCGGCCAGCGTGGCCGACCGCGAGATGCTGGTGGTCGCCATCCCTTCGCACGTGGTGGGCGCTACCTTGCGGGCGGCCGCGCCGGCCGTCGGCGCGGGCACGGCAATCGTGTGTGCGTCGAAGGGCCTCGAGCCGGACAGCGGCGCGACGATGGCCGACACGATCGCGGCCGCCGTTCCGCAGGCCGACCCGGTCGTGCTGTCGGGGCCCACCTTCGCGCAGGAGGTCGCCGACGGCTTTCCGGCCGCCCTGGTCGCGGCAGCGCGCGACGCGACCGCCGTCGGCCGCGTGAAGGCCGCCCTGGGCAGCGAACGGTTGCGCATCTACACCAGCGACGACGTGGTGGGCGTCTGCATCGGCGGCGCGCTCAAGAACGTGGTCGCCATCGCCGCCGGCTGCTGTGACGGGTTTGGCCTGGGCGCCAGCGCGCGCGCCGCGCTGATCACGCGCGGCCTCGCCGAGATGGGCCGCCTCGCCGAGCGGCTGGGCGGACAGGCCATCACCATGGCCGGACTGGCCGGCCTGGGCGACCTGGTCCTCACATCGACGGGCGACCTATCGCGCAACCGGCAGGTCGGATTCGGTCTGGCACGCGGCGAAAGCGTCGACGACATCGTCACGCGGCTGGGTCACATCGCCGAGGGCGTCGGCACCGCTCGGACCGCCCGCGGGCTGGCCGACCGCCTGGGCGTCGACATGCCCATCACCCGCGAGGTCGCCGCCGTGCTGTTCGACGACAAACCGGCGCGGGCCGCGCTCACTGATCTCCTGGCCCGCGACGTGGGGGCTGAACGCACCTCGCCCTGAGCGGCCATCCCGCCGCCGCCAAGCCCACCCGGTGACGCTATTCGGCGCCGGCCGTCCTGAGTCCAACAGCGAGCGCCGTACATTCCGGAGTGGTGATGAGGGCGGTGTCCAGCTTCTGGATGTCCTCCTTGAGCCGGGCAATGGCGGCGGGGACCGGAACACAGTTGCTGGCGCTCGCGCACGAGCTGCCCAGCCCGACTTCGAACCCGTGGCCATCGTCCCGGCGGAAAGAGAAGGCGTTTCCATCGATGCCGCGCGTGTCGGGTCCGAAAAACGGAGGCGTAGCTTGCGCCAGCGCTGCTTGCACGACCGGGTCGTCGAGATCCTGCGCGATGTCGCAGGCGCTGCCGGAGCCTCCGTCACCGCAGGACGGGATCGGCGGCGCGCACGTCAGGGTTTGTCTGGTGCTGCTTCCGTCGTCGGCGAAGACAAAGGCGGAATGCAGGTACGCTTGCGGAGGGGAGAACGCGGCCTGGTCGAGGCCGGCCGCGAAGAACCCGTCCGTGCCGACAGTGTATCGGGCGGTGAAGGTGCAGTTGCCGTTGCAATCGACGGCGCGCGGGACGCCCGCGCCGTCTGCATTCGGCGCCGGCCGGACGCTCGAACTGCTGCATGCGGAGACGGAGAGCACCAATCCCAAGCAAACGATCCGAGGCTTAAGCGAAATCATGCCCAAGGGTACCACCCCACAACACCACCCGAACCGGACGGGGTCAGGCGACGGTGCGGCCGAGCGCGAGGGCGACGAAGAGGACGGTCAGGTAGACGAGCGAATAGAGGAACAGCGAGCGGGCCCAGGTCGGCGCGGCGGCGCGGCGGAAGCCGGCGGCGGTCCAGGCGATGAAGACGGCGCCCAGCACCAGCGCGCAGGCGAGATAGGCGGCGCCGGCTACGTGGAGCGGGCCGAGCACCACGGTGGAGGCGACCAGGCCGACCGAAAAGGCGACCATCGTCGCTAGTGTCGTGCGTCTGGAGACCCGCGCCGGTAACACCTTGATCCCCGCGCGCGCGTACTCACCGGCACGGTAGATGGCGATCGCGCAGAAGTGCGGGATCTGCCAGAAGAACAGAATCGCGAACAGCGCCAGCCCGGGCGCGTCCAGCCGGCCCGTCACGGTGGTCCACCCCATGAGCGGCGGCAGCGCCCCGGGGACGGCGCCGACGAACAGCGCAACCGCCGAATGACGCTTGAGCGGGGTGTACACCCCGACGTAGCTGCCCAACGCCGCCAGGCCCAGGATCCCCGTCAGCAGGTTGCCGCCCAGGAAGACCAGCGGCACGGCGCAGCAGGCCAAGAGGGCCCCGAACACCAGCGACGTCTCGGGCGACAGAGTCCCGCGCGGCAGGGGCCGATCGCGCGTCCGCTCCATCAACGGGTCGACGTCCCGCTCGAGGTACATGTTGAACGTGTTCGACGCCGCCACCAGGAAGGCGGTCCCGATCAATGTCATCAGCGCGCGCCAGCGGGCGATCGGGCCGGGCGCCAGCCACAACCCACCCGCGAAGGTGATGACGACCAGCCCGGTGATGCGTGGCTTGCCGAGCGCGATCAAGCCGCGCAGCCAGGCGATGCCGCCAAACTGCGCCCGCACGGCCGGCTGCGCCGTGAGCGCCGTCAGGATCAGGATCGCCAGCAGCGCGGTGGCGACCGCCAGGTGACTCTCGACGGTGGCGAGATCCAGGAATGACTGCACCGACCGAATGCCCAGCCAGATCTGGACACCGACCAACGCCGGGGCCGTCAGGGCCAGCACGCGGGTGATGGGGCGTCGCGCTTGCCGGAACGAGATGACCGCCGAGGCCAGCACGACGCACGCGACGGCGATCGCGTTCAGCCGGTGCAGCGCCTGGATCAGCACGGTCGGGTGCGCATCCGGCCAAAACGATCCCCGGCACAGCGGCACGTCCACGCAGGCCAGCGCGGCGCCGGAGTGGCGCACGAGCCCTCCCAACACCATCTGCACGTAGACGGCGACCGAGGCAATCAGCGCTGCGCGTCCGACCAGGGGAGGCGCCGATGCCGCCGCCGCGGTCGCCCGTTCGGGCCGCGACCGAACGGCGATGTAGAGCACGGTCATGAAGAACAGCAGCGACGTCGCGGTGTGCGCCGTCGAGATCGGGGTCGGCAGCCGCAGCAGCACGGTGATGCCGCCCAGCAGCGCCTGCGCGAAGACCAGCGCGACGGCCAGCCACCCGAACGGGCGCAGCCGCCGCGCCAGCGCGTCGCGGCGCCCCGCCCAGGTCAGCGTTCCAGCCAGGACCAGCGTCAGGATGACGACCGTCCCGGCGGCCAGCCGATGGCTGTGCTCGACCAGCACGCCACCCTCCATCTTGGGCATGAACGTCCCGTAGCAAGTCGGCCAGTCGGGACAGGCCAGGCTGGATCCGGTCCCGTGGACGAGGCCGCCAATCAGGATCAGCAGGTAGGTGGCGGCGGCGGTGAGGATCGCCAGCCGGTGGATCCAGGGGCGCCCCGCCGCCGGCAGCGTCTGGGGGACGACGGAGGCTTGCGGCTCAGCGCGATTCAGCTGCGCCGCGGTAACTTCACTTGCCATCGTAGGCGAAGCTCACCTCGGCGGGCTTCCCCTCGGCGACCGTCACCTGCGCCGTCTTCGTCCCGAATCGTTCGTGCCACGCGGTCAGCGTGTAAGCCCCGGGCGGCAGGTTCCCGATCCGGAACCAGCCGTCGTTGCCCGTCACGGCGAAGAACGGGTTGTTGTTCACGACGACATAGCCGGTCATCCAGGGGTGGACGTCACACTTGAACTTGAGGACGTCGCCCGCTTCGCCGACCTTCTTCGCGATCGGGGGCAGGCCGGGGATCTCCGCCTGGTTGAACAGCGTCGACGGCCCCTTGTAGCCATGCACGTTGTGCAGCGTCTGGTCGCCGTTGCGGATCGACAGTTGCTGGCCAGCCACGATCGCCTGGACACGCGGTCGGTACATGCAAGCGCTCTGGTCCAAAGTGGCCGGCGTGGCCGGTGGGTCGTAGTGGCCCGTGGCGCCTTCGGTGACGCGGACGACCACGTTGGCCAGGCCGCCCTGCGGGCCCACGATGACCTCTTCCTCTTTCATGGGCGTCTTGGCGCAAAAAGGATCGGCTTGCCGCTTGGTCATCGGCATCTCGGGTGCCGGACCGTTGAGCTTGACGCGCCCCTCGACCGCCGCGTGACCCGCCGGGGCAGCCGCCGCAGCAGGGGCTGGGCCCGGTGCGGCCGGTGCGGCCACGGCCGCAGGCACCTCGGGTGCACTTTCCTTGTGGCAGCCGGCTCCCAGCAACATCACCAAGGCCGAAGCAGCCCAGGCACACCGGTCCCGTCTCAACATGTGCGTCGTGCTAACAGGCACACACCCCCGCGTCAAGCACCGCCTTTGCGACCCACGGCCAGGTTCGGGCGGAGGCCGTTCTGGGTCCAGATTGTGACTTGAATGGTCATGGCAAAGAGACCATAATGGTCATGTGAAGACGGTGTCGGTGAGCGACTTGAAAGCGCACCTGTCGCAGTACCTGCGAATCGTTCAGCGCGGCAGTGAGGTGCAGATCCTGGATCGAGGTGTGCCTGTGGCGCGCTTGGTCGCGGTCAACAGCAGCGCGGAAGCCACTGACCGCCGCCTGGAACGACTGGTGGCAGCGGGGATCGTCCGCCGGGGAACCGGCAGTATGCGCCGGTTTCTCGCCATGCCGCCGATCGCCGCCCCCGACGCCGACGTGCAGGGCGCGCTGTCCGAGGATCGCGAGGATCGCGCCTGAGGTTTTGGGATGCATCGGCCGTCGTTCCGCTGATCCTGCGAGAGCCGACCAGTGAGCTCGCGCGGCGATGGCTGGAACAGGATGAAGATGTCGTCCTTTGGGCGCTGACCCGGCTCGAGGTGGTGTCGGCCATCGAGCGCCGCGCTCGCGAGGGACGTCTGTCGGCGGCGCACCGTTCGGCGGCTCTGCGTGAGATGAACGCCTTCGCCGACGCGGGCAACGAGGTGACCGACCTTTTGGCCGTACGATCGAAGAGCACCGCGCTGCTCGCCCGACACCCCATCCGCGCGGCGGACGCCGCCCAACTTGGCGCCGCCCTGGTCCTGGCCGACCCGGACCCCAGCACACTGACGGTGGTGGTCCTCGATCGGCGGCTGGCGGACGCCGCGGTCCGCGAAGGCTTCGACGTCCTGACGACGCCTTGAGGGTCTTCGCTTTTACTCGTTGACGACGCGACCGGCGGCGGCCAGCAGCTGGTCGATGCCCGGCGGGGTCGCCTCGAAGTAGCCACGGATGCGGAGTTGGCGGTCAACCAAAACCAGGTTCTCGCCGTGGAAGATCTGCCAGAACTCCCCGTTGCCGGCAGCTTCAGCGTTTCCCGGGGCCGGCTGCTTCTCCTTGCCCATGCCGACTTTGAAACCGCCGACGACGGCCGCCTCGATCGCGTCCGCCGGACCGGTCAGGAACGACCAGGCGATCGGGTTCGCGCCGTACCGGGCGGCATAGCTCGCCAGCCGTTCGGGCGTGTCGCGCGCAGGGTCGACGGAGATCGAGACCAGGTGGAAGTCGGGGCCCAGGCCGCGCGCGCGCTGGCCGACCTCTTTCATGCGCTCACTCAGCAGCGGGCAAGCCTCTTGGCAGGCGGTGAAGATGAAGTCGGCGACCCAGACCTTGCCGCTCAGCTCGCGCGTGCCGAACGCTTGGCCGCGCTGGTCGGTCAGCGTGAAGGCGGGCAGGGCGCCCAGGACGGCCGGCGCCGCGGTCAGGCGGCGCGTGACAGAACGAAAGATCGGGATGGCGAACAGAAGCCCCAAAGCCGCGATCCAGACCACCGGACGGCCGGCCAGCCGCGCGGGAGCCGGGCGGCGAACGGCGGGAGGGACCGGCATCGACGGGCGTGGTGCTCACGGGTGGTTCTTCCGTCGCGATCGCCCGGCTGTCAAGGCCGCTCGCTTGACGGGGGCGCGCATCTCGTTTACCTCAGAGGAGACGGGCTCATGCGGTTTCGTGCGGGACATCACGGCTTTTCGACCGCGGCGCGGGCGCTGACGCTCGCGGCAGTCGTCGTCGCGTCGGTGGGGCAGTTCGCTTCGCTGGCGCACGAGATGACCGTCCGGCACTTCCGCTGCGCCGAGCACGGCGAGCTGACGCACGTCGCCGCTGTCGCTGCAGCATCGTCTGATCGGGACGGGCGGGCGGAAGCGCGGTCCGCGTTGCGCGCGCCGGCCTCCGCTGCCGTGGACGCGCACGAGCACTGCGGTCTCACCTTCACTGTCGAGGGAAGCGCTCCGCCGCCGGCGGCCTCTGCGAGCGGCCGCCTGGCGCCGCCGCCTCCGGCACCTGCGCCGGCCGCGCCGCGCTTGCAGGGCGGCCGTGCCCGCGCCTTGGCCGCCGCGCCCAAGACTTCACCGCCGCGCGCCTAGAGTCGCCGCCGCGGGTCGTCTGGTCCCCGCCCGGCCCTCGCTCGCGCGATCGCACCCGCTGGGGGCGATCCGCCGAAACCTCAATGCGCCGTCGTTCGTCGGCGCTGCCCGCGCGCTCTCGCTCTCGGAGGTCTCTTGCTTCTGTTTGCCCGATCCGAAAACTCGACCGTTCGATCGACGCTGCGCCGCTGGCTGCTGGGCCTGGCTTTGACCGCGCTGCCCGCACGGGCCTTTGCCCAGGCGGCGGCAGACGCACCGGTCGCGGCGCGCGTCCAGCCCCCCGTCGTCGTCGAGGAGAAGCGCCCGGCCTACCCAGCGGACGGCGGCGGCGTGCGCGGCGACGTCGCGGTCATGGCGACCATCGGACCAAGTGGCGACGTCACCGCCGTCGAGCTGGCGGGCAGCGTCGCGCCCGCGCTGGACCGGGCGGCGCTGCAGGCGGCGATGGGCTGGCGCTTCAAGCCGGCGGCGCGGGGCGGGGTGCCCGTCGCCGCGCGGGTGCAGCTGCTGTTCCATTTCGACCCCCCTGCGGAACCGCCGCCGGCCGCTGTACCCGCGCCAGCGCCGGCGGGTTCGACCACGGCGCAGGCCCAGGCTCGAGAACCGCCGCCTGTCGTGTTGCCGCTGCCGGCGGCCGCCAGCGTCCCCGCCGGAAGCGACCCCGGCGCCGCCCGGAAAGGCACCCGCTGCGCTGGACGTGACGGTCGTCGGGCGGCGCCCGCCGCCCAGCCGCGGCGCCTCGGACTTCCAGATCCGCGTCGGGCAGCTGGCGGAGGTTCCGCGTGCCAACGCGTCGGACCTGCTGCGCCTCGCGCCCGGGCATCCTGCTGACCAACGAGGGGGGCGAGGGGCACGCCGAGCAGGTCTACATGCGCGGCTTCGACGCGCGCGAAGGGCAGGACGTCGAGTTCACCGTCGGTGGCGTCCCCATCAACGAGAGCGGCAACCTGCACGGCAACGGCTACGCCGACACGCACTTCATCATCCCCGAGCTGATCGAATCGCTGCGCGTCGTCGAGGGGCCGTTCGACCCGCGGCAGGGGAACTACGCCGTCGCGGGCAGCGCCGACTACGAGCTGGGCCTCGAGCAGCGCGGCCTCTCGGCCAGCGCCACGGCCGGCAGCTGGGGGACGCGGCGGGTGCTGGGGCTCTTCGGGCCGCCGGGAGAGAGCACGCACACGTTCGGCGGCGCCGAGATCTACACAGACCGACGGCTTCGGCCAGAACCGCGACGCGCAGCGCGGCTCGGCGATGGGGCAGTACGAAGGGCGCTTCGGCGCGACCGGCTCGTGGCGCCTCACCGGGCAGGCCTACGCGTCGCACTTCCACTCGGCGGGCGTCATCCGCGAGGACGACTACCAGTCCGGCCGGATCGGCTTTTACGACAGCTACGACCTGACGTCGTTCGCGCACCAGGCGGTCCGCCAGGGCGGGCGACGCCTCGCGCTACTCGATCGCCGCCGACGTCGAGGCGCACCCGGGCGACACGGTGCTGACCCAGCAGGTGTTCCTCATCAAGCGCGACATGCGCCTGCTCGAGAACTTCACCGGCTTCCTGCTGGACGTGCAGGAGCCGCTGCAGACCATTCACCCGCAGCGCGGCGACATGCTGGACCTCGACCGTTCACGAGCTGACGATCGGCGCGCGCGGCTCGGCGCGCTGGCACGCACCGTGGCTGGGACAGCGGCAAGAGCTGGAGCTCGGCTACTTCGCGCGCGGCGACGCCGCGGCCGGCACGCAGCAGCGGCTGGAGGCGGCGACCGGCGTGCCGTACCTGACGGACACGGACCTCGACGCGCAGATCGGCGACATCGGCCTTTACGGCGATCTCAACCTGCGCCCCGCGTCGTGGCTTTCGTTGCGGGGCGGGGCGCGCGCCGACGTGTTGACCTACCAAGTGCTCGACAACTGCGCCGCCCGGACGGTCAGCCATCCGTCGACGACGAACCCGCCCATCGATCAGAGCTGCCTCACGCAGCAGGACTTCGGCCGTCCGCGCGAGCCGGACCAGGTCACCAGCACGTCGGGGCTCGCGATCCTGCCGCGGGCGTCGCTGCTGGTCGGGCCGTTTCGCGGCGCTCACGCTGTCGGCCAGCGACGGCCAGGGCGTCCGCTCCGTCGACCCGTCGTACGTCACGCAGGACGTCACCGCGCCGTTCGCGCACGTCACCGCCTACGAGGCCGGCGCCGCGTACACCCGGCCGCTGCTGGAACACGCTGCTGGTCGCGCGCTCGGTCCTCTTCCAGACCGTCGTCGACAAGGACCTGATCTTCGACCAGACGGTCGGGCGCAACGTCATCGGCGTCGGAACGACGCGCAGCGGGTGGCTGGGCGCGGTGCGGTGGACGGGGCCGTTCTTCGACGAGTCCGCCAACCTGACGCTGGTCCGCGCGACCTACAACGACACGGACGCGGCGGTCCCGTACGTGCCCGCCTCGGTGTTCCGGTCGGACACGTCGCTGTTCAGGCCGCTCCCCTGGACGCTGCGGGAGCATGCCCGTGCGCGCGTCGCTGGGCGCCGGGATCACCTACGTGGGGCGGCGGCCGCTGCCCTATGGCCAGGTCAGCGACGACATCTTCACGATCGACGCGTCCGCGACGCTGGCCTGGCGCAACTATCAGGTGCGCGCGCTGTCGACCAACCTGCTCAACAGCCAGTACCGGCTGGGCGAGTACAACTACGAGTCCGATTTCAAGAGCCAGCCGCAGCCGACGCTGGTCCCCGATCGGGCCTTCACGGCCGGCCCGCCGCGCGGCCTCTTCCTCACGCTGGGCGTGACCTTCGGAGGCGTCTGATGCGGGGCCTGATGGCAATGGAGCTGATGGCCGCCAGGATGGTCGCAGGGGTCGTGCTGGCCATGGTTGGCAGCGGCTGCGTCGGGAACACGGGGGGCGACACGTTCGCGTTCCCCGTCGCGGCGGCCGGGCCCGCCGACGCCACCGCCGGACAGCCGTTCGCGTTCACGTCGGCGGGGTTCACGGTGACGCTGACCGAGGCCAGGCTGCACGTCGGCGCGGTCTACCTCAATCAGAGCGCGCCCGTTTCGGGCGCCCAGGCGACCGGCTGCTATCTGACGGGCACCTACGTGGGCGAACAGACGTCGGCGCTGGACGTCGATCTGCTGAACCCGACGCCGCAACCCTTCCCGGCGGCGGCGCTTGGCGTGACCGAGCCACCCGTCAAAGCCGAACAGGTCTGGCTGACCGGCGGCGACATCAACGCGCCGACCGACACGACCACCATCCTGGCCATCGCCGGGTCGGCGACCGGCGCGGCTGGGACCTTCCCGTTCACGGGCCACGTCACCATCGGCGCGAACCACGTGCGCGCCGGGAGCTCGACCGGCGGCGGCGACGCCATTTGCCGGCAGCGCATCGTCACGCCCATCGAGCAGCCGATCACGTTGAAGCGTACGGGCGGGCTGCTGCTGCGGATCGATCCCCGCGCCGTTGTTCGTCGGCGTCGACTTCAGCCAGTTGCCGGCCGATGCAGCCAGCGGAGGTTACGCGTTCAGCGACGACCCGGCGGCGCCTGGATACAGTCCGACGGGCCAGGTACCTCTACGGCAACCTGCGCTCGACCGGACCCTATCGATTCTTCTGGTCGGAGGACTTGTGAATCGACGGAGGCATGAAGATGCGACTGCGGACAGCAGGTGCTGCTGGCGATCGGGATGGTGTCCTGCTCGAGCAAGCAGTCGCTGAACGTGAGCTGCGGCAGCGACCTGACCTGCCAGCCGGCGGCCGACCCGGCGGCAGGCGCAAGCAGCGGCCCCGCATCGCTGGCGCCTTTCGTGGCGCCGCGCGATCCGGGGCCGGGCGGCATCCTCTTCGCGGCCTCGGGCGAAGCCCTGGCGCTGTCCGGATATCCGTTCCCGCCGGCCAGCCCAGGCGACCCCGCCTTCGCCGACGGATGGAGCGTCCAGTTCACGCGGCTGCTGGTGACCCTGGACGCGCTCACCCTGTCCCAGGGACCCAGCGTGTCACCGGGGGACCAGTCCTGCACCGAACCGGTCGTCGCCAAGGTGTCCGGCCCGTGGGCCATCGATCTGTCGCGCGGCGGATCCCAGCTACCTGCCCGGCAAAGGTGGCGGCGGCGAGCAGGCGGTGCCGTTCGCAGCGCTGTCGCACCAGAACTACCCGGCGGGGAACGACGCGCGGTTCGACACGGGCGGCGCCACACCGTATGCGTTCGGGTTCGACGTGGTGCCTGCCACTTCCGCGGCCATGAACGTCAACCTGGACGCCGATGGCCTGGTGGACTACGGCCAGATGATCGCGGACGAGTGCACCGTTTTGTACGTGGGCACGGCGACGTTCAAGGGCACCAGCTGCACGTGTCCCACGCCGGGCGACCCCCGCGCAGCGTGCGATCCGAACGTCTACGGCGCCGGCAACGGCTGGCCGCAGGCCGGGGACACGGTGCCGTTCCACCTGTGCTTCAAATCGCCGGCGAGCTACCTCAACTGCCAGAATCCGGACAACGCGGGGTCGCCGCTGCCGGGCGACGAGTTTCAGCGGGGGATCACCTTCCAGACGAACGCCTCCGTGACCGCTCAGGTCACGATTCACACGGACCACCCGTTCTGGGACAGCGTCCTTCACGACACCCCGATGCACTTCGACCAGCTCGCCGCGCGCGTGGCGGGGAAGGGCCCGGCGGGGACGGGGGTCACGTACCCGACGGTCACGCTGGAGATGACCAGAGGCGTCGATTACCGGCCGGTCGAGGACGCGCTCGGCAACGTTTTGTCCTGGCGGTACTGCGCGCCTCCCGACACCAGCGTCCATGCGCCGTTCGTCGGCCCGATGGCCTTCGACACCGAGAGCGTGGCGGCCGCGCCGGGCGCCGACGCCTGCCAGGGGCTGCGCGACTACGACGACTTCGCGACCTACGATCAGAGCACGCAGGGGCACCTCAACTCCGACGGACTTTGCTACGTCGTGCGACACTATCCCTCGCCGAGGTAATCGACGATGAGCGCGATGGAAGCCGTCAAAGACGTCCTGCTCGCATCTGGGGCGGGCTGGGTGCTCTGGTTCCTGGGCGCTCTTTCGGTGTCCAGCTTGGCGCTGGCCGTGGAGCGCTGGGTGTACCTGCGGCGTCGCAGCGGCGACCTCGAATCTCTGGCGCGCGCGCTGGACGAGCGGCTGCGCGCCGACGACTTTGCGGGGGCCCGCCGGGCGCTGGAGTCGAGCCCATCGGTGGCGGCCCGCGTGGCCGACGCCGGCCTGCGGCTGGCCGATCGCGGGGTCGAGGCCGCGGACAAAGCCATGCAGAGCGCGGCGGCGCTGGAACGAACCAGGCTGGAACGCGGGCTGGCGTTCCTGGCGACCATCGGCAACAACGCCCCCTTCGTCGGCCTGTTCGGCACTGTCGTGGGCGTCATTCACGCCTTCGAAGAGCTCGGGCACGCGGCGCCCGGGCACGGCGCCACCTCGACGGGGCAGGTCGCCTCGCAAGCCGTGATGGCCGGTATCGCCGAGGCGCTGGTCGCGACGGCCGTCGGTATTGCGGTCGCGTTGCCGGCGGTGGCGGCCTACAACTACCTGCAGCGACGGGTCTCGGCGCTGCTGTCGGGCACCGACGTGCTGTCGAACCTGGTGCTGGCCTACATCGGCGACACCTCGAACGCGGCTCGCCCAGCGGCGGCCAACCAGGAGGGCCAGCGTGGCCTCGACCGGTAACAACGACCCGGGCGGCATCATCTCGGGGATCAACGTCACGCCTCTGGTGGACGTGATGCTGGTCCTGCTGGTGATCTTCGTCGTGACCGCCAAGATCATCGTCACGCCGGCGGTCCCACTGGATCTGCCGCACGCGGCGCACGGGGAAGAGGTGCAGGTCGTCCTCTCGATCATCTTGCCGGTGCGCGGGCCGACGCTGGTGAACGGCGCGCCCATTCCCGACGACGCGACCTTTCAGACCAAGGCCAAGGCGGCGTTGGCCGGGACGCCCGAGCTGCGCGCCGTGATCCAGGCCGACGGTGAGGTGCCGCATCGCCAGGTGCTGCACATGCTGGACATGTTGAAGGGCGTCGGCATCACGCGCGTCGCGTTCGGCGCGTTGCCCGACGCGCCGGCCACCCCGCCGGCGCGCTGACCGATGGCCCCGCGCGCCCAGACACCCGCGCCCGCTGCCGGCCGCCCCTCGATGGGACGCCAGCCGATTGCCGACCTGGTGTTCGCCGGTGAGCCGGGGGGCGTCTTCGCCGGCTCGTCGCCGGGGCCGTCATCGTGCTGGCGATGTACGCGGCGGCGATCGCGATTGTCCGCCAGCTTGGCCGGTCGGGCGCGTCGGTGGTCGCCGAGATGGCGGCCCAGATTCACGACGCCGTCGCGGCCGAGCGCTCGGTCGACATCAAGCTGCCGCCCCCGCCACCTCCGCCGCCGGCAGAACCGGAGGCACCGGTTGCGCGCGCAGCGCCCTCGGCGGTACGCGAGCGCGTGCGCGGCCTCGCCCGCCACGCGCCGGCAGCGCCGGCCCAAGCCGGTCAGGTCGCCGCGGCGACGGACGCGCCGCTGGACTTCACGGGCTCGGCCTTCGTCGTCGGGTCCGGCTCGACCTACGCCGGGGGAACCACGACCGCGCGTGGGACCAGCCGCGCGCCCGCGTCCGGAGCGGTGGCGGCCAACGGCCACGGCGACGGGCAGGTGGTGGCGCGGAGCCGCGCCAAGCCGGTGTCGCTGGACCAGGCCTCCTGGAACTGCCCCTGGCCCGCCGAGGCCGACGCGCGTCAGGTCGATCAAGAGACGGTCGTGATCCGGGTGGCCGTGCGGCCGGACGGGCGCGTCGAGCGGGCGGACGTGCTGGACGATCCCGGGTTCGGGTTCGGACGCGCCGCCCGCGACTGCGCGCTCAGCTCGCGCGCGTTCGCGCCGGCGCTGGACGCGAGCGGCGCGCCGGTGGGCGGCATGTCCCCCCCGATTCGGGTTCACTTTTACCGATGAGTAAGCGGGCGCGAATCTGGGCGGCCGCCGTCGCCGCGGCGACACTGGCGGGATGCCACCGCCACGTCGCGACCCCCGCGGACTGCCGCGCCATCTTGAACCGGCTCGTCGAGATGGAGTTGGTCGAGTCCGGCTTCCGCGATCCGGCCCTGGTCCCGCGCTGGCAGGACGAGCTGGCGCGCCGGTTCGACGACGACCTCCGCCGCTGCCGGGCCGTGCACGTCCGGGACGACTTGGCCGCCTGCTTGCGGGCGGCGCAGAACCCTGAACAGATCGCCCACCAGTGCGTCGAGTGACGCGCGCGCCGGTCGGTGCTATCGATCGTGACGTCCCATGGATCGCGCGCTGACCCCCGCAGCCTCCGAGGCGTTGACACCGCCTGACGCCCAGCCGCGCCGCTCGGGAGCGATCGGGATGTGGACCTTCCTGGCGACCGATGCGATGGGGTTCGGCGGGCTGTTCATTGCCTACGGCTTCCTGCGCGCGCGTGCGGCGACGTGGCCGGACCCGCGCGCTCACCTGGACCTGGTCGGCCCCGCGGCGATGACGTTCGCGCTGTTGGCGTCCGCGTTCACGGTAGGCGAGGCGGCGCGCGCCCTCACGGCGCGGGCGCGCACCGCCTGGCTGGCGGTGACGCTGCTCTTGGGCGCGGCGTTCCTGGGCGGTGAGGTCGCCGAGTACCTGCGGCTGTGGGCGGCCGCCCGGCCGGTCCGCCTCGGCGATCTGTACGGTGCGACGTTCTACGTGCTGACCGGTTACCACGGGCTCCACGTTGCGGCCGGCCTGATCTGGCTGGTGGCCGCGCTCTGGCGCCGAGCCCCGCGCCGATCGGTCGAGATCGGCGCGCTCTACTGGCAGTTCATCGATCTGGCCTGGACCCCCATCTTCACCTTTCTTTATCTGGTCCCCGCGCGATGACCGTGGACGCGACGGAGCCGATCACGCCGGCGCGCCGCGGGCCCGCGCTGGCGACGTACGCCGTGCTGGCGGCGTTGACCGCCGCCGAGATCGCGGTCAGCCGGGCCGGGGGCGCCGCGCGCGATCGCACGACGGCGCTGGCCGGCCTGCTGCTGGCGAAGGCCGGCGTCCTGCTGGCGTGCAGCCTGCGGGCGACACCGCGGCGACCAGGCACGCGCCTGGCGCTGCTGGCGCTGGTGGTGGCGGTCGGGTTCGCCGTGGTGCTGATGCTGGAAGCCGTCTACCGGGCGGGGCTGCGATGACCGGCCGACTGGCGATCCTGACCGGGGTGGCGCTCCTGCCGGGGCGTCCGGCCTGGGCGCTGTGCGCCAGCTGCCTGGGACAGTCCTCGACGCTGGGCCCGGCCCTGCGCCTGGTCGGTCTCTTCCTGCTGGTGCCGCCCGCCATCTTCTTCGCCGTCACGATCGCGATCCGCAAGCTGACCCGTCCGCCAGAGCCGAAGCCCCCGCAGACCTAGTTTCCCGCCGCCGCGTCTGCCGCCGGCACCGGCGGCGGCGTCCAGGCGGGCTGATCGCGCAGGCGCTGGGCCAGCGCGCCCGCCCCGGGGCTGTCGCGCAGAGCGGCCAGCGCCTGGACGTAGTGGGCCAGCGCCCACAGATCGGCCTCAGGCAGCACGTTTTTCCAAGTCGGCATGGCCGTGCCGCCGATGCCGGACGCGATGGCGCGGTAGCTGTCGCCCACCGTGTCTCCCCCGCGCAGAGGGTTGAACGTGAAGTCGGGCGGCAGGATCTTGACGCCGTAGTCGCTGTCCTTGGCCACCGGCTGGTAGACGTCGGCGCGGATCTCGCGCAGCTCGATCCCGGTCAGCTCTTTGGTGTAGGCGGCGATCTCGGCGCGCGTGACGTAGGCGGGGTGGCAGGCGACCGCGCATTGGGCCAGGCCGTGGTAGACGCGGACCCCACGGGAGACCGCATCTGCCTCACGCCCTGACCACGGATCCGGCGAGGCGGCGATCTCGTCGCCGGGCATTTCAGAACGCCACCTTGGCGCGAAAGACTTCACGTATTGGATGAGATCGTCCAGTTCCGCCTCCGGGACCTGCCAGGCCTGCATGGCCGTGCCGTGCAGCCCCTGACGAAGTGTGCGGGCGAAGTCTGCGTCCCGGGGCAACTGGCCTGCCGGCACGGCCGCGAACTTGTAGACGCCGAGCCGCAGATCGCGCGGGGGCGGCATCAACCCCGCGGCCGCCGGTCCCTTGCCGTCGCCGGCCTCGCCGTGGCACGGCCGGCAGTAGTGGGTGTAAAGCGCCCGCCCGTGCTCGAGCGCCCCGGCCGCCACCACCCGACCGCCCAGCGTGATCGGCGCCGTGAATGCGGGCGGCCCGCCCCCCGAACGGCTGCACGCCGCCACCAGCACCAGACAGAGCGCCACCCGCTTCATAGCCAGCAGACCGCCACGTAAAGAACGACCCATACGGCCAGGACGAAGTCCCAGTAGAGCGACACCAGGCGAACCCGGCGGCTCGCCGCCAGCGCAATCAGCCCGCCGGCGACATGCAGCGCGTGCAGCCCAGACAGCGCCAGGAACAGCTGGCCGGGAAGCTGCCCCCGCGGCCCCAGGCCACTGGCGACCATGTGGCGCCAAAGCACGATCTGTCCGGCCAGAAACGCCGCGCCCAGCGCGCCGGCCGCCGCCATCCCGCCGCGCGCCGTGTTCGCGTGCCGCGCGCGCCACAGCGCCGCGCTGGCCCCCGCCAGCAGCAGCGTGTTCGCGCCGGCTGCCGCGCGCGGCAATGGCAGCGACCCGGCCGGGGGCCATTGCGTCGCCTGCGCCCGCAGGATCGCATACGCCAGCAGCAGCGCCGCGAACAGCATCGCCGTCGCGCCCAGGAACACCAGCAGCCCGACCGCCGAATCCGCTTCGCGACGTGCGCCCAGCGCCGGCGCGGTCACGAGGTCCGTCCTGCCGCGGGCGTGGCCGCGGCGCTCGCGGCGTCGGGTTCGCCGACGACCTCCGTCTGGCTGAGCCAGTCGCGCCCCAGGGGGCGGGCGAGGGGACTGGCCAGCTCGTGCGGGCCGCGCACGACCACCGGAATCGTGTCGAAGTTGTGGTGCGGCGGCGGCGAGGCGACCGACCACTCCAGCGTGCCCACCTCCCAGGGGTTGGCGGGCGCTGTCCGCCCCCGCCACAAGCTCGCGAAGAAGTTGCCGACGAACAGCAACTGGGCGGCGCCCAGCAGGTACGCAGCGTGCGAGATGCCGCGGTTGAGGCCAGCCAGCGCGCGCCAGGCTTCGTAAACCGAGGGGTCGTAAAGCCGCCGCTGCATCCCCTTGATTCCCAGGATCAGTTGCCCGACGAAGACGGCATTCAGCGGCAGGAACGTCAGCCAGAAGTGCAGCTTGCCGAGTCGCTCGCTCAACATCCGGCCGAACATCTTGGGGTACCAGAAGTACACGGCCGCGAACGACGACAGCAACAGCGCCGCCGCCATGATCAGGTGGAAGTGACCGACCACGAAGTAGGTGTCGTGCAGATAGATGTCGGCGACGACGTCCGCCAGATAGAGCCCCGTCAGCCCACCCACCCCGAACGTGAACACCATTCCCAGGCAAAACAGCATCGGGGTGTTGAAACGGATGGCGCCGCGCCACAGGGTCCCCAGCCAGTTCAGCACCAGAATCGCCGTCGGAACCGAGACGATCATGGTCAGCACCATGAAGCTCTCGCCGAGGAGCGGGCTCATCCCGGTCGTGAACATGTGGTGCCCGTAGACGACGCCCGACAGGATGACGACGCCGATCAAGGCGGCGACCGTGGTGCGGTACCCGAAGGCCGGTTTCCGCGCGAAGAACGACAGCAGGTCGCCCACGATTCCCCAGGCCGGCAGGATCAAGATGTAGACCTCGGGGTGGCCGAACAGCCAGAACAGGTGCTGGTAGAGGATCGGGTCGCCGCCCGCGGCGGGGGTCGTTCCGGCCACGAAGAACTGCGTGCCGAAGAGCCGGTCGAAGAGCAGCAGGACCATCGCCGCCGCCAGCACCGGCACGAAGAGCGCGTTCAATATCGACGTCAGGAAGAGCCCCCACACGGTGAGGGGCAGCCGCATCCAGGTCATGCCGGGCGCGCGCAGCCGCAGCACCGTCGTGATGTAGTTGACGGCCCCCATCACCGACGACGTCCCATTCAGATAGATCGCGATCACCCACAGCGTCTGGCCGGCGCCCGGCGTGCCCAAGGCCGTGGACAGCGGCGCGTAGGCCGTCCAGCCGGCCTGCGGCGGACCGAGCGGCACGAAGAACGAGGCGCACAGCACGCTGGTGGACGCCGCCATGGTCCAGAACGACGCCAGGTTGAGGCGCGGAAAGGCCATGTCGCGCGCGCCGATCAGCAGCGGCAGCAGGAAGTTCCCGAACCCACCGATCAGGATCGGCGTCACGGCGAAGAAGATCATGATCGTGCCGTGCATCGTGAACAGCGCGGTGTAGGCGGGCGGCGAGATGACCCCGCCCGCGCCGCGGAAGAACAGCTTGCCGACCAGCGGCACGGGCGCGCCGGGGCGGGCCAGCTGCCACCGGATTAGCATCGCCATGATGCCGCCCACCGCTAGGAAGCCCAGGCCCAGGAACAGGAACTGGCGGCCGATCACTTTGTGATCGACCGAAAACACGTGGCGCCGCCAAAAGCCGCTCGGCTCGACGGGGAGCGGCTCGCCGTCGCCATCGACGAGAACGCGAGGATTCGCGGCGGTCATCATCGGCCAGTCTCCCAGTCCCACGCGTCGACCGCGCTGCCGGCCGCCGGGTCGAACCGCAGGCGGCTGTCGGCCTCCGCGCGGGCCAGCCACCCGCGGTAGTCCTGCTCTTCCCGGGCAACCAGCTGGCCGCTCATCTTGTAGTGGCTGACGCCGCAGAATTGCGCGCACCCCAGCTCCGTCCGGCCGGCCTCGACCGCCTGGAACCAGGCCCGGGTCGTGCTGCCGGGGATGGCGTCGATCTTGAATCGAAAGCTGGGCAAGTAGAGCGAGTGGACCACGTCCCGCGACCGGAGCTTCAGATAGATGGGGCGGCCGACCGGGACATCCAGCTCGTTGAGCGTGACCACGTCGTCGGGCGTGCCGAATCGCCCGTCGGGACCGGCCGTCCGGAACGACCAGGCCCACTGGCGCGCGGTCACTTCCACCCGAATGGCGGTGGGGTCGTGGTCCGGATAGCGCCAGAACCGGTCGTCCAGATCCCGGTTCGCGCGGACCGCGAGGGTGACGTCGATTCCGACGAACAGGATGAGCGCGATCCCGAACGTCAGCGCGCGGTCCCGCCGCCGGTTGCCGTGCGTGTGCTGGGCCCAGGTGCGGCCGGCGCGCGCGCGGTGCAGGATCAGCGCGGCCAGCATCACGCCCAGCGCCACGGCGAACGCGATGCCCGTCGTGACGGTCAAATAGCCGATCGCACGGTCGACCAGATGCCCGTCCAGGGAGACGTCCCGAGGGAGCTCGATGCGCACGGCCGCGTCATTCCTATCCGTGCCGGCCACCGAAATCAAACGCAACCGCCTCCCAGGGTTCCCTCTTGATGGGTTAGGATTCGCGCCGCATGGCGAACCCCGTCGAGCTCATCGGCCGTCAGGTCGGTCGCTACGGGGTGATCCGCCATCTGGCCTCGGGCGGAATGGCCGAGCTCTACATCGCCCGCCAGGAATCGGTGGGCGGGTTCGAAAAATCGGTCGTCCTCAAGATTCTGCAGCCACGGTACGCCCAAAACCCCCGGGTCGTGACCATGTTCCTCGACGAGGCGCGGCTTGCCGCCAAGCTGAACCATCCCTCCATCGTTCACGTGTACGACGTCGCCGAAGACGAAGGTCTGAAGTACATCGCCATGGAGTTCATCCACGGCGAGACGGTCGCGGAGATCGTCACGCGCGGATTGGCCGCGAACAAGTACTTGCCGCTCGAACACTCCATTCACGTCGTGGGCCAGGCGGCCGCCGGGTTGGCCTACGCGCACGAGCGCCGCGACGCCGACGGGCGGGTGGTTCGCATCGTCCACCGCGACGTCTCGCCGACGAACGTGCTCGTCAGCTACGAAGGCCAGACGAAGATCGTCGATTTTGGAATTGCGCGCGCGCAAGACGAGCTGCGCGAGGAGTCCGGGATCCTGCCCGGAAAGGCCTCGTACATGTCCCCCGAGCAGGTGCGCGGGACCGGGGTCGATCACCGGGCCGACATCTTTGCGCTGGGTATCATCCTCTACGAGCTGACGCTCTGCCATCGCCTGTACCGGGGCCCGGCGCAGGCTGTGATGAAGCGAATCGTGAACGATCGCATCCAGCCGCCGACCGCGATCCGGCGGGAATACCCGCCCGCGCTGGAACAGATCGTGATGCGGGCCCTCGAAAAGCGCCCAGAGGATCGGTACCAGTCGGCCGACCAGATGCGCGCCGATTTGGAAGAGTTCCTGGACGACAGCGGCCTTCGCAGCGGGAACCGCCGAATGGCCATCTACATGAACGATTTGTTTTCGCCCACCGCCGGCGCCGAAGCGGTGGCGGCTCGCCGGGTGTCCGACGACCTCGACTTCGACAGGCGAGCGCCGCCCAGCATGCGGCTCGAACCGGCGCCCGAGGGCTCAGGCACGCCGTCCCGCGGGGCGGCCATCCGGCTGGTGCCGGCGCCCGGGGCGGCGACCGAGTCCGCCCGGCAGCCCGATCCGGCGGCAGGCGGCGGTTTTGTGGCGCCGCGCGGGGCACCGGAAGCGGCGGCGGATGCTTTCGCGACGTCAGAAATGGACGAAGACGCGGTCCCTTCTTCCTCTCGAGGCACCTGGCTCGCCATCGCGGCCTTCATCGCGGTGGGGATCGGGACGATGGTAATCCTGACCCTTCGATGATAATTTCCCAACCGGTTTGGGCCGGAACGGCCGCGGCGGCGCGAAGCGCTGAAGACTCATGAAATTCGTCTGCGATCGCTGCCAGACCAAGTACTCCATCGCGGACGACAAGGTTCGCGGGAAGATCCTCAAGGTCCGGTGCAAGTCCTGCGCGAACATCATCACTGTTCGTGAAGAAGGGGCGCGCAAGCCTTCTTCGCCGGCGATCCCGGTCGGCGGGGCCGCGACGGCGACGGGCTCGGCGCCCCGAGCCACGATCGTGGCGCCTCGGCTCCCCACGCCTCCGCCGGCACCCCCCGTCGAACGACGCGCCACCGCGCGCCCCTCCGTTCCGCCGGCAGACGACGGGGTGGTCTGGTACATGGCCCTGGACGGGAACCGGACGGGGCCGTTTTCGCGCAAGCAGCTCGTCGATCACGTCGCGCCGCTGCCCAAGCACGCGGATATCCACGTCTGGAACGAACGACTGGGTTCCTGGAAGGCGCCCATGGACGTTCCGGTCCTGGCCAACGAGATTCACGCCCGGCGACGGCCACCGGTGCCGGTGCCACCGATGCCACCGCTGCCCGCAGGGCCGCCGGTCCCGCCGCCCTTTCCGGGCTCGACGCGACGGCCGACGGGCAGCTCATTTCCGGTCGCCGCGGCTCCGGCCGCCGGCGCTCCGGCTCGCCCGACCGGCTCTCACGGCATCGTCCCGGCGCCGGTCAGCCCAGGCCTGGGCTCGAAGCTGCCCCCGCCGGCCGCCAGCCGCAAAAGCTCGTCGGGGGCGTTCCCGCGAGCTTCGGCCATGGCCGCCTCGGCGGAGGCCGAAGAGGCCGAGATTGATTTATCGTTCGGCGAGCCCGAGCCGGCCGCCCACGCCCGGGGGGCCGAAGCCCGTCGCGCCGGGACCGGGACCTCGCATCCGGCCCTCGATTCCTCCAGCTTGCTCGAGACGCCGGCGCCGGTGCCCGCGATGCTTCATGGGCTGGCCACCAACGGAATCTCCCACGCTGCAGAGGGCGGCGAGGCTGCTGCCGCGGCCGGCACGAACGGCGCCGGTTCGCATCCTTCTGCCGACCAGTCGGACGGCCTCAACGGGCTGAGCCTGAGCCCCGGCGGCAGCGGCGCCGCCGCGCCGCCCCGGCTGATGTCCTCCGAGTCGGTCGTCGGGTGGCAGCCGAACGCCGGCGAGCCGGCAGCGGCGCGCCAGAAGACAACCCGCTTCATCGTCGCCATCTTCGGTATCACCGCCTTCAGCGTCGCCGTGCTGATGTTCACGATGATGAAGAAGCCGAAGCCGGTCACGCCACCCCCGCCGGCCAAGTCCGCGACGACCGATCCCCTGGCGGCGATCGTCGAGAATCCGAACCTGGCGCCGCCTCCTGCCGCCGCCCCGACACCCGCGCCCGTCGTCCCGCCTGTCCGCGCCCCCGAGCCGGCGCGCGGCGGCAGCCGGCGTTCTGGCCATGGCCATGCGTCGCGGGGGCGCGGCGCCCCTGTCGCGGCAGCGCCCCCGGCGACCACGCCGCCAGCCGGTGCGGCGGCCGCCCCGGCCGACGAAGCCAATTCGAAGTATCGCGACGGCCACAACCTGAACATCACCGCCGGGCCGTCTACCCCGCGCCCGCCGCCGTCACAGGGCGAGATCTCGCGGGTCATCAACAACAACCGGGGCGGCATCAAGAACTGCTACCAGCGGGCCTTGTTGCGCGACAACAGCCTGACCCACGGCAAGATCACCGTGAAGGTCAGCATCGGCATCTCGGGTCGCGTCAAGCACGTGGCCGTCGAGGGCCCGCCCCAGTTCCGGGCCATCGACCCGTGCATCCGCGAGGTGGTCGGCCGCTGGGCCTTCCCGCCGGCCGGCGAAGAGTACGGCACCGAGTTCGTCTACGTTTTCCAGGGCAACGATTAGCGCGCGCTTTCCTTGAGGCGCATCGCGCGCGCCAGCAGGTAGTTGCGTTCGGGGAGGCTGGCGGTGCCCTCGGCCGCCCGCCCGTAGCAAGCCGCGGCCGCCGCCCGCTGGCCGTCGCGCTCCAGCAGGTGCCCGCGAACGGCGTCCAGGCGGTAATGCCCGGCCAGGCGGGGATCGGCGGCCAGGGCGTCCAGCCGGCTCAGTCCGGCCGCCGGGCCATCCACCATCGCCAGCGCGATGGCCTGGTTCAGCGCCACCATCGGGTTGTCGGTGATGCGCGCCAGCACCGCGTAGAGAGCCAAAATCTGCGGCCAGTCGGTCGCCTCGGCGCTGGGCGCTTCGTCGTGTAGCGCGGCGACGGCCGCCTGCAGCTGGTACGGGCCCACCGCGCCTTTCGGAAGCGTCAGGTCGAGGAGGGTGACCCCCTCGTCGATCTGCCGGCGATCCCAGGCGCGTCGATCCTGCTCGTCGAGCGGGATCAGCTCACCGTCGGGGCCGCTGCGGGCCCGCCGGCGGGCGTCGGTCAGCAGCATCAGCGCCAGCAGCCCAGCCACCTCGGTCTCGTCCGGCAACAACCGGTGCAGCATGCGGCCGAGTCGCAGCGCTTCAGCGGCAAGATCGCGCCGCTGAAGCTCGTTGCCCTCGCTGGCTGAATAGCCTTCGCTGAAAACGAGGTAGACGACGTGCAGGACGGCGGCCAGACGGGCCGATGTTTCCGCCGGCGCGGGCAACTCGAAGGGGACGCCGGACGCCTTGACGGTCGCCTTGGCCCGGCTGATCCGTTGCGCCATCGTGGCCTCGGGCACCAGGAAGGCCCGGGCGATCTCGGCGGTGGTCAGCCCACCCACCGCGCGCAGGGTCAGGGCGACCTGCGACGAGGCGGAGAGCGTGGGGTGGCAGCACATGAAGAGGAGGCTCAGCGTGTCGTCGCGTTCGGTCGTGGGGAGCGGCGCCGTGCCGGCGTCCTCTTCCACGCGCGCCTGCTCGCGCCGGCGACGGGCCACCGCCGCCCGGTGTTCGTCGGCCCACCGGCGGGACGCGACGCGAATCAACCAGGCGCGCGGATCATCCGGGCGGCCATAACGGGGCCACTGCTGCGCCGCCGCCAGAAGCGCCTCTTGGACGGCGTCCTCGGCGGCGGGAAAGTCCCGGTACCGGCGCAGCACCGCCGCGAGCACCTGTGGCGCGAGGTCGCGCAAGAGGTGCTCGTCGGCAGGAGCAAGCGCGCTCACGGCGTGCCGGATGACGGTGGGGCGCTGAGGACCTGGCGCACCTCGATGCCCATGTTCAACGGCTTGCCGTCGGGGCCCGGCGCCGCGCTGACCTCGGCCGCCAGCGCGTAGGCGCGCGCCGGGCTGTCGACGTCCACGATCCAGTAGCCGGCCAGGAACTCCTTGGTCTCGGGGAAGACGCCGTCGGTAACCGGCTGGCCGTCCTTGCCGGCGCGCACCAGCTTGGCCTGGTCGGGCCCGCTCAGCCCCTCGGCGGACACCAGCTCGCCCGCCGCGCTGATCCGGCGGGCGAAGTCCTTCATGAACGCGATGTGCGCGTCCCAGGCCTTCTTCGGCCAGTCGGAGATGTGGTAGGGGCCGCCGGCGACGTTCATCATCATCATGTACTTCATGGTTCGCTCCTGGGTTGAGGTGCCCCGGGGACCGGGGCCGTCTTCGTGCTTTCCACCCGAGGTCGGAGCCGAAGGCGTCTTCTCGACATGACCGGATCGATTTTCTTTTACAGGATCCGCATGCTGTAGACTCGGGCGTTTCCCATGCGGCACCCTTACGCCGAGTTCCTGAATCGTGTCGAGAAGCCCTCCCGCTACATCGGGGGGGAGTACCAGCAGGTCTGCAAGGACCCGGCCACCGTGCGCGCCCGCATCTGCCTGGCGTTCCCGGACGCGTACGAGATCGGGATGTCGCACCTCGGCACGAAGATCCTGTACAGCATCCTGAACAAGACCGACGGGGTCGCGTGCGAGCGCGTGTTCGCGCCCTGGTTCGACTGCGAGGCTGAGCTGCGGGCCCGGGGGCTGCCGCTGGTCACGCTGGAGACGGCCAGACCGATTGCGGACTTCGACGTGATCGGCTTTTCGCTTCAGTACGAGCTCACCTACACGAACGTGCTGGCGATGCTGGACCTGGGTGGTCTGCCGATCCGTGCGGCCGATCGCGGTGAAGACGCGCCGCTGGTGCTGGCCGGCGGTCCGACCGCCACGCACCCCGAACCGCTGGCGCCGTTCATCGACGCGTTCTTCATCGGGGAGGCCGAAGAGAAGTTGCCCCCGCTGGTCCTGGAGGCCGCCGAGCTGCGACGGAAAGGCATCGCGCGCCGCGAGCGGCTGATCCGTCTGGCCGAGAGGTTCCCCCTCTACATCCCCGAGCTTTACGCGACCGAGATCGACGCCGAGAGCGGATTCCTGGTGGTCGGGGCGCCGCTCGACCCACGCGTGCCGGCCCGCCCGCGGCGGGCGCTGGTCGCGGACATCAACCGGTTCCCGTTCCCCGACGATTCGCCGCTGCCGTATGCGGAGGCGATCTTCGACCGCATGGCGGTCGAGGTGGCGCGTGGCTGCACCGAGGGGTGCCGGTTCTGTCAGGCGGGCATGATCTATCGCCCGGTGCGCGAGCGCGATCCGGTCGCGGTGCTGGACGCGCTGGTGGGCGGTGTGAAGAAGGGCGGCTACGACGAGACGGCCCTGACGTCGCTGTCGATGGCCGACTACTCGTGCGTCACACCGCTGGTGAAGGCGGCGATGGCCAAGCTGGCGCCCGAGAAAGTGTCGCTGTCCGTCTCGTCGCTGCGCGCCTATGGCCTCAACGAGGACCTGCTGGGCGAGATCGCGGGCGTGCGTGCCGGCGGGCTGACGTTCGCGCCCGAGGCGGGCACCCAGCGCATGCGCGACGTCATCGCCAAGAACGTGACGGAGGAGGACATCCTCGAGTCGGCCCACCGGGTGTTCGGGCGGGGCTTTTCGCGCATGAAGCTCTACTTCATGATCGGCCTGCCGACCGAGACCGACGAGGACGTGGTGGGCATCGTGGAAACGGCCGCCCGCGTGCAGGCGATCGGCCGCAAGCACCAAAAGGGCGCCCAGGTGACCGCGTCGGTCTCGTCGCACGTCCCCAAGCCGCACACGCCCTTTCAGTGGGCGGCCATGGACGACGACGCGACCATCGGGCGCAAGCAGGCGCTGCTGGCCGAGCGGGCGCGCGCCCTGCGCGTCAACCTGAAGATGCACGACAACCAGCAGTCGCACATCGAGGGGATCTTCGCGCGCGGCGACCGCCGCGTCGGCGACTTGCTGGAGGCGGCCTTCCGCCTGGGCTGCCGGTTCGACAGCTGGGACGACGCCCTGCGGATGGACCTGTGGGAGCGGGCGCTGGCCGAGACGGTGGCGCGCACCGGCCTCGACGTCGGGCGTCCGCTTGGGACCATGCCGGTCACGGGGCGCTTGCCCTGGAGCCACATCGACATCGGTCTCGAGCCCGACTTCCTGGCCAAGGAATACCGCAAGGCGCTGAAGGACCGGCTGTCTCCGCCATGCGGCAAGCCGTACAAGAAGCTGCTGCACCCCAGCAGCGTCGCGGCCGCCGCGGCCGGCGCCAAGGACAAGCTCATCTGCTACGACTGCGGCATCGCCTGCGATCTGGACGCGATGAAGGGCGAGCGGCTGTTTTTTCTACGGCGCATGAACGCCTGGACGGGCGCCGCGGTGGCCACCGCGGGCGAGACGCCGCGGGAGGCGCAGCCGCGCCCGCGGCCGCCCCAGGATCCGACGCGGCCACCGCCGCGCGCCGCCCAGGGCGAGCCGCACGGCTATCGGCTGCGCTACACGAAGCTGGGGCACGTCGCGTACCTGGGGCACCTGGATCTGGTGCGCCACCTGCCGCGGATCTTTCGCCGCGCCGGCCTCGAGATCTATTACTCGGTCGGGTTTCACCCCAAGCCCGATCTCTCGTTCGGTCCCGCGCTGGGCCTCGGGATCCCATCGCTGGGCGAGATCATGGACGTGCGGCTGCTCGACGAGCCGACCCCCGAGGAGCTGCTGCGGCTCCTCAACCGCGTCACGCTGGAGGGCGTCGCGTTCACCGGCGCGTCGCGCGTCGGCCCCAACGATCGCGCGCTCGGCCGGGTGATCGCCGAGGCCGAGTACCTGGCGCGGTTGCCGTCCGGCGTCGATGCGGCGGCGGCGCTGGCGCTGTATGCGGGCGAGACGCCGCTGGTCGTGCGGCGCGAGTCGGACAAGGGGATCGCGCGGACCGTGGAGGTGCGCAAGACGTTGCGCGCGCTGGCGGTGATCGAGGACGCCGAGCTGCGCCGCCGCCTGGATTGGGACGCGGGCGCGCTGCTCTCGTTCGCCGTGACCGTCAGCCAGGAGGGGAGCGCCCGCCCCATCGAGGTCATCGAGTCGCTGTTCGGGGCAGAGGTCGCCGCCGACACGGATCTGGCGCGGTGCGCGCTTTGGGCCGAGGCGGCCGGGACCCGCCAGCCGGAGGATCGCGTCGACCCGCTGCACATGCCGGCCTTGCGCGCCCGGCCCGCCCCGGCCAAGCCGCGCCCGCCGGCCGTCATCGCCGCGCCGTGATCGAGACGCAGGGCCTCTGCAAGCGGTTCGGCGGCACGCTGGCCGTCGATGACCTCACCCTGCAGGTTGCGCCCGGCGAGGTGATGGGTTTTTTGGGCCCGAACGGTTCGGGCAAAACGACGACCATCCGCCTGCTGATGGGCCTTTTGCGGCCCAGCGCCGGGCGGGCTTCGATCTTGGGTCGCGACTGCCACGCGGACGCGGTCGCCTTGAAACGCGACATCGGCTATCTGCCCGACGAGCCGTTCTTGTATCCGTATCTCACCGGCCTCGAGACGCTGGAGCTGGTCGCGGGGCTGCACGGTTTCACCACCGCCGACGCGCGCCGCCGGGCCGACGCCGCCGCCGAGCGCATGGGGCTGGCGGAGGCGGCGCGCGCTTATACGGTCACCTATTCGCTGGGCATGAAGAAGCGCCTGGCGCTGGCCCTGGCGCTGGTTCACGAGCCGCGGGTGCTGATTTTGGACGAGCCGACGAACGGTCTCGACCCCGCGGGCGCGCGCCAGATGCGGGCGGCGATTGTGGAATACGCGGCTGGCGGGCGAACGGTCTTCATGTCGACGCACCTGCTGGACGCGGCCGAGCGGCTGTGTCACCGGGTGGCCATCCTTCAGCGGGGGCGCCTGCAGGCGGTCGCGACGCCCGCCGAGCTCCGCGCGCGCTTCGGCGCCGACCGTGACACGACGCTGGAAGAGCTATTCCTGCAGATGACCGGGGAACAGGCCCCCGGCAGCCCCGGTGCCGCCCGGTCCGGCGGCGGGTGAGCTCACCGTCGGGAACGGGCGGCAGGATCGTCGGGCCGCTGGGGATCGCGGCCTTGCTGGCGCGCGCCCGCCTGCGTTCTCTGCGCAATGGCGTGCGCCTGCGGGGCCGCGCGCGGGCGCCGCTGGTGCTGGCGGCCGCGGCGCTGGTGACGTCGGTCGCGTACGTTGGCCTCTTCGCGCAGGCGTTCACGGTCGTGGTCGCCACCGTCGGCCCGCGCGGGCAGGGCGCGGCGCTGGCCATCGTCGCCGGCTTGCTGGCCTTCGGCAGCTGGGCCGCCAAAGCGGCCAGCAGCGAGGCTCTGCGCGCCGGGTCGCCCGAAAACGAGTTCCTGCTGTCCCGGCCCATCGGGCTTGGCACGCTGCTGACGGGCAGGGGGATCGCGGATGCGCTGACCGATCCGATGGGGGCGTTGTTCCTGTTCCCGGTGCTGTTCGCCGCGTGCCTGGTCTGGCGCCTGCCCGCGGCGGCCTGGCTGATGGCGGTCGCGATCTCCGCGCTGGTGCAGCTGGGGATCTCGATGCTGGCGTACGCGGCGCAGGTTGCGCTGGTGCGGCTGGTGCCGCCACCCCGCCGGCGTGGCGCCTGGGTGGGCATGCGCTTGCTGTCGGCGCTGTCGCTGGCCGCGCTGTGGATGATCGGGACCGGCGTGCTGCGGGATCCGGGCGCGCTGGCCCGCCGTCTGGCGCGGGCGCCGAGCTGGCTTTCCTTCACGCCGGGCGCGCTCATTGCGGCGCCGCTCGGCGCCTGGCGCGGCGTCGCGGGTCCGGGGGCGGCGCTGGCGGCGCTGGGCTGGCTCGTGCTGGCCGTGGCTGCGGCCGCCGCGCTGGCCGTCGCGATCGCCCGCTCGGCCGGGCTGCGCGGTTGGGAAGAGGCCGGCGCCGCCTGGGCGGATGCGGCCGCCGTCCCGCGGCGCGGTGGCGCCGTCACCGCCGGCAACAAGGACCTGCGCCTCATCGTGCGCGATCGAACCCAGCTCATGGTGCTGATCGCGATGCCGGCGATCTTCGTGGGCGTGCAGATTTTCGGGGCCGCGGGTTGGGCCTGGTCGACGGCCAGCCTGGCCCGCGTGTCGTGCCTGTCGTACTCCCTGGCGCTGTACATGACCACCATCGGCCCGCTCACCCACATGCAGGCCGAGCGGCGCGCCTTCTGGATCCTGCGCGCCGTGCCGGTGCCGCTGGGGCGCCTGCTGGCAGCCAAGGCCCGCACCTGGGCGGCGGTGGTCGGCGCAACGGCGGCGGCCACGTTCACGGCCCTCTGCTTCTTGATGCCGCCCGCGCCGCTCTTTGCGGTGGTCGTGTCCGGCGTGTTGGTCACGGGGGGCGCGGTCGGGATGAGTTTCCTGGCCGTGGCCATGTCGAGCGGAGGCGCCGATCTGTCCGACGACCAGAGCCCGGCGGTCGGGCCCACCACCATTTACGCGTTCCTGCTGGTCGGTGGGCTCTACAACCTGGTGCTGACCGGCAGCGCCGCCGCGCGCGCCGCCGGGCTGGTGCTGTACCTCTTCACGCTGGTCGCCTACTGGGCGGACGGGGTGGCACGGGCGGAGATCTGCTTCGATGCGGAGGCGATCCGGGCGCGCCGCCTGCGCGTCGCCGACGGAGCCACGCTGGCCTTGATCGCGGCGCTGACGGGTCGCGGGGTCGCATCGTTGGCGGCGGGCGCGCGAGGCTCGGCGCTGGCCGCCATCCTCGGGCTGGGCGTCGGCGTGCGGCTGGCGCTGGCCGCCGCCGCGCTACACCTGCTTCGACGGGGGAAAATGCCGCGCGTGGACCCGGGGGCGCGTGGCTGGCCGCTGGCGGCTTTGGCGCTGGCCGGGCTGGCCGCCCTGTCGTCCGGGTGGGCCATGGTCGGGATCGTGGCCGACGAGATCATCTGGCGCGGGGTGCTGCAAGGCTCCATCGAACGCAACTTCGCGGGGCACGGCGCCCTGCGCGCGCGCCTGTTCGCCGGGATCGTCACGCTGGGCCTCAGCGCCGCGGCGCTGGCGCTGGCCGGCGTCGGTTCGGAGACGGTGCTGGCGGCGATCGCCTTCGCCACGGCCGCCCGCGCGATCAGCGGGCGCGTTTCCGGCGCGGTCGCAGCGCGGATGGTCCTGCTGTTGTTGACGCGGCTGGCGTCAGCTGTTTCTTCGTAAGCCAGCCCGAGCTGGGGTCTGCCCCAGCGGCGTCTCGATGCAGCTGAAACGCCGAATCAGGCTTTGGTGACGGCGCCGGAACGCAGGCAGCGCGAGCAGACCCGCACGTGACCGCGTGTCCCGTTTGCGAGCCGCACGTGCACCCGGCGCAGGTTGGGCCGCTGGATGCTCTTGGTCTTGATGTTCGAGTGGCTGACGTTGTTAGCAACTCGGCGCTGCTTTTCGCAGACTTCGCAGTGCGCTGCCATTTCAATTTCCTCCGGAAGGCGCGTACCTTTAGCACCCGCCGATGGAAATCGCAAGCGCGCGCCGCGCCTGGGCGGCCGTCGTTGTCGCCGCCCTGGCCGCGGGCGGGTTGGGCGGCTCTGCAGCAGGCTGCCAGCGGCGGGCTCTGGACGCCACCCCCGCCGACGCGAATCCGCGGGTGGCTCCGACCGCCGCCCGGCTGACGGGCCGGGTCGTCGACGGCGCCGGTCATGCCGTTCCAGACGCCGTGGTGCTGGCATTCGCGCTCATTGACGCCCAATCGGCGCCGCCGGCGACCGACCAGGCGCCGGGGCGCGCAGTGGCCGACGTCGACGGGCGATTCGAGCTGGTCGCTCCGCCGGGGGCTTACCGGCTGCTCATCGAAGCGACCGGCTTCGCCGTGGCCGCGCGGGCGCCGGTAGAGGTCCCGTCGGCGAACGTGACCCTTTCAGTGGACGGTGTGGGGCGCACCATCAACGGCACGGTGCTGCACGACGGTGTGCCGGCGGACGGGGCGACCGTGCGGCTGGCACCAGAGGCGACCGGTCCCGAACGCCGGACCCGCGCCGGCGCGGACGGCCGCTTCGGGTTTGCCGGCCTGGGCGATGGCGTGTACGCGCTGCGCGCCGAAGCCAGAGGGGCGGTCTCGGCGACGATTCGCGGGGCGTCGGCGGCGGTGGCTGGGGCTGGGGCCCCGTTGCGGCTCGTGCTGGCGCCCGGCGCCGCCATCGTCGGTCGGGTCACCGCCGACGGGGCGGCACCCGGCGCGCCGGTCGAGGTCAGGGCCGAGGATCGCGCGCTGCCGCCCGGCGAGGATCCGCTGCCGGTCCTGGCGCGAACGACCGGGGCCGGCGCTTTCACTCTGGGTCCGCTGCCCCCCGGCGCCTTTCGGGTGACCGCCACCAGCGCCGGATTCGTCCTGCGGCGACCCGCCCCCGTGGACGTGGGTGCGCCCGGCCAGACAGCCAGCCCGCCGGCGATCATGCTCGAGCTTCTTCACGGCGGTCGTCTCACGGGGCGGGTCGCGGGTGCCGCCGGCGCTGCTATCGCGGGGGCCCGCATCCGGTGCGCCGCTGCGGAGGTGGACGACCTCACCGTCCGGGCCGGGACGCTGCCGCTGGCGGCCGAGGCCGCCGCGCTTCCCGCCGGCGCCGTGGGCGTGCTGGGCGGCGCGCAAACCGCCGTCGCGGATGCGCGGGGCCGATTCGCCTTGGAGGGTCTGCTGCCCGGACACTATCGGCTCGAGGTCGCGCGTGACGGGTATCAGCCGCTGGCCCTCGACGCGACGCTGGGAGCCGGGGAGCGTCGCGACCTCGGAACGCTGACGCTGACTGAAGGGTATCCGGTGCGCGGACGGGTCGTGGACCAGACCGGGACACCGATCGAAGGAGCACGCGTGGATGTCACCGGCGCCGGAACCGGTCTGCCGGGCGCCCTCACGGACGCCGCCGGGCAGTTCGCGCTGGCGCTGGCGCCCGGGCGGTACCGGCTCTCGGCCAGCGCGCGAGGGTGGGGGACGGCCGGCGCGGACACGGTCGCGCAGGCTGGCGGCGCGCAACCGATCGTCGAGCTGCGCCTGGCGCGGGCCGATGGCAGCATCGAGGGACTGGTTCGCGACGATGCCGGTCGGCCGCTGGCGCGCGCGCGGCTGACGGCGCACGCGGTGGCGGCAACCTCGTCCCCGCCGGCGGATTCCAACGACGCGCCGCCGGTCGCGACCACCACCACCGACGCGGGCGGCCACTTTCGCATGGCCCGGCTGCCGGGCGGCGAGCTTCGCATCGACGTCGCGCACCCGGATTATCCGCGCGTCAGCGCCCCGGCCACACCCGGTCAATTCGCGGCGATCGTGGTGCCGGTTCCCGGGGGCGTGATGGGCGAAGTGCGTGGCCGCGCGACGGGCGCCCCGCTGGCGCACGCGCGCGTCGAGGCGTCGGGGCCGAACGGCGCGACGGCGGTCGCCGAAACCAAGAGCGGGGGCGCGTTCCGCTTGCTTCGCCTGGCGCCGGGCGCGTGGCGGATCCGCGCCTCGGCGCCCAAGATGCGCCCGGCGGAGCAGCAGGTCGACGTACCAGCCAGCCCCACGCTGGGCGAGCCCTCGGTTCGCAACCTGCAAATCGACCTGGACCCAGCTTGAGTCAGCGCGGGCGGCGGCGGCGAAGGGTCACCAGCGCGACCACCGCCATCAAGGCTGCGGCCGGCCCGCGCGGGGCTCCGCTGGTTCCGCAGGCGCAGCCGTCCTCGGGCAGGTTGGCTGTGCAGGCCGGCGCTGTCGCACGCGGCGGGTAGATCGCGCAAACGCCTCGCGCATCGTCGGCCGTGAGCACCCGCTTGTTCGTGGCGCCGGGTTCGACTTTGTACCACATGACCGCCCCTTCTTCAGGAAGGCCCAGCCCGTCGGCGCAGGTCGGGCTGAGGTGACCCTGGTCGTCGGTGAGGCGAGGCCCGGGGTCGGTCCCGTCGTGGTAGCAGGTGTGCGCCAGCCCAAGGAAGTGACCGAACTCGTGGGTCAGGGCGGTTTGCAGATCGATCATCGCGTCTCCGTGTGTCGCGGCGTTCGGATCGATGTTTGCCCAGGCGTACCGGTTCGTGACCGCGTTGATCTCGATGTCGGCATCGAAGATTCGTCCCGACGGGTCCGTGTTGCGCGAGGTCACCGCGATGGCGTCGCCGAAAATGTCCGGCCATGCGTCGGTCCGAAAGACGACCGCGTTGATCCCATCTGGACCCTTGTTGGGCGGGGGACCGGACGTCGCCATCTGCGTGATGATCTCGAAGGACGGGTGCTCGCCACCCATCCCGCCGCCGTCCGGGCTATCCGGGCAGGTCACGGCGTCGGGGCTCCAGGCGTGCGCCGCGGCGGCAATCGACTTGGCGACCTCGTCGGCCGTCAGCCCGGTAAAGCCGTTCAGATAGATGGTGACGATCTGGCACCCCGCGTCCCAGAACGACGGCAATGGGCTCTGCGCGGCCGATGCGCGCACGTAGGCCCGCGACGTCGCTGGCGCCAGGAGGGCGAGCAACAGCGCGCCGGATGCCGCCGCTCGGCGCATCAGCCCCGTCTCCGCCGTCGAAATGCCGCCCCGATCAGCACCGTCGCCAGCCCGACGGCGCTGGAACCGGGGCTGCCGTCGCCGACCGCGCAAGCGTGGCAGCCACCCCGGAGCGCACCGTCAAGCGGCTGCTCGCCGACGGGATAGATCCCGCACACGCCCGCCCGATCGTCCGGCGCCAGCGTGCGCTTCTGGGTGTCGCCCGGCATCGCGGACGGGTACATGGTCGTCTCCTGTACGTCGGTGCTGGCCACGTCGCAGTCCGGCACCGGCGTCCCGGTGCTGTCGACGGGACGGGCGGTCGTTCCCGGCGACGTCGGGCTGTAACAGCTGTGGTCGAGCCCCAGGAAGTGTCCCATCTCGTGGGTGATGGCGTTTTGCAGGTCCATGTGCGTGCCCCGTTGCGGGTCCGCCAGCACGTCTGACCACTGAAAATCGACGAGGTTCACTTCGATGTCGGCGTCGTAGATCTGTCCCGTGTTCCGGTTGGCGGTATCCCAGGTAAAGGCCAGGGCTGAGGGATCGTACTCGACCTCGCAGCTTCCGTTGTCGGCCAGCTGACACCAGTTCGTGCTGCGAAAGATCAGCACGTTGCGCGCGTCATTGGCGGCGCGGGGAGTCCGATCGTTCGACGTCCAGGGCTGGATCGTGAGGTAGGTGCAGTCGTTCTGGGCGGCGCTCCAGGCCGCGGCCGCCCCGGTGACGGCGCCCAGCACCTGGTCGGCTGTCATCGTCTGCTGTTTGAAGTCCCCCGCGTAGACCGTGATCGGCACCGTGCCCACCGCCCAGAAAAACGAGGCGTTCCGCTCGGTGTGGTAGCGGACATAGGCCGCGGCCGCACGCGGCAACGCCGTCGCCGCCCAAACCGTCGCGAGCAGCAGGCCCGCGCACCGCAACCTCATTTAGCGACGGCCAGCGCCTGCACCTGCGCGCGCAACTCATCCAGTGGTCGCTCGCCCGAATCGAGCACCGGCGATGCCGCTGCCGGCCCGGCGGGGCGCAGGCGAATGAAATCTGCCCCCGCCCGGTCTGGCCCGCGCACCATCCAGCGGCCGGTGGCCGGCTCGCGCCGCAGCGAACGCTTGCCCTGCGTCAATCCGACGACCGTGGCGCGGTCGGCCGGACCCCGCAGAAAGACCAGCGTTCGCTCGCCCGCCACGAAACGCGGCATTCCGTCGACGGTGGTCGTCACGTCGCCGACCGTCCCGCCCGGCTGCAACACCGTGAGATGCGTGCCCGCCCGCAGGGCGCCTTTCCAGCCGTCGACGACCTGCAACTGGACGGTGGTCGTGATGCGGTCGCGACGCGCGTTCCAGTTCGCCTGCACGGACAGGACGTCGACGACGGCAATCCGTTCGGCCCGTTCGACCATGGCGGGAAGATCCAGCGCCACGATCAGGGTCGCCTGCGCCGGCGCAGGCGCGCCGACGCCGGTTGCCAGCGCCAGCAGTGCGGGGAGGTGACGCGCGCACCGCATGAACCGGTGAATCATACGGGATCAGCTGCCCGACGGACCTGGCGTCGTCGTGGGACCGCCCGGCGGGGCGGGCGCGGGCGCGGGCGTGGTGCGCGGCAGCGGCGTGCCCCGGACGTGGTACGTGCCGTTGCTGCCGGGCAACGGGGGCGCGGCGTGCGCCTTTTCGCGGGCCAATTCCATGAAACGAACCTGACTGCGCGCTGGCTTGACGGCGGCGCCGTTCGTTCCGCTCGCCAGACCGTCGAGGCCGTCTGTGGCCGGGGCGCCGGTGCCATGGGCGTGGTTGGCGGGCGCGTCGGGGCGCGCGCGCACGTAGGAGCCGTCGGGCAGCAGGCGTCGGGCCTTCACGTTGTCGGCCAGCGCGATCCCCAGGATCTCGTCGACCACGCGGTCCCGCAGCCCCTCGTCCTCGACCGGGAACATGACCTCGACGCGGCGCTGGAAGTTGCGGGGCATCCAGTCGGCCGACGACAAGTAGACCTCGCGCTTGCCGCCGTTTTCGAACCAGAAGATGCGCGCGTGCTCGAGGAATCGGTCCACGATGCTGATCACCCGAATGTTGTCGCTGGTGCCCGGCACACCCGGCCGCAAGCAGCAGATGCCGCGCACGATGAGGTCGATCGACACGCCGGCCTGCGAGGCGCGATAAAGGGCCTTGATGACCGGCGCGTCGACCAACGCGTTCATCTTGCCGACGATCCGCCCGCGCGCGCCCAGCGCCGCCTCTCGGTCGATGAGGGCGATCACCTTTTCCTGCAGCCCGACGGGCGCGACGGAAAACTTCTTCCACGAGGGCGGCGACGAATAACCGGTCAGCAGGTTGAACAGCGCGCCGGCGTCGTCGGCGAAGGCGTCGCGCGCCGTGAAGTAGGAGATGTCCCCGTATACGCGCGCGGTCGACGGGTTGTAGTTGCCGGTGGACAGGTGCAGGTAGCGTTTGATGCGGTTGCCTTCGCGGCGCACCACCAGCGCCACCTTGCAATGGGTCTTGAGGCCGATGAGCCCGTAGACCACGTGCACCCCGGCGTCCTCCAGCGTGCGGGCCCACTGGATGTTGGGCGCCTCGTCGAATCGCGCCTTCAGCTCGACGACGGCCGTGACCTGCTTGCCGTTTTCGGCCGCCCGGATCAGCGCGCGAATGATCGGCGAGTCGACGCTGGTCCGGTACAGCGTCTGCTTGATGGCGAGCACGTTCGGATCGTCGGCCGCCTCCGAGATGAATTCGACCACGTCCTCGAACGACTCGTAGGGGTGGTGCAGCAGCACGTCCCGCTGCGCGATGACCCGGAAGATGTCGTCGTATTCCTTGAGGGGGGGCACCAGCTGCGGCGAGAAGGGCTCGTCCTTGTGCTCGCGAAGGTCCTCGCGCCCGCAGATGGGGGCCAGGTCGGCCAGGTGCAGCGGCCCGTCCGTGAGGTATACGTCGTCGGGCTCGAGGCGCAGCGCGCCGCTCAGGAAGCTGACCACCTCGGCCGGCGTGTCTTGCGCGATCTCCAGCCGGACCGCGCTGCCTCGCTCGCGCCGCCGCAGCTCCTTCTGGATCGTCTTCAGCAGGTCGTCGGCTTCGTCCTCGTCGATCGACAGGTCGAAGTTGCGGGTCACGCGAAACGGGCTGCAGCCGACCACCCGGAACCCCGGGAACAGATCGCCCGCCAGCATCGCGATCAGGTCCTCGAGCAGCATGAAGGAGAAGCGCCCGGCGCCCGGCAACTCGGTGATGCGCGGCAGGACCGAAGGCACCTGCACCACCGCCACCATCGTCTCGCGGCGCGCGACCTTCTCGTGCTCGCGGTGCATGAGGATGGCTAGGTTCAAGCTGCGGTTGCGGAGCATCGGGAATGGGTGACCCGGATCGACCGCCAGCGGCGTCAGCACCGGCCAGACCTCGCGCGCGAAGTAGCCCGACAGGTGTGCCTTTTGTTCGGGCGCAAGGTCGCCGGCGCGCACCAGGCGAATGCCGGCCTCGGCGAGCACCGGCGCGATGTCGTTGCGCCAGATCCGGTACTGCTCGGCCACCATGGCGTGCGCCCGCTGGCTGATGGCTGCCAGCTGTTCGGAGGCGGTCAGGCCATCGGGCGGCGTCTCCGCGACGTTTCCCGACAGTTGCTGCTTGAGGCCCGCGACGCGGACCATGAAGAACTCGTCCAGGTTCGAGGCGACGATCGCCAGGAACTTCAGTCGTTCGACCAGTGGAACGGTCGCATCCCGCGCCTCTTCCAGCACGCGTTCATTGAAGCCCAGCCAGGACAGCTCGCGGTTGAAGAAGAGCTTGGCGTTGGCCGGGTCATTGATGACCGGTACCCGAACCGTCGTCTGATTTCGGCGGGCTCTACGGGCCACCCGCTGATTTTATCGACGATCCGGCCCCCGCGCGCGGGCGCCCCTGGTTCCTCTCAATGCGCTGGGGTCAGAAAGCCGGCGCGGCGTTCGGGGCCGTCGAAGGTGACCTGGACGGCGCGGCGGTCGCGGCGATGGCCGTGCGCCCGCAGGCGGGCGCCCTTCAGGACCTCCTCGACCAGGTCTTCGAACGACAGGCCCGCGCCGTGGGCGATCTTGGGCAGCAGGCTGCCGGGCGTCATGCCGGGCAGCGTGTTCACCTCCAGCACGACCTCGTTGCCGCGGTCGCTGACCATCAGATCGACGCGCGTCGCCCCGTCGCAGCCCAGCGCCTCGTGCGCCAAGGTGGCCAGCCGCAGCGCCGACCGGTACCGCTCGGGCGAAAGTCGCGCCGGCAGGTGGTATTCGGTGCGGCCGCTCGTGTACTTGTTGCGGAAGTCGAAAAAGCCGCGCTTGGGGACGATCTCGACGGCACCCAGCGGCTTGCCGTCGAGGATGGCGACGGACACTTCCTTACCCTCGATGAATCGTTCCACCAGCACGTCGTCGTCGTAGCGTAGGGCCTCCTCGACGGCGGCCTCCAGCTCCAGTTCGTCGCGCGCGACCTTGATTCCCAGCGACGACCCCTCGCCGGCCGGTTTGACAATCACCGGGAAGCCGAACGAGCCGTGCAACTCCAGCAGGTCCTCGCCGCCGTCCGACTGCACCACGTACCCGGGGGCCGTCGGCAGGTTGTTGAGCCGGAAGACCTCCTTGGCGCGGACCTTGTTCATGGCCAGGGCCGACGCCAGAACGCCGGAGCCGGTGTAGGGGATGCCGAGCAGCTCCAGGACGCCCTGGATGCAGCCGTCCTCGCCGTACCGCCCGTGAAGCGCCACGAACGCGACGTCGATGCGAGCCTGGCGCAAGACCAGGTCCACGTCGCGGTCGACAAACAGGGGCCACGCGTCGTACCCGCGGTCGGCCAGGGCAGCCACGACCGCCTCGCCCGAGCGGATCGAGATGTCCCGCTCCGCCGACAGACCGCCCATGAGCACGCCGATCTTGCGCTGTCCGATCATTCTCCACGGGTAACCTCCGCGCCCCCGCTCGTCAAAAAACTTGGGGCGGAGGGGTCGACCTGCGCCCGCGGCACGCAATTTCTTCATTCTGTGATAAAGACGGGCGCCATGACTTTTTTGGAGGCGGCTTTCGAGGTCCTTCGGTGGGAGGGTCGGCCGCTGCATTTCAAGGAGCTGACCGAGCGTGCTCTCGGCAAGAAGTTGCTGACATTCGTGGGGCGCACGCCCGAAGTCACGATGCAGACGCAGCTGACGGCCGCCGTGAAGAAGGCGCCGGGCAACCCGTTCGTCCGCGTGAAGCCGGGCGTGTTCGGACTGTTGCGTTACCCGGAGATCTCGGCGGAAGAGCGCGCGGCCGCCTCGGCCCCCAAGAATGAGGGCAAAAACGACGGTAAGAACGACGGCAAGTCGGACGGCAAGTCCGACGAGCCCAACGGTCGATCGCGGCAGGCAGCCTCGGAGCCGGCCGCGGCAGGCGAGGGGGCTGGCCGCGGCCGCCGCCGGCGGCGGGGGACCGGTCGGGGTCGTGACGAACGACGTCCGGCGGGCGCCGGTGCTGGGGCTGCCACAGAGGCGCTCGGCGGAACGGCCGACGACAATGACATCGAAGAACCGAACCACGGCGGCCTGTCCGCGGAGGCACGTGCGGCGGCTCTGGCCGAGACCGGCGTCCTCGAAGGGGACGACGAAACTGCTGGTGACGAGGAGTCCCCACGCGCGATGGATCCGATGGACGACGAGCCAGCTGGCCAGCCGCTGGCCGCGGGAGCAGCGGACGCTGCAGGTGCCGAAGATCTGACCGCGGAGGCCGACGACGCCGACGATGGCCAGGACGACGACGGTGATGACGGCGCAGAAGGAACAGGCGACGGCGGAGCTGCCGGCGCCGAAGGCCAGCGTGCGGCGGAAGGGGATCTGGGGCCGGGGCGCCGACGCCGGCGCCGCCGCCGTCGCGGCGGGCGGGGCGGCGAGGCGGAATTCGGCGCAGCGCCCCGCGCGGGTGAGGCAGCGGGCGGCGCCGCCGGCAGTGAGGCCGGTGGCGGTCAGCCGAGCGCGCCGCCAACCTCCGGGCCGGCGGAATCGAACGCGTTTTCGGGCGAAAGCTCGTCGGGCGGGGCTCCGGCGGGCGCCGACTCCGGCGGAGCGGGTTCGGACACCGGTCAGGGCCCGCGGCGCATCATGACGCCGGTCGACGCAGCCATCGAGATCCTGCGCGGACAGGCCCCCGGCCGTGGGGTGCACGTCCGGCAGATCGCCGACGCAGCCTCGCGCCGCCGTTTGGTTCACGGCGAGCCAAACGAGGCCTGGCGGGTGATGCGCACCGCGCTGGCGGCCGAGCCGCGTGAACGATTGCGGGCTGGGCAGCGACCGCGCTTGCGGCCCGCCGGCGCGGGCCTGTTCGCGCTGTCGCGCCGCCCGCCGGAAGGCGAGCTCGAGCGCGCGGAGCAGGTGTTCGGCGAAGCGCGCCGCGCGTTGCGGGAACGAACCGTAGCATCTTTAGAGCGACGGCTGGCCGAGCTGCCCGCGTCGGCCTTCGAGGCGCTGGCCCGCGTGCTGCTGCAGCGGGAGGGCTTCGGCCCCGCGACGTTCGTCAAGCGCGTCGAGGGGACGGTCTATGTGGAAGCGTTGCGCGGCCGCGGCGGCCGCCCTTCGCGCTGCCTCATCGGCCTTCGTTTCGGGGGCGCCACCGCGGCCAAGGGCGCCATCCTCGAGCTTCGCTACGGAATCCGTGCCCGCGGCCAAGACGAAGGCCTCCTGATGTTGGGTGGGCGTCTCAGCGACGAGGCGATCGCCGCCTGGAAGCAGCCCGGCCCGCCCATCGAGATCGCCGACGGCCCCGCGCTGGCCGAGACGTGCATCCGGCACGGCGTGGGCGTCGTCAACACGATGGTCAGCGTCGACTTCGTGGACGCCGACTTCTTCGCCGAAATCGCCGAAGGGTAGGCCGCTGCAAGCAGGTGTCTGGGGCTGGCTGGGGCGGGTGCCGTTCGCCCCAGCCGCCGCGCTGCAAGAACGGTTGCGCGCCGACCTGCTGGCGGGGACCGGCCCCGAAACGCTGCTGCTGCTCGAGCACCCGCCCGTCATCACGCTCGGTCGTTCGGCGCAGGCGGCGAACGTCCTGGCACCGCCGGCGGAGCTGGCGCGGCGCGGGATCGAGGTGGTGCGGGCGACCCGCGGCGGCGACGTCACCTATCACGGGCCGGGTCAGCTGGTCGGCTACCCGATCGTGCGGCTGCGCGGCGGCGTCGTCGCCCACATGACGGGCATGGCGCGCGCAATCGCCGCCGTTTTGAACGAATACGGCATCGACGCACGCTGGCGGCGCGAAGCGGCCGGGCTGTGGGCCGGCGACGCGAAGATCTGTGCGTTCGGCGTGCACGTCCGCGGGCGGGCCACCATGCACGGGTTCGCGCTGAACGTCGCCGCCGACCTCTCGCCGTTCGATTTGATCGTGCCCTGTGGAATCGCGGGCGCCCGCACCACGTCGATGGCCGCGCTTGGTGCCACGCCGCCGCCGCTGGAGGTTCTGGCTGCCGCCGTTGCGGAACACCTGGGTCGGCAGGTAGGTGTGACGTTCACTCGGGACGATGCGCGAGCCAATTGCAATGTCGGGACGGATCACTAGAATGGAATGCGCGTGAGCTCAGGCCATTTGTCGCGCGTCTTGGTCGTTCACAACCGCGACTACGAGGGCGCTGACGCCGATCCGGAGAACCGTGCACGAGCCGACGTGCTGTCCACCGCCGAAGGCGTGCGGGCCGCGCTCGAGCGGCTGGGTCACCCGGTCGATCTGCTGGGTATCGGCGGCGATCTGGACGGCCTGACCTCGGCGATCGCCGCGGCGGCGCCGGACGTCGTCTTCAACCTGTGCGAATCGATCGACGGCGTTGCCAGCCTGGAGCCGCTCTTGCCGATGCTGCTGGAGCGGGCCGGCCTGCCCTACACCGGGTCGCCGCCGCTGACGCTGGGGCTGGCCGTTCACAAACACCGGGCGAAGGACGTCCTGCGCGGCGCCGGTGTCCCCACCCCGCAGGCGATGCTGCTGACGACACCGGACATCGCCGGCGTCGCCTTGCCGTTCCCGCTGATTGTAAAGCCCGCGCGCGAGGACGCATCGGTCGGGATCACGCTCGATTCCGTCGTGCACGACCGGGCGGCCCTCGAGCGGCAGGTGACGTTCGTGCTGGCCCGCTACAACCAGCCGGCTCTCGTCGAACGGTACATCGAAGGGCGCGAGATCTACGTGTCGATGCTGGAGCGGCCGGGCGCGGGGGTGCAGATCCTGCCGCTTTACGAGATCGACTTCACCGAGATGCCGGCGGGGGCGCCCCGCATCGTCTCGTTCGACGGCAAGTGGGTCGAGTCTTCGCCCGAGTTCCGCGGGACGCGGCCGGTGGCTTGCGAGCTGGAGCCGGCGCTCGCCAAGGAGCTGGAGTCCGTGGCGACGCGCGCGTTCGCCGCGATGGAGCTGCGCGACTACGCGCGGCTGGATGTCCGGCTGGACGCGGCCGGGACGCCCTACGTGATCGACGTAAACCCGAACTGCGATCTGTCGGACGGCGCCGGGTTCGCGCGGGCGGCCGCCGCCGCCGGGCTGGGCTATGATGCTTTGATTGGCCGAATCGTCGAGCTCGCCGAGCAGAGACGTCCCCATGCGGACACGATCCCGTTCACGGCGCGGTCGCGCGCACAACGCCCGGACCTGCCGGCCGCTGCCGGCGCGGCGGCGGGCGGTCGCGCTGTGCGTGGCGGCGCGCGTTCGGGCTGAGGGGCGTCCCGCCTCGCCGCGGAGGGCGCACCGGGCGGCCACCCTGGCGGCCCTCTTGCTCCTGATGAGCGTCGGGTGCCGCCGACCGGCGGCGCCACCACCCCCGCCGCCGCCGCCCGTGCTGGGAACGATCTCGGTTCAGGTGGCTGCGACGGATGACAGGGCGTCGCTCCCGGTCGACGTCCAAGCTCTCCGGGCCGCCCTGGCCGAGCGCCTGCTGGCGACCGGACTATTCTCGCCGCCGCCGCCAGGCAGCTCGCCGCCGGACAGCCGCGGCGTCCAGCCTCCCGCACGTGCGGAGGTCACGGTCCGTGTCGCGGGCGAGACCGCCGAAGTCGGCGCCGTCGGGGAAGCCCGCGCGCGGGTCGCCCTGGCGATCGACTGCCGGCCCGCCGATGCGCCGGGCGCCTTCGCCGTTGCCCTCGAGGGGGCGGGGACCCAGCGCTATGCCGCTCGACCGAAGCACGGCGCGGATGCCGCTGCCGGCGCCGAGACGGCCCTGGCGATCCGGCTGGCGGGCGATCTGGTGGACGGGTTCGTTGCCCGCCGTCGGTTGCACGACGGACCGCCGTCGAACGTTCACGCGGCTCTCTCGGCGGACGGCGGCGACCTCCGTGACGAAGCCATTCGCGCCGCCGGCGAGCGCCGCCTTGCCGATGAGGCGCCGGTGCTGCTGAAACTTCTGGATGATCCGAACGAACGGACGCGCGACGGGGCGCTGGGCGCGCTGATCGCGATCGGCGACCGTCGCGCGGTGACCGCGTTGACGCGATCGCGGTCGCTGCGCGATCGGCGCGAGATGCGGAAGATCATCGAGGCGGTCTCGATTTTGGGCGGCCAAGAGGCCGACGATTACCTGAGCTTCGTGGCCGCCAGCCACGACGACGATGACATCCGCGCCGCCGCCGCCGCCGCGCGCGAGCGCATGTTGCGGCGCCAGGCGACGACCGGCAACCCTGCACCGTGACAGGGAAATCGCCAACTTGCTGGTGAGTGTTAATAAAACCTAAGAATTATCGTATCCTACTGGCGTGGCGACGGCCAACTACGTTGACGATCGCGTTGAGCTGAGCCTCCGGGCACTCCCTGAGCGGTATCAGGTCCGGGCGCGGCTGGGCGGCGGCGCGCAGGGCGATACCTTCGCGGTCGTCGACGCGCACGACGGCGCCGAGCGGGTCCTCAAGCTGTTCACGCCGGGCGCGGACGGGCAGGGGAGCGCCCTGGCCGAGTTTCGCAGTCTGGAGAGTTTGGTCCACCCGACGATTGCTCGTGTCCGCGACATCGGGCGCGCGCGCGACGGGCGCCTTTTCCTGGTCACCGATCGGGTGGTCGGAACATCGCCCGATCGTGTGACAGCGATACCCGACGAGGCCCCGCGGCGCGCCGCCTTCGCGCGCGTGGCGGTCGACCTGACGACGGCCCTGGCGCACCTGCACGCGCGCGGCATCATGCACGGCGACGTCTCGCCCGGGAACGTTCGTCTGTCCGAGACGTCTGACGGGAGCTTTCGCGCCGTGCTGATCGACTTCGGTCTGGCCGGGCCGCCGCTGGCCGCCGCCGCCGGTGCCCGGGGAACGCTGGGATACGCGGCGCCCGAAGCGCTCACGGGGGCACGGACGCCGGCGACCGATCTGTTTGGCCTGGGCGCGACGCTGTTCGAGCTGTGGAGCGGCACGCCGCCGTTCGGGCGTGGATTGACCGCCGCCCAGCGCACCCTGGCGGGGCCGCCGCCGCCCCTCTCCTCGATCCGCGGCGGGTTGGGCGCCGGCTGGGATGGGCTGCTCAATCGGTTGCTGGCCAGCGACCCCGGCGAGCGCCCGTCGAGCGCGCGTGTCGTGCTGCGCGAGATTGCGCGGCTGGCCGGCGACGCGCCAGCCCCTGACGCCGACCTGGAGGTGCCGTACCCGGACGGTGACCCGCTGGCCGGTGTGTTCGTGGGCCGCCGGGCAGAACGCCGCGCCTTGCGCGCGGCGATGGAGGCGCTGGCTGAAGCGATCTGCCCCCAGGCCGTGGTGACCTTGGTCGGCCCACCGGGGTCGGGGCGGCGCACCCTGTTCGAGGCGGTTGCGCGCGAAATCGCGGTTGCGGCTGCAGCGGAGGGCGGGCCGGCGATTGAGGTGTGGCGGGGCGAGCTGGCCGACCTCGAACGCTGGCTGCTCGTCGGAGAGGCTCCCACCACCGCCGACGATGACGCGGGCCACGCGCTGGAGCATCGGCTGGCGCGACTGGCCGGGGCGCTGGAATCGCGCAGCACGGCTCCGCTTTGCGTCTATCTGGAAGAGAGCGAGACCGGCGAGGCCTTCGCACGTTTCGTGGCGGGCGCCGCGCCGACGGGGCGCGTGCTGGTCGTGGCCGCCACGCGCGCGCGGTTGGACGCGCCTTTCGCCAGCGCGATCGATGTTTCGCCGCTGGCTGCAGAAGACGTCGCCGCCCTGATTGGCGCGGGGCTTGGACAGGAGGCGCCCGCCGGGTCCACGGCCGCAATCCTTTCGGCCTCCGGCGGCAACGCGGCCGTGGCGACCGCTTTGACCCGCCGGCTCGTCGTGAACGTCCGGTCCGGCTCGACGGCATCGCTCTCGCTGAGGCCTGGCCAGGATCTGGATGCGCTGCTGGCCGAGGGATTCGCCGCGCTGGGGCCCGCCGCCCGCCAGTTGCTGCTGGCGGTGGCGTTGGCCAGCGAAGCCGACGGGGAAAGCGTCCGGCGGATCGCCGGACTGGACGAACAGAGCGCGGCTGCCGCCGCGGCAGAGGCGCGCAGGGGTGGGTGGCTCCAGGCGGCCGCCCACGGTGCTGCGCGCCTGCCGAGCGCCGCGCACCGCCGGGTCATCCTGGCCCATGGCGGCCAATGGGCAGCCGCGATCGCCGCGCGCGCTCTTTCGACCGGCACGCTGGCCGCCGAGCAGGTTGCCGATGCGCTGCTCGTGGCCGGCCGGCCGGCGGACGCGGCCGGGGCGCTGCGCGAGGCGGCGGCGCGCACAGCCGGCGATCCCGCCCGCGTGGCCGGTTTACTTTCTCGCGCGCTGGCCCTGGCGCCGCTCGACCTGTCGTTCGGCGAACGGATCGCGCAGACCACAGGTCTGGGCGCGTTGGGGCGCTATGAAGACGCCGGGCAGGCGCTTTGCGCGGCGCGCGCGCTGGTGAGGACCGACGCCGAAGCGGCCGAGGTCGCCGAGCGCGAGGCTTGGCTGCTGGCCCGTCGCGGCGATCTGCAGGGCGCGCGCGCCACGCTGGAACGTGCGCTGGAGGGAGCCGATCCCGCCACCACCCGCACCTTGCGCGCGCGTTTGGCCCGCATGCTGGTGACCGGCGGGCGGTACGCCGAAGCGCTGGCGACTTTGGCTCCGCTGGTCGACCAGCCGCCAGCTGACGCGGCCGGTTTCCTGGCCGGCGAAGCGGCATTGCTGGCGAACGCGTACCGCGGCGATCTGGCCGCGGCTTCGCGGCAACTGGCGGCGGTTGGACCTCGCTTGGGCGAGACCCGCCGCGCTTACCTCTCCGGGCTCTTGGCGCAGCTGGCCGGGGATGCCCCGTCGGCGCGCGACGCCTACCGAGCAGCCTATGCCCAGGCGGCCGCCGACGACGACATCCACACGCTGGCGTCAGTCGCCCTCAACCTGGGCGGTCTGTTGATCGACGAAGGGCTGTACGGCGAAGCGCTGGGCGCAACAGCGCGGGCGGTGCGCGAGCTCGGCCGCCTCGACGCGCGCGCCGAGCTCCTGCCGGCGCTGATCAATTCGGCGAACCTGTTGGTTTCGATCGGCGATCTGCCGGCGGCGCGCCGTTCCCTGGATCGGGCGGCCCAGCTGGCGCGCGGTTCGGGCGCACCGGCCGCGCTGGCCACCGCCGCCTTCGTGGAAGGGGACCTGGCGCGCGGGGCCGGTGAACGCGAGTCGGCGCTGGCCCGTTACGCCGAGAGTCGGGATGGGTTCGCGGCCAGCAATTCGAACGAGGCGGCGGCCGCCGCCGCGGCCGCCCGCGCCGAGGTCTTGGCGGCGCTTGGCCGGGTCGTGGAGGCGCGCGCCGCGCTGGATGAGGCGCGCGTGCTGCGCGGGAGCATCCCTGGCACCGACGGCCCGTCCGACGATCCGAATCTGGCGCGCGCCGAGGCGGTGCTTGCCCTGGCGGAGCCTCTGTCGTCTCCCCCGGCGGAGCTGGCGGATCGGCTGGCGAAGCTGGCCCGCGCTGCCGCCCAGCAAAGGCGGCGTCCGATCGCTTGGCGGCTCGCCGCGCTCGCGGCGGCCGTGGCTCGACGCGCCGGCCGCAGCGCCGACGACATGCTCGATCTCGCCCGCCGCACGTACGAGGAGGTTCGCATGGCCACCCCAGAGCATCACCGCGCCACGCTGGCCCAGGATCCCGACACCGCCTGGCTGTCGCCGGCAGGTGGGGCGGCCGCCGACGGGGCCCTGGCCGCGCGCGCCCAGGTGGCCGAGGGCCGGTTGCGGCGGCTCCTGCGGATCAACAAGCGCCTCAACAGCGAGCTGCGCTTGCCTCGCCTGCTGGAGATGATCCTGGACACCGTGATCGAGCTGACGGACGCCGAGCGCGGGTTCTTGCTGCTGGAAGACGACGCCGGCGAGCTGCAGGTCAAGGCGGCTCGGAACATCGATCAGCGGACGCTCGAGACCGACGAGCTCGCGCTGTCGCGCTCGATTGCCCGCCAGGCGGCAGCGGGCGGCGAGCCGGTGGTCACGATCGACGCCGCCGGCGACGATCGCTTCCGCCAGGCGCTCTCCGTTTCGGACCTTCACCTGCGGTCGGTCCTGGCGGTTCCGCTGCTCATCAAGGGGCGCGCGGCCGGGACAATCTACGTCGATCACCGGCTGCGCAAGGGCGCCTTCGATCAGGACGACGTGCGCCTGGTGCTCGACTTCGCCGAGCAAGCGGCCATCGCCATCGAGAACGCGCGCTTGCTGGCCGAGCTGCGGCGGCGCGAGCGCCAGATCGAGGCGCTGAACCGCCGGTTGGAGGCGGAGCTGGCCATTCGCCGCGAAGAGATCTCGGGCATCAAGATCGAGCTGCGCGAAAATCGGGAGGCGCTGGCAGTCCGTTACGACTACCGAAACATCGTGGGCCGCACGCCCAAGATGCTCGAGCTTTTCCGGCTCATCGATCGGATCACCGACACCACGCTGCCGGTCGTCATCCAGGGCGAGAGCGGCACCGGCAAGGAGCTGGTCGCGCGCGCGCTGCACGCCAACGGGCCCCGCCGCGACCGCCCGTTCGTCGGCGAGAACTGCGCCGCGATCCCGGAGACCCTGCTCGAATCGACGCTGTTCGGATACGTTCGCGGGGCCTTCACGGGGGCCGAGCACGACACGCGGGGCCTCTTCGAGGTGGCCGACGGCGGCACGCTGTTCCTGGACGAGGTCGGCGAGATGTCGCCCGGCATGCAGGGCAAGCTGCTGCGCGTGTTGCAGGAAGGGGAGCTCCGGCGCGTCGGCAGCGAGCGCACGCGCAAGGTCGACGTCCGGATCGTCGCGGCGACCAACCGCGACCTGGCCCGCATGGTGGAAGAGGGGAAATTCCGGCGCGACCTGTTCTTCCGGTTGAACGTGGCGGCGATCGCGTTGCCACCGTTGCGCGATCGCCGCGACGACATCCCGCTCATGGTCGAGCATTTCATGACAAAGATCGCGACGCGTTCGGGGCGGCCGCCAAAGCCGATTGACGCCGCCGCGATGGCACGGCTGCTGGCCTACCGGTGGCCTGGGAACGTCCGCGAGCTGGAGAACGAGCTGACCCGCGCCGAGGCGCTGTCGGGGGAGCGCATCACGGCCGCGGACCTCTCGCCCCGGGTTGGCGCGTCGGCCGACGCGGGCGTGCTGCCGGTCGAGGACACCGACAGCGTGGCGCTGAAGCCGCGGGTCGAACGGCTGGAACGGGCGCTCATTCGTGAGGCGCTGGGCCGCGCCGGCAACAACCAGACGAAGGCCGCCGAGCTGCTGGGCCTCTCGCGTTTCGGCCTGCAGAAGAAGCTCAAGAGGTACAATTTTGCCGTATAGCGCCAACGAATTTGGTTGCCGGACCTGCCAACGCCGTTGGCGCCGGCCGCAGATCGCCCCGCGAACATTGGGCGGCGCGCTCGGGCGCGGGCCTTGCACTCTCGGGGACGGACGACCATGACCCGCTGGCGACGCTGGCTCAGACTGGGAACCCTGCTCGCGGCCGCCGCGGGCCTCTGGTCATGCGTGGCGCCGATCCTGACGGTGCCACCCCCGGGCGCGGTCACCTTCACCCCCGCCTTCGTCACCGACGCCAGCGGCACGCAGAAGAAAGTTTGGACGACCGAGGGCGGGCCGCTAGAGCAGGCGTCGAACGCCGCCTACTTCGTGTTCAATCGGCGGCTGGGCAACGGCGTCATCGCGACGGCGCGAGACGACGGCTCGTTCACCGCGCCGTCGATGGACGGCGAGGACAACGACCGGATCTTGATCTACTACCGGACGCCAACCGGCGACTATAGCGACTCGGCCTGCGTCTTGTTGTCGCCCGGCGTGGCGCTGGCCGGCTCCTGCCCGTAGTCGGGCAGGCGGCGAACCTCGTCGCGCGCCAAGCGCCAGGCCGCCTGCATGATCCATGAGATCGAGCGGTCCTGCCGAATCGCTTCCTGCTGCGTCTCGCCCAGCACCGCCGAGCTGAAGTAAAGGGTGACCTTCTTCTTCGGTGACGCCATTGCCCCCGCCTCCTCCCCTGTCAGAACGAGACGCCCGGCGTAGCCGGCAGATAAAAGACCAGGTTCGCCGCGACGGAGAACGTGTGCGTCCAGGCCAGATCGTCCGTGGTCGCCTTCAAGTCGCCGTTGGTATCCCGGCCCGACGGATTCAGCTTGGCGAGAATGTCCCGCAGCTCGACGTTCAGCGCCAGCCAGTGATTGAAGTAGCTGTGCAGGCCAAGGCCGAAGTTCCCGCCGATCTTGGTGCCGGTGACGCCGCACGAGAAGCGCTGGCGACCGGGAAGGGTGTTGTTCTCACCGCACGCCGGCACATTCGCCGAGGTCGGCGCGACGTTGATGAAGCCGGGACCGGCGAAGAGATAGAAATCGTAGTCAGCGAACAACTTCCCGAACAGCGAGTACTTGCCGGTGAACGGCGTGAGCTCGATCTGCGGCGCCACCATCCACTTGATCTTCTGCGCCGACGCCTTGGCCTCCGACGGGGTCGGCTCGGACTCGGGGTAGCCGGATTGGCCCGCGGAGTTGGCCAGCCCGTTGACCAGGTCGGCCTGGAACGTCGTCTCGATGCTGGTAATCGGGGCCGCGCCGTAGATCGAGATCGACAGCCAGTCGGTGATGTGGAAGCCGACCTTTCCGTTGAAGAGGATCGAGTGATAAAAGTCTTGGTTGATCGTGGTGCCGACGCCGGCGCCGACCTCCAGTCGTGTGGAGCGCAGCTCGTAACGCTTGCGGATGGCCGGAGCGTCAGCCAGAGGGCTCTTGCGCTGAGCCTGAGCGGCGAGGGGTACAGCCGTCACAGCCGCCGCGATGAGCAGTGCCGCCAAACGCTGGTGTCCGCTCTTCGGCATCTTGATCATGGGCATGTCCTTCTCCGAGCGCCGGGTCACGTCAGGGTTGAGATCCGTGTGCATGGACGCCGCCCTACCGAGGAGTCTTGTATTGGAACTTCGTCGGCAGATAGAACCCGACGCCGACGGAGAAGATGACGTTGTTGACCAGCGCTGAATGCGCCTGGGCCTTGGCCGCGGCCGACGTCGTGATGGGTGTCGGCGCTCTGGCGCCATCGGGGGTGGGCTCAAACTTGTCGGGCAGGATGTAGTCCCGCAGCGCGAAGTTCACGGTCAGCCAGTCGGTCAAGAAGAACCGGCTGCCCAGACCGACGTTGGGTGTGAGGTCCGTGTTCGTAAACGCCAGCGCGCTGTCGGCCGGGTCACGCGGGATGACCTTGGTGATCGTGACGCCGACACCGGCGGAGGCCCAGATTTCCCAGCTGATGATCGACCGGTTGAACCAGGCGAACTTCCCATAAACCGGGACATAGCCGAAGTTCAGCGCGCCGCCGTACTTGTACTCGTTCAGCGTGGGGGCGAGGTTGTACTCGCTTCCCAGCAGCTGCTCCTCGTTGGTCAGCTGGTGGATGTAATACTGACCCTCCAGCCCGACCCAGAACACGTCGGTCAGGAAGTAGTTGATGTCCGCCCCGAAGACGTAGTGGCGAATCAGGTTGTCGTTGACGGTGATCCCCGCGAACGGCTGCAACTCCAGGCGGCCGCCCTTTAGAAAGGATTTCCGCGGGATGACGACGATGTCTTTCCAGCTGCCGGTCGAGGTCGTCTTGGTGGCCTTCGGGGCCGCGACGTCCTCTTCGACCTTGCCCGCCTGAGCTTCGTCGGTCTCCAGGCTCTCGGCTGGGGCGCCCGCTTCCTTGCTGCCCGCCGCCTTGGTGTCCTGCTGGGTGTCCTGCGTGGCGCCGGCCTGATCGCCCGCCGCCGGGTCGTCACCTTTGGCGCTGTCACCACTGCCCGTATCGCTGCTTGCTGCCGGTGCCGGTGCCGCCGCCGCCGCCTTCCCGCCGCCCTTCTTCGCGTGGCTCGTTGCAGCCCATCCGCAGAGGGCAAAGCATACGAGTAGGCTGATGGCCGGTCGCTTCATGATCCCTCGCTGTCTCAGGGGGTGGGGAAAACCGCCGAAGGGGCTAAAACCCAAAAAATTTCAAAGACTTACGGCCGGGTTCTGAATTTCGCGCACTATAGCACGCGTAAAAATTTCCAAGCAACTAAAAATGCTGAGGTGCGTGTAGCCGCATGCTGGCTGGAGCAGCGCAAACTACGTGTCCAAAGGCGCGAACAGCGCTTCCACGAACTCCGCGGGGTCGAAGGGGCGCAGGTCCTCGACCCGCTCGCCGATTCCGACGTAGCGGACCGGAATCCGCAGCTGGTCCGCGATGCCCAGGATGACGCCGCCCTTGGCCGTCCCGTCCAGCTTGGTGAGGACGATGCCCGAGACCGCCATCGCTTCCGTGAAGATTTGGGCCTGAGCGATGGCGTTCTGGCCGCTCGTCGAGTCGATCACGAGCCAGGTTTCGTGCGGCGCGCCAGGTGCGGCCTTGCCCACCACGCGGCGGACCTTTTGCAACTCCTGCATCAGGTCTGTCTTGGTGTGTAGCCGGCCGGCGGTATCGGCGATGGCGACGTCGAACCCCTCGGTCACCGCCCGCTTGATTCCGTCGAAGATGACCGAAGAGGGGTCGGCGCCCTCCTTGCCGCGCACGATGGCGGCGCCGGTGCGCCCAGCCCACACCTCCAACTGCTCGGCTGCCGCCGCGCGGAACGTGTCCCCCGCCGCCATCAGCACCTTCTTGCCATCGCCGGCCAAGCGGGCGGCCAGCTTGCCGATGGTCGTGGTCTTCCCGCTGCCGTTCACCCCGATGACCAGCAACACGAACGGCTTGGCGGCACCGAAGTCCAGGGCCGGCGCGGGCAGAGCCAACAGCTCTGTGCTGCGCTGCTGCAGGAATGCCCAGACGGCGTCCGGGTCCTTGAGCTCGCTGCGCGACAGCGAGCTGCGGATCTCCTCGAGCAGCTTCTGACTGGTCTTGACCCCGATGTCCGCGGTCAGCAGAACCTTCTCGATTTCGTCGACCACGGCGGGGTCGATCTGCTTGCGGCCGGTGAAAACGGCGCCCAGCCGGGCGACGAAGCCGGACCGCGTGCGCGCCAGCCCCGGCGCCAGCGCGTTGGCGCGCTTTTTGGCGGGAAGCTCGGGCTGGGTTTCGGGCGTCGGGCCAGCGGCGGGAAAGGGGATGATCCGGGCGGCCCGCTCCGCGTCTCGGGACGGCGGGGGCAGGGGATGCGCCTCGGAGGCGCGGGCGGGTGCCGCGGCGCCGCGCTCGCGGCCGCGCGGTTCTGGTTCGGGCTGCGGCCCGCGGGAGCGCGCCGGCTTGGCGCCCCGCTCCTCGCCGCGCCCGAGAGCCGGTGGGCCGTCGCCGGCCTGATCGATCTGACGCTGGCGGCTGGCGCGGGCGCGGCGAACGAACAGGACCCCCAGGGTCCCGGTCACGCCCAGCCCGCCCACGACGCCGATCAGCTCATACAACTCGGTGGCGCTGAGATGAAAAGACGATGGGTCCATTCGGGGGGGTGGGAGATTATCACGAAACGTGGGCGTCCCGCGTCGGCGGGATGACCTGTCGCCGGGACCTTCAGCCTCGGGGACTGGTTCGCGAATTTGCGCATCGATTCGGCGCGCGCGACGCTGTTTACAGAACCCGGCGGCGGGTGTTACAAGAGGGGCTCCTGCCGTGACCATACTTTGCACGTATGGCCACACGGCGCGCCGACCGGAACGCGGAGGGGCTGAGTGAAGATCAAGAAGATCGACATCTGCGGGTTCAAGTCGTTCGTCGACAAGACGACCATCAGCTTTCCGGACCCGATCACATCGATCGTCGGCCCGAACGGCTGCGGCAAGTCCAACGTCGTCGACGCGATCCGCTGGGTCATGGGCGAGCAGTCAGCCAAGCACCTGCGCGGCCGCGCGATGGAGGACGTGATCTTCGCCGGCTCCGAGAGCCGGGGCCCGGCCGGCTTCGCCGAGGTCTCCTTGACGTTCGACGCCCGGGGCCTGGGCGTCGACGCCGAGGCGGGCGGTGTGGCCTGGGGACTGGCGGGACCCGAAAACATCGTGGTGACCCGGCGCCTTTATCGGGACGGGGACAGCGAGTACCTGCTGAACGGGGTTCCCTCGCGCCTGCGCGACGTCGTGGAGTTCTTCCTGGGGACTGGCGTGGGCTCGAAGGCCTACGCCATCATCGAGCAGGGGCGGATCGGGTTCATCGTTTCGTCCCGCCCGGAAGACCGCCGCGGGCTGATCGACGAGGCCGCCGGGATCACCCGGTACAAGGCCAAGAAGAAAGCTGCCGAGCGCCGGATGGACTCGACCCGGCAGCATCTGTTGCGGGTCTCGGACGTGGTGACGGAGATCGAAGGCCGGCTGCGCTCTTTGCGGTTGGCCGCTCAGAAGGCCGAGCGTTACAAGCGCTACAAGGCGGAGCTGCGCGACCTGGACCTCTGGTCGTCGGCGCAGAGGTACCTGGGCCATCTGGCGGAAGAGAAGTCCGCGACCGCGGAGCTGGTGCAGGTGCGCGAGCTGCACGAGACGCAGGCCACGACGCTGGCCGCGGAAGAGGCAGCGGTCGAGATCGAACGGCTGGCGGTCTCGGAGGAAGCCGGTGAGCTGGCCACCGCCAAGGACGATCTGTTCGCGCTGTCGAACAAGGCGCAGCTGGGCATGCAGCGCGCCGCGCACCACGAAGGAGAGGCCGCCGACTTGCGCGCGCGGGCGGAGGCGGCCGCCAAGGAGTCACAAGAGCTCCGGGCGCGGGCGGTCCTGCGCACCTCCGAGATCGAAGAGATTCAGAACCGGCTGATCGAGATCGAATCGGACGCCGAGCGGCGCGGCCAGGAGCACGACGCGGAAGCCGCCGTGCAAGAGAACCGGCGGGCGGCGCTGTCGGAGGCACGCCGCGCCCTGGAAGCCGCGCTGGGCGAGATGGGCTCGGCGACCGCACGGATCGCGCGCATCGAGGCCGAGCGCGCGGCGGCCGAGCATCGGCGCGACGATTTGCGATCTCGGCTCGACGGCCTGGCCGGCGAGGACGGCACGGCGTCCGAGCGGCTGGCAGCGCTGGTCGCCGAGGAGACGGCCTTGGCCGACGACGTCGAGGCGATCGGCGCCCGCGTCGAGGCGGCGCGACAGCGGGTGAAGGATGATGAGGCGGCGCTGGCCGTCGTGCGCGGCGAGCTGGGGCGCGGGGAGCTGGAGCTGGAGACGCTGCGCGAGGAAGCGCACCGGCGGCGGTCGCGGTTGGCGTCCTTGAAGGAGATCCAAGAGCGTTACGAGCGATTCCAGGGCGGCGTGCGCGCGATCATGCGCGAGCACCAGCAGGGGCAGGGGGCCCGCGGGATCGAAGGGCTGGTCGCCGACATCATGCGGCCGCCGCCCGAGCTGGAGACCGCCGTCGAAGCGGTGCTGGGCGAGCGCCTGGGGAACGTGATCGTGGAGTCGCACGAGGCTGGCGTCGAAGCGATCCAGTTCTTGAAGACCAAGAGCGAGGGGCGTTCGTCCTTCATTCCGCGCGCCCTGCGCGCCACCCGCGGCGAGGTTCTTTACGACGCGACCGCGGGCGCGTCGTCGGCTTCCGGGGGTGGCTTGTCGGCGGAGTCGGCGCCGGCGGAGATGCCGCTGGTCGATCCGGCCGCCGTGTCCGGGGTGTGGCCCGAGGCGCCGGGCGTCCGCGGGCGCATGCTGGACCTCATCGGCTACGACCGGAAGTACGACGCCGTCGCCACCTACCTGCTGGGCGACGTGCTGGTCGTCGAGGATCTGGAAAAGGCGCTGGCCCTGTGGCGCGAGACGCGCACCGACAAGACCATCGTCACACTCGAGGGCGAGGTCATCGATCCGCACGGGGTCGTGACGGGCGGCTCGCGCGAATCGGCGCTGGCCGGCGTCCTGGAACAAAAGCGCGAGATCCGCGAGCTCGAGGCCGTGATGGAGCGGCTGAATGCCGACGTCGAGGCGGCGCTGGCCAAGCACGTCGAACGCAAGCAGTCGGCGGCCGAGCTGACACGCTCGCGGGACGAGGCCGCGGCGGCGCTGCGCACGGACGAGATGGCGTTGCTGGGGCAGCGCAAGGATCTCGAGCGGCTGGTCGATGAACGCCGCCGTCTCGAGAGCCGCCGGGCGGCTCTGGCCGCGCAGGCGCTGGATCTGGCCCGCGCCGCCGACGAGAACGACGGCCGCGTCGCCAAGGCGGCCGCCGAGCTGGAAGCCACCCGCGCCACGCAAGAAGAAGCCGAGCTCCGTGCGGGTGAGCTGCGCCTGCAGACGGTCGCGCTGGCGGACGAGGTCGACCGGGGTGTGGGGCTGTTGACCACGTTGAAGATCACGGCGACCCAGGCGACCGAGCGGCGGCTGAACGCGCGCCAGACGCTGGATCGGCTGGTCTCGGACCAGGCCCAGGACGACGCCCGCTCCGCGCGGCTCGAAGGGACCTCGCACGAGGATCTGTCGCGGGCCGAGTTGCTGGCCGCGCAGGCGGTCGAGTTGCGCGGCGAAGCCGAGCTCGCACAGGCCGAGGCCGAGGCGCTGGCCCGCGCGCACGGCGAACGGCAGGGCGCGCTGGAAAGCCGAACCGGCGCGCTGGCCGCACGGGAAGCCGAGCTGCGGGCGACCCGCGGGGAGGTGTCGCGTCTCGCCCAGCTGGCTTCGCGCCTGGAGCTGCGTGCGCAGGAGGCCGCCATGCGGCGCGTCGGCATCGAAGAGCAGATCGCCGACCGCTACCGGGACGTCCAGCTGGGACTGGTGGTCGTCGACTATCACCTGCGGCCGCTGTTCAGCGGCAACGAAGAGCAGCGCGCCACCGAGCTGCGCGGCCTCATCGACCGCATGGGCGAGATCAATCTGACCGCCATCGAGGAATCGGAAGAACTTCAAAAGCGCTACGACTTCCTGACCACCCAGCGAACGGACCTCGAGTCGGCGGTGTCACAGCTGGAGATGGCGATCGACAAGATCAACCGTGCCTCTCGCAAGCGCTTCCGCGAGACGTTCGACGCGGTCAACGCCGAGTTCCAGGCGATGTTCCCGCGCCTGTTCGGCGGCGGCCACGCCAAGCTGGCACTCACCGACGAGAGCGACATGCTGGAGACCGGGATCGACATCATTGCGAACCCCCCCGGCAAGAAGGTCAGCCAGAACATCGAATTGTTGTCCGGTGGTGAAAAGGCGCTCACGGCCGTGTCGCTGCTGTTCGCAATCTTCCTGGTCAAGCCGTCGCCGTTCTGCGTGCTGGACGAGGTCGACGCGCCTTTGGACGAGGCCAACGTGGGCCGTTTCAACCAGGTCGTCCGCGAGATGACCGATCGCTCTCAGTTCATCATCATCACGCACAACCGGCGCACCATGGAGATCGCCGACCGGCTTTGCGGGGTGACGATGGAAGAGCCAGGCGTGTCAAAGCTGGTGGCCGTGAATCTGCGCAATGGTTCGAACGGCCGTGTCGGGCGTGCCCAGGTCGTGACCGAGCCGGCGCCAGCGCAGGCGTAGCGCTGTCTGGCGTTTGCCGGCGGCGTGTCATTCGCTAATTGACGGTGCTCGGGCGCTCCCCTAGACTCCGCGCTGAAATCGATGGCCACCTACATCACCGAGGAATGCATCAACTGCGGCGCCTGCGAGCCCGAGTGCCCGAACGAGGCGATCAGCGAGGGTGACGACATTTACGTGATCGATCCGAAGCTGTGCACCGAGTGTGTCGGCTTTCACGATCACGAGGCCTGCCAGGCCGTGTGCCCGGTCGAGTGCTGCCTGCCAGATCCGAAGAACGTCGAGACCGAGGACGCGCTCATCACGCGCGCCAAGTCGCTTCATCCCGAGAAAGAGTTCGGCGAGGCCTACCCGTCGCGCTTCCGCAAGAACGGCTGACGCCGCAGGGCGTGCGAGCGGAGACGGTTTTGCGCTCGCGGTTGATTGTCGCGATTGACGGACCGGCGGGGGCCGGCAAGTCCACGGCTGCTCGAATGCTGGCGGCGCGCTTGGGCTATGCCTTGTTGGACACCGGCGCCATCTATCGCACGATGGCCTTGCGCGCACGGCAGCGCGGCATCGCCTGGGACGACGGCCCCGGCGTCGCGGCGCTGGCGAACGACCTCGAGCTGGCGTTCCGGCTGGACGGTCAGGTCAACCGCGTCATCGCGAACGGGGAGGATGTCACCGGCTCGATTCGCACCCCGGAAATCTCGGACGGCGCGTCACGGGTTTCGGCGCTGCCGGCCGTCCGGGCCGCCTTGCTTGGGCTACAGCGCCGGATTGGCGCGCCCGGCGGGGTGGTCGTCGAAGGCCGGGACATCGGGACCGTCGTCTTCCCGGATGCCGAAGCCAAGTTCTTCCTGACCGCCAGCGCGGACGAACGGGCGCGGCGGCGGGTCGCGGAGTTACGGGCCGGCGGACGGCCGGCCGAGCTGGCTGAGACGAAGGCCGAAATCCTGGCCCGGGACGCGCGGGACTCGAATCGCGCCGCGGCCCCGCTGCGACGCGCCGACGACGCGGTCGAGATCGACTCGTCGAGCATGGGGCCGGACGAGGTCGTTACGCGGATGGCTGAAATCGTCGCCTCTCGGCTGCCGGCAGCGACGCCCGCTGGACAGCCCTGAATCCCGCGGATTTCGAAGGATTCGACCGCGTTGACATCGCGGGGCGGCAACGTTAAGTTTCGCCCCTTCTTCGAAGCCTCGCGCCGCCGAATTCTCGGTGTTCGCGATGTAAACCCGAACCCCCGCGTTCCGCGGGACGTCAAGCATGGCCCCCACCACCCATTCGGGGCCCGGAAGGCAGAGGACTAGCGCATGGTTTCACCGACCACCCATCAAACCACTTCACACGAGGAGGAGAACTTCGCGGCGTTGTTCGAAGAGTCCCTCAAGCACGAAGATGTCAAAGAGGGGGACATCGTCAAAGGCAAGGTCATCAACGTGGGCAAGGACCACGTGGTGGTCGACATCGGCTACAAGTCCGAAGGGACGATTCCGCTTTACGAGTTCACTGCCGCTGACGGTGCGGTCACCGTTCACGCTGGCGACGAGATCGACGTCTTTCTGGAGAGCCGCGAGGACGAAAATGGCCTCTGCGTGCTTTCGAAAGAGAAGGCCGACCGCCTCAAGGTTTGGGACGAAATTTCCAGCGCGTGTGAGCGCGACGAATTGATCGAAGGAACCATCAGCGCGCGCGTGAAGGGTGGCCTGTCGGTCACGATCCGCGGCGGCGTGAAGGCGTTCCTTCCCGGCTCGCAGGTCGATTTGCGTCCGGTGCGCAACCTGGATGCCTTCATCGGCAAGTCGCACCGCTTCAAGGTCATCAAGTTCAACAAGAAGCGCGGCAACATCGTTCTGTCGCGCCGCGTGCTGCTCGAGAAGGAGCGCGCCGAGCTGAAGGGGATGACCCTCGAGAAGCTGAAGGAAGGCCAGATCGTCGAGGGGATCGTGAAGAACCTCACCGAGTACGGCGCCTTCATCGACCTCGGCGGCATCGACGGACTGCTGCACATCACCGACATGTCTTGGGGACGCGTCACGCACCCCTCGGAGCTGTTCCAGGTCGGCGACCACGTCCGCGTGAAGGTTTTGAAGTTCAACGTCGAGACCGAGCGCGTATCTCTGGGCCTCAAGCAGATCAGTGAGGATCCCTGGACGCACGCGCAAGAGAAGTATCCGCCCGGCACCGTCGTGCGCGGCAAGGTGGTCTCGCTCAAGGACTACGGCGCGTTCATCGAGCTGGAGCAGGGGATCGAAGGTCTGGTCCACATCTCCGAGATGTCGTGGACCCGGCGCGTGAAGCATCCGTCCAAGGTCGTGGCGGTGGGCGACACCGTCGAGGCGGTGGTGCTGGACATCGATCCTCGCCAGAACCGGATCAGCCTGGGCATCAAGCAGCTCGAGCCCAACCCGTTCGCCTCTCTGAAAGAGAAGTACCCACCCGGCACGGTGGTGAAGGGCGTCATCCGCAACATCGCCGACTTCGGGATCTTCGTGGAGATCGAGGACGGCATCGACGGCTTGGTGCACGTCTCCGACCTGTCGTGGACCCAGCGGGTCAAGCACCCGTCGGAGCTCTATCAAAAGGGCGACGAGGTCGAGGCGGTGGTGCTCAACATCGACTTCGACGGCGAAAAGCCCAAGGTGTCACTGGGTATCAAGCAGCTGGTTCCCGATCCGTGGGATCGCATTCCTTACGACTACCCGATCGGCAAGATTGTCGAAGCCAAGGTCATCAAGGTGTTGGACTTCGGCGCGTTCGTCGAGATCGAGCGGGGCGTCGAAGGTCTCATCCACGTGTCCGAGTTCTCCGAGGACCGCGTGGAAGACGCCAAGACCTTCGTGAAGCCGGGTCAGACGCTGAAGGCCGAAATCATCGGCGTCGACACGGCCGAGCGGAAGATCGGGCTGTCGTTCCGCGGCGCCACCCGCCAAGAGGAACTGGCGGACGCGCAGGGCTTCTCGGGCGGCGCCCCCACGGCGACGCTGGGCGACGTCATGCGCGACAAGCTGGCCGCCCTGGCGGCGCAGGTCCCCGCGACCAACAACAAGAAGAACAAGAAGGCAGCCGCGGCCGCCGAGCCCGAATCGGACGACGACAACACACCGTCGTCGAACTGACCGGGCGAACAGCCAAGGCCTGAACGAACGGGAGCGAGAACGTGACCCCGGCGACGCGCACGCTCGCGTGGCTGCGCCAGTTCGCGAAGCTCTGGGGGTTCGCGCTCTTTTGCGTCCTCATCGTCTACCTCTTTCGAGAGGTCGCGCTCCCGTTCATTTTCGCAATCCTGGTCGCGTACATCCTGGCGCCCGTCGTCGAGCGCTTCGGGCGGCTGCGCGTGGGCGGCAAGCCGTTCCCGCGCGCGGCCGCGGTGATCATCCTGTACGTGAACATCATCGCGATCCTGAGCGTGTTCATCGGGTACTTCGTCCCGAAGCTCTCAGGCGACTTCGCGCGTCTCTTTCGCGAGGCGCCGCAGCTGTTCGCGAAGGTCAACCGCGAGTGGCTGCCGCGCGCCGGTGCCTGGGTCGATCAGCACTTTGGGCCGGAGGCGGCCCCGGACGGTGCGACGGGCGAAGACGCCATCACGCCCTCGGGGCCGGCGGTTCCGCCGCCGCCGGCGGTGCCGAACGCGATCTTGCTGGAGCCGGCGCCCGACGGCCGCTACCAACTGGACCTGCAGGCGCTGACGTTCGAGGTCCGACCGACCACTGACGGCCGCTACCTGATCGGCCCGCCGTCGCCGCAGCTGGCGACACCGACCGGCGGCAAATGGGAGCGATCGATCAAGCAATGGATGGCTGAGCGCCTGAAATCGACCGAAGGGGAGAGCCAGCGCGCCATCGAGTACGGCCAGAAGTTCATCGGTGCGGTCGTCTCCGGAATCGGGCGGCTGTTCCTGGTGCTCATGGTGGCGGCCTTCATCCTGGTGGACCTGGATCGGATCCGGGGATTCCTGCGCTCGCTGGTGCCCGAGCAGTACCAGCTGGACTATGACCGGATCGCCAGCGGCGTCGACCGGGGCCTTTCAGGCGTCATTCGCGGTCAAATCGTGATCTGCGCGATCAACGGCGCGTTGACCTACCTGGGGCTCTGGCTCTTCCACGTGAAGTACCCGCTGCTGCTGGCGGGCATCGCCGCCTCCATGAGTCTGGTGCCGATCTTCGGATCGATCTTGTCGTCGGTGCCGATCGTCGCGATCGCGCTGATCTCCTCGGGCACCTTCGATCTGCGCCAGGGGCTCTTCGTGCTGTTGTGGATCATCGGCATCCACCTGGTCGAGGCCAACTTCCTGAACCCGAAGATCATGGGCGACGCTGCCAAGATTCACCCCGTGCTGGTGGTGTTCGCCCTGATCGCCGGCGAGCACAGCTATGGCCTGGTCGGGGCGCTCTTCGCGGTGCCCGTCGCCTCGATCATTCAGACGATCTTCTCGTACTACCGGCGCCGCCCGCGCCCGCCCGTCGCTCCCTCGACGCCGATCGCGGCAATGTGATCCGCGACCGAGGCGGAATCAGAGCGGCAAGAGGGTCGGGGCCACGTCGGGGCCGGCGATCAGCGCGGTGCGGTCCTCGACCGCGCGCCACCCCGGCCGCGAAGCGACGTCCGGGTCCGCCTCGACCACCAGCGCGCGCAAGCTTTCGTGCGGGATCCGACGGCCGTTGCGGCTCGCGTCGTTCCGGGCATGGCAAACGGGACAGTCCGAGATCCCTTCGACGGAGAGGTATCGGATCGGGAAATTGATTCCCGTCGCGGCGAAGCAGCGCCCGTTGGTCGCGCAAAGCGCGATCTTTAGCGGTCCCTTTCCCGCCGACTCGAGCAACTTGTCGATCAGCTGCACGCTGTTGCGCAGCGCCGCGTGAACGGCGGCGGGCGCGGGCGACGGCTGATCCAGAATTCCCGCGTCGTGCAGGAAGGCCAGGAAGAGGTGAAAAATGTGCTCGCTCGGCGAGCGGCCCCGGATGTTGCGTCGCAGGAATGCCGGCGTGCTCTCGACCATGCGCTCGCGCAGCTCCTCGAAGGGAACGTCGCCGAGGTCGCCGACCGACCCGAAGAGCCAGGACCGGAACCGAAACGGGTCCGTGTCTTCGGCAGGCGTGCTGCCGTCGTGCTTGAACCCGACCCGTCCGACCAGCGCCTCGGCGCGGGTGTCCTTGACCAGGTTGTAGAGGTCGACCTCCAGCGTCTCGGCGCGCGGGCGCTTCTGCAAGAGGACATCGCCGCCCTGGACGAAGCCCAGCCCGTACCCCTCGGGCCTGGCCGGCGTGCTGGTTGCGCTGCGCACGTACAGGGCGCCGCGTGCCGAAAAAAGCGCGCAGGCCAGGTTCTCTGGCTCGTTTCCGAAGTACGCGACCAGGTGCCTCACGACGACTTTAGAAGTATACGGACGCTTCGATGAAAATCACGGAGATCTACAGCAGCATCCAGGGTGAGACGCAGTACGCGGGGCTCCCCTGTACGCTCGTGCGGACCACCGGGTGCGACCTGCGGTGTGGCTACTGCGACACGGCGTACGCGTTTCACGGAGGACGCGACATGTCTGTCGACGACGTCGTGACGGAAGTCGTGCGCCTGGGGCCCACGCTGGTGTTGCTGACGGGCGGCGAGCCGATGCTCCAGCGCGACATTGGCGTCCTGGCCGAGCGGCTGCTCGGGGCGGGGCGGCGCGTGATGATCGAGACCTCGGGCGCCCACGACCTGGCCCGGTTGCCGCAACCCGTGATCCGCATCGTCGACGTCAAGACGCCAGGTTCCGGTGAGTCACACCGGATGCGCTGGCAGATCCTGCCGGAGCTGCGGCCAATGGACGCCGCCAAGTTCGTCGTCGCGGACGAGCCCGACTACCGCTGGGCCAGGGAGGTGGTCGCCAAGTACGAGCTGGCGACCAGAACGGAGGTGCTGTTCTCCCCGGTTCACGGCCGCCTGAACCCCCAGGATCTCATAGCCTGGATGCTCCGGGATGGGGTTCAGGCTCGGCTCAATTTGCAGCTCCACAAGTACGTCTGGTCGGCCGAGACGCGCGGCGTATAGTCATAGAAATTGCACAGTTATTGGCGCCAAATACATGTTCAGGGTAAGATATTTCCGTTGACAGGCCGCAGCGCGTCCTGTTAGCTTGCCAACGGTTTTCGGCAGTAACTGTCCAAAAACGTTAAAGAAAACTCGTCGAGGAGACGAGTCACTGGAGAGTTCGCACTCCATGGACAACGAGCACTTTGGAAGCTGCCTCCGCCGCGCGAGAGAGCAAAAGGCTCTCACGGTCGGTGACGTGTCGGCATCCACCAAGGTGCCGCGCTCGGCGATCGAGGCGCTGGAGGCAGGAGCCTTGCACGGGCTTCCAGCTCAGGTGTTCGTCCGAGGCTTCATTCGTTCCTACGCCAAGGTCGTCGGCATCGGTGACTCCGAGCCGCTCACGCTCTACGACCGCGCGGTGAACCGAGAGAACGAGGAAGCGCGCGTGAAGTCGGCCAGCCCGGTCGTCGATCCGGTTCTGGCCGGCGGAATCGTCGACGAGGACGAGGCGGCCCGCCGCCGCGGATTGGGCTTGGCCGTCTTCGTGGTCATCCTGGTCCTCATCGCGACCATCACGCTCTCGCTGTTGTTGCGGCGGCCGCCCCAATCAGGCGAAGGCCTATCGATGGCCCCGGGCCCGAGCCAGCAGATCGCCGCGCAAATCGCCGCTTTGGTCCGCACGCTCACCTGAGCGGCGCTAGGATGCGGGCGCGTTGCCTGCACTATCGACACCCGCCATCGTGTTGCGCGCCGTGAACTATGGCGAGGCCGACCGGGTCGTGACGCTCTTCGGGCGGGAGATTGGTCGCGTGTCGGCCCTCGCGCGGAGCGCCCGCAAGAGCCAGCGCCGCTTCGCGGGCGGGCTGGGGTTGGGGGCGGTGGGCGTGGCGGCGTTGCGCGAGCGGCCAGGCGCGGAGATGCTGAGTCTCGAGAGCTTCGACGCGACCGGCGCCACCCACGTTGCGCTGGGGACGGACATCGCCCGTCTGGCGCACGCGTCTTACGCCGCCGAGCTGGTGACGAAGCTGTGCGCCCCGCGACAGGCAGAGCCCGCTGTCTACGACTGGCTGGCCGAGATGTTGGAGCGTCTGGCGGGCGGCAGGGCGACGGCCGAACGGCTGCGGGTGTTCGAGTTGGGGCTTCTGCGGGGGCTGGGCATTCAGCCGGTCGTCGATCGCTGTGCCGTGTGTGCGACGGCCGATCCGGCAGCGCCGTTTCGGTGGGACCCCGAGCGGGGCGGCGCGGTCTGCGCCGCTTGCGCGCGCAGCGGCCGCCCGATCGCCGCCGCGACCCGGGCGGCGCTGGTCCACCTGGCAGGTCTGTCGCTGCTCGACGCAGAGGCCGTCGCGCTGACCACGGAGGTGAACCGCGGCTGCCGGGAGGCGCTGGCCGAAATCATCAACCAGCACATCAGCGGTCCCCTGAAATCGCTCGAATTCATTGCCAAACTGAGCAACGGAATCTGACCGATGGCCACCACGTCGCCCCCCCCCACCACGTCGCCCCCCCCGCGCTGGGCATCCGCCACGTCGCTCTTTACGTGCGGGATCTCGAGGCCGCCGAGCGCTTCTGGGTGGGGGTGATGGGCTACGCCGTCGAGTGGCGCCCCGATCCCGACAACGTCTACCTCTGCGGCCACCGCGACAATCTGGCCTTGCACCGCGGCACGCCCGAGACGAACGGCAGCCTGGACCACATCGGCATCGCCGTGGCCGACCCCGAGCACGTCGACGCGTGGGCCGCCCATCTGCAAGAGCAGGGCGTCGAGCTGAAGACCCGCCCCAAGACTCACCGCGACGGCTCGAGATCGATCTACTTCTACGGACCCGAGCGCCTGGTCATCCAGATCATCCACCACACGCCGATGTCGGCCAGCTGAGCGTCGGCGCCGCGGGCGTCTTCGACTTCGTCGCCTATCGGGCGACACGTCGTCGGGCATGGTTCGCTTCGCTCACCGTTGCCTAAAAGGCAACGCCCTCCTAGGATTCGCGCCCCATGCCCGCTTCTTCGCTCGAGCAGATCGTCAGCCTGGCCAAGCGCCGGGGCTTCGTTTTTCCGTCGTCCGCCGTTTATGGCGGGCTTGGCAGCACCTGGGACTACGGCCCGCTGGGCGTCGAGCTGAAGAACAACGTCAAGCGCGCCTGGTGGAAGTCGGTCGTCCATGACCGAGACGACATGGAGGGGCTGGACGCGGCCATCCTGATGAACCGCCTGGTCTGGAAGTACTCCGGCCACGAGGCGACGTTCTCGGACCCGATGACGGACTGCCGGAACTGCAAGTCGCGGCCGCGCGCCGACCATGTGTTCGTGGCGCAAACAGGTCGGGACCCGAAGGGCATCGCCGAGATCAACCAGGCGATCGCCGCCAAGGAGCTGAAGTGCCCCAAGTGCGGTTCGACCGATCTGACGGAGGCGCGGCCGTTCAACCTGATGTTCAAGACCACCGTGGGCGCGGTCGACACCGGTGACGACAGCGGCCTGGCCTACCTGCGGCCCGAGACGGCGCAGGGGATCTTCGTCAACTTCGGCAACGTGCTGGACACCATGCGCCGCAAGCTGCCGTTCGGCGTGGCGCAAGTCGGCAAGGCCTTCCGCAACGAGATCACGCCCGGCAACTTCACGTTTCGCACGCGCGAGTTCGAACAGATGGAGATCGAATACTTCGTGCGCCCCGGCGAGGATGAGGCGGCGCACCAGGCTTGGATCGACGCGCGCACGCAGTGGTACGTCGACCTCGGTATGCGGCGCGACAACCTGCGCCAGCGCGAGCAGGAGAAGCACGAGCTGGCCCATTACGCCAAGCGCTGCGTCGATCTCGAGTACCGGTTCCCGATGGGCTGGAGCGAGCTCGAAGGGATCGCGAACCGGACCGACTTCGACCTGAAGGCTCACAGCCGCAGCCCGGAGAACCCGGACGCCGTCGGCGAGCTGCGCTACTTCGATCAAGAGAAGAAGCAGCACATCGTTCCGTACGTGATCGAGCCGTCGGCCGGCGCCGATCGAGCGACGCTGGCGTTCCTATGCGACGCCTACGACGAGTCGCTGGTCAAGGAGCCGCCGGCCGAGGACACGACCAAGCTTCGCGAGCTGGTGCACAGCTTCGCCAAGTCGGTCGACAAGCGCGACCCCAAGCAGATGGAGCCCGCGGTCAAAGAGCGCCTGATGGCGGCGGCCGACAAGATCGCGGCTGCGCTGCCGGGTTCCTTGCCGGAGCTGGTCGCGCTGTCAGACGACGCCGACGCCAACCGGATCGAGGTCTGGAAGAAGGTGCGTGGCGCCGCCGAGCGGCTCGCGGAGGATCACACCCGCACGGTGCTGCACCTGCACCCGCGCCTGGCGCCGATCACGGTGGCCGTCTTCCCGCTGAAGAAGAACGAGCCCCGCCTGGTCGAGATGGCCCGGTCCATCAAGGCGAACCTTCAGAAGGCCGGGCTGCGCGCCGTTTATGACGACACCGGCGCCATCGGCAAGCTGTACCGGCGCCAGGACGAGGTGGGGACCCCCTACTGCATCACGGTCGACTTCCAGAGCCTGGAGGACCGCACCGTGACGGTCCGGGACCGCGATTCGATGTCCCAAGAGCGCCTCGGCGCGGGTGAGCTGGGCACCGCGCTCCGCGACCGCGTCGGCTGATCGCGAATCGAGGGCGGGTTGCCTGAAAGGGGCTTCCCGTGGCGCGGGGAGCAGGGTAAATAAGCGCCCATGCCAAGCGTCACCAAGTCCCGCTCCGCCGCGAAATCGCTCAAGTCCGTTCTCAAAGACAAGCTGTCCAAGGTCAAGAAGGTTGGCAAGGCGCTGACCCTCAAGAACGGGAACGGGCACGGGGGGGGGATCCGGCTGGGCGCGAAGACGCTCGTCAAAGGTGCCGCGGCCTCCAAGTCCAAAGTCGCGGTCAAGGCGCCGGCGGCCAAGGCGACCTCCGGCAAGCGGGTCTACTTCTTCGGCGGCGGCAAGGCCGAAGGCAACAAGGAGATGAAGAACCTGCTGGGTGGCAAGGGTGCCAACCTGGCCGAGATGGCCAACATCGGCCTGCCGGTGCCTCCCGGGTTCACCATCACCACCGACGTCTGCACCGAGTTCTACAAGAACGGCAAGAAGCTGCCCAAGGGCCTGGACGCCGAGATTCGCGGGATGATCGCCCGCATGGAGAAGCAGGTCGGCGCCAAGTTCGGCGACCCGTCGAACGCGCTGCTGGTCTCGGTCCGGTCGGGCGCGCGCGCCTCGATGCCGGGCATGATGGACACGATTTTGAACCTGGGCCTCAACGACAAGACGGCCGCCGGTCTGGCCGCGTCGTCGGGCAACGAGCGCTTCGCCTACGACAGCTACCGCCGCTTCGTGGCCATGTACGGCGACGTCGTGCTGGGCCTCAAGCCCGAGAACAAAGAGGATCACGATCCGTTCGACGAGCTGTTGGCGGCCAAGAAGAAGGCCCGCGGCGTGAAGCTGGACTCGGAGCTGCCGGCCGACGCGCTGAAAGAGCTGGTCGCGGAGTTCAAGGCGGAGATCAAGAACCGCCTGGGCATCAACTTCCCCGAGGATCCGTACACGCAGCTGGAAGGCGCCATCAAGGCCGTCTTCCAGTCGTGGCGCAACGATCGCGCTGACCTCTACCGCCGCCTCAACAACATCCCCGTCGAGTGGGGGACAGCCGTCAACATCCAGGCCATGGTGTTCGGCAACAAAGGCGAGAGCTCGGCGACGGGCGTCTGCTTCACGCGTGACCCCGCCAGCGGCGAGAACATGTTCTACGGCGAGTTCCTGGTGAACGCGCAGGGCGAGGACGTCGTCGCCGGCACCCGGACGCCGCAGAAGATCGAAGAGCTGGGGAAGGTCCTGCCCGTCGCCTACAAAGAGCTGCTCGACATCCGCAAGAAGCTCGAGAAGCACTACAAGGACATGCAGGACATCGAGTTCACCGTCGAAAACGGCAAGCTCTACATGCTGCAGTGCCGGAACGGCAAGCGCACCGGGTTCGCCGGCGTGCGCATCGCCGTCGAGATGGTCGAAGAGAAGCTGATTCCCAAGGAAGAGGCGCTGCGCCGGGTCGAGCCGGAGGCGCTGAACCAGCTGCTGCGGCCGGTCTTCCTGCCCGCGGCCAAGAAGGCGGCCGTCAATGAGGGGCGCCTCCTGGCCAAGGGGCTGCCGGCCGGTCCGGGCGCCGCCACCGGCAAGGTGGTCTTCTTCGCCGACGAGGCGGAGGCGCTGGCCGCCAAGGGCGAGACCGATCTGATCCTGTGCCGCCACGAGACGAGCCCAGAGGACATCCGCGGCATGAACGCGTCCCTCGGCTTCATGACCGCCTTCGGCGGGATGACCAGCCACGCGGCGCTGGTCGCCCGGCAGATGGGCAAGGTCTGCATCGTCGGCTGCGACGCGCTGTCGTTCGACTACCACGCGCGCCTCATGCGGGTGACCACCGCCAAGGGTGAGGTCGTCATCAAGGAAGGCGACTGGATCTCGATTGACGGGTTCACCGGTGAGGTGATTCAGGGGCGCATCGACACGACGCCGTCCGAGGTCATCCGGGTGCTCATCGAGAAGAACCTGGACGCCAAAGAGGCGCCGGTGTTCCAGCGCTACGCCAAGCTGATGTCCTGGGCCGACGCGGCCCGCAAGCTGAAGGTTCGCGCCAACGCCGACCAGCCGGATCAGGCCGAAGCCTCGGTCGCGTTTGGCGCCGAGGGGATTGGCCTCTGCCGCACGGAGCACATGTTCTTCGGCGAGGGGAAGATCGGCCCCATGCGCGAGATGATTGTCGCCGAGAACGAGGCCGACCGCCGCCAGGCCCTGGACAAGCTGCTGCCGCTGCAGCGCGAGGACTTCCGGGGTCTGTTCGAGGCGATGCAGGGGCGACCGGTCACCATCCGGACGCTGGATCCCCCGCTGCACGAGTTCCTGCCCCACGACGAGGCTGGCGTGGCGGACCTGGCGCGCGCGACGGGCAAGACGGTCGAGGAGATTCACGCCCGCATCGACGAGCTGAAGGAGTCCAACCCGATGCTCGGCCACCGCGGCTGCCGCCTGGGGATCACGTACCCGGAAATCACGGAGATGCAGGCGCGCGCCATCTTCGAGGCTGCCTGTGACCTGGCGGCCGAGGGGCACGACATCTACCCGGAGATCATGATCCCGCTGGTCGGCACCAAGAAGGAGCTCGACCTGCAGGCCGACGTGGTCCGCAAGACCGCCGACGCCGTCTTCAAGGAGCGCGGCAAGAAGCTGAGCTACACCGTCGGGACCATGATTGAGGTGCCCCGCGCGGCGCTCACCGCGGGCGAGATCGCCGACACCGCCGAGTTCTTCTCGTTCGGCACCAACGACCTGACGCAGACCACCTTCGGTCTGTCGCGCGACGACGTGCCGCGTGTTCTGTCGGCCTACCTGGCGCACGACGTCTACAGCGTGGACCCGTTCGTCAGCGTCGACCGCAGCGGGGTCGGGGCCCTGATGAAGATGGCGGTTGCCGCCGGCCGCGAGAAGAAGCCGAAGCTGAAAATCGGCATTTGCGGCGAGCACGGTGGCGACCCGTCGTCCGTCGAGTTCTGCCACCAGATCGGCCTCGACTACGTCTCCTGCTCGCCGTACCGGCTGCCGATTGCCCGTCTGGCGGCGGCCCAGGCCGCGCTCAAGACAACCTGAACGTTCGCGGGCGGGTCCTAGAGCCGGAATGGTAGGCGGAATCAGACGCGGGGGCCCTGACCCGGGCCGGGGCCCCGCGCGCGCGTGCCTGCTCGGGGCGGCGCTGGCGGGCGTCGCGGCGTGTTCGCTGAGCCAGGAAGGCGTGATGCCGCCGGCCGACACCCTCTTTTTCCCCTCCAGCGCCGCGATCGCGCCGGATGGCGATTGGCTGTACGTGGCCAACTCGAACGCAGACCTCCGGTACAACGACGGGACGTTGGTCGTGATGAACGTCGGCGAGGACCGCACCGTCGCGACGGATTCGGGCCTGCTCACGTTGCGCGGCGCTGCCAGCGACCGCGCCCGCCCCAGCCAGTGGGCCGTCTGCCCGCAACAGGACTACGTCCACCCGCTGCCGCGCAGCACGCCGCCGACCTGTTGCTGGGACGCGCTCGACAGCAACATCTTGAATTGCGACGAGCGGCTCTACATCCAATCTGACGCGACGGTCCGCATCGGAAGCTTCGCGGCAGGGATGGTCTGGCAGCCCAACTGCAAGGGTCCCTGCGACACGGGGTGCACGGCCGACCCCAACGGCGCGCGGATCATCGTGGGCGTCCGGGGGGACACCTCCCTGACCTGGGTCGACGTCGTGCCGGCCGGCGACGGGGCGCACCCCGGATTGCGCTGCCGCCAGGACGGCGAGGGCGGCACGCTGGCCGAGTGCACGCAAAAGGTGATCGACACGACGTCGGTGCTGTTCAGCCTATCTGGAGATCCGAACGCCCCGTCGGTCGGGCTGCCCGATGAGCCGTTCGCGCTGGCGCTGGACGAGCAGCACGGGCTCCTTTACGTCGGCCACCTGGTCGGCAACACGTCGGTGGTGGCGTCCGGTGGCCTGTCTCTGTTCGACGTATCCGAAACGGGGCTGCCCTCGGTCGCCGGTTTTCCGCCCGCGCCGAAGTTCATTGCGCCGTTCAACAGCCCGTTTCCGCCCAACAGCGCCGGCAACTTCGGGGTGACCGCGCTCGGGCTGCACGCGCCGCTCGGCACCTCGCCCAAGGGCTCGCCCGAGATTTTCGTCAGCTCGCGATACGTGCCGCAGATCGCGACCATGGTGCCGTTTCTGTCGGGCAACCAGAACAGCCCAACCTGGAACTGCGCGCCGGCCAGCGACGTCGTGCTGCTGGGCGGCAGCGACTCGCTCAGCTCGGGCCTGGTCGGCTCCGAGATGCGCGGCGTGGCGATCGTCGATCCGCCCGAATCGGCCCCGGATCAGCCGCAACGCGCCTTCGCCTTGCAGCGGGTCCCGCCGGCGCTTATCGGTTACGACATCGACCGGAGCAGCTCTGGGGCGTTGACGGTGCGCCCGTCGGCGGTGATCGAGACCTGCTCGAGTCCGACGTACCTGTCCCAGCGGGGGGCACGCCTTTACGTAAACTGCTTCGACACGGGCGAGATCTACGTCTTCGACTCGACCATCCCGTCGCTGGTCACCTCGTTCCAGGTCGGGCGCGGGCCGGGCCAAATGGTCTTCGATCCGAAGCTGCCCGTCGCCTACGTGCTGAACTTCACGCAGAACGACATCGCCGTCGTGGACCTAGAACCAGGTAGCCCCACCGAGGACCACGTCATTCAACGGATCGGCTTTCCGAGCATCACGCCCCGATGAAGCGCCTCCGTCCCGTCCTCCGTCCTGTCCTGGCCGCCGCCTTCGCCGCGCTGTCGTGCAGCGCGACGCCCAACCTGCTGCCGGTCAACGATCTCAATCGCCCGACCGACGTCACCTTCATGTGCTTCGGCGCGTACGACCCGAACGGCGCTGGCAACCAGCTGACGGTCTCGGGGCGGCCGATGCGGGCCTGTCACCCGCAGGACTTCTACGACCCGCCTGCCTCGACGACCTCCCGCACGTTTGCATTTCTGCCCAACACCGGAAGCAGCGGGCTGACGGCGGTCGACGCGGATCATTGGAAGCTGGTGGATCTCGACCCGTTCACCGGCGGCTACGGGCTGGCGCCGCTCGGAAAATTCCCCAGCCAAATCTCGTCGAGCGACGACGGTTGCCGGTTGCTGACCGCGAACCGCGGGTCCTGCAATCTGTCGCTGGTCGATCCGGCGGTGCTGGTGGCGCCGACCTTTTACGGGCAGCAGAGCAGCCTCACGACGTTGCCGTCGCCGCGCACGGCGACGATGACCATTCGCCCCGTCAAGGGCGACGGCACGTTCCTGACCGCCGCGCCCTATGAGGCCGTGTTCCTCCCCCAGGATACGTCGGAGCTGGTGTCGCCGGCGGAGGCCAGCGACCCGACTCAGACCGGCGCCTTGTGCAACCCGGCCGGCGCCATGGCGGACCCGATCGGGTGGCCGGCGCAGGCCAAGCCGACCCCCTGGTACGCGCTGGTGACGTACCCGTCTTGCGACCTGATCGCCGTCATTGCGCTGCCCGGTGGTCAGATCGTCAGCTCCGCGCACGTCCGCCGGGTTGGCGACGGCGACAACAGGAGCGTCACCCTGGTCGACGCCGGGACGTCCCCCAGCTGTCCGGTCGACTGCGCGGGACAGGATCTTCCGCCCCGCAGCCCCGACCGGGGCGGGGGCGGTGGCGGTGGCACGGGGGCGACGACCGACGCTGGCGGGCAGGGCGGGGCGACCACCGACGCTGGCGCGCAGATAGCGCAAGACGCTGGGCAGGCCGGTGGCCAAGGTGGTCCAATCGACGGCTCGCCCGACCTCGCCACAGCCGGGTCGGGCGCCGGCGGAATCGGTGGCGCGGCGCCCCCAGCGGGTGGCGCGGCGGGATCGGTGGGCGGCGGCGCGGCGGGCTCGCCGGCGCTGCCGGGCAATCAGTACGCGGACGTGCCCTATGTGCCGTCGACCAAGATCAGCCCCAGCGGCATCGCCATCCTTCCCGACGGCAGCCGCGCCTACATCGGCCTCGCGAACGCGTCGTATGTGCTCTCGGTCGGCTTGACCAGCGCGGGGCTCACGGTGCCTGGGCACGCCGTCTATCTGCACGAGGGGGCGCGCGGCGCGGCCCGGGTGCGGCTGAACGTGGACCCTTATCGGTATCTGTCCAACGCCGGGCAGGCAGGTGTGTTCGTGGGCGCGGAGACCGCCGCGCGCGGGGAGACCGCCGACACATTGTCGGAGATGGGCAACGCCCTCGACGTCGAGAAGCGGAGATACCTCTACGCGATCGCCGACGACGGCACGGTGCGCGTCATCAGCGTTTTCCTGCCGGGTGCCGAGATCGAGTGCGAGACCAACATCGATCCGATGAACCTGCCCGCCGGTGTGACCGCGAATACGGCGTGCATTCCGATCGATCCCGTTCACCGGCGCCCGTTCAGCGTCGGACCGGGGATTCGTCTGCCCGCGCTCCCCATCGATGTCGCCGCGGCCGACATCAGGACGGAGCCGACCGAGGACACCAGCGAACAGAGCGTGAACGGCGCGCACGCCTGGGTGATCACGGCTTCGGGGGTTATCTACCTGGTGAACATCAACCCGGTTCTGCGCCATCACAGCGCGGCGCTGGCGCGCGAGGACTATGCGTTTTCACCGCTGGCGAACAACGTGACGGAGCCGGAGCCGTTCGTGAACACGCTGCGCGACCGCAATCAGGTCACGTACTCCGTCACGCTGGACCCGGCCTCGGGGCCACCGCGGGTGGACGTCCTGCCCAGCATCCCGGCGACGGGGCCGTATCTGGAGCCGTTCTGGACGCAGGGCTCGGTGCTGAACGCGACCGCGCTGTCGAAGCTGTACGTACAGACGGGCGTCTTCTTTCCGCAGGAGCCCAAACCGACGAATCCCGACGACCCCATCGACCGGCGGGCGGTCACACCGCAAGCGTGGACGATCAGCTGGCAAGGAGCGCTGGGTGGCGCGCACAGCACGGGCGTGTTGGTGGGGACCGGCAGCAGCCGGGCGCGCTTCCCGGCCAGCAGTGGCCCGCGGCTGCCCGTCGATTCGATGCTGCTCGACAATGGCAACAATTACTGCGGCTCGGGGGTCGTGAACGGTGACCTCGTCACGCTGACCGGATGCACGCAGAACAGCCAGTGCGGCCCGGGTGAGGCTTGTCTGCCGGCCACGGTCTCGGCCGCGTCGGCTGGCCTTCCCGTGAACGGGCTCTGCGCCGACCCGAATCGCTTCGACGCCACGGCTGCGGACTGCGCGCCGTACCTGCAGACCGTCCGGCGCTACCGAATCGTGGCCGCTTACCCGAATCAGGTCGTCATCCGTCCGCACCTCGACGAGCTCCCTCGGTCGGCGCTGACCCCTTGCGATCCCAGCGCCAACGACGATCCGACGGACACCTCCTTGAAGCAATGCAAGGATCCCGCTGACCCCTCGACGGACAAGTTCACGTGCCAGGCGGACCCCGAGGGTGGATCGACGCCGCGATGCCTGCTGGCCTGCAATTCGAAGACGCCGTGCCGCGCCGGGCGCGTCTGCATCGACCTGCAAAGCGACACGCTGCCGCTGCTGGCGGACTGCGACAGCAAGGCATGCTTTTGCGCCGACGCGCCGCCGTTCACGGATGCCGCCAAGACGCAGTGCTTCGATCAGCTGACCAGCTACCAGGTTCAGGTCGGCAACGGATTCCTGGTCTCGGGATCGCAGTCCGGCTTCCAGACGACGGCGGCGCTGCCGTCGGGCGGTGACCAGTGTGCCCCCAACCCGACGCCCGACCCGCGCTTCACGTTTCGCATCCCGATGAACGCGCCGACCTGCACGAACCTTCCGGCGGACGTCTCGATGATCGACAGCCGGATCGACCCCGACACGTTCGATCCCGGCTCGCCTCTGTATCAGCCGGCGGTCGACGACGCGAACAAGCTGGTCCAGGTCGCGATCGGCACGCCGATGCCGGCCGACCCGTGTCTCTACTTCGGGGGGCCCGTGCAAGGCGATCCGCTGCAGCCGATGGGGACGCCCCCGCAACACGTCCGGGCGCTGTTCCGCAACGCGCAGCTCGGCTTCGTGCTGGCCAATCTGGACCGCGCTCCCCCCGGCCAGTTCGTCACCGTCTTCGACGTGCACGGCGGGTTCAACCCGCAGGTGGTCCAGGACCCGGTCTCCGTGGAGGTTTCGATGCCGGCGCGCATCGTGTTCGGCCCCATCGACGCCGTGAAGCAGATGACCCCCTTCACCGACGCGACGACCGAGGCACGTTACCTGTTCGTCGTCGACCAGCGGCGGCTGGGCCGGCAGCAGGGCGGGGCGCCGACCCGTGGCCAGCTGCTTCGCATCCATCCCCTCGGGTACACGTCCACCGTGGGCTCGGCGACCGGCCTGCAGCCAATCTTCCAGGATTACAACACCAGCGGCGGCGCCTTCCCCATCCAGTAGCGCCGCCATCCCCCCGCCCAGCGGAACTTGACGCCGCCTGGGTGCGCATAGAAACTACATGTAGGTGAACCCCGTGCCAACATCGAGCGCCCGCGAAACTGTCCGCGAGCTTCTCGCCCGGGCCGTGCAGGACCTGGCCCGTGAAGGCTTCCTGGCGGCCGGTGCCGGCGAGATCCCCGTCTCCATCGAGCGCACCAAGCGCCCCGAGCACGGCGACTTTGCCTCGAACGTCGCGATGACGCTGGGCAAGCCAGCCGGCAAGTCGCCACGCGCGGTCGCCGACGCGATCGTCGCCCGGCTGGCCGCCCAAACAGGCTCACCGATCGCCGAGGCCAACGTGGCTGGTCCGGGCTTCATCAACGTGCGATTGGCGCCTGCGTTTTGGCAGGCGGCTCTCGGCCAGATGCTTTCCGCCGGCAGCGACTGGGGACGTGCGCCCGCGCAGTCGGCCCCCCGGGTCCTGTTGGAGTACCTCTCGTCCAATCCGACCGGCCCGGTGACGGTGGCTCATGGAAGGGTGGCCGCCGTCGGCGACGCGCTGGCGCGCCTCATGCGCTTCGCGGGCTATGACCTGACGACCGAGTTCTACGTCAACGATGCGGGCAACCAGGTACAGACGCTGGCTCTTTCCACCTGGGTCCGCTACATGGAAACGGCGCGAGCGGTCGACCCTGCCGTCCCCGAGGTGTCCTTCCCCGACAACGGCTACAAGGGCGCCTACATCCGCGAGTTCGGGCGGGCGCTGTACGCGCGTGACGGCGCCCGCTGGGTGGGCCCCACGCCGCCCGCCGACATGGAATCGATCCAGAACTTTGCCATCGATTCGTCGCTTGGCCTGATTCGCGGCACGTTGGAGCGATTCGCCGTCAGCTTCGATGTCTGGCAGAGCGAGCGGGACCTGCACAAGTCGGGCGACGTCGCGTCGACGCTGGCAGGCCTGGAGAGCGCCGGGTTCATCGACCGCCACGACGGCGCGGTCTGGCTGCGGACCACGGCGCTTTGGGGCGACGACAAGGACCGGGTGGTCATGAAGTCCGACGGGCTTCCGACCTACCTGCTGGCGGACATCGCCTATCACCGCAAGAAGCTGGCCCGCGGATTCACGGAGCTCTGCGATATCTGGGGCGCGGACCACCACGGTTACATTCCGCGCATGCAGGCGGCTTTGAAGGCGTTCGGCAACGACCCAGCGGTGCTGCGGGTCATCCTGATCCAGATCGTCAGCCTGCTGCGCGACGGACAGCCGGTCGCGATGGGCAAGCGCGAGGGTGAGTTCGTGACCCTGGATGAGGTGATCAGCGAGGTCGGCCGGGACGCGACCCGGTTCTTCTACCTGATGCGCCGGCATGACACGTCGCTGGAGTTCGACCTGGATCTCGCCAAGAAGCAGTCGTTGGACAACCCGGTCTACTACGTTCAATACGGACACGCGCGCTGCGCCGCCATCCTCCGACGCGCCGCCGAGCTCGGCGCAGAGCGTCCCCCGTACTCCGCGGAGCTGGCTCGCGAGCTGGCCCTGCCCGAAGAGATCGCCATCCTGCGACGGCTGGCGGACTTTCCCGACTTCATCGCGGACGCCGCGGCGGCGCGTGAGCCGCACCGGCTGACCACCTATCTGATGGAGCTGGCCGGGGAGTTCCAGAGCTATTACACGCAGCTTCAAAAGGTCCACGGCGACACGATCCTGCCGCAAGAGCGGCAGCGGGTCGGCGACTGGCGGGCGACCTGGAATTGGCGCAAGACGGCGGCGCGCCTGTGGTGGGTGGAGGCGATCGCGCAGGTCATGCGCAACGGGCTGGCGCTGCTGGGCGTCTCGGCGCCCGAGTCGATGGCCCGCAGCGAAACCACCACGAAAGAAGACGAATCATGACGGTGCGGTACACTGCGATCGACAGCATGGAAGCCCCTGCGCTTTTGGACGTCGACCGGGACGCCGACCGCAGCGTCGAACGCTGGCGCGAAAAGATCGAGATTCGCCTGGACAACCGGCAGGTGTTTTTTCTGTTTTTTGGCAGCGCCGTCGTCGCCTGCATGCTGTTCGTGCTGGGCGTGATGGTCGGCAAGCGCATCGAATCGCGCGGCCAGGCCGAAGCAGCCGCCGCCCCGGCGGATCCGCTGGCGGCGCTGGATCGGGTCCACCAGCCGCCGCCCGGCGTGGCCGCTCCCGAGCCGGCGCTGACCTTCCCGCGCACCCTGGCCGGGTCGCAGGCCGCAGCGCCCCCGCCCAAGGCCAAGCCGGCGCCGCGCGCCGTGGCCGCGGTGCCGGTCGCCAAGCCCGCCGCCCCGAAACCGGTGGCCCTCAAGCCGGCGGCGCCCGTCGCGGCGCCTGCGCCAACCGAGACGACTGCCGCCGCCGCGCCCGCCAAGGGCAAAGGCAAGTTCACCCTGCATCTGAGCACCTTCGCCACCTCGGCCGAGGCGGATGCCTTCGCCCAGCGCTTCCCGGGAGCGTTCGTGGTTTCGGGGGCCGTTCCCGGCAAGGGGATGGTCTACCGCGTCCGTTATGGGAACTTCGGCTCCCTCAAGGAAGCCACCTCCGCCAAGGACGGGTTCGAAAAGCAGCACAACATGATCGCGCTCGTCGCCGCCCGCTGAGCGGCGGCGGCGCGGCAGCTCAGAACATCAAGCCGACGTTGACGTGCAGCACGCCGATGCGCGTGTCGCCGGGCCCCGGGTCGAGCGGCCAGCCCCAGGCGAGGCTGAGGTCGCCGATGGGCAGCCGGATCAGCAGCGGTGACACGCCGACGCCGTGGCGAAACTGGCGCAGGCCCAGCTGGTCCAGCGAGTCTGCCACCACGCCGTTGTCGATGAAGACGGCCCCGTACCAGGGGGGCGCGATCGGGAACTGAAGGTCGATGTTCTGCACGATGCGGAGGTTGCCGCCCAAAGGCCGGTACTCGACCAGATAGACGCCCCCGGCAGCGGGGTTTCGCGGGTCGACGGGCGCCAGCGGCTGCTCGACGATCTGGACGCGCGCGCGATCGAGCTGGAACCCGCGGATCGTCGTGTCGCCGCCGGCGAAGTAGCGCTCGACCTTGGGCAAAAGCGATGCCCCGCCCAGCGGGAAGCCCTGGTCGTACCGAAAGCCGTGGCGCAGGAAAATGCGCTTGCCGAGCGGGATGACCGACAGCGCGTGAACGCCGACCTTGAGGAAGCTGTCGTCTCCGATCGCGAAGGGGAACGGCCGCAAGGGGATGGAGAAGGCAGGAAGCGCCAGCTCGGCGATGGCGTCCACGCGGAAGCCGCGCGTCGGCAGGAGGCGATTGTCCATGCGCAGCCACTCGAGGTTGGCGCTCAGGCTGCCGACCGTGGTGCCCAGCGTGACGTGGTTCGTGGTCTCGATGGGGCCGGCCTGGCGCAACAACGGCTCCGTGTGGGTGGTGTTGCGCAGGTTGTAGTGCAGGCCGGCGTCGACCCCCGGGAAGAGCTCGCGCGACAAGCCCACGGAGCCGCCACCCGAGTGGATGTCGCCCAGGCGAACGGTGGCCTGATTGAGGTAGGTGAACGAGGCGTCCAAGCGGAACAGCGTCCCCAAGAAGCGGCGGTCCAGGAAGCCCACGTTGGCGCGCAGGATTGCCGTGCCGTAGGTGAACCCGCTGGTCAGCGTCCAGGCGCGCCCCAGAAGGTCGCGGTTGTCATAGCCGGCACGCAGGTAGACCCCGACGGGGAACGACGAGTCCGGCGCCTTCTGATCGGTCGATGCGCCGACGCCGACGTGAATGACGCTGAACTGCTCGTAACGCTCTTCGACGCTGACGACCATCGGTTGAACGGGCCGCCGGCTCTCCCTTTGCGGGAAGGAAATCGGCGACGCGTTGTTGAACAGCTGCATGAAGCCGATGTCGCGCTGACTGCGCTCGACGGCGGCGGTGTTGAGGGTGTCGCCCGGCCGCAGCCGGATCTGCTGCAAGATCGTGTTTGGCCGGGTGACGAAGTTGCCGCGCACGAAGATCGGGCCGACCTGCATGCGCGGACCCAGCGTGACTTTCCAGGTCAGGCTGACGGCATCGCCCTTCCTGTCGACGTCCGGCTCGACAGAGGCCAGGCCGAAGCCGGTGTCGCCGAACAGGCGAACCAGGCGCTTGCCGTCCGCCTGAACGGTCGGCGGCGCGTAAGGTGCGCCGGGGCGCAGCGCGACGCTCTGGAGCAGGAAGTTGCGATCATAGGGAAGGGGAGTGCCGTCCGTGGACGCGAAGTCCTCGGCGGCCAGCACCAGGCGCGGCCCCTCGACCACCGAGAAACGGACGTAAAGGTCGTGCGCCTCGCGCGAGACGCTCTCGGCGGCGGCCGCCACGGCGCCGAGCTGGCCCAGGGCTGCCGGCGATGTCCCCGCGTCGACGCGGACCTTCGTCTCGAGGAACCCGCGAGCCCGGTAGTACTCCAGCAGGCGCTCGACGTCCTGATCCAGCTGTTTGCCCGTGGCATAGCCGCCCGAGCCGATCCCCAGGAACGGGTAGGGTCGCACCGACACGACGTCGCCCAGTTCCTCGCGCGAAAGCGCCCGCGCGCCCGCGAACTCGACGGCGCGGACCCGCAGGGCAGGCCCTTCATCGATCACGAAGACGATTCGATCTTCTTCGGCGGACAGACGCTCGCGCCGCCAATCGACGCGCGCCAGGAAATTGCCCTCTTCCTGGTAGTGGTGCTGGATGGCGTCCGCGCTGGCCCCGACCTCGTAGTCGTCGTAGGAGCCGCGGGAAAACAGCGTGACGGTGTCCAGCAGCGTGCCGGTGGATTGGCTGCTGTTCCCCTCGAAGGCCACGACGATCCGCTTGCGCTCGCTGATCGTGATGCCGGCGCGCACGTTCTTGGCAGCGCGGTCGACGCTTCTGCCGACGCTGAAGTCGGTCGTCACCCGAACGCCCGCGTAGCCGAGCGCGCGGTAGCGTTTGGTGAGCGCGTCCATGTCCTCGCGGAGCTGCTTCTGCGTGAACGGCACCGGGGTGTTCCACAGCGTCAGCCAGTCGGCGTGCCGGAACATCGGGTCGATCTCTTCGGTGCGAAGCGCGTGGTTGCCGGCGAAGACGATGGGGCCGATCGGGTACGCGGGCCCCAGGCGCACGCGAACGTAAAAATCCAGCGAGCCGGCGACGCTGCCGGGGCGCGCGTCCAGGCCGACGTTGGCCTCGAAGTAGCCACGGCTGCGCAAAAAATCGATGACGTGCTCGCGCTCCCTTTCCAGGACCGCGTCACGTTCCGGTCCGGGCGGCGGCAGCGGTTGCCCGGGGCGAACGGTGATGCGGCGCTGGATCTCGTCTTGCTGGATGCGCCGGTTGCCGGTGACGAACACGTAGCGAAGGCGGTCGTACGGCAGCAGATTGACGATCAAGGTGATGCCGCCCGGGGCGGCGCGCGTCGTGACGGCGGCGCGGTAGCCGACGGCGTCGAAGGCCTGCACCAGGCGGGGGACCGTCCCCAGCGGCCGCCCAACCAGATCGCTGGGGCCGGCCGGGACAAAAGGGTCACCGATCGCCACGACGGAGGCCAGCAGAGCGTGGACCTGGTCGTCGGGATCGATGCGCGTGCCACCCACCTCGTACCCGGTCACCGGCACGGCACGCAGGGGGGGCGCGGGCGTGGTGTCGCTGGGGGCTGGTGCCTCCGCCTCGGGTGGCGGCGCGGCGCTGTCCTGCTCTTGCTCCTGCTCCTGCTCCTGCGCATGCGCGCGCGGCGTCACCGCCGCGCAGACGAGAGCGGCGCCGAGAACGATCGAGGCGCTCGCGCGGGTCACAGGTCCAGGTGGGAGACGGGTAGACGCGCCCGCATCACCTTCTTATCGCGTAATCCAGCCGCAGCTCGAAATTGTAATTGAGGGGGAGGGTCTCGGGAACACCCTGCTCGGACGACAGACGAATCTGCTCGATGCCGCCGCCCAGGGTCAGATAGTCGACCAGCCACAGGCTTCCGGAGCCGTTCCAGTGGCTCTGGTTCTGGAATCCCTGCAGGTAATCCAGCTGCAGGTCTCCATACCGGCTGACGCGTTTCCGAATTCGCCCTTCGAAGCCGTCCGAGCCCACCGTCAAGCGCAGGTTGAGGCCGGTGAGGCGCTGGAAGGTGTCGTCGATGTAGGGTTCCATCAGGTTCGCGACCGTGTCGCGCGTGGCCTGGCCGGCAATGTCGGCGCCGGTGGTCAGGTTGGCGCCGACGGTGGCGTTTTGTGTCCCGAAGGGCGAAGCCGTCGACGCCGAGGTCCGTCCCGTCAGCAGCAAGAAGGCGGTCTGATTTCGATCCAGGCCGTCATCGCTGGACAGGTCGATCTGCGCCTCCCGCAACGGCCCGTTGATGCGCATGTGCACGGTGTGGTCGGCGCCGTTGACGTCGGTGACTTGGTTGACGGCCTCGATCGCGATGTCGGGTGTATCGCCGTCGGCGATGGACTTGGTGGCGATGAAGGTCACATGGTTGACGTTGGGGACCAGGTCGAAGTCGCCGCGCATGAACGGGATGTTGAAGCGGCCGTCGGTCGGGCGAACGTCGCCGGCCAGCTGGGGGAGCGCCAGCGTCCCCCCCACGTGCAGGATGACGTCGGCGTGGATCTCGGGCGCGATGTTGTTCTGGACCACGAACCCATCCCCGACGGTGCGCACCGACAAGTCCAGCTTCAGCTGCTCCAAGAGCGGCTTGCCGTCGTAAAACGGCCGCACCGTCGACTCGTTGACGCGTGGGCTGATGGCCAGATTCTGAACCTTGAATGACTGCAGGTAACGGCCCGAGACCAGGCGCACCTCGCCGCCCAGGCCGAATCCCCGGTCCAAGCTGCCCAGGAGATCCAGGTCGAACGCCAGGTCGTCGACCTCGAACACCCCCGGGCTCCGGTAAGTGAGCCGCTCGCCGTGCAGCGGAAGGTCGAACTCACCCGGCTCGAACGGAAAGAGGTTGGTGAACTGCACCCGTCCGGCGCGCACGCCCGAGGCGCCGATGACCAGAGTCCCCTGATCGTCGAACAGCACCCTGACGTTGTGCAGGATGACACCCTGGTTGCTGATCTCCACGATGCCGCTTTCGACCTGAACCTCGGTGCCGAGGCCGCGCAGGCGAAAGTCGATGGCCTCCAGATCCAGGCGACCGCGGATGTCCGGGTGCAGCAGCGTCCCGCGCAGCTGCGCCCGCACGTGGGCCTTACCCTGGGCGTCCGAGATCGCGTCCGGCACCGCCTGCGCCAAGAGGCGCGCGCTGACGTCGCCCATCACGTCGGCCTGCAGGTTCTCCGGCACGAACCCAGCCCCCAGCCGCGCATGTCCGGACAGTTGCATCGTCGCGCCGTCGATGGACACCGCCAGGTTGTCGAGCGCCACCCGGCCGCCGCTCGACAGCGTGAAGCGCCCCGAGTCGACGGTGACGTCGCGGTCGAGGCCGTGCGGGCGCAGCCGCACCGGGTGCACGACGGCCACCTCGCCGCGCAGGTCCGGCTGGTCCAACGTGCCGCTGGCCGTCAGCTCGGCGCGCAGATCGCCGCCCAGCCGATCGAGCGCGCCGCGCGTGAACGGCTCCAGCAGCTCGAGATCGAGGTGGCCGGACATCGCGCCCGAAATGACCCGCCCGTCCAGGCGCCCCTGGACCCGGAGATCGCCGCCGTCGGTCGCGAACCGCGCCTCGTCGAGGACGACGTGGTCTCCGTCGACGTGAACGTGCAGGGGTCGCGCGGCCTCGATGCGCACGCGTTCCAGCGTCGTCTCGCCGTTCGGTCCCTCGACGGGACGCGCGATCGACAGCCAGAGCTCGGGCAGGAGCACGTCGATCGCGGGCGGTTGCCCCGGATCCAGGTCGATGGCCACACGGCCGGTCGCGATGCCGCGGCCGTCGCCCAGCGCCGCCAGCTCGGGCGCCAGCGCGTGCAGCTCCAGCCGGCGAAATCCCAGCCGCCCGTGGATGGTCGGCCCGGCGGGAGTCAGCGCGGCGTCGGCATCCACGTCGAACCGATCGAACAGCTGGCCGTGAACGGCGACGCCGGGCGCGTGCCCCCGCCCGACCGACACCGGCGACAGGGCCAGGTGCCCGGTCCCGAGGCGCACGCCACGGGCACCGACGTCGCGCAGGTCGATTTCGCCGGCAATCTGGGGCCGGTCGGCCCGTCCGCCCAGGTGCAGGCGAGCGCCGGCGACGCCGGTCACCGCCGCGCCCGAGTCGGCGACGCCGGGCAGCGCAGCCAGCGGGAATGCATCCAGCGCCAGGTCCAAGCTCAGCTCCTGGGTGGCGAGCGCGATCCGCCCCTGCACGTCGGCGCTGCCGCCCCCTTTGTGCGCCAGATGGAGGCTCTGGATGTCGGCGTTGCGCCCGTCCAGCGCAATGACGACCGGGCCCAGCAGGAACGTGTCGCCGAATGCCCGCACGGCTGTTCCCGCGGGGATGTTGAGGTGGCCCGTCGGGGCGTCGAGGGGGCCATGCGCGTCGACCGCGACCGAGACCCGTCCGGCGATGCCGCTGTCGGGCGCCAGCGCGGCCAGATCGATGTCGCGCGCGTCCAGCTTCAGATCGACCACCGGCGCCCCCGGGTGCCGTCCGGGCTTCGACGCGGCAAGGGCGACGCTGCCGCGCGCCTCCAGGCGACCGCCGAAGGCCGGGCCGGAGAGTTTCTCCAGCCGCAGCAGCCCATGCTCGAGCGCGACGTGCGCATCCAGCCGCCGGACCCGCCGCGGTCCTGCGCCCAGGCCCTCCAGCACCAGGTCGGCGCTGGCTGTCGGATCGGAAAGCGGGCCACTCGCGCGGGCGTCGAGGCGCGCCCCCTGCGCCAGCGGCGGCAGCCCCATTTCCTTCAGCAGGCGGGGCAGCTCGCCGGCGCTGGCGGCCAGGCTGACGTCGACCCGCTGGTGGGCCAGGTCGAACGACCCGCGGACCGTGGCCTCGGCCCCCGGCACGCTGACCGTCAGCCCCGGGGTGGCCGCCGAAGCGGGCGACGCCTCGGCCTGGCCCCTCACCCGGAGCTCGCGCGGCAATCCCGCCGCGGTCGAGCGGGCCAGCCGCAGGTCGATTTTCCGGAGGCGTACTTTGGTCTTGGCGAGGTCGCCGCGGGCTTCGATGCGCCCGTCCAGCCGCCCGGCGCCGAGGCCCCGCAGGTCGGGCGGCAGGTAGCTGCCGGTGCGGAACCCGTCGAACGCCAGCGCCGCGTCCAGCCCCATCGTGTTCGTGTCCAGCTTGGCGTCGACGGACAGTTTGCCGCCATCCGGAGCGCCCAGCGACAGCCGGCTCACGTCGACGCGCCCGGCGCCGCCGTCGAACGCCAGCGTCAGGCCGACGTCCTTGGCGGCATAATCGCCGTAGCGCAGGTCCAGTCCCGCGATCTTGGCGGCCACCTGGATCTTCGCGAACGGCTGGGAAAGGTCGGCCGTGATCCGCGCGGATTCGCCGTCGATCTTGAGGTCGCTGAGCCCCTTGCCCGCCGCCACGGCCGTCAGCGCGTCCCCCGCGTGGTCGAACGCGATGTGCAGATCGATCCCGGGCACGCTGGTGGCGCCGTAGATGCCCGTGAAGGCCCCCCGCCCCGACAACCGGCTGCGTCCCGTGTCCGCGCCGCCCAGGTCCAGCACGATGTCGTCGGGGCGCTCGCGCGTGGTCGCGATCCGATTGATGACCACGCGGTCGAGCGGCAACAAGTTGCCCAGGACCTGCAGGGCGCCACCACCCTCGGCCACGACAGAGGTGCCGTCGAACCCGAAGAAGGGGTGGTGCGGGTCGACGCTGGTTTGAAGCAGCGACACGTGGCCGTGCGCGTGCCGCAGCTCCAGCCCCCAGACGCCCGGGAAATCGAGGATGGCGGTCAGGTCACCCAGCTCGGCGTCGGCGATGGCGAACGACGATCCGGGGGCGTTGGGATCCGCTGGCTTCGTCGGCGCCGTCTTTGTTGCCGGGTTCGAGGCCAGCGCCGCGATGAACCCGATTCCTTCGCCGTGTTTGAGCTGGGCGAACCGCCAGAGCGCCTGCGGGACGCGCAGCGTCTCGATCGCGAAGTTCCCCTTGAGGAGGCTCCGCAGCCTCACCTGTGCATCCAGGTGCGGGACGTCCAGGACGACGGTCCCCTCCGGGTCCGTGATCCGCAGATCATCGACCGCGATGGGGGTTGGCGCATCCGTGACCAGGTCCTGCAGCGCGCGCAGCCGCCAGGTCACGCCACCGATGTGCAGCTTGCCGGCAAACGGGGGCAGCACGCCTTCGATGAGGCGCCCGAGGCGAGGGCCTTGCAGCACGGCCGACGCGGCCAGGACGACCAGCGCGACCGTCGCGACGAGACCGCCGGCCAGTGCGCGGGCTATTCGGATTCCAGCCCTCGGCAAGGGAGAACCATTGTGTCATAAACGCCCGGGGCCGTGCCCATGGCGGAAGTCACAAACGCGACGTCGATCACTACGGGCAAGCCGAGCCTCTACATCGTCGACGCCTACAATTTTCTGTTCCGGGCGTTCCACGCTCTGCCGCCGCTGACCACCACCAAGGGGCTGCAGACGGGCGCGATCTACGGGCTGTGCCAGATGATCCTGCGCATCGAGCGGGAGCAGCGGCCGACCCACCTCTGCGTCGTGTACGACGCCCCGGGTGACAATTTCCGCAACGAGATTTACCCCGAGTACAAGGCGCACCGCCCCTCGATGCCCCCCGAGCTGGCTGCCCAGCTGGGGCTGGTGCGGCGGGTCGTCGACGCGTTCGGCCTCGCGCAGCTGGAGGTTCCCCGGTTCGAGGCCGACGACATCATCGCCAGCCTGGCCAAGGTCGCGACGGGGGCGGGGATGGAAGTCGTGATCTGTTCGTCCGACAAGGACCTCATGCAGCTCTGCTGCGGCGAGGTGTTCGTCCTCGACACCATGCGCAACCGGCGCTTCGGGGCCGACGAGGTGCGAGAGAAGTTCGGGGTCGGGCCCGACCAGGTGGGGGACGTGCTGGCCCTCATGGGTGACAGCATCGACAACGTTCCGGGCGTCGCGGGCATCGGCCCCAAGACGGCCGCCGAGCTCATCAACAAGTTTGGCTCGCTGGATGTCCTCCTCGAACGCGTCTCGGAGGTCAAGGGCAAGCGGGGCATCGCGATCGCCGAGGCGCGCGACGCGATCCGCGTCTCGCGCGAGCTGGTCCGCCTGCGCGAGGACGTGCCGCTGCCGAAGACGCTGGCCGAGATGCACCGGAGCGACCCGGACCAGCAGAGGCTGGGCGAGCTCTTCCGCGAGCTGGAGTTCTCGCGTCTTGCCGAGCAGCTGACCGCGTTCGATCGCGAAAACGCCCGCGAGGCCTCGGCGCGCGGCGCCGCAGCGCCCGCCCCGACGTCGCCGGCGGCGCTGCCCGTTCCCGCGCCCGCGCCGCTGGATCCGGCGGAGATCATCCTCGATCGCGCCGCGCTGGCAGACGTCGTCGCGGCCGTCCAAGCGGCCGGCGCGGTGGGCTTGGCGGCGCTGTGGGACGGGGTCTCGGCCGTCCGCGCCGAGCTGGTCGGGATCGGGCTGGCGCTGCCCGGGGGCCGGCGGGCGTACGTTCCGTTCCACCACCGGTACCTGGGGGCGCCCGCCTGCCTGCCCGAGGACGCGCTGGCCGAGCTGGCGCCCGTGCTGTCGGGGGAGGAAATTGCGCGCCACACGCACGACGCGAAGACGCTGGAGGTGCTCCTGACCCAGCGCGGGGTCGCCCTGGGTCCCGTGGCCTCCGACGCGATGCTGGCGGCCTACCTGCTGGACGCGGCGCGAACCCACTATGATCTGGACGTGGTGGCGGCCTCCGAAGGCGTTGCCCCGCCACCGGCGCGCAGCGCCTGGATGGGCACCGGCGCCTCGGCCCGGCCCGGCAGCGACATCGCCGTGGACGAAGTCGCCCCACGACTGGGCGCCGAGGCCGCCGCCGCGCTGGCCCTGGCCGAACGGCAGGGCAAGGGCGTGGTCGAGGCGGGCCTCGACAGTCTCTATCGAACGATGGAGCTGCCGCTGGCCCGGGCGCTGGCGCGGATCGAGTGCCGGGGCATCACTCTGGATGTGGCCAAGTTGCGCGAGATCGGGCACGAGGTCGGCCAGTCGCTGGTGGGCCTGGAGACCGAGATCCACGCCCTGGCGGGGGGCGCCTTCAACATCGCCTCCAACAAGCAGCTCGGCGACGTGCTGTTCGGCAAGCTGTCGCTGCCCGTCATCCGTCGCACCAAGACCGGTCCGTCGACGGACGCCGACACGCTGGAAGAGCTGGCCCGGCTGCACACCGTGCCGGCGAAGATCGTCGAGTTCCGGGCGCTGTCGAAGCTGCGGGGCACCTACATCGACGCGCTGCCCGCCCTGGTCAACCCGGCCACCGGGCGGCTGCACACGTCCTTCAATCAGGCCGTGGCGGCCACCGGGCGCCTGTCGTCCAGCAACCCGAACCTGCAAAACATCCCCATCCGCACCGAGCTGGGACGGCGGATCCGTGAGGCGTTCGTCGCCAAGCCGGGGCATCTGCTGGTCTCGGCCGACTACTCGCAGATCGAGCTGCGGATCCTGGCCCATTTCTCGGAGGACCCGTCGTTCCTGGAGGCGTTCCGGTCGGGCCAGGACATTCACCAGCGCACGGCGGCGGAGGTGTTCGGCGTTGCCGCCGGCGCGGTCACATCCGAGCAGCGGCGCATCGCGAAGGCCATCAATTTCGGCCTGGTGTTCGGGCAGACGGACTTCGGTCTGGCGCAGGTCCTTCGTATTCCGCGGGCGGAGGCGCGCGCCTACATCGACAGCTACTTTGCCCGGTACGCCGGCGTCCGGGCCTACATGGAGCGCGCGATTGCCGATGCGCGCGAGGCGGGGTCGGTCTCGACGCTGCTGGGGCGGCGGCGACCGCTGCCCGAGATCCGAGCCACCCGGGCCCAGGACCGCGCGTACGCCGAACGGATCGCGCGAAACACGCCCATCCAGGGGTCGGCGGCCGACCTGTTGAAGCTGGCGATGATCCGCATCGACCACGGCATCGAAACGGGGGCCCCCCCGCCGCGGGCGCGGCCTTGCTGCTGACCGTCCATGACGAGCTGGTCTTCGAAGTTCCGGAGGCAGGGGCCCCGGAGCTCATGCGGTGGGTCAAAGCCGAGATGGAGGCCGTGTACAAACTGGCGGTTCCGCTGGTCGTGGACGTCGGATCCGGCCCCACGTGGGGCGCGGCCCACTAGGGCGCCCCGGAACGCCGGTGGCCAGCCGCGTCGGGACGTTGCCAGGTTGCGATCTCGGTCCGGACCTCGGCTAATATGAGAGGGTTCATGAACCTCCGGAGCTCTGGCGGCGTGCCCCGCCTCTCGCAGATGGCGGCGGGCGGGTTGGTGTTGGTGTTGGTGGCGGCGACCCTGGGCGGCTGCCATCGCCCTGTGGCTCGTCGCGCACAGGGCCCGAGCTGCGCGCCGGCACCCATGACGCACGCCGCGGCTGCGCCATCGGAAAAAGACCCCGCCGAGCCGCCCCCGCGGCCGCTGCACCGCTGTTTTCCGGAGCAGCCGTCCTGGGTCGATGCGCCGGTCGCCGAACTGCTCGACCGCGCGGCGGATCTGTTCGACAAGGGGGATTACTCGGGAACGCTCGCGTGCGCCGAGGAGGCCGCCCGCCAGGCGCCCCGTTCCGTCGAGGCCCACCACAATCGCGCCATCGCGTTGATGCGTCTCGACCGCCTCGACGAGGCGCGCGACGCTCTGGAGCTGGCCCTCGCGCTGTCGCCTGACGACGCCGAGACGCTGGAGGCGGCCGCCGACCTGCAGATCAACCAGCTGCCGGCGTCTGCAGATCGCTCGGCGATCGGCCTCGAGTACGCGCGCCGGGGCAGCCGTCATGTCTCGCGGCGCGACGCCGAGGAGGTGGCGCGGCTGGCTCTGCTGGAGGGGCAGGCGTTGATCGATCTCGGGCGGGCGGCGGAGGCCCTGCGCCGGGTCGACGCGGCGCTGGCCGTCCAACCCAAGCTCTCGGCCGCGGTGTACGAACGGGGCGTGGCGCTGTTCGAGCTCTGCCGGTTCGACGAAGCGCGCCGCGCCTTCGAGAGGGTGGTGGCCGAGACGCCGGACCACGCCCACGCGCTTTATCACCTGGGTCTCATCGACGAGCGGCTCGGCAATCCGTCGGCGGCCGCGCAGCACCTGGCGGCGGCGACGGCAGCCGACCCCAAGTCTTTCCCGGCCGCGCCGGACATTGCGGCCAGCGACTTCGCGGCGCGTGTCCAACGCGCCGTGGCCGCCTTGCCGCCCGACTTTCGGCGGGACCTGTCCAGCGTCCGGGTGGAAGCCGCCGACCTGCCCGCGCTGGACGACCTCACGGCGGAGAAGCCGCCGCTGTCGCCCACCATCCTGGGGCTGTTTCGAGGGTTGCCGCTCGACTACCACGACGAGGCGGCGGCGCCCAGCTCGTCGGGGCGTTCGCGCAAGGGGCGCTCGGCGCCCGCCGCGACCGGGACGGCCGTCAAGTGCGACGACACCGGCACGCGAACCATCGTGCTCTACCGGCGGAACCTGCTGCGAACCGTTCGCGACGGCAAGGAGCTGGACCAGGCTATCTCGCGCACGCTCTTGCACGAGGTCGGTCACCTGCGCGGCGAGGACGATGGGTCCTTGCGCGATCGTGGTTTGGAATAGAGCGCTAGACTCCCCTCGCGTGATTCGCGTCGAGGGTCTCACCAAGCGGTACGGCCGGGCCACGGATGCGCTGGCTCCCGCGCTGGACAACGTGTCCTTCGAGGTCGGCCGGGCGGAGATTGCCGGCCTCTTGGGCCCGAACGGCGCGGGCAAGTCGACGATGATGCGCATCCTGACCTGCTTTTTGGCCCCCACCCGCGGCCGGGCCACCTTGGCGGGGCGGTCGATCGCCGACGAGCCGCGCGCGGTCCGGCGGGCCGTCGGCTACCTGCCCGAGGCGGTGCCCCTGCCGCCCGAGATGCGCGTCGACGAGTACCTGGCGTTCCGCGCGGCGCTGAAAGGGATCGCGCGGCCCCGGCGGCAGGCCGAGATCGACGCCGCGGTTGGCCGGGTGGCGCTGGGTGACCGCCGCCGGCAGATCATCGGCACGCTGTCGCGCGGGTACCGCCAGCGGGTCGGCCTGGCGGACGCCCTGCTGGGCTCACCACCGATCCTGATCCTGGATGAACCGACGGCGGGGCTCGACCCCAATCAGATCCGCGAGACGCGGGCCCTGATTCGCGAGTTGGGGCGCGAGCGGACGATCCTGCTGTCGACGCACGTCCTGTCGGAGATCGAGGCGGTCGCCACGCGCATCCTGATCCTGCGGCGCGGCCGGCTGGTGGCCGCCGCGCCCGTGGCGGAGTTGCAGGCTCGCCTGGCCGGCGCGCGCCGGGTGATCGTCGAGCCGCGCCCAGACGACGCGAACCGGGCGCTCGAGCTCTTCAGCCGCCTGGCCGGCGTGGCGGCTGTCGCGGCCGCCGAAGGCGGTGGGTTGATCGTGACCCTGGCGGCCGGCGCCGACCCGGATGACGTCCGCGAGGCAGTCTTCCGGGCGGCGGCCGGCGGCGGCGTCACCTTGCGCGAGCTGCGGCTGGAGACCCCGTCGCTGGAAGAGATCTTCGGGCGGGCCACCGCCGACGATGGAGCGCCCCTCGCGTGAGCCGAATCTTGGCCATCGCGCGGCGCGAAGCGGCCGCCTACTTCCGAACGCCCGCCGGGTGGGCGGTGCTGGCCCTGTTCCTGGTCTTGCAAGGGCTGGTGTTCTGGATGTTCGTCCAGTTCCTGGGCCGTCCGGACGCGCCGCCGGGCGGGGTGATGGAATTCTTTTTCGGGGGGACCATCCTCTACTGGATCGCCGTCGGCCTGCTTGCGACGGTGGTGCCGATGCGCCTCATCGCCGAGGAGCTTCGCGCCGGCACGATCGAACCGCTTTTGACCGCGCCGGTCTCGCCATTCGAAGTGGTCGCTGGCAAATGGCTGGCCGCGGTCGCGTTCTACGGGGCGGCCTGGGCCCCCACGGCGCTGATGGTCGCTTACTTGCGGGCGATCGGCGGCGGCCTCGATTCCGGGCCGATCGCCGCTGGATATCTGGGGACCCTGCTGCTGGGGATGGCGGCGCTGGCGGTGGGGCTGCTCGCGTCGTCGGTGACGCGCAACCAGCTGGTGGCGGCGACGTTGTCGTTCGTTCTTTTCCTGGCCGCGCTGCTGGCCGGCGCGCTGGAGTCCGAGGCCAGAGCGCCCGGGCTGGCGGCGGCCTTGCGCCGGTACAGCCTGTTCCGCACGATGGAGGACTTCGGCCACGGCATCGTCGACACGCGGCCGATCGTGTTGTTGCTCAGCGTGACCGTGCTGGCGCTGGCCGGGGCGACCGGCCGCGTGTCGGCACTGGGCGGCCCGCCGCCCGTGGAGGCGACGCTGGGCCAGCGGGCGGCGCCGCGCGTCTCCGCCGGGCTGGCCGTGCTCATCGCGGTGATGGTGAACCTGATCGCCGGGCGTCACTTCGCGCGCGGCGACTGGACACGCGCCCAGCTTTACGCCTTGTCGAACAAGACCGTCGCCATCTTGCGCGATCTGCCGCGTCCGGTGCAGGCGACGATCTTCGCCTATCCCAAGCGCGACTCCGAACGGGCCCGCACCATCGCCGGCTTCGTGCGCGAGCTGGCCGAGCGCTGCGCGCGTCAGGCGGGCGGCCGGTTCGCGACCGAAGTGGTCGACCCCGACCGCGCGCCCGCCCGCGCCGAGGCCGCGGCCAAGAAGTACGGCATCAACGCTTTCGATCTGGGCCAGGGGGCCATCGTGTTCACGTCGGGTGGGCGAGCCAAGGTCGTCACAGAATCGGATCTGGTCGAGCCCGAAATCGGGCCGGATGGGGAGCCGGGCCCGGCGCTGCGCGGCTGGCAGGGCGAGGCGGCGTTCGTGTCGGCGATCCTGAGCGTGACCGACGATCACCCGCCCGCCGCCTGCTTCACCAAGGGGCACGGCGAGCCCGACGTCGAGTCGACCGCGGATGGCGGCTACGGGACCTTCGCCGAGGCGTTGCGCGGCGACGGATACGACGTCAAATCGATTGACCACGTCGGCGATGCCCGCGGCGCGGGCTGCGGCGTGCTGATGGTGGCCGAACCCACCAGCGCGCTGTCGGCCGCCGAGCAACGCGACCTGGATCTGTTCGCTGACGCGGGTGGGGGCGTGCTGGCCATGATCGGGCCCGTGTTCGCAGCCGGCGGGGCCGGGTTCGCTCACATCGGCCTCGAGGATTGGGCCGCGCGGCGTGGGGTGCGCCTCGGCGATGACCTGGTCGTCGATCCGGCGCACGCCAGCGACGTCGAGGGGCCATCGGTCTGGGCCGCCGGCGCGGACAACTATGGACGTCACCCGATCACCGAACGGATGGGCGGCCGGCTGACGTTCTGGCCGCGCACGCGCGAGGCCGCCGGCGTCGATCCGGCGGTGTCCGGGTGGATCGTGACGCCGCTCGTGCGGACCAGCGCCGAGGGTTGGGGCGAGACCGATCTGCCGACGATCCGTGGAGACGCCGACCTGACGTTCGACGCCGGCCGTGACCGGAAGGGGCCTGTCAGCGTGGCGGTCGCGGCAGAGAGCATCGCCAGACCGGCACGCCGGCTGGTCGTGCTCGGAACGGGGCGCCTGGTCATGAACGTGCGTCTGGCGGGGGTGACTCTCCGCGACTACGACCTCGATTTCGTGCTCTCGTCGGTGGCCTGGCTCTCGGGCCGCGAAGCGCGCGTCGGCATCGGGCCCAAGGACGCGACCCGCGTCGGGCTGGCGCCCACGGCCGGGCAGGTCGCCTGGGCCTTCCGTCTGTTCGTCCTGGGGCTGCCGCTGGCCGCCGTGGCCATGGGCGCCTGGGTCTGGCGTCGGCGGCGGGTCTGATGCGCGCGCTGGCCGTCCTGGGCGCGATTGCCGCGCTGCTGGCCGCTTACCTGCTGTTCTTCGACCGCGACGCGCGCGACAGCCGAGCCGCGGCCGGCGACACGCGCCTAGTGGCCGCGTTCGATCCAGCGACCGTCCGGCGGGTCGGAATCGTCCGTCCGGGCGAGGCGCCGTTCGCGCTGGTCCCCGTCGAGGGCGGCTGGGCGATCGAACCCGGCCGCGTGTCCGCCGATCGCAGCACCGTCGAGGATCTGCTGCGGGCGATCGATCAGGCCGAAAGCACCCGGGGCGCCGAGCTGAGCGCGTCGGCCGCCGGGTTGATGCCCCCGCGGGTCACGCTGACCATCGACGGCGGCGGGCGGTCCGTCGAGCTGCGCCTGGGGAACCCAGACGTCAGCGGGCGCGGCGTCTTCGTGCAGGGGAGGGCGGGGGAGCCGCTGCGGGTCGGCCCGCGCCGTTTGCTGGAGCTGGCGGATCGAGCGGCCACCGGTTTTCGCGATCTGCGGCTGCTCCCGCTGTCTGCCGAGACGGTCGCCGGCGTCGCCTGGCGCGGCGACCCTGCCGGGCCCGAGCACCGCTGGGAGCGCGTCGGGCCGGACCGCTGGCGGAACGCCGCCGGCGCGCGCCTCGGCGCCGACAGGGTGGCCGCGGTCCTGCACCGGTTGACCGACCTGCGCGGCGCGGAACCCGGCGGCGGCGGCGTTCCCGCGGTTGATCGCAGCTGGCTCGAGCTGCGCGACCAGGCGGGGCACGTCGCCCGCGTGACGGCCGCGCGGCTCCCGCCGGCAGCGCGCGACGACCTCTGGCGGGCGCTGCAGACCGCGGACGCGCCGGACCTCCGGCTGCTTTCGGTGCCGCCGCAGCGGGTGCGCCAGCTGGTCCTCGAAGACGGTGCACGCCGGCTGCCTCTGACGCGCGAAGGTGCCGCTCAGCCGTGGCGATTCGACGTACTGGACGCGCCCTTCGACGTCGACCAGGACGCGGTGGCCGAGTTCCTGGCGCGCCTGGCTTCGACGACGGCGGTTGCGCGCGCCGACCAGGGGCGCCGCCTCATCGTCGACGGCCGCACGGAAGACGCCATGACGGTCGGGCCTTCCGACCCCGCCTTCGCGCTGCTGGATCCGGACTTTCGAAGGTTCCGTTCACGCAAGGTCCTCGACTTCGCCCACTTCGACGCGCGCGAGCTGCAGCGAACGGGGCGGGGCGCCAGCTTCGACCTGCGGAGCCCGGACGGCGAGACCTGGTCCCGCCTGGCGCCCGGCGCACCCGTGGACGATAAGGCCGTCGCCCGGATCATCGGCCGGCTCGGCAACCTGCGCGCCGAGCGATTCGTGACGGCAGCGCCGGCCGGTCCAGCCGCCGTCGTCCTGCGCGTGCAGATCCAGGCCGCCGCCGCGCAGGCCCCGGCGGTGTGGCATCGCGTGGATCTCTGGGACGGCTGCGTCGGCCGCGCCGACGACAAAGCCGTGTTCCAGATTCCGCGCGACGCCTGCGACGATCTGCGGCTCGATCCCTAGCGAATCGCGCCGCGCGGCGGTGTTACTTCTTGCCCTTGCCGGTCTTCTCGGCGTCGATGCGGGCGCCGCCCACCTGCTCTTCGGGCTTGCCCTCGAGCTTGATGGTCTGCGCGTCGGGCGGCAGCACGGCGTTGCCCTCGGCGATGACCTTGCCGTCGGCGCCCTGCAGTTTCTTGTGGATGATGAGGCCGTCCGAAGCCGCGAAGCCGCCCATCGAGTTGATCGAGTACGTGCCGGTGACGATCACCTGCGTGCCCGGCTTGACCTCGAGCGGCTTGGGCTTGTTGGTCTTCCAGTCCTTGACCGGGTAGTCGGCGACCAGCAGGCCGTGATCGACCTTGGTCGTCGGCGTGTCGCCCAGGAAAAAGTGCGGCTGGTCGCACGGGCGGCAGCCGCCCTTCATTGAGTTGGCGGCGTCGCCGGCCGGCGGCGCGCCCGCTTTGCCCGGCAAACCGCCGGACTTGAGCTCTTTCTTCTTTTCCTTCTTCGACTTCGCGGCGAGGTCGTCGTTGCATTTCCGCTGCTCGGCGGGGCACTGGTAAATCTCCAGCATGTACGCGCGCACCTGGACGTCCTTGTCGAGGTACTGGTTCATGTGCTTGCGAAGTCCGAAAATCGACAGCTCGCCGCTGGGGTACTTTTCGGGCGCCGTCTGCACGTTGAAGTTCGGCGGCGGCGGCAAATCGACCTTCACCGGTGGCAGCTCTTGACCTTGGCCGTAAGCTAGGCGCACGCCGCTCGGCGCGAGCAGCGCTACTGCCAAAGTGATAGTCCGGTGATATACGGTCGGCAGTCGCTTCATGGACGAGCCCTCCACCGCGCGATGCGGGTGACCCTCAATAACACAGCGGTTTTTGCCGGGCAAGCGCGGGGGATTGCGTCCGCGCTCCTGCTCGGTGCGATCGTTTGCGCCAGTGGCGGCTGCCGTCACAAGAAGCCGACCGCGGCCGGGTCGAAGACCACCGCGACGCCGGATTTCACGCCGCTGCGCCCGCCACCGCCGCCCGACGAGGCGCTGCCCGCGCCCGCCGACGTACCGCCGCCGGCCCGGCGTGGCGGCTCGTTGCGGGTTCACCTGGACGCCGAACCTTCGACGCTGCTGCCGCTGGCGGAAGCCGACGCGTCGACGGCGCAGATCACCAACGGCCTGGTCTACGAGGCGCTGCTCGACTGCCGGGACGGCACCTATCGTCCCGGGCTGGCCGAGAGTTGGGATGTTTCGAACGACGGTATGCGCATCGCGGTTCGTGTCCGCGGCGGCGTCCACTGGCACGACCACCGCGCGTTCGGGGTCATGGACGTGCAGGCGACCGTCGAGCCGCTGCTGCGCAACGGCACCGACGCGCCGGTCCTGCGCGCCGAGCTGGCGGACGTCGCGTCGATCGAGCTGGTGACCGAGCGGACGATCCGCTTCGTGCTGAAGCGTCCATCGGACCTGGCCCTGCGGGCGCTCTGCGACGTGCCGATCTTGCCGGACCATCTGGTGCGCGACGTGCGACCGGAGGCCTCCTTCATCGCGCGCTCGCCGATTGGCACGGGACCGTACCGCTTCGCCGGATGGGAGCGGGGCAAGCGCATCCGCCTCGAGCGCGCGCCCGAGTACTGGGGTCCGGCCGGCGGCGTCGACGAGATCGTCTTTGATCTGGATGCCGACGCGGTCCGGGCCCTCAACCGCACCCGGCGGGGCGAGATCGACGTCCTGTCGCGGGTCATCGATGCGCATTACCCGGACCAGGTCGAACCGACGACGCTGCACGGGGCCAGCAAGCTGCTGCGCCTGCGCTCGCGCCGCTATTCGTTCCTGGCCGTGAACCACCACCGGTACCCACTGGCGGATCCGCGCTTCCGCCGGGCGCTGGCTGGGCTGTGGGACAGGACGCGATTTGCCGGCGAGCTGCACAACGATCTGGCCACCCCGATCGGCGGGCCGCCGCTGGTCGAGGACATCCCGGCGCCGCCGTTCGATCGGAAGCGGGCGGCGGTGGCGCTGGACGAGGCCGGTTATCGCGACACCGACGCCGACGGGGTGAGGGATCACTTGGGTCATCCGATCCGGGTGGCCGTGCTGGAACCCGCGGGCAACAAGCTGTTTCACGTCGAGGCGCACGCGTTCGCACTGGAGGCACGCAAGGTCGGCGTCCTCATCGATCTGGTTCCGGCGGACGCCGCGACCATCCTGCAACGTCTCAAGCGCGGTGAATTCGATCTGGCGCCGCTCATCTGGGAGGGGGCGCCCGACGAGAACCCGGAGCCGCTCTACGGCGCGGGCGGCGCGTTCAACTACGGCGGCTACCGATCGACGGCCCTGGACGCCCTCGTCGACGAAGCGCGCCTGGCGGCCGGTCCGGCCGCCCGCGCGCCGGTGTTGAGTCGCATCGCGCGCCTGCTGGCCGACGACCAGCCGGTGATCTTCCTTTATCGCTACGACGTGCCGGCGTTGCAGGCGGTGCGGGTCCACGGCCTGGCAGCGGTCGGCGATCGCTTCGATCTGCAGCGCGTCTGGCTGGACCCGTGATGGCGGCCGGTGCGGCGGTGGCGCTGGCGGCGCTGGTCGCCGCGTCTGCGCCGCCGCCGGTCTGCCTGCCGTCGCCGCCGCGCCCGGGCCTGGGGGTCGCCGATCCGTTCCGCCCGCCGACGCCCGAAGCGACCGCCCTCAACGCCGACGGCAAGGTCGTTTACCGGCAGGGCAAGTGGGACGACGCCCGGGCCAAGTACCGGGCGGCAGAGGAGGCCGATCCCGATTTCTTGGCGCCGCGTTTGAACGTCGCCTGCTCGTTCGTCCGGCAGGAGCGCTTCGACGACGCGGTCGGCGAGGTGCGCGCGCTGCTGGACCGCGCGTACATGCCCTGGTCACGCGAGATTCTGGAGGCGGCGGACCTGGGCGCACTCAAGGTGCAGCCGCAAATGGCCGCGGTGCGGGCGGCGCTGGCGTCCGCCGCGGCTGCCTGGGGCAAGGGCCTCGAGGACGCGGTGGTGTTCGTGGGCCGGCAGCGCGCGCCGCTTCGAATCCCGCCCGACGGCCGGGGCGAATTCATCCTCAACCCGCATCAAGAGGGGTTCGCCTACTTGCACGAGACGGGCCGGTTTCGGCAGCTCACGGCCACGGACGGCCACCTGGTGGCGCTCGCGCGCTCTGCCGACCGGCGGCGGCTGCTCACCGTCACCGCCCTGAAGTCGATTCGCGGCGACAAGGCCGCCCTCGACGGTGTGGCCTTGAGGGAAGTGACCCTGGCGACGATGACAGAGGGCGTGCCGATCGCCATCACGGGAGCTGTGTCCCGCCTCGAGGTCCGCGCCTCCTCGCACAGCTTCGTCGTGCACGTCGCCGGCACGCGCACCAACGGTTGGTTCACGTTGGGCGGCAACGGCGCCCTCGTGCCGGCGGGACCGGCGCGGGCGGCGCGCGCCCTGGTGTTGACGGCCGCCGGCGCCGACCCCGTAGCCGCCGAGTCGATCGGCGGCCCCTGTGGCGTCGTCGCGCGGGATCAACCGGGGCGCGCGGCCGCGCGAGTCATATCCGTGACGGGGCGCGGGCGGCCGCCGGCCATCGTGGGAGAGCGGTTTGGCGCCGGGTTGGCTGGGCTTCCGCTCCCTTGATGACGACGTACTTTGAGCAAGGCGCGTTTCTCTGGGTGCCGTTTCCCCCCCACCGCTCCCCCAAAATCAGCGCGAAAAATTGCGCGCCACGAGAGGTAGGATAATGTACGACTATGTCGGTCAAGCATCGCGTGCTCTTCATCATCCCGGCGGTGATCGCTGCATCGTGGGTGGCCGTGCGGTCGCCGGCGGCCTCGCCGACGCCGTCGCTGGAGGATCCGCCGCTGGCGCTGGCGAGCGGTTCGGATATTCCCGATCCGGCCTTGGCCCAGCTCCTCTCGCAGTTCGCCGTGGAAGCCCGCGGGCCGTCGAGGCCACGGCCAGCCACAGCGCCACGTTGACCGGAGGGTTGTCGTGAGCCTCTGCCTCGTCACCGGCGGCGCCGGGTTCATCGGCTCGTCGCTGGCGCGGGCGCTCCTGGCGCGCGGCGACAAGGTCCGCATCATCGACAACTTCTCGTCGGGCAAGCGCGAGAACATCGCGGACTTCGCCGATAAGATCGACCTCATCGAGGGCGACATTCTCGACGACAAGGCGCTGGCGCGCGCCGTGGACGGGACCGAGATCATCTTTCACGAGGCGGCCATCCCCTCTGTGCCGAAGTCGATGGCGGAGCCGGTCGAAAACCACGCCGCCAACGCGACGGGCACCATCCGCGTCCTCGAGCAGGCACGGCGCGCCAAGGTCCGGCGCGTGGTGTACGCGGCCTCGTCCGCGGCCTACGGCGAGGATCCGGTGCTGCCCAAGGTCGAGACGATGCCGCCCGCGCCCATCTCGCCGTACGGTGGGTCCAAGCTGGCCGGCGAGCAGTACATGCAGATCTACGCCCGCGCCTACGGCCTGGAGACGGTCTGCCTGCGCTACTTCAACGTGTTCGGCCCGCGGCAGGATCCGCAGTCCGAATACGCGGCCGTGATCCCGAAGTTCATCACCGTCGCGCTGGCCGGCAAGCAGCCGCGCATCTTCGGCGACGGCTCGCAGTCCCGCGATTTCTGCTACATCGACAACGTCATCGAGGCGAACTTCAAGGCAGCCTCGGCTGACGCCCGGCAGGTCTCGGGCGCCGTCTTCAACGTCGCCTGCGGCCAGGCCACCGATCTGAATCGGGTCGTCGCCCTCATCGGCGACTTCCTGGGCAAGAAGATCGAGCCGATCTACGAAGATGAACGGGCTGGCGACATCAAACATTCGTGGGCGGACATCTCGGCGGCGCGCGCGCGCCTCGGGTACACGGCGGGCGTATCCTTCGCCGAAGGCCTGGGGCGCACGATCGACTGGTACAAGGCCCGGCTGATATAACCGAGGCGGTGAGCCTCCTCAGCATGACCGGGTTCGGGCGCGGCTCGGCCGACGGCGCCGGGCGGCGCTTGCGCGTCGAGATCCGCTCCGTCAACCACCGGGGTCTGGACCTCAAGATTCGCAGCCCGGAACCGGACGCCACCTGCGACGCCGAGATCGGGCGCGCCGTCCGGGGCGCCCTCGAGCGCGGGGCCATCACCGTGCAGATTCGCGACGAGGCGAACGATCCCGCCGGCGGCTTGGACGAAGGGCGCGTGCGCCACCTTCATGCGGTCCTCGAACGCCTCCGGCAGGAGCTGCAGATCGACGAACCGGTCTCGTTGTCGACGGTGGGGGCCTTCATGGACACGGCCACGGGGGCGACCCTGGCCGGCGAGGCGCTGTGGCAGATCCTGCAGCCGGCGGTGGCGGGCGCGCTCGAGGAATTGCAAGCCATGCGCGCGCGCGAGGGCGAGGCCCTGGCCGCCGATCTGCGCGGCCGCCAGCAGCGCCTCGTCGAGGTTGCCGCGTCTTTGCGCGCGGGTGCGGCCCGCCTGCCGCAGAAGTTTGCCGACCGCCTGACCGATCGACTGGCCGCCTTGTCCCGGGACGTCGCCGTCGATCCCGGCCGTCTGGCCCAGGAGGTGGCGCTCATGGCCGAGCGGCTGGACGTCACCGAGGAGCTGGTGCGGCTGGACACCCACCTCGATCACCTGGCGGCGCTGCTGGGCGGCGGCTCCGGGCGGGGGGTGGGGCGCAAGCTCGACTTCCTGCTGCAGGAGATCGGCCGCGAGCTGAACACGATCGGCTCCAAAGCTCAGGACGCCGGAATGGCAGCCCTGGTCATCGACGCCAAGGCCGAGCTCGAGCGCCTCCGCGAGCAGGCCCAGAACGTGGAATAGCCGCCCGCACGCCGGCTAAACTCGGCCATCGCTGCAGCGATGGTAGAATCAAACGAATGACCGACGCAGAGCTGGGGGCACACCGAGGCATCCTGCTCGTGATTTCGTCCCCGTCCGGGGCAGGGAAGACCACCCTCGCGCACCTGCTGGCCGAGCAGGAACGGCTGGAGTTTTCGGTCTCGTACACCACGCGGGCCGCCCGCGCCGGCGAGAGGGACGGCGTCGATTACAAGTTCGTCACCGAAGACGAGTTTTCCAGGATGGTCGAACGGCACGAGTTCGCCGAGTGGGCGGTGGTCCACGGCGCCCGCTACGGGACGGCCGTTCACACGGTCAACCGCGCGCTGGAAGACGGCAAAGACTACCTGTTCGACATCGACTGGCAGGGTGGGGCGCAGATCCGGAAGCAGTGGCCGGAAGAGAGCGTTCTGGTGTTCATCCTGCCGCCGTCGATGGCAGAGCTGGAACGTCGCCTGCGCCGCCGCGCGACCGATGCCCCCGAGGCCATCGACCGCCGCCTGGTGACCGCCACCCGGGAGCTGGAGCACTTCGCGGATTACGATTACCTGGTCGTGAACGACAACCTCGAGACCGCGCTCAAGGAACTGTCATCCATATACGTGGCGGCCCGCTGTGCGCGGTCGCGGCGCGGGCACTACGGTCACGCGTTGCTGGCCGAGGCGCGCACGCGCGGCCAGCCCCAGACGCAATGACGGAAGTTCAAGAGATCTGCACGCAGGTTCGCGGCTACGACCCCGCCGCCGACGTGGACCTCATCGCGCGCAGCTTCGCCTTCGCCGCCGAGCGGCACGCCGGTCAGAAGCGCCGTTCGGGCGAACCGTACGTCGTTCACCCGGTGGGCGTCGCACGCATCATCTCGGAGCTGCGGCTGGACGTCCCCTCGGTTTGCGCGGGCCTGCTGCACGACTGCGTCGAGGACACCAGCGCGACCGCCGAGGACATCGGCCGGCTCTTCGGCACCGAGATTCAGTTCCTGGTCGAGGGGGTCACCAAGCTGGGGCAGATCCCCTGGACCACCCGCGAGGAGCGCCAGGCCGAGAACTTTCGCAAGATGTTGCTGGCGATGGCGCGCGACATCCGCGTCATCCTGATCAAGCTGGCTGACCGCGTGGACAACATGCGGACGCTGGCCCATATGCCGCGCGACAAGCAGGAGCGGATCGCGCGCGAGACGATGGAGATCTACGCGCCGCTGGCCAACCGCCTCGGTATCCAGTGGATGAAGGTCGAGCTCGAGGACCTGGCGTTCCAGTACCTCGAGCCGACCGAGCACGGCCAACTGGTGGCGCGCCTGGCGGAGACGGCCGGGACGCGCGCCGCCTACATCACCGAGGTCGTCGAGAAGCTGAAGACGGTGATGGCCGAGGCGGAGATCTCGGTCCAGGTGAACGGCCGCGCGAAGCACCTCTGGTCGATCTACCAGAAGATGAAGAAGACGGGCCGCGACGTCGAACAGATCTACGACGTGCTGGCGTTTCGGGTGATCACGGAATCGGTTCGCGACTGCTACGCGGTGCTGGGGGTCGTTCACTCGAACTGGACGCCGGTGCCAGGGCGCTTCAAAGACTTCATCGCACTGCCAAAGCCCAACCTCTATCAGTCGCTGCACACGACGGTCATCGGGCCGCGCGCCGAGCGAATGGAGGTGCAGATCCGCACCCAGGAGATGCACCGCATCGCCGAGCAGGGCATCGCCGCGCACTGGAAGTACAAGGAACAGAAGTCGCCCGCCGCCGAGGACGGCAAGGCTTTCGCCTGGCTGCGCCAGTTGATGGAGTGGCAGCGGGACCTCAAGGATCCGACCGAGTTCATCGAGACCGTCAAGATCGACCTCTTTCAGGACGAGGTCTTCGTCTTCACCCCCAAGGGGGACGTCAAGGCGCTGCCCAAGGGGGCGACCCCCATCGACCTGGCCTACGCGATTCACTCGGCGGTCGGCGAGCACTGCTCGGGGGCGCGCGTGAACGGCATCATCGTGCCGCTGCGCTACACGCTGCGGAACGGCGACACGGTCGAGATCCTGGCTTCCGCCAACCAGAAGCCGTCCAAGGACTGGCTGAAGTTCGTGGTCACCAGCCGGGCGCGCACCAAGATCCGCCACTACATCCGGATGGAGCAGCGCGAGCGGAGCCGCCAGATGGGGCGCGATCTGCTGGGGCGAGAGCTGCGCAAACAGGACTACGCGCTTGCCAGCGCCGAACGCGAGGGGTTGCTGGACGCTGCCGCGCAGCGGTTGCGGGTTGGAAGCGCCGACGACCTGCTGGTCGCGGTCGGGTACGGCAAGATGACCCCCAACCACGCGGCCGACGCGATCCTGGCGGATCGGGCGGCTGCCAACGGGACCGCCGTGCCGGTCGCGCCGGTGGCAGAGCTGCCGTCCGCGGCCCGCCGAATCGTTCCCAAGCGCTCGATTGGCGGCATCAAGGTCCAGGGCGAGGCGGACATCCTCGTGAAGTTCGCCAAGTGCTGCACCCCGGTGCCGGGCGACTCGATCATCGGATTCATCAGCCGGGGTCACGGCGTGGTCATTCATACCCGCGACTGCCCGAAGGCCCTGGACATGGACCCGGTGCGCCGGGTGGACGTCAGCTGGGACGACGAGTCGAAGACCGTCCGTCCCGTGGCGGTGCAGGTCACCTGCTCGGACCGCCCGGGCCTGCTGGCGGCGATCTCGAAGTCGTTCACCGAGCACGGCGTGAACATCTCGCAGGCCAAGTGCCGGACGACCGAGGACGGACGGGCCGTCAACACGTTCCAGGTCACGGTCGGGCACGTCGACCAGCTCAAAACGGTGCTCCGCAGCCTGGAGGCGATACAAGGAGTGGTCTCCGCGTCGCGGCTGTGATAAAAGCCGGCCGCGATGGCCTCGAACACACGCAAGACCTGGAAGCGCCGCGTGCGCAAGCACAGCAACATGGGGAAGAAGCGCAAGGCGATCGAGTCGAAGCGCTCGACTCCTTCCGCCGACGCGCTGTTCGCCGTACTCGGCGAACCGGGCAAGGATTAGCTTCAGGGATCGACCCCAAATTCACCAACGAAAACGCGGCTCAGCCGCCGGGTCTCGAATTGATCTTCGGGGAAAAGTGTGCGTTAAGTGAGCTTTGACGTCGCGCGACGCTCACCGACCTCGGCGCAGGCCGTCCAGGTCGTAAGGCCAGGAGCCGGATGAAAGTCTGCCCCAACTGTCAGACGAAGTACCCCGACGACGCGAACTTTTGTCCGCAAGAGATCTGCGCCACCCCGACAGGGCCGCGCCGTCTCGAGCTGGTGGCCGAAGCCGCTCCCCCCGCCCGGTACGCGCTGGAGCAGCAGCTGGGTGGTGGCCGCAGCGGGGACGTGCATCGCGCCCGCGACAGCCAGACGGGGGCGACGGTCGTCTACAAGCGCGTGGCGCGGGCAGTCCTCACGTCGCCCGCCATCGTCGAACGGTCGCAGCGGGAGCTGAAGCAGCTTCAGCGGGCCCAGAGCCCCCGGATCGCACGGGTGCTGGACTTCGGCAAGGAACCGGACGGCAACCTGTTCGTGGTGAGCGAGCTGTGCACGGGGCAGCCGCTGGATCGGCTGGTGGCGTCGAGCGGCGCGTTGCACTTGGATCGCGCCAAGAAGATCGTCGCCCAGGTCGGCGAAGCGTTGCTGGAAGGGCAGAAGGTCGGTGTCGTGCACCACGACCTCGCCGCCAAGAACGTGCTGGTCGGCCCCGCCGACGACGTGAAGGTCATCAACTTCGTCGCCCCCGTGCCGGTGACGGACACCGTCTTTGGGGTTCCCGAATATCTGTCGCCCGAGCAGGCGGAAGGAAAGTTGGTCGACCAGCGGTCGAACACGTACAGCCTCGGCGGCATCTTGATGCTGATGCTGACCGGCCGCCCGCCGATCGAAGCCGACAGCCCGGCGGCCGCCTTGGACCAGGTCCTCAAGGGGACCATCTCGGCGCCGAGCGCGCGTGTCGCGGGGCTCAACCCCGAGATCGACCGCGTGATCCTGAAAGCGATGGACCGCAGCCCGAACCGGCGGCCACTGACCTTGCGCCAGTTCCTGACCGAGGTGGCGGGGCTGGTGATCGCGCCGAGCGCAACCGGCGACTCGGGGCGGAACGCGTTCTCCAAGACCATGATGTTCACGGGCGGTTCGCACGAGGTGCAGAACCTGGTGAACCAGGCGATGGCCGCCCGCGCCGAGGCGAACGGCAGCGGGCCGCCGGAGCGCGACGCCAACACGCTTCCGCTGGCCATGGCCGGGGCCGAGCGTCGCGATCCCGCGGCGACGCCGCCGCCGACCGGACGCATGGCCGAGCCGCCGCGCCGGCCACACGGCGCCGCGGTCGCCGCCACCATGGTGGCGATGCAGGCGCCGACGGGACCGCGCTTCGGGGCCGGTCACGCGGCGCCCGCCCGGACCGACGTCGCGACGGAGAACGGCTCGCAGCCGACGCCGCCACTGGCCGCACCGCCGTCAGCCGCTGGCGCCCCGGCCAACGCGCCAAGCAAGGCGGGGACTGCCGCCTTCCGCGAGACGCTGTGGTTCAAGCAAGGCGACGTCGACCAGATGGTGGCCGACGCGCGCGCCAAGATGGAGGCCAGCAAGGCCAAGGGCACTCCCGTGCCCGAGCCCGAGCCTCTGCCCATCGAATCAGACGACAAGCCGCTGGAAGAGCGCTACGTCGACGACGGCTCTATCTCGCCCGAGGACCGCAAGAAATACTCTTTGCGCCAAGGGGCGACCAGCGCAGCCCTGCCGACGGTGGGCGGGAAGATTCCGGGCGAGCGGATGAGCGCCGAAGAAGTCATGGGCGAGATCGGCGGCGGCAAGCGCTTCGGCATCATCGCGATTGCGGTCCTCGTCCTGGCGGCGATCGTTGCGGTCGTGGTGGTGGGTTTCCGCGGCAAGAAGGTCGCCGAGAACGCCGCTGCGCTGACGCCTGTCACCGTTCCCGAACAACCGGCCGCGCCGACGCCGCCGCCCGTCGCCCCAGCGCCCCCGCCGGCCGCCGCACCTGTTCCGCCGGCCGCAGCCGCGGCGCCACCGGCCGGCGCCGACGAGCAGGCTCCTGCGGCTCCCAAACCGCGCACCACCACCAGCAACCACAAGCACGCGACGCCTGCCCCGGCCAAAAAGGCCAAGGGCAAGCACCACCACTAAGCCGATCGAATCAGCGGATCGATCTGCCGGAGGATCTCGGCGGTCACCTGCTCAATCGATCCTGAGGCCTCCAGGATCACGGCGTTTGCCGTGATGGCGGCCAGCTCGCGGTACCGGGCGGCGACCCGCGATTGAATTTCATCGGCGTCGTATCGCTCGTCCGGGCGCCCGGCAGCGCGGCGGCGAGCTGCCGCGACCGCCACCGGGACATCCAGCAGGATCGTGACGTCGGGGACCCGCAGGTCCCGGGCCAGCCCGGCGACCCAGCCGCGGTCCGCCTCCTGCGCCTGGTACGCCAGCGACGACAGCACATAACGATCGGAGATCACGTCCATGCCCGCGCGCAGGGCCGGTTCGATCTCGCGGGTCAAATGGTCCCGCCGGTCGGCGGCAAACAACAGCGCCATGGCCAGCCCGTCGGCCGGGGCGCCGTCCGGCAAGCGGTGGCTGCCCAGCAGGAGCTCGCGCAAGAGCCGCCCGATGGGCCCCTGGCTGGGCTCGCGCGTCGCGTGAACGCGCCGGCCGCGCGCGGTCAGGTGCTGGGCCAGACGATCGAGCTGCGTCGTGGTTCCCGATCCGTCGATCCCTTCGAGCACGATGAACATGCGATCTTGAGTAAAACCCCCGTCCGATCTACACGGTGACCCAGGTGGCGAAAAGGCAAATCGTGGCGGCCCTGGCGCTGATGGCGCTGGCGGCGGGCGGGCCGGCCTGCCGCCGTTCGCGCGGCCGATCCACGGCACCCAACACGTCCGCGACGACCTGGGATGCCCGGGACGTGCGGTGCGTCGAGCGACCCGAGGGGTGTGTCTGGTGCGAGGGGCGGGGCACCACCCCCCCGCTGGTCGAGCCCGACGCGATCCCACCCTCGCTGTGCGACCCGAAGAACCCGGGCGACTGCATCGACTTCTGCTCGCGCCTGGCGCCCGACTGCGCCGTCCCGTGGCACAGCGGCCCCAGCTGCCTGCTGCCGAACGAACAAGAGTTCCGGCGCGAGATTTTTCGCCGCGATACTGCCGACCGCCCCGAGGCAATCATCCAGGGGCGCGTCGCCGACGACAGCGGCCGGCGGGTCGAAGGGGCCAAGCTCCGCGTCTGGTTTCAGGGGACCGGCATCCTGGACGAATTCTCCGCCAAGGACGGCAGCTACCGCCTGCGGCTGCCCGCGGGGCCCTGGACGTACTCGCTGCGGGTCAGTCACCCCGGCAACGCGACAGAAATCGCCGACGTGCGGATGGATAAGGCGGGGACCACGGTTCGTAACTTCCGCCTGTCGCCCGAATCGTCGATCCGCGGGCGGGTGACCAGCGCGGCGGGCGACCCGATCGCCGGCGCTGCCATTCACGCCGTGCGCAGCCCGGACGATCCCGTCGACGCCGGCGAAGCCTCGAGCGGCGAGGACGGCACGTTCGTCATGGGCGGCCTGGATGTGAAACGGTACTTCCTGCGCGCCTCGAAGTTCGGGTGGCTGCCAGAGATGTTGAAGTGGGGCGTCACGGCGCCCGCGCTTCGGGTCGGCTTCAAGCTGGTGCGGACGGGCGTCATCGAGGGGCGCGTCGTCGACGGCGACGGGGAAGGGCAGCCGAACGCGACGGTCGTCGCGCTTCCGTCAGCGGGCGTCGGGAACACGGGATCGCCCATCATCTGGGCCGCCGACAGCGACGGAAAATTCGCGCAGGACCGGTTCGAGCCCGGCACCTATTACCTGTGGGCCAGGCGCGGCGAGATGCTGGTGTTCCCGCCAGAAAAGATCGAGATCAGCGGCGGGAACCTGGACGCGCAGACCGAGCTGAAGTTGACCCATCGCGGAGCGCGCGTGCGGGGTCGGATCGTCACCCGCGGTGGCACGCCGTTGGACACGGCGGCGCGGGCGGTGCTGTTCGGGCTGTCCCCACTGGCGTTACCAAGGAAGGCCGTCGGCGACATCGATCGGGACGGGGCGTTCGCGGTCGGCGCGCTTTTGCCGGGACGCTACGAGATGTCGGTCCGGGTCGGGCCACGCGTGCTGCCGATCGTCAGTGGGCCCCGCGATGTGGAGATCCCGATCGAGCCAGGGGCGACCGTGGACCTGGGCGAGACGCTGGTCGTGAGGCCGCAGGCGGAAGAGTGAAATCGAGGCCGAGGACGACGACGACGACGAGGACGACGACGCACGCGTGGTTAGTGCAGGACGCGCATCCTAGAGAGGCAGTCGGTCAGGATGTGGTGGCTCTCGTTCTCGAATGAGGTGAAGCGCACCGCCATGCCCGAGATGGCCCGCGTCGTTCCAGCCTGGGTGTAATTCATGAAGTAGTGGTTTTTGACCTCGCCGGTCGCAACCACTTCGCCCGAGTTGTCCGGCGCCAGGAAGCAGACGCGGACCGAGGCCCCGAGGGGCAGGGGGTCGCGCAACTCCAAGAAGATGCCGCCCGCCGAAACGTTTCGGGCGACGCAGTAGACCTCGCCGAACAGCGGGGACTCCACGCGAACGGTGAACATCTTGTCGAACCGGAGATGGGCGCGCTGCTCTGGGTGAGCGTCTTCCGCTCGCGCGGTCTCGGCCGGAAGGGCGGCGGAATCCAAAGTGATCGACATGGCGCCATCGTACATTGTCGGGTTATGAAGTCAAAAAACGTACATGTAGGATAACCACCGACCGACCATCGATCATCGTCCGGTCGGTGCGTGGACCGTCGCTGGTGGCCCCACCTGCACCCGAAACGGCGCCCGCCGGCACGTTTGCGGCGATGGCTGAAATTACGCAGCTGGTCTATGATGATCGCGGGCCTGTTCTAGATGCTCTCGGACGAGAGGACGACGCAACGCCACGAGCTGCCGCTCCCCAGCGAGGCCGATGGGTTGATCGTCGCCCCCGATCGGACGGTGGCCCGGCCGCTGGTGGCGTTCCTGCGCGCGGAAGGCTTGATCGTTCGCACGGCCGACGACGGCGATGCGGCGTTCGAGGAGGCGCTGCTGCACCCGCCCGACGTGGTCCTGGTCGACGACCGCGTGCCTCCGTCGGGCGCGGTCGATCTGTGCGCGCGTCTCAAGGACAACGTGCGGACACACTTCGTGCCCGTGATCGTCTGCGCGCTGTCGGACCTGCGCAGCTTCCGCATTCACGCGCTGGCGGCAGGGGCCGACGCCATCTTCACGCCTTCCACGGACGTGCAAGAGCGGCGAGCCCGCCTCTGGGCGTTGCTTCGAACGCGCGCGCTCTACAAAGAGGCTGAGCGGCGGCAACGGACTCAAAAGAGCGAGATCGTCGAGCGGCGGCACTGGCTCTCGCACTTCTTGCACGATCTCACCGGGCAGGTGGCAGCGCTGGCGGCCAACGTCGATTTCATTTCGAAGTTCGCGCCGCCGCCCGATGATCGCCGCCGTCACGACTTCGACGAGAGCGTGTCGGACGCGCGCGGCGTGTTCGAGCGGCTCAAGGCCACAATGAGGACGGTCATCGATTACGACCGCTTCGAGACCGGGCAACTGGTCCCGCGCGAGGTCCGGTTCGTGCTGGGCGAGGCGGCCGCCGAGGTCGCCGAGGAGCTCGGCCGGCATGCGGCGATGGCTGACAAGACCCTGAACGTGACCCGCCCGGCGAACGAGCGGCCGCTGATCGGGGATCGAGGCCTCATCGCCGCCGCCATGCTGAACCTGGGGCTGGGGGCGCTGCGCCGCGTGCCCAGCCACGGCACCTTGACCATCGATATTTCGGAGACGGAGGGCGGGGTGCGCTTTCGCGCCGAGGCGCCGGGCGCGCCGCTGCTGACCGCCGAGAAGGTGCGCGTGTTCGAACCATATGGCCGCCGCCCGGGCGGCTCGGCGACGTATGGCATGGGGCTGGCGCTGGCCCACGCGGTCATCTGCCTCCACGACGGGAGTATCTGGGTCGAGGAGCTCGACAACGGAGGCGGGTGTGCGTTCGTTTTCGAGCTGCGGCGGCAGGGCTCTGGCCGGGGAGCCGAACGCGGCGGCGGTCGCGGCCGCAGCGGCCTTCCGGCGGAGCGTCCGTGAACCGCGCCCGCCTGGGCGTGTTGGTGCTGGCGGCGGTTCTGGCGGTCGCAACGCGGGTGCGCGCGGCGGACGTTCGCGTTCAGGACCTGTGTAAAGCCGTGGTCGAGGATCCGAACTACAAAATCCGTGTGCAGGCGGCGCTGGTCCTGGGCAAGGTGCGCGACCCCGCGGCGGTGCCGGCGTTGCTCAAGGCGCTCGCCGATCCAAACGCCACCGTGCGCGGCATCGCCGCCGGAGCGCTGGGCGACATCGGTGACGCGGTGGCCGCCGACCCGCTGCGCGATCTGGCCCGGCGCGAGAACGACGGGTTCGTGAAGTCCCAGGCCAACAAGGCGCTGGCGCTGCTGAGCGGCGCGGCCGCCAAGCGGGCCAAGATCTATCTCGCGTTCGGCCCGTTCACGGGGGGCGTCAAGACCGCCGGTCCCGAAGCCGCCAAGATCATCGCCGACGCGCTGGCCCGTGAGCTGGCCAAGCTGCCGTCGGTGACATTGACGCTGAGCCCAGCCGACCAGCACAACTTCGCCAGGACCGGCTTGCTCGGCTTTTACATCGACGGCAACATCACGCGTCTCGAGGACGTGGTGGCGAGCGGGGCGTCCGAGACCAACTGCGACGTGAAGGTGATGGTGGCCCGGTGGCCGCAAAAGAGCATCATCAGCTGGACCAGCGCGGGCGCCAGCCTGCAGTCTGGTTCGCGACCGCGCGACAAAGATGGCGCGCGGCGGGATTGTCTGGAAGCGTCGGCGGGCCAGCTCAGCGAGGAGCTCGGCCATTTCTTCAAGTCACAAGGCGGATGAAGGACATGAGCCAGAGCATACGTGGACCGGGAGGGTGCCCATGACGACCACAGAAGCGGCAGGGGGGCGGCCAGCCTACAAGCGCAAAGTCCGGAACTACCTGCTGGATGTCGGACTGCAACTCCGGTACACGGCGACGATCGTGGTGGTCGCCATATTCCTGACCGCCGGACTGGGCTTCAAGATGTACCAGGCGACCCGCGAGATCTCGCGGATCATCCTGTTCACCGGCCTGGCCGACCCGGCCACCGCGCAGGAGCTGCAGGCGCAGTTCGCCAACAGCGACCGCGTCGTGCTGTGGGGGATCATCGGGTTCGGCTTCGTGCTGATCCTGTCGATCAGCGCGGTTGGAATCCTCATCACCCACAAGGTGGTGGGGCCGCTGTACAAGATCTCCAGCCTGTTCGCGCGCGTGCGGGACAACCTGCTCGGCACCGCGCCGCCCAGCCTGCGCAAAGGCGACGAGCTGCAGGAATTCTATTCGTCGTTCCGAGAGATGCACCAGTCCGTGCGCGACCGCGTCGTCGAGGACGTGCGGGTGCTGGGCGAGACCATCGCGGCGATCGAGGCCAGCACCGAGGGACGTACGCCGGCGGTTCAGCGCGCGCTAGACGAGCTGCGCACGCTGCGCAAGCGTAAGGAAGAGAGCCTGGAGCCCGCCCCCGAAGCGGACCTTTGAGGACCGGCGGATAGCTCTGGCAGCGGGGCCCGGGGCGCGGCCACCGCGACGGCGGCGACGGCCCGCCGGCTTCAGCCGCGGCGGGTCTGCGCGGCGCTGACGAGACAGAGCCCGTGCAAGAACAGCCCGGGCAGGAAGCAGCAGGCGTAGCCCATCAGCGTCGTCGCCATCCACGCGACGCCGGCCCCCGCGCGGCCGGAATAGATGTGCCCCGCGCCCGGGATGAGCATCGACAGCATGACGGCCGTCACTGGGCTGGGGCGGGGCCGCAGCGTCAGGAAAAATGATTCGCCGGTGGAGATGGGCGGCGGGCCCAGGGAAGTCTCCGCACCGGCGCGCGTCGCCAGAGGCTTGCGGCCGGGATACACGTACTCGATGACACCAGCCGCGTTGGTCCGGACGTTCAGCGTCCCGTGCTCGACCATGCGCGCCAGGTGCTTCTCCGAGGTGCGCACCGACACGCGCCCCAGGTACGCGACATGTGCCGCCGTGACCGAGACATCCGTCTCGAACAGCACCTTCAACACCAGCTGTTCGAACTCTTCGAAGTCCATCGGCTCCGAAGGTAGGGTAGCACGGCGCCCAGGGTCAGCGCACGTCCGACTTTTGTCGAAGCACACGGTCGCGTCCTGCGCGTCGTCCGCGCCGATTGTTTCGAAATTGTGAACGGGGGCAACGTTTACACAACGTCCGTCAGCAGGTGACAGGTGACGGCCGGCCGGGTCGAGGTGTATCGTCGACTCCGCGCAGGCGCGACTCTCGTCGCGGTGCCTCTGCAACTTAAACACATCAAGAGAGGGAAGAACGTGAAGCTAAGCAGAGTGAGTTCGTGGGGAGTGGCGCTAGCAATCCTATCAACCGTCGGCTGCGGCAGCAGCGGCAACAGCACCGGTGGGGGCGGGGCGGGCGGGGCGAAGGCCGGCAACGGCGGCCACGCCGGCGCCGGTCTCGGTGGCAAGGGCGGCGCGCACGCCGGTGGCGCAGCCGGCGGCGGCGTCGCAGGCGCGGCCGGCGGTGCAGCGGGCGGCGGTGTCGCAGGCGCGGCCGGCGGTGCAGCGGGCGGCGGCGTCGCAGGCGCGGCCGGCGGTGCAGCCGGTGGCAAGGCCGGCGCGGGTGGCGGCGGAGCGGGCGGTAAAGCCGGGGCCGGCGGCGGCGGCCCGGGCGGCGCGGGTGGCGGTGCAAACGGCGGCGGCCCGGGCGGCGCGGGCGGCACCGTGACGACGACCAAGACCACTCTTGTCGTCGACTTCGACGGCAGCGACAACAACGACGATCCCACGCAGGACCCGTCGCCCTCCGACACGCTCTTCGCGACTTTGCTGCAAGGCGAGAACATCGACTTCGACACGATCATTGTCCCCGTGGCGGGAGCGACGCACCCCAACACGCCGACCACGTCGCAGCTGGCCGGGTACAACACGGTGATTTGGTACAACGGTGAGCAGGCCGGCGCAGACAAGACGTTGTCCGCTGCTCAGCAAGCGATCGTCGAGGCCTGGCTGGATCAGGGACACAAGACCATGCTGGTCTTCTCCGAGCAGCTGTTCTGGGGGCTCGGCTCGAAAGTGTGGACCACCGCCGAAACCAACACGTTCCTCTCGAACTACATCGGGGCGGATGGCGACGCCGTCGACACCGTGGCCGTCTCGGAGATGACCTACAACGCCACCGGCGCCACGGGAACGCCGTTCGCGGGCGACATCTTTCAGGTCATCAGAGACACCCCGATCTTCAGCACGGCCGATGCGGTCAACCCCAAGACGGGCACCGACACGCTGGTGACCGCCATGGCGGATCCAGACGGTAACGGCGATCAGGCGGTTCCGATCGTCGTCGGTCGCAAGCAGGTCGGCGCAGCGGGCACGTCGACGGTCGTTTACGTCGGGATGCCGATCGAGGACATCCAGATGACCGTCAGCAACAACACCGCGGCCCAGTTCTTCCACGCGGTGCTGAAGTACGCCGGCCTCAAGTAAGCGGCGCCAGCCCGTCGTCACCAGAGCCCTCCGCGTCATCCGGCGCGGGGGGCTTTCTTGTTTTGAGGAGCCGGAAGCTTGCGCAGGGCTGTGGGCTTGCGCGGGGACCGGTCAGGATCGCGCGGCGCATCGATCGGCCGTAGTTAACAGAATATTTCTTATCGGACATTTCTGGACGACTGGAAGCCGGGGCGGTCTCCCCGGGGATGCGCCGGTCTTCATGGATGCGCGCGCCAGATCCGTGGTGCTTGGCGACACTCGAAGGTTTCGTATATTGATCTTGTACAGGAATGGCCCACGGGCAGATCTTGGTCGTCGAGGATGACGACGACGCGCGCACGGCGGTCGTGGAGATCCTGGAGGACGCGCGGTTTCAGGTCCGCGCCGCGGCAAATGGGCGCGACGCTCTCTGCGAGCTTCAGGCTGGGTTGCGTCCCAATCTGATCCTGTTGGATCTGAACATGCCGATCATGGACGGCTGGGAGTTCGCGCGTCAGGTCGCCGCGGACCCGGCGCTGGCCGGCATTCCGATCTGCATGCTCAGCGGCGTCGAGCGCAGCGCCGGGATCCCGCCGCAGGTGGTGGCTGTCCTGCGCAAACCTCTCGAGATGAGCCGGCTGCTGTCGATCGCGTATCAGTACTGCTGACAACGGCCTCAGCGGCGCCGCGGGACCTTCCGGCGCAGCGCCAAGACCATCGTCATGGCCTCGGTGACGATGAGCCCCGACATCTTCGACTGACCGACGCGGCGGTCGACGAACACAATCGGGATCTCGACGACGCGAAACCCGGCCACGACGGCCCGGTAGGTCATCTCGATCTGAAATCCGTAACCGCGCGTCGCCACCGCGTCGAGGTCGAGGCCCAACAGCGTCTCGCGCTTCCAGGCCTTGAATCCGCCAGTCAGATCCTGGATGTCGACGCCCAGCGCGGTCCGGGCGTAGACGCCGCCGCCCCGACTGATGATTCGCCGCAAGAGCCCCCAGTTCTGGGTGCCGCCCCCGGGCACGTACCGCGATCCCAGCGCCATGTCGGCGCCTTCATCCAACGCGTTCAACAAGCGCGGGACGTCCCGGGGATCGTGCGAAAAATCGCTGTCCATCTGGACGATGCGCGCGTACCCGCGTTCCGACGCCAGCCCGCGCCGGAACGCGTCCAGGTAAGCCGCGCCCAGCCCCTGCTTGCCGGGCCGGTGCAGCACCTCGACCCTTGGGTCCGCCGCCGCCAGTTGGTCGGCGATGGCGCCCGTGCCGTCCGGCGAGTTGTCGTCGACGATCTGGATGAACGCGTCTGGAACCGCGGCGCGAACCGCCGGAACGATCTCGACGAGAACCTCGCGCTCGTTGTACGTGGGGATGACGACCAGCGTGGGCGCGTCGCGCATTGACTTCGGGCCTTATTGCATGAAACTCGCCGTCGATGAAGCTGCTGGTCTGCGGCGGCGCCGGGTTCATCGGGTCTACCTACGTGCGGCTGGCACGGCGCCGTCGACCGTTGGAGGCCATCGTCAATGTTGACGCGCTCACGTACGCCGGCAACCTCGAGAACCTCGCCTCGCTCGAAGGTGACCCGAAGCACCTGTTCGTGCGAGCCGACATTCGCGACCGAGCGGCCATGGATGCGCTGCTGCGCGAGCACCAGGTCGGCGCGATCGTGAATTTCGCCGCCGAGACGCACGTCGATCGCAGCATCCAGTCGGCGGCGCCCTTCGTCGACACCAACGTGGGCGGCACGGTGAGCTTGCTCGAGGCGGCGCGCGCCGCGGGGGTGCGGCGTTTCGTGCAGGTCTCGACGGACGAGGTGTACGGGTCGATCGATTCCGCGGACCGATTCGACGAAGCCAGCCCCCTGGCGCCGCGGAGCCCTTACGCGGCCAGCAAGGCCGCCGCGGATTGCTTCGCGATGGCGTTTCACCACACCCACGGATTGGACGTGGTGATCACCCGAAGCTCGAACAACTACGGCCCGCACCAGTTCCCGGAGAAGCTGATCCCGCTCATGATCCTGAACGCGCTCGAAGGACGCCCCCTGCCCGTCTACGGCGACGGGCTGCAGGTCCGCGACTGGATCCACGTCGAGGACCACTGCGACGCGCTCGACCGGGTGATCGAGGCGGGCGCCGCCGGCGAGATCTACAACATCGCCGCCGAGAATGAGCGGCCGAACCTGGACGTGGTCCGCGCGATCCTCGCGCTGACCGGCCGCGACGAATCGCTGATTCGCCTGGTGCCGGACCGCCCAGGGCACGACCGCCGGTACGCGATGAACGCGCGGAAGTTGCGCCAGGGGCTGGGCTGGCGGCCGGCCTACGATTTCGACAGGGGCCTCGCCGAGACGGTCACGTGGTACCGCGCGCACGGCGACTGGGCGGACCGCGTCCGCAACGGTGCTTACCGCGACTATTACGAGCGGCAATACGCCCAGCGTCTCGTGCGGGGCCGGCCACCCGGAGCCGCCGAATGAGCTCGCCCGAGCTGCGCGGCGTGGTGCTGGCCGGCGGAACGGGCTCCCGGCTGTTTCCGCTGACGAAGGTCACCAACAAGCATCTGTTGCCGGTCGGCCGGGAACCGATGATTTTCCATCCCGTCCGCAAGCTCATCGAGGCCGGCATCCGGGAGATCCTGATCGTGACCGGCACGGATCACATGGGCGACGTCATCGGACTCCTCGGCAGCGGGCGCGAGCTCGGATGCGACCTCACTTATCGGGTCCAGGACGAAGCCGGTGGGATCGCGCAAGCGCTGGGCCTGGCGCGGCGGTTCGGGCGCGGTGGGCGCCTGGCGGTGATTCTGGGCGACAACATCTTCGAGCAGCCCGTCACGCCCTTCGCAGATGCTTTCCGCGCTCAGGCGAGCGGCGCGAAGATCCTGCTGCACGAGGTCGAGGACCCAGGGCGCTACGGCGTCGCGGTCATGTCGGCAGGCCGCGTGACCGGCATTGTCGAGAAGCCACCCCAACCGCCCAGCCGTCTGGCGGTCACCGGGATCTACTTTTACGATGAGGACGTCTTTTCGATCATCGACAGGCTGCTCCCGTCGGCGCGGGGCGAGCTGGAGATCACCGACGTGAACAACGCCTACATCGCGCGGGGCGACCTGACGTTCGATCTGTTGACCGGCTGGTGGACTGACGCCGGGACCTTCGAATCTTTACGCCGCGCCAACCAGTTGATGAGGGACCGCTAGCCCGTCCGTCGGGCTTTCTCTTCGGCGACGTAGGCCCGCAGTGCCACGTCCCAGGGCGACAGGAGCGCGTCGAGGCCGTGCAGCCGCAGCATGCGTTTGTCCAACACGGCACGCCGCGGCCGGCGCGCGGGCAACGCCAGGCCGGCGTCGGACACGAGTTCGATCTGCGCGCCGCGCAGGTCCAGCTCACCCGCCAGGGCGCCCGCGAAGTCGGCCCAGGTGGTCTCGCCGTGCGCCGTGCAGTGGTAAAGGCCGTAGTCGCTGGTCACCGCCAGGGCTATCGACACGTCGACCACCTCCCGCACCCAGGTCGGCGAGACGCGGCGCTCGGCGTCGACGCGCAGCACTTCTCCCGCGCTCAGGCGGCGCGCGATCGTCGATGGGAAGTTGCGCCCGCCGTGGCCATACACACAGCCGACCCGCAGGATGAAATGACGGGGCGTACTGGCGGCGACCCGCGCGTCCCCTTCCGCCTTGCTGCGCGCATATGCGCCGAGAGGTGACGGCGGGTCACGCTCGTCGTACGGCCGGTCCTGTTCGCCGTCGAACACGAAATCCGTCGAGTAATGCACGATCGTGGCCCCTGCCGCCGCTGTCGCCCGCGCCACGACCTCGGCGCCCGCGGCGTTCACCGCGAACGCCAGCTCTGGGTCAGCCTCGGCCCCGTCGACATTCGTGTACGCGGCAGCGTTGAACACGACGTCCGGGCGCGCCTCTTCGCAGAGCGCGCGCACGGCGGTCTCGCTCCGGATGTCGCACGCCGCTCGCGGGGCGGCCAGCGCCCGCCAGCCGGCGCGGCCGAGCTCGTCGCACAGCGCGCCGCCAACCAGGCCGCCGGCCCCCAGCACCAACGCGACGGGGGCCGCGCCGCCCATCGCCCTATGAAGTCGGGGCGCGACCCGAAAGGGCCAGCCGGACGTCCTCTTCATCCGCGCGGACCATCATCTCGATCAGCTGCTTGAAGCTGACCTTCGGCTTCCACCCCAGCACCCGCTGGGCCTTGCTGGGATCGCCGTGGAGGTGGTCGACCTCCGTGGGCCGGAAGTAGCGCGGATCGATCTCGACGAACTTGCTCCAGTCGAGATCCAGCGCGCCGAACGAGATGTCCAGCACCTCGCGGACGCTGTGGGACTCGCCGGTCGCGACGACGTAATCGTCGGGCTTCGGCTGCTGCAGCATCATCCACATGGCTTCCACGTAATCCCCGGCAAAGCCCCAGTCGCGCTTCGCGTCCAGGTTGCCGAGATAGAGCTTCTTGTCGAGACCGTGCCGGATTCGGGCGGCGGCTCGGGTGATCTTGCGGGTGACGAACGGGATCCCGCGGCGCGGCGACTCGTGATTGAAGAGGATGCCGCAGCAGATGAACATCCCGTACGCCTCGCGGTAGTTCTGGCAAAGCTGGTGGGCGAAGACCTTGGCGCACGCGTAGGGGCTGCGCGGCTCGAACGGGGTCGCCTCGCTCTGCGGCGGCTTGGCGCCACCGAACATCTCGCTGGACGACGCCTGGTAAAACCGGATGCTCTTGTCGAGCCCCGACTCCCGAATCGCCTCCAGCAGGCGCAGCGTGCCCAGCGCCACCGTCGACGCCGTGTACTCGGGCACGTCGAAGCTGACGCGCACGTGGCTCTGCGCGCCCAGGTTGTAGATCTCGTCTGGCTTGACGGTCCGCAGCGCGCGGTTGAGCGAGCTGGCGTCATCCAGGTCGCCGTAGACCAGCCGCAGGCGGTAATCGGGGACGTGCGGGTCCTGATAGATGCGGTCCAGTCGTTCCGTATTGAACGAGCTGGAACGCCGGACGATGCCGTAGACGTCGTACCCCTTCGACAGAAGGAGCTCCGCCAGATACGACCCGTCCTGGCCGCTGATTCCCGTGATTAAGGCGCGCTTGGTCATCGATCCTCGATCTCCTTCTGGTGTTCTTCGTAATAAGCGACGGTCTTGGCAATTCCTTCGGCGAAAGGCGTCTTGGCCACGAACCCGAACCTCTCGCGGGCGCGCGTGACGTCCAGTCGACGCCGCGGCTGTCCGTTCGGCTTGGTCGTGTCCCAGACGAACTGCCCCTCGTAGCGGGCGGCCGTCGCGATCTTCGTCGCCAGATCGCGGATCGTGATCTCCACGCCATTGCCCAGGTTCACGGGGTCGCTCGAGTCGTAGCGCTCGGCGGCCAAAAGGATTCCGTCGGCGGCGTCCTCGACGTACAGGAACTCGCGCGTCGCCAACCCGTCGCCCCACAGGACCACCTCAGGCAACCCCTTGGTCCGCGCGGTGACGAACTTGCGGATCATGGCCGGAATCACGTGCGACGATTCGAGGTCGAAGTTGTCGCGCGGCCCGTAAAGGTTGACCGGGAACAGCACGACGCTGTTCATCCCGTACTGCTCACGATATCCCGCCGACTGGACGGCCATCATCTTCTTGGCCACGCCGTAGGGCGCGTTGGTCTCTTCGGGATAGCCGTTCCACAGATCGTCTTCCTTGAACGGCACCGGAGCAAACTTGGGGTAGGCGCAGATGGTCCCTAGGGCGACCAGCTTGGGCACACGCGCCAGCCGGCACTCCTCGAACAGCTGGAGCCCCATCATCGCGTTCTCGAACAGGAACCGGCCGGGGTTGGCGCGGTTCGCACCAATGCCGCCGACCCGAGCGGCCAGGTGCAACACCAGATCGGGGCGGGCGTCGGCGATCAGGCGGCGACAGGCCGCGCGGTCGACCAGATCGTACTCGGCTGAACGCGGGACGAAGACTGACGCGTCAGCGCCGCGTAGTCGTTCGACCACGAAGCTGCCCAGGAATCCGGCGCCTCCGGTGACGACCACACGCTTTTTCGCCCAAAACGTGCTCATTTGAAGGGCGGAATCTATCCGCATCTCGCGCTCGCCGCTACTGCGACAAGGCCATGCGCAGCGAAACCTTTCCCGCGGCGACTTCGGCTGCCAGCGCCGTCAGCTCGGGCAGCGCGGCGCCCGGGTCCCCCGCCGGCAGCAGCACCCCCCCTTTGCGAACCGTGGCCCCGTACGTCGTGACGACGAAGATGCGGATCACCTCGGCGCGTTCGGCTGGCAGAGCCCGTCCGTAATCCTCGACGAGGTCGGCGATGTCGCGGGGCGGCTTTCCCTCCAAGACGGCGCGGCCCCAGGCCGACAGAAGCTTGGCCTGGAAGTTCCGGAACGGTCCCAGCACCGCGGCCGGGCTGACGCCGTTCGGAATCCGATCCGTCACGAACGGGGCATACACCTCGGCGGGGGCGACTTTCCGCCCCACCGTCTTGGACTGAACCAGGCGGTAAAGGACGGTGGCCGCCAGTCCCGGATCCGACAGGAGCTCCTGCGGTGGGCGCGGCTTGCCGTCTGCGCCCACCGCGAACCGATTCTCTCTCACCGCGGCGAACAGCTGCCGCTGAGCGGTGGTCCCGGCGTCGGGCGGCACCGTGCCCGACGCGCCCTCGCCCACCCGCCATTCGCGCGCGATCACTTCCAGCGCGCGCGCGTACCCGCTCACCAGCGACGCCGGCGGTTCGGTGCCGGCCCCGGTGGCGACCCGGTTCGCCACGACGCGCGCCAGCAGGCCGGACAAAGTCTGCGGCAGAGCGCGGTCATGATCCGGGTAGGCAGGCAAGCCGATCCAGACCACGCTCGGGTGGCCGTCCGGGCTGCCGAACGTCCCCTTGAGGGCCAGGCCGCGTTCGACCTCCTTGCCGTCAGGGGCGCTCAACAGGAAGGCCGTCGGCTCGCCGGCCGACGCGCGCGACATCTCCGGGTAGCGCCGGCCGCCGATGACCGCATCACGCACCAGCTGCTTGGCGAGATAGTCCGCCCGAAGAACCTCGCCCGGAAAGCCAACCGCCAGCTGCTTGTAAAGCGGTTCGGCGCGCGGATCGTCGGGCGCCAGCGGAACCACGACCGGACCGGCGGCGGACGCCGGCGCGCCCTCGGCGGGCGAGTAGACGACGAACGAGTCCGGCACACCGAGCGATCGATCGCGGTGACACCCCGCCACGACCAGCAGGACGACACCTGCCCAGAGCCTCGCCGCGCGCCCGCGAACCTGGACGCGTCTCACTGAAAGCGGGCAAAAGCGGCGGGGTCGCAATACCGTTGGAGCAGCTGGGTGAGCGCGTCGAAGTCCACCGGCTTGTAGAGCACGGTGACGTCCTCTCGAACGCCGATCATCTGGTCGTTCGCCGCGGTCATGATGACCCGGGGGATGACCGACAGCTTCGGCGATTTCTTGATCACCTTCAAGAGCTCGACGCCGTTCATCACCGGCATGAAGAGATCGATCAGCATCAGCGCCGGCGTCTCCTTTTCGAGTCGGGCCAACGCCTCCCGGCCGTTCTCAGCCCGGATGGCGCGGTAGCCGCGCTCCTCGACGACCTCGTTGATCGTCGCGGCGACATCGCGATCGTCCTCGACGATCAAGACGGCCGGCCGTTCGATGCGGCTGTCGCCCGCATCTTGACTGCTGCTACCGGGCCCGGTCGGCGTCGGGTTCGAGGGCATGGGGGCTCACGCGGGGGCTTCTCTGGTCTCCTATAGATCCGAGAACAAGAGGCGGCAATGCTCGCCCGAGCGAAAAGCTGATCCACAACCTCGGTGACCCCGGCCTGATTCGAACAGGCGACCTACGGTTTAGGAAACCGCCGCTCTATCCACCTGAGCTACGGGGCCGTCAGACCGGCCACCTTGTAGCATGAAGTGCGTTGCGGGCCGAGCGAGCTCGTCCCGAACTGTGTCAGTTCCCTTCAAGTCCGATGCCCAACCGACGATGCAAGCAGAGGGAACTCGCGCCAGGGCGCGGGGGGGCAAAATTGTGTCATCCGGCCGAGTCACGATAAGGTGTTGGGAGTCCGCCAGTGCGGCGGAGGTTGCCACGATCCATGCGTAGGTCCGACATCAGGTGGATCGCCGCGGGCGCGCTGCTCGCGATTGCCGGCGCGGGATCTCTCGTGCTGCAGCACGGCAGCCACCGTCGCGCGGCGACGGATGAGGCCGGCGCGCCCGGGTTTCAGGGCTTTTCGACCCGACCGTTCTCGAACAACCCCGCTCCGCCCCCGCCGCCCGAAACGCCCGAGCAGGCCGCGCAGGACGTCGACGCGAGCATGATGCGGTGGCGCGTCGCGATCCTGAACAAGGACGCCCAGGCTGTGATTAGCCTCGACATGGACTTCAAACAGCGTCCGGACCGCTACCGGGCGGCGCTGGAAAAAAGCGCGCAGACCGACGAAAATGAGCGCGTCCGGGCGTTCTCGACCCGGGTCATCGGTAAGATGAAGAACCCCGAAGAGGCGGCTCTGCTGAAGCGCTTGTTGGCCGATGCCAGCCCGTACGTTCGTCAGAACGCCGCCTGGGCCTTGGGTGAGCTGCGCGGTGCAGCCTCGGTCGCCGTGGCCGAGCTACGCCACGCCCGCACGCGCGACGCGGCACCAGCGGTTCGTGCCGCGGCCAAGGACGCGCTCGGCAAGGTCGAATAGGAGCGTCCCCCGTGGCCCAGAAACCACCCCGCAAGCCTGGCCGTGCAGCCCCGAGTAAACGGGCCTGGCAGCGGCCACAGATCAAGAGCGGCCGGCTGTTCGAGTCCAACAGCCTCGCCTGCGGCAAGAACGGTCCCGGCATGGAGAACTGCGAACAGTTCCCGAAGATATCGTGACCAGCCGGGCAACCAAGACCCGCGGGCTTTCGGAGCGCTCCCCGGTGCGCCAGCTGCTGTTGTCGATCGGCGGCCTGGTTGGACAGGTCGACCTCGCCGGCGCGCCCGACGTGTTCTGGGAGCAACTGCGCGCCCGTTACGGGGCCTTCCAGCTTCCGCCGTCGGCGCAGGTCGCGCGGGACTTCGTCGTGAAGTTGGACATGGTGTCCGTCCCGCTGCCCACCTCGCGCGCGGCGATCGAGCGCCGCTACGCGGAGACGGAAGCAGACCCGCTGGCCGTCGCGGCTGACGGACGCAAGCTGGCGGCCACCCGCTGGGACTTCGACGTGTCCCTGAGCGGCCGGGCCGGCCGCGGCCAGCGAACCGTGTACCGCGGTGAAGGCCGCTGCGAGATGAGCCCGTTCGCGGTGGACACCGTGCTGCGCGTGATCTTCGCCACGCTGCTGCCGCGCGCGGGCGGGATGCTGATTCATGCCTGCGGGCTGCGGCACGCGGCGGTTGGGGTGATCTTCCCGGGACAGAGCGGCGCCGGCAAGACGACCCTGGCACGCAAGGCGCCCGACGCGGACGACGTGCTGTCCGATGAGATCGTCGCCGTCCGCCGGCTGGACTACGGCTGGCGCGTGTTCGGGACCCCGTTTTGGGGCGACTTCGCGCGCGGCGGGATCTCGATGCGCAGCTGGCCCCTGCGGACCGTTGCCTTCCTGACCCAGACCCGAGAGATCGGGATGACCCCCATCACCTCCTCGGACGCGACGCTGCGCCTCCTTGGCTGCTTCATGTCTTTCGCCGTCGACCGCGCGTCCGTCGAACGCAGTTTGGCGGTCGCGATTCAACTGTGCGCCGAGGTACGCTCGGTCGAGGCGGGCCTGACGCGCGCGGCGCCCACGCCGGAGGTCTTTCGAAAGTTGGCGCCGCACCTGGGGCCCGACGTGACGCGGCCGACCCCGCCTGCCAATGCGCGCGAGCTGATCTCCGAATTTCGGGCGCTCTTGCGGAAGCAACGCGCGTACACGTTCCGGCCGCGCGGCGCGACGGCCTGGCTGAAGTCGGGCGACGCGCTGTCGGTCGAGGCGCCCGGACCCACCGCGTCGTTCGCGGCGACGGACGTGCTGCTGTCCTGGATTCCCGGGGCCACACCCGACGAGGACACACTGGTCTGTCAGCGCGCCGGCGACGATCCGCGCGCCGTCAAGGGCGAGCTGCTGGGACGCGTGGCCGTGATGGCACGCGACGGCCGCCGGTTGCCGATCGCGGGCGCGCTGTCGGCGTTGACCCGGCAGCTGGCGCCCATGGTGGCGCTGCCCGTCCTGCGGATGGCCGGGCGATGACGTACGCGCGCGATCCGGGCGTCCCGCACCAAAAGTTGGACGAGGAGACGATCGTGGTCGACCCGCGCACGCGCGAGGTCCACCTGCTCAACGAGACGGCGGCCCGGATCTGGGAGCTGCTGGCGTCGCCACGTTCGCTGGAGCAGCTGGCCGCGACGCTGGCCGAAGAGTACGACGCGCCGGACGAAGAAGTGCGCGCGGCCGTCGAAGAGACGCTGGCGACCTTGCGCGACAAGGGTCTGCTGGCGGCCGGCGGGACGGCCTGATGACCGCCGAGGCCCCCATCTGCGCCGACGACGCCCTGTTCGTCTCGCCGGGCGAGCACGCGGTGGTCAGCTATCTGCAGGGTCAGGCGCACGCGCGGATGATTCCGTTGAACGTGTCGCTGGAGCTGACCCTTCGCTGCAACATCCGGTGCCTCCATTGCTACAACTTCGACCGCGACACGCGTGGGCCGGCCTGCGGCAGCGACGCCGCCTCGGCCGAGCCCGAGCTGTCGCTGGACGAAATCTTTCGCGTGATGGCCGAGCTGCGCGAGGCGGGATGCCTGTTCCTGTCGCTCACGGGGGGCGAGGTGTTGAGCTCGCCGCATCTGTTTCCGGTGCTCGATCGGGCGCGCGACCTGGGATTCGCCGTTCAGCTGCTCTCGAACGGGACGCTGCTGCGGCCCGGCGTCGCCGCGCGCCTCGGAAGCTACCGCAACCTGATGGGCGTCAGCGTCAGCCTTTACGGGGCAACACCCGAGGTGCACGACGGCATCACGCAGGTGCGCGGCTCCTGGCGGCGGACGCTGGACGGGGTCGACCGCCTGCGCGCGCAGAAGGTGGCCGTCCGCCTGAAGGTGATCGTGATGCGCCCGAACGCGCACGAGGTGGGCGCCATGCGGGCGCTGGCGGCCGAGCGCGGGCTGCCGACGCTGATCGACCTGACGATCACCGCCCGCCACGACGGCACGACCAGCAGCCTGGCGGTGCGGGTGACGGAGCAGCAGCTGGAGGAGCTTTATCGAGGCCCCCTGGCCGACCTGCGCCCACAGGGCAGCCGGGTCGTCGACGAGGGGGCGTTCGCCTGCAATTGCGCGCGCGGCAACGGCGCGATCTCGGCGCGCGGCGAGGTGTTCCCGTGCGTGTCGGTCCCCTGGTCGGCGGGCAACGTGCGCCAGCAACCCTTCGGCGAGATCTGGCGCAGCTCGCCCGTGTTTCAAAAGATTCGTGGGCTGAAGATGGCCGACTACCCCGGCTGCGCCCCCTGCCCCGACAAGGCCTTCTGCTCGCGCGATCGCGGCGCCGCCTACAACGCGTCCGGCAGCTACACCGGCAACGATCCGTTCGTCTGCACGGCCGCCGGCGTCGCCCGCGACCTGGCCGGCGAAGCAGCTGCGCCGCGAAACGCAGCCGCGCCCGACGTTCGCCTGCCGCTGACCGTCGCGGCGCGCTAGCCAGATCGGGTCCTGGCGTTTCAAACTCCCGCTATCATGCGCGGCATGGTGCGGCTGACGCCGATCCTGGAAATCAAACGGACGCTGGCCGGCGTCGAGAAGCGCTTCGACGTGCTCCAAGCTGGCCGGCGACGAGCGGCACGTCGTCGTCCTTTGGATTGCGCGCGAGCCGATGCACGTGCACGGGGTCGACCTGCCGGCGGGCACGATCAGCTTCGGTCACTTCTGGGCCGACCGCTTTTACAACGTGTACCACTGGGTCGACGGCGCGCAGCGGACCATCGGCCTTTACTTCAACATCGCCGACCAGACGCGCATCGAGGCCGCCCAGCTCGAGTGGCGCGACCTGGTCATCGACGTGCTGGCCACCCCCGCCGGGCGGCTGGACGTCCTCGATGAAGACGAGCTGCCGGCGACGCTGGACGACGACGTGGCCGCGCACATCACCGCCGGCAAGGCCGCGATCCTGACGGCACCGGGTCAGGTGATCGCCGAGATCGAGTCAGCGTCGCGTTCGCTGTATCCGCTGGTGTTCTGACCCGTTTCAGATGTCCAGCACGGCGGGTTCACGCGGCAGCCGCGCCAGGTCGAACTCCGCCACCAGCTCCTTCGCCTGGCGCGGCTCGCCGCCGCCCATACCGGCGGAGGCCGCCAGCAGGCCCACGATGCGCGCCGCCGGCACGCCGCGATCGCGCAGCGTCTTCAAGGACGCCGGGCGCGTTCGCTTGGCCAGCCGCTCGCCGCCGGGGGTGACCACCAGCGGCACGTGTGCGAAGGCGGGGATCGCCAGGCCCAGCGCCCGTCCAAGAGCAATCTGCCGGGGCGTCGACCGCAGCAGGTCGGCGCCCCGGACGACGCGCGTGATGCGCATGGCCGCGTCGTCGACGACCACTGCCAGCTGGTAGGCGGCCGTCCCGTCCGCGCGCCGCAGGACGAAGTCGTCGACGCCGCCGAGGTCGCTCTGCGTGGGCCCGTACACCTCGTCTGCGAAGGCGATCGGCTCGCCGTGCCCGGCGAACCGGACGGCGGGCGCCCGCCCCTGCCCCGCCGCGCGCGCAACGACCTCGGCCGCCGACCGCCCCCGGCAGGTGCCGGGATAGCGCGGCTCTTGATCCGCGTCGCCGTCGTGCGGCGCGGTTGCCGCGCGCGCGACGTCGGCACGCGAGCAGGCGCACAGGAAGGCGCGCCCGCCGGCGAGCAGCTCGTCGATGGCGGCGTCGTAATGCGCCGTCCGCTCGCTCTGGCGATAGGGCGCGAACGGGCCGCCCTGGTCGGGGCCTTCGTCCCAATCGATCCCCAGCCAGCGCAGGTCGTCCAGCTGTTGCGTCTCGGCGCCCGGAAGCACGCGCGCGCGGTCCAGGTCCTCGACCCGCAGCACGAACGCGCCCCCGCGGGCGCGCGCGTCCAGCCAGGCCAAAAGAGCGGTGCGCGCGTTGCCGAGGTGCAGGAACCCGGTTGGGCTCGGCGCGAACCGGCCACGGGTCATCTCAGTAGACGATCAAGGACTCGGTCAGACCGGCGCCCAGCCGTTCGCGGCCGGCCAGGAACGCCAGCTCGACGACGAAGCGCGGCGACGACGACCGATCCGCCCAGCTCCCGCACCAGATGGATGCGTCGCGCCCGCGGTGCCGCCCGTCGCCAGCAGGTCGTCGACCAGCGCCACGCGCGCGCCCGACACGATCGCGTCGGCGTGCATCTCCAGGCGTCGGTGCCGTACTCGAGCGCGTAGTCCCGGCGGGCCGTCTTGTGCGGCAGCTTGCCCGGCTTGCGCACGGGAACGAACCCGATCCCCAGCGCGGCAGCGACGGGCGCGCCGAAGATGAACCCGCGCGACTCGATGGCGACGATCAGCTCGGGCCGGTGCGGCGCGATGCGCTCGGCCAGCAGGTCGACCGCCTGCCGAAACGTCGACGCGTCGCCCATGAGCGGCGTCAGATCGCGGAACAGGATGCCCGGCTTGGGAAAGTCCGGGATGTCGCGCACGCGGGCGCGCAGCAGCTCGACGCGGGGATCGGCGGCGCTGCTCATGGACGGCTCGCCGCTCGATGAAGCGCGGCTGAAGGAGCATTGGCCGGTGCGTTGGCAGGGCCGTTTGGAAGCGAGCTCGGAAGGGAGTTCGGAAGATAGGTCATGGGATCTCGGGGAATTTGCCCGCTTCGCACCTCGAAGTGCAAGTGGGGTCCGGTGGCGTGGCCACTCTGACCGACCAGCGCGATCCGATCGCCGGCCCGGACCGGCTGCCCCTGGGCGACCAGGAGAACCGAATTGTGGGCGTACACGGTCAGCAGATCGCCGGCGTGCTTCACGACGACCATGTTGCCGTAGCCGCGCACGCCGTGGCCCGCGTAGACGACCCGCCCCTCGGCGGCCGCGAACACCGGCGTGCCGACCGGCGCCGGAAGGTCGATCCCCTCATGCGGCTTCCCCCAGCGCGCGCCGAACGGCGAGCCGATGGTCACCGCGACGGTGGTGAGCGGCCAGCGCAGCGGGGCGCGATCGCCCAGCCGCTTCCTGCGACGGCGCGACGGGCTTGGGCGGCACCTTCGAGCACGAACAGCGACAGGCCCGGGCGAACCTGTGCCGGCGTTTGCAGCCCGTTCGCCTCCAGGATGTCTTCGGGTGGAACGCCGGCCGCGCGCGCGAGCGCGTCCAGGGTGTCGCCCTCGCCGACGACGATCCAGTGGCCGCGCGGGCCTTCGGGGTGCATGGGCGGCTGCGTCGGACGGCAGGCGCACGCCAGCAGGAGCGCGCCACCCAGCGCGGCGCCAAGCGCGAATTCAGGCCGCCGGAGCCCCGCCACCGACACCGAAACGGCCGAGGAGGTCGACGTACCGGCACCGCGTGTCGTACGACGTCGTGAACTCGTCGCCCGAGCGGCGAATCAGGGCCAGCACCTGGTCGTCGTTGCTTCCGACCGGGATCACCAGACGCCCGCCGTCGGCCAGCTGGTCGGCCAGCATCGCGGGGACCCGCGGCGCCCCGGCCGACACGATGATGAGGTCGTACGGCGCGTGCGCCGGCCAGCCGCCGCTGGCGTCGAAGCATTCGAGCGTCACGTTCGCGGCGCCGGTTTCGGCCAGCACCCGGCGCGCGCGCGCCGCCAGCGCGGGCACGATCTCGACGCGCGAACACCTCGGCGCAAAGCTGCGCGAGCACGGCCGCCTGGTAGCCGGAGCCAGCCCCGACCTCCAGCGCGCGGTCGGTCGGTTGCGGCGCCGCCAGCTCGGTGGCGCGCGCCACCATGTAGGGCTGCGAAATCGTCTGGCCGTGGCCGATGGCCAGCGGGCGGTCCTCGTAGGCGACGCTCGCGAGGTCGGCGTCGACGAACAGGTGGCGCGGGACGGCGCCCATCGCCCCGAGGACGCGCGGGTCGCGGATTCCGCGGTGGGCGATCTGCTCGATCACCATCGCGCGGCGCGCCTCGGCCAGCTGTTCGTCGCCCACCGGACCCGCGCCGCCCCGCCTCGCGCTCATCGGTCGCTTTTAGCGCGTTCGATGGCGTCGTGCACGAAATTCCCCACCCGCCACTCGACCAGCTCGCCCAGCAGCCGGGCGTGGGTGAGGTCGAGGCTGAGGGGCGTCACCGAAGCCAATCCCGACCGCACAGCCGTCAGGTCCGAGCCTGGCAGATCGGTCGCGTTCTCTTCCGGTCCGCCAATCCAGTAATAGGACCGACCTCGCAGATCCTGGCGAGCCTCGACCTGATCGCGGTACACGCGGCGACCCAGGAACGTCACGCGATACCCGGAGATGGGTCCGGCCGGGACGTTCACGCTGAGCAGCGAGGCGTCCGGCAGCACGCCCGGCCCGCGCCGGATCATCTCGGCCGCCAGCGCGCGCGCGAACGCGGCCGCGTGCGAGAAGTCCTGCGGCCGCCGCCGCTCGAGCGAGACCGCCAGCGCCGGGACGCCGCGCAGCGCGCCCTCGACCGCGCCGGCGACGGTGCCCGAGTAGAAGACGTCCGAGCCCAGGTTGAAGCCGTTGTTGATTCCCGACACGACCAGCGCCGGCCGGCGCGGCACCAGGTGCAGGAGCCCCAGGTAGACGCAGTCGACCGGCGTGCCGTCGATCGAGAAGACGCCCGGCTCCAGCTCGTCCACGCGCAGCGGCCGGTCCAGCGAGATCGAATGCGAGGCGGCGCTGCGCTCGCGGTCGGGCGCGGCGACGATCACGTCGCCCACCTCGGCCAGCGCCGCCCGCAGAGCCTGGATGCCGGGCGCGGCCACGCCGTCGTCGTTGGTGATCAGGATCAGCGGCGCTTGGCTCATGGATATCACCGGCGGGGAGGGCCCGACGGCCCTCCCCGCCTCGTGTCGGGGCGACTGGATTTGAACCAGCGACCCCCTGTCCCCCAGACAGGTGCGCTAACCAGGCTGCGCCACGCCCCGCGACTACGAAGCTTATGTACCAGCTCGTCGGCGCAGATACGTATCAGATCCTGAAGACCTTGCTTGATTTTTCGTAGCGTCTCCGGCGCGATCTCGGGCGGCGCCGGCGGCGGCACCGGCACCGGCCCCTCGTCGCGCCCCTCGCCGCGCAGCCGCGTGCGGGCGCCTTCGATCGTGTAGCGCTTGTCGTAAAGCAGGTGCCGGATCTTCAGCAGCAGCTCGACGTCGGTGCGCCGGTAGAGGCGCTGCTGCGACTTCGTCTTCTGGGGACGCAGCGACCTGAACTCGGTCTCCCAGTAGCGCAGCACGTACGGCTTGACGCCCACCAGCCGGGCCGTCTCGCCGATCTTGAAGAAGGCCTTGTCGGGGATCCCGGAAGCGTCGGTCGGGGCTCGCGCGGCGCGCCACTCGCCGGCTTACCCGTTGAGGACGTTCTTCAGAACCTGGCTGGGCTTGAACGTCAGGACGCGGCGGGCGCTGATCGTGATCTCCTGGCCGGTCTGCGGGTTCCGCCCGGCGCGCGCGTTCTTGTCGCGCACGACGAAGTTCCCGAACCCGGAGATCTTGATCTTCTCGCCGCGCTCGAGCGTCTCTTTGATCGTGTCGAAGACCGTCTCGACGATCTCGGCGGCCTCCTTCTTCGAGAATCCGCCAACCTTCTCGTAGACGTTCTCAACGATGTCGGCCTTCGTCATGACCGCCTGCTTCTATACCACCGAAGCGGGTGCGCTGAAAAGTATCGAAATTATTGGGGACGACTATTGGCGGAGGACGACCGAGGGGGCCGTCTTCAGGCGGGCGACGACGCCGGCATGCGCCGCGTCGACCTCAGCGTCGGTGAGCGTCCGGTCGTCGGCCCGATAGGTCAGCGTCCAGAGCATCCCCTTCTTGCCCGCCGGGACGTACCGCGGGTCGCGGTAGTCCTCGAGGACCGCCAGCTCGCGCAGCAAGGGCTCGCTGCCGGACGACATCGAGGCTGCGCTGCTCGTCGGCGGTGACGGTCACGTCGATCCAGAACGAGATGTCGCGGGTCGAGGCCGGGTACCGCGGCGGCGGCACGCTGCGCACGGGACCGCGCGCGCCCAGCGCGCCCTCCAGCGCGACCTCGAAGTAGAACGCCGGGACGCTCCAGCCCCAGCCGCTTGCGCAGCCCGGGGTGGATCTCGCCTGCCCGACCGATGACCGGGTCCGCTGGCCCGTCGCCGAGACGAATCTCCGCGCCGGCGCCCGGGTGCAGCAGGCTGCGCTCGCCGGCGGCCCGAAAGCGCGGCTCCGCGACCCCCAGCGCACGCAGCAGCTCGAGCGCGACTTCCTTGAGGTCGTAAAAGTCGACCGGCTCGGTGCGCCGCAGCCAGTCCGGCCGCCGCCCGAGCAGGATGGCCGCCGCGAACGTCGTCTCGACCGGCGCCTCCTTGGGATCGGCAGCCCGGCGGATCGACCGGGCCGACCTCGAACAGGCCGACGTCCGGCACGCTGCGCGCCAGGTTGCGGCGGGCCGCGTCGACCAGGCCCGGCAGCAGCGACGTGCGCATGACCTCGTAGTCGGCCGAGATCGGGTTCTTGACGGCGATGCCGTCGTCCAGCGGCGCGCCCAGCGCCGCCAGCCAGCCGCGCGGGACGAACCCCCAGCTGACGATCTCGGTCAGTCCCAGCGCCGCCAGCGCCTGCCGCGCGTGGTCGGCCGTCGACTCGGGGCTGGGCGCCGGCGCGCCGCTGCCGTGCGGCAGCCGCGCCGGCGCGCGCTCGTACCCGACGAGGCGCATGACCTCCTCGACCAGGTCCTCCTCGATCGAGATGTCGGGCCGGAAGGTCGGAACCTTGGCGACCAGCTTGTCGGCGCCGTCGCGGGCTGGTCGCGATGCCGATCGCCGACAGCTTGCCGGCCGCCGTCTCCAGCGGGATGTCGAATCCGGCCAGCCGCGCCAGGCCGCTGCGCGGACAGCGTCACCGGGCGCGGGTGCGCCTGCTGCGGGTAGCGGTCGATCCCCTCCCCCGCCACGGCGCCGCCGCCGAGGCGCGCCAGCATCGCCGCGGCGCGCTTGCTGGCGTACGGGATCCCGTTCGCATCGACGCCGCGCTCGAAGCGGTGCGACGCCTCGCTGCGCAGGCCCAGCCGCTTGGACGTGCGGCGAATCGAGCGAGGGTCGAAGGTCGCCGCCTCCAGCAGGACGGAAGTCGTCGCGCCGGAGACCTCGCTCTCGGCGCCGCCCATCACGCCGGCCAGCGCGATGGGGCCGCTGCCGTCGGCGATGACGATGTCCGACTCTTGCAGCGGGCGCTCGACACCGTCCAGCGTCTTCATCTTTTCGGCGCGTCCGGCGCGCCTGACCTGCACGGCGCCCCGCAGGCGATCCAGGTCGAACGCGTGCAGCGGGTGGCCGGTCTCCAGCATCACGTAGTTCGTGACGTCGACCAGGTTCGAGATCGCGCGCACGCCGCAGGCCGCCAGGCGCACGCGCATCGGCAGCGGGCTCGGCCCAACCTTCAAGTTCAGGATGAAGCGCGCCGCGTAGCGCGGGCAGGCCGCCGGGTCGCGGATGTCGACGTCGATGCCCCGTCCCTGCGGCAGCGCGATGTGCGCGACCTCTTCCGGGGCGGGCAGCCGCCAGGTCGTCTCGAACAGCGCCGCCACCTCGCGCGCGATGCCGGCGTGCGACAGCGCGTCCGGGCGGTTCGGCGTGACGTTGACCTCCAGCACCTCGTCGAGCAGGCCGATGTGGCGGGCCAGGTCGGCGCCCACCGGGCGCGTCGGGCGGCAGGATCAGGATCCCGGCGGTGTCCTCGCCGATGCCCAGCTCGACCTCGCTGCAGAGCATCCCCGGCGAGCTGACGCCCCGGATGTCGCGCCGGTCCAGCGTGCGGCCGCCCGGCAGCGTGGCGCCCGGCGGCGCCCAGGCGACCTTGCCGCCCGGTGCCGGGACGTTGGGCGCGCCGCAGACGACCTCTTCCTCGGCGCCGCCGCCGATGACCCGCACCAGCGTCAGCGTCTCGGCGCCCGGGTGCGGCCGCTTGCCGCGCACCTCGGCGACGACGACGCCCGACAGGTCGCGCCCGCGGCGCTCGATCGATTCGACCTCGAGGCCGGCCAGCGACAGCTTCTCGGAGACGCTGTCGGCCGTGACCCCCGGCTTGAGGTCGACCAGCTCGCGCAGCCAGTTGAAGGAAATCTTCACAGTTGCCTCTCAAATCACCGGAATTGCGCCAGAAACCGGACGTCGTGCTCGTAGAACGACCGCAGATCGTCGACGCCGTACTTCAGCATCGCCATGCGCGACAACCCCACGCCGAACGCGAACCCGGAGACCGCTTGCGGGTCGTATCCGACGGCGCGGAACACGTTGGGGTGCACCATCCCGGCGCCCCCGATCTCGATCCAGCCGCTGCCCCTGCAGAGGCGGCAGGTCCGGGCGCTCACCTTGCGCCCGCCGTCGCAGAGGTAGCAGGCGGCGTCGACCTCGGCCGAGGGCTCGGTGAACGGGAAATAGCTGGGGCGCAGGCGGATGCCCAGCCCCGGTCCGAAGAACCGGTGCACGAAGTGCAGCAGCGTCCCCTTGAGCTCCGCGAACGACACCTGCCGGTCGACCAGCAGCCCCTCCATCTGCGGGAACATCGGCGTGTGCGTCGCGTCGTCGTCGCGGCGGAACACGTTGCCCGGGGCGATGATCCGGACCGGCGGCGGGCCCGCCAGCATCGTGCGGATCTGAACCGGCGAGGTGTGCGAGCGCAGGATGCGCCCCCCCTCGACGAAGAACGTGTCCTGCATGTCGCGCGCGGGGTGATCCGGCGGCGTGTTCAGCGCGTCGAAGTTGTTCCACTCGGTCTCGATCCAGGGACCGGTGCGGACCTCGAATCCGAGGCCCAGGAAGATCTGCTCGATCTCGCGGCGGACCAGCGTCAGCGGGTGCAGCGTCCCCAGCGGACGGCCGCGCCCCGGCAGCGTGACGTCGATGACCCGCGCCAGGTCTTCCGCCAGCTCGGCCTGGTCCAGCGATTCCAGCCGCGCCGACACCGCGCCCTCGATGCCGGCCTTGGCGCGGTTGGCGGCCTGCCCGACGGCGGGCCGCTCGGCGGGCGGCAAGCGCCCCAGCGCCTTCATCAGCTCGGAGACCTTGCCGGTCCGGCCCAGATAACGGGCCTGCGCCAGGCGGATCTCCTGCTCGGACGCCAAACCGCCGATCTCGGCAGCGAACTCTCCCGCCAAGCGGTCGAGCTCGGCGATCAGGTCAGCCCCGACCGGCTTCGTCGTCTCCGCGCTGCCCACGCGTCTTGTCCCGCGGGTCAGACCGGGCGGGCCGGCCGCTTAGGCGGCGGCCTGCGCGGTCTCGATGACCTTCTTGAAGGCGGCCGGGTCGCTGATCGCCAGATCCGAAAGGATCTTGCGGTCCAGCGCCACGTTGGCCTTGTCCAGCGCCGCGATCAGCTTGGAGTACGAAACCCCATGCTCGCGAGCGGCGGCGTTGATGCGCATGATCCACAGACCACGGAAGTCCGGCTTGCGCTTGCGCCGGTGAAACAGCGCGTACCGCCATTTGCGATGGACGGCTTCGATTGCCGCCTTCCAGAGCTTGGACCGACCGCCGCGAAAGCCCTTGGCGTGCTTCCGGATCCGGTTGCGGCGTTGACGAGACTTATATCCACCTTTTGCGCGCGGCATGACGTCGTCCTATCTAGGCATACGGCAGCATCGCCTTGATCTGATGCTCCTGCGTCTTGCTGATGTAGCCGCCGCGGCGCAGTCGGCGCTTCGCGGAGGTCGTCTTGGAGGTCAGGTTGTGGCGCAGATAAGCCTTCTTCCGCTTGACGCGCCCGTTGGCGGTCAGCTTGAAGCGCTTCTTCGCGCTGCTGTTCGACTTCATCTTGATCTTGGCCATGACGAGAGGCGCGGAAGTATATCGATCTCGAACCTTTGGGCAAGGAAATCCGGATCGGGTCCCGTCACGCTAGGGCGTCCAGCCCAGGAAGGCGCTGGCCATCAGGTTGGTGCGGTCGGTGCCCGCGACCGGGGTCTCGGCCAGGAAGGCCAGCCACAGCCGGTGCCGCAGAGCGGTGCGAAGCGCCGACGCGGGGAACCAGCAAGCAGCACAGCCGGAGCCGGCGCGGCGGCCAGGGTTGCCGCCAGACCGACCGACCAGCGCCAGCCGCGGGCTGCGCGACCACCAGCCTTCCGCCAGCAGCGTCGGGACGCAACTGCCCGTGAGCCTGGCCGGCCACGAAGTCGACGGGCGCCGCCAGCGTGAGCCCGCCGTCGAGCGACGACGTGCCGGGGCAGCTCGAGCCGCCCGGCGGCGCCCAGTTCCAGCCCCAGCCTCGACCCCCGACTTGGCGCGCGGTGTCGATGGGCAGCAAGCGCCCGCGCGTGACAGCGCCAGCGCCCCTCGGTCCCGGACGACGGCGGTCCAGTGGAAACCGATCGTGGCCGGGCCGAACGATGCGCCGGTCGCGGCCAGGCCGGCGTTGTTGACGTATCGCTCGTCCAGAAGGTCGATGGACAGCGCCACCCAGGTCCGTCGCGTGACCGGGCCCCGCGCGCGGAAGGTCGCGCTGCCCACGAGCCGCCCGAAGAAATCGGGCGCGTCCGCTGGCGTCGACCAGCTCGCCCGCGCAGGCGCAGCGATGCCTCGCGCAAGCCGGGCAGACCTCGGGGACGTTGCCGAAGTCGGCCGGATTGAAGGTGGTCGTTCCGCCGGCCAGCGGGGCGCCGGCGGCGTCACCTGGCGGTCGGACACCCGCTCGGCCTCGGCGCGCGCAGCGGTCGCGACCAGCAGCGCCGCCGCCAATCAACGGCCATGAACCTCGCGCGTTCAAGGCAGGCCCGGGGCTGTCCATCCCCCACCGTCGACGTCGATCAGGAACGGGTTCGTGAACGCCGTCGGCCACACGCCTGGCGCCACCGCCTGCAGGTCGAAGCGCCGGTCGCGTGAGGCGGGCAGGCCGGCGGGGAACATCGGCGTCCGGACAGGTCGGGCAGCCCGTCGCCGTCACTGTCCGCAGGCGTGTCCTGCGCCAGGCCGGCCTCGACGACGACCCAGGCATCTCCGCGCGCGGGCAAGAGCGTCGCCAGCGTGAAGAACTGGTTGTGCATGTACTGGAACGGCTGGGTGCCGAACGGATCCCACACGTTCGGCTGGTGTACCGGCTCCCGGTGGACCAGCTTTCCGTTCACGAAGATCCGGACCTCATCGACGGGAATCCAGGGCGCGGCCGTCACACTGACGTAAAGGCCGGCCCCAGCGCCGACGGAGATCGGGTTCGTCCGGTCCAGGTCCGGGCGATGCCGGGTGCCGCTGCCGTCGTCGATCGTGACGTCCAAGACCGGACCGTTCGTCCCCTCGACGTGGCCGGCCAGCACGTCGGCGTCGAACTTCGTTTCGACGTCCAGCGCCGTCTTGTCGTGGCCGCCCCAGATCAGGTTGCGCGGATAGCCGATCCGCTCGACCGCCAGGCTGTGCGAGTCGCTGTTGGCGGTGCCCGTGCGCAGGAGCCCCTGCGACAGCAGCGAGAACCAGAGCGCCCGGTAACGGAGCCAGTCGGCCCGCGAGGCGCCGGTCATCACCTCTTGCACGTTCCAGTCGAGGTTGCGGTTCTGTCCGCTGCCGCCCGGGCCGCCGCGCCAAAGCGTTGGCGGCGAAGCTGGCGCCGTCGGTGGGCTGCGTCGGGGATGGTCTGCCGCGGGTCGTACTCGATGGCGCGGGCGTAGCCCTGATCGCGTCCCAGCTTGGCCGCGCTGTAAGGGTGATTGAGCTGCGCGGACGCGTCGCGCCCAGCGCGTCCATGTCGTCCATCATCTGGCCGGGCTCGCGCAGCTCGGCCCAGGGCGCGCCGTTGCGGCTGTCGAGCAGGTCTGGCGTGAGCGGCCAGAAATTGAAATGGCCCAGCGTGCGCGGGAACTCGTGCCCGGGCACGTAGAACCAGGGGATGTTGGGCGTCTGTTCGACGCCCGAGATCACCGCCAGCGTGTGCGTGGCGCCCAGCGTCTGCAGCGTCGAGGCGTAGGTGGTCACGACGTTGTGGTCGGTGGCGACGATCATGTCCACGCCCGTGGCCAGGAAGCTGGTCACGCGCTCGAGGTCGGGGATCGACGAATCGAAGCTGGCGCCGCCGTGGACGTGGAAATCCCCCGACATCACGCCGTCGGGCAGCAGCGCGGACGCCAGCGATTCGACCAGCAGCGTGACCTTGGCCGTCTGCCCGGGCGCGAGATCGACCTCGGCGCGATCCAGGGTCGCGAACGGGCCGCGAGTTCCGTAGACGAAGAACTTCCCTGGCGGCAGCAGCAGGTCGAACCGCCCGTTGAAGGTCAGCGCGCGGTTGCAGGCGGGCGAGCCGCCGTCGGGCGGTCCCAGCATGGGCGCGCACCCCGGGAACAAGCTGTAGAGGCTGGGCGCTGGCGCGCCCGCCGCGGCTGGATCGTCGACTGGAATCACGACCAACTCGGCGTAGCTGGCCAGTACGCCCGGCGCCGATTCGACGTTCACCGTCAGGCGCGACGAGGCGGTGATCGAGATGTCGCCGATCGGAACAGGACCCGCGTCGGCCGTCGCGACGCTGAACGAGCTGGCCGGACCGGCGGGTATCCCGAAGGCGTAGGGTTGCACGCGGTAGGCCCGATTGGGCGGCAGCGCGACACCGAAGCTGCCGTCCCCCAGAGGCACGGCCTCGTTCCAGGGCGTCCGGCGCGTCGGATCGTCGGGGTCCGGTCCGAACGCCGGCTCGTAGAACAGCAGCGAGGCGGCCCTGCCCGCCCGACTGTCGACGGGAAGCGCCGTTTGCCACCATTCGTCCCGTAACGGTGACGGCGGGCGGATCGCCGTGGAGGGCCGATCGCACGCGCAGCGCCTCGGCCACCGCTGGCGCCAAGCCAGCCGCCGACGGGGCCTGCGTGCCGGCGAGTGCCGGGCGCGTTCCGTCGCTGGGCACCGCCGCAATGAACCGCTCGAAGTGGAAGCCGTCTCCCGGCTGGGTGATGCCCAGCGGAATGCCGGCCGACGAGAGTGTCGTGCTGGTGAAACCGGCAGCCTCGGTGTGGTCGCACGACACCACCGCGTAGGCCGTCTCCGGCGGCGCCTGCACGCGCGCCGCAATGAACGGCCAAGTCCGCCAGGCGGCATCGATGTGCAGCAAATCCAGATCTGGTTGAACGAACCCCATCCCCTTGGCGGGCACGAATGGCGCCGGGCCGTTGTCGCCCCAGAAAAAGCCGTCGGTCAGGTACAGCGTGTTGGGCGCCTGCGCACCGTTGAAGAGGTCGCTGCGCACGCGCACGCCGTCTTCGCAGGGGCGCACCTCGTAACGGGTCACGACCGTCACCCGCGCATCGCCTTCGAGGTGGCCGCGGAAAATCACCGCCGCATACGCATGCGGATCGGCGGGCGAAAGGCCGGGGTCCAGAATTTCCGCGGTCTGGTAGTGGACGGCGTCCCGGGGCAGAAGGCCCGCAGCCTGGTAGATCGTGTTCGTCTGATCACCGCCGGACGCGCTGCCAAGCGGCGCCAGGTCTAGAATCGCGCCGCCCGTCGAGCCGAGGCCATGCGGGTGCTCGGGCGCGTCCAGAACCACGCGAACACGGTCGTTCTCGAGGACGAAGTCCCCACGACCAGCCAGCGACTTTGGGCCGGCCACCCGCTCGGTCGCCTCTCCGATACGCGCCACGCGCTAGCGCCGGGGTGAGGCAGGCGGGCGGCAGCAGCGCCGCGCAGGGCGGCGGCGGAACGCAGGTGCCGTCATCACCGCCGACGCAGCCGTCGCGCCGGCAGCCGACCGCCGCCAACACGCACATGAGCGCCGCGGCAGCGAGACAGAGCGGGCGCCTCATCGCGCCCGCATCCTATACGGCAAGACGGAGCCCCGGCGAGGGGTTCCCTCGGATCTTCAGCCCTTGGCGGCGGCGGGCACCGGCGTGGGGGCCGGACCCGTTGCGACCGTGGTCGGGCGCGGAATGTTCGGCGGTGGGCTGGTCGGCGCCGGCGCGGGGGCGGTGGTCGCCGCGGCCGTCGTCGGACCGGTGCTGGTCCCCGAGCTCACACTCGGCGCGCCGGCACGGATGACGCCGCCGCGCGGGCCAATCACCATGACCATGCGGCGCCCTTCCATCATGGGCCGCTGTTCGATCATGGCGACGTCGCCGCACCGACTTGACGACCTGATCGAGCATCGCCTGCCCGGTCTCCGGGTGGACGATCTCGCGGCCGCGAAAGACGATGACGAGCTTGCACTTGTTCCCCTCGGCGAGGAACCGGCGGATGTGCTTCACCTTGAAGTCGAAGTCGTGCTCGTCGGTCTTCGGGCGGAGCTTGATCTCCTTCAGCACGATCGTCGATTGGTGCTTGCGGGAAGCCTTCTCCTTCTTCGACGTCTCGTACTTGAACTTCCCGAAGTCCATGATCTTGCAGACCGGCGGAACGGCCCGCGGATTGACTTCGACCAGCTCGAGCCCGGCGTCTTCCGCCAGCTTGAGCGCTTCTTGGGTCGGGATGACGCCGACCTGCGCGCCGTCGGCGCCGATGACCCGGACCTCGGGCACTCTGATGCGACGGCCGACGCGGTAGTTGTCGGTCGCGCTTGGAGGAGCTTGATTGAATGGCCTTGGGATGATCTTTCTCCGGGTTCGAGGTGGCTAAGTCAGGTCGGCTGGCGATAGACCAATCATTCTAATGCCGGGGAGCCGGCCGAGGGCTCCCCGAGAATTGGTATTTTTGCTTCAGAGGCCAGGCGCCTGGCGAAATCATCGATTGGTGTAGCGGGTTGTTGCGTCCCTTCGCGGGTGCGAGGAGAGACTACACGCGCCGCCATGTCCTTTTCCCCCACCACGACCATGTAAGGAATCTTCTCCATCTGAGCCCGCCGAATCTTGGCGCCCAGCTTGTCCGCCGAAACGTCGGACTCGACCCGGAGCCCCTCGGCCGCCAGCCGGGCCTTGACCTCGGCCGCGTAGTCCGCGGCCTTCTCGCTGACCGCCAGGATCCGGGCCTGGACGGGCGCCAGCCACAGCGGGAAGGCCCCGGCGAAGTGCTCGATGAGCACGGCGATGAACCGCTCCATCGAGCCGAGCAGCGCGCGGTGGATCATGATCGGCCGCTGGCGGGTGCCGTCCTGGGCGACGTACTCCAGCTCGAAGCGCTCGGGAAGCTGGAAGTCGAGCTGGAAGGTGGAGCACTGCCACTCTCGCCCCAGCGCGTCTTTGATCTTGAGGTCGATCTTCGGACCGTAAAATGCCCCGCCGCCCGCGTCGACCTCGAACGGGCGGCCGGTCCGCTCGAGGATGGCCGCGCAGAGCTGGCCTCCGCCCGCTCCCAGACGGCCGGCATCGCCCATGAAGCTGTCGGGCCGCGTCGCCAGGTACAGGTTGAACTTCTCGAAGCCGAACAGCCCCAGCATCTCGAGAGCGAACGTCAGGCAGCCCTCGATCTCGGCGGCAATCTGGTCTTCGCGGACGAACAGGTGTCCGTCGTCCATCGTCAGGCCGCGGACGCGCAGGAGGCCGTGCAAGCACGCCCGACCGCTCGTAGCGATAGACGGTCCCGAGCTCCGAGTAGCGGAGCGGCAGGTCTCGGTACGACCGCATCTGCGACCGGTAGATGGCGATGTGGAACGGGCAGTTCATCGGCTTGACGAGGTAGCGCTGGCCGTCCAGCTCCATCCCGCCGAAGAGGTTGTCCTTGTAGTGAGCCAGGTGGCCCGGAGGTCTCGAGCAGTTGCTCGCGCGCGAGGTGCGGCGTGTAGACCAGCTCGTAACCGCGGCGGACGTTCTCGCGGCGGATGATGTCCTCGATCTGATAGCGGACGAACGCGCCCTTCGGGTGCCAGAGCGCGAAGCCCGGCCCGACCAGCTCGTCGAACGAGAACAGATCCAGCTCTTTGCCGAGCGTCCGGTGGTCGCGACGCTTGGCCTCCTCAATCTGCTTGAGGTAGGCGTCCAGGTCGGCCTGCGACGGGAACGCGGTGCCGTACACGCGTTGCAGCTGTGCGTTGCGCTCGTCGCCGCGCCAGTAGGCGCCGGCGAACGACAGAACCTTGAATGCCTTGATGTCGCCCGTGCGCTCGACGTGCGGGCCACGGCAAAGGTCGATGAAGTCGCCGTGCTGGAAGTACGAGACCTCGTCCCCTTCCGGGATCGATTCGATGATCTCGACCTTGTACTTTTCGCCGCGCGAGCGGAACCGCTCCAGCGCCTCGGCGCGCGTGACGACGTGACGGATGAACGGGACGTTCTCGGCGATGATCTTCCGCATCTCGTCTTCGATGCGGGCGACGTCCTCGGGACCGAACGGCTCGGTGTCGAAGTCGTAGTAGAACCCGGTCTCGATCGACGGGCCGATCGCGACCTTGGCGTTCGGCCGCAGCCGCTTCACGGCGTCGGCCATCACGTGCGACGCCGAGTGGCGCATGCGCGACAACGGATCGTCGGGGACGTCCCCCTTGTCGCGCGGGCGGATGGTCTTCTGCTCGCTCACGGCCGACAGTCTACCGAGCCGGAGGCCAAGGTCGTAGGCACGGGCGGGATTGAACCGCCGACCCCTACCGTGTCAAGGTAGTGCTCTACCACTGAGCTACGTGCCTGGATTTCGATTCGTGTTCGCAGTGTTCGTGATCCGTTCGCCCCGTCGAGCCCGTGAGCCCTCCGCGACTTTCGAACCCGCGTACGTTACGGTTCCCGCCGGCTGTGTCAAGGAAAACCGGGGCTAGTTCACCGCACTAGCGCGTGACGCCCGCCCGACGTCGGACGTCGATCGATGGGCAGCCGCCGCCAGCCCAAAGCCGCGCCCCACACGACCAGCGTCAGCGCGAACAGCAGCAGTCCCGGCACCAGACCAACGGGCCGATAGCGAATCTCGACCACCGAATCGCCGAGCGGCACGGCCCCGACACCAGTCCCTGGCCATCCTCGGCGGGCTGGCCGTTCACACGCCAGCCGGAATCGAAGCTGGTGTCGTAAACGATCCGGGCGCCCGGGCCGGCGCCGGTCACCTGGACGGTCACGACATTGGGCGTCCAGCGCGCCAGCGTCGCCGTGCCGCCGCCGGTCAGGGACACCAGGCCGCGGTAGCCGGGCTGGTCGGCGCCGATGACCGTGCTCTTCCACTCGAGCGGGACGCCGTAGCAGGTGACCATGCCGGTGTTGGCCAGCATCGACGGGTAGATGATCTTGGCCGGCCATTCGTATCGATCGCGGAGGGCGGCCGGAACGGCGGGCTTGCCGTAGCTGTAGTGCTGGAACCGTTCTTGTCGGAACACAGGCGACGGGATCACGGCGGGGACTTGCAGCTTGAACGGCGCAGCGGTCGCTTGTCGGGCCACCGCCGCCAGATCCAAGCCGAAGAGACAGACGACGGCCAGCGCCCCCACCTCGGCCCAACGGTGGCGGGCCGTCCAGCAGGCCCACGGCGCGTCGGCGGCGGCCGCCAGCACCAGCGCCAGCAGCAGGATCGCCAGGAACAGGATGCGCGCCGGCAGGTGCTGCGAGCTGAACACCGGCAGGCGATGCAGGGCCGTCCAGACGCCCTGCCCCAGCGCCAGCACCACGCACACCAGCGCGGCCACCTTCAGCGCGACCAGACGCGGCGACCACCCGACCACCACGGCCGCCGCCAGCGCCAGCGCGCCGGCCACGCCGACGTAGGCGCCCCACTCCCACCAGACCCAGAACACCCGCACCGGCAGCCGCGGATAGAAGTCGAACCCCTGCTGGTGCGCGGTCAGCAGCGTCCACAGGGATCCAAGCGAGATCGCGTCGTCCGATTCGATGAGGCGCGGGAACCGGCGCATCGTCACCAGCACCGGCAGCAGCTTGGGAGCGGCGAGCCCGATCGAGGTGAAGACCGTCACCAGCATCGTGCGCATCGGGCGCGGGGTGCGGCTCGCGGCGGCCATACCGATCGCGAACAGCCACAGCACCAGCACCGTCTGCGGATACGGGTAGATGCCGCCGACGTAGATCATCAGCGCCAGCATCGCCCCGGCGGCGCCACCCAGCCGGAACCGGCGCTCGGCGACCGCCCGTTCGAAGAAGTAGAGCGCGAACGGAGTCCAGGCGAAGGCCAGGTGCCACATGTGTCCCGACGCAATTTGCAGCGCCCAGCGGCTGTTCAGCACCCAGATGGCGGCCACCAGCGCGCGCCAGGCGGGGCTGCGCGTGAAACGCCCCGCCAGCAGAAAGGCGCCCAACACGGCGACCAGCGTGGCCCCCAGCGCCTCCAGTCGCAGCGCGAGCGGAAACGAGAACAGGAAATAGAGCGGCGCGAACGGCGAGACGAAATTGGTCGCGCCTTCGACGTAGCCCCACGCCGGGAAGCCGCCGCAAAACCAGGGGTTCCACCACGGAGCCTGGCCGTGCCGCAGCGCCAGCACCGTCACGTAGCGATACGCCGCTTGCGAGTCCCAGTCCTGAAATCCCATCGATCGGACGTCGGCGAAGAACGGCGCGAAGACCCACGCCGCCAGCAGCAGCACCGGAATCACCGCCACCCAGTCGCGGCTCGACCCTGATGGCGCAGTCGCGGCGTCGGACACGGCCAGACTGTCGTACGGACCCCGCGCCCGCCGCAAGGCGCTTGCTCGCCCCGGCGCGCGCTGGCAAGATTTGCCGGCTTTGATCATCGGTCGCAGCCCGCTAAGGGTCTCTCTGGGCGGAGGCGGGACCGACCTGCCCTCGTACTACCGCGAGCACGGCGGGTTCCTGATCGCCGCGGCGATCAGCAAGTACGTCTACGTCTCGATGCACGAGACCCCGATGAAAGAGATGCTGCTGCGCTACTCGCAGATCGAGCGCGTGACGGACATCTCCCAGATCCGCCACCCGATCCTGCGCGAGGCGCTGACGCTGACGGACATCCGCGGGCCGAACATCGAGATCACCAGCATGGCGGACATTCCGTCCGGCACCGGGCTCGGCTCGTCGGGCAGCTTCACGACGTGCCTGCTCAAGGTGCTGCACAAGTTCAAGCGCCAGAACATCCAGCCGCGCGAGCTGGCCGAGATGGCCTGCCACATCGAAATCGACGTCCTCAAAGAGCCGATCGGCAAGCAAGACCAGTACATCGCGGCGTTGGGCGGTGTCACGGTGTTCGAGTTCAACAAGGACGACACCGTCTCGGCCCGCCCGGTGCGCGCCAGCGCCGACATGCTGGATCTGCTGGAAGACAACCTCATCATGGTCTCGACGGGGTTCTACCGGGCGGCCGGCCAGGTCCTGAAAGAGCAGGACGACAAGACGAAGACCGCCGACCCCGCGATGGTCAGCAATCTCCACTACGTCAAAGAGCTGGGGCAGCGCAGCCTCGAGGCCATCGAGAGCGGCAACCTCACCGATCTGGGCCGCCTGATGGACGAGCACTGGCTGCACAAGAAGAAGCGGTCGAAGTTGATGTCGAATCCGGACATCGACCGCTGGTACGGGTTGGCGATGGAGAACGGCGCGCTGGGCGGTAAGCTGATCGGCGCAGGCGGCGGCGGGTTTCTGCTGTTTTATACGGAGCAAAAGGCGCGCTTGCGCCGCGCGCTGCGGGCCGAGGGACTGGTGGAGGTCGTGCTGGGGTTCGATTACGAAGGCACGAAGATCGTCACCGGGTAGGATCCGACATCGCCTTGATGACGTGGGAGGCGCGGGTGGGGCGCGCGATGGCCTGGCTGGCCGTGGCGATCGCGTTCGTGGTGGCGTTCGTGGGAATCGGCGGGCCGTTCCCCGACGGCCACTACGCGTCGACGTCGGTGATCGGGACGGCGGCGTACAACATGCACCGCTGGGACACCTGGCTGCCGGTCGAAGTCTACCTGGACCATCCGCCACCGGCCTCCACCTACTACATGCATCACCCGCTGGGCATGTTCTGGGTGATTGCGTTTCTGGGGCGCGTGTTTGGCCTGCACGATTGGGTGCTGCGCCTGCCGCCGCTTTTCTACGTGACGGTCACGACCTGGCTGCTCGCCAAGATCGGGCGCGAGCTCTGGGGGCCGTTGGCCGGCGGCCTGTCGGCGCTCGCCTACGTGGCGCTGCCCATCACGCTCGGGTACGCGAACTACCACGACCTCGAACAGCCGGTGATGTTCGGGACGGCGCTGGCGACCTGGGGGTACCTGCGATATTTCCGAACCTGGCGCGAGCGCTACGCCGTCGCCAGCGTGCTGGGGTTCTTCTGGGCGGCGAACCAGGACTGGGCCGCGTACATCTGGGGCGCGGCGTTCGTGGGCGGGCTCTTCGTCTACCTGTTCCTGATTCCGCGGCGGCACCGCGCCGAGCTGCGCCAGCGACCGGCGGTGCGCTACTTGGCTTTCATGTGCGCCGCGGCGGTGGTGGCGCTGGCGGGCGAGATCGCGGTCGTGGCGGCCAGCACGCGGATGTCGGACGTGCTCAACTCTTACATGCTGCGCAGCGCCGGCGCCGACACGCCGCTGCACGCGGTGCTGGAAGCGCGCCGCTATCGAATCGAGCTGATGTTCACCGGGCTCGCCATCGCCCTCGGGAAGCTGGCGGTGCCCGTCATCGTGTGGCGGGCCTGGCGGCAGCGGAATCACCTCGAGCTCTTGCCTCTCCCCCTGCTCTTCTGTGCCGTCGTTCAATACGTGGTCTTCAAGCAAGGGGCCGACATCCACATTTTTTGGCCGCACTACTTCGCCAGCTACTTCGCGCTGGCGATCGGCGCGCTGGCGGCCTCCGCGGCCGATCTCTTGCGGTGGAGCGCGCGCCGCCTGCCGGCCGCGGCGGCCGAGCGCCTCGCCCGCTGGGCGGTCTGGATCGCGGCCGGCCTGGTCGGCCTGCCGGTGCTGTTCGTCCTCAAGGACGGGCTGTCGGTCATTCGCCTGGCCCGAGAGACAGGCGGCCGGTTTGCCGAGGTCCACCTCGACACCGACCTCGACAAAGAGGCGGTGTTGCGCTGGTTCCTGGCCCGAATGCCGCCGACGGCCGGCGTGGCCTACCACGGCGGCATTCACAACGGCTGGGCACTGCAGTGGGAGCTGCACCCGCGCCTGTCGGCGGCGAACCAGCCGGTCGGCGGAGGGATCACCGAGGCGACGCGCGTCTATATTCTGGATACGCGGCTGGCCTCGGCAGGGGAGATTCGCGAAGCCGCCGGCCAGTATCACGTGCATGCAGTCGGGCATCTCTGGGTGTTCGACCGAAAAGAAGCTCCCGCCCCGCTGGACGGCTATGCGCTGGACGAGCGCGAGCCCTCGCTGTGGCAGAAGATCTGGCTCGGCCCCGCCGAACCGATTCGAAGCGTGCGGTGGGATCCCTGGGTGACCTGGGAGGGACGCACGATGGTGGGCCAGCCCGCCGCGGAGCCGAGCGCCCCCGCCGTCACCACCGATCAGATTCGGATCGCCCACAACGCCGCGCGCCGCCGGGGCGACACGGCGGCTGCCGCGGGTTACCGGCAGCAACTGGAGGCGCGGTTCAACCGACAGGTCACGGCCGCGTACGACGGCGGCACCGCGCTCTTGGGCGAGGTGCAGGCGCGGGGCGCGCGGCGGAGTCTCACGATGTTCTTCCTGGCCGGCAGCTTCCCGGGCGATGCCCGCTTCTCCGTGCACGCGCGGGTCATCGCGCCTCCAGGCTTCTCCACGCTGCCCGCCGATCCCAACGACCTGGAGATTGCCGGTCCCCCTGAGTGGCCGACGTCGTGGTGGCGCCCGGGGGAGATCTACAGTTTCAAGGCCGTTTACCGGAAGCGCCCCGGAACCGAAGTGCTGACCGGCAGCTGGATTCCCGGCCCCCGTTGCCTCACGGCTGGCGGCCCCGTCGAGCTGCTGCGCCTCTGACCATCAGCGGCGGTGACGGGCGACGACCAGGAAGCCCAGCGTCTCCTCGTCGTCGGGCGCCAGGCGATCCATGACGCGGGCGGTGGCCGCGATGGACACCATGGCCGGCCCGGCGAACGGCAGCGTCCACCAGCGCGGCCCCAGCTTCTGCGGGGCTTCGTGCCCCAGCTTGCCCATCATCTGGGCCAGATTCCCGATGCGGGCCAGACGGAAGGCCAGAAAGCTGTTCAGCTTCTGGCCGAGGACGCTCCAGAGGCTCCCCTGGGCGACGGTTTCGATGACCTCCAGGCCGGCCGCCGCACACAGCGTTCGCAGGCCGTGCGGGCTGTAGCGAAAGAAGTCATACGGCTGCTCGTGCAGGCGGAACTGAAACGGCGCCGTCAAGATGAGGAGCCCGTCCGGCGCCAGCACGCGCGCCATCTCGTCCACCAGCGCCTGAGGCTGCGGCGTGTGCTCCAGAACCTGAACGCTGAGCACCGTGTCGAACGACCCGTCGCGGAACGGCATCCGGCCGCCGGCGTAGACCACGTCCGGGCCGCGGCGGCCGCCGGCCGACGTGGCCGCGAACGCGGAGGCGTGCTCGATCCCGAAGTAGGACCGCACGTAGGGGCGAAACCAGGCTTCGTACGGTTTGTCGCCGCAGCCGACGTCCAGCAGCCGCCCGCGCGCACGGGGGGCGACCGACTTCAACGAAGCCTCCAGCACCGACCATTGCAGGTCGACCCAGTCCGAGCCGCGGCGCACCACGTGCGCCAGGGCCGGCGATCGGAACAACGCGTTCACGAATCCGCTCGACAGGCGGCGAACGTGTTGAGGCCGAACTTGTGCGTGAAGCAGCGGATGCGGCTGGGGCGGAACCCGGCGCTGACCAGCAGGGGCCACAGGTCCCGCACGTCGTAGTACATCTTGTGGTCGTCCATCTCCGCCGCCGGGCTCAAGCCGCAGCCGGAACGCGGAGAGCTCGAGGTACTTCTTGCCGCGCCAAGACGGGACGTTGATCAGCGCCACGCCGCCCGGCGCCAGCAGCCGGTGCGCCTCGCGCAAGCAGGCGCTGTGGCTCCGTCACGTGCTCCAGCACGGATACGATCATGACGACGTCCAGCGACGCCGACGGCAGCGACGCCAGCGCGTCGGGCAGGACACCTTCGATGGCCTGCACGCGCGGATGCGCCTTGAGGTCGTCGGCCAGCGCGACGTCGACCAGCACGGCCCGTTCGACCTGGCCGAGGACGGTGCGCGTGAACGCCGCCTGGTACCCGCAGCCAAAATCGCCGATGCGCTTGCCTGCGAAGCTGCGGACGAAGCGGCGAATCTGAAGGCCCGACAGCCAGACGCCGAACCGGTCGACGGGCGTGCCTGGCTTGGACTGAAGGAAGGCCTCCTGGCGCACGGGCGCGATGCTCACGGGCGGCGCCTCACCGCCACGGCCGTCGAGTGGAGGAGCAGCGTGAACGTGAACGTCATGAAGCCCAGCATCAGCAGCAGCAGTCCGGTCGCGCCCAGGTTGTTGACGGGCGACCCGGCCAGCAGGTGAAACCCGTTGCGGATGTACGCGCCGGTCATGAGGCCCCCGCACAGCAGCCCGCCCGCGAACATGCCGCCGGCGATCGCGACGGTCCGCGTGTAGGGAAACCGCCGGAACCATTTGGCCGTCGTCTCGCCCGTCCAGTCGAAGAAGATCTGCGACAGGATCCCCATGTAGATGCACTGCAGGCCCAGGATCGACAGCGACAGGCCCAGCAGCATCCAGTGCAGGTCGAACGTGATCGGGCCCAGCGTCACCGTCCCGAACGACAGCGGAAGCGTCAGCAGCAGCCCGAGCAGCAGCAGGACGACGCCCGGCTTGAACAGGAAGAAGTCGGCGCCGTAGACGAACATCGCGCGCAGGTTGATCCAGGCCGCCTGCCAGGGCGAGAACCAGCCCGACCGCTTGTGGTGACTGAGACGCCCGTCGCGATCCTTGAGGAAGCGGATCGGCACCTCCTCGGTGCGCAGGTTCATGTGCACCGACTTCAGCACCATCTCGGACGCGTACTCCCAGGACTGCGAGCGCAGGTCCATGCGCGCCAGCGCGTCGCGGGTGATGCCGCGCATGCCGCAATGGATGTCCGAGAACTTGCTGCCGAAGATGATGTTCAGGATCCAGGTCGTCACCGGCGTGCCGAGGTAACGGTGCAAGGGCGGCATCGAGCCCGGCTCGATGTAGCCGCGGAACCGCGACCCCATGACGAACTCGGCGCCGCCGCGGAACTTCTCGACGAACGGCGCCAGCTCGCGGAAGTCGTACGTGCAGTCGCAGTCGCCCATCACGACGTAGCGCCCGCGGATGTACGGCAGCGCGTCGATGTAGGCGCGCCCGAGGCCGCGCTTGGGCGTGCGCAGCACGCGCGCGCCGCCCGCCAGCGCCAGCTCGGTGGTCTGGTCCTTGCCGCTGTCGACGATCAGGATCTCGCCGACGATGCCGGCCTTCTTCATCCCCTCGTGGCACCAGGCGACGAAGTCCGCGATCGTCAGCTGCTCGTTCAGCGCCGGGATCACGATCGACAGCTCGGGCTCGGCGACGTCGTTGGCCGGCAGCAAGAGCTCGATCTCGGGATCGCCGCCCGGAATGGCCTGCAGGTTGACCGCTGCGTTGCTCACATCCGCCCCGCTTTCATGTCCGGGATCATCGCCAGCATCGACCGGCGCAGCGCCTCGCGCGTGTTCAGCTCGCACCGCCAGCCCATCGACTGAATGCGCGCGGTGTCGAGGCGCACGATGGGCACGTCCCCCTTCCACCCGCGGTCACCGCCGCTGTACTCGAAGCGAGACTTGCTCGGGACGCAGGCCGACGCACTCGACCGCCAGCGCCGCGATCTCGCGCACGGTGATGTAGTCGCCGGTCGCCACGTTGTACGCGGCAAAGGGCGCCGTGGTCTTCTGGTGCGCCGCCAGCACCGCGCGCACGATGTCGCTGACGTGCACGTAGGACTTGGATTGGCTGCCGTCTCCCAGGATCTTCAGCACGATTGGCGATTCGCCGGCCGCCGCCGACGCCAGCAGGCGGCGCGCGAAGTCGAAGCCGACGCCGTGGGTCTGCCGCGGGCCGACCACGTTGCCGAACCGAAAGCCGCACCCGCGCAGGTCGAACATGTAAGCGTAGCTGGCGATCAGCGCCTCACCCGCCAGCTTGCTGGCGCCGTACGTCGACACGGGGACGAGGGGGCCGTGGTCCTCCTGGGCCTCCAGGGAACCGAGCTCGCCGTAGACGCCGCTGCCCGAGGCGTACAGGATCCGCTTGGCGCTGGTGACCCGCATCGCCTCGACCACGCTCTGGGTCAGCGCCGTCCCTTGCGCGAAGTCGATGGTCGGCTCGCGGGCGGCGCGCGCGATGTCGGGGTTCGAGGCCAGGTGGATGACGACGTCGTGCCCGTCCATGGCGGCCGCCAGCGCGCGGGTGTCCTCGACGGCGCCGCGCACCACCCGAAACCGGGCATCCGCGTCGTGCGCCGCGTGGTGCCAGGCGCGCCCGGACGAGTAGTTGTCGTAGATGGTCACGCCCGCGGCGCCGGCGGGGCCCAGCAGGTGATCGCAGAAATGACTGCCGATGAAACCGGCGCCCCCAACGATGAAAAAGCGCTGGGTCGCGATCGGCTGTTGCTCGGGGAGGCTCACGGGGCGTGCATCCTAATGACTCCGCCGGGCAAAGCCCAGCGCCGTCCGCGGGAAACGAGCGCCCCGACCAGCCTCGTGAGTTAGCGGGTGGACTCCCATTTGGTTGCCGCTCGCTTGAGGGCGGGGTGCGTGACCAGCAGGTGCCAGACCACCGCGCACAGCCCTTCGGTGTGGGGCGTGATCCGATCCGGCGAGACCGTCGGGATCACGACGCAGGCCTCAGCGGCTTGCTTCGTCGCGCCGCCGTCTTTGCCGACGATGCCGAACACCGCGGCCTGGCGCTCGCGCGCCAGCTCGACGGCCCGAACCAGGTTCATCGAGACGTTCTTTTCTTTGTTGCCGCCGCCGACCGAGAAGACCAGCAGCGCGTCCCGCTTGTCGAGGCGCGACACCTTCAGCCACTCCGAAAAGCTGGTGTCCCAGCCCTCGTCGTTGACCCGGGCGGTCAGCTCGGAGACGTTGTCCGTCGGGGCGTAGGCCTCGAACCCGCAGATCTTCCGGAAGTCGTTGACGGCGTGGCTGGCGTGGCCGGCCGAGCCGCCCGACGCCCAGGATGAACAGGCGTCCGCCCGGCGTCGCGCACGCGCCCCAGCCCGACGGCGGTGGCGTCGATGGCCGCGGCATCCAGCTCGCGAACAGCCTTGATCGTCTCCTGCAGGAACAGGTCGACGAACCCCCTGCCCTCGCCGCTCAAAGCACGAACCCCGCCGCCTTGGCGTCCTTGAAAAACATCTGCACCGTCTCGAGGCTGAACTCCCCCAGGTCCTTGCCGACGAGCTCGAGCTTCTTCAGCAGGTCGGGCGTCACCGTGATGATGTCGCAGCCCATCTCGGCCGCCTGCACGATGTTGAGGAGCTCGCGCGGGCTCGCCCACAAAAGCTCCGCGCTGGGCGCGGCAGCGCGGCAAACCTGCAGGGCTTCCTTCATCAGCGGAATGGGATCCCGTCCGGTGTCCGCGATTCGCCCCGCGAACACGGAGACCACAGAAGGCGCGCCTCCGGCCAGCGCCCGGGCCACGCTCCGCACCTGCTCCAGCGTGCAGATGGCCGTCACGTTCAACTTGACGCCGGCCGCGGCCAGCTCTTGCACCAGAGACTCGGTCGATTCGCGCCGGGTGTTGGTGACCGGAATCTTTACGTAAACGTTCGCGCCCCAGGTCGCGATCTCGCGCGCCTGCCGGCGCATCTCGGGGATCTCGTCGGCGAACACCTCGAACGAAATCGGCTTGTCGCGAATCGCCGCCAGGACCTCCTTGGCGAACGCGCGGTAATCCGTGATGCCGGCCTTGCGCATCAAGGTCGGATTGGTCGTGAACCCGCCGATACGCGGATCGCGAGCCGACTCGAGCATCGACGGGAGCGACGCGCCGTCGGCGAAGATCTTGATGCGGTCCAGCGAAGGGATGTTAGGCATTCCGGCTCCTCACCGATAAGAGACATCGAGTCTCGCAAATCGTCGGCGGGATAACAAAGATCAATTTGGTGGCGGCGGGACGGCGGCCCCGCAGACCGACAGGCGGCGGACCAGCTGATCCGCGAGGGCCGGATTGTTCGCCGGGAAATGGGCGTACTGACCATAGAAGCCCAGCGCCAGCCCGGCAACGACGGACAGAAACCCGAGCGTCAGGGCCGCGGCGGCCGCGGCGCGGCGCCTGGTCCGGTCGCCCCGGAACACGAGGTATGCCGTCCACAGGCCGAACGTTCCCGCCAGACCGAGGCCGCCCACCACGTCGCCCAGGTAGCGGTTCGTGCTGGACGCGAGCGTCAGCGCCGGGAGCAGCGGGACGGTCCCCGCAATCGTGGCCGCGACCACGCCCCAGGCCTGCCCCGTCAGACGGCGCGATCGCCACCAGGTGCGCAAAGCCGCAGCCCAGCCGATCGGCGCGGCCCAGGTCCAAGGGAAGGTCTGCAGCGTGCCGGCCACCTGCTCGTAAACGAAGTACCCTGCAGGGAAGGTGTACCCGGACGGAAAGGCTCGCGCGCCCAGATCGGCCGGCGCGAATACGTACGGGAACCGGCAGGACACGGCAGGCGCCCGAAGCAAGTACGAATAGAGATTCGGCAGGACGAACCTGGGCGCCGAGGGGGCGGAGATCCACGTCAACTGGAAACGGCGCCCAAACTCGAGCCATTCGTCGAACCGCAGCCGGTTGTAGAGCAGGAGGGCGCCGGCCCCGACGGCCACTGGGACCCCGGCCGAGACCAGCCCAGTCATGCCACGCCTGAACCGCGAGTGGCCGCCCCCGTGGTTGGCCCAAGGCGCCGCAGCTACCAAAACCAGCAGCGCGATGGCAGGGGCGACGCTGATTCGACAGCCGAGCGCCAGCGCCCAGGCGGAGCCCGCCATCGCCAACCAGCGGCGGTGCGCCGAAGGCCGCGCCTGCGCCTCGAGCGCGCAAGCGATGCCGACCAGGATGAACGCGTGCGCCCCAACTATCGCCGCCTCGTAGACCGCTCCCCGCGCCAAATTGTAGGGCGTCGGGTTGGCGAAGCCGATCACCACCAGCGACAGCACCTGCAGCCAGACCGGCGGACCGCCGAACACCGTTCGCGCCGCCCTTCCGACGGCCCAGACCGCGGCAGCGAGCTCTACGGACGTCAGCGCGAACACCATGACCGGATCGCCCACAGGTGTGTCGACCCGGAACAGGGCCTTCGCCGCGGCGAGCAGCAGCGCTGGGACGGGACCCCAATAAAGGTAGTAGTGGCCGCCATGAAGGCTGACGTCCCAGTACCAGAGTCCCGCACTTTCCCCGCCGAACGGGTTCGGGCTGGCGACGAGAGCGGCCGGCGGTTCGGTGGCTAGATGCAGATGCCCGTGCCGGAACCCCTCGGCCAGATCGTTCAGGTACGCGATGTAGTACGACCAGCGCGTCAGGTGCCCCGCGGACACCAGGAAGACGTAGACCGCTTCGATGATCAGCCCCGTCGCGATGAGCGCAATCCAGGCGCGCCGTCCAGTCGGGTCAGGCAGCTGGCGGGTCATCTCACCGACAAGACGAGAGTCTCTGGCGAAGGCTCTCGTACAGCACCGGGTTGTGGATCTTGAACATCTGGTCGTAGCCCTCGAATCCCAGCAGCAGGCCGATCCCTGCCGTCACCAGGGCCAGGATCAACAGGCTCGCGATGGCGGTACCCCGGGGCCATCCCGGCCGTAGCCGGCGGACGATGGTGCACCCGCCCCAGAGCCCCAGCAGCGTGACCCCGGCGCTGAAGTCGGCCACGTAGCGCATCGTGGTGCCGAACGCCGACAGGAACGGCAGCGCCGGCAAAACCGCGAGGGCGCCAAAGCTGCCGACGCACCAGACCTCGGCACGTGTCCGGCGGTCTGCCAGCAGCGGCGCCGCGGCGGCGGGACGGAAGCGCACCGCACGGGCCACCGCGATGACGACGGCCGGCACGATCAGCCAGGTGAAGGGGGACGTCATGAAAAGGCCGGCCTGCGGCTCGTGGGTGGTGTACCCGGCGGGGAAGGTCACCCACCGTGGGAAACCGCGCGTGCCGATATCGTACAGCGCCGAGAGAAATGGAAAGCGGCACGAGCGCCCGAGCGGGCGGAACAGGTAGCTGAAGATGTTGAGGGGCAGGTACTTCGGCGACGTGACGAAGGGGAAGGTGTTCAGCTGATACTTGACGCCGATCTCGAACCAGGAATCGAAGCGCGCGCGGTTGTAGGCGGCCAGCGCCGCCAGCGTCAGCGCGATCGGAAGGCTGGGCCAGAACGCGCGCGCGAAGAGCGCCCTTGGCCGGCGCCAGTCCGCCGTCGACGAGAACAGCGCCGTCAGGGCCACGAACGCGGCCGCCGGAACGACCAGGCTGATCCGGCAGCCGACCGCGGCCGCCCAGCAGCAGCCGGCCGCCAGCAAACGCCTCGTGCGGGGCTGCGCCTCGGTCGCGTTCCAGACCGCTTCGAAAGCCACCACCAGGCCCAGCAGCAAGCAAGCCTGCCCGGCGCCGATCGCCGCCTCGTAGATGCCGGGCGTCGCGAACATGTAGGTCGTCGGGCTGGTGTACGCGAAGCCCAGCGTGCCGATCAGTGCCGTCGCGCGCGGCAGGTCGGGAAAGAGACGCGCCGTCATCCGCGCGATCAGGATCGCGCCCGCGATGAGGAACAGCGTGTAGAAGGCGAACAGAACGTACTGGTCGCCCACATCCGCGTGAATGCGGGCCACGACCTTCACGGCCAGCAGCAACAGCGCCGGAACCGGACCCCAGTAAAGGTAGTAGCGCCCCTTGTACAGGCTGGCGTCGAGGTACCAGAGATTGAAATTCGACCAATCGAACGGATTCGGGCGGGCCAGCAGCTCTGGCGCCGGCACCGCCGGGATGTACAGGTGCCCGGCGCGAAAACCCTCCGCCAGCTGGTTGTAGTTCCCGTTCCACGTCGACCACGTCGTCCAGGTCCCCGCCGAGATGATGAAGACGTAGGTCGCCTCGATCGCGACGAGCAGAAGGATTAGCCACACCCAGCCGGGCGGGCGCGGAACACGAAACCGGATTTGCAAGCTATCGCCCCAACAGAAATCGGGCAAAGTCTCGCAAATCGCGTCCCTGAAAGGAAGGTCGAATGCCGCGGGCAGCCAACTCCGCAGCGTCGGACGAAGCGTCGGACGAAGCGTCGGACGAAGCGTCGGACGAAGCGTCGCTCGCCAACAACGCGGTCTGCAGCCCGAACGCGGCGCCCGCCAGCACGTCCGGCGCGCGGTCGCCGACCATCCACGACGAGGCGCGCGCGTACTGCGGGTGCCGCCCGAAGGCCTCCTCGAGCAGGCCAATGGCGGGCTTGCGGCAGGCGCAGAGGTCCTCGGCGCGGTGATAACAGATGTGCGAGCTCAGGATGACGCCGCCCTCCGCCGTCGCCAGGCGCAGCACCTCGGCATGGGCCGCCTCCAGGTCGGCGCGGGACGTCTTGCCTTTGGCCCAGGCCGGCTGGTTGCTGGCGATGACCAGGCCAAACCCCGCCGCCGTCAGCTCGCGCAGCAGGCCCGGCACCCAGTCGAAGACGGCGACCTCGCTGGCCCGCATCGGGCTGTCGGGCCGCGGCTCGACCGGGTTCGGCAGCAGCCGGTTGAGGACGCCGTCCCGATCGAGGACGATCAGGGCCGCGCGCGCAGCCATGCCGCGAAGTCCTCCAGGCCGGCGGGCGAGCCGATCTCGTAAAAGCGTTCCTGCACCTGCAGTCCGGCCAGGTCGCCGCGCACCGAAAGCCGATGAAACAGGTCTGCCAGATCGGCCGTGGCGCCGGTCGGGATCTCCTCGGCGATCACCCGCCGCTCGAATGACGACAGGCCATAGTCGATGTACGCGAAGTCCTCGGGCGCGCGGGTCCGGCGCTGCTTGTCGTAAAGCCTGACCTTGTCGCCATCGAAGACGACGTTGCTGGTGTCCCAGCGGCCTTGGTTGTGGAAGACCGTCATGAGCGCCGGTGTACCCGCGGTCTGGTGTGCGCGGGCGACTCCCGCGAAGTCCACCGGCAGGAAGGAATCGCCGTAGGTCAGCAGGAAGCGCGGCTCCAACACCCCTTCGTCCAGGGCCAGCCGGACGGCGCCCGCGGTCCCGCGCAGCTTGGCGCCTTCGTCGACGTAGCGCACGCGCAGCCCGAACTGTTCGCCGCCGCCGACGTGCGCGCGGATGGCGCCCCCCAGGTAGCCGATCGACATCACGGCGTCGGTTACCCCGTGGGCCGCCAGCCAGGCCAGCTGGTGGTCGACGAAGGGCTTCCCTTCGGCCGGGATCATCGCCTTCGGGATGGTCTCGGTGAGCGGCCGCATGCGGGTCGCCAGGCCACCGGCCAGGATCAGGCACTGCATCGCTTAGAAACGATACGCGGCGCCGAACAGAACCTCTACCCGGGTCAGCGATCCGTAGAACTTGCCGGTCTTCGGGCTGCTCGCGACGGCCGGCCAGACGAACACCGACAGGCCGGGCATGAGGTCGTATTCGCCCGCCACGCCGAACCGAAGCACGCCCCGCGGCACGCCGGAGCCGTCGATCTTGTACACTTCAGGGGGCTTCTGCAGCGTCAAAAGGGTCGAGGTCGGCTGCAGGCCGGTGATGGCGACCCAGCCCAACCCGAGATCCGCGCTGACCCGCGCGCGATCGGTGACGCGCACGACCACGGTGGGGTCGACGAGGAATGAAAGGAAGGTGTCGGTCCAGGCGTTCTCTTTGAGGAACGTGTAGCTGACGATCGCGCCCAGCCGGAAACGCACCCGCGCCGCGGGGGTACCGAACGTGTACCCGCCGTCGAGGGCGAAAGCGAACGAGGGCTGGGCGTGTGTGCGCAGCCCGGAGCTCCAGGTGTCGAACCCCAGGCTCACGCCCAGGTCGAACGGGCGGGCCGGCTCGGCACCCGCGACCGCGTGGACGGCCGCCGGGGCGGCAGCCGGCGCGGTGGCGACCGGGGCCGGCCGTGCCGGAACAGGGGCCGGCGCCGAGGCGGGTGGCGGCGGCGGCGCCGGGGGCGGCGCCGTGGGGCTGGGCGCCGACTCGACGGGCGCCGAGCCCGTGGCCGCGGGGGCCAGCCCAGAGGGCGGCGCCTGCCGTTCGTCGACCTGCTTTTGCAGCGCCTCGATCTTCTGTTCGACCTCGCTGTGGTTCTTGGCCTTTGGCGCGTTGATGAGGTAACGCTTGTAGAAGAAGATCGCCTTTTCGGCGTCGCCCATCGTCCGGTAGGCCTGCCCGATGTTGTACAGGAACCCGGGATCGTTCTTCAGCTGATAGCCGCGCTGCCAGGCGTCGATCGCCTTGTCGAACTGGCCCAGGTCATAGAACGTGTTTCCCTGCGTGAACAGCTCTCGCGCGGTGCCGGCGTCGTCGGCCCGCGCCGGGGCGCCGAACGCCAAGAACGAGGCCAGGAGCGTCACGACCGCTACCGCCGAAATCGACCGCGTCGCGCGTGCTCGCACTGCCCGCATCGTAACTGGAAGCCCGGGCCGCGGCAAATCGGCCCGGCCTCGCCGTGCCTAGGGGCGCCGAACGCGCGGAGCCAGCTCCAGCGCGGCCTTGCCCCGTCGAAAGACCCGCACCGAACCCGAGGTCTGCGACACCACGATCGCGATCGCCTCGGTGTCGCGCGAGATGCCGGCCGCGGCCATGTGCCGCGCGCCCAGGCCGAGCGGCAGCTCCAGCTCTTTTTCCTCGTCGAAGTTCAAGTAGCGGCCGGCGGCCATGACGCAGCCGTCCTCGCGCACCACGAACGCGCCGTCCAGCACGGCGAAGGCGTGCAGCGCGTGTCGCACGTCGGGGTTCATGATGTTCTTCTCATTCTCCGAGTACCCCTGAAAGGGGTTCAAGGTCAGCTGGCGAGACTTCTCCATGACGGTGTTCGAGTCGCCCACGACGAACAGCGCTCCGACGGGCCGCCCCTCCCACCCTTCCACACCGACCGACACGGCCAGCTCGAGCAGAGTGTCCATGACCCCCGCCGAGATCTTTTCGGTCTGCAGGAAACCAAAGGCGCCGTCCTCTTCCTCGGGCCCCACCGTCACGACCAGGATCGAGTCCGGGTAGGACGCCGGCTTACGCGCCAGCAGGCCGACGATCACGTCTCCTTCTTTGTAGAGACCCCGGGCGATGCCGCTGACCAGCGCGATCTTGAGCTTTTCCGGGCGTCCGAGATCGTAGTCGGGCAGCGGCAGCACAGGGACACCGGAGGCCTCGATGACGTCGCGCTGGCTCTCGCTGACGATCGCCTGCACCAGGCGCTTGCGGGCGCGCGGCTTGCCGCGGAAGAGCTCTTCGGGAAGCGGCAAGTCGCCGACATACAGCAAGTGGTCGACGGTGGGCCGAGCGGCCAGCGCCAGGGCCGAGCGGATCACGTCGGCTTGCATTGCCGTGGGAGCTTTGGCCATGTGTCGGCGCAAATGGTACGCTGAACGGGGGCTCGGATGAAGTCTGGTTGGCTGCCGCGCTTATGGCCCGTGCTTCTTGGGGCGCTCGTGCTCATCGGCATCGCGTTCGACGTGGTGACCCGATCGCGCCTCTCTGCGACGACCGGCTTCATCTGCCAGGGCGAGTACGCCGACACGCTGCAGGTACAATCGATGCACTCGCGCGACGTCGATCAGAGCGCCCGGTCGCAGTACAGCTACCTCGTGCGCAGCTCGGCCAAGTACGAGTGCCCGTTCTTCGGCCCCGACGGCAAGCTGCGCCGCCGGCGCGTGCAGGCCAGTGAGCTCGGCACCGCCTTCGCCTACGAGGCCGCCGGTAGCGAGACCTACCTCTTCACGAACGAGCACGTGGCCGCCTGGCCCGAGGTGACCGACCCCTTTCACCGAATCGACGGCGTCCCCGAAGGGTGCAAGCGGGTCGAAGAAAAGCTGCGCATCGTGCGCGACGAGCGCGACGACTTCGAGCCCGGGCAGATCCCGCTGACGCGCGTGGCGGTGGACCCGCTGCTGGATGCTGCGATCCTGAAGGCCAACCAAAAGCTGACCGTCATCCCGTACAAGGTCGGCAAGAGCGCGGCCCTGCGCCAGGGGAACGCCGTGGAGGTGCGGGGCTTCCCGCTGGGCGTCATGCAGGCGGTGTCGACCGGAAAGGTCGTCAACCCCTACGACCGCGACCAGGAGCAGGGCTGGGACCATGTCGACTTCGTCATCGACGCCCTGCTGGCCGAGGGGAACTCGGGCAGTCCGGTGCTGGCGGCGTCGTGCAAGACCCGTGACCTGGAGCTGGTCGGCGTTTACCACGCCGGCTACAAGGGTCACGGCGCGCTCAACGTGGTGGTCGGGATCGATCAACTGATCGATTTCATGCACAAGAAGCGGCGCGTTCCGCACGCTCTGGCGGAAGATGGGCCCGGCGCGCCGACGCCCGCCGACCGCGCGCGCGTCGAGGGGGCGCTGTCGTCGCCGATGCTGCCGCTCTTCGACTTCGGCGGCCTGGTCATACGCGCCGAGGCGACCGGCCCGGCGCTGCTGTACCACTTCTACGGGCGGCAGTTCCCGCTCGACGACCGGCGGGTTGCCGTCATCGAAGACCTTCGCAAAGCCGGGGCCTTCGGCGAGCTGGGACGGCTGTGGGTGACCGGGCCGAACGGCTGGCGCGAATGGAAGCTCTCGGCGCTGGGGGCCGACGAACGCGACCTGCTGATCCGCGTCGCCGACTCGGTGCGCTTGCAGGTGCTGCACACGATGGACTACCGCAAGGCGCTGGCCAATCCCAGCGCGCCCGAGGACCGGAAGCGCGGCCGCGAGCTGTCACGCATCATCGCGCGCGACGCCCCGGTGGCGCGCGACCTGGGCGGCAATCTGCTGGACACCGTCGATCGGCTGTCGCTGGGACACGACACCACGCCGGGCGCTGTCGCCTCGAGCATCGAAACGCCCCCCTCTCCTGCCCCGCTACCGGGCGCGCTGCCCGCCCGCGGAACACCCTAGACCGCTCTTCAGCGACGCGGCCGCGGACGCGGTTTGCCCGACAGGCGATAGATCCATTCGATCAGCTCCTGGGCCTCCGGCGAAAGATTCTCGTCGACCAGCCAGCCACAGGAGGTCTCGCGCAGCGGCACCAGCGTGGCCGGTCTGTTCTTGGCGAAGAGGTAACCCCGGATCGTGACGTTCAGCCCGGCCTTGCAGGGGTCCTTGCGCCGGTGGGTCCAAAGCATGCTGTGCGCGGCGCCGGCCAGCATCGCCTGAGCGCGCTCCACGTCGGCCGGTGCCAGGGCGGCCGGCAGCGGGCGTGACGCCGTGATCAGCGCGGCGACGTCGCGAACGCCGACGGACTCAATCCGCAGCGCCTGCGCCAGCGGATCCGCCCCGCCGATGCGCGAGAATGCGAAGGTGCGTCCCAGCCCGTCGACGAACCAGACCTCGTGCATCGAATCCCGGTCGTTCGTCACCTCGTACGACAGCAACAAAGACGCGGTGATGGCCTTGCCATGACGGCGGGCGCCGCCCCCGTACGCGCGCATGGACGCCAGCAGCAGCGCGGACATGGCGACTCTCCCGACCAGCGAGCCCACGACCTGTGAACTGTATTCGCAACCCGCGCCAGACCGCCAGCCCGAGCAGGCGCCGCCGCGGCAAAAGCGCGTCGGGTGAAGCGCCAGGACGCCAGGACGCCAAACAGTCTTTGATCAGGTTTTTGGCGTCCTAGCGTCCTGGCGTTTCATGCTCCGCCCTCAGCTATACCGCTTGCGGATGAGGGCCAGGACGGCGTCCTTCGCGCAATTGTCACAGTAGGCGAACCGGGACTTCATCGTGTCCAGCGTGGTCTGGGCGGCGGCGGCCGCGTCGGGCTGCATGCGGGTCGGGCCGTCGGTCAGCAGGACCAGCAGGTCCTCGTTGATCTTGCGCACCTGCTTCTTGCGGTCCTCGAAGAACGCCTCGCGCAGCTCGGCGATCGGGCGCGGGAAGATCTGCTCGTAATCGGGCTTCTGGCGCGGATGATCGATGGACCAGGCGCCGATCCGACTGATGACCTCGCGGCGGAACTCGTCGCGCCGTCCCGAGACCTGCAAGATGCGCTCGATGTCGGCCATCATTTCTTCGTCGGGATCTTCGTCGCGGCCCGTGATCGGGTTCGGAACCTTCTCGCGTTTGACCCAGTAGGAGACGTGGGAGGTGTAGCGCGCGAACTGGTCGATGTAGCGGCGCTCCTCGACCAGCCCCATGGAGGTGCGCACCTCGTCGTCGATCCGGTCGATCAGCTTGTCCCGCACCTGGAAGATGAACTTCCGGTTCTCGTGAAATCCACCGGGCAGCGGCTCCTGTTTCAGGAACTCGTACACGGTCACGCCGCGCACCAGGTCTTCCAGCTCGTCGAACACGGCCAGCGGCGACAAGCACTTGTACCGGGCGCTCTGGGCCGCGTTCATGATGACCAGCTTCATCTCGCGCGGCGACGCGCCCGTGCGCCCTTCATAGTTGGGGTAGCTGTCCGACTCGCGCGCGATCTTCTCGATGCCGGCGACCAGGTCGCGGGCCTGCTCGGTCGTGATCCCCTCGGGCGTGGCGGCGTCGGCGTAAAGCTGCGCCTTTTCCGGCGGACCCAACTTGGCGACCAGATCCGACAGCTGCTTGCCGTATTTTTCGGCCAGCGGCTTCTTCATGCGGGTGAGGACCGCCCACAGCGCCGTCACCCAGGCGACGTGCGGCGCCACGTGGCGGCCGGACTCGTTGTGGGCGGCGCGAATTTGAGCCTCGTAGATGCGCTGCTCGACGCGGTAATCGAGCAGGTACGGAACGCGCACCAGCTCCATGCGCCCCTTGAAGGACTGGAACTCCGGGATTTCTTTGAAGGCTGCCAGATAGCTCTCGTTCGACGAGCCGATGAAGACGGTGTCCAGCTCGAGGCTGGCGACGTCCAGCGACACGCGCCCCTGCTCGACCGTGCCCAGCAGGTACTTGTAGGACTCGAGCGGTCGCTTCAGCAGGTCGGCGAAGTCGATCACGCCGCGGTTTCCGTCGACCAACTCGCCCTGGTATTCGTAGAGCGTCAGCGACTGCAACGCCGGCGGCAGCGACCCCAGCGATCGGTCCATCGTGAGCTGTCGCGAGCGCGCGTCGACGGCCAGCTGCGGTTCGACGGTCGCCGCGGCCTGGCGGTAGCGGCGCGACACGAAGAAGCGCTCGACCTGCACGTGCCGCAGCACCTTCGAAAGATCGCCGTGGTACGAGGACAGCAGCGCCTCGAAGATCTGCCGGTTCCGGTGCGACAGGTCGCCGCGCAAGAGGACGTCCGCCGGCCGGAACTCGGGATTCCCCAGCGCCGCCAGCCGCTGCGAGACCAGGTCGCGCCGGCGCCCGCGCGGCAAGAGCAGCAACGGGTGGTCGCGCATCTCGTCCGAGATCTTGGATTCGATCAGCTCGTCTTCCAGATACGCGAAGGTCTCCTGACCGCCGGCCGACTCGATGCCGCCGCCGAACCCGATGCCCCCCTTGGTCAACTTCTGCGACGGGAAGATCCAGTTGAACTTGTAAAGGGCGCCCTCTTCCAGCGTCGAATAGTGCTCCATCGCCCGCTGCAGGCAGGCCACGAAGGTCGACTTGGCGCTGCCGTTCGGCCCGTGCAGCAAGATGAGGCGATTGGTGCGCCCCTCACGCGCGAAGTTGGAGACCAGCCGGTAGACGGCCGCCTGAACCTCTTCCTGCCCGACCAGCCCGTCCTTGCCGTTGTCCCAAGGGCAGTCGAACAGCTTCCAGCGGGTCATCGGCCCGCGCGGCGTTCGCACCGGCTCGGAGCCGAAGTGGTCGAACACGTCACGCAGGTACTGGGCCGCCGACCGGAGCTGGCGGACCGGCTCGGCGCTGAACAGCGTGACGTACTCCGTGAACGAGATCACGCGCCGGTTGCGGGCGAAGCTCTCGCGCAGCTCGCCCGTGGCGTGCGTCAGCCAGTCCCGGGCGTCGAACGACTCGCCGCGCTGGCCGGCGGCGGGTGCCCCACCACGCTGATCGCCCGGATCCGGCGGTGGCGTATCGCGGATCGGCATCGATTCTCACGGTAGCACGGGGCCGCGCGGGCTGCATAACCTTCCCCGGCGCCCGGGTGACTGCTATGTAGATGTCGACCATGCTCAGCTTCGGAAGATCAGGAAAAGGACTCCTCGCTGCCGCCACCTTCACCGTCAGCTTCGTGGCGAGCGTGCTGGCGGGCGAAACGGCCCGTGGCGCGGAGACGCCGGCCAGCTCCAGCCCGATGGCGGAGCTGAAAAAGTCGAACGCGCAGCTCGACAAGGTGCTGCAGAAGAACAAGCCGAACTGGTCACCCGAGGCCGAGCTCGAGCGGTCCGAGGTCAAGAAGCTCGTCGGGTCCTTCCTGGATTACGGTGAGCTTGCCAAGCGATCGCTCGGCAAGCACTGGGACAAGTTGACGCCCAAGCAGCGCGAGGACTTCGTCGAGACGCTGCGGCAGCTGGTCGAGCGCAGCTACCTTCGCCAGATTCACGGAAGCGCGAACTACAACATCAAGTACGACAAGGAAGAAAAGACCGACTCCGAGGCCACCGTGTACGCGACGCTCAACACCGTCGCGCGCGGCAAGAAGACCAAGATCGCGCTCGAATACAAGATGTTGTGGAAGAACCGCTGGGTGGTCTACGACGTCGTCACCGACGAGCAGAGCATGCTCGAGAACTACCGGGCCGAGTTCAACAAGATCATCAACCGCGACGGCTTCGACGCGCTTTTGAAGAAGATGAAGCACAAGCTGGACGAGAAGGAAAACGACGGCGAGTGATCGCGTTGATGAAGCTGGGCTCTGCCCAGCCGAGGGGGCCTGTCTGAGCGCCCAGCGCGCCGCCGCAGGGGCGGTGGTGGCCAGCATTTTTGCGCTGCTGTTGGGCGCCGCCGGCTGCCACGGCGATTGCTGCACCGTCGATTCGTTTCCCATCCCACTTGGCCGCGCCGCCTCGGGCACACCACCGCAGGCAAGCGCGATTGACGCCGGGGCGGACGCCGCGCCGATGCCGGATGCCGGGGCCCCGTGGGCGCAGGCGGGACTGCCCGGCGCCGGCCCCGCGCTCAAGCTGATCGTCGATACGGCCAGCCCTTTCACGGTGCTGGCGGGGTCCTCGACGGGGCCGCTGCAGACCACGCTGACGGGTTTCGACCTCTACAGTGCGGGCGTCCCGCCCACGCCCGAGCAGCCCACGGCGCCGCTTCGGGCCACATTCCGCAACTGGGACGTCGTCAGTTTCCCGCTCGGCGGCGTCGGCGACGGGTCCCTGGTGCCGGACGGGGTCCTCGGTGCCGACGTGCTCCGCGGCTATTCTGTCGAGCTGCGCCTGGCGGCGCCCTGCCCGTCCGGCACGCCCGGAACCTGTGCGTCGATGACGCTGTGGCACCGCCTGGCTCCCGATCAGTCGTTCCTCGAGGACGCGGGCTTCGCGGTTCTCGCCTTCACACCCTACGGGGGCGGCGAGATCACGGTCCTCGGTGATCCCGACTTCCTGGGCTCGCGGGGGCCGGTCGCGGTGCCCGCCACCCGAATCGTGTTGCGCGCGTGCGCGGTCCCGGCGGCCTTCTCGCACGACCATCCTCTCGAGGTGTTGCGCCCCGCATGCTGCACCGCCGCGGACGCGCGGGCGCAGGCCACGGGCGCCGACCTTTCGCTGCTGGTCGATACCGGCGTCGCCCCCCTGGTGCTGGCCGCGTCGGCCTGGACGCGCGTGGTGGCGAACGCGGCCGAGCAGACGCCTCCGGTCGTCCTGCCGCCTGTGACCGCCTCGCTGGCGCCCTCGCCGACACCGCTACACGTGGCGACATGGCCCGCGCCCGTCCAGGTGTTGCTGTGGGCCACGATCCCGCGGTACGCGCTGGTCAATCTGGAAGCGGGGACGAACAACAACCCTGGCCCCTGCGTCGAGCTGGGGCGTTCGCGCCGGACCGAAATCGTGTCGTACGCCGCCGCGAAGGCCGAGGAGGGCGAGCCGCTGTCCACGGAGCAGCACATTTGTGGCGCGCCATGCGACCTCGACCCCAACCAGTCGGGCGAGGCGCAGAACAGCGCCGCCTACCTGGAGATCGGCGGCAACGTCCCAGTGGCGGTGGTCGCGGACGATGACCCCTTCTTGCAGAGTTTGCGGTTCGACGTGCTCCCAGAAGGGCCCGAGCTGGACGGCCTGGTCGGGGCCACCGCGCTGGGGTTCGCGCGCGTCGAGCTCGACTACCTCTCCAGCCCTGGGCGCGCCGTGTTCTCGTGCGAGGCGGGGATTCCCCACTCGTCTTGCTGGGCGGCGGCGCGCTGTCCGCAACTTCCCGACAACAGCGCCCGTCACAACTGCTTCGGGCTGGGCTTCCACGGCCTGGCAGCCACGTGCGTGCCGAACACCTGCAAGCGCTAGTGCGACCAGGCTGGCCGCCATAGTTTCGCACCGGCGCGGTCTGGCGTTAACATAGACGCCTCATGCGCCTGTCCGTCGCCGTCGCGGTGGCCCTCGTGATCGTCGCCGGCGCTGCGTCGGCCCCGAGCGCGCAGGCCCACGCGCGGGTTGCCATATCCGAGTTCCAGGTGGACGGCAGCCCGCCGCCGGCGCTGGCGCTGCAGCTGCAGGACGGCTTCGTGCTGGGCCTGGTGCGCGCGGGCGTGCAGGTGATCGATCCCACGGATACGGTGCACAAGCTCGAAGCCCACCCGGAGTTGCAGCACTGCGATTCCTCCCCCTGCCTGAAGGCGATCGGCCAGCGACTGGAGGTCGGGTACGTCGTGCGTGTGAAGATCGACGTTGCCGGCAACAGCTACAAGGGGGTCGCGCGCCTCTTCTCGACCGAAGGCGCGGCGCCGGCCGCGCTGCCCATCGCGACCGAATCGAAGAGCTGCGAGGTCTGCACGGTCGCCGAGGCACGCGCGACGATGCTGAAGCTGGCCGACGCCCTGCGGACGCACGTCGACGAACCGGCGCCCGCTGCCCAGATGCTGCCGCCCCCACCCCCGCCCCCGGCGCCGGCCCACCTGACTGGCCCGGTCCTTGTGGGCATGGCGGGCGCGCTGGCGGTCGCGGCGGGCGCCGTGGTGCTGGCCGGCAACGGCGAATGCACCGCGACCAGCTGCTCGGAGGGGCGCGCCCGCAACGCCATGGGCGGCGTCCTCATCGGCGCCGGCGCCGCGCTGACCCTGACGGGGGCCTACGTCACGATCGTGCGTGCCAGGGGCGGCGACCCAGTCACGGGTGCGGCCGTGGGCTGGCGGTGGTGATTCCAAACCGAGGAGAGGCGAGATGACGCAACCGACGAAGGGATCCGGCCTGCGGGCGGGGCTCGCGGTGCTGGCCATGGGGACCGTCGGTGGTCTATTCGGATACGGCTGCGGCACCGTGACGAACGATCGCGACGACGCGATCAACCGGGCGACCACCGCGACCTGCATGCGATATCAGGCCTGCGGCCTGATCGGAAGCGCGGCCACGGCCAGCTTCACCACCGTGGGCGACTGCCAGGCCCAGTGGAAAGCCAAGTTCACGACCCAGTGGACCCCGGCCCAGTGCCAGGGCCACATCGATCAGCCGATGCTCAACGTCTGCTTGGAGGCCATCAACGGCACCAGCTGCACGAACGTGCTCGACGTGCTGACCACGTTCTACGTCAAGTGCGGCGCCAGCCCGGTTTGCGGCGTGCCGCCCGACGCCGGCACCGGCGGCTAGCCGCGCGCGCTCAGCCGATCGACGCGCCCAGAGCGGCCAGCGTCGACGCAAACGAGGGGAAGGACGTCCCGATGTCGGCCGCGGGAATGGTGGTTTCGTCTTCGCCGCGCAGGCCCAGAATCGCGCCCGACATGGCGATCCGGTGGTCGTGCTCCGGGACCACCGCGCCACCTCGGGGCGGGCGGCCCGCCAGGCCGATGACGGAGAGACCATCCGGCCGCTCCGTCACGGCGGCGCCCGCGCGTGCGAGCTCTCGGGCCAGCGCGGCGATGCGATCGGACTCTTTGATCCGCAGCTCGGCCAAGTCGGCAAAGATCGTTTCGCCGTCTGCGCAGGCGGCAGCGACCGACAGCGCAGGAATCTCGTCGATGGCGCGCAGGGCCAGGTCGCCGGCAATGCGCGTGCCGCGCAGGCGACTGGCGCGCGCCCGGACGCGGCCGACCGGCTCGCCCATGGCCTCGCCCGTGACCTCGACATCCAGCTCGGCGCCCATCGCGCGCAGCGCATCCAGCGCCCCGGCGCGGGTCGGGTTGAGGCCGACACCCTCGACCGTGAGGTCGCTGCCCGGCACGATCAGCCCCGCGACGATCAGGAACGTCGCGGACGAGAGATCACCCGGGATGGTGAGCCGCGTGGGCCGCAAGCGGCCATTCCAGCCGTCCGGATCCACGACGATCGCGCCCGCCGCGTCGACAGAGATGGGTGCGCCCATGAATCCCAGCATGCGTTCCGTGTGATCGCGCGACCGGGCCGGCTCGCGCAGCGTGCTGCGCCCGCGCGCCTGGAGCGCCGCCAGGATGAGCGCGCTCTTGAGCTGCGCGCTGGCGACCTTCAGCTGATGGGCGATCCCCGTCAGCGACCCGCCCCGGATGCGCAGCGGCGGAAAGATGTCCCCGGGTCGCCCCGGATCGCCGCGCCCATCGATCTGCGCGCCCATTTGCCGCAGCGGCGTCGCGACTCGTCCCATGGGCCGCCGGGTGAGCGAGGCATCACCGCAAAGGCCGGTCTCGAAGGGCCGGCCGGCCAGAAGGCCCAGCAGCAGGCGGATGGTCGTCCCGGAGTTGCCGCAGTCCAACTCCTCGGACGCGGGGCGCAACCCGGCAAACCCGACGCCAGCGATGCGTGCGCGCCCACCGGCGTCGGTGTCGGCCTGCGCGTCCAGCTGGATGTCCACGCCCAGCGCCCGCAGGGCCGCCGCCGTCGACAGGTTGTCGCCGCCGCGGCCCAAGCCCTCGACTTCGACCACGCCGTCGGCGAGCGCGCCGAAGAGGAGCGCCCGGTGCGAGATCGATTTGTCCCCCGGAACGCGGCAGGCACCGCGCAGCGGGGGCGAAGATCGAACGCGGAGCACGGAGTTCATGCCGGGATGACTACCACGTCAGTGATGCGCGGCGGCCACCATCTGCAACACGGCCAAGAGCTTCTCGGCCAGTCGCGCGCGCTGCTCGACGGGCACGTTCAGATGGCCGTGAAGCCGGGCTCCCTCGGCCCCCACGGCGAGGGATCTCAGGATCGGTGAGAAACCGAGGAGGCGAATCATCGTTCCTTCGGCGTATTCGCGCGCGGCCGTGGTCACGGCGCGGGCGGTCGCCGCGGCATCGGCCGGGTTGTCGGCCACGCCGGTGAAGTCCAGGTTCAGGTCTTCGCCCAGGTTCAGGCGGGCGGCAAACCGTTGCAGCCCGGCCGGCAAGGCCACGAAGCCGGCCGCCCGCGCCCGCAAGGTCTCCGTGAGATTCACGGCGACGAAGGCCGCCGGTCCGTCGCGGTCGGCCCCCATCGCGCGGCGCAGCTCGCCGAGCGGTCCAGAACGGGCATCGGGCACAATCCCCCAGGCGGCGTCGATGGCCGCGCGGACGTCGGCGGAGCTCCCGGTCACGACGGTTCGCGGCGTCACCAGGGCGACGGCGCGCTCGCCCGTGTCCCAGACTGGGCTGTCGCGCCAGCGTGTCGACATCACGTGCGCGTTCGCCGACCTGAACGCCGCCGCGATGCGGACGGGATCGAACCGGCCGCGCAGCACGGTCAGGTTGTGGGGCGCGCCCCCGGCTTCGAAGGCGATCGCCAGCAGTCGATCGCCATCCGTGAATGGGTCGTAACCGAAAGCCCGCAGGCTGTGCTCGCGCTGTCCGGAAAGGTCCGTCTGGGTCAGCGCCTGCGTCCAGGGGGAGGCCCGCAGCGCCGCCAGATCGACCTCGGCGACGGTGTCGGCGGCGCTGGGCGCCAGATTCCAAAGATCGCTGTCGTCCGCCGCGCCGCGCGCCGCCGGCATTCCGGGCGCCCCGCTCTGCACCTCGGCGCAGCCCGCCGTGGCCAGCGCCGCCAGAACCACCCGGGCGCATCGGCGGAAGCGACGATCAGAGAGGGACCAGACGTTCACGTCCATTCCTACCCGCCTCCAAGATCTGTTCGATGCGGGGGCCGTCACTCTGGGCGACGGCCGCGCGCAATCCAGCCAGCTGCTCGGCCAGCGCGTCGATCAGGGGCAAAACCTGATCCCGGTTGTCCAGGAAGATGTCTCGCCACATGGTCGGGCTCGAGGCCGCCACGCGCGTCGTGTCGCGCAAGCTGGTCGTCGGCAAGCGCCGCATCGCCTCGATGACGTCGGCGGGCAGACCACCCAGCGCGGCCGCCAGCGTGTAGGCGGCGACGTGCGGCAGGTGACTGCCGGCGCCGAGCACGCGATCGTGGAGGTGAGCGTCCATTCGCACCGGCTCGGCCCCCATCGCCGACCAGAGCCGCTCGATGGTGGCGAGCGCGGCCTCGGCGCTGCGCGCGCTCGGGCAGATGACGCACTTCTTCCCCTCGAACAGCAAGGGGCTGGCGGCGTCGGGCCCGACCCGTTCCGTCCCGGCAACCGGATGGCACGCCACGAACGCGCCCGGGGGAAGCTTGGGCTCGACCGCCGCGATGGCTGCCGCCTTCACCGACCCGACGTCGATGACCAGCGTGCCGGCGGCCAGCGTGGGCGCGATCTCGGCGGCCAGCTCGCCCAGGCTGCGCACGGGCGCCGCCAAGACGATCAGCGCAGCGCCCCGGGCCGCCTCGGCGGCCGACGGCGCCGCACGATCGATGATCCCCAGCGCCACCGCGCGGTCCAGCTTTTCGCGGGTACGGCTCCAGGCGACGACGTCGGTCACCGCGCCGGCGGCGCGCGCAGCCAGAGCCACCGAGCCGCCGATTTGACCGGCGCCCATGACTGCCAGGCGCCCGATGGGGGGGCCCGACCAGCGTCGCTGCGTGCTCACGCAGACCTCACGGGTGGGACGTTACTGTCAGCGGGCGCGTCTGGCAATCGGCGCGGGTATACTTTTCGCCTCGATGAACGGCGGTGCACACCCGAGCGTCCTTTTTGCGCTTGGCTATGGCGTGCTGACTTCGCTCACGCCCTGCGTCTACCCGATGATCCCGATAACCGTCAGCATCTTCGGGGCGCGCGCGGGCGTGCCGCGGCGCCGCGCGATGGCGCTGGCGACCGCCTACGTGGCCGGAATTGCGGCGATGTTCGGCGCTCTGGGAACCACCTTTGGCCTTCTGGGACGGGCGTTTGGGACGTTCCTGGCCAACCCGTGGGTGATCGTGCCCCTGGCGCTGTTCTTCTTCGCCATGGGGCTGTCGATGTTCGGCGCCTTCGACGTCGGCCTGCCGTCGGGCCTACAGCAAAGGCTGAATCGCGTCGGCGGGCGGGGATTCGCCGGCGCGTTCGCGATGGGCCTGGTGGCCGGCATCATCGCCGCCCCCTGCACGGGACCGCCGCTGGCCTCGCTGCTGGCCTACGTGGCGACCACGCGAAACGCGGGATGGGGGTTCGCGCTGCTGGCCACCTACGGCGCCGGGGTCGGACTGCCTTTCTGGCTGCTGGCCGGGTTTTCCATGTCTCTGCCAAAGCCGGGTGGCTGGATGGAGTGGGTGAAGAGCGTGTTCGGCATCGCGCTGTTCACGGCGGCGCTTTACTACCTCAAGAACGTCGTCCCGGCGCTGGCCCACTTCGGTTCGGGTGCGCCCCGCTTCGCACTGGGAATGGCCGCCCTGGTGCTGGTTGGGATCGGGCTCGGCGCCGTGCACGCCAGCTTTCACGGTGGCGTCACCGAGCGCGCGCGCAAGCTGCTGGGCGTCGGCCTGGCGACCATCGGCCTTTTCGGCGTGACCAACTACCTGCTGGCACCCAAGGGAGACGTCGCGCTGGCCTGGCTGTCCGACGAGCCGACCGCCGTCGCGGCCGCCCGCGGAGCCGGGCGGCCGCTGCTGGTCGACTTCGCCGCCAGCTGGTGCATCCCCTGTCGCGAGTTCGAGGTGAAGGTCTTCTCGCGGCCCGAGGTCGCCGCCGCCATGCAGCGGTTCACCCTGCTGCGCGTCGACCTGTCGCGCGAGGATGAGGATCCCGCGCTGGGGGCTATCAAACACAAGTACGGCGCCGAGACGCTGCCCGCCATCCGCATCCTGTCGCCCGACGGCAACCTGGTCGCGAAGACCGACGAGCTGGTTGCGCCGGACCGCTTCCTGCAGATGTTGTCGACCGTTCCCTAACCCCAATGCCGTTCGGTTAAGCGCCAGGACAGGAGGGACGCCAAGAGACCCGGAGGAGCCATCAGAAATCTCATGAGGATTTCAGAAGTGCTTGCCGCAGCGATGGAGGTCTATGGTTTCGGACCAGCTTGCTCCAGTCGTGAAACCTCGTCAATCCAGCTCCTGGCGTCCTCGCGTCCTGGCGCTTAACCGAGCTGCATTGTCCCTAACCCGGCTCCCGAAACGACGTTCAGGTCGGCTGGCCGAGCAGCGCCTCGACGCGCGCCGGGTCGAACCCGAGCAAGAGGCGGCCGCGCACGTCGAGGACTGGGACCCGGTCAGTTGGGATCCCCATCTTGGCGGCCTTCGCGGCGAGCTCGCGCGCGGCGTCGGGGTCGCGCTCGATGTCCTTGTCGGCGAACGGGATCTTGTGGGCTGTCATGTATTCGCGCGCCGCCCGACAGGCCCCGCACCAAGATGTGCCGTAAATCGTGACCACCGGTTTGACGCCCGGGGGCAAGGGGGGCGGCGGCGGCGAACCGGCGGGCGGGGGACCGGGGGGCGCTCCAGGTCGGGACGCGAACGGCGAAGACTCCCCGCTCGGCAGCGCGGCCAGAGCGCCGGTCTCGAAGGCCTCGCGCGACATCGGCCGCGCGGTCGTCTTTCCCTTGTCGACGAGGTCGTTCAGATTCGTCACGTACACCCGGTCTTCCCCGGCCCGGTCCCCGGCGGCCGGATCGATGACACGCACCAGGCCGCGTGACGGCGCCGGGACGGTCTCGGGCTTGTCGGTGGTCGCGAAGGTTCCGGCGGGCTCGGCGTACGTGAACAGCCACCGTCCTCCCTTCAGCACTTCGACGGTGGGCGGCGCGCCGGGCGCCACCGGGGGTGCAGGCGGCGCGGCCTTGCGACAGGCGCCGATGCCGATGATCCCCGACAGGATGACCGCCAGACACGGGTGCATGGTGAAACCGGTCATCAATCCAGGTTCACGAACTTCGCGAGACGCGCGCGACATGTCGCCGATTTTACGGGACACGAGTGCCTCGCACTAGTTCACCGAGACCAGCTCTTCGCCGTCGCGCCCGCAGAACGTGGCGTCGCTCTCGTACCGGCGCGAGCAATTGGGGCAAATCTTGCCAAGCCCGACCCCCAGTCCCCCGCCGGCCCGGTCGGCGGCCCCCAACGCGACCGGTAATGGGACCAGCTCTTCGCCGTCGAACGGGCAGAACTTCTTGCCGGCGTCGAACGATCGCTTGCAGGTCGGGCAAGTGGCCCCCGTACCGGACGCGCGGGCCATCGGATCGGTGGCCGGGACCAGGTCGCGCGCGTCGTGTGGGCAAAACCGAAGACCGGGCGGGTAATCGCGGTGGCAGGCCGGGCAAACCAGCGCAGGACCGCGCGTGCTGGCCTCAATCGCGGCCCCTTCGGCCGACACCGGGGCAGAGGACGCCTCCGGCGGGCGAGAGGCCGGCTTCTCCTGACGCCGCGACTGCAGGTGCGGGCGGACGGCGTAACCGATCAACAGCACCGCCAGCGCGGCCACGGCGACGAACAGGGCGATCTCGACGGGCTGCATCGACCTGGGTCCTCGAACCTAGCAAAACCGCCGGCCCTGGAAAAGGCGGCGTACCGGCTGAGGTCGAACGCCCCCCTCGCCTATTGCCTACTTGCCCTTCTTCTTGTGCTTCTCGTTCATCGGGGCCGACTTGCCGATCGCCAGCTTGAGGACCGCCTGGTCGACAGCCTGCTTGATGGCGTCCTTGATGACGTCGTGGGTGGCTTCGGCCGTGTCGGCTGCCAGGCGCCGCTCGGAGACCTCTGCTTCCGTCCCGGATTGTCCGTCCCCGCTGAAGGCCAGCTTGGCGTCCGGAATCGTCGTGCCGAAGACCGTCAACTGAACCTCGACAGCCAGCTGTTTGTTCCGCGCCCCTGGCTTCGGATCCTTCACCTGTTGCTTGAGGGTTTCGATCCGGGCAGTCACGTCGAAGCCACGCAGGCTCCGGCGTTTCAGCTCGGCGACCAGGTCCGAACGATCCTGGCCGGGGACCTGCTGCCCGGCGGCCCCCACGTCGGACGCCCACTCGGGACGCGACGCCAGCTCGGTCTTGAGCGCGTCGCCCGCGAACGCCTTGGTCGCTGCGTCGACCTCCGGGCCGGCTTTGACCGGCTGCAATTGAAAGTAGTACTTCGGCGCCGCGAACGCCCCCTGCGCCACGAACAGGGGCAGCGCCGCCGCCAGGGCGAGCGAGGTTCGTGTCATCTGTCTATACTGCGCTGGATGTCGGAAGCGCCCCAAAAGAAAATTCCCCCGGTCAGCCTGGTCGTGGGGCTGACGATGGTGGGGCTGGCGCTGGGCGGGATCCTGGCGATCTTCGCGGCGCCACTGCGCGCGTTGATTGCCCGCTGAGCGCCCGTCCGCTTCTTGACCTGAGCGATCGCGGAGAATAACGTCGCCGGGCCGCGTTGTAGACGCGCGGGAACCCCGAGGGTCCATGATCAAGCTGACGCTGACGGAAAAGGGTGGCGAGCCCAAGCTGCTGACGTTCGAGAAGGACGAGATCACCATCGGCCGGGTCTCGGGCAACGACATCGTGCTGGCGAAGGGAAACGTGTCGAAGCGACACTCCCGGTTGACCGCCAAGCCCGGCGGCCAGATCGAAGTCGCCGATCTGAAGAGCACCAACGGCACCTACGTGAACGGGCGCAAGATCGCGGTCCCCACTACGCTGTCAGGGAACGACCGCGTCTACGTGGGCGATTTCCTGATCACGGTCGATCTGGGCGAGGGCCAGGAAGCGAACGACGAGGCCGGCGGCGAAGCCCAGCACGCGTCGGTGCCGCCGCCCCCACCGCCCCCGCGCGCGACAGGCTCGCGGGCGGCGCAGCTGCCCGCCGACGGCGAGTCCGGCTACGGCGACGAGGACGCCGACGAGCTGGGCCTGGCGGCCCGGCCGCCGCGCTCGGGACGCATGCCCATCCCACCGCCCCCGCCGCCCCCGCCGCCCCGCCGTCCACCGACGCCGCTGGCCGGTCGGTCCTTCGACGACCTGGACGACGACCTGGACAACCTGCCGCCGCCGCCGCCCGAGGAGGACACGGGCAGCGTGGGGCTGTTCGCGCATTCGCGCGCGGCTGACGAGGACATCAGCAGGAAAGTCTCCGTGGGCGCCCGTCCGGGCGCATCCGCTGCGGCCCCGGCCTTCGCATCCGCAGCGGCCGCGCCGCTGGGCGGGGTCACCGACGTCGGCAACGCCTTGGGCCTGGACGCGCTGCTGGCCGACGCCTCTGTGCGCCAGGTGCTGATCACGGCGCCGGACGCCGCTCTGGTCGATCGCGGCGCTGGGCTGACCCTGCACGACGGCGGCCTTGGTGACCCGAACGCCGTGGCCGACGCGCTTTGGCGCCTGGCGAACACCGCGTATCCGCCCCCCGCTCCCGACAACCCGGTCGTCGACGTCCGCCTGCCGGACGGCAGCCGCATGACGGCCGCCTTCCCGCCGGCCGCGCCCGGTGGCGTGGTGGCGGCAATCCGGCGCCCCGCGCTGGTGGAACGCGAGCTCGGCGACCTGCTGCCCCCCGGCGCCGACGACGCCGAGACGCTGCTGGAGGCGGTCGTCGCCGCCCGGCGCAACGTGCTGGTCACTGGCGACGTGGGCGCGGTCTCCGCGGCGCTGGGAGCCCTGGGCGCCGCCATCGCCGCGGATCGCCGGGTCGTCGCGATCGGTGCGGCGTCTCCGCAGGCGCGGGCCGGGTGGATGGATCTGGCGCCAACCCTGGACGCCGCCGGCCTGTTGCGGGTCGCGGCCGGGTTCCGGCCGGACCACCTCGTCATCGGCGAGCTGATGGGCACGGAGGTGGGCGAGCTGGCGCTGCTGGCCACCCGCGGGCAGGACGGCATCCTGGCGGCACTGCCCGGACGGTCACCCAGCGAGGTCCTGGCCCGACTGGCGACGCTGGTGTCCGTCGCCCTGGCAGGCTCGACGGTTGCGCCGGCGCTGGCGGCCACGACCTTCGATCTGGTTCTTCAGGTGGTCTCGGTCAGAGACGGCACCGCACGGATCGTGGAGGTCGCGGAGCCGCGCTGGGCGTCGGGCGCGCTGACCGCCGAGACGGCCCTGGCCTTCGGCGGTGATCGCCGCGAACCGGGCGGCGGACGCCTGGAGGGACGAGGCATTTCGTCGCGACTGGCGGACGCGCTGGCCGCGGCAGGCAGCCCGGTTCCGTCCGCGCTCGTCGCCCAGTGACCCGACGCCGCGGCCGAGCGCCGGCGGGAGCCGCCTCCTTCTTCGACTCCTTCAGGGCGGCGCTGGGGCGGCTGCCGGCCGGCCTGATTCGGGTGGGCCCGCCCGCCGTCGCTGCCGACCTGGCGCGCGTCGAGGCGGCCCTCGGTCGACCCCTGCCCCCCGACTACGCCGCCTTCCTGCGCTCGTTCGACGGCGCGGACCTGTTTCACGAGACCGTGCTGATCGCCGGCGCCGGCCCGCAGGCGCCGCTGTCCTTGCAGGCGCTGTCTGGGCGGGCGGCAGCCGGAAGTGGGACGGCGCCCCTGGTGTTCGCAACGGGCGCCGACGACGAGCGATACGCGCTGCGCGCCGACGGGCAAGTGGTCCGGCAGGATGCCGGCTCCGACGAGCAGGCGGTCGCTGGCAGCGGGTTTGCGCCCTGGCTGGACGCGACCGTCGCGGCGTACCAGGTCCTTTACGGCCCCGACGGTGAGTACGCACCGGACGTCTTCGATCCGTCGGGCGAAGACGTTACGCCCGTCATCGCGCTTCGCCAAGCCGAGCGAGCGCTGAAGCAGGATCCGGGCGCGGCAGGCTGGGCGCATGCCGAGGCCCTGGCGCTCAACCGCCTCGGCCGTTCGCGCCTGGCCGTCGAGGCGTTCGAGCGCGCGGTCGCCCTGGACCCCGGCAACCCCTGGGTCTGGTTCGACCTGGGGCGCGCGGCGCTGGAGATCGGGCAGGCCGCGCGGGCGGCCGAGGCATTCCAGAAAGCGGCGGCGCTCGAGCCGGGCCCGGGCGGCGCGATGCTGCTGGCCTGGGCCGCCCGGGCACGGGCCCAGCACGGCGTCACCGACGACAGCGCCGGCGACCACGCCCGCGCGCTGGCGGAGGCCGCGCTCCGGCGGGACCCCGACCTCGTGGCGGCGCTGGTCCGCGCGATCGATGGCGCCGCCGCCGAGCAGGATGAGCCGGCGCGCGCGGAGGCTTCCGCTTTGCTGGCCGCCATCGACCCCGGCGCGATCCCGCCCGCGCGCGTGCGGCTGCGGGTGGTCGACGCTACGGAACCGGCGCTTCCGAAACCGCGACCAGCTGGCCCGCCGCGTCCGCCCCCCGCAGGACCGCGGCGATCCGGCGCGCGCCGGACGGGACGCTGACCCGCAATCCGTCGGCGCTGGCCGGAACGATCGCCAAGGGGCGGCGGTTACCGGCGGCGTCGTCGGCGTAGAGGCGCACCTCCCCGCTGGTGACGGCGCCGCGTGCGCCGGACACGCGCACGCCCACGGTGCCGCCAGCCGGGTCGAGCTCGAGCTGGACCTCGGCGCGGAAGAGGTGGTTGATGAGCCCCGCGCCGTAGGCGCCGATCTCGGGCAGCAGCGTCCGGGCCGTATCCTGGTAGACGCTCGCGTCCAAAAAGAAGCGGACCCGTCCGGGCACGCGCAGATACGCCAGCAGCCGGCGTCGCGGCGGGGGCACCTGGCCGGCCTTGCCCGCCGGGCCAGCGTCCGAGCCCGCGGGTGCGAAGGCGTAGTGAACGTCACCGATCGCCGCCAGGTCCAGGCGCGGCACGGTCGGCAGCCCGTAGGGCAGCGCTTCGCGAGCGTCGTGCAGGACCTCGGCAGGCGTCGTCTCTCGATCGACGACCACGTCCGCCGGCAGCGTGCCGTCCGAAAAGAAACGCCGTTGGGTCCGGTCCGCCAGACCTTGGGCGTCGGCCGCCGTGATGTAGGCGAGGACGTTCGGGCGATCGACGGGAGCGCCCGGAACAGGAACGCCCGACTGGCCGAAGGTCTCGGAGACGAAACGTTCGTAGGGCGACCCGCGGTCGAACGGGCTGCCGCCACCCGCGCGCATGTAGGCCCCCCTGAAATCGTTGCGGACGTGCGCCGGGTCGCCAGCATCCTCGAGGACCGCCAGGGTCCCACCCAGCGCCAGCAGCGCGCGCGCCAGGGCGTTGGCGCGCGCCTGCGGGTCGCCCGCCGTACCGGTCGCCTCCATCTGGTCGTAGAACACGCGCAGCCCGACGTCGTTGTCCGGCGCCAGCAGCCACTCGGTCGAGGGGCGGCCGGTCAGATTGAACGTGGTCCCAGTCGCGGCGCCGCGCAGCCCGCCGCCGCTCGCGAACAGCATCCGCAGGCTGTAGCCCGCCTGGAACGAGCCCTCGGCATTGGTCAGCCCGTTACCCCTGCTCGGGTCGTAGAAGAAGTTCTGGCCGCGCTCGGCAGGCGTTCCGGCGATGACGGTCCCCGCGATGACCCAACCCAGCGCGGAGGTGCCCCCGTCAGCGCCGGGCCGATAACCACCCGCTGGATCGAGGGCATCCAGCCTGCCGCCGAGCACCCGCGCGTCGACCGGGTTCAGCCGCGCCCGTTCGAGGGCGATCGGTTCGAACAGCCCCAGCGGCCGCGCCAGCCGGTGGGCAAGCACCCGATGCAGGCCGGACGCCAGCGCCGCCCGCTGCGTCAGCCCGGCGTGGGTGGTGGCCGGATCGTAGGCGCGCGCCGGGACGCTGAAGAGGACGGCGCCAAGCGCCAGGAGCGTGACGGGTCTGCGAATCAGGGCGAAACCTCGGGCTCGGGGGTCGGTTTGATGGCCGGGTTGTCGGTGTCGGGGGCCACCCCTGTCTCGGTGCCGGGCGGCCGCGCGGCCGGCGGCGGGCGCGGCGGCTCGGCGGGCAGCTCGCTGAGACGCGATTCGACCAGCTTCGCGATCTTGGCCAGCTGCCCGGGCTCGGTGCACTGGGCGCTTCCGCAGGTCATAGAGACCACCACGCCCCGCTCGCGCACCAGGAAGACCAGGCCGCCAATCTCGCCGGACTTCGCGCGGAACGAAGCGTCGCCGATCTCGTCGCTGGTCTTGGCCCCCGGCAGCGTGCTCGACAATTTGCCGTACTGGACCTCGGCGGCGGCCGGGCCCAGTCGCCAGACGCGCAGGCCGACGTCATAGCTTTCCGGCTTGCCGACGGCCTTGAAGTGGCGGCTGTCGTAAAATTCGGTGGTCGGCAGATCCGTCAGCTTGCCGTCCTCGAACTTGCCCACGTATCCGGTCACGCCCCGGATCTCGTCGTCGCTGAGCAACTTCGTGATGTCGAGCGGGGTGAACGGCGCAGCGGCCGCGCCCTCGCCGTGTCCGACAGTCACGCGCTCGCCCTCCATCTCCATCGCGGCCGGCTGCAGCTCCCAGGCGGACGCCCGGCGCATCTTCGTCCCCCCGCCCAGGAACACCAGGTGGTCGACGTGGCGCAGGGCCGGCAACCATCGATCGAGGCGGACCCGATTGCCGCGCTGGCTGAAGTCGCGGCGGCGCGTGCGCCCCGGGAATACCCGATCGTTTCTCCAAGCGACGTGGCCCCGATGATAAACGACCAGCGTGAACCGGCGGACCCGCGCCGAAGCCCCCTGCGGCAGATCGTCGAGCCGGGGGATCGTGTAGCGGCCGTCGGCGCCCGTCTCGACCACCACTTCCCGGGCCCCGGCGGGGGCGTGAAAGCCGATGCCGGTCTCGAAGGCCCAGGACGCCTGGACCGTGGCCCCCGCGACCGGGCGATCCGAGTCGGCGTCCACGACGGTGCCGTCGTACGGTCCCAAAAGATCCGCGGGCCGGATCGAGTCCGGACGAACCGCGAACGGCGCCTGCTCGATGAGGGGGCCGCAGCCGGCCACCAGCGCCAGGATCGCGAAGGCCGGCCCAGCCGCGCGCGCGCGCGGCAAATTGACCCGCTCCAAGGAAGTTGTTATCTGTTGACGCACTTGGGGATTCGTGGGGCTGCGCGGGCACGTGCCCGGTCCGGGCCGCCTGTTATCAAAGGTTTAGGCCCCTTGCAAACCCCTTCGACATGATCAAGTGCGGGCGATGCGGAAACGTGAACGGGGCCGACGTCCTGTTCTGCCAATATTGTGGGACTCGGCTGGCGGCAGACCGGTTGCCCGCGCCCGGCCCGGCCGTGGTGATTCCGACCCTGGCGGGCGCCGCGCCCGCGCCGTCGAACCGGGCCACCGACCGCCTGCTGGAAGGGGCGCCCCACCCGATGGCCGCCGCGGCGCGGGTGGCGCAGCCGAGCGGCGGGTTCAAGCTGGTGGTCGTCCACCGGGACGGAACCGACGGGATCACCTACAACCTTCTCGGCGATCAGATCGACATCGGGCGCACCGAGGGTGACCTCCTTTTCGAGGACCCGCATCTGGCGCCGCGACACGCGCGCGTGTCGGCCAGCCTGACCGGGCGGGTCCTGACCCCACTCGAGAGTCGCAACGGCGTCTATGTGCGGCTGCGCGGGTCGATCGACCTGCAGGACGGCGACACCATCCTGGTCGGCAAGCAGGTGCTGCGGTTCGAGCTGCTGACGGACGTCGAACGCAATCTTCGCCCGGCACTGGAGCATGGCGTGGTCGTCTTCGGCACGCCCGTTCGCCCGCCCTGGGCGCGCGTCCGCCAGATCACGCCCGCGGCGATCACCCGCGACGTCTATCACCTGACCCGACCCGAGGTGGTCCTCGGTCGCGAGAGCGGCGACGTCGTTTTCTCGGATGACGAATTCATGTCGCGCCGGCACGCGCAAATCGCGTTTCGCAATGGGCGAGGCCACCTCGAGGACCTGGGCAGCTCGAACGGCACCTTCCTGCGACTCCGCGGTCCGCATGGCCTTTCTTCCGGCGATCTCATTCGAATGGGAGACGAGCTGCTGCGGTTCGAGATAGGATGAAGGTCCGGCTGACCGATGCCAACGCCCCCCGATATCGACATCGAGGTCTTCGGTAAAACGGACGTTGGGCTGATTCGCGAGCACAACGAGGACAACTTCCTCGTGGCCGACGTCACGGGCGGCGTGCGCGCCGCCGACGGACGCCCGCCGTTCACGTTCAAGCTCGGGGACAAGGGCGCGCTGTTCCTGGTTTGCGACGGGATGGGCGGGGCCGCCGCTGGCGAGGTCGCCGCCCAGATGGCCGCCGACGCGATCTACGAATCGCTGACCGCCGCCGAACCGCAACCGCGGGACGGGTTCGCGCGGCTCCTGCGGCGCGCCGTCCAGCGCGCCAACGAGCGCATCTTCATCCAGTCGCGCGACAATCAGAGCGAGCGCGGCATGGGCACCACCTGCACGGCGGCCGCGCTGGTCGACGAGACGCTGGTGATCGCGCAGATCGGCGACTCGCGCTGTTATGTGCTGCGCGACGGGAAGCTGGCCCAGGTCACCAAGGACCAATCGCTGGCCTGGCAGCTCATCGAGGCCGGCGCCATGACCGCCGAAGAGGCCAAGGCGTTCGAGCACGCCAACATCATCCTGCAGGCGCTGGGCGTGCAGGAGACGGTCGAGGTCGTCTTGTCGCAGGTGAGCCTGCGCAAAGGGGACGTTGCCCTGCTCTGCTCGGACGGCCTGCACGGGCCAGTCGCCGACGAGGAGATGCTGGCGGTCCTCATCGCCGAACACGATCTGGCCAAGGCCGGCGATGCGCTGATTCAAAAGGCGCTCGACCGCGACGGTCCCGACAACATCACGGTGGTGCTGGCGCGCTTCGACGGCACCGCCCTGCAGCCGGCCAGCGCCGACGAGGTCGTGGAATTCGTCGCCTACGATCCCGGCAGCGACCCTGTCCCCGAGCCGATGGGCAGCGGCGACAGCGCCAGTCTGGGCAACGAGACCGTCGAAGAGCGGTTACCGCGCGACATGCTGACCCCCGACGACGTGCCGACCAAGGCCGACCCGCCCAAGCCGGGCGCGGAGAGTGGCCGGGTCGCGCCGGGCGCGCCGCCGCGCCGGTCGGCGTCCGCCCCACCCCCGCGCGCCACGCGATCGCTCCTGGCTTTGTTCTTCCTGGCGCTGGTGGCGGCCGCCGCGGGCGGCGTCTTCGTGACCAAGTGCGAGAGCGATCCCTCGGCGCGCTCGGACGGCCGCGCGATGCGCCCCTGAGGAGGAGTTGGGGATGCCGTTCGCCTGTCCGCACTGTGCAGCCGAGGTCGAGGACGGGGCGCGGTTCTGCGGCGCGTGCGGCCGCCCGATTTCGGCGACGGCGATCCTCGAGCGGGCCGGCGGACCCAAGCTCGCCCCTTCCGCGGTCGCGACCATCCGGGTGTCTCCCGCGCCGAAAGAGGCGCCGCGGCCGCCCGCCGCTCCGACCGGTGCGGCGGGCGGGGCCGCTGCCTCGCCACGCCGGGCGGTGCGGCCCGCGGCGCAGCCCCTCGAGAACCTGATCGGCCGCACCCTGAATCACCGCTATCTGGTCGAGGACAAGATTGGTGAAGGGGGCTTCGGCGCCGTGTTTCGCGGAAAGCAGATCGCCACCGGGCGAGAAGTGGCTCTGAAGATTTTGCACCCGCACAACGTCGCCGACGAGACCATCGTGGCGCGGTTTCGGCGCGAGGCCGAGGCCTGCTCCAAGCTGCGCGACACGCACACGGTGACGACCTACGACTTCGACGAGACGCCGGACGGCATCTTGTACCTGGCGATGGAGTTGCTGCGCGGGCAGAGCCTGCACCAGGTGCAACGGTCCGAGGGGCCGCTGGGCGTCGCGCGCGTGTTGAAGATCATCGACCAGGTGGCGGCCTCCCTGGCCGAGGCGCACGCCAACGGCATCGTTCATCGGGACATGAAGCCGGAGAACGTCTTCATCGAAACGCGCGAGGGCGACGACCACGTCAAGGTGCTGGACTTCGGCATCGCGAAGGTCGTCAGCGACGAGCGCTCCGTCCCCGCGCTGACCGCCGTGGGGCAGACGCTGGGAACGCTGGAGTTCATGTCCCCCGAACAGTTGCGCGGCCACAAGCTGGACGGCCGCTCTGACATCTACGCGCTGGGGATGATGTCGTACGAGATGCTGACCGGCTCGTTGCCGTTCGCCAGCGCCAAGAGCCCGATCGACATCATCAACTTCCACATGCGGCAAGAACCACCCGCGCCGTCCACCCTGAACGCGAAGGTCGCCATTCCCCCTGCGGTCGACGCCATCATCCTCAAGATGGTCGCCAAGGAGCGCGACAAGCGCTTCGCCGACGCGCCCGCGCTGCGCGAGGAAATCGCCCGCACCAAACGCCTCCTCAACGAGACCCCCCACCGCTTCAAACCCTACCGCCTGGTCGCCCTCATCGGCGCGACAGTGGCCTTGCTCGCCGCCCTCCTCTTCCTGCTCCACCGCTAATTGCTTTTACCCAGCGTTGCCGAGTCGGGGCTGCTTCGGGGTCGGGGTGTTGCTCCGCGGCACCGGGCAGCCTAACTGACGGCGAAGACGCCGTCAGATGGCGCCCTCCTATTTCGGGCTGGCATCCTCGCCGCAGACGGCGAGGAGCGCCCTCATAGGTGCCGCTACGCAACACCCCGACCCCTCGCGCGCCCCTTCCCACAACGCATTGAGCACCGCCGGACGCCACACTTGCGAGCGGACAATCTCGTCGGTCAATGAGTAGATGGAGGGGAAGAGGCGATCAAGATGCTGTTGGAAGGGGCGCGCGAGGGGGCCGGGTGTTGCGCAGCGGGCACCTACGAGCACGCTCCTCGGCGTCTTCGCCGAGGACGCCAGTGCGAGTAGGAGGGCGCCATCTGACGGCGTCTTCGCCGTCAGTTAGGCTGCCCGGTGCCCGCGGAGCAATACCCGGCCCCCGAAGCAGCCCCGACTCGATCGCGCCCGATGACAAGCAGCCCCGACCCGGTCGCGCCCGATAACCTGCGAAACCAGCTAGCGGACGGGTTGGAAGAAGCGGCGCCAGCGGATGGATTTGAACCAGGCGACCGGGCTGTAGCCGTCGATTTCGGCGCGCGACCACCAGATGATGAGGGCGCGGCCCTTGACCAGGTTCAGGTCGACGAAGCCCCAGACCCGTGAGTCCGAGGAGTTGTCGCGGTTGTCGCCCATCACGAAGAGCCGCCCGGCCGGGATCACGGTGCGGGGGAAGTCGCGCCCGCCGCGACCCGGCTCCTGAATGGTCCGGTGCTGCTTGCCGCCCAGCGTCTCGATCCAGGTTTCGCACTCGTCGAACAGCGTCGTCGGCCGCTCGCGTTCGCTGGCCTCCGTCACCTCGCCGAGGTCGCACGGCTGGCTGGTCTTCTCACGTGGAACCGGCTTGCCGTTGATGTAGAGCTCTTCTTGGCGCAGCTCGACGACGTCGCCCGGCAAGCCGACCACCCGCTTGATGTAGTCGGTGCTGTGGTCCTGCGGGAACTTGAAGACGATCACGTCGCCCCGCTGGGGCTCCGCGTATTGCAGGATCTTCGTGTCGGTGAACGGGATGCTGAGCCCGTACGAAAACTTCGACACGAAGATGTGGTCGCCGACCTCCAGCGTCGGGATCATCGACCCCGACGGGATCTGGAACGCCTCGACGACGAACGCGCGCAGCAGCAGCGCAACGGCCACAGCGACGCCGATCGACTCGGAGTACTCGCGCATGGTCGACTTGCGCAAGGAGGACAGGTGCGCGTCCATGCCGTCGTCGAGAGCCGCGATTGCCTTGCGCATGTTGTCGAGATCGTCGCCGCCCAGCGCCGCCTCGACCGCGATGATGTCGGTCTTGATCTCGGTCGCCACCGCGTCGGGGATGCGATAGCCCTTCCGCTTCAGGATCCGCTGGGCTTCCTTGACCAGGTGCCGTCCCTCGGCCCGCGCGCGGCGCACCGCCGTCCGCTGGCGCCACCAGCCGTAAAGGGTGCCCGACGATTCGCCGACCGCGTGCTTGCCGCCCATCAATCCACCTTGAGGATAGCCAGGAAGGCCTCTTGCGGGATCTCGACGTTGCCCACTTGCTTCATGCGCTTCTTACCCTCTTTCTGGCGCTCCAACAACTTGCGCTTCCGCGAGATGTCGCCGCCATAGCACTTGGCGGTCACGTTCTTGCGCAAGGCCTTCACCGTCGTCCGGGCAATGATCTTGGAACCGATGGCCGCCTGGATGGCCACCTCGAACTGCTGCTGGGGGATGAGGTCCTTCATCTTCACGCAGAGGTCGCGCCCCTTCTCGTACGACCCCACGCGATGAATGATCAGCGACAGCGAGTCGACGCGGTCGCCGTTCACCAGCAGATCCATGCGGACCAGGTCGGCGGGCTCGTAGCCCTTCGGTTCGTAGTCCAGCGAGGCATACCCGCGTGACGACGACTTGAGGCGGTCGTAGAACCCGAACACCATCTCGGTCAGCGGCAGGTCGTAGCGGATGATCACCCGCTTTTCGCCCGCGTACGTGAGGCCGGTTTGCTTGCCACGCTTGTCCTCACACAACTTCAGGATGGCCCCGACGTATTCCGGGGGCGTGTGGATCTGGACGGCGATCATCGGCTCTTCGATGCGCCCGATGTCCCCCTCCGTCGGGAACTTGGCCGGGTTGTCGAGCTCGACGATTTCGCCGTCGTGCAGCACGACCCGGAAGCGCACGGTCGGCGCCGTCGTGATGAGGTCCAGGTTGTACTCGCGCTCGAGCCGCTCCTGGACGATCTCCATGTGAAGCAGCCCCAGGAAGCCGCAACGAAACCCGAAGCCCAGCGCCGCCGAGGTCTCCGGCTCACGCGTGAACGACGCGTCGTTGAGGCGCAACTTGTCGAGCGCGTCGCGAAGGTCCTCGTAGCGGGCCGTGTCCGTCGGGAAAATGCCGGCGAACACCATGGGCTTTGCTGGCTGGAACCCCGGCAGCGCCTCGACGCAGGGGTTGGCCGCCTCGGTGATCGTGTCGCCCACGCGCGCGTCCGCGACCTCTTTGATCGCCGCCGTGAAGAAGCCCACTTCGCCTGGTCCAATGTCGGGCATCTCGCGCGCGAACGGCGCGAACGCACCAATCGTCTGGATCTCGTAGTCGCGCCGCGCAGCGACGAAGCGGACCTTCTGCTTCGGACGCATGACGCCGTCGATCACGCGCACCAAAATGACGACGCCGCGATAGGTGTCGTACCAGCTGTCCAGCAGCAAGACCTTGAGCGGCTTCTCGGGGTCGCCCACGGGCGGCGGCACTTTGGCCACGACTGCCTCGAGGATCTCGACGATCCCCTTCCCTTCCTTGGCCGATGCCAGGATGGCCTCGGAGGCGTCGATGCCGATCACCTCCTCGATCTGTCGGCGAACGTTCTCCGGATCGGCGGCCGGCAGGTCGATCTTGTTGATGACCGGGATGATCGTGAGGTTGTTGTTCACGGCCAGGTACACGTTGGCCAACGTCTGCGCCTCGACACCTTGTGAGGCGTCGACGACCAGCACGGCCCCTTCGCAGGCGGCCAGGGAGCGCGACACCTCATAGTGAAAGTCGACGTGCCCGGGCGTGTCGATCAAGTTCAGCTCGTACGTGTTCCCGTCACTCGCCCGGTACTCGAGTCGGACCGTGGCTGCCTTGATCGTGATTCCGCGCTCGCGTTCCAGGTCCATGCTGTCCATGAACTGCGCTTTGCGCTCGCGGTCAGTGAGCGCCCCGGTCGCGTCGAGCAGGCGATCAGCCAGCGTCGACTTGCCGTGATCGATGTGGGCGATGATGGAGAAGTTGCGGATGAGGCGTGTCGGCGTGGGCATTAAAAAAGGGGGCGGGCGGCAGGCCTAGCGGCCGGACGGGACCTGCAGTGTGAGCTGTCCCGGAAGGTTGTGCCGCTCTTTTTCGAGAATCAGATCGATGCCCTGCCGGATGTATTCGGCGACGGGAACGCGCGTCTTCGCGTTCAGCAGTTTCAGCTGATCGTTCTGTTCGGGCGTGATGTAGATGGTCGTGGAAATCTTCTTCCTCGCCATGGCGTGACCATGCATGACCATAGGTCTGCGGTCAAGAAGGCATGTACTTGATATGACCGCATTTTCGCCCTACCGTAGCGCAATGGCGAAGAGACCCTGGCTGGTTCCCGTGGCATTGGCGGCCCTTTTGGCGGCGTGCGGCAGCACCCCGAAGCAGGCCGAGATGGTCACGCACTCCAGCGGCACGAACGTCCCGTCGGCGCCCTCGGTAGACCGCAACAAGTGCAACGACAAGGGCAAGCACGTCGTCACTTCGGACACGAACCAGGACCAGAAGCCCGACGTTTGGAAGTTCTACCAGGTCGCCGACATCGGCGGTCAGAAGACCGAGGTGCTGGCCTGCAAGCAAGTCGACCTGAACCACGACAGCAAGGTCGACATCGTCTACTACTACGACGACAAAGGCTCGGCGACGACCCTGGAAGAGTTCGACCTCGACTTCGACGGCAAGTTCGACCTGACCGTCTACTACGCGCAGGGCAAGAAGGTCCGCGAAGAGCTGGACACGAATTACGACCAGAAGCCGGATCTGTGGAAGTACTACGAGGACGAGAAGTTGGTCCGCATCGAACGCGACACCAACGGCGATGGCAAGATCGACGAGTGGCAGTACTACGAGGCGGGGAAACTGGACCGCATCGGCTACGACACCACCGGCTCCGGCAAGGTCGACCGCTGGGACCGCGCGCCGGAGAATGAAGAAGGCGCCGGCGAGCCAGGCGGCGCAGCCCCCGCCGCCGGCGCAGCCCCCGCTGCTGGCGCGCCGGCCGGCACGACGCCCCCGCCCACAACGACACCGCCCCCGGCCGCCACCACCCCGCCCGCCGCGGGCAAGAGCGCGCCGGCCACGAAGGCTGTCACACCGCCCGCCGCGCCTCCTGCCGCGAAGCCGACCACGTCTCCGCCCGCCGCCACCGCTCCGCCCCCCGCCACGACTCCCCCACCCGCCAAGCCGGCGACTGCACCGACGTCTCCGCCGGCTCCCAAGAAGTAGCGGCTCTCCACCTCTGCCGCAGTGGATCGCAGGCGGGCTCCGCCCGCCGGAGACTTGCCTGCCGAACAGGATCCGCCCCCGGCTCTCGTCGCGGTCTGGGGGATAGCCGCGTGAAAGGGGGCCCTGCCCCCTTTCACGCAGCGAGCGTCAGCGAGCGCCTCAGCGAGCGCGTCAGCGAGCGTCGACCGGGGTGTAGTGGGTCAGCACGGGGCCCGTGTAGATCTGGCGCGGGCGGAAGATCTTGGTGGTCGGATCCTCGGTCATCTCTTTCCAGTGCGCGATCCAGCCGGGCGTGCGGCCGATGGCGAACATGACGGTGAACATGTTCGTCGGGATGCCGAGGGCTCGGTAGATGAGGCCGCTGTAGAAGTCGACGTTCGGGTACAGCTTGCGCTCGATGAAGTACGGATCGCTCAGGGCCGCCTCTTCGAGGGTCTTGGCGATGTCCAGCAGCGGGTCGGGCTGCTTCATCTTGCTCATGACCTTGTCGGCGGCGACCTTGATGATCTTGGCGCGCGGGTCGTAGTTCTTGTAGACGCGGTGGCCGAAGCCCATCAGGCGGAAACCCGAGTCCTTCTTCTTGGCCAGCTCGACGAACTTCTTCGGCCCGCCGCCGTCGCTCTTGATGGCTTCGAGCATCGTCAAGACTTCTTCGTTGGCCCCGCCGTGCAGGGGCCCCCACAGCGCGCAGATGCCCGCCGCCACCGACGCGAAGAGGTTGGCCTGCGAGCTGCCCACCTGGCGCACCGTCGACGTGCTGCAGTTCTGCTCGTGATCGGCGTGGAGGATCAGCAGAAGGTTCAACACCTTCACGATTTCCTCGTCGATCTCGTACGGCTCCGCAGGGACCGAGAACATCATGTTCAGGAAGTTCGCGCAGTAGCTGAGATTGTTGCGCGGGTAGACGAAAGGCTGGCCGATCGACTTTTTGTACGTGAAGGCGGCGATGGTCCGCATCTTCGAGACCAGGCGGGCGATGGTCGCCTCCTGCTCGTCGTGGTTCTTCACGTCCAGCGCCTGCGGGTAGAAGCTGGACAGCGACAGCACCATGGCCGACAGGATCGCCATCGGGTGGGCGGTCCCCGGATACCCGTCGTAGAAGCGCTTCATGTCCTCGTGAAGCATCGAATGACGGGTCAGCGCCTCCGAAAACTTCGCGAGCTCCTGCTTGTTCGGCAGGTGACCGTAGATCAGCAGGAACGAGACCTCGACGAAGGTCGACTTTTCAGCCAGCTCCTCGATCGGAATCCCGCGGTAGCGCAGGATGCCGCGCTCGCCGTCCAGGAACGTGATCGCGCTCTTGGTCGAGGCGGTGTTCATGTACGCCGGGTCCAGCGTCACCAGCCCGGTCTGCGCACGCAGCTTGCCGATGTCGAGCCCGCGCTCGTCCTCGCTCCCCAGCACGACGGGGAGCTCGAGGGTCTTGTCGTTCAGCTTCAGCTCCGCGCGGAGCTCAACTTGTTTCACTTGATCGGCCACGGTCTCCTCCTCGGGGTCGGCGCGAGCATAACCTATATACTCTCCGGCCGTGAACCTCCTATCCGTGCTAGTCGGGGTGTCACTTCTCGTCGACGCCGGCACCGGCGGCCGAGGAGCCCCCGCGCCCGTATCCGTAACGGCCGCCTCGCCATTACCCGCCTTGCTGGCCCGCATCGACGAGCTGCAACGACGCCGCGACGATCATGCCCTGTTTGCGGAGGAGCAACGGCTGGCCGACGCCGCCGTCGCGCGCGCGCCGGCGGACTACGCCGCCCTCTGGCGGGCCGCCCGGGTCTATTTTTGGGCCAGCGACGATCCGAGCCTGCCGCACGATCAGCGATCGCGGCTGGGCAAGACCGGCTGGGATCTGGCCGAGCGCGCCATCGCCTCCAACCCCAACGACGTGGCGGGTTACTACTGGGCTGCCGTCTGCATGGGGAACTACGCGCTGGGACTGGGCGTGGTTCGCGCCCTGTCGCAGGGCCTGGAGGGAAAGTTCCGCGATCGGCTGGGACATGCGACAGCGCTGAACGACGGGTACGAATCGGGCGGCGTCGAGACCGCCTGGGGGCGCTTCTTCGAGAAGCTCCCCTGGCCCAAGCGCGATCGGAAAGCCGCCGAGGAGCACCTGCGGCGGGCAATCATGATCAACCCGAATGCCCTGCGGGCCCGGGCTTACCTGGCCGGCGTCTACCTGGACACGGGCCGACTGACGGAGGCCCGGCCGCTGCTGGATGAAGTGGCGGCCGCGCCCGGCGATCATTACGACCCGCCCGAAGAGCGTCGTGCCAAGGCGATCGCGGCCGGGTTCGCGAACGAGCTGGCCGCCAAGCTCAGGTGAGGGTGATGGTGGTGACCGCCGCCGCCGGCTGGGGATAAAAAAAGTAGTTCGCGACGGCGGGCGCGCCGCCGTAGTCGTCGGCATACGTGCCCGGGTCGAAGCCGGCCGGCGGCTCGGCGATCTCGCCGAAGTCCAGGTGCCGGATGCCCCGCTCCGCGAGCACGGCGACCAGCTTCTGCATGCGCGGCAGCAGCGACGGCGCGAACACGCCGGCCCGGGGCGATTCGGTCAGCAGCACCTCCGCCCCGTCCAGGCGCGCGGTCAGCGCGACCTCTTGAATGGCGGCGAAGCCCGCCACCGTCGACAGCGCGACCCGCAAATAGACGTCGGTCAGCGGCCCGTCTGCCAGCGCCGCGCGCAGCGCCGCGAGCCCCGCCGGCGCGATCGCTTCTTCGCGCAGCTCGGCCAGCGACGGCGTCCGCCCGACACACAGCACATAGATGTAGTCGCACGTCTCGGCGGGACCACCCGGGCGATGCACGGCGGCCGCGTTCAGGCGGGCCGAGGCCAGCGCGGCCAGGACGTGCCCTTCGGCCGACGGCACACCCGCGTCGAACGCAGCCGCCTCGTCGCGCTCATCCCAGCGCCGCGTCGGGTAGAGGCGCGCCAGCGCGGCGTCCACGGCCGCAAACATGTCGTGCTTGCGCGTGTCGCAGCCCCCCTTCCCCTTGCAGTTCGTGCATCCGCTCACGGTCCCGACCTCGCACTGCCCAGCGCGGCGGCGCGCGCCTCGGCGATGATCTTGGGGTGCTCGGCCGGGTCGGCCCAGCGGGTCTGACCCTCCGGCGGCAGCAGATCAATCGGATCGACATAATAGTAGAGCTCGCCCGGGTGGACGGCCGGCGCCGTGAACACCGACACACCCGTCGTGCGATCGTAGTGCTCGTACGAGTGCGCGTCGCGCTTGCCGCCCCCGCCCGGGGCGTCGACCACCACGGCCGGCGTGTTGAACCCAGCCGTGCCGCCGCGAATCGCCTTTTCGATGCGCAGCCCCGTCTCCAGGGTCGTGCGCAGATCCTCGACCCCTTTCACGAGGTCGTGCATGTAGATGTAGTACGGGTGCACGTTGACGTAACCCAGGCGCCGGACCAGCAGCATCATCGTGGCGGGATCGTCGTTCACGCGCCGTTGCAGCACCGTCTGGTTGCGAACCGTGATGCCCCGCTCGCAGACGCGGTCGAGAGCCTGCTTCGTGATCTGCGTGATCTCGCGCGGGTGGTTGAAGTGCGTGTGCAGCACCACCTCTTTGTGCAAGCGCCGTCCCTTTTCGACGACTCCCGTCAGCGCATCCAACCAGGCGTCGTCGGTCAGCAGCTTCTGCGGCATCACCGCCGGCCCCTTGGTGGCGTAGCGCATCCGCCGCACGTGATCGATCGCCAGCAGCGACTCGCCGATGTGTGTGATCTGCTCGGGGCGCAGCTGGTAGGCGTCACCTCCCGAGATGACGATGTCTTCCAGCTCGGGGCGCGAGCGGATGTACGCGAAGGCGCGCTCCCACCGCTCGGCGTTGACGCGCAGCTGGAACTTCGAGACCTCCTCGGTGTCGATGCCCACCGCGTAGCTGCGCGTGCAAAAGCGGCAGTACACCGGGCATGTGTCCAGCGCCAGGAACAGCGCTTTGTCGACGTAGCGATGGGTCAACCCGGGGACCGGCATGTCGGCCCGCTCATGCAGCGAATCGAGATCCAAGCGCGGGTGATCGGGCAAAAGGCGCGACCCCAGAGGCACGAACTGGGTCCGCAGCGGGTCCTCGTAGGGGTTGCTCCAGTCGATGAGCGACAGCAGGTACGGCGAGACCCGCATCGACATCGGCGCGCGCTCGAACCCGCGCTGGGCATCCGCGATGAACTCGTCCGAGACCAGCCCCGACACGGCGGCCAGCAGCTTGGGGACGTTGGTGACCGAATGCTTGGCCTGCCACTTGTGGTCCAGGAACTCGGCTTCGGAGATCTGGGCGTAGGCCGGGATGGTGCGCCAGAACTCGCCGGACAACAGGTCGCGATGCACCAGCGACGCCGGGTCGACCGGCGGCTTCAGCGCCGCTGGGGGCGCCAGATCCACCTGAGCCAATTCGACCGGGGGGGCCATCTCGCTATCGATCGTAGCGCCTGATCACGCTCACGAGCAACGGGCGCGTCGGCCCTGACCGCAGAGCCAGCACCAGGCCGCCGCGCGGCGACCCCGAAAGGCCGCCTGGATCCGGCGCCTCGTCCGCTGTTCCGAACACAGAAACCTCATCGCCGACGTGTAGGCTTTCGGCGTTCAGCAGCCGACCTCCGTCCGCCAGGACCAGCACGCTCCCCCCTTTGGCGACCAGCAGGAGATCGCGTCCCTCGTCCGCCAGCCAGCGGCCGTCGGCGTCGTCGATGACCTCGGCCCGCCACAGCGCGCCGCCCGGGTCACCTGGCAGGGGCGCGACGAGCCCGCCGACCTGAACCGGTTCGCCGACCTTCACGGCGGCGATCTCGGCCGGCGGGCCGCCGAGCGCCCGGAGGTTCCGGCGGGCGACCCGCATGGCCGAGGCGGACAGGCGCACCCCGATCGGCAGCCAATCGGTGCCGACGACCGCGGCCAGGCTGCGCCAGGAGCCGAACCAATCGAGGCCGCGCGCCAGCGGCCCGTCCGGATCGCGCCCCACGACGTCGGACAGCAGGACCCGCGCTCGGTCCATCGCCGACCGGTCGGGCATCCGCGAGCGACTCAAGCGGGCTGACCCAAGTCGGCTGGCGGGGCCGTATCAACCGCGATAGACGACGATGCCGCGGGTGGGATCGTAGGGCGTCAGCGCAACCGTGACCTTGTCACCCAGGACCACGCGGATACGGTGTTTGCGCAGCTTGCCCCCGAGGTGCGCCAATACCTGATGGCCGTTTTCGAGCTCGATGCGAAAATTTCCGGCAGGCAGCACCTCGATGACGCGCCCCTGAAATTCTATATGCTCTTCTCGACCCATCGGCGGCGGTGACCTTAGTCGCTCCGAGGCATACGGTCAATGACAGCGTCCCTTAATTCCGCTGCGACGGAGAAAGCCCTCACCCGCTACGCCGAAGATCCCCGGCTGCTGAGCGGTGGCCACGCCGTGCGCCTGCTGCGCAACGGTGCCCAGGCCTTCCCGGCCTGGCTGGCGGCGATCGACAGCGCCCGCCACCGCGTCTCGATGGAGATGTACATCTTCAGCGAGGACGTCATCGGCCGTCGCTTCGCCGAAGCGCTCTCCCGGGCCGCCCAGCGCGGCGTGCAAGTCCGGCTGCTCTACGATTTCGTCGGCTGCCGCGAGACGCCGGCAAGCTTCTTCCAGCGAATGCGCGGGTTCGGTGTCCACGTCGTCGGCTACCACAAATATCGGTTCTGGCGCCCGCGCCTGTGGGCGCTCATCCGCCGCAACCACCGCAAGACGCTGGTCTGCGACGGCCAGCTGGCGTTCACGGGCGGCATCAACATCTCGGACGAATGGATGAGCCAGCCCGAGGGGGGCGGCGGCTGGCTGGATGCGGCCATCGAGCTGCGCGGACCGGCGGTGGCGCACATCGAGGCGACGTTCCTGCGCCTGTGGAACCGGCGGGCTCCCAAGCGCATGCGCCTCGACCCTGCCGACCTCCCCCGCCCCGCTGCTGCCGGCACCGTCCCGCTGGCCGTGATCGCCAACGGCGAGCGCCGGGACCGGTTCGCGATCCGGCGCGCGGCGCTGCACGCCCTGCGCGAGAGCCGCGCGCGCGTCTTGCTGGCCAACCCCTACTTCGTCCCCGATCGCGGCGTCATGCGCGCGCTGCTGATGGCGGCCGCGCGCGGGGTCGACGTGCGGCTGCTGGTCCCGCACACCAGCGACGCGCCCCTGCTGGACTTCGCGACCCGGGCCATGTTCCCGGCCCTGCTGGCGGCCGGCGCCCGCATCTTCCGCAGCCCGGTGGTGACCCACACGAAGGCGCTGCTGGTCGACGACGTCTTCGTCTCGCTGGGCAGCTACAACTTCGATCACCGTTCGCTGGCCTACAACCTCGAGCTGGTGGTCAACGTGATCGATCCGACCTACGCGATGGAGGTCGCCACCATGTTGATCTCCGACATGGCGGCCAGCCAAGAGGTGCAGGCCGCCGAGTTCGCGCGACGCGGCTGGCTGGCCCGCCTGGTCGAGCGGATCGCCTACGGGCTGCGCCGCTGGCTTTAGTGCCGGTTAAGCGCCAGGACGCCGGGACGCCAAAAGACCGGCCGGAGCCATCAGAAAATCCGAATTATGAGATTTCAGACCAGCTCCTGGCGTCCCGGCGTCCTGGCGCTTAAGTGAACGCCATTCGGGCCGAGACGGCTCACGCCGGCTTACTTCTTCTTGGGCGGCTTCTTGGCGGCGGGGGGCTTGGGGGCGGCGGCTTTGGCGGGCTTGGCGGCCTTGGCCGACTTGTCGGCGTCCGGGGCGGAGGTGGCCGCGCCGAGGTCGGCCGGCGCCCCGCCAGCCGCCGCGGCCTTGCGGCGCCACAGACCCAATACGTTGCCGTCGGGATCGGCGAAGAGCGCGATCTCGCCGCCACCCGCGAAGGGCTGGCTGCGGACCAGCACGCGCCCGCCGGCGGCTTCCACCTCGCCCAGCGTTTTGTCGAGATCCTCGACGCTGAGGTAAGCGATGGGCCCGGGTGATTGGACCAGGTCGGCGCGCACCCATCCCCCACTGGGACCGCCGGAGCCGTTCAGCTTCATGTAGCTGCCGGCGCCGTTTTGCTCGGTCTGCCAGTCGAAGAGCCGCGCGTAGAACTCCGCGGTTCGCGTGAAATTCGCGCTTTTGAACTCGATGTGGACGATCTCGACGGGCACGGCGCGACCCTATCGGACAGCGGCGGGAGAGGTCAATGTGTCGTGGTGGCGGCCAGGCGGCCGACGTTCGGAACCACCACCAGCACCGGGACGCGGGCCGCCCGGATCAGGCGCTCGTTTTCATACCCGAAGAACAGCCGGTGCTGCACCGCGCGGTTCTCGGTTCCCAGCACCACCAGGTCGTAATCGCCCCTCTCGACGGCCTGGGCAACGGGGCTGGTCCGCGGGTCGAACGCCAGGTGCATCACGCTGGGCTTGACCGGCGAGGCCCGAAAGACGACCGAGATGCGGGCCAGCTCTTCCTGCCCCGACGCGGGCGCCTCGGTCGGGATGTGGGTGCCGCTCAGGTCGGCGTAGGCGGCGGCGTGGGGGCGGCGTTCGGTCATGACCGCCAGCATCAAGTCGGCGCCGGTCGCCTCGGCGTACCGCAGCGCCAGCTCGACGGCCAGCCGGGACCCGATGCTGCCGTCGACGGGAACCAGCAGGCGCCGGTATTCACGCGGCGCCGTCGAGGCCGCCTTCATGATGGCGACGTGGCAGGGCGCCTCGGCGACGACCTGCTCCACGATCGCGCCGCCGATGGACGACCCTTCGCTGGATCCGATGACGATGAGGTCCGAGCCACGGGCCTGCTCGCAGATGGCGCGCCCGATGGCCGGGCCGCGTGCCTTGGTGACGGCGGGCGCCTGCCCGTCGGCCATCTCGCGCATGGCATCGATCTGGTCGCTGATGCGGGCGGGCGCCCGATTCGCGAACGACAGGAAGGTCCGCTGCCACCACGAGTGCTCGGGCTCGACGTGCACGATCTTGACGGAGCTGTCGCTCTTTTGCGCCAGCCCGAACGCCAACGGCGCCGCCGCCAGCGCGTTCGGCCCGCCCCCCGCCGCCAGCACGACCCGCAGGCGATTGGGATCGAAGGCGCCCGTCGATTCGGATTCCAGAATCCGGCGGGCCTCCTCTTCGGTCATGCGCACGCGGGGCATCGTCAAGCGCAGCCCGACGGGCGCCAGGAAGGAGGTGACGATCGCCATCATGACGATGATCGAAAACATCTGCGGCGTCAGGATCCCCAGCGACAGGCCGATGGTCGCCACCACGATTTCCATCGCGCCGCGCGCGTTCATGGCGACCGCGATCGAGGCCGCCTCCCAAAAGCGCAGCCCGCCCCAGTAGGCGCCCACCGAGCAGCCGACCAGCTTGCCCACGCAGGCGACCAGGATGACGATCGCCAGCATGTGGCCGCCGCTGAGCTCCCACAGATTGACGCGCAGACCGACGGTGCCGAAGAAGATCGGCGCCAGCACGCTGAACGTGAACGATTCGAGCCGCGCCACCGTCTCGCGCCGCAGCCGCGGCACCTGATGCAGCACGATCCCTGCCACGAAGGCGCCGAAGACCGGGTGAACGCCGATCTTCTCGGTCAGCGCCCCGCACAGGAACGTCACCACGATGACCAGGACCAGATCGGAGTCGCTGGCCTTGAACTTCTCGGTGACGATCGGCAGCAACAGCTTCAGCAGCGGGTAGAGAACGAAGGCCGCGCCCAGGATGAACGCGCCCAGGTACGCGACGGTCAATCCCAGGTCACCGACCCGGACGGCCCCATGCGAGGCGGCGCCGGCGATGAGCGACAGGATCAACCACCCGACGGTGTCGTCCACGACGCCCGCCGACAGGATGACGAGGCCGATGTTGCGCTTGGTCAGATCCAGGTCGACCAGGATCTTGGCGATGACCGGCATCGCCGAAATCGACATGGCCGTGGCCAGGAAGAGCGCGAACAGCATGCGATGATCGACGCTGGTCAGATAGCTGGGCGGCACGATGTAGCCCAGGCCGAACCCCAGGCCGAACGGCAAGACCATCCCCATCACCGACGCGATGAAGGCGGCGCGTCCCAGGTTGCGGAGCAGGCGAATGTCGGTCTCGAGCCCGGTCAGCAACAACAGCAGCGTCATCCCCACGCTGCTGAACGCGTCCAACAGGTGGAACTGCTCGGCGTGCGGCGGGAACACGACGGCGAAGGTGCCCGGAAAGTAGTGACCGAACAGCGTGGGCCCGAGCGCGATGCCGCCGCTCAGCTCGCCCACGACCGCCGGCAGGCCCATGCGCTTAGCGATCTCCGCCGCCAGCCGCGCCACCACGACCAGCAACGCCAGCTGAATCAGCAGCAGGAAGACGGTGTGGCCGGACAGGCCGGGAATGGCGGGACGCAAGGCCGCGCGAACCTAGCACGGCCGCACCCCCGGATTGGTTTATGCTCGTCGCCGTGACAACCGCGGAAACCAGCGATCGCATCCGCCGGCGAGTTCTGCTGCGGATCGTGCCGTATCTGCTCTTGCTGTATTTCGTGGCTTATCTCGATCGCGTGAACATCAGCTACGCCGCCCTCGAGATGCGGCGGGCCTTGCCGCTCACCGACAGCCAGTACGGTTTTGGCGCGGGAATCTTTTTTTGGGGCTACTTCCTGTTCGAGATCCCGGGGACGCTGCTGGTCGAAACCTGGAGCGCCCGCGGGTGGATCGCGCGCATCTTGATCGGCTGGGGGCTGGTCGCCTGCGCCATGGCGTTCATCCACACGCCGCGCCAGTTCTTCTGGTTGCGGTTCCTGCTGGGCGCGGCCGAGGCGGGATTCTTCCCGGGCGTCGTGGTCTACCTGTCGCACTGGTTCCGCGCAGAGGATCGGGCGCGCGCCTTCGCGTTCTTCATGCTGGCGGTTCCGATCTCGAACATCATCGGCGCGCCCGTGTCGGGGTTGCTGTTGGGCGTGCACTGGGCGGGGATGGCTGGATGGCGCTGGCTGTTCCTGCTGGAAGGGCTGCCAGCCATCGTCCTGGGGGTGGTCACGATCTTCTTCCTCACCGATCGGCCGGCCCAGGCGCGCTGGCTCAGCGACGCTGATCGGGCATTTTTGGAGGCCGAGCTGGCGCGCGAGGCGTCCGCCACCCCCACCGCCCGTGGCTGGGCCGCCGGCGTGCGCGCCATCGCCCGCCGCGAGATCCTGTTGCTGGTGCTGGCCTACTTCGGGATCGTGACGACGTCGTACGGGTTCAGCCTCTGGATGCCCACCGTCGTGAAGGGGCTGACCGGGCTCTCCAACCTCCAGGTCTCGGTCATCGCCGTCCTGCCCTACTTGGCGGGCGGCATCTGGACAGCGGTCTCGGGATGGTCGTCGGACCGAACCGGCGAGCGCCGCTTTCACACGGTCGTCCCCATGCTGGCCGCCTCGCTGGGTCTGGTGATCGGCGTGACGCTGCACGGCCCCGCGTGGGGCCTGCTCAGCCTGGCGCTGGTCGGCAGCGGCATCTACGGGTTCATGCCGTCGTTCTGGGCGATGCCGCGCTGGTTCACCTCGGGACCAGCCGGAGCGGCGACGGTCGGCCTCATCAACTCCGTCGGCTGTTTGGGCGGCTTCGTAGGGCCCTACCTGATGGGCCGGCTCAAGACCGGCCCGGCTTCCTTCGGCCCGGGGCTGGAGGCGCTCGCGGCCGCCGCCGCGTTTGCGGCGACGATGGTGTTTTTGGTGCGCCCGCCTCGCCGGATTGCAGTATGAGAGTCAGACTTCAGCGACGACAACGGAGAGGACGACGATGGCGACCCCAAGGACCCGCATGCACCAAGCCCATGACGCGGGACAGAGCGTCTGGTACGACAACATGCGGCGTGGCCTGCTGCGCTCGGGAGCGCTGGCCGGTCTGATTGAAAAGGGGTTGCGGGGACTCACCTCGAACCCGACCATCTTCGAGCGCGCGATCGTCGCCTCCACGGACTACGAACAGCCGCTGCGCAAGCTGGCGACCGAGGGGCGCACCGCGGCGGAGATCTACGAGTCGCTGGCGATCGACGACATTCGCGGCGCCTGCGACCTGTTCCTGCCGGTGTTCGAGAGCAGCAAGGGCGTCGACGGCAGGGTGTCGCTGGAGCTGCTCCCCGAGCTGGCGACCGACAGCGAGCGCTCGGTCGCGGAGGGCGTGCGGCTGGCCAAGCTGGTGGGGCGGCCGAACGTCATGATCAAGGTCCCGGCGACGCCCGAAGGAATCCCTGCCGTCCGGCGGCTGACCGCCGAGGGGGTCAGCGTGAACATCACGCTCATCTTCTCGCTGCTGCAGTACGAAGAGGTCGTCGAGGCCTATCTGGCCGGTCTCGAGGACCGCAAGGCCCGCGGCGGCTCGTTCGACAACATGGCCTCGGTCGCCAGCTTCTTCGTTTCGCGCGTCGACAGCTCCTGCGACAAGCTGCTGGACGAAAAGGCCGCCAAGAGTCCGGCGGATGCGGCGCGCGCCGGGGCGCTGCGCGGGAAGATCGCGATCGCCAACGCCAAGCTGGCCTATGAGATCTATTTGAAGACCATCGCGTCGCCGCGTTGGAAGACGCTGGCGGCGGCGGGCGCGCGGCCGCAGCGCCTGCTGTGGGCGTCGACGGGGACCAAGGACCCGCGTTACCCCGACACGTACTACGTCGATGCGCTGATGGGCGCGGACACCGTCGACACGATGCCGCCCGCGACGCTGGACGCGTTTTTGGATCACGGCGACACGGCGCCGCGCCTGGGCGAGGGATTCGATGAGGCGCGCAAACAGATCGCGGACCTGGGCGCCCTGGGCATCGACCTGTCGCGCGTCTGCCACGCGCTGCTGGCGGAGGGCGTGAAGTCCTTCTCTGCCTCGATGAGCGCGCTCGTCGACGCCATCGGCGCGCGGCGGTCCGCGCTGGCCGAGACGGCCGCCAACCGGCAGCAGGCGGTCCTGCCCGAAGCGCTGCGGCTGGCCAGCGACGCCGAGGTTGCGCGGTTGGCCGGCGCCAAGGCGCTCAAGCGCCTGTGGGACAGCGACGCCACGCTGTTCTCGACCAATCCCGAGCACGAAAAGTCAGTCAAGAGCCGGCTCGGTTGGCTGCGTTCGCCGGCGACGATGCGTGCCAAGGTCGGCGAGCTGACCGCCTTCGCTGACGAGATCGCGGCCGAGGGATACACCGACGCGGTTCTGCTGGGGATGGGCGGCAGCTCGCTTTGTCCGGAGGTGCTGGCCCTGACCTGGCCGGCGCAGCCGCGCGCCCTGCGCCTGCACGTGCTCGACAACACCGATCCGGCCGCCGTCGCGCGCGTCGATCAGGAGATCACGGGCAAGAAGGCGCTGTTCGTCGTGGCGTCGAAGTCAGGCGGAACGATCGAGATTCAGTCGTTCGAGCGTCACTTCTGGAAGCAGGCGCTGGACGCCAGCGGCGGTGACGTGGCCAAGGCCGGCCGATCGTTCGTCGCCATCACCGACCCGGCCACGCGCCTCGGTCAGATGGCCGAGGACAAGAAGTATCGACGGGCCTTCATCAACCCAGCCGACATCGGCGGGCGTTACTCCGCCCTCTCCTACTTCGGGCTGGTCCCGGCGGCGCTCTTGCGGGCGCCGCTGGCGGAGATGCTGGAGGCGGCCGAGTCGTTCGCGCAGGCGTCCGGTTCGGTGGTGCCGCCGGAAGAGAGCCCCGGGCTGCGGCTGGGCGCGATCCTCGGCGCCGCCTGCAAGGCTGGCCGCGACAAGATGACGCTGATCATGTCGCCGGAGATCGCGTCGCTGGGGTCGTGGGTCGAACAGCTGGTCGCCGAATCGACCGGCAAAGAGGGCAAAGGAATCGTTCCCGTCGACCTCGAGCCGCTGGGCACGCCGGACGTCTACGCCGGTGACCGCCTGTTCGTGTACGTGCGTCTGGGCGCGGGGGACGCCCGCCAGGAGGCGGCCGTCGAGGCCCTGCAGGGCGCCGGTCAGCCCGTCGTCCGCATCGAGCTGCCGGGGCGCGATGCGCTGGGGCGCGAGTTCTTCCGCTGGGAGGTTGCGACCGCCATCGCGGGGGCGACGCTGGGCGTGAATCCGTTCGACGAGCCCAACGTGACCGAGGCGAAGGTCGCGACGGGCGCGTTGCTGGAGACGTTCGGCAAAGACGGCAAGCTGCCGGCACCCGAGGCCACCGTCACCGTCGACGACATCGACCGGATCGCCGCGCATCTGGCTTCGGCCGGCGCCGGTGACTACCTGGCGCTGTGCGCCTATTTCGTGCGCACGGACGCGCGCGACGCGGCGCTGACCCGCCTGCGACTGCTGTGCCGCGATCGCTCGCGCAACGCGACGACGCTGGGTTACGGGCCGCGGTTCCTGCACTCGACAGGGCAGCTCCACAAGGGCGGACCGAACACGGGCGTGTTCCTGCAGCTGACGGCCGACGCGGCACAGGACCTGGCCATCCCTGGCGAGGGGTACAGCTTCGCGACGCTGCGGAACGCGCAAGCGCTGGGCGATCTTCAGGTCTTGCTGCGACGCAAGCGGCGCGCGTTGCGCGTGCACCTGGGCGGCGACGTCGAGGGTGGCCTCGGCCGCTTGGTCGAGGGGCTGGCCGCCCGGCTGGCGGCGCGCAAGTAGCCAATGGACGTCGCTGCCCCGCCGGCGCTCCCCAACCCGCTGCGTGAGGGACTGGTCGAGGAGCGCATCCCGGAGCCGGCCGTCATGGTCATCTTCGGGGCGTCGGGCGACCTGGCGCGCCGCAAGCTGCTTCCGGCGCTGTACAGCCTGACCCGCGATCGGCTGCTGCCGTCGCGGTTCGCCGTGCTGGGCTTCGGCCGCCACGCCCTGGAAGAAGACGCGTTCCGCGAAGAGATGCGGCGCGGCTGCGAGGAGTTCGCGCGGCGCCGGCCGCTGGACGCGTCGGTTTGGGCCGCCTTTGCGCGCAACGTCTTCTACCAGCAGGGGGCCTACGACGACCCGGCCGCCTTCCAGCGGTTGAAGGTCCGCCTCGACGAGATCGATCACGCGCTGGGGCTGCCCGGGAACCGGGTGTTCTACCTGTCGACGCCGCCGTCGGCCTTCGCGCCGGTGATTCGCAGCCTGGGCCAGGCCCAGCTGGCGCCGCGCCCGCTGCCGGGGCGGCCGTTTGCGCGCGTCATCATCGAAAAGCCGTTCGGCGTCGACCTCGACACCGCGCGCGCGCTGAACCGCCAGGTCCACGAAATCCTGGACGAGCGGCAGATCTACCGCATCGACCACTACCTCGGAAAAGAGACCGTTCAGAACCTGCTGGTGTTCCGGTTCGCGAACGGCATCTTCGAGCCGATCTGGAACAACCACTTCATCGATCACGTCCAGATCACCGGATCGGAGACGGTCGGCGTCGAGGGGCGCGGCGGATATTTCGAACAGGCCGGCAGCTTGCGCGACATGGTGCAGAACCACCTGTTGCAGGTGCTGAGCCTGGCGGCCATGGAGCCGCCCGTGGCCTTCGAGGCGGACGGCGTCCGCGACGAGAAGCTCAAGGTGCTGAAGGCGCTGCGCCAGATTGTGCCGGGCGACTTCGACCGCCAGGTGGTCCGCGCCCAGTACGCTGCGGGATCGATCGCGGGCCGTGGCGTGCCGGCCTATCGAGGAGAGCCGGGCGTCGATCCGCGTTCGACCACCGAGACGTACGTGGCGTTGAAGCTGTTCATCGACACCTGGCGCTGGGCGGGCGTCCCGTTCTACCTCCGCTCGGGCAAGCGGCTCCCCAAGCGCGTGACAGAGATCGCCATCGTCTTCAAAGAGGCGCCGCATCTGCTGTTCGGCAAGCGAACCGAGACCATTCGCCCCAACGTGCTCAGCATCCGCATTCAGCCGGATGAAGGGATCGCGCTGAACTTCGGGTCCAAGCTGCCCGGGCCGGCGATGGAGGTGGCGCCGGTCAGCATGGAGTTCCGCTACGGGTCGTCGTTCGGCGTCGAGCCGCCCGAGGCGTACGAGCGCCTGCTGCTCGACTGCTTGCTGGGCGACAGCACCTTGTTCACGCGCGCCGACGAGGTCGAGGCCAGCTGGAGCTGGGTCTCGCGCATCCACCAGCGCTGGGCCGAGCAGACGGCCGCCGGCGACACGTCGCTGCCCGGATACGCAGCGGGCAGCTGGGGGCCGCAGGAGTCCGACCGGATGCTGGCCGCCGACGGGAGGGCCTGGCGGTTGCCATGACCGACGCGCACGCCAAGTTCGAGCGCTTCGCGCGCGGAGAGGCGTTGACCGTCGAGGTCGGTGAGATCGAACGCGAGCTGGGCTCGCTGTGGCAGCAGGCCAGCCAGACCTCCGACTCCGCCGTGTCGCGGGCGGTGCTATGGAACCTGGTCGTCCCCACGCGCGGCCGTTCGACGCTGCCCAAGATAAAGGCCCTGTGCGACGAGCTAGCGCCGGCGGTGCCGGTGCGCGCGATCGCGCTCTGCATCGACGACCAGCCCTCGGGGCAGCCGCTTTCCGCGACGATCGAGAGCAACGTCGTGTCGCAGCCGGGCGGCGGGCGCGTCGTCTACTCCGAGGAGATCACGCTGGTGGGGCCGCCGGGCGCGGAGGCCCACTTCGGCGCGATGGTGCGGGCGCTGCAGGTCCCGGGGGTCCGGACGGCGACGCTGTGGATGGACGCGGCGATGCCGTCGTCGCTGCTGGCCCGCGAGCTTTTGCCGGTCACGCGGCGGCTGATTGTCGACACGGCCAGCTGCAGCCGCCCCGTCGAGCTGCGCGAGCTGGAGGCGCTGGCGGCGGGCGCGCTGCCCCGGCCGCTGGCCGATCTGGGCTGGTTGCGGCTGGGGAGCTTCCGGCTGCTGTTCGCGGGTCTGTTCGATCCACCCGTGGGCGGCGCGCCGTTGCGCCGGGCGTCGGGACTGACCGTGCGATACCGGCAGGGGGGCGTCGTCAGCGCCCTGCTGGCGGTGTCCTGGTTGGGTCTGCTGCTCGACTGGCGGCCGGTGCGCGCGACCGAAACTTCCGATGGCGGCATGCGCTTCGACTTCGACCGGACCGGTGCCGATCCCGTCCAGGCCTTCTTGGTCCCAGGCGTCGCCGCCTGCGACCGCAGCGCGATCCTCAGCATCGAGCTCACGAGCGGTCGCGACGAATACGTCGTGACGCGCACGGCGGTCGATCAGGCCGAGGTGCGCGTCCCGATCGCGCCCCCCAAGATCGTCAAGCTGGACGCCGCTTCCGACGCCGAGCTGTGCGTGGCGGCGCTGGGGCCGCGGGGCCGCGACCCGTTGTTCGCCCGCTGCCTGGCCTACGCGGCCCGCCTCTGGTCGCTGGAGGCGAACGTGGCCGGAAGCCTGCGTTAGTTAGCCGTGACCCGCCGCATCGCCATCTTCGCCACCTTCGCCACCTTCGTGATCGGGGCGTCCTGCGCGAAACCGCAATTTCCGCCGCGCTCACCGGCCGTGGCCGTGGCGCCGCCGGCACCGCCGTCAGACCCGCCCCAGGTCTGCTATTCGCGGGGCGCGGCTCCCACGGCGCTGTCCGGCGACGTCGAGGCGACCAGCGATGCGAAGCGGTCCGTGTTCGTCCTCGATCGCGAGATGTTTCCCGAGCTGGCGCGCCGCCTCGACCACCCGTCGGAGCTTCAAAAGAAGGACAGCCTGGATCGGGCGATCGTTCAGATGGCCGCGCGCCGCCACGTCGACGCGGTGACCGCCTGCTACGAGGCCCTCCTCGCCAGAACGCCCGGCAAATCGGGGACGGTCACCACGCGATTCCTGGTCGCCGCCGACGGCCAGGTCACGCGGGCGCAGGTGACGGCATCGACGCTCGAGGACGCCGAGACCGCGGACTGCATCGGCCAAAGCCTGTGCGCGTGGCGATTCCCCCCCTTGATCGCGGGGCACACCGTGGCGTTCGACTACCCGTTCGTGCTCGGCGCCCGCTGAGGCCCCGAACGTCCGGTCCCACTCCCCTTCAGTCGCCCGCGCGCACGACGAAGTTGTTGCGCTTGCCGCGGCGGAGCACGACCAGGCGCCCGTCGATGAGCTCGCGCGAGGTCAGGCGCGTCGTCTCGGAGGCGCCAGCCAGCGGCGTCCCGTTGACGGCGACCGCGCCCGCAGCCAGCTGCCGCCGGGCGTCCGACTTCGAAGCGCAGGCGCCCACCTCGGCCAAGAGGTCGACCACCAGCGCCCCCTCGCCCTCGAAGCGTGCCCGCGGCAGCGTGATGGCCGGGGCCGCCTCCAGCGCCTCGTCCAGCAGATCGCCGCCGACCTCGCGCAGGTCGCCGCCGCCGAACAGCGCCTCGGTCGCGCGAACCACCCGGCCCAGCTCGGCGTCACCGTGCACCCGCCGGGTGAGGTCCTCGGCCAGCGCGCGCTGCGCCTGCCGCGCCCCCGAGCCGACCGTCCCTTCGAGGGTCTCGATCTCCTCGCGCGGGCGTAGCGTCAGCCAGCGCAAAAAGCGCCCCACGTTGACGTCGGCGGTGTTCAACCAGAATTGATAAAAGCTGTACGGCGACGTCAGCCCTGGGTCCAGGTAGACGGCCCCCTTCTCGGACTTGCCGTACTTGCGCCCCTCGGCATCGGTCAGAAGCGGCGTCGTGAGGCCGTGAACCGTCTCGCCCGCCAGCCGCCGCACCAGATCGATCCCGGAGACGATGTTCCCCCACTGATCGCTGGCCCCACACTGCATCCGGCAGTCGAACCGCTTCCAGAGCTCGTAGAAATCGTAGGCCTGCAGCAGCATGTACGAGAACTCGGTGTACGAGATGCCCGCCTCGCGCGTCTCGAACCGCTGCTTGACCGAGTCGCGCTGGATCATCTGGTTCACCGCGAAGTGCTTGCCGACATCGCGCAGGAAGTCGAGCAGCCGCACCTGCCCTAGCCAGTCCAGGTTGTCGACCACTTGCACGGGCGGGCCCTCGTCGCTGCTGGCGAAGAACTTCTCGATCTGCGCCCGGATCTTGCCGGTGTTGTCGCGCACCTTGTCCTGGTCCAACAGGGTGCGCTCGCTCGACTTGCCGGACGGATCACCAATCATGCCGGTCGCGCCGCCGACCAGCGGCAGCACCCGGTGGCCATGCCGGCGCAGGTGGGTCAGCAGCATCAGCGGAACCAGGTTCCCGGCGTGCAGGCTGGTGGCCGTGGGATCGAAGCCCGTATAGACGGCGATGGGCTTCGACAGCACCTCGGCCATGTTTTCGGCGGTGGTCTGCTGGACCAGGCCGCGCCAGGCCAGCTCGTTGAAAGCCCGTGCGTCGAAAGCGTTCGGCATCCTGACGGTCTCCCTAACATCGTGCGCCGGCCGAGACAAGCAGCGCCCCCCGCGGTAAGTTCCGGCGGTGCTGGACCAGCCCCCGCCCCTCGCCGTCCTGGTGAAAGACAGCTTGGCCGATCTGGTCGAGGCTGCCGCCGCCCACGTGCGCCGCAACGCCGCCGAAGCGATCGCGGCCCGGGGGCAGTTCCGGATCGCGCTGGCCGGCGGCTCGACACCGCGTGCCCTCTACCCGCGCCTCGTCGAGGGGATCGACTGGACACGCACGATGGTCTTTTTCGGGGACGAGCGCGCCGTCGGCCCGAACGACCCGCAGTCCAACTATCGGATGGCCCAGGAGACGCTGCTTGGCCCGGCCGCGGTTCCCCCGGACAACGTGAACCGCTGGCGGGCCGAAGATCGGGACCTGGACGCCGCCGCGCGCGACTACGAGCGTGCGCTGACGGCCCGCGCGGCCCCGCCCTGGCTGGACCTGGCGCTGCTTGGCCTTGGCCCGGATGGCCACACCGCCTCCCTGTTTCCCGGCACCTCGGCGCTGGCCGAAGACGGCGCGCTGGCGGTGGCGGTCGACGTCCCGCAGCTGGACACCCGGCGGCTCACGCTGACTTACCCGGCGCTTTGTGGCGCGCGCGACGTCTGTTTCCTGGTGACGGGGCGCGACAAGTCCTCGGCCCTGGCGGCGGTCGTCGACGGGGCGCGGCTCCCGGCGGCGCGCATCGTGCGCCGTGGCGGGCCGGTCACCATCTTCTGCGATCGGGATGCGGCGCGGGCGCTACAACATCTGGAGAGGTCAAAGGCGACATGACTGTCCTGGCAGGCGACATCGGAGGCACCAATGCGCGGCTGGCGCTGTTCGAGAGCGGCGGGCCTCAGGCAACCATCGGCGAGCCCCTCTTCGAGCAGATCCATCCGTCGGCGTCCCGTTCGTCTCTGGACGTCATCATCGAAGAATTCCTGGCTGCGGCGGCCACCAAGTTGGGCGGCGAAACCGCCCGGGTCAGTCAGGCCTGTCTGGGCATAGCCGGCCCGATCGAGAACAACATTTGCCGCGCCACCAACCTGCCTTGGGTGGTGGACGGCCGCGCCCTGTCGCAGCGGCTGGGCATCCCACGCGTCACACTGGTCAACGACTTCTACGCCGCCGCGCTGGGCGTCACGGCGGTGGGCGGGGACCAGCTGGCGCCGCTCGGCGGTGGGCCGCCGGTCCCGCGGGGGCCGATCGCCGTCTTGGGTGCCGGCACCGGGCTGGGGCAAGCCTTTTTGCTCTGGTCGCCCGTCGAGGACGGATACCAGGTGGTGTCGTCGGAGGGTGGGCACGTCGACCTCGCGGCGCGCACACCCCTGGAGTTCGGGCTGGTCCAGTTTCTCAACAACAAGTACGGCCGCGTCTCCTGCGAGCGGGTGCTCTCGGGCCAGGGGCTGGTCGACGCTTTCACGTTCCTGTCGGAAGAGCCGGCCTGTCGCGGGCTCATCCGCCCAGAGACCGCCGCGGCCCTCGCAGCGCATGGGCCCGGGCACGACCCAGCCGCGGCCATCTCGCAGCGGGCGATGGCCGGCACGGATCCCGTTTGCGAGATGGCGCTTTCGATCTTCTGCTCGGTGCTGGGCGCGACCGCGGGCAACCTGGGGTTGATGGTGCTGGCCACGGGCGGTGTGTACGTGGCGGGGGGCATTGCGCCGCGCATCCTCACCTACCTGCGCAAGGGCGCGTTCCGCGAGGCCTTCGATCGCAAGGGGCGCCTGCACACGCTGGTCGAAAAGCTCCCCGCTTACGTGGTGACGCACCCCCAGCCCGGGCTGGTCGGGGCCGCCAAAGTCGCCATGGGACGTTGAGCCGCGCCGCGTCGGCGCCGGCGCCCGTCACGCAGCGCAGGGCGACCGGCGCCATTTCCATGCGTTCGGTCAAGGAACGGTCGGCAACGGTCGATGTTCGGCCCGTGGGGAACGGTCCTCAGGAGGCCCGCGCCGCGTTTGCCCTCGGCAGCGGGCCCGTCCGTTTGGACGGCGACAGCGCGCGCGTCCGCGTCGACGAGCGCTTTGGGCGCATGATCGGCCGTTCCACGGCGATGCAGGTCGTCTTCGACGTGTTGGCGCGGGCGTCCCCGACCGAAGCCACCATCCTCTTGGAGGGCGAGACCGGCACCGGCAAGGAGGTGTCGGCAGAGGCCATTCACCTCGGAAGTGTCCGGCGCGACAAGCCCTTCCTGGTCGTCGACTGCGGCGCGATGCCGCCGCAGCTGCTGGAAAGTGAGCTGTTCGGGCACGAGCGCGGCGCCTTCACCGGTGCCGTCTCCTCGCGCCAGGGCGTCTTCGAGGCGGCGCAGGGCGGGACTGTGTTCCTGGACGAGATTGGGGAGCTGAGCATCGACCTTCAGCCCAAGCTGCTGCGCGTCCTGGAACGGCGCGAGGTCCGTCGTGTCGGCACCAACAACCACGTCCCCGTCAACGTGCGTCTGGTGGCGGCCACGAACCGCAGCTTGCGTGACCAGGTCGCCGGCCAGAAGTTCCGATTGGACCTCTACTACCGCCTAGCGGTGGTCGAGGTGAAGCTGCCGCCGCTGCGAGAACGGCTGTCGGACCTGCCGCTGCTGGTCGAGCACATCGCGCGCAACCTAGGCGGCAACGTCGACCCGACCTTGCTGGCGCGGGTGCGGGCACCGGACTTCCTGGAGGCGCTGACCCGCCACAATTGGCCGGGCAACATTCGCGAGCTGCGAAACTACATCGAACGCTGCGTGGCGCTGCGCGACTTCACGCCGCCGCGCTCGACGGGGGCGATGTCGACCATGCCCGGCCCCGAAAGCGCCGTCAACGTCGGCCAGCCCCTGCGCGAAGCGCGCGAGGCCTGGGTGAGCGCGTTCGAGCGGCGCTACCTGGAAGAGCTGCTGCGGCAGCACGAGAACCGGGTCAGCGCGGCTGCCCGCGCGGCGGGCGTCGATCGGATCTACTTTTACCGGCTGCTCTGGAAGCACGGTCTTCGCACGCGCGAACCGTCCGGGCGCGAGCCGGACGACGTCGTTTGAGCGCGCCGCTCGCGATCGCGTTAGAACCGTCCGCCATGGGCCAGCCGCCGCCGCAGCCGCAGCTCACCGGTCGGGCGCTGCTGGCGGGCTGTGGCATCGGCGTGATGCTGGCCGCCGCCAACGTCTACACGGGCCTCAAGATCTCGATCATCGACGGCGGCAGCATCACCGCCGCGCTGCTCGGCTTCACGATCTTCGCGACCTTCACGCGCCTCGCGCGCCGCCCCTACACCGCCCTCGAAAACAACATCACGCAGACCACCGCCGCCTCGGCCGCGATCATGGGCTACGCCGCCGGGATGGGCGGCCCGATCCCGGCCATGGACCTGAGCGGCACGCACTTCCCCCTGTGGGCGCTGGTTGTCTGGGGCGCGTCGCTGGGGATCATCGGCATCGTGATCGCCGCGCTGCTTCGGCGAAAGCTGATCGTCGACGACGCCCTGCCCTTTCCGACGGGCTACGCCACCGGCAACCTCATCGAGACCATGTTCGGCGCCCGGGCCACCGCCCTGCGGCGCGCGCGCCTCCTGGTCGGCGCGGCCTTGTTCGCGGCCGCCTTCACCTGGTTTCGCGACGGGCGCCCCAAGATCATCCCGGCCCTGACGATGTTCGGCATCTCGGTGGGCGGCATGTCGCTGAACGCCGTCTCCTTCGGGATGAACTGGAGCCCCCTCGTGATGTCGACCGGCATCATGATGGGGATGCGCGCGGCGCTGAGCATGTTCATCGGCGCGGCGGTCGGCTGGGGGCTGCTCTCGCCCTGGTTGGTCAGCCACCACGTGATCCCCGCGCTGGAGTATTCCAGTTGCCTGTCGTGGCTGGTCTGGCCAGGCCTCGGCGTGCTGATGGCGGGGAGCCTGCTGCCGCTGCTGATGGACTGGCGCCCGATCGTCCGCGCCGTCCGGGACCTGGGCGGTCTGGCGGTCACGCGGCGCGGGCGCGATCCAGCCGCCAACCGCGGTGGACGCGCCGGTGCCACTTTGATGGTCGCCGGCGTGGCCGGCGTCCTGGCCGTCGCGCGCGGCGTATTCGGCTTTCACGTGCCGACCATCTTGCTGGTCCTGCTGTTCGCGCTGCTCATGGCCGTCGTCAGCTCCCGCGCGACGGGCGAGACCGACCTGGCTCCGGTCGGCGCCGTCGGCACGGTTACGCAATTGCTGTTCTCGCGCTGCGGCGCGATCGGGTCGATGCTGTTCGCCTCGGTCGCGTTCGGCGCGTCGACCCAGGCCGCGCAGACGCTGTGGGCCCTCAAGGCCGGCCAGAAACTGCACGCAGCGCCGCGGCCGCAATTGACCGCGCAGCTCATCGGCGCGCTGCTGGGCGCGGCCGTCGTGGGGCCTGTCTACGTCATCTTGCTGAAGGCCTACGGCATCGGCACCGAGGGGCTGCCCGCCCCTTCGGCGATCTCGGTCAAAGCCACGGCGGAAGCCATGCGGGGCGGCCTGAGCGCGCTGCCCCCCTACGCGACGCTGGCGGGTGGCGTCGGCCTGGCCGTGGGAGCGGTGTTGTCGTTGGCCGGCCGGGGGCGATGGGCGCGCTTTTGCCCCTCACCGGCCGCCATCGGAATTGCGATGCTCATGCCGCCGGCTCTGTCGGTGGCGGGCCTGGCCGGCGTGCTGCTGGCAGGCGTTGCCCGGCGGCTGCGCCCTGACCTCGACGACGACGCGATGACCTCCATTGCCGCTGGCGGTCTGGCCGGCGAGTCGGTGATGGGGGTGATGATCGCGGTGCTGGTGCTGCTGGGGGTGGTCTGAAAAGAGGGCGTCTGGCCTCGGGCGTCTGGCCTCCCGATCCAGAGACCCGAAGCCGGAGGTCCGAGGCCCGCGTCAGCCGACAGCGGCCGTGAGGTGGACGCCGGCGGTGTTCTCTTGGGGGGCCCAGTCGGCGGTCGACAGGACATCGCCGCCCACGATCTCTTTGCCGTCGGCGGAATCCTTCACGGAAGCGGCGGCGACGTGGACCGTGATGTTGACGTGGACCTCGGGGACCGCGGTGGGGCGGGCGGCCAGCTCGTCGGCCAGCGCGTGGGCGACGGCGATTACCTGTTTGCGCACGGTGGCGGCGCCGTCGCCAGCCGGCAGAATCCGCGCGCCGATGATGGCGCTACCGGTCTGCAAGGGTAGGCTCAGGCCGGCGCCGCGGAAGGTCTGTTCCGTCGCGTCGAGGATGCCGGAGGTGTCGTCCAGCACCGCGTCGCTCTCTTCGTCGGCACCGTCGGCGACCCGGATCTCGACGAAGATGGCGGCGGCCTGGGCGGCGATCTCCGGCTTGTCCGTCTTGGTGCCGACCGCTTCGCGCAGCGCCTCGATGAACGCCTTCACGCTCTGATAGCGGCGCTCGGCTGTTTTCTCCATGCATCGGAGCACGACGGCGTCGAAAGCCGGCGACACGGGGGCCGCCTGACTGGGCCGCGGCGGCGGCGCCTCCAGGTGCATCCGCTCGATGTCGGTCATGGTCTCGGCGCGGAACGGGTACTGCCCCGTCAGCAGGTGATAAAGGACGACGCCCAAGGCGTAGATGTCGGTGCGCGGGTCGACGCCGTCGCCACGAATCTGCTCCGGCGCCATCGTGTACGACGTCCCGAGGCGGGTGCCGACCACCGTCAGCCCCGCCTCCGAGGCATCGGGGTGCATCAGCTTGGCGATCCCGAAGTCCAGCAGCTTGATGGTGCGGACGCCGTCACCCGTCTTGACGAAGATGTTGCTGGCCTTGAGATCGCGGTGAACGATCCCCTGCTCGTGCGCGACCTGCAGCGCTGAACAGACCGGCTCGAGGATTTCCAGCACCTCGGCGGGGGTGAACCGGCCGCGCTCGTTCAGCAGCGTGCGGACGTCGGTCCCCTCCAGCAGCTCCATCACGTAGAACGGCCGCCCATCGGGGAGCGTGTCGAACTCGTAGATGTCGACGATGGCCGGGTGCTTGATCATGTTGACGGCCTGCGCCTCGCGGACGAAGCGCGTGACCATCTGCGGCGAGGCGGCCAGCTGCCGGCGCAGCACCTTGACGGCGGCCTTGCGCCCCAACACCTTGTGCTGAGCCTCGTAGACCGTCCCACCGCCGCCCGAGGCGATCTCTTTTTTGAGGACGTAGGGGCCGGCCAGGGTGCCGGGCGCCAGCGCGTCGGCGTCGACCGCGGACGCCGCGTGCTGCAGGACCGAGGGAGCCTGATTTGGCCCCAACGCCCTGGTCTTGTCTTGGTCTTCGGGTTTGGGGAGCACGGTCACATCCTGAACGCGGTCGAAATCCGCCGCTTCCGGTACAATCGGACACTCAACCCGAAACATTTAACGATGATCGATTCACATTGTCATCTGGATGCTTCCTATTACGGCGGCGACCGACCCGAGGTGCTGGCCCGCGCGCGCCAGGCCGGTGTCACGGCTTTCGTTTGCGTCGGCGTGGGCCGGGGCGCCGACGCCGCAGAGGAAGCCGCCGCCATTGCGGCCGCCGAGGCCGACGTGTACGCCACCGTCGGTGTTCACCCGCACGACACCGCTGAAGCAACCGAGGCGCACTGGACGGCTTTCGAGCGCCTGGCCCGCGCGCCCAAGGTCGTGGGCATCGGGGAGACCGGGCTCGACTACCACTACGAGCACTCGCCCCCCGACGTGCAGCGCGCGGCCTACCGCCGCTCGATTGGCCTGGCGCGCGCCGCCGGCCTACCGATCGTGTCGCACATCCGGGACGCGCACGCGGACGCGGCCGAGATCCTGCGCGCGGAGGCGTCCGGGATGACGGGCGTCATTCACTGCTTCACCGGGGGGGTGGCCGAGGCCCGGGTCTACCTGGACTTGGGGCAATCCCTGTCGTTTTCGGGGATTGTCACGTTCAAGAACGCGGGCGCCATCCGCGAAGCTGCCGCCTTCGCGCCGGTCGACCGCATCCTGGTCGAGACCGATGCCCCCTATCTGGCCCCCGTCCCTCACCGGGGCCAGCGAAACGAGCCAGCCTTCATCGCCGAGACCCTCCGCGTGTTGGCCGAATTGCGGGGCGTCCCCGTCCCCGAGCTGGACGCGGCGACGACCGCCAACACCCGCCGGGTGTTCGGTCTGCCACGCGAGCATTGACGGAAGCGCGGCGCGCGGCCGATACTGAAATTTCCGGTGAAACACACGTGAGCCCCGAGCCGACCTCGTCCGCGCCCGTTCGCGTCCGGCTTCGCTACGCAGCGTTCGACACCTTCATCGAGAAGTTTGCCCCCAACGTCACGCGCGGCGGCGTGTTCCTGGCCAGCCGTGAACCGCGCGGCGTCGGCGAGGTCTTCCCGTTCGAGGTGCTCCTGGCCGGCGGCGAGGTCGCGCTGGCCGGCGAGGGAAAGGTGACCTGGGTGCGCGCGTTCGACCCGGCCGCGCCGCAGAAGCCGCACGGCATGGGCGTGCAGTTCCTGCGGTTGGATGCGCCCTCGCGCGCCACGGTGAACCAGATGCTGGCCCGCAAGGCCGCCTCCGGCACTGTTGGGGTGGCCGGTTCCGCGACCGGCTCGGGTGGGCTGGGCCGCCGCCGCCATGCCGCCGGTTCGGGCACCAGACCGCTGGCGACCGTCGACCCCCACGTCGACATCGCCGCCGAGCTGGGGGTCGACGAGAGCCGGATTCGCCGAGCCATCGAACGGAACTGGCTGCCGCCAGCGCGGGCGGCGGGCGAGCTGGAAGAGCTGGAGGCTCTGCTCCGTCCGGAGCCGCAAGAGCCCCTGTCGCCGAGCCAAGCGGCAGCCGAGCTCCCGCGCCTCCTCGACCCCGGCTCGCGCAGGCACAGCGGGGCTTTTCGACCGCTGGCCGACCTGCTCACGCCTGAATCGCCCGCGCGCGCCGACGACCCCGACGCCCCTCGCTGAGCCGCCCGGCCTCAGCGATGCCGGCGGCTTCGCCGGACAGCCGCCAGCGCCGGCAGCAGCAGCAACGCGCCGGCCCCGAGCGGGTCCGCGCGCGTGACCGCGCAGGCGCAGCCCTCGCCGGCAGTCCCCCCAGCCTCATCGCCGCCGGGGTCCGTTCCGCTCGCCCCGCCCGAGCCAGCGCCGGCCGGACCCGAGCCGCTTCCAGCATCGCCCGCCAGCGACCCAGCACCCGGCCCCCTGCCGTCCGTGCCGCCCTGGGGGCCCGATGCCCCGCCGCCGCCGGGAGCCGCTCCGGGGCCTCGACCGGTGCCGATCGAGCCGCCCTGGCCCAGGGTGACGACGCCCCCCTGCCCGGCCACCCGAGGCAAGCCGCCGCCCGCCCCTGCGTTGAGGCCCGCGCCGGTTGCGCCCGCCACGGCGCCGCCGCCTGCCCCCGTCGTCGAGGACGCCGCCCCGGCCGCACCGTTACCGCCGGCCGCGGAGCTTCCCCCGGTGCCGCCGCTGCTGTTGCAGCCCGTCAGCGCCAGCCTGACCGATTGCCCGGCGTTCAACGCGACGTAGGAGATGGTCTGACCGCCGTACTCTTCGGCCGTCGGCGTGCAGAGGCCCGTCACGGGCACGGTGGCCGGGTTCGCCGCCGAGAGCGTGATCGACACGCCCCCCTCGATCGTCGCCGTCACGCCGGCGCCCTCGACGGCCATCCGTGCCGCCACCCGCTGGGCCAGCTCGTCCATGGTTGGGCAGAGGATCGGAAAAGTGGCGGCCGCCGCGTACTTGGCCAAGGTCGCATCCAGCAAGTCCGAGAGCAGGCTGTGGCCGTGCCCGTCGTAATCGCGCGTGTTGGCCTGATGGAACATCCACGGATCGTTGTCGCCCTCGAGCAGGTGCCGGAGCAGCGGCGTGCTGCTCTGGTCCATGACCGTGGCGTAGTCGACCGGAACGCCCTTGCTGACGGCGACCTGGTACTCGGCGATCAGCTCCGCCGGCTGGGAGGTGTCGAACCCGATGTTGGTGGGCACCCGCGGCAGCTCCAGCACCGTGGGCTGCAGCGTGTTCCAGCGCCCCAGGTTCGGTGACGGGTTGTCCTCGCCCGCGATGGAGGTGTTGCCGACGATCTGCCGGATCCCCGCATCGGCAATAGCACGCATGGCGTCGGCGCTGCCCAGCCCCGATACGTTGGGGGTGACGGCATTCACCGTCGCGTACGGCGTCAGGCCCAGCCCGCGCAAGTACGCGTCGTTGCGGGTGAACTCTTGCAGCGCGTCGGCGTAGCTCTGGTTGTCGAGGATCGGGTGATCCCAGCTGTGGTTGATCCAGGTGAACGCCGCGCCCAGCGCGACGGCCTTGGCTGTCAGCGGGTCGCCGGGCCGCGACTGCGAGCCGGCGCCGTTGGCTGCCCACGAAAGCCGCAGGCTGGCCGCCAGCGGCCGGGTGCGCGCCTGCGCCTGCCAGTCGGCCAGCGCCTGCATGTCGGCGTCGGTCATGCGGTACGTGCCGCCCATGTAGATCGCGCTGGCCAAGAACAGATCGTCGATCTGCGGGACAGCGTAGGCGTGCCGCTCGCCGAGGAAGAGACCGCGTGTCGCCCAGCTCACCAGCCCGTAGGCGAGCCGGAGGTAGGGGATGAGGTACGTCGCCTGCGCGAACGTCAGCGCCAGCGCCTCACGCCCGTCGGCGTAGGTCCGAACGGCAGCGTAGACCTTGCCGGCGGCGTCGGTCAGCAGCGGCGCCGTCGCACCGTCGGTCACTGCGGCCGGATACGCCCAGCCGCCGTTCATCACGATCGGGTTCGCGCAGTTGTTCCCGGCGAACACCGCGGCGCCGAGCGCGCTGCAACTCATCGTGACCGGCGTCTTCGATGGATCGACCTGCCCCGTGTTCGACAGGCCGTAGGCCGCCGACGGGGACGTGTAGAGCGCCACCCGGCGCACCCGAAACTGCGCCTCATAGGTCGCCAGCGTGTTCCACTCGTCCGTGGTGAACGCGCTGCCGCCACCGGCCTCGAGGCCGCCGAGGTCCAGGAAGACAGCCTGGTACTTGCCGTGCATACCGGCGGCCAGCCGATCCGCGGTCAGCGGCGGATCGTGGGTGGCGTCCAGAACGTCGAAGGGCGTCCCCAGGTACTGCAGCGTCGTGCGGATGGCGGCCAACTCCCCGGCCGTGCCGTCGGCCGTGATGATCAAGACCCGCGCGTCGACCACCGCCCCTGGCAGCGCGGCGGCGCCTGTGACCGGCAAGGCGGCGGCCCTGCCAATCGGCAGTCGCATCGCCGCCGGTCGCTGCGGCAACGGCTGAACGCGCGGCCCCTCGCGGACGACGATCTCTCGCACGACGATCTCTCGACCGCCCGCCGCGACGCCGCTGCAGCCCATCACCGCGCCGATCAGCGCCGCCGCCAACAACCCGGTGAGCCGTCGCCGCACATGCAATCGCATCCCCCGCCCTCTCCGTCGCGCGCCCGAAATGGACGAGCGAACGGGGCAACCAGCACATTGCGTGCCGCGCTGCTTGTGACGCTTTGCGCGGGCGCGTGCTACGGAACGGGATCGCGCGGCGCCCTCACGGACACCGGCCCGTACGTCAGCAAACGGCGAACAGTCGGAGGTCTCAGGTGCCGAGCTTCAGGCTTCGACGAATCCGGGCCAGCGGCTCCTCCGTGTTCGGCACGAAGGGGCGTCCCGTGATCAGCTCGCAGAGCTGGATGTAGCGGCGCGCGGCTTCGATCCGGACCTCGTCGCTGAGCGGCGGCGGCGTTCCTTCGCCCTTGAACCCCTGGTCAGCCAGCGTCCGGCGCACGTATTCCTTGTCGAGGCCGCGCGGCTCCTCACCACGGGCGAACCGCGCCTCGTAGTCGTCGGCGTACCAGTAGCGCGAGGAATCGGGCGTGTGGATCTCGTCGATGAAGCAGAGCGTGCCGTCGGGACGGCGGCCGATCTCGTACTTGGTGTCGACCAGAATCAGCCCGCGGCGCAGGGACTCCACCTGGCCGAAGGCGAACACGCGCGCGCACATTTCAGCGGCCTGATCGAACTCGGCGGCCGTGAGCAGCCCCATCTCCAGTACCTCGGCGCGCGAGACCGAGCGATCGTGGTCGCCCTTTTCCGCCTTGGTCGACGGCGTGAGGATCGCTCTGGGCAGCTTCTGGTTCTTGCGCATGCCGTCCGGCAGGTCATGCCCACAGAACGAGCGCGCGCCGTTCGAGTAGGCCGTCCAGATCGACGTCGAGGTCACGCCCGTCATGTAGGCGCGCATGATGAGCTCCACGGGCAGCAGCTGGCACTCGCGCGCCACCGTGACGGCCGGGTCGGGCACGCTGATGACGTGGTTGGGGACCAGGTTGGCGGTGGCTTCGAACCAGAAGGCGGCCATCTGGTTCAAGACCTGTCCCTTGAACGGGATCGTCCCCAGCACCACGTCGAAAGCGCTGATTCGATCGGTCGCGATCAGCGTGCGCTTGCCGTCCCGCACGTAGCAGTCGCGGACCTTGCCCTCGTACTTTTCGCCCAGCTCCGGCAGGTCGGTCGCCTGCAGCGTCTTCGTCAGCTGCGCGCGCAGCACCTGTTCGTCGATCTTGGTGGTCGTGGTCATGGCGAGTCCTCGTCGTGGAAAGCGCGGTCGATGATGGCCGCCGCGTGGCGAAGGTGGTGATTCAGATCGAAGGCGCGGTCGATCTCGGCGCCCGACAGGCGGGCGGCAATCTCCGGGTCGGCTCCCAGGAACGCGCGGAAGCTCCCCTCACCGGCGGCGGCCCGCAGCGCGCTCTTTTGGACCAGCTCGTAGGCGGCCTGGCGCGCCATGCCCTTGCGCACCAGCTCCAGCAACACGGCCTCGCTGAAGAAGAGGCCGCCGGTCATTTCCAGGTTGCGGCGCATGCGGTCGACGTTCACGACCAAGCCGTCGATCAGGCCGGCGGCGCGCCGAAGCATGAAGTCGCAAAGCCCGGTGCCGTCGGGGCCGATCACCCGTTCCACCGACGAGTGCGAGATGTCGCGCTCGTGCCAGAGCGCGACGTCCTCCATGGCGGCCAGCGCGTACGAGCGCAGCAAGCGCGCGATGCCGCACAGGTTCTCGGAGAGGATCGGGTTCTTCTTGTGCGGCATCGCGGAAGAGCCCTTCTGCCCTTTGCCGAACGCCTCGGTCGCTTCGCCAACCTCGGTCCGCTGCCAGTGCCGCACGGTCAGCGCCATGCGCTCGACGGCCGCGCCGATGCGGGCCAAAGCCGTGAAGTAAGCGGCGTGGCGATCGCGGGCGACGATCTGGGTCGGCACGGTTTCGCGGCGCAGCCCCAGCGCGGACAGGGCCGCGGTCTCGATCGACGGGTCCAGGTTGGCGTAGGTCCCGACGGCGCCGGCGATCTTGCCGACCGCGATTTCGTCCCGGGCCGCGACGAACGCCCGGCGCGCCCGCCCCAGCTCGGTGTAAAAGCCCGCGAACACCAGCCCGGCGGTGATCGGCTCGGCGTGGATGCCGTGCGTGCGCCCGATGGCGGGGGTGGCCCGGTGCTCTTCGGCGCGGCGGCGGCAAGCGGCGCGCAGCAGGTCCAGGCCGGCCACGATCTGGTCCGCCGCCTCGACCAGCGTGATGGCCAGGCCCGCGTCCAGCACGTCCGACGAGGTCATCCCCAGGTGCAGCCAGCGGGCGGGCTCGCCCACCAGCTCCTCGACGTGGGTCAGAAACGCGATCACGTCGTGGCGGGTCCGCTCTTCGTGCTCGAGGATGCGCGCCGGGTCCAGCCGCCCGGCGGCCTTTTCCCGCACGGTCTCGGCCGTCCCCTTCGGGACTCGACCGGCAGCTTCCATCGCGGAGCAGGCCGCCAGCTCGATCCGCAACCACGTTTCGTATCGGTGGCCATCGGACCACAGCTCGGTCAGCTCGGGACGCGTGTAGCGGGGAATCATGAGCCGCCCGTTCTAACGAAATCGCGGCGGCCGTTCAAGGCAGGAGCACGGTCGACCCCGTCGTTCGCCGCGCCTCGAGGTCGGCGTGGGCGCGCGCCGCGTCGCGCAGGGGATAGGTCTGGCCGATCGAGACGCGCACCGCGCCCCGGCCGACCACGTCGAACAGGCGCTCGGCCGACTGGACCAGCTCTTCGCGCGTGCCGAGGTAGTGCAGCATGCTGGGGCGGGTCAAGAACAGCGAGCCGCGGGCGGACAGCAGCGACGGATCGATGGGCGGCACGACGCCTGAGGACTGGCCGAACAACACCAGCAGGCCGCGCCGCCCCAGACACTCCAGGGAAGCGGCGAACGTCTCCTTGCCGATCGAGTCGAACACCACGCGCACGCCGGCTCCCCCGGTCAACTCCTTGACCCGCGCGACCAGGTCCTCGCTCTTGAGGTCGATGACCTCCGCGCAGCCGTTTTGACGGGCCAGGGCGACCTTTTCGGGACCGCCGGCCGTTCCGATCACGCGCACGCCCAGCGTGTGCGCCCACTGGCAGGCGATGCTGCCCACCCCGCCGGCGGCCGCATGGAACAAGATGGTGTCGCCGCGCGCGACACGCGCGCAGCGCAGCAGCAGGAACTCGGCCGTCATCCCCTTCAGCATCATCGCCGCCGCGAGCTTGTCGTCGATGCCGGGCGGCAGGCGCACCAACTGGTCGGCGGGGATGACCCGCACCTCGGCATAGCCGCCCAGCTTCCCCGCGTAGGCGACCCGATCTCCGACGGTCACGTCCGTCACCCCCGGGCCAACCGCCTCGACGATGCCGGCTCCTTCCTGACCCGGCACGAAGGGCAACGCCGGGGCCTTGTAGAGTCCCGTCCGGTAGTAGACGTCGATGAAGTTGAGGCCGACGGCGGTGTGCCGGATCCGCGCTTCGCCCGCGCCTGGTGTGGGCTCGGGAACGCTCTCGAAGGTCAGCTTCTCGGGCCCTCCCACCTCATGGACGAGCAGCGCGTTGGGCATGGCGCCGGTATAGCGACCGCCGCGGGCGGGCGCAACCGGGATGGGGATGCGACGTCAGCCGAGCTCGAGCAGATCGCGCAGTTTCACAGCCAGGGCACTGCCGCCGCCGGCGCGCCGGGGCGCGACGAACACGGTGTCGTCGCCCGCCAGCGTACCCAGGATCTCGGGCAGCCGCGCCTCGTCCAGGGCGCGGGCCACGGCGGCGGCGGTGCTGGCCTGCGTGCGCACCACGACCAGCGCGCCGTTGCTCTCGACCGAGGAGACCAGCCGCCGCACGGGGTCGAGCGGCAAGGCGCCAGCACCGTCGCTGGCGAGGTAGCGCGGACCGCCCGGACCGACGGCGCGCTGAACGCCCAGCGCCGCCATGTCGCGCGACAAGGTGGCCTGCGACGCGCGGATGCCGCGCTGGCGCAGCCGCTTCAGCAGGTCGCCTTGGCTGCCGATCGCGCCGTTCGCCAGGATCGCGCGAATCGCGTCCCGTCGCGCCTCCGAGCTCACGTCACCCACGTGCCCACCCCGTGGTCGGTGAAGAGCTCGGCCACCACGCTGTGCGGCGTCCGACCGTCGACGATGTGGACGGCGCGCACGCCGCTCGCCAGCGCGTGAAGCACCGCCTGGGCCTTGACGTGCATGCCGCCGCGGATGCTCTTGCCCAGCTTGGCCTCCAGCTCGGCGGCCCGGATCTCGGAGATCAGGTTGCCCTGGTCGTCCAGGATGCCCGCCACGTCGGTGAGGAAGATCAGCCGCTCGGCCCCGCACGCCGAGGCGATCTCGCCCGCGGCCACGTCGGCGTTGATGTTGTAGCTGCTGCCGTCCATCCCGAACCCGACCGGCGAGATGACGGGCATGTACCCGCGCTCGAGGAACATGTCCAGCAGGTCCGAATTGACCGATTCGATCTCGCCGACGAAGCCCAGGTCGGGCTTGCCGGGCGCCGGCGCCAGCTTGTGAGCCACCAGCAGCCGCCCGTCCTTGCCCGACAGCCCGATCGCGTTGCCGCCCAGGCTGTTGATGAGGCCGACGATCTCGGTGTTGATCCGCCCGGTCAGCACCATCTCGACGACCCGCACCTCTTCGGCGCCCGTGATCCGCTGACCGTCCGCGAACTCCGACTTCCGGCCCATCTTTTCCAGCGTCTTCGTGATCTCGGGGCCGCCGCCGTGCACGATGACCGGACGCAGGCCGGCCGACTGAAGCAGCACCATTTCCTCGGCGAAGCTGCGCTTGAGCGCGGGATCGATCATGGCGGCGCCGCCGTACTTGATGACCGCGCGCTTGCCGGCGAAGCGGCGGATGTAGCTGAGCGCCTCGACAATCACGGGACGATTGACCGTCCCGGCCGGCCGCCGCGCCCGGTCAGCCGGCGCCGGCGCCGCGCCCGGGCCGCTGTAGTACTCGGCGTTGATCTTCACGTAGTCGAACGTCAGGTCGCAACCCAGCGCGCGTCCCGAGGCCGGACCCACGCCCAGGTCCAGGCGCACGGTGATCTCCGGGCCGCGCATCCTGCGCGACAGCTCGTCCTTGTCGAACGCGACGGGGCCGCCCTGCTCGTAGACGCGCACCCCCTGGATGTCCAGGGTGACGCCGGCCGGGTCGACCGCGAACCCCCGCGCGCCGATCCGCGCGCCGAGCGCGGCCAGGATCCGGCCCCACGAGGGATCTCCGCCGAAGATGCCGGACTTGACCAGGCTGCCGCCCGCCACGGCGCGGGCCAGGTCCCGGGCCATCTCGCGCTCGGGTGCGCCGGCCACGTCGACGACCAGCAGCTTGGTTGCCCCCTCGCCGTCGGCGGCGATGGCCCGGGCCAGCTCGGCACACAGATCGGTCAGCGTCGCCTGCAGCGACACGAATTCGGGGCTGCCGGCGGCAATGGCCGGGGCGCCGGAAGCCCCGTTCGCCAGCGCGATGACGCAATCGTTGGTCGACATGTCGCCGTCGACGGTGATGGTGTTGAAGGTGTCCTCGCTGGCAGCCGACAGGGCCCGCTGCAGCACGTCCGGCGGCACGCGCGCGTCGGTGGCGATGAAGCAGAGCATGGTCGCCATCTGCGGGTGGATCATTCCGGACCCCTTCGCGATGGCTGTGAACCGGACCGTCTTGCCGCCAACCTCCAGGTGGCGAAACGCCATCTTCGTGCGCAGGTCGGTGGTTCGAATCGCCTCGGCGGCGGCCGACACGTCATCGCCCAGCGCCGCCACCAGCGCGGGCACGGCCGCCGTGATCCGCTCGACCGGCAAGCGAATACCGATGCCGCCGGTGGACGCGGTCAGGATCTGCTCGGGGCTGACTCCCAGCGCCCGGGCCACCGCCGCGGCCACCGCTCGTTCGTCGGCGCCGCCCACCGGCCCGGTGAGCGCGTTGGCGTTGCCACTGTTGGCGACGATGGCCCGCACGTCGTCCGCCGGCAGGCGGCTGGCCCCGTAACGAACGGGCGCCGCGCAGAGCTTGTTCACGGTGAATACGCCAGCCGCCGCGCAGGGAACCTCCGACGCGACCAGCGCCAGATCCTTTCGCGCGCCGCCCGGCTCCTTCACCCCCGCGGCTGTCGCGCCGAACCGGAAGCCGATCGGGGGGGCGAAGCTCTTGCTGCCCGTGCTGCTCGATCCACCGAGATTGCCGCTGACATTGCCGCTCACATTGCCGCTCATGGCGCCGTTCCTCCCAATCCGTCGAGGCCGGCCACCTCGGGCAGGCCGAACATCAGGTTCGCGTTTTGGACCGCCTGACCGGCCGCTCCTTTCACCAGGTTGTCGATCGCCGCGAAGGCGATCGCGACACCCCGCTCCGGATCGCCGTCGCCGCCCATCAGCACGCGGTTGGTTCCCACGACCGAAGACAGGCGCACCGCCTCGGGCTTGGCCGCGCGCAAGAACGGACGCCCTTCGACGAAGGCGGCGATCGCCGCGGCCACGTCCTGGCCGGTCTTGCCGGGCGCCAGCCGGCCATACACGGTGGTCAGGATGCCGCGCCGGACCGGCAGGTAATACGGGGTGAAGGTCACGCGCAACTTCCCCTGCCCGGCCAGAGACAGAGCCCGCTCGATCTCAGGCGTGTGCTGGTGGTGCAAGATCCGGTAGGCGCGAAAGTCGCCGTCGATCTCCGAGAACGACATGTCCTCGGTTCCTTTCCGTCCGGCGCCCGTCATGCCGCTCTTGGCGTCGATGACGATCCCGTCCTTCTCGATCACGCCACCGCGCAGCAGGGCCAGCGTGGCCAGGGTGCTGGCCGTCGCGTAGCAGCCGGGGTTCGAGACCAGCCGCGCCTGGCGCAGATCGCCCGACGCGCAGGCCTCCGGGATCGCGTAGCAGGCGCGCTCCAAGAGCGCGGCGTCCGGGTGCACGAAGCCGTACCAGCGTGGATATTCATTCACCGCCAGCCGAAACCCGCCCGACAGATCCACGACCCGCGCGCCGGCCTCCAGCGCGGGCCCCGCCAGGGCCAGCGACGCCTCCGCCGGGGTGCACAGGAACGCCAGGTCGAGGTCGGCGAAAGCCGCGCCGGCGTCTGCCTGGGGGCGAATCGTCACCGTCGAGGCAGCGCCGCCCACCGGGAGGCGATCACCCAGCCGGTCGCCGGCCCACTTGTCGCTGACCGCCAGGGCCAGCGTGAAGTTCGGGTGGTTGGCCACCAGGCGGGCCAGCTCCATCCCGGAATAGCCGGACACGCCGACGATCCCCACACGCACGCGATCGCTCTGCGACATGTGGATATTTATTCACACGCCGCCCGCCCACACAAGGACTATGAAGCGCCAGGACGCGAAGACGCCAGGGAGGCAGAACTGGCGTCCTGGCGCTTGAATCAGCTCAACCCGTATGGCCGAAGCCGCCGGCGCCGCGGGCGGTGTTGCTGAGCTCAGCGGTCTCTTCCAGCTCGGCGACGGCGACCGGCGCGATGACCAACTGCGCCACCCGATCGCCCGGGTTCACGACGAAGGCCTCGCTGCCCCAGTTCACCAGCAGCACCGTCACCTCGCCGCGGTAGTCCGCGTCGATGGTGCCGGGCGCGTTGGGCAACCCGATGCCGAACTTGCGCGCCAACCCAGAACGCGCGCGGACCTGCCCCTCGAACCCGATGGGGATTTCGAAGGCCAGCCCGGTCGGCACGGCGGCGCGGCCGCCGGCCGGGATCGCGATCGGCTCGGACGCGGCCGAGGCCAGGTCCATCCCGGCCGCGCCGTCGGACATGTAGCGCGGCGCCAGCGCGCCCGGCCGCAGCTTCACGAACCGGATGCGCGGGCGCTCCATGGCCCCGCCTACGAGGCGGTGGCGCGGAAGTTGTGGACGACCTCGGGGGTCTTGCCCATCGCTTCCTTGCGCGAGAGGCGAATCTTGCCCGTGGCGCGATCGATGCCGATGACCTTCACCAACATCTCGTCGCCTTCCTTGCAGATGTCCTGCACGGCGCCGACGCGCTTCTGGTCGAGCTCGCTGATGTGCACCAGCCCATCGGTGCCCGGCAGGATCTCGACGAAGGCGCCGAAGTCAGCCAGCCGCTTGACGACCCCCATGTAGAACTCGCCCAGCTCCGGCTCCGTGGTCAGGCCCTTGATGATGTCGATGGCCTTCTTGACCGCGATCCCGTCGGGCGACGCGATGTGCACGGTGCCGTCGTCCTCGACCTCGATGGCGACGCCGGTCTGCGCGGTGATGCCGCGGATCGTCTTGCCGCCCGGGCCGATGATCTCGCGGATCTGGTCCGGCTTGACCTGGAGCGTGTGAATGCGCGGCGCGAACTTGGACAGGTCCTCGCGCGGGGCGGCCAGCGCCTCGGCCATCTTGCCCAGGATGAAGAGCCGCCCCTCGCGGGCCTGGCGCAGCGCCGTCTCGAGGATCTCGCGGGTCAGCCCCTGGATCTTGATGTCCATCTGAACCGCGGTGACGCCGGTCTTGGTGCCACAGATCTTGAAGTCCATGTCGCCCAGATGGTCCTCGTCGCCGAGGATGTCGGACAGAACCGCCACGCGGTCACCCTCTTTGATGAGGCCCATCGCGATGCCAGCCACCGGGGTCTTGATGGGCACGCCGCCGTCCATCAACGACAAGATGCCGCCGCAGACCGACGCCATCGACGAGCTGCCGTTCGACTCGAGGATCTCCGAGACGATGCGGATCGTGTACGGGAAGTCCTTCTCGGACGGCAACACCTTGGCGATCGCGCGCTCGGCCAGGTGGCCGTGGCCGACCTCGCGCCGGCTGGCGCCGCGCAACGGCTTGGTCTCGCCCGTCGAGAAGGGCGGGAAGTTGTAGTGCAGCAAAAAGCGCTTCTCGATGTCGCCGATGATGCCTTCGATGTGCTGCGTGTCCTGGCTGGTTCCGAGGGTGGTCGTGACCAGCGCCTGCGTCTCGCCGCGCGTGAAGAGCGAGGAGCCGTGCGTGCGCGGCAGGACCCCGACCTCACAGGTGATCTGGCGGATGTCGGCGGGGCTGCGGCCGTCGATGCGGCGGCCGGTGTTGAGCACCAGCTCGCGCAGGTGCTTCTTCTTGGCTGATTCAAAAGCCTCTGAGATCTCGACGGCCCGCTCGGGGAACGCCTCCGCCAGCGCGACCTTGGTCTCCGAGCCCGCGGCGTCGAGCGCCGCGTAGCGCTCGTGCTTTTCGCGGATGGCCATGGCGGCCTCGATCTTTTGATTCGCCAGCTCGCCGACCTTGGCGACGATGGCCGGGTCCTTGGCGGGCGGCGTGAACTCGCGCTTGGTCTTTCCGACCGCGGCGCGCAGCTTGTCTTGCAGATCAATCAACGGCTGCGCCTGCTGGTGCGCGAACATGAGCGCGTCGACCAGCACGTCCTCGGTCAGCTCGGAGGCGCTGCCTTCGACCATCACGATCGCGTCGCGGCTGCAGGCGACCAGCAGGTCCATCTCGGACTTGTCGCGCGCGGCGAAGGTCGGGTTGATGACCAACTGCCCGTCGACGCGGCCCACGCGCACGCCAGCGTAGGGGCCGGCCCAAGGGATGTCCGACAGATGTAGCGCGCAGGACGCGCCGGTCATCGCCAGCACATCCGACGGGTTCTCGCGGTCGGTCGAGACGACCATCGCGATCACCTGGGTGTCGAAGCGCCACCCCTTCGGAAACAGCGGTCGAGAGGGACGATCGATGAGGCGCGAGGTCAGGACCTCGACCTCTGTCATACGCCCCTCGCGCTTGAAGTAGCCACCGGGGATGCGGCCAGCGGCCGACGTCTTTTCCAGGTAGTCGACGGTGAGCGGCATGAAGTCCACGCCGGGCCGCACAGAGCCGGAGGCGACCGCGGTCACCAGGACCATCGTGTCGCCGTAGCGAACCACGACCGAACCGTCGGCCTGTTTGGCCATGCGGCCGGTCTCGATGCTGAGCTCCTTGCCGCCAAAGTTGACGCCTTCACGTACGAACATGTGGTCTCCTGTCTTGTCCCTGCTGCGAAGAAAATGCGGTCGCTTGCCGGCCCCGTGCAAGGCGCACGGGTGCCAGGTTCAGGACGCGCACGCGCTCACGCGTGCGCGCGCCTGAGTTGCCTCCGGCTTGAGCCGAAAAGCGCTACTTGCGGATGCCGAGCGTCTGGATGACGGCGCGGTAGCGGTCGACGTTCTTGGACTTCAGGTAGTCCAGCAGACGGCGGCGCTTGCCGACGAGCATGAGCAAGCCGCGACGCGAGTGGTGATCCTTCGCGTGGGCCTTGAAGTGCTCGGTCAGGTAAATGATCCGTTCCGAAAGCAGGGCAATTTGGACTTCGGGCGAGCCGGTGTCACCGGGCTTGCGAGCGAACTTCTGAACGACCGAGGATTTTCTTTCTGCAGCAAGGGACATTGACGATCTTCTTTTCTCTTTTGAGGTGATTCAATGTCCTACAATATCGCGCCTTCGTCAACGCTGGCGGTAACCCCGGCGGCTGGTTTCTGCGATGCGGCGCCAAATACGCGCAGCGTGCGGACCAGCCCGTCGGCGCGCGGCTCGGCCACCGCGACCAGGTCCCCGGCACCGTCGAGGACCCGGACCCGGCCGGCGGGGGTTTCGCTCAGCGCCGACCAGGCGACGCGCTGGCCGGCACGCAGCCGGCGGGCAAGCGCGTCGTCGGCCGTCACCGCCGGCAGGTGAACCAGCGCGTCGGCCAGCGACACGACCGGCAGGTCCCCGTCGCCGGCGGTCAGAGCGGCCAGGACGCGATCCAGCGGCCACGCCACCTCCAGGGCAAACGGCCCAGAGCTCGTGCGCCGCAGCGCCGTCACGTGCCCGCCGGTCCCCAGCGCCCGGCCGAGGTCCCTCGCCAGGGCCCGAACGTAAGTTCCCTTCGAACAATGCACCCGCAGCGCGACCTCGTCCGGTCCCGTGAACGAAACCAACTCGAGCGCAAAGATCGTCACGGCGCGCGGCGCGACCTCGATCGCCTCGCCGGCCCGCGCGTAGTCATAAAGAGCGCGCCCCTCGCGCTTGATGGCCGCGTACGCCGGCGGCACCTGCGAGATGGGCCCGCGAAACGCGCCGAGGGCCGCTTCGACCGCGGCCTGGTCCAGCCCGGAAGCATCCGCCGTGGCTGTCACCCGCCCCCCGGCGTCGTCGGTGTCCGTCTCGGCGCCAAACCGAACGGTGAACTCATAGGTCTTCTCGGCGTCCAACAGAAACGGCGCCAGCTTGGTCGCCTCCCCCACACAGACCGGCAACACCCCCGATGCCAGCGGATCCAGCGTCCCCCCATGCCCCACTCTCTTGACCTTCACCGCCCTTCTGACCCTCGCCACGACATCAAACGAGGTCGGCCCCACCGGCTTGTCGACAACCAGGACCCCGTTCACTTCCCCTCTTCCTCTTCCTCTTCCTCTTCCCCGTCCTCGTCCTCGTCCTCTTCCCCGTCGCCGCTTCCCTCGCTCACCCCAGCCGCCACGGCCACCACCCCCGGCCCAATCTCCTTCAAGAGCTTCTCGACCTTCTCCGCCTGCTCGAAGACCTGGTCCACCTCGAACGTCACGGCCGGCGCCACCCGCATCCGCAACCGCCGGGCGATCGCCTGCCGGAAGTAGCCGCTGGCGTGATCCAGCCCGGCGCGCACCCGCTCCATCCCGGCCGGGTCCATGCCGTGCACCGTGAACAGCGCCTTGGCGTGGCGCAGATCGCCCGAAATCCGCACGAACGTGACGGTGATGAGCCCGGCGCCGCGCACGCGCGGGTCCTTGATCTCATCCCGCGCCAGCGTCTCGCCCAGGACGGCGCGCACCTCGCTCGCGACCCGCTCCACCCTTTGCGACACCGCGCTAGCCCTCCCAGTGAGTGAAGTCGGGACCGTGCAGCTCGCCGGTTCCGAAGGTCTGGATCTCGTGCTCGTCGTTGGCCACGTCGGCGTCCTCGCGCACGAACCGCAGCACCTCGTCGATCGACGACTCCGTGTGCTTGCGATCGCCGCCCACCAGCGTGATCCCCAGGACCGCGCGCTGCCAAACATCATGGGCGGCGACCTCGGCGATCGAGACGTTGAACTTGTCGCGCACCCGGTCTTTGAGCCGCCGCAGCACCATTCGCTTGTCCTTCAGCGAATGGGCCGCGGCCAAGACCAGGGTGACGCGGGCAATCGCGACCGTCACGATACCGGTCCCTTCGTCTCTTCTCTTGTTCGCGCTAGGACGCCTTCGGAGCGTCCAGCGTCGCGGCGACGGTCTCGATCTCGAACGCCTCGATGATGTCGCCGACGCGCAGGTCGTTGTAGCCCTCGATCGACAGGCCGCACTCGTACCCCTGCGCCACCTCGGAAACGTCGTCCTTGAACCGGCGCAGCGAGCCAACCTTCCCGGTGTACAGAACCACCGAATCACGCACCAGCCGCAGCAGCGCCTTGCGCGTGATCTTGCCGTCGAGGATGAAGCTGCCCCCGATGGTGCCGGCCTTCGGGATGTTGAAAACCTGCCGGACCTCGGCCTTGCCCATCAGCTTTTCGCGCGAGATGGGGGCCAGCATGCCGACCATGGCCTTCTTGACGTCGTCGATGGCGTCGTAGATGACCTGGTACAGCTTGATGTCCACCCCCTCCTGCTCGGCCAGTTGCTGGGCCTTGCCGGCGGGGCGAACGTTGAAACCGACGACGATTGCCGACGACGCTTTGGCGAGGCTGACGTCCGACTCGGTGATGCCGCCGACGCCCGTCGAAATGACGTTCACGCCGACGTTCTCGGTCGACAGCTTGGTGAGCGCGCTCGCCACCGCCTCGACCGACCCTTGCACGTCGGCCTTGAGGATCACCTTCACCTCTTTGACTTCGCCGCTCTTGATCTTGTCGAGGATGTTCTCCAGCGACACGCGGCCGGTCCCGGCCAGCTCTTTCTTGCGGCGAACGTCGTGGCGGTGCTCGACCAGCGCCTTGGCGGCCTTCTCGTCGGTGACCACGTTAAAGACCTCGCCGGCGTCCGGAACGCCGTCGATGCCCAGCACCTCGACGGGCGTGGACGGGCCGGCCTCGGAGACCGACTGCCCCTTGTCGCCGATCATGGCGCGGATCTTCCCCGAGAACTGGCCGGCCACGACCAGGTCGCCGATCTTCAGCGTGCCGTCCTCGACCAGCATCGTCGAGATGGGCCCTCGGGCCCGGTCGAGGCGCGCCTCGATGACGTGCCCCTTGCCTGGCTTGTTCGGGTTGGCCTTGAGCTCGAGCAACTCGGCCTGCAGGGCCAGCATCTCCAGCAACTTGTCGACGCCTTGCTTGGTCTTCGCCGAGACGTTCACGAAGATGGTGCTGCCGCCCCACTCTTCCGAGACCAGCTCGTGCTCCGAGAGCTTGTTCCGGATCTGATCCGGGTTGGCGCCCGGCTTGTCGATCTTGTTGACCGCCACCACGATCGGCACCTGGGCCTCCTTGGCGTGGTTGATGGCCTCGATGGTCTGCGGCATCGGCCCGTCGTCGGCGGCGACCACCAGGACGACGATGTCCGTCATCTGAGCGCCGCGGGCGCGCATGGCCGTGAACGCCTCGTGACCGGGCGTGTCCAGGAAGACGACGTCGCCCCGGTCGCTGGTGACCCGGTACGCGCCGATGTGCTGGGTGATGCCGCCCGCTTCGCCCGCCGCCACGTTGGCCTTCCGGATCGCGTCCAGCAGCGACGTCTTGCCGTGGTCGACGTGGCCCATGATGGTGACGACCGGCGCACGCGGGACCAGGTCCTCCGGGTTGTCGGCGGCCTCCGTCTCGGTGAGGAGCTTGTCTTCGCTGAAGGCCGTGGACTCGATCTGGAAGCCGAACTCGTTGGCAATCAGCGTCGCCGTGTCGAGGTCGATGTCCTGATTGATGGTCACGCCCATCATGCCGAGGGCCCAGAGCTTCTTGACGATCTCGCGCCCCTGCACGGCCATCTTCTTGGCCAGCTCCGAGACGGCGATCGTGTCGCCCATGCGAACGACGCGCTTGTGCTCGGCTGGCGTCGTGATCTGAGTCTGCTTCAGCTTCTTGCCGGCGGCGGCGACGCGCTTCTTCGGGAAGCTGCCTGGCCGCTGTCCGCCGGGGCCGAAGGCCGGGCGGCCGTAGCGATCGCGGCCCGCGGGCGCGCGATTGAGAAGTCCGCTGCGCCCCAGGCGCTTCAGCTCTTCGTCGCGATCTTTGATCTCGACGCGCGGCGCGCCGGGCTCGCCGCGCGGTCCCATCCCGGGCAACTGGATGAACGCACCCGTGGCAGCCGAGCCGGTGACGACCGGCTGCGGGATCGTTTTGATGACCGGGCGCGGCGCCTCCGGGGCGGCGGGCGCCTGGGCGGCCATCGGAACAGGTGCCGCGGCGGGGGTGCTGGTCTCGACCCGCGAGGGCGCCGGGGCCTTGGCCGGAGCGGCCGGTGCCTGCTTGCTCTCGACGACCGGAGGCGGAGCTGCCTTGGTCTCGACGGCGGGCGCCGGCACAGGCGGCGCAACCTCGACGGGCGCGGGAGCCCGACGGGGCGCGGGCGCAGGGGCCGGCGCTTCGGCGGCTTCCGCCTGGGCGGCGACCGGCTCGGCCTTGGTGTCGGACTTGGTGTCGGACTTGGTGTCGGACTTGGCCTCCACGGCCACTGGCGGCGCGGCCGGACGCGGCACCGGCTGCGGACGCGAGGCCGGAGCAGCAACCGGCGTGACGATCTGGCGCGCCGGCGCCGCCGCGGGCGGGGCGTTCTTCGAGCGGCGGCGGATGACCGTGTCGTTCAGCCGCTCTTCGACCAGGCTCTCGTGGCGTTCGCGCTCGATCGCGCGCTTGATGCGATCGACGTCGGCCGCCTCGATTTGCGACATGTGGTTGGCGACGTCAATCGCCATGGCGCGCACCTTGTTGACCAGGTCCTTCGGCTGCACGCCCAGGTCCTTGGCCAGCTCGTAGACGCGCACCCGCGGCCCGACCGGCGCCTCCGGAGTTCCTGCTCTGTCGTATCCGCTTCCAATCATGTTGTCCCCTGTCTACGCGAGACCGCGATCAACTGCGAAAATGTTTCCGCCGCCGCCGCGCCCAACTCCACCGGCCTTTTGAAGGCCCTCGCCAGTACGCCCGGGCGCTGCACCGCCTGGACGCAATCAACCTGCCGGTGCACCGACGCGCCCCGGCCCGCCCCCATCCGATGCAAAGACGCTCGGAGAGTCCCCGTCGCCAAGGTCAGGCGAAACATGTCGCCCGCCGGTCCGCGCCGGCGGCAGCCGGCACAGGTTCGAACGGGGGCGTGGTGGATTCTTCCAGAGCTCAGGGGGCCTCCGTGGTCGGCCGTGCCGCCGCCTGCTGCTCGAGCTGGGCTTGTGCCGCGCGGGCGGCCTCTTCAGCGTGCCGCGTGCGCTCGGTCTCGGCCGCACGACCGGCCGCCGCGATGAACTTCTGGGCCTCCGGCGCGCCGCCGATGCCCGGCATGTCGGCCAGCTCGTCGGGTTTCGCCGCCGCGACCTCGGAGGCCGAACGCCAGCCGGCCTTGAACAGCGCCTCGGCCAGCTCGGCGGTGGCCCCCTCGATCGCCGCCAGCGATTGGCGGGCCCGCTGCTCCATCTCGCCGACCTTGGTCGCCGAGTGGATGTCGATGCGCCATCCGGTCAGCTGCGAGGCCAGCCGCACGTTCTGCCCCTTCTTGCCGATCGCCAGCGACAACTTCTCGTCGGGAACGATGAGCTGCATCGTGTGCGAGCCGACGTCCATCAGCACCCGCGACACCTCTGCCGGCGCGATCGCGTTGCACACGAACTTCACCGGATCGCCGTCGTAGGGGACGATGTCGATCTTCTCTCCGCGAAGCTCCTGCACGACGGCCTGCACGCGCGACCCCTTCATGCCGACACAGGCGCCCACCGGATCCACGTCCCGGTCGCGCGAGCTGACGGCAATCTTGGAGCGCGCACCCGCCTCCCGGGCCGACGCCTCGATGCGCACAATCTTTTCGTAAATCTCGGGGACCTCCATCTCGAACAGCTTCTCGAGCAGCCCCTTGTGGGTACGCGACAAGATGATCTGCGGTCCGCGCGCCGCCTTGTCGATCTCGACCACGAACGCGACGATGCGGTCGCCGGCACGATACGATTCCCGCTGGACCTGCTCGCGCACGGGCAGCACCGCCTCGGCCCCGCCCAGGTCGACGATGATGTTGCCGCGCTCGAATCGGCGCACGATGCCGGAGATCAGCTCGCCCTTGCGTTCGCGGTACTGATTGAAGACGTTCTCGCGCTCGGCCTCGCGAACGCGCTGCAGGATCACCTGCTTGGCGGTCTGCGCGGCAATGCGGCCAAACCCCTTCCAGGCGCGATTCAGCTTCAAGAGCTCGCCGTACTTGCCGTCCTGCTCTTCCGCCTTGGCCTGATCCTTCTCGTCGTAGAAGATCTGGAACAGCAGCTCGTCGCCCGACTCGGCCTTGAGGCCGAAGCGCTGGGCGTCCGAGATGAGCACCTCTTTCCCCTCGTTGCCGGGGGTGATCTGGTCCACGATGACGATGATCTGGAAGAGGTCGACCCGGCCGGTCTCCTCGTTGAACTTGGCTTCCATCTCACGCTGCATCCCGAACGCTCGCTTGGCGGCGGTCAGGATGGCCTGCTCGAGAGTCTCGACCAGGACGGTGCGGTCGATATTTTTGTCCTTGGAGACCTGGTCTAGGACCAGGCCGAGGGCGGCACCTTCACTCATGAAGCGCTCCGTGATTCTCGCCGGTGACCGTCGAATCGCCGGCGGCGTCCCCGCGATCAGCTTTACGCGCGAATTCCCTCTCCCAGTCCGGGATCAGGTTGGCGCGCAGGATGTCGTCGATGGGAAGCTCGTAAGACCGGCCGTCACAAGCGATCTCCACGCGGCCATCCTTGGCCCCGCGGATTATCCCCGAAAAATTGCGCCGCCCCTCGACACCCTCGGTGAGCCGAATACGTGCGCTCTCTCCCGCAAATCGCGCAAAGTCCCGCTCTCGCCTCAGGGGCCGGTCAAGCCCAGGCGAGCTCACTTCCAACTGATATGCCTGCGAAATCTTGTCGGCGACATCCAGCGCCGCCGAGACATCTCGGCTCACACGCTCGCAGTCGTCCACGCTGATCCCCCCCGATACCGTCGTTCCCTCCCCCGGACGGTCTATGAAAAGGCGCAGAACGATCCCACGTTGCTCGCGACCGTACTGGACTTCGATGAGATCGAAGCCAGCATCGCGGACGTAGGGCTCGGCCAGCAGCCACAAGTCTTGAAGGTCCTTTCGCATCGGGGGTTTTGGGGTGGGGTGTGGGGAAAATAAAAAGGGCGGGCACGCGGCCCACCCTTTTACGGAGGCAACGCAATCTTCGAGGCCGCGTTTTATAACATGGGCTTTGGGGGGGTGCAAGACGCGCAGGTGCCCCTAAACGCAAGTATTTCCGCGGTTTGCGTCCTGGTTTTCGGTCTGGACGACTCGGCCGCGGCTGTTACGCTGGCCACATGTCGGATTTGGTCGTCGCCGCGGTGCAGATGAGCTCGACGGACAACGTCGGCGACAACCTCCAGCGGACCGGTGAGCTGGTCAGGCAGGCGGCCGGCTCCGGCGCAACGCTGATCGGGCTGCCCGAGAACTTCGCCTACCTCGGCAACGACAACGATCACCGGCTGGCCCTTGCCGAGGTCGTCCCGTCGCCCGGGGCAGCCGCCCCCGCCGCTCCCGTCGGTCCAATTTTGGGCGCGATGCAGGAACTGGCGCGCGAGACCGGCGCCTGGCTGTTGTTGGGCGGGTTCCCCGAGCGCGGCAGCGCGCGGCGGATCCGCAACACGGCCATCCTGTTGGACCCGCAGGGTGCCGTCGTGGCCGTGTACCGCAAGATCCACCTCTTCGACGTCGACGTCCCCGGCGGGCGCCGCTTTCGCGAGTCAGAGTCGATCGAGGCCGGCGGCGAGGTCGTGGTCGCCGAAACCCCCTGGGGCGGGCTGGGCATGAGCATCTGCTACGACCTGCGCTTCCCTGAGCTCTACCGAACGCTGGCGGTTCGGGGTGCGCGGCTCATCGCCGTCCCCTCGGCGTTCACGCTGCAGACCGGCAAGGATCACTGGCACGTGCTGCTTCGCGCCCGCGCCGTCGAGAACCAGGTGTTCGTCATGGCGCCGGCCCAGTTCGGCGCCCACGGCCCGAACCGCGCCAGCTACGGGCACGCGCTGGTCGTGGACCCGTGGGGAGCCGTCATCGCCGAGTGCGGCGACCACCAGGGCTTCGCGCTGGCCCGGCTGGACTTCGCCTACCAGGACCAGGTCCGGGCGGCGCTCCCCTGCCTGTCCCACGGCCGCATCAAGTTTCCTTAGCCGGAAACAGCAAAGACACCAGGGCCGCCGCGCCGATGAGGCCGGTCACGACCAGCAGAGACACGATGTCCGAGATGTGGACCTTGTCGCCGATCAGCATTTTGGCGCCCACGAAGGCCAGCACCAGCGCCAGCGCCGGCTTGAGGTAGCGGAGCCGCCGGACCAGGCGGGCCACCAAGAAGCAGAGAGCCCGCAGCCCCAGCACCGCGAAGATGTTGGACGTGTAGACGATGAAGACGTCCTGGGTGACGCCGAAGACCGCTGGGATCGAGTCCACGGCGAAGACCACGTCGCTGGCTTCGATGACGACCAGCACCATCAAGAGCGGCGTCGCGTAAAGGAGCCCGTCGCGGCGTGCGATAAAGTGCGGGCCATCGTAGTCGGGCGTCGTCCGAACGAGCCGGCGGAACAGGCGCAGAACGGGGTTGCCTTCGGGCTTGACCTCCTCGCCGTCGCCGAACAGCAGGCGGCCGCCGGTCAGTACCAGGAAGGCGCCGAAGATGTAGGTGACCCAATGGAAGGCCGCCAGCAGCGCGGCGCCGACGGCGATGAACGCGCCGCGCGTGACCAGCGCGCCCAGGATCCCCCAGAACAGCACGCGATGCTGCAGGTTCTCGGGCACGGCGAAGTACGAGAAGGCCGCCAGGAAGACGAAGAGGTTGTCGACGGACAGCGCCTTTTCGATCAACCACGCTTGAAAGAACTCCAGGCCGCGGTCGGCGCCCCAGTGCAGGTAGATGCCCAGGTTGAACGCCAGCGACAGGCCGATCCAGACCAGCGACCAGACCGCCGCCTCGCGACCGCGGACCACGTGGGCCTTGCGGTGAAAGACGCCCAGGTCCAGCGCCAACATCCCGATCACGACGACGCCGAAAATTGCCCACGCCAGGGGCCCGCCGGATGCGTGCATCTCAGGGGCGCTTGGGCGACGCGGGGCGGACTTCGATGTGCTGGAACGTTCCGGGTGGCGACGCCTCGGATTTCCGTGGCGGCACCGGCGGCGCGAACACGTCGAACATGTGGCTGAGTGACATCCCCCCGCTACGCTTGAGGGCGATAACCGCGACAATCAGCGCAATCAACAGCAGGGCCAGTCGAAAATTCCGGCGCGGGACGAGCTGCCAGTAGCTTCGCTCGCGTGGGTTGCGGCGCGCGCGAAGCGCGTTGCGGACACCGGCGGGCCGGGGCGCAGGACGGGTGGACTCGGCGCTTTCCGCGCGGGTCCCGGGGGCGGGCTCGGACGGGGATGAGGACACGGAAGAAGGAATCTTAGTCGGCGTTCGGCCGGCGGGCGAGTTTGGTGACCCTCAAGCGCGCGCGCCGCGCGCCGCGAAAGGTGTCCAGCTCTGCGGTGGCCAGGACATCCAGGACCGCGCCGGCGCCGGGATCGTCGCCGCCCTGGCCGAAAGCGATGGCGTCGCTCATTGCCCCGCCATGGTCCAGCGTCAGCTGCAGGTGTCCCTTGCCCACGACGCGTGTCGTGCGCGCCACGACGCCGCGCAGCGCGAACACCGGCTCGCGGTTCGCGGCTCCGAAGGGGCCCAGCCGGGCCAGCTCTTCGGCGAACGCAACGTCCAAATCCGACAGCGCGACCTCCGCGTCGACCTCGACGGCGGAGGTGGCGGCGCGGCCGGCAGCCTGGCGTGCCGCCTCGGCCGCGAACGCGGACCGGAAGCCGTCCAGCCGGTCGCGGGCGATGCTCAATCCCGCAGCGCCGGCGTGGCCGCCGAATCGCGTGAGGTGCTCGCGGCAAGCGCCCAGCGCATCGAACAGGTTCACGCCCGCAATCGTGCGTGCCGAGCCGCGCCCTTCGCCGTTCTTGAAGCCGATGGCGATCGCCGGGCGCGCAAAGCCGTCGACCAGGCGCGCAGCGATGATTCCGACCACGCCGTGGTGCCAGCCCTCGGCGCCGACCACGATGGCCGGGGCGTCCGCCTGTTCGGCCGCCTGGGCCCGCGCCTCGATCCAGACCAGCTCCTGGATGCGCTGCCGTTCGGTGTTCTGCTCTTCGATCTCTGCAGCCAGCCGCTCCGCGTCGGCCGGCGTGGCCAGCAGCAGATCGAGCGCCAGTTGCGCCTCGCCGAGGCGTCCCGCGGCGTTGAGGCGGGGGGTCAGGCGAAACGCCGCCTGGTGAGCCGTGATCGGCCCATCCATCAGCTCGGCGCGCGCCGCCAGCGCCGCCAGCCCGGGGCGCTTGCGCGCCGACAACACCTTCAGCCCCGCGGCCACCAGGATCCGGTTCTCGTCGGTCAGGGGCACCAGATCCGCGATCGTCCCCAGCGCCACCAGATCCAGCAGATCGCGCGGATCGAACGTTGCGCCGAGGCGCGTGCGCAGGGCAGCAGCCAGATAGAACGCCACACCGCACGACGCCAGCCCCTTGAACGGAAACGCGTCATCCGGCCGCCGCGAATTGATGAGCGCATAGGCCGGGGTCTCCGCCGCGGGCAGCTCGTGGTGATCGATGACGATGACATCGATGCCTCGCTCTCGCGCCGCAACCAGCGCGTCGTGATCGCTGGTCCCGCAGTCCCCCGTCACCAGCACCCGACAACCGTCCGCCGCGAACCGCGCCACGTCCTCGACTCCCACGCCATACCCCGCATGCCGGCTCGCCGCCCGGGGAATCACCTTCCCCCCCATCGCGCGAAACGCGCTGGCCAGCACCGCCGCCGTCGTGACCCCGTCGACGTCGTAATCCCCGAAAACCCCGATCGTCTCCCCAGCCCCCAGCGCCGCGACCAGCCGCTCCAGCGCCCGCGGCAAATCCGGCATCCCCTCCGGCCGCCGCAAATCAGCCAACCGCGGCTCCAGAAACTTCATCGCCGTCTCTGCCCCCAAAATTCCCCGCCCCACCAGCACGCGCGCCGTCAGCGGCCGCAGCCTCGCTTCCGCCGCCAGCGCCGCCACCTTCAGGTCATCAACAGCAGGCGCACGCCAAACAATCACCGCGCCACGCTATCACCCCCTCCTGTGGATAACTCAAACAGGTGAGAAAAACCCGGAGGACTGAGCGGAGCCGAGCTTCGCGCGGAGCGTAGCGCTGGTCTTCGACGCGCGAGAGGACGGGGATTTGGTCGGGCTCCACTCGCTCGGTTCACTTGCCGGCGGAGGGGGACGGGGAGCTCCTCGTCCTGCGTACCCAAGGGGTTGGAATCGGGCCGCGGAACAACAGAGCCGCGGCCCTCACCTCCGGACGAGAAGCTCCCCGTCCCCCTCCGCCCGCGCGTTCCACCTCGGCTCCGCTCGCCAGATCTCTATCCCGGAGCCGACCTTCGCGCGGAGCGTAGCGCCGCTCTTCGACGCGCGAGAGGACGGGGATTTGGTCGGCCGGAGTTGAGTCGGGCGGCTCTGTTGTTCCGCCCGACGATTCCAACCCCTCGGGTACGGAGGCCGACCAAATCCCCGTCCTCTCGCCCCCGCCGAAGAGTTGAGCGGAGCGCAGCCCTTGGTTCACCCGGACGGGGGGCCTAAA
>CAVTSM010000016.1:0-44550 GCA_963737345.1 uncultured Pseudomonadota bacterium | reverse complement strand
GGGCGCCCTGTCCGCCACTGCATCCACCCAGGATCGCCACACAAAGCGCGGCGACCGCCACACACGAATTTTTTAACAAGGTTTACTCCGCGAGCCTTGGCCATGCCGAACGTATGAAACCAGCGGAATCCTCAACAGCGCCCAGCCAAGGTGTAAGCGCGGTGAACACCCCTACCGACAACTATGAAGCCGGTATTACCGGAAAATTTGCAAGGGCCGATAAGGGCGGCGGGACGGAAAAAATTTGCCGCGCTGGCGCGCTGCTTCCCGCTGACGCATCAGGCCGCGGTCGTTGCCCGCGCGCGTCGAATGCCGAGCAGCGGCGCCAGGAACTGCCCCGTGTACGAGCCCGCCACCCGCGCCACTTCTTCGGGGGTGCCGGCCGCGACCACCTCGCCGCCACGCGCGCCGCCTTCCGGACCAAGGTCGAGGACATAGTCGGCCGTCTTGATGACGTCCAAGTTGTGCTCGATCACCAGCACCGTGTTGCCGGCCGCGACCAGCCGCCCCAGCACCGACAGCAGCTTGCGCACGTCTTCGAAGTGCAGGCCGGTCGTGGGCTCGTCCAAGATGTAGAAGGTTCGTCCGGTGTCGCGCTTGGCCAGCTCGCGCGACAGCTTGATCCGCTGCGCCTCGCCGCCCGACAGCGTCGTCGCCGACTGCCCCAGCGCGATGTACCCCAGCCCCACGTCGCCCAGCGTCTGCAGGATCCCGCGCAGCGTCCGGTGGTGCTGGAACAGGCCCATCGCGTCCGACACGGGCGTGTCCAGCACGTCGGCGATGGTCCGGTCCTTCCACTTCACGCGCAGCGTCGCCTCGTTGTAACGCTTGCCCCGACAGACCTCGCAGGTGACGTAGACGTCGGGAAGGAAGTGCATCTCGACCTGCCGGACGCCGTCGCCCTCGCAGGCCTCGCAGCGGCCGCCGCGCACGTTGAACGAGAACCGCCCGGGCTGATAGCCGTAGGCGCGCGCCTCCGCCGTCTCCGCGAAGACGTCGCGGATGCAATCGAACGCCTTGGTGTAGGTCGCCGGGTTCGAACGGGGCGTGCGCCCGATGGGCTTCTGGTCGATGTCGATGACCTTGTCGAGCTGCTCGATCCCCTGCACCGAGGTGTGGCGGCCGATCTGGTCGTAGCTGCCCAGCAGCTTGCGCCGCAGCGCCGGCTGCAGGATGCCGCCGATCAGCGACGACTTGCCGGCGCCCGAGACCCCCGTGACCGCGACCAGCACGCCCAGCGGGAACTGCACGTCGATGTTCTTGAGGTTGTGCTCGCGCGCGCCCTTGACCGTGATGAATCCCTGCGGCTTGCGGCGCTCGCTCGGCACCTCGATCCGTTCGGCGCCCGACAGGAAGCGGCCGGTCACCGAGTTCGGGTTGCGCTTCAGCTCTTCGGGGGTGCCCTCGGCGATGGCGCGGCCACCCAGCCGGCCGGCGCCGGGACCGAAGTCGACGACGTGGTCGGCCGCCTCGATGGTCTCGGCGTCGTGCTCGACGACGATCACGCTGTTGCCGAGGTCGCGCAGCCGCCGCAGCGTCGAGATGAGGCGCAGGTTGTCACGCTGGTGCAGGCCAATCGACGGCTCGTCGAGCACGTACATGACGCCCGACAGCTCCGAGCCCAGCTGCGACGCCAGCCGGATCCGCTGCGCTTCGCCACCCGACAGCGTCGCCGCCGCGCGATCCAGCGTCAGGTACTCGAGCCCGACGTCCAGCAGGAACCCCAGACGCGCGTTCACCTCTTTCAGGATCTCCGTCGCGATCTGGGCCCGGGCCCCCTTCAGGCCCAAGCCGGCGAAGTGCTGGGCGGCGCCGGCCACGGTCATGCCGGTGACGTCGACGATGCTCTTGCCGGCCAGCACCACGGCGCGCGACTCGGGCCGCAGCCGCTGCCCGCTGCACGCGCGGCAGAGCTGTTCACGGAAGTAGCGGCCGTACCACTGCCGCGTCACCTCCGACGTGCTCTCTTGCATGCGCTTCTTGATGGTGTTGACGACGCCCGAAAAGCGCATCGCCCACGAGCCGGTGCCGTGCTTGCCGGCCCAGCTCACCTTCACCCGCTTGTCGCCCGCGCCGAACAGCAGCACTTCGCGCTGGCGCGGCGTCAGCGACTTCCAGGGCTTGTCGAGCGGAATCCCGAACTCGCGCGAGACCGCGGCGGCGACGTTGCCGGTCCACCCCGATTCCTTGCCCGCCCGCTCGCCCCAGGGCTCGATCGCCCCTTCGCTGATCGACTTGGACGGATCGGGGACGATCAGGTCGGCGTCGATCTCCATGCTGGAGCCGAGGCCGTTGCAGTCGACGCACATGCCGAGCGGGCTGTTGAACGAGAACGACTGCGGTGAGAGCTCCGGCAGGCCGACGCCGCAGTCCGGACAGGCACGCGCCTCGCTGTAAGCCCGCTCGCGCGCTTCCCCTTCCACGGCCACCAGCACCGAGCCGCTGCCGACCTTGACCGCGGTCTCGACCGAGTCGGTCAGGCGCGCGCGCTCGGCGGGGTCGATGCTGACCCGGTCGATCACGATCTCGATCGTGTGCTTCTTTTTCTTGTCCAGCGCGGTGACGTCCTCGAGCCGCTGGATGAGGCCGTTGATCCGCACCCGCGAAAACCCGGCCTTGCGCGCCTCTTCGAACACCTCGCGGAACTCGCCCTTTCGGTTCTCGGCCTTGCGCGCCATCAGCGTGGCGCGGGTCTTCGCCGGCAGCGTCAGCAGCTCGTCGACGATCTCGGCGGCCGAGCGGGCGGACACCTCGCCGCCGCAAAGGTGGCAGCGCTGCTCGCCGGCCCGCGCATAAAGGACGCGCAGGTAGTCGTAGATCTCGGTGACGGTGCCGACCGTCGAGCGCGGATTCGACGAGGCCGACTTCTGCTCGATGGCGATGGTGGGCGACAGACCCCGGAGCTGCTCGTATTTGGGCTTCTCCATCTGGCCCAGGAACTGCCGCGCGTAGGAGGACAGCGATTCGACGTAGCGCCGCTGCCCCTCGGCGTAAAGGGTGTCGAAGGCCAGCGATGACTTGCCCGACCCGGACACGCCGGTGAAAACGACCAGCGACCGCTTGGGGATCTTCAGGTGGTCGATGGCCAGGTTGTGTTCGCGCGCGCCACGCACGACGATGAAGTCGGGCTCATCCGCGCCACGCCGGGGAGAGTTCAGAGCGATCGGATCCTTGCGGCTCACGAGGCGGGGCAGTCTAGCAGCCTCCGTGCAGCATGCCGGCGGCTTGCATCGACTGCGGTCGCCGCGCGCGGGCGGTTTTTTTGCGATGCGCCTTTTCACCTACACATCCATGTCCGATGCCCTCCCGTACTAGCTACGTCCCAAAACAGCTAGACCGGAGGTATGTATGAACGTTCGTGGCCTGGCCGTGGCGATTTTTTGCGCGGCCGTCCCCTTCACGCTCTCTTGTGCTCAGTCAGATGAATTCGATACGGCCGGCTCTGCGACGCCGGGTCAAAGTTCGACGGGGGGCGCGGCTACGGTCGGGCTGGGTGGTCTGGGTGGCGGGGTCAACGCGACGGGTGGGCGCAGCGGCGGTATCGCGGGCGACCCGATGGTGGCCGGCGGCTCAGCCGGGCACGCCGGCATGGTCCCGTCCCCGGAAGGCACCGGCGGGTCGGTCACGACAGGCGGCGAGACCGGTGGGGCATCCAGCTCGACCGCAACCGGCGCCAGCGGAGGCGCGACGGGCAGCACCACGACCGCGTCCGGGGGTCGCACGGGCAATCCAGGCAACCGGATGACGGGCGGCAGCACGGGGAACGCCGGTAGCGTGACCGGGGGGCAGACGGGCAGCACCGGCGGTACGAACGGCGGCACCGGCGGCACGACCGCGGCCACCGGCGGCAGCACGGCCGCGACCGGCGGCAGCATGGGCGCGATGGGCGGCAGCATGGGCGCGACCGGCGGACGGGCCGGGGTCACGGGCGGCAGCACAGGCGCGACTGGCGGCAGCAGCGGCATCACGGCCGGCGGAACAATCGTCCCGCTCTACACCGATCCCACCGATCGCTCGTGGACGACGATCATCACCGCGGCGCTGGCGCACCCCACTGTCGAGGTGGTCGCCATCGTCAATCCGGCGGACGGCCCGGGCTCGTCGAAGAGCGCCGACTACACGACCGGCATCGCGTCGCTACAAGGGGCGCACATCAAGGTCATCGGCTACGTCGCCACCGGTTATGGCAGCAACAGCATCGCCTCCGTCGAGGCCGACATCGACCGGTGGAAGTCCTTGTACCCGACGGTCCAGGGGATCTTCTTCGATGAGCAGTCGAACAACCCGGCCGACGTCGCCCACTATCAGACGCTTTCGCAGTACGCCAAGAGCAAGGGGCTGAGCTACACGGTCGGCAACCCGGGGACAGACGTCCCCACCTCGTACATCGGCGTGCTCGACACGATGATGGTCTACGAGACAGACGGCCTGCCTTCGATCGCCAGCCTGAAGGCCTGGTCGGCCTACGCGCCGTCCAACTTCGGCATCATCCCGTACAAGTGTCCGATGGACGCCGCCTTCGTGAAGCAGGCGCGCCAGTACGTCCGCTACATCTACCTGCAGAGCGACGACTTGCCGAACCCGTGGGACTCGCTGACGACCTTCTTCAGCGACCTCTTGGCGGCCCTGGAGTAGCCGGGACGTTTCAGTCTAACTGTTGCCCTTGGGCTCTTCGTCGTCCGAAAGGTAGGCGAACGTGCGGACCAGGTTGACGATCTGTTCGCGCTGTTCGGGCGTCAGATCGACGAACTGCACGCCCATGCCCGGGTTGATGTTGTCGTAGCTGCCCGGGCGATAGGGGTTCACCCACATCACGCGCCCCTCCAGGTTCAGCCTGGGCCCACCGCTGGGGGCGAAGCTGAGGTTCAGCTTCGTGCCCGGCGGCTCGGGCGCGTTGGTGCGGATGAAGATGCCCATCGCGCTGATGTCGGTGATGTACGCGAACAGGAAGTTGTCGGCGCTCTTGTAGTCGACCTCGATGTCGACGGTGACGCGCGCGTGGGTGCGGCGATCCGCACCGCTGCGGCGCCGATCGGCCTGCACTGTGACTTCCCGCCTCCGCCTGTCTTTTCCTCGCCGAGTCATGCCAGCGGAGTCTACTTGATCTCGAGGGATCCCAGCTTGACGCGATCTTCGCCGTCGTTCGGGCCGGAGGTGACCTTGAGGCGCTTTCCCTCGCCCCCCGGCCAGAAACCCATGTACACGACGTAGGTGCCCGCGGGGGTGGTCATCAACGGGACGTCCGTTTCGTAGTGGTCGCGCACGTATTCGCCCGGCAGCCAGAAGCCGGTTCCGAACGCGTGGTTCACGGGGTCGTGGTCGCCGATCACACGCGGCGCCGCTGGTCCGTCGAAGTGGACGAAGATCTTGTAGCCGGCGAGCGGTTTCGTTTTCACGCGGAAGTACAGATCCAGCGGGATCTTGCCGGGCCGTCGAACGCTGGCCGGGAAATCAGCGCCCACCAGCTCGATCGCGTCGCCGAAGGTGGCCGAGATCGGAATCCGCCAACTCCAGGGCGGGCGGGCGCCGGCGGCCGCGGTGGCGGGTGGCATCCAGACGTCCTTCAGCAAGGGATTCTGATCGACCTGTTCGCCGGCCAGCTGGTTCGTCAGCAGCAGGAAACGGGCCGACGAGGCGTCGACCACGTAGTAGGGAAGGCTGGCTTCCTTGAAGGCGACGTCCAGCGCGGCCAACTCGGACGCGGCGACCAGGGCGAACACGCGCCGGCTGTCGCGCAGGAACGAGACGACCCGGTCCTGACTCGGCAGATCCACCAGGTCCTGCGGGCTGTAAAAGGTCGACCCGTGCCCCTCGACCCGGTAGCGGCCGATGGGGTCGCCGGGACGCGCGAACTTGGTGTACGACTCGAGCACCGGCTTGAAAGAGAGCTGGGTCGACAGCGCCGGCACGATCCCCTGTGCCAGGTAGAACGCGAAGTAAAGCGCGCAGGCGATCGCGCCCTGCAGCCCGTAGCGTCCCATCAGGGTGAATGCGCGCCGGCTGTTTCGGCGCAGCTTGCCCGGCGACGGGGCGGCCGCTGCGGTGGCGCCGGCGCCGATCGCGCGTGCCCGGGCGGCCAGCCCGGCGTAGACGCCCAGGGCCGCCAGGAAACCCACGCCCAGGATCAACTCACCGGCGTGCAGCGTGGTGGGCCAGCGGACCTTGTCGAAAAGGTGCACGGAGGCGAGATCTTCCGGTGACAGGTAGAAGTCCCGCGCGACGACCATGGTGCCGGTCGCCATCAGCAGGCCGGCCACCGGTTCGGGGCGCGCCGCCTCCAGCGCCTCGTCGATGAACGAGCCGATCGCCAGCGCGATGGCGGGCAGGGCCGCGTACCGGGCCTGGCCGAGAACGATGTCGCGATAGCTCGAAAACGCGTAGCCGAGACCGGCGAAGAACAGCAGGTAGAGCTCGACGAACAGCAACCGCGGATTGGTGCGAAGCGCGCCGACCGCGGTCGGTTCACCGGGCGGCGTATCCAGACGCGTGAGCGGGCGGGCCAGTGCGAAGAAGGCGATGGCGCTCCAGGGGAAGAGGCCGAATCCCAGCTCGCGGATCAGCGTCTCGAAGGTGTGCGTCGGCGGGCCGGACCGGGCGACGCCGCCGATCAGCCAGGAGTACTTGCCCGCCACCAGCCGGCCGACGGCCGCCACCGCCAGAGCGGCCGCTGCCACCACCAGCAGCGACAGCGGGATGAAACCGCGCCGGCCAGGCCGGAACGTGCTGGCGCCCAGCGTGTCGCGCGCAGCGACGTCCGGTCCGACGCCCAGCGCGGCCAGCGATGCCGTGCCGTCCTGGATGGCAGCGGCCTCTTCGACCAGGAGGCCACGCCCGATCGCCAGCGCCAGCGCCATTGAAAAGATGGGAAGCACCAGGCCGGTGAGCGCGCCGCCGGACAGCGCGCCGATTGCGACGCCGGTCATGGCAACGCCCAGGTCCAGCCAGCGCCGCCGACCGCCGGCGGGCCAGGCGTAGCGTCCGAGGCCGCCGAGCGCCAAAGCCAGTCCCGCGATGAGGGGGGCGTCCGAGGTCAGCTGCCGCGCCTCGAGCACGAAGAGCGGCATCGTCCCCAGCGCCAATGTCGCCAGCAAGCCGGCGCGACGGCGCAGGAGACCGGCGCCCGCCCAGTACACGGCCATCAGCGCAACGACAGCCGACACTGCGAAGAAGAAGCGGGCGCCCCACTCGCTGGCGCCGAACATCCGGATCCCCAGCGCCGCCAGCGAAAGGTCCAGCGGCGGGCGCGCCGGAAAGCGCCCGCCGACGGTGGCGTCCAGCAGGTGACCCGAGCGAGCGATCTCGCGAGCCTGTTCGGCCAGCTTGAGCTCGGACGGGTCCCAGAACCCGAAGCTTCCGAGCCGCGGCAGGCACAGCGCCAGCGAGAACGCCAGCGCCCAGGCCCACAGCGGGACGCGCTTCAGGCGGTCGAGCATGCGGGGATCAGATACCGCCGACGCCCGTGGAATCGGACAGGGCGCCACCCAGGCCGCCCGCGCCGCCGCCGCCCGGAGTTCCGGCGGCGCCCGCGCTGCCACCGCCCGCGCCACCGGCGGCCCCGGCCGCGCCTGTGCTGCCACCACCCGCGCCGCCCGCTGCGCCTGCCGCGCCGGGGCTGCCCCCGCCGCCTGAACCCGCCGCGCCCGTCGGGCTGCCGCTGGCGCCGGCGCTGCCGGTGGTCGTGCCCGTCGGGCAGCCCAGGCCCTGCCCGATGCACGAGCACGACGCCAAGCCGGCCGCGAACTGCAGGCCCGCCGAGCACTTCGGCCCCGGCGTGACGTAAGCGTTGCAATAGGGCGCGGCGGAGCCGCAGTCCCCGTCGGTGCTGCAGGTTTCGCCCGCGCCGGCCAGCGCCGCGCACTTTGCCGCCACGCAGTGCGTGGTGTGATCGCAAGCGTTCGTCGCACAGGACTCGCCGACCTTGCCGCCCGCCGTACAGATCAGCACGCCGGCCGTGTTCGCGCTGCAGGTGTAGTCGACCGGGCAGACCTCCCCCAGGCCATTGCAGGGTGCGCCGCCCGCGACCGTCTTCTTGGAGGCGCACACGTGCAGCTGCGGGTCGCAGATGTTCGACCCGTCCGTCGCACCCGCGCACTCGAACTGGGTCGTGCAGGTTCCGCTGTTCAACTTCCCGGTCCCCTGGAACACGTAGCCACAGGCGAGGTTGATGTCCGCCATCGTCTTCGGCGTGATGATGGTGCTGCCGTTGTAGGCGGCCTTCACCTTGTTGAGACAGTTGTTCATGTTCCCCGGCGCGAAGACGCGCTTGCCACCGGCGACAGCGGCGGCTGCGGCCGTCGTGCACTGTCCCTTCTGGTAGGTCTCACAACTGGCCGCCGTGATCGCGCACGCCGACGAAATGCCGCAAATGGCCTTGGCGTATTGAGCGCAGAAATCGTCGCTGGTCGGAGGATTGCTGCCGCCCCCGCCGCACCCGATCACGCTGAACAGAACCACCGCACACAACGCTCGAAGAGTCTTCATTCTGCCTCCCAAAGTCGAAAGGGGTGCAGTTTGGCCTCGGGTCGTCAGGAGGGTCAAGCGCGCATCCTCACATGTACCGTCTGGCCAGGATCGAGGATAGCGACTCGCTGCTCGGCGTCGGCGCGCGCCCAATCGCGCTCGCGCGCGAGCTGCCGCAGCCAGGCGAGCGGCGCATGCAGCGGCTCGTAGCCCAGTGGAAATGCGCCGTAACTGGTCGGAATGAAGATGCGCGCGCGCAGATCTTCGAACGCGCAGCAGGCGTCCAGGGGCGACAGGTGCTCGTCGCGCAGCTCGACGGGGTCGTAGCCCCCGATGGGCAACAGTGCGACGTCGGGCTGAAGGCGGCGGCCGATCTCCGCGAAGCCCGAAAAATAGCCGGTGTCCCCGGCCACGTAGATCGTCACCTGCTGGGGTGGCCCGGGCTGGGTCGGCGGCGAGTTGATGCGGATCACGTAGCCGCAGGCGCCGCGGCGCCGGTAATCGCCCAGGCCTCTGCGCGCCGAGTGCCTGACGGGGACCGCGGTCACCTGGACGTCGGCGTGCTGGTGATGTTGCCCCGGCGCCAGCTCGATGACCTCCGCGAAACCCAGACGCTGGACCAGCGGCGCGCACCCGTTCGGCACGATCAGAAGCGCGCCGCGCGGGAGCCGCCGGAGGCTGGCGTGCGACAGATGATCGCGGTGGGCGTGGGTGATCAAGACGAGGTCGACGTCATCTGCATCTTCGGCGGCGATGCCGGCCTCTTGGGCCCGCCGGATCCCATAAAACGACGTCTCCAGCAGCGGATCCACCAGCAGGCGCGCGCGCGGCGAGGTGACCATCGTCGTGGCGTGCCCGACGAAGGTGACCGAGACCATCCCGGCGTCCGGACGGGGGACGTGGGGCGCCTCGACCGGCTCGACGCCCGCGGTGAACCGGCGCAAGGCGGTGGCGAGGTAGCGCAGCCGGAAGACCCGCCCCCAGATGCCCGGTGTGCGCTGGCGGTGCAGTGTGTCCAGGCTTCGCGCGCGCTCGACGGGCGGCAGCGAGGCCAAAGGACGGGCGGCGCGGGACACGGGCGAGTGTAACCTGGGAGCGCCACTTTCGTGCTAAGTGAACGCCATTGACGCAGCTCCCAGTCGTGCAGCTCCCAGTCGTCATCCTGGGCGGCGGGCTGACCGGCATCTCGGCCGCGATGCACCTGCGCGCGCCGTGGCTGCTGTTCGAGCGCGAGGCGCGCCTGGGCGGCCATGCGCGCACCGACGAGCACGGCGGCTTCCGGTTCGACAAGACCGGCCACTGGCTGCACCTGCGCGATCCCGCCATCAAGCAGCTGGTCGACGAGCTCTTGCCGGGGCGCATGAAGCCGATCGCGCGGCGAGCCCGGATCTTTTCGCACGGGATGCTGACCCGGTATCCGTACCAGGCGAACCTGCACGGACTGCCGCCCGAGGTCGTCAAAGAGTGCCTGCTGGGCGTCGTGCAGGCCAAGTTGCAGGACAAAACGGCAGGCGAGCCGGGCAACTTCGAGGAGTACTGCCTGCGCCACTTCGGGGCCGGCATCTCCAAGCACTTCATGGTGCCGTACAACGAGAAGATCTGGGGCGTGCACCCGCGCGAGATCACGGCCGCCTGGTGCGCGCGGTTCGTCCCGCTGCCCGATCTAGAGCAGATCATCGCCGGCGCGGTGGGGGCCGGGCCCCCGGAGATGGGCTACAACCAGACCTTCTTGTACCCGACAGAGGGCGGCATCGAGACCTTCACGCGGGCGCTGGTCGGGCGGCTGGCCGCCGGGCGCGTGGCGACCGGCGTGTCGCCGGATGCGATCGACTGGCGCCGCCGCGAAGTGACGGTGGGCGGTGACGTCATCGGCTATCGCGCGCTGGTCGCGACCATCCCGCTGCCCGAGTTGTTGAAGCGGATGGGCGGGTTGCCGCCGGCCGTCGAGGCGGCGGCGGCGCGCTTGCGGTGCACGACGCTGCGCTACCTGAACATCGGGGCTCGCAGCCGCCCGCCCGCCGACTGGCACTGGATCTACGTGCCCGAGAAGCGCTATCCGTTCTATCGCGTGAACGTGTTTTCGACGGCGATGCCCAGCATGGCGCCCGAGGGGTGCGCGTCGATCTGCGTCGAGATGGCCGACCGCGGCCCGGTCTCCGACGCGACGGTGACCGAGACGATTGCCGCGCTGGTCCAGGCCGGCGCGCTGGCCCATGCGGATGACGTTCTGTTCGTCGACGACAAGCAGATCGAATACGCGTATGTCGTGTTCGACCAGCACTACTACGCGGCGACGCGGACGATCTTCGAGTTTTTGGAAGCCAACGGGATCCACCCGCGCGGCCGTTACGGCGCCTGGACGTACAACGCCATGGAGGACTGCGTGCTGGCGGGGCGCGAGGTGGCCGCGCTGATCGACGGAGCGGCGGCGTGACCCAGCCGGCCCCTCACGTCTCGATCGTCATCCCCGTCTACAACGAAGAGGGGCTGCTGCGCGGGTCGGTGCTGGAGCTGGAAGACAAGATGCGCCGCTTCGGGTGGACCTACGAGCTGCTGCTCTGCGAGAACGGATCGCGCGATCGCACCGTCGAGCTGGGGCACGAGCTGGAGGCCGAGCACCCCCAGGTCCGCATGATCTCGATCGGCAAGCCGAACTACGGGCTGGCCATGAAGCAGGGCATCCTGGAGGCGCGCGGCACGTTCGTCGTCTGCGACGAGATCGATCTGCTGGACACCGAGTTTTACGCGCGGGCGATGGCGCTGCTGGAACGCAGCGACACCGACCTGGTCGTGGGATCGAAGGCGATGGTCGGCTCGAACGACCAGCGCCCTCTGTTCCGGCGGGCTGCCACGCGCGTCTACAACGGGATGCTGCGGGCGGTCTGCGCGTTCCCCGGCACCGACACCCACGGCCTCAAAGCCTTCCGGCGCGAGGCGCTCCTCGAGACCGCCCGGCGCTGTGTCCTGGACCGCGACGTGTTCGCGAGCGAATTCGTCATCCGGGCGCACCGCGAGGGCAAACGGGTGCTGGAGATCCCGTTCACGGTGCGCGAGAAACGGCCCCCCTCGATCAATCTGTTCAAGCGGGTCCCGCACGTGGTGAGCAGCGTCGCCAAGCTGGCCATCTCAGTGCGCCGCGACTGACGCCTTGACCGGGCGATATCTGCGGATATCATCTGGATATGTCGAAGAAGCCCCCGCCGGATGCGGCGCTGTTCGTCCGGTTGCCTGCCGCGGCGGCCGCCAAGCTGGACCGCGCCGCGGAGGCCTTGCGCGTGCGGAAGAAGGACCTCATCAGCGGGCTGGTGTCCGCCTACGTCGACCCCGACAGCCCGCGTGGCCTCGACGCCTTGGGCGCCCTGGCCACCCGGAAACCAGCTGGGGCTGCCCATTCGACGACGCTGGGCGCCTATTCTTTCCAGGCTTACGAACCGCCGGAGGTGATGAACGCGGCCCAGGCCGCCGATTTTCTGCAAATCGAGGAGTCCGGCGTGGTGGAGCTGGCGGAGGCCCGCAAGCTTCCCGGCCGCAAGTTGGGCAGCGCCTGGCGGTTTTCACGGGCCGCCCTGGTGGCCTGGCTCGCGACGCCCGAGGGCCGCTGAGGCGCCATGCGATATCTGTCGGATATGTCAGGCCTGGTGCCGAACGTGGTCGAGCAGACTCATCGCGGCGAGCGGGCCTGGGATTTGTTCTCGCGGCTCCTCAGGGACCGGATCGTCTTTCTGGGGGCGCCGATCGACGACGCGGTCGCGAACACCGTCGTCGCTCAGTTGCTGTTTCTCGAGTCCGAGGATCCCGACAAGGACGTCGTGATGTACGTGAACTCACCGGGCGGCGAGGTGTTCGCCGGGTTGGCCATCTACGACACCATGCAGGCGATCCGGTGTGACGTGGCGACGTTCTGTCTGGGGCAAGCCGCATCCTCCTCACCGCGCCGTCCTCACCACGCCCACGCTGAAGAGTTACCTGTCCCGGGCGAAGGCTGCCCGGAAGCCTCGCCGGGACGCACGGGAATCGGCCGGCCAAGGACCGGGTGCGCATCTGGGTCACTGGCGCAGTGCGTACGGCCTGACCAACAGCACCGCGAAGACGGCCAACCTTCTGCTTGGGATCAGCGTGTCACCGGCAACCCCAGCTCCCGGCGCCAGCGGGGGGGGTGACGATCGTGTTGACGTTTGCGGATCCGACTCAGGCGTTCTTCACGGCCTGGCAGTCGCAGGCGGGCATCTAGGTCGCGCACTCCGCTAACAACACCCTCGTCACTCTCAAGACCGGCTACGTCGCGCTCAACAAAGTACCGCTCGCGGCCGGACAGTCGCCCTCGGTGTCAATCAGCGTCCAACCTGGCAGCCAGTCGACACCGACGGTCGATGTATCGGCGCTTCTCTCCGACCCGACGACGGGAACGATCATTCAAGAAAACGGCGGAAGCTGCCAGAGCAGTGGCGTCATCATTCCGCCGCCGGGTTAAGGTACCTTGACTCTGGACCGAACGTGCTCGCCTCGGAAAGTCGCCAGTCGTGACAAAAGGACATCTGTGAGTGCTTTGGGCAGGGTGATCGTTTTAGTTGGGCTGGCGTTCGTCGTCAGTTGCGGAAGCAGCTCGCCCGCTGCGCTGCACGGGGATGGGGGTTCGGCGGACCATCCGCATGTGGTGGACGGTGGTCAGTTTGCCTGCGGCCAGACGACGTGCGGGCCATCTGAGATTTGCGTGGTTCCGCCTTGTGACTGCGTGAGCCTGGCGGAGCCGAATTGTCCGGCTCCCTATTGCGCCTCCCCGAGTCCGTCTACACCCGTCAGCTGTACGGCACTGGACGGCGGGCTATCGGGCACTTTCACCGCTCCTGTCGTGGGAAGCTCGCGAACTTGTTACCACATCTGCATTTGATGTCCTGATTTTTGAGCCTTTAGTCCAGCAGGAGCCCTGGGCGGCTCCTATCTCTCTAGGCGCCGATCCAGCCCAGGCGCACGGCGCGAGCGCGCGGGCCGGCGTCGAGATCCAGCGTGACGGCCAGGCGGCGCTCCGGGTTCTCGGTCAAGGTCAGATCGATCGTGCGCAGCTCGTCGCGCCGGAAGAACGCGATGGCGACCCGTTGGCCGGGGGCGTGGTCGGCCAGGCGCTTGGGCAGCGTGGTCGGGTTCACGCGCAGGCCGGCGACGGCGACGATTTCGTCGCTGAAGGTCAGCCCCGCCTTCCAGGCCGGCGAGTCCGGCACGACGTTGCGGATGGTCGTCTTGTCGGGGGCCAGCGCCAGACCGGCCCAGGCCCGGGCGCGGGCGCTGCGCACCGGGTCGCGGTCGCCGGCGGCCCGCGCGCTTTCGTCCCACTCCGGGCGGGCGTCGACGGCCACGCCGGCGCGCTGCAGAAAATCCGCCAGCCGCAGGTCTGCCGTTCCGCGCACGTACTTGTCGAAGAACCCGTCCATTGGCTTGCCGGCGATCTGGGCGGCGGCGGCGCGCACGTCGGCGTCGGCGATGGGGCGCTCGGCGCGCCCGAAGCGGTCCCACAGGATGCGGAAGAGGTCGGTCAATCCCGCCTTGCCGCCGCTGGCGACGCGCAGCTCGATGTCCAGCGCCATCGCCGTCCAGAACCCTTTTTCGTAGTAGCTGGCGCCGCGGTTGACGAAGTTCTCGGAGGGCTTGTACTGCCTCACCCAGGCGTCGAACGACAGGTCCTCCAGCGAGAACTCGTTGCGGCCGGGGCGGCTCGCGTACTTGGGCCAGTCGTCGGCGATCATCTTCAGGAACTGCTTCACCGTCGTGACCCGCCCGCGCAGGATGATGACGTGCGCCAGATAGTCGGTGCAGCCTTCGAACAGCCACAGGAGGCGGGTGTAGTTTTCGCGCGCGTAGTCGAACGGCCCTAGCGCGGCGTCGTGGATCCGCTTGACGTTCCAGGCGTGGAAGAACTCGTGGGCGGCCAGGTCGGCGAAACGGACGTAACCCGCTTCGTCGTCGAACGCCAGCCCCGTGATGTCCATCGTCACCGACGCGCGGTGCTCGAGCCCGCCCGACCCGACCGGCAGCGCGTGGACGATGAAGACGTAGCGCTTGAAGGGAAAGCCGCCGAAGACGCGCCCGGTCGCCGCCGCCACCCGGCGCAGGATCTCCACCAGTCGGTCGACGTCGGCGTTGGTTCGGCCGTACAGCGCCAGCTCGAACCGCGCGCGCCCGACGGTGAAAGTGCGCACCAGGTGCGTGCCGATCTCGAAAGGCGAATCGCAGAGCTCGTCGAAGTCGGCGGCCGCGAAGGTGTCGCGGCGGCCCGGCACGGGAGGCAGGGCGGTGGCGATCCGCCAGCGGCGCTCGGGGCGCACGACCGACACCTGGCAGGGGCGGGAGAGCTGGCCGTCGACGAAGAAGAACAGGCTGGTCCCGTTCCAGTAGGCGTGGCTGTCGTCCAGGAACGACGTGCGCACGGTCGCTTCGAACGCGAACACGCGGTAGCAGACCCGGAAGGGGCGGCCGCCGGTCGCGATTCTCCAGCGTTGCTTGTCCACGCGCGAGACGCTGGTGGCCGGCAGCGCGCGCCCGCGCTCGTCCAGGATGCGCAGGCCGCTGACGTGCCGGACGAAGTCGCGAATCATGTAGCTGCCGGGCGCCCAGGCGGGGAAGACGATCTCGACCTCGTCGCGCCCGGGCAGCGCCGGAACGCGCATCTCGACTTCGTATTCGTGCGAAGCGGGCGCGGGCATGGACACGCGGTAAAGAACGGGGCTCTGCGACGGAGACGAGGCACGAGGCATTCGGCCGGGCAGGATAGCCGAAAGTGGTGCCGCCGCGGTTTCGGACTGGACGACTCAGCGAGGTGAACGACGTACCCGATTCCAAACGGGGGGTGGGGCATACTGTCGGCGTGGCTAGAACGCAGTCGCCGGATACGAGCGCCGCCGTCGAAGAGATGCTCATGCGTGCGTATGGAGCCATGGAGCCTTGGCGCAAGCTCGAGATCGTGCGCGAGCTGTCCAGCGCGAGCTTCGAGCTGGCCGCCGCTGGCATTCGGCTGCGCGATCCCGCGGCCAGCGACGAAGAAGTGCGCCTGATTGTTGCTGCCCGACGTCTCGGCCGGGAGACCGTGCTGAGGGCAACCGGCCGGAAAACTTTGCCTGGCGAAGAATGACGGCGGAGCCCATCCAGGTCCTGCTGGCCGTCGTGCAGCGCTTGGACGAACTCGGCCTGGTGTACGCGGTGGGTGGGTCCCTATCGAGCTCGGTATTCGGTGAGCCGCGCGCCAGCGCCGATGTCGACCTGCTGGTCGCGATCTCAGCCGCAGAGATCAAAGGGCTGGTGGCGGCTTTTTCCGAGGACTTCTACATCGACGCGGACGCCGTCACGGAAGCGGTGCGGCGAAGGTCTTCGTTCAACGTCATCCACCTCGGCACGATGTTGAAGGCCGACTTGTTCGTCGCTGGCCGTGCGCTCTTGGATCAGGAGCAGCTGCGACGGAGACGCCTCGTCACCGTCGGCCGCGATCCGGCCCGACAGGCCTTTGTCACGGCGCCGGAAAACATCATTCTCCGGAAGCTGGATTGGTTTCGCCAAGGCGGCGGCATATCCGATCAGCAGTGGCGAGACGTTCTGGGCGTACTGAAGGCGCAGCGGTCGACAATTGAGCTCGACTACCTGCGTGAAATGGCGACGAGCGTCGGCCTCGAGGAACTGCTCGCCCGCGCCCTTTCGGACGCTGGGCTCGCGCCCCCATGACGACGGTCGCGACGTCGCACGCACCGCGGATCGCCGTCTCCGTCGATCTGGATAGCCTCGGCTGCTACTACCGGATTCACGGCCTGGGGGAGCCGCCCGCGCCTCCGCTGGGCCAGGTCGTCTTGCGGAAGTGCCTGCCGCGCTTTCTCGATCTGTTCGACCGCCACCGGATCAAAGCCACCTTCTTCGTCGTGGGCGCTGACCTGGCAGAGGATGCCGAGGGACGCGCCCTGCTGGCCGAGGCCGCGCGCGCCGGCCACGAGCTGGCGAACCACACGCACACGCACCCGTACGATTTCACGCGCCTGCCGCGCGACGCGATGGCCGCCGAGATCGACCGCGCCCACGCCGCGATCGCAGAGGTCGCCGGCCGGCCACCGGTCGGATTCCGCGCCCCCGGGTATGCCATCAACAGCCAGGTCCTCGAGCTGCTGGTCGAGCGCGGTTACACCTACGACTCGTCGGTGTTTCCGTCGCCGCCGTACTACCTCGCCAAGGCGCTGGTCATGGGCGCGATGCGCCTCGCCGGGCGCCGGTCCGCCAGCGTCCTCGACGATCCGCGCGCGCCGTTCGCGCCGCGTGCGCCGTACCGCCCGGCGCCCGAGGCCCCGTACACGCCGACGTCCAGAGCCGAGGGGCTGGTCGAGATCCCGATCGCGGTCACGCCGCTGGCCCGCTTGCACGTGATCGGCACCAGCCTGGTGCTGGCTCCCGACTGGTTGCGCCGCCGCATGACGGCCGCATCCCTCAAGCGGCCGCTGTTCAACCTCGAGCTCCACGGCATCGACCTCGCCGACGCCGAGCAGGACGGGCTCCCAGCCGCGCTGGTCGCTCGCCAGCCCGACCTGCGCCGGCCGCTGGCGCACAAATGGCGCGTGTTCGAGGAGCTGTTCGCCCAGGCCAACGCGGGGCAGCTGCAGTCGCTGCCTCTGGATCGCGTCCTCGGCTGAAGCGGTGGGGTGCCCTCAGGACGGCGGCAGCCAGGCGTAGGCGGTGGCCAGCGCCGCTTTTCCACCCGAGGCCAGCGGCGCTCCGTGACCGACGATCAGCCGATCGAAGTCCAGCGCCAGGAGGCGGTCCAGCGCGCGGCGGGCGGCGCGGCGGTCGTCGAACCCGGTCCAGCGAATGGCCCGGCTCAGCGCCACGCGATCGTAGATGCCCATCGCGCGGGTGTAGACGGCCGTCCAGCTGTGGTCCGGACGTCCGAGGTTCTGCACCAGGTCGGCGACGATCGCGGTCCGCGACGGGCGGTGAAAGAGGACGGTTTCGCGGGCGCGAAAGCCGTCGATCGGGAGCTCGTCGAGGGCGGCAGCGAACCCCGGCTCGGGCGTCTCCCCGGCCGTCCGGTCGATGCGCAGGGCCGGGTGTTTTCGCGCCAGCCCAGCCGGCGCATGAACGCGCGCCGAAGGGTAAGCCGCGGCCCATTGGTCCACGAACCGGTGGTGGAGGAGGTTGGGGACATAGAGGTGGCGCACCTGGCCCAGGGCCTCGGTCTGTTCCCGACGCCCGGCCGTGAGCGGCACCGGCGAATGCACCAGCAATCCACCGTCGGCCAGCCGGGCGACGGTCATCGTGGCGGTCAGCGCCAAGCCCAGGAACGACACCGGCGCGGTGGATAACCAAAGACCGTCTGCGAACGGCACCAGCTCATCACTCGGCTCTATCATGGCGCCTACCGGGCGCGCCCCGTGATCGCGTCCCGGGCCAGCTCGTCGCAGCGTTCGTTCTCGGGGACGCCGGCGTGGCCGGCGACCTTCACGAAGTCCAGGTTCAGCGGGGCCAGCTTGCGTCTCAGTTTCGCAATCAGCTCTTGATTGGCCTTGGCCTTCCAACCCTTCGACAGCACGCCGATGACGTAGCTGGAGTCGGTGTAGACCCGCAGGCGCTTGTCGCCCGCGGCCGGGCCGGCCAGGTCGATGCCGCGCTCGACGGCGGTCAGCTCGGCGATGTTGTTGGTGCCGATGCCCAGGTACTCGCCCTTCTCTTTGCGCTGGGCGCCGTCGATGACGACGACGCCGATGCCCATCGGGCCCGGGTTGCCCGAGCAGGCGCCGTCGGTCCAGATCTCGACCGCCGGCACCCCGGGCGCGGCTTTGAGGCGGGGCTTCTTCGCGGCCGCCGGGGCGCCGTCCGCCGGCCCCGGCGAGACTGCCGTGGGGGCAGGACCGTCGTCCGGAATCAGGTTGGCCGGGTGGGGGCGGTAGCTCTTGCTGTCGGATTCGCGATACTTCATCTCCGCGCGACCGGCGGAGTCCAGGACCGGGCGGCCCGATTCGTCGGTGTGAACGTAGACCATCTCACCCTTGAACCGCATGCGAGACCAAGCCATCCGGCGCACTATGAACCACACGCGACTTTCCTGGGTAGGGGTGATCGCCGCCGCCGCGCTGCTCGCGACCTGTCGCGCGGGTTGTCACCGCGGCGACGATCGCGCAGCGACGGTCGAAGGGCGGCTGGCGCTGTTCCCGGCCGCCACGCGCATCGTGGCCTCCGTCGACGTGGCCAAGCTGCGCGCCAGCCCGGCGGCTGCCAAGCTGGCCGCGCAGGCCAAGCAGAACGCCGCCGATCAGCGTGAGATCGAGGAGTTCGCCCGGCGCACTCGCTTCGATCCGCTGCGCCAGCTCAACAGCGTCACGGTCGCGTTTCCCGAGGAGGCTCGTGCCCGCGGGGAGCTGGGGCTGGTGCTGCGGGCCGACCATCTGGACGAGGCGCGCCTGGTCGCCTATGCGCGCGATCAGCTGCAGAAGGGCGGCGACGACCTCACGGCCACCGCGCACGGTCGCCTGACGCTCTGGGCCTCCAAGCGCAACCCGGACATGGTCGGCTTCTTCCTGGACGACCAGACGTTCGTCCTGGGCGCGGGCGGCTGGGGCGTCAAGCTGGCCGACCTGGCCGAGACCGCTCGTCCAGGCGACAGCGCCGCCACCGACCTGGACCTGGTCACGCTGGTTGAACGGGCCGCCAGCAGCCACGACATCTGGGCGGCGGCCATCGTCCCCGAGGCGACGCGCCGCTCGCTGTCGGCCGACCCCAAGTTCGCCGACGCAGCCAACATCCAGACGTTGTCGGCGGGGTTGAACCTGGGCAAGGGCCTCGAAGCGGTGCTGCACGCCGATCTTTCGAGCCCCGCCCAGGCGCGCGCGCTGGCCGACCGGGTCACCGGATCGATCCGCGATGCCAAGAAGAATCCGGAGGTGTTGCTGCTGGGCCTCGGCCCCTATCTGGACGGCGTCAGCGCCAGCGCCGCCGATCGTGGCTTCGACCTGCACGCGGGCCTCAACGAGGCCGCCTTCGACGACCTCATCGGCCGGTTGGCCGGGTTGATGGCCCTGGCGCGTAGCGGCGGCGGCGCGTTCAGCCGCTGACGGGCTGGCTGTTCAAAAGCACCACGTCGTGAAAGCGGCGGTAGTCGATGACGCGCGTCCCGTCGGGCAGGTCGGACAGCACGTCGGCGAATCGCGCATCGGGCACCAGGTCGTCCAGCGTGTACTGGCGGCGCGCGTGGATGGTCTGGCCGATGGTTTCGTCCAGGCCCGTCAGGGCCAGGAAGATCTCCGCCGCCTGCGCGCGCAGCCGGGGCAGCCCCTCTGGGCCGTAAAACGGGCTGGCCTCGTCGATCTTGTGCATCGCCGTCCAAGTCAGGAAGAAGACGCCCGTGCGATCGCGGACCAGGGGCAGGTCGATCTGCCGCCGCATGACATCCCCCTCGCGCGTTCGCTCGGTCACCAGCAGCGTGATTCCCAGCCGCGCCTCGACGATCCGGTTGCGTCGCCAGTTGGCCATCCGGAACATCAGGTGCGGGACGCCGTTGCGCGGTGAGATCACCACCTTGTTCGAGAACAGCACGCGCACCGACGGACGGGCGAAGCGCGTGAAGGTGATGCCGGTGATGAGCGCGACGGCCAGCACGCCCACGAACGCCTCGCAGGTGACGACGATATGTGCGTAGCGGCTCACGGGAATCATTCCGCCGTAGCCGATGGTCGCCAGCGTCTGGACACTGAAGTAGAACGCGTCCTCGAAAGAGCCGGCGCGGACGTTCGACACCGAACCCGGCGGGGCAACCCAGTAGAGCGTGGCGAACAGCAGGTTGCTGACGACGAAGCTGACCGCCGTGAGCAGGAAGAACCGGGGCCACGATTGGGCCAGCACGAAATGGTAGAGGTCCTTGTGCCAGGCGCGTTCGAGGCCGATTGGCTTGATGCGCCGCCCGCCGGCCGGCCCGGTCGCCGCCATCGCGGACGCCACCGACAGCGGAGAGACCGTCATGCCGCTGGTCGCCGCCGGACGCGCGGAATCGGGGACTGTTCGGGCCATCTCGGCTGAGGTTATTCGCCCGGCAGCGCGCCGGCAAACCAGCCGTGGCACACTAGGAGGCCGTTGCCGTAGGCAACGGTGAGCGAAACGAACCAATGCCCGATGACGTCTCGCCCGCTAGGCGGCCTAGCCCCCCCAAAATTGCCGAGACTTTGGCCCGCTGGGCCGCGTCGGCTCCGGCGCCTGGCGAAGCCTTTCGCTACGGCGCGGTCGTCGAAGCGGGACAGGAGTACCCGCTGGTCGGGTTGCGCCTGGCCGGTCGCAACCCGGTCGTGGTCACCGCCGGCTTCCACGGCGACGAGAAGGCGGGGCCGCGCACCATCTTGGACCACACCCCAGAGATCGTCGCCTACGCGGCCGAGCGCGGGGTGGGCCTGACGCTGTACCCGTGCCTGAATCCGTCTGGCTTCGAGGCCCACACCCGGTACAACGCGTCGGGCGAGCGCCCCAACAACGACTTCCTGCGCTACGAGGTGGCGCCGGGGGTCTGGCGCGGCGAGCTGTACGGCGCGCAGACCTTCACCCGGGTCGTTCCCGCGGTGGAGGGGCTGCCCAAGGAGACGGCCGCGCTGGCGCGCGCGCTGGACGCCGCCCCCCTGCCGACGGCGGCGCTGGACCTGCACCAGGACAACTTCATCCACGGGGCGTTCTTTTACGCGTATGTCTTCGGCGACCGCGCGGCTTACCGCCCGCTCATGATCCGGTCGGGGACGCTGGTGCCGGTCTTGCGCAGCAGCATCGTCGATTCGGGGCACGAGCCCGGCAGCGATGTTCACGCCGACGGCGAGGGGTTCATCTTGTGCCACGACGGCAGCGTGACGGACCGCTTCTACCGGGCCGGTGTCCCGTACACCGCGGCCATCGAAACCACGACGGAAACACCGGCCGAGCTGTCGGACGAGATCAACCTCATCTGGATCCGCGGTTTCATCGATTTGGCGGCCGGGGCCGGCCCCCCCTAGGCAAAGCCGCGGGTTTGGGGTAAATACCCGCCTTCCAACACGGATTCCGACTCACTCTGCGAAACACCGGGAGAACCTCTGCACATGTCCGCTGCTTTGAATAAGAGCCCGCTCGCGCGGGTCAAAGACGAGTTTGGTGGCAAGGACAAGCTGGTCGACAAGCTTGTCGGCATTCTGGATGCCGGCGAGGGCAGCAAGGACGACCTGCGCAAGACGCTGCTGGGCGTCGCCAATCGCAAGCTGGTCCGGCTGCACGCGGTCGCGACGCGCACCAAGGACGTCGGCGGCCACGACAAGCTGGTCACCACGACGGCCGAGCGGTTGAATCGGGCCAAGGACAAGGACTACGTCGCCAAGCTGGACGGCCTTTCGGACGCCAAGCTGCTGGACATGCTGTCCGTCGCCGAACGCAAGGCCAAGGCCAGCGACGCCGCGGCCGCCAAGGCGCCGGTCAAGAAGGAAGCCAAAGCGCAAGCCAAGGCCTCCAAGCCGGCCAAGGCGACCGACAAGGCCGCCAAGCCCGCCCCCAAGACCAAGACCGCGTCCAAGCGGGGCTGAACCGGACGCCGCCGTGCTGTTGGGCCGGGTGGTGGGTCGGCTCTGGGCGGCGCGGCAGGCCGACACCCTTGGCGGGCGCAAGCTGCTGCTCGTGCGTCCCGACAACGCCGGCAGCGCGCGCGAGGGGGGCGGCCCACCCACGAACCGGTTGATCGTCGCCGTCGACGGCCTGGACGCCGGCCCGGGCGATCGGGTCATCGTCGCGCACGGCAGCCGGGTGCGCGATCTGACCGTCGGTGACGCCGTCGCCGACAAAGACATCATCATCGGCATCGTCGACGGCCTGGAGCTGGCGCGATGATCCTGGGGCGGGTCGTGGGGCAGGTCTGGGCGACGCGGCGTGATCCGCGGCTGGCGCGCGCCAAGCTGCTGGTCGTGCGGCCGCACGGCATTTATGAGCCCGCGCTGGGAACGCGCCACCTGGTCGCCACCGACGAGGTGCATGCCGGCATCGGCGACGAGGTGGTCGTCTGCCTGGGCATGCCGGCCCGCCAGTCGCTGGGCAGCAACGACACGCCCGTCGATGCCGCCATCCTGGGGGTGGTCGACCGCATCGAGCTGGACGACGCCTGCCTGCCGGTCTCTGGCGCTGCGCCGGGCATCCGCCGGCCGCTGTCCGGCGCGGCCGCGCTGCTTCGTGCTCAGGTGGCTCGATGATTCGCGGGACGGTGCTGGGGCAGGTCTGGGCGGCGCGGCGGTCGCGCGGTCTCGAGGGGCGCAAGCTGCTGCTGGTGGCCGCCCGCGACGCGAACGGCGCCGAAACCGGGCGGGTGGTCGTCGCCGTCGACACCATGGACGCGCGCGCGGGCGAGGACGTCACCGTCGCGTTCGGTTCGGGCGCGCGCAACGTGCTGCGCCCCGGGGCCAACAACCGCGATCTGCTGTGTGACGCGGCGGTCGCCGCGATTGTCGAGGGGGCGGGCTGATGTTCCTCGGGCGCGTGGCCGGGACGGTCTGGTCGACGGTGAAGTGGCCGGAGGCGCGTGGCCTCAAGCTGTTGCTGGTGCGGCCTTACCGGCTGGGCGACCTGGCGCCCGGCGCGGTCGAGCCCGGTGCGCAGAGCTCGGAGCCGACCGACGATCTGGTCGTTTGCGCCGACACGTTGGATGCCGGACCGGGCGACGACGTGCTGGTGGCCTTCGGGCACGCCGCGCGGGTGGCGGTCAGCGAAAAGCTGCCACCCGGAACCAAGCCCAACGTGCCGATCGACGCGGCGGTCGTGGCGGTGGTCGATCGCGTTCAGATCGAGCGCGTCGCGTCCGAATGAAGCGCGAGGTCGACGAGCGCGAGCTGCGGCGCCTGATCGCGGAGGTCACGCGCGAGGTGACGACCGAGGCCACTCGCGCGACGGCGCGACCGCCGGCGGCCGGGGGCGCCGACCCAACGTCCGACGTGTGCGCCGCCTGCGCCGAGGCCGAGCGGCGGCGCGGGCAGCGCGCGGTGGTCACCACCACCGGCCAGAATCGGCGGGGCATCGTGGCCAACATCGCCCAGGCCATCGCCGCGGCCGGCGGCGACATCCTGGACATTGCGCAGACGCTGGCCGGCGACTTCTTCACGATGATCATCGTCGTCGACATCAGCGCGCTGGAGATCCCGTTCGCCGACTTCAAGAGCAGGCTGGTCGCCGCGGTCCAGGCGCTGGGCGCCCATTGCCTGGTGATGCACGAAGAGATCGTGAACGCGCTTCAGCGCGTATAGACTGCCGTCGTGGCGACGCGCTTTGACGCCTCGGAGGTGCGCGAGGTCCTGCGCATGATCGAGAGCGAGAGCCTGGACATCCGCGCCGTCACGCTGGGGGTCTCGTTGCGCGACACGGCCGCCGAGACGCTGGAGCGGACCGCCGCCCGCATGTACGAAAAACTGATGCGCGTCGCCGAGCGGCTGGTCCCGACCACGTCGGCCGTGCAGGCGGACTTCGCCGTTCCGATCACCACCACGCGCCTGTCGGTCACCCCCATCGCGCTGGTGACCGAGCCGTCGCGCGCGACCCGGGTGGTCGACGCGGCGCGGGCGATGGATCGCGCGGCGGGCGAGCTGGGGGTCGACTACATCGGGGGCTTTTCGGCGCTGGTCGAAAAGGGGATGACACCTGGCGACCGCGCGCTGATCGATTCGATTGCCGAAGCGCTGGGGTCGACGGCGCGCGTCTGCTCGTCGGTGAATGTGGCCAGCACCCGGGCCGGCATCAACGCCGACGCCGTGTTGGAGATGGGGCGGGTGGTGAAGGCGACCGCCCAGGCGACGGCGGCCGCCGGCGGGATCGGCTGCGCGCGGCTGGTCACGTTCGCGAACATCCCCGACGACAATCCGTTCGTCGCCGGCGCGCTCCACGGCGTGAGTGAAGGCGAATGCGTCGTCAACGTCGGCTGCTCGGGCCCGGGCGTGGTCCTGTCGGCGCTCAAGCGCCTGCGCGCCTCGGGTGTGCCTTACGACCTGTCGACGGTCGCCGAGACGATCAAGCGGATGGCCTTCAAGGTCACGCGCGCCGGCGAGCTGGTCGGGCGCGAGGTGGCGCGCCGGATGGGCGGGCCGGTCCGCTTCGGCGTCGTCGACCTGTCGCTGGCGCCGACGCCGGCCGTCGGCGATTCAGTGGCGGAGATCCTGGAAGAAATGGGCGTCGACAAGGCCGGCGCGCCCGGATCGGTCGCCGCGCTGGCGCTGCTGACCGACGCCGTCAAGAAAGGCGGCGTGATGGCGTCGTCGTCGGTGGGGGGCCTCTCGGGCGCCTTCATCCCCGTCAGCGAGGACGCCGCGATGGTGGCGGCGGCGCGTGCCGGCGCACTGACGCTGTCGGCGCTGGAGGCGATGAGCGCGGTCTGCTCGGTCGGCCTCGACATGGTGGCGGTCCCCGGCGACACCTCCGCCGAAACGCTGGCGGCCATCATCGCCGACGAGATCGCCATCGGCGTCTTCAGCAACAAGACGACCGGCGTCCGCATCATCCCCGTCCCGGGCAAGAAGGCGGGCGAATCGGTGGTCTACGGCGGCCTCCTGGGCGAGGCGTACGTGCAACCTGTCGGCGCGTTCGGCGCCGATCGCTTCGTGCGGTTGGGGGGACGCATCCCCGCGCCGATCCAGGCCCTGCGCAATTGAGGTTCGCTTCGCTCATTCCTCTGCTGGTGGCCGGCGCGATCGCCGCCGCCCCGTCGCGCGCCGACGACGCCAAGGCCGTGCCGGTCACCGTCAGCGGCTGGCGCTTCTTTTCCGGCGCGCCGCCGGTGGGATGGGCCGACCCGGCCTTCGACGACAAGACCTGGGGTGGCCCGGCACCGGGGCCGTTCGTGCCGGACCGGCCCGGCGCCGCCGACGGGACCACCCCGGTCACCCGCTACGCGGTGGCGCGCGGGCAGCCGCTGTTGCTGAGGGGGCAGCTCAAGGCGGCCGATGCGTCGCGGGTGCGGGTCCTCGATTTGAACGTGGCCTACGGCGACGGGTTCATCGCCTACCTCGACGGGCGCGAGGTCGCGCGCCGCGGGATGGCGCCTTCAGGCACCGCCGCGGTGGTGCCCCACGGTCCGGAGGTCGAGCACGTCTCCGTCGAGATCCCGCCCGGTGGCCTGCCCGCCGCTGGCTCCGTCGTCGGCGTGGCGATCTTCGCTGCGCCGATACGCAACCTGAGCTTGCCGGTGGTCCCGACGGCCGCCGTCGAGGTGGGCGCGGCGTCGGGCGTGTGTATCCGGCGAGGTCCCTACCTGAACGCGCGTCCCGACGACGCCAGCGGCGCCGGCGTCACCATCCGCTGGCAGACCGATCGGCCCGCCTCCGGCAAGGTCACCGTCACGCGCGCGGATGGGGCGGGCGCGCCCAAGGTCTTCGACCTGCCGCGCGCGTCGCCGTCTGGCGCGGTCACAATTGGCGGGCTTCACCACGGCCGGGCCTACACCTACCGGGTCGACGTCGATGCCGGCCAGGGGGACAAAGCCGCGGCCGGACCCTTTGCCTTCCAGACGATGGCGGCCGCGCCCGCGCCGGTGCGCTTCGCGGTCTATGGCGACATGCGCTATCCGGGGCACGCGGCCCACCGCACAGTCGTCGAGGGGCTGGTCAGGGAAGCACCGCCGATGGTGTTCAACACGGGCGATCTCACGGACCTCGGCAGCGAGGAATCGAACTGGCAGAAGTACTTCGAGATCACGGCGCCGCTCGGCGCGATTGCCCCGGTGGTGCCGGCGCTGGGCAACCACGACGGCGAGCGGCGCGGGTTGGGCGCGCCGATCGCCTGGGAGCTGTTCGGCGTCCCCGCTCGGGACGGCGCCACCCCGCCGCCCGGCTGGACCTCGCTGGACTACGGCGGCGTCCATTTCGTCATCCTGTCGACGAACGACATGGGGAACATGGCCCAGCGTGACTGGCTGCGCGCCGACCTGTCCCGGGCGACAGAGAACCACGCGCGCGCGATCTTCGCCTTTTGTCACGAAGGGCCGTGGTCCCACGGCATCCACGGCAACTCGGACGTCATGGGCCGCGTCTACGCGCCGATCCTGGCCGCCGCGCACACGGACGTGCTGTTTTCGGGCCACGACCACATCTACGAGCGCGGGGTCGGCACCACCCCCTCCGGCAAGCTCACCTACGTCGTGACCGGCGGCGGCGGGGCGCCGTTATACCCGACATCCTGCCGCGCGGCGTCCGGTCCGCCCCCCGCCGACGCGCGGGCCACGCGCCCGTGCCCATCCAGCGTGCTGGCGCTGACCCAGACCTACCACTACATCATGGTCGAGGTCGCCAAGTCCGGCATCACGATGTGCCCCCGGCACCCCGACGGAACGCCGGTCGAGCCGTGCATCCACGTTCCGGCGCATTGATCGGGCGCGGGACGGGCGGTTAGCATGGTGTCGTGGTTGCCCCTTCGTTCGTCGAGCCGCAGGCGCCCCGGACCCCCGACGGTCCCTATGTCATCGCCTGGAACGACCTGGCGCTGGAAGTGGACGCCCGGACGGGCGGCCGGGTCACCGCGCTGCGCCTGGGTGGACGCAACCTGCTGACGGGGCCGAACGTCGACGCCGGGAACTTCGGCTCGACGTTCTGGACCAGCCCCCAAAGTGCCTGGGGGTGGCCGCCCGTCCCCGAGATCGATCACGCGCCCTACCGCGCGTCTGTGGTCGGCCGATCGATCGTCATGCGCAGCGCGCACAGCGCCAGCCTGGGCGTGGAGGTCGAGAAGATCCTCTCCGCCGATCGGGCGCGGGGCGCGATCTTGTTCGAGTACCGGATCCACAACCTGAGTCAGGCGCCGCTGCCGACCGCGCCCTGGCAGATCACGCGGGTCGCGCCGGGCGGGCTGACGTTTTATCCCTCGGGCGAAGGACATTTCGCGCCGTCGAACCTGGACGTGCGCGAGGAGGACGGCGTCACCTGGTTCGACTACGACAAGTCGAAGATCACCGCCGACCAGAAGCTCTTCGCCGACGGCCGCGAGGGATGGCTGGCCCACGTGGATCGGGACGCCTTGCTGGTGAAGACGTTCCCGATTGCGCCGCGCGCGGCCCACGCCCCCGGCGAGGCGCAGATCGAGATCTACGCGAACCCCGCCCACACGTACATCGAGGTCGAGGTGCAGGGGGCGTACGAGACGATCCCGGCAGGCGGGGCGCTGGCCTGGCCGGTGGTCTGGCTGGTCCGCCACCTGCCGCCCGACCTGCTGCCGGCGCGCGCGGGAAGCGCGCCGCTGCTGGCGCACGTGCGGGCGCTGGTGGCCGCGGACGCCGCGGCGGCGCTGGCCGTCTGACGTGCCGTTCGAGCCGCACTTCAAGGTCCGGCTGCCGTTTTGCGTCTGCGTGGGCGTGCGGCTGCCCGACAGCGCACCGGCGGAGGCCGACTGGCCGGCAGGGCTTCACCCCGAAGAGCGGGCGTTCGCGCGTGGCCTTTCGGACGCGCGGCGCGCGTCCTGGATCGGCGGGCGCGTGGCCTTGCGCGGCGGCGCTGGACGCCGCGGGGCTGCCGTCGCACGCACCCATCCTGGCGACCGCGCAGGGAGCGCCGCAGATGCCGCCCGGATCGCTCGGGTCGATCAGCCACAAGACCGGCCTGGCTGTGGCGATTGCCGCCGCTGGCGGCGATCCCTCGTTCACCGTGGGCGTCGATCTCGAGCTGGTGCGGCCGCTGCGCGCCGATCTGTCGGGGCGCATCCTGACGGACGGCGAACGCGCGGCTCTGCCGCCGCCGGGGGCAGCCCGCGACGCTCACCTCTTGCGCGTCTTCAGCGCCAAGGAAGCCATCTTCAAGGCGCTGAGCCCGCGCGTCGGCCGCTTCATCAGTTTCGGCGAAGCAGAGATCCGTTTTCGAGCCGACGGCGGCCTCACGGCGCACCTGCAGCTGGCGGGCGGCGAAGGACCCTTCACCGTCGAGCTGCACGAGCTCGCCGCGCTTGCCGGCAGCGGACAGATCGTGGTGGTGGCGCGCGCGACCGCTCAGAACGCGATGAGGTAAGTGTTCATGCACGCGGCGCCGCCAGCGTCGGTCCGGTTGCACACGCCGCCCGCAGCGGGGACGCAGGCGATGGCGGGGCAGGCGACCGCAGCTCTGTTGCAGCCGGCTTGCGCCCACAGCTGCTGAAGCAGTTTGAGGTCCGTGGGGTCGTTCACGTAGGTGGTGCACCCGCCCGAGCAGACCGAGAGTGACGTCGGCACTGGATGGGCGCACTGGTCGGCCGCCCCGAACGTGCAGCTCTTCTCCGCGGCCAGGACCATCGCGTACTTCGTGGCGTAGCCGGCGCAGACGTCGCTGGGCGCGCCGGCGTCGACCGCCGAGCCGCCGTTGCCGCCGCTTCCCCCAGTCGTTCCGCCCGTTCCACCGGCATACGAGCAAACTCCCTGGCCGTTGCCGCCGGCGATGCAGACGTCCGGGATCGCCGACGGGCAGGGGCCGCTCACGCACGGCGGTATTTCCGTGGGCCGGTCGCAGTTCGCCGCCTGCCACATCTGCTGGATCGCGTTCAGCTTGGACGCATCGGTCACGAACGCCGGGCACGCGCCACAGACGGAGAGGTTGCTGACCGCCGCTTGCATGCACTGCCCCGTCGCGCCGGTCGTGCAGCTCCGCGCCGCCGTCATCGCCGCGTCGTACTCGACCGCGAAGGTGTGACAGGCCGATGCGTTGTAGCTCCCGCCCGCGCCGGTTCCGGCCTTCCCGCCCGATCCGGTCCCGGTGTCGGTCATTGCGCCCGCGCCGCCGGTCCCGGTCAGGTTGCCGGACAGTGATTGGCCGCAGGCCGCCAGCGCGGCGGCCACCCCGATCGAGACCCAGACGAGCGATCGCATGCGGCGTGATCGAAGCAAAGCGCAGACCAAGGTGCAAGTGCGCGAAACCCAACCACGCCGCGGGCGCGGCTCTCAGAATCCTGAGGGAGCGCCACGCACGCTTCGGGGGTCACGCCCGCTTGCGGTCGCGCAGGGCGCGGAACTCTTCGAAGTTCGCGCAGCGCAGGAAGCGGTTTGTCCGCATCTCGTGGGCGATGGTGGAGGTGGGCGTCTCACCGTAGTCGTGGCCGGGGTAGACGCGCGTCTCTTCGGGCAGGCGGGTCAGCCGCTGCAGGCTGCTCCACATTTGCGCGGTGTCGCCCCCGGTGAAGTCGGTGCGGCCGCAGCCACCCACGAAGAGGACGTCGCCCGTCACCACGTACCCGTCGGCCAGGTAGCAGGTCCCGCCGACGGTGTGCCCGGGCGTCAGCAGCGCTCGTACGCCGCGGCGTCCGATGGCGATGTCGCGGCCGTCCGTCGCGTCGATGAGCGTCCGCCCGGGCGCGCGCACCGCCGCCGCTTCACGGGGATTCACGGCCACCGCGGCGCCCGTCTTGTCGCACAGCTCGCCCACGCCGTCGATGTGGTCATGATGGGTGTGCGTGATCAGCGCCAACTTGATGTTCAGATCGTGGCGCAGCGCCTCGTGCAGCAGCCGGTCGACCTCGAAGGCGGGGTCCACGATCGCCGCTTCGCGCGTCTCCGGGCAAAACAGGATCTCGCAGAAGTTCTGCAGCAGCCCGACCTCGATCTGGACCACCTCGGGCGCGGGCAGCAGCCCGGTGGTGTCGTCAACAACCGGATTGCTCATGTCTGTCACCTCGCTTTTCCGTTTGCCCGGACGGTGACGGAAGCCGCGCCGACGTTCTCGGCGGCGTCCCACGCGCGTACCGTCACCGCGTGCGGGCCGGGGGGCAGCGCCGGAAGCTTCAACGTGAACGCCTCGACCAGATCGTCGCAGATCCCATCGGCGGGTGACAGCATCTGCCACTCGCCTCCATCGACCGCGTACTCCAGCGCGCCCAGCGGGCTCTGGTCGTCGCGCGCCCGCCCCGAGACGAAGGGGTAACTCGCGGTCAGCCCCACCACCTCCGGCTTGCGGTTGTCGACCAGGATGGGCGCCGATTCCAGGCTGTCGGTCAGAACCCGGTCGCGCGGCTGGGCCCGTTCGTCGCTGGCCGTCACGCGCACGACGTAGTTGCCGTCCGGCAGCCCGTCGGTGTTCCAATCGAAATCGGTGCGAGTCAGCGGGTCGGGGCCGCCCAGCGGCCGCCACACCGACTCGTTCTGCTCGCGAAAAGCCAGGCGGTAGTCCAGCTCGTCGCCGTCCGGATTCTCGATCTTCCAGCGCACCTTGATGGTGGGGTTGTGCGCCCGGACGGGCGCAGCGGCGGCCGCGGCGCCCGTCGTCAGGGACGCCAGCGACGTCGAACCCGCGCTGGGCGCCGGCGCGCTGGTGTCGCCGGCTGTGACGTCCACGATCCGCGGCCGCTGATTCTGAGGCAGGTAGGCCAGCGTCACTTGTCCCAGCTTCCCGTCGGCCGCGTCGAACGCCACCCGGTACTGGACGTACCGTGCAGGCGGGCTGGCCACGCCACCTGCCCCGCCGTCGCCGGTGGCGTGCCCGTGATCCAGCGCCGCGAACCCAGACCAGGTCACGTCGGGGCGGGCCGTATTTCCCGAACGCGTCTCGACCCGCAGCCCGTGCGATCCGCTCCAGCGCAGCAGACCCCAGCGCGCCCGCGTGTCGCCGTCCAGCACGCGCGACAGGTAGGTCGCCTGCTGAGCGGCAACCGGCGCCACGCGATAAACGCTGCCGACGTCACCGGTGCCGACCAGGAAGGTCTTGCCGGTGCGCAACAGCGCCAGGACCTGTCGCTCGGGCAGGTCGATAGCCAGCGCGGCCGTCCGATCGGGGTCCACCCGGTAGACCCGCCCCTCCGTTCCGGTGCCCACGAACGCGCGGCCGTCCTCGTCGAAGGCGATGGTCGTCAGGTAGCCGTCGCCGATCGCGAACACCTGCTCCGTGCGTCCGTCCCGCCCGATGCGGATGAGCGCCCCCTTGCCCTTGCGCTGCCCCGGCCGCGGCAGGCTGCCCGCCGACGCCGGCGACCCGGACGGCGCAACCGTGATGCGCGTGCCGTGCGCGCCCTGCGGTTGTGGCGCTGGCGCGATGGAGCTCGCCGGTCGCTCGAAGTCGTTCACGGCGGCGTAAAGCGTGTCGCCGACCCGGGCCAGTGCCCGGACCTCCTCGGCGTCGAAGTCGGCGATCGCTTCGGCGTGCCCGTCCAGCCCGACCCGGTAGAGGATCGCATCTTCGGACGTACCGGCGTAAAGGTGCGTGGCGTCGTCTTGCAGCAGCGACACGACGTGACGGTCGCCAGAATCCCAGAGCTCCTTGGCGCGCCCGCCCGCATCGACCGCGAAGATCTTCCCCGGCCCGCCGGTCCCCGCATAAAGGACGCCGGTCTTGCGGTCGAGGGCCAGCGCCCAGACGTGGTCCGTTCCCAGCGCGGCCATCTGGCGCGCGTTGCCGGTCTTGGGATCGATCGAGAACAGCCGGCCACCCGGCGTGGTGCCGGCCACCAGCGTCCCGTCGGGGCGGGCGACCAGCGCCGTCACCCAGGCCGCGTCCAGCGTGGCGACGCGCCGGGCGCGCTTTTCCTGGCCGACCACGTCGACCGCGTAGATGCGCCCCTCGTCACCGGTGCCGAAGTAGGCGGTTCGCCCGTCCGGCGACAGCGTTGTGGACCAAACGAAGGCCGCGTCCAACCCAACCGGGGTGCCCTTCATGCCTGGCACGACCGTGCCGTCCGGCAGGATCATGCTGGCCGTCGCTTCCCCCTCTTCGAAATCCCGCGCCGTCGTCTGGCGGAAGGTCTTGGTGGGGGCGGCGCCCGCCGAGACGGTCACGAGTAGCCCAATCGCCGTGGTCAGGATCTGTCGCGGTCGCATCCGGGGGGACCTATTGTAAAGGACACGCCGGTTCTTCGCCCTCCGCCCGTGGCTGAAAGGCGAGCGGCGGGGCTGGACGGTCAGCGAATGCGCTCGCCGAGGGCGTCGCCCTTGATCGCGATCGTCAACTCTTCCTTGCCGCTGACCAGCTGGCGCGCCGGAAAGATCGTGCGATCCGCGATGTGGTAGGCGTCTGCCCGGCGGGTCTGATTGCCGGGCCGAAGCGTGTCCAGGGCCGACGCGGGAAGGCCCGAAATCAGCCGCCCCCGCAGCGACGCGCCGTCGTCTGGCGTCTGCAGGGTGACGACGATGGCGCTGGCCGAAAACGACTTGCGCAGGTTGTCGATGTAGACCGGCAGCGACTCCGCTTCCGGCACGTCGGGCTTCACGGCCGCCCCCGTCGAGACCTCGATCTTGATGGTCTGACCGCCGACCGAGCGCGGGATGATGACCGGCACCGTCTCGACGTATTCGGCGCCCGCGTAGGGGCGCATGGTGACCCGCAGGTCGACCGTATCGCCGGCGTGGATGTCCTGCGACGGCAGCGAGATTCCGACGATCTCGGCGACGTCGCGGCGGTATTCGACCCGAACGTCGACGTCCATGCGGTCCAGCACCACGGGCTCGAACGGGTTGAACAGCAGCTCGCCCATCGCGCGCAGCCCGCGCGACGACGCCAGCGCGTGGCTCGAGACGCCCTCCGCCGAGAAGATCTGGTCGCGCAACTCCAGCGGCGCGAACCCCTTCACCCCGACCTTCGACGTGACGGTGACGACCATGTCGGTCACGTCCGGCTCTGCGTCCGCGATCGCGTTGCCGACGACCATCGACGCCAGCATGGGCGTCAGTCGCCGGTTGCGCGCGATCTCGGCGTGGAAGAGGCGCGGCTCGACGCCCGGCCCGGCGACGCGCACGTCGACCGGCAGCATGGTGGACCGCGCGTCCAGGTCGCCGACGATGCAGGACGGCCGGTCCTGGATCAGCGTGCCCACCTCGTTCAGCGGCGACGACATCTTGAATGAGTTGGACAAGCTGGGGAGAAAGGCGTGAATTTCCGCGTCGACCAGGGGCAGATAGACCTCGCCCATGCCGAACAGAGGGTGGCCGAACGCCAGCACGTCGCCGCCGTTCAAGTAGGTCACCGTGCCGGTGGCCACGGTGCTCATGTCGCCGCGCACCAGCTCGACGCCGATGGCGGAGCCGGCCTCGACATGACCAGCGGCGGGTGGCCCGGGGCGGCGCCCGCCGCCCGCTTGCAACGGCACAAGTCCGCTTGGCCGCAACTCGTCCGCCAGCTCCGCGACCGTGCGCGGTGCGAAACCCGACACCGACAGCGGCACCGACGCGCGCATCAACCGCGGCTCGCCCGTGGCGGCCGCCGGGCCCATCGGAGGCAGCCCCAGTCCGCGCGACAGCGCGTCGGGCGCGCCGAAAGCGTCATGCGGCGCCGACGCGCGCAGGTTGGCCGGCAACCGCGGCACACCCGCGTCACCCGCGGCGAAGTACTCACGCGAGACGCGGCGGGGCCGGCGGCGCTCGGCCAGCATCGATTCGATCGGGGTCACGCCGCCGAGCGGCTCCTTCGCGAAGCTCCAGGCGTAAGCGACGGCTCCCACCAGCTTGCCGTCGATGTAGACAGGGCTGCCGCTCATGCCGGCGACGATGCCGCTGAATTCGACGCGCGGGTCCTCGGCGCGAATCAGGATGACGTCTTGTTTGGGCAGGAAGTTGCGCATCACGGAGACGACGCGGACCTTGAACGGCTCCGGCTTCGTTCCTTGAAAGACGGTCAGGGCCTGACCCACCATGCCCGGGCGTACGTCGGCCAACGGCATGATGGCGGGCGGCGGTCCCGGCGGAACGACGGCATGCAACCGCACACCTTGTCCGGCGGCCGCGGTGGCCGGGAGAGCGAGGGCGGCGAGCGCCGAGAGCAGACCCAGGCAACTGCGACTCACGAGACTCTCAGGGTAGGGGGCAGAGTTCCTGGCGTCAACGCGACCCCGGCTTTTTCCCGGGAAAAACCGCGATCGGTAGAGCTCGCGCGCGCGTGACAGGGTGGTTCTCGGTCGTACATGGGCGCCGCTTGACACCCAGCGCGAACCATCAGCATGATCGCGCCCATGAAGTCGCTTTGGATGCTCGGCGTCCTTGCCGCCGGACTGGCCTTCGGCGCCGGGTGCGGCCCGCAGGAGGAGTTCTGTCCCAACACCGGCAAGAACGGCGTCTGCCCGATCGTTGGCGACGAAACGCGTCCCGTACCGATGGACGCCGGTAGTTCGTCTCTGTGTCCGCGAGGAGAGCATCTGGCACCGAATCCCGACGGAAACGTCATCGGGATTTGCGTACCGGACTGAACCCCAGCAGCACGGACCACCCCGCGCGATGAAGCGGTTCAAAGCCGTCGTCATAGGGGGCACCGGATACGGCGGCGCCGAGATGATCCGCCGCCTGCTGATCCACCCCGAGGTCCAGCTGGTGCGCGTGATCGCTGTCGATCACGTGGGCGAGCCGCTGGGCGCGGTGCACCCGCCGCTGGCCGGGCGGACGGACCTGCGCTTCGAGAACATTCCCCCGGCCGAGGCGGCGCGTGGCGCGGACGTGGCCCTGCTGGGGCTGCCGCACAAGGTCAGCGCGCAGCACGCGCCCGACATCTTGAAGACCGGCGCGCGGGTGGTCGACATGTCGGGCGACTTCCGCCTGCGCGATGCGGCCGCGTACGCGCAGTACTACGGTGCCAAGCACCCGCACCCGGAAGCGCTGGGGACCTTCGTCTATGGCCTGCCGGAGCTGAATCGCGCCGCGATCCAAAAGGCGCGGGCGGTGGCGTCGCCTGGTTGCTTCGCGACCACGATCGCCCTGGGGCTGTTGCCGCTGGCCCGCGCCGGCAAGCTGTCCGGGCTGGTTCAGGTGGTCGGGATGACCGGCTCGTCCGGCAGCGGCGTGGCGCCCTCGGCGGGGACGCACCACCCCGTGAGGGCCGTGAACCTCAAGCCGTACAAGGTTCTCGAGCACCAGCACACGCCCGAGATCCTCGAGACACTCGCGTTGGCGGGCGCGCCCGATGTGCAGCTTCGCTTCGTGCCGGTGTCGGCGCCGCTGTCGCGCGGGATCCTGGCGACCAGCTTCGTCGAGTTGCCGGCCGACATGGATGGAGACGCGCTGGCCGCCCTGTTCCAGCAGACCTACGACGGTGAGCCGTTCGTGCGGTTCGTGCGGGATCGGCTGCCGGAAGTGGCGGCTGTCGCCGGCGGCAATTTTGCCGAGGTCGGGTTCACGCTGGCGCCGCCGGCGGGTGCCACGCGGACCGCCGCCATCGTCAGCGCGACCGACAACCTGATCAAGGGCGGCGCCGGGCAGGCGATCCAGAACATGAACTTGATGCTGGGGGTGCCCGAGACGGCGTCGCTCGAGGACCCCGGTCCGTGGCCGTAGTCGACGCCATCGTCAAATGCGGCGGCGACGTCCTGGCCGGCGCGGCCCTGGCGGCCGTTGCAGCGGATGTCTGTCGCGCGCGCGCCGAGGGTCGCCGGTTGATCGTGGTGCACGGCGGCGGACCCCAGACGACCGAGCTGTCCCGCAGGCTGGGCATCGAGCCGCGCCTGGTCGGCGGCCGGCGGATCACGGACGGCGGGGCGCTGGACGTCGTCAAGATGGTGGTGGCCGGGCGACTGAATGTCGATCTGGTGGCCGCCCTGCGCGCGGCGGGGGTCCCGGCCGTCGGGGTGTCGGGATCGAGCGGCATCGTCCGCGCCGACCGCCGCCCGCCCCGCGCCGTGTCGGGCTCCGACGGCGCGCTCGTCGATTTCGGGTTCGTGGGCGACGTCACCGGCTTCGACCGCGGGCTGCTGGACGCGCTGGCCGCCGCCGGCGTGCTGCCCGTGGTCGCCTGCCTGGGCGCCGGCGCCGCGGGCGAGGTCCTGAACATCAACGCCGACGTCGTCGCCAGTCAAATGGCGGCGGCCGTTGGAGCGCGCGCTCTGGTCGCGTGTACCGCCGTGGGCGGCGTGCGGCGCGACAAGGACGATCCCGCCACCCGACTGGCGCGCCTGACGGTCGCCGAGGCGCGCGCGGCGATCCGCGCCGGCACGGTGCAAGGCGGCATGATTCCCAAGCTGGAAGAGGCCTTCGCACCTCTGGCGGCCGGGGTCGGCGCCGTGCACATCGTGGCCCCGGGCGAGATCGCCACATCCCTGGCGGCTCCGGGCACCGCGGGCACGCTGCTGGTTCCCTGACGCGGTCGCGTCTGCCGCACCCGCTCGCGGCCGCGTCACGCCGCCGGCGCTCGGCCCGGTTCCGTTGTTTCTGTCTGCCATTTGTTGCCGGCCAGGCAACGTGCGGGGTGATGCGCGCCGCCACAAACCCCCAGTAACCCGGGCTTCTGCCGAAAAATAACGTTGGCTCCGTTACTGCAAGTATCTCCAGCTGACCGGGGACTAACCGCCCCGGCAGGAGGAGAGGATTCGATGCGTACCCCCAGAAGCAATGCTATCGAGGTGGCCTTCGCAGTCGGCGTGTTTTGCATTGCCAGCTGCGGCGAGCAACCCGTCGAGACGGAGGCCAGTCAAACGGACTTCGGCCTGAGCTCGATCAACGGTCTCAGCTCGATCAACGGTCTGAGCTCCATCAACGGGCTCAGCTCCATCAACGGGCTGAGCTCCATCAACGGGCTCACCACCAGCGGGATTCAGTCCGGAAACGGCCTGATGACCAGCCCCGCCGGCCGGATGACCCTCGCGTACCTGGTGAAGTGCGCGTTGCCGGCCGGAAAGACGATCGTCAAGCAGGACCAGTACGGCACTTCGTACACCTTCCCCGGCAGCATCGGCGTCGCTCCCGGTTGGGAGACGGGCTCCTGCTCTGACCTGGACTGCCAGGGGTACATGAGCGCCTGCCTGATGGCCCACGTCAACAGCACCGGCTTCCACGTCCCGCTCTGGTTGGACGGAAACGCGGGCAACGTCGGATGGGGGCAGAGCCCGAGCTTCCCCAAGCAGGAGGGCACCTTCTTCGGCAACATCTTCGTCAATCCGCCCCAGGGCTACTACTGCGAGGGCGAAGGCTTCAGCTCCAACGGCGTCGGCGTCGTGGCTGGCCGGGTGAACGGCGGCGGCAACTACTCGATTTACCAGAACCCCTTCGGGTACGGGATCATGTGCAAGAACACGTCGGGAGCGGTTCCCGTCTACACCAACAGCTCGGTCCCCGATGGGTTCTCACAGATGACCTACGGCCACGCTTGGGCTCACCCGCTCACCGTGTGGCGCGGAACGACCTACGCGGCCCAGTTCAGCCCGGATTACCGTTACCGGTTCTATGCGCTGTCGACCCGCCCCAACCCCCAGGTGATGGACCTGCCGGGCGCCAACAGCTACGCCGGTGCCAAGCTGGATCAGCAGCTGCTCTCGTCTGACACCGCTGGCTCGTATTTCAAGGTTCTGGCGGGCCCCTCGGGGACCTGGACCTTCCGCCCGGCCGCGGATACCAGCAAGTGCGTCGACGTCGGCTCGGGCGCCAACTACACCACCTTGGCACTGCAAAACTGCGACGGTTCGGCCGACCAGCAGTTCACGGTTACGCCGAATGGCGGATACGGCACCTTGTACATCAAGAGCGTCTCCAGCGGCCGCTGCCTGAACACGGGTAGCAACACCGACTCCGGCGCCCCGACCAGAATCGCCGACTGCGCCGGCGGCGGGGCGAGCTGGCAGGAGTTCCGCGTCCTCGGCGGCTACTAGCAGCAAGAGAGAGTCACCGCAGACACGACACTCCTCCTCCTCCTCCTCGAGTCAGACCGGGTACTCGGCCAAAAGCCGGGTGCCCGGTTTTTTTTGTTCTCGCGTGGTCTCAACCCGCGCCCCGGCCGCTGCTAGCGATAGGGCAGCACCACGATCTCCGTCGCCGGGCGCGCCTTCACGGGGGTGAGGGCAATCGTCGGCGAGGCGGGGTGGCGCACGTTGGCTTTGCGCTCGAGGAACGGCTCGACGGGGTCCAGCTCCTTGGTGGCGGCGACGTCGGTCCGGTGGTGCATCGGGATGATCATCAGGCGCGGGTGCAGCTGGTCGACCACGCGCGTCGCGTGGTAGGCGTCCAGCGTCGTGCTGCCGCCCACCGGGACCAGCAGGACGTCGACGGAACCGATCGCCTCCAGCTCTTCGTCGTCCAGCAGGTGGCCGAGGTCGCCGAGGTGAGCGATGCGCAGGCCGCCGACCTCGAAGATGAAGACGGTGTCGAGGCCCCGCACCGTCCCGCGCTTGTCGTCGTGGTAGACGCCCACGGTCCGGACGGCCACGTCGCGGAACTTGTCGTTGACCCGCACCCACCCCTTCTTGTCGGGCGTGAGGCCGTGGATGACCTTGGGCGCGTTGACCACCATTCGCGCGTTGTCGTGGTCGGGGTGCTCGTGGCTGAGGGTGACCAGATCGGCCCGCAGCCCCTGTGGCATTGGGTAGCCGGCGGTCTTCTGGAACGGGTCCATCAGGATCCGCGTGCCGGCTGCGGTCTCCAGGAGGAAGCACGACTGCCCCAACCAGGTCAGCTTGCCGACCGGGGCGCCGGCCGCGGCCCAGGCGGCAGGCCTCCCTGCTGCCATCGCCACCAGGACGGTCGCCACCAGCGCCGTCGCGACCGGAAGGACTCGCCGCATCGGGGGCGACTATAACGCGCTGACTATATCGCGCTATCGTTGGTTCGATGTCCGAAGGCGAGGATCCCCCCGGCGAGCTACCGGGTGAGCTTGCGCGCCCGAGCTTGCGCGAGGGCGAGGTGAGCCCGCCGCGCAAGACGCTGGCGCAGATCCTGGAGGCGCTGCCCGCTTCGCCCGGCGTGTACATCATGAAGGACGCGCGGGGCAAGCCGATCTACATCGGCAAGGCGGCGGTGCTGCGCAACCGCGTCCGCCAGTATTTCCAGCCCGCTTCGGGCGACAGCCGCGACTTCGTGCCGCTGCTGGACGGGATCGTCGCCGACATCGAGACGGTGGTGACCTCGAACGAGAAAGAGGCGCTGCTGCTCGAGAACACGCTGATCAAGCGCCATCAGCCTCGCTTCAACGTGAAGCTGACCGACGACAAGAACTTCCTGGTGCTGCGGCTCGACCCGGACGGGGAATGGCCGCGGCTGGAGGTGGTTCGCCGGATCGGGCACGACCAGGCCTATTACTTCGGGCCCTACCACTCGGCGACGTCCTGCCGAGAGACGCTGCGGGTGGTGAATCGCCATTTTCAGCTGCGCACCTGCACGGATCACGTGCTGCACAACCGGCGGCGCCCCTGTCTGCAGTACCAGATCAAGCGATGTCCGGCGCCGTGCGTTCTGCCGGTCGCGCGCGAGTCCTACGCCGAGCAGATTCGGGACGTGCGGCTTTTCCTGGACGGCAAGAGCGACGAGCTCTTGGACCGCCTGCGGGCGCGCATGAAGGAAGCGGCGGCCCGGCAGGAGTTCGAGATCGCCGCCGACATCCGGGACCAGATCCGCGCGCTGGAAGTGACACTGGAGAAGCAGCGGGTGGTCTCGACGGATTTCGTCGACCAGGACGTGATCGGCTATTACCGGCAGGGGATCGCGCTGGAGATCGCGGTGCTGTCGATCCGCAACGGCCAGCTCAACGGAAGCCGCCAATTTTCGTTCACGAACCAGGAGTTCCCGGACGCCGAGCTGATTTCGTCGTTCGTGGGGCTCTACTACGACCTCGGCGCGCCGCCGCCGGACGAGGTGCTGTTGCCCGTCGAGATCGACGACGCGGCGGTGAAGGCCGAGTGGCTGACCGACCGGCGCGCCGAGCTGGGCAGCCGGCGGCGGAAGGTCGACGTCAGCACACCCCAGCGGGGCGACCGGCGGCGGCTGGTCGAGCTGGCCAACAAGAACGCCGCCGCCAGCTTCGCCAGCCGGCGCAACGCCCGGGCCGACGTCGAGCTGGGGCTGGGCAAGCTGATGCGCCGTCTCAAGCTGCCCAAGCTCCCGCGCGTGATCGAGTGTTACGACGTCTCGCACCTGCAAGGGTTTGCGACCGTGGCGTCGATGGTCGTGTTCGTCGACGGCCGGCCCGACAAAGCCCGGTACCGGACCTACAAGGTCCGCGCCCCGGCGCGCGCATCGGGCCGCACCAACGACGACTTCGCCTCCATGTACGAGGTGCTGTCGCGGCGGTTCAGGCGCGCGCGCGCGGCCATGGACGCCACGGATCCGTGGAAGCTGCCCGATCTCATCGTGGTCGACGGCGGCAAGGGGCAGCTGGCGATGGCCCTGGCGGCGGCCCGGGATGTCGGCGTCGCGGTCGGCCCGGCCGCCGAGATGAGCATCGTGGCGTTGGCCAAGGAGCGGGACGACATGGCGCCGCTGGCGCTGGAGGAGCCGCCGGCCGACGAGGCGATCGGGCCTCCGCCGGCCGCCCCGCCGGCGCCACCCGCACCGATCGAACCGCCGGTGGGCGCCACGGTCGCGCCCGGCGGCAAGCACGACAAAAAGGGGGACACCCATCGGCCCGACCGTGTGTTCCTTCCCAACGTCAAAGACCCGATTCCAATCCGGCCGAGCAGCGGCGAGATGTTCATCCTCCAACAGCTGCGCGACGAGGCGCATCGGTTCGCGGTCAGCTTCCACCGCGGCCAGCGCCGCCGGCTGACGCTCCGCTCGGTGCTCTCGACCATCCCAGGAATCGGTCCCGGCCGACAGCGGCAGCTCTTGCGGCACTTCGGCAGCGTCAAGCGGGTCCGGCAGGCGACCGTCGACGAGCTGGCGGCGGTCGCTGGGATGACCCGAACGGCCGCCGAGGCGGTCTTCGACCACTTCGCGCGCCAGCCCGAGGAGGCGCCCGCCCCCGAAGCCCGAGCGACGGCCGAGGAGCTGGCCATCGAGGACGCCTTCACGAACAGCGACGGCGAGGTCCTGGAGATGACCGCCGAGGCTGCTTCGCCCGATCCGGCCGTGGACCGCGGCACCTGAGCGCGCGCTGCCGCGCCGCGGCATGAGGAAGCCGGCGAAATTTGACGTCTGTGGGGTTGGGTAGTCTGATGTAGGTGTACGACTACCTCTGACTACGAGGACCCCAAGATGGCCGCCAAGTCCCCCGCCGAGCCCTCCGCCCGATCGAACCGCCCCGACCGCCGCCGCGAGATCACCGGCATCCTGCTGCTGGCGGGCGCGCTGTTCAGCGGGCTGTCCGTGATCTCGATGCAGGTGGGCGGCGACCCGCTGATGGGACCGGGCGGCGCGGCGATCGCATCCGCGTTCTACGGTCTGTTCGGGTTTGGGCGGCTATCTGGTCATGGCCGCGATGGTGGTCGAGGCCGTGCGTTGCTTCCGCGGGCGCCGCCTCATCGACGGCCTCGGCGAGGCGATCGGGGCGGCGCTGCTCATCGCCGGGCTCTCGGTCGTGATGTACCTGCCCTTCGCCGGCGAGCTCGTCGACCAACACGGCCCGGGCGGCCTGTTCGGGCAATGGCTGGGCGAGCTGTCGACCGGCTTCATCGGTGCGGTCGGCGCCGGCCTGGCGGCGACCACCATGCTGCTGGTCGGGGTCCTGCTGCTGACGGACATCAGCCTTTCACAGGCGCTGGTCGTGCTGGCCTGGGCCGGGCGGCACGCGCGCGCCGCGATCGTGGCCGGCGCGGTTGCCGGCTGGCGGATCGCGCGCGCCGCCTTCCCCGAGAAGGACGACACCGGCGAGAAGCACCGGGCGCGCGACGCCGAAAGCGACGAGTTGCTCCCGGCGATCGCCATCAGCCAGCCGGTTCGAGGCGCCGCCTGGGAGGACGACGACGAAGCCGTGCCGGCCCCAGTTGCCGCCGAGCCGAGCGACGCCGTTCGGGTCGGTGAGGCGCATCGAATCGTCGAGGCGGCCGAGGAGGACGAGGCTGCCGAGCCGCCCGCCCGCGATCAGGCCAAGACCCTGCGGGGATTTCCCAGCCCGGCTGCCGACGCCGAGCGCGCGGCGGTCGCCGCCGTGGTCGCCGAGCTGGCCGCCGTCGAGCAGATGGCGGGCGGCGACGAAGGACGAGCCGGACGAGGCCGCCGGTCACGCCGGGCATCGCTCCCGCCGCACCGACGCCGCCACCCGACGCGCCGATCATCGTCGAGCCCGCGTCCGTCGGCGCGCCTGCGCCACGCAGCCGAAGCCGCGCAGGCCGAGGCCGCCGACGCCGAGGCCGCCGAGCGCAGCGCCGAGAAGAAGTGGGCTTCATCAAGCTGGGCGACGGGGCCTTCAAGCTGCCCGGGACCGATCTGCTGGAGTACATCCCGCCCCAGGCGCCGGACATGGACAAGCAGCAGCTCTACGACATGGCCGAGCGGCTCGAGCAGGCCATGTCCAACTACGGCGTGCGCGGCAAGGTGCGCGAAATCCACATGGGCCCGGTCGTCACGATGTACGAGTTCGCGCCGGCGCCCGGCACGCGCACGGGCAAGATCGCCAACCTGGAAAAAGACCTGGCCATGGCGCTGGAGGCGCAGGCGGTCCGCATCGTGGCGCCGATCCCCGGCAAGGCCGTCGTCGGCGTCGAGGTCCCCAACCTGACGCGCGAGATCGTCTACCTGAAGGAGATCCTGCAGGACAGCTGCTTCGCCGGCGCGCCGTCGAAGCTGCAGGTCGCGCTGGGCAAGGACATCAAGGGGGCGCCGGTCAGCGTGAACCTGTCCAAGATGCCGCACCTGCTGGTCGCCGGCACCACCGGCTCCGGCAAGTCGGTGGCCGTCAACGGGATGATCACCAGCATCCTCTACAACGCCTCGCCCGAAGAGGTTCGCTTCATCATGGTCGACCCGAAGATGCTGGAGCTCTCGATCTACGAGGGGATCCCGCACCTGCTGCTGCCGGTGGTGACCGATCCGAAGAAGGCGAACCTGGCGCTGCGCTGGGCCGTCGACGAGATGGAGCGGCGCTACGAGCTGCTGGCCAAGACCGGCGTGCGCGACATCGCCAGCTACAACGCGCGCATCGACGCCGAGACGAAGGGCGCGGCCGTGCCCGACGCGCCGCCGCCGGCAAGCAGAAGAAGATCCGCGTCGTGCTGGCCGGCCCCGACGGGACCGAGCAAGAGGTCGATCTGGACGCCGACGCCGAGATCACCGTCGGCGACACCGCCGAGGGCGACACGGCCGGCATCGTGGCGTTCGAGCCGCCCAGCGACGAGGATCTGTCCGACGCCGCGGCGGCCGTGCAGGCCACGCGCGAGAAGGCGGCCGCCGAACCGAACGCGACCAAGCTGCCGTACATCGTCATCGTCATCGACGAGTTCGCGGACCTGATGATGGTCGCGCCGAAGGACGTCGAGACCAGCGTGGCGCGGATCGCGCAGAAGGCGCGCGCGGCGGGCCTGCACCTGATCCTGGCGACGCAGCGGCCGTCCGTCGACGTCATCACCGGCCTCATCAAGGCCAACTTCCCCAGCCGCATCGCGCTGCAGGTCGCGTCGAAGATCGATTCGCGCACCATCTTGGACCAGTCGGGCGCGGAGACGCTGCTCGGCAACGGCGACATGCTGTTCTCGGACCGCGGCACCAAGCTGCGCCGCATCCACGGCGCCTTCCTGTCGGACGAGGAGGTCCACCGGGTCGTCGACTTCCTCAAGCAGCAGGCCAAGCCGGTCTACGACATGGACATCCTCAAGCCGCGCGAAGAGGACGCGGAAGAGGGTGGGGCGCCCGCCGACAACTTCCACGACGAGCTCTACGACCAGGCGATCGCGATCGTCTGCGACACGCGCCAGGCGTCGGTCTCGTACATCCAGCGGCGGCTGCAGATCGGGTACAACCGCGCGGCCCGGATGGTCGAGCAGATGGAGCGCGACGGCATCGTCGGGCCGACCAACGGGGCCAAGCCGCGCGACGTCCTGGCGCCCCCGGGCGAGTATCTGTCGGCGGGCGTCTGACCGCGGCGCGGCGCATGGGCTAGGATCACCGCATGCCCGCCCCCGCGCTGCTGGCCGTCGCTGCTCCGCGCGTCCTCCTCGCCGGCCGCGCCGGCCGCGGCGCCGGCGCCTGCGGCAGGGCGCCTGGACCTGGCCGGCGTCGTCGACAAGGTCCAGCGCCGGTACGACAGCGCCAGCGATTTCCGCGCCCGCTTCACCCAGACGCTGACCAGCGCCGCCATGGGGCGCAAGACCAGCTCGGCCGGCGCGCGTGATGTTCAAGAAGCCCGGGCGGATGCGCTGGGACTACGACAAGCCCGAGCGCGCCACGTACGTCAGCGACGGCAACACGCTGTGGCTCTACGAGCCCGACGACCAGCAGGCGTTCAAGCAGGCGCTGAGCGCGTCGCAGCTGCCGGCGGCGCTGGCGTTCCTGACCGGCAAGGGCAAGCTGGCCAACGAGTTCGACATCACGCTGGTCGACAAGAGCCCCTATGCCGGGCCGGG
>CAVTSM010000015.1:0-103694 GCA_963737345.1 uncultured Pseudomonadota bacterium | reverse complement strand
TCGGCGCGACCTCGGGCGGCGCCGCATCGAGCCAAGCGGCGACGTCCAGCCGCCCCTCCTCGGCCAGGGCGGTGGTGGCGGCCCGGATCAGCCGGCGCAGGGCTGGGTGGACCAGCAGCTCCGCCGCGCGATTCGCCTCCGCCGAGGCGAACAGCTCCGGGTAGCGCGCCAGCAACACAACCAGGTGCAGCTCTTCGGGGGGCAGCTTGGCCTGCGCCACGGCCGCGACCGGCGCAGGCTGGGCGGGGGTCGAGGCGGTGGCCGGCCGCTGGGCCCGGGCAGCCGCTTCGCGCAAAGCGCGCGTCACCTGCTGGGTCGTCATGCCCAGCACGCCCGCCAGCTGGCCCGCGTAAAGCTCGCGCTCGGTGGTGTTCCGAACACGCACCAGAAGGTCGGTCACGCGCTCGAGCGCGGCCATCTTGCCCGGGATGGACGCCTCTTCCGCGCTGTCCTGAATGAACTGGTCCAGCATCGGCCGCGCCCCTTCGACCAGCCGCCGAAACGCCTCGGGACCGCCGCCCGACGTGTCGCGAACGAAGTCGTCCGGATCGACACCGGCCGGCAGGCGCGCCACGCGGCCGTCGACGTCGCCTTCGACGAACAGAGGCACGGCCTTCTGGGCGGCGCGCTGCCCGGCGGTGTCGCCGTCGAACACCACGGTGACCGTCTTGGCCAGCCGCCCCAGCGCCGTGATCTGTTCCAACGTCAGCGCCGTCCCCATCGGGGCAACCGCCTCCTCGATGCCCGCCTGGTGCAGCGCCAGCACGTCGAAGTTGCCTTCGACGACGACGGCGCGGCCGCTCTTGCGGATCGCATCCAGCGCGGCGTGCAAGCCGTAGAGCTGTTCCTTCTTGTGGAACAGCGGCGACTCGGGCGAGTTGACGTACTTGCGATCCTTGGCGTCGGGATCCAGCAGCCGCCCGCCGAAGCCGACCACGCGGCGCTGGCGATCGAGGACGGGCAGCATCACGCGGTCGCGAAAAAAGTCGTAGCGCCCGCGCTCGTTGACGCCAACGAGTCCCAGCTGCTCCATGACCGAGTAGGGGAGCTTCTGGCTCGATAGATGCGACGAAAGTGCGTCCCAGCGCGCCGGCGCGAAGCCGACCCGGAACTTCTGGCGCACCTCGGCGCCGATGCCGCGCCCCTCGACGTAGGCGCGCGCGGCGGCGCCGGCAGGCGACGCGTATTGTTCCTCGAAAAAGGCGGCTGCCAGCTCGAGCGCCCGGAACATCCGTTCCCGCTCGGATTCCTGCTCTTGGCGGGCGCGCTTTTCGGCCGGCGTCAGCGGGCGGACTTCCAGGTCGACACCGGCAGGCCCCGCCAAGTCGGTGAGGACGTCCATGAACGGACGCTGCTCGATCTTGACGAGGAAGCTTATGACGTCACCCTTTTCGCCGCATCCGAAGCAGTGAAAGAACTGCCGTGGCTCGTGGACGTGGAACGAGGGCGTCTTTTCGCCGTGGAACGGACAAAGTCCTTTCCAGCTCCCCGTTCCCGCCCGTTTGAGCTCCACATGTCGCTTGACGATGTCGACGATGTTGGTGCGTTCCCTTACGTCGTCGATCTTCTCCCTGGGAACTAAAGGCACAAAAATGTCCGCCGCACCGGAAGGCGCGAATCTTTTAGCGTAAGGTGCCCGCAAGTCAAGCCGACGAGGCTCATTTTCTGGCACTATGGCGCACATGGGGACGGCCGTTGTCCCTCCCGCCAACCGCCTGAGGGCGCGGCTGCTCGTGGGGACGATGGCGCCGACCGTCGGTGTCCTTCTGGTATTCGCGTTTTTGGCCCACGAAGTGGCCAGGCGCGCCCTGGAAAAGGAGCTGGGTCGCCGGCTGCAAACGGCGGCCGCCGGCGCGGCGGCCACGGTGCTTCCCGAGCAGTTGCGGGCTTTGCGGGCAGGGGACGAGGCCTCGCTCACGTACGCCAACGTCCGGCGCCGCCTGGATGCCGCCCAGGCGCACCTCGGGGTGCGTCGCGTCGTGGCCGTCACGCCGCAGCTGGAGGCGCGGGGCGACACATCCGGCGCGCTGGCCCTGGGGGCGCACGCGTACGAGCTGGACGCCGACCACGTCGAGATCGCGCGGGCCCTAGCCGGGATGCCGGCCGCGTCCCCGCTGTTCGTCGGTCACGACGGCGTCTCGTACCAGCGAGCTTACGCGCCGGTCGGAGAAGCGGGAGACGTGGCCGGGTTGATCGCCGTGGAAGGGGACGCCGAGTATCCGGCGGCGCTGGCCGCCTTCCGGCGGTCGATGCTGGTGGCGGGCGGGGCGGCCGCGCTGGGGGTCCTGCTGGTCACGCTGTGGCTGGCGGGCCGGATTTCGGGGCCCGTGACGCGGCTGGCGGACGCGGCGGCTCGGCTCGGGCGGGGGGACCTGGAGGCGCCGTTCCCGATCGAGACTCGGGATGAGATCGGCGTGCTGGCGCGCACGTTCGAAGAGACGCGCCAGGCGCTGAAGGCGCGCGACGAGCGGATGCAGATGATGCTGGCGGGGATTGCGCACGAGGTTCGAAACCCGCTGGGCGGCCTGGAGCTTTACGCCGGCCTGCTGCGCGAGGCGCTGGGGGATCAGCCCGAGCGTCTGGAAGAGGTTCGCCGGATCGAACGGGAGGTCGGACACCTCAACATCCTGGTCAGCGATTTTCTGGAGTTCGCGCGCCCGGTCGCCCCGCGGCTGGAGCGGGTCGAGCTGCAGCCCCTTTGCCGCGAGGTCGCGGAGCTGGCGCGTGCCGGCGCGGCGGCGCGCGTCGAAGTGGACGTCGCGCCGGGCCTGGCCGCCGAAGCCGACCGGGCGCAGTTGCGGCGGGTTCTGCTGAACCTGGCCCGCAACGCCGTGGCCGCCGCCCGCAGCCGCGTCCAGCTCACCGCGCGCGCCGAGGGCGGGCGGATCGGCGTCGAGGTGCGGGACGATGGTCCTGGGGTCCCTCCCGAGCTGCGCGACCAGATTTTCACCCCATTTTTCACCACCCGCGAAAAAGGCACTGGCCTGGGTCTGGCGTTCGTGCGCGAGATCGTGCGCGATCACGGAGGCGAAGTCAGGGTTCGGGATGCTGACGGCGGGGGGAGCGTGTTTAGCTTCGACTTGCCGGGCAGCGGTCCGCCACCGGTGCCGCGATGACGACAATCCTTTTCACCGATCCCAAGTTCCTCGACCACGATCCGGGGCCGGGGCACGTCGAATCGCCGGCGCGGCTGGACGCCATCATGGGCGAGCTGGGGCGCGCGCCGCTGGACGGGCTGGTGATCGAGACGCCGCGGGCGGCGACAGACGCCGAGATCGAGGCCGTCCATCTTCCCGGTTACCGCGGGCGGCTGGCGTCGCTGGCGGGTGAATACGCCGACCTGGATCCCGACACTGGCGTGTCCCCGGGAAGCTGGGAAGCCGCCAAGCTGGCCGCTGGCGCGGCGGTGGGCGCCGTCCAGGCCGTCTTGACGGGGCGCGCGCAGAACGCCTTCGCGCTGGCGCGCCCACCCGGGCATCACGCGCGCCCCGGCGCGGCGATGGGCTTTTGCCTCCTGAACAACGCCGCCATCGCCGCCGAGGCAGCGCTGCGGGGCGGGGCGCGCCGCGTCTTGATCGTCGACTGGGACGTTCACCACGGCAACGGCACCCAGGAGATCTTCGCGGCGCGAGATGACGTCCTTTACATGTCGGTGCACCAGTTCCCGTTTTACCCGGGCACGGGCGCCGCGCAGGAGATCGGGGTCGGCACCGGGGTCGGCGCGACGGTGAATTGTCCGCTTCCGGGCGGCCAGACGGACGCCGACTACGGCGCGGTTTTCCACGATCTGTTCCTGCCGATGGGGCGGGCGTTCGCGCCGGACTTGATCCTGGTTTCGGCCGGGTACGACGCCCACGCGCACGATCCGCTGGGCGAGATGCAGGTGACCGAGCGCGGATTCGCGGCGATGGCGTCGGCGCTCAGCGAGCTGGCCGCCAGCACGTGCGGCGGCAAGCTCGCGCTGTTGCTGGAAGGGGGCTACGACCTCGGTGCGCTGGCGGCGTCGGTGCGCGCGTCGCTGGAGGTCATGGCGGGGCGGCGCGAGGACTTCCCGCGCGGCGTCGGTCCCGAGACCGTCGACGCGATCGGGGCAGCGCGAGACGCGCTGCGCGCGGCGGGACGGCTCGTTCCGAAGACGTGACCGCAGCCGTGACGTCCGGCGACATCACGGGCGCCGCCGGCTGGCGGCGTTGGGCGCCGGGGTCGGGGCCAGCGGTTGCGTCTCTGTTCCACCGGTTGTTTGGTCTGATCTCGCTGGCGGCCTGGTGGTCGCTGGGCAGTCAGGTGCGTGTTCTGATCGGCAGCCACGGCCTCTTGCCGGCCGCAGATTTCATGCAGGCCGTGCGCGCGGCGGGGGTGACGCCGCTCGAGGTTCCGACGCTGTTTCGCTTCTTCCACGCAGACGCCGCGCTGGTGGGCGGGACCGTCGCGGGGGCAGCGCTGTCGATCGCGGCCCTGATCGGGTGGCGTCCCCGAATCTGCTTCGGGCTGTCGACGGCGCTTTACCTGTCGTACGCCACCGTCAGCCGCGACTTCCTCTCGTTCCAGTGGGACAACCTGTTGCTCGAGTGCGGGATGCTCGCGGCGTTCTTGCCCAGCGACCGCGCCGCGCCGCTGGTCCATTTCCTGTTCCGGGTGGTGCTGTTCAAGCTGTACTTCGAGTCGGGCGTCGCGAAGTGGCAGTCGCCGATCCACGACTGGCAGGACGGCAGCGCGATGGCGTTCTATTACGAGACCGCGCCGCTGCCGACGTGGCTGGCCGTTGCCGCGCACCACCTGCCGGCCTGGTGGCACCACCTCGAGAGTCGCGCCGTGCTGGTGCTCGAGTTGATCGTCCCGCTCTTCATCTTCGCCCCGCGCCGGTTGCGGCTGGTGGCGGCGGTGACGTTTGGGCTCTTCCAGATCGGCAACGCCGCGACCGCGAACTACGGGATCTTCTGCTACCTGTCGGCGGCCCTGGGCGTGTTCCTGCTGGACGACACCGACGTGGCATGGGCCGCGCGCCTCCGCCCGACGGCAACGGCCGCGCCGCGCCCGGCGTCGAGCGCGCTTTGGGCAGGGCGGGCAGGCGCGGCTCTCTACCTCTTGGTGTCGTTGATCGAGGCGCTGGTGCTGTTCACCGAGCCGGGGCGCGGCCTGGCGCTGGTGGCGCCGCTCTTCGAGCTGAACCAGCGGTTTCGCCTGGTCAACAGCTATCACCTGTTCGCGTCCGTCACGCGCGAGCGGATCGAGCCGCAGTTCGAGACCCGCGACACCCCGCTGACGGACGTGGAAGACGACGGCGCCTGGACGGAACGCGATCTGCGCTGGAAGGCCGGCGATCCCCGGCGCGCGCCGGGGTTCGTGGCCCCGCACCAGCCGCGGGTCGCCTTTCAGCTCTGGTTCTACGGCCTGTCGTTCCAGCGGCGCGAGCCGCCGTATGTGACGGCGCTGGTCGACAAACTGTGCAACGATGCCGCCTCCGTGCAGCCGCTCTTCCGCGATCCTCTCTCGCCGCACCCAACCGCCGTGCGCATCGTCTACTGGCAGTACAAATTCGCCAGCGCCGCCGAACGCCGCGCCTCCGGGATCTGGTGGCGCCGCGCGCGCGCCGCCGAGAGCCGCGCGATTGTCTGCAGCGGGTTGCGCCCGTGAGTGTCCCGATCGAAGCGGCGGTGCCGCCGACGGGGACGCTGCGCCGGGCTTCGCTGGGGACGCTGTTCCTGACGATCTTCCTGGACCTGCTCGGGTTCGGGCTGGTGATCCCGTTTTTGCCCGGCCTGGCGCGCAGCCTGGGGGCGGGGGATTTCGTCGCGACGCTGCCGGGCGCCGTCTTTTCCGTGATGCAGTTCCTGTTCATTCCGATCTGGGGGCGCCTGTCGGACCGGGTCGGCCGCCGCCCGGTGCTGCTCTGGAGCATCGCCGCCTCGGCCATCGGGATGGCGGTGCTGGGGTTCGCGCCCGATCTGACCTGGCTCTTCATTGCGCGCATCTGGAGCGGCATCGCGACCGGCAACATCGCCGTCGCGCAGGCCTACATCGCCGACGTGACCGCGCCCGAGCGGCGCGCCCGTGGCATGGCCATCATCGGCATCGCGTTCGGGCTGGGCTTCATCTTTGGTCCGTTCATCGGCGGCGAGCTGGCGCGCTTTCCGATTCACGGCCGCCCCGGCATGCTGCCGCCCCTGGTGGCGGCGGGCCTGTCGCTCATCAACCTGGTGCTGGCCTTCCGCACGCTGCCCGAGTCGCTGCCGCCCGAGCGGCGCGGCGTCTCCGTGCGGCGCGCATCCCCGATCGACCTGCGCGCCTTTCGGGCCGCCGTCGCGGTGCCCGGCATCGGCGCGGCGGTCGCCATCAACTTCCTCTCGTATCTCTGGTTCGCGGGCATGGAGCAGACGTTTCGGCTGTTCACCGCCGACCGCTTCGGGATGTCGGACGCGGGCACCGGCCGCATCTTCGGTGTCGTCGGAATCGTCAGCGCCACCGTCCAGGGGGCCATCGTCCCGCGTCTGGTGCCGCGCGCCGGCGAGGCGCGCCTGGTCCGGACTGGCCTCGTCGTGCAGGGAATCGCGTTCGCGCTGCTCGGCCTCTCGCCGCTGATGGGCGGGGCGGCGCGGGCGGGGCTCTGGACGGCGGCCGCCCTCATCGCGCTCGGCAGCGGGCTGCAGAGCCCCACCATGCCGGCCTATGTCTCGCGGCGCGCCGCCGAGACCGGTCAGGGGACCACCCTTGGCGCCCTGCAGTCGGCGGGGGCTCTGGCGCGCTCGTTCGGGCCGCTGGTGGGGGGCGCGCTCTATGCCACCCTGGATCCCAGCGCGCCCTACCTGGTCGGCGCCGCCGGTTTCGCGCTGGCCGCCCTGCTGGCCTTCGCGCGCCTGCGATGAAGAAACGCTGGAATCAGGTCGCCCGCTGCGGGCCCGTCGTGCGCTTATCCGGCTTCGGCGTGGTCTCCGATCCGTGTACGCAAATTCGATTGCGCCCGGTTCGCTTGGCCTCGTAAAGCGCTTTGTCGGCGGCCGCCAGGAACCCGGCATGGTCGTTGACGCCGTTTTCGGGGACCGCCGCCACGCCCAGGCTGATGGTGACGGGGATGTCCTTGCCGCCAAACGTGAACCTGCGCTCGTGCACGGCCGTCCGTAGCCGCTCGGCCACGATGAGCGCGCCCTTCAAATCGGACCCGCGGCACAGGATCGTGAACTCCTCGCCGCCGAAGCGGGCCAGGACGTCCTCGGTCCGCAGCAGCTCGGTCATCATCCGCGAAAGCTCGGACAGGACGAAGTCGCCGGCCGGGTGGCCGTGGGCGTCGTTGATCTTCTTGAAGTAGTCGATGTCCAGGAAGATCAGCGCCAGCGGGCCCCCGTGGCGTAGGGCGAACGCGAACTCCTTCGCCAGGTAGTCGATGAAGTACTTCTTGTTGAAGACCTTGGTGAGCCCGTCGCGCAGCGCGGACTCGTACATCTGGCGCTGGAAGACTTCGTCGAGTTGGTCGTGGTAGGTGAACTTCAGGATGCTCGTCGAGCCGACCATCACCTTGTCGCCGTCGGTCAGCTGCTTGCGATCGACCTTGATGCCGTTGCAGTAGGTACCGTTCGTCGAACCGAGGTCGACGAGGGTGACCTTGTCGCCCTCGCGCACGAACGCGCAGTGTTCGCGCGAAACGCCCTCGTCGTTCAGTCGCACGTTCACCTTCGTCCCGCGCCCGACGACGGTGCGAGCCTCCTCGAGCTTGAACATCTCGCCCGCGCTGACCCCCGCCAGCGCGACCAGATAGGCGAGCGTTCGCTTCTGCTCGCCACCCTCCGGCGGGATAGCCGGGTTGGTCTCAGTCTGGTCTTTCGAGCCCCTCGACTTGGCGCTCATCGCCTCCCTTCATCCTAGAACGAAGGGGCCAATTTTCATAACCTCTCGCGGCGGCCGCGGGCGTCGATCCGCCACTTGGCCGTCCCGGCGCCGTGGGCGCCGCCCGGCTTGTCGTCCATGCGGATGCGCAGGGCCTCGGCTTTTTTGAGCGGCGGGTACCGCGGCCGGCCGGTCAGCTCGGCGGCAATCGCCGACAAGATCGGCTCGTGCGCGACCAGCGCCACGGACGAGACCGACTGGGAGTCGCGCGTCATCGCCGACAAAAGCCTGACTGCTTCGGATGCGGCCGCCTCCGGAACCAGGGCGTCCGTGACCAGGACCCGCTCGCGGTAGCCGACCATCGCCGCAACGATCTCCGCGGTCTGTACGGCCCGAACCAGCGGGCTGGTCACGATTACTGAGAACGTCACGTCGCGGCGGGCCAGCGCCCGGCCCATCCGGCGCGCGTCCTGGCGGCCGCGGGCGGTCAGCGCGCGTGCCTCGTCCCGTGGGGCGTCGTCGCCGGCCTCGGCGTGCCGGATCAAGGTGATCCGCATCGGCGCGTCCCGATCTTCAGCTCTGGCGGACCGGGTCGCGGGCGCCCGTGTCGCCCGGGCCTGACGGCGCCGACTCGGAGGGCGGCGACGGCACGGCCACCGCGTTCGGGCCGGGGGCGCTCTCGTCGTCTGCATCCGACGACGGGGCGGCCGCCACCTGTTCGGCCGCGGGGGCGCTGGCCGGTGGCGCCGGGGCCGGGCCGGGGTCGATCCCGGCGCGCTTGAGCGCCGCCAGGTAGTGGTCCCGCTCGGCGATCGCGGCCAGCAGCCGCTGCCTCATGATGTCGTTGTTCTGCTTGAGGCGCGTGATCTCCGAAGAATCCCGCTGCCGCGTCGAATCGACCTTCGACGCCCGGGCGAAAGCCTTCAGGAACTCGGCCTGGGCGAGGTCCACCATGCCGGAGGCCCGATACTTGCCGACCTCGGCCTTCTCGATGTAGCCCTCGGCCGCCAAGCCGAGCAGGGCCTTCGAGACCTGGGGCTCGCCGGCGCCGATCGCCAGCGCGATGTCGACCGGCGAGAACGCCTCGCCGGCCGCGGCCATCCGTTTCAGCTCGTCATAGAGCTCTTGGCGGTCCACCTTGGCGCCAGCATCGCTGCCGCCGAACGTGCTCTTGCTGCTCGAGTGGCTTCGCTTCAGGCTCATCCGCGTCTCCTGTCCAGGCCGGCCTACTTCGATCGGCTGGCGTTTATAACCTAAAACCCGATTTGAAGGGCGGCGCGCACCTGTTCGGCGCGGGGGGCGGTTTGGGCGTCTCCGGTCAGGTGGTTGAACTCGACCTGGGCTTTGACCCGATGCCCGTGGATGTAGGCCGAAACCGCACCGCTTTGCTCGTTCTGGAAGCTCCCGGCCAGGAGGTGTTGCTGGGCGCTGGCGCCGTACATCGGCAGGTCGGTGTGGCTGACGCGGGCGGCGACCTGAAGGCGGTGGGGCAGGATGAAGGCGCTGGCCTCGACGTAACCGCCCCAGTACTTGCGCGAGCCGGAAGGCACCGCCGCGCCCGGGTCCTCCATGCGCCCGAACCACTCGGCCTGCAGGGCCGCCCCGCGCCACAGGGCGCGCAGCTCGACGGCGCCCTGCCAGACGCCGACGTTGTCGGCCCGACCGTTTCCGTCGACGTCCAACGGCGCGTTCGGGTCGCCCGTGCGCGCCCGGATGTCGGTCGCCGCCAGGTTGTAATAGCCGGAGGCGCCGACGGACAGGCGCGGCCGCTGGTGCCCCTCGATGTCACCTTCGGTGACCGGCAGCGGCCCGAACGGCGTGGCCACGATGCGGACCGCGTATGCCAGGTCGAAGTTGTCGTTCGAGCGGTTGGGTCCGGCACCGTTCAGCAGCCCTGCCCACACGGTGAGACGGCCGGGCAGCACGTGCCCAACCGCCATGATGCCGAGGTCGCGGTTCAGCGAGAACGCCGCCGTCGCCGAGGCGAGATCGACGAACTCGAGGTCGGCGCGCCAGTATTGACGTTGAAGGCCGTACGGAACCTTGAACTGGCCCAGCTCGATCGCCACGGTCCGATGCGGTCGCCAGGAGACGTACGCATCCTTGAGCGGCTGCGACTGCGCGGCGTCTACCTGCAGTCGATACTGGAAGAAGGGGCCGCCCACGTGGCCCTCCAGGACGATTTCGGCGCGCCCCAGCGAGAAGCTGGACGTGTTGGGCGCGGCGGGATCCATCGACCCGCGGCTGGCGATTTGCCCCGTGTAGATCCCTTGCACGCGCAGCAGCGGGTGTAGGTAGAAACCGTTGTCGGGCGAGCGGATCTCGAAACCGTCGTCCTTGAAGCGCACCACCGAGGTCTCGGGCGCCTGCGCGTCGCGGCTGGCGTCGGCCTGACGTTCGGCCTCGGCCTGGCGCGCGTCCAGCTGGTCCAACCGGCGCCGAATGTCGTCGGTGCCGGCCCGCTCGCGTTCCAGCGCGTCCACCCGCCGGCGCAGCTCGATGACCTGCGCCTCGGCGTCCTGCGCTTCGCGCTGCGCCGCCGCGGCCTGCGTCTCGGCCGGTGAAGCGGCTTCCTCGGCTGCCCCCGGGGGGGAAGGCGCCGCCAGGGCCGTCCCCAGCAGCAGGGCCACGGCCGCGGCCGCCTGGAGGCATGCCCGCAGCGCTCTCAACGTCGCTTGCGCCGCTTGCTGGGGGTGGCGTGGTCGCGGTCCGGGACGCGTTCGTCGGTCGGCCCGCCTGCGTGCGCGAGGGTCGGGATCTCCCACAAGCGCAGGCTGTTCGGGTCACGGCGGTAGCGCCGGACCAGCGCGATGAGAAGGGCGCTCCCCAGCACGACGGAGACGATGCCGATGAACTGCGACGTCGACAGCGCGCCCACATTGCCCCGCTGGTCGTCGTCCCGAACGATCTCGATGAGCGGCCGCATGATGCCGTACCCCAGCACCCACGCGAGAAAAACCTGCCCCGAAAAGCGGCGGTGGTGGCGCAGCCAGACCATGAGACCGAAGAGGGCCAGGCCCACCAGTGATTCGTAAACTTGGGTCGGGTGAATCGGGTACGACCAGGCCGCCCCCTGCGACAGACCCAGATCGTGAACGTGGTGCTGCCAGGCCGGGCTTCCCTGCGGCGCCAGCGGGTTCGGCCCCGGAAAGCGGATGGCCCAGGGGAGGCTGGTGCGACCGCCGTAATCGCAGCCGAACAGCAAGCAGCCGACGCGCGTGATGGCGGTCCCCAGCACGACCGACGGCGCCGAGATGTCTGCCCACTTGAGCAGCGGGATCCCGCGCTTGCGGCAGCCGTACCAGCTCGCGAAGAAGCCGCCGATCATTCCACCGTAGGCCACCAGGCCCCCGCGGTTGACGGCCAGCATCCCCCAGACGCTGTCGAACTCGCCCAGGTTGGTCAGCACGTAAAGCACGCGCGACCCGATGATGGACCAGACCGCCGACCACATGTAGATGGTGCCCGCGGCCTGCTGGTCGATGAGGTCCTGCTTGGCGAAACGCATCGCCAAGAACCAGCCGACCACCAGCGAGGTCCCCAACATAACGCCGTATGAATAGATGGGGACGGGCGTCCACGGCAGCGCGAGGCCCGCCGCGCTGGGTGTCCACGATCCCGACTTCATCCCGATCAGCAGCTCGGCCCCGAGCAGCGCATAAAGGGGCGTCGACGAGAACGGGTGCGAGGGGTCGCGCCGCCGCAGGATCAGCTCACGCACGAAGGTCCCGGCCGCCACGAGCAGCGCGACGACCAACAGCAGCTTGGACGGAATTTGGACCAGGATGGGGCGCATGGGGGGCGAACCGCCTTTGGGTCAGTAGATATTCCGCCCGCCGAGCGCCGTCAAACGCGGCACGGCCTAGCGCCGCCCGCGGGCCCGGGGCGGGCGTCCGGCGAACCACGAGAGCAGAAGCAGGAGGCCGCAGAGGCCGGCCCCCACGGCGCTGGCCCAGGTGCCGGCCCGGTTCCCGCGGCCGTCGAAGATGGTCGCCAGCACGGCACCAGTGGCGCCCAGGCCTCCCCACAGCAGTTGCTGGCCGGCGTAATAGACGACGCGCGCGCTGTCGTCGAGGTTGCGAACCCCGACCTCGATGTCGCCGTGCAGGGCCCGCGCCATGAACCGCTGCAGCTCGCCGGGCAGTGACAGCGCCGAGACCGCCATCTCGCGGGACGCCTCGATGACGATCTCGGACCATTGCTTCTTCTCGCCCAGCAGGAAACGCTCGAGATACGGCTCGATGATGGCGGCCGGGTTCATCTCGGGGTCGAGGGTCGTGCAGACGCCCAGCAGCAACAGCAGCGTCCGCTCGAGCAGGATCCATTCCTTGGGGATGTGGAAGGCATCGCGCAGGTCGGCCAGGCTGACGTTGAGGTCCCGCAAGTCGAGCAGGCTGCCCAGCCCCCCTTCGGGCTCGAACTTGAGGTCCTTCAGCGAGAAGCCGTCGGCCGACATCTGCACGCGGAGCTTGTCGTGGAAGTACTGCACCACGCGGTCGAACACCTCGGGGTCGGCGCGCCGCGAGATGAACCCCATGTCCTTCATCGCGCCGACGATGCGGTTGCTGTCGCGGGTGATGGCCCCCTGGATGAACGACATCATTCCGCGCCGCATCTGTTCGCTCACCGTGCCCGTCGCGCCGAAGTCCAGGAACACGATGGCCGGACCGCCGCCCGAGGCCGCCGTCTTTTGGACCAGCAGGTTCCCGGGGTGCGGGTCGGCGTGGTACAGGCCGTCGATGAAGATTTGCTGGCAGTAGGCCTCGACGCACAGGCGAGCGGCGGCGCGGCGGTCGACGTTCAGCGCCTGCAGCTTTTCGAGGTCGGCGACCTTCACCCCTTCCATCCACTCGGTGGTCAGCACCCGGGCGGTCGAGTACGCCGCCATGACGCGCGGGAATCGGAGATGAGCCGCGGTCTCCGCCCGCTGGGCGAAGTTGCCGGAGATCTTGTCGATGGCCGCCGCTTCGCGCCGGTAGTCCAGCTCGGCCAGCACCATCTCGCGGATCTCGCGGTAGATGGTGTCGAAGCCGTAGTCGGGCATGAACCAGCGCAGCACGCCGAAGATGCGCTGCAGGGCGTGCAGGTCGACCCGCACGATTTCCTCGATGTCCGGGTACTGGACCTTCACGGCGACCGTCTCGCCCGACGGCAGCCGCGCCCGGTGCACCTGGCCGATGGACGCCGAGGCCACCGGCTCGGGCGAGAACTCGGCGAACACTTCGCCCGGGGGGCGGCCGCCGAACTCCTCGCGCAGGCGCGCCTCGATGTCGGCGTACGGGCGCGGCGGCACCTGGTCCTGCAAACGCTGCAGCTCTTCGCGAAAGGCGTCCGGCAGGACGTTGGCCATGATGCTGATGAGCTGGCCGACCTTGATGAACAGGCCCCGCAACTTCAGGATTCCGGCCTCGATGCGGCGGGCGTTGAGCCGGTGCTTCTCGAGGGTCAGGCGGGCGATGGACTCCGGCCGGCGAAAGCGGCGCGCCACCGCCAGGCCGAGGTAGGACAACGCGACCTGGATCGTGACGAGGTACGCGGTGAAGAGGCGGGCGCGGCCGGACACGGCGCCATCATAGCCGCCGGGCGGATGTTTCGCGGTAACCTTGCGGGCATGGGCGACGAGGACAACAAGAGGCCGGGCGCGATGCCCGAAGATGTGGCGCCCGATCCCGCCGCCGACGATGCGAGCGGACGCCCGGACGACCGCCGGATCTCGGACTTCGTGCGGCGCGCGGTCTCGGCGGGCGTGGGCGCCGCGCGGAGCTCGAAAGACGACATCATGCGGGCGGCGGCGGGCGAGGTCCGCAACTGGCTCGAGCACCTCAACTTGAACGAGGAGGTGGCGAAAGCGCTTTCGAAGATGGTCATCGAGGTGAAGACCGAGATCCGCTTCCGTCCCGCCGAGGACGGGCGAATGGTTCCAGAGACCACCAACGAAGTGAAGGTGAAGCCGCCCGCTCGCTGACCGGCGGCGCCTGTCGGGCCTCAGTCGCCGTGGCGGCGTCGGAGGATCAACGCCGCGAGCAGGAGCAGCCCGACGCAGTCGTGGAGCGAGCCGCCGGCCAAGGCGCAAGAGCAGCCGCCGCCGTTGTCGGCCGCGACGCCGGCACCGGGGGCGCCGGCGCTTCCCCCGTCCTGGCCGTTCGGCTGGCCGCCTGCGCCGGTGGCCCCGCCCGTGTGGGTCCAGCCGTTTCCGCCTTTGTGCGTACCGCCGGTCCCGCCGGTCGCGCTCTGGACGTCTCGGCCACCGGTGCCCGGGCCGCCGCTGTCAGGTTCGTCGCTCCTCCACCCGCCAGTGCCCGGGGAACCGCCGTCGCCACCGGAAGCTGCGCCTGCGCCGTTGGGACCGGTTCCGCTGCCCGCGGTGGTGGATTCGAAGGCGCCGACGTCATGGGCGGAGGCGCGGGCGCGGGTCATCCGCGCGACCGTTTCGTTGCGGTAGTACTCCGCGCTCGGGATCAACGTCGCGCCGATCGTCTCGGCGGCAGCGCCGATGGCCGTCGACGCTTCGGCCAGCGTGAAGTCCTCGTTGGCAGCGTTCTTGAACATCGGGTCCAGGCCGACGACGGTTTCTGTGAGCCCGCTGGACGCCGTCCCGGCCGTCAGCCAGTTGTGCGTGCCGCTCACGTGCCCGGTGCTGCTGTCCTCGACGCTCACCGCGGCGCCCGCGCCGACAATCAGGTTGTTGTCGACCTGCGCGTTCATCGGCGTGCCGTCGGCGTTGGACAGGTGCACCAGCGCGGCATGGCCCCCCAATGGACCGACGAAGGTGTTGTAGGCCAAGGTCACGTTCAACGTCAGGCCCGCATCGCCGGCGTCGTTGTAGACGGCAATGATTTGCGAGCGGTTCTCCTGGGTGGTCCCCTGGAAGATCACGTTGCCGACGAAGGTCAGCTGCTGGGTGAACGTGCCGCTACCGTCGTAGTCGTCGTCCGTCATCAGGTCGCCCTCATAGGCCTTGGCACGGGCGAACCAGTTGTAGGCGAGGGTCGCGCGCTGCGCGCGGATGTGGAAGTTCTGCCCCTGGATCGGGTCGTGCGCGTACGAGTACAGCAGCTTGAACGTACCGCCGTAGATGTAGATGTTGTGCGACGGAGCGCTGGACGAGGCCGCCAACGTGCCGTTCGAGTCGAACTCACAGAACTCCACCAGGATCTCGCTGTCCTGGCTCCCGCCCGTGAGGCCGTTGTCGTTGTCACGAAACACGATGTCGCGAAGGACGATCCCAGCGGAGCCGTTGTAGTAGCGCAGGCCCGCCGAGTTGGCGCCCAGGTTGTGGCAACCCGCGATCACGAGCCCGGAGATGTGTACGTTGGTGGCGCCGGACAGCTGCCAGCAACCGCGCCCGCGATCACCGCCGGTGTAGCTGCCGGGCGCGGCCTCGACCAGCGTGCTGCCGAGGTCCCACACCGGGGGGTTGGTCGGGTCGGCCGCGCGGATCGTGATCGGGTTGTTGGCCGGCGCCTGCTGGGTGAGGTGCACGCGGAATTTGTAGGTTCCGGGTGCGATGACCACGTCGTCGCCCGGCTTTGCCGCCTCGATCTTCGCGTAACCGTCGCCCGGCGAGATGTTGATGGTGGCCGCGCGCGCCGAAGCGGCGCCGACCCAAAGCAGCAGCGAAGCCAACGCGAGCTGGCGCGCCAGACGGGCGGGCATCGGCAGAATTGTTACTCTGGCGTCCACTCCAGGAAATGTAGGAAGCAAACCACGAAGTGGGACGCCGACTACCTGCTCGCACAATCTGCGCGCCGCGCCGCGGTGGCAGGCCGGCCGCGCGGCGTCAGGCGCCGGCCGTCCTTCGTCGCTCTATTTGGCGGCTGCGGCGACCTTCAGCTTGCCGCGGTCGATTTCGCCCCAGCAGACGGTCCGGTTACGGCCGCCGTGCTTGGCCGCGTACAGCGACTGGTCGGCGCGAGCGATGATCTCGGCTTTGTCGCGCCCGTCGTCCGGGTAGCTGGCCACGCCGATCGACAGCGTCGCCTGAAAATTGCCCTTCGGTGATGCAAAGGATTGCTGCGCGACCTCCTGCCGAATGCGCTCGGCCAGCTGGCGCGCGCCGGCCCGGTCGGTCCCCTCCAGCACGATCGCAAACTCCTCGCCGCCATAGCGAGCGGTGATGTCGATCTTGCGGGCGCTGGCCTTCAAGATGGCCGCGACCCGGCGCAGGACCTCGTCGCCGGTCGGGTGGCCGTAGGTGTCGTTGACCTTCTTGAAGTGGTCGATGTCCGTCAGCAGCATCGACACCGCGAAGTTGCGCCGGTCCGCGCGCCCCAGCATTGCGGAGAACCGCTCCTGGAACGTGCGGTGGTTGACCAGGCCCGTCAGGCCGTCGGTGGTGGCCTGCTCTTCCACGACTTCGTACATGCGGGCGTTCTGCATCGAGGTCGCGACCTGGTTGGCGATCACGCCCAGCATCTCGCGGCGGTCGGTGGGGAAGGCGGCGGCGCGCTGCGCGGCGACCGTGAAGGTGCCGATCACCTGGTCTTTGACGATCAGCGGGACGACCAGCAGCGACTCGTAGTCCTTGATGCGCATCGGGTGCGAAAAGACCGGCACGTCGCGCTCGCGCCATTCGCCGCCCGCCGGCAGCGCCAGCTTGTTCTTGGCGGCCATCGAGGCGATCGAAGACGGATCCTTGTGGCTGGTCCCCAGCAGCTTGTCGGCGGCTTCGCCGACGACACAGCGGATGGTGTGGCTGCCGCGCGCGTCGTCGTAGGTGGCGATGGCGGCGAAGTCGAAGTCGCACACGCCGCGCGCGCCGGCGATGGCAGCTTCGTAGACCTGATCCAGCGTCAGCGCTCGATTGAGCTCGGCGGAGGCCCGATAGAACCGCTCGTGCTCGTGCTTCGAGCGTTCGACGGCCTGAAAGACCCGCTCCGACTGCACGACGCGCACCACCTGCTCGGCGGCGTTGGTCATCAGCGCGACGGCGGCCTCGTCGAACTTGCGGCCGGCGGCGCGGTCGGCCACCAGGAGGCCGCGCGGCACCTGCCCCTCGACGACCGGCACCCCGACGAACTCGCCGACCGTCGCCGGGCCGGCGTAATACGGGAGCAGCGACAGGCGCGGCGACTCGAGAACGAAGGGGTGGCGCTCTTTGAGGATCGCCCCCAGGACGCCGCCGCCGGCGGGGATCGATCCCTCGACGACCAGGGTCGAGTCGGTGCACAGCTCCTTGACCTTCAGGCGCTCGCCGCTTTCGTCCAGCCACAGCAACGCGCAGGTCTGCAGCTCCAGCGCCGACCGCAGCAGCGCCAGGTTGTAATAGAGCTGCTGGTGGATGGTCTGGATCGACCCTTGGGAAAGCTTCTCCTGCTCCTCGTCGCGGCTGCGCACCCGGCTTTCGGACGACAGCGCCGTCGAGATCAGGCGGAACTCGCGGGCCTCCTCGCGCATCGCCTCGACCTCGCCTTCCAGGCGGTTGTGGCGTTCGCGGCGCTGGCGGGCCACCTCGGCGTGCAGGAAGACCACGTTCAGCAGCGCGAACACGGCGATGAAAGCCACGTGTCCGGGGAAGGTCCCGGCCGCGTCCGGCGCGGCGTTTGGGCCGAACGACAGGACCGCCTCGAACCCGATGGCAGCCCCGGCCAGCGGCAGGCCGACCGACAGGCGGTGGAACGTCACCAGGAAGCTGACCACCGCGTAGACCAGCGGGTAGATCGCCGAAGTCACGCTGCCCGATAGAGCAAGCAGCAGATACACCGTCGTCAGCAGCAGCAGCCCCAGCTCGGCGTCCGACAGCGCCTCGCGCTGGGCCGTGCGGCGCCGTTCGGCCGTCCGGACGCGCGCCGCGATCTTGTAAGCCAAGAGGCCGGTCAGGACCGTCGCCGCCATGACCCGGCGCAGGTCCGCCCCCGGTGCGCGCAGGTCGGGGAACCAGCCTTCCCAGAAGAGCACCAGGAAGGCGCCGCACACGGCGAACGCCAGCGTCGCGCGCACGAAGCGCCCACCGTGGTACCCGATCCGCTCGCTGAGGCGCATCTTCATCGCGCCCGCGTCGGCGGCGCCTTCAAGGCTTTGCCCTGGAGAGCGTCGCTCAGATCGACGACGATCTCACCGGGCTTGACCCAGCCCAGGTCGGAGCGGGCCACGCGCTCGATCGCGCCCGGGTCGTTGCGCAGCGCCTCCGCCTCGCGCGCCAGGCGCTCGTTTTCCGCCGCCAGCACCTGGTTGCGGGCGCGCAGCGTGGCCAGGTCGCGCGCCAGCGTCAGCGTCCGCCCCAGCCCCGACCGCGTGTAGAGGAAGTACGGCAGGTAGGCCAGCACCAACGCCACCATGGCCGCCGCGGCCAGCCGCCCCGCCCAGGTCTTCGTTTCACGGCGCATCGCGAGCTTCCCGCCCGTCCCAGTATCCGGGCAGCCGCAACCCCCGTCCATTTTCCGCATCGGGGCGGAAAGCGCCGCGTCACCCCCCCGCAGCTTTCGGCGGATTCAGCGCAAAGTCATCACCAACGAGCCGCCCTCCAACAACGCCCTCGCGCCCGCCGAACCGCCCCCCCCCAGACGCGCGAAATCCCGCCGGGCGCAGCCCGACGGGATCCCTCGCAAAAACCCGAAACTGCGTTAGTACGTCTTGCCGACGCCGCCCAGGGTCTCGGTGCGGCCGACCGCGGACGAGATGGCCTCGGAGGCTTCGTTGGGCGCGCGGCGCAGCTTGTCGCGAATGTCCTCGCGCAGCTCGCGCCCCGGCTTCGGCGCCAGGATCAGCGCGATGCCCGCGCCCACCAGCAGCCCGATGCCGAACGTGCCCAGCGTGCCGGCCACCCAGGCGCCGGTCGAGCTTTTCTGCTCGAGCCCCAAAAGGCCAAGCAGGTCGTCTTTGTCCATGTTCTTCAGATCCTTGAGATTCATCGTCGCCCTCCTGAGTTCTTGACCTTCGCCCGCTACCGTTCGCTCGACTTGGCGGCTTTCCCGCCGCCCCGCCGTCCCTTGTTCGTTTCGATCTCGCCGCCGAGCGAATCGGCCAGCTCCGAGATCTGATCCTTCAGCATCGGGAGCAGCGCCAAGCGAACGCCCAGCCGCAGCCCCAGGCCGACAATGCGCGCCGTCAGCGGCGTGAAGATGCCGCCACCAAGCACGTACCCGATGCCCAGCGCGGCGGCGACCGTGCCGTACGGGTTGCGCCGCACGCGCCCGTCGATGTCCGCGGCACGCTTCAGATCGGTCACCGCGCCGCGCGTGCGATCCCACGCTTGCTGCGCCGAATCACTCACGCGATCCATGCGCTGCCCCATCGTCTTGGCCGGGTCCTCGCTGCGGCCATTGGCCATGTTCGGCTGATCGTGAGTTTCCATGTGCGCCTCCCCGCTCACGCCTTGCGGGCGATCTTTCCGATGATGTAACCGACGGCCAGCGCGCCCAGCAGGCACGTGCCGGGGTTCTCTTTGATGTACTCCGTGACCGTCTCGTCCAGCGACGACAGGCGCCGCTTGGCCTCGTCGATCTGCGGCCGCACGCGGGCCCCGACCTCGCGGACGGTCGCCTCGATCTGCTCCGTCATTTCCATGGTGTCTCCTCCCGACTTTCTTGCCGATGCCATTGTGCGACCCCTGTCGCTAACGCCGGTTTCCCAGCCAGAACCCCAGTACCAAGGCGCCCCCGACGAACGCCATCGGGCGGCGCTGAACCCACGATTTCCAGTCCACCTGCCGCGCGACCTCGTTGCGCAGCGCCATCATCGATTGAGCCACCCGCTCCCGGGCGCGCTCCACGTCCGATTCCGCGCGCGCCAGCTCGTCCGACAGCGATGGGTCGGTGGCCTGTCCGTTCAGTGGATCCCCTGCGCTCATGAAGCATGCCTTTCCAGAGGTCGCGTCAGAGCGCTGACGCTTCGGCTCGCCTCGGTCGCCGATTCGCGCATCAGACGCGTCTTCTTCATCCGCTTGATCGCTGCGGAAACGGCGACGCCGCCGGCCAGCAGGTGAAGCGCGGCAATGCCGCCGAACACGATGGGCGTCGGCCAAAGTCGCGCCAGGGCCAGGCCGATCGCCAGCCAGGCGAACGCGTACCCGACGGCCAGGACCAACCCCGCCACGACCAGCGTCGCGACGCCCTGCCCGTAGCTGCGCACATCCGAGGCCAGCTCGAGCCGCGCCAGCTTGATGTGATCGGCGATCAGCTGGCCCAGACCATCCGCGGTCTCCCGGAGAAGCCCGACCACGCCATCGGGCGCGTCCTGTCCCGCCTGCCGCGACATCACGGACTCGAACCTAAGCACGGCCATTTGTGCTGCAAGCGCGTGGCCGCGGGTTCAGGTGGGTTGATTTTTCCAGGTTGGGCAGACGTCGTGCAGCTTGCACGTCTTGCAGGGAACGCCCCGCCAGATGCTGTCGATCATCTCTTGCGCGCGATCCAGCAGACCATCGTCCGTTCCGGCGAATCCCAGCTCGAAGTTGCGCCGTCCCGTCCCTTTCGCCCCCAGCCCGGCGCCCGTCCAGTTCGCGCTGCCCACATAGATGAACGTGCCGTCCACGATGACGGTCTTGAAGTGGACGCGCGGGCAGGCCCGGAGCGCCAGCGCCCGCCTGAGGCGCGGCCGCTTGGCCAGCGCCGCGCGGAAGGCGCGTGACGGGACCCCGGCGTGAAGGATGCGCAGCTCGACCCCCCGCGCAGCCAGCTCGTCGAACACGCCCAGGATCGACCGGTAGGTGCGCGACCCTGTCCGCGCGCCGACCCGCAACGTGCGCCGGCGCCCAGGCGCCGCCCGATGATCTTCGACCATCAACTCCTTGAGATTGGCGGTCGCGATCCAGACGCTGCGGCGGGCGTCCATCACCGCCTGGACGACGCGATCGTAATGTCCGCGGCCGCCCACCAGCTCCAGCGTGAAGGCGCGCGGCGGTTCGACGAAGTCCACGACCCGCTCCCCGGCTTACCCCACGTCGGTCGTGGCCGGCGACAGAGCCAGCGTCAAAGGCGCCTGTGCGACCTTCTGGCGCGGCTCCTCGGGCGCCGTGACCGAGAACGGCCGGACATCGATTTGCGGGCAATCCGTCAGCTCTTTCTTGCCTTTGGCCCCCAGCTCTTCCAGCTTGCGCGCGGACACCACGGTGCGCCGGTCGAACGAGACCATCGCCACGTTGAAGTGCTTCACCGCCTGCCCCAGCGACTTGCCGAGGTCGCTGAAGTGGTCCAGCACCGTCGCCACCCGCTCGTGCAGGCGGCGTCCCTCTTCGCTGATTCGCTGGGCATTTTCGGCCAGCCGCTCTTCGCGCCAGCCACACGCGATCGCGCGCAGCAGTCCCAGCAACGTGGTGGGCGTCGCGACCAGCACCCGTTGCGCGAACCCCTGTTCGATGAGCTCCGGCATCTGCTCCAGCGCCGCCGTGTAGAGGGCCTCGCCGGGGAGGAACATCACCACCACCTCGGGCGCGACACCCAGGTCGTCCCAGTAGCTCTTGGCCGATAGCTTGGCGATGTGCGCCTGCACCTGGGTGGCGTGCTGCCGCAGCTTGGCCTGGCGCGCCTCCTCGGTCGGCGCTTCGCGCGCCTCCAGGTACGCGGACAGGGGAGCCTTGGCGTCAATGACGATGTTCCGGCCGCCCGCCAGCTTGACGATCATGTCCGGGCGAAGCCGGGTCTCGCCGCCCGCCGAGGCGACCGTCGCCTGCTCGACGAAGTCGCAGTGTTCCAGCATCCCCGCCATCTCGACGACCCGCCGCAGCTGCATCTCGCCCCATCGGCCGCGCACGCTGGAGGACTTCAGGGCGCCGACGAGGTTGCTGGCGGCATCGCGCAGCCGCTCTTGGGTTTCGGAGATGGCCTGCATCTGCTGGCGCAGGGCGCCGTAGGCGGTGCCGCGCTCTCGTTCCATCGCGCGAATCTGCTCGTCGACCTTCTCCAGCGAGGCCCGGACCGGCGCGACCATCCCCTCGATCAACTTCTCGTGACTCTTTTCGCGGGCCTGGTGCTCGGCGGCGGTCTGGTTGCGCGCGCGCTGCTCTTCCAGCGCTTCGGCCAGGGTGTCGGCGCGTGCTTGTTCGGCGGCCCGCTGGCTGTCGGCTTGCCGCAGGGCGGCCTCGAGGCCGTTGGCCCGCGCCTCCGATTGCCGTGCTTGCGCCGCCAACGTCTCGGTCCGCGCCTCAGCCGCGCTGGCCCGGGCCACGCCGTCCCGCAGCGCCTTCTCGGCCAGGACCCGCCCCCGCGAGGCGGCGAGCAACCACGCCAGCCCGCCCGCCCCTGCTGCTCCGATGACGAACGCCACGCCCGCGATGGCCAGCCACGACGACTCCATGAAGCGCGATACTATCCACCCGTTCAGGTCGCCGCAAGAAAGTCGCAACAACGTGAGACCGGTCCCATGACAGAGCCGCGACTGCCTCACGGTCGAGCTTCAAATTATTTTGAAATGATTATTCGTCCCCTTGCAGCCCCGGGGGTCGGCAGCCTATACGCAAGTCAGGTCATGGCCGACGGCGGAATCAGTCAACGCAAGGCCGAGCATCTGACGATCGCCGCCTCCGGCGCGGCCGACTTTCGGCGGCCAACGTTGTTCGAGGACGTCCGCCTCTTGCACTGCGCGCTGCCCGAGCGCGCGGCGGCGGACGTCGACCTCGGCACCACGCTGCTTGGGCGCAACATCCGGGCGCCGCTGATGGTCACCGGAATGACCGGCGGCACCGAGGCTGCGGGCGAAATAAATCGCGCGCTGGCCGCCGCGGCGGCGGCGCACGGCATCCCGTTTGGCCTCGGGAGCCAGCGCGCGATGCTGCTGCACCCCGAGCTGGCGCCGACTTACGAGGTCCGGCGCGCGGCGCCCGACGTCTACCTGTTCGCGAACTTCGGTGCCGTGCAGATCGCGGCGCTGCCGACGTCGGCGCTGCGCGAGGTCGTCGCGCGGGTCGAGGCCGACGCCCTGTGCATCCACCTCAACCCGGCGCAAGAGATGGCCCAGCCGGGCGGCGACCGGGATTTTCGCGGCGCGCTGGACGCCATCGCGCGCGTGGTGGCCGAGCTCGGACGCCCGGTCATGGTCAAAGAGACCGGTTGCGGGATCTCGCCGGCCGTGGCGCGCAAGCTGGTGGCCGCCGGCGTGCGCGCGATTGACGTCGCCGGGGGCGGCGGCACGTCCTGGACGGCCGTCGAATCGCACCGGGCGCAAGGGGCCGACAAGGCGCGCGGGGAGGAGCTTTGGGACTGGGGCATCCCCACGGCTGCGGCCGTGGGCTGGCTGGCGGCCGAAGGGCTGCCCGCCGCGGGCGTCGACGTCGTCGCGTCCGGAGGGATTCGCAACGGGCTCGACGTCGCGCGCGCGCTGGCCCTGGGCGCGACCGTCGCCGGCGTTGCGCAGCCGGCTTTGCGCGCCGTGCAAGCAGGCGGGCGGGACGGTGGCGTCGCCTACCTGGGCGGGGTCATCGACGGCCTCCGGGCCGCGGTGCTGCTGACCGGCGCGGGCAGCGCCCGCGAGCTGGCCACGGTTCCGCGCGTGGTCACGGGCGAGCTGGCCGCCTGGCTGGCCGGAAGGCCCCGATGACGCCGCCGGTGGATGGCCCCGAAACCGGCCGCGGCTTCGGGCACGGCAAGGTGATCCTGGTCGGCGAGCACGCGGTCGTGCACGGGCACGCCGCCGTGGCGGCCGGCATCTCGACGGGCGTCGCCGTGAAAGCGTGGGCCGGCACGGGGCAGCTGCGCATCCCGGGCTGGGGGCTCGAGGCCGCCGCGGGCGACGGAACGCCGGTCGGACGCGCGCTGCAGGCCATCGTCCGGCGGATCGAGGCGCCGCCGCTGGATTTCGAAGGCCAGGCGCAGATCCCCTCGCGGGCGGGGCTGGGCAGCTCGGCGGCGATGGCGGTCGCCGTCGCGCGTGCCGCCGCGGCGGCGACCGGGCGCGTGGTCTCGCCCGAGACCATCGACGCGGCGGTGCAGGCGGCTGAAGAGATCTTTCACGGATCGCCGTCGGGGATCGACGCGGCGGCCGCCAAGAGTGGTCGGACCGGCCTTTACACCCGCGCGCGCGGGTGGCAGCCGATCGCGGTCCTGCAGCCGATCACGATCTGCGTCGGCCTGTCCGGCAAGCCGCGCGACACCGCCGCGCAGGTGGCGGCGGTCGGGCGGTTGCGGGGGCGGCTGTCCGTCGCGGAAGACGTGCTGGCGCTGATGGGGCGCCTGGCCGAGGACGCCGCCCTTGCGCTGGGCAAGGGTGACGTAGACGGGCTGGGGCGAATCTTCGATGCCGCGCACGGGTTGCTGGCCGCCCTGCGGCTGTCGTCGCCCGAGCTGGACGCCCTGGTGCACGCGGCGCGCGGGGCGGGCGCGATCGGCGTCAAGCTGACCGGCGCGGGCGGCGGCGGTGCCGTCATCGCGCTGGCGCCTTCGCACGAACGGGACGTCCTCGCGCGCTGGAAAGCCGCGGGGTTCGACGGGTTTCTGGCGGAGATTTCCGCGGCGCCCGGCAGCCCGGCGACGGAGGGAACATCGTGAGCGCCAGCGCGGGGGCCACCGCCGCTGTCACGGCCGTCTCCGGCACCAACATCGCGCTGGTGAAGTACTGGGGGAAGCGCGACGCAGCGCTGAATCTGCCCGCCACCGGCAGCCTGTCGCTGACGCTGGATCGATTGGGGACGCGGACCCGGGTGGCCTTCGACGGCGGCGCGGGCGGCACCGATCGCGTGACCCTGGATGGCGCTCCGGCGGGCGAGAAGTTCGCGGCGCGCGCGACGGCGTTTCTGGATCGCGTGCGCGCGCGGGCCGGAATCGCGACGCGGGCGACGGTCGACACCGCGAACAGCGTTCCGACGGCCGCCGGGCTGGCCTCGTCGGCCTCCGGGTTTGCCGCCTTGGCGGTGGCGGCCGCGCGCGCCGCCGGGCTGTCGCTGTCGCCCGCCGAGCTGTCCGAGCTGGCGCGCCTGGGATCGGGGTCGGCCGCGAGGTCCATCTTCGGCGGCTTCGTCGAGATGGCGCGCGGGCAGCAGCCGGACGGTCGTGACGCGGTCGCCCGCCCCGTCGACGCCGGCGCGGGGGGCGGCTGGGACGTACGGCTGGTCGTCGCGATGACGGCAGCCGGGGAAAAACCGATCGGTTCGACGGCGGCGATGGCTCGCACGGCGGCCACGTCGCCGTACTACGATGCCTGGGTGCGGGGGGTGGACGGCGATCTGGCGGCGGCGCGCGCGGCGATCGCGTCGCGCGATCTGAACGGGTTGGGCGCCGTCGCCGAGCGGAGCGCGATGCGGATGCACGCCAGCGCGATGGCCGCCGACCCGCCGATTCTCTACTGGAACGCCGCGACGCTCAGCGCGATCGGCACGGTGCGGGCGCTGCGTGAGGCGGGTGTCGCCGCGTTCTTCACGATCGACGCCGGGCCGCACGTCAAAGTGCTGTGCGCCGCAGCCGACGCAGAGCGGGTGGCGGCGGCGCTGGCGGACACGCCGGGCGTGCTGCGGACGTTGATCGCCGCGCCGGGGCCGGGCGCGCGCGTCGTGGAGGCGGCATGAGCACCTTCTCCGCTCCCGGCAAGCTGTTCTTGATCGGCGAGTACGGCGTGCTACATGGCGGGACCGCGGTCGTGGCGGCCGTCGACCGGCGCGCGGTGGCCAGGTTCGTACCGGGGGGACTCCCGTCTACGCCACTCATTGCCGCGGCTGTGCGCGCGGTCGCTGAGCAAGCGGCGCAAGATGGCCAGACATCGACATGGCCCGACGGCGCGCCCGAGGTGGACAGCACGGCCCTGAGCCAGGACGGCCAGAAGCTGGGGCTGGGGTCCAGTGCGGCGGCCGTCGTCGCCGCCGTCGGCGCGCTGTGCGACGCGCTGGGGCAAACCGTCGATGCGGGCAGGCTGCTGCCGCTGGCGATCGGCGCGCATCGGGCGGCGCAAGGCGGCCGCGGATCGGGCGGGGACGTCGCCGCGTCGCTGTTCGGCGGCCTCATCGCTTACGCCCGCACCGGCGAAGGTGAGCCGGCGATCCGTCCGCTGCCGGCGGCGTTGCCTGCCGAGCTGGTGATCTTCCGCGCCGGGGATCCCGCCGCGACGGTTCACTTCCTCAACGCCGTCGAGCGGCTGGCTTCGCGAAACCCCGTCGAGCACGCGGCGCGCGTCCAGCCGATCACGACAGCCGCCATGCGATTCGTCCTGGCGCACGAGGCGGGCGACGGCGGCGCGCTCATCGAAGCGGTCGCGGCCGCGCATGAGGCGCTGCAAGCGCTGGGGCAGGCGGCGGACGTTCCGATCGTGACCCCGGCGCTCCAGACCGCGGCCGCGCTGGCCCGGGGCTGCGGCGGGGCCGCCAAGGGCTCGGGCGCGGGCGGTGGAGACGTCGGGATCGGGTTCTTTCCCGATGTCGATGCCGCCGAGGCGTTCCGCGCCCGCGCCAGCCGGCTGGGCCTGCAAATTCTTAGTATAACGACGGGTGGGCGGGGGCTTTCGCGCGATGTCTGATCGCCGCGAAGGAAATATGAGAAAGGCGCCATGAAGAACGACGGGCATGACGACGGCAAGCAAGGGACGCGCATCCCGGGGTTCTACCGGCTGTCGGTCGACCAGCGACGTGAGGCGCTGCGGGGCGTGGCCGATCTGACGGCGCAGGACCTGGAGACGCTGGACGGCGGTGGCCTCGACACGCAGACGGCCGACAGGATCGTCGAGAACGCGGTCGGCGTGTACGCGCTGCCGCTGGGCGTCGGGCTCAACTTTCGCGTGAACGGGCGCGACGTGCTGGTGCCGATGGCCGTCGAGGAGCCGTCGGTGATCGCCGCGGCGTCGAACGCGGCGCGCATGGTGCGCGAGGGCGGGGGCTTCGTCGCCGAGGCCGACGAGCCCGTGATGACGGCGCAGATCGAGATCGTCGACGTGGCGGATCCCGACGCCTCGGCCGCGCGGCTGCAAGCCGCCGCCGGCGAGCTGCTGGCGCTGGCCCACGCAACGCTGCCCCGCCTGGCCGCACGCGGCGGCGGCGCGCGCGAGATCGAGGTGCGCGCCCATCCCCGCCGCGTGGTGGTGCACGTGCACGTGGACTGCCGGAACGCGATGGGCGCGAACATGGTGAACACCGTCGCCGAGGCGCTGGCCGAGCGCGTGGCGGCGCTGGCGGGCGGGCGTTCCGGGCTGCGCATCCTGACCAACCTGTGCGATCGGCGCTGCGTGCGCGTGCGGGCGCGCGTCCCGGCGGCGGCTCTGGCGTCGAAGACCATGGACGGACCGGCGGTGCGCGACGGCATCGTGGCCGCGTCACGCTTCGCCGAAGACGACGCGTACCGGGCCGCCACCCACAACAAGGGGATCATGAACGGCGTCGACGCCGTCGTGATCGCCACCGGCAACGATTGGCGCGGCGTCGAGGCGGGCGCGCATGCGTTCGCGGCGGCCAGTGGACGGTACCGCCCGCTGGCCACCTGGCGCGCCGAAAACGGTGACCTCGTCGGACGGCTGGAGATGCCCATGGCGCTGGGCACCGTGGGCGGCACGTTGCACGCCCACGCGGGCGCACGCCTGGCGTTGAAGCTGCTGGGCACCACCGACGCCACGACGTTGGGGATGATCGTGGCCAGCGCGGGGTTGGCCTCGAACCTGGCCGCGCTGCGGGCGCTGGCCACGGACGGGATCCAGCGCGGCCACATGGCGCTGCACCGGCGATCGAGCGGGCCGCAGCAGCCGCTGGAAGCCCCACGGGCCGGGGGAACGACATGATGATTCGACAAATCATCCGGGAGGCGCGCGAGGTCGTGGTGGACGGCGCGCCGTCGCTGTCCGCGGTGCCGCGGCCGCCGATTCGCTGGTTGGATCCGCCCGCCGGCCCGTGGACGGTGGCGCGGTCGTACGCGTACTGCGAGGAGTTCGCGCGCGCCCACACCGAAAGTTACCCGGTCGCCTCCCGCTTCGTGGCGCCCGAGCTGCGCCCGCACCTGGTGGCGCTGTACGCGTTCGCACGCAGCGCCGACGACTTCGCCGACGAGCCCGAATACGAGGGGCGCCGGACGGAGGCGCTGGACCGCTGGGAAGAGGCGCTACACCGCTGCTTTCACGGCGAGGCGGAGCACCCGGTGTTCGTCGCCCTGGCCGACACCATCGACAAGCGCGACCTGCCGGTGCCGCCGCTGCACGACATGCTGACCGCCTTCCGGATGGACATGGAGGTGCGCCGCTACGCCACCTTCCAGTCCCTGCGCGGCTACACCGTCCGGTCGGCCGAACCGGTCGGGCGACTGCTGCTGGCGCTGTTCGGGTATCGCGACCCGATGCTGGTGCGCTATGCCGACGAGATCTCGACGGCTCTGCAGCTGACGAACTTCTGGCAGGACGTCGCCGCCGACGCCGCGCGCGACCACATCTACATCCCCGCCGAGGACCTGCACCACTTCGGCGTGACCGAGGCCGAGGTCAAGGCGCTCAAGCTCACGCCCGCGATGAAGAACCTGCTGCGCTTCGAGGTCGCCCGCACCCGCGCGCTTTACGAACGCGGCCGCCCGCTGCTGGACAAGGTCGGCGGCGACCTCCGGATGGAGTTGACGTTGATCTGGCTGGTCGGCAACACGCTGCTCGACAAGATCGAGGCGGCCGACTTCGACATCTTCGCCCGCCGCCCGTCGATCCGCCGCCGCGACCAAGCCGTCATCATGGCCCGCGCCGCCAAGGAATGGGCCAGCCACCTAGACCGCACCCGCCTCCGCGCCCTGTGGCGGTGATGCGGGGGCCGTCTCGCGTCTGAAACGCCAGGACGCCATTGCCCCTGGACGTCAGGCGTGAGCGAGTGGCGGCTTCGCAAATCATAAGGACATTCGCGTGAGACCCGGGAGGGAGTCGAAGCCGGTGTCGAAGGTCATGATTCGGGAGACGCGCTCTCTCTCCATCACGGCGGCGTGGAGCGCGTCGCGTGCGGAGAGGCGGGGGTGGCCGAGCAGGATGATCTTCGCCCGTTCAGCGTCTGCAAGCGTGATGGGAAACACCTCGTCGACGGCACCCAGCACCGCGTCGAACGCGGGCTGGATGGCGTCCCGACGATCGACGGCAACATACCGGTGGAGGATCTCCTGGAGAACCTCGGCATCAGTGACCAGGCGCTCGCCGGCGGCGAGGGCCGATTCCAGCAATTGGCGCGCGCCTGCCTTGTTCGGATGGGGGGCACCGACGAGGTACATCGGAATATTCGAGTCGACGAAGATCACCGGGCTTAGTCGTGGAGGTAGCCGCGCTCTATCTCGGCCAGCATCTGATCGATGTCCCCAGTGGGGAACGAATGCTCGGCGGCGCGCCGGATGGCGGCCAGCTTCTTCTTCGGATCGGCGCGCGGTTCGTTGCGCTGTGCTTCGCGCACGACCTGGCGAACCCACTCTGACGTGGTCATGTGGCTCCGGGCTGCGGCCTTTTGCAGTTGAGCCAGCTCCTCCTCATCAAAGAGGACTTGCAGACGCTTACTCATGCGATGAGTATATCATACTGCCTGTGCACTCACCTGACTGCCGCGTTATCGAGCCACGGTGCGCACCGGCCGATCTAATCTTCGCGCGGTCTCGTGGTTCTTGAGAACGTCGTGAGGGTGAACCTCGTTGATTAATGTGCGGCGCGCGGTGCTGGCGGTGGTGCCGTTGGCGGTGCTGGCGACGGCGGGCGTCGGGGTGTGGCGGTGGCGGGCGGCGCATCGCAAGCCGCCGGTCGAGTTCGAGACGGCGGCTGTCGATCGCGGGCGGATCGTTGCGCGGGTCACTGCCACGGGGACGTTGTCGGCGCTGGTGACGGTCCAGGTCGGCACGCAGGTGTCGGGGACGGTCCAGAAGCTGCTGGTCGACTTCAACTCGCCGGTCAAGAAGGGGCAGCTGATTGCGAAGATCGACCCCCAGCTGTTCCAGGCGGCGCTGGAGCAGGCCAAGGCCAACTACGCGGCGGCGACCGGCAACGTCGCCAAGGCAGAAGCGCAGGAGCGGGACGCCGGGCGGCAGTTCGAACGGCAGAAGAACCTACTCGACCGCAAGCTGATCGCGCAGGCCGACTACGACACCTCGGAGGCGAACCTGGAGGTGACGCGCGGGCAGACGGCTGCGGCGCGCGGCACGCTGGCCCAGGCCAAGGCGGCGCTGTCCCTAGCCCAGGTCAACCTGAGCATGACCTCGATCCTGTCGCCCACCGACGGCACGGTGATCTCGCGCAGCGTGGACGTCGGGCAGACGGTCGCGGCTTCGCTGTCGGCCCCGACGCTGTTCGTGATCGCCAAGGACCTGCGCGAGATGCAGGTCGACACGTCGGTGGCCGAGGCGGACGTCGGCAGACTGTCGCCGGGGATGCCGGCCACCTTCACCGTCGACGCCTTTCCGGGCGAGCGGTTCAAGGGCAAGGTGCGCCAGATCCGGAACGCGCCGCAGACGGTCCAGAACGTCGTCACGTACGACGCCGTCATCGACGTCGCCAACCCGGACCTGAAGCTGCGACCGGGCATGACGGCCAACGTGACGTTCGTGGCTGCCGAAAAGAACGACGTCCTGCGAGTCCCCAACGCAGCGATGCGGTTTCGTCCGGCGCCGGAGATCTTCGCGGCGCTCGGGATGCCCGCCCCCGCGGCGGCGCGCGACGGCCCCCCCCGCGCGGGCGGCGGGGCCACTCCTGCTGGCGGCGGTTCCGTCGCCGGCCACGGTGCGCCACCGGCCGGTGGCGCGCCGCATGGCAGCGGACCGGGGGCCGGCAGCTGGCGACCACACGCAGGCGGCGGCCGCGGCGACGGGCCCAGCGACAAACGCACCGTCTGGGTGCTGCGCGACGGCCGCCCGCAGCTGATCCCGATCCGCATCGGGATGTCCGACGGCAGCACGACCGAAGTCGTGGACGGGGACCTGCACGAGGGCGACAGCTTGATTCTCGACGCGTCGACCAGCGAGACCGCCGCCGCGGCGCCGACCGGACCCGGAGGAGGGGTGCGCCGCCTCTTCTAGGCGTGCCGGCCGCATGGCGCTCATCGAGCTGGAACGGATCTCGAAGGTCTACCGGATGGGCGACGTTCAGGTGCACGCGTTGCGCGACGTCACGTTGTCCGTCGAGGAGCGCGAGTTCGTGGCGGTGATGGGTTCGTCGGGGTCGGGAAAATCGACGCTGATGAACATCGTCGGCTGCCTGGACCGCCCCACCACCGGCGCGTATCGGCTGGACGGGCAGGAGGTCTCTGCCCTGGATCGCCGCGAGCTGGCGCGCATCCGGAACCGAACGCTGGGGTTCGTCTTCCAGAGCTTCAACCTGCTGGCGCGCACGTCGGCGCTGGAGAACGTCGAGCTGCCGCTGGTCTACGGCGGCATCGCCGCGCGCGAGCGCCGCCCCCGCGCCAGCGAGGCGCTGGAACGGGTCGGGCTGGAGTCGCGCGCCCACCATCACCCCAACCAGATGTCGGGCGGCCAGCAGCAACGGGTGGCGGTGGCGCGCGCGCTGGTCACCCGGCCCCGCCTGATCGTGGCCGACGAGCCGACCGGCAACCTGGATTCGCACACCACCATCGAGATCATGGTCCTGCTTGCAAGAGCTGTCGGCGGGCGGCATCACGGTCCTCCTGGTCACGCACGAGCCCGACGTGGCGGCTTACGCGTCGCGCGTGGTCGTCATGCGCGACGGTCACGTCCGCAGCGACACGCGGCAGACGCCGCGCCGGGCGGCCGTCGATCTGGCCGCCACGCCGCCGGTCGAAGACGACCCGCCGGAGGCGCTGGCGTGATCCCGCTCGAGACCTTCCGCGTCGCCCTGCGCGCGTTGCTGCGCAACAAGATGCGCTCGTTCCTGACGGTGCTGGGCATCATCATCGGCGTCGGCGCCGTCATTGCGATGGTCGCGATCGGCGAGGGCGCCAAGGCCGAGGTCGAGGCGTCGTTCGCGTCCATGGGCTCGAACCTGCTGATCGTCATGTCGGGCAGCACACAATCGGGTGGCGCACGCGGCGGCTTCGGCTCGATGCCCACGCTGACCTGGGACGATTTGCGCGCCATCCGGACCGAGGTGCCCTCCGTGCGTTTCGCGGCCGCGCAGCTTCGTTCAGGCGCCCAGTTGATGAGCGAGGACCAGAACTGGTCCACCCAGGTCAGCGGCACCTCGCCCGAATACTTCCAGATCCGCAGTTGGAACGTGGAACGGGGGCGCGGGCTGCTCGACTCCGACCTGGACGCCTCCGCCAAGGTCGTCGTTCTGGGGCAGACCGTCGTCGACAAGCTGTACGGGGCGGTCGATCCCATCGGCCAGACCGTGCGCATCAAGAACATCCCTTTCGAGGTGGTCGGCGTGCTGGCGCGCAAGGGGCAGTCCCCGATGGGTCAGGATTACGACGACGCGGCCTTCGTTCCGCAGACCACCTTCCAGACCAAGATCCAGGGCGGCCTGCAAAAGTACATCGGCGGCACGATCTTCCTGGGCGCCGCTTCGACCGTCGCGACCTCGCGCGCCGAGGCGCAGGTGGCCGATCTGCTGCGGGACCGGCACCACCTGCTGCCCGGCGCCGACGACGACTTTTCGATCCGCAACCTGACCGAAATGGCCAACGCACAGGCCGAAGGGACGCGCACGCTCACCACGCTGCTGGCCAGCATCGCGGGCGTCTCGCTGCTGGTGGGCGGCATCGGCATCATGAACATCATGCTGGTCAGCGTGACCGAGCGAACGCGCGAGATCGGCGTGCGCATGGCTGTCGGCGCCACGCCCGCGGACATCCTGATGCAGTTTTTGGTCGAGGCGCTGACACTGGCCGTCGCCGGTGGGCTGGTCGGCGTGACGCTGGGGGTGTTCTCGGCCGGGCGACTGGCGGCCCGCTTCGGCTGGCCGATGCTGGTTCGCCCCGACATCGTCATCATCTCGGTCGCGTTCAGCGGGATCGTGGGGGTGGTGTTCGGCCTTTACCCGGCGCGCAAGGCCTCGCGCCTGGACCCCATCGAGGCGCTCCGTTTCGAATGAGCCCGCTCGCGCGAAGCACGCTGCGGACTGCGTTGGTCGTGTCTCTGCTGGCCTCGCCCGTGCTGGCGATGGCGGCGCCGGCCGAACCGGACACCGGCCCCGACGCCGCCGCCACGACGCCGGTCCTGACCCTGGCGGAGGCCGTACGCGCGGCGCGGGCGCACCACCCGACGCTGGCGCTGGCCCGCGGCAGCGCCGCCAGCGCGCTGGGCGCTGCCAACCAGTCCCGCGCCTCCCTGCTGCCACAGCTCAACGGCACGGCCTCCTACACCCGGGCGACGTCGAACTTCGTCCCACAACCGGGCGGCACCGTGCCCGCGGCGGCGCAGGGCGCCACGTCCTGGGCGACGGATCCACTGTGGCGGTTCGGGGTCAGCGCCAGCCAGCTGGTCTACGATTTCGGCGAGACGATCAACCGGTGGAAGGCCGCCAACGCCGCGGCGGACGCCGCGGGCGCGTCGGTGCACGCGACGGAGGCGCAGGTCGCCTACAACGCGCGGGTCGCGTTTTTCACGGCGCGGGCCGCCAAGGACATGGTGAGCGTCGCGCGCGAGACGCTGGCCAATCAAGAAAAGCACCTGCAGCAGGTGCAGGGCTTCGTCGAGGTCGGCACGCACCCGGCGATCGACCTGTCGCAGGCGCGCGCCGACCGGGCCACGGCCCAGCTGCAGCTGATCAACGCCGAGAACAACTACGCCGTCGCCAAAGCGATGCTGAACCAGGCGATGGGAATCGAACGGTCCGTCGACTACGACCTGGCTGACGACGCGCTGCCGGCCGTCGACGGCGAAGACGGCGCCGTCGAGAGCCTGGTCGATGACGCCAAGCGGACGCGCCCGGAGATCGCCAGCCTGCGCCTGAGCCTGACCAGCCAGGAGCTCGGGTTGCGGTCGGCGCACGACATGGTCTGGCCAAACCTGTCGCTGTCTGGGACCGTCAACGAGAGCGGCCCCGAGCTGGACCGCATGACCTGGAACTTCAGCGGGCTGGTCCTGCTGAGCGTGCCCTTCCTGCAGGGGGGCGCCATCCAGGCGCAGGTCCGGCAGGCGGAAGGGCAGGTCCAGCAGGCGCAGGCGCAGCTGGAGACGGAGCGGCAGCAGGTGCGCCTCGACGTCGAGCAGGCGCGCCTGGGGATCCGGGCGGCCCGGGGCGCGATCGCGGCGGCGGAGGACGCGGCGGTGAACACGCGCGACCGACTGCGCCTGGCCGAGGGGCGCTACGCGACCGGGGTCGGCAGCATCATCGAGCTGGGGGACGCGCAGCTGGCAGCGACCAGCGCGGCCGCCCAGAAGGTCCAGGCCGAGTACCAGCTGTCGACCGCCCGGGCCCAGCTGCTGAAGGCGCTGGGGCGCGGCGAGTGACGCGCCGAAGGGCGGCGCACCGTGAGGTTACACCGTGAGCTTATTTGGGCAGCGGGACGCCGGCGGCGCGGAAGATGCGCGTGGCCAGCCAGCGCGCGCTGACCTGGTACTGCCCGGCTGCGACCAGCTGGCGGAGCGCTTCGACGCGGCTGGAGGCCGTGACGGCCGGGGCACCCATCGGCGGCGCGGCCATCGCGCGCGCTGGGGGTCGCCGGTGCGTCATGTATCTGTTGGTGTCGCTCATGCCTACACCATCGGAGGCTGTCGGCAGGTCCTTTAGAAAAAAATGCATGTAGGCCGTTTCCGGTGGACGTCGGTGTTCTGACGCCGTCGAAATGCCCTGATTACGCGCGGTTGCGCGGGGGCCGGGTGGGCCTTACGCGGCGGCTTCGGCGGCCAGGTCGCCCAGCGAATCACGCAGGCGGCGGGTCGCTTCCCCGTGAATCTGGCAGACGCGCGATTCGGTGACGCCGAGGACGCTGCCGATCTCTTTGAGGTTGAGGTTGTCGCAGTAGTAGAGCGACAGCACCTGCTGCATCTTGTCGGGAAGCGTGCCGATGCCGGACACCAGACGGTCCAGCATCTCGCGCCGAGAGGCGCTCTCGAAGGGATCGTCGGCCGACGTGTCGCCGGTCCGCTCGAGCAGATCCGGGCCTGCGTCGTCGATGCCCACCACGGACGAGCCAGAGAGCTTCTGCTGGCGCGCGTACAGCTCCTCGACGCCGACGCCGAGCCGCTTGGCGATCTCCTCGTGGTCCGGCGTGCGGCCCAGCTGCGCCTCCAGGCGGCGGGTGGCGTCGCGCAGCTCGTTGGAGAGCCGGCGCATGTCACGCGACAGCGTGTCGCGCGAGCGCAGGTCGTCCAGCATGGCGCCGCGGATGCGGAACTCGGCGAAGGCCTCGAAACGATCGACGCGGCTCGGGTCGAACCGTTCCGCCGCTTCCATCAGGCCGATCACGCCCGACGAGATCAGGTCGTCGATCTCGACGTGGGCCGGCAGGCGGCGCGCCAGGCGCCGCGCAACCTTCTCGATGTAGGGAAAGAACTTGGCTGCGTACTCATTGCGACGCGCGACGAGGTCCTTCTTGGGAACCTTCTTGCTCGCCGCCGCCGTCGCCGTCTTGGTGCCCGCGGCCTTCACGGCCGGTTTCCGCTTGGTGGTCATGCGCAGGGCATGAGCACGTCGCATGCCACGTTCGTGTCTGAACGCCGACCGCAGCAATCAAGGGTTTCGGTCGAAGCGCGCGCGCCGACCGTCAGCCGATTGGCGGTTTGGTTTTCTTGACACCGTCATCCGGCTGACGGTCTCCAGATCCCCGACGTGAGTGTCGCTCAGCGACGGTGAACGGACGCTGCACTCACCGACGGACAGTGTGCGTATTCGGCTCCTTTAGGCCACGTAACGCCGTCGCGCCTTTTGGGGAACATGTGATGCGGAGTGGCCCACTGGCGCACCCAGCGCCTCGGCGATGAATCGTGCCTCCAGCTCGGCGAGCAGCTCGCGCGGATCGATGCCGTCGGGCGACAGCCCGCGCGCGGCGCGCTCGAAGTCCAGCACCTGGATGCGCAGCCGCGACGGCAAATCCTTCATCACCACCATGCGCGTGCCGGCGGTGATCACCAGTTGCTCGACCAGGTTCTGCAGCTCGCGAACGTTTCCCGGCCAGTCGTGCTGGGAGAACCTCCGCATGACGTCCAGCGCGAAGCCGGGAACGCGGCGCCCTTCGCGCGCGTTCACCTGCCGGCGGAAATGTTCGGCCAACATGGGGATGTCCGGCCGGCGGGCCCGCAGCGGCGGCAGCTCGACCACGCCGTGAGGAGAACCGAACAGGTCGCCCAGCGCCGGAGCCAGCACGCCCCGTTCGACGAGGCCGCGCACCGGGTGCCGGGTGGCACCGACCAGGCGGACCAGCGGCCGCGCCACGCGCAGGCGCCACACCAAGGCCGCTTGTGCGCCGGGAGAGAGCAGGTCGATCTCGTCGAGAAACAGGGTGCCGCCGCGCGCAGCGGCCAACCAACCGCGGCGGACGCCGTGTCGGGCGAGCTGCGCGTGGGCCCGCTCGGGTGGGACAGCCGCCAGGTTGATGGCGACGAAGCGGCCGTCGCGCCGGGGGCCAGCGGCATGAAGCAACCGGGCCATGGTGGCTTTGCCGGTGCCGGTCTCGCCGCGGATCAGGACGGGTGCGTGGCAGCCAGCCATCGCGTCCAGCTGAGCCAGCGCGCTTCCAAGCGCCGCGTCGTCGCCCACCACCAGCGGCGCACCCGACGTGCGGCGTGCGGGGCGACCCTGGCCGGCCAGCAGGCGGCACGCGATCGCAGCCAGCTCGTCGCGCCCGTGGGGCAGGGGAACGATCTCGGCCGCGCCCGCCCGCAAAACGTCGACTGCCCCGCGCCCGGAGGCCTCGATCGCAGCGGTGGGCACCGGCGGCTGGCAGTTGCGGGCCTTCAACGCGACGGCGGTCGCGTCCGCGGCGGGCAGCGCCAGATGAATCAGGCACAGATCGAACGGCGCGGCGCCCAGCCGGGGGAGCGCCGTCGCGGCACCGCGGGTGAGCTCGACCGACCAGCCGAGCGCGCGGCCGAGCCGCGCCACGCGAGCGGCGCGCGTGGCATCGACGTCGATCAGCAACAATCGCCTGGACATTCGTGAATGTGCATCGTCCGCGCGAAAACGGCGCTTGAGGGCCAGGCGTGTTGCGAGATCCGCAACACTGTTCGCAATTTCGCGGGATCCGGGCCGGAGACCGCGGCCCGCGCGGAGTTCGGTTGTTGCGACGCGGGCTGACTGAAACGACGCCCTGGATGAGCGCTGGTCGCCTAGGACCGAGATTCGGCGCGCGGGTAAGAGCCCAGCACCTTCACCGTCTCTGACGCGTTCTTGACGTCGGCGATCGCCGCGGCGACCGGCGCGTCGCGCTCATGTCCGTCGATGTCGACGAAGAACACGTATTCCCACGGGCGCCGGCGCGAGGGGCGGCTCTCGATCTTGGTCATGTTGAGCCCGCGCTCGGCGAAGGCGCCGAGGACGCGGTAGAGGATGCCGGCTTCGTCGCGGGTGACCAGCAGCAGCGACGTCTTGTCGCGCCCGGTCGGCTCCGCCTGTTCGCGTCCCAGCACCAAAAAGCGCGTCATGTTGTGCGCCATGTCCTCGATTTTTCGCCGCAGAACGACGAGGTCATGGATTTTGGCGGCCAGCTCGGAGCCGACGGCGGCGCCGCGGGCGTCGTCGCGCGCCCGTCGGGCGGCGTCGGCCGTCGAGCGCGTCTCGACCAGGGTGGCGCTGGGCAGGTTGGCGCCCAGCCACCGCCGGACTTGAGCCAGCGCGATGGGGATCGAATACACGCGCTCGATCTCCGAGAAGGCGACGTCGTGCTGCGCCAGCAGGCACATGTTCACCTCCAGCGCGATCTCGGCGCACACCTTGAGGTCGCTCTCGAGGAAGGTGTCCAGCGTGTGCGTGACCATCCCTTCGGTCGTGTTCTCGACGGGCACCACCCCGTAGTCCGAGTTGCCGCGCTCGACCTCTTCGAACACCGCCGGAATCGTCCCCATCGGCATCGCCCGCGCCGACAGCCCGAACTGCCGCTTGACCGCCATGTCCGAGAACGTCCCCTCGGGTCCGAGGTACGCCACCCGCACGCGCTTCTCCAGCGTCAGGCAGGCGCTCATGATCTCCTGAAACACGGAGCGGATGGACTCGGTCGGGAAGGGGCCGGGGTTGGCGGCAGCCAGCCGCTCGGTGATCTGCCGCTCGCGCGAGGGAACGTAGAAGGGAACCGACGCGGCGGTCTTGAGATCGGCGACCTTGCGCACCAGCTCGGCGCGCTGGTTCAGCAGGCGCAGGAGGTCGTCGTCCGTGGCGTCGATTTTGGTGCGCAGATCCGCCAGCGCCGCCTTGTGCGCGTCGGCCTCTGGCGCGCCCGGCGGGGGAGCTTCGGCGCGGTCCTTGGACATGGCGCGCGAGCTTACTACACTCGACTGGTGAGGCTCGCGACGCTGCGGGATGGGACCCGGGACGGTTCGCTGGTGGTCGTCGCGCGCGACGGCCGGCGCTACGCGCGACCGGTCGGGATTGCGCCCACCCTGCAGGCCGCGCTGGACGGCTGGAACCGGGCCGCGCCGCTCCTTGGCGAGCTGGCCGCGCGCGTCGAGGCGGGCGCCGCCGACACCGAGCCGCTGGACGAGGGGTCGCTGGCCCCCCCGTTGCCCCGTGCGTACGAGTGGGTGGACGGCTCGGCCTATCTGAACCACGTGCGCCTGGTGCGGAAAGCGCGCGGGGCCGAACCGCCCCCGACGCTGGAGACCGACCCGCTGGTTTATCAGGGCGGCTCGGGCGCGCTGCTTGGCCCCCGCGATCCGATTCCGCTGCCGCCGGTGGCCGGCGATCCGGGGCTGGACCTGGAGGCGGAGGTCGCGGTGGTGCTGGGCGACGTCGCGCGCGGCACCTCGGTGGCGGACGCGCCCGCCTGCGTCCGGCTGATCCTCTTGGCGAACGACGTCACCCTGCGCAACCTGGTCCCCGGCGAGCTGGCCAAGGGTTTCGGGTTTTTCCTGTCCAAACCGGCGACCGCGTTTTCGCCCTTCGCCGTCACCCCCGACGAGCTGGGCGGCGCGTGGCACGACGGTCGCCTGCACCTGCCGCTGCGATCCAGCGTCCTGCGTGCGGACGGCGCCCGCCTGAATTCGGATCCGGACGCCGGCGCGATGCACTTCTCGTTCTTCGACCTCGTCGCGCACGTCGCGCGGACGCGCGATTTCTGCGCGGGAACGATCCTGGGCGGCGGCACCGTCTCGAACGAGGACCCGGCGCGGGGCGCGTCCTGCCTGGCCGAGCTCCGCGCCCGCGAAACGATCGCACACGGCCGGCCGGCGACGCCCTTCCTGGCGGTCGGCGATCGCGTGACGATCGAGATGCGCGACGCAGATGGCCGCGATATCTTCGGCCGCATCGACCAGACGGTGGTGCGCGGATGATCTTCTACGATTACTGGCGGTCCAGCTCGGCGTGGCGCGTGCGGCTGGCGCTGCACTTGAAGGGGATCTCGTTCGAACGGCGCGCGGTGAACCTGCTCGCCAGCGAGCAGCACGCGGCGGAGTTCCGCGCCCTCAACCCCCAGGGTCAGGTCCCGGTCTTGGTCATTCCGCCCGAGACGCCGGGCGCGCGCCCGCAGGTGCTGGGCCAATCGATGGCGATCCTCGCCTATCTGGAACAGCGCTTTGCCGCGCCGCCGCTGCTGCCGCCGCCCGACGCGCTGGGGGCGCGGGCGCGGGTGTGGCAGCTGGCCGAGATGATCAACTCGGGCATCCAGCCTTATCAAAACCTGTCGCTCTTCACCTGGCTGCGCGAGGCGGGCGTCGCCGAGCCCGCGGCGGTGGCGCGCGAGTTCAACGCGCGCGGGCTGGCCGCCCTCGAGCAGCTGGCCGGTGAGTCCGCCGGGAAGTTCCTGGTGGGCGACGCGCCGACGATCGCCGACGTGTACTTGATTCCGCAGCTTTACGGCGCGCGCCGGTTCGACGTCGACCTGACGCCGTACCCGACCTTGTTGCGGGTCGAGGCCGCGGCGTCGGCCCTGCCCGCGTTCGCCGCGGCCCGTCCCGAGCGCCAGACCGACGCTGTCCCGGCAAACAGCTGAGCGGCGGCTCTTACGGAAAGCGCTGGTGAGGCGGGTCGGGCGGGGTCAGGTGTGCCGCGGGCGCGGTGTGAAACGGCAGCAGGTTCTGGGTGATGGGCGGCAGATGAGCCAGGTGGTAGCGCCAGGCCGCCCACGTAACCAGCCCCATGCCGCCCAGCAGCGCGGCGGCCGTGCCGAACGCCCAGGGAATCAACATCGCGGGGGCCAAGGCGCGCGTCTGCAGGCGCACCGTGGCGTCGGCCAGCGCCAGCGCTTGCGACGACGCCGGCGCGCGGAACGGCCCGGCCCCGAAGCCCAGGTCCTGCAGCACGCCGTCGGCGGTGACCTCCTCGCCGGCGCGGATGACCACCTCCTCGACGGTGATGTCGCCGCGGAAGCCGAACGCGCGCGCCACCGCCAAGGCGCCGGGCGTGCCAGCGCGGTGCAGGGTGGGCGTCGCCTCGATGCGCGCGCTGTCCGGCTCTAGCCGGATGCGCACGGGGGGGCGGCCGCCGTCGGTGTTCCCCCAGGCCAGCTCGAACGCGTCCGGAGAAGCCGAGATCGTGCACCAGCTCGCTGCGGGCGGTCAGGTGCTCGACGACGCGCAGCCGCCAGTGGACGCACGGCAGGCCGGAGGCAGGTGCGCGCAACAGCTCGGCGGTCGGCTCGACCCGCGCCTCGAGGCTGACGGGGTGAACGGCGTCTGAGGCGGTCAGCAGTGCCTTTTCGTTCATCGGGCTCCTTCTCCGCCACCGTCGGGGGCGGTGCCGGCGGCGTACTCCTCCAACTTGCGATACAGCGTCTTGCGGTCCAGCCCTAGCCGTTGCGCCGCGCGCGTCTTGTTGCCGCTTTCAGCCGCCAGCACACGTTTGATGTACTCGCGCTCCAGCTCTTCCAGCGTCAGGCCGCGCGCCACGGCCGCCGACAGGTCGTCCTCGGCCGTCATCCGCCGCTCGCGAACGGCCTGCGGCAGATCCGCGGGCTGGACCAGCGGCCCTTCGGCCAGCGCCACGGCGCGCTCGACCACGTTTTCCAGCTCTCGCACATTGCCCGGCCAGCCGTAGGCCAGCAGCGACTTGCGCGTCGTCTCGTGAAAGCCGCGCACCTCTTTGCCCGCCTTGGCCGTGCTGCGGCCCAGGAAGTGCTCGGCCAGCGGCAAGATGTCCTCGGCCCGGTCGCGCAGCGCCGGCAGGTGGATGTGGATGACGTTCAGGCGATAGTAGAGATCCTCACGGAACGTGCCGTCGGCCAGGCGCGCCTCCAGCTCTTTGTTGGTCGCCGCCACCACGCGAACGTCGACCTTTTCGCTGCGGGTCGCGCCCAGCGGGCGGATCTCGCCCTCTTGCAGCACGCGCAACAGCTTGGCTTGCAGCGCGGGCGGCAGCTCGGCGATCTCGTCGAGGAAGATCGTGCCGCCGTCCGCCTCCAGGAAAATGCCAGCTCGATCGGTGCGTGCGTCGGTGAACGCGCCGCGCTTGTAGCCGAAGAGCTCGCTTTCCAGCAGCGTGTCGGGGATGGCCGCGCAGTTGAGCGCCACGAACGGCCGCTCGCGCCGGGGGCTGTTGAAGTGGATGGCTTTGGCCACCAGCTCTTTGCCGGTGCCCGAGGCGCCGGTCACCAGCACCGACGCCGTCGACCCCGACAGCCGCCGGATGAGCGCGAAGATCTCCTGCATGCCCGGCGAGCGGCCGATGAGGTTGCCCAGGCGATAGCTCTTTTGAACCTCGTCGCGCAGGCGCGCCACCTCGGACCGCAGCGCCCGCTCGGCCAGCGCCTTTTGCACCGACAGGTTCAGCTGATCGACGTCGAACGGTTTGGTGATGTAGTCGAAGGCGCCCAGCTTCACGGCCCGGATGGCGGTGTCGATCGAGCCGAAGGCCGTGATGGTGATGACGTGCGGTGACGGCGTGACGGCCTTGATCTCGCGCAGCATGTCGAGACCGTCGAGATCGGGCATCTTCACGTCGGAGATGACCAGGTCGACCGCCCCCTGGCGGACGCGCTCGATCCCGGCGCGCCCACCGGCCGCGACCTCGACCGTGTGGCCTTCCTCTTCCAGGACCTCGCGCAAAAAGGCACGCATCGCGGCGTCGTCCTCGACCACCAGGATTGTCGCGTGGCCTGTCGCGCCCGTCGCGAGCGTTGGACCAGTCTCGGAAGCGGCGGCGTGGTTTTCAGCCATTTGGCGGCGCGAGCGTGGATCAATCCTTGCCGATCGATCCCATTTCGGCAAGCGCCGGCGCGTCGAAGGTCGCGCCCGCCGAAGCGCTGGCACAGGGCAAAAACACGCGAAATTCCGCCCCGCCGGAGGCTGGGCTGTCGACCTCGATCCAGCCGTCGTGGTCCTTGACGATGCCATGGCTCACCGCGAGCCCCAGGCCGGTGCCCTGCCCCTCGTCCTTGGTCGTGAAGAACGGCTCGAAGATTTTGTCGCGGTTCGCCGCCGGGATCCCCGGCCCGCTGTCGCCGATGATGAGGACCGCGTATTCGGCGGGGGGCGCCAGGTCGAGGCCCCCCTTGCGGCGGACCACGCGGTCCGTCGCGACGCGCAGCGTGCCGCCCTCCGGCATGGCGTGAATGGCGTTGGTGATGAGGTTCAGGCAGACCTGCTGAATCTGGTCGGGGTCGCCTGGCACCTCGGGCGGCGCCGGCATCGTGCGCACGTCGACCTCGATGCCCTGGCGGCGGATGGGCTCGCGCAAGAACTCCAGCGCGTCGGCCACCACCGCGCCCAGGTGGACCCGGGTCAGCGTGGGGCCGCGCGGGCGCGAGAAATCCAGCACCTGGCGGATGATCTTCGTGATGCGGGCGACCTCGTCGCCGATGATGGTCGCGTTCTTGACGATGTCGGTGGGGTCCGTCGACGTCGCGGCCTCGACCGCTCGCTCCGCCTTCTTGGCCAGCGCGCGCGCCCGGCCGCCGATCACGTTGAGGGGCGTTCCGACCTCGTGCGCGATCTCGGCGGCCATCTGGCCGATGGTGGCCAGCTTCTCGGACTGACGCAGGCGCGCCTCCAGCCCGAGGCGGGCGGAAGCCGCGCGCTCCGCCTCTTCCCGCGCCTCGCGCAGCGACCCGGTCATGGCGTTGAAGCGGCTGGCCAGCTCGCCCACCTCGTCGTCGCGCTCGGCCAGGATGACGCGCGAAAGATCCCCCTTGCCGACGGCGTCGATCCCCTCCAGCAGGCGGCGCAGCGGCCGGACCACGATCTGGCTGACCGCGAACCGCACCCCGATGGCGACCCCGACCACGACCAGCAGGAACAGCGGGAAGATGCGGCGGCCGGTGGCGGCGACCTCGGCGTCGATGTATCCGGCGTCGCGCCGCATCCCCAGGATTGCCGCCGGGTGCCGCGCCGGGTGGCGGATCGGCAGCTCCAGCCCGGCGGCGTCGAAGAGGGGCACCGCCATCGCGTACGAGCGGCGCCCCGTCGCGGAGTCGAACACCCGGCCGACCGGCGCGTCTTGAATGTCGGCGCCGTTCATCAGCAGCAGCCAGGCGTCGTCGTCGGTGCGGCGGACGTCGCCGACCTGCAGCACCTCCAGCTGAAAGAGCTCGTCGTGGCGGCGCGCGCCGCGCACGCGGGCCAGCAGCGTGTCCGCGGCGGTGCTGGGGTCCAGCGGTTCGAGGCCGATCTCCAGCGCGCCGGCGATCTCGTGCGCCTCGCGGTCCAGATCGGCGACCAGGTTGGCGCGCCGCACCTTCAGCGCCGCGTATCCCGAGGCCGCCAGGACCGACGCGACCAACAGCGTCGCCAAGACGGTCACGCGGGTCCCCAGCGTCATCCCCTGCGAGTATAACTCCGCGTGCTATATAGGCCCCGCACCGCCATGAGCCCCGACGAGATCCGCACCCGCATCCGTGCCGCGCTGCCCGACGCCGAGGTTCAGGTGGTCGACACCACCGGCACGGGCGACCACTTCGACGCCACCGTCGTTTCGGCGGCGTTCGCCGGCAAGCTGCCGGTCGAGCGGCACCGGCTGGTCTACGCCGCGCTGGGCGACGTCATCCGCGGGCCGTCGGCGCCGATTCACGCACTGGCGCTGACCACGCGCACCCCCGACGAATAAAAGGAGCACCTGACGTGACCGAGCCACTCAAGAAGCGTATCGAGGACACCATCGCCAAAGGGCGCGTGATGCTGTTCATGAAGGGGAACCCGTCGATGCCCCAATGCGGCTTTTCGGCCGCGGTGGTCGGCATGCTGAAAGAGGTGGGCGTCCCCTTCGAGTCGTTCAACATCCTGGCCGATTCCGAGCTGCGTGAGGGGCTGAAAGAGTACTCGAGCTGGCCGACCTACCCGCAGCTCTACGTCGACGGCAAGCTGGTCGGCGGCGCCGACATCGTGCGCGACCTGCATTCGCGCGGCGAGCTCAAGAAGCTGCTCGGCGCGTAAGAGTTCGTCAGGGGCGGGGGCCCAGCGCCTCCGCCAGCGCGTTCACCAGCCGGCGCATCACGAACCCCTTTTCGGGGACCACGTCGGCGCGCACGCCGTGGCTGCCCAGCGCCTGGACGGCGATGGGGCCGATGGCGGCGACCCGGGCGCGCGCCAGGCCGGCCCGCAGCTGCGGCTCGGCGCCGGCGGTGGCGGCCACCGCGAAGAGGCGGTCGATCTGGGAGGCGCTGGTGAAGGCGATCGCGTCAATGCGGCCCGCATCCAGCGCATCGATGAGGCCGCGGACCGCCGCTTCGTCAGCCGCCGACGCGTAGATGTAGGGGGCGACGGCGCGTGGCGTGGCGCCGGCCTTTTCGATCGCCTCGATGAGCGGCCGGTTCGGCTCTTCGCCGTAAAGCTGCACGCCGACGGTGCGGCCGCGCAGGTCCAGGCCGGCCAGCTCGGCGATCACGCCGGTCGACGTGGGGACGGCGGCGGCGACATCGGGGCCGAGGCCGATCTCGTGCAGCGCGCGGGCGGGCTTGGGCCCGCGGGTGATCTTGCGAGCGCGCGCCAGCCCGCCGACGGCGCCGTCGCGCAGGCCGAGCCTGTCGGCGGTGGCCAGCAGGCGCCGCAGCCCCTCGCCGGTCAGGAAGATCACGTCGTCGAAGGTGCCGGCCGCGAGGGCGCGGACCCACTCTTCCGAGGGGTGCGGATCGGGCGCGTCGCGAATCGTGACCAGCGGGCAGCGCCAGGCCGTGCCGCCGTCCTGCTCGACAAGCTCCGCCAAGCGGTCCAGCTCCCGCGACTCCGGCAACGCGATGGTGCGACCCGCCAGCGACATGATCCCGGCCGATATTTTTAGGGTAATGTGCCTGTCCCAGCAATGGCGAAACAGACCAAGACCGAAGAGCAGAACAAGAATTCCGGCGCCGTGACGGCCGAAGAGGCGCGCGCCCGACTGGCCGCCACCGGCCGCAACGACGCCTGCCCGTGCGGGTCCGGCAAGAAGTACAAGAAGTGCCACCTCGTCGGCGACGAGCAGGCCGCCGCGCCGCCGCCCGTCGCGCCCGACGCGCAAGAGTTGCTGGCGTCGGCCTGGCGGCTGTTCGAACAGCGCCGGCCCGGCGCCGCCGAGAAAGAGTTCAAGGCCGCCCTGGCGCTGGACGACAAGCTGACCGACGCGCGCGTCGGGATCGGGATGGCGCGCCTGGCTGCCGGCAACGCCGACGGCGCCAAAGAGGAGCTGGGCGCCGTGCTGGCCGGGGAAGAAGCCAACGCCGAGAAGCTGAGGGCCGAGGGCGTCAAGGACGCCTTCAGCCGGCCCGAGGCGCAGCCCTACATCCGCGCGGCGCACGCGCTGGGCTGCCTGGCGTACGACGAGGACCGGTTCGAGGACGCGACCAAGGAGCTGGCGCGCGTCTACGCCCTGGACGAGGGATCGGTGGGCGTCGAGGCGCGCATGATCGCCGCCAAGGCGCTGATGAAGCTGGAGAAGGCGGCCGAGGCGGCGGAACTGCTGGAGCCGGCCGCCAAGCTGGAAGGCGGCAAGGGGCGCGCCGACGTCGGCCTGGCGCTGGCGTACTTCGTGGCCGGCAAAGAGGCCGAGGCGCGGGCCGCGCTCGAGCGGGCCCTCGAGAGCAACCCGCATTACGGCAAGACTCTGCTCGGCCGCGTGCGCCGCCGCGTCGAGAACATCGCCGGCGCGCAACCTGGGTCGGTGGAAGAGGCGCTGCTTTACACCCAGACCTACGGCGACGTCTGGACAGAGCCGGCCAAGAAGTTCCTCGAGGGCGTCCTCGACAGCCGCCCGCGCGTCAAGAGCGGCGGCGCGGCCCCGGCCGGCGAAGAATCCGCCAGCGCCGGCTGACCCGCGGCGCTCACCGCTGGTCGACGGTCACTTCTTCGCCGATTTGACCTCGACCAGCCAGTCGTCGATCTTCTTCTGGCGCTTGTCCAGCTCCGCCGTCTGCTCTTCGAGTGGCTTCTTGTCGCCGTCGAAGGACGCCTCCAGCGCGTCCGGGTAGTCGTTCGCCAGCGCGTTCAGCATCACGTCGTAATCGGTGACCACGTTCGAGTTGCCGCCCTTCGGATCGATGGTGGCCATCTTCTTGGCCGTCCCCTCGATCGCCTTTTGTTGCTTGGCGCGGATCTTTTCGACGTCGCCCTTCGTCTTCGCGTGCGCGTAGGCCGCGCGGTACTTGTGGATGTCGCCGACCACCTGCTTGTGCAGGGCCAGCTTCGTCTTGTCGTAAGCCAAGAGCCGCTTGCTCTCTTCGGCGGCGAGCTGCTCGGCCAGCTTCTTTTCGGCCGCCTGCCGCTTGGCCATCCGGTCCGCCAGCGAGAGCCCGTCCGGGTTCGCGACCATCTTCGGCTTGACCGGCGCGCCGCCGTCAGCCGTCGCCGCTGCTGCCGCGGGCGGCGGGCCCGGTGCCACGGGCGGCGGAGGCGGCAGCGGCGGCGCGTCCTTCGAGCAGGCGAGAAGGCCGACCGTGGAGAACAGCGCTGCCGCGCAGAGGGCATTCTTCATGCCGCGCAGTATCGGCAAGCGTTGCCGCGGAAGCAACCGCCGGAATGGAAGCGCGCCGCCACCGGTTCCGCGAGCATGAGATCCCGTGTGCCTCGGTTCGCGTCCGTGGCCCTGTTGCTGCTGCTGGTCGGCTGCGACCACGCCACCAAGCTCGCCGCCAAGGCCCAATTGCAGGATCACCACCCGCGCGAATTGATCCACGGCGTCCTGGAGCTTCGCTACGTCGAGAACACCGATGTCGCGTTCAATTTGTTGCGGTGGGTCCCGGAGGAGATTCGCCGCCCCGCGCTGTTCGTAACCGGCGGAGTCGCGTTGCTCGGCTTGGCTCTGTTCTCGTTGCGCCGCCCCCCGAAACGTGCGGCCGTCCGCGCCGCGCTCTTGCTGGTGACCGCTGGCGCCCTCGGCAACTACATCGACCGCCTGGCTCGCGGCTACGTCATCGACTTCGTCCACCTCCATCACTGGCCCGTCTTCAACGTCGCCGATGTCTACGTGACCGTGGCCGCGATCATGTTGGCCGTGTTCGCACTGGCGCCCCGTCGCGTCGCTCCCACCACGTAACCACGAGCCCGGCGTGCCCAACCCCCGTCCCGGACTCCGGGCGGTTTTCACGGCATCGCGACCTCCGTCAAATTGCAACCCGTACAACCCCGAGCACGACACACGACTCGCTGCCCTTATCGCGTTATCCCGCAACCTTTCGTGTCGGACCGCACCCCGGGCCATCCCAACTCAGCGAAACCAGTCAGCAGGCCGTTTGCAGCGCACGCTTGGATAACAGGACTCGTCGCGGGATAATAGGCGTTGAACTAAGCGCGCTGGCGCGCGCGGCTCGGATCGGTGGGCGTGGCGCGGGGTCTCGGCGATCGTCCTTCTTGCGACATGGAGTCGCGGAGGGAGGACGACGATGGGCGCGATTCGAGATCGGATGCTCGCGGAGTTGGAGCTGCGTGGGATGTCCGCAGCGACGAAGAAATCATACCTGACGTGCTGCCGGGTATTCGTGGCGTACTTCATGAAGTCACCCGAGCAGCTGGCCGCTGCCGACATCAAGGAGTTCCTGCTTCACCTGATGCGGCAGCGCAAGGCGGGGCCGTCGAGTGTGGGAGTTTACGTGGCGGCAATCCGGTTTCTGTATCGCGCCGTGCTGCGCAGACCGGACGCCGTCGACGATCTGCCGCGGCCACGGATTCCCAAGAAGCTGCCCGCGGTGCCGAGTCGGGACGAGGTCGTGGCAATGTTGGAGGCGGTCCGGTCACTCAAGTACCGAACAATCTTGATCGCTGCTTACGGCGCGGGACTGCGGATCTCGGAGGCCCGCCAGCTCCGTGTCGGGGACATCGACAGCAAGCGTATGCTGCTCCATATCCGTGGCGCGAAACGTGGCAAGGATCGTTTCGTCCTGCTGAGTCCGCGCCTGCTGGCGGCGCTTCGCGGGTACTGGGCCGAAGCGAAGCCACGAGGGCCGTACCTGTTTCCAAGCGAAAGGTCGCAGCAACCGGTCAGCAATGATGCCGTCCGCAAGGTGCTCAAGCGCGCGCTGGCCGAGGTTGGCTTCAAGAAGCACGTGACGTTGCACTCGCTGCGCCACGGCTTCGCCACCCACCTGCTCGAGGATGGCACCGACATCCGGCTGATCCAGGTCCTGCTCGGCCACGCCTCGATCGAGACGACGGCCCACTACACGCGGGTCAGCGCGCGGCACATGCAGACGGTCACGAGTCCACTGGACCGACTCGGACAATTGCGGGCCCCCACCAGATAGCGCCCCGTGATGGTCGAGCCGTGTTCTGCCCGCAACGGGCAGGGACGGCCTCGCCTGGAAGTGGCCGACATCTTTCGCCGCGCGGGCGAGGCCTATCGGGAGCGCTACGTCCCGACCTTCGAGCAACGCAAGGTCATCTCAGCGATCGAGAAGTGCCGGACCGCCGTGCTGGGCGGACATCTGGACGTCTGCGCGAAATGCGGACACCAGGCGCCGTCCTACAATTCGTGCCGCAATCGCCACTGTCCGAAGTGTCAGAGCCTCACGCAGGCGCGATGGCTCGAGCAGCGACGGAAGCGGATCGTTCCCACGAAGTATTTCCATGTGGTCTTCACGCTCCCGCAAGAGCTGCGCGACCTGGCTCGCGCAAACCCGAAGGAGATGTACGACCTGGTGCTGGAGTCGGCCGCGCGTACCTTGCTCGACTTCGGTCGCAGCCGGCTGCGCGCGCAGCTTGGTGTAACCGCGGTGCTACACACGTGGACCCGCGAGTTGCGCTTTCACCCCCACGCCCACTGCATCGTCACGGCCGGCGGACTCGATGACGAAGGTCGCTGGATCCCGGCGCGCAGTCGCTATCTCTTTCCCGTTAAAGCCATGTCCCGGGTCTTCCGCGGCAAGTTCCTCGACGGATTGGCGCGCCTCTACGATCGTCAGGAACTCGACCTCGGTGGCCGCTGCGCTTCGCTGGCCGACCCGGCATCATTCAACCAGCTCAAGAACCAGCTCTATCGCCAAGAGTGGGTCGTCTACGCGAAGCCGCCCTTCGGCGGACCCGAGCACGTCTTTCAGTACCTCGGCCGATATACCCACCGAGTCGGGATCTCAAATCAGCGCCTCATCAGCTTCGACGGACGCGACGTGTGCTTCCGCACCAAGAACGGCAACACCACCTCCGTCGACGGTGTCGAGTTCGTGCGCCGATTCCTTCTTCACGTCCTGCCGACTAGCTTCGTCAAGATCCGCCACTACGGCCTCGTTGCCGCCGCCAACGTCAACACCAAGCTCGAAGTCGCCCGGCGCTGTCTCTCGGAGCAGGTCACCGTCGAGCAGACGCCGCATCCGCCGATTCCTTCGACGTGGCGCGATCTGCTGTTCACCCTCACGGGCATCGACGTTCTCGTGTGCCCTGCTTGCGGCGGCCGATCGATCGCTCGCCATCCGCTACCACGTATCCCCGGCGACCCATCTCGTCCTCCGGACACATCATGATCCGTCCGGCGCAACTCCATCACCTCCACCCGGACCACCGCAACGCCGACGTCTGCCCAGGCAGATCGGACAGACCCCACCTCCGTGTGCAGGAACCTGAAAAACGCGGCACGACGGTGGCCGTTCCACACGCCCTCGACCTCGCGGTGTCGCTTCCGCGCTCGCCGCAACCCCTCGTCCCACCCGCCCGGGAGCTTCTTTCCCCATAGCTCCTGACCCGCGGCTCAGTTCAACTCGGGTTTGCTGGAACGAACACCGGCCAGGTGATCGTCGGCCTCGCCACGATGGACCCATCGCCTGCATCGTGCGATTCTCATCCAGCAAACCCTATTGGTTAGCCAGACTCGGCGCCCGAGCGAACATGTTTATCCTGCTGGATGCGAATGTCACGGCCGGCTACTACCTGCCGCGGTCCTTGACCTCGGCCAAGGCAGGCGACCGAATCCAAAAGGTGTTCGACGCTGTCCGAACGAACCAAGCAGACCACTTCTTTTACATCCCGAACTTCTGTATCGCGGAGGTCTTTGGCGTCTTCATGAAGCACGCATTCGGTGCATGGAACACCCATGTGAAGACCAAAGGGACGATCGACAAGAGGGTGTACGAGAGCTTGGTCCGCCAGTTTTCCCAGGACATCCACAATGGAAGGTTTCTCTGCCAGTACGAACTATCGCGCTATCACATTCTCGGGATCAACCTAGTGCTTGCGATCCGAAGTTCGTTCCGGGAAGCCGTGAACGTCTTGGAGGGTCCAGGGGAAGGTGTCGGCGACGACGGTGACGAGCTCTTCAAGCGAGCCGCGAAACGGGGTCGGCTCCCAGCGGCCGTGATGATCGGCGATGTGGAGGAACCAGACGTGGACGCCGTCGCGGGTGAGGCGCAGATGCTTGTACGCGTCGCCCTGAGGTCCTGATTCGACGATGACCGTAGCGCCGTGTTTGCGCGCACGGAGGTGGGCGAAGTCGCGGGCGTGAAGCAGGCGCTCTACGGTCTTGGCGTGGGATTCTTCAGCTTGCTGCTTGGGCATCGGAGGTCGCCACAGGTGCGGCTTGCCGCCGATTCTTGACGTGGTCCGTCCGCCAGGGCCAGCGAAACGGATGGGCCTCGGCTCTGTTCCAGTGCTGGATGAAGGCCTCGACCTCGTTCTTCTGGTGCTCCATCGACCCGAAGTCGCCGTAACGAAGGATTCGCCGGTGGAGGATCGAGAACCAGATCTCGACCTGGTTCATCCACGAGGCGTGCTTCGGCGTGTAGGTGAAATGGAATCGGCCGCCATGGCGAGCATTGAAGCGCAGCCAGCGGTCGTCCTTGCCATCGTAGTGGACGTTGAGGTTGTCCCAGACCACGTGAACTTGCTGCGTGGGATATCTGCGCGCCAGCGCCTCCATGAAGTCGACCAGCGCGGGGGCCGTCCGACGCGGCAGCACGCGACCCAGAACCTTTCCCGTCGCGACATCGAAGGCCGCCAATAGCACCTGGGTGCCGTGCCGCTTGTACTCGTACTCGTATCGGACGGTGCCGTCGTCGTGGGACACGTGAGTGGGATGACGCCGTTCCAAGGCCTGCATCGGCTTCTCGTCGACACACACGACGACCGCGTCTTTGGGAGGATCGAGGTAGAGGTCGCAGACCGCCTCCGCCTTGGGCAGGAAGCTCGGATCTTCACTGTGAAGCCACTGGGCAATGTGGTGTGGGCGGATCTCCTTGAAGCGCAGGATCCGGCCAATCTCGCTGGTGCTGAGACGGTACCCGGTCTTCGCCGCCAAGACGTCCGAGAGCGAGGCGTAGGTCCACACGTCCCTGAACCGCATGATCTCGTGATTCGGCCGCTCGCATGCCAGCCGCACCAGCTGACAGCGAATCGCCAATGGCACCGTCGCCGGCCGGCCGCTGCGGGCAGCATCTTTCAGCGTCTCCAGCGATGGCCTGTCCTCGAATCGGGCCTTCCATTTCCTTACCGCCCGTCCCGTCCATCCCACTGCTCGCCCGATCTCTTCAGTCCCGCGCCCTTCATGCGCGTAAAGCACAATCCTGGCACGCTGAACCACCAGATGGATGTCGCGGCCGCGCCACACGAGCTCCTTCAGCTCGCGAAGCAGGTCGCGCTGGACATGTAGACGCCGAGGGTCTGGGCCGCGTGGCACATCCTATCGATCGATCTCGCCTTCAAACTATTCCCCGAAACCCGGATCGAACTTCGGGCCTTCGGTACTAGTCGCGCCGATCGACCACTACTTCCAAATGACCCGCACGCGAGCCAGGAAGACGCCGCCGGCTGCGCTCAACGGCAAGAAGCGTGGCGGGAGGCGACATGTCCCGGCTGGAACCTTTGACCATCTCATCGTGTCGATGGGCATCCAGCTAGTTCGCATTCACGGGCAGAAGAACGTAGCGATCCTGTCAGCAGACGATCGATTGTGCGCAGTCGTCGATAAATGTCGCGATGGGATTCCCAAGGCCACCGAGAAGAAGCTCAAGCTAACGATCGCCGAGGAGGTCACCGGGCGTAAGTTCGGTCCGGATACCTTTCCGCGTGCGTTGAACTTGAAGAACGCCACAGAGAACGAGATGAAGGATGTGCTGGGAGCGTGGCCACTCAGCGCCGTCACCCCAACCGGCGTCTACCGGTGGACGAAAGGCGCTGGCTAACAAGGCGTTGAACCCGACGGGCCCCCGGCCCGCGGGTTAACGCCACGACGTTAGCCGCACTGGACGTATGCCATGACGAATCGGTACCTGACGATTGTGGGTTTGGGCGCCGGCATGCTGGCGGTCTGGGCAATCGCGTCAGAATCTCGGGCAGATGCATCCCGTGGAGCGGTCGCCGCTGTGAAGATCGTCGGCCGAACGATTGTTATGTTCGCCCCGCCGAGTCTGTTGGCCGAGGCGAAGCGGCGGGAAGACGGCGCATCGGCAGCGTTGGAGCACATGGAGATGGGCATGGCGGAAATGCGTCAGTGCCTCTCGCGCTCAAAACGTCCGGCCTTAATCCGGCGCATCTATGCGCGCGAGATGATCATCCATCAAGACGGACACAGCGAGCACATCGTGTTTCCGACCGAGATCAACAAGGACATCGGAGTCTATATGTTCGAACCTGGTCGCAAACCGTGCCGTGTTCTCCCCGTGAACGGAGCTCCGAGTTCCCTCGTCATGGCACTCCCCTCTGCGGCGGGCGAATATTTCGGCGCGAGGAGGTGCATCGATCCGGATCTCCACGGATTCTGTGCAGACGGCGGCTAACATGGTGTTGCAGCGGTCGATCCTCCTTCCTCGCTTCGCTCGGGCGGATGCTCGCCGCTGAACACCAAGTCGTTGATATGGAACGACCCCGCAACTTAAATCGGGCGTTCGGGTGGTAGTTGTCGCGTTGTTGCCTTTCAGGTTGTCGATGAACCTGGGGATGACGAGCCGAGCGAGCTGAGTCGACGGTTGATCAGGCTGATATTCGAGGGTTGGTCGACGCGCGGAGCGCGGCGACGTACCTCACAGTCTTTGATGCGTCGGGAGCTGCCTCGGACTAGGCATCGCGGGTTGGTTGCCGCATAACGATTTTCGAGGATTCTCCTTTCCGTGCTGCTCGGCTCGCCATCCTCAGGTTCATCGGTGTGTTGGTCGTCCTGCTACGCGACGGCTCTCGTGGCGTGGCTCTCGGCGAGGCGGCCGATGGCCCAGATGAAGCCGACGAATTCCCGCGCCACGGCCGTCGCCACTTTGGCCGGCGGCTTTCGGTGGAAGGTCAGCTTGGTGAACTTGCGATGCAGTCGCTCCTGCGCCTTCCAGGCGATCTCGGAGATGCCCGCCGGCAGGGTGGGAAGTGTTTCCTTGAGGCGGACGTTCAACCAGGGTCGGTGGCGCGCATGCCAGGCTGCCTCGCCGAGCACGTGCCGAAGATGGGCATTGCCGGTTCGGGTAATTCGGCCCTTGGCTTCTCGTGCGCCGCTCGAGTACTCAGACGGGACGAGCCCGGTGTAACCCATGAGCTCCGTCGGCTTGCGGAACCGTTGAAAGGTGCCGACCTCCGTGACGATGGTGACTGCGGTGAGCTTGGCGATGCCCCGCAGCGCCTGCAGCGCATCGATGACCGCCTTCTTCTCGGGCGGCGCCGATTCGATCGCGCGGTCGATCGCCAGGTCGAGCCGTGCCAGTCGCTCGCGCTGATGGAGGACCTGGGCGACGAGGTCGGCCAGCGTGACCTGCTGGGTGTCGTGGTCGAAGGTGATGCCCTGAACCCAGCGCCACCAAGGGTGCGTCCACGCGCGACAGTCGTCGGGATGTAACCGTCCGACCGACGACGTCTTACCGCGCCCGTAGCCGACGGGCAGTCTGGCGTGCATGAAGCAGCGAGAAGAGAGACGTCAGTTCTGGTCGGCGCTTGTGGCGCGATTCGAGAAGAGCGGGCGGTCCCGAAGGGAATTCGCGGCCGACGCGGGCGTCGGGCTCGCGATCTTCCAGTACTGGCTCTACAAGCTTCGGCGTGAGCGCGCGACGGTCGCCGCCAGCAGGGCCGCTGTCCCAGAGGTCCGTTTGGTACCGGTCACCGTCAAGGCGCGGCCGGTTCCGACTCGGCTCGAGCTCCGTGTCGCCGGCATACGGCTCCGGGTCCCCGTTGGCGCGGACGCCGGATACGTCGCGCAGCTGGCGATGGCGCTCCGCGAGGGGCGTTCGTGCTGACGCTCCCGCCGAGCGTTCGGATCTATCTCGCGATCGGCCAGGTGGACATGCGCCGCGGGCACGATGGGTTGGCGGCCATCGTCCACGGGCAATGGAAGCTCGATCTGTACGGCGGCCATCTCTTTGTCTTCCTCGGCCGCCGCGCCGACCGCTGCAAGATCTTGTTCTGGGATCGGGGCGGCTTCGTCCTCTACTACAAGCGCCTCGAGCGCGGGCGATTTCGCCTGCCACGCGTCGCCGCCGACGCGGTCTCTGTCGCGATCGACGCCACCGAGCTGGCGATGCTGCTCGACGGGATCGACGTCGTCGCGGTGAAGCGGCCCCCAAAATGGGAGCCGACCTCGCTCGCGGCCGCCTCGCCCGCGTAGAAATAGCTGGATCATTCCGATCGCTTGCGCCGCCTCTACAGAAAGGGGATCGACAGGATCGGCGCGGTATGATCAAACATGATCGATGGGGCCGCCGGCCGACGACCACGACTGCGGGTGGAAGACTCGCGCCGCGGACCTCGAAGCGAAGCTCGAGGAGGTGGCCGCCAAGATGGCCGCCATGGAGCGCCGGATCCTGGGGCCGAAGAGCGAGAAGCTTCCGCCGATGGATCGGGAAGTCCGCAAGCAGCGACCGGCAGATCCCGCCGCGACGCGCGCGACCCGACGCAAGAACGCCGAGCTGCGCGCCACCCGCGTCGTAACCGAGGACGTCCCGCACAAGGTGCCGGAGGCGGAGCGCACGTGCCCCAAGTGCGACGGCGCTGACCTTCGGCCCGTCGGTGACGGCAAGGTGTCGATGGTGCTGGACTACGTGCCCGGGTACTTCCAGCGCCGCCAGCACATTCGCGAGACGCTGGCCTGCGTGTGCGGCGATCACATCGTGACGGCGCCCGGTCCTGACCATTCCATCGAGGGTGCGCGCTACGGCGACAGCTTCCGTGCTTTCGTCGTCACCTCCAAGTGCGCCGACGCGATCCCTCTTTACCGGCAGGCCAAGCAGATGAGCCGCCTCGGGATCCCGATCTCGCGCAGCACGCTCACGGACCTGCTGCACCAAGCGGCCCGTCAGCTCGCGCCGCTGTCGAAGCGGCTGCTCGAACTGGTCGCCGCCGCGGAGGTCGTGCAAGCGGACGAGACGTCACTGAAGATGCAGCAGCCGAACAAGCGGGGCTTCGTCTGGACCTTCCTCGCGGAGAAGCTCATTGCGTACGTCTTCTCGAGCAGCCGCAGCGGCGAGACGCCGTCGACGGTCCTGGGGGCGAGCACGGGGACGCTCGTGGTCGACATGTACACCGGGTACAACGAGGTCACCAGCACCGGCGGTCGGACGCGGGCTGCCTGTCTCGCGCACGCGCGGCGCCGCTTCTTCGACGCGCTCTCGTACGCGCCGGAGGCTCGCACCGCGCTCGAACTGATCCGCGACGTGTACGTGGTGGAGCACGACGCAAAGGCCGACGGCGTCGCGCGCACCGACGAGCACACCAACCTCCGCCGAGCGCGTTCGCGGCCAATCATGGACCGCCTGCACAGCTGGCTCGTCGAGCGAAAGGACCAGTACGCGCCGAAGGGCCCCATGGCGAGCGCCGTCCGGTACGCTCTGAACAACTGGGACGAGCTTACCCGCTTCCTCGACGACGCGCGCATTCCGCCCGACAACAATCGCAGCGAGTCGGCGCTTCGAGTCGTGGCTCTCGGTCGCAAGAACTTCCTGTACGTGGGTCATGAGCAAGCCGGCGCCAACATCGCCGGCCTCTACTCCCTCACCGCCACTTGCGAAGCGAACGGTGTCGAACCCATCGCCTACCTGACCGACGTCCTCGGCCGCGTCGGCTCCCATCCTGCTTCCGCCCTCGACAATCTCCTGCCCCACAAGTGGCGGCCGTCGGGCTGACCACGCCTCGGTCCTCACGCTACCTCGATACCCCGGTCGCCCCCGGTCGTCACGACGTCGCCGGTCGGACGGTTACGCTGCAACGGCCTCTTGCGCGGCGCTCAGGCGTCTGGCTCCTCAGGTGGGAAAGTGTGGATGGAGACTACCGTTCCATCGATCTGGGCCTGGTCGAAGTACTCCAGCGATTCCTGCGGAACATCCTTGCGCCCAATTGCTCGCTCCTCGGATGTCGACAGCACCGTCCACCGCGAATCGGCGAGCACCTTTGCAACATCCGACCGAGCGACAGCCAGCTTCGTAGCGACCGCCCAGCAATTAGCGAACGCACCGCCGTGTCGCTCTTCAGGCCCACCCGCAATCGGGCGAAGTTCGTGCGACAGAAAGAACGTCGTCTTTGGTGCCACGAGAGACGCCACCTTGTCCGCCCAACGATTTAGCCGTTCAGCGGCCAACGCGAGAGGGAGCGAAGCGACCGACGCGTTGGTCCGTCTGCAACGGCAGGTTCGGCGGCGGCATTGCCTAGCCGCGAAACTTCACACGCTTCTGGCTCAATGCCATCCACGGTAACAAGGTCCGCTCCGCATCGGCCATCGACAGCTGTTCGGCCTCGCGGAGGACGTCGCTCGGCACCCACGCCGGAAAGTCGGTCTTGCGGGAGCGATGAGCACCGGTCCGAGTGTGCTCGTCCCAGACCTTAACCAGCTGTGCTTGCCGAAAGCGAGACGCGAGCTTTACGAGCGCCGGCCACAGGCGCCGGTGGACGTAGGTGACCTTGCCCTCGACCAGCTTGCACACCAACACCTCCTCGCTCTCACTGACGGCAGCTGCCACCCTGAAGATTTCGTGGCCCTTCGCATGGCCCCACCAGCTGCCTCGAATAGGGCCGCCGGCAACCTCCTCCGCGAGGCTCGGAACAGGCCCTCGCGCAGCCTGCAATACGATGCCGTGGCGTTTTACGAAGGCCAATCCCTGTTTCGGGCTCACCACCCCTCCGCTGACCCTAGGTCCGCCGAACGATACTGCCGTTCAGCGGCGGGCGCGAGAGGGAGCGCAGCGACCGACGCGCCCGGCCGACTGCAACGGCGGGTTCGGCAGCTCAGATCTCGAGCAACGCCCTGTCTTCCCACACATCCTCGTGACCTGGGGCAATCAGGAATCGGTACCCCGGTGGCAGGGCGAGGTACGGCAGGACCGCGGGACAGTCCTCCGCGAGATGATGCACATGGAGCGCCTGAAAGAAATCGGGATCGTCCGAGAACTCTTCGCCTCCCCAGATATACCAGCCACAGGTGCCGTGCTCAGGTGGGTGCCGGAGCCCGTTGAGCGGCTGCATATGAAGCGAGGACAAGGCGATTCCGACTTTCTCAAACGTTGACGGCGGCACAAACGGCGTACCCATTCGAACGCATACCGCCCGCTGGTCATCCTCGCTGGACATGTCGCCTTGGTCTGCCGAACGATACTGCCGTTCAGCGGCGGGCGCGAGAGGGAGCGCAGCGACCGACGCGCCCGGCCGTCTGCAACGGCCAGTTGGGCAGCTACTCTGTAACCTTGAGTTCGACCTTGGTTCCCGCCGGCACGTCCTTGATCTGCTGAGCCATGTCGCCAGAGGCGGCGACCAGTTCGTCCACGGAGATAGTGCCCATGTTGTCGCTCTCGTATCCGCCACCGAGCGCGGCGGGAATCTTGAGGCAGAAGCATCTGCCACTGGAGGGACTCCCAAAACAGCGCGATCCGACCGCTACGAGCCGCTCCATTGACCAGTCTTCTTGAAAGTCGCTAGAAGCCTGGAGCCGGACGAGTTCCGAGCGTGAAGCGGCGACCACCTTGCACGAGAGTTCCTCGGGACAGATTCTCCAGACCTGCCCTTCGACGTCTTCCACGAGCAGGTTCCCGAAGGCGTTCGTGTCTATGATCGCTCTCGGGAAAAGTCCCGTGAACCCCCAAGCTCTCGCGACGGTGCCCAGCAACGCCATGTCTGCCCAAGGTCCTGGCTTTCAGCGGCGGCGCAAAGCGCCGTCCGTCTGCAACGCCTTGTTGGACGGCTCCGTCGCTTTTACCACTCCGCGCCCACAGCGTAATCCATCTCGCCTTCGAATGGGACGAGTCCGAGTGGACCGCGGTAAATGGAGTCCAACACCTTCGCAACCTGTTCGGGCGTCGCACCGCTTACTCGCAGAACGCCTGGACCCACAATCGCGATCGCGGCGCCCGCACCATCAAGTCCGGCACTCCGCCTCAGAGCCTGAACATCGACCTCCAACCCATCCGGAAGGGCCAGTTCCTCACCCCGCACCCTGATCTCCGCGAAATGGTACGAGTCGGCGTTTGATCCCGCGCCCTGTCCCGTGAACGTGATCCACGCGGACCATGAATCAAGGTTTCGGAGCCGTGCAATCGCAGAGGACATCGCCTCGACCGCATCGCGGAATTCTCCCGACGGATGCTCCATGAACGGGCCAGCCGACTCCTGGTGCGGTCTTGCACGGCCGAAGAGACGCTTCCAAATGCTCATGTCACCGGGGTCCGTCCAACGTCCTGGTGTTCAGCGGCGAGCAACCGCCCGAGTGAAGCGAGGGAGGTTGATCGGCCGCTGCAACACCATGTTAGCCAGCGCTCCGTTTGGCAGCGGCACCGACCTCCCTCACCGACAGCGTAGGACGGAGCGTCCTATTCGCGGCAAGGAAGCATAGATGTAAGACCTTCGAGTCTCTTCCTGCCACCACGGTGTCTTCGATGCGATCAACATCGACGCGGAGGTCCACTCCACAGGTCGTCGGTGACATGCCGCGTACACGTTCGACACCGCGAGGAAGGCGCCAGATCCGCTGCGTTTTATCGGAGGTCCCGTTGTTCGTAACTACGAGAAACAACGAGACGGGGTCCCACGCAACACTCGCGGATCCATCGGCCTCGAGGAGGCGCACGTCGAACCCCGACGCTTTGTGAGTGACGCGGTGAAAGCCGGTCACCACTGCGAGCTCGGACACGTTCGACGCCTCCGCGACCTCCTCGGCCCCCGCTGCGCTGACGCCCGAGAGGCCCCACGTCAGCACGATAATCAGAAGGCTCACTGAGCTCATAGTCCTCCCGGCTGGCTAGTCAGAATGGAACGACCGGCTCACGCCTGGGCGTGGGTTACGTTCGGGCTCGGTAAGAAGTCCAACCGCAGAGCCACAAAGGAGGAGCCGGTCATGATCAAGAGTACACGATTCGTGGGATTGGATGTTCACGGCCAGACCATCGCGGCGGCGATCGGCGACGGGTACGGTAAGGCGCGCAGTCTCGGCCAGTTTCCCAATCGGCCTGAAGCGGTGCGCAGGTTCATCGAGCAACTCGGCGGGCCCGCGGGGCTCAAGATCTGCTACGAGGCCGGTCCGACGGGGTACGCGCTGTACTGGCAGCTCGCGAAGATGGGCGTCGATTGCGAGGTCGTCGCGCCGTCGTTGATCCCGCGCAAGCCGGGCGAGAAGATCAAAACCGACCGGCGCGATGCCGAGAAGCTCGCGCAGTGCCTCCAGAGCGGCACGCTGACCAGCGTCTGGGTCCCCGACGCCGCCCACGAAGCGCTGCGCGACCTGGTTCGCGCGCGAGCCGCCGCCAAGAGCGACGAAAGCCGCGCGAAGCACCGGCTCGTGAAGTACCTGCTTCGAAACGGGCTCCGACATCCCGACGCTTCTGGACGGCCCAGGACCGCATGATCTGATTGATCGCTGAGGTCCGATCAGCAACCTGACCTTCAATGATCTCCCTGACCTCTTGCTCCATCGACCGGCGATTTCGCTCAGCCTGAGCCTTCAACGCGCGGACGACCTTGGGCGCGACGTTCCGAATCGTTAGCGTCGGCATGACGGCAATATGCTAGCACCCCTCCAACAAGCTGTTGCAGCGCTCGCTCATCCTTCCTCGCTTCCCTCCCTCTGGCGCGGCAGCTGAACGTCTGGGCGCATCGGGCGGACTGCGCGCGCGTCAGGTCCAATCGACAGTCTCGAGGCCGTCGAAGGAACGGAAGTCCTTGGTGTTCGCGGTGACCAGCGTGAGTCGTCGGGTGAAAGCAATCGCCGCAATTTGGCCATCGACGAACGGGGCGGGCTTGCCGGCTTCTTCGAGGCGCGCCCTCTCGCGTCCGTGCCATTCAGCCGCGACTTCGTCGTACGGCAAGATGGGGAAGGAACGCCGGACGACCGCCTGAAGGTACTCTTCCAAGGCCGCACGGCGTCTACTTGTCGGAATGCGGGTCGCCCCGAAGACGAGCTCGTGCCACACGGGCGCGGCGATGGCGCACGAGGCACTGTGCTGCTGCAGCTTCTTTACGACTCGGGCGTTCGGCGTCTTCATGACGGGGGCCGAGATGATGCTGGTATCAAGCAAGAACTTCACAGGCGTACTCGACGTCCGCGCGCTGGATCTCTGACGGTGTCTAAAGAGTCGGAGTCGAGGCCGATCTCATCCAGCGCGTAGCGGGAGGTGAACGCTCGGTAGGCCTCACCGAAGCTCGACTGATCGCCACGGAGAGCTTCGTACTTCTCGGCCGAGATCACGATCGCAATGGCGCGGCCCCTGCGCGTAAGCTCAATGTCTTTGCCGGCCTCGACGTCATCGAGGATGTCCGGCAGGTGGGCTCTCGCGTCGGCAACTGAGTAGCTTTTCCCCATGGACGACAGTGTACATTATAATGTACATGATGCCAGGTCGACGGCGCGTTCGGCAGACGGACGTTGCTGCTGTCGGCTAGCAGCCCGTGGTGGAAGTCGTCCGGAAAGGACGGCCTGAACATCTGATCAAGATCGACGGCGGATCTGGCCAGGGGCACAGTGGGCTGATGGCGATGGGCAAGAAGGGTGACGAGCAGGTGGGCCTGTTCGTGCCGTACCACCAGATGCGATCGGCCGGTCACCCGTTCTACCAGGCGCTCGATGCGATTCTTCGCGACGCCGGGTTCGACAAGTACGCCGAGAAGCTTTGCTCGCGCTTCTATCATCCGGTGATGGGCCGACCGGGGCTGGCGCCAGGGAACTACTTTCGGTCGCTGCTGGTGGGCTACTTCGAGGGTATCGACAGCGAACGCGGGATCGCGTGGCGGCTTGCGGACTCGCTGAGTCTGCGCGATTTTCTCGGGCTGCCGACGGAGACGGCACCACCGGATCACTCGACGATTTCGCGGACTCGGCGACTGATCGACGAGGAGACGCATCAGGAAGTCTTCACCTGGGTACTCGGGTTGCTGAGCAGGAATGATTTGCTGAAGGGGAAGACGCTCGGTGTCGATGCGACGACGCTGGAAGCGAACGCAGCTCTGCGATCGATCGTCCGCCGCGACGATTTCCGCAGCTACGAAGCGTTTCTTATGGACCTCGCGAAATCGTCAGGGATTCCGACGCCAACGCGAGACGATCTGGCGCGAATCGACCGCAAGCGGAAGAAGAAGGGCTCAAACAAGGACTGGGTAAATCCGCACGACCCGGACGCGCAGATCTCCAAGATGAAGGACGGCAGCACGCATCTCGCCCACAAGCAGGAACACGCGGTCGACATGGATTCTGGCGCGGGTGGCGGTGACGCTGCACGGTGGTGTCGAGGGTGACACGGCGACGATCGAGAAAACGCTCGACGCTGCGGATGAGAATCTGAAGAAGGCCCGCGCGACGGGCGACAAGTCCAAGACGCGAGCGAGCGCCGAAGAGGCCGTCGGCGACAAGGGCTACCACAGCAAACGCGTGATGATGAATCTGGCGCTGGCCGGTCGCCGCAGCTACATCTCCGAGCCGACGCGCGGGCGGCAGGACTGGGAAGGCGAAGCGCTTGAACGTGACGCGGTGTACGCGAACCGCCGCCGGAAGAAGGGATTGCGCGGCCAGCGCCTGATGCGCCGCCGGGGCGAGATGCTCGAACGCAGCTTCGCCCATGTGCTCGAGACGGGCGGCATGCGGCGCACGCACCTGCGCTTTCACTACAACATCGTCAAGCGGATGCTCATCCACGTCGCCGGCTTCAATCTCGGGCTCTTGATGAGAAAACGTTTCGGCGCCGGTACGCCGCGCGGCCTCCAGGGCCGTACTGTCGCTGCGATTACGGCCTTCGCCGCTCTTATCGACCTCATCTCCGACCTGATCGGCGTGCCTGGCTATCGGCACCCAGAAGATCAGCCGGAGAGCATCGAATCAACCTGGCTCATGCCGGAGCTGCTCGCGGCCGAACCGCAGCGACTTTCACCACGGGCTGCTAGGCCAGAGGCGAGGCGGTTCGGAATTGCAGCCTCTTCGGCTCAGGGCCGGGGGTGTGCTTTGCGCGTCGCCGAAGGAGCAAGTTCGCGGCGCAGGTCCCTGACCTCGGTTTCGAGCGCGTTGATGCGTTGCTGCTGGGCCTGCAGCGCAGCGGCCAGCATCGTCGCGTAGCCATATAGGTCCACCATGTCGCCGTCCCGATCGACGGCCGGACTGTCCGGCGTGTCATCGATGATGAACCCCAGGTGGCGTCGTCCCGCATAGGGCGGCAGTCGGTATTCATATGTTGCCAGCCGCAATTCGAGGGCCCGTTTGCCGACCGACGCGACTTCCTGGGGGGACAAGTAGCGGATGTCCTTCTTGAGATTCCGTCGGGACTGCGGGCAGCCCAGAGTTTGTCCAGGGACCCAGGCCCCGTGGACGCACACCCTGGTTGGCTGGTCGCACGCGTATTGGAAGTACGGACAAATGGTGCCCTCGCTGGTGCACGCCGTCCCGAAACTGGGCGGAGCAGGGGGGCAACCGGCGGTTGTCTCTGGCGCCGGGCAGTACCAGGTCGGCGATTGAGAGCAAAACGGAGACGTCGGCCGACAAGCCGTGCAGCGGCAGGATGTGCCGTTCTGGTTCGTGCAGACGTGATCGGCTTCGCAGGCGCCACTCGTGTCTGCGGGGCAGGAGCCAGCGTCCTGTAACGGCGGACATTGCGTGACGTTGGCCGCGGTCACCTGCCAGTGCGCGCTGGAACAGACCGCCCGATCTCGACAGATGTCGCCCCGGACATCGTCCCCCCACTCGCAGGTTCGACCCTCGTCGCCACAGGCGGACCCGTCCACTGGAACAGCACTCGGGCACGCTGAGGTGGTAGGGGAACGATCCGCGCCCGATTGGTCGGCCGAGGCATCGATTCCGCGGTCGCCCGATGATCCGGCGTGGTTCCCATCGCAGCAGCCCGTGAGCGCCCACCCGCAAGCCGCAATGAGAAGTGCCCGGCCAAATTTCGGCCAATCGACCAATAGGTCCATCCGCCCTCGGCCCAATATACCATCGGGTCGTCACGCGGGGATCGTCGGGCCCGGGCCTCCCCCGTTTGCGCGTGCGTCGCGGCCCTGCCGGTGGTTGGCGGTCAGCATGCGGACCTCGCGGGCCGCGACTAATAGAACGAGACGTTCTTGACGGTGAAGTTGGCCACGCAGGCACCGTCGCCGGCGCCAGGCGAGGGGCTGAGCTGCCATTCGACGTCGACCAGCCTGGACGGGTCGAGCGCACTCGTCGGCGTACCCCCTGAGAGGGCGGCAAACGGAACCTTGATCGTCGTCGCCGCGCCAGGGACCACCCTCGCGAGCGGTCCATAGCACTGTGAGTCGTCACCCGGGCAGCTCCCCTTCGTTGGATCCTCGGCGTGGCTCAGGTCGCCGCTGAAGGAGGCACCGAAAGACAGCGTGCAGCCGCCGAGGGTCCCCGAGAAGTCGAACATGACGCCGGTGTACTTGGACGCGTCGACGCAGCCCGCGCCGTTGAAGAACAGCCCGACACCCTCCCAGTTGCCCTGCGTCGGCTTGACGAAGGTCACCGCGATGTCGAGACCGTCACCGTCTGCGGTGACCGCCGCGGTCGGCACCGGCTCGCCGGGTGCGGCATAGGCATAGGAGGACCACGTGGATGCGCCCGCGCCGAACGTCAGCCCGGCACTCGACGACGTGCCCATGGTCGTGATGGCCGGGCTTGGCAGGATGGTCGTCGGGCACACCACCGCCGCGTCGGATTGGCAAGAAGTCCCCACGGTCCGACCCGCGCCCCCGCCGGCGTGCCCGCCCGTGCCGCCCGCGGCGGTGGTCCCGCCAGCCGTCAGGAGCTGTGGCCCGCTGGCGATCGCGCGTTGCGCCTCGCCATACACCCACGCCGCGGCCGCGCCGTTGTCGGGGAGCTCCACCGCCGCCATCGAGGTCGGCGGCAACATGAACGTCGCGGGAGTAGGCGCCGCGGCCAGACCGGTCACGGAGAAGACCAGCGGTGCCGGCGACGCGTTCCAGTTGACGAGGACGATCTCGGTCGCATCGTCGGTGGCGTTCCGGCTGGCATGGGCGCTCACACCGGGTGGGGCCGACGTGACTTCCAGCAGCGTCGGTCCGAAGTGCCCGGCGTAGAGCGCGTAGGCGTAGTACTCGGGCCGTGGTGTGTGCGCCGGCCCGGGGCCGATGAGTCCCAGGCCGGACTTGTCGTCGTCGCTGATGTCCCACACGGCCGACGTCCAGAGCCCGAGCTCCATGGCCGTCCCGACGGTGTCGGCCAACCAGAGCCCCGACCCGAGGGTGCCCGGAGACGCGCCGAGCACACACAGTGTGTCGTCATAGGCGATGTTCATCTCGGTGAGCGCGAGCGGCTTGTCGGCGTACCCGGTCTTCTTCAGAGTGCTGCGAACGACGCCCATGACGTATCGGAAGGAGGCCTGATCCGCCGCCGCTGCCGCCAGCGTCGCCTGCTTGGCCTCGAACGGGTAGCGATGGATCGAGATGACGTCGAACTGATCGCCGCAGGCCGTGAGAATCGCAGTCAACCAATCGTCGGGGCCGCCGCCGCCGCCGTACTTGTTGGACAGGTCGGGCCCCACGATCTTGATCGTCGGATCGACGGACTTCATCGCCGTCACGTAGGCGGTAGCCGACGCGCAGTAGTCCAGCGCCGTGTAGCCGGGGATCGCGGGCGCCGACGGATCCGTCAGCGACCCTTGCATCGCGTAGAGGTCCGGCTCATTGCCGATCGAGAAGTACTTGACGCCGTAGCCCTTCGTCACGTTCGCATAGCTGACCATCGCGGCCGCCGTCGCCGGCGTCGTTGGTTTTCCGGCGGTATCCGCCAGGAGCGGGACCTGAATGAGCGGTTCGGCTCCAATCGCGCGTGCGTAGGCGATCGCCGCGTCGAAGGCGCTGTCGTCGAACGGGCTCGCCGTGTTGGCGTCGTTGTTGTACCCGCCGACGCGCATCAGGGCCGGCTCGAGCGCGGCGACCAATGAGTCGGTTCCGCTGACGTCGTCGCCATAGGCGGGCATCCACATCCAGTAGTTGACGGACCAGGTCGTCGTGCGCGGCGTGCGGGTTGCCGCAGAGACGACCAGCGGGCTCGCGGGGGTGCCGGCGTCCGCACCGTTGCCGCTCGCCCGGACACAGAAATCGGAAAGACAGGTGAGGCCCGGTTTGCAGCTGCCGCCCGGAAGGCAGCGCCCGCGTTCTGAACCGGCGGCCTGTGTGCCGCCACCGCAGCCTTGAAAGAAGAGCGCCAATAGGACACAGGCCCCGGCGAGCGCGACGTGCTTCGACATGTTTCTCCTAGTAGAAAGCGAGGTTGTCGATCGTGATGTCGGCGACGCAGGTGGGCGTTGCGCCGTCGGGGGTCCCCGGTGCGGCGGCCGGGATGGTGAACTGCCAGAGCGCGAAGATGAGCTTCCCGGTGTCGAGCGGCGTCTGCGGGTTGCCGAAGATGGTGATGCCGGTGAACGGCATCATCAGGGTCTGCGGGGTGTCGGTCACCTCGGCGGCAGTCAGCGTCGATTGCGGCGGGTAGGCGCCGGCCGGCCCGGTCGCGTAGCGAGAGCCTGTCGCCGGATCCTGGTGCTCGGAATCCGCGGTCCCGTACTGCATGGTGCATCCGGAGAAGGACCCCGAGATCGAGAACTGGACGCCGGTGAACGCCGTCGCGTCGATGCAATCGACGAAGGAGAGCGCCACTCCCACGTACTGCGCGGCCGAGGTCGCCGGTCCACGCTCGGTAATGTGCAACGCGCCGCCGCTCGTGGTGGCGATCGGCCGCGCGGGGCCGCTGGCCGGATAGGGGAAGGGATCCCACGTGAGATCGAAACCGCCGTCGCTCTGGGTGAAGTCCGTAATGAGACCGTCCATTGGCGCACGGATCGTCGTCGCGGCGGTGCAGGCCATCCCCGGTCCACCGTCACCGCTGCCGCCGCCGTCCCCGGCGCCGTCAGCGGCGGCTCGTACGCAGATGCGCGAGAGACAGACGAGCCCGCCGCTGCATCCGGCGTCGGACGAACAGGAGCTTCCGACGGCACCGCCGGTTCGCGCGCCGTCGCTGCTGCAGCTCGACGCCAGCGCGAGCCCGACGACCATCACGGCTCCGCTCGCCACCAGTGCTCTCGTCATCCTCATGGTCGAGTGTCAAGAGCAAGCAACGGGCCAGTCCGATCAACGGCCATTCGCGGGCCTCGCGTGTGTCGGCCATCCTTGCCCTGGATGTCCGCGGTTGTCCGCGCTTGTCCGCGGACGTCCGGCCGCTACCCGACGGCGCGCGATTGACGGCCGCAGCGTGTGAAGAATCCACGCGCGTACTCGGTCAGCGCAGGATCCGCCAGCGTCGCCAGGCTCAAGCGGCGGTTCATCATGGCGACGCGCCGCTTGGTCAAGGCCAGCGACCAACCTTGGTGCGAGGCGATGTCCGGCATCTCCAGCTTGTGGACGTGCCGGGACACAAAAAGCTCACGGTCCGTCGGCGCGACAGACTGGAGGATCCGACAGAGGCGACGCAAGGCTTCGCGAGCGTCACTGTCCGCAGGCGCCGAGATCGCCTGGCGGTCCAGCGCGTCGTCGCGCATCGAGGAGACCACGCGCCGGACCATTTGCCGGCGATGCGCATTCTGGGTCACGCCCAAGCAGATGCCGAACAGGAAGGGGCGCAGTGCGCCTGGATCGCGCAACTCGGTGATCCGCGCGAAGAAGCGCAGGAAGATCTCCTGGTGCAGGTCCTGCGTGTCCGGTCCGCGCGCGTACCTGCGCTGAAGCAATCGCATCACCATGGGCGACAGGCGCCTCCAGGCGAGCGTGGGCGCGGCGGGCTCGCCTGCCAACAGCGCCGTCGCCAGCCTCTCGTCTTCCGCCTTCTGCTGCTCGAGCGCGGTCGAGCAACGACGTGCTGCATGGCTCAAAGGAGTGCGGTCCGGCTGCGAAGGTGGTCCATCTGAGCGATCGAACACATCAGGCAGAAGGACGTGAGCAACGACCGGGCCAAGCGCCGGGCGCACGACGGCGGATCCTCGCGATCGGCGCCGCTGTCCGTCCCCGCGAAGCGTCCGCGGTCGCCCGCCGGACGTCCGCTCGACCTCTCTACTTGTTCACGAAGTAGAGGTCGTCGATCCAGATGTCGAACGAGACCGGCGGCGGCGACCCGCCCGCGCACATCTCGTTCGTGTAACAGGTGGGCGCCGTAATCTGGAAAACGATCTGGTAGACGTGCTGCACGTCGAACACGTCTGGATTGGGCCGGTAGCCCCAGTTGGGGTCTTGCCGGAGCTTCGCGAAATCGATCGAGTATTGCGCGAAAGCGTCGCTCAACGGGATCACGGCCGTGAAGCCGTTGTAGCAAAAATCAGGGCTGTTCGTATCGATGTAGTTGCAGAACCCGCCGCGCGGATCGCGTGTGCGAATCCAGGAAAATGACCTGCAGCGTGCGTGCGCCCGTCGGGTCGCCCTTTGCCCAGAATGTCACACCCGAGTAGGCGCTCAGGTCGACCGCGGCTTCCGGGCCGACGATGACCGGGCATCCGGCTGCCGAGCCATCCAACCCTTGCGCACCCGCGTCCGAACCAGCGGCGGGTATGACTTGGATTGAGCCTTCGCGTGACCAGCCAAGCACCAGGGCCATGCTGGCACCCCACACGCCGTTGAGCGGAGCCGTGGTGCGGAGGCGCGCGGCGCGCGTGCTCATGATCCCGGGGAACGTCTGGTGCGCTGCCGGGAGCACCGCGTAGGACCAGGCACTGGGGACGAAGGCACCGGCGGCGACAAAGCCCGGTGGCGGCAGGATGTCGCCTTCCGCGCCGCAGCCGGTCGCCGTGAACCACGACCCAGGCGTCAAGTCCGACGGCGGCGTCCACTCGATGGAGGAGGTCGATACGTCTTCCATGTCATCAATCTTCGTGTAGCCGATTGTCGCGCCGCCGTCGCTCGGCGCGGCCCCCGTGGAGCAGGCAGCCCCGCAGGCAACCGCGCACGCCACCAGCAACCGTCGCCCGATCATGATTCCACCTTCCTACTTGAAATACAGGTTGTCGATGTTGAGGGTGCCGGCTGCCGATTGACCATCTGGGAGATTCGGCGTGACCTGAAAGGCGACGCGGTCGACCCGCTGCAGGCAGTCAGGCACGTTCAGCCGTACGTCTTCGGGCGGGCTGAAGTTGGCGAGCGAGACAGTGCCCTGCCTCCAGTCGCCGTTGATGTCGTAGCTCCAGTCTTGAACGACGTAGTGGTTTAGCGCCGCGTTTCCATCCACCAGCGTGCTGCATCCGAGCACGACGTTGAACGTGGCGGCATTCGGCAGCACGGGGATGCCAGATTGGACCCGGCCATCGAAGGCGAGCGTCGTGAAGGGCGTGACATCCCGGTAAAGACCGAACGGAGCATAGGTCACGAGGGCAGCGCCGCCCCAATCCCTCACACCGTTCGTCGGATCGACCACCGTGAAGTCGAGGTGCATCGAGAACGCGCTGCCATCGGGAGTGTCGTTGTCATACGCGCAGCTGAACTTCTGACCTGTTGGATTGAACGAGAAGCACTGCCACGGTAGGAACGTCGAATCGTCGGGGAAGGCGCCGTGGTCGAAGTCGTCGAGCATGAGGACGCCGGGATCGACCTGGTGGGCGTCGAAGCAAGAGCTGGTGATCGCCGCGACCGCGACGGCGACCAGAGCGGCGGATGGCCGCGCGAACCTCGCCCGGCACCTCATCGAAGGCTGATCCCGTCCACGTCCAGCTGGCTGGTCGCCGACTGCCCGGCCGGCAAATGGGGTTCGATTTGGAAGTTGATGGAATCGATCCGCCGGAGGCAAGCGGCCGGCCCCCCCTGAGGGTGCGTCGGCAGGTAAGGCGGCGACCCAAAGCTCGCGATCGGCAGTTGCACCGGCTGCCAGTCGGTCGTGACGTCGAACTTCTGAACGACGTAGACATTACGAGGGACCGAACCGTCGTCGGATGGCACGGTGCTGCAGCCGAGGTGGACGGTGAAGCTGGTCAGGTTGGGCAAAGGGGAAGGGCCTGGCACGAGCTTGGAGCTGAACACCATCTCGCTGAACCGCGAGAAGTCCTCCGGCGTCGCGGCCGTTCCCGTTTCCACGCCCGCAAGTACGGCGTTCGCGCTTCCGTTGGCCGGACTGGCGATCGTGAACGCGACACCCAGCGAGAAAGCGCTTTGGTCGCCGGCCTCGAGCACGGACGCGCACGAATTCGGTTGGGGCATGACCCAGCAAGCCCAAGGACCGAAGTTTCGATCCCACGGATTCAGATCCCCGTCCTCGAACTCGTCGATCACCCACGGGCCCGGATCCACGCCGTGCGCGTCGAAACAGCCGGTCGCGCCGAGCATGGCCGGCAACATCGCGAGGGTCAGCGTCATCGACGTCACCAGTTCCAGCTCCAACCGAGCTCCGCTGATCGATCGCCCACCCCGAACGAGAGCTGGCCCGCCTCGCGCCGGTGCGTGCGGTCGACGAAGAACAGCGTTACGCCGGCTGCGGCAAGCACGCCACCCGCGATCGACAACCCGACGATGGCATGGTTCGCGCTGCTGAGCGAGCTGGCCCGCGCGTTGTTCGAGGTCGCCTGCGCCATGTAAGCGGCCGAACCGAAATTGTCATTCTGTAGGGCGGCGTTGCCGGCCTTCCAGTCGTCGTATTGCCCGCGCTTCGCCAGATAGACGCCGAGGGCGGCCCCCGCCGACAGCACGCCGGCGCCGGTGAGGACGTACGCCAGCCGGCGCATCGTCTTGCCGCGGAAATACCACGGCTCCGGGGGCGCGCCGGCCGTGGCGGACAACGCCAGCGATCCGGCGGGTGCCCCCCCGTTGAACCCCACGGAGATCGCTGGCTCCGCGGGCGGCGGCAGGCGGCCGAACGTCAGCTCCACGGTCCGTCGCTCCGATTCGCGCAGCGCAACCTCACGGGACAGTTGGGGCCCGTTCGGAATTGCAGCCGTCACCGTGTGTGCCCCGGCCGCCACGCGGATCGGTTGAAACAGCGGCGTGCTGCCGACGTCGCGGCCGTCGAGGCGAACGATCGCGCCCACGCGATCGGCGGTGACGGACAGCTCCGCCAGGCGCGATTCGAGCAGGCCGATCTGCGCCTGGACCTGCTCTCGCCGACTGAGCGGGACCTGGTCCGCGCCGTCGCGCAGATACTTCGTCAGTGCCTCGATCGCTTCCAGCGGCCGCCCGAGCGCGATCTGCGCCTGTCCGACGTTGTAGAGCACCGCGAAGTGTGGGCTGGCGGTGTAGGCATCGTTGAACTGCTCCAAAGCGGCCTCGTAGAGGCCCTGGCCGGCCAGCTCCATCCCGCGAGCGTAGTGAACGGCGGCTGCTTCACGCGGATCTTCGTCAGCGCGGCCGGTCCCGGCCAGCAGCGCAACGAACAGTAGGGAACAGCCGACAGCGCGCACCATGTCTTCCTTCCTAAGGCACGTCTGGTGCCATCACCTGTAAGGGTTGGTCGGGTCGAACGTCGGCCCTGGCGCGGTGCGCTTGGCGGCATCAGCCGCGTCGGCGGCAGGCGGGCCTGAGGACTCGCCCTTTCGAGGGGTCGCTGGTCGCCGACCCGGGTGGTCGGCCGGACGTCCGCCGACCGCCACCGGACGACCGGTCGGACGACCGGTCGCATTGGGCGCCGGAGCCGGATCGCGAGGCTGAACGATGCGCGCGGGCGGCGCCGGATCCGGCGATGACGTGACCGGGCTCGGTGCGAGCGCGGCGGGCGGGGTGGAGACATTCAACGGACGCTCGGGGGAGCCGCGGTGAGCAAAGGCCGCCACCAGGCCCCCCGCCGCGAGCAGCGCGCCCACCGCGAGCCACGGCCGCACGCGCGGGCGCGACGCTTGCGGGGGCTCTCTGTCGTTGGCCGTCGAGGCAGCGCGACTGGGGGCAGTCGCCGGCGGCGCGGCCCGGTCGGCCGCGAGCACAGTCGACGTCAGGTTGCTTCCGGTCGGACCAGACGGCTCGGCAGGAGCGAAGACCTCCCGCCGCGCGAAGGGGGCCAGGCTTTCCGCGAGCGCGCTGACGGTGGCCGGGCGTTCCCTCTGATCCGACGCCAGTGTGCGCCCGATGAGCGCGCACAACCCCGGTGGCAGATCGGCCTGCACCGACTCGAGCGGCACGGCCGGCTGGGTGGCGATGTGGTGCAGGATGGCGTTTTGCGAGCCGCCTGGGTGCGGGCGCTTGCGGGACAGCATTTCGTAGAGGATGGCGCCCAACGCGTACACGTCCGTCTTGCCGTCGACCATCCTCTCGCCGCGGGCCTGCTCGGGCGACATGTACGCGGCCGTCCCCAGCACCATCCCCGTTCGCGTCGCCGCGCTCGCGTCATCGGCCAGCTGCAGCTTGGCGACGCCAAAGTCGAGCACCTTGAGCAGGTCAGTCCCGTCGTGCCGCCGGCACACGAACAGGTTGTGCGGCTTGAGGTCGCGGTGGACGATCCCGGCGGCGTGGGCCGCGGCGACGCCCGCACACGCCTGGATCACCAGATCTGTGGCGCGCGACACCGGCAGGCGCTCCTCTCGTTCGATGAGCGCGGCCAGGCTCTCGCCGACCAGATACTCCATCAGGATGTAGGGCGTGCCGTCCTCGGCAACGCCGAAGTCGACGGCCGCGGTCACGTTCTCGTTCTCGAGCGCGCCGGCCGCCTCGGCTTCCCGCTGGAATCGGGTCAGGATGTCGCGCCGCTCGGCCAGATCCCGGCGCAGAAATTTGATCGCGAAACGGCGCCGCACGACGGTGTGCTGCGCCTCGAAAACGACCCCCATCCCCCCCTTGGCGAGCAGTCGGACCACCCGGTACTTGCCACCAACGATCTCGCCCACCCGGTTGCCATCAGCAACCGCCCTCATGGCGGCGGCTTTTCGCCGGCGACCCGCATCCCATCCAGGTCGATCGCCTGTCCTTCCATCAGTCGATAGGCACGCTGGCGACTGATGCCGAGGATGGCCGCCGCGCGCGCGACGTTGCCGTTGCAGGTGCGCAGCGCCATGACGAGGGCCGGGAGCTGCACCGGCTCCGAAACCGGTGCATCGGCCGGCGGCCGCGCCGCCGCAGGCAACGGGTCTGGCCCCCGTCGGTCGATCGCCGACGCCTCTTGTCCGATTCGCTCTGGCAGATGATGCGCGCGAAGGGTCGTCTCCGACCCATGGAGCGCGAGCAGCCGCCGCGCCAGCAGGACCAGCTCCCGAACGTTGAAGGGCCAGTCGTGGACGCAGAGCCGCTCGGCCAGGTCGCTCTCGAACGCCGGCGCGCTTCCTTGGCCAAGGGTTTCGAGAAAGCGGGAGAACAGCGGGATGACGTCCTCGCGGCGCGCGCGCACAGGCGGCAGCTTCACGGTCAGCCCGTCGAGCCGGGCGAGCAGGTCGGGACGGAAGCGAGCCGTGCGCGCCGATTCGATCAGCGATTGCTGTCCGGCGACCACCACCCGCACGTCGATAGGCACCGGACGCGTCTCGCCGAGCGGGTGCACCTCGCGCTGCTCGAGAACGCGCAGCAGCTTGGCTTGCAGCGCCAGCGGCAAGTCCGAGATCTCGTCGAGGAGCAGCGTTCCGCCGTCTGCGCTGCGGAAGAATCCAGGGTTCGCGCGGTCTGCGCCGGTGAAGGCGCCGCGGCGATACCCGAACAGCTCGCCCTCGGCCAGCGCTTCGGGAAGGGCGGCGCAATTGACGGCCACCAGCGGACCCCGACGTCCGCTCCAGCGATGGACCGCGCCGGCCACCATCTCCTTGCCGGTGCCCGTCTCTCCCTCGAGGATAATCGGCAGATCGGTGGCTGCCGCGCGCCGCAAAGGTGCCAACGCCGCGCGCAGCGTCGCGCCGCCCCAGAATCCGGGGACGATCTCCTCAAAGGCCGCCGGAGCCGTCGTCACGATGCCAATCCATCCGCCAATTCGCACGATGTCCTCGGCGGTCAGCGGCGCGGAAGCGACCAATCGACCGTTGATTCGAACTCCGTTCCGGCTGTTGAGATCGACGATCGTCGCCGGTGTTCCAGGGCCCGAGCTGCGCAAAGTGGCGTGGCGGCGAGAGACATCGTGTCCGTCCAATTGAACGGCGCAGCCGGTGTCTCTTCCCACGACCCGTTCACCCCCGCCTGTCCATTCCAGGACCACCGGTGGGACGCTGGCGCGTGGGAAGCGCCAGGCGATGACCAGGCCGGCGAGCTCGGCGTCGGACGCGACACCGGCCGCGTGCGTCACGGTCGTCGTCCCCGCCTCACCGCTCGTACCCAAGCTCGCTTCATATCACGGAGTTGACGGGTTTCGCACGGTGCCCGCTGGCCCGAACGGGGCCGATGCCTACTGCTCCGCGGTCGCTCGCGATTCAGAGCGGCGGCTGCGCGTTTTTGAGGAGGTCGACGAGGTACGAATCGAACATTTGTCCGGCCTGTGGCGCGCCCGCCGCGGCATCATCCGACGCGCACATCTGGTCGAAACGCGGCGCCTTGGGATCGGAGGTCCCATCGGACTCGCCGGGAACCTTCAGGAAGAGATAGGCATCGACCGACGGGGCAGGCGCGGCGCGCGGCCGTTCGCCAAGGCCCGCTCCCTTCACGTTGCACCAACTGCCTGGATCGCTGCGTATGTCCGCTCGCCCGTTGCGACCGGTGTCGATGACGAATCCCTTGTCAGTGATGCCTACCTTGGCCAGTTCCCGCTCGAGGTCCGCGACGTACCCGAGCTCGTCATCGCTTCGAACGGCCGGATCCCGCGGTGAAGGATTGCGAACCTGGAGGGGATCGTAATTCGACACGTTGACCGCGAAGCCCCGAATGTCATCTGCGCCGCCCGCCGTCTCGAGAACCTCCTTGTAAAGCAGCAGGCTTTTCGCCAGGTTCCTCGGCCAACCGAGCCATCCGCCGTGCGCGGCATCCATGTAAAGGAACACGTTCGGCTGCGAGAGCTTGGCGATCGCGTAGGCAATTCCCCTCTTGTAGATCCCCGAGACCGCGGCGCAGCGCGGGTTAGACATGTTCGTGACCAGGTTCGACAGCGAGTCGGGCTCGAGAATCACGGCGATTCGCTGATCGGGATGGGCGCGGAATGCCGCGACGATTGCGTCCACGAACTGGTGCCGATAGCGGGCCTCGCCGCTCGCGTCCGCGGGGAGCTCGCCGGCCGACGACTCGGCGTTGCAGTCGCGGCCTGGCAGGTCGTAAAGCACGAACACCGTCACGACAGGCGTTCCCGCGGAAGCCTGCTGCCGGCGAGCAGAATCGAGGTGACGCGAGACGTCTTTGATGTCGCCGATCGCGCTGAGCCAGATCGCCGTCGGAAAGCGCTCCATCTTCTTGAGCAGCCCAACGGACTCGGGATGCCGCGTCTCCACACCCCGGAGTGCGCTGACGTAGTCCGGGTTTGCATAGATCCGGGCGGCGACGAAGGGGTTCACCCCCGGCGGAGCGTGGGCCGCGGTCGCCGGCTCCGCCGGCGCCGCCGCCGCGCCGAGCACTGCGCCCGAACCGGAGGCGCAGGCGGTGAGTGCACCCATGGCGACCAGTGATATGGCGAGAGCGGTCTTCTTCATGTCGATCGTTCCTTTCGTCGCGTCTGGGAAGCAGAACGACGTGAAGCAATGATCGCGCCAGTAGAACGCGAAGCGCGACCCGGTCGGAGCTGGCGTCTGGCACGGCGGGGCGCTGCATTTTCCCGGCTGAGTCGTCCGTGATATCAACGAAGCGGGTATGAGCTGCGGGCGGGCGACGACGACAATCACGCAGACGGTCTCCGGCCCGGAAGAACCGCAATGAACGTCGCCGCCGAGGCGAATCGGATCGGCGAGATGGTGGGCGGCAAGTACCGCGTCACTCGTCTGCTGGCCAAGGGCGGGATGGGTGTGGTGTACGAAGCACAGCACGCCGTCGTGCGGCGCCGCTTCGCGATCAAGTTCCTGCGCCGCGATCTCGCGGACCGACGGGACATCCTCACCCGGTTCCAACACGAGGCTGAATCGGCCGGGGCGCTGGAGAACGAGAATGTCGCTGCGGCGGTCGACTTCGGCATCGCCGACGACGGAACGCCCTACATCGTCATGGAGTACCTGGTCGGCGAGGACTTGGCGTCGCTGCTCGAGCGCCAGGGGCGCGTGCCGATCGCGCGCGCTGCCGATCTGATCGTTCAGGCCTGCCGGGGCGTGGCCGCCGCGCACGCGGCCGACATCGTTCACCGCGACCTCAAGCCGTCGAACTTGTTCGTCAGCCGCCGCGACGACGGCACGGATCTGGTCAAGGTGCTCGACTTCGGCGTCGCAAAGCTGCAGGCGCTGGAGGACCAGAGCGCGGTGACTCGCACGGGCGCCATGTTGGGAACCGCGGCGTACATGGCCCCTGAACAGGCCCGCGGTGACCGGACCGTCGACGCCCGCGCGGACGTCTATGCGCTGGGGGCGATCCTTTACGAGCTGCTTTCGCTGAAACGGCCGCACCCGGGAGATTCGCAGAACGCCATCCTTCATCACATCGCAAGCCAGGCCGCGGTTCCGATCGCATCGGTACAGCCGGACGTTCCGCCCGAAATGACGCAGCTGCTGGAACGCGCGCTCGCCTCCGACCCCGGCGTTCGCCCATTGAGCGTCGAGGCGCTGGGCCGGACACTGACCCCCTTCGCGCGCCGCGAGGTCTGGCCAGCGCCGCCCCAGGATTCGGGGCCCCGGCGCCTCGAACTGACGTCCACGCTGCGCGCGGTGAGTGGCAACGTGGGCACCGAGCTGGCGCCGCCCGCGCCCTCGGGCCGTCGCGAACCGACGCTCGACGATCATCGGCCTGCGCCCCGGCCAAACAGCGCGCCGCCCCGGCGCTGGAGGGCCGTGCTGGCTGGTGCGGTCGCCATCGCGACGGTGGGTGCCGTCGTCGCCGTCATCGCACCGACGCCGGGTCGGCCGCCCCGGAATGGGCGAGCGTCAAAAGCGCCGCACCGTGTGCACCGTCTGGACGCGCGCACGCGGTTCCTGGGTTCGGAGCCACCGCCCGGTGCTGCCCCCCACATAGACGCCCTGCTGAAGGCGGACCGGGCGCGTGAGGCAGCGCTGGTCAGCGCGATGATCGCGACACCGTCGGCCATCTGGATCCTCGGCGGGACGCCCGAGCAGGCGCGCGCGCAGGTCGCCGACGCGGCCGCCCGCGCCGCGCGCCAGGGGAGCGTGGCGGTGCTGGTCGCCTACAACCACCCGTTCAGGGACTGCACCGGCTACGGCTTGCTGGGCGCCAAGGACACGGCCGCCTACCAGACCTGGATCGACGGATTCGCCGCCGGGATTGGCAACGAAGAGGTGATCGTTATCCTGGAGCCGAACGGCCTGGGCATGGTTCCTTACGGCGTCCATCTCGACGGCAAGCGCGATGAGTGTCAGCCGACCCGCGCCGGCGCCGACGGCCGGCGGACGGCGCCGCCGGGCGCGACGGCCGACGAGCGCTACGCCCAGCTGGCCCAGGCGGTCGACACGCTGGTCGCCAAGGCCCCGAACGCGGCCGTGTACCTGGACGGGACGCATAGCGCCTGGTTGCCCGTCGCTGACGCCGCTTACCGGCTGGCACGCGCCGGCGTCGACAGAACCGCTGGGTTCTTCCTGAACGCCGGCAACTATCAACCGACGCGCCGTTTGATTCAGTACGGAACGTGGATCGCCAAGTGTGCGTATCTGGTGGACCGTTCGGGCGCGGATCGATCTTCGCCCGGACCGTACCGCCAGTGTGCCAGTCAGTCCGAGTGGATGGATCCGTCCGACGACGCGGCGTGGACCAAGGTCGAGAGCTGGTATGTCGAGCACGTCGATCACGGCCCCCACCCACCGAGCGGGCCGGATGCGCTGGCCCACTTCGTCATCAACACCAACCGGAATGGGCGCGGCCCGCTGGACGTCTCTGTCTACGGGCGGCCGCCGTACAATCAACCGGCGAAGGTCGTCCAAGCCTTGCGAGCCGGCGCCTGGTGCATGCCGCCTGGCCGCGGGCTGGGCTTTCGCCCGACGGCTGACACGCGCATCCCACTGGTGGACGCGTATCTGTGGACAGACACGCCTGGCTCCAGCGTCGCGACCTGCGACATCGCCGAGGGGGCCCGCGCCTGGGAATACGGCCGCTACAATCCCTGGCACCTCGGAGGCGAGGCCCAGGCGCACTTCGATCCGCTGTGGGGACGCGTTCTGCCTCCCGCCGGCGATTGGTTTCCCGACGAGGCACTCACGCTGGCCCGAAATGCCGATCCGCCCCTCGGTGAAGACGGCCGCCCACGCGCCGGGGACGCTTCCCTCGCGCAGGCTCTCGATCCCGGCCCGACGGCAACCTTTGGACGTTCGCGCGGACAGGCGCCCGTGTCGGGGGGACACTCGGGCGGACGCCGCTCGAAACAGGCTGACGCCGGCCAACCGCCGGCGAGCGGCCCGCGGCCGACGTCGCCGCCGCTCCCGGGTCCGACGCAGCCCTTGTTCGACCGGGCAAATCCGTATCGATGATTGTGGTCGGCTACTTGTTCACGTAGGAGAGGTCGTCCATCCAGGCGCCGGACGTCCGGCGCGGACACGCGCTGCGTTCGCCGGACACGGAATCGGCGGAATCCGGACGCGCGAGGCCGCGAGGGCATGCGGGTTCCGCCGCTTCCACGAGCTGGTCCAGTCATTGCTGTAGGTCGGGTCACTTCGCATTCACGCGAAGGGAACCACGGCGAGCCGGCTCGCCGATCTGCTGGTCCCCCAAGGCAAGCGCGTCTGCGCTGCGGTGTCCGATGCGCGCGTGATGCGGGTGGCGTGGCACCAGCAGCCGGCGGATCCGGCGCACCACACCGGGTACGGCGTGGCCCTGGTGGCGCGCTGACCACCAGGCAAACCGAAACCGAGAGGAGCAAGCGATGGAGACTGAAATGAACAGCAATGCGAACGAGGGCAAACGATGGACGGGGCGGGTGGCGTGGGTCCTGCTCGCCTGCGGCGCGGCGGCCTGCGGCGCCGAACCCGGGAACACGTTCACCACCGGGGAGGCGATCAGCCAGGACCTCGCGGCTGCGACAGATGCTGCGACGCCTGCGGCGGGTCCCGACCGCCGTGCTCTACGGCCCAACACGCGCTTCTATGTGCGCCCGCCCGACACCGGCGCGACCAAACAGTTCACGGAGCTCTTGCGGTCGCGGCGGTTTGCGGATGCGCGCCGCCTGGTCGAGTTGGAAGAAACGCCGCAGGCCGTCTGGTTCAGCAGCGGTTCACCCGACGAGGTCGAGGCCGCCGTGCGCAAAACCATGCGGCGCGCGGAAATCGAGAACCGCGTGCCGGTGCTGGTCGCTTATGACCTTCCCTACCGAGATTGCGGCCAGTATTCGGCGGGGGGAGCGCTGGACACCGCTGCCTACGAAGCTTGGATTGATGGCTTCGCGCGCGGAATCGGCAGGGATCGGGCCGTGGTGATCCTCGAGCCGGACGGATTGGGGATCATCCCGTACAACACGACGATCTTCAGTGCGGCGGACTGGTGCAAGCCCACGGTCACGGACACGCACGGAAACGTGGTGCCGGCGCCGGGTGCGACCCCGGCCGACCGTTATGCGCAGCTCAACTACGCGGTCGACAGCCTCGAGACCAAGTCGCCGCGCGCGCGGGTGTACCTGGATGGCTCACACAGTGCCTGGCTGGGCGTCGGCGAAGCCGCCTACCGCCTGCACACGGCCGGGGTCGAACGAGCGCAGGGCTTCTTCCTGAACGTATCGAACTATCAGAGCACCAGCGACAACACGCTGTTCGGGACGTGGGTGTCCGATTGCATTGCGGCGGTCGACAACCCGGCGTCCTGGGGCGCGGGACACTTCGAATGGTGCGCCAGCCAGTACGACCCCACCCAGAACTACGCGCTAAATTTCAGCCCCGCGTACGCAGCGACCGTGACCGCGAAGCTGCAGAGCATGCTGGCTGGCGCCACGGCGACAGCCGGGTTCGTCATCGACACGGGTCGCAACGGGCAGGGGCCATGGACCCCGACGACCCCGTACAGCGATCCGCAGACCTGGTGCAACGCGCCCGGCCGGGGCGTCGGGCCGCGGCCGACGGCGGCCACAGCCGTTCCTCTGCTGGACGCGTACCTGTGGATCAAGGTCCCGGGCGAGTCGGACGGCGCGTGTACCCGGGGCGTGACCGCCTCCACGACCGATCCCGAATGGGGCGGGATCGCCGATCCGGCGGCAGGGGACTGGTTCCCCGAGCAGGCGGCGCAACTCGCTGCCCTGGCGGCACCGGCGTTCTAGGGGGAAGCGGGCCCCCGCGCGCGCCGGCGAGGTGCGCGCGGGGGCGGGGCGTCACGCGAGTACCCTGCTTCCCGTGCGGTCCCAGCCGGCGTACGGTCGGGTATGCCGGTGGCTCTGCCGCGTCCCTTCTATCGCTCGTCCACGTTCTGGATCTTCCTGGGGCTTGGGCTGGGGGTCGTGCTCGGCGGCTTCCTGCCGTCGGATCAGTTTCCCGGGGCGTACCAGCTGTTTCGGTTCATCTCGAAGGCGTTCATCTCGCTCATCAAGGGGCTGATCGTTCCGCTGCTGTTTTCGACCATCGTGGTCGGCATTGCGCAGACCGGCGACCTCAAGGCCGTGGGGCGGATGGGGGGCAAGGCGCTGCTCTACTTCGAGATCGTCACGACCTGCGCGCTCTTCATCGGCCTGGGCGTGGTCAGCTGGCTGCGCCCGGGCGATGGGCTTCCGCTGGATCTGTCCGGCGGCGCACACCTGGAGCTGGCCAAACCCAAGACCGGCTGGGACATCGCCCTGCACCTCTTCCCGTCGAACCTGGTGCAGCACGCGGCGGAGGGCGATGTGCTGCCGGTCGTCGTGTTCGCCACGCTGTTTGGCGTGAGCCTCACGCGCATCGGCGAGCGTGGCAAGGTGGTGCTCACGTTCTTCGAGGCGGTCTCGCAGGTGATGTTCAAGTACACGGACATGATCATGCGGCTCACGCCCATCGGCGTGTTCGGGGCGATGGCCTACAACGTCAGCCACATGGCGGCGGGCCACGTGGTGGCAGGGCAGGTGATCAAGGGGTGGCCGGCGGTTCTGCATCTGCTCGCGCAATACGCGAAGCTGGTCGCCAGCCTCTACTTCGCGCTGGTGGTGCTTTTCGTGGTCGTCTTCATCCCGGTCATGCTCGCGTGCGGCGTGCGCGTGTTGGCCTTCATCCGCGCCATTCGCGAGCCGGCCCTCACGGCCTTCTCGACGGCCTCCAGCGAGGCGGCGCTGCCGCGGCTGCTCGAGGAAGTCGTGCGTTTCGGCGTCCCCCGTCGCGTCGCGAGCTTCGTCATCCCGACCGGCTACTCGTTCAACCTGGATGGCTCGACCCTGTACCTGGTGGTGGCCTCGCTGACCATCGCGCAGGCCGCGCACATCGAGATGTCGCTGGGCGCCAAGCTGGCGATGCTGGTGACGTTCATGCTGACCTCGAAGGGGGTGGCAGGCGTGCCGCGCGCGACGCTGGTGATCATCGCGGGGACCTGCGGCACCTTCGGGCTGCCGGGCGAAGCCGGAATCGCCATGCTGCTGGCGGTCGACGAGGTCATGGACATGGCTCGCACCACCATCAACGTCATCGGCAACGGTCTGGCGTCCGTGGTCATCGCCAAGTGGGAGCGCGTGTTCGGAACCGAAACGGAAACCGAGATCTGATCAGCGGTATATTTCGCGGTACGTGACGAACGGCGACGACATCCTGGGGCGCGGCGGTCGGCCCGGCGGCTTGGGGCTAGCAACGCTCGCAACCTTCGGCGCCATGGCAATGGGCGTGCTGGCGCCGGTGATGGGATGCAGCTCGAGCGGGCCCCCCCGTTCGACGACCTGCCTTTACGACGCGAGCCGCTCGCTGACGACGCCCGCGAAATTCTCGTTTTCGGTGACCCTGCCGGACGGCAGCGTGCAGTCGTGCGCCACCCTGCAGTCACAAGACGGCGGCTTCGGACTGCCGCGTCCATTCAGCGGTGCGGTGTCCGGATCGGTGACCGACGTCGCGGGCGCGTCGTTCGGTCTCGATGCCTGCGCCGCGGGCAGTGGCTGCAGCCCGGAAGTTCATCGGTTTGCCGTCGACACCCCAGAGCTGTCGCTGCCCCTGCCGCCGGGCCGACAGGTCACCGTGACCTGGATGCTTTCTTCGATCGTGGGGCGGGCCTGCGAGCAGGTGCTGGTGATCAGCGACGGTCCGCCATCCGATGCCGCTTCCGGAGCTGCCTCCGCGCTCTGGCTCGCCGGCGCGGACGCCACGATCGAACCGTCGATCGCGCTGCCCTTTTCGGTCGTTGAGAAAGCGCTCTCTTGCAATCCACATCCCAGCGCCACGCATTCATGCGGAGGGGCCGTGCCGCCCGACGACTATGCCCTCGTTTTCGCGCCGGGCTCCGGCGAGCCGGCTCTCAGCCTCGCCACGGGGGCGACTGGTACTCTCGCGCTGACGCCCGCCCCTGGGCTGGCGCAGCACCTCACGGTGCACAATCTGCGCTCGTATCAGACCGCCAACTGCGACGACTACTGGAACTGGGGCTGGTGGGCGGCTGGCCGGCTCGACAGCAACGGGCAGCTCGAGTAGCGACAATGGCGGAACGGCCAGCTTCGTTCGACGCCGCCAAGTACAAAGACGCGCAGCGGGAGCAATGGAACCGGGACGGCGCCGCCTGGCGCCGCTGGAATCCCACGCTCGATGGCTGGTACGGCGAGGTCACGCGCCAGATGCTCGACCTGGCCTGGATCCACCCGGGCCAGCGCATCTTGGACGTCGCCGCCGGTGCAGGCGAGCCGGCGGTCAGCGCCGCCGAACGGGTCGGCCCCAGCGGCTACGTGCTGGCGACCGACATCTCCGAAGGGATCGTGGCGCTCGCGCTGGAGGTCGCCCGCGAACGTGGAATGAACCAAATCGAGACCCGCGTCATGGACGGCGAGAAATTGGAGGTTCCTGACGCTTCCTTCGATGCGGTGCTTTGCCGGCTGGGCCTGATGTACATGCCGCACCCGGCGACAGCGTTGCGCGCGTGGCGCCGCGCGCTCAAGCCGGGTGGTCGAGTCTCGTTGGTCGTCTTCTCCACGCCCGAGCGAAACAGTTGGGGTGCGGTGCCGGTCTCCATCATCCGCCGGCGCGCGCAACTCCCGCCGCCCGTCGCCGGGCAGCCGGGGCCGTTCAGCCTGGGCGCCCCCGGGGTCTTGGAAGGCCTCCTCGGTCAGGCCGGCTTTGCCGACGCCGAGGTTCGCACCGTGCCGGTGCCCCTGCGAATGCCCAGTGCCGCCGACTACGTCAGGGTCGCCCGAGAAGCCTTCGGCGCATTCAATTCCATGATGGCTCACCTCCCGGCCGAAGAACGCCAGTCCGTCTGGGATGAAGTGGAACGGTCTCTGTCGGCCTTCGAATCGGCGGATGGATTCGAGGTTCCGGGCGAGTGTCTCGTCGCGGCTGCCACCAGGTGACCGCGGTCGCCTACGGGATTCGGCAGTCGGACGCGGTCGCGACCCAGGCGTCGTCCTGCGGGTTCCACTCGCCGTTCTTCAGCCAGCGGGTCTGAAAATTCTTGAGGTGGTCGACCAGCTTGAGCTGGCAGGTGGCCGCGAAGCGCTGCCGCTGCTCGCGCGCCAAATGCCGTTGCTCGTCTTCGGCATACCGCTTGGCCAGGGCGGGCTGCTCGAAGAGGCCCGGGATCACGTACAGCTTTCGATCGACGGTGTAATAGGCGGCCAGGCGATCGCCCGCGGCGACCGCGTCGGGCCACGGCGTGCCGGGCGCGCGAAACTCGCACCGGTAGCGCCCCACCGCCTTGTCGCTGGCGCACGCCAGATCGTCGCGATCGGTCGTGACGAGCGTGATCTCCGCCGCCACGGTGCCGCCCCGGCCGCTGCCACCCCCGCGCCCCCAGGTGGTCCAGGCGATGAAGCCCACGACGGCCAGTGCGGCGAAAACCAGCCACCCTCGTTTTCCTGACGAACGCGGGGCGGTCTGCGGAGTCGTTTCAGGAGCGGACGGATCGGGCATCGGCACCTCCTGGAGCAGATTTCACCCGAACCACAGAAAAAGGAAATCCCCTCCCAATCTGGAAATCGCGCAGGTAGCATTCAGTATTGCCGGCGAATGTCGGCGCGTGCAGGCGCGCGACGTCATTCGCAAGATGGAGGAGAGCGACGATGAGCACCGGTCGGCCAACCAGATCTCCTAACGCCCGGGTCGGCGCGGTGACGCTGGCGCTGAGTGCCTTCATGACTCTGTTGCTGTCACACTTGTCGGCCAGCCTGGCACCCCTCCGGCTGCTCGCGCTGGCCGCCTCGGCGTTTGCCGCCTGGTGCTTCTGCGACGAGATGGGTCTGCGCAAGCCGCTCAACCGCGCGGGGTTCGTCGTGTTCGTCATCGCCCTGGGCGTGAAGGTCCAGCTGATCCTGGGCGTCGGCACGCGCGAGGCGGGGCGCTACGCGCTGCTGTTCGCCGCGTTCCTGTTGTTGGCCGTCCTGTTCTGGTCGGTGGCGTTCTTGCACCGCCAGCGGTCGGTCAAGGTCGCGGGCGCGGTCGGCGTGCTCGCGACCGTCTTGCCGATCATCGCCCTCATCGCCGGCCATTTGGTGATCGGGGCCGGTGCGTTCCTCGGCGTGAGAGGCCTCCTGGCCGCTGGCGAGGGCGCCGCGCTGACCGATCGCTCGTTCGTGACCCTCGTCGAGCGTCTGTTCGGTTTGTGGGGTTACGTCGCCGCATGGCTCTTGTGGCGCGGCCACCTCGGCGGCGCGCCGCAGGCCGCGCCCCAAACTGCCTCGGGGTAAGCTCCGGCAATGCCGCTGGGCGGAGACAGGGCGCGCGCACTCGAGGATCGACTGGCGAAGCTGGGCGTCAGGCCGGAAGACCTGGATGAATCGTTCGTGCATTCGGGGGGCAAGGGCGGTCAGAACGTCAACAAGGTGGCGACCTGCGTGGTGCTGGTGCACCGGCCGACGGGGATCGCGGTGAAGTGCCAGCGCGAGCGCACGCAAGGGGCCAATCGCCTGGTCGCCCGCCGCATGCTGGCCGAAAAGATCGAAGAGCGGCTCCTGGGCGCGGCCAGCAAGCGGCAGCAAGCGGCCGAGAAGGTGCGCCGTCAAAAGCGCCGCCGGTCGCGCCGCGCCAAGCAGAGGATGCTCGCCAACAAGCACGCCACCTCCGACAAGAAGGCGCTGCGCGGAAAGGTCGGGTGGTCGGAGGGGTGAGCGACCCGGCGCAAGACGTCTACGCCGCGCTGGCTCCCATCTACGACGACTGGCAGTGCTCGGACGGGATGATCCCGTTCGCCGAGCTCGTGCGCGCCAAGTTGGACCCGCTGCTGCGGGTCGAGGCGCGGCGGCGGCTCGACAGGGGTCTCGACGGGCGATTCGCCTTCCTCGACGTCGCCTGCGGAACGGGGACGTTGTTGGCCGGGCTGCGGGCCGATCACCCGACCTGGCGCCTCGCCGGGGTGGACGGCAGCCCGGCGATGCTGGGGATCTGCGCGCGCAAGACGGGCGCCGGCGGGATCGCCTTGGGCCGCTCGACGCTGGAGGGACCGCTGCCGTTTGCCGCCCGCTTCGACGCGGTTGGGTGCTTTTACGACGCGCTCAACCACCTGACCGACGCGGCCGGACTGCAGCGCGCGATCGCGGCCATGGCGGCCGCGCTGCGCCCGGGCGGCCTGCTGGCTTTCGACGTAACGAACGCGGACGGATTCGCGCGCTGGTGGCGCGGCAAGCCGCAGTTCGCGGGGGACGGGTGGCGATTGACCATCGACATGCGGTTCGATGACCAGCAGCAGCTGGGGCTGGCCGACGTCGCCATCGCGCTCGGCGGGGCGCCGGCCAGCCGATTCACCCTGCGCGAACGACACTTTCCGCGGGCGGCCGTGCTGGAGGCGCTGGCGGCTGCGCGGCTGGTCCCGATCGCCGAACAGCCCTGGGCGCCGTTCGACGGCGACCTGGCCGGCAAGACCTGGTGGGTCGCCCGCCTCGGCGGGTGAGGCCGGTGAACTCGTCGCTTTTCGTGCGAAAGAGACATGCTCGGATGGGCGTGCTTCGTGAGCATTGCGTCAACTGCCGTCGTTTTGCATTGGCGCGGCGGAAATTCACGAAATAACTTCTGGACAGGGGGCCAATTCAGCCGTACGTTTGCAGCCTCGAACCAGAAAGCGAGGTTTTTCCGTGCCGATCACACCGCTGGCCCGCAAGTCTCCCGCCCATGACGATTCCGCCGCCGCCAGGAAGGCGAAAGCGCCGGGGAAGGCGCCCGTTGCGCCCACCAAGCTGCAGACCGGCGCCGAGGCGCTGATCCGCTGCCTCGAGCGCGAGGGTGTCGAATACGTCTTTGGCCTCTCCGGCGGCGCCGCGATGCCGATCTTCGACGCGCTGGTCGACTCGAAGATCAAGCTGATCCTGGTCCGCCACGAGCAGGGCGCGACCCACATGGCCGACGGCTACGCGCGCGCGACCGGCAAGCCGGGCGTCGTGCTGGTGACCTCCGGGCCGGGCGCCACCAATACCGTCACGGGCATGCTGACCGCGCTGATGGACTCGGTCCCGATGATCGTGCTGACCGGTCAGACCATCTCGCCGATGCTGGGCAAGGACGCGTTTCAAGAGGCGGACGTCACCGGCATCACGTACCCGGTGGTGAAGCACTCGTACCTGGTGAAGAACCCCAACGACATCCCGCGCATCGCGCGCGAGGCGTTCTTCCTGGCGACGTCCGGGCGCCCCGGGCCGGTGCTGATCGACCTGCCCAAGGACGTGACCAGCGCGCCCTGCAAGGCCGGCTTCGTCGACGACGTCGACCTGCCCGGCTACGACGTCCCCGGTCACCCGGACGCGGAGCTGACGAAGAAGGCGGCCGCGCTGATCTCCAAGAGCCGTAAGCCGGTGCTGTACGTGGGCCACGGCGCCGTGATTGCGGGCGCGGGCCCGGCGATCATGAAGTTGGCGGAGAAGCTTCAGGCGCCCATCGTCAACACGCTGCTGGGCAAGGGCGCCTGCCCCGAGGATCACCCGCTGCACCAGGGCATGTTGGGCATGCACGGCACCGCCTACGCCAACAAGACGGTGATGAACTGCGACATGATCATGGCGATCGGCGCCCGCTGGGACGATCGCATCACCGGCAAGCTGTCCGAGTTCTGCGTGGGCGCGACCAAGATTCACATCGACATCGACGTCGCCGAGTTCGGCAAGATCATCAAGCCGGACGTCAGCCTGGCCGCGGACGCGCGTCTGGCGATCGAGGACCTCCTGCCGCTGGTCGACGAGCTGGACACCAAAGAGTGGCTGGGAGAGATCGCCGGCTGGCGCAAGGAGTTCCCGCTGAAGTACGCCAAGCGGGGCGGGCTGCGCGCGCAGCACGTCCTCGATCGGCTGGACGCGCTGGGCGGCCGCGAATGCATCATCACGACGGACGTCGGGCAGCACCAGATGTGGGCCGCGCAGTTCTGCCGCACGGTCCGGAACCGCACCTGGATGTCCTCGGGCGGCGCCGGCACGATGGGCTACGGCTTTCCGGCCGCCATCGGCGCGCAATTCGCCAAGCCCAAGGAAAAGGTCTGGGCGATCGTCGGCGACGGCGGCTTCCAGATGACGATGGCCGAGCTGGCGACGGCGGCGCTGCACAAGCTGCCGGTGAAGGTCCTCATCATCAACAACAGCTACCTGGGCATGGTCCGCCAGTGGCAAGAGCTGTTCTTCGACAACCGCCTGTCGGGCGTCGACCTGGAAGGCAACCCGGACTTCGTGAAGCTGGCCGGCGCCTACGGCATCAAGGGCTGGCGCATCCGCCGCCCGGCCGAGGTCGACGGCATCATCAAGGCCGCCATGGCCTGGAACGAGGGGCCCTGCGTGGTCGAAGCCGAGGTCATCAAGGAGGACAACGTCTTCCCGATGATCCCCGCCGGCGCCGCCCTGCGCGACATGATCATCGAAAGGCCGAAAGTGAAGATGGCCAAGCCCGAAGGGAGCACTTAGCCAATGTCGACGTCTGCTGCGCTCGATATTTCACCGTTCGCGCCGGCGGCGCCGCTGCACACGCTGTCGATCCTGGTTCGCAACAAGCCGGGGGTCCTGGTGCGGGTCGCGCTGGTGTTCGCGCGGCGCGGGTACAACATCGAAAGCTTGGTCGTCAGCGCCGACGTCGCGAACGGCGAGTTCTCGCGGATGACGATCACCTGCAGCGGCGATCCGGAGACGCTGGACCAGATCATCAAGCAGGTCACGAAGCTGATCGACGTGGTCCACGCCTACGACCACACGGGCCAGTCGGTCTACGAGACCGAGGTCGCCCTGGTGAAGCTGAAGTGCAAGGTGTCGGAGCGCACCGAGATCCTGCAGATCGCCGAGCTCTACACGGCCAAGGTGGTCGACTACGGGGTGGATTCGCTGATTGTCCGGATCGTCGGCGCGGCCGAAAAGATCGACGTGTTCTTGAGCCTGCTCAAGAACTTCCAGGTCGTCGAGCTGGTCCGATCGGGCAAGGTCCTGATGACGCGCGGCCTGGCCACCACCTGATCAGCGGGCGCGCGGCGGCGCCCTAATCGCCGGACGTCGGGTCGGCCTTCGGGGCGGCCTTCGGGTCGGCCTTCGTCTTTTGGCGCCGCTTCCGGCGATAGAGGGCGGGCGGCTCGGCGGCGCGCAGGTGGGGGGCGCGCGCGGCCAGCTCCTCGGCTTCTTGCAGCAGCAGGCGCACGCCCGCGGGGGCCATCCGGCGGGTCAGGTCGTAGAGCCGCGCGCGCTCGCCCTGCTCGGGGAAGTTGACCAGATCCGGCAGCTCGACGCCCAGCCGGTCGGCCAGCGCCTTGAGGGTGTGCGCGGTCGGACGCACCAGCCCGCGTTCGATGTTCGACAGGTGCCCCTTCGAGCCCACGTCGGACTCGTAGGCGAGCCGCTCCATGGTGATGCCCTGCTCTTCGCGGAGCTGGCGGATGCGCACGCCGACGGCCAGCGACAGCGCGTCCGGTTTCGCTCGGCGAGGCACGCGGGGAGGCTAGAGCCGGCTGTCCGCACGAGACGTTTGTCGGGACAAACCGGGCCGCTGCTGCTGCTCGCAAGGTGCGGCTCTGTCGTCGGATATGAGGTTTGTCTTGACAAACCATCGTCGCCACGCGACAGTCGCCCGTGTCTTCCGATTCCAGGCGGGACCGCCCGCTGGTTCCGGTCGGCCGCCACCCGTACCTGGTCGTGGTCGAGGGGTACTCCGCGGGCCGCGCCTATCCGCTGGTCCGGGGGACGAGCAGTGTGGGGCGCGACCCCCGCTGCGACATCGTCCTGCCGTATTCGACCGTCTCGTGGCACCACGCCTCGATCATCAAGCACGGCACCGTCATCACGGTGCATGATCTGGGCTCACGCAACGGCACCTTCGTCGGCGTCGAAAAGGTGGACCGGCGCGTCCTGGCCTCTGGGGACGTCATCCGATTCGGCGACCGCGTGGCCCTGGAGTTGGTGTTTCTGGAGCTCCCTCGGCCAACCTGACGAAGCACCCGGCGCCCGGTACACGCGCCAGGGGACCCGCTGCATTCTTGACGCGGGCGAGGCGGCGCGATACTTGCGTTGGGGTTGCCCCGTCGCGCCCCGATCGCCCTGCGGTTGCTGCCGCCCCTCGCTTTTTGGATGGCGAGCTGCGGCCGCGCGCCCGGCCCCGGCCAGGCGCTCGACGCGCCGCCGGCCGCTGTGGCCGCTCCCGCCACGGCTCCCACGGCCGCCGCGCCGCCACCTGACCTGGCCGGTACCCGCACGACCTTCGATTTCCTGGCGAACCGCGTCCACGCGTCGTCTTATCGCGAGGGGCGGCTGGTCATCGACGCCGGGGCGCTCGACTTTCTGAAGTACATCGACGGCGGCTGGAAGACCTCGTGGATGCTGGGCGAAAAGGACGAGGGAAAGCCTGCGGCGTTGGTGGCGGGGCTGGCGGCGCTGGCCTTCGTTCCCGTCGACAGCGACGGCGATGGCGCCACCTTGGGACCGAGCACGTTGTCCGTCACGATGCGGTCGCTGGCCCCCGCGCAGAAGGTGTCGATCTTCGTCAACGAGAAGCCGGTCGCGACCCTGGACGTGGCGACCGCCAAGAAGCGCTACGACGTCGCGGTTCCGGCCGACGTCCTGCGGGCGGGCGACAACCGCGTGCGGCTGCAGTTCAAGAGCGCCGCCACGATGGCAGGCGGCAAGCGCGCGGCAGCGGCGGTTCAGCAGATCGCGTTCGGCCCGGCGTCACTGGGCGCACCGCCCGCCGATCTGGCCATCGCCGAGGTCCGCGACGTCGCCGTCGGAGGCGTCACCCGTCGCGCGGTGGCGCCCGGCGGCAAGGGCGGCCGCATCTCGTACTACGTCCAGCTTCCGGCTGGAGCGCAGGTCGCCGTGGCCATCGGTGCGGAAGGGCAGGGCGGCGCCGCGTTGGTCCGGGTCGCCGTCGACGGCCAGCCGGCCCGCACGCTGAATCAGGGAGCCGCCGGCGCCGCCTGGCGCGACCTGCTGCTGGACGTCGGCGACGCGGGCGGGCACGCCGCGCGCATCGACTTCGTCGGGCGGGGCCCGGGCATCGCCTGGGCCGAGCCGCGGCTGGTCGTGAAGGCGCCGCCGCGTGCTGCGCCCCCGTCGCCGCTCCCGCACTTCGACCACCTCTACGTGTGGATGGTCGACACCCTGCGCGCCGACAAGGTGCATGCCTACAACCCCAAGACGCGCGTGCAGACCCCCAACTACGACGCGTTCGCCGCGGATGCCACGCGCTACGCCTGGGCGACGGTGCAGGGGACCTGGTCGCTGCCGTCACACGCATCGCTGCTGACCGGCGTCTACCCGACGGTCCACCGCGCCACCGCCCACGAATCCAAGCTGGCCCCCGAGGTGCCGTTCGTCGCCGAAGAGCTGAAGCGCGACGGCTTCAAGACGGCCATGTTCTCGTCGAACGGGTACATCTCGTCCAAGTGGGGTTTCGACCGCGGCTGGGACGTCGACAAGCAACTTCATCCGCGAGTCGCTGCCCAACAGCGCCGACTACCTCTGGAAGACGGCCAAGGCCTGGATCGCGCCGCTTCTGCCCAAGCGCGAGTTCGTCTACCTGGCGACCATCGAGCCCCACGTCGCCTACACGCCGAAGAAAGAGTTCCTGGTCAAGTACTGGGACAAACCCTACACGGGGCCCATCAAGCCGGTGCAGTCGGGCGTGCAACTGGGCGCCATCAAGGGCGGCAAGCTGAAGGTCAACGACACCGACAAGGCCTACCTCGAGGCGCTGCACGACGCCGAGATCACCGGCAGCGACGCACTGTTCGCCAAGTTCATCGCCGATCTCAAGCAGCTGGGCCTCTACGAAACATCCGTCGTGGTGGTCGTCTCCGATCACGGCGACCAGTTCTACGAGCACGGCAGCGTCGGCCACGGCGACACCGTCTACCAAGAGCTGACGCACGTGCCGCTGATCGTCCGCGCGCCCGGGCTGCTGCCGAAGGGGCACGTCGTCAACGCCGACGTCGAGATGATGGACATGGCGCCGACGCTGCTGGACCTGGCCGGCGCCAAGCCCGACCCGAAGATGCAGGGCGCCAGCCTGGTGCCGCTGGCGCTGGACGAGATCGGCGCCTCGCCCCGGGCTGCGTTGACCGTCGACGGCCAGGTCGCGCGCGGGCTCAAGGTGGCGCGCTATCGCCTGGTCCACCGGGGCCCGGGGCGGATGGAGCTGTACGACGAGATCGCCGACCCGCGCGAGCAGAAGGACGTGGCCGCCGATCGGCCCATCGCCCTTCGTTCGATGCGCGCCGTGCTGGGGCTGCTCTACGCCTACGAGACGACCTGGTCCAAGGCCCGCTGGGGCACCGCCGCCAACCTGACCGAAGCCTTCTACGCCGCCGCCGGCCCCCCCGGCCACCGCGGCCCCGACCCCAAGTCCAGCGGGCCTAAGTAAACGACGCTGGGCTCAGGCCGACAGCCCCGCGGCGCGCGTGACGGCCGAGAGGCTGGGGATTCCGCCCACGCCGCCCAGCTGCGTGCAGTTGAGCGCGGCGGCGGCGTTGGCGAAGGGGAGGCAGCGGTCGAGCGGCCAGCCCTGCAGGGTCCCGTAGATGAACGCGCCGCGGAAGACGTCGCTGGCGCCGGTGGTGTCATAGACCTCGACGGGCAAGGCCGGCTGGCGGACCAGGGTTTCGTTCTCGAGCGCGATGGCGCCTTCTTCGCCCAGCGTCAGCACGGCGATCTTGGGGCCCATCTGCGTCAGCTCGAGCAAGCTGCGCTTCATGTCGGACGAGTGCGAAAACTCGGCCGCGAACCGCTCGTTGCCGATGACGATGTCCGACAGGTCCAGGAGCTCGCCCATCCCCGGCCCCAGCCCGCGCGCGTCCAGCACCACGGTGATTCCCAGCGCGCGGGCCCGTTCGGCCGCGGCGACCTGGGTGGCGGGGCTGCGGCCGTCCACCAGCAGGACGCGGGCGTCGTCGAACAGGTTGCGCGACAGCTCGCCGGGCTCGGGCGGCGTGACGCTGCCGCGCGTGAACCGGACCAGCCGCCGGCCGGTCCGCTCGTCCACCGAGATGAAAGAGGCAGGTGAGACCTTGCCCGGCTCGATCAAGACCTGACTCACGTCGACCCCGAACTGCTTGAGACCCCGCAGGATGATCGAGCCGAACTCGTCGTCGGACAGCCGCCCGAAGTAGCGCGAGCGGCCGCCCAGCGCGGCGACCGTTGCCAGCGCGGTGCCGACGGCGCCGCCGCTCTGGACGCTGAACGTTCCCAGCTCGACCACCGGCTCGGGCGAGCGTGGCCCGACGCCGATCATCTCTACGGTTGCTTGTCCGAGGCCGACGACGAGATCGGACGCGCTGACAGCCGACACGGCCTGGAAGTTATCACGAACGGCGCGGCGTTACCGTCGGCCGTTTACTGGCCAGTGTCGTGGGCCTCCGACCTACTGGTCTTCGACCTACTGGCCTTCGACCTACTGGCCTTCGACCTACTGGCCTTCGACCTACTGGCCTTCGCCGCCCTGCAGCTTGGCCTCGTCCGAGCGCTTGAGGATGATGAATTCGACGCGCCGGTTCTTGCTCCAGCAATCCTCGTTGTGCTGCGTGCAGATCGGCTTGGTCTCGCCGTAGCCGTGGCTCTTCATGCGGCTGGGCAGGACGTTCCGCTGCTCCAGCGCCACCCGCACCGAGTGCGCGCGCCGTTCGGTCAGATCCAGGTTGTGGGCGTCGTCGCCGCGCTCGTCGGCGTGCCCCTGGATTTCGATCAGCTCGATCTGCGGGTTGCCGTTGATGGTCGCCGCGATGGCGTCCAGCAGCGGGAACGACACCGGCTTGATCTCGTCCTTGTCGGTCTCGAAGTAGATCTTGTCGAGGATCTCGAGCTTGCCCTTGTGGATGATGACCTTGCCCTTGTCCGGGCAGCCGTCGGCGTCCTCGAACCCGTTGTAGACCTCGGGCTCGTTCGGGCACTTGTCGTTGGCGTCCAGGATCCGGTCGTGGTCGTTGTCGGGATCGGGGCAGCCGTCCTGGTCCTCGAAGCCGTCCTTGTCTTCCGGATCGTTCGGGCACAGGTCGTTCTTGTCCAGGATCCCGTCCTTGTCGTTGTCGGGATCGGGGCAGCCGTCCTGGTCCTCGAAGTTGTCCTTGTCTTCGGGGTCGTCCGGGCACTTGTCGACGTCGTCGGGGATGCCGTCGCCGTCGCGGTCGAAGGTCGTCGTGTCCGGGCAGCCGTCCTGATCCTGGTAGCCGTTCTTGGTCTCCGGATCGTTCGGGCACTTGTCGTCGACGTCGGGGATTCCGTCCTTGTCGTTGTCGGGATCGGGGCAGCCGTCGGCGTCCTCGAAGTCGTCGAAGTCCTCTGGGTCGTCGGGACACCGTCGACGTCGTCCTTGTACCCGTCGCCGTCGCGGTCGCCGATGGAAGGCTCGAAGATGAAGCCGATGAAGGCGCGCGGCTGCCCGCCGCCGTAGTTATCGGTCACCCGCCAGCCGGCGCCCGCCTCGAAGAACGAGTTGCGGGCCAGGTACAGCTTGATGCCGGCGATGGCCTCGGCGGAGAGGCCCATCTTGGTCTGGGTTCCGTCAGCGTTCAGGCGGTGCGAGTCGAGCCCGTAGTTGCCGTAGACCTCGCCGACGACGTCGAACTTCTGCGGCACGATGCCGTACGAGAGACCCAGGCCGCCGATCGCCTCGTTGCCGATGTCGATCCCGGCGCCGGTCGTCAGGTCGCCACCCATGTACGTGGGCTGCATGGACGCGGGCGTGAAGGCCATCGCGTTGTCGACGAAGCGCGAGTGGTGCCCCCGGATGCGCATCCCGCCGTTGATGGCCGCGCGGAATCGGCCCAGGTACCCGAGCTCGGTGTCGATGACGGCGGTGGGCTGGAAGATCGTCTGCCCCTCGCCGAAAAACGAATTCTTGTCGCCGGTGGGCAGGATCACCGACGGGATGAGCGCGAGCCCCAACCCGTTGCGGGTGGCGTTCAACAGCCGGATCTTCGGGTGGACCTGGATGTCGCCGATGCCCTGGGCGGTGAACGTCCAGTCGCGCGTGCCGTTGCCGACCTGGTCGCTGGGGTAGCTCTGACCCGAGATGATCGCCAGTGGCAGGATCACGCCCAGCTCGAACCCCAGGTGCGCCAGATGCGTGAACCCGACGGCGCCCTGCAGCGACGGCGTCACCAGGTTGTTCACCTGGAACTGGTTCTGCTGTCCGCCGAACAACTGGCCGCCGGTCAGCACCAGCGGCTTGCGCGCGTACGCCGTCACCAGGCCGAACGACAGGTCGCCCCCGCCCAGCACCGCCGACGAGTTGAGGGTGATGAACCCTTTCGAATCCATCGCCGGTCGAAAAAGCTGGAGATCGACCGGGGCGTTCTGAAGCTGGGCGTGTGCGGTGGCGACGAGGCCGGCTGTGACGGCCGCGGTCAATGCGGCCTGGGTCCAAACGCCGGCGTGGGCGAACGAACATGAACACCTCCGGTGAAACAGGAGCCCGAACGTCCGGCCCCACCGAGCTGCCTCCGAAAACAGCGACGGTCATTTATAACAGCGCCGAGATCCGAATCAAAGCGCTATCCTGCGCGCCATCATGATCGTCCTGGCGACGGAGTTGCGGCCGCCGACCAGCGACGGGGGCGAGGCGCATCGCGCGGCTGGCCGTCGAGAGCGGCGCCGCCGGCGTGCACCTGGGCGGCGGCTGCACTCTGGAGCTGCTGTCGGGCGCGCCGCTGCTGGCGAAGGCCATGCGCCTGGGGCTGGAGATCCCGACGCTGACGTTGCCGCTTGCCGACCGGCCGCTGGGCGGCGGAAAGCGGCTGCCGCGCCTCGGCGCCGACGTCCCCGGACGAGCGGGCGGCGGCGATCCAGTTGTCGGAACAGGCGCTGTCGCTGGCCGCCTCGTTCGGGGCGCGGGTCGCCGAGGTGGACTTCGGCACCGTGTTTCTGACCGCCACCCCCGCCGACTTCGCGCGCCATTTTGCCCGTCGCGCGTGCGATGCGGGCGAGCCGGGCGCGCTGGTCCTGCAGCGCGCGCTGGCCGAGCGCAAGGCGCTGGGGGCCGCCATCGTCGACGCCTGCCGCTGGTCGATCGAGCGCCTGCTGCGGGCGGCGGAACGGGGCGGGGTGCGGCTGGCGGTCCGGATCGCCGCGACCCCCTGGCAGGCGCCCACCCCGCGCGAGCTCGGCGAGCTGCGCGACGCGTTCGGCGAAGCGCTGGCGCCGGCCTGGGATCCCGGCCGCCTGTCGGTGCTGGCGACCCTGGGCCTGCCGGTCGGCGAGGCGCGCCTCGAGAGCCTGGCGAAGGCCGCCGCGCTGGTCGATCGAGAACGACGCCGTGGGGCTGACCCCCGGTTACCTGCCGGGGCTGGGCGTACGCGCCGACGTCGCTGGCCGCCCTCGCCGCGTCCGCATCGACCGCGCCGCGGGTGATCACCGGCGGCGCCGACTCGACCGACGCCGAGATCGCCGCCGCCGCGGCTCCGCGCCGCTGCGGGGCCGAATCACGGGCCCTCAGTTCGCAGCGGGCTTCGTCAGGATGCCGGTCAGCTCGCGGGCGATGCCGGTCTTGATCTTCTCGGCGAACGGCGTCAGCAGGAAGCCGAGGTTGAGGTCGATGTGCACGCGCGCCGGCTCGACGGTCACGCGCGCGTCGAGACCCTTGCGCGACACCGACAGCTCGTTGTCGGCCTTCCAGGAGCAGTTGGCGCCGTAGTCGCGCTGCAGCTTTTCGGTCGCGCCGGTGAGCCGCTGTTTCGCTTCAGCCACGTCCAGCGAGTGCGGGATGTCGACCTCGTATTTCGGCATGCCGAACCTCTATCACGCCACGCCGTTGGCGGCAGCCGGATCGTAGTTGAGGCGCGCGACCTCGACCTGGTTCATGGCCAGCCGCAGCAGCGTTCCTTGACCCTGGAGCAGCGGCTCGCGCTGGAACAGGTGGTAGGTCCGCATCCCGTCGCGCGCCGGCGGCTCGCCGTGGGACTTCTTGCCGGGCACGCCCGAGACGACCAGGATCTTCTCGCCGGGCTGCAGCATGAACCCCGGGTCGATGACGCCCAGGACCGAGCCGCGCTTGCCGCTCTTGGCCGAGATGACCTGCAGGCCGCCCGTGTTGACGGCGGTCGCGCCGTCGTTCTCCAGGATGAACCACTCTTCGTTGATGCGCTTTTTGTCGGGCGCCGCGTGCGCCTCGCGAAATCGAAGGGGCACCGTCATACCTCCAGAATCTCGGATTCCTTCTTGCCCAGGACCTCGTCGACCTTGGCTGACGGCCTTGTCGGTCGTCTCCTGGACGGTCTTCAGCCCCTTGCGCTCGTCGTCCTCGGTGATGGCGCCCTCTTTCAGCGCCTCTTTCAGCATCTCGTTGGCGTCGCGCCGCGCGCCGCGCAGGGCGACCTTGGCCTCCTCGGCCATCTTCTTGACCACCTTGACCAGCTCTTGCCGGCGCTCTTGCGTCAGCGCCGGCATCGGCAGCCGCACCAGCTCGCCGTCGGACTGCGGGTTCAGGCCCAGCTGCGCCGCCCGGATCGACTTTTCGATCTCCGGGATCAGCGACCGCTCCCAGGGCTTGATGGTGATGAGGCGCGCGTCGGCGACGTTGCACGACGCGACCTGGTTCAGCGGCGTCGGCGTCCCGTAGTAGTCGACGCGCACGCCGTCCAGGATCGACAGATTGGCGCGCCCCGTGCGCACCTTGGCCAGGTCGCGGCGGAAGGCGTCGATCCCCTTGTCCAGGTCGCCTTGCAGACTCTTGATGATGTCGTTGACCATCGGGTGTCTCTCCTGTCTCTTGCCTGCTTCAGACAGGCGCGCCGGTGGTGCGCCCTTCGTCCAGCACCAGGGTGCCCAGCGGCTCGCCCAGGACGACGCGCCGGATGTTCCCAGGCTTGGTCATGTTGAAGACCAAAATGGGCAGGTTGTTGTCGCGGCAGAGCGAGATGGCCGTCGAGTCCATCACGGCCAGGTTCTTGTTCAGCACTTCCAGGTACGAGACGCGCCGGAACATGCGCGCGTCCTTGTGCTTGTGCGGATCCTTGTCGTACACGCCGTCGACGCGGGTCGCCTTCATCACGATCTCGGCGCCGATCTCCATGGCCCGCAGCGACGCCGCCGTGTCGGTCGTGAAGTACGGGTTGCCGGTCCCCGCCGCGAAGATCACCAGCCGCCCCTTTTCCAGGTGGCGGATGGCGCGGCGGCGGATGTACGGCTCGGCCAGCCGCTCCATCTCGATGGCCGACAGCACGCGCGTGTAGAGGCCGCGCGACTCCAGCGCGTCCTGCAGCGCCAGCGAGTTGATGACCGTCGCCAGCATGCCCATGTAGTCCGCGTGGGCCCGGTCCATCCCGCGCGAGCTGGCGGCCACACCCCGGAAGATGTTGCCGCCGCCCAGCACCAGCGCGATCTCGACGCCCAGGCTGTGGACGTCGATGACCTCGTCGGCGATCTGGGCCAGCGTGGCGGGGTCGATGCCGTAGTTGCCCGACCCCATCAACGCCTCGCCCGACAGCTTCAGCAGGATGCGCCGGTACTTCACGCCGGGCGCCAGCGGCAGCTTGCTGGCCGGCTCCTCGACGAAGGTGTCGTCGGAGTCGTCCGAAGCGACGGCCGTCGACTTCGATTTTGCCTTCGTCTTCGGCATCGGCGCGCGCCCCCGGTTCCCGCTGATCTTTCTGATTAGGCCTGGCCTGCCTGCTTCTGGACCTCGGCCACGAAGTCGTCGGCCCGCTTCTCCAGGCCCTCGCCGACCTCGAACCGGATGAAGCGGCGCACCTTGACGTTCTCGCCGGTCTTGGCGACCAGGTCCGTCAGCAGCGCGCGGATGTCCTTCTTCCCCTCGGGGTCCTTCACCCAGACCTGGTCCAGCAGGCAGACCTCTTTCGACCACTTGGCGATCTGGCCGTCGACGATCTTGCCCCACACCGCCTCGGGCTTGCCCGACTGCTTGGCCTGCTCGATGCGGATCGACTTCTCTTTTTCGAGCACCGCCGGCGGGATCTCGTCCTGCGAGACGTAGGACGGGTTCATGGCCGCGACCTGCATCGCGACCTCCTTGGCGAAGTTCAGAAAGTCGGGGTTGCGCGCGACGAAGTCCGTCTCGCAGTTCACCTCGACCATCACGCCGATGCGCGCGCCGTGCAGGTAGCTGGCGATCGGTCCCTTCGCTGGCGATGCGGGTCGCCTTCTTGGCGGCCGACGCGATCCCCTTCTTGCGCAGGTACTCGATCGACTTCTCCATGTCGGCGGCGCACTCGGTCAGCGCCTTCTTACAGTCGGCCATGCCGGCGCCGGTGCGCTCGCGCAGGTCCTTGATCATCTGAGCAGTAATTTCAGCGGCCATGACGTGCGAATCCCTTCGTTCCTGAGTGCGGATTGAAACCTGTGTCGTGGACCGGGCAGCCCGACTAGCTGCGCTCGCCCTGGTCTTCCGGCGTGGCAGCGGCCTCGGGGGTCGGCAGGTCCCCACCGCCGCGGCGGTTGACGACCTCGACCCGCGGCCCCTCGCCGCCCGACGACACGCGAATGGTCTGCGGCTCTTCGCGGCCACCTTCGTCGCGCGCGCTGCGCTGCTGGTTGGCGCGCTCGCGGCCGACCTTCTGGCCCAGGACGCAGGCCTCGGCGATCTTGCCGGCGAACAGCTTCAGCGACCGGATGGCGTCGTCGTTGCCGGGGATCGGGTAGTCGATGACGTCGGGATCGCAGTTGGTGTCGACGATCGCGACGATCGGGATCTCCAGCTTGCGCGCCTCGGTGACGGCGATGTGCTCCTTGACGACGTCGACGATGAAGACCGCGCCCGGCAGCTCGCCCATCGACTTGATGCCGCCCAGCGCCTTTTCCAGCTTCTCGCGCTCGCGCGTGATGCCCAGGACCTCTTTCTTGGTCATGCGCTCGAAGGTGCCGTCGGTCGACATCTTCTCGATGGCGTGCAGGCGATCGATCGAGCCCTTCACGCTGTTGAAGTTGGTGAGCGTGCCGCCCAGCCAGCGGTTGGTGACGTAGTACTGGCCGGCCTTGAGGGCCTCCTCGCGGATCACCTCTTGGGCCTGCTTCTTGGTGCCGACGAACAGCACCGAGCGACCCTGGGCCACGTTCGAGACCAGGAAGTTGTAGGCGCGCTTGAACGCGCGGACCGTCTGCTGCAGGTCGATGATGTGGATGCCGTTGCGGGCGCCGAAGATGAAGCTCTTCATCTTCGGGTTCCAGCGCTTGGTCTGGTGGCCGAAGTGGACGCCGGCCTCCATCATTTCGCGGATGGTGATCGGGGCGTCGTCGCCGCCGGCGTTGGCGGGCATTGCCGGGCGTGTTGTCCTCGAGTGATCTCGGTCGTGGTCATGTCTGTTCCTTTGCGTTTTCGTCCGCCGCCCACGTCATCGGAGGCCGTAACCCCGGGTCGCGACCATCCGCGATTCAGGGCACGCACGGCCGCCTCAGCAGGCGTGTGGTGTCGAGGTGTTGAAAGAAGCGGGGGGTTTCTACCACAAAACGGCGCGCGGGCGAGCCGAAACCCCAGGCGGGACGCCACTTCCGCGCCCGGCATCGAGGTTGCAACCTCGCCTGAACGTCGATAGAAGGAGCCGCAATGTCTCTCACGAAGTCCACCGGAAAACCCACTGATATCCGCCCGGCGACGGGCAAGCTCGGCATCCTGACGCCCGGCATGGGCGCGGTCGCCACCACCTTCATGGCCGGCGTCGAAGCCATCCGCCGCGGCATCTCGAAGCCCATCGGCTCGTTGACCCAGATGGGGACGATCCGGCTGGGCAAGCGCACCGACAACCGCACGCCGCTCATCAAAGAGTTCGTGCCGCTGGCCAAGCTCGAGGACGTCGTGTTCGGCGGCTGGGACCTGTTCCCCGACGACGCCTACCAGGCGGCCGAGAAGGCCGGCGTCCTGTCGAAGGAGCACCTCGGGCCAGCTCAAGGACTTCCTGTCGACCATCAAGCCGATGCCGGCCGTCTTCGAGCAGGCATACGTCAAGAAGCTGACCGCGACGCATGTCAAGAAGGGCAAGTCCAAGGCCGACCTGGCCGCCCAGGTCATGGACGACATCAAAGAGTTCAAGCAGAAGAACAACTGCGACCGCCTGGTGATGGTCTGGTGCGGCTCGACCGAGGTGTTCCGCAACCCGGCCCCCTGTCACGCGACGCTGGCCGCCTTCGAAAAGGGGCTGGCCGAGAGCGATCCGGAGATTGCGCCGTCGCAGATCTACGCCTACGCGGCGCTGAAGCTGGGCGTTCCCTACGCCAACGGCGCACCGAACCTGACCGTCGACACGCCGGCGCTGCAGGAGCTGGCCAAGAAGAACGGCGTGCCCATCTGCGGCAAGGACTTCAAGACCGGCCAGACGCTGATGAAGACCATCCTGGCGCCGGGCTTCAAGGCGCGCCTGCTGGGCGTCGAGGGGTGGTACTCGACCAACATCCTCGGCAACCGCGACGGCGAGGTGCTGGACGACCCCGAGTCGTTCAAGAGCAAAGAGGTCTCCAAGCTGGGCTCGCTCGAGCACGTGCTGCAGCCGCACCTTTACCCCGACCTCTACGGCAACATGTGCCACGTCGTGCGCATCAACTACTACCCGCCGCGCGGCGACAACAAAGAGGGCTGGGACAACATCGACATCTTCGGGTGGATGGGCTACCCGATGCAGATCAAGATCGACTTCCTCTGCCGGGACTCGATCCTGGCCGCGCCGATCGTGCTGGACCTGGCGCTGTTCATGGACCTCGCGCAGCGCTGCAGCATGAGCGGCATCCAGGAGTGGCTGTCCTTCTACTGGAAGAGCCCGCAGACCGCGCCGGAGCTGTACCCCGAGCACGATCTGTTCATTCAGCTCATGAAGCTGAAGAACACGCTCCGCCACATCCGCGGCGAGGATCTGATCACGCACCTCGGCGCCGAGTACTACGACTGAGATCGCTCCGCGCTTCGCGCTCCGCTGCGCGAAAGGGGCTTCGCCCCTCTCGCGGGCTCTCCCTGGGGGGCTGAGGGGGGCCGGCGCGGCGGAGCCGCGCCTCCGGGGGCTTGGACTCGCGGCTTACGCCGCTCTGGCGCCGCGGCCAAAACAGGCGAGGAGAGGCGTCGTCGACAGCGCGCGGTCAGTGGAGGACCGCCGGGTCGTTCGCGGGCTCGGTGGAGATGCCCAGCGGCTGCAGGTGCGGGAGGATCCAGGACGGCAAGCGTGCAGCCGATCGGGGCGGGCAGCAGGCCCAGGCTTCCGCCTCGGCGTCGCGGGGGCGGGCCCAGGCGCGGCCTGATTCGGCCAGGCACTCGGTCCACAGCTGGCGCCGCAGGTGGGCCGGCCAGCGGCGGATGATCCAGGTGGCGGCGTTGGCGCCGAAGGTGGCGTGCCGGGCCTCGTCGCGCAGCAGCTCGCTGTAGCCCCAGGCGATCAGCGGCTCGCGGCAGGCGGCGCGGGCATCCGCCAGCGCCGCCGCCGACGACGGCTTGGCGATGGCGTAGTCCGTCAGCAGCGTGCGGGCGACGCCCGGCTCGCCCACGGGCGCGCGCGGGACCAGGTCCAGGCGCCGCGCGCAGCGTCGACCGGTTGCGGACCGGCAACGGCCGGGTCGATGCCCTCGGCGACCGCCGTGCAGACGTCCAGGTGGCGGACCTCGTCGGCGATGATGCGCGCCGCCGCGGCCAGCAGCGCGGGCGGCGCCTGCAGCGCCGCCAGGTCGGCGGCGACGTGGGCGGCCCTTTCGACCGACGCGGCGCTCGTCTTCAGCCATGCGGCGCCAGCCCGGCGGCGACCCGCGCCAGGAGCTCCGGCGCGTAGCGGGAACGTTCGAAGCTGGGAGAGCGCATGCCTGTACGCTACAGCAATCGGCGTGCCCCGCGACGCAGATCCGCGAACCCGGCCCCGGCTGCGGCGCCGCAGTGCGTCGCGCGTAAAAAAACCGACGCCGACCCTGACACCGATGTCGCGCGGCGTGGCGGCGCCGTTACTGCCCGCGCAACCGGCGGAGCTCTTCTGCCAACTCGATTGCCGTCGGATCGACCGCCAGCAGCCGTTCCAGCTCGGCGATCGCGGCGTCCGACCGCCCGGTCTGCGCGTAGATTTCGGCAAGGTGCTGCGCGGCGCCGCGGTGGCGCTCGTCGATCTGCGTGGCCCGCCGCAGCTCCGCGATGGCGGCCCGCGCCGCCCGCGCGTCGCCGGGCGCCTGCCGGAACAGCGCCCACCCCAGCGCCGCGCGGTAATCCGCCTGGTTCGGAACGACCCGCGCGGCCTGACGCAGCGCCTCGACAGCCTCGTGATGACGGCGGCGGCGCAGGTGCTCGAGCCCGGCCTGGTACAGCGCCGCGGCCGCCGTCTGCGCGTTCTCGGGCGCCGGCGTGACGCGCGACACGTCCGCTGGCGTGCGCCGCGGCCGGCGTGACGAGCTCCCCGCCGTCCAGGCGTGGCCAGGTAGGCCTGCCGCCGCGCCGGGTCCTGCAGCACGGCGCGGGCCTCCGCCAGCCGCTCGAACATCTCGTGCGCCATGCGGCGGTCCTCTTCGGACGACAGGCGATACCGATCCGCGTGAAAGCTGCGGGCCAGCGCCTCGTACGCGCGGTCGATGTCGGCCGGCGACGCGCTCGCGGTCGATGCCCAGCGCCCAGAAATGGTCCTGGGTGCGCGCCATCTGCAGCATCATGCTCAGCTCGCCGCTGCCGAGCGGCGGCTCCAGCGGGCGCGAGCTCTGCGCCGGCGATCGGCGTCGGGACCGGCGCCGGGGGCGGCGGGCGGCGCCACCGGACTCTTGGACGTCGTCTCGTGCGGCTGGATCATCCCCGATTCGGCCAGGGCCACCAGCAGCAGCCGCGCCCGCGTCGGCCGGGATCTGCGCCTCGTCCAGGATCGCCTCGAGGAGGCGGCGTCCCGTCCAGCGCCCCGATGAAGTCCAGCTCCGCCGGGTCGTCGCTGATCTCCTGCAGCCGCAGCATCGGGTCCGCCGCCAGCACGATGAAGCGGCCGGCGTACCGATCCAGCACGGCCGCCTGCCGGGCGTCGTCGTAGTGGCGGCGGATTCCCTCCAGGATCAGCCCGGCCGGCGACCGCTCGAGGCGCGCGCCGGCGGCGAGGCGGGTGCGCGCCCCGGGCTTGAACAGGAACTTGCCGTCGGCCCACGAGAAGACCTCCAGCAGCTTCGCCTCCAGCTGGTCGACCAGCGCCCGCCGCAGGTTGTAGGGGGACAGCACGCCCATTTCGACCAGGATCTGCCCCTGCTGGCGCTTCTCCTTTTGCATGCGCGCGATCGACGCGCGTCAGCGCCTCGCGCGTGATCAGCTTCTTTTCCAGCAGCAGCTGCCCCAGGCATTCGGCGACGACGTTCGAGCGCACGGAGACCGGGTAACCGTCGGCGACGTCGACGATCTTCTTCGTCGGCTCGTGCAGCAGCAGCAGCGACCCCGTCGCCCGCGTCACGTACAGGCGCTGCAGCACCTGGGCGAACGGGGTCCGCTTCAGGGTCCCCGTGAACGTCGCCGCGTCAGGCTCGGCGGTCATGGTCTGGGCGCTGCGCTCGACCTCGTGCCCCTCGTGCTGCTGCGCCGGATCGTCGGGCGCTGGCTCGTGCGGGTGCGGGCCGGGCGGCGCCGGGGCGCGGCGTCATCCCCGGCAACGGCACCCGGAGCAGGTCGGCGATCCGGGGGACCAGCGCCCGGGCATCCACCTTGCCGATCAGATAGTCGGCCGGCGCGAACCGCCGGCGCGCTTCCGCGCGATGCGCTGCCCCGCGGTGCGCGCTGGTGGCCAGGAACAAGATCGGGACGCTGCGCGTCTCCTCGCCCCTGCGCAGCTCGTCGGCCAGCCGGAACCCGTCGGTGTTGACTCGTCGTCGTGGCCGCCCTCCTGACCGCCGTGCTGGTCCCGAAGGCGCGTGTCCAGCACGACCACGTCGGGGCGGCGGACGGCGATGCTCCGCCGGGCCCACTGCAGGTCGGTCTCGGCCGCCAGCTCGTAGCCGGCTTCTCGAAGGGCGGCGCCGATCCGCTGTTGCAGATCGGCGTC
>CAVTSM010000014.1:0-121093 GCA_963737345.1 uncultured Pseudomonadota bacterium | reverse complement strand
ATGGCGATCCACATCGTGTTCATGATGCCGATGATGATGATGGCAATCAGGATGGCGATCAGCACCACGGACATGCCCTGCAGCGCCTTCAGCGTCCAGGTCATGAAAGAGATCTCGTCTTCCCAGTTCGTGATGTCCAGCTTCTGCCCGGTCCAATCTTCCCGCGCGACCGACTGGAACTTCATCCAGAACGCCCGGGGGTCTGGCTCCATCACGCGATAGCCCGCCTGGTCCAGCGACTGGCGCAGCCGCCCGGCGATGGCCGGAATCTTGTCGAAGTCCTTGCGGTCCAACATCAGCTGGATGACGCCGGTGGAATCCTGGTTCAGCTGGTAAAGCGCCCGCAGGCTCTCGATGGGGATGAAGGTGTTCCAGGTGCTCAGCAAACCCAGGCTGTGCGCGATGCCGACCACCCGCACGTCGACGGTGTTGTTGGTCCCGCGCGTGGTGGGCGCCGAGATCGTCAGCGCGTCGCCGACCTTGACCCCCAGCTTTTCGGCCTGGTTGTCGAACAGCAAGATCGTGCCCGGCTGGGCCAGGTCGTTCAGGTTGCCGCTCTCCATCTGCAGCACGGAGGCGAACTTGGGCTCGTTGCGTATGTCGATGCCGGTGACGCCGGCCTGCATCGATCCGGTGTCCGAGACCAACTTGGCCCAGCCGCGACCGCGCTGGACGGCGAAGGACATCTCGGGGACGGTCTTCTTCACGACCTCCAGGACCTTCTTGTAGTCGGTGACCACCGGCGCCGCCTGGCCCGCCGTGACTTTGTAGAAACCGCCCACGTTCACGTGCCCGGTCGTCAGCGTGGTGGCCGTGTCGATCATCGTCTCGCGCACGCCTGTCGAAAGGCCGTTCAGCAGCACCAGCAGGGCCGTCACGGCGGCGATGGCCGATCCCAGGAACAACGACCGGCGCCGGTGCTGGATCAGATTGCGGAAAGCGATGGTGAGATCGACGAACAGCTTGGACATGGCGACTCCTCCCTATTCCTCTTCCGCCATCGCCTGCCGCGGGGTGACCCGCATGGCGATCCAGGCCGGGTAAAAGCTCGAAAACGCGCTCACCATGAGGACGATCAGGAACGCGGCGACGATGTTGCTGGTCCCGATGAATGGGTGCAGCCGCGGGCCCGAAAAGAAAAAGAACCAGACGTCCGACTTCGCCGGGATGCCGACCTTACCGATGATGCTGACGAGCACCGCGCCCAGCCCGGCGCCCAGGCCGCCAAAGATGATGCCGACGACGATCGACTCGATCACCAGCATCGCCAGGATGAACCGCCGCTGCGCACCGATGGCCCGCAGCGTGCCGATCTCTTTCACCCGCTCGAGCGTCGCCATGACCATCGCGTTGTTGATGATGACCAGCGCGATGAGGAAGATGATCAGGATCGCCACGTACAGCACCATCCGGATCACGTTGACGAACTGACCGATGAGCCCGGCCGCCTGCTGCCAGTCGATCGCCTTCAGCGTCAGGCCGTCCTGCTTGCCCTGGGCCTCGATGGCGGCCATCGTGTCGCGGATCTTTCTGGGACTGGGGTCCTTGAGGATGACCGCCGCGTTGAGGACGACACCGGTCTCGACCTCGTCGGGTGGGAAGACGCGGCTGCGCGCCTCTTCGCGCTGCAGCTTGCCGGTCAGCGACTCGCCCGGGTCGTGACGCACCGGCGCGACGCCCGGGGTGGTGGTTGCCTCGATGTGGCGCGGGGCCTTGGCAGGCGCCGCCGCCGGCGCCGCCGCCTCGGCCGACTTGCTGCCGAACAGCTCGGCTTCGGCGTTCTCGCGGCTGATGTCGTGGGCGCCGGCCGCCTTTTGCAGCTGCTGGATCTCGGCCAGCCTCTCGCCGCTCATGAAGCCGTAGAGCTCGCGGAACGAGACCATGTCCATCAGGTTCAGCGCCCCGGCCAGCGTCGACTTCTCGAGCCCCTGGAACTCGAACACGCCGTAGACCGGCACGTTCACCGACTGGACGTAGCCTGAGCGCGTGAAGGCCTTGATGGTCAGCACGTCGCCGATGCGCACGCGGTAAAGCTCCAGCGACGGCGCCAACTCTTTGTAAAAGAAGTCGTACCGCTCGTGCAGGTTGCGATCGTCGGTCTGGAAAAAGGCAGCCAGCAACTTGCCGACGTCGTTCTCTTGGCTGCCCAGCTGGCGCTGCAGCTTGGCGCGAAAATCGGCGGTCTTGCCGGCGTCGAGCTGCAGCAGGATCTCGCGCACCTGCGACACGTTCTCGCGGACCATCCGCTTCAGGTCCGGATCCGTCGCCGTGCTGAGCCCCTCGGAATCCAGCCCCTCTTTGATCTTGTCGAGCCGCCGCGCGGCCTTCAGCTTCAGCTGATCTTCGTAGACCTGCTTCGAGAACAGAAACCCGCGCTTGCCCGGGGGAACCATCGATCCGTCGACGACGCGCATGCGGTCGAAGGCCTTTTGGAAGGCCTGGAAGTCGGTCCCGACGTAGTTCAGGAACAGCAGATCGGCGTCAGCCGCCTGGCTGGCGATGCGGTTCTCGAGGAACTCGAGATTCTCATAGGGGTGCCGATCGAAGTCGCGCCAGAACTCATCGGACGACGCGCGCCCGACGGCGTCGAGGTCGTCCTTCTCGATCGTCCGTTCGTCCTGGATCGCTTTGGCGTTCTTGAGGTCGTTCTGCAGGACCGACACGATCTGCCGGACGTGGCTCTTCTCCGTGTCAATCTGCGTCCGCGTCTTGGCGCGCTCGGCCTCGGTCTTGGCGGCTTCCTGGGCCTTCACCGCGTTGCGCAGCTTTTCGAGGGCCAGGTCGATCGTGTTCCCCGACGTCACCAGCGCGCCGCTGATCCCCATGGGCACCACGGATTTGACGTTGGGGACCTTCAGCAGCGACGCCCGCACCTTGGCGAAGTCATCCATCTGCGCGAGATCGGGGTCGCCCATCATCATGCGCCCCATGACCTCGAGCTTGTCCTTGGACTGCGCGTTGTAGACCTGGATGTGGCCGGCGACGCTGCCGATCACGCTGCGGCTCATCGAGGCGACCAGGCTGTCCAGCAGCGAGTTGCCCGCCACCACCAGCAGCCCGCCGAAGAAGATGATCCCCCCGACGATGAAGGTCTTGAGGCGGCTGGCAAAGAGGTTCCGGAACGCCATCTGCGCGACGATGCCCAGCGTCGCGAACCAGGCCCTCACACCCGTGCTCCGTGTGCGTGGTTGGCGGCTTCGGCCGGGGTGACGCGATCGACCAGCTTGCCGTCGGCCAGCCGCACGATCGAGTTGGCGTTGGCCATGACGCTCTGGTCGTGCGTCGAGAAGATGAACGTCGTCTTCTCGGTCCGATTCAGCTCTTTCATCAGGTCCAGGATGTTTTGGCCGGTGACGGAGTCCAGGTTGGCGGTCGGCTCGTCGGCCAGCACCAGCTGCGGGCGGGTGACCAGGGCCCGCGCGATGGCGACGCGCTGCCGCTGCCCGCCGGAAAGCTCACTGGGCCGGTGGGTGGCGTACTCGCGCAGGCCGACCTTCTCCAGCAACCCCATGACGCGCGCCGCGCGCTCGGTGCCCGACAGTGTGCGTTGCAACAGCAGCGGGAGCTCGATGTTCTGGAACACCGTCAGCACGGCCACCAGATTGAAGCTCTGGAAAATGAAGCCAATCGTGTGGAGGCGCAGATCCGTCAGCTCTCGTTCCGACAGCTTGCGCGTGTCCTTGCCCGCCACTTCGACGGTCCCCGACGTCGGCGTGTCGACGCACCCAATCAGGTTCAGCAAGGTCGTCTTGCCGCTGCCCGAAGGTCCAGCGATCGAAATGAAGTCGCCGGCGGCGACGTCCAGGGTCACGCCCCGCAACGCGGGGACCTCCACTTCGCCCAACTTGTAGTTCTTGACCGCGTCGCGAACCGAAACAATGGCTTTCATGACGTCCTTTCCAGCTGTCCGCTCCGGAACAGGGCTCCGTCGACCAGGCGGCAATAGTCGACGGTCCCCCTCAAGTCAAGGCGACGGCTGTTTTCGGTTCGCCGCCATACAGGGCAATCGCGTTGACGGAGCTGGGCTTTGCCCAGCGGAGTCGTCGCGGGAGGTTCAAGGAACCCTCCCAGGGTTCCTGTCTGATCCCGCGTTGACGGAGCTGGGCTTTGCCCAGCGGAGTCGTCGCGGGAGGTTCAAGGAACCCTCCCAGGGTTCCTGTCTGATCGTCTACATTGACCAGCCCCACCCCGCTTTTGAGAGGACCGACACCATGAACAACCGCAGGTTCCCGATCGTCGCGATTTCGTTGGCGATGTTTTTGGCGCGCGCCGCGCTGGCTGCCGACAAGCCCGCCGACGCGAAGCCCGACGCCGGTGGCGCAGCCAAGCCCGGCGCCCCCAAACCGGCGGCGGCTGTGGCCGCGGGCGCGACGACCGCGACCTGGTGGGGACACGCCGCCTGGGTGATCACCACCCCCGGTGGCGCGACGATCGCCATCGATCCCTGGTTGGACAACCCGAACGCGCCGAAGATCGAGCACCCCAAGTCGCTGGACGCCATCCTGGTCACGCACGGCCACTTCGATCATGTGGGCAACGCCGCGGAGCTGGCCAAGAAGACGGGGGCCAAGCTGATCACGTCGCACGAGTTGGCCAGCCTGATCGCCGCGCCCAACACGGAAGGAATGAACATGGGCGGCACGGCGTCGGTGAAGGACGCCACCATCCACCTGGTCGAGGCTCTGCACTCGGGCGGATACGGGCAGGACAAGGCCGGCCCGAAGTACAGCGGACCCGCGCTCGGGTTCGTGATCGAAATTGCGAAGGGGCCGGTCATCTACCACGCGGGAGACACCGACGTGTTCGCCGGGATGGCTCTCATCGCCGAGCGCTATCACCCGACGGTCGCGATGTTGCCGATTGGCGGCCACTTCACGATGGACCCGACCGGCGCCGCGCTGGCTGCCAAGATGCTGAAGGTGAAGACGGTCGTGCCGATGCACTACGGCACCTTCCCGGCGCTGGCCGGCACGCCCGATCAACTGCGCGCGGCGTTGAAGAAGGCGCACGCCAGCGCCAAGGTCACCGAGTTCGTCCCCGGTGAGCCCCAGACCCTGAAGTAGCTTCGTGCTGCGCGCCATGGATCTTGCTCCACGGTGATTATTCAAATTTGAGTAAGAAGGTCAAGCCGAAGATTTTCGCCGCCCGTGCGGAGGCCGCGCGGGCGGTGGCGGCTTGCTGACGCCCACCTCGTAGACGCCGCGGCCCAGGCGATCGATCAAAGTCCGGGCCCAGGGGATCTCGGCCGCGAAGTACGTCCGCATTCGATCGTACAGCTCCTTGACGTGCTCTGGCGTCTCCGGCGGCTTGATCTCCTTGCGCGAGAAATCGATCCGCTTGATCGCCCCCTCGAGCGCGGTGATCCGGTGCTCCAGCGCGGCCACCAACTCCTCTTCTGTGAGCGACGGCATGAAACAGAGCGCCGGCATGAGGTCGTCGAGCGGCGGCAGGACCCGCCACCAGGTGGCGCGCAGCAAGGTCTGAAACTCTTTCTCCCCGTCGACGGTCAGGCTGTACTGCGTCCGCTCGGGCCGGCCACCCACTTGTCCCGTACCGGACACCTTCAGAAACTTCTCTTTGGTGAGGGTCTTGAGCGCGTTGTAGATGGACCCCGGCGCGACGTTCGCCCACTGGTCGACCCGCCACGAGAGCAGCTCGCGACGGACGTCGTACCCATGCACGGGCTGGAAGATCCGGACCACCCCCAGGACCAGCAGCCGCGTCGACGACATCTAGTGCACTAGCGCGTCGTCAGCTTGACGTCGACCAGCAGGTCGCTGCCCACCCGCTGCAGCTCGGCCCTCAGGTGCGCGACGTCCGTCGCGGGCGGAACGCGCACGTGCGCGCGGGCCTCGAACACCATCTCGGCCGACATCGGGGCGCTGGAGCGATTCGTGATCAGCTCTTCGACGTTGACCCCGTTGCTCGCGAGCAGCTGCGAGATCTCCCGCACGATGCCCGGGCGATCGAGCCCCACCAGCTCCAGATCCATGCTCTGGTCAGGTGCGCGCGAGCCCGCGCGGGCTGCGACTTCGACGGTGACCTTCAGCCCGCGCGATTCCAGCGCCTGCAGCGCGGCGCTGGCCGATGCCACCCGATCCGGCGGCAGCTCGGCCCGCAAAATCCCGGCGAACTTGCCGGCCAGATGGCTCATCCGGCTCTCCAGCCAGTTCCCGCCGTGGTCGGCGATCACCTTCGCGACCAGCTCCACCAACCCCGGCCGATCGGGGCCCAACAAGGTCAGCACCAGGTCCGTCATGGCCGACAGAATACCCCGCGCCTGGTCGCGGAACTAAAGCCACTCGATGCCCAGCGAGAAATCCCAGACCGATCCGAAGCCACCCTGCGTCCGAGTCGTGTTGCTGTCGGCTCCGGGTGGCAACAGCATGACGCCCGCCGCCCAGGGGGAGTAGCCGACTTCGCCCGACAGTGCCAGCGCGTGCATCGGGAAGTACTTCAGACCGACGGCCGCGCGAACCTGCGCGACGGCGCCGATGATCTTGTTCGAGGTGAACGGGTCCAGCGTGCTCCGCGACTGCACGATGCTGGACGCGAACCCGAACGAGCCGTACGGGAACAGCGCCACCCCCGGCAGGTACATACCGAAGTTGATCGGGTAAAGACCGATTCCGTACGCCCGGAAGGCCGAGGCGAACGTGATCGGCAGATCCAGCTTGAAGAAGAACCCGCCACCGCCGAGGTGCAGCGTGGGCGTGACGGTGCGTCCGCCCGAGTCGATGGTGTGCTCGGACGTGGTGGAGGTGCCCCCGGTGGTGGAGTTGTACGCCCCCACCAGCGACGACGGCGGCGTGAGGTGCAGCTGGGTGTAGCCCACCCGCACGCCGACGCCGAACCAGCCCATCCGCCGCCCGTCCGCGGGATGCGGCGCCGGACTGGTCGTCACCGTCGCGGCGGGATCCTGCGCGTGCGCGGTTGCCGGCACCAGCGCGGCGGCGCCCAACGCCAACCACGACCACACCCAGAAGAAAAAGACGGGTCTAAACCTCATGCCGCCCCACTTGTGGTTGTGGGACCCGCCGGCGCGCGGCGCAACCGCGACCATGGCGATTCCGCTCAGCCGTGCCGGGCTTTGCGGAGATCTCTGGCCGCTGCGCGCGCGCGATCACGCGCACTTGCGCCGTGCGACGACGGACAGGTCAGCGCGATTACGGCGTCGCGCTGACGTGCGCGGCGGCGGTCTTGGCGGGCGTGCCGCCTCGCCCCGCACGAACACCGCCGCCGGAGGCTTTCCGGAGCCCCGGCGCGCTCGGCGCCTTTTCCGTCGCGCGCCCGCCGCAGACCGCTTCGATCAGATGGCGGCCGCAGGTGCCCGCGCGGGTCTCGCTGCGCTTGCCCGGCCAGCTCGCCTCGATCGTTTTGCTCCGGCAGTCGGCCACCGCCGTGTAGATCGTGTCGTCGCTGCTCGGCGCCTCGCCGCCTGTCGGGGCCCAGCGGAACAGCGTGTCGCTGCCCAGCGCGCGCACCGACTCGCGGTCGAACATCAGCCGGTCGCCGGCGTCCCGTTCGCACGCGACGTCCCAGTGACCCGGCGCCAGGTCCACCTCGCCGGCCGTCACGCTCATGAGCGCGCCGTGCGAAGGGCCCCACGTCCCGATGGGCGGCCCGGCTACCACTCGCGTGGTCGTGCGGTGCCCATCACCCGTCGCCGTCTCCGCCGTCGCGGCATCGGCCTCTTGCGCTTCGCGCGCCTGCTGCATCTCCCGCCGCCACCCGAAGTCATCGAACCCGTGTCCCTTCTCTCGAACCGCCGCCCCCGCCAACATCATCAACCCCGTCACCACGCTCCTCATGGTTCCCGTGCTTCCTTTCTCTCCTGCCGTGTCTTCAGTTTTCAGTTGTCGCCAAGCCGCTCATCGGCTCGGTCGGTTCGAATGTTGAGCCAGGATCAGCTTGTGCGCAACCGGCGCCGCAAAAGTTAACTGGCGCTCCGCGGCAACGAAACGCACCCGAGACAACCACGTCACCGAACGCGGTGGCCGGCGGAATTCCCGGCGGAAACCTGACGCGGTCAGGGGAGGCGGGAAACCAGCGCCTCGGAGGCCTCCCAAAGCCGCCCCGCCAGCATCATGTCGCGACCGAACGGCGTCGTCTCCGCCGGGTTGCAGTCGGAATAATAGGCGCCGGTGATCTGGGCCACCGCTGGACTCGCCGCCAGGTAACACTGCGTGGCGGCGCCTTGCGCGGGCGTTTTCAGGATCAGCGGCCGCGCCAGGCGCAACGCGAGCTGCGCCACCGCAGGCAGGGACCTCCCGATGTTCGTGTCGATGACGCCCGGGTGAAGCGCGTTGGCCGTCTGGGTGCCGGGACCGAGACGCCGGGCCAGCTCGCGCGTGAACAGGATGTTGGCCAGCTTGGACACGCCGTACGCCTGCATCGGAACGTAGCCGCGCTCGCCCGAAAGGTTGTCGAAGTCGATCCCCGGCGGCGGCGCGCGCCGGTGGGCACGGCTGGCCGTCACCACCACGCGTCCGGTCGCGGACAGGCGATCGAGCAGCCCCGTCACGAGCATGAAGTGCCCGATGTGGTTGGTGAAAAGATGCAGCTCCCAGCCGAACTTCTGTTGCGGCGTCGGGATGTTCATGACCCCGGCGTTGCAGACGATTGCGTCCAGCGGGCCAGCCCCGCTTCGCACCGAAGCGACCGCCGCGCGGACCGACGCCGGCTCCGAAAGCTCGCAGGCGATGGGCAGGAAATTACCGTCGAGGCGCGCGCAAGCGTCGCGGGCCTTTTCCGCCGTCCGCGCGGCGGCGATCACCCGCGCGCCACGCGACGCGAGCGCCCGGATGGTCTCGAAGCCCAACCCCGAGTTGCACCCGGTGACCAGCATCGTCTTGCCGGTCAAATCGCAGCCGGCGGTCGCCTCTTCCGCTGTCGAGGCGAACCCCAGCCCGTTCGGCCCCTTCCCTTTGATCGCAGCGGCCAGCGACATGGTGGTCAGATACCACGTTCGCCGTCCGCTATCGAACGACCGGCAGGGTGACGGCGCCTTCGGCGGCCGACGACACGGCCGCTGCGTACTTGGCCATGACGCCCCTCGTGTAGCGAGGCGCCGGGGCCTTCCACCCGGCCTTGCGCGCTTCCAGGTCGGCCGCCACGTCGATGCGGCGCGCATCGACGTCCAGCGTGACGGGGTCGCCGTCTCGCACGAAGGCGATGGGGCCGCCCACCTGCGCCTCGGGCGACAGATGCCCGACCATGAAACCCTTCGTCGCCCCCGAGAAGCGGCCGTCGGTCATCAGCACGACGCTGTCGTCCAGTTTCTGGCCAACCAGCGCGCCGGTGACGGCCAGCATCTCGCGCATGCCGGGGCCGCCCCTCGGCCCTTCGTAGCGGATGATGACCACGTCGCCGGCCTTGATCTCGCGCCGCTGCACCGCCGCGAAGCAGGCCTCTTCGGAGTCGAAGACGCGGGCCGGCCCAGTGTGCTTCCGGCGCGCGTGACCCGCCAGCTTCACCACCGCGCCTTCGGGGGCCAGCGATCCACGCAGGATCGCGAAGCCACCGGAAGGGCTGAACGCCCGGCTGGCGGGAACCACCACCTCCTGGCCGGGCAGCTCGGGCGCGTCTTTCACTTCCTCGACGATGCCGCGCCCGTTGACGGTCGGGCTGTCCTTGAGGAGGCCCGCCTCTAACAAGCGCCGCGCGACCAAACGGACGCCGCCCGCGCGATCCAGGTCCACCGCCATGAAGCGCCCGCCCGGCTTGAGGTCGGCCAGAATCGGGGTGCGCGCCGCGATGGCGTCGAAGTCATCCAGAGTGAGCGGCACGTTGGCCTCTTTCGCCAGCGCCATGAGGTGCAGCACGGCGTTGGTCGAGCCGGCGGTGGCCGCGACCGCGGTGATCGCATTTTCGAAGGCGTCCCGCGTGAGAACCTGGCTGGGGCGCAGGTCCTCGGCGACCAGGCGCATCACGATCTCGCCAGCCCGCACGGCCACGCCCGGCTTGCGCGGGTCCACGGCCGGGACGTCGTTGAGGCCCATGGGCGAAATTCCCAACATCTCGCCGGCCATCGCCATCGTGTTGGCCGTGAACTGACCGCCGCACGCACCGGCGCCGGGGCAGGCGACATCCTCGAGCGCGCGCAGCTCGTCCTCGGTGATTCGGCCAGCGGCGCAGGCGCCCACCGCTTCGAAGACATCCTGGATGCTGACCGGCTTACCCCGGAAGTCGCCCGGCATGATCGAGCCGCCGTACAGCATCAGGCCCGGCACGTCGAGCCGCGCCAGCGCCATCATCGTGCCCGGGATCGTCTTGTCGCAGCCGGACAGGGCGACCACGCCGTCGCACAGGGCGCCGCGCACGGCCAGCTCGATGGAATCGGCGATCACCTCGCGCGAGATGAGCGAGGCGCGCATCCCCTCGGTCCCCATGCTGATGCCGTCGGACACGACGACGGTGTTGAACTCGATCGGCGTGCCGCCCGCCGCGCGGATCCCCTCCTTGACCTTCTCGCCCAGCGCGCGCAGGTGCATGTTGCACGGGGTGGCGTCGGTCCAGGTGTTGGCGACCGCGATCAGCGGCCGGTCCAGGTCGGCGTCGGTGAGGCCGGTGGCCTTCAGCATCGCGCGAGCGGGCGCGCGGTGAATCCCCTTCTTCAGCGCATCGCTTCGCACGGCGACGGGCTTATACCATCTAGTGCACCGCCGTCGAAATAGCGTCACGTTCGGCCGACGATCCGCGCCGGCCGCTTCGTTGCTCCTCCTCACCATACCTACGGGTATGCCTCGTCGTCGCGCCTCGCGTCCGGCGCGGCTTGTCGGCCTCGGCGTTGACGTTATTTCGACGGCGGTGCACTAGTCGCCGGCTACGCCGTGGGTCTCGGGTCGAACCTTGGCACCGTACCAGGCGATGTAGACGTAGCAAGCGGCCGCCACCACGAAGCAGTAATGGATCCCGATCTTGTCGGCCAGCAAGCCCTGCGCGACCGGGATCAGCGCGCCGCCCACGATGGCCATGCAAAGGATCCCCGAACCCTGGCTGGTGTGCGGGCCCAGCCCGTCCAGGGCCAACGTGAAGATGGTGGGAAACATGATCGAGTTGAACAGGCCGACGGCGATGATGGTCCACATCGCGACGCTGCCGGTCGTGGCCATGCTGATCAGCACCAGGGCCAGCGCCGCCACGGCGTGGGCGGCCAGGACCTTGCCGGGCTTCCACATCCGCAGCGTGACGGTCCCGATGAACCGGCCAATCATCGCGCCCAACCAGTACAGCGAGACGAGCCGCGCGCCGGCGGCCTCTGTCAGACCTCCGATCGAGGGCTCTTTGAAGTAGTTGACCAGGAAGCTCCCGATCGAGACCTCGCCGCCCACGTACACGAAGATCGCGACCGCGCCCAGCACCAGGTGGCGGTAGCCCCAGGCGCTCTTGTGCGGGCTGCCACCAACTGCGGCCGGCGCGGCGGGCGTGACGTCCTCGATCTTGGGCAGCTTGAAGAGCGCGATCGCCACTGCCAGCAGGATCAGGGCTGCCGCCAACCCCAGGTACGGATGCTGGACCGACGCCGCCTCGGCCAGCCGGTACGCGTCGGCCCCCTCGGGCGTCATCTGCTTGATCTCGGCTGAAGACTTGGCCGCCGTGGACAGGATGACCCACGAGCCGAACAACGGGGCGATGAACGTCGCCAGCGAGTTGAAGGCCTGGGTCAGCGTCAGCCGCGACGACGCCGTCTCGGGCTTACCCAGCACCGCGACGAACGGGTTCGCCGCCACCTGCAGGAGCGTGATCCCCGACGCCAACACGAACAACGCCAGCAGGAACAGCCCGTAGGACCGAATTCCGGCCGCCGGGTAGAAGAGCAGGCACCCAAGCGCGGCGCCGCCCAACCCGATGATGATCCCGTTCTTGTAGCCGAACCGGGTGACGATCCGGCCCGACGGTAGCGACATCACGAAGTACGCCGTGAAGAAGGCGAACTGGATCAGCATCGCCTTGGCGTAGTTCAGCTCGAACACCGCCTTGAGGTGCGGGATGATGATGTCGTTCAGACACGTCAAGAACCCCCACATGAAGAAGAGGGTCGTGAGCACCGCCAGCGGCGCGGTGTAGTTCGTCTGAACGGCGGCCTGAGGGGCGCGCGCGGGACGCGCGGGCGCGAGGGGGGCGGTTCCTGCCATGGTGCTCCAGCCGCGACTTGGGCGGGCCGTGACGTTAGCCGCCGGCGGCCACCCGGTCAACCGCGCAAGCGTCCCGAACTAAGCGACGGCGGGATGCGACGGACGGGGCGCCGCAGGCGGCGCGTCCGGGAGCTGGATGTTGAGCTCCAGCACTTCGCACCCACCGCTCTTGTCCAGGTTCACGGTGACGTGCGTGAGATCGATCTTCTCGTAGCGCGCGATGACCGCCAGCAGCTCTTGCTGCAGCTGCGGCAGGTAGTCGGGGCTGGGATGCGTGCCGGCCCGCTCGCGCGCGACGATGATGGACAACCGGTCCTTGGCAAGCGCCGCCGATTTCGGAGCCCGCCGGAAGTATTCGAGGAACTTCATCATTGACCTCCGCGTCGGGCTCAACCGAACAGACGGCCGAAAAAGCCGCGCTTCTGCTCCTCGATGAACCGGTGCTGACGCTCCTCGCCGAGGTACCGGTAGACGACGTCCAGGTAGGCCTGGGCGACGTCCGTCGTCTCGTCGAGGATGGCCGGCGTCCCCTTGTTGGACGACTGCAGGACCGCCTTCGATTCTGGGATGACGCCCAGCAGGGGGATCCCCAGCAGCTCCAGCACGTCGGCGACGCTCAGCATCTCGCCGCGCTTCACCATGGCCGGCGAGTAGCGCGTGAGCAGCAGGTGCGTGCGAATCCCGGGGCCGCCGATCTCGGCGCGGCTGGTCTTGGCAGCCAGCAGGCCGAGCACGCGATCGGAATCGCGCACCGACGAGACCTCGGGGTTGGTGACGACGATCGCCTCGTCGGCGAAATACATCGCCATCTGCGCGCCCTTCTCGATGCCGGCCGGCGAGTCGCAGATGATGTACTCGAAGCCCATCTCTTTCAGCTCGTTGATGACCCGACCGACGCCCTCGGCGTCGAGCGCGTCCTTGTCGCGCGTCTGCGAGGCGGGCAGGACGTACAGGGTCTCGACCCGCTTGTCGCGGATCAGCGACTGCTGCAGCTTGGCCTCGTTGCGGATGACGTTGACGAAGTCGTAGACGACCCGCCGCTCGCATCCCATGACCAAATCCAGGTTGCGCAAGCCAACGTCGAAATCGATCGCGACGGTTTTCTTCCCCTGCATCGCGATTCCAGTCGCGATGTTCGCGCTGGTGGTGGTCTTGCCGACGCCTCCCTTGCCGGAAGTGACGACGACGACTTTGGACGCATTCGACACGGTTGCCTCCTTGATGCTGCTCACGGAACCATTCAACGGGCGATTGGGCCCGTCTCCAAATTTTTTTAGAGGGCGGTCAGACGACATTCGCCGTTTTCGAGGTGGACCTGCACGGCGCGCCCGCGCATCGCGACCGGAATTTCCTCGGCCATGACGTAGGCGCCCGAGATGGCCAGCAACTCGGCTTCCAGCTTCTGGCAGAAGATGCGCGCGCCGGGCAGCCCCTGCGCGCCGGCGACGCCCCGCCCGCGCATGGGCGCGTACACGTGCAGGTGACCGTCGGCGATGACCTGAGCGCCCGGGTTCACCGGCGCCAGCACCACCAGGTCGTTGTTCTGCGCGTAGACCACCTGGCCCCCGCGCACCGGCTTGGTGACGACCACCGGGCCGTTGTAAAGGGCCGGCTGCTGCGGGCCGGGCGTCTCGCTGACCCCGACCGACGGGCCGCTGTGGGACGGCATGGCGGTCGGCTCTGCGCCGGCCCGAACGCGCGTCGAGATCGGCCCGCGCCAGACGCCCAGGCCGGCTTCGACGGCCGCACCCCGCAGAGCATCCGGCACGTGCGCCACCGCCACCGGGATCATCTGGCAGGCGCGCACCAGCCGCGCGATGCCCGCCAGCGACAGCGTCCCGGCCTGGTCGCCCAGCGGCGCCAGGTCGACCAGCACCGGCGCGTCCAGGAACAGACTGGGAAGCTGCGACGTCTTCGCCCGAAGCTGCTCCTCGATCCAGTGCAGGTCGGTGGTCTTGAGCCGCAGCACCGTGAAGGACGCCATCGTCCCTTTCAGCTCGAACGGCTCGGGACGCCGCGCCTCGGGCTTTCCCCGCGACGCGACCGCGACAGACTGCGTTCCGGTCACAAGCCCATTGTGGGCCTGCGCCGCCCGCGGTCAAAAAATCAGATCGCCCCGGTTACAGCCCGCCGTTGTCGATGGTGATCACCAGCTTGCAGTTGGCGTCGCAGGCGGCGCCCTTCGTGCCGTTCGCGCTGCCAAGGTCGCACTCTTCGGCCTGGTCCGCGTCGACCATCGCGTCGCCGCAGCAGTGGGCCGTTTGACAGGTGGACGAGCAGCCCTGGCCGCAGGTCGCCGAGTAGGCGACGCCGTTGGCCTTGCCGTCGTCGCACTTCTCGCCCGTGTCCGTGGTCCCGTCCCCGCAGAACGGCCCGTAGTGACAGGTCGTCGTGCAGCCGTTGTAGACCCCGTCGGCGTTCTTGGTCATGCACGCTTGTGGCATCGGGCCCGCGCCGTCGCCGCAGTCGCACTCCTCGTCGCCGGTGATGACGCCGTCGCCGCAGCGCGCGCCGCACTGCGACTGGTTGGTCGAAAACCCGCTGAGCGTGAGCTGGAAATTGGACTCCGACGGGTGCCCGTCACGTTGAAAGATCGCAATCTCGTAGGTGTTCCCCGTCTTGAGCCCCAGATCCAGCATGCGCACCCGGCAGTCACAGGTGGCGGTCGTGCAGTTGGGCGCCTTGGTGGTGCCCGAATTGTTGAAGCCGACCTTCGAGACCGGGTCGGCGGCCGCCGCGGTGCCGTCGCAGGGAATCAGGTCGCCGACCTGCGCCCCCGCCGGCAGCACCTGACCGGCCAGATAGACTTCGCCCCCCTCTTGGATCGTGGCCAGGCCGCTCGTGTCGACGTGGACCTTGCCCGGCAGGCGCTGGTGTACGCCGCCCAGGTCGATGACCAGCTTGCCGTCGATGAAAACGAAGGTGTCGTCGTCGCCGAAGAACTGCAGGTCGAAGGGCTTGTTGAAGGAGAACAGGTAACGCGCCTCGGTCGAGAACCAGGAGTCGTGATACCAGCCCTGGATCGTCGGGATCCAGTTGCCGGCCGGGTTGGTCGCGAAGGAGGTGCTGGGCGGAAACAGATATTGGTCGCCGAGGCAGCCGTGCCCACCGCCGAAGGCCGTGACGGCGCTGGTCTTGTACGGGCTGTACCAGTAGGGCCACAGGTTGCAGAGGAGCTGCTCGCTCCAGGCGGCCGGCGAGGTGGTCATCGTGCCGGGCCCGTTCGGGCTACCCTGGTTCACGAGACCGGTCGTCGCGTTGGTCGCGTTCAGGTCGGCCTGCGAGTAGTAGAGCGGGTACTTGTTGGCCGGCGGATCCAGCGGGAAGAAGCCGCCGTAAACGCTGTTGGCGGCGCTCGAGAACTGGTAGTAGCCGGCTTGTCCGTCGACGGTCACCGGCGCCAGCTCCAGGCTGCCGACGGCGTGCTTGCCGGCGGTCGTACCGTCGCTTTCGTAGGGGCCGTCCACCCACCACTGGGCGAACGTGTCGGCGCTGGTCACGACCGGCGCGCAGCCGTGATACATGGGGTGTCCGCCGTTGCCCCTCGTGTAAAGCAGCCCGTTGGTGGGTCCGTTGGCCGTCTGTGTGTACCCGGGCACGTGGCCCTGGTTCGTGTCGTGGCTGTAATCGGTGAACTGGCAATCGGCCATGATGGGATTGCCGCCGCAACCGGCGCGCGCCGTGTTGAACACCGGCTTGCCGTTGGCGTCCAGCGTCGGCTTGACCATGTCCCAGGCGCGGGCGGTCGAATCGTTCAGCCGCGCCGGACCGCTGGAGTTCGGAACGCAGTAGCGCTTATCGAAAGCGACCGCGCCCGTCTGGCTCAGAACCCCGGTGATCGACTGATGGCGTGCGTCGGTGGCTGGCCAGGTCGCGCCCAGGAAGAAGAAGTCCGGGTGCCCGCCGGGCACGTTCTCGGGTTTGAAGTCGCGGTACTTGACCGGCAACTCCAGGCACTTCTGGCCGGCGTTCGGCATCTGGACGCAATCGACCGCGTCCGACTGCTCGACGCTCTTGCAGGTGAAGCCCGGTTCGATCTTGCAGGTATCCGAGCAGCCGTCGCCGCTCTTGTTGTTGCCATCGTCGCAGTCTTCGCCGGCCTCGACGTTGCCGTTGCCGCAAACCACCTTGCAGGCGGTGTTGGCGCCGGCGGCGTCACGGCAGGTGGGCTCCTTGGTGCACGTCTTCGTGCACCCGGTGCCGTCGCCGTTGAAGAGACCGTTCGGGCCGGCGCATCCGGCGGGCAGCTTGGTCGGATCCGCGCCGCAGTCGCAGGCCTCGCCCGCCTCCTGAATCCCGTTGCCGCATTTGGCGACGACGCAAACGCTGGGCGTGCCCGAACAGGAGGCGCCCGGCTCGAGCGCACAGGTGGCCGAGCAGCCGTCACCGCCCGCGGTGTTGCCGTCGTCGCACTTTTCGTTGCCCGCGATCTTGCCGTCACCACACAACGGCACGCACGGGCGGCCGGGGACCCGGCATTGCCAGCCCGGCTCCACGGTTTTGCAATCGGCCGAGCAGCCGTCGTTGGGGCTGTTGTTGCCGTCGTCGCACATCTCGGGCGACGTCACGATGCCGTCGTTACACTTCGCATTGCGGACGCAGGGCTGGCCAACGTTCTCGCAGAGCCAGCCGGTCTCGATTTGACAGATCTTGCTGCACCCGTCCGAAGCGACGTTGTTGTGGTCGTCGCAGGCCTCGCCGGTCTCGAGCGTCCCGTTGCCGCAGGTCATGGCGATCGTGCTCGGCAGATCGACCGAACCTCCATCGAACGGGTGGTTGCCGCTCCCGCCGCTGCCGCTGCCGCTGTTGCCGCCCGTGTCGCCAGCGCCGCTGCCGCCATCGCCGCCGGTGCCGCTGGTTGCCGCCGGCTTTACCCCCGCGCATCCCATTCCGACGGTGAGCCCCAGAAAAACCGAAAGAACAGTTAAGCCACGGCACACATCCATACGCCGACGATACCGCCCCCATTTTTCGGCGGTAACAGATAAATGACAAAGCAGAAACGAATCAGGCGGAGGATCTGCCCACATGTCGCAGGTTGTGTCCTGCGAAACGCATGTGACCAACTCGAGCAACGCATGACCCTGAACCCTCGTGCGACGACGACAGCACGATGTCCACGCCCAACCTCATCCACAGCTGGCGACCTTCGCCGCTGACCGCGTCGCGCCAATCTTTGTCTAGATCGGCAGGCCCGCCGTGCTCGCCGATTCGTAGGAGCGCAGCGCAGGCGGCCCGGCGAAAAAGCCCCGCACGAGCGCGACGATTTCGGCGGCCGTGCCGCTTGATTCATACAGCTCCGCGGCCGCCTGATCGGCCCAGATGGTGAGGACGACGAACGGCTCGTCTTTGGAGGCCGGCTCGAGCAACAAGCAGCCGCGGTTGCCGGGAAATGACCGAACCCGCGGTACGGCCACTTGATTGTAAGTGTCCCGGAGATTCGCGACCTGGTCAGCCTTGACCGAGAACGAGCCCATTCGCACCCACACGAGATCCTCCGATCTGAGGGCTGCAGGATACGCCTCTGGCGCCTGCCTTGTCAGCGCCGGCGTGCCGCGCGCGCGACCGAGGCCCAGCGGCGTCCGTCCTGAGCAACGGCCAGCTTCTGGGCCCGTGGCAGGCGCTTGATGGCGGCCTCGATTCGCAGCGCGGTGCCCTGGTCACGGTAGCGGTGCGACGCGAGCACCGCCAGCGGGCCCCGACCCCGCGTGTACCGCGCGCCGGCGCCCGATTGGTGCGCGGAGAGCCGTGCCTGGACATCCCGCGCGATCCCGCAGTAGAGGGTCCCGTCGGCGCAGAGGAGCAGGTACACGTACCAGGAACGGGACGGCGGCCGGGCGGGCGGCGTCATGCGATCAGCGCCCTGCCATTCGTAAAGATGGCTTTATGGCGGCGAAACGCGCACCCTGTTCGGATGCCTAAAACCTGGGTTTCGAAGACTGGAGTCAAGTCGGCCAAGGCGTTCGCCAAAGCGATGCGCCCCCTGCTGTCGCCACGGAGCGGGCGCCGGCAGCAGTCCCGTCCGCGCTGAGTCGGTCGAGCTGATTGCACCGGCCCGGCTGCCGCCCCTCACCCTTTACGAGGTTTGGGTTTGGCGGCCGGGTGTGCCATCGGGCCGCGATGGGCTTTGGCGTGCGGGTGCGGCTTGGCGGGCGGGTGTGCCTTGGCGGGCGCGTGTGGCTTGGCGGCCGGGTGCGGCTTGGCGGGCGCGTGCGGCGCCTGCCGTCGGGGCGGCGCGAAACCGCCGCCGCGCTTGGGCGGTCCCGCCGGCGGCGCATGTGGCGCGAAGCCTTGGCGGCGGTTCGGCGGCCCGGCTGCGGGTGCGCGCGGCGCGAAACCCTCCGCCCGGTTCGGTGGCCCGGCCGCCGGCGCGCGGGGCGCGAAGCCCTCGGTGCGGTTCGGGGCTGCAGCCGCCGGCCCGCGGGGCGCGTCGGCGCGCGCGATCTGGACGGCCGGCGCGCGGGGATCCACCTCTGCAGCCGCCTGCGCGTACTCGCCCGCGGCCTCGCCGGCGATCTCGAACGTCGTCTCGTGCGGCCCAATTCGAATGGCGCCGACCTCGCGCCGGGTGACGCCACCCCTGCGGCAGATGAGCGGCAACAGCCAGCGCGGATCGGCGTTGTCCTTGGCGCCCAGGTTGACGCGAAACACGACGGCCGCGCGGCTCAGCTCGCCTCGGCTCCGGGGCGACGGACGGCGATCGTCTCGCTCCGTTCCAGGGCGCGGCGACGCGATCGCGTGGACGGCTTCCCCGCCCGGCAGGCGGGCCAGCTCGCGGGCCAGCAGCCGCCGCAGAAGCTCGTTCACCGATGAACCAGACGCCTCCAACCGGCTGGCGAGCGCTCCGACTTGCGGATCATCGGCGGCGAGCGCCGTCCCCGGCTTCTGATCGGGTGGCGCCAGGATCTCCGTGGCCAGACGCTCGCGCGCCGCGGCCGCGATGGTCTCGCGCGTGGGGACCGGGCTCCAGACGGGGGTGACGTGGGCGCTCATCAGCAGCCGTTCGGCCTTGCGTCGCTCGGATGGGGTGGCGATGACGACCGCGATCCCTTTGCGGCCCGCCCGCCCGGTGCGCCCGCTGCGGTGGGTCAGCGACTCGGCGTTGAGCGGCAGGTCGGCGTGGATGATGAGGTCGACGTCCGGCAGATCCAGCCCGCGCGCCGCGACGTTGGTCGCCACCAGCACCCGCATGTCGCCCTGGCGAAGCTGCGCCAGCGCGCGGTCGCGCTCGGCCTGCGCCCGCTCGCCGGACATCGCGGTCGCCGCGAAGCCGCGCGCCACCAGCGCCGCGTGCAGCCCGGCCACACCTTCGCGCGTCGTGCAAAAGACGATCGCGCGCGCGCTGTCGGCGGCCCGCAGCACGTTGACGACCGCCGCCAGCCGCTCGCCGGGCGCCACCAGGTGCGCGACGTACGAGATGTCGGCGTGAGCACGAGCGGGCGCCGCGCCGCCGGCCGCCTGGCGCGGATCGATCGGCACGGCGTCTCGCTGGAACCGTCGCGCCAGGGCCCGGATCTCCGGCGGCAGCGTTGCCGACAGCAACAGCGTCTGCCGTTCGACGGGCGCCGCGCCCAGCAACGTCTCGAGGTCCTCGCGAAACCCGAGGTCCAGCATCTCGTCGGCCTCGTCGAGGACCACGACCGCGAGGCCGCTCAGCGGCAGCCGCTCGCGGCGCAGCAGATCGACCAATCGTCCCGGCGTCCCGATCGCCACGTCGACGCCGCGCTGCAAGGCGCGCAGGTCTCCGCCGACCGGCGTCCCGCCCGTGAAAGAGGCCAGCCGCAGAGGGGTCCCGGCCAGGAGCCACGACAGCTCGCCGCGCACCTGGGTCGCCAGCTCGCGCGTCGGCACGATGACCAGCGCGGCCAGGGCCCGCCGGTCTCGCTCGCCGCCAGCGAGCAGCGTCGCCGCCATGACGGCGCCGAACGCGATCGTCTTGCCCGAACCGGTCTGCGACGACACCAAGAGGTCCCGCCCGGCGACCGCCGGATCGAGGACGGCCGATTGCACGCCGGTCGCGACTTCATAGCCGCGTGCGGACAGCGCCGCGGCCAGCGCCGGATGGAGGGTCAGCTCGGAAAAATTCACTCGTGGATACGCGACGGGGGCTCGATGCCCCGACGACCTAAGGCAGAAGCGTCTCGCCCATCAGGAACTTGTCGACGCCCCGGGCCGCCGCGCGCCCCTCTTGAATCGCCCAAACGATCAGCGACTGCCCGCGCGACATGTCGCCCGCCGCGAAGATGCCGCGCACGCTGGTGGCCTTGTCACCGTCGACGGCGACGTTGCCGCGGCCGTCCAGCTTGACGCCCAGGTCGCCGAGGAGGCCTTCCTTCTCGGGCCCCACGAAGCCCATCGCCAGCAGCACCAGGTCGGCCGGCCAGATCTTTTCGCTGCCGGGCTTCTCTTTCATGTTCATACGGCCGTCGCCGTTCTTGACCCACTCGACCTCGACCGTCTGCAGCTCTTTCACGCGTCCGGCCTCGCCGATCAGGCGCTTGGTGACGGTCACGTAGGTGCGCGGGTCGGCGCCGAACAGGGCCGCGGCCTCTTCCTGGCCATAGTCCATCTTGTAGATGCGCGGCCACTGCGGCCACGGGTTGTCCACCGCCCGCGTCGTCGGCGGGCGCGGCAGGATCTCGAACTGCACCAGGCTCTTGCAGCCGTGGCGCAGCGAGGTTCCGACGCAGTCGGTGCCGGTGTCGCCGCCGCCGATGACGACGACGTTCTTTCCCTTGGCGCTGATGTACTGGCCGTCGGCGAAGTTGCTGTCCAGCAGGCTCTTGCAGCTCTTCAGCAGGAACTCCATGGCGAAGTGGACGCCCTGCAGGTTGCGTCCCTCGACTTGCAGGTCGCGCGCCGCCGTGGCGCCGCCGCAAAGCACGATGGCGTCGAACCCGCTGCGCAGCTTCTCCGTTGGATGCGTCTTGCCGATCCAGGCATTGGTGACGAACTTCACGCCTTCTTCGGCCAGCAGGTTCACGCGGCGGTCGACGACGTGCTTTTCCAGCTTCATGGGCGGGATGCCGTACATCAGCAGGCCGCCGATGCGATCGTCCCGCTCGAACACGGTGACCGTGTGTCCGGCCCTGTTCAGCTGCGCGGCGCAGGCCAGCCCGGCCGGGCCAGACCCGACGACCGCGACGGTCTTGCCGGTGCGCTTCGCGGGCGGCTCGGGAACGACCCAGCCTTCTTCGAAGGCCTTGTCGATGATCGCGGCCTCGATGCTCTTGATGGTCACGGCCGGCTCGCTGATGCCGAGCACGCACGACCCCTCGCACGGCGCCGGGCAGACCCGCCCCGTGAACTCGGGAAAGTTGTTGGTCTTGTGCAGCCGCGCCAGCGCCTCGCGCCACTGCCCGCGGTAGACCAGGTCGTTCCACTCGGGGATCAGGTTGTTGATGGGGCAGCCCGATGCGCCGCCGGCCAGCAGCGTCCCCGTGTGACAGAACGGGACGCCGCAGTCCATGCAGCGCGCCCCCTGCTCTTTCAGCGTCGATTCCGGCAGGTGCTCGTGGAACTCCAGCCAGTCGCGCACGCGCCCGTGGGGCTCGCGCCCCGGGGGCTCCGTGCGCGGGTACTCCATGAATCCGGTCAGCTTGCCCATGTCAGCTAATCCTATTTGCCGGCACCTATTTGCCGCCTAGGCGGGCGGTGTCGTGCGAGTTCAGCTCGAACGCCGCCATCTCGGCCTCTTCCTGCGAGAGCCCCGTCTCCAGCATCTTCTTCTGCGACTCCAGCACGCGCCGGTAGTCGTTCGGCATGACGCGCACGAAGAAGGGCGCCCAGTTGGTCCAGTTGGTCAGAATCTCTTCGGCGCGCTTGCTCCCAGTCAGCTGCGCGTGGCGGCTGATGAGGCTGTGCACGGCCGTGATCTCCTCGGCGTCCTCCAGCTTGCTGAGGCTGACCATCTCCTTGTTGCAGCGCTTGGCGAAGGTGCCGGCCTCGTCGAGGACGTACGCGACGCCGCCCGACATGCCGGCCGCGAAGTTGCGCCCCGTCGCGCCGATGATGACGACGCGGCCGCCGGTCATGTACTCGCAGCCGTGGTCGCCCACCCCTTCGACGACGGCGCTGGCGCCGCTGTTCCGGACGCAGAACCTTTCGCCCGCGACGCCGCGGAAGAACGCCTCGCCGCTGGTCGCGCCGTAAAGCGCGACGTTGCCGATGAGGATGTTCTCTTCCGGCACGAACGTGGACTGGTGCGGCGGGTAGACGATGATTCGCCCGCCGGACAGCCCCTTGCCCACGTAGTCGTTGGCGTCACCCTCGAGGGTCAGCGTCATGCCGCGCGGCACGAAGGCCCCGAAGCTCTGGCCGGCCGACCCCAGGAACTTCAGCTTGATCGTGTCGTCGGGCAGGCCCTTCTGGCCGTACTTGCGCGTGACCTCGCTGCCCGTGATCGTCCCGACGACGCGGTTGACGTTGCGGATCGGCAGCGTCGCCTCGACCTTCTCGCCGCGTTCGATGGCCGGCTTGCAGATCGGCAGGATGGTCGTCATGTCCAGCGCGTTTTCGAGCCCGTGCTCCTGCTCTTCGGTCTTGTAGCGCCCGACCTCGGGCCCCACAGACGGCTGGTACAGGATCTTCGAGAAGTCCAGCCCGCGCGCCTTCCAGTGGTCGACGGCCGGCTTCATCTCGATCGTCTCGGTGTGCCCCACCATCTCGTTGATGGTGCGGTACCCGAGCTGCGCCATCAGCTCGCGCACCTCTTGGGCGATGAACTTCATGAAGTTCACGGCGTGCTCGGGCGAGCCGGTGAACTTGGCGCGCAGCCGCGGGTCCTGGGTCGCCACGCCCACCGGACAGGTGTTGAGATGGCAGACGCGCATCATGATGCAGCCGACCGCCACCAGCGGCGCCGTCGAGAAGCCGAACTCCTCGGCGCCCAGCAGCGCGGCCACCACCACGTCGCGCCCGGTCTTCAGCTGCCCGTCGGTCTCGACGACGATGCGGCTGCGCAGGTTGTTCAGCACCAGCACCTGGTGCGTCTCGGCCAGCCCCAGCTCCCAGGGCGCGCCGGCGTGCTTGATGCTGGTCAGCGGCGAGGCGCCGGTGCCGCCGTCGTGCCCGCTGATGAGCACCAGGTCGGCGTGCGCCTTGGCGACGCCGGCCGCGATCGTGCCGACGCCGACCTCGGCCACCAGCTTGACGCTGATGCGCGCGCGCGGGTTCGCGTTCTTGAGGTCGTGAATCAGCTGCGCCAGGTCTTCGATCGAATAGATGTCGTGGTGAGGCGGCGGCGAGATCAGCCCCACGCCCGGCGTCGAGTACCGCACCCGCGCGATCCACGGGTAGACCTTGGTCCCGGGCAGCTGCCCGCCCTCGCCCGGCTTGGCGCCCTGGGCCATCTTGATCTGGATCTCGTCGGCGTTGACCAGGTAGTAGCTGTTGACGCCGAAGCGCCCCGAGGCGACCTGCTTGATGGCGCTGCGCCGCGAGTCGCCGTTGGCGTCCGGCACGAAGCGCGCGGGGTCTTCTCCGCCCTCGCCGGTGTTGCTCTTGCCGCCGATGCGGTTCATCGCGATCGCCAGCGTCTCGTGCGCTTCCTTGCTGATCGACCCGTACGACATCGCGCCGGTCTTGAAGCGCTTGAGGATCGCGTCGACGGATTCGACCTCTTCGATCGGCACCGGCGGCCGCGTCGACTTGAGGTCCATCAGGCCGCGCAACGTGCAGAGGTGGCGCGACTGATCGTTGATCAGCTGCGAGTACTCCTTGAACGCCGCGTAGTTGCCGGTGCGGCAGGCGTACTGCAGCTTGTGGATGGTCTCGGGGTTGAAGAGGTGGTACTCGCCGTGCCGGCGATATTGGTACTGCCCGCCCGGGTCCAGGCTGTCGGAGGGCAGCGGCCGATCCGGGAAGGCGCGCAGGTGGCGCTGCCGCACCTCGGCGGCGACCTCGTCGATGCCGATCCCTTCGACGCGCGTGGCGGTCCAGGTGAAGTACTCCTCGATGAACGCCTGGTTGAGACCGATGGCCTCGAACACCTGGGCGCCGTGGTAGCTCTGGATGGTCGAGATCCCCATCTTCGAGCAGACCTTGACGATCCCCTTGCCGATCGCCTTGACGTACTTCTGTTCGAGCTTCTCGGGGTCGCCCGCCAGCAGCCCCTGGCGAGTCATGTCGTGCAGCGACTCGAAGGCCAGGTAGGGGTTGATGGCGCTGGCGCCATAGCCCAGCAGCAGCGCGAAGTGGTGCACCTCGCGCGGCTCGCCGCTCTCGATGACCAGACCGACGCGGGTGCGCGACCCCTCGCGCAGCAGGTGGTGCTGCACCGACGCCACCGCCAGCAGCGCCGGGATCGGCGCGCGGTCATGGTCGTGGCCGCGGTCGGACAGGATGATGATGTTGTTGCCATCCGCGATGGCCTTGCTGGCGGCCGCGCGCATCGTCTCGATGCCGGCCTTGAGGCCTTCACCGCCGCGCGATACGTCGAACAGCGCCGGGATGGTGACGCTCTTGAACCCGTGCGACTGCGGCCCGCCGTTCAGGTTGCGCAGCTTTTCCAGCTCTTCGTTGCGCAGGACCGGCGTCGCCAACTCGATCTGACGGGCCGAGGCCGGCGTCGGCTCCAGCAAGTTCCCCTCGGGGCCGATGGCGGTGTCCACCGCCATGATGATCTCTTCGCGGATCGCGTCGACGGGCGGGTTCGTGACCTGCGCGAACAGCTGCTTGAAGTAGCCGTAGAGCAGCTGCGGGCGGTTCGACAGCACCGCCAGCGGCGTGTCGGTCCCCATCGATCCCGTCGCCTCGACGCCGTCGGTGGCCATCGGCGCGACCAGCACCTTCATGTCCTCGGTCGTGTAGCCGAACGCCTCTTGCCGGCGCAGCACGGTCTCGTGATCGGGCTCGATCACGGTGGCCGGCTTGGGCAGGTCGGCCATCGAGATGAGGTTCTCTTTCAGCCACAGCCCGTAGGGCGCGGCGTTGGCCAGCTGCTCTTTGATCTCGTCGTCGCCGATGATGCGTCCCTGCGACGTGTCGACCAGGAACATGCGCCCGGGCTGCAGTCGCCCTTTTTCCAGGATGCGGTCGGGCGCGATGTCCAGCACGCCCACCTCCGACGCCATCACCACCAGGCCGTCCTTGGTGACGTAATAGCGGGACGGGCGCAGCCCGTTGCGGTCCAGCGTGGCGCCGATCCGGATCCCGTCGGTGAAGGCGACCGACGCCGGGCCGTCCCAGGGCTCCATCAGGCAGCCGTGGAACGCGTAGAAATCCTTGCGCTCGCGCGACATCGATTCGTGGTTCGACCACGGCTCGGGGATCATCATCATCATGGCGTGCGGCAGCGACCGCCCTGCCAGGACCAGCAGCTCCAGCACGTTGTCGAACATCCCCGAGTCGCTGCCGTCGGTGTCGACGACCGGGATGCACTTTTTCAGGTCGTCGCCGAACAGCTTGGAGCCGAACATGCTCTCGCGCGCGTGCATCCAGTTGACGTTGCCGCGCAGCGTGTTGATCTCGCCGTTGTGCGCGATCATCCGGTAGGGATGCGCGCGCGACCAGCTGGGGAAGGTGTTGGTCGAAAACCGCGAGTGGACCAGCCCCAGCGCCGATTCGATCCGGTCATCCTGTAGGTCGGTGAAGAAGGGCGTCAGCTGGTCGGGGTTCAGCATCCCCTTGTAGACGATCGTCCGTGACGACAGGCTGGGGATGTAGAACAGCGCCCTTTCCGGAATGTCGAGCTTCCGAACGCTGTGACGCACGCGGCGGCGAATGACGTACAGCTTTCGCTCGAAGGCCTCGTCGTCGGCCAGGTCGGAGCTGCGCCCGATGAACAGCTGCTTGATGACCGGCTGCGACCGGCGGGCCGTCGGGCCGATCATCCGGTTGTCGACCGGCACGTCGCGCCAGCCCAGGAACGTCTGCCCCTCGTCGCGAACGACCTCTTCGAAGGCGTTTTCGCAGGCGGCGCGGCTGCTGGGGTCACCGGGGAGGAACACCACGCCGACGCCGTACCGTCCAGCGTCCGGCAACTTGATGCGCGCCGGTGACGCCGCGCAGACCTCCGCCAGGAAGTTGTGCGGAATCTGCATCAGGATTCCCGCGCCGTCGCCGGTGTTCTTCTCGCATCCGCACGCGCCCCGATGCTGCAGGTTCAGAAGAACCTGGATGGCGTCGTGAACGATCTTCGAGGACTTTCGACCTTTCAGGTCGACGACGAACCCAACCCCGCACGATTCGTGTTCGTGCGCGGGGTCATACAATCCTTGACGCGACGGGCCGAGATGGTCTTTCATGTCCGCTATTTCCGGCGAATGCCGCCAAGCGGCTCACTGTAGCACGTTGTAGGAGCCGCACGTCCAGACCCTATTTACCGTCGGCTTTGCCGGTTTGCTCGACCGAGCTCAGTCCAACCGCCGCCGGACCTCGTCGCGCACCGCCAGGTAGTCGTTCGGCAAGTAGACCGGGTGGTTCGCGTACTTGGGCTGGGGCACGTCGGGCAGCGTTCCCTCGTGGTAGCGGACCTTGAAGTCGGTGAACTTCAGCCCGTTGGCGGTGCTGACCACCACGACCCGGTCGGACGACTTCACGTCGCGGCGCGCGACCATCTTTTCCAGCGCCGCCAGGGCCACGCCCGTGTGCGGGCAGTTGAAGAGGCCGGTCAGGTCGGCGCGGGCGGCGGCGTCGGCCAGCTCGGCTTCCGACGCGTCCTCGACGATGCCCTCGAACTTCTGCAGGGTCCGGATCGCCTTCTTGACGCTGACCGGGTTGCCGATCTGGATGGCGGACGCCAGGGTCGGCTGGGCGGCCAGCGCCTGGAACTTGTCCCAGCCGTTCTTGTAGGCGCGGTAAAGCGGGTTGGCGGCGGCGGCCTGCGCGACGCAAATGCGCGGCAGCTTCTGTATCAGCCCCAGCTCGCGCATCATGGTGAAGCCGGCCCCCAGCGCGCTGACGTTGCCCAGGTTGCCGCCGGGGATGATGACCCAGTCGGGCACCTGCCAGTCGAACTGCTGGACCATCTCGATCGAGACGGTCTTCTGCCCCTCGATGCGCAGGCTATTCATGCTGTTGGCCAGGTAGACGCCCTCTTCTTCGGCCAGCCGCTTGACGATCGCCATGCAGTCGTCGAAGTCGCCGTCCACGGCCAGCACCGTGGCGCCGTTGGCCAGCGGCTGGACCAGCTGCGCGGTCGAAACCTTGCCGCGCGGCAAAATCACCATCGCCCGGATACCGGCGGCGGCGGCGTAGGCGGCCAGCGCGGCTGACGTGTCGCCGGTCGACGCGCAGGCGACGGCCCGCAGCGGCTTGCCGTCGGCGATCATCTGCTTGACCGTCGAGACCAGCACCGTCATCCCCAGGTCCTTGAAGGATCCGGTGTGCGAAACCCCGCACTGCTTGACCCACAGGTCCGAGAGCCCCAGCTCGCGGCCATAGCGCTCCGCCCACAAGAGGTTGGTCCCCCCCTCCAGCATCGAAACGACGTTCTCGTCGCGGATGTGGGGTTGCACCCACTCTTTCTTGCCCCAAACGCCCGACCCGTACGGCCAGGTGTTCCGCAGGTACCGGTCATCGAACAACTTCATCCAGGCGGCGGCGCTGCGCGCTTTCAGCGCCTCGATGTCGTGGACGACCTCCAGCAGGTCGCCGCACTTCGGGCACTTGTAGATGATCTCGTCGAGCGCGTATTCGCCGGGGCAGCCGGAGATGCACCGGAACAGGGAGCGGGACATGCGCTGGAAGATAGCGTATTTCGACCGGCCGCCCCGCCTGCCGAATGCGCGCCACCGCTGGCGGTCGCCCCGCGGTTCCTGGTACACCTTGCCCGGCCATGGGCAACGGCAAGAAGGTCTCCGTCGAGGTTCACAAGTTCGGCGGTGCGTCGCTGGCGGACGGCGCCGCGTTCCGGCGGGTCGTCGAGATCCTGGCCGGCCGGCGCGGTCCCCGGGTCGCGGTCGTCTCGGCGCCGGCCGGGGTCACCGACCTGCTGCTGGGGCTGGCGACGCGCGCCACCGGCGGCGAAGGCCAGCTGGACCACGAGGTCCAGGCGCTGGCCGCCCGCTACCTGGAGATCCTGCGCGCGGCCGGCGGGCGCGGGCACGCGGAGGCGGCCGGCGAGATCCGGCGGTCGATGGACGAGCTCGGCCGGCTGCTGTCCAGCCTGGCGGTGCTGCGCGAGCTGACGCCTCGCACCCGCGACTTCATCGTCAGCCGCGGCGAGCGGTTGTCGGCGCGCATCCTGGCCGCGGCGTTGGAGGCCAAGGACCTGCGGGCCCGCTACGTCGACGCCACGGAGGTCGTGTTTACGGACGGCCCCTACGGCGGCGCCTCCCCCAACCTGATGTTGACCGACCTGACCGCGCGCAAGGTGTTGCGACCCCTGTGCGCCGCCGGGGTCATCCCGGTGGTGCCCGGGTTCATCGGCGCGGCACCTTTGGAAGATGGCGACGGCGCCCGCCGGGGGCGCGACGAGGAGCGGCGGGCCCGCGGCGTCGCGACGCTGGGGCGCGGCGGCACCGACCTGACCGCGACCCTCTTGGGGCGAGCGCTGGGCGCGCAGGAGATCTCGCTGTGGAAGGACGTGCCCGGCCTGCTGACCGCGGATCCGCGCGTCGTCCCGGACGCCCGCGTGATCCCACAGCTGCACGTGCGCGAGGCCGCCGAGCTGGCCTACTTCGGCGCCAAGGTCCTGCACCCGCGCGCGCTGATCCCGGTCGCGGGGCGGTCCATCCCGGTGTTCGTGCGTCCCTTCGCCGACGCGGGCGCCCCTGGGACCGAGATCTCGGCGCGCCGGACGCTGGACCGCTACCCGGTCAAAGCTCTCTCGGCGGTGGGCGGTCAGGCGCTGATCACCGTCGCCGGCAACGGCATGCTGGGCGTACCGGGGATCGCCGCCCGCACCTTCGAAGCGCTGCACCGCCAAGAGATCAGCGTGTCGCTGATTTCGCAATCGTCGTCCGAGCAGTCCATCTGCTTCTCGGTGCCCGATTCGGCGGCCAAGCAGGCCTGCGATCGGCTGACCGACGAGTTCCGCGAGCAGATCGCCCGCGGCGAGGTCGACCGGGTCGAAGCGCGCACGGGCGTGGCGACGGTCGCCGTGGTCGGCATCGGCATGGCCGGCCACCCCGGCATCGCGGCCCGTGTGTTCGCCGCGCTGGCCGAATCCGGTATCAACATCGTCGCCATCGCGCAGGGCTCGTCCGAGCTGAACATCTCGTTCGTCGTCGACGCCAAGGAAGCCGCCGCCGCCCAGCGGGCTGTTCACGGCGCCTTCCAGCTGTCGAAAATCGGCGGCGGCGCGGCGGCGCGCGCGCCGCACACCGATGTGGTGCTGCTGGGGTTCGGCCAGATCGGCCGCGCCTTGGCCAGGATCCTGCCCAAGGGGGGCTCGCCCCGGCGCGGGACCAACGGCGCGCCGGCGCTGCGGCTGGTGGCGGCCATCGACCGCCGTGGGTTCGTGTTCGACCCGGCGGGTCTGTCGTCGCGTGCGGTGGCGGGCCTGATCAGCGGCAAGGAGAAGGGGCTGGCGCTGGCTCAGGCTCCCGGCGGGCGCGCGGCCACGCCGTCGGAAGCGCTGGCGCTGCTGGCCGAGCACGCGCTGACCGACCCCATCCTGGTCGACGTGACCGCCGACGAGAGCACGCCGCTGCTTCGGCAGGCGCTGGCGGCGGGCATGGACGTGGTGCTGGCCAACAAGCGTCCGATTTCCGGTCCGCGCATCGAGAGCGGCGCGCTGGCGGCGGCGGCCGAGACCGCCGGACGGCGGCTACTCACCGAGGCGACCGTGGGCGCCGGCCTGCCCATCTTCGACACCCACCGCAAGCTGGTGGAGTCGGGCGACCGCGTCTTGAAGATCGAGGGGTGCCTGTCGGGCACGCTGGGATTCGTGCTGACGGAGGTCGACCGCGGCCGGTCGTTCTCGGCAGCGGTGCACAAGGCGATGGCGCTCGGCTACACCGAGCCCGATCCGCGCGACGACCTGTCGGGCGCGGACGTCGGCCGCAAGGCGCTGATCCTGGGCCGGCTGCTGGGGTTCGCGGGCGAGCCCGGCGACGTGGCCGTCGAATCGCTGGTGCCTGAGGCCTTCCGGTCGCTGTCGCGCGACGAGTTCCTCCGCCGTCTGGGCGAGCTGGATCCCGACTGGGCCAAACGCGCCGCCGCCGCCAAGGCCAAGGGGCGCACCCTGCGCTACGTCGCGTCCGTCACCAAGGACCGCATCTCGGTGGGCCTGCAGGCCGTCGATCGGTCGAGCCCCTTCTTCGGCCTCAAGGGCACCGACAACCAGGTCGCCTTCACGACCGCCCGCTACCGCAAGAACCCCCTGGTCATCACCGGCCCCGGCGCCGGCCCCGCTGTGACCGCGGCCGGCGTGTTGAACGACATGCTCCGCGCCGGCGCGTAGGCGCGAGGCGCGGGCGGCGCTCACCCGCCGGCTGCCAATTCCTGGACGGCGCGAGTGAGCTCGCGCTCGAACCGCTCCAGGTGGTCGATCACGGTCGCGGCCACGGTCTCGAGATCACGCGCCCCAAGGCGGTTTCCAGCGCCGTGTACCACTCGTGCAGGTTGACCGCCACCAGCACCAATTCCGCCGCCGAAGGCGGACCAAGATCTCAGGTTCGCGAACCATGGATCGCGATCCCTTCGCGGCACACCCGACGCCGGAACGACTCCGGCAGCTCACTCAATTCATCCGCAACCCGCAGGCGCAAGGCGTCGAGCATCAGATGAGGCGCGGAGCCCATCAGGGGATCGTGCCACACGACCCGCGTGCGGGAAAGCGACCGGCGCAGCGGTGGGCTCCGCAAGTGAGCCGCTACTTGAAAATTTCCTGGCGCGCCGCCCTGACGATCGCCTTCACCGCCGGGTGCTGGACCCGGCGATCGACCGAGATGGCGTAGAACTGCTGGCTCACGCTCTTGACGCGGCCGACGACCTGGACGTTGTACCGGCGGCGGAACTCCTCCTCGAAGACAGTGGGCGCGGGGAAGATGCCCTTACCCTCTTCGCCAAAGGCGGACATCAGCGCGCTGTCGTCGAATTCAGCCACCACCGACGGGCGCACCTGCCGCGTGTCGAACCACTGATCCAGCGCCCGCCTGACCGTCGCGTGCGCGCCCGGCAACAGACAGGGTGCGCCGTTGAGCGACCGCGGGAACCCGGCGCGAAGCTGCTTGGCCAGCCTCGGGCTCGCCATGAACGTCGTCCCGCACTCCCCCAAGGGATGGTTGAAGGCGTGCACGTTGATCCCCGGCCCGAGGGGCCGGTCGGCCAGCACCAGGTCCACCTCCTGCCCCGCGAGCTGCCCCAAAAAATCCTCTACCACGCGGTCCTCCCGGCAGATGAGCTGGACCGGCTGCTGGATGTGGAACGCAGGCTCGAGCAGCTTTTGCACCAACACCTTGGGTAGGACGTCCGCGACACCGACGGTCAGACGCAACGGGCGCGTCGAAGGGCGCCCCTTGAGGGTTCCTACCAGCTCTTGGCCGATCGAGAAGATCTCGTCCGCGTAGCGAAACACGGTCCGGCCGGTCTCCGTCAGGACCAGCCGGCGACCGACCCGATCGAACAGCTTCACCGCCAGGACTTCTTCCAACCGGCGGACCTGCCCGCTGACGGTCGGCTGCGCGAGCTTCAGCTCGGCGCTGGCCCGCACCACGCTGCCGGTGCGGGCGACCGCCCAGAAATACAGAAGGTGATGGTAGTTGAGCCACTCCATTTCAGGAACCGACCGGGCATCCGCCCCACCGCTTAGCTCTCATCATGAGGTTTTTCCGATAGGTGTCCACGTAACTTCCTCATATCCGATGGATCAGGTGGGGGCGTAGCGTCCGGCATCGCTTGCCGAGTGACGACGGCACGCATGCACAGATCATTTAATCGTCCCGAACCATCGGCAGGAGGACACCGTGAGCACTGAAACATTTCTTATCTGGATCGTTGTCGGACTCATCGCAGGCTGGCTGGCGTCAGCGGTGATGGGCGGCGGTTACGGCGTGGTGGGTGACATCGTGATCGGCGTGGTGGGCGCGTTCCTGGGTGGATTCATCTTCCGCACCCTGCACATCTCGATGCCTTTGAAGGGTCTGGCATCGACGATCTTCGTCGCGTTTGTCGGGGCGGTCGTCCTGTTGTTGCTGCTGCGCCTAGTCGCCCGGAGCCGCGGCAGGCGCGGCATATGAGCGGCCGGCAGACGAAAGGACACATGCAACGACGATTCGGAATCGGTTTGGCGGCCGTCATGACGGCGATGGTGCTGTCGGGAACGACGGCGCGTGCAGCGGTGGAGGTAGGCAGCCGCAACGTTCCGCCTGTCAGCGACGCACCGATGGGTCGGGTGGCCGTTCGCCGCGGCGTGCAGGGTCCAGCGGGGCTGTTCACGGCGCGGCTGTTGCTGCTGATCGACGCCAGCAAGGACAGCTTCGGCAAGCCGACGTCGTTCGCGCCCGATCTCTATTACTCCATCTCGGACACCGTGCAGATTGGGCTGCTGCACACGGGCCCGATGGGCTGGCAGTCCCGTCCCGGCTTTGGTCTCTGTCTGACCGGGACCAGCAACGGCTGCCCCAAGGTCTACAACAACGTCGGCTTCGACTTCATGTACGGTCTGCTGTACGGCGACTTCCACCTATCGGTGCACTCGTCGCTTTATCTGCTGCCCATCTCCGATCCCACAGGGGTGATGTGGACGCTCGGGTTGAGCGGCAAATTTCATTTCACCGACGTGGTCGCCCTTCTCTTCGATCCGCAGGTCGGCGTGACGTTGTCGCACAGGGACATCTACAAGGACCAGCTCTTCATCCCCCTGGAGCTGCAGTTCCAGCTGGGCGCGGCGGCGGCGTTGAAGCTGCTCTCGGGCGTGAGCGGCCAGCTCTCCGCGCTGGGTGACACGGTCCAGGTGCCGCTGGGCCTTGGCCTGGTCGGCAACGTCAGCAGCCACGTCGACATCGGCTTGCGATTCAGCTTCGACAATTTGCTGGGACACGCGCCAATCGCAGGCTCGCGCGCCGATTTACGGTCCATCGGGCTGCTGCTCACCCTGCGGACGTAGTCGCCGACGTCTGGCGACCGTCGAGACGAGCACGGAGTCGCGAGACGGCACGCCGGCCACCAAAAAAAAACGGGAGGCCCGAAGGCCCCCCGTTTGGTGTCCCCCAGCGTTAGCCGGGAAATGCTCGGACTAGAACCACGCCAGCGCGGCGAGGGTGCCCGTCACCTGGTTCTTCTTGGTGGGGCCAGTCATCGTGGGGGCGTAAGCGTTGTCGCCCGAGAAGTCCGCGCGGACCTCGGGCCGAAGCTCGAAGTTCTTGCCGACATCAATGCCGAGCATGACGGTACCTTCCTCGACGCTCGAAGTGGCGCCGCCGAAGTGGTTCTGCAGCCACTCGCCGCGGGCCGCGACGTTCAGGTGGTCGCTGAGGATGTAACGGCCCATGGCCGAAAAGCCGATCTGATGGTCGTCGCTGGCAGAGGTCGCCGGCGGTGCCTTCACGTAGTCGATGTTCAGGTTGAGGCCCAGCTTGTCGCTGACTGTGAACGCACCGACCACGTCCACGAGGACGGTCGTGTCGCCCGGAGTGCTGCTCATCGCGCCCTGAGTGGCTTCCTTGCCGATGTAGGTGGTGGCAATCAACGAGACCATCGGGTTGACGGTGACCGACGCCGAGAGGCCGACCGTCTTCCAGGCGTTGTTGTCAGGCGCGCCCAGGCCGCCCCAGTTGTTGACCAGGCTGGCCTGCAGGGTCAGCTGATCGCTGATCTTCAGGTTGGCGCGCGCGCCGACGTGAACGAACGGGATGATGTTGAAGAGGAACGACCGCGAGTAGAGCCAGTTCTTGTTGGCCTCGATGACCTCGGCACCGGCCGTGGTGGCGAACTTACCGAAGTCGATCGTCAGGTTGCCGGGGAGCGCGATCTCCGCGTATGCCTGCTCGACGAAGAACGACGACGTCACCGGCATGCCCGCCGTGGCCCCGCCGTTCACGACGGTGGCCGCGTCGCCATAACCCACGTCCAGCTGCACGCTGACGGGATCCATGGACGCGTTCAGGGACAGCTTCGCCAGCGACAAGCTGAACGAGTTCGAGTTCACGTCGAACACGCGCCCCGTCGGGGGCGTCAGTGAGTTGGCCCCGGAAGCGGGATTGAAGTAGTACATGTAGTACGTGTCGACCAGGCCACCCCAGGTGAGCTTGGGGCCCGGGGTCGCCGGAGCGGCAGCGGGTGGGACCGGCGCCGGCAGCGTGGCCATGACGGCGGGCGGCGACGGTGGCGTGGCGGCCGGCTCTTGCGCGAGCGGCTTTTCAGGCGGAGGCGTAGGCGCGGCCGGAGGAACATCGGAGGCGGCCGGCGGTGGCGGCGTCTGCGCAAAGGCGCGAAGTGGCAGAACAGCAGCTAGCGCGAACGTACATGCACGAAGTCGCATCGATGATCCTCCCTGGTGGTTTCCAAGATCTTTTGGTCCCTTAACTGCGCGGACCGTATCTGCGGTCGTGCTTCGTGTAAAGACATCCCACACATCCGGGACGACATTTATCGTCGGAGAAACTCGTAAGAAACCATCCGGAAACCTCGCGGTACGTCCCCCGGAAACATCAGGCGTTGCCTGAAACCGCTCAGGAGGGAGATTCGCCGACGCCGGTCATGAGCCGCAGCAGCGACGCCTGGCCGGCGCCCGCTGGCAACTCACCGACGAGCTTTCCGTCGCGCAGGACCAGAAACCGGGTCGCCAGCGACAACAGCTCCGGGAGCTCGCTGGAAATCAGCAGGACTGCCGAGCCGGCCTCGGCCAGCTCACGGATGAGGGAATGGATTTCGGCTTTCGCGCCGACGTCCACGCCGCGGGTCGGCTCGTCCAGGATCAGCAAGCGGCAGCGCGCCGCCAACCACTTGGCCAAAACCAGCTTCTGCTGGTTCCCGCCGGACAGGCCGATCGCGGGCGCGTCCAGGTCGGGGACGCGCACGTTGAGGCGCGCGAACGCTGCCTCGGCCCGCGCGCGGGCGGCGCGCGGCCGCAGCCAGCCCCAGCGCGCGACTTCGGGAAGAATCGGCAGCGTGACGTTGTCGAGCCCGCTCAGACCCAGCACCAGGCCCTGCCGCTTGCGATCCTCCGGCACCAGCCCGACGCCCGCTTGCAAGGCGGCGTCGGGCGCGCCGGCCGGCAGCCGGACGCCGTCCACTTCGACCCGGCCGGTGGCATGGGGATCCAGGCCGAAGATCGCGCGCGCCACGTCCGACCGGCCGGCACCGACCAGGCCCGCCAGGCCGACCACCTCGCCCGCCGCGACCTCGAAGCTGACGTGCTCGAACCGGGGTGGGCTGGAGAGTCCCTGGACGCGCAGCACGACCTCACCGGGCGGCCGCTGCGGGGCAGAGGCCAGGTACTGATCCACCCGCCGCCCGATCATCGCCTGGACCAGCGCCCCCTCGTCCAGCTCGCGCGCGGGTGCCGTCAAGACGTGCTGGCCGTCGCGCAGCACGGTGATGGTGTCGCACAGACGGAAGATCTCCGGCATGCGGTGCGAGACGTAGATGCAGGTCGTGCCGCGTTCGCGGAGCCGCCCCATCAGCGCGTACAGGCGGTCGGCCTCGGGCTGCGACAGGCTGCTGGTTGGCTCGTCGAAGATGACGATGCGCGCGCCGCTGCCCACGGCGGCCGCGATCTGCAGGAGCTGCTGCTCGGCGACCGTCAGCTCGCCCACCAGGCGCTCGACACTCAGCTCCAGGTCGGCGTCGACGGCCGCCAGCTGCGCCCGCGCCCGCCGCGCCATCTCGGTCCGGGACACGAACGGACCGCGGCGCGGAAACGCGCCCAGGCACAGGTTCTCGGCGACCGACATGTTCTCGCAGAACGCCAACTCCTGGTGGACCATCCCGATGCCGGCCCGAAGCGCGTCCCGGGGGTCGCCGAAACGCACCACCGCACCGCGCACGCAGATGTCGCCCGTGTCGGGGCGCTCGATGCCGGCCAGCAGCTTGCCGAGAGTGCTCTTGCCGGCGCCGTTCTCGCCGCACAGCGCGTGGCAGGTGCCGGCCGCGATCGTGAAGCTGACGTCGTGCAGAGCGCGGACGCCCGGGAACCGCTTGCCGACGCCCCGCAGCTCGATCGCGACCACGCGCCCTACTTCAGCTTCAGGTACTCCTCCGGCACGTCGGGGAACCCCCACTGCCGGAGCTGGCGCGCCCACGACCCCAAGGTGTCGATCGTGACCCGCACCGGATCCATCGAGACCACGTCGGGAACGTCGCGATGGTAATGAATCTTGTCGATGATCTTCGTGACCCCGACGTTCCCCCACAGGTACGAGGACTGAGCCAGCAGCACGGGCGCCAGCCCCTTTTCCACGTACGGCAGCGAGGGCGGCAGCGCATCGACGGCGACGATCTTCACCTTGCGCGGGTCGAGGTCGGTCAGCAGCGTCTTGGTGTACAGCGCCCATCCGCCGGCCATGGCCCACCCGTTGATGCCGGGGTAGGCGTTGTTCACGCGGATCACCTCGGCCGCCGCGTCCTGCGGCGTCTCGGGGTGATAGAACGTCCCCACGATCTGGATGCCGTGCGATTTGGCGGCCTCGGCCCGAATCCCTTCCACGCGGCGGCGCAGGTTGGGCGCGTTCTGGTTGCCGGCCAGGATCGCGATCCGCCCGCGCCCGTTCAGCAGCTTGGCGAGGTCGGACATGACCTCTTCGCCGAGGCGCCGGTCGTCGACCCCGTAGAACGAGAACCGCTTCGACCCCGGGGCATCGCTGTCGAAGGTCATGACAGGCACGTTGCGCGCCACGGCGTCGTCGATGGCGCCGGTCAGCTTACCGGCGTCCGAACAGGAGACCAGGATCGCGGTGGCCCCTTCGTTGACCGCCTGCGCGATGCGCTGGGCCTGGATCTGGCCATCCTCGGTGGGCGGCGTCAGCCACACGACCTCGATCGGCTGGCCGATCTTGCCGGAGAGATCGCGGGCGGCCGTCTCGGCCCCCCGCCGGGCGGACAGAAAGATGGGGTTGGTCGAGCTCTTGGCGATCATCGCGATGCGGATCGGTTTGCCCGCCGTTCGCGTCGCGTCGGCCGTGGCGCCGGCCGGGACGCTGGACGACCGGCAACCGAGGACCACGGCGCTCATCGCCAGCAAGACCCGCGCGGCGCGTCTCATCGCGGGCGCCGCTCCGCCAGGCGCCGCGCCGCGAAGCGCGCGCTGGCCTGGTCCAGGACCACCGCGATGACAATGGCACACCCGATGATGATCCATTCGTAGTTCTGATCGAGGTGCAGCGTGCGGATCGACTGCCGGATGAGGACGATGAGGACCGCCCCCAGCATGGCGCTGACGGCGCTTCCGCGGCCACCACTCAGACGCGCGCCCCCAACGACGGCCGAGGCGATGACGTATAGCTCATATCCGGTTGCGTCTCCACAGGAGACCGATCCGTAAAAGGCGCCCCCCAGGAAGGCAGCCACCCCGGCGGTCAGGCCGGCCAGCAGGTAGACGCCCACCTGGATGCGCCCCAGACGCAGCCCGGCAAAACGGCTGGCTTCCGGATTCCCGCCGATCGCATAGACGTGCCGCCCCATGACCGTGCGCCCCAGATAGACGGAGCCGACGGCCGCGACCACCACCATCGCCAGCATCGGAACCGGGTAAAGCGCCGCGCCCAGGCCCAGCGGCGCTTTGGCGAACCGCATCAGTGGCTCTGGCAGCAGGATGCTCTCGGCCTTGCTGGTCACGAACGCGATCCCGCGCAGGATCCACATGCTGCCGAGCGTGATGATGAAGGGGTGCACGCGCAGGCCGACGACCAGCAGGCCGTTGGCGGCGCCGGCACCCAGGCCGACGCCCGCGCAGACCAGCAGCGACAGCGCGACGGCTGCCCCGCCGCCCAGGCCCGGGTGTGCGCGCAACGTCAAGCCCATCGTGACGCCGGCCAGCGCGTAGACGGAGCCGACCGAAAGATCGATGCCGCCCGAGATGATGACGATCGTCGCCCCGACCGCCATGATCGCGAAGAAGCTCGCGTCGGTGGCCGTCTGAATGAGGGTGTACGAGTTGAAGAAGTTGTTGATCGTGCGGCCGGTCGCGTCGTCCACGTGCGAGCCGGCCGCCAGCGAGAGACCAGCCACCATCAGCGCGATGATCAGCAACAACCCGGCCTGCTCCGATCTGAGCAGGCGGCCGAGGACGGTCATACGATGCGGTGGCGCGCGGTGCCCAGGCCGTCGATTCCGTATTCGACGACGTCGCCCGCCCGCAAGTAGAGAGGCGGCTTTCGCCCCATGCCGACGCCGGCTGGCGTGCCCGTGCTGACGACGTCGCCCGGCAGGAGCGTCATGAAGCGCGACACGTAGCTGACCAGCGTCGCAACGTCGAAGATCATCTGCGCCGTCGAGCTGTTCTGCCTCATGTCGCCGTTCACTTTCAGCCAAATCGAGGCCGCGCCGAAGTTGAGGAATTCGTCGCGCGTGACCAGCAGCGGTCCGAGCGGCGCGAACCCGTCCGCGCTCTTGCCCTTCGTCCACTGCCCGCCGCGTTCGGTCTGGAAGGCGCGCTCCGAGTAATCGTTGTGCAGCACGAACCCCGCCACGTGCTCCAGCGCCACGTCTTCGCCCACGTTCTTGGCCCGCCGCCCGATCACGAACGCCAGCTCGACTTCGTAATCCAGCTTCTCCGATCCCACCGGCAACGCCACGTCATCCCCCGGCCCCGCAACCGCGCTGCTGGCCTTCATGAAGATGATCGGCTCGCTGGGAATCGCCGCCCCCGTCTCCCGCGCGTGGTCCCGATAGTTGAGCCCAATACAAACCACCTTCGACGGCCGCCCCACCGCCGCCCCAACCCTCACATCCCCCCCCACCCGAGCCGCCCCCTCCCCCTCCCTCTTCACCCAGTCGGCGAGCCGCCGCAACCCATCCTCCCCAAAGAACCGCTCGTCCCAATCACTCCCAAACCCCGACGCATCAACCCTCTTGTCCCCCACCATCACGCCCGGCCTCTCAGCGCCAACTGGCCCAAACCGAAACAGCTTCATCCCCGCACTTTACACCGACGGCCCCTCCCCTCTCCCGGCTCCCATCGGCGAGCAGGGAAGGGGCGAGCGAGCGAAGCAGCCCCTGACCCACTAACGCTCGAGCGAGACCGACTCTAAGCGGGCGGCGGTGTCTCTTCGATGAGCACCAACAAATCCCCGGCCTCGACACTCTCGCCGGCCCCCGACACAATCTCGCGCACGACCCCCGTCACCGGCGCCTTGATGACCGTCTCCAACTTCATCGCCTCGGTGACCAGCAGCTTCTGCCCAGCCTTCACCTGCTCGCCGACCTTGGTCACCAAATCGATGACCCGGCCCGGCATCGGTGCGCCCACCTCGCCCGCCTTGCCGGTCGCGCGGCGCCGTTTGGGCCCCGAGACCTTCGCCGAATCGTCGGCGACCCGCAGCTGGCGCGATTGGCCGTTGAGCTCGAAGGTCAGCACGCGCGCGCCGTCCGGCTCGACCTCGCCCAGCGACAGCAGCTTGATGATCAGCGTCTTGCCCGGCTCGATGTCGATCCAGGCCTCTTCACCGACCCGCAGCCCGTAGAAGAAGGTCGGCGTCGGCAGCACGGACGTGTCGCCGTGCAGCGCGCGGTGCTCCATGTAGCCGCGCAGAACCTTGGGGTAGAGCGCGTAGGAGACGACGTCGCGGCGCGCGACCTCGACGCCGGCCAGCGCTTCCATTTCGCGCTTGGCGCCCGCCCAATCAAACGGGGGCATGGTGGCGCCCGGGCGCCCCTCGACGGTGGCAGCACCCTTGAGGATGTCGCTGCGCAGCGGCTCGGGGAAACCGCCCGGCGGCTTGCCCAGCGATCCGCGCATGAAGTCGATCACCGACTCGGGGAAGGTGAGCTCCTTGGCGCGCGCGGCGACGGCCTTGCCGTCCAGGCCCTGCTTCACCATCCAGATGGCCATGTCGCCCACGACCTTCGACGACGGCGTCACCTTGGGGATGTCGCCGAACAGCTGGTTCACCTCGGCGTAGGCGTACTTGACCGCCTCCCATCCGTCGCCGACGCCCAGCGCCTCGGCCTGGGCGCGCAGGTTCGAGTACTGGCCCCCCGGGATCTCGTTCTGGTACACGTCGGCGGCCGGCGCCTTCAGCCCCGACTCGAAGGGCGCGTAGTACGCGCGCACTGGTTCCCAGTACGCCGACAGCTTCTCGAAGATCTCGGGCGACATCCCCGGGTCCCGCGGCGCGCCGGCCAGCGCGAACGCCAGCGACGACAGCGACGGTTGCGAGGTCATGCCGGCCATGCTGCTGACGGCGCCGTCGATCACGGCCACGCCGGCGTCGACGGCCGCCAGGTTGGCCGCGATGCTGTTGCCGGCCGTGTCGTGCATGTGCAGGTGGATCGGCACGTCGACGGCGTCGCGCAGCGCCTGCACCAGCATCGTCGCGGCGCGCGGGCGCAACAGCCCGGCCATGTCCTTGATGCACAAAAGGTGCGTCCCGCGCCGGACGATCTCCTTGGCCAGGTTCACGTAGTACTTGAGGTCGTACTTGGTGCGGCTCGGGTCGGAAACGTCGCCGGTGTAGCAGATGGCCGTCTCGACCACGCGACCGGTCTTCTGGGCCGCCTCGATCGCGACCACCATGTTGTCGACGTCGTTGAGCGCGTCGAAGATCCGGAACACGTCCATCCCGGCGGCGGCCGCCTCTTCGATGAACGCGACCACCACGTCGTCCGGGTAGTTGGTGTAGCCGACGGCGTTGGCCCCACGGACCAGCATCTGGAACATGACGTTGGGGACCATCCGGCGCAGCTCTTCCAGCCGCAGCCACGGGTCCTCCGACAGGAATCGGTACGCGACGTCGAAGGTCGCGCCGCCCCACATCTCCAGCGAGAACAGGTCGTGCGCCAGGTGCGCCGTCGCCGGCGCCACCCGCGCCAGGTCGTAGGTCCGCACGCGCGTCGCCAGCAGCGACTGATGCGCGTCGCGCCAGGTCGTGTCGGTCAGGCGCAGCCGGCGATCGGCGCGCAGCATCTTGACGATGCCCTCGGGCCCCTCGCGCTCCAGGAGCTGCTTGGTCCCCTCGCGCGGCGCCGTCTTCGGCACCGGCGGCGGCGACGACTCGGTCGCCAGCACGGAGATGGGCGGTTTGGGCTTGCCCCGCACCGTCGGGTGGCCGTTCACGATCGTCGAGCCGATGTACCGCAGGATGCGCGTCGCGCGATCGCGGCGCGGCTGGTAGTTCACCAGCTCGGGCGTCTCGTCGATGAAGGTGGTGTGCGCCTTGCCGTCGGCGAACGTCGGGTGCAGCAGCACGTTCTCCAGGAAGGAGAGGTTGGTCTTGACGCCGCGGATGCGGAACTCGCGCAGCGACCGCACCACCTTGCGGCGCGCGTAGTTCCATTCCAGCCCGCTGGCCGTGATCTTCACCAGCAGCGAGTCGTAGTAGGGCGACACCCGCGCGCCGACGTACCCCGAGCCGTCGTCGAGCCGGATGCCCAGCCCGGCGGCCGGCCGATAGACCTGGATCTTGCCGGTGTCGGGCAGGAATTCGTTCTTCGGGTCCTCGGCCGTCACGCGCACCTGGATCGCGACGCCGCGCTGGATGATGTCGGCCTGGCTGGCAATCCCGATCTCGGGGTCCGACAGCTTGTGCCCTTGCGCGATCTGCAGCTGCGCCTGCACCAGGTCGCGGCCGGTGATGGCCTCCGTGACCGTGTGCTCGACCTGGATGCGCGGGTTGACCTCGATGAAGTAGTGGCGGCCGTCGTCGCCGACCAGAAACTCGACGGTGCCCGCGTTCGAGTACCCGACCTGGCGCCCGATCTTCAGCGCGTCCTCGGCCAGCCGCGCCCGCAGCGCCTGCGGCAGCGACCAGGCCGGCGCGTACTCGACGACCTTCTGATGGCGGCGCTGCACCGAGCAGTCGCGCTCGAACAGGTGCACCAGGTTGCCGTGGTTGTCGCCCAGGATCTGCACCTCGATGTGCTTGGGGCGCAGAACCAGCTTTTCCAGGAAGACGGCGTCGTCACCGAACGCCTTCATCGCCTCGGACCGGGCGCGGTCCAGCAACTCCGGCAGCTCGGCGGCGCTGCGCACGACGCGCATCCCGCGACCGCCACCGCCAGCCGAGGCCTTGATCATGACCGGATAGCCGGACTGGTCGGCGAAGGCGCGGGCGGCGTCCAGCGTGCGGACGGCGTCGGCGGTTCCGGGCACCGTCGGGACGCCCGCTGCCATGGCGATCTTGCGGGCGGCGACCTTGTCCCCCAGCGATTCGATCGCTTCGGGCGTGGGGCCGACGAACACGATGCCCGCCTCGCGGCACTTGCGCGCGAACGAGGCGCGCTCCGACAGCAGGCCGTAACCCGGGTGAACCGCGTCGACGTCGTGGCGCTTCGCCAGCTCGACGATCTCGTCCTCGGCCAGATAGGCCGCGACCGGCTCCAGCCCCTTGCCGACCAGGTAGGCCTCGTCGGCCTTGTACCGGTGCAGGTGGACCCGGTCCTCCTCGGAAAAAATCGCGACCGTCCGGTAGCCGAGCTCCGTGCACGCGCGGAAGACGCGGATCGCGATCTCGCCGCGGTTGGCGCACAGGACGCGCTTGAAGGGAACCTTGGCCATGGGGGTCGGCCCGGAGAACTACCACTAGGAGGGCGTTGCCGTCTAGGCAACGGTGAGCGAAGCGAACCATGCCCGACGACGTGTCGCCCGCTAGGCGACCTAGGAGGGCGTTGCCGTCTAGGCAACGGTGAGCGAAGCGAACCATGCCCGACGACGTGTCGCCTAGACCGGCGAGGCTGGAGGTTCGAAGAACGACAGAAGCTACAAGCTGGCCTGGGGGGTGGCCAACCAGGAGTCGATTTGCGCGACCGCGCCTGGTGGCGAATCGCCGTGCTTCTCGCCCATGGTGTAGTCGCCCCGCGCCTTGCGGGCCAGCTCTTCCGCGCGAGCATGGTCGGCCGGCCGGGCCCACAGCGCCCGAGCCAACGCGAACCGCGTCTCGCCCACCAGCTCGGGGGCGGCCTTCCCGGCCAACCTGGTCGCGAGCGCGGCCTGCAGCGGCGCGATCGCTTCCAACGGCCGGCGCTCGCCCAGAAGGGCAAGGCCCAGTCCCGTTTGGGCGTAAGGCAGACTCATCGGGTCGGCCTTGGTGTCGGTCCACAGGCCGATGGCGCGCTCGAAGGCAGCCTGCGCCTCCGGGAAGCGGCGCAGGCTGTTGAGCACCTCGCCGCGGTTGTTCTCGATCATCGCGACATCCGGGTGGAACGCGCCCAGCGCGTGCATCAAGCGGTCTCGCGCCAAGGTGAGGGTCAGCAGTGCCTCGGGAAGCTGTCCGGCCGCCTCCAGCGCGAGCCCTTCGCTGTTCAGGCAGCCGATCGCGTAAGGATGGTCCTCGCCCAGGAGCTTTTCCTGCTTCTGGCGTGCGCGCCGCGCGGCCGCGACCGCCTCGGCGCCACGGCCCTCGTAGGAGAAGATAGACCCTTCCCCGGCGTCCAGGGTGGCGTCCAGGATGGGACTGCCGCCGATCCGGGCGACAGCGGCGCGGCCGATCGGCACCCACTCGCGCGCCCGCGCGGTCTGGCGGAAACGGTCCGCCAGAAGTCCCGGCAACGTCGCCGCCGCCCGCGCGGCGACCTCGTCGTGGCGCGAGGCGATGGCAGCGGCAAAGCTCTCTTGCAAAAGGCCGATGCGCTCCGTGGCCGGCGCGCAGTCTTCGCCATCGATCGAGACGGCCAAGAGGACCTCGGCCAAAAGCGGCTGGTAGCTGATCGCCCGAACCTGGCTGATGAGATCCTTCGCCAGCGGCTGGGCGTCCCCGCAACGCCCGGCCACCCAGATTGCCTTGAGGTGCGCCAACTGGCTGCGCAGCGCCTCGACACGGGCGCGGGTCGCATCGTCGGCGGGAGGCTTGATCACGGCGCGCAGCAGCGCCACGTCGGCGCACCGATCCAGACGGGCCAGCGACGCGGCGCTGGTGACCGCGTTCTCGACGACCTTGGGGTCTGCCGTCGTGAACACGTCGGTCAGCGCGCGCAGATCGGTCAAGCGCTCGTTGAGGCACGCCATCCGCAGGTCCAGAACGTCCGCCGATTGTTCGCCGCGCACCTGGGTCGCCTCGCACGCATCCGCGTACATCGAGGCCCAGCGCTCCGCGTATTCGTCCAGGTACCGGCTGGCGGAGGCAAAGGCCGCCTCGGCGTATTTGGCACCGGTGGCGACGAACGCGTGATGGATCCCCTCCTTACGCGCGGTTCGTTGCCCGCCCACCGCCCAGATGCCCCCCAGCCGCCCGCCGCCGCCCCGGCACATCGCTTGCCGTGAGTCGCTGGCCCGCCGCAGCCCGATCAGGGCGGCGACCACGCACAACCCAACCCCCGCGACCGCTGCCGCGCGCCGCAGCCGCACCGTCGGGTCGGTGCTCAGCGCCGCCAGCAGCGCCGTCATCGACGGGTAGCGCTTCTGAGGATCGGCGGTCATCCCGCGCAAGAGCGCGCGGCGCGTCCATCCCGGGACCGACGACTTGGGCGGCGCCGGGCGAACCGCGCCCCTCGTGACGCTGGTCATGAGCGCCTGGAACGTCTCACCGGCGAATGGGCGGTGATCGTAGAGAGCTTCATAGAGGGCCACGCAGAAGCTGAACTGGTCTGTCCGCTCGTCGGTGCGCGCGCCCGCGAACTGCTCGGGAGCCATGTAGGCCGGCGTCCCCAGCATCGCGCCGGTCTGGGTCAGCTTCATCGAGAGATACGTGTTCGGCGTCAGCGCCGGCGTGCGGGTCTTGCCGCGCGCAGAAGAAACGCCGAGTTCCATGGTGGCGTCCTTGTCCAGCGCGGCGTCCATCATGCGCGCCATCTCCAGCGCTGCCTCGGGGCTGAGGCCGGCCGCGATCCCGCCCGAATGTTCCGGTTCGTCAGCGACATGCCGCGCGAGGCCGAAGTCCATGACCCGCACCTGCCCGTCGTTCGTCACCATCACGTTGTCGGGCTTGAAGTCGCGGTGGACCAGCCCGGCGGCGTGCGCAGCCGCCAGGCCGCGGCCAGCCGCCAGGTAGACGTCCAAAATGTCGCGGCGCTTCCGGGGGGCGCTCTGCAACCAGCCGTTGACGGTCCGGCCCTCGACGAACTCCATGGCGATGAAGACGTAGTCGCCGTGGGTGCCCACGTCGTACACCACCACCACGTTCGGGTGCTGAAGCTTGGCGATGGCCTGCGCCTCGCGAAGCAGTCGTGACTTCGCCTCGACGGCGTCGCGGGTCCGCAACAGCTTGATCGCAACCTTGCGATCCAGCTCTGGGTCGTAGGCGGCGTAGACCTCGCCCATGCCGCCCCGTCCGACCAACCCCAGCACCACGAACCGATTGATCGGCTGCCCGCGCTCCAGGATCACGCTGCTCGACGCAGGGGTGGCGGTTGTAGACGACATGCGGCCGGGGCGCACCTACGGACGGAGTGCCCCGGCTGTTCCATCGGCTGGCCGCGCCGCGGGTTTGAGGCGCCGGGCCGCCTTCGGGCCCTCTTAGCGCTTGATGCCCAGCAGCAGGTCCATGGTCGCCTGGTCGGCGGCCGGGAACCGGTAGTTCTCGAACTCGCTGGACGCCACCCAGCGGCAGTCCGCGACCCGGAGGGCCCTGGGCTCGGCGGGGCCCACGATCTCAGCCTGATAGAGCGCCAGGTCCACGGAATAGCCGTCGTAGTCGTGCGTGCGCCGGCCGATGGACGCCCCCACGGTCACGTCGACGCCGACGCGCTCCCGGACCTCGCGGCGGAGCGCTTCCGCGTCCGACTCCCCTTCCTCGACTCGCCCGCCCGGGAATTCCCAGAGTCCTGGTAGAACCGCGGTCGGGCGACGCTGAGTAATCAGGTACCTCTCGTTGCGCGCCACGACGGCAGCAACGACCCGCAGGTGAGGGGGTTTGGCCATGGCTCTGCGACCATATTGTGGTAACACGGGCCCCATGGTCAAACGCGTGACTCCTGCCGAGGCCGCGGCGTTGCTGGCAGAGGGATGGAGCTACCTGGACGTGCGCTCGATTCCCGAATTCGACACGGGTCACCCGCCCGGCGCGGCAAACGTGCCGCTGCTGCACTTCGCGGGCGGCCGCATGTCCCCCAACGCCGATTTCCAGAAGGTGGTCGAAGCCGTCTACCCGCGCGACACGAAATTGGTCGTGGGGTGCAAGGCGGGCGGGCGGTCGCTACAGGCGGCGGCCCTGCTAGAGGCGGCGGGCTACACCAACGTCGTCGACATGCGCGGCGGCTTCCATGGCGAACACGACGGCATGGGTCGCGTCAGTTGCGCTGGCTGGGCCGCGTCCGACTTGCCCGTCGAGACGGCGGCGCCGGCCGACAAGACGTACGCCGAGCTCGCCAAGAAGGCCTGACGCCCGATTTGCCTGAGGCCCGGTCGGGTTACTGGCCCACGCTGATGCCGTTTTTCTGGCAGACGGCGTGAACCAGACTTCGGTTGCGGTCGTCGAGGCGCGCGTAAGCGTGCTCGGCAGCGTCGGCATCCTTCAGCGAACAGGAGCAGACCGCGAGGATCTGGTACGCGTCGGTCCAGCCCGGCTTGGCCTTCAGCGCGCGGCGTGACAGATCCATGGCGGCGCCGCATTGCTGTCGCAGCCAAGCTTCCCGCGCCTGTTTCATCAGGGCGTCGGGGTCGTCCGCATCAGCGGCCTCCGCCTTTGCAGCCGGCTCGACCACGTCGACCTTGGCCACCTCGGGCCGGCGCGGCGCCTCACCCCGCTCGGCGGCTGAGACCTGTGCCACCTGGCGCGTCCGCACGGGGCGGGCGACGGCGGCGGCCAGCTCGGGCCGCGCGCGACACGTCTTCGACAGGTCTCGAATCAGCAGGTTCTTCGGGTCGAGCCGCAGAATCTGCCCAGCCTCCACGCGGACGTCGGCACAGCGCCCTTCGGCACGGGCCGCCTCGGCCGCCGTCATGTGCTGCCCGATCAGCAGCCTGCGCGCCTCGTCGTACCGCGGGCGGGCGCGCTTCTTGTAAATGCTGTCCGCCGGGATCTCCGCGTATCCCGCCACCGCGCCCGCGTAATCCTTTCCGTTGACCGCAGCATCGAAGCGCGCAAACAGAGCAGCGCCCTGCCGTTCGGTCTCGACCGTGCGGGTCAGCGCGGCGGCCTCACGACGAACAGCGGCCTCTGCTGCCATGCCGTCGATCTTGACCAGGGCCGTTTCCGCAGCCTCCCAGTCCTCCGCGGCGGCGGCTTCCTTGGCGGCCGCCAGCAACGAGGAGGGCGTGGCCGGCGCAGGCGGCGGTGCGGCGGGCGGGGGCGTGGCCGCGACGGGCGCTGGCTCGGGGGGCGGTGCAACCGGGGCCGCAGCGACCACCTCCGCGACGGAAGGCGGCCGCTCGGCAGCCCGGTGACCGCTGCGATGCCACAGGAGACCCACCACCACGACGGCGGCCAGCGTTCCCCCGCCCATCGCGATCAGCGACCAGGGCCCGCGGCGCCCGGCCGACGCGGCCCGGGCGTCGAACACGAACTGTTCCAGCGGCGCGACGAACCGCAGCTTCACGTGCCCCAGCTCCACCACGTCGCCGGGGTTCAGCTCGATGCGCTCGTAATCCTCGCCGTTGACGCGGACGCCGTTCGCGCTCTGCAGATCGACGATCGTGTACCGGTCGCCGTCTCGTACCAGCTTGGCGTGGTGGCGCGAGATGGACCGGTGGTTCAAAACGACGTCGTTCTCGTCGGTGCGTCCGACGACCAGCGACGGCTTGTCCAGCGCCACTTCCAGTCCAGCCAGGTCGGTCGTCGTGACCACCAGCCGAGCGGGTGGCCCGGCCGCCGGCCCGGAATCCAGCGCCTGGTCCGCCAGCGCGCGCATCGGAATCGTGGGCTGTGCCTCGACGGCCTCCACGATCGCCTCCGGCTCGGCCGGGGCCGGCGGAACCGGCGGGAGCGGCGAACTGACGGCCGGCCCGGCGTCCGGGGCGACGGCCGTCATCGGGTGCGACGGCGAGGTCTTCGTGCGCGAGCGCGGCACGGGAACGGCAGTGTTCGCGACCTGGGGCTGCGCCGCCATCGCGGCGACCGACGCACGCGTCGGGATGGCTACCGCGCCGCCCACCGACCCGATGGGGCCGTTGACGACGGGCATGGTCGGCATCGTCGGGCGATCGGCGACCGGCGGGCGGTCGCCTCGCAGCGTGAGGCGGTAGTCGCCGATCTGCACCTCGTCGCCCTCTCGCAGCGGCGTGGGCGAGAGGATCTTGGTGCCGTTGACCCGAACGCCGGTGAAGCTGGAGAGGTCCTCGATGCAGAGCGCGCCGTTCTGGCGAGACAGGCGCGCGTGGCGGCGCGAGACGTTGCGCTCGGTCAGGCGGATGGTGTTCCCTTCCTGACGGCCGACGGTCATCTCGTCGCGTGTGAGCGGGACGACTGTCGTCTTCCCCTCATCATCTTCGATACTCAGCTTCAACACGCGAGACCCTTGAAATCAGCGGGCCTTTTGACTGTATCCGTCGGCCGCATCCGGAGTCAATGCTTGACCCAACGCGGCGTGCCGGGCGCGCCGCCCTGGTGAGCCGGGCTCGGTCACCGGACCGCGACGATCGCCCACACCCAAAGCCCGAACGGCGTGAAGTCCACCAGCTGTCGGGCCAAAGGGACCGCAGACATCGCTTCAGAGGCTCCGCAGGTCCGGGTACGTCGTCATGACGTCGGTCTCTGTCATCGAATCGTTCGGATCGGCGGGGGTCCAAACGACCTCCAACCCCAGGATCGCGTCGGGCGCGACGCCGCCCAGCTCGGACAGGACAGCCGCCAGCTGGTCAGGCGAGGCGGGGCGGTCGAAGTTCGAAAGGGGCGTCCGGGTGGCCAGCACGACCGTGACCACCACCAGCTCGAGGGCTTCCCTGCCCTCCTCCGCCGCGGCACTGGAACGCACGATCCGCCCATCGGCGCCGCGCAAACGCTCGACCTGAAAGCGGCTTCGTTCGGCCAGCGCGACGCCGTTCATCGCGGTCTCCGCGTTCGTCATGCTCATGGGACCGCGCGCCTCCCCGCCGGCGTATCGAACGGCGTCCTTTTCGCGCAGCAGCTCGAGGGCGGTCTGCTGCAGCAGCGCGGCCAGCCCGGCCTCCGTCGAGGTGTCGCCCTGCCCGGCGAAATCAGCCAGGCGGTCCTGAATACCGCGCGCCGAGCGCCCCAGGGCCAGCTGCAGCCGGTAAAGGTACGCGCGCCCGGGCATCGCGACGACCTGTCCGTCGTCGTCTTCGTACCCGGCATTCGGCGCCCCCATGCCGCGGTTGGCGCGCACGGCACGCGCGATCGACGCGACGGCCAGACCCACGACCAGGACGCCCAGCAGCGGGCCGATCATCCCGAACCCGCCCAGCCCATAACCACCGAAACCGGGGAAGAAGAAGAAATGCGAACCGCCGCCGTAGCCCGAACCGGGCGAGCGGTAACCGCCCCCCGAGTACGCGGGCGACGACATCCCGCCGCCCGAGCGGAAGCCCAGCCGGCCGCCGAAGCTGCTGCCGGAGCGGGGACCGGCCAGCGCCGGCCCCGCCAGAGCAGCGGTGAGGGCGACCAGCACCAGCAGCAAGCTCAGCGCGCGGCGCAGGATCTTCATGACGCCATGGAGTCTATGACCCACCCTTCGCCGCTGCAACGCCTCACGCGGACGGGCCGCCGCGGGCTTTTGCCAGCTCTTCGAAGTACTTCCGCAGCGCCGGCAGCGCGGCCACCAAGCGCCGGAAGTAGTCGCGCCCCAGGAACAGCAAGCTGGTTGGCCCGACCGTGCGCACGGTCGCGTTCGTGGGGCCGTCGTGCAGCAGCGCCATCTCTCCGAACAGCTCGCCGGCCCCGAGCCGCGCCAGCGACTGCCCCCCGCGCAGCACCTCGACGCCGCCCATCAGGATGACGAACAGCCCCTGACCGGGCTCACCCTCGCGAATCACCGGTGTGCCGGCCGCCACGTCCACCCCTTCGAAACGGCGAATCAGATCCATCTGCTGCTGGTGATCGAACGGCTTGAACAGGGGCGACGTCGCCAGCAGATTCTTCAGCAGGCGCTCGCGCGCGAACTGTTCCAAGCGCTGCTCCAGCGCCGGAACGGCCCCCACCAGCTCGGCGACGGCGGCGCGGTTGACCTCGATCAGATCGGCCTCCCCGACGGCCTGGACCGTCGCGGTTCGCGGCGCGGCGGTCAAGAGCGCCACCTCGCCGAACAGCGCGCCCTCGTGCAGGCGCGCGCGTTCCACCGCTTGCCCGCCCGGGTCGTGCCCGACGACCCGCAGCTCGCCGGCGGCCGCGAAGTAGAACGCGTGCCCCGGCTCTCCCTCGCCAAAGATCACCTGCCCGTCGGTGGCGCGGACCAGACGCAGCTTGCCGATGGCCGCGGCGAACAGCTCGGCCGGCAGCTCGGAGAAGAACGGAACCGGCAAGACGTGCCCTGGGTATTGGATGAAGACCGAAAGGTCCAGCGCCCGCGCGCGCGCGAGCTGCGCCAGGGCGGCGACGTCGCTGGCTGCCGAGGGCGCGGGCCGCTCCACGGGCGCGTCCAGGTCGACCGGCGCCTGGCGGGCGGCGAATTTGCCCAGGGCCGGCGAGCCGTGCCCGTAGGTGCGGGCCATCAACGCGACCACGTCCTCGATCGGCTGCGCCAACCCCTCCAGCACCTTGCAGCCAACCAGCGCCGGCAGCAGGTGCCCCGAGCGCGCGTCGTGCATCGCGCAGCTGCGGTAAACCTGGACGGCGCCGTCACGATCGCCCACTTGCCACAGCAGGTCGGCGATCTTGCGGCGGCTGTCGCCGTCGAGCGGGTTGGACGCCAGCATCTTGTCGTGCGCGGCCAGCGCCGCCGGGACTTGCCCGGCCCGAGCCAAGTTGCGCGCCTCGGCCTTCAGCTCGCGAAGCGTGAGCGCCATTGCGCGAACGTTAGCCGGGGCGTGAAATGGGGTCCAGTGTTGCCCCGAGATCCCAGCGAACGCGAAGCAGCCGTGGCCGCGCTGGGCTTCGACGAGATCGGCCGCTCGACCGAGGGGCGCCCGATCGTGGCGCGACGCTTCGGCGGATCGGGGGCGCCGCTGCTGGTGGTGGGCGGCATCCACGGCGACGAGCCGGCCAGCGTCGACGCGCTGCTGGACCTGGTGGCGCGCCTGCCGGAGGCGACCCTGCAGGCGCCGTTCTGGCTGGTGCCCGCCGCCAATCCCGACGGGTTGCGGGCGGGGCGAAAGAACTCGGCGCGAGACGTCGACCTCAACCGCAATTTTCCGGCCCGGTCGTTCCGCACCGACCACCCGCCCGGCTACTTCCCGGGCCTGGCCCCGCTCTCGGAGCCGGAGACGCGGGCCCTGGCGCAGCTGATCGCCCGCGAGGCGCCGTGGGGCGCCCTGGCCGTGCACGCGCCGTTTGCCTGCGTGAACTACGACGGCCCGGCGGCGGCGTGGGCGCAGGTGGTCTCCGGCGCCTGTGGCTGGCCGGTCCGTGGCGACATCGGCTACCCGACGCCCGGGTCGTTGGGGTCGTGGCTGGGGCTCGATCGAGGGGTGCCGGTCCTCACGCTCGAGCTTCCGCCAGGTCCCTTGCACGATTTCCGCGCGGCCGCCGCCGCGGCCCTGGAGGCGGCTCTCGGCGCCTCGCCGGCATGAAATGCCAGGTCTCGCTGAGGCCGCCGCGTCGGCCTTCCGGGCTATACTGCTTGACAGGTGGGTGGGGGTCGTACTTCTCTGACCCTTTCGCAATGGACAACAAGGAGCGTAACTTCCTGGAGACGATGTCGAAGGCCCTCGTCTCTCTGCCCTTCGACCTCAAGATCCTGCTGGAGGCCGTGGCCGACCCCGATCTCGAACGCTCTGTGCGCGAGATGGCGGCAGGCACGGTCGTGCACGTGATCACACCCAAGGACGGAAACGTCGAAGCCCCGCTGCGGTTCGCGGAGGACGTCGTCCAGCTGCGGCTCGCCGCCGCGAAGGTCGTCGCCGAAGGCGGCGAAGGCGCGCCAGCCTTCCGCGAGCGCTTCGCCGAGGACTTCACACGGTTCGAGGAGGAGCTGGCTCTGTTCCGTGGCGTGCTGGGCGGCGACATCGTCGACTGGCTGGACGGCCGATGGGGCTCGTTCCTGAAGGGCGTGTACTCGAAGAAGAAGGTGTCGCAGTTCGTCGACGACGAAGAGGTCGGGACCTTCCTTTACGACGAGGGGCTGAAGTTCGGGACGCTCTACCCGATCAGCGACAAGTCGATCGCCGGCCGCGTCAAGCAAGCGCAGCCGATCATCGACCACCTCGCGCGCAAGCGCGATCAAGACAAGAAGAAGATCACGTCGTAGGACGTTCGGCAGGATCTCCCAGGACAGTTCGACGTGTCGCGCGGCTTGATAGCCGGCGCCGCCCAAGATTCCCCGGTGGCGCTGCTGGACGTGGCCGTGGCGGTGTCCCAGGGGGCGCCGCCGCCGCCGCCTGAGATCACGTCCGCGGCGCGCGGCGCAGCGCCGCTGCTGGCGCACCTGGACGCCGACAAGCTGCGCGCCGCGGTGCAGACGGTGATCATGTCGCGCGCCCTGGACGTCGGGCTGCAGTGGATGCACGAGTCGGGCGTGCTGGGCGTCGTGCTCCCCGAGCTGGAGGCGACCGTCGATTTTTCCCAGGAGGCGGGCCGGCGCCACAAGGACGTGTGGGAGCACACCAAGCAGGTCGTCGTGCAGTCGGTGGCCAATCCGGTCGTGCGCTGGGCGGCCCTGCTGCACGACATCGGCAAGGTGCCGACGCGCGTGATGCTTCCCGACGGGCGCGTCACGTTTCACCGGCACGCCGAGGTCGGCGCGCGCATGTGGGACCCCATCGCGCGCCGCCTGGGCTTCGACAAGACCGAGCGGCGCGACATTCGATTCCTGGTGCTGAACCACCTGCGTGCCAACGCCTATGCTCCCGGGTGGACCGACGCGGCCGTGCGGCGGTTCGACAAGGAGATGGGCGATCACCTCCAGGATTTGCTGGAGCTGTCGTGCGCCGACGTCACCTCGCGCCGCCCGGGCCGGCGGCAGGAGGCCATCCGCAACGTCGAGGCGCTGCGCGACCGGATCCTGGCCATCCGCGAGCTGGACGCGCGGGTTCCGCCGCTTCCCCCCGGCCTCGGAAACGCGATCATGCAGACCTTCGGCCTACCGCCGTCCAAGCGCATCGGCGATCTCCGCAAGCTTTGCGAAGACGCCGTCGACCGCGGCGAGCTCGAAGAGCGCCGCGACGCCGCCTACTACATCGAATTTTTGCGCGATAAAATCTGATCGCGGAGCGATCTCAGTCCCAGTCCCCGACGCCCTCGAGCGGCTCGCCTTTTTCCCAGTGAATCAGGTTCCGCTTTTGGCGGCGCAGGGTGCGGATCTGGAAACCGAGCCAGACCACTGCCCCGACTGAAACGAGGATGACGATGATCAGCATCGGGAGCGGCATGACGGCAGTTTGAATCGGAGCCGTTTCGAATGCCAGACTTGGGGTTCCGATGCCCGAACTGCCCGATCTGGTCCATGTGGAAGAGGTGTTGAACGGCGCCCTGGCCGGCAAGACGATCACGGATGCCCGGACGGGGGACCCGACGGTGCTGCGACTGATGGTGCGCGACCCCTTCCCCGCCGCGCTGGTCGGCCGGCAGCTCAAACGGGTGCAACGGCGCGGGCACTTTCTCCGGTTCGATCTGGGGGCGGACCTGGCGATCGTGATCAACGCCATGCTGGTGGGGCGCTACAAGCTTCTGCCGGCGATGCCCGCGGCGGAGCGCAAGAAAGACCCGCGCGCGCTCGGCCTGGCGCTGGCATTCGCCGCGGCGCCCGAGCTGCAGTACCTGGACGAAAAGCGGATGGGCAAGGTCTACGTGACGCGGCCCGAGGACGAAGGGTCGATCCCGGTCTATGGCCAGCTGGGCGTCGAGCTGCTGTCGCCGGCGTTCACGCGTGAGGCCTTCGGAAAGATCTTCGCCAAGCGGCGCGACCAGGTGCGCCCGTTCCTGATGGACAAGCGCGCGCTGGCGTCGATCGGCAACGCGTATGCCGACGAGATCCTGTTCGCCGCCCGAATTCACCCCAAGACGTTTTGTCGCAAGCTGGAGCCGGCCGCCGTCGACGCGCTTTACGGCGCAATCGGCGGCGTCCTCGACGAAGCGATCGCCGAGATCCGCCGGCGCAACGAGCCCCCGGAGGTGAAGGTGCGCGACTTCCTGAAGGTTCGCGGGCGCGACGGCAAGCCTTGCCTCGTCTGCGGGACCACGATACGCGCGGTGCGCGTCGGCGACGGCGACGCCTGCTTCTGCCCCACCTGCCAGCCCGAAACCCGCAAGCTGTTCGTCAGCTGGTCGGGGCTGAATCAGCGCAAAGCGTAGAGGAAAACCGCGGCAGCGGTCGCGACGTTCAACGAATCGGCGCCCGCCGCCATGGGAATCGTGACCCGATGGTCGCAGGCCGCGCGCGCCGCCGGGGACAACCCCGGCCCCTCGGCCCCGAACAGCAGCACCGCCCCGGGCGGGCGCGCGAAGCGATCCAGCGGCACCGCGTCGCCGTCCAGCACCGCACCGACCACCGCCAGTCCCGCGTCGCGCAGCGCCAGCAGGTCCTCCGGCCAGCGTGCCGCCCGCACGATGGGCAGCGTGAACACGGCCCCCAGGGACACGCGGATCGACTTCCGGTAAAACGGGTCGGCGCAGCGGGGGCTCAAGAGGAGCGCCTCGGCCCCGAACGCCGCCGCGTGCCGGGCGATCGCGCCCAGGTTGTCGACGTCGGTCAGATCCTCCAGCGCCACCACGGTCCGTGCGCCGGGGGGAATGGCGGCCAGCGGCGGGCGACGTCCAATCGCCAGGCAACCGCGATGGACGTGGAACCCCGCGACGTCGTCGAGAAGCGCCTGCGGCGCCAGATAGACCGGGAACGGCCCGACCAGCGCATCGCCCAGCGTCGCGAGCCGCGGCGCCGTCAGCAGCACGGACTCGATCGGCAAGCCGCTGCCGACCAGACGCCGCACCACCCGCTCGCTCTCGGCGACGAAGCGGCCGCCCTCGATGATCGTGCGTTCCTTGAGCGCGCGGTAGCCGGCCACCCGCGGGTCGGTCGGCTCGGCGATCTCGATCGGCGGCAACGCCACGCCCAGAACATAGTCCAGCCAGCCGATCGCGCGTGATAGAGAAGGTCATGCGCTGCACGACGACGTGGCTGCTGGTGGCGGCCTGGGCGGCGGTCGGTTGCTCCAGCAGCGGCGGGCCGCAGACAGCGCCCGCGCTGCTGAACGTCTTCTGGATCGCGGGCGGCCAGCGGACGGCGGTCTGGACCAACGCCCACCCAGACGGCGCCCCCGTGATCGCGCCGCCGGCCGTCCAGCAGGTCGACTTCGTCTTCGACCAGCGGTTGAACGGCACGAAAGTCGAAGACGCGCCCACGCCGGCCATCCGGGTGTCGTGGCCCGAACAGTCGCCAGATGACCCGTTCGCGGCGACGGTTCTGTACAACAGCGAGCCGTTCTATGGCGGTGTTTCCTCCTACGCCTTCGTGCGGCCCGCCAGCGTCGGGTTGCCGTCCGATGACACAGTCACGTTCGCCCTCGACAGCACGCTGCTGACCGGCACCAACAACCAGCCCTTCACCGGGCCGGCCGAGATCGCCGTCACGACCGGACCGCTGACGGCGACCGTACACGTCCCCTCGGACGCGGACGCCGGTGGGGTCGTCCCCGCCAGGTACATGATGCCGGTCGTGTTCTCGAACCGCGTGGCCGCGGACGCGGTGTCTCCCTTCATCCACGCGTCGACACCGTCGGGCGCGCTGTCGGTTGCCGTCGCGGGAAACGCCAGCGACCCGACCGTCGTCTACGTCACCGCCGCCTGCGCGGGCGGTTGGCCGCCCGGCGTCCCCGTCACGCTGACCATCGACAGCGGCGCGCCCGACGCGTTCGGGCGGCCACTGGCAGCGCCCGCCACCGGCACGTTCATGGGTGTCGCGACCGCCGGTTCGTCGGTCGACGGCGGCTGCTAGAACTGCCGCTCGAAGACCTGGCCGAACGTGTCGCGCACGGCCGCTTTCATTTCGGCCATCGCCACCGGCCGTCCCAGCTCCGAGGCGACGGACGCCATCACCGACGCGTCGAGCCCGCACGGGTTGATGGCGCCGAACCGGGCCAGGTCGGTCGACACGTTCAGCGCGAAGCCGTGCATCGTGACCCAGCGTTTGACGGCCACGCCGATGGAGGCCAGCTTGCGCGCCCCACCGGTCGTCCAGACGCCCGTCCAGCCCGCCTTTCGGTCCCCGGGCAGCCCGAACCGCCCGACCGCCTGAATCAGCGCTTCTTCCAGGTTGCGCAGGTAGCGGTGCAGGTCCCGTTCGTCCTGGCGAAGCTGGAAGATCGGATAGCCCACCAGCTGGCCGGGCCCGTGGTAGGTGACGTCGCCACCCCGTTCGATCTCGAACAGCGGAATGTCGGCGGTGGCCAGCAGGTTCTCGCGGTGGGCGCTGCGGCCGGCGGTGATGACGTCCGGGTGTTCGACCAGCACCAGCGTGTCGGCGATCTCGTCGCGCTGGCGCTGCCCCACCAGCTCGCGCTGCAGCGCCCAGACCTCGCCGTATTCGCGCGTGCCAAGGTCGAGGACGCGCGCCTGGACTTTCTCACTCACCGATTGAGAATATGGATCGCTTCGCCCATCGCCGCCTTGGCCGCCTCCATGATCGCCTCGGGCAGCGTGGGGTGAGCATGGATGGTCAAGCTGATGTCCTCGGCCAGCGCGCCCATCTCGATGGCCAACGCCGCCTCCGCGATGATGTCGGACGCGCCGTTGCCCACGACCTGAATCCCCAAGACCTCGTGGCTGCCGGCGTCCATGACCACCTTCACGAAGCCGTCGGTGTCCGCGTTGGCGATGGCGCGCCCCAGCGCGACGAACGGGAACTTGCCGACCTTGACGTCGCGGCCGCGCTGCTTGGCCTCCTCAGCGGTCAGGCCGGCGGTCGCCACCTCGGGGTCGCTGAAGATGACGGCCGGGATGCACCGGACGTCCATCTCGGCGGCGTGGCCGGCGATGACCTCAGCCACCACCTCGGCCTCGTGCGACGCCTTGTGGGCCAGCATCGGCTGCCCGGCCACGTCGCCGATCGCGTAGATGCCGGCCACGTTCGTGCGCAGCTGCCGGTCGACAGGGACGAAGCCCCGCTCGATCTTGACGCCCAGCTCCTCGAGGCCCAGCCCTTCGGAGTTCGGGCGGCGGCCCACGGCGACCAGCACCTTGTCGGCCTCGACGGTGACGTCCTTGCCGCCCACGTCGGCCGTCACCAGCGCCCGGCCGTTCTTCTCGGTCCAGCCCTTGGCCTTGGCGCCGGTCAGCACTTCGACGCCCAGGGCCTTCAGCTTGCGCGCGACCAGCGTGACGATCTCCGGGTCGTTGCCGGGCAGGATGGCCGGCAGCGCCTCGAGGACGGTCACCTTCGCGCCCAGCTTGGCGTAGAGCGTGCCGATCTCGATGCCGATGTAGCCGCCGCCGATGACGACGAACCGTTCCGGCACCGGATTGAAGTCCAGCGCCCCCGTCGAATCCACGATCCGCTTGCCGTCGAACTTGAAGCCAGGGATCTCGATCGGCCGCGAGCCGGTCGCGAGGACAATGTGGTCCGCCTCGATGGTCGTCTTGCCGGCGCCGTCGGTGATCTCGACCGTGTGCGGCGAAGTCACGCGGGCGGTCCCCGCCCGGAACTCGGCGCCGTTGGACTTCAGCAACGACTTCACGCCGCCCGTCAGCTTGGAGACGACCTCGCCTTTCCACGACTGCATGGTCCCCATGTCGACACGGAAGTTGTCGGCCAGGATGCCGATCTTGGCGCCGTGCCGGAGCTTGTCGTAGGTCTTGGCGGCGTTGATCAACGCCTTCGACGGGATGCACCCGACGTTCAGGCAGATGCCGCCGGCCTTGTCCTTCTCGACGACGATGGTCTTTTTGCCCAGCTGCGCCAGCCGGATGCCCGCCACGTAGCCCCCCGGGCCCGAGCCGATCACCACCACGTCGACGCGCGTCTTCTGGTCCGCCATGCGGCAGGCTTATACCGGAACGCCGCCGATCAGCAACGCCTCAAAGCGGGCCGACGCTGTCCAGCGTTTGCCACCGCAAGAGGTCCGCCACCATCCGCAGGGGCGTCCGCCGAATCATCGATTCGCGCAGTCTCATCGCGGGGCGCGACGTCCATCGGTAGGGGCGCCCGTACGACCAGCTGCGCTTGACGATGAGGCGCGTCCGCTCCATCCGTTCCCGTTCATAGCGGGCCAGCGCCGCCGGCAGCGACGGTTCGTCGCGCAGGGCGCGCGCCAGCGCGATCGCGTCGTCGATCGCCATGTTCGCGCCCTGGCCCAGATTGGGCGTCGTGGGGTGGGCGGCGTCGCCCAGCAGCGCCACCCGCCCGCGCGCATAACGGCGGGCCGGGCGGCGGTCGACCAGATCGTTCTGCAGAATGCCCCCGTCCGGGGTCGCGGCGATGGCTTCGGGCAGCGCGAACGGCCAGCCGGCGAAACGGTCCAGCAAGAGAGCCTTCCGGTGCTCGGGCGCGATGATGTCGTTCAGCGGCGCGTTGAACGCGGCCCACCAGTAGACGTTGCGCGCGTCGATCGGGCACACGGACGCGCGCTGGCCGGCGCCATTGATCTCGCGAAGCTCGCGCGGGTTGGGCGACGCGAGCGTCGCCAGCCCGCGAAAGCAGGTCTGGCCGGCATACCGGATCTTGTCGCTGCCGATGACCATCGGTCGAACCACTGAATGCAGGCCGTCGGCGCCGATCAGCAGGTCTCCTTCCTGGGTCCAACCGTTCGCCAGCCGAACGTGCGCCGCCGCCCCGGCGGTCTCGGCCGCGACGACCCGGGTGCCGGTGTGAACGTGCTCGGGCGCGACCAGGCGGGCCAGCGCCGCCAGCAGGGCCGGGCGCGCGACGACACGGCACGCGGATTCCGCGAAGTCGGGTCCCAGGTCGTCCAGGCGAATCGTCCGGATGACCCGCCCGTCGGGTCGGGCCGTCGTGAAGATCCGCAACGGCATGGTCGCGGCGCGAATCTCGTCGCCGGCGCCCAGCTGGTCCAGGCTGCCGAGCGCGTTCGCCCACAGCCCCACGCCGGCGCCCACTTCCCGCAGCTCGTCGGCCTGCTCGTAGAGCTCCGCCTCGATCCCCACCTTCCGCAGGGCCGCGGCTGCCGCCAGACCGCCGATTCCGGCGCCGGCGACGAGGACGCGGCGAACAGCGGCCATGTCAGGCCTTGTGGCGAGCGTTCGTCAGTTGGTCCAGCTGCCCGCGCAGCGAATCGCTGGGCTGGGAGGTGACACCGTCGATGATGCCCGACAGCGGCGGCGGGCCCACGCGGCGCTCGGCGTCGATGGCCGCGGCGATCTCCTGCCGCGCAGCCGCCTGCAGCTCGGACGCGCCCCGCGCATCGACGATCTGCGCGCCGGCCAGTCGGGCGCCGCTGATCGCCAGGGCGTTCTGTTCCGGGTCGATCACCGCCTCGACCAGCGTGGCGCCCTCACCGCGCCGCGCGCGTTCGACGGCCGCCCGCACGTGCGCCCAGACGGCGACCAGGTCCGTCCCGTCGACGCGCGAGCCCTCGATGCCGTAGGCCAGAGCCCGGACGGCGACGGTCTCGGCCGTCTTCATGGGCGAATGGAGGCGATCGTTCAGACAGACGAAGACCACGGGCAGGTGGAACGCACCCGCGAAGTTGACCCCGGTGTGAAAGTCCTCTGCGTCGACCTCCTGCGGGTCCAGGTAGGCCAGCGCCACGGTCGGTTTGCGTTGCATCTTCGCCGCCCAGGCGATCCCGGCCGCCTGCGGCAGCTGCGTGCCGGCGTGCGACGATCCGGGGACGATGTTCAGCGCGCGGGGGATGGCCGGGCAGCCCGGCAGCCGGCGGCCCCGCGCCAGGTCGTGGGCGTTGCCCAGCAACTGGGCGGCGAAGGCGGCGACGGGAAGGCCCCGGACCAGCGCCGCGGCACCGCTGCGCCGGTTGGCGACGACCAGATCGTCGGTTCGAAGCGCCGCGATCGCCCCCGCCACGGCGGCCTCCACGCCCTTCGTGGGGACGTACGACCCGATGGTGCCATCGGCGACCAGCCCCTGCGCCGCCGCGTCCAGCGCCCGCATCTGCAGCATGGCGCGGTAGGCCTCGCGCAACGCGCCGGCGTCCAACTCCCGAACCGCTTCGGCGCGATCGACGATCGTCGTGGCGCGGGCGTACGCCTCGTCCGTCCAGGCCAGGACCTCCGCCAGCGCCGGGTCACCCAGGCCCGCGCGGATGTGGCGGGATGTCGGCTGCGCCGGCGCGGTCCCAGCCGGGTTCGGGCTGGGCGGTCCGTTCTTCTGCGTCCGGCGGGTGGCCATCTTCAGAGCGACTTGTCGTCGAGCGTCGCGGGCGCCTCGAGCTGCCGTTTGATCTCGCCCACGAACTGCGCGGCGTCGAAACCGTCCACCACCCGGTGGTCGAACGAGATCGACAGGTTCATCAGATCACGGATCGCGATCTGGTCGCCCACGACGGCTGGCCGCTTGGCGATGCGGTGCACACCCAGGATCGCGACCTCGGGCGGGTTGATGATGGCGGTGGCCATCACGCCGCCCCAGGCGCCCAGGCTGGTGATCGTGAACGTCGAGCCCGTAAGATCTTCGCGCGTGGCCTTGCCCGTGCGGGTCGCCTCGGCCAGGTGCGCGATCTGACTCGAGAGCTGCGCGACGGACTTCTGGTCGGCGTCGCGGATGACCGGAACGATCAGACCCGACTCCGTCGCCGTCGCCAGGCCCACGTGGACGTGGCCCCACTGAACGATCTCGCCGGCCGCGTCGTCCAGCATGGCGTTCATCTGCGGGAACTTCTTCAGCGCGGCGACGGTCGCCTTGATGATGAACGGCAGGTACGACACCTTGGCTCCCGCGGCGCGCGCGTTGATCGCGGCGCGCAGCGCGACCAGGTCTGTGCAGTCGACCTCTTCGACGTAGGTTGCGTGCGGCGCCGTGAACTTCGACTTGGCCAGAGTCTCGGCGATCTTCTTGCGAACGCCGCGGAACGGGACCCGCTTGTCGCCGCTGGACGCGGCCGGCTTGGTGGCGGCGGCCGGCGCGGCGCCGTTCTGCTTGTGGGCGCGGACGTCGTCGGAGGTGACCCGCCCGGCGGGACCGGTGGCCGTGACACCCTGGATGTCGACCCCGATGTCGCGCGCCAGCTTGCGGGTGGCGGGCGTCGCCAGCACGGCGCCGGCCGGGCCGGCGGACTGCCGGGCTGCGGTCACCGCTGCCGCCGGTGCGTTCGGCCGGGATGCCGGGATTTCAGGCGCACCGGCCGGCGCCGTCGCCTGCCCGGCGCCCGAATCCAGATCGATCACAATCAGCACCTTGCCGACCGGGCAGCGTTCGCCCTCGGCGAACATGCGTTTGCCGACCCGCCCCGGGCGCGGGGCCGGGATCTCGACGGTCGCCTTGTCCGTCATCACCTCGACCATCGGCTGATCCTGCGTCAGCAGGTCGCCTTCCTTCACCAGCCAGCGAACGACCTCGCCCTCGACCACCCCCTCACCGATGTCGGGCAGCTTGAACTCGTAGGTGCTCAAAAGCGCACCACCCGCTCGACGGCGTCCAGGATTCGATCGGCGTCCGGCAGGTATTCGTGCTCGAGCGTGTACGGGAAGGGCGTGTCCAGCCCCGCCACCCGCACGATGGGGGCCTCGAGGTGCAGGATGGCCTTTTCGGCGATGGTGGCGGCCAGCTCCGCACCGAACCCCGACGTGCGCGGCGCCTCTTGGACGATCACGACCCGGCCGGTCTTCTCGACGGACGCCAAGATGGCTGCCTCGTCGAACGGCACCAGCGTGCGCAGATCGATGACCTCCAGGTCGTACCCAGCCTGCGCGCCCTTGTCGGCGGCTTCCAACGCCGTGTGCACCATCGCCGACCAGGCCAGCACCGTGACCTGCTTTCCCGCCCGGACCACCTTGGCCTGGCCGAGCGGAATCGTGAACTCCCCCTCCGGCACATCGCCGCGCGCCGCGCGGTAGTACCGCTTGGGCTCCATGAAGATGACCGGGTCGTCGCCGCGGATGGCGCTGGCCAGCAGCCCCTTGGCGTCGATGGGGTTGGACGGACAGACGACTTTCAGCCCCGGCACGTGCGTGAACAGGGCCTCGGGCGATTGCGAGTGGTAGTGCCCGCCCTTGATGCCGCCGCCGATCGGGGTGCGGATGACGACGGGCGCCGCGTACTCGCCGCCTGACCGGTACCGCAGCTTGGCCAGCTCGTTCACGATCTGATCGAAGGCCGGATAGATGTAGTCGCCGAACTGAATCTCTGGGACGGGCCGCATCCCGTAAAGCGCCATGCCGATGGCGGTCCCCACGATCCCGGATTCGGCCAGCGGCGTATCGATGCAGCGGTCGGGGCCGAACTCGGCCTGTAGCCCTTCGGTGGCGCGGAAGACGCCGCCGAAGTTGCCGACGTCCTCGCCCAACACGACCACGCGCGGATCGCGCCGCATTTCCACGCGGAGCGCGTCGTTCACCGCTTGCAGCAGATTCATCTCCGGCATGGCGCCCCGGCGAACTACCGTACTCCGGCCGGACTTTCAAGCCCTCGCGTTCAGGGCCAGCCTAGGCGGTCGGGGGGCGCAGCTTGTAGCCGACGTGCCGCACCGTCTCGATCATCGCGCTGCCCGGCCCCAGCTTGGCGCGCAGGCGGCGAACGTGGATGTCGACCGTGCGGGTCCCGCCCGCGTAGCGGTAGCCCCAGACCCGGGACAGCAGCTGCTCGCGAGAAAACACGCGACCCGGCCGCTCGGCCAGGAACTTCAGCAGCTGGAACTCCTGACGCGGCAACTTGAGCGCCCGGCCGCGGTACGACGCCTCGACCGCCACGGCGTCGATCACCAAATCCCCGATCTTGATGCGCCCCGCGGCCCGGAACGACGACATCCGCCAGTCGAGCTGGCGGATACGGGCGTAAAGCTCGGGGCCGACCACGGGCGAAAGGACGAAGTCGTCGGCGCCGGCCTCGGGGTCGAGGCCTGCCAGGCGCGACACCTCGACGCACAGAAGCACAGGCACATCGGCCAACGACCCGACCTCTCGCACGCGGCGGATGGCGGCGCGCCCGACCTCGAGGTGGGCCCCGGCGTCGACCACCACCACCGACGGTCGCTGCAGCTCGATGTCCTCGGGGAGCTGATCGACGTCGTACCCGACCGTCACCACCTCGCAGCCGAGATCGCTGAGGGCGGCGGCCGGAGACTCGGGCTCGGACGCAGCCGTAGCAGGATTTGAGGTGACGACCAATGCTCGCATTCGCGGCGCTACAGTACTTGGCAGTGCCCACCGCGGCAACTGCCGGGCTGAGCCGAGGACCGTGCAAATATCAAGGCTTGGTTTCTAGCCAGGCGCAGCGCTGGCCCGGGTCAGGGACCGGGAACCTGGTGACGGTCAACGGCATCTATCTGACGTTCTGGGTCCGGCCACGCTTGGCGCGGCGCAGACCTGGTGCAATACTCTTCCTGAATGGACGACTTCCACTGCTCCTTTTGTGGGAAGCGGCGCCGTGAGGTGCGCAAGCTCATCTCCGGGCCGCGCGTCTTCATCTGCGACGAGTGCGTCGCTCTGTGCAACGACATCATCGCCAAAGAAGAGGCGGCAGAGCGCCCCAAGCACCCGCGGCCCCGCGAGATCTGGGACGAGCTGAATCGCTACGTCATCGGTCAGGACCGGGCCAAAAAGGCGCTGTCCGTCGCGGTGCACAATCACTACAAGCGCATTGGCCAGCACGGCAAGGCGGGCGAAGTCGAGATCCAGAAGGGGAACATCCTGTTGCTGGGCCCGACCGGCTGCGGCAAGACGCTGCTGGTGCAGACGCTGGCCAAGAAGCTGGACGTCCCGTTCGCGATGGCCGACGCCACGACCCTGACTGAAGCGGGGTACGTCGGCGAGGACGTCGACAGCGTCATCAAGGCGCTCTACCGGAACGCCGGCAACGACCCCGAAAAGGCCAGCCGCGGCATCGTTTGCATCGATGAGATCGACAAGATCGCGCGCAAGGGCGGCGGCCCGTCGGTCACCCGGGACGTCTCGGGCGAGGGCGTGCAGCAGGCGCTGCTGAAGATTCTCGAGGGCAAGCAGGCCTCGATCACGCCCGACGGGGCGCGCAACCGCCCCCAGCAAGAGCTGATTCAGGTCGACACGACCGACATCCTCTTCGTCTGCACCGGCGCCTTCAACGGCATCGAAGAGATTGTCCGCCGCCGGGTGGGCGAGCGCGGGCTGGGCTTCGGCGCCCACATCGGCAAGGGCGAAGAGTCCAAGAACGGCCTGCGCGCGATGACCCGGACCGAGGACCTCATCAAGTTCGGCATGATCCCCGAGTTCATGGGGCGGCTTCCGATCATCGTGGCGGCCGACGACCTGGACGTCGACATGCTGGTCGAGATCCTGTGGAAGCCGAAGAACGCGCTGGCCAAGCAGTACGAGCGCCTCTTCGAAATGGAAGGCGTCAAGCTGCGGTTCACCGAGGACGCCATGCAGGGGATCGCCGAGGAGGCGACCCGCCGCAAGTCGGGCGCCCGGGGCCTGCGCGCCATCCTCGAAGAGGTGATGCTGGACGTCATGTACGAGATTCCATCCCTCACCGGGGTGACCGAGTGTGTGGTAACACGCGATGTGGTCGTATCGCGCAGCCGCCCACAGCTGGTGCGCGAGAAGAAAGCTTCGTAGCCACCCCCCAAACGTCTTCAAGTTCGTCGTCGAGCCGTCGAAGAACTGCCGACGCCTTTACCGCCGTCAATCCGGTATTAGGATTGACGACCAACCCCAAAGGTCGATCCATGCTGAGCCCGAAGGAAAAAGCCCAGATCCGAACAGTTCTGGAAGAGGAGCAGAAGCGCCTCGCCCGAAAGAGCGAGAACGCGCTGAACTACTCGATGAACCACGAGCGGAACATCGGTCGCGATTCGATCGATGAGTCCATGGAAGAAGAGATCTTCTCGACCGAGATGCGGCTGCACGACCGCGAGAAGTTCCTGCTGGGCAAGATCGCCAAACAGTTGGTCCGCCTGGAGGGGAACGAGATCGACGTTTGCGAGGATTGTGGCGAGAAGATCTCGTTCCGGCGCCTTTTGGCGCGGCCCGTCACGACCCTTTGCATCGACTGCAAAGAGCAGAGCGAGCGCGAAGAGCAGGCCACCGAACAGCCCGGGCGCGCCGGGGCGGCTTTTGCGGACCTTGCCGACGGCGAGGACGCGCCGAAGGTCACCGCCGAAGAATGAGGGTGGTCGTCGTCGCTGGGCCTCGCCCGGCGGCGAATTGCCGCCCCCCTGCTTTCGTCATATCGTCATCCGCGAGCGCTTCGCGGATCACCTATGGCCGATAATCGTTATCGCATCACCGAACGTGTCGCCGCAGGCGGCATGGCCGAGGTGTTTCGCGGCGTCGCCGAGTCGATGCGCGGGTTCAAGAAGAACATCGCCATCAAGCGGATCCTGCCGTCGCTCACCAAGAACAAGAAGTTCGTGGCGATGTTCCTGGACGAGGCGCGCCTGTCGCTGTCGTTGCAACACGCGAACATCGTTCAGGTGTTCGACATCGGTCACAGCGAGGACACGTACTTCATCGTCATGGAGTACGTCGACGGATGCGACCTCAAGGCCATCCTCGACTGGCGCCGGCGAACCAACAAGCGCGTGCCGGTCGCCCACTCGCTGTACGTGATCACGGAGATCTGCAAAGGGCTGTCGTACGCGCACGAGCTGACCAACCAAGAAAACGACGCCCCGCTGAACATCGTGCACCGGGACGTCTCGCCCCCCAACGTGCTGCTGTCGAAGCAGGGCGAGGTGAAGGTCGTGGACTTCGGGTTGGCGAAGGCGACCAGCCAGGTCGAGGTGACGGACCCCGGCGTCGTCAAAGGCAAGATGAGTTACCTGTCGCCCGAAGCCGCGCGGGGGGAAGAGGTCGACAGCCGGGCCGACATCTTCGCGGTCGGCATCCTTCTTTACGAGATGCTGACCGGCAAGCGCCTCTTTTACGGCGAGACGGACTACCAGACGGTCGAGCTGGTCCGCAACGCGAAGATCCCGCCGATCCGCCCGCAGAATCCGCAGGTCGAGCCCGAGCTGGAGGACATCGTCCGCAAGTCGCTGGCCAAGCGCAAAGAGGACCGCTTTCAGAGCGCGACCGATCTGCAGGACGCGCTGGCCCAGTACAGCTACTCGCGTGGGCTCAAGGTCATCTCGCGCGACATCGCCGAGCTCGTGCGCCAATGCCTGGAAGACAAGCGCATGCAGTCCGGCGAGGGGAAACCCCGGACCAGCATCATCGACCACCTCCTGCAGGACGAGATTGTGAAGTTCACCTCGGTGGACTTCGAGGAACCCGGGTCGCAGCCGCTGGAGGACGACGAGCTGGCGCAGCGGCCGGCGTCGCTGGATGGCGACTTCGTCGATCCGCGAGGCTGGGCCGACGAGCGGATGACCCCGGCCGCCACGGCCGCCGATCTACGGGCGCTCGAGCACCGCCGCACGGCGCGCGATCTGCCGGCCGCCAGCAGCGCGCCCGTGGCAGGCAAAGCGGCCCCGCCGTCGAAGCCGCTGGGCGGGACGACGCCGGGCAAGGGTCTTTCGCCGCCACCACCGCCACGGCCTGGAACGCCCCCGCTCCCCAAAGGCGGCTCGACGCCAACGACGGGGACGCGCCCGCCCGTCCCGGCGCCGGCGACCGGCTCGGGGCCCCTGCCGGGGAGCCGGCCCCCGACGCCGGCCACGACCCGCCCGCGCGTCCCGACCGGACCGCAGCGTGCCGCCGCGGCACCGACGGCGACCCTCGAATCCACGCCCGGGCCCGAAACGCTGGCCAGCGTCCTCGAGCCGACGCCGGGCCCGCACCAGACGTCGCCGACGATCCCGGCCAACCGCGGCGCCAGCCCGGCCCGCAGCTTCCTGATCGGCGCCCTCATCGGCACGGTGATCCTGGGCGGTGCGGTGGCGGTCGTGGTGTTCAAGCGCGGCGCGACCGCCGGCGTCCACGCCGCCCCCCAGCACCCGTAACGCCGGCGCGCGCGCGCCAATCCCGTTCGGTTAAGCGCCAGGACGCCAGGACGCCAGGGTTAGCGCCAATGCCGTTCACATAGCGCGGAGGAGACACCGCGGCGGGCTGGCAGGAAGGGCAGAAAAATTGCCTCGGGCGCGGTGAGGATCAGGATGGGGCGATCTCGTTGGAGGTCGCCATTCAGCTACAGGAAGCGCTTGAATCTCTTGCCGGTTTCGTCGTTCCCGCGGACTTCGGGCGATTCCGGGAGCACATCGATCCGACCTGGATTGAGGAGGCGCTCGACGCCACCGGAACGGCGAGCGTGCGACGCCGGCGGCTGCCAGCCGAGCAAGCGATCTGGCTGGTGATCGGCATGGCGCTGCTGCGCCAGGAGTCGATCGAGCGCGTGGTTATGATGCTGGGGCTGGCGTTGCCGGGTGCGCGAGGCGACACCGCGGCCAAGAGCGGCATCGCGCAGGCCCGAAAGCGCCTTGGAGAAGAGCCGCTCGCATACCTGTTCACCACGACCGCCGATCGCTGGGCGACGCGAAGCGCTGACCGACATCGGTGGCGCGGGCTTTCGCTTCACGGGCTCGACGGGACTACTCTCAAAGTGCCGGACTCCCCCGAGAACTGGGCGGCGTTTGGCGGCCAGTGCGGCAGCGGGACGCGCAACGGCAGCGCCTATCCGATGGTGCGTCTGGTGGCGGTGATGGCATTGCGGTCTCACCTCCTTTCGGCGGTTTACTTCAGCGACTACGCGACTGGGGAAACGACGCTCAGCGACGGATTCTGGTCCGAGCTGCCGGACAACTCGGTGACCATTGCCGATCGCAACTTCCTGGTGGCCGATGACTTGACGCGACTGGAACGCAGCGGCACCAACCGCCATTGGCTCACGCGCGCAAAATCGACCACCCACCTGCGGGTCATCAAGCAACTCGGGCGGCATGATGCCCTCGTCGAAATCACGCTCTCCGACCAGACGCGACGGGCGCATCCGACTCTGCCGCCCGTCTGGACGGCTCGTGCCATCACCTACCAGCGCAAGGGCTTCCGGCCGTACGAACATGCGGGCCAGCTTGGCGCGATCGGCGGGACCCAGCTCGCCGGCCGCGATCAGCACGCCGAGGTAGGCAGCCGCCGCCAGCGCGATGGTCGCCAGGCCCAGGATCTTGCCGTGCGCCGGGACGATGCGCGCCACCACGAGGCCGGCGACCACCCCTGCGGCCACGCGCCCGATGGTCTTCGCGGGCGGCGCCCCGCCCAGCCGGGCGCGGACGTAGACGATGGCGGCCACGAACCCCACGCCCATCCCCAGCGCCGTTGCGGTCGCCGCGGCCCGCAGCATGGGCGCGCCGAGGGGAGCGGCGGGGACCAGGATCGCGGCGGCGGCGGCGCCGACCGCCACCGTCAGCGCGACGAAGGAGAGCGTGGCCCGCGTGCGCCCGGCGGCGTTCAGGATCGCGCAGACGACCCCCAGCAGCGCCAAGCAACATTCGCCCGCCACCAAGATCGGCATCGCCGCCGCGCCCTCGCCGTAAGCCGGCTTGTAGATGATGGCCAAAAGCGCGTCGGGCCGGGCGGCCAGGACGATCCCCATCCCGGCCACCAGGATCAACGCGTACCGCAGCGTCTGGGTGACGTAAAGCCGCGTCGCCTCGCGGTCCTCGGCGAAGGTGGCCCGCGAGATCAGCGGGAAGATCACGAACGTCACGACGATCAGCGCCTGGTACGGCAGCAGAGCCAGCGTCCGCAGCGCCTGGTAGTGGCCCGCAGCGACCGCCGCCACGGCCTCGCCGGCCGCCTTGCCCGCGAAATGGTGCAAAAGCGGCTGGTCGTAGTTGAGGGCCACGTTCAGCAAGAGGCCGTACGCGACGACCGCGCTCATGTAGGTGGTCAGCCGCCCGATCGGGAACTTGGCGGAGCCCGCCGGCAGCCGCATGACCCGCGAGGCGACGGACAGGATGAAGAGAGCGGCGGCCGCGAAGCCGACGAAGGCGCCGGTGACCTTCCACAGGGCCGCTAGCCCCAGCAGCAAGATGGTCTTGGCGGTCGAGAAGCCCACGTCGAAGCTGGCCTGGGTCCGGAAGCGGCGCAGCCCGTTGGCCGAGCCGACGAAGACCGCATAGAGCGCGTACAGAAAGGGAATGGCCGCCGCGATCCGGAAATACGACGTGTAGCGTGGCGCCTCTTCGAACCGGGCGATCAGCGGGGCGCCCAGGAAGATGGCGACCGCCAGGGCCGTCCCCAGCACCAACTGCATGCGGAGACCGGCCCGCTGCACGGCGCCCGCCCGGGCGTCGTCCTCGGCGGTGTACTTCGAGACCGACTGGATCGTCGCCTGCACGACCGTGTTGTTGACGATCGAGATGACGTTGTTGACGACGGCGAACGCGCCGAACTCGGCGGCGCCCACGAAGCGGGTCAGCAGCACCTGCTGCACGAACCCGCTCAGCATGAAGTAGAGCTTCGCGAAGCCGATGAACACGGCGCCGCGCGCGGCTGTCGAGCCGTCGGTTGCGGCAGCGGCGGAGGGGGCGGGCGCTGCCGGCCGCGCGGCGTCGGTTTCCACGCTCACGCCTTCACCCCCGAGACGACCCGCTCGATGCCGGCCAGGTCGCGCCGGCTGCGCACGTCGGTGAAGCCTCCGCCGGCCAGCAGGTCCGCCGTCGCGGCTGCCTGACCGGAGCCGATCTCAAGCGCCAGCGCGCCGCCCGCCCGAAGCAGGGGGCCGGCTTGCGCGACGAGGCGGCGGACCAGGTCCAGGCCGTCGGGGCCGCCGTCCAGCGCCTGAACCGGCTCGGCGCGCACCTCGGGCGGCAAGCCGGCCAGGTCGGCCGTCGGGATGTACGGCAGGTTGGCGACCAGCAATGAGAACGGCCCGTGCGCGGCCAGGGGCGTCCCCAGGTCACCTTCGACGAACGTGACGGGCAGACCCAGCCGCTCGGCGTTGCCGCGCGCCACCGCCAGCGCGTCGGGTGACAGGTCGCCCGCGAACACCGCAGCCGCCGGGCGTACCTTGGCCAGCGCCAGCGCCACCGCGCCCGAGCCGGTTCCGACGTCGGCGATCCGCTCGTCCGCGTGGGCCGCCTGGTCCAGGCGCGCCCGTCCCTCTTCGACCAGCGTCTCGGTGTCGGGGCGGGGAACCAACACCCGCGCGTCGACGGCCAGCTCCAGACCCCAGAACTCTTTCTTCCCGACGACGTAAGCCACCGACTCGCCGGCCTGACGCCGCTTGATGAGCGCACGGATCGCGGCCAGCTCGTCGGGCAACAACGGCCGGTCGAACTGCACGTAGAGCTGCACGCGCGACAGGCCCAGCGCGTGCGCCACCAGGATCTCCGCGTCCAGGCGGGGCGTGTCCAGGCGGCGCTCCGCGAAGCGCGCCATCGTCCACTTGATCACCTCCAGCACGGTCCAGCGGGCGGCAGCTGGCTCGGGTGGCGCGGAAAGCGGGGCGCGTTCTTCGGCCAACCCGCTCACTTCATCCGCAGGCGATCGACGGGAACGCCCCCGAACAGGTGACTGTCGATGATCTCCGGAACGTCGGCGACGGTGACGCCGCCGTACCAGACCTGCTCGGGGTAGACGACCACGGCGACGCCGCGCGGGCACTGGTCCAGGCAGCCGGCCGCATTGGCGCGCATGCGCCCCTTCACGCCGCGCTCGTGCAGCAGGCGCTTGAACTCGTCCCGGACGGCCTCGCTCCCCTTTTCGGCGCAGGACCCCTTGGGGTTGCCGGGGTCGCGCCGGTTCGTGCAGACGAAGACGTGCTTGTCGAAGTGGGGCGTGGCCATTCGCGGCGATTATAGCTTTCCGACGTCGCTGCCGCGGAGCCAACCTTCGAGCCCGTTTCCCAGGCGCACGCGCACCCAGTCCTGGTCGGTGTCGACCAGCCGGACCCGAGCGCCGGCGTGCAGCGCGAAGCTGGTCCGTGCGCTGGGGTCGGCGCCGTCTTTGACCTCGACGCTGGCGGGAAGGACCACCGCGAACGACAGCCGTTCCAGCTGCACCCGCGCGACCAGCAGCGCGCCGGCCAGCAACGCCGCCATCCCCAAAGGCGGCCGCCGCGATGCCCAGCGCCGGCCGGAGATCGGCGCGCGCCCAGGCCCGCGCCAGCAGGAACCCGAACAGGCCCAGGTAGGCCGCCACGAACAACCAGGTCTCCGTGGACGCGCTGACCGCCGTCGCGATCCGCACCCACAGCGGGTCACGATCCTGGGCGGGCGCCTCCGCCGCCGTGTCACCACCGCGAGCCATCCGTTCGGCCTGCTTGCGGGCCGCGATCAAGTTGAAGCGGGCGTCCTCGTTCCCGGGGTCCTGGACCAGCGCCTCCTCGAACGACCAGATGGCGGGCCCGATGGCCCCGGAGCGAAAGTAAGCGTCGCCCAGGTTGAAAAAGAGGTCGCTCGATCGCACGCCGCGATCGCGCAGCTCCTGGTAGGCGGCGATGGCCCCTGCGTAATCGCCGTGCAAGTAGGCCTGGTTGCCGCGCTGCCAGGCCTGGTCCAGACGATCGGCACGCGCCGCGCCGGCGAGCCCGAACGACGCCAGCAGCAGGACGCCCGCGAAGGTCCCCCGCCTCACGCGCTGGCCTCCGGGCGCAGCGGCGCGCGTTCGAGCACACCGACCAGATCGGCGGCGCGCGTCTCCATCGCGGCCAGCGCGGCCGGATTGGCGGCGGCCGCGCCCGGCGCGAATCGGGCCTCGTCGCAGGTGACCAGCACCTGGACCACTTCGCCGGCCTCCTGTTCGCCGAGGCCACGCGCGGCCAGCAGCGCGCGCAGCTCGTCGAAGTGCAGGCCGCCGACAGGCGTGGCGAGTCGCTCGGACAGGGCCTCGCGCACGACCCGATCGATCTCGGCGTAAAACGGTCCAGCCCGGCCGGCCGCCCGGTGCGCCTCGGCGTCCCGCAGCCGGCGCCGGATCAAGCTGCGGAGACGGCGGCGCCGGTTGCGCGATTCGTCGGCCGACAAACGGGCGCGCGCCCGCCCGAACCCCAGCAGCAGCGCCCAGGCGAGGGGCGGCACGACCAGCGTCGCGGTGAAGGCGGGGCTGTGCAGAAACGCAGCACCGACGCCCGCCGACAGACCACCGCGCGCGTGGATGGGGCGTATGGCGCCCGCGACCGCACCTCCCTCACCCGCGGCGGCCCCGCCCGGTTCATTCGCGAGGGGAGCGCTGGACGCCTCGCCCGTGACCACCAGCTCGATGGGCGCCGTGTGGGCGCTCTCATAGCGTTTCGCCGCCGGATCGAACGTGTCCAGCACCAGCGCCGGCAGCGTCGTCTTCCCCGGGCGCTCGGCGCGCAGCAACCACTCGACGGTCTTCGTGCCCGTGACCACGTCGGCCACGTCGACGGTCACGTCGACCTTCGGCTCGTAGGTCTTCCACCCGACGAGCGGCGGCAACGCCGGCGCGTGGACGTTGCGGACGTTGCCGGCGCCCTTGACCGCGATCCGCAGCGTGACCGCGTCGCCCACCGCCACCGAACCCCGGTCTACAACCGCAGAAATGTCGAATTTGCCGACGTTCGACGGGTCGAAGCCGGCTGGCTCGCCGGCCCGCGGCAGCGGCAGCGCTTCGATCACCAGTGGGTCGGTCTTGAGGCGCCGCGCGCGCACGGGCGAGCCGAAGAAGTCGACCTGCGACACTTCCGCTTCCATGGGCGTCACCGTGAGCTTGCCGGCCGACAGCGGGAACAGCGCCTTTTTGAAGAGCAGCGCCACGTTGTAGGTGCGGCCGTTCATCGCCTGCTGCGTGAACGACAGCCGCCCCTGCGGATTCGTCGACGGGATGTCCTCGACCCAGAAGCCGTCGGTGTGCGGCTCGGTGATGGTTTCGTAGCGACTCTGGTTCTCGGTCAGGTAGAGGTACCAGCCCACCGTCACCTGCTCGCCCACGAAGACCCGGCTCTTGTCGGGCATGACGCGAATGAAGGCCGCGCCCGGCGACGAGGCGACCGCCGCCGCGTCGTCGTCGTCGCCGAAGGGGCTGGCCGCCCCGCCGAAGAGCTGCTGGAGGGGATTGGCCGGGGCAGGACGCGCCGCGCGCGAGGGACTGCTGCCGGCGCCGATCCGCACAGGAACGGCGTTGGTCGTCAAGTCACGACCGCCGACCCGCACATGAGCCGCGCCGATGTGGACGGGCCCCTTGGCGCCCGCGGGCAGCGCCAGCTGGTAGGTCCAGCTGAAGCCGTTTTCGACCGTGGTCTGACCGCCGATGATCTGCATGTTCGTCGACCGGCTGGGGAAGCGGGGCGCCTGCAGGACCTGCAGGCCGTGGAAGTCCGGCGGGCGGTAGTCGGTCACCTCCTCGTTGGCAGCGGTCAGGGTCACCTGATAGAGGAACGGCTGGCCGGGCGCGACCGCGTCCCGGTCGAGCGACGCGCGGAACGAGGCGCCCAGCGCCTGCGCCGACCAGCCGGCGACCAAGAGCGCCAGGAAACGCGAGGCGCGTTTCACCAGTCGCGCTCCGGCGGCGAGCGGCGCACGGCACGAACGCGCGCGCGTTCCTTCTCGAGATCTTTTGAGCTGCGTTCCAGGTTGTCCAGCACCGCCTCGGTCTGTTGCCGGTCGTCGGCGGGCTGCGGCTTGGCTGCTGCTTTTGCTCCTGCTGCTTCTGCTCGTCCTTCTTCGGGTCGTTCTTTTGATCGTTTTTGGCCTGGTCCTGCTTCTTGTCGTCGGGCTTGGACTTGTCGTCCTTCTTCTGGTCGTCCTTCGACTGCTTCTGGTCCTTGTCGCCTTTCGTCCTTGTTCTTCTGGTCGTCGTTCTTTTGATCGTTCTTCTTGTCTTTGTCCTTCTGTTCCTGCTCCTGCTGCTTGCGCAGCGCGATCTCCAGATTCCACTTGGCCTGCTTGTCCTCGGGGCGCAGCCCCAGCGCGCGCGTGTAGGCCGCCACCGCCTCCTTGAACTTCTCCTTCTTGAAGAACGCGTTGCCCAGGTTGTAAAAGGCGCCCTCTTTCAGGGCGGCGTCCTTGGCCTCGGTCGCCTTCAGGAACTCCTGCCCGGCCTCGTCGAACCGCGACAGCGCGTACAGCGCCGCGCCTCGATCGAAGTGCGCGCCGGCGTCGGCGGCCAGCTTCTTCACGGCCCGATCGTAATGCCCCAGCGCGTCCTCCGCCTTCCCCGCCTTCAGCGCCGCGTTGCCCGCCTCGATCTCGGGGTCGCGCTTCTCCAGCACCGAGAACCCGCTCAGCAGCGGGACCAGCGCCGCCAGCGCCGCCAGCTCGGCCGCGCGCCTCACGATACGCCCCCCCGCCGCACCTTGCGCCGCTCGGTCATGCAGGCCTCGCCGACCAGCAGCAGGAAGGCGGCGAAGAGCGGCACCTCGAACACCTCATCGTACTGTCGGACGACCCGGGCTTCGTTCTCGGTGTGCGTCAGCCCGGCCAGCGCCCGCTCGACGTCCTCGACCCCGAACCGACGGGTGTCCGCATGGAAGTATTCGCCGCCCGTGCGGCGCGCGATGTCGGTCAGCATGTCCTCGGCCAGCCGCGACGTGACGTAGTGCCCCTCGGCGTCCTTGACGTAACCGGTTACCTTCCCCTGCTCGTCGTACTCCGGGATCAGCTCGCCCGACCGCGAACCGATGCCCACGGTGAAGATCTTCACGCCCAGCTTGGACGCTTCGTCGGCCATCTGCAGCGGCTCGCTCTCGGTGTCCTCGCCGTCGGTGAGCAACAGGATCGCTTGCCCGCGCGTGGCGCCTCCCTTGCCGCGCAGCGCGACCAGCTGATCCAGCGCCGACCGGATCGCTCGGCCGATGGCGGTGCCGCCGACGGGCATGTCCCAGGGGCCAAGGTCGCGCCAGAACAGCTTCACCGCCGCGTAGTCCGTGGTGGGCGGGTACGTGAGCGGTTCACCCGCGAACGCCACGACCCCGATGCGATCCCCGCCGCGCGTGTCCAGCAGCTGCTCCAGCTCGCGCTTGGCGCGCTCGAGGCGCGACGGGTAGACGTCCTTGGCCAACATCGACCGCGAAAAGTCGAGCGCCACCACCAGGTCCAGGCCCCGCTGCTTGGCCAGGCGCGCGCGCCCGCCCGCCTGCGGGCGAGCCAGCGCCAAGGCCGCCAGGCCCAACCCCAGCACGACCAGCCCGGCGCGGATCCATTTGCGGGCCACCGACACGCCGGACGTCATGCGCGCGATCAGCGCCGCGTCGCCCAGGCGCGCCAGCCGGCGGCGCCGCGCCTCAAACCCCCAGACGAACGCCAGGCCGACCAGCGGAACCGCCAGCAACAACCAGAGGGCGTGTGGGTGACCGAAGCGCATGCTCAGGGAATCCGCTGAAAACGGGTGAGCCGCAGCGCCACCTCGAGCAGCAGCAGCGCAAAGGCGGCGAACAGGAAGCGGCGATAGAGCTCGGTGTAAAGCGTCCCCCGGTCGTGGATGCGCGACTTTTGCAGGTCCTCGAGGATCTTCTGGAATCGCTCCTGCAGCGCGCGCGTGTCGGTGGCCAGGTAAGGCGTGCCGCCGGTCATGGACGCGATCTGCTCGAGCAGCTTCGGGTTGACGGGCTGCCGCTGCTGCCCCGGCCCGCGCGATTCACCGTCGTCGTTGCCGGCCAACACGGTGTAGATCTTCACGCCCAGCGTCTGCGCGTACCGCGCCGCCTGCTCGGGCGAGATGTTCCCGGCGTTGTTCTCCCCGTCGGTCAGCACGATGATGACCTTGGAGCGGGCGTCGGACTTGCGCAGGCGGTTCAACGCCACGCCGATGCCGTTGCCGATGGCCGTGCCGCGCCCGTCGATGATCCCCAGGTGCAGCTCGCCCAACATGCGCAGGAACGTCCCGTGATCCAGCGTGAGCGGGATGTCGGTGTAGGCGTCGCGCCCGAAGATCACCAGCCCGATGCGGTCGGAGGGACGGCGCCGCACGAAATCCTGAATGACCATCTTGGCCGCCTCCAACCGGTTCGGCACCAGGTCGGTCTCCTGCATCGACCCGGACAGATCCAGCGAGATGACGATGTCGATCCCCTCCAGCTCCAGGTCTTCCGTGACGGACGTGCTCTGGGGGCGGGCCAGCGCGACACCGATCAGCGTGACCGCCACCAGCCGCAGCACCGTCGGCAGATCACGCAGGCGCGCGACCAGACCGGGGCGCTGCGCCGACAGCTCGGCGGCGCGCGAATACGTGAAAAGGCCGCGGCGCTCGGGCGCCCGCACCAGGCCGGCCCAGGCCACCAGCGCCACCGCCGGCGGAATCAGCGCCAGCGCGAACGGGTGCGCGAACTGGAACCCCTCGACGTTGCGCAGCGCCACGAAGTAGGCGACCGCGACCGGCACGCAGACGATCGCGATCAGCGCATAGGGGATGGCCCGCCGTTCACCCACCCGTTCACGGTCAGCCATGCGCCGCCTCCTGGGCCAGCGCGGCGCCCCCCAGCGGCGCGGCCACCGGCCGGGTGGTCACGACGATGCGGATCGCGCTCTCCAGCGCGCCGCGCGCCTCGGCGGCCGACGGTGAGATCTTGGCGAACTTCACCAGGTCGCAGCCCGCCAGCCACCCCTCGGCCTCGCTCAGCACCAGCTCACGACTGGCGCGCCGGCGCAGCTCGGTCATCAGCTCGTCGGTCGTCAGCTCGAGAGAATCGAAGCCGTAACGCGCGCCCAGGTATTCGCGGATCACCTCGGACACGGCGAAGTAGAAGGGGCGGTTGTCGGCGTTCTCCAGGAACCCGTACGCACCCAGCCGATCCAGCTTCTCCATTGCGACCTCGTGCGCCGGGCGCGGCGGCGGAGCCGGGCGAGCGCCCCGGCGCGCGCGCAGCCGGCGCAGGATCACCATCGCGACCAGCGCGCCCAGCCCGGCCGCCACCAGCGCCCCCGCGATGTACGCAGGCCAGAGGTTCTGGACCATCACCGTCACGGGCGGGGCCGCGTCCTTCAGAGCCGGCTCGGGCTCGTTGGCGATCAGGCTGGCGATCTTCACCGGCACGGGCGCGGTCCGCGCGGTCCGCACGTCGCCACGCGGGCCGAGATAGGTCACTTCGACGGGCGGCACCACCTTGTCACCCGGCGCGTAGGCGGCGATGGTCAGGGTGTAGAGCCGGCGCATCCGCCCGTCGCCCAGCGCCTGTTCGCTCTCTTTGCGATCCAGCAGCGAAAACGCCCCCAGCTCGACGGTGGACGGCAAGTTCACGGGAACGGCGGACTTGGAGATCGCGACCACCTCCAGGTGAACGGGGTCGCCCACGTTCGCGACCGCGCGATCGACGCGCGCCGTGACGGTCGGCGCGTCCGGATCGGGCGCCTCGGGCGCGGCGGCATCCGCCTCGGCCCGCGCCGCGCCGGCGGCAACCGTGGCCACGGCGGCCAGCCCCACGAACAGGCAAACCGCCAGCTCACCCGCGCGCCTCAATGCCGCAGCCTCCGCGCGCGCGACTCGAAGAAGCTGGTCAGCGCCGCCAGATACGGCTTGTCTGTGGACAGCTCGATGGGATCCATCGACAGGCGCTTGAACAGGTTCGCGCGCGCCTCGCGCACCGCCCGCACCGAGCGCGCGAACGCCGCCGCCTCGGGACCGCTGGTGTCGAAGACGACGGTGCCGCCGCTCTCGGGATCCTGCATCTCGACCAGCCCCACGCGCGGCAACCCCTGTTCCAGCGGATCGCCGATGGCGACCGGAATGACGTCGTGCCGCCGGGCCGTGATCCGCAGCGCCCGCTCATAGCTGGCGATGGGCGCCAGGAAGTCGGAGATGAGGAACGTCACCGCGCGCCGCCGAACCACGTGGCTGACGAACTCGAGCCCGGCCGCCAGCGAGGTGCGCCGGCTCTGCTCGCGGAACGACAGGATCTCGCTGATGACCCGAAGCACGTGCCGCTTGCCCTTCTTGGGCGGCACGAACTTCTCGACGTGGTCCGTGAAGATGATCAGGCCGACGCGGTCGTTGTTGCGGATGGCCGAGAACGCCAGCACCGCCGCCAGCTCGGCGGTCAGATCGCGCTTCTCGCGCACGCGCGACCCGAACAGGCCCGACGCGGACATGTCGCACAGCAGCAGCACGGTCATCTCGCGCTCTTCCGTGAACAGCTTCACGTAGGTGTCGTTCATGCGAGCCGACACGTTCCAGTCGATGAGACGGATGTCGTCGCCCGGGATGTACTGCCGCACCTCGGAAAAGGCGATGCCGCGCCCCTTGAAGACCGAGTGGTACTGGCCCGCCATCCGATCGCGCACCAGCCGTTCGGTGACGATCTCGATCTTGCGGATCCGCTTGAGGACGTCGCGCGCGAGCATGGCGGAGGCGGGCTACGGAACCTCGACGCGCTCGAACAGCTTGCGAACGACCGTCTCGCTGGTGATCTCCTCGGCCTCGGCCTCGTAGGTCAAGATCACGCGGTGGCGCAGGACGTCGACGCCGATGGCCTTGATGTCCTCGGGCGTGACGTAGCCGCGGTGGCGCAGGAAAGCGTGCGCGCGCGCCGCCAGGTTCAGGTAGATGGAGGCGCGCGGGCTGGCGCCGAAGGCGATGAAGTCGGCGAGCTCGCCCAGGCCGTAGGCCTTGGGGTCGCGCGTCGCCTGCACGATGTTGACGATGTAGTCCTTGATCTTCTCGTCGATGTAGACCTCTTGGACGACGGCCCGCGCCTCGGCGATCTCCTGGGGCGTGGCGGCCCGCTCGGCGGTGGCGCGCACGGTCGCCGTCATGCGATCCATGATGGCCCGCTCTTCTTCGCGCGTCGGATAGCCGACCTTGATCATCAGCATGAAGCGGTCCAGCTGCGCCTCGGGCAGCGCGTAGGTCCCCTCCTGCTCGATGGGATTTTGCGTCGCCATGACCAGGAAGGGATCCGGCAGCTTGTGGGTCGTGTCGCCGATCGTCACCTGCCGCTCTTGCATGGCCTCCAGCAGCGCGGACTGAACCTTGGCCGGGGCGCGATTGATCTCGTCGGCCAGCACCAGGTTCGCGAAGATCGGCCCCTGCTTGGAGATGAACTCCCCGCGCGCCTGGTTGTAGATGACCGTGCCGACGATGTCGGCCGGCAACAGGTCGGGCGTGAACTGAATCCGCTGGAATTTCATGGCCAGCGTGTCCGAGAGCGTTTTGACCGTGAGGGTCTTGGCCAGACCGGGCACCCCCTCGAGCAGGACGTGACCGCCGGTCAGCATCCCGATCAGGATTCGCTCGATCATGGCCTTTTGGCCGACGATGACCCTGCCGACCTCGGCGGTCAGTTTGTCGACGAAAGCGGACTGCCTTTGGACCAGCTCGTTGATGACCCGGACGTCCATGTCTCCCCTAGGTTGGTAGTCGAGTGAGTGGCGGGCGGCGGCGTGCCCCCGCGCGGCGCGCAGCTTACAACCCCGAGGCCGCCTAGGATATTTCCGGTTCCTGTGCTAGCTAATCGGCCGCCATGAGCCGCGACGCCGACCCGAAGACCGACCCCAAGCCGACCCGCCTTTTCGACAAGCGCACGGTCGAGCGCAACATCAAAAAGGGGCTCATCTCCCGGAAGGACTACGAAAAGTACGTCAAGACGCTCGACGACGTCGGCGAAAAGGGCCTCTACGGCCTGGCCGAAGGGCGCGACGAGCCGCACGAGCCCCCCGCCTCGGCCGCCGCAGAGCCGGACGAGCCGGACGACGACAATCAGCCCGAGTGATTGAAACAGCCCGCGGGCGTGCGTAACCTCCAGCGCATGACCAACGGCGACTCCAAACCCTCCGGATTCACGGTCAACGACCGGCGCGCCTCGCACGAGGAGGGCCAGCCTCCGGCCGCGCCGGCTGCAACGGCCACGCCTGCCGGTGGGGCAGCCGCTGCCGCCGCCTTCCCGCCGGTGGATTTCCACACCTTCATCCTGTCCTTGGGCAGCTCGGCTCTGCTGCACCTCGGCGAGTTGGAGCACCCAGAGGCCGGCGACGCCCGGCAGGATCTGTCGCTCGCCAAGCACACGATCGACATCCTGGCCATGCTCGACGAGAAGACGAAGGGCAACCTCAGCCCCGCCGAGGAGAAGCTGATGGAGAGCCTCCTCTTCGATCTGCGCCTCCGCTACGTCGAAGCCACCAAGACCAAGTAGTCGCCCCCGGCTGTCACCCGAAGTAGCTGGTGTGCAGGACGTCCGAGGTGATGTTGCACAGCGCGTGGAAGGTGGCCCCGGCGGCGATCGACCCGGTCCGGGCGCGCATCCATCCGAAGACCAGCGCCGGAAAGAACACCGCCAGTCGCTGCGGGCTGGGGACGACCAGCACGTGGCCGAGGGCGAACAGGATCGAAGAGACCAGCAGCGCGGCGCCGACAGGCGCGCCGAGCAGGCGGTGGCTCGGCGGCCATACCTGCTCGAGCCGCCCCATGAGATAGCCGCGGAAGAACAGCTCCTCGGGGATGGCGACGACCACCAGCTGACTGAACGCCAGCAGCGCGAACTGCGGCGGCAACCGCAGCTCACCGCCCCCCCGCCCCAGCCAGTGGCGGCAAAGCGCCCCGAACGCGCGTGTGGCGGCGTTGGCCGGGATGGTACAGACGTGGCCGTAGAACAGGAAGAACCCGGCCACGAAAGCCGGCAGGGTGGCCGCCGCGAACAGCGCGAGGACGGTCAGGTTCAGCGCCACCGGGTCGGCGCGCAGCCCGGCCTGCCGATAGTCGAAGTCGCGCCCCGCCAGCCGGCACGCCGCCGCCGGGACATAGATGAACACCAGCGCGATCGCCGCGTGCAGGTTGTCGCGAACGAACGGGACCAAGGCGCCCAGCGCCGCCAATAGCGCCGCCGCGCCGGTGGCCACCGCGAACGCCAGCAGGGGCTCGCGGAGCCCGCCCCAGGCACGTTGCACGCCGACCGGCACGCTGTCAGTGTATCGCTACCGACGCGCGAACGGGCCCAGAGCCGAGAACGCGGCGGTCGCCGCGCGCGTGGCGACTCGCAGTCGGTCGGCCGCGGTGGCGGGGGGTGCGCCGTCCGAGGCCCTCAGCGTCGCGAGCAGCGCGTCCAGCTCGCCCTGCAAGGTGCCCAGCGCGTGGCGGCTGTCGGCAAGCGCGGACGCCAGCTTGGACGAGCGCGACAACGGCGCGCCGTTGCGGCGGACGGTGACCCGCGAGCGCGCCGGAACCGCTGCCGGACGTTGCGCGGCAGGCACCCGACGTCGCGTAGACGGAGCCCGGCTTCGCCGAGCGGAGTCGTCGCGAGATGCCATGCCCGGTTCAGCATTGGCCTGCGGCGGCCGGGTGTCAAAAACTTTCGACCGGAAGCCCCTCAGCGCCGGCCCAGCAGGAACCGCCGCGACGGATCGACGGTGACCGCGGCGCCGAGGGCGGTTCGCCCGACCAGCATCGGGTACAACATGTCGCCCCGGTTGGTCAGCGTGACCGTGATCCGGCGGTGCAGCGTTCCCAGCTTCAGCGCGGTTTCGATCACCGGCCGCCGCTCGATTCGCCCGGACGTGTCCCGCACCATCGCGTAGGCCCGCACCGTCACACGGACGACGGTCGACCGCTGCCCGCGGCGGCCTCCGGGAACCGTGATCTCCAGGATCGGCCGGCGAGTGGGGCCGCCGGTGGTGTCCACCGTTCGCATCCGCGTGACGTGCAGCGCCGACGTGCGCGCGCCGGTGTCGATCTTCGCCTTCAGGCGCTCGACGCCCAGCGCCGGCAACGCCACCAGCTCGACCCAGCCGACGTGCGTCTTGCCGTCGGCGACGGTGGCGGCGTGCTCCGCCGCCAGAACAGCCGCGCGCCTGCGGGTCGCCGCCCCCGCGCCGCGCAGCAGGGTGACCACGGTGGCTCCAGCGCGGACGGGGCCGGCGGGGGCCACCTCGATCAACATCCCGCTGGCGGGCGCGGCGATGATGGTCGCGGCACCGGGAAGCAATGGTTCGACGCGTGCCAGCGCCTCGCGGGGTCGCACCAGGTTGCCGGGCGCCACCAGCGTCGCCAGATAGCCGTCGCTCGGCGCGCGGACCCGCATCAGGGCTGCCCCGGCGGACGGAGCTGCCGGCCGGGCGTCCCGCACCAGCGGCGGCACCGCGTCCATCAAAACGCCCAGGGCACCGAGCACCGCCTGCGCGCCGTTCGCCAGCGGGTCGGCCGCCCCGCGATCGGCCGGATCCCAGGCGGCGGACAGCTCGACGACCGAGACCTGAACGGCAGCCGCGGCAGCGGCGAGGGTCCCGGGCCGCGGCGGGCGGTCCAGCACCAGCGCGGCGCCGCTCTGCACCGCCAGCCAGCGCGCCCGCGTGTCCTCTGGCGAGACCCGCGCGACCAGCAGCCCGCGCCGCCCGCGAGCGGGCGCCCCCAAGACGAGCACCGCCTGGGCGCCGATGACGATGTCCGCGAACAGCGAGAAGGCGTCGCGCGCGGCGCGGTCACCGCCTGCCGCGCCGGGGAACGGCAGCGACGCGCGCGGACGTCCCGCCGCCGCGAGCCGTCCGAAGGCCCGCAACACGGGGACCACCACCACGCTGCCGGCCAGCGCCGCCGGATCCAGCCGGGCGGCCAGGCACGAGGCGGCGCGCGCGGCGCTGACCTCGGTCCCTCGCAGAGCCGCCACGACGCTGACGCGCGACCCTGGCCGGGCACCGACGGCGACCCAGGCGGGAACGGCTCGCGGGCGGGCGCCGTCACCGCCGCCCCGCGCGAGCGGGATGCTCACCGCCCGCGCCTCTCCCGGACCAACGGTCACGCCGCCGACCCGGACACCGCGCGCGGGGAGCTCGACCGCCATGACGGTGCCTAGCTTTGCCGAAATTTCGCGCGGTCGCGGGTTTTTCGAGAATTCGCCCGCAACAAACGCACGAATCCTCCGATGGGCTTTTTCCGACTGACACTCTGAGCCGCCGGAGCCCCAGGGGGTCGAACCGGGCGCATCGATGTGCAGGACATCCGGAACGAACCTACAGCGCGCTACACGGAGGCCAGAAGCCATTGGGGGAACTCTTCACGTGTATGACGCGCGCTCGAATACAGTAACTTTTGCGTACTTTACGAAGCGCCCTGGCGTAATCTATTTTGCACGGTCCGTGCGCCCCCACCCTTTGGAGGTCTCGTAATGCAGTTCAACGGGCGATTGCTGTCATCATTGCTTTTCTCCGCCCTCATTGGCTGTGGGTTCACCCCCGGTCAGGCAGCCCCACCGACGGGTAACGCCAGCAGCGGCCACGGTGGAAACACCGGCGTGGGGGCGTCGCTGGGCACCGGCACGGGCGCGTCGACGGGCGTGGGACTCACCTCGGGCGCGGGGGGCGATATCGGCGTCACCGGAGGGAACTGCGGCCAGGCCAGCGTCCCCATCAAGGCGACGCCGCCTGACGTTTTGATCGTCCAGGACAAGTCCGGCTCCATGAACGAGGATGACAGCGGCCGTATGAACGGCGCCGCGAACTCGAAGTGGACCCAGATGGCGGCCGCGTTGAAGCAGGTGGTCATGGCCAACGACCAGCAGATCAATTGGGGACTGAAATTCTTTGCGGACGCCATGCCTTGCGACGCCATGGGACCGCCCGTGGTCAACATCGGCCCGGGGAATTACGGCCCCATCTCGACCGCGATCGATGGAACCACGCCCGGCGGAAACACACCGACGCGCGACGCGCTCGCGACGGGTGCCGCGTACCTGGCCGGGGTGAAGGACAGCAACAACAAGTACATCCTGTTGGCCACCGACGGCCTGCCCAACTGTCCAGTCGGCTGCGCGGGCATGTCGCATCCCATGGGCATGTGCACCTTGACCGATAACCCCAGTGAGGATCAGCAGGCGACGCAGGCCATCACGGACGCGCTGAACAACCAAGGCATCAAGACCTTCGTCATCGGTGTCGGCGACGTCGCGACGGCGCAGAACACGCTCAACAACTTCGCGATGGCGGGGGGGCTGCCTCAAAAGGGCGCCGCGACCTCCTACTACGCCGCGACCGACCCGACCGCGCTCGCGAACGCGCTCAAGGCCCTCATCGGCGCGGTCTTCTCGTGCACGGTTTCGCTGTCGTCGGCGCCGTCTGGGTTCACGAACGTCGCCGTCTCGGCGACGGACACGGCGACCAACAAGCCGGTCGAGATCGTGCAGGACCCCACCAACGGGTGGAGCTACGACGCCAACAAGCAGAACATCCTGCTCAAGGGCACCGCCTGCGAGAACCTGAAGAACGGGGTCTACAAGGACCTGAACTTCATCTACGCGTGCGAGGGGACGACGATCTGCATCGATCGCAACCCGGACGGCAGCTGCTCCGATCACGCGATGTGAGGGATCTGGCATCCTTTCGGGATGCCAGACCGTCCCAAAGGGAAAAAGTCCCCGCGTAAGCCCAGCGGCACGCCCCGCAAGCGCCGCGGCGTCAAGCTGCGGCCCACCGAGCTCGGCGCGACCGAGCTGGCCCTGGCGACGCCGTCGCCCGAGTTGGCGGCGCTGGCCGACGCCATCGCTGCGGACGGCGGCGCCGTGCTGGCCACGTACCGCGAGCCGCTGGGCGGGCACGCCCTGCTGTTCGCGGCGCTGCCGCTGCACAAGGTCGCTCCCACGCCGTTTCAGCGCGACATCTCGGACGCGCACGTTCGCCGGCTCACCCAGGCGATGGACAAGACCAAGCGGTTCCTGGACCCGATCATCGCCGTCCGCGAGCAGACCGAGGCCGCGTCTTACTGGACGCCCAACGGCTACCACCGGCTGACCGCCCTCAAAGAGCTGGACGCCAAGACCGTCCTGGCACTGGTGGTCCCCGAACGGGAGGTCGCCTATCAAATCCTGGCCCTCAACATCGAGAAGGCCCACAACCTGCGCGAAAAGGCCATCGGCGTGCGCCGCATGTACGAGGACCTGGCCGCGATGCCCGAGACCGGCGCGGAAGAGACCTACGCGCTGGAGTTCGAGGAACCGGCGCTGGCGACGCTGGGCTTCGCCTACGAAGAGCGCGGGCGGCTTTCCGGGGGCGCCTACCACCCGGTCCTGCGCAAAGCCGATCGGTGGCTGCCGGGGCGGCTGCGCGACGCTCTGCCCGAGCGCCGGGCGCGGGCGGCGTTGCTGCTGGAATACGACGACGCTGTCACGGCTGCCGTGGCCGGCCTGAAGGCGCGCGGCTTCAACAGCCCTTACCTGCGCAATTTCATCGTGGCGCGCACGAACCCTCTGCGGTTCATCAAGGGTGAGCCGCCGCCGGTCGACGAGCTGCTGCGCACGATGACCAAGCGCGCCCGCGGCATCGATCCGGGCAAGATCAAGACCGAGGACGTCGCCCGCAGCGGCGGCCCCGCCGAGGGGGTCGAGTGATCGAGACAGTCCCGCGCGCGGTCATCTTCGACCTGGACGGAACGCTGGCCGATTCGGCGCTGGACTTCGACGCCATCCGCGCCGAGATCGGGCTGGAACCGGGGCTGCCGATCCTGGAACAGCTGGTGGGCGCCGATGCCGAGACCTGCGCGCGCGCCGAGCTCATCATGCGGCGCCACGAGCGGGACGCCATCGCCGGCGCCCAGCTCACCGACGGGTGCGCCGAGCTGCTGGCGTTGCTGGCCGCGCGGCGGACGCCGATCGGGATCCTGACCCGCAACATCCGCGAGGTCGTCGAGACGTTCGCGCGCACATTCGGATTCGCGTTCGACGCGATCTACACGCGCGAGGACGGCCCGCCCAAACCGTCGCCGGCGGGCGTGCTGGCCCTGTGCGCCCGGCTGGGCGCGCCGCCCGCCGAAACGCTGACCGTCGGCGACTACAAGTTCGACGTGCTGGCGGGACGGCGGGCCGGCTGCCCGACGGTCCTCTTGCACCCGGGGCCCTTACCGCCCGCCGAGCGCGAGGCGTGGGGCGCGCCCGACCTGGTCGTCCGCTCGTTGCGCGAGCTGCTGCCGCTCTTCGGTTGATGCGGTTGAGGCGGCTAGGTCAGCGTCGCCAGCAGCTTGGGCAGCCCGTTCGCGAACTGCCCTTTGGCCATCACCTCGGCACCCTGCGCGCGGGCCGCGTCCATGACGTCGGTCCGCTCGTGGTCGACGAAGCCGACCGTCCGAGGACGAGGGGATAGCGCCTGCAAGGCTTCCAGCGCCGCCGCGGCCGCGGGCAGCCGCAAGTCGACGATGGCCAGCTTGGCGGCGCGCGCGGCCTCGACGAAGGCAGGCACCTCGCGGGTCGCCTGCACGCTGAGGCCGCTGGCCTTGGCCGCCTCGCGCACCTTGGACGTGAACAGCATGTCCTGAATCAGGTACGCGACGTCGGCCATGGTGAGGAAGAAAAATCATGGCCCCGAGCACCCGGTCGGCTGGTTACCGTTGCTCCCTTCCGGGCCTGGCGGAGTTCGCCGGCGTTCCGTCGCCCGGGACCGCCCTCTATGTGTCACACAATGCGCCCGAGATCCAGCAGATAGCCGACAGCGCATAGCCCGGCTTCGCCCGCGCGTGATAGATCACCGGTCATGCCCAGCGACCGCAAGCTCGAGGTCGGCAGCGCCGCGCCGGCCTTCTCTCTGCCCGACCAGGATGACAAGACCGCCAAGCTGTCCGACTACAAGGGACAGTGGCTGGTGCTTTACTTCTACCCGAACGACGACACACCCGGCTGCACCACCGAGGCGTGCGATTTCACGAACGGGCTGAAGGACTTCGAGAAGCTGGACGCCGCCGTCGTCGGTTGCAGCCCGAACACCACCGAAAGCCACCGCAAGTTCATCGCCAAGTACAAGCTCAAGGTGCGGCTGCTCAGCGACCCCGAGAAGAAGGCCATGACCGCCTACAACGCCTGGGGCGACAAGGTGCTTTACGGCAAGAAGAGCGTGGGGGTCATCCGCTCGACGGTGATCGTCGACCCGAAGGGGAAGGTGGCCCACCACTGGGCGACCGTGAAGGCGGCCGGCCACGCCGACGCCGTCCGCGAAAAGCTCAAAGAGCTGCGCGCCGCCGCCTGACCTTCCTGCCGCCGGCCTCAGTGGGCGACGGTATTCGGGAGCTCGTTGACGTCGCTCGGCTCGAACGGAAACGGACCGGCCAGGCGATCGGCAATCTCCTGGATGCCTGCCTCGAGGCCGCCGGTCAGGTCGCCCGCGCGAAAACGGTCGAGAAGGCGGTCGACGACCGCTCCCCAGAACGATGGGTCGACGGCGCTGTGCGCGCCTTCGTCCGCGATCACGGCACAGCGCCGCCCGATGGGGGCGACGAAGATGAGAACGCCGTTGCGACGCTTGGTGCGTTGAATGCCCAGGCGGCGGAAGGTCTTCTCGGCGGCCCGGCGCACGTCGTGCCCCAGAAAGAAGCGCGCGACGGCAACGCGCAGCTCGCCCGAGGTGCGCGCCTCGGCGGTCCGGATGGCCGCCTCCACGCGGGCGCTGTCGATCCCCTTCATCGCCTCACCTTCACCACGACCCCGACGCGCCGCCACCCCCCGAGCGGCCGCCACCGCCGGAAAAGCCACCACCGCCGCCGCCACCGCCCCAGCCCCCACCACCCCAGCCGCCACCGCCACCCCACCTGCCCCGACCGCGACCCGAACCGATCATCGTGGTGAGGAGCCAGGCGAGGCCGGGATGTGTGACCGCGAAGCCCAGCAGCAGCACCAACACCAGCCCCAGGCCCACCACCCCGACGAGGAGGCGCCCGAACGAAATCTTCTGGGCGGGCGTCTCATCGACGGCCGGCTGTCCCGGCTGGCCGGCGGTGCCCAGCGCGGTCACGATCGCGTCGACGCCCGCACGCACGGCGCCGTCGCGGTCACCGGACTGGATCCGCGGAACGATCGCCTCCCGGATGATTCGGGAGGCACGCGCGTCGGGCATGACCGGCTCCAGGCCGTAACCGACCTCGATCCGCACGCGGCGATCGTCGCTGAACACGAACAGCACCACGCCGTCGTCCATGCCTTTGCGCCCCACGCGCCAGCGCTCGAACGCCTTGACGGCCCAGTCCTCGATGGGGACGCCGCCGGTCGTGCGGTCGATGTAGACCAAGACCTGATGTCCCGTCTGGCGCGCGTAGTCCGCCAGCTTGCGGTCCAGGTCGCCGGTCGTCGCCTGCCCGAGGAATCCGGCCCGATCCGTCAACCAGCCCGTCGGCGGAGCCGGAATCGGCGTCTCCGCGTGCGCGGCGGCGGCGCCGGCGAGCAACCCCGCCAGCACCAGCAGCGCCGGCCGCCTGGCAAATCCGGTCAGAACTGCACCTTGGGTGCCGTCGCAGCGCCGGCTTGCGCCTGAAAATAGGCCTTCTCCGCGAAACGGTGGCCGAACATCCTGGCCACGATCACCGTCGGAAAACTGTCCCGCGCGGTGTTGAAGGCCTGCGCCGCTTCGTTGAAGCGCATGCGCTCGACCCCGATGCGGTTCTCGGTTCCCGCCAGCTCGGCCTGCAAGTCCCGGAAGTTGGCTGTCGCTTTCAGGTCGGGATATTGCTCAGAGACGACCAGCAGCCGCGACAGCGCCGACGACAGCTGGTCCTGCGCCTGCTGGTAACGCTGCAGCGCCGCCGGATCGTTGACCACGGACGACGCGGGCTGCGCCTGCACCTGACCGACCTTGGATCGCGCCTCGGTCACCGCGATCATCGTGCTTTGCTCGAACTTCGCGGCGCCCTTGACGGTCTCGACCAGGTTCGGCACCAGGTCGGCGCGTCGCTGGTAAGCGTTCTGGACCTGGGCCCACTGCCCTTCCACCGCCTGACTGAGCTGGACCAGCTTGTTGTAGCTGCCGACGCATCCAACCCCGCTGGCCAGGGACGAGACGACTACCAGGAGGCCGAGCTTCTTCGCCGAGGTCTGCATCGTGGGCGGAACATAGACACCACCCCCGATCGGGACAACGTGTTCAGCGCATCAATGATCGCTGAGGGTGGAGGAGAGAGAGGGATTCGAACCCTCGGTACCTTTCGGTACACACGATTTCCAATCGTGCTCCTTCGGCCACTCGGACACCTCTCCAGGTGAAAAACAGAGGAGAGGGTGGGAGTCGAACCCACGTTGGACTTGCGCCCAAACCTGATTTCGAATCAGGCGCTTTCGGCCACTCAGCCACCTCTCCGTAGAATCATTTCAACTACTTGGACGTAGTCCCGGCGACTCCTGCCGGCCGTTCTGTCGCGATTCCTTTGGTCGGGTCTCCTTTCTCGGCTCGATGGGTCTGCATATCTAGAACAACTGGGTCGGTGAAGTCTACTGTCACGGCTTCGTCGTCGCGAACGTGTGGCGCGGCGCCTGGTACCAGGTCAACGGGATGAACGCCCGACTCCCGGAGGGCGCCCTCGAGCGCATCCGGCCGCGTATGAGGCCGTAGGAAGAGCCGGTGACCCCTCGGAGGGAACCCAAGCCCTCCTTCCTACCGCCCTTCGCTATCTGGTGGCTGTGAACTGCAGATCGTCCAGATAGCACTCCCCGGAGTAAATCGGTGGCACCGACGTGCCCGAGTACTGCAGGCGCAAGGTCTTCGCGCGCTGCCAGGCAGCCGTCGAATCGAACATGTCGTCCGTCACAGGTTGCGCGTCGCCGTAGCGAAAGGCGACCTTGCCACCTTCCGCCGAGATTTCGAACGGCGACCACCCCTCCATGATCGGGATTAGGTCGCCCTCCATGATCACAGCCGTGTTCCCATACAGCTGGGCCCCTGCCGGGATGAGGGCGAAATAAAAACGAGCGATGATCTTGCCGGCGTCGTCCAGAACGTCGAGATACTGCCCGCCCCCAGAGTTGTTCCTACCGCGCAGCCGGATGCGGCCGCTGAGTTGCCATCGGGTAGTCTCGTCATGCGGGGTGCCGAGATCTCGCGATAACGTCGCCGAACTGTTTTGCCCCAGCGAGAAATCGACGCCGATGTCGACCGGCGGGCTCGTCTGCCACGCCTTCCGATTGCCCGTCACATCCCATTTTGCGCCCAATGAAGGGGTGAAAGACCATCCGTATTCACCCGACGCGACGTGGCTCGCGGCCGGAATCCCCTCCAGGAGGTCGATGGGCGCTTGCGCGCCCGTGGTGTCGAGACGCAGATCGCGCAAGTTGACACCGCTCGGATATCCGCACCAATCGTAGTTCGTCCAGTAGTAGAGCAGGAACGTCTTGATCCTTCGCCAGTCCGCCGCCGCGTCTACAATCGGCGTCGTCACCGCGGCATAGTCGCCGTACTGGAATGTGATTTGACCGTTCTCTCCGGTGATGTGGAGAGGCCTCCATGCGGCCAGGATCTGGTTCTGCAGCGTCGGGCTGTCCGCCTGGACCAGAGTCGCTCCATTTCCGTAAAGTCTCGCGTCGTCGGGATATGCGACTAACGTCGCGTCTAGGTTCGCTACGACGCGGCCCGCATCGTCCAGGATTTTCAGCTGCTGGCCGCAGTACGGATCGTGGTTCACCCAATTCCATTGCAGATTCATGCTGAGATCCCAGCGCAACGAGGTGTCGCCCGGCATGGGCAGGTCTCTCCGCACCTCAGCGCTGCTCGGGATGATTTCTCGGCGCATGATTCCGAGATACGGCCCCGACGCGTCCTGCAGGGTGTCGACGGTCCACATATGGAAGTAGTCGACACTGTCGTCCGTCGCAGGGCTGCGGGTCCAGCCAGCGGTGGCCGTCGTCAGAGGACCGCTTGCCGGAATGCCCGCGAGGAGGTCGTCAGCGGTACCACCTCCTTGGGTGGTCTTGACGCGAAGGCCATCGATGTAGAGCCAGGACGGGTATGAACAAAACTCGTAGTCGGTCCAGTAATAGAGACGGAACGTCTTGATGCGCCGCCAGTTGGCAGTCGGGTCGACGATAGACGTCGTGACGGGAGCGTATCCTCCGTACTCGAACGTGATCTGGCCGTTTTCGGCGGTGATCCGCAGAGGCTGCCATTGCGGCAGGACGTCGTCTTGCATCGTCGGAAGATCGGCGTCCGCGACTGCCGCCCCGTTCGCCTTGATTCTTACGTCGTCTGGATAAGAGATCAGCGTCGCATCGAAGTTGGCGACGACCTTGCCGGCATCGTCGAGAACTTCGATGCGCTGACCACAATAGGGGTCATGGTTCACGTAGTACCAGCTGACCCGCATGTTGATTTCCCAGCGCGCCGTTGAATCATTCGCGGCGCCGAGGTCCCGGGTGACCGTCTTGACGGTCCCGGGCGTGCTTTCGCGGTTCTGGACGCTCAGGAAAGGGTTGCTGCCGTCCAATTGGCCGGTGACTGACCAGTAGTGAAAGTATTCGCTGGTGTGGTCTGTCTCGGGGCTGCGGGTCCAACCCGCCGTGCCGGTCGTGACGGGACCGGTGGCCGGTAAGCCTTGCTCCAGGTCGATGCCCGGAGCAGCCCAGGCCAGGCGGTTCGATGGCACGACTTCCGTCGGTACCGAGGCGCTTGACCACTTCAAAGCCAGACCGGACGGCGCAGTGTCGTGTCGGTACTCCAACCGGACGGGGACGTAGGTCCCGGCGGTCAGCGCGGCCGTCCCAATCTGCACCCCCGGCCCCGCCAAGACCTGCTTGCCGTCGACCCAGAGCCGAGCCCAGTCGCCGCTGTCGACCTCGAACGTGTAGGTCTCCGTGTATTGAGGCGAGACGAATCCGGACCACCGGGCAGAGAACAAGTCTCCATGAGTCAGCCCGGAACCGGACGGTGGCGAACCCGCCCAATCGAAATTGATGGCGCCGGTCAGTGTCGATGACTTGCGGTTCGCGCTATTCCAGTCGGGCGTATCGAAGTACTCGCCAAGCAGTCCCGGCTGAAGGTCCTGCTGCCAGTTGATTGTCGTCGTTTGTTCAGCGACGGTGTCGAGGCCGTCGATCCGCCACCGGTGCACCCCGCCATGCACGTTGTCGTCGTTGTGGTACAGGTAGACCCGACCGTCAGAGAGCTTGATCACCGACGCGTTGAAAGCGTTTCCGGCCAGTTCTGGCCCCGCCTCAGCGTTGTGCTCGTCCCAGGACGTGGCGCCGAACTCGTCGACGAAGAGGCCGTCATCGTAGTAGTGGCGGAATTTGTTGGTCTGGATCCCCTTCCAATTTTCGCCGCGATATCCGTAAAGGACGTGACGATCGATCGCCATGATCACGCCACCCGCGTTACCAACGCCGTTCATGATGTCGAAGGTTCCGTCCGTCGGCCAATCTCCCATGTAGGTAATTGGGGTGCTGTAACTGGCCTTCCAGAGCCAGTTGGTCGTTCCCTGGCGAACACCGCCCAGGTGCCAGCCCCGGTGCAATGTATTCCCTGCGTTGTAGGCCCGCGGATCGAAGGACAGAATCACGCCGCTCGAGCTCATCACCCCGGCCCGTAGGCCGTTGCCGTCACTCCATTCGGCCGGGTCGAGAGGCCCGATGGGAGTGCTCGCGAGCGTACTTTCATCGCCCCATCTCGGGTTGTCGTTCGCGTCGAAGCCGAGAAGGGCTTTTTGCGTCCACGTTTGTACGACCGATCCCGAGATACTGCGGATGGCTCCGTCCGCGGTGAGAGACGAAGAGGTCGCCGGAATAACCAACCCGGTGTCGCGCACCGGACCTGACGGAGGTAACTCGAACAGTCTTCCGCCGACCGTCGCGTAAGTACAGCCGCCTGGTTTGCTGCACCCGCTGAGCGTCGTCACGTACTTCATCCGCCCGTACTGATTGTCGTAATCCACTGGGACACCGGGCCGCCAGTTGCGAACCAGCTTCCACGAGTGGTTGTTCGGAGCCAGCGGCCGATCATATTCGACCTGGAACTCGAGGTAGTTCGCGAAGACGCGGTTCGGTGCATGCGGGTCGACAGCCGCGCTGTAGAAGCTGGGCAGGTAGCTGACGCTTTCCAGGAGGCCGCGAGACGCAGTGAAATGCTGCATTCGGTAGCAACCCGTGTCGCCCACCCAGAAAGAGCCGTCCCCCTGGAAGGCCACGAACGTGTCCTTCGTGAATTCCAGGTTCGGCTTGAAATCGAATTTGTCGTCGGCCACGGTCAGGTCGCTCGCATACCCACCGGCCCGTCCGAGCGTCCAGAGTGGGGCACCGGCAGCGTCGAAGGCCTTCACCTGTTGACTGCTGCCCCCATCCACGACCAACAGCGTTCCGTTGCTGGCGACGGCGAGCGGTTCGACCAAGTCGGCGATCGCGGGACCGGCAGACAAAGATCCGTCGGCGGCCACCGCAAAGCGCTGCACCACTCGACTGCCGCCGCTGGTGTGGATCATCCAGAGGTTGTCGTCCGCATCGACCGCCAGATCACCTGGGGCGGTGAAAGTGAGGTTATGGACAAGTGCCCCGCTCGTCTTGTCCACGATGTGCAGCGAGTCCATTCCCTTACGCGCGACGAACAGATACGGGTGCGTCCGTTGCACCGCCAGGCCCGTTGGTTCTGCCGTCGTGTCAGCAGGAGGGGGCACGACATCGATCGCCGGGTAATTCACGGCCGCATAGAAGTAGCTGCCGTACGTTGTCAGGTAATCGGTGGCGCTCGGGAACGCCACCTGTTCATCCGTGCCAACAACAGTGGCCGTCACAAACCCGGCGCCCGGAATCATCGGGTCATTGCCCGCCCAATAGACGTTCGTTCCGTCAGTCGCGACCTTGAAGAACTGCGCCCCTTTATGGTTGATGTCCGTCTTCGCTCCGGGATCGCTGACGGAGAATCGAGCTTGGCTGCTGATCCCTTCTTCGTAAGCAGTCGCGAAATATGCGATCTCTCCAGCGATGGCCATGTCATTGGCCGGCATCATGAAGTGAAAGACGGTTGGGCCACTTGACGCCGTCGAGGTATTGCCGATGACCCCCTCCCAGGTGTAAGTCGCCTGCGAGGTCAGAACCCGTGCCTGATAGGTTCCGGGAGGCGTCAGGGCACCATAGTCGTCAGTGCCGTCCCATTCTCCCGCGTAAGTCCCCGCCCGGTACGAAACACCACTCCAAAGCGTCTTAACGAGCGTTCCATCCCCGGTGAATATCCCGGCGCTCGTTTTTCCGTCGTTGGCCAGGGTGAACTGGAACGTCTCGGCCCAAACGGGAGCGGAAAGTCCAATCGATGCACCAAAGACGACTGCAGTCAGAGCGCCGGTTGCTCTCATCACATCTCCCTCCGAAGTCCCTTCCCCACAAGAGACTGCAACGATGCCTGCTGGTCAGTGACTCGCCAGACTGGCTATTCGTGTATCAAAGTCGGCCGTCCACCGTCTAGGAAGTAAGTTGTCCGACCGCCCTGGCGGCGGCGCGGGGGCGGTCTGGCAAAGGGCAGGCGGTTGCGGATCGAATCTCTTCGACCCATGACGCGCCTTCAATTGCCTGCGGCCGCCGGGAACGCGGGAACGGCACGAACCACCGCGTCCTCAATCTCGACAGAGTCGGAATCGCGAATCAGGCGCTTTCGGCCACTCAGCCACCTCTCCGTAGAATCATTTCAACTACTTGGACGTAGCCCCGGCGACTCCTGCCGGCCGTTCTGTCGCGATTCTCTGGGTCGGGTCTCCTTTCTCGGCTCGATGGGTCTGCATATCTAGAACAACTGGGTCGGTGAAGTCCACAGTCACCGCGTCGTCGTCGGCCGGGCTCGAGACGTCCGGCTGTATGATGCGCCCCAACAGGAGAACGGGACGATGACCAACCGAGCACTTCGCGCTGTCGCGGCCGGCACCATGCTGGCCGTGGGGACCAGTTCCTTCAGTTGTGGCTACATCCTTCATCCGGAGCGACGCGGCACGCAGGCCGGCGTGATCGACACCGGCACCATGGTCATGGACTTGCTGTGGCTGCTGGTCGGCGTCGTCCCGGGCGTGGTGGCGCTGATCGTCGATTTCTCGAGCGGCGCGATCTACGTCAGCGGCCGACGTGTCGACCTGCACCTCGGGCGCGACGGCCATCTGGCCCTTCAGGTGCCGCACGCCTCGCGGCCCGGGCGCGTCGAGTTCCGGTTGCTGACCGCCAGCGGCGACGTCGTGGCACACCGGACCGCGCTGATGGGCCGCGGCCAGTCCCGCGGTGAGACGATTGATCTGGCGCCGTCGCCGGGCTCGCACGGGCCGCTGACGCTCGAGATCGCGACTGACCGCGGCGAGGTCGCGCGCGCGGCCGTCGCGACGCAGCTCTAGGGGTGCGGCCCCGCTCGGAGACGGTCAGGCGTGGGAACCAGAAGAGGGTGCGCGGGGTTGGCGTCGGTGATTGTGGGCGGCGCGCTGATGGCGGGCAGCGCGTGCGGCTCGGGCGGCGCCGCCGCCGACGGGTCGATGGTCCAGGGCACGGCCGGCGCCGTCGGCAGCGGCGGCGCTGGCGGCAGCGGTCGCGGTGCCAGCGGCGGCGCCGGCACGGGTGACACCGGCGGCGGCGGGGCCGGCGGCGGCGCCGGCTCGGGTCCAGCTGGCCCATGGGCACCGCAGGCGACCACCAACGACGCGGCCACGCTGACCGGCGGCCAGGTCGGCAACTGCCCGGGGACGGCGCCGATGCGCAAGAAGATTCCCGTGACCGTGAACGGCGGCAGCGCCGACTTCGTCGTCGGCGACGCGTACCTGGTCGCGACCGACCCGCTCCATCATGCCGCGACGCTGTTCTCGACTGTCACCAACCGCGGCACCAAGATGCACTGCAACGTCGCGCCGCCGCCGAACGGCTACGACTGGTACGACGCGCAGGGGCGATCGCTCGGCATCACCGGCGGCCCCAACGTGCTGGGATCCGAAGGCGACGTCGGTATGCCGTACTACACCCAGTCGTGCCTGATGCCGGGGGAGACGGGCATGATCGTCGATGCGCGGCAGCCACCCATAACCGTCGACGACATGTTCGTCGCGACCACGCGTATTTCGATCGCGCTCGCCTATCAGCAGGACGGCGTGCCGCCAGCGGCGGCCCTGGTGCCCCAGAGCTTCACCGGCGACGGCGTCAAGGGGTTCCTGGTCCGCTTCCGCAACGACGGCAGCGCCGCCGCTGGCATGCCGATGGGCGAGTACGGGACGTTCGTGATGATGGACGGCGGCGGCCTGCCGCTCGCCTGGGGTGGCTTCAACGAGTCCCCGGACGATGCGTTCACCTACCAGGTGAAGGTCGGGGCGTCGGGCAGCGGCCTCAGCAACGCGGCCGACGCCTGCGCATCGACCATTCGGGCATACGTCAAGTTCGAGAGCCTGGCGGCGCCTCACCCCTGACGACGAAACGCGGAACGACGAGATGAGGATGACGAGATGAAGCGATCGATGCTTGTCCTTGCCGCGCTGGCGGCCGTCGCCGGCTGCGGCGGCACCAGCGTCACCCGGTACGACGGCGCGGCAAACGGCGGGACGTCGGGTGGCCCCGGTGGCAGCGGCCCTGGCGGCAGCGCGCGGACGGGCGCGGCCGGATCCGGCGGCGCGACCGGCGCGACGTGCCCGGTCGGCGAGCGCACGCCGGACATCACCGACTGCGCGGAGTTTGCCAACACCGGCGCCTCGGTGACGACGGAGCGCGGAATCAGTGATGGCGACGGCGGCATCTACCTGCCAGGCGGCATGCTGTCGACGCCCGCAGGTGGCACGCTGATCGACGGCGACTACGAGCTGGTCCGCGCCGTGTGGGGGACACAGACGTCACACACCCGGAGGACCATCCGCCTGTCCGCGTCGGGCACGTACAGCGAATGGGTGGTCGATCAGGACAGTACGGACCCGAGCGCGGACGGCGGCGTCGCGCACGTCCGAGTCAACGCGACCTGGACGATATCGGGCGCCAAGTTGACGGTCACCCGGGTCGGCTGCGGCACCCTTCAAGGCGACTACGCCTACACCGCCAGCGGCGATGAGTTCGACCTCTACAATTTCGCCGCCGACGCGGTGTTCGTGTACAAGCGCACCTGCGTCCGCCGCTGACCGCGCGGTTCAACCTCGACGGAAAAGGGACCTCAGTTTGGCGCCCAGCCCGCCCGACCGGACGGGTTGGTCGGGTCCGCCGACGACCCGCAGGACGGCCGCCGATAGATTGTCGAGGGTCCCTCGCTGATTCGCCTCGTCGATCAGGCGCCGGCAGGCGTCCTGGGCCGTCACGTCACGCGACAGAGCGATGATTTCGGCGTCATCCAGCGTGTTGTACAACCCGTCGCTGCACACCAGCAACAGGTCGCCGCGGTAGACGCGGTTCGAGAGGCGGTCGACGGGGACGATCAGCTCGCGCCCCAGGCTGCGCGTCAGCACCGACCGGTCGGGGTGCACCCGCGCCCGCTGCTTGCTCATGAGCCCAAGGCGGGCCCGTTCGCCGGCCACCGTGTGGTCCTTCGTCAGCTGCAGCAGCCGCCCTTCACGCAGAAGGTACAGCCGCGAATCGCCGACGTGAACAGCGGCCAGCTCGCCCCCGTCGACGGCGACAGCGGTCAGGGTCGTCGTCATCCCGCGCAACTCCGGAACGACGGTGGCCAGGTCGTAGACCTCGATGTTGGCCTGCTGCGCGGCGCGGTTCAGCCGCTTCGGGGTGGGCGTGCCCGGCGGCTGGTCGGCGAAGGTCCGCAGCACCGCGTCCACCGCCGTTTGCGCCGCGGTCTCGCCCGCCTCGGCGCTGCTGACCCCGTCCGCCACCACCAGCAGGCCCCGTCGCTGCCCATCCAGAAGGTGCCCGCAGCGATCTTCGTTGTGCGCCCGCTCGGTGCCCACGTCGGTGAGCGACGCGACCTCCAGCTCGAACGCCGATCCTCCGGCCCCGTTCATGCTAAGGTCTCCCCAGATGCGCGAGCCCGTCGCGGGGGAGCGGCTGGATCAATTCCAGCTCGATGACCTCCTGGCGCGCAGCGGGATGGCCTCGATTTTCCGCGCCACGGACACCGATACTGGCCAGACCGTCGCGCTGAAGATCCCGCACCCGCAGCTCGAGAGCGACGTCGTCTTCTACGAGCGCTTCAAGCGCGAAGAACAGATGGGCCAGCGGCTGGAGCACCCCGCCGTCGTCAAGGTGCTGACCCCGCGCGCCAAGAGCCGGATGTACATCGCGATGGAGTACGTCGACGGCCGGTCCCTGCGCAGCATCATGCAGGCCGAAGGGCCGCTGCCCCGGGAGCGCGCCCTGGAGATCGCCCGCCAGGTCACCGAGGCGCTGGTTTATCTGCATCGGCAGGGGGTCGTGCACCGCGACATCAAGCCAGAGAACATCCTGCTTCGCGCCGACGGAAGGGTGAAGATTCTCGACTTTGGCATCGCCCTGGACGACAGCAAGCGACGCCTCACCTGGACGGGCCTTTCGGCGACGCTGGGCACGCCCGACTACATGGCGCCCGAACAAATCGGCGGCCGCCGGGGCGATGCGCGCACCGACGTCTACGCCGTCGGAACGCTGCTGTACGAGATGCTGACCAAGAACCTGCCGTTCAACAGCACGAACGCCACCGCGCTTCTGCGCGCAAAGGCCAACGAAGATCCCCGGCCGCCGTCCTACTATGAGCCCAAGCTGGATCCAGCGCTGGACGCGATCGTGATGCGCTCGATCCAGCGTGTGCCGCGCGACCGCTACGACACCGCAGAGGCGCTGCTGGCCGACCTGCGCGACCCTCAGGCCGCGTTGCAACGGGCGCCTGAGGCTCCCCGCCCGCGCCGCGGCGCACGTGCGCTGCGCCGGGTCGGCAAGGCGGCCCTGGTCGTCGGCGTGCTGGGCGGCCTGGGGGCGCTCATCTATCTCAGCAACCGCCACGCCGAGCCGCCCTCGGCGGCGCCGGCGCGCTGACGCGGGGAGGCCGCCATGCCCGAGCATCCGACAGCCATCGCCCCGGACATCGCGCTGAACCTGCTCTGGGTGCTGCTGGCCGGCTTCCTGGTGATGTTCATGCAGGTCGGGTTCGCGATGGTCGAGACGGGGTTCACGCGCGCCAAGAACGCCGTCAACACCATGGCGATGAACATGTTCATCTACCCGCTGGGCGTGCTCGGGTTCTGGCTGGTGGGGTACGGCCTGCTGGCGGGCGGGCATCCGGGGTGGCCGTCGCTGGGGCCGGCGTGGAAGGGCGCGCACGAGATCGGCATCCACGCGGGCGGACACCTGTATGGCCTCTTCGGCGCCGCGCGCTTCGCGCTGCTGAGCGCCCCGCACGACCCCGCGAACCTCACGATGTTCCTGTACACCGCCGTCTTCATGGACACGGCGGCCACCATCCCCACCGGCGCGATGGCCGAGCGCTGGAGGTTCGCCTCGTTCGCGGTCTACGGCCTCTTCATGTCGATGCTGCTCTACCCTCTTTACGGAAACTGGGTGTGGGGCGGCGGCTGGCTGGGCGCCATGGGCGTGAACTGGGGCCTGGGCCACGGACACGTCGACTTCGCGGGGGCCTCCGTCGTGCACATGACCGGCGGTCTGACGGCGCTGGCGGGCACCATCGTGCTGGGGCCGCGCGCCGGCAAGTTCCGGCGCGACGGCACCATCAGCCCGATCCCCGGACACAACCTGCCCATGATGGTCATCGGCACGCTGGTGCTGGCGTTCGGGTGGTTCGGGTTCAACGCCGGGTCGACACTCTCGGCCGCCGATCCGCGGCTGGCGACGATCGCCGTCAACACGATGCTGGCCTCCAGCGCCGGCGCCTTCACCGCGCTGATGGTCGTCTGGACCAGTCTGCGCAAGCCGGACATCGCCATGGCCTGCAATGGGCTGCTGGGCGGCCTGGTCGCCATCACCGGGTCCTGCGCGTTCGTCAGCCCGGCGGCCGCCGTGATGATCGGCGTCGTGGCCGGCCTCCTGATCGTCCGCGTCGTCGCGTGGGTCGAGATGCGCTTTCGCGTCGACGATCCGGTGGGGGCGTTCGCGGTTCACGGCGTCTGCGGCTGCTGGGGGGCGCTGGCGTTGGGTCTCTTCGCCGACGGTACCTACGGCGTCGGCTGGAACGGCGTGGCGGGGCCGGTGCGCGGTCTGTTGTTCGGCGACGCCCGCCAGCTGCTTGCGCAGCTGGTCGGGGTCGCCGCCAACGTACTCTTCGTGTTCCCGGCTGCCTTTGGCTTCTTCAAGCTGACCGACCGCTTGATCGGCAACCGGGTTTCCGCCGAAGTCGAATGGTCGGGGCTCGACTCCAGCGAGATGGGCTCCGAAGCCTACCCGCCCGGCTGATTAGCCCAGATTCACCCGGTGATCGCCGCCATCGGCTTTTCGACCAGGATCGACTTCGACTTGGCCTTGCTGGTGCGCAGGAAGTAGAGCGCGCCGTAGCCGCCCCACAGGGCGACGACGCCCAGCGCGATGTACGGCTCTTTCCAGCTCATGCCCGAAACGACGAATGGTCCGACCAGGTAGAACAGCATGCAGATCAGGTTCGCCACCAGGCCGAACAGCGGCACGAACATGTGCTTGAAGCCGTGGAAGCTGTGGTGCTCGCGGAAGGCGACGATGGCCGTGAGGCAGGTCAGCATGTAGAGCAGGAACGTCCCGAAGTTGCTGACTAGGGTGACGATGACCAGGGTGTTCGGCAGCTTGGCGTAGATGGCCGGGTCCTTGAACACGCCGAAGCTGTACCAAAACCCGCTGTACTTCGGGTCCAGCGGCGCCGGCGTGGTGCCACCCAGGTACAGCACCACCGTCACGATGCCGATCACCGCCGAGATGATCGCCAGCGTCCAGATCGACCGGTGAGGGGTCAGCGTCTTGCCGTGCAACATGCCGAAGTGGCCCGGCACCTCCTCGTCCTTGCCCATGGCGTAGGTCACGCGCGCGCCGGTGCTGAGGCAGGACAGCGTCGTCCCGATCAGCGCCAGGAACACCGTGAACGCCTGGACCAGCATGAAGGCGCGGCCGGCCGAGGCGCTGCCGAACAGCCACGTCCCGACCATCACCATCATGTCGCCCAGCGGCGCGCCGGAGCCCGCTGCGCTGGCCAGCGAGTAGCCGGAGTTCAGGAAGTAGTTCGCGGCGAAGTACTCGATGAGATAGCAGAGGATCCCCTGGATCCCCAGCGACAGCAGCACCGCGCGCGGGATGTCGCGCTTGGCGTTCTTGGCCTCTTCACCCATCGAGGTGACCGACTCGAAGCCGACCAGGATCAGGATGGCGATACAGGCCTGGATGAAGATCAGCGAGAACCCGTGCGTCGCGACGACCGAGCCTGCCGTCGGGTGGAACTTGAAGTGCGGCGTCAGGTCCTTGGGGTGGTCGGCGTCGGACGGCTCCATGGTGGTCGCCTGATCGGCGGCGTACGACAGGATGAACGGAACCGCCTTGCCGTCCTTCATATCGGGGACCGGGGTGCCGGCGGCGTCCGTCTTGTTCTGCGTGACGACCGCGCCGGTGGCGTCCTTCTTGGGCGCGCCGTTTTCCATGACGGGTTCCTGCGCGACCTGGTAGTCGATCGGCGTGCCGTTCACCATCTGCAGGCCTTGCGAGCCCTCGGGGTGCTTCACGCGGTAGGAGATCGCCATCACCGAGAACACGAGCAGCGCGGTGATCTGGACGATGTTGATCAGCATGTTCACGCCCGTCGTGCCGGTCACGCCGCGGAAGGCGATGTAGGCGACGCCCAGCGCGAAGGCCACGCAGAAGAGGATCATGAACGGCAGGCTGTTGTAGCTGCCGCTGAACGTGTCGGGGAAGAACTGGTTCAGCAGATAGCCGCTCAAGAGCGCGGTCACGCCGACCATGCAGCCGGGGTACACCCAGTAATAAAGGTGGCTCGCCCAGCCGGTGACGAACTTGGCGACGCGCGCGAATTTGTAGGCGTGTGTTTTACTGAGGAAGGCCTGCTCGGCGAAGAAGTACGACGAGCCGGCGCCCGGGTACAACTTCGACAGCTCGGCGTAGCTGATCGCCGTCGCAAAGCAGAGCAAGAGGGCGGCCACGATGCCGAACCACATGGCGGACCCCGCCATGGGCGCGCCGTAGAGCGCTTGAATCTGATACGTGAGCCAGAGAAAAGCGCCTGGCGCAATCAGCGCCATGGCGTTGATCGTGAGGCCGGTCAGCCCGAGTGTCGCTCGGCTGGCCGGCTGGCCGGATGTCGAACTACTCCCGGCGGTCGCTGCTCCTTCGGTCATGGTGTGCTCCTCGCATGGTGGTGGTGTTGGGGTAGGAGCAACCTATCAATGCGCGGTTAACGGACTGTTTCGCGCAACGGAAATGTATGTAACTTGCGAACTGATTTTTGCACGATGCAAAGACCTCGCGCCTGCACACTGAGTGTTTCCGCTTAGTTAGCGCGTTTTTGCGCGGAGCGCGGGTCGGTTACGGGGACACGCAGTCGAGGGCCGCCGCCGGAACGGACGCTGCAGCGCAGGAACCTTCGGCGCAGGTCACCGTCTCGTTGATTCCGAGCGGCGCGACCCCGCGCTGACATTGAGCCGAGCCGGTTTGGCCGACGCACATCTGACCGATGGCGCCAGGCGTGACGCAGACGCCGCCGACGCAATTGAGGGACGGGCCACAGGTCCCGGCCTTCGCGCACGCATCGCCGGGAACAGGCGCGGGCGCGCAGACGCCGACGGCCGTGCAACTCCCGTCGCCGTCGCAGAAGTTGCCGATGCACGAGCCGCCGACTGTCGCCGGCCTCACACAGGTCGATGAGGCGGTGCTGCAGACCAACCCCCACTGGCAGATCGCGTGAGCGCACGACCCGCCATTTCCCACGCGCGCCCGACAGATGCCGTCGGTGGCGGCGCAGTATTCCCCTTCGGCGCAGCCGACAGGCGAGCACGTGCCACCGACGGGCACACCGCGCGGCTCGACACCAGCTGTGCACGTGCCGGGGGGGCAACAGCCGCTTGTGCAGCCCGGCATCGCGCAGCTGCCGCTGGCACATTCGGCGTTGAGCCAGCAGGACGCCTGCGTCGGCAGCGTCCCGGTGAAAGCGTCGTGGCAGGACTCCAGATCGGCGCCGCCGCCACAGGGGGCGATACGAAGCAGCTGGATGCAGCGGTACGCGAGGCGCGGATCGTAGGCAATGACGCCGGACTGCACATCCTGCGCGACCCGCGGCGCGATCGGCGGCAAGCTGGCGGCCACACACCCGTCCACGCTGATGCTCCGGTGGCAGCGCACGTTCGTCGCGCATTCGGCGGCCAGCTTGTCGGCCGCGAAAGATTCGATCGGTTCCACGCCGTCCGGCACCGCGGGCACGCCGTAGGCCGCGCCGTTCCCGCCCCCGGTCGCGCCACCCACGCCCCCGGTCGCGCCTCCCCCGCACCCGGCAACCAGGATCACGGCAAGCGCGAGGCGCCGACACGCTTTCACGACGATGTCTCCGCCGCCCTACCAAGGACCACGGTCGCCCCACGCTCAGCTTTGGTCACAACCTCCACTTGATCCCCCGATCTCGGCCTGACGGGTGTGACGCCTCACATCGAACGCGGAACCCTCACGCCAACGCAGACGAGCTGAGCAGCTTCTTCGCCGCCGCGTGAACCATGGCCTTCTTCAACGCACCACGCTCGAGGAGCGTTCGGACACCCGACACCGTCTTGGCGCTACCCATGAAGGGCACCAGCTGCGATGCCACCAACGCGGCCAACTCTGACTTTCGAGTGCCTTCCGATATGGCAGTTTCCAAATCCAACAAACGCCTGAGCTCGTTCTCATCCGGAGAGATCGCGGTCAATCGCAGCCGGATGTGACATTGTTCCTCTTTTGGCTGAGGCTTCGCTGGAGGCCCGAGCGCCGACAACCAAAGGCCCACGTTCACATAGTACTGCTGGCCATATTGAGATTTCTGCAGGTTGACGACCTGAACGACGTCTTCACTCGTCGCAAACCAGGAGTCACCCTTCCTATGGAACCCGACAGGCTCGAGAGCATCCTGCAAGGCAGTGCGAATCGGGTTGGCTGCGGTCATCAGCGGTCGTAGGTCTCGACCTTTCCAGTCCACGACTCGCCTGTCAACTGCTCCAGCTCCCGACGGTACCCGTCGACCTGCTTTTCGCCACGTTTAATCGCGCGCGGGTTGTTCGGCTTCAGCTCCTTGACCGTCCGAGTCTCCCGATTGATGGCATCGGCGCGCTTTCCACTCGGCAGACGCACCTCCTTTTCGAAGCCGGACCCCGGATCCCAGTTCTTGTGCGCGTCTCGGCCGGCCTTCGTGGCTGCAGTCTCGCCGCCTCTCGTCGCCTGGGCGGGGGTGCTCGCTTTCGGCGCCGTAGAGGCAGTGGCGTGGGTCGCTTCGGCCTCTACTTTCGCGACCTCCGCGGTGTGCTCACCGGCTTTGACCGCGTCGACGGCGTGCTCGCCGGCTTTGACGGCGTCGGCCGTGTGGGTTCCGACCTCCAGCAGGTGTGCCGCCTCGCCGGCGTGGGCGCCCACCCGGACAGCAATCCCGACGCCGGTCACGAACGGCACGAAGATGGCGGCCGCGTCCGCTCCCAGGGCTGCGATGTTCGTGGTGCGGTTCTCGGTGTGTCCGCGCGCCTCGTCGTAGATCAACTTGCCGACGTCGAAGAGCGTGAATCCGACGTCCGCGATGGTGTCGACGACATGCCCATCGGGATCGCGCAGGACGATGGGGTTGTTGTACGCGTAGGTATACAGCCCCAGGTTCTGTGGCGTGTACACCCCGCCGTTGGGCCCTCCACTCATGTAACTCTTGAGAATCGGATCGGGGCTCTGCCAGACGTCGGCGTGCGGATCGAAGTAGCGGGCGCCGTAGTAGTAGAGGCTGGTGTCGACGTCCCACTCCTTGCTGGTGAACGCGAACTCGCGCCGCAGGTTGTCGGGCCGACCCAGGTCGCACTCTTCTTGCTCCGCGCCCGGACGCCACAGCTCGCCGAAGGCGAAGTACCGCTCGTGCTGCAGCAGATCCTGGTTCGCCGCGGACGTGTAGCTGGTCGTGCCCAGGTGATCGGGGTGGTAGTAAGAGATCGCCGGCGTCTGCATGTAGATCGCGTCGGTCTTGCTCACGATCCGGGTCTCGCCCGCGAAGATGTGCTTGGTGGGGAGGTTGTTCGGCAGCAGGACGAAGTACTGATTGACGTACCAGGCGTCGCCTGCGGCGGTCTGCTTCTTCCGCCGTTCGCCCTGATCGTCGTACCGGAACTTCGCCAGCATGCCGCCGTTACGGTCGACCTCCTTCAGGCGGTTCTCCTCGTCCCACACCTGAACGCGACCGTTCCCCTGGAACGTGCCGCCCGTGTTGTTGCCGTTGGCGTCGTAGGTGTACGTGTGCGCGCTGGGCGTCTGATTGACCGGCGTTTCGGTGATCGGCGCGGGCGCGTGCGGCCTTCCGCTGGTGTACTGATACGCCAGGCTGTAGGTCAGCGCCGAGACGTTGTGGTCGAAGCGCGAGCCGGCCAGCTGCGTGACGACCGGATTCGTGTCGCCGGTGTTGACCGTTTGGTTGTCCCAGACCAGCCGGTCTTGCGAGCCGGCCTTCGTGAGCATGTTCCCGATCTCGTTGTACGTGAACGTGTCCGAGTACTGGTAGCCGTATGCCTGATGCGGCCGGTACTTCCCCGCCAGGCTCCGCAGCTGATAGAGGTTGTCGTAGCCGTAAGTGACGTCCAGCGGACCGACGAACACGGCGGCGTTCCGCCAGGGCTGCACGGAGACGTTGTTGACCATATGGGTGACGTTGCCGACCTTGTCGAACGTGTAGTGCAGTCGATGGAACGGCGTCGCCGGCTTGTTGTTCTGCTTCTCCAGGGACCCGAACGCGTCAGCGAGCACGTCCGTGAGCCGACGGTTGGCCGGATCGTAAAGGTACTTGTTGGCGATTCCGTTTCCGGACGCGAACACCGTCCGCTGCTGGAACTCGTTGTAGCCAACGTGACTGAGGTACGTGAAGTTGCGCGGCGCGCTGGTCTGCTGCGGGTTGGCGGTCTGGTCGAACCCGGTGATCCGATCGACGGTGCCGCCGTGGTCGTAGAAGTAGCTCACCAGCTCACCCTCGCCGGGGATGAACTGCAGCGTGTTGTCGATCCAGTTCGGATACGTCATCGACAGCATCCGGCCCAGCCAGTCGTAGCTGTACTTCATCGTGAACGCGACCGTCGGCGGGTTCTGCTGCGACATGTTATTCAGCGTCGTGACCGTCTTGTTGACGTTGCCAAGGTGGTCGTACGTGCGGCTCTCGTTCCCGGCCTCGTAGGTCACCTGCTTGATCCGGCCGGCGACGTTGCCGTGGGCGTCGCCGGTCTCCGTCGAGGCCCCGTAGACGTAGCTGACGCCCGGCAGGCTGGGGTAGGTGATGCTCTTCAGACGATCGAAGTCGTAGTTGTACGTGACGAACTTCGACTGCCCGCGAAGGACCGGAGTCTGCTTCTGGAGGATGTTCCCCGCCAGGTCGTAGCGGAACTCGGTCTGTCCCGCGTCGGGGCTGGTCAGCGTCACCAGCCGTCCCATCGTGTCGTAGGCGGCGCTGGTGACGTTCCCCTTTGCGTCGGTCACATTGAGCAGCTCGTCGATCGGATCGTACGCGTAGCGGGTCGTGAGCGGCGTCAGCGTCGTCGTGGAACCAACCTGGTTGAACTCGCGGACGGCGACCTGGTTCTGGCGCGCGTCGCTGTAGGCCAGCCGCCGGCCGACGTTCGAAGCGGAAGGAGGCAGCGGGGCGTTGCCGTCGCGCTGGTCGGACAGCAGCCAGGTGCGGCCGTCGCCCAATGCATCGGGTGAGGTCGACGGCAGGACCGAGTAGAACGTGCTGGTCTGGATGCCTTGTGCCGTTCCGTCTGGCACGTTGACCGTCGTGGGCCGGTCGATCTCGTCGTAAGTGAACGTCGTCGGGTTGGCGACGTTGCCGGCTGCCACAAAGGTCGTCGTGGCAGCCGTGCTGAATCCCGGCTGGGCCTGGGTCTTGACGCGGCCTCGCCCGTCGAAGAGCACCTGACCGCTGACCGTCATTCCGGTCACAACCGTCCCGTTGCCGCTCTGATCCCGGTCCAGATCCTTCTTGGTTTGAATGACCCGCTCGAGGCCGTCCACGAAGGTCACCGTGTCGATCGGATCGCCCGCGTGCTGGACGTCTTTGTGGCGCGTCACCGCGTAGGCGGGGAAGGTCACCCCGGGCGTCGGCCCGCCCGGGCACGACCCCGGGAAGATCCCGTAGCTCATCGTGATGGTGGCGTCGCTGGTGCTCTGGTCGTCGGGCCCGCGCACCGTGCAGAGCCGGCCGAAGACGTCGTAGCTGTAACTCTCCGGCTGCCCATTGACGTCTGTCGCTTGGGTGATGGTTCCGAAGCGCAGGTCGTAGCTCGCCGTCGAGAAGTAGCCGAACGACTTGTCATCGACGCGGGTCGGGTAGGTTCGGGCCGTGGAGTCGTAGGTGTACTGCAGCGTGTACCCCGTCGGATCCTTGAACGTCTGTAGGTTCCCGAAGGCGTCGTAGGTGTAGTTGACGATGGCCGAGGCCTGGTTGTAGACGGTGCCTGGTGTTCCGGATCCGGGCTGCTTGCCGCCCGACACGATGTTGGTCAGCGACGCCAGCGTCCCGGTGCCGGGGTTGTATGCGGCGATCCGCTTGCGCAGAAGCGCGGCGGGATTTCCGGCCGGGAAGGCGTCGATCTCCGCCGGCTTGACGATGTACGCGCCCGTCGGATCGGTGGCGTACGTGATCTTGTATTCGACGTTGTCGGACGTGCTCTGCTCATCCCCCTCGTCGACCATGTCGATGAGGTTCCCCTGCGCGTCGAACTGCCGGGTCTCGCGCAAGTACTTCGGCGCGGATGGTGCTTGATTCGCCTGGATGGCGGCCACCTTCGAGGCGACCGTCGCGCCAGCCTGCTTTTCGTAGAAAAGCGTCCGTCGCTCTTGCTCGGCGGGAAAGAACGATCCGACCCGAGCGGGCGTCGGCGGCGGCGCCGCGTAGAGGAAGTTGGAACCTCTGATGATCGCGCCGTTGGAATCAGAGTCGAAGCTGGCCTGCACCAGCTTGCGGCGGTAGTAGTCCTGGTTTTGATAGAACGTGTCGACCTGGGACCGATCGCTGATGTCGTGCCCCTGCGCGTCGACGGCCGTGCGCGTCTGGTGGACGCGGGCGTAGCCGCGGTCTTCCCGCTCGGCGCGATCGAACATACGGCTTCCCACGTTCAGCAAACCACCGGCCGTCGTGGCGCTGTAGTCGAAGGTGCTGGTGTAGCTGGCGAGACGGCCGTCGTCGACGGTCGCGCTGGCCAACACCCACTGATTCCCGGGCATGTCGACCTGTGGCGTCTGTGCGAGCTCGACGAAGTTGCCGACCGGCTGATAGTCGATGGCGATCGTGCTCCCCAGCGGCCGGTGCACTGCCTTCAGCAGGTTGGTCTTGGCCGACTTGTTCAACTTGGTGTAGACGTTCCCGCTCCCTTCGACCTTCAGCACCTGGTCGGCCCGACCATCACCGTTGATGTCTTCGAACAACATGTTCGTCCCGCCGTTGCTGCGGGAATAGAAGCCCGACCCGCCGACGCAGAGAATGAAGCAGACCTGGACGTGCACGCTGGCCGCCCAGCCTGCGCTGGTCGAGTAGCTGACGCCGTCCGGGTTGTTCAAGAGCTCGAAGCTGGGCAGAGAGGTCGGAACGTTCCAGTTCGGGATCGACCAGGTCTGCTCCGGCCCGAAGTGATCGCCCAGATTCAGCTTCACCCGGAAGAGCGTCGAATCTTCGTTCGGGGCGCGCATCACCTGGTCAGGCAGGCCGTCGCCGTTCATGTCGACGAAGTCGACGATCGTGCGTGACAGGCTGGCGTTCGGCCCGCCGCCCGCGCCAAAGACGTCACCGGCGGGCACGCCGACGCTGAGGTTGTTGGTCTGCGTGTCCTGGAACCGAACGGCGTCGGTGCCCGTGACGTGGCTCGCCACCGCCGAGCCCACGAAGCTGAGCGCGTCGGTGATGGCCCCCTGCGCCGCATCACCGCCGCGCCCCCAATTCATTTTCGGTCGTGTGAATTGATTCTGTCTTTCCGAAATTGTCGACTTCGGCAATCAGCGACGCGTCGTCCGCAACCAAAGCGGACAGCTGCTCGTTCAGTCGGTCCCGGACGGCATCTAGGGTGCGCCGACCCTCTTCGGTGCCCCTGGCGATGGCCGCCTCGACCTGTTCTCCCGCTTGGCGCTGCTGGCCGTCGAGATCCACGACAGATAGCGCGGCGCCGTCCAGAGCGGCCGCCAACCGAGTTGCCGCCGCCTGTCCGGCGGCCCCCAGCGCAGCGACGGCCACGGGGAGTTGCCTACCAAACCGTTCGCGAAGCGCGCCTTGCTGCGCGCGAATCGATTTCAATTGGCGGCGCCATGACGTCTGCTGCACGCTGAGATCGGCCCGCAGGCTGTCCGCGCCGCTCTGGCAGCCAAGTACTGGGAGCGCCACGCACAATAGAAAGAGGAAGCCGCAAATCCGATTTGCGGTTCGATTGCCCGGTCGCATGAGAGCCTCCTTCGCGAGCGGCGGCTCCCCAAAACGGCGCTCGGTTTCCGATCAGCGACCGATTGAACGGGGCTGCTTCGAATTATTTCGCGCTGCGATCACGATTTGCGGGCGGCAATCGTTTGCCGCAATCGCGCGCAACATTGTCCGCGGGCGCGTGACGATCGTTCAACAACGACGTGAATTGGCGCCGCACATGCTTCTCAACGCACGTCGTGTACGACGTCGCCTACCCACGAAACGAGAGATCTACGGTGGTGAACCCCAGCTCGGCGCGGATGTCGGGGTACCCTGCGCCGGCGCTGAACACCATCAGATCGCGCACGACCTCGGCGGGATCGATGGCGGCGCTGGCCGCGAAGGCTTGTCCCAGGCGCGAGGCAACCTCCAGATCGCCGCACACCAACCAGCCGGCGCGGATCGCCGTGAACACCGCGCCGCGGGACCAGCGCGCCACCACCGCGCCGAGGTCGTCCGACGCGGCCGGGCCCGCCTTGTAGCGACGCACGGCCGCCGAGAGCCGCTCGCGATCCTGCGGCGCAAGTTGGTCCAACAGCGCCGCATACAATCCCGCCGCCGCGGCCAGCTCCGCGCCCACCGGGAACGCCGGATCGATCGCCCGCAGCGCCGCCGCCACGACCACCGCCAGCTCGCCGACGGTGGGAATGAAGGCGGGGCCGCGCAGCAGGTGATCCGGGCGCAACCAGGCGACGGCCCGCCCGGCCACGAAAGCGGACTCCAGCTCGGGTCGCGCGTCGCCCATCCCGCGCCCGATCAGGACGACCGGTGCCGCCGCGCCGCTGGTGGCGCGCGCGTTGACGATCTCGAGATCGAACGGCTGCTCGTCGGCCAGGTACACCTCGGGCAGCGCGACGCCCAGCATCTGTGAGGCGCGCGCCAGCATCCGACAGGCGTGCCCGGGATCCCTCGTCACCTCCCGGCGCATCTTCTTTTTCAGGCCCAGGTCTTTGGCCTGCCGTGCGCGGGCCGAGGCGACGACCGGCGCGACCGCCGACAACAGCAGCGAGAGCATCGGTTCTTGGTCGGGATGGCGCAGGTGGGTCTGGAAGGTCGCTTCGGTCAGCCGCCCCGGTGCACGCGGCGGCTGCCGCGGCCGGTACTGTTCGTAAAGCGCGCGCTCTTGCGCGTCCGCGCGGCCCGCGATCACCAGCGCGCCCGCCGCGGCATGGGCCTCGTCGAGGGCCCCGGTCTCGACGAACAGGCGCACCAGCAGGTGAATCTCCGGCTCGATCTCGGCGACCGTTCGGCCGCGCGCCAGCAGCGCGCGGTGTTGGGCGATCGCGTCCCCGTAGTGGGCGGGCCCGGCCTCCCGGTAAAGCTCCGCCAAGACGCGGCGGCGCTCGGCATCCTCAGGGGCCAGCGCCAAGGCCGCCTCGAAGGCCGCCATCGCGGCCCCCGGATCGCCGAGGCGCGTGCGAGCGAGCTCGCCCACCGCGTCCCACAAGGCCCGCAGCGCCGGCGCGTCGTCGGGTCGCGCCTCACGCGCCAGCCGCCTGATCTGACGGCGATACGCGGCGTCCTGCAGCTTGGGATCGGCCGACTCGGAGGCCAGCCGCTGGACGCGCTGCCACAGGTCCGCATCGCGCGGCGTGAGCCTCAACGCCTCCTCCAGCACCTCGATGGCCTCGGCAGCCGCTCCCATCTCGTCCGAAAGGATCGCCCCCGCTGCGGCGAGGTAAGGCACCCGCTCCTCCGGGGCGGTCAGCTCGGCCAGCTTGCGCAGGATCTGGACCGCCTGCTTCCACTGCTTGGTCTCCGAGAGCAGCTCCAGCAGGCGGTGCAGGATCGGCCGCTCGTCCGGCCAGAGCTGCAGCGCCTCGAAGTAGGCGGCGATCGCGCGGTGGGGATCGTTGCGGCGCTGGTGGTGAATGGTGGCGACCAGCTCCAGCAAGTCGAGCTTGGTCTTGGGATCGCCCGTCACCATCAGCAGCGCAGGGGTGTGGCGGACGATCGCGTCGTCGTCGCCGGCCGCACGGGCCGCCGCGACGATGGCCCGCAACGCGTCGGGGCGCCGCGGCTCCAGCGCCAGGAGCTCTTCGAGGGGCGGGATCGCACCCGCGGCGTCGCCGGCTCGCTGCCGCGAAACGCCAAGTCGCTCCAGAACCAGAACCCGCAAGTCGTGCGTCTGCGCCGGGCTGGCGGCTTCCGGGGCGAGCCGCTGGTAGGCCGCCGCCGCGTCCGCCCACTCTTCGCGGCGAAAGCACAACGCGGCCAGATCGGCCAGCGCCAGCCGCTCGGACTCCGACCCCTGCCCGGCTGCCGCCGCCTGGCGGTAAGCCTCGCGCGCGCCGGCCTCATCGCCGGCCGCCTCGCGCGCCCGTCCGAGCCGATGGTAGAGGCGGGCCCGCTCCGCGGGGGGCTTGTCCTCCGCGCGGGCGGCCAGCCGCTCGGCCAGTGGCAGCAAGCCGGCGAGGTCGCCCCGCCGCAACCGGATCTCCGCCAACCTCTCGGCCAGATCGTCGCGCGTGTCGTCCAGCGCGACCACCACCGCATAAAGCTCCGCCGCGTGCGACTCGTCGTCCAGGTGGGTGGCCGAAATCTCGGCCGCGTCGGCCAGCAGCCGCGCCCGTTGCAGCGGATCGGCCGCCGCCTCCGCGGCCCGCGCCAGCATCTGGCGCGCCTTCACCCATTCGCTCCGGCGGCGATAGATGCTCGCCAGCAGCAGCAGGCTGGGCAGGTGCGCCGTACCGGCCGGCGACGTGAGCCCCAGCAGCAGCTGTTCCTCCGCTGCGCGCGCGTCTCCGCCGGCGCCGGCCAGCAGTGCCGCCAGCCGATGCCGCGCCTCGACGCGCGCGAGGCTGCCGTCGGGGAAGAGGTCCACGAGGCGCCGCAACACCTCGGCCGCCGGCTGCCACGCGCCGGTCTCCTCGAGAGCCCGGGAAAGCCCGTCCAGGGCGCCCGCGTGGCGCGGCTCGAAGCGCAGGACCTCCCGGTAGCCCTCGACGAGACGCTCGGCGTCCAAGGCCGACAGATCGCCGCGGCGGTCCAGAACGGCCACGTAAGCGTCCCACTGCCGCAGGCGCCGGTGCAGGTTACCGAGCACGACCAGCGCGCCCCCGTGCGCCGGCTCCAGCGCCAGCGCTGCCTCGGCGGCCGCGATCGCCTCGTCCAGCCGGGCGCGTCCGGTCTCGTTCCAAAACGCGATCTGAACCCACAGATCGGCGGCCAGCTTGGGGTCGTCCAGCGTCTCTGCGACCTGCCCCGCGGCTTGGACCACCTCGCTCCACATCCCCTTGTTGCGCGCGAGGTGCTCTAACCCTTCGACCACCCGGCCGCTGGCCGGGGCCTCGGCCAGCGCCGCCTGCAGGACGCTCAAGGCACCGCTTGGATCGCCCAGGCGGCGATCTTGAATGTCGGCGATCTGGCAGAGCAGGGCTACCCGCTCGGCGCCCGGCGGCGCAGCCTCGGCCTCAGTGAACAGCGTCGCCATCTGACCTGCCCAATCGGAGGTCATGGGGGCGCCCATTTGACCCGCAAAACGCCGTCAGCGCCAGCGCGGGTTTCCGGAAACGCGCGGGCAGTCGATCAGGGCAAAGGGGTGAGCCGCAGCTCGTCGACCCAGACCTCGCCCCCGGCCGGGGCGGCCAGGGTCGCGTCGAACCGCAAGATCCCCCCGCTGTGGGCGAGACGTGCGCGCACATCGATCGCGCGCCCGGCGAGGACATCCGCGCTGGTGCCGGCCAGCGCCGCCCGAACCACCCCGCCGTTTTGCGCGGTCACTCGCGCCGTCAGCTCGTAAGTCCCGGCCGGCAGCGGTCCACCGGCCACCTGGACCTGGGCTCGCGCCATTGCGCCGGCGCCGGCGCGCAGGTGGACCCCCTCGGGCGCACCGGTCAGCGGCGAGGCTGGACCGAGAGGCGGCGCCGCGCGCCACAGGAGCAGGCGTGGCCGCGGCTCTGTACTCAGCGCAATCTCGGTCGCCGCCCACCGGTGGCGGGCCCGCAGCGCCTGTCCAGCGTTGACGACGCGCGGCCACCCGAGCCACCAGACCAGCACGATGGCGATGCCGGCCAGCATCGCCGGCCGCGCCCGCACGACGTCGCCCCAGGCGCGCCGGGCGAGCGCCGCGCCGAAACGGGCCAGCTCCGCCAGCGCCAGCGCGACGAACGGAAACGCGAGCATCTCGATGGGCAGCCGGTAGCGCGGCTCCGCGAAGAAGATCGTGTACGTCGCGGCCAGCGACATCTGGAAGGGGAGCAACGCCAGCAGCCCCCAGCGGCGCTGCGCCACTGCCGTCGCCATCCCGAAGAGGGCCAGCGCCAGCACCGCCAGCCCGAACGCGTAGCCCACCGCGGCCAGTGCGTCGTGGTGCGCCGCGACGCGGTCGGCGGCGCGCCCGACCAGCACGCCGCGCCGGAACATCGGCCAATAAAACAGGCGGTCCTCGGGATCGAACAGGCGCTCCGCTTTCGTGACCGCCAGCCCCAGCGCGTAACGGGGCTCGTAGCGCCACCACTCGCGCACGATTCGGTAGGCGATCTGGTCGGTCTCGTGGTGCGGCTCGGCCAGGACGCTGCGGCCGGTGACGTCGTTGAACATGCGGTTCAGCGCCCGCGTGTACGTCCCCTCCGAGTTGGGGTTCGCGCCGATGAGCGCCGTCACCCCCCCGTGGTCATCGGTGAAATACAGAGCGCCGCTGTCGCGCAGGTGCCGAATTCCCCAGGGCGCCAGCACGGCCAGCGTGGCGGCCACGGACGCGCCCGTCAACAGCAGGGCGCGGCCAATCGGTTGCCGTCGGGCCAGCCAGACGCCGGCCGACAGCGCGGTCAGCGGCAGAGCAACCGCGCGAATCCAGGCCGCGAGCCCCATCGTCACCCCGAAGATCACGGCCGCCAGCCAGGGGCGACGCGGCGCCAGCACGACCAGCAGCGCCAGCGCCGCGACCACCAGCGCGGCCGCAGGCACGTCCGTGCCCACGACCGACGCCATGGCCGTCCCGGCCGGCCAAACGGCGTAGATGCTGGTCGCGATGGCCGCGTGTGGACAGGGGCAGCGCAGGCGTGACCGAAGTGGCGCGTCCCGATCCAAGAGCGCCCAGGTCAGCCCAAACACGCCGGCTGCGCCGACGGCGCCAAAAAAGACGCCCAAGAGCTTCTGCGCCAGCAAGTCCCCGCCGGCGTCTTTGATGAGGGCCAGCAGCGCCACGAAGCCCGGCATGTAGATGAAGCCGGGGTCCAGGTGACGGAACTCGGAGAGGTAATTCGCCGACTCGCGGTACATCGCGAAGTCGCTGACGGGTACCGTCGGCACCGCCAGCACCCAGACCAGCCGCCCCAGCGTCGCCAGGGCAACCAGCCCGCCGCCCCAAATCCAGACGTCGCGCGGGGTTCGGTTTGCGTCTGCTCGAGGACCGGCGATCAACCGGCCATCTGCAGGAGCTTCGACAGCTTGGTGGCCAACACCGGGTCGCCGGTCACCTTCAGCTTGCCGCTGAAGAACAGGGACATGGCCGCCTGCATCCCGCCGTCGATCATCCCGCGGAAGTCGTCGTCGCTCGCCTCGATCGTGCACTGGGGTGTTCCCTTCTCACCCGGAACGCAGGTGGGCGGGTTGGACACCAGGTCGACCGACCAGGTTCCCCCGTCGGGGCCGCTGATCTTGAACAGGTAGACAGCGGCCACGTCCTTGGCCTTTTCGGGGCTGGTGGCCAGCACCGCGGGAACCTTCTGATCGAAGAACGCCTTGACCGACGTCGGCATCGGGACCTCCGAGGGCAATCCTACCCGGACTTGCGCGCGGCGGTGTACTTCTTCGCCACCTTGTGCGCGGAACCATCGGCGGCCATCGGGGACGCCCCCGTCCCCGGCTGCAGCCAGGCGAAAGGCCCGACCACGGCGCGCGGCGCGATCGCCGAGCCGCAGGCCACCGTATAGGGCTCGATGACGGCGCCCGGCCCCACCTCGACGTCGGTCAGGATGACGCCGTCGCCGATGCGCGCGCCGTGGCCGATGTTGGTGCGGCCGCGCAGGGCCACGAAGCGCCCCAGCTCGACGTCGACGTCGATCGTGACGTCCGGCTGGACCTCGGTCGTGGCGGGATCGCGGAACGTCACGTGCGCCATGTGCAGCCGGTTGATCCGGCCGCGCATGACCGCCTCGGCCTCGGCCAGCTGGTGGCGGTCGTTGACGCCCGAGACGTCGCGGAAGTCGGCCTCGACGGCCGTGACGCCGATGCTGTCGGCGGCCCGGGCGATGATGTCCGTCAGGTAGTACTCACCCTGCGCGTTGCGGGCGGTCAGCTTGGAGGTCGCGTCGCGGAAGAAGTCCGTGGGCCCGCAATAGATCCCGGCGTTGACCTCGGTGATGGCGCGCTCTTCGGGCGAGGCGTCCTTCTCTTCGACGACGCCAATGACGTTGCCGCGCTGGTCGCGCAAGATGCGCCCGTAGCCGGTGGGGTCGGGTGGCGTCGCGGTGACGATGGCCAGGCACTTGTACCGGCGGGCCGTGCCGACCAGCTCCTGCAAGGTCTCGCGACGCAGCAGCGGGACGTCGCCGTAAAGGACCAGCACCAGGCCGCCGCCGAACGACTTCAACGCGGGCATCGCCAGGCGGACGGCGTGACCGGTGCCGCGCTGCTCGGTCTGTTCGATGATCGCGACGACGCCGGCGCCGAACCGAGCGATCAAAGCCGCTTCGACGGCCTCCCGCTGATGCCCCAGCACGGCGACGACGGGATCGGCGCCCAGCTCGCGCGCGAGATCGATGGGGTAGGCGCCCATCGGGCGGCCCAGGATTTCGTGCAGCACCTTGGCGCGGCTGGACCGCATGCGCGTGCCCTTGCCCGCCGCCAGCACGACGGCAGCCAGCCCGCCACGCGCCGCGCCGCCGCTCGAACGAGAGGTCTTCGTCTTCGATTTCGCGCGCGCCGCCATGGGGTGGCTGTGCGGGTACTTAACCATGCTCGAGCCGTTTGTCCACGATCACTCACGATCCGTCGCGCCCGCACGAGGCACGATCATGGACGAACGGCGCTACTCACCGCCATGGAGCCATAGCGGCGACGGCGCGGCTCAGGCTCTGGCTGGCATTTGCGGCGACACTGGGACGCCAGTGCTTGCGCGCGAATTCGCTCATGCGCGCGCCGAACGCAGGACCGACTTTCGAGGTCATTCCTACGCGTGGCACCACATCGTCGCGGACCTCACGACGCTTCGACTTGCGAGCGAGATTCACGATTTCGCCTTTCGGATCGGACAGCGAATCGGGACTGTCGGGGACCGATCTTGCTGGAACGACCAGGAACGATGCCAGCCGTTCTCGGTCGGCGAGCAACCATGCGTCAACAGTCCGAACAGGAACGCGGAAGCACATGAAAGCACTAGGCGCGGGAAGGAGGGTCGCGATCAAGGTTGGCGCACAATCGGCGTCGTGGTCCAGATCGCGGACGACGAGCCACGGCGCGAACTTGGCGGCGGCATTCCAAGCGGCAATTCTTGCGTCGAGGTGTGCCTTCCCGTGCTGGCCGTGGACGAAACCCAGATCAATTCCGAGCCAAGCGAAGATCCGCGCCACGACCTCGGCGTCAGTCGGCCCTTCTACCGCTACGGAAACGATTTGACGCGGCACGGTCACTCTGCAAAGAGCGGCAACTGGCGTGCATTGGGAGGAGCGGTGCGCGGCAGGACTGCGTCCGCCATCGCCGCCCCCCCTTCGAGGAGCGCACGGATTTGTTCGTCGTCACTGGCGAGAGTCACGCGGGTCTCCTCGTTGGAAGGAGTAAGAAGTAACACCTCCTCAGGGGCAATACCCTCATCCGCAAGTAGGTCGGCAGAGTGGGTGCTAACGAAGATTTGCCGCCCCGATCTCCGTACCACTCGAGCCATCATGGCTGGAATGTGGCGAACCACCGCCGGGTGGAGCGACAGCTCAGGCTCCTCGAGCAAGAGGGGCGCCGAACTCTCCAGCAACTTCCAAAGCAGACCGAGAAGCCGCAGCGTTCCATCGGACAGTTGGCTCTCGTCCTGCCACCCGGCGTTGGGTCGCCAATGCTCGTAGCGTCCCTCGAGATGAGGTCGTCCAGCCTCGTCGCGTCTGAGGGTGAGCGAACCGAGTTGAGGCACGGCCACCTTCAAAGCTTCGGTGATCCTCTTCAGCCGTGAGTCGAGCGTTTTCTTTGGGGTCCTCGCGAGTTGCTCCAAGAAGTCGCCCCCAAAAGGGTCGTCTGGACCGCCCTGGTAGCGCTTCGGATCCCGCACGATCTGCGGAACGATGTGCAGATATTGAGTGCGCGCGAGCGCTTCCTGCAGTCCGCGAAATTCCTTGTTGGCATTGACCTGTTCGAGGTTGGTCTGGATGAGCCGGTCGGAATCGGTCTCGTCGCGCTCGTCCGGCCGTTCGACAATGACTTTTCCGGCACGACGAACGATCTCCCTGCTGACGATCGGTCGCTTCTGATTGTCCTGCGTGAACTCGAGTCGGTAGCCCCATTTCACACCGTCGAGGTCCACGTCTACGTCCACCACGACCTTCGGGTATCTCCGAGCGTATAGGGATCTGACGAGTGAGACGCTGCCCCGAGTTTCCTGGACCGCCCGACGGAGGCCACCCTCGGGAGTCGCGATATCGCGCAGGAATCGAAAGGCGTCGAGAAAATTGGATTTGCCCGCAGCATTCGGCCCGACGAGAAATACTCGCTGCTGGAGTGGGACATTGACGGTAAGGAAGTTCCGCCAATTGTGAAGCTCGATGCGAGTAAATCTCACGCAGGCAATCTCCGATTCGCGTAGCGAAGGCCGAATGCTACACGACTCGGCCGACGCACAGCTACCCGGCGCTTACCTCGCCCAGAATTCACGGCTCTTCTGCTGTTAAGCTTCCGTGGCCGTGCCTGCCTACGTCCTCATCGTGGAAACAGACGCCGATCTTCAGCAGCGGATCGGGGCGGCCCTGCGGGGCGCCGGGTACGAGCTGGCGGCGGAGACGGATCTGCAGTGGGCGCGCCGGAGCATCGCCGTGCGGCGCCCGGACGCCGTCATCCTGGACACGCAGTTGGGTGACGGCGACGGCTTCCGGCTGGCCGACGAGCTCCGCAGCGCGGACGAGACGCGCAGCGTCCCCATCCTGTTCCTGGCGACCAGCGCCCACCGCGGGACCGCGCATCGCGCGGAAGCGCGCCGTCGTTTCGCGCCCGCCGACTACGTCATCGGCAAGCCGGATGCGCGGGCGCTGGTTCCCCTCATCACCGACCTTCTGCGGGTGCCGCTGCCGGGAATGACGCCAGCGCCCTCGTCCCCGGCGCCTTCGCCGCGCGGTTTCTCCGAGCCTGCGCCCGACGACCCGGCGCAGCAGCGGGAGGGGCACGAGGTCGAGCGCAGGGCCCAGACGATGACCGCCGAGCCTGGCGCGGCGACGTTCACGGGGACCCTGAAGCGAACGCCGTTTGCCCAGGTGTTGCAGCGCCTGTACGTGACGCGGGCGACGGGCTCGCTTCTGCTGCTGCACGAGCCGACGAAAAAGATCGTCGACGTCGCGGACGGATACCCGGTCTCCGTGCGGTCGAACGTCGTCGCCGAATGCCTGGGGCAGCTGCTGCTGGAAAAGAAGTTGATCCCGCGCGAGGCGCTGGCCGCGTCGATCGCCCGCATGCAAAAAGAGAAGCGCCAGCAGGGGCAGATCCTGGTCGAAATGGGCGTTCTGTCCCCATACAACCTGCGGCGAGCGCTGGTCGACCAACTGGAGGCGAAGCTGCTGGAGGTCTTCGCGTGGACCGACGGCAAGTTCCTGTTCAAGCCGGGGTCCCACGCGCCTGCGCCCGGCGCACGTCTCGAACGGTCGCCGGCCGGGCTGATCCTGGAAGGAATCCGCCGGCACTACGACGGCGGCAGGCAAGCGGCCGTGCTGGATCGGTACGCCGGCCGGTTCATCGTGCTGGCCGCGGACCCGATGCTGCGCCTGCAGGAGATCAGCGACGACCCGGCCGAGCTGGACTTCATCCGGGCGCTCGACGGGACGCGCCTCCTCGAGGCCATCCTCGACGAGCCGCGCATCCCGGCCGACCGGGCGCGGCTGCTGCTGGTGGCACTGGCCGAATCGGGGATGATCCAGCCGCACGAAACGACGTCCAGGACTCCGCTGGCGCCTGCCACGCCGGCGCCGACGCCGGCCCCGTTGCCCGCGCCGGTGCCGGCGCAGAGCTCGCGTCCGCTGGAACCGCCGCTCGCCAGCGGTGAGCTGAGCATGATGCTGCAGGTGGCGCGCACGCAGGACCATTTCTGGGCGCTGGGCATCGACCGCCAGGCCTCGCCTGCCGAGATCGACCAGGCGTACGAGGGGCTGGCCCGCAGCTTTCACGCGGACCGGTATCGGCTGTCGCCGGAAGAGGACCGCCGGATGGCGCACGAGATGTTCCAGCGGCTGGCCGAGGCCCGCGCGGTCTTGCAGGACCCGGCGCGGCGGCAGATCTACCTCGGCACCCTGGAGGGCGGGGAATCGCACACGCCGGCCGAGGGGACGGCGACGGACATGTCGCACGCCACCCCGGCGCCCGAGAACTCACAGACCGCGGCGGCGGCCCTGTATCAGGCCGGGGTCGAGCACCTGCGCCGTCGCCGTCACCACGAAGCTGTCGAGGCGCTGCGTCAGGCCGCGCGGGTCGTTCCGAACCAGGCCGATTACCGCGCCGCGCTGGGGTGGGCCCTGTTCCGGCAGGCGCCCGGCGACGCGCGGGCGGCGCGGGCGGCCATCGCGGAGCTGCGGCGGGCCACCCAGATCGACGAGCGCCACCGCGGCGCCGCGCAGCACCTTGCTGAAATTTACGCGCAGACCGGGCGGCCGGACGCCGCCATCGCGGAGCTGGAACGGCTGCTGGCCGTCGACCCGACGGCAATCGAGTTGGCAGAAGAGCTACGCCGGTTGCGCGGGCAGTAACGGAGCCGCCACAGCGCACGACATCGGTGTCACGGTCGGCGTCGGTTTTTTTACGCGCGACGCATCGGCGCCGCGACCCAGGGCCGGTTTCCTGGACCTCCTCGCGGGGCACGCCGATTGCTGGAGATGCAAGCATGCGCTCTCCCGGCTTCGAACATTCCCGCTACGCGCCGGAGCTCCTGGCGCGGGTCGCCGCAGGCTGGCGCCGCATGGCTGACGACGAGCGCCGGTCGGTTCAAAGGGCCGCCCATGTCGCCGCCGACCTGGCGGCACTGCAGGCGCCGCCGGCGCTGCTGGCCGCGGCCGCGCGCATCATCGCCGACGAGGTCCGCCACCTGGACGTGTGCACGGCGGTTGCCGACGCGACCGACCCGGCCGTCGCGGTCCGTCACCGCTCTACGCCGCGGCGGCGGCTGGACCTGGTCCCCCGCGCGCCGGTGGGCGAGCCCGCCGTCGCCCGCACCCTGCTGACGGACTACGCCATCGCCAAGCCCTCGTCGGCGGCGGCGCTGGCGGACGCCCGCGCCACCTGCCGCGAGCCGCTGATCGCCTGGGGCTACAGCGAGCTGCTGCGCGACGAGGCGCGGCACGCCACCTTCGGCGCCAACGCCGCCAGCTGGATCATCCGCCGCTGGCCAGCCCACCTGCGGCGCCAGCTGTGGACCGAGTGTCTGGCCGAATCAGGCCGCGCCTGGGCCCGCCCCCGCGACACCCAAGCCGAAAGCCTGGGCCTGCTCCCCGCCCCGATCGGCTGCACCTTGCCGTCCTGGATCCTGCCCCACCTCCAGCCGCTGGGCATCTCCACCGAGCCCGCCAACGACCCGGCGATCCTTCACTGACCGCGCGCTGTCGACGACGCCTCTCCTCGCCCGTTTTGGCCGGGGCGCCAGAGCGGCGTAAGCCGCGAGTCCAAGCCCTCCGAAGGCGCGGCTCCGCCGCGCCGGCCCCCCTCAGCCCCCCAGGGAGAGCCCGCGAGAGGGGCGAAGCCCCTTTCGCGCAGCGGAGCGCGAAGCGCGGAGCGATCTTAGTCGTAGTACTCGGCGCCGAGGTGGGTGATCAAATCCTCGCCGCGG
>CAVTSM010000013.1:0-202775 GCA_963737345.1 uncultured Pseudomonadota bacterium | reverse complement strand
CCTTCATCATGTAGCCGTCGAGGAGGAAGTACGTGAACGCCACCGCGGCCACGCACAGCCCCAGCGCGGCGGGGCGCTGCAGCCGGCGCCATCCCATCGCCGCGGTGCTCAGGCCGAACAGCGCCGCGAACCCGATCAGCGCTCCCCGGAAATCCAACGCCTGGGGCCAGGGACGCCCCTGCGGCGTGTTGATGTAGTCGTACGAGAACAACCAGATGAAGTGCTGCGCATCCTTGGGCGCGAACGCCAGGTCGACAATCACCAGCGCCAGCAGCGGGATGCCGACCACCGCCGTCGCCGCCGCCGTGCGCGTGTCGCGCCGCCGCAGCAGATCGTCGATGAAGCAGCCCACGACGATGGCCAGCCCCGGCAGCGCCGGCAGGATGTAGTGGTGGAACTTCGTGACCGACAGCGAGACGACCGCGTACGCCGACACGAACCAGATGGCGCCGAACCAGATCATCCCTTGCCGGCGCGAATCGGCCGCGGTGTCGGCACGGCGCATCACGGCCGTCGCCAGGGCCGCGGGGGCGATGGCCAGCCAGGGCAGAACGGCGTAGCCCAGCTCGCGAATGAAGTACTCGAAGGTGCCGCGATCGCCGTGCCGCCCCACGACCAGCCGCCGCCAGTGGTTGTCGCCGTAAAGCTCGTCCCAAAAGGGCTTGCCGTGGCGGACCAACATCGCGTGATGCCAGGGAATCGCGACCACCGCGCAGGCCAGCAGCGCCAGCAGGATCCCCGTCCCCAGCTGCGCCCGCCGCAGCCGCCCCCAGTTCCAGGTGAACCCCAGGTAGGCCAAAAAGACGATCACCGGCAGCGCCAGCCCGGCGATCCCCTTGCCCAAAGTGGCCAGCCCGCACAGCGTGGCCGCCACGTTCAGGTAAAGCGGCGCCTTGTAGCGAAGCCGCGCCGTCAGCGGGAAGAACGCGACGAACCCGAGGATGTACGGGATCATCACCAGGCCGCCCGGCAGGTCGAATTGACGGCCGCCGAGCGCGAACGTCCAGCGCAGCTGCGCCACGTTGACGATGAGCTGCGGCAGCGACACCACGGCGAACAGGCCCGCGGCCAGATAGAACATCGGGTGCCGCGGCCAGGAGAAAGCCCAGCGGCCGAGACGCGCTTGCCGGCGCGGCAGCGGCAGGTCCTCGTCGTCGAACAGCGCCAGCGCACCCAGCGCCAGCGCCATCGTCATGGGGCCGACGAACGCCATGTCGGTCATCGCTTGCCGCGCCACCAGGCCGTAAAGCGGCGACGTGCCAGCCACCAGCGCCGCCAGCACCCCGGCGCGCCGGCTGACGAAACGCGAGACGCACAGGTAGAGGCCGAGCATGCCCAGCACGCCGCACAGGCAGAACGGCAGCCGCATCGCCCATTCGGGCCGGTGCGACAGCGCCATCGTTCCGGGCGGCGCGTGGCGCAACCCGAACAGCGTCATCGACAGCGCCATGATCCAGAACGAGAGAACCGGCTTCGACCAGAAGTGGTCGGGGTCGATGGGGGCCCCCGGCCACCAGAGGCTGATGGCGTCGCCACGTTCCATCATCTGGCGGGCGACCTCGCCGTAGTGGGTCTCCCACGGATCGTAGAGGCCGTAGGACCCGGCGAACGGGACGTACAGCAAGAGTCCCATGAAGATGACGAACAGGGCGGTCTGGCGTTCGCTCCAGCCGTCCAAGGATAGGCGCCGCATCGAAAGCGCCGATGCTATGCGCGCCGGTTCCCGGGCGCAACGCAGGCGAGCGCAGGCAAGCGCCCAGGTACGACAGGTAGGTGGGGCAAGCGCGCCTACGAAATCGCCGGGGATGGGTCTCGGCAGACCCGGATCGATGAGTTAAGATTTTGGAATCATGTGCGGCATCGTTGGGTATGTGGGGACACGGCAGGCAACTCCGATCCTGCTGGGGGGGCTGCGGCGGCTCGAATACCGGGGCTACGATTCGGCCGGCGTGGCGGTGGTCGGGAGCCGCGGCGTCCAGGTGTTGCGCTGTCGGGGCAAGCTGGCCGGGCTCGAGGCGATGGTCAGCCGCGAGACGCCCGAGGGGACCCTGGGGATCGGCCACACGCGGTGGGCGACCCACGGCCGCCCCAGCGAGGCGAACGCCCACCCGCACCGGGTCGGCAGCGTTTCGGTGGTCCACAACGGGATCATCGAGAACTACCTGCCGCTGCGCGCGCGCCTGGAAGCGACGGGCCGAAAGTTTTCGTCCGAGACGGACACGGAGATTGTCGCCCACCTGATCGACGAAGCGCTGCTGGCGGGCGCGCCGTCGCTGGTCGAAGCGCTGCGGGTGGCGCTGCGCCAGGTGCACGGCGCCTACGCGCTGGTGGTGATCTCCGACAAGCACCCCGGCGAGATCGCGGCGGCCAAGAACGCGTCGCCGCTGGTGCTGGGCCTCGGCAAGGGCGAGACCTTCCTGGCGTCGGACGTTCCCGCCATCCTCGAGCACACGCGCGACGTCATCTTCCTGGATGAAGGAGACGTCATCTCGGTCACCGCCGCCGGCGCGACCATCACCGACGTCGAGGGTAAACCGCGGCAGCGCGCGACCCGCACGATCGAGTGGGATTCCGCGGCGGCCGAAAAGGGCGGCTACCCGCACTTCATGCTCAAGGAGATTCACGAGCAGCCGCGCGCCATCACCGACACGCTGCGCGGCCGCCTGCTGCTGGAAGAGCACGACGCGGATCTCGAGGGCTTCGAGGTCGACGTCCGCAACCTGCGGCGCGTGCTGATCCTGGCCTGCGGGACCTCGTACCACGCGGGCCTGGTCGGCAAGTTCATGATCGAGGGGACGGCGCGCATCCCGGTCGAGGTCGACCTGGCCAGCGAGTTCCGCTACCGCGACCCGGTGGTCGGCCCGAATGACCTGATCATCGCCATCTCGCAGAGCGGCGAGACCGCCGACACGCTGGCGGCGGTGAAAGAGGCGCGGTCGCGCGGCGCGCGCGTGCTGGCCATCTCGAACGTCGTCGACGCGGCGATTCCGCGCGCGTCGAACGGCGTCCTTTACACCCACGCGGGGCCGGAGATCGGCGTGGCGTCGACCAAGTGCTTCACGGCGCAGCTGGCGGCGCTGTCGCTGATCGCGATTCACCTCGGACGCCGCACGGGCAACCTGGCGCCGGACGCGGCGGCCAAGCTGGTCGAGGAGCTGGCCCTGACGCCCACCAAGATGACGGAGGCGCTGGAGGGGCTGGGCGACCTCAAGCAGCTGGCGCGCGAATACCGCTACGCCAAGGACTTCCTGTTCCTGGGGCGCGGGACCAATTACCCGATCGCGCTGGAGGGGGCCCTCAAGCTGAAGGAGATCTCGTACATCCACGCCGAAGGGTACGCGGCGGGCGAGATGAAGCACGGGCCCATCGCGCTGGTCGACGACGGCGTTCCGGTGGTCGTGCTGGCGCCGCGCGGGCCCGGATACGACAAGGTGCTGTCGAACCTGGCCGAGGTGCGCGCCCGCAACGGCCACATCATCGGCATCGGGACCAAGGGGGACCAGCAGCTGGCCGACCAGTGCGACCGGGTGCTCAGCATCCCGGACGCGCCGGCGCTGCTGCAGCCGTTCCTGACCGTGCTGCCGCTGCAGCTCATGAGCTACGCGATCGCGGTCGCCAAGGGGAACGACGTCGACCAGCCGCGCAACCTGGCCAAGAGCGTCACCGTCGAGTGAAGAAGACCGGCCGGCGCCTGACCCACGTGGACGGGCGCGGCGCCGCGCGCATGGTGGACGTCGCCGCCAAGCCGGAGACGGCGCGGGTGGCGGTCGCCTCGGCCGCGGTGCGGATGAGCGCGGCGACGCTGCGGCTGGTCGTGCGGGCCACGGGCGCGCGCGGCAAAGGCGACGTCCTGGCCGTCGCGCGGGTGGCCGGCATCATGTCGGCGCGCCGCACGTCCGAGCTGATTCCGCTTTGCCACCCGGTGCGCCTGACCAGCTGCGACGTGGACCTGGCGGTCGACCCCAAGCTGCCCGGCGTGCGCATCCGGGCCACCGCGCGGGCCACCGATCGCACGGGAGTCGAGATGGAGGCGCTGGTCGCCGCCTCGACCGCCGCTTTGACGGTGTACGACATGGTGAAGGCCGCGGAGCGGGGCGTCGAGATCCGCGCCGTGCGCCTGGAGGAGAAGCAGGGTGGGGCCAGCGGCGTTTGGCGGCGCGTGGGCCGGTCGCGCTAAATCCTTTACTAGCCGAGCGGCATCCACTTAGAAAGTCACCTGAGGATTTCATGTCACCCATGCCCCTGCCCGAAAGAACCAAGATCGCCATCATCGGCTCCGGCCCGGCCGGGTACACGGCCGCCATCTACGCCGGCCGCGCCAACCTGGACCCGGTGCTGTTCGAGGGGGGCGGCGCCGCCATCGAGCCGATCACGGTCCCGGGCGGGCAGCTGATGATCACGACCGAGGTCGAGAACTACCCGGGCTTCCCGAAGGGGGTCCAGGGGCCCGAGCTGATGGAGCTGTTCAAGGCCCAGGCCGAGCGGTTCGGCACGCGCGTGGTCACCGGCGACGTCACCGCCGTGGACCTCTCCAACCGGCCGTTCCGGGTCACCTCGACCGAGGGTGAGCTGGTGGCCGACGCCGTCATCATCGCCACCGGCGCCTCCGCCAAGTGGCTGGGGATCCCGTCCGAGCAGAAGTTCCAGAACTACGGCGTCTCGGCCTGCGCGACCTGCGACGGCGCGCTGTTCAAGGGGCGCGAGCTGGTCGTCGTGGGTGGCGGCGACACCGCCATGGAGGAGGCGACCTTCCTGACGCGCTTCGCGACCAAGGTGACCGTGGTTCACCGCCGCGAGGAGTTCCGCGCCTCGCGCATCATGCTCGAGCGCGCCGCGCACAACCCCAAGATCACGCTGGTGACCAACGCCGTCATCGACGAAATCCTGGGCGAGCTCCCCAAGCCGGGCGTCATCGGCGTGCGGCTGCGCGACACGCGCGACGGGACCACCCGAGAGCTGCCGGCCGGCGGCGTCTTCGTCGCGATCGGCCACGAACCGAACTCGAAGCTCTTTCGCGGTCAGCTGGACATGGACGACGCGGGCTACCTGAAGATCAAGCCCGGGTCGACCGCCACCAAGATCCCGGGCGTGTTCGCCTGCGGGGACGTGGCCGACCACGTCTACCGGCAGGCCATCACGGCCGCCGGGACGGGCTGCATGGCCGCCATCGACGCCGAGCGCTTCCTCGGCCACCAATGACGGCCACGCGAGCCGCGCGCGGAATTAGATCCCGCCGAAGTAGCCGCCGATGAGGGCGGTGAGGCCGATGTCGGTCGCCTTGCTGAGGCTCTGACCCTCGGCCTTGTTCGCCAGCTGCGTGCTCAGAGCGGGCCCGGCCCCCAGGAAGAAATGCGAGGCCGGGTGCCACAACACGGGCACGCTGACCAGCAGGTCGATCTCGTAGCCGCTGGCATCGCCGCCTCCGCTGTAGCTGTTGTGGGCGTACCCAATGCCAAGCCGCGGCCAAAGCGAGACGCTGTCGTTCAGCGCGAGCTCATAGCCGCCGCGCGCCTCGACCCCGAAGGTCGTCACCGTCGCCGAGCTCGTCATTCCCAGGACCGTCACGTCCGACGACCCGTGCGCGATGCCGAGCTGGCCGCCGACCGAGATGTGCGGCGCGATGAAATAGTCCAGCGAAGGCTGGATCGCGATGGCCGTCGAGCTGCCGCCGCCCATGCTGTTGCTCTCGTGGACGATGGCCAGTTGCGGCCCCTCATTCATGAACGGCAGGTCGACGCTGATGGCGATCTGCCCCTGGCTGCCGAAGGCGCCGGTTCCCGCGCTGGTCGCGGCGGTCGGTGGGGTCGTCGCGGGCGCGGGTTCTTGGGCCATGGCCGCGTGGAACGCCGGGGTCAACAGCAGGGCGGTGATGCCGAGCGTACGTGGGAAGACGCGCATTCGTTTCTCCTTGATGGTGTGTAAAGGACGGAGATGGGGCAGGGTCACTCTACCTGCGCTGTCTTGACCGTCCAGAAACACGCCTTGACAATGACGCGGCGGGCTGCCCCCCGCTGCCCGGCCCTGGCATAATCGCGGCGATGAGCGACCCCGCGGATCTCGACGGCGACATCGACCTCGGCGAGATGAGCGACGATCAGGTGGCGGCGGCGGCTGTGCGCGACGCGGCCACCGCGCCCCTGGCCCGCTCGACGATCCCACCCGAAAAAGCCGTCGAGCTGCTCTCGAAGATCAGCCTGTTCGCGGCGCTGCAGCCCAGTCACTTGCGGCGGATCGCCAACCTGGGCGTCGAGGAGTCGTACGACGCCGATGCCCTGATCTTCAAAGAGGGCGACCAGGGCGACCGGATGTACCTCATCTTGTCGGGGGCGGTGCGCATCGGACGCCAGCTGCCCGGTGCCGGCGAGGAGGCGCTGGCCGTCCTGCGCGCCGGCACGCACTTCGGCGAGATGGCCCTCATCGACGACTTCCCGCGCAGCGCCGACGCCCGCGCGCACGAGCCGGCCAAGCTGTTCGTGATCCACAAAAAGGACATGGGCGACCTGCTGTTCGTCGACCGCGACCTGGCCTACGATCTCCTCTGGTCCTTCGTGCGCACGCTGTCGTCCCGCTTGCGCGACACGAACGACAAGATGAGCTTCATGGCGCTGTCGTCGAAGTTCTGAGCGCCAGAGGGGCGAAGGCCGTTTCGCGAAGCGCGCGGAGCCAGCGCCCTCAGACGTTGAACTTGAAGTGGATCACGTCGCCGTCGCGGACGACGTAGTCCTTGCCTTCGAGCTGCAACTTCGCGTTGGCGCGGCAGGCGGCTTCGGAGCCGAGCCTGATGAGGTCTTCCCACCAGATGACCTCGGCCTTGATGAAGCCGCGCTCGAAGTCGGTGTGGATGACGCCTGCGGCCTGCGGGGCCCGGGCGCCGCGCTTGACGGTCCAGGCGCGGCACTCGTCGGGGCCGGCGGTCAGGAAGGTGATGAGGTCCAGGATCGTGTACGCCGTTCGGGCCACGGCGTGGAGGCCCGGCTCTTTGAGGCCCAGGCTCTCGAGGAACGCGGGCCGATCGGCCGGCTCCAGCGAGGCGATCTCCGCCTCCGCCGCGGCGCAGATGACGACCACGGGCGCGCCTTCGGCCTGGGCGTGGGCGCGCAGCTCCGAGACCAGGGGGTCGGTCGCGGACGTGGCGAGCTGCTTCTCGGCGACGTTGGCGACGTAAAAAACCTTCTTCAGCGTCAGCAGCCCCAGGTCGCGCAGCAGCGCCTGCTCCTCGGCCGAGAATCCCTGGGCGCGGGCCGGCTTGCCGTTATCGAGGCCGGACTTCAGGCGCTCGCACAACTCCAGGACTTGCTTTTCTTCCTTGGGCGCGGCGCCCTTCAGCGCCTTCTTGGCCCGATCGATCCGCTTTTCGACGGTCTCGAGGTCCTTGAGGCACAGCTCCGTATCGATCGTCCCGACGTCGGCGACCGGGTTGACCCGCCCCTCGACGTGGATGACGTTGTCGTCCTCGAAGCAGCGGACGACGTGCGCGATGGCGTCCGTCTCGCGGATGTTGGCCAGGAACTGGTTCCCGAGGCCCTCACCCTTGGACGCACCACGGACCAGGCCCGCGATGTCGACGAAGTTGACCGTCGCCGCCACCACCGACTTGGGCTTGTAGAGCGCCACCAGCGCGTCCAGGCGCGCGTCGGGCACCGGCACCACGCCCACGTTCGGCTCGATGGTGCAAAACGGATAGTTCGCCACGGCGGCGCCAGCCGCCGAGAGCGCGTTGAACAGCGTCGACTTGCCCACGTTGGGCAAGCCGACGATGCCGCAAGAAATTGCCATGACGGGCGAGTCTAAGCGACTCGCGGTGGTTTAGCCGACCAGTTGACCGACTCGACCGACCGATCAGCCAATCGATCAGCCGATCTTGCCGAAGAGCTGGAACGCGATCAGCAGGCCGTAGATGACCAGCGACTCGATCAGCGCCAGGCCGACGATCATGGGAACGAAGATCTTGCCGGAGGCCTGCGGGTTGCGGGCGATCCCCTCGAGGGCGGAGCCGGCGGCGCGCCCCTGACCGATGGCGCCACCCAGCGCCGACAGGCCGATGGCCAGCGCGGCGGCGAGACCCAACCACTTGTCGCGGTCGGCGCGGGCGGCGTCCATGGCCTGCGCGAAAGCCGGGCTGGCAGTCAGAACCACCGCGGCGGCGACGCCGAGGGCGAAGAGGGACACAAAGGACTTGGAAATGCGGCGCATGGTTGTCGGGCTCCTGCTCGTTTGGTTTTTTCGGGGCGGACCTTATCGGGTCTTGGCTTGAAGGGCCAGCGGTTCTTTGCGGCTATTCGAGTCCGTGTCTCAGTGCTCTTCGTGCGCGACGGCCTGGCCGATGTACACCGTCGACAACAGCGAGAAGACGACCGCCTGCACGACGGCGACGAAGACGCCCATCAGCAGGAACGGCACGGGAACCAGGAAGGGGATGATGGCGAAGAACGCCAGCACCACGGCGTGATCCGCGGCGATGTTGCCGAGGAGGCGCATCGCCAGCGACACGGGCCGCGCCAGATGGCTGACGATCTCGATCGGGATCATCAGCCAGGCCAGCCACCACACCGGTCCCATGAAGTGCTTGAAGTACTTGAGACCGTGGGATTTCACGCCGAAGACGTGCGTCAGCACGAAGATCATCACCGACAGCATCAGGTTGGTCTTCAAGGTGTCGGTCGGCGGCAACAGCCCGGGGATCAGCGCCAGCAGGTTCGAAAACAGGATGAAGAAGAACAGCGTCCCGATGAGGGGGAGGTACTTGCGCGCCTCTTTTTCGCCCATGACGCTGGCCATCAAGCTGAAGATGGTGTCCGCCAGCGTCTCGAAGAGATTGCGCATCCCGAACTTGGCGGGCGGCACCAGACCACCGTCGCTGGAGCGGTTGACGGCGGTCGCGTAGCGGCTGGCGCCGTACAGCAGGAAGAAGAACACCAGCAGCGCCCCCATCACGTGGTCCAGCTGGAAGTGGGTGGTCTGGAACATCTGCCAGGTCCAGGTCCGTCCCAGCGCCTCGGCGGCCTTGTCGTGCAAGGCACGGTACCCGGGCAGGAACTCGAACCAGGTCGCGTGCGGGTTCATCGAGCTTCTTCTCCTTCTGAATCAGCTGAATCAGCGATCGCCCCGCCGGTCATCCCGATGAGGAGGATCGAAACCACCAGGGCCGAGAACCCCAGCGCGAACGGCATCATGGCCAGCTTGACAACGCGCAGCGCGGCGAACACCAGCACGAAGAGCCCCGTCATCTTGGCGAACAGCGCCAGCGCCAGCCCCCAGGGGGAACCCCCCGTGCGCACGGCCGCGACCGCTTTGGCGCCGATGCGCGCCAACAGCAGGAAGTCGGCGCAGGCCAGAATCGCGCCGACCCCGGCGGCCAGCGTGCCCCGCGGCCCCCACAGGATGCCAGCCAGAGCCGTGAAGGCCACGCCCAGGATCACGTTGGCGCCGGCGATCTTCTTAACGGCCGGGTTTGTCGGGACCAGCGTCACCGGGCCCCCCTGCGCCATCGCCCTGCTCGCGCTTGTAGGCGCGCGTCACGCGGACCAGCGCCTTTACCGCCGCGCCGATTCCCGCCAAGAGCCCGATGTAGCCGATCCAAGGGTTGGTTCCGAGTTTGTGGTCGAGGTAATTTCCGCCGAGATACCCGATCCCGATCGCGGCCGCGATCTCGATGCCGACGGCGCCGGTGGTGCCGGCAATCCGCCACATTTTTTTCGCTTCCGGGTCGATGGGCGGCGTTGCGGTAACACGCCCCGCCCCAGAAATCAAGGGCATCGGGCCATCCGGCGGCACGCCGCGCCCCACGACGCGGCATCAGTCTCCGGGTTGGGGCCCCTTAGACAGGTGAGACGCTCCAGGTCGAGACATCCCCCGGGCCTCACCGTGCGGTTGAAACTCATTCCGTCGATTTTGGGACTGGTTGCGGCGCTGACAGCGCCGGCGGCCGCGTGGGCGCACGCGAAAGGGATCGCCGCGGCGGGCTGCGCCGGGTGCCATGCTGGCGGGAAAGAGCCGAAGGTGACCATCACCGCGGACCCGACGAATCCTGCCGTCGGCCAGCAGGTCATGCTGACGGTGACCGTTTCGCAGACGAATGGGCCGGTGGCCGGCTTCTATCTGACGGCCGATGCGCCCGCCGGAACGTTCAAGGCCATTCAGTCCGGTACGGTCGTGAGTGGCGGCGCCGTCATGCACACGATGCCCCACACCGGCTCGAATGGGTCGACCATCTTCCAGGCGTCGTGGTCTGCCAGCCAGGCGACCGGGGTGCGGTTCAACGCGTACGCGCTGTCGGCCAACGGCGACGGCACCCCAGCGGGCGACGGCGGGGGCGAGGCCACCCTGTCGATGACCGCCGGCTGCCCGGGAACGGACTACCACCTCGATCAGGACGGTGACGGTTACGGCACGAGCAATCCCATGTTCCCGGTGATGCGGGCTTGCGCGCTGCCGGCCGGGTACGCGCTGACGGCGGACGACTGCGACGACTTCGAAGCCTCCATACACCCGGGCGGCAAGGAGACGTGCAACGGCAAGGACGACAACTGTAACGGGCAGATCGACGAAGGGATGCCCCAGCACGTTTACTGCCGAGACCGCGACGGCGACGGCCACGGCGTCGCCTCCGAGGGGCAACAGACGAGCTGCAAGGCCATGACCGGATACGGCGACTGCGATGGCGACTGCAATGACGACGATCCGACGAAGTACGTGCAGTTCACGTGCGGCCTCGGCTGGTGCAGGCACGCGGCGTCGGGCTGTTCGACGGTCTGCACCCCGGGCAACCCGATCGCCGAGGAATGCAACGGGTTCGACGACGACTGCGACGGCGTGGCCGACAACGGAACGGACCTTCAGCTTTGCGGCGCCCCCGGTCTCAAGTGCGTCGACGGTTTCTGCGTCGACGGCACGGCCAAGGGCGGCGGCTCGGGTGGTGCCGGCTCGAGCTCGGGTGCGGGCGGCTCCGTCGACCGGTCGGACGCGGGTGCCGGAGGCGGCAGCGGCGGCGCCCCGGGCGGTGGTGGCTCAGCCGCCGCGGCGTCGGGCGGTTGCGCGATCGCGGCGCTCGCCGGCAAGAGCGACGGCGTCACGATAGCCGTGCTCATGGTGCTCGGCGCGCTGGGCGCCTGGCGCCGGCGGCGATCCCGCGGCGGCAGCGACACGGCCGTCAGCAACTGAAGCCGGCGGCGGCGCGAGCGATCGGGTCAGACATCAGCGCGGGCACATGTGCGGCCACGCGCTGCTGAAGGGCGGGCAGGAACGCCCGCAGCGCAAGCGATTCGATGGGGGTCAGGGCCAGCCGCGGGCGGCCGCGCAGCGCTCCCGCCAGTCGGTCTGTCACGAAGTCCGGATCGCGATAGCCGTCGGGAATCGTCCCTTCCCGCAGTCGTCGGACCAGCGTCCGCCAGCGGGTGCCCGAGGCCTGTTCGGGCCAATGAAACGGCTGACCGGCGCCGTCAGCGGCGGCCAGGCTGCGGTCGTAGGCGGCGCGCGCCCGCGCGTCGGAGGCCAACTCGCCGTCCAGAAGCAGCTCGATCCCGACGTGCGCGGCGCCGCGGGCCGGACCGCGCCGCAGCCCACACCCGATCAGGTTCCGAACAGCCCAGGATTGGAGCGTCAGGAACGCGGCGCTGCCGTGAAAGGCGGCGTCGACGGACAGATGATGCGCCTGTCCGGCAGCCACGCGCGGCGACGTCGGGCGCTCTCCCGTCGCCCCGCACATCGCCAAGAGGTCGGGCGCCATGGCCCCCAGCACGAAGAACGGATCGTCGTCGACGTGACGCGCAACCGCCGCGTGGCCGAAGAAGTTCATCGGTTCCAAGCCTACGATCTGTTTGCTGGACGCGCCGTTTGCTGGATGCGCACAGCCGGCCGTCGCGATGCTCGACCCCCGCGCGCCTTCTTTCACGCGGCCGGACATTTTTGTCGTGGTGCGGATCCATGCGGCGCCCGTCTGTCGCAGGTTTGCGCGCTGGCGTCTCGCTTGCATCGACGGTGTCGCATGAAAAGGCTTGGTTTGTTCATCGTCCTGGTGGGCACAGGGTTTGCGCTGGTGGCCTCGTGCAGCAGCTTCGGCGACTCGTCCGACTGTTGCGGTGTCGCCGCGACCGGCGGCTCCGCGACGGGCGGCACGGCCGCCGGCGGGATGAGCGGTGGTGGTGGAATCGGCGGGACGGGCTGCCAGCGCCAGGAGTACGCGGCGCCCGGGTGTGGAGCGGACAGCCATCCGGTTTGCACGAACGGGAGCGGCGGGGCGTGCGCTGGCCGGAGCGCCTGTGGCTGCGACGGCCACATTTGGGGGGGCTGCGGTCTCTACTCGGCCCCCTATGCGTACTTGCTTCCGGCCAACTTCAGCTCCGATGGCGGGGACACGTGCGATCCCACCGCCGACGCAGGCCGGTAGCGCCGGCCGGTCCGGGCGCCGATCGCCGTCAGGCCGCCGCGGCGATCTCGGTCAGCGCTTCCTTGGCGGCGGCGGTGAAGGCGTTGATCTCTCCCAGCGTGTGGGCCAGCGAGATGAAAGCCGCCTCGAACTGGGCGGGCGGCAGCATGAAGCCGCGCTCGAGCATGGCGTGGAAGAACTTGCCGTACATCGTGGTGTCCGACTTCTTGGCGCTCGCCAGGTCGACGACCTCTTCCGGGGCGAAGAACAGCGTGAACGCGGAGCCGACGCGCTGGACGCGGGCCTTCGCGCCGGTGCGGCGGATGGCGCGCGACAGGTCATCCTCCAGCACGCGGCCGATTCCTTCTAGGTTCACGTAGGCGTGCTCGTCGAGGCGCTTCAACACCGAGAGCCCGGCGGCGACGGCGATGGGATTCCCGGCCAGCGTGCCGGCCTGGTAGACCGGCCCGACGGGCGCGATCACGTCCATGACGTCGGCGCGCCCGCCGTAGATCCCGAAGGGGAGGCCGCCGCCCACGATCTTGCCCAGGCAGGTCAGGTCGGGGCGCACGCCGAACATCTGCTGGGCGCCGCCGCGGGCCACGCGGAAGCCGGTGATGACCTCGTCGAAGATCAGCAGCGCCCCGTGCTCGTCGCACAGCGACCGCAAGAGCGGCAGGTAGGCCGGCCGCGGCAGCACGACGCCCATGTTGGCGGGAATCGGCTCGATGATGCAGGCGGCGATCTGTTCGCGGTGCTCCTCGAAGGCGGCGCGCATCGCGTCCAGGTCGTTGTAGGGGACGACCAGCGTGTCGGCGACCGCCCCCGGCGCCACGCCGCTGGAGCCGGGCAGGCCCAGCGTGACCACGCCGGAGCCGGCCTTGGCCAGCAGCGCGTCGGCGTGCCCGTGGTACCCGCCGTCGATCTTGATGATGCGCGACCGGCCCGTGAAGCCGCGCGCCGCCCGCAGGGCTGACATCGTCGCCTCCGTGCCCGACGACACGAACCGCATTTTCTCGAGCGACGGCATCATGAACCGGACCAGCTCGCCGAGCTCGACCTCGCGCGCGGTTGGTGCGCCGAACGAGGTTCCCGAGGACGCCGCGTGAATGACGGCGGCGACCACATCCGGGTCGGCGTGGCCGAAGATCAGCGCCCCCCACGAGCCCATGAAGTCGACGTAGCGGTTGCCGTCGACGTCCCAGATGTGCGGCCCCACGCCGCGCTCGATGAAGACCGGCGTGCCGCCGACCGACTTGAACGCCCGGACCGGTGAATTCACCCCGCCGGGAAAGAGTGCGCTGGCCCGTTCGTAGAGGGTGGTCGAACGCGGGCGCTTGGAGCCGGGGTTGGTTGCCACTAAGTGTCGTCTCCCTCCGGTGTCTCGTCGTCGCCGTCGTCCCCTTCGTCGGCGTCGTCGGGTGCGGCCTCGTCGGCCAGATCCTCGGCTTGCAGCGGCTCGGCTTGTTGTTCGGCGCGCGCGGCGGCGACTTCCGGCGCGACCTCGCGCTCGCCTTCGCCCTCTTCCTTTTCGGCGAGGCGCTCCATGGCGACCACCTTCTCGTCCGTTTCCAGGCGGATGAGGCGCACGCCCTGCGTGTTGCGGCCGATGGTCGGGATGCCGTCGACGGGCATGCGGATCAACTTGCCGCCGTCGGTGATCAGCATCAGGTCATCGTCGTCGCTGACCAGGCGCAGGCTGACCACCTTGCCGTTGCGCTCGGTCGCCTTGATGGTGATGACGCCCTTGCCGCCGCGGTTCTTGGTCGGGTAGTCGGAGGTGGGCGTTCGCTTGCCGTAGCCGCGCTCGCACACCGTCAGCAGCGTGGCGGGCTCTTCGCGCGGCACGACCGCCATCCCGACCACCTGGTCGTCCGAGTCGCGCAAGCGGATGCCGCGCACGCCGCGGGCGGTGCGCCCCATCGGCCGGACGTTCTCCTCGCGGAAACGGATCGCCCAGCCGTTGCGGGTGCCGATCAGGATGTCGGCGCTTCCCTCGGTGATGCGGACGCTGACCAGGTCGTCGTCGTCGGGGATGGTCAGCGCGATGATGCCCGAGGTGCGGATGTTCGCGAAGGCGTCCAGCGACGTCTTCTTGATGTAGCCGCGCTTGGTGGCCATGACCACGAACGCCCCTTCGGAGAATTCGCGCACCGGCAGCAGCGCGACGACCCGCTCGCCCTCTTGCAGGGGGATCAGGTTGACGAAGGCCTTGCCCTTGGCCGTGCGGCCGGCCTGGGGCACCTCCCAGATCTTCTTCGAGTAGGCGCGCCCCTTGTTCGTCAGCATCAAGAGCACGTCGTGCGTCGAGGCCACGAACAGCTGCGCGACGAAGTCTTCCTCGTGCGTGGCGGCGCCGGTGATGCCGCGGCCGCCGCGCCGCTGCGCGCGGTACAGCGTCTTCGGGTTGCGCTTGACGTAGCCGCCGTGGGTGACGGTGACGACCATCTCCTCGGGCGCGATCATGTCCTCGACCAGGATTTCGGCGCCGCCGTCCAGGATCTCGGTGCGGCGCGTGTCGGCGTACTCGGCTTTGACGGCCTCGAGCTCGTCGGTGACGACCTTCATGAGGACCGCGTCGCTGCCCAGGATCTCTTCCAGGCGTTTGATGAGGGCGGCGACCTCGGTGATCTCGTCGATGAGCGCCTGGCGTTCGAGGCCGGTCAGCTTGGCGAGGCGCATGTCCAGGATGGCCTGGGCCTGCCGAGCAGAGAGATCGAAGCTGGAGATGAGGCCCGCCTTGGCGGACTCCGTGTCCTTCGACGAGCGAATGAGGTCGATGACCGCGTCGATGTTGTCGACGGCGATCTTCAGCCCCTCGAGGATGTGCATCCGGTCGCGCGCCTGGCGCAGGTCGTACATCGTGCGGCGCGTGACCACGTCGCGGCGGTGCGCGACGTAATAGACCAGCGCCTTCTTCAGCGACAGGATCTGCGGGCGGCTGTCGACGATCGCCAGCATGTTGATGCCGAACGACTCCTGCAGCGGCGTCATCTTGAAGAGGTTGTTCTGGACGATCTCGGGGACCGCGTCCTTCTTCAGGTCGACGACGATCCGCATGCCGTCGCGATCGGATTCGTCGCGCAGGTCGGAGATGCCTTCGATCTTCTTGTCGCGCACCAGCTCGGCGATCTTTTCGATCAGCTTGGCTTTGTTGACCTGGTACGGAATTTCGGTGGCGATGATCGACTTGCGCCCGGTCTTCGGGTGCTCCTCGACGGTGGTGCGGCCGCGCATCAGGATGGCGCCGCGCCCGGTCTCGTAGGCCGAACGGATGCCGCCACGCCCGTAGATGAATCCGCCGGTCGGGAAGTCCGGCCCGGGGACGATCTCCATCAGCTCGTCGGTGGTGATGTCCGGGTTCTTGATGACGGCGATGGTGGCGTCGATCGTCTCGCGCAGGTTGTGCGGCGGGATGTTGGTCGCCATGCCCACCGCGATGCCCGCGGCGCCGTTGACGAGGAGGTTCGGGAAGCGCGCCGGCAGGACGACCGGCTCTTGCTCTTTGTCGTCGTAGTTCGGCTGGAAGTTGACCGTCTCTTTGTCGATGTCGGCCAGCAGCTCGCCGCCGATCTTCTCCATCCGGCACTCCGTGTACCGGTAGGCGGCGGCCGAGTCGCCGTCGATCGAGCCGAAGTTCCCCTGCCCGTCGATGAGCGTGTAGCGCATCGCGAAGTCCTGGGCCAGGCGGACCAGCGCGTCGTACGCGGCCGTGTCGCCGTGCGGGTGATACTTGCCCAGCACGTCGCCGACCACGCGGGCGCATTTGATGTAGGGGCGGTTCCAGAAGTTCGAGAGCCCGAACTGCGTATAGAGGATGCGCCGATGGACCGGCTTGAGCCCGTCCCGTGCATCCGGCAGCGCGCGCGAGACGATGACGCTCATGGCGTAATCCATGAACGCCGACTTCATCTCCTCTTCGATGGCGATCGGGATCCGGTTACCTGCGAACGGTGCGGCGCCGTCAGCGCTCATGCGGCTCTTCGAGGCCTCCTAAGAAGTCGGGGTGCAAAGGTCGCGGCATTATGGCGCAACCCGCAGGCGGGAGGGGCGAAATCTCGAAGAAGCGCCGGGGGGTTGGGCGGGGGTCTGGGGGTGGGGGCCGGCGCGGAGGCGGGGCGGGGTGTCACCCGTGCTCGGCACGAAGCTCGCAACGTCGGAAGCTCATGCCGAGCTCCGTCCCCCCACGCGTCGTCGTCGCGGAAGCCCCCATGCCGCCGCCCGGTCCGGCGCACGCGGATCGTCCAACCACCGGACAACTTGTCCGGCTGCCGGCCAGCCCGCGCCGTCCGGCCGTGCCATCGCCTAACGTCGTCCTTCGCCGAGAGCCGAGGCCTCCCCGGCTACTGGAACGCGTCCGGATCGCGCTGCGCACGCGGCACTACAGCCAGCGAACCGAGAAGGCCTACGTCGCCTGGGTCCGCCGCTTCATCTTGTTCCATGGCAAGCGCCACCCCGACACCTTGGCCGAACCGGAGATCGGCGCGTTCCTGTCGAGCCTCGCCGATCCCGGCGGGATGAGCGCGTCCACCCAAAATCAGGCGCTCGCCGCGATCCTGTTCCTCTATGGCCAGGTACTTGGGCGCGAGCTGGCCTGGCTGGGTGACCTCGTTCATGCCAAGCGTCCGCAACGCGTCCCAGTCGTGTTGACCCGCGACGAGTGCCGCGCGCTCCTGGACAACTTGGCCGGACCATACCGGCTTGTGGGCGGACTTCTGTATGGCGGCGGTCTTCGTCTTCTCGAGGCCTTGCACCTGCGCATCAAGGACGTCGACTTCGAACGACACGAAATCGTGGTGCGCGACGGCAAGGGCCGCAAAGACCGCCGAACCGTCCTGCCGGCGAGTTTGGTTCCGCCACTGCGTGACCATCTGACCGCTGTGCGCGCCCAGCATCTGAAGGATGTCGCCACGGGACCCCGCCATGGCGCCGTCGCGCTGCCCGACGCCCTCCGTCGCAAGTACCCATCCGCCCCACGGGATTGGTCCTGGCAATGGATCTTCCCCGCCACGCGTACCTACTTCGACGCCCCGACCGGCGAGACCCGACGCCACCACCTGCACGAATCCGCCATCCAGCGCGCCGTCGCCGCTGCCGCGCGCGCCGCCGGCATCGCCAAGCCCGCCACCCCCCACACCCTCCGCCACTCCTTTGCCACCCACCTGCTCGAAGACGGCTACGACATCCGCACCATCCAAGAGCTCCTCGGCCACCAAGACGTCAGCACCACCATGATCTACACCCACGTCCTGAACCGCGGCGGCCGCGGCGTCCGCAGCCCCCTCGACAAATGATTGGACTCCAACCGAGTCGCGCGCCGCGACATCTCGCCGCGCGGCTCTTATCGCGTTATCCCGCGCAGCGACCAACCCTCCTGCTCTCACCTTCGCCGAAATGCGCGAAATCATTTGCCACCGTGCACCGCCGCCGGCATTACCGTTGGCGTGAATAAAACCCCCGGTTGCGGGATAATAGGCGTTGAACTAAGCGCGCTGGCGCGCGCGGCTCGGATCGGTGGGCGTGGCGCGGGGTCTCGGCGATCGTCCTTCTTGCGACATGGAGTCGCGGAGGGAGGACGACGATGGGCGCGATTCGAGATCGGATGCTCGCGGAGTTGGAGCTGCGTGGGATGTCCGCAGCGACGAAGAAATCATACCTGACGTGCTGCCGGGTATTCGTGGCGTACTTCATGAAGTCACCCGAGCAGCTGGCCGCTGCCGACATCAAGGAGTTCCTGCTTCACCTGATGCGGCAGCGCAAGGCGGGGCCGTCGAGTGTGGGAGTTTACGTGGCGGCAATCCGGTTTCTGTATCGCGCCGTGCTGCGCAGACCGGACGCCGTCGACGATCTGCCGCGGCCACGGATTCCCAAGAAGCTGCCCGCGGTGCCGAGTCGGGACGAGGTCGTGGCAATGTTGGAGGCGGTCCGGTCACTCAAGTACCGAACAATCTTGATCGCTGCTTACGGCGCGGGACTGCGGATCTCGGAGGCCCGCCAGCTCCGTGTCGGGGACATCGACAGCAAGCGTATGCTGCTCCATATCCGTGGCGCGAAACGTGGCAAGGATCGTTTCGTCCTGCTGAGTCCGCGCCTGCTGGCGGCGCTTCGCGGGTACTGGGCCGAAGCGAAGCCACGAGGGCCGTACCTGTTTCCAAGCGAAAGGTCGCAGCAACCGGTCAGCAATGATGCCGTCCGCAAGGTGCTCAAGCGCGCGCTGGCCGAGGTTGGCTTCAAGAAGCACGTGACGTTGCACTCGCTGCGCCACGGCTTCGCCACCCACCTGCTCGAGGATGGCACCGACATCCGGCTGATCCAGGTCCTGCTCGGCCACGCCTCGATCGAGACGACGGCCCACTACACGCGGGTCAGCGCGCGGCACATGCAGACGGTCACGAGTCCACTGGACCGACTCGGACAATTGCGGGCCCCCACCAGATAGCGCCCCGTGATGGTCGAGCCGTGTTCTGCCCGCAACGGGCAGGGACGGCCTCGCCTGGAAGTGGCCGACATCTTTCGCCGCGCGGGCGAGGCCTATCGGGAGCGCTACGTCCCGACCTTCGAGCAACGCAAGGTCATCTCAGCGATCGAGAAGTGCCGGACCGCCGTGCTGGGCGGACATCTGGACGTCTGCGCGAAATGCGGACACCAGGCGCCGTCCTACAATTCGTGCCGCAATCGCCACTGTCCGAAGTGTCAGAGCCTCACGCAGGCGCGATGGCTCGAGCAGCGACGGAAGCGGATCGTTCCCACGAAGTATTTCCATGTGGTCTTCACGCTCCCGCAAGAGCTGCGCGACCTGGCTCGCGCAAACCCGAAGGAGATGTACGACCTGGTGCTGGAGTCGGCCGCGCGTACCTTGCTCGACTTCGGTCGCAGCCGGCTGCGCGCGCAGCTTGGTGTAACCGCGGTGCTACACACGTGGACCCGCGAGTTGCGCTTTCACCCCCACGCCCACTGCATCGTCACGGCCGGCGGACTCGATGACGAAGGTCGCTGGATCCCGGCGCGCAGTCGCTATCTCTTTCCCGTTAAAGCCATGTCCCGGGTCTTCCGCGGCAAGTTCCTCGACGGATTGGCGCGCCTCTACGATCGTCAGGAACTCGACCTCGGTGGCCGCTGCGCTTCGCTGGCCGACCCGGCATCATTCAACCAGCTCAAGAACCAGCTCTATCGCCAAGAGTGGGTCGTCTACGCGAAGCCGCCCTTCGGCGGACCCGAGCACGTCTTTCAGTACCTCGGCCGATATACCCACCGAGTCGGGATCTCAAATCAGCGCCTCATCAGCTTCGACGGACGCGACGTGTGCTTCCGCACCAAGAACGGCAACACCACCTCCGTCGACGGTGTCGAGTTCGTGCGCCGATTCCTTCTTCACGTCCTGCCGACTAGCTTCGTCAAGATCCGCCACTACGGCCTCGTTGCCGCCGCCAACGTCAACACCAAGCTCGAAGTCGCCCGGCGCTGTCTCTCGGAGCAGGTCACCGTCGAGCAGACGCCGCATCCGCCGATTCCTTCGACGTGGCGCGATCTGCTGTTCACCCTCACGGGCATCGACGTTCTCGTGTGCCCTGCTTGCGGCGGCCGATCGATCGCTCGCCATCCGCTACCACGTATCCCCGGCGACCCATCTCGTCCTCCGGACACATCATGATCCGTCCGGCGCAACTCCATCACCTCCACGCGGACCACCGCAACGCCGACGTCTGCCCAGGCAGATCGGACAGACCCCACCTCCGTGTGCAGGAACCTGAAAAACGCGGCACGACGGTGGCCGTTCCACACGCCCTCGACCTCGCGGTGTCGCTTCCGCGCTCGCCGCAACCCCTCGTCCCACCCGCCCGGGAGCTTCTTTCCCCATAGCTCCTGACCCGCGCTCAGTTCAACTCGGGTTTGCTGGAACGACCATCGCCCAGGTTATCGTCGGCGATCGCCACGATGGACCCCTCGCCGGCATCGTGCGATTCTCATCCAGCAAACCCTATTAGTTGGGCAGACAGAGCATGGCGCGGCAAAACGATATTCGTGCACGGAAGAAGCGCCAACGCAGGGCCGCCCGCAAAGGGAAGAAGCGGTGGGGCGCCGTCGACCGTCCGGCCCGTCCAGAGGACGAGCCCGTTACCCAGGAATTAGGTCCGCGCTACCACGTGACCGTACCGATGTCCGAATTGGCACCGCCCGGGATCTCAGGCGATCTCCAGACAGTTTTCCACTACGAGTCGCCTTCGTCTCATACCGACGACGAGCGTCTTCAAGACCAGGAGGAACGCGAGTTCGACGTTCACGCCGTTCTGATGCGCGACAGTGGATTCGAACGGGACATCAAGACCGAACTCGGTCCTTCTGACGGGACTTCCTTCTTTCAAGTTCCGAACGGGGTTACCCGCTTGTTCATCGAGAATCCGTCCGGAAAATTTGCCTTCGTCTTGAACGACAGACGCGAGTATTCAGGAATCCAAGCACGCTGTCGGGCTCGGTCTCCCGGGGAGGCGAGGGCGACTGTTCTCCGGGCGGTAAGCCCGGTCATCGATCACTTGGCGTACTTTGCAAACGCGCCGCTAATTGTCGGGAATATTCTCTGCGTTGACCGGAAAAACAATGTGTCAACGGTGGGTTACACATCCCCATACCGAACGCTTCTTGTCTCCCCGGGGCACATGTCCTTTCCGGTCGAACTGCTGCCCGTGTACGCTCTCTATCGCGAGGCCAAGAATGCCACGAGTCATTTCTACCGATTCCTTTGCTATTACAAAATCCTGGAGGGCATCTACAGCACGCTTCGCGCGCCGCTCTTTGAGACCGCGCGGAAGCGCGGAATCTCGATCCTGGCGGAGAAAGAAGTGATTCCTGAGCATCGCGAGCTACGGATGTTCCAGCCGGCGGTAATTGGCCGTCCGATAAAGGATTACGTCGATAGAGACCTTCAAGAGGTGCGGAATTCGGTCGCGCATTACATCCTCGACTCGGGCACGTTCATGAGTCCGAGCGACCCAGACGCCATCGCTCAGGTCGCGAATGTCATCCTCCCGGCAGAACTCTGCTGCCGGGTAGTAATCGGGAATCATGAAAAGTACCTGCAGCAACTCGAAACGGCTGCCCAACCAGGCGTTGCAGCTGACGGGGCTGCGCCCCGCAGCTGAACGCCACGACGTTAGCCGGACGAGCCAAATGACAAGAGGTTGGCCAAGGCACGCATTCTCAGTCGATTCGCCATCCGGCCCTCGATTCGAGCTGGCGCTTGAGCGGTTCCGGGAGGGGCACTCTTTCGAGTTCCACGACGTCGCGTTTACGCGTGGACCCGATGGCGTCGTCCATGCGGAGGTCGAATCATCGTGGAGAGGAACCCAGGTGACCCCTGACACCGCTCTGAGCGACCTCGCGCGAGCTGAGCGCGCTCTCGAGGAGCTCCTGGCGGCCTCCCCGATGTTTCGCGATACGGTGGCACCTCAGCCGATCGAATACGAGGTGTGCGAGGATTACGGTCAGGGGAGGGTCCTCGTGTGCAGCCGCCGGAACGGAACATTCACTTGGGGCGCGGGGTTCCCGAGGAGCGCCGGCTAACCGCAATGCCGTTCACTTACGGCCCTTTCCGGTGGGCGCCTTGCGATTGTAGGCACTCATCTTGACCTTCACGGCGCGTGGGTAGGCTCGCTCGGAGCGACGCGGGGGCAAGACGAGAAGCTTGAGGCAGCGGCGCAAATAGAGCAGCCCTTCGGGAATTCGGCCCGGTGCTAGAGGCAGCGTGGACCATGCCAGCCATGCGTTTCGGATCAGCGCCAGGGCGTTGACGAAGCTGATCCGGTTTGGCTCGACGCCGGCTTCGTCGGCAGCGCGTTCCATCTCCAAGCGGACCAGGTTATAGGCGAGCGCGATGCCCCAGAGTTCCTGCCGAACACCGGCCGGGGTTCGGCTGCGAATGGCCTCTTGCCGGTCGAGCATGTGCGTCTTGATTTCGTCGTAGCCGAGCTCCAATTCCCACCGCTCGTGATAGAGCGCGACGAGCTCGCCCGCCGGATATCGCTTCTCGTCGAGAAGCGACGTGAGCAGCCTCGACGGCCGGAAGCCCTTGCGCTGGTAGGTGATGGCACGAGCCGTCCAGACGGGCGGCAGAGTCGGATGCGCCCGTCGCGTCTGGTCGGAGAGCGTGATTTCGACGAGGGCATCATGCCGCCCGAGTTGCTTGATGACCCGCAGGTGGGTGGTCGATTTTGCGCGCGTGAGCCAATGGCGGTTGGTGCCGCTGCGTTCCAGTCGCGTCAAGTCATCGGCCACCAGGAAGTTGCGATCGGCAATGGTCACCGAGTTGTCCGGCAGCTCGGACCAGAATCCGTCGCTGAGCGTCGTTTCCCCAGTCGCGTAGTCGCTGAAGTAAACCGCCGAAAGGAGGTGAGACCGCAATGCCATCACCGCCACCAGACGCACCATCGGATAGGCGCTGCCGTTGCGCGTCCCGCTGCCGCACTGGCCGCCAAACGCCGCCCAGTTCTCGGGGGAGTCCGGCACTTTGAGAGTAGTCCCGTCGAGCCCGTGAAGCGAAAGCCCGCGCCACCGATGTCGGTCAGCGCTTCGCGTCGCCCAGCGATCGGCGGTCGTGGTGAACAGGTATGCGAGCGGCTCTTCTCCAAGGCGCTTTCGGGCCTGCGCGATGCCGCTCTTGGCCGCGGTGTCGCCTCGCGCACCCGGCAACGCCAGCCCCAGCATCATAACCACGCGCTCGATCGACTCCTGGCGCAGCAGCGCCATGCCGATCACCAGCCAGATCGCTTGCTCGGCTGGCAGCCGCCGGCGTCGCACGCTCGCCGTTCCGGTGGCGTCGAGCGCCTCCTCAATCCAGGTCGGATCGATGTGCTCCCGGAATCGCCCGAAGTCCGCGGGAACGACGAAACCGGCAAGAGATTCAAGCGCTTCCTGTAGCTGAATGGCGACCTCCAACGAGATCGCCCCATCCTGATCCTCACCGCGCCCGAGGCAATTTTTCTGCCCTTCCTGCCAGCCCGCCGCGGTGTCTCCTCCGCGCTATGTGAACGGCATTGCGGCTAACCGCGCGTTGCAGCGGACGGCGCTTGCGCGCCGCCGCTGAACGCGTGATCGTTAGACGGACAGACGAAGCGATGCGTTGGATTGTCGGAACTGTCTTGGCGTGCGTCGCCACATTGGTCGTCGCGGGGAACCTGGTCGGTGGGTTCCGATCCAGACGGTCGGGTAGGAACTTCTCCCCCGTACCCTTCGTCGGCGCCGTTCTCGGATCGTTGGCTGTGCTCGCGTTCCCGGTCGAGAATCGGTCCTGGCTGCTTCTGGCGGTGCTGCTGCTGGACTTCACTGTTCCGATGGCCGTGTGCGCGCTTGTGCTCCACGTCCCACGCCGTCCTCCGCGCTGACGCGGCGCCGTCTAACCCGCCGTTGCAGACGGACGGGCGCGTCGGTCGCCGCGCTCCCTCTCGCGCCCGCCGCTGAACGGCTATATCGTTGGACGGACCGGGCGATGAGTACTAAACGATTACTCTTCGGTGCCCTCTTGATCGCTGCGCTTGTCGCAGGAGGTCGTGCGCGGGCACGCTCGCAGCCGGACACAAGCACTACGCCGTCGGCATCCGACAAAGAGATCCCTGTTCGCCTCATCGACGTCAATCCGTCAGATGGTGTCGATGTTGACGAAGCGCAGGCTATCGCGCGCGCCTACTTCGAACAGGTGTACGGAGACTGCGGGGGGCTGGGCGATGTCACGCGAAAGAAGAGGACATGGGTTTTCAAGGTCAAGTTCGGTGCAGTCGGTGAGACGCTCAAGGAGACCATAAAGGTAGACGCGAAGACCGGCGAGGTGTGGTCGCAGGGCGGACCTCGATACCGTAACTTCGAGTCGTGTCGCGACGGAAAGAAACCGTCTCGAACGCCCAAGGCGCATCCACGTTGGGGGGCCGTCCAACCCGGCGTTGAACGTGGCGGGCCTCCGGCCCGCAGGTTAACGCCCTGACGTTAGCCGACTTGAAGTGTAACTACGCGGTAGGTACACTTCGTCCGCGGTGAAAGAGCTCAGGTTTGAGTGGGACGAGCGCAAGGCGACGACGAATCGCCGTAAGCACGGCGTCTCCTTCGAAGAAGCCCGCACCGTGTTCCTCGACGACGATGCGTTTCAGATACCAGACCCCGACCATTCAGAGGACGAGGACCGGTTCATCATGCTCGGGGTAAGCAGCCGGCTGCGCGTGCTCGTCGTGTGTCACTGCTACCGACAAGGTGACGAGGTGATCAGGATCATTTCGGCGCGTAAGGCTGACCGCGGCGAACGAAGGCAGTACGATGAATGGAGATCCAGATGAGAAAGCACTACGACTTCTCGAACGGTGTGCGGAATCCATACGCGAAGCGCTTGAAAAAGCAGCTGACGATTCGTCTGGACTCTGACACCGTGGACTATTTCCAGGGCCTTGCTCAGGAGATGTCGCTTCCTTATCAGACCCTCATGAACATGTACTTGCGCGAATGCGCCGCGGAGCGACGTCGGCCACATTGGGCCGCACCGCGACCCGCGAAGCGGGCTAACAAGGCGTTGCAGCGGACGGTCGCCGGAGGCGGCCGCCGCTGAACGCCAGGGCGTTGGACGGACGAAGCGGCGACCGAATGTTGAGAGTGCTGCTAATGCTCACGACAATGCTCGGGTGCGCGAGTCGGTCGTCGTCGCCGCCCGTCATGCCACCCTCGCAGGTCGAGTCGCATCAACTGCTGGCGACGCTTCGGGCTCGCCGTTCCGAAGTCGGACGTGCGCGGCCTCAAGATCATGTCGATCGTGGTCACGAACTCGATCTAGCGCCTCTGATGGGTCTCGGGCAGGAGGCCTTTCGATCCGCTCTGGGGCAGCCTGATTCTTGCGGAACCGAGAAGCCAGTGGGCGGCAAATGTCGCACACGAGTGTGGGAGTACACCTTGTTCCACCTGCCTGACGATTCTCTCGGCGGCGGAACGATGCTGCTATTGGAGTTCGATGCCGTTGGACGATGTCGATATGCAGGATGGACTGGGCGCAAGTAGCGGGTTGCCGTCCAACCCGCGCCCTGAGGCGGACCGCAAGGGAATTATGAAGGCTGGGCGGCGGCGAACTTGAGAAGGGGAGACTGGCGTTTTTGGAGGGCGGCGAGGTAGCGGGACTCGTTGTAGGGCGTGCGATCGACCCAGCAGCGAAAGAGGACGCGGATCCACTTGAAGGCGAGGGCGCGAATGGTGGCGTTGTGGGAGGCGCCTTTGGCTCGGTGGCTTTCGTAGAAGGCGCGAGCCCAGAACGAGTGCGGGACGGAGCTGGCGACCCACTGGACGAAGGTCTGGCGCAAGAACGTCGGGCACGACCAGCGCCAGTGCACCCAGTGCTTGTTGCCGCTGCGCCCGGTGACAGGGGCGATGCCGGCGTACTTCTGGAAGGCGGCTGCGTCGGAAAAGCGGTCGCGTTGCTCCCCGAAGGCGGCGAGCAGGTGAGCGGAGAAGACACGACCGGCGCCTGGCAGATCGGCGAAGAGAGAGTAGTCGGGAAGCTGCTGGGAAAGCTCGAGGCAGACTGCGATGCGCCGGCCAGCGAAGCGCTCGCGTAGCTTGTGCGCCCATTCCTCGATGGCCTTCGGTCGATGCTCGACGACCGAGGTCTCGACGACGTCGACACCGGGCACCTGGAGACAGACGTCGTGCTTGCGGTCAGCCCAGTCGATTCCGATGAACGCGGCGAATTCTTCTTGCATGGGCACCTCCTGGATTAGGATCGGGATGGGACATGCAGAGCCGCGCCCAGCGAAGGCAATATGGAGAGCCGGTGGAGCGGCTTTCCCTGAGTGTTCGTTACCGGCAAAGGCACACCCGCGGGCTCGAAGCCGAGTTCGTGAGCGTCAGGCGCTCCGCGTTGCAGGTTCGTAGCCCGCGGGTGCATGTCCCCCGTCGATCATCCCGAGTTGCCCCGGGCTGTCCAAAGTGGAACAGTCAACCCATAATGGTGTTGCAGCGGTCAATCATCCTTCCTCGCTCCGCTCGGGCGGATGCTCGCCGCTGAACACCAGGACGTTGGGCAGACCGAGCGATGTTGTTGTGGGAGATGAAGATGAGCGGACGGACCTGGGTCACGTCTCTGTGTTTTGTCATCTCCTTGGCGTTCGCGAGCTGCGGCGGAAGTGGAAGCAGCGTGACCGACTGTCCGTCGTACGTCGTGGTCCCAGATGGTGGTCCGAATGGCTTCTCCTCGGCGGGGGGGGTGGCGTACGGACTCTGTCTGCGCCCAGTACTGTCAAGCGGACTACCCGGTGTGCCAGCTTGCGACGGCGACCTCGGTCAAGTGTCAGAAGGGCTGCCAATGATGCCGTGTCAGCGCACGCCGTCGGTGGAGCTGCCCAACAAGGCGTTGAACCCGACGGGCCTTCAACCCGCGGGTCAACGCCAGAACGTTGGGCAGACGAGCGCGCGGCCGACATGATGCGCGACGAGAACATGGGGAATGGAGTTGTTGGTACGGTGCCTCGCTTACCTGACCACCAGCTACAATGTGGAGGTGGGCCGTCTCGCCGCCATTGTCGTCCTACTCGGGTGCGCCGCATGCGCGTCTACCGAACGGATCGATCCGCACAGTCCTGGGGATCATTGCCTCTACGCTTGCCCCAGGGGTATGCATTGTGCGGGTACGCTGTTCCGCCGGGGAACGACGCCACTTTATGGCCACTGCGAGCTCGATCCGCACTACTGCACGACCGTCGCTGATTGCGTCGGCGGAGATGCCTGCGCTCGCTTCGGATCGGAGATCGGAATCTGTCATCCGGCGACTCGGTAAGTGCCGGGGCCGAGTCTGGGGTGAGCTGCCCAACCGCGCGTTGCAGCGGTCGGCGCTTGCGCGCCGCCGCTTAACGCGTGATCGTTAGCCGGACGAGATGAAGCGGTTGCCTGAGTTGATTCGCGCGTCTATCGCGGTGGCCGGAAGACCTGCGACGGGCCTCGCGGTGTCGACGTCAATCAAGATCACTCGAAAGAAACCCTTCGGCTGCATTTGGGGCCCATCGGCGGCGGAGGAACCCCGACCGCGCGAAACACTTCATGCCGCCCCGGACGAGGGCCTGAGCGAGCGGGCGCCCGACGGGCGCCCGCTGGCGTCATCGACACTGTGACGCCTGGCCCTTCCCAAGGGGATCAAGACCTGGCAGTCGGTGGAACGACCAAGGACAACCTGATGATTCCTCCGCCCGAAGCTCGGTATATCCAAGTCCTTGTTAAACTGACGAGGGACCGGGATCATTCGACCAGATGTACCTGAACACTCCTGTTCCGAGCTTTTAGGGCGCTGGAGGACTCCCGGCCAGGTCGGACAGCCTCACGGTAAATACTTCTGAATGGCCGAATACCAGGTCTGTCCCATGACCACGTACCCCGCAACATTGGGGTGCAACGTGTTGCGCATCAGCGTAGTTTTGTAGGCGCTGTTCATCGTGAAGGCTGCATACATATCAACCATCACGATGTGTTTGCCAGTAGCAGCGCGAGACTGAACCAGCGCAGGAATCGCATCGTTGTACGCGCGCACCCGGGTGTTGTTTCCGTCGTTGAGCGTTGGCGTTATTTTTGCGACGACAACAAGCGCGGTCGGTGCGTCGGTCGTTAACCGGTCTAGCAAGTTGCCGAGGTGCGTGGCAGCGGTGGGGAGATCCGCATTCCCATTGACGTCGTTGGTTCCGATCATCAACAGAATGATGTTCGGCCGTCCCGCCGATATGGCCGCGTCGGCCAAAGAAGAAATCTGATCGATTCTGTATCCCGAATATCCCTCATGATTCCTCGGAAACGGCTGCCCCGCCACCATCGCAGGGCCGTTCGGAGCCGCACGACCAACGAACGTGATCCGCTTGGAATCCGTAACGGCGAGCCGAAACAACTCCACTCGGTATCCTCCGTTGGAGTATTCGGTGTCGGATGATCCAGAACCGGCGGTGATGGAATCACCAAGCGGCATAATCGCGCAATCCCCACTAACCGGACAAGGTGCGAAAGCAACGTTCTCCCCACCGGATCCACCCCCACCGCCCGCCTTCCCCCCATTCCCGCCGCCACCGCCGGCTCCCGCGCCTCCGTGTCCACCCACTCCCCCGCTCGCAGATGATCCGCCGGTTGCCGAGGAATCACCTCCGGTTCCTACTGCACCGCCAGTCTCAGCCGCTCCTCCGCTGCCTACCACGCCGCCGGTTGCAACCTGTCCCCCGCTCCCCGTGATGCCCCCGGTCGCCGCCGACTCACCACCGCTCCCGAGGCGGCCTCCACTTCCCGGCGCGCCGCCGGTCGCTGACGCCCCATCAGTAGACTCAGACGAACAGCCCCAAAGACCGTTGGTGATAACCAGGCTCAGGAGAAACACCCACGCAGCGGCTCGTTTCATAGCCGGTAACTAGCATGAATTGAAGCGCCGTGAAAAGGGCGGGTCTGGGACGCGACGTGGTTACCAGAACGCTCTATCTCGGCGGATGACGCGTCGAGACTAGCAGCTTGAAAGGCCTGTCCTCCCCAATCGTCGCCGAACTGGTTGTTGCGCGACGTGTCGGGGCCGCCAGCGGCATCAACCGATCACGAGCTCGATCTTGCCGCCGAGAGCCGCGGCGAGCGTTTGCAGGTCCGGTATGTCGGATTCGCCTGTCCGCTCTCGAGAGTCGAGATCTCGCTCTGATTGAGCCCGGTCTTCTCGGCCAGCTTCTTTTGCGTCCAGCCCCGCTTCCGGCGGGCCTCGGCGAACCGGCGAGCCAGGCGGTACCGTTCGCGGAAGTACTTCAGCTCCGCGACGGCCTCGGGCCCCTCAGCTTTGGCTTCTCGCTTCAGCTCGGCCATAAAGTCCGTGAACTTGGTCGCCATGATGCTCCCCGGCAGGGCCCGCAGGGCCCGCCGCCCGCACCGTTCCCCGTGGGGACCAGCGCCACCACATCGGACGCCCATGTCCGAACGTGAATCGCTGCGACACGCCGCCGTCGGACATGTGCTCGTAGCCGATGCCGACGGCCGGACCGTAGAGCACGCGGGTCGTGATCTCGGTGTCGTGGAGATTCAGGATCCTCCACTCGAGGGCCTCGACCGCGAGATCGGCCACGAGCCGATGCCGCACCCCGAACGCGGCGTTCACGCCCGCCGCCGCCGCCGTGGTCGTGCCGCGGAAGTATCCGCCACCCACGAACGGCCAGACGGTCCACAGGCGCCGGAGCGGCGGACAACCTCTCGTGTCGTCCGGCCGATGACGGTGTAGGGATCAGTTCTCGTGCTCAGCGCAGCAGCCTTGAAGACCATCGCTCGTGCGCGGTTGGCCGATGCGGAAGCTTTGTTCACCGCCGGTCGACTTGACGGCTCCGCCTACCTCAGTGGGTACGTCGTCGAGCTGGCCCTGAAGGCTCGGATATGCCGGACCCTACGGTGGCCGGGGTTCCCGGAAAAGCGCAGCGAATTCGAAGGATTGCAGAGCTTCAAGACCCACGACCTGGACGTGCTTCTCCGTCTCTCAGGACGTGAGCAGTATATTAAGGTGAATCTGTTTACCGAGTGGACGGTGGTCAGTCAGTGGAATCCAGAAGCGCGCTACCAGGCCGTCGGAACCGTCAGCGCGGCGACAGCACAGAACATGATTTCGGCGGCTCAGAAGATCCTGGCAAAGCTATGAGAGAACTCGCGGAGAAACTTCGTCGACTGGAACTAGCCCTCTCCGAGGAGAAGGGGCCGTTCAATCTGTTCGCTCTGTTCCTTCGCGAGGACGCCCCGGACGTGTGGGATCTTGTCGTGGCGGCGAAGTGGATTGAGGAAGACAGGCCGGCAGCCCTAGCTGACATCTCGCGGCGTGTACGTGATTCGGTCCGTGCGGACGAGATCACGAAAATTTCTCGGGTCGTGGTCGTAGAGCGAACGGATGCAGCGTTGAAGGCAATTGCCTCCGCGATGTCTATCGAGCACGGCCTCACCGAGGTCGCGAACAGCACGTTCTTCGGTCTCGCGATCCGCCATGCATTCATCATCACCGCCGAATTGAACCCGCCGCCGAACAAGGCGTTGCAGCGGACGGCCGCCTCCGGCGGCCGCCGCTAAACGCCACGACGTTCGACGGACAAGAGTGAGGAGGAGCCTTGCTCGCATTCCGCGTTCAAGTGAACCGCAAGAGTCTGGCCACTGCCGGTCTTCCCGGCGCACATGTCCTCTCAGCGATCTTCACATCTGTCGTCAGAGGAGAGGCCAGACGTGGCCAAGAAGCACGGTGTAAGCGAGCAGACGATCTACGTTTGGCGGCGGCGATTCGGGAAGATGGAGGTGGCGGACACGAAGAAGCTGAAGGCCTTGGAGGCTGAGAATACGCGCCTCAAGAAGATGGTCGCCGACCGAGACCTTGAGCTCGAGGTGATGAAGGAGATCAACGCAAAAAAGATGGTGAGCGCGCCCGGCCGGCGGCAGCAGGTCGAGTACGCAAGACGGCGCGGACTGTCCTGCCGCAGGGCGTGCGCGCTGCTGAGACTGGCGAGGTCGGCGCTGAGGTATCGATCGAAGCTGGCGGTCAAGGACGCGCCGGCGATGAAGCGCATGTCGGAGCTGGCGGCGCAGTACCCGCGGTACGGCTACCGAGGAGATGGGCGGCGTTTCTCGGCCGTCACTGGAGCCGCTGAGCGGCTTCAATGTTGCTAGGCTCCGCTCCACAGGGCGGCGTCTCTAACGAACAACTCGACGACGAAGTCCATGACCGCTCGCACGCGTGCCACCCGCGCGAGGTCGGGGTGGACGACGAGGAAGACGTCGCGGCCGCCCAAAACGCGCGGCGTGAGTCTGCGAAGACGCGGTTCGGCCTCGGCGAGGAAGCACGGCACGGCGGAGATTCCCATGCCGCAAACGGTCGCGTTGATGGCGGCGACGATGCTGTTGCCGCGCATGACGACGTTCGCCCCCTGGCAGTGCGCCCCCAACCAGAGTCCCCCTGGCGTGTTGGCGAGGCTTTCGTCGAAGCCAATCACGTCGTGTCCACATAGGTCTTCTGGCGTGGCTGGTGTGCCCCTGCGCGCGAGGTAGTCGGGGGCCGCGTAGAGAGACCAGCCCGCGACGGCGACCTTGCGCGCGAGGAGGTCGGGCTCGGTCACCTCGCGGGCGCGAACGGCCAAGTCCGCCTCGCCCCGCATGAGGTCGGCCGAATGATTGCCGCTCGAAATCTGGACGACCAGGTTCGGGTGCCGCTCGCGGAGGCCACCGAAGTGCTTGACGAAGTAGCCGGTGAAGGCCTCGGAGATCGAGAAGCGCACCGTTCCCTCGATCCGGTCATCGCCCCCCGACAGGCGGCGCTCGATGGCGTCGAAGCGCGTCTCGATCTCTTCGGCGAGTGGCAGGATCACGCGGCCCGCCTCCGTCGCGACCAGACCGTCGGGGCCGCGGAGGAACAGCCTCGTGCCCAGCTCCGTCTCGAGCGCTACGAGGCGGCGTCCCACCGTCGTGTGCTCGACGCCGAGCTCGCGGCCAGCTCCCGCGAGGCTTCCCGCGCGCGTAATCGCGAGGAAGTAACGGAAATCATTCCAGTCGGGCACCCGTGCAGATTTGCACGGTGGGTGTGCGGCTTCAATCATTTCGCTTGCTGGCTGTGATCGGCAGATTGGCTTTCGTCGCAACTGTTCGGCGACGAAACGACCCAAACCAAGGAGATCATCATGAACGCTCTCGACATCGTCACGAAGCTCGACAAGGAAATCTGCGGCGGTGAGCTGGCGAAGGCGGCCGCGTACCTGGCGGACGACTTCCGCTTCGTCGGGGTCGGCCCGCAACCGCTGAACAAGGCCGAGGCGCTGGGCGTGTGGGCGACGATCCGGGCGGGACTGCCGGACTTCAGCCACAATATGCGCGTCGTGCGCGAGGCCTCCAGCATCGTCTACGCCACCGTCGAGGCTGGCGGCACGCACACCGGGACGCTCTCCATCCCAAACGGTCCGACCGTGGCCGCGACTCAGCGCGCGTGGAAGAACCCGCTCGAGCGCATCGCCATCACCGTGCATGCGGGGAAGGTCAAGGAGTGGGCCGTCGAAAGCGTGCCGGGCGGAGGTCTCGCCGGTCTACTCGGGCAGCTGACCTAAAAACACCGCTGTTCCGAGCGGGGCGCCGTTGTCTGTGGCCAGAGTCACGTTGGCGTTGCTGGTTGCCCGGGACTTGGCGCCGGTTGTGTGTCGAAAATTGCACACGAGAGCGGCGTATCCGACGGCAGTCGACCATCCCAGGCGGCGGCATGGCGTGGGGCCACGACGGTCCGCTCCCTGGCTTCGATGTCACGGCCGTCATTGACGATTCCGGCGACGTGACGGGTCGCGGGCACGGCTGTTGTACGGGGCGCGCACGGGCGGCGGGCGGATGCGGCGCAATTTGCAGACGATAAAGCGCCGGAGCTGTTTAGCCGATTCTCAACGACCTGGAGGCCGCCCCATGCGCATGCCGCGTCTGATTGCTCTGAACACGCTTTCCACCGTCGCACTCGCGACGGCTTCGTGCAGCACCACCCCCATCAACCCGAAAGAGGTGGCCGACCATGTGGCCGACGGCTCGCGGGAGGTGGTTCACCAGGCGGGCGGTGGGATCGCTTTCGCGCAGTCGAGCGACTCGGGCTTGCAGACGATCGGCAACGGGCTCCTCGACGCGAGCAACGGTGTCAGCGGGATGCCGGCGCCGATGCCGGCGGCCATGACGTTTGCGCTGAAGCGCACGTCGCTCGCGGCCGTGGCGGCGGGGATGCCCTCCATCATGACGACCGAGGAGCAGTTCGACTCGACGGCCGACTCGATCAAGGTGTGGGTTCGGGAGCGGATCCTGACTGACGCCAATCTGGAGAGCACCACGGACGACCAGGCCGTCTACCTGCTGCATCCCGATCCGACCTGTCGCCAGCTTCCCCAGGACGGCGACTCGCCCGACGTGGTGCCGCCTCTCAACAGCAAGTGCGTCGATGACCTCACGAAGCTGCCGGTCCGCGTGGTGCTGCGCGCGGACGGCGACGGCGGGCGTTTGACGATCCTGATCGGTTCCGACCGCCTCGAGTTGTCGACGTTCATCGTTCATTCCAACTCGATCGCGCTCGAGACCGATATGGCCAAGGCCTATGCCGCGACCCAAGAGATCGACCAGACGCTCGGGACGGACAGCCCGTCGGCCACCCACTATGAGGCCCTGTCGGGCAAGCTGCGCATCGCCCTCACGAAGAACGGCGACAAGAACGTGACAGCGGCGTATTCCGTGCTCGAGGCGATCAATGTCGCAACTCTCGATTCGACCGGTGCGCCCGGTCCGGCCGTCAAGCTGGCGGCCAGCGATCCCACGCTGTCGGTGACCGGCGACGGCGTCAATCGGACGCTGACGGCGAAGGTGGCAATGGGCAAGCTGGACGTGTCGGCCGATTGGGATCCGCAGGGGACGCTGCCGCCGAACCGAGATCTGCACTTCAGCATGGGCGGCATCTTCAGCCAGACCACGTTCACGGACGGCGCCAACACCGTCGTCGGCAAGGGGGTCGGCTTTGGCCCCATCGAATACGACGTGCGGGGGCAGCAATTCGTCACCGTGGGGCTGAACCCAAACAACGGAAACAAGTTCGATTACCAGCTGTCGCTGGACGCGAACAACAAGCCGCAGCTCACGCTGACGCCGCGGTTCGATCTGTCGATCGGCGCGCACCTTGGCGTCATCGCCTCACAGCTGACCAGCGCTCCGCCGTCCTACGAGCTGGACGAGACCTACGACATCAATCTGGACGGCGGCGGGGCAGCGGCCGGTGTCCTGGCTGTCGGGGAGACGTCGACCTTCGGCGGCGGTCTCAAGATCACCGCGGGCACGCTCACCTTCTCGACGACCAGCACCCCGCAGACCGTGGTGGTCCCGGCGGGCAAATGCCTGACCGGTCTATCCGCCGCGCCCGCCGGCTCGCACCCGCTGCTGGGCAAGCTCGCCGTCGTCGACTGCCCCTGACGGCCGGCCATGTCGGCGCCGGCGCGGCGCGGGAATGCGCTTCCATATTGGAAGGCGGAAGGGATCGTCGCGCTGGCGTTGAGGTTCCGCCCGGCAGTGGGCCCGAAGGGCGAGGTTCAATTCACGGCCCTCTCAATTTTCTGAGGCCCCTCGCCCCTAACGGCCGCTGTTTCGGGACTGTTCAAGCGGCACGCGTGATGCACGGCAGGCGGACGGACCCTCGACCAAGGAGTTTAGATGGATCGCGCCTACATTCCGGCGGCCCTCGCGTTCCTCCTCGTGGTTGGCCCCGGCTGCTTCGATCGGGAGGGCCTGGATACGGGCGGCGGCGGTAAGGGCGGTGCCGACGCGAGCGGCAAAGGCGGCGGCCAGGCGGGCGCCGGCGGGTCGACGGGCGGCAGCGGCATTGCCGGCGCCGGCGGCCGGGGCGGCGTTGCCGGCCAAGGTGGCGCCGGCGGTCAGGGCGGCACCGCGGGACAGGATGGCAAGGGTGGCGCTGGCGGTCGGGGCGGCACCGGCGGCGCGATCATGTGTGGCCCGGTCTGCGCCATCTTCTGCGAGTACGGCAATGTGAAGGACGCCAACGGCTGTCCCACCTGCAAGTGCAACCCGCCGCCGGCGTGCACCGTTGCCGAGTGCCTTGGCCCCCCGCCCTACGCGCAGCAGCCGATCTGCACCGACGGCAAGATCATCCCCGCCGCCTGTACCCGCGACAGCACCGGCAAGTGCAGCTGGAACCCGCCGCGGTGCGAGAGTGCTTGCACGACGGATCAGTGCGGCCCCGGGCCGCTGACGACGAACTACATCTGTCCTGACGGCACGGTCGCCGGCCCGGTCTGCGCAGCGGGCACCGACGGGGCGTGCGGGTGGACGATCAGATCCTGCCCAGCGAACTGCCCGACCCTCCAGTGCCTCATTGCCTGCCCGTACGGCGACCACAAGGACGCCAACGGCTGCCACACGTGCGACTGCCTGCCGGCCGACGATTGCGGCGGGCACGGCGAGCTCGCTTCCTGCCAGGCCGACACACGATGCACCTGGCTGGCGCCCGGCTGCGGGACGCCGGCACTGGCGACGCAAGGCTGCTACAACCGGAGCGACATCGGTTGCCAGTCCGACAGCGCCTGCGCGAGTGGGCGCCAATGCCTCAATCGGGTCGTCCAGCCCTGCCCAGGAGGCAAGTGCGGTGCGTGCGCGCTGACCGAGACCGTCTGCCTCTGAGCTGGCCGGCGAGCTCGGTTCCGCCACTGTGTCACCCTCTGACTGGTGGGCGCGCCCAACATCTGCAGGATGTCGCCAGGAGACGCAGCCATGGAGCCATGCCTGGCCCAACGCCGTTGTCGCAACGCCCTCGTCGCAACTCCCATCCGCCCCACGGGAATGGTCCTGGCAATGGACCTCCCTGCCGCGCGGGCCTACTTCGATCCCGGGACTCGCGAGACCCGACGGAACCACCTGCAAGAATCCGCCGTCCGCAACCTCTCGCCCGCGGCTCTTATCACGTTATCCCACCCGTGGACCAACCCCGCCCTTCGCGCCCTCGTCCAAATGCGCGACATCATTTGTCAGCCTGCATGCCCGCCGGCATCGCCGCTCGCGTGAATAAAACCCCGATTGCAGGATGATAGGAGCTGGGCGGACAGGGAAAATGTCAGCAGACGAACTCGCAGGGATTGCCCGGGACTCATGCCCTCATTGCGGCGAGCGTGTCCGCATCCGGCCTTGGGAGCTGCTGCCAACGAAGCAAAAGGTGCTCGTCACATGCGCGTCATGCGGCGAAAAGAGCCAAATCGCGGGCCGAACTAGAATCGGCGCCGGGATGATCGGGCTTCTCGCGGGGCTGCTCGCGGTTGGGTTGACCTTCCAGTCGCTTGGTGAGTGGGCCGTTGTTCCCGGCCTTGTATCGAACGCGCTCCTAGGTTACGTCGGAGGGCGCCTGATGCTGAGGCTGGATCCTCCGGAAGTGGCCGACTAAACTTGTGGGCGAAGTCGTGCCGCCCAACCAGGCGTTGCAGCTGTCAGTCACCCTTCCTCGCTTCGCTCGGGCGGTTGGCTGCAGCTGAACGCCAGGACGTTGGGCAAACAGGAAGCAGAGGTATCAGCATGACGTGGTCCAGGAAGGTATGGGTCGCACTCCCCCTGGGGACGACGGTCACGTTGCTGGCGATGCGTGTCGGATTTGGGTTGTTGCGCCATCTGACTGGTGAGGTCCCCCAGTCCGATGAGTCCCTCTGGATTGCCTCCGACGGGGACCTTGGCGAGCTACCTCTGGAGCAGTCCAAGTGCTTCGCAGGAAATGTGAAGGGAGTTGGAAGCGTGTCACCGCCACACGTCGACGACTTCCAGCGCATTCTTCACCAGGCGAGAGCAGAAGACACCTTCGCGGGTCTCGCTCACCTTGGACCCGAAGGCGCCCGGCTATATGGGCTTTGTGGACTTAGGGCGCTTCGTTCCACGCGGTTGCCCCACTACATGTCGCTCGCCACTGCGGATGAACGCAAGGTGGCCCTGCTGCATGGCTGCACGATCCATGTTCAGCGAGTTCGCGAAGCCGTTCGGAACCCGGGATTCTGGGCCATGTGCGATGGGCTGTCTGGCGGTGAGCTGCCCAACCAGGCGTTGCAGACGGACGGCGCTTCGCGCCGCCGCTGAACGGCAACTCGTTGATATAGAACGACCCCGCAACTGTAAACGAACGTTCGAGTGGTGGTTGTCGCGTTTGTATCCTCTGGGTTGGTGATGAACCTGGGGATGACGAGTCGAGCGAGCTGAGTCGACGGTTGATCAGCGCCGATATTCGAGGGTTGGGCGGCACGCGGTGAGCGGGCCGACGTGCCTCACAGTCTTTGATGCGTCGGGAGCTGCCTCGGACGTATCCGTTCGTCGACTCGCGTAGCTTACGAGGCGCCGGCGATGGCGTAGTTGTCGGGGGATGAAGCAAAGGCGAAGGCGCCGTCAGGAGTGGCGCAGGTTGCTGGCCGAGTGGGACGCAAGCGGCGAGAGCGCGATCGCGTTTGCGGGCCGAATCGGGATATCGACGCAGACGCTGTACCGCTGGCGGACGGCAGCGGAGGACACGGCGCGCACAGCGGGCGCAGTGGCACTGGCGAAGATCGTCGAGGTGCGGGCGCCTGTGTCGCCGGCCGACGACAGGTTCGAGTTGCGACTGGTTGGCGGCCGGTCCGTCGTCGTGCCGAAGTCGTTCGACGAGGCGGCACTGGCGCGGCTGATGCGCGTTGTGGAGGCGGCGTCGTGATCCCCGGCGGGGTGCGCATCTTCGTCTGCACGGAGCCCGTGGACATGCGGTACGGGTTCGACCGGCTGGCGCAAGTCGCGCGCGAGCGCGTGGGACAGGACCCGGTGGAAGGTGGCGCGCTGTTCGTGTTCGCGGGAAAGTCGGCGACGCGGCTCAAGGTGCTGTGGTTCGACCGCAATGGGCTTTGCCTGCTCTACAAGCGCCTTCATCGGGCGGTGTTCGAGCTGCCCGCCGCGGCAAATGGCGCGGTGTCGATCCACATCGACGGCGCGGCGCTGGCGCGGCTTCTGGCCGGCGTCGCGAGAGACGAAAAACGACGCGCAGCCGCTTGACGGATCGATCGCAGCGTGGTTTCTGACGAGTGTCGCCCCGTGACGGATGGTGCCCCACCTCGATCGAAGCCAAGCTCGCCGAGTTGAGCGCGCGCGTCGAGAGCTTGGCCGCGGAGCGCGAGCAGTACCGCAAGCTGTACCTGCAGGTGCTCGAGAAGTGCCGCAAGCTCGAGCTCGGGCTGTTGGGCCCGAAGCGCGAGCGGCTGTCAGGCGGTGACGCGCAGCTGACCATGTCGATGCTGGGCATGCTGCTCGGCGACCGCACCGGGGCAAGTGCGGCACGGCCGGCTGCTCCGATGCCTCCGGTCGAGACGCCGGTCGCGGCGCACACGCGCGCCAAGCCGACCCGGGCGCAAGCCGCTGCCCGAGAAGCTCCCACGCGTCGAGGTCGAGGTGCTGCCGCCCGAGGTGCAGGAGAAGGGCACCGACGCCTTCGTGCGCATCGGCGAGGACGTGACCGAGACCGTCGAGCGGCGGCCCGCCTCGCTGGTCGTCGTGCGCGTCCGCAAACCCAAGTTCGTGCCCAAGGGCCGCGACCCCGCCGCCGAGACCACTGTTCTGCAGGCGTCGCCGCCGGAGCTGCCGATCGATCGCGCTCTCGCTGGCCCCGGCCTGCTCGCCGACACCGTCGTCCGTCGCTGGCAGGACCACCTGCCGCTGCATCGCCTCGAGCGGATCTACGGGCGCGAGGGGCTCGAGCTGGCGCGGTCGACGATCTGCGGATGGCACGAGGCACTGGGTGGGCTGGTCAAGCCGCTGCTCGATGCGATGTGGGCGGACGCGCGCGGCGCGCCGTACCTGTGCACGGACGCGACAGGCGTGCTGGTGCAGGCGCCCGAGAAATGCCGCCGCGGCCATTTCTGGGTGGTGATCGCGCCCGAGCGGCACGTCCTGTTTCGGTACACGGCCAAGCACGACGGCGCCGCCGTCGACGGGCTGCTCGACGGATACGAGGGCTACTCGGCGGTTTGTTTCGGGTGGAACGCGAGGCCGCGGGCGCACCGCCCGAAGCGCGGCTTGCCGCCCGGCGGGCCCAGTCCAAGGCCATCGTCGACTCTTTCTTCAGCTGGTGCGAGGCGGAGGCCAACCAGGTCCTCGACGAGTCGCCGACCGCCAAAGCGATCGGCTACGCGCTCAACCAGCGTGTCGCGCTCCAGCGCTTCCTCGACGATGGCCGGCTTTCGATCCACAACAACGGCTCCGAGAGAGCCCTGCGCCGTGAGGCCATCGGAAGGAAGAATTGGCTCTTCGTCGGCACCGACGACGCCGCCGAGATCAACGCCGCCTTCGTCTCCCTGCTGGCGAGCTGTCAGCTCCACGATATCGAGCCGTGGGCCTACCTCCGCGATCTCTTCTGCCTCTTGCCCGCCTGGCCCGTCCGCCGAGTCTTGGACCTCGCACCGCTCAACTGGAAGAAGACCCTCGAGAACGAAGACGCTCAGCAGCGGCTCGACGCGAACGTCTTCAGGCGCGCATCCCTTGCCTTGCTCGACGGCCATCCCCCCACCAAGTAGCACCCCGCCCGGCCGCGGTCAGCGACGGTATTCGTCGAACGGATACGTGGGATCCAGTCTCGTATGTCGCTGCAATGATGGAACCTGCCGCAGCCGCCTGGATCAGGTCGGGGCAGGGTCTGCCAGCGCAGTGGCGAACAAGGATCTTCACATTCGCAACCCGGTCGGACGCCGTGCTCTCAACCAGCGCGAAGACGTCCAGACGGTACAACTCTTCCTCAATCGCGTGCCGCCGCAGGCGCCGGACGTCCGGCGCGGACACCCGCGGGCGTCCGCCGGACAGGGGATCGGCGGAATCCGGGCGCGAGGCCGCGGCGGCATGCGGCTTTCACCGGTTGGACGACCTGGTCCAGTCATTGCTATTGGTCTCTGTCACTCACTTCGCAATCACGCGAAGAACGTCGCCCCGAGGTCGCGGCACCCCCGCTGGGTATCAGAGACTTTCTCGAAATACACTCGGGACCTGGTCGTTCTCACATCAGTGCTTTGCGAGCAGCGGTGTCCGAACGATCCCCGGCTCATGCTGGTGCTCGACATCGATAGTTGATGGCACTCCTCTGAGCACATCACTTCTCGAACGTAAGGCACACAGTATTGAACAAAGGAACCTGCAACCATGGCTAATGTAGAACCCCTGAACCCGCCGCTGTACGGGATGGAGCGTTTCCTGAACGTTACGCAGAAAGTCGGCGATGGCCGGGACTGCGCGAACAGTCCCAGCGACGTGGAGGCCGTACAACGGCTTATCTCTCTTGCCGGCGCCGGATTCGCGACCAAACATGGATTTGGTCTTCCGCAGCCTACTGGAAAATTTGATCCCATCACGGCGTACTACATCTTTCATGTGCAGGTCACACAGAACGCATTTCGCGTGGGAGCAGTTGTCGACGGCTGCGTCTCCCGGGCGCGAGGCGTATCGAATGCCGGCGGCTATCCCTACGCCATTGTAAACCTGAACCTCAACGCCCGTCAGGTGAACCCCGGGGGCTGGGACCAACTTCTGAACCGGTTTAGCCTGACAACTTAAACTTAATTACTTAACGGTGGGCCTAACCCATGCCGCTGCGCGAGCGGGCACGGCTCTCGCCTCCGCCGTTTGCTCCCGGATTCGGAGATCAGCCTTCGCCCAGAAACGCACTGCCGGCGGCTTTACTCACGTTTTGCTCGATCCGACTTCGGGACATGACGGCGCCCGAGCGATTCGCCACTTCTTCACTGTCGGCTGTTTTCACATTTTTCAACCTGCCGGTTGGCCCGGCGCAAAGGACACACAATGACGACCGCAACAACGCAATGGCTCGGTGGGCTGGCAGTGGTGCTCGTTGGGGCATGCGGCGGCCCCGTGTACAGCCGTTCACACGCCACAGGCGGCTCCAACCCGGACGGCGGCACTGTCAACGGCGGCAACGTGGATCTCACGGTCTCCGAAGACATCACTGCTGACACCACCTGGGCCGCCACCCCCGCCGATTGTGACATCCTCGTCACCAAGGAAATCAAGGTGATGGCGAACTTAACGATCGCAGCCGGAGCCAGGGTCTGCTTCCAGGCCGACACCGGGCTGATGATCGCCAAAACTGGCTCGCTGCATGCCGTCGGCACCATGGCGGCGCGCATCACCCTGACCGGCACTTCGGCCACGCCTGGATACTGGAAGGGCGTCGCCCTACTGTCGAACAACAGCGCCAACGCGCTTCATTTCGTCGACGTCAGCTACGCGGGCAGTAACACCACGTTCTGCTGCGGCTTTGTCACCAACGGCGAGGACGTCAAGGCTGCGGTGGTTGTGGGCGACGAGGGCACGGGGGCGCTGGTCTCGATTCAGAACAGCACGCTGAGGGACAGCGGAGCGATGGGCGTCTTCGCATTCGGCGGCAGTCGATTGACGGGCTTTGCGACGAACCTATTCAGCAACAACGCCGGCGCTCCGTTGGCGTTGTCGTTGGCGGCCGTGGAAGATCTCGATGTGGCCAGCGTGTATTCCGGCGGCGCCGCGGTGAATGGCAAGAACGTGGTACGCGTTCTCCATTTCACCGATGTCACGAGCGCGGTCACTATGAAGAAGCTCGACGTGCCCTACGGAATGAGCGAAGGCGCCGCCAATCAGGTATTCAACATCGGCGCGGCATTGACCATCAACGAAGGGGCGCGGCTTGAGTTCGAGGCCAACAGCGGACTGTTGATCGCCGCGACCGGGCAACTCACCGTCGCGGGCACTTCCGGCGACCATGTGGTGCTGACGGGCCGTTCACCGACCGCCGGCTTTTGGAAGGGCGTTGCGACCCTTAGCGGCATCAACACGATGTCCTATACAGACATCACGTTCGGTGGAAACGATTCACCCTTCTGCTGCGGGTTTCTGTCCCCCTTCACAGCGGCGTTGGTCATTGGCGACTCGTCGACCACCGCCAACGTGACGATCTCCGACGTGACCGTCACCCAAAGCAAGAACCGGGGCGTCGGAGTATTGAAGGGTGTGCTGACCCAGACCGGAACCAACGACCTGGTCACTGGCAACGGGCAGGTCAACATGCTTTGACGTGGACGTCGCATACGCCGCTGTAGGAGCGGACGCCCCTTCGAGCTTTTGCAATTCCGTCGACCACGGCCGCCGGCGTCACCCAATCGGAGCCTCCAGCTGCACTCGCGACTTCCAAGCACGTCGTGCCGACCGGCTGGGCGCACTGGTGCGGGAGCGAATGCGGACGGAGCCGCTCCCGCGGGCGCTGTTCGCCTTCCTTGGGAAGCGAGGCCACAGCATGAAGGTGCTGACCTCGGGCGGAACCGGGACGATCGAATCCACAAGAAGCTGGATGCCGGTCGGTTCGAATTGCCCCGCGCCACGGGACCGGGCGAACAGCACGTCCTGCTGAAACGGCTACGGGAAGGGTCGCCCCCCATGATCAACGCCACCGCCGCTTTGGGCGGCATCGGCGACTCCGCTGGCGGCGTCGGCGGAGCAGGTAATTCGGTCAAGGGCGGCGATGCGACCGCAAGCACAAAGACCGGCGGCCTGTCGCCTCCCGGCCGCACCTCCTGTTGGCCTGTTGGCTTGCCCGCCGTTGCCGATCGTCCTTCTCGCCGTTTCGCTGCCGCCCGCCTGGGTGGCGCCTGCTGGGGGTCTTACATGCGTCTCGAAAAGCGCTGGCTGCTCGTCCCGACGCTGCCCGCGGTCTCCGCGGACGGATCAACTCCCAGACGAGTCCGCAGGGTGTGCGAACAACGTTCGAACGTGCGAATCCGAGGCTGGCTGCGATGTGTGGCGCATCGCTCGGACGCGGTGCTTCCGTTTGAAGGCACGTCTGGAACCGTTTCATGAACACGCGTGACCAATGACGTTACGACAAAAGGCAGTCGTGATCGCGATGCGGCCACGTGGCTGTACTTCGGCAGACGACTACGCATCACCGTGGTGAACTATCCGTGACCGAGACTGGGAATATGGCCGGGTTCCTGCGGATCGGCGACGCCTTAGGTCGGTACCAAATCGTTCGGCTGCTCGGCCTGGGCGGGATGGGAGCCGTGTACGAAGCGGTCCATGTGGTCCTCAAGAAGCGCTTCGCCATCAAGACGCTCTTGCCGTCCATCGCGCAGCTCCCCGAAGCGCGGGCTCGATTTCTTCGCGAAGGAGAGGCGGCTTCACGCATCAATCACCCGAACGTGGTGGCCGTATCGGACGTGGGGGTCGAAGGGGAAACGCCTTACCTAGTCATGGAACTGCTGGAAGGGCGCCCGCTGGCCGATCTGCTTTCCGACCGCGGGCAGCTCGGGGTGGCGGAAGCAGTCGACATTCTTCTGCCGGTGATCTCGGCGGTGTCAGTCGGCCATGACCACGGGGTCATCCATCGTGATCTCAAACCAAACAACATTTTCCTGGCTCGCAGCCGGTGGGGTCCTCCGATTCCCAAGGTACTGGACTTTGGCGTGTCCAAGATGAAGGATGCCGACGGCGCTGCCCTGACGGGAACGCTGGCCATCCTTGGAACCGCGGCGTACATGTCGCCCGAGCAGGCAAGGGGCGCCCGTCAGGTCGATGGCCAAAGCGACCAGTATGCTTTCGGTCAGATTCTGTATGAGATGTTGACGGGCACGCGCGCCCACTGCGGCGATAACGCGCTGGAAGTTTTGCACAACATCGCGAGCGGCGCCGTGCTGCATCCCCGGCAGCTCAGGCCCGATCTGCCGGAGCCTCTGGTCGTCAGCCTGATGCGCATGCTCGAAATGTCACCCGCAGATCGCTACCCATCCTTGCGTGCTGTGGGATGCGCGCTCCTGCCGTTCGCGAGCGAGGAAACCCGGGGCATGATGCGGGAAGCGTTCCGCGAACAGTCCAGCGACGCGACCGATATCGAGGCTCCAGTTGCCGCCCCCATCACGGCATCGACGCAGGATCAGGTGCCAGCAGGAGCGCCCTGGGGCCGGGGCGGCACACGATTGCTGCCAACCCCGCAGGCCCAGCCGGGAACGACGCTTGGGCAAGCGGCTTCACAGATCGGTCCGCCCGCCCGCACTCCGGGTCCGTCGAAGGTTCGCCGCGTTGTTGCCGCAGCGACTGTTGCGGCGGTTGGCGGCGCCGTGGTGATTCTCCTGATCGCGACCGGCCGGAAACCCAGTCGGTCGCTGCCGGGACGGCAGGCGGCGGCTTCTCCCCGGGCGCCGATAATGGACGAAGCGAGTCCGGAGGCGCGCGTTGTACCCGCTGCCGTGGTGCCAGCTGCCCTGCCAAAGGTCGACGATGGCGCTGCCCAGCCTTTTCCAGTCGACGTTCAACCCGGCACGCCGGCGTCTCGACCGCAGGTTCGCCAGCAGCTGTCGAGAGCGCCGGCCAGCCCAAGTGCAGTTACCAAGACCCGCCGCCTCACGCCGGCCACCGCCACGCCCAAATCGTCCGGCGCTCGAGCTGTGGCGAAACGGAACTGCGATCCGAAATTCTACCTTGATAGTCAGGGAGAAAAGCACTTCAAGCCGGAATGCTTTTTTGGGCCAGGCGCGATGAGGAAGCCATGAAACGACTGATAACAGCTTCGTTCTTGATCAGCATCTGGGCGAGTCATGCAGGCGGCGGGCGGGTGTATGCGGCTGATCCGACCACGGCCGACTGCCTGGCGGCGAATGAGAAGTCCATTTCACTGCGGAATCAGCACAAGCTGCGAGACGCTCGCACGAGTCTGCTGATTTGCTCCGCGGCCACCTGCCCGGCGGACATTCGCAACGAGTGCATCCGGCGCGTGGGAGAGGTCAACGCCTCCATGCCTACCATCGTCTTCGCGACGAAAGACGGGGCAGACAACGACCTCAGCGCTGTGCAAGTCATGATGGACGGAGAGGCGCTCGTCGAGCGATTGCAAGGGACGGCGCTTTCCATAGATCCTGGCACTCATATCTTCACCTTCACGACCGCCGGACAACCCGCCGTTCACAAGGAGTTGGTGATTCTGGAAGGACAGAAGGATCGGCGGGAGCGCATCGTCTTCGGGATGTCCCGGCCGCTCGGGCCATCGATAGTTCAATCGAACGCGTCTCAGTCGATGGTCGGCGGCTCCGCGACTACCGCTCCCCCTACTCCTGGGTGGTGGCATTCGAATCCAAAGCGACTGGGCGCGATCGCGGTGGCCGGGCTGGGCGTCGTGGGACTGGGCCTCGGGATCGGGTTTGGCCTGGCCGCATCATCAAGGCACGACGACGCGGCTCGGATATGCCCCGGCCAGTGTGCCGACCAGACGGGTTGGAACGAAGCGCGCTCGGCGGGAAACATATCGACTGTCGCGATGGTCGTCGGCGTTGCAGGTCTCGCCGGAGGGGCTGCTTTGTGGTTCCTGTCGAAGAAGGACTTGGACAAGGCGTCCAGCGCACAAGTGACGGTTGGACTCGGGTCCGTTGAGCTCAAAGGAACTTGGTAATGCGATCGCCGGTCCTCGCGCTCTGGATGGCAGCGATCGTCGCATCTGGCTGCAACGCGATACTCGGAAATGACGGCCATCAGCTTGCGCCATCCGGAAGCGGCGGTGGCTCAGGCCGACCGGGGGGGGATACAGGCACTGGTGGCGTGAGCGGAGCGGGGGGCGCCGCCGGAACACTGGGACCGGGCGGCAACGGGCGTGCGGGCGTCGCCGGCACGGGGGCGACCGGCGGCGCGGACGGTGGTTGCATGCCCGAAACCGATGGGGCGTTTTGCGCCCGCGTCGGCAAAACTTGCGAGAAAGTCGCCGGCAGCGACAGCTGCGGCGTTCCGCGCAGCGCCAACTGCGGCACCTGCGCCCAAGGCATGGGTTGCGTGGTCAACGTTTGCCAGACCCCTGTCTGTACTGCCTTCAACTACGCGTCTACCGAGTTTTCCTCGTTCAGCGCCAGCGGCCTAGCAGCCCGTGGTGGAAGCCCTTCCGCCGCTCAGGCCGGGACGTGGACGACCGCGATGGGCGTCTCGAGCGCGAATCGGACCGCCGGGCGGACCTGTCGCCAGTAAGCCCGCAGCGAGCGCAGCAACGCGAGGAAGGCGACCGCAAAAGCGGCCGCCCGGCCCTGGAGGCACCTCGGCTTGCCGACACCGAAGCGCGTTCGCATCAGCAAGGCCAGGTTGAGGCCCGCGATGTGCACCAGGAGCCGCTTGGCGATGTTCTCGTGTTTGCGCAGGTGCGTGCGTCGCATGCCGCCGGTTTCGAAGGCGTGAGCAAAGGGGCGTTCGATGAGCTCGCCGCGCAGGCGCATCAACGCGAGGCCGCGGCGTCCGTTCTTGCGTCGACGATTGGCGTACACCGCAGCGCACTCCGCCTGCTGCCCCGGCCATTTCTGCCGACCACGTTGAGGCTCGGCGATGTACGTGCGCCAGCCCGCTTGCTGCAGCGACAGCAGCACCATCTTGCTGTGGTAGCCCTTGTCTGCCACGGCTTCCTCAAGATCTCCCTCACGCTGCGATTCGTCGCCGGCGATCTCGCGGGCGTCGTCGAGATTCTTCACCGCCGCGTCGAGCGTCCCTTCGATGGTCGCCGTGTCTCCCGCCGACGCCGGCACCAGCGTCACTGCCACGACTGCGCCGGTATCAAGGTCGACCGCATGCTCTTCCTTGTGGGCCAGGTGCGTCCGCCCGTCCTTCATCTTCGTGATCTTGGCGTCGGGATCGTTCGGGTTGAACCAGTCGTCGTTCGAGCCCTTCTTCTTTCGCTTCCGATCGAGGCGCGCCAGATCTTCGCGCGTCGGTGTTTCGATCCCCGAAGCCTTGGCCAGGTCTTCGAGAAACGTCTGGTATGTGCGGCCATCGTCGCGCCGAACGATCGAACGCATCGCCGCGTTCGCCTCCAGCGTCGTCGCGTCCACACCGATCGTCTTGCCCTTGATGAGCCCGGCCCCGTCGAGTACGCCCAGCACCCAGGTGAACACGGCCTGATGTGTCTCCAGATCGATCAGCCGCCGCGTCCGCGAGATCGTCGAGTGGTCGGGCGTCAGCTTGCTGGCCGGCACTCCGATAAAGTCACGCAGACTCAGCGAGTCGGCGGCTCGCCAGGCGATCCCTCGTTCGCTATCGATGCCCTCGAAGAACCCGAGCAGCAAGCTGCGGAAGTAGATTCCCGGAGCAAGCCCCGGCCGTCCCATCTTCTTCGCGTAGAACTTCGAGCAGAGCCGCTCGACGTACCGATCGAACCCTTGCTCCCCCAGGACACGATTCACCGCCCGATAGAAAGGATGGCTCTGCGACCGTAGCTGCTGATGCGTGACGAACAGGTCTTCCTGCTCGCCCTCCCGCTTTCCCATTGCCACGTCCGCATCCTGCCCAACCCGAGATCGTGCGTCGATCGTGATCAGGTGTTCAGGTCACCCGAGACTTCCACCACGGGCTGCTAGAGGACGGCGTCGTCACCGCAAGCGCAAGTGGCCAATCGATCGCCTACGCGCGTGCGTCGACTGTCGCTTGCGACAAAACGATCAAGGTCTATCTGGCCGACGAGACGGCGCCCGACAGCGGGAACTACACCTCCCGCGACATCACCAGCTGGCTGACGAACAACAGCCTATTCGTCGGGTTGGGCCAGATCGCGGCGCTGACGAGCGATGGCCTCACGCTGATTGTCATTTCTGCCGATCAGACGAAGCTCGAATCGGCCAAGCGGTCGGAACTGCAGCTCATCGATTTCGACGCCCTGTCGACGGCCGATTTCGATCACGTCAACGCCTTCGTCGGTGGGACGGCCGGTAAGTTCCGCGCCCCCGCGATCTCGGCCGACGGACTCGAACTCTATTACACGATCAACGGACTCGGCGCCGCAAGCGACGGGATCTACGGGTCCGTGCGGCCCCGGACAACCGTCCCCTTCCCAACGGGGACGCGGATCACCGCTCTGACGACCGAGTACGAATACGTCAGCGCCATCTCTTCCGACCGCCTAACGCTCTTCCTCTTCAAAAGCTTCTCCAGCGTGATCTTCAACCGGCCAAGCACAAGCGCGGAGTGGAGCAACCCGAACGCTCCAGCCTCGCCGCCGTCGATCGGGGGCTGGGACCATAAGCCATTCGCGGACTGCCGCACTCTGGTCGCGACCGCCTCCTCCGCCAGCGGATGCGTGAACCAGGACATCTACTTTTTCTACCGCCAGTAGCCTGGCGGACGCCGGGACCTTTCCCCTACCGTCTATGCGGGACCGCCATGCGCCAGCGATGAGGTCACGAGGGCGGAACAACATCCCGACCGACCGCTCTGCCATGGAATACGCGCTCTGATCAGCGAGCGATCAACGGTATCCGTTCGTCGACTCGCGTAGCTGACGAGGGGCGCGGCGATGGCGTAGTTGTCGGGGGATGAAGCAGAGGCGAAGGCGCCGCGAGGAGTGGCGAAGGTTGCTGGCCGAGTGGGACGCAAGCGGCGAGAGCGCGATCGCATTTGCGGGCCGAATCGGGATATCGACACAGACGCTTTACCGCTGGCGGGCGGCGGTGGACGAGACGACGCGCGGAGCGGGCGCAGTGACACTGGCCAAGATCGTCGAGGTGCGGGCGCCTGTGTCGCCGGCCGACGACAGGTTCGAGTTGCGACTGGTTGGCGGCCGGTCTGTCGTCGTGCCGAAGTCGTTCGACGAGGCGGCACTGGCGCGGCTGATGCGCGTTGTGGAGGCGGCGTCGTGATCCCCGGCGGGGTGCGCATCTTCGTCTGCACGGAGCCCGTGGACATGCGGTACGGGTTCGACCGGCTGGCGCAAGTCGCGCGCGAGCGCGTGGGACAGGACCCGGTGGAAGGTGGCGCGCTGTTCGTGTTCGCGGGAAAGTCGGCGACGCGGCTCAAGGTGCTGTGGTTCGACCGCAATGGCCTTTGCCTGCTCTACAAGCGCCTTCATCGGGCGGTGTTCGAGCTGCCCGCCGCGGCGAATGGCGCGGTGTCGATCCACATCGACGGCGCGGCGCTGGCGCGGCTTCTGGCCGGGGTCGCGAGAGACGAAAAACGACGCGCAGCCGCTTGACGGATCGATCGCGGCGTGATTTCTGACGAGTGTCGCCGTGACGGATGGTGCCGCCACCTCGATCGAAGCCAAGCTCGCCGAGTTGAGCGCGCGCGTCGAGAGCTTGGCCGCGGAGCGCGAGCAGTACCGCAAGCTGTACCTGCAGGTGCTCGAGAAGTGCCGCAAGCTCGAGCTCGGGCTGTTGGGCCCGAAGCGCGAGCGGCTGTCAGGCGGTGACGCGCAGCTGACGATGTCGATGCTGGGCATGCTGCTCGGCGACGGCACCGGGGCAAGTGCGGCACCGCCGGCTGCTCCGGTGCCTCCGGTCGAGACATCGGTCGCGGCGCATACGCGCGCCAAGCCGACCGGGCGCAAGCCGTTGCCCGAGAAGCTCCCGCGCGTAGAGGTCGAGGTGCTGCCGCCGGAGGTGCAGGAGAAGGGCACCGACGCCTTCGTGCGCATCGGCGAGGACGTGACCGAGACCGTCGAGCGGCGGCCCGCCTCGCTGGTCGTCGTGCGCGTCCGCAAACCCAAGTTCGTGCCCAAGGGCCGCGACCCCGCCGCCGAGACCACTGTTCTGCAGGCGTCGCCGCCGGAGCTGCCGATCGATCGCGCCCTCGCTGGCCCCGGCCTGCTCGCCGATACCGTCGTCCGTCGCTGGCAGGACCACCTGCCGCTGCATCGCCTCGAGCGGATCTACGGGCGCGAGGGGCTCGAGCTGGCGCGGTCGACGATCTGCGGATGGCACGAGGCACTGGGTGGGCTGGTCAAGCCGCTGCTCGATGCGATGTGGGCGGACGCGCGCGGCGCGCCGTACCTGTGCACGGACGCGACAGGCGTGCTGGTGCAGGCGCCCGAGAAATGCCGCCGCGGCCATTTCTGGGTGGTGATCGCGCCCGAGCGGCACGTCCTGTTTCGGTACACGGCCAAGCACGACGGCGCCGCCGTCGACGGGCTGCTCGACGGATACGAGGGCTACCTGGCGGTTTGTTTCGGGTGGAACGCGAGGCCGCGGGCGCACCGCCCGAAGCGCGGCTTGCCGCCCGGCGGGCCCAGTCCAAGGCCATCGTCGACTCTTTCTTCAGCTGGTGCGAGGCGGAGGCCAACCAGGTCCTCGACGAGTCGCCGACCGCCAAAGCGATCGGCTACGCGCTCAACCAGCGTGTCGCGCTCCAGCGCTTCCTCGACGATGGCCGGCTTTCGATCCACAACAACGGCTCCGAGAGAGCCCTGCGCCGTGAGGCCATCGGAAGGAAGAATTGGCTCTTCGTCGGCACCGACGACGCCGCCGAGATCAACGCCGCCTTCGTGTCCCTGCTGGCGAGCTGTCAGCTCCACGATATCGAGCCGTGGGCCTACCTCCGCGATCTCTTCTGCCTCTTGCCCGCCTGGCCCGTCCGCCGAGTCTTGGACCTCGCACCGCTCAACTGGAAGAAGACCCTCGAGAACGAAGACGCTCAGCAGCGGCTCGACGCGAACGTCTTCAGGCGCGCATCCCTTGCCTTGCTCGACGGCCATCCCCCCACCAAGTAGCACCCCGCCCGGCCGCGGTCAGCGACGGTATTCGTCGAACGGATACACGAATTCCCGCGACGGCGGTCGCTGCCTTGGCTGGTGGTTTGCGATGAAAGGTCAGCCTCGTGAATTTCCGGTGCAGCCGTTCTCGGGCCTTCCAGTCGATCTCGGAGACGCCGGCCGGCAAGGTGGGCAGTGTCTTCCGGAGGCGGACGTTGAGCTTGGCGAAGCCGCGCAGAGCCTGCAGAGCCTCGACGACGGCCTTCTTCTCAGGGGGCGCAGACTCGATGGCGCGATCGATGGCGAGGTCGAGGCGAGTGATGCGCTCGCGCTGATGAAGGACCTGGGCGACGAGGCCGGCGAGCGTGACCCGCTGGGTCTCATGGTCGAACGTGATGGCCTGAACCCAGCGCTACCAAGGGTGCGTCCACGACCGGCAGTCGTCGGGATGCCGAAGCCCGTTTCGAAGCGGGTACTTCACGAGACGACGTTTGGCGCGGCTCTCGTCGCTCTTGGCCGCCGCTCGCGCGCGGACCAGGTTTTGCAGCGCTTCGTGTGCCGCATCGGGAACCCAGACACTCGTCAATGTGCCGCTCTGGAAGCACTGCGCGAGCTTCTCTGCGTCGCGGCGGGTCGGTCTTGATCTTCTCGCCGGGCTTCCGCGGAATCAGCGACGGCGCGACGACGTCGCATTCGATGCCCATCTTTGTGAGCTGCCAGTAAAGCGCGTAGCCCGTAGGACCAGCTTCGTAGCAGACCTTGAGACCCTCCGGTCCGCCGATCTGCTCGATGAACCGGCGAACCGCCTCCGGTCGATTCGGACACTGTCCGGGCGGCCAGCACGTCAGGGGCGCGGCGGTTAATTGCGTTCCAAGTCGGCGGTTAATCGCATTGACATCTGTCCCGGCGTACAACGACACTGCGCCGAGCTCTCGGCTAGAACTACTCCAGTTCATAGCAACGCGCGTCCGAGAGCAGGAGAGAATCGACATGACCACGACGTGGAATGGGATTGCGGGAGCACGGAAGTCGGCATTGGCGATGCTCGCGGCGGCCTCAATGACGGTCTCCGCTGGCTGCGGGATCGAGAGCAGCTCTCCGCCGGCGGCCCTCACGACGGTGCAATCAGCGCTCAACACGAGCCAGGCCGATAGTTTTTTCAGCGATGGGAACCGTTGGAACGTACCGGCCGCGTACTCGACGATCCGCTTTCCGGACGTGGCCGGCGATGTTCGCTCCGACGTATGCGGGCGGCGCGACGACGGAGTCTGGTGCGCTGTCGACAATGGCACCGGCGCCTTGACGAATGTTCTGAAGTGGAACGCGGTCTTCACCGACGCGAACGGCTGGAGCAACTCCGCGTACTACTCGACGATCCAGTTCCCGGATCTGAACCATGACGGCAAGGCCGACATCTGCGGCCGGGGACCAAATGCGCCGAGCACGCTGGCGCCCGGTGTGTGGTGTGGCCTTTCGAACGGCAGCAACAGCTTCGGAACGTTGACCCTCTGGAACAACAATTTTTCCGACGCGAACGGCTGGAGCGCTCCTCAGTACGGCTCGACGATGCAGTTTCCAGATCTGAACCACGATCGGAACGCGGATAATTGTGCCCGTGGGATCTTGGGTGTCTATTGTGCGCTCAACACGGGAAGCAGTTTCAACTCGGGGGCCGTTTCGCTGTGGAGCGGTCTATTCAGCGACACGAACCATTGGGACAGCGCAAGGTACTACAGCACCATCCATTTTCCTGACCTCAATGGGGACAACAACGCCGACGTGTGCGGCCGAGGGCCCGATTCTACCGGGGCCGTCCGCGTCTGGTGCGCGCTGTCCAACGGGGCGAACGGCTTTGGGACTCCGGTCGCCTGGAACACGACGTTCGGCGACGCGGCCTGGGATCAACAGTCGTACTACTCGACGATTCAGTTCGTCGACGTGAACAACGACGGAATGGACGACCTGTGCGGGCGCGGCCCGGGCGGCGGTGCCGGCAGCACTGTCGGCATCTGGTGCGCGCTGTCCAACGGCGCGAACGGCTTCGGTACCCCGACGCTCTGGAACAGCAACATCGGAAATCCAACCTGGGACCCCGACTATTACTCGGGCACCATCAAGTTCGGTAAAGGGATGGTCTGCGGGCGCGGCAGTGCGGGAATTTACTGCGCATATTCGAACGGGAGCAGCTTCCCGTACGAGCTGCTCGAATCCAGCAACGAAACTGACGGGAGCGGGTGGACGGCACCCCAGTATTACAAGACGATCAACGTAACCAGTGATTTCAAGCTCGCGGAACGCGGCATCTTCGGGATTTACGCGGCGCCATCCTCGCGTGACGCGCTCTCGATGACGACAGCCGCCGACATCACAGCGCGGCGAGCGGCGCTCATCACCAAGGTGTGGGGACGCAGCACGATTGATACGGTCCAGGGCGTCGATGTCGACAGCGCGCTCAACATCACCGCGTTGGATACGCTGCCGCTCCCGGCGGGCACGACCGTCAGGCGCTACCAGATCAACATGGCGACGGCGGCCGGTGGTTCCATTCCCGGTGTCGCGGACCACTTCATCCCGCCGGGCAACCCCACTCGGGTCGTCATTCTCAATCCGGGGCACGCGTCCTCTTACGACCGCGTTCCGTACCAGGATGCGCAGACGGTCGTGGAGCTGCTCTCCGAAGGGTACGCCGTGCTGGCGACGTACATGCCCCGGTGCAATCCGCTCGACAGCGCGAACTGCTACCCGCACGACCCGCTGTTTCAGAGCCTGCGCCCCGCAAACGGGCTGCACCCGTACGTCTACTTCCTCGATCCGGTGCGGCGGAGCCTCAACTACGCCATCAACACGTTCGGCTACAAGCGGGTCGACATGGCGGGCCTTTCCGGTGGGGGCTGGACGACCACAATCTACGCGGCGCTCGACACGCGCATCATGACCAGTATCCCCATCGCCGGTTCGGAGCCCTTCTATATGCGACTGGGGTCCGACGCCGAGCAGGAGAACACGCCGGACCGCGGAAACGATTTCTTCAGTTTCGTGAACGCCAGCGGCACGCGCTATGTCAGCGGTTACAAGGACTTGTACCTGCTCGGCTCGTTCGGTGCAGGCCGACGGCAGATCCAGGTCCTGAACCGCGGCGACAATTGCTGCTTCGGCCAGAATGAATACGCCGGCGTCGTGACACCGTGGGATCAGGCGGCGCGCGGGCACGAGCGGGAAGTGCGCCAGGCATTGGCCGCGCGGACGGTCGGACAGGGATCGTTCAGGCTCGAGATCAACGAAGCGAACGATAGTTGTACGATCGCGGGGACCTGCCCGAGCGCCGTCGGCGGACACGAGTTCTCGAAGAACACGCGCGTCAACGTCATCCTGGCGGAGCTCAACGGCAGCAGCGCGTTCCTGGCAGCGCCCAACGACACGGACGGTTTTGGCCGGGGCATGAACGGCAACCTTTTTCAGAACCAGAACGGCACGAACACCTGGCTCGATACGGGGCTGGCGATGACCGGCACCGCGGCGGTCATCAAAGGGGCCGTCAATCCGTTCGACGTGTTCTATCGCGATCCGACGAACACCATCGTCCACGCGCGGCAGGCGGGGTCTTCATGGCAGACGACGTCAGACATCTCCGGTGTGGTCATCTCCGACCCGGTCGCTGCCTCAGTCAGCAGCGGGCGCATCGATGTCGTGGCGATCGGGACCGATTACCGCCTCTATCACTGGTGGGGCGGAACTGCGGCTTGGTCGCAAGAGCTGGTTGATACGGGCGGGGTGTTCGCCGCGGGGCGGCCAGCGCTAACGTTGTCGAGCGGGAATCGCCTCGATATCTTCTTCCGGGGCATCGACGCAGCCCTGCAACACGCGTGGACGCTCACCGGCTCGGGGCCCTACCACCTGGAAACCCTCGGCCAGCTACCCGGTGGGGTCATGAAAAGCTTCCCTGCGACGTACCCCGTGTCGAGCGGCGCGCCCCTCGACGTGTACGCGGTCGGTCGCGACAACCAGCTTTACCAGCTCGAGGCGGGGACGTCGGGCGGATGGGTGAGGAGCATGCTCTCCCCCGTCGGAGGAACGACCTCGGTCTGGGGGTCGCCAGGCGTCTTTCGGTCAGCGAGCGGGACTCGCAACGTCTACGCGCGCGTCAACAGCGCACCTGACATGGGCATATTCACGAACACCACCGGCAGCAGTTGGTCAGTCACCACCGTCACGGGCGATCCGAGCACGCCATTCATAGGAGCGCCGGTCGCGAACAACCTGGGTATTTTTACGATCGACGCCGCACAGAGCGGGTGGCTGCTGACTCCATCGTCGTCGGTGAGCCTCCGAGGTTACCTGGATCGGTAGCGTCCAAGCTGCTTCTTTTTAGAGTCCGAGGCGGTGAAGCCGGCGGTCGGCGTCGTCGCTGAGCCCGCCCGTACCTTCAAAGTCGCCGTGTTTGGGGTACAGTCGCGCCGGAAATGAACATCGCGACGAGGCGGCTGTGGATGGCCGGGATGTGTGTGCTGGTCACTGCGTGCGGCAAGTGGGGCGACAAGGCCGCCTGCGGAGAAGCCGATTGCATGTGGTCCCAGCACGAATGGGATCTGATCAGCGGTCTGGCGCATGTCACCACGTCCCCGCCGCCCGTCGACGTTTCCAACGGTTCGCTGCGGGTCGCCGCCACGCTGTGGGACGCGGGCGCCGACACGCAGCTGGCTGATCCCGTGGTCCGACTGGGCTGGTTGCTCTATCACGACCCCCGTCTGTCGGGGTCGTTCTCCGATCTGGACAGTCTGGGACGACCGGCGGCGAGTCTCCGTCGGCCCGGCCAGTGCGCCAAGGCGGGGGCAAATCAACCAGACGCGCCGGTTGGCCCGCTGGTCAATGTCTCTTGCGCGAGCTGCCACAATCCGAAACACAACGGATCCGACAACACCTCCGAAACCCACAACGTTTCCAGCGGGGCCGGGTTCTACGACGTCAACGCGCAGCAGACCCTCAACGTCGCCCGCTTCGACCGGGATGATGGGACGGCCGGGCACTATTACTGGAACGGTCGCTCTGATTCGCTTTGGGCCCAAGCCGCGCAGGTCATGGAGAGCCCTGTGTCGATGAACGGCCATCGCTTGCGGACGTTCTGGGTCATCTCGAAGTACTACAGCGGGCTCGACGGTGGCCCCGACCTTTACGGGAACGCGTTCCCCGATAAGTCGGCGGATGCAGCCGGCGACGTATCGGTGTTGGCAGCGGACCCAGCCTTCAAAGACCTCCAGGATCTCGACGTTGGCGATCTCACGACGACGAAAGTCTTCAAGACGAAGTACGGTCATTTGAGCGCGGCTCAGCAGAGACTCGTCGAACGTGTTCACGTCAACGCGGCCAAGGCGATCGCGACCTACGAATGGTTTTTGAACAGCGACAACTCGAGGTTCGACCAGTTCGTCCAGGACGGACCCTCGTCCGGCATATTGAGTCCGTCGGAGAGGAGAGGCCTCAAGCTCTTCGTCGGTCGCGCCTCCTGCATCCAATGCCACAACACGCCGCTCTTCTCGGACGGCAATTTTCACAACATTGGTATTCCGCAAGCCGGCGAGCACGTGCCGACGACCGCGGAATGCACGGCAACGACGGCGACGGGACAACCGAAGTGCTTTTGCCCGCAACATCCGTCCGGCGACGGCGGCATCGACGGCGGCGATCAAGGTGGTCAGTGCTTGCCCTGGGGCGCTTACTCTGGGCTGGAGAAGCTGCGGGCTCGCCGGCCGGACGCCGCGGTACCTTCGTCGGTACTCTTCCGCCGAGGGACCTGCTTCGACGACCAGACGCTCGAATCCAACCCGGCCTGCGAGGACGGGGGAACGGTGGATCCGGACGCTGGCGTCGTCGACGTCGGCCTGCAGGGCACCTGGCGGACGCCCAGCCTGCGCGATGTGGCCATGACGGGCCCTTATATGCACGACGGGATCTTTCAGAGCCTGGCGGACGTCGTGTGGCACTACGATCAGGGCGGCATGGAGCTGGGCGTCGGCAGCAACGAGCTGGCGCCGTTGCTGCTGTCGGAACAGGATCGCCTGGATCTGGTGGCCTTCCTGCAGACGCTGACCGGCACGCCCGGCCCGCCCGGGCTCATCGATCCGCCGGACGCCGACCTGCAGCCCCACTGCGACGCTGGGGCGGGAAATTGAGGCCGACGGCCAGTCTCTCGGTCGGCGCCGTGACCCTGCTGGCCGTGTTCGGCGGCGGCATTGCCCGCGCCCAGACAGCGCCCGACGCGATCGCGCCCGTCCCGCCGGCAATGGCGCCCGAGGACGCCGACTCTCCGGCGCCGCTGCCCGAAGCGGTCGCGCCGCCAGACGACGCGGTGGTGCCGCGCCAACCGGAGGCGGCGCTGATCGAGGCCCAGATCCGTCAGAACCAGGAGCTCGCCGCTTCCACCCACCAATGGCTGACGCTGGGCGGGTACATCGACTTCGGATTCTTCGTCCCGCAGGGCGACGGCTCCGGTTACGTTCAGGTTTTCGGCGATCAGCCCATTGCCGGCGCCTACACCTGGAAGTTCGCCGGCGACATCCTGGCGCCAGCCATCAATTCGCGCGGCGAGGTCGCCGATCTCGGCAGCGCGGCGGGCGTCAACCGCTTCGACAGCATCAACTCGCGCGGTGCTCCGGGGTTCATCCTCAACGAGGTCAACCTGCGGCTTCGCGCCACGCCAGCGCCCAACGCGATCATCTCGACCAGCGTCAACTTCACGCCCCGCACCGGCAGCAACTTCGCGCTGGGCGATTCGTTCGACGTCGACATTGCCCAGCTCGAATGGCTTCCGACGCAGTCTCAGCGCACCTCGATCTTCGTCGGGAAGATGGAATCCGTCTTCGGCATCGAGTACCGCGACCGCAAATCCGACCACCGGTTTGGCGTGACGCCGTCGCTCATCGCCCGCTACACGACCGGCACCACGCTGGGCGTGAAGGTCCGGTCCAAGTTCGGGGTCGACGACTGGTTGGTCGTTGCGGCGGCCATCACCAACGGCTCGAACACCACTGAGCAGTTCTTCTTCTACGACGAGACCGACAGCAACGCCGGCAAGACCGGCAGCGCGCGCGTCGCCGCGCACCTGCCGCTGCCGTTTGCGGTGGAGATCGGCCTGTCGGGCAGCTACGGGGCGCAGGACCGCACCACCAGCAACCGCGACGCGATGTGGTTCGTGGGCCCGGATCTGCTCGCCACCTTGGGCCCCGTCGACGTGAAGGCGCAATGGATCACCGGATATTCGGCGGGCGACGCAGCCCAGAACGTCTACCGCCTGGACCTGCACGGCGGCGGGTACGTCGAGCTCGACGCCATGCTCTCGCCGTCGTGGGGCATTCTCGGCCGCGCCGAGTACCGGCACGCCGAGATCACGCTCGGGTCCGAGCGCGATTATCTGAGCAAGACTTGGCGCGCCACCTTTGGGGTCCGCTGTATCCTGACCCGCTGGGCGGTTCTGAAGGCGGAGTACCTGTTGAATCGGGAATACGGCGGGCTGCCACAGGTCCCCGACGACGTGTTTACCAGCAGCCTGGTCTTGAGCTACTGAGGAGAACGATGCGCCAACCGTTTGACAGAATCCTGAGCGTCGCTCTGGCGACCGTCCTTGCCGCGGCGCCTCTGCTGCGGGCGGCTCCCGCCTGGGCCGCCGACGTGGCGACGCCGGCAGCCACCGCCGCCGAGCTCGCGCGCCTGCAGCAGGATCTCGCGCGCCTCCAGCAAGAGGTCCGAGAGCAGCGCTCGCTGATCCTGCAGCTCATGCAGATGCACGACGCGCTCCTCAAGTACGTGTCGGCCGCCGGGGGTGGGCCGCCGCCCGCCGCGCTGACCGCGCCCGCATCCCGCCCGGCGTCCGAACCAGCTCGGCAACCCGTCAAAGAGGCCGCCAAGACGCCAGCAGAGGCGCCCCCCATCCTGACCGGCTCGATCTCGGGCAAGGTGCACGTCAACGGCGGCGACCTCGGCGAGGCCTACGTCTACGTCGACGGCCCCAAGGTGATCGCCCGCGGCTCGAACGTCGAGATCAAACAGCGCGGCAAGCAGTTCGTGCCCGCCGTCGCCGTCGTGCAGGTGGGGGCGCACCTGTCTTTCCCGAACGAGGACAAGGTCTTTCACAACGTGTTCTCCCCCAGCCCCGGCGACGCCTTCGACCTCGGCACCGTCAAGTCCGGCGAGAGACCCAACCCGGTGGTGGTGCTCAAACCGGGCACGATCCAGGTCTTCTGCAACATTCATTCGAAGATGCGCGCCGACGTTCTGGTGGTGCCGAACAGCCACTGGACGCGGGTACACCCCGACGGCACGTTCCAGCTGGGCGGCGTCCCCGTCGGGAGCCGCCGCGTCGTGCTGTGGGGCCCTTCGATCAAGAGCATGACCCAGAAGGTCGACGTCCCGGCCAATGGGACCACCGCCGCCTTCACGACCGACGTCTCCGCCGTCGCGCCGCACGCGAACAAACAGGGCGGCGCGTACGGCTCGTATGAAGACTAGTCGTGGAGCTCGACACGCCCGCTTCGGGGGGGGGCCTCAGCGAACGCGGCACACGAACTATGATTGCATATTATTGACGCTGACATCATTATTTTGATGTCATGATCGAGACCTCGAGCGAGGCCATCGAGGCCTTCCACCTGACGTTCCTGGCATACCTCTCGAAGGACCGGAACAAGGCCGTCGTCAAAGGGGGCCAGAACCTCAGGCTCTTCTTCGGGAGCGTCAGGCACTCGGACGACCTCGACACATGGACGTGTCGGTCACGTCGAGGGAGACGCTCAAAAAGAAGGTCGACGACATCTTGGCCTCGCCGCGCTTCAAAAAAGCGCTCCTGCTCTACGGAATCGAGGTCGAGCAGGTTTCGACCCAGAAGCAGACCGACACCACGCAGCGTTGGAAGATGGCTCTGAAAGTGAGGGGTCTGAGCGATCCCGTTTACACCAGGATCGAGTTCTCTCGCCGAGAGTCCAACGCTGAACCCGTACTCGGTCCGGTGGCCAAGCCGATAGCAGACTCTTACGGTTCGAGCCCCTTTTCAGCCTCACACTACGGGCTCGAAGAAAGCATCGCCCAGAAGGTCTCGGCGCTGGCGGGGCGGGACAGGACTCGCGACGTCTTCGACCTCGCCATGCTCGTGGAGCGCTACGCAAGGGACGTCGGGTCGGTGACCGCCCTGCACCCGCCAAGCGAAGAGGCGCGCGACGCCCTTAGGAGAGCGTCGGAGATGACCTTCGACGCGTACAAGGCCGAGGTGCTGCCGTACCTCGAAAAGTCCAAAAGGATGGAACACGGCAGCCGGGAGAGCTGGGAACAGAAGAAGGCGGTCGTCGTCCAGGCCCTGGAGATCTTCAGCCGATGAGTGCCCTCGACCTCACGCTCTTGCTAAATGCCTTCCCTGCTCCGGTGGTGACGACGTCCGAGGTCGCCGCCCTCATGCGCGGACGAGTCGACTCAGCGAACAAGATGCTCGGCAGGCTGACGACTAAGGGGGTCGTCAAGCCGCTCGCGAGGGGTTTGTGGGCACTCGGTCGCGACCTCGATCCGAAGGTGCTGTCGCGCTACTTGGCCGCGCCATCCCCCAGCTACGTCTCTCTGCTGTCGGCGCTCAGGTTTCACGGGATGATCTCGCAGATCCCGTGCTCGACGTACGTCGTGACGCTCGGAAGGCCACAGGAAGTCGAGACGTCGTTGGGCGACTTCTCCATCCACACAGTGGCGCCGGAGGTCTTCGGAGGATTCGTGGCGACCCCAGAAGGTGCGCTCATCGCCTCGCCGGAGAAGGCCCTCTTCGACGTGTTCTACCTGTCGGGGACGAAGTCGCGCACCTTCTCGTCGCTGCCGGAGGTCGAACTGCCTGAGGACTTCGACTTCGGGAAGGTGAGGAACTGGACGCGCAAGGTGCCGTCGAAGCGCCTTCAGACGATCGTGGAGCGCAGGACGTTAGAGTTAGAGTCGGCCTAAGGGGCTCACCCGGGGCGGCTGCCGTCGGCGGCGGATTGGACTACCGCGGGATGAAGCGCCCCGCCGCGGCTTCTAGGCGGCGGAACTGCTCGATCTGGTCCAGGAACAACGGGACGATCTCGGGGTCGAACTGGGCGCCCGTGCAGCGTTCCAGCTCGCCGCAGGCGATCTCGTGCGGCAGCGCCTTGCGGTACGCGCGGTCGGACGTCATGGCGTCGTAGGCGTCGGCGACGGCCACGATGCGGCCGATGAGCGGGATGTGGTCGCCCATCAAGCCCTGCGGGTAGCCCGACCCGTCCCACGCCTCGTGGTGGCAGTAACAGCCAGGGACGATGTCCCGCATGAAAGGAATCGGCTCCAGGATGCGCTTGCCCTTGGCGGGGTGCGACCGGAACATCGCCAGCTCTTCGGGGGTCAGCTTGCCCGGCTTGTTCAACTTGTCGTTGCGGACGCCAATCTTGCCGACGTCGTGCATCAGGCCGACCTTCACGACCGTGTCGATCTCCGGCTCGCTCATGCGCAGGCCGATGGCGATGAGGCGCGCGTACATCGCCACCCGCTCCGAGTGGCCGCGCGTGTACCGGTCCGACTCTTCCAGCGCGTGCGCGAACCCGATGATGGTCTGCTTGAAGTTTTCCTCCAGCGAGACGTTGGCGCGCGTCAGGTCCTTGTTCGCGTCGACCAGATGCTCGTAGAGGCGCGCGTTCTCGATCGACACAGCCGCCCGGCTGGCCAGCACGTACAGCATCTTGCGCTGCCCCTCGGAAAAGCGATTCCCGCGCGTGTAGCTGTACGCGTTCAGCATCCCGATCAGCCGCCCGTTCAACTTCAGCGGGATGCTGCACAGGCTGATGAGGCGCCGGTCGATCTCGCGCGGCGGCCGCTCTAAAAACTGATACGAGCGGCTGCCGTGAACCAGCAGGGGCCGGTCCTCTTTGAACAGCGGCAGCGCCTCGGCCAGGTTCAGGGGCGGCGCCTCGATGGCCGGATCGGCGCGTTCGGACACCTTGCGCATCTGCTCGACGAAGCGGCCGGCGTGCTTGGGATCCTCCAGCAGCAGGCTGACGACGTCGGCATCGACCGCGTCGATGGTCGCGTCCAGCACCAGGTCCAAGACCTTCTCGACCGACAGCGAGGTCGCGATCGCCTCGCTGATCTTGTAGATGGACAGCGCGTCTTTGAGGCGGATGTTCTCGTGCTGCAAGCGCTGGCGGTCCAGGCCGCGCTGCACGATGTGAATGACCTCCTCGACCTTGAACGGCTTGAGGATGTAGTCGTAGGCGCCCTTCTTCATCGCCTCGATGGCGGTCTCGACCGTGCCGAACCCCGTCATGATGACGGTCAAGACGGGGATGCTCTCTTCGGAGATGCGCTGGATCAGCTCGAGGCCGCTCAGGTTGGGCATCTTCAGATCCGAGATGACCAGGTTGTAGCTGCGCCGGTGCAGCTCCTCGATGGCCTGCGCGCCGTCCTCGACGGCGTGGACCATGTAGCCCTCCATGGTCAGGAAGTCGGCCAGGATCTCCCGGATGACCTTCTCGTCGTCGACGACCAGGATCCGGGCCGTCTCCAGCTGGGGGACATAATCCGACCGCTCCGGTTCCGTTCGCTCCGGAACGGCCTCGGCGCGCGCGGCGGCCACGCTGGCCAGCAGGGCTTCTCGGTCGCTGGTGCTCAAGAATTCCCCGAGAGATCAGCCTAGTCCAGCACCCCGCCAATCACCAGCAGGAACCTCACCCCTTCATCTTCGACTGCTGCTCGGTCAGCTCCTTCCACTTCTGTTCCTTGCTCTGGGCGTCCTTCTGCTCGGATTCCGCCGTCTTCTTGGCGGACTGCCAATCGTCGTTCTTGTCCTTCCACTGGTCCTGGAAGTGATCGACCGAAAAGTCGCTGTCCGGCTTGATCCCCTTCTTCTGGGCCAGCTTGGCCTTCTCCAGCTCGACCTTGGCCTCGGCGGCGGCCTGGTGGGCGTCCGCCGCCTTCTGTGCGGCCTGCAGGGCGTCCTTCTTCTCGTCCAGCCAGTCGAGCTTGGCCTCGGCGGCGCGGACGCCCAGGTCGGCGACCTCCTTGCCGTGCCGGGCGGCGTTGGCCCGGTTCTCGTCATGCGCGACGTTGGCGGACTCTTGCTCGGTGGCGGCCTTTTCGACCTCCAAGGCGGCCTGCTCTTTCTCTTTCTTGGCGATGTCCCGGTCGCGGCCCAGCGCCTCCAGCTGGCTCTTCGCGGTGCGTTGCTCGCTCCGCGCCACCTCGACGTCGTTCTGGGCCGCAAAGACGTCCGACCGTTCGCCCGACGGCACGGCGTCCAGGGACGAATCGTCGACCTTGTACTTCATGCCACCGCCGCAGCCGGTCAGCGCCGCGCCGGCGCCGGCCGCCAGGGCCGCCGACAAGGTCAAAAGGCTCAGGCGACTCACGCGACTCACGCTTCTGGGGACACGCAGGGGGCTCATGGCTGCATCGTCAGGCACATGCGCCGGGCAGGTCAAGCCGACGGCGCCGCGTCACGGCCCCGGGAGGATTTCCGGCCTCAATCGCGCCCTTTCGGCTGTAGCCGGCGATGGCCGCGCGCAGTATAGTCGCGCGCTAGATTGCCCGGAGGGCTTCGGAATCCCGCCCCCCGCGCCGCGTCCCCCAGCGTTGGAGCAAGACTATGCGTTCACGACCTTCGCCCAGCCTATTCCTTTTGATGGTTTGCCTCGCCGGGGCGCTCGCCGGTGCCGCCGCTTCCGGACTCGGATGCGCGGGCGTCAAACCGCACCAGACCACCACCGGCTCAGGCGGCTCCGGGAACACCGGCTCGGGCGGCAGCGGCAACGCGCCGCCGATGCCGACCATCCAGGGCCTGACGGGGATCAGCATCTCGCCGGGCAACATGCAGCTGTCGTTGTCCGCAGGCTCGGTCCCGGGGACGTTGTCGGGGAGCAGCAGCTTCACCGCCACGGGAACCTTTCAGGACGGCAGCAGCCGCGACATCACCGGCATGGTGAACTGGTCGTCCAGCCCGTCGACCGGGCTGATGATCGCGGCTGGCAACGCGACCGTCAGCGCCCCGGGCGACTACACCGTCACGGCCTTCAGCGGGAACATCAGCGGCACGGCGAAGCTGGTCGCAACCTTCAGCGGCAAATTCACCTGCGGCGACTTCGACAAGACCGGCGGCTGCGCGGCGTTCGACAGCGGCGCTCAGTCCAAGCTGGACGGCAGCGCGTCGGGGTCGACGACCATTCAGTACCCGCTGGAAGGTTCGCTGTTCCCCTCGAACCTCGGCCCCATTCAGGTGCACATCGCCAGTCCCGGCTCCGTCGCGCGGCTGAACTTCAAGACCAGCCGGACCAACAACGTGAACCTGAACTACTACGGCTCGTGCGAGACGGGGGCCACCAACCCGAACGCCTCGGGCAACTGCTACGTCACGATTCCGCTGGCGCTGACCCAGCTGCTGGTCCCGTCCTGCGAGACCGAGGACATCCAGATCACGGCCCGCGTCTCCGGCGGCAACGGAGCGCCCGTCGAGTCAGCCCCCGTCAACGTCGACTGGGCGCAGTCCGGCCTCACGGGCGGCCTCTACTTCTGGACCGTGCTGCCGAACCAGCCCTATTGCCCCACCGCGACCGGGGCCAGCCCGGGGACCTACTGCCTGCAGGACCTCGTTCAGATTCCCAAGAACGGGACGGCCATCTTCCGGTACGACTTCTCCAAGACCAACCCGGTGCCGCAGCAGGTCTGGACGGACGACGGTGGCCCGAACTCCATGCCGCCTTACCAGGGCGGCCCGCAGGCCTGGAACAGCGGCCTGGCCGGGGGGCACTGCATCGGCTGCCACACGATCACCAACGACGGCAAGTTCATGGCGCTGACGATCGGCGGATCATCCACTCACGACGCCGCCAACTGGGAGCTGCTGGACATCGGCGCGCAGTCGCTGCTTCTCAACAACCCGACCAAGACGGGCGGAAACACCTGCAACGATCCGAACGCCTCACCCACCTCCGATTCGATCTGCTACTGGCAGTCGTACCGCAAGGACGCCTTCGCCACCGAGACGGCCTGGGGTCCGGACAACTCGGCGATGGTCAGCATGTTCAAGGCCAAGCTGTACCTCAACAAGGTGATGGTGAGCGGGACCTCCGCGACGCTGACCCAGGTCGGGGAGGCGATCAAAAACCCGCCCGACATGTACCAGTCGGATCCGTTCTGGAGCCACGACGGCAAGTACCTGACGTTCACCTCGTTCAAAGACCTTCCCCCCGAGTCGGTCGGAAATCCGGGGGGGATGAACGGCGACCTCAAGAAGGGTGGCCAGATCGCCATCGCCGACTCCGACGGAACCACGATCACCGGAGACGCGCGGGTGCTGGTCAACCGCGGCAGCGGTCTCACCAACTACTACCCCTGCATCAGCGAGGACAGCAAGTACGTGGTCTTCAACCAGAGCACGTGCGGCAATGACCCGGACATCAACTACAACGGGTCGGTCGGGTACGGCACGGGCAGCTGCGACGGCTACGACGACTCGTCGGCGAAGCTCTGGTGGGTTCCGATTGGCGGCGGCGCCACCAAGCGTCTTGACAACGCCAACGGCGGCACCATGACCTATGACAATTCGTGGCCGCGGTTCAGCCCGGACGTGGGGACCTTCCGCGGCCGGACGCTGTACTGGGTCGCCTTCTCGTCGCGGCGCCCCTACGGCACGCAGATCAACACCAACGGCATCATGACCTCGCAACCCCAGCTCTGGTTCAGCGGCGTCATCGCCAGCGAGGACCAGGCCGGCGATCCCAGCCGCCCGCCGGTCTGGCTCCCCGGCCAGAATTTGATGCAGGGCATGCCGACCGGCAATCACGTTCCGCAGTGGGTCAAGGTCGCCATCATCATCGACAAGGGCGGTCTTTAGACCCGGGCACGATTTCGGCCCTGGCGCGGCGGCACGCGTTCAAGGAAACAGATAGGTGAACGCAGCCCCGCGGCTCTCCATAGCAGCGCTGATCATCCTGGCAACTGTCGCCACGACGGGTTGCCGCGTCGATCGAACGGGCCTCGCCGCGCTCAGCGAAGGAGCCAGCGCGACAGGCGGCGCCGCGGTCTTGAACGGCAGCGGGGGAGCGCGCGCAGGTGCCGCGGGCGGCACCTCGGCGGGTGCCGGCGCCGCGACGGGTGCAGGCGGGACCGTCGGCGAGGGCGGCGCGAGTCCTTCATCCGGCGACGGCCTGGACGGCGGGCCTGCCGGTGAATCGGGATCCAACGCGAACACGGGCGCCACCCGCGGTTCGGGTGGCGCAACGCTGGCCGCGGGCGGCGCTCCCGGAACCGGTGGGGACGGCGCATTGACCGGCGCGGCAGGAAGCAACGGCGTCCCTGCGAAGGGCGGCGGCTCAGGAACCGGGGGCCTACCGGGACCGGACGCGGGCGCGCCTTCCATTTGTGGATCGCCCGACGCGGGAGCGGGCTGCGCCAGCTGCCTGGCCGCGGGGGGCGCCTGCTCCGGGGAAAGCTGCGTCTTCGTGTGCGGCGGCCCGTGCTCCCCCTGCGACGGCCCGATCGTCTGTCCCATGGGCATGCCCTGCCGCATCACCTGCGCGGCCGGCGGTTGCGATGTCCCCATCGACTGCCGTGGCGCGACCGCGTGCACGGTGACGTGCGCCGACCACGCCTGCTCGCAATCGATTCTTTGCGGCGGCGGGATCGGGACCTGTGAGCTGACTTGCAGCGGCGCTGGCTCTTGCGCGGGGGCAATCACGGGCGGCGGCGACACGGCCCGGATCGCCTGCTCGGGGAGCGGCGCGTGCCAGGGGGGCGTCGCCTGCCACGGAAACAACTGCACCGTCGAATGCACGGGCGCCTCCAGCTGCGCGTCGGGTGTGACCACCAACGCCGCCGCGAACCACATCGCGTGCACCGGCGGCCAGGCCTGCGCACAGCCGGTCCGCTGCAGCGGCACCACCTGCGTCACCGACTGCTCAGGGACGCGCGACTGCGCCGGCGGATATTGCTGCTTCGCCGCCAGCTGCAAGACCACGCCGGCCAAAGTGCCGACCTGTCACTGACCACGCCGGCAGAGTGAATCAGCCGCCGTCAGCCGAGAACTGAAGGCACTGGCCGCCGGGCAGGCAAACGTTCGGGCTGCAGTACCACGCGGTGTCCAGGTAGTTGCAGCAGGTCGCGCCCGACCCGCAGTTGGGGGACGATTGCATGCAGGGGTCGGGCCTGTCCGGGTGCGGCGGGAAGCCCGCGAAGGTGCAGACGCAGGGGACGCCGTTCAGGGTCAGCCCCAGGTTCGTGTCACAGGCGCACAGGAGGCCGTTCGTGCATTCGTGGCCGCCGCGCGTGCAGGGGCTGCCGACGCCTCTCTCGTTGGCTCGCGCCGGCGGGCAGCCGGGCGGCAAGTCCAGCGCCAGATCGTACGTGAGCCCGTCGCGGCTCGCGTCCGGGCGCTGTCCACTGTGCGACGAACAGCTGGCCAGGGCCACGGCGGCGCCGCAAAACGCGAACATCCGGGCTAAGTTCCGCATGATCATCTCGCTAGCGTAAGCGTTCGGGCGGTCAGTTGAAAGCCAGCGTGACCCGCAGTGTGTACGAGCTGGTCCCGGTGTATTCGAGCACGCCGAACTGCTCCGTTTTCCGGCCGAATCCCAGGCGGGCGATCGCGTCGACGCGCCAGTCACCGAGGTGCACCTGCAGCGCGGGCGCGACCCAGAGGGACCGCCAGCCGTCGACGGCGAACTGGGGGTTGTTGACCCTGTTGATCTGAACGTCCGACCCCAGCTCGACGGACGCGCCCAGAAAGTCGAACGGCGCGTACCCGACGGCCAGGTGGGAGTCCCAGAACACCACCGTCGGGACCACGATGTGCATGTTCAGGAAGTCGCCGTCCGGGCCGACGAGGCCCAGGATGCCCTCGTTCACGACGTAGGTGAACCGGCCCAGGGCGCCGCCGACGACGACGGTCGGCTCCAGGTGGAAGTAATAGGGGAAAACGTAAGAGACCTGGTCGCCGTTGGTCTGCAGGAAGAAGTTGAAGCGGGTGGTGTGCGTGGCGAGTCGCGTGCGGTAGCCGACGCCCGCGATCAGGGCTTCGCCCGCCAGCCGCGTCGTCCAGATCGCGCCCAGGCGGACGTCACCGAACGCGGTGCCGGTCTGTTTCTCCGGCGTCGGGACGCCGCCCGGCACCATCGTGACGTCCAGCGACGTGACGTTCGCGAACGGGACCTCGGCCTCGAACGAGAAGCGGCGCCACCGCCAGACGCCGCCCAGCGCGAACCGGAAGTTCGTGCCGCTCCCGGCGATGTAGGGGAGGGCGGAAAGGTCCTTGCTCTCGCTGAAGGCACCGTCGACATAAAGCCGCGTCGGCGATTCCGGCAGCCGCAGCGCGGGCCCGTCGACGGGCGGTGGGTAGTACGTCTGAATGACGGGGCGCTGGGCAGGCTCGGCCGGCGCCGCGCCGGCATCGCCCGCCGCGTCGTCGTCCTCACCGGCGCGAGCGGCGCCCCCCGCCGCGGCGAGCAGCGCCGCCGCCGTCAAACCAGCGATGCGGCCGGCCGTCCTGCGCCCGCCCAGCCAGCCGGGCATCAAACGTCGACGAAGTCGAGCGTCCCGAGGTAGTCGGCCTTCCCCAGCTCGACGCCGCCCGACCGCAGCAGGTCGTACGCCGTCGCGACGTGGAAGTAGAAGTTCGGGACCTGCCGCGCGATCAGGTACTCGCGGGCCCGCAGCGCCTTGCCCGGCCGGTTCGGCAGCTTGACGAGCGCGTCGGGCTTGGCGTTTGCGAAGTCCTGCTCCGTGAGCGTGTCGAGGTACGCAACGCATTTGGCGATCCGCCCGCGGAGCTCGACGAAGGTCTTTTCGGTGTCCTCGTGCTTGGGGGCCTCCTTGCCGGCCAGGTTCGCCGCCGTCCCCTTGGCCGTGTCGCAGGCGATCCGCACCTGCGCCGAAAACGGCAGCATGTCCGGGAAAAGCCGCATTCCAAAGTAGTTGTCGGGATCGAACTTACGCGCCTCGGCGTGCTTTTGCGCCTTGTCGAGGATCGCGTCCAGGTTCTTGAGCGACCGGACGAACTGCCGAACGAGCAGGTACTCCATCATGTGTCCTCCCAAAAGAGGCGTCCGGTTTACCTCGGCCGGATCGCACCGGCAACAGCCTTCCCCCCGCTGGCGAAAAAGCGCAAGATCCGAGGCATGCGGCCCCCTTTAGCCACTGCTATGCGCAAAATATCTTGGGTCGGCCTGGTTGGACTCGTTGGTACGGCTCTGAGCGGGGAGGCGGCCGCCACGGTGAAACAGCTGGATGGGACGGTGCTTCCAGTGCCCACGCCCGCGTACGAAACTCAGATCGGTGTCGACCGCGGTTTCCTGGCCAGCGATGACACGCTGGCTGGGCTGTTCGCGGTGCGCGGCGAGAACTTGGATCCGGTGAAGGACGCCAACCAGACGCCGGAGACCTTTTCTCCGAAGTGCGGGTTCACCGGAAAGATCGTCCTTCATGGTGGCGGGTGCAAGAACGCTCTCGGTTGGTACAACGCGACGCCGGGCAGCACGACGCCGCCGCCGGCGAACCAAATCTACACGCTGGTGCCGGCCGATCTCACGCGGCCGCCGCCGAACGGCATCAGCTGCAAGGACGGGGATTTCTGTCCCATGGCCGAGCCGAATATGAGCCCGACACAAGTCGGGCAGCACACCTGGGTCGACTACACCTGGGATGCAACTTCGATCGCCACCGATCCTCGGTACAAGGGTGGACAGGTCGGCTTTGCGCTGATGCCGGGGACCGAGTGCTCGCACACGAAGTACTCACAGGCCGCTCTCAACGATGTGTCTAGCAGCCACGCCAACATGCCCTGGGTAACGACGCTGATCTATCAATCGACCGTCGATCCCAGTTCGTACTACGTCGCCTTCGAAGACAAGCCGATGGGCCCGACCGATTGGAAGCAGTACGGGTGCGACGGCGACTTCAACGATTTCGTCTTTTACGTCACGGGTCTGGATTGTCAGGGCGGCGGGGTCGATTGCGACACGATGCTGCCGGGCGTCTGTGCCGGCGGCACGACCCAGTGCTCGAGCGGCGGCATGACGATCAAATGCGTCTCCAACATCAAACCGTCCGATGAGAAGTGCAACGGCCTGGACGACGACTGCGACGGCACGGTCGACAACCCGAACGCGCCGGGTCTGTGCGACCCTGGTTATGTTTGCAGCCAGGGCAAGTGCATCCCGCCCTGCAATGACAGCGAGTTCCCCTGTTCGCCACCGTCGGTCTGCGACAAGGCCGACCAACTCTGCAAGGACCCTGCCTGCGTCGGCGTGACCTGCGGAGCCGAGCAGACTTGCTACCAGGGGACTTGCATCGGCGGGTGCAAAGACGTCGTTTGTCCCGCCGGCCAGGTCTGCCGGATCGGCAAGTGCGTCGACCCATGTGGGGGCGTCACCTGCCCCGGCGGGCAGGTTTGCGACAACGGTGCCTGCGTTCCGCCCTGCTCGTGCCGGCCCTGCGCCGCCGGTCAGACCTGCACCAGCAAGGGAACCTGCGTCGAGACCGGTTGCGACAAGCTGACCTGCACGACGCCGCAGGTCTGCGTCGGCGGCAAATGCCAGGACGGTTGCCAGGGCGTCAAATGCCCGACCGGCCAGGAATGCACGAACGGTGCTTGTCGCATCCCGGAGAGCGGCCTCATCGTCCCGCACCCGGATGCTGGCGCCTCCTCAGGGGGAACGATCGGAACCGGCGGAGGCACCGGATCCGGGACGGGCGGGCAGATCGGAGCAGGGGGCGGCAATGGGCTGGGCGGAAGTGGTTTGCCCGGCAACTCGGGGAGCGGCGGCGCCAGCGGCGCTCACGCCGGCGGCATCCATGCCTGCTCGTGCGACGAAAGCGGAGCCCCCCGGACCGGGGGGCTCGCGCTGTTGCTGGCGGCGCTGGCGATTGCGGGCCGGCGCCGGCGCGCCGGACGCTAGATAAGTCTCAGGTCAGTAGGCCGCGCAGTAGCCGTCCTGCCAGATCCACTGGACGCCGTTCCAGACCCAGCCGGGCTGAACCCAGGTGCAGCCCGGGTAAAAGCCGACGCCCCAGCCGGGACCGATCCAGATGCGCGCGCCGCCGCGCCAGCCCCAGTAGCCCGGGTGCCAGAAGCGGTTGCCGACCCACCGGCCGCGGATGCCGGTGATGGCGGGCCCGCGGTAGCCGTAGCCGCCCCAGGCGGCACGATACCCGGGTACCGGCGCCGCGCGGTAACCGCCGTGGAAGCCCGCGGCCGGCGCGCCATGGAACCCGCCGTGGAAGCCGCCGGCGGGCGCGCCATGGAACCCGCCGCCGTGGAAGCTGGCGCCGCCACCGTGGAAGCCGCCGCCACCATGGAAGCCGCCGCCGCCATGGAAACCACCGCCGTGAAAGCCGCCGCCGCGGGCGAAGGCCGCAGCCGGAACAGCCATCAAGGCAATCCCGAGCACAACCGTCATGATCCGTCGCATGGTCCTGACCTCCGAATATCTAGATTAATGACCCCGAAGGTCGGTTTCCGGTAAGGGATCGGCCTCACGGCCCGGCTGTTTTCCGGGGTGTTTACGCGACACCCCGTGCTGCTGTAGGACAACCGCATGCCTGCGGCGGTCAGCAAGGGCAAGCCGGGCGCGCGCCCCGCCGACGCCCGCGTCATGGCCCAGCCGTGGCTCTCGGCGCGGGCGCGGCGCGTCGTCACGGTCTTGGCCGCCGCGTACAGCCTGTTCGTCTGGTCCGAAGGGGCGGGCTGGAAGATCGCGGACCACCTGTTGCCGCTTCCCGTTCGCTTTTTCGTGCAGGAGGCCGAGCTGTTTCCGCACGCGGCGCGCGACGTCATCGAATGGCGGGCCCAGGCGTGGCGCTGCGATCTGGGCCGCTTCGAAGAGCTGGACGTCCGGCCGTTCTTTCCGATCCGGCGCGACGACAAAGAGAGCCGCTTTTATCGGGGCATGTTCTTTCATTACCGGCAGCGCAAGGTGCTGGAGGCGATGGACGACTACCTGGTGCGCGAGCAGAACCGCGCGCACCCGGACCAGCCCATCGGCGGCGTGATGCTGCTCAGCCTGCGCATCCCGATCCCGCCGGCCGGATCGGCGGCGCCCCGCTATCAGCGCCTGCCGCTGGCGGCGTATCCGCCGGAGGTCCAGCGGAAGTACTGGTACGTCACCGCCGCGGCCGATCGCGAGCAACGCTGCGCGGAGCGAAAGGCGCCATGAGGCAGGCGGTGGTCGACCAGACCTGGACGGACAAGCTGCGCACCTGGCTGGCCACGCCGCAGCCCATCGAGCGGCTGGCGCTGGCGCGCATCGCGCTGCCGCTGATTCTGCTGGCCTTCCAATCCTCGCGGCTCGTGCACGCCGACGAGTGGCTGAGCCCGGCCGGCTTTCGGGTGCCCGATCTGGGCGGCGACTGGCGGCAACCGCTCTACATTCCGCCGGTCCCGGTCGGTGTCGCCTGGGGCGTGGCCGTCCTGATGACCGTCTCGGGGCTGGCCCTGGCCGCCGGGCTCTACACACGCCTCGCGGCTGGCGTGTTCGCCGCGTTGCTGGCGTACGTCGCGCTGGCCGACCGGCTGGAGGCCTTCACGGTCAGCAAGCTGGGGCCGATGCTGGCGCTGGCCTTGTGCCTGACGCCTTCGGGCGCGCGCTACGGCGTGGACGCCTGGCGGGCGCGCCGCCGCCACCCGGACCGACCGGTGCCCACGCATGTCTCGGGCGGCGTCATTCGCTTCTTCCAGGTCTTCCTGGCCGCGATGTATTCGGGCGCGGGCATCGCCAAAATGCGCGGCGACTGGCTGGGCGGCGACGTGCTCTGGAGCCACCTGCACGACAACTACCAAACCACGGTCTCGTGGCTGCTGGGGCGGGCCGTGCCGGCCTGGGGATGGCAGGCGCTGCAGTACCTGTCGCTGACCTTCGAGGTGGCCGCGCCGGTCTGGTTCCTGCTGCGGTGGACCCGCCGGGCGGCGGTCGTCGCGGCGCTGTCGATGCACGCGCTCATCGGCCTGATGTTCGGGCCGGTGATCTGGTTCGCGCTGCTGATGAGCACGCTGCTGCTGGTCTGCTACCTGCCCGAACGCTGGCTGCGGCGTCTCTTCAGGCAGCCGTGATCACTCCGCCCCTTCGGGGCGGGGGGGCATCTTGATCGTGAGCGTGGGGTCGGTCGCCTCGTTCTGGCGGCGGTGCGCCTCCATCGCGCGCAGCGCCTCCGAGCGCCGGGTCCAGCGCCGCTCGCGCGCGTGGGCCAGCACCAGCAACGGCGGCTGCAGCAGGCGCGGCAGGACGGCCAGGATCAGCGCGCCGCCGATGACGACGATCGCCAGCGGCTTCTGCGTGTCGGCGCCGATGCCGTGCGACAGCGCCGCCGGCGTCAGTCCCAGCATCGCGACGAAGGTGGTCATCAGCACCGGGCGGAGCCAGCGTTCGGCCGCCTCCCGCGCCCCCTCCTCCAGGCCGTGCCCCTCGTTCCAGAGCCGCTGCGCATACGTGACGACCAGCAAGGCGTCCTGGATCGAGACCCCGAAGATGGAAATGAACCCCATCGCCGCCGAGATGGAAAAGTTCGTGCGCGTGATGAGCAGCGCCAGGATGCCGCCCGTGCAAGCGACCGGGATTCCGGCCAGCACGATCAGCATGTCCTTCCAGTTCTTCACCGACGAGTAGACCAGCATCGCGATCACCAGCAGGGTCAGCGGGATGATCAGGGCCAGACGCCCGGTCGCCTCGTTGAGCTGGTTGATCTCGCCGGCCCATTCGAGGTGCGTGTCGTACGGCAGCTTCACCTTGTCCGTGATCTGCTGCTGGGCGTCGTGGATCGTCGACGCCAGGTCGCGCCCGCGCACCGAGAACTTCACCGGCGCGTACCGGCGGTTGTCCTCGCGGTAGATGACCGCGGGGCCCTCTTCCTTCATGATCTGCGCGAGCTGTCCCAGTGGGACCTGCGCGCCGTCCGGCGTGGCGACCAGGATGTCACGGATGGCTTTGAGGTCCTTGCGGTAGGGAGCCGCCCAGCGGACGGTCAGGTCGAAGCGCTTTTCGCCCTCGTACACCTGGGTCACGGCCTGGCCGCCGATCGCGGCCTGGACGACCGCCGCGACGTCGCCCACGTTCAGACCGTAGCGGCCGCACAGCGCGCGGTTCGGCGTGATGCGCACATCGGGCTGCCCCAGCGACGGGAACAGAGCCAGGTCCTCGACGCCCTTGATGTGCGACATCACGTCGACGATCTCGTTGGCCTTTGCCTCATTGACGTGAAGGTCGGGGCCGAACACCTTGACGGTGTTCTCGCCCTTGACGCCGGACATCGCCTCTTCGACGTTGTCCGAGATCATCTGCGAGAAGTTGAAGATCACGCCCGGGAAGGCCTCTTGCAATTCCCGCGAGAGATCCTCGGTCATCGAGTCTTTGGTGACGCCGCGGCGCCAGTCTTTCGAGGGCTTGAGCGGCGCGAAGAGCTCGATGTTGTAAAAACCCGAGACGTCCGTTCCGTCGTCCGGGCGTCCCAGCTGCGAGACGACGGTCGTGACCTCGGGGCGGCGGCGGTTGGTCAGATCGCAGGTGCTGCCGTCCTTGGGGCACCCGAGGAGCACGGCCCGCATCCGCCCCACGTACTTCGACGACTGCTCGAGCGAGATCGACATCGGCAGCGTGGCGCGAATCCAGAAATTCCCCTCTTCCAGCTTGGGCATGAACTCGCGCCCCAGGCGGGTCCCGGCGATCAGGCTGCCCAGGACCACCGCGGTCCCCAGCGCGACGGCGGTCTTCTTGTGGCGCAGCGAAAAATTGAAGAGGGGGATGTAGAAGACCTTCAGCCCCTTCATCAGCCAGTTGTCGTGCTCGTGGTCGCCCAGCGTTCCGACCTTCAGCCCCCGCTCGGCCAATACCGGCGTCAGCGTCAGCGACAGGACGATCGCGCCGCCAATCGCGAAGGCGTAGGTGTGCGCCATCGGCGAGAAGATCACGCCCGAGACGCCCGACAGCGTGAAAAGCGGGATGAACGCCACCGCGATCACCAGCGTCGACGAGAACATGGGCGGCCCGACCTCGCCGGCGGCCAGCAAGATGCGCTCGATCGAGTTGCGCTTGCCCGGCGCGGCCAGGTGGCGGAAGACGTTCTCCATCACGATGACGGTCGAGTCGACGACGATGCCGAAGTCGACGGCCCCCAGCGAGATCAGGTTGGCCGGGGTCCCGGTGGCGACCATGCCGATGAAGGCCGCCATCAGCGCCAGCGGAATGTTCAAGGCCGTGATCAGCGCGGCACGCGCGTGCCCCAGGAACATCCAGAGCACCACCGCGACCAGCACCATGCCGATGAGCAGGTTCTCGAGGACCGTGTGCGTGGTCAGCTTCACCAGCGTCGCGCGGTCGTAGTACGGCTCGATGCGCATGCCGGGCGGCAGCACGTGGAACTTGTTGAGGTGGTCGAGCCGCTCGTGAACGGCGTCCAGCGTCTTCAGCGAGTCGCCGCCGTACCGCATGAGCACGGTCCCTTGAACGACGTCCGAGTCCAGATCCTTGCCGACGATGCCCAGGCGCGGGGCGTGGCCCACCACCACCTCGGCGACGTCGCGCACCCGGACCGGCGTCCCCTTTTGCTCGCTGAGGACCACGTCGCGGATGTCGTTGAGCGAGCGGATGATGCCGATGCCGCGCACGTCGTAGGACTGCTCGCCGATCGTCAGCCGCTGGCCACCCACGTTCTGGTTGGCGTTCGACAGCGCGTTGACCAGCTGGGTCAGCGAGACGCCGTGCCCCTTCAGGCGATAGGGGTCGACCTCGACGTGGTACTCCTTGGTCTCGCCGCCGAAGCTGACGACGTCGATGACGCCCGGCGCCTGGCGGAACTGCCGCTCCAGCACCCAGTCCTCGGCCGTCTTGAGGTCCGACAGCGAGTACCCCTCGCCGCGCACCACGTACCGGAACACCTCGCCGATGGCGCTCCACGGGGAGAGCTGCGGCGTCACGCCGGGCGGTAGGCTGACGAACCCCAGCCGGTTCAGCACCCGCTGTTGCGCCGTGTGGTAATCGGCGTTCCAGGTGAAGTAGCACTTCACGTCCGACAGGCCGAACAGCGACTGCGACCGCAGGTGGTCGAGGTCGATCATCCCGTTGAGCCCGTTTTCGAGCGGAATGGTGACGTACCGCTCGACCTCCTCGGCGCTCCAGCCGGTCGGCTGGGTGATGATCTCGATCATCGGCGCGACCGGGTTGGGGTACGCCTCGATGTCGAGCTGCTGATAGCAGTAAAGTCCCAGCGCCAGCACCCCCGCCGCCAAAATCAGGACGAAGGCGGGCATCCGCAGGACGAAGCGGACGATCTTGGCGATCACGGCGGCGTACTAAAGCATTCCCGAGAGCAGAATGCTCCCGGAGGTGACGACCTTGTCGCCCGGGCCCACCCCGCGAACGATCGGGACGTAGTCGCTGCCCTCGTCTTCGTTGACGGCGATGATCCGCCGCGTGAACTTCAGGCGCCCGTCGGGCGTGTTGCCGGTCTCGACGAACACCACCGTCTGATCCGCGATCCGCAGCAGCGCCGTCCGCGGCAACGCCGCCACGGCCGGCGCGTCCACGGCGATGCTGACCGTCGCGTACATCTCGGGCTTGAGGTCCCGCCCCGGGTTGGGGATCGAGCAGCGCACGCGCGCCGTTCGGGCCGTCGGGTCGAGGGCGTCGGAGATCCAGTCCACCTTGCCCGTGAAAACCTTGTCGGGGTAGGCCACCACCTTGACGCTGACCGGCGCGCCGCGCTTGACCTTGGCCAGGTCCATCTCGAACACGTCGGCGAACACCCAGACGGAGTCGAGCTCACCGACCGTGAACAGCTCGACGGCGGTCCCGCCCGAGTACTGCCCCAGGACCTCGGCGCCGGGGTTCACGTTGCGCGCGATCACCTCGCCCTCGATAGGCGCCCGCAGCGTGAACTCTTGCGAGACCTTGTCGGCGCTGGCGGCCCGGAACATGCGGGCCTTTTGGCGCGCGCGCTCGACCTCGGCCCGGGCCTTGCGGAAGTTGTCCTCGGCGGTCTCGAAGTCCCGCTGCGAACCGGCGTGCGCCGCGTACAGCTCCTGCTGGCGCTGCGCATCGTGCTGAGACGCGATGAGGTCGGCCTGCGCCTTGTCGAGATCCGCGAAGGCGTTGCCGACGTCGGGCGATTCGATGGCCGCCAGCGGCGCCCCCTTGCGCACGCGCTGGCCGGGGTCGGCCAGGATGCGCTTGATGCGCCCGGTGACCGGCGAGAACACATGCGCGACGCGCAGATCGTCGAAGGCCACCTTGCCGCTGGTGACGATCTCGTTTCCCACCGGGTGCGGCGCCACCGGCTCGATCTGGACCTTGGCCTCGCGCACCTGCTGCTCGGTCAGCCAGACCTCGTCCTTCGGGGGCTGCGCTTCCTGCTTGGTCGCCGCCGGAGCGCTCTGGCACGCCGGCAGCGACGTCACGAACGCCAACACAGCCAACACAGCCGGCATCGCGGCGCTGCCCACCAGCGCCGTCAGCCTGGACCGATGAAACCTGACGTTCATTGAACCAACTCCGTCGCCGTCGCCGCCTCGATCTGGAAAATGGCGTCCCAGTAGGCGGCGAGGTCGTGAATGTATTCGCCCTTGATCGATACGTACGTGCGTTGCGCGTCCAAATATTCCAGCAGCGAAGCCGCTCCCTTCTGGTACTGCAGCTCGACCAGCTCCTGCGCGCGGCGGGCGCGATCGAGGAGGCGCCCCTCCATCCGCTGCACCAGCTGGCGCGCCGTCAGCCACCCGGTGTAGGCGTTCTCGACCTCGGCCAGGATTTGCGCGCGCAGCTTGGCGTCCTGCGCGTCCTGCGCCCGCGCGTCCGCCTCCGCCTTCTTGATCTCCCCCTGCTGCTGATAGAAAAGCGGGATGATTCCGGTCAGCGAGATCTGAAGCGTCGGCGGCGCGACGGCGTTCATCACCGAGGGCGATCCTTGCTGCTGGTACTCGACCCCCAGTCCGAGATCTGGAAACCGCTGCCGGTGCGCCAGGGAGATCGCGCGCCCGGCGCGAACGCGCTGGTGCTCTTGCGCGCGGAGGTCCGGGCGGGCCTCGAACGCGCGATCGACCAGTCGTTGCGGGCTGGTCGCCGCCAGCGCCGGCGGCACCGCGAATCGAAGTTGATCGGCTTCAATCTGAAAATCGCTGAAGCTCTGGCGGCGGCCCAGCAAAAAGGCAAGCTGCACCTTCGCCGCGTGAAGCGTCTGGGCCGCGGCGTCGATCGCCTGTTCGGCTTCCAGCTTGGCCGTCTCTGTCCGCGCCAGGTCGACCTCCGAGATCGCGCCGCTCTTGTAGCGGATCTGGTTGAGCTCGAAGGTTCGAGCCGTCGCGGCCTCTGTTTGGCGCGCGAAGTCCAGCGCCGCCGCGGCGGTGACCGCCTCGAAGTACTGCTGTTTGACCTGCAGCTCCAAGGTGCGCTGCGCGTCCGCACGCTGGAGGCGCGCGGCCGCCAGCGCCGCTTCGGCGACCCCCCGGCGAAGCCCCCGCTTACCCGAGAGGCTGTCCTCGATCGCGTTCGAATCGCCCAGCCCGACGAACCAGCCGTGGTGCGTGTCGTACGGGCTCTGGCCGTTGATGTCCTGGAAGAAGAAGTGATAGTAGCCGGCCGCCGCGTTCGGGTTCGGGACGGCGCTGGCGGACAGAACCTCGCCTGCGGCGCTCTCTGCGCTGGCCTCCGCGATCAGCAAATCGAGCCCGTGGGTGCGGAAAATGGCCAGCGCGTCCTTCAGGGTCAGGCGAGCCGGCAGCGTCGGGTCCGGCGGCAGTTCGGCCGCCGCCGCCAGGGAGGCGACCAGCATCAGCGGGATGAGCGCACGCAGGACCACGCTCGCGTAGTAAGCAAAAACCGTGCTTGGCCGTAACCTGCGAAAATCGCGTGAAAATGGACCTTTGCCCGCGCCCGCCGGGCGCTGGCTCAAAGTTTCTTGCGTGTATCGCGAAAGTTTCCTGTAGGCCAACGCGTCCAACCGTCCGGGACCCGGTCATGCCCCTGACGGCGGCAGGACGATTGTCTCCCCGACCGCCGCCAACCTGGCCGTGTCGGCCGACCACCCGCGGGCCCGCGCCCCTTGCCGGAAAAGCACGGGCGGTTCATCGAGCGGCTCGTCCGTCAGCTTGAACGTCCCCCAGTGCATCGCGATGACCCGGCGGGCGCCAAGGTCCGCCTGGGCGCGGAGAGCCTCCTCGGGGTTCATGTGTTGCTTGGACATGAACCAGGCGGGATCGTAGGCGCCGATCGGCAGCAGGGCCGCGTCGAGACGGGGAAATCGTCGGCCGATTTCCTGGAAGCCGTCGAAATAGGCCGTGTCGCCCGAGTGGTAGATCCGCAGGCCAGCGCTCTCGACGACGAATCCGCCCCAAAGCGCGCGGTTCGGCGCCTCCAAGGCGCGGCGGCTCCAGTGCTGGCTGGGCACGAAGGTGACGGTGAGCCCCGCGATGTTCGCGCTGTCCCACCAGCCCAGCTCTGTCACGGATGGGTGACCGCCCACCGACCGGCCGTTCCCGATTCCGGCCACCACCGGCGCCCCGACCGCGCGCAGCGTCGGCAGGTCCATGTGGTCGTAGTGGTTGTGCGACACCAGCTGGGCGGCGATGGGAGGTAGCTTGTCGGTTGCCAAGGGCGCCGGCGCGTTGCGTTTGATGAGGCCCGTGATCGAGGCGCCCAGCACCGGATCGATCAGCAACGAGACGCCGCCCAGCTGCACCAGCCAGCTCGCGTGGCCAAGCCAGGTGAGGCGCGCGCCTTCACCCGGCGCGGGTGGCGTGCGCAGCGCCGCCGGATCGACGGCCACCACCGGAACATCCGCGCGCGCGGGCGATTTGCGGCGGCGGCCGGCGAGCTTGTCGGCCACCGCCCATTTGTAAACGGTGCGAAACGGGTGCGGACCGGAGCCGTCGAGATTCACGAACCTTCCACGGGCGTCCTGGCGAAAGCGTGACTCCTCATTGGCCGCGCGCGTGACGGGGAAGGTCTCGACGGGCGCGGCCATGGGGCGATTGAACCAGCTAATCCGCGGCCCGGCCAGAGCGGCGGCCGACCCACAGCATGACGGCGGCCAGGCTGGGCGCCGCGACGGAGAGGCTGCCCAGGAGCCAGGTCAGCAGACCGCGCGGCCCGTGGCGCAGGTTCCAGGTCACGAACTGGATGGCCGTGACCGCCGCGTCGGCGGTGACCAGGAGAGCCAGCGCCGTGTCCAGGCCGCGGCGCCAGAGGCGCGCCAGGCTCGAAAGGGCGGGGGCCAGCGCGGCGTCGAAGGCGACCCACCCCCACTTGACGGCCGGCGACGGGAACCAGCGATGCGCGTCGGCGAAGGCGATCAACACCGTCCAGGGCACCAGCACCATCGCCAGCGCCTGGATCAACACGCCCGGCCGGCGCAAGAGCGTCTTGGCGCCGAAGCGCAACAGCCCCCCGCGCGCGAAGGCGCCCAGCGCGTCGATGACCGTCGCTGCGCCGGACTGGCCGGGCGGATACGAAATGAAGATGGGCGACCAAGCTTGCGGGCGCAGCTTGGCTTTGAAGGCGTGGATGCCGCGAAAGTCGTAAAGCGGCAGGCCAGTGCGGCGGGCCAGCCGCAGCCACGGACCGAGAGGGCCCGCCAGCGGCGCCAGGCCCAGCGTCACGTAGCCGCTGTCTTTGCCGGCGGCGGCGCGCATCGCGCTGTCGACCAGCAGCTCGGCGGTGCCGTTCGGCGCCTGGGGCAGTCGCAGCAGATCCTCGATGAACCAGCCGCGCCGAGCAAACACGGGGACCATGCTCAGGAACCCGACCAGCGTCGAGCCCTGGTAGGCGGCGAAGAACCGGCGTTCGTCGATGGCGCTGTCCAGATGCAGCTGCACCAAGAAGCCCATGGGCGGCATGGGGTGGGCGGCCTGCCAGCGAGCGGTCAGCTGGTCGACGTCGCGGCGGACCTGCCCGTCGGTGTGCGCGAGCAGGCGCGGGTCGAACGATCGGACCTCGACCCCTTTGGCGCGGGCGCGTCGGATCTGGGCGCGCAGACTGGGCGCGGCGGCCAGGGTGCGATCCCACGCGCGCGGATCCCAGACCGGTTGCTCGCCGATGCGCATGGCCGCGAAGGCTGCCTCGGCGATGAATCGCTCCTCGGTGCCGAAGAAGCAGGCGCGCCGTCCCTGTGCGGCGGCGGCGGTCACGAACCGTTGCGCGGCCACCCAGACCAGCTCCGGCGCGGCGATGGGCGCACCGGCCGCCACCCAGGCGCGGCCCGTGTCGATGTACGCGACGCAGGCCTCATCGCCAGGACCATCGAACCAGTAGCGAAAGCCGGGCTCCAGGATCTGAAAGGACGTCGCGTTCCACCCGTGTCGCCGCAGCAGAGCGAGCGCGCGCGGGACTTCGTCGTATCCTCCAGCGATGGGCGACGCGATCTTGTCGGTGGGGCCGCTGGGATTTCCCTGGCCGACCCGCGATCCCTTCATCACCTGCGTGTACCACGCCGACGCTTACCCGGCCGGCAATGCAGAGTTGGGTCCGGTCCCGTCCTTGGAGGGACGCGACCTCGGCCAGGACTTCGAGGGGCGCGACGGCTGGCGCATGTACCACGGGCGGGCCGTTCCGGGGTTTCCGCCCCACCCCCACCGCGGGTTCGAGACGGTGACGGTCGTGCGGCGCGGGTTCGTCGACCACACGGACTCCGTCGGCGCGGCGGCCCGATACGGTGAGGGCGACGTGCAGTGGCTGACGGCCGGTGGTGGCGTCGTGCACGCCGAGATGTTCCCGCTCCTGAACCCCGAGGGGCCGAACCCGCTGGAGCTGTTTCAGATCTGGTTGAATCTGCCGCGTGCGAAGAAGCTGACCCAGCCGGGGTTCGACATGTTCTGGCGCGAAAGCATCCCCGTCGTCCCCGCGGGCGCGGCGACCGTCACGTTGGTCGCCGGCCGGCTGGGCGACCGCGTGTCACCGGCGCCGCCGCGCGATTCGTGGGCCGCGAACCCGGACGCCGAGGTGGCGATCTGGACCATCGCGCTGCCGGCGGGCGCGCGCTGGACGTTGCCGGCGGCCAGCCCCGGTTTGAATCGGACGCTCTACTTTTTCCGGGGCCCCTCGGTCCGGATCGACGGCGACGGGCTGACGGGGGCCCGCGAGATCGTGCTGCGCAGCGACCGGGCCGTGTCCGTCGAGGCCGGGGCCGAGGCGGTGGAGCTGTTGCTGCTGCAGGGGCGCCCGATCGCCGAGCCGGTCGTGGCGTATGGCCCCTTCGTCATGACTTCGCGCGAGGAGGTGCAGCAGGCGTTCGCGGACTACCAGCGGACCCGTTTCGGCGGCTGGCCATGGCCGTCGGAGGAGCCGGTGCATCCCCGCACCGAGGGACGCTTTGCGCGCCGGCCGGACGGGCGGATCGAGCGGCCCGGTTGACGTGCGCACCACGATCGCGGCGTTTCATCAGGACGCGGCCGGCGAGTGGGTGGCAGAGCTCGCCTGCGGCCACCGCCAGCACGTGCGGCATCGTCCGCCCTGGCAGGTGCGCGCGTGGGTTCAGGATCCGGAGGCCCGCGCCGCTCGCATCGGCGCCCCCATCGATTGTCCGCTGTGCGGGGTGCCCCGGCCGATGACGCGCGCGCAGGAGCTGATCGCCAGGCTGGGGATGCAGCCGCATCCGGAGCGCGGCCACTTCGTCGAGACGTACCGGGCGGGGCTGGCGGTCGACGGACTTCCGCACGGCGGCCCGCGCGCGGCGTCGACGGCGATCTACTTCTTGATCTCGCGCGAGGCGCCGACCACCTACCTTCACCGACTGCTCTCCGACGAGCTCTTCCACTTCTACGAAGGTGGACCGCTGGACGTGCTGCTGCTGGCGCCGGATTCCAGCGGCGAGGTCCGCCGTCTCGGCACCAACATCGCCGCCGGTGAGCGGCCGCAGATTGTCATCCCGGCCGGCACCTGGTTCGCCGCCGAGTTGGTCGACCCGGCCCCGCACTGCCTCTTCGGCTGCACGGTGGCGCCCGGCTTCGACTTTGCCGATTTCGAGCTGGCGGCGGGTCCGGAGCTGGCGGCCCGCTACCCGGCGCACGCCGCGCGCATCGCGCGCATGACCAGAGCCAGCTCCGGCTGAGCTACCCATTGCGCTTGTCGACCGCGGTGACGCCGACTTCGTTGCGCCGCTGCCGTCGACTTTTGAAGGTGGGGCCTTAAGTTGGGCGGCCGAGGAGCCCTTCATGCCCAACTACACCACCTCGCTCTGGTCCGAGGCTGTTCCCCCCACGACCTATCCGCCGCTGTCCGCAAACCTGACGGTGGACGTCGCCGTGGTGGGCGCGGGGATCACCGGCGTGACGGCCGCGCGGTTGCTTCAGAAGGCCGGGCGCAAGGTCGCGCTGCTCGAGGCGCGGCGAGTGGGCAAGGGCGAGACCGGCAAGACCACCGCCCACCTGACGGAGGCGCTGGACACCCGCTACCACCTTCTGATCTCGCGGTTCGGCGTCGACGGCGCCAAGCTGGCGGCCGAGGGGCAGCGGCTGGCGATCGATCACATCGCCAACACCGCGCGCGACCAGCAGATCGCGTGCGACTTCCGGCGGGTCCCCGGGTTCCTGTACGCCGACGATCGGTCGCAGCTGGCGGACCTGGAAGAAGAGGCCCGCGCCGTCGAGAAGCTGGGCCTCGCCGCGTCGCTGACCAGCGACGTGCCGCTGCCGTTCCCGGTGCTGCGCGGGCTGCGGTTCGAGCAGCAGGCGACCTTCCACCCGCGCCTCTACCTGAATGGGTTGGTCGAGGCTTTCACGCGGGACGGCGGCTTGCTGTTCGAGGAGACGCAGGTGGTCGGCATCGAAGAGACGGGCGGCGTCTGTCGGGTCAACACCGATCACGGGGTGGTCACGGCGGCGGACGTGTTCGTCGCCGCGCACGTGCCGATCTCCAACCGATTTCTGCTGCACACCAAGCTGGCCGCCTACCGCACCTACGCCGTCGCTTTCGAGCAGCCGGCGCCGGGCGAAGACGCTCTGTTCTGGGACATGGCCGACCCCTACCACTACACGCGCAGCCAGAAGATCGGCGATCGCAACTACGTCATCGTCGGGGGCGACGATCACAAGGTCGGCGAGGACGAGGACACGGCGGTGCCGTTCATTCACCTCGAAAACTACGTGCGCGCGAAGTTCGGGCGGGAGGTGGCGCCCACCGATTACCGCTGGTCCGGACAGATCATCGTCCCCGTCGACGGCCTGCCGCTCATCGGAAAGAACTCGGCCTCGACACACGTCTACGTCGCCAGCGGCTATTCGGGAAATGGGATGACCAACGGGACGCTGGCGGCGCTGGTCGTGGCCGACCAGATCGTGCTCGGACGCAGTCGGTTCACCGAGTTGCTGGACCCGACGCGCATCAAGCCGCTTGCGTCCGCGAAGTTGTTCGTGGCCGAGAACGCGGATTTCCCAAAGCACCTCTTGCAGGATCGACTGCCGCACCCTGGTCCTGAGGCGCTGGCGTCGATTCCACCGGGTGACGGCCAGGTGCTGTCGTTCCGCGGTCAGCGGCTGGCGGTGTACCGCAACGCCAACGGCGAGCTGAGCGCGCTGTCGCCGGTCTGTACCCACCTTGGCTGTCTGGTGCACTGGAACACCGCCGAAAAGAGCTGGGACTGCCCCTGTCACGGCAGCCGCTTCGATCCGCACGGGCGCGTGCTGAACGGCCCGGCCGTCGCGGCGCTGGAGGCGCGCCCGATTCCCGACGTGCCGGAGACGGCGGACGAGCCGCGCGCGCCGGCGCTGCCCGGCGAGGGGCACCCGACGACGCCCTGACTGGCTCCTGGCGTCCTTGCGTTTTTGCGCTCGACCGAACCAGAGCGCGGCTACGGAAATTCCGTGTAGCCGTCGTCGTGCTTGCCGCCCGCGAAGACCGTCCGCTCGCCAGTCCCATGTTGCGGGCGCGCCTCTGGCGTGAGGAAGGGCTCCTGATCGCGCGGCGCGCCGGCCCGGGGCCCCAGCGCCTCGCGCCAGAGCACCGCCTGCAAGGTCCGCAGCGCCTCGCGCTTGGGCGCGCGCTCCACGATGTCGGCGATGCTCAAGACCCCGGCGGCACGGCCGTCACCGTCGACCAACACGACGCGCGATTTCTGCTCTTCCGCCATCAGGTCCTCGGCCATGCCCAGGTCGCCGTCGATGAAGCAGGTCACCGCCGGGTGACTCATGACGGAGGTGACCGGCGTGCTCCGCGGATCGAGCCCGCGCGCCATCGCGTTCACCACCAGATCGCGGTCCGTCAGCACCCCCAGCACCTTTTTGTCGGCGTCGCACACGGGCAAGAAACCGAGGCCGGTTTCCCTCATGAGCCGGGCCGCGTCGGCCACGGTGGCATTCTCTGGCAGGCTCTCGGTGTTGTCCGTCGCAATGATGTCCCTGCACCGCATGAGGACCTCCTCCTATTCCTCATAACCATTGCGCCGGTTGCCACGGCCGGGTGCTTGCGATCTGGCGGCGCGTTGGCACCTTCGGGTTATCGAGGGGAGGTGCCCGTGGCAACCAAGGCCGAGCGTGCGCGCAGTGAAATGGAGCGATCGGGTCCCAAGCGGGCGGCCGCCAAGAAGAAAAAGCCCACGCCGCGGCGTCCCGGGCCTCACAACGCGGCGGCACGCGTCGCCAAGAAGGCCGCCGCACAGGAAGAGGATCGGCCGGAAACGACCAAGCCCTCCCGCAAGTCGTCGCGGCGCGGGGCCAATCACCTCAAGTTCGGCAGCAACCTGAAGCTGCGGCAGACGAACCGGCTGCACGCCCCAACCGGGCGCCAGTCGTCGGGGGCGTGAGGCGCGCATGAGCCGCCGCGGGCGGCGGCGCGCCTGGATCGCTATGGGCGTGCCGGCCGCGCCCATGGCCGCGGCCGGGGCCGCGGCGGGTGCCGCGTTCTATCTGTGGCACATGCTCGTGCGCGAAAAGAAGCTCTGCTCGTATTGCCTCGGCACGGCAACCGCCAGCTTCACGCTGCTGCCGCTGGCGGTGCCGGAGCTCGGCGAACTGTTCGCGTAGGCGATGCGCAGCCGCTACAGCGGCGCCGGCGCTTCCAGCTCGTTCCGCGTTTGAAGACGCTGGTCGCCCTGCTCGCGCAGCTGCGCCTCCAGCTGCATCATCCGATCGGCCAGCTCGCGCAGCTCGCCGCCGTCGAAGAGCTTTCGCACCTTCGGGAAGAGCTCCATCTCTTCCTCGATGACGTGCTCCTCGGTCAGGCCGGCCAGCTCCTCGAGCTCGCCCGCGACGTCCTGGTTGCGCGAATTCTGCAGGATCGTGGCCAGCACGCGCTTGACCTGCAGGTGGTCCTCGACGGCGTGCTCGAGAAGCGTCTCCGTCTGCCGATCCTCGACCGCCGGGTAGAAGATCTGCTCCTCGATGCTGGCGTGCATCGCCAGCGCGTCGCCCACTTCCGCCAGCAGCTGCCTGAATTCGCCTTCGCGCGGCGTCAGCTCGGACAGCGCGCCATGGTCCTTCCTCCTGGCGAAAAACTAAGCCCTGGCGAAAAACTAAGCGCGAAAATCGTCGATGTGTCGCGACCGACTACCAGGGCAGAGGCTTGCCGTCCCGGAAGAAGCCGCCCGTGGGTCCGTCGTCGGGGAGGGTGGCGGCCCACACGATGCTGGCGGCGCCGTCCGTCACCGGACGGGCTCCCATCTGCGCGCCGCCCGGGAACGTCGCCGTGAACCCCGGGCAGACGGCATTCACCAAGATGCCGTCGCGGCGCAGCTCGGAGGCAAAGGCGGCCGCCAGCGCGTTCAAGGCCGCCTTGGGGACGCCGTAAGAGGGGCCCATCGCGTTTCCGCTGGTCAGCCCGAACACCATGTCACCGTGCGATCCGGCGCCGCTCGACACCATGACGACCCGCGCGTGGCTGCTGCGGCGCAAGAGCGGCAGCAGCGCCTGGGTCGTACGCCAGGCGCCGAACAGCGTCGATTCCATCGCCTCGTGCGCGGCGCGCAAATCGGCGGACGACGCCTTTTCGCCGAACGCCGAGACCCCCGCCGCGTTGTTGACCAGGACGTCGACGCGGCCGAACCGCTCTTCCATGCGCGACGCGAACGCCGCCACACTTGCGGGATCGGCGACGTCCAGCGTCTCGGCCATGGCGTCCAGCCGCTCGCGCACCAGGTCGGCAACTCGGCCGGCGGCGGTGGCGCCGGTGCGAGCCGTGACCACGACCGTGAAGCCACGAGCCCCCAGCTGGCGCGCCACCTCGAACCCGATCCCCTCGCGCCGGCTGGCGCCCGTGATGACCGCGATGCTCTTCGACTTGTTGCTGTCGCCCATATGGCTCCTCTGAACAGCGCGAGCATAGCCTTTTGCCGCCGTCCTGCGTGGGCTTCCCTGCGCCCGCGTCAGCCGTTCGCCGCGCCAGCCGAATCGATCTCGCCCAGCTCGGGATAAAGCGGGAACGCGGCGGCCAGCCCGCGCACGGTGGCGCACGCGTCGGCCGCCACCTCGGGGGGCAACGCGTACTTGGCGCGGCTATCGCCGTCGGGGCGGGTCGCGCGCAGCACGCGGGCCACAACCTGCGCGATGTCCGCCATCTGGGTGGCGCCAAGGCCGCGCGTGGTCAGCGCGGGCGTTCCCAGGCGCAGGCCGCTCGTGTACCAGGGGCCATTGAGGTCGTCTGGAAGCGCGTTCCGGTTCAAGGTGATGCCGCAGGTGCGCAGCGCGGCCTCGGCTTGCCGGCCCGTCAACCCCAGCCGGCCCACGTCGACCAGCAGCAGGTGGTTGTCGGTCCCGCCCGTGACGACGTGCAGCCCTTCCTGCTGGCAGCCGGCCGCCAGCGCCTGGGCGTTTTCGACGACGCGCCGGGCGTAATCGCGGAAGGGGGGCGCGCTGGCCTCGCGCAGCGCCACCGCCTTGGCAGCCATCACGTGGGGCAGCGGCCCGCCCAGGATCATCGGGCAGCCGCGGTCGACGTGCTCCGCGAAGGGCTTGCGGCACAGCACCAGCCCGCCGCGCGGCCCGCGCAGCGTCTTGTGGGTCGTGGTCGTCACGACGTCGGCGTGCGCCACCGGGTCGTACGCGCCGGTGAACACCTTGCCGGCGACCAGCCCGGCGAAGTGCGCCATGTCGACCATCAGCACGGCGCCGACCTCGTCGGCGATGGCGCGCATCCGGGCGAAGTCGATGCGGCGCGGGTACGCGCTGTAACCCGCCAGCAGGATCAAGGGGCGCACCCGCAGCGCCTGCGCGCGGACCGCGTCCAGATCGATGAGACCGGTCGCGCCGTCGACCGTGTATGGGTGGACGTCGAACAGGCGGCTCGACAGGTTGTGCCGATACCCGTGCGTCAGGTGGCCTCCGGCATAGTAGTCCAGCGCCATCAGCCGCTGCCCGCCGAAGGCGCTGCGCAGGCGGGCCCAGTCCTCGCGCGTCCACTTGGCGAGATCGGTTTGTCCCAGCTCGCGCGCCAGCGGCGCCTCGACGCGCGCCGCGAGGATGGCCAGGAAGGCCACCAGGTTCGCGTCGGCGCCCGAGTGCGGCTGCACGTATGCGTGCTCGGCGCCGAACAGAGCGCACGCCAGCTCGACCGCCTCGGCCTCGATCGCGTCGACGTTGTCACAGCCGGCGTAGAAGCGGTGACCCGGGAATCCCTCGGCGTACTTGTCGGTGAGCCAGCTCCCCTGCGCCAGCTGGACCGCCAGCGAGCTGAAGTTCTCGCTGGCGATCAGTTTCAAAGTGGCGCGCTGATCCCGCAGCTCGCCGGCGATGGCGCGGGCGACGGTCGGTGCTTGCCCGAACAGGTGGTCCAGCGCTGCCAGCTGCGCGACCGCGGCAGGATCGACGGGCGTCGCATCGGCTGCGGCGCGGGCCAGGTACTCAGCGAGGCGGGGTGCGCGTGACAGGTTCATGGGCCGCTCCTTGATGGTGGGAAAGCGACCCAGGCGAGCGGCCTCAGCTGCGTCCGGGTTCCCTCGTGGTCGATTCCACGAACTCGCCAGTTGCCCGGACGGGAGGCATTTAGCGCGCTCGCGCCCGCCCGTCAAACCGCCAAAGGCGGGAACAGCCCTACGGGTTCGACGTTCATCGGTCGAGAAGGAAAACGATGCTCCGAAGAACGACGGCAAGATGGCTCTGGTTGGCGATGGGCGTGGCGTGGCTGGGGTGCGGCGGCGGCGGTGGCTCCGCACCGCCCAAGAAGCCCCCGAAGAAGGGTCTGGTCGGCAGCCCGGCAGCCGGCGGTTCGGGCGCGTTCGGCGTGGTCACCATTGCCGGCCATCAGAAGATGTACCTGCCGCAGCCCGGTCTTCTCACCGCCGCCGGCAATGCCACGATTGCCGTCGTGGACGTCGGTCTGGCGGGGCAGGGCGTGCAGGGAGCCCCAGCCCTGCTGAAGCTGATCGATCTGGGGACGTCCGACGCCGCCACGGCGACGGGCGGCGACGGCACCGTCGTGATCGCGGTGTCGACGGACAACCGGACCATCACCTTCATCGACCCGACGACCGACACGGTGACCCAGTCGATCCTGCTGGACGCAAGCTACGGCAGGTCGAACTTTTCGGGCGGCGGCGGGTACGTGACGGGCGTGGCCGTCGATTCGCCGAACCAGCGCGCTTATCTGTCGGTTTGGGACGGCTTCGCCATCGTCGATCTTTCGTCGAAGACGATCGCCGGGGTCATCAAGGTGCCGCCGTCGGAGAACTTCGGGTTCGACTCGGTCAACCAGCGCATCCTGGCGCCGTTTTACGACTGCACGTCGGCGGCGGATCCGAACACGTCCGAGCCGCCGCCGTTCTGCAGCAACTTCAAGGATCAGTCCGGCAAGGTGATGACCGATGGGCTCAACGTCATCGATCTCCTCGACGACAACGCCGTGTACACGTACCAGGACTCGCAGGCGCTCAATCCGACGGCGCCGCTGGGCGACGAGCCAGACGCGGTTGCGGCCGATCCCGCCACCGGGCAGATCGTCGTCCCGGCGGAGGGCGACGAGCTGGAATATGTCGTCGACCTGTCGCACGCCACGTTCGACAAGGCCCACAAGAGCGTGACCGCGCCACACATCGCGATCGACGCTTCGAACGCCGACGAATTGACCGGCGTGGCGGTCGAGCCGACTTCGCACATCGCGTTCTTCGAGTCCGAGTCAGGCCCAGACATGGGGGCGGCGGACCTGAGCACCGAGACGGCGGCCACGCCGTCGTACGTTCACGCCGCGGTGCCGGGGCTGCCGGACGGCACCGACTGGAGGAACCTGTTCGACCCCCACGGGATCGCCGTCACCATCGGCCTCATCGGCGGGCATCCCGTCGGGTTCCTGGTCAGCGAGGACTACCACTGGGTCGCCCGCGTCGATCTGGCGGCGTTGCTCGCGCTGCCGACGACGGCGGGCGGTGCGGCGGGTCAGCTGGACGTCGCGGATGCCAGCGCCGCCGTGACGTTCTTGGACGTGACGACGGCGGCGCCGTAGCGGACGGCGGCTTGACAGCTCGGGGGCTCCGGCTGTCAATCCTCTTCCTGCATGTTGGAAGGACGGCTGAAGGACGCGCTCGCGGTGGACCCGCCGGGCGGAACGCCCGATCCGGCGCGCGCCCGCGCCGCTTCGCGCCTACCGGCCCTGGATTGGATGCGCGGGTTGGTGATGGTCCTGATGGCGATCGACCACAGCTCGGACGCCTTCAACGCGGGGCGCCTGTTCACGGACTCGGCGCGGATGTATCAGCCCGGGGCGGCGCTGCCGGCCGCGCAGTTCCTGACCCGCTGGATCACCCACATCTGCGCGCCGACGTTCTTGTTCCTGGCCGGAACCGGTCTGGCCTTCACGGTGTCGCGGCAGATCGCCGCGGGCGATCGTCCTCGCGACATCGATCGCTACGTGCTGGTGCGCGGGCTGGTGATCGCGCTGTTCGAGCTCTGGATCTCGTTCGCCGTCATCGGCCACGGCCGCTTCGTGCTGCAGGTCCTGTACGGCATCGGGACCAGCTACATGCTGATGGTGCCGCTGCGGCGGCTGCCCGATCGCGCGGCCCCGATCGTGGCGCTGGGATTCATCGCCGTCAGCGAGCTGTTGGTGCGCGGGGCGTCGTCCGCGCACGCCGACGGGTCCTGGCCGATGTCCCTGCTGCTGACCGGTGGGTTTCGCGGCCGGGTCATCATCGCGTACCCGACCTTGCACTGGCTGGCGATCCTGCTGCTGGGGTGGTCCTGGGGACGCCGCCTGGTGACGGCGCCGGCATCTCGGCAGACGGCCGCACGCGACGCGCTGCGGGCCGGGGTGATCGGGCTGGCCATCTTTGCGGGCCTTCGTGCGGCAAACGGCTACGGCAACATGCTGTTGTTGCGTCAGTCGTGGTCGCTGGTCGAGTGGCTGCACGTCAGCAAGTACCCGCCGTCGATCACCTACGACGCGCTGGAACTGGGGCTGATGGCCCTGATTCTGGCGGCGTTCTTCCGGTTGGCTGAGCGGCGGCGCGCGAGCAGCCCCAACAGCTTGTTGATGGTCCTGGGCCAGACGCCGATGTTCTTCTACCTTCTCCACTTCCCTTTGCTGGTCGGTGCGTCCCGCCTGATGGGCGTGAACGAAAAGCTCGGTCTTGGCGCGACCTACCTGGGCGCCGCGGCAGTGGTAACGCTTCTCTATCCAGCCTGTCGCTGGTATCGCGCTTACAAGGCGGCCCACCGAACGGGGTGGCCGCGCTTCGTCTGAGCGGTGCTACGATGTGCGTCTAGGGAGTTGGGGATGCGGGTCTTGCTTGCCGATGATCACACGCTTGTTCGCGCCGGAATCCGAGCTCTGCTCGAGAATTTGCCGGGCGTCGAGATCGTGGCGGAGACGGGCGACGGACAGGAGGCGCTGGCGCTGATCCGTGAAAAGCGGCCGGAGATCGCGTTCGTCGACATCGCCATGCCGGGGCTGAACGGCCTGGAAATCGCGGCGCGCGCCACGCGCGAGGTTCCTGGAACCAAGGTCGTCATCCTGTCGATGCACGGAACGCCGGGGCACGTCGCACAGGCGCTGCGCGCCGGCGTATCCGGGTATGTCCTCAAGGACGCCGCCGCTGACGAGCTGCCCGTGCTCCTACGCGCCGTCGCTCGCGACGAGACGTATCTGTCGGCGTCGATCTCGAAGCATGTCGTCGACGGATACCTGGCGCGCGCCGGCGCGGTGACCGGGGGGCCGGCAGACGGCGAGCCGCTGGAGGTCTTGACGCCGCGGCAGCGAGAGATCCTGCAGCTGGTCGCCGAAGGGAAATCGACGAAAGAAGTCGCGCAGGTGCTGGGTGTCAGCGCCAAGACGGTCGAGACGCATCGGTCGCAAATCATGGATCGGCTGAGCATCCGCGACCTGGCCGGTCTGGTCCGCTACGCCGTGCGCACCGGCCTCGTCTCGTCCGACCGCTGAGCAGGCAGCCGCCTAAGGGGCGCTAGACCGATTTCACCTTGAGGTGAGCGATCTCGACGGCAAGTTCTCGGCACCTCGCCCGCGAAGCGCTCACGATCAGTCGTGAGCCTTCGGCAGGAGAGGCGCAGACGTCGATCAGCTCGAGTCGAAATCGGTCTAGCAGCAATGCCGATCAGTTAAGCGCCCAAGTGATCGAAATTGACCGGGTTGTGCGGCAGTCGCAACAGGGACTTGCGCCGACCTGCGCGCTGCCCCGACTCATTCCGTCGTCAGCACCAGGTCGACGTTCACGACGCCCGGCGGATAGTTCGCCTCGACAAGATGCGCCACCGCAAACTCGAGAGTGTTGTCGCCTGCCACCAGGTCCGAAACAGGAACCTCGAGCATCTGCGCCAAGACCCCCTGCGACGCACCGCTCGTGAGATAGCGGATCTCCTCCGCCTCATACATCTGCTCGTGCCACGGGCCTCCGTTGAATCGATACTGCAGCGAGATGGCCGCCAGGCCCGCCGCGTTGGTATTGTACTGCGCGTTGAGCGCCAGGCGGGCGCGCGTCGCGTGCGTGGGGTCAACCTGATGCAACGTCATCACCGCGGGCAGATTCTTCGAGACGTCGCTCAAGATCCAGCCCGTATTCACGCCGTTTATGACCGTCACGTGATCGTTGAGCGTGACACTGACGGGAGTAAGTGGGTCGGCAACTTCGTACTCGCGCCAGTTGCTGATCACCGGTCCGTCGAAGCCGACGTTGTCCCAGCGAAAGACCCAGGAGTCCAGGTTGCTGAATCCATCCTGAGGCGCGTGCTCATTGGAGGTGTACTTCTCGACTGCGTGGTTGTGCCCCGTGATGTGAACGTATCCGCGCGTGAACGGAAGGTTCGCCGGTCCGCGATACAAGAGCTGTTGCGCGCCAATCGCAACCCCGTCCACCGAGGCGGGGCTGGCATAGATGGCAACCTCGGTGTGCGACAGATCGATCTCGAAGTGATTCAATTTTCCCCAGGCGACGGGAACGCAGGCGCTCTGCGGGTGCGTCCCCTGCCCGTCGGTGAAGGTAATCACGTCCTGATAGTCGTTGAACACGTGAACCGCGCTGACACCGATCTGCGCATAGCTCGAGGCGCAGGTGTTGGCGATGATCACCTCCAGCCCGTTCCGCGGCAGCGCCGTTCCCTCGGCGTTGCTGTAAGGCTGAGCCGCATAGAGTCCCTCGGAGTATCCCGGCGCCGGGATCGGATCTTCGGTGAGATCCAGGGAAATGTAGCCCCACAGACCACCCAGCGTGAATGCCTCCGAATCGAACACGATCTTTCCGGTGCGCCCCTCGAAGTCAAACGGCTGTCGAATCCGATATGAATTCTCGCCGTAATTTTGGGCGGCGACCGCCGTGAGAAGGTAACCGCTGTGAATGTCGTCGCTCGGATCGCAAATCAAGGTGTCCTGATCGGGTAGCACCTGCGCAGGAAGGCCGGCCCGGCAGTCGGGCAAATGGCTGCTCATGCCGTTCAAGATTTGAACGGGTCGAAGCGTCGCGCTCGGCAGGGCGAAGGCGCTCGGCGCGGGATTGGTGTTCCCGAACTGACCAAGGCCCAAAGGATCGAGACGGCTCGCGCTCCAGTGGCGCGAGTCCAGCTCGCCCCCGCGTCCTGGTTGCTTCGACGGCGCGTCGAACGTGTCGCAAAATGCTGCCGCTGCGAGGCCACAGCCCGGACGGCCCATGACAACGATGGCGTCGCTTGCTGGTGGCCCGGCGTCGTGCGCATGCGCGCCGTCCGACCCAACGTGCGCATCTTTTACCGGTCCCGCATCGCCTCTGGGCGCTGGCTGCGAACCGCATCCCGCAACCAGGACCGCGAGCAGAAGCAGCGGCACGCGACTCGTCACGAAGCTCTCCATGGATTACATCTTGGGCGGTGTGCGCAGCTCAGTCGGCGCGCCGGGACCGTCGAGCGTGCGCAAGAACGCCGTCAGGTCACCTTGATCGCGCGGCGACAATCCCAAGGCGTGGATCTCGCTCACACCGGGATATCCGCCTCCTGGCGGGTCGCCGCCACGATTGAAAAACGCGACCACCGCTTCGAGCGATTGAAGTTGACCGGTGTGCATCCACGACGGACGCATGTTCACGCAGCGGAGCATGGGCGTTCGAAAGGCACCCTCCAGCGCGCTGGTTACAACCCCAGGAATGCGCGCGTCGGTTCCATCGCTGAATGGACTCGACGAATTGAGTGGATCCGGGATGAGGGTCGCGATGCCGGCCGCCGCGCCACGATCATGCGCGTCCAAAATGAACTGCTGCACGATGGCCGGAACCAGTCCCACGTTGTGAAATCGTTGGTCCGACATGAATGGTCCCGAATGGCACGTCACGCAACCGCCGCGGCCCACGAACAGTGCCGCGCCCCGCTGCGCCGCGCGTGAAATCACCTCATGACTCCCGTGCATCCACTCATCGAACGGGCCGAGCCCACACGACAGCAATCGTTCGTACGCGCCCAGAGCTTTGCCCGCGTTGACCACCACGGTGGTGACCGTCTGCTGGTCGGCGTCGGCGAGGCTGTCGAACTCGGCATGATCGCCGGGCATGCCGTGAAAAGACCCGTCACACGTCGGGGTTGGCTCAGTTCGGTTGTGGGGGAGGCAACCCGTGACGTTCGACGCCAGCACCGGGAACCGCGACGTGTCATCGAGGGGGGGCAGTGGACCGAACAGCGATTCGTACTCGGCGCGGTACCGTTGATGGAGCTGTTCAGCCATGTAGAGGCGCGACGAGTTCATCTCTGCGACGGACTCGAGTGGGCCAAATACCTGGCTAAAAAGAGAGTCGCGCCGACCGTCCCACATGAGCAACGTTGCCTGACCCACGTCGAGCAGCGAAGGCGCGCGCCGCAGACCCCAGCCCGCTCCCAGCGACACCTGTTGTTGAAACGACCGCGTGTCGGAGAAGCCACCGGCCGGGACGTGGCATCCCGCGCAGGCGACCCGTCCCGTATCCCCCGAGGTCGCGCTGGCTGTACCAAGCGCCTGCGCGCTTCCGTCGTTGTCGGTGCTCAAAAGCTGGCCGGAAAACCCCGGGTCGAAAAAGAGCCGCTGTCCCAGTCGTGCCGCCGCAGGATCGTCCGCGAACCGATTGGTCGGATCGGCAGGAGGAGGTGGCAACTGCGCTGGTGAGAGCGCTTGCAGTGCCGCCCACTCATCCGCGCTGAACACCGGGTCTGGATCACCCGGGGCGTCGACGCCGCCATCGCCCGCGTTGCGCGTGTGGGCCGCACCCGTACAGGCGCTGAACGCGAGCACCGCTGCCGACGCGGCCAACAACCTCAGTATGCCGTGCATGGGAAGCGCGTCTCATCCCAAGCCGGCGCCGAGACCCCGCTCTTGAAGCCCAAGTCGTCGAAATGGCGCGACGTCTCGGTGCATTGATGGGCGTGCATGAACGAGTAGGGTCTCGGATCGTGACAGACCAATTCATCTTGCGCGCCTTCGTGATAAAGGACGTCACCAAAGGTCACGGTCACATCGCCGCCCAGCGTAAAGGAGCTGGGATAAAAGGAACATCCGGCCGGGGTTCCGTCCATGAAGACATAGACACGCTGGGAAGACACGAACGCGTCGAAGCGTGTCATTCGATCCATGCCGGCGTGCTCGAAGATCGGTTCCGCAGGCGGGTTTCCCAGCGACGCGGCGTCGCTGAAATTCGAGCCGCTCACAATCACGTGATTGGGCGCCTGTCGGTTCACGTCCCAAGGACCGCTGCCCGTGGCGGTCGATCCAACCAATCCGTGAATCGCCTGAATCTCGAGCCGCATGGAGGGGCCGTCGATGGTCTGCACGAGCAGGGCGTTTTGCGCCGGATTCACGAAACCTGACTGTACGGGCGCCGGCTGGTCCGACACGATCATCTGCGGATACCGTCGATCTGTACCCACCACGTTCACCGACCAGCCGACGTGCAGATACCGGCTGGCGTCGCTGGATATGGTCGCGGTCTGTCGTGCCGTGAACCGAACCTTACCGGTCACATCCTGCCCGGTGTCGTCGAACGCAACCCACAGTTGCCCGAGCTGAACCCCGTAGGTAAACGTTCGCACACCGCTCGGGTCATCCAGCGAGAAGCCCGTGAAGTCGAGCTGAGACGATTGCCAGCGACCGCATTGCTGATCGCCGGTGGGACAGTCGCCCCAGGGAATTTGTGTTGTTTGCGCGAGTGCGGCGTCATCCTCGAAGCCCTGGTACCAATCCCATTCGGTGGCCGCGTGCGGGTGCGGACTCACACGAATGAATGACCGGGCGATGGCGCGCGGCACCAGGAGGGTGTCGTGTTGCGCGTTGATGAACACCTCGCCCGTTGCGGCCCGCGCCTGCAAGTCGCCAAGCGTGTAGAAGGTCTGATGCGGTGGTGCCTCGAGATGCTGGCCGGACAGGAACCCTTGGTATGGACAGCCGGTGGACAGCGCCTCGACCACCAACGTCGTCGGCTGCGTGATCCCGGCCCATTCGAGGTGCCACAGCGGTCCGTTGCCCTGGTACGCCGTTCGTTGGAAATGCTCGTGACCGGCCGCGAGCTCGACGTGCGCGGTGTCGTTGTGATACGTCACTTTGTAGAGCTGCACGGTGCCAGCACCCGCCGCCGACAACACCTCGAACGCAGGCGTCGGCGGCACCGGGTCGGTTGCACGAGTTGCCATGTCCGTTGCGTCGAAGTACCACTGCTCGGCACCGTGGAAGCCCTGCGGATTGGCCGATTCATACACGGTGTGGGTTGCCGCGCTGGCGGCGGCGGGAACATAGAACACGATGCCGTCATCTCGACCGCCTTGCGCGATCAACATCTGCCGTCGGTGTGAATCCGTCGTGTAGACCTTGGTGCGACTTTCGCGCCAACCATGCTCCAGCGTGCTCGGCGTCGTCGCGATCGCGTACACCGGAACGCGATGGTCACCCGGGGTCGCATACACGAACCCGAACGTCGGATCTGCGCCGACGGCCGCGCGCCAGTTGTAGGGGAAGTTCGCCGCCGTCAGACTCGGGTCGTTCATGTTGAGGTCGTTCTCGAGATCCCACGTCTGACGCGTCCCGGCGCAGCGATAGATCGCATTGTGAATGGTGATCGACTTGTCCGAGTTGTTCCTGATGTCCCCCGGCGCCGGCAGGACGTAGACGCGGTAGTCCTGCGCGCCATCGAAGGGATCAAAGTCGATCCCCACTGAATCCTCGCGCTCAATCGGACACACATTGGTGAGCGGTGGGAGCGCCGAAAGCCCGCTTCCATCAACGCTGATTTGCCCGCCACAGGCGCTCTGTGGAAGTACGTACCCATCCTGGGTTGCCGCGGCATCGGCGTGTCCGGCGCCAGCATCGGTCGCCGTCATGGCGTCGGGATTGCGGGCGCCGCCTCGAGACGAACAGGCCGAGAGACAAGCAGCGACGAGCCCTATGCGCGCGAACACCGCGTTCATGTGTGCTCCTTTGTGAGTTTGTGCCGGAGACGAGACTTACATCGGCCCTGTGTAACGTGGTCAACAGGGCCACCACCTTGGATCGGGCAGGGAGCTGCGCGTTGATGGAGGTGTAGGCGATACCGACGGCGACGACATCGTCGACCTTGGCCTTCACGAAGCGAAGGGATCCCGGACGTCCAGGAACGAGAACCTGCGGAAGTCCCGGTCGGCCGTATAGAGCGTCTTGATGCCGTGCTGGCGCAAGACCGTCGCAAGGTGCGCGTCGGGGATGAGATTTCCTCGTGCCGGAACCTGGCCACTCACTTCGCTGTAGGCTTGCCAGAACCCGTCCGCCTCCTGCAGAACGCGCGTCTGCGGCAACCCGATGAGCGCCTCGACGTTGGCAGCCGCCTCCTTGTGGGCGAGCGGCCTCGAGAAGATACTCGGATGCGTCGCGATCCGCAGGTAGGCCATGACCGTTCCCCAGGTGAGACAAAGCAGCTCCGAACTGCTGGCCCTCTGCTCGAGAAAAGCGCGCGCCCGATCGAACGGTGCGCAGGTCGCGTCCGACGCATAGAGGAGAATATTCACATCGATTGCCGCGCTCACAGCACCCTTACGGCGTCTCGCGAGAGCGGTCGTCCAACGCAGAGTGAACCGCGTCCTTGTCAGACAGATCCACGCGCAACCCCATGGCCCGGCTCTGCCATTCGAACCGCTTCGGCGTCAACCGGCGAGACTTTCGCATCGCAAGGGCGCTGGCGACCAACTCCGAAATCAGCTGGCCAAGGGTCTTACCCTCGCTCTGCTGTAGCTTCTTGAGATCGCGCAAGATCGGCTCGTCCAGGTCCACCGTCGTGCGCATCATCAGATTATACCCTGGATCGCATCAGATGCATCAGCCCGGCCTCCCATCGCGGTCCCAGCAACGCTCCTGCTTGCCGCGCCACCGTGGAAGAGAAACGCTCCGGAAATCATCTCATGATTTCGCGTGGTGCCGGGAGACGAGACTTGAACTCGTACCCCCGTAGTAGCCGCCGCCTAAGGGCAATGCCGTTCACATAGCGCGGAGGAGACACCGCGGCGGGCTGGCAGGAAGGGCAGAAAAATTGCCTCGGGCGCGGTGAGGATCAGGATGGGGCGATCTCGTTGGAGGTCGCCATTCAGCTACAGGAAGCGCTTGAATCTCTTGCCGGTTTCGTCGTTCCCGCGGACTTCGGGCGATTCCGGGAGCACATCGATCCGACCTGGATTGAGGAGGCGCTCGACGCCACCGGAACGGCGAGCGTGCGACGCCGGCGGCTGCCAGCCGAGCAAGCGATCTGGCTGGTGATCGGCATGGCGCTGCTGCGCCAGGAGTCGATCGAGCGCGTGGTTATGATGCTGGGGCTGGCGTTGCCGGGTGCGCGAGGCGACACCGCGGCCAAGAGCGGCATCGCGCAGGCCCGAAAGCGCCTTGGAGAAGAGCCGCTCGCATACCTGTTCACCACGACCGCCGATCGCTGGGCGACGCGAAGCGCTGACCGACATCGGTGGCGCGGGCTTTCGCTTCACGGGCTCGACGGGACTACTCTCAAAGTGCCGGACTCCCCCGAGAACTGGGCGGCGTTTGGCGGCCAGTGCGGCAGCGGGACGCGCAACGGCAGCGCCTATCCGATGGTGCGTCTGGTGGCGGTGATGGCATTGCGGTCTCACCTCCTTTCGGCGGTTTACTTCAGCGACTACGCGACTGGGGAAACGACGCTCAGCGACGGATTCTGGTCCGAGCTGCCGGACAACTCGGTGACCATTGCCGATCGCAACTTCCTGGTGGCCGATGACTTGACGCGACTGGAACGCAGCGGCACCAACCGCCATTGGCTCACGCGCGCAAAATCGACCACCCACCTGCGGGTCATCAAGCAACTCGGGCGGCATGATGCCCTCGTCGAAATCACGCTCTCCGACCAGACGCGACGGGCGCATCCGACTCTGCCGCCCGTCTGGACGGCTCGTGCCATCACCTACCAGCGCAAGGGCTTCCGGCCGTCGAGGCTGCTCACGTCGCTTCTCGACGAGAAGCGATATCCGGCGGGCGAGCTCGTCGCGCTCTATCACGAGCGGTGGGAATTGGAGCTCGGCTACGACGAAATCAAGACGCACATGCTCGACCGGCAAGAGGCCATTCGCAGCCGAACCCCGGCCGGTGTTCGGCAGGAACTCTGGGGCATCGCGCTCGCCTATAACCTGGTCCGCTTGGAGATGGAACGCGCTGCCGACGAAGCCGGCGTCGAGCCAAACCGGATCAGCTTCGTCAACGCCCTGGCGCTGATCCGAAACGCATGGCTGGCATGGTCCACGCTGCCTCTAGCACCGGGCCGAATTCCCGAAGGACTGCTCTATTTGCGCCGCTGCCTCAAGCTTCTCGTCTTGCCCCCGCGTCGCTCCGAGCGAGCCTACCCACGCGCCGTGAAGGTCAAGATGAGTGCCTACAATCGCAAGGCGCCCACCGGAAAGGGCCGTAAGTGAACGGCATTGCGCCTAAGGGGCGCCTAAGGGTCCCTACCGGCATTCCTCAGTGCCCTCCCGGATATCCCCGCGCATCCGAGACTGCCATGGTCGGAGTCGCCATGTCCGAAAGGGTCCTGCGTATGCCTGCTCTGCCGTCCCGGCCGACGGCGCTCCGGCGCTTCTTGGTCGTGGACGACTGCGCGCCCTTCCGCGGGCTGCTGGCTTGGTATTTGAGCAGTGTCCCCGGAATAGAGATCGTCGCGGAGGCCGCAGACGGGGTAGAAGCGGTCGAGACGGCCCGTTCGTGTCAGCCTGAGATGATTTTCATGGATGTCCGCATGCCCAATATGGACGGTCTGGAGGCCGCCCGCCGGCTGCGGGCCGAGGGAATTCCGGCGCGGATCATCTTATTGTCGGTCGATGCCGAAGCGATCTCCGCCGATGTGCTGGCAGACTCGGGGGCGGATGAATTGATCGATAAAAACGAGCTTGGCGACCGGTTGGGGTCGCTGTTGGATTTGCCGGCGGTGGGCAAGACGCCCCGTCTGACCGGCGAAGAATCGGGAGCGTGACCATGGCAGTAGGGGAAACGGCATCGGGAGACATCGAAAGGGGCGCGATCGGGGCGGTGAAGGTGTTCTCGGCCACGATGGCCCGGGACCGCGAGTCACTGGGCGACCGCGTGACGGCATGGATCCGCGCCAACCCGGACGTGCCGATCTTGTCGACCGTCGTCATGCAGTCGTCGGATTCCGGGTTTCACTGCATCTCGATCGTGGTGTTTTGCGGCCGCCCGAACAGCCGCTGACGAGATCACCGCTCGCGATCACGAGATGATCGGCAAATCCACCTGGACGCGGGTACCCGCGCCCGGGGTGGACGTGATCGTGAAAGTTCCGCCGCGCGCCCGCACGCGCTCTTGCATGGCGACGATGCCCAGGTGCCCGGCCCTCAGCGCCGCCAGCGTCGCCGTGTCGAAGCCGCTGCCATCGTCCGAGATGGTCAGCGCGACCGCCCCGGCGGTGCGCGCGACCCGGACGTTGATCTGCGCGGCTGAGGCGTGACGAAGGGCGTTCGTCAGCGACTCCTGGACGATTCGGAAGCAGGCGATCTCCAGCGCCGGCGGCAGGCGGGGCAGGCTCGTCGTCCCGCATTTCCAGCTGGATGGGGACGCCGGCCAGCGCCGACTGCGATAAAGACGTGCTCCCGCAACGCGGGGATGAGGCCGACCTCGTCCAGCAAGCGCCGGGCCGCAGCTCGCGCGATAGCTTGCGGACCCGGTCGATGGCTTGATCGACCAGCCCCAGCGTGTCCGCGCCCGGGCGCGCCCATCTGAAGTCGCAGCTTGATGACCGTCATGAGCTGTCCCAGGTCGTCGTGCAGCTCGCCGGCGATGAACCGGCGCTCGTCTTCCTTGGCGGCGTCCAGCCGCTCGTGCACGCAGCGCCAGCCGCTCGTACGCGAGGCGCAGGTCGCTCAGCGCCTCGCTGGCGGCGCGCGAGCTGTGCTCGACGTGGCGGATGACGTAGTCGATCGCCGTCGTCAGCAGAGCCGCCAGACAGGAAAATGCGAGCCCAATCCGGGCCCAGTTCATCATCGAGGCCGGATCCAGCCCGGCGCGGTTCATGACCAGGATGCCGCGCGCGTTCAGCACCCCGACCGTCCAGGAAGGCGACGACGGACAGGGCGGTCATGACCAGGCCCGCGCGGCGGCCCAGGAAAATCACCGCCAGAATCGACGTTCCCGTCAGGGCGATTCCGGAGCCGGACGTGAACCCGAACGTGATGAGCGCGGTCGTGCCGGCCAGATAGCAGGACGCAACCGTCAGCCGCGCGCGCGCCGTCTGCGACAGCCCCGGCGCGAACCGCAGAAACGGAAACGCGGCGGCCGCGGCGCTCAGCGTCGCGATCTCCTGCCAGGGGTAGGGAACGGATCGAAAGGCAATCGCGACGACGATGATGAGCGGCGCGGCGACAGCGCCGACCGTCAGCATCCCGCGCAGCACGGCGGCCCGCCAGCACTCGAGCGCCTTCAGCTGCGCCGTGGGCGGCAGCCTCCCGACCGTCTTGCTCCATCCCGGGGCAAATACTAGCGCGCGGGGCGATTGAGCGGAAACGCCCGGCCGACACCACGCGGGCGCGTGCAGATGCTACAACCCGGGGCATGAGCGACGGACGCGATCGAAAGGCCCCCGAGGAAGACTTCGCCGCCATGCTGGCCGAGTCCGAACGGGCGCAAGGCCGCGGTGCGCGCGGGCCGCGGTTTGCGATCGGCGATCGCGTCAAGGGCAAGGTGGTCTCCATCGGGCAGGAGGTCACGATCCTCGAGCTGGCGGGCGGGGGCGAGGGGACGCTGGACACGCTGGAGCTGCAGGACGCCAAGGGCCAGCTCACCGTCGCGACCGGGCGCCACCGTCGAGGCCCGGGTGGTCCGGCTGGGCGACCGGCCCGGGTTCGTTTACCTGGCGCGCGGCGCGGGCAGCGGGGCCGAGGCCACGTCGCGACCTGGACGCCGGCCGCGCAGAGCGGACTTGCCCGTCGAGGGGGTCGTCACCGCCGTGAACAAGGGCGGCGTGGAGGTCGACCTGCACGGCGTGCGCGCGTTCTGCCCGATCTCGCAGCTCGAGCTGCGGCAGGTGGCGGACGCGTCGGTTTACGTGGGGCAGCGGATGACCTTCCGGATCACGCGCTACGAGGAGGATCGCCGCGGCGCCGAACGTGGTGCTGTCGCGGCGGGCGCTGCTGGAAGAAGAGATGCAGGTCCGCGCGGCGGAGACCCGCGCCAAGCTGTCCGTCGGGGCGGTCCTGTCGGGCGTGGTGGTGGCGCTCAAGGACTTCGGCGCGTTCGTCGACGTCGGCGGCATCGAGGGGCTGCTGCCGGCCTCCGAGATCGGCTTTCAGCGCGGCGCGCGCCCCGTCGGACTTCCTGACCGTCGGCCAGCCGGTCACCGTGCAGGTGTTGCGGATCGAAAAGCGCGACGACCCGCGCCGGCCCGAGCAGGTCTCGTTTTCGCTGAAGGCGCTCGAGCGCGATCCCTGGCTGGACGCTGCGGCGAAGCTTGCCGGCGGGGACGGTCGTCCGCGGCGCGGTCACCCGCGTCGAGCCGTTCGGCGCCTTCGTCGAGGTGGCGCCCGGAGTCGAGGGGCTGCTGCACATCAGCGAGCTGGGCGGCGGTAATCGCCAGCTTCGCCACGCGCGTGAGGCGGTCAAAGCCGGGCGAATCGATCGAGGTCGCCGTGCTGGCGATCGACTCGGACAAAGCGGCGCATCTCGCTGGGGCTGGCCTCGCGCGAGGCGGGCGTCGATGTCGAGGGGCATGCCGCCGCCACCCGCGCCTCCGGCGGCGGCCAGGGCCTCGGGACCCTGGGCGACCTGCTGAAGGGGAAGTTGCCGGGGCGCTGAACGCGTGCGTGTACGGAACCCTTCTGAGGGTTCCTACTTGATCGCCAGGAGCTCGACGTCGAACACCAGCGTGCCGGCCGGCGCGCCCGGTCGGCTCGGCTTTTCGCCGTAGGCGAGCGCGCCGGGAATCCAGAACCGGGCCTTGTCGCCGACGACCATGAGTTGCAGCCCCTCCGTCCAGCCCTTGATGACGCCGTCCAAGGGGAAGGTGGCCGGTTGGCCGCGCGTGACCGAGCTGTCGAACAGCTTGCCGTCGGTCGTCCAGCCGCGTGTAGTGGACCTCGACGGTGCTGCTGGCGGTGGGGTGTTCCTTGCCCTTGCCGTGCTTGAGGATCTTGTACGCCAATCCGGAGGCGGTCTTCTTGGCGTCCTTGGGTGCCGCCGCCACGTCGGCGGGCGTCTCGGGTGGCGGCGCGACGTGCTTGAAATCCAGCAGCTCGACGTCGAACACCAGCGTCCCGGCCGGCGCGCCCGGCCGCTCGGGCGTGTCGCCGTAGGCCAGGTTGCCCGGGATCCAGAAGCGCCGCTTCTCGCCCTTGACCATCAGCTGCAGCCCTTCGCCCCAACCCTTGATGACGCCGTCCAGCGGGAACGTCGCCGGCTCGCCGGTCGGGATCGAGCTGTCGAACATCTTGCCGTCGGTCGTCCAACCCGTGTACTGGACGGTGACCCGTCGTGCGGCCCCGGGTGGCCGTGCCCCTTGCCCTTGTAGAGCACCTTGGAGGCGAGGCCGCTGGCGCGTCTTCTGCGCGTCGGCCGGGGCCTGCCGCCACGTCCGCGGGCGCGGCGGGCGCTGCCGGCAGCGGCGCGGGCGGCAGCGGTTCGATCTGCCCGGCGAAGGTCCGGGTGGTCGCCAGCGCGACACCCAGCGTCAACGTGGCGAAAGAAATCGACCGGCGGGAACGCGTCATGAGACGCGAATACCACGGGATGATCTTCATCGAAAGGGACGCTAAGCTGGCCGGATGACGCCCCGGATTTCGTTGCCGCATCTGCTGGCCGCGCTCCCGCTTGCCCTGGTGCTGGTGCCGGCCTCCGGCGCCGCCCAATCGCGCAAGCCGACCCACGTCGCCTGCGTCGGCGACAGCATCACGTACGGATACGCTGCATCTTCGTCCAGCGCCGCCTATCCGGTGGTTTTGCAGAACTTGTTCGGCAGCAGCGTGCAGGTGCGCAACTTCGGCCGCTCGGGCGCGACCCTTCTCTCCGCGGGCGACCTGCCCTACATCACCTACTCCGCAGTACACGTCCGCCACCAGCTTCGTTTCGGGCGCCGGGGCCACCGCCGTCGTCGACGTGATCATCATGCTGGGGACCAACGACTCCAAACCATCCAACTGGATGCCGGGCTCGACCACGCGTGCCCCCCAGTACGTGAGCGACCTGACCGCCATGGTGGACCACTTCGCGAAGCTATCCACCCACCCGCTGGTCTATCTGGCCCTTCCGCCGCGGGCGTTCGCCAACACGTACGCGATCGATGGGACGGTCATCCACGACCAGATCATCCCGCTCATCCAGCAGGTCGCTGCCGCGAAGGGCCTGCCCGTCATCGACGTGGACACCCCGACGGCGTCACAGTCCAAGCTGTTTCCGGACGGCGTTCACCCGAACGACACGGGGTACGCGCTCGTCGCGCAGGTGATGCACGACGGGCTGCTTCGCTCGCTCGCCGGCCAGGGGGGAACCAGCGGCCAGGGTGGAGAGGCCGGGCAGGGTGGTCGAGGTGGGGCGTCCGGTCGCGCCGGCACGGCGGGCAACGGGCCCGGCGCGGCTGGAAACGGCGGCGGCACCGGCTCAGGTGGGGGCGCTTCGGGGAACGACGGCGGCGGTGGGCGGTCCTCGACCGGGGGAGTCAGCGGTACGGGAGGTAGCCCCTCGACCGGGGGGAACCCTGGCATCGGTGGTGCCGCCGGGGCGATTTCCAGCGCGACGGGCGGGTCGACCGGTGCCGGCGGGACGCCCGGGACCGCGACCGGCGGGGCGGCGGGGCCCACCGGATCGTCTACCAGCGACAGCGGCTGCTCTTGCCGCCTGGTGGACGACGGGCGCGGCGACTGGGCGACCATCGCTGTCCTGTTGGTGGGGCTCTCTTTTCTTCGGAGCCGGCGCCGCATCGGCGCGCGCAACGCTTAGAGTTCCAGCCAAAGAGGCCAGCATGGTGTCGCTGGTCCGACGGGGCTGCTCGAAGGCTGACACCCGACTGGGCAGGAACGGCACAAGGCGTGCCGTCGTGGCCGCATCTTGCGCTCGTTGTGCAGCCGCGCCCTGGCGCGGCGCGCGCGATCTCGGCTGATTTTGCTGGCACGCCGAGTGCAAAGACAGCGGGCGGGGAGGATTCAGATGAGCCAGGTGAACGCGCTCGCAACGGACCGACGTCAACGGATCGACCTTCTTCGCGGGATGCTGGGCGCGTCCCAGCAGAGCGCGCCGCTGGAGGAAATCCTGCGCCTGCTCCGGCGAGAGGCCCTCGATCCCGGCGCGCGATTCCAGGCCAGCCAGGGCCGGATCGTCGTCCGCTCGCTCGACGACCTCGAGCACGAGGTGTCCCGGCTCGATCCTGACCGCACCCACTTCCAGCGCAAGGCGCAGATTCTGATCGACGTCCTGGCCATCGCTTAGCACCGGCGCGCCGAAGTCCGACGCGCCGGTGGGGTCTTGCCGGATCAGGGGCGCGCTTCCAGGACCAGGTTGAACGGCGTCTCCGCCGCTCGCCGGAACCGGGAAAAGCCGCCCTCGACCGTCACCTGGCGCAGGCGCGCCTCGCCTGCCTGGGCGCCCAGCGCCGGACCGTGACCTGCGAGCGAGCACGGCACGCAGAACACCGTCGAGGCGCCGTAGAACACGCGCCCGACCGGGTTGAGATTCTCCTCGACCCGGTCACTGGCAAACGGTTCGACCAACAGCCAGGTGCCGTCCTTGGCCAGCGCCTGCCGGATGTGGCGGGCGGCGCCCACGGGGTCGGCCATGTCGTGCAGGCAGTCGAAGCAGGCGACCAGGTCGTAGTCGCTGCCCGCGAAGTCCTGCGCGCCAGCCACCTCGAAACGGACGCGGTCGGCGACGCCGGCGTCACGCGCGCGCCGCCGCGCCGTTTCGATCGAAGCGGCGTGCACGTCGATGCCGACGAACTGGGATTTGGGATAGGTCCGCGCCATCAGGATGGTGGACGCGCCGTGCCCGCAGCCCACGTCGGCAACGCGCGCGCCGCGCCGGAGCTTGTCCTCGACCCCGGTCAGCGCCGGGATCCAGGCGCTGACCAGGTTGCCCAGGTACCCAGAACGAAAAAATCGCTCCGTGCCGACGAACAGGATCGGATCCTGGTCGCCCCAGTCGAGCCCGGCGCCCGGTGTGGAACGCCTCGGCGATGCGCGGCGCGGCCTTCATCGCCGCGGCGATGACCTGGAACGCGCCCGGGATGAACGCCGGGCTCGCCTCGTCGGCCAGGGCGGCCGCCTGCTCGGGCGGCAGCGTGTAGCGGCCGCTGCCGGGGTCGTAGGTGACGTAGCCGCCCGCGGCCTGGTTGTTGAGCCACTCGCGCACGTAGCGTTCGTTCGTCTCCGTGCGCTTCGCCAGCTCGCCCGGCGTGACCGGCCCGGCCGCGGCCATCGCCTTGTACAGGCCCAGCTCGTCGCCGATCAGCACCAGCGCGGCGCTCATGGCCGCGCCGATGTCACCCACTGCGCGGCCCATGAACTGATTCAACTTGGTTTCGTCGATCGTCGTGGTCGTCATGGTGATCTCCTTTCCGCTCCGTCCGTCACTTCCGGTTGAGGCTCTTCATCACCTCGGCCGCCGACTGGTAAGTCCCGTCGGCCAGGTGGTCGGCGAACCAGCGCTTCTCGCCGGGCGAGAAGTCCACCAGCCCCTTGCACGACGCGAGGAGCTGCGCGCGCGTCGCCGGGTAGGTCTGGTGACGCGTGAGGTGCTGGTTGACCTTTTCCAGGTCGGGCTTGACGGCCTGCGCCTCGGGCGCGGGCGTCTCGGCGCGGGCGGGGCGGACGAGGGCCGCGCCGCCGGCGGAGGCGAGGGCGAGCGTGAGGACGAGGGTTCCGCGGGTGATGATGAAGTTGCGCATGGGCGTTCTCCTGGTTGGGTGGCCGAGACGGGCGAAATGCCCGCTGCGTCACGAAACCGAACTTCCGCTTCGACCGTGGAAGCCGCCGTTGGAGCCCGCGTGGGAATTGCGACATAGTCCTGGCGGGGGACGAACGTGAGCCGGTCAGCGTCGCGAGGCGAGGGTGCGAGTCAGGCCGCCGCGGCGGAGATCCGGCTTCTGGGCGAGCTCGAGGTGCGCCGCCAGGGGCGCGCGCTGCCCCTGCCGGCCTCGAAGAAGACGCGCGCGCTGCTGGCCTATCTGGTGGCGACCGGCCGGCCGCACCTGCGGGAAAGCCTGTGCGCCCTGCTGTGGGACGGCCCTGACGATCCGCGCGCCGAGCTGCGCTGGAGCCTGACGAAGCTTCGCCCGCTGCTGGACGGCGGCGGCGGGCAGCTGCAGGCCGATCGCGAGCGGGCTGGGTTCGTGGCCGGCCCGGTGCGGTCGACGCTGTCGCCGTCCGCGCGCTGGTCGGTCGTACTCTGGTCGATGCGACGCTGGACGCGCTGCGCGCGGCCGCCGGCCAGTTTCGCGGCGAACCGCTGGAGGGACTCGATCTGCCCGCCTGCTTTCGCTATCACGAGTGGTACGTCGGGGAACGCGAGGCCCTGCGCGGGCTGCGCGGCGCGATCCTCGCCGAGCTGGCGGCCCGGCTCGGCGCCGCCGAGCGCCCGGCCGCCGAGCTCGAGGAGGCTCTGCGCTGGGCGCGGCTGCGGGTCGCGTCGGATCCGCTGACGGAGGCGTGTCACGTCGACGTGGTCCGCATCCTGGGGCGGCTCGGGCGGGCGCGCGAAGCGCTTGGCCCAGTACGATGCCTGCCGGCGCATCCTGCAGACCGAGCTGGGCGCACAGGTTTCGGACGCCCTCGAGCAAGCGCGGCGGGAGCTGGGGACCCGGGCCGGCGCCGCCGGGCCGCCCGGGCCTGTGGCGCCCGCGCGCGAGCAGCCTTCGCCGGCGCCGGCGGCCGTCCCGCAGCCACAGCGCCCGCCGCTGGTGGGACGCGATGGCGCGCGCGCCGCGGTCGAATCGGCGGTGGCGTCGGCGCGGTGCCGGGGTCTCGACGCCCGTCCTGCTGTTCGTCGGCGATCCCGGCATCGGCAAGACGCGCCTTCTGGATCTGGTCGTCGACGAGGTGCGTGCCGCGGGCGGCGCCGTCCTGCGCGGGCGCGCGTTCGAGGCCGAGATGGTGCGCCCGTACGGGCCGTGGAGCGACGCGCTGGCCGGGGCACGACCGGCGGGAGATGCGCCGATCGGCGCGGACCTGCTGCCCGACCTGGCGCCGCTTGCGCTGGCCGCCGGGGCGCCAGGAGCCCCGCCCGGCGGTGCGGCGGATCGCGGTCGGCTGTACGAAGCGGTGGCCCAATTCCTGACGCGCATCGCCCCGGCGGGCCTGCTGGGGATCGTGCTCGACGACATCCAGTGGCTGGACGAAGCCTCCGCGGCGCTGCTGCATTTTCTGGCTCGGGGGCCGCTGGGCGGGCGAATCCTGATCGCCTGCGCCGCCCGCGCCGGCGAGCTGGGCGACAACGGCGCCACGTTGCGGGTCGTGCGCGCCCTGGACCGGGAGCGGCGGCTGGTCCAGCACCGGCTCGAGCCGCTGGGGCCCGCCGAGACCGCGGCCCTGGTCCGCGCGATCAACCCCGCGCTGGATGCCGCGGAAGCCTTCGCGTCCAGCGAGGGCAATCCGCTGTATGCGCTGGAGATCGCGCGCGCCGCCGCGGCCGGCGCGCCGACGGCGAACGAGTCGCTGGACGGCCTGCTGGACGAGCGGCTCGAGCGGCTCGGCGAGGGCGCCTGCGATTTGCTGCCGTGGGCGGCTGCCCTTGGCCGATCGTTCGATCCGCAGGTGCTGGCGCTGGTGCGCGGGACGACGACGGCGGAACTGATCGTCCGCCTCGAAGAGCTGGAGCGCCACGGAATCATCCGCGCCGCGTCGGCCACGCACTACGACTTCGCCCACGATTTGCTGCGGCAGGCGGCGTACCGGCGGCTTTCAGAGCCACGGCGGCGGCTGGTCCACCTGCAGGTCGCGCGCGCCTTGCAGGCGGCTCGCGGCGACAACGCGCTGGCGGGCGAGATCGCGCATCACGCCGGCCTGGGGGGCGATGCCCGATTGGCGGCGCAGGCCGCCGTCGCCGCCGGGCAGCGCTGCCTGCGTCTTTACGCCCAGGCCGAGGCAGCGGAGCTCGCGAACCGCGGCCTTCAGCAGGCGGCGCGCCTCGACCGCCTCGACCGCGTCCAGCTGCAGATCGGGCTTTACGGCGTCCTGGTCGGCAGCGGCGGCGCGGCGCGCGGGTCGATCCCCATCGAAGCGGGGCTGTCGCGCGCCATCGTCGAGGCGCAAGAGCTGGGGCTGCACGCGGCGGCGGCCGAAGGGTTCCACGTCCGGTCGGTGATGCACTACTTCGGCAGCGACTTCGAGGCCGCGCACGCCAGCACCATCCGAGTGGCCGAGGAGACGCGCGATCTGGATCCGCTGGTGCGCGGGCGCGCCCTGGCCGACTCGGCCCGGTGCCTCATGCTGCTGGAGTCCGACGTGGCGCGGGCGCAGTCGCTGATCGCCGAGGCGCGCGCGGCCCTGGGAACCAAAGCCGATCAGGTGGCGAACGTCGCCTGGGCGACGGGCCTTTTGGCGCGCTATCTGGGTGACGGGGCCGTCGCCGCTCCCGCGCTGGAGGCGGCCATTGGTGGTTTCACGCGCGAAGAGGCCCACTGGGAACGCTGCCAGGCGCTTGCCCAGCGCGTGATGCTGCAGCTAGAGCGAGGCGTTCCGGCGGCGGCGCGTGCGGATTGCGGCACCTTGGCCGATGTCGCCGACAAGATGGCCGACGGCAGCGAGCCGGCCGTTGCGGACGCGCTGGCGGCGCTGGTGGCGCGGGCCATGGGCGAGGCGGGCGCAGCCGCCCATCTGGAACGTGCCCTCGCCGCGCTGGTCGCTGTCGACGCCAAGGCAATGCTGGCGTACGTCCTCAACGTGGCGGCGACACAGGACCTCGCCGCCGCCGACGTCGCGGCAGCCGAGGCGCGGGCGACCCGTGCGCTGGCGGCGGCCACCGCCGTGGGCAGGCGCAGCGAGATCGCGATTGCGCGTTGCCTGATGGGCCGGACGTCTTTGGCGCGCGGCGATCGGGCTGTCGCGCTCGAACAGCTGGCCGCGGTGCGTGACGATCGCCGCGCGTCGCTGGGTCTGTCGGCGCGCGCCGCGGCAGCCGTCGACGAGCTGGCCGCGGCGATCGGGGACCTCGCCGGGGCGGACCTGGCGTAGTCTCGCTGGCAGGAGTGACCATGGCCTACGTGATCGTCGACTACGTTTACGAACCACCGCTGACGGACGAACAGCTCGACGTCTGGAGCGCGGCGCTGAATCCCTGCCTGGACGTACGCGGAATCCGGCGACTGCGGACCTACCTGTCCAGCGACCGGCGGCGAGGATTCTGTGAATTCGTGTCGGCCGACGCCGAGACCGTCCGGGAGGCCTTTCACACCGCGAAGGTTCCGTACGCACGCCTCTGGTCGGCCGATCTCTACGGCCCGCCCTGATCGCCGGTCAGACGCCGGTCAGGTTCTGGTGGCACCAGACGGCGAACCCGCTGCCGGCGATCACGACCATGCCGACCAGCACCACGATCGGCCAGGTCACCCGGTGAACGTAGGCGATGAAGATGGCGGTCGCCCAGCTGGAGACGGCGGTCGCCAACAGACCCGCGCCCAATAAAAATCGCGTGAGCTCCAGGTTCCAGCCGAACGGATCGTCGAGGTGCGCCGCCCAGACGCTGGCGGCGGCCAGAACGAAGGTCAGCGCGACAAGCAGGTAAAAGAGGCGAAACGCCCGGGGCACCCCGGTCTTCTATCGCGAATGCGACCTGTCCGCGGGCTTCTCTGCAGCGTCCGCCAATGCGCGCGCCCCGGGCGCGGCGGAGCCCGGGTCGTCGGCCTGCTTGTCGCCTGGCTTGGGTTTGCTGCCGGCCGTCGGGAACAGGAACGTGAGCTGTACGCGGGCTTGCCAGCGGGCCAGCGTCGTCGCGTCGGCCGCGTGGACGTTGTAAAAGGCCTGCACCGAACCGTTGAGCGGAAGCTTGCCCAGCTTGAAGATCTTGCCGACGCCGCCGCCAAACGGGACCAGCCACTCTTCGCTCGACGGCGCCTGCCAGTTGAAGGTCAGCACCGGCGAGGTGGTCAGATACCAGGCGTGCGCGAGGTTGTAACTGACGAAGTACTGGACGGTCATCAGGCTGACCTTCGATCGGTCGGAAGGCCCGGCGAATGACCAGACTTGACTGGCCAGCACGCCGAAGGTCCAGGGATCCGGTTGCATCAACGCCACGGCTGCCGGACCGGTGGACCACTTGCCCGTGCCCACCGACCGTTGGGTCGCCGTCGGGAACACGAACGCCGGGCCCGCGCCCCAGATCAGCTTCCCCGGCTTGGCCGGCGAGAAGAAGAACGTCGGATTGAGGTCACCGACCCCGGAGGAGCCACCCCCGGTGCTGGTGAGATCAGGCTGATACGCGATGGGCAGGATGATCCGCGAGATGAGCAGCACGCTGTCGCTGAGGTGAACCGGAATGACCGGCTGGATGTTCAGCGTGTCGGCCGCCCGCTCGTTCGTTCCGATGTTGTAGCTGGCGTTGTTCTGAAACGGGACGCTGATGAGGTCCGCGATCGGGTTCTGTACGGTCTTCGCGAGATCGCCGCTGTCCTTGTCGCCATGGTCCTGGTCGCCATGGTCCTGGTCGGCCGGCTGGTCCTTTGACTCATGCTCGTCCGTCGTTGCCGCCGCCCAGGCAGGGACGAGCAGGATCAACAGCCAGGCCGCGCGCCCCAAGCGACGGCGAAATGACTTCGACGACATCTTGATTCCTCCCGCCACCGATGGTGAGCGCACCGAGCCGCGACGCAACGTTCAGCCGGCGATATCGGGCGCAGACCGACGGACAACGCGGATGTTGTTGCCGGTCGTCGATCAAAGCGCTACGTCCGCCGGCCGCGGATGGTGAGCTCGCTGGTGCGGGGGATACCGCGCAAGGCGCCGAGGACCATGTTGCGGGAGACCACGCGCTGGTGCAGCGCCTCGAGCCGCTCGCGCGGGGCGGTCGAATCGAGCACGGCGCGCAGGTGCAGCGACAGATAGCAGGCGTCGGCGTCGGCGGGGGCCTGGAAGCCACCCAGGCCGTCGAACTGGCCGCGCGGGTCGAACACGCCGTCGATGACCAGCTCGGCACGGTCGAGGGGGATCTCGAGGTGTCCGGCCAGCATGGGGTAATCCGAGCCCGCGCAGGTGGCGGCGGCCAGGAACACCTGCTCCCAGGGGAACACGACGGCGGGCGGATTGGCGCGCAGCGATTCGGGCCGTTCCAGCGTCGTCGCCACGGCGTAGGGATTCGAGGCCTGCGGGCTCCACACGTACCGGGCGCGGTAGGTCCCGCGGACCATAAAGGGGCCGTTACGTTCCGCGTAACGGCTCTGGCGCCGCTTCGTCATCCATTACACGCCGAAGCACGGCAGCTGGCTGAATCCCGCCGAGATCGAGGTCAGTTTGTGGTCACGCGAGTGCATGGGCCGCGATCGGATCGCGACCCTCTGCGAGCTGAAGTACCGCACCGCCCCTGGAACAGAACCGCCGACCGCGCACGCAGAATTGGCGATTCACGGCGGCCGATGCCCGCCGTGTCTTCCGGTATCGCCGAGGCACTACCCCTGGCCGAAGAACTTAGGAGCGTTAGCGCCGATCGTTGAGGGCGATACCCAGGTTCAGGGTGATGGTCACTCCGAAGTCCTGCTGGAAGCCGAGGAGCGACTCTTGACCAACCAGCCTACATTCCGGAAAACCGCAGTCGACGGCCATGGGAGTGGAGGAACGGGCGACGAAGTAGGGCAGCGCAATCAAGCTGCCAACGAAGCGCCCGTGGCGGAGCTCGGCGCCGATCGCGCCCTCGACCCGGTCTTCGTCGCGAGTCAGGCTGGGATCGTAGTCCCCAATGCCGAATGCGTGAAAATACCGGCCGTGACTTGCGCCCAGGGCAAGCACGGCATGAAATCGAGCAAGCGACGTAGCTGATGGTGACGGGAGCGCCGGGTAGGCCTCGAGCCGAGCTCTTATCGCGTGCTGCTGGCCCGTATAGTCGCCGGCGGGAAATACCGCCAACCTGTCCGTTCTGGCCCCGATAAGGACGGCGAACGGGAACGGATGCGCGCCTTCCGGAACCCCGACGCGAAGCTCGCCGCCCATGTCGCTCACACCCCAGTCGGCGGCGGTGTCGAGCCAGTCCGTGATCGCCACACGGCCTCCGAGGCGTGCGGGGAACACCCACGTGGTGCCGGCGTCGGCATGAAACCCCCGTTCCGAGCCCACGGTGGTCGCAAGCTGAATACGCGACAGGTCGTAGAGCTGCTGGGTCTCCGAAAGCTGGACGGCGCCGGCCCGCTGGAGCGGGCCGCCAGGCGTGCCCGGCACCGAGGCACACGAGGTCACGATGAGCCCGAGGACGACTCCCAGCACCAAAAGAGGAAAAGGAAGCCTGACGTTCATTGCCGCCAGATAAGCAATCTACGGACCGCAGGCGATCGGGCCGGTGGGGACGAAGCAAAGCGGTGTCGGTGAGCGATGGACCGACCATTGTGTTGAGAAGCTGACGGATCAGCGCGTCCTTCTCGCTGGGCATTACGCCTGGGCCGAAGGACTTGTCAGGCAGGTGCCGGCGGGTACCTGAAGCGCCACCGCGCGCTGGGCGTACGATGCGAGAAATGGCCTGAAGAGCGAGGCACGGAACGTGGACGACGAAGGCTTCGACGACCTTTTGGGGTGGGTTAGTGAGTTGTGGACGGACAGGAATAAGCAGGCGGAGTTGCTTGCTCGCTGGAGAGCGCCACGAGGTCTGTTGAGGAGGGTGTGAGGCAATGCCGTGGGACACTCTGTCAGCCGACACTCTGCGTGACGTGGCCTTTCCTGTTTTCCTGGTCGCGAGCCTCGCCGGTTGCGGACCTTCGGCGCGCGGCGGCGCGGTCGCGGTCGATGCGGCGGTCGCGGCGACACCGCCGTTCCCCACCATCGTTCGAGTCGTCAATGACGGCCCGGGCGACTACCAGTTGACCTACTACCCGAACTTCGGCTGTGGGGTCGGGCTCGCGATTACCGGCCCGGCTGCCCCGATCGATCAGCCGACGTCCATCGAGGGCTCCGACAGGCTTTGCCCGTGCGCGACCTGCCAGCCGGATGCTGCGCGAAGTCCCCGCTGCAGCATCGTCGATTTCGTGTGTGACGACGGTTTTCCTCTGGTCATTCCAAGCGGAGGCGCCCGCGACTTTGCGTGGGACGGAACGGTCACTGCCTGGCGCACCGACGTGCCTGCCTGCGCCTCCAGGTGCTCCGACACCTACGTCGTCCCGGCAGGCGATAGCTATCGATTTACCCTGAACGTCTCCTCGGCCTTCGCCAACACCCAGCCAGGGCACACCGACACGCCGCTTCCGGCCCCGGGCCGCGTGGTCGTGCTTCACGTCAACTGACGCCGGCGGGAATACAGCAACGATCACCGTCTCGACGGAAGATCACAGTCGCACTAGAACTCGGCGCGTAGGCCCAGGAGCGGCAGGATCGGCAGGCCGCGGTTCACCTTCGATTGCGTGTAGTCGTCGTTGTAGGCGATGCCCTCGGGGTTGACGTGGTTGGTGGCGTTCTGCACGTCGAGATAGGCGTCCAGCAGCCAGCGATCGAACACCCACTGTTTGTCCACGCGGACGTCCAGCTGCACGAACGGCGGCTGGCGGGCGCTGTTCACCTTGCCGAACACCGGGTCGTACTCGTCGGTGACGCTGTTGAACACGCTGCCCGTCACCGGTGTCTGTGGGTTGCCGCTGACGTAGCGGAAGCGCGAACCGACGCGCCAGTGGTGCGGCAGGTCGTAGGAGGCCACGGCGGTCAGGATGTGGGTCTGGTCGAAGTCGAACGGGCGCCAATCGCTCTGCCCCGAATCCAGTCGCTCGGACTGGGACAGGGTGTACGCGAGCCAACCGACGAAGCCGTCGCTGAGCTCGCGGCGCGCGACGACTTCCAGGCCGATCACGCGGCCGCGGCCGCCGTTGTCGTAGGTGACGGGCACGTCCGTGCCGTTCTCGACGCGGGTCGCGTCCGTCGGGCTGACCAGGTTGGAGAGGCGCTTGTAAAAGCCGGTGACGTCGACGGTCGTCCCCGGCCAGGGCCTCCACTCGGCCCCCGCCGCGGCGTGAACGGCGCGCTCGGCCTTCAGGCCCGGGTTGCCGAACGCGGGGTCGGTCTCCTCGACGTCGGGCGCCTGTTGGTACAGGCCGACCGCGCCCTTCAGCGCCCAGCGCGGCGACAGGTCTTCACGCACCGACAGGCGCGGCGCCAGCACGCCCTGGTGGATGATCTCGAAATAGTCAGCCCGGAGCCCAGCCGCGATCAGCAGCGCCTTCGCCGGGCGCAGCTCGAGCTCGGCGAACGCGGCCGGCGAGGACATCCAGCCCCACCGCACGATCGTCTCCTTGGTCTGATTCAGGTTCTGATTGGCCATGGGCTGCCCCTCTTTGGGAGGCTCGGGCAGCCGGACGTGTCCGCTGTAGCTTTCGGTGCGCGCGTCGACGCCGGCGACCAGCGTGGCCCAGGGAGCCAGGCGCAGGCGCAGCGTGTCGCGCAGCTGAACGACGCGCCGGTGCAGGTCCAGCACCAGATTGCCCTCGGTGAGTGTCTCGGCGTCCTGTCCCGCCGACAGGCGCAGCGTGTTCTCGAGCGCCTCGCGCGGGGTGTAGTGATCGGCGGCCAGCGCGCGCCAGAAGCCCGTCCGCGCGCTGAGGCGGTTTCCGGTGGCCTGCTGCGAGAAGTCGGCCGGGTTCTTGAAAAGCAGCGCCAGGCGATCGTCGGCGCCGAACACCATGGCGCGCAGGTCGTGCGCGGCGGTCAGGCGATAGTTCGCCAGCAGCTGCCCGTCGTAGTAGACGGGCGCGGTCACCAGCGCGACCGGTGCGTCGCTGGGGACGACGGCTTTGAGGACCGCATCCAGGTAGCTGCGGCGGGCGGCGACGGCCACGCCCCCCCGGCGGCCGAGCGGTGCCTCGAGATAAACCCCGGTGTCGAGCACGCTGATGTCGATCGAGCCGCCGAAGCGCCGCGGCTTCAGCTCTTTGAGGTGCACGTCGACGATGCCGCCGGTGGCCCGCCCGTACTCGGGCGAGAAGTTGCCGGGCACGAACTCGATGCTGTCGATCACCCGCTCGGGCAGGACGCTCCGCAGGCCCCCGAAGTGGTAGACCAGCGGCACGTCCATTCCGTCCACGAAGATCTGCGTGTCCTCGGGCGCCGAGCCGCGCACGATGAGGAGGCCGCTGCCGGCCGGCGCGCGCGCCACACCGGCCAGGTTCTGGACCACCGCCAGCGGATCGCCGGCCGTGCCGGGAATCCTGTCGATGACCTCGGCGCTGAGCACGACGTGCGTCACGTCCTTCTTGGCGCGCGCCGCCGTGACGGTCTCGTCGAGCGGGTTGGCTCGCCCGCGTTCGACGTAGTAGGTGACCACCGTCTTTTCACCCGCGCGGATCTCCTCGTTGGTGCGGAACGGGAAGTAGGCGGGTGCTTCGACATCGACGTGCCAAGCGCCGGGGTGGAGGTCGAAGAACGCGAAGCGGCCGTCGCCGTCGGTCGTCACCTCGTAAGCCTCGGGCGGGGACGCACCCTGTTTGCTGACGGTGACGACGAACCCGATCAGCGGGGTACGCGTGCCGCGCTCGCGCAACTGCCCCGACAGGCTCTCGCGCGGGAGGCGGGGTGCGGCGACCGGCGGCGGTGTCCGAGGTGGCGGAGCCTCTGTCGCGGAAGCAGCAGCAGCGGCGGCTTTGGCGCGCAGGCGAAACTTCACCTTGTAGGCCAGCTCCACCGCGACCGGCTTGCCGTCGCTCTCGGCGGGCTCGAACAGGTAGCCGGCGGCCGCGGCGACGGCCGCCGCGTCGAACGCCTCGCGCCCTCGGCCGGCGGACGTCGCGACCTCGGCGTGGCTGACGTGGCCGGTCGTGTCGATGGTCAGGTTCAGCACCACGTCGGCCTCCACCCCGGCGACGGCCGCGTCGGGCGGGTAGGCGGCCTCGACCGAGGCGATCTGCTTGGGCAGCTTGCTGAGCGTGCCGGCCGCCGGGGCCTCCGCCGCCAGGGTCGCCGCGGGCGCCGCCAGGTGGACGACGACCACGCACAGGAGGGCAGAGCGCGTCATGGCGCCGGCTCCAGCGTGGCGGTGGCGCTGGTCCAACCGACGCCCCCGCGGTCGTCGCGCACGACGACGATCAGGCGCGACGTAACCCGGTCGTCGTCGCGCGTGGCGGGCGGTTTCCATTTGTCGGCGGCCGCGGCGTCCAGCGTGTCGACGCCGTCGATGAACAGCGTTCGGTGGTTGTCGAGGCCGTCCAGCTCGGCGAACCAGCTGAAGAGCAGCGTTTCTCGCGCGGTGGCCGTCTCGCCGCCCGCCACACGCGCGGTGTACGTCTGGGCCTGCCCCTCGTCGACGGCGACGTGGAGGAGGCTGTCCCGCAATCGGGGGATCTGCACGGTGCCCGCGTCGTCCAGCACCTGCCTGCCCGACGGCAGGTCGACGCTCAGAGCGCCCGGGATCGGGTTGGCGTTCGACAGCGCGCCGGTCGTGACGGGCAAGCGGATAATGGTCGTCGCCAGCTGCGTCTGCGCCCCCTGCGCGACGCGGACCGACACGCGGATCGGAAATCCGCCCTGGCAGTCCGCGATCTGTCCGTCGAGCGCGGCGGCGCAGAGCGCGGCCAGCGCCTCGGGCGGGAACGGGTTGGTGAAAGAGGCGACCGGGCCCGCGCCCATCTCGAACGCGGGTAGCGGCGCGGTCACACCCGCCGCCGCCAGCATTGCGTTCGCCTGGTCGCGCGACAGGGGGCAGACGTAGCCGTCGTTGACCTGGCCGAGAAGCGGGCACCACGACCAGGCGAATTCCAGGGCGGCGTCCGACGGGGTGTAGACCAGCGGCGTGATGGTCGTGGTTTCGCCGTGGGCCGGATTGACGGGCGCGGCCTGCAACGCGAGCAGCCGCAGCTTCGCGAGCTGGGCGGGCGGGTCGAAGTCGGCGCCGCAACCGGCCAGCCCGGCCGCCAGCAGTCCCAACAGGAGGTGACGGTTCATGGTCATGGCGTGTCCAAACGGAAGTGGGTGGTGAAGGTGAAGGTGGTGGGGACCGGAATGCCGTCGCGCAGGGCCGGGCTGAACCGCTCTTGTCGGGCTGCCGCGCGGGCGGATTCGTCGAAGGCTTCGTCGCCGCTCGTGCGTCCCACGGTGACGGACAGGACGCGCCCCGCGGCATCCAGCGAGACGACCAGCAGGACGTCCGCCTCGACGCCCGCCGCGCGGCGCGCGTCGGGGTAGCGCGGCTTCACCTCGTCGAGGCGCCGGGGCGGCGTCAACATGCCGCCGGGCCGCGGGATACCACCGGCCACGCGGTTGGGCCCTGGCGTTGGCTCCGGGGCAGGCCGCGATGGGCGCGGGCCGGCGGCGGTCGCAGCCGTGGCGCCATCCAGTGTTTCACCGACGGCAAAAGCCGAGCCGGGACCGGCCTCGGACGTCGACTCGAGCGAGAGGCCCACGACTTTCAGCGGCGCGGGCGGCGCCGCGGGCGGCGGCCCCGGCGCGCGCGGCACGCGAACCGCCGTTGGGCGCGCGACCCGCGGTGGCGCGGGGCTGGACGACGCCCCGGGCGTGGCCGCCAGGCTGGGACGCGACGGCGGCGACGGCCGATCGTGCACCTGCACCGTGATTCGCGTCGGGGTCCGCGTGACAGGCGGCGCCGCGCGCGTGCGCCACACGGCGACCCCCAGCGCGGCGTGCGCCGCCAGAACGACCGTCCAGGCGGCGCCCGCAAGCCGCCGCGATCGCGCGCTGCCGCCGGCCAGGGAGGCGCGCGCCGCCGCGGCCGTGTCGGGCGCCAGCGGCGCGGGCCGCCGCCGCCGCGCGCGACGCTGCTTCCGGCGTGCGCTGGCGCCGGCCGACCGGGGGCGGACGGGCGCAGGCGCACATACGGGGGCGGCGGTCCGCACCAGCCGCACAAGCGCGCGGCCGCCGCGCGGATCGAAACGCGCCGTCACGGTGCACCGGCGGGCGCACGGCTCGGGGCGCGCTCGACGTCCAGCGCGAAGCCGGCCACGCCCGCGCCCTTCACGAGGTCGATGACCTCCATCACCTTGCCGTAGGAGACGCCGCGATCGGCGGCGATGACGGCCTGCGCCGCCGGGTTGCTCGCGACGGCGGCCTGCAGGGCCGCACGCGCAGCCTGCGCCGTGGTCGGGCGGCCATCCAGCGCCAGCGTCCCATTTCCGTCCAGCACCAGGTTCAGCGTGGAGGCGACCTTGGCGCCGGCGGCTGCCGCGCGCGGCAGCTCGACTTTCAAGCTGGCGCGGACGATCGCCGCCGACGTGACGATGAAGATGACCAGCAGGACCAGGACGATGTCCACGAACGGGATGATGTTGATGGACGCGATCGGGCCGTCGTCTTGCGACGCCACTTTTTCCAGGGCCGCCATGACGTCCTCACTCCGCCGCCGCGCGCCGGGCCGCGCTCTGCGATGCCGCGGCCGGCAGCTCGCTCTTGAGGTGCGAGAGCAGTGCCCGCGACAGGGCCTCGGCGCGCGTGACGCGCGTCTTGATCGCGTTTTTGAACGCGTTGAATCCCACCACCGCCGGGATGGCCACCAAAAGCCCAATCGCGGTGGCGACCAGGGCCTCGGCCAGCGCCGTCATCACGCCGGCGTGGGCTTCGGCCAGGTCCGTCCCCAGGTTTCGAAACGCGCGGACGATTCCCAGCACCGTGCCAAAGAGGCCGACATAGGGCGCATTGCTGGCCAGCGTCGCCAAGAAGGACAGCCGCGTTTCGAAGCGCGCGCGTTCGGTGCCGAGCGCGCCGGCCAGCCGCTCCTCGACGGCGTCGGGCCCTTGGTCGCAGGCGAGCAGCCCAGCCAGCAGCACGCGCGCCTCCAGGCTGCGCCGGCCGGTCAGCGCGCCGGCCGCGCCCTCGATGTCGCCGCGCCCGATCGTCGCCTCGATCGCCGCGGCGAAGCGGGCGGTCTCCCCCGCGTGCCGCCGGAAAAAGAGGAGCCGCTCGAGGATGACCGCCAGCGACGAGGCCGACAGGGCGAAGAGCAGCCAGAAGACCCACTCGGATTGAAAGAGGGGCCAGTCCAAGAGGCGATGTACGAACGTCGAGGTGGTGGCGTGCACGGCGGTTCTCCTGTGGTGTCAGTGACCCGAGAAGCGGGACTGCAGGAGAAACACCGACCTCGGCCGTGGGTGTCACCGGCCGCTGAAGGTTTTTTTCAGCGACCACCGCCTCCCTACGCCGGCCGGCGTCCGGCGGTAACAATCAGCGAGGCCGGGCTATGTCGTCCCGGGCGGCGGCCGGAACATCGGGCAGGCCAAGACCGGCTGGCGCGGGTACTTGACCGGCAACGCCGTGCACATGACGAACACCGACCGCGCCGTGGTGATCGGGCGGTGGTGGGCGCATCGCCAGCAGAGGCTTTCGGCGAACGGGCGCTGGTCGTCTGTCGGGTTGGATGGCACGGCCGTTCAACCGCGGCGGTAAGCGTCCGGCCGGTGAATCTCCATGAAGATCTCCGGCTCGGGCGAGGGGGCGGAAGCCGGACTTGGCGTACAGGCCGTGTGCGTCGCGCGTGCCCAGCATCCAGCGGCGAAGCCCCTGCAGGTCGGGGTGGGCGCTGATGACCTCCATCAACCAGACAGCAAGCCCCCGACCGCGCGCCGCCGGGTCGACGAACACGTCGGCCAGGTAAGCGAACGTGGCGCGATCGGTGACGACGCGGGCGAACCCGACCTGGCGCTGCGCTTCGAAGATTCCGAACGGGATCGAATTGCGGATCGCGCGCGCGACCGTGTCGCGCGGGATGCCTGGCGACCAGTACGACGCGCGCAGCCAGCCCCAGATCGTGTCCAGGTCCAAGCGCGCGGGATCGGTCGAGATCGCGTAGGGAGGCCGGTCAGCGCCGTAAGGGACTTCAGTCACGGTTGGCGCGATTGTAGCCGCGCCTTCGCCCAACCGACAGGAGCTGCGTCAGCGCACGACGGAGCCGATGGGGCGAACCGTCGCTTCTGCCGTGTGCTGAGCCAAGTCGCCGCCGGCGGCCGCCGCGTGTAGCAACTCTTCGAGTCGGCTCGACACGACAAACAGCGTCCCTCCGCGCACGACGGCGGTGGTCGGGTAGTCGTCCCGCAGCGGCAGCGCGTCGTAGATCCGCGCGGTTGCCCAGTCGTCAGCGGTAGACAGGGCGAAGGCGGTGTTGGTGGTCACCGCCGGTGTGGCGTTCGCGACCACCACCAAGTCGTTGGCACCGGCCAGCGTCAGTCCGTCGCCGCCGACGAACGCGCCGTCGATCTTGACCTGCGAGACCTGCTTGGGATCGGCCAGCGGCACCTTGAAGAGCGCACCGTCGCTCTTCTTGATCGCCAGCAAGAACCCGTGCGGGTGAACGACCAGGCCGTTCAGGCCGACGCCTGGTCCGGCAAACCTGTCGTCTCGGGCAAAGACGCTCGCCTTGCCGTCCGCGCTGACGCGGTAGATCGCCGCCGAGAAGCTGTCGGTGACGTACGCGTTGCCGCCCGCGTCGACAGCGACGCCGTTCAGCAGGTGTGGCCCGTGGACCAGGCCGGAAAGGTCGACGTGACGGAGCGTCTTGCCGGTCGTCAGATCGTAAACGATGACGTCGGCGGCTCGCTTCGGGCCGGCAGCCGACCGGCGGACGCCGGCGCCCACGTCGGCGCTCACCGCCCACAGGCGTCGGTGTTGGGCGTCGACCGCGATTCCAAGGGTCGATCCGACGGCCTGTTCGCCGGCGAATGGCGTGGCACGCCCGTCGCCGTCGACGCGGTAGATCGCGCCGCTGCGGAACGAACCGACCAGGAACGTGTCGTGCAACGGGTCATAGTCGATGGTTTCGGGATAGAGGCCCGGCTTGTGGATCGGAAGGGCCGGCGCGGCCACGCCGAAGCGAACGACCGCCTCGGGACTGCGGAAGATGGGCGCCCCCTTGGGGAATGTCCCAGACAAGATGAAGCGCAGCGGTCGATCCGGGTCCGCGTTCTTGAAGTGGTGCGTCCGGCCGGGGCTGTCGACGAAGGCGTCGCCGGCGCGCTTGATCGTCGGAGGCTGGTCCTCGAACGAGGACGCGAAGGCGCCCTCCAGCACGTACCCCATGGCTTGGGTCGTGTGGACGTGGGGCGGACTGGCGGCGCCTGGCGGAAACGTCATCAGGTAAACGCGCGACTCCAGCCCCGGCGCGCCGGGGACGTCTCGCCGCTCGAGCAGCGTACGCGCGACGGCGGGCGCAGCCCCGTTGCCGGGCGCGGCCGCGGCGTCCGGGCCGCGGCCCGGGACCAGGGCGGCGACGACAGCCACCCCCAGGGCCAGACCCAGCGATGGGTGCTTCATGGTTCGACTGTGGTGCTCACGATTCGTTCCAGCCACGCTCGCTCCTCTCGTACATGGCGAAGGTCCTGTTCCAGCTCCAACAGGTGGGACGGGGCGGCACTCGCCGTGGCGCGCCTCGGGCGGCCGTCTGCCGCCTTGATTTCTGCTTGCAGCCGGGCTTCTTCGGAGGTCAGGTACGCAGCCCGCTGACTGGCCGCCGCCAGGCCGGGCGCCTCGTCCCGCGCTGTTCCGGCGAAGCTCACGTTCAGGTTGGCGCTGGCGACGGTCGCCAAGGCCAGGACCGCGGCCGTCGCCGGGAACCGGCTGGCGGCGGCGCGCGAGACAAGGGCGGGTGGGGCAGGGGCGGCCAGCCGGCGCACACGATCGACCAGGATGCGCGACGCGCGGGCGCCGCCACCAAATGCGGGATGGGCGTCGTTCAAAGCCGTCGCACCCAGCGCGGCGTGCGCAAATCGACTGAGGCCCCGCGCCAGACCCAACGCGTTGCCTGTTGCAGCGACGGCGCGCTCGTCGCAAGCGATCTCGGCACTACGCCGGAGCCGCGCGGCGACGCGATGGGCGAACGGTTGCGATCCACAACGCGGCTTGGACGAGGCCCGCCAGGAAGAACCACGCCGGGTCACGCCGTTCGAGGTGCGCAAGCTCATGGGCCAGCACCGCATCGATCTCGTCGTCGGCGAGCGACGCCGTCGAGCCAACCGGGAAGCAGATGGCGCGCGCCCCCACGGCGGTTGGGCTCGCCAGGCGGGCGCTCTCGGATAGCTCGACGGGGCCCAGGCCGAACCGCGTGGAGATCCGCGCCAGCGCCGCGCGGAGGCGGGGATCGACAGAGGTTCGGCGGTCCTTCAACCTTCGGCGGAAACGTGCGAAGCCGATGGCGAAGCGGGCCGCGCCCGCCATCACGCCGGCGGTCGCCGCCAGCCCCGCTGCCAGCACCAAACGGGCTCCCAGCCAAGAGCTCGAAGCTGAGGCGATCGCCCCGGCTGCCCCTGAATGCGACGGCTGAATGCCGACCACGGCGGGTGTCAGGAGAAGGACTGTTCGACCGAGCGCGGCCTCGCCGAAGAGCGTGCCGGTGCACGCGGTCACCAGCGGAAGGGCGAGAGCCATCTTCCAGAGGCGGTGCTCGTCGGCGGGCGAGGGATGCGCCAGGCTGACGAGTACCTCCGCGACGGCGGCCGCGATGGCGGCGTGCACGGCGTACGTCACCAGCCAGCCGAGCTCGCCCCGGAACACCGCAGCGGCGAGGCCGGGGCCGAAGAGCTGCGCTCCCGTCATCGCCCGCCCCCGCGCTTGTCCAAGAGCGCGCGGATGGTGCGCAAATCCTCGGCCGTGAGATCGTCCGATTCCAGCAGCTGCGCGGCGACGCTGGAGGCGCGCCCGTCGAAGAACGAGCGGACGACACGCGCGAGCGCCCCCTGGGCCGCCGCCGTCTCCTTGACCTTGGCGCGGTACGCGAACTGACGCCCCTCGCGCCGGTGCGCCACCCATCCTTGCGCGGCGAGGCGCTGCAACAGAGTGGCGACCGTGGTCGGCGCCAGCTTCCGTCCGTTGCGCGCCAGCGCGTCGCCGACGTCAGAAACCGTCCCCTCGCCGAGGCGCCAGAGCGCCTTCATCACCGCGAGCTGCAGGTCGGTCAGCTGTTCCATGTATAACTACGACTGTAGTCTCAAGTCGTGAGCCCCTGTCAACTACATTTGTCGTCGTCAGAATCATCCGTCGTCGCTCCCGTTCGCCGCGTGAGCCCAGGGCTGATTCGGGACCGGGCGGCTGGCGGGATGGAGCCGCAGGCCCGACGTTCAGGGCATGGCGTCTCGCATCGAGGACTACGGGCTCATCGGGAACACGCGAACCGCGGCGCTGGTTTCGCGCACCGGATCGATCGACTGGCTCTGCGCGCCGCGCTTCGACTCCGACGCGTGCTTCGCGGCGCTGGTCGGCTACGACGAGCACGGGGCGTGGTCGATCCGGCCGACCGTGGCGCGTGCGTGAAGCGCGCCAGCGCTATCGCGGCGAGACGCTGATTCTCGAGACGGAGTTCGTCTGCGACGGCGGCGTCGTGCGGGTCACCGACTTCATGCCGATCAGCGGCGGCGAGCAGCGTTCGGACCTCGTGCGAATCATCGAGGGCCTCGAAGGCGAGGTTCAGCTCGAGATGCTGCTGAACGTGCGCTTCGGCTACGGCGCCGATCGCCCGTGGATCACGCCCGTGTCCGGGTGGGCTGCTGCTGGTCGCCGGTCCGAGCGCGCTCGCGCTGCGCGGCCCCGGACAACCGATCGAGAGCCAACGCGCGCGTCAGCGCCATCCTGCAGGTCCGTCAGGGAGACCGCATCGAGTACCAGCTGGCCGCCTATGCGTCGCACGAGCACGCCGCCGCAGGCCTCTGGACGTGGCGCAGGTCCTGGACGAGACCGAGCGCTACTGGCGGGCGTGGGCGGGGCGCTGCACGTACGAGGGGCGCTGGCGCGACATGATCGTCCGCTCGCTCATCACGCTCAAGGCGATGACCTACGCCCCGACGGGCGGCATCGTCGCCGCCCCGACGACGTCGCTGCCCGAGGAGCTGGGCGGCTCGCGCAACTGGGATTACCGCTACTGCTGGCTGCGCGATTCCAGCCTGACGCTGGACGCGCTGATTATCGGCGGCTACGTCGACGAGGCGCGCGCCTTCCGGGACTGGCTGCTGCGCGCCGTCGCCGGCGATCCCGCCCAGCTGCAGATCATGTACGACATCGCCGGCGCCCGGCGTCTGACCGAGTTCGAGCTCCCCTGGCTGCCCGGTTACGAGGGGTCAAAGCCGGTGCGGGTCGGGAACGCCGCCTCGGGGCAGTTCCAGCTGGACGTCTACGGCGAGGCGCTGGCGGCCATCTACTCGGGACGAAGAATGGGGATGGCGGGACGCCACGACGTCTGGGCGCCGGCGAAGGCCCTGATCGACTTCATCACCGACGCCTGGCAGCGTCCCGATGACGGCATCTGGGAGGTGCGCGGCGGCCGCCGGCACTTCACGCATTCGAAGGTCATGGCCTGGGTGGCGATCGATCGCGCCTACAAGCTGATCGACGAATTCGGGGTCAGCGATCCGGAGGGGCGATCGCTGCTGCCGCACCTGTCGGCGGTGCGCGCAGCGGATCCACGCGGAGGTGTGCGACCGCGGGTTCAACCCCAAGGTGGGCGCCTTCACGCAGTCGTACGGCAGCGACCACCTGGACGCCAGCGTGCTGGTCATTCCGCACTACGGGTTCCTGCCCGCGCACGATCCGCGGATGGTCGGCACCGTCGCGGCCATCGAGAAGGGCCTGCTGCGCGACGGGTTCGTGCTGCGGTACGCGACCGAATCGGGCGCCGACGGCCTGCCCGGGCAGCGAGGGCGCCTTCTTGGCCTGCAGCTTCTGGCTGGCCGAGAACTACGCCTACGCCGGCCGCCTCGACGAGGCCGAGGCGATGTTCGAGCGGCTGCTCGGGCTGCGCAATCATCTGGGCCTCTACGCCGAGGAATACGACTTCGAAGCTCGGTCGGCAGATCGGCAACTTCCCGCAGGCCTTCACGCACCTGGCGTTCATCTCGACGGCCCACGTCATCGAGAACATCCGGCTCGGCGGGACGACGGGCGTGGCAGCGGGCCAACCGCTCCACTAAAAGCTTCCGAAGTTTGCCCGGCGTGGCACGATTGCCGGCATGCAAGAGGGGCGCGCCAGCCAGACGGCTGTGATGGTCGCGATGGCCCGTGCCATTGCCCACCGCGACGGTTCCATCCCCGGGTTCTCGGACCCGACGGCGCTGGCGCTGCTTCCCGAAGAGGCGCGGGCCCGGGTTGCGCGCTTCGCTGGGGCAAGCGCCGCGCCCGCCAGCCTGCGCGAGCGCATGTCCGACGAGAGCCTGAAGGCGCGCGCGCACATGATGGCAATCCGCACGGTGGCGATCGACGAGGAGGTCCGTGCGGCGGCCGCGCCCCAGGTGGTGATCCTGGGCGCTGGTTTCGACGGGCGCGCCTGGCGCATGCGCGAGCTCGGTGAGGCGGTCGTCTTCGAGGTCGACCACCCGGACACGCAACGAGACAAGGTCGGGCGGGCGACAGCGCTGGCGCGAACCGCGGGCGAGGTGCGGTTCGTCCCCGTGGACTTCACGCGCGAGCGGTTGGAAGACAAGCTGGCCGCTGCCGGGCACGATCCCACGCGAGCGACGACCTGGATCTGGGAGGGCGTCGTGATGTACCTGACCCGCGCCGAGGTCGACGCGACTCTGGCCGTCGTGGCCGCGCGATCGACGCCGGGCAGCCGGCTGATCATCGCCTATGCCGCGCCGGGGCTGCTGGTGCCGCTGGTCCGCATCCTGGTCCGGCGCCTCGGCGAACCATTCCGGTCGCTGTTTCGGCCGGCGGCGATGAAGGACATGCTGGCCGGGGCCGGCTTCGCGGTTTTGCGCGACCGCGACATCCCCACGCTTGCCCAGCCGCTGTCGCCGGCCGTGCGGAAAGCCACGCGCGCGCTCAAGCACATTCGGATCGTCGCCGCCGAACGGGCGGCCTGACCGGCAGCTCCCGTCGAATCAGTTCGGCGGCACGCGAAGCAGGCGTTCCAGGGTGCCGATCTCCACCGGCTTCACCAAATGGTGGTCGAAGCCCGCCTCCAGCGAATCTCGCTTGCTCTCATCCTGTCCCCATCCGCTGGACGCGATCAGGAGGACGTCGCGTCCCCACGCCTCCGTGCGGACCACCCGCGCGAGCTCGTGCCCGCTCAGCTTTGGCATGGCGATGTCGACCACCATGACGTCTGGATGGAACGTGCGCGCGATCTCCAGGGCCTGCGCGCCGTCGTGAGCCGTGCGCGCCTCGTGGCCCAGGAGCTCGAGGAGCATCGCCAGGCTCTCCGCCGCGTCGACGTTGTCGTCGGCCACCAGGATTCGCCTTCGAATCCGCGGGCGCTTCGTCCACCGCCGCGTCGGCCACGGCGAGCTGGACGGCGGCGGCGAGCCGCCAGCGGTAGATGGATCCGGAACTCGCTCCCCGCGCCCAGTCCCTGGCTGTGTGCCTCGATTCGGCCGCCGTGCATCTCGACCAGGCGGCGGACCAGCGTCAGGCCGATGCCCAGGCCGCCGCTCGACCTGCGCGTGCGAGCGATCGACCTGCGTGAACAGATCGAACACCCGCTCGAGCATCTCGCGCGGGATTCCGACGCCGTCGTCGCGCACCCACACCACCGCCCCCTGCGCCCCCTCGCGCGCCAGACCGAGCTCGATCCGCCCTCCGCGCGGCGTGAACTTGGCCGCGTTGTTGAGCAGGTTCGCGACGATCTGCACGAGGCGGGTCGGATCGGCGTCGACGGTCAGCTCCTCGGGCGGCAGCGTCACCGTGAGGGTGTGGCCATACTGGTCAATCAAGGGGCGGCTGGTCTCGATGGCGCCGCGCAACACGTCCGCCAGCGTGCAAGCGAGCCCGGCGCAGCTCGACGAGCCCGCGGCTGACCCGCGACAGGTCCAGAGGTCGTCGATCAACCGAACCATCTGCTCCACCTGGCGCTCGATGACCTCGTACGAGCGCGCGGCCACGTCGCTGCTGGGCGAGCGCTTCATCAATGACAGCGCGTTGCGGATGGGCGCCAGCGGATTGCGCAGCTCGTGCGCCAGCGTGGCGACGAACTCGTCTTTCAGCCGGTTCGCGTCGGCCAGCTCGGCCGCCAGCGCCCGGAACCGGGTCTCGCTGGCCCGCAGCGCCACGTCCGCCTCCGTCCGCTCGGTGACGTCGGCCCCCTCGACGAAGATGCCGGTCACGCGCCCGTCTTCGTCCTTGATCGGTTGATAGACGAAGTCCAAGAAGCGCTCGCGCCAGTCGGGCCGCGGTCGGCGGCTGCACGTATTTCGCGCTGCGCGCGACGTACGCCTTGCCCGTCGCAAACACCTCGTCGAGGAGCTTGATGTACCCCTGTTCGACCGTCTCGGGCAGCGCTTCGGCGATCGGTCTTGCCGAGCAGGGGCCGGTTGCCGACGAGCGTCGAGATAGGCCGGGTTGGCCAACTCGAACCTGTGCTCGGGGCCGCGGAGCACCGCCATGAAGCTGGGCGCCTGCTCGAACAGCTGCGCCAGCCGATCGCGCTCGGAGGCCAGCCGCCGGGCGGCCTGAACCTGCTCGGTCGTCTCGGTGCACACCACCAGCACCCCGCCGATCCCGCGCGGCGCCGTCCGCTCGTCGATGGGGCTGTAGCTGTAGGTCCAGTAGACCTCCTCGCGCCGGCCGTGCCGCGTGATGGGCACCAGGTGGTTCACGTTCCAGGTTGCGCCGCCGCCCGACATCACCTGGTCGATCTGCGGACCGATGACATCCCAGATCTCCGACCAGACCTCCAGCGCCGGGCGGCCCAGTGAGCACCGGATGTCTCTCCGGTCCGATCGAGCGGCTGTAGGCGTCGTTGTAGAGGCAAGCGAGCTCCGGCCCCCACCAGATGTACATGGGGTGCCCGGTGTTCAGGATCAGCCGCACCGCCGTCCGCAGCGACTGCGGCCACGCAGCGGGCGGTCCCAGCGACGAGCGCGCCCAATCGTGCGCCCGCATGAGCGCCCCCATCTCGCCACCGCCGCTGAGGAAATCCACCTCGGCGGTCGCCTGCGAGCTGGCGCGGATCACGTCTCCCATCCTGGGTCGAAACTATGAGGCGTCCCCGGGCGGGAAACAACGGCAAGCCCGCGCGTTTCCCGCGCGTCACCCAAGTCACCGAGGCCTGTCAGCCAGCTTTGGAATGTCGCGGGCCATCCGCCGCGCTGCTTTGACGTGAGGTTCGTGAGCCGCATCTTCGCGGTGAAAGTGATGGTGCCCTGATGGTCATTCAGCGCGAACGATCCGTGAAGTGGGTGGCGGCGGTGACGGCGGCCTGCGCCGCCACGCTGGCGGCCGGCGCGGGTGGCTGTTCCAGCCACGGGGGTGGGGCGGATTCCGGCGTCGCGTCGGGCGCGGGCCATCCGGGGGGAGGAGGTAGCGGCGGTTCGTCCGCCCCGGGTTGCCCGCCGGGCAGCGGCGGCGGTGGTGGTGGCGCCGCCGGCGACGGTCAACCCGGCTGCTCGATCCCGACCGGCCCCGCGGGGACGTGGGTCGAGATCGCGGCTCCCTCGAATCTGAACGGTTTCAGCGTCACCGACGCGTTCGCCGTCGGTGCCGACGATTTGCTGTTCGCGGGCAGCACGTTCTTGCCGACCGGCGTCCCGGAACCCGCGGGTGCCGAGATCGTTCGCTGGAAACACGGCTGCTGGACCGCCGAGCTGATGATCGCCCCCACGGTGACGGCGCCGCCGCACGCCAGCGTTCACGGCAGCGGCCCGGACGACGTCTGGGCGACCGCAGCCGATCTCCTTTATCACCGCGACGCAAACGGGTGGACCCGGTTCACCGACGAGACGTGGCGCAACATGGTGCGCCAGCCACCGTTCATGGAGCCGCTGCAGTTCAATCGGGTGCGCGCCGCCGCGCCCGACGACGTCTGGATCGCCGCCACCAGCAACCTCTTGCACCTGAGCGGCGAAGCCTGGACGACGTACAACTTCGACGACCCGAGCTATCCGACCAGCGGCGCCACCATCGGCTTCAGCTTCACGGACATCTGGATCGATTCCCCCCGCAGCGTCTGGTTCGTGGGGCCGAGTGACCAGGTCGGCAACACGATGGACTTCGGGTTCGTGCATCACTTCGACGGCGCCAACTGGACCCGCACCGGCGTCGGCGTCGGCGGCATCGACGCCATCTGGCGCGGCGGGGCCCTGCTGTGGCTGGCGCAGTCGACGCTGGCCAACGTCAACGGCCAGACGACGCGGCTGAGCCTGCGCGCGTTCGACGGTACGAACGCGCCGGCGGTGGCGATCGCGGGTGTCGCTCCCAACCAGGGGTCGCCAGACATGACCAGCCTCTTCGGGCGCGGCGCCGGCGATGTCTGGTCTGCCGGGGAGGACGTCGCCCACTTCGACGGTCAGGACTGGTCTCTGGTCACCGACGCGCCGCCCTCCGCGCGCGGCGCAGACGGCGCGATCAGGAACACGTTCGTGACCGGAGACGCCGCCTCCGTCTGGCTGGTGACGCCCGGGCCGCGCTTCTTCCGCAAGACGACCGGCCCCTGAGGGCGCGGCCGCTCAGTGCTTGCGCGCTCGCTCGCGGGGGTGCACGCCGTCGAAAAACCGGAGGGTGTCGGCGAGGTGCAGCCGCCAGTAGGGCCAATCGTGGCCGCCGGCGAACTCTTCGTAGACGTGATCGATCCCGCGGGATTCGAGCGCGGCGTGGAGGCCGCGGTTACCGGCGAGCAGATGATCGTCGCTGCCGCAGTCGAATCGCAGCGGCGGCAGCCGCGCGGCGTTCACGTCCAGCCAATGCAGCGCGGTCCCGTCGGGCTGGCCAAAGCTGGGAATGTCGTCCAGACGATCGCCGGTCGACTCCGCTAGCCGCGCCACCGTCGTGACCGCCGAGTGCGCCGAGATGGCGCAAAACCGGTCCGGGTACTTCGCGCCCAGGCGAAGTGCCCCGAACCCGCCCATCGATAGTCCAGCGACGAACGCCGGCGCCTGGGGATCGATGCGGTCGTCGGCCAGCGCCGCGGCGGCGGCGACCTCGTCGACGATCCAACGCTCGTAGTCGGCGTCCGGGTGCGGAACGTAGCCGCTGCCACCTCCCCACAGCCCGTCCGACGGCATCAGCAGCGCGACGGGCTCGATCTCGCCGGTGTCGATGAGACGCGACGCCGTCAGGTGCGCGCCTCCGCGCAGCGGCCACGACCAAGCGCTTCCCGCGGCGCCGTGAAGCAGAACGGCGAGTCGGAGCTTTCCGTCGCCTGGCCCCCGCGGCGGCGCCCAGATGCAGATGTCCGCCCGACGGCCGCCCAGCGCAGGGCTGCGCACGGTGATGAAACGCAGGCCGTCCCGCTCGAAGCGAGGGTCCGACATTTCGACGTCGCTGAAGTGAGGTTCGTCCATGACGAGCACGGAGGCGTCCGGCGGCGCACACGGTATCGCCGCGTTTCACCAGCGTACACGAGGTCGGCGGCTATCGCGCGGGTCGACCCCGACGAGCCCTTGCTTAGGCCAGGCCTGCTCACCAGGATGGCATCATGATCCGGGCGGCTATCACCTAGAGGTGCACGATGGAAGACGTTCGCCAGGCACGCCGGTTCTTCCTGATCCTTCTCGCCGTGGCGACGCTGCTGGTGGCGATCGTCGTCCGTCCGCTGGCCAGCGCGCTGCTGCTGGCGGCCGTTCTCGCCGGCGTGATCTGGCCAATTCACGCGCGCTTGACCGCCAAGTTCGGGGGGCGCGGCGCCCTGTCGGCGGGCCTGTTGGTGTTCGGCCTGGCTGCCGTTCTGGTCGGCCCAATCGTCGCCCTGGCGATCGTGCTTCTCAGCGAAGGAGACGCCGGGCTGAAGTTCGTCACGCAGATTGCGGCAGGTGACAGCGTGAGGGACTTGCTGGCGCGGCTTCCGCAGTCGTTCGCGACGGTCGTGCGGGAGGCCCTGGCACGGCTCTCGGACCTCGACGAGGTGGTCGGCAGTGTCCTGCGCGCCGGCGGTGGTGGACGGGCGGCGGCGACGATCTGGGCCGCTGCGTCCGCCACCGGCGCCGTGGTTTTCGAGGCCTCGATGATGCTGATCGCGCTGTACTTCTTCCTGGTGCAAGGCGACGAAATCGTATCCTGGCTGGACGAGACCTTGCCCCTGCGCGCCGGGCAGACAAGCGAGCTCTTCGCCGAATTCAAGAAGGTCTCGTTTTCGGTGATTGTCTCGGCGCTGATCACCGCAGCCGCCCAGTCTCTGGCGGCCCTGGCCGGCTACCTCATCAGCCGCGTCCCGCATTCTCTGTTCTTTGCCGCCGTCACCTTCCTGGTGGCTTTCGTCCCGGCGGTCGGCGCCGCCAGCGTCTGTCTCTTCGCCGCCGCCATCCTCTACCTTTCCGGTCACCCCTCCTGGAGTTTATTCCTGGCGCTCTGGGGCGTCTTCGTGGTCGGGCTGGTCGACAACGTCCTCAAGCCGTACCTCGCGAAGGCAGGGATGGAGATGCAGGCCGGGGTCGTGTTCTTCTCGCTCATCGGTGGGATCAGTGCTTTCGGCGCGATCGGGTTGGTCATCGGTCCGCTCGCCGTTGCGTTTCTCCTGACGTTGGTCCGTATGTACCGCCGCGACTTCGCGTGAACGGCCGCGCCGGACGCCCGGGCGTCGCGCGCTATTTCAGCAACTGCGCGCGAACGAATTCGACCAGCTTGGTGCTCCCGACGCTGACCGAGGTGTCGGCGGGGATGGACCGCAAGTACCAGTGGACCGTCCAGACCAGAGATTTGCCGGCCCCCAAAGACACGTAAGCGCCTTCGTTCTCCATCTCCAAAGCGGTGTGGGTGCTGTCGGTCCAAAGCTGAATCTCGCCCTCTTCCGGGGGGATTTGCGCCGGGGCGATGTCCGGCAACGCTTTGATGAAGACGACGCCCGCCTCGGCGTGCGCGGACCATCCCTCGAGCCCGTCCCGCGCCACGATGTAATTGCCCGACGTGTAGAGCGCCGGCTTGTAGTCCAGCCACGCCACGCCGCCCGCGGACTGCAGCGCCAGCAGCCCGCCGTACGAAGCCGGCTTGGCGGGGATGGTGGTTCCTTCGGGGAAAAATGTCAGGCCAGTGGGATTGACCCGGCTCACCTCCCACGGGCCCCAGCTTGTGGGGGCGGCGCTGGTGTTGGTCAACGTGTACTCGATCGTGACCACGTCGTTGGCCGAGCTGGCCCAGAAGCGCTTTTGGGCCTTGAGGCCCCACTGCGTGCTGGTCTGGCTTTCCATGGTCACGATCGTTCCGCTCTGCGAGGCGGCGTAAGCGTTCTGGGCGATCTCGGGTGGCGGCGGCCAGTTCCAGGCCTTCTGCGGGCTGGGACGAAAATGCGAGCCGTCGGCCAGCACGTTGTGCCCGCCGCGCGCGAAGGTGGTCACGCTGGCGGCCTTGGTCGCGTTCACCTCGAAGACCACGTCGCCGAACGCGAACCGCCACAGGTCTCCGGTTTTCGTGGGCGTGACGTCGCCCAGGAAAGGATCTCCGGGGCCGCCGCCACGGCCGTCCGCGCCGGCATCGCTCCGCGTGCCGCCGCTGCCATTCGAGCCGCCCGATGGCCCCGCCGCGCCTGCGCCGCCGTTTCCGCCGCGCCCCTCCGTGCCCGCCGCGCCGCCAGGAGATCCCGGCACGCCGGCATTTCCACCGGTTGGCCCGCCGCCGCCGACGCCGCCATTCTGTGCGGCTCCGCCTGGCCCGTTCGAAGCGCCCGACCCCGCTGTCCGCCCGGCGCCCGCTGCGCCCGCCGCGCCGGCGTCCGTGGCCGGTTTGTTCGATGCGCACGCCAGCAGCGTACCGATGGCCAGAGTCGGGACCGAGAATCGACCGCGCGCGCCTCAAACCAGGCGCATCATACGCCCGGTCTTGGACCCCGGGCGTGAGAGCCGACACCGGCGGTCATCCTGGTCGACATGCTCATGCCGCGGCTGAACGGGATCGCGTTTCGCAAGCTCCAGCTCGCCACGCCTGCGCTGCGCGACATCCCGACGGTGGCGCTCACCTCGCTCACCGACTTCGAGGGAGGGGATCTCCACTTTGCCGACCTCGTCCGGAAGCCCGTCGATCTGGACCACCTGCTCCAGACGCTTGCCAACCTGTGCCCGAGGACCTGAAGAGACGCCGGGAGCTGCTGGACGAGCTCGTTCGCTTGGACGAGCGGCGGCCGCGCTTCGCTCAGGTCGCCGGACAGAGCTTGGTGAGAGCTTCGACGAGTCGCTCGAAAGGGACCGGCTTAGACAGGATCTCGGAGAATCCAAGCGGTGTCAGGTCCCGAATGCCCCGCGTTGCGGTCATGACGATGGTCGGGATGTCGCGAAGGACGGGCGAGTCCAATTGCACCTCCCGGAAGGAGATCCCGTTCATCTTGGGAAGCACCAGATCCAGGAGGATCGCGGACGGGAGCGGCTCCCTTTCGAGCCGCCAGAGAGCCTCCGCGCCATCTGCCGCCGAGCTCACGTAGTATCCCTCGAGCGCCAGCAGCTCAGCCAGGTGCTGGCGAAGCATGAAGTCGTCCTCGACGAGCAGGAGCCGCTGCCGAGCCACGAACTCCACGGTCGAGGTTCGTTTGCGAACGCCAGGCAGCGCCGCCCCCTCTGTTGCGCCGGCGCGATCGACAGGGGGAAAGGTCTGGAGTCCGGCGGGGGCCCTGGGCATACGTCCAACTTGTACAACTAAGTCGCCCCACCGACATGTCAACCCCCGCACGCACTTGTCCCGGCCCCCTCCGGGGCACCCCCCCCGACCTGACGCGACGCTTCGCTATGACCCGGTCATGAGGGTCTGCAGGATGACCACCGCCGCGTTGTACCCGGCGTGCACGAGGACCGGCGCCAAGAGCAAGCCGGCCCGCGCGTAGATCGCCGAAGCGACCAGCCCCATGAAGAACACCGGGATGGTTGCCGCGGTGGGGTGAATCAAGCCGAAGATGGCGGCGCTGGCGAGTCCGGCCAGCGCTGGCGACACCGAGCGCACGAGCCCACCGAACAGCAGCCCACGGAATATGTATTCCTCGAAGATAGGCGCCGCCACGACGACCAGCGGGAACATGGCCAAGGCCGCCGCGCGCACGCCGCCGGCCGGCGCCGCGAGCAGCAGGCCGAAGCGGCGGGCCACCAGCAGATAGACCGCCCCGCCAGCCGCGGCGATGATGGCACCCACTGCGCCGAGCCCGACCGCCCGTCGCCACCCCGGTCCAAAGTAGACCGGCACCCCTCGCGCACCCGTCCGCCAGTGGACGAAGCGCACCGCCGAGAAGGCGATGGCGCCGCCCCAGATGAAGGATTTGTAGACCAGCGCCAGGGTCGGTTGGCCGCCGCCCGACAAGATGGCGACCACCGCTTGAGCCACGAAGAACACCAGCGCTGCGATGAGGCCGTCCGCCACCGATATGGTGTTGGGCGGTGCGGCGGTTGGATCGAGCACGTACGGCAGGTGGTCGCGCGCTTTCTGCCACAGAGCGATCGCCACCAAGGCCGTGAGCACCATGAGGACGCCGCGCTGGTGGAGCCCGCTCGCATACAGCGAGAACGTGTACATGGCCGCGAGCGACATATAGAGGTAGGCGAATGCCGGACGGAGGCGACGCTGCTGGGCGACTGCCGCCATCGGGTCCCAGGCCAGCACTCCGAACGCTGCCGCGATGGTGGCGAAGATCGGGACGCCCGCCAGCGCACCCAGCGCCAGCCCCACGACTTTGAGGGAAGGCCCTCGGTTCAAGATCACGAAGGTCGCCACGGCGGTCACGTACAAAGCGGCCAGGCCAGCCCACAGCATCGCCTTTTCGCGCAGCACCTTCTCCAGGCGGCACGGCAGGGTGAACAGAATCCAGAGCGCTTGCCCCTCGCCGCTCAGGACTTGGAACGCCGAGAACATGAGGGCGTACGCCGAAACGGCGAAGCCAGCCGCCATCAAGCCGACGGGTCCCAGGCTCAGGTGACGCATCCCGAAGGTGGCCTGCATGCCCACGATGAGGAGCGGCATGAAGAGGGTTTGCACCAGAAAGTTTCGGTCGCGGCCAAGCAGCCGGAGCTCGCGCCGCTGCACAGGGGAAAGCCAGCGCGGCGGCCACAGAGGAACCCGCCCGGCGCTGCGACGGGCGAGCGTCACGGGGACGCGCCCGCTTTCGCGACTCCCGCCCGTGACCAGGCCGTGCCGCAACAGGTGGCGAAGCGTTGCCAGGCTGAGCGCGATCGCGAGGCTCGTCTCGAACGTGAGCGCCACGAGATCGAACGCCACCCGAACGGTGTTGGCGGAGTCAGCGCCGCGATCGCGAGACCTGGAGGGCTCCAACGCCAGACGGGTGCGAGCGCCGCGGCCATGCGGTAGACAACGCGGCCCGAGCCCGTCTCGGGCGAGTAAGCCACGAAAAAGGCAGCCAAGCTCAGAACGGTCACGACTGCCTGCGCGTTTCGGAGGCGGGGCGCCGACAGACGCACGCGCAATCCGGCCTCTGCCAGCACCCAGCTGGCGGCGACGAGCGCCAGCAGCGGGAGTGCGCAGGCCGCTGCCAGCAGGGGGGCCGCCAAGCGCAGCCCGCCGCGCCAGGCGATGACCGTCGCATAAGGCCAAATGAGGAGGAGGCCGACCGGATTGACGACCGTGCGTTCGAGGATGCGCACCGCCATCAGCGTGGGTCGCGGGATCGGCAGCGTCACGAGCCACTCGAGATCCCACTCCGGCGACGTGAGCTCGCGGGTCATCATCGACGCCAGCAAGACTGCAGCCATGACCACGGCCAGCTCCGCCGCCAGAACCGGGAGCATGTGCGCGCCGCGGCCGCCCGTCAGCCCCGCGGCGGCGGCGTAGCCTTCGTGCCGTGCAATGGCATCCAGCACCATGCTGACGGTGCGGAACACGATGACCGGAAAATAGGCGCCAGCCAGCGCGGTGAGCCAAACATTGCGACTCTTTCCAGGCGTCGCCCTGCGCGCACCCGGCAGAGTGGTCTTCTGCGGCCGGGCGAACAATCGATTGCGCACGCGACGCCAGCGCAGGCGCACCAGCAACGATGCCGCACGGGCTGCGGTGATCCGGCCCGTCACGTCGGTTCCGCGTCGTTTCGCTCGGTCACCTTGATGAAGATCTCCTCCAGCGAACCGCCCGGCGCGAGCTTGCGGCGCAGCGTCTCCACGTCGCCGACCTCTACGAGGCGGCCGCCGTTGATGATGCCGACGCGGGTGCAAAGGCGCTCCGCCATGTCGAGCAGGTGCGTGGACACGAAGATGGTCTTGCCGCGACCGGCGGCGGCCTGCAGCCGATCCCGAACCTCGCGCGCCGCGCGCGGATCCAGCCCATTGGTCGGCTCGTCCAAGATCAGCACGGGCGGATCGTGGATGAGCGCGCAGGCCAGCCCCAGCTTCTTCTTCATGCCCATCGAATAGTTGATGGCGTACTCCTCGGAGGCGCCGCCCAGGTCCAGCTCACCCAACAGCTCGCGCGCCCGCGCATCCGCGTCGCTAGCCGCGATGCCGTGCATCTCGCCGACGAAAGCCAGGATCTCGCGCCCGCGCAGATAGTCGTAGTAGACGGGGCTGTCCGGCAGGTAGCCGACGCGGCGTTTGACGTCGGCGACGTCGCCGTGGCAATCCAGGCCGTCGATCAGGGCGCGGCCCGCCGACGGCACCAGGATCCCCATCAGCATGCGGATGGTCGTCGTCTTCCCGGCGCCGTTCGGGCCCAGGAAGCCAAAGACCTCGCCTTTGTCCACCTGCAGCGAAAACGGTGCGACGGCCTCGAACTCGCCGTAGCGTTTACTCAGCCCCTGAATGGAGATCATGGCTGCCTCCCCGCGAAGAGACTGCCACGCGCGCGCAAACGCCGGGAAACTGAAAGCGCCCGCGCCCCTGCTTCCGCAGGAGCTTCCGGCGGTCGCGCCGGAGCGCGTCGACCACAGCACGTCGAATCCGCCCAACTGTGCGTTTTCTTAGCAGCGCCGCAGACGTGGTGATTGGTCTGAAGGCGCTCATCCAACGTTGACGAGGATGGCGTTCAGACCGAGCTCGCTCACTCGTCCCCTGCGGTCAAGGCTCACCATGAACGTCAAGATCCGAACGCCTGGGTAGGTGGGGTCCCGCTGCGCTGAAGCCGACGCCCGGCGCTCCAACGTGGACGAGTTCCGCCCGGCGCATGCTGGCGCCTGCGTGCAAGGCAAGTGCGAGTGGTTGGCTCGTTGAGAGTCCTTGACGTAGCTTTTCACCCTCAGGAGGAGGGAGATGACCGATCGAACACGCTCACCCGAGGCCCGCGCGGACAGTCGCCCCATCACGCCGGAAGATGCGCGCTACGCGGACCTGGTGAGCCGAGGATTCAATCGCCGCTTCGTCGGCAGTCCCGATTACGTGCGGGTGGTGGGATTGACCGAGCAGCTGCTCGCCGCTGTGGAAGCGGCGGTGCGCGAAGAGCGGCGGCTGGCGGTGCGCAGCGGCGGCCATTGCCTGGAGGGGTTCGTCGCCGACTCGGCAGTCAAGGCGCTCATCGACATGTCGGCCATGACTGGTGTGACGTACGACCCGGAGCGCAGGGCGTTCGCCGTCGAGGGCGGCACCACGTTGAGAGAAGTCTACGGGCGGCTCTATCACGGCTGGGGCGTGCTGATTCCGGCGGGGCAGAGCCCTGCGGTTGGCATCGGCGGGCACATCGTGGGCGGTGCGCACGGCTTCTTGCATCGCCAGCATGGCCTGGGCGCGGACCACCTGTATGCCGTGGAAGTCGTGGTCGTCGATGCGGAAGGGGGGGCCCGAGCGGTCGTGGCGACGCGCGACGCGGCGGATCCGAATCGCGATCTGTGGTGGGCGCACACGGGAGCGGGCGGCGGCAATTTTGGCGTGGTCACCCGCTACTGGTTTCGCTCTCCCGAAGCCGAGGGACGCGATCCGGGGGCGCTCTTGCCCCGCGCGCCCGAGTCGGTGTTGGTGTTCCGGGCCTCCTGGAATTGGGCCGACCTCGACGAGCGCGCGCTGATCCGCCTGGGGCGAAACTTCGGCGAATGGTGTCAGAGCCACAGCGCGCCCGGCGCGCGGGAGTCGGCGCTGTTCAGCACGCTGTCCTTTCAGCCACGTCTGGCCGGGACGGTGGATCTGAAAGGGATCGTGACCACCGGCAACGACGCGCAAAGCCTGTTCGAAGAGCACGTGGCTGCCTTGGCGACGGACGTCGGCGCGCCGGCAACGCGGTCGACGGAAAGACTATCCTGGCTGGGGTTCGCGCTGCGCCCCTTCCCGGAGCTGTTCGTGCCTGGGGTCGACCGGGCCTTCGTGAAGGTGAAGGACGCGCTCTTGCGCCGGGGTCTCGCCGAACACCAGCTGGCGGTGGCGTATCGTCACCTCGTGGATCCGGCCGCGGCGGGCGCGCTGACGCTGATGACCTACGGTGGGGCCGTCAATCGGGTCGCGCCCGACGCGACCGCCACCGCCTCACGTTCGGCGGTGATGGAGATCGGCTGCGCGACCGGCTGGAGCGATCCGCGCGACGAGCAGCGCTCTTTAGCCTGGGTGCGCGCCTTGTATCGTGATCTCTTCGCGGAAACGGGCGGCGTGGCGGTGCCCGGCGCGGCGTACGACGGCTCGCTGATCAATCATCCGGACATCGATCTCGCCGATCCAGCCTGGAACACGTCCGGCGTCCCTTGGTCGACGATCTATTATCAGAGCAACTACCCGCGGCTGCGCGCGCTCAAGGCCCAATTCGACCCGCGCAACGTCTTCCGTCACGCGCTGTCGATCGAACCCGCGATCGCAGCCGGCCCGGCGCGCGGCGTGGACGATGAGAGCGGGCCATCAGGACCGATGGGGATCGTAACCGTCGGAGCGGCGGATGCGCTTGCCGCCCGACCGTCCAGCTGACTGCGCCCAGAACTTCTGCATCGCGTCAGCGAGTGCCTGACGTGGCTCATTAGCACCTGGCCGCGACGCATGACGCCGGGCGATCGTTGCTGCAGCCCAGTGATTCGCGCCGACCCCGTAAGCCTCCCCGCGGGCCACTCGGAGCCTAATATCGCTCTTTGCCGGCGGTTGACCTTTTCGTAGGTGACCGTTTTCTTCCGCACCCAGGGCTCCACTCGCGGAAAGCCCTGTTGCAAAAATGACCTCGTGTCCTCGCCGATGACTTGGTCTAAGAATATGACCCGACGGAATCACGCAATGTCGCAGGGTAGACGGAGAACCAGATGAAAATGCAAAGCAAGGTAGGCACGTTGACCCGGGCGCTCGTTGCTGTCCTCCTCTTGCCCGCCTGCTCGAGCAGCGACGCCGGCGGTACGCCGGGAACCGGAGGCAGCAACGGATCCGGCGGCACGACGACGGCCGCGACGGGCGGCACTGTTGGCACGGGCGGATCTCCCGCCGCGACCGGCGGAACGACCGGAACCGGGGGCGTGGTTGGCACCGGGGGCGTGGCACCCGGAACTGGTGGCTCTGCTCCCGGAACGGGCGGCGGCACCGGCGGCACCGCTGGCGCCAGCACGGCCGGCCGTGGCGGTGGCGCTCAGGGAGGAAGCACCGGAACAGGTGGTGGCTCGGGCGGGTCGGATCCCGGACCGGTCGGCGGCGTACCGCACGTGACGCCCCAGAGCGCAACCTCGATACCGGCCAGCTTCGCCACTGCCGTTCCGAACGGTGGAAAATGGACCAACAAGATGTATCAAGCGTACTACTACAACGCGAACGGATCGGTTGGCGATATCTTCAAGCCACCGGTCAAGCAGAGCACGCCGGTTACGAAGCCGGTCAATATCTACACGCCGCCCGGCTATGACCCGCAGATGCAGTACCCGTATATTGTGATTCTGCATGGCTACGGAAACAACGAGAGCAGGTGGTATCAGCTCGCGAATCCGCCGCTCTTGACCGTCTTTGACAACCTGATCAACTCGAAGGCGACCAAGCCGTTCATTGCCGTGTTCCCGTTTGGGACGATTGGAAGCCCTTCAAACGACAAGGGCTACTACAACTTTGGCGGTGAGTTGATGAACGACCTGATTCCGTTCATCGAGGCGAATTATTCGGTCAAGAAAGATCGCGCCTCGCGAGCGCTGGCCGGGTTTTCATTCGGTGGGATGCAGACGATCCTGATCGGTCTTTGCGCCCATCTGAAGGACTTCGCCTGGTTCGGCGCCCTGCATCCGGCGGGCGGCAGTTTCCCTGCCAGCGACATCGCGGATCACGTCGCGATGGAGAATCCCCAGATGAATCCTGTCTACTACTTCTACATCGAAGTCGGAAAGAGCGACACCACGGCCGGCGGCAGCGCGAAGTCTGCGGCGGATGGACTGGCGACCAAGGGCCCGAACATCACCGCGGCGAACTTCTCGTTTCAAAACAACATTGGTGGGTCGGGCCCGGCTGATGGCAAACACGATTATCCGACGGCAGAGGTTGGGCTTTTCAACTTCCTCCAGATGGCGTTTGCGCCGAACTGACGGTTCGAGCGACTTCGACCGCGGCAATACGCTGAGCGCCGCGGTCACTCGGTTCAAGCGGGCTGTGTCCCATAATGGGGCGCTATGTCAACTTCTCCCGCCCGCTTTTCCCGGGCCCTGCGGGCCCTGCCGGGGATGACGATCTCGGCCACACCGCCGTGTAGGCTAAGGCGGGTCATGACGCGGACTCTGACGATCGCCTGCGACGACTCTGTGCTCTCGAAGCGGGGCTAGCGGGCGATGCGCGATGAGTAACCTGCGCCCGGAAGACGCCGCCGACGAGGTCGCGTATGCCGAACACGGATAGCGCGCTCGCCGTCGACGCAGGCCCCCTACTTACGCTCGGCAGAGCCGGCGGCGGCGAACCGACGTGATAGACTTGGACGCTATGGGCCAGCTCGCGGAACGTCAGCGACCGCTGCGGCGCGAAGAGTACGAGCGAATGATCGCCGCGGGTCTTTTCCGCGACGAGCGCATCGAGCTCATAGAGGGGGTCATCGTCCGAATGAGCCCGCAGAACACCCCGCACGCGGCCGCGATCCAGATGCTGAACAGGTTGCTACTCCCGCCGCTTCTCGGGCGCGCCGACGTCCGCGTGCAGCTCCCGTTCGCCTCCGGCGAGGACAGCCTTCCCGAGCCCGATGTCGCCCTCGTCGAGCCTCGCTACTTCAAAGATGCCCACCCCGGCCACGCGTTCCTCATCATCGAGGTCGCCGATGCCTCGCTGAAGTTCGATCGCCACGAGAAGGCCGACCTCTACGCCCGCGCCGGCGTGCCCGAGTATTGGGTCGTCAACATCGCTGACAAGGTAATTGAGCGGCACAGCGACCCGGCGGGCGGCAGCTACACGCGCGTCACGCCGTACCGGCCAGGTGAGAGCCTGGCGCCGCTCGCATTTCAGGACGTGACCGTGCGCGTGGCGGAGGTGTTCGGGGAGTAGGCGAGCGGCGGAGAGCACCGGGCGTTCGACGCATGATCGGACTCAACTCAGCTCCTTTCCGATGTCTTGCGGCGATGGATCAGTTCGAGAAGGATCAGAGGGAACGCACGAAGGCTCAGAATCTTCGCGCGGCCCAGCGTCGCGAGGAGCGCGCTCAGGCCCTGTCGGACCGGACATTTCTACTTGGCAGAAACCCGGACGTTTCTACTTGGCGTTGACATCGCGCGCTTATTCTTCGTGTCCCCGCCGCGGGCGACGCAGTACCGGCGCGCCGACGCCAAGACGCCCCCCGTCGCGCCCACTCCGAAGCGGCGCTTCCGGCTGGCCCACTGCACGGCGATGTTGGCTGTAACCATTCCTTGAACGGAGACGAGTCGTCGCTGCGGCGCGTTGCATGATTCACGGGGCGCACCCCTTTGTCGTGAGAAACGATAAACGTTTGTCGAGTGCGCCGACATGAAGGTACCAGGATGAACCGCTTCCGCTGGCTGGCGTCGGGAACTGTCGCACTATTTGGCGTCCTGTCCTGCGACGGGGGCCGGGGGCACCAGGTGTCCGCCGATGGGGGTGTCCAGGGCAGCGGTCACGCGGGCAGCGCGGGCGCCGGCAACGTCACCATGACGGGGCAAGCGGGGCGTAGCGGATCAACGGGTGGCGACGGCGTTTCCGCCGGAGCCAGTTCGGGTGGAATGGGATCGAATCCGAGTGGTGCGAGTGGCTCGGCAGCCGGCGGCGCGGCCGGCGGTGGCGGTGCGGGGGGCGCGGCAGCCGGCGACGCGGCCGGCGGTGGCGGTGCGGGGGGCTCGGCGGGCCGCGGAGCGGCTGGCGCTGGCGCGTCGGGGACGGGCGGAGTGGCAGGCTCCAGCGGAGGCGGCGCCGGGGCGACCGGCGGCGCGGCTGGCCCCTCTCCCCGCTTGCAGCTTCTTCCGATCAGTGTGCCCTACCCCCAGATCGCCGCCGTCAGTCAAGACGGCACGGTGATCCTTGGCATTGATTACTCCTTGAGCATTCCCTACGGGGAGAGCTTCGTCTGGACAGAAGCCGGAGGTACGGTGCTGCTGCCAACGTTTCCCGACGCACATTCCTCGGTTCCTTTGGTTAACAAAATCAGTGGCGACGGCACGAGCGTTTTCGGACTAGAGATGTTCTCCCCGCGCCCCAACGAATTCGTCCCGCGCCGTTTATTCCGCTGGTCGGCGAAAGGCGGATACACATGGCTCGCGCCCGTATCCGTAATGGTCAACGGCCAAATCTCGTACGTGAGCCCTGACGGCCGGACAGCCTGGGGAGGTTATCAGTCGCCGGCGGATCCAGTACGCGCAAGTCGTTATTTCACCTGGACCGACCGCGACGGCTTCGTCGACGTAGAACGCCTACCGGGGTGGCCCGCGGGAGGCGTCCCTACTTCGTTCGCCCCCGGCCCTTCTCTCCTCAGCAGCGACGCGCGTGTCGTGATCGGCGACGTCGGCAGCAAGACTGCCGGCGTTGTTGGCAGCATGACCTTCCGCTGGTCGAAGGACGGAGGTCGTACCGACATTCCACCGCTTCCCGGTCTGGCATGTCGCCCGACTGTGCTCTCGGCCGACGGGAGCACTGTCTACGGCGTCTGTTCGGAACCCGGCGCCACCACGATCGCGGGCATGGGGTATCGGTGGACCGCCGCTTCAGGCACGGTCCCCATCGCGAGTGGTCCGGGTATCATCACACTGACCAACGCCGACGGGAGCGCCGCCGTGGGGCTCGACTTGACTGGCAGAACCCTGCTCCGCTGGACCAAGACGCGCGATCTCGAGCGCTTCAAGCTGCCGGACGAAGCCTTCGACCCCCCTGTACCCGTTGGACTCCCTGCGTTCGTCCGATACGATATCCAGCTCCTCGCGCTGAGCGACAATGGCAGCACGGTGAACGGTCAGGTAAACCTCGTCGGAAAATCCAGCGAGGACCCCCGACGGCCGTTCCGCTGGTCGGAGACAGGGGGATTCGCGCTTCTCCCCCACCTCGGCAGCGCGACCATCTCAACGATTTCAAGCATCGTCCCGGATGGCAAGGTGGCGGTGGGAGGTAGCCGGGGCGCTCTCAACAGTCCGCCCAGCCAGCCTGTCGTCTGGGATCGTGGCGGCGTACGAGCGATCTCCAGCATCCTGACCGACGCCGGTGTCGACATGGGTGCGACAGTGACGGCCGCTCACTACGTGTGGCCCACAACCGACTCCATGGTGAAGGTGCTGGGCAGCGCGCTTGACGCCGACCGCCACGGTCGACTGTGCTTCGTTTGGCTTCCCCTGCGGCCGTAGGCAGCGCGCGGTCAGATGCCCCGCTGACCACGGTTCAAACGTATCGCCTCGCCGTAGCCCGTGATGACGGCGGCAGGGACTTGGTCCAGCGAGAGGATAAGTAAAACAAGCGCTGCTGGCCGATAACCGCCCCTCCGTCAACTGCCCCCCGGTGACCTCCCCGGGCCCTGGGGGCCCTGCCGGGGGGAGCTCGGCGAGCCGTCGCTTAACCTCTTCGTCGTGGTCCGGGTCCTCGGTAGTCGATGGGGCGCTCACGGAACGTCGTACGGCACTTGTACGTTCTCATTTTGACGGGCGCCGTCGGGGGGTGCGCCGACGAAGCTCGGTCACCCTCGGTTGCTCCGCATCGTCCCGCCTTCTCTGCGAACCACGGGGCGCGCACGATTCCGCCCGATGTTTTCGGACACTGGTATCTGAATCGCGACGGCGTGCGCTTGCGATTGTTCATCACCAAGGACCCGACCACGGGGACGGTGACGGGCACCAGTGTTTCGGAAGCGCCAGGAGCGGCGGCCGGGATCATAGAAACCGCCATTTATGCCGAGGGCATCCTCCGGTTGCGCGTCGTCGAGCCGACCGGCCCTGTTCATTACCGCGTCCGGGTGGCCGAGGGCGTGCTTGCCGGGCGAACCAGCATGTCGTCCACGGCGCCGGCGGACGAATCCACCGAGTACACGGGACGTGTGACGGGGTGGCGAGATGAAACCTTCGAGAGCGCGCCGCGCGTCTGGGACGTCTCCCTGGACGGACACACCGAAGCCGTCCTGAGGGTCGACCGTGCCAACCATACCGGCGCGGCCTTGATCGGGACGCTCAAGCCTTACGCGCTCGACGGCGCGCTCGACGAGCGGCCGTCCGAGGACGTCGACGTCCGGCAATGGGACGGTCACCACCTGTCGTTCGTCCGTCGCGCGGCCCCTGGGCAGCCAGCGTACGACGGCAATGCCGACGGGCGGACGCTTTCGGGGACCGCGCTGCCGGGCGACGGGACGGCCGCTGCCTGGACGGGCACCCGGATCGAGGTTCTGACCCACGGCATCGGCGTGCGAACGATGGCGGAAGTGGCCGATTGGCAGACCCGCACGCGGAAGCGGCTTGCGCTGCTGGCGTTCGGCGGAAATCCGGCGCCCCTCGACATGCGGGTCACGGACGTCGCAACGAGCCAGCCGCTCCCGACCCTGGCCGACGCGGCGCGCGACGACGACATGTCCAGCTGGCCTCAGCGCTACCAGCTGCACGAGCTGACCTTTGACAGCCGCGTGCCCGCGTTGGCGCGGGGTCAGGTCATGAGCCGACACGCCCACGGCTACGTCGCCATTCCCACCACACCAGCACCCCCGGGCGGCTACCCCGTGGCGCTGGCTTTGAACGGGCATGGCGGCAGCGCCTACGATCTCTTCAATCCCACCGGCTTGTATTGGTACGGCGATCTGTTCGCCCGAAGGGGATTCGTCGTCGTGGCAGTCGACGTCGGCCATCGACCGCTGGCGGATCGGGCCTCCGTTTACGGCGACACGGCCGCCGACGATCCGGCAACGGGGAACGGACTGCACGCGGCCATCGAAGTCCCTGGGTCGACCTCGGACTGGGAAGAAGACGGTGAGCGGGCCTGGGACGCCATGCGTGGCCTCGATTACGCGCTGAGGCTTCCTCACGTCGATCCGGCGGCGGTGGTCGCCGTCGGACTGTCGATGGGCGGCGAGATCACCGACTGGGTCGCCGCGATGGACACCCGGGTCGGTGCGGCTGTCGCCGCCGGCGGCCCTTCCGACCTGGCGATCATGCGCCTGCACGGGAACCACCCCTGCTGGCAGTGGCAACGCGGTGACGTGCGCGACTACCTGGATCCGGGTGATCTGAACGCGCTCGTCTCGCCCAGGACGCTGGTGCGTGAGACGGGGCTGGTCGACGGTATCTACTCCAGCGCAGCCGCGCCGTTCGCAATCGCGAAAGAGGTGGTCCGGCGCGCCCAACCCGCCTTCGACGCCGCGGGTGGACACCTGATCCATTACTTGCACTTCGACGGCCATGCCTTTCACGTCGGCGGCTTCTGTCCCGAAGAAGGGGCCACTGACGGCGTGACCACACCACTTTTGACCGGTCCCGAAGCCGTCGATCCCTGGTCCACGACCTGGGCGGCCGACCCCGGCCGGCGCGCGATTGAACCGTCGATCTTTGCGCTTCTTCCGGGCAGCCGTCCTTGACGCTCGCTCCTCGACGCGCGCGAGATCAACCGTCGTTCAGGTCAGTGAGCCGTGCTGAGCCCGTGGCCGGCGAATCCCAGGTTGTTCGCCTGGGTGCGGCAGTCTGCTTCGCTGTTTTCCTGCAACACCTGAGCGACCCGCCAGGAGTGGAACTGGGCTGACTGGTTCACCGCGCCCGGCGGCGGCATGGGGAACTGAAAGTTGTTCTGGCAGAAGAGCTCCGCCGTCGTGGTCGTGGAATCGAAGCAACCGCTGGTCGACTGGCCGCCGTTGACGAGTGGCATCGACGTGCAGTACGGCGTCCCGTCCTTGGCTGTTTGCTGCGCGTTGCACTGTCGGCCGGAGAGCAGGCACAGCGCGAACGTGGTCCGTGCCGGGGCGGCCCCAGGTCCAGGCTTCGTCTTCGAGCATTGCCCGCCAACCTCGTCGGTGATCGTGTCCTTTTGCGCCGTGGAAGAACAGGTGACCATCTCCCCTGTCGCATTCCGGTTGTTTGCGACAGCGCCGAGAGGGTAGAGACCCAGGAAGGCGTCGGCACAGTACCGGTTGCACGCGTCCTGCGCGTCCGCCTGCTCTTGCTGCGGCCCGCCCCCATCTCCCCCTCCCGTCTCGTAGCAGATCGACGCGATGAAAGAGACATCTTGGACCAGGTTGGCCGCCGGGCAGCTCACGTCGAGTCCATCCAGGCCCGTCGAGTCATCCTCGACAAATCCGGAGCACTCGGTCCGCTGCACGGAACAGGTGACCTGCTGCCAATGACGCGGTCGGGGCGTGGGGCCGACAGTCATCACGCCGCTCCCGCCGCCCTGCGCACCGCCGCCCGACCCCGGAGCCCCGCCCGTCGCGGCGTTGCTCGTGAGGTTGGAACTACAACCACTCAATGCCGCGGCCTGTCCAACGACCGCAACCAGCGCCAACCCGGCCCCCCGAACACGACCCACTGGACCCATATCCGCCATTGTACCGATCCACGGGTCAGTCTCTCTGTCTGATCCGTCGATCGCGTATCACGCACGTATTACGCACGTATCACGCACGTATCACGCGCGGCGGGCCCTTTCACATGACCGGCGCCGGGCCGGACCTCAGTTCGGCGGCATGTGCGAGTCGACCCAGTGCTGGACGTCCGCCAGGACGACCTGCTTGTCGAGGTCGTTGAGCAGATCGTGAAAGGCGCCGTCATACAGCTTCAGGGTCTTGTCGGTCGAGCCGGCAGCCTCGTAGAACTCTTCGCTGCCGCTGGACTTCGCGGCCTTGTCGGCCGTGCCGTGGAGGATGAGAAGCGGCAAGGTGATCTTGCCGAAGTCCTTCTTCAGGCGCTCGTCGGCGTGCACGAGGGCGGCCATGGTTTGCAGCGGTTGCGACTCGTCGGCGATGAGCGGGTCGGCGTTCATGGCGGCCACGACCTGGGGATCGCGCGAGAAGTCAGCATTCTTGAGCTTGACCGCGTGGGCGTGCGGTGCGACGTGGCTCAGGCCTTTCAAGACGGCCAGCGCGAAGTCCGGGGCCGGCACGCGGTACGCGAAGCTCTCGCTGACCAGGCCGGCGATGTCGGCCTGGTGATCGAGGGCATACGTGCAGGCGACCACGCCGCCCGCGCTGTGCCCGAGCAGGAAGACCGGCAAGCCCGGCTCCCGCGATTTCGCCGAGCTGACCAGCGTCGCGACATCGTCGACGTAGTCCGAGATCTTCTCGACGTAGAACCGCTCGCCCCCGGATCGGCCGCGACCGCGCAGATCGAGCGCATACACCGCCAGACCGTGCGAAACGAGCTGCTCAGCCACCCACTGGTAATACCCGCTGTGCGCGTTGAAGCCGGGCACGATGACCATCACGGCTCGCGCCTTTCCGTCGGGACGCCAGACGCGCGTGAAGATCTCGAGACCACCGACGCCTGCCAAACTCTCTTCGTTCATCGCTCTCTCCCGTTGATCAGGCAAAGGACTACGGCAGCGAGCGCCAGGTGCCTGCCTGGTTGGCATCGGGGGGCGCGACCCTTATATCGGGGCGACCAATGGATCTCCAGCTCAGAGACAAGGTCGCGATCGTCACAGGCGCAAGTAAGGGCATCGGCCTTGCGATCGTCAAGGCGCTGGTCGCAGAAGGCGCGCACGTCGTCGCGGGCGCGCGCGGCATCGATGCGCTCGGCGGGCTAGAGCGGGTCACGGCGGTCGCGCTGGATCTGGCGACGCCGGACGGGCCTGCGCGGTTGGTGCGCCGTGCACTTGACGATCACGGGCGCGCCGACGTGCTCCTCAGGGCGCTGGGATCAGCTGCCCTTCCGGTTCGATCTGCAGCTTGGAGGTGTCGACACCGTCGAGGATGATGGCTTCTTCCAGCGAGCGGACCGACGACGGCTGCTTTTGTTGCCAGACCAGCTTGCCGTCCGGATCGAATTCCAAAAGCTGGACGCTGGCGTCGATGGTGGAATCGGCCATCGAGTTGACCACGAAGTAGTTGCCGGCCGGTGTCTATTCGTCCCAGCCATTGCTCTTGCCCAGCATCACCGCCCCTTGCCGACCAGTTGCAGGTCGCGCCCGGTGCCGGAGTTCACGTTCCAATTTTCGAGGGGTCGGCCCCGGTGGCGTTCGCGCCCTCGCGCCCCCGGTCGCAACCGGGCCGGCACCTCCGCTGGCAGACGGCCCGGAGCCCCCAGCGCCAAGAGCGGCACCACCCGAGCCGGTCACCCCGCCGGTAGCGCCACCGGGTTGCGTTCCAGGGGAGGAGGAACAGGCGGCCAGTCGCGCCAGGGCCAGCAACGTCAAGGACAGGACGGCCCGCGTTGACGACTCGAAAATGGTTTTTGATCGCGTCCACCTCCGCGGAAGAGATGACCGAGCGCTATAGCTCGGTCGCGCAGGCGGAGGTCGACGCGCCGCTCGGGAAGGTGGTCTCGCTCGTCGGCTACCGCGGGCTCCTTGGGTGGACGACGATCACCTGCGCCGCATCACCGTCGCGACCTCATCGCTACGACTTGGCTTTGAGCGGGATACCGGGTTCGAACCGGCGACATTCAGCTTGGGAATACGCTCCGGGGGCATCGGACGGGGTAGCTCGCGGTAGCTCGGCGTCGCAAGCGAGCGATTTCGTTAGTGGTGGGATCGGCGGCGAGGTCCATCCGTCGGAGCCGGTAGCCCCGCTTCGCCGGGTTTTTGCTGCACCCTTGCTGCAGGGGGCGCGGCGGCTGGGCGTGGTGAAGGGTGGGGCGGGGGGCGCTCCTCACGGTGCGCGACGTGGCCGCCCAGCTCGGCGTGTGTACCGCGACGGTGTACCAGCTGGTGGGCGAGGGCCAGCTCGCCCACGTGCGCGTCTTAAACGCGATTCGCGTAGCGCCGGGCAACCTGGCGGCTTTCATCGAGGCGCGGCGCGGAACCGGCGGAGAGCCGGATGGGCGCTGAGCGTCGCTCATCGCGGCCCTGCCTGCTTCTTCCCTGCTTGATGCGGCTGATTTCTGCCCTGCTTCTGCTACGGCCCGCGCTCAGGTGTCGCCACTCGCCCATTTTCGCCGGAGGAACCATGACGAACCCCGACTCAGACGAGAAGCAACCTCCGAAAGCAAGCAACCCGCACGACGGCTGGCTCACGCGCGCCCAGGTGGCGGCCGAACTGGGTTACCGGAGCATCTTCCCGATCCGCAAGATGGAGGGGCAGACGCTGCACCCGATACGCGAGGCGCGGGGCTGGGTGTTCGACCCGACCGAGGTCGCAGGGTTGAAGGCGGCCCGTGCGAAGCCAAGCCCGACTGGTCTCCCGCTCTCGGAAGGGCGCCTCGCCGCCCGTGTCTTCTACCTGTTCGATCACGGGCGCGAGCTGCGCGAGATCGTCGAAGAGATTGAGGTCCCACCAGGCGTGGTGCGTGACCTGTGGCACGAGTGGCTCGTCGGCCTTGAGGATGGCGAGATGGAGCGGCGGAAGACCGTCGAGCGGGATCGTCGTCGCCGCGCTGAGGAGAAGGAATTGCAGGCACTGGAGCGGCGGAGCGACGAGGAGCAGCGGAACTTCGAAACGACGATGGCCACGATCGCGGCGTCCCTCGCGGCCGGAAAGGAAAAGTAGGGGCGCTTGTCCTACTGCTCCTCGAGATTCTGCGCCGGGCACTAAAGCGTCGGTCGGTGGCTCGTCCGAGTAGCTCCAAAAATTGCGGTCCAGGCAACCGCGCTTACGATCGGAACGAGAAGATCGTCGGGGCGGCCCTGTGCAAGCTGGCCATCTGATCGTATGTTCAGTATCCTGTGGGAAAGCTGTGGATAGCTCTCCAAGACCCAAGAGATTCCCGGCGTATGCGGGCTACCCAGTTGATTCTAAAGGCGATTTTATGGCCATATCTCCGTGCAAGGTGGCTCAGCGAACTGAGGTAGGGGCAGCCCGATAGGGAACGATGGCCGCCCTAGACTCTTTGAACTATCCGGACGCTGAACTGGTCCTCGGGTTGGTGGGCGCGGTGGGTACCGACTTGAGTCGGTTCGCGTCGGATCTGACGAGCCAACTCGATGCCCATAGCTACAAGACCGAAGAGATCCGGCTCAGCCAATTGATTCGGAACTACGTCTCCGGACTGCCGCAGACGCCCGAGTACAAGCGTATCAGCCGGTATATGACCGCGGGAACAGAGCTCAGGCGTCGTGTCGGCTCAGGTGCCGTGTTGGCCCTGCTCGCCGCTGCGAAGATCGCGTCGCGACGCCCGGCGAGGAAGGGGAAACGTCAACCGACTCCGCGGCGAGCCTACATCCTGAACTCGCTGAAACACCCGGAGGAGGTCGCCGCAGTTCGTAAAATCTACGGGTCCGGGTTTTTCCTTATCGGAGTCTACAGCCGTGAGGACGATCGCCTCTCCTATCTCCGTAACGATCGGCGAATGACGCAAAGCCAAGCGGCCACACTCGTCGATCGCGACCAGGATGAGGGTGATCCGAGCGGTCAACGAACCAGAGATACATTTCATTTGGCCGACGCCTTCGTGCGATTTCGTGCAGAAGACCTCCCAAATCAGGAATTGAGCCGCTTCCTGGATCTCGTGTTCGGCTGCCCCTTTCACACGCCAACTCGAGACGAGCAGTCGATGTTTTTAGCGTTTTCGAGCGCGCTGCGATCGGCGAGCCTCGCTCGACAAGTGGGCGCCGTGATCGTGTCGGAACACGGAGACGTTCTATCGGTGGGGGCCAACGATGTGCCACGTGCGGGCGGCGGCCTTTATTGGCCAGGGGCGGACGACCAACGGGACCACATCCTTGGGACCGACTCGAATGACTCCATCAAAGCCGAGCTCGCGCAGAAGGTTATTAGAGCCGTTTCGCCAAACATTTCGGTCTCAAAGACGATGCTCCGAAAGGCGACACGTGTTCTTGAGGTCACCGAATTCGGGAGAGCGGCACACGCCGAGATGGAAGCGATCATTGCGTGTAGCCGGAACGGGCAGTCGGTACGAGGGGGAACGTTGTATTCGACAACATTCCCTTGTCACAACTGCGCAAAACATATAGTCGCCGCTGGAATTCGACGGGTCGTTTACGTCGAGCCTTATCCAAAGAGCCGGGCCTTGGAGCTTCACCACGATTCAATATCGCTGGACAGTCCGGACACGTCGAAGGTGAGTTTCGAGGCGTTCGTGGGGATCGGAGCCCGTCGTTATTTCGACCTTTTTTCGCTCTCCCTTGGGTCAGGAAGAGATGTCGAGCGGAAGAAAGATGGTCAGAAGGCAGCCTGGAAATCTGGCATACCTCGAATCCAAATGGCTCCTGTCTCATACATCGCGCGCGAAGACCTGGCAGCGGCGGAGGTGAGAAGAATGATTCGCAGCAACCGAGATTCTGGCTCTCAATGAAGGAACTAAAAATGAGCGAAACCAAGAAGAAGGCAAAGAACAACGATGAGCGAGAGACGAAACAATTCCTCGCTTTTATCGAACGTACTGCAAAAGAGGTCGAAAGCTGGCCAGCCTGGATGAAAGGGAAGCCTGATTCAGAGGTCGCATCGGCCGAGATGACCGTCAAAGCAAGTGAGAAACGCTAATTCGATAGTCCGTTAGCGGGTCCGATACGACTCGATAACTGTTTTTCATCCTGGGTCGACGTCCTACTGGCTGTCGGCCCAGCCCGCCATTCATTTGGATGAATTTGGTCAGCAGCCCTTCGACATGATGGAACTGCTTGACGAGCCAGGCTGACGCGTCCTCCTCGCGGCCGGTACCTATTCGATCACGGATGAGAGCTGCGAGAGATCGTCCAGGAGGTGTAGATCCCGCCATCGATCGTCCGCGAGCTCTGGCACGAATGGCTCATCGGCCTCGAGGACGGCGAGTTGGAGCGGCGCACGAATACTGATCGAGAGCGTCGCCAGCGCGCCCAGGAAGCGGAGATGCGCGAGCTGGCGCGCCTTAGGCGGCTGATCCTATTTAACTTTTCAAGTCGCGAGGTTGAAGCTCGTAGTTCCACTCGCCGTGGAAGTCGTGAGGGTGCAAAGCCAGGCCACTCATCTGCGCCTTCGTGATCTCAATGCCGGTTCGATACTTTCGCTTGTCGAGGTTGGCCTTTACTCGCAAGCCAGCGACTGTGCTGGTGGTTCCGATCAGATCGACGATCGTCTCGAACGTTCGCAGGGGCTTGCCCCGCCAGTTCTGCGTGATGTGACAGAAGAGGCGATGTTCGATCTTGTTCCACTTGCTCGTTCCCGGTGGGAAGTGACTCACCCGGATGCTCAGCCGCACGTCGTCAGCAAATTTCTGGAGCTCATGCTTCCAAGCCAGCGAGCGGTAGCCGTTGCTTCCTCCCGCGTCCGCCGTGATGAACAGCTGCTTGGCGTCCGGGTACGCGCCGCTGCCCATCATCTTCCACCACTGACGGATCGAAGCGACGGCGAATTGGGGAGTGTCGTGGTCGCGGCCGACGTTCACCCATGCCTCATTGCGGGCCATGTCGTAGACGCCGTACGGGATCGCCTTGCCGATCGCATCGCCCGGGAAATCGTGCACCAGTGCCTCTTCGGGCGTGGCCCGCGGTTGCCATTCCCGTCCGGCGTTTTTGAAATCACCGACCAGTTCCTTCTTTTTCGTGTCGACGGAGATCACCGGCTGCTTCCGGCGCAGGAACGACGTGGTGGTCGCGTTGATGTGCTCGAACTGTTCGTTGCGGTCTGGATGCGAGTCCCCTTCGCGGGTCTTGCGCACCGATTGCAGGCTGTATCCGAGTTCGTGGAGCAGACGTCCGACCGTCGTGGAGCTCACACGCCATCCGTCGTTCGCCAGCGTCGACGCGAGCTTCGCTCTGCTCTTGCAGGTCCATCGAAGCGGCGACATGGGGTCGCCACGGGTGAGCGGATCGACCAGCTGCTCGAGCGCCTGTTTCACTCCCGGGTTCGTCTTCTCGATGCCCGGGCGTCCCGCACCGACTCGGCGCACCCGTGTCGTGGCCTCGACTCCGCCTTCGATCTCGCGGCGGCCGCTCCGGATCGTTACCCGCGAAATCCCTGTCGCCGCAGAAACAACGGAGTCACCTCCGTACCCGATGGATCTCGACTCCGCCGCCGCCCACAGACGACGCGCACGCTCGTTGAGAACCGGCGCGACCACCGCGTACTTCGCCACGATGGCCGCTTCCAACTCTTCGTCTCGGCTCACAACCGCAGGAGATCACGCTTCCTTGCGATTGAATAGTTAATTTACGCGCGCCGCCTTAGCGACAAGGAACAGAAGAACTTCGAAACGATGATGTCAGCGATGACCGCGGCGATGGTGAGCGGGAACAACATATAGGCGGGGCCCGCGGCGAGTCCGTGGTGATAGACTCGCGGCGACGTCAGCGTACGCACTCAGAGACACGGGGAGTGGCGACCGGTTGCAGCCGGGAGAATGAGAATCCGTGGCTTATAACTGGGGACAGATTGAGTCAGGGGCAACGTTCCACGCGATGGTGGGGAACCTGTTGCTCCACGAAGATCCTTTGGCGTGGATCTTTAACAGGGAAGGTGCCGACGGGGCGATCGATGCGGTGTCCGGCGATCGTGCGACGGTCTACCAGTCCAAGCACCACAAGAGCGGCACGGCCGCGAACGCCATAGCTGACGCCAAGCGCGAACTCGGCAAGATCGCAGATTATCGGCAGCCAAGCCATCGCTGGTGGAGCGCCTGGAAGGACGTCAAGTACTGGAACCTCATCACAAACGTTCCATGGGGCACCGCGGACAAGGCGAGGTGGGACGCCGAAGTTGTTCCGGAATTTGCGAAGCTGGGTCTGAAGGCGACCGTTACGGGCTTACCGAAGCTCGAAGAGTGGCTCGCTGCGCACCCGGACGTCGGCGACGCATACTTCGGGCGCCGCCCGCGCCTCTTCATCACCTTGGCCGAGCATCGCGACGCTCTCGTACAACGCGAGGTACTGGAACGCGCCTACGAGATCCCTTTCGAGGGCCGCACGACGGAGGTCGACGAGCTGGTGGCGTTCGTCGGGGCGAGCGAGAACGTCAAGCTGGTTCACGGGCCCGGTGGAACGGGAAAGTCGAGACTCCTCTACGAAACCGCGCGTCGACTGATTGCCGACGGCGTCGTCGACACCGTCTACTGCGGCACGCAACACCTCGCCAAGGCGGGAGAGTGGTACCTGGGAATCGTGCCGGAGACGAAGGCTCTGGTGATCCTCGACGAGCCGACCGATCCAGGCTTCATGGAGCGCTTTCTCGCCGAGCTTCGGACCCGCACAAAGCAATGGAAGGTCCTGGTAGCCGTACGATCGCCTCGCGATCCAGTCATTCGGGTTCTGACGGACCCACGAGAACGCCTCCTCGCTCCGCCGCTGGAACTGAAACCACTCGCCGAGTTGGATGCGACCAACTACGCTAGCGCGCTCATCGAGCGGATTCCGTTTTCAGCCGAGCAAAAGGAGCGTGCCGTCCGTTGGCTCGTCAACGTATGTGGGAGGTTCCCGATTTGGATGACTGTCGCTGTTCGCCTGCTTGAAGAGCGCGGCGACTTGGCGGACCTGCCCATAGACGAGTTCCGCATCGCCGCTGAGTACCTCCGCGACATCCTGGAGCACACGAGCCCCGAGATAGGCGACGCGCCCCGTGTCCACAACCTGCTTAACTGGATCGCTCTCCTTCAACCGGTCAACCGCCAGGCCGACGGAGTCCTCGCCTTCCTAGCTGCCCACACCGGCTTCGCCGATGCCGGCGCCGTCGATCGTGCAATAGTCGATCTCGCGCGACGTCGGGTCCTAACCGTCTATGGCGTGGAGCGCCGCCTGGTCGAGATTCGCCCGGACGTGTTGAGAGACCACCTACTCGTCAATTGGCTGACCTACGATGACGGCCACGGTCGCGGGCCATCGAGCGAGGCCAGGACGATTGCCGACGAACTTGCGGCGGGAGCACTTGCAGGCACGCCTACTCCTTTTGACGAGCGCGTTGTGAGGTCCCTCGCCCGATTGGAAATCCTGCTCGAACAAGGAGTGGATTTCTTGGGTCCGATCGCTGAGGCCGCGGCTCGGTTGGCGGAGAAGGCCGCCGACACCGAGGCCCAGGAAAAGACTGTCGCCTTCGCTTCGCCCCTTGCGTTCCCGCGTCCTTCATATGCGGCCCGGATCTCAAAGACGCTGCGCTCGAGGAACGTTCCCGAGACGCTTCAGCCGACCCTGCTCGGTGAGCACCATGTCTCGCGCGAAGCCGTCCTCGACTCTTTGGGCTCAGTCCTCTTCAGGGCCGCGAAGGGTGCGACCACCGCTGACGAGCGCAAGGCAATTCTCGCTGAGCTCGCCTCGCTCGCTGACGAGCAGGCAGGGCGAGCGAATCCGCCACGCGACAATGATGGTAGCTCTGCAGCCAGCCTAATCCCGCGAATGCTGCACGAGCGCTACGGCTATCGGAGCTCCTTCCACGGTGAGGCGGTGGCGCTCGCCGTGAAGTTCCTGGATGAGATCGAGGGCGGTTTACCACCGAGTGCAAGTGGACAAATCATCCTCCGTGCTCTGTTAGAGATCGAGCGACACGATACGCATCTGGACGAAGCCGATGCGATGAAGCTCCATATGGAGACATTCCGGATCCTCCATCAGAGCGAGCTCGGGCGTTCGGTGATCGCGATTCGGGAACGCCTTTGGAAGATGGTGAAATTGGGGATTCTGCGCGGCGCAGCTCGCAAGGTGCTCTGGGAACTGCTCGATCACCTTAACACGAACTTGAATAAGGTCAGGGACGAGCAGGGATGGGAAGCGCTCTTGAGCGAGGATCTCGTTCGCTGCCGCGAACTCGTGTCAGCGGCGGGAGCCGCGCTTGAAGATATCCAGGCCGCACGCGCGCTGTGGCTGTGGCATCTCAAGTACGATCGCGGATCGGAGCGGCAACGCGTCGCTCGGGAGTGCGAGGATGCCTACCTCGCGAATCCGGTCGTTGCCATCTACGCACCCCTCTTTGGCAGCAAGAGTATCGGGAACGACGACGCGAAGCTGAGCGCGGCGGTGGCAGCGTTGCCGTCGCCTCTGACTGTGTCGGCCGTCGCCAGTGTCATTGATGGCGCCCTGCTGTTTACGAGTACTCACGCTGACGAGTGGCGTGCGAACCAGGTCCACCAGTTCGCACGGTTACTTGGGGAACGGCGCGGTGGGGAGGCCGGTGTGCAGGAGTTCGTCAAGGGGTGCCTGCGCGAGGGAAGGTCACACCGGATCTTCCGGCTCGCGATTTCGATCGCGGCTGGACATCTCCACGCCCTGCGTGTCGCGAAGGACGTAAGAGGTACTCACTCAGCCTTGGAAGGCCTTGCTGCCTGCCTCCCGGACGAACAAAGCCTGTCGGCATTCGTGTTGGCTATCTACGGACAGGCTGGTTCGGTCGTGGTCCGGGAGTTCGGAGAGGCCGACGGCGCTTTCTTGCACAGTCACCAGTCCGCGCTCCTGGCGTTGGGGACGGAGTCGGTCTTCTTTGTCCTTGGGCGCTTCTTGAGTCGAGACGACCAGGCGGCCACGCTGGCGAACGTCGAATTTCTGAAGCTTCCGCAGGACACGAGAGCCAATGCGCTGAATGCGCTCTGGCACGGCTACTACGACACCCTCTCCCACGATTTCGGGGAGTCGGATGTCTCGGCCTCGGTGGTGGAGCTGTTGCTGGAACTCACGATGACCGTGCCGGATCTCCGGGACGTTGGCGGCAACCTCGTGGGGTGGGAAATTGAGCAAATCCTTGGCCGCTGTCCTAATAAGCCACTTGGCTGGATGGCCGGTGTCCTTCGCCGGCGATTGGCCGCATTCGGCGAACATAACCGACTACACACGGCAGAGAACCGACCTGGTCACGTATTCTTGGTGCCGGGTCACGACACCTATCTTGTCCAGATTGTGGAACCGATTCCGGATCGCCCGGCGACTCCGGAGGAACGGGCTGCCATCGCAGAGCTGATGGGTCTGGCGGATGCGGACTGGACGATCGAGTACCACCTCCCTGAGTTGCTAGCGAGCCTCGATCCGCACGGCAGGGCCGTTGCCGAGGTAATCGTCGACAACATCAACGACGCCCTCATGACGTCGACGGCAGCCGCCCTCGTGGGGCGCTCTCGATTCGCGAGCCGGTATCCTGAGCGGTCAACAGGCTGGCGTCGCATCGCGGTGGCCGCTTGTCAGCGAATGGAAGCCGTCGGGCTCGGGACCGAAGACCGACGCAAAGTCTACTCAAGCATGCTCTTCCATGGGGTTGAGTCGTGGGCCGGATCACCCAAGGACCTTCACCCGCGGTGGCAGGAAGCGGTCGACACCGCCCAAAAGGCCTTGGATGAAGAGACGGAATCGGTGCTTCGACCGTTCTGGCAGTGGTGCCTCGAGAATGAACAGCGCCAGCTCGAACGGGAGAAGGCCCGCCTCGAAGAACGAGCCTGGGACTGATTCGCGCGGTACCGACCGTCGTGACCCGACTCAGGGTTCGCCGGGGAGCTGCTGGGGCCGGCCCAGTCGCAGGCCCGGTTCGAGCTGGTGTTCCGGCAGTTCTTGCAGGTCTTCTCGCGGGCCGACCACCCGCTGGTCCTGTTCCTGGACGATCTGCAGTGGGCGGACGCCGGGTCGCTGCGAGTGTTGCGCGAGATCCTGTCGGGCCGGCAGATCTGCGCCATCGCGGTCGCTGCCGCGTACCGCTCTGATTCCGTCCGCAGTATGCCGACCGTGATCCTCAAGAGGGCCACTGCCTTCGCACCTCTGGGAGGACGTCAGTCGCGCAAATTTCTCGCCAGCGCTCAAGAACGGGGGGTGCAGGCAATGCCTGGGTGGTGTGGTAGGCGTGGAGACGGAAGGCCAACCTAGCTGCACTGGCTCGGATGGACGCTAGTTCTTCGATCACTTCGAGCCCGTCATCCGTTGTTGGGCCGCGCGACGGAAGCGCCGTGCCGCGCACCAGATAGTCGAGAGTTCGTAGCACTAGGCCGACCATTCTCCCGTCGATTCGCGCAGGGAACTCCTCGGCCACTGCGGCCATGACGTCGAGGGCAATAGCTAACCCTGGTTGCCGGACAGACGAGATCACTGCGACGACCTCTTCTAGAGCGCCTGTCGGCTCAGCGTTGATGAGCCCGCTCTCCGAATAGCCAACCCAGAGGAGCAAGCCGTTTCCCGCCGCAGTCATCCTTTCTTCTGACCCATCCATTGCGTGCAATGCCGTGATGAGCCGATCTCGGACCTCACCGGCTGAGCGGTGACCGTCGATTAGGTCGACAGGTGCGCAGGCCAAGGGGCAGTCTTCGGCAGTTCCGAGAAATCGTGCCAGTTCCAGCGCCGCTCTTTTGTTCTCGGTGTCCTGCATCCCCAACGGGACGAAGAGATTTCCGACGATCGAACACACTGCGTTCATCGGAGCTGCGCCGAGGTCAAGGTCTAGAATGCGTCGCCCTGGAGGCAGGTTGTTCGCCGTCCAATCAGTCAGTTTTCGGAGTACGGCGCTCAGTTCCCCAGGGGTCCACTCAAGAGTGATTATTGCAGGCTCGCTGCGGCGCAGCGGGCTACGACTCGCCCACTCGATCATTCGAATGTAGCGACTGGCAGATGACGCGTCTGCGGAAGAGATGCTTCGAATGCCACCCGCAGTATGGATGATGCCGGGTATCCGGGCATCGATCAGCATCGCCTTGAGCCGTGCCCTCGGGTCGGTTTCAGGGGGATGTGGTAGCCACATGAATTGGCCGGGAAGAATCCCGGTGTCGGACGGCAGCCCGTAGGCATCGAGGTGAGACCAAAGTGCATCGCCGAACACGACCCCCTCAGCCTCGGTGAGGGCACCGAGCTTGTGCAGAGCTGTCAGCCTTCGGATGGCTCGGCCTCTCGTGCCGTCCTTGCTTCGTGCTTGACGGACGAGGCGGCTGATTTGGTCCACGCAAGCGGGGTTGGGCGCGACCGAATAGGACTCCGGCGGCCTGAACTCGTCGAAAGGTTCAGCCCACGCCTCCGGGTGCCATTCTCCCGTTTCCCGAAACACTGGGAGTCCCAGCAGAACGGGCAACACATTGGCGATGTCTGATCGAGACATCGCGTAGAACAGCCGTCGATACATGTGAGCGATCTCCCTGGCAGGGCTGTCGGCTCGCCCGCCGGACCTCTCATAGATGTCGTTGGCCAACCGCATCGCATCGATACGGTCGGCCTCCGCCAGTCGAAAGATCAGACGAGAAATGATCTCGCAACATGGACCGAGAAGACCATCCGCGAATCTGTCGTCGGCATTCGAATCGAGAACCGACACTGACTCCCGTGCGATTCTTGCGATCCAGCGGTAAAGAACATCCACTCTGCGCTGGTCAAGGGTCGCGACTGTCGCTTGACTGAACAGTTCGTCGATTGCCTTGCGTGCGCTGGAGTCACGCACACGCAACAGCAGGGAAGTCGCGAGCTGCACTTCCCCATCTCTGAAGAAAATGCGAGCCATCTGACTAACGTCGTCTGAGAAGACTACGACGTTGGAGGCACGGAGCGGCGCGCATCCTTGGTCGAGAAGGCGCAACATCAGCCACGTCGGTGGGTCGGCCCTATTGATGCTCCGGGTGATGGTCCAACGGCCGGGGTCGAACGTCCGAGCCCTCCTCTCGGTACTCGAAAGCCGGGCGCTTCTCAGCTTTCGACCCCGAACCGCCACGTGCTCGCGCGGGTCGCAGCGAAACGCCTCCAGCTTGTCGAGTTGTCGTCGGCGCTGTGCTCGACCGTTGTCACTTGATGCGCCGTCAAACGATCCGTCGTGCACAATGTCCACCAGCCAGAGCAGCCATCCCTCTTCGGACATGGTGCGGATAGTCGACTGCCCGGGAGGCGGGCCTTCCTGCAGCGTACGAAGGGCAGCCTCCGCGCCGGCTCGCGCTGCCTCGCTCCGCCCTGCCTCCCCGAGGAGCGCGGCTCGCTGCGCATTCAGGTACGGCGAAGACGAATCCGAATCCCATGACTCCAGGGACGAGCGAAGATTCGTCAGCTCAAGACGGTAAAGGTAGTTCGAAGACTGCTCGCGCAGTAGTCGGGCACGCCACTCGGGTCTTATGTGCGCGATTCTAACAACCAGAGCCGACCATTCCTGGAAAGTCCCATCGTCGAACTCCTCCCGCGCATTGCGCAGCACCATGAACGCCAATTCGACCCAAGCTTGCGATACCTCGTCCCAGTCGAGGCGAGGGCCGTTGCGTGGCCATCGCGAGCTGGGTGATAGGGGGCTCGGCCGCGAAATATCGGCCGTGCCTTCCAAGAAATCGGGGAACGGGCACACTCGTCTAAGTGCCGCATCGATCAGCTTGGCCTGACGAGTGATGAGAGGCAGGAGGCAACGCTCCATCCGCCAACCAAGCTCATACCAAGCCAGAATCTGTTCTGCTGGTGACAGAATCGCCATCGCTTCACTCCATTTGGCGATCCCGGGTTCGCTAAGCCAATCAGCCGTGCTGTTGGAAAGATGGGTCCGGTTGGGTTCGGGGAGAGTGATCCATCCCGGATACCAAGAGCGCTCGGCAAACCATGAGGTCAGAAGGGTCTCCACTTGGTCGACGCTGAAGGGCTCGCCATACACGAAATGAGGTTCCGGAGGCGCCGCCGGGGGAAACTCCGGGTTCGTGAGGAGCGGCGGAAGCGTTGACGCCTGAGTCAACGGGTGTGGCTCAGGGGGAGTCGGCCAGTCGCCGAGATCTGGAGGCTCTCCATTCTTCAACGAAAGAAGGAACCACTCGAGGGCGCGCGCATGCCGAACATCGCTGGGCAACGTCTTGGGAAAGCGCGGCGCGAGGTCGACAGGTACCACGCGCCTGCTCTGGAGGAGGTAGCGCTGAGCAGAAGTCAGATCATGGACACCGCAAAGATAGATCGGTGGTGCTGCATCCCCGAGATTGTCGCGGACCCAGCCCGCCCACTGTAAGAAGTTCGGATCGTCACCCGAGAAGCCGACAAGGCAAAACACGGTCTCCATAACCGCCTGCTGCACGAGGTTTACAAATGGCGCGAAATGCCTTGGATATGTTCGGTAATGTTCCTCTGTAATAATGAACGGCCGCGAAGAGGGAAAGCTTCCGTGAAGCTTGACAATCCGAGGCCGCGCCGCGGACGCGATATCCGCCGCCGTTCTGACCACCGGATAGCGCACACCTGGTATGGCCACGTTTTCGAGGAACCGATCGTAGTTCGTCGTGAACACCTCGGCCCAAGGCAGGGACATGAGCAGCGAGTGAAGCGGCCCGGGGCGGTAGTGTTCATCCGGGACCGAGTCGCGCAGTAGTTCTTCGAGCGCCGTCGGTCCAAAGGCACTCTCGAACTCAGAGGCGAGTCGAAGAGCGTCTGACGTTCCTCGCCCCGAATCTGCCGCGTAGCCAAGCCTCTGTTCGAAACGACTCAGGAGCTGGCGCCAGACCAGGAACGGTGGGGCGCCGGAACGTTTAGGGACGGCATTCAGACTGAAGCCAGCGCCCACCATCACGGACGCCCCATGCTGGTGCGGGCGACTCCACAGCGCCCGCCTGATGTGCTCTATGTGTTCGTCCCCCTCTTCCGGCATCGTGCGCGCGCCTCCTACCTTGGCTTTCCCGCGTCGTCGACGCTTAAAGCCTGAGAGCCCGAGTTCATCCTGCTTTGGCACGCGGATCTTCTGCAAGTGTTCTTCCAGGTCGTCCGAAAACCGATCCATGTGGTCGCGGACAGAGCGTCGAGGCGCTCTGTCGCGGAGTCGATCGCTCCGACGGCGCGGTCGCGCGACTCGTCACGGGTGCTTCGTGCGGCTAGTGCTTATCCGCCCGCACACGACCGAAACGGCCGCAGGCCCTCTCCCTCCGGAAACCGGGGCCACCGGGGACAGGCGGCACGAAAGTAGGTGCACGTCCTCGACATCGCTGAGCATTCGGCTGTCTCCGGTTTCCATGGAAGGCGGGGACAAGCCGGGGCCACGACCGGGGCCAACGCGACCGGGTCATCAAGGGCTGTCTCAGCGTTTGGCTCCGGTTTTCGCGAAACCGGGGTCACCCAGCGAGTTGGATTTGTCCCGTAGAGTCGTGTGGTTGCGGTGAGCCGGCTCCGGTGTCCCCGGTGGCTCCGGTTTCGGGGGTAGGGGGTCCTGTCGGTCGCGAATCCCTTCGCCCATGGAGTAGAGGCGCCAGAGCCGGTGGACGCGCAGAGGATCGTACCGGAGGCGGATCGCGACGTCGCGCCAGTCCACACCTCGATGAAAGAGCTCGAACGCGGCGAGTCGGATGTCGGCGGCACGCTCTCGAGCCTTCCGCGTTCGAGGGTCACGCACCTCCATAACTTGCCAGAGCGTGAAGTAGCGCAGTCCGCCTTCCTCTTCGATCTTGGGTACCAGCTCGCCGCGTGCTTCGAGGCGGCGGATGGTCGATACGTGCACGCCGAGCTGGCGGGCAGCGGCGCCACGGGTGAGCCACTGCGTGGGGTCCATCGTTGGCAGGAGCCGCGGAGGCCGTCCGCCGGTTCGGCCTTCGGGCAGCGACGCCGGTTTGGTTGATCCAGTCGCTCCCGAACCTGTCGACGTTGTGCGCGGCGATCTCGACACGGGCTTCTCCGTCGGTGAAGCACGAACGAGAAGCTGTCGCGAAACCTGTCTCCCTGACGGGTTTTCTGTCCCCATCCTGGACGTAATCTGAACATAAGTTCAGCCTGTGCGCCAGGTGCGATTGTTGCCGGAAACGCAGGCGGTCGACGGACTGCGGCCTCCGGACGATCTCTCGACCACCCCACGCATGGAGGATCTGATGAGCACGGACGCGCAAGCAACCGAGGAGCTGTGGGACGCGAACGACGTCGCTCGTTACCTGAAGGCGAGTCGGTCGTGGGTCTACCACCAGGCGGAGGCGGGCAAGCTGCCCCACCTCCGGATTGGAGCGCTGCTCCGATTCAACCCGGCGAGGGTGAAAGCATTCGCTCACGGTGAGGCCGAGCGTGGAGGTAGGGTCCTGTCGATGCGACCGCGCACTGGCACGGAGACGGAGTAGGGGGCCCGAAAATGGCGCAGCCATACCTTCGCGGGAAGCGGTGGTACCTCAAGTACAAGGACGCGAGCGGACGCTGGCAGGACAGGGTCTGCGACGCCCGCACGAAAGGGCAGGCCCTCGAGCTGCTTCGCGAAATCCAGGTCGCCGAGGATCGCGCGCGGCACGGCCTCGATGTGCGCCCGCCCGAGGACGGCGGCGGCACGGTCGACGAGTTGATCGACTGGTGGGCCGAGAAGTTCCTCAAGCGGAAGGTTTCTTACGGACCCTGCATCGGGACGATCCGGAAGCACCTCGTCGGGTCGGCGCTCGGCGCGCGCCGGCTCGTCGACGTCACGGCGGGCGATGTCGAGGCCTTCCTCGAAGAGAAGTCACTGGAGCTGGCAGCCGAGACGCTCAACCACCTTCGCGGCTACCTCGGTCGGGCGTTCACCATGGCGCGACGGGCGAAGCGGTTCGTCGGAGCGAACCCGGTTGCGGACGTGCCGAAACGGAAGGTGCCGCATCGGCTGCCCGATTACCTGCGCACAGAGGAGGTCGTCGCCGTCCTCGCCGAGCTGCCGGCCAAGTGGAAGTGCCTGTTCGCGACGGCGATCTACACTGGGATGCGCAAGGGAGAGCTGCTCGCGCTGCGGAAGGCGGACGTCGACTTCTCGGCGCGGCTCATAACGATCCGCCGGTCGCACGACCGCGAGACAACCAAAGGCAACCACGCCGATGCGATCCCGATCGCGGCGGAGCTTCTCCCGTACCTGCGCGCGGCCGTCGAAGCATCTCCGTCCGAGCTGGTGTTCCCGCGACCCGACGGCGGGATGTTTTCGCGGCAAGTTCAGCTCGAGCTGATCCTGCGGCGGGCGCTACGCCGCGCGAACATCCTCACTGGCTACCGCCACATTTGCCGGCGGCGCGGGTGTGGGTACGCCGAGCTGGCGCCAGACGACGATGTCCGCCGCTGCCCGAAATGCAAGATGAAGCTCTGGCCGGCCCCGCAGTCCCGGCCGCTCCGGTTCCACGACATGCGCCACACGACGGCCTCGCTGCTCATCATGGCGGGCGCCGACCTCCCGGCGGTCCAGCGGATCATGCGGCACACCGACCCGCGCATCACGACGGAGTTCTACGCGCACCTCTCCCCGGGCTACCTGCGGAGCGCGATCGACCGTCTGGCGATCAACCCGAAGACGCCCGACGAGCTGCCGGTCGCGGCTTCAGCTACCGCTTCGACGCCCACGAAGCTGGCCCCGAAGACGGCCGACCCGCCCGGGTTTGCTGCACCCTTGCTGCAGGCTTTCGAAAACGGCGATCTCAGCGCGCGCGGCGACTCCGAAAAAGCGCGACCAATCGGCGACTTACCTGGGAGCGGGATACCGGGTTCGAACCGGCGACATTCAGCTTGGGAAGCTGACACTCTACCAACTGAGTTAATCCCGCGACTGCCGCCTCTTATGCTTTCAATTTCCTACGAAGTCAAGCACTTAGCCGCGCCACCGCGGGCGTCGGGGAGGTTCAGTCGGCGAACGGGTCGACCCAGCCCTTGGCGACCTTGGGCCGGGGCTTGGAGACGGGCGCGTCGCCGCTGTTGGTGGCCACCTTGCGTGTGGTGGCGGGGCGCGCGGCGGGTTTGGCGGCAGGCTTCGGGCTGTCTTCGCTGGCGGCGATGGCGGCGGGCTCGCTGGGAGCTGGCCGGGCGGCGGGGGGGCTCGGCGGCGGCGTGGCCGGCTGGGGCTTCGGCGCCGGCGCGGCGGCGACGCGCGCGCTCGGCGCTGCAGGCACGGGCGCGGGCGCCGGCTGCGCGACGACGGGCGGCGGTGTCGGTGCCGGCGCGGGGGCTGCGGGCAGGGGCGCCGGCGCGGCGGCGACAGCGGGTGTGCGCGCCGGTGCGCGCGTCCCCAGGAACTTCCCGCCGATCACCAGCCCGCCGACGAGGCAAGCCAGGCAGGAGGCAACCAGTCCGCCCAGCGGCAGCTGCACGCTTCGAAAGATCCCGCCGGTGCTGGCAACGGTCACCGCGCCCGAGGGAGCCGGAATCTGCAGTGCCGGATGGGAACCGGTCGGTCCCGGCGACATGCTGCGGGGGTACGGCGATCCGCCGGGCGCCAATCGGGATGAGAACGGCGAAGCGGCCGGTGGCGGCAGCGACGGGCTGGGCGGCAGCGTCAGCCCCAGCCCCGCGCTGGGCGTGGGCAAGCGACCGCCGAAGCCGTCGGTCCGCGCCAGCGGCGCCGGCGCGCTGAAGGGCAGAGCGCCGAACCCCGCGCCGCCCAGCGCCGAGCTGCCGGCGGGTGACGTCGGGCGTCGCGGCGCCAGCACGGCTTCCAGCTCCGAGGCGTCGGAGTCGGCCGAGTACGTGCCAGTGGCGCTTTCGTCCTCGTCCATCGCAACGCCAGGTGTTTCGTCCGCCAGCGCCACATCGTCGTCGTCGGCCAGGTCGGCCGAATCAGCGAACTCAGCGCCCGAAGATTCGCCGGCGCGGTAGCTGTGCGCCGACAACGGCACGTCCAGCGACGGCGGCATCGACTTACGGAGAGCGCGCTCGCGTTCGACGCTGGCCTGCGTCGACAGCGCGGCCGTCAGTTCATCTTCGTCGCTGTCGTCCTTTATCGCGGCCGCGCGAATGGCCGTCTCGGCGGGTTCGACCTTGGTGGCCTCTTCCTCGTCGTCTGTCACGGACGGTCGGGCCATCACGGTGACTTCGTCGTCGTCCTCGCCGATCTCGTGGTCGTCTTCACCCAGCCCGAGCCCCAGCATCGAAGCGCGTGCGCTGGTGCCGGGCAACGGCGACGACGGAAGCGGCATCCCCAGCAGCGTGGGCGCGTTGCGCCGGGAGTAGGCGGCGGCGGGCTTGGTCATGAGAGGGGGCGGCGTATCCGTCGAAGCGACCAGAGGCCCCGGGGTGGGCGGCGGCGTCTCGCTGGCCGTGAAAACTTGTTCGTCTTCCGCGTCCAGCGCGTCATCCGACGCGTCCACCGTGACGTCTTGCGAAGCATCGACCACGATCTCGTCGGACAGGTCATCGACATCCTGATCCGAACCGTCCGGATGTCCGGTGGCCTCCAGTTCGGTGGGGGGCTTCGTGGTCATGCCGGGTGAATCCTTTCCAGGCAAATCCGGGGTGTCAGTCCGGAATTCAGGGCTTCAAGCCTACACGCTACCCTTTGACAGGGGAAGCCGCGGTCTTTATGGTGCCGCGCCGTGAGGAAGCCGCCGCCGTCATTCCGCCCCCAACAATCCGCGCCCGGTGTGCGGAAGCGTGTCGGACAGTATAGGGTTACAAGCGACATCGCCTCACGTGTGCAGGCAGGTCATCCGTGGGTTTATCGCGACGCATTGGGGCCACGCGGCATTGCGGAGGACACCGGCACCGTCGTGGATATCATCTCGGGGAACCGTGAATTCGTTGCGCGCGGTTTTGTCGATCGCGAGCACGCGATTGCCGTCCGAATCTTGACGCGCAATCCCCACGAGGATGTGACGCCGGGCCGCGGCGCCATCACCGAGCGGTTCGGGCGCGCCGTCGCGCTGCGCAAAACACTGTTCGGCGCTGCAATGCCCGAGGCCAGCCGCATGTTCAGCGGCGAGAACGAAGGTTTGCCTGGCGTGACCGTCGATCGTTATGGCGACTTCGTCGTTGCGCAATGGTTGTCGGCCGGTGCTCTAACGTGGCGCGACGAACTCTATAGGGCCATCGAACGTGAATTGTCGCCGGCGGCCATTTATGAGCAAAGACGACTGCGGCCTCTAGCAGGTTCGGCGCCTCCCGAGCCGGCGGTACGCGTCAGCGGCGAGGAGGCGCCGGTTGAGCTGGTCGTCTCGGACGCGGGGTGCCGGTTTGGCGTCGACGTGACGGCGCCAATGGGCGTCGGGCTGTTTCCGGACATGCGGCTCGGCTGGGGGGCCGTGGCGGCCCGCGCGCCGGGGCGGCGGCTCTTGAATCTGTTTTCTTACACAGGCGCCTTCTCGGTTCGCGCGGCGAAGGCGGGCGCCGCCGAGGTGGTCGCGATCGATCTGGCGGCCAAGGCGCATGCGCGCGCGCGTCGTAACTATGAGCTATCCGGGTTGGATCCGGCCAAGCTCGAGGCGATCACGGCGGACGTCATCAAGACCTTGGACCGGTTCGCGGACCGTGGCCGCCGGTTCGATCTGATCGTCTGCGACCCACCGACCTTCTCGCAGGGGCCCGCCGGGCAGTTCCAGGTGGCGCGCGATTTGGCGCGCCTAGCCGCCGGATGCGCGCTGGTGCTGGAGACGGGCGGGCTGCTGGTCTTCGCGACGAACTCGACGAAGGTGTCCGCTGCCGAAGTGGACAAGGCGCTGGGCGAAGGTGGCGCGGCGGCGGGCGCTGACCTCCGGATCGTCGAGCGGGTCGGCTTGCCCCCGGACTACCCGGTCGCGCCGGGATTCCCCGAGGGCAACTACCTCAAGGTCGTGGTCGCCGCCCGCGCTTAGCGGTCCCGATGCTTCTCGGGCGGGCGCAACCCGCGGGCCTTCACCTCGTCGATGAAGTGGCGGACGGTCCCTTCGACGGATTCGTTGAAGCGGACCTTGGCGCCGGCGATCTCGCGAAGCGCGGTCACCGCCGGCTTGTTCGTGCAGGCGACCAGCGGGCGTCCGCCGTTGGCGAGCTGACGCGCGCGCTCGGCGGCAAGCACCACCAGCGCGAACCGGTTGTTGACCTTCTCGAGACAATCTTCGACGGTGACGCGAGCCAAAAGGACCTCCGGGTACGACTGTTGGTGATTTGAAGAAGGGGCGGAGTCTAGTCCGCGACTGCGCCTGAAGTCAAAGGCCGAACCCTCGTCGGGATTTCGGGGTTTCCGGACGAGTTCGGTTGCAAAGCCTGACCAGACTCGTAAACTTTCTTCATTAATTCTTGGTCGCCGTGCTTCTTCTGGGGAGGAGGGGCTCGGGGAAAGTGGCGGGCCGATGCCGATTACCGTGAATTGGAGCGATCTCGAGATTGCGTTCGAGCGCAACTCTCCGGATCAAGAGAGCTTTTTGGATCTCGAGAACGGCGACCTGCTGGCGATCGTCGAAGGCGAACCGGATGCCGCCGCGCGGCGCGCGCGGGTGGCCACCAATCCCGAGCGGTACCTGCGCATCGACCCGGCATCTTCGCGGGAGCAATACCGCTGGATGGAGCGGTTCGTCTCTTCGGTCGCGGACGAGGCGCTGCGCGAGCGGCTGTTGATCGCCATCGACGGCAAGGGCGCGTTCCGGCGGTTCAAGGACGTGCTGCTCGCCTTTCCCGCCGAGCGCGAGCGCTGGTTCGGGTATCGGTCCGAGCTGCTGCACTTCCACATCCAGACCTGGCTCGATCATATGAAGATCGAGGTCGGAAACCCGCCGCCGTGGGGGCGGGTCGAGCAGCCGGAGGAGCCCCTCGAGCTGCCGCGGGCGATCCCGTCGGGCGAGGCGCCCGGCGAAATCCTGCGGCGCCAGGCTCGTGAGTTGCTCGACGAGATCCCGGCCGCCGAGTTGCCGCCCGCGCTGGCGTTTCTCGAGTTCCTGCGGGATCGCGGCGCGAGCCTCTTGCTGGGTGGGCCCCCCGATCGCTCGCGGGACGACGACGACGACCAGGACGACGACTTCAGCCCGCCGGCGCTGGCGCGCTGAGGCGGTTCAGCCCTCGGCCGCAGACTTTTCTTGAGCGGCCCGGGGCGGAGGCGTCCAGATCCAGCCGTCGCGCAACCGCGCTTCGTCGTCACGCGGCTCGGCCGCGGCCGGCAGAACCCAGGCGTCACGGGCCCACAAGAACCCGGTGAAGGCGCAGATCACCGCCTCGAACAGGTGGTCGCTCTGGATGCACAGCTCGCGCCAGACGCCGGGGCCAAATCGCAGCTCGTCGGAGAGCGCCTCGAGAATGCGCGCGCGCGCCTCCCGCTCGCGCAGGTGTTTCTTGAACGGCGTCGCGAGCCCCAGCATCGACAGGGTCGCCTTTGGATAGGCCTCGATCAGGTTTTCGTTCAGGCGAAAGCGATCGGCGAGCGCCCGCAGCAAGTGGGCGGCGCGCGCCGCCAGCGGCCCCGTACCCTGGCCCAGCCCCTCACGCGCGACGATGCCCATCCGGTGTGCCAGGTGAACCTCGGTCGCGCGCTGGGTGTAGGGGGTGATCGGCGGTTTGCCGCGCCGGCTGTCGCGGTCGTGTCGCTGGTCCGGCGCCGCCGCCAGAGCTCGCATCTCGACCACCGAGGGATCGACACAGGCGTTCTGCCCGGGGCAGATCGGGACCGCGCACCGCAAGCAGGGGGGCAGAGTCAGCGGCGCGTCGACGCAGAGAAGAGTCTCGTCGCCGTACTGGCGGATGGTGTCGATCAGCGCCGCGTCATAGAAGGGCAGCGCGCCGTTGCGGGGCGCGATGTCGACGACCGTCGCGCCGTCGCCGTCGACACGCAATGTGGCGAGGGCGGTCTTCTTCCCTTTGCCGCCGCCGAGGTCGATCCCCAGCACGTGGACGAAATTGCGCGCCTTCACGTTGGGTCAGCCTGCGGGATCGGCCCGCACCCGTCAACCTTTGACTTGACGGCAATCGCCCCGTATTCTTGCGATTGAAACGCGCCGGGACCCTGTGTGGCCTGGACGAGGTTTCAGATGCGTCGGACATTCTTCAAATCGAAGATTCACCGCGCGACCGTCACGCAAGCCGACCTGGATTACGAAGGCTCCGTGACGATCGACGCAACGTTGATGCGGGCTGCGAACATCCTGCCGTACGAGAAGGTTGCGATCTGGAATCGCACGAACGGCGCGCGGCTGGAGACGTACGCGCTGGAAGGGGAGCCCGGGTCGGGGGTCATCTGCGTGAACGGCGCGGCCGCCCATCTGGCCCGCCCCGGCGACATCGTCATCATCGCGACCTTCGCAGAGGCGGCCGACGAAGCCGAGGCGCGCGCCTGGACGCCGATCGTCGTTCACGTCGACGCGCAAAACCGGATCCTGCCGATCGACGGCGAGGTCCCCGGCCCCGAACGACGGCTTCAGTCCATCTGAGCCGGCTCGCGGGGGCAAAGCCCGCGGTCCCTCGACGCGGTACACTCGCGGCATGTCTCGGGTCGACACTCTTCGAGCGTTCATCGCCAGCAAGCCACAGGATCCGTTCCCGAAGTATGCGCTGGCACTGGAGTACAAGAACAGCGGCAAGCTGGCCGAGGCGCGCGAGCAGTTCGAGGTTCTGATCCGCGACCACGCGGACTACGTTGCCGGCTACCTGCACGCGGGCAACACCCACCTTGCGCTTGGGGATCGCGCGGCCGCGCGCGCCGTTTACGCGCGGGGCATCGAGGTGGCGACCCGGCGCGGCGACGCCCATGCGCGCGGCGAGCTGGAAGGCGCGCTGGACGCCGTTGGTGCTGGCTGATCAGCGGCTGCTGCGCCGTCGCGTCTTGGCGCCGCGCTTGGCCGCCTGCGACCGGGCCCGCGTGCCCTTGGTCGCGGCGCCCTTTTTGGCAGCGCGCGAACGATCGGCGCTGCTCCGGCGCTGAGCGGCGTTGCGCGCCTGGCGCGACAGGGCGCGCGGGCTGGCCGCGGCCGAGCCTTCGCGGCGCAGGGCTCGGGTGGTGGCCTTACGCCGGCGCGCCGACGACGCGCGCGGCTTGCGACGGCCCTGCCCCGTGGCCGCGTCGCGCGCCGCCGACTTGCGGGTCCGTTCTGACGTCTGCCCGCGGCGCGGCGCCTTCAGGGGGACGCCTGAGCGACGCGCCTTCGACAGGCCGATGGCGATCGCTTGCCGGGGCGAGCGAGCCCCGTGCTTGTGCTCGCGAACGTGGTCCATCTCTTCGCGGACGAACTCGCCGGCGGCCGTCGAGGGACTCTTGCCTTCGCGCAGGTCGCGCTTGGCCTTCTGCACGGTGCTCTTGGTTGGCATAGTGTCAAACGTGAATCGCGACCGTCTCGGCACAAGGGGCCGCTGGACAATCCGCGCCAGCCTGACGGCGGTGGTCGTGGCACGCGCCGCTCTCGCGCACGGCGACGTCCCCTGCGGGGCGCCAACGGGCGCCGAGCCGCGTCTGGGCGCGATTGACGGGCGCGCCCGACTCGAATGGATCGATCATCGGCTGGCGCGCGAGGCGCCTCGGATGAGCATGTGGAACTGGGGTTGGGGGCTGGGGATTGGCGCGGCGGGTGTCGGAACGTTGATTGCGGTTCCGTTCGTCGATCCCGCGGATCGCATCGACTACTACACGGGTGCCGGCGCGGCGGCCATCGGCGTGCTGCCGTTCATCGTCTCACCGCCGCGGGTGATCGCCGATTCACGCGAGCTGCACGCGCAGCTGGTGAGTGCGCCGCCGCGCAACGACGCGGACGTGTGCCGGCTTTTGGCCGACGCCGAGCAGAGGCTGGTGCGCGACGCGCGGAACCAGCGCGCCACCACCGCCTGGTGGGCCCACCTCGGAAACGCGCTGTTCAACACCGCCATCGTTTTGTTCGAAGGACTGGGCTTCAACCATTGGACAGGCGGCCTCATCAACGGGATCTCGGGCGCCGCCGTCGGCGAGGCGGTGATCCTCACGCAGCCGACGGGGACGATCCGCGATCTGGCGGCCTACAATCGGGGGGACCTGAATCAATGACGTCTCCGATCGGTGCGACACCGCCAGGTTTTTCGTTGATCGTGCACGGTGGCGCAGGCGCGCCCGGAGACGAAGGCGATCCGGACGGCGCCGCGCACATCGCGGGCTGTCGGGCGGCGGCGCGGGCCGGACACGCGGTCTTGAAGGCGGGCGGCTCCGCCGTCGACGCCGTGGTGGCCGCCGTGACCGTGCTCGAGGACGACCCCGTCTTCAACGCGGGGACGGGCTCCACGCTCACCGAGGACGGCACCGTCGAGTGCGACGCCTCCAGTCATGAGCGGGCAGGGGGCTGCCGGCGCGGTGGGGGCCGTGCGCGACGTCAAGAACCCGATCCGGCTGGCGCGCCTCGTGATGGAACGGACGCCGCACGTGCTGTTGGTCGGTGCGGGGGCGGAGGCGTTCGCGGCCAAGCAGGGGGTCCGGCGTCTGGACCCCGGCGCGCTGATCACCGACCGCATGCGTGCCAAGTGGCAGGCCGCGCGCAGCGCGGGGGCGGCGCCGGCCGGCCACGGCACCGTCGGGTGCGCCGCGCGCGATGCGCAGGGACACGTGGCCGCGGCCACGTCGACAGGCGGCATCTTGTTGAAGCTGTCCGGGCGCGTCGGGGACTCGGCGTTGATTGGGGCAGGGACGTACGCCGACGACCGGGCCGGCGCCGCTTCGTGCACCGGCCAGGGCGAAGCGTTCATCAAGGCGGCTGCCGCCAAGCTGGCCGTCGAGGCCATGCTGGCCGGCGCGCCGCCCGACGCCGCCGCCCGCCAGGCACTGGCCGCCGTGCGCCGCTACAACGGCGACGGCGGCATCATCTGCGCGGACGCAACCGGACGCGTGGGATTCGCGTTCAACACGCCCGGGATGTCGCGCGCCGCGATCAACACGGCGGGCGTCGAGACGTCGGGCGTTTGAAGCCTACGGCACGATGGCCGAGCAGCTGCCGCCGCACTCGAACGTCGCCGACAGACAGGACTTGTCGCCGATGCACGACTCACACATGTCCGCCGCCTGCTTGACCGACGAATCGTGCGCCGCCTTGGCACGGCAGACGTCGCGGCACTTGCCCACGTCGTAGTTCTGGTCGTAGCAGTCGTGGTACCGCTGGCAGACCGCCTGACAGTCGAAAGCCTCGTCGGCCGAATCACAGCTGACGAACGTTGCCGCGAGCAGCACCGCGCCAATCAGGCCCTTAAGGCATCTACGCATGCGCCGAATGTGCGCGCGGGTTGGCGGATGGCAAGGGCTGAGGTGATTCGAGCCGCAGTTCGCGCGAGATCATGGATTGCCGCGACGCTGGATGGGCGACCTGACGGGCCTTGCTGCGAAGGTCGGGCTGTCGGTCGCGAAGCCGGACGACTGCTTGGCGGCGCAGTCCAGACCGCCGAACGTCTGACGGGGGACAGTTCGCAGCGCCTGAGCAGCGCGGCTCTTCCCTCGACGGCCGGGGATGGTAGACTCCCGCGAACTTATTACGCCGCCGGAGTGGCGAAACGGTATACGCAGCGGACTCAAAATCCGCCGCCCTTACGGGCTTACGAGTTCAAGTCTCGTCTCCGGCACACTGCGGAATCATTAAAATGGTTTCCTGAGCCGGCCTCGGTCAAACGGGCACTGGACACGTGACGTCATCCAGCGGTTCCCAGCCTACGGAATGATGAGGCCCGGGCAGCCGAAGATCGCCTTGATGTCCTTGAGCTTCCCTGACTTGGCGTCGTCGCACCATTTTCCGTAGATTTGGATTGAGGTCATGCTGGTGCCGTAGTCCCAGCCGCTCGTGTGGGTAGGGTCCTTGGGAATTTTTGTGCTGTCTCCGAGGACCGCAATGTTGGTCGGATCGGGTGGCACGCTGCCAAGGCTGAACGAGCATTTTCCGACCAACCCGCTGATGGTCTCGAGGACGGAGATCAGGTCCCCGGTGCTGGACACCGGGTAGTACCGGGGATCGGCGGCCTGTGGTCGGCCACCGGCGATCGCCATAGCGGTCAGCGTTGCCTGCGCGTCGGGCAAATTGCCTATTCCCACGACGAAGACCGGGATCCCCATCGCCACGACATTTTTCACGGCGGTGATGGCACCGTCGGTGTCGGGCATGGCCGTGGTTAGGCCGGCCGGCGCGCAGTTCGGTGCGCCGTCGGTCGCCAACAGGATGTATTTAGGGTTGAGGTCGGGGTAGCCGGCCAGATAGGCGCCCGCGTTGACCAAGGCGGTGCGGGTCGGCGTCCTTCCGGAGCCGGGCGGCGGAATCATCGCGGCGGCCACGGCGGCCGCGTTCGCGCCGCTGATCCCGACCACGGGCTCCGAGGTGACGGCGCAACCGTCGTTGTCATCGGGGAATAGGTGCAGCCCCCAGCGGACCGAGGTCTCGGTCTGCTTGACGACGTTGTTGATGGCGGTCGTCATCTGCGCCCATTTGGTCATCGGTTCGCACATCGGAAGCGTCGCCGGATCGCCATTGCAGCGGGTGCCGTCCGGCAGCTCGAGCATCGAACCCGACTTGTCCAGCACGATCATCAGGTCCGGCGGAACCATGCGCAGCCCGAAGGTCTTGAGGCCGCAGACCGGCGCATTGGGGTTGTCGACGCCAAGGCCGCCGCCCGAATCCGGATTGCTCATCGGCGGCGGCGCCGGCGGCGACTCTTTTTTGACGCCCGCCACGCACGCGCCGCAGAGGACCAGTCCTGCGGAAATTCGTAGCAGCGCATTCGCTTGTCGCACGCGAACCTCCTTGATCGATTTCCCGCGGCGACAGTCTCACGGTTGGAACCCGGAAACTAGGCCGACGTACTTCGCCAGATGCCGACCTAGAAACGCACGTTTACAAAGATTTTGGTTCAGCAGCCTCTCCCTGACCGGCTGTTCGTGCGGATGGACGATGCGGGACCCGCGCCGGGGGCTTGCGGCAGGCCTCGCGTGCCGGAACCCCACCGCATCGCGTCGCCGCGGCTGCCGGCATGTTTCGCTCAGACGCGAACGCCGTTAGGCTGGAGGACAGCCAGCGCGGGTTAGAGTCGAATCTGCCGGGGAGCGTCGACGTGGGGGGGCTGCTCTTGAAATGCGTTCCCGGACCGCGCAGGCAGCGTCAGGCTCGTGCGGCTCACGCGCAAGGCGTGCCGCTACCGATGGAAGGACATTCATGATCCAGCGCGGGCAAAGCCTACTCGGTATGTCACTCGTCTCCACACTGCTGCTGGGGACGCTGTCCCGTTCCGCTTCGGCCGACTACGTACCGAACAAGTACACGGACGCGATGACCGGTCAGGTGCTGGAATACAATGTCTTCGTCCCGACCGGTTATGACCCCGCCACCAGTTACCCGTTGATGGTGGTGATGCACGCGGCGTCAACGGACGCCGACCTCCCCCGCACTTTGGAAAGTGACGGTAAGGGCTGGGCGGCGACATTCGTGGCCGCGCCGCACCAGGCTAAAGACCCCTCGTTTTTCCTGATCCCGATCTCGCAGACCAACAACAGCGGTTGGGGAGACCCGATTTCGCCGATCACCGGCGCCGAGAAGTTCGAGGGTCGGCTGACGATGGTCGTGCTCAAGGAGGTGATGGGTCGGTACAACATCGATCCCAAGCGCCTCTATGTCACGGGTCCGTCGATGGGCGGCCGTGGCACCTGGGACCTCATTCGCCGGTACCCCACCACGTTCGCGGCCGCCGCCCCCATGGCGGCTCCAGCGCTCCCCGCCGATGCGAGCCTTTACGCCAGCCAGAACATCTGGTCGGTCAACGGCGACAAAGATTCAACGGTGAAGGCCAACCAAGACACCATCGCTGCCATTCGCGCGATGGGCGGCAACCCGATCTACACCGAGTTGGCGAATCACGGACACGACTCCTGGCGGACCATTTACCCGGACGCGCAGTTCCTCGACTGGGTATACGCCCAGCGGCTGGGGGTCCCCTGGTCTACGGTCAGCAAAGCCCCGACGATCACTGGATTGACCGGGCCGGCGGTGGTTACGCCGGCCGGCGGAGGGAACGGGTTGGGCGGATTGGGAATGTCCGGCGCGGGCGGGAAAGCGGCCTCCGGCGGGACGTCGGGCGGCGGCGGACCAGCCGGCGGCCAGGCCGGAAGCGGAGTCGTTGGCACCGGCGGCGATTCCGGCGCCACCGGAGGGAGCACCGCCAGCGGCGGCGCCGGCCCGGGCAGCGGCGGAACCGGTGGCACGACCGGCTCGGGCGGCGCGGTTGCCCGGGGCACCGGAGGGTCGGGCGCCACCGGCCAGTCTGGCACATCGGGCAGTCCCGCCACCGGCGCCGATCAAGCTGGAGGGTGCTCCGTGGCGGCAGGTGCCGGCTCGCCCTTCGGTTGGCGGTTGGCCGGAGCGCTCGGGTTGCTGGCGCTGCTGACGGTCGGTGGCCGATCCGCCCGCCGGCGCCGCACCAACGACGCGCGCCCGTCGGCGATGGCTTCTTCTGGCCGGGCCATCACCGCTACGGGAAGGACGGATTGATGAACGCCACCACTCCAGGCCGTTCCGGCTCACCATCCACTGTTTCTCGGCAGCAACAGGGGGAATCTCGTATGTGGAAGCAGGCTGTCTACTTGGGTGTCCCGCAACGTGTGCTGGGAGCCTGCTCCCTGGTCGCTCTGCTGTCCTTCTCGGCGTGCACCGGGGTGGGCAGTCTGCCCAAGATGGAGGGGGGCGGCACCGGCATCCCCGGCACCACGACCGGTTCGGTCGGCGCGGGGACCGGCGGCGGGACCTCGGGCGGCATCGGCAGTGGTGCCGTGGTACCGAGCAAGACTCTCGATCCGGGACGGGTGGTCATGCGGCGGCTGAACGTCGCCGAGTACAACAATACCGTCCGCGATCTGCTGGGCACCACGCTGCGCCCCGCCGACAAGTTTCCTTCCGACAATGTCACGGATGGCTTCGACACCCTGGGGACGGTGCTCAGCTTCTCCGACTACTTGCTGGAACAAAATGAGACCGCCGCCAGCCAGCTGGTCGACGAGCTGCTCGCTCGCCCGAAGGCCGACCCCATTCGAACGCGCGTTCTGGTGTGCGAGCCCACCACGGCCAACCTGGCCACCTGCCTGCCACAGATCCTCACGCCGTTCATGAAGAACGCCTACCGTCGGCCGGCCACGGCGGACGAGGTCCAAGATCTGGTGCAACTGGGCACCACCATCGCGCAATCCAGCGGCGACCCTCTGCGCGGCGTGACCGCGTCATTGATGGCGGTTCTGCTTTCTCCGTACTTCCTGTTTCACGTCGAGGGGGGCGACCCGGCCGCCACCAGCGCCTCGCCGCTCAACGATTACGAGCTGGCCAGCCGGCTGTCCTACTTTCTATGGTCCAGCATGCCTGACGCGGCTCTGATGCAGGCCGCCGACGAAAAGAAGCTGAGTGGGGGCGCCACGCCGGAGTTCGCCGCCCAGGTCACGCGCATGCTGGCGGACCCCCGCTCGCAGGCGCTGATCGACAACTTCGGCGGTCAGTGGCTGTCGATCCGCGAGGTCGCCGGCTTCGTTCCCGACAAGGACGTGTTCACCACCTTCGACGAGAGCCTGCGTTCGTCGATTGCACAGGAGACCAGCCTGTTCTTTGCGTCGTTGTTCAAGGACGCGCAGCCGCTGACGGCGCTCCTGCTGGCGGATTTCACCTTCGTCAACGATCGGCTGGCCAAACACTACGGTCTTCCCGGTGGTCAGACTGGCTTCGCCAAGGTCAGCCTGGCCGGCGTCCCGCGCCTCGGCATCCTGACCCAGGAGACGTTCTTGACGGTCACCTCGATGGCGGATCGCACCTCGCCGGTCAGGCGCGGAAACTGGGTGCTGGAGCATGTGCTCTGTGATCCCACGCCGGCGCCGCCGCCCGGAATCCTTCCCATCACCACCCCAGCGATGGGCTCGGGGCTGACGGTCCGCGCGGTGCTCGAGCAGCATCGCGCCAGTGTCGCCTGCAGCCCCTGTCACAAGAGCATCGATCCGCTGGGGCTGGGCTTTGAGAATTACGACGCCATCGGCGCCTACCGCACCATGGACAACGGCAAGCCTGTCGATGCCTCGGGGACCCTACCCGACGGCCGAACTTTCACCGGCGCGCCGGCATTGGCGCCCCTGCTGGCCAACGACCCGCGCTTCACCAACTGCGTGGTGCGGCAGGCCCTGACTTACGCGGTGGGCCGCTCGTTCGAAACGGCGGAAGCGCGCGCCTATGCCGCGGGTGTGGCCCAGCCGCTGATGGGCAAGGGAACCTGGCCCGATCTGGTGCGCGCGGTCGCCACCAGCTCCGCGTTTGTCACCCGCCGAGGGGAGGCGCCTTGATGCTGTTCTCGACCTGCTTGCGAACGGAGAAGACATGAGCGCTGGGCATTCTCGTCGGCTGTTCCTCGGTAACGCCGCCGTCACGGTCGCCTTACCCTTCTTGCCCTCGGCGCTGTGGTCACGCCGGGCCGGCGCCGCCGCCTGCACGCCGCCTCGGCGGTTCATGGCCTGGTTCGTCCCGAACGGCTTTCACATGCCGGCGTGGACCCCCACCACCACGGGCACGGACTGGCAGCCGACCACCATCTCCATGCCGCTGGAGCCGCTTCGCAAGAAGATCATGATCGTCACCGGCCTGGATCACCACGCCACCGCGGAGCCGGGCAGTCCTCCGGGCGGGCACGGGGCGGGGACCGGAATCTTCCTGAACATGATTCCGGTGTTCGGGCATGACACCGACAAGACGCGCATCAGCCTGGATCAGGCCCTGTTGCCCGCCCTCAATCCACCGAGCTGCACCGCTCCGCTGCTGCCGTCGCTGCAGGTCGGGGTTCAGGGGGACAACGGGCTGTGCGACCGCACCTCCTGTGATTTTTCTCGGGTGATCTCCTGGTCCAAGGGGACGCCCTTGCCGAACATCTACGACCCGCAACAGTGCTTCGATCGGATGTTCGCCGGCTCCGCCCCCACGTCCAGCCCCACCATGAGCAGTGCCGACGCCGCCCAGCGACTGGCCGAGCGCAAGAGCGTCCTCGACCGGGTGCTGGCCCAGTCGCAGTCGCTGGCCGCGAAATTGAGCCCGTCGGACAAGCAAAAGCTGGATGAATACACCAGCGGGGTCCGCAGCCTGGAGCTGCGGCTGCAGAACATCGCCACCAACGGCATGAGCTGCAAGCCGCCGGCGCGTCCGCCCGCCTCGGTCCCTCTGAACTTCGACCGCGGCATCACCCCCAGCAAAATCTTGCAGGACCACGTTCCGCTGTTTCTGGATTTGATGGCGATCGCGTTTCAGTGCGACATCACCCGATCCATCACCTTCATGCTGGGGAACGGGACCAGCAACAACGACTACGAATTCCTGATCGGCACCTCGACGCCGCACCACGGGACCTCGCACCACGGTGGGGTGGCGGCCGCGCTCGACAAGCTCACCAAGATCGACACCTGGGAGGTCACCCAGGCCGCGACGCTGCTCACCAAGCTGGACTCGATGATGGAGGCCGACGGCAAGTCGGTGCTGGATCACACGACCTTTTTCCTGAGCAGCGACATTGCGGACGGCAACACCCACAATCACTGGGACATGCCGGTGTTGCTGGCAGGCGGCGGAGCTCTGAAGGTCGATGGCCGCCACATCAGCTACACCCCGACGCTCACCTTCCCGCGTCCCCTGGTGGGCCTGCGGAGCTCGACCCACACCGGGCGGCTGTTCATCTCGATCCTGCAGGCCCACGGCATCATGCAGGACACGTTTGGACTGGCCACAGGTGGACCCTTGCCGGAGCTGATGGCGTAGTGGCATCTGTCTCCAGACTCTCCCGAATGTCGGTGCTGATGGTGGCCGCCGCCTCGGCCTGTATGGCGGACAATTCCCTCGGCGGCGACACCATTCGCGGAGCAAACCCCGACACGGTGGCGTCGGGCAGCGGCGGGACTTCAGTAGCGGCTGGCTCGGGCGGATCCACGGGCTCGGGGGGCAGTGCTGCGGTGACCGGCAGTGGGGGCAACAGCACGGGAGGTGTCGTCGGAACGGGCGGGAATGGGCCAGGCAGTGGCGGCGCAGGAGCCACCGGGGGCGGCGCGGGTAGCCGGCCGCCGAGCGGCGGCATGACCGGCAGCGGGGCGGGAGACAGCGGTTCTTCCACCGGTCCGATCACCGCCGGCGGGGATTCGAAGTGCGCAGGGTCGACCGCCAAGCTGTGCGATGGGTTCGAAGAGGCGGATGTTGGCGCCGCGGGCAGCGCGTGGACCGCGTTGACGGGCGGTGGCACCACCGTCGCCGTGGACACCAGCAAGCCCTATCGCGGCAGCAAATCCGTGCACATCACGTTCAAGGCCGGGGCCAACGCGCAAGGGTTCATCACCGAGACCAAGACCTTCATGGCGGGCGGGACGGCGGCCACCAACAACGCCCTGTGGGGCCGCATGTTCGTCTGGTACCAGCTCGACGCAGGCCAGACGGCCCCCGCGGGCCACTTCGTGTTCATCCGGGCCGAAGGGGGCGGGTCGCAGCTGCACATCGCCGGCGGACACGGGGCCATGCTGGGCGCCGAGATGCGCACCAATTCCGATATGTACAAGTACGCCTCGCCCACGGTCCCGGTACCGGCGGTTCCCGCGGCGTGGCACTGCTGGGAGTGGCACACCGCCGCCGACAACACGCTGCAGTTCTTCATTGATGGCAAGGTGGTTCCGGGCATGGCGGTGACGGCCGCCGACAAGTGGCCCTTCCCCAACTTCAGCAAGCTGTATCTGGGCTGGCTGGACTTCTCCGCCGGCCCCACCGGGCAGATGTGGATTGACGAGGTCGCCCTGGGAGCCACCCAGGTCGGGTGCGACAACTAGTGCAGGGTGGCCGCCGCGTGGGCGGGGGCGGGGGCGGGCAGGGTCAAGTCACGGTCGAACCCAAGAGCGAGACAGCCCGGCGCGCCGCCGCCGGTGCGATGGCGTTGCTGGCTGTGCTCTGCTGCTTGTCGTGGAGCGCGGAGGCGCTGGCGGCCAAGAAGCGCAAGCACGCCAAACACGGGGCCCACCATCACCGGACAGGGTCTTGGGGCGCGCTGGCGCATCCGAAGCCTCCCAAAGGGACGGCCCCGGTGGGCGGCGCTGCTGTTTCTCCCGCAGCCGATGATTCTGAAACAAACGGGACTCCCGAAGAGGGGGAGGATGCCGATTCCGAAGCGAACGAGGGCCGAGCGGGGGCAGGGGAGGCGGCGCGAAAGGGCGCGAACAACGGTGAAGGAGAGGGCGACCAGGCGGGCGAAGAAGACGGCGACGAAGAGGACGAAGCTGAGACAGAAGAGGGTGTGGCTGGCGACTTCCCTCTTTCACCTGCGGAGGCGCTGCTGGTCGTCTTTGGCGGTCTGGATCTGGGCGGGCGCCAGTTCCACTACAACCAGCGCATCACCAACGCCACCCTGCGCCCCTTCGATCTCCCCCAGGGAGCGCTCTTGCCAGAGACGCCAGGGGCGGCTCTGACAATCGAGCTCTATCCCCTCGCCAGAACGAGCTGGACCTTTGCCCGTGACGTTGGGGTTGTATCGAGGCTCGGTTACAACCTGGCCAAGGCCCGTCTGGGAACCGCCGAGCTGTCGACCCGCTGGTACAGCTGGGACCTGGCGCTGCGCGGCCGCGTGCACCTGGGGACGCGCGGGAGCTCTCCGTCGCTGGGACTGGAGGCGGGCTGGGGCCGCCTGGCGTTCACGTTCCAGGATGCGGCGGGAACCACACCCGTCGCCGACCTGTTGCCGGGTGTGGACTACCGGTTCTTGCGGTTCGGTGCCGATGGCCGATGGCCGATGGGCGAGCTGGCTCTGATCGGTGGCGCAGGATACCGACACCTGCTGACCCAACGTGGGGCCGGTGGCGCCACGGTCCCGGCCGCTGGCAGCGTGGGCGACCATTTTCCGCGTGCCGACATTCAGGGCCTGGACGCCCGCGTCGGCGTCACCTGGAGGCTGAGCTCGTGGCTGGAGGCTCGCCTGGTGCTGAGCTACGTCCGTTTCTGGGCGACGTTCCACTCACGCCCGGGCGATGCTTACATCGCTGGCGGCGGGCTGGACCAGATGCTCAACGCCGACCTCGGCGTGGCGGTCTGGTTTTAGGGGGGACGACCGCGGGCGGGACGATGTTGTCTCCGGTTTCGGTTTTGCGGCGGGCGACGTGGGGCCTGGTGGGGGGCGCGCTGCTGGCGGCAGCCTGCGGCGGGACGGCGCCGCCGCGCGACGCGGGGGCGGTGGCCGACCGCCCGGATGACGCCGGCGATTCCACCGGTTCCGACTTGCCACCGGTGGTGAGGCTCCGCTACCAGACGCGGTCCCCCCGCGACGATGGAGACTATCCATACGCCGCCGCCGATGGCGCTCCCGTCGCGCCGGCGCCAGAGGCTCCGGTATACCTGTCGGCGCAGGGGAGCTTCGACCCGGAAGGACGTCCGGTCAGCTTCTTTTGGAACGCGCAGGGCCCGCAGGGCGAGTACCTGACCATCTCGCCAGATCCGACCGCCGTTCGTGCGTCGTTTGTGCCGATGCAGATCGGTCCTTACACGGTGACCCTGGAGGTGATCGAGACCGGCGGCCGGCACCAGATTGCGCAATCAACGCTGACGCTCGAGGTTGCTCCCGCTCCCTGCGCGCCCGACGGCGTCAGCGCGCCCTGTGCGGACGAACTGCCTGTCCCGGCGGGAAGCTTCCTCGCCGGCACCGAAGCCGACGGCGGCTTTGACAATGAACATCCCGCCCACGCCGTCACCGTCGCCCCCTTCCTGATGGACCGCTACGAGGTGACGGTGGGCCGGTTTCGCCGATACTTGAGCTCCTATGACCCCGCCATGCCGACCGACGGAGCGGCTGCCCACCCCCTGATTCCAAACAGCGGCTGGCACGCGGCATGGGCCATGGCCCTGCCGAGCAGTCGCGACGAGTTTTCGTTTGCGGTGGCGGAGTGCGGGGGGACCTGGACGGACCTGCCCGGGAACGCGGAGGCGCTGCCGATGACCTGCGTGACCTGGTTCGAGGCGTTTGCCTTCTGTGCCGCCGATGGCAAGCGTTTGCCGACCGAAGCCGAATGGGAATATGCGGCTGCTGGCGGCGCCGAGCAGCGCCGATACCCGTGGGGAAGCGTACCGCCCTCGGCCGAGTACGCCGTGTACGGGTGCCTGTTCGATGGACAGCCTGGCTGCAGCACGGCGGACCTTCCCGGCGTGGGCAGCCGCCCGCGCGGAGCCGGCCGCTGGGGCCACCTCGACCTCGCGGGCAGCGTCTGGGAATGGTTGCTGGACGTCTACCAGCCGTACAGCAACGCGGCTTGCGACAATTGCGCGCCCGTCAGCGACGACATCATGGCTGGGCGGGTCTTTCGCGGCGGCGACTTCCGACAGGACGAAGTCTCCTATTTGCGTGCGGCCGCTCGCCTGGGATTCACCGGCGGCTTTCCCGATCAGGCGCGCGGTTTTCGATGCGCGCGCAGCGACGCCAGGGCGGCCCGCACGCCGGCGTCTGCCCCGTGAGCGCCATGCCCACAAAACCCTGGTTCCCCACCCTCATCTATCAGTCGCCCCTGCAAGGCGAGGCCAGTGCCTCAGTCGCGGGCGCCCTGGTCGCTGACTGTCGCGCCGTGCGCGACGGCGACGCGGACGGCCTGCTGTGGTGCCAGACCAACTACCCCGCCGGCTATACCTCGTACGAGACCCTCCGCCACCTCCATCGAACCTCGTCGCCGTTCAAAGGGCTGGAGCGAAAGATCTGGCGCCATGTGACGCGATTCGCGCGGCGATTAGACATGGACCTGCGAGAGGCTCAGCTCGCCATGACCGACTGCTGGGTCAACATCATGTCCCGCGACGCCATCCACCCGGGGCATGTGCACCCGGGTGCCGTATTCAGCGGGACGTTCTACGTCAGCACCCCGCCTGGCTGTTCAGCCATCAGCTTTCACGATCCGCGCGCCGACCTCGCGGCAGGAACGCCTCCCAAGTTGCTGGAGTGCCGTCCCGAAAATAAGCGGACCATCTCTTACCCCGCCCAGGCCGGCACCGTCATCTTGTTCGAGAGCTGGCTCCGTCACGAGGTCCCGGCGAACCCGACGGTCGAGGAACGAATCAGCGTCAGCTTCAACTACGCCTGGGTGTGACCCAGTACTTCCTGCCGGAAAGCAGCGACGCCCTGCGACGCCCGCCGTGGCATGTCACGAACCCTGCCCGGGCTGGGGCGATCGCCCTCCTGTGAACGTGTTCTCTGCCGGCCTCCCCTTGATAGGGTAAGTGCGGTGCGGGGTATCAAGGAGGATTCGATGACGTCCATCCGTCGGCTTGCGTCTGTTGGCGCCTTGGCAATGTTGGTCGCGGCGTGCGGAGGCCAAGACGGGGGAGCCGGGCCGGGCACCGGAGGCTCGACGGGAACCGGTGGGACGTCCCCGGCGACCGGCAGTGGTGGATCGACGCCCAGCACCGGCGCGGGCGGGACGACGGCTACAGGCGGGGCACCGAGCACCGGCACCGGTGGCGTGACCAGCACGGGCGGGACGCTGGCGACCGGCGGTCAATCCGCCACCGGCGGTCAATCCGCGACCGGCGGAAACGGGAACGGCGGAAACGGGACCGGCGGAAACGGGACGGGCGGTCAGGTCTCACCCGACGGCGGCACCAGCCCGGGCGGCGACAGATGGGGAGGTCTCAAGAATCCCCCAGTCAAGAGCGCCGGTTGCGGCAAACCCGCTGGAGTGACCAGCGGATTCAAGACCATCACGAGCGGCGGTAAGAGCCGGGCGTACTCCATCGATCTTCCCGCAGATTACGATCAGAACAAGCCCGCCCTGGTCGTTTTCATTTACCACTGGTCCGGCGGCACTGACGTGTCGATGAAGAATAACAACTACTACCAAATTCAGCCGCTTGCGACCGCCGCCAAAATCCCGGCGATCTTCATTGCGCCGACCCACAGCGCGAGCGAAGCCGACCACACCGTATTCCACGATCTCCTGGCCTATGTGGAGGAAAACCTGTGCGTCGATACCACCCGGATCTTCGCAACCGGTTACAGCCTCGGGGCCATGATGAGCTACTCCCTTTCCACGAACGAGCAGACGAAACTCCGCGCAGTCGCCACCATCGAAGCGGCTAATTTCAACGTTTGGCTCCCGAATCCAAAGCTCAAGGACTCCATCCCCTACATGGGGATAACGGGCATGCAAGACACCACTTGCCCGTGGGACGGGGGCTCTGGCAAAGGGGCTAAATACATCGCCTTCGAAAAAGCCGCCGACAACGGGTGCACCATGCCTGCGGGCAACACCATTCCGACCTGGACAACAGGCAATCACATCATCTATGAGTTCCAAGGCTGCAAGACCGGTTATCCGCTCATCGTCGAGACCTTCAACGGACCTCACGGCAAGGCCGAAGTCGCCAAGGACCCGGGATCGACCTCATCTTGGGTTCCCAAGGACATCTGGGCATTCTTCACGCGATTCTGATCGACCTGAGAGGCCGCGGGCGGGAAGCCCGAGTTCAACGCGTGACGGGCGCGTTCGCGAAATCGGAACCGAGCGGCGTCAGCCCGCCGTTCGGGCTGACGAGCTCGTTGTTGTGTTCGAACTGGTACCAGGCATAGCGCTCGATTCGCGGGTGTCGCTGGAACATGGCCAGGGCGCCCTTGAAGAATGCTTGCACGGTGGCTGCGTCGGGATTGCTCGCGTTCAGGCATCCCCACTCGGTGAGCCAGATCGGGCGGTTCCCCGGGATCCCTTCCGCCCACTTGATGTAGCTCTCGAGCGTGGCGGCATTGCGGTCGCACGATCCCGCGTTCCAGCCGTACCAATGCAGGGCGATGAAATCGACGCGCAGGTTGCGGGCCGCCGCCTCGGTCATGAACTCGGTGAACCAGGCCTGCGCGTCGCCGGAGGTAGCTGGGCTCCCCACGCGCAGCCCCGCGTTTGAAGTGAGCGACGGCCAGAGCGCCAGCACCTCGGCCACGGTCAGATTCGACTGGTCGGCCTTGTTCGGTTCGTTGAACCCGAGCACGGTCTTGTAACCGGCATTTGCAATTTGGGTCACCGCCGCAGCCACCGCGGCTGGCGTCTTCTCCGCCTTGCCGCCGATCATGGGCACGAACTCCTGCGCCGTGCAGCCGCCGGGATCGACCGTCCAGTTGTAAAACCACCCCGCCTGGAGCTGCGTCAGATCCGCGCACGTGCCGCCCGCGAGCCCCTTGAAGGCGTTGCCGCTGCCACCCGAAGCGCCACCGGCACCGCCAGATGCTGTCCCCCCGGCCGCGCCGTTCGTCGCCGCGTCGCCCGTGACCGTTGTGCCCCCGCTGCCGGAAACCAGTCCGCCGCTGCCGCTCTTGCCCCCGCCACCGGTCGCGGCTGGTGCGCCGCCGCTCGCGCCTGCCGCACCACCGCCTCCGCCGCCGCCGGCTCTGCCCGCCAGCGCCGGTCCGCCGCCGCCGGAGCCAGCGTTACCGCCATCGCCGGAGCGGCTCGCCTGCGTCGCGCAAGCGAGCGCAACCGCGGCGAGCGCGACTGCGGCCCAAAATGGTGTCGTGCGACGCATGAGAGCCGCCCGGCGGCCTGCGCTCGCACTATATCGCCGGTCGGTGGGAGGGCCGTTGGCTATTTGAATACCCGTAGCTTGGGTGAGACGCCCAGAAGCAGGCCGTACCGGTCACCGCCCGACAGCGACCCGACCAGCCCCGTGAGTGACAGATCCAGTGTCGCACGAACCGACCAGACGAAGCCGAGCGTTGCTTGCAACTGATCGGGATCGGGTGAGACGAAGTGAGTTCCCCCGAGCTCGCCGGTGAGCCCGAATCGATCCCGGTCGTCCAGCCTGAATTGCAGATCCAACCCAGCCTCGAGGCCGATCTGACGACCGCTGGTCGCGTCTGGCGCGGGGTCGACAAAGCCGCCGAAGTTCACGACCGCGGTCACCCGGCCAATCGTTCCGCCGCTCAGAATCAACGACTCGACGCCCAGGCCGTGCGCGCCCGCTGCGACGGGAAGCTTGGGCCCTACCTGGAATCCAAGGCCCGCCGCAAACGCACCGCCATTGTCCTCGATGCCGTAGACGCCGACCTTCACCGACAGCCAGAGCGCATCAGGCGCTGAGTGGTCGAGTGAAAATGGCCCCGTCTCAGGTCCTTCCACGGCGTAAGCGCCGTCGAGACCGAGCTCCAGCCAAGGGAGAAGGCCGAGATCGAGCTCGAAGTCCGGAACCACGATCCGCCATGGTCCTTGACCCCGCACCGGCCCGAGCTGCAGGTCGAGCTCGGCGATGCCGGCGTCCTCCCATTCGAGGTCGGTCGGCTCGAACCGAGGGCGCGGCGTCGCGCCGGCACGGGCCGGCAGCCACGCCAGCGCCGCCGACACCAGGGCGGCGGCCATGCCCGGACGGCGAGCCATGCGCCACAGTAGAACAGTTCCCAACGGCCGGGCCGCGCGTCGCGATGGGCTGCTCTCTGCTACCAGCGTTCCAGAATCATGAGGTCCCGATTGGACCAGAGCGCGATTCGGTGTGCCGCGCCGAACGCATGAAGCGAGCGGGAGTCGGTGCCCTTCGGGAGGCGCAACCGGAGCCGGCGTTTGACGCGCGCGCGGCCGCCCCCCTTCGGCAGATCGAGAATTCGGAGCGCGGTCGGATCGTCGTAGTCGCCGAGGAGGAGGACCTCCGTCGGGCGAACGGCAATTGCGCGGGCGCCCTCGACGCGTGTCTGCCAGACGGATGGCTTGTTCTTGCGCCATCGAACGATCGTGAACGGCGTATAGAAATACACCCAGACGTCGTCTTCCGCGGACAGATTGAAGGCGTACACGTCGGCGATGTCTTCCGTGCCTGCCCTTTTCGCATCGAACGCCCACAGCTTCTTGCCGAGACGGTCGCTGGCGACCACGCCCGGCGCGCCGGCTCCGCCGCCAAACACGCCCTCGTCGAAGTACGCGGTCCAGATCTTTCCAGCGGGCGATACCCGAACATCGGACAGCCCGTCACCCAGCGACAACCGACGCACCACGCGTCCGGAGCCGTCGATGACCCACCCGTTTGGATCGCCATCGCGTTGCCGCGCGCTCGCGAACAGCACGCCGGCTCGCGTGCGCTGAACGAAGTGCGGGCGCTGGCGTGTTTTGTACGGTCGGGTTGTGATCTCCGGGCCGGCGCGAAACGAGTGCAGGTCGACCGGCGTCTCCGTCGGGAAGACCGCGCTGTCCGCCGCGCGGGCTGGCGCCGTCAGCCACAGGACTTCCTCTGGCGAAGCGCCGGCAGCCACGCAGACCTCGCGTCCGGCGCCGGCCGAGAGGGGCAGCACGATGTCCGGGAACAGCTCGTCCAACACTAGAACGGATTCTCCAGCAGCATGGGCAGACCCAGGCCGCAGCGTACGATGTCTTCCAGCTCCTCGCGATTGGCCAGCGACGCTCCGGCTCGTTGCTCGGCCTCCGTGATGACCGCGTTGACCATCCTATCGACGTACCGATCGTAGGCCAGGTCCAAGTCCTCGAACTGGTTCAAGCTCCCGCCCCAGATACCACCGATGTAGGGGACGAACTCCCAGAGGTCGATCTTATTTCGTTCCTTCTCCTTGATTTCCTCGACACGTGTGGCTTCCGCCGCGACCTTCTCTGCTGCGTCCGCAATCCCTTCCGTCAGCGCTTCGGCCGCACCCACGGTGATGAGGATGGCCAGGATCTTGTCCGCCGGGAACGCCGTCACGATTCGACCGGACATGTCCAGCACGACCCGCAGCACGGTCTCGCCCTTCGTTCCGATCTCCTTCGAAAATTCCTTCTGTATGAGCCAGCGAAACTTGCCCGGCGTGCTCGTCGCCTGCCGCGTGACCTTGACGCCCGCCTTCTCGATCGCCTCGGCTCCCGAGCTCGCCGCGAAGTGCTCGGCAAGGGCCGCACCCTCCTCGAGAGTCTTGGCGATGAGCGGGCGAATCTTGTCGATGGAGCGAAACACGCCATGAATCGCCTTGGCGAAGTTCCTGGTCGCGTGCGCCGCGATGTGCTTCGAGATGGCCTTGGCGCTTCGCTTTTCGAGCCACGACATGGCCCGGCGAATGATTCTCGACCCCGGATGCAGCTGGACGGCAATTCCGTCGAACCACTCGGGCACCGTCGACACTCTTCGCAGGAGAAGCGGAGATTCCGGCATCGCCTGCGCCAGGCGACGAACGGCTTGGCCGGCGACCAGCTCCGCTTCCCGCTCCAGCAGGTCGTCGACGACCAAGCCGCCACCGTGACCGGCGACGCGGCCGGCGCGCTGCTGGGCCACGTGTGTGAGCTCGTGAAACAGCAAGTGGAGTGACCACTCGTCGTCGAAGCCGCGCCAGGCCGACGGATGAACGGCGATCCGTTCACCCACGGCGGCGGCCGCTGCGCCCAGCGTCTCGACGTGGGATGACACTGAGATCCGCACATCTCGCGCGTCTACGCCAAGGGCCTGCTGTGAGAACCGTCGTAGTGCCCTTGGAAGGGGAACACCGCCCGTGCAAGCATCCAGAAAGTGCCGAGCGCTGATCGGGCTGCTCGCAACCTTTTCGACGTCCCGTTCGTGAGCCATGGCGTTCCCCTCGGTCACGCCCGAATGTCGGTTCGCGGTCAAGGTATCCCAGCCTGACCCGCGACCGCCGCGATCAGATCGGCATACCAGGCGGGGTTGATCAGGTAAGCCGGCGCGCTGCGCTTCGGACCGGTCGCTTGAGGACCGACGGCCGCCGCGCCCACGGTCAGCTCGCCCGTCGCACCCGAAATGTGCAGGACGGTCCCGCCAGCCAGCCCCCAGTGACGTCGGGTGACGGCAGCCGCCGCCAGATCCCAGCTGCGCGTCTCGTTCGCCCGCCCAACGGTGAGCTTCGCCCCTTCCAAGTCGATGCGCGCACGCTGCTCGGACGCCTTTCGGCCGCGGTAGACGGTACCCGTCCAGGTCATCGGCAGCGTTCCAGACGCGTGTAGAAGGTCCATGGGGGAAGTGGTCGGCGCAGGTTCGCTCGACGCTCCGTCTGGGTCAAACTGGCTCCCACGGGGAAATTCCCAGGAACTGACGGGAATCATTTGGGCAGTCTGGCGTTGTCTCCTGGTACGCAACCTCTACAATCGTGAGCCGATTTGAAGACTAGGAACGACAGATGAGCGCCGGTGCTTTCGGTCAGCGGTTGTTGGCCATCGCGGGATCCTTTCCCGCCGGGACTTTCACCGTCGAACGCCTGAACGGCCGGGAGACTCTGGGCCAGTGTTTCGCGTACGACGTGACCTTGCTGAGCGATTCGCCAACCTTCGACGTCTCCACCTTCATCGGCGATACCGTGACCATCACGATCGACCGCGGCGACAATGACCCTCGATACATTCACGCCTATGTGACCCGAGCAGGCCTGGTCGGCACGTTCGACCGGCACGCGCGGTACTCGCTACATGTGGTGCCCTGGTTTTTCCTTCTTTCGGGGCGCGTCAACAACAAGGTCTTCCAAAAGCAGAGCGTGCCCGCCATCGCGAAGTTTTTGTTCCGCGAGCATGGCTTTGCCGATTTCGAGGACCAACTGTCCGGGGAGTACCCGCAGCGCGAATTCGTCGTCCAGCACCGGGAGTCGGACTTCGCGTTCGTGTCGCGGCTCCTCGAAAAGGTCGGCATCTACTACTTTTTCCGGCACGAGAAGGGCCGGCACGTCCTGGTGCTCGCCGACTCGGGCAGCGCGCACAAGACCGTCCCCGGCTCGGAGACGATTCCATTCCACCCGGAAGGCTCGTCGACGCCGAGCTCCGCCGAACAGCTCAATCGGTGGGAGACCCAGATGCGGTGGCGGTCCAAGACGGTCACCAGCAGCGACTTCGACTTCGAACGCCCCAAGGCCGACTTGACCGCGCGCGTGAACGCGTCCCTGCCCTTCAAACAGGCCGACCTCGAGGTGTTCGACTACCCGGCAGGGTACGCGAAGCAGGCCCAGGTGGACAGTTATGTGAAGAGCCGTTTGACCGGTCTTCTGGCAGACACCGACACGCGAAGGGCCTCTGGCGATGTCCAAGGATTGAACGCCGGGGACCTGTTCACGCTGTCGGACTTTCCCATCGAGGATCAGAACAAGCAGTACCTGATCGCGGATGCCTGGTTCGATTCCGTGAACAACGCGCATCAGACCGGCGACAGTGGCGGTGGCGGCTACTTTCACTCCGCCTTTACGCTCATCGCGGCCGTTGAGACTTTTCGGCCGCAGATGGCGACGCCGATCCCCCGGATCGAGGGGCCGCAGACCGCCATCGTCGTGGGCGAAGACGGCGAAGAGATTACGACGGACAAGTACGGCCGCGTGAAGGTCCAGTTTCACTGGGACCGCGAGGGAAAGCACAACCAGGACAGCTCCTGCTGGGTGCGCGTGGCCCAGGTCTGGGCCGGTTCCGGTTGGGGCGCGATGCACATCCCACGCATCGGCCAGGAGGTGATCGTCGAGTTTCTCGACGGTGACCCCGATCGGCCCATCATCACCGGTCGCGTCTACAACGCCGACAACATGCCGCCCTACACGCTGCCGGACAATAAGACCCAGAGCGGCATCAAGTCACGCAGCACCAAGGGTGCCGGCCCCGCCAACTTCAACGAGATCCGGTTCGAGGACAAGAAGGGGAGCGAAGAGCTCCACATCCAGGCCGAGAAGGACCACAGCACCCACGTCAAGAATAATCGGAGCGCGGACGTTGACGCCAACGACAGCATCTCGGTCGGAGGCGATCGGAGCGTGACCGTGACGGGCAATCTTTCCGTCACCGTCAAGGGCGGCGGTAAGAGCCCGAACCACAGCAACCTCGAGGTGACCGGGAAGCACCACGTGCACGCCAGCGACACCATCGAGATGGAGGCTCCCACCCACATCAAGCTGACAGTCGGCGACAGCTCGCTTCTGATAGAGCCCGGCAAAATCACCATGGTGTCCGGGGGCAAAGCCCAGATCGTCCTCGACGCGAACGTGTTCGCGAAGGCGAACGGGGGCGCCCAAATCCTGCTCGATCCCAACGTCCTCGTGAAGTCAAACGCGAGCAGCAAGCTGTTGCTCGATGCGAATGCCCTGGTGACGTCCAGCGGGGGCGCGCAAGTTCAACTGGACAGCAACCTTTTGGCCAAGGCTGCGGGGGGCGCGAACGTGACCGTCGACGGCACGAAGATCCAGATTGCCGGGCAGGCCGAGGTCAACGTGTCGGCGGGCAGCGGAATGATCAAGGCCAGCGGGCCCGGCGTGGAGATTAACGGCGCCATGGTCAAGGTGAACGGGTGAGCGACGGCGACGAACGCGCCGGCGGGGGCGCGCCGCTGGTGAGCTCCGGCGCCGAGTCGCGCCTGACCATCGGGGATCACGTCGTGGTCGTCGAGCGGAACGCCGCCGGCGGCGTATTGAAGCTGATCGCGACCGACGGCAGCCTCCCCCTGGAGATCGCCATCACAAAAGACGGAGCGGTCCTTCGGCTGGGGCGCGGGCTGACCGTATCTCTGGCCGGCGCGCTTTCCCTGCAGGTCGAATCCCTCGCTGTGAACGCGCGGGCGGGGATCACGCTCGACAGCGGCGGGCCACTGCAGCTGCATGCGGCCGGAGACGTCGTCAGCAGCGGCGACGCGCAGACGATCGTTGCGCGCAAGGGCAACGTCGACGTCACCGCGAACGACGACGTCACGCTGCACGGCGAGCGCATCAAGATGAACTGCTGACCCATGGATCTGACGAACCAGACCTGGTTGCCCGCCTTCCTGCTGAGGACAGTGATCGACGAGCAGCGCATCGCTTCAGCGGTCTTCGCGCGAATCACTTACGATATTCAGCCCGACGGGACCCTGGCGCGCACCGCGGAGCAGCCCTGGATTGTGTCCCGTCCACCCTGGGAAGGGCCGAAGGGACCGATGCCGTCCGACGAGGTCTTCTATCGGGGTGGCGTCGACGTGTTTGTTTTCGGCCAAGCCTGGACGCCGCGCGGGCGTCCCGCTCCGGCGTCGGTGGTTCGCGTGACGGTGGGGCGAACCCTGGACACCCGGATCTTCGTGTTCGGGGACCGCGTGTGGCAGGGGCGTGGCCGGTTCATGACGGCCAGCGCGCCGCGCCCGTTCACCTCGATGCCGCTGGACCTGGCTCACGCTTACGGAGGCCGTGTCACCTGGGACGGACTGGAGGTCCCACACCCGAGCAACCCGCTGGGCAAGGGGTTCGCCCGCGACGCGGACGACGCCACCGGTAAACCGCTGCCGAATCTGGAGAACCCCGACCAGCTGATGCGCGCCTGGAACGATGCGCCGGATCCGGTTGGCGTCGGGGTGCGGCCGACGTCGTTCGAGCCGCACTTCCGCACGACCGTGACGTTTGACGACAAGGGGATCCTCCGCAAGCTGTCCCCGCGCTTCTTCAATGCGGCGTTTCCCGGGATGATCGCCGACCGCATCGAACCGGGGGACCTGGTCGCCGTCGAGGGTGTCTCCCCGGACGGACCGGTGCGCTTCGTGATTCCGCCGCCCCCGCTGTCCGTCGACCTCGGCATCGGTGGTGCTCGTATCATCCGGGAGCTCGCTATCGATCAGATCGGCGTCGAAACCGAGGAGCGCCGCGTGTTCATTGCCTATCGATTCCCGTTCCGCTACACCATCGTCCCGCGCCAGACACGGTTCTGCATGTTGCGCGAGACCGCACCCGCCAGGGCCTGATCGATGCCGGGAATGAATGCGGTCCTGCGCGCGTGGCACATGATGCTGGGCAGGGACCTGCACATCCCCTGGGCGCCCGGCGCGCCCGCGCCCGCCCCGGCGCCGGTCCCGTACATGACGTTGGCGCCCATGATGGGGATGATTCCGATGGCGACGTCCAAGATGACGATCAACGTCTTCGCCGACAGTCTGTCAGCCATGATGGTCCGTGGCACGGACATCGGGCCGCTGATCCCCCACACCGGGCCGCCAAGCATCACGCTGCCCATCGAAATGGTCACCAGCGGCTCGAAGTCGCATTTCGGCGTGACGAAGTGGAAGGTCAAGGATCAGACCGGCGCCGACGGTTGCGTGGCCGTCGGATTGCTGGGGATGACCAACCTCAACCTGAACTGCGGGACGCCGGCGCCCACGCCGTTCGGACTGGTGATCGCCCCTACGACCCACCTCGCGGCGCTGACGCTGGGCGACCTCATCTCCGGGCTCTACATGATGGCCTGGGACTACATGGCCCAGCGGATCATGTACATGGCGGGGAATGCGTTGGGCGGCGTCGTTTCCAAGGTGGTGGGGCGCGTCGCCACGCGGCTGGGTGTCGGCGCGCTCGGCCGGACGGCCGCACGGCAGATGGCCCGTGCGCTGGGCACACGAGCCAACATCGGGCCCACCGCGCGGGCGTTGCAACTGCAGCGCATCCAGACCCTGACCAAGATCGCGGAGCGAACCACGATCGCCCTCGGTCTGGCGGCCGGGTCGCCGCTGGGCATTTCCACCTCGACCACGCAGGTCGACGGGGCGAAGTCCGGCTACGATCGGATTGCGGACGCGGTCGATCCGCAGGGCCACGGCGACGCCCTGGGACAGGCGGTCGACGACTACTTCGCCAGCCCGTCTCCGTCCGTTACCGACGTCCCGGTCACGCCCGAGCCCAGCGCACCCGACGCGAGCGTTCCGGACGCCACGACCTCCGACGCCAGCGCCGGCTCTGGCGATGGTGGCGCGCCAGGGGACGCCGGTGGCGCGAACATCGATGGCGACACCGGCGATCCTGGCCAGAGCAGCAGCGGCGCCAATATGAGCTCGATGGATCAGGGTGATCCCGCGCCCGAGACCACGACGGCTCCGTCATCGTCCGTGGCGTCCACGGACGGCCAGCCGAACGCGTGCACGCCCGAATCTGGAACGGATGACGCGGATGGGAACAGCTCGCGATGAAGACCGCCGCGGCGGTTGGAACTGCCATGCAGATCTCGGCGCGTGACGCCGAAGGGCGATGGATCCTCTCCGTGCTGGCAAAGCGAACGTACAGCTTTCGCACGGGCCGGTGCGCGGTCTCCGAAGACCAGCAACCCTTGGTGGACGAACCGATTTACGACGAAACCACGGGCACCGTCCTCGAGGCCGACACCGACCTGTGGCCCTTCAAACCCATGACGGACATCGTGGTCAATGGGCACGCCTACAACCACCCTGCCCGGGCGGATTTTTCGATCGGGGTACGCGTCGACCGCACCAGAAAGATCGTTCGGGTGTACGGCGATCGGCGCGCGTCGCTGGGCTTCAACGGTCAGATCCTGTTCTCGAAGCCAACCACGCTCGAGAAGGTCCCCCTCTCGTACGCTCACGCGTATGGCGGGCGTGATGGGGTCACCGAGGCCGCGTACGGCAACCCGGTGCAGGTGCTCAGGCCGTACCTTCCGCCGGAGACGACGGACGAGCAGATCTCGGCGGCCAGCCCGTTCGTATATCCCAAGAATCCGGCCGGGCGCGGGTACGTCGTCGAGAAGAGCGAGGCAGCCATCGAGGCCGCACGCCTTCCCAACCTGGAAGATCCGGGGGATCTGTTGACGCCCGACCGATTCGTCTCGGGAGATACCGCCCGGTGGCCCCTTCAGCCCGTGCCGGCGAGCCTCGGGTGGTTGGACTACGGTGCGTTCCCGCGGATGGCGTGGATGGGAGTCATCCCGGATCACGACGAGAGCGTGAATCCCCGCTCGATGGGCGAAGTCCGGCTCGGTTACGTTAGGTCGGACGTCTTGCAGGATAGGAAACACAGCGATCCGATCTCGCTGGAAGGAACCAACGGCGCTTCGCTGGGGCTGCGCGTCCCGCACCTGGCGGGCGGAGAAGAGGTCGAGCTCTTGAACGTGAGCCGCGCGCTGGAGGAGCTCAAGTTCCGGCTCCCCTCCGAGCGTCCCGAAGTGTGGGTCGACGGGCGCAACGGCAAGTTGGCGCCGACGCAGCCGGTGATTCACGCCGTCGTGATCGAACCGGACGAAAATCGCCTCATCGTGACCTGGCGAGGCTGCGCGCCGGCACTGCGTGCCTACGGAAGCGACGAGATCGCCAAGATGCCCTTCGCCGCGCTCTGGTAGCGCATGCTGATCTTCAGTAAACGGCCGGGCGTCGTCATCCGAATTCCGTCGGTCGGGCTGATGCTGGCGGGCGCGTGGGGACTCCTGGCGCTCACCACGTTGGCCGAAAAACATTCTAAGCCTATCCCCGGGTGGTTCGCGGTCGTGGTCGTGGCCGTGTTTGCACTGGGAACGCGGATTATCCGTCGCGTCGGGGACGACTTCGTTGTGACCGGCCTGCGGCGGAGCGAGCACCTGCCGGCCCGTTACGCCGTGCTGGGGGTCCGCATGCGCGGCGGCGGCCGATACTGGCATCTCGCCCTGGACCTGATGGCTCACCCCGATTTCGGAAACACCAACCGGGTCGAGATCGACAGCTTTCAACCGAACGGGACAGGGGCCATCATCCGGGCGGCCCGCCGCGCCGCGGGCGCACTGGGGCTTCCCGAGCCGATCCTGGCCCCTGGCCTCGTCGACGGATTCGATCGGAACGCTGTCTCACGCCAGGGCTGTGGACGGCGGTACCCGGCCGAGGCTTCGAAGCCGATGGGCAGCCGCATCGAGCTGGTCGAAGTTCCTCGTCCTGACTGGCGTGGTCTCGGTCGGCTGGCTCCTCGTGTCCTTACTGCGACACCCCGGTGCCCACCTGGAGTTGCGCTGCGCGCAGCCGTGGCACGTGCGGGACTCCTCGCCGACGTTCAATTACACCTGCGAGGGCCGGACCGTCGTGGACGTCCACGCCGGGCCTACGGCGCTGACCGTCTGGGATCCCGATCGCCGATGCTGGATCGAACGGAAGTTCGTGGTTGTCGAGAAGCACCGCATGTCCGTCGATGTTGATGCAGTCGTGAAGGCGGGCCGCTGTTCCACCGCGGGATGGCCTCCTCCGTGAGCGTCGCGGCGACGTTCTAGGGCCAGCGCGAGGGGCATGGACGACGTGGTGGCGATCAATTTTTCGAGAGACGTCGGCTGGTCCGGGCAAGAAGAGCTCGAACTCGCCAAGGGCGAGGTGAGCTGTTGGAGTGCTCGACAGCGCCATCGCCGAGATCCGAAAGCACCCAGCTTCTGTGCTGCGTGGACATGCCCAATTCCGAACGGGGCAAGTCCAGCGCGGGCAGGCGATCGCCGTCGAGGTGGTGCTCACGAACGTGGGGACAGAGGCGTTGCGCCTGGCAAACCCGGCTGCTGGTCCGGCTGGAGAACGGACCGGAATTCGTCTCATTCTCATCGACGCGCGCGGGACTGAACACGCGGCGAACGTCAAAGCCGGTGACATCGGCTCGACGCCCACGGGCTCGGGGTCTACGGCCGCGCTCGCGCCAGGAGCGAGTCTGACGCTGCATCTGGCCACAAAGGTCGATTGGCCGCCCGGCACAGGCCGGGTGCGCGTCGAGATCACGCAAACGGCCGAAGCTTCGGCTGATCCGGCGGTTGTCACGGGAACGCTCTGGCTGGATGCGGGCACATTGAAGGTCCAGGGCGGTTCGTGGTGGAAGTTCTGGAACTGACCCATGCTCGTCGACGTCCCTGAGTGGCCTTGCTCGGCGAGCCCGATGCGGCAGGCGGCGCCGTCTTGGCGTTGGCCAGCGCCCACGGCCAGGAGGCGGACAGCCTGGTGGCGGCCACGCTCGAAGAGATCGAGCTCGCCGCGCTCTGGTCCATCGCGCCCGCCCTCGAGCTGGTGGCCGGGCCCGATCTGCGCCGGGCGCTGGGAAGCACGCGCGCCCCCAGACGGCGCAGCTCAGCCAATGAAACCGGCGTTTGCTGGCCTGGGCCGCCGTTGCGGGACAGGACCTCGGATGCGGGGGCGGCGGAGGGCCGGGGCTCGTGCGCGACGCACGCCGCGGCCGCGCCGAGCCCGAGGATGGCAAGCCCCCAAACTGCGGAGCGGATGCCGGATCATACGGAATGATCGGCGCGCGTGCCGCCCGGCGCGATTGCTCTGCCGCGTCGGCGCTTCAGCCCAAAAGCTCGCCGCCGGTCAGGCCGATGACCTCGCCGGTCATGAAGCGGCTGTCGTCGCAGGCGAGAAAGACATAGGCGGCTGCCAGCTCTGCGGGTTGGGCGGGGCGGCCGAGCGGCGTGTTCTTGCCGAAGGACGCAACCTTCTCCCCTTTGAACGACTGAACGATGAGAGGCGTCCAGACTGGCCCGGGGGCGACGGCGTTGACGCGAATCCCGCGCTTGGCCAGCTCCTGTGCGAGGCCCTTGGTGAACGTCATGATGGCCCCTTTCGTCGACGCGTAATCGAGAATGGGCGGCTTCGGCTGGTAGGCGTTGATGGAAGCCGTGTTGATGATGGCGCCGCCGGCCTGCATGTGCGGGACGGCGTAACGGCTCAGCGAGAACATGCCGCCGATGTTGGTGAGCAGCGTGCGGCGCACACGTTCGGCGTCGATGTCCTCGAACTTCTCGACGGCCTTGCCCTGGTAGGCGGCGTTGTTGACCAGGATGTCGATCCGCCCGAGCTGGTCCGCGGTCTTTTGGACCAGCTGGCGGCACAGGCCGTCTTCCGCGATGTCGCCGGGCAAGAGCAGGGCGCGCCGCCCCGCTTCGCGAACCAGGCGCTCGGTCTCGCGCGCGTCGTCGTCCTCGTCGAGGTACGCGATCGCGACGTCGGCGCCTTCGCGCGCGAAGGCCAGCGCCACGGCCCGGCCGATGCCGCTGTCGGCGCCGGTCACCAGCGCGACCTTGTCCTTGAGCTTGCCGTGCCCGACATAGCTCTGTTCGCCGTGGTCGGGCTTGGGCGACATCTCCCCCTCGCGCCCGGGCGACTGCTGCTCCTGGGCGGGGAAGGGCGGCATCTGACCAGCTTTGCGGGGATCGTTCGTCGTTGGTTGCTTGCCGTTGTTCATGGTCGATCAAACTGATCCCGGCTGTCCGGATGGCCATCCCCAGTGTCCCGCAATCGACGCGCGGCTCGGCTTGCCGCGACCGCCGCCAGCACCAGAAATCCAAAGGCGGTGGCCGCGCCGTGACGGGTTCCGCCTGACGCGGGCGCCAGCGCGCAGGAGCACCCGTCACCGGACTTGTCACCGGAGTTGCACGGCGTCGCCATGCCGCCCGCTGCGCTGCCGGCGCCCGCGGTTGGACGGCAGGTCGCCGGCGGAAACAGATTGGCGGCCGCCAGCGTCTCGCAACCCTGCCGGCAGCTTGCCTGGACGCAGCCCTTGACGCCGGCGATGTCCGCGAAGCGCAACCGTGGCTGCCAGGTCGCCCCGCGGTCGACGGAGCTGGCCAGGGCGAATCCGTCGGCGGCCGAGTTCGTCGGCGCGAACAAGGTCCCGTTCCTCTGCCCCAGCCCCAGGGCATGAATGGGCAAGGCCAGCTCGGTGAATGTCTGGCCGCCGTCGTCGGAGCGAAAACCGGCTGGTTGCGCGAGCGCGCCGGGCTCCGAGGCCGCCGCCGTTCCCACCGCGAATAGGCTGCCGTCGTCGAGTCGCACCAACCCGGCCAGTGAGCCGTTCGCAACCAACAGCGGAATCTTCCAGGTCCTGCCACCGTCGGACGTCACCGCCAGGCCTTCGAAGGTTTGCGCCGCGCCGGGGACACTCGTGATGCGCAGGACCACGCGGGCTGCATCGGTCGGATCGACGCCCGCCAGCGACGGGACGAACCCGGCTTGGCCCGCGGTCCCAAGGTCGATGTCGTTCGTGGCCCAGGTCTCACCCCCGTCGGCCGACCGCGCCAGCGCGGGGTGCGCGCCACCAATCGTCAGATACAAGACTCCGGCCATCGAGGCCGCCGCCTCGATGCCGGTGATCTGTTCGTCCGGTGCCGACGTGAACAGCGGGCCGCGGTAGGTCAGTCCCCCGTCGTCTGACCGGTACGCGGACACCAGGCCGTCGTCCAACCCCAGCGCCAGCGCGAAGGCCACATCCGGAAGCGCGGGATCGGGAAAGACATCCAGGGCCGCCCGCCCATTCAAGGCCCCGCCGCCCAACGCCCAGCTGCACGAACCGTCCGGGCTGACGGCGATCCCCAGGTCGGAGACAGCGTAAACGCGATGTTCGGGCGGCGCGCCCACCACGTACTGGCGCCCGTTGAGCGTCGCCGCGCTCTCACAGGCGTATCGCCAGGTCGCACCATCGTCTTCACTGAACACCAGCCCGAACGTCGTGCCGGCAATGATCTCGCGCGGCCGGTCGCTGGGCAGAAGAACCGATTGAGCGTTGGGGAAGGCGCCGTCGGCGCGCGCGGCGCCGGCGCGGCCGACGACGAGCGCCAGCACCACGGCGGCGCCCGCCCGCTTCATTTGTTGCAAACGCGCGCCCGAGCGGCTGGAAAGATCTCGTAGGGTTTTCGATCGCCGTCGTAGCGGGCCGTCCCGCCGCGTTCGACCAGCATGTTTTGCAGATAGATGTGGTCGCGGGCCGGCATGAGGTTCTCGCCCCCTTCCGCGGGATCGCCCCAGGGGGTGCCTGCGATGTCCAGATCCCCGTCGCAGTCGACGTCCGCCACGCGGGCGTCGTGACCGCGGGTGTCGGCGGCGATCATGTGGGCCGCGAACGTGCCATGGCCGTCGGTGTTCTCGTAGATGTACATCGGGCCGACGTTGTTGGCGATCAATAGATCCAGGTCACCGTCGTTGTCGAAATCCGAAGCCCAGATGGTGTGGATGAAATGGAGGGAGGGGTTGTTGGGCAGCATGTGCATGGTGAACTGTGTGCCGTGGCCGTCGGCGTTCTCGGCCCAGGCCGCGTGCGTGCCGAAGTGGTCGCCCATCACGAAGTCGGTGTCACCGTCGCCGTCCAGGTCGCCGAGGGCCGTCAGCGGCGAGTCCGTCGTGAACGCGCCGGCGGCGAAGATGTTGACGGTTTGCCAAGAGGAGCCGTGGCCGTCGGCGTTGCGGTACCACCACCGATAGCCGACCAGGATGTCGTTGTCGCCGTCCCCGTCGATGTCGCCGATGGCGCCACCCTGTTGCTGCGGGTTCGCCAGCGTGGCGCCGCGGTCCCAAGTCGCGGTGGGATCGGTCCCAGGCGACCAGTATTGGGGAGGGAAGGACATGTGCACGTAAAGGGCGTCGGGTCGGCCGTCGCCCGTGACGTCACCGACCAGGATCTCCTCGGGCTTGAGGCTGTTGACGGTGAAGCGCGGCCAGCTGGTCGCCGCCCGCGGATTGCCAGGGTTCCGGAACCAGGAGTTTCCCGCGATGAGGTCGATCCACCCATCCCCGTCGAAGTCGGCCGCGTTGCCGCCCGCCCAGGCGGTGAAGCCGCCGCCCACGTTGTGCGCCACCCAATGATCCGGACCGCAGTATTCCCACCAGAGGAGGAGGCCCGGGTAGTTGCCGGCCTGACCGGAAACGAAGTCCAGGTCGCCGTCGCGATCGACGTCAGCGAACGAAATCTCGGCGATGTCGATGGGGTTGGCGCTGAAGACGCCCATCCAGTGCCCCGAAAACGGAAACCGCGCGTCGATGGGTTCGTAACGGAAGCCTTCTTTGCCAGGTGGCGGCGCTGTTCGGATCGGCATTTGCGAGCAAGCGGCCAAGCCGGCGACTGATCCCGCAGCGCCGCCGGTACCCGAGGTCGATGACCGGCCGGCGGCACCGCCGATTGCCGATCCGGCGGCCCCGCCGGTGGCCGGCGATCCGGCGTACCCGCCGGCGGCGTCGCCGCCAGTCGCGATGGAACCGCCGGCGCCGGTCTTCACGCCGCCACCGCCCGTGCCCACGGCGCCGCCGTCGGCATCCCCGGCGGCCCCGGGCCTGCCGCCGGTCGGACTCCCACCCTTTCCCGAGGCCGGGGTCGCCGTGTTGCTGCCGCAAGCGCCGCTCACCGCCAACCAGAGCGCAAACGCACCGGCTATGACCGGGTCGAGCGGACGTCTGCTTGCCCCGCGCGGGCGAACGCATGGATCAGCGGGGGCGGTTCGGCTGTGGCGCATGGGGGCCTCCTGGGCGCGCTCACGCAGCAGCG
>CAVTSM010000012.1:0-517659 GCA_963737345.1 uncultured Pseudomonadota bacterium | reverse complement strand
AGTCCTCGACGTCGACGTCGAGCGCCGGCAGCAGTTCCGCGAGCGCGTCTGAATCGAACTGCAGCAGGGTCGCTTCCACGACGTCGTCCGCCAAAGTTGCAATCGTCTGGTGCGAGAACAGCAATGGTAACGCAATCTCCACCGCGAACGTTCGTCTGACCTTATTGATCAATTGCAGAGCGAGCAGCGAGTGCCCGCCCAACTCGAAGAAGCTGTCGTTACGCCCCACCCGCTCGACCTTCAGCAGCTCCGACCACAGCCCCGCCAGCGTCTCCTCGATCTTCCCTCGCGGCGCCTCGTACCCGCGCGACACGTACGCGTCCCCGCCCGGCGCAGGCAACGCCTTCCGATCCAACTTCCCGTTAGGCGTCAGTGGCAGCGTCTCCAGTCGTACGTACGCCGCCGGCACCATGTACTCAGGCAACGCTTCTCGCGCGTACGCGCGGAGGGACTCTGCTTCCGGCGCCGTCTGCCCCGTGTAGTACGCCACCAGCCGCTTGTCCCCCCCCTCCTCATCCCGCGCCACTACCACCACCTCGCCCACACCCTCAACCCCTGACAGGCACGCTTCAATCTCTCCGAGCTCGATCCGGAACCCCCGCACCTTCACCTGAAAGTCATTCCGTCCCAGGTACTCCAGCGTTCCGTCCGTCATCCACCGCGCGACGTCCCCGGTCTTGTACATCCGCGCCCCGGCCTCTGCGCTAAACGGGTCCGATACGAATCGCTCCGCCGTCAGCTCCGGCTGGTTCAGGTATCCACGTCCGACTTGCCGACCGCCGATGTACAGCTCACCCGCCACTCCGACGGGCACGGGCTGCTGACCGGGATCCAGAACGTACATTTGCGTATTGGCGACCGGACGCCCGATTGGAACGGACGCACGGTCATCTCCGGGAACGCACGTCCAGGCCGTCACGTCCACCGCGGCTTCCGTCGGTCCGTACAGGTTCTCGAGTTGCACCCCGGGCAGCAGCGCGTGGAAACGCCGTACCAGCGCCATAGGCAGCGCCTCTCCGCTGCACACCACTCTCCTCAGTCCCGTGCACCGCTGCGCATCTTCGTGTTCCAAGAACACCTGCAACATCGACGGCACGAAGTGCACCGTCGTCACGCCCGCCCTCCGAATCACCTCCCCCAGGTACGCCGGATCCCTGTGTCCACCCGGCCTCGCCATCACCAAACGCCCTCCGCTCACCAGCCCGCCGAACAGCTCCCACACCGACACGTCGAAACTGAACGGGGTCTTCTGCAAGAGCACTTCTGTCTCCCCGAACCCGTACGCGTCCTTCATCCAAAGCAGCCGATTCACCACCCCCCGATGCTCGTTCATCGCCCCCTTTGGCGCTCCCGTAGAACCTGACGTGTAGATCACGTACGCCAGGTGCCCTGCCGTCACCCCCACCTCGGCTGCCCTCACATTGCGCGCATCTCCGGCCGCCCATGGCCCTGTCTCATCGTCCAGCCTGATCGTCCGCACACCCGCAATCGCGCCGGCAACCGCGTCTGCGCACGCCGCGTGCGTCAGCACCACCGCCGGCGCACTATCCGCGCGCATCTGGCGCAGCCGCTCCGATGGATATTCCGGATCCAACGGCACATAGCAACCGCCTGCTTTCAACGTCCCCAGCAAACCCACCATCATGTCCACACTCCGCTCCACACATATGCCCACCCGAACATCTGGTCCGACGCCCAGGCTCCCCAAATGGCGCGCCAGCCGATTCGCCCGAGCGTTCAGCTCGTCGTACGTGACGCTCTCTTCCCCGCACACCACTGCCACTGCTTCAGGCGTCCGCTCCACCTGCTCCTCGAACAGCTCGTGCAAGCACTGGTCCTTCGGATATGCGACCGCCGTCGCATTCCACTCCTCCACCACCTGATGCCGCTCCGCCGTCGGCATCACTTCAACATGGAGCAGCGCACTTTGCGGCGCCTCGTCCAGCCCATTCACGAGTTCCGCGACCGCCGTCTCCATGTACCGGCACACCCGCTCGGCCTCGATCGGCGTGCTGACCTGCGCCGTCACCATGAAGTCTCGACCCATGTCGTCCACCGAGAGAGTCAGCGGATAGTTGGTCCGCTCTTCAGACCACAGCACCTCGATGCGATCGACCGCTTCTTCCGAATCGCCCTCACCGGGAGCCTCGGCGACCGGAGAGTGCCGGTAGTTGAACAGAGACGAGAACAGCGGCGCTTGCGCCGGTACACCGCTGCACCGCTGCGCCAGCGCCAAAGGCGCGTGCTCGTGACGAATCAGCTCCGCCAGCATTGTGTGCGTCTGCCGGGCCCCTTCCTCTACACTCCCCTCTATCCGCACGCGTACGGGCAGCGTATTGATAAACATCCCCAGCACCCGGTCAACTCCGGCGCCGCCCTGCATGCGCCCGAACATTACCGTCCCGAACACCACGTCGTTTCGCCCCGACACTCGCGCCAGCACCAGCGCCCAAGCCAGATGCATCAGACTCGCCGCGCTCACGCCTAGCCGCCGCGCACGCTCCCGCAACGCCTCCGATACTGATCGCTCCAGGATTAGATGCGCCTCTCCAATCGTGCGCCCGTCTCCCTGGACATCCATCAGCCCGAACGGCGTCGTCGGCTCGTCGATATCGCCCAGCATCTTCCGGAAGAACGCCTCGTGCTCCTCGCGGCTCACCCCAAGCCGCGATTGCGCCACAAAGTTTCGAAACGGCACCGGCGCAGGCAGCTCGTCGCTCCGCCCAGCTTCGATCCACTCCGTCTCCTTAACCAGCGCCTCCAGTGTCGTGTGGTCCAGCGCCAAGTGATGCGCCAGCACCAATAACAGCCACCGCCCACTCTCCTCCTCCGCCGCGAACCCACGCAGCAAAGGCGCCTCGCGAACGTCCAGCCGGTATCGCCGCGGGTCGTACTTCCTCTTCAGCTGCTCGACAACGGATCCCTGTTCAGGATCGAACGTCACCGTTTCGACACGGAGCTCCGCCCGCCGCTGCACCACCTGGACCGGCTCCTCCAGCCCCTCCCACATCACCGCCGTTCGCAGGATGTCGTGTCGGTCGACCACCCTCTGCAGCGTTTCCACGAATCGCTCCAGCCGCCCCCGACTTCCGAATCGCAGCACCGTCGGCAGAAGGTAAGTGTCCCCTTCTCCGCCCATCATGTGGTGAAACAGAATCCCCTCTTGCAACGGAGCGAGCGGATAGACGTCCTGCACGTTCCCCACACCGCCAGGAACCTTCGCTACTACAGCGTCGATCTCTGCCTGCTTCATCCTCACGAGCGGCAGCATCTCCGGCGTGATCGCTACCGCCCCCTTCGGGATTGCGTTCGGCGGGACCTCCAAGACACCGGTTTCGGTGCCGACTACGCCAGCCAGCTCCGCCAACGTCGACGTCGTGAACAGCGCCCGAACGTCCGTCTGCAGGCCAACCTGTCGCATTCGCTCCACAAGCCTCACGGCCATGAGCGAGTGCCCGCCCAACTCGAAGAAGCCGTCGTTACGCCCCACACGCTCGACCTTCAGCAGCTCCGACCACAGTCCCGCTAGCTTCTCCTCGATCTCCCCGCGCGGCGCTTCGTATTCCCGCGACACGAGCGCGTCACCACCAGGCGCGGGCAGTGCCTTCCGATCCAGCTTCCCGTTGGGCGTCAACGGCAGCCTCTCCAGTCGCACGTACGCGGCCGGCACCATGTACTCAGGCAACGCCTCTCGAACGTACGCGCGGAGGGCCTCTGCTTCCGGCGCCGTCTGCCCCGTGTAGTACGCCACCAGCCGCTTGTCCCCGCCCTCTTCATCCCGCGCCACCACCACCACCTCGCCCACACCCTCAACCCCTGACAGGCACGCTTCAATCTCTCCGAGCTCGATCCGGAACCCCCGCACCTTCACCTGAAAGTCATTCCGTCCCAGGTACTCCAGCGTCCCATCTGCCATCCACCGCGCGACGTCCCCGGTCTTGTACATCCGCGCCCCGGCCTCTGCGCTAAACGGGTCCGATACGAATCGCTCCGCCGTCAGCTCCGGCTCGTTCAGGTATCCACGTCCGACTTGCCGACCGCCGATGTACAGCTCACCCGCCACTCCAACAGGTGACGGCTGTCGCTCGGAATCCAGAACATACATCTGGGTATTGGCAATGGGCCGCCCGATTGGAACGGAGGCCCGGCTGTCTCCGGCGACGCATTCCCAAGCAGTCACTTCGACGGCGGCCTCGGTGGGTCCATAGAGGTTGTGTAGCTCGACGCCGGGCAGGAGTGCGTGGAACCGCCGCACCAACGTCATCGACAACGCCTCACCGCTGCAGAGGGCTCGCGTCAATCCCGTGCAGCGGCGCGCATCCTCATGTTCGAGGAAGACCTGCAACATCGAAGGCACGAAGTGCACCGTCGTCACGCCCGCGCTCAGAATCACCTCCCCCAGGTACGCCGGATCCTTGTGTCCACCCGGCCTCGCCATCACTAACCGTCCTCCGCTCACCAGTGCCCCAAACAACTCCCATACCGACACATCGAAGCTGAACGGTGTCTTCTGCAGGAACACTTCCGCTTCGCTGAGCCCGTACACGTCCTTCATCCACAGCAGCCGATTCACCACCCCCCGATGCTCGTTCATCGCCCCCTTTGGCGTTCCCGTCGAACCAGACGTGTAGATCACGTACGCCAGGTGCCCTGACGTCACTCCCACCGCGGCTGCGCTCACATTGCGCGCGTCTCCGGCCGCCCATGGGCCCGCCGAGTCGTCCAGATTGATGGCCCGGACACCTGCAACCGCGCCGGCAACAGCGTCCGCGCACGGCGAGTGCGTGAGCACCACCGCCGGCGAGCTATCCGCGTGCATCTGGCGCAACCGGTCCGCTGGATACTCCGGGTCCAGCGGCACATAGCAACCGCCCGCCTTCAACGTGCCAAGCAGCCCAACCATCATCTCAACGCTTCGTTCCATGCAGATGCCCACCCGAACATCTGGTCCGACATCCAGGCTTCGCAGATGGCGCGCCAGCCGGTTCGCCCGCGCATTCAGGTCACCGTACGTAAGCCTCTCGTCTCCCGATACCACCGCCACTGCCTCGGGCGTACGCCCCACCTGCTCCTCGAACAACTCGTGCAAGCACCGGTCGTGCGGATACGCCACCGCCGTCGCATTCCACTCCTCGAGGACTTGATGCCGCTCCCTCGCAGGCATGACATCGATTTGGAGGAGCGCAATTTCCCGCGAATCCTCCAGAGCCTTCACGATTTCCGCGACCGCTGTCTGCATGTACCAGCACACCCGCTCCGCCTTAATGGGCGTGCTGACCTGTGCCGTCACCATGAAGTCTCGACCCATATCGTCCACCGACAACGTCAGCGGATAGTTCGTCCGCTCTTCGGACCACAGCACCTCGATGCGGTCGGCTGCTTGTTCCGAATCGACCTCAAGGGGAGCCTCGACGGCGGGAGAGTGCCGGTAGTTGAACAGCGACGAGAACAGCGGCGTCTGCGCGGGCACCCCGCTGCATCGCTGCGCCAGCGCCAAAGGCGCGTGCTCGTGACGGATCAGGTCGGTCAGAAGCGCTTGCATCTGCCGCGCTGCCACCTCCACGCTCCCCTGCAGTCCCACGCGCACGGGCAAGGTGTTGATGAACATCCCCAGTACCCGATCTGCGCCGGCGCCGCCCTGCATGCGCCCGAACATGACGGTCCCGAACACCACGTCGTTTCGCCCCGAAACACGCGCCAGCACCAGCGCCCAAGCCAGATGCATCAGACTCGCCGCGCTCACGCCTAGCCGCCGCGCACGCTCCCGCAACGCCTGAGATACCGCTGGCTCCAGGATCGCTCGCGCCTCTCCGATCGCACTCCCGTCTCCCTGCACATCCGTTAGCCCGAACGGTGCCGTCGGCTCGTCGACATCGCCCAGCATCTTCTGGAAGAACGCCTCGTGCTCCTCCTCCGCCACACCAAGCCGCGCTTGCGCCACGAAGTTTCGAAACGGCACCGGCGCAGACAGCTCGTCAATCCGCCCCGCTTCGATCCAATCCGTCTCTTGGACCAGCGCCTCCAGTGTCGTGTGGTCCAGCGCGAGGTGGTGCGCCAGTATCAGCAGGAGCCACCGCCCGCCCTTCTCCTCCTCCGCCGCGAACCCACGCAGCAAAGGTGCCTCGCGCACGTCCAGCCGGTATCGCCGCGGGTCATACTTCCTCTTCAGCTGCTCGATAACGGCCCCCTGCTCAGGGTCGAACGCCACCGTCTCGATCTGCAGCTCCGCCCGCCGCTGCACCACCTGCACCGGCTCCTCCAGTCCCTCCCACATCACCGCCGTCCGCAGGATGTCGTGCCGATCGATCACCCTCTGCACCGTCTCTACGAACCGCTCCAGCCGCGCCCGGCTTCCGAACCGCAGCACCGTCGGCAGAAGGTAAATGTCCCCTTCTCCGCTCATCATGTGGTGAAACAGAATCCCCTCTTGCAAAGGAGCCAGCGGGTAGATGTCCTGCACGTTCCCCACACCGCCAGGCACCTTCGCTACTACAGCGTCGATCTCTGCCTGCTTCATCCTCACGAGCGGCAGCATCTCCGGCGTGATCGCTACCGCCCCCGTCGGGATTGCGTTCGGCGGGACCTCTAAGACACCGGTTTCGGTGCCGACTACGCCAGCCAGCTCCGCCAACGTCGACGTCGTGAACAGCGCCCGAACGTCCGTCTGGAACCCAACCTGTCGCATCCGCTCCACCAACCTCACAGCCATGAGCGAATGCCCGCCAAGCTCGAAGAAATTGGCGTTACGCCCCACCCGCTCCACCTTCAGCAACTCCCCCCAAAGACGCGCCAGCCCTTCCTCTATTTCCCCGCGCGGCGCTTCGTACTCCCCCAGCGTGTAAGCGTCGCCACCAGGCGCGGGGAGCGCCTTCCGATCCAACTTTCCGTTCGGCAGTAACGGCAATGTCTCAAGCCGGACGTACGCCGCTGGCACCATGTAGTCCGGCAACGCTCCTCGCAAATGCGCCCGGAGCACCTCCGTCTCCGGCGCGTCCCTGCCCGTGTAATACGCGACCAGCCGCTTCTCGCCACCCTCGTCGAGCGCGACCACCGCCGCTTCCCGCACACCCTCGGCGCTACGTAGCCGCGCTTCGATCTCCCCGAGCTCGATTCGGAACCCGCGTACCTTCACCTGAAAGTCATTTCGCCCCAGGTACTCCACCGTCCCGTCAGCCAGCCACCGCCCGACGTCCCCCGTCTTGTACATCCGCGCCCCGGCCACCCCGCTGAACGGGTCCGCCACGAACCGCTCCGCCGTCAATTCCGGCTGGTTCAGGTACCCGCATGCCACTCCCGCTCCGCCGATGTACAGTTCCCCGGCGACGCCGATTGGCGCAGGACTGCCTCGTCCGTCGAGAATGTAGACCTGCGTGTTCGCCACCGGTCTTCCGAGGGGTGCTTGAGCGCCCTTGTCGCCCGCGCAACAACGATGAAACGTCGCATCGATCGTTGTCTCCGTGGGGCCGTAGAGATTCACGACGCTCACCGGAAGCGACGGCGGCATCGTCCGAACTTGCTCCAGCCCGAGCGCTTCTCCGCCGCAAAACAGGTACCGCAGCGACGTGCATCGCCCAAACTCCGGCTCCTGCAGAATGATCTGCAACAGCGACGGTACCATCTGGAGCACGCTGACTCCGTGCGATACGATGGTGCGGCACAATGACCGTACGTCCGCCGCGAGTCCTCTCGGGGCAAGCACCACCCGCCCGCCAGCCAGCAGTGCCGCATAGCACTCCAATACGGACGCGTCGAAGCTCAGCGACGTCCGCTGCAACACCACATCCTCCGACGTGAACCCGAACTCGTCGCCCATCCACCTCATGTGGTTCACGATTGCCCTGTGCGGAATCGCCACGCCCTTCGGCGTTCCCGTCGACCCCGACGTGTAGATTACGTACGCGAGGTGCTCCGCATTCAGCCCCACCTCGGCAGGACTTAGATTCCCACCGATTTCGTCCGTCGACGTTGGCGGCTCGTCGTTCACGTCGAGGATCCGTGCGGCGACGCCGGCGATTGCGCGCTCAGTTCGGGCATGCATCAGCACCACGGCCGGGGCGGCGTCCTTCACCATCCGCCGCAGCCGATCCGCCGGATATTCGGGGTCCAGGGGCACATAGGCACCGCCCGCCTTCAACGTCCCCAGTAAAGCGACCATCATCTCAAGGCTCCGCTCCACGCAGATCCCCACTGACACATCCGGCCCTACTCCGAGGCTTCGCAAATGTCGCGCCAGCCGATTCGCCCGCGCATTCAGCTCGCCGTAGGTGAGCGTCTCGTCTCCAGACACCACCGCGACCATCTCGGGCGTCCGCGCCACCTGGTGTTCCAGCAACTCGTGCAAGCACTGGTCACTCGGGTAATCCACCGCCGTCGCGTTCCATTCGTCCAGCACCTGACGGTGCTCCGCCGTGCTCATCACACGTATCCGAGACAGAGCCGACTGGTCTTCACGGACCATCCCACGCAACATGTTGCGGAAGTACTCAACGTGTCGCTCCATCGTGGATCGGTCAAACAGCGCCGTCGCAAACTTCAACGACCCCCGGATGGCGTCTCCGGTATCCTGCAACTCCAACGTGAGGTCAAACTGCGCTGTCGTCCGCGGCGCGTCCACACTCGAGAGCTCTAGCCCGGGTAGCTCCAACATCCCAACCGGCGCGTGCTGCCAGGCAAACATCACCTGGAACACGGGCGTGTGCGACAGGGTCCGCACCGGTTGCACCAGCTCCACCATCTGTTCGAACGGCAGGTCTTGGTGCTCCTGGGCTTCCAGGACCTGCTGCTTTGTCGCCTCGAGCAACTCCTTTACAGTTGTGTCTCCGCTCGCCCGAAGGCGTATCGGCAGCGTATTTACGAAGAACCCGATCAGCGGCTCTATCTCCACCCGACTGCGTCCCGCCACGGGGCTACCGATCACGACCTCCTCTTGGCCCGCGAGCAGCGCCAACGTCGCTGCCCAGCCCGCCAGAACTGTCATGTACGGCGTCACGCCCGCCCGTTGGCTCAGCGCTTTCACATCCGAGCTGAACTCTGACCCCAGGTCCACGTCGACGCTAGCCCCGCGATAGTCCTGCTGCGCCGGTCGCGGTCGATCCGTCACGAGCTCGAGGTGCGCTGGCGCAGCCGCAAGCGCTTCGATCCAATACTCGCTCTGCTGGCGCAGTTCGTCCCCCGCCAACCACTGCCTCTGCCAGGCCGCATAGTCGGCGTACTGGACCGCGAGTGGCTCAAGTGGATCTTCGTTGCCTTTCAGAAACGCGGCGTATAACGCACTCACTTCATCAACCAACACGCCGATAGACCATCCGTCGGAGACGATGTGGTGCATCGTCACCATCAGCACATGTTGCTCTTCGTCCACCTGCACGAGCAGCCCCCGGATCACCGGCCCCCGCTCCAGATCGAAGCGTTTCCTGTCTTCCTTCTCGAGCAGCCGGTCCAGTGTCGGTTCCCGTGCCTCCGCCTCACGCAGATCATCGTGCTCCATGCAGAACCCGCCGACCGGCGAGTCGACGACTTGCATCGCGTGACCATCTATCTGCACGAACCGCGTTCTCAGCACCTCGTGGCGTTCCACCACCCGGTCGAGCGCCCGTTTGAGCACCTCCTTGTCCAGGGTGCCACGAAGACGCAGGAGCCCCGAGAGGTGATATGCGCCGTTGTCCCCGTCCAGCTGAGACAGAAACCACAGGCGTTGCTGCGCCAGCGACAGAGGCATCGGCGCGCCGCGATCGACGGCCACACGGATTGGCGACGCTTCCCTCGTTTCCGCTTTCTCGATCTGAGTCGCCAGGTCACGCAGCACTGGGTGGTCGAACAGGTCTCCTAGTCGCAGCTCCACCTGAAACTCCTGCCTTACACGCGATATCAGCTGCACCACCATCAATGAATGCCCTCCGAGCTCGAAGAAATCGTCGCTCCGCCCGACGGGCTCCACTTTCAGCAACTCCGACCACAGGTGCGCCAGCCTCTCCTCGGTCGCGCGCTTCGGCGCTTCGTATCCCCGCGACGCGTACGCTTCGCCTTCGGGGGCGGGCAACGCCTTACGGTCCACTTTTCCGTTCGGCGTCAGCGGCAGTCGCGCCAGCCGCACATACGCGGCTGGGACCATGTACTCGGGCAGTCGCTCCCGTACGTACGCCCGCAACGCCTGCGCGTCGGGAGCGCCGTCGCCCGTGTAGTACGCTACCAACCGCTTTTCCTGGCCCTCGTCCCCGCGCGCCACCACAACCACTTCCGATACACCATCGACGGCGCCCAGTCTGGTTTCGATCTCCCCAAGCTCAATTCGAAATCCTCGGATCTTCACTTGACAGTCGTTGCGCCCGAGATACTCCACGGTGCCGTTCGACAACCAGCGACACACATCGCCCGTCTTGTACATCCGCGCGCCGGCTTCTGCACTGAAGGGGTCCGGTACGAACCGCTCCGCCGTCAGCTCAGGCTGGTTCAGGTACCCACGCGCTACGCCCGCACCACCGATGTAGAGCTCCCCAGCAACGCCAACTGGAGTGGGTTCCCCATCTGAATCCAGGCAATACATCTTTACGTTCGCAATCGGCCGCCCGATCGAGATCACAGTCAACTCCGCTTCACATCGATGAACGCTGGTGCAGATGGCAGCCTCCGTGGGGCCATACGCGTTGAAGAGCGCCACCCGCGATGACCACTTCGTCGCCTCCTTCAGCGAGATCGCCTCACCACCGACGATCAGTGTTGTCGCCGCAAACCGCTGCTCGCGTTCGTCGCATAGCGCCAAGACGGACGGCATCAGCGTTACGTGCGTAATTTCGTATTTTGCCAGCGTGTCCAAAAGCGCGTGGCCGGGCATCAGGTCGGCCTTTCGCGCGAGATGGAGTCTCCCCCCGCTGCTCAAGGCCATCGCAATCTCCCACAGACTCGTGTCGAAGCTGAGCGACGCGCACTGCAAGATCCGACTGTTGTCTGTGACGCCGAACAATCGCCGCTGCGCGGTGATCAAGTTAGTCAGCGCGCGGTGCTCGTTCATCACGCCCTTCGGATCCCCTGTCGAGCCCGACGTGTAGATCACGTACGCCAGATGCTGCGGTGTGACTCCCACTTCCGTTCTGTCGAGATTGACGGGCGAATCCTGCGCCCACAGATGTTCGTCCACATCGAGGCGCAGCACGGTCGCATCCGAGAGGCCGCCAAGCGCCGCCCGTCCTCTCGCATCCACCAGCGTGATCACAGGCGTGCTGTCCCCGACCAAATACGCCAGGCGCTCCGCTGGATACTCCGGATCCAGGGGCACATAGGCACCGCCCGCCTTCAGCGTGGCGAGCAACCCCACTATCATCCCTAGGCTCCGCTCTAAGGAGATCCCGACCCGGACGTCCGGGCCCACGCCCATCCGTCGTAGGTGGCGCGCCAACCTATTCGCCCGGCTGTTGAGCTCGCCGTATGTGAGGCTCTCCTCCCCAAACACGAGCGCTACCGCATCTGGCGTCCGCTCCACCTGCTCTTCGAACAGCTCGTGTAGGCAGCGATCACCCGGATATTCTGCGGCGGTAGCGTTCCATTGTTCGAGCAACTCGCGCCGCTCCGCCGGAGGTAGCACGTCCAGACTAGCCAACTGCGTCTCCGGCGCTTCCTCGAGAGCCCTCACGAGCGCGGTCACCGCCGTCTCCATGTACCCGCACACCCGCTCCGCCGCGATCGCCTTGCTCACCTGCACCGACACGACGAAATCGGCACCGAGGTCGTCCACTGACAGCGCAAGCGGATAGTTCGTCCGCTCCTCGGACCACACAACCTCCATCCCGTGGCTAGTCTCCTCGTCCTCTAGGGCGGTGGCGCCGTCATTGGTCGAGGAGTGCCGGTAGTTAAACAGCGACGAGAACAGCGGCGTCTGTGCCTGCACGCCGCTGCATCGCTGCGCCAGCGCCAAAGGCGCGTGCTCGTGGCGTATGAGGTCGGCCAGCAGCACGTGTGTCTGCTTCGCGGCCTGCTCCACGCTCCCGTCCACCTTCAATCGCACGGGCAACGTGTTGATGAACATCCCCACGATCCGATCCGCTCCTGCGCTACCCTGCATCCGTCCCAACATCACCGTCCCGAAGACCACGTCCTTTCGCCCCGAAACACGCGCCAGCACTACCGCCCACGCCAGGTGCATCAGGCTGGCCGCGCTCACGCCTAGCCGCCGGCCACACTCCCGGACGGCGCGCGACACCGATGGCTCTAGGGTCACACGCGCCTCGCCGATCGAACTCCCGTCTCCCTGCACATCCATCAGCCCGAACGGCGCCGTAGGCTCGTCGACGTCGCCCAGCATCTTCTGGAAGAACGCTTCGTGATCCACGCGGCTCACTCCTAGCCGCGCTTGCGCGACGAAGTTTCGGAACGGGACCGGCACTGGCAGTTCCTTCTGCCGCCCGGCTTGGATCCACTCCGTCTCCTCGACGAGCAGTTCGAGCGTCGTGTGGTCCAACGCTAAGTGATGCGCCAGGACCAACAGCAGCCACTGGCCGCTCTCCTCCTGCGTCGCAAATCCGCACATGGGGGGGGCCTGGCTCACGTCCAATCGATGCCGCCGGGGATCGTACTGTCGCTTTAGCTGCTCGAGAACGGAGCCCCGTTCAGGGTCGAACGTCACCGTTTCGACATGCAGCTCCGCCCGCCGTTGCACCACCTGCACTGGCTCTGCGAGGCCCTCCCACATCACGGCGGTCCGCAGGATGTCGTGCCGCTCTACCACCCTCTGCAGCGTCTCTACGAAACCGTCCAACCGCTCTCGGCTCTTGAAGCGCAGCACGGTGGGAAGGAGATAGGTGTCACCTTCCCCTACCATCATGTGGTGAAACAGAATGCCCTCTTGCAGAGGGGACAGCGGATAGATGTCTTGGACATTCTCCGCCCCGCCAGGCACTTTCGCTACGAGCGCGTCGATCTCGGCCTGCGCCAACCGCACGAGCGGCAGCATCTCCGCTGTGATTGCCGTTGCCCCAGACGGGATCAGGTTGGGAGGGATCTCCAGTTGTTTACGCCCCGCGCCCACTACACGCGCCAGTTCGGCCACCGTCGCCGTCGTGAATACCGTCCGGACGTCGGTTTGCAGTCCGATGTGTAGCAACCTCTCTACCAGCCGGACGGCCATGAGCGAATGGCCGCCGAGCTCAAAGAAGCTGTCGTTTCGGCCTACCCGCTCGACCTTGAGCAACTCCGCCCAAACGCGCGCCAGGGCGTCTTCCGTTTCTCCTCGCGGCGGCTCATATCCGCGCGCGCCGTACGCGTCGCCGTCCGGTGCAGGGAGGGCCTTCCGGTCCACTTTTCCGTTCGAAGTCAGTGGCAGCTCTCGTAGGCGCACGTACGCCGCCGGAACCATGTAGTCCGGCAACGCGTCTCGCACATATGCGCGCAGCACCTCGGACGGTCGAGCAGCACCGGTGTAGTACGCCACCAGCCGCTTGTCCCCAACCTCTTCATCTTGGGCCACCACGACGGCTTCGCAAACGCCTTTGGCGGTTCGCAGCCGTTCTTCGATTTCGCCGAGCTCGATCCGAAACCCGCGCACCTTTACCTGGAAGTCATTTCGGCCCAGGTACTCCACGACCCCGTCCTCACGCCACCGCGCCAGATCACCGGTCTTGTACATCCGCGCCCCGGCGTCCCCGAAAGGGTCCGCAACGTATCGCTCGGCTGTCAACGCCGGGTTGTTCAGATAGCCCGCCCCAAGCTGCGTCCCGCCGATGAAGATCTCGCCCACAGTCCCAATAGGGACCGGCTGCATCGCCGGATCCAGAATGTACAATTTGGTGTTCGCGGTGGGTTTCCCGATCGGCACATCCTTCGACAGATCGACATGGCGTTCGACCTCGTGTATGCAGCAACCGACGACGGTCTCCGTCGGTCCGTATTCGTTGAATAACCGGACCGAGGGAGCGTGCTCCCGCCAGAATGCGGCGGCGCTGCTCGTCAGCGCTTCCCCGCCTACGACAAACGCGCGGGCACGAACAGCTGCAGCTCTAGGCCCCAGCAGGCCCTGCAACCCCTTGAGGTGGGAAGGCGTAACTTTGACCACCGTGAGCTCCTGACCAGTCGTCAGGAGGTCCGCGAGCGCCTCCAGTTGGTGCTCCTCGGGTACGAGTATGACCCGCTGCCCAACGCTCAAGCACCCGTGCAGGCTCGTGATCGTCGCATCGAAACTAAGGGGCGTATTAATAGGAGCGCCGACTCCGAGATGAGTCTCATAGACCTGAGTGGCCCAGCACAGATAGTTGACCAGCTCCCCATGGCGGATGCTGACGCCTTTTGGTTGTCCTGTGGATCCCGATGTGTAGATGACGTACACCGGATCGGCCGCCGTCGCTCCCGAAGCCCCGTCGGGAAGAGATCCACGCGTCCAGCTCTCTTTCGCTGCGTTCAGCTGGAGCAGTGGAGCCGCTGAGAGACCACGAACAGCGAAGCCGCCACGGTCATCGACCAGGACCGCTACGGGATTGCTGTCCTCGACCATGAAGGCGAGCCGGTCGCGGGGATAGCCTGGGTCGAGAGGCACATACGCGCCGCCCGCCTTTAGGACACCGAGCAGTCCCACGACCATCTCAGCACTTCGCCCCATGCAAAGCGCTACTCGCGCGCCCGGCACCACGCCCAGCGCACGTAATCGGTGCGCGAGCCGGTTCGCGCGTTGATTCAGGTCAGCGTAGGTGAGGTTTTCCTTTCCCCACGACACCGCGACCGCTTCGGGGGCCCGCTGCGCGTGGTGCTCGAACTGCTCGTGAAAGCAGCGGTCGCGCGGATACTCCACCGCCGTCGCGTTCCAGTCCTCGAGCACCTGACGCCGCTCCACCGCAGGCATCACGTCGACGTTCGTGAGCCACGCCTCCGGCGTATCCGCGAGAGCTTTCACGACCTCACCAATAGCTCGCTCCATGTAACGACATACGCGCGCGGCCTCGATTGGGCTGCTCACCTGCACCGTCACCATGAAGTCTCGATCTCGGTCATCCACGGACACCGTTAGCGGATAATTTGTCCGCTCCTCGGACCACACCACCTCTATGCCTTCACCAGTTTCCCCGGCGTTTCCCGCGTTCGGGCGGTCGGCGGCCGGAGAGTGCCGGTAATTGAACAGCGACGAGAACAGCGGCGTCTGAGCGGGTACGCCGCTGCACCGCTGCGCCAGCGCCAAAGGCGCGTGCTCGTGCAGAATCAGGTCCACCAACAGCGCTTGCATGTGCCGCGCCGCCTCCTCGATGCTGCCTTCGATCTTCACTCGGACCGGCAACGTGTTGATGAACATCCCCAACACCCGGTCCGCTCCGGCGCCGCCCTGCATGCGCCCGAACATCACCGTCCCAAACACCACGTCCTTTCGCCCGGAAACGCGCGTCAGCACCAGTGCCCACGCCAGATGCATCAGGCTCGCTGCGCTCACGCCTAGGCGCCGCGCACGCTTCCGTAACGCGTCCGACACGGACGCCTCCAAGACCACCCGCGCCTCACCAATCGCGCTCCCGTCTCCCTGGACGTCCATCAGCCCGAACGGCGCCGTCGGCTCGTCGACGTCGCCCAGCATCTTATGGAAGAACGCTTCGTGCTCCGCCGCGCTGACGCCAAGGTGGGCTTGCGCCACGAAGTTTCGGAACGGAATCGGCACCGGCAGCTCTGCAGTCCGACCCGCCTGGATCCACTCGGCTTCTTCGACCAGCACCTCCAAGGTCGTGTGGTCCAGAATCAAGTGATGAGCCAGGACCAGTAGGAGCCAACGCCCACTTTCCTCCTGCGCTGCGAACCCACGCAGCAGCGGGGCATCGCGCACGTCGAGGCGATAGTGCCGCGGGTCGTACTTGCTTTTCAGTTGGTCGATCACTTCCCCCTGGCCAACGTCGAACGTGACGGTCTCCACACGCAGCTCCGCCCGCCGCTGCACCACCTGGACCGGGTCCTCTAGCCCCTCCCACAGCACCGCCGTTCGGAGGATATCGTGCCGCTCGATCACTCTCTGCAGCGTCTCCACGAACCCGTCCAGCCTCTCTCGACTCGCAAATCTCAAAACGCTCGGCAGAATGTAGGCGTCCCCTGCGCCGCTCACCATGTGATGAAACAAGATCCCGGCTTGGAGCGACGACAGAGGATAGATGTCCTGCACGTTCGGGGCTCCCCCAGGCACCTTCGCAACGACCCGCTCGATGTCCGCTTGATTCAACTTGATAAGCGGGAGCATCTCCGGCGTGATCGCCGTCGCCCCAGCTGGAATCAGGGGTGGTGGTACCTTTTCTTCGCCGTGTCCGGCGCGCACGACGCAACTCAGCTCCGCCAACGTCGACGTCGTGAATACCGCGCGAACATCGGCCTGGAGCCCGGTTTGCCGCATTCGCTCGACCAACCTAACTGCCAGCAATGAATGGCCACCGAGTTCGAAGAAGCCGTCGTTGCGCCCTATCCGCTCGACTTTAAGGAGTTCGGACCACAGCCGCGCCACCGTCTCTTCTATGCCTGCTTGCGGCGGTTCATACCCGCGCAACCCGTACGAATCGCCACCAGGCGCGGGCAGCGCCTTTCGATCCAACTTCCCGTTTGAAGTCAGGGGCAACGTCTCCAGCCGCACATACGCGGCTGGCACCATGTACTCTGGCAACGCGTTTCGGACGTACGCACGCAGAGCCTCAGGCTCAGCCGCGGCCGGTCCCGTGTAGTACGCCACGAGGCGCTTCTCTCCACGGTCTTCTTCCCGCGCCACCACCACCACTTCCCGAACACCTTCGGCGCTCCGCAGCCGCGCTTCGATCTCCCCGAGTTCAATTCTGAACCCGCGGATCTTCACCTGAGAGTCGTTCCGGCCCAGGTACTCAACCGTCCCGTCCGCTAGCCAACGCCCGACGTCTCCGGTCTTGTACATCCGCGCCCCGGCCTCCCCACTGAAGGGGTCCGCCACGAACCGCTCCGCCGTCAGCTCAGGTCGATTCAGGTAGCCACGAGCCACCCCCGCTCCTCCTACGAATATTTCTCCCCCGACCCCGACCGGCACCGGCTCACCTTCCTCGTCGAGGACATACAGCCTCAAGTCCGGTATCGGTCTCCCAATCGGACTCGGTCCAGGTCTCGCAGCGTCCCTGGCCATCAGCGGTCGATACGTCACATGGACGGTCGTCTCCGTAATGCCGTACATGTTGACCAGCTGTGTCCGCTCTCCATTGCGCTCGTACCAGGGCCCCAGCGTATGTAGCTCCAGCGCTTCGCCTCCAAAGATCACCCGACGCAGCTGGTGCTCTCGCTCGCTTTCCGCCTGTGCCGCCACCAGCTGCACGAACGCGCTCGGCGTCTGGTTCAGCACTGTCACCCCTTCATCGCAGATGAGGTCGTAAAACTCCCGCGGCGACCGCGCCGTCGCTAGCGGCACCACTACTAGGCGGCCGCCGTTCAAAAGCGCGCCCCATATCTCCCACACCGAAAAGTCGAATGCGAAAGAGTGGAACAGCGTCCATACGTCTTCTCGCCCGAACTGAAACCATTCCTCTGTGGCAGCAAACAGCCGCGCCACGTTTCGATGCTCCACCATCACGCCTTTGGGCGTTCCCGTCGACCCGGACGTGTAGATCACGTACGCGACATTCAGCGGGCTGACTCCCGTTGTTGCGCGCCGCTCGTTCTCCGCAGATTCCTGCCCCCACCGGCCGGCGTCAGCTCTCAGGTCCAGCTGAATGTCGTGACCGAGCTCCCCCAACGCTGCCCGGCCTACTTCATCGACGAGCACGACAGCGGGTGCGCAGTCCTCGACCATGTAGGCAAGCCTTTCCGGAGGGTACCCCGCGTCGAGCGGCATATACGCCGCGCCCGCCTTCAGTGTCGCGAGCACCGCAACGATCATCTGTGGGTTGCGGTCTAGGCAAATCCCCACGCGAACGTCAGGACCAACGCCCAAGCTTCGGAGGTGCCGCGCCAGCTTGTTCGCTTGGGCGTTCAGCTCGGCGTAGGTGATGTGATCCGAACCACATGACACCGCCACGACATCCGGCGCTTGCGCCACTTGGTCCTCGAAGAGCTCGTGTAAGCAACGGTCAGTCAGATAGAACCGCGAGGCGCGGTTCCACTCTGCGAGCGCCCGTCGCTCTGCAACACCCATGAGCGGGAGCCGCGAGACAGTCGCCCGGTCGTTCGCCGCCATCGCGCGCAACACATTGAGGAAATATCCGATGTAGCGATCGACCGTCTCTCGATTGAAGAGGCCCGTCGCATAGTTGAGCGACCCGCGAATCTTCCCTCCGCTGTCCTGGAGGTCCAGCGTCATGTCAAATTGCGCCGTACGACGAGGCTGCTCCACCGTCGACACCGCGACCCCTGACAGCGCGAAGGTGGGCGCGGGCGCGCTTTGCCACGCGAACATCACCTGAACAAGCGGCGTGTGCGCAATGCTTCGCGCGGGCTGGATCAGCTCCACGACCTGTTCGAAAGGCAAGTCCTGGTGCTCCTGGGCAGCAAGCACCTGAGCTTTGGTTCGGGCTAACAACTCGCCGACGCTCGTGGCAGTGCCCGGCGCTAAACGGATGGCGACGGTATTCACGAAGAAGCCGATCAGCGGCTCTGTCTCCTCCCTCACTCGGCCGGCTACCGGACTCCCGATCAGCACGTCCTTCTGGTTGGCAAGCCGAGTTAGCGTCGCGGCCCATGCAGCCAGCACCGCCATGTAGGGTGTCACCCCGTTACGCTGGCTGAGATCCCTCACCGCACCGACCAATTCGTCGTTCAGCTCAACGTCGAGGGTGTCGCCCGCATAGTCCTGCTCCGCGGGGCGCGGGCGATCCGCCGGCAACTCCAACAGGACCGGCGCCCCAGCTAGCGCTTCCCTCCAGTACGCACGCTGCCGTTGTAGTTCCTCTCCTTCAAGCCAGCTCCGCTGCCAGGCCGCGTAGTCACCGTACTGGATGGGCAGCGGCGGGAGCGGATCTCCTCCACCGCCACGGAACGCGCCGTACAGCGCGTTCACTTCGTTGACCAGCACGCCCATCGACCATCCGTCTGCGACGATGTGGTGCATAGTGATGGTCAGGACGTGGTCCTGGTCCCCCGTACGCACGAGCTGCGCTCGAACCAGTGGTCCGCGGTCGAACTCGAAGCTACGGCGGGTGGTTCGCTCCGTTAGCTCTGCAACCAGACGCTCGCGGTCCAGACGTCGTCGCAGGTCGTGTTCTTCGAGGAGCAGCCCGCCGTCCGCGCTGTCGATCACTTGAAGGACCTCGCCGCCCAATTTCACGAACCGCGTTCGGAGCGCCTCGTGTCGCGCGACCACCCGATCGAGCGCGCGCTTCAGTGCCGGCGTGTCCAAGCTGCCCACAAGGCGCTGGGTCCCGAAAATGTGATATGTGACGCTTGCACCTTTCAGCTGGGCGAGGAACCAGAGCCGCTGCTGGGCGAGCGACAACGGCCGCGGCTCACCCAGTGGACCCGGGCGTATCTGCCGTGTTGCGACGACCGCGGCCTGAGCGACCTTCGCCGCCAGATCACGCAGCAGGGGCTTGTCGAAGAGGTCGCTGAGGCGCACCTCAACCCGCAACGCCCGCTGCAGCCGTGACACCAGCTGCACCGCTAACAGCGAGTGCCCGCCCAGTTCGAAGAAGTCGTCATTGCGTCCGACGCGTTCTACCCCAAGCACCTCAATCCACAGGCGCGCCACCGTCGCCTCGACGTCGCCTTCAGGGGGCTCGAACGTCCGAGTGACGTATGCGTCCATTCCGGGCTCCGGCAATGCCTTCCGGTCGACCTTTCCACTCGGTGTCTTCGGCAACGCCTCCAGCCGGACGTACGCCGCGGGGAGTAAGTAGTCAGGCAGGTGCGTCCGCGCGTGCTCCCTCAAACTGTCCGCAGCTGGAACCCCGGCAAAGTAGGCCACGAGGCGCTTCTCGCCGCCCGCAGACGGGCGAGCGACGACAACCACCTCGTCGATGCCCTCGAACGATCCCAGTCGCGTCTCCACCTCTCCGAGCTCGACACGAAACCCGCGCACCTTCACTTGGTCGTCGCGCCGACCCAAATACTCCAGCGTACCGTCCGCCTTCCAGCGTCCGAGGTCCCCCGTCTTGTACATCCGGGCGTCGGAACGCTCATCAAATGGATCTTGCGTGAACCGCGTCGCTGTGAGTTCTGGCTGATTCAGGTAGCCGCGGCCAACCCCGACGCCCCCCACGTACATCTCGCCAGCCACGCCGACCGGAGCCGGCTCCCCGTTCGCGTCCAGTACGTAGATTTTGGTGTTCGCGAAAGGCGTTCCGATCGTTACGCTCGTCGCCGAGGGATCGTGCGTTACGTACGCCGCCGTACAAGAGACCGTGGTCTCCGTAGGGCCGTAGGTGTTGATCACCTTAACCGCGCCCAAGCCCAACGCCTCCCACTGCTGCAGCTTGTGGACCGGCATCACGTCGCCCGTCACGTTCACCATTCGCAAGCCGTCGCACAGAGCGCGTAGGCGCTCCGGCGCCTCACGCCCGTCGCCGACCAGCGTGCTCCAGTGCGCACTCGTCAGGTGGACGAACGTCGGACGCACCTTTGTGGCGGCGTTGGTCAGACCGAACAGCTCGTTGGTCGGCACCAGAGTCGCGCCGACAGCGAGGGTCGGCATGATCTCCTCGATCGAGAGGTCGAAGTTCAACGAGTTCTGCTGCAGAACTCGGTCGTCCGGCGTCAGCTGAAACCACCGCGCCGCATCGAGCGCGTAGTTGACCAAGCTGCGATGCTCGATCATGACGCCCTTGGGCGCGCCGGTGGAGCCGGAAGTGTATATAATGTACGCGAGATTCCGCGGCGTCAGACCTATGCTTCGCCGGTCGAGGTCGACCGTCGGTTGGTCCAGCCAGCTTGCCGCATCCCTTTCCAGGACGAGGACCGGCCGCGCGCCGGCGCATTTGGAGATCGCAGCGAACGTTTGGCCGTGGCTCAGGATGACAAGAGGGCTGCTATCCTGAACCAGGTAGGTAAGGCGGTCTGGGGGATACACCGGGTCCAGGGGGACGTACGTGCCGCCGGCCTTGAGCACTGACAAGAGGCTGACGATCATGTCGACGCCCCTCTCTACACATACTCCGACCCGAGTCTCGGGCCCGACCCCCATTCCGCGAAGGTGCCTCGCGAGCTGGTTCGCGCGCCCGTTGACGTCGGCGTAGGTGATCTGATAATCGCCGTCGGCCACGGCGACAGTCGCGGGCTTCGCCATGACCTGCGCCTCAAAAAGGTCGTGGGCGCAGCGCTCCTCTGGGTAGTCTACTTGCGTGGCATTCCATTCCACCAGCAAGCAGCGTCTCTCCGCCGCGCCCATCAACGACATACGCGATACCGATTGCTGGTCGTTCGAAGCCATCTGCCGCAGCAGACTGAGCCAGTATCCGACGTTCCTCTCGATCGTTTGGCGCCTGAACTTCCCGGCATCGTAGTCCCAGCACGTCCAGACGCGGTCGCGGATCTCCATAATTTCCAACACCAGATCCAGGTCGGCTGATCCACTGTGCGAAAACTGTCCAAACGGCTCGACGTCCATTCCTCCCCATCGCGTCGCGCCGAATTCCTTGCAGTTCGTCAAGATGGCCGTCATCTCTTCTGCGGCCCTCGCCTTGTGAAAGACGTAGAACGCCTGGAAATACGGCTGTCGGCTGGCACTGCGAACTGGATTCAATCGTTTGACCAGTTCCGCTAGCGGGTAGTGCTGGTTCCTCAGAGCTCGCCATGCCGTGGCTCCGGTGGCCTTTAGAAACTCTGCGACCGTGAAGTCTTGGTCCAGCCGAGAGCGCAATACGACTGGGTTCATGAAATTCCCGATGGTCCGCTTCCAGGCAGCGTTACGGGACGGCATGGGCGAGCCCACGGCGAGGAGGTTCTGGCCCGTGAGCCGGTGAAGAAGAAGGGAATAGCCTGCCAGAAGCGTGACGTACATCGTCGTCCCGTTTCTTCTCGACAGGGCACGGAGCCCGGCCGTCAGGTCGGGTGGAATGATAACCGCCAGCGCGTCGCGGCGGGACTCGCCCGAAGGAGCTGTGCGCAGGTCGAGGCGCAATTCCAGTGCAGGAGTCGGCTCTTGCAATGCCGACCGCCAATACCCGAGTTCCTTCTCGCCTCCATTGCCGTCCAGCCACTCTCGTTGCCAGGCAACGTGCTCCCAGTACTCGTGTGACCGGTCAGGTGTAGGAATTGCTACCTCTCCCGTCAGCAACTCTCCCAACTCCTGCGTCAGCTGATACAGCGACCATCCGTCCAGGATCAAATGATCGAAGACCAGCGATATGACCCCGGCGTTCAATCCGTGTCGGTAGAGCGTAGCCCGCACCAAAGGCCCGGTCTGCACATCGAAAGGACGGTTTCGATCCGCCGCGATCGCCGCCTCGATTTCGTCTCCGACGTGGTTCACGTCCGTCACGATCAGCGGAATTGAGACGGTGCCGCCGACGCTCTGCCTGACGTCGGCGCCAAACGCTTGGAATCGCGCCCGAAGCATCGGGTGCCGTGCCGCGAGTTCATCCAGCGCGCACCGCAGTCGGGTCGGATCGACGGCCGGCTGTGTGCGCGCGACGAAGGCGATATTAAAATTGCCCCGAAGGTGAGGTCGCAGCTCGTACAGAAGCCATAGACTTCGCTGAATGGCCGAGAGCGGATGCCAGCAGCCGTCCTCGGGTGGCGTTGGGGATCCCGAATCGATCTCTGCTCTCATCTTAGGAAGACCTCCAAAGGTGCCTTCGTCATTGGGCCAAGTCGGCTTAGCAGCAATTCTTGGCGCCAGTATTCAGCGGCTGACGGACGCCCCACGGCGCGTGGCGGCCAGCTGATCGAGTCGGCGCACACCCGAACGGCCCAGCGCGATCAATGAGACGAGCGTGCAAAGCCCGCCGGCGACGACGAACAGGAACCCTAGCCCCCTTCCCTGGCCCACACCGATCCAACGTCCCACCGTTCCTTCCCAGGCGCCGCCCTTCGCCAGGGCCGGCTCAAGAACGCGGTCGCTGACCAGTCCACCGATCGCTAACACCGCTGACGCTACGGCCAAGTGGCTTAGATTCAGTAAGGCTGCGATGCTGCCTCGCGTCGCGCTGGGCGTGTTGCGCATCCAGAGTGCCGTCGAACACGCTCCCGACCCACTGCCAGCCAAAAGGGCCAAGAACGCGCACGTGCAAAAGACGGCGACTGATGTCTGAGCGCCCACCACCATCACGCATATGGACACGCAGATGTTGCTGACGAGCAGCCAGAGCACGAGCTTCGTGCTCGGATTGACCACGACCAGGACGAGCGCGCCAATCAGCCCGCCCGCCGCTCCACATGAGCTCACGAGCCCGAGCGTCGCGCTCGAGTAAGTCGACAAGACTAGCGGCGCCAGCATCGTCGACGCCAGCACGAGTGCTCCGTCGTGCACGACCGTGTAGAGGAGCAAGCCGAGCATCAACGGCTCGCGTCGAAAGTAGGCGATGGCCGAACTCACAGTAGTTGTGAATGCCTCGATGACGGAGCGCTTGGAGGCAGCGGCTGTCGCGACCTCGCGACCCGACGGATCGAACAGCGCCCAGCAAACGGCCACGAGTCCGGCGACCATCGTGACGAGGTTGATCATCAGAATACCTCCGAGGCCGATCCAGGCCATCACTCCAGCCGCGAGCAACGGGCCCACGAGGGCGAGCACGCTGCTTGCGAGGTTCCTCAGTCCGTTCGCACGGGTGAAGCTGTCCTCAGGGACCGCGGCCGTCAGTGCCGCCTGATAAGAGGGTGAGCGAATGCTGGCCATGATCGCGCCGAGTGCGTTGGCGACGTAGAGGTGCTGGAACGCCAGCCGCCCCAGCGACAGGAGCAGCGCCAGCCCGACCGTCACGACGAGGGATACGGCGTCCACGGCCACGATGACCCGACGCTTGTCAAAGTGATCGGCCAGCGTGCCGGCAATCGGAGCGACCAGCATCGCCGGCAAGAGCGCAGCGAGAGACACGAACGCAAACTGCTGGGTCGATCCTGATCGCTGATAGATCCACACGCCGAGCGCAAACTGCGTCAGGACCGTGCCGAGGTCGCAGACGGTTTCGCCGATCCAAAGAAGGGCGAACTGCCGGCCCACACGGTGCAGGCCGGTTGCACTTCCTGCGACGGGGCCGCTCATCCCTCCGAGGCATCCTGCGGCCCCCGACCAACCAGTGAGCGATGGCCGCTATCGGCGGCGTTGATCAGCGACAGTTTGGAGGCCGCTGGTTGCATCCCCACCGTCAGGGCACCAAGAACCCACCGGGCCACGGCATCAATGTTCGGTCGCCTAAGCAACGTCAAGTGGTTGCCCGTCCCTCGCTTCACCTGCAGGTGTGGGGCTATCCGTCGCCAGCCATCGGCAACGATGGCAAAGCGCTTTTCAGTCATCGTTAGTGTCTCACCCGCCTCGGGCACTAGGACCAGCGTCACGGGGCCATCGAAGACGTGCCGCGGGACATAGCGCGCCCGCAGAGCCGCCTCGAATGTGCGTAGTGGCCCGCGCAAGGCCTCACGGGTCGATCGCTGAGGCAGAAGCCGTGCTTGGACCAGGCAGCGATGCAGCACCGTCAGGTGAGCATCGAGATTTCCGCCTTTGAACACCGCCGGAGAGACATCGAACGCCCGCTCTGCCGCGAGTTCGTACGACGCTACGAGCTTCAGCAGAGCGGCAGAATGGGTGTATTCCTCTGCGGGTCCCGGACAATCGCTGTCCAGCAGTGTCAGCGCCTGCACTCCCCGGCCAGCGCTCTTCAGCTGCAGCGCCATCTCGAAAGCCACCCAACCACCGAACGAGTGCCCGGCCAAGACGAACTCGGTGCCCGGGTACATCCCCATCATGTCACGGCAATACATTCGAGCTGCAGCCTCGACGGTGCAGTGCGGAACGAGTACGCCGTCCATGCCCCGCGGCTGGAAGCTGTGGATCGGAGACCTGGAATCCAGCACATCCGAGAACGGAACGAAATCAGTAATGCTGGCGCCTGCCCCGGGGACGCAGAACACCGGCACGCCCCCGGGCCTCCCCGCCTGAATGGTCATTACTGCCGAGTACGGCTGCAAGCACGCAGCTTCCGAGGCACCGGCATCAACGTGAGATGCTTCGGTAACCGCTTGCATCAACACCGCCAACTGCTCGTCTCTGCCATCCTCTCGCTCGACCGAGCTCTCGGCGAGTCGAACCTCGCCAGGTTCGAGCAACGTGCGCCACCCGATTCCGTCGCTCGGAGACGGAACGCCCGACAACTTGACGAGGTGCACCTCGAGCTGGCACCGGCGTGGATAGTAGTCGCTCGCCGCGCGCGAGACCTTGCAACCGGAGGCGGCGACTTCCTGGCCTGCGCTCCCCGAGATCGGGCTCTCGCCGTCTCCGGGCTCCATCCGAACTCTGAGTTGCCCGCCTGACCACCTTACCCATTCCGAATCCGCGACAGCGAGAAAGGCCACGGCTTCGTCGGCACCAAGAAGCTGATTGGCAATCTCGTAGGCGACCACGCCTCCCAACGACCAGCCTCCCAGATAATAGGGCCCGCTCTGCTGAGCGGCCCGAATTGTTTCGATCACATGCGCAGCGATTCCCTGGATCGTTCGTCGACCGTCCTCCAGCGCCGCACCGGTGTATACGACCCGCGAGACAATTGTGTCGTTCGCCGCACCATTATTCAGCGACTCTGGCGGCGCGCCATCCGCCGAAATCCAGAATAGGCCGTGGCGGTCCCCCCTAGAGCTCATGCGCTGCCGCTCTCGAGACACGGCTGAGGGACGTTTCGAAACGATCTAGTATCGCGCCCAGCTCGGAGTCGTCGAGGATGAGCGGCGGCAAAAAGCGCAACACCGAACCATGCCGTCCTCCGGTCTCGATCAGCAGGCCGTTCTCGAACGCAACGCGCTTGATCCTTTTCGCGAGCTGGCCGTCGGCCGGCGTCGGCAGCGCGCCGCGCCCGTCGCGCGCGACCTCCACACCGACCATCAAGCCGCGTCCGCGGACATCCGCCAGGATGGCGTGCCGTTCGGCGATGCGTTTGAGCCCACCGATCAGGGCCTCTCCAACGCGACCGGCGTGCCGGTCCAGTCCGTCGCGACGAACGATCTGCATCGTAACTCGTCCGGCCACCATGGCAATCTGATTGCCTCTAAACGTTCCGGCGTGCATACCGGGAGGCCACACATCCAGGCGCTCGTTGTAAAGAACAACCGCCAGCGGTTGACCGCCCCCAATCGCCTTTGACAGGACGAGGACATCAGGCACGATATCCGCAACCTCGAAAGCAAACATTCGCCCCGTTCGCCCCAGTCCGGTCTGCACCTCATCGACGATCAACGGAATTTTCGCGTCGCTGGTAATCTTCCGGACCGCACGCAGCCACTCCGCGGAAGCGGGCAAGCACCCGCCCTCGCCCTGAATGACCTCCAGAACCACCGCAGCCGGCAACGGAATTCCGCAACTTCGCTCTGTAAGCAGCGTTCGAAGGTAGGCTGCCGCAAACCGATCGCTATCGTTAGACCCGAACGGGCAGTGCAGTGAGTTCGGATACGGTGCGAAATGGACTCCGGTGGTACCTGCGGCTGACGCGCTCTTTATGCTGGATTCCCCCATCGCTGCCAGCGCGCCGCTGGTCATTCCATGGTAGGCACCGTGAAAGGCGACAATCGTGTGCCTTCCCGTCGCGAATCGAGTCAGCTTCATCGCAGCCTCTATGGCGTCGGAACCGCTGGGGCTGCAGAACTGAATCTTCGCTGTACGAACAAACTCGGGCGGCAGCACAGAGAAGAGTTCCTGCACGAACTCGAACTTTGCGGGCGTAGAGAGGTCCAGCGCTTGCTGTATGTGCCCAGAGCTAACGAAGCGCAGTATTGCGTCCTGGACCTCGGGATGATTGTGCCCCAGAGGCAGCGCTCCTGCGCAGGCGAGGCAGTCAATGACCTCGTGCCCACTACTGTCCCAAAGGCGCGCTCCGCGAGCGCTTTCAAATACGCGATCGAACGTCGTCGCGTAGGTGCGCGCATTCGACTCAACGCCTTTTAGAAACGCATATCTCTTCATTGCCACGCTCGAGCCGCATTCAGAGTCACATCCACCAGCCGGCCCACCAACTCCGATACCTACTCGCTGTGCGGGCGTAAAAACTTGTACCGATCCGACGCGACACGGTCAAGGACGAATCTCGCGTTCAATGCGACGATGCGATTACATATCCGTCGACGGTCTCTCCGTGGAAGCCAACCGCTGTATCGACTCCGTCCCGACCTGTACCGTGGCCTACACAGCGCAGCTCATAGTCCGCTGTCGAACGCTTCCCGGTGTGTCTGCGCCAGTCGAAGAGTTTCGGTTTCGAAACCATTTTACCGACGGACAACGCACGAACGCTGCTTGACAGCCGATGATCGAGAATGACACGTTCGCCTTAGGGACGGTCGCCGTGAACTCTACCCAGCGCGCGCTAAGCATTTTCGATACGACCCTTCGAGACGGCGAGCAGGCCCCGGGCAACGCGATGACCGTCCCGCAGAAAATTCGCATCGCACGCGAGCTCGACGAACTTGGTGTGAATGTCATCGAGGTCGGCTTTCCCGCCGCGTCCGAGACCGACCTGCAAGCGGCGATTGCGCTCGCGTCTTCGATTCGCCACGCAAAGATCTGCGTCTTTGCGCGAGCGAACGCGCACGACATCGATCTAGCTTTTCAGGCAATACGGGGTGCCGAACGGCATCAGATCGAGATCATGACTACGGTCTCGGACATTCACCTCGAGCACAAACGCAAGATGACTCGCAGTGAGGCACTCGACGAGACCCGCCGCGCTATCGCTCACGCGTCACGCCTGGGTATTGAGGACATCTGTGTCGGCCCAGAGGATGCGTCCCGCGCTGATCCGGCATTCCTCCGTCTGATGATCCAGGCCGCCCTCGACACGGGAGCTACGATGGTCGTTTTGCCGGACACTGTCGGCGCCTGCGTTCCTTCTGATTTCTACGACCTCGTGGCTGGCGTTCGCAGGTGGGTGGGAGACCGCGTGCGCATTTCCGTCCATGCGCACAACGATCTCGGTCTTGCCGCCGCCAATACGTTGGCGGGGATTGAGGCCGGCGCTGACGAATGCCAGGTCACGCTGTGCGGCATCGGCGAAAGGGCTGGAAATGCTGCTCTGGAGGAAGTGGTCGCGGCGCTGGCGTGTCGCCCCGATCGTTTTGGACGGTCGTTGACCATCGATACGACACGAATCAGCGGCGCGTGCCAGGTGCTCATCGACACACTCGCTCTTCCCATGGCCCGATCCAAGCCCGTCATTGGCGCCAATGCCTTCGCCACCGCAGCAGGAATCCATCAGTCAGGACTAATCAAGAATCGTGCAACCTATGAATTCATTCGTCCCGAGCTCTTTGGCCGCAAGCGCGAACTCGTGATAACGCGGCATTCGGGCCGGCAAGCATTGCAAACGAGGCTTTCTGAGCTCGGCCTCAATGTCACCGGTGACGTGCTTCAACGGCTCTATCAGCACATCATCACTCAGGAATCGGTAGCAGTCTGTGACGACGCGATGCTGCTGGCGACGATCTCAACGCTGTCGTGACTGCAACCGTGAGCCGTGCAGACTGCGCCCAGCACACTCGACGCTCACTGCTAACATTTCTGGGTCTCACCGCCGTCCTAAGCGGAGCAGTCGATGTTCTGATCATTAAAGCGGTGGCCCGGCAAGATGCGCACATCACCGTTTTGGTCGGTGGGCTAATGTGGTCGCCAGGGGCGGCTGCGATAATCACGACGTTTCTCTACCAGCGCAATCTCCGGGGATTGGGATGGCGTCCAGGACAGGTTAGATACTTGGTATTCGGGTACGTGGCTCCCCTCCTTTGTGCGGTCGGAGCCTATGGCGTCGTCTTTGCCAGCGGCGCGGTGGGATTTCCGAACCCTATATTTGTGGCGGCACTCGCCGAACAGTTTGGCCGACAGAGCCACCACATGGGACCGGCATCGCTGATCGCGGTCGCTTTGATCTATCAGGGCTCCGTCGGGATGGCGATCGGCATTCCATTCGCTCTGGGTGAAGAATTGGGTTGGCGTGGCTTTTTGGTTCCGCGCCTGTGTCAACTCGCTTCGCCATTTTGGACGTCCGTCGTCAGCGGCCTCGTGTGCTCCCTGTATCATTATCCGATCATTCTCTTCGCTGGTTACCACTCCGGCGGCCCCTGGTGGCAAAACGTCGCTTGCTTCACTGCTTTGCTCGTCGCTAGCGCGTTCGTTCTCACGTGGCTTCGAATGCGCTCCGGGAGCATCTGGCCGGCCGTACTTGCTCATGCCGCCCACAATTCGTTTTTGCAGGGCTTCCTCGATCCCTTGGCGGTCGATGGACTGAGTCGCCGAATGCTTCTGACGGAATTCGGCGTCGTTCTCCCTTTCGCCACGGGGCTCCTTGCGATCTATGTTTGGAACACGCGCTCCGAGGTACCGCAGCCGCCTGAGACTCCTTCCGAGGATTCCGCCGGATGCCGTGCTCACAGTCGCGAGCGACCGCAACGATGACCGCCGCTCCTGTTGTTGTCCACCTCTACACTGCGCTCCTGGAGGGAATCCACGACGAGAGCACCCGGTCACGCTGCGAATCCTTGCTCTCCCCGGACGAGCTGATTTGCCGTGACCGATTCGTCCTCGAACGGAGTCGCCTTGAGTACGTATACTCGCATGCGCTCGTACGCATCGCGCTGTCCTTACATGCGCCGTGCGTGGCCCCGGACGCTTGGCAGTTCGCCAAGGAGTTGCACGGCAAGCCTCGGGTTTCCGCGCCCGCCGGCGCCCCACAAATGTATTTTAACCTCTCGCACACAAATGGACTCGTCGCCTGTGTGGTCGCCGACACGCCTCTTATCGGCGTCGACGTGGAAGAGATCAAGTCAATAGATGATTTCTTACAGGTGGCACAGCGGCACTTTGCCCCGCAGGAGGTGTACGCCCTTCAGAGGGCTCCACCAGCAGAACAATGCCACATATTTTTCCGGCTCTGGACCCTTAAGGAGAGTTACCTCAAGGCGCGTGGACTCGGGCTCACATTGCCCCTCGATCAGTTCTGGTTCGTGAGTTCACAGCACAACTCATTCACGTTAGAAGTCGGCAAGCGAGCGGAGGCGCGCGCGACTTGGCGATTCGCGGAGCGGCAGCCCGCGCCCCAGCACCAATTGGCCGTAGCCGTCGGTAACGAGCTCGATGAAGACTGGAGTATTGATTTGGTCGAGACCCACATCGAGGCGCCTACTTTTTTCCGTCGTGCTGGGGTATGAGCGCATTGTTGACTTTCACGAGACGGAGGCAGATTCGTCTGTCTCGTGTGTGACACTTTGGCGGCGCGGCGAAGCTTGCGGCCAGCTCAGTGACCGGCGGAACGCCGTTAGGACGGCGCCGAACGGGCGCCAATGCATTCACAGATATGTGCCAGCCGGACGACGCCTCACTACCAGTAGGGTGTCCCTCCCGTACCCGGTGGATCACCCTATGAGCCGCTCCAGTCACCCGTGTCCTTCGTTGTGAGTGTTCGATCCAGCCCGCCCGAACGCACTTACAAGGCGCCTACGTCCATTGGGCGCCCGATGGTGACGTTTAGGAACTTGCCATTCGATGTGCGTTCCGCGCGCATGATCTCGCCAACTCCTAAGTTCCTGAGTTCGGCTACACGTCCGCTGATCATTCCGGGATGCGAGAGCAGCGACTCGTGGGCCGCGAGTGAGGCGGGCAATGTAACGATTGGCCAGACGAATACGATGTCGTTACCACGACGCACGCCCCGAGTAGCCGGCCAACCGCACCTAGGGAAGCACGTGAAGGACAGAAAACCAATTGCTGCGAGGCGATTCGCTCCGTGCACGGTCGGCGCTGCCCCGCCAGCAGTCGGATCTTCGTACCGAAGCGCATAGCGTTGGTCCTCCGTGGGATCCCAACGGAAGCCGTCTGCCCGGTCCGACCGACGCCAAGGCAGGAATAGTGCTTCGGCAATCTTACGCGAGCCCTGCAGCCCGTCGTCGGCGTCGGAGTGGGGCCTTTTGGCAGGAAACTCGTTCCGGACCGACGCCACCACACGTGGGAGGAAGTGCTGGTGTCCCTGACCGAACATGAGAATGAGCGGTGAAGGAGACACGAAGCCGTCCTCGGTGGTGGGCAGTTCTGAAGCCAGAGCAGCCGCAAATCGTGCAGTCCGCTCGTCTGCACGGGCATCGTCCATGAATCGCCGGAACGCCGGGCGACGGAATTTGACATCCTTCAGTGTTTCGCAATTGACATGCGGTCCCCATGCAGCAAGCCCTTCGCGGCAGCCGGCCACAATGTCGTCGTGACCAACGCATTGACGTGTCCGAAGCCACGCGACCCAGGGACTCCCCTTCCAGAACAGCCGGGGTTCCCAAGTCGGTCGAGAGGTGTCGAGGGCGCGGAGCAGACCGAGCGCCGCGAGTATTCCGAGCAAATTGTCCGCCTCCAGCCCTGGAAGAGCGACGTATCCTGCCCGTTCAGCGTTCGGTATTCGCATCCAGCTCGCGCGGTTGTCCCTGCTGCTCGGCCTCGGACCACCGGTGGTCGGCGAGGCGAAGCAGGGATTCCAACCATGCCAACCCCCACGGGCCGTACTTTCGCTTGAGGTGTTCGAACGAGTCAACCCAGGCGAACCCCAGGTGTTCGACCTGCTGCCCCGCCTGGGAACCCACCTCGCCGAAGCAGTCGCCGAGATCTACCGTGAAGACGTCACCGGGTGGTGGCCATACAACAGCTGGAAAAAAGGGCCTGCCGTAGCCGTGATGGGTGCCGATGAGCCACAAAACCAATTCCGGATCGTGGGCTTGCGAAAACGCTGGATGAGCCACGGCCAGGTAAACCGAAGCGACCTCGTGCCGTGCCCCGTTGGGTAGCCCCGATCTTACACGAGCGCCGGGGCCGAGCTGTCGCCAAGTCTTCGCCAGAACTGGTTCGCTATCGGGAACAAGTACCTGGCCGCCGGACAGCCAGGAACGAAATTGAGGGTGAGCCTTTCCGGCGTCATGCAGAAGCGCCGCGAGGGCAATATCGGAGACAAGTTCCTTCGGCAACCCAGCTGCCAAAGCCATTTCTGTTGCACGTCCCTGAACGCCTTTCGAGTGGTGCGAGAGCAGAGCTTCACTCCCCGGGTTACACCTTACGCTCTCGTCGTCTTCCGTCACTGCATCGCCCACGAATTGCCACCTGCGGTGGAACGCAAGCAAAACACCATCTTCGCCTTCCCGTTCGCTGCGTATCAACATTGGAGCCGGCCGGCGACTCCCGTACGCTCGCCACAACGATGGACACGCGGCGCAATCGCGAATGGCCTCGTACGCATCTTCGTCACTCTCGTTCCGGAGACGGTCGAGAAGTTCTCGAATCAGTCCCTCGTCCACGCCCGGCTCGACCGCCGTCGCCAATTCCGGAGATAGTCTCAGGATGTCCCAACCTCGCTGCTTCGCATTTGCTTCGCTCCCGAGATCGGACACAGGCATTTTCGACTGCGGGTTCCAACCCCATATGTCGCATCCACCTCGGGTCGCTGGCACGACAAGCCGGTCGCCAGGCTTGAGATCCGCCGCGCGAACGATCTCGCTATCGCCATCGATTCCAAGCCACCTCAGCGCGCGGTCGCCAGGAATCGCATGCTCGCACTGTTCCGGCGAAGGACCACCTTCCAAGTCCGAGAGATAGGGGAACGCCGTTCCGCGAAGCCACGCTTGCGCTTCGCAGAGAGGCACACTGACCGCTTCAAGCGACGAGGGTGGGCAGACCCTTGCGCGATCTTTCCACTCGTGAGCCGTTCCGCCTTCCACAACATCGGCCCGCCAGACAATTTCTACGTCTGCCTGACCGGAGTCGGAGCCGTGCAGGAACAGCGCGACATCTGCCTCGGCACCTGGCACCGGCGACGTGTGCGTCCATGCGTCGAAGTGCACCGGTAGAAGTACAGGAGCTTCTCCTTTTTGAGCGAGGTACGGGGTGAGGTCCCGGGGCCCCGGTAACCAGCGGCTGGCGGCATCAATGCCCATGTCGATTTCCAGGCGTTCTCCTTGAGGTCTCTGCGACTGTGTCGAGTTGGCCGTCAGAAGTGCCCAGGTCTCGCGTAGGCTTCCGCCATACAGCGGATTTGTCGGTCGCGCACGCAATTGGTCGTTGGTTGCGACGATCACTGCGGGCGCCGCACCTCGCTGTCCGCGTCTGTCAAGGCGGCCGAACCGTTGTCGCAGGGAATCGATGGGGGCCAGTTCTGTAACGAGGCCGTCGAGGTCGACGTCTGCGTCCGCCTCTACGCACTGGGTCGCGATCAGAAAGACGGGCGGTGCGTTGATGGCCGGGGGCCGACCGGCGGCGACTTGCGAAAGGACCCTTGCAACGACTCGTTCCCTGTCGAGATCGCGGCAGCGTCCGATGAGGATCGTGACGTCCGCTAGGCGCGCTCCCTGTCGACGCAGCCTTTGCTGTATTCGTTCGTGTACTGCGCGAGCACGAGCGACGACATTCACGATTACCCCAACAGTTGTGCAGGGACCGCCTCGTACGACCGACATTGCAAGTGCATTCTCGGCAATCGTGTCCAACTGCGCATCTGATTGCTCATTGCCGTGCACTCGGACTAGCTCAGTTGGCTTGGACGCGGTCAGCCGGCGACTCAGTTCATGATCGGCGCGATCGTCTGCCGCAATATTAAAAGCGTTTTCAGCCGTTTGCGTGGCCGAGAGCGTCACTACCTGAACAGGTCGCCTCGGCAAGATGCTCGTACCAGGACGGTGGAGATCTTGCGCGACTCGTAGCGTGTCGACAAAGGCTTGTGATGCTTGTGGCTCGTCGACGAGGAAGAGTGTATCAACACCGAGAAGGCCCGCATGGATGGGCTTCATAGTGTCCGAGATGCCGTATCCCCGGAAGAAGACCCGTGAGCCAACGCGGTCGATTGTCGATACAATAATGGTTGGTTGCGTGGGGGTGCGAGTCCACTCAGGTTCCTTGGCCATTCCACCAAGCAATCGGACAGTCCGCAGCGGCTCGTCCGGTGTCTCGGCGAGTGTCGCCAATAGGGAAGCAACGCGACGAACGACATCATGTGCAGCTTGCCGTCGAAGCGCCGCGGAGATCCGACACGCGCGGGTGTACGTGTCGTTCACCACCGGCCGCCGGTCGACCAGGAATGCAACACGAACGGGTGCTCGTCCGTTTGCCCCTTTCGTCACCTCCAGCGCGATATGGAAAATCGCGACGTCCAAGGTGGCTGTTTTTCCTGTTCCCGTTGGCAGATCGATGGCGTGTGGCCAAGACCCTGACGTGGCCACCTCTCGCATCAAGCGCCCCTGCCAAGGAAATGGCGGAACGCCGTGAATCGCTTCAAAAAAAGCGCCGAACTCCGATGCATCGAGTAGGGGAGGAGTCGCCATCTTACAGTTCTAGTCGAGCGGCATACAGAGGCCGAATCCGTGGTACCGGCCGGCTCCCAGCACCACGGGCCCTGTCACCGCGGTCGAGAACCGGAGCAATACATGGCGCCGCGGACGATTCGCGAACTTCGAGCCGGCCGGGAAAGTCCACGCGAGATGGCTGCGCGGCGGGAAATACGCGTTCGGAGAACCGGGAATGATCGAGTGGGTACCAATTTCGATCTCTTCGGGCTCCGGCAAACCGATATTCCGGCAAGCTTGCGCAAGGATCTGCGCAATTTCGCGAGGATCGTCACGTTTCGGGAACCGATCGAGAACAACCGGCGTGACGCTCGCCCAGGCTTTTCCCGACCGGGACCATCGACCCGGACGCAGTAATGCCTGAGACGGTGTAAGGCATAGCTCTAGCTTCCACGAAAAGGTCTTCGACAGCCAGATGGTGGCGAATCCTGAGGGGTGGTCAACTGGGCGCGCCAATGCCGCTATCGCTTTCAATATCGGCGGTCGCGCTTCGGGGGCCAATCGTCGCGGCAGCACAATCGCAAAGCCGATTAGTGTCCCCCGCGAATCCGGTTCCCCCACGTCCGGCAGGGGCAACACTGCGATGTGCGCTTCGCGGGCCGGCCCGCCGTCCGGACCATGTCCGGATAGCAGCGCGGGGACTGGCTGTGGACCGACTTTCATCAGGGCATCCCGGACACGCTTCGCCACGTGAGCGAGGGCCAGCACGTCCGGATGCCGGTTGCGGGCAGCGGCAAACACGAACCAGTCCTCTTCTCGGCCGAAGACCGACCGTGGCGGCGGGGCATTTACAATTTCGGGCGGCGCATACCGTGCCCACGCACGCGATCGCGGCCGAGCAGCTTCTTTCCACCATCGCTCTAGATCTGCCAGCCGCCCTGCATATGGCACGCGAAGCGACACTGAACCAGCCTGACTTAGTCTCCACACTGTCGGAGCATTCGAAGCCGAGCGTTCGCTCCAGGCGCAACGAACGAGGGAAGACGAGTGACCAACATTTGATACTCTGCTCGCGAGGCGGTCCAGTGGAGCAGCCATACGATCGGGGCGCGCTACCTCCCAAACCGCCGCGAGTCTATCGCCCGCCGGCACCGCCACCTTGAACGTGCGCGGTTGGCGGAATCCCCACGCGCGAATGCCGGGCTCGATCCCCGCCCACGTTATGTCCCGGATGGGTTTCCTGCGGCCCTCGCGGTCGGCCGGCCACTCGAACGGCTTGCTTGGTTGGGGAACGTGGAAGTCGTTTGGCGGGACGTACACGGTCGGGGCATCTCGCGACGACACGAGCTCCGCGGCTTCAATGGCAGGTGGCTCCAATTGCTCCAACCATTCCAGTGCTTTGCGCTCATCCTCCTGATGGGCGCCATCCACCCACGATTGGACGAGGGCGGAGAAGATTCGCTCTGGGTGCGGCGGCCACTCCGGTCCCGAACCATCTGGAAGCGCTGCTCGAAACGCACCGGTGAGCAACTCGATTTCTAGGGCGAGCACCGCTCAGCCCGTTTCTTGTCCCGCTCCGAGCTCAGTGTTCAAGCCCAACTCCCGGCTCTGACGCACGAGTTCGACGAGCTTCGCCTGTGGCTTCAAAATCAGGTCCTCAGATTCCCACCCGACGCCCTTGGCTGCGGCACCAGCCGCAGCCTTCTCAAGGATCGCGACGGCAGCGCCGAGCGAAAGCTCGATAGACTCCCGGGAACCGTCGACCCTCACGATTTCAAAGCCGGGATCCTGTCCTGTTTCGACGACGAGATCGCAACGTGATCGCAAAGCGTATCCCTCGTGGTCCTGAGCCAGCACCGCCACAAGTCCTAGGGACGCGAGCGCGACGCGCGCGCTTCTATCAGCCTCTGTGTTCTGGTCAGCATTCGCGAACCGAAGCCTGCGAAGGCCTGAAAGAGATAACACGTATGTGTGCAGCGCGTACCTTACGCTGGCCCCGAGTTGCTGAACGGTCGGCGGTATATTCGAATGGTTTATTTCGGACGGCCGCATGGCGACGCTCTTCCCGACCGGTTCAAGCGTCCAATCGCCGGTTGATTGGCGGTAGACCTTTACGCCGCTACGAATCCCAAGAGGATCCAGCCGACTGCCGGTCCGTTGCCCGGATGGTCGGCCAGGCGACTCCGTAGCAACGTCGACTCCTACGATTTCGGACACGAGGCACCGCGGGAACCTGCCACCCAGTCCGCCGCTATCTCCTGTCGAGTTCCACGCGCCGAAGATCAAGGCATTCGGTGACAACTCGAACACCCCTGCTGCCGCTTGGGGCGTCGCCGCAAAGAGACGCTTGCCCTTTTGCGTGTCGCAAAACGGCCGGTTGTCCTTCTGGGAGTCTCGAATGATCGCGTCGAATGCGCGATGAGGGGCGTCCAGACTGGTAATATGTCCGATGTCTGCGACTGCCGTCCCGGTAAAATCGACGGTGATCACGGGAAAGAAGGCGTTGATCGACGGACGAAGAGTCTTCAGCGCGAACTCAAGCCGATTCGCCTGACTCTGCACGCTATCGATGAGTACGCAGAGGGTCTCGCGGCCTTCGATCCAGCGGACTTCGTAAACGTGTCGCGGTGATGCCCCGCGTCCGTTGCCAGGGTACGTCGGGGGAAGAATCTTATCCCCCGGTCCGCCGACTGGCTGCAATCGTCGAAGCCGACGGATCGCCGAGTCCTCGGCTACCGCCCTCGCAAGTCGCTCGATCGTGAGCATGTATAGCCCTTTCCTACCCGGGAGCTGCTGCCGCCCGCAAGCGGCGGTGCTATTTGAAAGCGTGGCCGGTAGCGTCCGCACTGGGCTCGTCCAGCGATGGTTCGCCCCGAAGTTGCTCGACAGAGACATCGGCGGAGCTTCAAGTCCTCCTCCTTGTACTCGAATGGTTCGATCACTGTCGGTCCAGTTGAATATGCCCCCTTCGACCCACGCGTCGGTGATGACCTCCGTGAGTGACATCCACTCAGACAGGTGGACGAGCCGTGACCGAAGACACATGGTAGGGTCTACTCTCAAGCTGTTTCCGCTGCGCCCGGCAGCGGCCCCATTGAAGTACTGACACGATCCGTACCGTACTGACGATAACCGTTAATTCTCCGTCGGCATCTGCCGGCGGCTCCATTTTAGCCGGGCGTAGTAAGGTGCGCAGATCGGACGCGAACACAGAGCGACAATGGAGTGCGCGGGTCCACCTCCCTGGAAAAGAACACGGAGTCTCTGTCGCCGGCGATGCCCCTGCAGCACGCGTTGCTCGTCGGCCCGGGCGAGAGCCCTAGCGCCCCCGTCGTCGACGGGTCGTAAACCGGCGCGCCCCGGTCCACAGCGTCGCGGACGAATTTCATACCCCCAGCGCTGATCGCGTGCCGGGAGCGCTCGGCAGCGCGACACGCAGATGTTTACGCGCCGGTCTTCGCGCCGACAAACCTTCCCCGACAACCGGCGGTACATCTGATCCTGGCCCTGGAATCTCCGACTAGCCCCCAGGCCACCCCGGTCAGCGCTGCGGCTACGTCAGCGCCGGAGCGCCCGGTTTTGGACAAGCACTCGACCAGCGCTGTCCTTCCCCGGGACGAGCGCAGGATCCGGGGTGTGACTTCATGGCTTCGAGTCTGCCCTTCACGCCATCGAGCAAGCTCAGAACGTAAGGCGGAGCCCAAGACGCGCATTGAAGGGCGTCTGGAAAGCGATCGGCTGGCCGAAGTTCGGGTTCTTGTTCAGCGGCGCGCCGCTCAGGTCCTTCGCGTACTTGAGGTCCTGGGGGGTGCCGTTGACAATCGGGGCTGCCGCCTGGTAGGTGTAGTTGTCATCGCTCTGCAGCGTCGCCTGCTGGTTCAGGATGTTGAACAGGTCGATGAAGGCCTCGAGGTTCATCCGTGGCCCCAGCGGCCGGGCGTACCCGATCTTGGCGTCCAGCTGGGTCACAGTCGGCGTCCGCCCGCCTTCGCCGCGCGGCAGGAGCATCACGATCTGATAGACCGTCCCGGGTATTAGGTTACTGACGTAGTTCCGGGGCTGGCCTGAACGCGCGGTGAACGCCAACCCAAACACTAGATGCCCCTTGCGCACCGGTTGCCGGACGTAGCCGTCCAGCCGGAATAGGTGGGGCCGGTCGTTGGGTAGCGGCCCGTTCTGGTTCACGAAAAGCTCGGGCGCGTCGTACGCGTTGGTGCCGTTAGGGGAGACGTAGCTGGTCTCGTTCTGGTAGAGGCCCTCGTAGTTGCCGATGAGCCGCGAGTAGGTGTACGAGGCGCGCGCGAACCACTTTTTCGAGAACCGCTTGTTTAACGACAGCGTCAGCGCGTCGTACGTGCGTTCGGGCTTGGGGGCGTCCTTCAGCTGCTGCAGCGCGCTCACGTTGGCCTGGGCGTTCTGGAAGTTGGCCTGCGCCACCGGGTCTGCGGGGTTCGCGGTCGCGATCGCCGAGGCCTGGGCCAGCTGGCTGTTGGCCGCCGAGATCGCGGAGTCCGGAACATTGCCAGGATTGGCGAGCACGCTGTTGCCCTGAGGGCCGTAGCCGTCCTCGATGATGTTGCCCAGCCAGCGGTGCTGGTAGTCGAGCCGGACGGTCATGTCCTCGATGATCTGGCGCTCGGCGGTGGCGACGATCTCGTTGTGGTACTGCCCCTGCATGTTGGGCTGGGCGTACGCGGTGTTGAAGGTTGCGAACGCACTGTCGGGTTTTCCGCACTTGCTGTACTCGCCGGCCCCCACCCAGTTGGCTTGGTTGGATAGGGTGCCCGGGCAGGAGCTCACGTTGCCATATGCGGTCACGTACTGCTCACCGGCGAAGTAGCGGGCGGGCACATCCAGCGGCACCGCCTCGTAATAGCGGCCATAGGAGACCGAGATTTTCGAGCGCCCGTCGTCGAACGGGTCGTAGATGGCGCTCAGCCGTGGAGCCCAGTTGTTCGTGTCGAAGGCGCCGTGGCCCTGGTTGTCGTAAATCTTTTGAAGCTCGAGCCGGACGCCGGCGTTGACGGTCAAGTTCCGCAGGTGGTCGGGGCTGAAGCTGTCCTGCAGGAAGAACGCGTTGGACACGCTCTTGACGTACGAGTGCAGGCTGTCGACGTAGTAAGGTGCCGCCGTCAAGTTCCGGGCATCGAGGGCGCCCGCGTTGTACTGAACGGGCGACTCGGTGTTCGGCAGCTGGAAGAAGTTCTGCTCCGAGTAGGTGCCATTACCGGGCAGCGAAATGAAGCCGCGCGCCCCCAAGGGGCCCGTGTACGCCCGCGAGAAGTCCATCGTGTTGAAGTCCAGGTGCCAGCCGTACTTCAGCTCGTGCCGGCCGCCGCCCTCGAACACGTTGGTCGACTTGATCTCGGCCGACCAGCGGTACGCGTCGGACTTGTCGATCTCGCCGATGCCACCTGCGTAGTAGTAAGGCGCAATCGGGCAGGGGATGAACGCCCCCTGCGGCTGGCAGCCCGGCGCGCGCTCGACACTCCAGAGATCCGCGCCGCCGATCTGCAGCTGGTTCAGGTTGTTGAGGTCGTCATAGGGCGAGCGGTCGTAGAAGTACTCGTAGTGCATGCCGGCCAGGGCATCGATCTGCCACTTGCGCTCGTAAAGCTTGGAGACCCAGTGGGCGGTTACGTCGGTGTTGCTCCGGGTCAGCGACTCCATCGCGGTTCGCGGGTCAGAGCTGAATGGATCGATGCCGTACTGGCTCTTCAGCTGGTTGTTGAAGCTGGGCGTCGCCAGGATGGCCACCGTGAGGCGGTTGTCCGGCAGCGGGACCCAGTCCACGGTCGCCGCCGTGTAGTACGTGCGGTGTGTCTCGTCGAGCCGGGCGGTGTAGGGCAGCCGGTTCAGCACGGGGTTGCCGGACGCGTCGACCGCCGGCATGCCCATTCCATTGTCCTGAAGCGCGAACGTCTCCCGCAGGACGTGGGTGTCGGTGATGCGCGGCGCGAACCCGACCCACAGGAACAATTTATCTTTGAGCAGGGGACCGCCCGCCTCGACGCCGATGCTGTCGTCGAAGTCAGGCTTGCGGACGCCGCCCAGGGAGCTGCCGCGCGGCAGGACTACCTTCGGATCGCCCGCCAGCCAGTACGGCGACCAATAGCCGAACGCGCTGCCGTGCCATTCATTGGTGCCGGACTTCAAGACCGTGTTGATGACGCCGCCCATCGCGCCGCCGTACTCCGCCTGGTAACCGCCGCTGTTCACGTCGATCTGACTCATGAACTCCGGCGGCAGGTTCGTTCCGGCAGGTCGGCTGGACTGCCCCATGTCGAGGCTGCCGTAGCGCAGCCCGGTGACGTTCATCCCGTTGATCGTGTACTGGTTCTCGAGGCCCGTGGCGCCGCCGATCGAGACGTTGCCGCTGCCGTCGATGAAGGCGCCCGGCGCCCGCTCGATGATGTCGCCGAAGGTCCGGCCCACGGGCACGTTCAGCGTGTAGTCCTGGTCGAACGTGGCGCCGACCCGGGCGCTGCCGATGTCGATGGTCGGCGCGCGACCCGTGATGACGTAGGTCTGCTGCGCGGCCTGCTGGGCGGCGCCCGCGATCTTGGCGTTCACCCGCACCGTCTTTTCGGCCGAAACGGCGACGCCCAGCTGCTCGACCTGGACGGCGGTGTTGGCCGCGTAGAACCGGATGGCGTACGTCCCGATCGGAAGCGTCGTGAAGTTGTACTCGCCCTTTTCGTTGGTCAGCGTCGCGTCCTCGCCCTGTGGCCCCTGGACGATGACGGTGACACCGCCCATCGCGGCGCCGGAGTCGCGATCGGTGACGCGGCCCGTGACGCGGCCTGTGGTTTCCTGCGCCAGGGCCACGCCGCTCGTCAATAGCAGGGCCAGGCCGAGCGCCGTCGCTCCAACACGCATGCGCTTCATCGGACCTCTCTTTTCGGTGGTAGCGCGGATGGTCTCCATCAAAGGGCCCCCGTGTGGAACTTGTCCGAGGTTACGGGCGCGCCCAACAGGTCACCCGCCAGGTCAGCCGCCGTGGCGTCTACCGTGATGGTGATGTCGGCGTTGGCCGGCCACTTGTCCATCGGTGCGACGGTGACGTGCAGGCCGTCCATCGACGCCAGCGTCACCGCCACCGGTGCGCTGCTGCCCGCAACGGTCACGGTCACGGCGCCGATGAGGGCGAGCGGGTCGACCGGGCTATTGAAGGTGATCGTCGCGGGTGCGTCCAGGGCCACGTCGGTGTTGGGGGTCGCGCAGGCGCCCGCGTCGGCCGGCAGCGGCGGCGGGGCGGGTGGCGTCACGCTGGCGCTGAACGGGGCGGTCGTGAAGGTCAGCATCCCGCCGGCGAAGTTGCCGTTGTCCGTGAACAGGGTCCTGCCGTCCTTGGCGTGGACGGCCGTCGGGTTCAGCTGGAAGATCGCCGTGCTGCTAGCGGGCAGGGCCGGCGTGGGCGATACGAGCAAGTTCGGGCCGTGTAACGACGGGGAGAACAGCGCATGCGGCGTACCGTTGGGCGTGTAGACAGTCGTCGATGCGACCGGGGCCGCGGGCGTGCCGGCGGTGACGGTGGCGGCCGCGGAGACGCCCGCGTCGGAGTCGAACGGCCGGGTGTCGATCACGCGGTCGAAGGTGAAGAGGGCCTGTGCCGTCGGCGCAAACGGGTCGCAATTCCAGATGCCGTCCGGTGGGGGCGCAGCGTCCGCAGGCGTGCCGGCGTCGGCGCCGGCCGTACCACCCGCCGCGCCACCGGCCGCACCACCGGCACCTCCGGCCGCGCCGCTCATGCCGGCCATGCCGCCGTCCGTGCACGTCGGCGCCGGCATCGGCATCGTCGCCGCCGGTTCGGATGCGCAACGACACCAGTTCTGCGCGAGGAAGCAGGTCTTGTCCGCGTGGTCCCCCGTCGTGTAGCACGTGCCGCCCGAAGCCGTTCCGGCGGCACAGGCTGCCGCGCCGGCCGGGATACTGGTGATGCTGGCGCCGCCGCCTTCGACGATCGAGACCTCGATCAGCACGGGCGCGCCGGACTTCACGGCATTGCTGGGGGCGCACGCGCCGCCTGCCAGCACAGCGGCGAGGCCGACCACCTCAAACCCACGGAAGGGCCGTTTCATTCGGGTCTCCTTGTGAACGGACATTGCGGCTCAGGGCAGCGGCATCGTACCTGGGATTTGGCTGGTTGGAAATTTCGGTGGGTCTTCTGGGTTTCTTTACCCATACCGTCCGATACGGTCCTACTCCGTGAACTCTCGAGTCAGGTTGCCCTTCGTCAGACCGGGAGGTTCCCGACCAATCCACACGCCGTCGGGCGGGGGTTCGGGACACGAACGACCTACCCGATCCTCCTTTGCTGAACGTCGGCGTGGAGGAGCGGGACGCCATTGCGGATGCTGCGAGGCAGATCCGCAAGTTGGGGCAGGGTCGCCAAATCGAAAACTCCCGGCGCGCAAGGCTGCCTAATGACCGACGCGGGGTAATCGGCACGGATGATACCGGTGCTGCCCCACAGAATAGGACATTCAGGCGGTGTTGAGCGGTGCCTGCGGGGCGATCGGCCGTTCACAAAGGACCGAAGGCAGGCCCCTCCCCTAGGATTGCTGAGGCCCTAGATCACCGGCTAGTCGCTGGCGGCCCCTAAGGAAAGGAACCCTCAGCACCCTCCCGGCGGCACCCGGAGTATCAGCGCCGATGCGTCGGTCGACGGCGGGCCGAAAAGGAGGACGACGGCCCTCGTTCTCCGAGAGCCACGGCTGTGGTAGCGTCGATCCGAGCGCCCGCACGACCTGTTCGCGATGAATGCTGGAGATCCTCTTCCACCGCCGACGGGAAAGTAGCGGACGTAGCCTGACCTTGCCATCCGCCGTATGCCTACTCCCAGAGCGCGGTCATGTAAGGTCTGGTAGCACCATCCGGCAGCGCGGCGATTAGCGAGCGGCCTACGGGCCTGGCAGGCAGGTGCCGACCGCAGCGCTCGATCAAACCGCGCTCAAAGGGCGTCTGGATGATGTTGGCCTGGGTCGCCGGGGTGCCGATCCCGTCCGTCTGCCGGAGGAGTTGCTTCATCTTGGGGTCGACGACGTAGCGGAGGAGTCACGACCAACTCCCGGCACGTGGGCACGTGACCCAGGTCCCTCGTCATCGCGGTCCGAATCATGATCCTTCCGGCGAACTTCCTCGAGCACATCGCGCATCCCTGGGCGGTAATGCTCCGACCGCGCGCACGGAACAACTCGCCCGCCACCTGGACTTCGATCGTCGCCTCTGAGAACTCGAACGGCGGAAGGAACTACCCGAAAAGCGCCGGCAGACGAGGTGGTAGAGGTCCCTCTCGGCACGAGAGAGGCACGCGTCGGACGGGATCACGGCCGTGGGAACGATGGCGTGGTGCGCCGAGACGTTCCGGTCATCCAAGCCCGCGAGCGTCTGCGAAGGTCGGCGCGGGTGATGGACGAACCCAACATCGGGGCATTGCTCCCTACCGCCGCCAGCACCTGGCCTGTCTGCGAGAGCTGGTGACCTGACCCCTTCGGCTGGCCCACTCTGGCTGCGCGTCCGACGGTTGATGAATGCCCTGGATCTGCCTCATCTTTCTGGACCACTTTCAGGCTGAGGAATTCGCGGCCAGCCGCCCACCCAGTCGATGAAGCGCAAACCGATATTCAACCCCTTGGTCACGCGAGGCAGGGTGAGCTGGCACCACCGCCCCGGGACGCCGGGGAACACCCAAGAAGTAAGCCTGAACTATCCTAAGATGGCGGCGCGGCGTCGCGGCCTCGCCTGCGTTTGCTTTTTCCCAGCCAGCGATCGGGACGTGAGGTTATGAACCGTTCGCGGTATCCCGAGAAATCTAACGTTACAGTGCCGTCAGAGTGCCGTGACTGTGCAGCGCGAGACAACTCGAGCCGACACGACTCATCGCGGGAAGGCGCAACATTCCTCCGAATATTCAGGGACTTACCGGCCAAGGTCGCGTCCCGCTTGGTTTTTGGGAAATCGCGAGATTCGATTTCGAATCCCGCTGGGGTCGCACTGTTTCTCCAACGATTGCGCCAGTTTCGCTGGGCGGTAGCAAGGCCGGTAGCAAGCGATCGCGGCTCTCCGTCGAGAACGCCTGCCGAAGGCGCCTGTTTGGCGCCGAGTTTCGCGACCCCAGCTCTCGCTTTCTTGATTCGGAGCTTGCCCATAATCGCGGTCTTCGCGTCCTCGTAACCCTCGAACAGCCAGCCGTTGAACGAGATAACCAGCGTCTTCTCGTCCTTGATCGCCTCGCAAGCCATGCGAATTAGGCTCGACTTGCCACTGCCCCAGTCGCCGAACACCCCGATCGTCGCCGGCAGGAGGCGGTCGGCCTGCGCGATGCTCAAGAGCGCGCCGACGAGGTGGCGGTAACCGAGCAGATCGATCGTTGCTCGTTGTCTGACCACATGGGTGCCTCATGAAGAGAGAGGGGGCGTCCTTCGGCGCATGAAGGCGCCTCGTGCACCACGCCACTCTATCTCACTGGGTCTGCTCCGGACCGTCGATAGGATCGACGCATGCCTTGCAGCCTCTTCGCCCCACCCCGGCCAAAGCACCCGGCGCGGACGGTCACCACGCGATCACTTTCACGACGTAGGTAGTCGGTAGAAGTCTGGCGGCTAGGGTGATCCGGAGCAATTGGCGGGAGAGACACCATGATCGCCCGATCGGCGAAGTCCGGTCGAGTGGTCATGTCGTCGATTCCGTTCACGATCACTGGGCGCTTGGCCCGGATGCTCGTCTCTTCGTCGTTCGTATAAAGCGTTCGGGCTGTGTACGTGCCGCCGGTCGAGATGATGCACAGGCCGTCGGAGAGCCAGGCGGGCATTCCTGATAAGTTGTCGTACGCGAGCACGCAGGAGTTCTTCGCCGCGATCATCAGCTCGGCTTCCTGCTTGGGCATCACGCGGAGTTCGGACTGCGACGGGTCAATCAAAGCGCGCAGGACGCGAGCGGTCGTCGATTTCGCGCTGCCCTGCTCCCCCTGGAGTACGAGAACCGGAAAAGGGCCCGCGGGCTGAAAGGCGTAAGTCACCCATGCCACCAGCAGATGAAACGTCGATTCGAGATCGGCGTTCAGAAACCCACGGAGCTCGTCGAGATCGCCGCCGGGCATCTTCGTGTCCAGCCCATCTGATTACGTCTTCGTCAAGCAGACGCCCGATGGCGACGTCGAGGAGCGGCTGTTCTTCGAGTTCAAGGAACTCGACACGATCGCCGAGACGTTCCGCCGCCGCTGAAGTTCGACCTGCGCCCGGAGAGGCTACTTCGTGGGCTTCTTCAAGCGCTCTCGCCGTTCGTCGTGCTCGGTCGGCCGGATTTCTCGCGCTCATAGTTCTTCAACGATCAACATCGACTGGGGGCTGGGCAGCACTACGTAATGCCGAAGGGTTCCGATCTGCGGGAACGGGGTTCCATTCCCGGTGCCTCCACCGCGCATGGCCGACGGTCCGTGCGGTTGGGAAGCACCTTAGCCGATCAGGCCGCTGAATCGCCCGATCTGCATCATCATCCGGCGCATCATCGCGAACCGGTTCAGGAGGTCGACGACCTCCTGCACCGCACGCCCCGAGCCCTGCGCGACGCGTGACGAAGACGGCTTATCTCGTAAGCGGCGTCGTAGACGATGGTGCCCGGTCTCTTACCGGTGTCTTGTTCGACGATCGCATTCGAACTCGGGACCACGAAGCGCTCGGGGTGGCGGCGCTCATCTTTGGTCATCGACGACGTTATCGCGCCGATGCGGCGGAACTCGTCCTCGTCGTCGATCTCCGCTCCGTTTGGTAGGGCCCCCGGGGAGACCCGGGATCTCCTCCGTGAGCGGGCCCGTCTTCTCGAGCAGGTGAACCTGATCGGAGAAGTCGTTCAAGTCATAGTGCCCCTGGTGCATCCGGGCGGCGTCGCGCTCTGCCTTCTCTTCGTCGGGGACGTTCTCGAAGGCCTGGATGAGGGCCGCCACGCTGGCGCGGCGCAGGGTGCGATTGCCCATCAACATGAGAATACCAGAGCCGCGGTACGGCCAGCCTGTACAGGGACCGCATCTGCGCCAGCACCGAACGCGCCAGCTGAGGACGAGTTCTCTCGACGCTTCAGGTTGACCGGAGCTTCCGAGCTGCGCCCTCGCGAGCGCCCATGATCGAACCTACTTCGGCTCCGGCAGCGGCGTCGCGAGCTCTTCCGGGATCTGATCCGCCGGAATCAACTCCACGCGGCCATCGCGCCAAACGGCGACTGGATTCCCCGCGCGTCGGTGCTGCCCGAGCGCTTCACGCACTGCCTGCGACATCTCGAATAGGATCTTGTCGTCGTCGCCAACCCGCTCGGCAGGCGATCTCGAGTCCGCGGGAGCAGTCATCGGCCGGCCTCCTCGAGCCGCCGCCAAGCGGCGTCGTCATACACGACCCGAGCTGCGCCCGGCTTCTGCCCAGCGATCAGGCGCGGTCCGCCAATTCCCGAGTTGTCGAACATCTTCCAAGAGTCTGCCACGGGCATGAAGAGAGTGAAGAAGTTCGATAGGCCAGCGACGAACCGGCGTCGAATTACGTCCTCGGGCACATCGTGGCCACCTTGACGCACACGCTCAGCGACTCGGGCTACAGCCAAGTCGGCCGTCGGAAGGCTGAGAAAGGCGACGTGGACCCTGAATCCTTGAGTCTTGAGGGTCCTCAGCCAGGGCGCGAAATTGCGGCTCGCCAGCGTGGTCTCGAACGCGAAGCTGTCACGAGCTGCGGCGAGAGCGCGCAGCCGGGCAAGCATCACGCGTCCAGCGGCAAACGCGACTGTCTCGGGTTGGAAGGCAGACAATCCCTGAGCGATGGCGTCGGCGTTCACGAACTCTCGAACGGCCAGGGCTCCGCGAAGCAGGCGCGGCGCGGTCGTGCTCTTACCAGCGCCATTCGGACCGCCGACGACCACGACGAGGGGATCGGCCACGTCTCCAGTCTGGCACATGAGATCGGCTACCGCGCGTTCCGATCTCGGGCCCACCTGGCGCCCCTTTGAACCGAATTCACCGGATTTCTAGGGTTCCCAAGCGCGCTCTCGCGACCCCATCGAGATTCGCGTAAGACCTGAGGATCGCACCGCAAATCAGCGCAACGGTTGATGTTTTGTGCGATCTCGGGCCCCGGTTCGAATCCCGCTGGGGTCGCCAGAATGCAAAGATGTCAATGGCTTAGCGCCCGGCGGGATCTTGACCCGCTGGGTGCCCGCGCTTGACCCTTCTAGAGTCGACGGACGCAACTGAGTTCACCGACGCTCGACCCGACCGTAACCTCGAAGGTGGTCAAGCGCCTGCATCCAAGCTGCGAGGGCGGCGCGTATGCGGCCGAACATCGCCCTGAGCTGCTCTTCCGGCCCGGGGTCGGGCTCGTGGTCGGGGTCGTCGAGGATGCGTGGAAGCTCGATGGCTTGCCACGCGCCGAGTTCGACCCCGTCGAGCACGAGATCGCCGCTTGGCCGGCAGAGAGCGTGAACCTGAGGCTCGGCCTGCTGCCAGCCGAGCACGGCGAGCCGGCCATCCTCGTCATCGCGCACCTGCTCCTCGGGCGTGAGAGGCTCGATCTGTTCGAGCCGGGTCATGGTCTCGTGAAACCACTGCTGCATGGCCGGCGGCGGCGGCATCGGCATCGGCTTCCCGTAAGGCAGCGTCGCCTTGAGCGTGATGTCGATTCGGATCCAAGGCTTCTCAGTCCCGATCGCTGCCCGGTCGTCACGCCCGAACATCTCGGTGACGACGTCTTCCTCGGTCGTGTTCGCGCGGGCGGTCTGAAGCGCGCTCCACCTCCATGACAGCCACGCCGTGACGAAGAACGGCTCCGCGTCTTGGCCGCCGATCGGCTCGACAGCAGTCCGATAGATGCGATCCAGCTTCTGAAGCTCGAGCTGCTCCTCACCACCGAGGCCGAAGACCCGAAGGCCGGAGCTCCGGAGAGCAGCCTCGAAGGCGGAGCGAAAGGATTCGTGGTTCATGAATGTGACTTCGTCACGTCGAGCGGTCCACGGGATGCGGGCCGAGCGCGCCGGGCTCGTCCCGAACCTCGGCCTCCGAGACGTCCTGCTGGAACACCTGCGAGAGAACGCGATCGGTGGCGCGATCGAGCGTCTCGCGGAGGACGCGATCGAGCTCGACGTACTCTGGCCACAACGTCCCGTCGACGAACCGCTTCGAAACGCGCACCATCACAGTGGTATGTCGCTGGCGTCGATAGCGGAACGGCTTGAGCCCATAACGGCGGGCGAGCGCCATGAACAGCTTTCGGGACCAGCCGTCGCTGAGCGTGAACTTGTATTCGACGGGAGGATCTTCCTTCTCGAGGAGCTTGAGGCGCTCTTGGACGTGGCGGATCGCGTTGGCGGCGGCGTCGCGCTCGCCCGGCGTCGTAGCGCCGGCGTGCAGCGCCTCGATCCGCCGCAGCTTCTCGAACAGGGCCTTTTCGTCGACGATCACGACGAAGCGCCCGCCGCTGGGATCCGAAACTGTTCGAGCCTTCTGTGCCAGAGGGGGTCGGGCCGCATGACCAACGCTACAATCCCCCGCCTATGGAATGCGATAGGAAGTTTATCCACAGGCAGAGCCGAGGGGCCTTACCCGAAACGGTCGTCTCGCCAGAGGTGAGCTACCCCGGCTCGGGAACCCGCCAGTCCTCGATCTCGATCGGATGTCCCGCTCTAATGATCCGCTCGTAGTGGTTTTGGTTGCCGGTGACGAGGACGAGTCCGCGCGCGAGCGCGATGCCTGCGATCATGGGATCGGCGCGTCCAATGGGTTGACCCAGCCGCTCCAGATCGCCGTAGATTCGGCCCGCAAGCTCCGCAGCCACCGCGTCGAGGGGAAAGACTTCGAGCTGTGGAAGGCTCGCGAGGAAGCGATTGATCTCCGCCTCGCGGCCGACTTTGCGCAGCCCCTTGACGACTTCGACGATCGTCACCGTCGAGATGGCGAGGGAACCAACGGTCGACGTGTAGGCAAGCGCGCGCCGACGAACGGTCTCGTTCTTCCCCTTGGCAATCTCGGAGAAGATTCGGTGTCGAGCAGCGCTCTACGCACCGCGCGTCCGCAAGGAGTCGCGTTCTCGTGCGGCCATCGCGCTGCCCGAGACCTCGTCCATCAGCTCCGGCTCATCAGCGAACAAACCGATAATCGAAGCTCCGCCTGCCTTGGCCTCCGCAATGGGACGGACGACGACCTCGACCGGTCCCCGCGGTGTGTCGAGCGGCTGGTCGAGCTCGATGTGACGGGCATCTGAGAGATGACCGCGAACTGTGTCCAAGCGCGCCTTCGCTCATGTCCCACGCGCACGAGAGGAGTCCCTACGCAAGATGCGGGATCAGATCGCTGCCGCCCGGAAGTCCGCGCTCGACCGCTTGAAAACGCGGTGGCCGGGTCTCATGGCCGCCTATTGAAGCCCGTCCTGCTCGTAATCGCCGGCCCGAACGGGGCTGGTAAGACGACCGTCACAACTCGACTGCGCGCCGAGCGCTGGAGTGAAGGAGTCGAGTACCTCAACCCGGACGAGATCGCGCGCGACCGGTTCGGCGATTGGAATTCCCCCGCCGCTATCCTGAAAGCCGCTGAGTGGACCACGCAGAGGCGCGAAGAGCTGCTCGCCCAACGAGCGGGAATCGCTTTCGAGACCGTCCTGTCGACGGACGAGAAGATCGATTTCTTGGCCCGCAGCAAGGACGCGGGTTACTTCGTCCGAGTGTTCTTCATAGCGACTGCCGATCCGAGAATCAATGCGGCGCGAGTCGCCGATCGTGTTCTTTCTGGCGGGCACGCGGTCCCGATCGACAAGATCCTCAGTCGGCACGTGCGCGCCAGTAGACAAGCAGCCCCGTCCTGCAGGAAAGACCGGGCGATCCCGAAGGCAGATCGCGACGCGTTTACCGCGGAGCGGGCGGTTCTCCTCTCGGCCGAGAAGAGCGGCGCGGGCGGCTGGTAGATCGAGTTCGATCCGCGGGCCGGCTTCGAGTGGTTGGAGGCTTCGTACCTCGTTTCGGTGCCCGCCACCGACTATGTCGTCCTCGACTGCAAATGCATCGAGACCGACCGCTGGATGCACTTCGTCGCGGTCTTCGACATGACCCACGAGATGGTCAGCCTGTATCACGACGGCGTCCTGACGGACAAAGCCACCATGCCCGCGCCCATCCTTGCGGGCAGCCCCGACCTGGGTATCGGCCGCTGGGACAAAGGCGAGCGTCCCATCTCCGGCGAGATCGACGACTACGCCGTCTGGTCCCGGGCGCTGACCGCGGACGAGGTCGCGGCCGTCCACGCGCAAGCCGTTCCCGACACCATGCCGTGACGCCACGGCGCCCTCGAAGGGCTACAATGTCGACGACTCGCCATGGGGGCCCTGCTCGCGACGCTGGTGCTGGCAATGGAGATCCACGCCGCGGGCGATTGTCCGGTCGCCGCGGACGTCGAGCGTCAACTAGCCCCGCTGCTGGGGGACGCTGGGGCCGCCGGCACGTCCGACGTCGCGACGATCAAGCGCCGGCCTGACGGATCGGTCTCCGTGTCGCTGGCCGACACGGATGGACGCGCCATCGGCGGTCGGCAGCTGCCGCGGGCGCGGTCGTGCGGCGATCAGGCGGAGACCGTCGCGGTGACGCTCGCCATCTGGGAAGCGCAGCTGCACCCCGAGATCGCGCTGCGTCTCGATCGGCTGGCGCCCGAGGCCGCCCGGCCCCCGGTCGCCGCGGCGGTGCCGGAGACCCCGATTCTGCGCGCAGCCCCGCCCGCCCGGCGGTCGATGTCCACCACGGCCGGGCTGGGCGTCGCCGCCGCCGGTGTCGCGCACGCCAGCGGGTGGTCACCGGGCGCGCGCGTCGAGCTCAACGTGGGTCGCCGCGACGGGCGCTGGCGCCTGCGCGTCGCCGCGGTCGGCGTTGGGCGCGACACCGTCGATGTGTCGCCTGGAAAAGCCGGCTGGTGGCGCGCTTTTCTCGTCCTGGGGCCGGAGCTGGATGTGGCGCGCGGACGGCGTTGGGGCGTGGTGGTCAGCGCGGGGGCGGCGGCCGGCGTGGCGTCGGTTTCCGGGACCGGCTTCGACGTCAACCGCCAGACGCTGAGCCTGGATGTAGGCGCCGAGGCAGGCGCGCGTGTCGAGTGGCGGCCCGGTCGTTTGCGCCCCTGGCTCGGTGCGTCGGTGGTCGGCTGGGCGCGCCGCCAAGCCGTCGATGTGCAAGGCGTTTCCGCCGGCACCGAACTGCCGCGAGTGGAGCCCATGGTGGCGCTGGGCGCCGATTTCGTCTGGTGATGTGAAACCTTTCGCGGCTGCGCGACAATCAACGCTCGGAGACCTGGGTGTGTCGATGTCCCCCATAGCCGCGCATACCGCCGCCGACGCAAGCGAGCCGGCGTCGGCCACGCCGACGTTCGAAGCCGTGTACGCGGAGCACGCGGCCACCGTCGCGCGGTGGGCGGCGCGGCTGGGCGGCCCCAGCGCCGACGTCGAGGACATCACCCAGGAGGTGTTCGTCGTCGTGAATCGCCGGCTGGGCGAGTTTCGCGGCCAGAGCCGCATGTCGACGTGGCTGTTCGGCATCACGGCCAAAGTCGCCGCCAACGAGCGGCGGCGCCGCAAGCTGCGGCAATGGTGGCTCCGGCTGATGCCCAGCGCCGGCGACGACGCGCCGGCCAGCGGTGACGGTTCGCTCGCGCAACTGGAGAAACGCGAGCGGCGCGTGCTGTTCCACCGGGCGCTCGATCGCCTGAGCGAGCGCCACCGCCGCGCGCTGGTGCTGTTCGAGCTCGAGGAGCTCTCGGTGGACGAGGTCGCGGCGCACATGGACCTGCGCCCGGGCAACGTCCGCGTTCTGCTGCACCGGGCGCGGGCGGCGTTTCTGAAGACCATGGTCGACTGCGAGTTGGAGAAGGAGCTGCGATGAGAGCCGGCGAACAAGACCCGGTGCGCTGGCGGCAATCGACGCGGGACCCGAGGGCGCTGCCCGCGCGCGCGGCCGACTTGGTGGACGCCGTGCGCGAGGAGCCGCCGCTGCCGGCCGAAACACTGGCGCGCATCAAGGTCGCCGCCCTGGCGCACCGGCCCGTGGCGCGGCGCGCGCTGCCCGTCGGCTTGCGATTCGCGCTGCTCGCCGTCGTGTTCCTGGCGTCGGTGGCGACCGCCAAGGGGACCATGCTGCTGTGGCGCTACGTCGTCGCGCCGAGCGCGCCGGCAGAGCCCGCGCCGCACCGCCTGGGGCACGCCAGGCCGGCAGCGCCCGTGACACCCACGCCGCGCGTCGTCCCGCTGGAGCCGCCTGCGCCGATCGCCGTGGAGGTTGCGGCCGCGCCGCCCGTTCGCGTGCGGCACGCGCCGACGGCAGAGCGGCGCCTGGCTTACGACACGACCACCGAGGCCCAGCTCCTTGGGCGCGCGCTGTCGCGCCTCCGTCAAGACCACGACGCGCGCGGCGCGCTCAAGCTGCTCGACCAGTACGCGAGCACGTTCCCCCGCGGCGTGCTCGCGTCGGAAGCGCTGAGCGCGCGCCTGGAGGCCGTCATCCAGCTCGACGATCGCGAAGCAGCGCTCCGTCTGCTCGACGACCGGAGCGCGTTCGCGGGCCGACTCGGAGCCGAGCAGCTCCTCACGCGCGCCGAGCTCCGCGCCAGCGCGGGGCGCTACGCCGACGCGCTGGTGGACTTCGACCGGCTGCTGGGGCCGCTCGCAACGTCCGCCGCGCCGGGCACTCTCGACCGCGCGCTCTACGGTCGCGCCGTGTGCCTGGGGCACCTCGGGCGCGACGACGAGGCGCGCGACGACCTCGAGGCGTATCGAAAGCGTTATCCAACTGGCCGATACGCCGCCGAAGTCAGCCGCCTCCTCGCGGGAGCCGCCCGTCGACCGAATTGACCCGTAACTTTTCTGCGGGTGCCGACACTCAGCGGGTCGAGATGAAGACGCTCGCTCTCCTCTTCGCGGTCGCCGTCGCTGCCGCGCTCGGCGGCTGCGGTACCCACAACGTCGTCGGCCAGGTCGCGAATGGCGGCGCGAGCGGCGCTGGGGGCGGCGGGATGCCCCCGGGCACCATGTGCAAGGCCGTCGCCGCGCAGGAGACCGCCTGCTCGGATGGCGTCGACGACGACTGCGACGGGTTCGTCGACTGCCTCGACAGCGAGTGCGACGGCAAGACCTGCGGCAACGGCCTGACGTGCATGGGCGGCGCCTGTCGCAAGCCGTGCGCCGCCGGCGACACGAGCTGCGTCCCCGAGCTGCCCGCGATCCAGAACCTGAAGGTCACCACGCGCGGCGACACCGTCACGATCGACTTCGAGCCGGTCGCGCGGCGCGCTCGACTACCGCATCTACCCCGAGCCCGCCGCCGGGGACTGGCTCATCGGCACGGGCGGCGAGGTGGGCGTCAAGAACGGCATCTATCGGTGCGCCGGCGATCGCGTCTTCCAGGCGCGCGAAGCCGACGCCGCCAACAGCTTCGACTGCGCGATCACCGGCTGCGACAACGCGCGCCACAACTATGTCCGCACCGCGGCCGAAGCGACGCTGGGCTACGTCTTCCTCACGCCCGGCGCTGACCGCGTCCCCGTCTACCGCGTCGCAGACCCGGCGGGCGGCGGCGGCTTCCGCAACGCCGACTGGGTGGTGCCGCTGTACCCCGAGGCAAACAGCGCGGAGTACGTCGTCGACACGGCGACGCGCGACATGCTGCTGGCCAAAGGCTGGCGCGACGACGGGATCGCGTTCTACGCGCCCGTGCAGACCACGACGTCAGCGACAAAGACCGTCTACCGGATCAAGTACGCGCCGGGCGCGGACTGGCAGGGCGACAATGTCGTCTTCTTCTTCACCGACGGCCCCGAGCACGACGCGCGCGCCGCGCAGCCGGCCAGCGACATCGCCGACCTGGGGCCGCGCTTCAAGATCCTCGCCGCGCAAGAGCCCGGCAGCGTCGCGCTTCACCGCGTGACCTATCCCGGCAGCTTCGACGTCCTCGCGGCGGGGGACGCCCGCTTCGACCTGGTGCTGCACCAGGGTCTGCGGCCGCTGCCGTCGGTCACTTGGCCGGGCGTCAAGAAGACCACGCGCTTCGTCGTCGAGGCGCTGGACGCCGGCTGTCCCTTCCCGAACGGCTACATCGCGGCCAGTCACCACGACGCCGACATCGACCGGACCAGCATGCAGCCGTTCAACGCGCCGTCGCTGACGCTGGACGAGGCGCGGCTCTCGTCGGGCGAGGTGTTCGTCAACGGCCAGCACGCGCCGACGAACCGGCCCAAGCCAGTCGCGCGCGCCTACGTCGACGTCACGCCGCAGCCGCAGCCGCAGATGGACTTCCTGGCGACATTCGACGACGGCGCGCCGTGGGGGCCGTTCACGAAGTGGCAGGACAACAACGCCTTCATCTTTCGCAACGCCGACTGGGCCATCGACACCAGCGGCTGCACCGACAACTTCACGTTCGGGCCGGTGCTGGGACAGCTCGTGCTGGGCTTCGCCGACGGCGGCTCCAGCTGCAACGTCAGCATCACGCCGCGCAAGGTGGCGACGAAGCTCGCGACCGACCATTACCTGCACGTGCGCATGGCCTCGGACATTCCGTCGACGGGCCGGCGCTACCCGCAGATCATGCTGACGACGGTGCCGCTGATGGACGATCCGGCGCCGAACCAGGGCAACATCGACACCGTCCCCGTCCACACGCGCCTGGGGACGTTCCCGTTCGACCTCGTCGGCCCGGACGGAAAGGCCGGCACCGCCGACGACCTGGCCCCGTCGGGCGGGCAATCGATCGTCGTGCAGCCGTTCGGCGGCTACCAGGAGACGCAGATCGAGTTCTGCGACACGCGCGGCTGGGGCGTCAGCCAGCAGTGCAACCGCGCCAACATCTACGGCTTCCACGCGGGCGACTACCAGGACACCTGGAAGCAGTCCTGGACGCCCATCCCCGTGCAGGGTGAGGTCGCCGGCTACGATCGTCCGGTCCAGTGGGACGTCTACGCGTCGACGTCGCGCGTGTACGTCTTCATGGACGGCAAGCCCTCCGGCTGCGCGGTCCTGCCCGCCGGGCGCATGCCGGCCGGCCCCGTCACGGTCGCCTACCGCGCCGTCATCTACCACTGCGGAATCGACGAGACCGTCACGCCCGCGGACACGGGCCACAAGTACGAGCACGACTACAGCCTTTGCCACAGCGATCGCCACATGGACGACTTCGGCATCGAGCTCTCGGCGGCGCAGCCGGCGTGGGACGAGACGGTCCTGCCGTGCGGGACGAAGTGGTATGGCGGGTCCTGAGCGCGTCGCGCTGCTGGCCGGGCTGCTCGCGGGCGGCCTCGCCTGCGGCGGCGGCGGCGCGGCGGGCGCGGGTCCGGGCGCCGCGGGACACGGCGGCGCGGGCGCTGGCGGCGCGGCGGGCGACGATCCCGCCCCCGTCGTCACGGCCGAGGCACGCGCGGCGCTGGCGGCGCTGCGCTACGACGCCAGGCCCGCCGCCCGGTCGACCCGAGCAACCGCGTAGCGGACGACGCGGCCGCGCGCGCCTTCGGGCAGCGGCTGTTCTTCGACGCTGGGTTCTCGGGGCGCCTGCTCGAGGGCGACAACGACGGCTCCAGCGCGACGCTGGGCGTGCGCGGCGAGGCGGGCCGCGTGAGCTGCGCCGGGCTGCCACGTTCCCACGTCCGGCTTCGTCGACACGCGCAGCCCCCACACGCAGGTCTCGCTGGGCGCGCAGTGGACGTTGCGGCGCGCGCCGACGCTGCTGGAGGTCGCCTTCGCGCCGCTTTACAACTGGGACGGGCGGCGCGACGCCATCTGGAACCAGGCCCTGGGCGTCATGGAGAGCAACCGTGAGTTCAACTCCGGGCGCCTCTACGTCGCCGAGCGAATCTTCGCGGCGCATCGGGCCGAGTACGAAGCCATCTTCGGCGCGCTGCCGCCTCTCGACGACGCGACGCGGTTCCCGGCGCTGGCGCCCGAGACCACCGGCTGCGTCGAGGTGGCCACCGCGCGGCGGCTCGACCTTCACCTGTCGCGGCGTCCCCGGCGACGGCGCCGACTACGACGGCATGACGCCCGGGGACCAGAAGCTCGTGACGACCGTCGCCGTCAACGCGACGAAGGCCATCGCGGCGTACGTGCGCCAGCTCCGCTGTGGCCCGGGCCGATTCGACCAGTGGCTCGACGGCGACAGCGCCGCGCTTTCGCGCGCCGAGCAGCGCGGCGCCGTGCTCTTCGTCGGCGCCGCCAAGTGCGCCTCATGCCACGGCGGGCCGCGGCTGACCGACGGCCAGTTCCACAACGTGGGGCTCTGCCCCGGCGACCGTGGCCGTCGCGATTCAAGACTCCGACGACCGCGGCGCGGCGACGGGCGTCGCGGCGGCGCTGGCCGACCCGATGAGCACGGCGGGCCCGTTCAGCGACGGCGATCGCCACGCGCTGCCCGCCGCGCCCGGGCCCGCGCTGGAGGGCGCTTTTCGCACGCCGACGCTCCGCTGCGTGGCCGGCGAGCCCTCTTACATGCACACGGGACAGCTGACTGGACTCGACCAGGTGATGGCCTTCTTCAACCGCGGCGGCGATCGCGCCGGTGGCTACCCGGGCGTCAACGAGCTCGCGGCGCTGGGCCTGTCCGATCGCGAGCAGGCGGATCTCGTCGCCTTCCTCGGCGCGCTGTCCGGACCCGGCCCCGCGGCGGCGCTGCTGGTGGCGCCGTGAGGCGGCTGCTCTCGGCGATCTCGCTCGCGGCCTTGTCGGCCTGCGGCGGCGGCGGTCAGGTCGGCGGCCTGGGCGGTAACTCGGGCGGTGCCGCTGCTGCCGGCGGCGCTGGTGCCACGCCGACGGGCGGCGACACGCCTCGGCACGATGCCGGCGTGGCCCCCGACGTCGGCTTCTCCCACCCCGACGCGGGCGGCACGTACACTCCGAAGCCCGGCACGTGCGGCTTCGACGCGCCCGCGTTCTGCGAAACGTTCGAGACGGGCCCCGCCAAGGGCGGCGGCCGCGTCGGGCGAGCTCGACCCGACGCGCTGGAGCGTGGCGCGCGGTCAGCCCTACTCCAGCGCGAGCTTCGACGACGCCATACGGGTCGGGCCAGCGCTCATCGGCGCCTGTCGCGCTGGTCTGTCGAACACGCGCGTGCTGCCGGACTCCGACGTGCTGGTCTGCGATCCAACGCCCACGGTTCCGACGCGGCACGCGCTCGCGACGGCGGCCGAGCAGAACTATGGTCTCGCGACGTACCGGGTCCGCCAGCCGTTCGACTTCGCGGGCCGCACGGGAACGATCAAGCTCGACATCGATCTGTCGAACAACAGCCTGGGCGGCTGGCCCGCGCTGGTGATCGCCCAGGATCCGTCGCCAGCCCCCAGCTTCGACTGGCAAGAGCGCGGCTCGGGCCCGCGCAACGGCGTCGAGATCGAGTTCGACGGCGGCTGGTGCAACAACCCGCAGACGCTGGAGGCGGCCGTCTACACGTTCAACGACTACCTGCAGACGTCGCACATCCCGTCGTTCGACTGCAGCGTCCCGCACGCGACGACGGCGCCCGGCGCGCTGAACCACGTCGAGGTCTACCTCACGCAAACACACGTCGAGGTGTGGACGTCCGACACGTCGCCCGACGGTGTGACGTTCCCGAACCTGCACCTGCTGTGGGCGGGCGACGTCGCCCTGCCCTTCTCGCGCGGCTACGTCAGCCTGGCGCTGCGCAACCACGCCACCCTCAAGTACTGGCTCGGCTCGGCGGCCACCGTGCGGTTCGACAACTTCGGGTTCGACGGCCCCGTCGTGAAAGGCTGGCGCGAGTACAGCGCGCCCGACTCGCTCACGACCTACAAGGGCTTGCAGGGCTGCACGATGACGGCGACGGCCTGCCAGTGGGAGGGGGACGTCATCCCCGCGTTCCCCCAGGACTCGGCCCGCGTGATGTGCGCGATGACGACCTGCACCTACGATGGGGAGGGTCGAAACGTCGGTTACCTCCTGCCGTCGGCGACGGAGACCAACGCGGCGCCGGCGGCGTTGCACTTTGCCGGCGTGACGAAAGCGGGCGCCACGCGCGCGCGACTGGTCCTGGCCGCCGACTACCCGTGGTTCGAGTGGGCGATGATGTTTCCGCCACCGACGCAGATGGTGCTGCGGTTCCGCTGGAACGGGGGCGCCTGGCACGATCGCGCCGTCACCGACGTCGAGGCCAACGCGTTCATGGACTTCAATCCGTCGCTGGGCGGCGCCGGCGCCAGCGCGGGGCTGCTCAACCAGACGATCGAGGTGGACCTCGCCGACCTTCACGACGGCGACAACCTCCTCGAGCTGGAATCGGCCGGCACCTGGACGGGGACCTACCGGGTCATGGTGACGGGCGTCGATCTCGTTCTCGACGACCATTAGGAGGTCCCGATGAAAGACCCTCAGCGCCTCTGCGCCGCGGCCACGTTCGTCCTTTTCGCTGCCTGCTCGTCGGCGGGTGGCGTCGGGGGTGGTGCGGGAGGGACCACCGGCGCGACGCCGCGCGACGGCGGCGGCGACGTCTCGGTCGCGATGCCGCCCCACGCCGGGACCGGCGGGACTCAACCCGTTTCGCGGACGCCGCCCGCGATGTGGGTGAACGTCACGGCGAACCTGGCGGGCATGCCGTCCGAGTGCGGCAACACGTCCTATCTCGCCTCCCACCCCAGCACCGACATGCTCATCACGACCGTCGCGAAGCATGGGCTCTGGTCCAGCACCGACGGCGGCACCAGCTGGGAGCAGCTCTGGCCGGCGGCCGGCGCGCAGCAGATCACGAACCGCGGCTCGTCGATGGTCTTCGACCCTGCGCACCCAGCCACGTTCTGGGAGTCGGGCATCTACAATGGCCCCGGCGTCTACCAAACGATGGACAACGGCGCGACCTTCACCGCGCTCGGCGACGCGCACCACATCGACTCCGTCAGCGTCGACCTGTCCGACCCGCAGCGCCTGACCTTGCTCGCGGGCGGCCACGAGCAGAAGAACACGCTCTACCGATCCGCCGACGGCGGCGCCACCTGGACGAACGTCGGCGTGAACCTGCCCGCCGGCACGAACTTCTGCACGAACGCCCTGGTCATCGACAAGAACGTTCATCTCGTCGGTTGCTCGGGCTATGCCGGCGGCACCGACGGCGTCTTCCGCACGACCGACGGTGGCAAGACCTGGACGGCCACCACGACCGCGTCGGCGGCGGCGTCACCGCTCTGGGCGTCCGACGGCACGATCTACTGGTCGCTCATCTACGACCACGGCCTCATCAGGAGCACGGACCAGGGTCGGACCTGGACCCAGACCGTCCAGGCCGGAACGCTCAAGACGGGCCGCCCCCTGGAACTGCCCGACGGCCGCATCGTCGCCGCCGGCGCGAAGACGCTCATGATCTCGACGGACAAGGGCGTGTCGTTCAAGCCGCTCGGCGACACGCTGCCGTTCGTCCCGAACACCATCGCCTACTCGCCGTACCGTAACGCCTTCTTCATCGAGCAGTTCGACTGCAACGACGCCGTCGTGGCGAACGCCATCAGCCGCTTCGGGTTCGACTACCGGACGCAGTGAGCTAGCCGCCGACCAGGCGATCACGGAGAAGCGGCGGATAGGCGGAACAAGCGGGGTCTGGCCGATGAGAACCCTTCCGTCAACGCCCACCCCCTCGTTTTCCGGGGCTCTACGGGCCCCCTGCCGGGCGAGAACACGGACCCGATCCCCTGCGAAATGCGGGCCAGTAAGACTCGCCCCCCTCCCAGCATGCGGGTCATGAGGAAGCGGAGTCGGCGGGGTCCTGGTCGGGGGCGGGCTCGACCCTAATCAGCCGCGTGATCCTGGCTCGGCGGCGCGCGGGGGCCCGCGATGGGGGGCGGCGCAGAGTGTTCGCCCAGGTGCCGGAGGATGCGCCCGACGGCGTCCGGGTCGGTGACGGCGGCGACGATGCGCATGCGGCCGTGACGGCGGGGGGCAGTCGAGTGCGTCGACGAGAAAGACCCGGCGCAGAAGCTCGGCCCAGGGATGAGCGGCAGGAGTCGCTCGATGAGCTCGAACGGCGTGAACACGACCGCCTCGGTCCCGTCGGAGACAGGGCGCTTGAAACGCAGGGCGACGCGACCATCGGCGAGCGGGGTCAGCCGTTCGGTGGCGACAGGAGGCCGCGCGAGGTAGCGGCGATGTGCTCGAGGCCGTCTCGGTCGTTGGCAGCGACGCGCACGTTGGCGTGGAGGCTGAACCCCTCGACGGCGGCGCACCGGCGGCCGGCGATGGTCGCCTCCAAAGCTCTTGCCGACCCGAGTCGCAGAGTCCGCGCCCCGCGCCTCGGCCGCTGAGGCGAGGTGCACCCGCGCCTCAGCCAGCGTTAGCGATCACAAATTGAATGTCATGGCGACGTCGTCGAAATACGCGAGTCGAGTCTGCCGTTGCCGCCGGTCAACACGATGCGTACTTGAACGTTCTTCGAACAAGCGTAGCCGTTGGTGGTAAGCACGTGACGATAGCAAGTGCTCGGCTCGGGATTCGCGCGCCCCCCTCCCCAAATCGAACTGCCGTTCGGCGACGATCGCCTGTCGCGTCCTTACTTTCCCCGAAGTTTCCCTTGATCTCCGAGGTCCCCCGCGCGAAAACGGCCCTGCGCAACGCTTGGATATGCCCAAGTGCGCTGCCGGATTCGGAGCCCATTTCAGAGAGGAGAACTCCCATGACGCGCACGCGCCCCCTTCGTTCGTTGGCGGTGGCTTTGTTCCTGATGCTGGGGAGCAGCTGCTCGTCGACCCCGCGTTCCGGGGATGGCACCCCGCGCGGCACGGGCGGTGACCCCGGCTCGCCTGGCACTGGCGGCTCGCCTGGCACGGGCGGCTCGCCGGGCACTGGCGGCTGGCCGGGCGCGGGCGGCGGGCCGGGCGCGATGGGGCGAGGCGGATTGTCGGCCGGCTCGTCAGGCGGCGACTCTGGTGGATCGGGCGGTTCGAACGGCGGCCAGCCCGGTGGTACCGACGACGGCGGCGCCGGTAGGGGCGGCAAGGCGGGCAGCGGCGGTGCTTCGGGAACGGGCGGCTCCGGTTCGCCGGCCTTGTCTGGCATCCCTGTACCGCCTGGCCCGGCGAACGTTCCGCGTCCCAGCGGAACCCCCGGTAACGTCAACGTCGTCGACTGGGCCGGTTTCAAAGGCGCGGTGTCGTATACCTTCGACGACTCGAAGACGTCGCAGACCGACCACTATCCGGAGCTGCAGGCGCTCGGCGTTCCCCTCACGTTCTACATGGAGACTGGCAAGGAGAACGCGGCCAACCCCCTCTGGGCGACCGTCGTGAAGGACGGCCACGAAATCGGCAACCACACCAAGAGCCATGGACCGGGTGGTGTCGCGGACATCGACGAGGCCACTCAATTCATCATGTCCAAGTGGGGCGTAAAACCGTTGACGATGGCTGCGCCGGGCGGATCGGCGGCCTTCACGGCGCTCGCGAAGGGGCGATTCTTCATCAACCGCGCCACCTTCGAAAAGATGATTCTTCCCAACGACAACACGGATCCGTTGTACCTGCCGTGCTACTTCGCTCCGATGGGCTCCGCGGCCAGCGTTTTCAACGCGCAGGTGGACAAGGCGCGCGCCGCCGGGGGATGGCTCGTAAACCTGGTCCACGGATTCACCGGCGGAAACGACGGCGCGTACCTGCCGATACCAATCCAGAACTTCGTGGACGCCGTGAAATACACCAAGTCGCTGGAAGACATGTGGATAGGGCGGGTCGACACCGTCGGCGCGTATTGGGTTGGTCAAAAGGCGTTCTCGCAGGCGACCGTCACCACGTCAGGAAGCGAAAAGACCTGGTCGTGGAAATTGCCCGACGGCTTTCCGCCGGGAAAGTTCCTGCGGGTAACGGTACCGGGCGGGACGCTGAAGCAAAAAGGCACCGAGGTGCCGTGGGACGGGCACGGCTACTACGAGATCGCTCTCGACGCGGGTTCGGTTACACTCGCGCCGTGAGTTGGGTGCAGATCCTCAATCGCACGGGCTATCCCTCACTGGAGGGAACGTCTGCCCGACCGGCTGTGCGTTTGTAGCTCGCGCGCCGAAGCGGCTCGTGGAGGCCCTTGGGGGTGACGCCCGTTCATGGCGCAATTCTAGACGACGCGCGCGGGACTGGCGATCGACCGCGTCCTCGGTACCTCAGAACCTCCAAGCGGGGTTCCGGTTGTCGGCCAGGTCGGGCGTCAACAGGCAAGGCACACTTCCCGGGTTCCGCGAGATCACCGCGATGGATCCGACGTTGGAGGCCGCATCCACCCGCTCGTATGCGATGAAGTTGTTCGGACCCCAGGCGGGCCGCTGCGAGGCGGGCTCGCCGACGGGCGTCACGCGGCGGCCCTTGCACGGTTCGGTGGTGGTCGAGGACGGCGAGGTCCAGACCGAGAGCGCGTCGCACCAGACGGTGTACGCCACGTCGCTGCCGGTGGGCGAGACCGCCGGCGACTTGATGGACGTGGTCCAGTTCTGGACGACCTGCCGGAAGCCGCTCCCGTCGAGGTGGACGGCGTCGATCTCGTTGTTGCGGTCGAACAGCAGCTCGGCGTCGTCGGCGCTGAAGTGCGGCCAGAAGTAGGCGTTGAACGTGTCGAGCCCGGTGGCCACCAGGGTCGCGCCCGTGCCGTCCGGGTGCACGACCCACACCGAGGCGCCGCTGTGAAATGCGATCAGCGAGCCGTCATGAGAGAAGCTGGATTCGTCGGCGCCCTCGGCCTCGTCGGTGAGCTGCTTGACCTGCATGGTCGCAAGGTCCAGCAGGTAAATCTGGAAGGTCCCGCTGCGATCCGACGAAAACGAGACTCGCGTACCGTCCGGGGAGAAGGCCGGCTCCTTCTCGATGCTCGGTTCGGTCGTCAGGCGCGTGAGCCCCGACCCGTCGGCGTTCATCGTGTAGATGTCGCGGTTGAAATCCTGACGGTCGGAATCGAACGCGATCTGTCCGGTGGCGCCGGTGAGCGTCGCCGGCCCGCAAGCCGAGACGGTTGCACCGCCGGTCCCCGGGTTGTTGCTGCCCGGATCGGCCCCGCCGCCGCGCCCCGTCGTCAGACCGGCGGGCGAGCCGCCGTCAGCGCCCGGGTCTAGCGACCGACCCCCGCAACCGGCGGCAAGCGCGGCCGCCACGACCGCCGCCCCCACCACTCCCCTCACGCTGGTTCTCGACATGCCGGCTAACCTAGCAACGCGCATACCACATGTCCCGGGCCGGCAGGCGCCGGAGCTCGCGCCACGAGATCTCAGGTTGGCGTCAATCCCCCTGACAGCCATGTCGTGGTCCGAGGGTGACCTGAGTGCGTGCGCAGAGCGCCGGCCACGGGAGGGTCCTGTAGACGTCGATGATGTTCCCCCGGGGACCGTGGCGGTCGACCGAACGTCCGCGTCTGTTCGAGATTCAGCGGACCCAGAGGCTCCAGTCCCTGATCGTACCGGCGCCATCGAAGCCCCGACGCCTCGCTGTGCCGCGGTCCCGCAAGCGCCTTCAGCGCCTAGACCACCCGGCAGTCCTGAAGGAGGCGAACGTCCGAGATGAGAATCTGGACCGCCTCACGGGTGAAGATGACGTTCGCGCGGATGTTCTTGGGCAGAATCCGTTTCGCCAGCACGCAGGGAGTGAACGGGACCAGCTCGTCGGCGACGGCCGTCCGGAACATGCACGCCGCGGTCGCGTAGACGTGACGAATGCTTCGCGGCGCGAGGACGTCCGCTTTTCTCGCCAGCACGCCCAGAGCTTCGCCCCTTTGATGCACAGGCTTCCCATCGTTCGACCTCCTAAGCGGCGCGTCTCCAAGAACCCTTCGAATCGACGGTGACCACCAACTTGATCGGGCCGGCGTCCCCTTCGATGTGCGACAGAGTTTCGACTGCGAACTTTTCCCCCGAAATCGTGAGAGCAATCATCGTACGCATCAATCGATCGACGGGGGGAGAGACCGGCAGCACGCCATTTTCCCAGCGGGAGATCGACTCGTGGACCACGCCGATGGTCTTCGCGAGCGTCCGGCCAGACATGCCGAGCTCCGACCGGAGAAAAGCGAATTCCGGACCCGAAAGCCGGGCGGGCTTCCGGATGACCTCGGCTGCAATCGTCCGGTGGAGGGCCTCTGGTCGGGGAATTACGACCTCGAAGTACCCGCATTGCGGGCACCGCCGAATCTCGGCGTCAGCGATCGTGATCGCCCACTTCGCATGCAGCGTGTACTTGTGCGGCTCCCGTGAGACCCGCAGCCCGGCGCCGCAGTCGGGGCACTTCATCGGATGACCCTCCAGGCGGTCACGACCACGGCAGCAAACTCAGATCGAAAGCTCGCGACGACGTAGGTCCGGCTCGCCCGCACGCGGTAGCGCCACGACCCCCGTTCGAATTCGGCAGGCTCCACCACCCCGCTCCGAAGAACGCCGATCGCTTCCGCCTGGCTGATGCCGTCCTGAGCCATTTCGTCGAGCGCGTGGCTGGTGAACACGACCTCCCCGGTGGCCAGAATCACGCGCAATAGCCGTTTGGCTTCCGCGGGACGCAGCGGCTCCTTGGGTGCGAACATATGGACTATGGGCCTATTGTTGACTTAAGATCAACCGCTCTTTCGTTTCACGTGGCGCCTGCGGTCGAGGTACAGCTCGGCTTCCTTTTCGGCTGTGACCGGGCTCGGGTTTCCTGCTCCGTGGCAATTGGCCGGGCCGTGCATCAGCTCCGCCAGCTCCGTAACGCGGACGCGCAGCTCACGGCCGGCGTGGTAGCGACCAGCGCGCCCGTCAGCTGCTTAAGCAGCCCATTCGGCCCTAACAGATCTACGGGCTTCTTGTACTCAACCTCGCGGGTTCCGATCGATTCGTCTGCCGCCGCCCGGATCGCGTCGTCCATGACGGGTGTGGAGTTCACCAGGTACACCGTCACCCCCCGAACTTCTCTTTAACCTGCAGGATTCGAAACCGATCACGTTCATCCACGGGCTGCGTCGCAATCACCGCTTCCAGCCGCACCAGCAGGCGCTCAATGACCGACCGCCAGCCGACATTGATCTCAATGTCCCACCGCGCCAGCGGCTGCGTCTCGAGCATATGCAGCGGAACCGAGGCCATCGCATCTCGGATAGCGACAGGGGGAACCGAGTCGCCCTCTCGAATTCCCAACTCCCGTACTGGCCATCACGAAGCTCCGCCGGAAGCGGCTTCTGGCTCTTCGTCATCGCGTCCCGTCACCAGTCGGGCGTGCATCCGAGAATGGGCATCGGCCACGCCGCGAATTTGTTTCCGCCAGTCTCCGGGCCCCCGTGCCGACGGAACGCGTCATGAGCGCTGGCGGTTCGCGATTCACGACGCTACTCTGAACACGATGGACGAGCCCAAACGCCTGGCCGACCCCGCATTCGAGCCTACTGACGAAGACCTGATCGGCCTGTCCAAGCGCGCCTTCGCTCATGTCCCACGCGCACGAGAGGAGTCCCTGCGCAAGATGCGGGATCAGATCGCTGCCGCCCGGAAGTCCGCGCTCGACCGCTTGAAGACGCGGTGGCCGGGTCTCATGGCGGCCTATTGAAGCCCGTCCTGTCGTAATCGCCGGCCCGAACGGGGCTGGTAAGACGACCGTCACAACTCGACTGCGCGCGGAGCGCTGGAGTGAAGGAGTCGAGTACCTCAACCCGGACGAGATCGCGCGCGACCGGTTCGGCGATTGGAATTCCCCCGACGCTATCCTGAAAGCCGCTGAGTGGACCACGCAGAGGCGCGAAGAGCTGCTCGCCCAACAAGCGGGAATCGCTTTCGAGACCGTCCTGTCGACGGACGAGAAGATCGATTTCTTGGCCCGCAGCAAGGACGCGGGCTCCTTCGTCCGAGTGTTCTTCATAGCGACTGCCGATCCGAGAATCAATGCGGCGCGAGTCGCCGATCGTGTTCTTTCTGGCGGGCACGCGGTCCCGATCGACAAGATCCTCACTCGGCACGTGCGCGCGGTCGGCAATCTCGGCGCCGCGATAGCTCTCGCCGATCGTGTCTACATCTACGACAACTCCGTCGACGGGGTCGAAGCGCGGCTCTGCGCTCGGACGCAAGACGGACTGCTCCGGAAAGTCCATGGGCCCTTGCCACAGTGGATCGCCGATGCCGTGACGCCGCTCGAGAAGCACACGGACTTCGTTGACCTCGGCTCTACGACTGCCGGTTGACCAGGGTCAGTCGGATTTGCCACCAGCTTGTCACGACGGCAGGGAACGGGCCGGCACGCAGCGACCTAACAAGGCCGCCCCTGCTTCGGCGACCGGCAGGAACTCGACGTCGTTCGCCGGTCCGCCGCGTTCCACGCGCTCCTCGCGAAACACGCGTCGGAGCTCCTCGGCCACCGAACGAAGCCATGGCCGATCGAGGCCCTGATAGAAGGATGGTTCCCGCTTTCATTGCGAGGACAGCGCGGCTTCCAGGTCCTGTCGACCGTCGATATTTCAGATTGCCCGTCCACGTCGCGAGCCCGGGGTGCCTCGAGCTGTAGCCACTCAGCAGCCGGACACCGTCGACGAAAGTCTTTGCCACGAACGAGAGTGAACGCCGGATGCCGGAATGAACGCGTCGCCGGGCGACTGCCGATCCTCGTCCTGGACATCCCCTTCCATAGAAGAAAGTAAAATAAGCGCCCGTCTGTTCCATGTGCCCCCGGCCCAGACCTGCAACCAGATGAGCCCCGCGGCTCGCCTCCTCAGCGGCGGGTGCGCCGGTGATTCGGGTGGTTCCGCTAGAACTGGGAGAGGAAGTCCCAGATCCACTTAGCGGTCGCTGGATGATCCGATGTGAATGGCAGGCTGTGTGAACCGTTGAACGTGCATACCCGGGTCGGATATCCCGGCTTGCAGCCGGGGAAGTCGTCGCAGAGGATGCCGCCGGAGGTCCAGGTGGGAATGGGGTTGGGGACCATGCACCCGTTGTCCATGCCGTGCTCAATGGCGACGAATTTCCCGCCGAGCATCTGTGCTTCGTTGGAGACCCAGGGGCACATCCCGTCGTTCACTCCGGTCGATTGCATCCAACCAATCGGGTAGTGCGACTTGGTGGGGATCTGGATGACGTAGTTGACCGGAGCCATGCCGACGCCCGCACGAATGGACTTCTGGCGCGTGATGGACAGAGAGTAGCTGTACATGCCGCCGTAGCTGAATCCCGTCACGAAGACCCGCGATTTGTCGACGCAGGCGTTCGCTTCCACAAACGCCAGAAGGTCGTCGAACAGCGGGACATCCTTCAGGCCCCAAGCGCCGCCGATTCCACTGGCGGAGACGAAGATAGTCGACTTGGCGGCGTCAGGTATATCCTGGATGCCATAGTAATGCTCCTTCTGTATGTCGTTGCCTTGGCCGCCAACGCCATGCGACGCCAGGATGAACCGATACGGCGTGTTCATGTCGTAGGGGACGGGAAGGTCGATCACGTACTGGCGCGTATCGCCGCTGCTCATGATCGTCCGGTACGCAGGATACTTGCTGCTGGTAATCGTCGCCGGCTTGCCACACCCGGAGCTGGGGACGGGCGGATTCTTCAGGGGATACCCCACCCACTCGCCATTTCCCGGCGCGGTGCCACCGGTATTGTCGCCGCCCGGTCCGCCGCCGCCGCCGATGTGACCGCCGGTTCCCGCGCCTGCGGTGCCCGGAGCACCCCCGGTGGCTGACTGACCTCCCGTACCCACGGCGCCGCCTGTGTTTGCTGCGCCGCCGGTAGCGGTCACTCCGCCGGTAGCGGTCACTCCGCCGGTAGCGGTTGCGCCGCCGGTAGCGGTTGCGCCGCCGGTAGCCGTCGCTCCGCCGGAACCGGGCGCTCCGCCCGTATGGCTCCCGGTCGACCCACCCGAGGAGCCGTTGCCGGCGTTGTCGGCAGCACAAGAAGCGAGGATCAGGGCAAGCGCGCCCATGTGAATCAGCAGACGAGGGGACGTCATGATGTCATTCTAGCCTTTCCAACGAGAGTTTCCGGTTGCACCCAGAGGACGCGCACGACCGGTCGCCAGCTCATCGGATACCCGCCCCTCGTTCGCGTCCATCGGCGTCACTTGATGTCTGGATGCGGCGTCCCTTGCCAAATGTCGCGGGCTGGCGCAGCTGCCGCCGGACCGCAGATGGGCACCAAAGCGCCCTGTTATGCATAGGCATACCTTCATCGAGACCGCGTGACAAATACGGGGGGGGCCCGGCTCAAGATCGAGTCATCCGATCGACAAAAAAATGCACGAGCGCCCGACGAACCGCGTTCGCCTCAAATGTCGGTTCTCGGGGACGAACGCCAAACGCCACATTCGTTATATGTCGAAGCCTCCGCCAGGATTGCCCAAAAGGAATTGTCGGCGGACGCAGCGAGTTGCCAATCTATCTATCGCCCGCAAGACGGTGGTGTTCGTGGAGAAAATGCTCTGTGTCCCCGTTCGCGACTGCGTAAGATCGCGGGGCGTTCGTGCTCCGCCGGTCGGCGAGCGGAGGGTCGTCGCCGGCTGACAGAACCCGATTCGTGTCGTCGCGCCGGAGGTGACCGAATGAATCCCCGCTTCGGCAAAATCGCGCTCGCGCCTTTGGCCTTGTCCTTCTTGGGGGCGTGCAAGGGGACCGTGAACGATGCTGGAACGCACGGTACACCCGGAAATCCGGGTACCGGCGGCGCTCACGGCACGCAGGGCAACGCGGGCAGTGAGTTCAAGTCGGTGGTCCGGCCGCGAAAAGGTCGCCGAAGTCGTTGGCATCCTGGACCGCCGGCAGGATGGGCACGCCCAGCATCTCCTCGACACTTTTCAGAAGCGACCGGTGGCTGAGGGTAACCGGGCTGCTGTAACCCGGCTTCACGCCCGGTCCGAGCTTGCGCTCCGTTGGCTGCCGGCTATCGATCCGGACGGCGACATTCCGAGCTACGAACTGCGCATTGACTCCGACGGCGAGGTACTCGAAAGCTGGCAACAGCAGATTTTGCTTGCGCCTGGGACGACGTCCGTCCCGATCGCCGGCACCTTCACCGCGGGCACGACCTACACGTTCGCTCTCCGAGCTCGGGACACCCACGGCGCGATGTCGCCGTGGTCGACGCCGCAGACCTTCACGGTGTTCAACAACCCCACGGTGGCCATCGGAGGAGTGCCCGCCAAGAGCCTCACCCAAGCACTCGCGTCGGCCAGCCCGGGCGACATCATTATGCTGAGCGCCGGGACCTTCACGCTCGTCGACACGCTCCACGTCGGCGCAGGAGTCTCGATTCAGGGGGCGGGAGCCGGGCGCACCACACTCGACGCGACCAGCGTCGCCGTCGGGGTGATGCTCGATGGCAACGTGCCCGGCCACCCGACGGTGGTCGATGGTCTGACTGTGGCCGGTGCTGACACGTGCGTCCAGGTCAGCGACGGGAACGTTGCCGCTCGCGTCACGCACGTAATCGTCCGCGACTGCAACACCGACGGCATCGCGATTGCGGTTTCGGGCAGCGCGGCCATCGCCAACGCGACACTCGTCGGCAACGGCACGGCCGTCCACGCGAGGGGGGCGGCGACGCCGACGACTGTCAAGGACAGCATCCTTACGGACAACACGGTGGGCCTCGCCGCCGACCTGGCGGGTGGCCTCGTGAGCTCGTACGACGGGCTATTCGGCAACGGCACGGGGTATAGGGGCCTGGCAGCGGGCACGGGTGACCTCTCGGCGCCGGTCACGTTTGCCGACCTCGCCGGGCGGGACCTTCGGCTGCTTGCGCCGCAGCCATCGACGGATAGAGGCGACCCAGCCGATGACGTCGGGGCTGAGCCCATGCCGAATGGCGCGCGGATTAACCTCGGGGCCTTCGGCGGGACCGATGACGCGGAGACCAGCCCGCCGTCGGCGGCCCTCGACGGAGGCAGCATGGACCGCGACGCGGACCAGACCGGGACCTCCAAGGGCACACGGCTTGACGCCACCGGCGGCGGCGGCTGCGTTGTCAGTGGGAGCGACGGAGACGGCCTGACGGCGCTGCTCGTCGGCCTCCTCGCCGTCCTGTCGCTCCGCCGACCGGCACCAGCGCTGAGCGGCCGAGGCCGTCGGACGAACGCACAGGCTCGGTCCTCTCGCGCGAACCCTCCCGAGGAATCTGAATAAGAGCACCTCCCAGAACCTCTGATCATCGCCTTCGGACCTTAGCTAAAAAGCGATAAGCGCGGAAGCGGGCCGCGCGCCGGCGGGCGGCGCGTCCATGCCGAAGCCGAGCGCCCAGCTCAGCACCTCGGTCGTACCCTGCAAGCGCTTGGCGCTCTGCTCGCCACAAATGCTGGGCCGATTGGCCGCCGGCAGAGCGAGCCCGGACACGCATACGCGCCAGCGTGCTGGTTCCGAACCCGGATGCCTAGATGGGCGCGGCTTGGTCGGTCTCGGACGGTATCGAGGCGCGCGGACGGCCGGCAGCTTCGAGCTCTTCCTGCTCCGCGACCATCTGCTGCTCGAGGGCGTCGAACTCCTGTTGGCTCAGAATCTTTTTCACCTTCGGGAAGAGATCGTCCTCCTCCTCTCCCACATGGTGCTCGACCTCTTCCTTCAACACCTTGACCTTTGCGTCGAACGTGTCGTCTTCCGGGGCCGTTTTCAGCAAATCGGCGAGCACCCGCTTGATGCCCAGGTGCTCCTCCACGGCCTCCAGTAGAATGTCCTCGGTTCGTTTCTCCTTCACCGCCGGGTAGAAGTGATGCTCCTCGATGGCGGCGTGCACCGCGAGCTTGTCGGCGAGTTCCGCGAACAAGGCAGCCTTGCGGTTCGCTGCCCTCGACTTCTCCAGCTGGGAAAAGAGCTGTTCCACTTCACGGTGCTGAGACTCGAGCAGGTCGATGGCGCTCATGAACACTCCTTTGGTGAGGACGCCGCTCAGCAACGCAATATGCGTGCCGGCATCCAACCCGCGCCGCGCCCGCGGGCCTTTCAAAAGGTGCTCCTCTACAGTTACGCCCCGCTACCTGTTGGGGACAGGCTGTTGACGCGAGGCGAGCACATCAGCGCCCGATGATGAGCCCACCAGCGGCCAGAAATCGCCGGCCGATTGCCTCGCTTCCTTGATCATCGACATCGAAATAGACGCTTGCGTTGGCTGGACCACAGCGACATAAGATCGTCCTCGACCTTTAAGGGGCCGAATCTGTGCTCCCGAAAATGATCTATCGACCCCGCATGCGCGGCACTTACGGCGCAAGTCCTATGAAACAGCGCGGGGGTTGCGTTGACCACCGGCGCTGAAGTTTTCGCTTCTTCGCCGGACCCCCCGGCGGAGCCGGAACCTCCGGCGGAGCCGGCGCCCGATCTCCGGAAAGTTCCCCCTCGCCACGCCCACCTCGTGCAGTTCTACGAGGACGACGAGGTGCTGGCGACCGCCGTCGCTAAGTTCGTCGCCGATGGTTTATCCGCGGCGGAGTTTGTCACGATTATCGCCACCCGCGAGCACGCGACCGCGATCGATCGACAGCTGCGCCTGGCCGCCGTGGATCTCCAGGCTGTGCGCGCGTCCAGCCGCCTCCTCACTCTGGACGCTCACGAGACGCTCGCCCTGTTCATGCGCGATGGCGAACCTGATCCTCGCCTGTTCGAATCTGTGATCGGCGCATTCATGGCCAATCGAGCGGCCGCCGCCAACGGCTCGGGAGTGCGGGCGTACGGTGAGATGGTGGACGTCCTGTGGAAGCGGGGCGACAAGAGCGCCGCGCTCCACCTCGAGGAGCTCTGGAACGGTTTACAGGCTCGACAGCCCTTCACCTTGCTGTGCGCCTACGGGATGGGGAAGTTCTACAAGGAGCCAGCAACCATTCACAGCGTGTGCGCCACCCACACGCAAATCGTCGGGCTCCACACTCATGGCGAGGAGCCGGAGACCCCTGGCCGGGCGGCCGACACGGCGCCGGATCACGCGCAGGTCCTAGCCCGGGAAATCTTGCACCGGGAAGAGGTCGAGCTTGCCTTGCGAGAGTCGCTCCGCCAGCTCCGCTCGAGAGAAGATCAGCTGCGTCAAAGCGAAGAACAGCTCCGGGACTTCTTCGAGCACGGGACCGTCGCCCTTCACCGCGTGGGCGGCGACGGTCGCGTCCTGTGGGCCAACCGAGCGGAGCTGGACTTGCTCGGCTACACGGCGGAAGAGTACATCGGCCGGCCCATCGCGGATTTCCACGTTGACCAGGCGCTCATCGGCGACATTCTCGACAGGTTGGTTCGCGGTGAGGCGCTGCACGATGTCGAGGCCCGGCTGCGGGCCAAGGACGGCACGATCAAGCACGTCTTGATCAGCTCCAGCGGATATTTTCAGGGGGGCAAGTTTGTTCACTCGCGCTGCTTCACACGTGACATCACCGAACGACGTAAAGCGGAGCAAGCTCTCATTGATAGTGAGCGACAGCTGCAGCTCATTACCGATGCCCTGCCGATCTGCATTTCCTATATCGACCTAGACGTCCGATACCGATTCGTCAGTGCCACGTACGAACAGTGGTTCGGCCGATCAAAAGAGGACCTGATCGGCCGGCGTGTCGAGGACGTCATCGGCCACCGCGCATACGAGACGGTCGGCCCGTACATTCGCCGCGCGCTGGCTGGCCAGCCAGCAACCTACGAGGGAGAAGTGCCGTACCTCGAGGATTGACCCCGGTTCGTCGAGGCGATGTACATCCCGCAACTGGGCAAGGACGGGCAGGTCGTCGGCGCCGTCGCGCTGATTTCGGACGTCTCGGAGCGAAAGGCATTTGAGCGCTTCCGCGCCGCTGCAGCGGCGCGGGCCGAGCGACTCCTCAAGGTGACCGCGGCTCTCGCCGACGCGGTAACGACGGCGGAGGTCTTCGAGGCCGTGGTCGACCAGGTTGCCGCGGCAACGAATGCGGCCAGTGTAACGCTCTGGCTGGTCGACAAGGACAATCGAACGCTGGGGCTCGCGCGATCGGTCGGTTTCGACGAGGCCACCAGGCAGCGGTTCGCCGCCGTTCCGCTGGATGCAGTCCCTTCGATTCCGGCGCTGGATGCCATTCGGCGTGGCGAACCTCTCTGGATTTCCTCGCAAGAGGCCATGCTACGGGACTACCCGCATCTGAAGGACGCGATCCGGCTTACCCGGCCGTACCGCGTGGCATGCCTGCCCCTTTGGTCTCAGGGCGGACCCGTCGGCGTCCTCGCGATCACCAGCGAAGAGTCGCGCGAAGTGACCGAGGATGAACGCAGTTTCTTGCTGCTGGTGGCGCGATATGCGAGCCAGGCCATCCAGCGCCTTCGACTTCTTGAAGACGAAAGGCAAAGCAGGGCTGACGCGGATGCCGCCGCGGGCCGACTGGCGTTGCTCAATCACGCTTCTCGCAGCTTCGGCGGCGCAGATCTCGATCTCGAGGTGCGTTTGCGCAGCGTGGCCGCCGAGCTGGGGACGGCGCTGGACAGCTCGATCAATGTTGCAATCATCGAGCCTGACGGTTTTTTGCATCTCGCCGCGGTTCACCACCCCAGCCCAGAGGCGACCGAGGAATTGCGGATCGTGTCGCGGGTTTCACCCCTGCCTATCGGAGAAGGCATCACCGGCTCCATCGCCGCATCCGGAAAGTCCGTCCTGATCCCGACGCTCGATCCGGAGGTGGCCGCCCGCGAGGCTCCGAGTCCGTATCGTTCTTTACTGTCGCGTCATCCTGTCTACGCGCTGATGGGTGCTCCGCTCCTGGCGGGAGGACGGATCATCGGGACGGTCACCGCAGCGCGCTGCCGCCCGAATCAGAGCTTCACGACGGACGATCTCAAGCTGCTCGAAGAACTCGGGGAGCGAGCGGCCGCCGCGATCGAAAACGCGCGTCTCCACCGCGAGGCGGTGAACGCCCGTTCCCGCGCCGAGCAACTCTACCGCTTCGCGCAGGCGGTCGTCGCCGCCGACCGGGTCGAGGTCGTCTTCGATGCCGCCCTCACCGCCATTAAGACGGCCGTCGGCGCGACACGCGCCGCGATCCTGATCTCGGACGCCGACGGGGTGATGCGATTCCGGGCCTGGAGGCACTTGTCCGACAGGTACCGCCAGGCGGTCGAGGGGCATTCGCCCTGGCCGCGGGACGCCGTCGCCCCCCAGCCCGTGCTCGTCAGCGATGTCGAGGCAGACGCGTCGATGAAGCCGTTCTTGCCCCTATTCCGGGACGAGGGCATCGGCTCATTGGCCTTCATCCCGCTTGTGACGCGCGGGCAGCTGATCGGGACATTCATGCTGTATTACGGGGAGGCGCATGTGTTCTCCGAGCAGGAGATCGAGTTGGCTAGCGCCATCGCGCACCATCTCGCGTCCGTGACGGCGCGGTTCGCGGCGTTCGCGAAGCTGGAGGAGACGATCCGATACAACGACCTCTTCGCCGGCGTCCTGGCGCACGACCTGCGAAACCCGCTGGGGGCCATGATGACCGCGGCGCAGATCCTCCTCATGCGCAATGAAGGCGCGCCGGACCTCAACGCCAAGCCAATCAGCCGCATCCTGTCGAGCGGCCAACGCATGGTGAGGATGATCGATCAGCTGTTGGACCTGACCCGCGCCCGGGCGGGCGGCGGGATCGAGATCCAACCCCGTGATACGAACCTCGGCGACCTTTGCAATCAGGCGATCGACGAGATCGAGCTTGCGTTTCCGGAGTGGACGATCCGCCGCGAGATTGTCGGCGAGCTCGACGGTGCCTGGGACTCTGATCGGTTGCTGCAGATCGTCTCGAACCTCGTCAGCAACGCGGGCCAGCACGGCCAACCCGCGGGTGCCCTCACGGTGACAGCTCGACGGGCGGGAATCGGACACCGTCCTCCTAAAGGTCCACAACGGCGGCGTCATCCCTGCGTCGCTGCTCCCCAACCTCTTCGACCCATTCCGCGGCACTCGTCAGAGACCGGACGCCTCGCGCGGCCTCGGCCTCGGCCTCTTCATCGTCAAGGAGATCACGCGGGCGCACGGGGGCACGGTCGGGGTTTCCTCGTTGCCCGAGAACGGAACGACCTTTGTCGTGCGGTTGCCGCGGCGGGCACACCGGTCTGTCGCCTTCGATTCCGGGTCGCCCTGACGCAGCCAGCTTCCAAGAAGCACAGCTTTCCCGCGACCCAACCGGCCAAGTCGAGGTGTACACCTTCGCCGTACTCAGCGTACCCTAGTGACGATCCAATGGGCGCCCTCGGAAAGGTGAGAGACCGCGACTTCGAGGACGAGGCGGGCGACCTGCTCGCGCTCCTTGTCGAACAAGTCGTGGACTACGCCATCTTCGTCATCGACAAGGACGGCATGATCGCGTCCTGGAACCCGGGCGCCCAGCGAATCAAAGGGTACGCGGCGGACGAGATCATCGGGACAGCCATACTCAGTATTCTTCAGCGAGGAAGATCGCGCAGTCGGGCAAACCGACCGAGATCCTCGCTCATGCCCGAATGCACGGCCGGTTTGAAGAGGAGGGCTGGCGCGTCCGCAAGGACGGCACCTGTTTCTGGGCATCCGTCTGTCGTGACGGCTCTGCACGATCGATCGCGGCGCGTTCAGAGGGTTCGCCAAAATCACGCGCGATCTGACCGAGCGCCGGCAGGCCGAGGAATCGGCCCGCGTCGCTGCCGCGGAGCACGCGGCGCGGCGGCAGGCTGAGCTGGACGAGCGCGAGGTGCGGCGGTCGCGAGATCAATTGGATCTCATTCTGCACAGCATCACCGAGGGCGTGCTCGTCCAGAATCCTGAGCGCAAGATCGATCTTCGCCAACGACGCCGCAGCGCGCCTGTGCGGCTTTGATTCGGCCGACGCACTGCTGTCGGCTTCGCTGCAGCAGATCCTCGACATGTTCGAGATGCTTCGAGAGGACGGCACCCCATTTCCCGCGGACGAGTTGCCAGCGAGGATCGCGCTGCAAGGGTAAGGCTCGAGCACGGTCGTCCGCTTCCGGCTGAAGCGCGGAGGAGAGGAGCGCTGGTCCTTCGTCTCGGCGGCCCCCGTCTTCGACGCCCGCGGGCGACGTCGAGCTGGCGGTCAGCGTCTTTCGCGAGTTCACGGAACGGCGCCGAACCGAACAGGCGTGGCAGTTTCTGGCGGAGGCGAGCGCTGCGCTGGCCTCGTCGCTGGACTACGAGGCGACCCTCAAGCAGGTGGCCGAGCTGGCGGTCCCGCGGATCGCAGACTGGTGCGGCGTCGAAATCCTTGCGCCCGAACGGCTCCCTCGAGCAACTGGCGGTCGCTCACGTCGATGCGTCCAAGCGGGAGCTCGCGAAGGAATGGCGGCGGCGCTGGCCGCCGCCGCCCGAATCCACACCGTACCAGGTCGTTCAGAAGCGGCGTCCCGACAGCTGCTCGCCGAGATCACGCGATGAAATGATCGACGCTGCGGCGCCCGGACCCGGAGCAGCGGCGCCTTACGCGCGCGCTCGGCTTGCGCTCGGCGATGGTGGTCCCGCTCATCGTCGGAAAGAAGCCGATAGGCGTACTGTCGTTCGTGACAGCGGAGTCCGCGCGGCGCTACGGCACCGAGGATTTGATCCTCGCGACCGAAGATCGCGGGGCGCGCCTCGCTCGCGATCGAGAACGCGCGCGCGCTACACCGAAGCGCGCGAGGCGCGTCCAGACGCGCGACAACTTCCTCGCGATCGCTTCGCATGAGCTGCGCACGCCGCTGTCCGCGCTCAGCGTGCTCATCAGCTCTCTGGTACGCGCCGCTAGCCAAGGGCGGCTCTTGAAGCTGACGCCGGAAGCGCTGCTGGCCCGCATGGTGAAGGCCGAGCGCCAAGTCACCCAGGTTGGACGCCTCGTCGATCGGCTCCTCGACGTCAGCAGGCTTTCCACGCGCGATCTGCACCTCGAACGCGAGCAGACCGATCTCGCCGAGATCGCGCGGGAGGTAATCTCGCGCTACGAAGATGCCGGCCGCAGAGGACGGCGGCCGGATTGAGCTCGCGGTAGCGGGCCCTACGACCGGGTGGTGGGACCGGAGCAGGCTTGACCAGGTGGTCACGAACCTGGTGGGGAACGCCGTCAAGTACGCCGGTGGCGCGCGCATCAGCGTCTCGGCCAGCTCCGGAAGCTCGGGCAACGTGCGCCTCACCGTGCGTGACGACGGACCTGGCATCGCAGCGGACGACCAGGAACGAATCTTCGAGACAGTTCGAACGCGCGACAGACTCGGAGAGCCAGCCCGGCATGGGCCTCGGTCTCTGGCTCGTGAGGCGAATCGTGACGGCCCACGGAGGCGCGGTGACCGTCGAGAGCACGCCGGGAAGCGGCGCCACTTTCACCGTCATCCTTCCGGTGGGAGACCGGGTCGCGGCGGGATTCGGCCAGAATTTGCCTTCGCACAGGTGAGAGGAGATGGTGCCCACAATGACGGACGCCCCCAGCTATACCGACGAACACATCCTGGTCGTGGAAGACGACAGGGATCTCCGAGACAGCCTCTGCGAGGCGCTCGAGCTAGAGGGGTACGTCGCTGTCTGCGCTGAAAATGGCCAGGCGGCGCTCCGCCACCTCGCGACGGGCGCGCGCCCCTGCTTGATCCTCTTGGACCTGATGATGCCCGTCATGGACGGATGGACATTCCGCGAGGAAATGATGAAGGACGCGTCCCTGGCGACAATCCCGGTCATCGTCATGACTGCTGCTACCCCAGCGCGGGCGACGGCCGTCCTGGCTAAGACCATCCTCTATAAGCCGCTCCACATGAATAAGGTGGTCGGCGTCGTGCAGGAACACTGCCCCGAGGGTGCCGTCTGAGGCCGGCCGTGCTGTCGGGTGCGTTTCCTGTGCGGTCATCCGCCACCGTCTCCCTCGGAACAAACGCCGCCCTCCGCGGAATGCCTGGTCCCGGTATCTTCGTCGCCACAAGCGTCGTAGTTCTCGTGTCGTCGCGGCGATCGAGTTCTACACGAGGTCGTCCCTGTAACTGTCAGGCCGCCCGCAACGCTACGAGATCAAACGGCATTTCGGGTGTCAAATTGGAAACTGACCCGCTGGGGTCGCACAATCCTGAATGATCTTGCCGATGCGTCCGGCGAGACATTCACGGCGCGCACGGTGGCTCTTCGATTTTGGTTTCCTTCTTCTGAAGCCGGCCTTGCTCCATCACGGTGGGTGACGGTTGGCGCCCGACTCGCATCCGCTGTCGGACGCCTCGCCGACGTGGGACGAAGCCACGCCACACGACCGTCGCGGAGGCGGCCGAACCATGCGCTGACTCTCGTGCCTGGGAACTCTCCGCTCTCTTCTTCCAGCGCGGCGACGGCTCTCTGCTTCCGGGCATTTCCCGTGACAAGAAAGATCTTCGTCGTCCAGTAGTCGTTGTCATCGCCAGGCGCGAGATGTCGCGTACCGCTCCGTCATCCGGATCGTCAAGTGACCGAGCAGCGCTTGCACGACTCGAAGCGGCCGTTCACGGCAAGCGGACTATACTCCCGGGCCCCATGCCCTCCAGCCCGCCCAAACCGCTACGCGCCGCCCTGGTGGCGGTTCAGCTTCCAGACTTGGATGACCAGACTTTCGCAGCGTCGATCGCCGAGATGGTGCGCCTCGGCCGCACCTTGGGTGTCGAGGTGGTGGCCACGGTGACGCAGCGGCGCCGCGCGCTCGCGGCGGGGACCGTGGTGGGCAGCGGGAAGCTCCCCGAGCTCAAGGCGCTGGCCGGTCAGGCGGCGCGCGCGGAGACGCCCGAGGGCGAGGACGACGCGAAGGACGAGGACGACGACGAGGACGACGAGGACGACGACGACGACGACGCGGAGAAGGACGAGGAGACGGAGGAAGCGGCGCCGCCCGTCCAGGCGGTGCTGGTCGACCACGACATCACCCCCTCGCAGGCGCGCAATCTGGAGAAGCGATCGGGGTCGAGGTCATGGATCGCATCGCGGTGATCCTCGAGATCTTTTCGCCGCCACGCCCGGCACCGCCAGTCTCACATTGAAGCGTGACGCGCTGGGGTCGCAGTTCCTGAATGATTCTGCGGACGGGCTTGCAGCTGGGTGAGGTCAGGGGAACGGTGAGAGCGGTCCTAGTTGGCCGGTCTACTTCGCCACGCGATGAGCCACCTCCTCGCTGGCAGGCTTGAACGACACGCGGTCGAAGAACAGATGGACGGACGCGACCCGACCGCCATCGACGCGCAGCCACTCGACGGTGGGCACCGCTCCCGCCGCGGTATCCGTGACGAAGTCGTAGATCACGCAGACGTCTGAGCCATCGACGAAAACCTTCCTGACGTCGCTCCGGACCCAGACGGTGCCGATCCGGCGCAGCACGGCGAGGTAAGGCGCAGCGCCCGTCACCGTGTTCCCCGGTCCTTCGAACCGGATGTCAGGCGCGAGCAGCTCCCCTACCCTGTCGAAGTCCTTTCGCGAGCAGCCCTCGATGTACGCCAAGGCGACAGCCTTTGGATCGTTGGTCATGACAGCCTCCTTCACCCGTGGTGAAACGTAATGCTGCCGCTGCTGTTCGGTCAGATCTCGGCTGGGCAGTGGTGATGTCGAGGTTCAGCTGTGGCGGCGGGACGCCGTGAACACCGGCATTCTGGGGCAGTCGGAAGGGCGCGGGTTGACAGAACCGGTGCTGTCGAACGTTCCCCGAGCTGAGTTTCGTTGCCACGTGGTGCGACGACGGCACGGAATTCGCACCCCCGCCGCGGAACGCGGCGGGCACACGCGGAACGAGGTTGGAAGCCCAAATCTCCAGAACGCCTCGACAATCGATGGAAGCGTCGTGCCACGGGTGTCGAAGCGCCCGGCTCTAGCGTCATGCGACGACCGCGCTCAGGGGAGAGCTCCTGCCCGGGGACGAGGTCGCGAACCCGAAGGAAGGTGAGGAGGCCCCCTTCGATGCCGTCGAAGCGCATGCCGCCGAAGCCCACGCGAGCGGCGCCGCCGTTATCCTTCGCGAAGACGATCTGATCTGTTGGTAGAGGCACGCGGCGGCCATCCGCGAACGTCACGAACGTCCCTGGCGGCCCGTTTTGTACGACGGCAAGACCGGGCACGAAGGCGCGCTCCTTTTCCACGCGAGTGCCCTGCACAAACTCCACGATGCAGAGACGCATCGCGGAGAGCGCAGCTGGACATCTTCTCGCGGCTGCTCAAGGATCGCATCATCTTCATCGGCAGCGAGATCGACGACGACATGACCAGCATCGTCATCGCACAGCTGCTGGTGCTGGAGAGCGAAGATCCCGACAAGGACGTGATGGTTTATGGCGGCCGATTGAAACCCGTCTTGCGCGTGATCGCCGGCCCGAACGGGGCCGGCAAGACGACCGTCCCATGTGGCGCTCGAGCCGCTCGCCGACGCCGATGGGTGGTCCTAGATGAGGACGGCCCGCCCGCTCGGGCTCTCGAGCCGCTCGACCCGCGACGCGCTCCACTCGCGATAGCCCGTCCACGACTCGATCCACGGCTTCAGCTGCGCCGGCAATGGAGGGGACGCGACCTCGAAGCCGCCTTCAGGCCCAGCGGCTGATCCGCGCCGCTTACGGCGAGAGGGTGACCGATCCGGCGTCCAGTGCGATTTCGTAGTAGCCGTGCGGGTCCCAGGCCAGCTCGGTGCCCCCCTGCTTCAACTTCCCGCCCGCCACGGTGACGCGCAAGAACCGTCCCGACGGAAAGTGGTCAGGCAGGGTCCACTTCCAGGTCTTGTCGGCGCCGTCCATGGTCATCGTCGCCTTCGAGAACACTTTCTGCCCGACCCAATAGGCGCCGACCATGTCGACGCGATCCATCCACACGTCCCCCAGCGCTTTGGTGTGTCTCACGTCGCCCGCGAAGCTCTCGAACGGAACGGGCTTGAACGCGTGATCAGTTCCACCGGTGAATCCATGGATCAGGAAGACGCGCCATCCGCCGGCGGCGCGCGCGCTGTCCACCTGCTGGTCGAACACGCTCGCTGCGGCGCCCTCGTCAGAATAGAAACAGGGGAGCGTAAACGGATCGGTGTTGTCGTTTGGCAGAATGATGCTGTTCTTGGTGCCGCGATTGATGAAAAACCGACCCTTGGCGAGGGTGGTGTAAACCGGGGCCCCATTGGGTGCCGCCATCGTCGTAGGGGCGACGCCCCACTTTGAGATCAGGAACATCTGGGCCGCGTCCAGGTCTTCACCTGTGCCATTGCTGACATGAGTCATGCTGTGATTGCCGATCTCGTGACCGTCCTTCAGCGCCGTTCCCCAGACCGGGTTCGCCGAATCCGGCCTGGCCGTCCATAGATAGAAGGTGCACGGGACACCGAGCGCCTGAAGCTCGGCGTAGTGCTGGATTTGAGACGAGTTCGAATCGTCGAAGGTGTACGAGACGGCACCCTTGAAGCCGGCCCAATTGATGACCGTGATGTTGCCCGGCGTTCCAGTTGGGCGCGGCACGTTCGCGGCGCCCGGCGGTACGGGCAAACGAGGAGCGCGGGGGGGCGGGCCACTGCCGCCGACGCCGGAGCCCGGGGCGCCGCCTGTTCCGGAAGCACCGCCTGTTCCGGAAGCGCCGCCTGTTCCGAAAGCGCCGCCGCTCGCGCCGCCGGCGTCGGGCTGGGTTGTGCCGCCGCTGTTGCTGGCACCAGCGTCGTTCGTCTCGCCGCTGCCACCGCTGCCAGTCGTCTGACCGCCTGTGGTGCCGCCCGACGCCGATAGGCCTCCGGTCCCGCTGCTGGTCGCGCCGCCAGTGCCCGTCGAGTGACCACCAGTGCCCGGCTGAGCGCCCACCTCCGATGAAGATGCCGGTGCGCACGCTGCACTGGCAACCAGCGTCGCGAGACCAATCCGAGCCAAGTGGCCTACCCAGTTCCGTGTCATGAAGCAGTCGGCCGGCACCTTCATGTTCGTCTCCCTGTCATTTGAGGTAAGCGACGAGCGGGATTTGCGGATCGCGGAGTATACAGGTCCGCCGTCAGGTTCGTCACATCGATGACGGGCGCCCCCGCTGAGGTGCCAACGGCGCGCGTCTTTGGGCCGATGGCGTCGTATGACTACCGCCTTGGTCCCGCAACCGCCCAGCGAACTGCGTCCCTATCAGCGCGCGGCGATCGACGCCGTGCTGGCGGCGCGCCGCGCGGGCCGGCGTCGCCTGCTGGTCCATCTGCCGACCGGCGCCGGCAAGACGGTGATCTTCGCGCACCTGGCCAGGCTCGCGCGACGGCAGGTGCTGGTGCTCGCCCATCGCGAGGAGCTGCTGACGCAGGCGCGAGACAAGCTGGTCCGCGCGCTGGACGGCGGCGCCGTCGTCGACATCGAGCGTGGGCCGCTCCGGGCGTCGGCTGAGGCGAAGGTGCTGGTCTGCTCGATTCGCTCGCTGCATGAAGAGCGGCTGGCGCGCCTTGTGCGCGGTCGCGACTTGGGGCTCATCGTTTACGACGAGTGCCACCACGCGACGGCCGAGGACAATCTGCGCGTCCTGCGGCAGCTGGGCGTATTCGAGCCGGCCTTCGACGGAACGCTGCTGGGGTTCACGGCCACCACCGCGCGCGGCGACGGACAGGGGCTGGACCAAGTGTTCGAGGAGGTCGTCTACACCCGTGCCCTGCCCGACCTGATCGACGATGGCTACCTGGCGCCACTGCGCGGCTTCCGGATCTCGACGACCGCGGATCTCCGCCAGCTGTCGCCCGCGGGCCGCGACTACGACGAGCAGGAGCTGGCCGAAGCGATCGACATCGAGGAGCGCAACGCCCTGGTCGCGCGGTCAATCCAGGAGCTGGCGCGCGACCGGCGCACGATAGCGTTTTGCGTGACGGTCAACCACGCGCGACATCTGGCGCACGCCCTGAACGCGCTGGGCGTGCCCGCGGGCATCGTGCACGGCGCCATGCCCGGCCCGGCGCGCGCGCAGGCCCTGCGCGACTTTCGCGACGGGCGCACGCACGTCCTCACGAACGTGGGCGTCTTGACCGAAGGCTTCGACGATCCGGGCGTGTCGTGCATCGCGATGGCGCGGCCCACGCGCTCGGAGGGCTTGTACGCCCAGTGCGTGGGCCGCGGGACGCGCCTCTTCCCCGGCAAGACCGACTGCCTAATCCTGGACTTCGTCGATCTGACGGCGCTGAGCCTGTGCACGCTGCCGTCGCTGTTCGGGACCCCGCGCGATCTCGATCTGCGCGGGGGGGATGCGAACGAGGCGCGACGGGTGTGGCAGCGTATCGAGTTCGATCGGCCGGGCTTCGAGCTGGAGGCGGGCGCGGTCACGCTGGCGGAGATCCAGCACCGCGCCGCCAGCTTCGATCCGCTGACGCTGCGTCCCGACGAGAACGTCCGCGCGATCTCGATCAACGCCTGGTTCTCCCTGGGCCGGCACGGCGTGGGGCTGCATTTTCAGCGCAGCGCGGACGGCGTGAACGAGGTGCTGGTGCTGCGTCGCCCCGGCCGCGGCAAGCCCTGGGAGGTCGTCATGGACGGCCGGCCGATGACGCGCTTCGGGCGGCTGGAAGAGGCCGTCGAGGCCGTGGACTTCGAGATCGAGCAGATGGGCCGGGCCACGGCGCTCGCGGCCAAGCACGACGCCAGCTGGCGCCGCGCTGACGACCGGGCCGACGCCCTGCGCCTGGCGGTGTGGAATCGCTTCCACCCGCGGCGCGTCCCCGCGTAGGCTCCCTGGCCCCATCGAGGACGATCCCAACCTGACGAACAAGCGGTTTCCCGGCAATCCGACGAAGTCGTATCGGTCGCGGTCGGCCCTTCGGGTCGTCGGCGAGGTTCTGGAATGGACGGGACACCCTCCCGAGCGCCTGAAGGAGATGCGCGACCATCTCCAGAAGCTGAAACAGCAAGGGATCGAAGCGATCGAGGAATGACCCGTCGACCGGTGGCGCCCACCAGCCTGGCCCCGCCCAGCAGAGTGTACTACCATGGTAAGAACCATGGCGACCACACGAGCCGGCAAGACCGTGAAGGTCAGCATCTCCATCGACAAAGCCGATCTGGCGGTCCTTCGACGTCGAGCCCGTGAGTCATATCGCGGCAATCTCTCCGCCGCGTTTTCAGAGGCCGCTCGATTGATACGACAGCGCGCCGCCCGCTCGCGGGTGATAGACATGCTGGGCGGTCCGACGTTGACGGCCGGCGCGGCGCAGTCGATCGACGCGGAACAGGCCGGGCATCCCGGCGTTTCGAAGAAGACACGGCGAGCGCGGGCGGCGTGACGGGATTGACCTTCGACACGGGCGCCCTGATCGCCCTCGAGCGGCGCAAGCTCCGCATGCGCCAGGTTTTCGAACGCGCGCGGGAGCGCGACCAGATCATCACGGTTCCGGCAGACGTCGTAGCCGAGTGGTGGCGCGGACCCACCGACATCCGGAAAGCCATCCTCGAGTCGCTCGATGTCGAACCCCTGACCCTCGACTTGGCCAAGATCGCTGGTCAGGCCCTCGGTGCGGTTCCCGGAGCAACCCTCGCCGACGCAATCGTCGTCGCCTCGGCGGCCTCCCGCGGTGACATCATCTACTCGAGCGACGTGCACGACCTCGAGCGCCTTCGCCGCGTGTTTCCAAGCGTCAGGATCCTCAGAGCATAGGCCTCCGCTTCGTCTCGATCGCGCCGGGGGCGCTCGTCGTTTGAGAGGCGCACGACGCCCACGCCGCGCCATCGACGTGAGGAATGTGACGGGCTCGCTCCCTCGGCTATGATGCGCACGGTCTACTAACCCAACCGCGCGCGCCGCAGTCCCAATTCCGACGGAAGAGAAGAGGTCCCATGCAGCCTCAAGCTCCGGCAACCGATCCGGATCGGCGCATCCAAAGCGCCATGGTTCTCTATGCGCTCGAGCGCGCGCTCGGGGAGTACGTGAACCGAAGGATGGCCACCGAGCCAGAGCACATCGCGTCCGCGGCGCAGTCGCAGAAGAGCCGCGGCGCCGCCAAGGGCAAGGACGCGCCCGGCCCGACCTCGGCGGCCGAGGTGATCGAGGCCTCCTACCTGGGCGAGCTCTTCGACATGGCCCTGCGCGTGGAAAACGGCCAGTCGGCCCACTTCCACGTCACCCGCTTGCGCCAGCTGGCCGACGCTCTGGAGCTGATCCAGATCCGCAACGCCGTCTGTCATCCCAATCGGCCGTTCCACGATTGCTACTGGTACCGGATGGCGGCGCTGGCCGCTGATCCCACGGTGGCGGCGCTTGGGTTGTCCGGTGTGCGCGCCGCGCTCGACGACGCGCAGGCCGGGCGCATCTCGCGGCCGCCCGAGCAGTGGCTGGCCGCCGCCGCGCGCATCATTCCCAACAACCTGCCGGCGCACTTCGAGCACCACATCACCGGGTTGATCGGACGCAAGAAGGACGCCGCCGACCTGCGCAAGCTGCTCGCGGGGCGGCGGTTCCCCCTCATCGCCGTGCTGGGACCGGGCGGCACGGGCAAGACCGCGCTGGTCCTGGACGTGTTGCACGAATGCTCGCTCAACCCGGCCACCGCGGAGTGGGCTCGGCACATTGTCTTCGTTACCGCCAAACACGAGCGCCTCGAGGTGGGCGGGGTGGTCTCCATCGAGGGGGCGGCAAAGACCATGGCCGACCTCGAACACGCCATCATCGACGCGCTGGCGGAGATGCTGGACCTCGAGGGCGACTACGACCTAGAGACCATCAGCAAGCATCTCGGCGGCGCGCCCCTGCTCCTGTGCATCGACAATCTCGAGACAGTGCTCCGCGACGCCCAGCACGCCTTCGACGAATTCTTCCAGCGGCTGCCGGCAGAGTGGCGAGTCGTGGTCACGAGCCGGATGGCGGTGAACGCAGCCATGACCCTACCCCTGCCCGGCCTGACCCAGGGCTATGCAGAGCAGCTGGTGCGCCAGTACCTTCACCACCGGGGCGGGCAGGCCCTGAGCCCCGAGACCGTCTCGCAGATCGCCACCGCCTGCAATGACAACCCGTTGGCCATCCGTCTCACCGTCGACGCTTACGTGGCCGGCCGGCCCATCAACCAGGCGCTGTCCGCGGCGAAGGCCAACGTGTTGGAGTTTTCGCTCGCCAACCTCATCGCCGCCTTGCCCGCGGACGCGCTGGAGGTGCTGGAGTGCCTGTTCGCCAACTCCGAGCCGCTGAGCCGGCAGCAGCTGGTCAGCATTCTGTCGAGCTCGCACGATCGCGTCGGGGAGGCGATGAATGCACTGCTGCGGACCAGCGTTTTATCCCGGCAAATCAAGGGCATCAACGAGGTCTACGCGCTGACCCAGTCGATCCGCGATCTCTTCGTGATCCATCCTCCCAATCCGAAGCTGCGCGCCGAGATCACCGAGAAGGTCCTACGTTATCGCCAGTGGATCAACCGGGCCCAGGCCGCGCGCCGACAGTCCAACCCGCTGCAGGTGGACTTCATCCCCGAGCTACCGCCGCAGGAGGTGGCGCTGGCCGTAAAGGCGTTCGAGGCCAGCCGAAGCTCCGACGTCGGCCAACTGGGACCGATGCTGGACGAGGTGAACCGCGCCACGCTGGGGGCTGCCATCTGTCCGACCCTGCAGCGGGCGATCGCCGAGCTTCGCTGGCGCCTCGGCGATCGGGTGGGCGCGACCCGGGCCCTCGACGAGGTGTTCCGCGCTGTCGGAGTCGAAGGCGATCCGGCCGGCGCCCTGCGACTCGCCCAGCTGTACGCCGAGACCCAGCGCCTGCAGGAATCGCTGGCCGTCGGTCAGGCACTCATGGAGGACGGCTGGGACGACCCCAAGCGCTCATCGGTGCAATCGGCCGCTCGCGTGATCGACATCTATTGGACGGTCCGCATCGCCCTGGGCGAATCAGCGGCGGCGGCCGAGTCCCTCGAGGGCTGGAGCCAGTCGGGCGAGCTGAGAATGGCGCACGGCGCCCTCTATGCGACGGCTCTGCGCCGCGAGATAGAGAGCGCGGCCAAGATCAAGGGTGAGCGCAAGAACCAGGTGATCGGCGAGCTGTTGAAACTGCACCACGAGCTCCTGCAAGCCGACGGCGCCTACGAGCCGATGATCGCAGAGTCGCTGAACTTCATCGCCAGCTTCCCGCACTATTGTCAGATGCTGGCTCTGCCCGAGGGTCTGGCCCTGGAGATGGCCACCTTCATGGAAGCGCACCTCGGCCGGCTCTGCCGCGGCCGCGCCGGTTGGAGTCTGGGCTCGAAGCCGATCCGGGCCGCCATCCAGGCGGTCGGCGCGCTACGGACCGGGCGGGGCCCGAACCCCATGGCCGCCAAAGACTGGCAATACGTTCCGGCCATCGTTTCGAATGTGCCCAACGAGCGGGACTTCGTCTTTGCGACCGGCGTCGACGACGGCAATTCCTACTTCGTACACTTCTCGAAGTGCTCGATGAGCCCCGAGGAGAGGGCTCGACTGCGACGTGGGGACACCTTGCTGGTCAGGCCTGGCCCTCGCCCCTCGGCCCCCGGCAAGGCTGCCGAAGTGCTCGACGCGCGGCTGGGCGACCAGCCCCCGGCCGTGCGGCCCGTCGAAGACCGGGTCATCGGACCACCAGCCGACGAGCCCACCCTTCGACCCGCCCCCGGCGCCGAGCCGGACGCACTGGCTCCCGAAGGCGGCACCACGGTGGAAGCGATTGAATGTCCGAGCTGCGCCGCCCGGGTGGAGGTGCGCCTGGGGGTCCGGCGCGGCGACACCGCGACGACCACCTGTCGCGGCTGTGCGACGCTCTTCAACGTGCACCGGGGCGGGGCCCGCCTGCTGGTGCGCATCGCCCCCTCTTTGCAGACTCCGCCACAACCGGTCACGGAAGCATCGCGCTGCGAGGCCTGGCTCAAGCGGTTCGACTTCCGCGGTCTGCGCGACGGTTGGTGGCGCGCCGGGATCCGCCAGCTGCACACGCTGTTCGGACCTGACGGAACGGCCGAGTTCCCGACCTGGGAGGAGCTCAAAGACACCTGGAAGGCACGGCTGACCGAGGCCGGTCACGGCGAGCTGGGTGAGCGGGTGAACCAGTTCCGCCAGCTCGCCTTTCGCGCGCGGCTGTTCCAGTTCGGCGAAGGCGGCAAGGGCGTGGGGCTGGTGCGCGTCAGCGATCCCGATCAGCTGATCGAGCAGGTGGAGCGTCACACGGCACGGGTGTTCTACAGCACCGGCGAGCACGGCTTGCCGAGCCGAGCGCTGATCGATTTCCTGACCGAGTCCAATTCTGCGCGTCTAGAGCGCACGCGTGCCATCGTCGAGGAGGAAGAGCGCCTGGCGAAGGAAGGAACCTCCGATGATCGCGCCCCGCCGAGTGTGCAGCCGGGTTGACGCTCGGTGCAGGGATCGGCAGCTCGGCCGCCGCGCACATCGCTTCGCCGGTGCTGCTCGCCACCCGGCAGATCTCGTGGGACTGCCCGCAGTCCACGGCGTTCGCCGCGCCGTCGTAGCACCACGCGAAGACGGTGCCCTGGCAGACCCCGGCGTCCGTCAGCCGGCCACACCGCGCGCGTGAGAGCGGGTCGGGACAGTCGGCGCAGTCACCCGATACGCCGAGGCCGGGGCGCGACCGAAACAGCTGCTCGAGCGGGCCGCCGCGCTGGTGCAGCTCCCTCGCCAGCTCGACGCCGACGTGGCGGACGTGCCACGGCTCTGGCCGGTATCCCGTCACGCGCTGTTGCCCCGGCGGGTAGCTGAGGGCGAAGCCATGCTCGAACGCGTGGTCGGCCAGCCAGCGGATCGCGTTCGTGCTGGGCAGGCGCAGATCGATGGCCGTCCCCAGCTGATGCTCGCTGTGCCCTGGGCGAGCGGCCCGGCCTCGTTCCTTGATGGTGCGAAAGAGCCGCGCCTGCTCCTTGTAGGACCGAAAGGCCGACGCGATCCGCAGCCGGAAACCGGCAGCGACGGCGGCTGCCAGCAACTGCTGCAGCGGCTCCACGGCGCTGGCCGCCACCCGGTGCTTGCCGACCCGGCTGGCACGCCCCCGGTCGTCCAGGCGCGTGAGCGGCACGTCGGGATCGGCCGCGCACCGCGGAAGGCAACGGGCCGGGTTGACCCAGGGAAGGGGCTGCGCGGCCGCCGCGGGCGCGACGACCAGCAGGGCGAGCCCGAGCGCGCTCGCGATGGGCCACCGGAACGATTCAGAGGAGCAGCGGTCCACTCGCGCCGTAGAGCGTATCACCGATGATCACGTAGGGTGACGCTCGATCGCGCGATGATGCCGTCATCGGCCGTCGCGCCGAAGAGCTCCGCCCGCCGCCCGCTCGGCTTATTCGAGAGGCACTGGTTCCACCCGTCAGTTCAACGCTCCAGCGCCTGCGGCCGGCCGTGTCGCGACGATTGGATCCGTCACGTCGGAGACGAAAGGGTTCGCAATTCGATTGAAGCGACGCGCGGCCAGGATCGCCGCTCCGTACGCGCCCGCGAAGATTGCCTGGGGCGAGATGAGAAGTGACACGTTGCTTTGCAGCGCGAGAAGCCTACTCCAGAGGCGTTGCACAACACCGGCGTCGAGAACCATCTCGCCGGTAAGAACGACTTTTCCGCCCAGGGCGGGTGAGCACAGGAGCATCGCGGCCCGCGTCACCGGGCACTCTGGAATCGGTGCTCCTGCTGCTGGCGCTGACGGTTCGTCGAGGTCGACCACCGCTCGGCGGGCGAGCTCCCCCCATCGGGGATCGTCGCATTCGACTTGTCTCATGCGACCGCTCGCGTCCCTCAAGAGCACGCAGCGAACCTCATTTTCGTCGAGGTCCAAGGCGACGTTCGCCTCGGGAAAGAGAAGCCGTGCGCCGAGCGCCTGGCTGGAACGGCCATAGAAGCGTCCGACGCGGACGAGGGGTCGGGCACTGGACCCGGTCGAGGCCATGTTGTCGACGTCGCGCGCTGACAAATTGGCTTCCCGGAGCACTTGCCTCCAGCTTTCTCGGATGGCGGTCTGAGCGTCACGGACGTTGCGAGCCCCAGCAATCTGAACGACGGAGTTGGCTACGACGGTGGACCGGGCCCCCCGGTGCGACAGAATCGCCATTTTCACCGAGTGGGCTCCGAGGTCGAGCCCCCCGGTCAGGCATGTCGGACTCTCGGACGTCGTGGCCATGGCGGCCTGTATTGCAAGAGGCAGTCCGTATTCAGGCCCGTCGTGCCACGCGAGTCGACGGACGCCAGCGACTCATTCGCGCGAATATTGCGCGTCGTGGCTACGGCGATGGAGCCTTTGCGCGAACGGCCTGGAGACGACGGGACGCGACCGACATCCGGGGGCCGAGTCGCTGGCGGCGATCGGTGGCGCCCGGACCGACCGGGTTCGCCAGAACCTAGAGCGCTTTCGTGGTCTATTCTTCTGCGTCCAACGATGGTGACCCGGCGCCGCTTGTTGATGGTCCCGCCTGCCGCCGCGGCGACCGCCATCGGTCTGCGCCAGGCGGGCGCCCAACCCCAGGTCCCGGCGCCGCCGCCCGCTGCCGAGCCCATCCATCGGGGTCCCTGGATCCGCGCGCCGTACGACACCTACGTCCGCAACCCGCTGCTGGCGCGCAACACGTTCTTGCAGATGGCGCCCGACGCCGTCGCGCCGCCGGCGTTCGACCAGGTCAGGCACTTGCTGCCAGAGCCCTTCTGGGAGGGGCACGCATCGACGAGCGCGTGCGCCCGGAAGGCGTGGGAGCTGGCGTTCGCGAATTTGCGGCGGCCGGCGCCGGCCAGCGGCTTCGTGGCGCGCTTCATCGACCCGGCGTTCAACGACTGTGTCTTCTTGTGGGACTCCTGCTTCATGACGCTGTTCGGGCGTTACGGCGCGCGCGCCTTTCCGTTCGTTCGGACGCTGGACAACTTCTATGCCAAGCAGCACCCGGATGGGTTCATCTGCCGCGAGATCGGCCGGGCGCTGGGAGACGACCGTTTTCCGCGTTTCGATCCGTCGTCGACGGGCCCCAACGTGACCGCCTGGGCCGAGTGGGAGCACTACCGAAACTTCGGCGATCGCGATCGGCTGGCGCGCGTGTTCCCGGTGTTGCGCGCCTATCACCAGTGGCTGCGCGCCTACCGGACCTGGCCGGACGGCAGCTACTGGTCGACGGGCTGGGGCTGCGGCATGGACAACCAGCCGCGCCTTCCGACCGGCACCCCTTACGCCGACCACGAGCATTACCACGGGCGCATGACCTGGATCGACGCAACCCTGCAGCAGATCTTATCCGCGCGCCTGCTGGCCGCGATGGGGCGCGCGCTGGGCGGCCAGGCGGACGCGGAGGTTGCTGACATGCGCCAGGAGGCCGCGCGCCTGGGCAAGTTCGTCAATGAACGCCTCTGGAGCGCGACGGACCGGTTCTACTGCGATCGGTTCGACGATGGCGCCTCCAACCACGTCAAGAGCATTGGCGGCTACTGGGCGCTGCTGGCGGGGATCGTGCCGCCCGCGCGGCTGGGGGCGTTCGTCGCGCATCTTCAGGACCCGCGCGCTTTCAACCGGCCGCACCGCGTCCCGTCGCTGTCGGCCGATCACCCGAGCTACGACGCCGGGGGCGGGTACTGGAAGGGCGCCGTCTGGGCGCCCACCACGTACATGGTGCTGCGCGGGCTGACCCAGGTTGGCCGCGACGCCCTGGCCCACGAGATCGCGCGCAACCACCTGGACAACGTGGTCGCCGTCTTCGAGAAAACCGGCACTCTGTTCGAAAACTACGCGCCCGAATCCGCTGCGCCGGGCAAACCTGCCAAGCCGAACTTCGTCGGCTGGACCGGCCTGCCTCCCATCGCCGTCCTCCTCGAGTACGTGTTCGGCCTCCGCCCGGACGCCGCCGTCCGGCGCCTCTTGTGGGACGTCCGATTGACGGAGGCCCACGGCGTCCGCGCTTACCCCTTCGGCCGCGACGTGTCGATCGATCTCACCTGCGCCGCCCGCCGCTCCCCCGTCGATCCCCCCCACATCGAAGCCTCCGCCACCGGCCCCGTCGAGCTGGAGGTCCGCTGGGCGGGCGGCTCGCGCGTGATGACCCTCGGCCAATGACGTGACAGCATGGAGAGCTCTGACCAACTCGAGCGGGGGCGGGCTGCGTTCAATCGCGGCGACTATTTCTCCGCGCATGAACTCTGGGAAGACGTGTGGCGCCGGGTCGCCGGCGACGAACGCGTCTTCTTACAGGGGCTCATCCAGATCGCTGCCGGGCTCCACCATCTACAGCAACATCGGCGGCAACCGGCTGTGTCTCTGCTTCGTAAGGGATTGGAGAAGCTGTCACGAAGCACGCGACGTCCGATCGTGCATCTGCGCATCGATCGATTGGTCTCCCACGTGACGCGCCTGCTGGCAGAACTCGCGGTGCCGGGATCGAGCGCGCCGGCCACCAACTTTCAACTGTAAGCGGGGGAGCTGGCAAGCAGACTGATGACGAAAAGCGGCCTTCTCCCCGAAGCGACCGTGACGTGAGAGCTTCAAGGCACCAGCAACACTTTGCCCTTCGATTTGCGGTCATGGATGTATTGGTGCGCGGCGGCAGCCTCGGTGAAAGGGAAGGTGCGGTCGATGTGGGGGGCCAACTCGCCCTTGACGTACATCTCCATCAGCGCGGTCAGCTGAGGAGCGATCAAGTCGGGGCGAGAGAAGAGGTGGCCCACGTTGGTGCCGCTGATCGTCTTGTTGTCGTTCATCAGCTTCATCGGGTTCCACTTCTTGATGGACAGCAGCTGTCGCACGGCGTGCAGCAGGTTGCGCTTGTTGCCGACTGAGGCGGACGACAGGCCGAAGGCCACGAGGCGGCCGCAGGGGGCGAGCAGCTCGTAGCCCTGGGTCCACGATCGCCCGCCCACGGCATCGAGGATCAAATCGACACCCTTGGCGCCCACCACGGCGCGCGCCTGGGCCGCGTAGTCGCCACCGGCGTCGATCGGGTGCTGGCAGCCCTGCGCGCGCAGAAAGTCATGCTTGGACGCGGAGGCCACGCCCAGGATCTGGCAGCCACGCGTCTTGGCGATCTGCATCGCCGCAAGGCCCACGCCGCCCGCCGCCGAATGGATCAATACACTCGAGCCCGGCCGCAGGTGGCCGTTGAACAGCATCATGTCATGGGCGGTCACGTAGACCACCGGAAAGGCCGCGCCCTGCTCGAAGGTCATCTGCGCCGGCATCTTGACGATCTGCGGGACTGGCACCACCACCACGTCGCTGTAGCCCCCGAACTTGCACATCGCCAGCACCCGATCACCCACCGCCAGCCCGTCGACCCCCGCGCCGATCTGATCGACGATGCCAGACACCTCGTAGCCGACTACGCACGGCGGCTTTGGCGCGTCGGGATAGAGCCCGACACGGGCCAGCAGGTCGGCGAAGTTGATCCCGCTGGCGCGCACCCGCACCCGCACCTGCCCCGCGCCCACCTCCGGATCAGGTGTCGTCTCTTTCAGCTCGAGTACCTCCGGTGCACCGGTCCTGGTAATCCAGATCTGACGCATGGCCAGGAGCATGCGCGCAAGCTCGGCCGTTAGCGAGCTGCGCCGACCTTCGGATCGCGGCGCAGCCGTGGAGGAGCTGCTAGGCGGTCGAACCGCCCTCCCGCCGTCCTAACCCGTCCTAACCCCGCTCCGTCGCGCGTTGACCCTTGTGATATTCGGAATAGAGGTACACGGGAATCGGCAGGTCGCCCAGGTGGTGAACCATCAGCGGCTTGACTTGCTCCCAGGCAAGGCCCCCGGCGCCGGTGCTGAGCCGCGGCAGCGCGATCGACGTGAAGCCTTCCCGCTCGGCCATCGTTCGCAATGCGCGTAGCGCGTGATTGACGAATTCGACGCGCGCCCGCCCGGGTCTTCCGGCGCCCTGCTCTCCCGGGGCCGCGTCTTGCGTCAGCAGCGTCGCGATGCGCTTGCCGTTCGCAGCCGTCCACAGCCATGCCTCGCCCACTTTGGGGTGCGTCGTGTGGCAATAGTGACGGAAGTCCTTTGCGAGCGCCGGCCACTGCTCGCGCAACCCGAGGGCCAGGCCCACGTCCAGGTGATCGCCCGGCGCCGCTCCGTGCGCGATGACCTGCGCGTCCGAGAGCAAGATGTCTCCGCTGAGTTCCGTCATCATGGGGTCGGCGTTCCTTTCGGTTGTCGTCGCAGTCATTCAGTAAAGCAACACTCAGACCAACCGCCGCTCGCCGAAGAACCGGCGCGCCGGCGGCCCGTCGCGATGCTGAAGCGCGCGCGTTTCGCGAACGCCCCCGGGGCGCGCAAGGTTTTCGCGTTTCCGTTCGTCGCGGCCGGCGGGCTACGATCCGAAGGCGACCTCCACGCCGCCCATGACCAGCGCGCCGAAGCCGGTGATGGTGGACAGCCACTCGCCGTGGGGAACGCGCAGCGGCACCGCGCCACGCACCACGAGGCCAACGGACCAGTGCCCTGCGTCCAGCAGGTACCGCACCACCGGCGACAGCATCGGGCCCACCCCGCCGATCGCGCAGGTGCCGTCGCAATTGGTGCCGTAGTCGATGCTCAGCCCACCCAGTCCAGCGCCCAGCCCCAGCTCGAACGTGCCGGGACCGACGGGCAACCGGAGTCCCCCCTCGGTCGCGACCTGAATCAGCACGATGCCGTCGGCCCCCGAGCCGCCGCCCGCCACAAAGCCGCCCGCCTCCAGCGGCGTCCAGTAGACGGTCGTCCACCGCAGCCGCGGCCCGCGCAGCATCCCGCCCAGGCCCGCCCGGAATCGAGTTGGCGACGTCTCCCACGAAGGGACGGAGCCGGCGTTCACGGACAGGGGAAGCAGCTCGGCCCCCGCCCATTCCCAGCGCATGTCGGAGGGCGGCTTACCTTGATCCGCGCGTACGGTCCGGGAGGTCAGGGCCAGAACCGCAAGACCCACGAACAAGCGAACCGAGGCTGACATGACGTTGGCGCGCATGCCTACTGCCAATGCAAAAGCTGGGACACCCACGCACGGCCGCGACGGAAGGGCGGCTGCGCCTGCGGAGCGGTGAAGAATCGACAGCCACGCCGAAAACCCGTCGCGCCGCGACTGGGACGGTCGAGCGCGTCGGAGAGGACCAGGCGCAGTCGTGACTTCCCCGGCCGGGCGCATCGTTGGCCGACGGCCGCGGCGCTGACGCTGACCTTCGGGCGCTTTCGTTCGTTCCGCGCAACCACCCGAGCGCAGACCAGCGCCTCCAGCCCGCCGCATCGGCGGCCAGCCTGGCGGTTCACGGCGCACGACGGTAGTCTAGAATAGATGGGCACGCCCAAACGTCTCTCGGATCCCGCGTTCGAACCCACAGACGAGGATTCTGATCGGCCTGTCCGAACGTGCCTTCGCGCATGTTCGTGAGGCTCACGACGCATCCCTTCGCAAGATGCGAGAGGACATCGCTGCTGCCCGGCGGGAGGCGATGGAGTGGCTTCGGAAGAAGCGGCCGGATCTCAAGGCAGCTCCTTGAAGCCGGTCCTGCTGGTCATCGCGGGCCCTAACGGCGCTGGAAAGACGACTGAAAGCCGCCAACTGGGCCGAGCAGCGACGGGAGGAACTTCTCGCGCAGGGCGCCGGCATCGCCTTCGAGACCGTGCTCTCCACCAGGGAGAAGCTCGATTTCCTGTCGCGTGCGAAAGACGCCGGCTACTTCCTTCGCGTCTTCTTCATCGCGACGTCGGACCCGCGCATCAACGCGGCCCGCGTAGCCAACCGTGTGCTCGCAGGAGGGCACGCAGTGCCGATCGACAAGATCTTGTCTCGCCACGTCCGAGCCGTCGGAAACCTCGGCCCAGTCATCGCCCTCGCCGACCGCGTGTACATCTATGACAACTCCGTGGATGTGGTCGAAGCGCGTCTGTGCGCCCGCACGCAAGACGGTCTACTGCGCAAGATTTACGGCCGTATCCCGCAGTGGATCGCAGACGCGGTTACTCCGCTGGACCGCCATCCCGAGTTTGTTGACCTGAGTCCGTGATCCGTTCTGGCGGATCCGCTCGGTCCACGGGTGGCGTGGTGCGAAGCAAAGTAGGCGCTCACAAGACTCAGGTTCTGGAGCTTGGCGGCACTGACTCTTCGGCGCATGGGGTCCGGCAGGTCTACGTCCCTCCGTCATGCTGCTCGAAGTACCGAATGCAACGGAATCTCTACCCCTCGGCCGGCTCTTACCAGGTCGCGGGGTCGCAGAGGTTCTGATGATTCTGCCGGCGTGATCGCATGCACCGACGACGAACACGATGCCCGCCTGTACGGGCCACAGCGTGCCTGGTCGAATTCGCGTGCGCTGTGACGCTGATGACTGCGCCGGCCACCACCGATGCTCGCGGGATCAGCAGCTCCCCTTAGGCCGGCTCGCTGCGCTCCATTCCGGCGGGCACCGGGAAATAGTCGCCCTTCGGTCCGATGGCGTGACCGACCGGGATGGGGATCCCGAGCTCGTCGATGCTAAACACCGTAGCCGGCAGCCGCAGGGATTCGCGCAGGCGGTCCATGGTGCTGGGGACGAAGGGGTAAAGCATGATCATCAGGTTCTTGAGGACGTAGAACGCGCTAAAGAGGGCGTTGCGGCGGCCTTCTTCGGGGCGGCGATCGTCGTGGGGTTTGTACTGCGCGAAGAGGCTGTTGATGATGCGCGCGTAGTTTTCGACCTCGAAGAGCATGTTCGGGTAGTCGGCGCGGTCCATCGACTTCACGTAGCGCTGGACCATGCGCACGGTGTCGCTGAGGACGCCGTCCACCAGCACGCCGTCGGGGACGCGGCCGTCGAACTTCGAGTGCGCGGCGGAGATCGGGCGTTCGAAGGCGGCGTTGAGGGGGCCGGCCAGGAAGCGGTTGCGCTCGTCCAGTTTGCCGAACTCGAAGTCCGACGGCTTCTCCGACAGACCCAGCAGCGCCAGGAAATAGCGAACCTGGTCGGCCGTGTAGCCTTTGTCGTCCAGCAGCTGATCGCCGCTGTAGAAGTTGCCGCGGCTCTTGCTCATCTTTTCGCCCGATACCATCAGGTGAAAGGCGCTCACGATGTCGGTCAGCTGCAGCTCGCCGGGCAGCGGCATGCGCTGCGGATCATCCTGCGTGCCCAGCCACATCGCCCCCTGCATGAGCACGTAGAAAAAGACGTTGTCCTGGCCCAGAAACTGGGTGACCCGGGCTTCGGGATCGCGCCAGTACTGGGCGTAGGTCTCCGGGTCCACACCCTTCGTCGCCAACGCCACCTGCGAGAACGCGATGGGCGCAATCAACGAGTCGGGCCACACGTAAAGGGTCTTGCCCGCCAGGTCCGGATCGATGGGCGGCACCGGCACACCCCAGGCGATGTCGCGGGTGATCGATCGGTGCGCCCACTCGTTGGCGATGGTCGACGGGATTCCGGCCGCCGCCAACGCCGTGCGGGCATTTTCCAAGGAGGCCTTGTCGCCAAACTGCAGGACGACCTTCTTGCCCGGGGCGTACTTGCTCTTGTGCGCGGGAAGAGTGGCCTTGAGGGCCTTGTAGGCCTCCTCGTGCTCGCCGTCGAAGCGCACCGACGGCAGCACCTTCTCCAGCGTGTCGGCGATGACCGAGGGGCGCCACGCCTTTTTCTTGGCCTTGCCTTCAATCCAGACGCGCAGCACCTCCGACACCTTCCACATGTCCAAAAACCAATGGACGGTGTCGCGCATCTCCGGCGTCGCGTTGGACAGCACGCTCTTCGGGTTGATGAGCGCGGTTGGCTCGTGCTGATGGCCGCAGCGATCGCACTCGTCGCTGTAGGCGTTGTCGTAGTTGCACTTGGGGTTGGGGCAGGTCCCCCGCACCAGGCGGTCGGGCAGGAAGCGACTGAGCTGGGGGTCGTACCACTGCCGGCTGGTGCGCTTTTCCAACATGCCGTTCGCGTGCAGGCGGGTCAGGAAGAAGTCGCACAGCTGCTTTTGGATCGGAAACGTCTCGGGCTGTGAGGTGCCGGTGTAGACGTCGACGCCGATGGCGTAACGCGCGAGCGTCACCTGCTGCTGCGCGTGGATTCCGTCGATGAACTGGCGAATCGGGATCCCGGCCGCCGCGGCCGACACCTCGCTGGTCGACCCGTGATCGTCGGTGCCGTTGACGAACAGGACGTTCTCGCGGCCGATCAGCATGCCCATCCAGCGGCTGTAGATGTCCGCCGGCAGATGCGCTCCGGCCAGATGGCCCAGGTGAAGCGGCCCGTTGGCGTAAGGCATCCCCGAGGTGACGAGAGCACGTCGCGGACGCTGGACGGTCTTCAAAACCGAAGGCACGTCGACGGGGACATGCGGGTTCCTGCCGGGGAGATCGGGAGCTTGGGGCGTGTTTTTGTCTGCCACGGAGCCGAGGAGCTTGCCTTGAGAATTACGGGCGTACAAGGTCGGCCAGCGCGGACCCGGTGGCGGTCGTGCTCTTTCCCACGATCTGAGAGCGGTCAGCGCTCGTCGCCTCGCTCACCCCGAGTCGACGCCGGTCAGTGTACGTTTGCGCCGTGACTGATGACGAGCTCGATGCCTTGGCGGCGCGGTTTTCTGCCGCAGACATTCCGCGCGCGGAATGGACACACGAGGCTCACCTGATGATGGGAGCCTGGCACGTTGCGCGATTCGGTGCCGTTCCCGCGCTGGCGCTCTTGCGCGAACGGATTACGCGCCTCAATGAGCGGAACGGCGTCACCAACACGGCGACCAGCGGGTACCACGAGCGCAGGTCCAGAACCTGCCCCGAACGAGGATACGGCTATTTGGACTAACGCATTTCGGATCGTTCCCGGCGCCGGAGCAGCGGAGAGCGCCAACGCGAGCGCCGGGGTTGTGACGCACCGCGACCTGCTGCTATGGTCCCGCCCGAATGAGTACGCAGGGTGGTAACGCGCGGCATGGCGCGAGTTCTTTTTTTCGGCTGGTGCTCGCGACGACGCTCGGTCTGATTGCGGTGCCCGTCCTCGTCGATCTCGTGGTCTCGGGCAAGCGGCGTCCCTTCGGGTACGCCGCCGCCGATACCTTCTACTATCTAGTCGTCGCCCGAAACGTCGCGCGGCATGGCTCATTTTCCTTCGACGGACAGCACGCAACGAACGGATTTCATCCACTGTGGCAAGTCGTCACCGGCGCCCTCGACTTCCTGTTCGAACATCTCAGCGGCAGGGTGCACACGTTGCCGGCCGCAATCGTCCTCAGCCTGGTGCTCGTGGCGGGCGGCATCGCCCTGCTTGCCCCCGCTATCGCCGATGGCCGCTCGCTCAGTCCATGGTTCGCGATCGTTCCGGTCGGAGTCTACGGCTTCTTGCTCGCGCCCTTCTGGATTGCGCGTCTCTCGGTCCTTTCCAGTCCAGCCACGAGCATGGAGGGCCCTTTCCCGGTCTACGGCACGCTGTGGAGCTACGTCAACGGCATGGAAAGCGGGGCCGTGCTCTGCGCGTTCGGCCTCTGCGCGTTCCTTCATCGAGCCTATAACCGACGGCCGACGATCCCGCGAGCGGCTCAATACGGCCTGGCGATGGCAGCGCTCACCCTGGCTCGACTCGACCACGCGTTCTTCGGGGCGGCGCTGGCCACTGAATGGTGCCTGACTGCTCTTCGGCAGCGCCGTCCGGCTCTAGAGTGGCTTGCGCTACTCGCCGCTTTCGCCGTGCCCGTCGCGACGGACCTGGCCATCAACATCCACTGGTTCGGCAGCGCTATGCCAATCAGCGGGGCGCTCAAGACGAGCTTTCCCCACGTGACGCAGTTCCACATCCAAAGCCTGATCGACACCTGGAAGGCCGGGAAGGCCTACAACCTTTGGATACTCCAGCGGGAGATGTCCCTCTTCCTGCCCGTGGTTTTCGCGCTCGCGTACCTCGCGCTAACGTTTCGACTCGAGCTCAGCAGATCCAAGGTTGCGCTCCGCTACCGCGCGACCACGCACCCCTACGATCGATTTTTATCCCCTACCGCCTTCGGAGTCCTGATCCTCGCGGCGTACAACATTTTCTTCCTCCTGGACGGGCCGGGCTCTTGGTACATGCCCGTATCGACGCTGTTTGTGTCGCTCGTCATCGTCTCTCTGATCGATCGGTCGGCGTACAGCCTGGGGCCCAAGACGGCGCGGCTGGTTCTCGCCGGCATCGCGCTCGTTTCGCTCGTCTTCTTTGCCAAGCTGCACCGGCAGGTCGATTACCATTTCATGTACGCCAACTTCTTCTATCGCGACGCACCTTTGATTCGGCGGCATTTTGGCGGAAACACTCCGCACTTCGTCGAGGTCGACGACGGCATCGTGAGCTATTCATTGAATGTGCCCGCGATGTCGTCCGGGCTCTCGCTCGATCCCGCCGGCCTCGCGGCGGCACGCGCCGGGAAGTTTTTCGAGGTCGCCTACGAACGCGGCTTCAAGTGTGTCACGAGCCTCGTCTACGCGTCGGCCCAGGCACTTTTCTCGAATCCATCTCCCATCGAGGCACGGCGGTACGCCCAGGAACGCTTCGGCACCGAGGATCTCTCCGCGTTCGAATTCGAACCGGCGTTTGTCACACCGAACGCGTCGCTTGCGCTCGTCTGCGGGCGACACATTCGGTGAATCTCGCGGTGAGCGCCACGTTCGCGGCCCCCCGGGAAATGGCTATTTTGCGAACAGGGTCCGAGGATCGTTAGAACAGGTCGATCGGGGCTGTAATCGCGATCCAACGGTATGGCTTCACGGACTTGAACCAACACGGCGACCAGCGGGTACCACGAGGCGGTGACCGCAGCGTACGTGCGGATCATCGATGGCTACCTGGCGACCTGCGCGCCCGAAGCCTCGTTGGCGGACCGAGTCTGCCGGCTCCTCGCTTCGCCGCTTGCGCGCCGCGACCTGCTTTTGGTTTCCTACTCACCTGAGCGGTTGATGTCGCCCGCGGCGCGCGCCGGGTTGGTCGTGCCGGACCTGGCACCGCTGCCCGCGCCCTGAGGGCGCCCGGCCGGAAAGCACAACGATGGCCACTTATAGACTCGAGAAGAAGGCCCAGACGCCCTTGGATGCGAAGCTGGGCCAGATGTGGCCGCCGGTGTGGACACACCACACCACGGGGTCCTTGGTACATTGGTAGGCGACGCACTGGCTGGGGGTGGTCGGCATCGTCATCGTGGTGCAGCCGTTGGTTTTGAGCCAGATGTCTCGCGCAGCCTGGCCCGACGCATAGCTGACGGTGGGGTCGTTGCTTGCGTGAACGATCCACGCAGGAACCGGCGTCGGGCAGCTCTTGGCGCCGTCGAAGAAAGCCCCCTCCACCGGCGCGAACGCGCGCAGCTTGGGGCCACGGTCGCACGCCAGCGAGTTGCTCATGATTCCGCCGAAGCTGTACCCGGTACTGAAGACGCGCGATTGGTCGACGCAGTAATCCTTGGATATCGACTCTAGGAGCTGGTCGAAAAACTTCATGTCGACACCGTTGGCAGACACGTCCCAGCCGCCATTCAAGCCGTTGGGATAGACGATGATCGCCCCGTTACCCGTGGCAGGCTCCAGATTGTAGTACTTCCGTGACTCCGCGCCGGAGGCTCCGCTGGAGTGCCACGCGAAGATGAGCGGAATCGGTTTGCTCGCATCGTAGCCGGTCGGCACGAACAGCAGATACGTGCGCGGCTTTCCCGCCACTTGCATCGTCAAATTCTGGGCGCCCTTGGGTGCGGCTGTATTCCCACAACCCGGGGCTGGCGCCGCCCCCCCTGAACCGCCCGTGCTCGTCATACCGCCCGTTCCCGGCACACCCCCGGTGGGGACGCCCCCGCCGGTGCCGGTGCCACTCATGCCGCCGCTGGTCACGCCACCGCCCATGCCGGCAACGGCGCTTCCGCCCGTGCCGGTCCCACTCACGCCGCCGGTCGTGCCGTGACCGCCCGTGCCGGCAACGCCGCTTCCGCCGGTCCCGGCCGTGAACCCGCCGGTATTCCCCGTCGAACCACCGCTGCCCGCACGGCTGCCCCCAGTGCCTGTCTGCTGAGGTGGATTCTGGTCGGTCGTGGAGCATCCAGTTGCCACCGCAGCGCAGATGGACGCGTAGAGCACGAGTCGCGGCAATCTGGACATGTTCATCTCCTCTTGAGGCTACCTTCTAAGGGGGCGGCGAGTTTCAGTACCGGGACGCGCCCCTCACTGTGACCAGGTGCCGCTGCCGACGTCGATCTTCCAGGTCGCCTTGTAGGTCGGAAGCGAAATCTTGCTCCCGTTGAAGACGATGGGCTGGAAGACGTGGGTGGTGAGATAGTTCATCTTCCCCGGGGCAGCCGTGCTTTCGGTGCCGCTCCAATGGTCGCCCCAGAAGACGTAAACGGTCCCGCTACAACCTTGCACGGGTGTCACCCACGTGCTTTGCGACAACCAGGTCCGCTCGGCCGACGTGCTGTTGTTCGGATCGGCAACCGGTGCGATGAAGCCTTGATAGGTCCAGGGCCCCGTCATCGCGGGTGCGGTCGAATAGAAGTTGTTGTTGGCGCGCCAGCCCGTCTTGTACGACCCAATCCAATAGTACGTGCCGTTGGCCCTGAACACCGTGGGCGACTCCGAGCCGCCCGAGTTTCCGTTCACCGCCGACACCGCATGGTCGGATGACCAGCTGTGGCAGTCCGTCGAGAGCGGGTACACGTGGCCGCTTTCGCTCAGCACATAGCCGCCCGTCTCGTCGGCGTAGGCGCTCATGTCGCTGCGCACGATGTTCGCGCCGCTGGAGCTCTTGATCGGGCCCTTGTACGTGTACTGGCCATTGACAGTCGGCGACGTGGCATAGACGACCTCTTTGTCCGTCTGGTAGTCCTCGGACGCGGCATGCGCGAAGAGCACGAACTCTCCGGTGGCCGGGCAGCGGATGATGTGCGGCCGCTCGCCTTTGCGAGTTGGCCCCAGCTCGCCGCTCGGCTGGCGCGGAAGAATGACGCCTTCGTTCTTCCAGGTCGCGAGGTCCTTTGACGAGTACATGGTGAAGCCGATGAAGTCGGTGTCGCTGCCAGTCGCCGGGAAGGACATGCCGTGCATGTAAAACGTGTCCCCCACCTGGATGATGCCGCCGCCATGGGCGTTCACGCGTTGGCCGGTGGTGTCGAGAAACGTCACACCCGTGGCCAGGGCGCCGGAGATCGTGCCGACCGGCCCTGAGCTGCAGCCTCCGCCACCGCCCCTGCCCTCGCCGCGGCCGCCATCACCGGCGCCTGTCGCTCCCCCGCCACCGTCCGCGCGGCCGCCGGTCCCAGGGCCGCTCCCGGCGTCGGCGCTGGTACCTCCGCTGCCGGCCGAAGGGTCTGTGGCGCCGCCCGCGCCGGTGCCACCAGCCCCGAAGCTTCCGCCTGCTCCGGTGCTTCCTGCGCCTCCGCTCGACCCATCCGGCTTGGAGGCCCCCCCCCGACCGCCGTCACCGGCGCCCCCCATGCCGCCGCCGCACGCGCTGAGGAGTAAGACGGCCACGGTGCACGTCCGGCAAATCACGTTCATTGAATGTTCACCGCCCATGACGTCGCCGTCAATGGGAGGCCGGGCACCCGACGCGTTGCGAGTTGATGATGACGTCGTCGATCCAGTAGTCCGCGGGAACAGGATCAGGCTGGTAGCCCTCGAGGCCCATGATGAAGACCTCTATGTTGATGGGATCCCAGCTGGGAGAGGTCATGCCGTGGCTGGCGCCGCCTGCCGCCGACAGCGACAGTTCCTTCGTGTCGAGCCAGATGTGAGGGACGACCTTTCCGATACCGCCGGTCTTGTCGATCTCGAATTCCCAGCAGATCCATCGGTTCTTGTTCGCGCTGTCGTTGAGCTTCGTGGCGGCGCTGCGTTGTAAAACCGTGTTGACCTTCTCGATGGCCGTGCCGTTGTAGGTGGCAAACGAATAACCCGATTCGGGGCTGCCCAGCGCCGCCCCGGCGGCGGTGCCGAGGCGCATGAGACGGGTGTGGACGCCCGAGCTCGCGGGATAACTGGCCGTGTACATCATGAAGCGGACCCACACGGTCTTGCTATCGATCGCCATGGGCGTTGCTATGTTTGCGCGATCTCCTTGGAACCCGTTCATCACACCGGTCACGTGCACGGACTTTTGACCCGAGAACGGCTTGGTGGTGTCGACGGTTATCTTCCCGCCGCCACGGGTGTCGAGCATCCAGGGGGCCCCGGGCGCCGCACCTGCCGTCTGAGTCTCGAATCCCTCGCACAGGAACGCGCCCGTGGGACAACCGGGGCCGCTGGCTCCTCCGGCGGCCGTTCCCCCGGTACCGGTTTCGGGGATTCCCCTCCCAGCCGAGCCGCCGGTGCCACCCGTCTCGCCACTTGCCCGACCACCGATTCCGGTGGCGCTGCCCGAGTCTCCGGCGGGTCCACCCAGGCTGCCGCCACTCGCGCTGCCTCCACTGCCGGGCGCCCCCCCGCTTTGCCCCAGCCCCCCCGTACCTGTCCCGCCCGTACCTGCCGGGAGGCCCGCACCGCCCGTGCCCGCAGGCAAGTCCGACGACATGGTCGGGGCACACCCCACGCACGTCAGCAATACCGCGGAGAGGGTCGCGCTGTTGAAGCTCTTCATGCGAATCCCCCGAGGCCGTATTGGGGGAGCGCAGACCCTGTTTCGGGTCAGCGAGATGCGAAGATCGACGTTTGTGACGCGCTGCCGTGTTCGCGGGCGCGCCCCCCGCCGGCGCGGGCGGCGGGTGACGTCAAGCAGCCGCTGAGGTAGGGGTGATACCCAACGACCAGGAGGAGCCCTCATGAAATCATTGGTCACCGTCCCGCTTTGCACCGCCATGCTCCTGATGGCATCGGCCTCCCGCGGAGACACAAAGACGACGGAGGAGAAGCGACCTACCCCCTTGGTCCGGCCGCAGGCCATTCGTTTGTCGCCGACCGATGGAGGGATCGGCTTCGACGATCTGGGCTTCTCTGCCAAGCTGCGCAAGGTGCTGGTTCCGGCCGGCGGCTCCGGCCGGATCGATCTGGTGGATCCAGATTCGTTCGCGGTCACGTCGGCGGTACGTGGCGCCTCGACCCCCTACGCGGGTGGGCACGGCGAGGGCATCACGTCCGCCGATTCCGACGGGACACGCCTCTTCGCGACGGATCGGACGTCGAGACGGGTGCTGGTGGTGAATCCGATCACCGGAGCTCTGTTGGCGTCCGCGCCCCTGGCCGGGCATCCGGACTATGTCCGTTGGGTGGGCGCGGCGCGGGAGCTCTGGGTCACGGAGCCGGACGAAGAGCAGATTGAAGTCTTCTCGGTCAGCGCTGACAACGCACTTCGCGGCGCCGGGCAGATTCGGGTTGCGGGTGGACCAGAATCATTGGTCCTCGACGGCGCCGGCAGGCGTGCCTTCAGTCACCTGTGGCGCGGCGTCACGCTGGCGATCGATGTCAGCAAGCGATCGATCGTGGCCAAGTGGCCGAATGGCTGTCACGGCTCGCGCGGCATCGCCTTCGACGAGCCCGACGCGATCGTGTTCGCGGCCTGCGCCGAAGGGAAGCTCGTCGCCCTGGACGTCAACCACGACGGCCGCAAGCTGGGCACGGTGGCGACGGGACGGGGCGTGGACGTGATCGCCTACAACCCGGCCCTGCGCCACGTCTACGTGCCGGCTTCGGAGAGTGGAGACATGACGATCGCAAGCGTCTCCGCCGCAGGAGATCTCCGCAGCGTCCAGGTGGTGCCGACGGCCAAGGGTGCTCACTGCGTGACGGCTGACGATCGCGCGCACGCCTGGGTCTGCGATCCGCTGCACGGTCAGCTGCTCCTCGTGCCGGACGCCTCGCCTTGACGCCCCTGCGGCAGCGGCATCAACAAACTGAGGCGGTCACGCCTTCTGCGTCAGAGATCGGAAGCGACGCCCTCGAGGCGAGAGCCCACGGCGCCCGTCCCTGGCCCGTCGTCTCGATGGTCCGCCTCTTGCTGCAGCACTCGTCCATGAAAAGCGGGCTCCCACTTCTGTTCGCCGCGGCTTCGATCCTCGCCTGCGGCTCCAGTGAACAAGTGTCCGGCGGCACGGGGGGGGCGGGTGGACACGCGGGCGGCGGCGGCTCCGCCGACCACGCCGGGGCGGGCGGCGGCTCCGCCGGCCATGCCGGGGCGGGCGGCGCCTCCACCGGCCACGCCGGCGCGGGCGGTGGCTCCGCCGGCCACGCGGGGGCGGGCGGTGGCTCCACCGGCCACGCCGGGGCGGGCGGCGGTGGCTCCGCCGGCCACGCGGGGGCGGGCGGCTCTGGCAACCACGCTGGCAGCGGCGGCTCGGCGGGCACGACCGGAGGCGGAGTGGCGTTCGCGCCGGTGCAAGCGATCTTCGACCAGTACTGCGTTCGCTGCCACGACCCCGCCCACGCGGTCCTTCTCGAAACACCGACCTATGTCGAGATGCCGCTCGTCGCCAGCGCGTCGTACGCCGCCCTCGTCGGCGTGGCGGCGCACGAGGCCTGCGGCGGCACGCGCGTGGTCGCCGGCGATCCAGAGCACAGCTATCTGTACCGCAAGATCGTCGACGCCCAACCCTGCGACGGCGAGCGGATGCCCCATCGCGGCATGCTGGCCACCGCGCCGCCGCTCTCGAGCGCGGACGTCGCCACCATCCGGGCCTGGATCGCGGGCGGCGCTCACCGCTGACCCTTCCGCGGACCGTGCGAACGCGGGCGGGTGCCGTCGACGGTCGCTCGAGGCCTGACACTTCGTCCAGTTCTTGTCACCTGTCATCGGATCGGACGGGTCCGGCGCAATGATCTCGTGAGCCGCGGCTCTGGCGCCCCGATTGCTACGAGATCCAACCATGCCATCGAGACTCGTCGCCCTCGGCGCCCTCGCCGCCCTGTTTGCCGCATCGCACCCAGCGATCGCAGACAATCACGGACCGGCCGGTCCCACCGCGCCGCTCGCTGCCGCCCCCGCTGGCGGCGGCAGCGTCGCCCGGCGCATCGGCCTGGTGCTGACGATCGTCGGCGGCACGCTTGTCCTGGCGTCGGCTTACCTGCTCGTGTTGGGCCATCAGCATCGAAACGACCTGAACCCCGACGGCAGCATCGCGGCCACCGGCTATGGCCTGGTGATCGGTGTGCCGTCGCTGCTGACGACCATGGTGGGCGTGGCGCTGCTGGCCCCGAACGACGCCGGCTCCGGCCCGAACACCCCGAACGTCAATCGCCGGTTCGCCGAGCTACCGCGCGGTCTGACATTGCGCTTCGCGTTCTAAGACGTCTGTTCGAGGCAGCCGTCCCGCCTGGCGTCAGCGCTGCTCGAGCAACGATTTGAGGCGGGCGAGGTCTTTCCCGTTCGCCCGCCGCATGGCGGCCGCCATCATCGGTCCGACCAACTTCGAAAACCCGCTCGGCTGACCGCGGTTGCGGAGGGACATCCGCGTCTTCCCCTCACCCGCGTCCGCCCAGGTGTATGTGGTCTCCATCGGAAAGGGCCCATCGGCCGTCCGCATGACCAGCCTTTCACCGGGCGTCAACTCGATGATCTCGTAGACGTACGCCAGCTCCCTGCCGAGGAAATGGGCGACGAACGCCAGCCGCGAGCCGACCGCCAGCGGGGGCGGGGTCTTCCACTCCACGGACTTGATGTTGACGTACCACTGCGGGGCGTTGGACGGGTCGCCCGAGTAGGCTGCGACCCGCTCGCGGGGGCGATCGATGACGATCTCGGTCTGAACGTCGACGCTCACTTGTGCGACTCGGGTGCCGGCTATCGCGTGAACGTCACGAACAGAACCGGCAGCAGCCCGAGAGAGGTCGAGGACGGCGGCGGTGTGTCCGACCCGAACCGGTACAACGTGAGGCGGCCCATTACGCCGACCGACCAATTGCGAGCGAGGTGCCGGCGAAAGCCCGCGTGCGCGGACACCGCCCAGCCCCAGTTCGTCTCTGTGCTGCCCATGTGCGTGTCGATGTCAGTCTCGGCCATGAGGCCGAGGCCGCCTCCAAAATGAATTCGAGGATGTGACCATGGCGAATAATCCAGCAGAGCACCGACGGTATCGACCAAATGGAGCGTCTCGCTGAGCGGGTACGAGCCACCGAGATAGCTTTCGGTGCGATCGACGATCGTGGCGAGCTGCAGATCAGCGGCGATGATCAGCCCGCGACGCACCTGCCGCCCGACAGCGACGTCCAGTGCCGGCCCCCATCCCGCATAACTGGCCCCGGCGCTTCCGCCGCCCGGACTCCAGCTCTCGTGGTCGAACGCCGGACCTATCGCCAAGCGAAGGAACAGCCGCGATTCGCCGGGCCCTTCGTCTGCCGCGCCCGCCGTTCGTCCGACGCACACGGCGGCCGTCACGATCGCGGCAACGATGCCGAGCTTATTTGGTAACGCCCGGCCGCTCATTGGCCGACGATCTCGATGACGTTTGACACGACGTCCGTAGGAAAGGGGAGCCGCTGGTACATCGTCATCCTTCCGTAGAGCGGTCCCTGCACCGCTGGCCACGCGCCCGGCCCGATGGCGTGACAGGTCCCCTGGTCGACCCCGCAGCTGCCGCAGATCTCCTGGAGACCTCCGCGCACGACACCCGAGAAGTTGGAGGCCAGGTAGACGTAGGAGCTGGCCGCGGCCGCGCTGCTCGGAACAGCGACTGTCAGGTGGCCACCGAGCGCCAGCGGCGACACGGTGAACGGCGCCGCGCTCTGGCAGTCATCGGCAACGTACGAATCGGCGGTGGCGCTCGCCAAGGGGGGCAATACGTATCGCGACTCCGCCCCGTCGAGGCGCGCCAGGACCATTGACCCGATTAGCTCGGGACGAATTCCGGCGCAGTCTTTGATCTGAACGCGCTCGCCGAAGCCACCGTAAAGGGCCAGGGTCTTCCCCTCCAGACTGGGCAATGGCCAGTATGGAGCGCGCGCCGGATCGGCCGCGACCGGGCCGGTGGGATCGAGCGGCGGTAGCGAGCAGGGACAGATCTTGGTCTCGTAGGCCGCGGCGGGGACAACCCCCGGCGGCAGCACGTGGATGGCCGTCCATGCATCGTCGAGCGTGTTGTTCCAGAAGCTCCGAAAGTTGGCGGCGAACAGAGCGGGATCGCGCTGCTCGGGAGACTGCTCGTAGTAGCGCAGGAAGGCATCCACCCCGTACGCCCGGATCAGATATCGGACGAAGATCCCACCCTGGACATACACGTCCTCCGAGTTCGAGTCGAGTCGCCCCACGATTCCCTGCCAGGGAACGTTGGCGGGGTACATGGGCCGATCGTGGCCGCAATCGATTGCCTCGGCGATTCCTTCTGCCAGGAAGGGAATCGGTTTGCGCTGCTTGCGCAAGTACATATAGGCGTGGTTCAGCTCGTGCGCGTTTGGAAGTGTCGGCGAATCGATCTCCAGCCTCTGCTCCCAGATGCACGCGCCCTCATCGGCCTCTCCGCAGGCTGCGGCGACGTGATCCAGCGACAACCAGTAGTACGTGATCTTCCCTTCCGGCATCTGGAGCATCGAGTGTACGTCCGACCATTCCGTCTCCAGGGCGGCCAGGCCGTTCATCCCCTCGAGCCCCGGTGGAACCGTCGCGGCGGGATCGACGTACAGGCGAAAGTGCTCCGACTCGCCCACCAGCGTTCCGGCAGGGCCCACGCGACCACACCCGAGAAGTGCCAGCGACGCGAGTCCCAAGCGCCGCCCTGCATCGATCCATCGCTCGCTCGCCATGCCCACCGGTGGCAATCGTAACACTGGGTGCCCCCAGGTGACCGCTCGACGAACCTGTGGTTTCCCACAGTTTACAGGCCCGACGCGTATTGAGAGGTTGGATACCGCCTCGAACTGAGGTGTGTGGTGTCTGGACGTCTAGCGAGGAGGTCGAGATGAGAGTAGCTACAGGTCGCCTGAGTTGATCTGCTTTGTCGCTCACCTGTGTCGCGCTGTGTTCCTACGATTGCGCCAACCGGGGCATGCAACCATCCCCCCCGCCGCAGCCGCAGACCACGGTGACCACCTGCACGGTGACGCGCGGAGAATGTATCGCGGAGTCCTTGGGGCCGACCGGACCCCACTGCGATACATTTCAGGTCACGAATCCAGCGCTCACCGGAACGGCCTGCTCCCCCGATAAGACGCAGGCCGCAATGGATGCCGCGTGCAACGCAGCCTTCTGTACCCGGCCGAAAGCCAACCCGCTGGTCGCTTACGATTTTCAGCCCTGCACGGCGACCGGCGCCCCAGCCGACCCGGCAAACCTGTCCTACGTCGGAACCTGCACGGAGTTGGGCGCCGGCGCGGCCGGTCTCGCCTCCGTCAGCTACCACATCCACCAACGGGGATGCACTATCGGCGAGGGCGGTGTCTGCGACGCCTTAACAGATGAGTCGGTCACGTCGACCGCGCCACCTGCCAACTGTTTCGATCTGACAGCTCTGGCGGCCATTAATGCCGTCCCAGTCAAATCCACGGACCGGGATCTCGTGGCCAACCTATTTCAGGTAATCCCGGGTGACCCGCGCTGCACGCCCTCGACAGCCCCGCTGGCGTACGACTTAACGCCGGGGCCGCTCGGACAGGGCACCGCGGCGGGAATGACCGTTCCATTTTCGCTCAAACGTGGGTTCGCGGTCTTCAATAGTAATCAGCTGACGACGCTGAGTATTAATGTCGCGGACCTCACCGTCGCGGGGACAGCGCTCACGAACGTCCGCGTGACGAACGCGGGCCCGGCGCCGCTTAAGATCGGCGACCCCGACAATCCCTCGCACACCGGGATTGCCGCCAAGAATCTCAACCTGGTGGCCATCGGCCTGGCGAACGGCGCTCCGCAGATCTACCACCTGCAAAACGACACGGATCTCGACATGATCCTGTCCACCACCACGCTGAGACTCTCTGGCACCTTCCGGTTCAGCGACGTTGACCCGAACGGAAAACCGCTCCCCGTAAGTATCACATTCACGATGCCGGGGACGCCATCGACGTCGGCCTGCGCGACCGCATCACCGCGGGATCGCTTGTTCGGTTTGGAAGACCCACAGTCCTGGTCGTCGAGCGTTGCCACGCTCTCACTGGTGACCTCCCCGGTGACTCAGGGGTGTGGCGCGCTTGGGATCCAGGGACAGGGCTACATGCCGATTGCGAGCGTGCCATTCGTCGCCGCAGGGCTGGCGCTGAAGCCCGCGGTCAGCGTCGACCTCTTCATCCCCAACAATCAGCCAAACCAGTTCTACCTAGGGGCGCTACAGATGTACTTGACCTGCCCATCGCTAAACGCTTTCAACGAGTACATCGGGCAAGTCGAGCTAACCGGCAAGCCGCAGAACGCCTACTCGACCTTGCGATTCCCGCTCCCGAGCCAGGTGACCAACACTCTGAGACAAGGCGCCAGCGACTGCTCGTGGGGCTTCGCCCTAAACGCCAACCAGACCAACCGAACCTGGATCCTCGACAACCTGCGCTTCACGAACTGAAGCGCGGGCGCGGCCCGGCATCACGGCGCCAACAACCGCGCGATCAGCGTCGCGCGGTTGTCGACGCCGACCCTGTCGAAGATCGCCGACAAGTGATATTCGACGGTTCGTTCCGTGATTCCCAGCTCCTCCGCAATTGTGCCGTTCGTCGCTCCTCGTGCGACCAGGGCCAACACTTGGGCCTGGCGCGAGGTGAGCTTCCAGCTGACGCGACGATCGACTGTAGACTGAATCGGTCCACTATCTGGCGCGGCCTCGACTCCACGAGCACTGCGACCAACCCGAGCCGGCAAACGCGTTAGCCGTTGTACCTGCGCGACCTCTCCAACCACATTCTTCATCTCCCGCCTCCGCCCCACCTTAAAAGACGACTGAGCACTTGCTCAGTCACGCTGCCGCACGGTTTCAACGCAGTCGGCGCTGTTTGTTCCCCCGCCTCGATGACGATGTGGCGTACCGGTGATTGCTTTCGTACCAGGGGTGACCTGCGGGCCGTCCGCGTGTAGGCTAGGCCTTTTGGGAGGTGAGTCGTGTGGGTACTCAATAGCCGTTGCTTATGCTTGGTTTTGGCGTTGTGCGGGGCCGCCTGTAGCGCTTGGCCCGTCGGTTCGAATCCGGACGTCGAGTCGAGGAATGGACGACTCTCGGGCGCGCCGGCGATCGGCCCCGAAATCGGCACCATTCCGCCTGTGCTCGTGCCGTCCGACTTCGGGCACAACCCGGAGCTCGCGAGCGACGGGGTCGGGTTCTTGTCCGTGCAGGAGGTGAACCAGCGCATCCGCGCGGTGCGAATCGACGATGCCGGCCGCGTGCTCGACGCCGATTGGCTCGATCTCGGCACCGACGACGGCAGCATCCAGCTTTATCCGGCCGCCGCGTTCGGAGGGGGACACTACCTCGTCACATGGTCGAGCCTGCTGACGGACGCGGGGGGCACGACGCACGACTCGATCCAGGGTCGCTTCGTCGAATCGGACGGCACCATCGAAGGCAGCGCCGCCTTCACGCTGTCGAGCGGCGACGCGATCTATTCCAGCGTCGCCTGGGACGGCGCGCACTTCGTCCTCGCTTACATGGCCAGCGCCGCGGGCGGCGCCAACGACATTCACGGCGTGCTGATCAACCCCGACGGCACGCGCGTGACGTCCAGCGATCACGCGCTCACGGCGACCGGCTCCGCTTCGAATCCGCACCTCGCGGCCGGCGACATGAACACGCTGGTGGTCTGGGAAGAGTACACGCGGGCCGCCGGTGGCTCCGACACCAGCCCGAGGATCCATGGCGCGCGCATTGGCCGTGACGGCAACGTGCTGGATTCGTCGCCCTTCGCGCTGTCGACGGGGGTCAGAGACGAACAAGCGCCGGATGTCGCCGCCGGTTCGACGGGGTTTCTCGTCGTCTGGCAAACGGGCGACATGACCATTCGGGGCTCGGTGGTCACGGACGCGGGCGTCGTCGCTGCCAAGGATTTCGCGATCGATCACGGCACCGCTGGGGCCGGCCTGCCGTCCGCGGCTTTTGACGGAACGGAGTTCGCGGTCGGCTGGACAGACGCGCGCGAAGGCGGCTCACTCTACGGAACGCTCGTTTCGCCGGCGGGGACCCGCGGCAGCGCAGATTCGAAGCTCGCCCCCGACGCTCCGCGCGCGGTCGGCTTCGGTTCCGATCACACGAACTTCGCCTTCAACGGCTCGCACCTTTTCTTCACGTACCTCGGCAGCGGGCCGAACGGCGTCGAAGGCAGCCTGATTGCCCAAACACTCGCGGTCGCACAGGGAGCGATTCCGCTCACGGCGATCCCGAATTCGCAGGGGTATCCGTACACGAGCTTCGACGGCACGAACTACGTCGTGGCCTGGAATGACGAGGATTCTTCGAAGCCGGCCACCGATCTTCATGCGGTGCGCATCAACGGTGCGGGGCAGGTGCTCGATCCGCAAGGAGTCGCCGTGTCGCCCACCAACAAGCCTTCGTTCGGCTTCTCGCTGGCCTCTCCACGGAACGGCACGACGTTGTTCATCTGGTCCGGCACGGACAACATGCCGCAGCAGCGCAGCATGGCGGCTGACGGGACGCTGGGCGCCGTCGCGCCGTTCGTCACGCAACACGGCGCCGGCGTTCCTGGCCTGGCCAGCGACGGCCACGGCTTCCTGAGCGCGTTCGACGTGGGAGACAACTCCGCCACCGGCTCCGTCTACGGTCACGTGCTCGGTCTGGACGCCACTTCAGGCGCCGAGCTCCGCATCGACGCAAGCACGCTCAACACCGGCCCCGTCGTTTTGCCCGCTCCAAGCGGCTACCTGGTTGCGTACGCGCGCTCAGGCATGCACCTCGTCGCGGTGAGTGACACGGGCGCGCTCGGGCAGGTCCTGGACCTGACTTCGACGGTCGCGGTCGTGAACGGCGCCAGCAGCCACACGAGCTCGCTCGTGGCCTGGAGCGACCACTCCGGATTGCCCGGGCCGCTTCAGGCCCGGTTCGTCAAAGCCGGTGGTTTCAGCGGCGCGAGCTTCCAGCTCACGCCCGACAGCCTGGGTTACGCGCCGGCCATCGCCTGGGACGGCACCAGCTATTGGGCGGTGTGGGAGTCCGCCCAGCACGAGCTGGCCGGTCGCAGCATCGGCGAGGACGGAACCCTGGGGTCGGTCTTCTTGGTGGCGCCCGCTGAAGTCTATGCACCGGCGCTGATCAGCGACGGAAACGGCCAGCTCCTCTTGAGCTACGCCAAGCTCGCTGGAGCGCGCCGCAGCTACCGCATCGCCTCGCGTCTGCTCGGTCGGGGCGCGGCCACGTCGAGCGGCGGCAGCGGCGGCAGCGCCGGGCCCGGCGCCGCTGGCACGAACGGCGGCGCCGGCGCGATTGGCGCTTCCGGCTCGGCCGGCTCGAGCGCGGCGGGTTCCGGCGGTCAGAGCGCCTCCGGCGCGGGCGGTTCGACGGGAGGCGCGCCCGCGACCGGCGGGACGAGAGGCGCGGGCTCCGGCGGCAACTCCGTCCCCGGCGGCTCGGGGGGCGCGACGGCCGGCAGCTCCGGCACGGCCGGCGGCAACGGCGGCGCGTCTGGGGCCTGCTCCGTCGCACCGACTGGTCCGGGCGATCCTTGGTCCGCGCTGGGCGCGCTCTTGGGTCTTGCTTGGGCCTTCAGGGCGCGTCGCGGGCGCGCCCGCTCACTCGCGGTTCTTGACTGATTCTCGCCGGATGACAAGCTTCGGTCGAAAGGGAGGGCACATGACCTCGAATCCCGGCGTCCCGCCATCACGCGCCCGACCGATTCTGCTGCTGACCAAGATCAAGTCCACGCCCCGCCTCGGAGCGATGACGCTGGCCTTCTTCCGGCGGGGTGAGGACCTGGAGGCCACCGAGTTCGAGAACCTCCCCCACGACGATCCGGCGCTGGTTCCGCCGAAGCTGGGTTTCCGTAACTTCGACAGAGTTCCGCGCCGCTACGGCCCGTTGGCGCTGGTCTTCTTCATCGCCCTCGTCGCCGGGGCGGGTGTCTACGCCTGGCATCACGCCCCCGACCTCCGCGCCCAGACCGCGCAGGTTGCGACCGCTCTTCGGGCGACATTGTCGGACGGGTGGGTCCATCTGAAGCACTTCGTTGCCGTCCACACGCACGGTTGGTAGCACGCCGGCCTCCCCGCTGGAGGCCGGGCGTCCTCCACGCGGACCGCAAACTGAACTGCATTCCTGCTAACCGGCCAACACGGCGCGAACACGGCGGAGCAAGTGGTCGGGGCTGAGGGGCTTCTGCAGAAACGCAACGCCCGCGTCCAACACACCGCGGTGAAGGATGGACGGATCGGCGTAGCCAGACATGAACAGCACCTTGGTCGAGGGGCGCTTCACGCGAAGCCGGTCTGCCAGCTCACGTCCGTTCATACTCGGCATCACGACGTCAGTGAGGAGAAGGTGAATCGCGGCTGGGTGTCGTTCAGCGACCGTCAAGGCCTCGCTGCCCGTCTCGGCTTCTAGAACGAGATAGCCGGCGCGATCAAGGATCGCTCGCGCCACAAAACGCACCCGCGCGTCATCTTCCACGAGCAAGATCGTCTCGTTCCCGGCAAGGTGATGCGCATCATCAGAGCGCGCAGGCTCGGCCGCGCTCGTCGCGAGCTGACGAGCACGCGGAAAGTAGATTTTGAATGTCGTCCCCTTGCCTGGCTCGCTGGCCACGGAGATCGCTCCGCCACTTTGCTGGACGATGCCGAATACGGTCGCAAGACCAAGGCCGGTACCCTTGCCCGGCTCTTTGGTCGTGAAGAACGGCTCGAACATACGAGCCCGCGTCGCTGCGTCCATACCTTGCCCGTCATCGCTCACGGCGAGCATCACATGAGGGCCAGGCACGACCCCGACGTGCTCGGCTGCCTCGCTCTCGTCGAGCATGACGTTGGCAGTTACGATCCTCAACCTGCCGCCGCCCGGCATGGCGTCGCGCGAGTTTACGGCCAGATTCATGACGATCTGGTCGACCTGGCCTGGATCGACGAACACCGGGTCGAGCGGGCCGGTCGCCTGCACGGTGAGCTCGATGTCTTCTCCGATCAGGCGACGGAGCAGGCGCTCGGCCTTGGTGACACTTTCGTGCAGGTCGACCATCTTGGGCTCGAGGATCTGCTTGCGACCAAACGCCAGGAGCTGCCGGGTCAGGACGGCCGCGCGCTGCCCCGCGTCCTCGATCGCATCCAGGCGAGCCCGCCGTGGATCGCTGGCATCCGTCTCCTCGGCAAGCATGGTGCTGTAGCCGACGATGACCGTCAGAAGGTTGTTGAAATCGTGGGCCACGCCGCCGGCGAGATTGCCGATCGCCTCCATCTTCTGCGCCTGGCGGAGCTGCTCTTCGATCTTTCGCAGGGCCTCCTCGGCGCGCTTGCGCGCGGTGATATCCGTCGAGATACCGCACAGGGCGTAGGGTTTCCCGCTCGGATCGCGCAGCGGCGCTTTCAGCGATACATACGTGTGCATTCCGTCCTCGAGCGCCGCATACTCCTCCGCCTCCACCGGGCTTCCCTCGTTCAACATGCGGAGGTCCACGGCGCGGTAGGCGTCGGCCTGCTCACGCGGGAAGACATCGTGATCGGTCTTTCCGATGAGCTCTTGCCGGCTCATACGGGTGAGCTCCTCGAAGCGGCGGTTGACCAGCATGAAGCGCCCCTCGGGATCCTTCGCGTAGATCAAGGCATTCGAGTTGTCCACGATGGCTTGCAGGAAGGCTTGACTGTCTCGCAGTGACGTCTCCGCGCGCTGTCGTTCCGCGTTCTCTCGCGTGAGATCGTCGTAGAGGCGCGCGTTCTCGATTGAGATGGCCGCCTGGGTAGAGAGCAGGCCAATCAGCTCCATGCGATCGGCGCTGAAGGCGAAGCGGGTCAGGTCATTGTCCAGATAGACGACGCCAGTCAGGCGGCCCTTGTAGCCGATGGGCGCCGCGAGCGAGGAGAACGGGGCCGTGCCTGCGAAGCCGGGATCCCCGCTGAACGGGACGCGTCCCTCGGCGTGGCTGTCGCCCCGCAAATGGCTGTCGCTCGTCCGATCATCGAGCAGGACGGTTTCGCGCGTTCGCGCCACGTATCGGATGACGTTGCCGGGCAGGTCAGGGCGGCTTTCGAGGGGCGCGGCGCCGAGCATGTGGACGGCCGCGTCACCGACGCGGTGCTCGGCCTCGACGACCAACCGCCCCTCTCGCAGGAGCAGGAGGACGCCGCGACGCGCGCCGGCGTTCTCGACCAGGATCCGCATGAGTGCGTCGAGCAGGCGGCCGAGGACGATCTCGCCCGACATCGCCTGATAGGCCTTCAGCACCGAGCCGAGGTCGAGCGCGGTTTCGCCCGAGCCCTTTGCTGGTGGCAGGGGCTCGCCGGCGAAAAGGTCCGGGTGAGCCCGTTCGAGACGCCGCATCGCTTGGGTCGCGCCCCATCGGCCGTAGGCCCTGTGCGCCTCGGTCAAGTAAGCCCGGGCGATGGTGGCTTTGCCGCGCGCATGGAAGAACAGGCCCGCGAGCTCGTTGGCGAGCGCCTCGTCCTGCAGATAGCCGCCGCGTTGCGCGAGCGAGATCGCCTCTTCGTAGCGTTCCCAGGCGGCGTGCGCGTCGCCGCGGATGCGCGCGAGCTCGGCGTCGAGCAGGGCGCTGCGGTGCGCCAGGTTCTCCGGGCAGAGCTCCGCCCAACGCGAGAGCTTTTCAGCAAACGTCTGCGCGCGGGCAAGACAGCGCGCCCTCTGCTCCGGCAAGACCGCCTGTGTGAGCGCGATACCGGCGTAAAAATGAAACACTGGGCCGACGAACCAGGCCGCGATGTTCGGGATCTCGAGGTCCTGCGACAGGGCGATGCGCGCCGGTTCCTCGAACTCACCCTGAAACACGCAGAGGGTCACCACGTAGAAGTGCGCGTAGTAGACCGACATCTGATTGCCCGTCCGGTGGCCCTCGTCGATCACCGCGTCGATGTCGGCCCACGCCCCCTTCAGCTTGGCGGGCTCCGCGGTCTCGACCGAGAGCTGGTGCGCGAGCTGTGCGACCGTGCCGACGACCCAGCTAATGACGTTGCTCGCGTCGAGCTTGCAGATCCGCTGATAACTCGCCGCCTCCCCGACCAGCTCGGAGAGCGGGAGACCGCGCACCAGGCTGTTCGTGATGAGGTCGACCGTGTTGTAGAAGGCCCAGACGTACTGGCCGGTCTCGATCCCGACGTCCATCCCGGCGAGCAGCGAGGGCCGGCAGCTCAGGTAACCCTCTTTCCAGGGTTGCACGTTGGCGCCCCACAGATTCCGGAGCATCGCCTCCGACTTCTTGTCCGGGTAGCGCTGCGAAAGCTCGACCGCCGCGCGGCCGAATCGGTAGCCGAGCTCGATGTCGCCCCGGCCGCAAAGGAAGGCCCCCAGGTTGATGCAGCCGTAGATTGCGTGCGGCGACAGGCCGTGGTGCAACGTGTTTTCGAGGAGCTTCGCGACCGTGATGGTGATGTTGTTGGGGCTCAAGAACCAGCAGGGAGAGAACAGCTCCTCGAGCACGTCCTGCATCGCGCGGACCTCCGGGTCCACGAGCGGCGGCAGGTCCGGCAGCGCCTCGAGGGTCCTTTCCCGGAACAGGTCCAGCGTGGTCCGGATCTGAGCGTCGACCATGGCCTGGTCGGGAACAAGGGGCAGGTCGATCCCGAACGGGCGGAGCGCCGCCAATCCCTCTGCCAGCGCGGCGCCTTGATCGTTCTTGAGCACCTGCACGTTCATCTTGAGCCGCAGCACCTCGGTCCGATCGAGACGGCTCGCCGTGTGCTCCAGGCTCTCGGACAAGATCGCCAGGGCCTCGTCGTGTTGGCCCGAGAGGGAGAGCATGAGGCTGGTCTTCATCGCGTACTGCAGGCGGAGCGGGTACTGCGAGGTCCACGCGTCCGGCGGAAGGCACAGCAGGCCAAGCTTCAGGTAGCGCAATGCGCCGCTGAAGGCGGACGAATCCTCGGCGCGGCGGGCAGCCTCCAAGCTCATCTGCGCCAGGCGCAGGCGCTCGGCGGGATCCGCCACCAGGTCACCCGCGCTCTCCAAATGGCCGACCACCTCGAAGAGGTTCTGGCTCTCTGACAAGTCCAGCTTGCCCGCGAGCAGCCGGCCAATGCGGAGGTGGAACGCCGGGCGATCCGCGGCCGCGATCATGGCGTAGGCGCCCTCTTGAACCTTGTCGTGGGCGAACCGGTAGCCCCCGCGCCCGGCGATCACCAGCCCGTCGGCGACGGCCGGATCGAGGCGGTCGTACGCCTCTTCGACCGAACATTCGCCGACCGTGGCGAGCACGTCGAGTTCGAACCGGCTGCCGATCGCCGCGCCGAGCTTGAGCACCTCCACCGCCTCGGGCGGCAGGCGCGCGATGGTGCGCACCATGAGGTCGACCACGTTGTCCGTGTACGCGAGCGCTTCGATCCTCGCCAGATCCCACCGCCACCCTGCCCCTGCAGCAAACGTCAGCGCGCCGTCATGGTGCAGGGACCGGACGAACTCTTTGACGAAGAAAGGGTTGCCGGCGGTCTTCTTCTGCACGGCATCGACGAGGGCGCCGCAGTCTTCGCGGCCGAGGCTGTCAGCGAGCATCTGCAACAGGTGCGGCCGCGCCAGCGGCCCAAGGACGATGTCCCGCACGACCAGCCCGGCCTGCTTGAGCTCGTCGATGGCGCGAATGAACGGGTGTCCCGGCGGCACCTCGTTGTCGCGGTAGGCGCCGCAGAAGAACAGCGCCTCGAGCGAGTCGGTGGCAATGAGGTCGCGCAGCAGCCCCAGGCTGGCGGGGTCGCTCCACTGCAGATCGTCGAGAAACAGGACCAGGGGGTGCGCGTCGCGCGCGAACACCGAGACGAACAGCAAGAAGCACCGGCTCAGGCGATTCTGCGCCTCGACCGGGCCCAGAGCCGGGACGGGGGGCTGCCTGCCGATCACATGGCAGAGCGACGGGATGACGTCGCAAACGACCTGCGCGTTCGGCCCCAGCGCCTCCAGGATCGCGCTCCGCCAGCCCTGGATGCGCGCCTCGCTCTCGGTGAGGATCTGCCGCACCAGCCCTTCAAAGGCCTGGATCACGGCGCTGTAGGGCGTGTCGCGGTTGTACTGGTCGTACTTGCCGCTGGTGAAATAGCCCTTCTGCCGCGCCAGCGGCCGCAGGATCTCGTGCACCAGGGACGACTTGCCGATGCCCGAATAACCAGACACCAGCACCGTCTCGCGATGACCCGCGAGCGCCTGCTCGAATGCGCCGGTCAGCGCTTCGATGTCTCGCTCGCGGCCGTAGAGCTTCTGGTCCAGCCGGAACAGATCGCGGCGATCGTTCTGTCCCGGAACGAAAGGCTCGATGGTCCGCCCGGACCGGCGGGCCTCCCGGCAGCGGTCGACGTCGGCGAGGAGGCCCTCGGCACTCTGGTAACGGTCCTCCGCGTTTTTGGCCAGCAGCTTGAGCACGATGCCCGACACCGCCTCAGGGATCGCCGGGTCGATCCCGCGCGGCGGCACTGGCGCGACGGCCAGATGCGCGTGAATGAGCTCCATGGGGTCCGAGGCCTCGAACGGCCGCCGTCCGGTGAGCGTCTCGTAAAGGATCACCCCGAGCGAATAGAGGTCCGCCCGGTAGTCGACGCTGCGGTTCATGCGCCCCGTTTGCTCCGGCGAAACGTAGGGCAAGACGTCGGCGATCACCTCGGGCGCGTAGAGCCGCTCGTGCGCGCGGGTCATCTCGGCGTCCGCGCCAAACCCCACGATCTTCAAATCGCCGTGCGCACCGATGAGCAGATTGTGCGGCCGCACATCCCGATGAACGAGACCAGCCGCGTGCATGACGGACAACCCTTGCGCGACGCCGGCCGCCACATCGAGCGCCTCACCGATGTCGAGCTTGCGTGACTGGCGCGAGGCGAGGACCCGCGCCACGCTGAACCCGGGCGCATCCTCCAGAACGACGCACAAGCTGGTCGCGAGCGCCTCGACGCCACGCACGGCGATGAGGTAGGGCGACGCGAGCTTTGCGAGCTGCTCGTAATGATGCTTGAAACGTGCAATTTCCGCGCTGGTCGACGATGGGTTGGCGCGCACGATCTTCAGCAAGACCGGAGCGCCATCGTCCCGCCGACAGGCGCGGATCAGCTTGAAATCGACCGTCTCCGCGAGGATGTCACCAGCGGCGTAGCCTCCTTCGGCCATCGATGGAGCCACCGATTGATAGCCTACCCCTTATTCTCGCCTGCAAAAACCGCTTCCGCGCAATTCGCTAAACGCATTTTCTGCACTTCCGGGCCCGCGATTGTCAGCGCCCGGCTGCGTCAGTCGTTGGTGGGGAGCTCAGCGCACGCAGCGAACGTCGACCATGGTGGTCTTGTCGTACTTGCTCGCGAAGCCGTCGTAGAAGTTCACCAGCCACGCCGCAGACGGAGATCCGGCCACGGCAGAGGAAGACCAGAACGCGGCTGACGGGGCGCTCGGAAAGGCGGTCAGGTCGGTCCGAGGGTCAGCCACTCGCGCCGGATCGACGAGCGTCTGAAGCTCTCGGATGGTCGGCAGCCGCCACCCCAGGCCCGGCAAGTCGGGACCGCCGCTGGCACAGTAGCTCTTGGCGTCCGCCCAAGAATACATGGTCTGGGTGGTCGCCTGCTGCCAGATGAGTCCCGTCTGGTTGTCGGTCACGGTCCCGCCGGCGGCCGTCAATCTCGCTGCTGGGGCGCTCGCATCAGCGGATGGCGCCCATCGCACGCACCGGACGCTATACGTCCTGGTCACGTCGTCGGTGGACGTACCGCCGTCCGCGAAGTCGACCTTCCACGCGTAGGTCGGGCCAAACGAGGAAGACCAGAACGGCGAAGCGGCCGTATCGGGGAAGAAGGTCCCGTTGATGCTGGCGCTCGACTGGCCGTAGTCGACGATCGACACCAGCTCGATGGCCGAAGGGAGCCGCCAATCCGTGTGGCCCGCCAGCACCAGCGCGGAACAGAACGCCTCGGCGTCCGACCATGCGTGGGCGTTCGACGTGACACCCTGCTGCCACATCAGGCCGGTGACCAGGTCGGTGACCGTGCCGTCGCCGTTGTCGACGCGACTCTCGAGATTGGGCGCGCCGTCCGCCACATCAACCTGCAGATTGGGCATGCGCCAGTCGGCCCAATTGGGATCGACGCAATCGCCGCCGCCGCGGCGTTCGCAGTTCAGTCCCGTGCCGCAGGTGTTGGTGGCGACATTCGCGCAGCCGCCGCCATCCGCACCAACATCCCCGCCCCGTCCGCCAGACGAGCCGCCAGTTCCGCTGGCGCCGGCCGCTCCGTCCCGCGAGCTGCAGCCGGCCACGACGAGCAGAATCGAACAGACCGCTGCCTGGCGTTTCGACATCCCGGCCCCTCAGCTGGCTTGGTAGTCGATCTGCTTGGCGTCCTTCGCCACTTCCAGCGCGGCGGCCTCTTTGCTCACCCTCAGCGCGACGGCCCAACGGAAGATGGCCAGCGCAAACAGGATCACCACGCCGATGTCGATCCAGTTTGGCAGGATGTTGCGGCCGCCGCCATAACGGCCGAGCCACCCGATCAGCACGTGGCCGGCCAGCCATGGCCAGACCCATGCGGCGTTGCCAAGCGTGCGCAGGGCGCCGGTGCGCCCGCGCCAGGCACCGATCGCGAACAGCACGAGGCCGGCCAGCATGGCGACGGCCAGCTTCCAGTTGGTTTCGAAACCACCCCAGTACATGATCAGGTTGGCTGAGCAGAAGGCCGCCGGCAGCGTCAGCTTCGGCACCGGCACCCGATAGGTCGCCGGCCGGTCACCCCCCATCTTGTGCAGCGCCGCCAGCGCCACGGGCGCGAAGGAGTACATGATGGCCGTCGCGGCGGTCACCACGCTGACGAGGGTGTTCCAGCTCTTGAACGGTCCCAGCGCGGCACAGCCAACCACGGCTGCCGTGACGATGGAGACGACCGGCACACTCTTCCTGGTCGTGGCCAGCGCGGCCGGCATCTCGGGGGTCTCGCCGAGCGCGTACGAGAGCCGAGCGCTTGTCGCCATGTACACGACGCCCGTTGCGGCCGGTGAAATGACGGCGTCGAGGAGCAGCAACTTGGCGAGCCATCCCGCGCCCAACGCGAGCGCGAGCGTGTACCAGACGCCGTAATGAGACGGGTCCGTGCCGAGCGGCATCGACCACCCGTTGACGATGTGCGCGGGCTTGAGGCCGCCAATCATCACGATTTGCAGCAAGGCGTAGAGCACTGCGCCGACGGCCATGGCCGCGAAAATCGCGCGAGAGATGTCGCGTTTGGGGTCGCGCGCCTCGCCGGCCAGGTGAACCGCCTGCTCGAATCCTTGCAACCCGAAGACGACTCCCCCGGTCAGCGCGGCAAAGACGCCATGGAATCCGAACGGCATGAATCCGCCCCCGGCATGGAAGTTCGACGATTCGAACTGCAGCGAGGCCACGACGCCGACCGCCAGCGCCGGGACGGCCGTCTTCCAGATGACCACGATGACATTGCTGTCCGAAACGAACTTGGCACCCGCCAGATTCATGGCGGTGAAAACCACCATCAGACCCAGCGCGACCAGGAGCCCGGTGCCATTCAGCAGGCCGGCGCTTTCACCGACCTTGTTGATCATGTTGAAGTGCTGATTGACCCAGCCGACGCTGTTGACGTAGGTGATCGCCGCCAGCACCTCCAAGGGCGCGATGAACACCGCCTGCAGCCACGACGCCCATCCAGCGACGAAGCCGGCGATCGGGCCATGCGAGTAATGCGGAAACCTCGCGCCTCCGCCGGCCACCGGATACGTCGCGCCGAGCTCGGCGTAGACCAGGGCCAGCAGCGAGAGCAGCGCCGCCGCCAAGATCCACGACAGGACCGACGCCGGGCCGGCGCGCTCAGCTGCATTGAGAGCGCCCAACAGCCAACCCGAGCCGATGATCGATCCCAGGGACACCATCATCAGCCCGTAAAAGCCAACCGACCGGCGCAGCCTGCCCGCGTGTACGACCGGAGGTTCGTACGTCTCGGCGCTCATCCAGGTCTTTTACCAGCTCCCGCCAGCTTTCGGTGCGCGCGAGCTCGGTGCGCAGGTCCCCATTGACGCCAGTCGATTCCAGTGGTTGGCTTCAAGGTTCCCCCCCCTCTTTACGACCGGGAGCTCCCCATGCCATCGACGCTGTGGTTGCGTGTTTGCGTCGCGGTGACCTGCACGTCTTTGTTCGCTTGCGCGGGCATCAAGCCCGGCGCGAGCACCGGCGCCGGGGGCACAGGTGCAGCCAGCGCCGGCGCCGGGTCGGGCGGTTCCGGCGCGATTCAGGGCACGGGAGGGCTGCCCGGCCCAGCGCCCGGTGATGACGGCGGCCCCACTGGTCCGCATTCCGTGTGTGGCGACGGCGTTCGCGGCACCGACGAGGCCTGCGACGACGGGAACGCCGCCGGTGGCGACGGCTGCGCCGCGGATTGTCACAGCGTCGACTCCGGCTATTCGTGCACGCCGGTGGGCGCGCCCTGCCACCGCATCGCGCGCTGCGGCGACGGGGTGGTCGTCCCCCCCGAGCTCTGCGACGACGGCAACACCAAGGCGGGCGATGGCTGCTCGGCCAGCTGCAAGGTCGAGCTCGGGTCCAAGTGCAGCGGCAGCCCGAGCCAGTGCGCCCACACCATGTGCGGTGACAACAAGGTCGAAGGAGCGGAGAGCTGCGACGACGGCAACCCCCTGCCCTTCGACGGCTGCTCGGCCGACTGCCAGAACGAACCGGGCTGTGCCACCGGCGCCTGCACGTCCAAGTGCGGTGACGGGATCGTCGTGCACGAGGATTGCGACGACGGCAACAACGTCGACGGCGACGGCTGCTCCGCCAACTGCAAGATCGAACCTGGCTACATGTGCAAACAGCCGCCGCTGGGCGACAAGTTGTTGGTTCCGGCCATTTTTCGTGATTTTCGTGCCAAGAACCCAATGGAGTTCGAGCCCCCCGGGGCAACCGGATTGAAGACGGCGCTCACCGGCCTGGTCAAGCCAGACCTGGATGCAGAGGGGAAACCGGTCTACACCGGACTCGCAATAACGGGCTACACCATCACCGCCGCCACGTTTGCGGAGTGGTATCGCGACACGCCCAACGTCAACCACTCGACGTCCGGCAAGCTGACCTTGTGGAACAACGGCAAAGGCGCGTACGTGAACCGGTACGGCGCCAACGGGGAGCAGTGGCCGCTGACGATCACGGCGTACTACTGCGGAAACGTCGGCCAGGAACAGATGGATCCCGTCACGGGCCTGGCCATTCCCTGCACCTCCCGTTTCGGGCCAGCGGACTGCGACAAGTACGCCGGCATGCCGGGGTACACGAGAACCGCCTGCACGGTCAGCGGCGGCAGCTACCAGGGCACCTTCCAGACCGGCCTCCTCGACGGCACGCCGCTGTTCTTCCCCGTCGACGGCGACACCTTCACGCCGGCGTCCGAGCGCGTTTCGGCGACGATCGGCGGGGCCTACGGAAACGACTCTCCCGAGCCGGGGACGCCAAAGCACAACTTCAGCTTCACGAGCGAGGTCCGCTATTGGTTCCAGTACGACGCGACGAAGACCTACACCCTCGAGTTCACCGGCGATGACGACGTGTGGGTGTTCATCAATCGCAAGCTGGCGGTCGACCTGGGGGGCATCCACACGCCGGCCCCAGGCGCTGTGACGTTCGGCGCCGGCATGCCAGCCAAGTTCGGATTGGCCGATGGTCAGGTGTACGAAGTGGTCGTCTTCCAGGCCGAGCGAAAAACGACGGGATCGTCCTACCGGCTGACGCTGAGCGGATTCAACGCTTCGCCCAGCGATTGCAAGCCGATCTGCGGCGACGGCATCCTGGGCATCGGGGAAGAGTGCGACGACGGAAAGAACCCGGGCGGCTACGGTGCCTGCGGCGCCGACTGCAAGCTCGGCGAATATTGCGGAGACGGCATCGTTCAGCCGGACCACGAGGACTGCGACGACGGCGTCAACATCGGCAAGCCCTGCCCGTCCGGCTGTAAGCGCCTCATCATTAACTAGACCGGGGGCGGCGACGCACAGGCGCTCGCCGAACGGAGTCGGCGCGCCCGCCGACTCAGGTCAGAGCTGCCGCTGGGCAGCGGCATCGACTCGACCCGCGAGTCGCCGAACGTCGTCCGCGTGTCGCCGAACAGGTTCAGGATCGACGTGAGCAGCCGATTGTGCGGCACGCCGCCGCACTTGATCCACCGCCCGGTCCTCAACGTCTTTCCGTCGCCGCCAGCCAGGATGAACGGCATGTTGATCTTGTCGTGCGTTGGCGGGAAGGCGATTTCCGTTCCGAAGAAGACCACGGTTTCGTCGAGCAGCGAGTGCCCGCCCATGTCCACCGCCTGCATCGCCTTCAGCAGGTAAGCGTGCATCTGCGAGTACCAGATGTCGATCTGCGTGCACTCGGTCGGGCTTGAAACCGCCGTCGTGCTGGTAGAAGTGGTGGTGCTCCGACAGGTTCAGCCAGGGGAACGTGTGCTTGGCTTCGCTGTCGCTCCATTGCAACGAGACGACGTTCGTCCGCTCGCACGCCAGCGCCATCGTCATCATGTCCATCATGAACTGACCGACCGCGGGAATCTTCGAGTCGGTCGCGATGTCCTTGATGCTGCCGTCATGCGCTGAATTGAGGCCGCTGGTGGGGCTGTATCCGGTCGTGTCGACCTTGATGGGCGTCTTGCATCCCGTCATCCCCGAGGTGGGTGGCGTGGAGACGGCCATCATGCGCTGCTCGAGGCTGCGAATCTGGGTGAGGTGCTGCTCGAGCCGCACCCGATCGTCCGCGCCCAGCTTTGCTTCCAGCGCCGTGTACTTCTTGTCGACGAAGTCCAGGATCGACTTGCGGCGGTTGGCGGCGACGATCGACCCGGGTCGGCTCCTCCAGAGATCCACCCGCCCCGGTTCCGCTCGAGCGCCGCCGAACAGCGTCGTTGAAGATGTCCTGCGGATCCAGGCGAGGCGGCATCGGACCGGTGTTCGAAAAATTCATCGCGTTGATGGGCGAGAGCTTGCCGTTTGACTTCCCGGTCGCCCACCGCACGGCGAGCTGCAGGCTGCCGTAGGGCTTTCCGGTCGACAGGCGGTCGGCCAGAACCTGATCGATTGACGGCGAGTTCTTGGCGATGTAGTTGCCCGCCCCCTGCTGGATGGCGCCGGTCAGCCAGCCGACCTCGCCACCCTGGTGCTGCTCGACCCCGTACTTGGACTGGTCGCCGCAGGTCAGGTTCGTTCCGTCGACGACGAGCAGACGCTTTTGCATATCCGCCAGCGGCGCCAGAACCGGAGACAGCGTGAACGCGGTTTCGGTGCCGGTCGGCGTGTACTTGTCGCTGCCCGGCGTGTTCGTCAAATCATGGCGAACCGCGCCGCCTGGCTGATACACCGTCATGAACCGCTTCAGCGGCACGGACGCCGTCTGCGCGCGCGCCTTGGACCCGCGACCCATGATCTCGAGCCAGGGCAATGCGATGGCGATGGTGCCGGCGCCCTTGATGACCGTTCGACGATCGAGCTTGAAACGCGTCATACGAAGTCTCCTATTGAGCCGGGCGGTAGAGGAAGCCGTCGCTCTGGGTGACCGCCAGCAGGAGCTGCTTGATGTTGTAAGCCCCACCGGCGAACGCCGTGTTCACTGACTGCTGGTTGCAGGCGTCGCCCGACTGAAGCGAGCGGCCGTACGCGAACCGCATCCAGTGCGATGCGAAGCAGGATTCCACGTCCGGCGAGTTGGCGAGCAACTTCACCAACCCGACGCCGTTGGTGGCCGATGCCGTCCACGCCCGGGACGGCGCCGTGCGCGTCGATCGTCGTGTCGTAAGGCGATCTGCGTCATGGGGTCGACCCAGTGCTCCGCGCTGCGGTAGAGCACCGACGGCGTCATAGTTCTCGAACGGCAGGCCCAGCGGGTCGATCATCTTGTGGCACACCGCGCACTCGGCTTTGGCCGAGTGCAGGCCGTACCGCTCGCGGGCGGTCTTGGCGCTGTACGGTTCCGGCGCGACCGGGTTCAGTCCTGCCGGGACCGACAGGTTTTTGCACATCAGCTTGTTGATGACGAAGCTGCCGCGCAACACCGGGTTGGTGAGGTCGGTGGTGGTGAGGCCAGCCATGATCCCGCCCAGCGTCAGCAGACCAACTCGCTGATCGGGGTTGAGGGTCACCTTCGTGAGATCCGTGCCAGTGACCGTGCGTTCCCGGCGCAAACGAAGATGCGCCGTAGTAGTTGAACAGCGACTTGTTCACGAAGGTGTACGGTGCCGTCAGGATGGCCGGCCAGCTGCCCGGCATGTAGGGCGGCGCCGACTGCGCCGTGTTCTCGAAGATCTCGTACTGAAGGACGCGCTGAACCTCCGCCCGCATCGCCACGCCGATGCTGGACGACCAGTTCGGAAACAGGGTCGTACTCCGCGTGAGGCCGGACGAGATCCGGGAGGGGCAGCAGGTTGTCGAAGAAGAAGGCCACCATATCCCGGGTGCGCGTGTCGTCGACCATCTTCTTGGCCTGGGCGGCCACACCTTCTTTGGTGTCCAGCATGCCCGCGTCGGCCGCCTGGAAAAGGGTCGCGTCGGGCATGGTCTGCCAGAACAGGTACGACAGGCGCGTCGCCATCTCGCGTCCGGCCACCCGCTTGACGCTGCTGTTTCCGGCGACGGGCGTTCCGAGTTCCACGCGGTACAGGAACTCCGGCGCCTGCAGCAGCGCCTCGATCATGGCCGCCACGCCCGAGTTGAACGTGAGGGTTGGCGACAGCGCGCGCACGCCCTTGTAGAGGGTCACCAGCTCGTCGATGTCGCTGGAGGTGACCGCCCGGCGGTACGCGCGCGGGGCGAGCGACGTCGCGATGGCGCGTGCACAGGATTCCTGGTTGGCAGCCGTGGCGTTCATGGCGCAAGCGTCCAACTTGCCCATGGCGGTCGCATCGGCGGTCGCCCGTGTGGCGATCGATTCTGCGACGGACTGGTACTTTTCGATCAGGTAAGAAGAGGGCGACTGGTCGTCGGCGTCGTTGCCGAACAAGCTCTGGCCGCTGTCCACCTGGGGCGGCAGGGCGTTGCCGGGACTGGTCATGTCTCCCAGCAGGTCGCGGATCGTGTTGCTGTACTCGTAGGTGGTGAGGCGTCGGACGGGCGCTCGGCCGGGCGCGATCCCCGTGCAAGCAATCACCTCGGTTCCGCCGGTGCCGGTGCTGTTGCCGGATCCCGGGCCTCCCATGGTCGAGCCGCCCTGACCGGGCTGGACCGGAGCCCCGCTTCCGCCCGAGCCCGTGGTGCTCTGGCCCTGGTGCGGTTGCGCGATCTGGCCCGTGCAGGCGGGCCCCAGGACGGCGGCCAAAAGCCCGCAGAGAGTTGCGCCGAACCAGCCCGCGGTCACTCCGGCCGATCTGCGGATGGGATCCGGACCTTCCGGGCGGCGCGCGGGGCTGGCGCACCTTTTTCCCTCAGCTCTGGGCATGCGGCACCTCATTCTGGGTACTGTCCATGGTCGGCGACAACTTTATGAAGAGAGAAGACGCGCGGAACTCAAAAAACGGGTCACGGCGAAAAGGGGCGGTGTACTGCAATGTGAGGAAATCGCCTGTAACGGGCGGGCGGCAGAGGGGCTAACAAAGGGTAAAGGGGTTCCGGTGTCGTTTTTGGTGTTGGTAAGTGGTCAATGCGCGGCGAGCGCTCCTCGAACGCCGCTTCGGGCGTCCCGCCGCGGCGTGTCAGGACTCGAAGGCTGGCGGCGCCGGCGGCGGACCTGATGGCTCGGAGCCGGCTCGATGGGCCGCGCGTGCCGCTTCTGCGATGTCGGCCAGAATGGCACGGACGCGCGGAAGCAACGTGGCGCCCGGGGGGAGAAGGCGTACCCCGCGCGAGGTTCGCTCGAACAGCTTCACCCCGAGCTCGTCCTCGAGCGACCGCATTTGGCGACTGAGCGGCGGCTGCGAAACGTGCAACCGAGCGGCGGCCCGGCCCACGTTTCCCTCCTCCGCGACGGCCACGAAATACTCGAGCTGCGAGAGGCTCACGGCCCGCAAGGTTAGCATACGAAGCTCCGGTTCCGGGGCCGGCCAGATCAAAAAGGTATTGGATGCGGCCAGACACGCGCCTGCAGATTCGTGCAATGGCGATCGAGATCCTGGGGGCTGGCGAAGTTGCGGCGATGCGTCGGGCCGGGCAAGCCGCCGCTGCCACCCTGGCCACCATCGGGTCGCGCCTCGCACCAGGGATATCGACGGCCGATATCGACGCCTGGGTGCGCGCTGACACGGCTCGGATTGGCGGACGGCCCAGCCAGCTGGGGTTCCACGGGTTCCCGGCGGCCGTGTGCACCAGCCGCAACGCGGTCGTGTGCCACGGAATCCCGAATCCACGCGAGCGCCTCGCGCCAGGCGACATCATCAATGTGGACGTCACGACCGAGCTGGGCGGGTTCCACGGCGACACGTCGGCCACGTTTTTCGTGGGCGAGCCGAGTCCAGCGGCGAAACACGTCGTCGAGACCGCGCGCCGCTGCCGAGACGCGGGGATTGCGGAGGTTCGGGACGGCGCTCGCCTGGGTGACATCGGCGCCGCCATCGAAGAGCTGGCGGCCCGCGAGGGCTGCAGCGTGGTGCGCGATTTTGGGGGCCACGGAATCGGCCGCCGCATGCACATGCCGCCCACGATCCTCCACGTGGGGCCACGCGGGTTGGGCCTGCGCCTGCGCGAGGGCATGGCCATCACCATCGAGCCGATGATCAACCTCGGCGGCCCCGACGTGCGGCAGCTCGACGACGGCTGGACGATCGTCACCGCCGACGGCTCGCTGTCCGCTCAGTTCGAGCACACCCTCCTCGTGACGCGCCAAGGCTGCGAGATCCTCACGCCGGCGACGGCGCTCTGGCCCGCCAGCTCTCCGCGATAGAGACCACGCCCGCGGACCGAGTCAGTCGTGCAACGGCTGCCGGTGCTGGCGCGGTCCGCGCAGCTTTTTCGCGCACGGCGATGTCCGGTCGATCCGTTGGAGGCCGCGGGCGCCGGGTTGTGGCTGATGGCACGAGTCGTGCTGTCGCAGCCCATCGGAACACCAACAGCGATCGAAACGACACCTCACCTTTCGCACGCCCCAACCGACGATGCTGCCCGTTCAACTGATCGTCGCGCTCATCGCCGGGCTGGGGATCGTGGCTCTCCTTTACGCAGGCGCACGTTCCCTGGGAAGGCAGACGACCGGGCGGCTGGTGCTGCTGGTCGGGTTGGTCGCCCTGCCGATCCTGTTGTCAGCCGGGAACATCTCCTACGGCGTTCACCAGTCGAGCGCGACGGCGTTTTGCCTTTCGTGTCACGAGATGCAGGCGTACGGCAGGAGTCTTTTCGTAGACAGCCGGCAAGCGCTCTCGGCTGTTCACTACCAGAACCGCCTGGTCGACCGCGAGACGGTCTGTTACTCGTGCCACAAGGACTACGCCCTGTTCGGCGACGTCACGGCGAAGCTGAACGGGCTGCGGCACGTCTGGGCTCACTACGTCGCCGGCGTCCCCAAGAAGATCGAGCTCTACAAGCCGTACCCCAATTCGAACTGCCTCCACTGCCACGATGACATGCGGCGGTTCGCGGAGGCGCCCGCGCACAAACCCGTGCTGAGCGCGCTCTACGCGGGAACGACCTCTTGCCTGGCGTGCCACCGCGTTGCGCACGATCTGGCAAAGGTGGGCGCCGGGGACTTCTGGCAGGCGCAATGACGCCCGGCGGGTTCGACATCGTCCGCAAGATTCGTCGCGCCGCGATGGTCGGCGGCCTGGGCCTGGCGTTGCAACTGGGGGCCGCCCTGCACTGGACACCGGCGACGTTCGTGCTGTCGGCGGCCATCGGCGTGCCGCTGGTGCTGGCGGGCGGCGTGCTGTTCCTGTCGGCGGTCTGGCGAAACATGCGCGACAAGGGCGCGCTTTGAGGGCGCGCGGGCGACGCGGCCGGCTCGGTATCGCCCTCGCGTTCCTGCTCTCGTCGGCGGCAATCGCCGCGTCGTTTCCGGCTGTGTTGCGCCTTCCGCGCCGCAATCCGGCCGTCGCTTATCCGCCGCGGGCGCTCTTCTCGCACCGCTCGCACGCGTCGTTCGGCTGCTACGCCTGCCACCCGTCGATCTTTTCACAGCAGACGCTGGTCGGCTTCACGCATCAGGAGATGAGCGAGGGGAAGTTCTGCGGCCAGTGCCACGACGGCCGCGCCGCCTTTGCCATCCCGGGAACCGCCTGCGCCAGGTGCCACGTTGATGCGCAGTAGCCGCGGGGTGGGACCTCTCGTGGTCCTGGCCACGGTTGGACTCAGCCTGGTCGCGCGCGCCGACAGCCCGCAGGAAAAGAAGCGCGGCGACATCCTCGACGCGCTGGGGCTGAAGAAGAAGCCGCCTGCGCCTCCGCGCGGCGCCGCCCGCCGAGGCCCCGGTCGAGGCGCAGCCGCCCGGACAGCCCACCACCACGGAGAAGAGCAGCGCGCGACCAGCCGCGGCGGCCGTCGTTCAGGCGGGCGATCCACCCTCTGTTCGTCTCGACCTGCAAGGGCTGCCATACCGCTGGGGGCGCCGCCGGCGCGACACCGCTGCTGTTGACGGGCGATCCGGAAGCGGACCACCGCGTGCTGGCGCGGCTCGCGGACGTTCGCGCCCCTGAGGCGAGCAAGCTCTTGCAGAAAGGTTCGGGCGCGGTGCTGCACGCGGGGGCCGCACCCTGGCCCCCGGGCAGCGGACCGTACGAACGGGTGCTGTCCTGGATCCGCGCTGGCGCCCGATTGGATCGCGCGGCCGCCGAGAAGGACGCCGCAGCCCATGACGACCGCCAGGCGGACGCCCACCCGCCGAACCAGCGCCCAGAGACGCGACCGGTCTCGGCGCCGGCAAGCGCGCCGACGCCGCCGGTGACACCGCTTCCCGCCGCGCCGCCGGCCAGCGCGTCCGCAGTCTCCGGCGCGCCGGCGTTCGCGACCGCGGTGCATCCGATCCTGATGAGCACGTGCGCCGCGTGCCACCGCGCCGGGGGCCCGGCGGCGATGACGCGATTTCGACTGTCGGGCGACGTCGCGCAGGACGAGGAGACCGTCCGCGCGCTGGTCGACCCGGCGGCGCCCGAATCCAGCGCGCTGCTGACGAAAGCAGCGGGACAGATGCACGCCGGCGCGGCGCCGCTGCCGGCCGGCGACGCCCGCCGGGCGGCCATCGTCGCCTGGATCGCGGGGCCGGCGTCGCCGCCGCCGGCCGTGACGCTGGTGCCGAGCGCGCCGGCCGCCGCGTCTTCAGTTGCTGCCGGGCCAGCGGCGCGCGCCTCTGTCGCGCCCGCCCCTGCCCCATCCCGCGCCAGCCCGCCCACCGGGCTGGGATTGCCTTTCGGGTTCATGCTCAATGGCCGCTTCGACCTCAACTACGAACGCCGCCAATTCGATGGCAATCCGTTCGACACGTCGAGCGTGGCCGCGCTGCGCAGCTATCACCACTTCCTGTTCCTGTCGCGCGACGTCGGCGACCCCTGTGGTCTGGGCCTGGAGATGCTCACGCTGCTGTTCTGGGAAGCCCACTGCCGTCTGCCCTGGCGCCCGGGATCGGCGGCGCTGACCGTCGCGGCGGGGAAGATCGTGGTGCCGTTCGGTGCCGATCCCTTGTTCCACCAGAGCTACGGTGGTCTGGCCGGGTTCGATCAGGTGGTGCTGCCGCCGGTCTGGTCGATCGAGGGAGTCGCCGCGCACGCCATCTACTGGCACGGCCCGCTGGCCCTCACGGACGATCTTTTCGTCGTGCGCGGATACGCGCTTGCGCAGGCCCACGCCGCCATCAACTTGCAGAGCGACTTTTCGCCCACCGACCAGGCCAAGCTGGCGGTCGGCAACCGGATCGGCGCCGCCTGGATGGGCGTGTCGGTCTGGTACTCGGCCTACTTCAACCCGCTGGGTTTCGGGCGCCGGCTGTTCATGCAGGCGATCGACGTCAACGTCTGGCGGCCGCGACAGATCCCGGTGCTTGGCCACTTCAGCCTGGGTTTCGGCCTGCTGCACGCGGACGTCTCGGGCGGCGGCCGAGGCGTGGGCGGCGTCGGCCACGACTACTACGACTTCGCGGATTATTTGCAGCTGCGCTACCACCCGTTCGACTGGCTGTTCCTGCAGTACCGCACGGGTCTCTTCACGTTCGACAACCGCCGCGCGCTGGTTCTCGACAACTCGCGCCTCACCAGCGCCGACGGGTCGACCCACAACTTCGGGCTCGTCGTGCGCACCCGGAGCCTCTCGTTCGGGATCTTCTACTTCGTCAACCTCGAGAAGGTGAACGAGGTCCGCAATGACCTCCTGCGCTTCAACGTGACCTATGAGTTCTGAGCTCCGATTGTCCGGCTGGGGCTGGCTCTTGCCGTTGTCGCTCCTCGCGTCGGTGCCGGCCTGCGCCGACTTTTCACGCGGGGGGGCTGGGCCAGAGCCGAGCGCGTCCACGGACGCGGGTGCACCGCCCGATGGCGCGTCGCTCTCGTTCGCGGCCGGGATCTACCCGCTGCTCGCGGTGTGCGTGAATTGTCACGTCCCGGGTGGCGCGGCTGCGTCGTCGGCGCTGATCTTCGCCGGCCATGCCGGAACCGACTACGACGCCGTGCTGCAGTTCGTGCAGACGGCGGCGCCGGCCAGCAGCCGGCTGCTCGCGAAGCTGAGCGGCAGCGGACACGGCGGCGGCACCATCTACGCCGCAGAGACGCCGCAGTACATGACCATCCTGACCTGGATCCAGCAAGGAGCGCCACCATGACCTCGGCACGCCGAACAGTCGCCCTCGTCGCCTTGTGGCTGGCGGCAGCGTCGAGCTGCGCACAACTCGAGAGCGACAACCCGAACGCTCCCTCGCCGGCGCTCGCCATCGGCGGACGGCATGCCGTCGTCGTCGGTCAGAAGATCATGCTGACCGCCACCACCAGCCACGGGACCGACACCAGCTACAGCTTCACCAGCGCCAACCCCGCCGTCGCGACGGTGGACGACACCGGCGCGGTCACGGGCGTCGCCCCCGGCGAGACCAGCGTGACGGTGACCGGCGGGCAGACGAAGGCGACGGCCAGCACACCCATCGTCGTCGAGGCCGACACCGGGCAGCTCCCCTTTTACAAAGCCTGGACGATGTCGCCGCACGCCGACGCCACCGCCCCGGTGGTCGATTGTCGGACCTGCCACGACGACGCGGCGACCAAGCTGGCGGAGGTGACGTTCCCTTCGGGCGTCACGGTCACCGACCTCGGCGCCGAGGCGCGCTGCATGACCTGCCATCAGGGGCGCTCTTCGGGGCCGGCTGTCGACGCCGCGATCAAGGCGGCGGCCCCGGCCACGGACGACACCGTCAGCGCCGCGCTCACGCCCGCAGACGTGCACGACAGGCCCGCCGCCGCCACGCTCTACGGCGGACGGGCGCACGGCGGATACGAATACGCGGGGCGGAGCTACGACGTCCGGTTCCGTCACGTCGACGGCACGGACACCTGCCCGACCTGCCACGATCCCCACTCGACCCAGGTCGACTACCTCAGCTGCGCCACCTGCCACGCGGGCGTGACGGACCTCGCGAGCGCGCAAAAGATCCGGATGGAATCGTCGACCGGCATCGACTACGACGGCGACGGGATCGTTTCGGGCGGAATCTCCGACGAGGTCAGCGGGCTTTTCAAGAAGCTGGGCGCGGCCATCATGACCTACGGCGCCGAACAAAAGACGCGGATCTGCTTCGCGGAAACCAGCTACCCGTACTGGTTCGTCGACACGGATGGAGATGGCGTTTGCTCGAAGGCCGAGGCGATCGCCAGCAACGCCTTCAAAAGCTGGACCGCGCGCCTGGTCCGCGCCGCCCACAATTACCAGCTCGTCAGCAACGACCCAGGCGCCTTCGCGCACAACGCCAAGTACGTCATCGAGCTGATGACCGACTCGATCACCGATCTCGACGCCGCGCTGGTCGCCAAGGTCGACGTGAGCGCGGCGAGCCGCACGGACCTCGGCCACTTCAACGGCGCCGACGACACCTTCCGGCGCTTCGACGCGCAGGGGTCGGTGCCGGCCGATTGCTCGTCTTGCCACGGCGGCCAGCAGGGCTTCCGGTTCGCCGTCCAGTACGGCGTCGGGCGGGTCGTCGCGGAGCCCTCGAACGGTCTCGAGTGCGGCACCTGCCACGACAGGCCCGGGACCGACTTCACAGCCATCCTCGCGGTGCCGTCGGTGACCTTTCCGTCCGGCATCACCGTCGACGGGCCGGGCAACGACAACCTTTGCGAAAGCTGCCACAAAGGGCGCGCGGCGAAGTCGGACGTCGACGCCGCCATCGCCCGCGGCAAGCCGGCGTTGCAAGATGTCCATCACCTGCCGGCGGGAGCGGTCAAGCTGGGTGCCGACGTCCACGTCGGGTACGAGTATCCGGGCAAGACCTATGTCGGCGCGCTGTCGCACGTCGGCGGCGCACAATGCACGTCCTGCCACGATCCCGTCGGAAGCCACCACACCTTCGCCGTCGAGGACGCCTGGAGCGGCCGGTGCAGCGTCTGTCACGCCGACGCCAACGGCAACGCCCAAAACATTCGTGTCATTCACACGCTCGATTACGACGGCGACGGCGCAACCACCGAGTCGCTGGCCGGCGAGATCGCCGGGCTGGCGGCCGCGACGCTGGCGGCGATGCAGGCCGCGGCGCCGGCGCCCGGGCTCTGCTACTCGCCGCAGGTTTATCCGAGCTTCTTCGGCGACACCGACGGCGACGGGACCTGCAGCGCCAGCGAGGCCGTTTTCGCCAACGCCTTCAAGGCCTGGACGCCTGCGCTCAGCAAGGCCGCCTTCAATTACCAGCTTTCGCGGAACGACCCCGGATCCTGGGCGCACAACTTCGACTACACCGCCGAGCTCCTCTACGACAGCACGCAGGACCTGGGCGGCGACGTCAGCAAGCTCAAACGCCCATGAAGCTCCAGAACGACCAAGCGAACCCACAAGAGGTACCGTCATGACCAGCGCCACGCCATTCCGTGCCCTTGGCTCCGGTGCGGCGCTGGCCGCCTTGTTCATGGCCGCCTGTTCCGGCAGCAACGGCGGGCCGGGAGCGGCTGGAGCGAACGGCACGTCCTGCACCGTCGCCACCGTCGACGGCGGCGCCATCATCACCTGCAGCGATGGAACGTCGGTGAAGGTTCCGGGCGGAACCAACGGCATGAACGGCATGAACGGCGCCAGTGCCCCCGACGGCGGCGCCTGCACGGTGACCAAGAACGCCGACGCCGGCACTTACACGCTGGCGTGCGGCGGAGACGCGGGCGTCGTCACCGTGGAGCCGGCCATCGCCGACTACGCGACGATGACGCCCGACGAGATCGCCTCCGCGCAGATCACCGCCACCATCACCAAGGTCGCCTTCCCGGCGGACGGACGGCCGGTCGTCTCGCTGAACGTGACAGAGCGCCACGGCCACGGCGTCAGGCATCTTTCGGCCGCCGCCCTGACCTGGCGGTTTTCGTTGCTGAAGCTGGTGCCTGGGATCACCGGTACCGCCGGCGGCGTCAACGGCAGCGCCAGCGACACCTGGGTCAGCTACATGGCCGGAAATGACCACACTTCGGCATCGACGGAGACGGCGGCGCCGGCGAACCTGACCGACCACGGTGACGGCACCTACGACTACCGCTTCAGCCGCGTCATCAACGGCGGACCGGCCGCCGCCGGCACCACCTACGACGCCACGTCGACGCACCGGCTGATCGTGCTGCTCTACGGCCCCGAAAACCCGTTCGCGCCGATCAACCTGGTCAAGGACCTGATCCCCGCCACGGGGGCCGACGTCACCGGGCAGAACGAGAAGATCGACGGCAAAGCCTGCCTCGAATGTCACACCTCGTTCCGCGCCATCACGGGCGGCACGGGTGAGTTCGGGACCGGCGAGTTCCACAGCGGCGTGCGATACGACGTCCGGACCTGCGTCGCGTGCCACAACGACCAGCGCCGCTTCGACAGCGCGGGCAATGCGGTCGCGGAGCCGGCCGTCGCCGCCGGGGGCACCTGGACCGACACCGCCGGCGTGTTGAACCGCGAGGCCGTGCTCGACTTCCCGGTCTTCATCCACAAGATCCACATGGGGCGCAAACTGACCCTGACGGGCGGCGCCTATCAGGGTCTGCCTCAGCCCTACGAGACGACGTACCCGCAGGACATCCGCAACTGCGTCAAGTGCCACCGCGCGCCGGCGCCGCTGGCCGACAACTGGAAGAGCAAGCCGTCCAGCCGGGCCTGCGGCGGCTGCCACGACAAGGTCAGCTTCGATTCGACGATCGCCAACGGGCGCATCATGCACCCGGCTGGCCCGCAGCCGAACGACGCCGGCTGCGCCACCTGCCATCGTCCGGGCGGGGCCGGCGGCGACACGGCCGCCTGGCACATCCCCGTCTCGGCGCCCGACGCTCACAACATCTACGCCGACGCGAGCACGGCGGGAAACAGCAACACAAACGCGGCGTACGTCGCGGCGGCGGGCGCGGTCCCGCCCGGCGCCAGCCTGATCACATACGTCGTGAACAGCGTGTCGACCTGGACCGACACCGCCGCCGCGAACGTCCTGCGGCCGCAGATCTCGTTCAAGATCCGGCGCGACGGCCAGGATGTGGTCTTTCCCGATCCGTCCCGGGCGGCCGAGCTGATCCCGAACTTCGTGGGCTCTCCCAGCGCGTACTTCGTGTTCGCGGTGCCGCAGGATGGAATCGCCGCCCCCGCCGACTTCAACGCCTCGGCCAGCGCCTACATCCGCAACGTCTGGAACGGCACCGGGACGTGCTCGAACGGCGCCTCGACGACGACGCGGACGGGCGCCGGCAAACTGACCGGCCCGGACGCGAGCGGCTTTTACACCCTCCAGCTCACCTGCGCGATCGTTCCGGCCAATGCGACGATGCTGACCGGCGGCATCGGCTACACCTACGGGCTGGGGTCGCGCCAGAATCCCCCGAACCCCGACCTCGACTTCAACAACAACACGCAGCCGTTCACGCAGATCGACCTCGCCGCCTATCCGTACAGGCCGAACCGGAAGTCGGACGGAACCACGCCGGGCTACGCGGGGGCCGGTGGGCTCATCGTCCCACCCCTCGACGTTTCGGCGGTCGCCACCGGCTACACGGCTCGCCGCGCGATCGTCGACAACAGCAAGTGCAGCACCTGCCACGTCTCGCTGGGCGTCGGACCCGACTTTCACGCCGGCCAGCGCAACGATGCCAAGACCTGCAACTGGTGTCACCGCCCCACCCAGACCAGCGCCGGCTGGTCGGGCAACCAGAAGGACTTCATCCACGCCCTTCACGGCGCGAAAAAGCGAACCACCAACTTCACGTGGCACCAGGAGTCGCCCACCGAGGGCTTCTGGAAGACGACCTATCCAGGCGTTCTCAACGACTGCGAGATGTGTCACCTGCCGGGCACCTACGACTTCAGCTCCAGCAGGACGACCGACGCCTACCGGAACATGCTCGCCAGCACCGTCGGGCAGGGGACCTACTCGACCGGCAGCCTCCACGCCCCCTACGTCACGGAGGCAACCAGCTACGGCGTGGGGTTCACCTACAACGCGCTCACCGGCGCCACGACCAACGCGGATCCGACCACCCTGGTCACGTCGCCCTTCGTCGCGGCCTGCGTGTCTTGCCACGATTCGCCGACCGCCGTCGATCACATGCAAACGAACGGCGGCTCGTTCTACGAGGCCCGGAGCACCGCCTTCACCAAGCCACAGCAGGAGGAGTGCCTGCTCTGCCACGGTCCCGGCAGGGTGGCGTCGATTTCCGTCCTGCACGCGTTCATGCCCTGAGCGGCCGGCAGACCTCAGGCGTCGCCGCCGCGGGAACGCTGCGTGACCCTCCGCGCGCCCAATACGCTCGTGCGGGTCCCGCGGACGGCAGGCTGTGGGTGTTACTCTGCGCCCCGCGCCCGGATGACCACGACGCCACAACTCCCGCCCGTCATCGCGTCCCGGTACCTTCCGGTTCGCCTCATCGCCAAGGGCGGCATGGGCGCGGTCTATGAAGTCGAGCACGCCCGGACCGGCGAGCACTTGGCGCTGAAGGTGCTCTTGTCCCGCTTGGGCTCGTCGCCGGAAGCGCTCGAACGGTTCAAGCGCGAAGCGCGCGCGCCGGCCCGGATCAAGAGCGAACACGTGGTCCGCGTGACCGACGCGGACGTCGCCGCCGAGCTGGAGGGCGCGCCCTTCCTGGTGATGGAGCTCCTGGAAGGGGCCGATCTCGAGCAACAGGCGGCGACCTCGCCTCCCGAGCCGGCGCAGGTCATCGAATGGTTGCGGCAGGTGGCGCGCACGCTCGACAAGGCCCACGGCCTGGGGATCGTGCACCGGGACCTGAAGCCGGAAAATCTCTTCCTGGCCAAGTCCGAGAACCGCGCTTCCATCGTCAAGATTTTGGATTTCGGCATCGTCAAGATGACCGAAGAAGGCGCGGCCGGCACGGGCTCGGGAGAGATCCTGGGGACACCGAAATACATGTCCCCGGAGCAAGCTTCCGCCAACGGTCGAATCACGCCGGCAGCCGACCGGTTCTCGTTGGGGCTGGTCGCGTATCGACTGCTCGTCGGCGAGAGCTATTACCGGGGCGGTGTCCTGAACATTCTCGCCGAGCTCCTGCACGCCCCACTCGAGCCGCCGTCCCGCCGCCATCCCCGTCCCGGGCTGGGCGTCGCGTTCGATGCCTGGTTCCTGAGGGCCTGCAACCACGATCCGAACGGACGTTTCGCATCGGCATCCGAACAGATCGAAGCGCTGTCAGCGGCGCTGGGGCTGCCGCGCACCGCGACCTCGCCAGCACCGCAGCCCAATCCCGCCCGGCGGACAATCGCCACCAGCATCCTGGTCACCGCCGGGTTGGCGGTCCTTTTGCTGCTGGGCGTGATCTTCACGAAACACCGGCGCGTCGCCGAAACCGGCGCGGTTGCGCCAGCCGTCGCCTCAGCAGAGCCGCCGAGACCACCGCCCACCCATCCGGCGACGCTGTCACCGCCACCACCCGCCGCGCCAGGCGCCGACACAAGAGCCGTCGGGACGCCGGCGGCGGCCGCCAGGCCCCGGGCACGCCCTCCCCGCTCGCCACCCGCCGCCCGCGCCACCGGTTCTTCAGGGACGCAGAATCCAAGCGCGCCCGATCCCTATGCCGACCAGTACTAGTCCGGCGTTGATTCCTTTCTGCGCAAGTCGAGCGGTTCCGTGCGCGGAAACTGCGCAACAATCGCGCAGGGCGCCGCCTCCGCATCGACAAGTCGCCGGCTCCTCGTTGGCGCCATCGTTGCTTTCGGCACCGATCAGATGAACGGCGTCACTGTCGGACTGCTGGCGATCGCCGCCTGCCTCGCCGGGGCCGAGGGCGGCGGCAGACAGGCTCGTGCCGACACGAGCGCCGACGACAAGGCGCTGGCCACGGTGCTGTTTCAGGAGGGGCGTGCGCTGATGGTGGAGGGGCGCATCCCGGAGGCGTGCCTGAAGCTCGAAGAGAGCCAGCGGCTGGTTCCCGCCGGCGGGACGATCTTGAATCTCGCGCTCTGTCACGAGCGAGAAGGCCGTCTGGCGCACGCCTGGAGCGAGTTCAACGAGGCGATGGTCGCCGCGAAGCGAGACGGCCGGCGCGATTGGGAGATCGAAGCGGCGAGCCACGTGATTGCGCTCGAGCCGCGTCTCTCGCGCCTCACCATCGTGGTCCCGCCGGCCACGCAGGTCGAGGGGCTGGTGGTTGAACGCGACGGTCACGAGATCGGCCGCGCCGCCTGGTCGACCGCCATTCCGGTCGACGGGGGCGAGCATGTGGTCCGGGCGACGGCCTTGGGGCGCGTCCCCTTCACCACCAGGGTCGTCATCGGGAAGGACTCCGACGCACGAACCATCGAGGTCCCCGTCCTGGCCACGCCGGTGGTGGTGGTGAGCCCGCTCAGGGTCGCCGCGTTCGACACCGCGACCCCACCGACGGCGTCCACCGCCAGGCGCCTCCGCTGGGGCGGACTCGCGGCCGCTGGAGCCGGCGCCGCACTGCTGGGCAGCGCCGGGTATGCGCTGGCGATGGCGCTCAGCGCGAAGGACGCCGCCAGTCCGCATTGCTTCACGGATGGCTGCGACCCGATGGGCATCCAGAGCCGCAAGGATGCCGTTTCGCGCGGAAACCTGGCCACCATCCTGGGTATCGGCGGCGCCGTGCTGGTCGCCACGGGCGCGACCCTCTTCTACATCGGACGCCGCTCGGGCGCCCCGCCGCGGGAAGCCCGGGTCTCCGCTCGGTTCGTGCTGGGCGCCGCGCCGGGCGCCGTGGTGACCGGCATCGCGGGAGCCTTTTGATGCCGCGCCACCTCCGACGTGTGCGTCTAAAGCCCGACGGCCGGCGCGATCCTTGCCGCACCGGCCGTCCAGCCCCTGTCATCGCTCTCCTTTTCACCTGATGGTGGTTGGCTCGCCCTCGCTCTTCTCCACGCGCGCCGTGCGAATGACCGACGTCACGCCCTTGAGGCGGGCCAAGCTGGCGCCGGCGCGATCGCTGTCCATGGCCACCGCCTTGTCGTAGGCGTCGCGGGCGTCGTCCAGACGATCGAGCTGCTCGTACGCCATCCCGAGGTTGTTCCACATGTACGCCTCGACGGGCTCGAGCTCGACCGCCTGTTCGAGCGAGTCGGCGGCCTCCTCGTATCGCTTCTCGTAAAGCAGCGCGAGGCCCAGGTTGTTGCGCGCGTACGAGCTCTCCGGGTTGAGCTCGACCGCCTTTTCGAAGGACGCGATCGCGTCCTTCCGTTTGCCGAGCACCAGCTGCGCCCGGCCGAGCACGTTCCAGGCGCCGGAGCGCTTGGGCGTGCGGAGCACGGCGACCTTCGCCATCCGAAGCGCCCCCTCGCCGTTGCCGGCAGCCAGCAGCTTGCGGGCGCGGGCCAGCGCCTCCGCCTGATCGATCGGGTCATCGTCGTCGTGTCGTCATCGCCTCCTTCGCCGCGATCGGCTGCGGCTTGGGCTGGTCCTCGGTCGGCAGAGGGAGTCGGCGTCGGCGCCGGGTGGCGGCGGCACCTCGGACGGTGGCGTCGGCTGAGCGGCGATCGGCACCACCTTGGGTGGGGTACGGCGCCAGATCGTTGCAGCCGGCAAGGCCTGCAGCGAAGGTCAGGGCCATCGAGAGTCTCGTCATGCGGTATGTGTTGGACATTGGGAACGGTCTCCTTTCGGACGACCGAAATTGCAGCGGGCGTGCCAGCCCCGCTCGCCGCACGCGACCGGCCTTTCCAGGCGCAATCGCGGCCGGAACCGTCGAAAGACGCAGAACGTAGAGCGGCGTTCTATGTATCGGCTATCGAGCCGCCGCCCGAGCCGGCTGCTCCGATCGTCCGCCAGATAGCTGACGGACAGCCTCGGGCAGCCCGAGCTCGATGGCGTCGGCGATGAGCGCGTGGCCGATCGACACTTCGTCGACGCGCCCCACGCCCCGCAGGAACGGCGACAGGTTCGCGAGATTCAGGTCGTGGCCTGCATTCACGCCGAGGCCGTGATCACGGGCGGTCCGCGCCGCGTCTGCGTACGTCCGCAAGGCTCCATCGGCGCGGCCTTCCAGCGCGGCGGCGGCATAAGGCTCGGTGTAGAGCTCGACGCGATCGGCGCCCAGCTCCCTGGCCGGTTGCATCACGGCCGCAACTGGGTCGACGAACAAGCTCACTCGACAACCGACGCATGCAGGTCCTCGATGACCCGCGCGAGGGCGCGTCGTTCCGCCCGCGTGAGCTCCGCCAGGTTCCAGCCGCTGTCACTGGTCGACGCTTCGCGTGCGTCCGGAACCAGGGTGGCCTGAGCAGGGCGCACGCGCGCGCAGTGCTCCGCCAGGCCATGGAAGGGATTGCCTTCGATGTTGTACTCGGCGCCCGGATACCGCGCGACGACGGCGGCCAGATCGTCCACGTCCGATGACCGAATGTGCCGGCCATCCGGCCTCGGGTGCACCGTGAGGCCATGCGCCCCCGCGGCAAGGGCGAGGTCCGCCAGTCGGGCAAGGTCGGGGATGCCGTTGTTCCGCGTGTTCCGGAGCGTGGCAATCTTGTTGACGTTCACCGAGAGCTTGGTCATGGCCCGTAATCCGTCTGATTACCCGTTTCGCAAAGGCTGCAACTTCACCGCCGGTCATAGACGCATTGCGATCGCGCCACTACGTCGTTCGGGTGGCGAGCGCGGAGGTGGGCCGCAACGGCTGGTTGCGACTGATGAAGGCGGCCGGAGGTCCGCTGGCGGTGGCCCTGGTGACGTTCGTGCTGCGCGCGCCGACCTTCGTCTATCCGATCATGGACATCGACGAGGGGTCGTACGCGGCGATTGCCTGCCGGATGCTGAGCGGAGGCCTGCCTTACCGCGACGGGGTCGAGAACAAGTTCCCCGCGATCTTCTACCTCTACACCGCCGTCTTTCGGCTGTTCGGGCGCTACGACATGCGGGCCGTGCACGTCGTGGCGGCGCTGGCCGCGGTGGGCACCGCGCTGGCGGCCGGCGCCATCGCGGCGACGCTGGTCCGGCGGGGCGACGCCGGGGATCAGCAAGGACCCCTGGGAGGGCTCGCGGGCCGGGCCCGCTGGTTGGCGGCCCTGCTCTACGCCGTGTTCTCGACGACGTACGAGGCCAAGGTGCTGGCGGCGAACACCGAGCTCTTCGCCGTGCTGCCCGCGTCGCTGGCAGTTCTGGTCTACCTGCGGGGGCGCGGGCGTCCGGGGGCGTTGGTGGCGGTGGGCTCGCTGGGGGCGTGCGCGTTGCTCTTCAAACAGGTGGCAGGTCTGTTGCTGGTCGCGCTGTCGGCGGACCTGCTGATTCGCGGGTTGCGGCGAAAGGAGCTCCGGCGATCGACCGCCGACGCCGCGCTGATCGGGCTCGGGGTCAGCGGCGTCGCCGGCATCGTCGCGGTTGTCTTTTGGCGCCAGGGGATTCTCCGAGCCGCTGTGTTCTGGTCGTGGACTTACGTATTCCTCCACTACATCCCGGCCGCCGCCGCCTCTGGTGGCTTCGTCGTGAGGCTGTTCAAGTGCTTTCTCCCTTTCGCCCTGGCGATGTCGCCGCTGCTGTTCCTCGCGCGCCGCGCGCCGTGGCGGGGCGAGGCGTCGGTCATCTGGTTGTGGCTGGCGGCGATGATCGGCGCGGCGCTCATCGGCGGACGGATGTACGGGCACTACTTTCTCCTGACGGTCCCACCACTCTCGGTCCTGGCCGGCGTCGGCGGCGTCGAATGGCTGGCGACCGCGTCCCGTCGGGAAGGGCGCCGGCTGGCCCGTCTGGTGGCGACGATGGCCTTCGGCTTCCTGGCCGCCGCCTGCCTGTTCCGGGGGGCGACCGACAGCTGGCTCACGCTGAAGCCCGACTACCGCCGCGCCGTCCGCCTACGTCCGCGAGCGAACGCATCCGGACGACCAGCTGTTCGTCTGGGGATGGTTCCCCGCGCTCTACGTCGACGCCGATCGCTGCCCGGCCTCCCGCTTCGTCTACACCCACCTGTTGACGGGCGCGCGCGCGCAAAGCGGCGCCGCCACCCGCGGCCATCTGGTCCCACAGGCCTGGCCGATGCTGATGGCCGACCTCGCGCGCGCGCCCCCCGCCTACATCCTCGACACCTCGCCCGGCCGCTACGACTATCCTTTCCCCCCCGAGCAGTACCCGCCGCTCGCGCAGCTGCTCTCGTCGGCCTACGTTCTCGAGGCCGAGGTCGAAGGAATCCGCATCTTCAAGCGCAGGTAGCCGGCGCGCGGGATCCCTCTAATCACCGCACTACATGCGGCGATTGGACTTGTGGGTGCGGAGATTGCGGCGCACTATCACCGCACGAGACGCGGTGATTATGCGGTACATTCATCGAGCTCCCCGACTGGCCAAAATTTCGCTGGGACGACGCGCAGTTAGCGCCTCTGCTTGGCCCCCTCGGTCACCGGCAAGGGCGACTCGTCGGCCGCATGGAAGCCCTTGGCTACCACCTGCGCTCTGCCGCGACGCTCCGCGCGCTGACGGAGGAGGTGGTCCAATCCAGCGACATCGAGGGCGAGGTGTTGGGCGACGCTCAGGTCCGATCGTCTTTGGCCCGGCGGCTGGGCCTGGACGTCGCGGGGTTGGTCCCCAGCGATCGTCATGTCGACGGAGTCGTCGAGATGCTGCTCGATGCGACGCAGCGATTCTCGGAGCCGCTGACGGCGGACCGGCTCGCGTCGTGGCACGCGGCGCTGTTTCCGACCGGCCGAGCCGGAATGACGAAGATTACCGTCGGGGCCTGGCGCACCGATGCGTCGGGGCCCATGCAGGTCGTCTCCGGCCCCATCGGCCGTCCCCGTGTTCACTACCAGGCACCGAGCGCGCCGCGGCTCGATACCGAGATGCGCGCGTTTCTCGACTGGTTCAACGACGGAGCCCTGCCGCTCGATCCGATCGTGAAGGCGGCTTTGGCGCACCTCTGGTTCGTGACGATCCATCCGTTCGACGATGGAAACGGTCGCATCGCCCGCGCAATCACCGATTTGACCCTCGCCCGTTCGGAGCAGACAGCGCAACGCTTCTACAGCATGTCTTCGCAGATCCGCGCCGAGAGAAAAACCTACTACGACATGTTGGAAGCGACTCAGAGGGGCACTCTCGACGTGACGAGCTGGGTGCGGTGGTTCCTGGCCTGTCTCGATCGCGCGTTCGACCGCGCCGAGACGATTCTCGCTTCGGTCCTGCAAAAGGCTCGGTTCTGGGAGACCCACGCGACGGCGCCGCTGAACCACCGGCAGCGCGACATCGTGAACAGGCTTCTGGATGGCTTCGACGGCAAGTTGACCTCGTCGAAGTGGGCGAAGCTCGCGAAGTGCTCGCAGGACACCGCCCTGCGCGACATCGATGACCTCGTGTCTCGCGGCGTCTTGGCAAAGAACCAGGGGGGCGGGCGCAGCACGAGCTACGCGCTGGTGCTTCCGCCGCTCGGTGCGGCGGCGCCGGCGGAGGGCGTCAGCGCGCGAAGACCAGGGATTGATGCGCGGAGATCCCCGCACGCGCGCCGTCGGCGATGGCGTACGTGACGGAGTGCTGGGCGATGGCGGCGTCGCCGCAGGCAAACACGCCGGCGACGGTCGTCTCCTTGGTACGGAGGTCCGTCTTGTAGATCGCACCGGTTGGCACGACCTCGAGCTCGCACCCCAGCTGTCGCGCGAAGTCGCCCGGTAACGACGTCCGCGGCATCGCGAACAGCGCCGCCATCTGGTAGCGGTGGCCACCGTCGACCAGCAGCTCCAGCCCGCCGGCTGCATCTCGCGCCTCCACCAGCGGCGCCGTTTCGACCTGGATTCCACGCGCGGCGAGGCTCGCCATTTCGGCTGCCTCGGGGGGCGGCGCCCCGGCGTCGAGAAACAACACGGTCTGCCCCGGCGCGCCCCATTCAGCGACCAGGGAGGCGTAGTGGACGGCGTTCGGGCCGGACGCCAGCACGCCGAGCTTTCCTCGTTCCAGCTCATACCCGTCGCAATAGGGGCAGTGAAAGACGGTCTTCGCCCACCGCTCGCGGATCCCGGGGATGGGTGGGATACCGTCTACCACTCCGTGGGCCAGGATGAGCCGCCTGGCGGCTTCCGTTGCGCCGCCCGCATCGACGGCGAACGCGCCCGCGACGCCGCGTACGGCGGTGACCGGCGCGTTTCGCCAGTGAACCGTCGGGTAACGGAGGACCTCGGCCTTCGCGTTGGTCCAGATGGCGGCGGGCGGCGCGCCGTCGTGGCCCAAGATGCCGTGCGCGTGGGACACGTCGCGGTTGCGGCGTTGCCCCGCGTCGACGATCAGCACCTCGCGTCGCGCGCGTCCCAGCTGCAGGGCCGCAGCCAACCCGGCGTAGCTGCCGCCGACGATGACGACGTCAACCATGGCCGGAAGCGCCGCAGGTGCAGTCGAGGCAACCATGCTCGGCGCAGGTCCCGCAGGAACGCGCGACCTGCTTGCGCAGCGCCTCCCTGGCCCGAAAGATCCGCACGCCGGCATTGCTCGGCGAGATGCCGCTCGCCTGCGCGTAGTCCTTGACGGCGACCTGATCCAGCTCGATTCGACGGAGGGCATCCGCGTACTCCGGCTTGAGGGTGTCCGCCAGCTTCAGGATGCAGCCGCAGGCGATCCCGGCGATCTCCTGGCCGGCCTCGCCGGCGGTGGCGTCCAGCTCGGCGGCGAATTGGTCCAGGCGGCGGTCCGCCACCGCCTGCCGGCGCTGGTGGTCGATGACCGCGTTGCGCAACACACGATAGAGCCACCCGACGACCGAGTCCCGGATCTCCTCGCCGCGATCCAAGCTGCGAACGAAGGCGTCTTGCACGATCTCTTCGGCCAGCGCGCGATTGCCGATGCGCCGTTCGACGAAACGGAGAAATTCTCGGTGGTTGGCGACCAGAACCTCGGCCACCTGGGGCGTGATGCCGTCCGGGCCGCTCGGCGTCTCGTTCTCCATGCGGTTCGAAGTGTAATGCGACAGCGCGCCGTGCGTCTTTCTGTATGAGAGCGGGCAATGAAGCCTGCCTCCAACCGGGAGAACGCCATGGACAAGCCGACTCAGAACGACTGCCAATGCCAGACCACCTCGTGCGGATGCGCCGGCGCTCAAGCCGCCCCTTGCACCTGCGGCGAGCGCTGCGCGTGCACGCCACCCTGCCACTGCGCTGGTGGGTGCGCCTGCCAAAACGCGAAGTGAGCAACCCGGGGAGGCGTGCCCCAACGGCGCGCCTCCCTGACCCACGCCGTGAATCGGTTTCGGCGCTAAAGTGGGCGCCGTGGTCGAGCTAATTCGGGCGGGATCGGGAGCTTCAGCGGATCGAGGACGGGTTGGCGGCGGCTTCCTCGAGGATCGGGATCTGGTGCTGGTCCTCGACGTGAACGGGCATTACCAGCCGTTCCTGGTCGACGCGCGCCGCCTCTTCGAGGCGATGGACACGACCGACCCGGCGTCCGGCAAGAAGCAGGGGCTGCTGAGCCTGGCCGGGACTGAACCGCTACCGAACCAAGCAGCGATCGGCGGCGGCGGTCAGTAACGGCCCGGGCGGGCCTCGGCGCGATTGACCTTCAAGGGATGGCCGTCCAGCTCGAGGCCGTTCGCCCCTTTGATGGCCTCGTCGGCGGCCGCCGAGCTCTGGTAGCTGACGAAACCGAAGCCGCGCGACTGCCCCGTCGACCGGTTCGGAACGACGATCGCTTCCACGACCTCCCCGAACTTCGCGAAGAAGGCCCGCAGATCGGCGGCGGTCGTCTGAGGTCCCAGGCCGCCCACGAACAGCTTGGTCGGACCGAAGTTCGCGCGCCGCGACTCCGACGCCACGGAAATGACGATGTCCTCCAGCTTGACCTCCGGGAGCGGTGCGCCCTCCGTGGCCTCCGGGTTCATCATGTCCGGGTCGATGCCGCGCGCCCGCAGGTCACGGTTGCGACGAAGGCGCTCTTCCTTCTGCCGCTTCTTGAGGTCGCGGCTCGCCTCGCGGTTCCGCTTACCTCCGGAAAATGCGCGGCTCATTTGCCGGCGGGACCCGTGGTCGTCGGGCGTCCGCGGCGCGGCCGGAGGGGCGCTGTGGCCGCCCAGTTCATGCGGCGCTTCGGCGCAGGCGGGCCATTGGGCTGCTCGGCATGCTGCCGTTCGGCCTGTTTGGCGATGATTGCAGCCCTCTTGTCTTCTGCCTTACCCAAGGATGCTTCCGGTCGATGTCATCGTGCCTCCGCCATGAATCCGCACAGTGTATCAGGTCAGCAGCCCGAGCTCGCGTCTTTCGGTCGCGGCCAAACAGGCCTGACAGTTGGCAGCCAGGCGCCACGATTCGGGATCGAGCGCCACGGCCACCTCGAATTCGAACAACCCACCCTGCCCCGTCTCGCCGACGCGCGTGCCGCAGAGCGACCGCCACTTCGGTCCGGTGTCTGACGGGCACCAACCGGGCACCCGCTCGGCCCGGTGGACGATGCTCTCGCTGACAACGGCGGCGTCGATCGCGCGGAAACTCACGTGATCAGGTTATTCACTGTCGCCGCCCTTGGCGCAAGCTCGACCGCGCTTTGGGGTGAATCGGTTAGGGGGTGGCCCCCCAAAAGGGGGCCCCTGCCCAAGGAAGCGTTAGCCGGCCACGCGGACGTTCGTCGCCTGGAGCCCCTTGGGGCCCTCGGCGATGTCGAACTCGACCTGCTGACCTTCGGCCAGCGAGCGGAAGCCGTCCGCCACGATCGCGGTGTGATGCACGAAAAGATCGGGGCCCTCTTCACGCACGATGAAGCCGAAACCCTTGGCGTCGTTGAACCACTTGACCTTACCAGTTGCCATTCTTGTTCCTCCTGCGGACCCTTGTTTTCACTCCCACGACCAAACGCCGCAGAAGAAGGCCGCAAGAATAGAGTTCCACGCGCCTGAGTCAAGCCTCATGCTCGGGTGGCCCCAATCCCCATGCCCGCGCACGTCATCGATCAAGCGCTCACCAGCGACGGCGGAGAGCTCACCCTACACGTCACGGAGGGCCGTTACGCAATGCGCATCGACGGCCAAGAGCTGATGAACAGCGGCAGCCACGGCTCGGAAGAGAGGCTGGCGGTGCATGGCTGCGCGGGCCTGGCAAACCGGCCCGGCGTGCGGGTTTTGATCGGCGGGCTGGGGATGGGTTTCACGGCGCGCGCGGCGCTGGACGTCCTCGGCTCCGACGCAGAAGTGGTGGTCGTCGAAGCGGTCCCGGCGGTCGTCCGCTGGAATCGAGAGGTGCTGGGTCATCTGGCCAGGGAGCCTCTGGCCGACCGGCGGCTGTCGGTCGTCGAGGGGGACGTCGTCGACGTCATCGCGCAGGCGGCTGCCGCCTATGACGCCATCCTCCTCGACATCGACAACGGGCCCACGGCGCTCACCACGTTCACGAACCGCCGCCTCTATTCAATCGAGGGTCTGCAAAGCGCCTGGAAAGCCTTGCGGCGGGGCGGCGTTCTGGCGGTCTGGTCGACCTTCCAGGACGCGACGTTCACCTCCCGGCTGCAGGCCGTCGGATTCGAGGCCAGGGCCAAACGGGTGCTGGCCGGTGACGGCACGCCTCGGCGTCACGTCATCTGGCTGGCCCGGCAGATCCCGGTCGCTGCCCCGGGATGACAGCTGCCCCATGCCGGGGCAGCAGGCGGAGCTTGCGATTGAGGACGTCGGATTCGACGCGGTCCAGCTCGAGGACCAGCGCGGCGCCCAACACCAGACCGACGACGTCGCGCATGACGCGGTAGACGCTGGGCCCGTCGTCGTTGGCGCACGAGTAGCGATCGAAGTCCGGGCTGAGCCCCAGCTGCCCGTCGATGTACGAGAGAGGATAAAGCTGGCACACGCTGGGTTTGATTTCGCCCGGATCGAACCCGTGGACCAGGGCCGCGTGATGAAGCCCGCAGCCGCGCGGACCGGAGTGCTGCAAGAAGATGCACCCCGACGACTCGTCGTCCGGATCCACGGTTCCGGTGCGCAACACGATCCCCTCGGGCGCCGCCGGATCCATCTCGGGCGCGCGCTCGTCGAACCAGGTCGCCGGCCGGCGCCAGTTTCGCTTCATGACCGACTTGATCTCGGCGGCGCGCCGGAGGATGGCGGACTTTTCCGGGATCAGCACGTCGGCGCCGTGCTGGCAGCAAGCGTCGTTCCGCTGAAGATCGCCTTCGTCGCGGCACCGGCAGCTGTGAGCCATGCAGTCGGGCGTGAACGTGGCTCTGAAGACCTCGACGTCGACCTGCGCGATCACGGGATGATCGATGTCGCGGCAGACGGGCACGCGGCCGGTGACTGGGTTGGGGACCCGGGCTTGTTCGCTGGCATCCATGGTCGTGCCAGCATGTTCGTCGCTGATCGCGCCGAGGACAAGTTCAAGATCACATCACGACCTACGCGAGCCCGACCGCCCGGACCAGCAGCAGCACGCCGGCGCCCATGACGACGGCGCCGATGGCGCGCGCAAACCGCTCGCCGGCGGGGGCGAGTCGCTCCAGGGTCACGGCGGCGGTGACCGCGAGCATCGCGCGCAGGTCCATGACCCCCGACACCAAAAGCACGACGGTCAGCGCCAGACAGCAGCGGGCGCAGCGCAGTCCCAGGCGCGCGCCCTGCGCCCACGCCGCGCCGGCGCAGGCGCGCAGTTTGCCGCCGGCGAAGAATTCTCCGCGGCAACACGCCAGCTGGCGCGCCTTCCAGGGCGTCAGTTGAAGCGCACCGGCTGCCACCAGGGCCACCGCCACGGCGGCAGGAACGGCGCGGGCCAGCGGCGGCAGCCGCATCTCGAGTGTCGCCAACCCGACGCCGACTGGAAAGACCAGCGCCCCCAGCGCCGTCCAGATCAAGAAGTAGCCGGCAGCGACCAGCGCCGTCAGAGCCGCACGGCGCGGGCGGCCGCATGGACCGACCGCCCGGCGGTAGCGCGACAGCATCGGGATCAGCGACGGCAACATCATGGGCACCATCATGAGGGTCCACATCCACAGGAACGACGCGGCGGCGCCCGCCCAGCTCTGATCGGGCATCCGCATCCAGGCCATCGACATCTCCCACCCGCCGGGCATGGGCATCCCGGCCATCTCAGCGCTTCCCATATTCGTCGTGCCGCCGCCACCAGACGCCCGTCTCGTTGCGGCCGAGCGGCGCGCGATCGAGCCACTGGTACATGCCCCACAGGCCGTCGAGACCGCGCGCGTATGCCGAGTACGTGTGGTACACGGCGCCGTCCTGCTGCACGAACGCGCTGACCCCGGGTCTCTCGCGCACGTAGGTTGCCGGATCGGTTCCCGACATCGCCGCCATCTGCGCGACCGGCCCTTGGCTGTCGTGCAGCAGCCACGCGGACTCGCGGCGGTAGTTGTACTCGGCGCCGCCCGTGCGCTGCTGCTCTTCGGTGATGCGCACGTTGTAGTCGTCGTTGAAGTCGGTCGCGAACGACGATGCCCAGGGGAAGCTCCAGCCCATGCGCTTCTTGTAGGCCTGCAGCTTCGGCAGCGGCGCCCGCGACACCGCCGTCAGCGTCACATCGTGATTGGCCAGGTGCACGGCCAGCGGATTGAACCCGTCGGCGATCGCCGAACAGGACGGGCAGCCGGCCGTGTAATCCGGGCCGAACATGAAATGATAGACCAGCAGCTGCGAGCGGCCGCGGAACAGTTCGGCCAGCGAAGCCGGACCCTCGTCGGTGTCGAGCCGATATGGCTTGTCGACGCGCACCCAGGGCAGCTTCTGCCGCCGCTCGGCCAGATCGTCGCTGCGGCGGGTGTGCTCTTTTTCGGCTTTCAGCAGCTCCAGGCGGGCGGCCAGCCACTGTTCGCGCGTGCCAGTCTCATGCTTGGTCATCGTTGCCTCCTCCGCCCAAGATGGCCCTCGGCGCAGGCCAGGCGGGAGTAACAAAGGCGACGGGTTTGCGCGCGCGGCGTGGCGAGGCGAATCAGCGGCGCGATGCCGCGCCCCATGGATGCGATGTCAGGATCCCGATGCGGAGAAGGCGCCGCGGCGGAACGCGCTTGGCGAGAGGCCAGTGCGCTTGCGAAAGAAGGACGAAAATTGGCTGGGGTTGGCGTACCCGATCTCGTACGCGATCTCGATGATGGGCGTGCGCCCTTCGGCCAGCAGGCGCTTGGCGCGCTCCAGGCGAATGTCGCAAAGATATTGATGGGGGGCGAGCCCCGTCGACCGTTTGAACATGCGCGAGAAATGGTCGACGCTCATCCCGACGGCGGCCGACAGCTCCGTGATTCCGGGGTTGCGGTTCAGCCGGTCGTGAAGGAACTCCTTGGCCCGGCGCAGAACGGCCGGGGGCAGCCCGGGGCGCGGCTTCGGGGTCACCCGGCCGACGCCGCGCAACACCAGACGTTGCGCGATCACGACGGCGGCAGACTCTATGTACAGCCGGGCGGCTGCCCCGTGCGCCTCGGCCTCGGCGGCCATCGAGAGCGACAGCTCGCGGCAGACCGGATCTTCGAACGAGAACAGGCTCGGCATTTCGACCTCACGCCCGGACAGGCCGGTCGCCTGGCGCACCAGGTCGGTCCCCAGGTTGACCGCCATGTAGTGGGCAGGGGCCTCTGTCCACATCGTGGTCCGGCAGCCGGCGGGCAGCACCGTCAGATCGCCGCGGGTGAACGTCCAGGCCCGCGACGTGTCCTCGCGGCGCTGCCGGACGGACACCGGCCGTCCCAGGTGCAAGCAAAGGCCATGCGAATCCAGCGCGAACGACGTGCCGTCCGCGGGCGGCATCGGCTCGAGGATGGACACCGTGACGCCGGTCTGATCCCCGACTCGCGGCGGGTAGACGAACATTCGCATCTCCCCGAACGCCGCGGTCGTCTCCACGCGCTCTGGTACGATCTCCGACATGCGGACCCCCTTCCGTGCGTCCGAGATTCGTCCGGGTTTCGGAGGGTTATGCCCCCACGGCCCAGACAGGCCCAGCCTCGTCGAGGACCGAATCTTCGTCAACCACCCGGCTTTCGCTGCGGCGCGCCACCGCGCCGGGACAATCGTCGACGGATTTTCTCAACTCAGGTCGCGAATTCGGTAGCGACTCACCGACGACCGCTGGTACGAAGTGCTCCCAATGCCGGACAAGATCAACTTCGTCAAGGTGTTCTCGGCAACCAAGGCTCGCGATCGCGACACGCTGGGCGAACGCGTGACGGCCTGGATTGCCGCCAATCCCGGCATCGCGATCCTGCGCGCCGTGGTGTCCCAGACGTCGGACAGCGAGTTTCACTGTCTGTCTTTCGTCCTGCTCTGCGCGGCCGGCTGAGCGGCCGGCTCAGCGGACGGAGATGTCGAAGTGGACGTCCTCGCGCGTGCCGAGTGAGGTGTAAAGGCGAATCGCCGGATCGTCGCCGGGGTCGGCCGAGCAGCCGCTGGAGGTAGTCGTCGCCGCGCCATCTCCGTAAATGGAGCCCCCTAGACGAGTTGTGTAGTCTTGCGGGCATGCTGACCACGACGATGCTGTTGATGGCGTTGACGGGCTCCCCTGTCGTCGCATGGAACGATCCGCCGCCCCCACCCCCGATGGAGCGCATGCGCGGGCGCCCCGGATGGGTCTGGGTCGAAGGCGGGTTCGAATGGCGCCACGGCCGCTATCGCCGGCTGCCCGGCCATTGGGAGCGCGAACGCCCCGGGCGCCAGTGGCACAGCGGTCGCTGGGACTGGCGGGGCGATCACTATGAATGGATCCCGGGCTCGTGGGTCGAGGGGCAAGCGTACGTCCCGCGACCCGAGATGGTCCGCAACGAGCCGCCGCCACCCCCGCCGCCGCCGCCCCGGCAGCCGGCTGCCGCGCCGCCGCCGCGTCCCGGCTTCGTCTGGATTCCCGGAACGCACGAGTGGCGGGACAACCAGTACGTCTGGGTCGAGGGACACTGGGAGCGCGAGCGGCCGGGCGACACCTGGAACAGCGGGCACTGGGACCACGACGGCGACCGCCACGCCTGGCACCCTGGCGGCTGGCAGCACGGCGAACACTGGGATCACGAGCGCGGCGAACGGCGCGAGCGCGGTTACGTCCCGGCCCTGTCGATCACCGGCCAGATCGTCGATCAGACGGGACGTCCGATTCCGGGCGTCATGGTGGTGCTGGCGGGCAGCTCGGAGGCGCGCGTGGCCACCGACGGTCAAGGGCGCTATGTGTTCACGGGCCTGCCGCCCGGGTCGTACGCCGTGCGCCCGACCGAACCGCACTGCGGCTTCGGGCCGGACGTCGACGAACCTGAACAACCTCGGCGCCAGCACGGTCCAGAACTTCACGGCCAACTGCCACCGCTGAAAGGATCAGACTCAGCCGCCTCGCGGGCGCTTGCGGGAAACCGGGCGGCGCGTCGACGCGGCCGCCGCCTCCGCCCAGTCCTCGGGCGTCAGCAGCTGGTCCAGCCGGGCCAGCGGCTGGCGCAGCGACTGCCTGCGCGTCGACCATGGCCGACCAGAGGTCGCCGGCCGCGGCCAGGCGCGCGCGCCATCGTCTTCAAGGTGAACGTGCGCGGCGAGACCACCCCGCCGCGCGATCTCGTCCCAGGTGCAGGGCGCAGAGACCGGCGCGCCCGGCTTGGCCCGCACCGCGTAGACCGCCGCGAATGTCGCGCCGGGCGCGTTCCGTCCGGTATCGACGAAGATGCGTCCACCGCGGTCGGACTTGATGAACTCCTGCGTGAACAGGTCCGGGCGGCGTTTCACGAGGACGGCGCCCGCACCGCGTGAGAACCGAAACACGTCGCCGAAGTCGGTCTCCGGGCTCCAGCGCCACGACGATGTGAAAGCCCTTCGCGCCGGACGTCTTCACGAACGCCGGCAGCCCCAGCTCCGCCAAGAGGTCGCGCACGCACAGAGCGGCGTCCGCCAGGTGGTCGGTCCCCTCTTCGGGCGGATCCAAATCGAAGACGCACAGGTCGGCGTGCTCGAGGAGCGGCGCCCGCGCGGTCCAGACGTGCGGCGTGACCGAGTTCTGGTTCGCCAGCCAGACCAGCGACCGCGACGTCGTTGGCGAGTGGGTAATGGACGACGCCGCCAGTCTTCTCGTCGCGGCGCGCGACCTCGACGCGCTCGAGCCAGGCGGGGAAGCCTTTCGACGACGTCCTTCTGGATGAACCCTTTCTTGGCGATCCCCGCCGGGTAGCGCTCCATCGTGATCGGGCGCTGTCGAACGTGCGGCAGCATGGCTGGCGCGACGTCTGCGTAGTAGCGGCAGAGGTCCCCCTTGGTGATTCCGCTGTCGGGGAACAGCACCTTTTCGGGATGCGTGACCGCGACGGTCTCTGCCGGCTCGTGCATTCCCCGATCGTAGCGGGGATCGGGCGGGGTTGTCAGGGCGGCGATTCGCCACTAATTGGACGGGGATGCGCGGCACCTGGCGCTGGCCGATCGCGATTCGCCGCCGCGGTGGCGCTGGGCCTGGCGGCCGTCCAGCGCCGCAGCCCAAAGCCCCGCGCCGGCGGCCGTGCCGTGCGCCGCGCCGGTGGCCTGTACCGGAACGGTCTCGGCTGGGTGGTGCATCGAGACGTTCCTGCCGGCGACCGACGCCTTCCCCCAGTTCAGCGGCGTCTGGTCCGATGGGCCGAACGACGTGTGGGCCGTCGGGGCGCACACGCCCGGCGATGGCGCCGCCGGCGGGGGCGGAGCGCGGCTTCGCTTTTCACTGGGACGGCTGCGCCTGGTCGCCGGCGGCCCTGCCCGGCGCCGCCCAACCGACAGTCGGGCTGAACGACGTGTGGGGTGCCAGCGCGCACGACGTCTGGATCGTCGGCGCGCGCGGGGCCGCGTTCCACTGGAACGGCCGCACCTGGTCACGCGGCCCGCACGGGCACCACCGCCACCCTGGAGCACGTCTCCGGCAGCAGCAGCGACGACGTCTGGGCGCTGGGCAGTGCCGCTCTCTTCCACTGGAACGGAGTCGCCTGGTCCACGGATTCGCGCTGGCCGGCGAATGGATCGGCCGAGCCGGTGGGTGACATTTGGGCGGCCGCGCCCGACGACGTTTGGGTCGCGCAGGGCTTTCAGACACGCGGCAGCGTCGCGCACTACGACGGCGCGCGCTGGACGGTGTTGCGGCCGTCGCCCGACGCCGCCTTTGGTCTGTTCGGGATCTGGTCGAACGGCGCGACCACCTGGGCGGTCGGCGAAGGAACCCAGGTCTTGCGCAAGGCTGCGGACAAGGCGGGCAGCGGGTGGACCCAGCTCGCCCCGCCCGCGGGCAGCTCGCGCGGATGGGTGAACGTGATGGGCAGCGGCGGCGAGGTGTGGGCAGCGGGCCAGACCGTCGCCAAATCCGCCGGCGGGGGAGCGCTGCGCAACGTGCCGGGCGTTCCGGCGGGTTTTTACCCGGGCTTGTGGCTCAACCGGTCGCAGGTGTGGATCGCCGGCATCACGAACGCGGGCGCAGCCGTCGTGGCGCACCGCCCGCGCTGAGGGTCATCGCTCGAGACGGAAGCGGCAGAACGTCACGCCGAAGATCGTCCCGCGCCCCATCACCGGTTGGTCGAGCACGGGCGGTTCCAGCAGGTCGACGATCGGCCAGAACAGATAAACGAAGCGCGGGCCATCGATCCGGAACGACCCGAAGTGGCGGCCGAACAGCAGCGTCCGCCCGTGGTCGCCCTGGATTTCCTTGGTCACGCCGGGAGGCAACAGACCGGAGACGCGCCGGACCTTCCAGGAGCCTTCCAGCCGTTGGATCGTCGGCGCGGCGTCGCTCATGCGCAGGAACGTAAGGCCGCGTCACCTCCACGGAACGGCCGTTACCGGTTCCGGCCCCGCTCGCCGAGATCCGGCAGGTTGGCCGCGGGTTTGCCGCTGGCACGCCCCTCGCATTATCCCAGGGCAGACGCGGGGGCAGCGAGCTCGAAGCGGGGTTGGGGAAGGCGGAAGGCGAGAGCTCGGCGGCGGGAGGGGGAACGGACCCGTCACTCTGAAAAGGGTGGCGGGTCCGTCGCGTTTTACCGCCGAACCTTCTGCATGGTGTCGGCCAGGCAGGTGGGACAGTAGCCGCCCTCGTTCGCGCGGTAGTCGCAGACGCGGCAGACGAACTCTTGCGGCGGATCCGAGGCGTGCGCCCGCTGCGGCTGTTCGCGATCCTTGCGGAGCTCCTCTTCGCGGCGCTTCGCCTCCGCGGGGTCGACCAGCTTCACCAGGGACTCGATGATCGACATCCCTTCAGGCTAGCACGCAAGCCGGTCCTCGCCGGCCGCTGCAAGGTCATCCGGTCAACACGGCAACTCCTTGGTGTAGTGCACCAGCGCGCTCAGCTCGCCGTCCGAAACCAGGCCGAGGTAGCTGGGGACGGCGGGCGCGGTCAGCTCGGCCGCCAGCGACTGGACAGCCGCGACGTCGCCGCTGGCCACCCGCCTGCGCACGACGCCCGCTCGATCGATCAGCGTGAGTGGTCGCTGTGCAGGATGGGGCCGTCGCGGTCGCGCTGGACGACCGATTCGCCCAGCGCGCGCGCCACGGCGACGACCGTGCGCGCGTCGGCCGCCAGCAGCCGCCAGCGCGGATCGGGCTCCCCCCACCGGGCAGCGTAGGCCCGGTGCCGCTCTCGGTCGTCCCGATCGCCGCCGCCGGCGAGGCGGGCGGCCTCAAGTTCGCGTTCGACGTTGGGATGGGCGTCCGCCACGGCGACGACCAGCTGCGCCGACGCCTCGACGGGGTCATCCGCACGCACCGCCCGCAGATCGCGGCCATCCTCAAGCGCTACCGCGTCCCGCTCCCTGCCGGCCGAGGCCCAGCGATAACGTTTGGCGCCCGATTGCGTTCCCCGGCCCCGACGCCACTTTGGTAGGCGGAGGGCAAGTCATGGCCGACGAGAAGCACGGGCAAGGTTGCCTGTCTGCTGGGACCGGGGTTCGAGGATTCGGAGTTCCGGATCCCCGTCGATCGGCTGCGCCAGGCCGGCTACCAGGTCGACATCATCGGCGCGAAGGCCGGTCAGAAGCTGACGGGCGACAAGGGGAAGGAGACCGCCACGACGAACCTCGGCATCGACGACGCCGACGTCGACAACTACGTGGGCCTCCTGATTCCGGGCGGCTACTCGCCCGACAAGCTGCGCGCGGACGATCGCTTCGTTCAGTTCGTGAGGGACTTCGACGCCACCAAGCGACCGCTGGCGGCGGTCTGTCACGGCCCGCAGCTGCTGCTGACGGCCGAGCTGGTCCAGGGGCGCACGCTGACCGCCTGGAAAACGGTGCAGGGCGATCTGCGCCAGGCGGGCGCGCACGTCCGGGACCAGGAGGTGGTCGTCGACGACAACTGGATCACCAGCCGCAAGCCCGACGATCTGGAGGCCTTCTCGGCCAAGCTGATCGAAGAGCTGGGCGAACTGGAAGAGCGGACCGGCATCCAGGCGCCGAACGAGCAGGCGCTGCCGCCGCTGGCCTGAGCCGCAGAGCACCCTCGCGCGCACCGAGGACTACCTGCGCACCAAGGACTACTTCTTCCGCTACGACCGCGGCGTCATCGAGGAGAAGCTGCTGGAGATGGGCGGGCTGAAGACGCTGATCTCGCACAATCACTTCAGCGAGCAGGAGTTCTGGAGCGTGTGGAACCGCGGCGAACTTCGACCGCGTCAAGGCGCGCACCGACCCCGACAACCTGTTGCGGGACCTCTACGAAAAGACGCTGGCCGCCCCCGTGCCCCCCGCGCGTCAACCCGAGCTGCCGGGGTCGTCGCCTTCGCCCCCCGCCCCCGAGCGACCCGCGCCGCCCCGCGATCTTGCTCATCTGTAGGCCGGCGCTAGATTCGCGCGTGACCTCGAGGTTCGAAGGCTCGCGGACGTTCCGCGCGCTGCGCCACCGCAACTATCGCCTGTTCGTCGGCGGACAGCTGATCTCGCTGGTCGGCACCTGGCTTCAATCGGTCGCCCAGGCCTGGCTGGTCTACCGGCTGACCCGTTCGGCGCTGTTGCTGGGGCTGGTCGGATTTGCGGGGCAGCTGCCGGTGCTGCTGCTGAGCCCGCTCGGGGGCGCGGCGGCCGACCGGCTGGATCGCCGGCGCGTGCTGCTGGCGACGCAGACCGTCGGCGATGATTCTGGCGCTGCTGCTCGGCACGCTGACCGTCGCACACGCGGTGACCGTGCCAGCCGTCATGGCGATCGCGGCTGGGCTGGGGGTCGTGAACGCCTTCGACATGCCCACGCGGCAGTCGTTCGTGATCGAGATGGTGACGCGCGAGGATCTGGCCAATGCGATCGCGCTGAACTCGTCGATGGTGAACGCGGCGCGCATGCTGGGGCCGGCGGTGGCCGGCGTTCTGGTCGCCGCCGTCGGTGAGGGATGGTGCTTCATCCTCAACGGCCTGTCGTACGTCACCGTGATCCTGGCGCTGCTCCGGATCCGGGTCCCCGCGCAGGTCCGCGCGGTGCCGGCCTCGATGCTGGCTCACCTGGCGGAAGGGTTCCGCTTCGCGGCCGGCAGCCGTCCGATTCGCGCGCTCCTGACGCTGATCGGCGTCATCAGCCTGTTCGGCATGCCCTACGCGGTGCTCATGCCGCTCTTCGCCGATCGCGTGCTGGGCGTCGGCGCGAAGGGGCTGGGCCTGCTTGATGGGGTCGAGCGGCATCGGCGCGCTGGCCGGCGCGCTGCTGCTGGCCCGTCGCCGCGCCGTCAGGGGCCTCGGCACCTGGGTCGTCACCGCGGCAGCTGGGTTCGGGCTGTCGCTGATCCTGTTCGCGCTGTCGCGGCGCCTGGGCTCGTCGCTGGCACTTCTGTTCGTCACGGGCCTGGCGACCGTCCTGCAGACGGCGGCCTCGAACACGCTTGCTGCAGACGCTGTCCCCCGACGAGATGCGAGGTCGCGTCATGTCTCTGTTCTCCATGATGTTCCTGGGCATGGCACCGTTCGGGGCATTCTTCGCGGGCGCCTCCGCCCAGCGGATCGGCGCGCCCGCCACCGTCGCCGCGGGCGGCAGCGTGTGCATCATCGCGGCCGCCTACTTTGCCCGACGCCTGCCGGCGCTGCTGGCGGGACGAGGCCCGCGCCGCCTGGTGCGCCGCCCAGGCTGCCGATCCCTGAGCGATCCTAGATCAGGGAAACCCGTGCGCTATCACGCCCTGGCCTGCGACTACGACGGCACACTCGCACCCGAAGGGACCATCCTGCCCGAGACGCGCGCCGCTCTGCAGCGACTGCGCGCCACGGGGCGGCGCGTCCTTGCTGGTGACCGGCCGCCGGCTCGAGGACCTGCAGCAGGTCTGTCCCGACCTGTCCGTGTTCGACGCCATCGTTTCCGAGAACGGCGCGGTCTACAGCAACCCCGCCATCCCCACGCCCCGGCTGCTGGCGCCGGCGCCGCCGCAGGCCTTCATCGACCGGCTGCGCGCGCGGGACGTGACGCCGCTCGACCGAGGCGGCGTCATCGTGGCCACGGTGCAGCCACACGAGCGCGAGGTGGTCGACGCCATCCGCGAGCTGGGGCTGGAGCTGCAGGTGATCTTCAACAAGGGCGCCGTCATGGTGCTCCCGTCCGGCGTGAACAAGGCCAGCGGTCTCGAGTTCGCGCTCACGGACCTGGGCCTTTCGCGCCACGAGGTGGTCGGCGTCGGCGACGGCGAGAACGACCACGCGTTCCTGGCCCATTGCGAGCTGTCGGTGGCCGTGGCGGACGCGGTCCCCAGCCTGGCCGAGGCCGCGGACATCGTCACCCGCGGTGGCGCGGGCGTCGGCGTCGTGCAGCTGGTCGACGCGCTGATTGCCGACGATCGCGCGGGTGCTGACCCCGCGCCGGCCGCGGCACCAGATCCCGCTCGGTCTGCGCGACGACGCGACGCCCTTCGCGGTGGCGCCGCGAGACGGAACCATCCTGTGCGTCGGGGGCGACGACGGTGCCCGCTCGGCGCTGCTCACCCAGGTCCTGCGGCGTCTGGCCGACGAGAGCTACCAGTCCTGCATCATCGACCCGGCCGGCGTTCACGGAACCGACGCCACCGGCAAGGATGCCGCCGTCGTCCTGGGCGTGCCGGATCGGGCCCCGACGATCCCCGAGGTCGTCGCGGCGCTGGCGGCGCCCGGCCGACACGTCGTGGTGAGCCTGGCGGCACTGACGCCGGGTGACCAACCCGGGTTCGCGGCGCAGCTGATCGCCGCTCTTGGTGAGCTGCGGGCCCGCTCCGGCCGACCCCACTTCCTGGTGCTCGACCGGGCCGAGCTCGTCTTGAGTCACGACAGCCTGCCCGGCGGCGTGCCCGACGGGCTGGTGGTGGCGGCGGCCGCTGTCGACCGATTGCCGCCGCGGTTGCTGGCGTCGGTGTCGCTGGTGCTTTCCGCAGCGCCGCGGCCCGCCGCGGGCCTGGACACCGCGGCGTCCAAGCTGTCCCGCGAGGCACCACGCGTCCGCGAAGTCGACCTTCCGCCCGGGCAGGCGCTGGCCTGGCCACTCGCCAGCGCAACGCCGCCGTTCGCGCTCCATATCGCGCGCGACGGCCTCCCATCCTGATCAGCGAACGACCCGCGCGCCGCGTCTCGACCGTCCAGCCGATTCGCCCGTTCTGGAACTCCGCCGCGCGTCCACCGCCGGAGGCCGGAGCCTCGTCGCTGACCGGATAGCCGAGCGGCCCGGCTGGCCCGCCGGTGGCCAACCAGGCGTCGCGGACCTCGGCCGTCAGGATGTGCGCGCCGGTCGCCGCCGACCAGTAGATCGACGACGCGAACGGCGTTCCCAGGCCGGACCAGGGGCGATGCCCGGGCGCCGGTGGCGTTCCCGGGCGGCAGATGGCGCGCCGAGATGGTGGCCGGCACGGCGCCCACCACCACGCCGTGAAAGTCTCGATACCAACCCCCGGCCCGATCCTGCACCGGGCGCGCGTCGAAGGCGGGCGCGCCCAGAAAGCCTGTCTCGCCGCCAGACAGGCGGTACTTCTCGTCGACGGCGGCGCGTCCCGTCAGCGGCGGTGGGACGAACGGCCGCGGATTTGAAAAATTCGGCCAGCCACGACGCGACCCGGCTCACGAATCCGTGGGGCGGCGGGCGGCGCAGCCCGTAGACGACGATCCGTCCGGACAGCGTCGCACGAACGACGCGGCCGTCGGCGATGGTGGGCGGCGTGAACTTCGCGAACAGCTCGCCACCGTCGTCGTGCCACAGCTCGCGCAGCGTCAGCGGGTCGAAGGCCGCCAGACGCCCCGGCACGTTCTGCCACTGCGGATCGCCCAGCGGGTAGCTGACCCACAAGATCCCGTTCCGCCCGCCGTTCGCCGAGAGCGTCGCGAAGCCGCCCGACATCCCCTCGACCGCGCGCACGGGCGACACGGCGAACGGCCGCGAATCCAGACGGCGCGCCCGCGCGTCGTATCGGAACGACTTCAGGAAGTCGCGCCCGGCCATCTGCAGGACCAGCCCGAAGTCCGCGCCGGCGTCGCGCCAGAACACCGGACCACCGTTGAGGTTGGGGCCACAGTCCTCGCCGTCTTGATAGCGGGCCGGATCGATGTAGCAGCCCGGCGCGGCCGTGTCGCAGTTGGTCGGGAACGCCGAGCGCGCCAGCGCTGCCACAGGCCGGCGCCGTCGCATCCGCGTGATAGCTGTTCGCGAACGCCTGAAAATCGTCCTGCACCGGCGCCAGCGTCGCCGCGTCGAGCAGCGCGAAGCGCCCTTCCTTGCCACGCGCCCAGCAGCACCCCCGGCGGGAGCCAGACCGGCGCGCCCGAACCGAGGTCGACATCCGCGCGGTCGAGCGCCGCGTGGTTCGCCGGCCGGTGAACAGCCGCCAGCTGCAAGCCGGGCGGGGATGCCTCGATCTGCAAGCCCACGAACGCGTCGCCCAGCGGTCCCGGGCCGTTGCCGGTCTGGAAGAAGATCCGATTGCCGGCCGCCGCCAACCCTCCGCCCCCCTGCCAGATCCCGGCGTGCCCGGTCGCCTCGGGGCTGGTGCAAAACACGCCGGCCGGCGCGAGATCCGACGCCCGAAAGCCCATCACCCAGCCCCGGTACGGCTCATCGGGCGCGCAGTCCCGGTCGCACCCCAGGCTGCCGAACGCGGCGTAGACCGCGCCCGCGACCAGCAACAGCGCCGGTCGGTTCCGCTGGCATTCGGCGTGGAACCGGACCCGCGCATCGTGCGGGTCCACCGCCTGGATTCGCTGCGGCGGGCGCGCGTCGACCAGATCCGCCGTCAGGTCCAGCGCGTGAAGGACGTACTGGTGGTCGTCCGCGTTGCGGGCCACGGCGTACATCCGGTGCGTGGCGGGATCGATGACCGGCGTGGCCGTGATCCCCACCCGCTGAGAGGGCGTCTCGTCGCAGATCGCCGGGCGAATCCGGCCCGACGGCTGCAGCTGCCGCGCTGCCAGCGGCGGCGTCGTCGGATCGGTGCGCTCGTCCTCGGCATCGAAGGCGTAGACCCAGTTGGTTTCCGTGGCGACCAGCAGCAGGTCGCGCCGGCCATGGCGAGCGGTGGGAACGTCCTTGATGAACAGCGGCTGCGCCACGATGCCGCCGTCGACCTGGCGGACATAGAGCCGCCCAAAGCTCTGGGCATCCAAGAGCTCCGGCCGCAACCGGGGCTCGCCGTCGGTGACGCCGCTGCGAGCCGCGTCGCCGTGCTGGGTGATGACGTCGGCGCCGCGCCGCCGATGCCCCTCGGCGCAAGACCACCCGGCCAGGCAGGCGAGCGGGATCAGGGTGCTGGCGAAGCGGGGCATGCGCGGGGCACCCGACGATACATACTTCCGGACCATGAAGCTGGAGCTGATCAGCCACAAGCTCTGTCCGTACGTTCACCGCGCCGCCATCACGCTGCGCGAAAAGGGGGTCCCCTTCGAGCGCCGCGAGATCGACCTCAAGAACAAGCCGGACTGGTTCACGAAGCTGTCGCCCTACGGCAAGGTGCCGCTGCTTCTGGCGGATGGCGTCGCCCTCTTCGAATCGACGGCCATCTGCGAGTTCCTCGACGAGACACACCCGCCCTCGCTGCTACCGGCCGATCCGTTCGCGCGGGCGCACCAGCGAGCCTGGGGCGAGGGCTCCAGCGAGCTGAGCCAGGCCCAGTGGAACCTGCTGGTCGCCGCCACACCCGCCGATCGCGACAAGGCGACGGCCGCCTTCGCGCAGATCGCCGACCGGATCGAGCAGGCCATCGCGGCGGGCGTGATCCCGCCGGAGCGGTTCCAGCGCGTCCACGTGACGCTGGCGCCGTCGCTGCTGCGCTTGTCCATCGTCGAGCGCGGGTTGGGCCTGCGCCTCGTCGACGCCGCCCGCTGGCCGCGTCTGGACGCGCTGGCCCGCGCGGTCGCCGCTCGCCCGTCGGTCACCTCCACCGTGCCGGACGACTACGCCGCCGTCCTGTGCCGTCGGATCGTGGAACGCGGCAGCCTGCTGGCGGCCGAGGCGGCTCAGACGTAACCGGCGGCCTGCAGCTTGAACATGCGGGCGTACCGTCGATCCGCGGCGACCAGCTGCGCGTGGGTGCCGTCCTCGACGACGCGCCCGCCTTCCAGCACCAGGATCCGGTCCGCCATCCGCACCGTCGGAAAACGGTGCGAGATGAGGATCGTGGTCCGCCCGGCAGCCAGCGCGCGGAACCGCTGGAAGACCGCGTGCTCGGCCTCGGCGTCCAGCGCGGCCGTCGGCTCGTCGAGGATCAGGATGTCCGCCTCCTCGCGCATGAACGCGCGCGCCAGAGCGACCTTCTGCCACTGCCCGCCCGAAAGCTCGACGCCGCCCGAAAACCAGCGCCCCAGCTGCGCCTCGAGCCCGCCCGACAGGCTGGCCACCAGCTCCTCGGCGCCGCCGCGGTCGACGGCGCGCCCGACGCGCAGATCGTCCGCCGCGTGCTCGACGCTGCCGAACGCGACGTTCTCGCGCAGGTTCAGCTGGTACTCGTTGAAGTCCTGGAAGATGACGCCGATGCGGCGGCGCAGCGCCTCCGCGTCCCAGGCCGCCAGCTCGCGCCCGTCGAGCAGGATCTGCCCCTCCGTCGGCCGATAGAGGTTCGCCAGCAACTTGATGAAGGTCGTCTTGCCGGCGCCGTTTTCACCCACCAGCGCCAGGCTCTGCCCCTTCGGAATGAAGAGGTCCACGTGGCGCAGCGCCCATCTGCCGCCGCCGCCCGGCATCTGCGCCGGCTTGACCGTCGGTCGCCGGGTACCGGAACCCGACGTCGACGAAGCGGATGCCCTCTTCGGCGCGCACCAACCCGACCGGCCCGCGCCGCTGCGGCGTGTCGGTGTCGATGGCGAAGTACTCGAACAGGTTCGACATGTAGAGCGTGTCCTCGTACATGCCGCCCAGCGCGGACAGCACCGACTGAAAGCTCTGCTGCCCTTGGCGGAACGCCACCAGCGCCAGCGTCATGTCGCCCAGCGACAGCCGCCCAGCCACGGTCGCGGCCACGATGAGGGCGTAGGAGCCGTAGAACACGGCCGTGCTGAGCAGCGAGAGCCCGTACCCCCAACTGGCGCGCCCGATCGCCAGGCGCTTGTCGTCCCCGAAGAAGGATTCGGCCAGCCGCTTGTATCGCCCCAGCAAGACCGGGCCCAGGCCGAACAGCTTCACCTCCTTGGCGTGCTCGTCGTTGGCCAGCACGTACTCGAGGTAGGTCAACCGTCGCGAATCGGGCGAGCGCCAGTTGCGCAGCCGGAACGCCGCGCCCGAAAAGCGCGCCTCCGCGACGAACGCCGGGATCGTCGCGACCAGCACCGCGACCGCCATCCACCCCGAAAAGCGGATCAGCAGCGCCGCGTAGCCGGCCAGTGTCAGCGCGTTGCGGACCACCTGAAAGTTGCTCTGAATCAGCGACAGCGGGCGGGTAGAGGCCTCGCGACGCGCGCGCGTCAGCTTGTCGTAGAACGTCGGGTCCTCGAAGTGCCGCAGCTCGAGCCGCTGCGCCTTCTCCAGGATTCGCACGTTGAGGTCGATGCCCAGGCGCAGCCCCACCAGCTGGCGGATGAGACCAAGGACGCGCTCGGTCCCCGCTTGCGCCAGCACCGCCGCCGAGCTCGATGCCCAGATAGCGCAGCGCGCGCGCCAGCGCGGCCACCCGCTCTGGGCCGGGCGCGGCCGCCCGCGCGGCGATCACGCTGTCGATGATCAGCTTGCCGACGTAGGCGACGAACGGCGGCAAGGCCGCGGCGCCGATCGTCAATAGCGCCAGCGCCAGGACACCCGCCGGGCGCGGACTGCCAGACCAACCCGAACGCCTGCGCCGAGTGCCGCGCGCTGGCGCGCATCCGCTCGGCGAAACCCGCCCGGGGCGGCGCAGGCGTGGGCGGGGGAACCGACATCATGCGTGAGATGCAGGGGCGACGCTGCGGTTCCCGAGCGGCACCTCGAGATGGCCTCGGGCATCAGGCGTCTGGCTTCTGAAAGCCCGAGGCCGGAAGGCCGGAGGCCAGGGCCGGTTGGCCGGGGCTACCGTGCGGTCAGGAACGCGTCCAGGCCGGCCCACTCCTGCTCGGTCAGGCGGGCGCGCTTGCGGTGGCGGATCAGCTCGGCATGCACGTGATCGGAGGGCTCACTGCCCGGCGCCACCGGCCGGTGGCAAGCGCCGCAGTGGCTCTGGTACACGGCGGCGATGTGCGCGCGATCGGCAGGAGCGGCCGGCCCGCTCCAGGATCCCTGCTCGGCCCGGCCGGTCACGGCGGCCGGCGCGCCGCAGCCTGCACCCATGGCCAGCGTGGCCATCGATGCCGACAACAGCAGCGTGAATCGAAGATGGGGGGTGCGGGGCCGGGGCATGGTGCTTGTAACGCGACCGCGGAGAGACCTCGCGGCTGGACCTGATCGATAGCGTTGTTGATAATCATTTTCAACTAGAATCAACAGCCTGGCGACCCCCGGGCTGCCGCGGCGCATGAGGGTCGCCGCCGGAAACCAGTAAAATTCGTAAGTTCGGCTTGTCCGCGCGCGAAACCTCTGCTTAGGATGCGCCCCGATGAACATCCGCACGCTGATCGAGGACTTCACCAATCAATTGAGCTCCCTGCTGGAGCGGAACGCGCTCGACCGCGCCCGCACGGCGGTCGAGTCCGCACTTGGCGGCCGTCCCGGTCCGGGCCGCCCGGCCAAGCTGCTGTCGATCCGCGGTGGCCGGCCGCCGGACGAAGCAGCTCTGCCCTGTGCCGGGATGCAAGAACCCCGCGGCGCCCGTGTTCGGGATGGTCTGCGCGAAGCACAAGGACGTCTCGAAGACGCAGATCGCGAAGTACCGCGAGGCGCGTCGCGCGAAGAAGATGAAGAAGCCGGCCGGCAAGCGCGCCGGACGCCCCGCCAAAGCCGCGGCGTAAGCGGCGCGCAAACGATCTCGTGATACGTTTCGCGGCCACATGCCGCGACGGGTCCGGGTCTCCTCCGCGGCGGAGCGGTCGCCGCCGGCGCGGGCGCGCTGCTTCGCCTGACGTTGATCGCCGGCGCGCCGGTGGGCGCCGCCCCCTCACCCGCTGCCGCCGACATCGACCGCGCGCCGACGCGATCCTCGCCCGGATGACGCTGGACGAGAAGGTCGACTACCTCGGCGGCGCGGACGTGTTCTACGTGCGCGCCGTTCCCCGCCTGGGTCTGCCCGCATTTCGCCTGGCGGACGGCCCCTTCGGCGTGAACAAGCTCGGCCCCTCGACGACGTACGCCGCCGGCATCGCCCTGGCCGCCGCCTGGGACCCGGCGCTGGCGCAGGCGGTGGGCGCCTCGATCGCGCGGGACGCGCGCGCGCGTGGCGTGCACGTGCTGCTGGCGCCCGGCGTGAACATCGCCCGAGCGCCCATGTGCGGCCGGAACTTCGAGTACTTCGGCGAGGACCCATTCCTCGCGGCGCGCACGGCGGTCGCGTACATCGAGGGCGTTCAGAGCCAGGGTGTCAGCGCCACGGTGAAACACTTCCTGGGCAACAACTCCGAGGTCGACCGACACCACACCAGCTCGGACATCCATGCGCGCGCGCTGCGCGAGATCTACTCTGCCTGCCTTCGAAGCCGCGATCAAAGACGCGCACGTCGGCGCGGTCATGACCTCGTACAACCTGGTGAACGGCGTCCACATGACCGAGAACGCACGAGCTGGTGAACGGCCTGCTGAAAAAAGAATGGGGGTTCGACGGCCTCGTCATGTCGGACTGGGACGCGACCTACGACGGCGTCGCGGCGGCAAACGCGGGTCTGGATCTGGAGATGCCCGCGGGGACGTTCATGAACCGCGCAAACGTTGCTGCCCGCGATCGAGGCCGGAAAGGTCTCGGTCGCGACGATCGACGACAAGGTCCGCCGCATCCTGCGCACCGCGATTCGATTCGGGTGGCTGGATCGGCCGGCGACGGACCTGGGCGCCCCGCTTTACAACGAGGCCGGGCGGGCCGTGGCGCTGGATGCCGCGCGCGCGAGCCTGGTGCTGCTGAAGAATGAGGGCGGCCTGCTTCCCCTCGACCAGGAGCAAGGTCAAGACGCTGGCGGTGATCGGGCCGGATGCCTACCCCGCCGTGCCGGTCGGCGGTGGCAGCGCCCAGGCCCGGCCGCTCGGCGCCGTCAGCTTCGCCCAGGGCTTGGCCGACCACCTGCGCGGGTCGGCGACCGTGCTCGCCCATCACGGCGTGCCGACGCTGGCCGAGATCTTCGATTCGACCGAATGGGTGACGGCGCCCCAGGGCCCGCGTCACCCGGGGCTCGAGGGCGAGTACTTCGACGACCCGGCGCTGGGTGGAAAACCCGCGCTGGTGAGGGTCGACCCGCACGTCGACTTTGCCTGGGACAAACCCAACTTCTGGCCGACCGGGACAGCGGCCGCAATCCTCGGCGCGGTGGACGGGCGCCTACGTGGCCCCCACGATCCGGCGACTACCTGTTCGTCGCCTTCACCTACGGCCTCGACCAGTACCGCCTTTACGTCGACGGCAAGCTGGTGCTGGACCGCGCGCGCGGCCCGCAACCGATCGCGACGGTTCGCCTGCCGCTGGCCGCCGGCAAGCCGGTCGCGATCCGCTTCGAGTATCAACACGGCGACCACCACGCGCGCGTCGGGCTGGGCGTGCACCGCGCCGACACGCTGGTCGACCCAGCCGCCAAAGAGATCGCCCGGCGCGCCGACGCCGTCGTGGTCACCGCCGGCTTCGACCCGATGACCGAGAGCGAGGGCTACGACCGCACCTTCCAGCTCCCGCTGGGGCAGGACGAGCTGATCGCCGCCGTGCGCGCGGCAAACCCGCGGGTGATCGTCGCCGTCACCTCGGGCGGCGCCGTCGACATGACCAGCTTCGTCGACCACGTGCCGGCCATCCTCCAGAACTGGTACCCGGGGCAAGAGGGAGGGACCGCGCTGGCCGAGGCCCTGTTCGGCGACGTCAACCCGTCCGGCAAGCTGCCCGTCACGTTCGAGCGATCATTCGCCGACAACGCCGCGCACGACAGCTACTACCCGGACGCGCACAAGCGGATCCGGTACGCCGAGGGCGTGTTCGTCGGCTATCGGCACTTCGACCAGGCCAAGAAGAAGCCGCTCTTTCCCGTTCGGGCACGGCCTGTCGTACACGCGCTTCAAGTACGGCGGGCTCTCCGATTTCGCCCGCCACGATGACGGGACGACGGGCCGGTCACCGTCGCGTTCGATGTCACCAACACGGGCGCGCGCGCCGGCGCCGAAGTGGCGCAGGTCTACGTGGGCGAGCGGCACCCGCCGGTGCCCCGCCCACCGAAGGAGCTGAAGGGGTTCGCGAAGGTCGACGCTCGAGCCCGGCGAGAAGAAGCGGGTCCAGCTCAACCTCGACCGGCGCGCGTTCGCGTTCTACGACATCGCCGCAAAAGCGTGGCGTGCGCAGCCCGGCGTCTTCGATGTGCTGGTCGGCTGCTTCCTCGCGGCAAATCGAGCTCTCGGGCACCGTCACCCTGCGCTGAGCCGCCGTCGAGCGCCCGACGGTGGTGCCCCGGCCCGCGCAATTCGTCCATGGTTCTCTGACCTTGCGCGACATGTGCGCACCTGGCGCCAAGGGCGGATATCTGCGCACTCATTCATCCCGAAACACTGACAGCTAACTTACGTTTTTTCTGTTCTCTTTTTAAGTCGTCCCACAGTATCTTCGAAGCTCGTCAAGAAATCTGGGGCGACACACACGTTATGGATATCGGTCATGGATGAGTCGGCATAAGGGGCGGCTGGTCTTCGCGCCCGGGGCGCGGGCCCAACCACGGTCGGCGCGCGGGGCGCAGGGCCTGGTGCATCTGCCCACCTGGAGCCGGCTGAACGTCGCCGCGCGCCAGTGGGCACCGGCCGGCAACGGCGGTGACTTCTTCGAGATCATCCAGCAGCGCGACGGCCGCGTCTCGGCCATCATGGCCGATGTCAGCGGCAACGGCCCCAGCGCTGCCGGCCCGGTCGCCAGCCTGCGCTGGGTGATGCGCCAGGCGATCGCGCGCGGCCAATCGCCGGGCGCGGTCCTGAAGCTGCTGAACGACTGGCTGGTCGACCAGCAGGTCGACGATCGATTCGTCACCGCTGTCTGCGTGCGGTTGAACCCCGCCACGGGCGACACGGAGATCGCCAGCGCCGGTCACCTGGGCCCGTTCGTGAAGCGGGCACGCGGCGGCGCCGAGGACCTTCCGCCGGCGGTCGGGCTGGCGCTGGGGATCTTCCCTGGACAGACCTACCGCGAGGTGACGCTCGAGCTGCGTCCCGAGGATGCGCTGGTCCTCGTCACCGACGGCATCACCGACCGGCTGGGCACCGCCGGAGATCCGCTGGGACAGCGGGGGCTGCTGGCTCGCCTGCAGCGCGCGCAGCTCTCGCCCGGAGAGCATCTGCGGCGCGCTGCTGGGCCCGAGCGCCCGGTTCGCCGAGGACGCGACCGTGGTGGTGATGCAGATGCCCCGCCGCCAGCGGCGGGCGACGCCCGTCGCGCGCGCTGGCTGATACCATCGCCGCGTGAAGCGTTTCACGCGCGCGGCCGCCGCGCTGGGCGTCGCGCTCGGCATTGTCGGCCGCGTGCCCGCCGCGCGCGCGCACCAACAGACGACCACCTTTGCCGAGATCGCCTATCCCGTCGGTGACGGCGACGTCGCCTGGAGAATCCGTTTCCGAGCCAGCGACCTCGCGCGGATCGCGCCCGCCGGCCACGCGGCGGACCTGGTCGCGGGCGGGCTGCGCGTCACCGCCACCATCGACGGGGCGATTCACGCCTGCCCGCGCCTCGGCGTGTCGGTGACCCCAGATTCGCACGGCTGCCGAGCCGATCAGCGTCTTCGCGGCGCGGTTCGCCTGCGGCCCCGGCGCACGGACGCTGCACCTGCGCTACGACCTGATGTTCGATCACGACCCGTACCACGCCAGCTACACGCGCGTCGACGTGGGCCAGCCGCGCAGCGCCAGCAGCGACCCGGACGCATCGACGGTGGTGTTCTACGACCGCCAGCGCGAGGTCGCGATTGAAGTCGGCCAACCGGAGCCCCCCTGGCGAACCGGCGCCACCTACGTGCGCCTGGGCGTCGCGCACATCCTGACCGGCGCCGACCACCTGACGTTCCTGGCGGCGTTGCTGCTGGCGGCGGCCCTGCGCGGCCGCCAGCCCGCCAGAGCCGCCACCGCGGGAGAATCCATCCGCAGCGCGGCGGCGATCGTCAGCGCATTCACGGTCGCCCACTCGCTCACGCTGGCGACCCAGGTCCTGCGCCCGGGCATGCTGCCGACCGGCTGGGTCGAACCGGCCATCGCCCTGTCGGTTGCCGTCGTGGCCCTCGAGAACCTGCTGCCGCGGCCGCCTCGCGCCCGCTGGGCGCTGGTGTTCGCCTTCGGGCTGGTGCACGGCCTGGGCTTCGCCTCGGCGCTGCGCGAGATCGGTCTGCCGCGCCGGGGGCTGGTGCTGGCGCTGGTCTCATTCAACGTCGGGGTCGAGCTGGGGCAGCTCCTGATCGTCGGCCTGGCGCTGCCGCTGCTGGTGGCCGCCGCCCGGCGAAACGCTCGCCCGCTACGAGCGATGGGGACTGCGCGCCGCCTCGGCCGTCGTGGCCGCCACCGCGATGGGTGCGTTTTTCACGCGGCTGCCGCGCTGACGCCACGGGCGCGCTACCAGGGCAGGACTTGCCCGTTCGCGTGCCAGAAGGTGCCGGTCGTCTCCAGCGTGAGCGCGTCCAGCCGATCGACCAGCTGCTTGGCGGCCTGGTCGGGCTCGACGGTGCCGCTCCCTTCCGTCATGTCGGTGCGCACGAAGCCGGGGTGCAGGATCGCGACGGCGATGCCCGAGCCCCGCAGATCGCGCGCCAGCGACACGCCGGCCGCGTTCAGCGCCGCCTTGGACATGCGGTACCCGTAGTAACCGCCCGATCCGTTGTCGCCGATCGATCCCATGCGGCTGGTGATGAGCGCCAGCTTGCCCCCGCGCCGGATGTTTCGGCGCAACGCCTTCACGGCGCGCAGCGGCCCGAGCGCGTTGACCTCGATCTGCGGCGAACGTCCGCCAGGTCGAGGCTGTCGAGGTCGTCCTGGCGCAGGATTCCGGCGTTGCAGATCACCTCGTCCAGCACGACGCCGTCGAGGCGTCGCGCCAGCGCGGCGATGCTGTCGTCGTCCGTGATTTCGACGCCCGTCTCGACCTGAACGCCCGCCGATTCCAGCGCGGGCGCGCTTTGCCGGACGGTCGCGATCACCGAACGTCCCAGCGTTTTCAAGCGACGACAGAGGGCCAGGCCGATCCCACGGCTGGCGCCGACGACCAAAGCAGTTCGAGGTGCTGACGGGCTCATGGCGTTGAGATTAGCAACGCCGGACGCGCGCGTCAGTGCGTCCGGACGGCGATCGACTTCGAAGAAGCAGGCGTTGCGGCGCCGTGATGGGCCGGCCCGTGGGAGAACAGCTTGCGCAAGCGCTTGCGGGACCAGCCGCCGCCGTCGGCGGCCGCGTCGCCGTCATCGAGGTCGGGCGGGGTCTCCGGCTCGGGTTTGGGCGCCATGCTCTTGACCCAATCCAGGCACTGCTTCTCGGTGAAGCTGGCCTCCTTGCGGTCGAAGACGAACGGCTGCGTCGAATAGGCGGCGTACTCGTCGTCGCTGATCCGGCCCCGCTCGTGCACCTTGGCCAGGATCCGCCGCACGTAACGGTCCCACTGCGGCGTGAGCGATCCGTGGCAGTACTGAACGTAGCGCCGTTTGGGACTGGGCAGGATCGACGAAAAGAACGCCGCCTCGAGCGGCGTCAGATCGGCGGGACGCTTGCCGAAGTAGTGCCGCGAGGCCGCCCCGATGCCGTAGATGCGCGGCCCGAACTCGATGGCGTTGAAATAGAGCTCGAGGATGCGCTCTTTCGGCAGGATCTGCTCGAGGTACCAGACCAGAAACAGCTCCTGAAACTTGCGCGAGAGCGTCTTGTCCTTCGTCAAAAGGACGTTCTTCGTCATCTGCATCGTGATGGACGACGCCCCCAACCGAAACCCGCCACCCTGCAGGTTGCGGCGCAGGGCGCTCTTGAACTCGGAGCTGACCCATCCGTGGTGCTTGAAGAACCCGTTGTCCTCGGTGGTCATGATCGACCCGACCAGATACGGCGAGATCTGGTCGTAAGGCGCGAAGTCGGGATTGTCGGGGCCGACCACGACCGGGATGGTGTCGGTCTCGCCCGGCGGGCCGCCCGGCAGCTTGGGGACGTCGACGTTGATGACCAGCGTGGGCTTGGCCGGATCGCCCAGCGCCTTGATCTCATCGGGCGCCTTGACGACCTTGCAGCCGTCGAGCCCGACCTTGCCCCCCAGCTCGAGGTCGTCGAGGTGCGCGAAGTCGATGCGCGCGTGAACGTCGGCCTGGAAGAATCCCTGCAGCACGAACCCCTGCAGCTTCGGCACCAGCGCGCCGGGGATGCTGGCCAGCAGCTTGGAACAGGAGACCCGCGGCACCGAGAACGTCAGATCGATGTCGGGCAGCACGCCCATCGTCTTGCCGTTCGTGAAGCGAAAGGTGCCGGTCGGCATCGCCACGTGCCCCGATACGCGCCCGGTCAGATCGCGGATGCGCGCCTCGGCGCGCTCGATGTCCACGCGCCGGGCCACCGGGTAGACCGTGCCGTGCAGGTCGACCCGCACCGATACGTCGTCGATCGGATCGGCGGCCAGCGCGTCGTTCTGGACCGACAGACCGACGACCGCCAGGTCGCCGCCGAACCGGACCGCGTCGCCCGCCCAGCCCAGATCCAGCGCCGCGTCGATGAGCGTGTTCGACGGGCGCAGCACCGACGACGGCAGCACGTCCGCGATGCGGGCCAGCGAGAACTGCTCGGCGCGCAGGGCCAGCTTGCCGGTGCCGTGGGCCGGGTCGGCGTCCCCCTTGGCCGTCCAGAGCGTCTCGCGGGCGCCGCCGTAGCTGCCGCGCAGATCGATGATGAGCCCTGCCTTCGCGCCCGGCACGCCGACCGGCGCCGGCGCGATGACGCCGGCCACGCCCGTCAGCGCCAGGGTCGGCAGCGGCGAGGCGGTGCCGCCGGCGACGCGAACCGACGGGATGCCGGTCGGCTTCATCCCGGCCAGCGGCGTGTCCAGGTCCAGCTCGTCGGCGCCGAAGCGGGGGCCACCGCCGTCGCCGCCGAACGCCAGCCCGCCGTGCAGGCCCCGCATCCGCAGCGCCAGTCGGGTCCCCGGCCGGATCTCACCCGACAGCGACGGAATGGCCAGGCGCAGCCGCGTCTCCTCGTCGCGAATCTCGATCGACGCGTTCGACAGCGTGATGTCCGGCAAGTTCGCGCGGGCAGGCGCCTCGGCGGCCGGCGGCGGCCCTGGTGGCGCCGGCGTCGCCGGTGGTGGCGGTCGGCGCTCCCTTGTCGGCGGGATGCTTGCCGCGCAGGCGGGCCAGCGACGTCGCTGACGTTGTCCTCGGCGCCGCCCCGCACCGCCAGGACCCGCAGGCCGCCGACCTCGATGGGCGTGTGCATCCCCATCGCCGCGCCGAAGGGGACCGACAGCCGCGCGATGGTCGCCAGCGGCTGCCCGCCCGGCGCGCCCGCGACGGTGATGTCGTGAAGCACGACGTGCAGCAGCCCGGCCCGCCCCTGCCCCACCGTGACGGCGCGCCCCAGCTTGGCCGACGCTCGCCCGGCGAAGACGTGCGCGGCGATCGCGCCCACCGCGAACGGGTAGATGAGCAACAGAGCCAGCGCGACGCCGGCCGCCAGGCTGGCGCGTGGATGCGCCGCCAGCGAACGCGCGAGCGCGGGCCCCCGGGCCAGCCGGCGTCGGGCGCGGGGGGCCAACGCCGGGCGGCAGGGGTGGCGGACCGAAGCCCTGAGGCAGGGGCGGCGGACGCAAAGCCTGCGAATACTACCAGGGCCGAGCCAGCCGCGCAGCGGACGATCGGCGACCCCCAGGACGCCTCGAGACGGCTCAGGTCGGCTCAGGTCGCCGGGGGTGGCCCGGCAGCCCCAAGTTCACGTGGCGGCGCTGTTGCAAGCGGAGCAACCGGCCCGCCATGCCGTGTCAGCGCCCCGCGGAACACCGGCCAGATCCGCGGGAGCTTGATACATTTGGCGCGGGGATGCGCGACGGCGACGAGATCCAGATGTTTCTCGCGACGGTCCGGCGGCGGCTGCTGCTGCGTTCGGGGCTGGAAGCGGCCGGCTACGGCCTGGGCGCGCTGGGGCTGGGGCTGCTGGGGCTGGGGCTGACGGCGACCGCGGTCGGGCCGGCCAGCTTCTGGCCGATCGTGACCGGCACGTTCTGCGTGGCGCTGGCGCTGGCGGCGGTCGCGTTCGGCGTGCTCTTGCCGGCGCGCGCGCTGCGGGGCGATCGCGCGGCGGCGCGGCGGACGGGGATGCTGGCGCCGCGGCTGGCCAGCGATCTGCTGTCCGTGGTCGAGCTGGCCGACGCCGCACCCGACCCGCGCCTGGCCAGCTCCGCGCCGATGGTCCGCGCCTTCCGCCGCCAGGTCGCCAAGCGCCATCGCGCCGATCTCGCCCGAACGGCTGGTTTCGCTGCGTCCGGCAGCCCGCGCGCTGGGTCTCGCCGGATTGGTCGCCGTGCTGCTGATCGTGGCGCTTGCGGTCTGGCCGCTGGCGGCGCGCGGGCTGCGAACGCTGGTTCATCGCCCGTCGCGCTTCGAAGGCGCGGCCGTCTCGAGCGGTGCCGCTGGTCGGCGACGTGCGCGTCACGTACAGCTACCCGCCCTACACGGGCCTTCCGCCCCGCACGGTCGAGGGCTCGACGGGCGACGTCGCCGCCGTCAAGGGGACGCGCGTGCACATCGAGACCCACCCGCTGCGGCCCGCGCGCCATGCGGCGCTGCTGCTGGGCGAGGCGGGCGCCGCCGAAATCCCGGCCGGTCCTGGCCGGCGACAAGCTGACGGCCGACTTCACACTGACCGAGGACGCGATCTACCGGTTCTGGCTGGAGCCCGCTTTCGGTCGCGCCATCCGCGAAGAGCGGCCGCACCACCTGACGCGCCGAGAACGACGCGCCCCCGCGGGTCGACATCCAGGGCCCCGCCGATCGGCTCGAGCTGGCGACACCCCGCCCCATCGAGATCGGGTTTTCGGCCAGCGACGACTACGGGCTTGGAGCCGTCGACCTGGTCTACCGGGTCGGCGACCGGCCCGAGCAACGCCAGACGCTGCGCGAGGCGGCGGGCGCGACGGCCGTCCAGGGGCGCACGCTGTGGGATCCCGCGCCGGTCCTGGGCGGCGCCGGCGCCGAGCGGGTCGCCTACCGCGTCGAGGCGCGCGACCGCGATGCCATCTCGGGCCCGAAGAGTCGGCTCGTCGCGGACGCTGTACGTGGTCATTCAAAACCCGCACGACGGGATCGACGACCGCATCGAGCGGCAGCGCGACCTGCTCGAGCGGCTGGTGAGCGATCTGGCCGAGCGGCTGGAATCGGACGCCAAGGCCGGAGGGAGGCACCGCCGCCGAGGCGGCCGAGCGGCGGGTGGCGCACATCGCCGCCGTGCACGCCTCCGAGGAGGCGCACCTGGCGCTTGCTGGGGCGCCTCCTCGACGAGGACCGCCGCGAGGGCGGCCTGGGCAAGACGATGCGGGCGGCGCTGGCCGGCATCGCCGACCGGCTCGAGCGCGGGCTGCGCGCCGAGGCCGCCGCGCTGGCCGGCGGTCCGTGGCAAAGGCGGCGCCGGCCGCGCCCGTCTGGAGGCCGCGGTGACCAAGCAGATTGCCGAGCTGGAGAGCGACGTGTTGCGCCTGGACGACCTGATCGGGCGCGAGCGGCTGGAGGATCTCGGCCAGCCTCGGCAAGGAGCTGACCGACGCGCACGCGCGGCTGCAGGATCTGCTGGCCCGCTACAAGCAGACGCACGACGAGGCGCTGCGGCGGCAGCTGGCGCGCGAGGCCCGCGAGCTGCGCGCGCGCATCGCCGACCTGGCCCAGAAGATCGCCGCCGTGCAGGCCCGCAACGAGGTCCCCGAAGAGTGGCGGAACATGCCCGACATGAAGGGGATCGAGGCGCAGGCCCGCAAGCTGGACGAGCTGCTTGGAACGGGGCAACGACGGCGACCTCGACAAGGCCCTGGCCGAGCTGGGCGACCAGCTGTCGGGGATGCGCAAGATGCTGGACCAGAACCTGCGACGGGTTCGGCGCCGAGCGGTTCCCGCAGGAGAACCGGGTCGTCGCCGACCTGATGAAGCGGATCAGCGACCTCGAAGGGGACGAGCGATCGCTGCACAAAGAGACCCAGGCGCTGTCCGAAAAGCAGGAGGCGGAGCTGCAGAAGCGGCTCAAGGGGCAGCTCGAGGAGCTGATGAAACGCGAGGGCGAGAAGATCGATCGCCTGAAACAGCGGCTGGCCGGCGTCCCGACCGGCAGCCCCGAGAGCGCGCTGTCGGAGGAGATCGAGCGGGCGCGCGAGAGCGCGACGCAGATGCGCCGCCTGCTGTCCGAGCGCGACGTCGCCGAGGCCAAGAGCGAGGCGGAGCGCGCCGAGAGCAGCCTCGAGCGGGCCGGCGAGCACCTGGACGAGATGGCCGAGGCCCGCCGCGCGCGCCATGGCGCCGCCGAACCAGACCGGGACAAGCGCGCCGAGGCCGTGGGGGAGTCGCGCGCGCTGGCCCAGGAGATCGCCGACGATCTGGCCAAGCTGATGCCGAAGGGGTCCGAGACGCTGACGCCCGAGCAGCGCGAGGCGGCCCGCGCTCAGGCGGAAAAGCAGTCGGCCATCGGCAAGCGCACCGACGAGCTGGCCGAGGAAGCCGCCCGGCGCCTCGGCAAGATGCCGGGCATGGAGAAGGCGGCCGCCGACCTCAAAGGCGCCGGCGCCCGCATGCGCGAAGCCGGCGACTCGTTGCGCCGCGACGAATCCAAACCGGCCGCCACGGCCGAGCGCGACGCCGCCGACCGGTTGGCCAAGCTGCGCGACGGCATGCAAGAGCGGACGATGGGCAGCGCCGAGCGCCACCGCGATCCCGTGCGCATCCCGGGCGCCGACGACTCCAGCGCGCCGCGCGCCTGGCGGCAGGAGCTGCTGGACGCCATGAAGGAAAAGGCGCCCGAGCGATACCGCGACGAGGTGCGCCGGTATTACGAGGAGCTGGTCAAGTGACGCGCACGGCGGGCGATCACCGCCGCGGCGATTCTGGCGGTTGCCCTGGCGTCCGCGCCCGTGGCCGGCGGGCCGGCCGCCGCGCCAGCGCCGCGCAGCGAGGCGCATGCAGCCGCTCGCGAGATCGAGCTGTTGCTGGACAGCTGGCGCTTCAAAGAAGCGGCGGCCGGCGCTGGCGGCTCTGCGGAAAGCGGCGCCCGACGCGCCCGAGACCAAGTTCGCCGACGGCTATTACAAGTTCCTGACCGGCGACTACGACGGTGCCGCCCGCGCGCTGGAAGCTGCCGCGGCGGCACCGGGCGGTGTGCCGGAGGCGCGCGGCCTCGCGGAGCTGGCCAAAGCGGCGCGCGACGCCGTCCGCGAGTTCAAGGAAGAGCGCTCGGCGCACGCGGTGATCCGCTACGCGCCCGAGGACGCCGTGCTGGCGCCGTACGCGCGCGACACCGTCGAAGCCGCCGCCGCCGCCCTGCGCGAGGACCTGGGGTTCGATCCGCCGCTGCCGATCCGGGTCGAGCTCTATCGCAGCCCCAGCGACCTGGCCGCCGTCTCTTCGCTGTCCGTCGCCGAGGTCGCGCGCACCGGCACCATCGCGCTTTGCAAATGGGCCCGGCTGATGGTGACCACGCCGCGCGCGCTGGCCACTGGCTATCCCTGGCTGGACAGCATGAACCACGAGCTGGTCCACTACGCCGTCTCGACCTTGAGCGCCGACCGCGCGCCGGTCTGGCTGCAAGAGGGGCTGGCCAAGTTTCTCGAGCGCCGCTGGCGCGAACCGGCGGGTGGCCGCATCGCGCCGCCCATGGAGCACCTGCTGGCCAAGGCGCTTGCGGTCGGGCCGGCTCATCAGCTTCGAGGCGATGCACCCGTCCATGGCCAAGCTGCCGTCGGCCGAGGACGCGACGCTGGCTTTTGCGGAGGTCGAGAACGCGGTCGCGTACCTGCACAGCGTGGGGGGCATGGCGGCGCTGCGCGACGCGATCGCCCGGGTCGCCGCCGGCGAGGACGCGCGCGTCGCCGTCGCCGCCGCCGCGGGCGAGAGCTGGCCGCAGTTCGAGCGCGGCTGGCGCACCTTCATGGTCGCGCAGCACTACAAGACCTTCCCGGCCATCGACATCGCGACCACTCACATCCGCAAGGCCAACGCGATCGCGTCGGGGCGCAAGCCGGCCGAGGAAGACGCGCTCTCCTCCACGCTGCGCGCCGGGCGCGCCGTACCGATTCTTGCGGCTCGGCAACATCATGCTGGCGCACGAGCGCCCGCGCGCCGCGGTCGCCGAGTACGAAAAAGGGGCCAAGGCGGTGGCCAGCGGCGCGCGCGGCGATGCCTCGGCCGCCTGGATCTTCCCCGTGAAGCTGGGGCGCACGTACCTCGCGCTGGGCGAGCCGGACAAGGCGGTGAAGGTGCTGGGCCCCGTCCAGGCGCTGTACCCCGATCTGCCGTGGCCGCACCTCATCGCCGGGCAGGCGCATCTGGCGATGGGCGACCCGGCGGGCGCCATCGACCTGCTGCGGGCTTCGATCGCCGAGAACCCGTTCGATCCGCGCGTGCATTGCGCGCTGGCCGACGCCTACGGCCGCGTGCGCACCACGCCGGGCGCGCTGGTTCAGCGCGAGCAACGCTTCTGCCGCGAGCTGGGCGCCGCCGAGTAGGCCGCGCCTCACGCACTGCGGCTGCGCAAGAGTTGACGGTCGAACGGTCGAGGCGATACTGACCCCGCTGCGGCCGGCAAATGCCGGACGTCCGGAAAATCAGCGAGGAGATGCGATGCAAAAGCCCCACTTCCGTCTTTCGTCACTCCTGTGCGGCGCGCTGGCAGTCTGCGCGCTGACGGCCCCCGCCCGCGCGCAAGACCCCACCAGCCCACCGCCGGCGAACCTTTCGCCGCCGGCCAATTCGTCGTCCGGGCCCGTGCTCGCCGGCGGCGCCATCGGGATCGGGGCGCTTCAGTGGCTGAACAACGGCGGCACCGACGCCGAATTCGTGTATGACCAGCCGGTCTTCCACATCGAGGCGGGGCTCGGCTTCGCACACGTCGGCCACGCGAACAACAACACGTCCGACACGAACGTCCGGTTCGGGGTCGGCGGCTGGTACCACCTGGCGCGCGGCTCGATGGCGGACTTCTCGGTCGGCGGCGACGTCCGGATGATTCACGTGTCGACCAGCCCGGGTGGCTCCGGCACCAACTGGGCGCTGGAACCGGGAGCCGAGGCACGGATCTTCCTGTCCCCGAACTTCGCGTTCTCGGGTCGGGTCGGCTTTTCCTTCAGCTTCGGGGACAACCAAGACACGGTTCGAAGGACTCGGCGGTCAGACCACGGCCGCCTTCGGGTTCACCTACTTCTTCCGATAGCACCCAGAGGCGACACGCCCGGGGCCACCAGGCCTCGGGCGTCGTCGCTATACCGTCCGTCGGCGTCCGGGCTGACTCGCCCCCGACGGCGATGTCGAAGCCCCCCTCGAGAGGGCGGCGGACCCCGCGCTCGTCGACCAGCGTGAGCTGCCTCCGGCGGCAGGGCAGTCGGACCGTGCGCCGCTCGCCGGGCGCCAGCGCGATGCGCTCGAACGCCGCCAGCCAGCGCCGCGGCGCGTACGCGGGCGCGCCCCGGGGCACGACGTACGCCTGCACCACTTCGTCGCCCGCGCGCGCCCCGACGTTCTGCACGTCGACCGAGACGGCGCGCCAGATCGACGGCGACGGTCAGATTCGCGTACCGAAACCGCGTGTACGAGAGCCCGAACCCGAATGGGTACAGCGGCGCTCGCTCGAGGTAGCGGTAGGTGCGCCCGCGCATGGCGTAGTCGGCGAACGGCGGCAAGTCGCCGGCCGACCGGTAGAACGTCACCGGCAAGCGGCCGGCCGGATCGGCGTCGCCGAACAGCACGTCGGCCAGAGCGTCACCGCCCGCCTGCCCCGGGTACCAGACGTCCAGCAGCGCCGCGGCGTGTGCCGAGGCGAACGGAACGGCCAGCGCGCTGCCCCCGGTCAGCACGACGATGACCGGCTTGCCGGTCGCGACCAGCGCCTCCAGCAGCCGCTGCTTGCGCGCCCGGCAACCCGAGATCGCGCCGATCGCCGGCCGGGTTCAAGACGCTGTCGCCCTCTTCCGCCTCGAGCCGCGGGTCGAGGCCCAGCACGGCGACGACCGCGTCGCTGCGCCGGGCCGCCGTGACGGCGTCCGCCACCTGCGCGAGCGAGCTGCCCGAGCCGGCCAGCGTCGCGCCGCGCGCGTATCGCACGGCGATCCCGCGCGCCCGCGCCGCCGCACGCAGGCCAGCCAGCAATGTGACCGGGGCCGACGGGGTACCGGCGTAATTGCCCAGCAGCGCCTGCAGATCGTCCGCCGTCGGCCCCACAATGGCCAGCCGTTTGACCGCCGGTCCCAGCGGCAGCGCCCCGCGGTTCTCGAGAAGCACGATCGACTTCACCGCGGCCTCGCGCGCGAGGCGCCGGTGCTCGGGCGAGTCGACGCGTCTCTTTGCCCAGCCCCGACCAGGGGACGGCCTCCGGCGCGTCGAACATTCCCAGCCGGACGCGCGCCGCCAGCAGCCGGCCCAACGCCCGATCCAGCTCGGCGTCGGTGACCAGCCCCTGCCCGACCGCGCCTGCCAGCGCGCTCAAAATCGCTGCCGCAATCCAGATCGGTTCCGGCCCGCAGCGCGGCGGCGGCGGCCGCCTCACGCGTGGGCGCCGCGTGGTGGCCGGCGAAGACGTCGCCCACCGCCCCACAGTCGCCGACCACGTAGCCGTCGAAACCCCAACCCCGCCGCAAAACGTCGCCCAGCAGCCACGGACTGGCGGCGCAGGGCTGGCCGTTGACCCGGTTGTAGGCGGCCATCACCGACGCCACCCGCCCCCGCCGAACCGCCGCCTCGAACTGCGGCAAGTAGGTGTCGGCCAGATCGTGCGCCGAGACGCGCGCGTCGAAGGCGTGCCGGTCCGCCTCCGGCCCGCTGTGAACGGCGAAGTGCTTGGCGGTGGCGACGGTCTTGAGCCAGCGCGGATCGTCCCCCTGCATGCCGGCGATGAAGGCCACCCCCATCTCCCCGGTCAAAATCGGATCTTCGCCGAAGGTCTCCTGCCCGCGACCCCAGCGCGGGTCGCGAAAGATGTTCAGGTTGGGCGAAAAGAACGTCAGGCCGTGGTAGCGCCCCGGCTGCCGGCGCCCCTGCGCCAGGTTGTACTTGGCGCGCGCCTCGTCGGAGATCGCCGTGCGCGATCGCGGCGGACCAGCGGCACGTCGAAGGTCGCCGCCAGACCGATGGCCTGCGGGAACACCGTCGCGACCCCCGCCCGCGCCACCCCGTGCAGCGCCTCGTTCCACCAGTCGTAGGCCGCGATGCCCAGGCGCGGGATGGCCGGCGCGTCGGTCATGAGCTGCGCGATCTTCTCGTCGCGGGTCATCCGCGCGACCAAGTCGGCGGCCCGCGCCTCGGCCGCGCGACCGGGTCGCGGCCAGGCGTTCTGGATGGGTGGGACGGGACGCAAGCCGTGGCCGCGACCCAGGCGGCCAGCAGCAGCCTCACTTCAGCGTGATGGTCGTTTTGGCGTAGACCTTTTCCTTGCCGCCGACGAGCCGCGTGGCCCGCACCTCGTACTTGTGCCCCTTCACGAAGCCCATGTCTTTCGAGATCGCCAGCCCGTTGACCTGAACGATCTTCTGGTCGGGTTTGACCCCGATCTCGTTGAAGTTGACCTGCTCGGGCGGCTTCTTGGCCATGTCGTAGTAGACGATGTTGATCTTGTCGGCGCCCGCGCCGCTGCCCAGGAAGACCATCATGTTCAGGTTCCAGGCGCCGTCGCCCTTGAAGGTGGTCTTGCCCTGCTTCTTCAGCGCGGCGTTCAGCTCTTTTTCAGACCCGTAGGAGCCCCACTCGACGTCGCTGACCACGATCTTGCCGGCTGCCGCGGCCGGCCGCGGCGCCAGGGTGACCGCCGAAAACGCCATCGTTGCGCCAAGCACGAGCGCCATGGTATGTCGCATACCCAACCTCCTCGGCGCATTGAATAACACGGCTCGGATGGCGCACAGCTGTCAATGAATGAGACGCCCACTCGGCCCGGCGCACAGTCCTTTACCGCGACCGCCCGGGCTGTTTCGGCGAACCCGGGCTGTCCGGGGGGCACGTCGATTGCAGCGTTGACGCCCCACGATGCGCGTGCTCGAGGCCCGGTTCCACCCGCAACAAAAGACCGGCGGCGAGTTCATTGTCGTCGGCCACGTCGTCTGGGAGGGGGCCGGCGCCCGGCCGATCGTGCAGCCCTCGCAGGACCTGCTGGCCCGTTCGGAACCGGCGACGCTGCTTTCCAAGTTGCAGTACCTGGTGGCCGACGGCGGGCAGGAGGCCTTCGACCGGCTCCAGGTCCTGCGCAGCCAGTTCTGGTCCTTCGTCGAGATTCCACAGAGCTCTTTATGGGGAGGTACAGCATGACGTCACGTTCCTGGTTCGCCATGGTGGCGCTGGCCATGGGTGCGGGCGCGCTTCGGTTGCTCGCACGAGCAGAAGGCGCCGCCGGCCCACGCTGCCCCGGCGCCGGTCGCGTCCGTGCACCGCGCACCGCCGCGCCCGCAACCACCCGCGCCGGCTGTCGCCAGCGACGCGCCCAAGCGCAAGGAAGAGCCAGAGCCGTCGATCTACTTCGACTTCGATTCGGCGTTGCTCCGGCCCGAAGCGCACGACGTGCTGCAGAAGGTTGCCGCGTCGCTGCGCAGCCGCGACACGGGCGCGCTGCGGATCGAAGGCAACTGCGACGAGCTCGGCACCACGGAGTACAACCTGGCGCTCGGCGAGGAACGGGCCCGCGCCGCGCAGGCCTATCTGCTGCACCTGGGCATCTCCAAGGGCCGCCTTCAGACGGTCAGCTACGGATCCGAGCGCCCCAAGTACCCGGGTCACGACGACGACGCGCACGCCAAGAACCGGCGCGACGACCTCGTCGTCAGGTAGCGCACCGGTCCGTGCACGACGACACCGAGCCGGGTCATACTGCGCGGATGCGCGGATCGCGCTCGGCGCGGCTCTCGACCCGGCTGGCGCTCGCATCGCTGGGAACGGCGCTGGCGGTCGGGATCGTGTGCGCCGTCGGGCTGTTTTCCCTGGGCAATGCCTCGGCCGTCGCGCGCGTCGCCGTCAGCCGCCAGCTGGCGCTGATCGACGACGCGTCGGCGATGAGCGCCTTCCTGTATCAAAAGGGGTTCGTCGCCGAATACCTACTGACCGGGAACCGCGCCTGGCTGGCCGAGCTGGAGAGCAATCGGCCGGCTTTCGAGACCTGGCTGCGCGGCATGCACGGCCGGGTGGGCGGTCCCGCTTCCGAGAACCTGCTGGATCAGATCCAGAACGAATACGCCGCCTACGACCACGGCCGGCAGCAGGCGGTGGCCCTCTACGACGCCGGCCGGGTCGACGACGCCAAGGCGGTTCTGCTGACGCAGAGCCATTTCCAGGCCCAGCGGCTGCGCGATCTGTTCGTCGAATTCGGCCGTGTCGCGCGCTCCGAGGCCGAGACCCGGCTCGCCGCCGCCGAGCTGTCGGTGCGCCGGCTGGCGGGCGTGCTGGTCGGCACCAGCATCGCCGGCGCCTGCGCCAGCCTGCTGGTCGGGTTCCTGTGGGCGCGCCGGATCACCAAGCCGATCTACGAGCTGGAGGTGCAGGTCGAATCGGCGGCTGAGCGGACCCGCATCCACCTTGGCCCAGGGCGCGCCGGTCTCGAGACGCTGGGCGACCAGGTCAGCGCCATCGTCGAGCGGCTGGAAGAGACCGACGCCGCCCTGTTCGAGCACCGGCGCCGGCTGGTGCAGAGCGAGAAGCTGTCCGCCGTCGGCGAGCTGGCGGCCAAGCTGGCCCACGAGGTCCTGAACCCGATTGCCGGCATGAAAGCCGCCGTGCAACTGCTGGAGCGGCAGGGGAACGCGGCGCCCGGGGCCAACGCGGTCGTCGACACGGTCGTCGACACGGCCCGCGCCCTCGACCGCGAGCTCTCGCGGGTCGAGGGGCTGATGCGTCGTTTGATGAGCTATGCGCGCCCGCTGGCGCCGCGGTATGAGCTGGTCACGGTGGGAAGCCTCGTCGACAGCGCCGTGGAGGCGGCCGGGCCCGTGCTGGCCCGCCACGACGCGCGCGTCCAGCGCCACGAGGCCGCCGACCTGCCCCCGCTGGAGGTCGACCCGCAGCTGATCACGCAGGCGCTCGTCAACCTGATCGCCAACGCGACCGAAGCCGCCCCGGGCGCCACCGTCGAGATCGAGACCGCTCGAACGACGGCGCACGGCCGGGCCGAGGTGGCGGTCCGGGTCTCCGATCGCGGCGCGGGCATCGCGCCCGGGCAGCTCCGCGACCTCTTCAAGCCTTTCTTCACGACCAAACCCGACGGCCACGGCCTGGGGCTGGCGGTCAGTCAGAACATCGTCCTCGAGCACGGCGGACGCATCAGCGGCGCGGCCCGCACCGACGGCACGGGCGCGGTGTTCGAAATCCTGATCCCGGTGGTGCGTTGATGAGCGCGACGGTCCTCATCGCCGACGACGAAGCGCTGATTCGCCAGTCGCTTGCGGGCGCTGCTGGCCGACGAAGGGTTCGAGGTGGCGCAGGCCGCCTCGGGCGCCGAGGCCTGGAGCCGCTTTCAGGAGGCGCGACCCGACGTGGTGCTGTTGGATCTGGTGCTGGGCGACGCCGACGGGCTGGAGCTGCTGCGCCGCATGAAGCAGGAGGCGCCGGACACCAAGGTGATCCTCATCTCCGCGCACGGGTCGATCGAAAGCGCGGTCGCCGCCATGAAGCTGGGCGGCTACGACTTCATCAAGAAGCCGTTCGAGCTGGAAGAGATCGTGGCGGCCGTCCGCAACGCCGTCCGGACCAGCCGCCTCGAGCAGCGGGTCGCCTACCTGGCCGCGCAAGACCGCCGCCGCAGCGGGGGCGCGGCCTTCGTGCACGCGTCGCCGGCGATGGACCGGCTGCTGTCGGAGGTGGCGGTCATCGCGCAGAGCCCCGTCCCCCTGGTGCTGGTCACCGGGGAAAGCGGCACCGGCAAGCAAGCCATCGCGCGCATGCTGCACGAAGGCTCGCCGCGCGCGGCCGGCCCGTTCGTCGAGCTGAACTGCTCGGCCATCCCAGAGAACCTGGTCGAAAGCGAGCTCTTCGGCCACGAACGGGGCGCGTTCTCCGACGCACGCGAACGGAAGCTGGGCCTGGTCGAGATCGCCGACGGCGGCACGCTGTTCCTGGACGAGATCGGCGATCTGGGCGCGGCGGCCCAGGCCAAGCTGCTGACCTTCCTCGAGCAGCGCACCTTCCGCCGCGTCGGGGCGACCGCGGTGCGCCGCGTGGACGCGCGCGTGGTGGCCGCCACCAATCGCAACCTGACCGCCGCCGTGGCCGCGCACGCCTTCCGCGAGGACCTTTTCTATCGAATCAACGCCATCACCGTGCACCTGCCGCCGCTGCGCGATCGCCTGAGCGACGTGCGCGTGCTGGCCGAGCACTTCCTGGCGGAGTCGTCGCGCGAATTCGGGCGGCGGTTCCGGGCGCTGGCGCCGGAGACGGCGGGCCTGCTCGAACGCTACCGCTGGCCCGGCAACGTGCGCGAGCTGCGCGCCGTGATCGCGCGGGCGGCGCTCTTGCACGACGACGAGCTGCTGCGCCCCGGGCACCTGCCGCCCGAGCTGCTGTCGGCGGCGCTGGCCGCGCCCGACCTGGCGACACCCGCTGCCGGCGCCGCGGCCGCGATCCCGACGCTGGAAGAGGTCGAGCTGGCGCACATCCGGCGCGTCCTGGACATCTGCGCTGGGAACCGGACGCTGGCGGCCCAGCACCTCGGGATCACCCGCCAGACCCTGGCCAAGAAGGTCGGCAGCGCCGACGACTGACCAGCGACAGCCAGCGACTCTACTGGGGCAGCGCGCGGGCCACACCGTCGACGCTCGACGGCGCCGTCGTGATCATTCCCCACAGTGAGGCGAGCCGCACGATGTCCGCGCTGGTGTGGACGCGCAGCTTGCCGTTGATGTGGCCCCGGTGGGTCTCGACGGTCTTGATGCTGATCCCCAACCGTCCCGCGATCTGCTTGTTCGACGCGCCCCAGACCACCAGGTCGAAGATCTCGCGCTCGCGCTGGGACAGCCGCTCGATGCCGTGAACGACCGGGCGGCTGCGATCGTTGCGGCCGACCGGAAGCGGCGGCGGCGCGGACACGCCGGGCGGAAGGACCAGCTCGCCGCGCCCGACCGCGCGGATGGCGGCCACCACCTCCTCGGGCGCTTGTCCCTTGAGGACGTATCCCGCCGCCCCCGCGCCAAGGGCCTGGTGCACGATCGCCTCCGGCGCGTGCGCCGCCAGGACCAGCACGCGAACAGAGGGCGACGTGCGCGCCACCTCGCGCGTCAGCGCGATGCCGTTGCCGTCCGGCAGATGCAGCTCCGTGAGGACGACGTCAGGCATCAGAGAGGCTGCCAGCGCACAACCCTGTGCGCCGTCACCGCACTCGCCGACCACCGACAGGTCCTCGACACCGGGCGCCGTGAACAGGGCTCGCAAGCCCATCCTGAAAATCGTCGATCCGTCGACCAGCAGCAGCTTCACGATTGGCTCCTTTCGGGTTCGCTTTCTTTCAGGTGGAGCTGTAGCAAGCCGGGTGCCGCCGCAATCCAAGGCCGGCGCGGGCCCCGTCCCAGCCGCGCCCGGTAAGAAAACCCGCGCCAGGGAGGGCAGGCGGTCAAAAATTCCCTGCAGCGCGGCCCGGCGGCGGCTGCCTGGGCCGGCGTTCGTGGCAACCGCGCGGCCCCCATGGCATCCTGGCCGCGCACATGTCGGATCCGGCCCCCACCACCTTTCCCGATGCGGATGCTGAGCGCGACTTGGACGCCGTCCGCGAGGTGGCGGCCGCCCGCGGGGCCCTGCAGGCCGAGATCGGCAAGCGCATCGTCGGCCAGGAACAGGTGATCGAACACCTGCTGATCGCGCTGTTCGCGCGCGGCCACTGCCTGTTCGTGGGTGTTCCGGGGCTGGCCAAGACCCTGCTGATCCAGACCCTGGCCGACACCCTGGCGCTGTCGTTCGGGCGAATTCAGTTCACGCCCGACCTGATGCCGGCCGACATCACGGGCACGGACGTCCTGGAAGAGGACCGCGCCAGCGGCCGCCGCGTCTTCCGCTTCGTCAAAGGGCCGATCTTCGCGCACGTGGTGCTGGCCGACGAAGTGAACCGCACGCCGCCCAAGACCCAGGCCGCCCTGCTGCAATCGATGCAAGAGGGGCGCGTGTCCGCCGGCGGTCAAACATACGCGCTGCCGCAGCCGTTCCTGGTGTTCGCGACCCAGAACCCCATCGAGCAGGAGGGGACTTACCCGCTGCCCGAGGCGCAGCTGGATCGGTTCATGTTCCAGATCGACGTCGGGTACCCGTCCGCCGAAGAGGAAGTGCGGATCGTCAACCAGATGACGACCGCCTACCGGCCGGCCTTGCGCAAGATCCTCTCGCCCGAGCGAATCCTGGAATTGCAAGAGCTGGTGCTGCGCGTGCCGGCGGCGCCGCACGTGGTGAGGCACGCGGTCGCGCTGTGCCGCGCCAGCCGCCCGACCGACCCGGGAGCGCCCGAGCTCATCAAGAAGTACGTCGGTTGGGGAGCCGGGCCGCGCGCGTCGCAGTACCTGGTCCTGGCGGCCAAGACCCGGGCCATGCTGAACGGCCGCTACGCCCCCAGCCTGGAGGACGTCCGTGCGCTGGCCGCGCCGGTGCTGGTGCACCGCGTGCTGCCGAATTTCCACGCCGAGGCCGACGGCTGGACGGCGCACAAGCTGGTCGACGCGCTGATCGCCGCCGTTCCCGCGGCTTAGCGGCGATGCCCGGCCTGGCACTCGACCCGCTGGACATCGCGCGGCTGGAGTCGATGAGCGTGCGCGCGCGCGTCATCGTCGAGGGCGCCTTCGCGGGGCTGCATCAGAACCCGCACGCCGGGTCGTCGATCGAGTTTTCGGAGCACAAAGAGTACGCGCCCGGCGACGATATCCGCCGCATCGACTGGAAGGCCGTCGGCCGCGTCGATCGCTATTACCTCAAGCGGTTCGAGGACGAGACCGAGATGCGCACGTTCCTGCTGCTCGACGCGTCCGCGTCGATGGGGTACGGGCGCAGCGGGCCGACCAAGCTGGCCTACGCCACCTACCTGACGGCGGCGCTGGCCTACCTGCTGGCGCAGCAGGGCGACCCGGCCGGGCTGCTGATCTTCGACGCCGACACGCGACAGATGCTGCCGCCACGCACGCGCGGCGGCCACGTGCGCGACGTGCTGGCGGCGCTGGACGCCGTCTACCCCGCCGGCCGCACCGACCCCGCGCGTGCGTTGTCGTACGTCGCCGAGCTGGCCGACCGGCGCAGCCTGATCCTGCTCTTCTCCGATCTGCTGGACGCGCCGGCGGAGCTGTCCGACCGGCTGCGCCAGCTGCGGGCGCGCGGGCACGACGTGGCGCTGTTTCAGATCCTGGACCCCGACGAGATCGAGCTGCCGTTCGACGACCTGACGGAGTTCGAGGCCATGGAGCCCGGCGACGACCGCCGCCTGCTGGTCGATCCGCGCGACCTGGCAGTGTCGTTCAAAAGGCCTCGGCGGCGCTGCGCGAGCGCTGGCGGCGCGCCTGCATCGAGGCGCGCGTCGAGTACCAGTTCGCCACCACCGCCGATCGCCCGGCCGACGTGCTGCGGGCGTTTCTGTTCGCGCGCCAGCGGGGGCGCAAGTAGCGTGCACTTCCTGGCGCCGTCGCTGCTGCTGGGCCTGCTGGCCGCGGCGTTGCCGGCGCTGATCCACCGCATCGGCCGGCGGCGCGCCCGTCCCGTCCGCTTCGCGGCGATGGAGCTGTTGATGCGCGCCGATCGAGAGGTCGCCGCGCGACGCAAGCTGCGCGACCGCCTGCTGCTGTTCGCGCGGACAGTGCTGGCCATGGCGCTGCCGCTGGCGTTCGCGCGCCCCTTCGCGCTGGTGCGCTCGGATCTTCCCGCCGTGACCGGTCGCTCGCAGAGCGCGGTCATCGTGCTGGACGATTCGGCCAGCATGCGCCGGCGGACCGGCGGAGCCACCCCCTTCGCCGTGGCGCGGGATCGCGCGCGGGCCGTCATCGAGCACCTGTCGCCCGATTCGGAGGTCGCGATCGTGCTGGCGTCGGTTGGGACCGCGGCGCCGATCGCGGAGCTGTCGGGCGATCGGCCGCGGGTGCTGGCGGCGCTGGAAGCGGTGACCAGCTCGGCGCGGGCCGCCGACTTCGGCGCGGCGCTGCGGCGGGCGGCCCAGATCTTGTCCGGCTCGACGCGCGCCGAACGCCTGATCTACGTGGCCACCGACCTGCAGGCGGCCGGCTGGAGCGGCGTCACCCCGGCGGCGCTGGCGGGCGTGCCCGAGATCGTCGTGATGGATGCCAGCGACGGAGCCGGCTGGAGCAACCGCGCGGTCCTGGACGTCCACGCCGAGCCGGCGCCCGAGGAGGGGACACAAGGGCTGGCCGTCATCGCGGAGATCGCCAACTTCTCGGCGCAGCCGGCCACCCGTCTGGGCGTGACCCTGGCGCTCGACGGCGCGGAGACGGCGCGCGGGTTTGTGGACGTGCCCGCCAACGCCCGGGTCCGCAAGCGATTCGTGCTGACGGCGGCGGGCGGCCACGAAGCCGAGGTCGCCATCGATCACGATGACTTCCCGCTGGACGACCGGCGGGTCGCGCTGGTCGAGGCGGCGCGCGGGCTGCGGATCCTGGTCGTCGACGGCGATCCCCGAACCGTCCGCACCGAGGACGAGACGTTCTTCCTGGAGGCGGCGTTGCGGGCCGGCGGCAGCGGCTTCTCGGTCGCGACGGTCCTGCCCGACGAACTGGGCGAGCGAGACCTGTCCGCCACCGGCGCGATCTTCGTCGCCAACGTCAGCCGCCCCAGCCCGGCGGCGGCGGCGGCGCTCGAGCGCTATGTGCGCGCTGGCGGCGGCCTCTTCATCTCGGTGGGCGACAAGGTCGACGCCGACGGGTGGAATCAGGCGCTGGGCAGCCTCTTGCCGCAACCGCTGTCGCTGGCCCGCAGCGCGTCGGCGCTGCCGGGCGCGCGCGCCGAGGGCGAGACCGTCGACACGCGCCCCGCCGAGCGTCTGGCCCCCTTCGACAGGCGCCACCCGCTGCTTTCGGGTTTCCCGGCCCGCGGTGAGGGGCTCTCGTCGGCGAGATTTTTCGAGTACATGCTGCTGGCGCCGGTGCCGGACGCGCCGGCGCGCCGAATCCTGCTGCGCTACGAAAGCGGCGCGCCCGCGCTGGTCGAGACCCAGGTCGGGCGCGGGCGGGTCTTGCTGCTGACGACCTCGGTGGACCGCGAGTGGACCGACCTGCCGATCCGCCCCGGGTTCCTGCCGCTGGTTCAAGAAGCGGCGCGCTACCTGGCCGGCGCTCCGTCCGGCGAGGCAACCGCGGCGCTGGCCGTCGGCGACAAGCGCGAGATCCTGCTGGGCGCCGACGAGAGGCGCCTCGAAGTGGTCCGCCCGGGTGGCGACTCGCGCTGGCTGATTCCGCCGGCGCGACCCGATCCGCACGCGCGTCGCTCCGTCGTCTTCACCGAGACCGACGAGCCGGGGTTCTACCGCGTGCGGGCGGCCCGCGCCGACGGCACGGTCGCCGAACGGCCGGACGCGTCCTTCGTCGTCGACCTCGACCCGGGCGAATCCGACCCCATCCGTCTCCCCGACGAGCGCCGCCCCGATCGCACGGGCGGCCGCCCCGGCAGCGGCCCCGCCCCCCAGCGCCGCATGGAGCTGTGGCACCTGCTGGGCGCCCTCGCCATCGCCCTGGTCCTCATGGAGTCCCTGCTCACCCTCCGCTTCCGCCGCGGCCACACCCGCGCCTAACCCCCTCCCTGCCGTCACCCGGACTGCTCTCGCTCGATGGCGATGAAGCCACGTCACATGGCCGCTGCGTGAATCCCAGCCCGCTCGCGCGCACCTCCTTGCTCCTTGGACGGCGCTGCGCCTCCCTGCTCCTAGACAGCGCTCTTAGAAAGCAGGGAGGGGGCGCGCTAGGGGACGGGGAGTTGCGCAGCGGGGGCCTTCGGTCGCGCTCCTCGGCGTCTTCGCCGAGGATGCCAGCGACCGAGAGGAGCGGCCATGTGACCGGGAGGCTCGCGCAAGGTAGCCGTCGGTCTGGACCAACCCGCGTGCGCGAGCCTCCCGGTCACTTAGGCCCGCGTCCCCCGCGGAGCAACTCCCCGGCCCCGTAGCAGCCCCCGACTGCGTAATCGTCGAACGAGGCGACCGGACCGGGCGCGGCTCGGCCGCTAGTTGGCGACGGGGGAGGTGGCCGCGATCGATACGCCGACGGGGGTGAACGAGGCGGCCAGGGCGCGGTGGGCGGGGGTGCCCAGCAGGGACGGCGAGCATGGCGGCGGGGGCGGGCATCGTGACCGTGCAGGCGGCCTTCAAGTGCGGCGACGCGGGCGGCGCTCTCCTCGACGCGCGCCCGGAACGTCGGCGCTCGCCTCGGCGGCGCGCAGGATCGCCTCGAACGCCGCGACCTGCCGAGCGACGCGGCTCCCGGACCAGCAGGTGGTCGACAGCCCGCCTCGATGGCGCCCACGGCCAGCTCCTCGATCGAATAGCGATCGGCGACGGCCTTCATGCCCAGGTCGTCGGAGACCAGGACGCCGCGAAAGCCCAGCTCGCCGCGCAACAGCTCCGTCGCGATCCGGCGCGACAGCGTGGCCGGGCGGTCGGGGTCCAGCGCCGGGTAAAGGACGTGCGCGGTCATGAAGGCCTCCATGCCGGCCTGCGCCGCCGCCGCGAACGGCGCCAGCTCGACCCGGCGCAGCCGTTCCAGGTCGTGCGGCACGACGGGCAGCTCGTGGTGCGAGTCGGTCCGCGTGTCGCCATGCCCCGGGAAGTGCTTGCCGCAGCCGACGAGGCCGGCGCCCCGCAGCCCGCGCCAGAACGCCAGCGCGTGCGCGGCCGCCGCCGTCGGGCTCGGTCGCGAACGCCCGATCGCCGATGACCGGGTTGGCGGGGTTCGTGTGCACGTCCAGCACGGGCGCGAAGTCCCAGCCGATCCCCAGGGCCGCCAGCTCCTCGCCGACGGCGCGGCCGACGGCCGCCGTGCGCGCCGGGTCGCCGGCGGCGCCGACCGCCAGCATCGGCGGCCAGACCGTGGCCGGCGCCCGCACCCGCTGCACCACCCCGCCCTCCTGATCGATGGACACCAGCAGCGGGCGCGTCGGCGGGCGCCGCGCGCCGCAGCGCGGCCACCAGCGCCGGCCACCTGCACCGGATCGGCGATGTTCGGGCGAAACAGCATCACGCCGCCCACCTCGGACGCGGCGACGCGCGCCCGCAGCTGCTCGGGCAGCGCCGGCCCGTCGAAGCCGACCGAGAGCAGCTGCCCGACCTGCGCCGCCAGCTTCATCGCGCCGAGCCCGCCCGCTGAAAACCGCCAGGCAACGGGAGAGCAGCCCACGGGGTCGTACGCATCCGCAGATTTTAAGTCCGGCGGTCCCGCAATCCACTTTCCAATGTTTGAAGGGCTGATATAAGGTGCGGGCCTTTTCGCCCCAAACGTCCTTCTTCCCGCCGCCCTCGTCGACACGTCACAGATGATCAAGGTCAAGCGAATCGATCACGTCGCCATCGTCGTCGCGGAACGGGACGAAGCCAGCGCCCAGCTCGCGGCGCTCTTCGGCTTGACCGCGGGCGCGCGCGAGCACGTCGCCAGTCAGGCCACCGACGTCGCGTTCCTGTACCCCTCGGGGCCCTGACGACGCGAACGGCGCCGGCTGCGCGCTGGAGGTCTGCGCCCCGCGCGGGAACGCCGCCCTCGAGCGGTTCCTCGACCGCCGCGGCCCGGGCCTGCACCACGTCTGCTACGAGGTCGACGACCTGCGCGGCTCGCTGGCGGCCCTGAGGTCCGGCGGCGTCCGCCTCATCGACGATGAGCCGCGCCTGGGGTCGCGCGGCCACCACGTCGCGTTCCTGCACCCCGACGGCCACAGGCGGCGTGCTCGTCGAGCTTTGCCAGAGGTCCGAGGCGTGACGCGCTCCCGAAACTTGTCGAGGTCGAGTCGGTCGTCGAAGCGCGATGCGCTGGTTGCGACGCTGGTCCTGGGGTCGGCCCTGCTGGTCCGGCCCGCGCTGCGCCCAGATGGGCGGCATGGGACCGGGCGGCATGCAGCCCCCGCCCCCGCCCGGGCAGAACGCCGAGAAGGAAGAAGGCCCCGCCGAGGAGGCGCCCGAGGAGAACCGCCCGTCCGACCTCGAGCCGCTGGCCGCCTACCCGGAACAGAGCCGCCGCAAGATGCAGATCTTCGAGATCGACGGCTACATCCGGCTGCGCAGCGACTTCATGCACGACTTCTTCCTGGGGCTCGGCTACTCGAACGTCCCCAGCGGCTCGACGCCAGCCAGAACTACGGGCTGCCGCCGTTCCCGGTGCCGCTCGATTGCCCGGCGCCCACCGCGGGCAGCATCGTCGATCGCCGCGACGCGGCGACGCCGAACGCCGGGCCAGAACTGCGGGCAGAAGAACATCGGCGGCGCCAACCTGCGCCTGCGGCTGCACCCGACCCTGAACGTCACCGACCAGGTCCGCGTGCACGCGCAGATCGACGTGCTCGACAACACGATCCTGGGCTCGACGCCCGACTCGCTGGCCGGCATCCAGGGCTACAACGTCCCGCCGGCCGTGTCGATGGCCGGCCAGCCGATCTCGCCGACGTCGCTGCCCGGCGTGGCGCCCTCGGGGTTCCAGGCCACCACCCAGGACCCGCCCGAAATCGGCCAGAACGGGTACACCTCCAGCATCCGCGCCAAGCGCGCCTGGGCCGAGATCGACACCGAGTTCGGCTCGATCCGGTTCGGCCGCATGCCCTGGCACTGGGGCCGCGGCATGTTCTACAACGACGGCAACTGCGCCGACTGCGACGTCGGCACCACCGTCGACCGCGTGATGGGCCTGACCACGATCTACGGCCACCAGCTGGCGCTGGCCTGGGACCTGGGCGCGCAGGGGATGACCACGCAGCAGCTGTCGCTGGGGCGGCTCGATCCCAGCGGCTACCCCTACGACCTGTCGCAGAACGACGACGTGCTGCAGCTGATGGGGTCGATCACCCGGATCGACAACCCGATCACGCTGCGCGAGCGGATCGACCGCGGCGACGTGGTCGCCAACTACGGCCTGCAGGTCGTCTACCGCAACCAGGGCAAGATCGGCGTTGCCGCCCGACGGCGACAGCGGCGTGACGTCGCCGTACGGTCCGCAGGCGCTGGCGCCGGACCAGATCCCCGGCGCTGGCCGACTACGGCGCGTGGAGCCTCACCCCCGATTTGTGGTTCAAGCTGTACTACAAGTCGTTCACGCTGGAGGCCGAGGGGATCGGCATCTTCGGGCGCATCCAACACCCTGGCGCGCTGGCGGTCGACGACAAGCAGCTGACGCTGGCGCAGGCCGGCTGGGTCGTGGCCAGCGAGCTGCGCCTGTTCCACGACGCGTTCTTCGTCGGGTTCGAGGTGGGCGGCGCGACGGGCGACCAGGCCGCGGCTCCCGGACAGTACCTGAACTACCGGTGGCGCTTCGTGCAGCAGCCGTCGGGCGACCACGCCATCAACGACTTCCACTTCTCGCCCGACTACCACGTCGACGAGATCTTCTTCCGCCACATCCTGGGGACGGTCACCAACGCGACCTACATCAAGCCGCAGGCCGCGTACTGGTTCGACCTCGGGCCGCACGCGCGCGGTCGGGATCAACGGCGGCGCGATCTTCAGCATGGCCCAGGTCCCGGTCTCGACCCCGGGCGATTCGCTGATGTACGGCGTCGAGACCAACCTGGGCCTCGGCTACCGCAACACCGCCGAGGGCTTCTACGCCGGCTTCGTCTGGGGCGTCTTCTGGCCGCTGGCCGCGCTGGACCGCCCGTCGCCGCTGTGGGCCCAGGACGCGGCCAACGCCAGCGCCGCCCAGATCGTCCGCGTCAACCTGGGCGTGAAGTTCTAGCGGCGCTGCGCGCGGCTACTTGAACGTCTTCAGGCGCTCTTCCGCGTCCTTGCGGGAGGCGGCGTCCTCGTTGGTGCCGGTGTCGAGGTACTTCTGGAAGGCCTCGCGCGCCTCGGCGTTGCGCCGCTCCTGCGAGTACATGATGCCGAGGTCGTAGTAGGCCTTGGCCAGCCGCGGGTTCTTCTGGACCGCCGACCTGGTACTCGGCGATGGCCGCGTCGGTCTTGCGCTGGCGCCGGTAAACGACGGCCAGATCGAAGTGCAGCTCGGCGTCGTCCGGCTTGATCGCCAGCGCCTTGCGGAAAGCGGCGATGGCCCCTTCCTTGTCGTCGCGTCTTCGACTTCGCGACGCCGAGGTTGGTCCACCCCTGCACGTCGTCCGGCTTCATCGCCGTGGCCTTTTCCAGGTGCTCGATGGCGTGCTTGTAGTCGCCTTCCTGTCTGTACGCGTACCCCAGCGACAGCCGCGCCTCGTAGTTGTCCGGCTTCAGCTCGAGGGAGTCCTCCAGCTCGCGGATCCCCTGGTCGGTCTTCTTGAGCCGCACGTAGGCGGCGCCCAGGTTGGCGTGCGCGTCCGCGTCCTTCGGCTGCAGCTTGACCGTGGTCTCGTACTCCCCGGCCGCCTTGGCGTAGTCGCCCTGCGCGCGGTACAGGTTGCCCAGGGTGAAGTGGGCGGCGGCGTAGTCGGGGCGGACCTTGATGGCCTTTTCGCACTCGCCGATCGCGGCCGGGATCTTCCCCTCGCGCTTGTACTGCAAGGCCAAGTTGTAGTGCCCGGCCGCCTCGTCCGCGCGGGCGACGCGCGGCCCGAACAGCGCCAAGACGAGCGCCAGGATCCGGAATGTGGACCGTCTCATGCCGTCCTCCAGCGCCAGGGTATCACGCGCCGAGGCGCGTCGGTGCCGGTGCTATATTCGGTCCACCGATGCTGCAGGCCCTGCTGGTCACCTTCCGCGAAGGGATCGAATCCTTCCTCATCGTGGGCGTCGTCGCCGCCTACCTCAAGAAGACCGGCCGGTCCGGGCTGCTGCGTGGCGTGAAGCTCGGGTTGGCGGTGTCGGTGGTCACCTGCCTGGGCGGCGCCTGGTTGTGGCTGCAGGTGCCGAACCAGCCGCTCTACGAAGGCATCGCCGCGCTGGTGGCCGCGCTGGTGGTCGGCGTGCTGCTGGTGCAGATGCTGCGCGCGGGGCGGCACATGAAGACCCAGATCGAAGCCCGCATCGAACGCGCGACCGCCGGGCCCGACCACCGCCCTTCGTTGCGCGCGCTGCTGGCGGTGGCGCTGGTCACCACCCTGCTGGTCACCCGCGAGGGGCTGGAGGCGGTGTTCTACCTGGGCGTCCAGGCGCTGGCGTTTCGCGGCAGCGGCCAGGGCGTCTCGATCGTCGTGGGCGCGGTCCTGGGTCTGGCGGGGGCGGGCCTGGCGGCGTGGGGCTGGACTCGCTTTGGCCACCGATTGAATTTGGGAATCATCCTCAAGGTGACCGCGCTGTTCCTGGGACTCTTCCTGCTGCAGCTGGTGGTCTACGGCATCCACGAGCTGGCCGAGAGCGGCGTCATCAAGGGGAGCCAGGCCTTCCACGACGCGACCGAGGTGTTGGGGCCGGACGGCAAGGTCGGCCACGCGCTGTCGTACTCACTGCTGGGGGCGCCGCTGCTTGTACCTCTTGTGGGCGCGGCGCGCCCGCCGCGGCCGCCCGCGGCCGCCCGTCGCCGCCTGATCCGCGAGCCCGGACGCGCCGGCTCACAGCGTCGCGCACAGAACCCGCGAGAGCACGCGGTAGCCGTGCCGCTCGTAAAATGCGTCCGCCGCGTCGTTGCCGGACCAGGTGGTCAGCACCATCTCGGTCGCGCCCTCGAGCGCGGGCCCAGTCGCTGGCGGCGGCCAGCAGGCGGCTGCCGATGCCGCGGCGCCGGTGGCGAGCGGCCACCACCAGCGTCTCGACGTGCGCCCGCCGGCGCGGGTGCATCAACGGCTCGGGCGGCGTGTCGTAGACGCGCACGGCGACCAGCCCCAGAACCGCCGGCGTCGCCGGTTGCTCCACCGCCACCACCGCCGCCGCGTGGACGTCGGCCAGCAGGCGCCGCCACTCGAGCTCCGCCCGCGGGCGCCGCGCGAAAGAAGGACGGGGCCAGCCCGGCATGCAGCTCGTCGATCTCCCGCAACAGCGCCTGTACGCCGGGCCAGTCCTCGTGCAAGCCCCGGCGCAGGGTCACCTCGCCGGCGGCCGTCATCCAGGTGGCCGGTCGTCTTCGCCGTCGGTGAGCTCGAGCGGCGAATCTCCGGTTCATCGCCCCGTAGACCAGGTCTTCGATCTCCGTCTCCGTCGACATCGTCAGCGCCTGCGCCAACAGGCGCTCCGCGTCCGCGATCTCCGTCGCCCGGATGATCGATTTCACGACCGGGATCTGCCGAGGCGCCATCGACAGATTGCGCAGTCCCAGCCCGATCAGGACCCAGGCCAGCATCGGGTCGCCGGCCATGTCGCCGCACATCGCGACCGGCTTGCCGATGCGCTCGGCGCCCACGACCGTCTGCCGCAGGGCCCGCAGGATGGCCGGGTGCAGCGGGTGGTAAAGGTAGCCGACGTGCTCGTCCTCGCGATCAGCGGCCAGCGCGTACTGGATCAAATCGTTGGTGCCGATGCTCAGGAAGTCGCACTCGGCCGCCAGCAGGTCGGCGATCAGCGCCGCGCTCGGCGTCTCGATCATCACGCCCAGCGGCACGGTCTCCGCATGCGGGACGTTCCGCCGGTGGAGATCGTCGTGGACCTCCGCGCACAGCTCCTTGGTGGCCCGCAGCTCGGCGACCCCCGAGATGAGCGGCAGCAGGATCTGCGTCGGCCCCTCGGCGGCTGCCCGGTAAAGCGCCCGCAGCTGGGTCCGGAACACGTCGGGGCGCTTGAGCGAATATCGAATCGAGCGCAGCCCCATCGCCGGGTTGGTCCCCACCGGGATGCGCACCGAGGGCGGCAGCTTGTCGCCGCCCAGGTCCAGCGTGCGAAAGGTGATGGTCCGCCCGCCGGCGCTTCGAAGCGCGCCGACCGCGTGGGCGTACTGCTCTTCCTCGGTCGGGAGCTCGTTTCGCTCCAGGTACAGGAACTCGGTCCGGAACAGGCCTACCGACTCGGCGCCCAGATCGACCGCGATCGGGATCTCTTCCAGCATCTCGACGTTGGCGGAGAGGTGGACGACGGTGCCATCCTGCGTCTGCGTGCGCAGGTCGCGGATGGCGGCCAACCGGTGCGACCGCGCCCGGTGCACCTCGGCGCGGGCCTCGTATCGGCGCAGCGCCTCCTCGTCGGGATCGAGGATCACCTCGCCCCGGAACCCGTCGATGACGACGGTCATTCCCGACCAGGCCTCGTGCCCCAGCCTCTCGACGCCGACGACGTAGGGGAGCCCCAGCGCGCGCGCCACGATCGCCGTGTGCGACGTGCGCCCGCCCCCCTCGGTGCAAAAACCGGCCGCCTCCGCCCGACCCAGCTGCGCGGCGTCGGCCGGCGACAGCTCGTGGGCGACGGCGATGCAGCCCTTGGGCGCGTGCTCGGCCGAGGCGTGCTCGCGCCGGCCGACCAGCGTGCGCAGGAGGCGCTCGCCGACCAGCGCCACGTCGCTCTTCCGGTCGCGGAAATAGGGGTCCTCGATCTTCTCGAAGACCGCCTGGATCTGGTCCAGCGCCTTGCGCACCGCCCACTCGGCCGCTGTCTGCTCGTCACGGATCAGCCGGCGCGCCCGCTCGACCAGGTGCACGTCCGACAGCATCAGCCGGTGCGCCTCGAGGATGCGGTACTGGTGGTCGTCCCCCTCGGTCGCCGCCAGCTGCGTCTGGATCCGCGCCAGCTGCTCGTCCGTGTCCAGCAGCGCCTGCTCGAAGCGGGCGATCTCGGCGTCGACCTCGCTGGCCGGAATACGCCGTTCGTGAATGTCGACCCGACTGGTCAGCACGTGCGCGACGCCGATCGCGATCCCCGGGGACGCGCCGACGCCGGTCAGACGCTGCATCAGGGGTCGATCCCCTCGCCGAACCCGCTGGCGACGAGATCAGCGAGAGCGGTCAACGCCTGCTCGGCGTCCTCACCCTCGCACACCAACTTCATCGTGACCCCGTGGGCGGCCACCAGCGTCAAGAGGCCCATGATGCTCTTGCCGTTCGCCTCCTGCCCATCCTTGATCACCTTCACTTCGCTCTTGTAGCCATTCGCGAGTTGGACGAAACGGACCGCCGCCCGGGCGTGCATCCCCAGCCGGTTCCTCACCTGCACGTCACGCTCGGACCGCGCCATATCTAGTGCCGCTCTTCCCGCGGAATCGTCATTTTTCCCGTCAGCTCGGACCCGAGGCGAATGGATCGCTTGCCGACCTCCTTCGCGATCTCGGCGATCTCCACCGGCCGCAACGACATGACGATCGACGGTGGCCAGCTTGATCAGCATCGGCAAGATTTATACCGCACACAATCTCGACGGCACGGCTGCCGTCCAGCATCGCCAGCGACGCCCGGAAGGGCGACGATCCGTGCACGTCCGCCAGGATCAGGATCCCGGCGCCCGAGTCGACGCGCGCGCAGGCCGCGTCGATCCGCGAGACCTGCTGCTCGAAGGAATCGTCCAGCGTGATCGAGACCGCCACCGAGGCGGCGATCGCCCCGACCAGCCCCTGCGCGGCCGCCAGCAGACACTCGCCGCTGCCGCCGTGGGTCACGATGACGAGCCCGACCATCGGACTCGGCTGTTGCTCGCTGGACGCCATCGCCGCCCGAGTTTAACCCTTTTCGCGTCGCTTCAGGGCGATCCGCCGTGCTGGATGTCGCGGTGGCGGACCGAGATGCTGAAGGGCCCGCCGATCCGCCGCGCCAGCTCCTTGGCGATCGTGACCGAGCGGTGCCGGCCCCCCGTGCAGCCGATGGCGACGGTGGCGTAGGACTTCCCCTCGCGCAGAAAGCCGTGAATCGACAGCCGCAGGAACTTCTCCGACCTCGGCCAGGTACCCCTTGGTGTCCGGGGCATCCAGGACGAAGCGGGCCACCAGTTCGTCCTCGCCCGACAGCGCCGACAGCTGCGGCACGAAGAACGGGTTGGGCAGAAAGCGCACGTCCAGCACGATGTCCGACTCCGCCGGGATGCCGTGCTTGAACCCGAAGGACAGGAAGGTCACCGACAGCTCGCCCTCGCCGCGGCCGTAGCGCTCTTGAATCAGCGCGCGCAGGACGTGAACGGTCAGCGTGCCGGTGTCGACCAGGCCGTCAGCCGCCTGACGCAGCTCGGCCAGCGCCTGGCGCTCGGCGGCGATGCCGGCCCGGATGTCCGTGTCGGACAGCGGGTGCCGGCGCCGGGTCTCCGAAAATCGCCGGATCAGGATCTCGTCCGAGGCGTCCAGGTACAGCACCTCGACGGTGTGGCCGGCCTTGCGCAGATCCGCGAACAGCGCCGGCGCGCCCGCCAGGAACGCGCCGCCGCGCGCGTCCAGCCCCAGCGCCGCCCGGTCGATGTCCGTGCGCGCCCGGAAGAGCTCGATGAACTGCGACACCAGCGGCAGCGGCAGGTTGTCGACCGCGTAAAAGCCCAGGTCCTCCAGCGCGCGCAGGGCCGTCGACTTGCCGGCGCCCGAGACCCCCGTGACGACGACCAGCCTCATTCGACGTCGTCCCGCCAGCGGCGCTCGCGCGCGTCGGCCAGCGCGCGGTCGAGCCGCTCTTGAAATTCGCGCGCCGAGTGATGGCCGCGCACCTGCAGCAGCCGGTTGCGGGCCGCCACCTCGATGAGCGAGCTGACGTTGCGGCCGGGACTGACGGGAATGCGCAAGAGCGGCACCTGCACCTCCAGAATCGGGTACACCATTTCGTCCAGGCCCAGGCGATCGTGGCTCTCGCTCTGGTCCCAGCGGATCAACTCCAGCACCAGCTCGATCCGCTTTTCGTCGCGGACGGCGGCGACGCCGAACATGTCCTTGATGTTGATGATGCCGAGGCCCCGCACCTCCATGTGGTGCTTGATCAGCTCGGACGCCCATCCCACCAGCAGGTTCCCCGACGTGCGGCGCACCTCGACCAGGTCGTCGGCGACCAGCCGGTGACCGCGCATGATGAGATCCAGCGCCGCCTCGGACTTCCCGATGCCGCTTTTGCCCAGCAGCAGCACGCCGATGCCGAGGACGTCCATCAGCACCGCGTGGATGCTGGCCGTGGGCGCCAGCTGCAGCTCGAGGTACTTCTGGATCTGGTCGATGGCCACCGACGAGACCAGCGGGGTCCGCAAGAGCGGCACGCCCAGCCGGTCGGCGCTCTCGCACAGCAGCGGCGTGGGCTCGAGGTCCTTGGTCACCACCACGCAGGCCGGATTCAGGCTGAAGAACGAGTGCACGGACTGCCGCGCCTGCTCGGGCGACAGGGTCTCGAGGTAGGCGATCTCGGTGGCGCCCAGGATCTGCACCCGCTCCGGGTGGACCTGCCGGACGAAGCCGGCCAGCGCCAGCCCCGGCTTCTGGATGCGGTGAATCGTGATCTGCCGCGACAGCCCGCTCTCGCCCGCGACCAGCGTCAGCCGCAGCCCCGATCCATCCTCCAGCAAGGAGCGGACGGTGAGGGTCGGCGTCACGCCCGGATAATACCCGAGCGCGCGGGTGGTTAGTACTTGGCGTCTTCGTCGGCGATGACCTGATACATCGCGGCGCTGCTGGGCGCGGCCAGCAGGCGCTGCCGGAACTCGGGGTCGCGAAACAGCCGCGACAGGCGGGCCAGCGCCTTGAGGTGCACCCCCGTCGAGCTGGCGGGCGCGACCAGCATGAAAATCAGGTAGGTCGGCTTGCCGTCGATTGATTCGAACTCGATGCCGTTCACGGCCCGACCGAGGACGCCGACCAGATGACCGACCGAGTCGAGCTTGCCGTGCGGGATGGCGATGCCGTCGCCGATGGCCGTCGAGGCCAGCAGCTCGCGCTCTTCCAGAACGTGCCGCAGGACCCCCGCGTCGACGCCGGGGACGACCTTCGCCAGGCGCTCCGACAGCTCCGCCAGGACCGCCGGCTTGGTGGTGGCGTCCATGTCGGCCACCACGCAGTCGGGCAGGAGAAAGTCGACGACCCGCATGGTTTCTCCCCAGGGCCCGCCCGGTCTAGCGCGCCGGCGTCCCCCCTGCCCTGCCGCCGGAAGCTCCGGCGCCGGTCGTCGTCGCGATGAGGCCGTAGTTCCCGTCGCGGCGGCGGTAAAGGACGGTCATCGCTTCGGTGTCGGCGTCCGTGAACACCAGGATCTCGTCGCCGAGCAAATTGAGCTGCATGACCGCGTCCTCGACCGTCATGGATCGGGCGGTCACGCGTTCATCTTTAATGATCCGGTAGCCGGGGCTGGGCGGGGGCTCGGCCGGCGGGGCGGCCGAAGGCTCGCCGCTCGAGGGGCGCGGCTCCAGCTCGTCGGCGGGGATGACCCGCTCGCGGACGGTCGCCGCGGGGCCGCCGTGCGGCTTGTGGTCGCGGATCTTGTCCTTCCACCGCCGGACCTGCCGCTCGATCCGGGCCGTCGCCAGGTCGATCGAGGAGTACATGTCCTCCGTCGTCTCCTTGGCGCTGACCACCAGCCCGCTCGGCAGCGAGAGGCTGAGGTCGCAGCAGTGGTGGAAGCCCGCGCTCGACCGAAAACACCGCGTGCGCGGAGATCGGCCCCTTGAAGTACTTCCGGATCTTGTCGAGCTTCTCCGCGGTGTACTCGCGTACGGCCTGAGAACCGTCCATGTGGCGAAACGTGGTCGAGAGCTGCATCCGGCGCTCCTCTTTCGCCGCGACTTTTACCGCATTTTCCCGTCGAGGGACAGGATCGACGTCGCTTCAGAAAACTTGGCGGCGCTTCGAGCTGGAGAGGATGCGGAGCTGCTCGCGGTACTTGGCGACCGTCCGCCGCGCGATCTCGATGTTCTGATCCTTCAGAAGCTCGACGATCCGCTGGTCGGAATGCGGGTTCTTGGGGCTTTCGGACAGGATGATCTGCTTGATCTTCAGCTTCACGGCCTCGGAGGCCAGGTCGTCCCCGTCCGTGCGCGAGATCCCGGAATTGAAGAAGTATTTCAGCTCGTAGATGCCCTGCGGCGTGTGGACGTACTTGTTGGTCGTCACGCGTGACACCGTCGACTCGTGCATGCCGATGTCCTCGGCGACGTCCCGCAGGATGAGCGGCTTGAGGTGCGCCGTCCCCTTGTCGAAGAACTCGCGCTGGAACTTCAGGATCGACTCGGTCACGCGCGTGATCGTCCGCTGCCGCTGCTGAATCGACCGGATGAGCCACTGCGCGCTGCGCAGCTTCTCCTGGATGTACTCGCGGGCCTTGGGCCCGCCGGCCAGCGCCGTTCGGTAAAAATCGGAGATCTTCAGCTTCGGCAGGCCGTCGTCGTTGGCGACGACGAAGTACTTGTCGCCGACCTTGTGGACGTAGACGTCCGGCGTGATGTAGGTCGGCTCTTCGGACGTGTACTGGCGGCCTGGCTTGGGGTCCAGGCCCTTGACGACCTTGGCGGCCTCGTAGATCTCCTCGACCGGCTGGCCCAGGTCCTTGGCGATCGCCTGGTAGTTCTTCTTTTCCAGGTTCGCGAGGTGCTTCTGGATGATCCCCAGCACCACGTCGTCGTCGGCGCCGATGTGGCGGGCCTGGATCAGCAGGCACTCTTCCAGCGAGCGCGCGGCCACGCCGATCGGATCGAACTCTTGAACGCGCTTCAGGACCGATTCGGCCAGCTCCAGGGTGACGCCGGCCTCCTCGGCCAGGTCTTCGAGCGGCTCTTCCAGGTAGCCGTCGGGCGTGAGGTTGCCGATGATCAGCATCCCGATCCCGTCTTCTTCCAGCGAAAACGGGCTCAGCTTCAGCTGCCACTCGAGGTGGTCGAACAGCGACGTCCCTCGGGTCAGCGTCGATTCCAGCGACGGCAGGTCCTCGTTGTTCGACTTGTACGAGGGCATCGGCGCCGCCGCCGCCTGGTTGTCGAGGTAGCCCTCCCAGTCGAAGTCGCTGACCGCCTCGCCGGAGGTGGTGTCGGCCTTCACCTCGGCCGTCGTGCCGATCTTGTCGTCGCGCAGCTCGATGACCGGCGTCTCGGTCTCGCCGACGTGCTCGACGTCGCCACCCGGGGTCTTCGAGCCCGGCGACGCCGTCGGCCGTCTTGGCCAGCTCCGCCGACGACTCGACCGAATCCTCGAGGATGGGGTTCTCGAGCATCTCGTCCCGGACCATGTCGACCAGCTCCATCCGGGAGAGCTGCAGCAGCTTGATCGCCTGCTGCAGCTGGGGCGTCATGACCAGCTGCTGCTGCAGCTTGAGGTGCTGTTTTATCTCGATCGACATGTGGCCAGTGGGACCCGCGGTCGTTCTATTCGTAGCACTTATAGGTCGCCACGGACAAGCGTCAATACAAGGGTGGCCCATGGATTGCACACACCCTGGCGCACAGTGACGCCCGGCAGCGCGTCGTAGCTTCAAACGACCGAGATCGTTCCGGTTTTACTGAGGCGCGGCCGCCGAGTGAGGCTTCGCCTGATCGTTGCGGCCGAGCACCCAAGCGGGCGCGCAGAGCCGCCGCGATGAACGACTGGAACAGCGGGTGCGGCGCCTGCGGCCGCGACTTGAACTCGGGGTGGAACTGGCAGCCGACGAAGTACGGGTGGTCGGGCAGCTCGATCATCTCGACCAGCCGGCGGTCCGGCGAGACGCCCGAGATCACCATGCCGTGGCTGGTCAGCGCCTCGCGGAAGTCGTTGTTCACCTCGTACCGGTGGCGGTGCCGCTCGCTGATCTCGGCGGCGCCGTAGGCCGCAGCCGCCCGCGAGCCCGGGCGTCAGCAGGCACGGATAGGCGCCCGAGGCGCATCGTCGCGCCCTTGTCGGTGACGTGCCGCTGCTCGGGCAGGAAGTCGACGACCGGATACGGCGGCGCCGGCTCGAACTCGGTCGAGTTCGCCCCCTTGAGCCCGGCGACGTTGCGCGCGAACTCGATCACCGCCACCTGCATGCCCAGACAGATGCCGAAGAACGGGACCTGCCGCTCGCGCGCGTAGCGGACCGCGTCGACCTTGCCCTGGATGCCGCGGCTGCCGAACCCGGGGCGCAACCAGGATGCCGTCCATCTCGGCCAGCAAGGCCTCGGCGCCCTGCTTCTCGATCTCCTCGGAGTCGATGTGATGCAGGTTGACGCGGCATTCGTTGCCGATGCCGCCGTGGATCAGCGCCTCGTTGAGGCTCTTGTACGATTCGACGAGGTCGACGTACTTGCCGACCAAGCCGATGTCGACCTCGGCTTGGGGGCTCTTGAGGCGGTGGACCACCCGCTCCCAGCCGGTCAGCTCGGGCGCGCGCGACCAGATGTTCAGCATCTCGGCCAGCTTGTCGTCGACCCCTTCGGCGTGAAAGCGCAGGGGGACCTCATAGATGCACGAGACGTCCTCGGCCGAGAAGACCGCGTCCGCGGCGACGTTCGTGAACATCGCGATCTTCTTCTTCATCGCCGGCTCGATCGGCCGCTCGGAGCGGCAGAGCAGGATCTCCGGCTGGATGCCGATCTCGCGCAGCTTCATCACCGAGTGCTGCGTGGGCTTGGTCTTCATCTCGCCCGCCGCGCCGATGTACGGCACCAGCGTCACGTGGACCGAGACGGCGTTCTGGTGGCCGACCTCCAGCCGCAGCTGGCGAATCGCCTCCAGGAACGGCAGCGACTCGATGTCGCCGACGGTGCCGCCGACCTCGACGATCAGGACGTCCTGCCCCTTGGCGCACTCGAGGATGCGCAGCTTGATCTCGTCGGTGACGTGCGGGATGACCTGCACGGTGCCGCCCAGGTACTCGCCGCGACGCTCTTTCTGGATGACGGTCTGGTAGATCTGGCCGCTGGTGGCGTTGTTCAGCTTGTTCATCCGTTGCGAAATGAACCGCTCATAGTGGCCCAGGTCCAGAGTCGGTCTCGGCGCCGTCGTCGGTGACGAAGACCTCGCCGTGCTGCATGGGGTTCATCGTCCCCGGATCGACGTTCAGATACGGGTCCAGCTTCTGGATCGTCAGCTTGAGACCGCGCGTCTCCAGCAGGCTGCCGATCGACGCCGAGGCGAGTCCCTTACCCAGGGACGACACCACGCCGCCGGTGACGAAAATGAACTTCGTTTGTTTGCCGGACGGCCGGCCGTTGCGAGAAGGAGCAGTCATCGCGGGGCCTCCGGGGTTTCGACGGCGATCAAACCCGCTGCTGCTTGACGCCGAGAAGAATGTCGTCTTCAACTCGGGCCGCTATTCTTGTCTGTCGGTGAGGGAGAAGTCAATCGGAACCGAACGCGACCGCGATGGATGAACGAGGATCGAGCGCCGTCATCTTGGTGATCGAGGACGACGCGCGCATCGCGGGACTCGTGGCGCAGGTTCTGCGCGAGGCCGGGCACACGCCCGTGCTGGTTCGCGACGTCAACGCGGCGCGCGCCTGGCGCGAAGGCGCACCCGCCCCGCGCGCCGTGCTGAGCGACCTCATGGTTGCGGGATCTAGCGACCCTGCGCTTCTGTCGCAAGAGCTGGCGGCGATCTTCCCGGGCGTGCCGGTCGCGCTGATGACCGGCGTGCCGCGGAACCGCCGCGCGACGCTTGGGCGTCGCCCACGGCCGAATCCTCGAAAAGCCGTTCGAGCTCGACGCGCTGGTCGACCTGGTCGGCGGGATGCTCGAGCCGCTGAAAACGGCGCCTGGAGGCGGCTCGTGAAGATCTTCCGCGGGGCCGCGGCTTTTGCGGCCGCGCGGCCGGCCGGCGCGCCGCGGACGGCCGTCGCCATCGGCAACTTCGACGGCGTTCACCTCGGCCACCAGGCGCTGATCGCGGAGGCCCGGGCGCGGGCGGGTGCGCCCGGACACGACGGTGGCGCTGACGTTCATGCCGCACCCGGCGCGCCTCCTGGCGCCCGCCAAGGCCCCGCCGCTCATCATGCCGCTCGACCGGCGGCTGGCGCTGCTGGCCCAAGCCGGCGCCGGACGTGGCGGTGGTCCAGCCGTTCACGCCCGCCTTCGCGGCCGTCGAGGCGCAGCGACTTCGTCGCCGACGTGCTGGTCCGCGACCTCGGCGCGGCGGACGTGGTCGTCGGCTACGACTTCACGTTCGGGCGGGGACGCGCGGGCAACGTGCAGCGCCTGCGGGAATGGGGCGCCGCGCTGGGGGTTTCGGTCGCCGTCATTCCCGCCGTCACCGTCGACGGCGGCCCCTGCTCGTCCACGCGTGTCCGCGCGCTGGTCGCCGCGCGGCGAAATGCGGCGCGCCGCGGCGCTGCTTGGTCGCCCGTTCGAGGTGGAAGGGGTGGTGGTGCGCGGCGCGGCGCGCGGGCCGCACCCTGGGATTTCCGACCGCCAACCTCGCGCCAGAGACCGAGCTGGCCCCGCGCCTGGGGATTTACGCGGCGCGCGCGCGATCTGTGTGCGACGACCCCACCGTCGAGCCCGCCTTTTTGGCCGCCGTCAGCATCGGACGGAATCCGACGTTCGAGGCCGACGGCGCCCCGGTCACCGTGGAAGCCCACCTGCTGGACTTCGCCGGCGACCTTTACGGCCGGCGGCTGCGGCTGGAGCTGGTCGAGTGGCTCCGGGACGAACAGCGATTTGCGTCAGTGGACGCGCTGGTCGCACAAATTGCCGCAGACGTCGGCCGCGTCCGCGCGCTAATGTCGTAGCGTGTTCGAGACCGAGACGATGGCGGAGCTGTGCGCCCGCCAGGGACTGCTCAATCAGGCGATGGACATCTTCCGCCGCCTGGCCGAAATCGCCGGGGACCCGGCGGTCGCGCTTGCGCTATGAGACGCGGATCTCGGAGCTGGGGCGCGATCCCTCCGTGGAATCGCTGGAGACTCCCGGCCTGCGCATCCGACAGGCCGATGGGCACGTCGAGATCGAATGGCGGCTGCCGCCCGACGTGGCGACGCCCACGCTGCAGGTGCTGTTCCTGCGACGCGGGTCCGACGGCATCCAGAGCGACGCCCGAAGCTTGCCCCTGCCAACGACGCAAGGACGCATGACCTTCCCGGCCGATGGGCTGGCCAGCGTGCGTGCCGCGGCCGGACGGCAGCAGGACGCCGGCTTCGTGCCCCTGGTGCGCTTCCCCGACCGCCTCGGGTAGCGCTCCTCATGTTATAGAAACGCGATGTTCACGGGAGTCATTACCGCGCTGGTGACGCCGTTCCGCGGCGACGCCGTCGACGAAGAGGCGCTGCGCAGGCTGGTCGACGAACAAATCGCCGCCGGCATCGACGGACTGGTCCCCGTCGGGACCACCGGCGAGTCACCGACCGTCACGGTCGAAGAGCACATCCGGATCATCGAGATCGTGGTCCAGGCCGCGAAGAAGCGCGTGCCGGTGGTGGCCGGCACCGGCTCGAACTCGACGCGCGAGACGATCGAGCTGTCGGCCGCCGCGCGCAAGGTCGGCGCCGACGGGCTGCTGCTGGTCACGCCGTACTACAACCGCCCGGGGCAGGAGCACCTTTACCGCCACTTCAAGGCGGTCATCGAGGCGGTCCCGCTGCCGGCGATCCTCTACAACGTCCCGACCCGCACCGCGGCCGACCTGCTGCCCGACACGTTCGCCCGGCTGGCCGAGCTGCCGCAGGTCGTGGGAATCAAAGAAGCGACCGGCTCCATCACGCGCGCCGCGCAAATCCTGGCGCGCGTCGAGCGACCGGGTCGCGGTGCTGTCCGGCGACGACGCGGTGACCGTGCCGATCTACGCGCTGGGGGGCAAGGGCGTCATCTCCGTGGTCAGCAACGTGGCACCGGCCGCCATGGCAGCCATGTGGGACGCCGCCGCGGCGGGCGACTGGAAGAAGGCGCGCGAGCTCTACTTCAAGATGCTGCCGCTGGCCGAAGGGCTGTTCGTCGAGGTCAACCCGATCCCGGTCAAGGCCGCTCTGGCCATGATGGGGCGGATCAGCGACGAGATCCGGGCCCCGCTGTATCCCCTCGCGCCGCAGCACCAGGAAAAGTTGCGAACACAGCTGCGCGACGCCGGCCTGCTGTGAGCCGTCCAACCCGCATCGCCGTGCTAGGGCGCCGACGGGCGCATGGGGCGGGCCCTCACGCGCGCGGTGGCCGCGGCCGGCGCCGGCGCGAACCCTGACCGCCGCCTCTGAGCGCGCCGGCCACCCCTCCATCGGCAAGGATGCGGGCGTGCTGGCCGGCGGGGAGCCGGCGGGTGTCTCCGTGACCGCGGCCCTGCCCGCCAAGGGCGCCGCCGACGTCTGGATCGATTTCACGAACGCCCAGTTCACCGAGACAGTCTGCAAAGCCGCGACCGCGGCCGAAGCGGCGCTGGTGGTGGGAACGACCGGTCTTGGCGCCGAGGCGCGGGCGGCGATTGAATCCGCGGCCGGCAAGGTCCCCGTCGTCTACGCCACGAACTACTCGGTCGGCATCAATGTTCTGCGCGCGGTGGTGGCGGAAGCCGCCCGCGCGCTGGGCCCGGCTTACGACATCGAGATCGTCGAGACCCATCACCGCGCCAAGCGCGACGCGCCCTCGGGCACGGCCCTGACCCTGGCCGAAGCGGTGGCGGCCGCCACCGGCCGCCAGCTGGAATCCGCGGCCCGGTACGCGCGCCACGGCGACGTCGGCCCCCGGACACCCGGAGAGATCGGCCTGCAGGCGGTGCGCGGCGGCGACGTCATCGGCGACCACACCGTCTTCTTCCTGGGAGACGGCGACCGCCTGGAGATCACGCATCGGGCGACCACCCGCGACACCTTCGCGCTTGGCGCCGTCCGCGCCGCGCGCTGGCTGGCTGGCCGCCCGGCCGGAATGTACGACATGCGCGCCGTGCTGGGCCTGGCGTAGAATAAAAGCGTGCCCCCCGGGCGCAGGACAGCGACGGACTTCGCGCGTCTCGCCACCGAGGCGACGCACCCCCGTGCCGCCAAGCTGGACACGCTGGCGCCCGACGCGATCGCCGAGCTGATGCTGGGCGAGGAAGCCCGGGCCGTGAAGGCCGCCCAGGCCCGGGCACCGGAGATCGGCCGCGCCGCCCAGCTTTGCGCCGAGCGCTTGGCCGCTGGAGGCCGCCTGGTGTACGTCGGCGCCGGCACCTCGGGGCGCCTCGGCACCTTGGACGCCGTCGAGTGCGTGCCCACCTTCGGCGTCCCGCCGTCGCGGCTGGTCGCCGATCATCGCGGGCGGGCCTGCCGCGCTGACCAAATCGATCGAGGGCGCCGAAGACAACGTGCGCGACGCCGAACAGCGGATGCGCCGCGCGGCCGTCGGCCCCACGGACGTGGTCATCGGCGTCGCCGCCTCGGGCGTCACCCCCTTCGTGCGGGCGGCGCTGGAGTACGCGCGGTTTCGCCGGGCGACGACGGTGTTCGTCACCTGCGCCGCGCCTCCCGTCGAGTCGAGCGCCGACGTCGTCGTGGCGCTGGACACCGGGCCGGAGGTGATCGCCGGCTCGACCCGGCTCAAGGCGGGGACCGCCACCAAGGTCACGCTGAATGCCATCTCGACAGCCGCGTTCGTGCTCCTGGGCAAGACCTATGCGGGCATGATGGTCGACGTCCGCCCCACCAACGCCAAGCTGTGGGCCCGGGCCATCCGCATCGTGCGCACGCTGTCGGGCGTGGATGAAACCGCGGCGCGACGCCTGATCGAAAAGGCGGGCGGCCGCGCCAAGGTCGCGCTGGTCATGCACCATACCGGTGTATCGGCCGCCAAGGCCCGCGAGTTGCTGGTGACCCACAAAGGTTCGCTGCGGGCGATCGTGGGCGACCTGCCCCTTCACCCGATCGAGGACCGGTGATCGACCGGTGAATCGACGGTGAACCCGCTCGACAGACTGACCGCGGCGCGCACCCGGCGCGAGCGCCTGGTCATCGGCCTTCTGTCCGGCACCAGCGCGGACGGCACCGACGCCGCGCTGTGCGCGATCGAGGGGTTCGACGAGAGCACGCGCCTCACCATGCGCTCCTTCGTCAGCACGCCCTTTGCCCGCCCTCTGCGCGAACGCATCTTCCGCGTGTCCGAAGCCGATGCCTCCGAGCTGTGCGACCTCGACGTCCTGCTGGCGCACGCCTTCGCCGACGCGGCGCACGCCGCCTGCGCCGCCGCCGGCGTGGCGATCGACGACGTGGACCTCATCGGCTCGCACGGTCAGACGGCCGTTCACCACCCGCGCTCGGCCGGCCGCCTGGGCGCGACCCTGCAGATCGGCGAAGCGGCCGTGATCGCCGAGCGCACGGGCTGCCCGGTCATCAGCGACTTCCGCGTCCGCGACGTCGCCGCCGGCGGCGAGGGCGCGCCCCTCGTTCCGCTGGTCGACCACCTGCTGTTCCGCTCAGCCGGCCGCCGTCGCGCCCTGCAGAACATCGGCGGCATCGCCAACGTGACCCTGGTTGGCGAGCACCTGGCCGATCTGGTGGCCTTCGACAACGGCCCGGGGAACATGCCCCTCGACACCGTCGCCCGTGCGGCGTCGGCGGGCGCCGAAAGCTTCGATCGCGACGGCGCGCGGGCCGCGCGCGGGCACGTCGACGCGGCGCTGTTGGCCGAGCTGCACCAGCACCCCTACCTGGCGCGGCCCATTCCCAAGAGCACCGGTCGCGAAGACTTCGGCAAAGAGTTCGTTTATCCGCTGCTGGCGCGGTTGAGCGATCGCAAGGACGACCTCCTCGCCACCCTGACCCGCTTTTCGGCCGAAGCCATCGCGCGCAGCTACCGCGAGATGCTGCCCGCCATGCCCGACGAGGTGTTCGTCTCGGGCGGCGGCGCGCTCAACCCGACCCTGATGCGCCACCTGACCGAGCTGCTGGCGCCCATCCCCGTCCACAGCACCGCCGCGCTGGGCGTGAACCCGGAGGCAAAGGAAGCCATCGCCTTCGCCGTCCTCGCCAACCAGACCCTCTTCGGCGCACCCGGCAACGTCCCCGCCGTCACCGGCGCCGCCGGCCCGCGGGTCCTCGGAAAATTGTCGTTTCTAGTGGAGGTGCCGCCCGGATTTGAACCGGGGAATGAGGGTTTTGCAGACCCTTGCCTTACCACTTGGCCACGGCACCGAAACGCCGGATTCATACCACAAGATCGGCCCGGGAATCCGCCTCGATCCGCGAGAGCGCGGCGTCGGGACCACATGTTAGGCTTTGCCGATGCGAAGCCCCCTTGCTTACCGGTCGTTTGTGACCTTTTGCTTGCCCCTGCTGCTGGTGGCGGGCCTGCTCCAGCGGAAGTGGCGGCAGCGGAAGCGGCGGGCAGAACGGCTCCGGAAGCGGCGGTAAAGGCGGCTCGTCCTCCGGTGGCTCGACCGGCGCCGGCGGCACCAACACGGGCGGCTCATCCGGGTCGGGGGGCACCAGCGCATCGGGCGGAACGACGGGCACCGGCGGCTCGACCGACCGGAGGAGCGGCTGGCAGCGGCTCGGGCGGAGCTGCTGGCACCGGACCAGCCACCGGCGGATCCAGCGGGTCTGCGTACACCTGCCCGAGCGGCATAACCACGCCGACGTCGCTTCCGTCGGGCAGCGGCGCCACGAAGATCGCGGGCGCGCCACCCAGCGACGCCTTCAACAACAACGGCAACGACTACACCAACGTCGAAGGGCCAGTCTGGATTGGCAATGCCCTCTACTTCTCCGAGATGACCAGCAGCAACAACCCGCCGCCCGCGCGCATCCTGAAGATCGACGCCAGCAACGTCGTCACCCCGTTCTTCCCGGGCGCCGGAATGACCGGCGACGCCGGCTCCAACGGCCTGGCCGTCGACGGCCAAGGCCGGCTGATCAGCGCCAACCACGGCCTGGGCGGCATCCTCGCGTTCGACGTGCAGACCGGCATGAAGATCAGCCCGCCCATCATCAGCACCTACAACGGGGCGCGCTTCAACTCACCGAACGATCTCACCATCCGCAACGACGGGACGATCTACTTTACCGACCCGTCCTTCCAGGCGCCAAACACGCATCCGCAAAGCACGACCGGCGTCTACATGGTTCCCCCCGGCTCGTCGACGGCGACCGCGATCCTCTCGAACCTCAGTAACCCCAACGGTATTGCGCTGTCCCTCGACCAAAAGACCCTCTATGTCGGCCACGGCGGCGGCGTCTACTCCTACCCTGTCAACACCGACGGCACCATCGGCGCGGCCGCGACCCACGTGGACCCGAGCAACCTCGACAACAACTCGACCGACGGCATGACCCTGGACTGCGCCGGCGACCTCTACGTCGTCCGCGTCAACCAGCACGACGTCGACGTGGTCAGCTTCGGCGGCAACCCCGGCTCCGCCGGCACCCACGTCGGCACCATCGGCAACATCCCCAGCGCCGGCCAACTCACCAACGTCGCCTTCGGCGGCCCCGACCACAAAACCCTCTACTTCACCGCCCAAGGCACCGGCACCCAACGCGGCGTCTTCAAACTCGCAATGCCGGTTCCGGGCATGCCGTACTGAGGACTCCGCTTACAAGGCGGCAGCCTCACGGAATAGGCTCGGGCCGTTGGTGAGCGCGAAGGGCACGGCGCAGCTCGGGACTCGGGTGATCGAGCAACTGGCGGACAGCAGGTACACGACTGTCCGCCTGCAGGAGGTGACCGGCGGCGTCTTCGTATCGCCGGAGAGCCAGTGCCGCGCGCGCCGCGATTTCGTGAGCGGCCGCAGCCGGCCGGGGATCGCCAGCGTCGGGCTCTATGAGATCGATTTGTCGATGCCGGAGGGCAGCCGTAGCCGCCTTCAGTGCTCCCTTGAAGTCGCCGGTAGCCAACAGTGCCCTCCCGACGACCACCAACCCATCGTTTGTCGCATCCAGCGACCCAATCCCGGCGAGAACCTTTAATGCGTCCGCCGGCTGACCCGCGTCGATCATTGCCGCCGCAAGCGCAATAGAAGCGGGGGCATAGTGCGGATCAGCGTCCACGGCCCGCCGCGCAAGGCCGAGCTCCCCGGAGGCCCGCGCAGCAACCGTCAGCACACGCGCTGAGGACGGAAACCGCTTGGCTTCCTGCCGAGCGAGGTCCTTCCAACCCGCAACCAATTGAGGCGCCAGCTCTCCGACCAGGGCGCCTCTTCCCAGTTCCGCAGATCTTACGCGCAAATACACGATCCTTTCGTTATCGGGGCACCGCCCTTCTGCCTCGGTCGCCTCCGCATACACGCGCCGAACCGTCCCTTCGGGTTCCATTTGCAGCTGGGCCATGTCCAGCTCTCGCGCGAGCGCCTGAGCTCTTTTATCGCAGGACGGCATGGCGTCGGGCGCTGCGGCCGCGGCTGTTGCGCTGAGAAGAGCGAAAATGACTACGGATGCCATCGTTCCGAGTACGGCTTCACGACGACCGAAATGCCGGCTGCGAGATACCCCTTCCGAACCATGATGTCTCGGTCCTTCGGCCGAATGTGAAGGCAACCATGCGACTGTTGGAGGTCGAAGTCCCTATCTCCCGCTGCCTCGTCGTACGGTGTCGTATGAATGAAGAACGCCGTACGCTGCCCGTTCTTCTTCATATTCCACGACCAGTTGCCGAAATCATTTCGTGTCCAACGCGTCATGAGGACGCCAGCGTCGTCGTAGAACATCTGGCGGGCACGCCGCGCCGCCGACCCGGGAGAAATCGGTCGCTTGGACTTGGTAAAAAAAATCATGAGAGCGCTCGTGACTCTTCCGCCAGGACCAGACGCCTCGACCCACCTCCCGTTCAGTTCGAATTGGACGATCTCAGCAACCTCCCGAATGCGGGCGCCCCAGGGCACCACTGAGTTCGGCCACCCGCTTGTCGTGTGGTGCTCTGGTCTGTCCAACACATATTGCCCAGCAGGCGTTCGCGTCGCCGTATGTCCTCCCACGTCTAGGATGGGGCTGGAGGTCGGCGGCCCTCCGGCCACATCGAACCGTTCGGCACCGTCGTTGATGTAAATATGGCCGACCAGCTGCCCCAGCCCGTTTCGGCTCTCGCCTGGATATACGCACAGGCTGACTTTGGCCCCTCCTCGCGACATGTTCGGCCGCCCCTCTGCATGCATGAGCAGAACCTCTCCGTGCTTGATTCTATTTCAACGGCGGTGCACTAGCGGCAGGCGCGAGCAACCCCTCAACCGCTACCCTCGCCCGTGCGACACGAGAGTGCTCTATCTCGGCGGCTTCATCAACGGCACCGCCCGCCAGGGCAGCTCTCATAGACAGGATACTTTGAAAGAGGTGAAGCAGGCCTTCGTGCACGTGTCGCTACATGAGCAGCCGGAGAAACTCTTACCACAGTCCGTCGGCGTGAACGGCTGTATGACAGGTTCGCACGTTGTGCCGTTCAGTTGGCATCCGGTCACGGCTCCGCCGCCCGCGTCTGCCGGATTGACCTCAATCGTGCCATCGCAATTCGTATCCCCGGGGTTCACCATACACTGGGGGTCACTGAACGTGGCTGCGCCCCAAGGATAAGGCATCGTTGCGCCTGGATTGACCGCGCTGACTGAGTCGCAGCAGTCCCACTTGTTATCCGGACGCGGCGGAGCCCAGTGCGTCGTATCGCCCGGGTTCTGCGCTGCGGGGAATGCGCAAAACCGTTGGCTCTGCGCGCGAGTCGGGTATCCATCCCGATCATCGTCCCCGTAGAACACGTCACATTTTCCGCTGAGGCAGTCGCTGTCAGACTTACATATGGCGCCGTCCGCGAGCCGACAGACGCCCGAGCGGCAATGCGCCGTCACGAATGCCATTTGCGTGCAGTCGATGGTTGCACCGGTACACGCGCCGCAATGTTTGTCATCGCTCGATAAGTCCACACAGGTTCCGCCGCAGTTGGTCTTGCCGCCGGTGCAACATAGTCCGGATTGGCACATCCCGGCGCAAGGCTGAGCATTGCAGCTCCCGCAGTGATTTACGTCCGTCTGCAGGTCCACACAGGTTCCGGAGCAATTCATGCGGCCGCCACCGCACGTCACAACTCCTGTTCCAGCAGTTCCTGCGTTGCCGCCGTGACCAGCAACCGCGCCGCCGGCTCCCCCTCCGCTCCCGCCTTTACCGGCAATCCCCGTCCCGCCCATGCCGCTCGCACCTCCCCGTGCGCCGCCAGTGCCGGTAACGCCTCCGGTGGACGATCCTCCGGTGCCCACCGCACCTGTGCCGCCGTGTCCACCAGTCGCGCCGCTGCCCGAGCCGGCTGCTCCGCCCGTTCCCAGTACCGCGCCCCCCCCGGTCGACGACGAGCCGCCCGTGCCCGTAAGGCCACCAGCCCCACTCGCGATCGGATTACCGTCGCCGCCGGTAGCAGGCGCAGAACCGCCGGCCGTTCCCGGGTGAGCACCTGAGTTGGTTGCCCCTCCCGACCCGCTTCGTCCCGCCTGAGCGCCGCTTCCGCCGGAGGATCCCTCGTCTCCGCCATCGTCGTAGACGGTTCGGGTGGGACAGCCTGCCAGACAAAGCCCAAACAGCAGCAGGACCGAAAGACTTGCTCTTCTCCACATGACTGTCCCCCCTTTTCGGTCCCGCCCCCCCGGAGTTGCTACCGAAGCGTCAGAAATTGTTGAAGTTGCCGCTGAGCGTGAGTGCGGCGATCAGACCAACCGTCGCGTTGTAGTAGGTGTAACCTACGTGCCCCTGTTTGTCCTTGATGAGGGTCGAAGGGCTATAGGAGGCGTCCAGCAGGAACTGCCAAGCGGCAGCGGCGAAGCTGTTCCCTGCTGCCATCGCGCCGACGCCGGCAGTTCCGACGACAGACATGGAGTTGGGCGCTGCGTCGCTGTTCGGAGTACCCGACAACGTGTAAACGTCGACGATACGCCCGATTCCGTTCTTAGCGATGCCTGCAAAGAAAGCGGCGTTTTTGCCGAGGTACGTGGACCCGGTCGTGGTGCCGTTCCAGCAGGCATCGATCCCGAAGCGCCAAGGAACTCGGTGCGCGTCATACTGATAGATCCCACCATCCGTGTAGGAGCCGCCGTCGACGTTTCCGCAGTTGCTGCCACTGCACCAGGCCGGGACCAAGGCGCCGGCAGCATTTCCGGATGCCTTCCCGGCAATGGTGTTGAGCGCTGTGTACGTGTTGCTCGCGACTGTGGTCCAGGCATGTCCCGAATCGATCGCCGCAAAGGCGCGGTAATACGCAGGAGCCCAGTACGACGGATTTGTTCTCATGGAGTTCCCGAAGTTGCTGCCGCCGTTGGGCAGCATGGCCGCGGTATCGATGTCGTGCGCCCAAATATCACCGATCACCTTGGATGCGTCGGCAGCATAGGTACCGCCCCACTGCTTGCCGGCCTGAATGAGGGCGAACGCCATGTCCTCGTCCGCGTCCGTTGCGCTCCCGCCGGGAGGCGAGCATGGGCTGCCAGTTCCGCCGCCGCCCTCCTGCACGCACCAGCTCATCAGAGTGCCTGCCCCCGTTCCATGGCCCTTGGCATACCCCCACAAACCGTCGAAGAGCGGCTGATCCCCCATGTTGACGGCGATCAGCATGCCGTAGGCGATGCCTTCTGAAACGGTGTCATTGGCGTTCTCAGGGCGGAGAACTCGCGTCGAGCTGCCGGTTCCCGTCACGAACTTCTTTTTCCAATTCAAGTACATCTGGGCGAGGTACTTGCCCGCTGCGCCTGCAGGTTTGGAACACGTCCCAACTGCTTTGTCCTGAGGAAACGGATGGGCCGTCCCGCTCGTGGAGGTCCAAGTGCCTAGTCCGTCCGCACCCTTATAGAACGTGACGTCATCAACCCAGAGATCGTAGTTCAGCGTCGGGCTGGACGTGAACGGCGCGACGGCGAACTGGGGATACACGCCGAATTGCAGTTTCAGTGTGTTCTTGGAATCCCACGGGGGCGCCTGGCAGACCACGCTGCCATTCGAGCAGTCAGTCGAAGTCGTGCTCGGGAGATACCGCGGCGCAGTGATCGCAAAAGGGACGTACACCTTTTTCCAGCTTGTCCCAACATCAGTGAGCAGCATGCCGCGCGTGTTGTTCTTGTCGACGGTGTCATACTTGGCCATTCCGTCTGGTGCGGGCACATTGGAGGTATTTTGAAACTCCACCCAGACAGGCGGGGCCGTGCCGCTGCCCGACTTGATGTTGAAGCTGACGCCATCGAAGGCGCTCACGTCATACGGATTCTGCATTTTTGCCGTGCCTGAAGGGGGAGGTAGCACGGCGTTGAAAGAAGCGGCAAACCCAACGTAGGAGCTGTCGGTCGTGGCGGCATGTCCCATTGCCGTGGAGTGAAGCGCGAACATGTCGCACGTGTCTCCGGTCGGCACGCCGCCGGTCACCATTGCGGCTGCGCCGGGGGTTGCTCCCCCCGCCGGCGTCTGCGTCCCGGCCGCGTCGCCGAAGGCCGACCACCAGCCCTGGCGCATGCCCTGAGCCACGTTTTGGTTGGTGCCTTCCTCGAAGTCGGCGATCACGTCGCCGCTGGCGGGGGCGCCGCAGGCGCGGTTGCCGCCGCCCATGGTCCCGCCGGTGCCGGGGTTTGAGCCGCCGGTGCCGGGATTGGACCCGCCGCTGCCCGGCTTCGAGCCGCCGTTGCCGGGGTTATTGTTGCCGCCGGTGTTTTGGACGCCGCCGGAGCCTGGGTTCGAACCGCCGTTGCCGGGGTTGTTACCGCCGCGGCCGTTGGAACCGCCGGAGTTGTTCGTGCCGCCGTTTCCGGTGTTGCTGCCACCGTTCCCGTTGGAACCGCCATTGCCGCCACCGCTGGCGGGCTGGGCGCAGCCGGCGAAGACGAGCGCGAGGGTCGCGCACAGACCTTGGACAAGAGAGGCTCGGCGTTGCATGAGGGGCTCCTTTTTCAACATCAATAAGTGGACGCCAGCCAGCCAGCGCATGGGCGGCGTCGGCGGGAGGGGAGCGCCCATCCCGCCAGTCGGGCAACGAGGTGGGCATCCTACACCCACCCTCACGTATGCCAAGGGCTTTTCAGGCTGCGGGGAAGGGCTCTGGCAAGGCGGGAAGGCTCGCATCCCGGCCTCCCCACCCGTGTTGACCGGCAGACAACGTTCCGGTCGCAGGGAACAACACTTTCCCGAACTCGTCGCCGGCTGAGGTACGTCAAGTCACTGAAATATTTTATGTCGATCGATTTACGTCATCTAGCATACGCCTTGCATCGTACGTCATCACGATGCGCTCATTCGCCGGTAGCAGCAAAATCAGGTTCCTCACTGCTGGCGTCGGGGCGACGCTCGCTTTGTCCGCGGTCGGATGTGCCGAACAGGGGGTCGATGTCGGAACCACCGAGCTGGTCGGCGCGCTCGACACCACCAACGGCCTGCGAACGATCAATGGTCTTCGGACCAGCAACGGGCTCAGCACCAGCAATGGCCTCAGCACCACCAACGGCCTCAGAACCAGCAATGGCCTCAGCACCACCAACGGCCTCAGCACCACCAACGGCCTCATGACGACGTCGGATGGGCGCACTCAAGTCGCCTACTTGGTGCGCTGCGCGCTGCCGGCCGGCACCATGCTCGTCAAACAGGATCAGTACGGCGTCCCTTACACCTTTCCGGGCGAATTGGGGCTCGCGCCGGCCTGGGCCACGGGCGCCTGCGATACGAACTGTGAGGAGGCGGTGTCCGCTTGCCTCGAAGCGCACGTCAACACCGCCGGTGTTCACGTTCCGTTGTGGATCGTTTCGCAAAACCCGAACGTCGGCTGGGGCCTGAATCCCAACTACCCGAATCAGGAAGCCAGCTTCTTCGGCAACATCTTCCGGCTGGGCGCCCACGCGACCACGCCCACCGTCGCGCCCGCCTACTACTGTGCCGGTCCCCAGGTGATGCTCAACCCGCCGGCCGGCCGCCTCGGCTCCGCGCAGGTGAGCCCGCCCTACACGAACCCGCTCGGCTCGACCTACGCGCAATGCGCGCCGAAGTGCATCCCCGCCGATTACCCATTCCAAGCGGACGGTTTCAAAGGATGCATCGGCTGGAACAACCCCGTGACCGTGTGGCGGCAAAACACGTCCACCCCGACCACCACCCCCGGCGCGGGCGGCGCGACCGGCACCTCCGGCACCGGCGGCGCCACGGGGACGGACACGAAGACCCCGCCTCCGCCGCCCCAAGGTCTGAAGATCACCACCTAGCTCGATCATCTGCCACCACCGACCGGCGGGCCAACATAGAGGCCCGCCGGTTTTTTTTCGTTTGCAGTATCGTCGGTGGATGCCGACGCTCCCGTTCTTTCAGGTCGATGCTTTCGCGGAACGCCCGTTCGCCGGAAATCCCGCGGCGGTCTGTCTGGTCGAAGCGCCGCTGCCGACAGAGCGAATGCAGGAGATCGCCGCTGAGAACAACCTGTCCGAAACGGCTTTCATCGAGATCGGCGCAACGACCAGCGGCGACCCGCTGCCGCTGCGGTGGTTCACGCCCACCGTGGAAGTCGACCTTTGCGGCCACGCGACGCTGGCGTCCGGGTTCGTGCTGCTGAACGACGTCGCCCCCCAGCGCACGTCCGTCCAATTCAAGACCCGCAGCGGGATCCTGACGGTCGCGCGCGGCCCTGCCGGAACGCTGTTGATGGACCTGCCCATCTCGCGTCCGGAGGCCGTCGACGCCGAGCTGCGGGACCGGCTTTCCGCTGCGGCCCGGCTGCCGTTGCGCGACGTGGTGCGCGGCGCGACCGCCTACTTCGCGGAGGTCGAAAACGCGGCGGCGGTGCGCGGCGCGGCGCCCAATCTGACCGCCGTGGCAGCGCTGGGAACCAGCCTTTGCTTGATGGCGGCTGGCACCGGCGAGCCCGAGCCCGCCGACTTCGTGTCGCGCTTCTTCGCGCCCGCGCACGGCATCGACGAAGATCCGGTGACCGGCTCGGCGCACTGCACGCTGGCGCCGTACTGGGGCGCCCGCCTCGGCAAGACGCGCCTCCGCGCCCGCCAGATCGGCCGGCGTGTCGGCGAGCTGAGCTGCGAGGTGCTCGACACCCACGTCCGCCTGGGCGGCCGCTGCCAGCTGGTGATCACCGGCCAGCTGTTCGCCTGAGCTGCTCCCGTCTCGGCGCTGGTCAGGCCGCCGGCGCGGTCGTCGAAGGCGCCGCCGTCGCGGCCACGGCCGCCGCCGCAGGCAGGTTCTCCTCGTCCTCTTCCAAGTCGGGCGGATTCGGGAACGGGGCCTTCCAAGCGGCGATGATGCTGGGGATGGACGCGACCAGCACGAAGATGAAAAAGCTGCGATAGCCCAGCTTGTCGGCCAGGTATCCGCTGACCGACTGGGTGGGCACCAGCACCAGGTTCATCAGCGAGGTGGCGAACGCGTAGTGGGTCATCTTGAAACGACCCGGCGCGATCTGCTGCATCATGTACAGCATGTTGCCGACGAAGCCGAAGTTGTAGCCGAACTTCTCGACGCTCACGAGCGCGTAGATCGTCAGCAGCGACACCGGGTGGCCCGGCGACACCATGTGGCTGAGCGCGATGTAGCAGAGGTGCGGCACGTTCATGCACAACGCCAAAATCAGCAGGCTGCGCCGCAGTCCGTAGCGGGCAACGAACAGCCCGCCGGACAGGCCGCCGGCCACGCTGACGATGGTTCCGACGCTGCCGTCGACCAGCGACTTTTGCGCCAGCGACAGCCCCAGGCCGCCCTGCGCCACGGCGGCCTGCATGAACAGCGGCGCCTCGACCAGCAGCAACCCCTCGCCGCTGCGGTACAGAAAAACGAAGATCAGCATCCCCCAGATCGACTTCTTCTGGAAAAAGGCCTTCACCGCCTCGCCGAAAGTGACGGCGACCTCGCGCGCGCTGTGCGGCTTTTGCGCCAGGCTGCCCGTCGGAAGAACGAAGTAGTGGTAGACGGCCAGGGCGGCCATCGTCGCCGCGGCGATCAGCAGCGCGTACGTCCAGCCGGTGCGCGGGTCGGTGCCATGGCCGATGAACACGCTGGCCAACCCGACGATCAGGCTGGTGCCGAACATGCGCCCCAGGTTCCAGCAGCCCGATTGCGTCCCCATCCAGGCCGCCTGCCGCTTCTTGTCGAGGGCGGTGATGTAGATCCCGTCGACGCAGATGTCCTGCGTGGCCGACGCGAACGCGACGAACCACAAGATCCCGGCGATGACGGTGAAGTAGTTGGGCAGCTTCAACGCGAAGGCGGTGGCGGCCAGCAGCCCCGCCATCACCAGCTCCATCGCGAGCACGAAGAACTTCTTCGTGGCGAACATGTCCAGGAACGCGGCCCACAACGGCTTCAGCGACCAGGCGATGCCGATGCTGCCGGTGACGACCGCGATCTCGGTGTCAGAGTGGCCGAGATTCTTGAACATCGTGCCGGTCACCCAGATGGCCATGGCGAACGGAATTCCTTCCGCCAGGTAGGCCGTTGGTACCCAGGCAAGCGGGCGGCCTGCGTTCTTGGGGGGGCTCATCGGCGCCATCCTAATTCACAGAAGACGCGCGCGGGTAAGCGAAAATCCCGGCGTGATCGTCTAGGTTGCGTCCATGGCTGAGCGCGAGGAAACCGCGGCCGAGGTTCGGGAGGTCGCGCGCGTGCGCGTCATCTACGGCGACACGGACCAGATGGGGATGGTCTATTACGGCAACTATCTCCGGTACTTCGAGATCGCGCGCAACGAATACCTGCGAGCCGCCGGCGTGCCGTACCGCGCCTTCGAAGAGGTGCACGGCTTGCGGCTGCCCGTCGTGGAGGCGACCGTTCGCTACCGGCGGCCGGCGCGCTACGACGATGAGCTGGCGATCCTGGCGGCGATCTCCGAGGTGGGCGGCGCCTCGGCGCGGTTCGTCTACGCGATCCGCCGCGTCGTCGACGGCAATCTGTCGAGCGAGCTGCTGGTCGAAGGGCACACCGTCCACGCGTGCATCGACGTGGCCGGCAAGGTCACCCGCATCCCGGCCGACTTTCGGGCGGCGCTCAGCGGATCAGTGCCACCGCCGCCGCGGGCTCGATCGTCCGAAAAGTGAACGATTCGGTGATGTAGAGCTCGACGCTCTGCCGGTCGTGGAACGCGTAGCCGATCGACAGGTCCTGGCCGACGTGCAGCTCGTAGTCGCCCCCGCGCAGGGACAAGAGAACGCCCCCAGAGATGGCCGCCGCGCGGAAGAGGGGCCCGTCCAGCACCTGCTGGGTGATGCGCTTGGCCAACGGGTAGCCGTCCTCGGCCGCCGCCAGGACCTGCGCGTAAATGGGCGCCGCCAGGGCCAGCGCATAGGGGCCGCTCACCCCCGCCTGCCGCAGTGTCTCGCGCGCCGCCAGGATCGCGTTCGGCAGCTCGCGCACGTCGGCCGGCAGCTTGTGCGGGGCGTGCGGGCTGGCAGGAATGATTCCTTTGATGCCGGCCGCCGCCAAACCGTTGAAGATGGCCGAATCTTCGGCGTGGGCTGCCTGTTCGGCGGCGGTGACCACGGTCGAGAGGTCCGGATCGCCGGCGCCGCGCGGAACCGCGTCCAGCTCGGCCAGGGAGAGGCGCATCGGCACGCGCAGCTCGACCAGCGGCTGCACGCGGCGAATGGCCAGCTCCACCTCGGGTGGGCTCCCGCCGGCCACCGGGTCCAGCCGGCCGGTGTTGACGGCGGCCAGATGCCAGCCGTGCGGCCCGCGGAAGTCCACCAGCCGGCGCCCGGCCAGGTTCAGCTTGAGCACCCGCGCCGCTTCCGCGTCCACCGCCGCGAGCGCGTCGGAGGTGATCGGCGCCAGATCGCGCTTCAAAAGGTCGCGCGCCATCAGCTTTTGCTCCGCAAGCTGCCGATGGCGAGGGACCCTGGCTCACGGCCGCCGCCAGCGTCGCCCGCCTTGCCGGCACCTTTGCCCACCCCGCCCGGCGCCTTGCCCGGGTCGTCACCGGCCCCGGCTGCGTCCTCTTCCTCTTCGATCTCCGTAATCGGCCGGTCGGTGAACAGGTAAGTGCGTGCCGTCTCATCGATCTTGGCGTCGCGCCGGCGCAGCCATTCCAGGGTCATCATGGCGTGCTCGACCTCTTCGTTGCGGTTGTGCAGCAGGACGGCCTTGAGCGACTCGTCCTTGGTGGCGTCGGCCCGCTGCTGGTACCAGTCGACCGCCTCTAGCTCTTCAATCAGCGATTCGATGGCGCGATGAAAGTCCTTCGTCTCTTCGGGAAGGAGGTCGGCCGGCTCGTGGTAACCCTCGTGGCTCATGCGCGGGGAATATAGACGCGCCACGTCCCGCCGGCCAGTGGACAGGCGCGAAAGCCGTGGACAGATTGCCGGCAATGACCCGATTGACGGATTCCCTGGACGATGGGCGCGTCAGCTTCGGCGACCGCGACGAGATCGAGCTGGCGTCGGCCACCGACCCTGTCTGCGGGATGGAGCTGAAGCGCGCGGAAGCGGCCGGCGCCGTGGACCACCACGGCACCGTCTACTTCTTCTGCTCGGCCGCCTGCCGGGACCAGTTCAACGCCGACCCCGAGCTGTTCATCGGGGACGACGCGCGCGTCTAGCTCGCGTCTGGCTAAAGCGGGCGCGGCGAGGCCGGGCGCTTGCGGGCGACCGCGTTCAGCGAGAGCGAATTGATGCAGTAGCGCTGGCGCGTGGGTGCCGGCCCGTCGTTGAAGACATGGCCCAGGTGGCCGCCGCAACCCCGGCAGACCACCTCGGTCCGCAGCATGCCGTGGGCGTCGTCGGCGTGCAGCGCGACGGCTTCCGGCTCGACGGGCGCGGTGAAGCTGGGCCACCCCGTGCCCGAGTCGAACTTGGCGTCCGACGAGAACAGCTCCGCCCCGCATCCGGCGCACAGGTAGGCTGCCTCGCCGTGGGCGTCCCAGTAGGCCCCCGTGAAGGGTGGTTCGGTCCCCTTGCGGCGCAGCACCTCGTACTGCTCCGGCGTCAAGGTGGCGCGCCACTCGGCGTCGCTTTTCTCGACCTGTTCGGGCGCGGAGTCTTGGCGGGCTTCGGCACGATCATGTTCGGACATGCCCGAAGTATATAGCGCGACATCCTGCTACACTGCCGCCGCCTTGGCTTCCGACCGCGTTCTCGTCACCGTCACCGGCCCCGATCGCACCGGGGTCACCGCAACCCTGACCGGCATCCTGTCGCAGCAAGGGGCGACCCTGCACGACATCGAGCAGGTCGTCGTGCAGGGACAGCTGACGCTGTGCCTGCTGGTCGGCGTCCCCGAGACGCGTGACGTCCTCAAAGAGCTGCTGTTCGCGGCCAAGCAGCTCGAGATGGAGCTGGATTTCAAGCCGGTGCGCAGCGACGAGCCAGCGGCCGCGCGCACCGAGGGCCGCCGCTACGTCATCACGGCCATCGGCCCCACCCTGGGCGCGTCGCACCTCTACGCGCTGGCCTCCGCGCTGGCCTCCGAGGGGGCGAACATCGAGAAGATCGGCCGGCTGTCAGAGAACACGCTGGCCTCGGTCGAGATCCACGCGCTGCTCCCGGCCGAACGCGACAGCGAGGCGCTGAAGCGCACGCTGCTGGCGGTGGCGACGGCGGCCGGGTTCGACGTCTCCCTGCAGCGCGAGAGCCTGTTCCGGCGATCGAAGCGGCTGATCGTGCTGGACATGGACTCCACGCTCATCCGGATCGAGGTCATCGACGAGCTGGCGCGGGCGGCGGGCATCGGTCCCGAAGTCGCGCGCATCACCGAGCGCGCGATGCAGGGCGAGATGGACTACGACGAGTCGCTGCGCCAGCGCGTCGGCTTGCTGGCCGGCCTCGACGTGGCGGTGCTGGACCGAATCGCGGCGGATCTGCCGCTCACCGAAGGCGCCGAGACCATGGTTCGGGTGCTCAAGCGGCTCGGATACAAGATCGCGGTCATCAGCGGCGGCTTCTCGCGCGCCGCCGAAGCGCTGAAGCGCCGCCTCGAGCTGGATTACGCCTACTCGAACAACCTCGAGGTCCAGGGCGGAAAGCTGACCGGGCGGGTCGTGGGGCCGATCGTCAACGCCCAGCGCAAGGCGGAGCTGCTGGAGACCATCGCCCAGGCCGAGGGCGTCCTTTTGGACCAGGTCATCGCCGTCGGCGACGGCGCCAATGACGCGCTGATGCTCGAGCGGGCCGGCCTGGGCATCGCCTTTCACGCCAAGGCCAAGCTGCGCGAGCGGGCCGACACCAGCATCTCGGGGGCCGGGCTGGACGCCATCCTCTACCTGCTGGGCATCTCCGCCCGCGAGCTTCAGGAGGTCGAATGAAGGTGGCGTTCTTCCAAAGGCCCCCGAAACCCGCTTGACGGGTAAACTCGGCGGGCATAAGCATGCGCCCGTAGCTCAGCTGGATAGAGCAGCGGCCTTCTAAGCCGCGGGTCGCAGGTTCGACTCCTGCCGGGCGCGCGAAGACAACTTAATACGGTGGGCGTAGCTCAATTGGTAGAGCATCGGACTGTGGCTCCGAGGGTTGCGGGTTCAATCCCCGTCGCTCACCCAACAATTACGACGGCCTGGGATGCGCGTGCGGTAGTTCCGTATAATAGCTCCCATGAAGGTGCCCTCTGCTGCCGCGGTGCAAGATCGGCTGGGGCAAAGTTACGCGCTTGATCGCCTTTGGAGGGAGACGATGGGTTTACCCGAAGGTGACACGAAGGAGGGAGCGCTGCGTGGGCTGGTCGAGGTTCTGGAAAAGGCAGGCACTCGCTACGCGGTGATCGGCGGCGTCGCGGTGCAGATCTACTCGAGGGAACCGCGCACGACCCTGGACATCGATGTGGCAGTCGCGCGATTTGACGACGTCCCGCGTGTGGACTTGTTGAAGGCGGGATTCTCGTACGAGGGGCGTCACAAGCACAGCGACAATTGGCGCGCTCCGGGACCGCGCCCGATAGCGGATCGGACGGCGATTCAGTTCTCGTCCGAAGACGTGGGAATCGCGGATGCGGTCGCGCGCGCGCAGATTGTGGACGCCGGCCGCTATCAATTGCGCCTTGCCTCGCCGGCGGACCTACTCGTTTTGAAATTGGCCGCCGCGGAGGAGCCCACCCGCCGTGCGAGCAAACGACGCATCGATCTCCTGGACATCATCAGCTTGGCCGAGGACTATCCGACGGCAATTGAGGAGGTGCCCATGCTGCACGAACGCGTGGAGCTGCTGAGCTCTACCCTGCTGAGGCTGAGCAGGAGCGGGCGGCCTTAGGACCGCCCAAATCGGACGGCCGAGCGGGCTTTGGCGCGCGCCGCCTCGACCTCGCGGTCGCGGGGCGACGACGTCGTGACCAGGTCGTCAATCAGGTGGCGCGCCACGTGGAAGACATCGTGGACGGCCCGGTCGAAGGCCGCCTGGTTGACCTTGGACGGCGCGGTGAAGCCCGACAATTTCCGCACGAACTGCAGCGAGGCGGCCTGGATCTCTTCGTCGGTGGCCGGGGGTTCGAAATTGAACAGTGTCTTGATGCTGCGGCACATATCAGATCCCTAGCACGGGTCCGGCCGCGGGGGCTTGGCGGACGCGCCGGGGCCACTAGGTTGCTGTGTCATGGCGACGCAGGTATCAGAGGCCGAGAAGCGTGATCACGTCCGCGAGCTGATCGCGGGATTCGACACGGCGATGCTGGTCACCCGGACGACGCAGGGAACGATTCGCGCACGCCCGCTCAGCATCGCTGAAAAGAGCGGCGACGGGACGATGTACTTCTCGACGGCGATCGAGTCCGGCAAGGTGCACGAGCTCGAGAAGCGACCCGCACGTGGCGGTGGTGCTGCAGGGCAACGGCAAGTACGTGTCGCTGAGCGGAGAGGCGCACATCCAGCGTGACCGCACGCTCATCGAACAGCTCTGGTCCGAGTCGTGGCGCGTCTGGTTCCCCAAAGGCCCGACCGACCCCTCGCTGTGCCTGCTGGTCTTCGAGCCCCACGAAGCCGACTATTGGGACGCCGCGGGCGCGACTGGCCTCAAGTACTTCTTTGAAATGGCCAAGGCCTACGTCACCAACACGCGCCCTGAATCCGACACCGACCAGCGGCACACCGGGCACGTCAAGCTCTGACACCGGGGGCGCCGTGATGCCAAATGGGCCCATGGCGGCTGAGCAGACCGCACGCCCGCGCGTGCTGGTGAATTTCGCAACCTCGGTAGACGGCAAGATCAACCCGGCGCCGGGGTTGCGCCAGGGCAAGTTCATGATGTCGCGCGCGCGCGAGGATTTTCGGCGCATGGTCGCCTTGCGCGCGACCGCCGACGCCATCTTGATCGGGGCGTCCAACCTGCGCGCCGACAACCCCGACCTCGCCATTCCCGCCGAGGAACGCGACCGCCGGCGCGCGGCCGGCATCCCGGAGCCGCTGCGCATGGTGCTGACCAGCACCGGCGCCGGGATCACGCCGGACATGCGGATGTTCGACCCGGCGCGCGGCGGTAAATCGGTCGTCGTGCACGCCAAAGCCATGCCCGCCCTCGAGCGCGAGCGCCTGGGAGCCGTGGCCGAGTTGGCCGAGCTCGGCGGCGAGCGCGTCGCCATCGAAGACCTGATGGCGTGGCTGGCAGGGCGCGGTGTCGCCACTCTGCTGTGCGAAGGCGGCGGCAGCCTGTGCGCCCAACTCTTCGCCGCCCGCGCCGTCGACCAGCTTTACGTCACCCTGGTCCCGCGCATCCTGGGCGGCTCCCGCGCCCCCACCCTCGCCGACGGCCCCGGCTTCCCGCCCGACCAGATCCCCGACCCCAAGCTCGCCTCAATGGAACGCTGGGGCGACGAGCTCTACCTGCGCTACGACTTCACTTGGCCAGGTGAGTAGCGCGCGAGGAGCGGCGTCGCAATGGGGGAGCGTAGATGTGACCTGCCTGGGTTCGTCGGACCAATCGAAGCTAGAGAGCCGCCACTCCGATCTGGGTTTGGGTGGTCATGTGCTTGGCTCTGAATTCGGTGGGTGTCAAATAGCCGAGGCTGGAGTGCGGGCGGACGTCGTTGTAGTGCTGCCGCCACGTCTCGATGATCGCGGCCGCCTCCCGTCGGGTACGGAACCATTCCATGCTGAGGCACTCCTCGCGTAGGCGGCCGTTGAAGCTCTCGTCGGTGCCGTTCTGCCAGGGTTTGCCCGGCGCGATGTGCGCAGTCTCGATGCCTTCTGCGACCGTCCACTTCAGGATCGCGCTGGAAACGAACTCGGGGCCGTTGTCGGACCTCAGGTATCGAGGCGCACCTCGATCGCTCACCAGGCGGGCGAGCACATCGATGACCCTGCCGGCTCGGATGCTGCCGGCGACGTCGATCGCAAGCGCCTCGCGCGTCCACTCGTCGACGACGGTCAGGCACTTGATCTGCTGCCCGGTCGCCGATGTGTCGAAGACGAAATCGTACGCCCACACGTGGTTCGGTCCCGTCGGCGGCAGCGGCCGAGGGCGGCTGGCGGCCACTCGCCGACGCGGCCGTCGACGAGGAACCTGGAGCCCGGCTTGGCGCCACAGTCGGTGCGCGCGGTCGGGGCCCATCGTGTGCCCCTCGCGCCCGAGAAAGATGCGGATGCGGCGGTACCCGTAGCGTGGGTACTGCGCTGCGAGCTCGCACATCCGGGCCCTCACCGGCGCGTCCTTCTTGGCCAGCTGCGAGCTGTACCTCAGCGACGAACGCGCCACTCGGATCAGCGCGCACGCTCGACGACACGACAGGCCACGCTTGCGCGCGTACTCGACCTGCTGCCGTCGACCCTGCGCGCTCACCATTTTTTTGCGGCGATCTCCTTCATGACCTCGATCTCTAGATCCCGTTCGGCGACGAGGCGCTTGAGCCGGCCATTCTCCGTCTCCAGAGCCTTCAGCCTCTTGGCGTCCGGCACGTCCATCGTCCCGAAACGCTTCCGCCAAGCGTACAGCGTCCCTTCGCTCACGCCGTGCTTCTTGGCCACCTCCGCCAGCGGCGTCTTGTCCGCCTCGCGAAGGATGTGTGAGTTCTTGCCAGCAGAGTTATCGTGCTTCCCGGAAAGGTCGCGATGACAGTCACAGGCGTTGCGCTCGTTCTGCTGGCTGTGCAAACCGTGGCAAGGGCGCAGGACGTTCCGCTTACAGGGAGTGGCCTCCTGTTCGAGCGGGTGTCTGGACTTCCGAGTCGGTACGGAGGACGCCACGCGGGGAGCAGCATCGGTACGCGAGACGCAAACTGCCTGCAACAACTCGGCCGATCTGTTCATGCAGTACGGGGCTTCGGCAAGATCGGTGAAGCCGGGTGCAGGTACGGGTGCGCGGATCATTGGCCAGGCGCGAGAAGGATCCGGGTGCCCTGCGGGTGGACGCGTCGAACAGCGTGCTAGGGTGCCCCAACCCCCGATGACTGTGAGAACCTGCGTCTGGCTGATGCTTTGGGCTGCAGGAGCGTGCACCCGGCCAGCGCAGCCGCCGGCTTCGAACCCGGCGCCCGCGCCTTCTCGTTTGTCGGCGCCGGTCGCCTGGGCGCCATCGCTCAAGCTCAGCTCGCTCTCCGGAGTAACGCCTCGGCTAGGCTCACCGTTTCCGGAGCCGTTTGACGTCGCCGTTCTCGGACCAGACGGGCTGACGAGGCAGGGGGCGATGGCGAACTGCGTCTCGTATTTTGAGCTCCGGCCGAAAGGTTACGAGCCGATGGCACAGCCCGATCTTACGGCCATGAAGGTGACGGGCGCGGAATGCTGGGCAGTGAAGACACTCGGGACCGCGCGTCCGGCGACAGCTCGCCCAATTCGGCCGTTCCCGCTCAACCAGAGTGTCCTCGCGCGCCTGCCGCCGGTGCTAGGGCCGATGGCGATGCCGGCGGATCGGGACCGCCGCCTCCACGCCAATTCCGAGGGGCAGCCGTGGAGTGCAATCGATCCGGACGCCCAAGTCGTAGCGCAGGAGGAATGGAGCGCTCAGGTCAAAGCCAAGGACTGGACGACTGACCTGCAGATCTTCGTGCGCGGTGACCTGAATGGCGACGGCGTCGACGACGTTCTGATCAGCACGGTGTCGACGGGGTCGGAGGGAAGTTGGGGAGAGGTCCGGCTGCGCCTTCTGTCGACCGTTGCAGGCACTTCCGTCCTTCACGTGGTGAAGGAGTACCCTCTCTGATCAGCGGGGCGATGCGGCGCCCTTCAGGAGGGCTTTGACAGCGGCATTTCGGATCGCGTTGGCCTCTGGCCGCTCACATCGGTCCGAGGCCGCAGCCCAGTCCAGCTTGTCGATGGCCTCGTTCAGCTTTGGCCACTTGTTCTTCAGAGCGCCCACGCCGAGGTTGAATGCCATGTCGAGCATGGCGAGCTGCGCGCCGTCTGGGTAGGTATCGTATTTTGAATAGGCTCGGCGAAGCTGGCCGCGGAACTCTTCGATCCGCTGTTGGAACAGCCTGTTGATCTCCACATCCGGCAGGTCGAGCGTCGTGAACTGCCGGTACCAGCGAGCGGGCCTTGCCTTGGGCTGCGCGGCTACCTTCTGAAAATCGGTGGCAATCTCGCGATCTGTCGCAGCGTTCCTGGTGGCCCTATTCACAAACGCGAGCGCCTGAGCGGCTCTCGCATTCGGCAACATGTTCCCGACTCCGACGGTCACGAACCCCTTCGTGTCGACGTACATGTACGAGATGTTCCCCTCAAAGGGGGTCAGCAGTCGTTTGATCTCGTCGAAGGTCGGCGGCATCGAAATGCATGGTACCTGATTTCGATCCGGTGACTCGGTACACACGACGGCGCGCCACCACCCGCAGGAGCACCCGCCCTCGCGGCCGCCGCCCAGCATTCGCGCCGACGCCGTCGGACTCGGTATCAATTGCTTGGGGCGGTGTTCTCCTGGGCGGCGTTGTCCGGAGAGGCGTTGGCGGCTCCGATGACGGGCGGTGCCACGGCCCTGTTAGCAGTCGCCACAGTCTCCGCAGCGACAGCGACCACCGTCCAGTGTGCGGCGGCCATCTTTCGTACGTCGACACCGCCTTCAACAAGAGCACCTTCACGCAGTGGATGGATTCGAGCGAGTGGTATGACCTGGCTGGCAGTTTTCGGACCAGTTGAAACCTGAGAGCATGCCCTCCGGCACCGGAGGAGCGATGCGCAAGAGCAGGTTCACAGAGGAGCAGATGGTGAAGATCCTTCGCGAGGCGGACAAGACGCCGCTCGCGTAGGTGGCCAAGAAGCACGGCGTGAGCGAGGGGACGCTGTACCCTCTCTGCCAACATGAGTGAGACAGCTCGACCCCTGAAGTTTACAGAGCAGGGCGAGCAAGGATCCCATCATGACCGTGACCGCGATAACGTCCCTCGGCGAGGTGACCGAGGTGACCGAGAAGGCCAGGCGACGGGCGTTCACCGTCGAGTACAAGCGCAAGATCGTGAAGGAGGCCGAGGCCTGCAGGGGGCCAGGCGAAACTGGGGCATTGCTTCGACGTGAGGGGCTGTACTCGTCCCACCTGACCACCTGGCGGCAGGCACGGGACCGGGGTGAGCTTGCGCCGGGTGCAGCGACCAAGAAGCGCGGACCGAAGGCGGCGCCTGTGGATCCACGCGACAAGAAGATCGCGGAGCTGGAGCGGCGGATCGCGAAGGTGAAGGTGCGCGCCGAGCGCGCCGAGGCCGCGCTTCTCGGTCCGCGGCTCGGCGTCGGTCGCCTGTGCCGCGCACTGGCGGTGGCGCGAGCGACGTATTACCGGCACCTCGAAGCCAAGGCGCCGGCCCGTGCACTCAACGTCGAGGACCGGGGCGCCGTGCTCGATGTCCTGCACGAACCGCGCTTCGCCGACCAGGCTCCCGCGGAGGTGGTCCGAAGAACCCAGGCAGGTCACGCTGCCCTGCTCTCTAACGTCGGAATCTAGACAGTGTTCGAGAAGGGCTGAGTGACCCCGCCAGCTGCAAAGGACCCGATCGGTGATCGGGTCCTGGATCGTCACGCGCCACATCGGGTGCAACTGGGTTCTGACGACCACAAGAGCGTACGCAACGTCGAGCGTCGTGCGACCCGCACCGATGGGCAGGAGCGCCAGGAACAGGACGCGCGTCGTGACAAGGTCGATCCCGCGGCCAGAGCGGCGCGCATCGTGACCTGACCGTTGCGATTGAATTCCCCCAATACGGTAACGCCGTTCCGAGGGACTAATTCCGCGCAAATCGCATCATCATGTGGCCAGAGCGCGCGCAACAATTTATTGTTCCCGCCGAAGAGGTCCCCATGCAGCCCCGACTCTCCTGGCTCGTCCTTCTCATCCCGCTCCTGACCGGCTGCCCGACACGGACCGTGTATTACGACGATGGCGGAATGGGAGGCGGCGGCGGTCGCGGCGTCAAGGGCGGCACGCAGGTGGGTGGCCGCGGCGGAACGGGAGGCGGAGCGGCCGGATTGGCGGGCGGCACCGTTGGCCAGGCCGGGGGCGGAGGCGCGCCCGTGGCGGCAGCGGGCTCAGGCGGGAGCGCCGGGGTGGTCAGCACCGGGGGAACAGCCGGCCAGCCGGGCACTGGCGACGCAGCTGGACAGACGGGAAGCGGCGGGACGGCTGGGCGGCCAGGAACGGGCGGGACAGCTGGGCAGGCCGGGGCCAAAGGCGGAAGCGGTGGGACGGCCGGCAACGGCGGAGCGTCATGCAGCGGGGCGAACCTGGGCGACACGTGCGGGACGACGTGCAAGCCCGGGGTCTATAAGTGCACCAACGGCACGACAACGTGCAGCCAGACGAACGCCCCGTCCGGGAACGCCTGCGGAACCAACCAGGTCTGCGACGGCAGCGGCAGCTGCGTCGCGAAGACCGCGAACGGGAGCTCGTGTACGAACAGCTCGCTTTGCCAGAACGGGAACTGCGCCAAGAACGGATCGACAGGGATCTGCTGCTCCGTGAGTGACGTCAATTGCGGGTCGGGGTCCTGCGTGAACCTTCAGTCGGATGCCCACAACTGCGGGACGTGCGGAACAGACTGCGCGAAAAACGGCCAGGCGTGCGTCACCGGCGCCTGCAAGTGTACCTCGAGCTCATGTCCCAATGGGTGCTGCAATGGCAACACGTGTGTGGCGTACGCGTCCCAGGGGGCGAGCGCATGCGGCGTGGGCGGCATGGCATGCGCTGCGTGCGCGGGGAGCTGCGACCTCACAAACGGCCGCTGCGTGGTCACACTGGCCTCGGGGCAGGACTTTCCTAACGGCCTCGCCGTTGATTCGACGAGCGTCTACTGGGGCCAGAGCCTGAGCCTGATGAAGGTTGCGATCGGAGGAGGCAGCCTCATCACGCTGGTCTCGCCCAGCCCCGTCGTAAGGATCGCCGTAAGCTCGACCAGCCTCTACTGGACAAGTCAGGTAGGGTACGGCGGGTCGGTGATGAAGGTGCCGCTCGCTGGCGGCACTTCGACCACCCTGGCCCCCACCGGCACGAATCCCAACGCCATCGCCGTCGATTCAACGAGCGTCTACTGGGTGGAGGTGTCGGGCGACGCCAACAGCGGCACGGTTATGAAAGTTCCCCTCGGCGGCGGCACCCCGATTACGCTGGCTTCGGCGCAGGAATCGCCCGTCGGGATCGCCGTCGACTCGACCAGTGTTTACTGGGTGAACGCTGGCAGCCAAAGCGGCACCCGTGACGGCACAGTGAGGAAGATGCCGCTCGGCGGCGGCTCTCAAATCACGCTGGCCTCGGGACAGTACAGCCCCTCAGGCATTGCAGTCGACTCGGCGAGTGTCTACTGGGTAAACCGCGGCAGCGACTCGGGTACTACGCCCGACGGGACGGTAATGAGGGTGCCGCTCGGTGGCGGAAGCCCCAGCCCGATAGCCTCAGGACAGATCAGTCCGCGGGCGATTGCCGTCGACTCGATGAGCGTTTATTGGCTCACGAGTACGGCGGTCATGAAAGCACCACTCGGCGGCGGAACCCAGACCGCACTCGCCTCTGGACAGGGTTGGTTAGGCAGCGTTGCCGTCGATTCGACGAGCGTCTATTGGACGGACAGCACAAACGCCGGGACGGTCAGGAAGGCGACGCCGAAGTAAGTGCTGCTCGTTGAGAGGTGTTCACCGCCCTGAAGTAGCGGCAGACGCGGTCGACCACGCGGAGAACAATGACGGATCTCTGGCAACCCGGACGGCTCGCGATCACATTGCTCAGATACCCGGTAGTCGTCGCGGTGCCCTGCGGCTGGTGGAGCGGCTCGTGGCGCCGTTCGCCTGCGGAGGACCTTGTCTCACTTGACCAGGTACACGTCGTCAACCCAGATGTCCGTCATGAGGGGAGCACCGGCGTCCGGAGCGATGTTCCTCTGGGCTTGCCAATTGACGCCATAGACCTGGGTCGGGATCCACTTCGCCCGTTGGTAACCCCAGGTCGGATCGATTGCTATGCCGCTGGCCGGGGCAACGCCGCCATCGCCGCCGGCGTCCAGCAAAACGGTGAACTGCTGCCAAGTGGTCGTGAAGTTCAAGTTCGCGGCGTAGCTGTTGTAGCAGAGTGAGTTATCCGCGCTGCCGCCGTTGCAGACCTGGCCGCGCGGGTCGGTGTCCGTATCCGGGAATTGAACCTTGACCTGCAACGAGCCGGTCGTCGGGACCGGTGTCGTCGTCATCCCCCAGAACGTGATGGCCTTATAGCCGCTGATGTCGAAAGGGACGGTGACCCTGGGGATGGATGGTCCGGCATCGCCCGCGTCCCTGGGGGTCGCAACCCCCGCATCTCCCTCCGGCCGCTGCGCGAACTCGAAACCCACGCCGCAAGTGTCGTAGAGGCCGTTGAGCACGCAGGACTGACGGGCGGCATGTGCGCTGGCCTTGCAATTCAACGTCTTCGTCGGCGCCGTGAGCGCGCTGAAGACGAACGAACGTTGCGGCGGGGTCGACATGTCGCCGGAGGCGCCCCCGTCGGGAAAGTAGCTGGCGCCGCTGTTGTACCAGTAGCCTGCCGTCAGCGGTGAAGCGATGCCCGTCTCGAGCTGAATGGGCCCGTGGGTCGTCGTCTCCATGTCGTCGATGAGGACGTAGGTCGACCCGGAGGCGCCCACCTTGCAGCCTCCGTCGGTCTTCGCGTCCGATCGGCCGCCGTCCGCTGGAGGGCCCGCCTTGCTGCCGTTGCTCGAGCAAGCGGCCAGTCCAGACAGGAAGGCCATGCTGACCAACGAACGACCTGAACACATATGCATCGCCCCACTCCTGCCTTGGACCGTCCTCCCCGGCGCCCATGGCGCCGAGGAGCCGGCTCTGTGTTAGTTACTTGATGCTGATGTTGTAGTCGGTCGTCTTCCAGGTGTCGCCGCTGTAAACCTCGAAGCCGGCCTGAACGCCGAGCAAGAACGAGCCATCTGACAGCCCGGCGTAGCTATGGCTTGCCGCGTCCTGGAAGTAGGGCAATAGGTCGAAATTGGATACGCTGGTCATCCCAGGCGAGTCTAGCCAGTAGCTGATCACTTGTTGCCCCGTTCCGTTACCGTTGCCGGTGGCTTCGTACGCCGTACGGCCCATGAGCATGGTGCCCCTCGAATTGCCTAGGGGATGCTTACCACCTGCGTTGCCAATCCAGATCATCAGCTCGGTCTGCGGTTTTGCAGGGTTTGCGGAGTTGCCGAACCAGACGTCGTAGGCGGCGTCTCCTGAGCTGCCCATCGTGAAGGACCAGTTACTCACGACAGACGTAAGTTTGTTGGCGCCGCCAATCGTTTTTCCACCTTTGTACGGCCCATAGAACTGGATACCGCCCACACCGGGCCCCCAGCCACTTATGACGGCAGGGAACGATTCCGGGGTGTTGCCCGAGGCGCCTGACTTTGCCGTGTATGTGAACCCGACGCCGCCGCTGGTCGCCATGACCTGCATCGTCATTGGAAGGCCGTTGTCCTTGTTGAACGGGGTGCTTTGTACGGCGTAGCCGTTGATGCCATTGATGGCCTGAGGCTTGCTGTTTGACCAGGCAGGTCCATACGGGCCCGAGGCCACAACTGGACTCGGCGCTGCCATGAGCGGCACGACCTTCGTGATGCAGAGGTCATAGGGATGCGACGTGGTGTCCTTGGGAATTGTCAGCTTCACGTCAGTCAGATTCGCGGCATCGACCGTATTTTGCGCCATCGGGTTATTGGCAAGCACCGCATCCGAGAAGAGTGCGTTATAGGTTACCGGGGTACCCGCCACGCCGGGAACTGTCACGCCGGGCGCATCCATGTCCGAGGTCGTATTCTTCGTTGTCGGATATTCGATATAGACGACCGAACCGCCGCTGCCCTTTCCGCTGGCGCCGGACGCCAGCGTAATGGCAAAGCCGACGATCTTACTCGCATCCCACGAGCCGGGCGTGTCGCCGCCGCCGGGCGGTCCTGAATTCACCTTGAAGCCAAGGACGACAGTGCTGTTTGCGTCGGCCGTCCCGCTCAAGCACATTCCGTTTGACGATGCGTTCCACGGGATAGCGCCCGTCTTGTTGCAGGCGTTGCTCGTATCGGACGTGTAGCAGTACCAGGCGCCCTTGATGCCCCACTGGTTGCCGCAGATGTAACCGGATGCATCTTCGTTGATCGCGCCGGCGTCGGTATTTGGGCAGCCGCTGTTGCCGCCGCCCCCGTGGGTACCGCCGGCGCTGCCGCCCGTGCCCGGGTTCGTGCCCCCCGTGCCGTTGCTGCCGCCGGTGTGGGAGCCGCCGCTGCCGGAATTCGTGCCACCGGTGCCGGGCGATACGCCGCCGGTGCCGGGGTTCGAGCCGCCGGTGCCGGTCGGGTTCGAGCCGCCGGTGCCGGTCGGGTTCGAGCCGCCGGTGCCTGTGCCGTTGCCGCCGCCGGTGGCGTGGCTGCCGCCGGTGCCGCTGCCGTTGCTGCCGCCGGTGTTGCCGGTCGTGGCGGGCGAGGCGCAGGCGAGAAGGCCGGCGGCTGAAAGAACGGCCAGATAAGCGATTCGCGGAGAACGACCTACATAAGCTTGCCGAGTCATGCGGCTGCTCCTTTTGCTACGAGGGGTTAAGGCGGGATTCACCCGGGGATGCAGTGCCGGCTCTTATACCCCACGGCAGGCGGATCCATCGGAAAAACGGTCGCTGGGGCCGCGCCCGAACAAATCGCGCCGTGCGGCGCATCTTCCTTGGCATCGCTTCGCGCGTCGCGGTAGTCCATTGTCCTGCCGACGATGGGGTCTCTTGGTGCCGCGCTGGTGGTATGCCTCCTGCAGGCGCAGGCGCCCGCGCAGTTCATCGGAGGCGGCGGCGCGCCGGATGGCGGTGCGCCCGACGGCGGAGCGCCCGACGGGGCGTCCGCGCCCGCCACCCCTGACGGCGGGCAGCCGGTCGTCACGCCGCCGGCGCTGACGCATTTCGTTCCGGCCACTTACCCCCCCGACGCGGAAGCCGCCGGGGTGGCGGGCTCGGTCACCTTCTCGATCGTCATCGACCAGACCGGCAAGGTCGGCGCGGTCAAGGTCCTGGACCCTGGTCCCCACCCGAAGTTCGCGGCGGCGGCGGAGCAGGCGGTCAAACAGTTCCAGTTCTCGCCGGCGCTCATCAACGGCAAGCCGACGCCGGTCGAGATCGAATACCGCTACGAGTTCGTGCTGCGCAAGCAGGCGCCGCCCCCACCGCCACCCAATGAGAAGCCGGTCTCGCTGATCGGGCGGGTCGTCGAACGCGGGACGCGTTCGCCGGTGGTGGCGGCCAGCATCGAAGCGGCCGGCGTCACCGCCGAGACCAACGACGACGGACGCTTCACGCTGCGCGGCCTGCCAATCGGCCCCGTCAAGGTCCACCTGGTCTCATCGGCCCACCACGACCTGGTCCTCGACGAGGTCATCGAACCCGGGAAGGTCAAGGAGGTCGAATATCGGATGAACCGCCGCCGCTACGGCCAGTTCGAGGCGGTGGTCCGCGGCCAGCGCGAACGCAAAGAGGTCGCCGTCCACGAAATCACCGCCCAGGAGATCGCGACCCTCCCAGGAACGCAGGGGGACGTCCTCAAGGTGCTGCAGGACTTCCCCGGGGTGGCGCGCGCGCCCTTCGGCCTGGGGCTGCTCATCGTCCGCGGCTCGGCGCCCCAGGACACGAAGGTCTACATGGACGGGGTCGAAATCCCGCTCATCTTCCACTTCGGCGCGCTGACGGCCGTCGTGAACTCGGACGTCATTTCGGGCCTGGACTTTTACCCCGGCAACTTCTCGACCAATTTCGGCAACGCCATGGGCGGGACGATCGACGTCCGCACCCGTGATCCAAAGCACGAATGGCACGGTGCTGGGCACGTCGACCTTTACGACGGGGCCGCGATGGTCGAGGGGCCCATCGGCAAAGGCAGCTTTTTCGTCTCGGTCCGGCGCAGTTGGGTCGACGAGGTGCTGAAGTTGGCGCTCCCGCGCGGCCTCACGGTCGCCCCGGTCTTCTGGGACTACCAGGCCAAGTACGTTCACACCCTGTGGGGCGGCCAGGGGACGCTCTTCTGGTACGGCTCCAGCGACGCGCTGAACATCCTGGACGAGAACACAGCCCGCAAGATCTCGTTCGACTCCGAGATCCAGTTCCACCGCTTGGCGGCGCGCTGGCAGCGCGGGTTCGCGCACAACTGGCGCAACGACGCGATCCTGTCGCTCGGCTACACGGACACGGCCAACGAGGTCGTCAACGCCGTGAAGATCGACGGCACGCTTTGGACGGTCAGCCTGCGCGACACCTTGAACTGGCGGCCATCCGACAAGGTCTCGCTGGAGATGGGAACCGACTCGTCGCTGCGCCACCTCACCTATGACATCTCCCTGCCGCGGCTGTCGCAGGCGCAAGCCAACAGCGCGTTCGGGACCGGCGGCCTCAACGCGAACCCCTCGCAGAACTCGGCGGCCACCACGAACTGGGCGCAGCCGGGGTTTTTCGCGACGCTGACCTGGGTCCCCACGCCGCGCCTGCGGCTCCAGCCGGGTGTGCGTTTCGACGCCAGCAGCGACATCCAGAACGGCAACTCCTGGTGGTTCGACCCGCGGCTGTCCGCGTTCTACACGGTTGCGCCCAAGACGGTCCTCAAAGGAGCCGTCGGGCTGTATTCGCAGGCGCCGCAGCCGCAAGACCTCATCCCGTCGCTGTTCGGCAACCCAAACCTGACCTACCAGCGGTCGTTCCAGTACAGCCTGGGTGTCAATCAGAAGCTGCCCTTCCAGATGGACCTGGATCTGACCCTTTACGACAAGCGCATGTGGCAACTGGAAGCACCGACCCGCCTCACGGATCCGATGGGTGACCCGCTTTACCTCGCCAACCACGGCAAGGGGCGCTCGTACGGTCTCGAGCTGCTGCTCCGCCGCCAGATCATGAAGGGCTTTTACGGGTGGATCGCGTACACCTTATCGCGGTCGACCCGCCTCGATGATCCCTCGGAGCCGACGTACCAGTATGGCTGGCACCTTTACGACTTTGACCAGACCCACATCTTGACCGTGATCGCCTCGTACCAAACCGAGCACAACTGGACGGTCGGGACGCGCGTGCGTTACGTCAGCGGCGACCCGTTTACGCCGTCTGTGAATGGGATCTTCAACGCCAACAACGGCAGTTACGTCTGCATTGCTGGAAATCCCGACTCGGGCCGCGTGCCGGCCTTCTTCCAGGCTGACGTTCGCATCGATCGGCGTTTCGTCTACGACAAGTGGATTTTCACGGGCTACCTGGACATCCAGAACGCCAGCAACCGCCAGAACCCCGAGGCGGTTTTTCCGAACTACAACTGCCAGGGCTACGCCACTCTGACCGGGTTGCCCATCTTCCCCACCATCGGGTTGCGGGCGGAGTTCTGATGCGGAGCGCGCGCCGACGAACGACGAGGGCCTGGCTCCTCCTTGCCGCTGCCGGCCTGCTCGGGTGCGTGTCGGGTTTCGACCGCAACGATCAAATCGTGAACAGCCTGCGAATCCTGGGTGTGTCGGCGCACATCGACGACCCGCAGATGGTCGACGACTGGGCCGACGCAGACGCGGGCGACACCGTCCACCTGCGGGCGCTGGTGGCGAACCCCGGCGGGCTGGCGACGGTGACGGTGACCTGGCTGGCCTGCCTCCCCGTCCCCGGTCAGACGCAGCCTTGCACCGACGACGCATACCTGCGCGATCCCAGGGCCGTCATCCCGCTGGCCGACGACCCGACGACCGGCGTTCTGAACCTGGGGACGGGCGTCAACGCCGACTACGTCGTCCCCGAGGATGTCCGGCCGCTGCTGCAAATGTTGATTGACCGGGCGAAAGGGTCCCCGAACGCCGCGTGCGCGCTTTACACGCAGATCCCGCTGCTGGTGATCGCGGAGGACAGCGCCACGAATGCGGTATTCGCCGCCGCCAAGAACCTGCGTCTGTCGCCCTGGAAGGAGCTCGGCGACGATCCGAGCCTTCAGTACTACCCGCGCAACGCGAACCCGGCGATCGCGGGATTCAATCTGTCGCCCACCAGCCTGGACAGCTGCGATGGTCAGCCGCTGGCGACCCCCTGCGTGACCGACGCCGACTGCGGCGCCGGGGGCACTTGCGCCTACGGCGCCTGTTCCGCCGGGAGTCGCGCGACGCCGGCGCCCGCCTTCCCGGATGGTCCGCAAGTCCTCTGCCTGAACATCGTCCGCGAGCAGGAGTACTACACGTGCGGGCTCGACGGCCCGCAGATCGATCATCCCGGCGACCCGCCCAACATCCCCGAGCAGTCGAGCGTGATCTGGTACATGACGGGCGGGTCCCTGTCCGGGTTTGCGGCGCCCACCAACGGCGCCGACGGCAGCGTGAGCAGCCGGACCTTCACCCACTTCATGCGGCCCCCCGGGCCGTTCACGATCTACGGCGTGGCCCGCGATCGCCGCGCCGGCGAGTGGTGGATCGCGCAGGATTTCCAATGACCGTCTGGCAGGCCAGCGAAAGGACACCGAACCCATGATCATCCAGAAGCTGCTCGCCATCGTGAACCTGGGCGCCGCCTGGGTCCTGTGGCTGCTCATCGCGCTGTCGGTGATCTCCGTCGGGATCATGATCGAGCGCGCCGCTTTCTACTTGGGCCGGCGCCTCCCGTCCCGCGACAAGCTGGGCCGGGCCCTGCTCGGCGGCGATCTGGCCGAGGCGCGGGGCGCCGTCGCGGACCGCCACGGCATCGAAGCCGACGTGGTCCGCGCGGCGCTGGATCAGGCTGATCGAGGCGCCGACACGGTGGCCAAGGTCGTCGATGCAGAGATCAAGCGAACGCGGCTGGAGTACGAGGCGCGGCTGGCGTTCTTGGCCACGCTGGGCAACAACGCCCCCTTCATCGGTCTCTTCGGCACTGTCCTGGGGATCATCCGCGCGTTCGGCGACCTGGCGCGCAACCCCAGCGCGTCCGGTGCCAGCTCGGTCATGGCGGGTATTTCGGAGGCGCTGATCGCCACCGCCGTCGGCTTGCTGGTCGCCCTGCCCGCGGTGGTGGCCTACAACATCTTCCAGCGCGCGCTGCGGCGCGCCTCCCAGCGCGCCGCTTACTTCGGCGACCTGCTGGAGGCGCGGCTGCGGTCACGCGGCCCCGGTCACGAGGCTGCCTGATGGCTTCCGTATCCGACAACGACGGCGACGGCGAGGAAGGCGGGATGATCAGCGGCATCAACGTCACGCCGCTGGTCGACATCACGCTGGTGCTGCTCATCATCTTCATGGTGACCGCGACCTACATCGTCCGGCAGGCGATCCACGTCGATCTGCCGCGGGCCGCCAACGCCGGCGAATCGACCGGCACGACGCTGGCCATCATCCTGACCAAGGACGGCGACATCTACGTCGACGGCAAGAAGCGCGACGAAACGGGGCTGCGCGACGACGCGCGCAACGCGCTGGCCAAGGACAAGGACGCGCGCGCCATCATCAGCGCCGATAAGAACGCGCTCCACGGCTCGGTGGTGCGCGTGCTGGACCTCATCAAGGGCGAAGGCGTCTCGAAGTTCGCCATCAACATCGAAAAAGAACGATGAAGCGCCTTTCACCGCCCGTGGCGTACACGCTGTCGGCGGTGGTCCACGTCGGGATCTTCATCTGGGCCTGGAAGCTGCCTGCGCGAGTTCCCGCGCCTGAGCGGGTCGACGTGGAGATCGTCGAGACCGCCAAACCCAAGCCACTCGAGCCGAAGCCGGAGCCGCCGGAGCCCCCGAAGCCGCCCGAACCGCCCGTGAGGTTGCGGCCGGCGCGGCGGGTCGCCGTGAACCAGCCCCCGCCGCCGGACACGCCGCCGCCGGCACCGCCGCCCGAGGAGACGCCACCCCCCACCACGACGCCGGCGGCCACGCCCGGTCCCGTGCGGCTGGGGCTGTCGCTGTCGTCGACCAGCGTGGGCGGCGCCTTCGCGGCGCCCGTCGGCAACAGCCTGGCGGGACGGCCGGGACCACGCGCGCCCGCGCCGGCGGCCGACGACATCGGGCCCGTCGCGCACGCCGCCGCCCTGACCATCCAACCCGAGCCGGTCGACGTCGACATCCCCCAATCCGAGTACCCGAAAGAGGCGCTCGACGCCGGGTTCGAGGGGAGCGTCACGCTGAAGATCGTGATCGACGCCAGCGGGCGCGTGCGCCGCGCGGTCGTGCTGAAAGACCCCGGCTACGGGCTGGGCGCCGCCGCCGTCAGGAGCGCGCTGCGCCACTTCAAGTTCAAGCCCGGCGAAGTGAACGGCAAGCCGACCGCCGTCGAGTGGACGTTCACGGTCACCTACGAGCTGCCCTGAGCCATCAGCGGGGCGCGCGAAAGCGGGCGCCTCGCAACCACGGCAAAATACAAAACGCCCCTCTCGCGGGTGGCGAGAGGGGCGTCGATGTGACGGAGAGACGGTTGGAACCGCCTCGTTCAGACGCTCAGAACTCGAACCCGACCTGACCGCCGACGTTCCAGTTGTTCAAGTCGCCACCCTGCGCGCCAAACAGGTTGTTGTAGTACGTCTCGCGGTACGTGAACCGCGCGTCCGCCATGAACCCGTGGTACGCGAACTCCAGACCGCCGCCAAACGGCAGGGTCAGGATGTCGTCCTTCGACGAGACGTCCGCCAGCGCGCTGCTGTTGTTCGTGATCTGGTAGTGCTGCCAGCCGACGCCCACGAACCCGAACGGCTCGACCAGCGAGTAGCCGCGCACGATCGGAACGTTCAGGCGCAGCACGCCCTCGACGCCGTTCGAGATGAGCCGCGAGTTGTTCGAGAACCCGAGCCCGGTCATCCCGCGGGCATCACCCACGTACGCCGCCTCGAAGCCCACGTACTGTCGCGTTCCCTCGACGATGCGCACGTTCCAGTAGCCACCGTCGCTGGTGGTGTTGCGGATCCCGCTGTTCGTGAACTGCTGGTACCCGCCACCCAAGAGCAGGCCGACGCCGACCCGCGACCTGACGGCCGGCTCGTGGTAGCCCACGTCGCGGTTGTCGACCACCGGCTGCACGGGCATCACCGGCACCACCGGCGTGATTCCTTGGTTGGGCGACTCCATCGGCACCGTGTTGAGGCTGCCGGAGCTCGGCGGCGGCGGCAGCGCCATGTCCTGCGCCGTGCTGGCCGGAGGCGGCGTCGCTGCCGGTACCGCCGTCGGCGACGTCGCCGGCGTCCCATTGTCGTACGTCACCGGCGGCGGTGTCTCCGCGCCGCTTGGCGTGGTGACGGCCCCATTGGTTTCGGGGTTCGGCCCCGTCTCGGCGCGGGCGACGCCCGCGCCCCACAACAACACACCCGATACACCTAGCACCCTCAGCATCTTCATGATCGCCTCCTCCCAGCCAACCCCGACGAAACGGTCCGGGGTCGCTCTGCGGTGAGCTCTCCCGTTGTCACACCTATATCTGTCCATTGACGCGACGACGACAAGACGGCTGGCCCTTTGGGGTGCGTAAGCCGCTGCCTGAAGTTCCGTCTCGATTTGCCGCCAACTTTCTGCGGACGAGCTTTTCTTTCCGGGGAAATCCGCAGCCCCGGTCATCTATGATGTCGGCCTCTGCGGTATCTCCGGTCCAGCTTCATCCTGCCCGCGCTGGCGATGGCGGCAGTCGCCCTCGGCTGCGGTGCTGCGCCCGAATCCGGCGCCGACGCGATCACCTTCGACGCCTGTGCACCGCTGGCCGTCGTCCTGGACCCGTCCGCCAATGCGGCTCAGCAGGCGGCGTTGCAGACCGCGGTCGGGGCTTGGAACGCGACCGCCGGCACGCACCTGAATACAGGCCCGGCCGTCGACGGCATGGCGGTCGTCGCGGTTCACTTTCAGTCCGCCGCCGCGCCGGATCACGGCCTTTACGACGCGCGGTCCGCGCAGATCTTCTTGAACGCCGACCTGACCGCCCCCTCGCTGGCGGTCGTCTCGGCGCACGAAATCGGACACGCGATGGGGCTCCTGCACATCGACCCGGCCCGGCGGGCCTCGGTCATGAACCCAGGCAATCTGTCCACGACGCCGACCAGCGCCGACGCCGCGCAGCTGGCCGACCTGTGGGGCTCTTGCTTCAGCCGGTGACCTCGACGTCCCAGGCCGCGGTCTCGACGCGTCCGGCGATCTTCACCTGCACGAACAGTCGGTAGCTGCCGGCGCGCGGAAAAACGTACGGGAATCGGATCCGCGGCGGGAACAGCATGCCGTGGTGATGCGCGTGGTCCGCCGCCGACGCGCCATCCACCAGCGCCATGGCGGCCATGGGCACGGAGCCCGTCGGGTGGATGTGGGCGAAGACGGACCCGTCGCGCGCAACGATCATCGCGTGGCCGGCCATGCCCATGTACGGCTCGACCCCCACCAAGGGGCCACCGTCGGCTCCGTCGGCTTCGATCTCCAGCACCACGGTTTGCCCGGCGCGGGTGACCCGAGCGTCCCGCCACAACAGGCGGCCGGCACCGTCGGCGAATGTGAACGCGGGCGCCTGCGCGTTGGCGGCGGACGGAAAGGCCGCGATCGCGTCGTCGGGATCGAACCGGTCACCGTCGGATTCGGCACCAGCTCCGGTCCCGGCGAGGGCCAGCGAGGTCGTCACCGTCTCGTCTATGCCGTTGGCGTGCACGACGTCGCCGTAGAGCCGGTACGTCCCTCCCGGCAACCGCGGCACCGCCTGGCCGAAGCTTCCGCCGGCGTCGCGGCGGGGATGCAGGTGAGCGATGGCGTCCATTCCGGGCGTCCGCACCAGGAACAGATGCATGAGGTGGCCATGGTCGGGGATGAGATCGTCCGTGCGGCGCCATTTGAGCCAGCCGGGATCCACCAGGGACAGGGCCAGTTGGTCGGGGGACGGCTGGCTGACCCTGACGTCGAGCGGCTTATAGACGAGCTTTCGGTACTCCGCCGCTTCGTCGCGCCACCAGCCACGCCCGCCGCAGATTCCCAGGGCCAGCACCGCGCCGGTGATGCCCATCGCACGCCGGCTGCGCGCCAGGCGGCCACGGTCTGGCGCCACGCCGGGCTGCAGGTCCGATTCGCGCACACTCGCGCCGGTAATCGCGATCGCGGCCGCCGCCAGCAGGCCCATGACGGCGATCAGCAGCCCGCCCAGGTAGGCGGGCATCGGCCGCGTGGCGCGCGCCAGCGCCGGAATGGGCACGGACAGCTCGCCCGGACCGCGCGCGCCGTCGACGGTGACGCGAATCTTCCACGAGCCGGCCCGCATCAACCAGAGCGAGCTGCCGTAGAGGTGCGGGTCCTCGGGACTGGGCACGGCCACGTCGGCAATGGGTGGCGAGGCAGCGCCCGGACCGGAAATGGGCAGCGGAACCACGCGCACGCCGCCGACGTCGCCGTCGAAGGCGCGCACGTCGATGCGCGCGATCCCCGGGATGACCTCGGGCGGCCGGATCGTGACCAGCACGTGGTACGGGCCGGCCATCCCGTCCTCGACCGCGTCGAAGCTGCCGACGTGCGCCTGGGCGCCGGCGCCCGCCAGCAGCAGGACACCCGCCGCGATGAAGGCCACGCGTTTCATCGCCGCAGCCGGGCCAACCAGCGGCCGACGCCTCGCCCCGCGCCCAAAGCCAGGGCGGTGGTGGCCAGCGCCACCGCCAGCCAGATCGCGGTCGCCGACGCCGGCTCGTGCAGGAAGACGTATCGACGGTACGCGTCGCCGGGCGGCAACCAGAAATCGAAATAGCGCGCACCCCACAAGAAGTTGCGCGCGGGCGGCGACATCAAGAAGGACGCGAACGGCCACTGGCACAGCAGGAACACGCCCACGAACAACAGCGCGCCGGTGACCGCGCTGCGCCGGCCGGGCCGCCGGCGCCAAACGTCCAGCGCCATGGCGGCCGGCAAGAGGAGCAGCGGAAATTCCGGCGGCACCAGGCACGTCACCGGGACCAGCACCGGCCCCAACTTCGGTTGCGCCGGAACCAGCGGGAAGGTCCAGAGCAGCGCCAGCAGGAACACCGAATAGACGACCACCACCGAGCTCGCCGCCCAGCGGCGGCCGGTGGCGCCCTGCACCGCCGCCAGCACCGGGACCACGACCAGCCCGACGATGAAATAGAAGGATCCGAGGTGCATGAACGGCCGGACCGTCTTCTCCATGAACACCGTCAAAAGCCCGACCACGAGGTTGGCGCCGACGACGATCACCAGCACCTCCAGCGTGCGGCGCCGGGCAGCGTCTGACCGGTTCAGCGCGCCCGCGATCATGACCAGCGCGCCGACGTGCAGCGCGATGATGCCCAGGGCCAGCACGACGTGGGGCGGGCTCAGGATCTTCACGTCCAGCCCGTAGGCGTTGTGCCACCAGTCGTCGAACGGCGCCGACGCCAGCATCGCGCCACCACCCCAGGCAGAGATGAAGGCCCCCAGCGGGCCGCGGAAGCCGAGCACGCGCACCGAGGACGCCGCCGCCGCGCCACCCAGCGTCGCGGGCAAGATGCGCGCGAGCGCCGCGACGGCGGCCATGATCGCGGCCGCGTAGATCGCGACGTGCGGTGGCGTCCAGAATGAATCGCGCCCAATCGAACGGTGCCAGGCAATGTCCCAGTGGGTGCCGAAAGCGGCCGCCAGCGACGAGCCGAGCACGAACCAGAGCGGCCACGTGGCGTCCGTGCCCGCCAGCGGCGCCGTGCTCGCCGGGGCCACGGCGCCCACCGTAGAACCTGAGACGCTCATCGGCCGAGCATAGCCGACGCCCGGTGCGTTTATACTCGCGAGGTGTGGCGCCGGAGCCTCCCGTGAACCTGCGACCGCAGGCCGTCCGCATGGTGCTGGCGCACGGCCTTCCGGTCGTGATCGAGGTCGCGTCCGACAGCATGACGCCGTCGCTGGAACGTGGGACCAAGGTCAAGGTCGAGCCGGCGCCCGGCGAAATTTTTCCCGGCGAAATCGTTCTCATCCTCAGCGACGACGGGGAGGCGACCATCCTGCACCGCGTGATGCACGTGTTTTGGTCCGGCGGGCACGAGCTCGTCATCCATCAAGGCGACGCGCCCACGTCCCTGTTCGCCACCTGCCCGCGGCAAGCCGTGATCGGCCGCGCCGCCGGCTACGCGCTGGCCCCGTCGCGGCCGCTGCCGATCCCCGAGCCGGTCGACGCCGAGGCGCGCGTCCGGTTTTACCGCCGCCGGCGCGCCTGCGCGGTGTTCGCGCTCGGCCGCCGCGTGGCTTCGTCTTTGAACGTCGCCGAAAACCCAGTTTCGCGCCGGCTGGCCCGCGCGTACCGGACGGTCGCGCGCAAGCTTCTGGGCTGAGCCGGCCGTTCGCCGCCGCCCGACTAAAAAGCGACGTGTAGCCGCGCCGAGAAGACCTGGATCGGGCCCCGATCCTGGTTGTAGCCGGGGTTGAAGATCGGCTGGTAGATCGCGGAGACGGACAGAAATTCGTTCACCTGCAGCTTGTAGTAGAGGTCCACGATCACCTCGAGCCCGTAGTTCAACGCGCCGTCGCCGATAATGAACCCGTAACCGCCGCCGGCCAGGTAACGCTCGTGCCAGGGCGAAAGGCCGCTGGCCACCACGCCCAGCCCGACGATGTCGTTGGGCCGCCGCCAGACGTGCCCGTTCTGCGTCGCGCCGAGCGCGACAGACCGGTCGATCTCCGTGAACGCCCACGATTCGTTGTGGCCGTCGTTCCAGCTGGCTCGGAGGAACGCCCCCATGCTGGCGGTGATCTGCTGCTCGACCGAAACGGCGAACCCATACTTGTTGCGTCCGTCGGCGCGCGTGGCGGCGACGTCGTTGCCGTACGCGGCTGGATTGGCGAGCACCTGCTCGTAACTGCCCATCCGCGCCCTGTTCCAAAAGACGAGGAGACTGGAGGCGCCCGGCCTGCCGCGCAGCTGGTACCGGCGCTCGTACTCCGCCATCAGGCCGTGTGACTTCGTGACCCGCCAGTCCATCTTGGCGAGGTTGGCTTCATAGGGCTCGAGCGCGATCCCACCGCGCAGCGACCAGGGGCCTTTGGCGAGGTCGGCCAGCACCCCGTAGGTGTAGCCGCGCGTGTCGGCCGGGTAGTCGTAGGCGCCTGACGCGAAGAGCGCCCAGTTGAAGAACTCCGTCGTGGCGTCGTTCGCGTACCGGTTCCCGTCGACGATGTCCACGACCGAAAAGCGCCCGACGGTGACGGCCAGGACGTCGCGAGCGCGAACGCTGGCCAGCTCGTTCGGTCCCGTCGCGTTGAACACCTTGCCGCCGCCCAGATTGAACGTCTGGCTGAGGGCCAGCCGCGCCACGTACACCGTGGGCGCGGGATCGCCGACGCGATAGACGATCCCGTCGGGGAAGGCGGCCACCCCATGCGTCGACGACAGGCCGGTGCCGCCGCTCATCTCGGGGTTGAAGAGCAACTCCGCGCCAGGCCAGGCCCGGCCGTCCAGGAACAGGGTCGTCACGAACGCCGTCGCGCTCTCGGCCTCGGGTCGCATGCTGTTTTGCCCCGAGTACGCCGCCGAGAACGAAGGGTGAACCTGGGTCGCCGCCGTGAACTGATAGTGGATGCTGAGCGCCTCCTCGGACAATCCCAGGTTCGTGTCGGGCGCGTCAGACGCCGACTTGTCTTCCGATGGAAGGTCGCGCGGCCCATGCGCGCGAGCACCCCCGCCGGCCAAGAAGATCGGCACCAGCGCAAACAGGAATGGAGGCCACTGCCGGCGGCGGAGCCGCATCGCGCCCCCTTCTATCCGATGGCAGCGGCGGGTTCCAGGTTAGAACTCCCACACCATGCCTCCGACAAAGACCCTGCTCGCCTGGAGCAGCGGCAAGGACAGCGCCTGGTCGCTGCACGTCCTGCGCGCCGCCGGCGACGTCGAAGTGGTCGGTCTGCTGACGACGATCAACGAGGCGTTCGATCGGGTCGCCATGCACGCCGTCCGCACCGAGCTTCTGCGGGCCCAGGCCGCGGCCGCCGACTTGCCGCTGTGGCCGGTGCCGATCCCGTGGCCGTGCAGCAACGCCGCGTACGAGGCGGCCATGGCAGTGGCGCTGGAACGCGCAAGCGGCGAGGGGGTTGAAGCGGTCGCCTTCGGCGATCTCTTTTTGGAAGACATCCGCCGCTATCGAGAAGAGCGCATGGCCCCGACCGGATTGAAGGCGCTCTTCCCGTTGTGGGGGCGACCGACGGCGCCGCTGGCGCGCCAGATGATCGCGGGCGGCCTGCGCGCGCGGCTGACCTGCGTCGACCCGCGCAACCTGGACGCGCGATTCGCCGGACGCGACTTCGACGAGGCGCTGCTGGCCGAGCTGCCGGCCGCTGTCGACCCCTGCGGCGAGCGCGGCGAGTTCCACACGTTCGCGTACGATGGCCCGATGTTCGCGCGCCCGGTTTCGATCCGCTCAGGCGAGGTCGTGACGCGCGACGGGTTCGTGTTCGCGGATCTGGTGCCGGCGTGACCAGCACGCCGCCGCGCATCGTGTCGCTGCTGGCGTCGGCGACGGAGCTGGTCGTCGCGCTGGGACTCGGCGATCGGCTGGTGGGGCGCTCGCACGAGTGCGACCACCCGTCGTGGGTGAAGTCGCTGCCGGTGCTGAGCAGGCCGACCTTCGACATCACCGGCGGCAGCGCCGACATCGACGCCCGCGTCCGGGGCAAGCTGGCGGCCGGCCAGCCACTTTACGAGATCGACGAGCCCGCGCTGGCCGCGCTGGCGCCGGACTTCGTGCTCACGCAAACGCATTGCGAGGTGTGTGCGGTCAGCCCCGCAAATCTCGAAGGGGCGACCTGCCGTCTGGATCGCAGGCAGGTCGTGGCGCTGACCAGCGGCACGATCGAAGGGATTCTAGACGGCTTCGCGCGCGTCGCCGCGGTGCTGGGCGCCGCGGACGCCGGGCGAGGGCTGATCGCCGCCCTGCGCGGGCAGCTCGGCCAGATCGCCGCCGCGACCGCGCCCCTGCCCCACCCCCGCGTCGCGTGCCTCGAGTGGATCGACCCGCTGTTCGCGATGGGTAACTGGGGACCGGAGATCGTCGAGGCGGCGGGCGGCGCCTGCCTGCTGGGTGTCGCCGGCGCGCACTCGGCGGCGCTGCCGTTCGAGGCCCTGGCCGCGGCCGATCCCGACGTGGTGGTGATCGCACCTTGCGGCTTCGACCTGACGCGCACGCTGGCCGAACTGCCGGCGCTGACCGCGCGCGACGACTGGCGCGCGCTGCGGGCGGTGCGTGGCGGCCGGGCATATGCCGCCGACGGCAACCTCTACTTCAATCGTTCCAGCCCGACGCTGTTCGAGACGCCGGGCCTACTGGCCGAGATGCTGCACCCCGACCACTTCCCGCCGCGGCGGCGCGGATCGGCCTGGGTGCCGATCCCGATCCCAGCCTGACACGGAATTTACAAACCGACGCTGGTGCCGCTCAGCCGTTCGTGCCATGCCACTGGCATGGCCGTCATGCCCGCTTCGGAGACCCCGGATCTTTTTTCCGTGCTGCGGGCGGAGGTCAACGAGCTCGGGCACGGCTTGGGGCACGCCATCAAGACGCTGTCGGGGGACGCGCTCTTCACCAGCGAAGAGGAGGTCCGCGCGCTGACCAAGGAGGCCCGGCGCAACGGCGCCGCGGGCGCCCGCGACCGGCTGCGGGCGCTCATCTCGGCGCTGTCGCTGGACGACGCCGAGGGCCTGGTGCGCGCCTTCTCGGTCTACCTGCACCTGGCGAACACCGCCGAAGAGCGGCACCGCATGCGCGTCAACGCCAGCCGCGAAACCGCCAGCCTGGATGCCCCCCGCCCCCAATCGATCCCGGCCCTCATCGGGTCGCTGAAAAAGGAAGGGTGGTCGGCCGAAGAGGTGATTGCGCTCTTCGCCTCGCTGCGCCTGCACCTGACCTTCACGGCGCACCCGACCGAGACGCGGCGCCGGACGGTCCGCCACCACCTGACCGAAGTCGCCGCCGATCTGGACCGCCTGGCGGCCGTGTCCGATGGCCGCTCGCGCAGCCACGAGACGGCGGCGCGGCGCGCGCTGCTGGCGCGCATCGCGCTTTTGTGGGGCACGTCCGAGCTGCACAGCGCGCGGCCGACGGTCGAAGACGAGGCGCGCGGCGGGCTGGTGTACTTGCCCACGGTGCTTTGGTCGGTGATCCCGCGCCTGGTCGAGGAGATGGAACGCGCGATCGAGGCCCAATACGGCGTCCGTCCCGCGCTGCCGCCCCCGGTGGTCTTCCGCAGCTGGATCGGCGGAGACCGGGACGGCAACCCGAACGTGCTGCCGGATGTGACGCAGTGGGCGCAGGACTTCGCGCGCGGTGAGGCCATCGCGCTTTACAGCGCCGAGCTGGACCGGCTGATTCGCGACCTTTCGGTTTCAGACCAGCAGGTCCGGCTGCCCGCCCCCCTGCGCCTCGAGATCGAGGACCTGCTGTCCGGGATCGCGGTCCCTGCGGCGCTGCAAGGTGAGCCCTTCCGCGCCCTCTGTTTCGGCATCCGCGAAAAGCTGCGGGCGCTCGACGGCCGGGGCGCGGTGGCGCCCTACCGCGAGACGCGCGATTTTCTGGCCGACATCAAGACCGTCGCCGGCGGCCTGACCCGGATCGGGCTGCCGGAGGCGGCCAGCACGGAGGTGCGGCCGCTGGAGTTGCGGGCGCAGGTGTTCGGGCTGGACCTGGTCGCCCTGGACCTGCGCGAAGAGTCGCGCGCGCACGCCGCCGCGGTCGCCGAGCTGCTGAAGGTGGGCGGCGTCGCCGACGACTACGAGAAGCTGGATCGACCGGCGCGCGAGGCCCTGCTCACGCGCGAGCTGGCTTCGGCCCGCCCGCTGGCGCCTGTCGGCCACAAGCCGGCGACGCGCGCGCTGGAGGTGGCGCTGGGCGCGCTCAAAGTGTGGCGGTCGCGCGGCGCCTACGTGGTGAGCATGACCCACGCCCCGTCCGACCTGCTGGAGGTGATGATCCTGGCCCGCGAGGCCGGCCTTTACCGGCCGTCCGGCGCCCTGCCCTTCGACGTCGTGCCGCTGTTCGAGACGCTGGCCGACCTCGAGGCGGCCGCCGCGATCGTCGCCCGTTTGCTGGACAACCCGCTGTTCCTGGCTCACGTGCGCGGGCGCGGCGGGCTGGAGATCATGATCGGGTACTCGGACTCGAACAAGGACGCCGGGTTCCTGGCCGCCAACTGGGCGCTTTACAAGGCGCAAGAGACGATCACCGCCGCAGCGCGCCCGCTCGGCGTGCCGGTCTGGTTCTTCCACGGCCGAGGGACCTCGACGGCGCGCGGCGGAGGCAGCGCCGGGCGCGCCATCGCCAGCCTTCCGCCCGGGACCGTTGGGGCGCGGCTGCGCCTCACGGAACAGGGCGAGGCGCTGGCCGACCGCTACAGTCAGCCCGACCTGGCTTACCGAAACCTCGAACAGCTGCTGTACCACCTGGGGCAGGCGGCGGCGCGCGATGCCCGCGGCAACGCGCCGTCTCTGGATCCCAGCTGGCGCGAGGCGCTGGAGCTGGCGGCCCGCGACTCGGCGGCGGCTTATCGCGCTCTCTTCACGCAGCCCGGGTTCTTCGAATTCTACGAGCAGCTCACCCCCATCCGCGAGATCGGCGCGCTGAAGATCGCCAGCCGGCCCGTCTACCGGTCCGGGCGGGTCCGCGAGATCTCGGACCTGCGCGCGATCCCCTGGGTCATGTCGTGGACCCAGGTCCGCCTGCCACTGCCAGCCTTCTTCGGCGTCGCCGAGGGGCTCCAGACAATCCCGCTTGGCCTGCGGCGGCAGCTCTTCAAGAGCTGGCCGTTCTTCGCGACCACCCTGGACAGCGCCGCGACCGCGCTGGCCAAGGGCGATCCCGAGGTCACGCGCCTCTATCTGCGGCTCGTCGACCCCAAGCTGGGTGACCGATTCTTCCCGATGCTGGCCGACGCGCACGCGCGGGCGAAGGCGGCCCTGGAGGAGACCTTCGAGGGGCCACTGCTGTCGCGCCACCCGATGCTGGCGCGACAGATCGAGCTGCGCGATCCGTACATCGATCCCATCAGCCATCTGCAAGTCGAGCTGTTGCAGCGATACCGGACCGCGCCGCCCGATGCGCCCGATCGCCCGCGGCTCGAACGGGCGCTCATGATGTCGATCCTAGGCATCGCCGCCGGGCTGCGGAATGCCGGATGAGTGGAAACCCGAAGATTCGTCCAAATTAAAGATTCTTAACGAATCGAAGAAACTTTCCGGCGTTTTCGCGTTATGCCTCCCGACAGGTGGAGGACTCATGACGACGACCAAGGTGAAATACGGACTGCTGGCGGCGGTGTTGATCGCCGCCGGTTGCGGTTCCGAGAGCAGTAGCGGCGGCACGGGCGGCAGCGGAGGCAAGGGGACGGGCGGCAAGGGCGGCGGAACCGGGGGGGCGCGCACGGGCGGGACGACGGGGACGGGCGGCGTGTCGACGGGCGGCAGCCTCGGAAGCGGGGGAGCGGCGACGGGTGGCACGAACGGCTCCGGCGGCGCAGCCGGCACGTCCGCGACGGGCGGCACGACGGGTGGTGCCGGGGTTTCGGGCGGGGGTCATCCAGGCGGCGGCCACCCAGGCGGCGGTCACCCGGGCGACGGCGGTCACCCCGGCGGCGGTCACGCGGGCGGCGGTCACGCGGGCGGCGGTCAAGGTGGGGCGGCGGCCGGCGGTCACGCGGGCGGCGGCGGTAATGGCGTGGCGGGTGCCGCGGGCGGTGGCGGACATCCGGCCGGCGGCGCAAGCGGCGCCGGAGGAGCGGCGGGCGGAGGCGGCGCCGGCGGCGCGGCCTGCACGCCAACGGGCGGCATCGGCGGAACGGCGTGGTTGACGCCGCCGGTCGTCCCGACGGCCATCGACGTGCCGAACGGTGCGACCGTCAAGGTGCACGACCGGGGCATTGGCGCCCAGGTCTACACCTGCACGGCGGGCAACGGTGGCGCAGGCGGCCAGGGCTCCGGCCCGTACAGCTGGGTCCCCGTACCCAGCGCGAACTTGTATGACGCCAGCTGCACGCAGGTGGGAACGCACCAGGCAGGTCCCAGCTGGACCAGCGAGGGCGGCACCATCACCGGGATGAAGTTGCAGCAGGCCGAGTCCAGCAACGCGGCGAACATCCCCTGGCTGCTGTTGAAGGTGACGACCAGCACCACGACCGGCCCGTTCGCCGGCGTCACCTACGTCCAGCGGGTGAACACGGTGGGCGGCCTCACGCCGTCCAGCAACTGCAACAGCGGGTCGGTGGGCGAGCACGTCAGCGTCTCCTACAGCGCCGACTACTACTTCTTCAAGGGCGGTACGGGCGCCGGCGGCGCCGGCGGCGGCCCGTAACCAGCCAGTCGTTTCATCCGAGAAGGGCGCGTCGGCCGGGGGGCCGGCGCGCCTTTCGTTATTTGAGGGCCAAAGGCAGTGGAATGACGTCGACGGCGACGCGCAGCGTGTGGCGGCCGCCGCCCAGCAGCACCCCGCGCATGGGTGTCACGTCGCCGAAGTCGCGGCCGTAGGCGACGACCACGTGCCGGTCGGTCGGGATGACGTCGTTGGTCGGATCCAGGTCCAGCCAGCCGAAGTCGGGCGACCGGACTGACAGCCACGCATGGGACGCGTCGGCGCCGACGAGCCTTGGCTGCCCGGCCGGGGGCGCCGTCACGAGGTAACCGCTGACGTACCGGGCCGGCAGCCCCAGCGCGCGCAAGCAGGCGATCTGCACGTGCGCGAAGTCCTGACAGACGCCGCGCCCGCCACGCAACACCTCGTCGACCGAGGTCGAGACGTCCGTCGCCTCGGGGTCGTATTCCAGGTGGTCGTGAATCCGGGTCATCAGGTCACAGGCCGCCTCGACCAGCGGCCGCCCTGGCGAAAAGGACGGCAGCGCCAGCTCGCGCGCCGCCGCCGAGACCTCGATGTGAGGCGACGGCAGCACCATCTCCAGTGCCGCCCGAGCGTCGGCATCGGCGCCCGCGCGAACCCAGTCGCGCGTGGCCTCCCAGGGACTGCCCCGCCCCACGGCCGGTGGCGCGACCACCTCGACCTCGGCGTCAGCCGTGACGGTCAGCTCGCCATGCCACTCGTGAATGGCCAGGTGCGTGGCCCGGTTGCCGAACCAGTCCACGCGGTCACGCCGCACGGCAGGCACCGGGCTGACCGACAACGATTCGCTGAGGATGCGCTGGCGACCCGAGCCCCGCAAGAGCACGTGCAGGTCGTGATGAGACGTCGAGACTTTGTCGCTGTAGCGGTACGACGTCACGTGCTGGACGCGGTAGATCACGCGCCGATCTCCGGCGATGCCAGCGCGCGAGAGATCTTGGCGGGCGTCAAGTAGGCGGCGAACAGCGCGTCCGAGAGCGACTGCAGCTTGCGCACCAGATCCCCCAGCAGCGCCTGCAGCGCCGGGCGCTCGGCGCTGCCCTCGCCGGCGCGGGCGCAGACCTCCTCGACGTCGATGAGGCGCACCTCGGACAAAAGCTCGAAGGCCAGGCGTTCTTCCGGCGTGCGACGCGCGGAGGAGGGATCGCGCGGCAGGGAGCCCACGTGATCGGCCAGGGCGGCCAGCTGAAACACGATCGCACGCGGGTTGCGATCGTCGGCGACCAGCAGGTCGACGACCGGGGCGACCTGCAACGTCGCGCGGTAGCGGCGCCGGTAGGTCATCGCGCTGTCCGCCGCGTCGAGCAGCGCCTCCAGCAACGGCAGCTCGTCGCCGGTGACCGCCGACAGGGTCCGCTCGATCATCAGCGCCGTGTTCAGCGCCCGCTCGAGCCGGCGGCCCATGTCCAGGAAACGCCAGGGGACCTCGCGGGTCATGCTCTCGGAGGTGAGGCCCGACAGCCCCGCCAGCACCATGACCATGCGATCGAGCCGCGCCGCCAGCACCACCGGTCGATCGTGCGACGAGCCGCGCTCGGCGTCCGCCAGCTCGTTGGCCAGCGCCGAGAGCACCGTCCAGGTGTCCATCGACAGGCGATCGCGAATGGCGCGGGCGACCCGATCGATCGCCTGCCCCGTCGAGACCAGCGTCCCACTGTGCGTGACGTCGAAGAGCGATTCACGCATCACCCGCTCGGCCGCGGCGCGCTCGGCCAGCGGCGGCAGCGCCTGCAGCTCGGCGCCCGAGGCGACCATGGTCTGCGCCTCCAGCGCGGCCGCCAGCGGCGCCAGGAAACCGGCGGCCGACCGCGGATCGCGCGGCTCGGCCAGACGCGCGCAGATGATCCGACCAAGGCGCGCGATGGACTCGGCCCGCTCCGCGTAGCGCCCCAGCCAGAAGAAGTTGTCGGCCACGCGGCTCGGCAGATCGCCCCCCCCGCGCGTGAGCTCGACGGGCTCTTGCGAGCCGCGCAGCAGCGAGAACTCGCTCACGGCGCCGTCGCTGATGACCCAGGTGTCCTTGCTGCGCGCCCCGCGCGCGATCGAGATGTCCGCCTCGTCGGCGCCACCGACCAGTGCCAGCGCGCCGGGCATCGCCTGATACCCCCCCGCCGGATCGGCGACCACGAAACAGCGCAGCACGACCGGCCGCGGCCGCAGCGCGTCCCCGTCGATCACCGGCACCGTCGAGGGCGCCGCGTGCCGCTGCGCCACGAACCGGGCCGGCGCCGCGCGAATGCTGGCCGCCAGCGTCTCGGCGGCCGCGCGATCGAGGCGCCCCGCGAAGATCGGATCCGTCGGCCCCAGCGGGTAGGCCGGCTTGATCACCATGTCGCGCAGGTTTTCGATGACGTGCTCGCGCACCTCCGGATCGCCACACCACCAGGTCTCGACGGACGGAAGCTTCAGATCCTCGCCCAGCAGCGCCCGGCACAAGCCCGGCAGGAACGGGATGAGGCCCGGCGTCTGAAGAACGCCCGTGCCGATGGCGTTCGCGATGGCCACGGTTCCGTCGCGCGCCGCCTGCAGCAGGCCGGGTAGACCCAGCAGCGAATCGGGCCGCAGCTCGAGGGGGTCGCAGTAATCGTCGCGCAGCCGGCGCAGGATGACGTCCACGGGGTGCAGCCCGCCCAGCGTCTTCAGGAACACGCGGCCGTCGCGCACGGTGAGGTCGCCGCCCTCGACCAGCGGGTAACCGAGGTACTGGGCCAGGAACGCCTGTTCGAAGTAGGTGGCGTTGTGCGGCCCCGCGGTCAGCAGCACGATGCGCGGGTTCGAGATCCCTTGCGGCGCCAGGCCAGCCAGGGTCTCGCGCAACGTGCGGAAGAACAGCGCCAGCCGCTGGGTGTTGGTGTCGCGGAACGCCTCGGGCAGCACGCGTCCCAGCACGATGCGGTTCTCGAGCGCGTAGCCGGCGCCGGCGGGGGCTTGCGTGCGGTCGGCCAACACGCGCAAGACGCCGTCGGGCGTGCGCGCCAGATCGGCCGCGTAAAGGTGCAGGAACCGCCCGCCCGGCGGCCGCAACCCGGCGCAGGCCCGCAGCAAGTTCGGGTGGGCCAGGATCACTTCCGGAGGAAGCAGCCCCTCGGCCAGCGTCTGGCGGGGGCCGTAAAGGTCCACCAGCAGCCGGTCGAGCAGGGTCGCCCGCTGCGCCAACCCGACGGCCAGCGCCGCGTACTCGCCGGCCGAGACCTGGACGGGGACGGGGTCGAGGGGCCACGGGCGCTCGAGCCCGCGCGGATCGCCGTAGACGTTGAACGTGACGCCGTGCTGGCGGATGAGCTGCCGGGCTTGCTCCCAGCGCCGCCACATCTCGCCGGGACCGAACGACCGGAGCGCCTCGTCCAGCACCCGCCAGTGAGGTCGCACCTGCCCGTCGGGGCCGTGCATCTCATCCCAGGGGACCCGTCTTTCGGCGGGCACGCCGGGGGGGCCACCTGCACCGGCCGTGTCCTCCGGCGGCGCGCTGGCCCCCTCCTGCGTGGTCCCGTGAATGGCGGTCACGATAGGTTCTCGGCAGTTAACGTCACGTTTCGAATCGGATCAAATCGCGTTAACGCAACCGCACTTATCGATCGGTCTGGGCCCGTCTCGACTAGGATTGACCGTGGTGCTCATCGACTCGACGCAAACGGCGCGCCTACCGGCTCCAGCGGTGCTGGACGGGTACGCGCCGATCCCCGGAACGTATGACGAGCTGGTCGAGGCGAGCGGGGTCACGCGCCCGCACGCGCAGATGGTGGCGGCCCTGCTGGCCAACATGAGCCCCGACACGTTCGCGCGCTGCCAGGCGTTGGCCGAGCTGTCGCTCGCGCAGCGCGGCGTGACGTTCTCCGTGTACTCCGACTCGCGCGGGACCGAGAAGGTCATGCCGGTCTGCCTGGTGCCGCGGGTGATCGGCGCTGGCGAGTGGGCCCAGATGGAAACAGGGCTGATTCAGCGGCTGACCACGCTGCAGCTGTTCCTGGACGACCTTTACGGCGAGCAGAAGGTGCTGGCCGACCGCGTGATCCCGACGGAGCTGCTGCTGGGGTCGAAGCACTACCTGCCGCAGCTGCGCGGGATGAAGCCGCCCGGCGGCGTGCGCATCCACATCGCCGGGATCGACCTGATTCGCAGCCCCGACGGCGTGCTGCGTGTGCTGGAGGACAATTTGCGCACGCCGTCTGGCGTGTCGTACGTCATCGAAAATCGCCTGATCACGAAGCGGGTGTTCCCGACCACGATGGACCGCATCGGCGTCCGCCGCGTGGACGACTACCCCATTCAGCTGGTCGAGACGCTGCGTTCGGTCTCGCCGGAGGATCCGGACAAGTCGACGATCGTCGTGCTGACGCCCGGGCCGTTCAACTCGGCCTATTTCGAGCACAGCTTCCTGGCCCGCTCGATGGGTATCGAGCTGGTCGAAGCCTCCGATCTGTTCGTGCACGGCGACGAGGTGTTCGTGCGCACGACGCAGGGTCCCCGGCGCGTTCACGTGATCTACCGCCGCACCGACGACGCGTACATCGATCCCGAGTTCTTCCGCCCCGACAGCTTGCTGGGCGTGCCCGGCTTGATGCGCGCCTGGGCGGCCGGCCGCGTGACGCTGGCGAACGCGCCCGGCAACGGCGTGGCCGACGACAAGGCGATCTACCCGTTCGTCCCAGACCTCATTCGATACTACCTGGACGAAGAGCCAATCCTTCAGCAGGTCCCGACCCACGTCTGCGCGCGGCGCGCCGACTGCGCCTTCGTGCTCGAGCACCTGCCCGAGCTGGTGGTCAAGGCCGTCGACGAGGCGGGCGGGTACGGCATGCTGATGGGACCCGAGGCCAGCGCGGCGGAGCTGGACATGTTCCGCGACCGCATCCGCAGCGATCCGCGCCGCTACATCGCGCAGGGGCGCGTCGAGCTGTCGACCTCCCCGACCTGGATCGCGGATTCGCGGCGGGTCGAGCCGCGGCGAATCGACCTGCGGCCGTTCATCTTGACCGGCAAACAGCGCAGCTGGGTGCTGCCGGGCGGCCTCACGCGCGTCGCGCTGCGGGCGGGGTCGTACGTCGTGAACTCCAGCCAGGGTGGCGGCTCGAAAGACACCTGGGTGCAGGCGGACGCCACTTGATTTCGCGGGTCGCGGACCACTGCTTCTGGCTGGGGCGCTACATCGAGCGCGCCGAGAGCAGCGCCCGCCTGCTGCAGGTCACGCGCACGCTGGCCTTCGACGCCGAGTTGCCCCCGATGTCGTGCTGGCGCCCGCTGGTCACCGTGTCGGGCCAGTACCCGGAGCTGGCGGCCAACCTGGGCGCGGACGCGGCCGGCAACGGGGAGGCGGTCCAGCGCTACATGACCTGGGCCCCCGACAACCCGGTGTCGATCCGCAGCTCGATCCGCGCCGCGCGCGAGGGAGCCCGGTCGATCCGCGAGGTGATCGGTCACGACATCTGGGAAGCCACCAACGACCTTTACCTCTGGTTCATGGGGGAGGCGGCCGCTTCCCAATACCTGCAGGACCGCGACGAGGTCTACCGGCACGTGCGCCGGTCGACGCAGCTGTGCCTGGGCCTCATTCGCAGCACGATGCTGCACGACGAGCCGATGGACTTCCTGTGGCTGGGCGTCATGCTGGAGCGGGTCGGCCAGACGGCGCGCACGCTGGACATGCACCACCACATCCGGACCGCCACCGCGCCCGGCAACCAGTCGCTGCTGCAGACGGCGTTGTGGCTGTCCTTGCTGCGCGCCTGCTCCGGTTTCGAGGCGTTCATGCGCCGCCAGCACGGCCGCGTCAGCGGTGAGGCGGTGATCAACTTCCTGCTGTTCGAATCGCGGTTCCCGCGCTCGCTCCGCTATTGCATCCGGTCGGCACGGGGTCTGTTCGGGCGGCTGGCGACCGCGCAGGCAGGCGGCATCGCCACCGGGCGCGCCCGCCTCGAGAGCCTGGATGCCTGGCTGGACGAGCAGGAGACGACCGGCGGCATCGTCTCCGATCACGCGCTCCTCACGCGCGTCGTCGACGACACCGCCGCCGCCTGCGCGGCCGTCCAGCAGCGGCTCGCCGGCAAGGACGAGCTGGCGCTGGGTCGGCCCGAATCAGCTCAAGCGCAATAGCGTCTCAGTTGCGGACGTAGTGGCAGGTGTAGCCACCCGGGTTCTTCTCCAGATACTTCTGGTGATAGTCCTCGGCCGGCGTGAACGCGCCCGCCTCGACGATCTCGGTCACGATGGGCGCCTTCCAGCGCCCCGACGCCTGCGCCCGCGCCTTGGCCTGCTCCGCCAGCTTCCGTTGCTCGGGCGAGGTCACGAAAATCGCGGACCGGTACTGCGTGCCGCGGTCGTTCCCCTGGCGGTTGGCGGTGGTGGGGTCGTGCATCCGGAAGAACCACTTTTCGAGCAGGTCGTCGTACGACAGCTTGGCGGGATCGAACACCACCCGGATGGCCTCGGCGTGCCCGGTCGCGCCGGTGTGCACGTCCTCGTACGTCGGGTGCCCGGTCTTGCCGCCCGTGTAACCGACCTGCGTCTCGATGACGCCCGGCACCTGCCGGATGATCTCCTCCATTCCCCAGAAACAGCCGCCGGCCAGGATTGCCGTCTCCAGCGTCGGGGTGCAGCCGGGCTTGCCGCCGGCCGCCGGGCGCGTGCAGCTGTTCGGGTCGGGCGCGGCCGGCGCGGTTGACGCGTGCGCCGCCTTGCCGAACAGAGGCAGATAGGCGCCGTAGCCCTCGGCCTCCAGCTTTTCGGCGGGGATGAAACGCAAGGATGCGGAGTTGATGCAGTAACGCAGCCCCGTCGGCGCCGGCCCGTCGTCGAAGACGTGCCCCAGGTGCGAAGCCCCGGCGACGGAGCGGACCTCCGTCCGGATCATGCCGTGCGTGCGATCGTCGTCGTCGACGACGCGCCCCTTTTCGACCGGCCGCGTGAAGCTGGGCCAGCCGGTCCCCGAATCGAACTTGTCGGTCGAGCTGAAAAGCGGCTCGCCGGTGGCGACATCGACGTAGAGCCCCGGCTGGTGGTTGTCCCAAAACGCGTTGTCGAACGGCGGCTCGGTCGCGGCGTTCTGCGTGACCTGGAACTGCACGCCCGTGAGCGACTTGCGGAGCTGCTCGACCGGCGGCTTGGTGTACTTCTTGGTGGACATGACGCGGCCTCCTGTGGGGTCGCCGTTGCCGCGCGCCCCGGAGCGTCCCCAGGCCATCCCGACCAGCGTGACCACCGCCAGGCCGGCGAGGGCCAGCGTGACGGGATGGAACGACCTCGGCTTCAGCTCCGGATGGGGCGACTTCATGGCGACCTCCTACCAGAGTCTACGATCCCCGCCGCTGGCGGTTACGCCGGTACCTGACGAAGCCCAACAATGCGGCCGGCGGCGCCGGTAGACGGCCGGCGGCGCCGGTAGCCGGCCGGCGGCGCCGGTAGACGGCCGGCGGCAATTTGCGCTACACAGAGCGGGGGCCGCGAGCACGCACGATGGATCTGGGCGCAGTCGCGTTTCGCGGGACGACACGGTTCCGTTTGGTGCGGTTCCTCGGACGCGGCGGGATGGGCGTCGTTTACGAGGCCTTCGACGAGACCAACCGGCTCCCGGTGGCGCTGAAGCTGCTGCCGGTCGTCAACCCAGACATGCTGCTCCGGTTCAAGCGCGAGTTCCGGGCGGTCGCCGACGTGCGGCATCCGAACTTGGTGCGATTGGGTGAGCTGGTCTCCGAGGGGTCGCAGTGGTTCTTCACCATGGAGCTGGTGGAGGGCACCGACCTCATCAGCCACGTGCGCGGCCTAGAGCCCCCGGCCCGTCCGGCCCAAACGCCTGCCTTCGCCTCTGATGCCCCCACCCTGAAGGCGGGCAACGCCCCAGCGGCCTCCGCGCCCGCGCGAGATGAGCTCGGCTGGGCCAAGCCCGGCTCGGTCGACAGGCCGGTCGACACACCGATATTGGCGCCGGGCGAGACGCTCCGCCGCTATGACCCGGGAGGGCGAAACGTCTATCTCGAGGACCGGCTGCGCGCGGACCTGACGCAGCTGGCGCGCGCTCTGGTCGCGTTGCATCACGCCGGCTGCGTGCACCGGGACCTCAAACCCTCGAATGTGCTGGTGACCCCGCAAGGGCGGGTGGTGCTGCTGGACTTCGGCCTGGTCAGCGCCACGACGCAGGCGACCACTCATTCAGGCGCGGGGACGCCCGAATACATGTCGCCGGAGCAGGTGGCGTTGCAACCAGTGAGCGCGGCCGCCGACTGGTACGCGTTCGGCGTGATTCTGTTCGAAATTCTGAGCGGCCGGCTGCCTTTCGAGGGGCTGCCGCACGAGATCCTCTACCACAAGCAGCATGACCGCCCGCCCCGCCTGGCGGCGGCGGCCCCCGGTGCCCCGAGCGACCTGGCGGCGCTGTGCGATCGGCTGCTGGACCCCGACCCCGACCAGCGGCCGACGAGCGCCGAGGTGCTGGCCCTGCTGGAGCCCGCGCCTGCCGGCAGCGCCCTCACCCACGCCGCCGTTCGCCGCGACGAGCCGACGGCCGTCGTGGGACGCGAGGCGGAGCTGGACGTGCTGGCGACGGCGCTCGACGAGGTGCGATCGGGCCAGGGCGCCCGACTGCTGGTGGTGCGCGGGGAGTCCGGCGTCGGCAAGTCGTCCCTGGTCGCGACGTTCTTGCAACGCGTGGAAGATGCTGCAAATCCGGACGCCAGCGACGCGGCCTGGGTCGAGCGCGGCCCGCCCTTGATCCTGACCGCCCGTTGCTACGAGCGCGAGCTGGTTCCGTTCAAGGCGTTCGACGGGCTGGTCGACGCGCTCACGCACGTGTTGCGGGGCCTCGACGCGGAGACGCTGGGGCGCGTGATCCCCGACCGCGCCGCCGTCCTGCTGCAGGCATTTCCCGTGCTGGGGCGGGTGCCGCTCATCGCGCATGCGCCCCAGCAGCAAGTCGGGACCGATCCGCGTGAGGTTCGCGACTCCATGTTCGTGGCTTTCCGGCAGCTGCTGCGCGGGCTCACCGCCCTGGCGCCCATCGTCGCCTTCGTCGACGACCTGCAGTGGGCGGACGCCGATTCGCGCGCCCTCTTGACCGAGGTGCTGCGCCCGCCGGACGCGCCGCGCATGCTGCTGATCGGAACGTTCAGGACCACGTCCCTCGACGAGCGCGCCGCGACGCTGCTGGGAGGCGAGGTTCCCGAACAGCAGCTCCCGCTCGGCAATCTCGAAAGCCAGGCCGCCCGGCGGCTGGCCCGCGCGCTGCTGGCCGGCGGGGACAGCGCCAATCTGGATCGCAATGCCGAGGTGATGGCGCGCGAATCGGGCGGCCACCCGCTGTTCCTGCTGGAGCTGGCGCGCACGGCGCACCTGCGGCGCGGCAATGGGGCGTTGGTGACGCTGGACGGGGTGCTGCGCGCGCAGCTGGAGTCGTTCTCGCCGCCGGCGGTACGACTGCTGCGCGCGCTGGCCGTGGCCGGCGTCCCCACGCCGGTGCGAATGCTGCGGCGCCTGGCTGGCATCGAGGGACCGACGGCGCTTTCGCTGCTGGACGAGCTGCGCGCGGCCAAGCTGGTCTATGCGGTCACCGAGCGCGACGACGAGCTGCTGGATTTCACGCACGACCGAATCAGGCTGGTCGCGCGCCAGTCCACTTCCAGCGCCGAGGCGCGCACGCTGCACGGCGAGCTGGCCGAAGCCTTCGAGGACGCCGGCAGCGTGTTGCGGGCGGCCGTGCACTGGCGCGAGGCCGGGCATCCGGATCGCGCCGCCATCCACTTCGCGGCGGCGGCGCGGCGGGCCGCCGAGGCGCTGGCGTTCGACCGCGCGGCCGAGCAGTACCGCGACGCCCTGGCGCTGGGGAACTGGCCCGAGGAACAGCGCCGCGAGCTGCTGGTGGGTCTGGGCGACGCGCTGGCCAACGCGGGACACGGCGCCGAAGCGGCCGCGCATTACCTGAGCGCGGCGCGCGCCGCCGGGCCGGCGCAGGCCATGGACCTTCGCCGCCGCGGCGCCGAAGAGCTGATTCGCAGCGGCCACCTGGACGAGGGGCGGGAGGTCGCCGCCGAGGCGCTGGCCGCCGCCGGGCTGTCGTTCGCGAAGTCCCCCGTGCGCGCGCTGCTGATCCAACGGGCGGCCCTGTTCCTGCGTGGGCGCCGGTTCCGGCCGCGCAGCGCCGAGGAGATCGCGCCGCGAGATCTGGCGCGCGCCGATCTCTGCTGGTCCATCTCGTCGGGGCTGGGGCTGATGGATCCCGTGCAGGGGGCGCACTTTCAGGCGCGCAGCCTCCTGCAAGCGTTGCGGGCCGGCGAGCCCTCTCGCGTGTCGCGCGGAATCGCGGGCGAGGCCGCCTACGCCGCCGCCCAGGGAAACGACCGACGCGCGCAGCGGCTGCTGGCCGAGGCTGCGGCGATCGCGTCCACGCTCGATCACCCGCATGCGACGGGGATCGTCGCGCTGATGAGCGGCCTGTCGGCACACCTGGGCGGCCGGTTCGCGCCGGCGTTGGAGCACCTGGCCACCGCCGAGCGAATCTTTCGCGACCGGTGCGTGGGCGCGGCCTGGGAACTGAATGCCGTACGGCATTTCAGGCTGGAGTGCTTCTATTACCTCGGCGCCCTCGAACGGTTCCGCGTCTCGGCAGCCGACGGCTTGAAGGAAGCCAACGACCGCGGCTCGGTCTACGCAGCAACCACCCTGCGCATCGGTCTGGCGAACGCGGTTTGGCTGTTGAGCGACGACCCGGCGCGGGCGCGGCGCGAAGCGCGCCAGGCCATGGCCGCCTGGTCGGCGCAGGGGTACCACATCCAGCACTGGTACCACCTGATCGCCGAGACGCAGGCCGACCTTTACGAGGGCCAGGCCGAGGCCGCGTTCCAGCGCCTGATGGCCGGCTGGCCGGCGCTGCGCCGATCGATGCTGCTGCAGATGCACCACACCCGCACGGTCGCCGTTCACCTGCGGGGGCGCGCCGCGCTGGCTGGCGCGATGGTGGCCAGCGGTGAAGCGCGCGCCGAACGACTGGACATCGCCCGCCGCGCGGCCGTCCGGCTGCGCCGCGGGGCCGGATGGGGCACGGCCATGGGTGCGTTGCTGCTGGCCGGCGCCGAGCACGTCGCGGGCCATGCCGTCGAGGCGCGCGCCTGGGCAACCCGCGCCGTCGACGAGACCGGCGCGCATCAACTGGGGCTCTTCCAGGCGGCGGCGCGTCTGGCCCTGGGCGTCATCGCCGGTGACACCGACGCAGCGGCGGCCGGCGAGAGCTGGATGCGCGACAACGGCGCTCGTTCGCCCCAGGCGCTGGCGCGCATGCTGGCGCCCGGGCCGCAGAGCTCCTAAAGCTCGAAGCCGAAGTACCGGCGCGCGTTGCCGAAGCAGACGTCCTCGACCAGCGCCGACAACAGCAGGCGGTCGTTGGGAACGAGGCCGCGCGCCACGTCCTGCCCCAGCATGTTGCACAGGAGGCGCCGGAAGTACTCGTGGCGCGAAAACGACAGGAAGCTGCGCGAGTCGGTCAGCATCCCGACGAATCGCGAGAGCAGCCCCAAGTTGGACAGCGCGTCGATCTGCTTGCGCATCCCGTCCAGCTGATCGAGGAACCACCACGCGCTGCCGAGCTGCATCTTGCCGGGCTCGCTTCCGTCCTGAAAGCTGCCGATGACGGTCGCCAAGGCTTCGTTGTCAGCCGGATTCAGGTTGTAGACGATGGTCTTGGCCAGCTGGTCGGTCGCGTCCAGCCGGTCGAGGAACCTGGCCAGCGCGACGGCCTGCGGAAAGTCGCCGATGGCGTCGTAGCCAGTGTTCGGCCCCAGCGCGCGCATCCCGCGCGTGCTGGTGTCGCGCAGCGCGCCCAGATGGAACTGCTGCACCCACCCGCGCTGGTGGTCCAGCACCGCCAGATCGTAAAGCAGCGCCGACCGCAGCTTCTCGACGTCTTCGGCGGCCGAAGCCTTGCCCGCGCGCGCGCGGGCGAACACCGCCGCCACCTCGTGCTCGGTGTAGTCGGCGGCGTAGATGCGTTCCAGGCCATGGTCCGAGGCCCGGCAGCCGGCCTCGTGAAACGCGTCGTGCCGGCGGCGCAGCGCCTGGCGCAGCTCGTCGAGCGTGCCGACCGTGAGGTTCGCGGCGGCGCCCAGCGCGTCGACCCAGGCGTTCCAGGCCGCCAAATCGGTGAGCGCGAGCGCCTTGTCGGGGCGCCAGGTCGGCAGAAGGCGCGTCTTGCTCCCGCTCTTCCGCGCGTGACGCCGATGCGGCTCCAGGTCGTCGACCGGATCGTCGGTGCTGCAGACCACGCGCACGTCGAACTGGCGCAGCAACCCCTGGGTCGTGAAGCCGTCCTCGCCGAGGCGCGCGTTGCAGTGATCGAAGATCTCGCGCGCGCTATCGGCGTTCAGCAGCTGGTTGTGGACCCCGAACGGAAAGCTCAGCTCGAGGTGGGTCCAGTGGTAAAGCGGGTTGCGCAGCGTGTGCGGCACCGTCTTGGCCCAGGCCGCGAACTTCTCCCAGTCCGACGCGTCCCCGGTGATCAATCGTTCCGGGACGCCGTCGGCCCGCATGGCGCGCCATTTGTAATGGTCCCCCTCCAGCCAGATCTCGGTCATCGACCGGAAGCGGTGATCATCCGCGACCTGATGGGGCGACAGGTGGCAGTGGTAATCCAGGATCGGCTGCTTGGCGGCGACCCCGTGGTAGAGGTCGATCGCGGTCGGCGTATCCAGGAGGAAGTTTTCGTGGAGGAACATCGTTTTCGCCACCTTACCGCGAATTTTCCGTCCGGAAAGATGCCGGAAACATGAGAGGCGTAAGGTCGTACTCAGAGGTCCACATGGCGCGGGTCGAGAATCGCGGTCTGGGCTACCAGGTTCATGACACCGGCGACAACTCGCTGGATGGCATCTTCCGGCTCATCGGTCTCGGCGAGCGCGACGCACCGCTCGAGACCGTGCTGACCGAGATGTGCGTGGACATCGCGGCCATTGCCCACGCCGACGTGGCCAGCGTCTACGTGCGCGAAGAAGGGACCAACGGCGAGCGGTTCACGATGCGCGGCAACGTCGGCTTCCCCGAAGGCGCCGTCGGACACGTGCAGCTGGGGCGCGGCGAGGGGATCACCGGGTTCGCCGCCGATCGGCTGCGCCCCGTCTCGGTGGCGGTCGCCGATCGCGACGAGCACTTCAAGTACATCCCCGGCCTGGGTGAAGAGCAGTTCCCGGCCCTGCTGGCCGTCCCCGTCCTGCGGGGCGGCGCAGCGGCCGGCGTGCTGGTCATGCAGCGGCGAGCGACCATGGCCTTCACGCCCGAAGAGGTCGTGCTGGCGACGGCGCTGGCGGCCGTCATCAACCACGCGCTGGAACGCAGCGAGGCGCGCGACCGCGAACGGGCCCAGGAGGCCGACCGCCGCAGTGTCCGCCTGATCGGCCGGGCGCTGGTGCCGGGAACGGCCATGGGACGCGCCACGCTGCTGCCCACCCTGACGGCGCTGGCCCACGCCGCCGCACCGACGGGGCCAGCCAAATCGATCGACCCCAGCGCTCTCGAAGCCTTGTGGAACCGGTTGCGCACCGAGCTTCACCGGGGCCTGGCGCAGGCGACCGGCGCCGCCGCCCGCGAAATTTCGTCGCTGGCGCTGATCCTGGACGACGAGCGGTTCCGCGTCCGGCTGGCCGAGGCTTGCGGCGCGCCAGCCCCGCTCAAGGCTTTGTCGGAGCTGGCGCGCGCCTACGCGCGGGCGCCGTTCCAGGCCGCCGGCGACGAGGACACCTCCGAGCTGATGGCGGCCCGGGCCGCCGAGATCGAGGACCTGTGCGTCCTGGCTCACGCGGTGACCAGCGGCACCCGCCTGGTCAGATCGGGCGCCATGCTGGCCAGCGAGCGCGTCGGGTTGTTCGCGACCGCCTATGCCATCTCCGCCGGCGCATCGGCCTTCGTCGTCGAGAACGACGTGGCCGCGGACGGAGCGCCAGCCGCCCTGGCTCGCAGCGCCGGTCGCCCCCTGGTGGGCGGCGTGCATGGCCTCTTCGGCTGGCTCCGCCCCGAGGACCTTATCGTCGTCGACGCCGACGCCGGCGTGGTCCGTGTCAACCCGCCCGCCATGACCGTGGCGCGGTTCCGCAGCGCCCGGTAGCCTCAGCGCGGCTGGAGGTTGCTCACGCGCCAGATCGATCGCGACCCGTCGTCGGTCACCAGCAGCGCGCCGTCTGCGGCCACGGCCACGCCGACCGGTCGGCCCCAAACGTCGCCCGACGCTGTCACGAAGCCAGTCAGGAAGTCTTCGTATTCGCCGCTGGCGCGTGTCCCGCCGTGCAGCGGCACGCGGATCACTTCGTAGCCGCAGCGGACCTTGCGATTCCACGAGCCGTGCTCGGCGGCGAAGATGTCGCCCCGGTACTCAGCCGGGAACTGCGTCCCGTCGTAGAAGACCATCTCCAGCGAAGCGTCGTGCGGCTGCAGCAGCACGTCAGGCACGATCACCTTGGACGCCAGCTCCGGGTGCTTGCCGCGCAGGTGCGGCTCGGGATTGGGGCCCAGATAGTAAAATGGCCACCCGTAAAAGCCGCCCGGCTCGACGTGGGTGATGTAGTCGGGAACCAGGTTGTCGCCCAGCTCGTCCCGTTCATTGACGGAAGCCCAGAGCTCGCCGCTCTTCGGATGGACGGCGATGCCGACCGCGTTGCGGATGCCGGACGCGAACACCCGCACGCTCTGCGGCGCGACCGTCCCGTCGCCGGCAACCGTGAAGGACAGGATGTCCGCCCGGTGAAACTCGGCTTGGTTGCCGTCGGTGTCGTCGGCGTTCGAGCGCGACCCGACCGAAACGAACAGCGTCTTGCCATCCCGTGAAAAGGCCAGGTCGCGGGTCCAGTGCCCGCCCCCGCGCAGCCATCCACCGCCGGGCAGCTCGGGGACCACCACCTCGGCGGCGCCGCGGGCCTCGAGGTCCCCAGACCGGTACGCAAAGCGCACCACCGCGTCGGTGTTGGCGACGTACACCCAGCGCGGATCGGCGCCCGCCGGATAAAACGCGATCCCGAACGGCTGGTGTAGGCCGGTCGCGAACGTCGCCGTCCGGACCGCCCGGCCTTGGCCGGTGACGCCGCGAAACACCCTGATGACGCCGGCTTCGCTCTCGGCCACGAAGGCATCCCCGTTCGGCGCCGTGCGGATGAGCCGTGGGTTCACCAGCCCCTCGGCATACAGCTGGACCTGGAATCCGGCCGGCGCCTGAGGCCAAGCGCCCTTGGGTCTAGCGACCAGCCGGGGGCCGTTGTCGACCGAGGCCGTGGCGTGCGGCCTCGGCAGGTCCTTCACCTTGATCACGTGCGACACCCCGGGCTGCTGGGCGCGATAGTCGACGAACGGGGACGGGCCGGCCTGCGCCAGCCCAACCGCGGGCCACGCCGCAAGCAGCGAACAAACGACCGCCGCTGATACCGGGCGCGTTAATGCCCGGCGGGTTTGGGACGATGAAGGGGAGAAGGAGTAACCTCTCACGGTTCCCGCAGCATGACCCGGCATAGTCCCGTCAATATGCGACGCTTTCGCCTGATGTTGCTGGCGCTGGCCACAGCCGCGTCCGCCGGCAGCGCGGCCGCAGCCCCCGCGCCGGCGGCGGCCCACGAAGAGCCGCCCATCCTGACGCCGGGAGTCGAAGGCGATTACCTGCGCTCCATGCACCGGTCCATCCACTACCGGTGGGCGACCAAGTTCATCCAGGAGGTCGCCGCCACCCGCCCGCCCACGGACCCGGTGAATCGAGCCAACGACACCGAGATCCTGTTCGTGGTCCGCTGGGACGGCACGCCGGCCGACATCACCGTCACCGAGAGCTCGGGCGTCCCGGAGTTCGACCAGGCCGCGGTGGCCGCGGTTCGGGGTACCCACCCCTACCCCGTCCCGCCGCCGGACGTGTATGCGGACGACGGGGTCGCCCACATCCGGTGGATCTTCTCACGCGACGCCCGCCTGTGCTCGGGGGGGCAGGTCCGCCGAATCGAGGCACCGCTGGCGGACGCGCTGCCGCGCCTCTTCTATCAGGGGCGCATCAAAGAGGCGCTGCTGCGGGTGTCCCGCTACACCCGGGATGGCGACACCAGCGCCGTGTCGATCTTCGCGCGCTCCTGGCTGCAGCGCCGGTTCCCGGATCCGGCGCTGGACGCGCGCGCAGCCGCCGCCCTGGCGCACGCGGGCGACGCCCGCCAGGTCCGACCGCCTGAAGTCGGCCCTGGACCGCCCGGACAGCGTCGACGTGGTCGCCCCGGCGCTGGCCGCGGCAAAGGTCGATTTGTGCGCGCTGGTCCGGACGCGGCTCGAAGGGGGAAAGCCCGAGGCCATTCTGGCCGCCACCCACATCCTGCGCGCCGCCCACGCCGAGCTGCCGGCCGAATCGCCCTGCGTCGTGGCTCTGCAGGGGCTGGTCAAGAACGAGTTCCTGGCGCACCCGCTGCGCGCCGACGCGCTGGAGACGCTGGCCCAGGTGAACCCGGCCGGCGCCCATCGGCCGGCGCATGAACGCGCTCGGCGACAAAGACGCCCACCTGCGCGCCGCCGGCGGCAGCGGCCTTCGCGCGCCCCGGTGGCGGGCGGCCGACGCTGTACCGGCTGGAGCCGCTGGTGAAGGACCCCTCCGTCGAGGTGCGGGCAGCGGCGGCGGCGGGGATGATCCGCGCCTGCGGCGACCTGGCCAACGACTATCTGGCGCCGCTGCTGAAGGCCCGCGAGCCCGAACCTGTCGTCGCGATGGTCCCGGAGTTGGCCAAGGAAAACACCCCGGCATCGCTGGACCTGCTGGCCAAGATCGCCAAGCGACCTGATCCGGCGCTGAAACTGCCGGTCCTGTTCGCGCTTTCGCAACGCAAGGACGCGCGGGCGCTGTATCAGCCGCTGGCCGCGGCCGTGAAAAATGACCCCTACGCCTCGCCCGCGGCCAAGCAGATTGTCTACGGCAGCGCCGACTTCGCGGAGCTGCAGCCGATGATGCGGGAGCCGGGAGTCGGGTTGCTGGCCTACAAGGCGCTCTTGCGCGCCGGCCGTCATGCCGAAGCGATGGACTGGGTGGTCTCGAGCTTCGATCGCCTGCCGCCCGAGACGCTGGTCGACGTTTTCGGGGCCTGGCTGGCCACCCCGCCGCCGCCCCCGCACGCCGCCAGCAAGTAACCGGGTGGCGGTCCGCATTGCAATTATCTGCAGGTAGTTCTATGTGTGATGGTCCACGAGGGATGGGCTTGAGCGACATCGAAACCCTGCTCCAGAAAACCAGTCGCACGTTTGCGCTGACGATCCCGTGCCTGCCGCAACCGACCCGCGACGAGGTCGGCATCGCCTATCTTTTGTTCCGCATCATCGACACGTTCGAAGACGCGGTCCTGTGGTCGCCGGAAAAGCGGCAGCAAGCGCTGGCCGATTTCATTCCGCTCTTGGACGGACCGGCCAGCGCGTCCCAGGCGCTGGCCAACGAGTGGACCCGCAACCCGCCCCTGATCCACGACGGGTATCAAGAGCTGCTGGCACGCACACCGTATGTCCTGGAACGGTTCGAGTCGCTGCGCCCCGAGGTTCGCCAAATCTTGCGCACGCACGTGGCACGCAGCGCTGACGGGATGGCCAACTTCGTCCGGCGCGTGCAGCCGGAGGGCCGGCTGCAGCTGGAGACCATCGCCGACCTGCGCGCCTACTGTTATGCCGTGGCGGGCATCGTGGGCGAGATGCTGACCGAGCTGTTCGTCCACGGGCGCGAGAGCATGCAACGGGTCGCGCCCGACCTGCGCAAGCGAGCCGCCGCGTTCGGCGAAGGGCTGCAGCTGGTGAACATCCTCAAGGATGCGCGTCCGGACGCCATGGAAGGGCGCACCTTCTTGCCGCGTCAGGCGCCGCTGCGCGAGGTGTTCGCGCTGGCACGCCAGGACCTGGCCGACGCGGCCGCCTACGTCGATCTGCTGCGCGAAGGCGGCGCCGAGCCGGGGTTGATTGCCTTCAATGCCTTCATTTGCAAGCTGGCCGCCGCCAACTTGCAGATCCTGCGCGACCAGGGCCTGGGCGCGAAGCTGACCCGAATGACGGTCGCGAAGATCGCCGCCGAGATCGCCGTCGGCCTGGGCGTCGAAACGCCCAAGGTCGCGGCGCGCGCCTGAGCGCGACCGCCCCTTTCAGCCGGAAATGTCTCAGCTGCGGGCCGCGTATTGGCCGAGCGCCATGAGCGGGAAGTAGTGCCGATAGAAGTGGTAGTTCAGATAAAAGACCTTGGGGAAGCCGGTGCCGGTCCACGGAATCTGCTCCCAGGTGCCGCCCCGCTGCCGATCCAGCAGCCAGGCGACCCCGCGGCGCGCGGCCGGGTTGCCGGCCTCGCCCGCGGCGATGAGGCCCATCAGCGCCCAGGCGGTCTGGCTGGGCGTCGACGTGCCACGCCCCTTTTGCGACAGGTCGTCGTAGCTGGCGATGCTCTCGCCCCAGCCACCGTCCTCGTTCTGCCGATCCAGGAACCAGCGGACGGCGCGGCGAACGTAAACGGCGTCCATGTCCTCGCCGATCGCGGCCAGGCCGCGGAGCACCTGCCAGGTCCCGTAGATGTAGTTGACGCCCCAGCGGCCGTACCAGCAGCCCTCGGTCGCCTGATCGCGCTTGAGAAACGCGATCGCGCGCTTCACGACCGGGTGGTCGAGGCCGTAGCCCGGGTAAATGCGACAGGCTCTCGAGCACGCGCGCGGTGATGTCGGCGGTGCTGGGATCGATCATCGCGTTGTGATCGGCGAACGGGACGTGGGTCAGCCAGTCCTTGTCGTTGCCGCGGTCGAAGCTGGCCCACCCGCCATCGTCGTTCTGCATGCCCAGCATCCAGGCCAAGCCGCGGCCGATGGCTGCTTCGCGCGCCGGGTCCGCGCCGGCCACGCGCGCTTGCGCCAGCACCATCAGCGCCATGCAGGTGTCGTCGACGTCGGGATAGAACTCGTTGCGCATCTCGAAGTACCAGCCGCCGGGCGCAGCCGGATTGCGGACCGCCCAGTCGCCAGGCAGCCGCGTCTGCTTGCCGATCAACCACGTGACCGCCCGCGCGAGGTGCGGGTCGTCGGCGGGCGTGCCGCTCTGGAACAGGGCGTGGGCGGACAGCACGGTGTCCCACACCGGCGAGATGCAAGGCTGGACGCGGATGCGTGTCGCCCTCGGAGATGCAGAGTTCGTCGAGGTGGCGCAGCGCCTCGGCCAGCAGCGGGTGGCTCTCGTCGTAGCCCAGCAGCTTCAGCGCCAGCGCGCTGTTGGCCATGGCGGGCAGGATCGCCGAGAGGCCGTCCGATTCGGCCAGCCGCTCGATCATCCAGTCGCCGGCCCGCTTGAGCGCGACGCGACGTAGGGCCGCCGCGCCTGGCAGGCGCTCGCCGAGCTTCAGCAGGCGATCGACGGTGCCGAACAGCGTCTTCCAGTCGGGGCGGCGCGAGCCGCTGTTGGCTGCCCCGGTCGCCGCCGCGGGCTCGACGTCCGCCAGCAGCTCGGACGACGCCGCACGCGCGGCGGCAGCGAGATGACGGGCTTTTGTGGCCCAGATGATCGACAGCGGCACGAAGATCGTTCGCGACCAGCTCGACATGTCGTAGACCGAGAACGGCGCCCCCTGCGGCGCGAACATCATCTCGGGCGGGACGGCCGGAACGCTGGTCCACGGGAATCTGCCCGAACATCGCCAGGTGCGTCCGCGTGTACGTGTTGGCGCGGCCGACGCCGCCCAGCCCCTTGATGGCGGCGCGCGCGGCCCGCATGTGGGGCGCGTCGGCGGGCTCGCCGGCGACCTTCAGCGCGAAGTAGCTGAGACACGAAACCGAGATGTCCGCCGGCCCGCCCAGATACTGGTGCCAGCCACCGCCGGGCAGCGCCTCGTCGCGGATGACGCGGGCCAGGGCCCGCACCTTTTCGGAGTCGCGACGTCCGAAGAACGCCTCCAGCAGAATGATGTAGCTTTCCAGCGTCGTGTCCCCCTCCAGCTCCGCCAGCCAGTACCCATCGGCGTGCTGGCGCGCGATCAACCAGTCGCGGGCCGCGGTGATCGCCGCCTCGACGCGTGCGCGCGGCGGCGCGGGGAACAGCAGGCTGCGCGGGGATGCGGCGGGCGCCGGCGCGGGGGACGTGACAGATTCCGCGGCGTCGTTCATTCTCGCCCCCGCAGGTCACAGGGTGTTTGCGTCAAAGGAGAGAGCATGCGGTTTCCGACTCATATAATGACGGACCAGGTCACCTACCAAATCCGGAAGGCGATGGCGGGTGAGAAACGCTACCCGCTGGTCCTGATGCTGGAGCCGCTTTATACCTGCAACCTGGCCTGCGTGGGCTGCTCGATCGAGCGGCACACCGGCAAGCTGGCCGACCGGCTGCCGCTGGAGACGTGCCTCAAGGCGGCCGACGAGTGCGGGCGCGCCGACGGTGTCGCTGTGCGGCGGCGAGCCGACGCTTTACCCCGAGCTGCCCGAGCTGATCGCCGGCATCATCGAGCGCAAGCGGCACATCTATCTGTGCACGAACGCGCTGCTGCTGGACACCAAGGTGTTCGGGAAGATCCCGCCGCACAAGCGCCTGACCGTGAACGTCCACCTGGACGGCATGCGCGAGACGCACGACATGGTCTGCGACCGCAAGGGCGTGTTCGACAAGGCGATCGAGATGATTCGCCAGGCCAAGGCGCGCGGCTACCACGTCACGACGAACACGACGGTGTTCAAGGAGACGTCGCTCGAGGAGATCGAGCAGCTGTGCAAGCTGGTCAAGTCGCTGGGCGTCGACGGGCTGCTGGTGTCGCCCGGCTATCACTACGAGTCGGTGAAGGAGAACATCTTCCTGACCCAGCAAGAGATCCACCGGAAGTTCAAGCGCGTGCTGGAGCTGTCCAAGGACTACCCGCTGCAGTCGACGCCGATGTACCTGGAGTTCGCGGCCGGCCTGCGCGAGTACAACTGCTCGCCCTGGAGCACGGTGACGTTCACGCCCAAGGGGTGGAAGAAGCCCTGCTACCTGATCGGCAACGAGTACATCCCGGACTGGTCGACGTTCTGGAACAGCACCGACTGGGAGTACTGGGAGTCGCGCCAGGACGACAAGTGCCAGAACTGCAAGATGCACTCGGGGTTCGAGGCGTCGGCCGTGCGCGGCCTGCGCAACAGCCCCAAGGACATGCTGCGGATGGCGGCCTGGAACTTCCTGGGGTGAGGATCGCGATCGTCGCGGCCATGCCCGAAGAGGTCGCGCCCCTGCGGGCGCGCCTCAGCGGGGGACGGCTGGGCGGGCATGAGGTGGAGTTGGTGGTCACGGGCGACGGCGCCCGCAACGCGCGGGCGGGCGCCCAGCGCGCGCTGGCCGCCGGTCGCGTGGACGCCCTGCTGGTGCTGGGCGTCTCGGGCGCGCTGACGCCCGCGCTGGCGACGGCCGACCTGATCGTCGGCGCGCGCGTGAAGGACGAGGAGGGGCGCACCTACGAGGCCGCGCCGGCCCAGATCGCCGCCGTCGCGCAGACCACCGGCGGCCGCCCCGCGCTGGTGATGAGCGCCCGCAAAATCGCCGACACCGTCGAAGAGAAGACCCGCCTGGCGCGGCTGGCTGAGCTGGAGGCGGGCGGCCGCCCGGCGGTGGTCGACCTCGAGTCGGCGGCCTATGTCGCCGCCGCCGAGGAGGCGCGGGTCCCCTGGGTGGTCCTGCGCGCGGTCAGCGACACCGCCGGCGAGGCGCTGCCGGCGATCCTGAACCGCAGCGCGGATTCCAGCGGCTCCGTGAACCGCGGCCGCGTGCTGCGCGGCCTCTTCAGCGACCCGGGCGCCCTGCCCCACCTTCTGGCGCTGCGCAAGCGGGTCAGCCAGTGCGCCGACGTTCTGGCCCGCGCCGCCGAGGCCGTTGTTAGGATTACCGCCGGAGGAAGCGCGTGAGTCAGCCCGGTCAGATGTCCGATTGGCGATTCGATCCTCGACATGCTGGGCGCGCGCGCCGGCGAGAAGTTCACGCTGCACGAGCGGTTCCTGAACCCGAAGATGGTGCAGGTCCTGAAGACCATCGGGTTCGACCGGCACTACGCGCGGGCCGAGGGCGCGTATCTGTATGACACCGAGGGGCGCCGGTACCTGGATCTGCTGTCGGGCTTTGGCGTCTTCGCGATTGGGCGCAACCACCCGACGGTCAAGCGGATGTTGACCGAGGTGATCAACGCCGACCTGCCCGACATGGTGCAGATGGACGTGTCGACGCTGGCGGGCATGCTGGCCGAGCGCCTGCTGGCGCAGATGCCCGGGCAAGAGCGCGTCTTTTTCTGCAACTCGGGGACGGAGGCGGTCGAGGCGGCCATCAAGCTGTCGCGGCAGGCCACGCGCCGCTCGAAGCTGGTCTACTGCGATCATGCCTTCCACGGCCTGACGATGGGGTCGCTGTCGCTGAACGGCGACGCCATCTTCCGCGAGGGGTTCGGGCCCCTGCTGTCCGACACCGTTCGCGTCCCGTGGAACGATCTGGCGGCGCTGGAACAGGCGCTGCAGGCGGGCGACGTCGCGGCCTTCATCGTCGAACCCGTGCAAGGCAAGGGCGTCAACCTGCCGGCTCCCGGCTACCTGGCCGAGGCGGCGCGCCTCTGCAAGCGCTACGGCGCGCTGTTCGTCGCCGACGAGGTGCAGGCCGGCCTGGGCCGCACCGGAAAGTTCCTGGCGTCGCAACACGACGGCGTCGACCCCGATCTGGTGCTGGTGGCCAAGGCCCTGTCCGGCGGCTTCGTCCCGGTGGGCGCCGTGGCCGGCAAGAAGTGGGTGTTCGACCAGACCTTCGACCGCATGGACCGCGCCGTCGTCCACGGCTCGACGTTCGCCAAAAACAACCTGGCGATGGCTGCCGGCCTCGCGACCCTGCAGGTCCTGCAGGACGAGCGCCTCATCGAAAACGCCGCCACCCGCGGCGAAAGCCTGATCAGCCGCCTCAAGGCGCTGGTCCCCAAATACGAGCTCCTCGCCGACGTCCGCGGACGCGGCATGATGATCGCCCTCGAGCTCGGCCCCCCGAAGTCGCTGAAGCTGCGCGCCGCTTGGGCCCTGGTCGACAAGGCCACCAAGGGCCTCTACTGCCAGATGGTGGTCCTCCCCCTCTTCAGCCGCCACCGCATCCTCTCCCAGGTCGCCGGCCACGACATGTACGTCATCAAGCTGCTCCCGCCGCTCTGCCTGACTCAGAGCGACGAAGACTGGATCGTCCGCGCCATCGACGACGTCCTCGCCGACGCCCACCGCTTCCCCAGCGCCATCTGGGACCTGGCCGCGACGTTCACGGGCAACGCGCTGAAGCGAAGAGCGGGGTAGCAACCACCGTCCGCTACGCGGCCGCCCACAGTGCGTCCACCGCGGCGTCGTAGTCGACCGGGTCGCCGTCCCACTCTGGGACGGGCATGAACGTCCGTTCCTGGCCCGACCAATCAAGGCCGGGCCATTCGATCGTCGGAGCGTCCGGCGTTTCCGCGGAAACGTTTCGGCCGTTCGGGGAGCAGACCACGACTTGGGCGGCGTCGGTCAATGAAATGGTGAAGCCGCCCTCGTGGACGAGGCGGTGGTGGAAACTACAGAGCAGGACGAGGTTGGTGAGGGCGGTGCGGCCGCCGTGGAGCCAGTGTTGGACGTGGTGGCCGTGCAGGAAGCGGGTGGAGGTGCAGCCGGGGAAACGGCAGCCGTGGTCGCGAAGCAGGAGTGCGCGACGGATGGCGGTGGGGATCGCCCGGGTGCGGCGGCCTATGTCGAGGACGGCGTGATTCTCGTCGACTGTGGCGGGGACCAGTCCGCCGTCGCAGGTGAGGCGGCGAAGCGTTTCCGCGGAAACGGGGGAGCCGTCGTCGAGGGCAGCGCTGAGCGTCGGGGTGTCGGAGGTGAGGTCGCGGTCCAGGTGCACGATGACCTCGGCCTTCGGCGCGGCGGCGGTGTCGGTGCGGTCGGTCAGGTATGAAGCAACCAGCTCCATCAACCCGTCGGCGGCGCGCGGGCGCGGCGAGGCTTCGCCGGAAGTCTGCTTCGCGGCGATGGTATTTCTCGCGCGCTCCACCGCCTGAACGACCAGGTCGGCTTCGTCGGCGGTCAGCACGATCTCGAGCTTGACCAGGCCACTGCCCAGGGCGCAGCCGCGGAAGGTGCGGGTCTCGGCCATCTCCACCTCGGCTTCGGTGGCGCTGCGGAAACGGCGGCAGATGCGTTCGAGCTGGGCGCCGGTCGTGGCAAGAGCGACCTCCAGGACGCGGTCCTCGGTCTGTGGCGTGGCGATGCGGGTCACCGCGCGGACCTTCGCGTAGGAGAGGTTTCCGGTTGCGAAGGCTTCGTCGATCTTCGGCAGCGTGCCCAGCGCGCGGGCGACCCGCACCTTCTCGCGGGCGGTGCCGGGGTCCAGCCCGATTCGCCAGGTCAACCAATGCGCGCAACTCTTGGCGCCCTGCTCCGCCCAACCTTCCACCTCGTCGAAGCGACGAATGCGCTTCAACAAACCGTGCGTCGCTCGATTGACCTGCGTTGCCAGCGTCGCAATCTCTTCCCCGAGCTCGATTGAGTCAGTCATTGCCCAATACTAAACAAACGTTCAGGGCAGTGCAATTGAGAACGCGCGCCCTACGATAACCGAGCGGCCGGCCGGGGTCGCGCAATCAGGCGGCGACGCGTTGGTCCAGGTAGCGTCGCAAGCGATCGGCATCGGCCTTGGCGTCGACGAGGCCGATGTAGCCGTCGGGGCGGACCAGGTAGAGGCCCCCCTCGACGAAGCCGGCTTCGCTGCAGGCGGGCGTCCAAGGCATGGGACGGAGATCGATGTTGCGCGCGTTGCAGGCGCTGGCAATTTCGGGCGACGCGTGGCCGTAAACCTGCGCCTGCCAGTCGACGCCCGATAGCGGGGCGAAGTTGTCGGGCGCCCCGTCGACCCACGGCAGGCGGTCGCCCGCGTGGATGCCGTGGGCGTGCCCCACCGACAACCAGCTGTGGCGGTATTGAATGCGGGTCTGCGAAACGATCCGGAACATCACGCGCTGCGTGTCGGCCCGCGCGAACAGGCGCGGCAACAGCGCGGGGATGATCGACCGCCGGATGGGGCGCGCGGCGGCCGAGCGACTGGTGGCCAGCTGGAACACCCGGTCGGTGGTCGCCACCAGCCGTCGCGCAAAGCCGATGCGCTCGGGCTCGTACGTGTCGAGCACGCTGGGATCGGCGCCCCGCAACACGGCGGCCAGCTTCCACGCCAGGTTGATGGCGTCGCCGATTCCCGTGTTCATCCCCTGGCCGCCCGCGGGGCTGTGGATGTGCGCGGCGTCGCCCAGCAGGAACACCCGCCCCTCGCGGAAGTGCGAGGCAACGCGGTGGTGCACGTGGTACGTCGAAAACCAGTTCACCTTCTGGACCTGAATCCGCATCCGCCGCAGAACGTCCCCGCTGACGTCGTCCCAGGTCACGGGTGCGTCTTCCTGCGCACCTTCCTGGCCCGGGGTCCGGATGGTGCCGATCAGTCGCGCGCGGCCCCGCTCGGCCAGCGGGAAACTGAAGACGAAGTCAGCCTCGTCGAGATCCAGGTGCAGCTCGCCGTCCATCACCGGGCCCTCGGCGGCCACGTCGGCCACGTAGAAGAGGTGATCGTACGTGCCGCCGGGGAAATCGGCGCCGATCGCTTTGCGCACGACCGACCGCGCGCCGTCGCAGCCCGCCAGGTACGCCGCGCGGCAGGTGATCGGCGATCCGTCCGCCCGCTGCAGATGCGCGGTGACGCCGTCCGCCCGCGCGTCGAAGGACACCAGCCGCGTCGTGCGCTCGACCGTGACGCCGCGGTCGGCGAGACGGTCGATCAACAATCGTTCGTGCTCGTCCTGCGGGAAGATCGTCGCGAACGGGTACGGGCTGATGCCTGTCCCCGCCAAACCGAACTGTGCCCGCCCCCGTTTCTCGCCGCGCGCCCACAGGTTGATGGCCTCTACGCGCACGCCCCGGTTGACCACCTCGTCAGCCAACCCGAACGGGCGGTACAGCTCGAGCGTGCGCGCCTGAACCGCCAGCGCGCGCGACGTCGTCCCCGGCGCGGCCGTCTGGTCGACGACGCGCACGCGAACGCCCAGGTGGCTCAGCCACAGCGCCAGCACCAGGCCGGTGGGGCCACCGCCGACGATCAGGACGTCGGCATCGCCGTTCACATCGCCCTCAGGTTTGCGGACAGCACTTGGCGAGCATGTCGACCAGACGGTCGAGGTCGAGCGGCTTCGGCAACACGGCCTCGAACCCCAGGTTGTTGAGCCCCTTGGCGTCTCGGGTCGCGGTCATGGCCACGGTCGGCACATCTCGCAGCTCGGCCGTCCGCAATTGCATCTGCCGAAAGGAGACACCGCCCATCCGGGGCAGCATGATGTCCAGCAGGATGGCCGCCGGCGGAGCAACTTCCCGCTGCAGGCGACCGATGGCCTCGGCCCCGTCCGCGGCGCACACGACATCATATCCCTCTTGGATCAGCAGCTCGGCCAGGTAGGCGCGCAGCGTGAAGTCGTCCTCGACCAGAAGAATCCGCGGCCGGGCCGTCGTGACCCGCGCACGGCTGGGAGCCCGCAAGGGGTCGCGTTTCGTCTGCACCAACCCGCCGCCCGCGTTCTCCATGACCTACAAGCTGTCGTTGATAAAGGATGTGTCAAGCCACGCCGCGCCGCGGAACCCACATTTTTCGCGGCTGAGTTAGCCGGCGCGGCGGCGCGCCTGCGACTCTAGAAATCGGACCGCCAGGGACGTCCATCCCGTCTGGTGGCTGGCCCCCATGCCGCGCCCGGTGTCACCGTCGAAGTATTCGTAGAACAGCACCAGATCGCGCCAGTGAGGATCGCGCGCGTACGCGGCCTGGTCGCCGTGGCAGGGGCGCCGCCCCTGCGCGTCCGGCAGAAACAGCCGCGCGAACCGATTCGACAGCTCGGACGCGACCTCCAGCAAGGTCATCTGGCGCCCCGATCCGACCGGGCACTCGACGCGGAGGTCGTCGCCGAAAAAGTGGTGGTACCGCTCGAGCGCCTCGATGAGCAGGTAGTTGGCCGGCAGCCACAGCGGCCCCCGCCAGTTGCTGTTGCCCCCGAACATGGGCTGCCGCGACTCGCCGGGCTCGTAGGCGACCTGCAACGTCTGACCGCCGAACTCGAAACGGAGCGGCTGGTCCCCGTGCAGCTTCGACAGCGAGCGCACGCCGTAGGGGGACAGAAACTCGCGTGGGTCCAACATCCGGCGCAGCAGCCGCACCAGCCGGTCGCGTGACGGAATCGCCAGCAGGATCTTGCCCCCCTGGCTGGTGAACGACACCCGTTCGGCCAGATCGCGCCGATTCTCCAGAAACCAGCGCAGCCGCTTCTTGAAGTCGGGCAGCCGGTTGATCGCGGACTGCTCCAGCACCTCGACGGCGACCATGGGCAAGAGGCCCACGAACGACCGCAGCGGCACGGCCACCTCGTGTCCGTCGGCGTGGAGGCGGTCGTAGTAGAAGCCGTCCGCCTCGTCCCACAGGCCGCTGCCACCGAAGCTGTTCATCGCGTCGGCGATCCGCACGAAGTGCTCGAAGAACTTGGACGCCATGTCTTCGTACACCGGATCCGTCTGCGCCAGCTCCAGCGCCATCGACAGCATGGTGAGGCAGAAGAACGCGATCCAGGCCGTCCCGTCGGCCTGCTCGAGATAGTTGCCGCTGGGCAGGGGCCGCGAGCGGTCGAAGACGCCGATGTTGTCCAGCCCCAGGAACCCGCCCGAGAACAGGTTTCGCCCGGCCGTGTCCTTGCGGTTCACCCACCACGTGAAGTTGAGCAGCAGCTTTTGGAACACGCGGGCCAGGAACCGCGTGTCGCGCGCGCCCGCCGGCGCCGCGATCTTGTAGGCGCGCCAGGCCGCCCAGGCGTGCACGGGCGGATTCACGTCGGACAGCCCGAACTCGTAGGCGGGGAGCTGGCCGTTCGGGTGCATGTACCACTCGCGGGTGAACAGGATCAGCTGCTCCATCGCGAACGACGGGTCGATGTGCGCGAAGGGCAGCATGTGGAACGCCAGGTCCCACGACGCGTACCAGGGGTACTCCCACTTGTCCGGCATCGAGATGACGTCGCGGTTGTAAAGATGTGTCCAGTCGGCGTTGCGCCCCTCGCGCCGCTCGGCGGGGGGATCCGGCTGCGACGGATCCCCCGCCAGCCAGGTGCGGACGTCGTACTCGTAGAGCTGGCGCGACCACAGCAAGCCGGCGTACGCCTGTCGCGCCACCATGCGCTCATCCGGGCTGAGCGGGCCGATCTTGGCCGCATAAAAAGCGTCGGCTTCGTTGCGACGCGCCGTCATGACCGACTCGAAGTCTCCGAAAGGGACCCGCAGCGACGCGTCGTTCTCGGCGCTGACCTCGGTGAGGCGCATGCGCAGCCGCACCTCGCCGCCGGCCGGAATCATCAGGCAGTGGACGGCTGCCATCTTCGTTCCCCAGCGCGCCGGGTTGACCGCGTCCGGGTCGCGGCCCACGACGTATGCGTGAAACGCGTCCTTGCAGAACGCCGACCGGTTCGGGGCGCCGAACAGCCGTGCGGCGTTGGTTTCGTTCTCGGTGAAGATCAGCTCGGGCACCGCGTCCCGGACGGGTTCGACCACGAAGCGAAAACGTCCCAGCGTCGGGTGGGCGACGTCGACCTCCGTCGGGCTGACCGCCGCCATCCACGGGCGCCGCTCCGGCGGCAAGTATCCCTCGCCCTCGCGACCCCAACACCAGGTGTTGCGGAACCAGAGCGTCGGCAAGACCACCAGCGGCGCCGCCGCCGGGCCGCGGTTGGCGACCGAAAACGCCAGGCACAAATCGTCGGGCGCCGCCTTGGCGTGCTCGATCGTGAGGTCGAAGTAGCGGCCTTCGTCGAAGGCGCCGGTGTCGGTGATCTCGAACTCGCGCTCCTCGCGCGTGCGGCGCTGGTTCTCTGCGAGCAGCTGCGCGTAGGGGAAGGCCCGCTGTGGGTAGCGGTAAAGCGCCCGCCCGTACGAATGCGTCGGCGTCGCGTCCAGGTAGTAGTACAGCTCTTTGACGTCCTCGCCGTGATTCCCCTCGGGGCCGGAGAGGCCGAACAGCCGCTCTTTCAAGATCGGATCGACGCCGTTCCACAGCGCGGGCGCGAAGCAAAGACGCCCCTGGCGATCGCACAAGCCGAGAAGGCCGTCCTCGCCCCACCGGTACGCGCGGCTGCGGGCCTGCTCGTGCGGCAGATAGCCCCAGGCGTCGCCGCCGGCCGAATAATCCTCGCGCACGGTCCCCCACTGCCGCTCCGACAGGTAGGGACCGAAACGCTTCCAGTCGCGGAGCCGCCGCCGATCCTCGTCCAGTCTCTGCTCCTCGGCGGTCAGCGTCACGGGCGCGCGATCTTGTACGCGATGCGGCGGTTCGGCAACGAACTTGAGGTTGTCGCCCGTTTCGGCGATGGTTCCGTGTCATGACCAGCAACTTCAAGCAGACGTTGCGGGCAACGCTCGCGGTGGTGGCGGTCGTTGGGTCGGCGTCGGTCGCTCGCGCAGAAAACACCGACGCGGCGACCACGCCGCCGCGCCGTTCAGGGCCGCCGACCACGGCCCCGGCGGAGTTCGTCAACGCCGGCCAGTGGCTGCTTTCGGTCGAACACCTGTTCGGGTACACGTACGCGCACCAGTCGAACAACTTTCACGTGAACTCATTCACGGTTCTGGGAGACTCGAGCGCGTCCCTGACGAGCCGGTACGACTGGCCACGCCTGTCGCTGGACACGATGGTGACCAACTCGATCAGCGTCGGCCTGGCGGCTTCGTTCGTGCGCTACTCCGCGACCGGCGGCCTCAGCAACACGGGATACGAAGGCGCGTTTCGACTGGGCTACGCGATGATGGTGGGGCCCTGGCTGGGCATCTGGCCGCGCGCCGGCGTGACCTACTCGCACGACAGCACCCCGTCGGCGTTCACCGCCCAGTCGGCCTTCGCCGTCACGCTCGAGGGCCTCATCGTCGCCGCCGCCCTGCCGCACCTGCTGGTCACGCTGGGCCCGGTCGCCGACATCGGCGTTTGGGGCAAGCTGGGCAACCAGAACGTGACCTACCTGAACATCGGCGCGTACGTCGGGCTGTCGGTCCCGTTCTGAAGCGCCGCTACGCTTCGCGCGGCTTGAGACGGCGGCCGATCAGCTCGGTCACCGTCTCGCCGCGCTCGAAGCTGAGCGTGTCGACGAACTCGCGGCTGCCGTCCCGCTTGGCGAGCAACAGACCGATGCGCTGCTGGTGCAGGTACGGGCGCACGTCGACCAGATCGTCGAACGTCCAGCTCCGCAGCCCGGAGCCGTCCCGGACGATGACGCCGTTGGGGGTCACCACCAAGGTCGGACGCTTGTAGCGCGCCGTTTCCGGATCGCGCTCGGGCGGCAGCGCCTGGATGATCAACGACAGGGTCGCCAGCGCCAGCAGGGCGATCGATGGCCTGTTCAACGCCGCCCAGTAGCTTGCCGCCGTGACGCCGGCCATCACGAGGGCGAATGCCGCCAGCACGCGCCGCTTCGACGCTTCTGGGTCACGCGCGAAGAAGGCCACCGCCCCCGGCGGCACCCTTCCCGCATCCACGCTCAAGAGCGCTTCCACGTCGCTCATCGATCGGTGCATCGTCACTCCTCCGCTGCGCTTGAGCCCGTGAGCCCAACGTAATCATCTTCTCGCGAAGGGAATGTGTGTGTAACCGGAACCGCTCGACATACATCGAAACCTTTCGATACGAGAGAGAGGTCTCAATGGCACCAACGAACGAGCTCCGCGAGGTTTCCCGGGTCGTCACCGCCCACAAGCAGAAAGAGGGGGGCGGCTTCATCGTCCGGCGGCCGTTTCCCTCGCACGGGCTTGCGTCCATCGACCCTTTCCTGCTGATCGACGAGATGGGGCCCATCGGCTACGCGCCCGGCCAGGCAGTCGGAGCCCCCGACCACCCGCACCGCGGCTTTGAGACGGTGACCTACGTTCTGGCCGGCGAGATGGAGCATGAGGATTCGGCGGGGCACCGGGGCTCGCTGCGCGCCGGCGACGTGCAGTGGATGACCGCCGGGGCTGGCATCATCCATTCAGAGGAACCCTCCGCCGCCATGCGCGAGCGCGGCGGCCGGATGCACGGCTTTCAGATATGGGTGAACCTGCCGGCGCGGCTGAAGATGACGACGCCCCGCTACCAGGAGGTCGCCGCCGACCGCATTCCGACAGCGGCGACACCCGATGGGCGCGCCCGCGTTCGCGTCGTGGCCGGCGAGGCCTTGGGCGCGCGCGCCGTCATCGACACGCACACGCCCATCGTCTACCAGGACTGGACGGTCGACGACGGCGCCGACGTGACGCAGCCGGTCCCGCGCGACCACCAGGCGCTGGTCTACGTGTTCCAGGGCGCCGTGCGCCTGGGCGAGGCCGGGGAAGGCCGCAAAATCGAGGACGGGCAGCTGGCGATCCTGGAAAGCGGGGACGCCCTGCGCCTCCGGGGCGAGCCGGGTGGGGGTCGCCTGCTCTTGTTGGCCGGAGTGCCGCTGCGCGAGCCGGTGGCCCGGTATGGCCCGTTCGTCATGAACCACCAGTCCGAGCTGGTTCAGGCGTTTTCGGACTACCAGAGCGGCCGGATGGGCGAGATCACCCGCACCGCGGAGGTGCGCTGAGAGGCGTCCCGCCCGTCCGGCCCGTGAGGCCGCTACTTGTTGGGTTGCGGCGTCACGCGCAGATAGGGCTTCAGTTCCTTCCACCCCTTCGGGAACTTCTGCTTCATCACCGCCGGATCCTTCAGCGACGGCACGATGACGACATCCTGGCCGTCCTTCCAGTCCACCGGCGTCGCGACCGAGTGGTTGTCGGTCAGCTGAAGTGAATCGATCACGCGCAGGATCTCGTCGAAGTTACGGCCCGCGCTGGCGGGGTACGTGATGATCAACCGGATCTTCTTCTTCGGGTCGATGAGGAACACCGACCGCACCGTCGAGGTGTCGCTCGCCTCGGGGTGGATCATGTCGTACAACTTGGCGACCTTGCGGTCCGCGTCGGCGAGGATCGGGAAGTTCACCTTCGAACCCTGCGTCTCCTCGATGTCGCCGACCCATCCCTTGTGCGAGTCCAGCGGGTCGACCGACAGCGCGATCGCCTTGACGCCGCGCTTGTCGAATTCCGGCTTCAGCTTGGCGACCCGGCCGAGCTCCGTCGTGCAGACCGGCGTGAAGTCGGCGGGGTGCGAGAAGAGGACTCCCCATTTGTCGCCCAGCCACTGATGAAAACTGATCTTTCCCTCGGTCGAGTCCTGCTCGAAATCGGGGGCGATGCTGCCGATGTGAAGCGCCATGACTGTCTCCTTTACTCGCGGGTCTGTCTTCCGAAGCGGACACTAGCGCGAGCGCTTCTGAGATGCCACCCCGGACGCGAAGGTCGCGCGTGGTAGCATACGTGCGCTTGCGTTCGCGCCGGTCTGGGCGTAGATCGGGCCCGGCGCATGCGCCTACCCCCGTTTCGCGAACTTTCCTGCTCGTGAGCCCCCCGAGTGAAGCCCACTGAAGTCAGCAACCCCGACTATTACCATCGCGTCGTTGATTGCCAGTGGGCGTGCCCCGCCCACACGAACGTGCCGGAGTACATCCGCATGGTCGCGCAAGGACGTTACGACGACGCGTACATCCTCAACCGGGAATCGAACGTCTTCCCGGGCATCCTCGGCCGCACCTGCGACCGCCCGTGCGAGCCGGCCTGCCGGCGCGCCCGCGTCGAGGACAAGCCGGTCGCGATCTGCCGCATCAAGCGGGTCGCCGCCGACCTGAAGGGCGACATCCGGCCCCGGCTGCCGAAGCCGCCCGCCCAGAAGAACGGTAAGCGTGTCGCCTGTATCGGCGCCGGCCCGGCCTCGCTGACGGTCGCCAACGACCTGATGCCGCTCGGCTACGAGGTTGTCATCTTCGAAAAGAACGCGCTGCCCGGCGGCCTGATGCGGACCAACGTCCCCAGCTTCCGCCTGCCGGCCGCCGTGCTCGACGACGAGATCGCGATGATCGTCGAGATGGGCGTCGAGGTCCGCTACGGCTCACCGGTGCAGAGCCTGAAGGCGCTGCTGGGGTCGGGATTCGACGCCGTCTTCGTCGGCTCGGGCGCGCCGCGCGGCAAGGACCTGGAGCTGCCCGGCCGCAAGGAAGCCGCCGAGCGCATCCACATCGGCATCGACTGGCTCGAGAGCGTGGCCTTCGAGCACATCAAGACCGTCGGCGAGCGGGTCCTCATCATCGGGGTCGGCAACACCGCCATGGACTGCTGCCGGACGGCCCGCCGCCTGGGCGGCAAGGACGTCAAGGTCATGGCCCGCCGCGACCGCCGCCACTTCAAGGCGTCGCCCTGGGAGCTGGAAGACGCCGAGGAAGAACAGGTCGACATCCTGGTCAACCACGTTCCGACGGCGTTCGTCGTCGAGAGCGGCAAGCTGAAGGGGATGCAGTTCGACCGCGTCGAGTACGTCGAGGACGCCGCCGGCAAGACCACCACCAAGAAGCTCGAGAGCGTCTTCATCCCGGCCGACGACGTCATCGTCGCCATCGGCCAGGAGAACGCGTTCCCGTACATCGAGCGCGACATCGGCATCGAGTTCGGCAAGTGGGACATGCCCAAGGTCGACGAGAAGACGATGGCGTCCACCCGCCCGGGCGTGTTCTTCGGCGGTGATGCCGCCTGGGGCCCCAAGAACATCATCTGGGCCGTCGCGCACGGGCACGAGGCGGCGATCTCGATCCACAACCACTGCCAAGGGATCGCGCTGACCGAGCGCCCCGGCCCGCTCATGAACCTGGTCACGCAGAAGATGGGGCTGGCCGAGTGGAGCTACAGCAACGACTACAACCCGGCCAAGCGCCAGAAGATGAAGCACGTCGACCTGGCGGCGCGGTTCAAGCAGCTGTCGTTGGAGGTCGAGCTGGGCTTCGACCACCAGCAGACCGCGCACGAGGTCGAACGCTGCCTCAACTGTGACGTGCAGACGGTGTTCAGCGACAAGCGCTGCATCGAGTGCGACGCCTGCGTCGACGTCTGCCCCACCAGCTGCCTCACCATCGCGCCCAACGCCGAAGAGCCGGCGCTGCGCCCGACGCTGACGGTTCCCGCCGAGAACCTCACGCAGCCGCTTTACGTGTCGCTCGGGTTGCCTCAGACGGGGCGCGTGATGGTGAAGGACGAAGATGTCTGCGTGCACTGCGGCCTGTGCGCGGAGCGCTGCCCCACGGCAGCCTGGGACATGGCCCGCATGGATTTGACGCTTCCGAAGGCGGGGCAGACGTGCACCAGCAGCAAGTGATTCGCATCAACGATTTCGCGCTGAAGTTGGCCAACGTGAACGGCACGGGGTCGGCCAGCGCCAACGGTCTTCTGATGCAGGCGATCTTCCGCATGGGGATCCCGGTCAGCGGCAAGAACCTGTTCCCGTCGAACATCCAGGGGCTGCCCACCTGGTACGAGGTGCGCGTCAGCAAGGCCGGGCACACGGCGCGCGCGCTGGACTACGACCTGGTCGTCGCCATGAACGCCGAGACCTACGTGCGCGACGTGCGCGAGGTCCGCGCGGGCGGGCACCTGCTCTACGATTCGAGCTGGCCTCTCGACCCCGAGCTGTCGCGTCCCGACGTGACGTTCCTGGGCGTACCCCTGGCCAAGCTGTGCAACGACGTCTTCAACGATTCGCGCGAGCGGATCCTGATGAAGAACATCGCCTACCTGGGCGCGCTGGTGGCCTTCCTGGACATCGACATGGGCGTCATCGAGGAGCTGCTGGACGAGAAGTTCTCGAAGAAGAAGGCGCTGCGCGATTCGAACCACAAGGCGATCCGCGCCGGCTACGACTACGCGATCGAGAACTTCGATTGCCCGCTGCCGATTCGGCTCGAGAAGATGCACGCCACCGACGATCGCATCCTGATCGACGGCAACACGGCGACGGCGCTGGGGTGCCTGTACGCGGGCGCGACGGTGGCGGCCTGGTACCCGATCACGCCGGCCACCAGCGTGATGGATTCGTTCAAGGAGCTTTGCGCGCAGTACCGCAAGGATCCCGAGACCGGCAAGAACAACTACTGCATCGTCCAGGCGGAAGACGAGCTGGCGGCGATCGGCATGGTCATCGGCGCGTCCTGGAACGGGGCGCGTTCGTTCACGTCGACGGCCGGCCCTGGTATCTCGCTCATGAGCGAGCTCATCGGCCTGGCCTACTACGCGGAGATCCCGGCGGTCATCGTCGACGTGCAGCGCACGGGGCCTTCGACGGGCATGCCGACGCGCACCCAGCAGGGGGACATCCTGGCCTGCGCGTACGCCTCGCACGGCGACACCAAACACATCCTGTTGTTTCCGTCGAACCCGGGAGAGTGCTTCACGATGGCCGTCGCGGCGTTCGATCTGGCCGAGCGGTTCCAGACGCCGGTGTTCGTGCTGTCGGACCTGGACATCGGCATGAACGACTGGGTCTGCCCGCGGCTCAAGTGGGATGACAGCTACCGCCCGACGCGCGGGCGCGTGCTGAGCGCCGCCGACCTCGAGAAGATGCCGAAGTACTTCCGCTACTCGCCCGAGAACGACGACCACGTCGCGGCGCGCACGCTGCCCGGCGTGCATTCGAAGGGCGCCTTCTTCACGCGCGGCTCCGGTCACAACAAGCTGGGCGGCTACACCGAGGTCCCCGACGAGTATCAAGAGGTCATGGACCGCCTGCTGAAGAAGCACGCCGCGGCCGCCAAGGCGGTGCCACCGGCCGTCGTGCAAAAGCAGGTCGACGCCAAGTTCGGCATCATTTCGTTGGGCGGCTGCGACCCCGCCGTGCGAGAGGCCGTCGCGATCTTCGCCGAGCGCGGCATCATCGCCGACTACCTGCGGGTTCGGGCCTTCCCGTTCGGCGACGACGTCGAGGCTTTTCTGGCGGCCCACGAGCGCGTGTTCGTCGTCGAGCAGAACCGCGACGGCCAGCTGCGCACGTTGCTGACGATGGAGACGCGGTCCTCCAAGGAGAAGCTCAAGTCGGTGCTGATTTACGGCGGCTTCCCGCTGTCGGCGCGCCACGTGATCGACGGCATCACCGCCCAGCTGGAGCGCAAGTAATGCCCTCATTGAAGCCGAGCGTCGCCCATCCCCACCTCCGCCCGAACGCGCTGGGCTTGACCCCGCGCGACTACGAAGGGTCGATGTCGACCCTGTGCGCCGGCTGCGGGCACGATTCCGTGACCGCGGCGATCGTCCGCGCGTTCTACGAGACCGACACGCCGCCGCACATGATCGCCAAGCTGTCGGGCATCGGCTGCTCGTCGAAGACGCCGACCTACTTCGTCGCCGGCGCGCACGGCTTCAACTCGGCGCACGGGCGGATGCCGTCGATCGCGACCGGCGCCAACGCCGCCAACCGATCGCTGACCTACATCGGCATCTCGGGCGACGGCGATTCGCTGTCCATCGGCGTTGGCCAGCTGGTCCACGCCATTCGCCGCAACCTGGACATGCTGTACGTGCTGGAGAACAACGGCGTCTACGGCCTGACCAAGGGGCAGTTCTCGGCGTCGGCGGACATCGGCACCAAGAGCAAGCGCGGCGAGACCAACGCGCAGCCGCCGATCGATCCCGTGTCGCTGGCCCTGGAGCTGGGCGCGACCTTCGTCGCCCGCGCCTTTTCGGGCGACAAGACGCAACTGGTGCCGCTGCTGAAAGCCGGCCTGGCTCACAAAGGCTTCGCGCTCATCGACGTCATTTCGCCGTGCGTGACCTTCAACGACCACGCCGGCTCGACCAAGAGCTACGCCAACACGCGCAAGAAGCTGCTGCCGGTGGTGGCCGCCGATTTCGTCCCCCACGCCAGCGAAATCACCGCCGAATACGCGCCGGGCTCGGTGACCAGCGTGACCTTGCACGACGGCAGCCAGGTTCGCCTCCGCAAGCTGGCCGCCGACTGGGACCCGACCAACCGCACGCGGGCGGCCGACGAGCTCGAACGCCACCGCGCCGCCGGCGAGGTCCCCACCGGCCTCTTCTTCGTCGACCCCACCGGCCGGGACATGCACGACCTGGCCGGCACGACCGACCTCCCGCTGACCCAGCTCCCGTTCGAGAAGCTCTGCCCGGGCAAGGCGGCGCTGGACGAACTGCAGAAGTCGTTTAGGTAGGTCTGCTCAGCTGCTCTCCGGTCAGTTTGGCGCACCAATGTGGCGCCGCGCCCGAGACGGAACATAATGGGCTCGCAAAGGAGCCGGGATGGCGAGGGCAAGCCTACTTGATGCGCGTACGGCCACTTTTTTGGAGCTGGTCGGGAACGGCAAGATCTATCGCGTACCGGCGTACCAGCGGGACTACTCGTGGGAAGAAGAACAGTGGGACGACCTGTGGAACGATCTCGAAGAGCTTCGCGGCCGATCTGAAGAGCGCCACTACATGGGAGCTCTGGTGGTGGAGGCCAGGAACGACCGAGAGTTCTCGGTCATCGACGGGCAACAGCGACTGGCGACCATAAGCATTTTTGTTCTTGCCGCCATCGATAAACTCGATCGCCTGGCGCATGCCGGCACCCATCCAGAAGAAAACCGAGAGCGGGCCTCGGGGCTGCGGTCCCGATACGTCGGCGAGAAGGATCCGGCGTCACTTCTGGAGAGCAGCAAACTCTTCCTGAACGCGACAGACAATCCATTTTACCAGGACTACCTCGTTCAACTTCGGCCTCCGCTCAATCCACGAGGTCTCCCGAAATCGAACCGCCTTCTGTGGGACTGTTTTGCATATTTTCGAAAGAGACTCGACGAGATCGACGCCTTCAACGCCGACGGCGCAGCAATCGCTACAATGGTAACGGAGACGGTTGGACGGCAGTTGCTGTTCATCTTGATTAGCGTCGACGACGATCTGAATGCCTACACGGTTTTCGAAACGCTGAACGCACGGGGCCTCGAGCTCTCGACGACGGACCTGCTCAAGAACTACCTGTTTTCGCGAATCAAGGTGCCGGCCGACCTCGAAGCGCTACAACGAAGATGGCGAGCGCTGGTTTCAACCGTCAGGCAAGAGCTCTTCCCGGAGTTTCTCCGGTACCACCTGCTGTGCGAGCTACCGCGAATCCGCGGAGAACGACTTTTCAAGATCGTGCGAGAGCGTGTCAGAGCGCCGCAGCAGGTCTTTTCCTTGGTGGATGCCCTCGAACGTCGAGCAGAGCTCTTTGCAGCGCTCTCCGACGTGAACCATGCCTACTGGACAGAGGCACCGGGATCACGCGCCCATGTCAGGGAGCTGCAGCTATTCCGGGTTCGACAAGTCATTCCGCTCATCTTCGCCGTGTGGGAACGGTTTTCCCGAGAAGACGTCGCACGCGTTTTGAAGTTGCTGAGCGTCATCTCGTTCCGCTATTCCGTGGTGAGCGGGCTCAATCCGAACCACTTGGAATCCGTCTACAGCTCGGCGGCAAGGGCAGTCCTCGAAGGAACGATGACCTCGCCAAAACAGGTCTTCGAGCATCTTTCGCCGATTATCGTGGAGGACTCCAAATTCGAACAAGACTTCGCCGGGTTAACCGTGACCACGAAAGGTCCGGGCAAGCGTTTGGCGAAATACATTCTTGGACGGCTGGAGACCGACCTATCTGGTCGCTCGATCGACTCTGACACGGACTCCGCGACCATCGAACACATCTTGCCGGAGAATCCCTCGGCGCAGTGGGAGCCGTCGTTTCCCAGGGATCAATGGGATGCCGCGGTGTATCGCGTGGGCAATCTCACCCTTCTCGAGCCTTCGCTGAATCGACGCATCGCGAACGACGATTACTCCGTTAAGCTCGACCTCTACCGTCAGAGCACGTATGAAGTCGCCCGCGCCTTAGCGGACGGCTACCCAACGGAATGGACGCTGCCGATTCTCAACGCCCGCCAAAAGGAGATGGCCAGACGCGCCGTTCATCTGTGGCGACCGGCTTTTGCGTGACCGGTCATCCGCACATGACCCTGGACCTAAGCGCCTACCTTCGCCGGATCGTCTGGAGCGGCGACGCGCGCCCGACCTTCCAGACGCTGGCGGGCCTGCTGCGGGCGCACATGCTGGCGGTTCCGTTCGAGAACCTGGATGTGTTGCTGGGGCAAGGCGTGAGCATCGATCTCAAGGACGTACAGGAGAAGCTGGTGCGACAGCGGCGCGGGGGATACTGCTTCGAGCAGGCGACGCTGTTTGCAGCGGCGCTCGAGGCGCTGGGGTTCGAGGTCGCGCGGCATCTGGCGCGGGTGACGCTGTTCGTGCCGCGCGCGCAGGCACCGCGGACGCACATGTTCCTGACCGTCGCATTGCCCGAGGGAAGGTTCGTGGTGGACCCGGGGTTCGGCGGATTGGCGGCGGATGTTCCGCTTCCGATCGATGGTGCGGCGCCTGATCGTCCGCGGTCAGGCACACACCGGGTCGACAGCGAGGGGGGCGTGCACGTCCTGCGTGCACGGGCCGACGGCAAGTGGGTCGACGCCTGGTTCTCGACGCTGGAGGTCGAGAATACCGTCGATTTCGAGCTGAGCAATCACTTCACGGCCACCCACCCGAGCTCGCAGTTCGTGAACCGCCTCCTCCTGCGTGCGCTGACGCCGGACGGGCGCGTCACGGTTATGAATCGCGACGCCACGATCCGCAGAGACGGCGCCGCCCCCGTGTCCCGCCCCCTCGATCGCTCGGCCTTGCGGGCCTTGCTGAACGAGCACTTCGGGTTCGACCTCCCGGAGGTCGAGCGCCTCCAGGTCCCGACCGTTCCAGATTGGTCCTGACGCCCTTTTGCGGGGCGCCACAAACAGTCGTAGCCAAGCGTGACGTGACCGACGTAGATGTAGACAGAGCGGAGGCCCCCCATGGCGAAGCGACGGATCGACGTTCCGGTCTTGAGTGCTTTCTTCGTGCTGTTTCACGCCGCGTGTTCCTTCTCGCCGAAGGTCGGTGAGAACGGCGGATCCGGATCGGGCGCCGGCGGTTCGACGTCCGGCCCCATGACCGGCGGCGCAGCGACATCCGGGTCGGCGACCGGAGGTTCGGGTGCAAACCACACGGATGGCGGCGGCCTTCTGCCACCGCCGCCGCCCAGCGCCGACGCCAATTGCGGCCAGGTGAACAACCCACTCAAGGTGGTCCCGCCGGACGTCCTGCTGATCCAGGACCGGTCCGGCTCGATGGACAACGACGACAACGACAAGGCCTGCGGGCGCGGCGGATGCGGGGCGACCTCCAAGTGGTCTGAGATGACCGTTGCGGTCACGCAGGTGGTGACGACCACCCAGGCGACCGTGAACTGGGGCCTCAAGTTCTTCGCCGACGGCTCGGATGTCGAAGCGTGCCAAGTGTTGCCAGGCGCAACCGTTCCCGTCGCGTCGAACAACGCCGGCCCGATCACGGCGGCCCTGGCGCGCAGAGGCGCCCGGACCAACACGCCGACCCGCGCGGCCCTACAGGCCGGAACGGCCTACCTGAAATCGCTGCAGGACACGAACCCCAAGTACATTCTCCTCGCGACCGACGGAGAGCCCAACTGCGCCGCCGGGTGCATCGGCGACGACTGCTCCATGACGCCGAACCCGCCCGAGGAGATGGCCTCCGAAATGGCGGTCGCCGACGCGGCAGCCGCCGGGATCAAGGTCTTCGTCGTCGGCATCGGCAACGTCGCCAGCGCCGTCGCGGTGCTGAATCAGATGGCGATCAACGGCGGCGAGGCGCGGACTGGCGCGGCGACCAGCTACTACGCGGCGACGGATCAGAGCGCCCTCACGACGGCGCTCGACCAGATCGTCGGCAAGGTCGCGTCCTGCACCCTGCCGCTGCCCGGCAAGCCACAGGACCCCACCAACGTCATCGTCGAGGACCAGGCGACGAAGACCCAGATTCCGCGAGATCCGACGCATGCAGAGGGATGGGACTACACCGATGCGTCGGACACGGCGATTCAGCTCTACGGAACGGCGTGTGCCAATGTCACCAAGGGCACCTACTCGGACGTCCAGATCCTAGAGGGCTGCCCCGGCACGCCGATCCACATCAGCTTCGAGGGTTCGCCGAGATAGCGGTTCAGCGCGCCTTGAACGGCTTCATGGCGCGGTTCGCCACCTTGGCGGTGGCCTTGCGGTGGCGGGCGGCGTGGTCGTCGGCCTGACTGGCGGCGTGCTGTAGCTCGCGCGCCAGCTTGTGGAAGCTGGCCAGACGGTCGGCGGGCAGCTCGCCGCGGCCGACGGCGGCGCGGACGGCGCAGCCGTGTTCGGAGTCGTGGCGGCAATCGCGGAAGCGGCAGGCGGCGGCCAGCGCGTCGACGTCGGCGAACGTCGCGTCGAGACCCTCGTCGATTGCCCAAATCTGCACCTCGCGCATTCCCGGTGTGTCGATGATGAGGGCGCCGCCCGGAAGCAGAAACAGCTCCCGGTGAGTGGTCGTGTGGCGGCCGCGGCGGTCGGCCCCGCGGACGGGTTGGGTCGTTTGGGTTTCCTGGCCCAGGAGTCGGTTGATCAACGTCGACTTGCCGACCCCCGAGGAGCCGATGGCGGCCAGCGTTCGGCCCGGCGCGAAGTAGTGCGACAGCGCCTCCAGCCCATCGCCGCGCTGGGCGCTGAGGACGTGCACCGGCACGCCCGCGGCGACCAGCTCGATCTCTCGCGCGCGCGCCGCGGTGTCATCGCACGCGTCTGCTTTGTTCAACAGCACCACCGGCTGGGAACCGCTGTCCCAGGCGATGGTCAGGTAGCGTTCGAGGCGCCGCCCGTTCAGCTCACCGTCCAGGCCGCTCACGATGAAGACGGTGTCGACGTTGGCGGCGACGACCTGCTCTTCGACCTTCGGGCCGGCGGCCTTCCGGCGAAAGGCGGTCGTTCGGGGTAACACGCTCTGGATGATGTCCGGCCCCTCGCCGACCGCGACGTGCACGGCAACGAAGTCGCCGGTGGTCGGAAAATCCGAGCGGCGGGCGGACTGGTGGAACTTGCCGGCGACCTCGCCCCACACCTCGCCCGCCTCGGTCGCCAGGCGATACTTCCCTTTGTGCTGTGCGATGACCCGCGCCGGGCGGCAGCCCTCCGGCGCGTGGGCGGCAAAAAGCCCGCCCCAATGGGTTTCGTTCCAACCGCACGTTCGCAGGTCCATGGTCGCCTCGGTCCGAGGCAGGCGATCATACCCGCGCGGCTTACTTGATGAACAAGATCTCTTGGAACGTCGGCAGCGGCCAGAGGCTGTCGTCGACGATGGCTTCCAGGCTGTCAGCCGCTTCGCGCACCTTCAGCATGGCGGGCAGGACGACGGTGCCGAAGTGCTTGGCCTCGGCCAGGAGGCCGTCCGCGCCGTGGTGGCTGGTTGCCGTCTCGAGCCCGCCCAGGCTCGCCTGCAGCTTGCCGATCAGCTCCGTCACCTGCTTCAGGACGGCCGTGTCCGGGGTGAAGCCGGCCGCCTTGACGGCCACCACGTTGTCGGCCAGCTGGCGCTGGTACTGCAGCGCGGCCGGCAGGATGGTGGTTTTGCCCATCTTGGCGGTCAGGTTGGCCTCGACGTTCACCGACTTGACGTAGTGCTCGAGCCCGGTCTCGAAGCGGCTGTGCATCTCGCGCGGCGACAGCACTTTGTACTTGTCGAACAGCGCGATGACGTCCTTGTTCTCCAGCACCGGCAGCGCGTCCACGGCGGTCTTGTAGTTCGGCAGGCCGCGCTTCTCGGCCTCCATGTGCCACTCGGCCGAGTAGCCGTTACCGTCGAAGACGACCGCGCCATGCTGCTGGATGACGTCGGCCAGCACCTCTTGAATGGCGGCGTTCAGCTTCTTGCCGCTGGCTAGAGCGGCCTCCAGCTTGGTCGCGATGACGTCGCACGACTCGGCGATCGCGGTGTTGAGCGCGATCAGCGCGTCGGCGATGGACTGGCTGGATCCGACGGCCCGGAACTCGAACCGATTGCCGGTGAACGCGAACGGGCTGGTGCGGTTGCGGTCGCCCGCGTCGCGCGGCAGCTTGGGCAGCGAGTCGACGCCGATCTCCAGCGTGCCGCCCATCTTCGACGTCTTGGCGCCGCCGCTGCGGATCTGCTGGAAGACGTCCGACAGCTGCTCGCCCAAGAAGATCGAGATGATGGCCGGCGGGGCCTCGTTGGCGCCCAGCCGGTGATCGTTGCTGGCCGTCGCGATCGCCGCGCGCAGCACGCCCGCGTACTTGTGGACGGCCCGGATGACCGCGCCACAGAACACCAGGAACTGCGCGTTGTCGTGCGGGGTCTCACCGGGGTCCAGCAGGTTGCCCTGGGTCTGGTTGCCGAACGAGAAGTTGACGTGCTTGCCCGAGCCGTTCACGCCCGCGAAGGGCTTTTCGTGCAGCAGGCAGGCCAGACCATGCTTCTCGGCGACGCGCTTGAGCGTCACCATGATCATCTGCTGGTGGTCGGCGGCGATGTTGGCGCTCTCGAACACCGGCGCCACCTCGAACTGGCTCGGCGCGACCTCGTTGTGCCGGGTCTTCACGGGCACGCCCAGCTTGAAGAGCTCGCGGTCGCACTCCATCATGAACGCGATCACGCGGTCGGGGATGACGCCGAAGTAGTGGTCCTCGAACTCTTGCCCCTTGGGGGGCTTGGCTCCGAAAAGCGCCCGCCCGGCGTTCAGCAGGTCGGGCCGCGCGTAGAAGAAGTGCTTGTCGATCAGGAAGTACTCCTGCTCGGCCCCCGCGTACGACACCACCATCGCCGGCTTCTCGTGGCCGAACAGCTTCAGGATCCGCGACACGTGGGTGTTCAGCGCCTGGCCCGACCGCAAGAGCGGCGTCTTCTTGTCCAGCGCCTCGCCGGTCCAGGACACGAACGCGGTGGGGATGCACAGGGTCGTGCCGTTGGCGGTCTCCAGCAGGTAGGCCGGGCTGGTCACGTCCCAGGCCGTGTAACCGCGCGCCTGGCTGGTGCCGCGGATGCCGCCGTTCGGGAAGCTGGACGCATCGGGCTCGCCCTGCACCAGCGTCTTGCCAGCGAATTCCGTGATCGCCCCGCCCTCGCCGTCGGGCGACAGAAAGCTGTCCTGCTTGGCCGCGCTGAGCCCCGTCAGGGGATAAAAGACGTGCGCGTAGTGGGTGGCGCCCTTCGACAGCGCCCAGGCCTTCATCGCGGCGGCGACCACGTCGGCAACGCGCGGATCGAGCGCCGTGCCCGCCTCGACGGTGCGCTTCACCGAACGAAACACCTCCTTCGGCAGCTGCGCCTTCATCGTCGCCAGGCTGAACACGTTGGTTCCGAAGAGGGTCGTCGCCGGGCTGTCCTTGTAGTCGAGCGGCGGCTCGCCGTGCTTGTAGTTCGTGGCCGCCGTGATCGCTGCTCGTCGTGCTGAATTTCCGCTCATGGTGGACCCCTTTTAGCACCTCGGATGTTTCCGGTGCGTTTCATGACCGCCAATCTGGGGGTCACACCTCCGCTTGCGCCGCGATCGCGCGCCGAAAGCGCTCGGGCGACCGGAAGAGGTCGCCCAGGCTGTCCCAGGCCAGGTCCCCCAACGGCCCCGGCTGCCGCCCCAGCGCACACTGCAGATACACGGCCTCGCGCAGCAGCGGCGCGACGTCCAGCCTCCGGCGCGCCGCCCAGTCGGCCTCGCTCAGGTCGTCACGCAGGACGGCGGCCTCGAAGTCGATCAGCACCGGCTCCAGCGGCGACGGGCAGACGATGATGTTGTGGAGCTCTGCGTCGCCGTGCGCGAGCCCCCCTTCTGCCAGCGTGGTCAGCCGCGCCAGCGTCTCTTCGGCGAGCCGCCACAGGCCGGCGGCGGTGGCCAGCGACAGACTCTCCGCCTTGGCGATGTTGTTTTCGGGTGGCTCCCCCCCGAAAGGAGTGAGCCGCGCGTACGCCTGCCCCGGCACCAGGCAGCTGCGGAACACCGTCGGCGAATGGCCGATGGGCGGCGGCGTCACGCCCAGCTCGAACGCCCGCTGTTGCCGCGCGAACTCGACCGCCGGATCACCGTGCAAGCGTCCGGGGAAGTAGGTCTTGCGAAAGTGCAGCGGGTACGTTTCGGCGGCCGGGTGGGCACGCCGGGTCTCTTGGCCGGCGATCACCAGCTCGGCGGTCATCAGCGGCAGGCCATTGGCTTCGCGGCGGGCACGCGTGCGCACGACGAAGTCCTGGCGGACCGGCTTGTCGATCAGCGGAAACAGCTCCCCCGCCAGCAGCACCGTGTGCCCCGGCGAGACCGCGATCGGCCGCATGTCGTCCACCTCACCTGCCTACGCCCCCAGCTGCCGGAGCACAAGCGGCTCAGCTCGCCGTCGCGCGTTCTCCGTCGGAGGGCGCCTGCCGCTTGGGCGCCGGCCCGGCGTCCAGCAGTTGCCTTTGGCCCAGCAGCGCCCGGTCGAGCTGGAGGATCTCGCGGTACAGCGCCTGCCAGTCGTCCCACTGCACCTGCAAGGTGCGCAGCTCGCGCGTGATCTGCTCCAAATCTTCGCCCATCGGGCCCCCGGCCCGATCCGGTCGCGGCGCGGCGTGGTCCGCCTCGACTCGCTTCCACAGCGCGCGCAGGCGTTGCTCCAGCGCCTGCGCCTTCGGGTCGGTGGTCTGCAGCCCGGCGGTGCGTACGACCGACTCGGCGATGAGGCCGTGGGCCCAGGTCAGGCGATCGGGGCGGCCGCTCAGCACCAGACCCGTCGGGTAAAGGGAGATGGCCAGGTCGGCGGTGACGAAGTGTTCGAGCCGCTTCGGAACGTGCGAGCTCACGTCGCTGCCGCCCAGCCGGCTCAACAATCGAATGGGCGCCGACACCCACCAGTCCGGCGCCGCCGCCCGGAAATGAAAGCCGTGCCGATCCAGCACGTCGCGGATCTTCGCCGCCACGTCGTGATAGGCGGGCGCCGTCATGATGAGCGGGATCTCGGCGCTGTGGCGGCGCCTCACGCGCGCCACGATCTTCACGATCGGCACGGTCACGAAGATGATCCCGAACGCCAGAGCCAGCCCCAGCGTGATGGGGAAGCCGCGCCACACGCGCAGCCAGCGCCAGGCGCGGGTCCGGTGGGGGGTGTCGGCCGCCGCGTTCTGTCCGACGGCGATCCCGACGCCCAGCGGGATCGCGAAGGCCAGCCCGACCCACACCAGCCGCACCGTCCAGTCCGGGACGGAAGGCGGCAACGGCACCAGGGCGATCGCCTGCACGGCGATCTTCGGCGCCAGCACGCCGAACGCCAGCAGCGGCCAGGCCACGGCCGCGGCGATGATGACCGAAAATAGCGTCTGCTGACCCTTGGTGGTGTCACCAAACAGCGCGCTCACGGCCCAGCCGCGCCAGAAACGCCTGAGGATTGCCACTCGTCGAAGCTATGCTCCCCCCGCCTAATGGACAGCCTGCGGGGCGCGGTTCATGGACTGCCGCACGGCTCGGCCGGGGGGATCAGACAGAAAGCCGGATGTCGGCGACCAGCGGCAGGTGGTCGGACGCGACGCGCGAGGTCGGGGTGACGTGGGCGCGAACGTCGGCCGCCGCGGCGCGCGGGTTGACCCACAGTCGATCCAGCGCGAACACCGGGCAGAACGTCGGAAAGGTGCGCACCGCGGCGGCGCGGCCCAGGCGGGCGTTCAACCAGCGCAGCGGCCGCCCGACGGCGAACCATTCGTTGATGTCGCCACACAGGACGGTCGCGTTGCTGTCGTGCGCGCCCAGCACGTCCAGGAGGCGTCGCACCTGGACACGCCGCTCGCCGGGCAAGAGGCCCAGGTGCGTCACGATCACCCGCACCACCGCCCCGCCGACATCCAGGTCGGCGTCGATGGCGGCGCGCGGCTCGCGCCGGTAGACGGTCAGATCGACGCGCCGGACGTCCAGCACCGGGCGCCGGCTGAGCAGCGCGTTGCCGTAGTGACCGTCGTGGCGAACGATGGTGGGCCCCGCGACGGCGTGCAGCCCCAGCGCGCCGGCCAGGTACTGCATCTGCATCGAATCGGTGGCGGCGCCCGGGCGCGCGTCGACCTCTTGCAAGCCGATCACGTCGGCGTCGATCTCGCGCAGGACGGCGGCCACCCGCTCGGGATCCCGCCGCCGGTCCGTGCCCACGCACTGGTGGATGTTGTACGAGACGACGCGCAGTCGACTGGCAGTTCCCTTGAAGAGTCCCTTCATCAGACGTGTCGGGCGAGGCGGCGCCGGATCCACGACAGCACCGCGACCAGGGCCAGGGCGACCGCGGCCAGCATGACCAGGTTCGCCCCGCGTGGATGGCGGAGCGTCGAGCCCAGGCGGTCGGCGAACAGCGTCAGCGCCAGGATCCCTGGCAGCACGCCGACCGCGTTGCCCAGCATGTAGTCGCCAAAGCCAATCCCGAACGCGCCCGCCGCCATGTTGATGAGCGAAAAGTTTCCGACGGGCAGCAGCCGGGCGGCCACGATGGCCAGCATTCCGCGGCGGCGCAGCTGCTGTTCGAAGCGGGTCAGCCGTGGTCCGCGGAACCAGCCGGCGCGCACGTGCCCGATCAACCGGCCGATCCAGTAGGTGACCGCGGCGGACGCCAGCGTGCCGCTCAGGCAATAGGCGATGGCCGGCAGCGGCCTGAACACCAGGGCCGTCGCGCCCAGCAGCACGGTGATGGGGAAGAAGATCAGGCCGCCCACCAGATAGCCACCCAACACCCAGGCGGGCGTGGCCGGCCGCGCGGTCAGGCCGCGCAAGAGCGCGGTGATGCGCTCGATGTGCAGCAAGCCGCGAAGGGGCGTGAACCGCCACAGGGCCGCCACCACCAGCAGCCCGATCACCAGAGCCACCCACCCGCGCAGCGACCGGTGCACCGGCGTGCGCAGCCCGGTGGGGACGAAGGTGTCGACCAGCAGGTCCGCGGCCGGGCGCTCTGGATCGCAGACCAGGCCGTCCAGGAACGCCAGGTGCAGCGACGGGGTGGCGGCGGCACCGGCCGCGGGCGCGTCCGGATCGGCGGGAACGGGGAGCGTCTCCAGCGTGCGCGGCGCCCCGCGCAGCGCCTCGATGGCGGCGATCAGCGAGCCGCGGCTGGCCAGCGCCCTGGCGAAGACCTCGGGATCGACGCCCAGGTGCTCGGACAGCAGCCGGTCGCGGAACTGTTCGATCACCGGGGCCAGGCGCGGGTCCAGCGCGGCGTCCACCGCCAAGTCGCACTCCGAGTCGAGCCCCATCGATCGGTTGCTGAGGTTCGCCGAACCGACGCGCGCCACGACCCCGTCGACGATCATCACCTTCGAGTGAACGTTCATGCAACCGCCGTCCAGCTCTGGGACGGTCGGGTAATACAACCGGAGCCGCCGATGGCGGTCGCTCTCGGCCAACCGCCGCAGCAGGCGCGCGCGCAGGATCCCCATCGAGCTCTGTTCCAGCCACCCGTGCTCCTCGCGCGGCAGCACGATCACCACCTCGGGGCCGTGGTCCTGCCCCAGGCAATGGGCCAGGGCCGAACCGACGGCCGCCGACGTCAGGTACTGGTTCTCGATGTAGATCCAGCGCTTGGCGGCCGCGATCATGTCGCGCGTCAGGTCCACCACCTCGGTGACCGGCGGGACGGCGTCCCGCTCGGGCAAGGTGCGGGCGATGCCGATCGGCGCCTCGACGATGTCGGGCGTGACGCCGGCTGGCCACAGGTCCACCGGGGCTCCGCCACGCGGCGCTGGCGCGATGACTTCGCCGGTCGCCGCCTCCCACCGCGCGCGGGCGATCGCGCCCAGCGCCGCCGCTGCTGGCCCATCGACGACCATCTGGACGTCGTGAACGGGCGGGTACGGCTGCCCGGCCGGGTCGACGCGGTCGGGCTCGTGGGCCCGGTGGGCCGAGACATCCCAGCGGCGGATGGTCAGGTCCAGCCCGCCCGTGAAGGCGACCTGGTCGTCGACCACCACGATCTTTTGGTGATGGGACGCGCCCAGCGGGTGGGCACCGTCCAGCCGGAACGACAGGCGCGGGTGCGCCGCATGGGCGAAGCGGAGCGTGGGCAGCGGCTCGCGCTCCAGCGTGTAGATGACCGAGAAGTCCCAGGCCAGCGCGTACACCCGCAGGTCGGGCTGCCGGTCGAGCACGTGGTTCAGGAACGGCAACAGCGTCCAGACCGGGTCTTCTCCCGGCCGCGACAGGCGCGTTCGGCTGTCGATGTCCCAGCCCAGGATCATGACGCTGTGCCGGGCCCCGACCACGGTTTGCCGGAAAGCGGAAAAATAGGCGTCCGCGTCGACCAGAAAGGCGGCGCGCGAGGCAGGCGCGATTCGCCAGCAGTTCTGGGCCTCGACCAGCACGGCTGAGAATCTAAGTCCGGGTGCGGTAAAACGGGGGGGCTGCATGCCCGCCCCTGTCGATCCCTCGCTGGATGCCCTGATCGCCCTCATCCGCAAGCGCTGCAAGCCCGCCCTCTGGTCGCAGGGGGTCACCATGGCCCGCGCCGGCGGGGTGGCCGTCGAGTCGTCGAAGCCCGACGAGAATCGTGCTGCGCGTGCGCGCGCCCGGCAAGATCGTCCCGGCGACGGCGGTGCTGTACCCCACCGGCAGCGAATGGGAGTGCGACTGCCCCTCGCGCATGAGCCCGTGCGAGCACGTGGCCGCGGCGGCGATCTCCTTGTCGGCGGCCGAGAGGCCGGCGGACTCCGGGCCGCCGGTCGCCGGGGATGCGCCGCCGGCCGTGACCGTCGCGCCCGCGGCGGCCCTGGGCGCGCGCGTCATCTACCGTTTCGATCGTCTGGAGGAGGGGCTGCGGCTCTCGCGCTTCCTGCGGGACGCGGGCGGGAACGAGGCGCCGCTCGCCGGAACGCTGGCGGCCCTGGTGGCTGACCCCGCCAAGGCGGCGCGGCTGCAACTGGAAGAGGCGGACCTGCGCGCGGACCGGCTGCTCGAGCGCGGCACGAATCCCCGCGTCGCGGTGACGCCGACCAAGCTGGACGCCGTTCTTGAAGTCCTGGCGGGCACGGCGGACCGGGTGTTCCTGGATGGCGTCGCGGTGGCGGTTTCGGATGAAGAGCTGCGCCCGCAGGCGACGCTGGTCGACGCCGGCGGCGGCCGCGAGGCGGAGGTGCGGCTGACGATCGCGCCGGACCCGCGGCTGCGGGCGGTCGTCGCGCCCGGCGTCGCGCTGTGCGAGGACGACGGGCGCGCGACACTGAACCGCCTGACCGAGACCGAGCTGACGGGCGTGTGGCTGCAGAACCTGCCCGTGCGCCGAGCCTTTCGGGCCGCCGAGCTGGGTGAGCTCTTGACGGTGGTGCTGCCCGACCTGGCGCGCCGGACGAATCTGGACGTGCGCAGCGGGCGGCTGCCGCCGGTGGCGCGCGATCTGAAGCCGCGGGTCGTCCTGCAGATGGACCAGTTGGACGGCGCGCAGCTGACGGTGTTGCCGACGCTGGTCTACGGCGCGCCGCCAGCCGCGCGGGTCGACAACGGCAAGCTCGTGTACCTGCGCGGCCCGGTCCCCGTGCGCGACACCGCAGCCGAGCAGCGCGCGATTGAAAAGCTGCGCCAGGATCTGGATCTCCTGCCTGGGCGCCGCACGACCTTCGGCGCGACCGACGCGCCGCGCTTCGTCGAGAAGCTGAAACGCTGGCGCGGCGATCTGTCGGGCGCGGCGGCGGGGATCGTCAAGCCATCGGCGACGCTGGTGCCCCGCCTGCAGCTCACCACCGCGGGCGATCCGGCCGCCGGAACCGAGGCGGTGCGGTTCGACCTCAGCTTCGAGGTGCAGCGCGGCGATCAAACAGGGCCCGGCGCCGGCCGCGTGGATGCCGCGGCCGTCGTGCGTGCCTGGCAAGAGGGGCTGGGGATCGTCCCGCTTCTGGACGGGGGCTGGGCGGCGCTGCCCCACGACTGGCTGCGCCGGCATGGCCAGCGCATCGCCGATCTGCTGGCCGCGCGCGAAGACGACGGCCGGCTGGCGCGCCACGCGCTGCCCGCGCTGGCCGAGCTGTGCGCCGAGCTGGAACACCCGGCGCCGCCCGGCCTCGACCGCCTGGCGCCGCTGGTGGCGGGCTTCGAGCAGCTGCCCGAGGTGGCGCTGCCGGACGATCTACGCGCCGACCTGCGCGGCTACCAGCGCGACGGGGTGCGCTGGCTGGCGTTCCTGAAGTCCGCCGGCCTGGGCGGCGTGCTGGCCGACGACATGGGCCTTGGCAAGACGCTGCAGGCGATGTGCATCTTCGACACGTCGGGGCCGACGCTGGTGGTCTGTCCCACCAGCGTCATTCACAACTGGGGCGCCGAGCTGGCGCGGTTCCGCCCCGGCCTCAAGGTTTGCCTCTATCACGGCGCCGGGCGAAAGCTGGACGCGTCGGCCGACGTGACGGTGACCAGCTACGCGCTGCTGCGGATCGACGCCGCCAAGCTGGCGGGCGCTGCGGGGACGGGCTGGCGCACGGTGGTCCTGGATGAAGCGCAGGCCATCAAGAACCCGGACAGCCAGACGGCGCGCGCCGCCTACGGGGTGCGCGCGGCGTTCCGGCTGGCGCTGACCGGGACGCCGGTCGAGAACCGCCTGGAAGAGCTCTGGAGCCTGGTGCACTTCACCAACCGGGGCCTGCTGGGTGGGCGTGGCGAGTTCGCCGACCGATTCGCGCGGCCGATCTCGGAGGGGCGCAGCGGCGTGGCGGCGGATCTGCGCCGGCGATTGAAGCCGTTCATCTTGCGGCGCCTCAAACAGGACGTGGCGCCCGAGCTGCCGCCGCGCACGGACGCCGTGCTGCGCGTCGAGCTCGGCGACAACGAGCGGGCCATCTACGACGCGGTCCGGGCGGCGACCCGCAGCGACGTGCTGGCGTTGCTGGCCGACGGCAAGGGCGTGATGCAGGCGCTGGAGGCGCTGCTGCGGCTTCGACAGGCGGCCTGTCACCCCGCGCTGGTCCCCGGACAAAAGGCGGCCACCTCTTCGAAGGTCGAAACGCTGGTCGCGGCGCTGGAGACCGCGGTTGCGGAGAACCACAAGGCGCTGGTCTTCTCGCAGTGGACCAGCCTGCTCGACCTCATCGAGCCGGCCCTGGCGCGGGCCGAGCTGCCGTTCACGCGACTCGACGGCAACACGCGCGACCGCGGCGGGGTCGTCGAGCGCTTTCAGGCCGACGGCGGCCCCCCGGTGATGCTGGTGTCGCTGAAGGCCGGGGGCAGCGGCCTGAACCTGACCGCCGCCGATCACGTGTTTCTGTGCGACCCCTGGTGGAACCCCGCCGTCGAGGCGCAGGCCGCCGACCGCACCCACCGCATCGGCCAGACGCGTCCCGTCTTCGTCTACCGGCTGGTCTCCGCCGATACCGTCGAGGAGAAGATCCTGGTGCTGCAAGACAGCAAGCGCGCCCTGATGGACGCGGCCCTGGCCGACGGCGCCGCCGCCGCCGGGCTCACCAAGGACGACCTCTTGGCGCTGCTCGCCTAGTTGGTCCCGCTCTGCTCGATGGGGAGCGGGTCGGGGACCGACGCCAGGCCCGGGAACAACGGGAGGATGGCCCCGTCGGTCTGCGCCCCAACGGCTCGCCTGGTGAGCTCGCGCCGCGCGCGCCCCGAAGAACGCACGACGTGCACGACCCCCAGCGCGATCGCGATGGGCATGAGGATGGCGACCAGCAAGTTGGACGCACCGATCAACTTCAGACCGGACATCAGCAGGACCACGCAGAGCGACGGGCGGATGACGTAGTCGGGAGCCCGGGCCGAAAACCGCGCGCCGATGAAGACGCCCGGCAGGCTGCCGATCACGATCGAGGCCGTCAGGCCCAGCTTGAAGTCGCCGAACAGGATGTGCGCGACGGCCGCGCTGGCGACCAGCGGCACCGCCTGGACCAGGTCGGTGCCCACCATCTGCGACATGGGCAGCGCCGGGTAGAGCAGCAGCAACATGATGATGATCAGCGAGCCCGACCCGACCGAGGTCAGCCCCACGACCAACCCGCCCAGAATCCCGATGACCAGCGTCGCCAGGGGCCGCACCACGACCGGCGTCACCTCCGTGTGGCGGCGGTTCAGGATCGGTCGAACGATCAGGCCCGCGATGACGGCCAAGAGCGCGATGCCCAGCGCCGTCTTGACGTGCGACTGCAACGCCGGGCCGGCCTCCATTCGCTTGAGGAGCAGCACGCCCAGGAACGCGGACGGGATCGACCCGATCATCAGCCAGGCGACCAATCGCCGGTTCACGGTGCCGTGGCGCCAGTGCACGGCGCCGCCGACCGGCTTCATGATCATCGCCGCCACGATGTCGCTGGACACGGCCGCCAGCGGCTCGACGTGGAAGAACAGGACCAGGATCGGCGTCATCAGCGCGCCGCCTCCCATGCCGGTGAGGCCGACCACGAAGCCGACGAACAGACCTGTGAGGATGACGAACGGGTCGATCATGGTCCTGGGGGCATGGTCCTGGGGGCATGGCCCTGGGGCCAGCGCCAGGGTGGACCGACCATATTACAGCAACCAGCCCGCGGCGTCTCAGCCGAGCGGGATGAGGAAGGTGTCCCAGGCCGGCGTGTGGTTGTTCTCGTCGGCCGGCTGGTTCCAGAGGTACAGGGCGGGGGTGGTCGTCACCTGCCCCACCTCGTCTTTGATGACGCCCGCGATGTAAAGCTGAGGGTTCCCGGTGCGCGTCGAGGAGAAGATGATCCAATAGTACGTCCGTCCGCTGACACTGGAGGCGACAGGTGACCACTTGGGCCAGCTGTTCGTGACACCTGGGCTGGTGTGCCCCTGACACATACCTGGATCATTGGCGGTCGGCCGCACCGGTGTGCCGCCCTTGGCGTCGACCAGCATGATCTCCGCGTGGGGGTTGTTGTTGCTGTGCTCGCCGTCGGGCACGCGGGTGTACGCGACGATCGCGTCGTCGGGCGACAGCGCCGGATAAAATTCGCTCCACTGCTTGGTGGCGGCGCCAGCCAGCGGGCGGGCGGTGCCGCCGGCCCGATTGCCGTAGTCGACCGTGTACAGATCGCCGTTGTTCAGGAAGCCGCTGGGGTTCGCGCCCGGCGCCGACGCATAGACGATGTGCTGGCCGTCGTGGCTCACGAAGGGATACGCGGCGGCGGCGTTGGGATCGCCGTTGCGCGCGAACTCGCCCCAGCCGACGCCCTCCGCCTCCGAGGCCGCCTGCAGATCGATCCACAGAAGGTGCGTGTTCTGGGCCGACTCGTCGGTGCTGTCCGCGTGCATGAAGACAGCCACGCGATCTGTGGCGCTCCAGTGCGCCGGCGAAAACACCGGCAGCTCCTGCGAGATCCGTTGCAACAGCGCCTGCGCGGATGGCGTCAGGAATGACGGCATTTGGGCCGGCTTGGTGCCGGACCGGATCTCGATGTGCGCCAGGTCGCCGTTGCTCGGGTCGCTGCTGTTCGAAAAGCCGATGAACTCGCCGCCCGGGCTCGAGCTGTGGCAGCCGACGCACTTGCCGGGCGTTTGCGGCGGCGTGATGACGGTGACGACGTTCTCTTGCCCGACCGAAAAACCCTTCAGCGCCGAGCCGCCCGACGTCGTCCAGTAAACGATCGTCCCCTTGGCCTCGACGGGGGCGATGGTGATCGTCTGGCTGGCGCCGCGCGCGACCTTGCCGATCGATGAATCCAGCCCCCGCACGGAGACCGTGATCGGCTGGCCGACCACGTTCGCCGACAGGCCGTTCCAGATGGCGGCTGGCATCGTCCAGATCGGCGACGCCGTGTAGACGACCAGATCGTTCGCCTCTTTGTCGGCATGAAGCCGGATTTCGAAAACGTCCTGGTGGCCGCCGGCCTGCAGGTGAAACCGCGGCCGCAGCCAGTTGCGCGGGAACAACGAGCCCGGCTCGGGGTCCAGCAAGCAGGGTCCGCCGGAGGCGGCTCCGCTGCCGGCGGCGCCGAAAGCATCGACGACGGACGCCGGCGGGGGCGTTCCGCCTGCCGGCGCGTCCAGGATCGGCGCGGCCGGAAAGTCACCGCACGGGTTACAGGCAGTCGCGCGCGGCACGTCGGCGGCGCCGCCGTCACGCCCGACGATGCTGATGGATCCGCCAGAGCCCTGCCCTGCCGCGCCACTGACGGCGCCGGGCTCGCCTCCGGAACCTGCGTTGCTCTTGGCGGCGGGCTTGAAACCGCAGCCCGCAGCGAGCGCGATCGAAAAGAACAACAGAGACACGGCGCGAGCGCCGGGCGAAAGGTACATCGCGTATGACCTTTGGTGGCACCACCGCCAGTTGCAAGCCCGACCGCGCAAAAATGTCCGACATGTCAGGTGATGCGCGGCAGTTCGAGCACCAGCCGCGCGCCACCGGCGGGCTGGTTCGCGGCCGAGACACGGCCCCCGTGCGCGTCGGCGATCCGTTTGACCAGCGAGAGCCCCAGGCCCAGTGAGCCGTGCGCGTGCCCGCTCCCAGCGCCGCGGTAAAACCGATCGAAGACGCGCGCCTCGTCGCCGGGCGCGAACCCCGGGCCGCCGTCGGTGACGGTGAAGGCCACCCAGCCCTGCCCTTCCCCAGCTTGCGCGACGGAGACCGCCAGCCGCTGCAGACCGCCGCCGTGCTTGCGCGCGTTGTCGACCAGGTTGGCCAGAGCGCGCGCGAGCAGCGTGGGATCCGCGCCCAGGGGCACCGCCCCGGCCGGCGCCTGCAACTTGTCGACAGGCTCGCCCGCGCGCTCGAGCGCGCGCCGAGCGACCTCCACCGCGTCCAGCGGCTTGGGCGTGACGGCCTGAAACTCCAACTTGGCGCTGGCCAGCAGCTCACCCACCAGCGCGTCGATCTCGATGGCCTCGCGCTCGATCTCGTCCAGCGTCCGCGGCCCGCCCTCCGTCCCCTGCCGCCCGATCTCGACCAGCAGGCGAATGCGCGCCAGCGGCGTGCGCAGCTCGTGCGAAACCGCGGCCAGCAGCTCGCGCTCGTCGGCCCGCTGTCGTTCCAGCCGCGCCGCCATCTCATTGAACGCATGCGACAGCACGCCCAGCTCGTCGAACCCGAGGTCGTCGGTCGCCACGCGCGCGGTCAGGTTCCCGCTGCCCAGGTCCTGCGCCGCGCGGGTCATGTGATAAAGCGGCCGCGCGATGCGACGCGCGACCTTGCCAGCCGCCACCCACAGCACGGCGGCCGGCGCGCCGAACAAGAAGAGAGCGCGCACCGGGTGGACGCGGTGGTCGAGATGCCCGAAGTGCGCCGCGCACAAGGTGGTGATCACCGACAGGAAGATCGCCGCGCCGAACCAGAGAAACAGGCGGCGGTGCAGGTGCGCGCCATAGTGCAGCCGCAGCTCCCAGCGAATGCGCTGGTGCCACCCCGGCCGGCGACCGACGAACTCCTTGAACACGCGGTCCCACGGGTGCCGCCCGCCCAGTCCCTCCGCGTAGGCGCTGCGCGCCTCAGCCAGGATCTTCTCGCGGACCTGCGGATCCATGTGGGCCCACAGCCCCCAGGGCCCGTGCCAAGGATGGTGATGGTGGTGGCGGTGGCGCCACGGCGGCCAACCGTGCCTCACGCCCCCTCCGCCGCCGCTTCCGGCGAGAGCACGTAGCCGACGCCGCGAACCGTCTTGATGAGGCGGGGCGTCTTCGAGTCGTCCCCGAGCTTGCGGCGCAGGTGCGACACGTGGACGTCGACGGTGCGATCGCTGACCGTCACGTCCTGCCGCCCGGCTTCGCCCAGCAGCGTCTCGCGCGGGACGACCCGACCGGGCCGCCGCGCCAGCGCCAGCAGGATGTCGAATTCCAGCCCCGTCAGATCCGCCACGGCCGCGCCCACCCGCACCTGCCGGGCGCCGACGTCGATCGACAGGCGCCCGAGCACGATCTGCGTGGCCGCGGCGGTCGGCTGCGCGCGCCGCAGCACAGCGCGCAACCTTGCCAGCAGCTCGCGGGGCGAGAACGGCTTGGGGATGTAGTCGTCGGCCCCCAGCTCCAACCCGACCACCCGGTCAGCCTCGTCCCCGCGCGCCGTCAACATCAGGATGGGAACCCCACTGGTCTCGCGGATGCGGCGGCAAACCGCCAGGCCGTCCATGCCGGGCATCATGACATCCAGCAGGACGGCGTCGAACACGTCTGCGCCGAGCGCCGCCAGCCCCTTGGCGCCGTCCGGCGCGTGCGTGAGCGACACGCCGTTCGGGCCAAGGTAGGCGGCCAGCAGCTCGTACAGCCGGACGTCGTCGTCGATGCAGAGGACTCGCAGCCCCACGGGGTCAGCTTACCAGCCGCGAAAGCCGCCGAAGAACCGGGGGCCGCGCTCGATCAACTCGGCCAGCCGGTCGCGCTGCTCGGGCTCCAGCGCGTCGTGGATTTTCGCCACCAGCCCCACGAACGACTTCCGGGCTGTCTCGAGCAGCGTGTCGTGGCGAGCAAACTGTTCGCCCAGCACCACGCCGTCGAACGTGGGGCGCCGCAGAGCGTCCACGATCTCCTGGCGCGAGCGCCGCCCTTCGCCACCCGACGCGCGCTTCATCTCGTCGCGGAACTCCTCGAAGGCGGCGCCGATGACGCGCTCTTGGGCCGGGGTTGCCCGCACGTGCTCCAGCACCGCCCGGACGACGAAGCGCTTCCGCATCCGGCCGCTGCCGAACCCGGCGAAGCTGCCCAAACCACCGCCGCCCCAACCGCCATCCGGGTACGGCGCACCGCCCAACTCGACGGGCTCCTCGTCGAAGCGCCCCCAGCCGCCCGGGAAGCCGCGCCCGTGCCACCCGTGGCGCCAGCCGCCGTGGCAACCGCCGCCGCCCCAGGCCGCGCACATGCGGCGGTGATGAATCGCCCGCGCAATGCTCATTGCCGCCAGGCCCCCGAAAATCAAGCATCCGATCATCGTGTCTTCTCCTTGCGAGCCCACCGAACGGGTCGCGAGGAAGACTCTGCGCACCGGGCGTTAAGCCCGTTCATGGGCGCACGTGAAGAAGTGTGAAGACGTTCAGGCCCGCACGCGATCTGGCCGCAGGGCGCCACAGCCGGTCGATTTCCCGTCGATTCGGCACCGGTTGCGGCCGCTTCAGTCGCTAAACTAGGGGATGGACGCCAGGCGGGCTGTCGCGACCCTGTTCGCCCTGGCGGCGGCGGCCGGCTGTTCCAGCAATAACGGCGCGCGCGACGCGAGTGGCTCGGGTGGCACGGCCGGTGACCTCGGCGCGGCCGGCGGTTCGGGCGGAGCGCGGGCCGACGGCGGTGTCGCGTGTGGTCCGCCTCCCGCCGAACGGATCTACGCGCGCTGGCCCATGCCGAACCCCGCGTCGAGCGGCTTGCCCAACCCGGCGCATTACACCGACAACGGCGACGGCACCGTCGCCGACGACGTCACCGGGCTGGTCTGGCAAAAGGCGGTTGGGTCGGCGCAAGCCTTCAATTGGTGCGACGCGATTGCCTATTGCGCCGGGTTGAAGCTGGCCGGACGGCCCTGGCGCCTGCCAACGCGAATCGAGCTGCTGTCGCTGGTCGATTTCACGCGCGCCAGCCCCGCCATCGACACCACGGCCTTTCCGGGGCTGCCGGGTGGCAAGTACCACTGGACGGCCTCGCCGTGGGTCGTCTCCCAGATCGCGACCAAGCCGCAGGATTCCTGGATCGTCAACTTCTCCGACGGCCTGACCAGCAACGCCGGCGCCCGGAGCGCGCTGGAGTATGCCCGCTGCGTGTCATCACCGGCGCCGGCGCCACTGCCCAACCCCCGCTACGTCCCGGTGGCGACCGGCGAGGTTCAGGACGTCGACACCAAGTTGATCTGGGCGACGGCGGCGACGACGACCACCACCGCCTTCGCAAGCGCCCAGACCACCTGCACGTCGCTCAAACTGAACGGCCACGACTGGCGAACGCCCAGCATCAAAGAGCTGTCGACGTTGGTCGACGAGGTTCCGCCCATCAGCAAGGTGTCGCCCGCGATCGACACCGCGATCTTCGCGGCGACCGCCGCGACGAGGCCCTACTGGTCGTCGTCCCTGTTCGCCGGCATGCCGGCCAGCGCGCACGCCCCCTGGGTCATCAACTTCGAGGACGGGTTCACCGAGTACAATCAGAGCGCGGCCCTGGTCCGTTGCGTGCGCTGACGGACGCGACACCATCCCTACTGATAGAACGCGACGTTCTTGACGGTGAAGTCGGCGCTGCACCCGCCGGCGTCGCCGCTCGAGGTCGACGCGGTCAGCTGCCATTGGATGGTCACGATCGTGCTGGGGTCGAGCGTGCCGATCGGGACGCCCGCGCTCAGCGCGCTGAAGGGGACCTTCACGACGACGCCGGCGTCGCCGGGCTTGGCCTCGCTGGTGACGTCGGCGCTGGGGCCGTAGCAGGCCGAATTGCTGCTCCGGCAGCCGCCGCGGCTGGGGTCGTCGCCCTCGAACGCGTCGCCGCTGAAATTGGCGGCGAAGGCCAACCGGCAGCCGCCCAGCGAGCCGGCGAACTCGAACTGCACGCCCGTGTAAGACGAGGCGTCCAGGCATTCGGAGCTGGAGTAGTAGAGGCCGAAACCCATGTAGTTGTTGGGGCCGGTGATCGGCGGAACGAACCCGCCCTGGATGTGCAGCCCGTCCCCGTCGCTGGTGGCCGTGCCCACCGGTGCCGTCTGACCGGGCGCCGCGTAGGTGTACGACGCCCACTGGTCGTTGGCCCCGGTGCCGAAGGTGACGCCCGCCGTCGTGTTCGTGCCGCCCGACGTGATCACGGTGCTGCTGACCGGCGTTCGCGGGCAAACCAAACCGGCCTCGGCGGTGGGGCAGTTGGTGCCCACCACCTTGCCGGCGCCGCTTCCGCCGCCCGCACCACCGTCGATGGGTCCGGCGGGCGCCGTGGTGGCCGCCAGGGGTTGGGGACCGACACCGGCGTTCCGCTCGGCCTCGGCGTAAGTCCAGGCGCGGGCGTCGCCGTCGTCGGGGATCTCGATGGCGCCCAGGGACTCGGCCGGCAGTCGGAAGGTCGGGGCGGCGGGCGCCGTGGCGAGGTCGGTGACCGTCACCTGGACCCCGACGTCATGCGTGTTCCAGTTCGTGTAGATGATTTCGGTGGCATCGGCCGCGGCGTTGCGGCTGGCGTACGCCGTGACCCCTGCCGGCGCAGACGCCACAGCGATCGACGTCGGCCCAAAGTGATCGGCGTAGAGCTGGTACGCGTAGTAGGCCGGACGGGGGACGTGGGCCGGCGCACTGCCGATCAGGCCCAGCGCCCACACTTCGTCGTCTGAAATATCCCACACCGCCGAGGTCCACAGCCCGAGGTCGATCGCTGAGCCGAGCGCATCGGCCAACCACAGGGCGCCCCCGACGGTGGCCGGTGAGGCCCCGAGCACGCACGAGGTCGCGTCGTAGGCAACGTTCATCTCCGTCAGGGCCAGCGGCTTGGCTGACTGGCCGGTCGCCTGCAGGATGCCCCGCACGGACTTGACGGTCTGACGGAAGCTGGCGGCGTCGGCCTTGGCCGCCGGCGCCGTCGCCATCGCGGCCGCGAACGGGTAACGATGGATCGAGACGATGTCGAAGAGGCTGCCGCAGCTCTGCAAGATCGGCGTCAGCCAGTCGTTCGCGCCGTTGCCCGCCTGATACTTCCAAGCCAGGTCCGGTCCGACGATCTGGATTGTGGGATCGACGGCCTTCATCGCGGCCACGAACGCCGTCGCCGTCGTACAAACGTCCGCCGGCTTGTAGCCGGGACGCACCGGCGCCGTCCCGCTGCCCGGATCGGGGTAGATGTCGGGCTCGTTCCCGACCGAAAAGTACTTGATGCCGTAACCCTTGGTGACGTTCGCATAGGTCACCATCTCTGCCGCCGTGTCGGGCGTCGGCAGCTTGCCGGCGGTGTCGCCCAGCACGGGGACCTGCAGGATTGGCTCGGCGCCGACGGCGCGCGCGTAGGCCACCAGCGCGTCGACCTGGGCGTGGTCGAAGGGGTCGGGCAGGTTGGCGTCATTGTTGTAGCCGCCCGCCCGCAGGGTGCTGATCTTCAACGGCGCGACCAGCGGCTCTGTCCCGGCGATGTTGTTGCCGTAGGTGGGCGACCACATCCAATAGTTCGCCGACCAGGTCGTGGTTCGCGGCTTCGGGGACTTGGCCGAAACCACCAGCGGGCCGACCGTCAGGCCCCCGTCCTGTCCGCCCATCCCCTGCCCGCCGGCGCCGCCGGTCACCGGTTTGCCGGCGGTGTCGCTGCTGCAACCGCCACCGACCGTCGAGATGGCGCTGGCGGCCGCCAAGCCGAGCGTCAGGAAGTGGCGCGCGAGTCGGCCGCCCCCAGCGCTGCTTCGATGGCCGCGCGCAGCTCCGGATCGTCGGGGGTCACTTTCGACTCGAAGGCTCGAATGACGTGACCATCCTTGCCGACCAGGTACTTGTGAAAATTCCATCGAGGCTCTCCATGTTGGGCAGTCAGGAACTGGTAAACCGGCGATTTTCCAGGTCCTTTGGTGGCGACCTTCGCGAACAGCGGAAACGAGACGCGGTACTTGGCCTCGCAAAAATTCTGAATTTCGGCTTCCGACCCCGGCTCTTGCGCGCCGAAGTCGTTCGACGGGAAGCCCAGCACCACCAGCCCACGCGCCTGGTAGTCGCGCCAGAGCTTCTCGAGCCCGGTGTACTGCGGGGTGAATCCGCATTCCGAGGCGGTGTTCACGACCAGCAGAACCTTGCCGGCGTAGGCGGACAGCGCACGTTGTTGGTGGTCGATGGTCTCGGCGCCGAGCTGATGGAGGGAATTTGTCATTTCGCGAACCTAAGAGACGAGCTCGACCGCGGCAAGACGCGGGCCCAGCCAAGGAGAATGTCACGCAAACGCGACACTCACCCCGATCCTTTGGAGTACGCTGACGCGTGCGGAGGACCATGCAACCGGCTCAGGTCGACGAAAAACCTTCGCGACAAGACTCGCGGCAGGACCGGCAAGAGGCGGCTGCCCCACCGTCCGCCCCGTCGGCGGCCCCCGATCTGACCAACCCGGCGCTGTACATCAACCGGGAGACGTCCTGGTTGGCTTTCAACGAGCGGGTGCTGGACCAAGCCCGTGACCCGCGCTGGCCGCTGCTGGAGCGCCTCAAGTTCCTGGCGATCTATTCGTCCAACCTCGACGAGTTCTTCATGATTCGCGTCTCGGGGCTGCACGAGCAGCTCGAGGCGGCGGCGCTGGTGGAGGCCAGTCCGGACGGACTGAGCGCGCGCGACCAGCTGACGCGCATCGGGCAGATCGTCCGCGCGCAGCTGGACACCGCGACGCGCCTGCTGGCCGACGAGCTCTTTCCGGGGCTGGCGGCCCGCGGCATCCACATTCGAGATTGGGACACGCTGGATGCCGACACAAAGCGGCAAGCGCGCAAGTACTTCCGGCGCTCGGTGTTCCCCGTCGTGACGCCGCTGGCCGTCGATCCGGGGCACCCGTTCCCGTTCCTGTCGAACCTGTCGCTGTCGCTGGCCGTCGAGGCACGCGACCCGGAGACCAAGGAACGGAAATTCGCGCGCATCAAGGTCCCGGAGATCCTGCCCCGCTTCCTGCCGCTCGAGCGGCTGGACCCCACCCGCGGCGCCGCGGGCGCCGAGGGGAGCACCGATTTTCTGCCGCTCGAGCAGCTGTTGGCGGCCAATCTGGACGAGCTGTTCCCGGGGATGGAGATCCTGGGGACGTACCCGTTCCGCGTCACGCGGGACATGGACTTCGACATCCTCGAGGAGGAGGCGGCCGACCTGCTGTCCATCGTGGACCGCGAGGTGCGGCGGCGGCGGTTCGGCGCCTGCGTCCGCCTGGAGGTGTCGCGCGGGATTCCCGAGCGCGTGCGGCGCCTGCTGATGGAGAAGCTGGCCATCGACGAAGAGGACGTCTACGAGCTGTCGGCCCCGCTGGGGTTGCGGGCGTTGATGTCGCTGGCGGCGCTGCCCCGGCACGACCTGCGCGATCCGCCCTTCGTGCCGCGCCTGTCGAACGAGGCGCCGGAGAAGGCCGACATGTTCGCGCTGGTCCGCAAGTCGGACATCCTGCTGCACCACCCGTACGATTCGTTCGGCCCCGTGCTGTCCTTCCTGCGGCAGGCGTCCGAAGACCCCGACGTGCTGGCGATCAAGATGACGCTCTACCGCGCGGGCGCCAACGCCGAAGTGGTCCGTCACCTGATCCGGGCGGCCGAGAACCACAAGCAGGTCGCGGTGGCGATCGAAATCAAGGCCCGCTTCGACGAAGAGAACAACATGGCCTGGGCCAAGGCGCTGGAGCGCGCCGGCGCGCACGTTTTTTACGGTCACGCCGAGCTGAAGACGCACGCCAAGGCGGCGCTGGTGGTCCGCCGCGAGAGCGAGGGACTACGACGCTACGTTCACCTCGCGACCGGCAACTACAACGAAGGGACAGCCCGCCTCTACACGGACATGGGTGTGCTGACGGTGAACCCGGATTTCGGCGAGGACCTGTCGGACTTCTTCAATGGCCTGTCGGGGTTTTCGAAGAAGGCGCGCTACCGCAAGCTGGCCGTCGCGCCGACCGACATGTGCGACGCCATCCTGGCCAAGATCGACGCCCAGGCGGATCGGGCGCGAGCCGGAAAGCCGGCCGCGATCTTCGCCAAGATGAATGCCCTGGTCGACGTCGAGATCATCCGGGCGCTCTATCGGGCCTCGGGCGCGGGCGTTCGCATCACGCTGTGCGTGCGCGGCATCTGCTGCCTGCGGCCCGGCATCCCGGGCGTTTCGGACAACATCCGCGTCCTGTCGATCGTGGGGCGCTTTCTGGAACACGAGCGGGTGTTCGTTTTCGGCGTGCCCGGCGACGAGCAATTCTTTCTGTCGTCGGCGGACTGGATGCCGCGCAACCTGCACCGGCGGGTCGAGATCCTGTTCCCCGTGGACGCGGAGCCGCTGCGCGAACAGATCCGGCAAGAGGTCATCGAGCCGGCCCTGGCCGACAATGCCTTCGCCTACGACATGGACGCCGAGGGGATCTACCGCCGGCGTGCCCCCGCCGAGGGTGAGACGCCGCGCGGCGCGCAGACGGAGGTGTTCGACCGCGTCGTTCGCCGCGCCCTGCAAGTCGTCACGAAAGGGTGATGGCTCCCACGCGGGGCGCCGGCGCCGGCCGACCTTCAACCGATCGCGAAGCGCGGCGCAGGTCCAGCAGCGCTGGTGCCAGGACCAGCGCCGCGAAGACGCAGGTCAGCTCGCCGACCAGCGCAGACAGACCGAACGACCGGATCCCCTGGTTGTCGGACAGCAGCAGCGAGGCGTAGCCGACGATCGTGGTGAACGAGCAGAGCGCCACCGCCGGGCCCGTGACGGCCAGAATGTGCCCCGCCGAGCCCGGTCCCTCGGTCCGGTGGCGCGCCGCGATGTTGACCGCGTAGTCGATCCCGATCCCGATCGTGACGGGCAGCGCGACGAAGTCGAGGAAGTTGATGCGGATACCCAATCCGCCGGCAGCCGCCAGCATCAGGCAGACGCCGGCCGCCCCGCAGGCGACCGTGACGGCCGCGGCCCGGCCGGCGCCCAGCACCGCCAGCACGACCAGCACCGCCCCCAGCGCCGCGATGAGCGTCGAGCGCGGGCCGTCGCGGTCGACGGTGCGCACGATGTCGTCTTGCACGAACGCGTTGCCACCCGCGACGACGTCGGGTCCCAGCTCCAGCGCCCGAAACGAGGCCACGAATCGGTGCAGGTCCTCGGTGCGCCACAAATCGAAGCCCGGCCCCGTCTTGGCGATGATCAGCCGGCCGCGGGTGCCGTCCTGCTCCGTGAAGGGCCAGGCCAGCTGCGCCGGGACGTCCGCGTCGGTGATCGCGCGCAGGTCCGCCGGCGGCTTCAGCGCCAGCGCCAGGGCCCGATCGCCCTCGGACATCGAGGCCAGCGTCGCGGGCGTCAGCAAGCGGCGGATGTCGCCGAGGATGGCCAGCTTGTCGGCCTGATCGCCCGGGACCAGCTCGTCGAAGCTGGAAACGCGCGCGAACAGACGCTGGCTGTCCGGTTTTCCCGCGTCGCTGGCGCGCATCCGCGCCGCCACGACCCTGGCCCGATCGGCGGAAGGAAGCGCGACGACGGTGCCGCCCGAGATCCCGCGACCAAAGGCAGCGTCGATGGTGGTGCTCCAGGCGCGGATCTCACGAATGGCGGCGCTGCTGGAGCGCAGGTTCTTGAAGTCGGTCTCGAAGGGGTGGCCGGCCAGGTAGCGCCCGGCGCCAGCGCCGCCGCCCACGAAGATCGCCGCCACCACCATCACCACCGCCAGAGTTCGCCGGGCCAGCAGCCGCGGCAGCCAGGCGCCGTCGCCCAGCGGCGAACGCCGGCGCCGGCCGGCCGGCATCCAGCCGCGCGCTTCCAGCGCGGCGATGGCCGCCGGCAGGATCACGAAGGTGGCACCCCAGCACAGCAGGATCCCAACGCCGCCGATCACCCCGAAGTGGCGAAACCCGCGGAACTGTGTGGCCAGCAGCGACGCGTACGACACGGAGGCGGTCAGGGCAGCGGCCAGCGTGCCGCCGAAGCTGCCGGCGACGGCGCGGACCAGCGCGACGGCCGCGGGGTGGCCGGCCCGGCGCTCTTCCAAATGGCGCGCCAGCAGGATGATCCCGAAGTTGATGCCGTTGCCGACCACGATGGGGGCCAAAAAGGCGGTGGCCAGGTTCAGGTGACCGACGGCGCCCAACGCGAACGCGAACGTGGCCAGCGCGCCCAGCGCCAGGGCGCCCAGCACTGCCAGCACCGGTGCCGCGGCGCCGAAGAACAGCAAGAGGCCGCCGGTCACGATCGCCGTCGTGAACAACGTCGCCTCCACCATGCCGCCCGACAGCGCACGGTGCTCCTCGGCCGACGTGATGACGTCCCCCGCCACGCCGGCGCGGACGCCAGTCGCGCGCGCCTCGTCGGCGGCGGCGCGTGCCGCGGTCAGCGCCGGCGCGTTGTGAGCCAGATCGTCGGCCGGGTAGCGCGTTCGCGCCACCACGATCTGCAGGCGCCCATCGCGCGAGGCCAGCGGTCCCGGGTGCTCAGCGGCCGCGCGCAGCCCATCCACCCGCCGCTGCAGCCCGTTGAGGCGCGTGTCGCCGACCGCCGCGGTGTCGTCGTCGAGGGCGACGTAGAGCGGGTTCGCGCGGGCCTTTCGCTCGCTCAGCTCGTCGCGCAGCGCCAGCAGGTCGGCGGCGGGCGCCAGCAGGTAGCGATGATCCCAAGCATAGCGATCGCGGACCGAGGTGTCGGCGTCGACCTGCAGGATCAGATCACGAGGCAGAGCCTCCAGCCGCCGGCGAACCAAGCCGGCGGCGGCCGCGCGGCGCGCGGGATCGTCCGCCTCGACGGCGACGATGATCGTCCCGAACAGCTGGGCCCGCCCCTCGAGCGCGCGCAGATCGCGCACGGACGCGGCTTCGGGCGGCAGCAGCGCCGCCAGCTCGCCGTGCAGCGGCAGCCGCGCCGCCAAGGCGCCCGCTGCTCCGGCCAGGGCAACGGCCGTGATCAGAATTGGGCGCCGCCGGCGCGCCGTCCAGCGTGCCCAGGCAGCAGCTCCCCGGATGAACGTCCTGTTCATTCCGGGCTGACTGTGCAGCCAGCATGCCACCCGTGCCGCCGCCGCCCGACGCGGCGTTCGCCACCGTCAGCGGCGCGACACCGTCGCATCCGCTGTTCAATCCTGAACGGTTCGCGCCCCTCTTCGACAGCTTCTCGGCGGCGTTCAAGTTAACCAGGGACCCTCCGATTTTAGATCGTGAGGGAGACGACATGGCGAACGGCTTCATCAGCGCGCTCTTCGTGATTGCAGGCGGAGCCTGTGCCCTGGCTGGCTACGTGGTCGGCTCCTGGCACCAGCGTCGCGCGCTCGAAGACGATCTGGCGAACGACCTGTTCGGCAGCGACCACCTCGACTTGCTCGACGAGCCCCTGCCCGGCGCCCGCCGCCGCGACCAGCGCCCGAACTAACGCGCTACCGAGCCACTTCGACCGCCCATCACCGACTGACCGTCCTTCCTCGAGGACGGCCGGGCGGTCGCGCGCGCGCGGAAAGTGGGGGCATCTAGCCCATTGATTTTGGTGGATTCCGCTTCCCATTTCTCAGTTAGACACGTAATATCGAGTATTGTCGCTTACTCTTCTTGAGCATGAAGATACTCAAAGAGGGCGTCAATGCGAGGTCTCATGTCACTGCGAGCCGCTGCCAAAATAGCTGCGAAGGTCGGCCCGACCATTGCTGGTCAGAAGAGCGGTGACGACCTGCCGACCGGGGAGCGCGTCACCGAGCTGTCGCAGCTCCACGACGTTCTCTTCTTGCTGGAGACGTTGATGGAGAACGTCCCGGACTCGATCTACTTCAAGGACCTGGAGAGCCGGTTCACGCGCATCAACCGGTACGCGGCCCAGCGATATGGCGTGGCCAGCCCGGCGCACGCCATCGGGCAGACGGACTTCGACTTTTTCACCGAAGAGCACGCGGCGCAGGCGCGGCGCGACGAACAGGAGATCATCCGCACCGGGCAGCCGCTGGTGGACGTCGAAGAGAAAGAGACGTTGCCGGATGGCCAGGTGCTCTGGGTTTCGACGACCAAGCTGCCGCTGCGCGACCGGGTCGGCAACATCGTGGGCACGTTCGGGATCTCGCGCGACATCACCCATCGCAAGACGGCCGAAGAGCAGCTGCAGCACCGCGCGTTTTACGATCCGCTGACCGATCTGCCCAACCGCGCGCTTTTCCTCGATCGCTTGCAGCACCTGTTCAACCGCTCGCGCCGGGCCATCGGTCACGCGCCCTTCGCGGTCCTTTATCTGGACCTCGATCGTTTCAAGGCCATCAACGACAGCCTGGGACATCAGGCGGGCGACGAGCTCTTGGTGGGAATCGCCCGCCGGCTCCAGCGCTGCGTGCGCCCCGGCGACACGCTGGCCCGCATGGGCGGCGACGAGTTCACCGTCTTGCTGGACGACATCGCCAGCGAGGCGGACGCCACCTGCGTCGCCGATCGCATCCACCAAGAGCTCGCCGCCCCCATGAAGGTGCGCGACGACGAAGTGTTCACCAGCGTCAGCGTGGGAATCGCGTTGTCGAGCGCGGGCTACGATTGTCCCGAGGACATGCTGCGGGACGCGGACACCGCGATGTACCGGGCCAAGGCGGCGGGGCGCGCCCGTTACCAGGTTTTCGGCGGCGACATGCACCAGGTCGCCGTCTCCGCGTTACAGCTGGAGACCGATCTGCGCCGCGCGCTGGAACGCCACGAGATCTTTCCCCACTACCAGCCGATCGTCGATCTGGACACCGGCGAGGTCATCGGTTTCGAGGCCCTGGCGCGCTGGCGCCACCCGACGCGCGGGCTGCTTTCGCCCGACATCTTCATACCCGTCGCCGAGGAGACCAATCTGGTCCGCGAAATCGACGAATGGATGCTGGGCGAAGCCTGTCGCCAGGTGCGCGACTGGCAGCGCAACTACCCGGCTTTCGCCAAGCTGGGGATCAGCGTCAACGTTTCGGGGCGGCAGCTGGCCCAAGGCAGCGTCGCGCCCGGCGTCGAGCGCGTGCTGCGGGCGACGGGTCTCGATCCGACCTGCCTGACGCTGGAGATCACCGAGACCGCGCTGATGCAAAACCTCAGCGCCGGAGCGGGCGCCGTCCAGCGGCTACACGCCATGTCGGTCGGCCTGCACCTGGACGACTTCGGCACCGGGTATTCGTCGCTGGCCTACCTGCACAACTTTCCGGTGCACGCCCTCAAGGTCGACCGATCGTTCATCAGCCGGATGGGCCACGGGTCGCAGCAGCCCGCGATCGTCAAGGCCATCGTCTCCCTGGCCCAGAACCTGGGCATGGAGGTCATCGCCGAGGGGATCGAAAACCACGCGCAGCTCGAAGCGCTGCGGGCGCTGCAGTGCCACCGCGGACAGGGATATTTGTTCTCGACGCCGCTGCCGGCCGCAGAGGCCGAGCGGTTGCTCGTCGGCAGCGGACGCCTGTTTACGCCAGGCGCGCCGTCTTGAGCGCCGTCAAGATGATCCGCGTCGCCGGCGACTGATTCAGCGTGTAGAAGTGAATCCCGGGCGCGCCGCCGTGCAGCAGCTCGACAGCCTGCGCGGTCGTCTGCGCGATCCCCAGCGACAGGGTGGCGGCCTCGTCGTTGCGGCACCGTTCCAGCTCGGCCTGCAGGGCCGGCGGCAGCGTCGCGCCCGACAGCTTGGTCATGCGCTCGATGCCGGCGACACTGCGAATCGGCATCAGCCCCGGGACGATCGGCACGCCGATGCCGGCGGCCCGCGCGCGGGCCACGAAATCGAAGTAGAAGCGGTTGTCGAAAAAGAGCTGTGTGACCACGAAGTCCAGCCCGGCGTCGACCTTGGCCTTGAGATGGCGGATGTCCTCGGCGATGTCGCGGCACTCGAGGTGCCCCTCTGGATAGCCGGCGCCGCCCAGACAGATCCGCCGCCCGTAGCGCTTGCGGATGAAGGCGATCAGATCGGCCGCGTAGCCGAAACCGCCCGCGGTGCGTTCGAACTTGGTCTGCCCGGCCGGCGGGTCGCCGCGCAGAGCCATGACATTTTCGATGCCAGCTTCGACCAGGTCGTCCAGCACCGCGGCCAGGTCGGCCTCGGTGGCGCCGACGCAGGTCAGGTGCGCCATCGCGCAGAGGCGCGCCTCGCGCTGGATCCATTCGACCAGCCCCAGCGTCTTGGCGCGCGTCGACCCGCCCGCGCCGTACGTCACGGAGACGTACGCCGGCTGCAGCTCGGCCAGGTCCCGGATCGTTCGCTCGAGCGCCCCCTGCCCGGCGTCGGTCTTGGGCGGAAAAAGCTCGAACGAGAAAACCTTCCGCCGGGGATCGGCGAACACCTCTGAGATCTTCATACCGCCAGGTCGCTTTCCAGCCGCTCGGCCACGTAGTCCACGTCCAGAACCACAGTCTCACCTTTGCGCTCGGGCGCGTCGAACATCACGTCGTGGCAGAGACCCTCGACGATCGTCCGGAGGCTGCGCGCCCCCGTTCGCCGCCGGATGCAGTGCTGCGCGACCAGCCTCAGGGCACCTTCCGTGAACTGCAGGTCGACGCCGTCCAACTGCAGCAGGGCCTGATACTCGCGCACGACCGCGTCGGGTGGCCCGTTCATCACCAGGAACAGATCCGCTTCGGACAGCGGTTCCAGCTCGACGCGCACCGGTAGCCGGCCCAGAAACTCGGCCAGCAAGCCGTAGTCGATGAGCTCCTTCTCGGTCACCTGCCGCCTGCGCCCTGCCCCAGCCTGGCCGGGGGGCGCCCCGAAGCCGACCGGCTTGTCGCCGTCGGCGGCGCGCAGGTCCGAAAACGTCCCGGCGGCGATGAACAGGATGTCCTGCGTGTCCAGCACCACGAAATCGTGCTTGTTCCAGTGCTGGGTCACGTTCAGCGGCGCGAAGATCTCGCGCCCCTCCAGCAGCTTCAGCAGGGATTGCTGCACGCCCTCGCCGCCGATGTCGCGCGCGCCCGCGCCGGTTCGGGCCCCCTGGGTGCGGCGCGCGATCTTGTCGATCTCGTCGATGAACACGATCCCGCGCTGGGCGACCTCGACGTTCTGGTCCGCGTGGTGCAGCAGCTCGCCGATCATGACCTCGACGTCCTTCCCGTAGTACCCGGCCTCGGTGTACTCGGTCGCGTCGGCGACGGTGAACGGGACGTCCAGACAGTGCGCCAGCGTTCGGGCGATGTGGGTCTTGCCCGACCCGGTCGGCCCGATCAGCAGTAGGTTCGACTTCTTCAAGAGGCGCTTGCCGGCCGACGCCGGTTGCCCGCACCGTTTCAGATGGTTGTAGGCGGCGATGGCCACCGTCCGCTTGGCGCGCTCTTGGCCGACCACGTAGCGGTCCAAGTAGGTGTAGATCTGACGCGGGGTCAGCAGCGGCCGGCGCTCGGCCCGGGGGTTCGCCTTCATCGACAGCCGGCGAGTATCCCACCGCCGCGGCACCATCGCCACTCGGCGGCGGCGTGGTTTTGTATGGCGTCGGCGACGGCTTCCGCGCTAGAAGTCGCGCCATGAGCATCACGACCACGGCCATCATCGAAGGCGTCTTCGCACGCGAGATCCTGGACTCGCGCGGCAATCCCACCATCGAGGTCGACGTCGTCCTCGAGTCGGGCGCCAGCGGCACCGCGGCGGTCCCCTCGGGCGCCTCCACCGGCGAGCACGAGGCCCTGGAGCTGCGCGACGGCGACAAGAAGCGCTACCTCGGCAAGGGTGTGAAGAAGGCCTGCGACAACGTGGTCAAGCTGCTGGGCCCGGCGGTCATCGGGCGCGACGTGTTCGACCAGGCCGGCCTCGACGGCGCCATGCTGGCGGTCGACGGCACCCCGAACAAGGGCAAGGCCGGCGCCAACGCGATCCTGGGCGTGTCGATGGCGGCCGCCCGCGCGGCGGCGGCCGAGCTGGACCTGCCGCTTTACAAGTACCTGGGCGGCCCGGCGGCGCGCGTGCTGCCGGTGCCCCTCATGAACATCATCAACGGCGGCGCGCACGCCGACAACTCGCTGGACTTCCAGGAGTTCATGATCGTCCCCAAGGGGCTGCCGCGGTTTTCCGAGGCGCTGCGGGCCGGCGCCGAGGTGTTTCACACGTTGAAGAAGATCTTGCACGACAAGAAGGCCTCGACGGGCGTCGGTGACGAGGGGGGCTTCGCGCCCGACCTGCCGGGCGCCGAGGCCGCCTGCAGCATCATCGTCGAAGCGATTGAAAAGGCCGGCTACAAGCCCGGCAAAGAGGTCGCCCTGGCGCTGGACGTCGCGTCCAGCGAGCTGTGGGACAAGACCAGCAAGACCTACAAGCTGGAAGGCGAGAACAAAGAGCTCGACGGCAAGGGGATGGTCGAGTTCTACCGGAAGCTGTGCGAGCAATTCCCGATCGTGTCGATCGAAGACGGCATGGCCGAGGACGACTGGGACGGCTGGGTGGCGCTGACGCAGGCCCTCGGCTCGCGCGTGCAGCTGGTCGGCGACGATCTGTTCGTCACCAACACCGAGCGCATCAAGCAGGGCATCGCCAAGGGCGCCAGCAACAGCGTCCTCGTGAAGGTGAACCAGATCGGGTCGCTGACCGAGACGTTGGAGTCGGTCGAGATGGCGCATCGCAACGGCTGGACGACCATCATCTCGCACCGCTCGGGCGAGACAGAGGACACCTTCATCGCCGACCTGGCGGTGGCCGTCCGCTCGGGGCAGATCAAGACCGGTTCGCTGGCGCGCTCCGAGCGCGTCGCGAAGTACAACCGCCTGCTGCGCATCGAGGACGAGCTTGGCGCCGCCGCGATTTGGGGCGGGAGCATCGGCAAGCTCTAGTCCCGCCACATTTGATCAAGGTTTCGGCGGCGCAGCGACCCTATGAAGGGGAGATGCGCCGTCGCTTGCAGCTGGCCTCCGTCTTCTTGATAGCGGGATGCGCGACCAGCGCCTCCCGCCCGGTGTCCCAGGACCGTTACTCGCCCGATCGGATGCGAAGCGGCCCCTCGATGACCGAGACCGGGCGCTTCGGCGTGATGCCCCTTTCGCGCGGCGGCGTCCACATCGAGGAGGCGCGCACCGACAGCGCGCCCCTGGCCGCCCCGGCGAGCCGCCCGGGCAGGCGTCACGGGACGCGCACGTCCGAGCGCAAGCGGCCGTCAGCTCGGTGAGGCCAACACCTGGCGAGCGATGACCATGCGCTGGATCTGGCTGGTCCCCTCGTAGATCTGCAGCAGCTTGGCGTCGCGCATCAGCTTTTCGACCGGGTATTCCTTGGTGTAGCCGTAGCCGCCGAAGATCTGAACGGCGTCCGTGCTGGCCCGCATGGCCGCGTCGGCGCCGTAGGCCTTGGCGTAGCTGGAGACGATGTTGTCGGGGCGGCCGGCGTCGATGTTGGCGGCGGCCTTGTGACACAGAAGACGGGTGGCCTCGTGGGCGATCGCCATCTCGGCCAGCATGAACTGCACCGCCTGGTGCTGCGCGATCGGAACCCCGAAGGTCTTCCTTTCCAGCGCGTACTTGCGGGATTCGTCCAGCGCGCGGCGGATGATGCCGGCCGCGGCCGCGCCGATCCAGGGGCGCGTCCGATCGAACGTGCGCATCGCGACCTTGAATCCCTCGCCGACGCCGCCCACCACCGCGTCGGCGCCGACCTTCACCTCTTCGAAGATCACGTCGGTCGTGTTCGAGCAGCGCTGGCCCATCTTGTTTTCTTTCTTGCCGACCGACAGCCCCGGCGTGTCGCGGGCGACAAGGAAGCAGGTGATCCCCTTGTGCCGGGTGGTCCCCTCTTCGCGGGCGAACACGGTGTAGAAGCTGGCGACCCCGCCGTTGGTGATCCAGCGCTTCTGTCCGGTGATGACGTAGTCGTCGCCCACCTTCGTGAACTTGGTCTTCATGCCGGCCACGTCGGAGCCGGCGTCCGGCTCGGAGCAGCAGTAAGCCGCGAAGATCGGGTCGGCCAAAAGAGCGCCGAACAACCGCTTCTTCTGGGCCTCGGTGCCGGCGATGATCACCGGCATCGCCCCCAGCATGTTGCCAGCCATGGTCGTGTTGACGCCGGTACAGCCGTAGGAGATCTCCTCGTGCAGCAGGCAGTGGGTGAAGCAGGAGAGCCCCAAACCGCCGTAGGCCTCGGGGATCTCGCAGTTCATGAGGCCCGTCTCCCAGGCCTTCTTGCAGATCGCCTCCGGGAAGGTGCCGTGCTCGTCCAGCGCGCCCGCGACCGGGATGATCTCGTTGCGCGTGAACTCCCGCGCCGTATTGGTGAGCTGCTTCTCCTCGTCTGACAGCTCGAAGTTCGGCATGAGCTCAGGATAACGTCATTTGGGCGGTTCGCCTGAAGCGGCAGCGGCAGCGGCATGCCGCCGCGCCCGGCGCTCTTCGCGTTCGGCAGCCTTGCGCGCCTCCAGGGCGATCGCGTCGCGGGTGGCCTTGGCGCCCATCATGAAGCCGAACACGATCCCCAGGATCAGCATGACGGGGATGTAGATGAAGTGCGACGAGGGCGGCAGCCCGATGGCCAGCGCCAGCATCAGGCCCGAGGCGCCGGTCCGCCGGTCCGCGTCGCCTGATCCAGCTTGGCGCGCAGCTGGTTGGCGTCCTGGCGGACCCGCGACAGACCGCGGGCGACAACCAGCAGGTAGCCCAGCACGGCGATCCAGATGAACGCGTAGGCGGCCGCCACGAAGCGGCCGGCCGGCAGCTCTTCCCGCGCCGCGCCTTCGACTTTGACGAACTCTTGCGCGCGCGCGACGGCCGGCGCCAGCGCCGCCAGCAGCGTCCCGCAGGCAACCCAGAGCCGCCTCACGCCGCGCTCTCCAGCAGGTCTTCTGTGTCGAGGCGCAGTGCCGCCAGATCCGCCCGCGCGCGCTCGAGCCGCAGGCGCACCGCCAGCAGCAGCGACCAGACCAGAATCAGCAGCGCGAACGACCCCCAAAACGCGGGGCGCATGCGCGGATCCAGCGTCGGGACGACCGTCGTCCGCGGGTGCACGGTGCGCCAGATGTCCACGCTCTTGTAGACCAGCGGGACGTTGATCGCCGCGAACAGCGCCAGCGCGGCCGACAGCTTGCGCCCGGCCGGCCCCGCGTAACGCCGCGCCAGCAGGTAGGCGACCATGGTCAGCTCCAGCAGCAGGCTGCTGGTGAGGCGCGCGTCCCATTGCCACCAGACGCCCCACGCCTTGCGCCCCCACAGCGGCCCCGTGACCAGCGCGCAGGCGCCGAAGAGGACGGCCAGCTCGGCCGAGGAAACGGCGAGGCGATCGCCCGCCTCCGAGCTCTTGAACAGGTAGGCGATGCTGCCGCCCGCGCAGGCAAACGTCGAAAGGAACAGCAGAGAGGCGCAGGGCACGTGGAAATAGAAGATCTTCTGCACGAACCCCATCACCGGTTCCTGAGGCGCCGCCACGATGAGCTGCGTCACCAGCAAGAACCCGGCGGCGGCCACCAGGGCGGTGACGATCAGGCCGACGCCGACGCTCCGCATGGGCGCGATGTTACTCCAAACGCCGGGCGCGCGCACCGCCGGCAGGCGCGCGGCCGCGCTTTGTGCCAGGCTGGCGGTAAAGGGCCGCCGATGTCCAACGAACCTCATCTCTCTGCTTTCCGAACCGTCCCCCGCACCGGGGTCATCTACGTCACGACCGAGGCCAGCCGCCGCGGGTTCCACCCGGGCGATGCCAGCTGGTCGAACCTGGGGCAGGGGCAGCCCGAGACCGGGCCGCTGCCGGGCGCGCCGCCGCGCGTGGGGCAGGTCGCCATCGACGTCGATGACCAAGAATACGCGCCCATCCCGGGCATCTGGGAGCTGCGCGAGGCGATCGCCGGCCTCTACAACCGCCTTTACCGGCGCGGCATGCCCTCCCAGTACAGCGCCGAAAACGTCAGCGTTTCAGGTGGTGGCCGCGCGGCCCTGACGCGCGCGGCGGCCAGCCTGGGACACGTCAACCTGGGCCACTTTCTGCCCGATTACACGGCCTACGAAGAGCTGCTCGACATCTTCAAGGCCTTCACAGCCATCCCGATCCTGCTGGAAGGCGAGCGCGGCTACGCGTTCACCGTCGAAGATTTGCGGCGCGAGGTGGCGGGCCGCGGCCTCTCGGCGCTGTTGCTGTCGAACCCCTGCAACCCGACCGGCAAGCTGGTGCGCGGCGACGCCCTCGCCGGGTGGGTGTCGCTGGCGCGCGAGCTCGACTGCGCGTTGCTGCTGGACGAGTTCTACTCGCACTACATCTGGGGCGCGCCCGGCGGCGGGCTGCCCGTCGAGAGCGCAGCCCGTTACGTCGAGGACGTGAACCGCGACCCGGTGGTGCTGTTCGACGGCCTCACCAAGAACTGGCGCTACCCGGGCTGGCGCGTCACCTGGACCATCGGCCCGCGGCAGGTCATCGACGCGGTCGCCAGCGCCGGATCGTTCCTGGACGGCGGCGGGTCGAAGCCGCTTCAGCGGGCGGCGATCCCGCTGCTCGAGGATGCGCACGTGCGCGCCGAAACAGAGGCCATCCACGCGGCCTTCGGCGCCAAGCGCGAGCGCTTGCTGGCCGGCCTGGCGCGCCTCGGCATCCAGATTGACGTCGCGCCCGAGGGGACGTTCTACGTCTGGGGGCGGGTCGGCGCGCTGCCGCCGCCGCTCGACGACGGGATGGGGTTCTTCCGGGCCGCCCTCGACCATCGGGTGATCGTCGTCCCGGGCGAATTCTTCGACGTCAACCCGGGCAAGCGCCGCCACCAGCGCGCCTCCCGGTTCCGCCGGCACGTCCGCTTCTCGTTCGGCCCCTCGCAAGAGAGCCTGGATGGCGCGCTGGAGCGGCTCGGCGCGATGATCGCCGGCTGAGCCAGCCGATCGGCCCCAGCCGCGAGGGCGCCTAAAGGTCCCGACTGGACCTGCCGCTACCTGTGACATGCCACCGGGGGGGGCGAAGGCAAGAGCCGTAGTCTTGTCCGAAAGACGGCCGGGTGTTACGCCCCAGCGCCGTCACGATTTTGACGGCAGCGCTGCGAGCATCTCGCAGCGATTGCCGCTCCGCTGCGTGTCGGTGAACACCGCCGCGCCTTTCACTGCGCTCGAACACAGCTGGCGGGACGTTCTCGCGCACTCGTCTGTCCCTTCCGCCTTCCACAGCTGGGAATTCGTGCACGAATGGTGGCGCCACTTCGTCCTCGGCCGGGTGGGCGGCGCGACGGGCCAATACGAGATCGTGGTCGTCTCGACCGCCGACGGTCTGCCTGTCGGCATCCTGCCGTTCTATGTGGAACATTCTCTGGGGCGCGCCGGCCTTGGGACGACGCTACAGCCCTTCGGCCGCAGCAGCTCCTTCGAAGCCATGACCGACTCTCCGGTCGCCGTCTTTCGCGCTGGGTTCGAAGCCGTCGCGCTGGACGCCGCGAGGTCGCACCTCACCCGCGACTGGCGCAGTTGGGACATCGCCGTTCTGCGCGCCAATCCGTCCCGAAACCCCGTCGGGTCGCCGTCTCCGCGCTTCTCTGGCACGCCGCGGCTGGTCGAGCTGACCCGAGTCTGCGCAGCGCCTTTGACGGCGCCGCTTTCGACATCTTGGGCCACGTACCGGGCGAAGCTGTCGAAGTCGATGCGCGACAACATCGCCTATTACCCGCGCAAGCTTGCGCGCGAGCGCCACGGCTGGTGCCTCCGCGAGGTCCGCTCACCTGCCAGCATCCGCTCCGCCACAGATACACTGGTCGATCTTCACAGGATGCGCAGCACGGCCGATGTTGGCGTTCCCCACACCAATCACATCGCGACGGAGGGACAGGCAGAGTTCTTGCGCCGCTGGTTCAGACGCGCGGCGGAGCGCAACCAGGTTGCCATCCTGATGCTCGAGGTCGGCGGGCAAGTGATCGCCGCCCAGGCGTTCCTCGGCAGTCCGGCATGCTTGACCGTCTACTATTCGGGATACGACCCGCGCTATTATCGCTACAGCCCGCTCACGATCATCACCGCCGAAGCGATCCGAATGGGGATCGAACGTGGCGCAAGCCAAATCGAATTTCCTCCCACAATGACCGCCTGGAAGTCGCGTTGGGGCGCGCGCGAGCAGGGGGGCATCGCCGAGACCTCGCTTTATTCGACGCGGCCGCGCGCCTTGGCCCGCGGCCTGCTCCGGCGCCTCTACTTCCGGGCGTTACCTCAGTCCCTCGACAACCGGGCGTCGGTTCAGGTTTACTCCGGACGCTGACGTCGACCACCGGCGGACTGTTTCACCGCCGGCCTGGGTCGTCGTCGTCCGGCTGCTGCGGCACGACCGGGGTCTGTGGAGATGGGGCGACCTCCGCCGGCGCGGCAGCCGCGGCGGGCGGCGCCGGCGCGACCTCCGCTGGGGCGGGGGGCGGTGCGGGCGGCGGCGGGGCCCGACGCGGCGCCACCGGCCCGCCCCAGCCAGAGCCGGTGGTGTGCACCGGGCCGCGGTAGGGTCGCTCGTCGTCGCCCGTCTGCAACTCGGAGCAGCGGTTGGTGTTGTAATAGCCGTAGATCGCCGAGGACAGCCACAGAGCACCGACGGCCAGTCCGGCCGCGACCGCCGTCCCCTTGTTGGTCACGTTGTTCTCCGACGCGACGTACGCCGCCGAGCCGAAGTTCGTCAGCGTGAAGATCGTGTCGATGATCGGCGCGACGGGCGACGTGGTGCACGTCGTGACGCGGCGGTAACCGTCGTCTTCGTGCGGCGGTTGTATGAAAATGAACGAGCAGCCAGCCAGCGGCAGCGTCGTGGCGACGCAGGCCATGAGGAACGGGAACCCGAGGACCGTCAAGCCGCCGCTGGGCTTCATTCCCCTTCAGGATAATGCAGCCTGCCCGCCGACAACAAGTCCAAGGCGCGCCATCAGTCGCTGGCGGCGATGGGTTCGAAGGCCCAGATGCCGGCGGTGATAAAGAGGATGTCGACGGCGACCAAGAATTGCGTCCAGAAGCGGGCTCCATCGAAGTCGGGGGCCACCGGATCGATGAGCTGCGTGGTACCGCGCGCGCCGGCGATCACGATGGGGACGATGATCGGGTAGAGCAACGTGGCCAGCAGCGCGTCGCGGCCGCGCGCGCGCAGCAGGGCCGCGGAGAAGACGCAGCCCGCCGCCGCGAAACCCACGATGCCCAGCACCAGCAAGAGGGCCACGCGACCGGCCACGGCGGCGAACGAAGTCGAGAACAGCACGCCGGCCAGGCCCGTCAACACGGTTTGGGTGATGGTCATAAGGGCGGCGGTCGCCGCGAGCTTTCCGAGGTAGATGGCGGCCCGCGGCGCGGGCGTCAGCAACAGGGACCGGATGGCCTCGCCCTCGCGCTCGCGATCGAACGCGCGCGCCAGCCCGACGGTGCCCGAAACCACCAGCGCGATCCACAGAATGCCCGCCACGACCGGCGCCGGCGGGCGCGCCCCCTCGACGACGAACGCGAAGCTGAAGATCAGGAGGACGACGATCGCCAGGAAGGTCATCGTCGCCAGCACCTCGCGGCTGCGCCACTCGATGGCCAGGTCCTTGCCGGCGATGCGCAACAGCTGCGACAGGAAGCCGGGCGGGTCACCCACGGGTCTTCTCCTCGTAGGTGGACCGCAGCGTCTCGACGCCGAAGCCGCCCGGGCGCACGTCGTCGAAGACGACCCGCCCGCGCCGCAGGATGACCACCTGGTCGGCGACGGCGGCGGCTGCCAAATCGTGCGTCACCAGCACGACGGTGCGACCGGCGGTGCGTTCGGCAGCCAACTCGCCGGTCAACCACGCCGCGCCGGCCGGGTCCAGCGCCGCCGCGGGCTCGTCGAACAGCAGCAACGTCGGGTCGTGCACCAGCGCGCGCGCCAGCGCCAGCCGCTGCAGCATCCCGCGCGAGAACGTCCGGGCCGGCACGTCGCGCTGTGCCTCGCCCAGCCCCACGCGCGCCAGCAACGCGGGCGCGCGGCCCGCCGCACCGGCCACCCCGTACAGCCGCGCGAACAGCGCGACGTTCTCGGTGGCCGTCAGATCGCCGTAGATGCCGGGCTCGTGGCCGACGTACCCGATGCGCGCGCGCGCGAGCGAGCCGCGCCGCAGGACCTCGGCCCCCCAGCGGACCTCGCCGGCGCTGGGCGTCACCAGCGTCGACAGGATGCCCAGCAGCGTCGTCTTGCCGGCGCCGTTTGGGCCCAGCACCGCCGCGATTCGCCCCGGCTGGAAGGTGACGTTGACGTCGGCCAGGACGCGCCGCCCGCCGTAGATCTTGCCGACCTTCGCCAGGGCCAGAGGCGCCGGGGTCATCGTGACGTCATGCTGCCTGGCGCTCGTCCAGGGCGGCCAGGTCGCGGTAGATCTGCTCGAGGCGGCCGACGATCTGCTTGCGCCGCTCGGCCGGTGCCGGCGTGCCCGCCGCGCGGGCGCTTCGCTCCAGCGCCAGGAGCTCGGCGAAGGTCGACTCGCGCTGCTCGATGAGCCGCTCGCGCGTGTCAGCCACACCGGCGCCGTTCTTGTCGCGGCTCTTGTCGCCGCTTTGGCCCGGCACGCGCGGCCGGCGCCCGAAAACGAAGGCGCCCCCGATCAACGCCAGCGCCAGCCCACCCGCCACGTACTGGCCGGTCGCGTCCGTCGAGGGCAGGCCGGTCAGCGTGAACGACAGGACGCCGCCAGCCGGAATGGGATCGATCGGCATCACCCAGTACTTCCGTCCGTTGAGCTCGCGGGCCTGGCGGGCGCCGATTCCGGGGCCGCTGACCGATAGGCTGGAGATCTGCTCCGTGATCAGCGTCGCCAGGGCCATCCCGTTTGGCATCGACTGCGAAAAGGCGCGCGTGTGGCCATGGTACGGGAGCACGAATCCGAACACCACTTCTTGGCCCGCGTTCTTGGCCGTGGTCCCGCCCAGCGAACGCCGCGGCGTGAACACGCCGTGCACCGCCACGCCGTGGTTCTGACGGACCTCGACTTTGCGGTCTCCTTGCTGCGCTTCGGCGCCGACGAACCCCTGGGGAAGCGGGATCTCGATGGCGCCCGGGCCCGGGTCGAAGATCTTGTCGGACGTGTTCTCGAGCGGCAGCATCTCCAGCAACTGCAGCGAGTCCTCGTGCATCTGGACGATGACTCGCGCGCCCTCGCCGATGGTCATCACCGACGCGTCGGCCGTCCGGCCCAGCGCGCGGATTTCGGCGCGCGCACCGCTGCTGTCGGGCATCGGGAACGGCGCCGTCCCCAGACGCAGCCCGTGCCATTCCAAGACCGCCGCGTAGCCGGTGCCCTCGCCGTGGGGCAGACCCGCGAAGTGCGCCACGCCGCTGGCGTCGCTGTCGGCCTTACGCACGTCGACCTTGTTGTCCTTGTCGACCATTCCCAGCAAGACCGTGCGCTGCGGGATGGGCGCGCCGGTCTCGTCGTAGAGGTGCACGTCCAGACGGCCCACCGGCAAGGTGGCGTCCGCGGCAGCCACGCCTGCCGTCGCACCCAGCGTGAAGCGGGCCGCGTCGTCCCCCTCTTCGGCCGCGGGGGGCGCGGCGGGCGCGCCCGCCTCCCCCTTGGGCGCCCCGCCGATGGCCGCGATCAGCATGGTGCGCAGGCCCCCCTCGGCCGGCATCGTGAACGTCTCGGTCTCCAGCAGCTCGCCGTCGACGGTGGCCTGCGCCCGGAACTCGTCCCCCGGGACCATCCCCTCGAAGATGGCCCGGCCGTCGGCGTCGGTCTTCTGGGTCCGGCGGCGACTGTCTCCCCCGGCGCCCTTGATGATGGCGGCGACCTCGACGCTGGCGGCCGCGTTGGCGGGCATGCGGCGCGCCACCCGGACGCTGACCGTGCCCGCCGCCATCCCGATGTCGGGCAGCGGCCGCCCGACGATCTCGGACAGGTTCGGCATCCCCGCCCCGCCCATCATCGGCTGGGCGTGCAGCGGCCTCGCGGCCACCAGCGCGAAAAGAGCGATCAAGACCGTGCGATGTCTCAGAGCCGCTGGCCGCATGTCTTGCAAAACTGGGCGTCGGGTTCGTTGCCGGTGCGGCACGCACCGCAGGTGCGGCGCGCCGGTTCGCTCTTGGCCGGCGCTTGGGGCGCGACAACCGGCTCGGCCGCCGGCGTCAGCGGCGCGGCCGGTGTCGGCTCGGCACCTTGTATCTTCAGACGCAGCGCCAGCTCGCGCTCGATCAAGGCGCGGTAGTCGTCGCCGGCCTCGATCTCGCTGATGAGGCGCATGGCCCGGGTCCGGTAGCGCTCGACCATCTCGCGGTAGTCGCGATCCGCAATCTTGCGCATCTGATAGTCGAGCTCGATCTCCTTGATGGCCTTCAGCACCAGCTGCTTTTCCCGTTCCAGCTCTTTCAGGTGGCGGCCGGTCCGGGGTGCGATCGCAGCGCCGCGCGCGTGCGCCAGGGGGTCAATCATGCGGTAAAGAGCCACCGCCGAAAGCGCCAGCGTCATTCCGCCCAGGCCGAACATCACGAACTGCGGCCCAAAGCGCATTTTGTCCACCAGCGCTGCGTAAGCAGCGGCGGCGAGCGCGCCCAGAAGCGCGACCGCCCACATCGGCAGCCGCCTGCGCGGCCCGGCGACGGGCGCGGCCGGGTCGGCGGCCGATTCAGTCGAGGCTGCGGAGCTCGTCATCAAGCTTGTCGGCCAGCTCGGCATCGGACGTCACGACGGGCGAGCCCAGGTCGGAAGCGCCGCCAGCCGGCGAGCGGCGCGAGAGGCGGTACGCGCCGTACCCCAGCCCGGCCGCCGCGACCGTCCCCAGGCTGTAGGGCAACAACCAGGCCAGCCGGTTGAAGCCGCGATCGATGGGGGCCGCCAGCGCCACCTGCCCGCCGTACTTCTTGATGAAGTACTGGATCACCTGCTCGCGCGTGCGCCCCTGGTCCAGCAGTTGGCGGATTTCGATGCGGTCCTGAACCGCGTGGCCGCAGCCGTCCGACTCGCACTCGAGCAAGTTGTGCCGGCAGGTGTTGCACTGGCACATGATGTTCCGGACCAGCCAGTTCTCGTCGAGGCCGGTCGGCTCCGGGGCATCCACCGTTGCCTGGGCCATTTCGTTCTCGGCGTGTCCCTGGACCGGCTGCTGCTGCTGCTGCGCGCGCGCGACCCGCGACGGCAGCGTCGCGGCGGCGCCGGCAGCCATGAGGAGCACCAGACCGGCCGTGCTCGCCTGTCGCGTCGCCGGCGCCGTCACGCCGGCGGTCAGCCGCTCGAGCACCGCGTCCGGCATCAGCGCGACACCGGTGCCGATGGCCAGCAGCATGAAGCCAAACCAGATCCAGTCCACGACCGGGTTCACGACGACTTTCAACGTCACGTTCCCCTCGGCCAGATCGTAGTTTCCGAGCGTGATGTAGAGGTCCTCGGCCGGCGCGCGCCGGATGGCGACCTCCGTCGTCGGCTCACTCTCGTGCTTGTGGAAGAACCACTTGGCCGGCCGCAGGTGGTCGATCACCTTGCCGTCCTTGATGGCCGTCACCTCGCCGGTGACCATCTCTTTTTGGCGATCCTCCTCGTGGGACAGCCGGTCGAAGCGCAGCGTGTACTTGCCGACCTTGGTTTCGGCGCCCGGCACCAGCTTCACGTCGGCTTCCTTCTTGTAGGCCGTCCCCGCGAACCCGATGAACATCAGGACGATGCCCACGTGCACGATGTAACCGCCGTAGCGACGCTTGCCACGCAGGACCATCCCCATCAACGAGGACACCGCATCCTGTCCGGTGTTCCGCTTGCGGACCGACACACCACGCGCGAACTCTTGAATGATGGTCGCCGCCGTGAAGGCGCAGAACCCGAAGCAGATCACGCCGGCCACCGCCTCGCCCAGGCCGAAGGCCAGGCAGGCGGCGATCGTCGCCACGGTCGCCAGCGACGGCCACAGGAACTGGTAGCGCAGGTGCGACGCGGTGGCCTTGCGCCAGGCGATCAGCGGCCCGACGCCGGTCAGGAACAGCAGCACCAGTCCAATCGGCACCATCCACTTATTGAAGAACGGCGGGCCGACCGTGATGCGCTCGTGCGCGACCGCCTCCGAGATGGTGGGGAACATCGTGGCGAACAGGATGAAGAACGCCGCGAACAGCAGGATCCAGTTGTTGACCGTGAACGCCGCCTCGCGCGAGAGCCAAGAGTCCAGGCTGGCCCGCGCCCGCAGCTCGGGCATGCGCTTGATGACGAACCCAAAGCTGACAATCAGGGTGACCGCCATGAAGATCGTGAAGATCCAGGCCAGCTTGGTGTCCTGACCGAAGGCGTGCACCGACTGCACGATTCCGGAGCGGGTCATGAACGTTCCGAAGATGGTCAGGAAGAACGTCAGGATGATGAGCGTGACGTTCCAGATCTTCATCATCCCGCGCCGTTCCTGAATCATGATCGAGTGCAGGAAGGCGGTGGCCGTCAGCCAGGGCAAAAAGCCGGCGTTCTCGACGGGGTCCCAGGCCCAAAAGCCGCCCCACCCCAGCTCTTCGTAGGCCCAGAGCATGCCGAGGGTCAGCCCCATCGACAGGAAGAACCAGGCGCCCAGCGTCCATTTGCGGACCGAGGCGATCCAGGCGTCGTCCAGCTGGCCCGAGATGAGGGCCGCCAGCCCGAACGCGAACGGGATGCTCATCCCGACGAACCCCGTGTAAAGGGCGGGCGGGTGCGTGACCATGTACGCGTTCTGCAAGAGCGGGTTCAACCCCTTGCCGACCGTCGGGATGTCGGTGAGGTAGCTGTCGAACGGGTTCTTGTGAAAGACGATCACGTAAAGGAAGAAGTCCGCGATCGCCATCAACACGGTCACGACGTAGGGCAAGAGCTCGCGGTGGCGGTTGCGGTTCATGTAGACGGCGATCGCCGAGAACACCGACAGCAGGAAGACCCACCAGAGGATCGAGCCGTCCAGACCGCCCCAGTAGGCGGTGATTTGATAGAAAAGCGGCGACGTCGCGTCCGAATAGTGGTGGACGTACTTGATCGAATAGTCGTGTGAGACAAACGCGTACAGCAGCGCCACCGACGACAGACCCAGCACGGCCGCCAGCGCGTACACGCCAGCCCGGCCGGACTGAATCAGGCGCCGATCGCCGCGGCGCGCGCCGATCAACGAGGCGACACCCGCGTAGGTGGCAACCACCAGCGCGATCAGCAGCGTCAAGGTTCCGAATGCGGACATGGGGCCCTCCCCGCCGGCGCGGGCCCGGGAGGCGCGCGCGGCAGCGGCGGCTAAGTTAGCACAGATGTCGCGGCGGCCGCGGACCAGCCCGCATCATGCCAAGCCGCCCGCTTCAAGCCAGCTTGGCCTTCAGCATGGCTTTGAAATCGGCGGCCCCGGTGCCGTCCAGCGGCACATCCACCCACAGCAGCGCCGGCGACCCGTGCGCGACCTTGCGGGCTCGCTTGGCGACGTCGGACAGCTCACCCCAGGTGATCCGCCCCTGGGCGGCGGCGTCCAGCGCCACGATCCCGACCAGCCGGCCGCCCAGGATGACGATCGAGCAGATCGATTGGGTCCCCTTCATGTAGCGGTAGGCCCAGCCGGTGCGGGGGCCGTAGTAGTACAGATCCTCGGCCGCCTCCTGCTTCTTCAGGAAGGCGCGCAGGGCCTCGAACTTCTTGCCGACCGCGGCCGGCAGGCGCGCCGCGAACTCGGCGTGCGTGGGCGCCTGCGCCTTCTTGGGGAAAGCGACCTTGGGCGCGCGCGCGGGGGCGGGCGCGGACGCCGATTTGGGCTTCGGCTTGGCGGCGCCGGGCGGCATCAGGCGACGAGCGTCGCGGGCGGGCTCTTCTTGCGGTTCATCAGGTAGCTGATGGCCCCGGGGAGCAGCGACACCAAGATGATGACGATGATGACCTTGTCGATCTGCTTGGTGATGGGCGGGTAGATCTTACCCAGTGAGAACCCGAGCAGCGTCATGCTGGCGACCCAGCCGATGCCGCCGAAGACGTTGAAGCTGATGAACCGGCGATAGCTCATCTGGCCGATGCCGGCGACGACTGGAGCAAACGTGCGCGCGAACGGCAAGAAGCGCGCGATGATGATGGTCTTGCCGCCGTGCCGTTCGTAGAAGTCCTTGGTTCGCAGCAGGTGCTTGCGCGAAAAGAACAGCGACTGCTCGCGCCTGAACAGCTTGGGACCGCTCTTGGCGCCGATCCAGTAGCCGACCGTGTCGCCGACGATGGCGGCGGCCATCGCGGCCAGATTCAACCAGACGATGTTCAGCAGGGGCTGTTCGCCGGCCACGCTGGTGCAATAAAGGCCGGCCGTGACCAGCAGCGAGTCGCCGGGTAGAAAGAACCCGAACAAGAGGCCCGTCTCGGCGAAGATGATCGCGGTCAGCGCGGCCAACCCACCGAACCGCACCAGTCCCTGCACGTCGTAAATTTTATGAAAAAGGTCCAACAGTTGATGCATGGGGACGATGACTTTGTGCCAAGCACGGGACTTTGTCACGCCTTCGCTCCGGGCATATGGTGTCGGGCTCGATGACCGAGCCCCCCACCCCGCGCCGCCCGTTCTGGCTGGCGGCGATGACCTCCGCGATGCTGATCTACGCGGGGTTGAGCTTGATCGACGCGCTGTCGCTGCTGCGCCGGCCGCACGCGGCGACCGCCGCCGCGATCGAGGACGTGGCGCGGGCCTCCGGTCAGATCGAGGCGGCCCGGCGGCTGGCGGCGGTCGGCGAGGCGATCGTCGCCGCGCACCGTGCCGCGCTGCGGGTCGAGGCGCTGGCCTGCGCGCTGGTCGCGCTCGTGACCCTGTTCGCGGTGGCGGCGATCTTCTCACACGACCGCCGCGCCCGCCTGGCGACGGTCGCCGCTGGATGGGCTGGCGTTCTGTATCAGCTGGCGGCGCTGCCGTTCGGGGTCGCCATGGCGCGGCTGGCGGCCGAGCCGGGTGCGCCGGTCCTGCAGCAGCTCCTGGCGCAAAGCGGCCGCGACCTGCACGGTCTGGCCGAGGCTGACGTGGCGGCCGCGCTGCGGGCCGCCGTCCTCATGATGCCGGTGTTGCGGGCGGCGATGGGGATCGCCTGGTCGATGGCGCTGCTGATCTTCTTCGGGGGACGGCGGGGCCGAGCGGTCTTCGGCCAAGGTCCTTAGCCGACCGCCGTTGGTGCTAGATTTCCGGCATGATCACCATCGCGCTGGGAGCGGCTCTGGCGGCGGGTCTCATGCTGTTGCTGACCGGCACGAAGGTGCTGCAAGAGTACGAGCGGGGCATCGTCTTCCGGTTCGGCCGGGCCAGAAAGGCGCTGGCCAACCCGGGCTTCAACCTGCTGCTGCCGCTGGGGATCGACCGCATGCGCGTGGTCGACGTGCGGACGCGGGCCATTCAGATCACCCCCCAGGACATCATCACGCGTGACAACATCACGGTCAGCGTCGACGCCGTGGTCTACGCGTCGGTCAGCTCGCCCATGCACGCGGTGCTGGAGGTCGAGGACTACATGCCGGCGACGCTGCAGCTGGCGTCGACGACCTTGCGCGCCGTGCTGGGCAAGATGGAGATGGACGACATCCTAGCCCACCGCGACGCCATCAACACCGAGGTGCGGCAGATTCTGGACACCCGGACGGAGCAGTGGGGCGTGGAGATCTCGGCCGTGGAAATCAAGGACATCCAGCTGCCGACCGAGATGCAGCGGGCGATGGCGCGCCAGGCGGAGGCCGAGCGCGAACGTCGCGCCAAGGTGATCGCCGCCGAGGGCGAAGTGCAGGCTGCGTCCAAGCTGGCCCAGGCGGCGGCGATGATCGCCGAGCACCCCGGGGCGCTGCAGCTGCGGCTCTATCAGACGCTGGTCGAGGTCGCGGGTGAGGCATCCTCGACGATCGTGTTCCCCGTGCCGATCGATCTGGGCGGGGGCGGAAGCGCCGGGACGGCGGCCCAGGTCCAATCGATGATGCAGACGGCCCTGGCCCTGGCGGCGAAACAGGACGCCCAGAAGCAAATTGAAGGGCAGAAGCGCGCCGACGGCGGCTTCGTGCCCGACGACGCGCGCGATCCGCTGGGCGCACGCCGCCGCTAGCGGCCGGCTACCGGCGGCGGTTGCGCCAGGCCAGCGCGACGGCGACGACCACCAGGCACGCGAACAACCCCGCCGGACCCGGGCCCGGCCTCGTCGCGCACGAGCAGCCGAGCGCCGCCGGAGGCACGACGACGTCCCCCGCGTCACCGGGTTGCGACACGACACCGGCGTCCGTGGACACGCGAACGCTGGTCGCATCCAGGCGCGCCGCCGCGTCCGCCAGCACGGGCGGCGGGCCGCCGTCGCCGGCCGGGGGCGGCGGGCTGCCGTCGCGGGCGGGGGTCGGGGCGCCACCGTCGGGGACGGGCCCGAGGTCGGCCGGCGGCGCGGCGGCGCACATCGCGGCCGGCCATTGCTGCTGGGCCGCGCGCATCTGGCAATCGTCCTGGCAAGCGGCGGCCAGGCAGCCGGCGATGGCGTCAATCTCCGAGAAGCGCAGCCCCGGCGCCCAGGTGGTGCCGTCATCCGTGGAGACAGCCTCGCCGAACGCGTGAATCGTCGTGTCGGTCGCCGCGTAGAGGACGCCCTGGCGTTCCGCCATCGACAGCAGCGCCGGAGCGCCCGCGATCGGCTCGAAGTGGACGTCGTCATGTGACCGAAACAGCTGCGCGACGCCGCCGCTGGTTCCGGCGGCCAGCACGGTCCCGGAGGCCGTCTTCACGAAGGCGGTCATCTGGCCGCTGGCGAACGTCAACGACACCTGGACGGTGGGAACGCCCGCGTCCTCGTGATCGAACACGGCCAGCGCGTCGCCCGCCGCGCCGATGCCGCGCAGAAACACGCGGTCCGCGTCGGCGGCGTCGATGGCCAGAATCCGAACCTGATCGGTCCCCAGCGCCGGGCTGAGATCGAACAGAGCCCAGCTCGCGCCCCCGTCCACGCTGCGGGCCAGCGTCGGGACCAGCTGTCGCCCGTGGGCCAGGGCCAGATCGATCGAATCGGAATCGCCCGCCGCGATCTCGACGCCGGTGATAAGATCGCCGGCCTGGGCAGCGAAGATGGGCGCCTCGAACGTCGCCCCGCCGTCGTGAGAGGGAAGGACGCGGTAGGCCGGGCCGGCGTCGCCAAAGGTGACCGCGACCGCCAGAACGTGCGTCCCGTCGTTCGGGTCGACGAACGCGTCCTGGACCGATGCGCCGGCCAGCGTCCCCCCGCCCACTTGCCAGCTGCAGGCGCGGTCATCGGAGTAGATCAGCTTGCTGCCCGCGATCGCGAACAGGCGGTGTGACGGCGGCGGGCCCATCTGATAGAGGCGGCCATAGGCGCTGGCGGGCTGCTCGCACGTCCACGTCCAGGTCCGCCCCGCGCTGCGGGTCTCGACCACGCCGAAGTTGGTGGCCATCAGGATCTCGCCGGTCAAATCGCGCGGCGCGAGGATGGTCTGCCCGCCTGGAAACGCCCCATTCGCGCGAGCGATGCCGGGGCAGGCGAGCACGGCCAGCGCGGCCAGGGCGAAAACCGCCGATTCGACGGCTGAGCTTGCCGGCGCCATCGGATCAACCTGGCGACGCGACCTCAACGACGGAAGGCCAGGGCCCCTAACCCTTCCCTTAACCTTCGGGTATTGCGACGATCACTTCGGCGGTACCTGCATCATCCCGGATGCGGGCCTGGCACGACAGGCGAAGCTTGTTGATGAAGTAAACGTTCCCCAGGTGCTTGCGTTCGGCGGCATTGAAGGGCGTGAGGTGCTCCTCGCCACCGACCACCTTGACGCGGCACAGCCCGCAGGTCGCCTGACCCGCGCAGGCGGTCGGCACGGCCACGCCGCCGCGGCGGGCGACCTCGAAGACCGACTCACCCGGCGCGCAGGGCAGCCGGGTTCCTGCGGGCAAGTAGGTGATCGACGCCATCAGGGCTGGCCGGCCGGAGGTTCGGCCGGCTCGGGCCAGTGGGAGAGGCCGACGCGGTTTCCTTCCGGGTCGTCGACGTAGAGCGTGAAGGCCGTCCGCCGCGCGACGGCGACGCCTGCCGCCGCGAGACGGGCCTCCCAGCCCGGGCGCTCGTGGCGCTCGATCGCGAGGGCCGCCATCAAGTACCCGTCGCGGTCGCTCTTCGCGTGACTGGCCGGTGCCTCGACGCTCTCGAGCGCCAACCCCAGGGCCAACTCGAGCGCCAAGAAGGCGCCGCCGCCCAGGTCCAGCCAGACCGACCGGTCACCCGCGCCACCGTCGGCGCGCGGCCAGCGGCGCTGCACCGCAAGGCCCAGGACACCGGTGTAGAAAGCCTCGACGGCCGCCAGGTCGCGGACGCCGATCGCCACGTGGTGCACGCCGCGCGGACGCAGCGGCTGATGCGCCGCCTGGCTCATTTTCGGTCGCCCAGGGCGACGATCCGCTTCCACTCGGCGGCGGTCACCGGCTGGACGGACAGGCGGCTCCCGCGCCGCAGCAGCACCATGTCGCCCAGCGCCGGGTCGGCGCGCAGCTCGGGGAGCGTCACCGGACGCGGCAGCTTGCGATCGAACGCGATGTCGACCGAGAACCAGCGGGGCGCGTCGGGCTGGCTGTCGGGATCGTGATAGTCGCTCTTGGGATCGAACTGCGTCGGGTCCGGATAGCCGGCCTTCACCACGCGCGCCAGGCCGACGACCGCCGGCGGATCGACGCTGGAGTGGTAGTAAAGGACGCCATCGCCGGCCGCAATCTCGTCGCGCAACAGATTGCGGGCCTGGTAGTTGCGGACGCCGTCCCAACCCGTCGTCTGCTTCTTGGCCCTTGCGAGGTCGTCGATGGAGAAGACGTCGGGCTCCGACTTCATCAACCAGTGGCGGGCCATGGGATTTGAATATCATTGGTTGACCGCCCGAGCGCGGCGGTTATGCTTTTGGAGTTCGTGAGGCATACCGCCCACGACGAAACCCGCCGGGAGCTGATGGCCTCGGCGAAAGGAAAAGGAGACTGACATGCATGGACACATGATGTCCTGGTGGCGCGCGCACCAGGGCCAATCCCACCAAGGAGAAAGCGGTTGCGGGCCCTGGAGTTGCGGCCCCGGCGGCGGGGCGCGGCATTGGGGTGGGCGCGGCGGCGGCGACAGCGAGGGTGAGGCGGAGGGCGAAGGGTTCGGGGGCGGCGTCTTCGGCGTGCGCCGCCCGCTGCGGTTCCTGGCTTACAAGCTGGAGCTGGATGAGAAGCAGGTGGCGGAGCTGGCGCGCATCCTCGACGAGCTCAAGACCGAGCGCGCGCAGGCCGAGGTCGACCGGCGGCGCTCGCTGTCGGGGTTCGCGGACGCGGTCGGCGGCTCGACGTTCGACGCCGCGCGGGCCGGCGAGGCGGCCGGCCTGCGGGTGGCGACCGCCGAGCGGCTCCGCACGGCGATCACCGGGTCGCTGGCCAAGCTGCACGCTCTGCTCGACGACGATCAGCGGGCGCGGCTGGCCTACCTGATTCGAACCGGCGTCCTGGCCCTGTAGCACCGGGTGCGGCGGCGCGATATCCTCACCGGATGTCGTCGCCGCCGCCTTCCCAATCAGGAGATCCCGCCCCCTCGCCCGCGACCAAGCGGATCGCGCGCGGGCCGGTCGCGATTCACCTGACGGCGGCGCGCCGCACGCGACCGAAGGACGCCGACCTGGTGTTCGGGCGCGTGTTCACCGACCACATGGCGATCGTCGAGTACGACGCCGACAATGTCGATCGACCCGGATGGGCCGACCCGCGCGTCGTGCCGTACGGCCCGCTGGCGCTGGATCCGGCGGCGGCGGTGCTGCACTACGCCCAAGAGATGTTCGACGGCCTCAAGGCCTTCCGCGGCGCCGACGGCAGGGTCCGCATCTTCCGTCTGGACCGCCACTGCAAGCGGCTGCACGACGGCGCCCCGCGCCTCTGCATCCCGTCGGTCGACGAGGACCTGTCGCGGGCGGCGATCACGGCCCTGGTCGACACGGACCGCGATTGGGTGCCGTCCTCGCCGGGCACGTCGCTCTACATCCGCCCGACGGTCATCGCGACGGAGCCGTTCCTGGGCGTGCGCCCGGCGAAGCGGTACACCTTTTTCGTGATCGCCTCGCCCGTCGGCGGGTATCACGGCGACTCGTTCACGCCCGCGCGTATCCTGGTCGAGGACAAGTACGTGCGGGCGGCGGTGGGGGGGCTCGGCGGCGTCAAGGCCGGGGCGAACTACATCGCCAGCCTGCGCGCGGCCGAGGACGCCAAGGCCCGCGGCTTCGCCCAGGTCCTGTGGACCGACGCGCACGAGCACAGCTACCTGGAAGAAGTCGGCACCATGAACATGGTCGCGCGCATCGGCGACGAGATTGTCACGCCGCCGCTCGGCGGCAGCATCCTGGACGGCGTCACGCGCAACTCGATCATGACGCTGCTGCGCGAGTGGGGCGTCACCGTCAACGAGCGGCCGCTGGGGATGGAGGAATTGCTGCGCGCCCACAAGAACGGCTCGTTGAAAGAGCTGTTTGGCTGCGGCACGGCGGCGGTGATCACGCCGGTCGGCACGCTGGGCTGGAAGGGCGAGGACATCGTCGTCAACGGTGGCCAGCCCGGTGAGGTCGCGCGGCGGCTGTTCGAGGCCATCACCGCCATTCAGTACGGGCGCGCGCCGGACACCCACGGCTGGATGACCGAGGTCTAATGCTGAAGACGGGCGTGCGTGGCTGACCTGCTGGTCCGCCTGTACGACCTGCCGCCGCTGGCGCCAGCCGTGGACGCGGTGGCCGCCGGCGGCATCGCCGTCCGCCGCCCGGCTGCCAGCGAACGCACGGCGGTGATCGAGTGGATGCGCGCGCACGGCTCACCCGGGTGGGCGGACGAGTGCGCGGCGGCCTTCGCGCGCCAGCCGATCGCCTGCTTCGTGGCGGTGGCGGTCGAAGGCGGGGCACTGTGCGGGGTGGCCTGCTACGACGCCGCCTGCCGCAACTTCTTCGGGCCCGAGCTGGTGGCGCCCGACCGGCGCGGCTGCGGCATCGGCCGTGCGTTGCTGCTGTCGGCGCTGCACGCGATGTACGCCGACGGGTACGCCTACGCGATCATCGGGTGGGCCGCGTCGGTCGACTTCTACCAGCGGGCGGTTGGCGCGGTCGTCATCGACGGCTCGACGCCCGGCATCTACCCGCGCACGTTCGTCCGCTGACGACAACGCCTTCGGTCGCTAGAACACGCCCGTGATGAGCAGGACGCCGGCCACGGCGAAGAGCGCGGCGGCGACCTTGCGCGTGATGTCGGGGTTGAGGAGCCGCCCGGCCCGGTGGCCGACCATGACCGCGATCGCGGCCACCGCCCAAAGGGCCGTGGTCGAGGCGGAGAAGACCAGCAGGGGCGCCTTCAGGCGCGCGGCGAATCCGGCGGTCGCGATCTGGGTCAGGTCGCCCCACTCGGCGACGAAGACGACGCCGAAGGCGAGGGACAGCGACTTGCCGAAGGTGACCGCGTCGGCCTTGTCGTTGACGGTGGCGTCGTCCTCGTGGCGGACCCACATGATGACGGCGGAGACCAGGAACAGGACGCCCGAACCGATGTGAACGATCCGTTCCGGCAGCATGGCCAGCAAGCTGCCGGCGGCGACGGCGATCAGGCTCTGGATGGCCAGCGCGGCGCAGGCCCCCAGCAGCACGGGCATCGCGCGGTGGCGGGTGGCGAGGACGAGGGAGGCGAGCGTGGTCTTGTCGGGCAGCTCGGCGACGAAGATCACCGCGAAGACGGAGAAGAACAGGCGCGCCGCGGCCATGGGCGGGAGTATGGGGGAGGATCAGGACGAGGACGAGGACGAGGACGACCGGGATGGCGACGGGAGGTGGGAGGTGAGCAAGGGCGGGTCCGTGGCGGTGTGGTCGATCTGCTTTGGGCCCAGGTGGACACCCAGCAGGGTCGCCATAGTTTCGTCGAAACCGGCGATCAGCCAGGCGGCGATGGCGCGGGGCCAGCCGGCGCGAAGGCGGGAGGCGTAGCGGGTGAAGCCGGCCAGATCTTTGAACTGGTCCATGGCCAGCATCAGCTCGGGGTCTTCGACGAGGTCCGCGGGAAGCCGCCGGGCCGGCGCGTTGGGGTCTGCCGCGAAGGCGGCGATGTCCGCCGGCAAGCGCGCGTGGTACGAGCCGTCCTCGATCAGAGAGGCGAATGCGCGCTGGTGCGGGTGCGTTCCCGCCGCGAGCTGCTGCGCCTGGCGCGCCATCTCTTCCAGACCGCTCTCGTGCGCGCGCAGCAGCACCAGATCGTAGACCGGGTGGCGGTGGAACGTCTGCAGGACGTGGTGGACGATCGCGTCGCGCGGCGAAAACAGGCCGATCGGGTCCAGCATGGTGGCCGGCCCCGAGATGAACCGGCGCAGGTTGTGGAAGACCCAGGGGATCCCCTGCGAGTCGTAGAACATCTTCGTCTCGGCGGCGGCACCGACCATCATCTGGTCGCGCCCGGCGACCAAGAGCTGCGGGACGGTCGGCACCGTGTCGATGTGGCCCAGCGCGCGCAGCCGCTCGAGGCGGCGGCGGACCAGGCCGGGGCGCAGGAACGCGCCGGCCAGGCCCCACAATTGGACCAGCTTGTCCCAGTTCTGCCGCAGGCCGCCGATCACGTCGGCCAGCAGCCGGCTGCGCGGGCGCGCCAGCCAGGTGGGCGGCGTCGCCCCCTGCCGTTCGGCCATCCCTTGCATCGCGTGCAGGTTAGCAGCAATGCCGTTCGGTTAAGCGCCAGGACGCGAGGACGCCAGGGGCTGGATCGACCAGGTTAACGACTGGAGCAAGCTGGTCCGAAACGATAGACCTCGATCGCGGCGGCAAGCATCTCTGAAATCCTCATGAAATTTCTGATGGCTCCTCCCGGTATCTTGGCGTCCCTGGCGTCCTGGCGCTTAACCAAACGGCATTGAGGTTAGCAGGCTACACTTTGACTGTGCTGTTCCGTCTGGCCACGCTGGTCATTGCCGGGGCGACCGCGCCGCGGCCGGTGCCGGTGTCGGTCGGGGACTTGGCGGCCATTCGCGCCGCCGTGACGGCGCCGGGCGCGACCGCCGTGCTGGTCAACGTCTGGGCGACCTGGTGTGACGCGTGCCGCGAAGAGATGCCGGCGCTGCTGCGGTTCGCGCGCGCCCACCGTTCGGAGGGGTTGCGCCTGGTGCTGGTCTCGGCCGACGACGAAGATCAGCGCGAGCAGGTGGCCGCGTTTCTGCGCAAGGCCGGCGCGGCCGGCGCGACGGCGTTCATCAAACGCGGCGCCGACGACGCGTTCGTCAGGGGCCTCGATCCCAACTGGAGCGGCGCGCTCCCCGCTTCGTTCCTGTACGACGGCCGCGGCACAGAAAAGCGCTTCTGGTCGGGAGCCATCACCGTGCCCGAGCTGGAAGCCGGCCTTCGCCAGCTGATGGTCGAACGAAAAAACAAATCAAAGGGGAAACCATGAATCTGGTCGTCGCCAAACTGTTCGTGACCCTGGCGGGTCTTTCGCCCGTGGCGCTGGCCGTCGGCGCAGCCGCGCCCGCGCCGGCCTTTGCCGTCAAGATGAAGAGCGCGCTCGACGGCAAGCCGGTGGCGATCGCCGACCTGCGCGGGACGGCCGGCACGCTGGTCATCTTCACCTGCAACCACTGCCCGTTCGCCCGCGGCTGGGAGCGCCGGATCGCCGACCTGGCGAACGGCTATTCCAAAAAGGGGATCGGCGTCGTCCTGATCAACGCCAACGATCCGGCCAAGTACCCCGAAGACGACGTCGCCGGCATGCAGGCGCGGGCCAAACAGCTGAACCTCCAGGTGCCCTACGTGATGGATGAAACCTCCGGCGTCGCTCGCGCCCTGGGCGCCAGCGTCACGCCCGAGGCGTTCTTGTTCGACAAAGCGGGCAAGCTCGCCTACCACGGCGCCATCGACGACAACCACCGCGACGCCGCGGCCGTGAAGGCGCACTACTTGAAGGACGCGCTGGACGCCGTCCTCGAGGGTCGCCCTGCCCCGCTGGCCGAGACCAAGGGGATCGGCTGCGGCATCAAGTTCCGCTAAGGCGTCCGCGCGCGCCGCCCGACCGCGACGGCCAGCCCGATCAGAACGGCCGCGATCCAGCCTGCCCCTCCTGCGAACGGCACCCGCTCGACGGCGCACGAGCACCCGCTGCCGCCTTGGGCGGGCGGCGAACCGACCGGGCCGGAGTCGTGGCTGGCGCCCCCATCGGCCGCGCCGGGCATGCAACCGCCGTCGATCTCGGCGGATCCGGGACGGCAGGTGCCCGTGACCAACAGGGTCGGGCCCTTACCGGCGACCTCGCGGGAGTAGAAACGCTGGACCTCGGCGTCCGCGGCGCTTTCGGTGCTGCTGGCGATGCGCCAACCCCGATTGGCGGCCGGTGAATCGATCCAGCCCTGGAGGTCGGCCAGCATGCCGGCGTTGCCCGCCGTGCCCGAGTCCAACGTCACCGTCGATTCCAAGCTTGCGGGAACGGCGCCGGCGCCGCTGACCGTGGCCGAGACGCTGCCTCCCATCCAGGGCGTGCCACCCGCGCAGTTCGGCTGGTTCCAGGTGGCGCCGGAGGTGCCGCACGCCTGCCCCACGGTGTTCATCATCTTGGTGTCGCCGAACCCGCTCCCTTCCGTCCAGGCGGCAGACACCGCTTGCAGCGACGCCGTCGCGGGCGAAGGCGGCATCGTCTGGTCGAGCGTCGTTCCGCGCGTCACCAGGCTCAGGACCGCCTGGGTGACGGTCGCGTGCCCCTGCCAGGCGGCGGGAATCGCGAAGTGCACCAGCGTGCGCATGGCGCCGCCCATCCCGTTGTGGCCGGTGTAAAGCGACGGGCTGGCGCCGTTGTTGTTGTCGGCAGCGGCGCTGTTGATGAAGGTGTCTTGGTCCGCGGCCAGCGTCGCCTGGAAGGCCCGCGCCGAACGGGCCGCGGCGGCGGGCGCGACAACGACCAGCACGAACGTCAGGGAACGGCGCATTCCCCAGATATACCGCAGGCGGCGGGGCGCTTTCTGGCGACGCTGAACAGAAGGCATATAGTCGAGTGCCGACCGATCATGCTCGCGCCCCCGTCCGCGCTGCTCGCCTTCGTGCTGACCGTCGCCGCCGGAAGCGGTGGCAGCGGACCCAGCGCCGACAAGCCGTTTCGAACCGAGGTCGCGCCGCGGATCGATCCGGTATTCTCGAACACGGCCGGCCTGCGCGAGACCATCGATCAGTTCTTGGCGCTGCAGGCGGAGATGGAGACCGTGCGCGATCAGTTCTCGAGCGCGGTTCACGACGCGATGGCGCAGATGGGTCCCGTCGGCGCGGCGTCGCCGAAGACCTGCCCGCCGCAAATTCCCCGCGATGTACGCGCGCGCAGCCGAGGCGGGGCGGCGGTTCCTGGCGCTTGGCCGTCGCTTCGCGGCGCGCTATCGCGACATCCACCGCGCCGAGGATCTGGGTGACACCGTCGGCCTCACCCCCGACTACCGCGCCAAGGCCAAGAAAGCGCGCGAGCTGTACCTGGCGCTGGTCCGCGACTATCGCGAGATGCGGGCCGCCTTTTACGACCAGCTGCAGGGCGAGATGCGCCACGCCGGCTGCAAGCTGGGCCTCTGGCCGGAAACGTGGCCGGCCCGCACGCGGACGGCGGCGCCACCGAACCAGCGGGCCCCGATCCCACCAACCCCGGCGACTGGGAGCTGGACCCGCCCGACGAGCCCGTGAGCCACGCTGGCAAGCCCGGCAAGGCCGCAGCGGGCGCGAAAACCCCAGAGTCCTCCCCGAGCGGCGGCCCCGCGATCTGGATCCAGATCGACAACACCCGCTGCACGCAACCCTCGGCGCTCACCATCGACGGGCGCGCGCTTGGCAACATCGCCGCGCAGAAGAAGGTCCCCGTCCGCACGCACGCGGGCCCCCACGAGCTGTGCGTGCTGCCGGTCGGCGGCCAGCAGGTCTGCGGCGGCGCGGCGACCGTCCGGCGCGTTTACCTCTACGACGGCTGGACCCTGGCTGTCCGCTGCGGCGACTGAACCCGCTCAGGGCATCGACAGCGTTGCCGTCGGATTGTCGCCCGCAGGATCGTCGCGACCGGCGCCGTTCGAGCAGCGCCAGATTGTCGCGCGCGTCGTCGAAGCCAGGATCCAGCTCGACGGCGGCCTTGAAGCTTTCGGTCGCCTCGTCGAGCTTGCCAAGCGCCAGCGCCACGACCCCGGCGAAGAATCGCACGCCCGCGTCGGCCGGATCGGCGTCGGCGGCCACGCGCAGCTCGTCCAGCGCTTCGCCGTCTCGGGCCAAGAGGTGCAGGGCCAGCGCGTGGTTGTACCGGATGGTGGCCCGGTCGGGACGGCGGCGAACCGCCCGGCTCAGGTACCAGAGGGCTTGCCGCGGATCGCCCCGCCGCAGCGCAATCGCCCCCAGGTTGGCGTAGGCCTCACCCATCATGCCCGGCAGCTGCGCGGCTTCGTCGAACCAGCGCTGCGCCCGGTCCAGATCGCCCGCTTGCGCGTAGGCGGCCGCCATCAGGAACACCGGGCGTGGATCGTGGGGCGCCAGCGCGTGAAGCCGGGCGTAATTGGTGGCGGCGCTCTTCACGTCGCCACGTTCGCGAGCCAGATCGCCGGCCAGCTTGAGGGCGCCCGGGTGGCGCGGCCGGCGGCGCAGCACCTCCTCGTACGCCGCGGCGGCCTCCGCCTTGCGACCGAGGGCCATGTACGCGGCGCCGAGGTCCATGCGCAGGTCCAGGTCGTTGGCATCGCCTTTCACGGCCGCTTCCAGCTCCGCGGCCAGCGCGGTTCCCTGCTGCCGGGACGACAGCACCATCACCAGCTGCCGGCGGGCCTGCGCGTCGTCGGGCGTGGCCGCCAGGACCACCTCGAGCTGTCGTTGCGCCTCGGGCAGCCGGCCGGCTTGCAGCAACAGCTCGCCGTAGGCGCGACGCGCGCCGATGTCGTCCGGATCCAGCTCGACGAGGCGGCCGTAGCGCTCGCGGGCGGCCGGCGCCGCCCTCGCCGCGATCGACGGCGGCCAGGCTGCGCAGCGCCAGCAGATAGTCGGGACGACGGTCCAGCGCGTAGGCCAGCATCCCGCGCGCCGGGCCCGGCTTTCCTGTCGCCAGGAGCGCCAGGCCCAAAAAGCGCCGGATCTCGGGGACCGTGGGCTCGACCACCAGCGCGTGGCGCAGGTAGCCGGCCGCCAGCTCGGCGCGCGCGGGTCCGCCACCGCCGCCGTGAAAGGCGCCCACCCCGCGCCCGTAAAGGACGAACGCGTAGGGGTCGTGCGACAAAGGCGCCCGCACGCGCGCCAGCGCGGCGGGCTCGAAGGCGAGGCCGGGCAGCGCGGCGAACGCCTCGGCCGCCGCCTGAACGGCGGTGGCGCCGACGGTGTCCTTGCCCCCTGCCTGCGTGGCCCGCGCGGCGACCTGGTCGGGCGCGGAAGCCGCGCGGATCTCGACCGTGACGGCGACGTTCCAGTCGGCGCGCCGTTCGAAAGTACCGCGCACCAGCCAGCGCGCGCCGGCGGGCGGCACGCGGCTGAAGAGCTCGGGGCGTCCCGCGAAGCGCAGGGGCGCGGCCTGGGCGAACCGTTCGGCGATGAGCGCCGGCAAGCCGTAGGTCAGGTGCTGGAGCGCCCCGATTCCCTGCACGTTCCGGAACGGCTCGACCGCGAAGCCCTGGCGCACCGGGGCATCTTCCGCCGCCACGCCCGCGCGAGCGAACGCCAGCCCGACCGCCACCCAGGCGGTCGCCGCGACGCTCCGCCGCAAGCACGCCATGCTCCGTTCATCGGCAACACTGCGAAAATATTTAGGATGGACTCATCTTTCCACAGCCATCCGCCGAACAGGTTGTCAGGCACGCCGTGGCTCACGCACTGGGTCGATCCCGATCGGCTTTTCGCTTCTTGATTCGCGCCGCGTTGGTCGCCATCGCGGTCTCGATCGTTTCGGCAGGTGCCGCCGGCGTCTGGGTCTACCGGAAGTTCCGCAACGACCTGCCGGCCAAGCTGGACGTGGTCACCGACTACCGCCCGCTGCGCGCCAGCCAGATCTTCAGCGCCGACGGCGAAATGATCGGTGAGTTCTTCGTCGAAAAGCGCGTGCTGGTCCCGGTCGAGCAGGTCCCCGACGTGGTCAAGAAGGCCTTCGTCGCCGCCGAGGACGTCCGCTTCTACAAGCACCACGGCGTCGACTATCTGGGCATCCTGCGCGCCGCCTGGGTGAACGCGCGCGCCGGGCAGGTGGTTCAGGGCGGCTCCTCGATCACCCAGCAGGTCGCCAAGCTGCTGCTGGTGGGCCATGAACGCTCGCTGTCGCGCAAGCTGCGCGAGGCGTTGCTGGCCTACCGGATCGAAAGCCAGCTCGGCAAGGATCAGATCCTGGGCATCTATCTGAATCACGTCTACCTGGGGCACGGCGCCTACGGCGTGGTCGCGGCCGCCAACGCCTACTTCGGCAAGCACCTGTCCGACCTGACGGCGGCCGAGGCGGCGATGCTGGCGGCGCTGCCGAAATCACCCTCGCGGATCACGCCCTTCAACGACTTTCCGCGCGCGCAGGCCCGGCAGCGTTACGTCCTCGATCAGATGCAGGAGTCGGGGTATCTGACCGCGGAGGCGGCACAGGCGGCGCGGCGCGAGCCGCTGGCGCTGATCGCCGAGCGGCGAACGTTGACCAACGTGGCTGCGCCGTACTTCGTCGAGACCGTGCGCCGCTACGTCGTCGAGAGGTACGGCGAGGAAGACCTGCTGGAAAAGGGGCTCCGGATCGAGACCACGCTGGACATGCGCGACCAGCGCGCCGCCGAGACGGCCGTCCGGCGGGGGCTGGAGGATCTGGCGCGGCGCCTGGGATTCGCGGGCCCCATCGGACATCTCGAAGGCACCGACCGCGCGCGCCTCACCAGCGGGCGGCCGCGGCCTCTCGGCCCGACCGGGTTCGAGGTCGACGACGGCGAGCAGTCGGGGCCGCTGGTCGCCTTGCCGGACGCCGATACGGCGACGGCGCTGATCGACGCGACCAAACCGGGCGCGCGCCTGCGCGAGCCCATCGCGCGCTTCGCCACGCTGGAGGCCAAGGCGGCGCTGCGCAAAGCCGCGCGGCGGCCGGGGCCCCCCGCCTTCCCGACGGATCCCGACACCACCTACGCGGCGGTCGTGACCACCACCGGCAAGACCGTCACGGTGGCCTCGGGCGGCCTGTCGGTGCAGCTCGAGCCCACCGACGAGGCACGCGTGGCCGCCTGGCAAGGCAAGTCCGGCGCCCGGATCGAACCGGGCGACGTGCTGGCCGTGCAGTTCCGCAACAACGACGTGGCCGCCGGCAAGCGGTCGCGCCCGACGGCGGTGCTGGCGACGACGCCGCCCGTGCAGGGCGCGCTGGTGGCGCTGGACCCCCACACCGGCAAGCTGCTGGCGATGGTGGGCGGCTACGACTTTCGAACCAGCCAATTCAATCGGGCGACGCAGGCCCGCCGGCAGATCGGCTCCGCCATCAAACCGTTCATCTACGCGGCAGCCATCGACGAGGGGATGACGCCGCTGACGATCAAGTGGGACGCGCCGGTCAAGTTCAAGACCGCCTCCGGCATCTGGGCGCCGCACAACTACAAGCCCGAGTACCTGGGCCCGCTGACGCTGCGGATGGCGCTGGCCAAGAGCATCAACACCGTTTCGGCGCAGCTGGTCGCGCAGATGGGCGTCGACAAAGTGGTCGACATGATGCGCAACCTCGGCATCACCTCGACGCTGCCCCACTCGCTGTCGCTGTCGCTGGGGACGGCGGACCTGGGCCTCGAAGAGACCGCCTATGCGCTCGCGTCGCTGCCGGCGGGTGGCAAGCTGGTGCGTCCGCTGACCGTGGTCCGTATCGCCGCCGCCGACGGCCGGGTGCTGGAAGAGCACGCCGCCAGCCCGACGCCCGAGCAGCGCCTGTCGCCGGAGACGGCGTACATCGTGACCGACATGATGAAGGGGGTGATCGAGGTCGGCACGGGCAAGAAGGCGCTGGCGCTGGGCCGCCCGGCGGCCGGCAAGACGGGGACCTCGACCAACTACCGCGACGCCTGGTTCTACGGTTTCACGCCCGACGTCCTGTGCGCGGTCTGGGTGGGCCGCGACGACTTCAAACCGGTCGGACACGACGTGACGGGTGGACAGGTGGCCGTGCCGATCTGGCTGGACTTCATGCGCACCGCCGTCAAAGACCTGCCGCCCCGGGACTTCCCGATGCCGCCCGGCGTGGTGTTGGCCCGGGCCAACCCCGAAACCGGCGAGCCCGCCGGTCCAGACAAGCCGAAGAGCCGCCTCATGCCGTTCAAGCGCGGGACGCTACCGGCCGCCTTTCGGGGCGGCGGCGGTGGCTTCGCCGACGAACAGTTTTGACCGCCGCCTGATCGAACGCTCAGAGCTCGATCTGCGCGCCGATCTCGACGACCCGGTTCGGTGGCAGCGCGAAAAAGTCGGTCGCCGAACGCGCGTTGCGCGACAGGAACCGGAACAGCACCTTGCGCCACTCGGCCATGCCCCGCCCCTTCACGGATCGCAGCGTTTCGCGCCCCAGGTAAAAGCTGGTGTCCGCTTCGTTGACCGGCAGCGCCTGGGCCTTGCAGCGGCGCAGCACGTCCATGACGTCGGGGCTCTCTTTGAACCCGTAGTGGGCGGTCACGCCCCAGAAGCCCTGGCCGAAGCTCTTGACGCGCACCTTGTCGGCGTCCGCGACCTCGGGCACGGCGTCGGTGGTGATCGACAGGATGACCACCACTTGGTGCAGCACCTTGTTGTGCTTGAAGTGATGAAGAAGGACGTTCGGCGTCCCGCGACGCGTCGACGACAGGAACACCGCCGCGCCCGGGACGCGGTGCGGGTGCGTGGCCTCGATGTCGGCCAGGAAGATGTCGATGGGCAGCGAGTCGGCGGCGATGCGCTCGGCCAGTAAGCTGCGGCCGCGCTTCCAGGTCACCATCACCGTGAAGACACCGACGGCCACCGCCAGCGGGAACCAGCCGCCGTGCGCGATCTTGGTCGAGCAGGCGACGAAGAACGACAGGTCGAAGCAGAGGAACAGCGCCAGCAACCCGCCCGCGCGCCAGAGGCTCCAGTGCCACAGATCGCGGCAGACGTAGAAGAACAACATCGACGTGATGGCCATCGTGCCGGTGACGGCGATCCCGTATGCGTCGGCCAGCGCGCTGGACTCCCGGAAGCCCAGCACCAGCGCCACGCAGGCGACCATCAGCGCCCAGTTCACCTCGGGGATGTAGATCTGCCCCTCCGTCACGCCCGAGGTGTGAACGATGGTGACGCGCGGCAGGTAGCCGAGTTGCACCGCTTGCCGGGTCAGCGAATACGCGCCCGAGATCAGGGCCTGCGACGCGACCACAGCCGCCACCGTGGCGATGATGACCATCGGGTAGAGCCAGGCACCCGAGACCAGGCCATAGAAGGGGTTGGCGGCCGCCTCCGGGTGTTCCAGCAGCAGCGCCCCCTGGCCGAAATAGTTCAGCAGCAGGGCTGGGAACACGCAGCTGTACCAGGCCAGGCGAATGGCGCGCGTGCCGAAGTGCCCCATGTCGGCGTACAGCGCCTCGCCGCCGGTGACGCAGAGGACGACGGAGCCGAGCACCAGGAAGCCGTGCCCCTTGTGCATCGCGAAGAACCGCACCGCGTAGTACGGGTTCACCGCCCGCAAGATGTCGGGGTGACGCACGATCCAGGGGAGACCAGCCGCGGCGATGAACAGGAACCACGCCACCATCACCGGCCCGAAGACCGCACCGATGCCGCCGGTGCCGCGCTTTTGCATGCTGAAGAGGCCGATCAGGATCAAGCAGGTGGCCGGGACGATGTACGGCGAGAACGCGCTGGTCGCGACCTCCAAGCCTTCGACGGCCGACAGCACGGAGATGGCCGGCGTGATGATGCCGTCGCCGTACAGCAGCGCGGCTCCGAATAGGCCCAGCATCACCAGCACCATCTTGGTCTTGCGCAGCCCCGTCCAGGTCGTGCGGGTCGACACGCGCATGGCGCCCGATTCGTCAGCCGACGCGCCGGCCTGCCCCTCGGGCATGATGTGGCGCGCCACCAGCGCCATCAATGCCAGGACGCCGCCCTCGCCGTCGTTGTCCGCGCGCATGACGTACAGCAGGTACTTCACGGAGACGACCAGCGTGATCGACCAGAAGATCAGCGACAGGATGCCGTAGATGTTCACGGCCACGGGCGCCACCCCATGGGGCAGCGACACGCATTCCTTGATCGCGTAGAGCGGCGAGGTCCCGATGTCGCCGTAAACCACGCCGATGGCGCCCAGGCCCAGCTTGGCGAGATCGACGCCGTGCGCCGGTTGATGGTGGTGTGAGGCGACGGCCTCGGCCTGCGTGGACATGGGAGGCGCGGCGGGGTTCGCCACGGCAGCCGCATGATGAACGATTTGGATGCGCGAAGCGAGATCGTCACTCACGGATGGGGTGATGATGCTGAGTTCAGGTTTCGCGTGGGTTTCGTTCGTATTAACTTATCGTGCGGGGGTGAGCTGGTCGTTCGGGCCGACCGACCGCGACGCCTCGCTTGATGCCGGAAACTCTGCCCACATCCCGTGCCGTCCCCTGGTTGGCGCGATTCCTGCGTGCGCTGGTCGAACAGGGGATCACGCCGGGCGTCGACGAATCGCTGGCCAAGCGAATCCGGCTGACCAACGGTTTGTCGCTGTTCGCCGGGCTGCTGCTGCTCGCCAGCGCGCCGTTCGACGCCCTGGAAGCGCCGCGCTGGATGGTGAACGAGGACCTGGCCGGCGGCGTCGCGTTCCTCTGTTTCCCGCTGCTGAACCGGCTGGGATACCGCGTCGGCTCGCGCCTTTTGTGCCTGCTGGTGTCCAACCTGATCGTGCTCAGCAACGACGTGTTGCTCGGGCACGATTCGGGCGCAGAGCTGGTGTTCGTCGCGCTGGCGGCGGTCCCCTTCGCGCTGTTCGACCTGGCTGAGCCGCGCCCGTTGATCGCCGGCGTCGCTTTCGCGATCCTCGGTTTCGCGATCGGACATTCGCGGGCGGCGCACGCCTGGTACGCGGCGCCCCCGGGGTTTTCGGCGCCGCATTACTACCTGTATTCGGCCGGGATCGCGTTCCTGGTGCTGATCTACGCGATGTACCGCCTGAGCCGCGCCAACGCGGACGCCGAACGCGCCCTGCGTGACGACGTGCGCGAGCGGCTGCGCGCCCAGGGAGAGCTGGAGGCGAGCCGGCAGAAGGCCGCCTACGCGGCGAAGATGGCGGCGCTGGGCGAGATGAGCAGCAACATCGCCCACGAGGTGAACAACCCGCTGGCGGCCATCGTGCTGCGCGTCCATCGGCTGCGACAGATGGTGTCGCGGTCGCCCCTGGACCTGCAGGGGGTCACGCGCGTCGCCGGGGACATCGAGGCCACCGTGCGGCGCATCCACCGGATTGTCGACGCGCTGCGGACGTTCGCGCGGGAGGCCGAGCACGACCCGCTGCAGCCCGAGCCCGTGGCGCGCATCGTCGCCGACACCGTCGAGCTGTGCGCCCAGCGGTTCCGGCACCACGCCATCGAGCTGCGCGTCGAGCCGATCGCGCCCGATCTGTACGCCGACTGTCGCGGCATCCAGATCTCGCAGATCCTGCTGAACCTGCTGGGCAACGCCTTCGACGCCGTCGAGAATCAGAGCGTGCGGTGGGTGCGAATCCGGACCGAAAGCGATGACGGCCAGGTGCGCATCGCCGTCCTGGACAGCGGTCCGGGCGTGCCGCCCGATCTCGAAAACCGAATCATGGAGCCGTTCTTCACCACCAAGGAGATCGGCAAGGGCACCGGCCTGGGCCTCAGCGTGTCGAAGGGGATCGCCGAAGCGCACGGCGGCCAACTGATGCTGGACCGGAGCTCGCTGGACACCTCCTTCATCCTGTCGCTGCGCCGCGCCCCAGCGCCGATCGCCTCCTGAAGGGTCGCGTCGCGCTCAGACCAGCCCCTGCTTGGTGAGCGGGGCGGAGACCGTCTGGTCGCCGACGGTGACGAACAGCGTGCCGTCGTTGCGTAGCAAGGACCAGCGCGCGTTGCGATCCACCAGCGCGCCCAGCTCGTCGAGAAACGCCGCCGGAAGCGCGTAGACCTCGATCTGATTGGCCTTGTGGATGGCGCGGCTGGCCGCTTCCTTCGCCAAGAGGCGCGGGTCGTGCTGCGTGAACACCACCACCCGCGGCGCCGCCTTGCTGGCCTTGTGGAGCCGGTCCGCCGAGGGTGTCCCCACCTCGACCCAGGTCGTCAGATTCCCCTGCAGGTCGCGCACCGACAGCGGCGGCTCGTCCGTCGACGAGAGCCCCCCCTTCGAAAAGGCGATCCCCTCTTCGTAGAGCAGCGCGTAGGCAATCGTGCGGGTCAGCAGGAAGGCCATCGATTCCGACGGGTGGCGCGCGACCCGCAAGTCCAGCGCCTCGTACACGCCGCGGTCGACGTCCGAGAGCTCAATCTGCAGGTGATAGACGGTCGCTTGTAGCGCCATGGCCCGGACCTTATAGCCCCGAACCCGCCCCCCTCGCGCGGCCGCCCGCCGAACCGGTTGACGAGCGCCCCGTCGATGGCGTAAGTACCTGTTCCACTTAAGAAACGCCCAGGTAGCTCAACTGGTAGAGCAACGGACTGAAAATCCGTGTGTAGACAGTTCGACTCTGTCCCTGGGCACAAGGTTTTCCGCGGAATCGACCAGTCAGGATGGTGGCTCTCGCTGCCTGCCCGTCGGTGAGGTGTCCGTGCCGAGAGCATTTCCGGTCCCTTCTCCCCGCTTGCGGGGAGAAGGCTTAGGAAGAGGGGCCGCGCCTTGCGGGAACGGAAGCTCCCGGGTGCGGGATCGACAGAACCGTCGCCCCGCCGATTCATCCCGACGAACAGCGGGCGATAGATGACGTGGTCCGCGTCCTGAGTCGCGCAATGGGACGTCATCCCCAAGCCCGGCCACGCACTCGCAAGGCGAACGCGGCCCCCTGCATGGTCGAGCTTGGCTCAACGAGCCGTAGTTCCATTTACTAATCCGTGTCTGCGCCGCGATTGTGTTCGTTGGCAAACGTTTCTTAATGGGTTAGGTGCGGGCCCGATTGGCGGTTATTTGGCCCAACGGCATGAGATAATGTTTCCGAATCTCGTTCATTGCGCGCTGGTTAATGCAACATGGGCACGGGCACGTACGACTCTACGATTCCTGAAATCGACCCTAATGCGCGACAGGCGGCTGACGCGCCGGCCAAGCGCGAGGCGGTGGCGGTTGGTCACCGCGTTCCGGTGGTGCTGGTCGTCGACGCGGTGGCACCGCGTGCGGCGGCCATTCGGGCGTGGGCTTGGCAGCGCAAAGGCATCCGGCCGGTGTTCGCGACGACCGCGACGAGCGCGTACGAAACCGCGTCCCGCGAGCAGCCCGAGGTGGCGATCATCGACCTCATGTTCCGCAGCGGGCGGGGCGTCTCGGTGGCGATCGAGCTGCGGCGGATTGCTCCGGGAGTCGAGACGGTCTTCGTCGTCGACAACGCCGCCGATCCGGAGGTCCAGGCGGCGCTGGACCTCGGCTGGCAGCGTCTGGTCGCGTCCGACCGTCTGGAAGAATGGCTCGACCGCGGGTTGAAGCCGCTGGCGAAGCTGGCCCGCATCGAACGCGAGCTCCGGATCGCGCGGCGAGAAGCGGAGACGGCCTGCGCTGGCAACGTCGTCCCCACCGTGCCCGCGCTGCCGCTCAGCGTTGCCGAGCGCCGCTACCGCGAGACGTTCCTGCGATCGAAGATGGCGACGGCCGGCGAACGCCGCGAAGCCGCGAGGCTGGCCGGCGTTCCGTACACGACGTTTTGCGTGATGCTGCGAAAGTTGGGCATCAAGCAATGAGCCGTCACGCCGGGCGCGGCTCGCCCGGCCGGTGCAGGACCGAGAGCTGCGCGCGCAATCGGCGCAGGTGGCCCTCGTAAAGACGATTGTTGGGGGCCAGGGCCAGCGCGCGCTCCCAGGCGTCCAGCGCTTCCACAAACCGCCCCTCGGCGCGCAGTTGGATGCCTTGGTCGAACAGCTGCACGGCGGGGGCAACCGGGTCGCGGACCGGCGGCGCAAACGCTTCGGGCGGGACGGGCAGGCTCACACGCCGGGTCTCGTCGTCGGACGGCGACGCCGGGCGCGGCAGCGGGCCGGACGCCTCCAGGATCTCACGCTCGTGGAGCGCGATCCCCGACGCCACCCCGTCCGTCAGACCGATCGCCTCGGGCACGCCCTCCACCTCTGACGGCGCCGACACGACCGACGGGGCGACGGACGTTCCCACCTCCGTGTCCAGCAGCGCCGAAAGGGCCGCCGTGACGTCGCGTTCCTTGCTGGACGCGCCGAGCTCGCCGAGGCAGGCGCCCAGGGCCATCCCGAGATCGCGCGCGCTGGCGAACCGGTCCGACGGCCGTTGCGCCGTCGCCGTGCGAACGACCGCCGCCACGCTGGCTGGAATCGTGGGGTCCACCGCGGCCGGGTCACAGAAGGGCGCCGTCGTCGCCGACCGGATGACCTCGGCGTCGGCGCCGTCGAAGGGGCGCCGCCCGACCAGGCATTCGAACAGAATCACGCCGACGGAATACACATCGCTGCGGCGGTCCTCGCCGCGGGTGGCGATCCGCTCGGGTGCCGCGTAACGGTACTTGCCCACGAACAGTCGCCCCGGCTGCGTGCGGGCAGTGGCCCGCGCCGCCCCGAAGTCGATCAGCTTCGCGGACCCGCTGGTCGAGATGATCACGTTCTCGGGGCTGAGGTCGCGGTGAATGAGGCCCAGCTCGCCGTCGGCGTCGGCGAGCTCGTGCACGTGCTGCAGCGCCTCGCACACGTCGGAGAGCACGTGCAGGACCATCAGCAGCGACAGCCGTCGCCGCGCGGCGAGCATGCGCCGATGCGCGAGGCGCAAGGTGATCCCGGAGACGTACTCCATCGCGATGAAGTAGCGGCCTTCCAGCTGTCCGAAGTCCAGCACGTCGACGATGTTGGGGTGGCTGAGACGCGCCGCCAGCGAGGCCTCGCTCACGAACATCTCGACCAACTCCGGGCGCTGGTGAAGGTGGGTCAGCATGGTCTTGATGACGATGCGCTTTTCGAACCCCTCGACGCCTTTGAGATTGGCGCGCCACACCTCGGCCATCCCGCCGGTCGCCAGCCGGGATTCGATCTCGTAACTGCTGAAGCGCGTTCCCGGAACCCAGGGCGACGGCACGGCGGCGACCTGGTCCGTCGCCGCACCGCTCGCCGTGCCGGTCGCCCTGCCACTCTTGGGTGGCCGGTTCCTGATGTGCGGGATCGTGGGCTCCCCGTCGTCGTCCTCGGTGATTGCCATGGCCCGGGAGATCGTCCGCCTCAGAGCGCCCGCAGGAACGCCGTCAGGTCGCTCTTCTGGCCGGCGCCAAGGCCGATCTGGAAACGCCGGTCGAAGTAGTCGACCACGTCTTCGATGCGCGCGGCCTGGCCGTCGTGGAAATACGGAGGACGCGCGGCCAGCCCACGGAGCGGCGGCGCCCGGAAGGTGCCGATCTCGGCCCATTTGCGTGAGCCGTTGGCGCGACCGAGGTCGCAGACCGTTCGCGTCGTTCCGCTCATCTTGTTCTTCACGGTCACGACCGGAAGCATCGACCCGCAGTTCGCGACGTCCGCCGTCCCCACGTCGAACATACGCACCACGGAGTGCCCGCCGACGTTGGGCGAGTTGTGGCACGTGCTGCAGGTGCCGGTCAGCGTGGGCTGGCCGAGCACGTCGTTCAGCCCGTTGACGCCGCTGATCGTGATCGGGGCGTTGTTGAAAAGCTCCTGGCCGCGATAGATCGCGGCGCGGGCAGCCGCCACGCGCCGCCGATGGCCGTCGTCGTTCGCTATCCACGGCGAGCAGGCCTGCGCGTGGTCGTGGCCGTGATCGCCGTCCTGGTTGTAGACCGCCCAGGCATCGAACAGGTCGAACACCTTGGAAGAGAACGGTTGGCCCGACGGATCCAGCCCTTGGATGTCGTTGATGCCGATGTGGAACGGCTGCGCCATCAGGTTGGTCGGCCCCCCCGTGGCCCCGTCGGTGTCGAGGCGCCCGGCCCGGGCGTCGATCGACTGCGCGAAGAAGATGCCCAGCTGGAAGTCGTCTTGAGCTTGGACGACGTCGGCGGGCACCGGGGTCGTCGGATCACGCTGCTCGTGCAGGTTGGCCGCGCCGCCGACCAGGCCCGAGAGGCTGTTGCGAACCAGCCCCGGGCCAGCCGTCCAGGTCACACTGGAGACCAGCGCCTCGTTGGCCGTCGGCGTCGGGCGCCGGAAGTTCAGGAAGGCGGCCGTCGTCGAAAAGCCCGAGGGATCCTTCACGTCGATGACGTCGTATTCGCTGGTCGCGGGGTTGGTTCGGGTGAAACGGGTCAACCCGCGCGCCAGCAAGGTCGGCCCGAAGTTCGCCAGCCGCTGATAAAAGGTGGTGAGATCCGCATCCGGGCGTGCCCCTTCGTCGTGCGGCAAGAAGAGCGCGTCGTGGCCGCCGGTCGTGATGAAGGCCGTGGTGGCACCAAGCGGCGTCAGCGTCCAGCCCTGATCGGCAGAGTGGCACGTCTCGCAGGTCCGGGCGTTCGTCCCCAGGCGCTGGAAGAAAGAGTTGCTGCGATCGATCGCGCCAGTCGTGGTGACGGTCTCGGCCACGCCGCCCAGATTCACCGCCGCAGACAGGGCGGACGCGCTGGTGGCCGCCGAATCTCCGCCGTCGGCCGACACGCCACATCCAGCCAGCGCCAGCATCACGCCCGCCGGCGAAAGAATGACTCGTTTGACCATCGAAGCCCTCCGTTGGCAATTCCCGCAATTCGCGGATGATCACGTTATCGCGAGTTAGACAACGTGATCAACGATGCTGTTAACGGTAAGTGGCCCGACTGGGCAACGACCAGACACGTCGGTTGGCGGCGCTCATTGTCGGCCGGCGGTTTCGCCTCTGGGATAGAGGCTGGGCGGGAAACGCCCCTCGATGCCGCCCGACTGGAATTCGATGAAGTAGATCAGCGCCCAGATCTGCTCATTGGCGAGCTTTCCGCGCCAGGCCGGCATCTTCCAGCGGTTGCCTTCCCGTTCGATCTTCCCGTTCGAGATGGTGCGGAAGATCTCCGCGTAGGGGCGGCGGATGCCGAAGAACAACCCTTCGCCGCGCCCCCAGTTCGCCGCCGGGCCTGGCATCTTCACGACGTCCTCCATGCGGCGCCGTCCGCCGTGACACTCGTTGCAGAACGTGCTCCAGATGTGGATGGTTTCGACGGCGGTCTGTTCATCCCAAAAGCCGCTCGGGGCCTGCTTCTCGCCGATCTCGGCGTCGCGATCGCGCGCAGCGGGCTCGCCCACTTTCAGGTAGCCGCCGCGGAACCCCCACCAGAGGTCGCCGACGTGCACCTGGCCTCCGTCGGCCACCTCGGACTTGCGCGCCGGCGCCGGATCGCGGGACAGCACGAAGGCGGTGTCCGGCGCAGCGGTCGGCTCGATGGTCTTTTCCGTCGAGCTCGTCGACGCGCACCCGGTCACCGCCAAGAGGATGGCCGCCGAAGCGGCGAGCTGGGCGGTTTTCACTCGTACGACCCGTACGACTGGCCGGCCTTGTTCTTGTGCGCGCCGTTCTTGGGCTCGAGCTTGAGGCTCAGCTCCGCAGGCTTGCTGGCGCCGACCTCGACCCAGTCCGTGGTGGGGCTGGATCCGGGGGCCCAGGCGACCACCTTCCGGCGGCCGGCCGGAACGCCGGCGATTTCGAAGCTTCCGTCGGCCTTTACCTTGGCGAAGTAGCGGTTCGGAACCACCAGCACGCGCGCCGCCATGTCCGGGTGGATATTGCAGTACACGTCGACGGGGCCCGGCTCAGTGAAGGTGTGAGACTTGGCTTCGCTGCCTGCGTTGTAGAGGCCGAGGTCGAACGAGTTGCCGGCGCTCAGCGAAAACACGTTGTGATAGATGTTGTCGTTGTTGGGGAACGTGATCGTCGTGCCCCGCTGGATCACCGCCCACCCGGGCAGGAACTTCTTGCCGCTCTGCTGAATGACCTTGTGCTCGCCTTTGACGGGCGGCGCCAGGACGTTCTCGACGTAGACGTAGGCAACCGGCTCTCCGGACGGCATCTCGACCTTTCCGTGAATCACCCCCGCCGTCCCGTCGCTCATCGCCACGTGATGGGCAGGTGCGGCCTCGCGGCGGGGCGCCGCCGCGCTGCCCGAGGAGGAGCGGGAGGCGGCCGGCGCCGGCTCGCTCTTGGCGGGCGCCGAGAACTCGGCCTCTGGAATGCTGGGGAGGTTCTTGAGGGCCCGCGTCAGCACGGCCGCCCGCTGTCGATCCAGCTCGGCGGTCTCGCCGATGGCGGCACGCAGCGCCTGGACCTGCGCCTGCATCTGACGCACCTCGCGCCGCAGATCTTCCACGTCGGATTCGGCGCCGAGCGCAATCCGGGGCAGCGCAAGAGAGACGGCGATGAAGCCGGCAAGCGTCGTTCGAGACCACGTCGAGTTGCTCACGAATTTCCTCCGTTCGTTCGTCGTGAATTGACCAGCCCTAGCAGCAACAGCAGTGCCCCCAGCGGGACAGAAGACCAGAGCAGCAGCGTCAACGTTCGCGCTCGATCGACGGCCCGCCGGCGGGGAACCAGCCAAGCCAGTCGCGCCGCGGTGGCGCCTTCGCCGGCGCGGCCGATCTTCACGCGGTAGGCGTGCCCGCCGGAGGAGAGGTCGTCCAGCCCGTCCGCCAGGCGCGCCGCGCCCCGCACCGCCTCTTCGTACCGCGCGTCCGAGGAGCTGGCCGCCGCGACCCGGTCGCCGATGAAGACGGCGCCGGCGACACCCAGGGCGGTCTCGACCGTGGCGAGCTGGCTCTTGGCCAGCGGCAGCCCCTTGACCAACAGCGCTGGGGTCTCGCTGCCAGAGCGAATGGGCGCAAGGCCAATGACCTGCACCTGGTCAGGCAGCGTCCAGATGTCGGACGTCGGGCGCTCGAAGGCCGCCCGCACCGCGGTAGACCCGCTGAGGTCGACCTCGCGCAGGCTCACGGCGCCGGTGACGGCCTGCACCTTGCCGCTGGCATCCAGCACGGCCAGCAGCGTTGCGCCCGACGATTTGCGCAGATCCTCCAGCACGTCCTGAACGGTGGCTTGGTCGAACTTGGGCGCCAGCACGGTCGCCCGGATGCGGTTGTCGTCGGCCAGCACCTTGACCTCGGACACCAGCTGCTCTCGCTGCCGAGTCACCAGCTCCTCGAGCGTGCGCGAGGCCTGGGCCAGCGCCTCGTCGTCGCGGGCCGACAGCACGCGATCCAGCTCGGCGTTGGCGAGCCACGCCGCCGCGCCCAGCGCCGCAAAGGCCAGGATCGCCGCTCCGGTTGCGACCAGCCGGCCCGCAGAGCCAGAGCGCGGCGCGGGCCCCGGCCGCGACGCGGGCACGACCTCCAAGCGAGTGGGCTTCGTGTTCGTCATTTCCCGTTCCTCCCAGGGTCCGGCTCGAGGGTGAAAGAGAGCGTCTGCGGGGGACCCGCGGTGGGCGTCGCCTCCCGCGAAACGGGCCGATACCCCTCGCCGTCGATGCGCAGCTTCAGGGTTCGTCCCACCGGAAGCCCGCTGATGGTGGCCGGTGTCTTGAGCCCCGTGGGCCGGCCGTCGACGAAGATGGACGCGCCCTCGGGCCGACTGTGCAGCTCCAGCGTGGCGGTGGACTGATTGGATGGGGCGCCCGCCGGCTCGCCGCCTGGCTGCCCGCGCATCACGAACACGCCCGCGCCGGCCAGCGCCGCCAGCGCGGCCAGCGATCCGATCAGCAGCCCCGCCCTCGACCGACGCCGTGGTGGCTCTGGTGCGGCGGGCGCCGGCGCCGCGATCTCCACGGGCGAGCCGTCGGGCGACACGCTCACCGGTCGCGTCGACGCCAACTCGTCGGCGGGCACCTGCTCGGGCGCACTTGCCGCCGGCAGTGGCGCCTCGAAGCTGGTCGACCAGAGGGCGCGCGGCTGGCTCACCGCGCGCATCGACGATCGCTCGGGACTTCGGGCCCCCAGTTTGACCCTGTCGAGGGCGTTTAGCCGCTGGAGGGCTCCCTCGGCGTTGTCGCCCTGGCTGATCGATTTCTTCAACGCCGACCGCTCTGCGCCGAACAGCGACTCGATCCATTGGCCGACTGTCTTGCTGGTCGGTCGGTTCTTGCGGCCCACCAGGAACCGGTCCAGCTCCTCGGACAGCTCGGCTGCGCTCTGGTAGCGTTGCGACGGATCGCGCGCCAGCGCGCGCAGCGTGATCTGATCCAGCGCGGCCGGCACCTCCGGGCGCAGAACGCTGGGCGGGTCGATCGGCCGCGAGCGGACGGCGCCGATGGTCTCGGCGTCGGTCGCGCCGTCGAAGAGGCGCGCCCCGGTCAGGCACTCCCACAGGACCACCCCCAGACAGAACACGTCGGTGCGGCGATCGATGCGGCCGCCTTCCAGTTGCTCCGGCGCGCAGTAGCCGTACTTGCCCTTGAACACGCCGGGGACGCTCTTCGGTCCGGCCGGGTTCCTGACCATGCCGAAATCGAGCAGCTTCACGACGCCGTGATACGTGACGAAGATGTTGCGCGGGCTGACGTCGCGGTGAACGAGGCCGATGAGGCGCCCCTGGCCGTCGCGCGCGTCGTGGGCGTACTGCAGCCCTTGCGCCGCCTGCTGCGCCAAAAGCGCGGCGATCTCGATCGGGATCGCCTGCGAACCCTGGCACCGACTGGCGACCGCCGAGAGATCCTCGCCGGGCAAGTACTCCATGCTGATGAAGTACTTGCCGTCCACCTCGCCCAGCTCGTAGGTGGCCACGATGTTGGGGTGCTCGAGACGAGCGGCGATCCGCGCTTCGTTGAGGAACATGTCGCGCAGCCGGGTGCTGTCGGCCAGATGGGGGAGGATTCGCTTGAGCGCGACGATCTTGACGAAGCCCTGTACCCCGCGCCGCTCGGCGATGTAGAGGCGTCCCATGCCGCCCTGGCCGAGCAATCCCAGGAGTCGATAGCGACCGAAGGTTTCCTGCATCTGCGCCGTGGGGTCGGCGTCCGCGCTGTGCCGCTGTCCGATCACGCGGACTCTCCCTCGTCACTATGAAGCAGTTGATTGAGACGTTTAAAGTACGCAGCTACGACACGTTATGCGGCTGACACTTCGTTGATTGCGCAATGACGTGACGCGCCCCTGTCGCGTGCCGTACACAAACCGGTTTACAGACACAACCGTTTCCGAAAGCGGGCCGACACCTCCTCTGCTGATTTCACAGCGCCGTCGAGACAATTCGGCGTTTCGCGGGATCCGTACCGGAACACGTCGCAAAGCAGGGCCGCTTTTGAAATTGCATGATCGCCGGCGGATTGGTTTGCCAGCACACCCATCGTCGTTGGAACAGTCATGGCTCGTACGGCTTGCGGCCATTGGTCAATTGCGTTGGCAATTCGCCTGGATGCAGCAACTCAAGCTAACGGCGATTCCGTCGAACCAACCGAGCGCGTGCCGCCCTCGATCTCCGACAGGTCCAGACAGACGAGCGCCGGGTCAGCCGCGCCGCCCGCGGATCTTCGCGACCGCAACCTCGATCGCGACAGAGTGGTTCTGGCGATCACGCGATCGCACGAGGGCCGGCATGACGAAGCAATCCGCCTGCTGTCCGAGGTCGCGCGCCGCCATCCCAACGATGCGTCCATCAGATCAGACCTGGCGATGGCGCTCCTGTCGGGCGGCTATCTCGAAGAAGCCACGGACGGCTTCCTCGAGGCGCTCAGGCTGGACCCCCGCTCGGCGCAGGCGCAATGCGGGCTGGGGCTGGCCCACCAGCAGCTTCAACGTTGGCGGGAAGCGGCGGAAGCGTTTCGCATCACTGAGACGCTGGCGCCCAATCAGCCGGCGGGCCCATTCAACCTTGGCCTGGCTCTGCAGGCGCTCGGGGAACACGAAGAGGCGCGTCGCGCGCTGCTTCGCGCGGCGGCCCTGGCGCCCGCCGACGCCGAGATCGGCGCCGCGCTGGCCGCGCTCCCGGCGAGCTCACCGAAGCCGTCGTCGAACCCGTCTTCGAAGCCGTCGTCGAACCCGTCATCGAACCCCTCTTCCGCCCTGAGCGCCGACGCCAGCGGCGCCCGCTTCACCGGCGACCTCGGCACGTTCGGCCTTCCCGAGGTGCTGGAGCTGATGCACGCGCAGCGAAAGACGGGCGCGCTGGTCATCTCCTCGCGCCAGGGCGCCGGGACGGTTCGCCTCGTACACGGCCGGCTCGCGAGCGCATCGGCGCCCGGCGCGCCGCGCCCCGGCGACGCGCGCGTGAGCCAGGAGGCGACGCTCCGGCAGATCCTCGACGGGCTCGCGCCGATGCTCAGCTGGCGCGAAGGCGCGTTCTCTTTTCACCCGGGCGCCCCGCCTGCGGCCCCGGTGGTCTCGTTCGATACGCAGCAGGTGGTGATGGAGCTCTTTCGGATGACCGAAGAGCGTTCCCCACGCCGTTCGTCAACCTGACCCGAGGAGGATCGATGATCGTACGACGAGAGCCAACCCGGCGCCCCAGGGCCAATCGCTTGGCGCACCGGCCTTGGACGTGGTTGCTCTTGGCAGCCCTCTCGCTGGCGACCCGGGCGGCGTTTGCGCAGGAAGAGAAGCCTCTGGCGCCTTCGCTCCCCGAGGCCACCGACGACGGCGCCGCGCCTGAAATCCCCGACGAGGTGACGCCCGATGATCGAATCGCGGAGCTGACCGCGCGCTTGCAGCGCGACGAAGAAGAGCGGCACAAGAGCGTCCCGGCGCTGACCTGGAACGGCTACGTCGACTTCGGGTACTTCGCCCCCATCGGCAACGGCGGCGCCGGGTGGATCCGCGACAGCGGCAACGTCGCGTTCCCGCAGTACGCGAACTACTCGTGGGTGTTCCTGGGTGACATCCTGGGGACGCCCGTCAACACCCGCGGCGAGGTCGCCTCGCTGGGGAACGCGCCGGGCATCAACCGCTTCGACAGCGTGGCCTCGGCCGGCGCGGGCGGGTTCATCGTCAACGAGATCAACCTGCGCCCCCGCTACCAGCTGGCGGACAACGCGGTCCTGCGAGCCAGCGTGAACTTCATCCCCCGCACCGGGTCGGACTTTGCGCTGGGCGACTTCATCGACGCCGATCAAGCGGAGCTCGAGTACATGCCGACGGCCGACGGCAAGACGTCGATCTTCATCGGCAAGACCATGCCGGTGTTCGGCATCGAGTACAAAGAGCACCGGTCGGATCAACGCTTCGGGATCACGCCGTCGCTGGTCGGCCGCTACACCGACGGCCCCCAGCTGGGCATCAAGGTCCGCAGCAAGCTGTTCAACGACTGGCTGATCCTGGCCGGCGCGGTCAGCAACGGCTCGTCGAGCACCGAGCAGTTCCATTTCTACAGTGAGATCGACCAGAACTGGGGCAAGACGCTCAGCGGCCGGGCGGCGATCGCCATCCCGGTCGGGCACCTCCTGCGCAACGACGACCGGCTGGAGATCGGCCTTTCAGGTGAGTGGGGCCCGCAGGATCGCGCCACCGACGACAGCGGCAAGATCTGGTTCGAGGGGCTGGACCTGCAGTACCTGAACGCGAACTTCATGTTCAAGGCGCAGATCATGCGGGGGGCAGCGCCGGGCTTGCCCGACGCGGGACAGGGCGTCTACGGGTTGAAGCTGCACACCTCGGGCTTTGCAGAGGCCGACTGGATGGTGCTGCCCTTTGTCGGGTTCATGGTGCGCGCCGCGCTGCGCGACGCGATCGTCACCCTGGGCACCGACCGCATCTACATCACCAAGCAGATCCAGTACACGGCTGGCGCGCGCGTGGTCTTCAACCCGCACATCGTCGCCAAGCTCGAGTACCTGCACAACCAGGAGTACGGCGGCGTGCCGTCGTTCCGCGACGACATCTTCACGTCGTCGCTGGTTTTGTCGTTTTAGCTCCCATGACGAAGGCATCAGACGGAGGACGCATGCTGAACGAAAGACGGTTACCGAGTCCGCTTCAGATGGGCTTCCTGCTCCTGGTGTTCGGACCAGCGCTGGCCGCCTGCAACCAGACCGACGGCTTCACGGAGCAGCAGTGGGCGGCGATCCAGCAGATGGAACCGCTGAAGGGCCCGATACCGCCCAGCAAGTACAACAGCCGCGGCGACGACCCGGAGCTGGCGAAGCTCGGCCAGATGCTGTACTTCGACAAGGACGTCGCCGAGGCCATCACCGTCGCCGGCCCGAGCGGCACCGTCGGCGACGTCCGCAAGGTCTCCTGCTTCACCTGCCACGGGACGGACTACGCGACCGACGCGCGGCCGTTCCCGATCTCGCACGGGCGGAGCTGGCTGAATACCAACACCGGCCCGCTGACGAACCTGGCCTGGTACGACTGGACGCTGTCGAGCGGCCGGTTCGACAGCATGGTCGAACACGGAACGACGGTCTGGGGCACGTCGGCGACGCCGCTGGCCCAGGCCCGCTTCGTGTACCTGAAGTACAAGGACGAATACAACGCCGTCTTCCCGGACGAGCCGCTGGATCCGCGCCTGGGCATCGATCCCGCCGATCCGAGCAACGTCTACCCGGCGACGGGCGGCCCCAAGGCCAACGCGACCGCGCCCGACGGCCCGTACGAAAAGATGCCCGCCGATGCGCAGGAGAACATCGCGCAGATCCGCGCGAACCTGGGTCGGGCGTTCGACGCCTACCCGCGCCAGCTGATGACGCCGGAGTCGCCGTTCCAGAAGTACGTGCGCGATCGCGACTTTTCGCAGCTGTCGGACAAGGCGAAACGGGGCCTGGCTCTGTTCGTCGGTAAGGCGGCCTGCAACGAATGTCACTCGGGGCCGACGCTGATGGACAACAAGTTCCACAACGTGGGCGCGCCCGGCCTGACGCTGCAGCCGGTCACGAACGCCACCATCGCGCCGGCGCGCGGCCGGGCCGGCGTCATCCCGGCAATCCTGGCCAACCTGGCCACGCTGCAAGCCAACCCGAACGCGCCCATCTTCAATGGGGCCGGCAAGTACAGCGACAACCAGGACCTGGGGATGAAGCGCCTGCTGGAGGTCCAAAAGGAGGACCAGGATCACTGCCTGACGCGCGATCCGATGACCATGGTCTGCACCAAGTACGACGAATCGCTGGAGGGGGCGTTCCGGACGCTGTCCCTGCTCAATTGCGCGCAGAGCGGCCCCTACTTCCACAGCGGAACGGTCAACAGCCTCGAGGACGTCGTCCGCCAGTACAACGCCGGCGGCGGCCCGCCCGGAATGTACGTCGGCACGGTCGACCCCAAGATCCGGCCGCTGTTGCTGACCGAAACGGAGATCTCGGACCTGGTCGACTTCCTGGGGACGTTGACCGGCCCCTCGCCGGCCGCTCAAGCGGCGGCGGATTCCGACGATCTGGAACTGGGCGAAGAACACGGCTAAGCCGCCGCTGCCGCCCCCGGCCATGGCGGCCGCGACCACGCCCAAGATGTGAGCCGGGCGGCCGCGCCCCACGGGGTGCGGCCGCTGCGTTTTGGACGGCCGGGCATTTTGCCGATACACCCGGTGAGATGCGCGGGATGGCCTGGGTCCTGGCGGTCACGCTGGCGGCGGTCGGCGGGCTGTACCTGCTGCTCGCCCAGCGCGGCCGGGCCGACGAGCGCCGGCTGCAGGCCGATCTGGCGCTGGCCGTCGAGCGCGGAACTCTGGCGGACCTGGGTCGGGCCCAGGCGGAGGGGCGGCGCCTGGTGCTGTCTCATGCGGGTGACCGCCAGACCGCCGCCGCGCTGGCGTTCGTCGACGCGATGCTGGCCGTCGACTACGGCGCCGAGACGGCCGACGAAGCAGAGCGGGCTCTGTCGGGCGCCGGTTTCGCGGCCGACGGGAGCGACGGGGGCGGCGACGCGCCGGCGGCGATGGCTGCGGCGGCACGGGCGCTGATCCGGTTGCGCGCCGGCGACGCGGCGGCCGCCGGGCGCGCGGCCGCCACCGCCGTCGCGCGCAGCCCCGAGCTCCCCTACCCGCTATACGCGCTGGCGCGAGCCCGCGCGCGCGGCGGCGATCTGGCTGGCGCCGAGCGGGCGCTGGACGCCGCGATCGTCGAGGCGCCGGCCTTCACGCCCGCGCGCGTCGCCTGGGCCGAGGGACGCCTGGACCTGGGGGATGCCAGCGCCGCGAAGACGTCGGCGGCAGCCGGCGGTGCCCCGGCGGCAGCCCACACGCCGGGCGATCCCCGGATGCTGCTGCTGATGGATCAGATCGACGCCGCTCTTGGTCAGCCGCCGCCCCCCGACCTCGAAGACGGCTGCCGCCTCATGCAGAGGGGGCCGCCGCTGGTTGCCGCCGGCTGCGCGCTGGCGCGAGCCAACCGCGCCCGTCGCGCCGGCAACCGCGCCGCGGCGCGCGCGCAGGCCGAAGAGGCCGGCCGAATCGCCCCCGACGAGCCGCGGCTTCTGGCCGGCGTCGCGCTGGCGCTGGCCCAGCTGGGGGACCTCAACGCCGCCGGCCGGCTTGCGCAGCGGGCGCGGCGCGTCGCACCCGACTTGCCGGCGCTGGCCTGGGCGCAAGCGGCGGTCGCGTTGGGCCAGGGGCACGCGCCGGCCGCCCGCGAGGACGCCCGGCCAGCCAATCCCGAAGCGCGCCTGCTGGTGGCGCGCCTGGCGCTGGCCGGCGGCGGCATCGGCGCGCTGGACGCCGCGCTGGCAGGCCTCGGCGCCGGGGTCGTGGCTGCCGACGCCGACCTGCGAACGCTGGCCGCCCTCACCCCGCGCGGCCCCCGGTCAGGACCGGCCACGGCCGCCAAAGGCGATCCGCTGGCCGCCTACGTCGACGGGCTGCGCGCCGACCTGGCCGGCGATCCCGCGCGCGCCGCCCAGCACCTGGCTGGCGCGCTGTCTGGGCACGGCGACGCCTGCCGCGCCGCGGGTGAGTACATCGGGGCCTTGCGTGCGCTCAAGCTGCGGCCGCAGGGCGATCCGTTCGGGGCTTTGCGCGCCGAGAACGCCGGCTGCGTGAACCTACCGCGGCGCCGCCCCGAGGTCCTCGGCGGCTTCCGTTGAGTCGGGCGACTCGGCCGACTCGGCCGACTCGGCGTGGTCGGGGCCGTGCTCTGCGCCCTCGCGATCCTGCCGGTTGCCGCCATAGTCGATCCAGCGGGCGCGATCGTCGCGCACGTCGACGTGAACGAACCCGGACACCGGGTAGTACCCGATCCCGCCGACGCCCATCGACTCCGCCAGGTCGCGCACCATGAGCGGCGTCATCCCCGGGATGCGGATGTCGGCGGCCATGCCCCGCGTGTGGTAGCTGAGGGTCGCCAGCGAGAACATCGGCGCGCGAAACCCCGAGACCAGCTGGATCTTCTGGTGCGTGCGCTGCGCGATCCGCACCAGCAGATCCAAAAGCCGTGGATCGATGGGCGTCTCGGCGCCGGTTCGCTGGCAGCGCATCACGTGCCGGAGCCGCCGGTACGTCTCGGCGTCCAGCTCGCCGGTGGCCAGATTGACGGCCACCTCCATCGTCTCGCCGGTGTTGACGGACTCGACGGTGAACCGCCCCAGCGGCCCCGACGGCGCACGCGCCCGCACCGCGCCCGATGTGCCGGCGTTGAAGAGGCCGGCGCCCCCAGCGGGGGTTCCGGGCGCCAGCGCGACGCTGTCGGCCGCCTGCACCATGGCGTGGACCCGCCCTTCGAGAGCTCCGAGCGCGCCGTTCAACTTCCACGACCCGCAAGCCAAGATGATCGTGGCCGCGATCAGCACCGCCGCGCCGATCGCCAGCCAGCGCGGCAGCGCGCGCGGCAACGAAAAGGTGCGCACCGGCCGATCCGGATCGGTGGCGATCATGATCCGCAGCGGCGCGCGCGGCGGCTTGGCCTGTTGCTGCTTGCGGATCCGTTCGAGGGCGAAGGTCGGGTCGGTCGGGTCGTCGCCCAGCCTTCGCGCCATGAGCTACGCGGGGCTGAACGCGCCGTGGCCGACAGCGCCGTCGTCGTCGGAGGCGCCGGCCGTTCCGTTGGCGCCGCTCCGCTGTTGTCCCATGCGGCTGGTCCCGCAGAAGACGCCGCCGGTCTCGATGCGCATGCTCTGCGCGTCGATGTCGCCCTCGACCTTCCCCTTGGCCAGGATCTCGAGGTGGCCGGTGCAGACAATGTCGCCGACCACCTGCCCCGCGATCACCACGTCGCTGCCCCGGACGCCGCCGCGCACCACCCCGCTGTCGCCCACCACCACGGCGCCGCGCGATTCGACGGAACCTTCGATGGTGCCGTCGATCCGGATCGACCCTTCGGCGGTGACGTCCCCGCGAATGACGCAGGACCGCCCCAGCATGTTCTCGATCGTGTCGCGCGCCGGCGGCGCACTGCTCGTGGTCGGGGTGGATCGCCATGCCATTGTGGACCTCCGCACGTGCATCGGCGGGCGCGCGCGAAACTGAAGCCCCATCACCTATGATGCGGACATGGCCGCGGAGACAGCCAGATGGGACGACGCGCAGTACCTGAAGTTCGGCGACGAACGGACGCGCGCGGCGCGGGAGCTCTTGGCGCGGGTGCCGCTGGCGGGCGGCGCGGCGCGCATCGTCGACTTGGGGTGCGGGCCGGGCAATTCGACGGCGCTGCTGCGGGGGCGCTGGCCGCAGGCGCAGGTGACGGGCGTCGACAGCTCTGACCAGATGCTGGCACGCGCGCGCAAAGATGACCCTGGCGTCGAGTGGGTCTGCGCGGACGCGGCCACCTTCGTGCCCGCCCAGCCGGCCGACCTGCTGTTCGCCAACGCCGTCTTGCACTGGGTGCCGGAGCACGCCCGGCTGTTCCCGGCCCTGATCGAGCGCCTGGCGCCGGGGGGGGTGCTGGCCGTGCAGATGCCGGAGAGCTTCGACCTGCCCAGCCACCGCCTGATGCGCGAGGTCCGCGCCGCCGTGGCGCCCGGGCGCCCCGTGACGGGCGCTGCCGCGCCGATCGCGGAGGCCACCGACTACTACGACCTGTTGGCGCCGCGGGCGCAGGCCATCGACATGTGGCGAACCAACTACACCCAGGTCATGCCGGACGCGGACGCGATCGTCGAATGGGTGAAGGGGACTGGCCTGCGCCCGTATGTCGACGATCTGGATGCCGAGGGGCGCGCGGCGTTCTTGTCCGCCTACCGCCGCGGCATCGACGATGCCTACCCAGCCCGCATCGACGGCAAGCGCCTGTTTCCGTTTCCACGCCTCTTCATCGTCGCCGTCCGCTGAAACGACACGGCCGCCATCAAAAGGGCCGCGTAGCGCCGCTCGCCCCAGGTTTCCAGCGACGTGATCATGTTCCGGATGTCGGCGGGCTCCAGGACCTCGAGGTGCTCGAGGGCGACCTCCACCGCGCGCCCCACGTCATCGGCGCTGGCGTGCAGGTCGATCAGCAGGCGCGCCGCCGGCCGGTTCAGGTTGGTGCGGGCCCGCGTGCTCTCGAGGATCGCGATGGCCATCCCGGTGCAGCCCTCGGCAGCCGCGCGGGCCGCCCCGGTCCAGGCCGCGGCCAGCTGCCGCTCGCCGGCGTCCGGGTCCGCCCGGCGCAGACGCCGCAGCCCGGCCGACCCCAGCGCCAGGACCGCCGCAACGCACAGCCCGCCCGCCAGGGGACGCCGGGCGACGACGATCAACAGCAGCGCGGCAACCGCGCCGGTGAACAGCCCCAGCGTGAGTGCGATGCGCCGCCAATGCCGCGGCGAGACCTGCGTGCGCCAGCGACCCGGGAGCAAGTGATCCGCGCCGTCAAAGCCGGGGGGCATGGTCTCAGCATGGGCCCCTCAGGTTTCGGCCATGTTTCCGGACGAACGGTGTTGCGTACCCACTGAATGATTAGGATTTGGGCGACGGTGTCGGACGAGGAGGGACCGATGGCGAAGGGGCGGGAGCTCGACGGCAAGGTGGCGGTGGTGACCGGCGCGTCCAGCGGCGTGGGCCGGGCGATCGCGCGGGCGTTTGCCGCTGCCGGGGCCAACGTGGCGCTCATCGCGCGGAACGGCGAAGCGCTGGAGAACGCGGCCCGCGAGATACGCGATCTCGGTCGCCAAGCGCTGCCGTTGCCGCTGGACGTGGCCGATGCGGCCGCGGTCGACGCAGCGGCCGAGCTGGTCGTCGAGCAGTGGGGCGCGATCGACATCTGGGTGAACGACGCCATGGTGTCGGTGTTCTCGCCCGTCACGGAGATGACCGCCCAGGAGTTCCGGCGCGTCACCGAGGTCAACTACCTGGGTTACGTGTACGGCACGATGGCGGCGCTGCGCCACATGCGCCCGCGCAGCCGCGGCGTGATCATGCAGATCGGCTCCGCGCTGGCGTACCGGTCCATCCCGCTGCAAAGCGCCTATTGCGCATCCAAGGCGGCCATTCGCGGGTTCACCGACTCCTTGCGGTGCGAGCTCATCCACGAGCGCAGCGGCGTGCAACTGACCATGCTGCAGCTCCCGGCCGTCAACACGCCCCAGTTCGAAGTGGTCCGCAATCGCCTGCCCGAGCACCCGCAGCCGGTGCCGCCCATCTACCAGCCGGAGGTGATCGCGCGGGCCGCCGTGCGCGCGGCAAGCAAGCCGCGCCGAGAGGTGTGGATCGGCTGGAGCGCGGTCAAGGCCATCCTCGGGCAGCGGCTGGTTCCCGGCGCGCTGGACGCCTACCTGGCCAAGAACGCCTGGACCAGCCAGGAGACCAAGGAGCTGCCGCCCGGGCACCCGCCCCGGCACGATCGGGACAACGTGGACGCGACGCTCCCCGGCGACCGCGGCGCGCACGGGCCGTTTGGATCGCGGGCCCGCACCTTCACGACCGAGCTGGCGGTGCGGCGTTCCGCGCCCTGGCTGGCGGTCGCCGCCGCGGTCGCGATCGTGTTTGGCGTGCGACGGCTCAGCTGGGGGCGCTGAGCTGCTCGGCCAGCACCGGCACCGTCTGGACGGCGGTGCCCCGCACGAAAAGGCCGTGCGGCGTGGTTCGGGCCAGCAACGAGAACGGCGTCTCCTCGACGTCGGCCACGATCAGCGGCGCGCCCCGGGCCGCCACCATCTCGCACATGCGCGTCGGAAGCGTCGTCGCGCCGCTGGTGCCGACGACGAACAGCGCGGCCGCCGACTGCGCGGCGCGCAGCGCGCTCACGTACCGGTAAAGTGGCTCGTCGTACGACTCGTCGAACCACAACACGTGCGGTCGCAGCCGGTCGCCGCACGCGCAGCGCAGGGCCCCGGCATCGACACCGTCCGGGATGGGGCGGACCACCGGCGCACAACCCCGCACACAACGGCACGAATCGATGTTGCCGTGAATCTCGTAGATGCGGCTGGGATCGCCACCGGCGCGCAGGTGAAGCCCGTCGACGTTCTGCGTGATCAGCAAGAATCGATCGCCGAAGCGAGCGTCCAGCCGCGCCAGCGCCGCGTGCGCCGCGTTGGGCTCGGCCGATCGGCAGATCCCGCGGCGGTGCAGATACCAGCGCCACACCTCGTCGGGCATCGACGAGAACGCCCGCGCCGTGGCCATCTCCGCCGGCTGATAGTTGCGCGAGCCGACGCGCCAGAATCCTTCCGAACCTCGGAAGGTCGGGATCCCGCTTTCGGCGGACACGCCGGCGCCCGTCAAGAAGACGATCGGTCCGTCGGTCGTGCAGAGCTGGTCGATGATGTGGTTGACCAGCGCTGGCGGCAGCAAGTGAGTCACGCCCGCTTTTACCGCAGAAACAGGCGATAGGCGGGGTTGTCGCTCTCGTCCCAATGACGGTAGCCCAGCGCCTCGACGAAACGGCGCAGGTCGCGGCCGGCGCGCGCCGGCACCTGCAAGCCGACCAGCACGCGCCCGTAATCGGCGCCCTGGTTGCGGTAGTGAAAGAGCGAGATGTTCCAGTCCGGCGGCATCGTCGCCAAAAAGCGCATCAACGCGCCCGGCCGCTCCGGGAACTCGAAGCGAAACAGTCGTTCGCCGGCCGCCAGCGTCGAGCGCCCACCGACCAGGTGGCGCAGGTGCAGCTTGGCCAGCTCGTCGCCGGTCAGGTCCAGGGCCGGAAAGCCGGCGCGCCCAAAGGCCCGGGCCAGCGCCGGCGCTTCGGGTCGACCCGCCAGCTGCACGCCCACGAAAACGTGCGCCGCGCCCCCCTCGGCGATGCGGTAGTTGAACTCCGTCACGTTGCGATCGCCGACCACCCGGCAGAGGCGCCGGAAGCTGCCCCGCCGTTCGGGGATCGTCACGGCGAACAGCGCCTCGCGCCGCTCACCCAGCTCGGCGCGCTCAGCCACGAAGCGGAGGCGATCGAAGTTCATGTTCGCGCCGGAGGTCACCGCCACCAGGCTCCGCCCCTCGAGGTCCGTCCTGCCGGCATAGGCCTTGGCCCCGGCGACCGCCAGCGCGCCGGCGGGCTCGAGGATCGAGCGGGTCTCCTGGAAGACGTCCTTGATGGCCGCGCAGAGCGCGTCGTTGTCGACGGTCAGGATCTGATCGAGGTACCGCCGGCAGAGGCGAAACGTCTCGCCGCCCACGCGCCGGACCGCCGTCCCGTCGGAGAACAGCCCCACCTCGGACAGCATGACGCGGCGGCCGGCGGCGATCGAACGCGCCATGGCGTTCGAATCGACGGTCTGCACGCCGATCACCCGGACGGTCGGCCGGACGGCTTTCACGTAAGCGGCCACCCCGGCGGCCAGCCCACCGCCGCCCACCGCCACGAACACCGCGTGCAGCGGCCCGTGCTCTTGCACGTGGTGCTGGCGCAGGATCTCCATGCCCACCGTGCCCTGCCCCGCGATGACGTCCGGATCGTCGAACGGGTGCACGAAGGTCAGGCGGCGGCGGCGCCCCCAAACCACCGCCTGGCTGTACGCGTCCGAGTACGATTCGCCGTGCAGGTGGACCTCGGCGCCCAGCGCCCGGACCGCCGCGATCTTCACCTCCGGCGTGGTGACCGGCATGACGATCACGGCGCGGGCGCCCAGCTTGCGCGCCGACAGCGCCACCCCCTGCGCGTGGTTGCCCGCGCTGGCCGCGATCACGCCTCGCCGCAGCGCCGCCGCCGGCAGGTTCACGATCTTGTTGTAGGCGCCGCGCAGCTTGAAGCTGAAGACCGGCTGCAGGTCCTCGCGTTTGAGCAGCAACGTGGTCCCGAGGCGCGCCGACAGCGCCGGCGCGCGCTCGAGCGGCGTCTCCTGGGCCACGTCGTAGACGCGCGCGTTCAGGATGCGGCGCAGATATTCGCGGTCGGGCGCGGTGGCGGGCACGTCGTCAACTCTGGCGGGGCAGCTCGGCGACGAAGATTGAGCCGCGCCCGACGGCGCTGCGCACCGACACGCGGCCGCGCATCGCTTCGACCAGCACCTTCACGATCCACAGGCCCAACCCGAAGCCGCCGTAGTGCTCGGGCGAGGCGACCCGCGCGAACCGTTTGAACAGGCGCTCTTGATCGGCCGGCGAGATCCCGATCCCGTGGTCCTCGACCTCGACCGTCGCGGTCGTGTCGGTGGCCGACACCCGAACCTGGATCGGCTTTCCGGCGCCGTATTTCACGGCGTTGGAAAGAAAGTTCGTGATGACCTCGTCGAGCCGCAACGGATCCCAGCGCCCCATGATCGGGCTCTTTTGGCCGGTGGGTCCGGTGACGACGATGGAGAGCGAACAGCCGGCGTTGGCCAGATCGTCCTTGAAGCGCTCGGCGGCGCCCGTGACCACCGCGGTGAGATCGACGTCCTCCAGGTTCAGCTCCAGCCGGCCCGCGGCGGCGCGGCTGACGTCCAGCAGCGCGTCGACCAGCTCGGACAGGCGGTCCAGCTGCTTGTCCAGCGTGTGGACGCGCGCGGTCAACTTCGGGATGTCGATGGGCGTCTCCGGCGCGGCCGAGGCCATGCGCAGAATGCCGTCGACCTTCAAGCGCAAGCTGGTCAGCGGCGTCTTCAGCTCGTGGCTGGCGATGGAGAGAAATTCGTCGCGCAGCTTCACCGCGCTGCGGGCCTCGTCGTAGAGGCGGGCGTTCTCGATGGCCAGCCCGGCCCTGCGCCCGAGCTCCTGCATGACGTCCTGGTCCTCTGCCTCGAAGTGCCGCCCCGATTCCGCCCACACCAGGTTCATGACCCCGATCGGACGGCCGCCCGCCACCAACGGCACCATCAGAAGCGACCGCAGCCCCAGGTCGCGGATGAAACTGAGGTGCTCCTGGTTGCGCGCGCCGCGAATCACCATCTCGTCGGAGATCTCGTTGACCAGCTCGGGGCGGCCGCTTCGCGCGACGGCATAGGGACCGGTCGCCGCCGCCGAATCCGGTGGGTAGCGGCGCCGCATCTCGCGCGCGACGGCGACCTTGTTCGGGTCGACGTGAGCGATCGCGACCGAGCGCAACTCGCTGTCGTCCGTCACCTCGACCCCGCACCAGTCGGCGAACGACGGAACGACCAGGGCCGCCAACCGCTCGCAGATGGAGACATAGTCCAACGAGCTCGACAGCAAAGTGCTGGCCTCGGCGAAGAAGCGCATCGTCTCCTCGCGCCGGCGCGTCTCCCGGTAAAGGCGGGCGTTGTCGACGGCCAGCGCCGCGCGGCGGGCCAGCTGCTCGGCCAGCTCGACGTCGGCGCCGTCATACGCCGGCCGCGCAGCCCCCCGGATCAAAGAAATGACGCCCAGGATCTCGCCGCGCGCCATCATGGGAACGATCACGCACGACGCGGTCCCCAGGCCCCGCATGATCCGCAAGTGATCCTCGCTCTGGGCCGCCTGGAGCAGATCGTCGTCGGTGACGCGCACCGACAGCGAGGCGGTTCCCCGCTCGAGAACCATCAACAATTGGTTGTTGCGATGCTCGTTCGGCGGAAACTTGCGCTGGTACTCCTCGGTGAGCGCGCGCTTGGCCGGATCGGCATGCACGACGGCCACCCGCCGCAGGGCGCCGTTCGCATCCACCACCGTGACCGTGCACCAATCGGCGATGTCTGGCACCGCCAACTCGGCCACTCGTTGCAAGGTGCGCTGGTAGTCCAGGGACTCGGCCAGGGCAGCGCTGGCCGAGCTGAGGAAGCGATACCGACGCTGGACGTCGTCGGCCGGGGCGCTCTCAGCGGCGCCCATGACTCCCCAAGGATGCGCGCGGGCGTGACATGCTGACTCTCCGCCAGCGTAGCACGCGCCGCGTGCCTTCCGCGAACCGCTTCAGGCCCGCAGTCATTGCCATGGGTGAGGAGCTCGTTCAGCGCCGCCGGCGCGTCCGGATGAGCGTCCCCAACGCGCCCAACGCGAGCACCAGACCGAAGGACCCGCCTGGCGTGCGTCCCGCGACGGCGCACCCCCCGCCCTGGTCGCCCGAATGCCCGACCGTCCCGGGGAGCCCGGGGGTGCTGGTCGGGACGGGAGACCCGGTCGGATCCGGCGTCACCGCGGCCGGGGTGCTGCGCTCTGCCTCCGCCGTGCCGCCGAAGGCGCCCAGGTTGATGCGGTCGCCGTTGGGCGTCGGCTCGTCGCCCACCGCGTCGGCGGGATCGCCCTGGTCGGTGGAAGCCTGCGGCCCCACCAAACGATAGTCGTGCGCCGTCGGATTGGCGAAGGTCACCGCCCCCGACAGATCACCGGTCCCGGCCGACGCGCCCTGGCGGTCCGTCTGATTGCCGAACAGATCGTCGTAGCTGCTGGTCAGGCTGCCAGCGTTCTCGGCGGCCAGGCCCACGCGGTTGCCTGACACCAGGCTGTTCTTGATGGACGCGCTGCCGGTGACCTCCAGACCGATCCCGTTGCCGGCCAGCGTCGCGTTGATGACCGCCGCGGTGCCGCCGGCGGCGACCGCGATGCCGGCGGTCGCGCAGCCGTGGGCCGCCAGGTGGGTCAGCTCGATTCCGGCCGCCTCGGCCCCGACGGAGACACAGGTGGCCGCGCCGGTGACCGTGGCCTTGTCCAGCCCCGTCGGTGCCTGGGGATCGATCGACGTGAAGCTGACACCGACCGCCAACCCACGGCCGTCCAGGATCGTGCGGGCGGCGCCCGCCCCGGCCACCGTGACGCCGCCCGAAACGTGCAGCGTCGAGGACAGCGGGTAGGTGCCCGCGCCCAGAAGCACCACGTCGCCGGCCGTCGCGTTCTCGAGGGCGGCTCGCAGGCTGGCCACCGGGTTGCCATTCACCGTGACCGCCGGCGGCGTTGCCACCGTGAACGTTTCGGCCGCCGACCAGGGCGACAGAGCGCCATGCGCGTCCCGCGCCCGAACGGCGACTGTGTAGACCACTCCCTCGGCCAGCGGCGGCGCGACGGCCACCGAGGTCGCGCCCGGGCCGGGGAACAGCTGGAGTGTGTAGCTCTGCAGAATCTCGCCGTCGTGGTCGATTCGGACCTCGTAGCTCGGCGTCTCGGCGTCGGGATCCATGGCCGGCAGCCAGCGCAGCGTCACGTCGGCGCCGTCCAGCGGGTTGGGATTGGCGGCCAGGATCGGCGCCGCCGGTGGGTGGTTGGTGGCCGACCCCTGCGCCTCGACGACATTGCTGAACGCGACCGTGATCAGGCGGCCGTTCGCCATCACGGGCGAAGCCAGGGCCGGCCCCGCAACCGGCACGTCGTTCACGTCCTGGCCGGAAGCCGGGTCCAGCATCGCCACCCGGGACGCCAGCGAAGACGCAACCGCCAGCAACGCGCCGCCCCCCTCCGTCGCGAACGCGGCCGGCGTCGGGCAGACGAAGAACTTCGGCACCAGGTTGAGGTCCGTGACCGCGGCGCGCGCCAGCGAATGCTGCCAGACGATGTGGCCGGTCACCGGATCCAGCGCCAGCGCCAGCTCACGCGAGACGTACTGGTCCGGCGCCCGGTCTGCGTCGGTGTCGATGGTGTCGTCCAGGCGCGTGACCAGCACGACCGTGCCGCCCACGAAGATCGGCGAAGAGACGGCCCGGTGACGATCGAGGCGCTTTCCGTCGACATCGATGTCCGGCACCGGCAGGTCGATCGGCCAACCCGGGACGGCGGCACCGGTCGCGGCGTCGAGCGCGTGCACGTGATCGCTGGCGTCACCACCGGCGATGTAAACGCGGCCGCCGGCGATCAGCGCCGAAGAGAGGGCCACCACGCCGTCCGCCTGGTAGTCCCAGCGGGCCGCGCCGGTGGCCGCGTCGAACGCGTAGAAGTGGCCGCCGTTGCTGCCGACGACGACCAGCCCACCCGCGACCGCGGGCGAGCTGTTGCTGAGCTCGCTCATGACGCGGGGGCTCTGCCAGATGACGGCGCCCGTGAGGCCGTCGATGCGGACCACGTGCCGCTGCGGAAAGCCGGCCGACAGGATCACGTCCGAGCCGACGACCGCCGGGGAAGAGACTGCCATGCCGCCCAGGTCCGCCGTCCACAGCGGATTGCCGTCGGCCAGCGCCAGCGCGATCAGCTTGTTGCCCAGCGTCGGCACGTAGACGCGCCCGTGCGCGATCGCTGGCGTCGCCTGAGCCCCCGACCCGGCCGGGACGCGCCAGGCCAGCGCGCCGCTGTCGGCGTGCAACGCGCTGACGTTGCCGTCCAGGTCGACGCTGACGGCGTAGCCGTCGGCCACCACCGGGCTCGAAAGCACCCGCGCCCCGCCCCTGGGCGCGTACGTCCAGTGCGCGTCCACGAAGCTGGCGCCCGATCGTTCGGCACCCAGCCGGGTCCGCGCGCCGTCCAGGCCCAGAGTGGCCCAATCATCGGCTCGCGCGGCGGGCGGCGCGAACAGCGCGCCGGCAGCCAACGCAATGGCCAGCGCGCTTCGAGGGTGCTTTGTCGTGAGCATGGCTAAAGGGCTCCGTTCGTGGGGTCGGCAACGAGGTCGAAGTAGTAGAGGCGCCCGTCGTTCCGGGACGAGCTGGCGGTCGTGACCATGGATCGATTGACGTTCACATCGAAACCAATGCCCGACACAGATTGGTTCGAACCGAAGTTGTATTGGTTGATGAGGGACGCCCCGTCACCGTTATTCCGGTCCAGGAAATAAAGCTTCCCGCCCGTCGATCCCACGACGAGGACGCCGTTGTAGTACAGCGGCGCGGCCGTGATGGCGTCACCCGCGCCGCCCGCTGGCGTGTAGGGGTAGCCGGCGTTCAGCGCCAACCCCGTGCCCGTGAGGGTCAAGTCGTCGTTCAGCGTGTCGGTGCCGCCACTGGCGTTGATCGTCAGGTTGTTGAAGCTGCTGCCGCCGGAGGTGATCGTGCCGCCCGAAGACGAGCCCACCAGCGTCACCGAGTCGCCGTTCGCGCTGAACGTGCCGGAATTGGTAAAGCTGCGCGTGATCTGGGTGGTCGTGCTGCTGGCCGTGAAGCTGCCGCTGCCGCTGATCGAGAGGTTGCCTGTGACGGTGATGGCGCCGGCTCCCGCCGCGAACGCGCCGGTGCTCATCGTCCAGCTGCCGGCGGCGATGCTGCTGGTTCCGCCGCTCCCCGTGGCGGTGTAGCCGTTTTTAAAGGTGATCGAGTTGACGCTTACCGCGACGTTGAACGTACAGTCCTTGTTGGTCCCGCTGCTCGCGTCGAAGTAGACGTCGTCGGACGCTCCGGGCGCGGCGGCCGGCACGCTCCCGTTGCAGAGCCAGTTTCCCTTGGTGCCGAAGCGAGCACCGTTTCCGTTGCCGTTTCCGTTCCAGAAGCAGGTGGCGGCGCCAGCCGAGCCGGCGGCCATCCAGACCAGGCCGGCGAGCCAGGCGGCCAACCAGTCGGGCCAGGCAGAATGACGTGCCCAGGCACAACGACGTCCGCGAGACGGTCTTTGCCGATCGAATCGAAGGTGCAGCAATGTCCTTCGAGGCCTTCCGGCGTCGTCATGACGCGCGAAAGCCCTCCCCCCGATGAGTTTCTTCGGCGGAAGCTCAGAGCGCTTGAGCCAGCGCGCGGCCCGGCGTCATTGCCGCGCTGGTTTACGCGCGGCCGGGGCGGCCGTTGTTTCGCGCTTCGGCCCGGGCCTCGATCTGATCGAGGAGATCCATCTGGTGGACGGGGGCGGCGGGCCGCGCGGGGCGCGGCTCCAGAGAACGAATGCGGTAATTGCCCAGCAAGCCGGTCACGATGTTGCGCGCGCGCTCGATGATCTGCTCGTCCGACAGGTCGACACCATCGCGCGTCTGCAGCACGCGAATGCCGTCGGCGACGTCCTGCAGCAACAGCCGCACGGTCATGACGGGAACACCCTTCGGCGCTTTGGTACGCGTACGCGTCAATTCGCGCGGCAAGATGTTTGGATCATAGTGACCCCGCCGGTGAGAGGCCAGCCCATAGTGAACGCGGACCTCGCCTGTCCCGGGACAACGCGACGCGCATCACGCGCGCCAGGCGGGCGACCCGTGATATGGAACTCGGATGGGCAACCCCAAACTCGGTCGCACGTTCGGTCGTCGGGCGCTGGTGCTCTCGGCGGCAGGGTGGGTATTGGTAACCGGATGTACGTCGTCGACCAACGGCATCCACCAGACACCCGTCAGCGGACCGCTGTCACAGAAGCTGGCCATGGCGTATTGCGCGCGGCAAGCGGCCTGCTGCAACTCGGCTGCCCCCGTCGCGGACGCCGGCCCGACGGTCGATGGTGGTGCAAGCATCCCCTGCCCGGCCGCCGGGTCCGACGCGGGCGCAGGGGATTGCCTGGCGCACGCGCAGCTGGCCGCCGATCAGCAGCTGGCGCTGGTTGGAACCGCGTACGGCGAAGGCTTGGTGAGCATCAACACGATGCTGGTCCCGGACTGCGTGGCCGCTTATCAGAGCCGCGCCTGCGACCCGGTCCTGGACGTGGAACAGGCGCTGGCGGACCCGGCTTGCGCCGGCGTGTTGGTCGGGAACATCCCGCTCGGTGAGCGCTGCGACACCACGGCCGAATGCGCGGCCGGCACATATTGCCTGGCGCAAGAGACCGGCCTGCGCGTCACATCCCTGTCGGGGAGCGGCAGCCTGGGCGTCTGTTTCAAGTACCAGCAGGCCGGCGCGCCGTGCAACACGAGCGCCGACTGCGCGCCCCCGCTCACCTGCGCGCCGGCGACGCGCGTCTGCCAGCCGTAGCGGCCCGAATCAGCGCAGCACGGCGACGCGCGCCCCGAAGATCTGCTCGATGCGCGCCAGCAGATCGTCGGTGGCGGCGATCTTGTAGTCGTCGCCCAACGCCAGCACCGTCTCGCTGCGCAGCGGGATCTCCATCCGCAGCACCGCCTTGCAGCCCCCCTGGTGGTTGCGCAGCAGCTTCTCCAGGGCGACCAGCTGATCTTCCTTCACGACGTCGGCGTTCAGCTTGATGTCCAGCAGCGAGCTCTTCTCGGCGCGCACCTTCGAAAGCAGCTTGGCGTCCAGGAAACGCAGCCGCTCGCGCGCGGTCTCCCCTTCGCCAAACGGTGTGTCCACCGACCCGGTGACCAGCAGCGGCTCGTCGCGTGACAGCAAGTCCCGGTACTCTTCGACCTTGCGCGAGTTGACGATCAGCTCGATCTGCCCGCTGTGGTCCTCCAGCGTCAGGAAGGCGTACTTGCCCTGCCCGTTCTTCATCGGGCGTTCCTGATAGTTGGTCACGACGCCGGCCAGCACGACCTCTGCCCGCTCGCCCTTTTCCGTGCAGTTGGCGGCGGTGGCGTTGGTGAAGCGGCGGATCTCGCCCGCGTAGCGGTCCAGCGGGTGCCCGCTGATGTAGAAGCCCAGCGCCTCTTTCTCGTTGGCCAGCAGCTCCTTGGGCATCCATTCGTCGCAGGGCGGGTACTTGTCGTCCTGCACGTGCGGCCCCCCCTTGGTGGGGCCGCCGCTCAGCAACGACAGCAGGTTGGTCTGCCCGCTGTCGCGATCGCGCTGCGCTTCGGCGGCCCGCTCGGTGGCGAGGCCAATCGTGCCGAAAACGCGCGCCCGCGTGACGCCGTTCTGCTCGGCGATGCCGTCGAACGCACCGGCCTTCACCAACGCCTCCATCACCTTGCGGTTCACCTTGCGCCCGTCGACGCGCCGGCAAAAGTCGAACAGCGACAGGAACGGACCGCCCTGCACGCGCGCCGCGCGGATGACCTCGACGGCGCCTTCCCCGACGCCCTTGACGGCGCCCAGGCCGAACCGAATGACCTTCTTTTCGCCCGCAACAGACACAGTGAAGTCGGTCTCGGACTCGTTGACGTCGGGACGCAGGACCGCGATGCCCTGGGCCTTGGCCTCGGCGATGAACTTCACCACCGCGTCGGTGTCGTCCTTGTCGCAAGTCAGCAGCGCCGCGAAGAACTCGACCGGCCAGTACCGTTTGAGGTACGCGGTCTGGTAGGTCAGCAGGCCGTAAGCGGCGGAGTGGCTGCGGTTGAAGCCGTAGCCGGCGAACTTCTCCATCAGGTCGAAGACGCGCTCGGCGACCTTGGGGTCGACGCCCTTCTGCTTGGCGCCGTCCAGGAAGCCGGCCTTCTCCTTGGCCATGACCTCGGCCTTCTTCTTGCCCATCGCGCGCCGAAGCAGGTCGGCCTTGCCCAGGCTGTAGCCGGCCAGCGCCGACGAGATCTGCATCACCTGTTCCTGGTAGACGATGACGCCGTAGGTGTCCTTGAGGATTGGTTCCAGCGATGGGTGGTCGTACTCGACCCTCTTGCGCCCGTGCTTGCGCTCGATGAAGTCGTCGACCATGCCGCCCTCCAGCGGCCCGGGCCGGTAAAGCGCGCCGGCGGCGACGATGTCCTCGAAACAGTCGGGGCGCAGCTTCTTCAAGAGCTCGCGGAAACCCGACGACTCCAGCTGGAAGACGCCGGTCACGTCCGCGTCGGAGATCATCTTGTAGACGCCGGTGTCGTCCAGCGGGATGAGCGCCAGATCCAGCGGCTCTTCACCCTTGGCCGCGCGCTCGCGCGTCACGTGATCCAGGCAGGTCTGGATGACGGTCAGGGTTTTGAGGCCGAGGAAGTCGAACTTCACCAGGCCGGCCTTCTCGACCATGTCCTTGTCGTACTGGGTGACGATTCCCGTTTCGTCGCCGGCCGGGCGGAAGCAGGGGACGTACTCCCACAGCGGGCGGTCGCCGATGACCACGCCGGCCGCGTGCTTGCCCGCGTGCCGGTTCAGTCCCTCCAGCCCCTTGGCCACATCCAGCAGCTCGCGGTAGATGGGACTTTCATCGTAAAGCGCGCGCAGGCGCGGCTCTTTCTCGATGGCCTCGGCGATGGGCGGGCTCTTGCCCTGGATCGGCTCGGGGACGAACTTGGCGACTTTGTCGGCCTCGGCGAAGGGGATGGCCATGGCGCGCGCGATGTCACGCACGCCGGATCGCGCCTTGATCTGGTGCATGGTCACGATCTGGCCGACGTTGTTCTTGCCGTACTTGTCGGTGACGTAGTTGATGACCTCGTCGCGGCGGTTCATGCAGAAGTCGACGTCGAAGTCCGGCATGCTGACGCGCTCGGGGTTGAGGAACCGCTCGAACAGCAGCTTGTTGGCGATCGGATCGATGTCCGTGATCCGCGTGGAGTAGGCGACCAGCGAGCCGGCGCCCGAGCCGCGGCCCGGGCCCACCGGGATGCGGTGTTCCTTGGCGTAACGGATGAAGTCCCAGACGATCAGGAAGTAGCCGGCGAACTCCATCTTCTGGATGACCGACAGCTCCAGCGCCAGCCGGGCGGCGTAGGCGTCGCCGTCGACCTTCTCGCCGCGCTTGTAGGCCTCTTCGATGCGCTTTTTGAGGCCGTCTTCGGCGATGACCTGCAGGTACGACTCGGCGGTCATGCCGTCGGGGACCTGGAACTTGGGCAAGAAGGTCTCGCCCAGCTTGAACTCGACTTTGCAAAGCTCGCCGATGCGGGCCGCGTTCTCCAGCGCCTCGGGGATGTGCTTGAAGTAGGCCTCCATCTCGGCCGGCGTCTTCACGAAGAAGGCGTCGTTGCGGTGGTGAAGCCGCTTTTCGTCGTGGATGGTCTTCTTCTGCTGCACGCACATCAGGATCTCGTGCGCGCGCGCGTCCGTTTGATTGAGGTAGTGGCAGTCGTTGGTGGCGACCAGCGGGATGCCGGTCTTCTTCGACAGCTCGACGAGGTGGCCGTTGACCTGCTCTTGCTCCTCGAGGCCGTTGGGCTGCATCTCCAGGAAGAAGTTCCCTTTGCCGAAGATGTCCTCGAACTCGCGGGCCGCCGTTTCGCCCGCTTCGGGTCCCCGCCGCATGAGCGCCTGCGCGATCTCGCCGCCCAGGCAAGCCGACATCCCGATCAGCCCCTCGGCGTGCGCCCGCAAGAGCGGCTTGTCGATGCGCGGGTTGTAATAGAACCCTTCGAGGTACCCCATGGAATTGAGGTACGAGAGGTTCTTCCAGCCGACCTCGTTCTTGGCCAGCAGGATCAGGTGATTGGATCGCCGTTCGGTCTTGTCGTGGCGGTCGGGCGAAACATAGGTTTCACAGCCGAAGATCGGCTTGACGCCGTGGGCCTTGGCCTTCTGATAGAAGTCCAGCGCCCCGAACAGGTTGCCGTGATCGGTGATGGCCACCGATTTCATCCCCCGCTCGAGCACCTTCGGGAACAGGTGGTCGAGGCGAATGGCGCCGTCGAGAAGGCTATACTGCGTGTGCAGATGAAGGTGGGTGAACTCCGGCATCGTCGACCGAGCAGCTTGTCCCTGCCGGGGCGACCAAGCCAGCGCAAAAGAGCCCACAGGTTATCCACAGGCGCCGCGCTCTTGCTGATGACGGGGCTCAGCCTGGGCGGGCTCGCCTGCGCGGGGCGCGGCTCCGAGAGTCATGCGGGGGGCGAGGCGCTGAGGCTGACCGCGGCTCCCGGGACGATCTCGCTGGCGCCCAATCAGCCAGGGACGGTGAAGTTCCGGCTGGACAACGGCGGCGTTCCCGTGGCGGGCCGGACGGTTTCGTTCGCGATCATCGAAGGCGATCCCGCCGGCGCCACACTGGCGGCGGCTTCCGCGCTGACTGACGCGTCCGGCATCACCACCGTCGGCGTGCGCGCCGGCCTGGCCACCATGTTCAACGTCGAGGCGCACAGCGGGGCCAGCTCCGCGGAGGTCGCCGTCATCGTGCGCGCGGGCGATGCCGGCACGGTGCTGATCACGCCGATCTTCACGGCGCCCTCGGACGCCCCGCAGCAAACCAGCAGCACGCGCGTCCTTTTCTATGACGGCAAGACCTGCGCGGAGATCGACCCGGACAACCCACCGGTGCCGTTCCGCGACCCGATCCCCCTGGCGGTGGGCGATTCCACGGTCACCGTCCCGGCGGTCAGCACCGCGTCGACCAGCGCCGTGTTCGTCGAGGCGCTGGGACCTGGGCCGACGATCCTGGCCGTCGGGTGCCTCGACGTGCTGGGGACGACGGTATTGGCCGGCGGCACGGTCGAGGTCGCGGTGCCGCTGGTCGACGCGGTCCCCGACCCGGTCGGGTCCTTCGCGGTCACCTCGACCCTCACCTTCGCGCCACCGCTGGCGGCGGCGGCGGTGCTGGCGTCGACCTGGTCCGATTTGTCGGACTGCCCGCTCGACCCCGCGCAGCTCTGGCTGGACTGCACCGTCGACGCCCTCTCGACGACCGGCAACGATCCCCTGGACTGCGTTCCGGCCGCCGCCCCGGCCAGTGAAGGCCCCCTCGGTGACCTGCTCGAAGCCCACCGCGGCACGTGGCTGACCGACGGAACCGGCGCAACGATCGGTTGCCGCGGCGCGCGCGCCAGCGGCGGCGCCGTGAGCCTGGAGGCGCTGGTCCAGGGGTTGTTCGGCAGCCCGACCCCGCCGTCGCTGCTGGCGCTGCCGGCGATCGCCGCGGATGCCGCCTCGATCCTGGACAGCGTGCGGCTGGCTTCGACGCTGGCGGTGGCGCCGGCGACGGTGCCTGGCACCTACGCGGTCACGCACACCTTGCAGGCGGCGCTGTTCGGCCCCGGATGGACGGTCTCGGTCGTGCTGGCGCCGCTGGGGCTGCCGGTCCTGCAGGCGGTCACGTCGGCGACCATCGACAAAGGAGCGCTCGACATCCGGCGCCACGGTTTCACGCTGCGCCTCGGGTCGGCGGCGCGCGCGGCCTTCGGCCCGCTGGCGCTGGCGCCCCGCGGGTTCCCGGCGGACGTCACCGGGTTCGTGGGCGCCCTGTTCACGCAGGCCCACGCGGCGGCGGGCGCATCCGGCTGCGACGCCCTGGATGCGGCCGTGTGCCCGGCGATCAGTCGGCCGGCCGGCTGTCTGGCGGCGGCGTGCGCGGCCGGGCTGGGCGGGCTGGCCGCCCGGCTGGACGGCTCCTTCGCCGCCGCCGACGGCCCCGACCTGGACCTGACCCTGACCGGGACAGCGCCCCTGGTGGCGGTGCCCGGCGGCCTGCGGGCCCACTACCTGGGCGTCGGCGAGATCCAGTCGTCGCGGGGCGCGGTCTGGACAGCGGCGGTGCGGACGGCGGCCGGCTCATCCACCCAATTCGGCGACTTCCAGGGCGTCCGAAAGTAGCGGGCAGAAGATTAGGCCGCTTTGGCGCGTAGCGCCTCGAAGGCGTACCGGACGTCGTTCTGCATGCGCCAGCGGTTCTTGCGCACCCATTCACCCAACGCTTTCCAGCAGGCGATTCGCTCGGCGGTGGGCAAGGGCTGCCTCAGGATCGAGCGATGGTATTCCAGCAGATAACGCCAGTACGGCAGAACGATGGCGTTTGGCGCTTCGGGTCGAAGAACCCGATGCGCTCGCGCAGTTTCGTCGCCCGCACGGAACGACCCTGGAAGTCGCGGTTCTGGAACAGCACCCGCGGCACGCGGCCGAACTTGCCGCGCAAACGAAATCTCCGCCACGGCCACGCGATCCGAGCCGACAAAGGGGCCCGAATGCGCCGTCTGGGCCAGCTCGCTGCGCCGGGTGACCGCGAAGGTGTCCAGGCACTGGTGCTCGCTCAGGATCAGGTTGCGGAATCGAACCGACGGGCGATCGTCCGCCACGTCGGTCAGATCGACGCCGCGGGCCGAGGCCAGCAGCTCGGGATCGGGATTGGTCACCACCCGCCCCTCGCCGTCGATGATCTCGACGTCTGACGTGCAGAGGATGAACTCCGGGTGGGCGTCCAGCACCGCCACGCACTCGGCCAGGTACTCCGGGTGGTGGCGATCATCGTGGGCCGCCCACTTGAAGTACGGCGCTCGATCGGCCAGCTCGAAGGCCCGCACGAAATTCGGCGCGCCGCCGATGTTTCGTTCGTTTCGGTGATAGCGCACCCGCGCGTCCTTGGCGGCGAATGCGCGGCAGATCTCGCTCGTGCGGTCGGTCGACGCGTTGTCGACGATGACCAGCTCGAAATCACCAAACGTCTGATCCAGCAGCGACTGGACCGCTTCGCCGAGGAACCGCTCCCCGTTGTAAACCGGAATGCCGATGCTCACCCGCGGCAAGGCGTCCCCGCTCCTCTCTGGATGTGCGGCTGAATTGCCAGCCAGTTTACCATGTTTGACACTGACGAGACCGCGAGATACACGCCCCCCATGATCGTCTTGTTCAACGCGCTCACCTGGGGGTTCGAGCACGTGCCGTTCGACGCGGCGTTGATCGCCTCCCTCGAGCAGGCGTTCCCCGACGAGCCGATCCATTTTCACGCCGAGGCCGAGCACCTGCGCCAGACGCGCGCCTACCTGGACGCTCGCAACCGGGGGGAGTCGCGGGGGGGCTCGCGGGGCGAGTCGATCGTCTGGCGCGAGATCACGATCCCGCCGCGGCAGGCGCCACTCGGTCGCCGCTGGCGCGAGGACCTGGTTCTGCTGCGCCGGCTGCTCTCCGAAGCGCAGCGCCTGGGAGCGACCCGGGTGCTCTCCTGCTGCATGCACCCGCGTACGGGCCTCCCGGCTCTGAAGATGCTGGCGGCCGTCTACCGGCGGCCACAGCTGGCTTTCATCCACCACGCCGGCCTGCTCTCGTTGCTGTCGAGCCGTCGCTATCACCCGCTGCTGACGCTGGCAAACGGCAGGATCAAGCAGGTCGTGCTGGGAGGCTCGATTCGCGCGGAGGTCGTCCGGCAGCTGCCGGCGATGGACGAGCACCTGCGGGCCGTTCGCCACCCGTATTTCTTCGACGCGACCGTCCCATCGGAGCTTCCCGCCGCCGGGCCGCCGAGGTTTTCCTTCCTGGGGATGGTCGCCGAGAACAAGGGCTTCGCGCACTTCGCCCGACTGGCCGACGAGCTCGCGGGCGGCGACGTCGAAGTTCCGTTCGATCTGATCGGCGGCGTCCCCGCCGACGCAACGATCACCATCCCCGGCAGCGTGCGCACCCACGCCGGCGCCGGTCCCCTCACGCGCGAGACCTACGAGCGCCTCCTGCAGGAGACGACTTACACGATCTTTCCCTACCAGCCCCGGTTTTACAGCCTGGTCGCCAGCGGGGCCGTGCTCGACACGCTGGCCGCTGGAAAACCGCTGATCGCGCTGCGCAATTCACAGTTCGAAGAGATGTTCGACGCCATGGGCGACATCGGCTACCTCTGCGAGGATCTGGCCCAGATGCGAGACGTCGTCGCCGGCATCTTGAAGGACCCGCCGCGCGCGCGTTACCGGCAGCAGTCGGAGAACATCCTGGCGCGCCGCTCGGTCTACGGCCCGGCGGCCGTCGGCGACGAGCTCCGGCGCCTGTTCGCCCCGCCGGCCTGACCCCGGCCCGCCTTCAGAGCACCCGCGCGATGGGGACGCCCAACCGTTGGGCGCGGCGCAGCTGGCGCGCGCGCCAGATCGTATAGAGCACCGGCAGGACTTCCAACGTCAGGATCGCGCTGGTGCAAAGGCCGCCGATCATCGGCGCCGCGATCCGCCGCATCACGTCTGCCCCGCCCCCCTCGGACCACAGGATGGGAAGCAGGCTGGCCGTCATCGTCACGACCGTCATCACCTTGGGACGGAGCCGCTCGACGCTGCCTTCCAGGTGAGCGGCCACGATGTCGGCGCGCGTGTGCACGCGATCTTCGCGAACCCAGCGGTGAAAGGCCGCGTCCAGGTAGACGACCATCACCACCGCCGTCTGCATGGCCAGGCCGACGACCAGCAGAAGCCCCGCCCACACGGGCGCCGACAACGAATAGCCGGTCAGGACCAGCATCCAGACACTGCCCACCAGCGCGAACGGAACGGCGGCCAGGACGATGAGCGCCTCGGTGAGACTTCCGAACAGGACGCCCAGCAGCAACAACATCGACAGCACGATGGCCGGCGCGATCCAGGCCAGCCGTCGTTCGCCCGCCGCCAACAGGTCGAACTGGCCGGACCAGGTGATGGCCTCGCCCGGCTGCAGGGATATCTGGTCGTTGCGCTGGGCCTCCGCCACCAGCCGCTGCGCCTCGGCCACGTAGCGGCGGGGATCGGTCCCGTCGTTCAAGTCGACGAGCACGTACGCGACGCCCTGGCCGTGCTCGGTCCGCAGCGAGCTCGGGCGGGAGACGACGCGGACCTGGCCCAGCAACGCCAGCGGCACGGGAGTCGCCGACGCCCGCCCCCGGACGGTCAACTGTCGCAAGAGGTCTGCGCGGCCACGCACGCCGATGGGCGGCAGGACCCGCACGCGAAGCTGCTGGCCCTGCTGGTCGAGGTCGCCGACCTGACCGCCGGCGATGAACAGATCGGCGGTGCGCTGCGCCAGCTGGCCGTCGACGCCGAACCGAGCCAGCGCCGCCGGATCGGGCGCGAACGCGAGGTCGCTTTGGCTGTCGGTCCAGGACACCACGGCGTTGCGCGTGCCCGCGAGCGGCAGGATCACCCCGCGCACGGCGCTCGCCAGCGCCTCGCGGCGGGCTGGATCGGGTGCGGCGATCCGGATCCCGACCGGTGTGCGGATCCCGGTCGACATCATGTCGACGCGGTTGCGGGCCGGCGCCGTCCACCCATTCCACCACCCCGGCAGCCGCGTCGCGCGGTCCAACTTGCCGACCAGCTCACCGGTGGTCTCTCGTCGTTCTTCCGGCCAGACCAGCCCCAGGAGCGCGCGCAGCGGCCGCGGCGCCCACCCGCTGTACCAGCGCGCCCGCGGCACCACTGGCCAATCGGCGCGGGGACGAAGGCGGATGGTTGCCTCGCCCATCGAGAACGGGGCCGGGTCGGTGGCGCTGTCGGCCCGCCCCACCTTGCCGAAGACGCTGGCCACCTCCGGAAAGGCGGCCAGCCTCCGGTCCTGCCAGCGCAGATCGACGATTGCGTCGTCGGGGTCGACCCCGGCGCGCGTCGTGGGCATGAACAGCAGGTCTCCCTCGGAGATGGGGGGAAGAAACTCCCCGCCCAGGCGGGGAAGAAGCGGCAAGCACGAAGCGATGGCCAGCGCGGCGGTCAGCAGACTGAGGCCCGGGCGCGACAGCGCCAGCTGCGCGAACGGGCGATAAAGGCGCATGAGCGCCCTCATGACGGGGTGCTCGAGCTCGGGCCGGACCGGGCGAATCAGAAGCCAGCGGCGCAACACGGGGCCGACGGTCAGCGTGGCCAGCGCCGCGCCCAGCACCACACCGGTCTTGGTGAGCACCAGCGGGCGCAAGAGGCGGCCCATCTCGCCGGGAAACCCGACCGCGGGCAGAAAGGTCAGCGCGGTGATCAGCAGCGCCGTCAGGATTGCCGGGCCGAAGGTGCCGGACGCCTGAACGACCGCGGCCCGGCGCTGGTTGACCGTGGCGCTGGGGCCGACCAGCGCCAGCGCGCGATGACAGGCGTCCAGCGCCACCACCTCGGCATCGACGGCCAGCCCCACCGCGATGGCGATGCCGCCCAGGCTGACGATGGTGAGCGGAATCGCCAGCGCCCACATGGCCCCGAAGGTCGAAAGCAGCACCAGCGCCAACATCAACGCGGGCGGCAGAGCGCTGCGGAGGCCGCCGAGAAACAGCAGCACGACGGCGACCACGACCGCGATCTCTTCGAGCAGCGTCCGGAGCAAGGCGCGGTCGACCTCGTGTGCCAAATCGAGGCGGTCGTAGACGACCTCGGTCCGAACGCCCGGCGGCAGCAGGCGCTGCAAGCCGCCGAGCGCGGCGCGCACCTGACCCACCACCCGCGCCAGGTCGGCGTGGCGCGAGGCGATGACCACCCCGCCGACGGCGACCAGCGTGCCGTCGACGTCCGCCATCCCGGCGGGCATCCCGTCGGTCAGGTGTAGCTCTGCGACGTCGGCCACGCGCCAGCTTTGCGCCTGTCCGGCCGCGGCCGGCACGGGCAGCTCTCGCAAGTCCGTGGCGCCCGCGCCAGGCCGGGCGGTCGCGGCCTCGACGGCGGCGGCCAGATCGCTGAACGCCACGCCCCGAGCGCTCAGCGCCTCCGGCCGGGCTTCGACGAACAGCTCCCGGGTGATGCCGCCAACCGAGGCGACCTCGGCCACGCCCGGAATCGCGGCCAATCGCGGGCGAACGACGTCGTCCTGAAGGCGCCGCAGGTCCCGTTGCGGCAAGCGCTGTCCGGGATCGACGAGCGCGTACTGAAACACCCACCCCGTGCTGGAGGCGTCGGGCCCCATCAGCACGCGCGCCGTGGGCGGCAGCGTCCCGCGCAAGGCGGCCAGGCGCTGGCGGATCTGCTGCCGTCCGCGGGCGCTTTGCGCCTCGGTGCCGAAGACGACCTCCAAGTAGGCCATGCCGGTCATGGTCGTCCCGCGCACCGCGCGGGCGTCCTGCACGCCGTCGAGCGCGCGGGTCACGACCTCGGTCACGGCGCGGTCGACTTCGACGGCCGGGTGCCCCATCCAGTCGACCAGCACCACCACCTGCGGATCCGACAGATCCGGAATGACGTCGCGGGAAAGCCGGCGCCGCGCGGTCAGTCCAGCGACAGCGACCAGCAGGCTGGCCAGGACCACGAGACGCGGGTGGCGCGCGCTCCAGCCGACCAGGCGGGCGATCACGGCGGCGGGCTCGCGCCCGGGGAGGCCTCACGCGCCCGCTGGTCGGCGTCCAGGAAGAAGGCCCGCCGCCGGACCACCTGGTCGCCGGCCGCCAGACCTGCCACCACCACGGCCCGGCCGTTGATGACACGGCCGACGTCGACGGCGCGCCGCCGGAACGAGCGGCCGCCGGGATCGGCCACCAGCACGTATCGCGACGCGCCCGCCGTGAAGATCAGGTTCTCGTCGACCGTCAGGACCGGCCGGGGCGGTCCGTCGATCGTGACCGACCCGAGCTCGGTCCCGGTCCCCGACGCGGGGCGCCCGGCGGCCGTTGCGCGAAACCTGAGCTCCAGCGTTTCCCCGTCCCAGACCCGCGACGGTCGCAGCGCCAGCGCGACGGGAACGGACGCCGATGCCGGCCGCGCGGCGGTGAACGTCGCGCGGGTGCCGGGCGAAACAGCCTCCGCCTCGTCGCGATAAAAAAGCGCGACGATGACCCCGTCCGCGTCCATCCAGGCGGGTGCCCGTATCGGCACCGGGAAGACGTGCGGGCGCACGGTGACGAGATCGGCCGGCCCCAGGGCCGGGGTGTCTGCGGCGCCGGGCTCGGCGCGGGTGGCCGCCCCGACCAGCGCCATGCCGCAGATGGGACACGATCCCGGCACGCGCCCGCGGACGCCCGGGTGCATGGGGCAGGAGTAGATGGCGTCAGGATGGACGGCCTTCGCCCCGCCGCCGGCCAGCGCGACCGCCAGCGCGCCGCCCGCGCCCGCCAGCAACAAAAGACGAAGGGCCCAGGCCAAGACCACGGCGGCAAATCAGAAGTGAACGGTGGTGGAGACCGACGGGATTCCGTTCGTGTCGACGATGAACAGCATGTAGTTCGCCGGCGGCGCGAGGTTCTTGTTCGCCGGGGCCGTCACGGTCAGCACACCGTTGCCAGCCGTGAAGCTGAGCGGGAGATAACGCTGGGACATGTTGACGGTGTGGGTGGTGGCCCCGTAGCGGAGCAACGACACTTTGCCGATCTTGGCGGCGTCGGGCGTCTGGACGGTGAACGTCTGTCCGTACTGCAGCGCCGGCGGTGCGCTGGTGATGACGGGGCGCGGGCCCTTGAACAGATAGGGCGGCGCGAAGAATTCGGAGCTGAACTGATCGGTGGGCGCCGTCGTGTCGTTGAAGCGCCCGCCGCCGGTGACCAGCACCCGCCCGTCCGGCATCAACTCGGCCGAGAAGTGATAGAGGCGCGGCGCGTTCATCGTGCTGGCCAGGGTCGTGAACGTCTGCGTGGCGGGCGACCAGATCTCGGGGTTCATGGTCGCGTTGGCCGTATCGGTCGCCGCGGTGGTCGGGCCACCTCCGGTGACCAGCACCGTCCCGTCCGGCAGAAGCGTCAAGTTGTGATAGCTGAGCGGGCTGTTCATCGGCGCGACGGCCTGCCAGGTCGGCGACGACGTGGTCGCGTCCAGCACGTAGGCGCTGGCCAGCGACGGCGTCGCCGGATCGTCGGCGTCGAAGGCCTTGCCGGTCTTCAACACCTTGCCCGGCAGGTACATGACCGCGCTGCTCCCCTCGACCGCCGGACCGCCGATGGGTGTCCAGGTCCCGGTCGTCAGGTCCAGCACCTGACTGGTCATGGGGTCTTCGATGTTCGACGAGACCAACAGCCGGCCGTCCGGCAGGACGAAGGCATGCGGGTAGAAGCTGAAGAAGAACTGCGAGCCCGTGAGCTGGGTCCAGGACTTCGTCGCCGGGTCGTAGATCTCGGGCGTCTTCACGTCGCAGTCGTTGCAGTTGGTCTCACCCGACAAGACGATGAATCGTCCGTCAGGCAAGGCGGTGGCCGTCGGATACCAGCGCGGGAAAGCCATCTCCGGCATCACCGACCAGGCCTCGGTGGTGGGGTCGAAGAGGTTCAACGCCGTGATGCCGGTGTGCCCCGCGATGTGTCCGCCGGTGACGAAGATGCGCCCGTCGGCCATCTGTTCCAGCCCCGCGCAGAAGATGTTCGCGGGAGCGAGCGGCATGAAGAACGTGTTGAACTGCGGCGTCCAGACCCGCGCGTCGTAGGCGAACGACTGCCCCTCCCACACCAGAATCTTCCCGCCCGGCAGCAGCGCCGAGGCCGTCGACACGATGGGTGACGGCAGCAGGCCGGTCCAGACCCCATTTTGTGCCGGATTGCCGGCGCTCGCGTTCGAGAACGTCACCGAGGTGGTGCTCGAGTAACCCACGTTCAAGAAGCGATCCCAGGCGTAGGCCTGCAGGGTGTGGGTTCCGTTGGCAAAAACGGCGCTGCTGAAGGAAAGGCTGTACGGAGCGGCGGTGGCTGGAGCGCCCATCTGAAGGCCGTCGACCAGCAACCCGACCCCCTGCACCCCGGACGGGTCCGTCGCCGTGGCTGTCACGGCCACCGCGCCGCTGACGGTCGCGCCGGCGGCCGGGCTGGTGATTGCAACGGCCGGCGGGCTGCTGTCGAGGGGACCGTCAGAGGCCGCGCGGAACGCCACCAACTGCACGATCCACCAACTGCGCACGTCGTTGAGCGGCACCGTCGCGCTGTAGAAATCCACGCCGTCGGCGATCCGATCTTCCAGGACGTTGCTGTCCATGTCGGTCTTCAAGCGCAGGGTGTATCCGGCGCCGGGCCCCGTCGAGGTGTACTCGTTGTAGTTACCCGCCACCAGCAGGTCGCCCTGCGCGCTGGTGTGCACCGGCCCGCTGTCGCCGAGGCCGCTGGTCCCCGCGCCCCCCGACGCATCGTCCAGCGGATCGACGGGGTCGAGTCCGCTGTACTCGACGATGCGGGCATCCACGAATGGTGCCGGACCGTCGAACGTGATGGTGATGCTGTTCGCGCCGGCTGCCGCGGCGACGATGTTCTTGGCGTAATAGCAGACCTGTGTCGCCTTCCCGGCGTGGGTCGTCGGCGCCAGAGCGGGCGAATACGTGTTGCCAGCCGTATCCGTGACCGAGATTACCTTGGTGACCGAATCGTTCCAGCCGGCGAAGAGGACGTTCAAGTCGCCCGCCGTCTGGGCGCCGTTGAAGGTGGCTGTGACAGTCGTCTGCACGGTCTGTGGCGTGGCGAAACTGATCTGCACGAATGCCGGCGGCTCGGCCGCGCTCTTGGTCGTGGCCGTCGCGAGGTTCGAATACGCGCTCAGGTTCATCGCCGCGTCCGTGCCCCGCACGCGGTAGCTGTACGAGGTCGCCGCCGCCAGGCCGGTGTCGATGAAAGCCGCGCCGGGGGCGGTGCCGACCTGGATGAAGGTCGTGCAGGCCGCGCCCTGGCATCTCTCGACGACGTAGCCGGTCACGCCGACCGCGTCCATGGACGCGGTCCAGGCCAGGCTGATGCGGGTGCCCGACAGAGCGGTCGCGACCAGGTTCGACGGCGCGCTGGGCGGCGTCGTGTCGGCCGTCAGGGTGGTCGCGCTGGCGACGTTCGAATAGCCGCCCAGGTTGCCGGCCCCGTCGCTGGCCCGCACCCGGTAGCTGTAGCTCACGCCCGCGGCGAGACCCGCGTCGGAGAAGGTCACCATGGTCGCCGCCGCGATCTGGGCAAAGGCCGAGCAGGCCGAGCCCTGGCAGCGTTCGACCCGATAGGCGGTCACCCCGACGTCGTCGGTCGACGCCGTCCAGGCCAGGTTGATCTGGTTGCCGGAGATTGCCGTGGCCGTCAGGCCGCTCGGCGCGCTGGGCGCCTGCACGTCCGTGCTGGTCGTCGTGGTCGCCGTTCCGACCGTCGAATACGGACCCAGGTTGCCGGCCGCGTCACGGGCCCGCACGCGGTAGCTGTAGCTGGTTCCCTGCGCGAGCCCGACGTCGGCGAACATGGCGGCCGGTGAGGTCCCGACCTGGGCAAACCCGGTGCAGGCCGCGCCCTGGCAACGTTCGACCAAGTAGCCGGCGACCGCCAAGTTGTCGGTGGCGGCCGTCCACGACAGCGCGATTTGCGTCGCGGAGGTCGCGATCGCCATCAAATTTGCGGGTGCCGTGGGCCGCGACGTGTCGGGGTTGGCGGGCGTCACGGCCACGATGTTCGAATACCCACTGAGGTTGCCGGCGGCGTCCGTGGCCCGCACGCGATAGCTGTAGGTGCCGTTCGCCGCCAGCGCGGCGTCCTGAAAGCTGGTCGACGACGCGATGCCGACTTGCCCGAAAGTCGCGCAGTTCGCGCCCTGGCACCGCTCGATCAAATATCCCGTGACCGCGACGTCGTCCGCCGACGCCGACCAGGTCAGGTTGACCTGGCTGCTCGATGGTGCGGTGGCCAGCAGGGTACTGGGGGCGGTCGGAGGCTGACTGTCCGCCGAAGGCGTCGCGCCGCCTTGGCCGCCGCCCGCCTGCCCGGCGCCCGCATGGCCGCCGCCCGCGTGGCCGCCGCCTTGACCGGCACCGCCGGGACCGCTGCCCGCGTGACCACCGCCGGCAGTCCCGCCGGTGCCGCCGTTGCCCTGGCCACCGCCGCAGCCGGCGATCGCGGCGACCAACAGCGTGGCGAGCAGCCCTGCCCCGGCGCTCCGACGGCTGGCTGCTCGCTTACAGGCGACCCGGAGCACAGTGCCGTTCTTCACTGCCTCAACCAACGTCCAGGATATCACAGATTCCCCGGCCTTCGCCCGGCGCGCTGCCGCAGGCCGCGGTCACTTGCCGAGTCGAGCGGCGCGGGCCCGGGCGCGGTCGGCCAGCGCTGGATCGGCCGCCTGAGCGGCGACCTCCCGCCAGGCTGCCACTGCCGCCGGACCCCGGCCCAGAGCTTCTAGCGCCACGGCTCGGTTCGTCAGCGTCGACATTTCGCGGTTTCCGGCCCCAAACGCCCGATCCAGCAGCGCCAGAGCTTCGCCGGGCCGCTTCTCGTCCAAGGCGACTGCTCCCAACCAGGCGCCCAGCCGCGATTCGTCGGCGGCCGCCAGGCAAGCCGGAGGCGCGGCCAGCGCCTTCGCGTAGGCTGCGCGCGCCCGCTCGCTGAGCGCGCCGTCGAGCCCGAACAGCAAATCACCGACCCGACGCGCCCATTCGCAGTCCGAGACCGGTGAGGCGGCCGGGCGCTCGACCAGTGGCAACGTGGCCGTTCCCTCTTCGGCGGAGAACGCGAAGGTAGCCGGGATTTCGAGCCGCGCGATGAGGTCGCGAAAGTGTGGCAGCCGGCGGACGAACACCCGGGCGTCGCTCGCGCTCCAGACCAGCGCCCATTCGACGGGATCCCACCAGGCGACCCGGCGGTTGATCCCGGCGTAGGTCAAGAGCGCGCTGTCGACGCCGTAGCGCTGCATGGCAGCGCCCCACGCCTGCCGCGACAGGTCGCCGCGGCCGAGCAGCCGGTGCATCTCCAGCGGATAGGCGGGCAGGCGCGGGTCGACGAAGACCCGGTGGCGCGGGTAGCCGCCGACAGGCTCGAACAACAGGTAAGAGCCGATCTCGAAGTCGTTGTACATCCGCTCGCGCAGGCCGTTTTTCTCGAGGAAGGCGATCGCGTCCAGCGGCAGCTCGCGCGTGTCGAGCCCGATCCCCCAGCGATCGGGCGACGACCGCCCGGCGGCCAGGCGGGGCCCGATGGTGAGCGCGACCAGCAGCCCCACCCCGGCCAGCGCCGCCCAGCGCGGTTCAGCGGCGCCCGCTTCCCCGGGCCGCGTGCCGCGAACCGCCAGCGCCAGCACCGGCGCGCCGAGCAGAGCGGCGTCGGCGCCAAAACGGACGGCGTGCCCCGCCAGCAGCGCCAGCGGCAGCGCGGGACCAAGCGCGCGCACCATGGATTGCCGTGCCGCACCTGGGCCTCTCGCGAGTGTGACGGCAGCGGCGCCCGCCAGCGCGGCAAGATAAAGAAGCAGCGGCGCGTCGGAAGACCAGCTCGGCACCCGAAATTCGTCCACCGGGTGAACGGCCGGAAGCTGCAGGTGCAGCCAGAGGTACCGAAAACATCCAGCGCCCACCGGGGTGGCCATCATCGCCAGCACCGACGCACCCGCCACCAGGGCCGTCCGCCGCGCACCAGCGCGGTCGCCCGTGCCGGCCAGCGCCAGCGCGGCGCCCCCCAACATCAGCGGCGCGGCGAAGACGCCGGCGTGCAGGTTGGACCAGACCACGACGGCACCCAGGAGCCAGACCACCGCCCGCCGCGCCGAGGCCCCGCCGGTCTCGAAAGCGACCAGCGCGGACAGCGTGAGGGCCTCGCCCAGCAGCGAAAACACATGCGGCCGTTCGACGAAGCGCTCGCGCCCCACGAAGGCGGCGGTGGCCAGCGCCAGCGTGGTGGCCAGCGCCCCGGCCCCGCGCCGGCGGCAGACCCGGTAGGCCAGCGCGAAGGCCAGCAAGAGCACCAACGTTTTGGCCACCACCACCGCCGGAAAGCCGCCCCCGCGAAACACCAGCGCGCCGGCGACCTCCGCCAGCCACGAGGTGTCCAGGTTCGGCGCGTCCGGATATGTGAACGAGAACAGATTCGTGGAGACCAGCGCGTGCCGGCGCAGGATCTCCTGGCCCGTCTTGAGGTGGAAAAACAGATCCGATTCCGCCATCGGGCGCAGCGCCAGGCTGGCCACGAAAATCAAGAGCGCGGCCGGCAGCAGGGTGCGCGTGGTCCGCGCCATGAACGCAGTCTACATGCTGGCTTTTCGGGGAGGTGAAACGGCTGTGCCGGTGTTAGCTTTCGCTTCGGTCCCGCGCCTTCATGGACAAACCGATCGGATTTTGGCGGCGGCTGCTGCGAATCGCTGCCATCGGATACCCGCTGTCGCTTCTCGCGTTGCTGGTGAGCTTTCGATGGATCGGCGAGCGTTGGTGGGTCACGACGACGGCGCTCTACCTTCCGCGCTGGCCGTTCGCCGCGCCGCTGCCGCTGCTGGTGTTGGCGCTGGCGCTGGCGGGGCCGCGCCGATTGCTCTTGGCGCAGGCGGCGGCCCTGTTGCTCCTGATTCCGCTCCTCGGATTCACGGTCTCGTTCCCTCGGCATCCAGCCGGGACCAGCCGCGTGCGGGTGTTGAGCCTCAACGTCAACGGCACCGCCTGCAGCCCGGCCGAGCTGGCCGCCGAGGTGCTTGGGATAGAGGCCGACGTGGCCGTCTTCCAGGAGGCGCGCGACGAAGCCGCCGCGGCCCTGGCGGCGAGCCTGCCGGCCTATCACGTTCAGGGATCCGGTCAGTTCGTTCTGGCCAGCCGCTACCCGATCTTGGAGATGCTGGAACCGCCCAAGATTCCTTACCGCGGCGCGCTCCGGTCGCCCCACTTCGTTCGCTTCCGGCTGCTCGGACCGCAGGGGGCGTTTTTCGTGTATGTCGTCCACCCCCCGTCGCCGCGCGAGGGGCTGTCGGATCTCTACGGCGACGGGCTGAAGGCCGAAATCGAGAGCGGCCGCATCCTGGCCAACGCCCGGGCCTTCGGCCTCATCACCACCGTGGCCGGCCTGCGCGCCGCGCAGATGTGCAACGTCGCCACCGACGCGAACGCCGCCCCCCTTCCGGTCATCATCGCTGGCGACACCAACCTTCCCGGCTCGAGCTGGGCGTTCGCGCACTGCATGGGTGGGTTCCAGGACGGGTTCGCGAAGGCCGGCAACGGATTCGGCTACACGTTCCCCTCGACCAAACGCCGCCGGCCTTGGATGCGCATCGACCGCGTGCTGGCCAACGATCGGTTCCGGTTCCTACACTTCGAAGTCGCGCCTCCGATGAGCTCGGATCACCGGGCCGTGATTGCAGATCTGGAACCGACCGACGCCCGCTGATCGAGCGCTAAGGGCAATGCCGTTCACTTAAGCGCCAGGACGCCAGGACGCCAGGTCAAGTCGTCAAGACTATTCGGCGGACGCCGCGAAGAAGGACGGGGACGTTGAAGTTGATTAATAGACCGAGGCGACAACCGGTCGCTCTGAGATATGAGCGCACCTGAACCCAGTGAATGGGAGCCAAGGCCTCGATGGCCTTGAGCTCGACAACGACGCAGTCAGCGACGAGCAGGTCAAGACAGCTTTCACCGACTCGATGACCTTTGTACTCGACCTTGATCAGAGACTGCCGTTGATATCGGAGATTCCTAAGCCCGAGCTCAAGGCAAAGAGCATGCTCGTAGACAGACTCGAGAAAGCCTGGTCCGAGAATCCGATGAACCTCGATGGCCGCGGCGAGCACCGCCGAAACATGCCCGTCCAGGTCCTCTGACGGCTCCTCTAGGTCCTTGGCGTTCCTGGCGTCCTGGCGTTTCATACTCCGGGTTTCGGGACGTCTTCCCCGAAGTTGCGCCTTTTCTGAACAGCATTGGCGCCAGCGGCTAGCGGCTAGACGGGCGGCGGAAGCGGGCGAAGCAGGCCAGAGCCACGGCAACGCCCAGCCCGGCCCAGTCCAGCGGGCGATTCGTGCCGCTGCACACGAGGCACGAGCAGCCGCCCACCAGCTTCTCGCCGGTTCCGAGCATGCCGCCCGTCGCGCCGCCGCCGATCGCACCGCCAGCGGTCGCCCCGCCGCCGGTCGGGTCGCCGGTTGGGTCGCCGGCGCTCGCACCGGTGCCGGTGCTCATCACCCCGCCGCCGGCCGGGATCGACGCGTCCGGAACGGCGAGATCTTCGGCGACCTTGCAACCGTCCGACGCGCTGGAGACGCTGAACATCAACGGACGCCCGGCCAATCCCGCGCCCGCGGTGATGGTCAGCACGCAGCGGCCCGACTGTGCGGCCGCCTTGACCAGCGACATCCCGTTGCCGTCCTCCGGCGCATCGAACACGATGTGCCGGCCGGCCGACGCGCCCGGCACGCCGTAGGTCATGGTCGTTCCGGACGCGCCCTGTTGGGTGGACGACGCGATCACGTAGCTCTGCTTGGACGAACGATAGACGGCGGCGCCCAGCACGCCGTCGTTCTGCTTGGGCGCGGGATCGGTGGCGTCGTCGTTGATTGATCCAACCGTGGCCGCCGCCTCCGAGCTGGCCAGCCCGTCGATCACGTGAACGGCGACCGCGTACGGGCCCGGCACTTTGACGTTGTAGTCGTCGACGGGGAAACGAACGCTGATGCATTTTCCCCAGGGGACGCTGCAATCGGCCGTGGGTGGCTGGGTGATCGCGGGCGTCCCCCCGGACAGGCTGACGCCGTGAATCACGACCTTCGACTTGCCGACGGTTCCCGTGGCGGTGTTGCCGGAAAGCTTGAGCGTCCCCTTGGTGTTGGCGTGAAAGTTGAGGTACATGACCCGCGACGCGGCGCCCGTCTGCACGCGGTCGATCGTGACCACCTCGCCTTCGGGCAACATCGCCCATTCGCGATGGGCGTACGGAATGTCGCTGCGCGCGTCCTTGGCATCGAAGGAGCGCGCGAAGTCGCTGCGGGCCGCGAACACGCCCGACTGCGAGCCGCGCGCCCAGGGCAAGTCGGCGTTGCTCCAGAAGGTCTGGCTGGTCGCGTAGTCGCCGGTCACCTGCGCCGAATCCGCGCTCACGGCGTTGGTGTTCTGCGTGCTGGCCAGGCCATACGGCGACGGGTCGACGATCAGGTGATCGGCGCCGCGCGTGAACACGAAGTTCGACGCCGACAGGTGAATGTGGTCCGGCACGTTCGCCGGCGACGAGGTGAAGACACCCCAGAACGCATTCGCGTCCCAGGCGGTCCGCACGTACATGGTGCGCGTGCCCCGGGCCAGGTACCAGAGAGACGGCGGCGGCTTCTGCGTGCGGAAATCCTGCGGCGTCACGCCGCGGGTGTCGCCCAGGATGTCGTAGATGAAGGTTGCGTCCGTCGGCGCCTGCGTCTTGAGGTTGAAGGCGGCCCAGCCTGCCGCCTGATCGCTGGACGGCCCGGCCAGCACCGCGAAGATTTCGCTCTTCTTGGGGGGCACGTAGGGCTCGCCCGAATCGAAGTCGCCGCCAACCCACTGCCCGTCGTTGGTGGGCACCGTCGCGTACGCGGTGCGAACGGCCAGGCTGTTGGCCCAGGCGTCCATCTCAGGCTGCGGCGCGCCGCCTTGCTCCAGCGCCACCGCTGCCGCCGCGTAGTTGAGGACGGCGATGGGCCCGTACTGCCAGCCCTCTGCCCAGTCGCCGCCCACCATCACCCCGGCCGGCGTCCCGATCGCTCCCGACGCGCCGGCGAGCCCCTTGCCGACCAGCAACTTCGGGAACAGGTCGTCGACAGCCTCGGTCCACAGGTGCCCGTCGGCGCCGCCGTCGTTGCCGATGGCGACCGCGCTCAGCGCCTTGGCCGCCACATAGCCGGCGTTGTAGTTCGATCCGGGCTGAAAGTTGAGATAGCCGCTGGCCGTGTAGAAGTCGTTCCAGGCGGTCAGGCAGGCTCTGGTTTGCGCGAGCAACGCGCTGTCGACGCCCGGCGCGCTGTAGAGCCAGTCGTAGACCAGCGCAATCGAGGGCCCGTACCAGCGCATCGGATAACCGGTGTCGTGGCTGATCGTGATGATGGCCGGCGGCGCCGGCCCATTGCCATTCCACTTCGCTCCGGCCTGGAGGTCGACACCGGCCACGCAACCGAGCCCGTCGCCGATGGTCTGATCGTCATTCAACGACGCTTTCCAGTATTTGAGGGCAGCCGTGAGGTGGGTCATGTTCTTGGTGGTCAGCCACGAAAAGGCACAGGCCACCGACGAGAGCGGCCAATCTCCACCGTCGGCGCCGCCGCGCACCGAATTGCCTTTCGGATCGTCGACCGTATCTTGGCACCCCTTCACGATCTGGCCGGAGGCGCTGGAGGGATCCTTGGCCGCCGTGCTGAGCACCGACAACTTGTTGCCGTTGATGAACAGCCGCGGGTGCGCGCCGGACGGGACCGGCGGCGCCGCCCAGGCGTTCGCCGCCGTCGCCGCGATCACGACCGCTGCCACACAAGCCCACCGCGGCGACAACTTAGAGGGCATCGCGCCTACACCTTATCCCCTGCCCGGCCGATGCGGCAACGCAAATCGGCAAAGAACCATGTACGATGTATCGACGGCAATGCTGGAAATGTTGCGTCTCATTCGCTCTGACGTGCGCGCGAAAGCGCGATGGCTCTACGAATCCGACGACCTCGGCGCGCAGCTCAAGACTGTCGCGACCGACGGCACCGCGGCCATGGTCCTTTATCGGTTCATGCAAGGGGCGCGGCGCGCGCGCCTTCCCGCGCTCGAAATGGTCTTCAACAAGCTGAACACGACCCTCGGCGGGTGCATCATCGGCCGCGGGGCGGAATTCGGTCCCGGGTTCGTGCTCATCCACGCCCAGGGGGTTGTGATCAACGGCAGCGTGCGCGGCGGCGCCGACGTGAAGATCGAACACCAGGTCACGATCGGCGCTGAAGGGCGCGCCAGCCCCGTGCTGGGCGACGGCGTGTTCGTCGGCGCCGGCGCCAAGATCATCGGGCCCGTTACGGTCGGCGATCGCGCGCGCATCGGGGCCAACGCCGTGGTCGTGCACGACGTCCCGCCCGAGACGACCGCCGTCGGCGTGCCGGCGAAGGTCCTGGTTCGCACGCCGTAGACAAGCGCAGGCTCACACCCGCGACGACATGTGGGCGATCCACTCGAGCTGGATCGCGAGCAGCAGGACCGAGGCCGCGCAGACCAGACGGCGGCGGCGGCGCGTGGCCGGCCAGATCGATGCGCCGCTCAACCGGCGCGCCCCCGTGAAGGCCGCTGGCGCCGCCAGTAGCGGGAGGATCGGGAAGTGGTAGGTGGGGTGCGAAAACGACACGAAGTACGGCAGCGCGTAGAGCAACGTCAGCCCGACGGCGACCAGGCCCGCGCGCCGCTCCGATTCGTCGCTGGGGAGCGACCCCAGCCAGAGCAAGGCGAGCGCCGCCACCACCACGTAACACGAGCCATCGAACGCGAGCGCGAGCAGCCCGAGCAGGGTCATGGTTTTCGTCTCGGCCTGCTTGATCACCTGCGCGCCGGTGAAGGTGTCGAACGCGAAGAACGTCCGGACCCGGCTGAACGACCGGAGGATGAAGAGGTCCGGCCGCGCTTTGATGTGCTCGAGCGCCGCCCGGCTGAACGCCTGACCGCGATCGGCCATGGGCAGCGCGGTGATCCGCTGGTATTGGCGCACGTAGGTTTCGGGCACCCCCGGCTCCCCCGGTTTGTGCGAACCGAACCACCAGGTGCTGTAAAGCGGGGTGTCGGGGTTGTTCCCGTAGAACAGATTTTGCGCGTTGGCGTTATTGATGAAGACGAAGCGGCCGGTCAGCTGGCGCGCCTTGGCGGTCCAGGCCGCCACCACCAGCACCAACACCATCGCCGGCACCAGCGCCATCCCGAGGCGTCGTGTGCGAAACGCGAGCGCGATCGGAGTCACCACGACCAGCAGGAGGTTCGACGGGCGCACCAGGACCGCGCCCCCCAGCAGCGCGCCCAGGACCAGCGCGCGCCAGAGCGTCGGCCGCGCCAGGGCGCCCGTCATCGCGACGGCCAGCGCCAGCAACAACAGCGCGGCTGGCACCTGAGTGAGCGGGGTGGCGGCAAGCACAATCTGGGAGGGGGCGAACAGCAAGAGCAGCAAGGCCAGGTTCCCCGCCACGATCCCGGCCGCCCGGCGAACCCAGACCAGCAACAGGCCAGCCACCGCGATCGACAACAGCGCGAGCGCCAGGCGGCCGACCCAAACCTCGGGCGCGAGCAGGCGGTACCAGAGCGCCAGGTAAAGCGGCAGGCCGGGCGGCCAATCGGGTTCGAACCGCACACCCTCCAGCAACGCCACGGCCATCCGGTGATAGTCGAGCGCATCGTCAGCCAGCGGCGTGGCCCGCAGCGCGACGACCGCCAGCAGCCGGGACAGCACCCAGGCGCCCAGCAGCAAAGGCGCCGTTCGCGGCGCCGCCAGCGCCGCCTGGAAACGGCCGCGCGCGCCCCCGAGCCAAGCGGGAAGGCCGCGCACCGGTGCGCTCACGCCCGTGCCGCCTGGTCGCGCGCGCGCACCAGGACCTTCGCGAACTCACCCGCCAGGGCGCGACGATCGTAACGTTCCATGCCGACGGCACGCGGCCGCACCACCGAGGCGCCCGACACAAACGCGCGCAGGCGATCCGTCAGCAAGGCGGCGATCGCCGATTCGTCGCGCGGCGCCAGCAGGGGCCCAATCCGGTGGGCGCGAACCAGATCGGCCAGCGCGCCCGGCGGCGCCAGCGTGAGCACCTCGACGCCGGTTCGGTCGGACAGGTGGCCGAGCTCGAAGATCTTGGCGGGGTAGATCCGCTCGACGCCGGGGACCTCGTCCAGGATGCAGAGGGCCAGATGGCTGCCCGCCAGCGCCTGCATGACGTCGCCGTGCGGGACGTAACCGGCGCACTCGACGCCCAGCGCCTCGAGCCCGGCGAAGGCGTCGCGCTCGGTCTCGGTGATGCGCCCCAGAAATCGAACCCGCAGGCGGCGCGCCAGCTCGGGCGCCTCTGCGTGCACGCGGCGCACCGCGCCCAGGAAACCGCGCGGGCTGGTCAGGCTGAAGACGGTGCCGGCGTAGGTGACCGTCAGGCGATCGGCGCCCGGCGGCGGCCCTGCCAGCGTGGCGGGAAAGTCGTCGGGGTCGTACCCGTTGGGGATGGCCACGACCTGCTCCGGGCTCAGGAACGAAAAGCGATCGAGCAAGTTCTGCCGAAACGCCTCGGTCGCGGTCGTGACCAGATGCGCGGCACGCAACAGCGTCCGTTCGATGGAGACGCCCAGACGTGCGGACCAACGGGCCTGCATTTCATAGCTGGTCTGAACGGTGCTCCACTCGTCCCGATAGTCGAGCACGACGCCGACCCCCGGCCGCAGGCGGACCAGAGGCCCCAGCAGGAACTGCGAGAAGGGAGGCGCGCTGATCAACACGACGTCGTCGGCCTTTTGCGCCAGCCGCCGGGCCAGCGCGAGCTGCGCCGCCGGCTGCCACAGGATCTGCGGATCGGGGATCAGCGCCTGGCGCCCGAGCATCACCGCCCGACCGACCAGACGGCGCACGGGCCGGGCCGCGCTGGCTCCCGAACCGCCCGCTTGCGCCGTCCACCCGGCCTGCTTGACGGCGTAGCCGGGCTCGAGAGTCCGCACCCGAACGACCTCCAGGCCGGCCGGTAGGTCGGCGAGCAGCGATTCGTCGCGCAGGGGGACCGAAGGGTTCGAGGCGGTCAGCACGGCCGGCCGGACGCCGTGCGCCGGAAGGTACTTCACCAGCTTCAGCGGACGGCCGACGCCGGCGCCCCCGGTGGGCGGAAACGCGTAGGCGATCACCAGCGCGCGGGTGGGCGTGGTCACCGCGGTCGCGCTCCGCGCGGCGGGTGGCCGGCGAAACCGACGACCTCGCTGAACGTGACCAAGTCATAGCCGGCGGCACGCAACTTCTCGAGGATGGCTGGCAGCGCCTCCAGCGTCCAGGACTGAGCTTCGTGAAGCAGGATCACGTCGCCCGGGTCCAGGTTGTCGGGCGACACGTTCGCGGCGACCTCTTGCGGAACGCGCGTGCGGCAATCGTCGGAGTCGCGCGACCACAAAGCGGTCACGTAGCCGGCCCGCGCGCAGCGGAGCAGCGAGACCGGCGACGTCGCGCCGCGCGGCGGCCTGACCAGGCGCGGGCCTTTGGGGCGCGGCGGCAACAGCGCCTCGGTCTGCGCGAGCTCGGCTTGCAAGGCGGGGGCGCTCAGCTGGGGAAACGGCGTGTGGGTGAAGCCGTGGCCGCCCAGCTCGTGCCCTTGCGCCGCCACCCGCGCCAATTGCTCGGGCCATCGCCGGCAGGCGTCGCCGATCATGAAGAAGCTGGCCCGTGCGTCGTACCGGGCCAGCACCTCCAGGTAGGCGTCGGTCATCTCGTCGGGACCGTCGTCGAAGGTCAGCGCGATCCGCCGCACCTGCCGCGATCCGTGGCGCACCAGCAGCCGCCGCGGCAAGGCGTCGGCCAGCCGCTGCTGCACCAGCGAGCGCGCCGAGGGGGCTCGGCGCGGTGGCGCCAGGTGTCCGGGCCGGTGCCGCTTGGGTCGCTCGGTGCCGGGGTGCTCGGCCACCGCCCGGGCCAGTGACGCTTCCAGCTTGGCCGCGCTGTCCTGCCACCCGCCGCGCGCCCCGCGTGCCGCCACGGCGGCGGCATCGTAGTCGGTCAGGGCAGCTTCCCGCAGCGCGGCCGCCAGCGCGACCGGGTCGCCCGGCGGAACCAGCGTCCCCAGCGCGGGATCGTTCACGACGTCCGGGATGCCGCCCACCTCGGTCGCCACCACGCGGCGGCCGCACGCCAGCGCCTCCAGCAGGACGTTCGGCGTGCCCTCGTGATGGCTCGGCAGCGTCACGACATCGGCGGCGCCCATCCAAAGCGGCACCTCGGGCAGCGGCCTCGCGCCGGCGAAGATCACCCGGCCCTGCAGGCTGTCGCCCAACGGCCGCAGCGCGCTCTCGACCGCGCCGCGTGCCTCGCCGTCCCCGACCAGCGCCAGCACCAGGTCCTCTCGGTCAGCCGCCAGCGCCGTGAAAGCGGCGGCCAGATCCAGCGTGCCTTTGTCCTTGCGCAGCCGGGAGACGCACACGATCCAGCGGCGGCGATCGCCCGCGTGTCCCAGCGCGGCGCGCGCCTCGGCGCGATCGCGCGGGTGAAAGAGGCTGGTGTCGACGCCGTTCATCACCAAGTCGATCCGCGCGCGGTCCACGCCCAGCGCGACGGCGCTCTCGACCAGCGACCGGCTGACGGCGACCAGGCGGTCGGCGCGTGGCAAGCTGCGCGCCATCTGCCACCGCAGGCTGGGCCGCAGCGACAGCACGTCGAGGTCCGAGCCGTGGACCTTCACCACCGTCGGCACGCCCAGCGCCTGTCCCAGCATGGCAACCGCCACGCCGTCGGGATACGCCCAGCAGCCCAGGATCACGTCGAACTGGCCGCGGCGGGCGCGCAGCTCCGGCCAGACCGTCGCCGCGTACAGACCCGCCGAAAGCGCGTGCCCGTAGCGCGGCAGATAGAGCGTTCGGGGGTGCACCACCTGGATGCCGTCGATCATTTCGCGGTCGGGAATGACGCTGGCAGGGTCTGGACGGTTGCCGGGGCGCACCCAGCCGGCGCCCGGGAACCAGGGAACGGTCGCCAGCACCTCGACCGAGCAGCGCCGGGCCAGGGCCGCCATCTGCTGACGGTTGAAGGGCGCGGACAGAGGCTCCGCCGCGTTCGGATAAATCTTCGTGACGACCAGCACTCGCATGGCTTGGGTCGCAGCCCCTTCAGGTCACCCGGGCCGGAGCGCGCCGTTGTCCGAGCCGACGACCAGCAGCGTCACCATCCGCATGTAGGGAGCCCGGAGCATCGCCGGCACCATCCGTTTGAGTTGCCGCAGCCGATCGGCGTCGGTCTGATCTAGGCAGCGCAGCAATCGCACGAAAACGAAGAAGACCAGGGCGCCCAAGGGGATGCCCAGCAGCAGCCCCAACAAGGGGCGCAGATGCTGGCTGGCGACGCGCACCACGACGAACATCACGACGCTGGCCACGAGCAGCCTGACCATTCGACCGAGCGGCAAGTGCGCCTTCAGGACCGACACCATGTAAGCCATGAAGCCCATCGAGGCGATGAGCTCGGCGGTTCCCTTGGCGTAGGCCGCTCCCATCGCGCCAAAGCGCGGGATGAGCACCAGGTTCGCGACCACGTCGACCGCGCCCGCCACGCACAACCAGAGCAGGAAGAAGCGCTGGCGTTCGGCGCCCACCAACATGTACTGCGCCGGCTGGGAGATGGTCAGACTGAGCGCGAATACGCAGAGCGTCGCCAGCACGGGAATCGCCGGCAGGTACTTGGCGCCATACATCACGCGCAGCAGCGGGTCGCTGATGGCCGCCACGCCCAGCAGCTCGGGCGCCGCCAGGATCATGATGAACCAGGTCGCGGTCGCCGCCGTCCGCGCGGCGTCCTTGGGCGACCGCCCCTGCTGCACCCACATGCTCACGCTGGCGGAGCCGGCCAGGTTCTGCGGAATGAACAGCATGTACTGCACCAGCGTGAAGGTGATCGAGAAGAAGGCGATCTCTCGTGCCGTCGAGTATCGGTGCAGGAAGAAGACCTCGGTCCGGTCGAAGAGCAGCGAATACAGCAACGCCAGAACCAGCTGCTGCGCCGCGAACCGAATCATCCGCGCGCGGATCTGCGGTTCCAGCGCGGGCTGCGCCTGACCGGGCAGTCGCGCGTAGAGAGTTCGGAAGATCGCGAAGCGCAGCACGCAGTCGACGATGCGCGACATCAGCAGCGAGCTGACGATCCCCAGCATGCCCCACCCCAGGAACACCGAAGCCGTGACGCCCGCCATGTTCACGAAGGTCCCGACCAGCGACGAGACGACGTTGTGTCGCAGGTTCTCGGTCGCCCACAAGGCGCCGGTGGGAATGCTGAGCAAGAGCCCCGGGACGATGCTCAACACCACGATGGTCGCGACGATCCGTTGATCGCGCGCGAAGGTGGTGAACACGACGGTCAGACCCGCCCCCACGCCGACCACCAGCACCTTGCTCTGCAACCGCAAGGCGCGGCTCACGATCGTCTTCACCAGCGAATAGTCCCCGCGGCCGCTGAACTCCGCCGCGAACTTGCGCACCGTCGCCGGAATCGCCACCTCCGTCACCGTCCGCAGGAAGGTCGCGAAGTAGAGGATGTAGTTGTAGCCCCCCATGAAATCGGGGCCCAGCTTGCGCGCCATCACGATCGAGACGTAAAGCGTGGCGCCCATCCCGACCACGCTGTCGAAGATCATCCACAGCGAATTTCGGGCGATGGTGACCCCCGTATCCCCGCGCTGCGGAGCCGCCACGGGCGGGGCACCGGTGGCAGGCTCGACCGGAGCGTCGGGGGCCGCTGCCTTTATCGTGAAGCCATCGCTCATGCTGGGTACGACATTCGGCGACGCGTCATCATAGTCGCTCCCGCCCGACGGGGACAGCGATGAGTGGAGGCCGCGGCGACATGACGAGGTAATGTCGACACTCGCCCCCAAGAGTTGAGGAGCGGCGGCATCCGGCGGCTCGCCAAGACCAAGCGCTCCTGAGCAGGGCTCGGTCAGCTGTCTTGTTCAGCTGTCTTGTTCAGCTGTCTACGAGGGCCACGGCGGCGACCGGTGCCGGCGCCACCTGATCCATCGCGCGTCGCAGCTTGTGCGCCTCCGTCTTTCCGCGGCGTGCCGCGAAGACGATGGCGTCGGCCGCGTCCTGAATCAGGTTCACCTCGCCGCTGCCCAGGACCGACGGCGCGTCGATGATGAGGTAATCGAATGACTTCCGAAACGTCGCGATCGTGGCGGCGAACGACACGCTGTCCAGCCCGTCCGCGCCGCTGACGGTGCTGACGTTGGTCCCGCACATCGGACAAAAGCTGGCGTGCTCCGAGAGCGATCGGGCGCATTTCGGGCAGGCGCGCGGCTCCACGGCCAAGACGTAAAGGGGCGCGCCGCCAATCTGGACGACCACCCACGGGTCGTGCGGTCGGGTGCGATGGACAGCCAACTGCGAGCCGAATCCCTTGGGCGGCAAGAACCCGAACATCTCGCCCAGCGAGGCGACGCGGAAACTCGCCTCGACCAGCAGGACGCGGTACTTGCCCAGCTCTGCGTAGGCCATGGCCAGGTTCGCGGCCAGGGTCGACTTGCCCTCTTGGCGTTCCGCGCTGGTGCACAGGATCGTTTTGGGGTCGTTCCGGTCAATCAGCCGCTGCCGCAACAGCCGGAACGCGGCGGCGGTCTCCGACGCCCTCTCCTGCATGAACACCAGGCGGTCGTCATAAGGCGCCTGGGGCGCGAATCTGACGTAGGAAATCTCGGTCTGGCCATCGGCGCTGGGGATGACTGCCAGCGCACCCGAGCGCTCGCCGCCGCGGCTCACCCAGTTCTTATCGTCCTTTTCATCCACTCGCGCGCTCATTGCCGACCTGACCGTTATTCTGCTCATCGTCGGACTTGGGCGGCAACTTTGGGGGTGGATTGGGGATCAGGACCACGATGCAGTCGTCTGCCATCACGCGGACCAGATCGGACGGGGCGTACAGGTGGTCGTCGAAAGCCGAGGATACACCCATTGCCAGCAGCGTGAGCAGGATGGACCCCACCAGGCCGGCCAGCGTGATCTTGAACCGGCCGCCGGCGATCGGGCCGGTGGGTCGGAAGGGACGATCGGCCACGACCAGGCGGGGCCCCTCCCCGGCCTGCGTCAACATCACCGTCAGCTCCGCCTGAAATTGCCGGGTCTGAAGCTGCGTCTGCCGTTCGCTGGCCTCGACGACGTCGCGGTTGAGGCGGGTCCACTCCGTGTCGATCGCCACCATCGACCCCGTGTTTTTCGGCATTTCGCCGCGCGGTGCCGATCGGCCATGCGCCGCGGCGATCTGCTGGTGAACCGCCGCCAGCGCCCGCTTGAGCGCGCCGATGCGAATGGCGTCGGCGCTGGCACTGGCGCTGCCACCGGCGGCCGGCGACGCCGACGGCGTCCGGCGCGACGCGATCGCCAGCGACTCGGCCCGGCGGATGGACGCCTCGGCCATCGAGACCCGCCGCATCGCCATTTTCACGTCCGGGTGCTCGTTCGTGAAGTGAGCCTGCTTCTCCGCCAGCTCGGCCCGGGCGGCCTGCAGCTCCGCCTCCGCCCGCCCCTGCGCGGCCAGCAGCGACGGATCAGCCAGGGCCTGGCCCGGCCCGCCGGCAACCGCCAGCGGCGAAATCGCGTTCAGGCTCTCTTCGATCTGCGCGGCCTGCAGCTCCAGCGAGGCGACGTCGCCGCTGGCGGCGCTGGCGCGGTCTCGGTCGGCCGCCCGGATGAGGCCGCCGCTGGTGGCGCTCCCCACCTCCCCGGCCAGCTGCGGGTGGGTCGCCAGAAAGGCCGACAGCGCGCCCTCCTTTTTCCTGAGCTCGTCATCCGCCTGGTGCCGCTCGTTCTGCAGGAACTTGAGCGCGTCCTCGGCTTCGCGCGTGCGCCGGCGCGCGTCGTCGTCGATGACCCGGGAGATCAGCCGATCGAGCACGTTCTTGGCGAGGTCGCGCGACTCTCCGTCGTAAGAGATCTCCAGCGTCGACTCTTCGCGCGCCGTGATCTTGAGGTGGCGTCGCAGCTCGTCAGCGGCGTCGACGACGCCGCGCCGGTCGACGATCCCCGGATAGAGATTCATCTCCTTGACGAGGCCCTCCAGCCGCTCGCGCGAGGTCATCATGTCGCCGACGCGGGACGCCAGACCCCGCGCCGAGGTCCCCTCCGTGGCGCCCACCGCCTGCGCCCCGCGCTCGTAGACCAGAACGGCCTCCGATCGATAGAGCCGGTGGGTCGAAAGGGCCAACACGACCGTCGCGACCAACCCGACCCCCATGGCGACCGCCCCCACCTTCCGCGCGCGAAGGATCCGGGCCACCACGGTCGTGAAAGCGATCATCTGATCGCGTGGCGAAAATGGCCCGGTCATTCCTCTGATAATACACGCTTCGTGCGGCCGGCGGGGAGAGGGGGCGCCTCAGACAGGACCGTCAGGCCCAGTCCCGTCACGTCGCCGCGATCGAGAACCCGCGGATCGAACGCCCCCGCCGCCAGACAGGTCGCGAACAGCGCCAGCAACACCAGCCCCGCCAGATTCCGGGCCAAGTCGGCCTTGGTTCGCCGCGGCGGCAGCCGTCCGGCGTCGACCAGGTCGAAGCGCAGGCTCTCGTGCTCCTCGTTCGCGCGGGTGGCCAGGCGCGCGTTGGTGGCCGCGGCGACCGCGGCGCGCAGATTCTGACGGGCTGCCTCGGCGCGGGCCTGGGCCCGCAGCGCTTCGGTTATCGAGTTGCCGCCTGCCGAGAGCGAGCTTTCTTCCGCCGTCTCCTGGAAAAGCGTTTCGGACTTTCGCAGCAGCACACCCGCGGCGGCCTGCTGGTGGGCGGCGGCCACGTTCTCTCGTCGCAGGGTCGAGCTGACGACCAGGTTCGCCAGCTCGCGCGCCATGATGAGGGCCTGTTCCGGCGTGCCCGCCGTGTAGGTGATGCCGATGCGCGCGGTGCGGGGCGGATTGTCCGGCAAGCGATCCTCCAGGAAGGCGATGTCGGACACCGTCACGTCGATCGCCTTGCGTATGGATTCGACGGCCTCGGCCGGGTCGCTCGCCAGGTCCGGGAATTCCCGTGGGTAGCGCTTCATCAAGTCGATCAGGTGGTCGCCCGTGAAGGCCCATTCACGGACATAACTGCGCAGCGCGGCAGACGTGAGCTCTTCGTCGCCGGTGCGGACGTTGGCTTCGGTGGCGCCAAGGACGACCGTCGCCTCGTAGGAGACTCGCCGGGCCGCGCGGACCCCGGCGACGGCGCTGATCGCCATCACCAGCGGTGCCCAGAGGAACCAAGAGGCCAAGCCGCGGCGCAAGAGCCGGGCGACCACCAGGACGAAGGTGGACCCAAGCGGGGCCTCTTCGTCGAGCCAGGTCGCGGAAACGTCGCGGGCACTCATGAAGGGCCGTCCGGCGCCGGGCCGGATGATGCCACGCGCACGAGCGACTTTCGAAGCCTTTCCGTTCCATTGTAAGGTGAACTGTCATGATCGTCGCCCATGTCCTCACGTCCTTGCACGTGGGCGGCGGCGAACGCCTCACGCTGGACCTGGCGGCCGGCCAGGCGGCGGCAGGTCACCGGATCGTGGTCGTCAGCCTCGAACAGCCCGACGGCGGCCCGCTGGGCGCCGCGTTCACAGAGCGCGGGTTGACGGTCGAGCGATTGACCAAGCGGCCCGGCTTCGATCCGACCTTGATCGTGCGGCTGGCGCTGCTGTTCCGGCGTCACGGCGTCGAGGTCGTGCACCTCCACAACCGCCTGCCGCTCATCTACGGTGCGCCGGCCGGGCGGCTCGCGGGCGCCCTGGTGGTGTCCACCCGGCATGGTCCGCGCGCGGGCGGCGCGCGCGAGCGGTGGCTGCTGCGCGGGGCGGGACGTCTGTTGCACGCGTCCGTGGCGGTATCGCCCGAAATCGGCGAGCTCGAACGACAGCGCGGGACCTCACCTGCCGATCGTATCTCCGTGATCGAAAACGGAATCGATCTCTCGCGCTTCGAACCGACGCCCGAGCGCCGCCGCGCGGTGCGCGCCGCGCTGGGGATCCCCGACCAGGCCTGGGTGATGGGCTCGGTCGGCCGGTTCGCGCCCGAAAAGGCCTATCCGTTCCTGGTCCGCGCCGCCGCGCCGTTGCTGGGGCCGGAGGTCCGGCTGCTGATCGTGGGAGACGGCACCGAGATGCCTGCCGTCAGGGCCGAGGTTGCCGCCCAGCAGGTCGAAGCGTTCACCTGCCTGCCGGGCCTGCGCGACGACGTCCCCGATCTGCTGGCGGCGCTGGACGTGTTCGTGCTGTCGTCGCGGATGGAAGGGCTGCCGCTGGTCGTGCTGGAAGCCATGGCCAGCGGGCTTCCGGTGGTTGCGACGGCCGTCGGCGGCCTGCCGAAGCTGCTCACCGACGGAGAGACCGGCTTCTTGGTTCCGGTCGACGACCAGGCCGCGCTGCGGGCCCGGCTGGCGTCACTGCGCGAGGATCCGGCGAGGGCGCGCGCCGTCGCCGAACGGGGGCGGGCGCGCGTGCGCGAGCATCATTCGCGCGACCGGATGGTGAGGCGCTACTTGGACCTGTATCAATCGTTGGGACGGGCCGCTTGAAGAGCTCGGGCGTCGAAGCCGCCATCGGGGCCCTGGTGGCCCTGCTGGTCTACACCTACTTCGGCTATCCGGTCGCCATCGGCCTGCTGGCGCGGCTGCGCCGGCGGCGGGCGGCCGACGCCCGCGGGCCGCTTCCGTCGGTCAGCGTCTGTCTGCCCGTCTACAACGGCGCCGCCTACCTGCGCGCCAAGATCGCCAGCCTGCTGGCCCAGGACTACCCCGGGCCGCTCGAGATCCTCATTTATTGCGACGGGTGCTCCGACGACACCGAAGCGATCGCCCGCGCCTTGGCCGCCGAACCGGCTGCCGCGGGCCGCATCCGCGTTTTCGCCAGCGCACAAAGGTCGGGAAAGCCGACCGGGCTCAACATGCTGGGCCCGGCCGCAAACGGCGAGTTGCTGCTTCTCAACGACGTGCGCCAGCCGCTGTCCCCCAACGCGATTCGCGCGCTGGCGACGGCGCTGCAAGATCCGGCGGTCGGGTGCGCGACCGGCAACCTGGTGCTGACGGGCAGCGCCGGCAGCGGCGTTTACTGGCGGTACGAGAACTGGATTCGCCGGCAGGAATCGGCGTTCCGGGGCGTGTTCGGCATGACCGGACCGATCGGGATGATCCGCCGCAGCGATCTTTGCCCCCTGCCGGCCGACCTGATTCTGGACGACGTGTGGGTTCCGATCCGGATGGCGCTCGGCGGCCGCCGAACCGTCCTGGTCCCGGAGGCGCAGGCGCAGGACGCCGCGTTCGGCGATCAGCGCGAGTTTCAACGCAAGGTGCGCACGCTGGCCGGCAACTACCAGATCTTCGCGCGATTGCCCCGACTGCTGGTGCCGTTCGCGAACCCGATCTGGTTCGAAACGTTCTCGCACAAGCTCCTGCGGCTGGCCGCGCCGTGGCTGATGGTGGCGCTGCTGCTCGTTTCCCTGTGCGGCGCCGGCAGGGCGGGCTGGATTGCGCTGCTGCTCGCCGGCCAGCTGGCTTTTTACGGGACGGCGGCGCTTGGCCCGCGTTTGGGCCGCGTCGCCTCGCTGCCGCGAACCTTCGTGGTGTTGAACCTGGCGGCCGTGCTGGGCTTGTGGCGCTTCGTCACCGGCCGCCAGCGCATCACCTGGTAAGGCTTACACGCCTTTGAGGCGGATGTAGACCGCGATGAAGGCGATCAGGAAGAAGTCGAAGGTCGCTAGAAAAGCCAGGTCGCGGGCGCCGAAGCGCACCTTGAATTCGGGGGCGTGCCGCTGAGCGACCGCGTAGAGGGCGCCGGTGAGGCCGATGAAGATCCACAAGATGGGGTGATAAGGCAGCGACAAGAAGAACGCGGAGATCAGCAGCGCGACCTGCGACGCCAGCAAGGCCACCGAAAAGGAGAGGACGTCCTGCGCCTCGGGGCGGTCGCGCAGATCGATCTGCATCCGCACCAGGATCTTGACGGCGTAATACAGCGCCGCGCTGAACAGCAGCAGCCCGACCGGGCCAAGCTCGGCGCCCGAGAGGACGAACGCGCTGTGCGCCGTCTGCACGTGATGCTGGGTGAACTGGCCAGAGCCGACCCCCAGGAGCGGGTTCTCGCGCCACATCGAGAGCCCCTCCTGCCAGCAGATGAGCCGCTCCATCGACGAGGATTCGGCCTCCTCGCCCGAGCGGCCGCCGAGGAGCAGCACCGGTAGTCCCAGCACCAGCGCGCCCAGGACGCCGCGCCAGCGGTACCGGCGCACGAAGTAGACGCCCAGCGCCCCCAGCAGGCTCAGCTGGCCGGAACGAGATTGGGTCATGACCACGCAGGCGGTGATGACGCCGATGCCGGCCACCAGGAACAGCAGCCGGAACGCCGAGCGCTTCCTCTCGTAAAACGAAAAGATGAAGGGGAGCCCCATGCTGAGCGCCCAGGCCAGCTCGTTGGGGTCCTCCAGCATCCCCAGGTAGCGCACGCGCCCGCCGACCGATGACGTGCCCACCCACCCGGGGTGCTCGCACGCGTACTCGGCACCTGGCAGGCCGCCGTCGTAGCATTGCTTCTTCTCGCTGCACGAGCGGCCGTCGAACCCCGGCGACACCGTCTCGGAAATCAGCGAATCTTCGCGGACGTAGCAGGCTGTCGGCGCCAGCCCCTGCTCGACGCCCAGGATGGCCAGCCCGATGCTGAAGACCATCAGCACGTTCCCCACCACCCGCAGCGCCCGCAGGCTCTGCACCCCCTCCGACACGAAGACCAGCGTCAAGAGCGGCATCAGCAGCACGGCGAACTGCTCGCCCAGGCGGTCGGGCGCCTTCACCACCACCGTCAGGAACGCCCAGATCACGAAGCAAAACAGCAGAATGATGAGCGGCGAGACCCGCGGCCGCGTCCAACCGGTGCGGAAATCGATGAGGAACGTGAAGGCCGCAAAGGCCAGCACGGCATTGACCGTGACCGGGTGAAGGACCTCGAAAATCGTGTGGGGGCGCCAGTACAGATACGTGAACAGCGTGACCAGGGCAGGGAGAATCAACATTTGTTCGCGACGCAGCTATGATATCTGACTGGGGTGGCGATGACGCGAGCGAGCGTGGCGATGACCCGAGCCTTCCGGCTTCTGCTGCCCGTTGCGCTGCTGGCGCAGGGGCTTGCGGGGTGTGCGACAGTGCACTCGTACTACGACTACGCGAAGGAGCCCGACCCACGCCGGCAGGAGTTCGTGCTGGGCGCGGCGGACGTCCTCAAAATCAGCGTCTGGAAGAACCCGGAGCTGTCCGCGGAAGCCATCGTGCGCCCGGATGGCACCATCTCGCTTCCTCTGGTCGGCGAGATCGCCGCCGGCGGGCGCACGCCGCGCGAGCTGCAGTTCGCCATCGCGCAGAAGCTGGCCGCCTACATCAAGGACGAGTCGACCGGCGTCACCGTGGCGGTGGTGGGCGTCAACAGCTACCGATTCGTCGTGGTCGGCAACGTCGAGCACGGTGGCACCTTCACCAGCAACCACTACGCGACCGTGACCGAAGCGATGGCGCTGGCGGGCGGACCGAATCGTTTCGCCGAACCGGAGCAGATCATCGTCATCCGGCCCGATCCCACGCGCGGCACGCGGCGGATCCCCATCAACTATCCGGCGATCCTGAACGGAACGCGCCCGGAAGAGAACCTGGCGCTGATCTCGGGTGACACGGTTTACGTCCCCTGAGCCTGTGACCGCCGCTGGCCGGGCGCGCCGGCGGTGATCCCGGCCGCCACCGGCGGTGGCGCCAGCAGGTAGTCGCGATAAGCGCCCGGGTCGCCCGTCCGCCCGTCCATGGCGGCGATCGCCATGTTGTACATCTCGCGCGCCGTCACGTAGTGAAGCACCCAGCGCCGCCCGTCGTTGTAACGGGTGGTCAGCTCGCGGTGAAGCGCTTCGCCGCCAGAGCCCAGCAACGACGCGGCCGCTCGCTCTTGAGTGCCGTGGGTGTGCACCTTGACGAACACCCAGTCCGGCCGCCCGGCGACGCCAATTCCCTGGCGAACCCAGGTGCGCACGCGGGCGGACGTGGCCGGATCCTCGCCTGTGACGGCGCCGTTCTCGATCCGCGGCGCCATGAAGCGCCCCGGGCGCAGCGCCAGCGCCAGCGGCCCCTCGATCATCAGCAGCCGGTCGTCGCGCCGCGTCCCGACGCGCGCCGGCGTCCCCTTTTCGTAGGCGCGCCGCCGTGCGAGGTCCCCTTCGGGCCAGTAGATCTGATTGACGATGGCCGGCTGTGACTCGTCGGGGGCCGCCGGGAAAGTGAAATCGGCGTAGCAGCCGGTCTCGTGCAGGATCGGCAGCTCCTCGTCGACGCCGCACCAGCGCCCGTCGGCGCGCGCGTTCGCCAGGCACCAGTTGCCGTGAATGAAGGCATACCGCAGGCGCCCGTCGGGATCGCGCGACAGATGTCCGTGTCGCGCGTAGAGGTCCAGATACTGCGCGATCTTGTCGCGCAGACCAGCGGCCGTGTCGCCGTCGTGGTGTAGGTGCAACTCGACCTCACCGAACCCACCCGCGGCCAGCGCCGCCAGGCCGTCCAGGTATTCGGTTTCGTACTCCTCGCCCGGGAAGAAGAAGCTGTGCCGGGGTGGGCGCCCGTCGGCGTCGCGGAACTGGCGCGCCAGCGGCGGGTAACGGTCGACCCACTGGCGCACGCGCTCGGCGCCCAGACGCCGGTCAGAGGTGCGCCAGAGCGGCTCGTAGTGGTCACAGAACGCGAACAACAGATGCCGGGGACCGTGGCTGGTCGCCCAGGCCGCGCGCGCGCGCGGCAGCGACGAGCGGGCCAGCCAGCTTGCGTAACCGATCGTCCAGGCGCCGAGATTCTTTTCCCGCGCCCGCTTCACCGCCGACTTCGTTTTGCCGATGAGGCCCATCGTGACCGAGGTCCCGCATCACAGAGTAACACGGGCATTTGACGTGCATTACCGCAGCCGGCACTATCGTCTGTGCGGCCGGGAGCGCCTTCCATGAAAGTCGTCCTTTTTTGCGGTGGTCTCGGGATGCGTCTGCGGGACTACTCCGATCAGATTCCGAAGCCGCTGGTCCCGATCGGGCCGCGGCCGATCATGTGGCACCTGATGAAGTACTACGCCCACTACGGGCACAAGGACTTCATCCTCTGCCTCGGGTATCGGGGCAACGCCATCAAGGACTACTTCCTCAAGTACGACGAGACGGTCTCGAACGACTTCGTCCTGTCCGAGGGCGGCCGCAAGGTCGACGTCCTGCGACACGACATCAACGATTGGCGAATCACCTTCGTCGAGACCGGCCTGCACTCGAGCATCGGCATGCGGCTGCGCGCGGTGCGCCAGCACCTCGAGGGCGAGGAGATGTTTCTCGCCAACTACAGCGACGGTCTGGCGGACCTGGATCTGGATCGTTTCGTCGCCGATTTCAAAGCTTCTGGCAAGACGGCCTCGTTCCTGAGCGTGCCGGCGCCCTACACGTTCCACATCGTGCAGTCCGACGCCGAGAACCATGTGACGCGGTTCGAGGCCATCGGGACGTCCCACCTGCGGGTCAACGGTGGCTTCTTCGCGCTGCGCCGCGAGATCTTCAACGTTCTGCAAGAGAACGAAGATCTGGTCTCCGAGCCGTTCGAGCGCTTGATCGCGAAGCGCGAGCTCCTGGGTGTGCCCTACGACGGGTTCTGGCGGAGCATGGACACCTTCAAGGACCGCACGAACCTCGAGGAGCTGTGGGGCCGGGAGAAGGCGCCTTGGAAGGTCTGGGACCGCTGACCGCGGCCGCCTGGACGGAGCTGGGCGACCGGCAATCATGAGCGACGCTCCCCGGCAGCTGCTGCTGCTCACCCAGCACTTCCCTCCCTCCGGTGAGGTCGCCGGCCGGGTCACGGCGCGGCTGCTGCGGCACCTGCCGGCGTTCGGCTGGCAGACCACGGTGCTCACCATTGCCGAGCAAGCGATCGTGGGCCCGGTCGATCGGACCGCGTACGGCGACGTGCTGGCCAGCCTGCCCGTCGAGCGGGTGGCGCGCTGGCCACGGGCGCTCGATCTGCTCAACAAGGTGCGCCCGCGACGGGCCCGCGCGGCGGCCGCCCCGGCGCCCGCGCCGCCCGCCGCACCGGCTTCTTTCTCCTGGTCGGCGGATGGGAACCGATCGCGCCTTTTGCGCTATCTCACGTTCCCCGACAACAAGACCGGTTGGGTGGCGCCGGCCGTGCTGCGCGCGCGGCAGCTGCTGCGCGCGCAACGGTTCGACGCGGTCTTGACCATCTCGCCGCCCCACTCGACGCACCTGGCTGGCCTGGCCGTGCACCGACTGTTCCCGGACATCCCCTGGATCGCGCAACTGCACGACCCGTGGGTCAGCTTCGACGCCCCGCCGGCAGACTGGGCGCTTCACCGCGGCGCCAGTTACCTCGAGCGCCAGGTGCTGTCCGCCGCCAGCGAAATCCTGCTGGCCACCGACGAGGCCAGGTCGCGGTACCTGGCCCGCTACCCGGAGCTGCCGACCAGCAAGCTGGCCGTGCTGGTGAACGGCTACGATCCCGTGGATTTTCCCGCGCCGACGCCGGCCCCAACCGGGCAAGCAGCCCCGCCTGTGCGGCCGCTGCGGTTCGTGCATCTGGGGACGATCTACGGCGGCCGCGATCCGCTGCCGTTTCTCTCCGGATTGGCGGCGCTGATCTCGACGGGCGAGCTCGATCGCGCGGCGGTCCAGGTCGAGCTGATCGGCGACTGCGAGCCCCTCGCCGCGGTCAACGCCGCGGTGGCGGCGGGCCGGCTGGACGGGGTGGTGACCGTCTCGGGGCAGATCGATCATGGCCAGGCCCTGGAACGGATGATGGCCGCCGACGTCCTGCTTCTCCTGGCACAAGGGCAGCCCTGCCAGATCCCGGCCAAGCTGTACGAATACCTGCACGCCCGCCGCTTCGTTCTCGCCTTCACCGACGGAGCCTCTGCCCGCGTCATCGAAGAGACCGGTGCCGGCCGCGTCGTCCCGCCGGGCCTGGACGCGGCCCCGGTGCTCCGCGAGATCGTCGGGCTTCACCGCACCGGCCAGCTGGCCCGATGGGCGGCCGCCCCCGACAAGCTGGCGCCGTATCAGGCGCGTCACCTGGCCGGCCTGCTGGCGGGCCGGCTGGACGCGCTCACCCGTGACGTGGGATCTCGCCGCCAGGCCGCCGCCTAGCCGGCTAGCCGCAAAGCAAGACGAGGAATCGTGCCCCAGCCGCCCCGCCCCGCGAAGATCTCGGTCATCTTCGGAACCCGCCCCGAAGCCATCAAATTGGCGCCGGTCATCCTGCGGCTCAAGAAGGAGCCCGGGCTGGTCTGCCACGTCTGCTCGTCCTCCCAGCACCGGCAAATGCTGGATCAGGTTCTGGAGGTGTTCGACATCCGTCCCGACGCCGATCTGGACCTGATGCGCCCCAATCAGACCCTGAGCGGGCTCACCGCGCGGGCCATCGAGGCGATCGACGGCTACCTGGCGGCCGAGCAGCCGGATCTGGTTTTGGTCCAGGGCGACACGACCACCGTGTTCTGCGCGTCGCTGGCGGCGTTCTACCGGCACGTCCCGATCGGGCACGTCGAGGCCGGGCTGCGCACGGGCGACCTCACCGCGCCCTGGCCGGAGGAGGCGAACCGGGTGTTGACGTCCCGCCTGGCGCGCCTGCACTTCGCGCCCACCGCGACCTCGCGCGAGAACCTCCTGCGTGAGGGGACCCCGGGCCAGGCCATCGCCGTGACCGGAAACACCGTCATCGACGCGCTGTTCATCGCCGCCGAGCGCGTTCGGCAGCAGCCACCCACCATCGCCGGTCTGCCGGCCGCGCTGCAGCCGAGCGCAGTCAGCTCACCGGCCCAACCGCGGATGGTTCTCATCACCGGACACCGCCGCGAGAACTTCGGCGGCGGATTCGAGTCCATCTGCCGCGCCATCGCCGAGCTGGCCGGCCGTTTTCCCGACGTCCACTTCGTCTACCCCGTGCACCTCAACCCCAACGTGCGCGGCCCCGTGCAGCAGATCCTGGGTGGTCCCGGCGGCGCGGCAAGCGCCAACCTGCACCTCATCGAGCCCCTGCCCTACCTGTCGTTCGTGGCGATGATGAGCCGCTCGACGGTGATCCTGACCGACTCCGGCGGCGTGCAGGAAGAGGCGCCCAGCCTGGGCAAGCCGGTCCTGGTCATGCGCGCCGTGACCGAGCGGCCCGAGGCCGTCGAGGCGGGCACCGTGCGCCTGGTGGGCACGGATCAGCGCCGGATCGTCGACGGTGTCACCGAGCTCCTCACCAAACCGGACGTTTACGAAAAGATGTCGCGCGCCCACAACCCGTACGGCGACGGGCACGCCGCTGAACGGATCGTGGCGCTCTGCAAAGAGCTGCTGTCCCGCGCACCGACTCGCGGCGCCAGCTAGTTTAGGGCGCGCCGGTCAGCCGACCAGCACGACGCCCAGCCGCTTGGCCTCGGGCAGATAGGAACGCATCCGGCGCAGACCGCCGACCGGCGTCCGGTCGCGCGTCGCGACCACCACCACACCGTCCAGGAGATCCACGACCGACGGGACGACCCCGGGCTTCGAGTAAGCGGCCAGGTTGACGAGCACCACCCCGGTGGTGGCTGGCCGGGACTCCAAGGTGGCCTGCAGGGCGACCGCCGCAGCGAACTGGTCGCCACACGGTGCCGGAGCCAGTTCGGAGAGCCGAGGCGCCAGCAGGCGCTGCCGGTACATCGACCGATCACCCGGCTGGAACGGCTCGCCCCAGGGCCAGGTCGGCCAGCTGTCGATGATGGCGACCTCACCGGCCACGAACCGGAGCAGCGCCTCGGCCACCGCCATCACCAGCGGCGCGAGCGACTGCCCGCCGGCCAGCGCCCGGCCGGCCGGCACGAAGCCCACCGTCCGAGCCTGAGCCCGCACGATGGCCCGGGCGGCGGGCGCGCCCGTCGCGGAGAGCGTTTCCGGCGAGACGCCAGGCCACCCGTAGCGTTCGGCGTCGGGTGGCCCGACGAAGGAGCTGACACCCGGATGGCTGGCCGCCGGCATCGCGCCTACGCGCGGGCCTTCTTGATGTGGAGCTCGTTGTCGAGGATGCCCCGGTCAACCAGCCCTTTGATCGTCTTCAGGCGGTAGTAGCGCGGGCCGGTCCACTCTTCCTTGCTCAGATGGTGCTTGCTGTAGGCCTCATACAGCTCCTCGATGCCCTTCCTGAGGGTCCAGGTCGGCTTGAACCCCGGCAGCTTGGTCTCGATTTTGGTGAAATCGACGCGGTAGTTGCGCAGGTCGGCCGAGGCCCCCTCGGCGAAGGCCACCGTCGAGTTCGGCACCACCTCGGCCACCATCTCGGCGACCTGGCGGATGCGAAAGTTCTCGGCGGTGCGCCCCACGTTGAAGGCCTGGCTGTGGATCGCCTCTTTGGGCGCGGTCAGGCAGCAGGCGAACGCGTGGATGATGTCGCGGATGTGGACCAGCGGCCGCCAGGGCGTGCCGTCGCTCTGCAGCAGCACCTTGCCGGTCGTGATGGCGTGGCCGACCAGGTTGTTGACGACGATGTCGGCGCGCAGCCGCCGCGAAACGCCGTAGGCCGTCGCGTTGCGCAGGTAGACCGGCGTGAAGTTGGCGTCGGCCATCTTCGAGACCTCTTGCTCGACGCGCACCTTCGACTCGCCATAGGCCGTGACCGGGTTGAAGGCGGCGTCTTCGTCCAGGTGCCCGTCGGTGCCGGCGCCGTAGAGGCTGCACGACGACGAGAACAGGAAGCGCTTCACGCCGGCGTCCTTGGCCGCCTTGGCCAGCCGCACCGACGCGTGCAGGTTGATGTCGTAGGTGATGTTCGGGTTCAGATCGCCGAGCGGATCGTTCGACAGCGCCGCCAGGTGAATGACGGCGTCGAAGCCCTTGCAGTGCTCGGCCGTGACGTCGCGCAGGTCGACCCGCAGCGTCGGGATCTCGTCGGGTGCGCCGTCGAAGTCGCATCCGTCGTAATAGCCGGTGTCCAGGCCGACCACCTCGTGCCCGGCCGCGCGCAGCACGGGAACCATTTCGACGCCGATGTAACCGAGAGTTCCGGTGACCAGTACCTTCATTGGGCGATCGCTTTCTTTGGGTTGGGCTGCAGTGGTTTGGCGATTCCGTCAGCTGACCAGCTTGGTCGCGTGAAACGCCTCGGCGAATCCGTCCGGGGCGTTGCACTCGATGCCGCGCAGGCGCAGGACCGCCTCGAAGGTCTCGGGACGAAACCAGCGCTTGCCGGCCTGCGACGGATACGAACGAACGATGAGGTCGATCTTCCTGCGCGCGACCGCCTCGCTGAGCGGCAGGTACAGGTTGGGCGTCCCCAGATCCCCCTCGTACTTGGGGATCTCGTACTCGAGGATCGCGTGGTCGCGGTAGGTGTTCCAGGTCAGCTCGGCGACCATCCGGTGGTCCTGGTGCCGATCGTGCCGGTGGTGGGTCAGGATCAGGTCGGGGCGGAAGTCCGCCTTGGCCGCCTCGAAGGCGTCCTTGACCTCGGCCCCCTGGAAAGGCAGGTAGCCGTCGCGGAACTTATGGATGACGACCTGGCGGTCGGCCGCCTGGTCCAGAAAGCTGTCCGCTCCGGCGCGCGCCTCGCCCTCGCGGGTGGGGTTCGACGCGAACGCCACCCAGCGCACCGTCGAATCCCGGGCGCTCGGCCAAGAGGCGCAGCACCGCCCCGCCGCAGCCGATCTCGATGTCGTCGCAGTGGGCGCCCAGGCACAGGATGCGCAGCGGCGCTCCCGGCGCGCCCAGCGACGCCGCCAGCATCACGAAACGACAGTCGCCTCGGGGACCGGCACGATGAACTTGCCGCCCCAGCCGCGAATGTGTTGCAGCTGCTTCATGATCTCGTCCTTGAAGTTCCAGGGCAGGATCAGCACGTAGTCGGGCCGCTCTTCGTCGATCTTCTCGGGCGAGAAGATCGGGATGTGCGTGCCCGGCAGGAACTTGCCCTGCTTGTACGGGTTGCGGTCGACGGTGAAGTCGACGAAGTCCTGGCGGATGCCGCAGTAGTTGAGCAGCGTGTTTCCCTTGCCGGGCGCGCCGTAGCCGGCGATGCGCTTGCCGGCCCGTTTGGCCTGGGTCAGCAGCTCCAGCAGCTTTCGCTTCGTCTCCCGCACCTGCTCCTCGAACGTGAGGTAGTGCGGCAGGTCGTGGTAGCCGGCCGCCTTCTCCTGGTCGCGCAGCTTGAGCACCCGGTCGGTGATCGGGCGCGACGCGTCCGGTGTGGGCCGCGCATAGATGCGCAGCGAGCCGCCGTGGGTCCACAGCTCTTCGACGTCGAAGATCGTCATGTCGTGGGCGGCGAAGATCCGCTCGGCCGAGATCAACGAGAAGTAGCAATAGTGCTCGTGGTAGATGGTGTCGAATTGGTTCCCCTCGACGAGGCGCTGCAGGTGCGGGAACTCGATGGTGCAGGTACCGGTCGGCTTCAGCAGCGTGCGGATGCCGGCCACGAACGAATTCAGATCGGGCACCTGGGCCAGCACGTTGTTGCCCAGCACCAGATCGGCCTGCCGCCCCTCGGCCTTGAGCGTGGCGGCCAACTCGCGGCCAAAAAACTTCACCAGCGTGTCGACCCCGCGCTGCTCGACGGCCACCTTGGCCACGTTGGCGGCCGGCTCGATCCCCAGCGACGGGATGCCGCGTTTGACGAAGTACTGCAGCAGGTAGCCGTCGTTGCTGGCCAGCTCGATGACCAGGCTCTTCGGCCCCAGTTTCAGCCGCTCGCTGATCATCGTGACGTAGTCCTCGGCGTGCTTCAGCCAGGCCGTCGAGAAGGACGAGAAATACGCGTACTCGCTGAAGATGTGCTCGGGGGTGACGTACTCGTCCAGCTGCACCAGCAGGCACTTCGTGCAGACCCACACGTGCAGCGGATAAAACGGCTCCATGTCGTTCAGCTTGTCGGCCGGCAGATAGCTCTCGCACAGCGGCGACATCCCGAGATCGACGAACGACCGGCGTTCAGGCGATCCACAAAAGCGGCAAACGGAGGCTTTCGGAGCAGGCTTGTCGGACGTGGTCATGGGCCTCTCCACGGTACCAGGATCCGGCGCCCGCGAGAAGACCCCGAACCCCGACGGACCGACTGGCCAGGGTCAGGTTGGACCATAGTGAATGCCGGTCACCCCCACCGCCCTCGCCCATGCGGCCACGGCGTCGATCAGGTCCATCAGGGCCCGGCGGTCGAGCGCCGGGCCACTCCGGACCGATTCGTACCGCTCTTTCTCGGCGTAATCCGTCAGCGTTTCAGCCAGGTCGGCGTCGACGCCAGCCGGTTTCGTGAGGCCCGCTTTGAGCGCGGCTTCCAGAAGCTCGCCGATGTCGTGCGTGAACGGGTACTTGCGCCCGCGGTGAGCGATCATGGCTTTCAACCACTTCTCGACGGCTTGCTGAACATTGTTCCCGAACACCTCGTCGCCGATGAGCTGGAGGGGCTGGTCCCGGATGAGACGTGCAACGTTGGCATTGCTGGATGCCTTTGCCGCCAGGACCTTGGCGATGGTCCTATTCGACAAGCAGGATTCCTTCGCGCTCTGCTTCGTGCTGAACCGTCCCGTAACAGCCACGCCACTTTCGGTAGTCGGCACGGCTGACGACGACGAGATCGACGGCCCGGGCCAGGCTGGACGGGTTGGCGCGAAGAAGGCGTCGCAGTCGCGCTGATTCCGCGGACCAGTCGCGCAATCCGCTTTCAATGACCATCAGGTCGACGTCCGAGGATGGCCCGGCGGTGCCCCGCGCGTAAGACCCGAAAAGCCTGATCGCCGCAGGATAGGAGGTCGATTCAGCGAGCTGCTCGGCGAGCAACCGGATGTCCGAAAGCCGGAACGCGGTGGCCCTCGGCTTCGCGCCCCAGCGCGCGGCCGCCGCCTTTCGCGCGATCTGCCGTCGACGCGCGGGACCAAGAGTCCTGGCGCGTGCCCGGCCGCCCAATGCTTGCGGTGTCGACGGCATGCCAGCAAGCATAGCAAGCATTCCCGAACGGCCACCAGGGCGGAGCTGGTCGTGCGCCTCGACGCCGGTGATATGCTGCTGGCGTGAGATTTCGACCCACACCGCTCGGCGGGGCCGCGCTGGTCGAGCAAGAGCGTCACGAGGATGACCGCGGCTATTTCGCACGGACCTATTGCGACAGCGAGTTCGCGGCCGCCGGCCTACCGGTGACCTGGCCGCAGCACAACGTCTCGCACAACGCGCGCGCCGGCACGCTGCGGGGCATGCACTACAACGCGGCCCCGCACGAGGAGGCCAAGCTGGTCCGCTGCGTGACGGGGGCGATCTGGGACGCGATCGTCGACCTGCGCCCGGAATCGCCCACCTACCTCAAATGGTTCGGCGTCGAGCTGTCCTCGGAGGCGGGCAACGCGCTCTACGTCCCCGAGAGGTTCGCGCACGGGTTCATCACCCTGCAGGACCGCACGGACGTCTTTTACCTGATGGGCAAGCCGTACCAGGGCGCCGTGGCGCGCGGCTTCCGCTGGAACGATCCCCGCATCGGGATCGTCTGGCCGGCCACACCCGCCGTGATCGCCGATCGCGACCGCACGTACCCGGATCTGGATCCGGCCCATCCGGACGTCGTGCGATGACGGACGCCCCGGCCGGGAACATCGACGGCGGCGCGATCGGCGCGCTCATCGAAGCGCTGTACCCCATCTGCCGGAGCATCACCGGCGACGGCGTGCGGGAGACGCTGCGAATCATCGGGCGGCACATCCCGATCGAAGTGACGGAGGTGCCCTCGGGAACGGCGGTCCTCGACTGGACGGTCCCGCCCGAGTGGAACATCCGTGACGCTTACGTGGCCGACGCCGGCGGACGCCGGGTGATCGACTTTCAGCGCCACAACCTGCACGTCGTCAACTACAGCATCCCCGTCCGCGCGCGGATGTCGCTGGCCGAGCTGCGGCCGCACCTGCACACGATTGCCGCGCACCCGGATTGGATCCCGTACCGCACCTCGTACTACGCCGAGTCCTGGGGCTTCTGCCTCACGCAGCGGCAGCTGGACGGGATGGGGGACGGCCCTTACGACGTCGTCATCGATTCCACCCTGGCGCCTGGCCACCTGACCTATGGCGAGCTGGTGCTGCCGGGCGAGATCGAGGACGAGATCCTGATCTCATCACACGTCTGCCACCCGTCGCTGGCCGACGACAACCTGTCGGGGGTCGCGATCGCGACCCTGCTGGCCAAGGCGCTGGCGGCGCGGCCCCGGCGCCGGCACACCTTCCGGTTCGTGTTCGCGCCCGGGACCATCGGCGCCATCACCTGGCTGGCGCGCAACCGCGACCGCGCCGCGCGCATCAAGCACGGCCTGACGCTGACCTGCCTGGGCGACGAACACCCGTTCACCTACAAACGTTCGGTCGGCGGGCGCGCGCCCATCGATCGGGCGGCCGCGCACGTCCTGGCACAGGACGGGGCGGCCCATCAGCTGATCGACTTTTTCCCCTATGGATACGACGAGCGGCAGTACGGCAGCCCGGGGTTCCGTCTGCCCGTCGGCTCGCTGATGCGCGGCCGTCACGGCATGTTCCCCGAGTACCACACGTCGGCGGACAACCTGACCTTCGTCTCGGCCGAACACCTGGCGGAATCAGCCAGCATCGTCAGCGAGATCCTGGACGTCGTCGACGGCGACCGGCGCTATCGCAACCTGCAGCCGTACGGCGAGCCGCAGCTGGGCAAGCGAGGGCTTTACCGCGCCATCGGCGGCACGAACATCCCCGACCTGCAGATGGCGATGCTGTGGGTCCTCAACCAGTCCGACGGCGAGACCAGCCTGCTCCTGATCGCCGAGCGCTCCGGCATCCGATTCTCGGTGATCCAGGCCGCCGCCGACCTGCTGCGCGACCACGACCTTCTGGCGCCGACATGATTTTCGATCGCTGAAAAGCTCCAGGCGACCGGCATCGTTCGTCGCGATGTGCTTGCATCCAAGCTGCTCGCGCTCGCAAAGGCACAGTGAAATCGCTCAAGGCCTGGCTGGCGGCGGGCAAGCGGACTCCACCTTGACCGGCCGCGCCTTCCCCAACGCCAAGCACACGACCGTCAACTGCGCCGTCAATCGCAACCGCGCCGTGATCGCCTTCGCAGACATGTCCACGATCATTCGCTCGTCTCGCGCAGGTGCTTGATGTCGTCCTGGTCGAGCCCGCTGCCGCGCAGGGACTTCAAGGTAATGAGACCATCGCGAGACACGACGGAGATCTTACCAAAGTCCCATTCCATCGCCTCACGTCCCTCCCATACGGGTTGGAGAACCGGGGTGACGAGCAGCAGATCGAGGGAGAGAATCTGGCCAGATGCATGAATCTTGGAGACGCGGCGGATTTCCACAGCTCCGCCCTTGAAGGTCATTGGTTCGGCCGGAACCACAAATCCGAGCGGCCGAACGGCCGCGTCCACCCGCGCGAGGTCATCCACCACGACCAAGAGATCGATATCCACGGTCGCCCTCGGATATCCGTGGACGGCCATCGCCAAACCGCCGCATAGGGCGTAAGGCACGCCCGCGTCATCTATTCGGGCGATGACGTTCCGGAGCTCCTCCAGCAGATCCAGCATCTGGACGAAATTGTGCACCGCGGCCGTGCCTGCGCAACATCAGGCGGGTCAGCCCCACTGTTTGACCCGGTTCGGCTCAATCGCCGAGGAGCGAGACGGCCCAATCCGCGAGGGCCAGAGAGGCGGTCAGGCCGGGCGATTCGATGCCGAACAGATTCACCAGGCCGGGGACGCCGTGCTGGGCGGGCCCGTCGATGCGGAAGTCGTGCGCCGGCGCGCCCGGCGGGCCCAGCTTGGGGCGGATGCCGGTGTACCCCGGCTGAAGCGCTCCGTCCGGCAGCCCGGCCCAGTACCGGCGGATGGCGGCGTAGAACGAGGGCGCGCGGCTGTCGTCGAAGCTGTAGTCGACGCCGTCGATCCAGGAGACGTCTGGGCCGAAACGGGCCTGACCGGCCAGATCCAGCGTCACGTGGACCCCCAGGCCGCCCGCCACGGCGATAGGGTAGACCAGCCGGCGGAAAGGCGACGGTCCGGAAAGCACGTAGTAGTGCCCCTTGGCGAAGTGAGCGGGCGGCACCTGCGCGGCGGGAAAACCGGCCAGGCTGCCGGCCACCTGTTGGGCGAACAGACCAGCCGCGTTGACGACGGTGCGGGCGCGGACCGTCACCGGGGCGCGACCACCGATCTGGAGCGTGATGCCGCCGCCGTCCACGGCCCCACCCGTCACGGGCGCCTCCAGCACCAGCTCGGCGCCTGCCCGGCGGGCGTCGCGCAGGTACGCCGCCATCAGGCCGTGGCTGTCGATGATGCCCGTCGACGGTGACAGCAAGCCGCGCACGCAGGTGACGGCCGGTTCCAGCGCGCGCGCCTGGTCGGCGCTGACCCAGGTCAGGTCGTGGACGCCGTTTCGTTCGGCGGCGCTCTTGTACGACTCCAGCGTCCCCACCTCGGCTTCGGTGGTCGCCACCAGCAGCTTGCCGAGGCGGCGGTGCGCGACGTCCGCCTCCGCGCAGTACGCATAAAGCGCCTGCCGTCCGGTGACGCACAGCCGGGCCTTCAACGACCCCGCCGGGTAGTAGATGCCAGCGTGGATGACCTCCGAATTGCGCGAGCTGGTGTGGGTGCCGATGGCGGTGGCCGCCTCCAGCACGACCACCTCGCGACCGGCCCGCGCCAGCGCGCGCGCGATCGCCAGACCGACGACGCCGGCGCCGATGACGACGGCGTCGAGATCCCGATCGGCTGCGCTCATCCGCCGATTCTTATCATGCTGTCCTGCCTCAGCGCCGGGCAACGGCGGCGGCGCTCGACGCTGCCGGCCCGGTGGGCGAGGTCGCGGCCAGGATGTACTGCTCGCCCGCGCGCTCGACGGCCAGCGAAGGCCGCAAGCCGCGCGACAGCGCCCGCGCCAGGGCCGCCCGGGTGGCCGCCGTGGTTCCGCCCGGCACGCCCAGCATGTCGCCGGCGGCCACGCCGAAGGCGGTCAGCTCGCCCGGCTCGACGACGAAGAACCGCTCGCGGCTTTGCGCGATCTCCTGCATCTGTTCGACGGTCAGCTCGGGGTAAATCGTCCCCAGCAGCGCCAGCCGGCGCGTCACGCTGGCGGCCTGCGACGGTGGAATCTCCACGATTTGAAACGGGCGCTCGTGCGGCACCAGGCGCGGGGCAAAGGTGGCCAACGCCTTTTCGATGGCCGACTCGATCGCCTCCAGCGCGGCGCCCTTTCTTCCCTTCGGACCCACCTCCGCCTCGTTCGGGCGGCCGCTGGCGATCGTGTCGACGGAACCCAGCACCTGCTTGGTGCCGACGTGGCGCACCTCGATCCGGGCGCGGTAGTCGACGACGACGTGTTTGCCGACGATGAATCCAGGGATCGCCGAAGTCCCGGAAACCATCCGCCCACCGATGGCGACGGACAGCGAGAAGGTCAGCGCGCGCGCCGGATCCTCGCCCAGCGCCCGCAATGCGGCGTTGATGGCAGCCTCGTCCTCGCCGTCGATCAGCTCTTCGGCGATCACGGCCCGCCCGCCGCTCGCCTCGATGAGGGTGTCGCTGGTGCGGCGCTGCAGGGTTCGTAGGTCGATGTCGCCGCCCCACCCGATGCTCATGGGCAGGCCCACCACGGTGTCGATCGTGGGCGCGACCGCGTGCGCCGCCGGGCGGACTTCAACGGTCGACGAGCAGCCCGCGCCCAACAGGGCCAGCAGCGCGACGGGTGCCAGGGTTCGCCCTTGATACTGTTCGCGGCCGATCACCCCCCGATCATCGGCCTGCCGGGAGGACCCCTGAACCTGAACCGTCCTTTGCCGTCGTCGTCAGAACACCACGGCCAGCGCCGCGTAGAGCTCGTTCGAGTCGCGGACCGTGGTAACCGGGTTGGTGCCGCTGCCGCCCGGGACCTGCGGGGTGTAAAGGCCGATCGCGCGCCGAAAACCCAGCCGCAGCCGCAGCTCGCTGGGACGTCCAGCCGGAGTCAGCGGGAGCTCGATACGGCCGCCGGTGTGGATTTGCCACCGGCTGCCCGCGCCGGAGGTCCGCCCGTCCCGTTCGTAACCGAGCCCCAGTTCGGCGGCCAAAGTGTGCAGGACGCGTGTGCCGTAACGCAGGTCGTCGGCCGCCACCCACGCCAGCGGCCGAAAGACGCCAAACGCGTCGAGCCCGAGACGGTCGATTGGCGCAGCGTCGCCGGCGTGAAATCGGCCCGAGGCGGCGGTCGACAAGGCGCCCAGCTCGAAACCGACCAAGCCGTCGCCGAAGCCGCCGCCGCCCAAGAACGCCGGGATCGCGTGCGGCCCGCCCGGAAATCCGGTCGCGTCCACCGAGGCGCCGAACCCGACCGCCAGCGACATGCGAGGCCGCGGGGGCAGCTCGGGGGCGGGGCTGCCTTCCAGCGCCGGAATCGGGCCGGTCGAAAGCGGCGGCGACGTCCCGACTTGGGCGCGTGCGGCGCCCGCCCACACGCAGACGAGCAGGGCCAGCGGGGCACGCCCCCCCGCCGCGCGCCATCGATGTCCGGTCATGCGGCGAACCAGGCTCCGCGAGGCATGGCCCGCTTTTAACACGCCCCACCGGCCGTTCGGGCTATGCTCGCGCCCGGATCGTGGAAGGAGAACGCTGATGGAACCCGCCAGCCCCGAGGTGGTGCCGACGCCCGAAAAAGGGGTGGCCGACCTTCTGATCGAAGCATTCCGACTCTACCGGGCGCACGCGAAGCCGTTGCTCCTCACCTGCGCGCTCTTGTTCGTGCCGGCGGCGATCGTCAATTCGCTGGCGCGCGCGGCGATTCTGGGCCCGACCATCGCGCTGGCCCAGACCGGCGACCCGGCCGCGGTGGCGATGGCCGGCCCGTTTTGGGTGTACATGCTCGGGTTGGCCGGCACGCTGGTCACCGGGTTCTTCCTTTACGGGATCATCGTCCCGCTGACGAACGGCGCGCTGACCATCGCCGTCGCCGATCGCATCCTGGGCGGCAACGCCGGGTGGCGCGAAGTCTGGATGTTGCTGTTCCGGCGGCTCGGACTGCTGCTGTCGGCGGTCGTCCCGGCGGCCATCGTGGTCGCGATCGGCTGCGTGTTCTTCCTGATTCCGGGGCTGGTGTGCGCCCTGTTTTTCGCGTTCGTGTCGCCGGTCGTGCTGATCGAAGGCATCGGCGGCAGGGCCGCGCTGGAACGGAGCACCGCCCTGGTCCGCTCGGACTGGCTGCGCGTCGCGCTGGTGTTGCTGACCTTCGCGCTGGTCCGCGGCCTGGCGCAAGTCCTTGGGACCGCCCTGGTCGCGCCGGGGTCGATCTTCTTCGGGTCGCTGCTCTCGGACCTGGTCACGATGGTGCTGCTGCCGATTCCCGTGCTGGGTGCCGTGCTGCTTTATTTCGACATCCGCCGCAAGCGCGAGAACTTCACGCCCGACAACCTGCGCACCGAGCTGGACGCGTTGAAAACGAGTTAGGTTCTCTCTCGTCAGTTCAGGCAGACCTCGGAGTTGAAATCGCAGCGCAGTAGCCCTGGCGTCGTCAGGGCGTAGCTGGCCGAGACGTCCATCCCGCGCACGGTCAGGCCGAAACCACCGCCGGTCGAGGTCACCCGGTGCAGGCAAGCGCCGGATGCCGCGCGGCACGGCGGCACCGAGAGCTCGGCCACCTCGAACTGGCTGTCGATGGCCTGGAACATCGAATCGGACACCGGCAGGCCGTCCATCGACAGGATGGCGCCCGACTGGCGCACGATGGCGACGAGCTGATCGAAGATGGGGAGAGCCGCGAACGAGACGTCCGTCAGCAGCGCGTTCTGGTCGGCGCCGATGGCCAGCGACAGAGTTGGCTCGCAGTCGATCCCCTGGGTGACCAGGACCGGCCGCGTGGCCGTGACGGTGAACGGCGCGGCGGAGACACGTGTAACCGACTGTCCGGCGCGCAACCAGACCCGTTCCGGCGACGGCGGGCCGAAATCGACGCGGGTGTCGTCCTCGCTGGCCACCACGCGCCAGATCGACCCCGCGCCCGTGCCGTCGGCATCGGCGAAGAACGAGGTGCAATCGATGCTGGCCTGCGGTGTAAGCGGCGCCGCGACGTACACCTTGCTCCAGCTCGACACCGGCGGCATCTGTTCGTGCGCCATGTCCGCGGAGTTGATGCCGCCGACGTTCGATCCGTACGAGGTCGAGATGTTCCCCGAAAACACCGCCACCGGTGCGCCGGACAGGACGGTGACCAGGCTGCCGGTCAAGTCCTCGTCAGGCGCGTTCGTGTAGATCTGAAAAATGTCTCCGTCGTTCAGCGTCACCTCCAGACTCTCGCCGGCCGCCAGCGGCGGGACCAGCTGCCCGGGGCCGGGATCCCCGGAGATCGCGGCGATTGGCTTGAAGCTGATGTGGGTGCCGGGTTGCGTGCCGACCACGATCACCCGCGCGGCGCCGCCGCGGCTGCCAACCGCCTGCTGGACGTCGTGGGTCGCCTCCTGGGGATAGGTCACCGCGCGATAGTTGCTGCCCAGCGACTGCAGGGGCAGCACGACGGTGCCGCTGCTGCTGGTCGCCGCTTGTGAACCCTCGTCGCTCTCGATCTCGGCAACGGTGATCGGCCGGTCGCTGGAGACCCGCACCGCGCCCAGTGGGTTGATTCCGGGGTTTGTCGCTTCCAGCCCGGCGACCTGCATCCGCCCCGAGCTGCGGGCTGGGACTTGAACGTTGGCCGCCGGCATCCAGACGGTGGATTCGCTGGTCCCCGGCATCGCGCGCTCGAGCTGAACGTTGGCGGGATCCGCGCCGGCGTTGTTGATCACATAGCTGGTCAGCGCCGCCTCGTCGGCCGCCACGTTGTCGGGCTGGAGCGTGTAAAACAGGCAGCCGGTGACGCTGCGGGTTCGGGCCTCCGCGACCTGGCAAGGCGAAGTGGTGCAACGGCCCAGGCTGCAGGCCTGCCCGCGAGACGCGCAGTTGTCGATCAACGCGCCGATCGTTCTGCCGTTGCACGAATGAACGGCCCCGTCGTCCCCGCACACCAGCGGCACTGAACAGTTGGATGGCACAGTCGCGGCGTCGAGCGGCGCCGGGGCCCGCGATCCCGAACAACCGAACGCGGCGACCACCGCGACGATCCAGCACGCAGCCGACGACATGTGCGACCAGCGGTCACACCTCGGTTGCGCCACACGCGCACCTACCCGTTGCGCAGCCTCGCGCAACTGTTGCGCCACTATCGCGTCGCTCATGGGATCGCGCCGATCACGTCGTCCGACATCTTACCGTGCGATTGAACATGAATTTCTCGTCGAGAAATTTTCGCAGAAGTCGACTGACGAACCTTGCCAAGCGCGGCGCGCAAGGGCTACGATTTTTTCGCGTTGCTCCGTGCTGCCCTCGCGCTCGCGCTCTTTTACGGGATCATCAACGGGACGCCGGCGAAGGCCGCGCCCCCGGTGGGCCCCTCTGAGCGCGGCAACCCCTTCGAGGATCATGCCAAAGATCCCGCCGACGACGCCGGCAACGACGTCGCTGCAGCCGGCACCGGCACCGGCTCCGACGAAGACGGCGAGGCTGGCGCGGCCGAGGAGTCGGCGGAGTCCGCGTTGCACGGTCTGGCCTGCCTGGAAGGCGACGCGACGGGCGGTCGGCGCAAGGGCGTTCAGCGGCGCGACTTCCTGAAGCGGCACCGATTCGAGCTCTCGGGCCTGGGCGGCTTTTACGCATCGGATGCGTTGTCGTCCACGTACAGCTACGGTGGCGCGCTGGCGTTCTACCCGTCAGAGGACTTCGGGCTGGAGCTGTTGCTGACGCGGACGCCGATGCGGTTTCGGCTCGAGCAGCCGTTCACCGCGTTCGACCAGCAGACGCATTTCCAGGCCAGCGTCGCCTGGCAGGGGATCTTCTCGCTGCTCTGGTCGCCCATCCACGCCAAGCTGAAGTTCAGCGAGACGACGATCCTGCACGGGGATCTGTTCGTGGTGGCCGGCGCCGGGCGCACCGCCGATCCGACGGTGCAAGGATTGACGTGGGAGGCCGGCCTCGGCGCGAAGATCTACTTCAACCGGTTCTTCGCGTTCCGTTTGGACGTGCGCGACTTCGTCGTCCCGCAGGAGGTGCTCGGGCGGGGGCGCATCACCAACAACCTGACCGTGCTGGCGGGTCTCAGCATATGGCTCGGCTAGCACGGTTCATGTGCGCCGCCGCGCTGGCGGCGGTGGCCAGCCCCGCCGCGTTCGGCGCCGAGGACGCGCCGATGTCGTTAGAGCCAGAGGCGGCGCCCGGCTCACCTTCGGGACCCGCTCAGGGTCCCGAACACAACGACGCTTGCATCGACGAGAACGTCAAAGCGGACCTCTTCGCCAAACGGAAGCAGCGCACGACCCGCGAGCGGCTGTTTCAGCAAACCAATCGGCACGAGCTGACTGTACAAGGCGGGTACTACGTGTCGGACCTCTTCGACGGCACGTATACCGTCGGCGGCGCCTACACCTATCACATGACAGAGGATCTCGGCGTCGAGGCCTCCGGGATGTACACGCGCCTGACCTCGTCTGGCGGCCCCGAGCTGGAGCGGACGTTCGCGGTCCTTCGGGACAAGCCCCGCCGCGAGCTGATGTTCGACGCCGATCTGGTCTGGGTGCCGGCGCACGCCAAGATGCGCCTCGGCGGCGGGATCACGCACTTCGATCTGTATGTCGCGGCGGGCGCAGGCGTCGTCGACTCCGTGCTTTCCCAAAACGTGGCCGGAAATGCCGGCTTCGGCCTGAAGTTCTTCGGGCAGCGCGCCTGGGCGATCCGTCTGGACGTGCGCGACCACGTCTATCGCCAGCAGCTGTTGTCGCAGGTCATGTGGGTCAACGACCTGACCGCCACCGTGGGCGTCAGCCTGTACCTGCCCGTGACGGAGTAGTGATGATGACGAACCTCGCCGCGACGCTGATCTCCGCCCTGCTGGCTGGCAGCCCCAATCCGCCTGCCCCGCCCCCGCCCCCCGCCGCGACCGAGGCTGCCTCGGACGCCGAGACCGGCGGCATGGCGCAAGAGGCCTCTCCCCCACCGGTGCCGCCGGCGATGGATCTGGCGAAGCTGCGCGCCGCTTACGACAAGCTGCGTGACGAGCTCTTCCGCGCCCGCGCCCGCGCCGCGCTGGTCGAGCAGGGAATCTACGCGTCGCAGCTGGGCGCGACCTTGCGGTGGAAGGGCGCGCCCGATTTTCTGCTGCACCGAGCGGAGATCCGCCTCGACGGAAACGTCATCTGGGACTCGGGCGAAAAGCCGATGGTCGACGATCTGATCAAGGTCTCGCAACGGCCGGTCAAGCCGGGACCCCACACGATCACGGTGAAGATCGACGTGCGCCCGGGGAAGAAGGCAGAGAAAGAGCACGCTGACCTGGGTTACGAGTCCGAACAGACCTTCGTCGTCACGGTCCCCGACGGCAAGCGCACGACGGTGGCGTTCACCGCCGACGACGGCGGCGACCTGCCCGAGTACGAGCCGGACATCGAGATGGAGCTGAAGAGCGAGAAATGATCGCGCTGCTCGTCACGTTGCTGGCCCAGCCTGTCGCCGCTCGCGCCGGCGATGTGGATCCCGTCGGCCACTACCTGGCCGACCTGGAAAAGAGCGGCGCGCTGGCGGACGACAAGCAACCCGCTACGCTGGACCGGCTGCGCGTCGAGCTGGCCGGCGCCGAGGACGATCTGGTCACCGGCAATCCCGAGGTCGCCAGCGTTCGCCTTTACCGAATCGTCGAGTCGCCGCGCTATGCCCAGTTTCAGTACGCGCCCGACTACGCCACCGCAGAGCTGACCCTGGCGCGCGCGCTGGTTCGGGCGGGCGGGTACAAATCGGCAGAACGGTACCTGCTGCGCGTGCTGGCGCGCGGCGCCGCGGCACCGCAGTTCGCGCCGGCGTACCGCGCGATGGTCGACGTCGCGCTGGAGACCAAGGAAGAGGCCGCCATCCTGGCCGTGCTGGATCACGCCCCATCGCAGGGCCTGCCGCGGGACGCATTGGCCGAGCACGCCTACCTGGCCGCCAAGGTCGCGTACGAATCAGGAGACACGGGCCGGGCGGAGGGATTGTTCGGGCAGGTCGACCGGCAATCGCGGTTCTACGCGGCCGCGCTGTACTTCCGCGGGCTCATTCAGGCGCGGCGCGGGCACTTCGCGTCGGCGCGCGCGAACCTGTGCGAGATCGTCGAGCAGGCGGACCAGGACCGGTTCACGTTCTTCATCGACGGGCGCTACTTCGCGATCAAGGACCTGGCCTACTTGGCGCTGGGGCGCATCGCCCACGAGCAGGGCAAGTACGACGACGCCTATTACTTCTATTTCCGCGTGCCGACCGATTCTGACCGGCTGCCGGACGCGCTGTTCGAGGCGTCGTGGTCGATGTTCCAGAAGGGCGAATACGAGGCCGCGCGCGCCTTCCTGGACGAATTCGACCACGATTTTCACACCACGCCGCTGGCGCCGGACGTGATGTTGCTGCACGCGATGATCGATCTGAAGTCGTGCCAGTTCGATCGCGTGAAGCAGACGCTGGCCACGTTCGTCACGACGTACGGGCCAATCGAGGCCCGTGTGAGCGCGCTGTTGAAAAACCCGGCCCAGCGCGCCGCGCTGTACCAGCGCCTCCTCAGCAAGCAGTCGATCGCCAGCCCGCACGACCCGATTGCCGAGCTGCTGAAGGTCGACCCGCGGTTTTACAAATTCACGGGCGACATCCTGGCGCTGGATCGCGAGGCCGGCACGATCCCCAACGAGGTCGCGATCTGGGACGAGCTGACCGCTCACCAGCAGGGCAAAGCCGGCGCCGCCAGCGACGGCGATGCAACCGAGGCTGTTCGCCTGGTGCAAGACGTCGAGGCGCTGCGGCCGCTGGCCGCGGGCGATCCGGTGATGGAAGAGGAGGTCGCGCAGCTGGCCGACGAGGCGCACCGGGCGGCGCGGCTGAAGAACGTCGCCGGCGGACCGTACGCCAAGGAGGCTGCCGCCACGCTGGCGCTGGGCGTGGAGGCGCGCAAGCTGCGGGGCCGGTTGGTGGCGGCGACGGGCGTCATCGCCACGCAGGCGCTGGCCGACCTGGACCGGCGGCTGCGCGACCTGCTCCGGCAGGCGCGCCTCACCCAGATCGACGCCATCATCGGCAAGAAGAAGAAGCTGGAGATCGAAATCGAGCACCTGCGCGACGGCCGCTACCCCGCCGATCTCTTCGCCACCCTGCAACTGGAAGGCCTCATCGGCGACGACGAAGAGTACTGGCCCTTCGAAGGTGAGTACTGGTCGGATGAGTACGAGAATTTCAAATAGCGTACGCCGCGGGATCGGTGTCGCGGTCACGGGCGCGTTGTTGCTGCTCGCGCCGGCACGTACGCGCGCGGCGGTGCACGCGAATGTGCCAGCTGACAAGAGCGAGGCGGACGCCGGCGAGGAGACCGAGAAGAAGCTGCCGCCGATCCTGCAAAAGGCGCTGGAGCACAAGGAGGGGGAAGTCGTCGCGGCGCGCCGGGAGGCGATCAAGCTGCTGGAGGTGTACCTGGCCGAGAACCCGCGCGGGTCGGCCGGGTTCCGGGCCAAGGAGCAGGCCGAGGCGCTGTACAAGCTGGCCGAGCTCTACTGGGAAGAATCCAAAGCCGTCTATCTGGAGAAGATGGGCGTCTATCAGACCGCCGTGAGCGCCTGCCACGCGGACCGATCCACCTGCCCGCGCGTGCCGCACCGGCCGCCCGCGATCGATCTGACCCGGGCGCAGGCCACGTACCGTCAACTGATCGCCGAGTACCCGAAGTTCCGCAAGATCGACACGGTCACCTACCTCTACGCCTTCTCGCTGCGCGACCAGGGAAAGCTGGGAGAATCGATCAAGTACTTCCAGATCATCCTGGACCGGTTTCCGCGCTCGCGTTACGTGGCCGACGCTTGGATGGCGATCGCCGAATATAGGTTCTACGAGCAGCAGAGCTACCCGACGGCGCTGGAAGCGTACGAAGAGGTGCTGAAGCACCCGAAGTCGGCCCTTTACGACCTGGCGCTGTTCAAGACGGCCTGGTGCTACTGGAAGCTGGGCGACACGACCAAGAGCGCCCTGCGCTTCAAGGAGGTGCTGGACCTGGCCAAGAAGAAGGCCGGACGCACCGAGGCTGAGCAGAAGCGCGCCCAGGAGCTGCAAGGTGAGGCGCTGGAGTACCTGGTCGAGCTCTTCACCGAGGACGACACGAAGACAGCCCGAGACGCGTTCGAGTTCCTGGCGCAGATCGGCGGCAAACAGTATTCGCGCAAGGTGTTGAAGCAGCTGGCCGACACGGTGTTCGACCAGACGCGCTACGAACGCGCCGTCGAGGCCTACCGCCTGCTCATCGAGCTGGACCCGAACGCCGGGGAAGCGCCGGACTACGCGGGCAAGATCGTCGAAGGCTACCAGCTGATGGGCGACACCAAGGGCGCCGTCACCGAGATGCGCAAGCTGGCCGGCGACTACGGGCCGCGCAGCGCCTGGGCCGCCGCCAACAAGGACCGCCCCAACACCGTCGCCCACGCCCGCACGATCGCGGAGGCGCTGATCCGGAACCTGGCCAAGACCATGCACGGCGAGGCGCAACAGAACGAGAAGGCCAGCAAGGTCGTCGACCGCGACCGCTACGCCCGCGCCGCGGAGGCGTACGAGTTTTATCTGGCGAGCTTCCCCGACGCGCCCGACGCCGCCGAGCTGCGCTATCTGCGCGCCGACATCCTCTACTTCAAGCTGGGCCGGTACGAGGACGCCGGGCGCGCGTACCTGGCGGTCGGCAAGACCCAGCCCGTGGGGAAGTACCACAAGGACGCCCTGCTGCAGGCCATGGCCGCCTTCGAAAAGGTGCGCAAGCCGCTTTCGGCGGCGGGCGGCAAGCGCGAGGTCACCGACAGCGACCGGCTGTTCGGCGAGGCGGCGGATCTGTACGCGACGCTGTTCCCCAACGACAAAGAGATCGTCACCGTCATCTACAAGAACGGGCAGTTCTTCTTCGACTACGGCGACTACGACGAGGCTGTGAAGCGCTTCGGCCTCATCATCGAGCGCTACCCCGATGATCCCAACGCGGGCTCGGCCGGCGACCGCATCCTGGAGGCGCTGAACAAGGCCAAGAACTACGAAAACATCGAGGCCTGGGCGCGGCGGCTGAAGAAGACCAAGGCCTTCGCTCCGCAACACGAGCAGGACCGCCTGGACAAGCTGATCGTGGGAGCCGTGATGAAGTCCGGCGAGAAATACGCGCAGAGCGGCGAGTACGACAAGGCGGCGGCGTTCTTTTTGCGCATCCCGCGTGAATACCCGACCAACGGCTACGCCCCCAAGGCCTTGAACAACGCCGCCGTGGTCTTCGAAAAGGCCAAGAAGGACGACGAGGCCGTGGCCGCCTACAGGGAGCTGGCTGACAAGTACCCCAGCGCCCCCGAAGCGCCCGAAGGGCTGTTCACGGCGGCACGCATCGAAGAGAACGTCGCCTTCTACGACAAGGCCGCCGGCCTCTACGAGCAGTTGGCGCAGAAGTACCCGCAGGACGCGCACGCGGCCGACGCGCTCCGCAGCGCCGGCGTGCTGCGCCAGAGCCTGGGCCAGCACGATCGCGCCATCAAGCACTACGGCGAGTACGCGCGCCGCTACAAGGATCGCCCCGACGCCAAGGAGGTCGCCTTCCAGGCGGCCGTCGTGCGCGAGGACCAGAAGGATTGGCGCGGGGCGGCCGCCAGCTTCGCCGCCTTCAGCAAGACCTATCCCGGCGACGCAAAGAGCGTCGAGGCGCTGGCCCGCGAGGCCGACGCCCACCTCAAGGCCGGCAACGACGCCGCCGCCAAGGAAGCGGCCGCGCGAGCGCTGGCCCTGGCCAAGCGCGGACGTGCCGGCGACGAGACGTCGTACCACGCGGCCCAGGCCCGCTACATCCAGGGCGAGCTGGCGTTCATCGACTACGAACGCATCAAGATCGCTGGCAAGCCCAAGCAGCTGGCCAAGGTGCTGGAAGAGAAAGCCAAGCGCCTCGAAGAGGCGAAGTCGGTGTACCTCGACGTCGTCGCCTATCGATCGCCCGAGTGGGCGACGGCGGCGCTGCTGCGCATCGGCCAAGGCTACGAGGCGTACGCCAAGGCGATGCGCAGCGCGCCCGTCCCACGCGACCTCAAGGAAGACGAAAAGCAGATGTACCGCGACGAGCTCGAGAAGGTCATCGTGGTCATCGAAGACAAGGCCATCGACGCGTACAAGTCGGGATACGCGCGCGCGCTGCAGATCGGCGTCTACAACAAGCACACCCAGGCAATCCGGCAAGCCCTGTCGCGGCTGGCCGAGAATGAATATCCCAAAGAGGCCGAGCTGCGTCTGTCGACGCGCCCCGGAGAGCCGCGCGTGACGATGGACCGCATCGAGGAAATCCGCCGTGACCAATAGTAGAGTTGGGATTGCCGCGGGATTCGCGCTGGCGCTGGCGGGCTGCGCGCACACGGCACCGGCGCCGGGCGCAGCGGCCGGCAATCCGATTGCGCCGGTCGCGCTGCCGAAGACCAGCCCCGAGGCGCAGGCCGCCTTCGACGAAGGGGTGCGCGCGATGCGGATGGGGCGGCGGCACTACAAGGAAGCGGTTGAACCCTTCACGCGCGCGACCCGCCTAGACCCGCGCCTTTACGAGGCGTGGCACGACCTGGGGGTCGTCCACACGGCCACCGGCGAGCTCGACGCGGGCGTCGAGGACTTCAAACGCGCGCTGGACATCCAGCCGGGCGCGCGCCGAACGGTGCTGGCGTATGGCGAAAGCCTGCGGCGCAACCACGAACCAAAGAAGGCGGCCGATCTTTACGCGCGATGGCTGAACGCCGACCCCGGCGATTTCGAGATGCGCGCCCGTTACAGCCAGGCATTGCGGGAATCCGGCAACGATTCGCTGAACGCGGCCCTGGAACAGGCGCGTCTTTTGCTTGTTTCTGCGGGTGGGAACGTATCGCACACCGTAATTGCCTATAACGCTCTGGCGCTGACGTACTATAAAATGTCGAAGTTCGAACTTGCCGAGACTGCGCTGCGAAAGGCTGCAGATCTCGACCCCAAGAGCGCGTTCGTCTGGAACAACCTGGGGCTCGCGGCTTTCGAGCGGGGTCACGACCAGGAGGCTTTCTTGGACTTTCAAAAGGCGTCCGAGCTCGATCCCAAATACGTCGAGGCTCGCCTCAACAAGGCGGTCGTCTATCTCGACTGCGGAGATTACAAGCACGCGCGCCAGGATCTGGAACGAGCCGTCGAGATCGACCCCAACGATCCCGAATCGCAGGTCGCGCTGGGCGTGGCCGCCCGCGGTGACGGCAAGCTGAACCAGGCGCGCAAGGCGTACGAGCGGGCGCTGGACATCGAGCCCGACTACCCGCCGGCGCTGTTCGACCTGGGCGTCCTGTACATGGACTTCGACAAGGACCCCGCCAAGGCCAAGGAGATGTTCGCGCGCTACCTGCAGGCCGTCGGCAAGAACGACCCGCGCCGCGCCGACGCCGAAGCTCGGCTCAAGGAGCTGAAGTGATGCAGCGGCGGCCTCGGCGCGGGCTGGTCGTCGCGACGGCGGCGGCCCTGCTGGCGATGGCCAGCGCCGCGTCCGCGAAGCCGGCGCGCCACAAACCGGCCGCCGCGCATCGGTCGGCGTCGCCCTCGCCCAAGCGGACCCCGGCGCCGGCGCCGGCACGCCTGCCGGCCGCCCCGGCCGACACCTCGTCATCGGAGAGCGCCGCCGCCTCGAACAGCGGCGACACGGCCGGCGCGCCCACGAGTGGGCTGGCGGCGCTGGGCTCCAAGGTGAAAACCAAGACGTACACGTTCGGCGCGATGGACGTGGAAGGGAAGTTGAAGACCCCGCAGCTCCTCTACTTTCTCACCCGCGTGAAGCTCGAGCTCGACATGTCGGCTCCCGACCACCGGTCATTCATGAAAGAGCTGGAGCAAAGCGCCGATGACAAGAGTCTCTGACGTTCCGCACAGGTGATCCCGTGGCATCCATGCACTCACACGCCCTGCCGCCGCCTCCGCCCCGGCCGACACCGGAACGGCGCCCCACGGCGCCGCGCCCGGTGACCGAGCGGTCGATGTTGCAGGTGGCGGTGATCTGGCGCGGGCAGATCCTGGGGTATCGCCTGGTCGGGCGTCGCGGCCGGATCACCGTCGGGCCCTCGAAGCGCGCGACCTTCTGCACGCCGCCCCTGGACGGACAGAACAAGTACCTGCTGGTCCGCCCGCACAAGGGCACGTTCCTGATCGCGCTCACCTCGACCTTGCGCGGCGAGATCACGCTGGGCGGCCTGGCGACGCCGGTCGCGGAGATCGCGAACCGCGAGGTGACGCTGTCGCCGGGCGACAAGGCCAAGCTGATCTTCGGCGACGGCAGTGACCTGCGGGTCGAAATGCGGTGGGTCGACCCACCCGAGCGCATCGCGCGCCCGCGAATCAAGGACCCGCACATGGTCCAGATCACCGTCGGGACGGCGGCGATCGTGGGCATGTTCGCGCTGTTGCTGAACCTGATCTGGGAGCGCGATGTCCCGCGCCCCCCGCTGGCGCTGGATTCCGCCCGCGTCGCCAAGCTGGAGACGCCGCAGTTTTTCGACTTCGAGAAGAAGCAGCAGAAGAAGCAGGAGGCCGAGAAGGCCGCCGAAAAATCCAAAGAGGAAAAATCTAAAGAAAAGGAAGGCCAGACCAAGCGGGCCAAAGAAAAGGCCGGCCGCCTGGGGCGCGAGGACGCCACCCAGAAGGACACCGTCATCCCCAAGGGCAAGGACGACATCCTGCGCGACAAGGTGCAGAAGGTCGGCATCCTGAGCGTGCTCGGGCACCAGAAGGCGCCCGGCTCGGGGCTCTCGAAGCTGTTCGCACAGACGAATGACGTCGAGCAGGCGATGAACGGCATGGCCGGCGCCAAGATGGCGGTGGGGCACGGCGCGGGCGGGCTGTCGACGGCCGGCTCGGGGCCGGGCGGCGGCGGCACGGGTTACGGCCACATCTACGGCGCCGGAAACCTGGACACGGGCGGCCGCGGCACGCACGGCCGGGGGCGCGGGCCCAAGCTGGCCGAACGCGGCGAGCACGAGGTCGGCGTCAGCCTGGGCAACGGCGGCGGCGAGACCGACGGCTCGCTGTCGAAAGAGCAGATCAACAAGGTCGTGCGCGCCCACCTGGCCGGCGTGAAGTACTGCTACGAAAAAGAGCTGCAGCACAAATCCTCGCTGGCCGGCGGGGTCGACATCTTCTGGGTCATCCAACCGGACGGCACCGTCAGCAAGGCCAACGTCAAGCAGAGCACGATGGCCGACGCCGCCGTCGAGGGGTGCATCGTCCGCCAGGTGAAGCAGTGGCAGTTCCCCAAGGCGCCCGGCCAGACGATCGTCGGCCGCTATCCCTTCATCTTCAAGGGGGGGATGTGACCGCCGGACGTTCGCCTGTTGCGCCGGCCGCGCTGGTTGCGCTGGCTCCCCTGGCCGTTTTCCTTTGCGCGTGCGACCAGATGAACACGCCCCTCTACTTCGCGCCGGAGATGTCTCCGCTGGCGCTGGATGCTGCGGACCACAAACCGGCGCGCACGGAAAGCGGCCTGACGTTGCGATTCCGGGACCCGGTCGAATCGGAGCAGAAGTCCCGGGATCAGCAGGCCGGCGCGCTGGGCTTCGACGTCCCTTGGATCCAGCGCAGCCACGTCCACATCGAGATGGTCTATCAGGTGACCAACCACGAGCCGCCGCCGGATCCCACCGCCCCGGCGGGTGACCCGGGCGACGTCGCCAACTTCGCCATCGGCATCGACGGCGCCAGCGAGTACACGAAATACGACGAGAACATCGTCGCGCAAGCGCTGCAGCAGGGAAACGACGACCAGCCGACTTACGTCCCGCTCATCCCGGTGACGCCCCAGACGATCGCGCCCGGCCAGACCATCAGCGGCATCGTGCGGGAGGACGACTTCGCCGAAGCCGAGCTGGATCTTTACGCGATCGGCACCTGGAACGCGCCGTTCGAGGCGGTGTTGATCAACAATTCCCAAGTGAACCCGATCGGGCTCGAGATGGTCCCCGGCAACGCCGTGATCCCGGCGCTGATCGAGATCGACGTCAACTTCACCGCCAACCGGCCCATGACCCTCACCTACGACCTCCGCGTGCGCGACGACGGCGGCCAGCTGCTGCACGTCGCCAGCGACGACACGCTGTTTTCGCCGGCCCCGGCGTTGTTCCAGCCGCCGGCCATGACCCCCTAGTCCTTTGAGACCCCGACGATCCCGACGGCTGATGGCGGCACTGGCGACGTCTTGGTTGCTATGGGGCGCCCGGGGGCAGGCCCAGGTGACCGCCGAGCCCAGCGCCGTCATCTTCCCCGATCCGGCCAAGTTTGCCCGCGGCCTTTACACCGAGGGGGAAATCGGCGCGGTCGCGTTCTTCGGGCGCGCCGGCAGCGACGTCTCGCCGGGCGTGTCGATCGGCGCCCGACTCGGCTACGACCTGGCCGGGTGGCTGGCGGTGCAGGCGCACGTCCTCGGCTCGACGCACCAGATCGCCGGCACCAGCCCGCTCAACGGCCAGCTGCTGCAGAGCTACCAGGCGATGCTGGAGGCCAAGCTGACCTATCGCTTTGCCCAGGTCTCGCTCTTCGTCGAGGGGGGCGTGGGGATCGAACGGCTGTCGACCAACGCGCTCTACCTGCTGGGCGTCGAGCCGCAGTACCGGGCCGGGCTGCTGTTCGGCGGCGGCGGCGGCATCGATTACCACTCGCTGTCGCGCCACTTCTCGATCGGCGCGCGGGGTGACTTCGAGGTGATGCAGCAGCTGACCTCCAGCCAGGAGCTGCTGGCCTCGACCTACCTGAGGTACACGTTTTGAGACGCGGGCCGCTCGGGGCCGCGGGCCTGGCGATTCTGGCTGCCCTGCTGGCCGGCGCGGGATGCGAGACGGTCGATCTGGGCGCGCCGCCCGCGCAGGTGAACGCCTGCCTGCCGGGCCAGATGTGGTTCGTGAACCAGATCTGGCCGAACTTCCTGGCCAAGGATTACAACGGCAAGCACTGCACCGACTCGTCCTGCCACGCCCGGGGCAGCAAGACGACGATGACGCTGGTGAACCCGGTGGACCCGGTGACGTTCCCGCTGACCGGCGACTGGGCCAGCAACTACACGCAAGTCACGCACGAGATGAACTGCTCCGACGTGACCGACAGCGCGTTGCTGCTCCTGCCAGAGGGGGTGCAGGTTCACGGCGGAAATCAGCTGATCATGAAGGGCGGCCCCGAAGAGATGCTGGTCGAGCAGTGGATCACGGAGCCATGAGGCTGGCGTCCCTGCGCGCCCCGAAGGCGTGGTTCCGGAAGGCGTGGTTCGCGAAGGCCTGGTTGTTGATGGCCGCGTTCCTGCTGTTCGCGGGCGCAGCGCGGGCCGACGATCGCGCGCTGGTTCGCGTGATCGCCGAAGAGGCGCAGATCCACACCGGCCCCGGGTTCGGCTACCGCGTCGTCTACCGCGCGCGGCAGGGCGAGGTGCTGCCGGCCATCGGGCGCGCCAGCCACGACCACTGGTTCCGCGTCGAGCTGCCGGACGGGACCTACGGCTGGGTGCTGGGCGACGAGGTGTTCCCGCTGGACGTCGACACCGCCGCCGCCCACCAGGGTCCGTCGATCTGGAAGCGGATGGGGACCGCCGTCTTTTCCCCCCCGCCCCTGCTGGACGACGACGTCGGCTTCACCTTCTCCGCCGGCGTGCTGGGGGGCGACGGCATGTTCATGTTCCGCCCGTCCTGGCTGCTGGCGCCCCACGTCTCGCTGGAGGCGATGATTGGCGAGACCGTCGGCAACCAGGTGGACGTCGTCTACGCGGGCGGCGGCTTCAACGCGTTCCTGTTCGCGTCCTCGCCGGTCACGCCGTTCGTCGGCGCGTCGGCAGGTGCCGCCTTCGGCCGCAGGAAGGCCGACCAGTTCGCGGTGAGGACCGGCAACTACTCGATGCTGAACGTGGGCGGCGGCCTCATCGTCGCCCTCAAGAAGCGCCTCACGTTGCGCGGCGACGCGCGCCAGTACGTGATCTTCAACGCCAACCACGAACAACAGATCCAGGAGTACAGCGGTGCATTGTCCGTGTATTTCTAGATTTGTAGTCGGCTGCCTGATCCTGGCCGGGTTGGGCCTGGGCGCGGGAGGCTGCGCGGTTTCCAAGTGGACGGTGCGGCCCCACCAACGCGAGTTGCTGGCCGACCGGATCATGCAGCTCGACGCCGAGGCGCAAGAGCGCGCCGCCGAGGAGCACATCTTGTCCAACCGCGAAGGGGCGGTCGGCGGCAACGGCACGTCCGGCGGGGGGTGCGGTTGCAACTGACGCGCCTGCCGCGCCTGCTGCTTCGAGCGGCGGCGCTCGCGGCGGGGCTGATGTCTTCGGCGCGCGCCGCCGACAACCCGACCGAGGCCTCGGCCCGCCTGACGTTCTTTCAGGAGCCATCCAAGGCGAACGGCGGCATCAAGGTCATCCACCCGCAGGTGGACGCGTCGTCGCCCCTGGGCGCCGGCGTGGGGATCGCGGCCGGGTGGGCGGCTGACGCGGTGACCGGCGCGACGCCCGCCGTGTTCGGGCCGCGCGCCGATGTCGACGCCATCACGGCCGCGACGTTCCGGGACCTGCGACAGCAGGCCCACGGCGGCCTGAGCTACGACCGCCCCGACGCCGGGATCGCCGCCAGCTATTCCTACGGATGGGAGCACGACTACCGATCGCACGCGGTGTCCGTGACCACGCGCGACGATCTTTACGACCACAACTTCACGCTGGGCCTGTCGTACACGCACAATTGGGACAGCGTCTGCGACGCCAACAACCAGGCTGCCGCCACGCCGTTGGATCTGCGCCCCCTGACGTCGTCGGCGCACTGCTTCACCCCGGGCGCCACCGACGTCGTGAGCCGCCGCCTGAGCATCGACGCGGTCGAGCCGTCGCTTTCGTGGACCATGACGCCGCGGCTGGTGGTGGAGGGCGGCGGAACGATCCAGCTTTTGGACGGGTTCCAATCCAACCCGTACCGCCGGGTCCTCATCGGCAACCAGCGCCAGGAACCGCAGGAGCACGAGCCGACCTACCGGCAGCGGTACGCCGTGTTCGGGCGGGCGGCGTACGCCCTTCCGCAGTGGCGGGCCTCCGCCCTGGTGATGGGGCGCCTCTACCAGGACAGCTGGGCGATCCAGGCGGCGACCGCCGACATCCAGGTCAACAAGTACCTGTCCCAGCGGATGCTGCTGACGCTGAGGGGCCACTACCACCTTCAAAGCGGCGCCAGCTTCTACCGCGACGGGCAAGGCTATCGGGTCAACGGCCCGGCCGGCCAGTACTGGACGGGCGACCGCGAGCTGTCGCCCATGAGCAACTACTTGATTGGCGGCCGGATGGCTTTCCTGCGGCGCCCACAGCAGGAACGCGGCTCGTGGTTTGCCGAGATGGAGGCCGACGTGAAGTACGAGCTCTTGATGTACCACCTGGAATCGGTGAACGCCCCCAACGCCGACCGCCCGTATGCGCACATCCTGCAGGCCGCCTTCGCGCTACGCTTCTAGCGCGATGGTGCTGTCACGCCGCAGGGCGCTGGAGCTGCTGGTGGCGGCGGGCGCGACCGGATGTGCCCGCGCGGCATCCAAGCCAAAGCCGATGACCACCCCACCGACGACCGGCCAGACCGCCACCGCGATGCCCGCGATCTTTTTGGCCCACGGCTCCCCCATGTTGCTGACGGACGTCCTGGCCCGGCGCGACGTGGACGCGCTGCTCGATTACCGGAGGCTGGCCCGGGCGTCCGCCGGGCGCTGCCGACGCACGAGCACTTCGTCCCGGTCATCACCGCGCTGGGGGCGGCCATCGACGACTCGGCTGCCAAGCCGACCTTCCCGATCCAGGGCTTCGCCTACGGGTCGATGACCCGCCGCTCGCTGCAGCTCGCCTGACCGCCGTCGAAGCCGTCAGCGAGGGGCTTCGGGCCAGAACAGGCGAGATACGGCGGCCACGATGCCGTCCAGGTCGGGTTTGTAGAACACGGCCACATCGATGCTAACGGCCAGCATGGGGTCGTTGGTTGCCGTGACGGCCATGCAGGGCACGTCCCGATGGGGCCCCTGGCGAAAGCCACGCAGGAACGCCGCCCCGCCGCCCGGCAGGTCCAGGTCGACCAGCATCAGCCCCGGCGGCTCCTGCTGCAGGATGGCGCCGGCCTCCGAGACCGTGGCCGCGCAGCGCAGGCCGAACCCTTCGGCGACCGCCAGCTCCAGCAGCAAATCTCGCGTTTCCAGGTCGACGGTCAACGCCAGCACGGCCGCCGTTCGCCGAAGGACGCCCGGGCTGCGGGCGCCAGGACCCTGGCGGGGGGTCTTTCCGGACCGCGTCGGCGCAACCGAGAGCATCGCCTTCAATCATTACAAACCAGTGTTTCGGTCGGTTTTCGGCCGGGCGCTTTCTCCGTAACGAGCGCGCCCGACGCCAGCCGCTAGGGCCGCCTATCGGGCGGCACGTCGTCGGGCATGGTTCGCTTCGCTCACCGTTGCCTTACGGCAACGCCCTCCTAGGTCGCTTTCGAGTCGACTGCATCGAGCGCCCTCCGCGCCTCTCCCGCGAAAGCGGGGGAGGCCGACGAGCCGCAGGCTCGTCGGGTGGGGGCAAACCTTGCAAGGTTTCCCCTCCCCCGGCACCTTCGGTGCCGACCCCTCCCGCTTCGCGGGCGAGGTGCAGCCTTGGCCGCGGCGCACATTCGCTTCAACGTGAAAGCGGTCTAGCGCAGCTGCTGAGGCGGGGCGCCGCGCGAGAGCGACACCGAGGCCCCCGTCAGCGCGTCCGCGCTGGCGGCAATGTCGAGCTCGGAGCCCGAGAGGCTGCCGTGGCAGGCTGCGCATATGGCGTTGAAGACCGCCCGCGGCGGCCCGGGCGTCACGTACTCGCCGGGCGTGACCTGGTGCTCCTCGGTCATCGTGAGAAGGGAATTCCCCTTGGCGTCATCGACCTCCAAGATCAGCGGCACGCCAGCCGGAACCAGCGTGATCAGCGAATGGTCGCTCAGCAAGGGGGCAGAGCCAATCAGCTTTCGCTGGGTGTACGTCTTCACGTTCACGCCCGTCAGCGGGACGCTGTCGCGGGTCGACCCCGGCGGGGGAGCCTGCTCCTCGTAGACCTTCAGGGCCGCCGCCGCGTCGTAGGCGGCGATGTTGCGACCGCGGCGCAGATTGGCGCCCAGCAGCGTGGCGAGCACGGGAAGGTCTGGGAAGTGCATGATGCCGTTGTTCGCGGCGTCCGTCTCGCCGGCGTGCCCGCCAAACACCAGCTGGGGGCGGTTCGTGAACAGCTCAGCTTCGCCGCGCTTGTATCCCAGCGCCGCCTCGACATAGGACAATGTTGCGTCGCTGGCCAGCGGCCGCCGCCCGCCGTCCTGCGGGTTCACCGCCACCAGGGCATACCGCGGAGCGGCCGCCTTGGGATCGGTCACCGCCCCGTCGTAAGAGACCAGGATCTCGCCGTTCGGCAGCGGGAAGGGCGAGCGGTAAAGTCCCTTCTGGCCGGCGACCGTCGCGCCCGCGTCCACCACGACCATCGATTTGAGGAACGTGACCTCGGTGCGGTCGGCCTCGAACGGGCCAATCGAGCGATTGAACGTCGCCAGCCCGCCGCCCGCCCCCTGCGCCTCCGCGTCCGAGACGATGAGGACGAAGTTGCGGTCCAGCCCCTCGCGGATCTCGGTCGCTTGCTGATAACCGACGGAGGGGTAGAGGTCGTTGGAAAACGTATCGGTCGATTGCGCGCGCTGCGCGAGCAGCGGGTGATAGTCGGTCAGGTCCCAGTTCATGCGGCGGCCAGCCAGCTGATAGAAGTCAGGCGTCGCCTTTTCCGCCGTGAAGCTGACCCGCCCGTCCTGCATGAAGGCGGGCGACAGCTCGGCGTTCAGCAGGAAGGTCATCTGCTCGGGGTGATTGAAATCGAGATCCGGCTTCACCCGGAACAGGTCCGAGTTCGGCAGGAAATTCCTCAACGTCAGCGACCCGGATCGGGTCGACGCGAACACCACGCTGCCGTCGGGCGCGAACACCGGATCGAAGTTGTGGACCCGGACGCCGTTCACCTGGCGGCCGCCGTCGAACGTGAGCTGCTTGCAGCTGCCGCCCGCCAGGTCCAGCAGCCACAGATCCAGGCCGCTGGACGCGCCCGGCCGGGCGGCGAAGATAACCTTCCGCGCGTCGGCGCTGAACTCGGGGCCGCGGACGTCGACGTCGTGACCGGCCAGCCCGGCGCACGAAGCCAGGCCGCTGCGCAGGTTGCCGAGGGACGTGACCCTACCGGCCGCGTCCAGCGTGGCGTCCGCCAGCTTCAGATCGGCGCCGCCTTCGTAAGTGTCGAACTCCAGCAGCGTGTGAGAGCTCGGCGGCCGGGCGACGAAGGCCGCCGGCAAGACGTCGCCGGACTTCATGGCCGACACCACCGCCGCCCGGTCCTGGCGCTCGGCCTGGTGCCACGCCTGAAACACGCAGAACGCCCGCGTGTTGGTGGCGGCGTTGAACGGCTGCGGGCAGGGATCGTCCACCGTGTGGCCCTCATCCTCGAGGATCGGGCCGGCCCGATGCACGATGCCGCCCCGCTGCAGCGGGATGTTCTTCTTCACCGCGCGCCCCTGCTTGACGTCGACGGTGTCGAACGCCATGAACTCGTCGGCCAGCGCGTGATAGTTGCGCGCCAGCGCGGCCGGCGCGAAGAACCCAAAAGCGCCGGAGCGCAGGCGAAAGTCGTTGAACCCGTCCGGGCTGTGACACCCCTCGAGCGCGCAGCCCCGCACCAGCAGCTTCGGCATCACGTTCTCTTCGAAGAAGGTTTGCCCGGCGGTTAGGGGGCCCACGGCCAGCGGGGTCTGCTGGAGGGTCTTCGCCCAGTCCTCCCACTGCAGCCAGGTCTGATCCTTGCGCGACTGGAAGAACGTGCCGCCGGTGTGCGACACGCCACCGGCGGCCGGGGCCAGAGGGCGCAGCAGGAGCTCGCTCTGGTCGACGTTGTCGGCGGTGGTGGCCGGATCGGGCGCGATCACGAACCCCGCCACTTGCGCGTAATTGAACTGCGTCTGCTCGTCGTTCTCGCCGCAGGTCAGGTACAGGTCCGCCTGCGGCGAGCTGTGGCAGGTGCCGTACGCGCAGGACTGCAGCAGCACCGGCTGAATGTTCGCCACGAAATCGGCGTAGGCCTGGGTGCCGGTGTCGACCGGGACGCGCTGGGCGACCGGCGGCAGGGCGGTGTTGCACGATCCCACGCCCTGGTTGGCGACGGGCACCGGCGCGATGCCGTCGCGGTTGGCCCCGTTGTCCAGCCAGTTCTTCAGCTCGAAGTACGCCTCGGTGTTGGGAGACAGCGGCGACCCGCCGCTGTGCTTGATCTCGCTGGGGTAGAACTTGCCGCGGTACGGGATCTGGATCGTCGAGGCGGGCAGCGCCTTCAGCAGCAGCAGCGGCTGCGGGTAGCTGCCGTAGGTGCGCAGCACGTCGCGCCGCTTCTGAACGCCCTCGAATGACGACAGATCCAGATTGCCGAGCGCGGTATTGGTCGTCGGATCCACCTTGTGGCAGGGCGACGTGTTGCCCACGCAGAAGGTGTTGAAGACCGGCTGGATGTGAACGTCGTAAAAGTGCTGGTCAGCCGGTTTATTGACCTTGCAGCCGGCGGTGGCGGCCACGGCGATGCCGAAGGCCGCGGCCCGCCCCTTTGCGAAAGCACGCATGAAGGGTCCCCGATTGTATCAAGCCGGGATTGGCTTGAATACGCTCAACGGCGGCTCAGCTGCCCGACAGCTCGGTGAGGGCGATGTGGGCCAGGGAGCGCACGGCGGCGCTGGAGTCGTTGCTGGCGGCGCTCGAGAGCGCGGAGCCGGCGACAGAAGCCGGCGCGTGGATCGCCCCCAGCGCCCAGGCGGCCTTCTTGCGAACGTTGGCCGACGGGTCGTTCAGCGCCGCGACCAGCGCCGTCGCGCCGCCCGCGTACCGGATCGTCGCGATCGTGACGGTCGCCTCGGCGCGCACGGTCTCGTCGGCGTCGCCCACCAGCGGCGCGGCGACGCTGCCGTCGCGGAACCCTGGGATGCCCCGCAGCGCCACCAGCGAGGCGGCCCGCACCTTGGGCTGCTCGTCGCCCAGGGCCGACGTCAGATGCGCGGTGCAGGCGGGCCGACCGATCGTTCCCAGCGCCTGGGCCATGGCGGCGCGCGCCTCGGCCGAGAAGGTCGGGTTCGACAGGGCCGCGCCCAGCGCGGGCACCGAGGACGGGGTGCGCATCTCCCCCAGCACGTCGGCGGCGTTCCGCGCCGCCGTCGAATCCGACTGCGAGAGCCGGTTGAGCATGGCGACCCGCACCCGGTCGCCGGCCGCCCGCCGGGCCAGCCACCAGGCCGCCACCCGGCGCACCCGCGCGTCCGGATGGTCGACCAACGGCGTCACCAGGTCGACGCAGGCCGCACAGACCAGGTGCTCGGCCCGCTCGAGCTCGGCCTGGATGGCGTCGACGGAGTTGGCGGCGATCGCCTGCTGGATGGCCGCCGGGCTGCCGCCGCGGCCGGCCCGTGCGACGCCCGGAAGAACCGCCGCCAGCCCCAGCGCCGCGACGATCGCGAGCTCGACCTTGGGCCACAAGCTGAGGTTTCGCATGTGATGGCTCCGCATGTTCGTGGCTCCCCTTTAGGGAAGGTTCTCCCGGAAGTAGAACTGCCCGCCCATGTCGAGGTTCAGGATCAACAGGTAGTACTCGTCGGGCGTCAGCTCGGTGCCGCCGACGTCGACTGGGTGGGGCGTCCCGGGGAAATCCATGGGCGTGCCGCCCACGGTCCTGTTGAAGGCCGCGCTGCCGAAGGCGCGCACCGTCTTGTCGACGGCCGGGAACCGCTGCGGCGGGTTCAGCAGCATCATGAGCGGGCTGGCCTCGGCCGCCGCCGGCACGACGTAATTGGGCGGCGTGCCCGTGATGCTGACGACGTCGTCACCCAGCATCTCGCCCAGGCCCAGCAACGACAGATACGATGCCGTGTAGTCGCCGGCCATCTTCTCCCCGACGGTGACGGGGACCTTCTGGCCGCGCAGATCGAAGACGAAGGTCTGCGAGGTCCCGCTGGTCATGTCGGTGACCGTGTAGCTGGGGTTGTAGGGCTTGGTGGGGTCGCCGTTGTGGCAGGTGATGCACTTGCGGTCGAGGATCGGTTGGATCGCCAGATCCCACGGCACGCCGCGCACGCCCACGTCGCCGGGGACGTCCCCCGCCGGCAGGTTCCCGTTGGCGTCCAGGGTGGCCTTCTGCATCGACTTGCGCGCCTCACGCGGGACGTCCAGGTTCACGGCGCCCGCCAGCACGCTGGCCTGAACCCCCGGCGCCAGCGGCGTCGTCGCCAGGCGGTTCTCGTGGCAGCCGCCGCAGAAGCGCGCCTCCCCGGGCCGGCCGCTGAACCAGATGTCCTCGTTGGCGACCGGCGTGGACGATGCCGTCCCGTGGGAACCGGTGACGGTCGCGGCCATCCCGAACTTGTCTATCAGCTGAATGTGCAGCGGGACGTTGGCCGGCACCTGGGCCGCGAACGATCGGTCCGGCTGGATTGGAATTTCGCCGTAGCGCGACTGCCCGTCGAACTCGGTGGTGCCGAACATGTCGACGCCGCCCTCCTCGCCCGAAAAGCCCTCGATAAGGCGTGCCTTCACGGCGCTGCCGGCGGGGACGGTGAAGAGCGACGAGTTGGTGACGTCCAGGCAGCCGATGGTGGTGCTGGCCCCGTCGGTCGTCCCCACGGCGGAAGCCAACACCGGCGGCGTCACGCGCGGCTTCACCGGGCGCGGCAGGATGTCCCAGTACTTCGGATCGTTGTAAACCGGCGAGCGGCCTCCGGTCTGGCCACCGGCGTTGTTGGCGTCGAACACGTAGATGCCGAAGTCGGCGCTGCTCTTGGCGCGGTCGAGCTGCTCGGATTCCACGGGACCGTCGGACCACGAGGCCAGGAACTGTCCCGGCGCCTCGTCGCCGACCGGCTCGGCGTCGTAGTAACGGCCGATCCCTTGCGGGCTGGGCGTGCGATTGGCCGGCACCAGCGGGGTCATGTTGTGCGACGCCGACGTCGCCTCGCTGCCGTTGAGGTCGACCAGCATCAGCTGACCCGACTGCAGCGTGCGGTCGCGGGAAGTGGCGATGGCGATGACCTGGTAGTCCGTGACGGATGTGCTCGTTCCGTCGGGCAAGGGCACCATCGTCGTCTTGCTCGAGACGTGGCGCGCCTTGAGGTAGCTGTTGGCCGAGGCGTTGCCGGTGGCCAGCTCGTCACCGAACGCCTCTTTCATGCCGGTCATGTCGGTGTTCATCATCCGGAGGTGACCGGTGTTGACCTCGCCCATGTGCATCCATTCGGTGTAAAGCACGTGACCGTCGGGCAGCAGCGCCGGCGAAACGCGGTGCGAGACGTTGCGGGGCCCCAGCGTCAGCTTGGTGCCGTCGACGTTCATGATCCCGACCTGCGCGGTGGTGGCGCGTTCGTACTCGTCGCGGAACTGCTGCGACATCGGGTCGTTCGCCGCCTCGACGTTCTGGTTGCTCATGAAGAGGATCTGATCGCCGGGCAGGTACAGCGGGTAAACGAAGTCGTTGCCGCCGGTCGTCAGCTGCTGGACGTTGCTGCCGTCCAGGTTCATCGAGAAGATCTGGAAGTTGTTCTCGCCCGGGATGCGGGCCGAGAACACCACCGACTTGGCGTCGAAGGACAGGTCGTACGACATGAGGTCGGCGCCAGCCACACAGTCGCTGACGTCCGTCGGCGCCGCACTGGCGCCCAGCAGCGCCGTGCAGGTCGCCTCCGTCGGAAAGAGCACCGTCAGCTTGCCGTCCGCCGACGGGGGCGACAGCGTGACCAGCCGCCCGCCGGCGTGGAAGGTGGCGTAGTCGAACACGTTGCCGGCGTCGTTGTGCTTGACCCGCTGCAGGAACGTGATGGCCTTGACGTCCGCCGGCAGCGCGCTGACGTTGGTGCTGCTGCCGCTCGAGTTGCAGCCGCCCGCGGCCGCTGCGAACCCCAGCGCCGCGAGCCCCGCCCGGAGCCACCTGACCTTGTTTGCGACCGCGCTCTCCATGTGAGGTGAATTACGCAATAAAGAGGCCAACGGAGCTGGCGCCCGCGCCCGCGCCGCTCGGGCCTCGGGGCGACAAGCCTCTGACGATGTTGCGCAACCGCGGAACAGCCCCAAATGGGGGGACAGTCAGGGGTCGTCGCCGCAACGGGCCGAGATGGTTGGACAATTTTCGCGCGCGGGCGGTTGCGCAACAGCAGGGGCGGCTCCGGCCGCGGGCGCGATTCTGATATTCTGGCGGCCGGATGGCTACGAGCGACGCTCTGGCGACCATCGGGAGGTACGAGCCGATTCGCCGGCTGGCCGTCGGCGGCATGGCCGAGATCTTTCTCGCGCGCGTCCCGGGCGTGGGTCTCGAGGGATTCGAGAAGCTGGTGGTGGTGAAGCGAATCCTGCCGCAGCACGCCCTCGACCCCGAGCTCTTGCGGATGTTCGTCGACGAAGCGCGGCTGTCGGCGACGCTGACCAGCCCCCACGTCACGCACGTGTACGACGTGGGCACGGATGGGGACGCGCCGTTCTTTACGATGGAGTACGTCCACGGCGCGAATCTGCGCGAGCTCTTGCGTGCCGCGGCGGCACCCCTGCCGCTCGGCCCGGCGCTGACGATCGTCGCGGCGGCCGCCGACGGCCTGCACCACGCGCACGAGCGACTGGGCCCGGGCGGCGAGCCGCTGGGGATCGTCCACCGGGACGTCTCGCCGTCCAACGTATTGGTCTCTTTCGACGGCGGCGTCAAGGTGTCCGACTTCGGCATCGCGAAGTGGGCCTACCAGCGGACGCGCACCCAAGAGGGCACGCTGAAGGGCAAGTTCGCCTACATGTCGCCCGAGCAGTGCCGCGGGCGGCCCGTGGACCGGCGCAGCGACATCTTCGCGCTGGGCACCATCCTCTTCGAGCTGACGACGGGCGCTGCCCCGTTCGCGGCCGAGACCGACCTCGAGATCCTCAATCAGATTGCCGAGGGCCGCGCCGCGCCGCCGACCTGGCCCGCGGCGCGCGGCCCGTATCCGCCGGCGCTGGCCGCCATCGTGATGCGCGCGCTGGCGCCCGATCCCGACGGGAGATTCGCGACGATGCGCGAGATGCAGCTCGCGCTGGAGGGCTTCGCGCGCGACGCCGGCCTCGCGCTGTCGACGGTGAACTTGGCGGCGCTGATGCAGGAGCTCTTTGCATCCGAGCTGGCGGCCTGGCACGCGGCGCAGCGCGCCGGCCAAACGCTGGGCGACCACTTGGCCGCCCGGGCAGCGCCCGGCGCCGGCCCCGTCGAGCGGACCGCCACCGACGCCTTCGCCAGGGCGCCCAGCCCCCGTCGAGCGACCGGGCGGTGGGCGGTCGGACTGTCGGCGCTTGCGGCGGTTTTGGCCGGCGCCGGCGCGCTGGCCATGCGGCAGGGACGACCGGCGCCCCAGCGCCCGGTGCGCGTCGCGCCCGAGCCGGCGCCGGCGCCGCCCGCCGGGACCGCCAGCGCATCATCCGTCGGTCGAGCCCCACCGCCAGCCGTGGCCGCGCCGTCCCCCGCGCCGCGCGCGCCTGCCGCCGCACGCCGTCGGACGCGCGGGGCCGCCCGCGCGGAAGCCCAGCCGCCGCCCGCGCCCGAGTCGCGCCTGCGGGCCTGGGATCCGGACTCGCCGCGCCCGCCTTGACCGCAATGCCGGTCAGATAAGCGCCAGGACCGCCAGGACGCCAATCGGCACGGAGCATGCTCTTATAGACAGACGGACCTCGACCGAGCACCTCTGAAACTTCGCGCTCCGGTAAGCTCCTGGCGTCCGTGGCGTCCTGGCGTTTCATTCTCCAGGTCGGACAGCGATTCTCGGCCCGCCTTGACCGCGAGGCGCCGCTTTCCTCGACAGGGTCTAGGCCGAGGCTTAACGTGAAGGGCCATTCGGCCCTGCGCTCCCATTTTGACGGCGGTCGCGCTGTTGGCCGCCACGTCGGCCGCACGCGGTGAAGCCAGCGCACCAACGGGTGGCGTCGGCGCAACCGCGGAATCCGAGGGCCCGATGCACCCCGCCGCGCAGGCGCTTTACGATCGCGCGCTGGCGGCCTTCGCCGCCCGCGATTTCCCCGCCGCGATCCGCGACACGGAGGCGGGCTACGCGATCGACGCGCGGCGCGAGTTCCTGTTCACGGAGGCGCAGGCCAAGCGGCTGGCCGGTGACTGCCGTGGCGCCGTCGTCCTCTACCAGCGCTTCCTGACCACGGGGCCGCCGCAGGTGCAGGTCGACGCCACTCACATCGCGCTCGCGCGGTGCGCGCAAGCGCTGGCCAGCCGGCCTCCGGAGATCGTGCTGGCGCGGCCCGCGCCCGCAGTGCCGCCACCGCGCACGCCGCCGCGCTGGTGGCGCGATCCCTGGGGGTTGTCGCTGGTGGCCGCCGGCGTCGCCGGCCTGGGCATCGGGCTTGGCTGGTTCATCGCGGCCGAGGCCGCCCGCGCCGACGCCGGCGAGGCGATCACCTGGGCCACGCACCAGGCGCTGTGGTCGACGGCCGAATCGCGCCGCGACGTTGCCCTCATCGCAGCGTCGGTGGGCGCGGCCGCGCTGATCGCCGCCGGGGCGCGCTTCACGATCGTGCGCCGCAACGCGCGCCGGGCCGAACGGCTGCCGGCGCCGCTGTCGCTGTGGCTGGGACCGGCGCAGGTCGGGGGAACGTTTTGAGACTGCCGGCGTCGGCTACATTCGCGTTGCTCGCGTGCGCGCTGCCGGCCGGGTGCCTGGGAACGAACAGCTTCGTCTGTCACGCCGACGCTCAGTGCGGCACGGACGCGTTTTGCGAGAGCGACGGTCACTGCAGCGCCCGGGACGCCAGTTGCCCGTCGCGCCGCCGGTACCTGGCCGCCGCAGGAAGCCGATCGAAATCCTGCGTTCCGGCCAGCTGCGCCGGCGATCCGGTCCTGGCGCTCTCGACCGGCGGCGCCCACGCCTGCCTGCTGCGGGAAAGCGGCCGCGTCACCTGCTGGGGCCGCAACAACGACGGGCAGCTGGGCGACGGGACGCGCACCCCACGATCGTCCGGCGTGCGCGTGGCCGGCCTGGACGACGCCGTCGCCATCGCGGCCGGCGCGCGACACACCTGCGCCGTCCGCGCCGGCGGCGCGGTGGTTTGTTGGGGCGCCGACGACACGGGCCAGCTGGGCGACCGCGGCGGCCCCGATCGCCTCACGCCGGCCCCCGTGCCCGGCCTGTCCGGCGCCGCCGGCATCGCGGCTGGCGCCGGGTTCTCGTGCGCGCTGCTGGCCGACGGGAGCGCGGCCTGCTGGGGCGACGACCGCAACGGGGAGCTCGGCTACGGTGCCCTGTCCGCGGTGCCGGGCGGACCCACGCCGGTCTCGGGCCTCGCCGGCGCCACCGCGCTGTCGGCCAACGGCCAGCACGCCTGCGCGATCCGAAGCGACGGGTCGCTGGTCTGCTGGGGCAACAACGCCACCGGGCAACTGGGAGACGGGACCCTGGTCAACCGCCCGCAACCGTCGGTGGTGGTCGGCCTGCAGGGCGTCAGCGCGGTGGCGGCCGGGCTGTCGCACACCTGCGCGCTGTCGGCCGCGGGGTTGTGGTGCTGGGGCAGCAACAGCCAGGGCCAGCTGGGCGCCGATACCGGCACCTCGGCGACGCCCATCACCGCGCCCATGCCCGTCCCGCTGGTCGCCAATCCGATCGCGATCGCGGCCGGCGCGCAGCACACGTGCGCGGTCCGCAGCACCGGCGCCGTGCTGTGCTGGGGCGGAAACGGCACCGGCCAGCTCGGCGAAGGCTCCATGAGCAGCCTGGCCGAGCCCGTCCCGGTGACGGGGCTCGACACCGGCCTGGCGGTGGCCGCCGGTGCGACGTTCTCGTGCACGCTCACCAGCGACGGGGCGGTCTTCTGTTGGGGCGACGACCACGACGGCGAGCTCGGCACCGGCCGCGGCGTGACCGCCAGCCGGCCCGTCGCGCTGCCGGTGACCGCCACCGCGATGGCCGCCGGCGGCGCGCACACCTGCGGCGTCACCGCCAGCGCCACCACCGCGGGTGGCCTGGGATTCTCGTGCTGGGGGTCGAACCAGGCGGGGCAACTGGGCGACAACGACGGCGACGATCGCGCGCACCCGGCGCCGATCGAACAGCCGCTGGTCGCCGGCACGATTGCCGCGGGCGCGCTGCACACCTGCTCCGTCGACGCCGGCGGGGGCCTTTGGTGCTGGGGTCGCGGCACCAGCGGCCAGATTGGCCCGGCGCGGATGCTCGACACGACCGTCCCGGTCCGGGTGCCACTGCCGGCGGGCGTCGCCGGCGCGCTGTCGGTGGCGACGGGAGACGCCCACACCTGCGCCGTGGGCGGCGATCCCGGGGGCCTGCCGCTGGCGGCCTGCTTCGGCGCCAACGATCGCGGGCAGCTGGGAGACGGCACGACCGTCGCGCACGGCGCGCCGGCGCCCGTCGCGTTCGGCCGCGTTGCGCCCGCGGCGCCGCTGGCGCTGGCGGCCGGCGGCGCCCACACCTGTGCGGCCGATGGCGCGGGCCGCCTGTGGTGCTGGGGTCGCGGCGACCGCGGTCAGCTCGGCACCGGGGGGACGGACGATCGCCCGTCGCCAGGTGAGGTGGCGCTGCCCGACGGCAACCCGGCCGCGGCGGTGTCGGCCGGGGAAGCCCACACTTGCGCGGTCGATCGCGCCGGGCAGGTCTGGTGCTGGGGCGCCAACGACCGGGGACAGCTCGGCAGCGGTGCGGCCGGCGCCGATGTGCTGGCACCGGCCCCCGTCGCCGGTCTACCAGCCGCCGTCCTGACGGTTTCGTTGGGCGGCTCGCACAGCTGCGCCTCGTTGAAAGACGCGCGGGTCTTCTGTTGGGGCGCGAACGAAAACGGACAACTGGGCGACGGAACCACGGTCGACCGCGCGACGCCAGCCCAGGTCGCGGGCGTCAGCGGAACCGTCGCGGCCGGCCAGGCCCACACCTGCGCCTTTACCGCGGACGGGCACGCCGCCTGCTGGGGCGCCGACAACAGCGGGCAACTGGGCGACGGGGTGACGCTGACCATCAGCGCGCCGCAGCTGGGTCAGGTGGGGTGTCTTTAGGGCGCGTTCGCCTGAGTGAGGAGGAGGACGAGCACGGGGCCGAGACGGGGACGGTGTTAGTCTGGTCCGGGATGGGGGCGGAACGGACACTCACGGCGGTGCAGTCGCCGCTTTCGCCGGGCGAGCAAAAGGACCGGGCGGTGCTGCTGGTCGTCGGCAGCGCGGAGGCGCCCGCGTTGGCGGCGCGCGTCCGACTGCAGATCGCCGGTGACGACCTCTATGTGGGCCGCCGCGCGGATGCGCCGCCCGCCGCCAATGCCGCCGTGCTGGAGGACGGCCTGGTTTCGGGACAGCACGCCCGCATCACACGCGTCGCCGGCGGTTACGATCTCGAGGATCTGGGCAGCAAGAATGGCACCTGGGTCGACAACACGCGCGTCCACGGCAAAGTTTCACTGCGCGACGGCGCGCTGGTGTTCATCGGGAACCACGCGGCCGTGTTCCGGATGGTCTCGGCCATCGAGCTCGAGGCGATGAAGGCAGAGCTGGTGTCGCCGTTCGGCCCGGTGCCGACGGCGTCGCCGGCCCTGGCGGTCGCCTGCGATCGCCTCCGGAGGTTGGCGGCGTCGGAGGGCGAAATGCTGATCGTCGGCGAGACCGGCGTCGGCAAGGAGGTTTATGCGCGGGCCGTGCACGCGGCCAGCGGCCGCAAGGGACGGTTCGTGGCCATCAACTGCGCGGCCATCCCGCGGGAGCTGGTCGAAAGCGAGCTGTTCGGCTACCGGCAGGGCGCCCACTCGACCGCCCATCAGGCCAAGGTCGGCCTCATCGAGGAAGCCGAAGGCGGGACCCTGTTCCTCGACGAGATCGGCGAGATGTCGCCGGAGGCGCAGATCAAGATCCTGCGCTTTTTGCAGGACCGCGAGCTGACGCCTCTGGGGGCCACCCGGCCACGCCGGATGGACGTTCGGATTTTGGCCGCCACCAACCGCACGGCCGCGGGACCAGGCAAGGGACCAAGCGGCATGCGCGACGACGTCGTGGCCCGGCTGGGCGCCGCGCCCATTCACCTGCCGCCCCTACGTAACCGCATCGAGGACCTGGGGGCGCTGGCGGCGCACTTCCTGCGGGGCAGCCCGGCCATCAAGTTCGAACAGCCGGCCTTCCGCGCGCTGGCGCTTTACGGCTGGCCGCTGAACGTCCGCGAGCTGGAAAAGATCGTCGGCACGGCCGCCGTGCTGACCGGGGGCGACAAACCGATCGCGCTGCGTGACCTGCCCGACCCGATTGCGCGCGCGCTGGGCGCCGCGCCCGCCGTCAGCGCGCGCCGGCCGAACGGCCCCTCGCCGACGCCCGCCCAACTGGAAGAGTTGCTGCGCCGGTACGACGGCAACGTCGCCGACGTCTCGCGCGAGCTGGGCAAGCACCGCGCGGCCGTGTGGCGCTGGATCAAGAAGTTCGGCCTGGGCCCGCAAAAGTTCCGCAAGGACGGCTGAGGCCGGAGCAGAAAGGGCCGAGACCGTTCGCGGCATCGTGATTACGAAAGAGCCATGGCCTCCGTGCGCTGGTCGGTCGCGTTGCTGGTGCTGGCGCTGGACGGTTGTCGCCCCGCCCCCACCGTCCACCGTCGGGCGGATGCCGCGTACGACCGGGTCGCGTTCGCGCTGCAGCTGGTGCGGCAGGAGTACCCGGAGCTGGTCGAGGCGGGGGACTTTTCGCGCCTGCCCGCGCTGGTCCGTGTGCTGGACGGCGCGGGCGCGGCGCTGGAACAGGTCGGCAGCCAACGCGCGACGCCCGTCGCACGTGATCTGGCGGAGGTGCGGGCGGATCTCCTGCGCCACGCGCCCCCGCGGCCGGTGGCGGCCCAAAGCCGGCGGATCGTCCTTGCCTTGATCACCGCGGGCGACGTCGCGCCGCGCCCGCCCGCCGTCCCCGATCTGCGACGAGGCGAGGCGACCTACCAGACGGGTTGCGCCCCCTGCCACGGCCCGCCGCGCGGTCCCCCGCCGGCCGCGGTGGCGCACATGGTTCCCCAACCGCCCAGTGCCACGATCGGCATGGCTACCCCCTACGAGCTCTTCAACCGAATCAGCTACGGTGGCGCCGAGACGCCGATGCCCGCCTTCGGCGACAGCCTGCGCGCCGAACTGCGCTGGGACATCGCGTTCTGGCTGTTCGCCGCCCGCTGGCCGCCCTGTGAGGGGCAGTACCCGCCGCTGCGGTCTTCCGAGCTGGCGCTGCTGACGGATCGCGATCTGTGGGACCGGGCCGGCTGGGGCGCCGCCGCCTGCCAGCGGCGCGCCTTCCGGCCCTAGGCCGTTTGGCGCGCCAGGCCGGCGTGGTCAGCCGTTGGCTTTGGCGAAGGTGCCCATGAAGTCCGCCAGCGCCTTGCAACCGGCGACCGGCATCGCGTTGTAGATCGAGGCGCGGATGCCGCCCACGGTGCGGTAACCCTTCAGCGCCACCATGCCGTTCTTGGCCGCCTCTTTGACGAACTTGTCCGTGACCTCTTCGCTCGGCAGCGTGAACGTCACGTTCATGTGGCTGCGCGCCGCCTTGTCGGCCACCGTTCCTTTGTAGTAGCCGCCCGAGTTGTCGATGGCGTCGTAGATCAGCGTCGCCTTTTCCGTGTTGCGCTTCTCGATGGCGGCCAGGCCACCCTGCGCGTCCAGCCAGCGGAACGTCTCCAGCAGGAAATAGACGCCGAAGGTGGGCGGCGTATTGAGGCAGCTCTTGGCCTCGGCGATCGCCTTGAAGTTGAAGATCTTGGGGACGCTCTTGCCGATCCGCTCGTAGAGGTCCTTGCGCACGATCGTCAGCACGACGCCCGACGGCCCCAGATTCTTCTGAGCGCCGGCGTAAATCAGCGCCGTCCGCGACACGGGGTGCGGGCGGGACATCATCTCGGAGCTGGCATCCACGACCAACGTCGGGTGCGCCGGCCACTCTGCCAGGCGGTGGCCATGCACCGTCTCGTTCGAGCAGACGTGCAGGTACGACGCGTTCGGATCGGCCGTCCAGCCGGTCGGCGGCCGGTCGAAGTTGGTGCTCTCGCTGGTGGCGATCACGCGGATCTTCTCGCCGTAGGCGTCGCGCGCCGCGCCGGCGGCCTTCTTCGACCACTCGCCGCCGACGACGTAGTCGGCCGGCCCCGACAGGAAGTTCATCGGGATGGTGCTGAACAGCTGCGTCGCGCCGCCCTGCAGGAACAGGATGTCGTGCGTGTCGGGAACCGACAGCAACTTCTTGCAACGGTCGATGGCCTCGTCCAGGACCCCGTCGAATTCCTTGCCGCGGTGGCTGCACTCGGCGATGCCGAACCCCTTGCCCTGATAGTCGACCAGGGCCTTGGCGGACGCTTCCAGTACCTCGGTCGGCAGCATGGCCGGCCCTGCGCTGAAGTTGAACACGCGGTTGCTCATGACACGGTGCTACCGCTAACGGCGCCGGACTTCAACGGCTATCCGTGCGCGGCGGCTGTCTTCGCGCCGAAGCCGTCTCAGCGCAGCCGCTGGACCAGGTCCCCGTGCGGCGCCGCGATGATCTCGGTGCCGATCAGCAGCGGCGGGTCCAACACCGCGACGGCGGCGTCGATGCTGGCCTCGACCTCGGCCAGCGGCCCGGTGATCGTGAAGAACGCCTTGCCGCCGATGCCACGCGCCAGCTGCAGCTCGAACAGCTCGACGCCCGCCGCCTTGGCCGCCGCGTCGGCGGCCCGCAGCGCCGCCGCGACGGTGGTGGTCTCGACGATCCCCAGCGAGTCGGCGGCCGGCCGGCGCGCCTCGTGCGCCAGCGCCGGCCACAGCGACGGATGCGCGTGCGGCAAGAACAGGCGGTCGAGGGCTCGATTGCCGGCGACGTCGACCCCCACCCGGAAGGCCTCGTTGACCGACGCGACGTCCCCCGCCACCAAGACCAGGAACTTGCCCGGGCTGACGAACTCGGCGCGCAACAGCGTGACCGGGGCGCGCTTCAGCATGGCGTCCGCCACCAGGTGACCCCGCGCGATGGAGCCGAGCTCGACCAACCCCAGCGCCTCCGCCATCAGACGATCCGGAAGTATTCCTTCAACGTGCAGCGCCGCTCTCGGGTGAAGTTGCGGACCGTCGTCAGCCCCTCGCCCGTCGGCGAAGCGATGGTGAACGACGTGTGCCCCTCGCCGCCCAGCCCCAGGCCAGCCAGGTTGGAGGCGTTCTTGACGAAGATCGACGTGTTGATGGTGCGGGCCATCGCGTGCAGGTTGGCGATGTTGCGCGAATACATGACCGCCGTGTGGCAAAACCCGTGCTCGACGCGCTTGGCGGTGGCGATGGCGGTCGCGGCGTCGCCCACGCGCACCAGCGGCAGCACCGGCATCAGCAGCTCCAGCTGCACGAACGGGTGCTTCTCGTCGACGTCGGCCACCAGCAGGCGCAGCTCGTCGCCGGCCGTCACGCCGATCTGCCGCGCGATGAGGCCGGCGTTCTTGCCCACGAAGTCCTTGTTGGCGTGCACGCCGCCGCCGGAAGCCGGGTAGAGGACCACCTTTTCCAGCGCCTTCAACTGTCGTTCGTTCAGCACCAGGCAGGCCCGGCGCCCCAGCCGTTCCAGCAGCGCGCCGGCGATGGATTCGACCGCGACGATCTCCTTTTCGGCCGTGCAGAGGATGTTGTTGTCGACCGAGGCCCCCTCGACGATCCCGGCCGCGGCGGTCTCCAGGTCAGCCGTCTCATCGACGACGGCTGGTGGGTTGCCGGGACCGGCGGCGATCACCTTCTTGCCGCTGGCCATTGCGGCCTTCACGACGCCGGGGCCGCCCGTGACCACCACCAGCCGCACCCCCGGGTGCGCCATCAACGCGTTGGCGGTCTCGATGGTCGGCCGCTCGACGCAGGTGAGCATCGGTTCGGGTCCACCGGCCGCGGCGATGGCCTCGTTCAGCAGGTGGACCAGATAGGCCGACGTGCGCGCGGCGTACGGGTGCGCGTTGAAGACGACCGCGTTGCCGCCCGCCAGCATGCCGATCCCGTTGTTGAAGATGGTCTCCGTCGGGTTGGTGGTGGGGGTGATGGCGCCGATGACGCCGTAGCTGGCGCGCTCGACGACCGTCAGCCCGTCGTCGCCCGACCAGGCGATGGGCGCCAGCCCCTCGGTCCCGGGCGTCTTGTCGATGGCCAGGCGGTTCTTCTTCTGCTTGTCCTCGACGCGGCCATAGCCGGTCTCTTGGACGGCCAGCCGCGCCAGCTCGTCGACATGGGCGCGGCCGCAGGCGCGCATGGCTTCGATCCACCTATTGCGCGTCTCCAGCGGCGCGGCCTCGTTCTGCTCGTGACCGCGGCGCGCCGCCTTGACGGCGCTGTCGACGTCCGGGAAGACGCCCCGCCGCCCGCGCGGGACGTCGACGTCTCGCCGCCGGTGCGCCGACGAATCCGAGACCGTGGGCGCGGACCGCACCGCCTCGAGAGGCGTCTCGGGGACGGCGCCCACCCGCGCCAGCACCCGGTCGACGATCTCCTGAATCCGCGCCTCGTCCATCCGCGCTGGACGTTACCGCGAAATTCGATCAGGGTCAGGTCATGTCCGCGGCGGATGCGGCCGGCAACCTGGAAGCCTTGCTGGCCCATGCGCGCGCGCTGGTGGGCGTCGAGCTGGGCGACCTGGCCGACGCCCTGGGGCTGCCGGTCCCCGTGGGGCGCCTGCGCACGAAGGGGTGGTCGGGCCAGGTCATCGAGCACGAGCTGGGGGTGGCCGTCGGCGGCACGCGCGGCCCCGACTTCGCCGCGCTGGGGATCGAGCTCAAGACCGTCCCCGTCCGTGCCGACACCCTCGAGCCGCTGGAGTCGACCGCCGTCTGCCAGATCGATCCGGTCGCGATCGCCGGCGAGTCCTGGGACTCCAGCTACGTTCGCCTCAAACTGGCGCGCGTGCTGTTCGTGGCCCTGGCGGTGCCCGACGGCGCGCGCTCGGTCGGCGAGCGTCAGGTCGCCGCCGTGCGCCTCTGGTCACCCGCCGTCGCGGAAGAAGCAGCGCTGCGGGCCGACTTCGAGCTGTTCGTGCGCGACTACTACCGCCGGGGCCGCGCCGCCGAGATCACCGGCCACCTCGGCGCCGTGCTGCAGGTCCGCCCCAAGGGGCGCGACGCCGACGACACGCGCGACGCCTACGACGCCGAGGGGCGCCCCACCCGCGTCGGCAAGCACGGCTTCTACCTGCGCCCGGCCTTCGTGGCGCGCCTGCTTGCCGGCTGAGGTCGTCTGGCGGGCGATCCGGCGAAGTCACTCCTTGCTGAGCAGCGCCGTCGTCGCGCGGCTGTCACCATCGAGTGGCGTGCCGACGGTGCGCGGCCGGTCCGAGAAGATGGCCGTCACGACGACCTTGCCGCTGCTGGGCCCGATCGTCTCGACGGCGGGCAGCGCCTCGCCGGGCGCCACCTGCGGCGTCGTCGGCACGCCCGGCGCCGGAAAGACGGTCCGGGGCGGCTCGCCGGCGTCGCGGAAGCGCACTTCCAAATAGGTGGGCCCGTCGGCGCGAACCTTGAAGTCCAGGACGTCGCCCGCGTGCAGCGCCGTGTGGGGATCCGCCGCGCGCACCTCCTGGCCGCGGCGGTAACGGATCAGCAGCCCGGCCGACTTGGACAGAGACGCGCCGCGCTTGCCGGCGTAAGGGCTGATGGTCGGGTTGGGGATGTGCGAACGCCCGACCAGCACGGCCAGGCCGTACATCGCCGCCAGGATGCCGGCCAGGACCAGGCTGCGCAGCCCCCAGCGCGGACCGGGGCCGCTCACCCCGGCGTTTTGCCGTCGGCGCGGCCCAGAGGCAGGACCTCGTCGACGTTGACGTGAGGCCGCGGAATGACGTGCACGGCGACCATCTCGCCGATGCGCTCGGCCGCGCGCTGCCCGGCCTCTGTGGCGGCCTTCACCGCCGCGACGTCGCCGCGCACGATGGCGGTGACGAACCCGCCGCCGGTCTTCTCGTAGCCGATCAGCTCGACCTTGGCCGCCTTCACCATGGCGTCCGCCGCCTCGACCATCGCCACGAATCCCTTGGTTTCAATCATTCCGAGCGCGTCTGCCATGACCGGCCTTTCGCAGTGGGGAGTTTACTTGTCGACGAACTTTTCGCCGGCGCGGCCGGCCAGACCTTCAATGGCGGCGATGGCCGCCCCGGCGGCGGCATCGATTTCGGCCTCTGCGCCGGACAGCCAGAGCCGCCCGAACGCGCCGTACGGCTGGACCTGGACCAGCGAGACGTGGGCGGTCTTTTCGGCTTCGTTGGCGGCAAACGCCACGTAGCCCGCCGGCTCGGTCTCGAGGATGAAGAGCGACTCGCCCGGCAAAATCATCATCCCCTGCGAGCTGCGGTTGATGAGCTGCGCCTGGTACGGCTCGACGGCGCGGATGACCTGGTTCGTGACCACCTGCGGCTTGATGCGATCCTCTTCGCGCACTTCCAGGTGGCGCAGGATCGCGGCGCCCGCGTCGCGGACGCTCCCCTGATCGTCGGCATGGACCTCCAGCAGGCCGTATGCCCGCTCGACGATCTGCAGCGCCGGCACGACCGCCGTCGCCTTCAGCGCCACGTCGGTCACGCGGTTGATGGCGATGCCGGGCGCGATCTCGACGAACAGCGACGCCTGCCCGGGGACCGGCAGAAACCCGCGCGCCGTCTTCCCCATGAAGCTGGCCAACTGCGGCTGCAGCGCATCGAGGAAGGTGTAACAGCGGAGGGTCGTGCCGGCCACGCCGCGAAGTTACAGCCTCGGTCGAACACCTTCAAGGGCCGGCACCCCCGTCCAGGCCGATGACGCCCATCTGCTGCCCCGTCGCCGCGCCGTCGCGCCGGAACGAGAAGAACCGCTGCCGATCGTGGTGCGTGCAGGCCGCGGCCAGATCGACGTCGTCGATGGCGCCCGGATCGACGCCCGCGCGTTCCAGCAAGAGACGATTCGCGGCGTGCAGATCGACGTGGGCCTTGTCGGCGCGGCCGCGCGGCGACGGCAGCACGATCCCGCGGGCGCGCGCCTCTGAGATGGCGGCCACCACGGCATCAGCCACCTCCAGCCCGACCTCGAAACAGCAGGGGCCGATGGCCGGGCCCAGCACCACGCGCAGGTCCTCCGGGCGGGAGCCGAACTCCGAGGCCAGCGTGCGCACGGCCGCGGGCAGGATTCCCGCGACGGTCCCGCGCCAGCCCGCGTGAACGGCCGCGCAGGCGCCGGTGCGCAGATCGGCCATCAGCACCGGCACACAATCAGCGACCAAAACGCCCACCACCAGGCCGGGCACGTCCGTGCAAAGTCCGTCCGCCGCGTGCCGCGCGACCTCCGCCGGATCGTCGCCGGCACGCACGCGGCGGATGACCGTCCCGTGCACCTGCCGCGCCAGGAACGGCTGACCGCCGACGGCCTCCGCCAGGCGCCGTCGATTCTCGGCCACGTGCTCCGGCTCGTCGCCCCACTTACCGCCCAGGTTCAGCGTGTCGTAGGGCGGCGGGCTGACGCCGCCCGCGCGGGTCGTGAACCCGTGCACGAATCCCGCGCCAATCCGGTCCGACTTCAGCAGGGGCAGCGTCACGAGGGAAATCTACAACGCGCGCAAGGCCGCCAGCGCCGCCTGCATGTCGGGGGGCGGCGGCGACGTGAACGACATCGGCTTGCCGGTGCCCGGGTGCACGAAGCCCAGCACGCGCGCGTGCAGCGCCTGCCGCCCCAGCCCCTCGGCAATGGCACGCACCTGCGGGTCGCGCGCCGGCTTGCCGTAGGTCTGGTCCCCCAGCAGCGGGCATCCGAGCGCCGCCAGGTGGACGCGCACCTGATGCGTGCGGCCAGTCTCCAGGCGCGCCTCGACGCGGGCGGCGCCTGGGAATCGCTCGACCGTGATCCAGTTCGTGACGGCGCGCTTGCCCGCCCGCACGCGGCTGGAGAACTTCTTCCGGTCCCGGGGATCACGGCCGTAGAACGTATCGATGCGCCCGCCCGGCCCGGGTGGCGTCCCCGCGACCAGCGCCTCGTACACGCGCTCGACCGTGTGAGCCTTGAAGGCGGCCGCCAGCGCGTTCATCGTCGCGTCGTCCTTGGCGACCACCAGCAGGCCCGACGTGTCCTTATCGATGCGGTGGACAATCCCAGGCCGCAGCTCACCGCCGATGCCGCGCAGGTCCTGGCAGTGGGCCAAGAGGGCATTGACCAGCGTCCCCGCCTCGTGCCCGGGGGCGGGATGAACGACCAGGCCCGCCGGCTTGTCGATCACCACCAGCCAGCGGTCTTCGTGCACGATCGTCAGCGGCAGCTCTTCCGCCGCGATCTCGGTGGGGGCCACCGCGGGGGGGTCGTAGACCACCACGTCCCCCGCCCGCAGCTTGCGGGACGGCGTTCCCGGTTCCCCGTTGACCGTCACGGCGGCCTGGCCGATGTGGCGGGCCACCTGCGAACGCGACACCCCCGGCACCTCGCGCGCCAGGTAGAGGTCGAGCCGCTGCCCCGCCGCGTCGGAGGCGACCAGCAGGCGGCGCGCCCCGGACGGCGGCTCTACCAAACCTTCGAGCGAACGTTGGCCCGCGGCCGGAGCAGCATGTCGACCAGCGCGCGGTCGTAGATGCCCAGCTGGAAGATCTCGGGCGTCACCCGGCTCTTGTAGAGCGCCCGCCCCTCTTCGATCTCGTCCCGCAGAACCTCGAACAGGGTGTCCCGTTCGACGCCCTCGATGATCTTCTTCTCGTGGTACAGCGACAGGTCGGACGCGATGACCCGCGCCAGTTGGCGGGCCCGCTCGGGCTTGTCGATCAGCGCCATTCCCGCAGCATAACCCGGCCAGGATCACCCTGGAAGGGCCCTAGAGCGATTCGGTTCCACCCAGGGCTTCGACGGGAAGTGAAGGAGATGTCACGTGAATCCCTACCCGGCCGTCGCGCGTCACGTAGACGACCTCGCCCTTGACGCGCAGGGGCGGGCCGCTCTTCCGTTGCGGCAGCTCCAGCTCGAGCGTTTGGCCGGGCCGCTCGTCCGCCAGAGGGCTCTCCATCAGCAGCCCGTCCTTCGACATGTTCGCGATGCGCCGCAGGTACCGCGCCCCGTCCGCCAGCTCGATCGCATAAAAATCAGCCGGTAGGCGGCGCACCACCCGCTTCTCCTCGACATCCCGTCTCCAGACACGCTTCGTTGACATGACCCACCTAAACTTACATACCCTCACCCCCCGACGCAAGCCGGCGGTGCCGCGCTGCAGCAGTGTGCTACGCTCCCCGGCGGAGGTTCACGGATGACCCGACTGCTGTTTGCTCTCGCCTTACTGGGCGGAGCCGCCGCGCCCCCCGCTGCCCACGCCGCGGAAGAAGGGCTCTACGAGATCACCAAGACCGACCTCAAAGTGGCGGTGGGCGGCACCGCCACCACCAGCCTGACCATCAAGGTCAAGGGCGGGTGGCACGTCAACGGCGAGGCCCCGATCAGCCTGGCGCTGACCCCCGCCAGCGGGCTGTCCGTGCAGAAGGCCAAGCTGACCCGCGCCGATCTGGCCGCCAGCAGCGCGGACAGCGCCCGCTTCGACATCCCCGTCTCGGCGACCGAAGCCGGCAAGAAGACCATCAACGCCGAGGCGCACTTCGTGATCTGCCAGGCCCAGGCCTGTAAGCCGGTCAAAGAGACGCTGGCGCTGGCCGTCGAAGTGGCGCCCCACGGCGGCCCCGCCAAGAAGACCGCCAAGGCACGCTGATCTCCATTACCGGAAGCTGCGCACGATCTGCTTCACGCGCCGGGTGAGCTTGGCGCTCAGCGCGCCGACCGACGTCACGGAGAGGCGTTCGGGGCGAATCACCCGTCGCGCCACCTGGCGGATGTCCTCGGGACGAACGCGGTAAAGCGCCGCCGCGCGCTTCTCCTGCGGCTCGGCGTGTGCGAACAGCTCCGTCCCGCCGAACCAGCCGGCCAGGCCGTCGATGTCGTCGTAGGAGGCCTCGACGTCGCTCACGAAGCGGCGCTTGGCCTTTTCGAGCTCGTCTTCCGCGACCAGCTCGTTGCGGAAGTCGCCCAGCATCGCCAGCGCCTCCGTCAGCAGCGCCGGCAGCTTGGCGTGTGCGCAGGCCGCGTCCACCTCCAGCAGCGCCGTGTCGTGGTACGAGTGCAACGAGCCGGCGACCGAATAGGCGAGCCCCTTCTGGTCGCAAATCTGATAGTGGAGGCGGGTCGACATCCCATCGTCGAGCACGCGAATGAGCGCGCGCAGCGCCATGTAGTCGGGATCGGTCTCGGGCAGCCCCTCGAACAGGATGTGGAGCTGCGTCTGCGCCGATTCGTTGTGGATCGCGCGAAACCGCGGTCCGGGCGCGGCCGGCTGGGGCGCCAGGGGCCTGCGGCGTTTGCCGCGCGGCACACCGGCGAACGCCGCCCGCGCCTGGCGCGCCACCTCGGCCACGCGCACCGGACCGGCGACGGCCAGCACCATGTTGGCGGCGCCGTAGAACCCGCGAAAGTGCTTCCGGACGTCGCGCACCGTGAAGCCGCGCACATTCGAGAGTGGCCCCGTGATCGGGAAGCCGAGCGGGTGATCGCCCCAGAACTGCATGCGCGAACGATCGTCGATGTTGACGTTCCGGCCGCGGTCGTCGAGGTCCTCGAGGATTTCTTCCAGGATGATCTGCCGCTCGAGCTCGATGTCGCGCAGCACGGGCGCCCGAAAGAGATCGCCCAGAATGTCCATGCCGCGCCCCAAGCTGCGCGGGTTGAGGCCGATCTGGTAGAGCGAATAGTCGCGCCCCGTCTCGGCGTAGAGCGTCCCGCCCAGCTCCTCGATCGCCAGGTTCAGCGCGTACGACGATGGGTACCGCTCGGACCCGCGAAAGAGCATGTGCTCGAGAAAGTGCGAGAGCCCGTTCGTCTCGCGCCGCTCGTAGCGCGAACCGGCCCGCACGTAGAGGTTCAGCGTGGCCGTGTGAAGGTGCGGTGTTTCGACCACCACCAGCGGCAGACCGTTGGAAAGTTTCGTCCGACCCACCCGGTAGGGCGGTTTTCTCAGCAAGCGCGACAGCTTAGGCACGTGACCGCAATTTACAGAACATTCGCCACAGTGAAAGAAGAACGAAACATGGTCTGCGCTACAGTGGCTTTGTTCGATGGGGTAAGGGCGGGTGGGCCGCGAGGGTATGAGAGGTCGGGGGGGCCGGCTTCTCACACCCCGCGCGCCCAGGGTTGCGGCCCGTGTGGGCAGAGCGGGGCTCGCCTCAGCGGCATTCGTTTGCGGCTTGAGCTAAGCTCGCCGCCGCTCAGGCGGGTAGCTCAGTGGTAGAGCGGGGTCTTTACACGGCCCGGGTCGCAGGTTCAATCCCTGTCCCGCCTACTTCACTTATCATAGACTTTTCGGCGTGACCGTCGGTGGCGGTCGCCCCGGCCTCTTCCGTTAGCATGAACGAGAGGTCGAATCCGCCAGAGAGCCGGTACGAGCGGCCTTCGGGTGAGAGGGGGAGAGGCGGCATGTGCTTCGTCAGCAGCGCTCGTGCCTCGTCAGCATTGGCGTCCAGCAGGTCCAACACGCGGCTGATGCTGAACCAGATCGGTAAGCGGCTCACCGAGCGGATGAACGTCAACGGGCCCGCGTACGCGCACCGCCTCCTGATGCCCCTCGACGAGTTCCCCAGCTTGGGCCGTCTCAGCTTCTTCGAGGGCGCCCTTGGCGTTCTCGGCCGGGTACGGGATCGAGTGCTTCCTGATCTGTCAGTCCCTCAACCAGCTCCAGAGCCCCTACGGCCGGCCCTAAGGCCCGCAGCGAAAAACGCGAGCGGTCCGGAGCTCACAAATTTACTTATAGCCTTTAAAACCGGGCATTTACGACGCCTTGGCAGAAGAGATAAAACGTTTTATCTTACGTGCCGATGAGCTGGGGCTTCTACGGCCGACAAGAGGAGCTGCGACTGCTTGAAGGGATCCTCGCGAGGCAGCGGTGGTTCTTCGTGAAGATTACGGGCCGGAGACGCATCGGCAAGACAACCCTCATCCAGCAAGCGCTTCAAGCAGCTCACGATCGGCGCGTCTTCTACGTGCAGATTCCGGATTCGGCACCTGCCGGCGTGCTCTCGGCCGTGTCCGATGCGATGGACACGTTCGGAATCGATCGGGGACGATTTCCGCCGCCGTCGTCATTACTTGAACTCGCACAGACTGTCGGCTCACTTGCGCGCGCCGGGTACGTCATAGCGCTCGACGAATTCCAGTACTTCAACCGTGAACGCCTCCGCGAATTTTGCTCTCACCTTCAAACGATCGTGGACGCGTTGAGTGCCGAGGCCGGTAAAGTCCGCGGCGGCCTTCTCGTCCTCGGTTCGATCCATACCGAGATTCAGGCTCTTCTCGAAGACCGCTCGGCGCCTCTCTACAACCGCAGCACCGACGACTTGAAGCTGTCCCACCTGGATGTGCAGTCCCTAGTAGCGCTCTTGAAGGCCCACGCGGATCCGACGCCCGAACGCCTCCTCTTTCTCTGGAGTCTCTTCGAAGGCGTTCCAAAGTTCTACCGTGACTGTTATGAGCAAGAAGTACTGAGCAAGGGTCGTCGAGGTGTTCTCGAACGGGCCTTCTTTCTCAGCTCTTCTCCGCTTCGCACCGAGGCTGACAACTGGTTCTTGAAGGAGCTGCACGGCCGGTACGACGTCGTGCTGAAGTATGTCGCACGCAAGGCAGGATGCTCCCATGGTGAGCTGATCGAGCACGTCCGTCAGACCAGTCCCAAAACTGGCGAACAGGTCGGTGGCTATCTGAAAGTTCTCATCGAGCGCTACCAGCTCATCGAACGTAAGGTGCCGATCTTCGCCGAGTCGAAGGAGAAGAAGGGTCGCTACTACCTCACTGACAACTTCCTTCGCTCCTGGTTAGCCGCGCTCGCCAGCCCAATCGCAGCCATGAACTTCGTTCCCGTGGAGAGCCTGATCGGTCAAGCCGATGATCGGCTCGCGGAGGTTGAAGGCTGGTCTTTCGAGAAGTTGGTCGGGGCGCTCTACGAGGAACGAAGTCGCAAGTCCCTCGGCGACTTCAGCCTTACCTCGCGCGTCCAGGGATTTTGGGACCGCGGTGATACCGAGATCGACCTCGTTGCCCTAAACGAAACGGACCAGGTCGTACGCTTCGGCAGCTGCAAGCGCAATCCGGAGCGCCTACTCTCGGATCTGGCCGTATTCAATGGGCACGTGGAACGATTCCTCGACGCCTTCCCGAAGTTTTCGAACTGGAAGATCGAAAGAGTCAGCCTTGCGCCAACGATACCAGCCGAGGTGCGGAGCCGACTTGCTGCCGCAGGACACCTCGCGCAAGACTTGGTGGACTTGACCGCAGATTTTGTCTGATCACGTCGCCCAGAAGGGCAAATTCCCAGCCTATTACCTCGCCGATCGCCCAACAACCACGACCTCGATGGGAGCCACCGAACAGCTGACGTGCCCGCGATGCGAAGGCCCGATGTACGACCTCGATGGACCGATCCCAGACCCAGAGCCCACGCCACCGTTTTGCGCTCTGGTCGAGAACGGTGCCCACTACGAGTGCCGGCTCTGCACTTGCGGCCCCAAGGACCACTTCTCCTGCATCGAGTTCCCTCACGTAGTACCCGCACCTGACGCCACTCCCCGACAGCTCGCGGATCCGAAGCTCGATTGCGCCGAGCGACGCCGTCGCATGAGCGAGTCATCTATGACGGCGCGGATCAACTCGAAACAACAAATGAACTGGCTCGTAGATGCCGCTCGCGTTGCGAAGCTCGTGGCCGCCGGGAACCTCGACCTCGCGCCGATCTTCTGGATCCGGCTCTATGGAATCCTCCACGAGATCTACGAGAGGGTCTCGGGCCACAGTGCCTCCGCGATCCAGACCCGCGGCAAGCCGATACAGGTTTTCGTCGATTTTCTGAAGACTGTGGACGCACTGGCAGCTTTGTTCTCAGCCGACGAGCGCATCTACATCCAGTACCGCCGCGACGGCGAGAGCCACCCGATCCAGCGGAACTACGAATTCAAGGTCGACAACCAGGGCCGTTCCGTGGAGAGCTTTCCACCACAGGATAATGAACCAGAAGGTACCGGTCACCCTCGAAGAGTTCACCGCCGCCGTTCGGCGGCTCCTGCGGACGGTCTCGCAAGAGGTCGACCTCGCTCGGATGATGGCGAAGCGTTCTTGGCGAGCCCTCGCTGCCGAGGGCGATCTCATCGAGGTAAGTTCGCGGCGCGGTCGTCGCCTCGTCGCCTATTGCACCGACACGATCGGACAATCAACCAGCGGCGACGGCGGCCCGGAACCTATCGCAGATATTTCATGAGGCCGATGTTCTGGCTCTTGATGGCGCCCGCGATCAGGGACGCCAACTTGTCCGCACCCGCGAGATTGGTGTGCGTGACGTCCGAGCCGAGGGCGTGGAACTTCAATGCTGCGCCCGAAGAACCGAGCGAGTTGTACCAGGCGGTCGAAAGCGCCGTCAGATCGATATAGGCACATCCCTTCGCCGCTGCAGCAGCTTTGGCGGCGGCCGCATGCAGCCCCGACTGGTCTTTCAGCATCGATCCGTCGTACTGAGCCCGGGCTGGAGGTGAGATCAGAACCGGCGTGACGTTCGCTGCTTGCGCGTCCGCGATGTACTTTTCGAGGTTCGCCTGAACCTGCGCGTCGGAGGGGCCCTTGTCATTGTGGCCGAACTGGACCAGGACCCAGTCCCCCGCCTTCCACTTGGCTTTGATCTGACCCCAAAATCTCGAGTAGAAGTCTGCCGACGTGGCGCCGCTGTTCGCGTAGTTCGCAATGCCCACCGGCGGCGCGAAGTACTGGGGAAGCATCTGCCCCCAACCGGCGTACCCGCGGGTCGTCTGGTCGCAGACCGTGGAGTCGCCCGCGATGTACACCATCACCGGTTTCGTGGCGGTGGTCGCAAGCGCATATCCGATTCCGGTGATCTTCAGCCCGCTCGGACCGGAGAAGAACATGTCCAGCCCCGGGTACCCGACGGGGCCGCCGCCGTGGTCCGGCTGTCCTTCCATGCCGCGCGCGTCGACCACGAAACCATACGTCGTCGATGCCGCTCCCTGGGCCAGCAGCCCGCGGCTGGACTCCGCGCTGACGTAAACGGGAGCCTGGGAACCAAGTTGCACGGTCACCAGATAGTCGCCCGCTTCCTCGGTCGCCATCGCGGGCGGTGGCGGGCTCTCGGACGAGTAGTACATGGTCCCGCCAAACAGGCACTGAATGCAGGTTGGGCCTGACCCTCCGCCCGGGCAGGAGCTGCCCGACATGGGGACGGTCGTGCATTTCGCGGCATTGTCAGCGGTGGGGCTTGGATAGCCGGCGGGTATACCCGGAGCCGGCGACCCGCTGGTGCCGCCGGTCGACGCGGAGCCGCCGGTCCCAGTGGGCCCGCCGCCGGTGCCTGGGCCGCCGCCGGTTCCGATCGTGCCGCCGGTGCCCACGGTGCCGCCCGTGCCGACACTGCCACCGGTCCCGCCAGCGGCGCAGCTGGCCGAGCACTGAGCCCAGATGTCCGACGGGACGATCAGATTGGTCGCGCAACACGCCCAAGCGCAGACCGTGCTGGTGCACTGGCCGGAGACCGGAATCGGAACGTCCTCGTCCGACGAGCAGGTCCACTGAGAGGAGGCCAGTGCCGCCTCACATTGAGCCATGGCGGTGTACTGGCTTTCGCACGACGCGCTTCCAGGCGTCTTCTGTGCCGCGGCGACACAATCGGCTTGGCACGTCATGGAAGCGCAGGCGGACTGCGCCTGGGCCGCGCACACCTTCGTGCAGGCCTGCGTGAGGCTGAGGCCGCTCGCGCCGCCGGTCGACGACCCGCCAGAGCCGGGGCCGCCACCCCGGGCGGTATTCCCGCCGCCCAAGCCGGTCGTCCCACCGGTCGTGCCTCCAGAGCCGCCGCCAAGGCTCCCCGAGCTGCAGGCGCCCACGGTGAGAGCGATTACGACCGTGGCGGCGAGCCCGGCGCTCGTTCGGAAAAACGACCCTTGGACGGTTGGAATGGCCATGCCCCAGGTAAAGGGGGGGACACGCCTCATTTCGCCGCAGAGATCTTGCCTCGCGCGCGGCGCCTGTCGGACGGCGACGCAGCGCGTCGGGAGCGAATGCCTGTCGGTGACCGTCATCGCCCCGGCCCCCGCCGAAAAAACCGGCTCAGGGGAGCGAGAATTGCTTGAAGAACGGCCAGGCGGTGTCCGGAACCAGCAGGTGATCCGGGTTGGTGGCGTAGAAGAAGTTGTGGTTGCCGTGCGGGTGACACTCCATCACCTGCGTTCCCTGCGCGCAGGAGGTGTGCGCGGTACAGACGCCGTTCTGGCTGGAAACCACCGGCATGGCGGCACACATATCGAGACCCGTCCAAAGGGCCAGATCAGAGGCGGCGCTGGTTGCCGTGCCACCCCCGTTGTACTGCACCGTGCCGTCGTCAAGGGCGCGAATCTCCAGCATCGCGACCGGACGGGACGGCTTGCACGAGCTGATGCCCATCCACCCGCACACCGGGTTCGCCGCGGCGAAAATGTCGGCCGCCTCGCAAGCCAACCGGTACGTCATCGAAGCGCCGTTCGAGTGACCGCTGACATAGACGCGCTTGGTGTCGATGCAAAGGTCGGCCGAGGCCTTCTTGACCATGTCGCGGAAGAACGTGACGTCGTCGACATTGTTGCTGCCGCAGCAGTTGCCAGAGTTCCACGACTTGTTGACGCCGTCTGGATCGATGAGGACGAAATTCTCTTTGTCCGCCATCTGGTCCCATTTGCTGCGCATCAGCTGCTCGGTCGCAAAAGACGTGTATCCGTGGACATCGAACACCAGCGGAAACGGCTTCGTGCCGTCGTAGCTCGGCGGGATGTGAAGAACGTAATCGCGTGCCATCCCGCCGGACTGCATGTTGACCATGCTCGTCCCGGGGGCGTGCGCCCGCGCGGGCGTACACGCCGTCACCGTTCGGCCGCCGCCGCCGCCCGTACCTGACCCGCCCGCCCCGCCCCCGCCAGCGCTGCCAGCCGCTCCCGCCGCGCCGCCGCTGCCACCGGTGGCGGTGGTGCCGCCCGTCGCCGTCGTGCCGCCGGTGGCGGTGGTGCCGCCCGTCGCGCTTCCGCCGCTGCCTGAACCGACCGTCCCGCCGGTCGCCGTCGTGCCCCCCGTCGCCGTCGTGCCGCCGGTCGCCGTCGTGCCGCCCGTGGCGTGCGAGCCACCCGTGCCCACGGTTCCGGGGTCGGTCGACGCGGCGCAACCAGCGACTGCCAGCAGAGCTGCCGCCGCGAAGGACCAAAATGATCCATTGCGCATGGTGATGTGCCGCGCGTCGTTCTGCGTCCTGGTGGCGGTCACGTCATCATCCTCCGGGGTCGGTTGTAGGGGCGCTCGGGTGGAGCCTTCGAAATGTCGTGCGGCGCTCAGGGGATGTTCTTCGCGGTCAGCGCCGCGTACCACGTATCGGCCATGAGCTGCGAGCCAGCCGCGGTCGGGTGAACCCCGTCGTCGGAGTTCGGCGAGTTCGGAAGGAAACTCGCCTGCGGCAGCGAGCCCCACACGTCGACGACGTAGATCGGTGACGCGGCCGATGTCTTGCTGGCGGCCCAGGCCGGAATCATCGAATTCAATCCCTCGACGTTCGTTTCGCAGTCCGAGCAGCCGCTCGGATGCATCGGCGTGATTTGCGCCACGAAGAAGATGACATTCGGCTTTTGGCTCCTGAACTGATCGATGACGAAGCTATAAGCGTTCAGGATGCTGGACAGCGAATCGTGGCTCCAGACGTCGTTGGTGCCGTATTGCATGAGGACGACGTCCGGTTTCTCCGCCGTCCACATCTGAAGCTCTTTCAGAGTTCCGTGCATGGATTGCGGAGGATTGTCGGTGAGGAGGTAGGTCACGTCGTATCCGCCATGACCCTCGGTCATCACGTTGGGAGCACCGGACCCGCAGCTCTGGTTGTTGAGGTTCGTCCCGATGAAGGTGAAATTGGTATGACCCTTGGCGATCAGCTCTTTCGACAGGAGCTGCGGGTAACACTTGTTGCCGGTGATCGAGTCGCCGAACGGCATGATGCGCCAGACCCCCGTGTGCGGCGGCGCGCCCCCGCCGCCGGTCACGCCCGCCGTCCCGCCGCTGCCTCCGGCCGGGCCGCCTCCCGCGCCGCCGTGGCTTCCCCCCCTCGACGACGCCTCGCCCGCCGCTCCGCCGCCACCGCCTGCGCCGCCTCCGGTCGTGCCGCCGGTTTGGACGACGGTGCCCCCGGTCCCGAGCGAGCCTCCCGACGCAGAGCCGCCCCGGCCACCGCTGCCAAGCGTCCCGCTGCCGCCGGTGGCCGAACTGCCGCCGCTGGCGCCCGCCACGCCGCCGGTGCCCGACCCGCCGGCGCCCGTCGGTTCGCTGGTCGAAGAGCCGCACCCACCAGCCCCCGCCGACAAGATCGCCAGCCAGGCCAGCGTTCCCAGCGCGAATGCGTCAATTTTCAGGTTCCTGCCAAGCCACATCGGTCGAGTCATCGTTCGAAGAAGGGGGATGAGCGCTCGAAACCTTTGCGATTTGCGGCGCGGCGGCGCTATTGAACCCAGTCACTGTTCGCCGTGCTGGCCAGCCAGCTCTTCACCAACATGCCGAAGTTGGTCAGCGTGGTCAGGTTGGCATCGGCGAACATGCTGGGCGTCCAGGCGTTGTCGGTGACCCAGGCCGTCCAACTGGCCCCGTCGGCGTCGATGGTCGTCTGAAAGGAGGGTCCGAACGTCGAGGCCGTCGGATCGGAGTTCGCAAAGCCCCATTCGCTGATGAACACGGGCGCTTTGGCCGTCGCGGTCGCCACCTGCTGCTGAAAGGTGGGGCTCCAGTTCGTCGCGTATACGTGGGCGGTGTACATCAGGTTGGTTCCGGTGGGCGGGTCGCTGGCCGCGTCGCCTGGGCGCTGGTCCCAGATGTTGGACGGCACGATGATGATGTTCTTGGGTGCGCCGGTGCGAATGGTGTCGATCAGCTGCTGCACGACCGGCTTCAGCGCCGACCACGGCACGTTCGTATCGATTGGTTCGTTGAAGGGCTCGTAAAGGACGTTGCTGGCGCCGGCGAACCTGGGCGCGATGTCCGCCCAGAACGTCTTCGCATCGGCCGCGGAGGTGCCGGACGTGGCGTTGTCGATCTGGTGGTAATCGATGATGACGTACAAGTTCTTGCTGGTCGCGTAGTCGACGGCCGGTTTCAGCACCTTGTCGACGTAGTCGGCGGCCGAAAGCGGCGACTTGGGCGTGCAGGCAGCGGACGGCCCCGTGCCGACCGGGTACGGGCAGGGCGAGCAAGTGGCACCGCCGCCCGTGTTGTAGTCGATCTTGGGATAGACGGGCAGCCGGACCACGTGACCCTGCACGCCGGCGGCCGCGACCTTATCCATGCGGGTCATTACCCCGGCGGGGCTCATGCCGCCGTACGCCCACAGCGAGCCGATGTCGATCAGCGCCGAACCGCGCAAGACGATGGTCTTGCCGGCTGGGTCCTGCAGCTTGTTGCCGTTGACCGTCAGCCAGGGCAGGCTGGAGGCGGAGGCGCCGCCGCTGCCCGTGGTTTCTTGGCCGCCCATCCCCCCGGTCGCCCCGCCGCCACTCCCCGCGTTGCCGGTGGTCGGCCGGTTGCCGCCGCTGGCGCCCGCTGCTCCCGGTCCCGTGGAGCCGCCGGTGCCTGTCGGTTCGCTGGTCGAGGAACCGCAGCCAGCGGGCGCCCCGCCCAAGAAGGCGAGCGATGCGACCATGATCAGGGAAAAGTGCTTGATACTAAGCGAGGTAGGAGACGGCATCATCGGCGCATCATATCTCGACGCCAGGCAGGATGCGCAACCTGGCCGAGGCTGGCGGCATGGGCGCACCGATGAGGTCCGCCCATGCCTGCCGCCTCGGCAGGGTTGTTAAAGATGCATCTTCAGCGACGCCGCCGACCCGGCCGGTGACACTGGAACGGTGAACCGCTTCGAGGCGGCGTCGTACTGAACGGCGCCAACCATGCCGGTATCCGCCGTGATCGTCGGCATCGTCGGGGCGTAGCCGCTCAGCGTGACGGACGTCTCGCCGGCGGCGAAAACGACCGACACCGAGAGGGTCCCGTTGTCGGACCAGTCCTTGATCCGCTTCGAGCCAAGCGGCGCGATCTTCCCCTGCTCGCCCAGGAAGGCGATGCCGGACTGAGTGACCGGAGCCACGACATAGTAGATGGTGTCGCTGAACGTGTCGGCGTTGGCCTGCATGGCCGTCAAGAGGTGTCCCGAATCCTTGTTCATGTCGTACACGTAGACCGATCCCGAATAGCCGAGCTCGGCCGGGGTGAAGCCCGCCGTGGAGCTGCCGCTGGTGAACCCGAACAGGTACGTGGTCCGGCCGCCGGTGTGCTGGGAATAGGTGGTGGCCATGCTGGGGTTGGTCTTGCCTTGCGCCTCGGCAATGATGGTCTTGTCCATCAACAAGAGCGGCACGTCCGGTTTGATGAGAACGCCGTCGGGCCGGATCGCGCGCATGATGTTGGCCTTGTTCGCGCCGTTGATCGCATCGCCGACACCCATCATTCCGCCCGTCAGCGTCGAGATGAGCAGGTTGTCGCGCTGGCTGCTCATGAACACGTCCGTCCACGGCCAAAGGCCGACCGACCAGGCCAGTCGCGCCGTGTAGAAGAAATTCCGCCACCGGGCGCGTGTGAAGCCGTCCTCGCTGGCGCGGGCGGTGACCAGGTTTTGGTACTTCGAGGCCTGCATATAGAACCGCGGTAGCGCCATGCAGTACTGGATGCTGAGACCGGCGCTGGCCATCCCCTGGGCCATGCTGTCGGTGAACGCCTCTTGGTCCGTCAGATTCGCGGTGGACGGCAGCGCGTTGCTGTTCATCCAGTCTTGCTCGTACGTGATGACGCCGCTGCTCTTCAGATAAGAGGCGATCTTGCTCCAAAACGCCGGGTCGGTGGAGACGTCCGCCGACATCTTGTACATCGAGCGGTAGGGGCTGGACTTGTCAATCCAGCGCGCGTGCGTGATGAGGGGCAATCCCAGCGACTGCTGGAAGGCGGCGAGGCCGCTGGGGAACAGCGAGGTGGCGCCCTGGTAGAGGTACTCTCCGCCGCGGTCAGTGGTGCCGTCCCCTTGCCAGGTGTTTACCGACCCTTTCGGGTACCACCAGCTGTCGAGCTGGATGTAGCCGATCGGCGTCCCGAGTTGCTGGTAGTACTTGGCGACGTTCTTCAAGGTCGTCTGGTAATCAGACCCGCTCTGGGTCTTGTAGTAGTAGGTTGCGTAGTTGTCGGTCCAATAGCCGAACTTCTCGAGGTCCGGCGTGGCGTCGTTGGGAATTGGCTTCTTGCCGCTCAGCCCGCGCAGCGTGGCGCCCCAATCGTCGTGGGCCTGGTTGATCCCCACGTCGGCGACCAGCACGCTGGTCTGCTCGAAGCCGGCGGGCAGCGTGTTGATCTTCGAATCGATTCCCACAGTGATGGCGGATCCACTGCGCGACGCCTGCACGTTCGTGAAGTGCGAGGCAGCCGAGATCATGAATGCGTTGCCGGTTCCGTCGAAGAAGATCCAGGGGCTGTCGCTCGTGAGACCCGACATCGTGTACGGCGCGAACTGAACGTCTTGATGCGCCCAGTGATACGAAGTCGCCGGTACGGTTGAGAGCACCGGGAAATTACGAATGTTGCTGCCGGATGCCGGGTTCGTTTCGCCGAAAATCACCGCCGGAAGGTGATCGTAGGCGCGGATCCTTCCGTTTCGAGTCCCCGCATTGGTGTAGCTGAAGGTGGTCTCATGATAGGGGCCGACGCCGTCCGACCCGGTCATGGTCATGATGCCCGATGCCGGGGCCCCCAACGATCCGCCGAACGTCCAGGCCGGGTGGGCGAAGGTGACGGTGTACTTCCCCGACGCGTCCATGGACACCTGCGCGCCCGTGCCACTGCCGGTTTGGGGCGAACCGCCCGTCCCGTTCCCGGTCCCTCCGGTACCGGCGCTTTGACCGCCGGCGCCGCCGGTCCCGACAGCGATGGTGCCACCGGCCCCGGTCGGCTCGGCGCCACCTGTGGCACTTCCGCCGGTTCCGTTGGAAACGATCGTTCCACCGGATCCACCCGCGCCTGTGTCTCCGCCGGTGGCACTGCCGCCGCCAGTGGCACTGCCGCCGCCAGTGGCAGAGGCGCCGCTGCCGCCTTTGCCCGCTCCGCTCGTTCCTCCGGAGCCCTGGTCAGCGACCTCGGGACTCGAGCAAGCGGCAGCGATCGTTCCACCTAAGACCACGACTGCAATGGCTGAGATACGACGCATCACTTTCCTTTTCCGCCCGCGTACGGCGGAGGTGTCGCGAGGCCACGTTGAACCAGCCGGATAGGGCGACTGGGAACGCGAGTATAGTTCGGATCGTACGAACCGGCCGGGTAGATCTGTGCCCCAGGGCGATGACTCCGACCAGCGGCGCGCGGCGTCAGTTGGTGCCCGGGAAGGCCATCCGGAGGAAGTTGTAAAGTCCGACTTCGGCGGTTGGGTAGTCGTGATAGCCGGTAGGAATGCCTGTCCCGCCAATGTTGTTTTGAAACGAGAAGTTCGCGCCGGTGATGTACGGGCCCTTCGTGGTCAGCCCATTTGCCGAGGCCGCCGCGCTACCACCCGCGGTCGAGTCGCTGTTTCCGACGCTGATGTAGAAGTAGTAAAGAGGATTGTTGGCCGGATCCTGCATCGCGACGTATTTCGCGATGTCATCGGCGCCGAAATTGCCGCCCGCCGGATCGAGACCGGCGAACCAGGCGAAGTTCTTGAGATGGGAGCAAAGACCCACGTCGATGGTCTGCATCCCACCCATGGAAAATCCGGCCATCGCGCGCAACCCGCGGTCCTTCGACACGGAGTAGTTCGCTTCGATGAACGGGAGCAGATCGTTCGTCAGCTCGTTGCCAAACAGATAGTAGCCCGCGGTGTTGCTGTAGCTGGTGTCCGTCTTGTAATCGGGTTTCGAGTTGCCCTGCGCGAAGACGGCGATGAACGGTCGCGTGACCTTCATCGTGATCAGGTTGTCGAAGAGCTTAACGACGTTCGGATTCGATCGTTCGTTCCAGGTGTTCTCGTTGTCCGTGATGCCATGCATGATGACGATGAGCGGGTACTGTGTCTGTGCGGAATAGCCGGGCGGCGTATAGACGTTGCACGGCTTCATGATGGGTGTGGCTTGCTTGGGGATGGTCATGAAGACCTGCGAGGCGGCACCTCCGGTCTGTGTCGTGTAGTAGTAAACCGGGTACATCTTGGCGGTGAACTGACCGGGGCTGGCGACGGCATTGCCGTACATCGCCGGCACCGTGGTCGCGTTCTGCGGTGTCACGTGCGGAACGCCACCCCCGCCGCTGATGGCGCCGCCGGCGCCTCCCGTGCCGGTTCCCCCGGCGTGACCGCTGCCGGCACCGCCCGCCACACCCGCCCCCCCCGTCGCCCCGCCCGAACCGCCGGCCATGCCAGCTCCGCCAGTCCCGCCGCCCCCCGCTCCTGACGTGGTTCCACTGCTACCGCCTGTGACGGGAGTCGCGCCCCCGGAGCCGCCGCCGGTTCCCGTGACTGAGCCGCCGGTTCCCGTGACTGAGCCGCCGGTTCCCGTGACTGAGCCGCCGGTTCCGGTCGTCCCGCCCTTGGCCGAGACCGTGCCTCCGGTCCCCGGGGCGCCGCCCGTGCCCGTACCAGTCGCGCCGCTGTTCGCGCAGCCGCCCAAAAGCATCATCGAGAGCCATAGCAATCCGCGTTTCGACATGGGTTCTCCGGATAGGGGAATCGATACCACCCGACTTCGAGTTCCGGGACTCTACTTCGGCGCCGTGGCTGGTAAAAGCGCGGCGTCCTGGTCCGGCACGATCTTGAGCGCGCGGTAACCGCCCTTCGAGCGGAACACGACGTACATGGCCCCGAAGACCACGGTCAAGATGACGGGGAGCACGGCCACGCTGCGGAGCGCCGCGCCGGGACCCAGCTTGTCGAACTGCGCGCCCATGACGGGCAGCACGAAAGAGATCGACAGGAACCCGGCACCACCCATCAGCGACATCAGCAAGGCGCCGCCTTTCGGGAACCGCTCGGCCGTGACGCCGAGCATCGTGGGCCAGTAGTACACCTTTCCGAAGCCAAACACGGTCGCGGCCAGAAAGGCGATCGGGATGGACGTGCCGGGCTGCAGGCTACCCAGCCAGTACAGGCCGATGGCGCTGATCACCGAGCAGGCGGTCATGACCGCGAACGGTGAGAACCGGTGCACCCAGTTGCTCACGAAGAAGCGCAGCACGAACATGATCCCCGCCGTGAGCATGAGGAACCAGATCCCCTCGATGCCCGCCACCTGCTTCATGACGGACGGGAACCACTGGTCGGGACCAAGCTCGGTGGCCGCCGTCATCCACATGCACACGAACAACAGCAAGAAGAACGGATGCGCCGCCTGCTTGAACATCGTTCCGCTCGAGACATTCGACGTCACACGTTCGGTCTTGGGGTACGTCTGCGTGGCGGCCATGACCAGATAGATCGCCGCCGGGACGATGATGGTCGCCAACTTCAGCTGCCAGCTTGCGCCGAGCGCGGACAGAACCAGCGCCGTGATGCCGCCGATCACCATGCCGCCAGGCCACCACGCGTGGAGGATGTTCAGCTTCTTGGTCTTCTCTTCGTTGTAAAGCGTCGCGATGAGCGGGTTGATGACGCCTTCGACGAGGCCCTGAGACAGCCCCATGGCCAAAAAGCCGACGTACAGCATCGACGTGCCCGCGTCGGCGAATATCGAGGCCACCGGGCCGTTGGGCTTGGGCGCGATCAGCACCAGCACGACGCCGGCGATGTAGCCCAGGCTCGACAGGATGTGCAGGACGCGCATGCCGAGCACGTCCACCAAGGCGCCGGAGATGAAGATCGCCACCGTGAAGCCCCAGAAGGCGGGCCCCCAGATGAGCCCCATCTGCTCCTTGCTGAGGTGGAACGCTGCGCTCAAGCTGGCTTCGATGTCGCCCCGGATGGCGAACACCATCGAGGTCGTCAGGAGCGAGATACAGCTCGCGATGAACAGTCTCTGTTTTGTCATGGCCTGGCCTCCTCAGACGGTCGGTGAGACGCTGACCCACTGTTTCGTGGTCGCCGATCGCTCGATGGCGTCCAGCACCTGCTGGTTCTTGAGCCCGTCCTGAAAGTCCGGACGGGGCGACGTTCCATCTGCGATGGCGCGCATGAAATCATAAACCGTGTGCGTAAACGAGTGCTCGTAGCCGATGATGTGGCCGGGCGGCCACCACGCCGCCATGTAGGGGTGCTTTCCGTCCGTCACGGACACCGAGCGGAAGCCACTCAGCGGGCCAGACTCGATGTACAGCTCCAACTCGTTCAGCCGCTCGAGGTCCCAGACCAGGCTCCCCTTCGTTCCGTTGATCTCGAAGCGATTGTAGTTCTTTCGGCCTGGTGAGAACCGCGAGCCCTCGTAGTAGCCGGTCGCGCCGTTGGCGAACTTCACCAGCGCCTGCGCCGAATCATCGACGTCCACTTTGCCGCGGCGGGTCGGATCTTCGGGCAACGGCCTCTCGGTGATGAACGTCTTCAGCAACCCGGAGACCTCCGCCGGCTCGCCGACCAGGTGCCGCGACAGGTCCATCGTATGGGACAAGATGTCGCCCAACGCTCCCGACCCGGCATGGGCTTTCTGCAGGCGCCAGACCAGGGGGAACTTCGGATCGACGATCCAGTCCTGAAGGTAGAGGCCGCGGTAATGGCAGACGTCGCCCAACTGGCCCTCTTCGATGATTCGCTTCGCCAACGCCACCGCCGGGACGCGCCGGTAGTTGTGGCACACCATGCTGACCACGCCGGCCCGCCGGACCGCTTCGGCCATCCGCTGCGCGTCCGCGACCGTGTTGGCCAGCGGCTTTTCGCAAAGGATGGGCTTGCCCGCCTCGGCCGCCGCGACCGCAATCGGCGCGTGCGAGTCCCCCGGCGTGCAGATGTCGACGACGTCGATGTCCTTGCGCGCGACGACCTCCTGCCAAGACGTCGCCGACTCTTCGAACCCCAGGCGGGCGGCCGCCTCCTGCACTTTGTCCTTGGTTCGCCCGACCACGACCTTCAGAACCGGCTGAAACGGCGCGTCTGCGAAGAAGTGCCCGATCTGGCGCCAGGCGTTCGAGTGGGCCCGGCCCATGAAGTCGTAGCCGATCATCGCAACGTTGAGTCTGGGCTTTGCCATGTTCGGTCTCCGTCAGGCGTGCAAAATGGCGCAAATAGCGATCGAGCGGCCGCTACGTCCAGTAGGGGACGCGGCCGCGCCCTTGCACGGGAATGTCCTGCGCCGGCAGCACCTCGTGATGAAGCGCGTACATGCAGGCGGCCGCCTCGTCGATCCTCTGCGCAAACGCGATCGACCCCTTCAGGATCGGCTTCAACCGAGCTTTGTCCTGAATTCGGGCGCGCGGATATTCGTGCTCGATCACCAGCGCGGTGTTCGCGATGTCCAGCTTGAGAAGCTCGCGCGCCGCGAGTTGGTGGTCCAGCCAATCGACGGTGCGGTTCTGCAAGTACCCGAGGGGATCGTGCTTGGCCGTTCCCGGAAGCTCGTGCTCACACAGCACCGTCTGCTTCTTCCAGGCATTGGCCTGATCGGCCGGATTCGGCGAGGGTTTGCTCCCTATCCAATCGCCGCGCTGAACCGTCTGTCCGCCGTAGCCCCAGGTCGCGACACCCTTTGGATCGATCACCTGCCCCTTCACGTGGAACCCGCTGATGAGGAAGTCATACCCGGACTCTTTTAGATACTGAAAAATCGAACGGGTATCCTGACCCATCAAGATGGCGTGCGACGGATCGTAGTGGATCCGGAACTGATCCCCGACGCCGTGCTTCTCGCAAATGCGGTGCAAGGCGATCCACGTGCCTGGCGTATACGCGATGTTGTTGTGGAAGTTGTCGCCGACCGTCCAGCCGGGCATCGGGCATTGCTCGACGCGATATTCGATGCCGCGCGCCTTGGCCTCACGCAGCAGAGGAACGAACACCTCCTCGAAGAAAGCCAGATTCTGGTCCATCGACATCGTCTGATTGCGACCGACGAAGCCGCAGATTGCCTTCAGTCCCAGCAGCGCGGCGGCATCCATGACGCGGACGGTGAACTGGTGCTTTTTGGCGCGCAGCGCGTTGTCCTCGTGCAGCAGGTTGTCGAAGAACGCGATGTCGGTCGCCCCGACGCCCGTCGACTTCATGGCCGCCTGGACGCGCTTGGCCCGAGCCGCGTCGAACGGCTTGCGTAGATCCAGCGTGTTCGCGACCGGATCCAGCATGGCTTCGGGTGGAACGTCGGCTTCGCTCGGGTGCAACGCCGCCGAGATCTGAATGTTCGGGCAGTCGAGCTCGCGCGAAAACACCAGCCAATCCTCGATCGCGCGGTCGGGATCCTCGTCGCGGACGCTCCGCGGCGTGAGCTCCTGCAGGGCGGCAGTCAGGACGCTCATCTTCATGAACTTCGGCTCGAATGGGCGGGCAGTCATGGGGCGGTGAGCGTAGCAAACCTGTCCTCCTGTCCGCGCGGACTAACCGCGTTTGCGCGCAATATGAGCTCATGGGCCGTGACGGCCGGCGCCAGCGCCAGAGCCTAACAACCCTCGCGTGGATGCGTTTTGACTCTTGCTCGCTCGATGGACAGATGGGATGGTCGCAGCCGTGCAGGCTGGTGCTTTCGGAACGAGTGCGGGACGGGAGCACGCGAAGCTCCTCATCGCTTTTGTGGCGGCCGTGGCGTGCGGCGTCGCCGCCTGTTCCAGCGGAGCGACGGGCGGCGGCCCATCCGGCGGGTCCGGCGGGTCCAAGGGCGGTACCGCCGGCTCAGTGGTCACGGACCCGTCCGGCGCGGGAGGCGGGGCGGCGGCTGGCTCGGGCGGCTCGCTCGGGTCGGGCGGGGTCACCGCAGGCGGATCGGGCGGACGGGGCACCGGCGGCGCGACGGGCGGGGCAGCCGGTGGCGTCGATCAGGCGGGCGGTGCCGCCGGAACGATCGCCACGACGGGGGCCGGGGGTCGGGCCGGCGGGTCGGGAACGGGCACCGGCGGTGGCGCCGGCGGCCCACCGATCCAGGACCTGTTCAACGGCACTGATTTGACGGGATTCAACGTCTACAAGGCGACGTCGGCGGCGAACAATGCACCCGGCACGTTGCTTTCGGCGACGGAAGCTCAAGCAATCTTCAAGCCCGAAAACGGCATCATCCACGTATACGGCGACGCCGCCGACCAGTCGACGCAGGTGCACTATCTCCTGCAAACGACGATGTCGTACGGCAAGTACAACCTGTGGTGGGACTACAAGTGGGGCGTGAAGAAGTTCGCGCCGTACACGGATCTCACCAAGTATCCGCGCGACGCCGGCGTGCTCTGGCACATTCACGGGGACAGGACGCAGGTCTGGCCTTCTTCGATCGAGTTCCAGAACAAGTGGGGATCGACCGGCGACATTTTCGCTTTGTACGCGCAGTGCAAATCCCTCGGTGTGCCGAACGACCTGACCCAGTTCGCTGACACGGCGGCGGGCGGCGTGCAGATGACGGTGGACGGCTCGAGCGGGCTCATTCAACACATGCGCGCCGGCAACTTCGAGACGCCGGGCGTGGGCAGCGGCGCGTCGAGCGGGCAAGGGTCGGACTGGAACAGCTGCCAACTGCAGGTCGAGGGCGGCGCGGCCACCTACTTCGTCAATGGGCACGTCGTGAATCGAGTCCTGTCGGTCATGGACAAGACGGGCAAGCCGATCACGGCGGGATACATCGCATGGCAGGCCGAGCAGGCCGAAGTGTATTACCGCAACCTTAGAATCCAGGTGCTTCAATGAATGTCCCCCGCCGTACCCTTGTGTCGCACATGAACCGGTTTAGACCGTGGATGTTGGCCGCGTTTGGCGGCATCGCGGTCGTGACGGGCGGCTGCACGCCCGCCACCCAGAATCCGCCAACCGACGGGCAGGGGGAAGCTCGTCGGCCTCCGGTGGCTCCGTCGGATCTGGCGGGACAGTGAACACGGCAACCGGCGGGACGACCGGCTCGACCACGGGCGGTAACTCCGGCAGCACCGGCGGCAGCACGGGCATGGCGGGCTCCGGCGCAACCGGCTCCGGCGGAACGACGGGTGCCGGCGGCACGAGCACCGGCGGTACGACCGGCACCGGTGGGACCGTCGTCACCGGCACGGGCGGCTCCGGCGGCAACCCCGGTGCGGGTTCGGGGTGCAACTGGGTTCACGACACGACGAACGACACCTGGTCGTTCAACCCGCCGGCGGCCGACAAGGTCGTGTTGTTCGACGGGACCACCCTCAGCGGGTGGCACAAGCTGAACATGCCCGGCACCCCGGTGGGGTGGATGCTCAATTCGTCCGAAAAGACGATGCAGGTCGTCCCCTCCGGCACCGGTCAGGCCACGCAGATCCAGAGCAACATGAAGTTCGACGACGTCTGCGTCCACGTCGAGTACCTGACGCCCTCGTTTCCGTCCACCACGACGGACGTTCAGAAGCAGGGGAACAGCGGCGTCTATCTGAAGAGCGCCTACGAGATGCAGATCCTGGATACGCACAACTCACCGCCGCTCATCGACGGGTGCGGGGCCGTTTACAAGGTCCAAGCGCCGCTGGTCGTCGCCTGCAACCAGTATCTCGTCTGGAACACCTACGAGATCGAATTCAAGTCGTCGGTCTGGGACACGAGCTCACCGCCCAAGAAGATCAAAGACGCGGTTTTCGTTCAGGTCGCGCTGAACGGCAAGATCGTCCAGCGCAACGTGAGCTTGAATCCGCCCAACGGGTTCACGCAAGCGGGCATTGCCGACGCGGCCGGGCCGCAACCTCTCGGACTTCAAGACCACCTGGACCTCGTCAAATTCAGAAATATCTGGGTGACGATCCCTCACTGACACGACTCCCTCACCGACGACGACTATATGCCTCCAAAAACCGGGTCCGCTCGTTTCCTGATTGCCTCCGTTGCTTGTGCCATCGCCGCGTTTCTGATGTGCGCTCGCCCGGCCTTGGCCGACATCCCGCTGGTCGACTTCGGCGGCTGGCAGTTCCGCACCGACGGCCGGGTGAACACCTACCTCAGCATGGCCGAAGGGACCAGCGTGCCGGCGGACCAACCGGATAACGCTGGCGCGGGGACGGCCGACTACGCCACCTCTCGCGGGGACATCCACTCGGCGCGCATTCGCAACGGGTTCCTGATGAGCATCCTGGGCTTCACCGGCCAAACGCAGCTGACCCCGACGCTGAAGGTGACGACCCGGGTCGCGCTTTGGATGAACATCACCGGCACGCGGAGCAAGAACATTCCCGGCTCGGTGGACCCGCGGGAGCTTTACGGCAAGCTGGAAGGCCCGTGGGGCAGCCTGCTGGCGGGCAGCGATCTGGCGCTCTTCGGGCGCGGGGCGACCTTGATGGATGCGCGCATCGCGCACGAATACGGGCTGGGATATCCCTGCGATGTCCGGTTCGCTTCGGGGGGCGGATGCGGGATGGTTGCGTTCGGCGAGCCTTTCCCCGGATTCGAGCCCGGCGTGGTGTACGCCACCCCGGCGCTGGCCGGGCTTCAAATCTCGCTTGGCGTGTACGATCCGGCGACCATCTCCAACGCGCAGCTCGATCGGGCACCGTTGCCGCGCTTCGAAGCGGAAGCGAAGCTCGACGTAAAGGACGTCCTTCGTCTGTACGCCAGTGGGTTCTGGCAAGTGCTGGAGGGCACCATCGCCGCTACCACACCCGCCGGGGCGTCGTATTCAAAGGACCTACACGTCAACGCCTGGGGGGTTCAAGCGGGTGGGATGCTGGCTCTGGGGCCGATCATGTTGGGCGGCGCCGTCTACCAGGGCGCCGGGTTCAGCCCGATCACCTACATCGATGAGAGCGTCTTGGCGGGCGACAGCGCGGGCGTGTTGCGCGACTCGCGTGGTGCCTTCGGTCTGGGTGCCATTTTGATTAACGCTTTGAGGCTGAAGATCGCAGGCGGCGTCGGCGTCTGGCAGCTCGACAAGAACAAGGACGACGGTCCGGCCATCACGGCCTCCGGCGCCCCCAGCAACCCGGCCCTCATCAAACAGAACTTGGGCGAGACCATCGGGTTGTACCAGTCGACAGGTCCGCTGCGCTTCGCGCTGGAGTACTTCCGCGCTCAGCACACCTGGTACGACCGGGGCGTTCCCAGCAAAACCGACCCGACGATGGCCATGGGCGTTACCACGCCGCGCCAAGTCATCAATTTCGTCAACGTCGGCATGACCGTCGTCTGGTGAGCACTGTGCCCCGACGGTCGGGGCGTATTTTTGACGGTTTTCGCGAATGGGCGGCCGGTCTCGGCCGGCCATAGGATGCGAATCTGGGGCGTTTGTGCGCCAAATCTGGGCGGGGGCTCCCTGTAAAACGAGGCAGGTAGCTGGGCGGTCAGCTTCTGCCGGGTGCCCGGGGGACACGGATCGGTGGTGGGGAAATCGCACCCGAACGTGACCAGACGGGAGACCCACATGGCATCTTTGCGCGGCGGCTTTGAGCGCAGCGAGCTTCAGAACCCCATCCAACGGCGCTGGAGTGGGCCCGTCAGCCTGATGGCGATCGCGCTGCTGGCGGGCGGCTGCGCTGGCGGCGGCAACGCGGTTCCAGCCAGTGGCAAGGGGGGGACCGGTGGCACCAGCACCGCGACGGGAGGCACCGGCGAGGGCGGCCACACGATCGAGGCAACCGGCGGCAACACCCCGACAGCCACCGGTGGCGTCGAGACGGTCGCGACGGGGGGCGCTGGCGGCGCCGCGCTAGGAGGCAGCGGCGGGACGCCCGGGAACGCCGGCGCAGCGGGCGGTGAGCCTCCCGTCAGCAACGGTGGAACAACCATCGTCAACGACACGTTCTGGAAGGACACCACCGGTCAAAACATCTATTCGCAGGGCGGCGGCGTGTTGCGGGTTGGCGACACGTACTACTGGTACGGCGTCAGATACGGCAACGACGCGAGCTACGCCGGTGACTCGATGGCCAGTTCGTCGGCGATCACCGCCTACTCGTCCACCGACCTCGTCAACTGGAAACCCGAGACCGTGTCCAAGCCCGCGAACATGGCCGGGTGGTTCGGCCGTTTGGGCGTCGTCTATAACGCGACCACCAAGAAATACGTCCTCGGCGCGCAAGGGGGCGGCGGACTCTACTTCGCGACCAGCGACTCGCCGGCTGGACCGTTCGTCTACGACAACGTCCAGACGAACCTTCCCGGAATCGCTACCGGCAAGACGGGCGATCAAACCCTGTTTCAGGACGACGACGGAGCAGCGTATCTGGTGTCCTCCAGCAGCAACGGGCGCTCGAACCGCTATCTATCGCCGCTGCGCCCGTCCGACTTCCTCGCCGCCGAACAGGCCATCCCCGTGTATTCTGGGGGCGGCAAGGAAGGGAATTGCATGTTCAAGTACATGGGGACCTATTACTTCTGCTCGTCCGATCTCCATGGCTGGAACGCCTCACAGACCTACTGCGTGTCGGCTTCCAGCGTCCACGGCCCCTGGTCCGCGGAGTTCGTTCTGGATGGCACGCAGTACGATTACAGCCACGTCACGCAAACCGGCTTCTTCATCACCGTCCAGGGGACCGCGGCCACTTTCGTCATTTTCGCGGGGGACCGTTGGGCCAACAACGCCACCAACGGAATTGGATTCAACCAGTGGATGCCGATTTCGTTCGAGGGAAAAACCGCACATTTCCATTCGTTCAGCAAGTGGTCGATTGACGCCAAGGCCGGGACCTGGGCCGTCGCTCACGGGAACAACTGGGTTCTCAACCCTTCGTTCGAAGCCGACCGCGTCGACGTGACGATGCCGGTCGGTTGGAAGGCGGCCGGCGGACACAACGTCTTGTCGACCTTTCACACCGGACGGTGGTCATGGGTGCTGAACGCCAGCGGGACCCTACAACAACAGGCCACCGCGATGCCGGACGGAACGTACACCTTGTCCGTATGGGCCAAGGCGACGGGCGGCGGCGGGCAGCTCATGGCCAAGGGCTGCGGTGGCGCTGACTCGACCACCCCGATACCGGCCAGCAGCGATTTTGCGAACGTAAAATCGGGGCCCATCAACGTCAGCGGGGGCAAATGCACCGTGAGCATATCGGCCGGCAGCGCGCAGATGACCATCGACGACTTCCTGCTCGCCGATCAATAGCGGCCCCTCGGGCTCCATCGGCCCTCACGGTGCCCTGGCGTGCCCTGCGGTGCCTGCTGTGCGTCGCGTTCTGCGCGAGCGGCTGCGGCACGAGCGGGGGCCGCCCAGACACCGGGTCGGCGGGCCAGGGGGACGCCGCCGGGAGGGGGGGCGTCATCGGGAGGGGGGGCGTCGTCGGGGGCGGAGGAGCAAGCGGCGCCGCAAGCGGTGGAGCAGGCCCCTCCGGCGGTGTGAGTGGCGGCGGAACGGGGGGCCAGGCGACGGGCGGCACGGCGCCGGGCTCCGGCGGCTCCGGGGGCCGCGGCGGCGCGGGCGGCGGGCAGGCCACGGGCGGCTCCGCGGGGAACGGGCTGTCCGGCACGGCCGGCGTCGGGGGCGGCGCGGGGATTGCCGGCGCGCCGGGCGGAAACGCCGGCCCGAGCGGCACGCCGGTCGTGCTTTCCGAAGACGCAGGGTACTGCTGGTTCCAGCAACCGCGCGCCTTGTTCTACGGCACACGCATGCTGGTCGCCTCCGTGTCGTCCGGCTCGGCGGACGCCAGCATTCGCGGTAATCCCCGGGCGGTCATCTACGACTTTTCGACCAGCAAGGCGACCACCGTAGACCTGCATTCAAAGCTCGAGCTGGACGATCACGACGCGCCGGCATTCATGATCCGCACGGACGGGCGAATTCTGGCCATCTACCAGAAGCACGATGAGGAGAATCACTTCTACTACCGGATCTCGGACGGCGCCGACGGGCTGACCTGGGGTTCCGAGACCACGTTCACCCCCAGCGCCAGTTCGAGCCTCACCTACGCGAATCTGTTCCGTTTGCCGGCCGAATCGAACCGCGTCTACGACTTCTTTCGGGGCATCGACGGAAGTTTCAAGCCTTCGTACGCGACCTCGGACGACCAGGGACAGACGTGGAAACGAGGCAACGTCGTGATCAACTTCACGTCCGGCGCGACGCTGCAACGGCCCTACGTTCGGTATGCCTCCAACGGGACGGACACCGTTCACTTCTTTTATACCGAAGCCCACCCGCGCGACTACGACACCAGCGTCTATCACGTCATGTACAAGGGCGGGTCCCTCTACGCCAGTGACGGCACCCTGCTGGCGCCGCTGACCCAGGGGATCACCGCCACGCAAGGGACGCGCGTCTACAAGGCCGACGCGAACCACGTGGCGTGGGGCTCGGACATCGTGCTCGGCCCGTCCGGTCGTCCAGTCGTCACGTACTCGGTGCAGATGGACTCGGCGGGTCTGCCGCAGGGGCAAGGGGGCGCGGACATCCGGTACCGATACGCGCGATGGGACGGAACCGCCTGGCGCGACTACGCGCTCGCCTACGCGGGAGGCAAACTCTATTCGGGCGAAGACGACTACAGCGGACTGGCAACGATCGATCCGGACGACACCTCGGTGGTCTATCTTTCGACGAACGCGAATCCAACGACGGGCGCCCCGCTCATGAGCGCGGGCGACGGCAAGCGGCACTGGGAAGTCTTCCGCGCCGTCACACCCGACCAAGGCGCGACCTGGGCGTTCACCCCCATCACGCACGATTCCACCCAGGACAACCTGCGCCCGCTGCTGCCCCCCAGCATCGACGGGCACCAGAAGGCCTTGATCTGGCTGCGGGGTGTGTACCGCGCATACACCAGTTACCAGCAGCAGATGGTGGCGCTGTTCTGGCGTCGTTGAGGCTGTGATGGTGGCAACGCCTTCGACGCGCCCCAGGATCATACGGTTCGCCGCGGTGGTCGCCCTTGCCTTGGGCCTCGGCTGTGGTGGAGGGAATTCGGGACCGCAGTCGACAGGCGGCAAGGGGGGCGCGCAAACGTCCAGCGGTGGACATGAGGGCGGCACCGCCGGCAGCGCGCTCCCGGGCGGAAGCGCGGGCACCATGGCGGCGACTGGCTCGGGCGGCACGGTCAGCGGCAGCGGCGGCTCGATGGCGGGGGCATCCGGCGGGGGGCCGGCCGGCCGGACGGGTACCGGCGGCGCAGCCAGCGGCGGCTCGGGAGGCGCGGGCGGAGGCGCCGGCGGCGGCGGCGCTGGCACCACGGGCGGCAGAGCTGGCGCCGGGGGCGCGCCGGTCGTGGACCACGACGCGACGTTGTCGATCATGCGCCGCGTGGCCGATTACGAGTTGGCCCGTTTCGCATCGACGCCCACCGACAGAAACTGGGCGCGCGCGGTCTTCTACACGGGGCTGATGGCGTTTTACGGCGCGAGCGGCGACGCCAAGTATCTGAACGCGGCACAAGCCTGGGGGCAGCGGAACAACTGGGCGTTTGGAACGGACACCAACGGAAGACCGCTCTCGCCTTCTGACAATTCGCGTTTCGCCGACAACCAGACCTGCGTCCAGACGTACGCGGAGCTCTACCTGCAAAGCCCGATGCCGGCCATGCTGGCGCCCGCGACGGCGGCGTTCGATCGCATGATCGCGAAGCCGGTGTCCGGCCGCACCGAGTGGTGGTGGTGTGATGCACTCTTCATGGCGCCGGCTGCCTTGGCGCGGACGGCGAAGGCGCTCAACAAGCCCGAGTACCTCGCGCTGATGCACAGGCTCTACTGGGACACGAAAGCTTATCTCTACAGCCCCGCGCAGCACCTCTTCTATCGCGACGACACCTTCTTGGCGTCGAATACGTTCTGGTCGCGCGGCAACGGGTGGGTGTTCGCCGGACTGGCGCGAATCCTGGAATTCGTGCCCGCCGACGATCCCCGCCGTTCTGATTACGAGGCGCTGCTGCGCGACATGGCCGACAAGCTCCGGACACTGCAACAGCCCGACGGCTTCTGGCGCTCTGATTTGCTCAACCCGAACGCGTATCCGACGGTCGAGTCGAGCGGCACCGCCTTTTACTGTTTCGGCCTGTCCTGGGGCATCAACAATGGCGTCCTCGACCGGGCCACGTTTCTCGAGCCGGCGAAGCGGGCCTGGACGGCGCTGACCACCGTGGTCAACACCGCGGGTCGGCTCGGCTGGGTCCAGGGCGTCGGTTCCAGCCCGGGCCCCTCCACCGCCGACAACACGAACGACTATGCGACCGGCGCGTTCCTGCTATGCGGCAACGAAATGTTGAAGCTGTGATGGCGGCGGACCGGCCTGGCGCGGCAACACGCGCAATCACCGTCAGATGGGTGCCCGCCCCTTCCTGGACAAGATGGCGCAGGTGATGATGATTTCGAACCCAGCTTTCCGATTCGCGATGCTCTCCGCCTTCTGCGGCGTGGCGCTGGGTGTGGGATGCGGCACCGACGCGCCGGCTGACGGACAGGGCGGCAGCGGCGGCGGTCCAGGCACCGGGGGCAGCCTCTCGAGCACGGGCGGGACCGTCTCCACCGGCGGCCACACGAGCGCCGGCGGAGCATCGGGTGGACAGCCAGCCACGGGCGGCCAGCCAGGCGTGGGCGGTGTGATCGATTCGGGCGTTGCCGGCTCCGGTGGCGCCGGTGGCGCGCCGGCATCCGGGGGAGCGCCGGGGGTCGGTGGAGGCCGACCGGACGCCGGAACGGCCACCGGCACCGGTGGCGAAACATCCGACGGGGGACCTCCGCCGACGGCCAAAATTACCGTCTGGTTGTCGGGCGATTCGACGATGCAACCCTGCACGACCAGTTGTCCCTGCGGCTGGGGCAGTCAGTTTCAGCCGCTCTTCAACAGCAACGCCACCGTGAAGAACTTGGCGGTCGGCGGGCGGAGCATCCAGAGCTGGTTGTACGAGTCGAACGTCACCAACACGTTGTCCAGCGGCGAATGTGTGGTCAGCCCCAAGACCTTCGGCACGCACTGGCAGACGATGCTGGACGGGATGAAGGCCGGCGACTACCTGTTCGTCGAGTTCGGCATCAACGACACGGATTCCTCCTGCCCCAAGCACGTCGGCAACGCCCTCTTTCAGAGCGATCTGGAAATGATGGCCGAAGCGGCCAAGCAACGTGGGGCGCACCCGATTTTTCTGACCTCGACGGATGCCATCATCTGCAGCGGGAGCACGGCCACGTTGGACCGATCGTTCGGCCCGGAGACCCGCGCGGCCGGCACCACCAGCAACGTTCCGGTGATCGATCTGACCCAGCTGACGGCGGACCTATACACCCAGCTCCATTTTTGTCCCAATGATGGCAGCTACAGCTCGACCAGCTCCGCGCTGGGCAAGTTCTTCTGCGCCGATCACACGCACTTCGAGGCGGCGGGCGCAGCGCAGGTCGCCGCCGTGGTCGCCAAGGCGCTGCGCGACCAGAAGATCCCGCTGGCTGCCTATCTCAAATAGGCGGACAATTTGATCATTTGAGGAGAAATCGATGAGTCTGGGAACGCGAACGCTGGCCCACCACCTGATGCCGATCGGCTGCGCTTTGGTGCTGATGGCCGCTTGCGGGGGCGGCGGCCAAGGCACCACCGCCACGGGGGGGACCGGGGGACATCCGGATCAGGGCGGCTCGAACCAGACCGGCGGGAGCGGGGTGGCGGGCACAAAGGGCAGCGCGGGAGGCAGCCCCAACACGGGCGGAACGATCGGAACCGGTGGGAACGGCAGCCTCGGCGGCAGCACCGGTGCCGGCGGTGGCGCGGCGGGCACCGGCGGCAGCACGGGGGGCCAGGGGGGCAGCGACCAAAGCGCGGGTGGCGCGGCAGGAGGAAGCGCCGGTGGCGGGCCGGCCGGCCAGACCGGCGGAATCGGCGGCGGCGTGGTCGCCAGCAGCTGCGTCGGTAAGACGATCCCGGCCGCCGATCCGACGATGATGGGCCCCTTTGCCACCATGACCGACAAGGACGTCGGCCCGTTGGCGGGCGCGGTCCCCGATCCGATTCACATGAATATGCAATCGCGATTCAATGTCTATCGGCCGAAGGATCTCGCCGCCGGCGGCTACTGCTTCCCGGTCATCATTTGGTCGAATGGTCACGGCGATCAGCCAGAGCCGTCCGCCCCCGAATGCGTCCTCAACAAGTGCGGCCATTACGCGACGATGATGCAGCAGTTCGCTTCGCACGGGTTCGTGGTGGTCGTCTCCATGAGCTCGACGACCGGCGCGGGGGACCCTCTGCCGTCGATGGTCGGCTTGGATTGGATCATCAAGCAAGCGGACGATGCGGCCAGTCCCTACTATCACCACCTCGACACGGCACACATCGGCGCGGCTGGCCATTCGGAGGGCGGCTTCGCCACTTGCAAGATCGCGTCTGACCCGCGCATTTCGGCGATTTCCACGGTTTCTGGTTCGTCGGCGAACGCGGGCATTCATCAGCCCACGCTGTTCTTCTGTGGGGAGAAGGACCCCACTGTCCCGTGCTCGACTGTGGTCACCAGCTACGGGACCCTGACGAACGTCCCGGGCATGCTCATCGACAACTTGGCAGTCAACCATCTCACCTGGGCAAGCCAGGGGATCGCTGGGCCGACAATCTCCGGACTGGTGGCGTGGTTCCAGGTTCAGCTGATGGGCGACACGGAAAACCGCAAGCGGTTCTATGGCCCGAGCTGCACGTTCTGCACGGACAATCGGGTGACCGTGATGCGTAACGCGCTGATGACGCAATGACGCCGGGCCGGTCAGCAGCCGACCGGCCCTGACCCGGGTGCGGTTCGTGCCCGTCTGGCCCTCAATCGCTGCGCGGCAGCGCACGCCCGCGGCCTGGCGTGCTAGGCTCGCGCGCCGGAATGGCCCTTGATATGCGACCGCCCGGCCCCGAAAATGCCGGGGATCCGCTGATCGGCCAAACCGTCGCGAACTACCGCCTGGTCAGGCGGATCGGGCAAGGCGGAATGGGCGCCGTATACCTGGCCCACCACACCGTGCTGCAGCGTTCCGCCGCCATCAAGGTGCTGCTGCCGGAGTTCTCCAACAATCGCGAGCTGGTCGGGCGTTTCCTGAACGAGGCGCGCGCGACCGCCCAGCTTCGTCATCGCGGGTTCGTCGAGATCTTCGACTCGGGCATCCTCGGCAATGGCAGCGCCTATCTGGCCATGGAGTACCTGCGCGGTGCCAGCCTGGCGACCGCCATCGAGTGGCGCAAGACGTTGTCGCCGAGCGAGTGCATGGTGGTGCTGCTGAACGTCGCCCAGAGCGTCGCCCACGCGCACAAGCACGGGATCGTTCACCGCGATCTCAAGCCGGACAACATCTTCCTTTCGGTCGCCGGCGACGGTGAGGACTTGGCCGGCCGCGAGCGGGTGACGGTCAAGGTGCTGGACTTCGGGATCGCAAAGCTGACGGCCGCCTCCAACATGGCGGGCGGATCGGCGCGGACGCGCACCGGGTCGCTTCTGGGGACGCCGCTTTACATGTCGCCTGAGCAGTGTCGCGGCGCCGGCCAGGTCGACCACCGGACGGACATCTACTCGCTTGGGTGCATCGCGTACCACGCATTGACAGGGTTGCCGCCATTCCCGCTGGAGGGGTTCGGCGAGATCATCTCGGCCCACCTCAACCAGGTGCCGGCGTCGATGCGGTCGCAGGTTGCGTCGCTGCCGGAGGCGCTGGACACCTTCGTGCTGCGGCTGCTCGAGAAAAATCCAGCCGCGCGCCCCCAAACGATGGACGCGGTCACCGTCGCGCTCCAGGCGCTTCGCTTCGGCCAGCCGGGAGCGACCTCGAACGATTTGACCGCCGCCATTCCGCCGGCCAGCCTGACGCCGGCCCTCGCGTCGACGGGATCGGGGGCGCGCATCGCGACCGTGCCCATGCCGGACGACGACCCGCTGGCAATGGCCGGGAGCCCAACCCCGCGCCCCTGGGTCAAAAGCGGCGAGACGCGGCGCGTCCCCACCGACCTGGGACCACGTGCGCCCGGCACGTTCAGCACGCTGGCGGGCGCGGCGGCCGAGGTCGGCGGTTCGCGTCCGGCAAGCCGCGTCGGGCGCGCGGCCGGGATCATCATCGGCCTGGCGGCGGGGGTCGCGGTGGCGGTCGGCCTGGTGCTCGCGTTCGGAACCGGAGGCCGGACGCCTTCGCCCCGCCGGCCCGAAATTCCGCGCCAGACGCCCACTGCCGAGATCGAAGAGTGGCGCCGGGCGGCCGCAGACGAGCGGCCGCGCGCGCGGCCGTCAGGGTCGGTGCCGGCGCCGGAAACAGTACGCCCTGCCGAGACCGGCGCGACGTCGGGCGGCATGATCGACGACCCCGTGCGCGGCAAAGGCGCCGATGCCGGGCCGACGGTGACGGTGCGGCTGGCGAGCGTCCCGACCGGCGCGGCCATCGTCGATCGGGCGACCGGCCGCGTCACCGGTGTCACGCCGTTCGAAGGGGCTCTGCCACGCTCGCAAGGCGAGCGCGTCGTGATACTGAAGAAGCGCGGCTATCGTCCAAAACAGGTGACGATCGATTTGAGTCGAAATACGGACGTCACTTTGACGTTGGATCGGCATGGGCCCGCGGTCGTCGGCGCGCCAGACGATTCTGAAGAGGACAGAAGGAAACTATGACAGGTAGAGCTCGGGTGGTGATCGCGGTGCTGATCGCGGCGCTGCCGCTTCGGTCAGTGGGGGCGCGCGCGCCCGAGGACCGTCGCGAGGTGCAGGGACGGACGCTGTTCGCCAAGGGCGACTACCAGGCGGCGCTGGACGTCTACGCGACGCTCTTCGCGGAGAAGGGGGACGCGATCTACCTGCGCAATGTCGGGCGCTGCTACCAGAAGCTCGAGCAGCCGGAAAAGGCCATCAACGCCTTCCGCGAGTACCTGCGGCGCGCGCACGTCAAGCGCGCCGAACGCGAGGAAGTCGACGGCTTCATCAAAGAGATGGAGGATCTGCAAAAGCAGCGGGCGGCCACGACGCCGCCGGCTGCCGAACCGGTGCACGCCGGACCCGGCGCGACCGATACGCCGCCGCCGCCGCCCCCGCCCGCCATCACGGAGCCACCGCCGCCTCCGCAGACCAGCGCCCCCGGCGCGACGCTGACGCAGGAAGCCAGCCAGCCGGAACCGAGCTCGGAAGGATCGGAAGGATCGATCACGGGCCGCTGGTGGTTCTGGACGGGCCTGGCAGTCCTGGTCGCTGGCGGCGCGGTCGGTGCCTACCTCATTGCACGGCCCCATAACGGGACCATGCCCGCCTGCGTTTCCACGGCGACGATGCAGGTGGAATGTCCGTGATCGATCGAAAGGTGAAGGGGACGTCTATGTTTAACGGTTGCTTAAATTTCCGACTGGCCGCGGCTCTGCTGCTCTTGGGAGTGGCGTCGGCGGGGTGCAAGAAGGACCCGGATCAGGCGCTGGTCGTGTTCCAAGTTCTGGTCGCGCCTGGCGTGAGCGCCGTCGAGAGCTTCAAGTTCTCGGTGACGGCGTCAAACGTGCCGGTGCCGGCGAAATCGATCACCGACAAGAAAACCCAGAGCTCGTTCTGGGTCGGCTACTACATGCCCGGCGTCGACGGTTCCGTGACCATCCTTGGCGAAGCCGTGGGGGCAGGGAACTGCACGATCGGCAGTGGCACGCTGACGGTGAGTGACGTTCGGGCCGGCCAGACCCGGACGGTCGACGCTTCGGCGGGGGCCACGCTTCACATCCAGCTGCTGCCGACCGCTCACTGTGCGGGGACCGGCGGAGCCGGCGGCCATTCCGGCGGCTCGGCGGGCAAGGACGGCGGCGCGTCGGACGCGGCGGCCGGCGCCGGCGGTGACGCAGCGATCGACGCGGGCAGCAACGGCGACGGTCCGGCGGTGAAGGCGGACCTGGGGGCTGCCTGCCATGCCGGAACGGAGTGCGGATCTGGGTTCTGCGTGGACGGGATCTGCTGCGAGAACAGCTGCTCCGGGTCGTGCGAGTTCTGCGGCGACGCCACGATGCCGGGCAAGTGCGTGGCGGTGACCGGTGCGCCGCGCGGGACCCGCGCGGCCTGCGCGGGCGCCGGAACCATGTGCGGCGGCTCGTGCGACGGCACGATTCGGGCGACATGCACGTACGCCGCGACGACGCAGGAGTGCCGGCCACCCAGCTGCGCGAGCAACATGGCGACGCTGGCGGCGAACTGCGACGGCAAGGGGGCGTGTCCGGCCCCGCAAACGGTGAGCTGTGGCGCGAATGTTTGCGCCGGACCCATCTGCTCTGGCGGCTGCTCGGCCACTCAGCCGTGCGGCGCGGGCAACTATTGCGCAGGCGGCGTCTGCATGCCGAAGAAGCCGGCCGGACAGGCTTGCTCGGCGGCGGGCGATTGCGCCAGCGGCTTTTGCGTCGACGGGTTCTGCTGCAACACGGCCTGCACCGGGAGCTGCCAGGCGTGCAACCTGACCGGCACCATGGGGACTTGCGGCGCCGTGAAGTCCGCCGTCGACGACACCTGCAACGGCAAGTCGTCATGCGACGCCGCCGGGACGTGCAAGAAGACCAGCGGCGAGACGTGCGCGACCGCGGCGGACTGCACCAGCGGAAACTGCGTTGACGGGCACTGTTGCGGCACGGCGTCCTGCGGGGCCTGCCAGGCTTGCACGGGCGGCGGCGGCACCTGCGTGGCGGTCACCGGCGCCGAGGACCCCGGCTCCTGCAGCGGAACCAGCAGCTGCGACGGCACGGGGATGTGCAAGCTGAAGGCGGGGCAGACCTGCACGACCGCCAGCCAATGTGCGAGCGGCTACTGCGCGGATCATGTCTGCTGCAACACCGGGTGCGCGGGGCAGTGCGAATCGTGCGCACAAACCGGCAGCGTCGGGACGTGCACCGCCGTCAAGGGAGCCGCGGCGCACGGCGCATGCGCCGGGGCCGCAGGAACCTGCGGCGGCACGTGCGACGGTACCAACCGCACGATGTGCGCGTACCCCACGACGTCTTGCCGACCCGCCAGCTGCACCAGCGGAACGGCGGTTCTGGCGGCGAATTGCGACGGCAAGGGAAGCTGCCCGGCGATGCAAACGCAAAGCTGCGGCGCGAACAGCTGCGCCGGAAACATCTGCGCCGGCGGTTGCTCCAGCACCCAGCCCTGCGCCAACAGCACCTATTACTGCAACGCCGGGATGTGCATGGCCAAGAAGGGAAACGGAACCCCATGCGGCGCCGGGACCGAGTGCACCAGCAACAACTGCGCGGACGGCGTTTGCTGCGACAGCACGTGCGGCGCAACCTGCTTCTCGTGCCTGGGCGTCAACACTGGCCGGGCGGATGGAATCTGTGCCGCCGTGAAGGCGGGCATCGCCCACGGCTCTGACTGCGGCATGTCCAATCCCACGACGTGCGGATTCGACAGCAAGTGCGACGGCGCCGGTGCGTGCCGCCGTTATGCGGCCGGTACGAATTGCGGCGCTGAGGCCTGCACCGACCGCGCTTCCACGAGCATGTACACCTCCGCGCGCACCTGCGATGGCCACGGCACCTGCCTGGCCCCGGCAACGTCCAGCTGTGACTCCGTCTACCGGTGCAGCGGCACGAAGTGCCGAACGGCCTGTGGGAGCGCTTCCGATTGCGTCGCGAGTGCCTACTGCTCGAACAACACCTGCGTCGCCAAGAAACCTGACGGACAGCCGTGTGCGAGCGCTACCGAATGTTCCACGGGCGTCTGCGGAGGGCGCTGCTGCGCCGCCGGGTGCACCTGCACGCAACACAGCTCGGCGAACCGCCTGAAGGATCCGGGGATCGATGTCGATGTGAGCAACTGGAAAACGGACATAGGAACCATCGCGAGGTCTCTATCCGATGCCGAGCGGTGTCCGTACTCTGGATCGTTGGCAGCAACGGCCGACGCCGAGCAGACGATAAGCCAGTGTGTGCACAACACCCCTTTCGTCGGCGCCTTCAACTTTGGGGTACAGTTTTCCGGAAACGCGCCAATTTGCCAGGTGACGTTCTATTCCGGGTTCAACTGTGATGGGGACGACGTCCTGGCAAACGAAACCGGCCCAGCGATGCCGGCGGCGCTTTGGCAGTCTGTGTCTGGCTCGGTCACAGATGTACGCAACGCGAACAGCGCCTTATTTAGCTGCTACATATTCGGCGGACCCGCGACGACCTATTTGGACATGTTTTACCTATCGAGCGCGCCGGCGCAGTTTTAGGTTGCCAATGCCGTTCGGTTAAGCGGAAACCGCCGACAAGGCGGGCCGAGAGCAAGACCGGAGTGTACTTGGGTACTTGAGGACCGGAAGCGCACGCCCGGCGCCGCCAACGGGTCGGATCGTCGTCAACGCTCCCTATCCCCCCGATTTCCCGGGGGACTACGGGCCCCTGCCGTGATCGCCAGGAACAGCACGGCGTTGAGGGCCACCACGATGGACAGAGGCGTCACGCCCTACTTGCAATCGATCCCGACCATCACCGCCCCAACCACGGTCCCGCTCGACGATCCTGTACTTGCCGATGGCGTCGGCCAGCTGCCCAGTAGCGGCCCGCCGACCAGCGTCACCGCGCCAGTGCACATGTAGATCAAGGGAAGGTTGGACAGGGGAATGCCCATGTTGTTCACAGTGAATGTGCTGCCGAACGGCATCAGCATCAACCCGCCCGAGGCCAGCATCATGCTGGCCACAAACGTCCGCACGTATCGCCCCTGGCTGACCTGGCAAGCAGGTGACTGAGTGGATTGCGCCTGGTTTGCGCCGGTCCGACCTCAGT
>CAVTSM010000011.1:0-175823 GCA_963737345.1 uncultured Pseudomonadota bacterium | reverse complement strand
CGCCTGCACGGGGGCTTGCCAGTCCTGCGGGGGGACCGGGACTGCTCCCGCCGGGACCTGCGGGAACGTCTCGGGCGCGCCCAAGCACGGCACCTGCCCGGGGTCGGGAACATGCAAAGGCACCTGCAACGGCCAGCAGGCGGGCTGCGCGATTCCGGTCGGTATGAGCTGCCGATCGGCGAGCTGCAGCGGCAACACGCAAACGAACGCGGCGGTCTGCGACTCGTCGGGCAACTGTCCCACCGCCGTCAGCTTGACCTGCTCGGGCGGGTATACCTGCTCGGGCACGGCCTGCGCCACCTCGTGTTCCGGAACCAGCGGCTGTGCCTCCTCGTACTATTGCGCCGCAAACAAGTGCACACCCAGGCTTGGCCCCGGGGCCGTTTGCACCAGCGACACGGAGTGCTCGAGCAGCGTGTGCGGCAAAGGGTCAGCGGCCAAGGGGCGCTGCTGCAAACCCGGCACGACCTGCAGTTGTCCGCAGCCGAGCATGGGCAATCTGGTCACCAACCCGGGGTTCGATCAGGACCTGTCCGGCTGGAAGATTTCCAATACCGGCACGTCAGCGGCCAAGCCGCTGGGCAGCGAGGACGCCGCCGGGTGCCCCTTCTCAGGCGCGCTGCAGATCACCTCGGCGCCCGACACGACGGACGAGGCCCACTTCGACCAATGCGTTTTATTGACGACCGCCGGGCCTTACAACGTCGGCGTTCAATGGAAGGTCCTCGACCCGACAAACTCCGGAATTACGTGCAGCGTGGGGCTCACTTTTGACTCGACTTGCGCGACCGACGGGTCTGGGCCATCCATGTTCTACCTATCCGACGTGTACCCTGTCCTCTGGTCGGGTTACGGCGCCAACAACCAGGGCATCACCACCACCGTCAGCAACCCGGTTGGGTATTCGCATCTGCACCTCAACTGTGCGGCGTTCGGTGGGATTGCGGTCGACATGATCTACGTCAATGCGGCTGCCGCCGCGTACTGACGGCGCCCGCCGGTTAGTTTTCTTGCCTAGCGGCCCACAAGGACCTACATTACTTACATGGCAACCACAGGCCGTCTTTCGGAACGACGCCGCCGCCGGAGCGGGTGCTTGGCCGATGCGCTGCGGCTGCAGCTGGAAGCGTGCCGCGAACGCGAGCATCTGGCCGCCATCGTGGTGTCCGACGAGCTGGGGTTCTGCGTCGCCCATTCGGGCGGCGACGGCAGCCACGAGGAGCTTGCGGCGCGCCTGCCGATGCTCGCCGACCCGGGGCGGCGACCCTCGCTCGACGAGAACGAGGGCGGGGTTCACGGGCCCTGGGCGGCCGCGGCGGTCGCGACGTTCTCGATCGCCGGCGCCAAGCTTCATGCCTGCGCCGTCAAGGAACCCGACGCGGGCCCGCAGACGATCGCGGGCGGCGCAGAGGTCCTGTCCCGCGTGGCGAGCGGCTTCACCAGGTTGCTCGCCCAATAGTCAGGCTGCCACGACCGGAGGCGCTCGCCTGCCGGGGGCTTCTGCCTGTGTCGTGCGACCACGGTATCATTGCCGTTGTCGATGGCTCGCCTGACAGAGGAGTTCACGGGGGCGGCGGCGCTCTGGCTGTTGACCGGGGTCGCGGCCTGCGGGGGCAACGTCACCGTCGCGCGCGGGTTCGAATCGCGCCAGGTCCTCTCGGTGCGCGACGCGACCATCAACCTGAACTACGTGCGGGACGTCGTCGGCGAAGATCCGACGGCTGGTCTACACCACGCAACCGGCAGGGGTCACCGCACCAACCCAGTGGTCGCTGAATCTCGCGACGGGCGAGCTGCGGAACATCGACCTCGACCAGCCGTTGACCGGCATGGTTCCACCCGGGACGGCCCGCTACCTCTGCGGCGAGAACGCCGTCTTCCCCGACGGCACCGCGACGTTGGAGATCACCGACACCACCACGAACGCCAAGGTCGACGTCGACCGGGTGACCACCTTCGTGGGGTGCGTGCGTGACGACGGCAGTTTCGCCGTGTTCCGCCGGGATCCCGCCACCGGCCATCAGGTCCTGTGGAAGGGCCCTTATCAGCAAACGGAGCCCGTCGCGCTTCCGCTGGACGTGCTCCACGTCGTCGCCACCACGTACGCGGCAGGCCACATCTGGACGGCCATCGCGTTTGGCGCCTCGCCCGCGCAGCCGTCTGCAGGGGGCTTGTACACGATCGATTTGACCTCGGGCGCGGTTGCCGAGGCGATTCCCGCGATACCGGCCAGCGCAGCCTGGGCGCCCGGTGCGCCGCAGGCGGGATCGTTGCAGGCGACCAGCGTGACGGAAGACGTGGGCATCTACCTCTTCTACGGGCGATACATCTATGCTCGTAAGATGAGCGACGGCGGAAGCACGCTGTTCGTCGGTCCGTTCTCTTCCGGGGGAGCCAGCGAGCTGGCGCTTTTTCAGCTCAGCGCCAGTGGGACCGGCACCGTCGGACGACCCGTCACCGTCGACATCCCGGATGACGTGGCGGGACCGCAGCTCAGGCCGCGCATCATCGGCTGGCAGGTCGACGGCACCGGCGGCGCGCCCAGCCAGCTCGTGGTGTGGGATGGCGCCGCGTCGCAGGTCACCGTCTGCCCGTCATCGCCGGGCGCCGTTGAATCTGGCGTCATCTCGCCCGACGGCGCTCACCTGCTTTTTCGGCCTCTCCAGCTCTCCGGGCAAATGACGTCGTTCACACCGCTTCAGGTTCTGGACCTGGAGCCCGGGGTGCCGCACACCTGCACGGCGCTGAAGGAGGGCGCGGTGGTGTGGGCGGACTTTTCGGGCGACGGCAGCACGATCGCCTGGATCGAGAGGACGCAGGTGGGCCTCGACAGCGACCTGTGGACGGCCAACAGCGACGGCAGCGACGCAAAGATGATCCTTTCTGGCCCGCTGTTCGGTGCCCGCTTCGTGGCCGGCACCACCCACCTCGAGATGTCGTACGGCGGAGACCTGGTCGTGCTCGACGTTCGCGACCCCACGGCCTTTTCGTACCCCGCCGAGCAGCTGTTCGGCGACGCGACCGGCATCGGCGGCTCGTGGTTCGTGGCCGGTTACAACTACAGCAACCAAGACGCCTCGGGACTGCTGGGCGTCGTCAATCTCGACAGCGCGCAAAAGCTGCCAATCTCACCAGCGGTCAACCAGTACCTGGTTTCCCCCCAGACCGCACCGGTCGACGGTGGCACCGTGCTCGACCAGACGGCGACCGGCGTTTATGACGTGGTCTATCTGGTGAGAGGGCGCAACCCTTCCCCGCAAGACGGCCTCTGGCTCGCGACGGTGAGACCGGCAGACCTGCCGTGATCGCGCCGCACGCGGCGCTGGTCGTGGGCCTGGCCTGCGGCCTGATGACACCGCGACAGGCGGTGGCGGCCGATGCGGGCGCGGATGCTGCCAGCGACGCCGCCAGCGACGCCAGCGCGCAGCCAGACGCGGCCACCACAGACGCCGGAATGCCCGACGCCGGCGCCCGTATGCCGGATGCGGCAGCCATTGCCCGCGCCGCGCCGCCGCCCCTGACCACGGTCCGCCTCGGGGGCCGCGTCCTCGAGAAGGGAACCCGGAACCCGATCGCCGGCGCGTCGATCACCGTCGACGGAACCCTGGGGGCGCAGACCGACGCCAGCGGCCATTTCGAATTGAGCACTCCCGCCGGAGAGCACGCCCTCATCGTGGAGATCGGCGGGCGGCCGATCGTCGCGCACACGATGGTCCTGTCGCCGGGGGGGCTCGCCCCGGAGCTGACCTTCCGCGTGCTACTGCCGGACGGCGGCGCGGGCTACCAGACCACCGTCCGCGCGACCCGCCCCGAAATCCAGCAGGTGGCTGTCTCGGCCGAGGAAGCGCGCCAAGCCCCCGGGACCGGGGGTGACCCGATGCGCGTCATCGGGCTGCTGCCTGGCGTGTTGCAGATCGCCTGGCCGGCTTCGGTGTACGTCGTGCGGGGCGCCAACCCCGGCAACACCGGCTTCTTCCTGGACGGGATTCGCGTTCCGGAGCTGTTTCACCTGACGCTGCCTCGTTCGGTCATCCACCCGTATCTGATTGAGGGCGTCGACTTCTATCCGGGTGGTGGTCCCGCCAACTTAGGCCCGTACGTGTCGGGCATCATGACCGCCCGGACCGCCGCGCCCCCCGCCGACCGGGTGCATGCGTCGGCGGACGTGACGGTCTACGACGCCGGCGCGATCGTGACCGCCCCCTGGGATGGTGGCCGCGGCACCGTTGCCCTTGCGGCGCGCTACTCGTACACCGGGGCGCTATTCTCGGCGCTGGCGCTCGACACGCTGCTGCGTTATGGCGACTACCAGCTCCGCGTCGATCACCCGCTGGCAGGCGGGCACGCGACGCTGTTCGCGTTCGGATCGCTCGATGATGTGGGGTGGACCAACCCAGGAGCCAGCGCGATGGAATACGGCGCGCTGCAATTCCATCGTGTCGACCTGCGGTGGAGGCGTGCCTTCGGCGGCGGGCGGCTGTTGGCGGCGGTCACGTTCGGGATCGACTGGGCCAACTCGACCCTCTACGACAGCCCGATCAAGGAGCGCGCGCTCAGCGCAGCGCCGCGGCTGGTCTACACGCGGGCACTCGGCCCGGGGGCAGAGGTCGAGGCCGGCGCCAGCGCCGAAGCGCAGTCGTTCGAGTCGCAGGTGCCGATGTTCCAGCGCAAACCGAGCGACCTTGCCAAGTCGCGCCAGGCGCTGTCACAGGCCGCCTACGCCAGCCTGATCCTGCGCCTCGGCCGGCGTTGGGTGGTGTCACCGGGATTGCGGGCCGACCTTTTTTCGGAACAGGCGACCACCCAGGCATTCCTCGAGCCCCGTCTCGACGTTCTGTTGCAGCTCTCCGACGCGCTTTCACTGAAGGCGAACGGCGGCCGGTTCGCGCAGATGCCCAGTCTGCCGGTCAGTGTGGCGGGATTCGAAGCCTTCGGACTGGCCGATCTGGGCGCGCAAACATCGGTCGGTGGTTCCGTCGGCGCGCAAGCGCGTCTGGCGGGGCGGCTGAGCCTGAACGTCACCGCCTATTACCAGCGGCTCCGCGTCACCGACGTTCGTAACATCGACCTCGCCAATCCCCAGCCAACCGGCGCCGACTTTCTGGTGTCGCGCCTGGGGCGCGCCTACGGGATCGAGCTTCTGTTGCGGCGCGCCGACGCCGGCCGCCTGTTCGGCTGGATCGCGTACACGCTGTCGTGGAGCCAGCGGTATGACGACACAGGTGTGCTCGGCCGCTCCGACTGGGACGAGAGGCACATCTTGAACCTGGTCTCCGGCTATCGCATCGGCCGGGCCACCACCGTGGGCCTGGGGTTCCACCTGAACACCGGGCGCTGGGCACCGGTCATCGACAGCCCGGCGGGCGACTATCAACAGATTCCACTCTACTATCAGATCGATCTGCGGGCCGAGCGGCGCTTCGTCTTCGACCGCTTCGTGATGGACCTCTACGCCGATTTCGAGAACGTCACCCTCAACCCGGAGGTCCTGCAGCTCCAGTCGGCCAGCACGCCAGCCTCGCCCATGGCCGTCAACCGCGAGGCGCTGAAGGTCATCCTGCCCACCGTCGGCGTTCACGCACAGTTTTGATCACGCGCGGGTCACTCGGCGCGGGGCTCCAGTTTCTGCTCTGCGGTCTTGCCGAGCTTCTTGAGCAGCGAGATCAGCGTTTGTCGCTCGGCGGCGGTCAGGCCGCTGGACGCGGCGTCGAGGTTGGCGCTGTGCTGCTCGAAGATCCTGGTTACGAGGGCGCGGCCATCACGGGTCAGCGTGACGATCCGGGCACGCCGGTCGGACGCATCGGCCGAACGTCCGACCAGTTGCTGCGACTCCAGTCGGTCGATCGCGGTCGTGATCGAGCCGCTGGTGAGCTGCACGATGCGGCCAAGCTCGCTCACCAGCAGCGGACCTTTGTGCAGCAAAGCCTCGAGGATCGTGAAATCCGACAAGCCGATGTCGTGCGCGGCGATGCTGAGCTGCGCGTGGCGGGCCATGGTTCGGTGCGCCTTCATCAACACCAGCCAGAGGTGAGCCCCCGCGCTATCGGCCATCGAGCCAGGTCCAATCCTGCGCGCGCGCCCACGCCTCGAACGACAGCCACGGGACGCCTGGAAACGCGCGCCGCAGGGCCACCGCGTCGAACGTGTAGCCGGTCGTTTCGAACCACCGGTACATGCGGACGCCGTCCTCGCCCATGGCGCCACGCACCGCCTCCTCGGCAAGCTGGACGTAGCTGAATCGCCGCCCCGTGACCCGCGACAGGACTTCGATGACCTGGTTGCCGCTCACTTCCTCCGCCCCCAGGTCGTAGCGCTTGCCAGCGTGGGCGGCCCCGTCCTCCAGCACCGCCACCGCCACCGCCGCGATGTCGCTGACGGCGATCTGGGCCAACTTGCGGTCGGGCGTCAGCGCCGAGGGGTACACCCCTTGACGAAGTTGCTCGCGAACGAAGCCCAGATTCTCCATGAAGTACACGGGCGCCAGGATCGTCGCGCCGCCAAGATGCGAGCGGATGTGCTGCTCGACGGCGAACTTGCTGTCGAAGTGCGGAATCCCGGTCTGCCGGTCGGCGTTGCCCACCGAGCTGTAGACCAGCTGGGCGCCGGCTGCGCTGGCGGCGTCGGCGAGGTTGATCCCTTGCTGGATCTCGGCTCCCGTCCCTTCCTCGAACGGTGTCGCCACGGCGAAGACGGCGTCGACCCCGTCCATCGCCTTGTCGATCGAAGCGCGTTCATTCAGGTTTCCGACCGCCAGCTCGGCGCCCAGCGCGGCCAACGCCCGGGCGCCAGGCTTACTGGAGTCGCGCATGAACGCCCGAACCTGATGTCCCCTGCCGATCAGCTGCCGCGCCACAGCCCCGCCCTGCTTGCCGGTCGCCCCCGTCACCAGAACTCTTCGTGGCTCGGTCATCGTTGCCTCCCTGGGTATACCTTGACATCAAGCTTCTTCGTGTCAAGGTATATCGACGCGCCTCAGATCATCTTCAATCAGGGGCGCCCAGGAGTTCTCCACCCATGCAATTTTTTGCCCTGGGGGGCGAAGGGTGGCTCAATCGGACCATCATGGAACAGCTGGATTTTTCGGCGGGGCCCAGCGCCATCCCGATCGGGTCAGTCAAGCTCTCCCTCTCCGATGAAGCGCGCGCGTCGTTGGAGGCGGTCCGCGCCGCCCAGGAGGTCGCCCGCCGGCACGCACGCCAGCAGACCCGCCGCGCGCGGCTCTGGTTCCTGACGGTTGTCGGCGGCGTGGCCGTGGCTGCCGTCTTCGGGCCGCGGGTGGCGCGGGGTTGGCAGGGGCGCGATCGCGCGGCGAGCGTCACGCTTCCCGCCCCCGCTTCGGTCCAGCCCGCCCGGACGCCGCCGCCCGCCGAACCGGCGCCGGCCGTGGAGCAACCGGTGGCCAGCCCGATGGTGGCCGCGGAGAGCGCCGCAGCCAGCACCGGGTGCGATCCAGCGGCCATCCGGACCGCTCCTTGGCGCGCCTCGCCCGAGGCCTGTGCCCGAGCGTTCGAGGCCGAGCCCAGCAACCCGTCCTACGCCCTGGCGGTCGCGCAGGCCGAACACGCGCGCGGCCGGCTCACTGAGGCCGCGCAATGGGCGAACCGCGCCCTGGCGCTGGATCCGGCCGCCGCCGAGGCTTACGTGATCGTCGCCCGCGCCGAAGGGCACGCGGGCCGCCGCCCGCAGGCGCTGGCCGCCTACCGCCGCTACCTCGAGCTGGCACCGCGCGGCTGGCACCGGGCCGAAGCGCGCAGCGCGCTGCGCCGCGCGGGTGAAGACGCGCGCTGAGCTCGTTCCAGCGCCCCCGGTAGCACCAGCATCGAATCCCCCAGCTCGTGGGTCACGAAGCCGGCGCGCTCGGCGTGCGCGGCGGCCGCACCCAGCAGCGCGGGTCCGGCGAACGCCGCCAGCAGCTCGAAGTGGCTCTCGCCGGCGGCATGTGCGCCGGACAGGAGGCCGTCGACGACGCGCGGCCGAAAATCGGGGGTGATGCGGAGATCGGTTTCCCCCTCCCCCGCCCGCAGCCTCCCGTCCGCCGCCGCCCCTTCCAGCGCGCGCACCACGGTCGTCCCCACCGCCACCACCCGTCCGCGCCGGGCGCGTGCATCGGCGACGGCGCGCACCGTCGCGTCGGGGATGTCGTAGCGCTCGCGCAGAGGCAGCGCGGCGTCCAGCGCCACGTCGCCTGTCGCGCTCAAGCCGGCCGCGTGCGTGAGCGACACGACCCGGACGCCCTCGCGGCGCAAGGCCAGCAGGATTCGCCACGAAAGGGGCCGCCCGGCAGAGGGCATCTCGAACGACCAGGGGCGAGCCGCGTACACGGTCTGCACCGCCCACAGCGGCAGCTCGTGGGCCAGGTAGGCGTACTGGACCGGCCGCCCTTCGCGATAAAGCGCGCCCCACAGGGCATCCCCGCGCCGATCGAACTCCAGCTCGACGATCCGCGCAAAGGCCGGATCGCGGGCGGCGATCCGTGCCCCCAGCGTCCCGAATCGCAGCCCCGCGCCCACCGGCAGCTCCGGCGGCGGCGGCCGATCCTCGGTTCGGATCCGCCAATCCCCGTCGCCGAACAGGACCGCCGCGAACCGTTCACCGCCCCGCGCCGCCAGCAGGCGCGCCTCGACGGGCCGCCCCTCGAGGTCGTGACCCCGCAGCGACGCGGGCAACGTCGCCGCGTCGTTCACGACCAGCAGATCGCCGGACGCCAGGAATCCGGGCAGCTCGGACGTGCGGGCCTCCAAAAGCCCGGTGGCCGGACTGGACGCATGCGGATCGATGACCAGCAATCGCACGTCGTCCCGCCGCTGCGGGTAGGTGCGCGCCGGTTTCACGGGCTCGCCTCCAGGCGAACGGCCACCCGGGAACCCGACGGCGGCTGCCGTGGGCCCGCCAAAAGCGTCACGATCCGCGACGCGATCCGGGCGGGATTCGCCAGCGCGGCCCGATCGGCCTCCGGCATGGCCTCGGCGTGCATGACGGTGTCCATCTCGCCGGGATCGACGGTCAGCACCCGAACGCCGGTCCCTTCCAACTCGGCGGCCCAGATCCGTCCAATCTGTTCCAGCGCGGCCTTGGAGGCGCCGTAGGCGCCCCAGCCCGGGTAAGGTTCCACGGCCGCATCCGACGTGACGTTCACGATGGTGCCGCTCCCCCGCAGCACCATCGGCCCCGCGACGGCCTTGGTCAGCCGGAAGGGGCCCAACAGGTTGACCGCCATCACGCGCTGGAGATCCTCGCAATCGGTGTCCAGCAAGGGACGCAGCGGAACCGGTCCCAGGGTGCTCGCGTTGTGGATCACGATGTCCGCCGGCCCGACCATCGCTGCCGCCTGCCCGGCGATGGCCGCGGCGGCGTCGACGTCGGCGACGTCGGCCACGATCGCGTGGGCCTGGCCGCCAGAGCGGCGGATGGCCTCGACCGTTTGCTGCAGCGGCTCAGGGTGGCGCGCGACCAGCACGACCCGCGCGCCGGCCGCCGCCAGCGCCGCGCCCAGCGCCTGTCCCAATCCCCGACTGCCCCCGGTCACGATAGCGGCTTGGTTCGTCAGCGTGAACGTCATGGTGTGTCCTCCTGATCCAAAGGATGAACGCCCCTGCCAACCTGTCGTCCGGTTTGCCAATCTATGGGCAGAGTGCCAAGCTGTTGGCATGAATGCGGAGCGCGAGGCCGCCGCTCACCTGGGCCGCAACATCCAGTCGTTGCGCGAGGCGCGAGGCCACTCCCAGCAAGGGATCGCGCGGCTGGCGGGCGTGCCGCGCGCGACCTGGGCCAACCTCGAGTCGGGCGCCGCCAACCCGACGCTGGCGGTGCTGATCAAGGTCGCGCAGGCGCTGCAGGTGCGCGTCGAAGAGCTGATTGAGGCGCCGCGCCACGTGGGGCGCCTCTATCGCGCGGCGTCGCTGCCGGTCCGGACGCGGGGGGCGGTGACGGTTCGGAAGTTGCTGCCCGAGACCATCGCGGGGCTGGAGATCGAGCGCATGGAGCTACCGGCCCGCGCGTCGATGGCGGGCGTCCCGCACACCGACGGCACCCGCGAGTACCTGACCTGCGAGCGCGGCCAGATCGAGTTGTCGGCCGGCGGAGCCACCTTCACGCTGGAGCCCGGCGACGTGGTGGTGTTCCGCGGCGATCAGCGGCACGGCTACCGCAACCTGTCCGGCACCACGGCCGTCGCCTACAGCGTCATCGCCTTCGCGCCCGTCGGGCCGTGACGGCATTCCCGGATCCCCGATCTGGCACGGAGAAAACCAAGAGGAACGCTACAAAGTTGTACATGACCGGCCGGAGGCGCCCCATATTCCGGGGGGACCTGCATGCCGGTCAAGATTCTCGCGGTCGACGACGTGGAGAGCAACTTGGCTGCGCTCGAGGCTCTGCTGGGCGATCCAGCCTGGACCGTCGTTCGTGCGAGCTCGGGTCGGGCAGCGCTGGAGGCCATGCGAAACGAGCAGTTCTCGCTGGTGCTGCTGGACGTCCAGATGCCCGAGATGGACGGCTTCGACACGGCGGCGGCGATTCGGGCCGAAGAGCAATCCGGCGCTTCATCCGGACCTGTCCCGATCATGTTCCTGACCGCGTTCGACGCCACGCAGGAGAAGCTGGCCAAGGCCTACGCGGTGGGCGCTTCGGAGCTGCTGCAAAAACCCATCGACGGCGCCGCCTTGCGCGCCAAGGTGCGCACGATCGCCGAACTGTGGCGTCGGATCGAAGACGTCCGCCGGCAAACCGAGAAAAACCATCAGGAACAGCTGATCGCGGAGCGCGTCCGCTGGGAGACACACCGGCGCGTCGAGCAAGAGACGGAGACGCTCCGCCGGCACGCCGCCAATCAGGAGAGCGTCGCCGCCTCGGAACATCGCGCCCGGGTCGAGGCGGAAGAGACCAGCCGCCTCAAGGACGACTTCCTGGCCACGCTCTCGCACGAGCTGCGAACCCCGCTGAACGCGATTCTCGGCTGGACGGCCCTGCTCCGGAAGCGACAGTTCGAGGCCGGCACCGTCCAGCGCGCCGTCGACGTCATCGAGCGAAACGCCAAGGCACAGGCCAAGCTCATCGACGACATGCTCGACATCTCGCGAATCGTCGCGGGCAAGCTGCGGCTGGAGCGGCAGCCCGTCGCTTTGCCGCGGCTCATCGAGCGCGTCGTCGAGAGCTTTCGACCGGCGGCCGAACAGAAGGGCCTGGCGGTCGACTTGAAGGTCGACCAGAACCTGCCGACCGTTTCGGGCGATCCGGATCGCTTGCAACAGGTCGTCGCGAACCTGATTTCGAACGCGGTGAAGTTCACGCCCAACGGGGGCCACGTCGACGTGCGGCTGGCGCAGCAGGGTGACGCGGCTGTGCTGGAGGTGGCCGATGACGGAATCGGGATCCCGGCCGATTTTCTACCGCACGCGTTCGATCGATTCCGCCAGCGGGACGGTACGCCGACGCGCGCGCACGGCGGGCTGGGGATCGGCCTGGCGCTGGCCCGACAGCTGGCCGAGCTGCACGGGGCCACCCTCGACGTCGCCAGCGCGGGGCCGGGCCGGGGCGCCGTTTTCACCCTGTCGGTGCCCCTGACAGTCGCGCGCGACCAGCATCCGAAAACGGGGGATCTCCCGTTTGCCGCGCCTGCCGGCTCGCTGGCGAACGTGCGCGTCCTGGTCGTCGACGACGAGCCCGACGCACGCGAGGTGGCGCGGCAGCTGCTGGAAGACGCGGGCGCCGTCGTGGCGACAGCGGTGAGCGCTCGGACGGCCCTGGAGCAGCTCGGCACGTTCCAGCCGGACGTCATCGTGAGCGACATCGGCATGCCCGAGACGGACGGGCATGCCTTCATGCGCCAGGTTCGGGCGCTGGCCCCCCAGCGGGGCGGCCAGACACCGGCCATCGCGCTCACGGCTTACGCGTCGCCGGAAGACGTCCGGCGCGCGCGGGCGTCCGGGTTTCAGCGGTTCCTGGCCAAGCCGCTGGACGTCGGCGCCCTGACCGTCGCGATCGCGGAGCTGGCCGCCGCCGCGGTCAGCCGAACAGGAGCAGGAGCAGCGCCGCGCTGAGCTTTCGCGAAAGGCTTTGCAGCCATCCCTGGATGGGCGCCGTGAGCTCCGGCGGCAGATGCGGGCGCGCGAAGTAGCCGGCGCCGGCCAGGACCAGCAAGAAAACGAAGGTGCGTAGGGCCATCTTGCGCGCCCAACGGGCAACCCCGCCCCGCGCCGGCTCTGCTGGTTCCTCGGCTGACCGCTCGTCTGGCGGCTCTTCCCGCATCGACCCGGGCGGAACACGGGTCATCGCCGCCAGCTTGGCCGCGCGTTCCGCGTCGACGACGGTGGCGGCGGCGTAGACGGGCCTGGTCGCGGCCGTGGCCGCGCGCGGCGGGCGCTCGGGTGAGGTGGCGTTTTGATCCGGGCCCGCATCCGGCTCGCCGCCGGCGTCGTCGACGTTGACCGCCTCCAGTTCCAGGTCGCCGGTCAGGACCTCGATGGTCTCTTCGCTGTCGGCATGCGCCGCCGACTTGATCCCGTCGCGCGCCGACAGCGTCTCGAGCCATCGCTTGAGAGCGGTCGGCCCGGTCGGCTGTCCCAGCTTGACCAGGATGGCGTCGACCCGGTCCGCCATCTGCTGCGCGGTCTGCCAGCGCGTGTTGAGGTTGGCGCGCAGGGCGCGGGCGATGAACCGCTCGACGTCGGGGTTGAACTCCCGCATGAACGAGGAGGGCTTTTCGTAACGGGCTTTGCGCACCTGCATGATGACGTCCAGGTCGGTCGGACCGTCGAAGGGCTTCTTCCCCGTCGTGAGCAGGTAAAGCAGGGTTCCGACGGAGAACAGATCCGAGCGCGCGTCCAGCGGGTCGCCGGCCGCTTGCTCGGGCGACATGTACGCGAACTTCCCTTTGATGACGCCGGTCGCCGACTTTTCTCGCTTGCCGAGGGCCTTGGCGATCCCGAAATCGGCCAGCTTGACGTCTCCTTCGGCGCTCAGCAGAACGTTTTGGGGCGTGACGTCGCGGTGCACGATCCCCAGCGGCCGGCCGTCGCGGGTTCGGCCGTGCACATAGGCCAGGGCACGACACAACGCGCCGACGATGGACAAAGCCAGCGGCAGGGGGAGCTTGAGCTTGGCCTTCTGTGCCCGCCGCCGCACCTGCTCGAGGCTCCAGCCGTCCACGAACTCGAGCACCAAGAAGTACTCGCTGCCGGAGTGGCGCAAATCCAGCACCTGTACGAGATTGCTGTGATTCAGCGTCGACGCGATGTGAGCCTCGTCGACCAGCATGCGGACGAAGCTGGGATCCGCGGCCAGCGCCGGCAAAATGCGCTTGAGGACCACCTGCTTTTGGAAGCCCTCGACCCCCAGCTGCAGGGCCAGGAAGATCTCCGCCATCCCTCCATGCGCGATCTTCCGCAGCACACGGTAGCGAGCCGTCTCGCGCATCGACGGGAGAATACACCGTCAGGCGGTTGTCGCGCCCTCAGGCAGTGACGCGGCGGTCAGCTGGGCAGGCCGGCCCTCTTGTCCAGCTCGCGCCGAATGGTCTCCAGCTCCGTCTCCGAAAATTCGTACCGCTCGCGGCAGAAGTTGCACGTCACCTCGGCACGCCCATCGTCGAGGATCAATTGACCCAGCTCCGCCTGCCCGAGCAGCGCCAGCGAACTGCCGGCGCGGTCGCGCGAGCACGGGCAATGAAAGCGAACCGACCGCACCTCCAGCAGCTGCACTTGACCCATCGTCGCGCCCAGCACCTGGGCGATCAGCCCGTCTATGTTCCCCTCGGGCGCCGCCTCGGCGGCGGCGGCGGTCAGGCCACCGGCGCGAAAATGAGTACGGGCAGCCTGTAGGTGAGAGCCCGCCCCGCTGCCGGGCAGCGCCTGAATCAGGATCCCGGCCGCGGCGACCACCTTCCCCGCGTCGTCGAGGAGCGCGTCGCAGGCGAGCGCGCTGTCAATCTGTTCGCTGGTGTTCAGGTAGTGCTCGACGTCCTCGTCGATCTCGCCACTGACGATGGCCGTCTGGCCGCCGAAGTTCTCGCGCAGGCCCAGATCCCGCACGACGCTGACCAGGCCCGAGCGGCCGACCGCCGGCGCCAGCTCCAGGCGGGAACCTGGAACCGCCCGCGGCAACGACGCGCCCGGATTCTTCACGTACCCGCGCGCAGTGCCGGCGGCGCTGGAATCGATGGTCAGCGAGCCCAGCGGCCCGTCACCCAATATTTGCAGCGTGAAGCGCTCGTCGTCCTTCGTCAGGGTCGCCAGCAGGAGCCCGGCCGCCAGCCCGCGCCCCAGCGCGACCGCGGCCGCACCGGTTGCGCGGTGCCGGCGCGCGGCTTCGCGCACCACGTCCGTCGCCGTGACTGCCACCACGCGCGCGGCACCGCCGCCGAGCAGCCCGCGCGCGATCTGATCTCTCGTGCTCATCGATGCGGGGCCAGGCCCCACGCCAAGGGTACGATCGAATCAGGGGCAGAGCATCGTGATCGCGTTGGGGACGGCCGGGATACCCATCAGGTAGGCGGCGATGTCGTTCGCGTCGGCGTCGGTCATGTTCGCAAGACCGCGCATGCCACAGATCGGCTTGCAGCTCTTGTTCTTGTCCTGCTTGATCGCCATCGTGAGCTCCGCGGCCGACCAGCCCATGATGCCGGTGGCGTCGGGGGTCAGGTTCGAGCTCTGCACAGTCGCGCCGCCCATGGCGGTCACGAGCTTGCCACCCTGGAACGCCTTGCTGGCATCGATGTGGTTGGGCGTGGCGCCTGCCGCGTCCATGGTGTGGCACGTCACGCAGGTCAGCGTGGCCAGGTACTTGCCGTTGACGGCCCCCGCCGCGCTCCCGGCAGCCGGCAGGTCGGCCGGATTCACCGGTGCCCACTGAGGGGCGGTGGGTTGGTTCGCGTACATTCCGGCGTTCTCCTGCACCTTGTGCGGGTCGGCAGGAACCGTCCGCAGGTACGCGACGATGGCGTCCGCGTCGGCGTCGCTGAGGGTGGCGAACTGGTAGTAGGGCATGTTCGAGAACAGGTATGCGCCTGCCTCGTCAGGGTCCTTGCCGGTCCGGAAGGCGTCCTTGATCTGCTGATCGGAAAGACCCTTGAGACCGTTGTCGTCGTTCGTCAGGTTGGCGCTGCTCAGGCAGTCAGGCCCCGCCGTGCTGCCGGCGAAGCAGTCCTTGCCCGAAAGAGCGGCGCCGCCCGTCGGTGTGTGGCAGCCGCCGCAGTTGAGGACACTTTTGACCAGGTACTCGCCGCGCGCGACCACGTTCGCGCCGCCGGAAGTCCCCGCGCTGCCCGGCGCACCACCGCCCGCTGCGCCACCCGCGCCCCCGCCTGCCGCGCCGGCGGCACCGCCCGGCGTACAAGAAGCCGCGCCCGCCGCACCCGCGTGACCGCCCCCGCCGCCGCCGCTGGATCCACCAGCATTTCCGCCGGCCGCGCCCGCGGTGGCGCCACCTCCCGCGCCTCCAGCCGCTGCACCGGCGCCTCCGCCCGCGGCCCCGGCCGCGCCGCCGTGGCCGCCTTGAGCCGTGGCCCCGGCATGACCGCCGGAACCCGCCCCGCGGCCACCCGTTCCGCTGCTACCGGAACCCGAGCTGCATCCCAACGCGAATCCCCACAACAGCGCAACAGTCCATGTTCGTCGGCTCATGTCGTCTCCTCGGCGCGGCATCGTATCAGCAAATTGCACTGGCCTGCTCATTCGCGCGCGTCGACAACCAGCACCGCACCGAATTCGAGCTAAAGCTTGATGTCGCCGCCGTCGTCGCCCCGGCCCAAGCGCCGCCGGATCTCGGCCGCGTGGTCGGCGGGTGCGTCTGCCAGCAAGAACGTCGCGTGCAGCCAGCTTCCTTCTTTCGCCGCGGCTGGAAGCAACCGCGCCGGGACGGTGAAGGCCACGCCATCGGCCCCGAGCAATCGGGCCGTCTGCGCTTCGATGGCGTCCACGAAGAACAGCGACGCCGGCTCCCGTACATTTGGAGAGCTCATGGCGTGGTGGAGACCGGCGATGCGTGCGCCGTCCGCACGCGGATGACCGCGCCGTCCGTTTCGACCGTGACGTCCCCGTCGAGGTCGGTCCGATACACCGAGACCCCCAGCCGCTCCAGGCGAGCGACGGTGATCGGAGCCGGGTGTCCGTATTCGTTGCCCGCGCCGGCGCTGATCACCGCGAATCGGGGACGAACGGCTCGGAGGAACCGCGCCCCGGAAGCATACCGGCTGCCGTGATGAGCGACCTTGAGGACGTCGGCCCGGAGGTCCTCGCCCGAGCCGAGCAACCAGGTTTCGGTCGGCGCCTCCGCGTCGCCGGCAAAAAGCATCGACACCGACCCGAAGGTGAGCCGCGCGATCACACTGTTGGCGTTCACGTCCGACCGCGATCCGGTGATGGGCGGCTCTGGCGGTCCCAGCAGGGTGATGACGGCGCCGCCGCCGAGGTCGATGCGCCGGCCGCGCGCCGCTTGCCGCGCCGGAATCCCGCGCGCGTCCAGCTCGTGCATCAACGCCGCGTAGTCGGGCCCGGCGTGGGCCACCGGTGCGTCCAGGAACAGACGCGTGCCGCTGCCCCGAACCACGGCCGGCAAGCCGCCCAGGTGATCCTCGTGCCGGTGGCTGAGGAGGATCAGGTCCAGCGGCCCATGCACGTGCGCCGCCAAAAATGCCGTCAGCGCGGGCGCGTGACGAGCCGGTCCCCCGTCGATGAGGACCGTCTTGCCCGCCGGCGACGTGACCAGCGCGGCATCGCCCTGCCCCACGTCGATGAAGTCGACGCGCAAGCTCGGCCGGGCGGCCGTCGCGGGGCGAGACCCCGCCACGGCGAGGACCGCCGCCAGCACGAACTGCGACCACAACCGGATCAGCGCCGACAAGCAACGCCAGCATCGCAGCAATCATCGCGGCCGTCACGAAACCTCATCGGTCGGTAACGCGGCCGAGTTGCGTCGGACTTCGGCAGCCGTTACCGACCCGTGCCGGGCTGCCCGCTTTCGGGCTGGTACCAGGGCGGGACGTCGCCCTGCCGCGGCGGCGCGTCCTTCTTCTGTTCGTTCTTCTTCTGCGGGCGGCCGGGCCCCTGCTCCGGCTCGTCTCGCCCGTCGGGGGCCCGCTCGGGGCCACCCTCCACCACGTCGCGCGGTCCGCTCTGGGGGTTGCTCATACGGGAAACCTAACCACCGCCCTCAGGGGGCGAAGGCGATCGTCGACAGCAGCGCGGCCGCCGATTGCCGCGTGTCGAGGCGCGTGTGCTGAACCACGATCGGCACGTCGGATTCGATGACGCTGGAGTAGTCGGTGTCGCGGGGAATGGGCTCCGGATCCTTCAGATCATTGAAGCGCAGGTGCAGGGTCCGGCGCGCCGGGACGACCACGCGGTAGGGGCCACCGGGATCGCGGTTGGCGTAATAGATCGTGATCTCCACGCGCGCGTCCCGGTCGGCCGCGTTCAGCAGACAGGCCGTTTCGTGGCTGGTCATCTGCGGCGCTGGACCGTTGCTCTCCGACGGGATGTAGCCCTCGGCGATGACCCAGACCTGACGTCCAATTCCCGCTCCGTTCTTCATGGTCTTCTCCTTGCGCGCGATGCGGAGACAGCCAGCGCCGCCAGCCCGGCGCCCGCGATCAAAATGCCACCCAGAACGCTCCGGGCCAGGCCGCTCGACAGGGCCTGGCCCACACGTCGCGGGCGGCGCGCCCGCGCCCCGCGCAGGGCGGGACCGGCGAGGAGGCCGCTCAGCGCCAAGGCCGCCGCCGCCGCCGGGCGGCGCGGATCCAGCCGGGCAGGCCCGAGTGGTTGCGAGCCGTCATCAGCGCCAGGGACTTGCGGCGCCGCCGCCGTCGGCCGGCGCTCGACCGCCAGCCGGACCACTTCGGCCACGTGCAGCGGCCGCCGCCCGGTGCCGCCGCCAATCTGTTCACGGCAGCTGAAGCCGTCACCGACCAGCACCGTGCCGGCGTCCAGCGCCCGAACCTTCGGAAGGACGTCCAGCTCGCCGATTGCCTGCGACACACGATACTTCTCGCCGCGCTCGAACCCGAAGGAGCCCGCCAGCCCACAGCAGCCCGTCTGCAGCACCTGCACGTCCATGCCCAGGGCCTCCAGCAGCTTGCGCTCGTCGTCCATGCCGCCCTTCAAGGACTTGTGGTGACAGTGGCCGTGGACGGCGGCCTTTCCACCCAGCCGCGGCAACGGCCGGGGATGGCTCTGCTCGGTCAGGAATTCGGCGAAGAAGAAGGTCTGTTTCTTCAGGCGCCGCGCGTCCTGGTCGTCCGGCATCAGGTTGACCAACTCGTCACGGAACACCGACACGCACGATGGTTCCAGCCCGACGACGGGCGTTCCGGCCTCGATCTCGGCGCGCAGCACGCGCAGGTCGTTGCGCAACAGCCGCTTCGCGCGGTCGAGCATCCCGAAGTCGTACAGCGGGCGGCCGCAGCAGACGTCCTGCCGTGGAACCACGACTCGGTACCCGACCGCCTCCAGCGCCTTGGCGGCTGACAAGAGCGTGCCGGGGAAGAAGTTGTCGTTGAACGTGTCCGGCCACAGAACGACGCGCGGCCCGTCCGGGTTGCGCGGCGCGCGCGCGCGCCAGATGGTCTTGAAGGTCTTGGCCGCGAACTGCGGTAGCGGTCGTTCCGGCGCCAGCCCGCCAAGGCGCTTCAACAGAGCCGCCGACAGCGGCGCCTGAGACAGCGCGTTGGCGACGCCGGGTGCGATCGACGCCAGCCGCCCCCACGTGTGAATGAGGCCCATCGCGTAAGCGGGGGCGGGGCGGAGCCGCCCGTCGTAATGGTGGGCCAGAAACTCGGCTTTGTAGGTCGCCACGTCGACATTGATCGGGCAATCGTGCTTGCAGCCCTTGCAGGCCAGACACAGCTCCAGCGCCTCGTGAATGTGGGGATCCCGCCAGCCGTCCAGCTCGGAGCCGCGCATCATCTCGAACAGCAGGTGCGTGCGGCCGCGCGTGCTGTGCATCTCTTCCCGCGTCGCCCGGTAGCTGGGGCACATCGTGCCGCCTTCCTCGCGCCGGCACTCGCCCACGCCGACGCAGCGGAGCGTGGCCCGCGCGAAAGCGCCGTCGTCCTCGGGATATCGAAAGTGGGTGGTGACCTCGCGCATGCGGTAGTCGGCGCCCAGGCGCAGGTTCTGATCGACCTTGTACGCGTCGACGACCTTGCCAGGGTTCATTCGCCCGGTCGGGTCCCAGATGGCCTTGAATTCGCGGAACGCCTCGACGACGTCGCTGCCGTACATGCGCACCAGCAGCTCGCCGCGCGACTGGCCGTCGCCGTGCTCGCCCGACAGCGAGCCGCCGTAGCGCACCACCAGATCGGCTGCCTCCTCGACGAACGAGCGGTAATTCGCGATCCCCGCCGCGCTGGTCAGGTCGAAGTTGATGCGGGTGTGCAGGCAACCTTGACCGAAGTGGCCGTAAAAGGCGCCATCGTAGCCGTGGGCCTCCATCAAGGGCCGCAGCTCGCGCAGATAGTCCCCCATGCGCGCCGGCGGAACCGCGGAGTCTTCCCACCCTTCCCAGGTGTCGGGCGAGCCGGGGATTCGCGCCGTTGCGCCCAGCCCTGACTTGCGCACCTCCCACAGCTTTTGCTCTTGGTCGGGGTCGTCGTAGATTTTCGCCGTGGGGCGCGGCGGCGCGACCTGCAGCCGCGCGATCACGTCGCGGGCCTTGGCGTCGGCTTCTTCCCGGGTGTCGCCGCCGAACTCCGCCATCAGGAACCCCCTGCCGTGCGGCAGGTACTGCAGGTAGCGGTCGTGCAGCCCCTTTTTGCGCATGTCCTGCACCAGCCGGTGGTCGATCGCCTCGAGGCCGATGGGCCCCTCCTGCAGCACCGCCGGCACGTGATCGGCGGCCGTGAAGATGTCGGGGTAGCCGAGGACCAGCAGCGTGCGCGCGCGCGGCCACGGCACCAGGCGCAACGTCGCCTCCAGAATCGTCACCAGCGTCCCCTCGCTGCCGACCAGGGCCCGGGCGACGTGGAAGCCGTTCTCGGGCAAGAGCTCGTCCAGGTTGTAGCCGGAGACACGGCGCGGGATCTTGGGGTAGCGCGCGCGCACCAGCGGCGCGACGCGGTCGATCAAGGCTTTCAGGCGACCGTAGATTTCGCCCCGCCTGCCGCCCTGCCGGATGATCGCCGCCAGCTCGTCGGGTGCCGTCGGGCCCACCCGCATGACCAGGCCGTCGTAGGTGGCGATCTCCAGTTCGTGCACGTTGTCCGCGGTGCGCCCGGCCATCACCGAGTGCACGCCGCACGAGTTGTTGCCGATCATTCCCCCCAGCGTGCAGTGGTTGTGCGTCGAGGGATCGGGCCCGAACGTCAGGTCGTGCTGGTTGGCGGCGCCGCGCAGCACATCCAGCACCGTCCCGGGCAACACGCGCGCGCGCCGCCCCGCCGCGTCCAGGTGCAGGACGCCGTGCAGGTACTTGGACATGTCCATCACGACCGCGAAATTGCAGCACTGCCCAGCCAGGCTGGTGCCGCCACCACGCGACAGGATGGGCGCGCCGAATTTCCGGCAGGCGGCGATCGTCGCCAGCACGTCGTCCTTGTGGCGCGGAAGCACGACCCCCATGGGGACCTGGCGGTAGTTCGAGCCGTCCGTCGCGTAAAGAGCGCGGCTGCCCGGATCGAATCGGACCTCGCCGTCGAGGTGGTCGCGCAGCTCCGCGGCCAGCGCGACCAGGTCGGGGGCGGCGACGCGCGCCGCGGGGCGCGGCTTCACCCGCGCGATCGGAACCAGATCGGAGGCCGTCGGGGGCATGCGGCGAACATAAGTTCGCTCCGGCCAAGTCAATCGGCTCCGGACCTTGCGCCGCGGGCGCCGCCGCCCACTTTTCCGGGCATGTCAGCTGAATCGGACGGCGCGGGAGCGCACATCGACACCCTCAGGGTGTCAACCTACGTCATCCCCACGGACGCGCCTGAATCAGACGGCACCTTCGCGTGGGACAAGACCACCACCGTGATCGTCGAAGCCACGGCCGGCGGCGTCACCGGCCTGGGCTACACGTACGCCGATCGCGCGACGGCGACGGCCGTCAGCGACGCGCTGGCACCGATCGTCGTCGGGCAGGACGCCTTCGCGACGGCGGCTCTCTACGCCGCGATGGTGGGCCGGGTGCGCAACGTCGGCCGGGCGGGGATCGCGGCGATGGCCATCTCGGCCGTCGATGTGGCGCTGTGGGATTTGAAGGCGCGGCTTTTGGGGGTGCCGCTGGCCGCGCTCTTGGGCTGGGCGCGGCGGGCGGTGCCCATCTACGGCAGCGGTGGCTTCACCTCGTACGGGGTCGACCGGCTGCGGCGCCAGCTGGGTGCATGGGCGGCCGCGGGCATCCAGTTCGTGAAAATGAAGGTCGGCCGCGATCCGGCCGCCGACGCCGGCCGCGTGCGCGCCGCACGGGCAGCGATTGGCGACGGCGTCGGTTTGTTCGTCGACGCCAACGGCGCCTACAGCCGCAAGCAGGCGCTGGCGATGGCGGCGCGGTTCGCCGACGCCGGCGTCAGCTGGTTCGAGGAGCCGGTCAGCGCCGATGACCTGGACGGATTGCGGCTGGTGCGCGACGGCGTGGGGGGGCAGATGGAGGTCGCCGCCGGCGAGTATGGCTACGAGCCCTTTTACTTCCGGCGCATGTTGGCCGCGGGCGCGGTCGACGTGCTGCAGGCGGACGGCACGCGCTGCGGTGGCGTGACCGGCTTCCTGGCCGCGCACGCGCTGGCCGACGCGCACGGCCTGCCGCTGTCGGCGCACTGCGCGCCGTCCCTGCACGTCCACCTGGGCTGCGCGCTGACCCGCCTGCGCCACGTCGAGTACTTCCACGATCACCAGCGGATCGAGGAGATGCTGTTCGACGGTGCGCCCACCCCCCGGGCCGGCGCGCTCGGACCCGATGCGGGACGCCCGGGCCTGGGCTTGACGCTGAAGCGGCAGGACGCCGCCAAGTTCGCGGTGGATTGACGAATTCCCAACCTGGTCGAAGATCGAACGCCCGAATGCGGCTCCGTCCGATCTCCCGGCTGATTTCCGCGGTCGTCGTGGCCCTGGCGCAGGGCGCGTGCAGCAGCGTCGCCACCACCAGCCCGATCAGCGTCGAACAGGCCTGCGCCGAGCTGGCGGCAGCGCGCTGCGCGCTGCCGTCGAACTGCAGCCTGCCGGACGGCACGCGGGGCGTGGGCGCCAGCGTACAAGAGGTTTACGGCGACACGGCCACTTGCCTGACCCGCGAGGCGCTGGCCTGCACGAACGGCCTGGCGGCGCCGCAAACGGCGAATGACCCGCTGGCGGTTCGCGCTTGCGTGCATGCGTTCATGACCTACTCGTGCATGGATCTGTTCGACAACCTCCCGCCCGCGGCCTGCGCGCCCAAGGGGCCGCGGCCGAGCGGCGCGCCCTGCACGTTCGACGCCCAATGCCAGACCGGCACCTGCAACGGGCGGCGCCAGGACCTGTGCGGCACCTGCGGCGATCCGCCGGGCCTGGGCGACGACTGCTCGGCCAGCCCATGCGCGCGCGGCGCGCGCTGCCTGGGCAACAGCAACGTCTGCGCCGCCCTGGCCGCTTCGCGCGAGCCGTGCGACGACACCCACCCCTGTGATCGGGGGTTGTCGTGCGTCTTCGCCGCCGACCCGGCGGCCGGTACCTGCCAGACCGCCGGAACGCGCGGCGGCGTGGCCTGCGACGGTCGGATGCGCGGCTGCGATGAAACGCGCGGGCTCTCCTGCGCGGGAGAGGCCGGCGCGAAGACCTGCCAGCCGATCTCGCTGGCCGCTGCGGGCAGCGCGTGCGGCCCGCAGCCCGACGGATCGCGCGTCGCCTGCGCGGCGGGGAGCTGCATCCGTTCCGCAGGCTCCGACCTGGGCACCTGCGTGGCGTTCGCGTCCGACGGGGATCCGTGCGACGTGGTGGCGGGCCCGGGATGCATGCCGCCGGCCCGGTGCGTGACCGATGCGGATGGCGCGGTTGGAACCTGCTTGGTCCCGACCGCCGCCGCCTGCGCCGGCTGAGCAGAGGCCTCCCCAAACGCGCGGCGCGTGACCAGCTTTCTAGGCGGAGGGGACCATGGTCCGGAAGAGCTGCTTCATCTTGGGAATCGGCTTGGCGATCCTCTGGTGGGTCGGCCTCAGCCAGAACCAGGCGGCGACGGTGCTGTGGTTCGACGCCGTGGCGGCGGTGCTGGCTTTCGGGATGGCCGCCCTCCTCGAGGAGCCTGAGCGCAGCCCCAGCCGGGCGGTCGGTCCGGCGGTGCTGGGATTGGGCCTGGCCGCGGTGTGGGTGAGTGGGATGGCCGCCCACCAGCCCTTCTGGGCCAGCTGGCTGAACTTCGCGTTTGCAGTGGCTTTCATGGGCGTCGCCACCTCGGCGGCGTTGAGCACACGCTGGGCGCACAGCCCCGGCCACCGGCACCGTGAGCTGACCGCCCGGCGGTAGACGAATGTCGGCGGTAGACCGGCGGTAGAATAGAAGGCATGGCCAGCCTCGCATCGCTTGGGATCCGGCGGATCGAGGCGCTGCACTATTACGTTCACGACCTCGAACGCACCCGGCGGTTCTTCGTCGACAAGCTGGACTTCGCAGAGCTGGGCAGCAGCGGGCCCGAGCTGGAACGCGACGGCCGCCAGCGCTCGGCGGCCTTCCGCGCCGGCGACGCGCTGTTCGTCATGCACCAGCCGGTGGGCGAAGGCGGGCGCGCCTGGCGGTACCTGCGCAAGCACCCCGAGGGGGTCGGGACCGTCGTGCTGGAGGTCGAGGACATCGACCGGGCCTTCCGCCTGCTGGACGAGCGGGGCGGCACATTTATCACCGATGTCCAGCGGTTCACCGACGACGCGGGCTCGCTGGCGATGTTCTCGATCACGACGCCCTTCGGCGACACGACCTTTCGTTTTCTCGAGCGCCGCGGGTATTCCAACCTGTTCCCGGGTTTCGTGCCGAACCCGGCGCAGTCGAGGGGCCAAGGGAGCGAAGCAGGCGGCGGCAACCGGTTCGGCTTCGGCGCGGTCGACCACCTGACCGCGAACTTTCAGACCATGAAACCGGCGCTGCTCTGGATGGAGCACGTTCTTGGCTTCCAGCAACTCTGGGAGATCGCGTTTCACACGCGCGACGTCGCGACCGTCCAGGGCGGCCACGGCTCCGGCCTGAAGTCGATCGTGATGTGGGATCCGGCGTCGGGCGTGAAGTTTGCGAACAACGAGCCGTTTCGACCGTTCTTCAAGGATTCGCAGATCAACATCTTCGCCGAGGACAACCGCGGTGACGGCATCCAGCACTCGGCGCTGACCGTGAAGGACATCGTGAGCTCGGTGCGCGGCCTGCGCGCCGCGGGGGTCGAGTTCATGCCCACGCCCGGGAGCTACTACGACGTGCTGCCCCAGCGGTTGCAGCAGATCGGCGTCGGCGCCATCGACGAGAGCATCGACGTCCTGCGCGAGCTGGAGATCCTGGTCGACGGCCAGCAGGCGCACAGCTACTTGCTGCAAATCTTCCTGAAAGAGGCGGCCGGCCTCTACCACGATCCAGAGGCCGGGCCGTTCTTCTTCGAGATCATTCAGCGCAAGGGCGACCAGGGATTCGGGGCCGGCAACTTCCGCGCGCTCTTCGAGGCCATCGAGCGCGAGCAGACACGCGAGCCGGCGCGGCGGGCTGCGCCCCCACGGATGTGAGCGGCCCGGCATGATCGATCGTATGGTCGCGGGCCAGGTGCCCGACAAGCCCCACACGGCGCTGCGCGACGCGGCCGGACACCTGCGCCACGAAGAGTGCCTGACGCGCGACGGGTTCGACGGCCCCTTCACGATCCTCTACCACCAGGACCGGCCGCACGTGGCGTCGCCCGCCGCGGCCGGTCACGGCTGGGAGATCGCTTCCAACGCCGACGACGAGCCGCGGCCGCTGGCGCGGCGGCACTACCGCTCGCAAGAGCTGGCCCGGCGCGGCGGTGCCGCCCTGGACGCGCGCACGCCGCTGCTGTTCAACGACGACGTCGTGTTGTCGATCCTGCACCCCGACGAGCCAGACCCCGTCTATTTTTCCAACGGCGACGCGGACGACCTGTACTTCATCCACGAAGGCGGCGGCGTGTTGCGCTCGTTGGTGGGTGACGTCGCCTTCCAGGCGCGCGACTACCTGTTCGTGCCGCGCGGACTCCTGCATCGCTTCATCCCCAGCGACGGGCCGCAATACTGGCTGTCGATCGAGTGCCTGGGCGGGGTCGGCGTCCCGCGGCAGTTTCGCAACGACGCGGGGCAGCTGCGCATGGACGCCCCCTACACGCATCGCGACTTTCGCCGCCCGTCCTTCGCGGGGCCGCGCGACGAGGGGCTGCGCGAGCTGGTCGTCAAGCGCGGGGGCGCGTTCCACGGCTTTCACTACCCGCACGCGCCGCTGGACGTGGTCGGGTGGGACGGCACGGTCTACCCCTGGGCCCTCCCCATCCTGGCCTTTCAGCCGCGCGTGGGCCTCATTCACCTGCCGCCGACGGTGCACGGCACGTTCGCGGCGCGCGGCGCGCTGATCTGCAGCTTCGTGCCCCGGCCGCTGGACTTCCACCCGCAGGCGATCCCCTGCCCGTACCCGCACGCGTCGGTCGGCTGTGACGAGGTCATCTTCTACGCGGGCGGCACGTTCACGTCGCGCAAGGGCGTGGGGCCCGGCAGCCTGTCGCATCACCCGGCCGGCGTCATTCACGGCCCGCACCCGGGCGCCTACGAAGGTAGCATCGGCGCGCGCGCGACCGACGAGCTGGCGGTCATGCTGGACACCACGCGCCCGCTGCGCGCGACAGCCGACTGCCGCTCGGTCGAGGACGCCGCCTACCACGCCAGCTTCGTCTGAACGGCGCGGGCGGCGGCGCCCGGCTCAAGGCAGCGCGAGCTTGTCGTGAACCTTGGTCGCCATCAGCTTGCCCAGGTCCAGCTGTCCCTGGGTGCCGAAATGGATCTTGTCGTTGGGCAGACAGGTGTTGGGATCGTTGGCGCGCAGCGAGAAGCTGTCCCCGTTGACGACGAAAGCGCCCTTGACGGCCGGCGCCTTGCCCGAATCCTGATCGACGTCCGCCTGGCCCTGTCGGACCTGGTCGCGTGCCGTGCCGTAGTTCGAGGCCGGGTAGATGTATCCGTAGACGAACAGCATGTCGGGCGCGGTCCACTGCTGGCGGACGCGCGCAATGAACGCCGCCAGGTTCTTGCCGTAGTTGGACGCCGCGGCGCCGCCGATGTCGACGTCGCGCTCGCCCTGCTGCCAGACCATCGCGCGGAGCATCGGGTTGAGCCCCTTGTCTTTGAGCGCCTTCAATCCCCCGTTCACCGTCGCCACGAAGCTCTGAAATTGCGGCCCGAAGTGGCTCGTGTCGCTGGCGTTGCCGCCGGGCGCCCAGTCGTCGACGAGGCCGGTGTTCGAGACCGCGTGCTTGATGAGGTAGACGGCGCGGGTTGGATAAGAGCTCTGGATGGCGTTGCCGAAGCCCAGCTCGGGGCCGAACCGCAGGCCCAGGTTGCAGCCATCGGTCCCCTCCGAGGCGGCCCGCAGGGTGATCCAGGTGTTGGCCGCGCCGCCGCTGAGGATCGACGCCGAGTGATAGAGCTGCACCTTGGTGTCGATCGTGAAGCCGGACGGCAGGTTTTCGCTATAGCCCTGCCCCGTGGCGTTGGATTGACCTCCGATGAGGTAGACATCGACGTCGTTCCCGTTGCCCGGCGAGCCCCCGCCGCCGTTTCCCGCGACACCTCGGCCAGCCGCCCCGCCAGCACCGCCGTCGCCGATGCCGCCCCGCCCGGCCGCTGCCGCCCCACCGCCTGCCCCCGCCGCGCCGGACACGCCCGCGGCGCCGCTCGTTCCGCCGGCGCCGGCCGAGCCGGGTGTTTCTCCACCTGTTCCGGAGCGCCCGCGGCGGCTCCCGTCCCCAGCTGTCCACCGGTCGATGCAGGGGCGCCGCCGGCGCCGCCGCTGCCCGCTCCGCCGCCCGCGGCGGATGAACAGGCGGCAGCGGCAGCGACCACCAGCGCCAGTCCGAGCAGAGATGGCCGGCCTCTCACGGAAATCCGATCTTCTTGATGGCGGCGACCAGCTGCGTGGCGGCCTTTCCGCTCCCCTGCACGTTCGGGTGCAGGCCGTCGCCGTTGAAGTCGCCCGCGCCCAGCCATCCGGTGGTATCGACGTAGAACATTCGTGGATCGCCGGCCGCGCTGACCGCCGCCTGGATCTGGGCCGCCTGCGCGCCGTTGAATGGCCGGAGCGCCAGGATCTTCGCGTTCGGGTAAGCCTTGCGAATCGTGGCCAAGAACGTCGAATAGGCGTCCTTGAACGTTGCCACCGGCTTCGTCGAGTCGTTGGTCCCCTGATTGATGACCACCATGTCCGCCTGCCAGGCGTCGCGCGGCTGGTCCCTGTAAAACCAGTTGAACGAGTCGTTGGCGGCCGGGACACCGCCGTCACCGGTCTTGAGCAGCCCCTGATAGCCGAAGCCGACCTGCCGGTAATCGGCGCCCAGCAACCGCCCGGTCTGCGTCGGATACGAATAGACCGCGTCGTTCTGCCAGCACTGCGCGCTGTGGCCCATGTAAGAGCTGCCCTGAACGATGACGCCTTCCGTGATGCTGTCGCCCAGGATCTCCAGCTTCGGCTGGACCGGCCGTGGGGCCGCCACCAGCGCCCCGCCCGTCACGTCGAAGCCCAGGAAGGTGATGCTGGAGGCGAGCGGCGGCGACCACCGGTTCTTGTTCTCGTCCAAGCCGCGCGCGATCAGTGTGATGGTGTGCATCCCCGCCGAAAGGTTGCTGCCCATGGACAGCGTCGGCTTCACCTCGGCGACGCTCCAGGTCGCCGCGCCGTCGACGCTCCACGCGACCGTCGGCAGATCCGAGCTGTCGTTGACGGCGGTGTCGAAATTGGCGGTGATGCCGGTGCCGGTGAATTGCGCGGTGACGTAGCTGCCGCTGTTGACGGTCGTGGCGGTGACGTAGATGGCGGTGTTGGGGGCCGAGGAACGAGCGCCGATCCGCACGTTCCAGCGCCCGGAGAAGTGCAGCGTCTCGCTGGGGCCACCCGGCTGGCCGCCCGCAGCTCCGACGCCGCCGGCGCCGGTTCCGCCGGCACCCGCTGTGCCGCCTGCGCCGCCGCGCGCGGTTGCGCCACCGACACCGCCTGTGGCGCCTCCGGTACCGCCTGCGCCCGTCGTTCCGCCGTTCGCGTTCGTCCCCGCCTGCCCGCCCGCCGCCGCGGTCCCCCCGAGCCGCCGCTGTTACCGCCGCCCGTTGCGTGCCCGGCCGATCCGCCGGTCGGGGTCGTCCCGCCCCCCGACCCGAGAGACCCTCCCGTGCCCGTTTGGGGGCCGCCGGAGCTCCCACCACCGCAGGCAGCGAGCCCAGCGGCCAGCGCCACGGCGCATATCCGCCGCCAGACTCGGCAATTTTGCGTTCCTCGTTCGAGCATGTGACTCAGCAAGACACCCCGCCTGTGTGGTTTAGATGGGACATGCGGCACCACATTGATGCGGAAAACATGGTGGCTCGCGCGGTCGATTGTTACGGCGGCCGCGCCCGCTGGGAGCGGATGACGCTCTCACTGTCACCCGCCAAGTTGCACGGGCTCGTCCCGTCGATCAAGGGCGTCGGACGCACCTTCACCCTGCCCGCGCGCGTCGAGCTGGTCCCCGCCCGTGCCGAAGCAACTTTCGTGGACTACCCGGACCCGGGAAAGGTTGGCCGCTTCGTCGCCGGCCGGGTGGCGCTGGGCGACGCCCCGCTCGTCGAACACCGGCAGACCTTCCGCGGCTTGCGTAAGTGGCGCCGCTGGTCGCCGCTGGATGCCCTCTACTTCTTCGGCTACGCCCTGACCCACTACCACGCCGTCCCGTTCACCTTGGCCGAAGCCGAGCTGCGGCGCTGGAACCCGCGCCGCCGCGCCCTGACCGTCCGGTTCCCGCCCTCGGTGCACACCCACTGTCCCGTCCAGACGTTCACCTTCGACGAAAGCGGCCTCATCGTCCGGCACGACTACGTGGCCGACATCGTGAGCTTCATGGCCCGCGGCGCCCACTTCTGGCGCGGCTACACCGACGCCAGCGGCTTCCCCTTCGCCACGCACCGCCGCGTGGTCTGGCGGCTCGGGCGCCTCCCGACCCCGCTGGTGGCGCTGGAGGCGCGCCTGGAATCGCCGGTCGCCGTTTTCGGCGCGTGAAGCGCGGAGCACGCGGGGCAGCGTGCCAACGCTGGTTCGCGCTCACATACAGGGGCCTTACACCGACGAGATCAGATTCTTCAATTCGTCTGGCGACAACCGAGAGGGCAGCGTAGCGGGCGCGAGCCGTGCCGCGCCCACGCAGCCCGAGCGGCGGACCGAACGCGGTCGTCAGGAAACGCTGCGAGGAATTCGCATTCCGACGTGCGTAACATCCATGCTCCCGACGAGCGGAGGGCAAGGCCGGTCCCGATCGTCAGCACGCCCCAGTGAGGGGGGCGCGGCGGTCCGCCTGCGAGGCTCGGCCGACGGAGCGCAATCACAGTTGCCAGGGCTCCTTCGCGTCAGCTTTGGCGGCGAGGAGACCAGGGAAGTCGTAGACCACGATGCCTTCCGGGGAAAAGAGCAAGCGAGCGAGACCGGATTTGGCCGCCTCTTCCAGTGCCCTTTCGGCGGGCTCTGGCGCTATCCCGAGCGCGGCGGCGAGCTCGGCCACCGTCAGGCGGCCCCGGTGGTGGCTAGCGATCGCGAGTAGACGTTGCCGGATGGCGTCCGCGAGGATGGGCGCCACTTCGGCACTCGCCTGCGAACGAAACATCCGGCGCGCGACCCATGCGCCGGCGGTTCCCAGACCGATGAAAGTTTCGCCGCCTCACTCGTTATGTCGCGTTTAGCGCGCGCCCAAAATCAGCAGCTCCGCGGTGCGCATCCCCGACTCTTCGGGCGATCTCACCGGCAGATGCACGGAGAAGGTCGAGCCGCGTCCGAGCTCGCTTTGCACCTCGACGCGGCCGCCGTGCAGTTCCACCAGCCGCCGCGTGAGGGCCAGCCCCAGGCCGGTGCCTTCGGGGCGGACGCCGTTTGGTTGGGCCAGCTGCTCGAACTCGCGGAACAGGCGGGGCAGGTCGGCCTGCGCGATGCCGACGCCGGTGTCCGCGACGGACACGACCAGGCTCCGCCCGTCCGAGCGCGCCGTCAGACGAACGATCCCGCCGCGCGGCGTGAACTTGATGGCGTTCGAAATCAGGTTGTAAAGGACCTGCTTGATGCGCCCGGGGTCGACGTAGACGTCGGGCAGGTCCGGCGAGACGTCGACCTCCAGGCTGATTCCGCGCTTGGCCACCAGCGCGCCGATCACGCCGCGCACCACGTCGACCACGCTGCCGATCGGCGTGCGCTCGCAGGCCAGGTCCATACGCCCGGCCTCGACCTTGGAAATGTCCAGGATGTCGTTCACCAGCTGAAGCAGGTGCCGCCCGGAGACCAGCACGTTACTGACGTAGGTGCGCTGCTTGTCGTTGAGCGTCCCGAAGATTTCCTGTTCCAGCAACTCGGAAAAACCGATCACCGCGTTCAGCGGCGTGCGCAGCTCGTGGCTCATGTTGGCCAAAAAGGCGCTCTTGGCGCGGTTGGCGGTGTCGGCGGTCTCCTTGGCTTCGCGCATCTCGCGCTGGGCGCGCTCTCGTTCGCCGATCTCGCTCTTGAGGCGCGCGTTGGCGTCCATCAGCTGACTGGTGCGTTTTTCGACGCGCACCTCCAGCTCGGACATGACGGCGCGCAACGACGCCTCGGCCGCCTTGCGGGCGGAGATGTCGCTGAACGAGGCCATTGCCGCGTACGGCACGGTCTCGCCAAAGCGAAGCAGCGGCTGCGAATTGACCGAGATCCACACCCTGCCGGCGATGCCCGTCTGGTCTGCCCCGCGCGCGACGGCCAGCACCACGTTTTGCCGCGGCTCGCCCGTGTGCAGGGTGGCGATGAACGGCAGCTCGGCGGCGCCCACCGGCGACTCGGCCTCGTCGACCGCCAAGGCGAAGGTCGCCGCCGCGTCGACCGCCATGATGTCGGCCGCCTTGCGGGCCAGGATGCGCTCGCAGCTGGCGTTGCAAGCGATGACATGTCCGTCGCGGTCGATCAGGATGATGCCTTCGTCCAGCGCCGCGATGACCGAGCGGTAGCGCTCCTCGCTGTCGCGCAGCCCTTGCTCGGCGCGCTTGCGCTCCATGAACTGGCCGATCTGGCCGCCCAGCGCGCTGAGCATCGAGAGGTGGTCGTCGTTCGCCTGCCGCACCTGCTGGCTGTAAAAGGCCATCACGCCGATCACGTCCGGCCCGTTGCGCAGCGGAATGGCAAAACCGCCGCGAAGGTCCGAATCCCGAGAGAAGCTCCCGATCGAGGCCAGCAGATCGTCGGACAGGTCGGCGATCCACAACGGCAGCTGGCGCTGCCAGACGCGCCCCGGCAACCCCTCGTCTCTCTTCAACAGCGCCGCCCGCCGCTCTTCCAACAGTGAAGGACGCTCGTACCCTTCGGCGTTCCACAGGGCGACGCACCGCAAGGCCTGCTCGGCGTCGTCCACCTCCCAGAGCTCTCCGAACTGCCAGCCCTGGTTCTCGCCCATGATTCGCAGGATCAACGGGGCTGCCTCGCCCAAGTTGGCCGAACCGGCCAGCACGCGGGTGATCACGTACTGCAGCGACAGCAGCCGCTCCGTGCGCTGCCGCTCGGCGACCTCGCGTTCCAGGGCCGCGCGGCTGCTGTCGATGGTGGCCTGCTTGCGCGCGGCGCTCAGCAGGTCGGACTGGCTCTTGCCGATCGCCAGCATCAGCAGCAGCAGCTCGGTCGCCAAGAACACCGTGTCGAGGAACCAGGCCCAGTGGCCGACGTTGCCGACGCCGTAGATCGCGTGCGGCCAGAGGTAACAGCCCAGCACGCGGTCGAGGGCGGTGACCAGCGTCGCCAGCAACAGGACGGTCCAGTCCCGGTACATGGCCAGGAACGCCAGCGCGATGAACGGCAGGGCGTGCAGCTCCGGCCGGCCTCCGGACAGGTGCGTGATCAGCGTCGTCATCAGCGCCTGCCCGATGGCGATCTCTTGCCGGGTCAGGGCCGAGCCCGGGTGGCGCAAGATGACCCTGATGGGAAAGGCGGCGATCCCGCCCCCCAGGAAAAACGCCTTCCAGGCCAGGACCGGCACGTGCGCCGCGGCCGGGTGGGGCCCCACCCAGATGGCGGTGGCAATCCCCGCCAGCCACTGGACCACCAGCAGCCACAGGAACATCCGGTCGGTGTGTTCCCAAATTTCCTGCCGGTACTCCGCGTAAAGACGACGCGTCCCGGGAGTCTCGTCGTCCAGCCGCACGGTCACCTGGCGGCGCGGGTGCGCTCGAGCGTGCGCGCGTGCGACGCCGGGTCCGGCGCCGAGAGCGCCAGCCGGGCAATGGGCAGCCGCATACAAAAACAGGCGCCCCGCCCCTCCTGCCCTTCGATCCAGATCGTGCCACCGTGCACGCCGACGGCGCGGCGGCAGAAGACCAGCCCCAGGCCGTGGCTGGAGCGGGCTTCGCGCGCACCGGTCGCGGCGCGGCCGTACTTTTCGAACACGATCTGGCGATACGCTTCGGGAATGCCCTCGCCTTCGTCGCGCACGCGGATGTCGATGGCCGGTTCGGCCCCGTCATCCATCGTCGCGGGCGCCACCTCCAACCAGATGGTCGCGCTGCGCGGGCCGTATTTGTAGGCGTTGTCGATCAGGTTCTCCAGCGTGCGCCGCACCAGGTCGCGATCGCCGCGCAAGGTGCTCACCCCCGGCGCCAGCGTCAGCACCAGCCGCTGCTCTTTGTCCTGAATCCGCCGATCCATGTCCGAGCAGACCTCGGCCAAAAGGCCCGTCACGTCGAACTCCGAAACGTGGGGGACCAGCGCGCCGTCCTCGCTGCGGCCCACGTCCAACAGGTTCATGACCAACCGCACCATCGACTGCGACGCGCGGACGACGTCGTCCAGCGAGTCGCGCACGTCGCCCGCCGGAACCCCGCGCCCCAGCACGAACTGCGTGTTCGACAGAATGCTCGACAGGGGGTTCTTGAGGTCGTGAACGATCAGCGCCGTCAGCTCGTCCTTCTGGCGGTGGGCGTCCAGCAGCGCGTCGCGCTGGGTCCGAATCACTTCCAGATTGCGGCGCAGCTCGTCGGACAGCTGCTTGATCCGCAGCAACGAGCGCACGCGGATGAGGAGCTCGGTGCGGTTCAGCGGCTTGGTCAGAAAGTCGTCGGCACCCGATTCCATGGCCGCGCGGTGGGTCTCCAGATCGCCCAGCGCCGTCAGGAATAGGACCGGCACGTCGTTTCCGTTGGGCAGCGCGCGGATGCGACGGCAGGTCTCGTAGCCGTCCATCCCGGGCATCAGCACGTCCAGCAGCACCAGGTCCGGGCGGCGGCTGCCCTGCAGGATGGCCAGCGCCTCGGCGCCGCCCTCGGCCTGGATGACGCGGTAGCCGGCGCCCACCAGGTGTCCCTCGGCGACCTCGCGGTTCTGCAGATTGTCGTCGACCACCAATACGGTGGCGGCGCCTTCAACCAACGCGACTGACACGCTTGGGCTCCTCTGTGCGAACGCTGCGTTCCAGGAACGATTCCACGATGGCCCCGAACGTCCGCGTGTCGATGGGCTTCGACAGATAGCCTTGGAACCCGCTGCCCAGCAGGCGTTCCCGGTCGCCGGGCATGGCCAGTGACGTCACGGCGACGATGGGGATGCTCTCGAACCCGGGCCGCCGCCGCGCGTCGCGGATGATCGCCTCGGCGCCGCCGCCCGGGATCTGGACGTCCAGCAACAACAGGTCCGGGCGCTCGCCGTCCAGCGCGCGACGGGCCTCCTCGACTGTCGCCGCCTCGATGATCTGGTGGCCGCGCAGCTGCAAGAGGTCGTGGACCAGCAGCCGATTGAGCGCGTTGTCCTCGACGACCAGGATCCGGGCGCGCGCGGGCGAGCTTCCGTCCTGTCGTTCGGGTGGCTTCATGCAGAGGGCCGGCCGGGCGCGGCGCGACCCGGATCTATTTTCGGCAGGTGCCGCCAGGGACTTGACCCACCGGCGGCCGCCGGACCTCTGCCGCCCCGCGCCCGCACCGCTCGCGCGACATGGACAGCGCGTCACTTTGCCGGCATCGTGGCTGACGATGGACGGCTCTACCCGCCCGCGCGCATCGCTCCGCGGCATGGAGCCCCTCGCGATCCTGGGCTGTGGCTTCGGCCTGATCCTGGTGTTCTCACGAAGCTTCCTCATCCAGTCGGACGAGGGATACACGCTCAACGCGGCCTGGCAGGTCTGGACCGGGCTGAAGATGTACGACGACTTTCGCCTGTTCGTGGGGCCGGGGTCGGCCTACGCCGTGGAATCCGTGTGGTGGCTGGTCGGTCGTCCCAGCTTCCTCGCCGCACGCTGGATCTCGGTCGGCCTGGCGTTTGGCGGCTGCCTCGGGCTGTACTTGGTCTTCCGCCGGCTGGCCGTGCGCGGGATCAGCCTGGCCGCCGGCCTGCTGCTCTGGTTGTCGCTGAGCTCGCTCTACGTGTTGCTGAATCACAACTCCTTCAGCTCGTTCGCCGCCATTTGGTTCCTGCTGGCGCTCCTCCGCGCCGTCCAGCCCGAACCCGAGGGCCGCAGCTCGCGGAGCGACGCCATGCGGATCGGCCTGGCAGCGGGCGTGGTCTTCTGGTTCTTGCCGATCAAGGGCTCCCTGCTGGCGTTCACCGGCGCCAGCGTCCTCTTCGCCACGGCAAGCACGGGCCGCCGCGTGCGGCCGGTCGTTTGGCTCGCCGCCGGCTTTGTGGTCGTCGTCGCGCCGCTGTTCCTGATTTGGAGCCCGGTCACGCTGGTCCAGCAGTGGCTGATCATCCCCATCACGGGCGACTACCTGGGCCACACCTCCGCGTCCGCGGTGTACCGGTGGAGCGCTCTGGCGGTCGTGGTCGCGATGACCGCGACGGCCCTGAAGCTGCGCGATCGCCTGCTGCAAGCCCTGACCTGCGTCCAGGCCGCGTTGTTCCTGGCGATGCTCCACAACATGGAGGCCAGCCACTTCGCCATCAATTCGTTCCCGGCGATCGTGTTCGGTGTGTTCGTTCTTCACGATCGCGTCGTTCGCCCCAGGGGCGCCGCGCAGTTCCCTGCGGCGGTCGGGATGGCGATGACACTGGCGTTCCTGCTGATCTGGACCGCGGTGACGGCCGACGGCGGCGGATACGGTGAGGCGAGCGTCCTCGAGGCCGACCTCCTGGGCAAACGGCCAAGGCCGATCATCAAGGCACGCGTCGCGGCTGCGCACGCCATCTACGCGGGGCCTTTTTTGCCCGGTTTGTACTACCTACTCGGAAAGAAGAACCCGTTCTTCGTTTCAGAGACAGTGGTCTGCGACGATGCCTGCCAAAAGCGGCTGGTCACCCAATTGGAAACCGTGAAACCGGAGATCGCATTCGTGGACTACCAGATGATCGCGAAGCTGCACGTCACGCAGGAAGGCCCGGTCGACGTTTACCTGCGCGAGCACTACGTCCCCTGCCCGGGCGACGGCATCCCGGTGCGGGCGATCGATCAGTCGTGGTGCCCATGACACGGTGGGGCTGGCTGGCAGCGGTGCCTCTGCTGGTGGCGCCGGCCGCCGCCCATGCCCAGCCGGCGCCCGATGCGCCGACGGCGGTCGTCGACGGCGTCACGGTCCCCGCCGACAGCCCGGCGGACGCCGTCCTGGAACGCATCCTCCGCTCCGGGTGCCACCAGGGCGTGCCGGAAGCGCGCGCGCTGGCCGGCACCCCGTCTGCGCCCTGGGCCGAAACCGTCACGCGCCTGTGCGGCAACATCCTGAGCCACCCGCCCGTCGCGGAGACCCACCCGACCGACGACGCCGCATCGGCCAACGAGGGGCGCGGCCGCCTGGTGCTCTGGTCGTCGTTGTACGGAATCTGGCTGGGGATCGCGGCCGACGTGCTGGTCGACGTCAATGACTCGCGGGCGGCGGTCGTGCTGCCGATGCTCGGCCTCGCGAGCACGCTGACCACGGCGCTGGTCGTCACCTCGAATCACCCGGTGACCACCGGCCAGGCCTGGACGATCATCACGGGCCTCGACTACGCGACGGCCAACGGGGCGCTGTGGGGCGGAGCCGCGGGCTTGTCCGCGAAGGGCGTCATCGGCACGGCCCTGGCCACCAGCGTGGTCGCCACGTCGGTTGCCAGCTGGGTCGCGGTCACCCAGCGCCCCAAGGCCGGCGACATCGAGCTGGTGCGTTCGTCGCTGCTGTGGGGCAGCGTAACCGGGTTCCTGGCCATGGCCACCGCGCGCTCGTCCGACACGACCGCACGCGCCGGCTGGGCGGCGGGCGCCGTGGCCATGGACGTGGGGCTGGTCGCCGGAATCGGCCTGGCCAACGCCTTCGACCTGTCGCGAAACCGCGTCCTCATGATCGATGCCGGCGCGATCGGCGGTGGCCTGGCCGGCTTCGGGATCAGCTGGCTGATCGCCGGCGGCGCCAACCCGAACGGGCGCGTGATCGCGGGCGGGACCCTGGGCGGGCTGCTGGCCGGCATCGCGGTGGCGGCCCTGGCGACGCGAACCCTGGATCGCGACGATGTCGGCGACGATGCCGCCCGCCGCGCCTCGGCCTACCCGGCCGTGTTCGCACGCAGCGCGGACGGCACCTGGAGCGTAAATCTCCCCAGCCCGTCGCCCTTGCTTGACGGCGCCGGCACCCGTCTGGTGGGCGCCTCGTTGGCCGCCGCGGGCGGCGTCTTCTAAGCAATGAATCAGCCGGACGGCTTCGGCGTGGAGCCTGGCTCTTCGGCGACACGAATGAGGCCATGTCGGCGCCATCCAACGCCGAGAAGCCAGGTTCTAGATCTGACGGTCGGCGGTGGATCGACGGCGAAATCGATGACCGGGTCGTGATCGCGCCACCCGTCGAACCAACGCGCAGATGAGCAGGGATCGAGCGACGGTGTCTGCCTGCCGTGCTTACGAGAATTGTGAAGGACGTAACAGAGGGCGTGGCGAACTTCGCGCGGGGTCGGCAGCTCGCGGGAGTGATAGCGATCTGCCCATACTGGCCCCGAGCGGGCAGCCGCTCGGTTGAGCGCACGGGCCGCCCGGATGGAGAGGCCACGCAAGCCCGACGAGAGAATCGCCTTGTCGTGAGCCTCGACGATGAGGTGAACGTGATCGTGTTGAACGGAGAAGTGGACGATCCGGAAGTCCCTTCTTGACGCCGCCGCGATAGCAGCCTCTAGACAGCCGTAGAGACGAGCGCCACGCAGCGAGCCAACCTCGCGACGAGCACGAAGCGTGACGTGGACGGGATACCGGCCTTTGTGCTCGCCGCGGGCCCGATGAAGAACCAAAGGCCGACGCCCGGCCTTGCGGCCTGCTCCAGGACGGCGCCCGCCCCAGCCGGGAGGGATTGACAGGGAGAGTTGACGGGGAGGCAAACGACGCACGATCTTGATTAGGGCGATAATATGATCGACGCTCGCCCCGCGTGCCACAACGATGTCGTCCTTGCGCCCGAACCGCTTTCACGGTGACGCGATCGATCGGGCGTGATCTAACGCCGGGATGGCGGAGCGTTTCCGGCTACTCCATCGCTTCAACGTGAAGTCGGTCTAGAGAACCAGCAGCCAGGGCGGCGGAGCCAGTCTGCCGGGTCGTCCAATCTCGCGCGGATTTCGCGGATACGACCGAGCATCAAGGTGGCGCTGGACATCGACCGGGATGACCCGGCCCGGCACCTCGTAGGAGCCCGACTGGCCGCCTGACTTACGACTACAGCGCCGGGCCGGCCCAGTCGACCAGGGTGCCGGGGAAAACGCCCAGCAGCACCACCACCAGCGCGGTCAACAGCAGGCCGGCGCGCATCGAGGTGCCGTCGGTGGGCGCCAGCGGGCGGACGGGGTCGCGGAAGTACATCGCGACGATGATGCGCAGGTAGTAATAGATGCTCACGATGCTGTTGAGGACGCCCACCACGACCAGCCAGTAGAGCTGCGGCGTCTCCATGGCGGCCCGGAACAGGTAGAACTTCGCGAAGAAGCCGCCCATCGGCGGCACGCCGCCCAACGACAGCAGGAAGATCGTCATCGCCAGCGCGACCGCCGGACGGGACGTCGCCATGCCGGCCCAGTCGTCGACGTACAGGCGCTCGTCGCTGCGGTTGCCGATCCAGGCGACCACGCCGAACGAGCCCAGCGTCATGAAGGTGTAGGCGACCAGGTAAAACAGCACGGCCGGCTTGGCGCTGGCGACGCCCAGCCCGGACGCCACGACGCCAATCAGCAAGTAGCCGGCGTGCGCGATCGAGGAATAGGCCAGCATCCGCTTGACGTTGTCCTGGCGGATGGCGGCCAGGTTGCCCAGCGTCATCGTGAGGACCGCCAGCACCGACAGGGCCGACGCCCAGCCGGTGAAGTCGAACACCATGACGGGGCTCGCGAAGGCCGTCCCCAGCAGGCGCACGATGGCCCCGAAGGCTGCAGCCTTCACGCCTGCCGCCATGAACCCGGTCACGGGCGTCGGCGCCCCTTCGTACGCGTCGGGGGCCCACATGTGGAACGGGACCGCGGCCACCTTGAAGACCAGCGAGATCAACACGAAGTACTCGCCCAGGTAGAACAGCGGCGCCTTGCTGGCCGTGTCCACGTGCGCCGCGATCCCGGCGTAGCTCAGCTCGCCGCCGGTGGTGCCGTAGATCAGCGCCATCCCGTAGACCAGGAAGCTGGTCGCGAAGGCGCCCATCAGGAAGTACTTCATCGCGCCTTCGGCGCTGCGCAGGCTGCGCCGCCAGGACCCGGTGAGGACATAGGCGGCCAGCGACATGGTCTCGATGCCGATCAGCAGCGACACCAGACCGGTCGCGTGGATGACCATCATCATGCCGGCCGTTCCCAGCAGCACCAGCGCGTAGAACTCACCGAACTCGAAACGCTGCTCCTTCAGGTACGGCGGCGCGAACAGCAGCGTCAGGGCCGCCGAGACGACGAATGCCGCGTCCAGGTACAGCGACATCCGGTCGACGGTCAGCATGCCGCCAAAGTGCGTGGTCGGCTGCGCCGCGTCCGGCCACTCGGCCACGATGGCCGCCAGGGAAGCGACGCACGACGCCACCCCGATCCAGGCCAGCCCCGTGCGGGACGTACCGCGGATGAACGTCTCGCCGAGCAGGATGATGCAGGCCATGCCGATCAAGATCAGCATGGGGGCGTAGACAGCGAGCTGGACGACGTCGAAGTTCACGGCTGGTTCCCCCCGGACGGAGCAGCGGGCGCAGCGGCAGCGGCTGCCAGCCGCGGGAAAAGATGAGGCGGCGCATCCGGCAACCGGCGCGCGTCCTGCAGACGCTCGCGGTATCCGCTGACGAAGGCGTCGACGGACTTCTCGGTGCGGCTCAGGATCGGTTGGGGGGCCAGACCCATCACCAGCGCGGCCAGCACGACGACGGCCAGCACCACGGTCTCGCGCCCGTGCACATCGCGCACGGTCTTGTTCTTGGGGTTGTCGAGGGGGCCGAACATCAGCTTCTGGTACATGGTCAGCAGGTACATCGCCGCCAGGATGACGGCGCTGGCCGAGATGACGCCCATCAGCTTGGGGGCCGGGAAGTAGCCGGCCAGCTCGGTGGCCGACCAGCTCTTGCCGGCCGTGAAGGTCCCGATGAGGACCAGGAACTCGCCGACGAACCCGCACAGGCCCGGCAGCCCGACCGAGCCGAGCACGATGACCAGGAACAGCGCCGCGAACACCGGCGTCTTGGCCCACAGGCCCCCGAAGTCGGCCAGCTTCCTGGTGTGGCGCCGGTCATAGAGCCAGCCGACGCCGAAGAACAGCCCACCCGTCGTGATGCCGTGGGCCAGCATCTGGTAGATGGCGCCCTGGATCCCGATCGAGTTCAGCGACAGGATGCCCAGCACGACGAAGCCCAGGTGCGACACGGACGAGTACGCGACCAGCTTCTTGGCGTCGTCCTGCACGTAGGCCATCAGCGCGCCGTAGACGATCCCGATCACCGCCAGCACCGCCAGCGCGGGCGCCGCCTGCGACGAGGCCAGCGGGAACAGCGGCAGCGCATAGCGCAGGAACCCGTAGGTCCCGAACTTCAGCAGCACGCCCGCCAGGATCACGGAGCCACCGGTCGGCGCCTCGACGTGGGCGTCGGGCAGCCAGGTGTGCAGCGGGAAGATCGGCACCTTGATGGCGAACGCCAGCGCGAAGGCCACGAAGCAGAGCATCTGCGGCCCGGCCGGCAGCGTCAGGTGCGAAAGCTGCGTGTAATCGAAGCTGTACGTGCCGGTCACCGCGTGGAACTGCGCGTAGAGGTACAGGATCGCGACCAGCATCAACAGCGATCCGACCAGCGTGTAGATGACGAACTTGATCGAGGCGTAGAGGCGCCGGTCGCCGCCCCAGATCCCGATGATGAAGTACATCGGGATCAGCATCAGCTCCCAAAACACGTAGAAGACGAACAGGTCCAGGGCGAGAAAGGCCCCAATCATGCCCGTCTCGAGGATCAGCATCGCCGCCGTGAACTCGCGGACGCGCACGTTGCGGATGCCGATGGCCTGCGGGAAGGCCAGCGTCAGCGGCACCAGGAAGGTGGTCAGCAGCACCAGCCACAGCGAAATGCCGTCGACGCCCAGGTGGAAGCGCACGCCCAGCGGCGCGATCCAGACCTTGTCGACTTCCATCTGGAAGCCGGCCTGCCCGGAGTCGAACCCGGTCAGCAACAGCAGCGACACCAGGAAGGTCACCAGCGCGGTCGTGAAGCCGAGGCCGCGGTGAATCGACTCCTCGTCGCGCGGGACCAGCATGACCAGCAGCGCGCCGAACAGCGGAAGCAGTGTGATCCAGCCGAGGACGCCCATCACTTGACCTCGATTTGCTGCTTGAGCGACGTGTGGGTCCCCCAGCGGGGGTCCTTGACCTCGACGCGAACCGTGTACGTCCCGGCGCGACCGTAGTCGTGGTGTGCCGACGGCTCGGTGCCGGTCACTTCGGCCCGCCCGTCGTCGTTGAAGTCAAAGCTGTATTCGAGGCCGCGGTCGCTGTTCCGGCCGGCGCGCCGCGCATCCACGTCGACGGACGTCCCGCTGACCGACACGCCGAGCTTGCTGGGGATCGTCGGCCGCGCCGAGAAGTAGACGAACGCCGCGGCACCGATGGCGAAAACGGCCATGTAGCGCTGCCCGTCGCCCATCTGGAAGCCGCGCACGATGCGGCCGAAGACGTCCACCACGCCGCCCACGCCCTCGACCAGAACCTTGTCGATGAGGATGCGATCGACGACCACGTAGATGGCCTGCGAGAGACTCTTGATCGGGCGGATGATCAGGAACTGGTAGAGCTCGTCGATGCGGAACTTGTCCTGGACCAGCCGCACCAGCCCTGGAACGCCGGCCGCGAACTTGCGGGCCGGCTCGCGGTAGCCGCCGCCGTAGAACACGTACGCGAGGCCGATGCCCAGCAGCGCCAGGACGGTCGAGACCACCATGAAGATCGCCTCGGTGTTCTTGGCGACCTCCATCTCGGGGCCCATGACGGGCGCCAGATGCTCGGCCAGCAAATTCCAGGTGGGGTGATCGAGGAGGCCGCCTGGCAAGCCGATGAAGCCGCCCAGCGCCGCCCCGATGGCCAACACCACCAGCGGGCCGACCATGCTGCCGGGCGACTCGTGGATGTGGTGCTGGACGTCGTGAGGAGCCCGCGTCTCGCTGCCCGAGAACACCAAGAAATAAAGGCGCGACATGTAGAACGCCGTCCCCAGCGCCGCGATCATCAGGACGACGCCCACGAACTTGCCGACCCAGGCCAGCTGCTCGCCGTAAATCTCGGTCGCGAAGGCGCCCGAGATGATCGAGTCCTTCGAGAAAAACCCCGAGAAGAACGGCACGCCGCAGATCGCCAGCCAGCAGACCAGGAAAACCCCGTGGGTCCAGGGAATCTTCTTGCGCAGCCCGCCCATGATCGTGATGTCGCCCGAGCCGCTCATCGCGTGCATGACCGACCCGGCGCAAAGGAACAGGCCGGCCTTGAAGAAGGCGTGCGTGAAGAGGTGGAAGATGCCGGCATCGAAGTTCCCGGTGCCGACGCCCGCGAACATGAAGCCCAGCTGGCTGACCGTCGAGTAGGCCAGCACCTTTTTGAAGTCGTTCTGCGCAAACCCGATGATCGCCGCGAACAGCGCCGTCAGCGCGCCGACGATCGCCACGATCGCCATCGCCCCCGGCGTCAGCAGGTAGACCGCGTGCAGGCGCGCGACCATGTACACGCCGGCCGTGACCATGGTCGCCGCGTGGATGAGCGCAGAGACCGGCGTCGGGCCGGCCATGGCGTCCGGCAGCCAGACGTAAAGCGGGATCTGCGCCGACTTACCGGTCGCGCCGATGAACAGGAACAGCGCCGCCCAGAACGCGACCGGCGCGCCCAGCCACAGCGTCTGCATCAGCGGGCCGCCCCCGTGGAGAGCCGCGGTGGCCACCCCGGTGATCTCCTGGAAGTTCAGCGTCCCCGTGTACTGGTACAGCAGGAACATCCCGATCAGGAACCCGAAGTCGCCGATGCGGTTGGTGATGAACGCCTTCTTGCCGGCGTCCGCGTTGGCGCTGGTCTGATACCAAAAGCCGATCAGCAGGTAGCTGCAAAGGCCGACGCCTTCCCACCCGATGAACATGACGGGCAGGCTGTCGCCCAGCACCAACACCAGCATCGCCCCGCAAAAGAGGTTCAGGTAGGCGAAGAAGCGCGGGTAGTCGGGGTCGTGCTCCATGTACCCCGACGCGTAGATGTGGATCAGGAAACCGATGAACGTGATGATCAGGCACAGCACGCTGGACAGCGCGTCCATGCGGAAGGCCAGATCGACCTTCAGCGATCCGGCGGCCATCCAGGTGCCGACCACGTCGATCAACCCCCCCGGCCCCGCCGCTGGCAGGCCGGTAAAGACGGCGTCGAAGACCACCATGGCGGCGCAGCCGATGGAGCCGGCGGCCACCACCAGCACGGTGTCGCGCCGCCACTTGCGGCCGAACAACATCAGGATCGCGGCGCCCAGGAACGGCAGCAGCGGGATGAGGCGAAGATTGAAGCTCACGGCAGCGGGTCCTCAGCGCTTCATCAGGGTGATTTCGTCCAGGTTGATCGTCTGGCGCCCGCGGAACAGGCCCACCAGGATCGCCAGACCAACCGCCGCCTCGGCCGCCGCCAGCGCAATGATCAGGAACGCCAGCACGTGCCCTTTGACGTCGCCCAGCTGCCGCGCGAAGGCCAGCAGCGCCAGGTTGCCGCCGTTCAATTGCAGCTCGATCCCCATGAGGACGATGAGCGCGTTGCGCCGCAGCAGCACGCCCGAAGTTCCGATCAGGAACAGCGCGAACGACAGGATCAGGTAGTAGTTGGTCGGCATGGTTAGTGCACCGCCGTCGAAATAACGTCAACGCCGAGGGCGACAAGCCGCGCCGGCCGCGAGGCGCGACGACGAGGCATACCCGTAGGTATGGTGAGGAGGAGCAACGAAGCGGCCGGCGCGGATCGTCGGCCGAACGTGACGCTATTTCGACGGCGGTGCACTAGTGGCCGCCCTCGTGCGCGGTTTCGCCGGCCGTCGGGCCGGGCTCCGGGTAATCGTGGCTGGCCATGTGCTCGATCTGCTTGCGCTGCTCGGCCGCCCGTTCGGCGCTGACTTCCTTTTGATGCGAGCGCGAAATGACGACGCCGCCGATGATCGCCACCAGCAGCAGCACGGAGATCGCCTCGAACGGGTAAAGGAACTCCCGGAACAGCATGTCGCCGACGGCGGCCACCGTCCCGAAGCCTTCCGCGGCTGCCGCCGGCGCGCCCGCCGGTACGCCGACCGACACGATGTCGGTGAACTTGACGAACAGATAGACGGCAGCCAGAACGCCCAGCACGCGCAGGGGTCGCAACGCCAGCGGCGCGACCTCTTCGCGGTTCAGGATCATGATGACGAAGATGAAGAGCACCATGATGGCGCCCGCGTAGACCAGCACCTGCAGCACCGCCAGGAAGTGCGCCGAAAGTGTGGCGTACATGGCCGCCAGCCCGAAGAACGTCGCCACCAGCGACATGACGGCCGTGACCGGGTTGCGCCGGGTCATCGTGAACAGCGCGAAAAACGTGATGAAGGCGGCCAGGATCCAGAAAGCCGCCTGATCGCCGATCGAGGCGCCGCCCGCGTTCACGCGGCCTCCCCGCGCGGCGCCGGCGCGGCCGCTCCACCCGGCAGCCCGATCTTCTTGGGCTGGATGCGGGCCTCGAAGTCGCCGCGGAATTTGGTGAGAAAACCCAGCATCGGCCAGGCGGCCGCGTCGCCCAGCGCGCAGATGGTGTTGCCGCCGATGCCGTTGGCGATGTTGGACAGAAGCTCGACGTCGCCCGGCTCGCCCTGCCCGCGCGCCAGGCGCTTGCAGACGCGCGCCAGCCAGCCGGAGCCTTCGCGGCACGGCGTGCACTGGCCGCAGGATTCATGGGCGTAGAACTGCATGATCCGCGCGCACAGCGCGACCACGTCGGTGCTGTCGTCGAACACGACGATGCCGCCCGAGCCGGCCATGGTCTTCAGCTTGCGGCCGCCGCCCAGGTCGAACGGCACACCCGGCCGAACCTCGACGTCCTTGATGCGCGGGTCGTTCATGAGCGCGTCGAACTCGCAGGGAACGTCGATCTCCGACGCGTCCAGCGGCGGCATCGAGCTGCCGCCCGGAATGACCCCCTTCAACTGCCGACCACCCGGGATTCCCCCGCAGACGTCGTAGATGAGGTCGCGAAACGTGATGCTCATGGGCAGCTCGAAGACGCCCGGCTTGTTGACGTGCCCAGAGACGCACACGATGCGCGTGCCGCCCGACTTGCCCACGCCCAGGCCGGCGAACCACTCGCCGCCGCGGGTGACGATGTCGGGGATGTTCATGATCGTCTCGACGTTGTTGACGACCGTGGGCGCGTTGAAGAGCCCCTTGATGGCGGGGAAGGGCGGCTTCAGCCGCGGCCAGCCGCGCTTGCCCTCGAGCGAGTTCAAAAGGCCCGTCTCTTCGCCGCAGATGTACGCGCCGGCGCCCCGGTGCAGCGTGATGTCCAGGCCGAAGCTGCCGCCGCCACCGGCCGTGGGGTGCGTCTTGCCCAGGAACCCCGCCGCGTAGGCCTCGTCGATCGCCGCCTGGACGATCTTCGCCTCGCGCATCATCTCGCCGCGGATGTAGATGTACGCGTGCTTGCAGCCGAGCGCGTACGACGCGATCATCATCCCTTCCAGCAGAAGGTGCGGGTCCTTGGCCAGGAGCTCGCGGTCCTTGCAGGTGCCGGGCTCTGATTCGTCCGCGTTGACGACCAGGTAGACCAGCTTGGAGTCCTTGGGGATGAACGACCACTTCATCCCGGTCGGAAATCCGGCGCCGCCGCGGCCACGCAGGCCGGACTTCTTGACCTCGTCGACCAGTGCCGCCGGTTGCAAGGTCAGCGCCTTGCGGAGGGCTTCGAACCCGCCCCGCTGCTGGTAGGTCGACAGCTTGTGGCTGTCCGGGACGCCGAAAGCCTTGGTGACGATCTTGACGTCGCGCAGCTCCTGCCAGGTCGCCATGGTCAGCTCTTCACTCCGCCGGGGCCAATGCCGAACAGGGTCTTGTTGGTCAGGCCGGTCTGCGACGTTTCCTTGGGGTCCTTACCGGGATCCTTGGGCCGGTCCTGCCAGCGCCGCCGCAGGTCGTCCAGCGCGGCGTCGACCTTGGCCGGGGTCAGGTCCAGGAAATACTGGTCGCCGCAAATCATCATGGGCGCGTTCGCGCAGGCGGCCAGGCACTCTTCCTCGACCAGCGTGAAGGCGCCGTCGGGCGTGGTCTGGCCGGCCTTGATGCCCAGCTTCTTTTCGATGTGCTCCAGAATCTGGTAGCCGCCGCGCAGCATGCAGGAGATGTTCGTACAGACCATCAACTCGTTCCGGCCGTGCTTTTCACGGTGGAACATCGTGTAGAAGGTCACGACGCCGTAGATGTGGGCGGCGGGAAGGTCCAGCGTGCGGGAGACCAGCTCGATGACCTCGTCGGGGAGGTGACCGAACTCCTCCTGCGCGACGTGGAGCACCGGCAACAGGGCTGCTTGCTTGGTCGGATACCGCGTGAGCAGCCTCTCGACCCGCTGCTTCGACTGAGCTGAGAACTCGAGCGGCATGGGTGGCAAAGCCGCGGCGAAACTAAGAGAAACGGGCTTTAGTGTCAACACTCCTTAAAGCCGGTCGACGTACAGGCGCGCGACGGCGGCCACCGTCGCGTCGGGAGGCCCGAGATCGATGATGGCGCGCTTCAAAAGCGCCGCCGCGTTCTCGGCGTCTCCTTCGCGGTAAGCCACATAACCAAGCCAGGCCACCGGAAGCGAGAGCCGGGGGTAAAGCGCGATGGCCCGCTCCAGCGCGGCCCGGGCCTGGGGCCGGTCGTCCAGCAGCGCGTGAGCGGCGCCGAGCCGCGTGTACGTAAAGGCGGCCCGGTACGGCTCGCTCTCGTCCGAGCAGAGCGAAAGAGCCAGCTGCTCGCGCCGGATCGCCTCCCGCAGCGCCTGTGCATCGCCGGTCGCCAGCCCCTCGGACAGGAGGCCCCCGCCGACCGCGCTCTGCGCCGCGCAAGAGCGCGGGTTGACGGCGACGGTCGCCAGCCACAGGGTGTGGTCGTCGCTCCAATCCCGGTGCCGCAGATTGGTGAGCACGACGAAGGCCACCAGCCCCGCCGCCAGCGCCCCGCCCACCGCCGGCAGCTGGCGCGGCCGGCTTTGCGCCAGGGCCCCGAAGGCGGCTGCCAGCGCCAGAGCCACCCCACAAAGCGGCAGGTAGAGAAAGCGCTCGGCCGCCGGAATCGGGATCGGCATCAGGTTCGAGACCGGCAGCAGCGCCAACAGAAACCAGCCCAGGCCGAAGGCCACCACCCGAGCACCCCGGCGCGCCGCGGCCGCGATCAGCGCCAGGTACCCGACGACCACCAGGCTGGCCAGGACCACCGGCCCGAAAGGCTGCGGCCCGAATCGAAAATAACCCGTGTACTCGGCGCACAGCGGCCACGGCCAGACCAGCAGGCGCAGGTCGTGCGCCCAGATGGCCGGCAGCCCGACCAGCGTGGCCGCGAAGGTCCCACCCGGGTAACGGGCGTAGGCCACGGGCGTCTGCATGGGACCGAACCGCAGCGCCAGATAAACGACGGTCACGACGCCGAAGGGCACCAGCTCGCGAAGCGTCCACACCACCCGGCGCCGCCCGGGCGGCGGCAGCCGCGGACCGTTCGGTTCCCGCCGGGTTCCCTCGAATCCCGCCAGCCGCAAGATCATCAGCAGCGCGGGGGCGACGGCCGCCGATTCCTTGGACAGCAGGCCCAGCCCAAAGCAGAGCAGCGCCAGCGCGCGCCGGCCGTCCAGGGCCAGCACCAGCGTCGCCAGCGTGAAGGCGGCCACCAGCGAGTCCTCGCGGAACGACGCGTTGTCGACGGTCTCGGTGGTCACCGGGTGGACCACGAAAAAGAGCCCTGCCACCAACACCCAGCGCCGGCGCTCCGGCGAGAGCAGCCGCCGGCCCAGCGCCATCAGCAGCCAGGCGGCGACCACATGCCACATCAGGCTGTCGGCCTTGAAAACGGCCGGATGCATCGAGACGGCCGCGTCCAGCATGTAAGTGAAGGTGCAGACCGGCCGCCAGGTCCCCTCCAGGCTGTGGCCGAAGTAGCTCTTCGAGAACAGGACCCCAAAGGACCCGGACTGCAAGAACCGCTGGGCGCCCGCGATGACCAGCCCCTCGTCGTAGGTGAAGCCATTGCGCAACGAGCCGGCAAACGCGACCACCGCCGCGATCGCCACAATCGTTGCCGCTCCGCGCGGCGTCGCCCACCAGCGTGGTGTCATCTGCGGCCTGATTGTATCCGGCTTACCTTCTGCCGAAGTACAATCAAGCCATGTGCGAGCTCCTGGGAATGGAGTGCAATGTCCCAACGGACATCGTGTTTTCGTTCACGGGTTTCGCGATGCGGGGTGGAAAGACGGGCCCGCACGCCGACGGCTGGGGCGTGGCTCTCTACGAAGGCAAATTCGCGCACACCTTCCTCGAGCCCAAGCCGGCCTGTACCAGCGCCATGGCCGAGTTCATTCGGCAGCACCCGATCAAGACCCTGCTGTCGATCGCGCACGTCCGCAAAAAGACGCGCGGGCGCGCCATCGTTCAAAACACGCACCCGTTCAAGCGCGTGCTGTGGGGGCGGCACTGGGTCTTCGCCCACAACGGGACCTTGCCGCACATCAGACGGCGGGAGCTGCACACGGACCAGCCGATCGGCGAAACCGACAGCGAGCACGCCTTTTGCTGGATGCTTCAGCGGCTGCGTAAGACGTTCCCGGGCGGCTATCCCAAGGACCCGCGCCGCCTGTGGCGCGCCATCGCCCAGATGGGAGCCGAGCTGGGCGAGGAGGGAAAGTTCAACTTCCTGCTGGCCGACGGCAAGTACCTCTACGCGCGCTGCGGAACCAAGCTCTGCTACATCCTGCGGCGGGCGCCGTTCGGGCGCGCCACCCTGCGGGACACCGAGATCGCGATCGACTTCGCCGAGGTGACCACGTCGCGCGACCGTGTCGCGGTGGTCGCCACCGAGCCGCTGACGCGCGACGAGACCTGGCACCAGGGCACTCCCGGCACGATGTGGGTCTTTTCGGGCGGCCTCCTGCGCGCGACGCTGCCCAGCGGCCGGCGGGCCGACCGGGAACCGCGCGCCCGCGGGGCCGCCGCCACCAAGACCGCCAAGACCAGCGCCAAGCGCGCCGCCTGATCCCGCATCGAATTCCGAGCACTCGCGCAGGTGCTACGCTGCCTGCCGTGAGCTCCGCCGATTCCGGGCAGCAGGTTGGCCAGCCCGGCCGCCGCCAGTTCCTCCGCCGCGGTTTGATCGGCGGCGGTTTGCTGGTGATGGCCGGGGTGGCTCCGTTCGCGTTCCGGTCGACGCTGATGCGCCGGCCGCGCGGGCCGCTGCGGCTGCTCTCGGCGGCGGAGTACGCGGTGCTTGCCGCCGCCGCCGGGCGCATCGTGCCTGGCGACGGCGCCGGTCCGGGCTGGCCGTCCGCGGACGCCCTGGATTGCGCGGGCAAGGTCGACGCGCTGTTGGCGCGGGTCCACCCCGACGTCGGGAACGACTTCCGCCGGCTGCTTCGGCTTCTCGAGAGCAGCGCGTTCGGCGCGCTTCAAGCCGGCGCCCCCCGCCCCTTCACCCGGTCGGCGCCCGCCGAACAGGACGCCCGCCTCGAGGGGTGGCGCACGTCGCGCCTGGACCTGCTGCGCAGCGGGTATCAGGCCCTCAAGCGGTTGGCGCACGCCACCTACTACGCGTCGCCCGAGACCTACGCGCTGGTCGGCTACCCCGGCCCTCCTGAAGTGCCCCAGCTCCCCGAGGCGCCATGAGCGGCCCCGGCCGCATCCGAGCCGGCGCGGACATCGCCGACGCCACCTTCGAGGTCGACTTCGTGGTGGTCGGCAGCGGGCCCGGCGGCAGCACGGCCGCGGCGGTGCTGGCCGCGTCCGGCGCGAAGGTCGCCGTCCTCGAAGAGGGCGGGCACTACACGCGGCGCGACTTCAACATGCAGGAGGGGTGGGCCTACCCGGCGCTCTATCAAGAGCACGGCAACCGCGCGACCGAGGACCTGTCGATCATGATCTTGCAGGGACGGTCGGTCGGCGGCGGGACCACCGTCAACTGGACGTCCTCGTTCCGGACGCCCGACCGGACGCTGGCGCTGTGGGCGAGCCGCCACGGTGTGCGCGGGCTGGATCCGAGCACGTTGGCCCCCCACTTCGATGCCGTCGAGCAGCGGCTGGAGCTCGGCCCCGGCAACCCGGACGACGTGAACGCCAACAACCGCAAGCTTCACGAGGGTGCGGCCAAGCTGGGCTGGAACCCGGAGCTGATCCGCCGCAGCGTCAAGGGGTGCGCCCGCCTCGGCTACTGCGGCATGGGCTGCCCGCTGGACGCCAAGCGCACGGCGCGCACGACGTTCCTGGCCGACGCCGTCGCCGCAGGTGCCGACGTCTACGCCGACTGCCGCGCGACGCTGATCGAAAGCGACCGCGGGCGCGCGCGCGGCGTCATCGCCGAGGTGCTGGACCGCGACAGCGATCGCCCGCGCGCGCGGCTGGTCGCCTATGCGAAGCGCGGCGTGGTGCTGGCCGGCGGCGCGATCAACACGCCCGCCCTACTTCTTGGGCGCGCACGTGGGCACCGACAGCGGACAGGTCGGCCGGCGGACCTTCCTGCATCCGACTGTTCCGGTCATCGCGTTCTACGACCAGCCCGTCGAGGCCTTCTACGGCGCGCCCCAATCGGTCGCCGTTCACCACTTCGCCGACCGCGGCGATCGCGTCGGCTACATCTTCGAGACCGCGCCCGTCCACCCGATGCTGGCGGCGCTGGCGTTCCCGGGCTTCGGCGACACCCACCGCCAAATCATGCAGCGCCTGCCGCACGCACAGGCGACCATCGCGCTTCTCATCGACGGCCACCACGACGACCCCGGGGGCGAAGTCCGCGTGGGGTCCGATCGCCGCGTGCGGCTGCGGTACCCGCTGACCGACGCCCTGAAAGAGGCCGCCGTCTCCGCGATGACCGACATGGCGCGGCTGCAACTGGCGGCCGGGGCGCGAGAGGTCTGGACCCTGCACGAAACGCCCGTCGTGATCCGCACCGAGGCCGATCTGCCGCGCATCGCCGCCGCGCCCTTCGGACCCAACCGCTGCACGCTGTTTTCCGCCCATCAGATGGGCGGAGCCGCGATGGGTGAGGACCGCGCCCGCTCCGTCGTCGACTCCCGGGGCCGCCACCACCAGATCGAAAACCTCTGGATCACCGACGGCTCGATTTTTCCGACAGCGCTGGGCGTCAACCCGCAGCTTTCCATCTACGCCCACGCCCACCTCTTCGCGACCGAAATCGCCAAGCAGGCGCGATAGGCTCGGGCCGATGGCGGTCTAGTACTCGACCGCGACGCCGACGTTCACATCGATGTTGAACGTGAACTTCGTGAAGCCCAGCAGGGCGTTCGCTTCGGCCTTGAGCGCGAACGACGGCGTCAGGTTGTAGAGGATCCCCCCCGTCGCGCCGACGAAGATCGGCCCCGCCGCAACGGTGTCGACGCAGATGGTATGCATGTCGAGACCGCAGTGAGCCTCGGACTTGAACGACGTGATGTGCCGGATGGTGCCGCCGCCCAGCATCCCGCCCGCGAATGGGTGTAGCTCGCCCCAGTCGAACAGCCAGGCCGCGCGCGCAAACCCCGACGCTGCATAGCTGGCTGGTTGGCAAACCATGCCGGGACATTCCGCGGTGGTCGTCGAATGGTACTCGGTCGCGCCGGTCACCAGCTGCAATCGGAGCTGCACAGAGACGATGAGGTTTGGGTTCAGGAAGTACCCGACCTCGGGCACCACCTGCCCCAGCCGTGCCCAGGCAAAACCCGGCGGCTTGACCTGGTCGCGGCTGTTGATCTCGCCCGTTCCCGTGGTCCAGCCGGAGCCGCTGCCCAGGCCCAGCGCAAAGAACCAGGTAGGACCTTCGGCGGGTTCTTCGGGCGGCGGCGCGGCGGCCTTCTTCTTGGCGCGGCACCAGCGCCGCCCCGCCCGGGCCACGCAGGCTGACCACCAGCGGCTCGGTGTCGGATGCTTTTCGCGCCAGGACCTGGTCGTCGTCGCCGAGCGCCTCCAGGTAATACCCGACCTTGGCGCCCAGGGTGGCCGAGGCCGGGATCTCGCCCATCCAGTTGCCGGGCGATTGTTCTTTCATGTCGCGCTTGCCGAAATCATCGGAGCCGTCGGCGCTGAACCGCAGCACCATCTTCTTGGCCTTGACCGACGAATCCAGCGTCGCGTTGATGGCGATCGACTTGCCCTGCAGGGCACGCGTGACCGGGTCGTGCGTGATGGCGTCTTCGACCGGGGGCGCGCTGGCGCGCTCGCCCGCCGTCGCTGCGCCTCCCCCCGCGACGGCCTGATCGAACGCCTCCTGGATTTCCGGCGTGGCAAGAGCGGTGTCCAGCCTGAGATCGGCTTGGATCTGGGCCGCCTTCTTGAACTCGGCGATCGCGCCGTCCTTGTCCTTGAGCCCGGCGAGCAGAACGACCCCCATGTGCACGTGCGTCCGAGCCGTCACGGGGTGGCTGTCGAGGCCACTGCGGGCGCACGCCGCCAGCGCTTCGTCCAGCAGCTTGCGGGCCTTTTCGAAGTTCAGGTTTTGATACTCATCCACGGCGCGCTTGTTGAGCTTCACGATCTTGTCGATCGCGGCCAGCTCGTCTTCCGCCTGGGCCGGTGCGTTGCCGAACAGCAGGACGAGCAGCCCGACGGCCACGAGGCAAGAGCCGAGGCGCATCGAATGCCGGATCACGTGTCGGGTGGGGTGGGTGGTTCCCAAAGCGGACGAGCTGCGACTCTAACACGGGCTGTCGGAAAGCGCGCTGGCCGGTGCGCACTGGCGCAACCGGCCGTATAATTTCAGTATGCGGAACTCGAGCCTGATCTCTGCCTGGGCGCCGTGGGGTGGATTTGCCGCGGCTGTGGCGGGTGCTGCGCTGCTCTGGCACGGCGCGTCTCCCAGCCGGCCGGCCAAGTCGGCGGCGACCAGCCAGGAGGAAATGGCCGAGATAGAAGGTCTGCGGCCGACCAGCTTGCTCGTCGATTTCCGCGATGACGCCTCGGCCTCAGCCATGGCGGCCCCCGGGTACCAAGAGCAGCCGCTCAGCGACTATTCGGCGCGCGACCACCTCTATCGCGTCGACTTTGCGACCGCGGACGAGGCGGCGGCGGCACGCGCCAAGCTGGCCGCGAACCCCGACGTGGAGAGCGTCGACTACGACTCGCTGGCCACCATTCCGCCTGACGAGCAGGTCCAAGAGCTCACCGCCACCGGCAACTCGATGGAGGCCGAGTGCGCGGCGGCCGCTCATGACGGCGGCAGCTTCCCGAACGACGCCTGCTTCAAGTACCAGTGGCACCTGCGCCAGATCGGCGCGCCGGCCGCCTGGAAAGAGACGAACGGCAAGGGCGCGATCGTGGCCGTCATCGACACGGGGGTGACGAAGGTGGGCGATCTGGCCCAAACGAAGTTCGTGCCCGGCTACAACTTTCTCACGAACAGCGCCGACGCCGCGGATGACCACGGCCACGGCACGCACGTCGCGGGGACCATCGCCCAATCCACCAACAACGGGCTGGGCGTAGCCGGCGTCGCGTATGGCGCGTCCATCATGCCGCTGAAGGTGTTGTCGGCGCGCGGGTCCGGCTCGATGGGCGGGATCGCGCAAGCCATCCGCTGGGCCGCCGATCACGGCGCGAACGTCATCAACATGAGCCTCGGTGGGCCCTTCGCGGTGGCCACCATCTCGAGCGCCATCAAGTACGCGCACGACAAGGGTGTGGTGGTCGTGGCCGCCGCCGGCAACGACGGCCGCGGCCGGGTCGGGTTCCCCGCGCGCGCGCCCGGGGTGATCGCGGTCGCCGCCACCCAGTTCGACGAGAAGACCACCTTCTATTCGAACTGGGGCTCGGAGGTCGACATCGCCGCCCCGGGCGGCAACACCCGGGTCGACCAGAACGGCGACGGCAAGCCGGACGGGGTCCTTCAGCACACGATCGTGCCGAACGACATCACGCACACCGACTACCTCTGGTTCATGGGGACGTCGATGGCCTCGCCCCACGTCGCCGGCGTGGCGGCCTTGGTGGTCAGCGCCGGCGTTCGGCGCCCCGAGGCGGTCGAGCAGATCCTGCTGGCGACCGCGCGCAAGCCCAAGCTCGTGACACCCGACCGCGCCGAGCGCAACGACCATTACGGCGCCGGCATCGTCGACGCCGCGGCGGCTGTCGCCAAGGCCCGCGAAGGGCGCGGCGCCGAGGAGCTGGGCCTGGGGATGGCCACCGGTCTGCTGGCCCTGGCGCTGCTGCGCCGGCGGGGCATCTCCACCGTTCGACTGGGGTGGGGCGCGCTGGCGGCGTTCGTGGTCGGATCCTCGGGCGTCGACCTGGGCTGGGCCGTCCCCCTGTCGTGGCCCCACGTTCACGGCGCCGCCGCTGCGCTGTCGGGCGGCTTCACCGACCTCGCCCGCGGGCCCATCAGCGCGACGCTGGTCTACAGCGCCATCGCGCCCGTCGGGTTGATCGTCCTTCTGTACGGCGTCCGCCGCCTGCGGCCCGTGCTGGCCGGTTTCGGGTTCGGCGTCGCCGGCGCCCTGCTCTTCGCCGCTGTCGGCCACACCGTCTCGCTGCGTTTCATCCCAGATGCCGCCGAGCCCCTCTGGATGGCGGGCCAAGCCGCCGTCACCGCGCTGTTCGCGGCGGCCTGCCTCCGCAAGAACTAGCGCTGAGCAGCGGCAGCGCTCAGGCGGGCGCTGATCCCGGGCGGCGGCCATCCGCGATGGCCGCCCGCTCGCGTCCGGTTGCGCAAGGTCCGGGGGTCGGGGGTGGTAGGGTGGACGGGCAGCATCGCCCCGTCCAACAGAGGAGGTTCACTTGCTTACTCACCATTGGCGGCCGGTGATTTGCCTGGCCATCGCAGCAGTCCTGCCGGCTGGCTGCGGCGCGAACAGTTCGGCCAGCGCCGGCGGGCACGGCGGCGGCGCGGGCGGCGCTGTCGGCGGCGCCACCGCCCCCGGACCCGGCGGCGCCGGCGGCGCGTCCAGCTGCGACCCGGCGCCCACGCCGTTGCGGCGCGCGGGCACCATCCTCGAGCTGCCCATCGATCCGGTCTACGAGGGGCGTCCCTTCGTTTATGGCGAGCCGAACATGCTGTCGGCCGACAGCGTGGTGACGCCGCTCGACCTTCGCTTCTACTTGTCTGCCGTCGAGCTGCTGACGGCAGCCGGCGAATCCATACCCGTCGACATCGTCACGACCAGCGGGGCCGTCCAGCCGTATGACGTGTTCCTCTTCAACAGCGAGGACGCGGGGGCGCAGACGCTTCGGCTGTTGGCGCCTCCCGGCTCCTATGCGGGCCTGAAAGTGGCGGTTGGCATCAGTCCCGCCTGCAACGCAGGCGGGCCGGTCGGACGCGTCTTCCCGCTTTCGGATGGCTCCGAAATGACTTGGCCTCACCTGGCCGGGTACCTGTTCTTCCGTTACGAAAGTCGGACCTCCACGGGCGTGCCAGGGGCAACCACCACCCCGGCCGGCGTTCCGTTGGTGGTCCACATGGGCGCCGATATTCGAAACCTGGCGGTGCCTTCCGCCCTGGTGTTCCGAGTGCCGGGCTCGATCTCGATTCCGGCCGCGGGTTCTGTCTCGCGGCACCTGCGGCTGGCCATGGACCAGGTCCTCAAAGGAGCGGCGTCACAGGTCGACGTATCGGATTTTCCCGCCTTGCTAGGTGAGGAGGCCGTCGCCGGTGAGCGCCTCCGCCGCAGCGGAGCGAGCTTGCCGCTGTTCGAGCTCGCCCCCTGATGGGCCGCTGGCGCCACCTGGGCCAGGGACGGGCGCAGCGGCTGTTATCGGCTGTCGCCCTGGCCTGGGCGCTGGCGGAAGGAGGCTGCGGCTCGGATCGGTCGCATGCGACGCCCCCGCCGGCGCCGCTGGTCAGCGAGCTGGTGCCCGCCGGGTTTCCCGGCGGCACGCCGGTGACGCTCGCGCCGGCAGACAACGCGCTCACCGAGCCTCGCGCCGAGCTGGGGCGGCGGCTCTTCTTCGATAAGCGCCTCTCCCGGACCGGCGAGGTTGCCTGCGCCTCCTGCCACGCCATCGAGCACGCCTTCTCCGATCCGAACCCGGTGTCGACCGGCGTCGACGGGCGCCGCGGGACGCGCAACGCGCCGGCGCTGGTGAATCTGGCCTGGAACACCAACTTCTTTTGGGACGGCCGGGCGGCCACCCTGGAAGAGCAGGCAGGAAAGCCCATCGAGAACCCCGACGAGATGGATCTGCCGCTCGACGAAGCGGTCGCGCGCGTCGCCGCCGATCCGGGCTACGCGGCGGCTTTCCGTGCAGCGTACGGCAGCCCAATCTCGGAGCTCTCGCTCCGCCGCGCGATCGCCAGCTTCGTGCGGGTGCTGGTGAGCGCCGGTAGCCCGTACGATCGGCATCTGCAGGGCGACGACTCACGCTACGGCGATGCCGAGCGCCGGGGCGAGGCGATCTTCATGACCGACAAGGGGGGGTGCTTTCATTGCCACCCGCCGGGCACGCTCACCAATCAAGGCTTCTTCAACAACGGCAGCTACGTCCCAGACGGAGACCCGGGCCGGCAGCGGCTCACCAATCGAACCGGCGATCTGGGGAAGTTCAAGGTGCCGGGGCTGCGCAACGTCGCGGCGAGCGCGCCCTACATGCACGACGGGTCGCTGGCCAGCTTGGACGAGGTGATCGATCGGTACGCACGCGGCGGGAACGGCAATCCCGCCACCGATCCGACCATCGTCCCCCTCGATTTATCGGCGGGCGATCGGCAGGATCTGCTGGCGTTCCTGAACGCGCTCACGGACCCCGGCTTCCTCGGCGATCCCAGGTGGACCCCACCGCCGCCGTGAGCCGCCCAAGTCGAGCGGGCGTCTGGACGAATCGGCGCCGCTATTGGCCGCGGCGGAGCTCGGTCAGGACCGACTTGGCGACCGCTTTGAGCGTATCGAACACGCCAGCGCCGCTGGTCGCGCAGGCCTCGAAGTCGGGAACCTTGGTCGGGTTCAGGACCTCGCGCAGCTGATCCAGGGGCGCCGCGTTGGGCAGGTCGCGCTTGTTGTACTGGACCACGTACGGCAGCTTGTCGAGGTCGTAGCCCTGCTCGGTCAGGTTGAGCCGCAGGTTCTCGAGCGATTCGATGTTCGCTTCCATGCGCTCGATCTGCGAATCGGCGACGAACACCACGCCGTCGACCCCCTTCAGGATCAGCTTGCGGCTGGCGTCGTAGAAGACCTGTCCCGGAACCGTGTACAGGTGGAACCGGGTCTTGAACCCGCGAATCTCGCCCAGCGACAGCGGCAGAAAGTCGAAAAACAGCGTCCGCTCGGTCTCGGTCGCCAGAGAGATCATCTTGCCCTTCGCCTCGGGGCTGGTCTTGGCGAAGATGTAGTGAAGGTTGGTGGTCTTGCCACACAGCCCGGGCCCGTAATAGACCAACTTGCAGTTGATCTCGCGCGACGAGTAATTGATGAAGCTCATCGCGCCGGCGGGGTGGCCATTTCGGTTCTAGTCATTGAAGAGGTTGTCGATGTCGCTGTCCGTGATCTCGGTGAGGATGGAGGGCTGGCTCTTGGCCGCGGCCTTCTTCGCCACCTGATCGAACAGCCTCACCATCTCGTCGGACGACTTGCGGACGCGCAGGCGCACCAATCCCAGCGAGGACCGCTCGTCGAAGAGAACCAGCAGGATAGCGCGGCCTCCGACCAGGGTGATGTGGACGTGGGTCCTCTCCCCCTCGTGGAACTGACTGAAGAAGTCCTTCTCGCGAAGGATCTTCGAAATGCCGCCGGTGGCGGCCACGTTGCCGGCCGTGAGCGACGACAGCGAGGTGACGTCGAGCTCTTCGACATCACCTGCGTCCGCAATTGGTTGTCCATCGCGGCCGATCAACAGCACCGCTTTGGCATTCGCGTCCCTGGCGAGCCGCGCGCAGACCAACGACATCTGCTGCTGCTCCTCGGGAAACATCACATCGGGGCCACTCATCGCGCTCCTCGCCGGGTCGACATGGCGGTGCTTGGGATAGTCACGAGTACCATTCAGGAAATCGGGATTCAAGCCATCTTACCTTAGGTTCAGCGGCGATGAACCTTCCTCGTCGGAGAAACTGGGCTCTCGCCCTACATCTCTTGCCTGGCCTACATCTCGCGGCGCCCGTCGATGGCGCGGGCCAGGGTCGCCTGGTCGGCATATTCCAGCTCGCCCCCGATGGGAACGCCGGTCGCGATGCGCGTGGTCCGCACCCCCAGCGGCCGCAAGAGCTTCGAGAGGTAGACCGCGGTGGCCTCCCCTTCCACGCTGGGGCTGGTGGCGAGAATTGCCTCCCGGATGCTTCCGTCACCCGACCGGCGGACGAGCTCGCCAACCCGCAGATCGTCGGGTCCGACACCGTCCAAAGGGGACAGCAGCCCGTGCAGGACGTGGTACCGCCCGCGATACCCGCCCGCCCGCTCGATGGCGATGACGTCCTGGGGCTGGGCGACCACGCAGACCATCCCGGCCTCCCGCCGCGCGTCCCGGCAGATGCCGCACGGGTCGGCCTCGGTCAGGTCGCAGCACACCGAGCAGAATCGGATTTTCTGGCGAACCTCGGCGATGGCCGCAGCCAGGGCCGCGGCGTCTTCGGGCGCCGCCCGCAGGATGTGAAAGGCCAACCGAGCGGCGGTCTTCTCGCCCACCCCGGGCAGCTTGGCCAGCTGCTGGATCAGGCGGGCGATGGGGGATGCAACCAATGCCGCTCAGCCCCCGAACAGGCCCGGCGGCAGCGGGAGCCCGCCGGTGACCTGCGACAGGTCGGACTCGGCCGTCTCTCGGGCGCGCGTGAGCGCCACGTTGACGGCCCCCACGACCAGATCCTCGATCATCTTCTTGTCCCCGACGATTGCCTCATCGATGACGATCGACAGGACCTCGCCCTTCCCGTTGACCATGCAGCGGCACAGACCGCCTCCCGTCTCGCCCTCGACGGTTTTGCGGGCCAGCTCTTCGCGGACACGCGCGACCTCGCTCTGGATGCGCTGGGCGGTCTCGAACAGTCCTTTCAAATCGGGGATCGACATCAGGTTTTGATCTCCTTGAGCGAGGCGCCGAACACGTCCTGCGCGCGGCGAATCAGCGGGTGCTGGCGGGCCTCGGCTTCCCGGGCGCGGCGATCCGCCGTCACGGTGTCCGTCTCTTGCCCAACCTCGGATCGGATGGCCGCCGTTTTGGCGGTCGCGGCGGTGGTGACCGTCAGCTTGGCCGCCCGGCCAAGGACCGACGAGACGACCGCCTCGATTTCCGCTCGGTTGCGATCAGCCCGGTCGGCGTCGAAACGCTGCGGAAATGACAGGGTGATGGCGCCGTCGTTCAAGGACACGACGTCGGCGTGAGCCAGCATGGCGCCAAGGGAGAGGCTTTTTTTCTCGAAGGCGGCCAGCACGCGGCGCCAGGCTTCGTCGGGCGCAACGGTTTCGGGGACCGGCGCGGCGGTGGCGGGGAGGGCGGCCGGAGACGGGGGGGAGGGAGCCGCGGGAGACGGAGCGGCGGGGGTCGAGGTCGAGGTCGGGGGCGGGGGCGGGGGAACGGGGGAGGGCTGGGTGGACCAGCTGCGGGTGCTCGACGGGGGAGCTTTGGGACGGGATGAGGGAGGGGGGGAGTCGCCCGGGGGAGCGCCGGGGGGACGGGGGGCGCGCAGGCGGGATTCCAATTCATCGAGCCGCTGCAGCAGATCGCCGAGCGGGATCATCGGCTCCGCGGCACAAAGGTCGATGGCCGCCATCTCGTACAGCAGGCGGGGTGCGGGCAACCGGCTCGCCTCGTCCAGCGCGCGTGCCCAGCGATCGAAAAGGACGGTGGCCAGCCCCGCCGGCATGCGGGCGGCCAGCGCGCGCAAATCATCCAGCTCCTCGGCGGTGGCATCGATCAGGTCGGCCAGCTCGACGCCCCCGACCGGCTTCACCGATGACGCGACCTCCAGATCCCGCAGGAACTGCAGGAAGGCGCGGCCCAGCTGCCCCAGGTCGACGCCCCGGTCCACCGCGCGGGCAATCAGCCTGAGCGCGGAAGCCCCGTCGCGATCCAGGACCGCCGTCGCCAGCCCGACCAGCAGCTGCCGGTCCGCCACGCCCAGAACGTCGGCGGCGATCTCGGCGGTCAGGCGCTCCGTTCCGACGTAGGCGATGGTCTGATCCAACAACGACAGCCCGTCGCGCACCGAACCGGCTGCCTGGCGCGCGATGAGGCGGACGGCTTCCGGCGCGGCGTCAATCTTCTCGATGCGCAGGATCTCGTCCAGGTGAGTGGCCAGCCGGGCCGTCGGGATCAACTTGAAATCGAAGCGCTGGCACCGCGACAGGATGGTCCCGGGAATCTTGTGCGCTTCGGTGGTGGCGAACACGAACACGACGTGGGGCGGGGGCTCTTCCAGCGTCTTCAACAGCGCATTCCAGGAATGCGCCGACAGCATGTGGACCTCGTCGATGATGTAAACCTTGCGCCGCGCGCGAGCGGGCAGGTACCGCACCCCCTCCAGCACCGCCTTCGTCTCCTCGACCTTGGTGTTCGAGGCGGCGTCGATCTCGATCACGTCGACCGAACGACCGCCGGCGATCTCCTGACAGATGTCGCAGACGCCGCACGGCTCGGCCGTCGGCCCCTGTTCACAAGAGAGCGCCTTGGCCAGGATTCGTGCCGCGCTGGTCTTGCCGACCCCGCGCGCCCCAGTAAAGAGGAAGGCGTGGTGGACGCGGTTTTGCGCGATGGCGTTCGATAGCGTCCGGGCGACGTGCTCCTGCCCGACCAGCTCCGAGAAGCGCTGCGGGCGGTACTTTCGGGCCAGGACCAGATAGGACACGAACGGAATTTACTCGATTCGCTCAGACTGCGACGCCCTTTTCCCCCAAGCGCGTCCTTGGCCCGCGGTGGCACGTCGCCACGCTCAGCTTGTCCAGGTGGTCACGGTGCTTACCACTCGCTCCGACACCATGAGGCTCGACAAACTGACCATCAAAGCCCGCGAGGCGCTGGCCGCCGCCCAAGAGCTGGCCGGCAGCCGCGGGCACCAAGAATTGACCCCCGAGCACCTGCTGGCGGCGTTGCTCGACCAGCAGGACGGCGTTACCGGCGCCCTGCTGCGTAAGGTCGGGGTCGACCCGGCCCAGGTTCGGCAGCAGGCCGCCACTGCGCTGGACGCCCAGCCCCAGGTCCGCGGTTCGACCGCCGACATCTATGCGGGCCGCCGCCTGCAGGACACGCTGGAAGAGGCGGGCAAGCAGTCCAAGGAGTTCAAGGACGAGTACGTCTCCAGCGAGCACCTGCTGCTGGCGCTGGTCGCCAAGGATTTCGGGCCCGCCACCCGCGCCCTCAAGGACGCGGGGGTCAAGCGGGACACGCTGCTGAAGGCGCTGGCGGAGGTCCGCGGCACCCAACGCGTGACCGACCCCGAAGCGGAGGGCAAGTATCAGTCGCTGGCCAAGTACACCCGCGATCTGACGGAGCTGGCGCGCAACGGCAAGCTGGACCCGGTCATCGGGCGCGACGAGGAGATCCGGCGCGCGATGCAGGTTCTGTCCCGCCGCACCAAGAACAACCCCGTGCTGATCGGCGATCCCGGCGTCGGCAAGACGGCCATCGTCGAAGGCATCGCCCTGCGCATCGCGGCCGGCGACGTGCCGGAGTCGCTTCGCGAAAAGAAGATCCTCAGCCTGGACCTGGGGGCGCTCATCGCCGGCACCAAGTTCCGCGGTGAGTTCGAAGAGCGCCTGAAGGCCGTCCTCAAGGAGATCGAAGCCGCCAGCGGCGGCATCATCCTGTTCATCGACGAGCTGCACACGCTGGTCGGCGCGGGCGGCGCGGAAGGCGCCGTCGACGCGGCCAACATGCTGAAGCCGGCGCTGGCGCGTGGCGACCTGCGCTGCATCGGCGCCACCACGCTGGACGAGTACCGCAAGTACATCGAGAAGGACAAGGCGCTGGAACGGCGATTCCAGCCGGTGTACGTCGGGGAGCCGTCCATGGAGGACACGATCGCCATCCTCCGCGGTCTCAAGGAACGGTACGAGGTCCACCACGGCATCCGGATCCGCGACGCGGCGCTGGTCGCGGCGGGCCGGCTCTCGCATCGGTACATCCAGGGGCGCCAGCTGCCCGACAAGGCGATCGACCTCATCGACGAGGCGGCCAGCCGCCTCAAGATGCAGATCGATTCGCGCCCCGATCCCATCGATCAGGTCGAGCGGCGCCTGACGTCGCTGGCCATCGAGGAGCAAGCGCTGTCGCGCGAAAAGGACGAGGCGTCAGCCAAGCGGCTGGCCCAGGTGGCCACGGAGATCGCCGAGCTGCGCGAGCGCGCCGATCAGATGAAGAGCGTCTGGCAGCACGAAAAGAGCTTGATCGGGGAGCTGCGCAAGCTGAAGGAAGAAGCCGAGGCGGCCAAGACCGAAGCCGAGCTGGCCCAGCGCCGGGGCGATCTCAATCGCGCCGCCGAGCTGCGGTTCGGCCGCATCCCGGAGCTGGAAAAGGCGATGATCGCCAAGGGCGAAGAGCTGAAAGAAGCCCAAAAGCACGGCTCTTTCTTGCGCGAGGAGGTCACCGAAGAGGACGTGGCGGCGGTCGTCTCCAAGTGGACGGGAATCCCCGTCGACAAGATGCTCGAGGGTGAGCAGCAGCGGCTCTTGAACCTGGAGGAACGCCTCCACGGACGCGTGATCGGCCAGGACGAAGCCGTGGTCGCCGTCGCAAATGCGGTGCGTCGGTCGCGGGCGGGGCTTCAGGATCCGAACCGGCCGATCGGCTCGTTCATCTTCCTGGGGCCGACGGGCGTCGGCAAGACCGAGCTGGCGCGCGCGCTGGCCGAGTTCCTGTTCGACGACGAAAGCCACATGGTGCGGATCGACATGTCCGAGTACATGGAGAAGCACGCCGTGTCGCGCCTCATCGGCGCGCCGCCCGGCTACGTCGGGTACGACCAGGGCGGGCAATTGACGGAGGCGGTGCGGCGGCGCCCCTATTCGGTGATCCTGTTCGACGAGATCGAAAAGGCGCACCCCGACGTGTTCAACACCTTGCTGCAGCTGCTGGACGACGGGCGGCTCACGGACGGCCAGGGACGCACGGTCGATTTCCGGAACACGGTGATCATCATGACGTCGAACGTCGGCAGCCAGTACCTTCAGGACTGGACGAACCTGGAATCGAAGGCCCGCGTCATGGAGGAGCTGCGGCGGACGTTCCGACCGGAGTTCCTGAACCGCGTCGACGACATCGTCATGTTCCACCCGCTGGGACGAAACGAGATCGACAGCATCGTCGACCTGCAGCTGGCGCGACTCCGCAAGCTGCTGGCGGACCGGGACCTCGACCTGGAGCTGGCGCCGGAAGCGCGGACGTTCTTGGCCGACGAGGGATACGACCCACAGTACGGCGCGCGCCCGCTCAAGCGCGCTTTGGTGCGTTACGTCCAGGACCCGCTGGCGCGCCGCTTGCTGGCCGGCGAAGTCCATCCGGGCGACACGATCGTCGTAGACCGGGCGCCGGGCGCCAGCGAGCTGACCTTCACGCGCAAGCCGCAGCGCCGGATGGCGGCCGTGTCATGATGGAGGTTCAAGCCATCACATGAAAGACCTCTACAAGACGTTGGGCGTCGCTGAAAACGCCGATGACGCCACCATCAAGAAGGCGTATCGCAAGCTCGCCAAAGAGTTCCACCCCGACGTCACCGGCAACGACAAGAAGAAGACCGAGCGCTTCAAAGAGATCAACGACGCGTACTCGGTGCTGGGCGACGCGCAGAAGCGGAAGGAATACGACCGCTTGAAGCACGCACCCGTCCGCCCGGACGGCATGCCCGAAGGGTTCGACGCCGACGCGTTCGCGCAGACCTTCGGCCGCGCCCGAACCTCGGCGGGCGGTGTCGAGATCAACGGCGACTTCGACATGAACGACATCTTCGCCAGCCTGTTCGGCGGCGGAGCCAGGGGATCAGGCGGCGGGTTCAACCCGCGCGGCCGGACCCGCGCGCGTCCCAATCGCGGTTCCGACGCCGTCGGGCGCCTGGAGATCACGCTCGCCGAGGCGGCGCTGGGCGCCAAGCGCACGGTGCGCAACGGTGCCGGCAACACAGTTGAGGTGAACATCCCACCCGGCGTCGAAACCGGAGGGCGGCTCCGATTGCCCAGCCAGGGCGCACCCGCCCCCGCCAAGGACGGCGCGCCCGGCGACCTGTACCTGGAGATCGAGGTCCGACCGGACCGCTTTTTGCGACGAAACGGCTCCGACATCGAGCTGGACCTGCCGATCTCTTTTGCGGAGGCCGCGCTGGGCGCCAAGATCGAGGTTCCTACCGTCGAAGGAAAGGTCACCGTCTCGGTGCCGCCGGGAACGTCCAGCGGCGCGCGGCTGCGGCTGCGCGGGCGCGGCGTCAAGACGGCCGACGGCGCTCGCGGCGACCAGCTGTGCCGCGTCGAGATCGTGGCCCCCAAGATCAGACCGGACGACGCGGAGACACGGAAGCTGATCGAGGAACTGGCGCGCCGAACCGCGACGGGAGACGTGCGCCGATTTTGACCCAAGCCGGCCTGGCGACTTTCGGCGGCCAAAGCGGTCGGGCAGTCGCCCGTCGCCGCATTTCTGTTCTACCTTTTCCGGCGTCGCGGCATCATAAACCTGAGGTAACCTGACCCATGAGCGCTGAAACCAAGACCCTCCCGCTCCTCTCGCTCCGTAACTTGGTTCTTTTTCCGGGCGCGGTGATGCCCGTCGAGATTGGCCGCGCCAGCTCGCTTCGTCTGATCGAAGCGCTGGGCGGCAAGGGCGCGCGCGTCCTCGTCGGTACCCAGAAGGACGCGGACATCGAAGAGCCCGCCGGCGCGGATCTGTACACGATCTGCGTCGAGGGCGAGGTCGTCCGCATCGTGAAGGCCGCCGAGAATCGCGTCACCGCGGTCCTGCGCGGCGTCGAGCGGCGGCGGGTCACCGGGTTCACCCAGGAAAAGCCCTATCTGCTGGCCGCCTACGAGCCGCTGGTCGAGATCCGCAAGGATCCGATCGAAATCGACGGGCTCGGCATGGCCGTCTACGACGTGGCCAAGCAGCTGATCGCCATCTCGCCCGACATCCCCGACGAGACGGCGCAGGTGCTGGACCAGCACAAGGATCCCGGCCGGCTGGGCGACATCGTCGCCGCCACGGTCGACCTGTCCCCTGAAGAGCGTGCGTCGCTGCTGGTGGAGGTGGACGTCGCCGAGCGGCTGCGTCGCTTGCTGGTCCTGCTCCAGCGCAAGGTGGAGCTCATCAAGGTGAAGCAGAAGATCGATTCGCAGGTGCGCGAGGAGTTCTCGAAGCACCAGCGCGAGGCGGTTCTTCGGCAGAAGCTGAAGGCGATCCAGGACGAGCTGGGCGAAGGCGACGATGCCAGCGACCTCGATGCCTTCGAGGAAAAGATCAAGGCGTCCGAGATGCCCGCCGAGGTCGAGAAGACCGCGCGCAAGCAGCTCGAGCGCCTGAAGCAGATGGCGCAATCGTCGGCCGAGTACACCGTGCAGCGCACCTACCTCGAGTGGTTGGTCGAGCTGCCCTGGTCCAAGCGGACCGAGGATCGGCTGAACCTGGACGAGGCGCGGCAGATCCTCGACACCGACCACTACGACCTGGCCAAGGTGAAGAAGCGCATCCTCGAGTACCTGGCGGTGCGCAAGCTGGCGCCGGGGAAGAAGGGGCCGATCCTTTGCCTGGCGGGCCCTCCGGGCGTCGGCAAGACGTCTCTGGGCAAGTCGATCGCGCGGTCGCTGGGACGCGAGTTCATCCGCGTCTCGCTGGGCGGCGTGCGCGACGAGGCCGAGATTCGCGGTCACCGGCGCACGTACATCGGCGCGCTGCCGGGGCGGATCATCCAGGGCATGCGGCGGGTGGGCTCGCGCAACCCGGTCTTCATGCTCGACGAGATCGACAAGCTGGGCGCCGATTTCCGCGGTGACCCGTCGGCGGCACTCCTCGAGGTGCTGGACCCAGAGCAGAACTCGACCTTCTCTGACCACTACCTAGAGGTGAACTTCGACCTCAGCGACGTCATCTTCGTCGCCACGGCGAACATGCTGGATCCGATTCCGCCGGCGCTGCTGGACCGCATGGAGGTGCTGGAGATCCCGGGCTACACCCGCGAGGAGAAGCTGGAGATCTCGAAGCGCCACCTGGTGCCCAAGCAGGTCTCGGAGCACGGGCTGGACGAAAACCGAATCAAGCTCTCGGACGACGCGCTCAACACGGTCATCGAGCAGTACACGCGCGAAGCCGGGGTGCGCAATCTCGAGCGCGAGATCGCCAGCGTGATCCGCGCCATCGCGGTCAAGGTGGCCGAGAATCAGTCGTACGACCCGAACCTGTCGCCGGCCGACATCGCCGACATCCTGGGGGCGCAGAAGTTCTACTCCGAAGCAGCGGAGCGGACGGAGATCCCGGGAGTCTCGACCGGCCTGGCCTGGATGCCGACGGGCGGCGACATCCTCTTCATCGAAGCCTCGGCGATGACCGGCAAGGGGATGCTGATCCTCACCGGGCAGCTCGGGGACGTCATGAAAGAGTCGGCGCGCGCCGGTCTGTCCTGGGTGCGCACCCACGTCGAGGAGCTGGGGATCTCGACCGACTTCGAGCGGACGGACATCCACCTGCACGTCCCGCAAGGGGCCGTGTCGAAGGACGGACCGTCGGCGGGCGTCGCCATCACGATGGCGCTGGTGTCGCTGCTCACGGGGCGGCGCGTTCGCGGTGACGTCGCGATGACCGGCGAGATCACGCTGCGCGGGACCGTGCTGCCGGTGGGCGGGATCAAAGAGAAGGTGCTGGCGGCACACCGGTCGGGCATCAAGCGGGTGGTCCTGCCGGATCGCAACCGGAAGGACATCGTCGACATCCCCGACACCGTGCGGGCCGAGCTGGAGCTGGTCTTCGTGAAGAAGATCGACGAGGTGCTCGACCTGACGCTGGAGACGGTCCCCGTCGTGGTCCCTGGGCCCGAAGGCGCCGCCGCCGGCCCCGAAGTCACCGCGCAGGCCTGAAGCTGCGCGCGGATGTCGGACAGCGACAAGAAGTACGAAACGCTGTCCGGCATCCCGCTTCGCCCGCACTACGGTCCTGACGATCTGAGCCCGGGTTGGCGGTACGAAGACCGGCTTGGTGATCCCGGCGCCTACCCGTTCACGCGCGGGCCCCACGCCACGATGTACCGGGGCAAGCCGTGGACGATGCGGATGTTCTCGGGGTTCGGCACGCCCGAGGACACCAACCGGCGGTTTCGGTTCCTGTTGACGCACGGGCAGACGGGGCTGTCGACCGCGTTCGACATGCCGACGCTGATGGGGCTGGATCCGGACGACCCCCGCTCAGCGGGCGAGGTGGGGCGCGAGGGCGTGTCGGTCGCGTCGGTGGCCGACATGGAGCGACTGTTCGCCGACATTCCGCTGGCGGAGGTCAGCACCTCGATGACCATCAACGCGCCGGCGGTCGCGTTGCTGGCGTTCTATGTGGTGGCGGCCGAGCGGCGGGGCATCCCGGCCGATCAGCTGGCGGGCACGATTCAGAACGACATGCTGAAGGAGTTCATCGCCCAAAAAGAGTGGATCTGCGGCGTGCGGCCGCACCTGCGCATCATGCGCGACATGTTGGTCACCTGTACGCGGCGAATGCCCCGCTGGAACACGATCAGCGTCAGCGGCTACCACATCCGCGAGGCGGGCGCGACGGCCGTGCAGGAGCTGGCGTTCACGCTGGCGGATGGCATCGGCTACGTCGAGCTGGGGCGCGCGGCGGGCCTGGACGTCGACGATTTCGCGCCGCGGCTCTCGTTCTTTTGGGACGTCCACAACGACTTCTTCGAGGAGATCGCCAAGATGCGGGCCGCGCGCCGGATGTGGGCGCGCCTCATGCGCGAGCGGTTCGGCGCGCGCAACCCGCGCTCGTGGCTGTTGCGGGCGCACGCGCAGACCGCGGGGGTGTCGCTGGTTGCGCCGCAGCCGCTCAACAACGTGGTCCGCACGGCCATCCAGGCGCTGGCGGCCGTGCTGGGGGGCACTCAGTCGCTGCACACCAACTCCTACGACGAGACCTACGCGCTTCCGACGGAGGAGGCCGCCACGCTCGCTCTGCGGACGCAGCAGATCATCGCCGAAGAAACGGGGGTGGCGTCCGTCGCCGACCCTCTCGGGGGAAGCTATTACGTGGAAGCCCTGACCGACCGCATCGAAGCTGAGGCGAACGCGCTTCTGGCCAAGATCGACCAGATGGGCGGGATCGTGGCGGCGGTCGAAAGCGGCTGGCCTCAGCGGGAGATCGCCGCCAGCGCCTACAGGACGCAACGGCAGATCGACAGCGGTGAGCGCGGGGTCGTCGGCGTCAACCGCCACGCCGGCGGTCCTCCCGCCCGCATCCCCACCTTGAGGATCGACGACGGGCCGGAGCGCGCCCAGCTGGCGGCGATGGCCGAGCTCCGCGCCCGCCGCGACGGGGCCGCCGTTGCGCGGACGCTGGCCGGTGTGCGGCGCGCCGCGACGGGCGACGCGAACCTGATGGACGCGGTGCTCGAGGCGGCACGACACGACGTCACGCTGGGAGAAATCTGCCGCGTGTTTCGCGACGTGTTTGGTGAATATCGAGACCCCGCGGAGGTCTAAGCGCGCTACTCTCACAGGATGGCGACGCCGGCAGTAGGACAGGACATCGAGGCGCTCTGCGGGAAGTGTGGGCAGGTCTGGCACGTCGTCATGGCCAAGATGGGGGACCGCATCGCCAAGGTGGTCTGCAAGCGCTGCGGCGGACACCACCGCTATCGAACCGAGGGGGATGACGTGAACGAAACAGCCCGACCGGCCCGTGCACGAGCCATCACTTCATCGCGCTCCCGGGCGGCCACGCCGGCGCCCGTCCTGGCGGCTCCACCGTTCGACCCGTCGAAGCCAGCGCGCCCCTACGCAGTCGCCGCGCAGTACACGCCGGGCGAGCGAATCGCGCACCCGCAATTCGGCGTGGGCGTGGTCGCCGGATCGCCGGGGTCGGGCAAGATCGACGTCGTGTTCCCCAGCGGGGCTCGGGTGCTGGCGGTCGCGAAGTCCGCCTCCAGCCTGGCGCGGCCGGTCGCCGTCCACGTACCGGTCGCGGACCGGCCGCCCTCGGCGAAGTAGCGGACCGGCTTGGGCCGCGGCCAGCCAGGCGGGTTGCCGCGCGTCCAGCTGCGCAAGCGCCTCGCGCGAGCGATCCGGCAGGGACACCCCTGGCTGTACCGCGACGCGCTGGCCGGGCCCCCGCCGCTGCGCGACGGCGCGCTGGTGCTGGTGGTCGACGCCGACCGCCGTCCGCTGGCCCGCGGCTTCTGGGACGCGCAGTCACCCATCGCCGTCCGGGTGCTGGGCGGGGCCGAGATGACCGATCCCGCCGCCGAGATCGACGGCCGGATCGATCGCGCGCTGACGGGCCGCCTGCAGCAGCTGCAGCTGGATCGCACGAACGCCTTTCGCTGGATTCACGGCGAGGCCGACACACTGCCGGGGTTGCACGTCGACGTCTACGGCGCGGCGGTGACCGTTCGCTACGACGGCGGCGGCGCGCGGGCGTTCTACGCCGGCTTGCCCGCGCGCCTGCAGCGGATCGGCCGCGCGCGCGGCCTGCCCGTCGCCGCCGTCGTCGAGCGGCGGGCCCGGGGCGCGGGCCAGGACGGCGCAGCGACGGTGCTGGGCACCTTGCCCGACCGCGAGCTGGAGGTGCGCGAGAACGGTCTGCGGTTCGGGGCCGACCTGCGGCACGGGCAAAAGGGCGGCCTGTTCCTGGACCAGCGCGACAACCGGGCGCTGGTCGGGACGATGGCCGGCGGGCGGCGCGTCTTGAACCTGTTCGGTTACACGGGCGGATTTTCGATCTACGCGGCGGCGGGCGGCGCCCGCGAGACCACCACCGTCGACGTCGCCGCGCCCGCGATCGAGGCGGCGCGCCGAAACTTCGGGCGCAACGGGCTGCCGCTCCCGGCCGCCCGCTTCGCGGCAGAGGACGCGTTCGATTTCCTGTCGCGCGCCCAAAAGGCCGGCGAGCGATGGGACCTGGTGATCTCGGATTCCCCGAGCTTCGCCTCCAGCCACGCGGCCCTGGCCGCCGGCCTGGGCGCTTACCGCCGGCTCCACGCCGCCTGCGCCGCTGTGACGGCGCCCGGCGGCATCCTGTGCGCGGCTTCGTGCTCGAGCCACGTCGATCGAAAAACGTTCGCGGCCACGGTCGTCGAAGGGGCGCGGCAGGCGGGCCGAAGGGGCGAGATTCGCGAGATGCGCGGCGCCGGCTTCGACCACCCGACGGTCGCGTATTTTCCGGAAGGCGACTACCTGAAATTCGCGGTCGTCGGCCTATGATGTCGGCGTCATGACGGCGACCCTAAAGCCGACGACAGACGCGACAAAGGCGGCGACAGAAGACCCGACCTTGCCGGCGCCGGTGCATCCGGGGCCGCACGGGGAACCCGAACCGATCGCCGCCGCGCGCCCCGAAGAGCTGGCCAGCGCCCGCTATCGCTGGACGATCGGCCTCGGGCTGGCGGCGATCCAGTCGGCGGTGTACTTCGGCATCGGGCAGGCGCACCTCGCGCGGTCGACGGAGATCCTGCGCACGCGGCTGGACGACGCGATCCCGTTTTGGCCGTGGACGGCCTGGTGCTATCTGCCGTTTTACGCGGGGACGTTCCTGATCGCGGTGGGCGGCTTCCGCCGGCGCGTCCTCTTCAACCGGTCGGCGGCCGCGGTCATCCTGGTCATGCTGATCGGCGCCATGGGCCACCTCTTCGTCGGCGCCGAATACCCGCGCCCCGTGCTGGTCCCGCCCTACCCCAACCTCTCCTACGCCTTCATGGCCTGGGTGCAGCACGTCGATCCGCCGGGCAACGTCTTTCCGTCGCTGCACGTCGCGCACACCACGATGCTGGCGCTGCTGCTGCTCCGGGATCGCCCGCGCCTGGGGCGGGTCGCGCTGTTGATGGCCACCATGCTGGCGGCCTCGACGCTCACGACGAAGCAGCACTTCGTCGCCGACGTGGTGGCCGGCTACCTGCTGGCCTTCCTGGGCCGCGCCTTCGCGTTGCGAACTACTTGGCCTTGGTCGCCTTCGCGGCGCGGGCGGCCGAGCTGATCGGGTCCTTGTAGTTGATGCGCTCGTAGGTGACGCCGGTCTGGGCCAACACCGGTTCGATGACGTCCCCCTTGCCGACGATGACGACCATCAAGGTGTCGGGGCTCAGGAGGTCGTGCGCGGCCGCCTTGGCCTGCGCTTCATCGACGGCCGCCAGCCGCAGTGGGAGCTCGCGGACGTAGGCGTCGCCCAGGCCATGCTGCTCGGCCCCCACCAGCGCGGCCGCAATGCCGGCCGCGGTCTGCAAGCTGAACGGGTAGCTGCCTGCGTAGTAGCCCTTGGCTTTGTCCAGCTCGGCGGAGGTCGGTCCCTCCGACTGCATCCGCCGGATCTCGTCGACCGAGGCGAGCAGTGCGTCCCACACCGACTGGTTCTTGGTCGCGGCGCTCACGCGGAAGGCGCCCTGGTACAAGGATGCGCCGAAGCTGGAGCCGATGCCGTAGGTCAGGCCGCGCTTGACGCGCACCTCGGTCATCAGCCGCGATGAAAAATCAGAGCCGCCCAGCACGTAGTTGACGAGCGTCGCCGCGTACCAGCGCGGGTCGGCGTGGCGAATGCCGGCGTGGCCCATGATGATCGTCGCCTGCGTCAGGTCGGGCTTGTCGACCAGCAGCATGCGCGTGCCGCCGAGCGGTGGGATCTTCCAGTTCGGACGCGGCGGCAGGTTGCCCCTGGCCCAGCCTCGGAAGGCCTTTTCGATCTGCGCGCGCAGCTTGCCGGTCTCGACGTCGCCGGCCACGGCCAGGATCGCGCGGTTCGGCTTGTAGAAGGTCTGCCAGAACTTCACCAGGGCGGCGCGGTCGATCCGCTTGACGTCCTCGGCCGTCAGGATCCAGCCGTTGGGGTGGTTTTCGCCGAACAGCTGGTTGTCGAAATGCGCGCTCGCCAGCTCGCCCGGGCTGTCGAACCGCGAGGCGATCGCCGCCAGCATCTGATCGCGCACGTCCCCCATCTCTTGTTCGGGGAAGGCCGGGTGCAAGAGCACGTCGGAGAGCAGGTCCAGGCAGAGCGCGCCGTCCTTGGCCAGAGCCGAGCAGGCGGCCGTGGTCGCCTCGTTCGAGGCCTGCGCGTCGAGGCTGCCCCCGACGAAGTCGATGGCCCGCGAAATTTCGTCGGCGCTGCGCCGCTTGGTCCCCTTGCGCAGCATGGCGGCGACGAAATCGGAGACCCCCAGCGTCTGCCGGGTCTCGTCGTAGCCGCCGGCCTGGATCGCGAGGCCGAAGCTGGCGACCGGCAGATCCTTGCGGGGGACCACGATCACCTGCAGCCCGTTCGGCAGCCTGAAGCGATCGATCTTGGGCAGCGCCAGCGCCGCGGGTTTGGGCGGGGCGGGCGCTTTGATGAGGTCGTTCCGTCCGGCCCAGAACGCGGCGGCGCCACCGGTGGGGGCCGCGGGTGGGTTCGATTCGTACTGGACATCGACGGAGCCGGCGGGCGGCGCGGGCTTGGGCGGCGCGCTGGCGCACCCCCCCAGCGCGGCGAGCAGCACGGTCGTCGCGGCGGAGCGGAGGTTCACGGCTTCGCTCCCGGCGCCTGAACGCCCGTGGCCGGCGGCGGCAGCGGCGCTCCCGGCGGCACCAGGGTGACGCGCGTGAGGTTGGTGTCGACCAGGTACTTCTTGGCGACGCGCTGGACGTCGGCGGCCGTGACGGCCAGGTAGCGGCTGGCCCCCTCGATGAAGCGGTGCCAGTCGCCCTCGACGTATTGGGCCTGCCCCAGCCGCTGCGCGATGCCGTCGACCGTCTCCAGCCCGAAGACGAAGCCCGCCGCCAGCTGGTTCTTGGCCTTGTCCAGCTCGTCGGCGGCGACCGGGGCGTCGCGGATGCGGCCGATCTCGTTGGACAGCGCCGCTTGAACCTTGGCGCCGTCCTTGTCGGGCAGGTAGGCCGCGTACACGATGAACAGGCCCGGATCTTCCATGGCCTCGGTCACACCGCCGGCGGCGATCGCCAGGTGGTCGTGGCGGACCAGCCGCTGGGTGAGGCGCGAGGAATCCCCGGCCGAAAGAACGGTGGCCAGCACCTCCAGCGCGGGCATGTCCGCATCGGCGGCGCGGGGCACGTGGTAGCCGCCCACGATCACGGGGATCTGGACCTCCATCTGCAAGCTGGTCGTCCGGGGGCCGGTCTGCGGCGGCTCGACGGGATAGTTGCGCGCCGGCTGAGGCCCGCGCGGGATCGGCCCGAAGTGCTGGTCGATCAGCTTGCGAACGACCTGCTCGTCCAGATCGCCGATCACGATCAGCGTCGCGTCGTTGGGCCGGTAGTAGGTGTCGTAAAAGCGCTGGCAGTCGGCGGGCGTGACCTTTTCGAGATCCTCGATGGTCCCGATCGCCGTCCAATTGTACGGGTGCTGCGTGTAGGCCAGGGCGCGAAACCGTTCCAGCGCCTTGCCCACGGGATCGTTGTCGATCCGCAGCCGCTTCTCTTCTTCGACGACGTGGCGTTCGGAGTCGATCGTCGCGGGGAACAGCTTCAGCTGGCGCATCCGCTCGGCTTCCAGCTGCAGCGCGAACCCGACGTACGAGGGGGGCACGGTGTCGTGATAGGCGGTCAGGTCCTCGGTCGTGAAGGCGTTGACGACGCCGCCGACCTCTTTCAGCAAGCGGGCGTGCGCCTCGGGCGAGACGTGCGTCGAGCCCTTGAACATCAGGTGCTCGAACATGTGGGCGACGCCGCGGATCCCCGGGTGCTCGTCCTTCGAGCCCACGTGATAAAAAACCTGAACCGTCGCGATCGGCGCTTTGTGATCGGCCAGGAACAGCACCTGCAGGCCGTTCGACAGCGACCAGCTCTTGACGTCGAGGTGCGGGGCCGGCACGGACGCGGTGGTGGCTTTCTCGGCCTGAGCGGGCTTGGCCGGCGCTTTGGCCGCATCGGCGGCGCGGGCGTCCCGACGGAGCTCGGCGGAGACCAGGGCCAACCCGACGGCGAACACCGTCGTGGCAAGGGATCGAACGGCAGGCACGGTCGGGCGGGACTATGCCACACTACCCGCGCGATGTCGGTCGCGATCGAAGTCGTCGAGAGCCACGCGCTGGCGGGCAATCCGCTGGGTGATCCGAGCGCGCGCCGGGTGGCTGTCTGGCTGCCGCCCTCGTATGCGCGGGCGCCGGCGCGTCGCTACCCGCTCATCTTGTGGCTGGCGGGCTACGGCGGGACCGGCGAGATGATGTTTTCGGGCAGCCCGTGGCAGCCTGGCCTCGGGGCTCGCCTGGATGCGCTGGTCGCCGCCGGCAAGATGGGCGAGGCGATCGTGGCGGCGCCCGACTGCTTCACGCGCTGGGGCGGCGCGCAGTACCTGGATTCGCCGGCGCTCGGTAACTACGAGACCCACGTCATCGAAGAGGTGATCCCGGCGCTGGACCAGCGGCTGCGGACCATCCCCAACCGCGAGGCGCGCGCCGTTGGCGGCAAGTCGTCGGGCGGTTTCGGCGCGCTGGTGCTGGCGATGCGACACGCGGACCAGTTCTCGGCCGTCGCCAGCCACGCGGGCGACATGGCCTTCGAGCTGTCGCTGCTGCCCGACCTGCCGGTGGCGGCACGAACGTTGCGGCGGCACGGTGGAATCGGAAGATTCCTGGCCGACTTCGAGTCGCGCGAAAAGAAGTCCGGCGACGCGTTCACGACGATCATGGTGCTGGCCACCGCCGGCGCCTACTCGCCCGAGCCGGGGCGCGACCACGGGATCGCGCTGCCGTTCGACGTCGAGACCGGCGCGATCGACTGGGCCATCTGGCAGCGCTGGAAAGCCTGGGATCCCGTCGAGCTGGCGGCCCACCACGCGGACGCGCTGCGCGGCATGAAGCTGCTGTTCCTGGACGCGGGGACGCGCGACGAGCACAACCTGGACCTGGGCGCGCGCATCTTCGCCCGCCGCCTGCGCGAGCTGGGCGTCGCCTGCGAGCACCAAGAGTTCGACGACGGGCACCGCGGGACGGCCTACCGCTACGACGTCTCGATTCCCAAGCTGGCCGCCGCCATCGGGGCGTCCTGACCGCCATGCAGGCCGGCGACCGGGTCGCGCTCGCCTGCGCGGACCTCGACGACGACGGGGCCGGTGTGGGCGACGTTGACGGGACCCTGCTGCATGTTCCGGGCGCGCTGCCGGCCGAGCAGGTCGAGGCGACGGTGGCCCATGTGTCCCCGCACACGACCGCGGCCTGGGGCCGGCTGGAACGGGTCGTCGCCGCGTCGGCCGATCGGCGCGAGCCCGTCTGCCCCGGCTTCGGGCGCTGTGGCGGCTGCGCGCTCCAGCACCTCGCGTACGAAGCGCAGCTGGAATGGAAGTACGGGCGGGTCCTGCGGGCATTTGCCGCGCACCCGGCCCTGCGCGAGATCACCGTCGACCCGACGGTCGCTTCGCCGCGCGTGCTGGGCTACCGCAACAACGCCAAGTTGGTCGCGGCGCGCGGCCGCGCGACGATCCTGGGCGGCTACGCCCCCCGCACGCACGAGGTCATCGACCTGCTCGGCTGCCGCGTCGTCGAGGCGGCGCTGGACGCCGTGGCGACGGACCTGCGCGGCCTCATCGACGAGCTGACCGTCGAGATCTACGACGAGCGCAAGCTGACCGGGCGGCTCCGATATGTCGTCCTGCGTTCGAATCACGCGGGCCAGGTGCTGTGCACGCTGGTCGTCTCGCGCGCCCTGCCGAACGGACCGGAGCTGGCCCACCGGCTGTGTGCCGCCCGCCCGGAAGTGGTGGGCGTCGTCGAGCACGAAAATCGAACGCGCGGCAACGCCATCTTCGCGACGGACGGTCCGGACCGGACGCTGTCGGGCCAGCCGGCCCTGGACGATCGTCTGATCGTCGCCGGCCAGACGATCCAGGTCCGGCTGACGGGGGGCGCGTTCTTCCAGGCCAACCGAGACGTGGCGGGCCTGGCGTACGCGGCGCTGGTTGAGGCGCTGGATCTGCGGTCCACCGACCGGGTCGTGGACGCCTACTCCGGCGTGGGCGGGATTGGCCTGGCCCTGGCCCTCCACGCCGCCGAGGTGGTGGGCATCGAATCGAACGCCAGCGCCGTCCACAACGCGACCGCGGCCGCCGCCCGCAACGGCGTCGGCAACATCCGGTTCGTGGCCGGCGACGCTGCCGCCATGCTGGCCACCCTGGACCGCGCCGAGGTGGTGGTCGTGAACCCGCCCCGCCGTGGCTGCGCGCCCGAGGTGCTGGACCAGGTCGCCCGCCTGGCGCCGCGCGCCGTCGGCTACCTGTCCTGCGACCCAGACACGCTGGCCCGCGATCTGGCGGTCCTCGCCGCCCGCGGCTACCGGCCGGCCGCGGTCACGCCATTCGACATGCTCCCCCACACGCCGCACGTCGAGACGCTGGCGATTTTGACGCGCGCCGCAGGTTGACGTTCAGGTCGCGTAGTAGCGGCGCGTCCACTCGGCCATGGCGATGCCGGCGGCGACGGTGACCGGGAACGAATGGTTGATGCCGTACATCGGGATGCCCACGATCAGGTCGGCGGCCTGCAGCAGCGTCTCGGAGACACCCGCGGTCTCGCTGCCGAACAGCATCACGCAGTCGTCGGGCAGCTCGGCGTGCCACAGGTCGACGCGCGCGGCGTCCTTTTCGAACACCACCAGCTTGCGTCCGGTGGCGCGCACGTGCGCGAGCAGGTCGGCCTCGGTCGCCAAAGGGACGATGTTCTCGTAGCGGTCCATCCCCATCGCGCCGCGCTCATACCAGCGCTCGTCCCCGACCAGCAGGATCTCGCGCACCAAGAAGGAATGCGCGACCCGAATGATGGCGCCGACGTTGAACGGGTTGCGCGCGCGCAGGATCGCGACGCTCAGCGGCCGCCGCAGCGCCTGCAAGCTGGCCCGGATCTCGTCGACGGGCAGCTCGAACGGCGCGACCTTCATGGCGTGGCCGAGGCCGTCGGCGCCGCGGGAGGCGCCGGTTCGACCCCGCCCACGAACGTGGCGCGGAACGGGACCGGCATGAACACCCCGACGAATACGGCGACCATCACCCAGAACAGCACGCGGCGGCTCGCCGGCAGCGGCGTGTCGTCGACGGGCGGGTGGTTCACGCCGCCGGATATGCGGCGCACGACGCCGATCAGCAGGTACCAGACCAACCACGGGAATGCCGCGCCCACCGCGATCGACGCGCCGATGCCCTGGTCCCAGTGCCCGCCCGCCTCGACGCGCACCACGTGCAGCACCCACAAGAAGACGCCCACCGCGCCCAGCGGCAACAGCCGGTGCAGCCGCGCCGCGAACCGGTTGTAGCCGTTGCCGAAGTACGCGGCGGCGACGTGCCCGCCGTCCAGCTGGCCGATCGGGATCAAGTTGATCATCGTCACCAGCAGGCCCGCCCAACCGGCCCAGGCCGTCGGGTGCAGGAAGACGTCACGATGCCCGTCGGGCAGCCAGGCCCCTTTGACGGCCCGCTTGAGCAGCGCGTAGACGATCGAGTTCCCCTCTTGCTGGCCGCCCGCCACCAGCGGGCCGACCTGCGAATGCGCGAGGCCGTACCAGATGACCGGGATCGCCACCAAAAGGCCCGCCAGCGGCCCGGCCGCGCCGATGTCGATCAGCTTCTTGCGGTCGGAGGTCACGTTCCGCATGCCGATGACGGCGCCCATCGTCCCCAGGCCAAAGCTGGGCGGCAACGGAATGAAGTACGGCAGCGACGCGTCGACGCCATGCAGCCGCGCGACCAGGTAGTGCCCGAGCTCGTGCGACAAAAGGATCAACATCAGCGGCAGGGAGTACGAGAGCCCGTCCGAGATCGGCAGGATGGCTTGCCAGCCGAGCTCGCCGCCCATCTGGCCGTGTACGAACAGCGCGCCCGCGGCGGTGGTGGTCAAGAAGGTCGCCAGGAACAACCCGACGTGCAGCAGCAGGCGGGGCGGGCGCCGCGGGACCGCCGGAGCGGGCGGGGCCGAAGGAGCCGGCGCTGGATTCGCGCTCATTGCTCGGTCCCGTCGGCGACGCGGGCGCGGGGTGGGTCGCCGCTGGCGGACGCGCGGTCCAGCACGGCGCGCAGCGCGCGGCGGCGGGGGTGGTCGGACGCCGCCAGCGCGGGGGCCAGCCGCGCCAGCTGTGCGCGCGCCTCATCATCGAGGCGGACCGGCGTCTCGACCGCCAGCCGCACGTGGACATCGCCGCGACCGGACCCGCGCGGAAAGCCTTTGCCGCGCAGGCGGAACACGGTGCCCGACTGCGTGCCCGGCGGCACCCGCATCTTGACCGTGGCGTCCAGCACCGGAACCTCCACCTCGGCGCCCAGCGCCGCCTCGGCGAACGTCAGCGGCAGATCGACGGTCAAGACGTCGCCGTCGCGCGTGGCCTCGCGGCCGTAGAACGCGTGCGGGCGAACGCGCACGATGACGTGCAGGTCGCCGGCCTGGCCGCCGCGCCGCCCGGGCGCCCCTTCGCGCGGCAGCCGCTGGGTCGAGCCGCCGATCGATCCGGGCGGGATGCGCACCACGTAGCTGCGCTCGCGATCGACCAGCCCCGCCCCTTCGCAGACCGGGCAGCGGGCGCGCGGCACCTGGCCCGTTCCACCGCAGCCCATGCACTCGCGCCGCGTGGTCAGAAAGCCGGTCTTCTTCCGCAGCACCCCTTCGCCGTTGCAGCGGGTGCAGGTGACGAGTCCGGCGGCCGCCCCTTCGGCGCCCGTTCCGAAGCAAGCGCGGCAGTCCTCGGGCCGTTCGAAGGTGATCGTCCTCTCGCAGCCGAGCGCCGCCTCTTCGAACTCGACCTCCAGCGTGTAGCGCATGTCGCGCCCGGCGGTCTTCCGACGGCGCGCCAGCCCGAAGAGATCGCCGAACAGCGCATCGAAGAACTCGGTCGCCGACGCGATGTCCGCCCCGCTCAGCGGGCCGGTACCGTCGACCGCGCCGAACCGATCGTAGTGCGTCCGCTTCTGCTCGTCGGACAGCACCGCGTACGCGATGGAGAGCTCCTTGAACTTCTCCTCGGCGGCCGGATCGTCCGGGTTGCGATCGGGATGCCAGCGCAGCGCCAGCTTGCGGTAGGCCGCCTTGATCTCGACTTCCGTCGCGTCCCGGTCGACCCCCAGCGTCTGGTAATAGTCGGTCGCCAGCCTAGCCCTCGGACGGTTTGGACTGCGCGGGGCCTGTCGACACCGACACCATCGCCGGGCGCAGCAGGCGCTCGCCGACCTTGTAGCCCTTTTGCAGCTCGACGGCGACGTTGCCGGCCGGCACGTCGGCTCGCTCGAATCCGGGAGATTGCCTCATGCACGCGCGGATCGAACGGCTGCCCAGCCGCTTCGAACGGCTTGACGTCGTACCGCTCCAGCTTTTGCTGGAACTGCCGCAGGACCAGGTTCACGCCTTTCAAGACGGCCGCGCCGTCGACCGCGCCGTGGGCGCCGCCGGTTTGGGCCGTCGCACGCTCCAAGTTGTCGACGACTTCCAACAGATCGCGCAACACCGCCTCGCGGGCCTGCGCGACGGCGTCGGTCTGCTCTTTTCGGGAACGCTTTTTCCAATTCTCGAAGTCGGCCGCGATGCGCAGCATGCGATCCTTGAGCTCGTCGCGTTCGGCGACCAGGGATGCCACGCGCTCGTCGGCCGTCTCGGGCGGTAGCTGCGGCGCCGGGCCGTCGCCCGCGCCGCCATCGTTCTGATTCGTGTTGGTCTCGTCCATGTCGGTTCCGGCTCTCCTACTCGTCTCTTAACTCTTTCCCAGCGCTTCGCCGATCATCTCTGCTGTGAAATCGACCAGCGGGATGACGCGAGAATAGTTCATGCGTGACGGTCCGATCACACCCACCGTTCCGAGAGGCCGGCCATCGGCCACGTAGGGAGCGGCCACCACCGACACGTCCGTCAGATCGGCCAGGTTCGCTTCCGCGCCGATGAAGACGCAGATCCCGGGCGCGCTGAGGGTGCGCTCGAGCAGGCGCACCACCAGATCCTTTTCCTCGAGCGTGCGCAGCAACAGCTTGGCGCGCTCGAGGTCGGCCTTGCCGGCCAGCAGGTTCGATTGCCCGTCGACCAGCACGTCCGGCGTGGGATCGGCCGGCACCGCCGCGGTGGCCAGGCGCAGGGCGTGGGCCACCATCTGATCGTGCGTGGTGCGTTCCTTGGCGATCTCTTCGAGGAGGCGGGCCCGCACCTGTTCGAGGGTGAGGCCGCTGACCAGCCCGTTGAGGAAGTTGTTGATGCGGTCGAGGTCCCCCGGCGAGATGACGGCGTCCGCCGGGATCAGCTTGTTCTGGATCTGTCCGCTCGCGGCGGCGATCACCGCCAGCAGCTGGCCATCGCGCATCTGGACGAACTCCAGGTGCTGGACCACGTCGCTGTCGGGGCGCGGCGCCTGAACCACGACCGTCAGATGGCTGAGCTCACGCAACATCCGGGTCGTTCGCTGCATCACCTCGGGCACGTCGCCGGTCGCCGGCGCCAGACGTTCCCGGATGTCGTCCTTTTCCCCCGCGGTCAGGCTGCGAACCCGCAGGAGCATGTCGACGTAGTACCGCAGGCCCCGTTCGGTGGGCAGGCGGCCGCCCGAGGTGTGAGCGTGCCGCAGGAAACCGACCTCTTCCAGCTCACCCATGACGGTGCGGACCGTGGCCGCCGAAACGTCCAGTCCATAGCGCCGCGTGACCGTCTGCGAACCGACAGCTTCGCCGGTCGCCAGATATTCGGACACGACGGCATGCAAGATCTTCTTGGCCCGTGCGCCAATATCCACAGTGTTGATTTACCTCAATAAAGCAGCCAGGGCCAAGGGCGCGAGCAAGGGGTGCAGACAATACGCCGTATAGTTCGCGGGTGATCTACCTCGACAACGCCGCTTCGACGCGGCCGGCCGCAGAGGTGCTGGCCGCCATGTCGCAGGCGGCGCGCGAGCTTTTCGGCAACCCGGCGGCCGCCCATGCCGCCGGCGCGGCGGCGTCGCGGGCCCTGGAGGCTGCCCGCGCGGAGGTGGCCCGGGCGCTGGACGCGCAGCCCGAAGAGGTGGTCTTCACCAGCGGCGGCACCGAGGCGGACGCCATGGCCGTCCTGGGCGCCGCCCGGGCCGCCCGCGGGCGGCACCTGGTGGTGACGGCCTTCGAGCACCCGGCCGTGATGCGAGCCGTCGAGGCGCTGGTGGCCGAGGGTTTTGCCGTCGACCGGGTCGCGCCGGCGCCGGACGGCCTGGTGGCGGCGGACGCCGTCCTGGCGGCCGTGCGCCCGGAAACGGCCGTGGTGGCTGTCATGTTGGTGCAAAACGAGCTGGGGACGGTGCAGCCGGTGGCCGAGATCGCGCGCCGGCTTGGCCGGGACCGGCGGCGCCCCCACCTGCACGTCGACGCGGTCCAGGCCTTTGGCCTCATGCGCCTGCGGCCCGCCGCGCTGGGCGCCGACACGCTGGCGCTGTCGGCGCACAAGCTGCACGGCCCCCGCGGCGCTGGCGCGCTGTGGGTCCGGCCGGGGGTGCGGCTACAGCCCCTGTGGGTTGGCGGCGGGCAAGAGCGCGGCCGGCGCGGCGGGACCGAAAACCTCCCCGCGGCGGTCGGCTTCGGGCAGGCCGCCGTGCTGGCGCGACAGGCCCTGGACGCGGGCGCGGCCCAGAGCGTCGCCACCCTGCGCGATCGCCTGGAACGCGCGGCCGTCGCCGCGGTGCCGGGCGCGCGGCCCACCGTCACCGGTGCCGAGCGGGCGCCGCACATCGCCTCGATCGCCTTTCCGGGGGTCCCGGCCGAACCCCTGCTGCACGCGCTGGAGGCGCGCGGCGTGCTCGCCTCGGCCGGATCGGCCTGCGCCTCGCACGTGGCGGGACCCAGCGCGGCGCTGAAGGCGATCGGCCTCGACGATCGCACGGGCGTGCTGCGTTTTTCGCTGTCCCGCGAGACCACGGCCGCCGAGGTCGACGCCGCCGCGGCCGCTCTGACCGACGCCGCCCGGGACGTCGATCCGCCGAACGGGCGGCGCGTTCCGCGTCAAGCGCCGGCCCACGACGCGGCTTTCTCGCTCGCCAACCGGGGCCGCCGCGGGTAAAAGACGCCCGCGCGATGGAAGATGCGGGCGTCCTGCTGTGCCGCTACGGCGAGCTGTTCCTCAAGAGCGGCAACCGCCGCCGCTTCGAGCGCGTGCTGGCTGACAACATCCGCGCCGCGGTGAGCGATCTGACCGGCGCCAGCGTCAGCAACACCCACGGTCGGACCCTGGTGCGCGTGCAGGCCGCCGATGTCGACGACGCGGCGGGGCGGCTCGAGCGGGTGTTCGGCCTGGTCTCCTTTTCTGTCGCCCGCAAAGTGGCGGCCGAGCCCGATCTCGAGGCCATCGCCGCCGCCGCGGTCGACGAGGCCCAGCGCGTGATCGCGCGCGACCGGCCGGTCAGCTTCAAGGTGGAGTCGCGCCGCTCGGACAAACGCTTTCCCGTGCCGTCGCCCGAAATCTCGCGGCGGATTGGCGCCCGCGTGTGGCAGGCGACCGGCCTCAAGGTCGACGTCCACCAGCCCTCTGTCACCATCGGTGTCGAAGTCACCACCGGCCACGCCTTCGTCTACGCCGGCACGCGCGCCGCGCCCGGCGGGCTGCCGGTCGGGGCGTCGGGACGCGCGTTGCTGCTGCTTTCGGGGGGAATCGACTCGCCCGTGGCCGGCTGGCTGGCCGCCAAGCGCGGATTGGCGATGGACGCCGTCTATTTTCACTCGCCGCCCTACGTCGGCGAGAAGTCGCGCGACAAGGTCCTGTCGCTGGCCCGCAAGCTGGCGCGCTGGCAGGCGCTGCGTTCGGTGACGGTGGTGAACTTCACCGACGTGCAGAAGCGCCTGCGGGCCGCCGGTCCCGGCGAGCTGGCGGTCGTCCTTTATCGCCGCATGATGATGCGAATCGCGGACGCCATCGCCGACGGCCTGGGCGCCGACGCGCTGGTCACGGGCGAAAATCTGGGGCAGGTCGCCAGCCAGACCATCCACAACCTGGGCACGATCGAGAACGCCGCGAGACGCCTGGTGCTGCGCCCGCTGCTGACCTACGACAAGCTGGAGACCACCGCGCTGGCCCAGCGCATCGGCACCTACGACACGTCGATCTTGCCCTTCGACGACTGCTGCTCGCTGTTCGTGCCGGCGCACCCCGCCACGCGGTCCCGGGTCGAGGACGTGGCGCCGGCTGAAAGCAAGCTCGACATCCCGGCGGAGGTCGCCGCGGCAGTGGCGGCCAGCGAACGGGTCGCCATCCCCTGATTCGTAGCTATTCTTATCGTCCGTTCCAATGGAATCCCCGCAAACCCAACCGACCCCGTCGCTCGCGGACAAGCACGCACACCTCCGCGACGTGCTGGGCGGATACGCGTCGGCGCTGGTCTGCTTTTCGGGAGGCGTGGACTCGACGCTGTTGCTGCGGGTCGCGCACGATGTCCTCGGCGATCGCTGCGTCGGCCTGACCACCGTGTCGGTCACCATGGCCGCCAGCGAGCGACGCGCCGCCGGCGACCTGGCGGCCCAGATTGGCGCGCGGCTGGAGATCGTCGACTCGCACGAGCTCGAGCGGGAAGGCTTCGCGCAGAACCCGACCGACCGGTGCTATCACTGCAAGGCGGAGCTGCTGGAGATTGCCCGCCCGCGCGCCGACGCGCTGGGCCTGGCGGAGGTGCTGCTGGGGACCAATCTGGACGACCTCGGCGACCACCGCCCCGGGCTGCGCGCCGCGGACGAGCGCGGCGCGCGCCACCCGCTGGTCGACGCGGGCTTTTCGAAGGGCGACGTGCGGGCGCTGTCGCGACAGCTGGGGCTGCCGACCTGGGACAAGCCGCAGCTCGCCTGCCTGTCCTCGCGATTCCCGTACGGCACCGAGATCACCCCTGAGCGGCTCCGCCGGGTCGACGCCTTCGAGGACGGCCTGCGGGCGCTGGGCTTTCGCCAGCTCCGCGTCCGCTATCATGGGGAGGTCGCTCGCCTCGAGATCGACGCCCCCGACCTACCCCGCGCCGTCGACCCCACCACCCGCGAGTCGATCGTCGCCCTCGGGCGCGCGCAGGGCTTCACCTTCATCGCCCTCGACCTGGCCGGCTTCTCCTCCGGCTCCCTCAATAGGTTGATCCCGCTACGCGCGAATCGCCGGTGAACGTTTCTTCGTTCGCCCACGAGGCCGACGTCGCGAACGATCGACATCGATCTGCAGGTCGATGTGGCCCAGCAGCCGTTTTATTTCGTCGATCCGTCGCCTGCGGACCAATTGCCTCAATGAGAAGATCACCGTGTCAGTCTTCGACTTGAAGCCCAAAATGCGTCGCGCTTCCGCCATGAGATCGTCAGGCAAGTCGAGCGTCATCCGCATACGCTAAGCGTAATTGCATGCTCATACAGATCCAAGCCGGCCGAGCCGCCCTGCGAACAAGAGGGACGACTTGCCCATCCTGCTGACGGCGCAGGACCTGAGCGCCTCGTTCGGGGCGCGGCCCCTCTTCGAGGGCGTGAGCTTCACGGTATCGGAGGGTGAGCGCATCGGGCTCATCGGGCCGAACGGTGCGGGGAAGTCGACGCTCTTGCGGATCCTGGCGGGACTGCATTCGGCTGATCGCGGCGCCGTTTCGCGCCAGCGTGGGCTGCGGGTGGCGCTGCTCGAGCAGGTCCCGCGGTTCGCCGCCGGCGTGACGGTTCGCGCCGCGGTCGAGGAAGGGGCGGCGGAAGGGGCGGCGGACGACGTGCTGGCGCGGCTGTCGCTGACCGGGCGGGCCGGCAACGCGGTGTCGCCCGAGACGCCGGTCGCCTCGCTGTCCGGCGGCTGGAAGAAGCGGGTCGCGCTGGGGCGTGAGCTGGCGCGACGTCCGGATCTGTTGCTGCTGGACGAGCCGACCAACCACCTGGACGTCGAGAGCATCGAGTGGCTGGAGGCGCTGCTGGGCCGGCCCGACGGGCCGGCGACGATCACGGTGACGCACGACCGGCTGTTCCTGCAGCGGGTCGCCACGCGCATCCTGGAGCTGGACCCGCGCAACCCCGGCGGGCTGCTCTCCGTCGACGGCGACTACGTGGCGTACACGCGCGTCAAGGCCGAGGCGATGCACGCGCAGGAGCGGCGCGAGGTCGTGCTGCGCAACACCCTGCGGCGCGAGACGGAGTGGCTGCGGCGGGGCGCGGCGGCGCGCACGACCAAGCAACAGGCCCGCATCGCGCGCGCCGGCGACATCGCCGCCGAGGTCGACGAGCTGACGACGCGCAATCGGACGCGGTCGGTCGGACTCGAATTCCAGGGGACAGAGCACCGCCCGCGGCGGCTGATCGAGGCGCGCGGCATCGCCAAGTCGTACGACGACCGCGTCATCTTCGCGGGGGTGGACCTGTTCGTCGGGCCGGGGACGCGCATCGGCCTCCTTGGCCCGAACGGCTGCGGCAAGTCGACCTTGCTGCGCGTGCTGCTGGGCGAAGAGCCGCCCTCGGCCGGGACGGTGCTGCGCGCCGACGGCCTGCAGGTCGCCTACTTCCAGCAGAACCGCGAGCTGCTGGATCCGGCGGCGACCGTCGCCGACACCCTGTCGCCCGATGGCGATCACGTCAGCTTCCGGGGCGCGCGCGTTCACGTGCGCGGCTACCTGGAACGATTTTTGTTCCGGCCCGAACAGGCCGAGATGCCCGTGCGCCAGCTCTCGGGTGGCGAGCAGAGCCGCCTGCTGCTGGCCAAGCTGATGCTGCGCGACGCGCAGATCCTGGTCCTGGACGAGCCGACCAACGACCTAGACCTGGCGACGCTGGCGATTCTCGAGGAGTCGCTCACCAGCTTCGACGGCGCCGTCCTGCTGGTCACCCACGACCGCTACTTCCTGGACCAGGTCGCCACCACCATCCTGGCCTTCAACACCTTCGTCCCCGACGGCGCCGTGATCCCCTTTGCCAGCGTCGCCCAGTGGGAGAGCTGGCGCGCCGAGACCGCCGCCGCCCAGCGCACCCGCGACACGCCTTCTCGCGAATCACGGCCAGCCAGCCGAAAAAAGCTCTCGTACATGGAGCAGCGGGAATACGACGGCATCGAACAGGCCATCGCCGCCGCCGACGCCGCGCTGGCGCAGGCGAAAGCCGACGCCGAGGATCCCGCGCACGCCGCAAACGCCGGCCGGCTCATGGAGCTCTTCGCCGCCGTGGAGTCCCGCCAAGCCGAGGTCGACCGCCTCTACGCCCGCTGGTCCGAGCTCGAAGCCAAACTCGCGTAGGCGGCGATCAGCTGCCGCGCCAGTAGCGGATGGGGCCGGTGTCGCTGTGGACGAATTGCGAGTGGGGGTAGAAGCCGACGCCGCCCAGACGGAGAGACTTCACGTAGTGCAGGACCTGCTGGGTGGCGACGCCGCGGATTCGAAAGTCGACGGCGTGCCCCTCCATGTGCTGGCTGTGGCGCGCCACCTGATGCCCCTTCTTGCGCAGCATCAGGTTGTACTTGGGCGAACGGTAGCCGGAGACGACCTCGATCCGGCGCGCGGAGAACTTCCCGGCCACCCGGCGGAGCACGTCGATGAGGCGCGTATCCATGTGCGTCGCCTGGTTGGTGAAATGGTCGCGCAAGAACCGCTTGAACCGCCCGTCGATCTCGTGGCCGTCGCCCGGCAGGATCGGCAGCGCTTCGTGGGTCCAGACGTTGTAGAGCGTCGTCACCGGCTCGAGCCGCTCGCCCGGCCAGACCTCGGCGTCGATTTCCGGCAGGCGGGCGCGAACCATCTTCTTGCGTTCGCGCGGCGCGGGCGCGGGCGTCGTCCACCGAGAAAGGTCGGCGTCCGACAGGTGCACGTCGGGCCGCAGCGCCTTGTCCTGGAACCACTCTTCCTTCTTGCAGATCTCGCGCGGCTCGCCCGGTCCCATGTGCTCCGCGCGCGCGGCGACGGGATCGAAGACGTCGGTCGCCGGCGGCGGCACCGCCACCGAGTCGACGTGCAGAGCGAGATAGGCGAGCGCAGCAATCACGGCTTCAATTGTAAGGTATCGGAGAAAGCCGCCAAAAAATGAAACGATCGCATAGGAACCCTGAGAGGGTTCCTTAGACCTCCCGCGACGACTCCGCTGGGCAAAGCCCAGCTCCGTCAACGCGATCGGCAATCCGGTTACGGCTGGCAATCGAGCGCCGCCGACCCGATGGCGTGGCACTTGAGACAGGCGCGCTGGTTGCGCGCCGACAGGAAGCGACAGCGCGCGGTCCCGGCAAAGTTGGGCCCGTGCGGCGAGAAGCTGGGGCCGCGGGTGGGGTCCGTCGAGTGACAGGTCAGGCAGCTCTCTTCGCGGTGGCAGGAGACGCAGGTCCGGATGTTCCGCTTGGCGGCCCCTGAATGGCTGTTCGGGCGGGGCGCGGCGATGACCACCCCGGCCGCGTCGCGCGCCCAACCGGGCGGGTGGAACTGCTTGACGCCCGTCCCCGTGCCGAAGGGGTTGTTGGCCTTGGCGCCCAGCTGCCCGCCCGACGGATTGGCCGAGACCCCGGTTCGCTGGTGGCACCCGACGCAGAACGTCTGCAGCCGGTGGCACGACGAACAATCGGGCACGTTCCGGCGCGCGTCGACCACATGCAACGACACGTAGTCCGCGGGGTGGATGTCGGGCGGTCGGACGACGCCGCCGTGGCAGTCGATGCAGTCGTTGCGGCGGTGACAAGTCAGGCAATAGCGCTCGTCGCGGCCGGCCTGAGCGTGGTCGCGACGGAAGGTGGGCCCGTGTGCGTCGAATCCGCGCAGCGACCCGGACGGCTCGAGGAGACCCGTGCCGCCGGCCGCGATGGTGGCGGCGGTGGCCAGCTGCACGCGCAGGCGGCCATCGGGCTCTGTCAGGTGACAGGCGGCGCATCGAGCAGTCGCCTGCTTGCCGTCGTGGCAGGCGAGGCAGCTGGACATCATCGGCAGGTCGGCCCGGGTGACCATCCCCTGCCCCGCCGCGGCCGTGTGGCACGCCGCGCACGCGACGCCGCGTGCCGCGTGCAGGCGGTGGTTGAACTTCAGGTTCGGCCGCGGCATCACCACGCGCGGCGGCTCGGCCGGAGCGCCGGCGCTGGCGAAGCCGGGCGGCATCCACGCGTGGCCGGCCAGGTCGGCGTGGCACGCATCGCACCGCGCGGCCCCCTGCCCGGCGGGCACGATCTTGGTCGGGTTGGCGCGATCGATCTTGTGGCAGCCGCGGCAAGCGGCCTCGCCGGGGATCAGGTTGTCGGCTGCCACCGTCGACCCGGCGGCCGCCGTGTGGCACCCCTCGCAGGTCGCGCCCAGGCGCGCGTGGCGGGCGTGGTCGAACCGAATCGGCAACGACTCGCCCGGGTAGATGAGCGGCGACGGGGCGACGGGTGCCACCGGGGCCACCGGTGCCGCCTCGGTGGTGGCCGGCGAGGCGGACGCCAGCCCCGCCGCGATGCCGGCGGCCGCAGCGAACGCCACGGTCGCGGCCACGGCCGTGCGGGAAAGCCGCGCGCTCATAACCCGGCGTCCAACTCGACCATCGCCAGGCCACGGAACTGGCTGGTGTAGAAGGTCCCGACGTTGTCTTCCAGCAGCAGGTGCAGGCGAACGCCTGGCCCCAGCTGGACCCGCCCGCCCCCCTGTAGGCCGAACACGATGGCCTGGCCCGTGGTCCCCGTCGTCGGCAGGTCGCTTTGCCATGTGTAGCCGGTCGCCCGCGCCTCGAGCTCCAGGGGGCGCCGCACTTTGAACCGCGCGGTCGCGTCGCCGCCCAGCTTGCGCCCGCCGTAGCCGCCGTCCCAGTACGCGTCGGCGCGCGCCATCCCCCGCGCCGAGCGCCAGGCCGCCCCCAGGCTGGCGCCCTGGGCCCGACGGCCCCCCGGTCCGGCCGCGCCCACGTCCTGGCCGGCGTATGGCCCCGAGGTCGCGATCTCGTCGGTGGTGGCGTCGAAGAAGCGAACGAAGCCGCGCGCGTACGCTTTCACCCCGCCCGGCAGCGCGACCTCGTAGCTGCCCCGCAGGTCCCGATAGGCCCCGGTCGCGAACACGTTCCAGATCGAATCGCCGTCGAAGGTCGGCGCCAGGAAGTCATGCTCCAGCGTGATCCACTGGCGCGCCGTCAGCTTCACACGAAGCGCCAGCTGCTCGTCGTCGAGCTCGCCGAAAAGGACGTTGTAGCGAATGCCGCCCGAGACGGTGATGCGGTCCCGCCAGCGCGCGGCCGCCGTCAGCGAGAGCGCTTCGAAGTTCACGCCGCTCGCCGGCTCGCCCGGCTGCCGGTCGGCCGTGGCCGACCAGACCTCGCGGAACGCCAGTCGCGCCGTGGCCACGCCGTTCGGTGCTCCGACGGCGACGGCGGCACCCGCCATGGGCGCCAGCATCGAGTTCTGGTCCGGCCGCGTGGCCGGATCGCGCGAGCCGGCGCTGGTGCCGTCCAGCTCGTAAATCGGCGAGGACAGCGGCAGCTCGCCGCGCACCTCGGTGCCGGCCAGCGCCTCGACGGCGAAGAGGCGCGACAGGTGCAGCAGCAGATCCGCGCCGTCGAACGCGTAGAAGTCGACCAGGTCGAAATGGATCTGGCGGCCCAGCTCGAAGTCCAGCCGCCCGCCCACGTTCCGCCCGCCGAAATAGGCGTAAAGGATGTCGAGCTGACTCTGTTTCAGCTCGGGGGTGGCGGCCGCGCCCGCCGGCGCACCCAGCAGGTAACCGCCGAAGTCCGCGTCGAGGCGCATCGACGCGTCGAAGTAGAACAGGTTGCGGCCACCGTCGTCGCCGTGCCACGCGGACGGCCCGATGTCGGAGACGGCCAGGTCCAGGTACTGCGTGAGGCGCCGGCGCGACAGCAGCTCGTTCCGGCCATCCGGCGCGAAGCCGCGGACCTGGTACCCCTGCCCGATGGTCCGCAGTTCGACGGCGAAATCGTACGCCAGGGCCCGCGGCACGGCCGCGCAGATCACCACCCCGACGAGGATCGCCTGTCGCACGAGGCGCCCGCCGCGATTACCCGGGCTCGACTTCCAGATCGAGACGGTCCGGCGGCGCCGGCGGCGGACCCTTGTGACCGCGCGCGCGGCCGGCCGGCTTGTCGGATTCGCCCGCGATCACGACATCACCGGGCGGCAGCCCGGCCTCTTGCAGCGCCGACATCACACGCGCCGCGCGAACCGCGCGCAGCTCGCCGGTCGTCTTGAACAGCTTGCGCAGCTCCTTCGGCGGCAGAGCCGACGAGGCCCGCACCAAGATCCGCACCTTGGCGCTTTCTTTCTTGGCGGTGCCGGCCACCAACTTCAAGACGGTCTGCCCCGACTCGGAGACATCGATTCCGTTCTTGTCGACGACCTTGGCGGCCGGAAAGGTGATGCGCAGGCCGCCGCCCGCGACGCCGACGCTGCCGCCCAGCTCTTCGAGGCCGCCCTTGAGCCCGGCGACCAGCGCGTCCGTCGCGGCTTTCTTCTTGGCTTCGACCGCCGACTTGTCCTTGTCGGCGCTGAGGTAGGTGTCCAGCCGCTCCTTCAATTTGTCGCGCTCGGCCGTGGCCTCTTCGGCCGCGGCGCGCTGCGTGGCCACCTCGGCCTGTCGCACCGCGACCGCGTTCTGCATCTTGTGGTACGGGACCAGGTAGACGTAACCCGCGAATCCCAGACCGCAAAACGCGACCGCGAAGAAGAAAAGCGCCTTCATGACGCGAACCAGCTGCCCGCGAAGGATCTGTGACGCGCCATCGGCGCCGCACCATACCGCTTTTCACGCCGCTTGACACGGCTCCGGCCCGCTCTGTAGCTTGTAGGTGTACGTACGCGTGCCTGATACCGCGTGGTGGGCATCCCCTCATCTGTGTGTGAGTGGTACGCCGCCATCAGGACTCGGAGGAGGTTCACGCCGTGGCAACCGAATTCACGATTGGTGACAAGGCCGTCTACCCGTCTCAGGGTGTCGCCGAGGTAATCGGGATCGAAAAGAAAGAGGTCTACGGCAAGGTTCAGCGCTTCTATGTCCTGCGCGGGATCGACACCGGCCTGCGGATCCTGGTCCCGGTCGACAAAGCGGATCAGGTCGGCCTGCGCCGGATCGCCGGCCTCGAAGAGATCGACGAAGTCATGGAGATCCTGCGCGACAAAGAGATCCACGTCGATCGGCAGACCTGGAACCGGCGGTACCGCGGGTTCATGGAGAAGATCAAGTCGGGCTCGCTGTTCGAGGTGGCCGAGGTCTTCCGGGATCTCTACCGGCTGAAGACGATGAAGCCCCTGTCGTTCGGCGAGCGCCGCATGCTGGACACCGCGCGGGGCCTCATCGTGCAGGAGCTTTCGGTCGCCAAGGCCGCCGACTCGCAGAAGGTCGAGCAAGAGCTGGACCTCATCTTCGGCTGAGCCCGCATCCCCCTTGCGGCGGAACCCCGACCGTCAATTTTGCGGCCGGGGGCGGGGAAGTGCTAATGTGGCTCGCCCCCAGGGGCTTTGCTCCCCATGCAGATTCACCTGGCCAAGTCTGACATCACCCAAATGGCCGTGGACGCCGTGGTCAACCCCGCGAATTCGCTGGGGATCATGGGCGGCGGCGTAGCTGCGGCCCTTTCCCGCAAGGGCGGGCCCGCCATCCAGAAAGAGGCGATGTCCCTGGCCCCCATCGCGGTCGGCGCCGCCGTGGTGACCAACGCGGGGACGCTGTTCGCCAAGCACGTCATCCACGCCCCCACGATGGAGCAGCCGGGGATGAAGATCGGGGTCGAGAACGTCCGGCGGGCCACGCGGGCGGCGTTGCTGGCGGCAGCGCGCAACAACTTGGATGTCATCGCCATCCCCGGGATGGGGACGGGCCTCGGCGGCGTGGATCCTTCCGACGCCGCGCGGGCCATGGTCGACGAGCTGCGCGCACACCGCCAGCCGAAGCCTGCCACGGTCTACCTGGTCGACATCGACGACGAGATCCTTCTCTGTCTCGAAGAGGCCTTGCGCCTGGCCGTCGGGTAGGCAAAAGGAGCTTGCGTGAAAATTCTGGTGACGTGCAAGCGGGTGCCGAACCCTGAGCACAAGCTGAAGATCGGCGGCGGTCAGCTGGACCTGGGGGCGGCCAGCTGGCAGCTCAACACCTTCGACGAATACGCGGTCGAGACCGCGCTGCGCCTGACCGAAAAGGGCAAGGGCGGCGAACGATCGGGCGAGGTGGTCGCCGTGAGCATCGGCCCCAAGGACGTCGGCCAGCAGCTTCGCGGCGTGCTGGCGATGGGCGCCGATCGCGCGCTGCTGGTGGGCGCCGAGGATGCGGCGCTGGACGCCCTGGCGGTCGCGCGCGTGCTGGCGGCGGTCGTGGCCCGCGAAAAGCCGGACCTGGTCGTGCTGGGCAAGCAGACCGTCGACGGGGACTCCAATCAGGTCGGGCAGATCCTGGCCGGCCTGCTCGGGTGGCCGCAGGCGACGTTCCTGGCGAGCATCCGCGTCGCCGCCGACGGCAAGGGCGCCATCGTCACGCGCGAGGTGGACGCCGGCGTCGAGGAAAAGCGAATTCGCTTGCCGGCCGTGGTCACGGTCGACCTGCGCATCATCGGCAAGAAGGCCGTGCGCAACGAGGCGCTGGCCGCCACTGACGCCGAATGGGAAGAGACGCAGCGGTATGCGTCGCTGAAGGGGATCATGGCGGCCAAGAAGAAGGAGATCAAAGAGGTGACGCTCGCCGAGCTGGGCGTGGACGCCAAACCGGCCATGACCGTGAAGTCGTATGAAGCGCCGGCCGGTCGGAAGGCGGGCGTGAAGGTCGCCTCCGTCGACGAGCTGGTCGCCAAGCTCCACAACGAGGCGAAGGTCATCTGATGGGCGCCGTGGTCGTGTTTTGCGAGACCGACGACAAGGGGTTCCGTTCGGCGTCGCTGCCGGCGCTGGCCGCCGGCGCGGAGCTGGCCAAGGCGCAATCGGGCGAGCTGGTCGCCGTGCTCATCGGCGCGAATCTGACGGCGGCGGCCGCCGAGGCGGCGAAGTTCGCGGGCAAGGTGCTGGCCTACGATCACCCGACCCTGGCCGCCCCGCTGGCCGAGACCTGGGCGCCGCAGCTGGCCGACGCCGTCAAGCGAACCGGCGCATCGGCGCTGCTGGGGACGGCCACGTCGACGGGCAAGGACGTGCTGCCGCGCGCCGGAGCGTTGCTGGGCGCCGGGATGGCGTCGGACGTGACGGCGGTGCTGGGTCCCAACCGGTTCCGCCGCCCCGCCTACGCCGGCAACGCGATCGAAGACGTCGAGGTCGCTGGGCCGGTGGTGGTGGCCAGCGTCCGCCAGACGGCCTTCGCGGCGCCCCCGCCGTCCGGCAGCAGCGGCGCGGTCGAGACCGTGCCGCCCGCCGCGGCCGATCCGGTGGGTTCCGAGGTGACCGGGCTGCACGCGACGACCAGCGCGCGGCCGGACCTGGGCGAGGCCAAAGTCGTCGTCTCGGGTGGCCGCGGGATGAAGTCTGGCGAGAACTTCAAGGTGCTGGAAGAGCTGACGGACCTGCTGGGCGGTGCGCTGGGCGCCAGCCGCGCCGCCGCCGACGCCGGCATGGTCCCCAACGATCTGCAGGTCGGTCAAACAGGCAAGGTGGTGGCGCCGCAGCTCTACATCGCGGTCGCCATCTCGGGCGCGATCCAGCACCTGGCGGGCATGAAGGGCTCGAAGGTGATCGTCGCGATCAACAAGGACCCCGAGGCGCCCATCTTCCAGGTCGCCGACTACGGGCTGGTCGAGAGCTGGGAAAAGGCAATCCCGGCGCTGACGGCCGCGGTCAAGAAGCTGAAGTCCGCCGGCTGAGCGAAGGGCGCCCGGCCGTGCCCTACCTCCCGCTTCCGCACGGCCGCGTCCACTTCGCGGAGCGCGGCGACCGGCGTGAGGGCCGCGCCTCCGTCCTGCTGATCCACGGCGCGGGAGCCGGGTCGGCCATCTGGTCGATGACGCTGGCGCGCCTGGCGCGGGCGGCACACGCGGTCGCGATCGACCTGCCCGGTCACGGCCCGAGCGAGCGCGGTGACCTGCCCCTCGGCCTCGACCGATACCGCGACGCCGTGGGGCTGTTGGGCGCGGCGCTGTGCCTGGCGCCTTCCGTGCTGGTCGGCCACTCGATGGGTGCCCTGGTGGCGATCGAGGCGGCGCTGGCCTGGCCCCAGAAGGTGCGGGCGCTGGTGCTGGTTGCGGCGGCGCCGCGCATGCCGGTCGACCCGCAGCTGCTGGCCTTGCTGAAAGACGATCCGGAGGCGGCGCGTGCCTGGCTGGCCGATCAGGGCCTTTCGCCGCGGGCAAAGCCGGCCGTCCGCCGTGGCCTCCTGGCGGCGGGTCCGGGCGCGCCGGAAGACGTCGCGCGCAGCGACTTCGAGCTGGTGCGCGCGACGGACCTGACCGCGCGCCTGCCCGGCCTGAGCTGTCCGACGGTGTGGCTCGACGGCGCCGACGACCGGATCGTCCCGCCAGAATCCCGGCGCGGGCGAACCGGCGAAGTGATCGTGGTGCCCGACGCCGGACACCTGCTGCCGATCGAAGCGCCGGCCGCCATCGCCAGCGCCGCCATCGCGCCCTGAGCGACGGGGCCGCTCTGCTTAAGTGCCGGTTGGGCTCGGTCGAAGGAGCTCGCGCCAAGGCCGTGACACCGCAGATGTGGGCGTGCGACGCCTGTCAAGCAATCGCGCGCGCGCCCGATGATCGTTGTGATGTTGGCGAGCGCTTGCGGTCGCGTTCTGGGGCGCCTCGCCGATGTGGCGATCCTTTTCGCCGCCTGCGTGTGGCTGGCGCCGAACGCCTGGATTGCGCGCACCACGGCAGGTCGGGTGTACACGCGCGCCGCCGACGTTCCGGCGCGCACATTTGCGATCGTTCCCGGCTCGCGCGTGCACCAGGGCAAGCCCCTCCACCTGCTGGCCGACCGACTTCAGGCGGCTCTGGCGCTGTACCAGAGCGGTCGGGTGCGGGCCGTGCTGGTGTCCGGCACCGACACCGCCGCGGCGCCAGAGGCGCCCGTGATGCAGCAGTGGCTGGTCGCGCGCGGCGTCCCGGCGAGCGACGTCTGGGTGGACGGCCAAGGGACGCGGACGCGAGAGACCATGGTGCGGGCCGTCGCCCGCTACGGCGTCGCGGACGCCATCGTCTGCACGCAGGCGGTGAACGCGGCGCGCACGGTCTACCTGGCGCGGCAGGCCGGCATCGACGCGGTGGCGATGGCGCTTCCGAGCGCGCTCGAGCGAGCGCCCCGCTATCTGGCGGTCGAGTCGCTCAAGACGACGCTCGCGTTCGCCGAGTCTTTGCGCCCGGCGCCCGTCCCGGCAGCGACCATCCTGGCGATCCGCTAGTCCGTCACGGCGCAGCCGGCGGGATCATGGCGCTGATGTGCGTGCGGCGCTCGGAGACGAAGAAGCCCATGTCGGTCTGGCCGTGGGCCACCTCGGCGTCGGTGTGGTGGCGCCGGTTGTCCATCATCACGTAGGGGGCGATCTGAGCGGCCACCCGGTCGTGCTCGGCCACCCAGTTCAGGGCTTCGACCTTGACGTCCCCGCGCGGTCAGTCGGGCGGGAGCCCGGCGACCCACTGGCGGATGGTCTCGAGCCCGGTCGCGTCCACCACCTCGGTGGCCAGTGGAGGCATCTGGTTCATGTCTCCGCGGGTCGACATGCGCGCGACGACGGCGCTCTGGTCGGGCAGGCCGGGGGTGACCCGCAGCTTGATCGCGCCACCCCGCCAGTATTCCAGCTGAACACCGGCGAGCGATCGCACCACGGACGAGGTGTCGAGGCCGGTGTCGGCGACCACCGATCGCAGGACCATCCGCGTGTCCGGCCAGGAGGTGCCGTTCGGGTTGTGGCAGTGGCCGCAGTTGGCGTGCAGGTATCCGAGCGCCTTGGCGGTCGCCGGATCGGCGCCCAGCGGATAGCCGCCCGCGGCTGGGCTCTGCGACAGCAAACCGACCGCGTCCAGCGCCCGCAGGTCGGGGCCGGCCGCGGGCGCCGTGAGCTGGATGGCCGAAAAGCCGAGCACGCGGCCGACGTCGCCGCGGTGGCACACGCCGCAGTCTTTTTGCGACGGCACGTCGTGCGGGGTACCCCCGACGTTCTGGGCCCCGTCCGGCGCCAGATCCGCATCGGTCTGCGCCGCGTTCCAGACGAACGCGCCCATCCAGTAGTCCTCGGGCCCCGTGCCGTACCGTTCGACGAGGCGCGTCTCTAGCAGGACGCCGTTCAGCGAAAATTCCTTCCAGAGCTGGGTGCCAACCGGGAACACCCAGTGGTCCATGTCGCTGGTGTCGACCTTGGTCCCCGGCGGCACGCGGATCCAGCGGCGCTTGCTGGCGCCATCGGACCAGAGCTTGTACGTCGGTTCGAACGCCGTCGCAGACGGGTCGATCGTTCGGCTAACCAGATCGGTGAAGAGCCCCGTTTCGGACAGGTGCTGGTACGCGGGTCGCGGGTACGGAGCCGGCGCCGCGACCGCGTCGCGCGCGTCGGACCCGCCAGCGCCGCCAGCATCGGCGGCACCAGCGTCCGGGGTTCCGGTGGTCGCGTCGATCGTCGCGTGCGGGGGCGACGCCGCGCCGCCGCCGCATCCCACCCAGGCGGCGGCGCAGACGACCAGGGCCAGCGCGGCCTCAGCCGTGCGACGCCGCATCCGTCGGGTTGGCGCCGCCGTCATGCGGCGCGGGCGGGAACACGCACATGTCGACGATCGCGTGCGTCTTCGGCGGCAGCGAGTGGATGTAGTTCGCGATGTCCGTCGCGTCCGCATCGGTCAGGTGGCCATAGGCGCCCATCGGCCCGGCCGGCATCGGCGGGCAGATGCCCGTGCCGTCTTTGGCCTTGCCCTGCTTGAGGACGTTCACGATGTCCGAGGCGGCCCACATCCCGAGGCCGGTCTGAGCGTCGGAGGTCAGGTTCTTCGAGACCGGCGTGATCATCAGTGTCGCCGCGAACAGCGCGCTGAAGTCCTCGCCCCCCTCGAAGAGGTGCGCCTCGTCGAGCACGCTGGCCATCCCCGGGGCGAGGTGCTTGCTGTGGCACTCAACGCAAAGCCCGATCTGCGTGGCCAAGTACTGGCCGCGCATCGCGCTGGCCAGATCGGCCGTGCCCGCCTGCGGCGCCGGGATGTTGGCCACCGTCAGCGGCGGCGCAGCCTGCGGGACGTCGAAGCTGGCGCCGCGACGCGGGATCGTGTTGCTCACCGCGGGGACGGTTCGCAGGTAGGCGACGATCGCGTCCGCATCCTCGGACTTCATGTTGTGGAAGACGTAGTACGGCATCACCGGGTTCAGGGCTTCCATCCCGGTCGCCGTCGGCCGCACGCCGTTCAAGATCATGTTCTTGATCTCGTCGTCGGTCCGGTTCTTGAGGCCGGTCTCGTCGTTCGTCAGGTTGCGCGTCCCCAGCGCATCGCCGTTCGGCAGCTTGATGAAGTTCGGGTTGCCGGCCAGGAACTTGGTCGTGTCCGGACCCATCTGCCCTTGCGGGGTGTGGCAGTCGCTGCACGCGATGACCGCGTTGACGAGGTAGGATCCGCGGGCCTGCAGCGCGGTCAGGCCACCGTCGGTTGTGCCCCCGTCGGTCTTGCCGCCGGCGCCACCAGCGCCCGCCTTGCCAGCCGCGCCACCCGCGCCGGACGCCTTGGGGCCGCACTTCGTGTCGCTGCTACAGGCCGCGAGCGAACCCGCAAGGGCGCCGAGCGCCAGGATTGAACATGTCCGGGAAGCGAATCGTGAGCTCATAACCGAAATCTCCTCTGGGGGCGTAAACAGTGGACGCGCACACTAACCGCGTTTCGCTCCCGGAGATACGAACCAATCGCCGAATCGGATCAAAACTCATCGCGATGGCGAGACCGGTCCCGCGCGGTGGACGTTTCGCGCGGCCGCGGCGGACCAGGCCAGGAGCACGGCGAGCGGAATGAGCCGCGGATCGATCGGCAGGTGCGACGGCCACCCCGGCGCCTGGTCGGCGAGCTCGGCGAGCATCGCCCAGGCTGGCCAGGCCAGAGCCAATCGGGAACGCCGCCGCCAGATTTCCCCCGGCGCGCCGGCAGCGGCCAGAACGACGGTGAGCGGGACGACCCAAATCACCAGATCGTGCTGGTAGAGGTGGGGGCTGGTCATCAGGGCGACCGCGGCCGCGAAACCGACCGCCCGGTCGGCGTCCCCCGGCAGATCCGCCGGCACCGGCCGGCGCAGGAGCAGCAGGACCGCCAGCGCGCCCGCCACCCAGAACACCACGCCGGCGACCTCCAGGCGCGCAGCGGCAAAGTGCGGCAGCACGCGCGCCAGAGCCCCGCGCAAGGTCGGCATCGCGGCTGCCGCGCCCCCGCCGAAGCTCCGCTCTAACGTGCGGACGCAGGTGGCCCAGTCCAGCCAGACATGGGCACCCAGCACCGTCGAAGTCAGGGCCACCACGGCGGCCCCCGTCGCGGCCGTCGCGGCCAGCGCGCGCCATTCGCGCCGCGCCACCATGGCGGCGGCGAACGCCGGGAACAGCTGGGGTTTGAAGCCGATCACCAGCAGCCACCCGGCCGCGCGCCAGGAACGTCCCTGGTCCAGCGCCGACGCCAGCCCGAAAGCGGCGAGCGAAAGCAAAATCGAGAGCTGCCCCTGCGACAGTGTCTCGAACACCGGGAAGAACGCCGCCAGCGCGACGGCGGCGGCGAGGGTCTGCTCCCAATTGAGGCGCAATAGGTCCCGGATGCGCCGGACCAGCAGCGCCAGCAAGCCGGCGTTGCACGCCAGCCACACGAGAGCCGGCAACCGCCCGCCGCCCCGGTCGCCCAGCCAGGCGAGCCAGACACCTGCCAGCGCCAGGTGCGGCGGATGCAGGAAGGCCAGCAGCCCGTTCACGAAGCCGGGACCGCCCGCCGCGCGCATGAAGCGCTGCTGCGCGGCCGCCTGCGCCGCCGCCTCGTAGAGGTGCCGCGGGTCGTGCAGCGCCAGCCACCAGCCGGTGCGCAAGGCCGTGAAGTCGGTGGTCTCCGCCTGCCACCCCGCGCGAAAATGCAGCGCCAGCTTGATCACCAGCGCGGCCGCCAAGCTGACGTTCAGCGCGGAAAGCGCCCCGGCCCACGAAAACCGGGAGGGGCGCTTCGTCGCGGCCCGGCCGCCGGGCGGGCTCAGGTCAGCTTCGGCAGGGCCTCGGCCATGCGCCGCACGCCCTCTTCCACGTTCTTCATCGACGTGGCGTAGGAAAGCCGGACGAAGCCGGGCGCGTGGAACGCCGAGCCCATCACGACCGCCACCTTGGCCGCCTCGATCAGCCACTCGCACAGCTGAACGTCGTTGTCGATCTTCTTGCCCTCGGGGGTCTTTTTGCCGATGAAAGCCGACAGATCCGGGAAGGCATAGAAGGCGCCCTTCGGCTCGACGCAGGTGACGCCCGGGATCTCGCGCAACCGCGCGACCATGGTCTTGCGCCGCTTGTCGAACTCGACGCGCATCTTCTCGAGCTCGTCGGTGGGCCCCTCGATGGCGGCCAGCGCCGCCGCCTGGGCGACAGCGGCTGCGTGCGTGGTCGATTGACCCTGCAGCGTGGCCATCGCCTCGACCACCGGCTTTGGCGCGACCGTGAAACCGACCCGCCACCCCGTCATCGCGAACGCCTTGCTGACACCGTCGATGATGATGGTCTTGGCGCGCACATCCGGACCGATCGTGGCGGGCTGGAAGAACTTCCCGTCGCCGTAGACCAGCGTCCGATAGATGTCGTCCGTCATCAGCCAGAGGTCTTTTTCGACCGCCAGCTTCGCCAGCGCGCGCAGCGTCCCCTCGTCGTAGATCGCGCCGGTCGGGTTCGACGGCGAGCAGACCAGGATCATCTTCGTGCGCGGCGTGATGGCCTTGGCGACGTCCTCGGCGCGCACCTGGAAGTTCTCCGACGCCTTGGTCGGGACGTTCACGGGGCGGCCGCCCGCCAGCTTGACGATGTCGTTGTAGCTGACCCAGGCCGGCGTCGGGATGATCACCTCGTCGCCCTCGTCGATCAGCGCGAACACCGCGTTGTAGATCGACTGCTTCGCACCCGAGCTGACGATCACCTCGCTGGGCTCGATGGTCAGGCCGTGCGCGGCGCCGATCCACTTGGCGACCGCCTTGCGCAGCGGAACGGTCCCCTCGACCAGCGTGTACTTGGTCGCGCCCGCGTCCAGCGCCTTCTTGGCCGCGTCCTTGATGTGGACGGGCGTGTCGAAGTCGGGCTCACCGGCCCCGAAGCTGATGACGTCGATCCCCTCGGCCTTGAGCTTGGCCGCCTTGGCCGAGACGGCGAGCGTGGGGGACGGTTCGACGACGGACAACCTGCGGGCCAGCTTCACGGTGCTCACGGGACGACTCCTTGTTTGCGTTTCTCGGTCAGCGCGGCGGCCACGCTCTGCGGAACCATCCGCGAGACGTCGCCGCCCATCAGCGCAACCTCTTTGACGAGCGAGGAGGATACATAAAAGCTGTCTTCGCCGGTCATCAGAAACAGCGTCTCCACGTCCGGCGCGAGGCGGCGGTTCATGTGCGCCAGCTGGAACTCGTACTCGAAGTCGGCCAGCGCGCGCAGGCCGCGGATGACGACGTTGGCGCCACGACGGCGGCAGTACTCGGCCAGGAGGCCCTGGAAGGCGTCCACCTCGAGCCGCGAATCACGGTCCAGAGCGTCGGCGATCATGGCGCGCCGCTCGGGCAGCGAGAACAGCGGCGTCTTCCGGATGTTCTCGGCGACCGCGACGACCACGCGGTCGAAGATCTTCAGGGACCGCCGCAGGATGTCGACGTGCCCGTTCGTGATCGGATCGAACGTCCCGGGGTAGACGGCGAGCGTCACGGACGGCCGTCCGTCAGGACCCCGAGCACCTGTAGAACGACAGCTCGGTGTCGCCGTACTGGCGTCGATCGGTGAGGAAGAGACAGCCGACCGAAGGGGGCGAGGGATGGCGGCGGTCGTGCTCGACGATGACGACCGCGCAGGTGGTGAGGAGCTCGCTGCCCGACAGCTCGGCCAGGACGCCGCTGGTGTCCTTGACGTAGGGCGGGTCCATGAAGACCCACGAAAAGCGCACGGCGCCGGCGGCCAGCTTCCGCAGCGCACCGCGCACGTCGCCCGCCATGATGCGAGCCCGGGTTTCGACGGCCGCCTCTCGCACGTTGCGGCGCAGCGCCGCCAGCGCCGCGCCGTCCCGCTCGACGAAAACGGCCGAGGTGGCCCCTCGCGACAGAGCTTCCAGGCCCAGCGCGCCGCTGCCGGCGTACAGGTCCAAGACCGGCCCCGGAGGCGGACCAAGGATGTTGAAAATCGCTTCGCGGACCTTCGAAGCGGTGGGCCGCGTGCGCGAGCCGCGCGGAACAATCAGACGCCGGCCCCGATCCAGGCCGCCGGTGAGACGCATTGGGGATCGTTCCTACCTCGCCTGGCCCCCGGGGTCAATTCCTGAGAGGTCGGCCCGATACATTGCGTCAGCGATTCCGCCGAATATCGGTGGTTTCCCCGCAACCTCGGCCGCGATGAGCCGATTAGGTGATACAATCAAATGGCCCAGATGTCGCAGCAAGTAGGCGCTTTCTTTGACGTAGATCGGACCCTGGTCTCCTGCAACACCGGGCGGCTGTTCCTCAAAGATCTCCGGCGGCGCGGAGAAATCTCGTTGTTTCGCGCACTTCGGGCCCTGGGCTGGATGGCCAAGTACCACCTGTCGCTCATCGATTTGCAGTGGGTGGCCGCCCGGGTGGCGGCCCAGATGGCGGGGTGGGCCGAACGGGACTTCGCCGACCGGTGCCGCCGCTGGGTCGAAAACGAGGTCCTCCCGCTCATCATGCCGGGGGCGCACGGCCGCATCGATAGGCATCGCGCGGAAGGGCACGTTCTGGCGATCCTGTCGTCCTCGCCAACCTACGTGACCAGCCCGATCGCCGAGGCGCTGAACATCGAAGAGGTGATATCGACGCGCTTCGAGGTGGCGGACGGGCTGTTCACCGGCCGCCTGGTGGCGCCCGCCTGCGTCGGCTCCGGCAAGGTGCACTGGGCCGAAGACCTGGGCGCGCGGCGCCAGGTCAACCTCGCCGACAGCTGGTTCTACACCGATTCGTACACGGACTTGCCAATGCTGGAACGGGTTGGTAACCGGGTCGTCGTGAACCCCGATCCGCGACTGCGGCGCGCCGCCAAGCAGCGCGGCTGGCCGGTACAAGACTGGAGATCCCCGTTGTCCCTAGCGGAGCAGCGCGCTTGAGCGTCTATTCAGCCCCCTGGTACACCCCGGCCGTTCAACGAATCTTGGACCTCGCGCTGGAAGAGGACGTCGGGCGCGGCGACGCGACGACCGCCTCCGTCATCGACGAGACGCAAGAGGCGGAAGCGGACATCGTCGCGCGCGAACGGGCGGTGGTCTGCGGCCTGGGCGTCGTCGAGGCGGTCTTCACGCGGTTCGACTGGCGGACGCGGCTGCGGATGAAGGTCGCCGACGGCGACCCCGTTCAGCCCGGCACAGTCGTGGCGTCGGTGCGCGGGCCGGCGGCGGCGATTCTGGCAGGCGAGCGCACGGCGTTGAATTTCCTGCAGCACCTCTCGGGGATCGCCACGGTGACGCAGGCTTTCGTGGCGGCCGCCGAAGGGGCCAAGGTGCGCGTCACCGATACGCGCAAGACGACGCCCGGGCTGAGGTCGCTGGAAAAATACGCCGTCCGGATCGGCGGCGGTGCCAACCACCGATCGGACCTGGCGTCCGGCATCCTCATCAAGGACAACCACATCGCGCTGGTCGGCTCCGTGCGCGAGGCCGTCCGACGGGCGCGCGCCAGCGCCCCCCACACGCTGCGCGTGGTCTGCGAGGTCGATGACCTGGCCCAGCTGGACGAAGCGCTCGAGGCAGGGGCCGAAGGGGTCCTGCTGGACAACTTCCAGATTCGCGACATGACCGACGCCGTTCAGCGCATCCGCGAGCGGCGGCCACAGACGGTGATCGAGGCATCGGGCGGCGTGACGCTGGACCGCATCCGCGAGATCAGCAAGACAGGCGTCGACGTGATCTCGACGGGATCGATCACGCACTCGGCGCGGGCCATCGACTACTCGTGCGAGATCCGGCCGGTCGAGGGGACCGCTCCAGCGCGTCCGGCGCGGTAGCCAAACACCGGTGGAAGCGGTTTTCGAGGCGCCGCCCACGACAGAGCGGCTGTCCGCCGTGCTGACGACCACCTGGCTGGGCCGCGCGTACGAATGGTGGCGGACGTGCGGGTCGACCAACGATCTGGCCGGCGATCGGGCCCGCGCGGGGGCACCCGCCGGGCTGGTCATCGCCGCCGATAGCCAGACTGCCGGCCGGGGCCGCCTCGGGCGGACGTGGCACTCGCCGCCCGGGTCCAACTTGTACGTGTCGATCTTGCTGCGGCCCAGCCGGCCGCCGCCGGAGATCCCGCCGCTGACGCTGCTGGCTGGCGGCGCGCTGGCGGGTGCGCTTGCAGCGCTCGGGTTCGCGCCGCGTCTCAAGTGGCCGAACGACGTCGAGCTGATCGACGAGGCGGGACGCCGCCGGAAGGTGGCGGGCATCCTGACCGAGATGTCCAGTGCCGGGGAACGGGCCCTCCATGTCGTCGTGGGCGTGGGGCTGAACGTGAACGGCGTCGACTTCCCGCCCGAGCTCGCCGATCGCGCGACGTCCCTGCGGCGGGCGGGAGGCGGTCAGGCGCTGGACCGGGCCGCCGTGCTGGGCGCCTTCCTGAACCACCTAGAGCCGCTGCTTGGCGAGTACGAGCGGCGTGGTCCGGTCGCGGCGATCGCCGCCTTCGAGGCCCACGCCGCGCTGCCGGCGGCGTGCCGGGTCACCGCGCCGGGGCGGCCGAACGATAGGCTGGAAGGCGTCGCCTTGGGCGTCGATCCGGATGGTGCCTTGCGCCTGCGCGATGAGACAGGGCACATTCACCGCGTCCTCTCCGGAGAAATTCAAACATGACCAGCTTCGAGTCCTTGGTTCTGGGCGTCGTCCAGGGCGTGACCGAGTTCCTGCCGATCTCGTCGACGGCGCACCTGCGCATCGTGCCCGCCCTGCTGGGCTGGTCGGATCCTGGCGCGGCATACACCGCCGTCCTGCAGCTCGGTTCGCTGCTGGCCGTGGTCGGGTACTTTCTGCCCGAGCTCTGGAAGATGCTGCGCGCCGCGGCCGCCTACCTGAGGGATCGGAGCCGCCCCCCCGAGCGACCCGCGCGCGAGCTGCTGTATCTGATCGTCGGCACGATCCCGGCCGGGCTGGCCGGCGTCGCCTTCCGGCATGCGATCGAGGGATCGCTGCGTTCGCTGTGGGTGATCGCGACCGCGCTGGTCGTCGTCGCCCTGTTGCTGGCCGTCGTCGAACGGCGGGCCCGCCACGTGCGCGAGTTCGACGAGATCACCCTGCGCGACGCCCTGCTGATCGGCTGCGCCCAGGCGTTCGCGATCATTCCCGGGGTGTCGCGTTCGGGCAGCACCCTCATGGCGGCGATGGCGCTGGGCCTCAAGCGCGAGGCCGCCGCGCGCTTCTCATTTCTACTGAGCGTCCCTGTCGTCGCCGCCGCCGGCATCTTCGAGATGCCCAAGGTCCTGAAGGCTCACGACCTCCACGGAAACACGCTGGTCATTGGCCTCATCGCCGCAGCCATCTCCGGCTACGCCAGCATCGCCTGGCTGCTCCGCTTCCTGCGCGCGCGCAGCACGGTTCCGTTCATCATCTACCGCGTGGTGCTGGGCCTGGCGCTGATCGCCATGCTCGCGACCGGCCGGCTGTAACAACACCGCCTCCCGAACGACGATCCGGTACAGCCGGCTACCGTGTTCGCGATCGATCCCAGAACTGCCGTGGGTTGTAGACGGGGACCGGCGATCGGTCAGCGGCGTTCAGGATGTCGGCGTCGCCTGTCACGAGAGCGTCGGCACGCGCCGCGGCTGCCGACGCCACCACCCATTCGTCGTCGGGGTCTCGCAGCCCGAGCGCCAGATGACGTTTTCGCCTGGCGACGACCTCCTGATCTCGAAGCAGGCGTTCAATCTCAGCAACGGTAGACGCCGGCACGCCGATTCGGCCGGCAAGCACCCGCTTCAATTCGACGATGACGACTTCGCCGACGACGGGCTGGTGTTCGACCAGGACGTGGCGAAATAGGTCGGCGCACAGCCCGCGGCTCGCGAACGCGCTCACCAGCACGTTCGTATCGAGGAACACTCTCACGAAATCTTCGAGAACACGTCCTCGTCCGTGAGCAGCCCGCGAGCCTCGGCGAACGGCAGAACTCGATTGCGAAGGTGCTCGAATCTGAGAAGCGACAGCTGTCGTCGAAGCGCGTCACGCGCCACATCACTGCGTGTGCGGCCCGTTTCCGATGCCAGTCGATCCAACTCACGCTCGAGGTCCTCGTCCAACCTGAGTGTCAGGGTGCCGCGCTTCATGTGTTACATTGTAACACGCTCGCCCTGAGACACTCGGCCAAGGGCGCCACGCCACAGGGCGAAGAAGCGATCCAGCAGGTGACCAGGCCACAATGTTAGGCTTACGGGTCGCCGGTCGGACTCTTACCTTCAGGAACCTTATTGTCCGGCGGAACCAGAACTTAGGAGGCCCCATGCGGCGAGCCGCGTCCCGTATCCTTGCGACATCCTTGCTTCTTCTCGGGTTTGGCTGCGCGTCCCCGTCCACGCTCGGTGGCACCGGCGGCGACAACGGCAACCCGGGGGCGGGCGGCTCGACGGGCAACGGCGGCAGCAACCCGGGCGCGGGCGGGTCGAACACTGGCAACGGCGCCAGCACCGGCGCGGGCGGTACGCACACCGGCGGCCCGGGACCGGCCTGCACCCCCAGCGACACCCAACTGGTGAACGCCAACGCGTACTACTGCTCGACCGACGCGGTCGGGCTGAAGGGTTCGATCTATCCGTACGGCGACGGCATGTCCTGCCCGTACTCGCCGACCAGCGCGCCGGCCAAAGACTTCTGCGCGGGCGCAAGTGGATGTTGCCTGACCGGCACCACGACGATGCTGAACACCGGTTCTTCGAATTGGGGCTGCGGCATCGGCGTCGAACTCGACGACGACGGCACGACCAAGCACGTTTACGCCGGCTCGGTGAGTTGCTTCAAAATCGCCTTGACGGGCTCGAGCGGAGGGAATGTCGTCCGAATCGGCTTCACCCAGGCGCCGACGCCGGCCACCAACACAGTTGCCCCGTTCACGGAGATCCCCTCCTTCACCAGCGGTTGGACGGGAACGGTTTGCTTCAGCGACGTTACGTGCCCCGGATGGTCGGCCACGACTCCCTCTGCGACGGCACCCGGATGCAACAAAATGGGCACCAATGGAACGCCGGTTGACCTCCAGATCCAGGTGTCGACCGGCAGTACGGCAGTTACGACGGGAGCATACAACGTCTGCTTGTCGAGCATTGTGCCCGTCACCAGCTCTGGCGGCGGCGGATCAGGCGGCGGTGGAACCGCCAGCTGCACGACACCGAGCGGGTCCGGCACGCTGAGCGACCAGTACGGGACCGCACACGTTGGATGTCCCAAAGACTACATCGTCCGCAACAACGATTGGGGCGTCGGATCTGTTTCTCAAACGATCAGCGTATGGACCGGGAACCAAGTTCAAGGTCGTGACTCAGAATGGAACAGGATCGAACGGCGCACCCGCCTCGTACCCCGACATCTACATCGGCTCGAATCCCAGCGGAGCTACGACGAACAGCGGCTTGCCCTTGGCGGTTTCGTCCATCGCTGCCACCGGTATTCAGACCAGCTGGAGTTACACCGATTCCGGTGTGTCGGGCAGTTACAATGCGGCCTATGACGTCTGGTTCAGCACCGGTTCCGGGGGAGATCCGAACTCGAGCGTTCCGAGCGGCGGGTTCTTGATGGTTTGGTTCTACAAGCCTTCCGACAACCAGCCGGTCGGAACGACCATTCCGAATGGATCCGTTACGATTGCCGGCAAGCAGTTTAACGTTTGGTACGGAACCAATACCAGCAACGGCAAAGCCGTCGTGTCTTACGTTGCTCAGCAGAAGATGAACTCGTGGACATTTCCGCTCGGCGCGTTCATTCAAGACGCAGTCGCCCGTACCTGTTCAGGCACAGCACCAAGTGCATCAGCAGCAGCTGGTACCTGACGAACGTCTTTTCGCCGGGTTCGAGATCTGGAAGGGTGGCGCTCGGCCTCAAACGACGGATTTCGGCGTCAACGTCCCGTCAGGATCGAGCGGGGCCGCGAATGTCCGTGAACACGTCAATCCAGAAGGCATGCTGAAGAGCCCGGCTTTTTCCCAGGGCATCGTCTAGTACCTCGACCAAGGCGTACTGCTCACGTCTGGCTTGGTCTTTCGCGCGCTGGCTTGGTTGCTCGTCGCTTACATAGCTACGGCTTGTCCCACGCCGAGCCGCTTCGCTGCTCGGGTCACGCTGGTCTCTGCCAGCAAGGCATGCAACGCCAGCAGGAGGTTGGTGTCGATGGCAGCCAGTTTCATGGCCGGGTCGTCGCCATCGGCCGGCGGCATACGAAGATCTGGTCGGTCGTGGTGTCGTCGAACGGGCGGTCGACGAGATCGACTTGATAGCCGGCGCCGGTCAGGACCTCTAGCCAGGTCGCGCGCGGGAACAATCCCTCGACGTGACGGTCGTGGATGGCCCTGATGTCGACGCCGTCACGCAGCAGGAACGCGTACTCTGCGGCGTAGACTTCGTCGGCAGGATCGGGATCCCAGATCCATTCGATGCAGCGAAGCGAACGCGGCCCCTCTTCACCGGTGTAGAGCTCGGAATCTTTCGCGGAACGATTCGCGGACGTAATCGGGTGCAAACAGGGCAGCGCCCCCGGGCGCGTGTGCGCGAACGCCGTCGCGGCGGCGGCGGCCAGGTCGCCGCGCGTCGTCATGTAGGCGACGGCGTCGTGCACCAGCACCGCATCGAACTGGCGGCCCAGGCGCAACGTCCGCATGTCGCCAGGTAGGTGCTCGCACTCGGGATTGAGGGCACGCGACAAGGCCAGCATCTCGGGCGACAGGTCAGTCAGCGTGCAGCGATAGTTGCGCTTCACGAAGAAGGCGTTGCCGCCGGCCCCCGCGCCCAGCTCCAGCAGCGTTCCAGCGCGTGGCGCGCCGGCGCCTTCCAGCGCGGCGACGTAGGCGGCGGCCTCGTCCACGTGATCAGCGACCGGATCGAGCAGGCGGTACCACGGCGTCAGCTCCCCGTAGAGAATCGGCTGCATCGGCAGAGCCTACTTCGGTCGGCGGAGAACTGGCGCGACTGTCGAGCAGATGACGTCGGCATCGTCCCGCTTCCCGGCATCCGCTGGAATGTCGAGCGGGCCGCTTGCAAACCCGGCGCGGGCGCGCCGGCGTCGCGATGTAGCGCTCGCCAGTGTCGGGCAGGACGGTGACGACGGTCTTGCCGGGGCCGAGGGTGCGGGCCAGGTCGAGGGCGGCGCGGACGGCGGCGCCGGCGGAGATGCCGACCAGGAGGCCTTCCCGGCGGGCGAGCTCCAAACGGGTCGACTCCGCCTCTTCCTCGCTGACGCGGCGAACCTCGGTGAGCAGCGTTCGGTCCAAAATTTCGGGGATGAACCCGGCGCCGATGCCCTGGATGCGGTGCGGGCCAGGCGAGCCGCCCGACAGCACCGCGCTGTTGGTGGGCTCGACGGCGATCAAGGTGACGTCCGGGCGGCGCGCGCGGAGGGCCTGCCCCACGCCGGTGATGGTGCCGCCGGTGCCGACGCCGGCCACGAATGCGTCGGGGGCACGCCCGCCGAGCTGAGCCAGGATCTCCGGCCCGGTGGTCGTCCGGTGGACGACGGGGTTCACCGGGTTGCGGAACTGCTCGGGCATGAAGGCGTTCGGGTTGGTGGCGGCGATGGCGGCGGCTTTCTCGACCGCGCCGCGCATCACGCGTTCGGCGGGGGTCAGGTGCAGCTCGGCGCCGTACGCGCGCAAGAGCTCCATCCGTTCGGGCGACATGTTCTCGGGCATGGTCAGGATCAGCCGGTATCCCTTCACCGCCGCCACCAGCGCCAGGCCGATCCCGGTGTTGCCAGAGGTCGCCTCCACGAGGATCGATTTCCCCGGCACCAGGCGCCCTTCCCGCTCGGCGGCCTCGACCATGGCCAGCGCCGTCCGGTCCTTGACCGAGCCGCCCGGGTTGAACTGCTCGCACTTGCAGAGCACCTCTGCCGAGCCACCGCCCACCAGCCGCCGCAGGCGCACGAGGGGCGTCCGGCCGATGCGAGCCAGAATGTCGTCGTCGACCCGCGCGCCTTCCATCAGATGAAGTACATCGTGGCCGGCGCCACGGCGCGGCGCACACCCGCCGCTTCCGCGCGCGCCACGAAAGCGGCCAGCGTGGTCGCCTCCAGCACCTGGATGAGGCGCTCGCCCACCTCGCCCCAAACCAGGTTGGGGATGTCGCTGGCGTCGGGGTCCGGCCCGACGCCCAGCAGCTCCTCCAGCGGACCGCGCACCGCGCGCAGCACGTCGGCCATCGAAATCTCCGCCGCCGGCCGCGCCAGCACGTAGCCGCCGTGAGGCCCGCGACGCGCGACCACCAGCCCGGCCCGCCGGAGATCCTGCAGGATCTGCTCGAGGAACTTGAACGGAATCCCCTGCCGCTCGGCGATCTCCTTGGCCTGCGCGGCGGGCGCAGTCCCGGCGTGGAACGCCAGGTCGTAAAGCGCCCGGATCGCGTAGCGCGTGCGGGTGGTCAGCCTCAAATCGAGTAGTCCTCGAGGAAGACCTTGGCGTCGCGCGGGCTGGCCATCACCAGATCACCCTCGTTGATCGACAGCGCCTGAACTTCGGCTTTGGGCATCTCGACGGTCATCGGTGCGCCGTCCGCCAGCTTCAGGGACAGCTTCACCGTGCCGCCCAGCCAGGCCATGCGCTCGACCCGCGCCACCGAGACCTCGGGCGTGCCGGCCGCGGCCTTGGTGAGCGCCACGTCGTGCGGCCGGACGTAGGCGTGCACGGCCGCGCCGTCGGGCGCGCTGCTGCCGTCGGCCAGCGACACGGCCAGCGATCCGACGGTGAGCCGGCCATCGACCATCAGCCCGCGCAGCACGTTGGCGCCCCCGACGAAGGCCGCCACGAAGGGCGTCGCCGGTCGGTCGTAGACCTCGCGCACGGTGCCGGTCTGCGCGACCCGCCCCTCGTGCATGACCACCACCCGGTCCGAGACCTCCATGGCCTCCGCCTGGTCGTGCGTGACCAGCAGGGTCGTGACCTCGCGCTGGCTGTGGAGGCGCCGCAACCAATCGCGCAGCTCGACGCGAACCTGCGCGTCCAGCGCGCCGAACGGCTCATCCAGCAGCAGCAGCTTGGGCTGGATGGCCAGCGCGCGCGCGAACGCGACCCTCTGGCGCTGACCGCCCGACAGCTCCGCCGGGTAGCGCTCGCCCAGGCCGTCCAGCTGCACCAGCGACAGCAGCTCGTCGACGGTGCGGCGAACCTCCGCCGCCGGCACCTTGCGCACGCCCAGCCCGAACGCGATGTTCTTGCGCACGTTCATGTGCTTGAAGAGCGCGTAGCTCTGGAAGACGAAGCCCAGCCCGCGCTTCTGCGCCGGCAGGTTCGTGACGTCCTGCTCGCCGAACAGCACCTGGCCGGCGTCGGGCTGTTCGAGCCCGGCCACGATGCGCAGCACCGTCGACTTGCCCGAACCCGACGGCCCCAGCAGCGTCGTGATCCCACCGGGCGCCGCCGTGAAAGACACGTCCGCGACGGCCGGCGTCCCGGCCGCCGTGAACCGCTTCGTGAGGCTCTTGACCGTAAGGCTCATACGGCGCGGATCTTCACGCCGCGCATTCGCCTTCCATCTCGACGATCTCGAAGGCCTTGCTCTCGCCGAAGTCGACGAAGTCCTCGGCCTTGGCGGACGCAGCGTCCATCTCGGTCAGGTCCTTGATGCGGGCCGTGACCTTGGCGGGCTCGATCCGGCTGAAGAACGCCAGCGGCGTCTCGCCCGGCTGCTTCTCTTGGCTGTACATCGCCACCAGCCGCTCCAGCGCCTGCGCGACCCGCCGCGCGGGAACCTTACCGGCGATGCGACCGAACTTCGGGCCGGTCTCGTCGAACCCGCCCCCGATGTAGACGAAGTACTGCGGCACGGGCTTGCCGTCTATCTTGCGCATCCCGCCCTGCAGCCCGATGACGGCGCTGTAGTGCTGCCCGCAACCGTTCGGGCAGCCCGACATCTTGATGTCGAGGCCCGGCACCTGAGCGACCAGGTCGGGACGCGCGTCGAGGACGTCGGTCAGGTTGGCGCCCAGCGCCTTGGAATTGGTGACCGCGATCTTGCAGCTGGAGGCGCCAGGGCACGACAGCACGTCGGCCATGGTCATCGCCCCGGCCTGCCCCAACCCGATCTCGGTGAGGTCGCGGTGCAGCTCGGCGACGCGCCAGGTCTCGACGAAACGCAGGACCAGGTTCTGCTCGTTGGTGGTGCGCAGCTCGCCGTCCGCGTACTTGACGACCAGCTGGGCCAGCGCCCGGAACTGCGCCGGCGTGATGTCTCCCTTGGGGACGCGCACGGTCACCGCCGAGTAGCCGGCCTGCTTCTGCTGGCGGACGTTGGTCGCCCGGAACGCCTCGAAGTCGGCCAGCGGCTCGACCGGCGTGCCGGGCACCGGGACGGCGCGCGGCTTCGGCGCCGGGGCGACGGCCAGCGGGCGCCCGCCTTCGGCCCGGACGGCCTCCAGGTCCTTCTGGTACTCGGCGAGAAACGCCGGGGTCCCCAGCTTCTGGATGGCCCACTTGAGCCGGGCCTTGTGTTTGTCCTTGCGGTTCCCGATCCGGTGGAAGGTGCGCACCAGCGCCTCCGACACCTCCAGCACCTGCGTGACCGGGAGGAACTCGTGGACCAGGATGGCCGCCTTGCGCAGCGTCGACAGCCCGCCGCCCATGTAAACCTTGAATCCGGGGTTACCGGCGGCGTCGGTCGTCACCAGGAAACCGAGGTCGTTGATCTGCGCCTGGATGTCGTCGAAGCCGCAGCAGCCGCCGAACGCGATCTTGAACTTACGCGGCAGCGCCGACGAGTACGGCCCCCGCAGCAGGTGGCGGGTGACCGCGTCCGCGTACGGCGTGACGTCGAAGGGCTCGTGCGCCGCCACGCCTGCGAACGGGCAGCCGGTGATGTTGCGGACGGCGTTGCCGCAGGCCTCGCGGGTGGTCAGCCCGACGTCGGCGCACAGGCGCAAGGCCAGCTCGGCCTCCGCCTCTTTGACGAAGTGAAGCTGAATGTTCTGGCGGGTGGTGATGTGCCCGACGCCGCTGCCGGCCCACTTCTCGGCGACGGTCGCCAGCGCCTCCAGCTGCTTGCTGTTGGCGATCCCCTGCGGCAGCTTGACGCGGATCATGTACACGCCCTCTTGCCGCTGGCCGTAGGTGCCGTTGATCAGCCGGAACGCGCGCCATTCGTCAGGCGTGATGTCGCCCGTCTCGAACCGCTCGAGCATGTCGACGAACGCGTCGACGTCCTCTTGGTCGGCGAAGCCGGGGCGGCCGGCGTTGTCGGGAACGAAATCGACGATGGGGTTCGCGCTCATGACTGTCCTTTTTCCTGTTGCTGCATTGGCGTAAAGAGATCGACGGCTAGGTCGGCGGCCAGGGCGACGACGGCGCCGATGACCAGCATCCCGGCCGCACCGGCCGACGCAGCCGGGATCGTCGCGGTGCCGAGATCGTCCAGCGTCCCCACCCAGCGGGCGCTCTGGGGCGTGGCGGCGCCCACGATCAGGGCGGCGGGGGTGGCCGCGGACCAGCCGCGCGCGATCAGTCGCGCGGCGATGTGCGCGCGCTGACCAAGGCCCATCAACACGACGATGGTGACGCTGTCGGGGGCCAGTTGATCGAGGATGGGCGCGTAGGTCGCCTCATGGTGGCCGGTGACGACCAGAAAGCTCGACGCCAGGCCACGGTGGGTGACCGGGATGCCGGCCAGGGCTGGCGCAGCCACGGCCGTCGAGAGGCCCGGGACGATCTCGAACGGGATCCCGGCGCGTGCCAGCGCCAGCGCTTCCTCGCCGCCGCGGCCGAAGACGAAGGGGTCGCCACACTTGAGCCGCACGACGCGCAGCCCGCGACGCGCGTACCGGACCAGCAGCCGGTTGAGCACGTCTTGCGCGATCGATTGCCGGCAGGCGCGCTTGCCGACGAAGAACCAGCGGGCGTTGGGCGCGTAGACCCGCATCTCTTCGGAGGCCAGCGCGTCGTAAAGGACCAGGTCGGCCTCGGCCAAGCGCCGCGCGCCGCGCATCGTGATCAGATCGGCGCTGCCTGGCCCGGCGCCGACCAGAGCGACATGGCCCACGGCCATTGACGGCGCCGTCATCCGGGCGACCTCGGCTGGCGCGCGTCGTAGAGGCGATTCAAAGCGTCCAGCAACATCGGACGGCGCTGGGCCATCGGGGTGCCCGCTGAACGCCAGACCGCCCGCTGCCGCTGAGCCTCGGCGCTCCAATCGGACAGATCTTCCGGCAACAGAGCGTCCAAGCCTTCCCGCACCAGCCCGGCCAGAGCGGGCGCGCGCCCATCGGTCGACACAGCGACCGTTACGCCGCCGCGCCGTAAAATCCCCGCGCCGTACGCGCTCGCGGCCGATGGATCGTCGACCGCGAGCACGTAAAGACGCCGGGACTCCGCCGCCGCCGCCACGACGCGATTGACCTCGGGCACGGCCGCCGCCACCGCCAACCACACCGACCCGAGATCACTCGCGTGGAAAGAACGTCTCTCGATACGAATCTTCCCTAATTTTGCGAGTGCCTCCAATTCGGGCCGAAAATCCGGTGCGACGACCAGGATTTTCGCCCCCGTCTCCAGCAGCGCGCCGACCTTGGCAGTCGCGACGGGCCCGCCGCCCACCACCAGCACCTGGCGGCCGGACAACTTCAAGAACAGAGGGAAGAGAGCCGGCTGCGATGACTCCTGCCCGGCCTCCGTCTCGTATCCCATTGTTGACATTTCCAGTTCAGAATCTTTCCCGCGGCAAACAGGCGAGAACGGCGCTTACTGTAGCCGATCGGGCGGCACCGTTCAATCCGGTCCTAACAAATCATACCGTAATGGTCTGAATTACAACTGGCGCGCTTTCGGGTATGCTGGGGGTCCATGCCGGTCGAAGTCGCCGAGGTCCGCGAGGCAGCCGCCCGTCTCCAGAACGCGCCCGCAACCGATGTCGTGAAATGGGCGATGAGTCGGTACGGAAGCCGAATCGTCATCGCCTCCAGTTTCTCGATCGAAGACTGCGTCATCACCCATATGGCCGTCGAGGCCGCGAAGTCCGACGTGCGCGTGTTCGCGCTGGACACCGGCCGCCTGCCCGACGAGACGTACCTCACCGCCGAGCGCGTGCGGATGAAGTACGGCGTCGAGATCGAATGGTTCTTTCCCGAGCGATCCGCGGTCGAAAAGCTGATCAGCGCCAAGGGCCTCTACAGCTTCCGCGACTCGCTGGACGAACGCCACGAGTGCTGCGGCATCCGCAAGGTCGAGCCGCTGTCGCGCGCGCTGGCCGGCCGCGACGGCTGGATGACCGGGTTGCGCAACGAGCAGTCCGTCACGCGCACGGACACGCCGGAGGTCGAGATCGACCAGGCGCACGGCGGCATCGTGAAGGTCAGCCCCCTCGTGCGCTGGACGATGGCGGACGTGCGCGCCTACGCCCAGGAGCACCGGGTGCCGATCCACCCGCTGCACGACCGCGGCTACCCGTCGATCGGGTGCGCGCCGTGCACGCGCGCGATCAAGGAAGGCGAGCACCCGCGCGCCGGCCGGTGGTGGTGGGAGGATCCGCAGAACAAAGAGTGCGGGCTGCACCTGCCCGTCACGACCTGAGGCGCCTGCTTCGCCTGACGTTACTGCAGCTCCAGCATCATCGTCATCGAGTAGGTCAGGTGCGCGGGCGTGGGCACGAAACCGATCAGCTTCCGGTAGGTCATGTCCGCCGAAAGCGTCATCGTTCGAGTCGGCACGCTGCCGGCGTACGTCGCCGTCAAAACGACACTGGTCGTCGGCACACCCAGCTTCTGGAGATCCTGCCGCGCGACCTGAACGGCCGTCGCGCCCGGATTGGGACTGGCCGTCTGGGCGACGGTCACCCCCTGTCGCACCCCGTCGCGAACCGCGTTGGCGAGGTTGAACTGTTGAAACAGGATGTACCCGTACTCCATCGCGCCGAACAGCACCGCCGCCAGCAGCGGAAGGATCAGGGCGAACTCGACTGCGGCCGCCCCGCGCTCACCGTGCCGCGGATGTATCCGGCTCACCATCACCTCACCAACGCGAGCGGCACGCTGCCGGCGATCTCGGAGAGGATGGTGCCCAGCTGGCTGCTGGCGGGTGTGTTGTAGGCCTTCCCGATTCCACGCGCCAATGAGGCGCAGTACGCCGCTTGGGCCGCGTCCGCGCCGAACGAGACGGTGAAGATGCTGATGCCCACCGCGGCGGCGGCGTCCGCCATGTCGACGCCGTGTTGGGCCAGGCCGGCCGCGCACGCGTTCGTCGTCGAGCAGCTGACCGACGACCCGGTCACCGTACAACACGCCGGACTGCCGTCGGTGATGAGGACGATGACCCGGGTTTCGTAGGGCGTCGCCTGCGCCAGCAGCTGATTGGTGGCTGCCTGGATGGCGGCGCCCTGGTTGGTCCCGGCACCGCCCGACGAGCAGGTGGGCATCCAGGCGTGGTTGTACGGCGCCGGGTAGGCGGGGTCCAGGTCCAGCTGGTTGCAGACCGTGAGTCCGGACCTCTTGGCTGAGCTGCTGGTCGGCAAACCGTCGCCGATCCACTGGGTTCGAACGGCGGCATACCCCGTCGAGAGGTTGGTCAGCGGCGTCCACTCCGTACCGCCGCCGGTGAAGACCTGCATCCCGATGCGGTCCGACGGGATCTGGTACGCGTGCAACTGATCCAGCAGGGCCACATCGGCGATGCGGGCATTGTCGATGTCGTCGGCAAAGCTGCCCGTTATGTCCTGCGCGACGACGACGCTGCGAATGCGAAAAGCGGCCGTGCCCTGATCCGTCAGGTTCATGCTCGGGTGTCCGAGCACCCGCGCGAACGTCAGGTTGATGGCGCCGTCCACGCCGGCCACGGCGCTGCGAAGCCCGTCGATCTGCACGGCGTTGGCCGGAGAGACGCCCGCCGTGAAGATGTGGCGCTGAAAATCCCACCCGCCGAACGTGATGTCCGAGGTTCGAATCGTGAGACTCTTGCCCCACACCCGGTTGGCCGCCGCCACCGAAATCGCCGTGCTGCTGGCCGCCGCGACGTTGCCGGTCGCCCGCAAGCGCACCAGCGCCGCGTGTGCGGCGGCGTCGGTGGCGTTCTCGAGCTGAAGCCGCGCGTAGCGCGCGATTGCGAGGTCCAGGCCCAGCGCCGCCATCCCAAAGAACACCGTCAGGCAAATCGCCATCATGACAGCGACGCCCCCGCTCTCGGAGCTGCGGAGCCGACTCCTGGCCACGATCGCCCGATCGGCGGATTCTCCGGTCGACTTGACCTCGCGTCGCGTCGCTAAAGCGCGACGCTGGCCCGTAGGCCGTCGCGCGGCGCGGGTGGGATGCGCGCGTAATCGAGGGACAGATCCTGGCCGGCCGTGAAGGACCACTTGGCGCCGCTGCGCAGCAGCTCGACCAGGAAGACCTTCAGCAAGAGCGGGGCGTATTCGTAGCCGGCGCACTTGTGGCCGGTGTGGGCGTCGCCGGCCCCGTTCGGCACGAAAGCGTGTGGGTGGCGGTCCTGCTCGCTGCGGGGCGCGGCGAAGCGATCCGGGTCGAACTTTTCGGGGTCGGTGTAGACCTCTGGGCGCAGGTGCGACGACCGGATGCCGAAGAGGACCATCCAGCCGCGCGGGATTTGGTGGCCGGCGAACGTGAACGTCTCGCGCGCTTTGCCGAAGAACACGTGCACCACCGGGCTGATCCGCCGGATCTCCATCGTGACCTCCGACAGGTACGGCGCGCCGGCGAACGCCGCGGGCGTCAACCGGCCGGCCGGCAGCGCGGCGACTTCCGCGCGCAGCCGCTCGCGCACCGCCGGGTTCCGATCCAGCTCGACGACGGCGGTGACGAACCACGCCCAAACGATCAGACCGGCCACCACGATGTGGTGCAGCTCGCGCTTGGCCTCGTCGATGCCGATGGCGCGGCCGTCGCGCGGCGAGCGCGACTCCAAGATGCGCGCCAGGCCATCCATGGCCCCGCCGGGGGCGGCCAGATGCTCTTTCACGTTCTTCTCGTAGGCGGCCAGGATCCGATCCAGCGCCTGCGTCGCCTTCCGGTACGTCGTTCCTGGCAGCCCGATCGGCAACGCCGAGAACCCCTTGCCGAAGATTTCGTAGTCGCGGGCGATCTGGTCCAGCGCCGGCCCGGGCTGTAGACCCAGGATGGTCGTGCAGATCACCTCCAGCGCGAGCTGCTTGAACTCGTCCAACCAGCGGACCTCCGGCTGCGCGGCCCACCGGCCCAGGGCCGCCCCGACCTGACGCTGCATCTCGGGCAGGTACGCGGCCAGAGCCTCGCGCGTGAACGCCGCCATCACGAAGGACTTCCGCTCGCGATGCTCGTCGCCGTCCAGCGCGGGCAGCGCATTGCCGCCGAACAGCGCCTGAACGTGCGGCAGCATCGCGCCGCTGCGCTGGATCTTGCTCTGGTCGATGAACTGCCCGGCCGCATCGGGCCCGACGATGATCGCCGTCGCGCGGCCGAGGATGCGCGTCTTGAAGACCGGGCCGTGCTTGCGAACCCGGTCTTCGACGAAGGAAAACCCGTCGGCCAGAAACTTGTTCACCTCGCCCAGGAAGGGCAACCCCGTGTCGCCCGGCGGCAGCGGTGCCGTGGTCATGGCAGGTCCCGGTGGCGATAGGCTCGCTTGCCGGGCCCATAGGACGCTGTCTCCTGGCCGTGGCCGCGCAGGAGCCAGCGGTAGGTCAACAGGCCATCGACGCCGACCGGACCGCGCGCGTGCAGCTTGTCGGTGCTGATGCCGACCTCTGCGCCGAGGCCATAGCGATACCCGTCCGCGAACCGGGTGCTCGCGTTGTGGAACACACCCGCCGCATCGACCTCGGCCAAGAATCTTTCGGCGGCGCCCGCGTCCTCGGTGACGATGGCTTCGGTGTGCTTCGAGCCGTGGGCGGCGATGTGGGCCAGCGCGCCGTCCATTCCCTTGACCTGCTTGACGGCGATGATGTTGGCGCCGAACTCGAAGCCAAAATCGGCATCTGTGGCGGGGCGGATTGCCGGCGCCCGGGCGCGGGTCGGCTCGTCGCCCCGAATCTCGACCCCCGCCTTGTGCAGGGCCAACAGACAGGCGTCCAGTGCCGCGCCAGCCTCGGCGTCCCACAGCAGCGTTTCCGTGGCGTTGCAGGCAGCCGCATAGGTCGTCTTGCCGTCGACGGCCAGGCGCGCCGCCATCGCGGGATCCGCGTCGGCGTGCAGGTAGAGGTGACAGACGCCAGCCGCGTGGCCCATGACCGGGATCTGGCTGGACTGCTGGATTTGGCGCACGAACTCCGACGAGCCGCGCGCCACGATGACCTCGACCAGGCCGTGCAGTCCCAGCACCGCCGTGACGTCCTCGCGGCCTTCCAGCAGCACCGCCGCGCGCGAATCGATGCCGGCCGCGACCAGCACTTCGCCGACCACCTGAGCCAGCGCGCGGTTCGTCCCCAGCGCCTCGCGCCCGCCCTTCAGCAAGACCGCGTTGCCGCTCTTCCAAGCCAGGCCCACGATCTGCACCAGCGCGTCCGGGCGCGACTCGAACACGACGCCCAGCAACCCCAGGGGGCAGGTGACGCGTTCCAGAACCAGCCCTTCGTCCAGCTCGCGCCGCAGCGTCGCGCGGCCGACCAGATCCGGCATGTCGGCGAGCTGATCGAGCCCCTCGCAAACGGAGCCCAGCTTGCCGGCGTCCAGGCCCAGTCGCTTGACGAGCGGGCTCGGAACACCCTCGGCGTTGGCCCGCTCGAGGTCGGCGCGGTTGGCGGCGAAGATCGCGTCCCGCCGGCCCGGCTCACGCAGGGCGCGCGCCAGCGAACGCAGCAGCGTCGAGCGCCCGTCGGCACCCAGCCGGGCCAGCTTGCCGCCGGCCTGTTTGGCCGCCAGCGCGGTGGCGCGAATCGCGTCGGCTTTGGTTCCGTCGTTGATGTTCGTCGTCATCACAGTGCTCCCATGACCAGGTTGTCGCGCGTGATCAACGCGTCGTAGCCGCGCCACCCGAGGATGGCGTCGATGTCGTCGCTGTGCCGGCCGGCCAGCTTGCGGCAAGCGTCGGAGGGATAGTTGACCAGCCCCCGTCCATGTACGCGCCCGCTGCCGTCGCGGATCTCGACGACGTCACCTTGGTCGAAGGTTCCCTCGACGCCGGTGACGCCGATCGGCAACAGCGAGGCCTTCTTGACGCCCGTCAGCGCCGCCAGCGCGCCGTCGTTGACCACCAGCGCGCCGCGGTGGCGGGCACCGACGGCGATGTGGCGCAACCGCGCCGGGCGGCGGGTGCCCGAGACCAGGGTGCCGACCGCGTCGCCGGCCAGCGCCCGCGCCAACACGCCGGGCTCGCCACCCGCGATCAGCACCGCCGTTCCTTCCGACGAGGCCAGGCGCGCCGCCGCCAGCTTGCTGGCCATGCCGCCGGTGCCGCCCGCCGAGCCGCCGCTGGCGCGGGCCAGCGTCGTCGAATCGATGTCGCCCAGCTCCGCGATCAAGGTGGCGCTGGGGTCCAGCTTGGGGTTGGCGGTGAATAAACCGCCCACGTTGGTCAGCATGACCAGCAGGTCAGCGTCCAGCGACACCGCCACCAGGGCCGCCAGCCCGTCGTTGTCGCCGAACACGCGCGGCACCGCGCCGGGCTCCCCGCCTGATTGGGCACGGCGGTATTCGACCAGCTCCGCGACGCTGACGCTGTCGTTCTCGTTCAGCACGGGCACGACGCCCAGCTCCAGGAGGCGCATCAGCGTCGTGCGCAGGCACAAAGCGCGGTCGCGATCGGCGAGGTCATCCTGGGTCAGCAAAACCTGGGCGGCCGTGAGGCCCCGGGCCGCGAAGGCTTGCGTGTAGACGCTCATGAGGTGCCCCTGGCCGACGGCCGCGCAGGCCTGCCGCAAGCCCAACGAGCGGGGGCGGTCGCTCAGCCCCAGCACCCGCATGCCCATGCCGACGGCGCCGCTCGACACCAGCAGCACCTGGCGCCCGGCCCGCCGCAGGTCGGCCAGGCTGCCGACGATCTCCTGGATGCGATCGTGCGCCAGCTCGGCGCCGTCGCGCATGACGACGTGCGTCCCCAGCTTGACGACGATGCGGTGCGCCTCGGCGAGCTCACGGCGGGCAGCGGACATGAGCCGGTGAATCTAGCCGAAAAGCGCGCCGTTTGGCTGATCGGCGCCCGCTACCTGCGCGCCGGCAGTTGAGCCAGCAGCCGCTTGGGGGCCTGGGCGCGGTAGCTCTCGTCAATCCAGTCCTTCAACAGCGACAGGGGCGGCCGCGCGCCGGGCGAGACGCTGACCGTGACCCAACCGCTCTTGCCCCCGTTCGCCAGGAGGGCGTTGCCGTAAGGCAACGGTCAGCGAAGCGAACCATGCCCGACAACGTGCCGCCCGATAGGCGGCCTTAGGCGGTCGGGGCGATGGCCTGCAGCTCGATGTCGATGTCCACGTTCTTGCCGACCAGGACGCCCCCTGCCTCCAGCGCTTGGTTCCACGTGGCGCCGAACTCCTCGCGCTGGATGGTCAGCTTGCCGCTGAAGAGGACCTTGTGCTGCCCCCAGGGGTCCTTGGCCTTGCCCAGGTGCTCGACCTCGATGGCGACCGGCTTCGTGATGTCCCGGACGGTCAGGGTGCCGGACAGCAGGAACTTGTCCCCGCCCTTGGCCTCGATCTTGGTGCTCTTGAAGACCAAGCTGGGGTGCTTTTCGGCGTTCAGGAAGTCGGCCGATCGGAGATGCGCGTCGCGCTTGGGCTCGTTGGTGTCGATGCTGGCCGCGTCGATCGTGATCTCGACGCGCGAGCTGGTGGGGTTGTCCTCGTCGTACTGCAACGTTCCGTCCCAGGTTTGGAATCGGCCCCGGACCTTGCTGATCACCATGTGGCGAACGGTGAAGAAGATGTCCGAGTGCGCGCGATCGATCTGCCAGGTCTTGAGTGCCATGTCGGTCTCCTATCGATGGATTTCTATCTGATGCGAGAGCCTGGGCGCGGTTTCCAGGTTTGGGCGGACATTCCATGCGATAGTGGCGCCCGAAATGATCGGCAAGACCGAAACCCTGGCGGTGCTCGGAACGGGGACCATGGGCGAGGCGATCCTGCGCGGGCTGCTGCGCTCCGGCAAGCTCGAGCCGGGCCAGATCGTCGGCACCGATCGTCGCTCCGAGGTCACGCGTGCCATCCACGAAAAGCATGGGGTCCGCACCACCGCGGACAACCGCGAGGCGGTGGCCGCCGCGCAGGTGGCCCTGATTTGCGTGAAGCCGCACGAGGTCGAACCGCTGGTCACCGATCCGGCGGTCGCGACGGCGCTGGCCGGCAAGCTGGTGATCAGCATCGCCGCCGGCATCCGGCTCGAGCAGCTGGCGGCTTGGCTGCCGCAAAGCGCGGTCGTGCGCGCCATGCCCAACACGCCCTGCCTCATTGGTGAAGGGATGACCGTCATCGCGCGCGGGCCACGCGTCACCGACGCGCAGGCGGCCACCGCGCTGGAGATCTTCCGGTCTGTCGGCGGCTGCCTGGAAGCGGAAGACAAGGTCATGGACGCCGTCACCAGCCTGAACGGCAGCGGCCCCGCCTTCGCGTACATCATCCTCGAGGCGCTGGCCGACGGGGGCGTCCGCATGGGGCTTCGGCGGGAAACCGCCATGCAGATCGCCGCCCAGATGGTCCAGGGCGCGGCCCGCATGGTGCTGCAGACGGGGATGCACCCGGCGGCGCTGAAGGACCAGGTGACCACCCCCGCCGGCAGCACGATCGCCGGCCTGCTGATCCTGGAAGACGGCCGCATTCGCTCGGTAATCGCGCGCGCTGTCGAAGAAGCGGCCAAGACGGCCGCCACCCTGGGACAAAAACCAGGGCAAAAGTCCGCCGACAGGTGAAGCGCCGCCCGCGACGGGTGCGTGCCTTCAGGCGCGGCGGGCGGCTCTGAGCCGCGCGCACAGGCCCGACGCGCGCGCGGCCACGTCGCCGTTCCGTACCGCCAGGCTCAGCGCCTTGCGCATCCCGACCAGCACGACCAGCCGCTTGCCGCGCGTCACCGCCGTATAGAGCAGGTTCCGCTGCAGCATCACGAAGTGCTGGGTGTGGACCGGCACGACCACCGCCGCGTACTCGGAGCCCTGCGATTTGTGGACGGTGGCCGCATAAGCCAGGGCCAGCGCGTCCGTCTCGTCCAGCCCATATTCGACCGGACGGTCGTCGAACCTCACCGTGACGGCGTCGTCGGTCACTTCGGCGATCAGGCCCGCGTCGCCGTTCCACACCTCTTTGTCGTAATCGTTGCGGATCTGCATGACCTTGTCGCCGACGCGCAGCTCGCGCGCGCCGCGTGTCACGCCGCGGGCGCCGGCGGTCAGCGCCTCTTGCAGCAGGCGGTTCAGATTCCCGGCGCCCAGCTCACCGCGGTGCATGGGGGCCAGCACCTGGATCTCGTGCGGCGCGAGGCCATAGCGGCGCGGCAGCCGGACGGCGACCAGGTCGCGAATCAGCGCCGCGGCCGCCTCGGCGCTGTCTTCCTCGAGGAAGAAGAAGTCACGCTTGTCGGCGCCCCGGTCGCCCCCGGCGGGGGCGGCGCCCAGCTCGGGCAAGTCGCCCTGTTGGATGCGGTGAGCGTTCACCACGATGAGGCTCTCGGCGGCCTGGCGAAAAATCTCGGTCAGCCGCACCGTCGGCGCCACGCCGCTGCCGATGACGTCGGCCAGCACCGAGCCCGGACCGACAGAAGGCAACTGGTCGACGTCGCCCACCAGAATCAACCGCGCGCCCTCGGGCAGCGCGCCGACCAGGTCGGCGCCCAGGCGCACGTCCAGCATCGAAGCTTCGTCGACGATCAGCACATCGCAGTCGAGCGGCGTCTGGGCGTTGCGCCCGAACGTGCCGCCGGCCGGCCGCCACTCGAGCAGGCGGTGCAGCGTCGAGGCGGGCGCCCCGGTGGCGTCCGACAGCCGCTTGGCGGCCCGCCCGGTCGGCGCCGCCAGCGCCACCGTGACCCGATGTTGCCGCAGGATTGACACGATGCCGCGCACGATGGTCGTCTTTCCGACGCCCGGACCGCCGGTGATGACCGCCACCTTGGCGCCGATCGCGACCCGCACCGCCTCGGCCTGCTGGCGCGCCAGCGCGATCCCGGCCGCCCGCTCATAGGCCGCGAGCGCCGTGGCGACGTCGGCGATCGGGCGCGGCGCGGGCGCCTCGACCAGGCGGCGCAGCCCGGCGGCCAGCGCCGCTTCGGCTCGGTAGAGGCTGGTCTCGTACACCGCCGGATCGGCCGGTTCGTCGACCACCGACGCGTCGACCGCGACCTCCCCGGCGCGAGCCAGGCGATCGATCGCCGCCGTGACCTCGGCCTCGTCCTGCTCCAGCAGCGCGCCCGCCTTCGCGGCCAGCGCGCGTCGCTTCACGAACAGGTGGCCATTGTTGGCCTCGTCCTCCAGCGCCTGCCGCACGCCGGCTTCCAGGCGAGCCGGCGCGTCGCGCGCGATTCCCAGCGCCGCCGCCAGTTTGTCGGCCGAGCGGAAGCCGATCCCCCACACGTCGAACGCCAAGCGATAGGGGTTCTCTCGGACGCGCGCGATCGCGGCGGCGCCATACCTCTTGTAGATGCGCGCCGCGAAGGCCGGCGAGACCCCGTACCCCTGCAAGAAGACCATCACCTCGCGGACCTGTCGCTGCGCGGCCCAGGCGTCACGCACCGCGCGCGCCCGCGACCGCCCGATGCCGGCGACCTCGCCGATGCGAGAGGCGTCTCGATCCAAGATTTCCAGGGTCTGGATTCCGAATCGGTCGACGATGCGGCCGGCCAGCTCGGGGCCGATCCCCTTGATGAGCCCCGACCCCAGGTACTTGCGTAGGCCTTCCAGGGTGGCCGGAGCGACCTCCGTGTAGCGGGCGATGCGGAACTGCTCGCCGAAACGCGCGTTGGTCTCGAACCGGCCGGTCACGCGCAGCGAGGCCCCCTCGGGAACGCCCACCAGCGCCCCGACGATGGTGACCAGGTCGCCGCCGCGGTCGAGCTTGAGCCGCGCGACGGTGAAAGCCCCGTCGCCGCCCGAGTAAACGACGCGCTCGACGGTGCCGACCAGTGTCTCATCCTCGCCGGCCGGGCCCGGCGCGCCGGCACGTTCGAAGAGGTCCACCGGTTTCATGGGAGCACGCCCGGATGGCACCTTCAATGGTGACGACGCCACTCGACAAAGCCGAGCTCCGCGGGCGCGCGCCAGATCCGTGGCCGGCGACGCGTGCTAATTTTGATGCCCATGGCGTCGCCGCCCCCGCTGCCGCCCGACGCTCGTCGGCGGCCTCCGACGCCTGCGCCGGCGCCACCGACGCCGCCCGCTCCGCCGCCGCCCGCGCCGGCGCCTCGCCGGCCGGCGGGACCGCCACCAGGCAAGCCCCCGGCGGGCACACCACCGTCGGGCAAGCCGTCTGGGGGAAAGGCGCCTGCGGGCAAACCACCTGCGGGCAAGCCACCTTCGGGAACCCCGCCCACTGGTAAGCCCGTTTCGGGCAAGCCGCCTTCGGGCAAGCCGCCTTCGGGCAAGCCACCTTCGGGCAACCCAGCCTCCGGAAAGAAGCCGTCCGGCAAGGACTCGTCGCGCAGGCCGGCTCCCAGCAAGTCGCCTTCGGACCGGCCGCCGCCGGCCGTCCAGGTGCCCTCGCCGGCAGAACCCGTCGCGCCGCCCCGTGCCGCCGCGCCGCCCCTCCCGCCGGCGCCACCCGCGCCCGCCTCACCGCCCCCGCCCGGCGATCACGGCGGCGCCCAGGTGACCGTCGTCAACCCGTCGGACGGCGGATTTTGGTTCTGGCTGTTGCGCTTCTACGCGTTTGGCGTCCTGTGCGCGCTGGGGGCGGTGGCCCTGGGCGGGTTCGGCGTGTACCTCTACTTCGCGGCGACGCTGCCGCCGATCCCGAACCTGACCACCTATCACGACGTGGCCGCGACGACGACGGTGGTGCGGGGGTGGGACGGCACACCGCTCGGCGAGCTGGCGGCCGAGCGCCGCGACATCCTCGCCTTCTCGCAATTGCCGCCCCAGCTGGTGCATGCCTTTCTGGCGGCCGAGGACCGGCGGTTTTATCAGCACGACGGCATCGACTACCGCGGCGTCGCCCGTGCGCTGGGCGCGAACCTGCGGGCGGGCGAAGTCGCCCAGGGCGGCTCGACCATCACCCAGCAGGTCGCGAAGTCGTTCTTGTCGTCGGAGCGAACCATCCAGCGCAAGATCCGCGAGGCGATCCTGGCGCGCCGCCTGGAACGCCAGAACAGCAAGCGCGACATCCTGACGCTCTACCTCAACCAGGTCTTCCTGGGGCACGGGGCCTACGGTGTGGCCGCCGGTGCGCGCATCTATTTCGACAAGGCCATCGACGATCTCGACGTGGGCGAGATGGCGCTGCTGGCCGGCCTCGTGCGGGCGCCGTCGCGCTTCTCCCCGCTGGCCAACTTGGACAAAGCCCGCAGCCGGCGCGATCAGGTGCTGAGCGCCATGGTCGCCGCCGGCTACCTGTCCGACGAAGAAGCCAACCGCTGGCGGGCCCGCCCCGTGATCATCCGCCAGCGGCCGGATTTCTTCCGGACGGTGTCGCCGTACTTCAGCGAGCAGGTGCGGCGCGACGTCAGCCGCCGCTACGGCGACAAGAAGCTGTACGAGGCAGGCCTCGACATCGAGACCACCCTGCTCCCCTGGATTGACGTCGCCGCGCAAGAAAACGTCGACTTCTCGCTGCGCAAGCAGGACAAGCGGCAGGGATGGCGCGGGCCGGTCGCGCGCCTCTCCGGGCCGGCCGCCGACGAATTCCGTCGTCGGGTCGCCGCCCGCTACGGCGCCGAGCCCCCGGCCGAGGGGCGGTTTTATCTTGGGCTGGTCGAGGGCCCCGCCGACGCCGGCGCCTACCGCGTGCGCTTGGGCGCCCACGTCTACCCGCTGCCCGCGGCCAACATGCTCTGGGCGGTCCCCTACAGCGCCAAGGACACCGTCAACGACCGCAAGCTGCAATCGACGGTGGGGGTCCTGCGCACCGGGGATGTGGTCTGGGTGAAGAACGCCCACCAGTCTCGCCGCGCGCGCTTCTCCGACTGGACCTATGACGCCAAGAGCGAGGTCCAGTGGCTCCCCGCGTACGACGAGGTGAAAGCCGGGAAGAAGGCCCCGCCCATCGAACTGGCGCTGGAGCAGACGCCGCGCGTGCAGGGGACGGTGTTCAGCTACGACCACAGCTCCGGCTACGTGGTGGCGCTGGTGGGTGGCGACGATTACGACCGCTCGGAGTTCAACCGCGTGACGCAGGCCTGCCGCCAGCCGGGGTCGGTCTACAAGCCGATGTACTACTCGCTGGCGCTGGATCGCGGGTACGGATTCGGGTCGCTGCTCAACGACGTGCCCCGCGCCGAGGTCGACCCCATCACGGGCGAGGTCTGGACGCCGACCAACCTCAACAACACGTCCGACTACCAGGTCACGCTCGAGTACGCGCTGATCTGGTCCAAGAACGTTCCGGCGGTGCAGCTGTTCAAGCTGATGGGCGGCCACGACGTCGAGGCCTGGGCCCGCCGGCTGGGGATCACCACGCCGATCATCCCCGACCAGGCGTTGGCGCTGGGCGCCTCGTGCAGCCGCATCGACGAGATGACCCGCGCGTTTTCGGCGTTCGCGCGCAACGGCCTGCTGATCGATCCTGTCTACATCCGCCGCATTCGCGACCGCACCGGGGTGGTGATCGAGGACCACAGCGCGATCGGCGACCCGTTCGCCACGCCGTCCGAGCGGCTCGACCGGCTGATGCAGGTGGCGCTGGCCCGCCCCGCAAAGCCGGTGATCCCGCCGCGAACGGCCTGGCTGACGTCCAAGCTGCTACGCCACGTGGTGACGCGCGGTCACGCGCCGGCGATCCGCACGTCGGGGCTGCTGGCCGCCGGCAAGACGGGCACCTCCAGCGCCACCATGGACACCTGGTTCATCGGGTTCACGTCGCGTTGGATGACGTCCACCTGGATCGGCGACGATCTGCGCGAGCGGCCGCTGGGGCAGAAGGACGCCGCCTTCATGCTGACCGTGCCGCTGTTTGCCCGGTACATGAACGAGGTCACCGCCCTCCAGCCACTGATGGAGATTCCCTGGGAACGGCCACCCGGCGTCAAGCCGGAGGATACCGGCGGCACCGTGCGCACGACGATGCAAGAGGTCGTGGCCGACGGCCAGGAGCCCCCGCCGGGTCGCAAGCCGGTTCGCCCTGCGGCGCGCCCTCAACCGCACTGACGTCAGCCGCCCAGGAACCGCAGGGCGACGCCCATCAGGCGCAGCAACTCGTCGTGGGTGGCCGTCAGGTGAACGCGAACGGCCGCGGCGTCGCGGACCAGCGTGATCCGACCCAGCAGCGGTGAGAAGCCGCCCAGAATGATCAGCGGGTTGCCGCGAAGGCGCCCCCGGATGTTGGGCCACTCGGCCTCCCAGTGAAGGGCGTCGGCCGCGGTGGCAAAGTTCGCGGTCACGTCCAGGAAAGACTCGTCACCGACGATCCCGGCGACCGCGCGGGCGTCAGCCGGCAGCTCCATGCCGTAGACCAGCGGCGCCTGGCTGCCCCGGGCCTTGAAGATGTCGACCGCGCTCAAGAGAACGTCGGCGTCCGGCGGCATCAGCCCTTCTTCGGCGTCGATGCGCGACAGCAGCGTTGCCCAGTCGACGGAAGACGGCCTCCCGGCGCCCGCATCGGCGGCCCCGGTGTCGTCGTCTGCATCTGTGTCTGTTTTTGCGCCGCCATCCGGCGTGGCAACCACCACCTTGGCGGCCCGGCGGTCCAGCAGCAGCGCCCGGTAAGCGGGCGGCGTCACCACCGCCAGGCCCGGTGCGGCCAAAACGATCAGCCGCTCGTCGCGCGACAAGCCGGGCACTGGGTTGCCGCGCACCGCTCGGCGCTCGCCGATCCATCGCCCGCCGTCGGCGTGCCAGGTGATCGCGCGGTTCGTCGCACGCGCGCCGTCGTTCAGAGCGCGGCGGAAGACTTGGTCTTCCAGGTGGTGTCGGGCCGCCAAAAACGTCACCCGCGGGTCCAGCGGGTGCGGCGTCGCGATCAACAGGGCATCGAACGATCGAAACAGATCCAGGCCCGTTCCTTCGAGCAGATCCCGATGATCGGGGAGGCGGGCCAGCAGCGCGTCGATGCCGGGGGCGAGGTCGCTGGTGCGCAAGCGATCGAGCCGCAGCAGCACGGTCAGCCGGGAGCCGCGCGGCCCGTACGCCGTCAGGTCATCAGTCGGCGCCGGCCCGCCCGCGTCCATCTGCGCGCGCGCCTGGCCGGACTGCTCCTGGTCGTCGGCGCGGGTCGCGTTCAGCTCCGCCTCGGCGGCGCGCGGGGCGCGGTGGTGCGCGCGGCGGGGCGTGCGCGCCGGTCCACCCCCGCCGGGCGGAGGCCCGCCGAGGGGCAGATCCGTCACCTGCGCCTTGTCGAGGCCAGTGATCTCGACGTCGACGTCGCCCTCAAAGGCGCGCGCCCCCGCGCCCAGCGCGGCGACGATCACGACCACATGCGCCAGCAGCGACAGGCCCAGCGCAAGGCTCCACCGCCGCGCCATCGTCCGAGTATATAGCCGCCTGCCTGCGGCGCGCGGACGGTGTTAGGACAGATCGTATCGCGCTGCGAACACGGGCGCCGGCGGCGCGACCCCGACGGTGAGCACCGCCCCTTCGCGCGGCCACTCTTGCACGATGTCCTGCAGCGCCGCCGACAGGAATGCGCCGGCCACCCGCGCGGCGGCGGCGTCGCTGGACGTCGCATCCGCCGCGATGAGCCGGCCACCCGGTCGCAGCGAGGGCGCCAGCGCGCCGATCCAGCGCTGAGTCTCGGCGGCGGCCAGGCCGGCGGCGTTCTCGATGACCAGCGCCGACAGCGAACCGCGGCGAAACGGCAGCTCGGCGGCCGCCAGCGCCACGTCCAGCGGCCGGTTCTCCTTGCGGGCGCGGCGCCGAACGCGCACCGCCTGCGGGCGCGCCTCGGTTTCGACCAGCACCAGGGCGGCACCACCGCGCGACAGAGCATCTCCCAACCAGGGCGGTCCGAGGACGATCACCGGCGCATGCCCGTTCGTCCAGCGCAGCAACGCCTCCAGCGCCGGCTGACTGCCGAGGGGTCCCGAGAGCAAAGGCCCACGCATGTGGCCCTGCAAGCTAACATGAGCGCACCATGCCGGCGCGCCCCGTCAGCCGCTTCTGCGTCGACCTGGCCCAGGCAGGCGCCGAAGCGGGTTCCGGCGAAGCGGGTTCCGGCGAAGCGGGTTCCGGCGAAGCGGGTTCGGGCGAAGCGGGTTCGGGCGAAGCGGGTTCGATCGGCGGGAAAGCCCGCTCATTGCTGAGGTTGCGTGAGGCGGGGCTGCCGGTGCCGCCGGCGTTCGCGGTGACCGCCGGGCTTTTCCAGGCGCTCCGCCAGGGCGGGCCGCCGCTGCCGCTGACCCTGGCAGAGCCCGCCGCGCTCGCCCGCCTCGCGAACGCCGCCTCGGCCTTGCGGGCGGCTGCCTGGCCGGACGGTTTCGTCGGCGAGCTGCGGGCGGCGGTGGCGGCGCTGCCTGGCGGGGCCCGGCTGTCGGTACGCTCGTCAGCAGAGACCGAGGACGACCCGGACGCCCTCGGCGCCGGCCTCTACACGTCGCGCGTGAACATCCTGCCCGACGAAGTGGAGGGTGCGCTGCGCGAGGTGCTGGCCGCGGCGCTCGCGCCAGGCGCGCTGGCGTACCTCGGCGCGCGCGGGCGAGCGGCCGACCAGCTGCCGATGGCGGCGCTGATCCACCCTTTCGTCGCCGGCACGGCCCAGGGAACCGCGGCGCTGGACGGGCCTCCCGGCTCGCCCGTCATCATCGAAGCACGCGGGGACTTCGGTCCGGCGCTGCGCGATCGGCTGGCGGCGGCGCTGGCGACGCTGGTCGCGCGCCACGGCGCCGTCGAAGTGGAGTGGGCGGCGACGGCAGCCGAGCCGGTGTTCCTGCAGCTCCGCCCCTACCGCGCCGGTCGGGCGCGAGGGCCAGCGGCGAAAGTCGTTGGTGCGGAGCCGGGCTGGCGGTGGGACGCCGCCCACAACCCGCTGCCGTTGTCGCCCGCGCAGGCCGGGCTGGTGGCGCTGGCCGACGCCCGCTGTGCCTTGCCGTTCGCGCAACGGGTGATCGACGGCTATCTGTTCTACCGGCCTGGCGAGACCCAACCAGCCCCGCCGGCGGTCGATCCACGGGCCGCGCTGACGCAGTTGCAGCAGCTGGCCGATCGGCGGCTGCGCGCGCCCGCGCCGCTCGACGGGGCCCTCGAGACCTTCTTGGCCATCTACGAACCGCTGTTCGCTGTCGTGCAACCGGCGGCACGAGCGGCGCGCGACGCCCTGGAGACGCGCCTGATTGAGCTCGGCCTCCCCGCGGCCGAGCTGCTCCCGGACCTGCTGGCCGGCGTGCCCAGCGCCGCGACCGCGCGTGCGGCGCTGGCCAGCGATCCAGCCGGCTACGCGGCGGCGTTCGGGGACGAAGCAGCCGTGTGGGACGTAGCCGCCGCCACCTGGCGCGAAGAGCCGGCCGCGCGGCCCGCATCGCGCGTTCTTCCAGGCCGCCAGCCAGCCAATTCGGGCGCGGTCGCTGCCCGCGTGCGCGATCGGGTGCCCGCCGCGGATCGCGAGGACTGGGATCGCCTGCTGGCCGCCGCCCGCGAGGCGGCCGCGGTCGCGGAGGACGACGACGCGCTCTACGCCCGGGCCCAGGCGCACGTACGCCGCGGGCTGCTGGCCGAAGGCCATCGCCTGGCTGCGGCCGGCCTGCTGGAAACCACCGGTGACGTCTTCTGGCTGCCGCTCGATCTCGTTCGAAGGTTCGCTCGAGGCGAGGCGACCATCTCGCACGACCAAGCGTCGCGCCTCACCGCCGCGGCGAAGGCCGAGGATGCTCGCGCGCGAATGACCCCGCCGCAGCTCGACGCCGCCACCGCGGCGACCACCGAGGGGTGGGTCCGCGGGCTCGGCGGCTCGCCGGGCGCGTGCATCGGCATCGTCCGCCACTGGCCGGTCGCGCGCGACGTCGACGCGGACGTCGACCCCGCCGTCATCGTCGCGTGCACGATCTTGCCCACCGAGCTGCCGCTCATCACGGCGGCGGCGCTGGTCGTGGAGACCGGCGGCGTCCTGGACCATGTCGCCGCGCAGGCCCGCGAGCGCGGCATCCCCGCGGTCGTCGGCGCCGCGGGCGCGCTGGCTGCCCTGTCCGACGGCGACCGGGTCCTGGTCGACGGTGACGCCGGCCTGGTCACCCGCCTGGGCTAACCAGGGACCCCCGAGGCCCGAAGGCCCTCCGATCACTGCCCTGGTTCTTGATCGTCGGCCAGGTACTCGAGGATGACGTCGTCGAGGCTCTTGTCCGACACCACCCGCTCGGCGCCTTTGCCCGGCGGATCCCAGGGCATGCGAATCTTGCCCGCGGTGGCTGGCTGCTTCTGATCGGCGGCGGGCGCAGCCACGGCCGCCGCGACCTGGGCGCCCCGCCGGGTCTCGGGTGTCTCCCACGGCATGCGGATCTCACGGCCGGACGCTGGCGGTGGATGCGACGGCGCCGCGAACCCGGATCCTTCTCGCGCGGGCAGCGGCGCCCCGCCTTTGTTGTGCGAGCTGGGAGGGCCCGCCGACGGCGCCGGCCCGTGGACGGGGGCCTGACCCGCGCCAATGTCGATCACGACGTTTCGGCGTACCACCACCCCCTCGGCGGGGTTGGACATGACGATCGGGGAACGCTTCAGCGTGGTCGGATGAACCATCACCACCGGCTTTCCGGCTAGCTTGGCAGGCACCTGGGGCGCAGGCGTTCTAGACGCGGGGGCCGCCGCGGCGACCACCGGACTGGCTGCAGCGGGCGCGGCCGCCGGCGCCAGGCCGGCGCGCGGCGGTTCCAGCATGGCAGGCTCGCCGCGCGCGGTGAAGAACGCGGAGATGCGCGGGTCGTGCTCGCCGCGCGTCAGCTCGCGAATCATCGCCTTGTGCAGCTTCTGCATCAAGGCGCGGACAGCGTCCTCTGGCGCTGCGGGGTCGTACTCCTCTTTCTTCGACGACAGGATCGTCCCCTCGAAGAAAAGGTGCGTGTAAAGACGCGCGTAGGACTGCCCCGAATCCTCGGTCTGCACGTGGAACACGCGCCCGCCGTACCGCAGGTTGTGGTTGTAACCGAGCACCGGGCTGCGGGCGCGCTTCGACATCGGGGAGCCGACAAATTATATCGCGCGCCGTGGCGAATCTTCGAAAGATCGGCCGGTTTTGGGCCGCTTATTGGCCGGGGCGCGGGCCGGCAGGTTAGATTAGGGACTTCGACGGACCCCATGACGCGCCGAGCAAACATCAAACGCAAGACCTCCGAGACCGACATCTCGCTTTCCTTGGGCCTGGATGGAACGGGGCAGCGCCGCATCGCAACCCCCGTGCCCTTCTTCAACCACATGCTGGAAGCGGTCGCCCGCCATGGCCTTTATGACCTGGACGTCCAGGCCACCGGCGACGTCGAGGTCGACGCCCATCACACGGTCGAAGACGTGGGGATCTGCCTGGGTCAGGCCTTCCGCGAGGCGCTGGGCGACCGGGCCGGCATCAGCCGCTACGGCGACGCGACCATCCCCATGGACGAAGCGCTGGTTTCGGCGGCGGTCGACTTCAGCGGGCGGGCAGCCTTCGTCTACCGGGCCGATGCGCTCAAGGGGCGCTGGGTCGGCAACTTCGATCTCGAGTTGGGACGCGAGTTCTTCGGCGGCTTCGTCGCCGCGTCGCTGTGCAACCTGCACCTCGAAGTGCGCTACGGCGAGAACGCGCACCACATGATCGAGGCGCTGTTCAAGGCGTTCGCGCGCGCAACCTCGGCCGCGACGCGGATGGACCCGCGGGTGGTGGGCGTGCCCTCGACCAAGGGGACGCTGACCGCATGAGTGTCGTGGTCGCCGATCTGGGCAGTGGCAACCTGCGCAGCGTCGAGAAGGCCCTGGCCGCGGTAGGCGCCGACGTGCGGGTCAGCGCCGACCCCGACGTCGTGGCTGGCGCGGATCGCCTGGTCGTCCCCGGGCAGGGGGCGTTCGGCGCCTGCGCCGTGGCTCTCAACCGCGCCGGGGGCGCCCTCCGGCAGGCGCTGCGGGCGTTTTTAGACACGGGTCGCCCCTACTTCGGCATCTGCATCGGCATGCAGTTGCTGTTCGAGACCAGCGAGGAGAACCCCGACGCGCAGGGCCTGGGGGTGCTGCCCGGCCGGGTGCGCCGGTTCGCCGAGCAGCCGGGGCTGAAGGTCCCGCACATGGGGTGGAACCAGACCCGCCGCGGCCCGACGGCCGCCGGCGGCCTGCCGGACGGCGCCTTCTACTACTTCGTGCACAGCTACTACCCCGACCCGGCGCGCCCGGAGGACGTGGCCCTCACCAGCCAGCACGGCGTGTCGTTCTGCGCCGCGGTGGCCCGGGGGCCAATCTTCGCGACGCAGTTCCATCCGGAAAAAAGCCAGGCGGCCGGGTTGGCGCTTCTCAGGCGGTTCGCGGTCGCGTAAAAGGCGGGCCGCATGCAGGTCTTCCCCGCCATCGACCTTCTGGGCGGCGCCGCCGTCCGGCTGGAGCAAGGACGCCGCGAGAGCGCCAAGGTTTACAGCCGCGCGCCGTGGGAGATCGCGGCCCGCTTCGCCGCCGCCGGCGCCACGCGCATCCACGTCGTCGATCTCGACGCGGCGCTGACCCGCGGGACCGACGCGCCGGCCGACAACCGCCCCACGTTGAAGCGGATCGTCCAAGCCGCGTCGGTCGAGGTGGAGACCGGCGGCGGCGTCCGCTCCGTCGACGATTGCGCGCGCCTCTTCGACGCGGGCGTTGCCTACGTCGTGCTGGGGACGGCCGCGGTCAAGGACCCGCGGATGGTCGAAGCGGCCTGCGCGCGGTGGCCGGGCAAGCTGGTCATCGCCGTCGACGCCCGCGAAGGCAAGGTGGCCGTCGAAGGTTGGACGCAGGCGACGAACGCCGACGCACTGGACATCGGGGCGGCCGTGGCGCAGGCCGGAGCCGGGGCCGTTCTTTACACCGACATCGGCCGCGACGGCATGCGGGGGGGACCAAACCTGGAAGCCACGCGGCGGCTGGCCGCCCACGTGGCGCCCTGCCCGGTCATCGCGTCGGGGGGCGTCGCGCGCCTCGAGGATCTGGAGGCGCTGGTCCCCACCGGGGCCGCCGCGGTGGTCATCGGCAAGGCTCTTTACGAAGGGGCCTTCACGGTCGAGCAGGCGGTCGCCCGCGCGCGAGCGCTGGAGGGCGAGGGCGCGCGGTAGCTTTTGCCCCGCGCCCGCTGGCGTGGGAGATTCGAGCCCTCGAGCTTCAAAGCATGCTGTGCAAGCGGGTCATCCCCTGCCTCGACGTCGACGGGGGGCGGGTCAAGAAAGGCGTCCGGTTCAAAGAGCTCCGCGACGCGGGCGATCCGGTCGCGGTTGCCGCCGCGTACGACGCGCAGGGGGCCGACGAGATCTGCTTTTTGGACATCACCGCCTCGTCCGACGGGCGGGCCACGATGCTGGACGTCGTACGAGCCACCGCCGAGCGCGTGTTTCTGCCGCTGACCGTGGGCGGCGGGGTCCGGTCGGTCGACGACGTGCGTGCGCTGCTGCTGGCGGGGGCCGACAAGGCCGGGATCAACACCGCCGCCGTCGCCGATCCGGAGCTGGTGCGCCGAGCCGCCGACGCGTTCGGCAATCAGGCCATCGTGGTGGCGGTGGACGCGCGCCGGCGCCCCGAGTCGCCGGTCCCGGCCTGGGAGGTGTACACACACGGCGGCCGGCGGCCGACCGGCCTCGACGCCGTCGCCTGGTGCGAGCGCATGGCGCAAAATGGCGCCGGTGAGATCCTGCTGACCAGCATGGACCGCGACGGCACGCGTGACGGGTTCGACCTGGAGCTGACGCGCGCGGTGGCCGATCGCGTGCCCATCCCGGTCATCGCGTCGGGCGGCGTCGGCAACCTGGAGCACCTGCTGGCCGGGATCGTCGAGGGACACGCCGAGGCTGTCCTGGCCGCGTCGATCTTCCACTTCGGCGAGTGGACCGTGGGCGATGCCCACGCCTACCTGCGGGCGCGCGGCGTGCCGGTGCGCGAAGAGGTCCGGTGACGGTGCCCGAGACCCTGCTGGGCGCGGTGAAGTTCGACGCCGCCGGGCTGGTACCGGTGATCGCGCAGGAGGCGCGCACGGGGATGGTGCGCATGGTGGCCTGGGCCAACCGCGAGGCGCTCGAGCGGACGACGGCCACGGGCGACGCGCACTTTTGGAGCCGCTCGCGCGGGGCGCTGTGGCGCAAGGGCGAGACTTCGGGCAACGGCCTCCGCGTGCGGGAGGTGCGGATCGACTGCGACGGCGACGTGGTCCTTTACACCGTCGACGCCGAGGGTCCGTCCTGCCACACGGGCGCGACGTCCTGTTTCTACCGGCGGGTCGCCGCCGACGGGACGCTGGTCGAGGACGATCGCCCGGCCGACCCGCCGGCCGTCATGTTGACGCGCGTGGCGGACGTCATCGCGCAGCGGCGGCGGGAACGCCCGGAAAAGTCGTACGTGGTGTCGCTGCTGGACGCCGGTCTGCCCAAGATCAACGGCAAGATCGCCGAGGAAGCGGGCGAGCTGTGCGAGGCGCTGCCCGAGGGGGACGCGGCCCACACGGCGCACGAGGCGGCGGATCTGTTCTTCCACGTGCTGGTCGGCCTGGAGGCGGCGGGCGTCCCCGCCGACGCGGTCTTCGAGCAGCTGCGGCGGCGCTTCGGCGTGTCGGGCATCGACGAGAAGGAAAGCCGCAAGAAATGATCGGCGCCGCGGCAAGTGAGGCGATCCGCCGCGACATTCGACAGATTCTGGGGCCGGGGGGCGCGGCGGCGGCGGTGTTGCCCGGGTACGAGGCGCGCGGCGGTCAGCTGGCGATGGCCGAGCGGATCGCCGGCGCGATCGAAAATGACGAACGCCTGTTGGTCGAGGCCGGCACCGGCACCGGCAAGACGCTGGCGTATCTGGTTCCGGCGCTGCTGTCCGGCCGCAAGACGGTCATCAGCACGGGCACGAAGACGCTGCAGGACCAGATCGCGTCTGTCGACCTGCCGCGGCTGCGGCAGATCCTGGCGGCCGCGGGACGCAGCGATCTGGGCCCGGACGCGGCGGTCATGAAGGGGCTTGGCAATTACGTCTGCCGCCGCCGTCTCAGCGAGCGCGATCGCCAGGGGCGGCTGGTCGCCGACCCGGAGCTCGATCGCTTGCTGGCGTTCGCGGAGTCCTCGGCGACGGGCGACCGGGCCGAGCTGACGGAGCTCGCCGATGAAGCACCCGTGTGGGGCGAGATTGCGGCGACGCCCGAGACCCGCATCGGCCCGCGCTGCGCGTTCTTCGAGAGCTGCTTCGTGACGGCCATGCGGCGCCGGGCTGCCGCCGCCCGGCTGGTCATCGTCAACCACCACCTGTTCTTCGCGGACCTGGCGCTTCGCGCCCGCTGGCCCGAGGCGCAGGTGCTGCCGCCTTACGAGGTCGTGATCTTCGACGAGGCTCACCAGATCGAGGACGTCGCCACCGAGTTCTTCGGCGTGCACGCCTCGACGCAGCGGCTGTTCGCGCTGGCCCGCGACCTCGCGCGCGAGACGGGCGTCTCGCCGGCGCGCGCCGAAAACGTCGCCGCCCGCCTGACCGCCGCGGGCGGCCTCTTCGCCGACGTGCTGCGCGATCTGCTGCCGCCGCCGCGGGCCGGCGCCGAGGAGTCTCGCGCGCCGCTGCCCGCGGGCCTGGACCGCGGCCCCGTGCGGACCGCCTACCACCGTCTGGACGGCGTCCTCGACGAGATCGCCACCTGGCTGGACCCCGACGGGCAGACCGTCGCCGACTCGCACCGCTCGGCCGAGGTGGCCGCCCTGGGGCGCCGGGCGCTGGCGCTGCGTGCGGACCTGGACCTGCTGATCGACGGGCGCGGTCGCGATCACGTCCGCTGGTTGGGGGCGTCGGCGCGAAACGTGGCGCTGCACGCTTCACCCGTCGACGTCTCGACGCTGCTGGGGCGCGCGCTGGACGCCTGCCCCGGGCCAATCGTGTTCACGTCGGCCACCCTGACCGTGGCCGGCTCGTTCGACTACTTGCGCGCGCGCACCGGGCTCGGCGACACGGCGGCGGATGCCACGTTTCCTTCGCCCTTCAACTACGCGCGCCAGTCGCTGCTGTATTTGGCGACGGATCTGCCGGAGCCGAACGACGACGCCTTCCCGCTGGCGGCGGCGGCGCGGATGGCCGAGCTGTGCGCGATCACCGGCGGCCGCGCGCTGCTGCTCTTCACCAGCTTCAAGAACCTGCGCGTGGCCGAAGCCGCGATGCGCGCGACGCTGCCCTTCCCGATGCTGGTGCAGGGACAGCGCCCCCGCAACCACCTGCTGGCGGCCCTGCGTAGCCAGATCGGCTCCGTGCTGCTGGCGACGCAGAGCTTCTGGGAGGGGGTCGACGTCCCGGGCGAGGCGCTGTCGCTGGTCGTCATGGACCGCATCCCGTTCGGCGCCCCCGATGATCCGCTGACCCGCGCGCGCATCGATCGCATCCGGGACGAGGGGGGCGATCCGTTTGGCGGGTACCAGCTGCCGCGCGCGGCGCTGTCGCTGAAGCAGGGCTTCGGCCGCCTCATTCGCAGCCGCGGCGATCACGGCATCGTGGCGCTGCTGGACGGACGCGCCGCCCGCAAGTCGTACGGCGCCACGCTGCGGGCCAGCCTGCCCCCCGAGTGCCCGCGCACCGAGTCGCTGGAAGACGTCGCCGAGTTCTGGGCCCGCGTCCACCGGGCCGCCGCGGCGCCGCCTCCCGCCAGCGCCGCCGCCTCATGACCGCCGCCATCCTGCTGTGCGTGGCCGCCTACGTGGCCGGGTCGATTCCCTTCGGCGTCCTGATCGCGCGCGCGAAGGGCGTCGACCTGCGCCAGGTCGGCAGCGGCAACATCGGCGCGACCAACGTCGCCCGGGCGCTGGGCAAAGGCTGGGCGATCGCCGTCCTGGCCGCCGACGCGGCCAAGGGATTCGTCCCGGTCTGGGCGGCGCGCCGTCTGGGCCTTCCCGCCGGCGCGATCGCGGCGGCCGGCCTGGCCGCGATCGTCGGGCACATGTTCACGATCTTCCTGCGCGGCCGGGGCGGCAAGGGCGTCGCCACGTCGCTGGGTGTCGCGCTGGCGCTGTCGCCGGCCGCCGCCCTGATCGGCTTCGGCGTCTACATCGTGGTGTTCGCGGCCACGCGCCTCTCGTCGCTTGGCTCGTTGCTGGGCGTGTGGACGTTCAGCGTGTCGTTCGTGGTGCGGCAGCGGCCGCCCTGGCCGCTGTGGATCCTGGCGCTGGGCGGCGCGGGGCTGGTCACGCTGCGACACCGCCAGAACATCGGTCGCCTGGCGCGCGGCGAAGAAAAGCGCGCCTGACCGGACCGCGACTGTCTACGACTTACCGGGGAATGTGCCGGCGGCGTGCCGCAGGTTGACGTCTGCGACCGAGACGTCGAAGCGGGCCGTGGCCAGCGCCTCCTGCGCGGACACCAGGTTGTCCTGCGCTTGCAAGAGGTCGACCTGGGTGACCGTGCCCGCCTCGTACTGGGAGCGGACCAGCTCCAGCGTCTCCTGCGCCAGCGTCACGGCCCGCAACGAGGCCAGCAGCGCCGCCCGCTTGGTCTCGAGGTACACGCGCCCGTTCTGAAGGTCGTCGCGAATGTTGTCGGCCAGGACCTGCGACTGAGCCTCGGCCTGGGCGGCCTGAGCTGCCGCCAAGTGCCGCTGCGCATCGCGCGTGCCACCATCGAAGATCGTCCAGTCCAGCTGCAGCCCGACGGCCCAGGCGTACTTATCGCCCGAGAAGCCCTTGTAGTTCCCGACGTTGGCTTTCGCGAACCCCGACAGCTGCGGCGACCATCGCCAGCCGTACGCCCGCCCCGTGGCCTCCGCCGACTCCTCGGTCAGAATCAACGCGCGAAATTCGGCGCGGCGGTTCAAGGCACCCTCGAACGTCTCGACCGGCGTCTTCAGCGGGACTTCAGGCGGCACCACCTTGAAGGGGACGTCGTCCTGCATCAGGGTCGCCAGCGCGCGGTACGACTGCTGGCGCCCGTATTCGGCGTCGAGCGCGATCTGTTGCGCGCGAACCACCGCCAGCTCGGCTCGGTCGACGTCGACCTTGGTGACCGTCCCCGCCGCGAAGCGCGTCTTGGCGTTTTCCAGCGTGGCGCGGCTGACGTTGATGTTCGATTGCCGGCTGACCAGCACCTCGTCGGCGGCGGCAGCCAGGAAGAACACCTGCGCCACGTTGAGAAGCACGTTCGACTCCGAGGCCTCATAGTTGGCCTCCGAGGACCGCACGCCCTTCTTGACGGCGTCCAGACCCGGATACGCCGCCGGCGCGATGAGGGGCATCGTCGCGATGATGTTGGCGTCGAGCTGCTCCTGCTTGAGGATCGTCACCGGCTCGGAGGCGAGCGAGGCGTTGGCGGACGCGGGGACGAGGCCCAGCGACGCGAACAGCGCGCCGAAGTTGAGCGTCGCGTTCTTGTAGTTGTGCGTGTACTTGCCTTGCGCGGTGATGATCGGAAACAGCGCCGCCCAGGCCTGCTCGACGTTGGTGCGCGCGCCGGCCAAGCGGGCCTTCTCGACGGCCAGCGTGCGGTTGGCGCGCTTGGCTGCGGCCAGGGCCGCGTCCAAGGTCAGCAGGCGCCCCGCCGGTGCCTGCGCGTGAACCACCCCTGACGCCAGCGCGACGGCCAGGGCCCCGATGAGTCCAAGCCGCTTCATGGCAACGCCTCCTCGATGCGCGGCTCGGCCCGGCCGTTGAGGGGGACCGGGTGCGGGTCCTTGGGCATGATCTCGTCGGCGCCGGTCTCGGCGGGCGAACGCGCCCGCAAACCGACGCGCGCTTTCAGGCGTCCCCAGCCGTTCGACAGATCGTCGAACAGCGAGTACGCGACCGGCGTCGCCAGCAGCGTCAGCAACAGCGACAGGATCTGGCCACCCACCACCGGGCCGGCCGTGGCGCGGTTGAACTCGGCGCCGATCCCCTTCGACGTGACCAGCGGCAACATGCCGGCCACGAACGCCAGGGTGGTCATCAAGATGGGGCGAAGACGATCGCGATTACCGTGCAGGATGGCGTCCAGGCGCGAATGCCCCTCGGCCCGCAACTGGTTGATGTGATCGATCTGCAGGATCGAGTTTTTCTTCACCACGCCGAAGAGCACCAGGATTCCGAGCATCGTGAAGATGTCCAGCGACTGCCCCAGCATCAGCAGCGAGAGGATCGCGAACGGGACCGTCAGCGGCAGCGCCAGCAAGATCGTGATCGGGTGCAGCCAGGACTCGAACTGGGCCGCCAGGATCAGATACATGAAGATGAACGACATCCCGAACGCCAGGAGGAACGCTTTCCCGGTGCGCGCGATCTCCCGCGACTGACCGAACGGCACGAACCGATACTGTGACGGCAGGTTCATGGTCTTGACTTCCCTCTCGAGGGCCGCGCCGACCTCGCCGGCGCCCACGCCAGGCGCCGTGTTGGCCAGGAACGTGACCTGCACCTGCCGCGCGTAGCGGTCGATCTTGGACGGCCCCTCGGCGCGTTTCAGGTCGACCACGTCCAGCAACGGCACCGCGCCCAGCCGCGCCGACGGCACCGTGAGCTGCGCCAGCACGTCCGGGCTGTTGCGGAACTGTTCGTCGGCGCGCTCGAGAATGTCGTATTCGCGGCCCGCCTCCTCGTACCGCGACACCTTCACGCCGCCGATCAGCAACTGCGAGGCCAGCGCGACGTCGGCGACGTTGACGCCCAGGTCGGCCGCCTTGCGCCGGTTGACGCTGGCCACCACCTCGGGGTTGCCGGTCACCAGCGTCGTGTCGACGTCGACCGCGCCCGGAATCGCCTTCAGCTTGGGGACGATCTGGTTCGAGTAGTCGATGATGCGCGCCAGGTCCGGGCCGGTCAGGATGTACTGCACCGTCGCCGTGCTGAAGGTGCCGCCGCCGAACGCCGCGACGGCCGAGGCGCTGATTCGATACTCCTTGGGCTGGTTCGGCACGATCTGCTTGCGCACCCGGTTCTGCAGCTCGTCTTGCGAGGCCTTGCGCTGATCCGGCGGTTTGAGGCGCACGAACACCGACGCCAGGTTGGGCGTCTGCTGGCTGTTGTCGCCGATGGTCAGCAGCGTCGTGTCGACCTCCGGCCACTGTCGAACTTCACGGGCGATGCGCTCGGCCGAGATGGTCGTCGCCGCCAGACTGGTCCCCTCGGGCGTGCGCACGCTGATCTCGAACTGAGCCTCGTCGTTCTTGGGCAAGAAGCCCTTCGGGACCACCTTCATCATCGGCCCCAGCGAGAACAGCGCCAGCAGGGCCGCCCCGACCACAATCCAGCGCCGATCCATGAACATGGCGGCCCGGCGGGCCATCCAGGACTCCGACTCGCGCAGGCGCGTTCGCCAGCGCCCGTCCCGGAACAGAAAGCCCAGGATGTGCATGTAGCCGGTCTCGATGGGCCGGTAAAAGCGGTCGACGATCCGCTCGAGCAACGATTTGCGCCGTTCGGACGCGGGGCGGGTGTCCAACCGCAGCCAGCGCGAAGCCAGCATCGGGGTCAGCGTGAAGCTGACCAGCAGCGAGATCGCGATGGCGGCCCCCATCGTCAGGCCGAAGCTGCGCAGGAACCGGCCGGGGATGCTGTTCATGAAGGCCACCGGCAGGAACACCGCCAGCAGCGACAGGGTGGTTGCCAGAACCGCCAGCCCGATCTCCTTGGTGGCGTAGATGGCCGCCGGCATGGGCCGGATCTTCTTCTCCTCGATGAAGCGGAAGATGTTCTCCAGCACGACGATCGCGTCGTCGATGACGATGCCGACGGCCAGCGCCAAGGCCAGCAAGGTGATGGTGTTCAACGTGAACCCCATCAACCACATCAGCAGGAACGTGCCGATGATGGACGTCGGGATGGCCAGGGCGGCGATGATGGTGCTGCGGAAGTTTCCCAGGAAAAGCAGCACCACCAGCGACGCCAGGATTGAACCGAGAATCAGGTGCTCGCGGACGGCGTCGACGCTGGTTCGGGTCGTCTCGGTGTTGTCGCGGATGACGCTAAGCCGGTACCCGGACGGCAACGTGGGCGCCAGCTCTTTCATGCGGGCGCGCAGCGCGTCGACGACCGCCACGCTGTTCTCGCCCGACTGCTTGCGGATGGACATCACGACGGCCGGCTTGCCCGCGATGCTGGCAGCGGTGGCGGCTTCCTCTTGCCCGTCGACCACCCGGCCGACGTCGTTGATCGTGATCGGGTGATTGTCCACGCTGCGAACGACCACCTCGCCCAGGGCGGCGACGCTCTTGACGCGGCCGCTGACCCGGAACGTGAGCAGCGAGGGGCCGGTGTCGACGGTTCCGCCGGGCGTCGTCACGTTCTGGCCGACGATGGCCCGCTGAACGTCGACCGCGGTCAGGCCCGCGGCGCGCAGCCGCTCGGGATCCAAAACCACCTGCAGCTGGCGCTTGCGGCCACCGATGATGGTGACCTGCCCGACGCCCGAGACGTTCTCCAGCGACTCACGGATCTCGTGGTCGGCGTACTCGGTCACCTCTTTGATGGGCCGCTCGGACTCGAGCGCCAGGAACAGAACCGGCGCGGCGTCCGGGTCCAGCTTGTTGATGACCGGGCTCTTCGTCCCGTCGGGCAAATCCGGCAAGATCGTCGAGACGTGGTCGCGCACCTCTTGCGCGGCGACGTTGATGTCCTTGTCGAGCTGGAACGAGACGACGACCTGCGAGACCCCCTCGGTCGAGATGGAGCGCAGCTCGTCGATGCCACTGATCGTGTTGATCGCCTCCTCGATCTTGTCGGACAGCTCGGTCTCGATCTCTTCGGGTGCCGCGCCCGGCAGGGCGGTGATCACCTGGACGACCGGCAGATCGACATTCGGAAAGCGGTCGACGTTCAGGTTCTTGTAGCCGATGAAGCCGACCACCACGATGAACAGAATCAGCACCGTCGCGAAGACCGGCCGCCGGACGCAGATGCTGGCGAGCCACTGCATGGCTATTGAACCTTCGCGCCGTCGCGCACGTCGGGCGTCAGCTGGGCAACCACCTGCTCGCCGGCTTTGACGCCGGCCACGATCGGGACGTCGCCCCCTTGCGGCGCTCCCGTCTGGACCAGGCGATCTTCCAGCCGCCCCCCCACCGCCACGAACACGTGGCGCAGGTTGCCGTCGGCCTTGACCGCGGTGGCGGGCACCGCGGGCAATGGCTGCTCGCCAACCGCCAGGCGCGCCGTCACGAACATGCCGGGACGCAGGGCGTGGGCGTCGTTCGCGAACACCGCCTCGACGACCGCGTCGCGGCTCTGTTTGCGGACGGACGGACCGACGTAGCGGATCTTGCCGTGGTACAGGCGCCCACCGCCGTCGCCGGCCGTCCGAAAGTCCATCTCCATCCCCTGCTTCACCTGGGGGATGTCCGTTTCGGGGACGGTGACCTCGACCCGCAGTTGGTCCGTGTTCACCAGCGTCGCCACGCGCGACTCGGGGCGCACGTATTCGCCGGCGGTCACGGCGCGTTCCACGACCATCCCCGAAAAGGGCGCCCGAATGTCGGTGTCGCGCAGCGCCTCGGCGGACAGAGACCGCCGCGCCTCGGCCGCCGACACAGACCACTTGGTCGTCGAGCACTGGGTGCGAATCTTGTCGTAGTCCGCCTTCGAGATGGCGCCCTTGTCGAACAGCCGCTGGGTGCGGTCGCAGTCGGCGGTGGCCTGGGCCGCCTGCGCCTTCTGCACCTCCAGATCCGCGGCGGCCTGAGCGGCGGTCGCGCTGGCGGCGCGCGCGTCGAGCTTGGCCAGCAGCGCCCCCTTGCGGACGTAGGACCCGCGCTCGACGTAGGTGACGAGGACCTTGCCGGCAGCCCCGGCGGCGACGTCCGCCTCCTCTGCACCGATCAGGGTCCCCGAGAGGGTGACGACGCGCGGGGTCTTCACCTCGCGCGCGGGGACCAGCTTGACCGCGATGGGCGGCGCCTCGGTCTGGGTCTTGGCGGCTTCCGTGGCGGCTGGGGCCCGCGAGCAGCCAGGCGCCAGAATCGGCGAGAGGACCGGCAAGATCAGGGACAAAATCAGCGGCAGGAGTCGGGCGACGCGAGTCGCGGGCGACAATTTTCGAGCATCAGTGTCGTTGCGCATGGTGATGGCGTATGTAGTCCTACACGACGATATTTGAGCTTGTCAACCATCAAGCTAATCGACATTATAAATGCTCTATGTCTTCCCCCCCCTCGCCCTCGAACAGGAAATCTGCCGCTCGCGGTTCGGTAACGCCGGATCCATTTTGGGCGACGCTGATCGAGCTCTGTCTCGGCATGCGATCCTGGTGGAGCGCCGTTTGCGAGGAGTTCGACCTCACGCCTTCCCAGGGAATGGCGCTGCGGAGCCTCGATCCCGAGCGGCCGCTGGCGATGAGCACGCTGGCCGACGCCCTGGCCTGTGATGCCTCGAACGTCACCGGCATCGTCGACAAGCTCGAGTCCCGCGGCCTCATCGCCCGCCGCGGCGCGGATCACGACCGCCGCATCAAGATGCTGTGCGTGACGCAGGCGGGGCGCGCCCTTCGCGACCGGCTGATCGGCCGGTTGCTGCAGCCGCCGGCGGCCGTCGCTTCTTTGTCGCGCGAGACCAAGACCAGCCTGACAGGAATCTTGCGGAACATCCTGGCCCAGCAAGCGTTCAGGCTGTCCGGCAGCGGGGGCGAGCCGCGGCCCAGCCGCCCGGCACGTGCCTGACGATTGAACTGCCTTGGAGTTAGCGGAGGATCGCTTCCAGCGCGGTGGTGAGCAGGAATCCGGCGACCAGGCCGGCGGAGGCGGTCCCTTCGTTACCGTGGCTGTGGGATTCGGGGATGATTTCCACGGAGGTGACGTAGGTGAGCGTGCCGCCAGCCAATGCCAGGACGAATGGCATCGTGGCGACCGCCGCGCCGGCCAGCAGGTCGCCCAGGACCGCCGCCGCCGGGATGACCAGGCCGGTCAGCGCCACGATGGCGAGGCCGCGCCAGCGCCCCACCCCCTCATGCCGCAGCGGGGCCGACATGACGATCCCCTCGCAGACGTTCTGGACGCCGATGGCCATCGCCAAGACGATCCCCAGGTTCGAGCTGCTCGGCGCGAAGCCGGCGCCGATGGCCAGCCCCTCCGGAATACGGTGCAGGCTGAGGGCGCCGACCACGGCATAGGCGCGCCGGGCGTCGCGCGCCTCGTCCGCGGGGTCGTGACGATCGTGGACGTCGTGGCCTTTTTCGTGTCCGAGATGCTGGTGGTGACCGCCGGCGTGCCGGTGCGGGATCAGCCGGTCCATCGCGGCCGCCAGGGCCGCCCCGGCAGCGAACCCCCCCAGCACCAGGGCCAGTCGGCCGGCGTGGAAGCCGCTGGCGTCGGTCACGCCCCGCAGCGCCTCGGCGACCAGCCCCAGCGTCGCCGCCGCCAGCATCAGGCCGGCGCCCAGGCCCAGGATGCCGTCGTACGCGCGCCGGGGCAGGTCGCGCACGAACAGGAAGGGCAGCGCGCCAAGGCCGGTCGCCAGGCCGGAGAGCGCGGCGGGAATGGTTCCAGCGGGCACGGTTCGGTCACACTATACAGGCGGTGGTGAAGGTCGCGTACCTGGCGTTCGGTGCCAACCTGGGAGATCGCGCGGGCACGATCGCCGAAGCGATGCGGCGGCTGACTATCGGCGGGGTCGCCCTGCGGGCGCGATCGGCGACCTACGAGACGGACGCGGTGACCCCCGACCCGCAGCCGCGCTATCTCAACGCGGCGGCACGGGTCGAGACCGACCTCTGCCCGGACGCGCTGCTGGCACTCTGCTTGAACGTCGAATCGCAGCTGGGGCGCGTGCGCCCGGCCGGCAGGCACCACGCGCCCCGCCTGATCGACGTCGACCTCCTGCTGGTCGGCCAGGACATCATCGACGACCCGCCGCGGCTGATCCTGCCGCACCCGCGGCTCTTGGAACGCCCGTTCGTCCGCATCCCGCTGGCGGACGTGGCCCTGCCCGGGCCTGGCACACCCGGTCACCGGTGAGCCCCTGGACCGGGCCGCGCCCAACCCGTCCGTCAGGCGGCGAGGCGGCGCTTGAAGTCGTCGATGGTCGCGGCCAGCCCCTGCTCGAGCGGCATGACGGGCGCCCAGCCACCCAGCAGCTGCTGCGCGCGCGAGATGTCCGGCTTGCGCCGGGTCGGATCGTCCTTGGGCAGCGGCGCGCGGATGATCTCGGAGCTCGACTTGGTCAGCTTCCGGGTCAGCTCGGCCAGCTCCAGGACGGTGGTCTCCCGCGGGTTGCCCAGGTTCACGGGGTCGGACGCCGTGCGGGCTGGCCATGAGGCGCATGAAGCCTTCGATCAGATCGCTGACGAAGCAGAACGACCGCGTCTGCTGCCCCTCGCCGTAGACGGTGATGGGCTCGTTCCGCAGCGCCTGCACGACGAAGTTGGAGACCACGCGTCCGTCGTTCTCGTGCATGCGCGGCCCGTAGGTGTTGAAGATGCGCGCGATCCGCACCTCGACCGAGTACTGGCGCGCGTACGAGACGGCCAGCGCCTCGGCGCAGCGCTTACCCTCGTCGTAGCAGGCGCGCGGGCCGATCGGGTTGACGTTGCCCCAGTAGCTCTCGTGCTGCGGGTGCTCGATGGGGTCGCCGTAGACCTCGGACGTCGACGCGATCAAGACGCGCGCCTTGGCCTCGCGCGCGAGATCCAGCATGTTCAGCGTCCCTTCGACCGCCGTCCGGATCGTCCGCACCGGGTTGCGCTGGTAATGAATGGGCGACGCCGGGCAGGCCAGGTGGAAGACCTCGTCGACCTCCATGGTCAGCGGCTCGGTGACGTCGTGGCGCATCAGCTCGAACCGGTGGTGGTCCAGCAGGTGCTCGACGTTCGACCGCGAGCCGGTGAAGAAGTTGTCGAGGCAGACCACCTCGTGTCCTTCCTTCAGCAGCCGCTCGCACAGGTGCGAGCCCACGAACCCCGAGCCTCCGGTGACCAGAATTCGGCGACGTGACATCGCGCCCTTTCATACCCGCAGCCGCGGGCCAAACTTCCAAGGCGCGCCTGTGGCGCGCAGCGAGGGCGCGCGTGTACCATCGCGCCCATGTCGGGAGCCGGCGAAGAGCGCCGCGGTGCCGCGCGCATCCCAGTCGAGATGTGGGTCGAGGAGACGACCGGGTCCGAGCGCTACTTTCGGCGCGCAGGCAACCTCTCGCGCGGCGGGCTGCGCCTGGAACACACGATCCCGCTGCCGGTCGGGACCAGCGTGAACCTCACGTTCACCCTGCCCGGCGACCAGGTGCCGATCAGCCTCACGGGCGAGATCGTCTCGGCCACCCCGCCCGAGGACCTGCGCATGGGCGTGAAGTTCGTGACCCTGGATGACCAGGCCCGCGCGCCAGATCGACGCCTTCCTGAGCCGTGCCGGCGCCTGACGCGACGCATGCGGGCGCGTCGACTCGTCTTCGCGCTGCTCTCGCTTCGGGTTCGTCGGCGTCGACGGCCGGCGCGAGCAGAGCGCGCGGGAAAGGCCGACAAGAAGGTCGCCAAGCCGCTGGAGCCGCGCGCCACGCTGAAGCCGCCGGCCGGCGAGGGCTACTTCGACGAGGTGTTCGGCCTGGACGACGGCGGCACGACGCTGGCCGTCATTCGCGAGGACGGCGCGACCTTCGCGAAGATCGAGACCTACGACCTGAGCGGCGCCGCGCCTCGGCAGACGGCCGCCTTCGATCTGCCCGACAAGGGGCTGGTGCCCGTGCGGCTCGAGGTCCTGCCGCCCGGCAAGGGGCTGGTGCTGATCGCGCGCACCAGGCCGGACGACAGCGCCCCGGTCTTCGCCCTGCTGATCGACGGCGCCGGCAAGCTGCTCGCCAAGGCGGGGCCGGTCACGGCCTTCGCGCGACCGCCGACTCGGCGCCGGGCCGGCGGCCGGGCTGCTGGTCGCCTTCGACCGGAAGCCCGGCGCCCACGGCGCAGAGGCCACCTACACCGTCACCCCGTTCACGCTGGCGACCCTGGCGCCGGCCGGCAAACCCCACGTCTTCCACACGGATCCGTCGGGCGAGCTCAAAGACGCCGCCGGTTCGGCTGATTGGCTTTTTCGACGGGTACACCCGCATCCTGGCCGAGCGCGCCGGCGCCTACGACAAGGCGGCCGACGTGCGCGCCCGTCCGCGCAAGACGGTCATCGACGCGCTGACCGGCAAGACCATCAGCGAGGGCGAGATCCCCGACCTGCTGGGGTGGGAGGTCACCGGCCAGCTGCGGCGCGACCACCCGGGCCAGTCGCTGTTCGTCGACCTCAATCAAGACGGGTCGGGTGTCGATGTAATCGACGCGATGGGGAAAAAGGTCCCAGCGGCTCTGGCGGCTCCGTTCCGCCTTTACGACCCGAAATCGCTGGTCGTCGAGGAAGGCCCCGCGCCGAACCACCTGACGTTCGGCCTGGCCGTGGACCCCCTGAACCCCGACGCCGTGAAGCGGCGCAAGCCGGATCTGCCGATGCTCGACCTTTACGCGGCCGACGCATCGAACGGCGAGGTCACCCTGCGGGGGCGCGTGTTCACGCCCCGCCCGGTGACCTACCGGACCCGCGCCGACACGCTGGTGGTGCTCAAGCGGTTCAAGAGCTTCGCGCGGGGCGGCGATGAGTTACAGGTCTTCGATCTCCGCTAGAGCTGGCGCTCTCCTCGCGCTGGCGGCCCTGGTCGTCTTTCCATCCTGCTCCGAGGTCCGCGGCCGCAAGCGGATCCAGGACGGCGAACGAGCTTTACCGGCGCGGCAAGTACGCCGAAGCGGTCGCCAAGTTCGAGGAAGCAGAGGCCTTCGTTCCCGGGCTGCCGACTCTGTGGCTGAACAAGGGATACACCTGCCGCCAGCTGATCGCGCCGGGCGGCCGCGACCCGGAGAGCCGGCGCGCCGCCGATTGCGCGCTGGCCGCCTTCAAGCGGCTGGCCGCAGGTCGCGCCCGAACGACCCGCGCGCCTCCGAGCTGATGCTGCAGACCTGGTTCGACACCGGCGCCTGGACCGAGCTCGAGGCCACCTACCTCGGTCGCCACCGCCGCAACCCGACGGACCTGGACGCCGTCCATGGGCTGCAGGACGTCTACTACAAATGGGGGAAGTGGCAGCAGGCCCTCGACTGGTCGAAGAAGGCGGCTGGGTTGCGGCCCGACGACGCCGAGGCGCAGTACGGTGTCGGCACCTTCGTCTGGCAGATCCTGTCCGCGCACGGCGGCGGCGAGAAGGTGGCTGGCCTCTCGCCCTGGCCAGCCGTCATCGCCCACGCCGACCAGCCGCCCGCCGAGCCGCCGTCCGGCCCCGACGACGTCAGCGCCGCCGCGCGCATCGCGCTGGCCGATGACGGGATCGCCTATCTGCAGCGCGCGCTGGCCCGGCGCCCGCGATACCCGGAGGCGATGACGTTCCTGGCGCTCTTGTGGCGCCAAAAGTCCTTTGCGCTGTTCGCTGACCCGATCGCCTGGCAGTCCGCTGTGGACGAGGCCGACGACTGGCAGAAACGGGCGATGGATGCGCGCGGGGGGAAGTCATAGCCGGTGGCGTTCGAGGGCTTTCGCGGGCAGTCGAGGAAGCGGCCGCGCCGCAACCGGCTGACGCTGGCGCTGTCCATCGTGTTCCACGGCGCGCTGCTGGGGGTGGGCGTCGCGTATTCGTTCTGGCACGTCGACGAGCTGTCGCCCCCGTCGGTGAAGGTGACGTTCCTTTCGGCCGCGCCACCACCACCACCACCGCCGCCGCCGGCCGGAGGCGGTGGCGGCGCCAAGAAGCGCGTCGTCCTCAAGCCCAAGGTGGTTCCGACCAAAGTTCCCGACATCGTTCAGCCGCGCGAGACGCCCAAGGAACAGCCAAAAGAGACGAAGGTCGCGGACAATGAGCCGGACGGCGTCAAGGGGGGCCAAAAGGGCGGCGTGATCGGCGGCACCGTCGGCGGAACCATCGGCGGCACCGTCGGCGGCACCGTCGGCGGGACGATCGGCGGCAAGACGGGTGGAACCATCGGCGGAACCGTGGGCGGCGCCGGCCTCCCGTCCGTCGGGCGCAAGTTCCTGCCGCCGAACATGGGCGCTCTGCAGAAGCAGTCCGGCGACGAGCCGGCGTTTCCGCCGTCGCTGCGGCGGGCGGGCGCGCTTTACGTGGTCAGCGCGAAAATCTGCGTCACGCGCGGCGGCGACGTCGACAGTGTGTCGCTGATGCAGCGGGCGGACCCGTTGCTGGACGACAACGTCGTGCGGGCCGTCAAAGGCTGGCGGTACCGGCCCTTGATGGCGGACGGCATCCCTGATTCCGTTTTGTTACTTCGGCCGATTCGAATTCCGAGGTCAATGAGGAGACACGATGGATTTCACACTGGTCGGACTGTGGCACGAGATGGGCTTCACCGCGCGGGCGGTGGTGGTGGTTTTGGTCGGCATGTCCCTCTACGCGCTGGCGGTTGCCGCCGACCGCCTGACCGCGTTCGCGCGCGGCCGCAAGCAGTCCCGCCTCTACATCGAGGCGCTTGCCCCATTGGTCGAGGAGGCGGGGCGGCTGCGCGAGGCGGCGGGGCTCGAGAAGCGGTTCGTGGGCAGCCCGCTGGCCAAGGTGATTGGCGCCGGCGTGCTTGAGTACACGCGGGGGCTGGACCGCCCGAACGCGGCCACCGCCTCGCCGTTCGACGTGGCGGAGATCGTCAACCGGGCCATGGAGCGCAGCAAGGATCGCGAGCTGGCGGGCCTCCGCCGCGGCATGCCGGTGCTGGCCACCGTCGCGTCGTCGGCACCCTTCGTGGGCCTGTTCGGGACCGTCGGCGGCATCATCACCGCGTTCCAGAAGCTGTCGGACCCCACCAAGGGGGGCGGCGGCATCGGGACTGTGTCGGCCGGCATCGCGGAAGCGCTTGATCACGACCGCCGTCGGCCTGGGCGTCGCCATCCTGTCGGTCTGGTTCTACAACTACTTCACGGCGCGCATCGACGATCTGACCATCGACATCGACGAGACAGCGTCCGAGCTGGTCGACACCATCCTGCGCGGCGAGGCCGGGTGAGCGCCGCCGTCACGCCGCCGCCGCCGCGCCGGCGTCACCGGCTGGCCGTCAAGCGCCACCCGAAGGGACAGGTGCGCGCCGAGATCAACGTGACGCCGCTGGTGGACGTCGTGCTGGTTCTGTTGATCATCTTCATGGTGATCACGCCGATGATCGTGCGCGGGGTGAACGTCGACTTGCCGGTCACCAGCCACCACGATCGCAAGAACGACGACAACAAGGACCTGGTCGTCTCGATCAACAAAGACGGAGACATTTACGTCAACGCCGACAAGGTCTCGCTGGACACATTAACGGCGGCCGTACAGGAAGAACGGCGGCGTTTTCCGGACAAAGGCGTCTTTGTGAAGGCGGACCACCGCATTCATTACGGATTGGCGCGCGCCGCAATGGAGGCCGTTCACAAGGCGGGCGTGGAAGACGTCCAACTGGGAACGGAAGAGCAGAAGCCGGCGGGGACCCGCTGATGGCATTCTCGGTTGGAGGCGGCCGAAAAGGCGCGCCGCAGGCGGAGATCAACGTCACGCCACTCATCGACATCGTGCTGGTTCTGCTCATCATCTTCATGGTGATGACGCCGGTGATGCTCAAGGAGATCGTGGCCAAGGTCCCCCAGAAGCAGACCGAGAACGTGCCCCGCCCCCCCGGAGACAACCCGATCGTCGTCGAGATAGACGCCCAGGATCACACCACCCTCAACGGAGATCCCGTCGCGCCGGAGGCGTTCGCAGAGCAAATTGCCAACCGCCTGGCGCATGACCGGCAAAAGGTTGTGTTCTTCAAAGTGTCCGACGACGCGAATTACGGGCAGGCGGTGCGGATCATGGACCTTTGCAAGGGAGCGGGCGCCAAGACGCTGGGGATCGTCACCAAAGACGACCGATAATACGCACCAGAATTCCGTCAACTGCGCCGTTGTTCTGTCAACTGCGCGGCCAGCAGCCAAACCACGGACGATGACAACGGCGCCCAGCGTGCGTCCGTATGGGCCCGTATGGGTCAAGAAACGTCATCCACCCGCCGAATTCCCAGGCGCCTGATTCACTGATACGATGCGCACCAACGTGTCGTGTGACCGCCTGCAATGTCCGTTCACAAGGAGACCCGAATGAAACGGCCCTTCCCTGGGTTTGAGGTGGTCGGCCTCGCCGCCGCGCTGGCAAGCGGCGCCGCGTGCGCTCCCAACAACTCCGTGAAGTCCGGGGCGCCCGTGCTGATCCAGGTCTCGATCGTCGAAGGCAGCGGCGCGACCGTCACCAGCATCCCGGCCGGCGCGGCCGCCTGTGCGCCCGGCCTCGCGACGGGCGACCCCTGCCGCACGTCGGGGGAGCAGAAGGACAAGACCTGCTTCCTCGCCCAGAACTGGTGCCGTTGCGGAGCGGCGCCAGGCGCGCCGATGCCGATGCCGGCGCCGACGTGCACCGACGGTGGCATGGCCGGCATGAGCGGCGCGGCCGGCGCGGCCGGTGGGGCCGACGGCGGCACCGCTGGGGCAGCCGGCGGTGCAGGCGGTGAGGCAGCTGGAGGCGCCAGTGGGGCAGCCGGCGCGGCCGGCGGCGCAGCCAGTCCACCCGACGGCCTCTGGAACTGCGATCCGTTCTCACCCACGGCACAGACTCTGTTCACCTTCGACCGCGTGATCGACACCCGCCCGTTCGACGCTGACGCGGGCGCTTCCGTGGCCGCCACCGTCACCGCCGGCACGCCCCCGGCCCTGGTCCTGTCGACCACCGATTACGCGCCGAACGGCTCGCCGAACGAGCTCATTTTCCCGCTCTTCGGCGACTTTCGGACGGAGGGCCCCAGCCTGCTCGTTTCGCCGGCCCCCGCGCTGCCCGCCAGCGGCGTCGCGACGGTGCAACTGAACGCGGCGGCGGTTCGCGCCAAGGACGGCAAGACGCCGTTCACCGACAACGACAACTTCAAGAAGGGGACGCTGACCTTCACGACGGCGCCGTTCACCGCCACCGTGACGCCGCCCGCCCCCCCGCCGCTGCCGGCCGACGCCGGTGCTTGCGCGACCCCGAACACCGACGTGGCGCTGGACGCCCCCGCGACGATCACCTTCAACAGCCCGGTCGAAGCGACGGCCCTGATGGCGGCCGTGACCGCGACCGCGGCGGGCAGCACCGCGATGATTCCGGTGACTTTGACGTCCATGGACGGCTTGAACGTCACCGTCGCCCCGATGGACAAGTGGCCGGCCAACGCGGAGATCACGATTACGGTCGCGGGCTCCGCGGCAGACCTGGCCGGGGACGTCCTGGGCGCGCCGGCGCCCTCCGCCATGTTCCACACGGGGGCCCTCTAATGGAAGCCACCCGCGGGACAACCGAAAAGAGAGGTCCGATGAAGCGGATGCGTGTTGTGGCGACGGCGCTGGGGCTGGCCCTGCTCTTGCTGGCCAGCGTGGCCCTGGCCGAGGAAACCACCGGCCGCGTCACCGGTCGGGTCACCGACCGCGACACGGGCGCGCCAATGGGCGGCGTCACGGTGCTGGTGCAGGGGCCGCAGGGCGAAGACGCGACGCTGACCAATGAAAAGGGCGAGTACAACTTCACGACCCTGCCGATCGGCACCTACGCCATTCATTTCTACGCGGCCAACACCGCGGTCCAGGTCGAGCAGTTGGGCGTCTTGGTCTCCGCCGAAAAGACGGTGCGGGTGAACGCCAAGGTGGCGGGCGCCGCTCAGCAGGCCACGCAGCAGACTTACGTCATCACGGGGCGCGCCCCCACGATCGACGTCGGCAGCGCCCGGGTGGGGGCCACCTTCGACCAGGACTACACGTTGAACGTGCCCGTGGGCCGCACCTACGGAGACATCATCGAGCGCGCGCCCGGCGCGTTCATCGACAACAGCGGCAACGTCTCGATCGGCGGCGCCACCGGCCTCGAGAACCAATACACCATCAACGGCATGAACGTCACGGGGCTGCGCTACGGCAATGTCGACATGGGGCTGTCCAGTCGCCCCGGCGGGACCAACCTGCCGCCCGAGTTCGTGGGCCAGATCGACGTCAACAGCGGCGGTTACCAGGCCGAATACGGCGGGGCGATGGGCGGCGTCATCAACACGGTCTTGAAGTCCGGCACCAACGAGTGGCACGGCAGCGCGTTCGGGTACTGGTCGCCGTACTGGCTGGCGGGCGATCCGAAGCTGGTCCTGCCGCGCGGCAGCTCGCTGGGCGGCGTTCGCAAACCCGACTTCGACGACAGCATCGGGGTCGAGGCGGGCGGGCCGCTCATCAAGGACAAGCTGTTCCTGTGGGTCGGTTTCGCGCCGCGCATCACCAACGCCCACGTCCTGCGGGAGACTTTTGCGCTTCGGGCCGACGCCAGCGGGATGGCGGCGCTGGACGCGGCCGGCAACCCGGTGCTGAACCGGCTGGACTACACGGCGCGGCTCGACGAGAGGCACCGCACGTACTACACGGCCGCGACGCTGGACTGGGTTCCGTTGCCGGACAACCGCCTCACCGTCGCCATCCTGGCCACGCCCAACTTCAACCAGCAGCTGAAGACTCAATATGGGATCGATCCGTTCAGCTCCGACCCGCGCACGGCCATGGAGTCGCTGACCCGGAGCAACACCGACGTGACCGCCCACTGGGTGTCGAAGCTCTACGAACGCAAGTGGCAGATCGACGCCCTGGCCGGCATGCACTACGAGTACACCTACGACCGCTCGCCGTATGACGACCTCAACGGACTGAACCAGCTCCAGATCGGCGGAGCCGATCTCTGGAGCGTCGAGCGCGCCCCCGGCTGCCAGCCCCAGGGAGCGTTCATCCCCTGCCCCATCGCGCCCTACTACTACGCGGGTGGCATCGGTGAGATCGACAAATCCGACGCCTACCGCTGGTCGGCCGAGATCAAGTCGACGAACGTGTTCGAGGGCGGCGGCCGGCACGAGCTGAAGTACGGGTGGCACCTGGACTTCAACACGATGGACTTCTCGCGGGCGTACACCGGCCCCCTGGGGGCGCGTGGCTTCGTTTCGCTCCCCGGCGACGGCACCTACTCGGCGCAGAATTTCTTCCAGCTGCAAAACGCCGACTCGTCCACTCAGTTCGTCACCGGCTCGAAAGACCCGACGCTGCTGACCATGGCCCCGCGCTACGTCGACACGCTGCACTCCTACGTCAAGAGCATGTCCAATGCGTTCTTCTTGCAGGACAGCTTCAGCCCCGATCACCTGCGCAACCTGACCGTCAACGCCGGCGTGCGCCTGGAGCTCCAGAAGGTGTACGACAGCAACGGCCACGGCGTCTTCGACACCAACAACTTGGCTCCCCGTGTGAGCGCCATCTATGACCCGTTCGACGACGGCCGCTCGAAGATCTCGGCTTCATACGGCCGCTACTACGAGGCGGTGCCGCTGGACGTGCCCGCCCGCTACTTCGCCGGCGAGAACTTCGTGACCTCGTACGGCAATCTCAGTGACTGCAAGGGCAGCTTGTCGAACCAGGCGAACTGGGTGGGTGCCGGCGAGTACAGCAAGTGCACGCCCGGCCAGGCCGCCGCGACCTTCAACAGCGCGTATGCCCAGCACGACATGCAGGGGCAGTACCACAACGAAATCGTGGCCACGGTCGAACGCCAGGTGATGGAGGACATGACCCTCCGGCTCGACTACCAGCACCGCTGGCTGGGCAACGTCATCGAGGACGGCTACGGGCCTGCCATCAACAGCGTGCTCGCCAATCCTGGCAATGTGCCGGACTCCGCAATCCACGCGGCCGAAAACGAGCTGACCAAGGCGCAAACGACCGCGGACATGAACGGCGCCGATCCGGTCGCCCAGGCCAGCCTCCAGACCGCCCAGGCGAACCTGGCCGCGCTGCACACGCTGAAGGACTCCCCCAAGCCCCAGCGGACTTACGACGCGCTGACGCTGTCACTCAACAAGCGATTCGCAAAGAAGTGGTTCGCGCGCGCCTCGTACACCTATTCGCGGCTGATCGGCAACTACGAGGGTCTGTATCAGAACGAGACCAACTACGTCTCGCCCAACGGCACCAACGCATACGACGCGCCCGAGCTGACCGTCAACCAGAACGGCCCGCTCCCCAACGACCGCCCCCACCTGTTCCGCCTGGACGGCTACCTGCGGCAGCCGGTCCGCAAGGGCCATCTGGTGTTCGGCCTGGCGTTCACGGCGCGGTCAGGGCAGCCCCGGAACTACGTCGGCAACCTCGAGCCCGGGTCGGTGTTCCAGATCGTGATGCTCCTGCCGCGCGGCGAAGGCGGGCGCACCCCGACGGTGACCCAGCTGGACGCGAAGATCGGGTACGCCCGGCCGCTTGGCCCCCGCATGAACCTCGAGGCGTTCGTCGACCTCTTCAACATTCTGAACCAGCAGACCACGCTGCAAACCGACGACAACTACACCTTCCAGGCCGCGCCCCCCATCGTCAACGGGACGCCGTCGGACCTGAAATACGCCAAGGACCTGAGCGGGGCGCCCCTGAACAAGAACCCGAACTTCGGCCAGCCGATCGCCTTCCAGACGCCGTTCAACGCGCGCCTGGGCCTGCGCCTCACGTTCTAACGGGCTGCTGAAACCGTCCGGGGCGTCCAGCCGCCGGACGGCTGACCAGCCGGCGGCCGCGCGGAGGCGCGTCGCGCCCGCGCCGCGGCGCCAGTGAGTTGGCATCCGGCTCGCAAAGGCTGGCGGCATGTTCGCTCGGGTCGCCTCCGCTGCGGTGGTCGGGATAGAGGCCGCCGCCATCGACGTGGAGGTCGACGTGGCGGTCGGTCTGCCCGGGTGCAACATCGTCGGGCTCCCCGACGCTGGCGTCCGCGAGGGGCGGGTCCGGATCCGCGGCGCCCTGGAGAACAGTGGCTTCAAGCTGCCGCCGCGCCGGATCACCGTGAACCTGGCGCCTGCCGATCTGCGCAAGGACGGCGCGGCCTTCGACCTGCCGATCGCCATCGGCATGCTGTGCGCCGCCGGCGTCATCGATGCGAGCGCATTGGACGGCACGCTCTTCGTCGGCGAGCTGGCGCTCGACGGGACCTTGCGCCCGGTCCGAGGCGTGCTGCCCATCGCCGCCTGGGCGCGCAGCCGCCCCATTCGACGGCTCATCGTGCCGCCGGCCAACGCGGCTGAGGCCGTGGTCGTCGCTGCACCACCCGGGCTGGAGGTCCGGGCACCGGGACACATTGGCGAGCTGGTGGCGCTGCTTCGGGGCGACGCCGGCGCAGAAGCGTCGGCCAGCGCCCAGCCCGCGGTGGTCAACCTTTCGGCGGCGCTCCCGGACCTGGCCGACGTCCGCGGCCAGGAGGTCCCGCGCCGCGCGCTGGAGATCGCCGCGGGGGGCGGGCACAACCTCTTGTTCGTCGGGGCGCCCGGCTCGGGCAAGACGATGCTGGCCCAGCGGCTGCCCGGGATCCTGCCGCCGCTCACCTTCGACGAGGCGTTAGAGACGACGATGGTGCACTCCATCGCCGGCCTCCTGGGCGGCGGCGGTCTGGTCCGGGCACGTCCCTTTCGGGCGCCGCACCACACGGTCTCCATCGCCGGTCTGGTCGGCGGTGGTCCGCATGTACGCCCGGGGGAGATCGCACTGGCGCACAACGGCGTCCTGTTCCTGGACGAGCTCCTCGAATACCCGCGCGCCCTGCTCGAGTCTTTGCGCCAGCCGCTGGAAGACCGGGCCGTCACGATCGTCCGGGCGCGGCGCGCGGTCACCTACCCCACCGACTTCATGCTGGTGGCGGCGCTGAACCCCTGCCCGTGCGGCTATCTCGGCAGCGCCATCAGGACGTGCACCTGCGGCACGACCGCCATCGGCAACTACCGATCGCGGCTGTCGGGGCCGCTGGTCGATCGGATCGATCTGCACGTAGAGGTCCCGGCCCTCCCCTACCAGCAGCTCGCGACGGCCGACGCAGGCGAGCCGACCGAGGCCGTGCGCGCGCGGGTAGCGGCCGCGCGCGAACGCCAGCGCGAGCGCGGCAAGAGCTGGAACGCGCGACTGCCGTCGGCCGCCCTGGCACGTGTCGCGCCGCTGGACGCGGCTGGCCACCAGTTGCTGGAACGCGCGGCCGCGCGGCTGGGGCTCTCGGCCCGGGCGATCACGCGCATCCGGCGCGTCGCGCGGACCATCGCCGATCTCGAGGGCAGCCCCAATGTGCGCGCCGTGCACCTGGCCGAGACCCTGCAGTACCGCGTCCTCGATCAACCCCTGACCTGACCCGTAGAAGGAGAGCGACCCATGTCCAGCATGAAAGAGAAGATGAAAGCAGTGGCCAGCGCGATCGCCGCCATCGAGAAGCAGTTCGGCAAAGGGGCCATCATGCCCCTCGACGGCGGCGAGATCGCAGAGATTGCCGTCATCCCGACCGGCTCGGTGGGTCTGGACCTGGCCTTGGGCGTGGGCGGTCTACCGCGCGGACGCGTCATCGAGATCTACGGCCCCGAATCCTCGGGCAAAACCACGCTGACCTTGCAGGCGATCGCGCAGGCGCAGCGCGCCGGCGGCGTGTGCGCCTTCATCGACGCCGAGCACGCGCTGGACGTCGGGTACGCTCGCAAGCTGGGCGTCCGAATCGAAGACCTGCTGGTGTCTCAGCCAGACCACGGCGAGCAGGCGCTGGAGATCGCCGACAAGCTGGTCGCGACGGGCGCAATCGATCTCATCGTCGTCGACTCCGTCGCGGCCCTGGTGCCGAAGGCGGAGATCGAGGGGGAGATGGGCGACGCGCACATGGGCCTTCAAGCGCGCCTCATGAGCCAGGCGCTGCGCAAGCTCACCGCCGCGACCGCCAGGAACCACACCGCGGTCGTGTTCATCAACCAGCTCCGCCAGAAGATCGGCGTCGTCTATGGCAACCCCGAGACGACCACCGGCGGGAACGCGCTGAAGTTCTACGCCTCGGTCCGCCTGGACATCCGGAAGATCGGGACCGTCAAGAACGGCGAGCAAGTGATCGGCAACCGGGCGCGCGTGAAGGTCGTGAAGAACAAGGTGGCGCCGCCGTTCCGGGAGGCGGAATTCGACATCCTCTACGGCGTGGGCGTCAATGTCCCGGGAGAGATCGTCGATCTGGCGTCCACCGCCGGCGTTTTCGAGAAGTCGGGGGCGTTTTATTCATTCCGGGGCGAGCGCATCGCCCAGGGGCGAGACAAAGCCTGCGCCTACGTCGCCGAGCACCCGGAAGTCTCCGCCGAGGTACGAACACTGTTGCTCGCCGCCCGCAAGGCGGAAAACGCCGCGCTCGGTTCACCGCCGGCGGCGCAGGCCGCCTGAAGCACGGTTCAAAGGGGTCGCCTCGAGGTGGCGCACTCCGGCAGTGCCGGCGCGGATGCGTCACCGCATGAGTTAGAGAGGGGGCGTCGCGTCAGCCAGGATTGCGGCGCGGTGCCGCGGCCGGTCAGGGTGCACTTGCACGATCATCAAGCGATCCAACTGCTAAGATCTAGGAGGCGATCAGTTTCGCCGGTGACGCCAAATGGGAATGACCAAGGTCCTGCGTCCGCTCGCGACGGCCCTCTTGGGTGGGCTGCTGTCCCTCGGCTGCTACTCGGCGGTCCCGCTCCGCGTTCAGGTGCAATCGCGCCCGTCCGCCGCCAACTGCATCCAGACCACAGACCGGGTCTTCGCCGACGCTGGGTTCGAGCGGGTACGAACCGTCCGTGGGCCGGACATGTTCTACACACCAAGAACCAGGCCGGGCACCTCGCTCGTACTTGGCTGGGGCATTGGCGCCTGGGTCGGCCACGACGACCCCAGCGCCTGTTCCCTGACGATTGAGGCGATTTCCGCTGACCCGGACCTCGCGCATGACCGGCCCTTCAGCGTGCAGCGGGGCGATTCATTCGACGCCGCCGTGCGGGACATGGCCCGGCGGCTCGAGGTCGCCTTCGAGGGCCCGGCCCAGCCACAGTAAACCGCCCCAACCGGCCCGCGCGGGTTGTTGTGGCGGACCGCCGGTGCCAGATTCTGGCCCATGCAGCCTACCGGCACCGCCGATCCGTCCGAGGCGCCGATCGTCGTGCCGCCCCCGTCGGCCAAGGCCCTGCGCTACCACCGCAGCGGCAATGTCATCTGGGCGATCGAGCAGGTGCTGGGGCTGGTGCTCCCGGCGGCGCTGTTGTGGAGCGGATTGTCCGCCGACCTGCGCGCCATTGCCGCCCGCGCGGCGCACGGCCGCTTCTACCCGACGCTGGTGGTGTACCTGGCGCTGCTTTCGCTGCTGCTGTCGATCGTGCAGCTTCCGCTGACGTACGCCGTCGGGTACGCGCGCGAGCGTGCCTACGGCCTTTCCGAGCAGCGGCTGGGCAAGTGGGCCGGGGATCAGGTCAAAGGGTTCGTCATCGGCCTGGTCGTCGGTGCCGCGGTGTTGTGGGTGCCGTATCGGCTGCTGGCTGCCAGTCCCGCGCATTGGTGGCTCTGGACGGGCGTTCTGGCCCTGCCGTTCTTCGTGCTGGTGCTGCTGGTGACACCGGTCTTCATCGCGCCGCTCTTCAACAAGTTCGGCCCGATGGAGGACAAGGCGCTGGAGGCCGAGGTCCTGGCCGTCGCCGCGCAGGCCGGCGTCGAGGGGGCGCGCGTCTTCCAGGTCCAAAAGAGCGTCGACACCAAGAAGGTCAACGCCTACGTCACCGGCGTCGGCAGAACCAAGCGCATCGTCCTTTGGGACACGCTGCTCGCCCGGCTGACGCCGCGCCAGACCCGATTCGTCGTCGGCCACGAGCTGGGCCACTACGTGCTGCACCACGTGTGGCTCAACATCCTGATCTCGGCCGGGCTGACGGTGGTCGGTCTTTACGGCGTCCATCGCACCGCCGACCTGCTGCTGGCACGGTTCGCCGATCGGTTCGGGTTCGCGGCGCTCGCCGACGTCGCGTCCATGCCGCTGCTCATGTTGCTGCTCTCGGTGTTCGCCGGGCTCATCACGCCCGCGTTGCTGGCTCTGTCGCGCCACCACGAGCGCGCGGCCGACCGGTTCGGGTTGGACCTGACGGGCGACAAGGTCGCGGCGGCCAGCGCCTTCGTCGCGCTGCAGGAGCAAAATCTCGCGGTGCCGCATCCCGGGCGCCTCTACAAGGTGTTTCGCGCCAGCCACCCGCCCATCGGCGAGCGGGTGGACTTCATTAACGCGTACCGGCGAAAGCCGTAGCGGCTGACCGTCCGATCGTTGTTTGCAGAGCCGATGACTCAGCCCGATGATGGGGCCGTCCGGATCCCTGAAACCGGCGCCTCGTGCTGGGTATTGCGACCGAATCGAACTCTTCGTGAGCCAGATCTCGCGCGTTGATCGGGTTTTGGGTTAACGTGCACGCCTCACTTCGGGAGGTGCCATGGTTCGTTGGTCGCAGGGGTTCTGGTTGTTTGTCGTGGGAGCGGCGGCGTTTGGTGCGGTGGCTTGCGCACCCGAGGACGGCGCGCCATCCGTCGAGCGCAGCCAGGGTGCGCTGGCGACCGGCGATCGGGGCGATCTGGACATCCTGTTCATGATCGACAACTCGTCCTCGATGACGCCGCTGCAGATGAAAATGCTGACGCAAGACCCGTCCTTCATGACGGTGCTGGCCGGCTTTCCGAACGGCCTGCCGAACATTCACGTCGCGGTCGTCTCGTCTGACATGGGCGCGCCGGGCGATCAGATGGGGACCATCGGCTGCACGGCGAGCGGTGACAGCGGGGTGTTTCGGTCGGCGCCCCGGGGGAGCTGCACGAACACGACGCTGACCTCGGGTGCGACGTTCATCTCGAACGTGGGCGGACACGCCAACTACACAGGAGCCCTGCCGGACGTCTTCTCGTGCATCGCGCAGCTCGGCTCCACCGGCTGTGGGTTCGAGCATCAGCTGGCCGCCGTCGCACGGGCGCTGGGCGCGGACGGCGCGACGCCGCCGGCGGAGAATGCCGGCTTCCTGCGGCCGAACGCCGAGCTGGCAATCGTTTTGCTGACCAACGAGGACGACTGCTCCGCACCCGCCAACACGACGCTCTTCAGCATGAACGGCGGCACCCAGAGCATCACGAACCCGCTGGGACCGATCGCGAACTACCGCTGCAACCAGTTCGGCCACCTCTGTAAGAACCCGGGCAGCGCAACGCCGAACGCGCTGATCTCGCCGCCGCTGAACCCGCCGACCAGCAGCACGACGCCACCGTCGTTGAACCTGACCGAGTGCGAATCGAACGACACGTCGAGCAGCATGCTGACGTCGGTCGGTGCCCTCATCGCGGGAATCAAGGCGCTGAAGGCCCACCCGGACGAACAGATCGTCGTGGGCGCCATCGCCCCGCCCAAGGTCCCGTACACGGTCCAGTGGCTTGCGCCGAGTAGCCCGCCTCCCGGCACGTCCGGTGAGTTGTGGCCGCAGGTCCAGCACTCATGCGGGGCCACCGGCGACGCCGCCGTGAATCCGACGGCGACCCAGCACACGACCGACGGCAGCTTCGGTGATCCGGGCGTGCGCATCGCGCAGTGGGTCCAGGGCTTTGGCGCCAACGGCGTCGTGGCGTCGATCTGCGACGCCGACTACGGCGTGGCGTTCCAGGCCATCGCGGACAAGATCCAGGCGCACCTGCAACCGTCGACCAGCGCGGGCGCGGGTGGCGCCGGTGGCACGACAGCCTCGGGCGCCGCCGGGACCAACGGCGGCGTCGCGGGCGCCGGCGGGCACGGCGGAAGCACGGGCGGGGCGGGCGCCTCGGGCAGCGCTGGCCACTCGGGCGGCTCCGGTTCGGCGGGGACCTCTGGAACGACGGGCCTCGCCGGCAACGTCGGCGCGGGCACGGCGGGGAGCAGCGGCTCGGCGGGTAAGACCGGTGGCGGTGGCTCTTCGGGCGCTGCCGGCAGCAACGGAACGGGCGTCGCCGGTACCAACGGCGGCACCGGGGTGGGCGGCCACCCGCCCGGCGGCGGAACGGGCCACACCGGCGGTTCGGGGGGCAGCACGTCAGCCGCCGGGGGCGCGTCAGCCGGTGCGTCTGGCGCGGGGACGGGCGGCCAGGGCGGCGCGGCGACAACGGGCGCCGCTGGTCGTACCGGCAGCGCCGGTCACATGGGGGCCGGCGGTCACGGGGGCGCGACGGGCGGCAGCGGCGGCGCTTCGAACGCCAGCTCGGACGGCTGCAGCTGCGACACGTCGGGGTCAGCGGCGGGCGGTTGGAACCTCTCGCTGCTTCTGGGCGCGCTGGGGCTGGTCGTCTCGCGCAGGAGCAGCAGCCGGTCGCGCCGGCGCCTCTGACAGACCGGAACGGCGCGACTCAGTCGAAACTGAGCGCGAGCGCCACGCGGAAGAACCCGCCGCGTGGCGCCAGAGGTCCAAGGTTGAGTGTCCCCGCCTTGTCGCTGTCGCTGCCGAGCGACGGCGACAGCACCAAGCTTTGCGCGGGCGTCCAACCGTAGCCACCATCGGCCACCAGCCACGTGCCAACCCGCGAGCGACCGAACGTCCCCAGCCGCAGGGCCGCCCCGGCCCCGACATCCAGCGAGAACGTGTCGAACGTCGCCTCCAGCTTGGCGCCCGCCGGGGACGAGGCGTCGTCTATCCATGCCGACCCGTGCAAGAGGCCGGGGGCGACGCGCGCGAACAGGTACAACCGCGGCGCCGGCTGATAGCGCCCCTCGATCAGCGCTGACACCCGCGTCAGCCCAAGGTTGGTGGCGCTGCCGCGCGCGAGCGCGCTGGAGCCGCCCACGTCCAGTCCGATTCCGCCGGCGAGCGACAGGTCGTTGCGGCGGACCAACGCGCGGGACCCGGCCAGCGAAAACTGCACGAACGCATCGTCGCTGGAGAAAGGGTCGTAGCCAGCACCTTTGATGTAAAACGTCCGGACACCGGCGGCCATCGTCCAGACGGGCGCGCTTTGCGCCGCCGGCGCGGGAGGCAAGCCGTTCCATTCCAGGCCTGGCGTCTCCCCGGCGGGCGCCTGCGCGCGCGCGAAGGCGGAGGCCAGCGCCAGGGCCAGGGCCATCGAAACACCCGTCCGGATCATGGCGAACCTCCCAGCAGAAGGCCGCCGTAAAGGCGGCGTGTCGAGTCGTCCAGGGTCGTCGCGTCGTAGACCGTCGCGCCGACGGCGCCCTGGTCGTGCAAGACGATGACCGCCGGGTTGCCGGTCGAGCGCGCGACCTCATACACGCCCGACACGGGGCGTTCGATCAGCAACGAGCGGGGGAGCTGGTGGCTGAGGTCGGTGGCCGCGACCGTCACGCCGTTCGGAACGTAGGTCCAGACTTGGTCGCCAAGGGGCGAGATGCTGAGCGCGACGTTCGCCGTCGACGTTTGCAGCGGGGCTGCCGTTCGGTTCGCCAGGTTCAGAATGTAGAAGGTGCTGGCGTTGCGTGTCTGCAGGACTTTCAGCCGCTCGTTCGGCATCGGCACGTTGAGAACGCCGGCCACCACGTCGGTGACCCCGACGGTCGCGATGCTGCGGTAGGATTGGCAGCCGGTCTGGCCCAGCTCCCAGAACGCGACCCCCTCTTGCCCCTGGACGGAGCTGCCGTTCCACAGCAGGGCCACGTCGGTGGCGACGGCCGGAGCCGCCGCGGCGTCGTCGCAGCTACCGATCGTTCCAAGGGCGTTCGTGACCACCGACAGATTCTGATACGGCGCCGGCAGCGCGACGTCCGTCCGCAGGCTGGTGACGGGGTCGATCAGCGTGGCCTTCTTCAGCGAGGGAACCAGCGCCGCCAGCCGCAGCCCACTGTCGGTGGTGACGAAGGCAATGTCGCTGGCGACGCCGCCCACGTCGTTCAGATTCACCGTCGGCAAGAACCCGTTGCCGATCGGGTTGCCGTTGCCGTCCGCGTTGGGGACGAACTGCAGGGTCACGACGTCGTCGTCGTTCGCCAGCCGCACAGCCACGCAAGCCCCGTGCGTCGCGTCCCCCTTGTACACGGCGATGCCAGCCGGCGACAGGAGGTGGGTGTCGGACCCGTTGGTCAGCGGCACGGTGATCTCGGGTAGCGGGCTGTCGAGGCGCAACAGTGACAGCCCCTGGTCGGACTCCACGATCAGCAGCGGCTGCGCCCCGGCGGGCGGCGGCAGCGCGAGCGGCGGCGTGAACGTGAATCGCTGCGGGTGGCCGCCGAAGCTCATCAGCGTGTGGGGAGACGCCGTGATCGGCCCCGGCGGCTGCATCAGATCGATCACCAGCAGCTCGTTGGGGTTCTGCACCGCCGGCTGGCCGGTGTCCGCGCCGGGATAAAGGACCAGCCAGCGCCCCGCCGGATCGACGGCCATGCCGGCCAGCGGATCCGTCAGGTTCATCAGGTCGTAGCGCTGCGGCGGGCCGGCGACGGTGACGACGGTGATCGACGGTGGCTCGGTGGGTCGATCGTCGCCCAGCCCCGCGCGATGCCCCGCCGAGGCAACGAACAGCTTCGTTCCGTCGGCCGACGTCGCCGCGTTGAGAACGTTGGCGCCGACCGGAACGAACGTGGTGCCGAGGGTCTGTCCGGACCCCACCGTCAGCACCGCCACGCGATTGGCGGGCGCGTCGACGATGGCGACCCCGGTCGTCAGGTTGAAAGCCAGCGGCGCCGTCTGGACGGGCTCCGACCAGAAGGGCGCCCGCCCGCCGCAGCTGGCGGCCAGAGCGGTGACACAGACCAACGGCAGGCTCCAGGACCGCTTCATCGGCTGGTTCCTCCGTCGGTGGCGCCGGATTGCGCCCAGTCGACGACGCTGGCGCCGATCTCGAACCCCGTCAGGGTGCGGGCCTGGCCGCTGTCGAGCGCGACGAAGGTGATCCGCCCCTCGGCGTTCTTCTGCGCGACGTAGCCCTGGTTCGCGCCCGCCAGGACGCCGACGGCGATGGGCGGACTGGCGAGGTCAATCTTCTGGACGTGCAGCGAAGGAAATTGCCCCACGTAGACGCCGTAGACCTTCTTCTGGTCGTCGCGCTCGGTGATCAGCACCCGATCCCCGGCCGGCGTGATGGCGACCGCCTGGGGCGGAACGTCCGTCTCTTCGATGGCGGCTGGCAGGTCCGCCGCCAGCGGCACCAGACTGAAGGCCCGGGTCGGCTTCTGCGAGGGCGGTGGCCCCGCATCCCGCGCCGCACCGCCGTCCACGTGCGATGACGGGGCGCCCGCGTCGGTCGCGGGCGCGGCCGCTCTCGCCGTGAAAAACGACGGCGTTCGAGCCGTCGGGGGTCGCGAACACCGCCAGGACCGGCGCGTGCAGCTTGACGATCCGGTAGCTGGGCGCCGCCCCCAGCGTCAACACCGTCAGCCGTTCCGCGGGGACCGCATTCGTGTAGAGCAGGACAGACTTGCCGTCGGCCGAGATGGACGCCGAGCCGATCGTCTCGCCCGCGATCGTCACGTGTTGGACCTTGGAAGCGTTGGGCACCCCGCCGGCGAGAGGAATGATGGCGACGTCGGCCGCGTCGCGCACGACGGCGACAGCCGCTGCGCCGTCGGGCGTGAGGTCGAGGTCGGTCACCGCACCGGACAGCTGGATTTCCCCCAGCGCGCCGGTCGTCAGGTCCAGCACAGCGATGGACGCGCTCCCCTCGCGGCGCACCAGCGCCAGGCGCCCGTTGGGTGTGATCGACACATCGCGTGTGTCGGCGTCCTCGGCGGGGCCCGTCGTGAGCACCAGGTTGCGCGTCACGCTCGGACCAGCGGCCGCCGTCAGGTCGACGACCGACACCCCGTCTTCGGTGACGGCGAACGCGGCCGATTCATCGGCGGCATAGGCCACCTTCACCGGACGAAACCCCACCGACAACACGGTCCTGACGGGCGGCTGGGCGGCGAGGTCGATCAACGTGACCGCCTGGTACCCTTTCAACCGATCGGCGGCCTTCACCGCGCGCGCGTCGGTCCAGGCGGTGACCCAGCGGCCGCCCGGCGAGACGGCCAGGGCATTCGCCCCGTGCGCGACGCCGCTGACCGTGTTCTTGGTCAGCGCGCCGCCAGCGGACAGGCGCAGGACGGTCGCGTCGTCGGACAGCACGTTCAGCACGACGACCGCGTCGCCGGTGGCGCTGGGGATCGGCGCGATGTACGTCGGCGCGTTGCCCGCTTCCACCGTGTGCACCTGCAGGGTGGCGCCCGCGACATAGGCAACCCGCCCGCTGTCCGGGTTGGCGACCCAGATGTAGCGGCCCGTCGCGACGGGGATTTCGTACGAGGTCTCGACCTCCGTCTCGGGCGGTAAGCTCGGCCCGCCGCTGCCCGCCGCCCCAGGACCACCGACGCCCCCGTTCGTGGCGCCGGCGCCGGTCCCCTTCGCGCCGCCGAAGCCCGTCGCTTCATGCGGGGCGCTGGCCGCGGACCCCGAGGCCCCGGCGCAACCGGCTGCCAGCGACAGCAACAGAGCGAGTGAGATGACCTTCATGCACACAGGCACGAAGGCAACCAGCATGCCACTGCAACCCGAAGCGGCGCCCGGTGTTGTGGCCGCGAGGGCGGCGCGTTTCCCACGGACCGCGACAGGAATGTCGCATCGTTGGCTCGCCGCAATTTTCAAGCTTTTCTCGCGCCGCCGGACGGCTACCCTGGCCGCGCATGTCGACGGTGACCTTCCCCGATTGGCTCGCCCAGCAACACCCCGCGATTCCGCTGGCCGGCGCGCGCGCGATCCTGGCCCTGGCCGAGGGGGGCGCGACGGTGCCGTTCATCGCGCGCTACCGCAAAGAGCAGACCGGGAACCTGGACGAGGTCGCCATCCGCCAGGTGCTGGACGCCCACGAGCGGTGGGAGGGCATCCTCAAGCGCCAGACGTTCATCATCGAAGAGATCGGCCGCCAGGGAAAGCTGACGCCCGAGCTCGAGGCGCAGGTGCGGGCGACGTTCGACCAGACGCTGCTCGAGGACCTGTACCTGCCGTACAAGCAGAAGCGCAAAACCAAGGCCCAAACGGCGCGAGACGCCGGGCTGCAGCCGCTGGCGGATTGGCTCTGGGGCGCGGCGCACGGTGAGATCGCCGGGGGCGCCGAGACGCCGGACGCCCGCGCCGCTTCGTTCGTCGACGCGACGAAGGGCGTCGCCGACGCCGCCGCCGCGCTGGCGGGCGCGACCGACATCATCATCGAGCGCCTGTCCGAAGACGTGGGGCTGCGCCAGCAGGTGCGCACCGCGCTCTTCGAGCGGGGCTGCGCGCGCACCCGCAAGGGCGAGAAGGCCAAGACGCCCAGCCGATTCGAGAACTACTTCGCCTATCAAGAGCCGGTGCGCGAGCTGCTGAAGCCGGAGGCCTCGCACCGGTACCTGGCCATGCGGCGCGGCTGGATGGAGGAGGAGCTGGTGCTCTCGCTCGGCGGCCCGCTGGGCGAAGACGGCAGCACCGATCCCCTGGGTGACGAGCTGGTCGCGGCGTTCGAGGCGGTTGCCTGCCCGGCCGCCGGCGCCTCGTTCGCGGGCGCGCCGCTTATGAAAAGGGCGGCGCGGCTGGCTTACCGGGTTCACGTCGCGCCCTCGATCGAATCGGAGATCCACAAGTCGTTGCGCGAGATCGCCGACACGGCGGCGATTCGGGTGTTCGCCGAGAACGTCCGCAAGCTGCTCCTGGCGGCGCCTTACGGGCCGAAGCCGGTGCTGGGCGTCGACCCAGGCCTGCGCACGGGCTGCAAGCTGGCGGTCGTCGACGCGTCCGGCCGCTATGTCGGCTCCGGCCTGATGCACCTCGAGACGCCCGGCGGCAAGGCGGCGGCGGCGCCCGTGCTGGCCCAGCTGGTCAAGGAGGCGGGCATCCGCGCGGTGGCCGTCGGCAACGGCACGGCCGGACGCGAAACCGAGACCTTCGTGCGCGAGACGCTCCGGCACTTCCAGATCGACGTCCCCGTCGTCATGGTGAGCGAGGCGGGCGCCAGCGTGTACAGCGCCAGCGACGCGGCGCGCGAGGAGTTCCCCGAGCTGGACGTCACCGTGCGCGGCGCCATCTCGATCGCGCGCCGCCTGCAGGATCCGCTGGCCGAGCTGGTGAAGATCGATCCCAAGAGCATCGGCGTCGGCCAGTACCAGCACGACGTGTCGCAGACCGGCCTCAAGAAGAGCCTCGACGAGGTGGTCGACTCCTGCGTGAACCAGGTGGGCGTCAACGTGAACACCGCCTCCGACCACCTGCTGGGGCACGTCTCCGGAATTGGGCCGGGGCTGGCGCGCGCCATCGTCGAGCATCGCGCCAAGGCGGGTCTGTTTCGCTCGCGCGAGGCGCTGCTCGAGGTCCCGCGCTTTTCGAAGAAGACGTTCGAGCAAGCGGCCGGCTTCCTGCGGGTGCCGGATTCGGCCCAGCCGCTCGACAACACGGGCGTCCATCCCGAGCGCTACCCGGCGCTGGCGCGCGCCGCCACGGAGCTGGGCGTTTCCACCAAGGAATTCCTGGGGGCGGGCGTGAAGCTGGTCAAGCAGGCGGCGTCCCTCAAGAAGGAGCTGGGGGACTTCACCTTCGCCGACGTCGTGCGCGAGCTGGAAAAGCCGGGGCGCGATCCGCGTGAAACGTTCGTGCCGTTCTCGTTCCGCGCGGACATCCACGAGCTGAAGGATCTTCAGCCCGGGATGGTGTGCGCCGGGATCGTGACCAACGTGACGAACTTCGGCGCGTTCGTCGACATCGGCGTCCATCAGGACGGGCTGGTTCACATCTCGCAACTCGCCGACCGCTTCGTCAAGGATCCCAAGGACGTGGTCAGCGCGGGCGACCGGGTGACCGTGCGCGTGTTGGAGGTGAAGCTCGACAAAAAGCAGATCGCGCTGACGATGAAGAGCGAGCGCGGCTCGGAACGTCCGGCGCCTTCCCAGCCGATGGCAAACGACCGGCGGCCGGGGCCAGGCGACCGGCGGCCGGCGGCAAACGACCGCGCCCCGGCGGCGGCTCCCAAGGCCGCCGCGCCGTTCAACAACCCGTTCGCGGCCGCCCTGGCCAACAAGACCCCGCCGCGTCGCTGACCCGCCTGGTCCCAGGACCGGCCGAATCCCGCAGGTTTCCGGTCCGGTTGCGTTTACGCTCATGGTTTCTCAGCGCGGCGCTTTGCTGCAGAAAGTCGCCCATGTCCACACTGACCCGTCCGTGCGGCTTCATCGGGGTACTCGCGCTGGCGGCGGCGCTCGGGTGTAGCAAGGGCAACCCCGCGTCCAGCGATGCGGCTGGCGCGACGGGCGGCGCCCGCGCCGGCTCCGGTGGCGCCCAGAGCTCCGGGGGCGCGACAGGCACCGCCGGCGTCAACGGGACGGCAGGGACGAGCGGGAGGACTGGCTCGAGGGATGGGTCGGCCTCGCCGGACGTGGGCGGCGCAACGGGTGGGTCCTCGGCGGCCGGGACCAGCGGGCACACGCCGGATGGCGGCACGGAGCCCGCGCCGTCCGGCCTGCTGGTCGACCTTCTGCCACATCCCGAGAACGCAGCCTTGACGGACGCGGCGCCGAAGTTCGGGTGGATCGTGAACGCCCCGGGCAGCGGCGCGACCCAGACCGCCTACCGAATCCTGGTGAGCTCGACGGCCGCGCTTCTGGCTGCGAATATCGGGGACCTCTGGGACTCGGGAAAGGTCGTTTCCGGCCAGTCCCTCAACGTGGCGTACGCGGGCAAGCCGCTGTCGGCGAAAGCCACATACGTCTGGAAGGTTCAGACCTGGGACTCGGCGCAGGCGCCCAGCGATTGGTCCGCGCCGCAGACCTTCGTGATGGCCGGGACGCTGGGCTCGGTCGCGACAGCGACGGAGGCCCTCATGACGACGCACGTTGCCCCGATCACGGCCTCCACGGTCGGCAGCGGCCATACGTTTTTCGACTTCGGCCGCGACGCTTTCGGTTGGCTCGAGTTGACCATCGATGCCCCCACCGCGGGGGCAGTCGTCAAAGTGAACATCGGCGAAAAGGCCAGCGGGCAGAGTGTCGACCTCAGCCCCGGCGCGACCATCCGCTCCGCGGCGGCGTCGGTGACCCTGCAGCAGGGGATGCACACCTATCGTGTGACGGTGCCGACGGACGCGGCGACCGTGAACCCGCCCACGTCGATCGGCAACGTCATGCCATTTCGCTATGCCGAGGTGCTGAATTCGCCGGTGTCGCTGACGGCGGCCTCGGCCAGCCAGGTTGCCGTCAGCTACCCCTACGACGACTCAGCGTCGTCGTTTTCGTCGTCGAACGCGGCGCTGGACGCGATCTGGAATTTGTCGAAGCACACCATCTTCGCCACCACGTTCGCCGGCATCTACATCGACGGCGACCGCGAGCGAAAGCCTTACGAAGCCGACGCGTACATCCAGCAGCTGGGGCACTACGCGGTCGACCGGCAGTTCGCCATCGCCCGCTACAGCCACGAGTACCTGCTGACACATCCCACCTGGCCGGCCGAGTGGAAGCAGCATTCGATCTTCATGGCCTGGATGGACTGGATGTACACCGGCAACACCGATTCGCTGGCGCATGCGTACAGCTCGCTCTCGAACGACAAGCTGCTCACGCAGTACGTGGGCGCGGACGGGCTGCTCGACACCGCGTCCATCTGCAGCACACCCGGCGACAGCTGCGGGCCGATCGTGGATTGGCCCGACGGCGAACGCGACGGGTTCGTGTTCACGCCGGTCAACACGGTCGTGAACGCCTTTTACTGCCGCAACCTGCAGCAGCTGGCGGACATCGCGACCGCGCTCGGCAAGACCGCCGACGCGACCAAGTATTCGAGCATGGCGGAAGCGGCCATCGCGACCTTCAATCAGAAGCTGTTCAACGCCAAGACCGGTCTTTACGTCGACGGCGGGACGACGACCCACTCGTCGCTGCACGCCAACCTGTTCCCGCTGGCGTTCGGTCTGGTGCCGACCGATCGGGTGGCCGCCGTCACCGCGTTCGTGAAGTCACGGGGCATGGCCTGCAGCGTCTACGCGGCGCAGTACCTGCTGGAAGCTCTCTATGCCGGCGGCGACGCGGACGCGGCGATGGCGCTGATGACGGCCACCACACTGCGCAGCTGGAACAACATGATCAAGGTCGGGGCCACCATGACCATGGAGGCCTGGGACGTCAGCCTCAAGCCCAACCTCGACTGGAACCACGCCTGGGGAGCCGCACCCGCCAACATCGTCGGTCGCTGGCTCCTGGGCGTCACGCCGGCAACCCCGGGTTTCACGGTCGCGGCGATTCGCCCGCAACTCGGATCGATGCTCAGCCACGCCGACGGGATCGTCCCCACCATCCGCGGGCCCATCCACGTGGTGCTGGACCGCGGCACGGGGACCGGCTTCAAGACGACGTTCACGCTGCCCGCCAACATGACCGCCAACGTCGCGCTGCCGGTCGCCGCCGGTGCGGCCTGTACCCCGGTGCTGGACGGACTGGCCGCCACCGCCAAGGTCAGCGGCGGCGTGTCATGGATTTCGCCCGTCGGCTCCGGGCCGCACGAGCTGCACTGCCAGTAGCGCCTGCTCAGCCGCGGCGCGACCGACGGCGGCGAGCGGCCGCTAGCGCCAGCAGCAGCCCGAACCCGATGCCCAGCCTGCTTCCAGCCCTCCCGGTTGCGGCGTATGTACAGCCGCCCGACGAATCCTCGCCGGCCGGGGCGCCGGCAGCTCCGGTGCTCCCGCCGCTGGCGTGCCCGCCGGTGGCGCCGGTGGTTCCGCCGGTGCTCTGTGTTCCGCCAGTGCCGACGACGCCTCCGGAACCGGTGGCCGTCCCGCCGGTCCCTCCGGTTGCGACAAGGCCGCCTCCGGTGCCGGGCACACCGCCGGTGGCGGTCGTTCCCCCGGTCGCGCTCGAAGAGCTCCCCGCGGCGCCCCCCGTCGCGCCGCTGGACCCGGCCGCGCCAACGTGTCCGCCTCCGCCGCTGGCGCCGGTCTGGATGGCGATGTCGGCGCAGTGATGGTAGTTGCAGCTCGGCGGTGTGTGATCCGTCATGAACATCAGCACCTGCAGCGTGCAAGGGTGGCGGTGCTGCAGTTTGCGTTGGCCGGAATCGTAACGTTGAAGGTCTTCATCCCCATCTGGCTTGACCGTCGTCGACGCTGATCCGTCGGGCAACCCCAGTTTGTCGGCCAGGACGGGCTGTGTGGGGGACCAGACCGGATTGTCGATGAACGCGGGCGCGCACTGCGAAGTCGCTCGAGCGTTGGCGGATCGGGAAACGACGTTATCGTCTGCGTCGAGCTGGCGCCCTGCTTGAGCGAAATCCGGTACCAGCCCGTGTGAGCAATCGTGGCGCTGACCTGAACGGCGAGCGACTGGCCCGCCTGCACGGTCGTCACCATCTTCGTCGCCGAGGTGCCGGCCACCTTTTCGTTCCCGCAAGGCGCCGTCTTCTGGGGCGCCCCGTCGGTGGCCTGCGTCCACCAGCTTGCCGGTGCCGTCAGCTGAAAGTGGGCCTGCGTCAACGAAGGCGTCAGGAGGCCAAACCCCGCCACGGACACCCCAAGGACGAGTTGAAACCTCTTCATGCGAAACTCTCCTGTGGATCGTTGACGATCAGAACGACCCATCTATATCGCTGAAACAGGAGTCGCGTCCATCGCGGCGAACGACCGATGGGTGGTGAACTCCAAGACCGCGCCCTGTTGCGGCGTAAATCCGGGCCAATGCGGTTCAAAGACGAGATGAAGTCGTTGGGGGGACCCTCCCCTTCTGGCAGGTCGAAAGAACGTCCCGCTAGCGGCGGCGGGCGCCGCCGTAAACGGGGTGGCCTTCGAACCGATGTTGCGTGTCGAGGAAACGCACGGTTCCCGAGCGCGACCGCATGACGATCGAGTGCGTCTCGGCGCCAGTCGCGGTGAAACGCACGCCGCGCAGCAGAAAGCCCTCGGTCACGCCGGTGGCCGCGAAGGTGACATCACCGTGGGCGAGCTCGTCGATGGGAAAGACGCGTTCTAGGTCGGCAATGCCCATGGCTATCGCCCGGTCGCGCTCTTCCGGGTTCCGCGGCTTCAGCACGCCCTGCATGTCTCCGCCCACGCAGCGCAGCGCGGCCGCGGCCAGGACCCCTTCGGGCGCGCCGCCGATGCCCAGCAAGATGTCGACGCCGGTCGACGGATCGGCGGTGGCCAGCGCGCCGCCCACGTCGCCATCGGAGATGAGGCGGATGCGCGCGCCCGCCTTGCGAACCTCGCCGATCAGCGCCGCATGGCGCGGCCGATCGAGGATGACCGCCGTCAGATCGGCCACCTCAACCCGCTTGGCCTCGGCGACGGCCGCCAGGTTGTAGCTGGCGCTCTTGCGAATGTCGATCGTGCCGCGCGCCTCGGGTCCTACGGCGATCTTGTCCATGTACGTATCGGGGGCGTTCAGGAACTGGCCGTGCTCGGCGATCGCCACGACCGCCAGCGCGTCGGCCAGACCGTTCGCGACCAGGTTCGTCCCCTCCAGCGGATCGACCGCGATGTCCACCTCGGGCGCGTCGGCCGCGCCGTCGCCCACGGCTTCGCCGATGTAGAGCATGGGCGCTTGGTCGCGTTCGCCCTCGCCGATCACGACGGTGCCGCGTACGTGAACGAAACCGAAGGTGTTGCGCATCGCTTCGGTCGCGGCGCGATCGGCGCCGTCCCGGTCGCCGCGGCCCACGAAGCGCGCCGCCGACAGCGCGGCTGCCTCGGTCACCCGAACCACCTCGAGGGCAAGGTTCCGATCCACGCCTTTATTGTGGGGCCAACCCGGCCGACCGGATAGGCGTTTACTCGGCGATGGCGACGACGGGCGCGGGTGCCGCGGCCGCCGCTTTGCGCATGATCGCGCGATTGATGGGGTACATGAGCGCGATCGTCAGCGACATGACGCCGGTGACGACATATCCGAGCGTGTCGTACCGCTGCAGGTGCCCGTCCGCAGCCTGCACGACGATCACCCCCGCCAGCGACGAGGCGACCCCGCCTGAGAACTGCTGCAGCGATGCGTTGACCGACATGAAGGCGCCGCGATCGGCCAGGTCGGGCACCGCCGAAATCAGCGCCGATGCCGAGATCATGCGGCACGTGATCGCCAAGAACAGCACGGCGTTGAGGGCCACCACGATGGACAGAGGCGTCACCCCCAAGTTGCAATAGATCGCGACCATCACCGCCCCAACCACGGTCCCGATCACGAAGACCCGGTACTTGCCGAGGGTGTCGGCCAGCTTGCCCAGCAGCGGCCCGCCGACCAGCGTCACCGCGCCGGTGCACATGTAGATCAAGGGAAGGTTGGACAGGGGAATGCCCATGTTGTTCACAGTGAATGTGCTGCCGAACGGCATCAGCATGAAGCCGCCCGTGGCCAGCATCATGGTGGCCAAAAACGTCCGCACGTATCGCCCCTGGCTGACGGTGGCAAGCAGGTGACTGAGTGGATTACGCCTGGTTTGCGCCGGTCCGACCTTGAGGTGCTGGACGATCGGCTGCAAGCGAGCCGCGATCACCAAACCGGCCGGCGCGCCCACCACCAGGATCATGATGAACGGGGCATGCCAGCCCCAGCGGTTCGACAGGTACACCCCCAGCGGCAGCCCCAGGACCTGGCTGGCGGCGAACGCGGTCTGGATCGTTCCCATGACCCGACCGCGCATCTCCAGCGGAAACAGATCGGCAACGATGGCCATCACGATCGAGCCCATCACGCCGCCGAACACGCCGGTGACGATGCGGGCGCCGATGAGAAACGCGTACGTGTCCGCCACGCCGCACAGCAACGTGCCCATGAGAAACCCGCCGTAGAAGAACAGCAACAGCCGCTTGCGATCGAATTTGTCGGCGAACCCGGCCGCCAGCAAACCCGACGCGCCCGCGCTGAACGCATACGCCGACACGGCCAACCCGAACTGGCGCGTCGTGATGTGCAGGTCTCGCAGCAGCAGCGCCCCGAGCGGGCTGATGATCATGAAGTCGAGGATGATCGTGAACTGCAGAAACGCGAGAATCCCGACGACGAACTTCTGGTAAGGCGTGAATGCGGGCGGCATGCGGCCGGTAAGGGTACGGGGTGGGTCGGCCGAGCGCCAGCGATGCGAACGGGCGGGTCCGGTGGCGGCCGCCGGCAGGTGAAGACACCGAACCAGCGCCATTGTGCAACTATGAGATTGGG
>CAVTSM010000010.1:0-36500 GCA_963737345.1 uncultured Pseudomonadota bacterium | reverse complement strand
CCGATGCCGCCGCCCGACGCCCGATCATGTCGAGCCCGCGTCCGACGGCGCGCTTGCGCCACGCAGCCGAAGCCGCGCAGGTCGAGGCCGCCGACGCCGAAGCCGCCGAGCGCAGCGCCGAAAAGAAATCGGCTTCATCAAGCTGGGCGACGGGGCCTTCAGGCTGCCCGGGAAGGATCTGCTGGAATACGTCCCGCCCCAGGCGCCGGACATGGACAAGCAGCAGCTCTACGACATCGCCGAACGGCTCGAGCAGGCCATGTCCAACTTCGGCGTGCGCGGCAAGGTGCGCGAAATCCACATGGGCCCGGTCGTCACGATGTACGAGTTCGCGCCGGCCCCCGGCACGCGGACGGGCAAGATCGCCAACCTGGAGAAGGATCTGGCCATGGCGCTGGAGGCGCAGGCGGTCCGCATCGTGGCGCCGATCCCCGGCAAGGCCGTCGTGGGCGTCGAGGTCCCGAACCTGACGCGCGAGATCGTCTATCTGAAAGAGATTCTGCAGGACAGCTGCTTCGCCGGCGCGCAGTCGAAGCTGCAGGTCGCGCTGGGCAAGGACATCAAGGGGGCCGCCGTCAGCGTGAACCTCTCCAAGATGCCGCACCTCCTGGTCGCCGGCACCACCGGCTCCGGCAAGTCGGTGGCGGTCAACGGGATGATCGCCAGCATCCTCTACAACGCTCTCCCGAAGAGGTCCGCTTCATCATGGTCGACCCGAAGATGCTGGAGCTTTCGATCTACGAGGGGATCCCGCACCTGCTGCTGCCGGTGGTGACCGATCCCAAGAAGGCGAACCTGGCGCTGCGCTGGGCCGTCGACGAGATGGAGCGGCGCTACGAGCTGCTGGCGAAGACCGGCGTGCGCGACATCTCCAGCTACAACGCGCGCATCGACGCCCAGACGAAGGGCGCGTCCGTGCCCGATGCGCCGCCGGCCAGCAAGCAGAAGAAGATCCGCGTCGTGCTGGCCGGCCCCGACGGGACGGAGCAAGAGGTCGATCTGGACGCCGACGCCGAGATCACCGTCGGCGACGCCGCCGAGGGGGACACGGCCGGCATCGTGGCCTTCGAGCCGCCCAGCGACGAGGATCTTTCCGACGCCGCGGCGGCCGTGCAGGCCACGCGCGAGAAAGCGGCCGCCGAACCGAACGCGACCAAGCTGCCGTACATCGTCATCGTCATCGACGAGTTCGCGGACCTGATGATGGTCGCGCCGAAGGACGTCGAGACCAGCGTGGCGCGGATCGCGCAAAAGGCGCGCGCGGCGGGCCTGCACCTGATTCTGGCGACGCAGCGGCCGTCCGTCGACGTGATCACCGGTCTCATCAAGGCCAACTTCCCGAGCCGGATCGCGCTGCAGGTCGCCTCGAAGATCGATTCGCGCACCATCTTGGACCAGTCGGGCGCGGAGACGCTGCTCGGCAACGGCGACATGCTGTTCTCGGACCGCGGCACCAAGCTGCGGCGCATCCACGGCGCCTTCCTGTCAGACGAGGAGGTCCATCGGGTCGTCGACTTCCTGAAGCAGCAGGCCAAGCCGGTCTACGACATGGACATCCTCAAGCCGCGCGAAGAGGACGCGGAGGAGGGTGGGGCGCCCGCGGACGACTTCCACGACGAGCTCTACGATCAGGCGATCGCGATCGTCTGCGACACGCGCCAGGCCTCGGTCTCGTACATCCAGCGGCGCCTGCAGATCGGGTACAACCGCGCGGCCCGGATGGTCGAGCAGATGGAGCGCGACGGCATCGTCGGGCCCACCAACGGGGCCAAGCCGCGTGACGTCCTGGCGCCCCCCGGCGAGTATCTGTCGGCAGGCGTCTGACCGCGGCGCGCGCATGGGATAGGATCACCGCATGCCCGCCCCCGCGCTGCTCGCTGTCATCTCTGGCGTCCTCCTCGCCGCCGCGCCCGCCGCCCCGGCGCCTGCGGCCGGGCGCCTGGACATGGCCGGCGTCGTCGAGAAGGTCCAGCGCCGGTACGACAGCGCCAGCGATTTTCGGGCCCGCTTCACCCAGACGCTGACCAGCGCCGCCATGGGGCGGAAGACCAGCTCGGCCGGTGCCGTGATGTTCAAGAAGCCGGGGCGGATGCGTTGGGACTACGACAAGCCCGAGCGCGCCACCTACGTCAGCGACGGCAACACGCTGTGGCTCTACGAGCCCGACGACCAGCAGGCGTTCAAGCAGGCGCTGAGCGCGTCGCAGCTGCCGGCCGCGCTGGCGTTTCTGACCGGCAAGGGCAAGCTGGCCAACGAGTTCGACATCACGCTGGTCGAAAAGAGCCCCTATGCCGGGCCGGGAGAGTACGTCCTGGCGCTGTCGCCCAAAGTGGCCGAGCCGCAGGTCAAGAGCCTGCTGTTCATCGTCGACCCGAAGACCTTCGACGTGCGCGAGAGCGTCATCACGGACGGCCAAGGTAACGTCAACGACCTGACGTTCGCGGACATTCGGACCAACACGCGCCTGCCGGACAGCGACTTTCGCTGGTCGCCGCCGCCCGGTGTGCGCGTGATCGACACGGCCAAGCTGGGCAGGTAGGCCCAGCGCCGCCGGTCAGAAACGGAGCATGAGCGCGCCACCGGTCATGCCGTGACCGGCGACCGGCGCGATGATCATGGCGGACGAGGCGCCACCAGACGCGCCCTTTTCGCTGGGCCCGAACAGCAGCGGCAGCGCGCAGATTGCGCCCCCGAACGCGCCGACGGCGGCGACGAGCCAGCCCACGTCGGAGATGGTGGCGTCGCGCTGCCCCTTCTTTTGAATGTCGTCCAGCTGGGTTTGATTGTTCGACGGCGTGTTCTGGTACTGGCTTTCGGCCTGCAGCTCGAGGATGCCGAAGGTCGCGCCGACGACCAGACCGACGCCGCCGCCGATCAGGAACCCCCACATCAGGTTCTTGCGTCCGGGCGTCATGGCGCTGCCGCTCAGCATCGAGTCGCCGCCCCCGCCGCCCGTTTCGGCGTGGGGGCCCGACAGGTCGACCGCCGTGTTTTCGCCTTCCGACACCGTGACCGGCTTCGAGATCTGCTTTCCGTTCTCGGGCAGCGCCTCGATGATGTAGTCACCTTTGGGAACGCTGTAGATCGTGATGGGGGCGACGCCGAAATAGCGCCCCTCCAGAAATACCTTCACCTTCTTGGTGGCGGGGGCGTTCACCGTCACCCGCCCCAGCCCCTCGCCGTTGGGAGACGAGAAGTGCACGTGTCCCAGGCTGTCGGTCTTGGGCGCTTCCTGGCCCAGGTCCAGCATCACCTTGGGCTTTTCTTCGTCGTTGGCTTGGGCAGCTGACTTTTCGCCGGCCGCCGGCTTGGCTTCGCCGGGCTGTTCGGTGTCTTCCGCGGGCGCGGTCGAGCGGGCGCCCTTCTTGGCCTTGGCGAGCGCCGGCGTCGTGCCGAGCGTCAAAGCCGCGGCGAGAAGAACCAGAGAGAATCGGGTCATAGGCACATCCTCGCTGAGGGGGCGATCCGTCCCGTAAGAGGCCGCCAGCATACGCTGATTTCATGAAAAGTGAGCAGTCCCGACGAATGGGTTCGACTCACGTTCCGCGGCGATGGTCGTCGGCGGCCCATGCCCGGGAATGACCAGCGTTTCGTCGGGCAGCGCGAACAGCCGCTCGCGAATCGATTTCCGGATGGTGTCCAGGGAGCCGCCCCACAGATCGGTCCGGCCGATCGACCCGGCGAACAGGGTATCTCCGGCCAGCAGCAGGGGGACATCCGCGCCCGGGTCGACGTAAAAGCAGGTCGACCCTGGCGTGTGACCCGGGGTGTGCAAGGCGCGCGCCTCGCGCCGCCCGAATGACAGGGCCTCGTCGCCGGCCAGCTCGCGCGTGGGGGGCGGCGGCGGACGCCAGGGCTGGCCGTCCGGGCGCCGGAATCCGCCGAACGCGTCGATTTGCATCAACGTGCGGTCGTATAGCCAGCGGTCGTCGCGGTGGAGCATCACCTCTGCCCCGGTTGCGGCGGCCACCTCGGCGGTTCCCATCACGTGGTCGAAGTGCGCGTGCGTGTGCAGCAGCTTGACCGCCGTCAGGCCGTCACCGGCCAGGTCGGCAAGGATGGCGTCCGCGTCGTCGCCGGGGTCGATGACCAGTGCCTGCCGCGTGTCCGGGCAGGCCAGGATCGTGCAGTTGCACCCGAGCGCGCCGACCGGAAATGTCCGACGGATGAGCGGCATGGGCACCTGCCTAGCGCAGGCGTAGGGGCACGCCGCTGACCATCAGCACCACCGACCCGGCGCGTTCGGCCAGCATCTGGTTGGCGCGTCCGGCGACGTTGATCAGGCGGCGGTCGGGCACGTTGGCCGGCAGGAACCCGAGGCCGATTTCCGTGGTGACGACCACGACCGGCGTCGGCGAGCGGTACAGGCGATCGGCGAGGCTGGCCACCTCGGCCAGGAGCTCGTGGTCACGGCTCTTGTCGGTGCCCTCGATGCGCTTGGACAGCCACACCGTGAAGCGATCCAGGACCACCGCGCCGCTGCCCTCCAGCGTGGCCGGGTCCAGCGCCGTCACCAATTTATCGGGCGCCTCGATCAGCTTCCAGGTCGTGTCGTGATCGCGCCGGTGACTGGCGAGCCGCCCTTTCAGCTCGTCGTCCCCTTCGATGTGGGCGGCGACGTACAGCCAGGGCGGTGGCCCCAGCTCGGACGCGCGCCGGAGCGCGTAATCCGACTTGCCCGACCGCAGCCCGCCGGTGACGAACGTGAACATGAAAAAAGGCTACCTTCAGCCGCGCAAGAAGGCGAGGGCCGCGCGCACGAAGTCCGGCCGCGCCGCGCCGAACACAGCGTGGCGCCCCCCGTCGCCAGTTCGGGATCTCAGTCGAGGAGCGCGTCGGGCGCCAGCAGCAGGTAAGGCTCGGCGATCGCGGGCTCCGCGTCCGACGCGGGGTCGGGTCGGAGTCGGTGTAGCCGCAGGCCGCGCGCGTCGCCGGTGATCAGCACGGCCGTCCCGGAGCTGGAATCGTCGACCGGCGTGGCCAGCGCGGCTGCGCCACCGGCGGCCGTGACCGCGAAATCGCCGTCGGGTCCGGTCAGCGGCTCGTAGCGGATGCGCGCAATCGGCCGCGACGGCCCGACCGCGTGAAACCGCAGCTCGCACCCTTCCGGCAGCGCGTCATGCTCGTCGACGGCGACGTCGATGTACGGCCCCGATCGGTTCATCCCCCGATTGTATCGCCGGCCGGCTGCCGTGGGTCGGCCCAACCCCGTTCCGAACGATGGTAGCCTCTGTTGCGCGCGCACTTTCGTAAGAACAGAGACGTCGCCGAAGGAACAGGGCACATGAGATCCAAGGTCCTCCTTTCAGGTCTGGCGACCTGGTGGGCGCTCGCGGGTTGCGGCTCCAGCGGGAAGGACGCGGGCACAATGGCCGGCTCCAGCGGAGCGCCCGGCTCGGGCGGCATGATGACCGGTTCGGGGGGCACGACGAATTCGGGCGGCACGATGGGCTCGGGCGGGGTGGCCGGCTCGGGCGACGCCACCGGCTCGGCCGGCACGATGTCCTCGGGCGGCACGATGGGCTCGGGCGGCCTGGCCGGCGCCGGAGGGACCCCCGGCACGGGCGGCGTCGCGGGTGGCGCGGGGCGGGGCGCCACCGCCGGAAGCGGCGGTTCCACTGCCAGCGGCGGCACGAGCGGCAACGGCGGCGGAGTGGTCGATTGCACGGCCACCCTTCCAACGGGCGGCAACACGTACACGGGCACCTACCTGAACGGCTCCGCGAACGGCTTGAACTACGGAATCTGGACGAACGGAAGCGGCGGAAGCATCACCGTCTTCCCGAACGCCCATGCCTTCTCCGCGTCCTGGAACAACAGCATGGACTTCCTGGCCCACCTCGGCCTGGACTTCGACTCCAGCAAGCCCTACACGGCTTACGGGACGATTCAGGCGCAATTCTCGGAAAAGAAGGCAGGAACTGCCGGCGGGTATTCGATGATCGGGATGTACGGCTGGACGCACAGCCCGTGCGTCGAGTGGTACATCAACGAGGACTCGTTCAAAGGCCTGTCCTCCAGCGGCGGCGTGACGGCCGTGATCGACGGCGCGACGTACACCTTGACCACGTTGGCGACGACCGGAACCGGTGGCGCCAACGCGTGCGAAGCCGGCCACGTCGGCAGCTGGACCCAGATGATCAGCACCCGCAAGACGGCCCGCACCTGCGGAACCGTCACGGTCAGCGAGCACTTCGCCGCCTGGGCTAAGCAGGGCTGGAAGCTCGGCACCCTCTCCTCGGTTCACATCAACGTCGAGGCCGGCGGCGGCAGCGGAAGCATTCAGTTCCCGGTCGCAAACGTCACGACCACCGCCAAGTAGGCCGCGTTCAAAACAAGAACGGCCGGTGGATCGCTGGATCCACCGGCCGCGTTTCAGACGCTCAGCGCGGTTACGAGCAGCCGCTGGTCGTGCCGCAGTTCACGCACTTGTGGCAGCTGCCGTTGGGGATCATGATCGATCCGCACTCCGGGCAGGTCGGCGCGTCGGTTCGGGCGATGAAGCTGTAGTTGCCGTTCACCGAGGCCGTGTGGCCGTTGCCGTTGTGCCCGTTGTTGCCGTTGGTCACCTTCATGCTGACGTCGATGACCTCGACCTTCTGCGCAGCCGCCACGACCTCGCCCACGCGCTCGATCTGCGCGTCGGTCGAAGCCGATGCCACCTCGGCGACGGGCGTCTCGTGAATGAACTTGGACCCCAGCCAGCGGAACAGGTAGTCCATGATCGAGCTGGCGCGCGGGATCTCCGGGTTCTCGGTGAAGCCGTAAGGCTCGAACCGGGTCCGCGAGAACTTGTCGCACAGCAGTCGCAGCGGGACGCCGTGCTGCAGGGCCAGCGAGATCGCCGTCGCGAAGCTATCCATCAGCCCCGAGATCGTCGAGCCCTCCTTGGCCATCTTCACGAAGATCTCACCCGGCTGCCCCGTCTGATAGAGGCCCACGTGGATGTACCCCTCGTGCCCCGCCACCGAGAACTTGTGCGTGATCGACTGCCGCTCGTCGGGCAGCTTCCGCCGCACCGCCGCGGGCGGTCCGTTCTTGATCGGCTCGGCCGCCACGGCGCCCTTGGCCAGGCCCGGGTCGGTCTTGCTGGTCGACAGCGGCTGGGTTCGCTTGCAGCCATCGCGGTAAATCGCGACGGCTTTCAGCCCCTGCTTCCACGACTCGAGATACGCCTCCTGCACGTCCTCGACGGTGGCGTCGGGCGGCAGGTTGACCGTCTTCGAGATCGCGCCCGAGATGAACGGCTGCGCCGCCGCCATCATGCGGATGTGCCCCAGGTAGTGAATCGACCGGGTGCCATTCGCGGCGCGGAACGCGCAGTCGAACACCGGCAGGTGCTCCGGCTTGAGCCCAGGCGCGCCTTCGATGGTCTCCTCGGTGTCGATGTAGTCGACGATGGCCTTGGTCTGCACCTCGTCGTAGCCCAGCTTGCTGAGGGCCTCGGTGATCGTGTTGTTCACGATCTTGATCATGCCGCCGCCGACCAGCCGCTTGTACTTGATGAGTGCGATGTCCGGCTCGATGCCGGTGGTGTCGCAGTCCATCATGAAGCCGATCGTCCCGGTCGGCGCCAGCACGGTCGCCTGGCCGTTGCGGTAGCCGTGTTCCTTTCCGATCTCCAGCGTCTGGTCCCACGAATCACGGGCCGCCGACAGCAGATCGGACGGCACGTACGTCGAGTCGATCTTGTCGACCGCGCGGCGATGCTTCTTCATGACGCCGATGAACGACTCTTCGTTTTCAGCGTACCCGTCGAACGGCCCGGTCACGTCGCGCGCGATGACGGCGCTGGTTCGGTAGGCCCAGCCGGTCATCAGCGCCGTGATGGCGCCTGCGTAGGCGCGCGCCCCGTCGCTGTCGTAGGGCAAGCCGCGTGACATCAGCAGCGCGCCGAGGTTCGCGTAGCCCAGCCCCAGCGGCCGGAACCGGTGCGAGTTCTCCTCGATTCGCTTGGTCGGGTACTTGGCGTTTCCGACGATGATCTCCTGCGCCAGGATCGTGATCTCGACGGCGCGGCGGAAGGACTCGACGTCCATCTCACCAACCCGACCGTCGACCTCGGGCAGGACGAACTTGCGCAGGTTCAGCGAGGCCAGGTTGCAGGCCGAATCGTCCAGGTACATGTACTCGCTGCACGGGTTCGACGCGTTGATGCGCGCCGTCCCCGCCGACGTGTGCCACGCGTTGATGGTGGTGTCGTACTGCAGCCCGGGGTCACCGCACTGCCAGGCCGCCTCGGCGATGTCGCGCCAGATCTTCCGAGCGGGCACCGTCTCGACGGGCGCGCCGTCACGCACCGCGCGGGTCGTCCAGTCACGGTCCTTCTGTACCGCCTCCATGAAGTCGTCGGTCACGCGGACCGAATTGTTCGAGTTCTGGAAGAAGACGGACTTGTACGCCTCGCCGTCGAACGAGCCGTCGTAGCCGGCGTCGATCAGCTTCCAGGCCTTCTTCTCTTCTTTGGCCTTGCACCAGATGAACTCGTCGACGTCGGGGTGATCGACGTCGAGGATGACCATCTTGGCTGCGCGCCGCGTCTTGCCGCCCGACTTGATGACGCCGGCGAAGGCATCGAAGCCGCGCATGAAGCTCACGGGGCCGGACGCGGTGCCGCCGCCGTTCAGCAGCTCTTTCGAGGACCGGATGGGCGACAGGTTCGTTCCGGTTCCCGAGCCGTACTTGAACAACATGCCCTCGGTCTTGGCCAGGCCCAGGATCGACTCCATCGTGTCGTCGACGCTGTTGATGAAGCAAGCCGAGCACTGCGGCTCGGCCTCGATGCCGACGTTGAACCAGACAGGGGAGTTGAAGGCCATCTTCTGGGTGACCAGAAGGTGCTTCAGCTCGGCGTTGAAAATCTGTGCCGATTCCTGGTCGGCGAAGTAACCGTCCTTCTGGCCCCAGGCGGTGATCGTGTCGGCGACGCGCGAGATCAGCTGCCGCACCGAGCGCTCGCGCTCAGGGGTGCCGAGCACGCCGCGGAAGTACTTCTGGACGACGACGTTGGTGGCCGTCTGGCTCCAGGTCTTGGGGACCTCGACGTCGCGCTGCTCGAAGACGATTTTGCCGTTTTCGCCGGTGATGGCCGCGGTGCGCAGCTCCCATTCGATGCCCGCAAACCCGTCGTCATTGGCCTGGTGGGGCAGGGCTCCCGAGGCGGTGAAGTAGCGGCGCAGCTTTACGCCGCGCGACGTGCGAACGGATTTTCCGGCCGTGGACGGCCCCTTGGCGGGCGAAATCGTGGATGGAATCCGACCGGTGCGGCTCCTTCGGACGTCGTGCTTGTCGAGCATGAATGCCTCCCCTGTGAAAACGTGGCGCCGAAAATCGCGCCCAGCCCGTTGTAGGCTAACGCGCCAAAAAACACAATATGCTGTGTTCGTGTGTCTGACACACACAACATGTTGTGGGTTCGCCGTGGATAACCTGTGGAGCCCGGACGAATTGTCCAAGGCTTGGGCCACGGTAGAACAACGCTTTGATTATCCACCGGGGGGTGGAAAGAGCAAGCGATGCATCACGTGACATCATGTGACCATATACGATTTCGGTTGGGAACAACGTTTGATTGGATGCCGCGCAAGGCCGCCGGAACCGCGCCGCGGGTCGGATAAACTCGCGTCGATGCTTTCGCGCTTTCCACGTCTCCGCCGCGCCGGTTCCATCGCGCTCCTCGGGGCGGCGGCTTTCTCCGCCGGTCTGGTGTTCGCCCCCCCGCTGCACGCCGGACGGTTCAACCCGTACCAGAAGCTGGGCGTCTTCACGAAGGTGCTCAGCTACATCGAGGGTCATTACGTCGAGGACATCGCCGAGACAGACCTCATGTACGGCGCCGCTCGTGGCCTGACGGACGTGCTGGATCCGCACTCGCGCTTCATGGACCCAGACGAGTACGGGAAGCTGAAGAAAGAGACCGAAGGAAACGAAGAGATCGAGGGGATCGGGATCGACGTCGAAAAGCGCAAGAACAAGTTCGTCATCGTTTCACCCATCGAAGGGTCGCCGGCCGCCAAGGCAGGCATCGAGCCCGGCGACGTCATCAAGCGCGTCGACGGCGCCGAGATCTCGACCCTCGAGTTCGACGACGCCATCGCCCGCATGCAGGGGCCGGCGAACAGCGAAGTGCAGCTGGTCATCGATCGGCACGGCCGCGACCTGACCTTTCGGATCAAACGCGCCCGCTACGAGGTGAAGGCGGTCGAGGGGCGCCTCATCGAGCCCGCGATCGCCTACGTGAAGATCCGCGTGTTCTCGACGAATACGGACGGCTCGCTGGCCGAGCTGCTGGAGCAACTTTCGGCGAAATCCAAGGGGCTCAAAGGGATGATCCTGGACCTGCGGCGCAACCCGGGGGGCCTGCTGGACCAGGGGATCCGCGTGGCGGATCGCTTCATTTCGGATGGCCTCATCGTCAAGACCATCGGCAAAGGGGGCCAGGTGATGGACGAGGCGCGCGCGCACAGTCGCGGGACCTGGGAAGGGTTCCCGCTCATCACGCTGGTCGATGGCGCGACCGCGTCGGCCGCCGAAATCGTGGCCGGGGCGCTGCAGGATCACGGGCGGTCGGTGATCCTGGGGACGCAGACGTTCGGCAAAGGGTCGGTCCAGACCGTGATCGACATCGACGGCTGCGGCTCCAAACCCTGCGGCCTGAAGTTGACCGTGGCCCGGTACTACACGCCCAACGGCCGTTCGATCCAGGGGCAAGGAATCACCCCGGACGTCGTCGTCGACGCCACGGCGCCGCCCGCCGACTCGGACGAAGCAGACCTCCCGCGCGAGCGCGACCTGCACAAGCGGCTGAAGAACGAGCAGGGCGAAAAGCCCGTCGCGTCTCAGCGTCTGGACGACTACCAGCTCCAGATGGCCCTCGATTATTTGCACTCCTGGTCCGTCTTTTCCCGCCAAACCGCCAAGAAGTAGGTCCTCCGACGAGGACGGGGGAGCGGGGCGGGCGGGTCGCGCGCCGAGCCTAGTTGCATTTCGATTTGAGATGCGGTCTTCTCCGGAGCCCGGCGCAAGTGTGCGCCAGCGACGAGAGGAGCGAGCATGTCGTTCGGAGCACCCCCTCCGGGAATGGACGAGTACCAGCGCCTGATGGCCGAGCGGGCCGCGGCGGACAAGCGGAAGCGAACGATCTACACGTTCGTGGCCATCGCGGTGTTGGGCGGGGGCGGCTTCTGGATGTTCCAGCAACGCCGGAAGAACGCCGCCGCCCAGGCGGTCGTCGACGCGGGCGGCCGATTCGCCGAGCGCGAGAAGACCGAGATGGGTTCGTTCTGGAACTGCGTGATGTCGGGCGAGGTCGACATCGGCAGCTTCAACAACGCCGATCAGGTCCAGCAGCGCATCGAAAGCGCGTTCTTCACCCAGCAGAAGACCTATTCCGACCACGTGCTGGAAGAGTGCATCCCCAAGCTGGAAGGGGCGAAGTCGGCGATGGCCAGCATCCCCGACATGCCCGACGTGTTGCGCCCGCCGCTGGACAAGTACATCCAGACGTTCCCCAAGATGCAAAGTGGGCTCGACAGCTACGCCACCAAGCTGAAGACGCGCGGAGCGGTCAAGGACGTCGACGGGGCCATTCAAGAGATCGGCGGCGCGTTCACGGCCGATCCGACACCGGAGTCGGTCGCGTTCGCGAAGTTCCTGTCCTGTGCGGTGCCCGATCTCGACAAGAAGAAGGACCTGCAGAGCCTGTTGCAGGATCTGGCGGACACCTGCAAGAAGGACCCAGTCCCGTTCATGACCAAGGTGCGGACCGAATGCGGGCCGCTGGTGACGAACGTGGACAAGAACGCCAAGCCGGCGGCCGACAAGAACTTCAAGGTGATCTCCAAGAAGTTCGTCGAGGAGGACAACAACAGCCGGTTGCTTGGGGCCTGGGAGTACTGCGGCAAGCGGTCGCGCAAGGGCAAGAAGGTGCAGGACCTGGAGGACTTCCTGGTCGCGTTCGGCGACTACATGGAGGCCCGCAACGATGTCGCCAAGACGGCGCGCGAAGAGGCTGCCCGGATGCTGGGCCAGCCGTTGCCCAAGGAGAAGGAGAAGAAGGAAGGCGCCGCGCCGCCCGCCCCGTAGCCAGCCGTGGCCGGCCGCCACCGCGCCCGCCCGTGATTACGTTGTTTCCCGAGCCGGGAGGCGGGGAAATGCGGATCGCGCAGGTTTCACCACTTTACGAGAGTGTGCCGCCCAAGCTGTACGGCGGGACCGAGCGGGTGGTCTACTTCTTGACCGAGGCATTGCTGGACCTCGGCCACGAAGTCACCTTGTTCGCGAGCGGCGATTCGCGCACGCGGGCGCGGCTGATCCCGGGTGCTCCCAAGGCGCTTCGGCTGGACGCGAGCTGCGGCGAGCAGATCGCGCCCCACGTGCGCCTCATCGAAGAGGTCATGCGGCGGGCGGATGAATTCGACGTGATCCATTTCCACGTCGACTACTTCGGGTTCCCGCTGGCCTCGCGGTCGAACGTGCCGCACGTGACGACTCAACACGGCCGGCTGGACATCCCCGAGCTGGAACCTTTGTTCCGGCTGTTCCCAGACGAGCCGCAAGTCTCGATCTCGAACGCCCAGCGGGAGCCGCTGTCGTTCGCGAACTGGGCCGGGACCGTCTACCACGGTCTGCCTCCGGAGCTGTACAACCTGCAACCTGGGCCCGGCCGCTACCTGGCCTTCCTGGGGCGAATCTCACCGGAAAAGCGGGTCGACCGCGCCATCGAGATCGCCCAGCGGCTCGACATGCCGCTGAAGATTGCCGCCAAGGTGGCCAAGTTCGACGAGCCCTACTTCGAACAGCAGATCAAGCCGCTCTTCGCGGACCCGCGCGTCGAATTCATCGGAGAGATCGCCGAAGCGGAGAAGCAAGAATTCCTGGGCAACGCGGCGGCGCTGTTGTTTCCGGTCGATTGGCCCGAGCCGTTCGGGCTGGTGATGATCGAGGCAATGGCCTGCGGGACGCCGGTCATTGGGTTCCGCCGGGGCTCGGTCGCGGAGATCATCGAGAACGGGGTGTCCGGGTTCGTGGTCGACTCCGTCGAGGAAGCCGTCGCGGCGACGCGGCGGGCGATCGAGATCCCGCGCGCCGCATGCCGCGCCTCCTTCGACGCGCGTTTTCTGGCCGAACGAATGGCCCGCGATTACCTGGCCGTGTTCGAGGGCCTTTGTGAGGCCGAAAGGCAGAGCCGCTGGCCGCCCGCGCGGCTGGCCGTCGGCGCGGAGACCACGTGAGCGAAGCGGGCACCACCACCAAGGCGGGCGGTTCGAACGGGGCGCCCGCATCGCCGCCCGTCGATCTGGTCACGACGCCCAGTCCCCCGCGTCATGACGAGGACGAGCTGCTCGAGCACCACGACACCTTCTATATCCAGGCGACGTCGTCCCGAACCGACGACCGCACGCGCGTGCTCAAGCACGGCGACACGTTCGGGGTCTTCGATTGGTTCGGCGACGTGCAGCCGGTCGGGCTGGGCGAGCAGGGGCTTTACGACGACGGCACGCGCTTCCTGTCGCGGTTGGAGCTGCGCCTGGGCGGCCGCCGGCCTCTGCTGCTGAGCTCGACCGTGCGCAAGGAGAACGATCTGCTGGCGGTCGATCTTTCGAACCCCGACCTCAAGGATCGCTCCGGTGCGCTGGTGCTGGCCCGGGGCGAGCTGCACGTCTTTCGCAGCAAGTTCATCTGGAAGAACGTTTGTTACGAGCGCCTGCGCATCGCCAGCTTCGGGCGCGATCCGATCGCGGTGGACGTGACGCTCGACTTCGACGCCGACTTCGCTGACATCTTCGAGGTCCGCGGGTCGAAGCGGCCGCGCCGCGGGCGCCGCACTGGCGGCGAACCCGAGGCGACCGGCGTGACCTTCGGGTACGAGGGGCTGGACGGCGTCACGCGCCGCGCCCGCCTCACGTTCGATCCGCCCCCTGCGGAGCTCACGGCCCGCCGGGCCCGCCATCACATCGAGCTGCGGCCGCAGCAGTCGATCACGCTGGTCCTGACGGTGGCGTGTGATCGCGGCGAGAAGACCGCGCAGCCGCTGCCGGTCGACCAGGCGTTCGCTGCTCTGACCGGCGCGCTGTCGGCGGCGCCCTTCTCGGGTTGCCGCGTCCAGGCCAGCAGCGACGAGCTGGACGAGTGGATCGCCCGTTCGATCTCCGACTTGCAGATGATGGTGACCGAGACGCCGCACGGCGCCTACCCGTACGCGGGCGTTCCCTGGTTCAGCACGCCGTTCGGACGGGACGGCATCATCACCGCCCTGGAGGCGCTGTGGTTCGAGCCGTCGCTGGCGCGCGGGGTGCTGGCGTACCTGGCGGCCACCCAGGCCGACGAGGCGGCGCCCGAGCGTGACGCGCAGCCCGGCAAGATCCTGCACGAGGCGCGCGGTGGCGAGATGGCGGCGCTGGGCGAGGTGCCGTTCGGGCGGTACTACGGCAGCGTCGACGCGACGCCGCTTTACGTGATGCTGGCGGCGGCCTATCTGCGGCGGACCGGTGACCTGGAGTTCATCCGGACGCTGGCGCCGCACGTCGATCGCGCGCTGGCCTGGATCCAGCGGGATGGCGACGCCGACGGCGACGGCTTCGTCGAGTACGCGCGCCAGACGCCGACGGGGCTGGTCCAGCAGGGGTGGAAGGACTCGCACGATTCGATCTTCCACGCCGACGGTTCCTTGGCCGAGGGGCCGATCGCCCTCTGCGAGGTGCAGGGCTACGTCTACGCGGCGTTCCGGGCGGCGGCAGAGATCGCCACCGCGCTGGGGCGGCCCAGCCAGGCCGAGACCTACCTGGGCAAGGCGCAGGTGTTGCGCGCCCGCTTCGCCCAGAAATTCTGGGACGCCGAGCTCGGCACGTACGTGCTGGCGCTGGATGGGCAGAAGCGCCCCTGCCGCGTCCGGAGCTCGAACGCGGGGCACGCGCTTTGGACCGGGATTGCCGAGCCCGCGCAGGCGCGCCAGGTCGCCGACACGTTGATGCGCGACGAGAGCTTCTCGGGCTGGGGGATCCGCACGATCGCCGCCTCGGGGGCGCGCTACAACCCGATGTCGTACCACAACGGTTCGATCTGGCCGCACGACAACGCGCTCATCGCGGCTGGGTTCGCGCGCTACGGGTTCGGCGATCTCGGGTTGCGGCTCTTCGAGGCCATGCTGGCCGCCAGCGCGACGGTGGACCTGCACCGCTTGCCCGAGCTGTTCTGTGGGTTCGCGCGGCGGCCCGGCGAGGGGCCCACCCTTTACCCGGTCGCCTGCGCGCCGCAGGCCTGGGCATCGGCGACCGTCTTCCTGCTGCTGGGCGCGGCGCTGGGGATCTCCATCGACGGGGCGCGCGGCGAGATCGTGTTCGACCACCCGGTGCTGCCGCCCGCCATCGGCGAGCTGCGGATCAACGGGCTGGCCATCGGCAGCGGACGCGTCGACCTGCTGATCGAGAGCCACCCGCACGACGTGGGCCTGACCGTGCTCCGCCGCGACGGAGACGTCAGCGTCGTCGTCGCGAAGTAGGCGGCGCCGAGAAGGTGAAGGTCAGCGGCAGCAAGCCGCCCACGGTCGTTTCCACCGGGTCGCCGGCCGCCCCGGCGATGAAGACCGGCGCGTCCGGCGACGCGAACTCGGCCAGCACCTGGCGGCAGGCGCCGCAAGGAGAGGCAGGCGGGCGCGATCCGCTGGCCACCGCGACGGCGACGATCCGCCGAGCGCCGGCCGCGACGGCGGCGGCGACGGCGTTGCGTTCGGCGCAGACGGTGAGGCCGTACGACGCGTTCTCGACGTTGCAGCCGACGTGGATGCGCCCGGCCTCGTCGGCGACCGCCGCGCCCACCCGGAACTTCGAATATGGCGCGTGGGCCGACTGGCGCACCGCGCGCGCGGCGGCGACCAGCGCTTCGGGCGAGGTGTGTCGCCTCACGCGGGCGGCAATCCCGCGACGACGGCGGCGACCATGCGCCCCAGCGCGTCGGCGCCGGCCGCAGCCGCGCGCGTGACGTCCTCGTGGCGCAGCGGGCCGGGGCTCACGCCGGCGGCCGGGTTGGCGACCAGCGACAGACCCAGCACTGACAGGCCGGCGTGACGGGCCGTGATGACCTCGTGAACGGTCGACATGCCGACCAGGCCGGCGCCCAGCGTCCGCAACAGCCGGACCTCGGCGGGCGTCTCGTAGGCCGGGCCGGCCATGCCCGCGTAGATTGCCTCGCGCAGCGGGCGACCCAGGATCGCAGGCGCGGCGGCCAGCGCCAGCGCGCGCAGCCGGCTGTCGTAGGCGTCGGTCATGTCGACGAAGCGCGGCCCCAGCCGCTCGTCGTTGGGGCCGGTCAGCGGCGACGTGCCGGTCAGGTTGATGTGATCGGAGATGGCGACAATCTCGCCGGGCTGCATCGCGGGATCCACGCCGCCCGCCGCGTTGGTGACGATCAGCGTGCGGACACCCACGCGCGGCGACCACCCGGACCCCGAACCCACCTCGGAGGCGGGGTATCCCTCGTAACCGTGCACGCGGCCGCACAGCAGCACGACGGTGCGCCCGCTCAGTCTGCCCGGCGACGAGACGCCCCGGGTGCCCGGCCACGGTCGTCTCGGGAAAGCCCGGCAGCGACGCGTACGGCACGCGGCGCGATTGTGTGAGCCGGTCCGCGACGCCGCCCAGTCCCGACCCGAGGACGACGGCGACCTCGGGCGACTCCAGGTCCAGCTGCTCGGCGGCCGCGCGCGCCGCGGCCTGCACCCGATCGAACATCGACGCGGCCAGCTTCACGAGCGGCTCTCCCTGCATGGCGCTGGGTGACGAACGGCGCCGACGGCCTCCAGGAACGGGCCCGGCGCTTCGACGTGCGACAGGTGGCCGGCGCCGGGCAGCGTGACGAACCGCGCGCCGGCGATCCCGTCGGCCAGCGCCTGCATGGCTTCGGCAGGGGTCACCTGATCGCCCGCGCCGCGCACCACCAGCGTCGGGCAGCGAAGGGCGGCCAGCTGGCCGCTGCGATCGGGCCGGTCGCGCAGCGCTTCGATGCCGGCGATCAAGCTGGACGCCCGCGCCTCGGCGCGCGCAAGCAGGTGCGCCCACAGCGCCGGCGGCGCGTCGGGGCTGAGGAGCCGCGGGATGCTGCCCGGCAAGTAAGCGTCGACGCCCAGATCGCGGATGCGCGCGATGGCCCCGTCGCGCGCGGCGCGCATGGCCGGCGGATCGGCGTCGGCGCGCGTGTCGCAGAGGACCAGCGCCGCCGTGCGCTCCGGGTGCTGGACGGCGAAGGCCAGCGCCGTATAGCCCGCCCATCGACATGCCCAGAACCGCGGCGCGCGCGATCCCCAGGCCGTCCAGCAGCGCCGCGACGTCGTCGGCCTGCGCGGCGATGCTGGCGCCGCCCGGCGGAAGCGGCGACTCACCGAAGCCAGGCGCGTCGACGGCGATCACGCGGTGGTGGGTGGCCAGCGCCTCCCCGACGCCCGACCAGATCCCGCGCGAGAACGGAAACGGGTGCAAGAGGACCAGCACGGGCCCCTGCCCGCGATCGTCAAACCCCGTTTTCCGTTCCCCGTGAACCGCCATGAAATGAAGCTACCGCAGTCGCCGCGGAGGCTCCAGGGTCAGCGCAGTGTCTGCAGGGTCAGCGGAGCGTCTGCGAGGTCAGCGGATCGTCTGGACCACCAGCGGCGAGCGGCTGGCGCGCGTGCCCCGACCCGGAAGGCGGCGGCGATCTGGGGGCGGCCGCCCGGGCGCGCGCCGGATCGTCGAAGTGGATCGTGCAGAGCGGCGCGCCCGCCTCGACCCGCGCACCGACCTTGGCCCGCAGCAGGATGGCGGCGCCCGGCGCGATCCGATCCTCCTTGCGCGTGCGGCCGGCACCCAGAAGGGTGGCGGCGCGGCCCAGCAGGCCGGCGTCGACCCGCGCCACGAAGCCGCCGCGCGGCGCGCGAACCACGCGGCTGTGCCGAGCCGCCGGCAGTCGGTCGGGATGTTCCAGCACGCGCGGGTCGCCCCCCTGCAGGCGCACCCCCAGCACGAACCGCTCGAAGCCGGCGCCGCTGGTCCGGGCGCGCGCGATGCGGGCGGCCCCGTCGCGCAGGTCGCGGGCGACGCCTCCCAGCACCAGCATTTCGGCCCCCAGGCGCAGCGTCAACTCGACGACGTCGGCAGGTCCACCGCCTTTGAGGACCTCGACCGCTTCTCGCACCTCGACGGCGTTTCCGATCGCCTCTCCGAGCGGCTGGTCCATTTGCGAGAGCACGGCCCGGACCGGCAACCCCAGCGCGCGTCCGAGCGCGATCAGCGTGCGCGCCAGTGCGCGCGTCTGGTCCAGCGACGGCAGGAAGGCGCCGCTGCCGACCTTCACGTCCATGACCAGCCCGGCGGCTCCCTCGGCGACCTTCTTCGACAGGATCGACGACGCGATGAGCGGAATCGACTCGACCGTGGCGGTCGCGTCGCGCAGCGCGTACAGCAAACGATCCGCGGGCACCAGGCGCGCGCTTTGCCCGGCCAGCACGAACCCGGCCCGTTCCAGGACCCGGCCGAACGTGCGCGGGTCGAGCGCGGTGCGGAAGCCCGGGATGGTCTCGAGCTTGTCGAGCGTCCCGCCCGTGTGCCCCAGCGCCCGTCCGGCCATCATGGGCACGTAGAGCCCGGCCGCCGCGCACAGGGGGGCCAGGCACAGCGACACCTTGTCGCCGACCCCTCCGGTCGAGTGCTTGTCGATGACCGGGCCGGGCAGACGGTTCCAGCGTAGCCGCTCGCCCGAGTCGATCATGGCGCGCGTCCAGGTGGTCAGCTCGCGCGTGTCGAGCCCTCGCCACACGATTGCCATCAGCAAGGCCGACAGCTGGTAATCGGGGATCGTTCCGGCCACCGCGCCGTCGATGAGCGCCTGGATTTCGCCGTCGGACAGCGCGGCGCCGTCGCGCTTCTTCGCGATCAGCGCGGGCGTCATCAAGGGTGGCTTCTTCACGAGGCGATCGCGCCAGGAAGCTGGTGCCGCGGGCCAGCGCTGGCGCGCCCAACGCCGCCGCGATGGTCTGGCCCAGGTCGCAGAACGAGGCGCGCGTCCCGAGCGCGGCGGGGCGCACGGCCGGCCCGAACGCCAGCAACGGCACCCGCTCGCGCGTGTGGTCGGTGCCCGGTGTCGTCGGGATCGTTGCCGTGGTCGGCGGTGAGGAACGCGACGTCGTCCGGCCGCAACGCCGCCTGGAAGGCGGGCAGCCAGGCGTCCAGCTCGCCCAGGGCCCGCGCGAAGCCGGCCACGTCGTTGCGATGCCCGTAGAGCATGTCGAAGTCGACCAGGTTCACGAACAGCAGGCCCCGCTCGAGGGTGCCGAGGGCCTCGAGCGTCAGCCGCAGCCCGTCGGTGTTTCCTTCGCTGTGCAGCGACCGCGAGAGGCCCCGGGCCGCGAAGATGTCGGAGATTTTGCCGACGCCGACCACGTCCAGGCCCGCCGCGCGCACGTCGTCCAGCAGGGTCGGTCCGGGCGGCACCAGCGCGAAGTCCCGCCGGTTGTAGGTGCGCCGGAACGCGCCCGGCTGCCCCACGAAGGGGCGGGCGATGACGCGGCCGATGTGGTGCTGGTCGGCGATGAGACGCGCCGCCTCGCAGATGCGATAAAGCTCGGCCAGCGGGACCACTTCTTCGTGGGCGGCGATCTGCAGCACCGAGTCGGCGGACGTGTAGACGATGAGGTCGCCCGTCCGCATGTGCTGGGCGCCCAGCTCGTCGATGATCGCCGTGCCCGAAGCGGTCTTGTTCCCCAGCAGGCCGCGTCCGGCCGCAGCCGCCAGCGCGGTCATGATCGCCGGGGGAAAGCCGTTCGGGAACGTCGCCATGGCCGTTTCGGTGACGAGGCCCGCCATCTCCCAATGGCCGGTGATGGTGTCCTTGCCGGCCGAGGCCTCGCGCATCGCCCCCCAGGCGCCATGCGGCGCTGCCGCCGCGGGCACGCCGGCGATCGCCGTCAGGTGCCCGAGCCCCAGCGCTTCGAAGTTGGGCAGCCGCAGCCCGCCCGTGGCGCGCGCGATGTTGCCCAGCGTGTCGGCCCCTGCATCTCCGTAGTCCGCGGCGTCCGGGGCGCCGCCGCATCCAACCCCGTCGGCAACCAGAATCACTGCCCGCCGAAAAGAGCTCACCCTATGAGCTTGCACCAGCACCCTGCTCCATTACCATGGTAATATGGATGTCGTGGCCATCGCCCGAACACGCCTGACCGCCCAGGGACAGGTTTCCATCCCGGCGGAGGTGCGTCGCCGGCTGGGTCTGACGGCCGGGTCCGTCGTCGAGTGGGACGCCGACGGTGACCGCGTGTTCGTTCGGCGCGTCGGCAAGTACACGTCCGAGGACATCCACCGGGCCGTCTTTCCGAACGGGGCACCGCGGCCGATCTCCGTCAAGCAGATGGATGAGGCGATCGGCGAGTACATGCGGCACAAACATGCGCGCCGCTGACCCGAACCTGTTGGTTCGGCTGCTGGTTCGTGACGATCCGCAGCAGGTCGCGCAAGCCCAGTCATTCGTCTCGGGAGGGGCCTGGGTTTCGCATGTCGTCCTGGCAGAGACGGCTTGGGTGCTGTCGAGGGCCCTTCGTCTCGACGCGGAGGCCGTCGGTCAAATCGTCGAGATGCTCCTCAGCCACCAAGACCTGGTGCTCGAGAATCCCGAAACCGTCTCCGCAGCGCTGGCCGCCTTCCGTGCCCGCCCCAAGCTCGGTTTCGTCGACTGCCTGATCCTGGAGATCGCGCGCAAAGCCGGGCACCTGCCGCTCGGGACCTTCGATCGCGAGCTGGCTCGGCTCGACGGCGCCGAACGGGTGTAGCCGCAGGCGCTACTCGCCCCAGGTGCCGGGCTCGGGGTCGTCGGCGTAGTTCTCGAAGCGGGTGTATTCCTTGATGAAGGTCATCTTCACGGCGCCGGTGCCGCCGTTGCGGTGCTTGCCGATGATGATCTCCGCCGTGGCGGTCGGCGCGCCGCCGTCGGGCGTGTCGCCGTTCGCCATGTCGTCGCGGTGGATGAAGAGGATCATGTCGGCGTCCTGCTCGATGGCGCCCGACTCGCGCAGGTCCGACAGGCGGGGCTTTCCCTCGCGCTTTTCGACCTCGCGGTTCAGCTGCGAGATGGCGATGATCGGCACCTTCAGGTCCTTGGCCAGCGCCTTGAGACCGCGCGAGATTTCGGCGATCTCCTGCTGGCGGTTCTCGTCGCGCCGGCCGCCGCTGCCGCGGGCCAGCTGCAGGTAGTCGACGACGATCAGCCCCAGCGGCGGAGGCGGCGGCCGCCCGTCATCGGGGATCACCTGGATCGGAAAATAGCGGGGATCGCCGCGGAAGCGCCGGGCCTTGGCGCGGATCTCCATGATCGAGATCGCCGAGGAGTCGTCGATGAGGATGGGGGCGGCCGCCAGCCGTCCCGACGCCGGGTGAATCTTGTTCTTCCAGTCGGCGTATTCGAGGAACCCGCGCCGGATGCGCGACGAGTCGATGCGCGCCTCGCCGGCCAGCATGCGCTCCATCAGCTCGTACTTCGACATCTCCAGCGAGAACAGCAGGACCGGGATCTGGTGGTGCAGGGCGGCGTGCATCGCGACGTTCACCGCCCACGACGTCTTGCCGCCGCCGGGGCGGGCCGCCACGATGATCAAGTTCTCGCGCTGCAGCCCAGCCGTGATCTCGTCGAGCTTGGAAAAGCCGGTGGGAACGCCCGTCACAGCCTTTCTTTCGGACGTCCGCACCTCGAGGTTGTGCAGAACCTCTTCCATGAGGTCGCCGGTGGCGGAATACGTCTCGCGCCGGTTCTGCTGCGCGACCTTGAAGATCTTCGTCTCGGCGTCGTCGAGGAAGGTCTCGAACTCGCCGAAGTCGCCGTAGGCAGTCGACTGCACCTCCGCGCAGGCCGCGATGAGCCGGCGCAGCGTCGACTTTTCGCGGACGATGCGCGCGTAGTGCAGCACGTTTTCGGCCGTCGGCACCGAGTTGGCGAGCGCCAGCAGGTACGCCTCGCCGCCGTCCAGCCGTCCCAGGAGGCCGCGCGTGCGCAGCTCGTCCGCGACCGCGATCACGTCGATGGCCTGCCGGCGCTTGTCGATGGCCAGCATCGCCTCGAAGATCTCGCGGTGAATCGGCAGGAAGAAGTCGTCGACCTGCAGGTTGGTCCCGACCTCGTCGAACGACGTCGGCTTGATGAACACCGACCCCAGGGTCGACTTCTCTGCTTCGAGGTTGTGCGGTGGCGTCCGCGCCGCCGCTCCCGGATTCGAGCTCACCACCTCCAGCATGGGGTCGGCGAGTGTACCCTATCGCGCGCCTTGCCAGGAACCGCTCTTCGGAACGACTTAGTTACAGCCGACGCGCGTGGTGCTCATCACCAGATCGTCGATCCAGACTTCGTTGGCCATGCTGCTGAAGCTCTCCCAGCCAATCTGGACCATGTTGAAAAGTCCATTCATCCAGGTGGCGGGCTCGGCACCGTGGTCCCAGTCGGAGCCTTGCGTGATTGAGTGGACCAGCGTGCCGTCGGACCAGGCGTTCAAGCTGTTGTAAGCGGCCGTGCCGTCGAACTCGACCTCGATGCAGTGCCAGGCGCCGCCTGAGATCACGGGCGGTCCGTACCATTTTGCCTGGGGCGGAGACAGATTGTCGTCGGAGGCCAGGCTGGTCCCCACCGCACCCTTCATCTGTCCAAACCGAAGCTGGGTGTGCGCCGGATCGGCGGTGATCCCCACCAAGCTTTCGTGGTTGTCGGACTGGGCTCCCATTCCGATCTGGTGCGCCAAGTAGAAATACGCACGCACGAAGAAGTGCTTCGTGCCGGTTGGCAGCTGCCGCTCCAGGAACACCATGTTGCCGTCGCTGACGATGTGAGCGGCCAATTTGCTGCCGTTGTGGGTGTGGGTGCCGTCCGCGACCGCGCTCAGACTACCCATCGGATTCATGGCGTTGTGGTTGTACGAGATGAGGTTGTCCCAGCCGGCGGGCTGCTTGCCCGAGGTGTCCGACTCGAAGTCGTCGCTGAAGAACGCCGCACCACCGCCTGTCGCTGCTTGGCCGGCCGCGCCGCCCGTGCCGTTCGTGCCGCCGGAAGCCAGTGAGCCGCCGGTTCCCGTCTGACCGCCCGAGGCGGGCGTGCCGCCGGTACCGGGCGTGCCGCCCGACGCAGGCGTGCCGCCGGTGCCGATTTGGCCGCCTGACGCGCTCCCGCCGGCGCCGGTCTGCGAGCCGCCGCTGCCGCCGCCCCCCAGCGAGCTGCTGCAGGCGCCCGCGAACAAACCAAGAATCGAAGCCGCCGCGAAAAAGCCAAGACGACGCATAGGCGAAAACTCTACGCCCGAAATGAAAACGCGGGAATCCTCAAACGAGGATCCCCGCGCGGTGTGTCGACCAGCGTGCGTCGACGACGAGCAGAGGCTAAGCCTCTTGCTTGACGACCCAGACTTTGACGGTCGCGTTGACGCCGCGGCCCACCTTGATGGGGACCTCGGCCAGGCCCAGCGCCTTGAGCGGCTCGTCGAGAAGGATCTTCTTGGGGTCGATGTTGACGCCCGCGGTCCTTCAGCGCCTCGGCGATGTCGCGGGTGGTGACCGACCCGTAGAGGCGGTTGTCCTCGCCGACGGCCACCGCGATCGAAACGGAGATCTGCGACAGCTTGTCGGCCTCGGACTGCGCGTCCTTGGCCAGCTTGGCGGTGCGGGCGGCGATGACGCGCTTTTCATGCTCGACGCGCTTGATGTCGCCCGCGGTGGCCTTGATGGCCAGGCCGCGCGGCAACAGGTAATTGCGCGCGTAGCCCGGCTTCACGTTGACGACCTCCCCCGACTTGCCGAGGTTGTCCATGTCGTCTCTCAGGATGATTTGCATGGCTCAGGCTCCTGTGACGGCGAACGGCATCAGCGCGATCATCCGCGCCCGGTTCACGGAGACGGCGATGGCCCGCTGGTGCTTGGCGCAGTTGCCGGTCAGGCGCCGCGGAACCAGCTTGCCGCGATCCGTGATGAAGTACTTCAGCAGGCCCGCGTCCTTGTAGTCGATCTTGATTTTTTCATCAGCGCAGAACTTGCACGGCTTGCGGCGGCCCACGGAGCGCTTCTTGTCGTCGCCCCCGCGACCACCGCGGTCGCCCTTGCCCTCGACTGCATCATTGGCGGCCATTACTCAGCTCCTCCCCGGCCGCGGCCGGGCTCATCGACGCCGCCGAAGACGGCCTCTTCGAAGTCGAACGCGCCTTCTTCGTCCTCGAACGGCGAGCGGACCTCGGCCTGGCCGGTCGCGATCGCTTCCTCGTCCGGACCGGGCGTCGCCGCCTTGGTGAACGATTCGTCGGTGACCTCGGTGGTGCGCTCCGCCGGGTCGACGTTCTCGGCCATCTTGACCGAGTAGTAGCGGATGACCGAGTCGGTGAGGCGCAGGTTGCGCTCGACCTCTTCGACCAGCCCCGAAGTCCCGAGGTACGAGAAGAAGAGATAGATCCCCTTCAGCTGCTTCTTGACCTCGTAGGCCAGCTTGCGCTTGCCCCAGTTGTCGACCTTCAGCAGGCGACCACCACCGGCTTCGATGATGCCGCGGATCTTCTGGTTCACCTGGCCGATGACGTCGGTCGTGCTGTCGGGGCGCAGGATGTAGATGGTCTCGTACTCGCGCATGCGGCCCGCCATGTCGCGGGCCGAGACTCGGCGCTGGGGTGCATTCCCCGCGCCGGCGCCGGCGCGCGAGGCCGGCTCGATTCCTGTGGTGCTCATGTCTGTCTCCTTGTGGACGTTTTCAATTGGCCCGTGTTGCCACGGGCAAGGAGAAGCGACCGCGCGTGACCATCACGCCCGGTCCTTCGGGTTGTTGTTCGAGGGTTTGGTGTTGAACTTGTTCATGGCGGCGGTCAGGCCGCTCTTCACGATCGCCTCCACCGCGTCGGCGGCGAGGTCGATCAGCGCCGGCAATTCTTTGGCTTCCGCGCGCGAAAAATCGGTGAGTAGGTAGTCGGCCGGGTCGCCGCGTCCGGGCGCGGGCCGCCCGACGCCGACGCGCACCCGCGCAAAACCGGGATCGCCCATATCGGCCAGCATCGAGCGGACGCCGTTGTGGCCGCCGTGGCCGCCGCCCGCGCCCAGCTTGAGCCGGCCGAACGGCAGGTCCAGCTCGTCGTGCACGACGACGATGTCGGCCACTGGGATCTTCCAGAAGCCGGCCACGCGCGCGACCGCCTGTCCGCTGACGTTCATGAACTCCATGGGCTTGCAAAGAAGGACGCGCGCGCCGGCCAGCGTGACCTCGGACAGCTCGGCCCCGAACTTGGCGCGCGGCGATGAACCGCGCGCCCGGGCGCCAAGCACGTCGACCACCATGAACCCCAGGTTGTGCCGGTTGTCCCGGTACTCCGGACCGGGGTTCCCCAACCCGACCACGAGGTGCATGCGCGGCTTCCGCTACCGGCCGTACGATACGGTCGGGTTACTTCCCCTTCTTCTCCTCTTTGCGCGCCTTCCTTGGCAGCGGGCGCCGCCCCGGCCTTGCCGCCTTCCTTGCCCGCCGCGCCAGCCGCGGGAGCTGCCGCCGCGCCTTCGGCCGGAACCGCGCCCTCGACGGGAGCTGCCGCCTCGGCCTCGACCTTCTCGGCCTTCGGGGCCACGACCGACGCGATGGCGTCGCGCGGATCCAAGAGCGCGCGCACGCCAGCGCCCAGCTTGAGGTCGCTGACGTGAAGCGCGTCGCCGATCTCCAGCGCGCTGACGTCCGCCTCGAGCTTGGTCGGGATGGCGGCCGGCTTGGCGGCGATGGAGATGACGTGAAGGCTCTGGTGCAGGTTGCCGCCGGTCGTGGTGCCGATGGCCTTGCCGGTCAGCACCAGCGGAACGGTGACGTGCACCTCTTGATCCAGGTCGACGCGCAGGAAGTCGACGTGCACCAGGCGCCGCGACAGCGGGTTGACCTGGGCCTCGCGCACCATGGCCGTCACCTGTTCCGACTTGCCGCCGTCGCCCGCGATCGTCAGCGTGAGGACGGTGTTGCGCCGCCGCTCTTTGTCCAGCGACGACAGCAGCTCTTTTTCGTCGAACGTCACGGCCACCGGCTCTTGCTTGCGCCCGTAGACGACGCCCGGGACCTTGCCGGCCGCGCGCACCTTGCGCGAGCCGCCCTTGCCGATACCCGCTCTGACCTCGACGTTGACCTTTGCGAAATCCATGACTTCCGTTCCTTTTTCTATGGGCGTTCAGATGAACAGCGAGCTGATCGAGTCGCCGTGGTGGATTCGTTTGACCGCCTCGCCGAGCAGCCGCGCGACGGGCAGGACCTTGATCTTCGGGCAAGCCTTCACGTCCGGGCGGACCGGAACCGTGTCGGTGATGATGAGCTCTTCGAGCGGCGAGGCGTTGATGCGCTCGATGGCCGGCGGCGACAGCACGCCGTGGCTGGCGCAGGCGTAGACCGCGCGCGCGCCCTGGGCTTTGACCGCCTGCGCCGCCGCCGTCAGTGTCCCGGCCGTGTCGACCATGTCGTCGACGATGATCGCGTCGCGCCCCTTGACGTCGCCGATGATGTTGACGACCTCGCTGACGTTCGGCGCCGGGCGCCGCTTGTCGATGATCGCCAGGCTGGTGCCGAGGCGCTTCGAATAGGCGCGGGCCCGCTCGACGCCGCCCGCGTCCGGCGAGACGATGACCGCCTCCGACGAGAAGCGCAGCCGCAGGTCGTCCATCAGGACGGGCATCGCGTACAGATGATCGACGGGGATGTTGAAGAAGCCCTGGATCTGGCCGGCGTGCAGGTCGATCGACAGCACCCGGTCGACGCCGGCCGCCGTCAGCAGGTCCGCCACCAGCCGCGCCGAGATGGGGGTGCGGGGCTTGCTCTTGCGGTCCTGCCGCGCGTAGCCGAAGTACGGGATCACCGCGATGATCGAGCCGGCCGACGCGCGCTTGAGCGCGTCGATCATGACCAGCAGCTCCATCAAGTTGTCGTTGGCCGGCGCGCAGGTCGGCTGGACCACGAAGCAGTTCACGCCGCGCACGTTCTCGTTGATCTCGACGTACACCTCACCGTCCGCGAAGCGGGTCACCTCGGCGCGCCCGAGGGGCGTCTCGACGTACCGGCAGATGGCTTGCGCCAGCTCGCGGTTGGCGTTGCCGGTGAATATGGTGAGGGCTTTGAGCACGACGAATCGCCCGGGGGGGCCCCCCGAGGAGGGCGAATCCTGCCACTTGGACCCGCCCCGGTCAATCGTGACCTGTGCGGGCGGGCGGCCAGCGGTTACGGCGAGGCCGGGCAGGTGGCGGTGACGGCCGAGCAGGGGTTGGTCGAGACCACGGTTCCCGTGGTGTCGATGCCCGCGGTCGGGGGGTTGTTGGCCCAGTGCTGGTGCTGCGCGTCGACGGAGGCCGCCGGAAACAGGACGTGCACCCCGACGTTGCCGACCCCGTAGCAGTAGATCGAGTTCGCGGTCGTGTCGCAGGCATTGCTGGGCGGGGTGATCACCCACTTGGTCCCGCCGCCGCTCGGCAGGGCGTTGAACCCGACCTCGTCGCCGCCGTTCGCGTGAACGCTGTTTCCGATGAAGCTGGTCAGCGTGCTCGAGGTGTTGAACAAGATGCCACCGACGTTGCGTGGGCTGGTCTTGGTGTTGTTGCCGCTGATGTCGTTGTTCTGGATGGCCTCGGTCGTGGTGCTTCCCGCGCCCTGCTCGATCATGAGGCCGGTGTCCGAATTGCCCATGATCGCGTTCCCCTTGATGGTCGTCGCGACCGGACCGTTGTTCCCTTGCAGGTAGATCCCGAAGCTGCCGTTGCCGCTGACGGTGGCGCTGTCGATCGTGACCGAGTTGGCGCCGCTTCCGGTGACCGGCGGGGCAGCCTGGACGACGATCCCCTGCAGCTGGTTCTTGGCGATCGTGACCGGGCTGGCCGCCGAGCTGATCTGGACTGTGACGCCGGTCGGCTGGTTGATCAGGATGCCGGCGCCGGTGTTGTCGTGCACGTTCGCGCCGGTGAGAGTGGTGACCGCGCCGGTCAGCTGAACGCCGGTGGCGTTGCTGGCGATCTCGGTCCCGTCGTGGACGGTCAGGGTGCCGACGCCGCAGCTGATGCCCGCGCCCGTGTTGCTCTTGATGGTGCCGCCGCTGATGTCGACCGGAACCGCCGCGCCGCAGCTGACGCCGCTGCCCGCGTTCGACGACAGTGTCGCGTTCGTCAGGGCCGCGCTGCCGCCCCCAACGGTCACGCCGTCGGCATGGTTGCTGGTGGCGCTCAGGCCGCTGGCGGTCAGAACGCCGCTGGTCAACGACACGCCCGACTTGGCGTTATTCGACACCTGCACGCCGGTCAGCGTGTACGGCCCGCTGGAGGCGAGCTCGATGCCAGGGCCGCCGTTGCCGGCCACGTGGACGTTCGTCGCCGACAGGGTCCCCTTGGCGACCGAGATCCCGGCGAAGCTGCCGATGGTTCCGTTGTTGTCGACCGTGCGTCTGGCCGGCCAGGGCCAGCGACGGCGTTCCGCTCGCGCTGGGCGACAGCCGGATGCCGTACTGCCCGTTGCTTTGGACGGCCAGACCGCTAGCGGTCACGTTCCCGTTGGTCTGCCAGCAGGCCGATCAGCGACGCGCTGAGCAGGCCGCCCGTGATGTTCACGGCGCCCGACGTGGAGACGCTCAGCGCGGCGCCGGCGAAGTCGAGGGCGTTGACCGACTGCAAGCGTGGCGCTGCAGGTCGTGCCCACCTCCAGGCCGTTCGCCGACGGAGCCGCCCCCGTCCAGGACGAGGGTGTCCAGCGTGGCGGTGCCCTTCGTGCAGCTCACCATCGAGCCCGCGCCGCCGCTGGCGGTGATCGAGAAGCCGCGGAGCGTGCTGCCGTCGCCCAGCGTGACGACGCTGCCGACGCCGCCTGCGTAGGCGATCACGAAGTGCGACGGTTTGCCGGTCCCATCGGCGGTCGATGAGGCTCACGCCCGCTGGGACCATGAGCGGGAAGGTCTCGCCTCCGAACGTCACCGGCGGTGAGGCGCTGATGGCGATGACCCGCCCGGGCGACCCGACCTTCGTCAGGCCGTAGGTGAGCGTTCCGAACCGGCAGGCGGGCGGGCTCGGCCGCGCCGGTGGGGAACACGCCCGCGGCCACGTCGCTGCCGGCTGCCGGGTCGACGTAGACGTCCGTGCCGCTGTTCTCCGGGCACTGGCAGGCGGGGCCGCCCCCGGCCTTGGTGCCGCAGGTCAGTCCGCTGCCCGCCGCAATGGGTCGACGCCTGCCAGATGTTGCAGCCGCTGCCCGTCTCGGCGACGCAGGTCAAGATGTCCGTGCCGCCGCAGGTGGTGGCGTTCAGGGTGGCGCAGCCGGTGCCGGCGGTGGTGCCAGTCGCCGGGCAGACGCACGCGCCGGCCACGCAGGCGCTGGAACCGCCGCAGGTGTGCGTGCCGACGACCACGTTGCAGGCCGGCTGATTCGTGTCGCTGCCGCAGGTCGCGACCGTCGACGCGTTCACGCAGTAGCTGTTCGTCCCGCTGCACGACGGGTCGTTGTCGCAGGCGCAGGCGGCGTCGGGCAGCGTGCCGTGGCAGCTCTCGTCGGCCGGGCAGGCGTGCGGCGCGGACGCGGCGAAGCAGCCCTGCGCGTCGCGCGTGCAGGTGATGACGTTGCCCGCCGTTGTCGCAGAATGCGCCGGCGGCGGTGCACCCGCCCGGCGCCGCCGGACACGTGCAGAGCCCGGTCGCGGTCACGCAGGTGGTCACGCCGTGACAGGCGGCCGGCGTTCCCCAGACGGTGCAGCCGTTGCTGGCGGTCACGCAGGTCGCGGAGCCGCCGATGTCGCACTGGTGCGATCCCAGGACGCACGCGTTGCGTGCAGGTGGCGGGACCGGCATCCGACGGCGTCGGGGTTCGCGTCGGTCGCCGCGTCGCCGTGGCGCGCGTCGCGTCGCCGCCGGCGTCGGTCGTCGGGTGGCCCGCCGCACCGCCGTTGCCAGCCGCGCCGGCCTGTCCGCCCGCCGCACCGGAGGAGCCTCCGCCGCCGAGCCCAGTGCCGGAGGTTCCACCGCCCGGGCTGCCACCGGCCGGGTTGCCGCCGGCCGCGTTGCCGCCGCCCGACGATGCCGCCGCCCGACAAACCGCCCAGCGCGCCCGCGCCGCCGACGTTGGTGCCGCCGCGCCCGGTCCCGAGGCCTCCGGCCTTGCCGCCGGCACCGCCGGCGCCGCCCGTGCCCGACCCGGACGAGCCGCCGCCGCACCCGATCTCACTCAGAGCCAGCACGACCAGCGCCGCAGGAAGCGCCAACCCGAAACCCGCACGTTTTGCTACGAGGAACATCGCGCGGAATGTTCGATTTTCAGCTCTCTGGTTGTCAATGGACCGTTTCGGCCCTTACGCGTCGCGCGGGCCGCTTGCGATCACAGCTGGATGGCGGCCAAAACGAACTTCATGTTGCCGTCGTCGACGATCTTCAGCGACGGTTTGGCGTCGGCTGGCACCATCCCCTCGAGGCTGCTCATGCGCACCCGCTCGATCAGGAAGAACGCGCGCCGGCCCCGGTGGTGTTCCATCCACGCCTTCAGGTTCTCCGCGTTCCGGTCGCCCAGGAAGACCGTCCGCTCGGCCGTGGGGCCCTCGAAGATCTCGTTCTGCGTATAAAAGTTCTCGCCGCGCCAGTACATCTGCCAGACCAGCAGGCGCTCGTCGGGCGAGCGGCGCAGCTTGTAGTAGGTCGCGATGAGCCCCTTTTGCGTCCAGTAGGGCGTCACCTTCATCATGTAGCCGTCCAGCAGGAAGTACGTGAACGCCACCGCGGCCACGCACAGCCCCACGCGCGGCCGCGCGCTGCAGCCGGCGCCAGCCCATCGCCGCGGTGCGTCAGGCGCGAACAGCGCCGCGAACCCGATCAGCGCCGCCCGGAAATCCAACGCCGGCGGCCAGGGACGCCCCTGCGGCGTGTTGATGTAGTCGTACGAGAACAGCCAGATGAAGTGCTGCGCGTCCTTGGGCGCGAACGCCAGGTCGACAATCACCAGCGCCAGCAGCGGGATGCCGACCACCGCGGTCGCCGCCGCCGTGCGCGTGTCGCGCCGCCGCAGCAGATCGTCGATGAAGCAGCCCACGACGATGGCCAGCCCCGGCAGCGCCGGCAGGATGTAGTGGTGGAACTTCGTGACCGACAGCGAGACGACCGCGTAGGCCGACACGAACCAGATCGCGCCGAACCAGATCATCCCCTGCCGGCGCGAATCGGCCGCGGTGTCCGGCACGCCGCATGACGGCCGTCGCCAGCGCCGCCGGGCGCGATCGCCACCCAGGGCAGCACGGCGTAGCCCAGCTCGCGAATGAAGTACTCGAAGGTGCCGCGATCGCCGTGGCGCCCGACGACCAGCCGCCGCCAGTGGTTGTCGCCGTAAAGCTCGTCCCAGAAGGGCTTGCCGTGGCGGACCAGCATCGCGTGATGCCAGGGAACCGCCACCACCGCGCAGGCCAGCAGCGCCAGCAGGATGCCCGTCCCCAGCTGCGCGCGCCGCAGCCGCCCCCAGTTCCAGGTGAACCCCAGGTAGGCCAGAAAGACGATCACCGGCAGCGCCAGCCCGGCGATCCCCTTGCCCAGCGTGGCCAGCCCGCACAGCGTGGCCGCGACGTTCAGGTAAAGCGGCGCCTTGTAGCGAAGGCGCGCCGTCAGCGGGAAGAACGCGACGAACCCGACGATGTACGGGATCATCACCAGGCCGCCCGGCAGGTCGAACTGACGCCCGCTGAGCGCGAACGTCCAGCGCAGCTGCGCCGACGTTGACGATCAGCTGCGGCAGCGAGACCACCGCGAACAGGCCGGCGGCCAGATAGAACAGCGGGTGCCGCGGCCAGGAGAACGTCCAGCGGCCGACGCGCGCTTCGCCGGCGCGGCAGCGGCAGGTCCTCGTCGTCGAACAGCGCCAGCGCGCCCAGCGCCAGCGCCATCGTCATGGGGCCGACGAACGCCATGTCGGTCATCGCCTGCCGCGCGACCAGGCTGTAAAGCGGCGACGTGCCGGCGACCAGCGCCGCCAGCACGCCGGCGCGGCGGCTGACGAACCGCGAGACGCACAGGTAGAGGCCGACCATGCCCAGCACGCCGCACAGGCAGAACGGCAGCCGCATCGCCCATTCGGGCCGGTGCGACAGCGCCATCGTTCCGGGCGGCGCGTGCCGCAGCCCGAACAGCGTCATCGACAGCGCCATGATCCAGAACGACAGGACCGGCTTCGACCAGAAGTGGTCGGGGTCGATGGGCGCCCCCGGCCACCACAGGCTGATGGCGTCGCCGCGCTCCATCATCTGGCGGGCGACCTCACCGTAGTGGGTCTCCCACGGATCATAGAGGCCGTAGGACCCGGCGAACGGGACGTACAGCAACAGCCCCATGAAGATGACGAACAGGGCGGTCTGGCGTTCGCTCCAGCCGTCCAAGGATAGGCGCCGCATCGAAAGCGCCGATGCTATGCGCGCCGGTTCGCCGGGCGCAACGCAGGCGGTAGCGACAGCGTAGGCGTCCCAGGTCACGACGATAGGTGGCGAAAGCGTCGCCTACGGAAATCGCCGGGGGTGGGTCTCGGCAGAGCCGGATCGATGAGTTAAGATTTTGGAATCATGTGCGGCATCGTTGGGTATGTGGGGACGCGGCAGGCAACTCCGATCCTGCTGGGGGGGCTGCGGCGGCTGGAATACCGCGGGCTACGATTCGGCCGGCGTGGCCGTGGTCGGCAGCCGCGGCGTCCAGGTGCTGCGCTGTCGCGGCAAGCTGGCCGGGCTCGAGGCGATGGTCGCCCGCGAGATGCCCGAGGGGACGCTGGGGATCGGCCACACGCGCTGGGCGACCCACGGCCGCCCCAGCGAGGCGAACGCCCACCCGCACCGGGTCGGCAGCGTGTCGGTCGTCCACAACGGCATCATCGAGAACTACCTGCCGCTGCGCGCGCGGCTGGAGGCGACCGGCCGAAAGTTCTCGTCCGAGACGGACACGGAGATCGTCGCCCACCTGATCGACGAGGCGCTGCTGGCGGGCGCGCCGTCGCTGGTCGAGGCGCTGCGCGTGGCGCTGCGCCAGGTGCACGGCGCCTACGCGCTGGTCGCGATCTCCGACAAGCACCCCGGCGAGATCGCGGCGGCCAAGAACGCGTCGCCGCTGGTGCTGGGGCTCGGCAAGGGCGAGACGTTCCTGGCGTCCGACGTGCCGGCCATCCTCGAGCACACGCGCGACGTCATCTTCCTGGATGAAGGAGACGTCATCTCGGTCACCGCCGCCGGCGCGACCATCACCGACGTCGAGGGGAAGCCGCGGCAGCGCGCGACCCGCACGATCGAGTGGGATTCGGCCGCGGCCGAGAAGGGCGGCTACCCGCACTTCATGCTCAAGGAGATCCACGAGCAGCCGCGCGCCATCACCGACACGCTGCGCGGCCGCCTGCTGCTGGAAGAGCACGACGCGGATCTCGAGGGCTTCGAGGTCGACGTCCGCAACCTGCGGCGCGTGCTGATCCTGGCCTGCGGGACGTCGTACCACGCGGGCCTGGTCGGCAAGTTCATGATCGAGGGGACGGCGCGCATCCCGGTCGAGGTCGACCTGGCCAGCGAGTTCCGCTACCGCGATCCGGTGGTCGGCCCGAACGACCTGGTCATCGCCATCTCGCAGAGCGGCGAGACCGCCGACACGCTGGCGGCGGTCAAAGAGGCGCGGGCGCGCGGCGCGCGCGTGCTGGCCATCTCGAACGTCGTCGACGCGGCGATTCCGCGCGCGTCGAACGGCGTCCTTTACACGCACGCGGGGCCGGAGATCGGCGTCGCGTCGACCAAGTGCTTCACGGCGCAGCTGGCCGCGCTGTCGCTGATCGCCATCCACCTGGGCCGCCGCACGGGCAACCTGGCGCCGGACGCGGCGGCCAAGCTGGTCGAGGAGCTGGCGCTGACGCCCACCAAGATGACGGAGGCGCTGGAGGGGCTGGGCGACCTCAAGCAGCTGGCGCGCGAATACCGCTACGCCAAGGACTTCCTGTTCCTGGGGCGCGGGACGAACTACCCCATCGCGCTCGAGGGGGCGCTGAAGCTGAAGGAGATCTCGTACATCCACGCCGAGGGCTACGCCGCCGGCGAGATGAAGCACGGCCCGATCGCGCTGGTCGACGACGGCGTCCCGGTGGTCGTGCTGGCGCCCGCAGGGCCCCGGCTACGAGAAGGTGCTGTCGAACCTGGCCGAGGTGCGGGCGCGCAACGGCCACATCATCGGCGTCGGCACCAAGGGCGACCAGCAGCTGGCCGACCAGTGCGACCGGGTGCTCAGCATCCCGGACGCGCCGGCGCTGCTGCAGCCGTTCCTGACGGTGCTGCCGCTGCAGCTCATGAGCTACGCGATCGCGGTCGCCAAGGGGAACGACGTCGACCAGCCGCGCAACCTGGCCAAGAGCGTCACGGTCGAGTGAAGAAGCCCGCCCGGCGCCTGACCCACGTGGACGGGCGCGGCGCCGCGCGCATGGTGGACGTCGCCGCCAAGCCGGAGACGGCGCGGGTGGCGGTCGCCTCGGCCGCGGTGCGGATGAGCGCGGCGACCCTGCGGCTGGTCGTCCAGGCGACCGGCGCCCGCGGCAAGGGCGACGTGCTGGCGGTGGCCCGGGTGGCGGGCATCATGTCGGCCCGCCGCACGTCCGAGCTGATCCCGCTCTGCCACCCGGTGCGCCTGACCGGCTGTGACGTGGACCTGGCGGTCGACCGCAAGCTGCCCGGCGTCCGCATCCGGGCCACGGCGCGCGCCACCGACCGCACGGGCGTCGAGATGGAGGCCCTGGTCGCCGCCTCGACGGCGGCCCTGACGGTCTATGACATGGTCAAGGCCGCGGAGCGCGGCGTCGAGATCCGGGCCGTGCGCCTGGAAGAGAAGCAGGGCGGGTCGAGCGGCGTCTGGCGGCGCGCCGGCCGGGCGCGCTAAATCCTTTGCTACCCCCGCGGCATCCACTCTAGAAAGCCATCTGAGGATTTCATGTCACCCATGCCCCTGCCCGAAAGAACCAAGATCGCCATCATCGGCTCCGGCCCGGCCGGCTACACGGCCGCCATCTACGCCGGCCGCGCCAACCTGGACCCGGTGCTGTTCGAGGGCGGCGGCGCCGCCATCGAGCCGATCACGGTCCCGGGCGGCCAGCTGATGATCACGACCGAGGTCGAGAACTACCCGGGCTTCCCGAAGGGCGTCCAGGGGCCCGAGCTGATGGAGCTCTTCAAGGCCCAGGCCGAGCGCTTCGGCACGCGCGTGGTCACGGGCGACGTCACCGCCGTCGACCTGTCGAACCGTCCGTTCCGGGTCACCTCGACGGAGGGCGAGCTGCTCGCCGACGCCGTCATCATCTCCACGGGCGCCTCCGCCAAGTGGCTGGGGATCCCGTCCGAGCAGAAGTTCCAGAACTACGGCGTCTCGGCCTGCGCGACCTGCGACGGCGCGCTGTTCAAGGGGCGCGAGCTGGTGGTCGTCGGCGGCGGCGACACCGCGATGGAGGAGGCGACGTTCCTGACGCGCTTCGCGACCAAGGTGACCGTCGTCCACCGCCGCGAGGAGTTCCGCGCGTCCCGCATCATGCTCGAGCGCGCGGCGCACAACCCGAAGATCACGCTGGTGACGAACGCCGTCATCGACGAAATCCTGGGCGAGCTCCCCAAGCCGGGCGTCATCGGCGTGCGGCTGCGCGACACGCGTGACGGCTCCGTGCGGGAGCTGCCGGCCGGCGGCGTCTTCGTCGCGATCGGCCACGAACCGAACTCGAAGCTCTTCCGCGGTCAGCTGGACATGGACGACGCCGGCTACCTGAAGGTCAAGCCCGGGTCCACCGCCACCAAGATCCCCGGCGTGTTCGCCTGCGGGGACGTCGCCGACCACGTTTACCGGCAGGCCATCACGGCCGCCGGGACGGGCTGCATGGCCGCCATCGACGCCGAGCGCTTCCTCGGCCACCAATGACGGCCATGCGCGGCGCGCGCGGACTAGATCCCGCCGAAGTAGCCGCCGATGAGGGCGGTCAAGCCGATGTCGGTGGCCTTGCTCTGGCTCGTGCCCCTCGACCTTGTTCACCAGCTGCGTGGTCAGAGCGGGGCCGGCGCCCAGGAAGAAGTGCGAGGCCGGGTGCCACAGCACCGGGACGCTGACCAGCAGGTCCAGGTCGTAGCCGCTGGAATCGGAGCCGCCCCCTCCGCTGTAGCTCTTGTGGTTGTAGCCGATCCCGAGCCGCGGCCACAGCGACACGCTGTCGGTCAGCGGCAGCTCGTAACCGCCGCGGACCTCGACGCCGATGACCGTCTGGTTGATCGAGCTCCCTGCCGACGCTCAGGCCCGTCGAGCCGTGAGCGATACCGACCTGGCCGCCGACGGAGATGTGCGGCGCGACGAAGTAGTCCAGCGAAGGCTGGATCCCGATGGCCGTCGAGCTGCTGCCGCCCATGCTGTTGCTCTCGTGGACGATGGCCAGCTGCGGCCCCTCGTTCATGAACGGCAGGTCGACGCTGATCGCGATCTGCCCCTGGCTGCCGAAGGCGCCGGTTCCGGCGCCCATTGGGCGCCGGGGCAGGGGCC
>CAVTSM010000009.1:0-268385 GCA_963737345.1 uncultured Pseudomonadota bacterium | reverse complement strand
TGGTCGATCTTGATCCCCGGCCCCATGGTGGTGGAGATGCTGACAGACTGCATGTAGGTCCCCTTGGCCGACGGCGGCTTCAGGCGCAGCAGCGTCTCGATCATCGTGCGGGCGTTGTCGCGCAGCTTGTCGCCGCCGAACGACGCCTTGCCGATCCGGGCCTGGACGACGCCCGCCTTCTCGACACGAAACTCGACACGGCCGGCCTTGAGCTCGCGCACGGCCTTGGCCACGTCGTTGGTGACCGTTCCGACCTTCGGGTTCGGCATCAGCCCCTTCGGACCGAGCACGCGGCCGAGGCGGCCGACCAGACCCATCATGTCGGGCGTCGCGACCATCGAGTCGAAGTCGGTCCAGTTCTCCTTCTGGATCTTCTCGACCAGATCCTCGGCACCGACCGCGTCGGCGCCGGCAGCCCGCGCCTCGTTGGCCTTGTCGCCCTTGGCGACGACGACCACGCGCTGGCTCTTGCCGGTCCCGTGCGGCAGGACCACCGCGCCACGGACCATCTGGTCGGCGTGCTTGGGATCGACACCCAGGCGAACGGCGATGTCGACGCTCTCGTCGAACTTCGCCACCTTGGTCTCCGGAACCAGCTTGCAAGCCTCGTCCAGTGGATAGCGCTTGCCGCTGTCCACCTTCGCCGAGGCGTTCTTGAACTTCTTTCCGTGCTTGGACATGTTCTCCTGTTCCCTCTCGTCGGCCGTTTTCTAGCGGCCTTCCACCTCGATGCCCATCGACCGTGCGGTCCCTGCGATCGTTCGCATGGCCGAGTCGATGTCGGTGGTGTTGAGATCCGGCATCTTCATGGTCGCGATGTCGCGCAGCTGCTTGGCGCTGATCTTCCCGACCTTGACCTTGTTGGGCTCCTTCGAGCCCGAGCCCGGCTTCTTGGCCGTGGCCAGCCCCGCCGCCTTCTTGATGAGGATCGGCGCCGGGGGCGTCTTGGTGATGAAGGTGAACGACCGGTCCGAGTAGACGGTGATCTCGACCGGGATCGTGACGTCGTCCTTGGCCTGGGCCTGGGTCCGCGCGTTGAACTGCTTGCAGAACTCCATGATGTTCACGCCGTGCTGACCCAGCGCCGGCCCGATGGGCGGCGACGGGTTGGCTTTCCCGGCGGGAACCTGAAGCTTGATGAAACCCGAAACTTTCTTCATTGGCGGAGCCCTTTACGACTTTTCGACTTGAGCAAAGTCCAGCTCGACCGGGGTGGCCCGGCCAAAGATGGAGACGTTGACGCGAATCTTCTGCTTCTCCGGCTTCACCTCGACGACGAGGCCCGTGAAGTTGGCGAACGGACCGTCGATGACCCGAACGGTCTCGCCGTTTTCGAACGAGATGCGCGGCTTGGGCCGCGTGGCCCCTTCGGTCATGGCGACGTTGATGTTCTGGATCTCCGTCTCCTTGACCGGCTGCGGGTTCGTGCCGCCGAGGAACCCGGTGATCTTCGGCGTGTTCTTGACCAGGTGGAACGTCCCCTGGTCGAGATCCATCTGCACGAACATGTAGCCCGGAAAGAACTTTCGGGTGGTCGAGCGCTTCTGCCCCTTCACCAGCTCCACGACGGTGTCGGTCGGGATCAGGATGTCGCCGAACTTCTCGGTGAGGCCAGCCTGCCGCACGCGATCGAGCAACGAGAGCTTGGCCTTGTTCTCGTGCCCCGAATAGGTGTGTACGACGTACCACTTCATCGGCATCAGGCGACCCTCGCCCCGCTCAGCGGAGGAACCAGTTTGTGAAGAATGACCAAAGTGCATCGAAGCTGCTCAGGATGGCGGCCGCGATCAGCACCGTCACGATGACGACAATGGTCGCAGCCATGGTTTCCTTGCGGTCTGGCCAGGTGACTTTCTCCAACTCTCGCGTGATGTCGACGACTGACGTGTAGACCTTTTCGTCCCGGTACATGAGGACCGCGGCCGTCCCGGCGAGCAGGATGGCGAAGCCGTTCACGACCAAATCATTGGGCTTGGAAAAGTAGCTCCACACCCAATCGGTCGCGCGTGCCAGGACGAACGCCGCCAGCAGCGCCGCCAGCGCGAACGTCAGGTGTACGAATTTATTAGGACCCATGTTTGTCTTTGCCCGGCAGGGCAGGAGGGACTCGAACCCCCAACCCGCGGATTTGGAGTCCGCTGCTCTACCATTAGAGCTACTGCCCTAAAACTCCTGCGGGGTGGCTCGGTCTATTTCGTTTCCTTGTGCTTGCTGTGCTTGCGGCAACGCCAACAGAACTTCGACAGCTCCAGCTTCTCCGCGTTGGCGCGCTTGTTCTTCGTCGTCGAGTAGTTGCGCTCGCGACAATCCGTGCATTCCAGGGTGATGATGACTCGTTGTGCCGCCATGACTCGTTACTCCCGTTACTTCGCCTTGACGTCGTCGGGGAGAATCTTGGTGACCACGCCGGCGCCGACGGTCTTGCCGCCCTCGCGAATCGCGAAGCGCAGACCTTCCTCGCAGGCGATCGGCGTGATGAGCTCGATCTTCAGGGTGACGTTGTCGCCCGGCATGACCATCTCCGCGCCTTCCGGCAGCGTGACCAGGCCCGTGACGTCCGTCGTTCGGAAGTAGAACTGCGGGCGGTAGCCCTTGAAGAACGGCGTGTGTCGGCCGCCCTCCTCTTTCTTGAGGATATAGACCTCGCCCATGAAGTTCTTGTGCGGCGTGATGCTGCCCGGCTTCGACAGCACCTGTCCGCGCTCGATCTCCTCGCGCTTCGTCCCGCGCAACAGCGCGCCGATGTTGTCGCCCGCGCGCCCTTCGTCCAGCAGCTTGCGGAACATCTCGACGCCGGTCACCACCGTCTTCACGGTGTCCTTGAACCCGACGATCTCGATTTCCTCGCCCACCTTCACGATGCCGCGCTCGACGCGCCCCGTGACCACCGTGCCGCGGCCCGAAATCGTGAACACGTCCTCGACAGGCATCAGGAACGGCTTGTCGATCTCCCGCTTCGGCTCAGGGATGAACGAGTCGCAGGCGTCCAGCAGCTTCAGCACCGCCGGCTCGCCCAGCTCGCCCGCGTCGCCTTCCAGCGCCTTGAGCGCGCTGCCGCGCACGATCGGCGTCGTGTCGCCCGGGTACTGGTACTTCGACAGCAGCTCCCGCAGCTCCAGCTCGACGAGATCCAGCAGCTCCGCGTCTTCCTTCGCGATCATGTCCACCTTGTTCAGGAAGACGACGATCGCCGGAACCCCGACCTGGCGACCCAGCAGGATGTGCTCGCGCGTCTGCGGCATCGGCCCGTCGGGCGCAGAGACCACCAGGATCGCGCCGTCCATCTGCGCCGCACCCGTGATCATGTTCTTGATGTAGTCCGCGTGGCCGGGGCAGTCGACGTGCGCGTAGTGCCGCTTCTCCGTCTCGTACTCCACGTGCGCGATCGCGATCGTGATTCCGCGCTCTCGCTCTTCCGGCGCCTTGTCGATCTGGTCGTACGCCAGAAACTTCGCGAAGCCCTTCTTCGTCAGCACCTTCGTGATCGCGGCCGTCAGGGTCGTCTTCCCGTGGTCGACGTGCCCGATCGTCCCGATGTTCAGGTGCGGCTTGTTGCGTACGAATTTTTCTTTGGCCATGAAGTTTTCCTTGTCGGTTTCCTACGCTGCTGCCCGCGAGCCCACGACCCGGATTGAACGGGTGACCTCGTCCTTACCAAGGACGTGCTCTGCCAACTGAGCTACGTGGGCCAAGTTCATTGGAATGGAGCGGGAGACGGGTCTCGAACCCGCGACGTCCAGCTTGGAAGGCTGGAGCTCTACCAACTGAGCTACTCCCGCAATTGTCCATGAGAACCCTGAGATGGTTCTCAAACTCTCCCGCGAAGGGCTACGGCGGGCGAAGCCCGCCTCCGCCCACGCGAAACTTCCAAAATCTCCAAAACTCCCGCTGCTGAATACACTGGTGGACGGGGAAGGATTCGAACCTTCGAAGTCAGAGACGACAGATTTACAGTCTGTTCCCTTTGGCCACTCGGGAACCCGTCCAATTATCCTTGAGAACCCTGGGAGGGTTCTCAAACTCTCCCGCGACGGGCTACGGCGGGCGGAGCCCGCCTCCGCCCACGCGATCACGTTCGACTGGAGGAGGGAGCTGGCGATGGGAATCGAACCCGCAACCTGCTGATTACAAATCAGCTGCTCTACCATTGAGCTACGCCAGCGTGGCGTAAACGCAGCCGGGAATTGCCCGGTCACGCCCGCGGAAGTTCGCTGTCGGTCGCTGTCCATTGTCGTGTGATTCTGACTAGTTTGACTTGCTGCACGCTTCGGCATAGGTATCCCCTGGCCGCCGCGCAGAGCGCGAACGTATAGACCGCGCGGGGTGCAGTGTCAAGCGACTTTCGGCGGCTGGCCGGCTTCTTGCCAGAGCCCGCGCCGATGCGCCGTCCAAGGAGCGGAGACTCTACAGGATCTGGCGCTCGGGGACCTGCGGAGAATGGTCCTTGGGGTCGCGCACGGACGGCGCCTGGTCGCCGGCCCGCCCCGTCGGCGGGGTCGGCGTGGGCGGCGGCGGTGGAGGGGCCGTCGCCGCGCCGGCGGTCGACGGATCCGCGAACTCGAACTTGTAACTGGGGTCCAGCATCTTCTGCAGCTTCGAGAAGGCCACCTTGGACTTGTCGCGCCACTCGTTCTGGACGCCCAGCCGCTCGAGCATCGCCAGGTTCTGCTCGTGCGTGCGCAAGGATTTCTCCAGCAGGATGCGAATCTTCTTCCGCAGCTCCTCGTAGTAAACCTCGCGCTTCTCGTCGTTGGCGTCGCCGTGAAGCTCGTCGGGGATGGGCGCGTGGATGAACGCGTCGTAGAACTCCTCGTACAGTGACCCGACCTGGTACCCGGAGGCCGCGGCCCACTGCGGGTTGCCCAGCTTGATCGTCTCGATGTACTGCCGCTGGGCCGCCAGCAACAGCCGGGCCTTGTTCTCCATGTCGGCGGCCATCTGCTTTTCCGGCAGCCGCAGCGGGATGGCGCGGAACCGCTCGTGCGTGATTTGCCCCATGTGGTAGCGGATGAGGCCCACGTAAAAGTCGGTCTCGAGCCGCTCCTCGGAGGCGATGCTGTTGACGTACCACAGCGCCGACTGGAAGGTCCTCTCGGCCGTGTCGAAGTCCTTCAACTGGAACTGCGCGAAGCCGCGACGCCCCATGGCTTCGATCTTGTCGTCGGCGGTCAGGTCCTTCCGCTCCAAGATTTCGGCGAAAAGCGTGGCCGACGTCGGCCAGTTGCCCAGTTCGGCGTAGCAAGCGCCGATCTGAAACTGCGCGTCCTTGGCGTCCGAGCTGTCCGCGTGCTCAGCGGCCAGCTTCTGGAACCAGGCGATGGCGGTCTGCCAATCCTTTAGGCCCTCGTGGGCCAGGCCCCCGTTGTAGAGCGCGGCCTTCGTGTACCGCGTGGCGGGAAACTCTTTGAGAAGCCGGTCGTAGTCACGGACGGCGTCCGCGAAGCGCTTGTCGGACAGCGACTTGCCCGCCCGTTCGAACAGCTCCGCGACGTCATAGGTCTCGAGGTGGGTGCCGTCCGGCCCCTTCACGGCCGCGATCTTGATGGGATCCATCTGGATCTCTTCGACGGGCGTGCCCGGCGGGACGACGGCGACCTGATTGTTGGACTTGCCGGCGCAGGCGGCGACGAGCGCCAGGGGCACCAGCCAAAGACCTCTCTTCATTGAATCAAAACCCCACTTTCAGTCTTAGGGACAACGCCCGCACCGGCCAGTTCCATCGACTTTCTGCTGGAAACGTTTACAGGCGGGGCGGACTGGGGCACCTTCGGGGGGTGCCGCTGCGCGAGGTGATCCCCGCCGCCGCCATCGCCCGGCGGGTCGCCGAGTTGGGGGCTGAGGTCGACGCCCGCCTGCCACCGGGGCCCCTGACGGTGGTCGGCGTGCTGCGGGGGGCCTTCGTATTCACCGCCGACCTCGTGCGAACCATTCCGCGCGAGATGACCGTCGACTTCCTGGGCGTCCGCAGCTACGGGGATGCGACGGTCTCGTCGGGCGTCGTCGAGATCACCACGGACCTGGGCGCGCCCATCGCCGGTCGCCACGTCTTGCTGGTGGAGGACATTGTCGACACCGGTCTCACCCTTCGGTACCTGCTGAACCTCTTACGGGCGCGGGGCCCCGCCAGCCTTCACATTTGCGCCTTGCTGGCCAAGCCGCCGACAGATGGAACCGGCCTTCCGGTCGATTTCGTCGGGTTCCCGGCGCCGAACGGGTTCGTGGTCGGGTACGGGCTGGACGGCCGGCAGCTGTACCGGAATTTGCCGGGGATCAATCTGCTGGAAGGGTGAGGCGAGGACGGGGGCGGCTCAGCGGGGCTTCCGGCCGCGGTCGAGCTCTTCCTTGAGGCGCTGCTTGAGGGCATTGTAGCGCTGCAAGAATTCCAGGTGGCGCTGCCGGAAGGCCTGCAGGTATCGCCGCTCGTGCGCCTTTTGCTTCAGCGCCTCGCGGATCTCGCCCAGCGGGACGACCAGCTGCGTGGGGTCGGTGTAGCTGCCGATGAGGTTCATCACCCGGGTCGCGTCGACCAGCTTGACCTCGCCCGCGCGGCCGCTCTTGCCGGGTGGGGTGTAAAGCAACGTGACCGCCTCGGGCGCGCTGGCCTTGACCGTGTTGACGACCATGCTGCCCGGCAGGTCCGGCAGGTCTTCTTTGACCAGGACGATCTGGGGCCGGGTCTGGGTGACGACGTCCAGCGCCTCGCCGCCGGTCAGGGCTGCGCGGAACAGCCACCCCTGCGCCGCGGTCAGCGCCTCTTCCAGCTTGGAGAGCGCCGCCGGATCGTCATCGACCACCACGACGTTGACGTTGGCGGCCGCGTCGGCGACATCCTCGGGCTTGCGGCCGGCCAGGCGGTCCTCGAGGTCGATGAGCTCGCGCGTGACCTCGCGCAGCCGGCGCAAGAAGTCTTCGTGGGTGTCGGCGACCTCCTCCAGCAGGATGTTTCGGTCGGCCGTCCCTTTGATCTCACCGGCGGCCTCGATCACCCGCTCGCGTAGGTAAGGAACCACGTCCGGCTCCTTCAGGACGACGTCGGTCGCCCCCGCGCGGAAGGCCTTCACGGCCACGTCGTACGACTTGCGGGCGGTCATGACCACCACCGACGTCAGCGGAGACTTGTCCCGCGCGAACTGCAGGAGCTCGATGCCGGCGCCAGGGGTCGGGGTGTCGGCGTCGACCAGAGCGACCGCAAAGAACTTGTTCAGCAGCTGGTCGCGCGCGCGGATGGGGTCGTTCGTGCCGGTGACGATGAGCCCGACCTTCGTCAGAAGCTTGTCGAGCCCCTTGACGACCTGGTCGTCAGCGTCGACGACCAGCACTTCCTGCCCGGCGGCGGGTTGGCTCCCCACGGTGTCAGCAAGTTACCCGGAACGGGGCGGCTCTTCCAGATTGCACCCGTTCGAGGTCAGGAATCCGGCGCCCGAGCCGGGGGGGCCTGGTACGCTGAATCGGCACGATGGAATCGTTTTTCGATCGGGCGCTGGTGGCGGCGCGCCGGCTGGGTGCCTCCGACGTGCACCTCAAACCGGGGCTGGCCCCCATCCTGCGCATCGGGGGCGAGCTGCGCACGCTCAGCGACGTTCCCCCGCTGTCGCGCGAGTTCCTGCAGAGCCTGGGGCATTCGCTGCTGAACGACCGGCGACGCGACCAGCTGGAACGGACGGGTGAGGTCGTCCTGGCGATGGGGACCAGCAACGGCGGGCGGCAGCGGGTTCACGTCTTCCACCACCGGGCGGGGCTGGGTCTGTCGCTGCGCCTGGTCCCCGCCGAGCCGCCCAAGCTGGACACGCTGGGGTTTCCGGCCGAGGTGCGGGGGTTGACGGCACCGGGCGGGGGCCTGGTCGTCATCGCTGGCGGCGCCTCCAGCGGTCGCACGACCACGGTGGCCGCTCTGCTGGACGACTTGGTCGGGCAGCGCCCGGTCAGGCTGGTCACGATCGAGGACCCTGTCGAATACCTGCTGAAGGACCGGCGGGGGGTCGTCGTGCAGCGCGAGGTGGGGACGGATGTGCCCAGCGCCGGCGCGGCGTTGCGCGCCGCCGTCCGACAGGACCTGGACGTGCTGGCCGTCAGCGAGGTGGCCGATCCGGATGCGGCCGCGCTGGTCGTGGACGCGGCCCGCGCCGGGCGGCTGGTGCTGGCGACGATCATGGCCACCGACGTCCGAGACGCGCTCGACAAGCTGGCGGCGCTGATCGGCGGGGCGGCGGGTCCCGCGGCGCGGGGGCGCCTGGCCGGCGTGCTTCGCGGCATCTTGTGCCAGCGCCTCGCGGCGACCGGGGATGGCCGCAAGCGTGGCGCGGCCGGGGTGCTCTGGCGGGTGACGCCGGAGGCGCGGGGCTGGATCACCGCGCCCGGTGGCGAGGGGCAGCCCGAAGGTGCCCTCGCCTTCGAGCCCGGGCCGGCGGCAGCCGCCCGAAACAACCGCCCGCCCGAATTTGCGGCGGCGGTTGAGGATGATGGCCTCCCCGACTAGATTACGCCCCCTTATGGCTGCCCCGCTCCCGTCTTCCGACGCCCGACGCGCCTTCTTGGACTTCTTCAAGCAGCACGGCCACGCCGAGGTCCCGAGTGCGTCCCTGGTGCCGCACAACGATCCGACGCTGCTGTTCACGAACGCGGGGATGAACCAGTTCAAGGACTACTTCACAGGCCGCGCCAAGCCGCCCACGCCGCGGGCTACCTCTTCGCAAAAGTGCGTCCGCGCGGGCGGCAAGCACAACGACCTCGAAAACGTGGGCCGCACCGCGCGCCACCACACCTTCTTCGAGATGCTGGGCAACTTCAGCTTCGGCGACTACTTCAAGTCCGACGCCATCGCGTTCGGCCACCAGCTGTTGACCGGCATCTTCGGCATCGACGCCCAGCGGCTCATCTACACCGTGCACGAGTCCGACGCCGAGGCGCGCGCCATCTGGAAGAAGGTGGCCGGCGTCGGGGACGACCGGATCATCTCGCTCGGCGACAAGGACAACTTCTGGGCGATGGGCGAAACCGGCCCCTGCGGTCCCTGTAGCGAGATCCACTATTTCCAGGGCCAGGACATCGCCTGCGCCGTCGAGGCGTCCGGCGGCAAGTGCCTGGGGCCTGCCTGCGACTGCGACCGGTGGGTCGAGATCTGGAACCTGGTTTTCATGCAATTCGACCAGGTGGCGCCGGGCGACCGCCGCCCGCTGCCGAAGCCCTCCGTCGACACGGGGATGGGTCTCGAACGGCTCTGCGCGGTCCTGCAGGGCAAGCGTTCCAACTACGAGACCGACCTTTTGCAGCCGCTCATTGATCAGGTCGTCAATTTGGCGGGCGCGCCGTTCGAGCCGTGGGACTACGCGGGCAAGAGCGTTTCGATGCGTGCAATCGCCGACCACGGTCGCGCGGCCGCATTCCTGATCGCTGATGGCGTTTTTCCCGACAAAAACGGCCGTCAGTACGTCCTGCGCCGAATCATTCGCCGGGCCGTGTACCACGGACATCTCCTCCATATTCGCGAGCCGTTCCTGCACGACATTGCGGCCGCGGTGGTGGCAAAAATGGGGGCGGTCTACCCAGATCTGCAGGAACGAGCGCCGCTCATCGACCAGGTGGTTCGCGGTGAAGAGTCGCGGTTCCGCGAGACACTGGAACGTGGCGAAGGGACGCTGCTCGACTACGCGACGAAGGCAAAAGCCCCGGTTAGCATTCCCGGCGAGCTCGCGTTCAAGCTCTACGACACCTACGGGTTCCCGCTGGATGTCACCCGCGTGATTGCCGAGCAGCATGGCTGGACGGTCGACGAGGCGGGGTTCGCCGCCGCGATGGACGAACAGCGGCGCCGCAGCGAGTTCCAGGGCTCGGGTGAGGTCGCGGTCGCCGCCGTGTTCCAGCAGATCGCGGATCGCACCGGGCCGTCTTCGTTCACCGGCTACGAGGCGACCGAGGGGACCTCCCGCGTCGTCGCGCTGCTCGCCGAGGGACAGGAGACGGAGGTCGTCGGGCCATTCTCCAAGGATGTGGCGGTCGTGGTGGCCGAGACGCCGTTTTACGGCGAGCAAGGCGGTCAGGTCGGCGACGCGGGCACGATGGCGTCTCAAAAGGCGCAGCTGGTGGTGCGGGACTGCAAGCGCCCGGTTCCGACGTTGTGGGTCCACCTTTGCGACGTCCAAAGTGGCGAGCTGCGCGTGGGCGACACCGTCAAGCTGTCGGTCGACGGCGAACGCCGCGACGACGTCCGGCGCAACCACTCGGCCACGCACCTCCTGCACTGGGCGCTGCGCCACGTTTTGGGCACGCACGTCACGCAGAAGGGCTCGCTGGTCGCGCCGGATCGGCTGCGCTTCGACTTTTCGCACGCGGCCCCGCTGACGGAGGAAGAACGCAAGAAGGTCGAGGATCTGGTGAACGCGCGCGTGCGCCAGAACGCAGCGGCGGCCACGGCCGTGCTGCCGATCGCCGACGCCAAGCAGGCCGGCGCCATCGCGTTCTTCGGCGAGAAGTACGGCGAGACGGTTCGGGTCGTCACCATGGGCGACTCGAAAGAGTTCTGCGGCGGCACGCACGTGTCGCGCACGGGCGACATCGCGCTTTTCAAGATCCTCTCCGAAACCGGCGTCGCGCAGGGGGTGCGCCGCATCGAGGCAGCCACGGGCGCGGGCGCGCTGGCCTACGTCCACCGGATGGAAGAGGAGCTCATCGAGGCCGGCAAGCTGCTGCGCGCCGGCGAGCTGGAGGTGGCCTCGCGGATCGCCAAGCTGCAGGCCGACGGACGCGCGCTGGAAAAGGAGATCGAGAAGCTGCGCCGACGGCTGGCCTCGGGCGGCGGGCGCGACCTGGTCGCCGAGGCGCGCGACGTCGGCGGGGTGCGCGTGCTGGCCACGCGCGCCGATGTCGCGGACGCCAAGGCGCTGCGCGAGGTGGCCGACCAGCTGCGCGACAAGCTCCGCTCGGCGGTGATCGTGCTGGCCGGCGTCGAGGGCGACAAGATCGCGCTGGTCTCGATGGTGACGCCCGATCTGACCGGCAAGTACAACGCCGGAAAGATCGTCGGCGAGGTGGCCAAGGCCGTGGGCGGCAAAGGCGGCGGGCGCCCCGACATGGCGCAGGGGGGCGGAACGCAGCCCGAGCTCCTCGACGGGGCGCTGGCGCGCGTGTACGACATGGTTCGTGGGTAGCGAAGAGCAGAGCTTCTCGTTGGAGGCGGCGGACGCGGGAACCACGCTGGCAGCGGCGCTGCGGCGGCGGCTGCCGGGCACCAGCTGGTCCGACGTGCGCGCGCTTTGCACGACAGGCAAGGTGCGCCTCGACGGGGAGCTGGCGTCGGATCCGGCCGCTCGTGTCAACGCCGGACAGCAGGTCGACCTGCGTCCCAACGCGCGGCGCCCCATCGCGACACCAGCCGGCTTCAAGGTCGTGTTCGACGACGCGCACCTGGTGGTGATCGAGAAGCCGTCCGGCATCTCCAGCGTCCCCTATGAACGGAAAGAGACCGGCACCGCGATGGATCTGATCCGGGCGGCCTGGCGGCATTCCGGCAAGCGCGCGACGGCGACGCCGCTTTACATCGTGCACCGCATCGACAAGGACACCTCGGGGCTGCTCTGTTTCGCGAAGACCCGTCTGGCCGAGCGCGCCTTGCACACGACCTTCCAGCGTCACGAAGCCGACCGCGCCTACCTGGCGGTGGCCGAAGGTGACGTGGTGGCGCAACGAATCGAATCGCGGCTGGTGGCCGATCGCGGCGACGGGATCAGAGGCTCCACCACCCGTCGCGACGAGGGGCAGCAGGCGGTGACGTTCGTCGAGCCGCTGGCGCGCTATCCGCGGGCAGGCCGCTCGAGCGCGGTGATCGCCACACTGTGTCGCGTGCGCCTCGAAACCGGGCGCACGCATCAGATCAGGATTCACCTCTCCGAGCGCGGACACCCGCTGGTGGGGGAGACCGTTTACATCCGAAATCTGCTGCGCGCCGGCGGCCGCCCCTTGCCGGCGCCACGGCTGATGCTGCACGCCGGGCGGCTGGGCCTGGCCCACCCGGTGACCGGGGTGGCGCTGGATTTTCGGGCGGCGCCGCCCGATGACTTCATGGCGGTGCTGGAACAGCTGGGGGGAAGCCGTGACGACGCCCGGATCTGAAACGCCGACCGTCCGTTCTGCGCTGCGAGCGGTGTTCGAGGAGATTCGCGCGGCTTACGGGCCGCAGGCCCGGCGCGCCACGGATTTGCCGGACGGGGGGCACGACCCGGCGTTCTTGGACCAGACCGCGCCGCTGTTGGAGTTCCTGTGGTCGCGCTACTTCCGCGTGCGGCTGTCGGGCGTCGAAAACGTGCCCGCCACCGGACCGGCGCTGCTGGTCGGAAACCACTCGGGCGGCATCCCCTACGACGGCGCCCTGCTGCTGCACGGCATCCACCGTGACCATCCCCAGCACCGGCGCATCCGGCCGCTGGTCGCCAACTTCGCATTCCGTGCGGGGTGGATGGCCAACGTGGTGGCGCGCATCGGTGGCGTGCCCGCGTCGCGCGACAACGCGATGCCGCTGCTGGCCTCGGGTCAGCTGGTCGCGGTTTTTCCAGAGGGTCTGAAGGGCGTGGGCAAGCTCTATCGCGAGCGGTATCGAATGGCGCGGTTCGGCCGGGGCGGATTCGTGCGCTTGGCGGCTGAGGCAGGCGTCCCGCTGATCCCGGTCGCGGTCGTGGGAGCCGAGGAGATCCACCCGGTCATCGGAAAGATTACGAAGCTCGCTGAGCCGTTGGGCCTGCCTTACATCCCGATAACCCCGACCTTCCCGTGGCTTGGCCCGCTGGGACTGCTGCCCGTTCCCAGCAAGTGGAGCATTCAGATCGGTGCGCCCATTGCCCCGCCGCGGGCCGGCGACAAGACCGGCCTCATCCAGGTGGCCGAATCGGTGCGCGGCGCCATCGACACGATGATTGCGGATTTGCTGATTCAGCGGCGGTCGATTCTGTTTGGCTGAATCGCGAGAAACGTTTGCCTTCTCATACGTTATATTCCTGCGGGTCTATATCATTCGGCTATAAAGTGGAGACTTCGCCCCCGGCTGCATGATCGATATCGGCCATACGATCGGGAACTACAAGATCACCGCCAAGCTCGGAGAGGGGGGGATGGGGGTCGTCTATCTGGCCGAGCACCCCGTCATCGGCAAGAAGGTCGCCATGAAGGCGATCCACCCGGAGCTCTCGAAGAACTCCGACGTGGTGTCCCGATTCATCACCGAGGCCAAGGCGGTCAACCAGATCGGCCACGAACACATCGTGGACATCGCGGACTTCGGGAACACGCCGGAGGGCGAGTTCTACTTCGTGATGGAGTACCTGCAGGGCGAGTCGCTGTCGGACCGCCTGAAGCGCGACAAGCGGATCCCAGTGAACCAGGCGATGTCGATCGGCGCGCAGATCGCCGATGCGCTGAACGCGTCGCACCAACAGGGGATCATTCACCGCGATCTGAAACCGGAGAACATCTTCCTGTGTAACCGCGGCCTGAGCCGCGACTTCGTGAAGGTGCTGGACTTCGGGCTCGCCAAGCTGACCCAGACGGACCAGAAGGTGACACACAAGACCCGCACCGGTTCGGTGATGGGAACACCGTACTACATGTCCCCCGAGCAATGCGAGGGGAAGACCGAGATCGACTACCGCGCCGACATCTACTCGCTGGGCGTGCTGATCTTCGAGATGTTGACGGGCAAGGTGCCGTTCGGCGGCGAGGGCTACGGCGAGATCATCGTCAAGCACGTGACCATGCCGCCGCCCTCCGTGCGCAGCATCGTGCCGGAGCTGCCCGAGTACCTGGATCTGATCCTGTACCGGGTGCTGGCCAAAGACCGCGATCAACGCTTTCAGACGATGTCGGAGCTGCGCGACGCGCTGCTGGACCCGGGGCGATATGCCAGCTCGGCGCCGGCCGTCGGTATCCCGGACGATCTGTCGGGGATCGCGCGCGCGGCGGCGCCGATGGCGCGCGCCGAGCTGGATCGCCGTTCGAACTTGAACGAGATGGCGGTGATCGGCGCGACGCCGCCGCCGCCTGGAACACCGTCGGGCCGCGGCGAGCTGATCGACAACATCGACAACCTGATCCGCACCAAGCGGGGCAGCCGCCTGGTGCTGTTGGGTGGCGTCGCGTCGCTGGCGATCGCGGGGTTTGCGCTCTTCGGGCGGCGAGGCGAGACCCGTCGTCCCGTGCCGGCCTCGAACGCGCCGCTACACCCCGCCTCCGTCCGCGTGAACTTCAACTCTGACCCGGACGGGGCGGTCGTGACGCGCGCCGACGGCAAGGCGTTGGGGCTGACCCCGCTGTCGATCGAGATCGCGTACAGCGATTCGGCCGTCGAGTTCCAGTTCAAGAAGGCCGGGTACGAGACGAAGACGATGTACATCGTCCCCAACCTCCCCTCGCCGCTGTTCGCGACCCTTCGCCGCATCGAGGTCGAGCAGCAAAACAACGCCGAGGCCAACGCAGCCAGCGCCGCCGCCGCGGGGCCCCGCCCCAAACGCCAACGCCCCACCCCGGCCGCCCCACCCCGCCCCACCGCCACCGACGAAGACGGCGTCCTCGAACCGAGCATCCGGTGACGCTCGCTTCGCTCGCTTGGCGAGGGGGTGTTCCCCCTCGCCGGCACCCCCCATCGCCGTCGATTCCGGCGCGGCGAAGCCGCGCCTCTAGGTGCTTAGACCCGCGCCTGACGGCGCTCTGACTCAGTGGTCGACAGATAGAGAGGAAGAACATACAACCGAACAGCGGCCGACAAGCCGGCCCGATGGCGAAGCCGGGCCGAGAACCGGACCGGAGTTTACTTGTGTAAATGAGGACCGGAAGCGCAGGCCCGGCGCAGCCAGCGGGTCGGATCGTCGGCCGGCGGTCAACCGAACCGAGGCGTACACTGAGAGCGCTAGGCGCAGACGCGGTTGCGGCCGCTGGCTTTGGCTTCGTACAACCGTTCGTCGGCGCGCTTGATGATGGTTTGGGCGTCGATGACTTCGCCGTCGACGGTCGCTATTCCCATCGAGATCGTCACGGGGATGCGGACGTTCTCGAATTTGAAGTCGGTGCGCTCGACGATCTGCCGGATCTTCTCGGCGAAGGGAAGGCAGTTCGCGTTGTCGATCTCGGGCAGGACGATCGCGAACTCCTCGCCGCCGTAGCGCGCGAAACAGTCCTCGCGGCGAATCTTGGCGCGCACGGTCTGGGCGAGGTGTTTGAGGACGTAGTCTCCGGCCAGGTGGCCGTAACCGTCGTTCACCTTCTTGAAGTGATCGATGTCGAACATGACCAGAGACAGCGCACGCCGGTAGCGATGGGCACGCGCGACCTCCCGCTCCAAGGTGTCGACGAAGTAGCGCTTGTTGAAGATTTGCGTGAGGCCATCCACCGTGGTGAGGCGGTAGATCTCTTCGTGGTACGCGTTCTCGATGTTGCCGCCGGTCAGGAACTTGAAGATCGTGCGGCCGATCTTGACCAGGTCGCCGTCGCGCAACACGTACTCGTCGACGGGCTCGTCGTTGACGTAGGTGCCGTTGGTCGAGCCGAGATCGCGCACCAGGATCGACTTGCCGGTGTTCACGATCTTCGAGTGATTGCGCGAGATCGACTCCTGGTCGATCTGGATGTCGCACTTCGATGAACGGCCGATGACCATCGACGACGCGTTCAGGTTGTACTTCTTGCCCAGCTCGGAGCCGTAGATCACCACCAGACAGGCCTCGTTTCCGGCCGGTCGTTCGGTGATGCGGCTGATGCTGGTGACGACCGTCTTCGCTCGGATGTGATCCGATTCGGACGTGTCATTGGGATCGCGAGGATGGCGCGCCACGGGGCTCGGTTCAAGCAGGCTAGGTCAAACCCAGCACTGCGGCAATAGGAGGATAATTTGACACTATATCCTACATGTATGACGGTGTCATCATGGCACCTCTTCTCCGCCTGATCATCGCCAGTCTTTTGCTGTCGATTTCGATGGTTGCGCGAGCCGAGGGCCCTTCCATCAAACCCGAGACCATCCGGCTCGTCAACGGCCGGTACGTGGCCGAGTTGGTGGGCGGCGGCCGCGCCCAGCTGACGCTGGATCCGCGGCTCCAGTCCAGCATCGACGACGTGCTGCGAACGTTCCAGATTCCCTACGCCGGCGCCGCCGTCGTCTCGATTGCGGACGGCCGCGTGCTGGCTCTGGTCGGCCGCTCGGCCGCCGACGCGCGCCTCGGCGCCCAGCAGCTGGCGTTGCGCCCCTGGGCCCCGTCGGCTTCCGTCTTCAAGGTGGTCTCGGCGACGGCGCTGGTCCAGCGCGGCGTGTCAGGCTCGACCCGCGTCTGCTATCACGGCGGCGTCTCCGCCGTCCTTCCCGACAACCTGATCGACATTCCGAGCATCGATCGCCGCTGCGACACCCTGGCCTATGGGCTTGGCAAGTCGCAGAACGCCATCATCGCCAAGCTGGTCACCCAGCACCTCACCGCCGACGACGTGACGCGGGTTGGACACAGCTTCGGGTTCGGCGAACCGATCCCTTTCGAGATCCCCGTCGAAGCCTCACACCTGGACGTCCCCGACGACCGCCTCGAGATGGCGCGTGCGTCGGCGGGATTCTGGCACTCGACCCTGTCGCCGCTGCACGGGGCCTTGGTGGCCGCCACCATCGCCAATGGCGGCGAGATGCCGGCCCCGACGCTGATCGAGCACGCCTTGGGTGCGGACGGCCGGCCCGAAGCGGTGCCGATGCCCGCCCCGCGCCACGTGGCCGACGCGGCAGCCGCCGCCGAGGTGGGCCGGATGATGGAGCTGACCACCCGCATCGGGACGGCCAAGGGGACCTTCCGCACCAAGCGCGGCCAGCGCATCCTGCCCGTGGAGGTCGCGGGCAAGACCGGGACGCTCTGCGCGAACACCGATCGAGGGCCCATCGGGTACAGCTGGTTCGTCGGGTACGCGCCGGCCGACCACCCGCGCATCGCGTTCGCGGTCGCGCTGGGCAATGGCCCCTCGTGGAGGATCAAGGCGGCCTACGTGGGTCGCCACATCGTCAGCGAGTATCTGGCCGGCCGACCGGCAAACCGGGCCCACACGGGCCTGGTCGCCTCGCGCTGACGCACTCGGCTGCAAGAAGGCCTGAAGAACGCCATTGGCCGGGCTTGTAGCGGACTGCCGACGCCGTATAGACTGACCGCGCTCTGGAAAGGCCGTCTTCGCAGCATGCAGCTTTATGAATGGCTTTCGACCGTCGCTTCGAACCAGAGCAGCGCCAAAGCCCTGGTCTATCGCGACACGTATCTCTCGTGGCGCGGGCTCCTTCACCGGGTCGATCGCCGCGCGCAAGAGCTGCACGCGCTGGGCGTGACGCCGGGCGCGTGGGTCGGCCTCATGCTCGGCAACGTGCCGGACTTCGTGATCCTGGCGCTGGCGCTGTCGAAGATCGAGGCCGTGCTGGTGCCACTCGACCCGACGACCGGGAATCGGGAGCTCGAGATGGTGCTCGAAGCGGCGCCACTGCGCGCGCTGGTCACGCGGCCCCGCGGCGGCGAGGGGAACGCGACCGCTGGGCTGCCCTACTACGCGGCGCCGCCGACGCAGCGCCCGATCTCGGGACCGCCATCGAAGTTCGTGCCCGAGTCGCGCCGGCGCCTGCAGGGGACCTTGCTGTCGTGCGGCCTCTACAAGCGCACGCCGCCCGTGAACTTGACCGACGGCGATCCACCGGAGGTGGTCCAATTCACGGCCACCGTGGGCGGCGATCCCAAAGGCATCGTGAAGACCGGCGCCAATCTGGCCGCCGCCGCCGAAGCGATCCGGAAAAGCCTGGAGGTCAGCGCCAGCGACCGGGTGCTGTGCACGCTGCCGCTGCACGCGAGCTATGGGTTCGACTTCGGGCTGCTGACGTCGCTGGCCAACGGAGCGACACTGTTCCTGGAGGACGAGGTCTCGCCGAAGCGGATCGCCAAGCTGCTGCGCGAGCAAAATGTCGACCTGTACGCCGGGACCCCCGCGCTGTTCGGCTCGCTGGTGCGCGTGCCCACCGTCAAGCCGCTGAAGACGGGTAGCGCGCGCTTCCTGAGCTCGGGATCGGCATTGCCGCCCGCGATCGCGGAGTCCTTCCACGAGCGGTTCGGCATCCGGCTGCTCTCCTGCTATCACACGACGCAGGCCGGCCCTCTGGCCGTCGACCGCGCCGGCAAGGAACCGGAGAGCGTCGGGCGCGCCTTCGAGGGGGTCGAGCTGCGCGTCGCCAGCCCCAAGGGCGAGCGCCTGCCGGCCGGCGACGCCGGTCCCATTTGGGTGCGCTCGGGGGCGCTGTCGACCGTTTCCGTGCCGAAGACCCACCTGCCCAAGCGCGCCGACGGCGTGCCGATCGGCGGACTCGACGACGGCTGGATGCGGACAGGTGACCTGGGGCACCAGGACCGGACCGGCCGGGTCGTCATCTCTGGCCGCGAGGACGATCTGGTCAAGGTCGACGGCAAACGGGTGGCCCTGGGCGAGGTCGAGGGCTGCTTGGAGGCCTTCCCGAAGGTCAAGGCCGCTCAAGCCCGCGTCGTCACGGACGACCTGGGCGGGCCGATGGTCGTGGCGCGCGTGGTCCGCGCCGGCCTCTGCAAGGCGGAAGACATCATCGACCACTGCGCGCGGAATCTGGCGCCGTACAAGGTTCCGCGCCAAATCGAATTCTGCGAAGCGATCTGACCTAGCCGGCCACCAGGCCAGCAATGGTGCCAGTCAGGAAGGTGGCCAGGGATCCGGCGATGATCGAGCGGATGCCCAGGCGGGCGAGGTCGGGGCGGCGTTCGGGGACCATACCGCCCAGGCCGCCGAGAACGATGGCCAGCGAGCCGAAGTTCGCGAACCCACACAGGGCGAAGCTGGCAATTCGAAGACTCTTCACCGACAGAAGCGCGGCGTGACTGGTCATCATTTGGTATGCGATGAACTCGTTGAGGACCGTCTTGGTGCCGAGGAGCTGGCCCACGAAAGGGGCTTCGTGCCAGGGGACACCCATGACGAACGCCAAGGGGGCCAGCGGCGCGCCCAGGAGGCGCCCCATCGACCAGCCGGGGTGACCGACGAGGCCGCCGGCCCAGCCGACCGCGTGGTCGCACATGTTGATGAGGGCCACGAACGCGATCAGCATGCCCCCCACATTCAGCGCCAGCTGTAGCCCCTCGCCCGCGCCACGCGCCGCCGCATCGACCAGGTTCACGTCCAGCCGCGGAACGGCGACCTTGGCCGCGTCGGAGGTCTCCGGCTGGCCGGTCTCGGGGACCATGATCTTCGCGAACATGACCGCGGCTGGCGCGCTCATGAAGGACGCGGTGATTAGATAGCCGGCGTCGACGCCCATGGCGACGTAAGCCAGCAGCACGCTGCCCGAGATGGTGGCCATCCCGGCGCACATCACGGCGAAGAGCTCGCTCTCGGTCATGCGGGCGACGTAGGGGCGGATGAGGAGCGGCGCCTCCGTCATCCCCAGGAAGATGTCACCCACCGTCGAGAGCGCTTCCGCGCCGGAGACATGCATCGACTTCGACAGACCGCGCGCCAGCAGCGCCACCAACCGCTGCATGAGGCCGAGGTGATAAAGCACCGCCATCAGGCTCGCGACGAAGATGATGATCGGCAGGACCTTCACGGCCAGCACGAACCCCACCATCACGGGCCGGAACCCGCCGTCGGGCAATGGGGCCTGAACGACGGTGACCGCCGGCCAGTCACCGAACATGAACCGGATGCCGGCGTCCGCGAAGCCGACGAAAGCATCCGCCAGATCGTTGAGCAGCCGGAACAGCCGGGCGCCGGCGCTGGTCCGAAGCGCGAACAGCGCCAGCGCGAACTGCAGCCCCAGGCCCCACACCAAGAGGCGCGGGTTGACCGCGCGGCGGCGGTCGTTCGACAGCGCGAACGCGATCGCCAGTAGCACGACGATCCCGACCAGTCCCATCACTCGACCTGCAGGGGCGGGCGATGAAAGCGAGCCCGCAGGCGGTTCACCACGCGCAGCAGGAACGGCCGGCGGATGAAGCGCCGCTCGAGGCGACGTTTACCTGGAAAGCTCACCAGTGACAGGCCGATGACCGCCGTCAGCAACCCTTGGCCAGGCACGCCCGGAACCGCCATGATGAGCCCCAACGCGACCAGGACGGCCCCCCCCAGGTTCTTCGCGATGATCAGCAGCACATGCAGGACCAGCGGGCGCCGAATCGCCGGGCGGGTGTCACCCTCGATCTTGAACCGATCGGGCGGCCAGCTGACGACGATGGCGACCACGACGACGAAGCTGATGACGGCGGCGGCGGCCGAGATCGCCAGCCCCCACCACAGGCCGCCCCGCTGAAGCAGCGACAGGACGGCGTTCAGCAGGCGGTGAAGGTCGCTCATCTGGCAGGCCTCACTTTTTCACGCCGCCGGGCGGATGGCCAGGGCGGAAGGGTCCGCGCCCTCTGCTAACCTCACGGATCATTCGCGTCGAAGTCGTCGAGAGCATCACTGCCGTCCCCGCCGCCGACTGGGATCAGCTGGCCGGGCCGGATGATCCGTTCCTGGAGCACGCCTTCCTGGCGACCCTCGAGGCGTCCCGCAGCGTGGGACCGCGCGCCGGGTGCCTGCCTCGGCTGGTGCTGGCCCGCGACGACGCTGGACGGCTGTGCGGCGCCATTCCCGCCTATCTGAAGACCAACAGCTACGGTGAGTTCATCTTCGACTGGTCGTGGGCGAACGCCGCCCAGCGTTCCGGGCTCGAGTACTACCCCAAGCTCGTGGCCGCGATCCCGTTCACGCCGGCGACAGGGCGGCGCCTGCCCCTCTTGGATGCGCCAGGCGCTCGAGGCGGGCGCCGTGCGGTCGGCCCTGCTGCGCGGCCTTGGCGAGCTGGCCGACGAGGAAGGCGTGTCCTCCGTGCACTTCCTCTTCTGCACCGAAGAGGAGAAGGAGTTTCTGGGCGGCCACGGGTACCTGCCCCGCCTCAGCATGCAGTTTCACTGGCACAACCGACCCGGCCGGCCGTTCGACAGCTTCGAGGATTACCTGTCGACCTTTCGATCGCAAAACCGAAAGCAGGTCCGCAAGGAGCGCCGGGTCGCGGCGGAGCACGGCCTGACCTTCCGAACGGCGAGCGGCGCCGAGCTGGACGAGCGCGACTGGACAGCGCTGCGCGCGTTTTACGTCGCGAACGTCGCCCGGCACGGCGGCCGTGCCTACCTGACCGAGGCGTTCTTCGATCTGGCGCGCGAGACGTTGGCCCACCGGCTGGTGACGACAATGGCGTACCGCGGAAGCCAGGCGGTCGCGGGCACGGTGAACTTCGAAAAAGGCGGCCACCTTTACGGCCGATATTGGGGCTGCCTCGACGACTTCCAGATGCTGCACTTCGAGCTCTGCTATTACCGCCTGATCGAGCGCGCGATCGACAAGCGCCAGTTGCTGTTCGAGGCGGGTGCCCAGGGCGAGCACAAGCTGAAGCGAGGCTTGGTCCCGGCGTTCACGCACAGCGCCCACTGGATCCGCCACCCCGGCCTGGCCGAAGCCGTCGCCTCGTTCGTGGAACGCGAAGCGGAAGCCGTCGCGGCCGAGGTCCTGGCCTACGCCGAGCATTCGCCCTTCCGGGCCGACCCACCGGGCGAGCCGACGGGCTGACGGCCCTGCGCCGCCGCCATGCGCCGCCATGATTGAAATCTTCTACTTTTTCATGTTCCAGGCGGTGGGCGTGAACATGGCCTTCATGCCCGCGCACCTGCGCGCGCTCGGGTTCTCCGGACCGCAAATCTCGGCGGCGCTGGCGGCGGCCCCGGTGATGTCGCTGGCGGTGCCACTCGGCTGGGCGTGGCTGGCCGACCGCACACAACGGCACGATCGCGTCCTGCAGGTCGTCGCCTGCGGCGCCTGGCTGGGATTCACGCCGCTGCTCTTCGCGCAGGACGGCCGGCCCGCGCGCGTTCGGCGTCGCCCTGGCGGGCTACCTCTGCTTCGCCTTCTTCTGGGTCGGAATGGGCGGCCTGGCCGACGCGCTGGCGGTGGCGCGGGTGCGAGCCGGCGCGGTTTACGGCCGCCTGCGCCGATGGGGCTCTCTCGGTTTCGTCTGTTCGAGCATGGCCGTCGGCCTGCTGATCCAGCGCGGGTACGTGCGCCTGACGGGTCCGCTGGTTCCGCTGGCCATGTGGGCTGCCCTGGGCGGCGCGTTCGTGGCCGCGCTGCAGGTCGGGGGCACCGGCGAGCGCACCGCCCGCCCCCGCGCAGCGGACGTCCGCGCGCTGCTGCGCCAGCCGGGGTTGCGCTTGCTGCTGATCGCCGGCGCGCTGCACTGGATGTGCATGGCGCCCTACAGCGTTTTCCTGGGCGTGTTCCTGCGGGACCTGGGATTGCCGCCGCTGTGGTGGGCGGCTCGCGTACTCCGTCGGCGTCACCGCCGAGATGGTAGCCCTGCTGCACTTCCACCGGCTCCATCGCCGATTCGGCCTGGACCAGCTGCTGGCCGCCGCGTTCGTGGCCAGCGCCGTCCGATGGCTGGGAACCTCGGTCGCGCGGGCCCCCGTCGCGCTGATCCTTCTCCAGCTGTTCCACGGCATGACCTTCGGAATCTTCTGGAGCGCCGCCATCGAGCTGATCGCGGCGACGGTACCGCCGGCCCTGCGCGCCACAGGGAACGCGCTTTTGGTGATGGCCATCAACCTGGGCGGCGCGATCGGAAACCTGGGAACCGGCGCGCTCTACGACGCCGCCGGGCCGCGGGTGCTGTTCTTGATGGCCGCCGTCGGCCAGATGCTGCCGCTGGCGGTCATCTTGCGCGCGCGCCGCAACGGAAGTGATTTCAGTCGGCTTCGGTCGCGAACGTGACCTTGTCGTCGACCGCGTCGATGCGGACCGTGCCGCCGCCCGCCAGCTTGCCAAAGAGCAGCTCGTCGGTCAGCGGCCGCTTGATCTCGTCCTGGATCACGCGCCCCAGCGGCCGCGCGCCGTTCAGCGGATCGTAGCCCTTCTTGGCCAGATAGGCGCGGGCCGCTTCGGTCAGCTCGATTTTGACCTTCTTCTCGGCCAACTGCGCCGACAGCTCGCCGATGAACTTGTCGACGATCCGACTCATCACCGCCGGATCCAGCGGCGCGAAGTCCACCTTGGCGTCCAGTCGGTTGCGGAACTCCGGCGAGAACATCCGCCGGAAGGCCTCGTCGGTGTCGCCGAATCGCTCTTCGGCGCCGATCCCGAAACCGGGCATCCGCCGCGACAGCTCGCGCGCGCCGACGTTGCTGGTCATGATCAGGATCACGTGCCGGAAGTCGGACTTGCGGCCGTTGTTGTCGGTCAGGGCACCGTGGTCCATCACCTGCAAGCAGCAGGTTGAACAGATCCGGGTGGGCCTTTTCGATCTCGTCCAGCAGCAGCACCGCGTGCGGGTTCTGGTGGATGGCGTCCGTCAGCAGGCCGCCCTGGTCGAACCCCACGTAACCGGGAGGCGCGCCGATGAGGCGGGAGACGGTGTGCCGCTCCATGTACTCGGACATGTCGAACCGCAGGAACTGCACCCCCAGCGTCTCGGCCAGCTGCTTGGCCAGCTCCGTCTTGCCGACGCCGGTGGGGCCTGCGAACAGGAAGCTGCCGATCGGCCGGTTGGGCAGGCCCAGCCCGGCGCGATTCATCTTGATGGCCTGCGCCACCCGCTCGACCGCCTGGTCCTGACCGAAAATCTTGCCCTTGAGCTCGCCGTCGAGATTGGCCAGGCGCTCGCGGTCGTCGGCCTCGACCCGCCGCGGCGGGATGCGCGCCATCGTCGCCAGCACCGCCTCGATGTCGCGGGAGCGGACGCGCCGCCGCGTCCCCTTGATCTTGCCCTTCTTCAGCTTGGTCGCCGCGCCCGCCTCATCGATGAGGTCGATGGCCTTGTCTGGCAGCCGCCGGTCGTTGAGGTAGCGCGCCGACAGCTCGGCCGCCGCCCGCAGCGACTTGTTCGTGTACGAGACGCCGTGAAACTCCTCGTATCGCTCGCGCAGCCCCGTCAGCACCTTGATCGTGTCTTCGATCGACGGCTCGTCGACCTCGATCGCCTGGAACCGGCGCGCCAGGGCCCGATCCTTTTCGATGTAGCTGCGGTACTCCTTGTGGGTCGTCGTCCCGATGCAGCGGAGCTTGCCGTTGGCCAGCGCCGGCTTGATCAGGTTCGACGCGTCCATGGCCCCGCCCGAAGCCGCGCCGGCGCCGACGATCGTGTGCAGCTCGTCGATGAAGACGATGGCATTGTCCTTCTCGGCCAGCGCCTTCAGGACCGCCTTGAACCGCTCTTCGAAGTCGCCGCGGTACCGGGTCCCGGCCACCATCGCGCCCATGTCCAGCGCGTAAATCGTCGCGCCGGCCAGGGCCGGCGGTGCTTCGCCAAGCTCGATCCGCCGGGCCAGACCCTCGACGATGGCCGTCTTGCCGACGCCGGCATCGCCCACGAACAGAGGATTGTTCTTTCGGCGCCGGGCCAGCACGTGCAGCGCCCGCTCGACCTGCGATTGCCGGCCGATGAGCGGGTCGATGTCTCCGGCGCGTGCCCGCTCGTTCAAGTTGACGGCGAACTGCGCCAGCGGATCGGCCGGGGCCTCGTCGCCGTCTTCGTCTGGGCTGGGGCCGCCCTGTCCGGGGACCCCGGTCTTGGCCGGCAGCAGCTTGCTGATCCCGTGCGAGATGTAGCTGACGACGTCCAGCCGCGAAATCCCCTCTTCTTTCAAGAAGGCGACCGCGTGCGACTCGGGCTCGGAGAACAGCGCGACCAGCACGTTCGGCCCCGTCGCCTGCTGCTTTCCCGCCCCGAGGACGTGGTTCACGGCGCGCTGGACGACCCGCGCGAACGCCAGCGTGGGCTGCGCACGCTCGCGCTCGTCCTCGGCAAGCGGCTGAATTTGCGTGTCCAGGAACTCTTCCAGCTTCTTATCGAGCCGGCCCAGCGAGCCGCCGCAGTGCTTGATCACCTCGGCCGTCTTGTCGTCGGCCAAGAGGGCGAGCAGCAGGTGCTCCAGGCCCGAAAATTCGTGGCCGCGGTCCGTCGCGTCATCCAGCGCGCGCCGAATGGCCGTCTCCAACTCTGGGCTCAACATACTCATGCGTCAGGACTCTTTCTTAGAGATGCCTGAAGAGGCATTTCGTTTTCACGGGCGAACTGCAGGACCTGATGAACCTTGGTTTCCGCGATCTCGAACGGGTAGACCCCGGCAACCCCCACGCCCCTCGTGTGCACGTGCAACATGATCTTCCGGGCCGAGCCGGCATCGTGCTGGAAATACTTCATGAGCACGTACACCACGAACTCCTGCGTCGTGTAGTCGTCGTTGTGCAACAAAACCTCGTAAAGGGGCGGCCGCTCGACCTTCTTCTTGGTCGCGGTATCGCGCTCGAGCTCCGGCGGCTTCGTCAGCGTCCCGAGGTCGCCTTCCTTGTCATCCCGCCGCTTCGGCATCGTCTCGGCCAACGATCGTAGCGCACTTACCAGGACCCACAAGTCGGGCGGCCCTGGAACTTCTATCCACCGTCCTCGCCGCCGCGGTCGAGGCGGTCCAGCGCCCACAGGGCCGCGTCGCGGACCACGGCGGATGGGTCGCTCGCCAGTCGATCGACGACCGGACGGGCTGAGCGGTCGCGCGCGCTGCCGATCGCGTAAAGGGCGTTTCGCCGGAGACCGTCGTACTGCGCGCGCGCCAGAGCCATTCCGGCGGCCAAGCGCTGGAACTCGTCGGGCGAGAGCGACGCGACCTCGCCTGGTGTGAGGCCAGCCAAGGTGCGCGGCGAGAACCGCGGGTCGCCCTCGGGCTGCGGGCGGTGGTTCCACGGGCAGACTTCCTGGCAGACGTCGCAGCCGAACAGGCGCGCGCCGAACTCTTGGCGGAACGGCTCAGGGACCACGCCGCGGTTCTCGATCGAGTGATAAGCGATGCAGCGGCCGGCGTCGACCACACCGGGTGAGGGGAACGCCTGGGTGGGGCACGCGCCGAGGCACAGCGTGCAGTCACCGCAGCGCCGGTCGTGTGGCCGGTCATACGCGTCCACGGCCCGATCGACGAACATCACGGACAGCGTGAGCCAGGACCCCAGCTTCGGGTTGATGAGGCACCCATTCTTGCCGATCCACCCCAGGCCGGCGCGTTCGGCCCAGACCTTCTCCATGGCCATGCCCGTGTCGACGGCCGCGTAGGTCTCGAGGGTCGGGTCCAGAACCAGCAGGCGCTTGCGCAGCGCCTTCATTCCGTCCCGATGACCGTAATGGTAGTCCCGCCCGCGGGCGTAGCGTGCGACGGCGGCCTGCTCGCCGAGGGGGCGGTGGTAGGCCAGCGCCAGCGCGACGACCGTCTGAGCGCCCGCCAGGACAATCCGGGGATCCAGCCGTTCCGGCAGGCGTCGCGACATCCATTCCATGTCCGCCGCGTAACCGGCGTCCAGCCACGCCCGCAGCGGGCCCGGATCCAGCGCCGATGCCGGCGCCAGACCGACCAGCGTGAACCGAGACGCGCGTGCCGCCGCTTTGACGGCGTCCGCCGAGAGAACCACCCCGGCCATCCCGCGGGAGTCTGGGCAAGCCCCGGGGGGCTGTCAATTGAAGGCGAAAGGCAAAACGCCACCTCCCGCGCCGGGCCGCCCAGCCACCACCTCTCCCCCCCACGGCCCGGCGCGCCCCCCACCCGCCCACCAAACTCCGGCACCCTTATGCAGCATTTGCCTTGGACGCGCAGTCGGGTCGCCCCTGTAATTTGCGATGCACAGACAGCTCGCAAAACTGGCGCCCGGGGAGGGGGAAGGGGGAAGGGGAAGGGGGAGGGGGGGAAGGCGGACAGGGCTCCGGATTGCTCGATCGAGGATCGCCGCCCGCGGGTGGTGACGGAGTGTTCTTGAATTCGCCGTCGTCCTGGTTCTGAACGGTGACAGTGATTAAAGAACCAGACGGCGATGCGGGGCGTGGCGTCGATTGTCGGGGCGGGGCTGGCGGTGGTCGTCGTTGTGGGGTGCGCGGAGCCCGAAATCGAAACGCAGCGACTGGCCAGTCAGTCCGCCGTGATGAACGCAACAGCCGGTGGGCTCGTGGTGCCAGCCTACTTCTCGGCAGATGCGGACGGCGACGCGTCGTTCGCGCAAATCGCCGCCGGGCATCGGTCGGAGTTGCCCGAGATCGCGATCGTGAACGCCGGGTGCGACGCCAGCGGAAACCTCGACCCGCGAACGGGGGCCTGTCTCGTCGGCGGTGGACCGGGGCCGGACCGCAGCGCCTATGTTCACGACAAGATCGCGTACCTGCGCGCGCGTGGCATCAAGGTGTTCGGGTATGTCTGGGTTGGACGGGTCACGACGAACGGCGAGACGGCGTATCGAAGCACCGACGAGGTCGTCGCGGACATGCGCGCCTGGGCCCAGAACTACGCGGACCCGGACAACCCACTGACCCTCGTCAACGGGTTCTTCTTCGATTCCGCCTACCGCGCGAGCGCCGCTGGTCTCGCCCAGGCGGAGTACATCGCCGCAAAGGCTGCCGAGTACGGCACTTGGTCGGGGCCGGCGGTTGGCGAGATCGGCCCGTCCGCCGGAGGCCGGTCCATCTTCAACTGGGGAACGACCGCCGAGGACTACATGCGGCTGTACCTCGACTGCACGCTCCGCGGAACTGGCGGCGCAAGAGACGGCTGGAACTACTTCGTTGTCCAGGAAGACGCAGAGGCAGCGTTCATGACCGCCAACGGAGAGCTTCCGACCTGGGCGCGGTACCGGTACAACCCGGCCCACTTCATCAGCATCGTGCACCACGCCTCGCGGGACGCCGCTGACCTCTCCGGGTTGCTGGCGGCGGCCCGGCAGCGCTGGAACAGCGCCTACGCCTACGTGACGGACCTGCCGTCCGACGGAAACAGCCACTATTATTCGACGGCGCCGGGCGCGGCGGTCTGGCAGGCCCAGACGTCCCAGGGTGGAACCGCCAGTTACCTCTACGGCGCGCGCGAGGACGTTCTGACCGCGGATTGTCCGGCCCCCAGCGCCGCGCCCGCCGCCTACCCCTGATGGGGGCCAATCGGCGGCCTGACCTTGCGCCTACGCGCGGGGGTGGAAGCGGTCGTAGACGGTGCGCAGGTGGCGCCGCGAGACGTGCGTGTAGATCTCGGTCGTGCCGATGTCGGCATGCCCCAACATGGCCTGGACCGACCGCAGATCCGCGCCCCGCTCGACCAAGTGCGTGGCGAACGAGTGCCGCAACTTGTGCGGTGAGATGGGCTTGCGGATGCCCGCCGCGCGGGCGTACCGCCCGAGCAGCTTCCAGAACCCCTGGCGGCTCATCGCCCGCCCGTGATGGGTCAGAAACAAGGTGTCGAGCCCGCGCGTCCCCGCAAACACCGAGCGGGCGCCTTCGACGTACGCGCGCACCGCCCCCAGCGCGGCCTCCCCGACCGGGACCAGGCGTTCCTTGCGGCCCTTTCCCGTCGCCAGCAGGTAACCAGCGTCGAAGTTCAGATCGCGCAACCGCAGCTTGACGAGCTCGGAGACGCGCAGCCCGCTGGCGTAAAGCACCTCGATCATCGCCGCATCGCGCAGGCCGCGCGGCGTGCGGCGGTCGGGCGCAACCAGCAGGCGGTCCACCTCGTCGACCGTCAGGTAGTCGGGCAGCTTGCGCCCGAAGCGGGGCAGATCGACGTCTTCGGTCGGGTCTACGACGACCAGGCGTTCTCTCTTGAGGAAGCGGAAGAGCTGGCGCAGCGCCACCAGCCTGCGCGCCTGCGAGCGGGCCGACAGCTTGCGCTCGTTGAGGTGAACCAGGAAGTCCAGGATGTCGACCGCACCGACGGTATCCGCCCGCGAGATGGTCCGCCCCGAAGCGAATTGCGCAAAACCGGCCAGGTCGCGCCCATAGGCCTCGACGGTGGCCGGCGTCAGCTCGCGCTCGACGCGGAGGTGGTCCAAAAACTGCTGGATCCCCACGTCCAAGCTGGGCGCCACCCTCCCATGGTCGGGCGAGACGCGCGGCGGCGCAAATTTTCACGACAGCGCGAAGGCGATGGTGGCCAGCACCGCGTCTGTTTGGGCCAGCACCTGGGTGGCGGCAAAACGCAGCGTGCTGATGCCGCGCGAGGCGAGGAATTCGGCCCGCCGCCGCTGTCGGCGGCCAGCGTCCGGGTGAAAGTCCTGCCCGCCGTCAATCTGGATGGCCAGGCGCCCGGCCGGGCAGAAGAAGTCCAGGTTGAAGGGGCCGCAGGGGTACTGTCGGCGAAACTTGTGGCCCCCGAGACGCCGGCCGCGCAGGTGCGACCAGAGCAGGGCTTCGGCTGGCGTCGGGTGGCGGCGGAGCTCGCGGCGGTGAGCGATGGCAACTTCGTGGTCCATTCGCCCTTTTCGGCGCCTGGCTGCCCGCGGTTGCCTGCCGTCCTGATGAATTAATTGCGGTGAAGCTCGGCGGCGGCGCGATCCAGAAGGCCGTTCACGAAGGCGACGCCGTCTGCCGTGCCGTAGCGCTTTGCCAGCTCGATCGCCTCGTTCAACACGACAGGCATCGGCACGTTCGGCGCGTAGCGCAGCTCGTAAAGGGCGATCCTGATGATGTTGCGTTCGACCACGCCCATCCGTTCGAGCCGCCAGTTGCGCGACAAGCCGGTCAGCAAGGTGTCGATCTCGGCGCGATGCTCGGTGACGCCACTCACCAGCTCTTCGACCAGGGCGTGGTCGACGCGCGGCACCCCGGCGGCCGGTTCCTCGTCGTCGGTCACGGGGGCGCTCTCGGAAGCCAGGTGCGCAAAGTAGCGCGCGATCATCTGCTTGGCGTCCAGCACGGGCGCGCCACCCAGGTCGACCTGGTGCAGAACCTGCAGCGCGATTTCGCGCGATCTCCGGCGGGGACCAACCATCGTTACCTCAACTGCGCGTATAGGTCGGCCATTTCGACGACGACCAGGGCGGCGTCATAGCCGCGGTTTTCTTCCTTGCTCTCACCGGCCCGGGCCAGGGCCTGCTCGACCGTGTCGCAGGCGAGCACGCCGAACGAAACCGGCACGCGCCCCTCGGCGGCCAGCGCACCGATGGCGCGCGCCGCTTCTCCAGCCACCAGGTCGAAGTGCGGCGTGCCGCCTCGAATCACGGCGCCCAGGCAGATCACACCGGCGAACCGGCCGCTGTCGACCAGCCGGCGAGCCAATCCGCCGAGCTCCATCGCGCCCGGACACCGGAACAGCTCGATGTCCGATTCGCCCGCACCTGCGTCGCGCAGCGCCAGGTGCGCGCCGCCCATCAAGCGAGAGACGACGGCGTCGTTGAAGCGGGCCGCGCAGATGGCGAACCGCCGCCCCTTCGCCTGCAGCGCACCCTCGTGTGCCGCGCCGGCGCCGTACGACGACGCTTTGCTGGCTGTCTCGCTCATGCCGACCGCTTCCCCCCGCCGGCGTCTCCGGCCTCGCGCAGCGGGACGATGCCCGACCCCGTCCGGATCGGCAGGCATTCGACGACTTCGATGCCGTATCCCGCCAGGCCGGCGATTCGTCGCGGGTGGTTGGTCAGCAAACGCACCGAACGGACGCCCAGATGCGCCAGGACCTGTGCGCCGAGGCCGATGTCGGTCAGCACGGGAGGCCGCGCCACCTCTCCGTTGGACGCCGCGCCAAAGCCGCGCAGCTCCGTCGCCAGGCTCAGCCGGCCGCGCGGAAACACGTACAGCAGGATTCCGGCCCCGGCCTCCTCGATCATTCGCAGCGAGGCCATCGCCGGGTGGTCGCCCTCGTGGGGCGCCGCCCCGAAGGCGTCGCGAAGGGTGCCGGCCGTCTGCACGCGGACCAGCGCCGGACGGTCCGGCGTCACCTCGCCCAGGATCAGGGCCAGGTACTCCGTCTCTTCGACGTCCGTCTGGTAGACGACGGCCCGAAACTCGCTGGACACGCCGCCCACGCCCGGCCGAATCTTCCCGTCGGCGACGGGACGGACCAACATCTCGCGCGCGAGCCGGTACTGGATGAGATCGGCGATGTTCACCAGGGGCAGGTCGTGCTTGCGAGAGAACTCGAGCAGCTCCGGCATCCGCGCCATCTCGCCGTCGTCGCGCATGATCTCGCAGATGATTCCGGCCGGCTCACGGCCGGCCAGGCGCGCCAGATCCACGGATCCCTCGGTCTGGCCGGACCGGACCAGCACGCCGCCGCGGCGGGCCCGCAGCGGGAACACGTGACCCGGGATGACCAGATCGTCCGGCTTGGCGTCGCGCGAGACGGCCACCCGGATCGTCTCGGAACGCTCGCGCGCCGAGATCCCGGTGGTGGTCCCCCGGCGCGCATCGATGCTGACCGTGAACGCCGTGTGATGGCGTGCCTGGTTGTCGGCCGTCATCATCGGCAAACCGAGCTGGGCGACCCGCTCTTCGGTCATCGACAGGCAAATGAGGCCGCGCCCCTCGCGCGCCATGAAATTGATGGCCTCGGGGGTGACCAGGTCCGCCGCCATGGTCAGATCGCCTTCGTTTTCCCGATCCTCGTCGTCCACCAGGATCACCATGCGCCCCGCGCGAATCGCCTCGATGGCACGCGCGACGGCGGCGTCGCGATCGTCGCGCGAGGGCCCGCCGTCACCGCGCGCGTCAGCGGACAAGACCGGTCCTCCGCAGCGACTCGACGTCCATGGGGCGCGCGGGCGTGCGTCCCGCGAGTCCGTCGCGGTCGGCCGCCAGGTAAGGCGACAGCAAGCGCTGCACGTGACGGGCGATCAGGTCGCCCTCCAGGTTCACCGCCGATCCCTCGGCTTTTTCACCGAGTTTGGTCACGGCCAGCGTGTGCGGAATCAGCGTGACACCGAAGATCGCGCCACCCGCCACGTCAGCCAGCGCGTTGACGGTCAGGCTGACGCCGTCGACAGTCACCGAGCCCTTCACGGCCAACGCCGGCGCGACGGAGGCCGGTGCCGATATCTCCAGATCCAGCGCACCACCGTTTTCGCGACGGGCCACCACCGTACCGACGTCGTCGACGTGGCCGCTGACCAGGTGGCCGCCCAGCTCGTCTCCCAGCCGCAAGGCGCGCTCGAGGTGCACGCGCGCGCCCGACTCGAGGCGCCCCAGGGTCGTCAGCATCAGCGTCTCGGGCCCCAGGTCGGCGGCGAACATCCCGCGCGACGCATCCCGGTCCACGATGGTCAGGCAAACGCCGTCGACGGCGATGCTGGCCCCCAGCGCCGCGTTCGACAAATCCAGCGTGGTCGATACCGTCAGCCGCGCGGTGGTCGCCTCGGGGGCGGTCCGTGCGATCGACTGGATCGTGCCCGTGGCTTCGACGATTCCGGTGAACATGTCCTACAGGCGGCGCAGCATAGCACCTAGGCCGCATGCGGGCGGCACGTCGTCGGGCATGGTTCGCTTCGCTCACCGTCGCCTTCGGCGACGCCCTCCTAGGCCGCCTACCGGGCGGCACGTCGTCGGGCTTGGTTCGCTTCGCTCACCGTCGCCTTCGGCAACGCCCTCCTAGACCAGAACGTCGGCGGTGATCAGGAGATCCTCTCCGACGGTGCGCGTCGACAGCGGTCCCAGCCGCAGCGCCTTGGCCAGCGGCAGGTCGGCGCCGCGCGCGATGGGCACGCCGCCCCCGATGAGCCGGGGTGCCAGGAAGAGCGCCACCCGGTCGACCAGGCCGGCCGCGATGAAGGCGCCGTGGATGGTCGCCCCCCCTTCGACCAGCACCGATTGCACCGCGTGATCGCGGGCCAGCGCCTGCAACGCCCGGCCCAGGTTGCGCCCCGGGGGAATGACGACCGACGCGGGCCGTCCCCGCAACATCTTCAATCGCGCGGGCAGCGCGCCGCGACCGGCCAACAGCACGCGCAGCGGTCCGGCGGCCGGGGCGTGGGCCGGCAACCGCACGGTGAGGCGGGGGTCGTCGGCCCGGGCGGTGCCGGCGCCGACCAGGACCGCGTCATGCGCCGCCCGCAGCTCGTGCGCGACCCGCCGTGCCTCGGGGCCGGTCAGGAACGCCGGGGCGCGTCGGCCGCGCGGGTGCCCGTCGGCGATGTAGCCGTCCAGGGTCGCCGCCACCTTGAGCGTGACCAGCGGGCGCTTGTGGGCGATCCAGGTCGCGTAGGCGCGGATGGCCGCGCGCGCCTCCACCTCCAGGCAGCCGATGTCCACCCGGATCCCCGCGCGCCGCAGCCGCGCGATGCCGCGGCCGTCGACCAGGGGGTTGGGGTCGCCGCAGCCGACCACGACGCGGGCCGGCCGCGCCTTCAGGATCGCCTCCGTGCAGGGGCCGGTGCGCCCCGTGTGGCAGCACGGCTCGAGCGTGACGTACATCGTCGTCCCGCGCGCGTCGCCGCGCAGGCTGGCGAGCGCGGCGACCTCCGCGTGCGGTCCGCCGGCCCGTTCGTGGAAGCCCTGACCGACGACCCGCCCCTGGCGGACGATGACGGCGCCCACGACCGGGTTCGGGCGCGTGGTGCCACGCCCGCGCTCGGCCAGCTGCAGGGCCCGGCGCATGAATCGCTGGTCGGCCGCCGAGAAGGCTGCCCGCTTCACTTGCGACCCCGGTGGTCCACCAGGGTCTTGAGCGTATCCATGAGCTCGTTCACGTCGCGGAACGACCGGTAGACCGACGCGAAGCGGACGTAGGCGACCTCATCGATCTCCCGCAGGGCGTCCATGACGGCATCGCCGATGCGGGACGACGGGATTTCTTTGTCGCCCGCCTCCAAAGACCGTTCGATCTTGTCGGCCGCCTGCTCCATCACCTCGACGGGAACCGGTCGCTTCGAGCACGCCTTCTTGAGGCCCCCCAGGATCTTGGCCCGGTCGAACGGCTCGCGACGGCCGTCCTTCTTGACGACCAGCGGTAGAATCTCGTCGACGCGTTCGTAGGTGGTGAAGCGCCGGCCGCAGCCGATGCACTCGCGGCGGCGGCGGATCACCTGATCGCCGTCGGACGGACGGGTATCGACGACCTTGTCTTCAATGGCTCCGCAGAAGGGGCAACGCATGGGCGGCTTCGAGGTTATGCTTTCGCTACCACAGATGAACGAGCTGCGCCTTACGGTCAACGGAGAGACGCGTACCGCCACCCCGGGCACCACGGTGGCGGGGCTGCTGTCCGCGCTGGGGGTCGACCCCGCGCGCGTGGCGGTCGAACGCAATCAGGATGTGGTCCCGCGCCGAACCTGGACGGAAGCCCAACTGTCCGACGGCGACCAGATTGAGGTGGTGGCCTTCGTGGGTGGAGGGTCGGCGCCGGCGCCTGCGGGTGGCGACGATCCCCTGGTCATCGGCGGGCGGACGTTCCAATCCCGGTTGCTGGTCGGCACCGGCAAGTACCGCACCTTGGAGGAAGGCCGCGAAGCGATTCGCCGGTCGGGCGCCGAGATCGTCACGGTCGCCCTGCGGCGGGTCGACCTGACGCCGGGCAAACCCAACGTGCTCGACACCATCGACCGCACCCGCCAGACCATCCTGCCCAACACGGCGGGCTGCTACACGGCCGAGGACGCGGTGCGCACCTGCCGCCTGGCCCGCGAGCTGGGGATTGCCGACCTCGTGAAGCTCGAGGTCATCGGCGACGAGCGCACGCTGTTCCCCGACGGAGTTGCCACCCTGGAGGCGGCCCGGATCCTGGTGAAGGACGGGTTCACGGTGCTTCCGTACTGCATGGACGACCCGATCCTGGCCCGCAAGCTGGAGGACGTCGGCTGTGCCGCGGTCATGCCGCTGGCCGCCCCCATCGGCTCGGGGCTGGGCATCCGAAACCCCTACAACCTGCGGATCATCATCGAACACGCCAAGGTCCCGGTGCTGGTCGACGCGGGCGTGGGGACGGCGTCCGACGCGGCGGTCGCGATGGAGCTGGGCTGCGCCGGCGTGCTCATGAACACGGCCATCGCGGGCGCGCGCGACCCGCTGATGATGGCGGAAGCCATGCGCGACGCCGTGATCGCCGGCCGCAAGGCGTTTCGCGCCGGACGCATCCCGCGCAAGTTGTATGCGACCGCGTCGTCCCCGCTCGACGGGTTGATTGAATAGACTCAGCGTCCCTCGGCTGTACGTCGTGACGGACCGCGCGGCCACGGGCGGCCGGCCGCTGGCGGGCGTCGTGGGCGCCGCCCTGGCCGGCGCGGTGCGCGGTGGCCTGAGCGGCGACGCACTGGCGGTGCAGCTGCGCGAAAAGGATCTGAGCGCCCGCGACCTACGCCGGCTGGGGGGTGAATTGCGGGCGATCACCCGCACCTTCGGGGCAGCGCTGTACGTGAACGACCGAATCGACGTCGCGCTGGCGGTCGAGGCGGACGGCGTTCACCTGGCCGGCACGTCCCTGTCAGCCGCGGATGCACGCGCCGTGACGCCGCACCTGCGCATCGCGATTTCGACGCACGCGTCGTCGGAGCTGGACGCGGCCGACGGACAGATCGACTTCGCGGTGTTCGGTCCCGTGCGCGACACACCGTCCAAGCGAGGCTACGGACCGCCGGTGGGCCTCGACGCGCTACGGGCGGCGGCCGGCAAGCAGGTGCCGCTGCTGGCGATCGGCGGGCTCTCGGTGGCCGACGTCCCGGCGGTACTCGAGGCGGGAGCCCGTGGCCTCGCGTGCATCCGGGCCCTCATGAGCGCCGCAGATCCCGAAGAGAACGCCTTTTTGCTGGCGCGGGCGCTGTCCGCGGCACCCTTCACGCGACCGCATCAGACTTGACACTATTTGTAAGCTCCGTACTCTCGTGCCCCAATTTCCACGGCCGAGCCGCGGAAAGACAGTGAAATCGTCAACGTTCGCAGGAGGGCAGTAAATGGCAACCGGTAAGGTCAAATGGTTCAACGACGCAAAGGGGTACGGGTTCATTGCGCGTGAGGATGGTCCGGATGTGTTCGTCCATCATTCGGCAATCATGTCGGAGGGCTTCCGTTCGTTGAGCGAAGGCCAGGAAGTCGAGTTCGACATCACGGAGGGCCCGAAGGGTCTGCAGGCCGCGAACGTTCGCAAGCAAGCGTAGCTCTCTCCTCAAACTCCAAAAACGGCCGAGCCCCTCCGGGCGCCGGCCGTTTTTTTTTGGTTCGCGTGGACGGAGCTGGGCGCAGCCCGCACTATTTTGTCTGGGTGCGTTCGGCGATGAGGGTGACTTCTTCTTCGGCCGGGCGTCCGCGGTTGGCCGGATGGACGCGAAAGGCGCCTCGCTGGGTCAGGATGGCGGCGGCCGCGCGCACGATCTCGGCCAGTGCCGGCTGGACGTCGTCCGCCCAGGCGTAGCCGTCGTCCTCGCCCTCGTAGTTTTCGGGGAATTCGCGGCGAAGCTCGATCCGCAGCGTGAAGTCTCGTTGCTCGATGTACGGCACGTTGGATGATTAGCACGCGCGGGCGGCGGGGACCCCGCCTTGACCCCCACACCGCGGCACGCGCAAAATGCCCTGCGCGATGAGAGCGAAGGCGTCCGACACACGCCGCGCCTTCGCGGCGCGCGTGACAGCCGCCCTGGGCGCGCTCGCCGCCGCCGCCGCCGTGGTGCCCGGCCTTGGTCTGCTGTTGGCCCCTCTGCGGAAGGCCGGAGCCCAGGGCGCCGCTCCGGTGCCCGTGGCCAGCGACGAGGACGTGCGCCCCGACAGACCCCTGCGGGTCACCGCCGTCGGCGAGCGCCACGACGCCTGGGCGCGCCTCGACCGCGTGACCCTCGGCTCATGCTGGCTGGTGCGCGCGCACGACGGGGCGCCGGTGCGGGCGTTTTCGACGGTCTGCCCGCACCTCGGCTGCGGCGTCGACTACGACGCGCAGGCGCGCACGTTCGACTGCCCTTGCCACGGGTCGTCCTTCGACCTGGACGGCCGATGTCTGAAGGGACCGGCTCTCCGTGGTCTCGACGAGCTGGAGGTCACGACCGAGTCGGGCGAGGTGCGGGTGCGTTATCAGCGGTTCCGCGCCGGCAGCGCCGCCAAAGAGCCGATCGGATGATCGGGTCGACGGACCGAACGGGCAGCGGCAGCGGCCTTCGAGGCTGGGTGGACGAACGCCTGGGGCTCGAAGGGCTGCGCGCCGCCATCGCAGGCGGCGAGATGCCGGGCGGCGCCAGCTTCTGGCACGCCCTTGGCGCGGCCGCCGCCGGCTTGTTCCTGGTCGAAGCCATCACCGGCCTGTGTCTGGCGCTTTTTTACGGCCCGTCGGCGCAGACCGCTTGGGCATCGGTGGCTTACCTCCAGGACCAGCTCCCGTTCGGTTGGGTCGTGCGCGGGCTTCACAGCTTCGGGTCGTCGGCGCTGATCGTGGTGGCGGGCCTGCACTTTTTGCAGGTGTTGCTGTTCGCCGCCTACCGGCGCCCGCGCGAGCTCAACTGGCTGGTCGGGTTGGCCCTGTTCGCGCTGGCGGTGCTCTTCGCCCTGTCCGGTTACCTGCTTCCCTGGGACCAGAAGGGCTATTGGGCCAAGCTGGTCGAAGCGACGGTCCTGGGCAGCACGCCGGCCATCGGGGGCGCGGTCCAGCAGGTCGTGCAAGGCGGCGCCGCCTTCGGCAACCTGACGCTCACGCACGCCTACGCCGCGCACGCGCTGATTCTTCCCGCCGCCTTCGCCGGGCTGCTGCTGCTGCACCTGTTCCTGCATCGCCGGCATGGGCCGACGCCCCGCTGGTGGCTCACCGCCGCCGAGCTGACCGGCGGCAGCCAGCCCCGGTGGCCGGATCAGGCGCTGCGTGACGTCGGGACGGCCGCACTGGCGCTGGCGGTGGTCGCCCTGACGACGCTGGCGCGGCACGGCGCCGCGCTGGAGTCGCCGGCGGATCCCACGTCCAGCTACCTGGCGCGCCCCGAGTGGTATGCGCTGCCGCTCTTCCAGCTGCGGGCGTTCTTCGAAGGCCCGCTGGAGGCGGTGGCCACGATGGTGATCCCAGGGCTGGTCGCGGTGCTGCTGGTGGCGTTGCCTTTTCTCGACCGCGGGAAACCGGGAGGATCGCGGCGTCCGGCCGACCGCCGGGGTGTCATGGCCGGACTGGCCTTCGGTCTGGCGTCGCTGGCGGTCCTGTCGACGATCGCCATCGCCAAGGACCGCCGCGATCCCGCGTACGCGCGCGCACGCGCGCAGGAACAGACACGCGCGGGCGAGGCGCGACGGCTGGCGCTGAAGGGCGTCCCTGCCGAGGGAGGGCTGGCGGTGTTCCGGAACGATCCCCTGAACCACGCGCGCGAGCTGTGGGACCAGCGCTGCGCGGGCTGCCACGCCCTGTCCGGCACCGGCGGGGACAAGGCGCCCGACCTCAAGGGGTACAACTCGCGCGGGTGGATCCGGTCTTTTCTCACCAACCCGGACGGTCCCCTGCACATGGGACCGGCCAAGATCGAGCGCGGCATGAAGCCGGTCACCGGCACGCCCGGCGAGCTCGACGCCCTGACCGAGATGGTCTACGCCGAGACGGGCGCCGTCGACGCTGACCCGTCACGCGCCGAGGCCGGCCGGGCGCTGTTTTCGGCCAAGGACTGCGACGGTTGCCACGAGCTCGATGGCGACGGGGAGAACGCCGGCCCCAACCTGAAGGGGCGCGGCACGCTGGCCTGGGTGCAGGCGGTGATCACGGACGCCGGGCAGCCGCGCCTGTTCGGCGACCGCAACAAGATGTCGAAGTTCGGCCAGAAGCTGACACCCGCGGAGATCGAGGACCTGGCCCGCTTCGTCCTGGCGCAGACGCAACCCTGACCGTGCGTCAGCCGAATTCGACGGCCGCCTTCAGCTGCAGAAACCCGGCGTAGCGCCGGGCCGCGCCCGCGATCGCCTCGCGGTCCTCGGCCACCAGGCGCTCGAAGGGTTGGACGGCGATCGCCACCTCGGCGCGCCCAAGCGTGCGACGCCAGGTGCCGACCACGCGCCCGCGGAGCAGCACGGACGGCGCCAGCATGCCACCGCCCGCGTTCAGCCGGCGGGCGTGTAAGGGCTCCAGCACGGCCGCGCGATCTGTGTATGCGACCAGAATCTCGTCGAAGGGCGGGACGAGGTGCGCGCCAGCGAGGGCCGCGCGGCCGGCTGGCGTCACCTCCGGATCGCGCCAGGCCGGCCGGCCGGTCGCAGAGGAGCCCAGGTCCGCGAACGCGATCGTTTCGCGCGCCAGCTCGGGCTCGACGGTCTGGAGCGCCGCCCGGGCTTCGGCAGGCGGCAGGCCCGACCACCAGACGAAGTCGGCCATCGTGGCCGGCCCCCGGCTGCGAAAGTATCGACGCGCCAGCTCGGCCAGCGCGCGCTCGCGCGGCCAGGGTGTGGCCGGCCGGGGCACGCGCTCTTCCAGCAGCGCGTACGTCGCGGATTTTCCCCGCGGCGCCCCGCTGCAGATCACCCCGTCCAGCTCGGCTCGCCCCAAGAGGTGGGACAGACGCCGTCCGTCCGCCGTCGAGACGCCCGCCTGGTCGAGCGCCGCACGCAACTCGTCACGGGTCAGGTGCGCGCCGCCGCCCAGCGCACGCTCGAGGGCGCCGCGGCTGCGGCGAAAGGCCCGCTCGTCGAGGTCCAGCTCGCGAAAACGCCGCGCCGCCCGCCGGACCAGGACCGGCGCCACCAGCGGCAGCAGCCAGTGCAGGTCACAGGCCGCCACCAGCTGCCACGTCCAGCGCATGGCGTGCGTGCGGATGATGGCCCCGCTTTCGATGGCGCGAAGGATGGCCGCTTCGGTCACCGCCCGGCCACCCAACCGCATCCCGACCGCCCAGCGCGCGCCGGCCGGGTCCTGGGCCTGCATCGCCCCCATCCAGGCGACCAGGTCCGCGGGATCGACTTCCGCGTGTGGCGCGATCCGTTGCGCCGCCAGGCGCTGCGCGGCGACCCGCGTGGCGTCCCAGGCAACCGGCTGTCGGGCCCGTCGGGGCATCCCGGCGTTGTAGCAGCCGGCGCGCAGAACGGCAGCTACGGCGATTACATCAAGCGAACGCGCCGGCGGCGGAGCCCGATGGCTGCAACCAAGACCACCAGTGCACCGAGGCCATACGATTGCCCGCCGCCGGTATCGCAACCGCAACCCGAGCTGGCCTTGGCGGGCGGCGTGCCGCCATCCGGCCCGGCCCCAGCTCCCCCGCCCTGCCCCGATCCGCCGCCCCCGTCTGCGGACGGCGCGCCGGCGCCGCCCCCGTTGCCGCTCTGGCCGCCGCCCCCGTCGGGGGCCGCCTGCCCCGCGTCGGGCTCCTCGAAATGGTCGTTGTACGTCCACTGGAGGATGTCGTGATTCTGGTAACCGCCGCCGGTGGAGGCCGTGAATCCGACGTAAGCCTTGTCCGTCCCCAGGGTCCCCTGGAGGTCGATCGCGTAGGTCAACTGGGGCGTGGCGGGCCGGGTGGGCGTCGGGCTGACTCGGACGGTCAGCTTCGACCCGTTGAAGTCGACCCACGCGTACCAGCGATTCCCGTCGTTCATGGCCGGGGTGACGTCCGCCGTCGCCACCGAACGGATGTCCCCGTTGATGTCCACGCCAATGTGGCTCGAGCTGGTGTCGATCATGCTGTTGCAGAACGTGTCGAACTCGACGCTGACGGCGGGATTGACCGCTTCGATGCCGAGCCCGCCGCCGTTGCTGCCGACGCTGTGACTGACGGGCTGGACGGTGAAGGTGAACCCGTCGGCCCCCTTGCGCCCGTTACAGTCGGTGATTCCCCCCTCCCCCGTCATTCTGAAGCTGAACGAGGACGAAAACTTCTGCACACCAATCAGCTCGGTCCCGAACGCGCTGCCCGACAGCGACTCCTTGGCGGGCGTCAAACGAAGCACCGCCCCATCCGCCGTGGTGGCGATGGCGGCGCTTGCCGACAGCGTCAGTCCGGCCGTCGTGGAAAAATCGGGAAACGTCACCGTGGTCGCGTGTGCCGCGCCGATCGGCAGCAGCGCGGTCGCCGCCCAGGACACTACATGTGCAGCTAATCTAACGTTCGCCTTCATGGCCTCACCCCTGCGGGGGAGTGTCTTCATGTCTGATGCCGGATTGCAACTGCAGAAATGACTCGGGCGCCTTGCGTCAGCCGAGCCAGTCGGTCCGGACGTCGGGACCGAACTTCTCGACGATCTCGGTTCGAAACCGCTTCTTCAGCTGGTCGGCAATTTGCCCCATGCGCTGCTTCGAGACGCCGAAACGCGCGCCGAGCTCGCCCAGCGCCACTGGGTCGTCGGTCGCCAGGTGTTCCTGCCAAACGGCACGCTCGCGATCGTCCTTCAACTGTCCCCGGAACCGCTCGATGAAGGTGCGGAGGGCGTCGGCCATCTCGGCGTGCCCGGCCTCGACCTCCGGGGAATCCCCGCCGGCGGCGATTCGCTCCGACAGGGCGTACGTCTCGTCGCCCGCGTCGTTCGCGCCGCGCGGGTCGATGGACACCTCGCGCGACTCCAGGTGCTGGCGCACCTCGTCCAGCTCTTTTTCGTCGACGTCCAGGTTTGCCGCCAGCAGCTTGGGGGTGGGCTCGAACCCTGCCGCCAGCAGCTTCTGGCGCTCCTTTTCCAGCCGGAAAAACAGCTTCCGTCCCGCGCGCGTGTTGCCGACGTGGATCAACCGCGAATTCGTCATCAGGAACCGCAACACGTAGGCGCGGATCCAGTACGCCGCGTAGGTGCCGAACCGGGGGCCCAGCGACGGCTCCCAGCGCTTGACGGCCTCCATCAGGCCAACGCTTCCCTCCTGGAACAGGTCGAGAATGTTGGCCCAGGCCCGGCGGTACTGATACGCGATCGTGATGACCAACCGCAGGTTGTGAACCACCAACTTGCGCGCCGCCCCCATGTCCCCCTGCTCGCGCACCGCCCGCCCGAGCGCCCTCTCCTCCTCCTCGGACAGCCGCTCGAACCGGCGCGCCTCGGCCAGGAAGCGCTGAACGGGATCGCGCAGCGGCGCCAATGCACCGGCGCGCGGCGGGGGAACCACCTCATCGACATCGATTGGTTCGGCGGCGGGGGCGTCCGCGACGGCTTCGGCGGCCAGCTCGTCTTCTGGTGCTTCGGCTTCGTTCTGGTCTGGTTTTGTTTCGGCGGCCATGTCGCGTCCGGCGGAGATGTCGCAGATAGTATGATCGGCGCCGCCGATGGGCGACCAGGGGCGACTTGGGTCGTAAAAAGATTACGGGATCAGCCGTGCTGTTGGTGGTGGCAACGGCCGGCTGTCGCGGCGCGCCGGCGCAGGTCAGTGGCCCGCCACCAGCCGACGCGACGGTGGCCGGCGCCCCCTCCGACGCCGGGACGCCGCCGCCGCCGCGGGGTTTGGACCTGGCGCTGCTCTATTCGTCCAACGTCCAGGGACACGCTGCGCCGTGCGACTGCATTCGACCACTCGGTGGGCTGGCCCGCCGAGCGACGGTCATCGCCCGCACCCGCGCCGAGGCAGACGCGACGCTGATCGTCGACGCCGGCGATCTCTTCGACGGCGGATCGCCACAGACCGCGCGGCGTCTGGCGGCGGCCGTCGTGGCCGGCGGCCTGGATGCGTTCACGCCGGGCGAGCGAGACCTGGCGTTGGGTGTTCCGACCCTGAAGCGGCTGGCGGCCGCCGGCGCGCTGCCGATCATGTCCAGCAACCTCAGCGACCGGTCGGGAGCGCGCCTCTTCGCGGGCGAGCGCCTGTTTCAGGTGGGCGGGGTCCCGGTGGGCGTGTTCGGGGTCAGTGCGCCGCCGAACCCGGCCGACGCGGCCCGCTGGCAAGCGGCGGGCATCCAAGCCGCGCCGCCCGGCCCGGCCGCGCGCGCGGCCATCGCGGCGCTGCGGCAACAGGGCGCCAAGGTGGTCGTGGGCCTGTTCCACGTTGGCGCCGCCGCGGATGCCCGAAGGCTGATCGCCGGGCTGGCCGGCCTCGACTGGGCCGTCCTGGGGCACAGCGCCCTCAACCTCGAGAGCCCGGAAAAGTCCGGCGGCGCGCGCCTCCTCGAGGCCCTGGCCGAGGGGAAAAACCTGGGCCGGCTGGACCTCCACGTCGTCGGCGGCGGCCTGTCGTTCGCGGACGCCGCCGAGCGGGCCGAGCTGGAAGCGATCGTCGCCGACCACCGGCGGCAGCTGGGCGAGTACGATCGATCGTTGGGGACCATCGACCCCGCCGCGCTGGAGGTCTACTACCAGCAGCGCCGGGTCCAACTGCAGGGCGCCATCGCCCGCGAAAGCGCCGCGCTGGCCCGGCTCCCGCGCGCCGTCACGGGGAGCTGGTTCGCGAACCGGCTCATCCCCCTGGATGCGGCGATCCCGGAGGACCCCCGGGTTTCCGGGCTGGTGCAGCGGCTCGGCCCTCATCTATAGTCGCGTCGATGCCAAAGCCGAGCTCCCTGGCGGGGATGGGAATCGCGCTGCTGATCGCGCTGTCGCCGGCAGTGGCCCCAGCCGCCGCCGAGGCGACGGCGGACAGCTATGAAGCGCGCGCCCGGGGCGCGGTGCCGGCCCCCGACCTGGCGACCCTGCTGGGCCCGTTCGTCGAGACGTGCGGCGCCGAGATGCGCGAACTGGATCGCGCGCGCTGCCGCTCGACGACGGCGTTCCTGCGCAAGCGGCTGCCCCAGCAGACCTTCGTCCTCACCAGCAGCGATCCAGCGGCGGTCGAGGTCTCCAGCTACGACGGCGCCATCAAGGGGTATCACCTGGTTTTGACCGGCTGCGTGGCGTGCACGGACCCGGTCCCCATCGGCCCGCAACATCAACCGCGGTTCATCACGCTGAACACGCCCGACAAGGGGGCCGGCAGCCTGGCGGCGGGCGTCACGGTCTCGAAGAGCAGCGTGGCGTTCGACGATTTCGCGGCCGCCAAGCGCTGGGCCGAGACTGAGCGCCCGTTCCTGCGGGCCGAGTTCCTGTTCCAGCCGCAGCCGACCGGCGCCGATTACACCGTCGGGATGGCGCCGGGCATCGCGCTGAAATTGATCGGCGCGCGGGTCTACAACCGCTGTAATGGGGAAATCCTGGTCTCGAAGCCTCCGTCGACGGGCTTCGCCGATCGACCGCCGCCGGGCAAGGTGGACGCGGCCTGTGCCGCCGGCGCCAAGGCGGCCCTGTCCGACGAGACACCGCGCGACGACCTGCGCCCCGACCAGCTGTCGAAGGCCTCGATCAACGAGGTGATGGAGTCGATCCGGGCGCGGCTCTACGGCTGCTTCCAAAAGTTCCATGTGCCGGGCGCGCTGGTGCTGACCTACGTGGTTGGCGGCAACGGCACCGTCCAGTCCGTGCAGGTCGGTTCGAGCTTCGCCGGCACACCGACCGGTACCTGCGCGCTGGAGATCGCCAAGGACGTGAAGTTTCCCGCCTTCAAGCGCCCGCGCCAGCAGTTCAACTACCTGTTCTTCTTGCGGCGCCCTTAAAGCGCGCGCCAAACCACAGGAACGCCAGACCGGCCAGGCAGGCGAAGCCGAACAGATCGCCCACCGTCCGGTAGACGCCGCCGGCAGGCAGCATGGCCAGATCGACCAGCAGCGTCTTGGGCGCGGCCGGTGGCTGGTCGGCGGGATCGACGGATTCGGTCTCTGCCAGCACGCGGCCGGCGGCGTCGATGTGCGCGCTCACGCCGGTGTTCACCGCGCGCACCATCTCGAGCCGGTGCTCGACCGCGCGAAAGACCGCCAGGGCCAGGTGTTGATGCGGCTCGGCGGTGCGGCCAAACCAGGCGTCGTTGGTGATGTTGACGAAGGCGTTCGGATTGAGACGGGCCACCCGGCGCGTCCAGCCCGGCAGGATGTCCTCGTAGCAGATGAGAGGGCCCAGCTTGAACTCGCCGCCCGGCGTCCGCAGCGGAAAGGAAGCAGGCTCGGCGCCGCGGCTGAAGTTCGAGGCCTCGGGGAAGATCTCCGTGAACCAGGGGATGCTGTCATAAAGCGGGATGTACTCGCCGAAGAGCATCAGGAAGACCTTGTCGAACTTCCCGGTGATGTCGCCGGCCGCGTTCATCATCAGCGCCGTGTTGTACGGGTACTTGTCGGGGCCGCGGCGGGCGGAGCGATCCGCGGCCGTGAGCGCCCCGAACAGAAGCGGCGTCTCGAACCCACGCCGAATCCGGCGGGCGTCCTCGGGCGGGAAGTCGTGCGCGAGATCGCGCGGCAGCGCGTACGGGTACGACGACTCCGGCCAGACGATCAGCTGGGCGCCACCCCGGGCCAGATCCGCGGATGCCTCTTGGTGCAGGCGCAGCAGCCGAGCAAATTCGGCGGGGTCCCACTTTTCGAGGATGCCCACGTTGGCCTGAACCAGCCCCGTGCGCACCTTGGGGGCCGCCGCCCGGCGCGCGTCCGCCTGGTGCAGGCGCAGGCTGCCGTACCCCACGTCCGCGACCAGCAACGCAGCCGCCACTGCCAGCCCCCGCCAGGCGCGATGGTCAGCGATCAGGTCGGCGGCCGCGCCGTTCCAGGCCAGCAACAGCGCCGTCACGCCGAGCGGCCCGGTGAGGTCGGCCACCTGGATGAGGCGCGGGACGAAGGCCACGGCGATGGCCAGGTAGTAGGGAAAGATCTGCGGCACCACCAGCTCGATGGCGACCATCGCCAGCGGCGCCAGCAGCGCAAGGGGGCGGTGCGTGCGATCCACGGCGCGCCGGACGAGCCAGGAAAAGAGGGCGAGCTCCAGCCCCTGGTAAGCAACCAGGAGCAGCATGATCGGCAGCGCCTCGACGGCCGGCATGTGCCCGAACCGCTCGAGCAGCCCGTCCATCCAGTAGAACCCGCCCGCGTTGGCGATCGTGCCGGTCAGCCAGCCGTGAAGGAAGGCGCGGCGCGGGGTGGCCGCCCCGCGCGCGACCCAGAGCTGCGGCACCAGGGCGACGAACATGAGCGGCCACAACCCGAACCCCGGAACGGCCAGAAACAGCAGCACCCCCGATAGGACCGACAGTCCCAGGCGCACCCGCGCGGTCATACGAGGCGATCGACGTCGGACTCGAAGATGAACGCCGGCTGCTGCGCGAAGTCGCTCCAGCGCATCCAGCGGGGGCGGACGCGAACATGGGTGATGCCCGGCCAGGCCAGGCGGTCGCGCCCGTCGGGGTACGCCTGAAAGTAGATGTCGCGGACCCGCGCCAGGTCGTCCCCTGCGGGAAAATCGGCCAGCCCCTGGATTTGCGCGGTCGCTTCGCGGTCCCAGCCGATCACCACGGAGGTGCGGGCGTCGCGGCGCAGGTTGCCGGCTTTGCGGCTGCTGTCGAGAGTGTCGAACACGATCTCGAGGTCGTCGCTGATCGCGCAGCCGACCACGGCGGACTGCGGCCCCCCGTCAGGCCCGACCGTCGACACCACCGCCAGGCGATGCTCACGCAGCAGGCGCACCAGCTGGGCGCGGGTCATGCCGATCTCTTACCACTAGAGATCGTAGCGGAGAAGGCGGGCCTCGAGGGGGCCGTTCCACAGGCGATGCGAGACGGCGGGCTTGCGGTGCAGCGCCTGTTCCAGCGCGGGGTTGCCGGACAGCACGATGGCGCGCCAGCCCGATAGGCGCTGGAACGTCGCGGCCATCCCCCGGTAGATCGCGTCCAGCGCGACCGGCTGCAGGCGCTCGCCGTAAGGGGGGTTGGTGGCCAGCGTCGCGGCGGGCCAGCGGCGTTGCAGCACCGTCACGTCGGCGCGTTCGAAGACGATGACGTCGTCCAGCCCAGCGGCGGCCGCGTTCTGGCGGGCCGCCGTCAGTGCCGCGGGATCGACATCCGCGCAGACCACCTCCGGCCAGGTCTCCTGCATGGCGCGGGCAGCCTCCTCGTCGGCGCGCGCGCGCAGGCGGCCCCAGGCCGCGCGCGCGTCGGCGGACAAGGTCGGCCAGCGCTCGAAGCCGAAGCGGCGGCGAATGCCGGCGGCGATCCCGCGGGTCGCCAGCGCGTGCTCGATCGCCAGCGTGCCCGAGCCGCACATCGGGTCGATGAACGGCAGCTCGGGCTGGGCGCCGCCCAGCATCAGCACGGCCGCGGCCAACGTCTCTTTGAGGGGTGCCTCGACCATCGCGACGCGCGTGCCGCGCCGGTGCAGCGCCTCGCCGGCCAGGTCCAGGAAAATGCCGCCGCGCCCGCCCGCCAGGTGCAGCGCGATCGAGACCTCCGGCGATTCCGCGTCGACGTCCGGCCGCGCGCCCAGGGCCTCCCGGAGCACGTCCGCGACGGCGTCCTTGACCTTGAGCGCGGCGAAGCCAGAGTGGGTCAGCCCGGGCGTGTCGCGGACGTTCGCGAACACCGCGAACGTGCAGCTGGTCGTCAGCCAATCGCGCCAGGACACCTGCCGGGCCGCCGCGTACAGCGTGGCGCCGTCGGCCGCTTCGATCTCCGCCAGCCGCATGAGAACCCGCACCGCCACCCGCGACCACAAGCAGACCTGCATCCCCATCTCGAGGGGCCCATCGAACCAGACCCCGCCCCGGTCGCCCTTGGCGCCCGCGATGCGCATCGCCGCCAGCTCACGCCGGAGCGCCCCCTCTGTGCCGCGCGCGCAGGTGACGAAAAAGCGAAACATGCCGGGGCGCAATCTACTCGGAAGAAACCCGGAATTGAAACGCCGGGGACGCCAGGAGTGCCAAAGGACTCGGGACTCCTGGCGTCCCGGCGTCCTGGCGTTTGATGCCCTTACCGGCTAGTGCGCCGGGGCGGCGCGGTTGGCGGCGTCGAGGCGGGCCTGGGCCCAGCCGCGGCGGAGGACCAGGGCCTGGTGGGCGCCGTCGAGCTCGCCTTTCCAGGCAGCCAGCTCGCGGTCGGCCTCGGCCAGCTCGCGGGCGGCGGCTTCGCGGTCGACGTCGCCGGCGGACACGGCCTCGTCGACCAGCACCAGGACGCGGTCGCGGGGCGGGTTGGTGCCCTCGGCACGCGGATCAGGGGCCACCTGCAGGAAGCCCTCGCCCACGGCGACGACGGCCTCCTGCTCGCCCTTCTTGTACGACAGGACGCCCGGCCGCAGCGTGGTCATGAGCGGGACGTGGCCGGGCAGCACGCCCAGCTCGCCGATCTCGCCGGGCGCGGTCACCTCGTCGACGTCAGCGTCGACCAGCGCGCCCCGGGGTGTGGTGAGCGAAAGCTTCATGGGAGAAGTTACGCCGCGTCTTTCTTCATCTGCTCGGCGCGGGCGCGGACGTCGTCCAGGCTCCCCTGCATGTAGAACGCCTGCTCGGGCAGGTCGTCGCACTTGCCGTCGACGATCTCCTTGAAGCTGCGCACGGTGTCCTTGACCTCGACGTACTTGCCCGGGGTGCCGGTGAACGTCTCGGCCACGAAGAACGGCTGCGACAGGAACTTCTGGATCTTGCGCGCGCGCGAGACCGTCAGCTTGTCGTCCTCGGACAGCTCGTCCATCCCAAGGATGGCGATGATGTCGACGAGCTCCTTGTACTTCTGCAGGATCTTCTGGACGGCGCGCGCCACGGCGTAGTGCTCGGCGCCAACGACGGCGGGCGACAAGATTGTCGAGGTCGAGTCGAGCGGGTCGACGGCCGGGTAGATCCCCAGCTCGGAGATGCCGCGCGAAAGGACGGTGGTGGCGTCCAGGTGGGCGAAGGCGGTGGCCGGCGCCGGGTCGGTCAAGTCGTCCGCCGGAACGTAGATGGCCTGAACCGACGTGATCGACCCCTTGCTGGTCGACGTGATCCGCTCTTGCAGCTCGCCCATGTCCGTCGCCAGCGTCGGCTGGTAACCGACGGCCGACGGGATGCGGCCAAGGAGTGCCGACACCTCGGAGCCCGCCTGCGTGAACCGGAAGATGTTGTCGATGAAGAGCAGCACGTCCTGCCCTTCCTCGTCGCGGAAGAACTCGGCGACGGTCAGGGCCGACAGCGCGACGCGCGCGCGGGCGCCCGGCGGCTCGTTCATCTGCCCGTACACCAGCGCCGTCTTCGAGAGCACCGACGACCCGTCCGACAGCTTGGACTCCGCCATCTCGTTGTAAAGGTCGCGCCCCTCGCGCGTCCGCTCGCCGACGCCGCCGAATACGGAGAAGCCACCGTGCTTCTTGGCGACGTTGTTGATGAGCTCGAGCATCGTGACCGTCTTGCCGACGCCGGCGCCGCCGAAGAGGCCGATCTTGCCGCCGCGGCGGTAGGGGGCCAAAAGGTCGATGACCTTGATGCCGGTCTCGAACATCTCGACGCGCACCGACTGGTCGACGAACTTCGGCGCCGGGCGGTGAATCGGCAGCGTGCGGGCCGCCGACAGGGGCCCCTTCTCGTCGACCGGTTCGCCGACGACGTTCATGATCCGCCCCAGCACCGACCGGCCGACCGGCACCGAGATGGGCGCGCCGGTGTTCTCGACCAGCATGCCGCGCACCAACCCGTCGGTCGTGTCCATGGCGATGCAGCGGACGTTGCGCTCGCCCAGGTGCTGCGCCACCTCGACGACCAGGTTGCCCGGCTTGTCGCTGATCGACGGATTCGAGATCCGAAGCGCGGTGTTGATCTCGGGCAGGGTGCCGCCGGCAAACTCGACGTCGACGACCGGCCCGATGACCTGGACCACTCTCCCCTGGCTGCTGACTTGAACACTGGCGGTCATGTTTGCTGACTATCCTTTCAGGGCCTCGGCTCCGCTCACGATCTCCATCAGCTCCTTCGTGATGGCGGCCTGGCGGGCACGGTTGTACTGAAGCGTGAGGTTCGCGATCATCTCTTTCGCGTTGTTGGTCGCGCTCTCCATGGCGGTCATGCGGGCGCCCAGCTCCGACGCCACGGACTCCAGCAAGCCACGGTAGATCTGCGATTCGACGTACATCGGCAAAAGGCCGTCCAGCAGCTTCTCTTTCGACGGCTCGTAGACGAAGTCCAGCACGGTGCCGGAGGCCTGCGCCTCGGCGGTGCCGGCGGGCGGCGCGACCGGAAGAAGCTGCTCGACCCGCACGATCTGCTGAACCGCCGACTTGAACTCGTTGTAGACCAGAAAGACCGCGTCGGTCCGTCCCTCGTGGAACTCGTGGGTGACGATGTGCGCCATCTCGGACGCGATGTGCGTGGCGCTCTCGGGCGTCGGCGCCGGCGTCTCGCGCGAGATCGACTGGCGGCGGCGCCGGTAGTAGTCGCGCCCCTTCTTACCGATGATCTCCAGCGTGATCTCGCGCGCCGCCGGGGTGCCGTCCTTGGCCTCCTTGCGCTCGGCGATGAAGCGCTGCACGGCGCGAAAGACGTTGGCGTTGAACCCGCCGGCCAGGCCGCGGTCCGACGTCAGCACCACCAGCGTGATGCGCTCCGGGCTGCGCCGCTCGAGCAGCGGGTGCGCCTCGGCCCCGGCGCGCAGCGCCACCTCGGCCACGGCGTCCGCGACGGCGATCGCGTAGGGGCGGGCGGCCGTGATCGAGTCCTGGGCGCGGCGCAGGCGCGACGCCGCCACCAGCTTCATGGCGCGCGTGATCTTCTGCGTCGACTTCTTCGACGCGATCTGGGTCCGGATGTTCTTGAGGCTGGGCATCGACGCTGAGCCGTCTTACGCCGCCGCGGAAGCGTCGGGCGCGAACTCCTTGGCGAACTCGCCGAGGACCGTCTTCATGCGTCCCTGCAGGGCATCCCACGACTTGCCGTCGTTGCCCTTGGCGCGCATCTCGTCCCACAGCTGCTGGTGCCGGGCGCTCACGAAGGCGTACAGCTCGCGCTCGTACCGCTGGAGCGAGTCGATGGGCAGGTTGTCGGCGAAGCCGCTGGTCACCGCGTACAGAATCAGGACCTGGTTCTCGACCGGCAGCGGCTGATACTGCCCCTGCTTCAAGAGCTCCGTCATGCGCGCGCCGCGAGCCAGCTGCGTCTGCGTCGCCTTGTCCAGATCCGAGCCGAACTGCGCGAAGGCCGCCAGCTCGCGGTACTGCGCCAGCTCGAGGCGCAGCTTGCCCGCGACCTTCTTCATCGCGGCGATCTGCGCGGCGCCGCCGACGCGGCTGACCGAGATGCCGGCGTTCACGGCCGGCCGCTGCCCCGAGTAGAACAGGTCGCTCTCGAGGAAGATCTGCCCGTCGGTGATCGAGATGACGTTGGTCGGGATGTATGCCGAGACGTCGCCGGCCTGCGTCTCGATGATCGGCAGCGCCGTCAGTGAGCCGCCACCTTCCTTGTCGGACAGCTTGGCCGCCCGCTCCAGCAGGCGCGAGTGCAGGTAGAACACGTCGCCGGGGTACGCCTCGCGGCCCGGCGGGCGGCGCAGCAGCAGCGACAGCTGCCGGTACGCGACCGCTTGCTTCGACAGGTCGTCGTAGACGATGAGGGCGTGCTTGCCGCTGTCCCGGTAGTACTCGGCCATGGTGACACCCGTGTAGGGCGCCAGGAACTGCAGCGGGGCGGGCTCGGACGCGGTCGCCGCGATGATGGTCGTGTAGGCCAGCGCGCCGGTTTCGCGCAGCTTCTCGACCACCGCGGCCACCGTCGACTGCTTCTGGCCGATGGCCACGTAGAAGCAGTGCATGTTCTGGCCCTTCTGGTTGATGATCGCGTCGATCGCCACCGCGGTCTTGCCGGTCTGGCGGTCGCCGATGATCAGCTCGCGCTGGCCGCGGCCGATGGGGATCATGGCGTCGATGGCCTTGATGCCAGTCTGCATCGGCTCGTTGACGCCCTTGCGGGCGATGATCCCGGGCGCCTTGACCTCGATCTTGCGGGTGTCGTTCGGCCCCACGTTGATGGGTCCCTTGCCGTCGATCGGCACGCCCAGCGCGTTCACCACGCGGCCGGTCAGCGCGTCGCCCACCGGGACCTGCGCAATCTTGCCGGTCCGCTTGACGGTGTCGCCCTCGCGGACCTCTTCATAGTTGCCCAGCAACGCGACGCCGACGTTGTCCTCTTCCAGGTTCAGGACCAGCCCGACGACGCCGCCATGGCCAAAGTCCAGCAGCTCGCCGGCCATCGCGTTGTCGAGGCCGTACACGCGGGCGATGCCGTCGCCGGCCTCGAGAACGGTGCCGGTCTCCTGAACCGAGACCTTCTGGTCGAAGCTCTGGATCTCCTTGCGGATGATTTGGCTGATTTCTTCGGCGCGGATTTGCATGGCTTGGTTTTCCAGTGTGGATCAGTTGAGCAGCTTGGTGCGGAGATCGGCCAGCTGGGTCCGGACGCTGCCGTCCAGCACCAGGTCGCCCACCTGCGCGACGACGCCGCCGATCAGCGAGGCGTCGACGGCCGTTTCCACGATGACCTTCTTGCCCGTACGCTCTTCCAGCGCCCGGCGGACGCGGTCGACGGCGGTGGGCGTCAGCGGCTCGGCCGACGTCACGCGCGCGCGCAGCCGCCCGGTGTGGGCGTCGGCGATGTCGCGGTAGGCGCGCGCGATCGCGGGCAGCAGCATGATGCGGCGCCGCTCGAGCAGCAGGAGGGCCAGCCGGCGGACCTCGGCGGTCGGCGCCACCCGCGGCAGCAGCTGCTCCAGCACGCGCCGCTTCTCCTCCGGGCGAAACACCGGGTTCTCTAGCAACTCGCGCAGATCGGCCGACGAGCTCCAGAGCGTGGCCAGCTCGCCGATCTCCTGACCCAGGGCCTCGAAGGTGCCGGCGTCGACGCCGATCCCGAACAGCGCGCGCGCGTACCGCCGCGCGACGGATCCACCCATCATCGCCATCAGCCGGCGCTCCGCGCGGGGGGAACCGCCTTGCTGCCCACGTCGGTCACGAACGTGTCGACCATCCGCTGCTGGTCACCCGCGTTCAGCGCCTGGCGGACCAGCTGCTCGGCCACCTGGACAGCGGCCAGCGCGACCTCGCGCCGCAGGTTCCCTTCGGCCTCTTTGACCTGCTGATCCAGCGCAAAGGACGTCTCTTCCTTGATTCGCTTGGCGCGTTCCTCCGCCAGCGCGATCAAGCGGGCCTTCTCGGCCTCCGCCTCCTGCTTGACACCCGACTGGATGTCCGCGATCTCCTGCTCCAGCTTGGCAAGCCGCGCCTCGTGGCGGGCCAGCCGGGCCTGTGCCTCGGCCCGCGCCGCCTCGGCCGCGGCCAGGTCCGCCTTCAACTGCTGGTGCCGGGCGGACAGCGCCTTGTTGATGGCCGGCCCGCCGAACTTGACCAGGATGACGATCAGCACCGCGAAGTTCAGCAGCTGCAGCGCCAGGCTCTTGCCGTGGATCTCGGGCGTCTCGCCGTGCTCGGGCAGCTCGCCGCCCATCTCGCCGCCCGACGTCTTACCGGTGGCGGCCGGGTGCTCGGGCTCCTGCGCCCGCGCGGCGCCCGCCGCCAGCGACAGTCCGAGGGCCAGTGCCGCAACGACCATCAAACGCTTCACGCCGACACCTCGCGTCCCAGGATCCGCTGGGCGGCCGCGCGTCCCACGTCGCGCGTCTGCGCCTGCAGCTTCAGCCGCTCGGCCTCCAGCGAGGCATCCAGCCGGGCCCGCGCCTCGGCCAGCGTCTTCTGCGCGGCGGCGTTCGCCTGCGCCAAAATCACCTGCTCGCGCGCCTGGGCCTCCGCGCGGGCGGTCGCCCGTTCCGCCGTGCCCATCCGCCGCGCCGCCGCCAGGGCCCCCTCGGCTTCGGCCAGCCGGGCCGCGGCGTCGGTCTCCATCTTGGCCGCGTCCTGGCGGTATCCCTCGACCCGCGTCACGCGCTCAGCGCGGATCCGCAGGTAGGGCCGCCAGAGCAGCCGCCAGAGGACCAGCGCCAGCAGAAGGAAAATGCCGAGCTGAACGAACACCGTCTGGTCGACGTCGATGAGCTGCGGCTCGTGCGAGGTCGGCGCGGCGGCGAGGAGGAAAAGAGTGGCGGAATTCATGCAGAGAAATCCGCGGCTGCTTTACCCAATTGGGGGGGCTTCGTCAATCGAAAGTGGGTGGAATGGCCTATGCTCTGCCCCCGATGTTGCTGGGAGCTCACGAGTCAGTCGCGGGCGGGCCCCACACCGCCATCGCCCGCGGCAAGAGCGACGGCTGCGAAGCCATCCAGATCTTCGCCCGCCCGTCAGCGCAATGGCGCGCCAAACCGTTCCTGCCCGAGGAGGTGTCGCTGTTCCGCAGCGAGCACGCCACCGTCGGCTGGCCGACCCTGTCGCACGCGTCTTACTTGATCAACTTGGCCGCCGCCGACCAGACCGTCCTGGACAAGAGCCGCGACGCGCTGGCCGACGAGATGTTCCGGGCCGAAGAGCTGGGGCTGGACTACGTGGTCCTGCACCCCGGGGCTCACGTCGGCCTCGGCACGGAAGGCGGGGTCTTGGCCGCCGCCGCCTCGCTGTCGGACCTTCACGACCGGACCGCGGGCATGCGGGTGCGGCTGCTGTTGGAGATCACCGCCGGCCAGGGGAGTTGCCTCGGCTGCCGGTTCGAAGAGATCGAGGCCATCTTGGCCAAGGCCCGCGGCGGTGACACCTTCGGCGTCTGCTTCGACACCTGCCACGCCCACACGAGCGGCTACGACCTATCGACCGAAGAGGGGTACGAGCGGACGTTCGACGGCTTTGCGCGGGTGCTGGGCCTCGACCGCCTCGAGGCCTTCCACCTCAACGATTCGAAGACGCCGGCCGGCAGCCGGGTCGACCGGCACGCCGAGATCGGGGACGGCTACCTGGGCCTGCTGCCCTTCTGGCGGCTGGTCAACGACCCGCGCTTCGCCGCCACGCCCGGCGTGCTGGAGACGCCGTCCGGGCCCGACAAGCTGCCGTCGTTCTCCCGCAACCTGGCCCGGCTGCGCGCCCTCATCGGCGCGCCGCGCCCGCCGGGCCCGCCGAAGTCGCAAGCCCTGCCGAAGGACCAGGACCCGCGCCAGGGACGCCTCTTCGCGTGACCGCCGCGGCACGGTGCCGGCCGCGCGCGCGGTTGGCCAGATAGGCGACGATCGCCACGTTCAGCAGCAAGAGGACGACGCGCCCGATGCGCAGGTGATGGGTGAGCGCGTACAGCTCGAACGGGATGAGGCCGGACGTCGTGGCAACCACCAGCCACTCGCCCCAGGTGTACCCGCGCCAAAGCGCGTACGCCTCGACGCTGCTGAGCGCCGCGTCACCGAAGAGGGCGCAGGCGGTGAAGACGACGCCGTGGCGCGCGTGCGTGAATTTGAAGAGGACATGGATGAGGATGTTGCTCCAGGCGTGGACGGCCTGGTGCCGGAGCTCATCGGCGAACCGCGTCAGTGCCGCGGTCAGGCCGTGGTGTCCCCAATAAAGCAGGATCACGGCGGCGGTGGCCTGCAGCACAGCCTTGGCCAGCTTGTAGAGCAGGATCAGCCGGACGCCGGTCGCGTTGGCCTCGGTGCCGCGCGGCTTCACCATCTCGACAGCAAGATAATCCTCGAGCGGCCTACGTGGCGCGACCGACCGAGCGCCTGTCCGTTCCGATGACCACGGCCGCCACCGCACAGACGATCAGAGCGGCCGCGGCCAGCGTGCGGGCGGCCAGGGCCTCTTGTACGAAGAACGTCCCCAGCAACACCGCGACCAGCGGGTTGACGAAGGCGTAAGTCGACACGCGGGCGGCGCTGGCGTGCTTGAGCAGGTACACGTACGACCCGAACCCCGCCAAGCTGCCGAACACGATCAGATAGGCCAGCGCCACCCAGCCGGCGTGGCTCACGGCGCCGAGGTGAAAGTGGCCCCACTCCCCTTTCAGCGCCGCACCGGCGGCGATGATCGGGCCGGCCGCCAGCATCTCCAGCGCGCTGGCCATCGCGGGTTGCCGGGGCAGCGGCAGGTGCCGGGACAGCAGGGAGCCGACCGACCAGGACAGGCTGGCCAGCAAGAGCGCCACCCGACCGGCCATCAATGCGCTGCCGGCGGCGGCGGTCTGGGCGTGAGGCGCGGCGGCCCCGACCAGCAGCCCCACGCCGGCCAACCCCAGCGCGACGCCCACCAGGGCGAGGGGACTCGGCATCCGAGCGCGGCCGAGCATCCACGGCAAAGCCGTCATCCACAGCGGGACGCTGGCCACGATCAGCGCCGCTTGTCCCGAGGGAACCCACTGCTCGGCCCAGCAGACCAGGCCGTTGCCACCGCCCAGCAGCAGCGTCCCGACAATGGCGGCCGCGCCCCACTCTCGCCGGTTGGGTGGCGCGGCGCCGCGCGCGCGCAGCACCGCGTAAAGGCCTGCGCCGGCCAGCGTGAACCGCACCGCCGCCAGGACCAGCGGCGGCCAGCTGACGACCGCCACCCGGATGGCCAGGTAGGTCGACCCCCAGATCACGTACAGCGTCGCGAACGCCAGCAACAGCGAGGCGCGCGACGGCTCCGGCGCGGCGCCGGCCGGGGCGGTGGTCATTTCAGTCTCGCGTGCCGCGGCGCCAGGCGGACAGCTGGGTTTGCGAGACATCCAGCGCCAGCGGCGCCCCCAGTCCGGCCCGCTCCGCCTCCAGCGCGGCGGCCACGGCCGCCAGCTGCGCCGTCCGGTCGTCGGCGCCGAGCGGCGCCAGCGCGGCTTTGTGCCGCTCGATGAAGCCGGTGTCGTACTCACCGGCGATGAAGGCCGGGTGGCGCATCACGCGCCGGTGGAACGGCAGGTTCGTGCGAATGCCGCCCACGTGGTACTCGGACAGCGCGCGCCGCATGCGATCGATGGCGGCACCGCGCGTGTCCGCCCAAGCGCACAGCTTGGAAATCATCGGGTCGTAATGGACGGAGACCACGCTGCCCGCGACCACGCCGGCGTCGTCGCGGATGCCGGGACCCGCCGGCACGCGCAGCGACGTGATCGTCCCCGGCGAAGGCAGGAACTTCACCGGATCTTCCGCGTACACGCGGCACTCGATGGCGGCGCCCCGTCGCGGGATCGCCTCTTGCGCCAGGGGCAGCTTCTCCCCCTGCGCGACCGCCAGCTGCCAGCGGACGAGGTCGAGCCCCGTGACCAGCTCGGTCACGGGGTGCTCGACCTGCAAGCGCGTGTTCATCTCCAGGAAGTAGAAGCTGCGCGAGGCGGTGTCGAACAGCATCTCGATCGTGCCGGCGCCGACGTAGCCGACCGACCGGGCCGCGCGCACGGCGACGTCGCCCATCTTGGCGCGTGTCGCGTCGTCCAGCACCGGCGACGGCGACTCTTCGATCACCTTCTGATTGCGGCGCTGGATCGAGCAGTCGCGCTCGTAAAGGTGCACCGCCCCGCCGTGCTCGTCGCCGAACACCTGGATCTCGATGTGGCGCGGGCGAACGATCGCCTTTTCCAGATAGACGGCGTCGTCACCGAAGGCCGACTTGGCCTCGCGGCGCGCGCCGTCGAGGGCCGCCTCGAGCTTGTCCTCGGCGTCGACCAGCCGCATCCCGCGCCCGCCCCCGCCGGCCGCCGCCTTCAGCATGACGGGGTAGCCGATGCGCGCCGCCGCGGCCTTGGCCTCGGCGGCGTTCGCGAAGCCGCGCCCCTCCGGCCCGTTGTCGCCCGGCACGACCGGGACCCCGGCCGCCTGCATGCGCGCGCGTGCCGAGGTCTTGCCGCCCATGGCGCGCATCGCCGAGGGCGGCGGCCCGATGAAGGTCGCCCCCGCGGCAGCCACGGCCTCGGCGAACTCCGCATTCTCGGACAGAAAGCCGTAACCCGGGTGGACCCCGTCGGCGCCCGACTGCCGAACCGCGCCGACCAGCTTGTCGATCACCAGGTAGCTCTCACGGGCCGGCGGCGGCCCGATCGCGATCGCCTCGTCGGCCAGACGCACGTGCGGCGCCGTCTTGTCGGCGTCGGAGTAGACGGCGACGGTGCGCAGGTCCAGCTCGCGGCAGGCGCGGATCACGCGGCAGGCAATCTCGCCACGGTTGGCGATCAGGACCTTGGTGATTTTGCGGGCAGGCATCGGCCTAGTATCCCGCAGGCGCGCTGGGGCTGCGCGGTTCGGCGCCAGCCTCGATGCCGCGGTCGGTGCGGACCAGCACGTTGGCGGTCCCGATGTGCGGCGTCTCCTCCACCTTGTGCCCGCGGCGGGTCAGGTTGTCGACCACGTCGCGCGCGATCTCGGGCTCGACGCGCAGCGCGTCGGGGAACCACTGGTCGTGGATGCGGGGCGCGGACACCGCGGCTTGCGCGTCCAGCTTCCAGTCGACGACGTTCATCAGCACCTGGGCCGTCGCCGAAATGATCGTGGGCCCGCCGGCCGCCCCCACGACGACGCGCACGCGCCCGTCGCCGTCGACCGCGATGGTCGGCGTCATCGAGGACAACGGACGCTTGCCGGGCGCCACGGCGTTCTGCTCGTTGCCGATCAGCCCGAACGCGTTGGGCAGGCCGGGTGTCAGCGAAAAATCGTCCATCTGATTGTTCAGAAGCACGCCGGTCTTTCCGGCGACGACGTGCGACCCGAAGCCCAGGTTGATGGTCGTGGTCAGCGCCACGGCGTTGCCCTCCGCGTCGATGACCGACAGGTGCGTCGTGCCGCCGTCGCGGTGCTGTGCGGGCGGCGCGCCCAGGGTGCCGTAAGCGTCCCGCGGCAGGACCGCGTCGCGCTTGATCCGGCGTGCCAGCTCGGTGTGGTACGTGGGGCTGGTGAGGTGCGGCAGGTCGACCTTCACGAAGTCGGTGTCGCCCAGGTAGCGCGCGCGATCGGCAAACCCGTGCTTCAGTGCCTCGGCGACGACGTGCAAGTAAGCCGACGAGCCGCGCCCGTCGCGCCGCACGTCGGCGTCCGTCGCGTAGATGTTCGAGAGGATCCCCAGCGCCTCGATCAACACGACGCCGCCCGAAGACGGCGGCGGCATCGAGAACACGCGCAGGCCTCGGTACGACGCCTCCAGCGGCGCGCGCGGGGTGGCGGTGTAGCCAGCCAGATCCTGCTCGGACAGGATGCCGCCCGAGGCGCGCACGGCTTTCACGATCTCCTGGGCGATCGGACCCTTGTAAAAGGCATCAGCGCCTCCGGCCCGCAGCCGCGACAGCGTCCAGGCCAGCTCGGGCCGGCGATAGGTGTCCCCCTCGCCGAGCGGCTTGGTGGCGAACTGCTGGATGAACGGGGCGTTGCCAGCCGGCGCCTTGCGATCGATGTACCCGAGGTCCGCGGCCAGACGCCACGACACGGGGAAGCCGCGCTGAGCCAGCCGGTGGGCGCCCTCGACGCAGCGGCTGAACGGCAGCTTGCCCCACCGCTTGACCATCTCGGCCAACCCGCGCACCTCGCCGGGGACTGCGACGGCCAGGCCGCCGTGCTTCGACAGCTCTGGATCGACCTTGCCGTCCTTGAAATAGGCGGCGGGCGTGATCCCGGCCGGCGCCCGCTCGCGAAAGTCGAGCGCGACCGTTTGCTTCGACGCGGCCAAATAGACCAGCGCGAAGCCTCCGCCGCCGACGCCCGACGCGTCCGGATGAACGACCCCCAGCGCCAGGGCCGTCGCGCAGGCGGCGTCGACCGCGTTGCCGCCGGTCTTCAGTAGGGCCAGCCCGGCCGCCGACGCCAGCGGGTGATCCGAAGCGACCGCGGCGTGCGGGGCGCGCAACGGCGGCGCGGTGGCCGCCTGAGCCAGCGCGGCGATCGAGGCGATGAGGCCCAGGCACAGGCCGACGGCCGCCGTTACCCAAGCCACGGCCCGAAGCTGGGGGCGAGACAAGACCTTTCGCGACGCTGTTGGGAGCGGGGTGATTTCCGATGAATATCAGGGATAATCAGCGCTTTGCAAAGGCCGAACGGACCTATAGTGTCGGCGGCGCCAACGGCGAGAGCATGAGCGAGACGACCCCCAAAGAGCAGCGCGGAGCGACCAACCTCCGCATCAAGTTCCGCAGCGCCAGCCTCGAACAGTTCATCGAGCGCTACGCGGCGGACGTCAGCCGCGGTGGGATCTTCATCCGCACGCGGGATCCGCTGGCGGTGGGCACGCAGCTCCGGCTGGAGCTGCAGCTGCAGGACGGGATGCCGTTGCTGGCGGGGGAAGGCACCGTCATCTGGATCCGCGAGACCGACCCTAACCGCCCGACGGTGCCGCCGGGGATGGCCGTCCGATTCGACAAGCTGAGCGAGGAGACGCAGCCGACCCTGGACCGGATCATCGCCGAGAAGGACCGGCTGGAAGCGGCGGGGGTCGTGCCCGCCCAAGCGCCGATGGGCATGGCGGTCCGCCGCCCGTCCAATGTGTTGGCGCCGCTCGAGAGCTCTGGTCGCGTCTCGGACCCGGCGTCCAGCGCGCCCACCGCGCGCGTCGACGCCACTGCGGCTGGCGCGGCTGGCGCAGCTGGCGCAGCTGGCGATTGTCCCCCGCAGGCCGCGACGAAGACCGCCTTCATGGGGTCGCGCACCGCGCCTGCGTCGGGCGCGGCGCAGGGGCCATTTACCCGTGCGCGTCAGACCAGCACGCGCCCGGTGCCCGTCCCGTCGGCGCTGTTCGAGCCGCCCACCGCGGCCGACATCGACAAGGCGTTGTCGATCCTGGAAGAAGCGCCCGGGGCGGCGCCCGTGCCGTCGGCGCCCTCCCCCTCCGTCCCGCGCTTTGTCGCCGAGACGGAGGACATCTCGAACGATCCGACCCGCGTCGGAGACTCGGCCACGGCCGCCGCGGCGGGGGAAGCGGCCGCCGAAGGGCCAGGGTCCTCGCTTTCCGAAGCCGGTCTCGAAAGCGAGCTCCCTGCCCCCAATCTGGCCAGCGTCGGCGTGCCGCGGCCGCCCGAGACAGCAGCCGTTTCCGCGCCCGCCACGCCGGACGTCAGCAGGCGGTTTCGCGCGGCGTCCCGCGCCTACCCGACGCTGAACAGGCGCCGCGGGACGGGCGTGGTGGTGGCGTTGATCGTCATCTTGGGCGCCGCCGGTGCCGTCGTCTGGAAGCTCCGTCCCGGGGCCAGCGTCCCGCCTCGGCCGGTGACGACGTCGGCGAGCGCGATCGTGCCGGATCCGGCGCCCGCGCCGACTCCGCCTCCGCCGCCCGCGCCGGAGGCGGCGCCCGCCGTGCCGGCGCCGGCCGTCCCAACCGCCGTCGCGCCGGCGCCGGCCGAGAAGCCGGCGACGGAAAAGCCCACCGGCGGTGAAGAGCGGGGGTCATCCCACCGCGGCCCGCGGCGCAAACCGCGCGAAGAAGGTTCCAGCGAGCGCGCCGCCGGAAGCGAGACGGCGGACAAGTCGGGCCAACGCAAACCTGCCGAAGCCACAGCTGCCGAAGGCAAACCCGCCGACGAAACGGCGGCTGCCGAGAAGCCGGCGGCGGCCGAAACCAGCGCGCCTGCGGCGGAAGCAAAACCGGCCACCGCCGTGCTGAAAATTACGTCGAGCCCCGGGGGCGCAGATGTGTCCATCGACGGAAGCCCGGTGGGTATGACCCCCTTCACCAGCCGCGACATCGATCCCGGCGCGCCGCACGCGATCACGGTGAAAAAGGATGGGTTCGAGACCCACGAGCGGATGGTGGGGGCCAGCGATTGGTCTCGGCCCCATGGGAGCACGCCGCCTACGCTCAAAGTGAACGTGAAGCTGCGCCGGATCGCGCCGCCACCCGGGTCCGAGGCGCCGAAAGAGACGGGCGCCCCGCCTGCGGATACGGGCGGCCCGTACATCAAAGAAGTCAACCCGAGCAGTCCCTGATGCGGGCGCGGCGCGCGTGGCTCGCGGTCGCGGCGATTGTCTGCGGGGCCCCCGCTTGCCGCAACCGGGGCCCTGCCGCCCCCGCGGCGGCGGCCGCGCCACCGTCGAGCACCCCAGATCCGCCGGCGGCGGCGACGCCACCTGCCCCCGGCGCGCCGCCGCGCCAGTACCACCGGATCGACGTCCACACCCACATCGCGCCCGATGGCATTGCGCGCGCCCTACGCCTGATGGACGAGTGGGGCATCGACGGGGTGGTGAACCTGTCGGGCATGCACCCCGGGGCACCTCAGCACATTCTTGAACGGCAGCTGGCGGCGGCGGCGGAGAGCCACGGCCGCATCGCCGTGTTCACGACCCCCGACTTCCGACTGGTGGTCCGCCGTGCCGACTACGGCGCTGCCATGGCCGAGCAGTTGAGCGAGGCACGTCGGCTGGGCGCCATCGGGCTCAAGATCACCAAGGGGCTGGGGCTGGGCTACCGGGCACACGACGGTGTCCACCTGCTGGCCGTCGACGACCACGGACTGGACCCGCTCTTCGAACGCGCCGGCGCGCTGGGCATGCCGGTGGCGATCCATTGTGGCGATCCCAAGGCCTTTTGGCGACCGGCCGCGCCCGACAACGAGCGGTGGGACGAGTTGCAGGCCCACCCCGAGTGGTCGTTCGCCGGCGCGGGCGTGCCGGCGTGGCAAGAGCTTTACGATGCGTTCGAGCGGCTGGTCGCGCGGCACCCCAAGACGACGTTCATCGGCGTGCACTTCGGAAACGACCCTGAAGATCCGGACAACGTGGCGCGGATGCTGGACCGCCACCCCAACCTGATGATCGACACGGCGGCGCGTGTCCCGGAGATCGGCCGCCACCCGCAAGAAAAGATGCGCCGCTTTTACCGCAAGTATCAGGACCGCGTGCTGTTCGGGACCGACACCGGCATCGGCGCCGACCAGGAAGACATGATGTACGGGTCGAACGGCCCCACACCGCCGACGCGGGCGGACGAGGTGCGCTTCTTCACGCAAACGTGGCGATACTTCGAGACGCCGGAGCGGCAGCTCGAGAGCCCGACCCCCATCCAGGGGCGCTGGCGGATCGACGGGGTCGGATTGGCAGCAGATGTGCTGCGCAAGATCTATTTCGAGAACACCGCCCGCGTGCTGCGCTGGCGACTGCACGAGCCGTAGCCCTTGACTGAGCGCCGACGCTCAACATAATGGGCCGTCCCATTCCGGAGTAGCTCAGTGGCAGAGCAGGCGGCTGTTAACCGCCGGGTCGGGGGTTCGAAACCCTCCTCCGGAGCAAGCGCGACCAGACCAGGGGAAGTTCCGGTCCCCCTCACTCGCGCGCGACCAGCCCTATAGGTCGGGCTGTCCAGGTCAGCTCGAACGCCGCCGCTCCGCTGCGGTCAGCCAGCCCGCGGTTCAGGGCACCAGACGAGTGGAACTTCATTTTCGACAACCGGCGCTTCGCCTAGCTGTTGGTTCACCAAACATGAGTTGAACGTGGCTGTGATCTTCGCCCGAGCCGTGCCCAATGCTCGCGCAGCCAATTGCTGAAGCAATCGGCTGCGGTGAAGTCGGTGATGGCCGCAAGGATTAAGAGGTAGGCTAATGTTTCGTGGCCTCGCACATCACCGCAGTAGGCTACGCGCTCCGCGAGAGTATCGGGGAGACGGCCGACTTCAACCTGGTCCGCGCATGCCGCGAGGGCGATGGTGCTCCGGTCCTGCTGAAGATTCTGCGTGCGAGCGGATCGGCGAGCGCCGACCTCGCACGCTTCAAGCATCAGTACGCGCGCATCGCGCGCCTCGCCTCGCCCTACCTCGTCGCCGTGCGTGGCGTCGAGGCGCTCGCGACCGGTTTGTGCGTCGTCATGGAGGATTTCCCTGGCCTCAGTCTCGCGCGGGTCCTCGCCTCGCGCACACCACGCAAGCTCGAAATCGCTGAGGTGCTGGATATCGCGGCCACCCTGGCCGAAGGGCTCGCCGCCATGCACGCGGCAGGTCTCATCCATGGCGATTTGCGGCCGCAGAATCTACTGGTCGATGAGCGCGGCGAGATGAAGATCGTCGGGTTTGGCGTCGACGCCGAGATCACGCGCGCGCACGAGCGGCTCTACGCGCCCGAAGTGATCGCCGACGTCTTGCCCTACGTTGCCCCCGAGCAGACGGGCCGCATGAACCGCAGCGTCGACTACCGGACGGACCTCTACTCGCTGGGGGTCGTCCTTTACGAGGCGCTCACCGGACAGCGGCCGTTCGACGCGCAGGACCCGATGGAGCTCATTCACGCGCATCTCGCCGTCGCGCCCGTGCCGCCGTCCGGCGTCGATCCGGCGATCCCCGAGGTCATTTCAGGCATCGTGCTGAAGCTGCTCGCGAAGAACGCCGAGGACCGCTACCAGAGCGCCGAGGGCCTGCTCGCCGACGTCGAGCGCTGCCGCCAGGCCCTGCGGCGCACGGGGAGAATCGAGCCGTTCACCCCGGGTGAGTGCGATCGCCAGGACCTATTCCGGATCCCCCAAAAGCTCTACGGCCGCGAGCACGACATCGAGGCCCTGACCGCCGCCTTCGAGCGCGCGCTCGCGGGATTCCGCGAGAGCGTCCTCGTCTCCGGCTACTCCGGCATCGGCAAGACCTCGCTGGTGCACGAGATCTTGCGGCCGCTCGCGCGACAGAAAGGCTATTTCACGAGCGGCAAGTCCGACCAGTACCACCGCGACACCCCCTACAGCGCGATGATCCAGGCGTTCGACGGCCTGGTGCGGCAGATCCTCACCGAAAGCGAGGCGCGCATCGAGCACTGGCGGAGCGACATCCTCGAGGCGCTCGGGCCCAACGCGCAGGTCGTCTGCGAGGTCATCCCCTCGCTCTCCCATGTGCTCGGCGCCCAGCCGCCCGTGCCGGCGCTCGGCCCGGTCGAGGCGCAGAACCGCCTGAGCCGGTACTTTTTGCTGTTCGTCTCCGTGTTCGCGCGCGGTGCGCACCCGCTCGTCCTGTTCCTCGACGATCTGCAGTGGGTGGATCCTGCCAGCCTGAGGCTGCTCCGCGAGCTGCTCGGCGACGACTCGCTGGAGGCGCTCTTCTTTTGCGGCGCCTACCGCGACAACGAGGTGTCGCCCTCGCACCCGTTCGTGCGGGCCATCGACGACCTCAAGCGCGCCGGGCTCGTCGTGCGCGACATCGTCCTCGCCCCGCTGGCGCGCCCGAACCTTCTGCAGATGCTCTCGGACAGCCTCGAGCGCGACGATTGCGGACCGCTCGCCGATGCCGTCCAGAAGAAGACCGGCGGCAACCCGTTCTTCGTCAAGGAGTTCGTTCGATCGCTGCACGAGCACGGCGTGCTCACATTCGCCGCCGCGTCAGGCTGGCGCTGGGATCTCGCCCGGATCGATGCGCTCGCGTACACGGACAACGTCGTCGACCTCATGGTGCGCACCATCACGCGCCTGCCGCCCGAGACGGTGGAGGCGCTCAAGCTCGCCGCGGCCATCGGCAACCGGTTCGAGCTCGACGTGCTTGCCACGGTCAGCGAGCGCTCGCCGGACGAAGTCTACGGCCGCCTCGATCCCGCTGTCGGCCAGGGACTCGTGATCGCCGGGCGCCACGGCTACCTCTTCGCCCACGACAAGGTCCAAGAGGGCGCCTACGCCATGATCCCCGCGGCCGAACGGCCCGCCTTCCACCTTAAAATCGGCCGGCTGCTCGCGGGCAAACTGGATCTCTCCGAGAGCCAGAACCTCTTCGACGTCGTCGGCCATCTGAGCAGCGCCGGCGGGCTCGTGTCGGACTCGGAGGAGCGTCTTTCCCTCGCCCGCATGAGCTTGGAGGCGGCCCGCCGCGCCGAAGACTCCTCCGCCTTCGGCGGCGCCCTGCGCTATCTGGAGCTCGGCCTTCTGCGCCTTCCGGCGGACGCCTGGACGTCGCAGTACGCGCTCCGCCTTCAGTACGCGATGAAGACGGGCCTCATGCTCTCGCTCTCGGGCCGGCACGACGACGCCCTCGCGCTCCTCTCCGAGAGCCTGGAGCACGCCACGAGCCGGCTCGACCGCACCGAGGTACTGCGCCTCAAGATGAACGTGCAGGTGCTCAACAATGATTTGCCCGCCGCGCTCACGGAGGGGCTGGCGGCGCTGCGCCCCTTCGGAATCGACCTGCCCCCGTTGCCCGATGCAGCCATGGTCGACGCTCAGATCCAGGCGACGCTGGCGCTCTTCGGGGAAAAGACGCTGGCTGCCCTGCCGGATTTGCCGCCTCTCGTTGACCCTGAGATCCGCGCCATGCAGGACGTGCTCCAGGAGCTCTTCATTCCCAGCTCTTGGCTTGCCACGAACAACGAGAGCATCACGGTCGCGAAGATCCTCGAGAATACGCTGCGCCACGGGCTGTCGCAGCACGCGATCTATGGCTGCGGGTGGTTCGGGATGTTCCTCTGCGGCCGTGGTGACATCGAGCTCGGCTACCTCTTCGGCCGCGCCGCCATCGCGCTTTTCGAGCGCTACCCGGACAAGAAGTCCGAGGCGATGCTCCGCAACACGTGGGGCGCCTGCATCCAGCACTGGAGAGAGGGCTACCCCGCCTGCAGGGAGTCGGAGCTCGCGGGGATGCACGCCGGGCTCGAGACCGGCCAGTACATGTCGGCGTTCTACAATACGTGCAACGCCATCATAACCAGCTTCCTGCGCGGCCTGCCGCTCTCCGACCTCCTCGCCGAAGCAGAGAGTTATCAGTCGATCTGCAAACTCGACCAGGGCAACACCATCACCTGGATGGTGAGCGCGGTCGGGCAATTGGCGCACCAGCTCTCGGTCGAGACCGCGCACCCGGCCGTGCTCAAGGGAGAGTGGATCGACATCGAAGAGTTGATCGAGGAGTCCCGCCGGAGGGACAACATCCTCGCAACCACCATAGGCCAGTTCTACGTCGTTTTCCTCGGCGTCTTCCAGGGCGCGTTCGAGAAAGTGGCGCGCGTCGCGCTCTCGCTGGACATCGAGAAATCAAAATTGACGGCCTGGCACTGCACCCCCGCGTTGCATTGCTACGCCGGCGTCGCGTTCACACAGGCGGCGGACGGGGTCTCCCCGGACGAGCGCGTGCTATTCCTCGCCCATGCGGAGCGCTTTGCTGAAAAGCTCTCGCGCTGGGCGGAGCTCTGCCCGGAGAACTTGGCACACCGCAGCGCCCTGCTCCAAGCCGAGCTCGCGCGCGTCCGCGGCGACGCGCGCGCCGCGGGGGAGCGCTACGACGAGGCGATCGCCCTCGCGCGGCGCGGTGGGTATCTCCACGACGAAGCGCTTGCCAACGAACTCGCGGGGCTTTCCTTCCGCGCCCTCGGCAAGACCACCATCGCCCGCGCCTACCTGACCGAGGCGCACCAGGCCTACGGCCGCTGGGGCGCGACCGAGGCGATGCGGCGTCTCGAGCGCTCTCACCCCGACCTCGTCCCCAGTCAAATCCTTAAGGTCGGGAAGGGTGAAAAGGGCTCGGCGGCCGCCGCGCTCGACTTAGGCTCGGTGCTCAAGGCCTCTCAGGCCATCTCGGGGGAGATTGTCCTCGAACGCCTGCTCGACGCGCTCATGCGCAACCTAGTCGAGAACGCCGGCGCGCGGCGCGGCGTCCTCTTGCTCCTGAGAGGGGAACAGCTCGTCGTCGAGGCCGAGCACCGCATCGGGGAGGCGGCCGTCCACATGCTCGGCGCCGCGCCCCTCGAAGGCCGCCCGGACCTGCCCGGCAGCGTCATAAGGTACGTGGCGCGGACGCGCGAGACCGTGCTGCTCGATGAACACACGACCGACGGTCCGTTCGGTCGCGATGCCGGCTTCGCAGGCCCGGCCCCGGCCTCCTCGCTCGCCGCGCCCATCGACTACAAAGGCCACCTGACCGGCGTCGTCTATCTCGAGAACGATCTCACGCGCGCCGCCTTCAGCTCCGACCGCATCGAGCTCATTCGCCTGCTCTCTGCCCAGGCGGCGATCTCCATCGAGAACGCGCGGCTCTTCACGGATCTGGAAGTCGAAAAGAGCCGCCTCCAGGCGGTGGTCCAGCAGGTGCCCGCCGGTCTCATCATCGCCGAGGCGCCCACCGGCCGCTTCCTCGTCAAGAACGATCAGGTGGACAGGATCCTGCACCACTCCTACCGTCCTTCGGGCTCCATCGAGGAGTACAGTCACTATACCGGTTTCCATCCCGACGGCCGCCGCCTTGATCCCGAGGACTGGCCCCTGGCCCGCTCCATCCGCACGGGGGAAACCGTGACCGAGGAGGAGGTCGAGATGCTCTGGGCCGACGGCACCCACGGCTGGCTGAGCTTGAGCTCCACGCCGATAAGGGACCCATCGGGAGCCGTCACCTCCGGCGTCGTCATCATGCAGGACATCACCGAGCGGAAGCGGCGCGAGGAAGCGCTTCTGGCCTCGGAGGAGCGCTTTGCCAAGGCCTTCAAGAGCAACCCCACGCCCATGGCCGTCCTCCGCAGCAAGGACTGGACGTTCGTGGATGCGAACGAAAGCTTTCACCGCCTGCTCGGCTACGCAAAGGAGGAAATCCTCGGCCACTACGCCCTGGAGTCGGGCAGCTGGTTCATGGACCTTTTGCGCGAGGCGGGCGAGCGGCTCGCGGCAGGCGGGCCGTTCCGCGACAAGGAGGTTGCCGCCGCGTCCAAATCCGGCGAGGCAAAGACCCTCCTGGCGTCCGTTGAGACCATTGTCCTGGACGGGGACACTTGTTACCTCGCCAGCTTCGGGGACCTGACCGAACACAAGCGCGTGGAGGAGCAATTGCGGCAGAGCCAGAAGATGGAAGCCATCGGCAGCCTGGCGGGCGGGGTGGCCCACGACTTCAACAACCTCTTGACCGCCATCAACGGCTACAGCGAGTTGGCGATGATGGGGAAGGAGGCCACCCACCCGGACTATGAGTATCTGAAGCTCATCCGGTCCTCGGGCGAGCGGGCGGCGGGCCTGACGCGCCAACTGCTCGCCTTCAGCCGCAAGGAAATCCTCGAGACCCAGGTCCGGAGTTTGAACGCCATCGTGGCGGAGGTGGAAGGCATGTTGCGCCGGCTCATCGAGGAAAGCGTCGAGTTCAAGACCCGCCTCGATCCGGAGGCCGGATCGGTCAAGGTGGACAAGGGCCAGGTGGTGCAGATCCTCATGAACCTGGTGGTGAATGCCAGGGACGCGATGCCCAAAGGAGGACGGATCCTCGTAGAGACGCGGCGGGTCTCGCTGGCGAAGCCCACGCCGAACACGCTTCTGGAGGCGCCCCCCGGATCGTACGTGGCGCTGATGGTCAAAGACACCGGCACGGGGATGGCGCCGGAGGTCAAGGCCAAGATCTTCGAACCCTTCTTCACCACCAAGGAGGTGGGAAAAGGAACCGGGCTTGGCCTTTCCGTGGTGTACGGCGTCGTGAAGCAGCTGGGCGGGGGGCTCGCGCTCCAGAGCGAACCGGGCCAGGGGACGACCTTCTGGATTTATTTCCCGGAGGTGCAGGAGGAGACCCTCCCGCCGGCGTTGGAGGCCGGTGTGCAGGAGAAGGCCGAGCTCTATCGGGGAAGCGAGACCTTGCTCGTGGTGGAGGACGACGACGCCGTGAGAACATTCGTCCGGCAAGCCCTGGCGGCGCAAGGCTATACGGTGCTGGAGGCCCGCAGCGGCGTGGAGGCCCTACGGTTTTTGCAGCAGACCGATCAGCCGCTCGATCTGGTGGTGACCGACCTCATCATGCCGGACATGGGGGGGCGGGAATTGGCCACGCACCTCCGGCTGCACCGCCCCGCCTTGCCGGTGTTGTACACCTCCGGCTATTCCAAAGACCCGGGCGAGGAGGCCCAGCCGAACGCCGAGTACTTCCTCTCCAAGCCCTTCGGCCCCTTGGACCTGGCCAAAAAGGTGCGGGAAGTCCTGGCGCACGCCAGAGAGAGGGTGCTGATAGCGAACCGGCCGGCTTAGCCCCAATGCCGTTCACATAGCGCGGAGGAGACACCGCGGCGGGCTGGCAGGAAGGGCAGAAAAATTGCCTCGGGCGCGGTGAGGATCAGGATGGGGCGATCTCGTTGGAGGTCGCCATTCAGCTACAGGAAGCGCTTGAATCTCTTGCCGGTTTCGTCGTTCCCGCGGACTTCGGGCGATTCCGGGAGCACATCGATCCGACCTGGATTGAGGAGGCGCTCGACGCCACCGGAACGGCGAGCGTGCGACGCCGGCGGCTGCCAGCCGAGCAAGCGATCTGGCTGGTGATCGGCATGGCGCTGCTGCGCCAGGAGTCGATCGAGCGCGTGGTTATGATGCTGGGGCTGGCGTTGCCGGGTGCGCGAGGCGACACCGCGGCCAAGAGCGGCATCGCGCAGGCCCGAAAGCGCCTTGGAGAAGAGCCGCTCGCATACCTGTTCACCACGACCGCCGATCGCTGGGCGACGCGAAGCGCTGACCGACATCGGTGGCGCGGGCTTTCGCTTCACGGGCTCGACGGGACTACTCTCAAAGTGCCGGACTCCCCCGAGAACTGGGCGGCGTTTGGCGGCCAGTGCGGCAGCGGGACGCGCAACGGCAGCGCCTATCCGATGGTGCGTCTGGTGGCGGTGATGGCATTGCGGTCTCACCTCCTTTCGGCGGTTTACTTCAGCGACTACGCGACTGGGGAAACGACGCTCAGCGACGGATTCTGGTCCGAGCTGCCGGACAACTCGGTGACCATTGCCGATCGCAACTTCCTGGTGGCCGATGACTTGACGCGACTGGAACGCAGCGGCACCAACCGCCATTGGCTCACGCGCGCAAAATCGACCACCCACCTGCGGGTCATCAAGCAACTCGGGCGGCATGATGCCCTCGTCGAAATCACGCTCTCCGACCAGACGCGACGGGCGCATCCGACTCTGCCGCCCGTCTGGACGGCTCGTGCCATCACCTACCAGCGCAAGGGCTTCCGGCCGTCGAGGCTGCTCACGTCGCTTCTCGACGAGAAGCGATATCCGGCGGGTGAGCTCGTCGCGCTCTATCACGAGCGGTGGGAATTGGAGCTCGGCTACGACGAAATCAAGACGCACATGCTCGACCGGCAAGAGGCCATTCGCAGCCGAACCCCGGCCGGTGTTCGGCAGGAACTCTGGGGCATCGCGCTCGCCTATAACCTGGTCCGCTTGGAGATGGAACGCGCTGCCGACGAAGCCGGCGTCGAGCCAAACCGGATCAGCTTCGTCAACGCCCTGGCGCTGATCCGAAACGCATGGCTGGCATGGTCCACGCTGCCTCTAGCACCGGGCCGAATTCCCGAAGGACTGCTCTATTTGCGCCGCTGCCTCAAGCTTCTCGTCTTGCCCCCGCGTCGCTCCGAGCGAGCCTACCCACGCGCCGTGAAGGTCAAGATGAGTGCCTACAATCGCAAGGCGCCCACCGGAAAGGGCCGTAAGTGAACGGCATTGGGCTTAGCCCGGAACGTCGGCGAGCCATCGGTTGGAGAGCCAGCGCGCAATGCTCGCGCAGACAATTGCTGAAGCAATCGGCTGCGGTGAAGTCGGTGATGGCCGCAAGGATTAAGAGGTAGGCTAATGTTTCGTGGCCTCGCACATCACCGCAGTAGGCTACGCGCTCCGCGAGAGTATCGGGGAGACGGCCGACTTCAACCTGGTCCGCGCATGCCGCGAGGGCGATGGTGCTCCGGTCCTGCTGAAGATTCTGCGTGCGAGCGGAGCGGCGAGCGCCGACCTCGCGCGCTTCAAGCATCAGTACGAGCGCATCGCGCGCCTCGCCTCGCCCTACCTGGTCGCCGTGCGTGGCGTCGAGGCGCTCGCGACCGGTTTGTGCGTGGTCATGGAGGATTTCCCTGGCCGCACTCTCGCGCGGGTCCTCGCCTCGCGCACACCACGCAAGCTCGAAATCGCTGAGGTGCTGGATATCGCGGCCACCCTGGCCGAAGGGCTCGCCGCCATGCACGCGGCAGGTCTCATCCATGGCGATTTGCGGCCGCAGAATCTACTGGTCGATGCGCGCGGCGAGATGAAGATCGTCGGGTTTGGCGTCGACGCCGAGATCACGCGCGCGCACGAGCGGCTCTACGCGCCCGAGGTGATCGCCGACGTCTTGCCCTACGTTGCCCCCGAGCAGACGGGCCGCATGAACCGCAGCGTCGACTACCGGACGGACCTCTACTCGCTGGGGGTCGTCCTTTACGAGGCGCTCACCGGACAGCGGCCGTTCGACGCCCAGGATCCGATGGAGCTCATTCACGCGCATCTCGCTTTCGCGCCGGTTCCGCCGGCCGGCGTCGATCCGGCGATCCCCGAGGTCATCTCAGGTATCGTGCTGAAGCTGCTCGCGAAAAACGCGGAGGACCGCTACCAGAGTGCCGAGGGCCTGCTCGCCGACGTCGAGCGCTGCCGTAACGCCCTGCGCGGCACGGGGAGAATCGAGCCCTTCGCCCCGGGTCAGCGCGATCGCCGGGACCTGTTCCGGATCCCTCAGAAGCTCTACGGCCGCGAGCACGACATCGAGGCCCTGACCGCCGCGTTCGAGCGCGCGCTCGCGGGATTCCGCGAGAGCGTCCTCGTCTCCGGCTACTCCGGCATCGGCAAGACCTCGCTCGTGCACGAGATCCTCCGGCCGCTCGCGCGGCAGAAAGGCTATTTCACGAGCGGCAAGTCCGACCAGTACCACCGCGACACCCCCTACAGCGCGATGATCCAGGCGTTCGACGGCCTGGTGCGGCAGATCCTCACCGAAAGCGAGGCGCGCATCGAGCACTGGCGGAGCGACATCCTCGAGGCGCTCGGGCCCAACGCGCAGGTCGTCTGCGAGGTCATCCCCTCCCTCTCCCATGTGATCGGCCCCCAGCCGCCCGTGCCGGCGCTGGGCCCCGTCGAGGCGCAGAACCGCCTGAACCGGTACTTTTTGCTGTTCGTCTCCGTGTTCGCGCGCGGTGCGCACCCGCTCGTCCTGTTCCTCGACGATCTGCAGTGGTTAGACCCTGCGAGCCTGGGGCTGCTCCGCCAGCTGCTCGGCGACGACTCGCTGGAGGCGCTCTTCTTCTGCGGCGCCTACCGCGACAACGAGGTGTCGCCCTCGCACCCGTTCGTGCGGGCCATCGACGACCTCAAGCGCGCCGGGCTCGTCGTGCGCGACATCGTCCTCGCCCCGCTGGCGCGCCCGAACCTTCTGCAGATGCTCTCGGACAGCCTGGAGCGCGACGACTGCGGACCGCTCGCCGATGCCGTACAGAAGAAGACGGGCGGCAACCCGTTCTTCATCAAGGCGTTCGTTCGATCGCTGCACGAGCACGGCGTGCTCACATTCGCTGCCGCGTCAGGCTGGCGTTGGGATCTTGCCCGGATCGATGCGCTCGCGTACACGGACAACGTCGTCGACCTCATGGTGCGCACCATCACGCGCCTGCCGCCCGAGGCGGTGGAAGCGCTCAAGCTCGCCGCGGCCATCGGCAACCGGTTCGAGCTCGACGTGCTTGCCACGGTCAGCGAGCGCTCGCCGGACGAGGTGTACGGCCGTCTCGATCCCGCTGTCGGCCAGGGACTCGTAATCGCCGGGCGCGACAGCTACCTCTTCGCCCACGACAAGGTCCAAGAGGGCGCCTACGCCATGATCCCGGCGGCAGAACGGCCCGCCTTCCACCTTAAAATCGGCCGGCTGCTCGCGGGCAAGCTGGACCTCTCCGAGAGCCAGAACCTCTTCGACGTCGTCGGCCATCTGAACAGCGCCGGCGACCTCGTGTCGGACCCGGCGGAGCGCCTTTCCCTCGCCAAGATGAGCTTCGAGGCCGCGTGCCGCGCCCAAGACTCCTCCGCCTTCGGCGCCGCCCTGCGCTATCTGGAGCTCGGCCTCGTGCGCCTCCCGAAGGACGCGTGGACCTCGCAGTTCCGGCTCCGCCTTCGGTACGCGATGAAGATGGGCCTTATGCTCTCGCTCTCCGGCCGGCACGACGACGCCCTCGCGACCCTGTCCGAGTGCCTGGAGCATGCCACGACCCGGCTCGATCGCACCGAGGTGCTGCGCCTCAGGCTGAACGTGCATGTGCTCAAAACCGATCAGACCGCCGCGCTCGCGGAGGGGCTCGCGGCCCTGCGCCCGTTCGGGATGGACCTGCCTATGTTCTCCGACCAGGCCATGGTCGACGCCCAGATCCAGGCGACGCTGGCGCTCTTCGGGGAAAAGACGCTCGAGACGCTGCCCGATTTGCCGCCGCTCGTGGACCCGGAAATCCGCGCCATGCAGGACGTGCTCGTGGAGATGACCGATTGCTGCTTTTTCCTTAATTCCAACAACATTGGCATTAACTGCGCGAAGCTCCTCGAGAACACGCTACGCCACGGTACATCGGCGCACGCGATCTATGGCTGCGCCTGCTTCGGGGCGATCCTCTGCGGCCGGGACGACATCGAGCTCGGTTACCGCTTCGGCCTCGTTGCCATCAGAATGGCGGAGCGCCACCCGGACAAGAGGTCCGAAACCTTGCTTTGGGCCTTGTGGGGTGGCTTTTTGCAGCACTGGAGAGAGCCCTACGCGGCCTGTTACGAGTCGGACCTCGCGGCGATCCACTCCGCACTAGAGACGGGCCAGTACGTCTCGGCGTTCTACAACGCGGTCCACGCCATCACGAACAGCCTCCTACGCGGCATCCCCCTCTCCGACCTCCTCGTTGAGGCGCAGAGTTACCAGGCGGCGCTGCGCAAGCTCGATGTGGGGAACCTCATGATGTGGGTGGTGGGAGCGGCCGAACAGCTCGCGCATCAGCTCTCCGTCGAGACCGTGCACCCGACCAAGCTCAAGGGAGAGTGGGTCGACATTGACGAGGTGCTCGAGGTAATCCGCCGGACGGGCAGCCAGGGCTTGCTCTTCTGGGCCAACTTCTACCTCGTGTTCCACGGCGTCTTCCAGGGCGAGTTCGAAGAAATGGCGCGCATCGTGCTCTCGTTTGACAACGAGACTCCCATCTTCGAAAGCGGGTTCGGCGGCCCCGCGTACCGGTTTTACGCCGGCGTCGCGCTCACGCAGGCCGCGGACGTGGTCTCGCCGGACGAGCGCGCGCGCTGCCTCGCCCGCGCGGGAACCTCCGCGGAAAAACTCTCGCGCTGGGCGAAGCTCTGCCCGGAGAACCTGGCGCACCGCAGCGCCCTGCTCGACGCCGAACTCGCGCGCCTCCGCGGCGACGCGCGCGCCGCGTGGGACCGCTACGACGAGGCGATCGCCCTCGCCCAGCGCGGAGGCTATCTCCACGACGAGGCGCTCGCCAACGAGCTCGCGGGCCTTTCCTTCCGCGCGCTCGGCAAGACCACCATCGCCGGCGCCTACCTGACCGAGGCGCACCGGGCGTACGGCCGCTGGGGGGCGACCGAGGCGATGCGGCGTCTCGAGCGCTCTTACCCGGACCTGGTCCCCAGCGAGGTCCTCCGCGGTGCGACGAGCCCTGAGGCCGCTGCGCCCGCCGGCGCCGCGCTCGACCTCGGCTCGGTGCTCAAAGCCTCTCAGGCCATTTCGGGGGAGATTGTCCTCGAACGCCTGCTCGACGCGCTCATGCGCAACCTAGTCGAGAACGCCGGCGCGCGGCGCGGCGTCCTCTTGCTCCTGAGAGGGGAACAGCTCGTCGTCGAGGCCGAGCACCGCATCGGGGAGGCGGCCGTCCACATGCTCGGCGCCGCGCCCCTCGAAGGCCGCCCGGACCTGCCCGGCAGCGTCATAAGGTACGTGGCGCGGACGCGCGAGACCGTGCTGCTCGATGAACACACGACCGACGGTCCGTTCGGTCGCGATGCCGGCTTCGCAGGCACGGCCCCGGCCTCCTCGCTGGCTGCGCCCATTGACTACAAAGGCCGCCTGACCGGCGTCGTCTATCTCGAGAACGATCTGACGCGCGCCGCCTTCAGCTCCGACCGCATCGAGCTCATCCGCCTGCTCTCTGCCCAGGCGGCGATCTCCATCGAGAACGCGCGGCTCTTCACGGATCTGGAAGTGGAAAAGCGCCACCTCCAGGCGGTGGTCCAGCAGGTGCCCGCCGGTCTCATCATCGCCGAGGCGCCGACGGGCCGCTTCCTCGTCAAGAACGATCAGGTGGACAGGATCCTGCACCACTCCTACCGTCCTTCGGGCTCCATCGAGGAGTACAGCCACTATACCGGTTTCCATCCCGACGGCCGCCGCCTCAATCCCGAGGACTGGCCCCTGGCCCGCTCCATCCGCACGGGGGAAACCGTGACCGAGGAGGAGGTCGAGATGCTCTGGGTCAATGGCACCCGGGGCTGGCTGAGCTTGAGCTCCACGCCGATAAGGGACCCATCGGGCGCCATCACCTCCGGCGTCGTCATCATGCAGGACATCACCGAGCGGAAGCGGCGCGAGGAAGCGCTTCTGGCCTCGGAGGAGCGCTTTGCGAAGGCCTTCAAGAGCAACCCCACGCCTATGGCCGTCGTCCGCAGCAAGGACTGGACCTTCGTGGATGCGAACGAAAGCTTTCACCGCCTGCTCGGCTACGCAAAGGAGGAAATCGTCGGCCACTACGCCATGGAGTCGGGCACCTGGTTCCTGGACCTTTTGGGCGAGGCGGGCCAGCGGTTCGCGGCAGGGGGGCCGTTCCGCGACGAGGAGGTTGCCGCCGCGTCCAAATCCGGCGAGGTAAAGACCCTCCTGGCGTCCATTGAGACCATGGTCCTGGACGGGGACCCCTGCTACCTCGCCAGCTTCGGGGACCTGACCGAACACAAGCGCGTGGAGGAGCAGCTGCGGCAGAGCCAGAAGATGGAAGCCATCGGCAGCTTGGCGGGCGGGATCGCCCATGACTTCAACAACCTCCTGACCGCTATCAATGGGTACAGCGAGTTGGCGATGATGGGGAAGGAGGCCACCCACCCGGACTATGAATATTTGAACCTTATCCGGTCCTCGGGCGAGCGAGCGGCGGGCCTGACGCGCCAACTGCTCGCCTTCAGCCGCAAGGAAATCCTCGAGACCCAGGTCCGGAGTTTGAACGCCATCGTGGCGGAGGTGGAAGGCATGTTGCGCCGGCTCATCGAGGAAAGCGTCGAGTTCAAGACCCGCCTCGATCCGGAGGCCGGATCGGTCAAGGTGGACAAGGGCCAGGTGGTGCAGATCCTCATGAACCTGGTGGTGAATGCCAGGGACGCGATGCCCAAAGGAGGACGGATCCTCGTAGAGACGCGGCGGGTCTCGCTGGCGAAGCCCACGCCGAACACGCTTCTGGAGGCGCCCCCCGGATCGTACGTGGCGCTGATGGTCAAAGACACCGGCACGGGGATGGCGCCGGAGGTCAAGGCCAAGATCTTCGAACCCTTCTTCACCACCAAGGAGGTGGGAAAAGGAACCGGGCTCGGCCTTTCCGTGGTGTACGGCGTCGTGAAGCAGCTGGGCGGGGGCATCGCGCTCGAGAGCGAACCGGGCCAGGGGACGACCTTCTGGATTTATTTTCCCGAGGTGCAGAAGGAGACCCTCGCGCCGGCGTCGGAGGCCGGTGTGCAGGAGAAGGCCGAGCTCTATCGGGGAACCGAGACCTTGCTGGTGGTGGAGGACGAGGACGCCGTCAGACAATTCGTCCGGCAGGCCCTGGCGGCGCAAGGCTATACAGTGCTGGAGGCCCGCAGCGGCGTGGAGGCCCTGCGGTTTTTGCAGCAGACCGATCAGCCGCTCGATCTGGTGGTGACCGACCTCATTATGCCGGACATGGGGGGGCGGGAATTGGCCACGCACATCCGGCTGCACCGCCCCGCGTTGCCGGTCTTGTACACCTCCGGCTATTCCAAAGACCAGGGAGACCTCGAGGAGGCCCAGCCGAACGCCGAGTACTTCCTCTCCAAGCCGTTCGGCCCCTTGGACCTGGCCAAAAAGGTGCGGGAAGTCCTGGCGCACGCCAGAGAGAGGGTGCTGATAGCGAACCGGCCGGCTTAGCCCGGAACGTCGGCGAGCCATCGGTTGGAGAGCCAGCGCCCAATGCTCACGCAGCCAATTGCTGAAGCAATTGGCTGTGATGAAGGCGGTGATGGCCACAAGGATTAAGAGGTAAGCTAACGTTCCGTGGCCTCGCACATCACCGAAGCAGGCTACGCGCTCCGCGAGAGTATCGGGGAGACGGCCGACTTCAACCTGGTCCGCGCGTGCCGCGAGGGCGATGGTGCTCTGGTCCTGCTGAAGATCCTGCGTGTGAGCGGATCGACGAGCGCCGACCTCGCGCGCTTCAAGCATCAGTACGCGCGCATCGCGCGCCTCGCCTCGCCCTGCCTCGTCGCCGTGCGTGGCGTCGAGGCGCTCGCGACCGGTTTCTGCGTGGTCATGGAGGATTTCCCTGGCCGCACTCTCGCGCGGGTCCTCGCCTCGCGCACACCACGCAAGCTCGAGATCGGCGAGGTGCTGGATATCGCGGCCGCGGTCGCCGGAGGGCTCGCCGCCATGCACGCGGCGGGCCTCATCCATGGCGATTTGCGGCCGCAGAACCTGCTGGTCGATGAGCGCGGCGAGATCAAGATCGTCGGGTTTGGCGTCGACGCCGAGATCACGCGCGCGCACGAGCGGCTCTACGCGCCCGAGGTGATCGCCGACGTCTTGCCCTACGTTGCCCCGGAGCAGACGGGCCGCATGAACCGCACCGTCGACTACCGGACGGACCTCTACTCATTGGGGGTCGTCCTTTACGAGACGCTCACCGGACAGCGGCCGTTCGACGCGCAGGACCCGATGGAGCTCATTCACGCGCATCTCGCCGTCGCGCCCGTGCCGCCCTCCCGCGTCGATCCGGCGATCCCCGAGGTCATTTCAGGCATCGTGCTCAAGCTGCTCGCGAAGAACGCGGAGGACCGCTACCAGAGCGGCGGGGGCCTGCTCGCCGACGTCGAGCGTTGCCGCCAGGCCCTGCGGCGCACGACGACAATCGAGCCCTTCACCCCGGGTGAGCGCGACCGCCAGGACCTGTTCCGGATCCCCCAGAAGCTCTACGGCCGCGAGCACGACATCGAGGCCCTGACCGCTGCGTTCGAGCGCGCGCTCGCGGGATTCCGCGAGAGCCTCCTCGTCTCCGGCTACTCGGGTATCGGTAAGTCCCGGCTCGTGCACGAGATCCTGCGGCCGCTCGCGCGGCAGAAAGGCTATTTCACGAGCGGCAAGTACGACCAGTACCACCGCGACACGCCCTACAGCGGGGTGATCCAGGCGTTCGACGGCCTGGTGCGGCAGATCCTCACCGAGAGCGAGGCGCGCATCGAGCACTGGCGGACAGCCATCCTCGAGGCGCTCGGGCCGAACGCGCAGGTCGTCTGCGAGGTCATCCCCTCGCTCTCCCATGTGCTCGGCGCCCAGCCGCCCGTGCCGGCGCTCGGCCCGGTCGAGGCGCAGAACCGCCTGAACCGGTACTTTTTGCTGTTCGTCTCCGTGTTCGCGCGCGCTGCCCACCCGCTCGTCCTGTTCCTCGACGATCTGCAGTGGGTGGATCCTGCCAGCCTGAGGCTGCTCCGCGAGCTGCTCGGCGACGACTCGCTGGAGGCGCTCTTCTTTTGCGGCGCCTACCGCGACAACGAGGTGTCGCCCTCGCACCCGTTCGTGCGGGCCATCGACGACCTCAAGCGCGCCGGGCTCGTCGTGCGCGACATCGTCCTCGCCCCGCTGGCGCGCCCGAACCTTCTGCAGATGCTCTCGGACAGCCTCGAGCGCGACGATTGCGGACCGCTCGCCGATGCCGTACAGAAGAAGACCGGCGGCAACCCGTTCTTCGTCAAGGAGTTCGTTCGATCGCTGCACGAGCACGGCGTGCTCACATTCGCCGCCGCGTCAGGCTGGCGCTGGGATCTCGCCCGGATCGATGCGCTCGCGTACACGGACAACGTCGTCGACCTCATGGTGCGCACCATCACGCGCCTGCCGCCCGAGACGGTGGAGGCGCTCAAGCTCGCCGCGGCCATCGGCAACCGGTTCGAGCTCGACGTGCTTGCCACGGTCAGCGAGCGCTCGCCGGACGAGATCTACGGCCGCCTCGATCCCACTGTCGGGCAGGGACTCGTGATCGCCGGGCGCGACGGCTACCACTTCGCCCACGACAAGGTCCAAGAGGGCGCCTACGCCATGATCCCCGCGGCCGAACGGCCCGCCTTCCACCTTAAAATCGGCCGGCTGCTCGCGGGCAAGCTGGATCTGTCCGAGAGCCAGAACCTCTTCGACGTCGTCGGCCATCTGAGCAGCGCCGGCGGGCTCGTGTCGGACTCGGAGGAGCGCCTTTCCCTCGCCCGCATGAGCTTGGAGGCGGCCCGCCGCGCCGAAGACTCCTCCGCCTTCGGCGGCGCCCTGCGCTATCTGGAGCTCGGCCTGCTGTGCCTTCCGGCGGACGCCTGGACGTCGCAGTACGCGCTCCGCCTTCAGTACGCGATGAAGATGGGCCTCATGCTCTCGCTCTCGGGCCGGCACGACGACGCCCTCGCGCTCCTCTCCGAGAGCCTGGAGCACGCCACGAGCCGGCTCGACCGCACCGAGGTGCTGCGCCTCAAGATGAACGTGCAGGTGCTCAACAATGATTTGCCGGCCGCGCTCACGGAGGGGCTGGCGGCCCTGCGCCCCTTCGGAATCGACCTGCCCCCGTTGCCCGATGCAGCCATGGTCGACGCTCAGATCCAGGCGACGCTGGCGCTCGTCGGGGAAAAGACGCTGGCTGCCCTGCCGGATCTGCCGCCTCTGGTTGACCCTGAGATCCGCGCCATGCAGGACGTGCTCCAGGAGCTCGGGTCTCCTTGCTGGTTCTTGAGCCCCAACAGCTTTGGCATCACCTGCGCGAAGCTCGTCGAGAACACGCTACGCCACGGTTTATCGCCGCAGGCGATCTATGGCTGCGTCTGCTTCGGGGCGTTCCTCTGCGGCCGGGGCGAAGTCGAGCTCGGTTACCGCTTCGGCCGCGCCGCCATCGCCGTGGCGGAGCGCCACCCGAACAAGAAGTCCGAAGCGATGCTCTGGAACATGTGGGGGACCTTTGTGCAGCATTGGGGAGAGGGCTTCGCCGCCTGCGAGGCGTCGCTGCTCGCGGGGATGCACGTCGGGATCGAGACTGGCCAGTACATCTGGGCCTTCTACAACACGGTCGGCGCCATCGTGATCAGCCTGGTGCGCGGTCTCCCGATCTCCGACCTCCTCGCCGAGGCGCGAAGTTACCAGCCGATGTGCAAGCTCGACGGGGGCAATACCATCACCTGGATCGTCGGCGCGGTCGGGCAGACCGCGCACCAGCTCTCGGTCGAGACCGCGCAGCCGGCAAAGCTCAAGGGAGAGTGGGTCGACATGGACGAGGTGATCGAGGCGGCCCGCCGCACGGGCAACCAGACCGCGTTCATCTACGCCCATTTCTACGTCGTGGTCCTCGAAGTCTTCCAGGGCGCGTTCGAGGAGGCGGCCCGCATCGCGCTCTCGGTGGACATGGAGATCCCGACCATGGAGGCGTGGTTCGGCGCCGCGCCGTATCGTTTCTACGCCGGCGTGGCGCTTACGCAGGCCGCGGACGTGGTTTCTCCGGACGAGCGCGCGCTCTTCCTCGCCCGCGCGGAGGTCTTCGCCGGAAAGCTCGCGCGCTCGGCGGAGCTCTGCCCGGAGAACTTGGCGCACCGCAGCGCCCTGCTCGGCGCCGAGCTCGCGCGCCTCCGCGGCGACGCGCCCGCCGCGTGGCAGCGCTACGACCAGGCCATTGCTCTCGCGCGGCGCGGCGGCTATCTCCACGACGAGGCGCTCGCCAACGAGCTCGCGGGCCGTTCCTTCCGCGCGCTCGGCAACACCACCATAGCCCGCGCCTACCTGACCGAGGCGCACCGGGCCTACGGCCGCTGGGGCGCGACCGAGGCGATGCGGCGGCTCGAACGCTCTTACCCGGACCTGGTCCCCGGCGAGATCCTGCAGGGCCCAAAGGGCTCGGAGACCGCCGCGCTCGACCTCGGTTCGGTGCTCAAGGCCTCTCAGGCCATTTCGGGAGAGATCGTCCTCGAACGCCTGCTCGACGCGCTCATGCGCAACCTGGTCGAGAACGCCGGCGCGCGGCGCGGCGTCCTGCTACTCGTGCGAGAGGGACAGCTGGTGGTCGAGGCCGAGCACCGCATCGGCGAAACGGCCGTCCACATGCTCGGCGCAGCGCCGCTCGAAAGCCGTCCGGACCTGCCCGGCCACGTCATCCGATACGTGGCGCGGACGGGCGAGACCGTCCTGCTGGATGATCGGACCATCGACAGCCCGTTCGGGCGCGATCCTGGCTTCGCAGGGACGGCCCCCTTCTCCTCGCTGGCTGCGCCCATCGGCTACAAGGGCCGGCTGACCGGCGTCGTCTATCTCGAGAACGATCTGACCCGATCCGCGTTCAGCGCCGATCGCCTCGAGCTCATTCGCCTGCTCTCTGCCCAGGCGGCCATCTCGATCGAGAACGCCCGTCTCTATGACGACCTCAAGCAGGAGAACGCGGAGCGACGGCGCGCGGAGACATTGCTGCGGGACAGCCAGGCGTTCCTCCATGCCATCGTCGACAACTCCAGTGCCTTGATTTACGCGAAGGATGCCGAGGGGCGCTTCATGCTCGTCAACCGCTCCTTCGAGGAGCTCACCCGTATGAGCCGCGCGGAGCTCGTCGGCAAGACCGACCACGACGTCTTCCCGCGCGAGCAGGCCGACGCCTACCGGGCTGTCGATCTGCGCGTGTTGACGGAGGGGAGCCCCGTCGAAGCGGAGGAACACGCGGCGTTGGAGGACGGCTTGCACACCTATGTATCGGTCAAAGCGCCCCTGCGCGATCCAAGCGGCAAGCCCTACGCCCTTTGCGGCATCTCCACGGATATCACCGCGCGCAAGCGCGCCGAAGAGGCCCTGCGCAAGAGTGAAGACCAGCTCCGCCAGGCGCAGAAGATGGAGGCCATCGGCAACCTTGCTGGCGGCGTTGCCCACGATTTCAACAACCTGCTGACGGTCATTCTCGGCTACAGCATGATGCTCGCCGGCGAAATGAGTGACAGCGATCCACGCCGGGCTCGCGTCAATGCGATTGAAGAGGCCGGACAGCGCGCGGCGGAGCTGACCCGGCAGCTGCTCGCGTTCGGTCGCAAGCAGATCCTCGAGCCCAAGATCGTCGACCTGGGGCAGATCGTCGCAAAAATCGAGCGCATGCTCCGTCGCCTGATCCGCGAAGACATCGAGCTCACGGCGCACGCAACCACCCCCCTCGACCCAGTGTTCGTCGATCCGGGGCAGGTCGAGCGGATCATCGTGAACCTGGCTGTAAACTCGCGCGACGCCATGCCCAAAGGCGGCAAGTTGGCCATCGAGACCGCCAACGTCATACTCGACGAGCGCGACGCCGCCGAGCACGTCGGCGTCGTCCCTGGCCCGCACGTGATGCTCGCCGTGAGCGACACGGGGGACGGCATGGACCCGGCCACGCAGGCTCGCATTTTCGAGCCGTTCTTCACGACCAAGGAGCCCGGCAAAGGCACGGGCCTCGGCCTTTCGACCGTGTTGGGCATCGTCCAGCAAAGCGGCGGGTCGATTTGCGCGGACAGCGAGCTCGGCAAAGGCACGACATTCAGGGTTTATTTTCCGCGTGCGCATGGGCTCGTCACGGGCGTCCTCGAGACGTCCAGATCTCGACGCTGCCCGCCTTCGAGGCAGCGAGACAATCTTGCTCGTCGAAGACGACGTTCACGTGCGCTCGGTGGCGCGGACCATCCTCCAGCGAGCCGGCTATGTCGTCGTCGAAGCCAGTGCCGCCAACGAGGCCTTGACGCTCGCTGAACGGCACCCAGCCACGGTTCACCTGCTCCTCACCGACGTCGTGATGCCGAGCATGAGCGGGGGGGAGCTCGCAGATCGTATGCGCGTGAAGCACCCCGCGACCAAGGTGCTGTTCATGTCTGGCTACACCGACCGCTCCATTGTTCATCAGGGGGTGTTGGATTCGGGCGTTGCGTTTCTGCAGAAGCCGTTCACCCCCGAAAGCTTGCTGCGCCGGGTTCGCGAGGTGCTCGAGGGGTAGCAGGCGCGGCGACATCGACCAGGACGGTCAGGCCACTTCTTGTAGCCGCTCGGCGGATGCGGCGGGCGCCGCGTGGCGCGCCTCGATGCGTTTTTCGCCCGCAGCGACGAAGTAATAGGACGCGCCGATCACGACCGCGCCACCGACGATGTTGCCCAGCGTGACCGGCACCAAATTGTGGACGAACCCGCCCGCGGTCAGGCCGGCTCCGTGCGGCCCGAGGAGGCTCATGCCCAAAAGGGTCATGTTCGCGACGCTGTGCTCGAAGCCGGCGCCGATGAAGGCGAACAGGCACCAGAAGATCAGGGCCAGCTTCGCCATGTCGTCCTTGGCGCGCAATGCGGTCCAAACGGCCAGGCAGACCAGCACGTTGCACAGCAGACCACGATAAAAGAGCTCGCCCCAGGGCGCGTTCATCTTCGCCAGCGCGGCGGTGGCCAGGAAATCCTTGAATGGCGCCTTGCCGACCAAGCCGGTCTTGACCGCCACCAGGGCCAGCAGCAGCGAGCCCGCGAGGTTCCCGATCCAGCTGGCGCCCCACACGCCCAGCGTCCGTCCCCACGACACCTCCCCCGCCAGGCTGCCGATGGTCATCACCATGTTGTTGCCCGTGAACAACTCGGAGCCGGCGAAGATCACCAGCGCCAAGGCGACGCCGAACGACGCACCCATGACCACCTTCACGGCCGGTGACCCCGCCGCGGCCAGCGGGGCGCCAATCGACAGGATCAAGATGATCCCGAAGCCGACATAGGCGCCCGCCAGGGCGGACAAGACCAGGTATTGCAAAGGGCTCTTCGCCAGCAGGCTCGCCTTCGTACGGGCCGCGGCAATGACAGTCAGGATGGTTTCTTTGGTCACGCGTCCACGCTACCGGCGCGGATGTTTCGCGTACGTCAAGAAGTGCGGAACGGCATGTTTCGAGGTCGCTGCGGGCCTGGCGGGCGATCAGCGCGAGGCGGGGCCGCGGGCCAGCAGCGGCGCGGCACGCACGGCCCCGGGGCCGAAGCGCGGCCAGCGGCAATCAGCGATGTAGACGGCCACCAACAACAGCGCCACCAGCGCCGCCACAGCCCCGGCCCGCGCCCGCCTGTGCCTCCACATCCAGGCCACGGCGATCCCGAACAGCGCCGACAAAATCGGCGTCACGAACTGAAGGTACGCCCCTTTGATCGGGCCAAAGTTGTCGTTCGGGTACTTGATGGCGAAGTGGATTTGCCCCAGCAGCGCCAGCAACGGCACCAGCAGCAAGACGATCCGGGGATCTCGTGGTCGCGCGCGCAACCACCTGAGCGCGCCGAACCAGGCCAGCACGGTCAACCCCGCGATCAACGTCCCCCCGGTCACCGACAGGCAACTGAGGACGAAGGCCAGGGCGGGGACGGGGCGGTAGGCGATCTGGTGCAAGCGTTCGCCGTCCTGCCAGCCAGCCAGGCCGTAGCTGTAGTAGTCCGAGAAGGTGCTGGCGACCAGGACCGAGAAGAACCGCGCGCGCGGGTGCGTCCCGGCCGGGACATACGGGTGCACGAACACCGCGGGGTCCCACATCAGCAGGAAATCCGGGTCCCGCCGCTGCAGATAGGGAATTTTCTCGTAGGGCGCCTGGCTGGCCTTCACCAGCCCTTCGTAGCCGGTCGGCGCCAGCATGCCGTACAGCCTCTGATTGCGAAGGTAGAACCACCCCGAAAGCGCGACGATGATCAGAGCTCCCAAGGCGAAGGGCCGGCGGCGCGCCCGCAGCGCCTGTGACCACGGCTGCGGTGAGCGCGCGATCTCCAGCGTCACGGCGGCGACCAGCGCGATGATGAAGACCGACGCCGAGAACTTGGTCAGCAAAGCCAGCCCCACCCAGAGCGCCAGCCAGGCCACCGGCTTGACGCGCCCCTCGCGCGCCGCCTCGACGGCGGAAGGCGCGGCCAGGATCGCCAGCGCGCAGAGGAGCATGCTCAGGGTTTCGTTGCTCACCATTCCGTCCAGCTGCACGCCCACCGGAATGACGGCCGCCGTGAACAGCGCCACCACGCGGGCCAGCCGCGACTCCGGCAGCCAGCGCTCGAGCGCCACCCAAACGACGATCAACCGGACGATTCCAAGGGACGCGGCCAGCCACCCGGCGGCGCCGGTGCCGAGCCCCACCTTGATCATCGCCGCCAGCACCCAGTAATAGAGCGGCGGGTGATACGCGGCGGCCGTCAGATCGAGGGGCGGAAGCGCGCCATGTCGCACGATGTAGTCCGCGCAGAGCCAGTGCGCGACGAAGTCGAATCCGCGGTTGACGTCGTAGGTCGTCGCCATCGAGATCCGAAGGAGGATCCCCAACAGCAAGGCCAGCGTCTCGGGCAGCCGGTCGCGCAGAAGCTTCACGACGTGACAGACTGCCACGACCCCGTCAGCTCGGTGAAGCCTTGCGCCGCGCCGGGTCGATACGTTGTAAAATTCTCGATGATGGATCCTCGGATAGGCGCTTGAACCAGAACCCGCCCACAAGAGTCGCTCGCCCCTTCGTGCCTCTGGCGCTGCTGAAGGCGACGCGCCCGAAGCAGTGGATCAAGAACCTGCTGGTTTTCGCCGGGTTCGTCTTCACGATGAACGAGCGGTGGCGGCCCTTCTCACCGACGATGTGGGAGTTCCTGACCCGATCGGCGGCTGCCGTCGTGCTGTTCTCGCTGGTGTCGAGCTCGATTTACCTTCTCAACGACGTCATCGACGTCGAGCGCGACCGGCAACACCCGACCAAGCGCAACCGCCCGATCGCCTCCGGTGCCCTGTCGCCCAAGCTCGCCTTGGGTGCCGCGTTGGTCCTGATGGTCGGCGGGTTGGTGCTGGCCGGCTGCTTGAGCAAGCCGTTCATGGCCGTCCTGGGCGGCTACGTGGCCATGCAGCTCGGCTACGTCTTCGTGTTCAAGAACATCCCCCTCCTGGACGTATTCATCCTGGCGCTCGGGTTCGTGCTGCGCGCGTTCGCGGGGACGGCCGTGCTGGGGGTGGCCATCTCGCCTTGGCTCTACACGGTGACCCTGCTCGGCTCTCTGTTCCTGGCGCTCTGCAAGCGGCGCAACGAGCTGATGCTGCTAGAGGCGGGAGCCGGCCATCACCGCAAGATCTTGAAGGAGTACACCCCCTCGCTGCTGGACAGCCTGATCAGCATCGTCGCCTCGGCGACGATCATGGCCTACTCGCTCTACACCTTCACGTCGCCCACGCTGCCGCCCGACCACCTGATGATGGCGACCGTCCCGCTGGTGATCTTCGGTCTGTTTCGCTACCTGTTCCTGGCCCATTCGAAGAATTCCGGCGGAAGCCCGGAGGAGGTCTTCCTCACCGATCGGCCGCTGATCGTGACCGTTCTTCTCTGGATCGCGATCGCCGGCATCATCCTCACGCGCCGCTAGTCCCGGCGGTCATGGCCGCCGGCGTCCCGCAACGGAGCGCCGCCCCAACCGACCAGCGCGCCAGCCTGCAGCCGCTCGATCTCGCGGGCGCTGAGCGCGCGGTGGTACAGCATGACGTCGTTCAACCGGCCCGGGATCCGTTCGGTGTAATCCGGGCCGCTGCCGTTGCCATTGCCGGAAAGAATCACCGGGTTCGTTTCGGGTGCAAACGGGCCCACCGCGTGGCTGCTGGCGATCTCGACACCGTTCAGGAACAGCCGCGCCATGGTGCCGTCGTAGGTGCCGGCGATGTGCACCCAGGTCTTCTGGGCGACCGTGACCGCCGGGTTCGAGATGAACAGCAGCCCGCTGGCCGGCGTGCCGATGAACAGCGTGGGCGCCAGGCCCGAGTTGATGGCGAGGTGATAGACTTGGCCGATCGTGGCGCCGAACTGGCGCGAGATGGCGGTCGCGTAGTCGGCGATCGGACCGTCGATGTAGATCCAGGCCGCCACGGTCACCGCGGTCGTGATCGTGTCGATCGAGCTCGACTGTGGGACCAGGACGTAGCCCAGGCCGCTGGGGGCCAGGGCACGCCCTTCCGGTCCGTCGGCGACCCAGGCGGCCGCGGGGTCGACCCCGATCAGCGTGCCGTCGTTGCCTCGCCCGGAAAAGTCCCGGATGGTCGCGCGGGCCGCCGGATCGTCGAGGCGCCAGAACCCGACCAGCCCATCGAGGAGGCCCACGCAACCCGACACGCCGCCATCGCCGCAGGGGAAAGGCTCGACCGCCACCACGCGGCGAGCGTCGCAGCCGGCCAGCAGAAGCACGCAGGCGCCCAGCCACAGGCCTGCCGAACGGCTAGAAGCGCGCAAGAATTCCCCCGTGAGCCAGCAATCCTTGGCCCCCGAATCGAGCGGCGGACGTCGCCTGCCCGACCTGGACCGTCAGCGCCGGCCAGTATAGCGTCCCCTGCGCTTCCCCGACCAGGAACAGCCCGCTGGCCAAGAACAGCGCGACGCCACCGCCCGCGGCGAAGACGCCCGCGTCGGCGTGCCCGTCGTGGGCCGGTCCCAACATGGGCATCACGCTGGTTCCGTGCACACGGATCTCCTGCCAACCGCCGCCCACCGTCACGAACGGTTGCACGCGGCGACCGACGCGAAAGAAGCGCTCCGCCTCCAGGGTCATGCGCAGTCGTTCGATCTGGGCGGTCCCTTCCGGCCTGCTGACGTCAGCCGGCGGACCGAGCCCGCTGGCGCTCAGCCGCAACACGATCTTCGAGGGCCGCCCGACCGACAAGGCGATCCGGGGCGCCATCAGCGCGGGTGCGCCGCCCACGTCCCGCGAAATGGTGAAACCGACCTCCACGCCGATCCAGGGCTCCGGCGGCGGGACAGGCGCGACGACGGCCACCGGAGCCGCGGGGCGCGGCGCCGGCGGTGGCTCGGCCGGCGGCGCGGCGGCCTCCGGCCCGGCCGGATCCGAGCTGGCCGACTCGAGAAGCTGGATCTGAATCGCCGTCGCCAGCGCCATGGCGCGGACCATCTGGTCGCAGCTTTCGTTTCGCGACAGGAAGACCCGCTCCCCTTGCCACTGATCGTTGGCGTCGCGCCATTCGACCCGACCCTGCAGCCGTCCTGCCGCCAGGGTCACGCGCGCAATCAGCCGGTGGGCAGCCGGGTCGCGAAATGGATCGTGGCCAAGCTGCCGGACGATCTGTTCGCGAAACTGTGACGCATCAGGGCAGGCCGGTAGGGTCACCTCCGTCTGGTAGTCCAGCGCGATGAGGACGGCGGCGGCCCGCGCCGTCGGTGACGCGGCGGCGGCCATGACCGCCACAGCTATGGGAATGGCATGTCGTCCGAGCACCGGCTGGTCGAGAATACGCCGACCGCCGGCCGCCGTCGCGCGCCGGTCGACGGGGACCGCTGGCGTGCCGCGGGCGAGTTTGATATGCGTCCGGCGCAGATTGTTCCCGCTCTCTTTTCGGCATCCGATTCGTTTGCCCCTGGCCGTCGCAGGTGGCGCGCTCGCCCTCGTTGCGCTGACCTGCGCGACCACCAGCCATCCGGACGCGGCGAAATACCCGCCGCGCGGGCGCGGCTGCAACGTCCGGATCTTCAACGGCCCCGCGCCGGACGTGAAGCAGTGGGACGATCTGGGCATCGCGCGCGTCGACTGCCCGCTGGACCTGGGGCGGCTGCAGTGCCGCCAGCGGCTGCGCGAAGAGGCCTGCCGGATGGGCGGCGACCTGCTTTACGACGTCCCGAAGAAGCCGGCCCGCCCCAGCGAGCAAGGCATGGTCTACATGGGCCACGTCGCGCACACCAAGATTGGTGACGCCGGCACGGTCGACGAAACGACCGCCGACGCGGACGAGCAAGCGGCGGGCGCCGGGATCGACAGGACCTTACCGGTCGAGCCGCTCGTCCCGGCGCCGGCGCAGACGCCGGCTGCCCCTGTCGATGCGGCCGCGCGAGACTGACGTGCCGCCCGTGCCCAGCCGCCGGACGTTCCTGGGCGCCGCGGCCGCGACGGTGTTGTCACCGGCCTGCGTGATTCCGCAGGGTGGCGGCGTCCGCCCGAGCAGCAGCGTGCCGTCGGGCCGGAAGGCCGGTGTGCCCGCGCCCGACATCGAGGCGCTTCTCGGTCAGATGACGCTGGAGGAAAAGATTGGCCAGATGACCCAGGCCGACATGACGGCGGTGCACGAGGGAGGCGACATCCACGACCTCTTCCTGGGGTCGGTCCTGTCGGGCGGAGATTCGCTGCCGGTCCCCAACTCGCCCCAGGTCTGGGCCGACATGACCGACGGGTACCAGACCCAGGCGCTGTCGACGCGGCTGGGGATCCCACTCATCTACGGGGTCGACGCAGTCCACGGCGACGGGGCTGTCAAAGGGGCGGTCCTGTTCCCGCACAACATCGGCCTCGGCGCCACGCGCAACCCCGAGCTGGTGCAGCGCGCCGCGCGCGTCACCGCCCGCGAGACGGCCGGCAGCGGTGTGCGATGGGCCTTCGCCCCCTGCGTGGCGGTGGCGCGCGATGAGCGCTGGGGGCGCACCTACGAGAGCTTCGGCGAATCGCCCGAGCTGGCCGAGACCTTGGGCGCCGCCGCCGTCCGCGGCCTGCAGGACGACAGCGCCCACACATCGATCCTGGCCTGCGCCAAGCACTTTGCAGGCGACGGCGGCACCTTCGGCGGCAAGGATCAGGGCGACACCCGCCTGCCCGAAGAAGAGCTACGCCGCCTTCATTTGCCCGGTTATGCCGCTGCCATCAAGGCTGGCGTCGGCAGCGTGATGGTCTCGTACTCCAGCTGGAACGGCACGCGGATGCACGGCAACCGCCGCTTGATCACGGACGTCCTCAAGGGCGAGCTGGGCTTTTCGGGATTCGTGGTCAGCGACTGGGCGGCCATCGATCAGCTGTCGCCCGACTACACGGCCGACATCGAACGGGCGGTCAACGCCGGGATCGACATGATCATGGTGCCGATCCGCTATCGCGCGTTCATCGCGGGCATGAAAGCGTTGGTGGCGGCCGGGCGCATCACCCCGGCGCGCATCGACGACGCCGTTCGCCGCATCCTGAAGCAGAAGGCGCGCTTTCGGCTGTGGGAACGCCCGTTCGCCGACCGCGCCCTCACCGCGGCGATCGGCTCGCCCGAGCATCGCGCCGTGGCGCGCGAGGCCGTCCGGCAGAGCCTGGTCGTCTTGAAGAACGACCGCGCCGCGCTGCCGATCGCGCCCGGCGCGCGCGTCCACCTCTGCGGGTCCCGCGCCGACGACCTCGGCGTGCAGTGCGGCGGCTGGTCCGTCGGGTGGCGCGGCCGTCGCGGCAGCTGGACGTCCGGCACCACGATTCGCGCGGCCCTGGAGCAGGCGCTGGGCGCCGGGCGGCTCGACTTTTCGACCGACGGGTCGGGCGCGGCGCGCGCCGATCTGGTCGTGGCGGTCGTGGGCGAGGATCCCTATGCGGAGGGCAGCGGCGATCGCGCCCGGCTGGAGCTGGCGCCAGCGGACCGCGCGCTGATCGCGACCGCCAAGCAGGCTGGAAAGCCGCTGGTGGTGGTGTTGCTGGCGGGGCGGCCGCTGATTCTGGGCGACGTGCTCGACGCCGCGAGCGCGGTCGTCCTCGCCTGGCTGCCGGGGACCGAAGGGGCCGGTGTCGCCGACGTCCTTTCGGGCGCGGCGAAGCCGGTCGGCAAGCTCCCCTGCACCTGGCCGCGCACGATGGCGCAGATCCCGATCAACGTCGGGGATAGCGGCTACGACCCGCTCTTCCCGTACGGGTTCGGTCTCAGCTGGTGAGCATCGGCCCGTCAGTGCAGCGTGGCGGGCACGTCCGCACCCGCGGCGGCAGCCGGCTGGCCGTGGCGCCAGATCCGCCAGCCGGTCCTGACCAGCCTCTGAACATCGCGGGGCCGCCCCGAAAACACGGTCTCCGCCAGGGCCAGCGCCTCGCGCTCGAGCTCGCCCCGTCGTTCCTCGACGGCGAACAACACCGCCTGGCCGTCCTCGGCGCGGCCGAAGGACCGCGGGTGCAGCTCGGCTGTCGCCTGGGCGCAGTGCAGGTCGTGCACCTCCCCCAGGAGCTCGCCCAGATGCTCGATCTTGGGCATCAGCGTGGTCGTCAGCTCCGGAATCGCATCGCGGATCAGGCGCAGCTCGTTCGCGAGCGCCTTGACCTGCTTGCGCCAGCGGTGGAACCGCTCGGGCGAGCCCTGCGCGCGGACCGCCTCTAGCCCGGCGCGCGCCTTCCGGTAGGTGCGCGTGATGCCGGCGCTGATGGCGCGGCGGCCGTGCGGAACGTCCCACTTGCCCAGTCGCCGCCGAACCTGTCGCAGCGCCCGGGCGGCCCGCCGCAGGGCGCGCTCGACGGTGTCCGGCCGCAGCTCGCGGCGGACCCGGCGCTCGGCTGCCGACAGCCCGGCCAGCAACCGCGGCGGCACCTCGGACTTGAGGCGGGTCCCCAGCAGGCGAAACGTGTGCGCCTGCACGGCCAGATCGCGCGGGCGCGACAGGATGCGCGCAACGTCGCGCAGCCGCCGGTCGTCGCGCCGCACCGTCCTGCCGCCCTCGGCGCGGATCAGCGCCAGAACCGCGCGCGAGCGTTTGAGCCGCGTGCGGATCTCATGCACCCGTTCCTCTTGTGGGCGGGCGCGATCGCGCGCCGCCCGGACGGCCTTGTGGATCTGCTCGCCGACGATCCGGCGCAGACCCTTGCCGACCGGCTCGCGCCGTCTGATCCGGTACGCCATGAGGCTAATATGTATCCCGAACGCTGCTCACATGCAGGCCCGACGAAAGCCGCGCGGGCGCGTCTGGCGGGCTGCCGGCGGACGGCGTCCATTCGACCGCCGCCGATTCGCCGGGCAGCAGATCGAAGAAGTTGTCGGCGAAGAAGCCCTCGGCGCTGCTGCTCGAGAGCCAGACCGCGCGGGCCAGCTTGCGGGCGGTCACCTTCACGGTGGCGCCGCCCGCGTGCGGCACGACGCTGACCGCCAGCTCGGGCGCGGGCAGCGCCAGGTCGCGCGTCTTCAAGAAATAAAAGAGGTTTTGGGACAGCCTGGCGCCGGTGCTCCGGTCGGTCAGCTCCGTCACCAGCACCACGCGCGCGGGATCGAGCCCCTTCAAGATGTCACGCTTCCAGGCCTGAAATTGCGCCTCGCTGGCCAGCGCCCGAACCGTCACGTCGCGCTCGAACCGCCAGCGCTCGCCCCCCCCGTCGACGTCGACCACCCGCAACACCAGGTGCGCCGCAACGTCGGTGCGGCGGTCCGAGACCACGTACACGCGCAAGTTGCCGTTCTCGTCGGCGGGGCTGACCAGCACGGGCGCGAAGAATCTCTTGGCGGCGTACTGCAGCGCCTTCCACCGCCCGTAGTAGTCGATGCTGGACCACGAGGCCACCGGCCAGCAGTCGTCGAGCTGCCAGTAGAGGCTGCCCATGTTGTACGGCATCCGCCGGCGGTGCGCCTCGGCGCCGAACTGGATCACGCGCGCCTGTAAGACCTGCGACAGGTACAGGAACGACGAAAAATCCTTGGGCGCGCGAAACTCGCGATCCATGTAGGTCTTCACCAGCGCGTTGCCGCGCGGGTGGCGCTGGTGGCTCAGCATCACGGGCGAGTCGATGCGCCACTCCGACGGCGGCGCGTAGCGGGCCACGCTCTCCAGCAGCGGGAACGACTGGAACCCGTATTCGCTCATGAAGCGCGAGACGTTGTCGGCGTACTCTTCGTAGGGCGACGAGGCGTGCCAGACGCCCCAGAAGTGCGCGTCGCCCCAGCCCAGCTTGCCGGGCGGCACGCCCTCCTCGTTCGCGCTGGGCGTCGACCGCGTGTAAAAGCGCCCCGGGTCCTGCTCACCGACGACCTTGGGCAGGATGTCGTGGAAGACGCGCTTGTAGTCGTTCCAGATCGCCTGCTGCGCGTTCTTCGACAAGTGGAACTTCAGCTGCCAGCCCCACTGCTGCCAGGCCGCCTCGATCTCGTTGTTGCCGGCCCACAACGCCAGCGAGGGGTGGTTGCGCAGGCGGCGGACGTTCTCGATGGCTTCCTGGCGGACGTTCTCGAGGAACGCCGGATCGCCCGGGTACATGCTGCAGGCGAACATGAAGTCCTGCCAGACCAGCAGGCCCAGCTCGTCGCAGGTGTCGTAAAAGTCGTCGTCCTCGTAGATCCCGCCGCCCCAGACCCGGATCATGTTCATGTTGGCGGCGGCGGCCGAGCCCAGCAGCGCCCGGCGTCGCGCCGGCGTCTCGCGGTCGGCGAAGCTGTCGGCGGGGATCCAGTTGGCCCCCTTCATGAACACGGGCGCGCCGTTGACGGCGACGGTGAAGCTCTTGCCACCGCTGTCGTGCTTGCTGACGACCTCCAGCGTCCGCAACCCGACGCGCGTCTGGCGCTGCCCGCGGCCGACGCCGTCGACCGACAGCACCGTCCGCAGCGTGTAGAGCCGCTGCGGACCCAGGCCGGCGGGCCACCACCGCTCGGGTTTGGCGATCACCGCCTCCAGCCGGAGCTCGTTGCGCCCGCGTTGCAGGGCGCGTTCGCCCTGGGCCAGCACGGCGCCCTCCGGCAAGCTGACCGTGACCTGCCCCCGCCCGGCCCGCGCCGCGTTGACCACCACGGCGATCTCGAGCCGCGCCTGCGCGTCGTCCAGGCTCCGCTGGAACACCTGCACGTCCTCCAGCCGCGCGGCGTCCCACGCCTCGACGGCGGCGGGCCGCCAGATGCCGCTGGTCACGAAGCGCGGCCCCCAGTCCCAGCCGTAGTGGTAGGGCGCCTTGCGCGTGAACATGCTGACCATCTCTTTGGCCTGGTCGTTGATGGCCGGCAGCGTGTATCCCAGGCGGTCGTAGGCCGGCTTGGCGGCGGCGATCGGCGACCGGAAGTGGACGAGGATGCCGTTCGCGCCGGGCTTGAGGTGGCTCTTGATGTCCGCGCGCCACGACCGGAACATGTTGTCGGCGGCCAGCACCCGCGCCCCGTTGACCGTCACCTCGGCGTAGGTGTCCAACCCCTGGAACACCAGCTCGACGTGATCGTGCCGCAGCAGGCCCGGGTCAGCCTCGACTGTGGTGCGGTACTCCCAGTCCGTGTGCTCGATCCACTGAAGCTGCTTTTCGTTCGTGCCCACGAACGGATCGGGGATCTTTCCCGCGCGCAGCAAGTCGGTGTGAACAGAGCCCGGCACGACCGCCGGGATCCAGTCTCCGAACCCCGGCGGACCCCCGACCGCGCGCAGCTCCCAATGACCGAGGGGAATCGCCAGCGGCTCGCCGGATTGCGCCGCTGGCTGGCTGAGTGGGGGCGCCGCGACACCGATTGCGGTGACCGTCCCGGAACCAGGACCGACAGCCACCGCCAGGATCGCCAGCGTCCTCAGGGCCTGTCGATGACGATGGGAATGTTGAAGTCTTGCCAAGCGGGCGTCGTGTTCAGGCGCGAACTGTCCTGATTGTAAAGGTAGATGGCCGGGTAGGTCGCCACCTGGTGGAACTCGCCCGACACCACGATGGCCGCCACGTAGAGCTGCGAAACCTCGACCATGTGGCCGATGGCGTCCTTCTGCGGGGGTGTGCCGTAGCGATTCGACGAGAAGATGATCCAGTAGTAGGTCTTGCCGCCCGACGACGTGACCTTCGGTGACCAGCGCGGCCAGTGGTTGTTGATGCCGGGGCTGACCTTGCCGGAGCAGGCGGGCGGCGTGTTGGCAGCCAGCTTCACCGGCTTCGCAGCGGCCCCCGCGCCGGGCGCGCTGCCGAAGGGCGTGATGTACAGCTCGGCTTTCTTGTTGGCGTACAAGTAATCCGGGCTGGGGACGGCCGTGAATGCCAGGAAGCTCTGGTCGGGCGAGAGCGCCGGGTAATACTCGTCCAGCTCAGGGCTCGACGCGCCCGGCACCGGGGTGGCCGTGCCACCGGCCTTGTCGTTGTAGGGAACCTGGTAGATGTCGGCGGGTCCCGTCCCGAGGCGGCCGTCCTGGGTGCCGCAGCCCTGGCCCGCCGGGCCGCTGGAATTCGACTGGCCGGGATTAGGGCAGACGGCGGAGACATAGACGACCGTGTTGCCGTCGGCGCTCCAGTTGGGGAATCCGGCGGCCCTCTTCGGCGGCGTCGTGTCGCCGGTCGACAAGTAGCCGTAGGCGGTCCCCTTGACGGGCACCTGCAGCCCGTTGTTGGCCATCGCGGTGGCTGTCGAGTTGAAGTCGATCCACATCAGCTGGCCGGGAGCGGCGTTGTTCGTCGCGTACGGGTTGTTGAAGTCGACCATCTGGCTGGCCATAATCCCGATCCGCTCTCCCGAGGTGGCGGGGTCTGTCCAGTGGGCCTTCGAAAACGCCATCGGCCCGCCCCAGGCGTACTGGATGGCCGTGGCGATCCCCGTCGCACCGGCCGTGGTCGGGCACGCCGTCCCCAGCGCCACGTTGCAGCCCAGGTAACCGGGCAGCGCCTTGCCGTGCATCGTCGCGTCGGGCGAGACGTTCGCCAGCACGGCGGGCCAGGGCCAGGCGTCGACGAACGAGACGTAGCTGCCGTCCGGTGTTCCAACGTGGCAGCCGATGCAGCGCGAGTTGCGGGTGTTGTGCTGGTCGTTGGTCAGCACCTCTTGCTGGACCTGGTCGATGGTCAGGGTCTTGTTGGTCTTCACGTCGCCAACGGTGAAGCCCGACAGGTATGAATCCTCGACCAGCGACAACTGCGTGACGCTGTTCGACTCGATGCTTGGTTTATTGGCCGCGGACGGAGTGGCCGACCAGAAAACCATGCTGCCGCCGGCGCCGACCGCCGCGATCTGGAACTTCACCTTGGCCGCGCCGCCGCCCATGGTCTGGACGGTGACCGTGATGTCCTGCTCGACCACGTGCGAAGCCAGGCTCCCCCACAGTGGCTTCGGCATCGTCCAGGTTTCACCCGGCGCCGAGTAGGCGACCAGGTCGGTGGATTCCATGTCGGCGTGAATCGTGATCTTCAGGTTGCCGCTGTATCCCGGGACGCGCACGCGCAGCGGCGCCCAGTTGTTCGGGTAAAGGGCGCCGTCCTCGGGCTCGGTCACGCAGGGCGGGTTGCCGCTGGGGTTGCCGAACTTGGACCCGATGTCGGAGGGGACGCCCTGGTCGAACATCGGGTTCGGGTTGGACGCGCTGGGCTCGAAGTCGGTGCACTGGCCAACGCAACCGGTGGGGGTGATCGCGCCGCCCTCGCCGGTGCTGCTGGAGCCGCCTCGCCCCGTGCTGCCGCCGGCCCCGACCGACCCGCCGCTGCCGGTGTCGGTGGTGTGCTGTTTCACACCGGCGCAGCCGAACAGCGCCACGAGTCCGACACACGCCAGCAGGTGACCCGTCATGACATAAGCTCTGGGCATTCGCGTTCTACTCCCTAAAAAGAAGGGCGATTATACCCGGCACGACTTTTGACGCCAGCGGTGCGCTTTGCCGCAATCCCCCACGCACATGGCGGCGTTTTTCGCCCATGTCGGGCGGCGCCGCCTGTTATCCGCCAAGAATGCACGAGGTGGCCCCGCGCGCCTTGATTCCGGCCGATGGAGCTGCTGGAGTGAACTGACAAGATGACCGGTGCTACGCCCTCCGATCAGCGCCAGGGCGGGCGATCCCCGCAACGGCAAGGTCGGATGGAAGTTGGTGTGAGGAGGCTGGGGCGATTTCAGATCATCGGTCGCTTGGCGACCGGGGGGATGGCGGAGGTGTACCTGGCGCTCTCGGGTGAGCTGCCCGGCTTCCGGACATTGTTGGTGGTGAAGCGGATCCTGCCGCACCTGGCGCAGAACCGGCAGTTCATCCGGATGTTCCTCGACGAGGCGCGCCTGGCCGCGCTGCTGGATCACCCCAACGTGGTCCGCATCATCGAGGTCGGGCACGACGGCGAGGAGTACTTCCTGGCCATGGAGCTGGTGCAGGGCAAGCCGCTGTCGGCCGTGCTGCGCAAGGCCACCCGCGAAAAGCGGCCCCCCAGCCCGGCGCTGGCCGCCTACGTCATGGCTCAAGCCGCCAGCGGCCTGGGATACGCGCACGCGCTGACCGACGGCGACGGGCGCTCGCTGGGCGTGGTCCACCGGGACGTGTCGCCGCAGAACGTGCTGCTGTCATTCGAAGGGGCCGTGAAGCTGATCGACTTCGGCGTCGCGCGCGCCTTCGGCCGCGTCGCCCACACCAGCCCGGGCGGCCTCAAGGGAAAGATCGAATACATGTCGCCCGAGCAGGCCTCGGCCGATGACATCGACCACCGGGCCGACGTGTTCGCGCTGGGCATCGTGCTCTGGGAGGTGCTGACCGGGCGGCGCCTCTACCGGCGAGAGACCGAGCTCGCCACCATGCGCGCGATCCTGGACGACCCGATCCCGCGTCCGTCGGAGATCGCCGACGTGCCGCCGGCGCTGGAGGCGGTGGTCATGCGGGCGCTGCGGAAAAAGCGGGAGGCGCGCTTTTCCAGCGCTCACGAAATGGCGCAAGCGCTGGAACGATACGCCTTCAGCCAGGACGGCTTCAGCCCGGTCCAGCTCGCGACGTACATGAAGGGCCTGTTCCCGTCGGAGTTCCTGCAGTGGCGAAAGACCTCCACTTCGGCGCTGGACATGGAGGTGGACCGCGGCGACCAGCCGCCTCCGCGGCTCGAGTCGCCGGGTGCGGAGCCCATGACGCAGGGGCCGACGATGGCGTTGCGGCCAAGCGCGTCCATCTCGGGGTTCCCCATGGCCGCCGAGACGCGGAGCGCAACCGCCTCCAGCCAGGGCGGACGCAGCCGCCCGGTCCGGACCCACACGTCACCGTCCGCGATCTCGGGGATCGAGCCGCCCAGCAAGCGCGATCGGGCGTGGGTGTACGGCGGGCTCGGTGCGCTGCTCGCCATCACGGGCCTGGGCGCCTGGCTGCTGGCGCGGCCGGCGCCGGCGGTCGCCCCGCATGAGCTGGCTCCGGTGGCCGTCTTGCCGGGCGCGGCCGCCGAGCCGCCGCCACCCTCGATGCCGTCACCCTCGATCGTGAGCATCCCGGCGCCCGCGGAAGCTCCCCTGCCCCCGGCCGGAATTTCTGGGGCCACCTCCCCTCTGCCGGTGACGGCCGCGGCTCCCCCGCTGACGGCGCCGCCGAGCGCGGCGGCCGAATCGGCCGCGACTCCCGCGGCCGCCGCAGGCCCGGCGCTTGCGCTACCGCCGTCTCCCGCGCAGGCCGCCGAGCCGGCTGTCGAACCACCGGCCGAGCCGGCGCGGCAACCGGCGCCTGAACCGGCGCGCGAACCGGCGGTCGCCCGATCTCGTTCCAAGCCAGCACGGCCGAAGCATCACCGCGCCCACGCCGAGCCGCGCACCGAGAAGGCGGACGTCATGACGGCCGAGCGCAAACAGGATCCCTTCCAGTGAACCTGGTTTGACCGCCGCTTTTCGCGGCGTGTAGACTGACACGGGTCATGGCGGCCGCGCAGATCCCGGGCATCAAGGACACGGAGTTCGAGGCCACCGCGACCTTCGACGGACAGGCCCTGGTGCTGCGCCTGTGGGGCAACGCCGACCTTCGCGTCAACGGGCCGCTGGGTCCGTTCTTGGATTCCGTGGACGACGAGGCCCGGCGGGCGCACAGCGACGAGGTCGTCGCCGACTTCCGCGAGCTGGTCTTCATGAACTCGTCCTGCCTCAAGGAGTTCGTGCGCTGGATCGCCCAGGTCGACGAACGCCCCACCGACCACTACCGAATCCGGTTCATCAGCGATCCCGCCGCCCAGTGGCAGTCGCGCAGTCTCCAGGCCCTGCGCGCCTTCGCCCCCAACCTGGTCACCGTCGAGACGGCCTGACGCCTACTTCGGCTCCGTGCCGTAGATCAGCGTTCCGTTGAGATAGGCGGTGACCTTGGTGGTGGTCGTGAAGGTGGTGGTCGCGAGGAACGAATAGTCGTTGGCCTCCGTGTAGCCGGAGTAGTCGTTCTTGTTGAACCGGACCTGGATTTCCGTGGTGGTGGCGCCCGCCGCCAGCTTCCCGGCGCCGGCCGTGAACCCGACCTGCAGGTAGAAATTGGCGCCGGTCACGGCCGGGGTCACCTGGACCAGCGCCAGCGTGACGTTGCTGCAGGCGATCATCGCGTAATCGCAGCTGGCGGTCTGCGGCAGCGGGGTGGCTGACACCGTGGTGCCGTTGGTGCCCTCCTCGGTGTACCAGTACCGCAGCGTCAGGTTGGACAGCGTGATCGAGCTGGTGCCGCTGTTCTTGACGGAGAAGTGCGGGGCGACGCCGGGGTCGTTGAACATGGTGTCGCGCTCGGCGAGTTGCACGGTGACGGCCACCGGCGAAACGCAGCTGCCACCGGCGCAGATGTCGGGCGAGACGCAGTCGGCGTTGGCCGTGCAGCCGGTCTTGCAGGCGCCGGTCCCGCAGATGTACGGGTTGCACGGGGTCATGGCCGGCCTGACGCACAGGCCGCTGCTGTTGCAGGTCGAGGCTGGCGTCAACGTGGAGCCGGTGCAGCTGGCGCCCGCGCAGGTCGTTCCCGAGGCGTACTTTTGGCACGCGCCGTTGCCGTCACACTTGCCGTTGGTCCCGCACGTGGAGGCGCCGCTGTTGGCGCACTGAGTGCTGGGCGTCGGCGCCTGACCGGCCGGCACCGCCGTGCAGGTGCCGACCGTGCCGGCCAGATCGCAAGCCGTGCAGGTGCCCGTGCAGGCGTTGTTGCAGCAGACGCCGCTCGCGCAGAAGCCCGACTGGCAGGCGCTCCCCGTCTGGCAGGGTTGACCAATGCCCAGCTTGCCGCAACTGCCCGCCACGCAGGTGGCCGGCGCGGTGCAGTCGGTGCTCACCGTGCACGTGGTGTTGCACGCGCCATTGGTGCCGCAGGCCCACGGATCACACACCGTCGAGGTGACCGTCTTGCAATTGCCCGCGCCGTCGCAGGTGCGCGCGGGTGTCGCGACGTCGCCGGCGCAAGTCGCCGCCCCGCAGACGGTCGTCGTGCCGTAAAGCTGGCACTTGCCGCCGCCGTCGCACAGACCGTTGGTGTCGCACGTCGAGGCAGGGGACGTGGCGCACTGGGTGGTCGGGCTGGGCGCTTGCCCCGCCGGGATCGGTCTACACGTCCCCGCGCTGCCGGCCACCGCGCAGGACATGCAGGTGCCCGTGCAGCTGGTGGCGCAGCAGACGCCCTGCTGGCACAGGATCGACGAACACTCGGACCCGGCCGAGCACGCCGTCCCGTTCGGCTTCAGCGAGCAACTGCCGTTGCTGCAGACGGTGGGTGAGACGCAGTCCGCGTTGGTGGCGCAGGTGACTTTGCAGCTGTTCGCGGCGGGGTCGCAGGTCAGGTTCGCGGGGCAGCTGCTGGTCGTGACGGACTTGCAGGTCCCGGCGCCGTCGCAGGTCGCGGGCGGGGTGTACATGGTTCCCGCGCACGCTCCCGCCGCGCAGACGGTTCCGCTCGGCCAGTCGCGGCAGTGGCCGGCGCCGTCGCAGAGCCCATCCGTGAGGCAGCCGCCGGGGCCGGTCACCGCGCACTGGGTGGCGGGCGTGGGCGCCTTACCCGCCGGCACCGGCGAACAGGTCCCCGCCGATCCGGCCAGCGCACAGGACAGGCAGGTCCCCGTACAAGCCGTCTCGCAGCAGACGCCCTGCGCGCAGAAGCCGGAGGCGCAGGAGGCGGCCGTCGTGCACGCCGCGCCGGGCGGCAGCTTGCCGCAGCTGCCGCCGGCGCAGACGTTCGGCGCCGCGCAGTCCGCATTGGTCGTGCAGGTCACCTTGCAGGCGGACGCGCCGCAGGCGAACGGGGCGCACGGGGCGGTGGTCGCCGGCCGGCAGCTCCCGGCGCCGTCGCAGGTCCGCCCCTGCGTCAAGGTCGACCCGGTGCACGAGGCGGCGCCGCAGTCGGTGCCCGCCGGGTAGACCGCGCAGGCGCCGTTGCCGTCGCAGGCCCCGCTGGTCCCGCAGGGGTTGGTCGCGGCCTGATCGGCGCACTGGTTGTACGGATCCATGCCCACCGGGATGGCGGTGCAGGTGCCGCTCGAGGTGGGGAGCGCGCAGGACATGCAGGTGCCGGTGCAGGCCGTCTGGCAGCAGACCCCTTGCGCGCAGTGGCCGGTCCCGCAATCCGAGTCCGTCGTGCACGCCGCGCCCGAGGCTTTCTTCGCGCAGCTGCCGCCCACGCAGAAGTAGCCGCCGCCGCAGTCGGTGTCGGCGGTGCAGCTGGTCTTGCAGGCGCCGCCGCTGGCGCAGGCGTACGCGTTGCAGCTCTGCGGTGTCCCCGGGCTGCAGGTGCCGGCGCCGTCGCACTTGCCCGCGGGCGTGAGCGTCGCGCCCGTGCAGGTACTGGCGCCACAAGCGGTGCCAGCCGGGTACTTCTCGCAGGCGCCTTTACCGTCGCAAAAACCGTCCCCCATGCAGGTCGTGGCGCCCTGATCGTCGCACTGGGCCAGCGGATCCTTGCCCGCCGGCACGTTGATGCAGGTGCCGGCGCTTCCCTGGACCGCGCACGACTTACAGGTCCCCGTGCAGTCCGTGGCGCAGCAGACGCCCTGGGCACAAAAGGCCGAGTTGCAATCGTCGTTGGTGCCGCAGCTGGCGCCGATCGGTTTTTTCCCGCAGCTGCCGGAGACGCAGAATCCCGTCGCGCAGTCGGCGTCCATCGAGCACGTCGTCTTGCACTGCCCGCCGGTGCCGCAGGTGAACGGGGCGCAAGACTGACTGGGGGGCGCCGCGCAGGTGCCGGCGCCGTCGCAGCGGCCCGCGAAGGTCAACATGGCCCCCATGCACCCGGCGGTCTGGCAGGCCACGCCGGCCGGGTATTTTTCGCACACGCCCGTGCCGTCGCAGTACCCGTCCGTTCCGCAGGTCGTCGGCCCCTGATCTTTGCACTGGCTGCGCGGGTTCGTGCCCAGGTCGGCCGGAACGCACTTCCCCTTGTTTTCGGCGCTGGCGCAATAGAGGCACGCGCCCGTGCAGGCGCTCTCGCAACAGACGCCGTCCACGCAAAATCCCGACTGGCACGCGGTCGCGGACGTGCAGGCGTCTCCGTCCGCCAGCCCGGGGACCGTCGTGCTGGGGTGATCGACGCCGCTGTCGGCAGGGGTGCCCGCGGGCGCGTCGGTCGTCGGGCTGCTGCTGCCGCCGGCACCGCCGTCGATCTTTCGCATCTGCGCTCCGCCGCCACACCCGCCGATCGCGGCACAGACCACGAGCGCACGAATGATGCGAGAGAGCACCGTAGGTTGGGGGGGACCTATGGTCATGAAAACGCCTCTCCTGAACGTAGGGCGGACGGCGCGGAGCGGGGGGAGCTGACGGGGGGGGAGCTGACGTTCGTTAACTGACTTCGATTAACTGACTTCGGTTAACTGATTTCGATTACTTGGAAGAACAGGATTTCGTCAGCTGGCGGGGCAGATGATTTTACGCGCGCAGCTTGGTCGAATCCACGATCTCCTTTTAAAGCGCTCGGGGCGGCATTACGCTGTCGACATGAAGATCGCCCGCGGCCTCAGCGTGGAGCTGTCCTACGAGTTGAAGATCAAGGGCGGCGACGTGATCGAGTCGTCCGATCGCAGCGGCCCGCTGCGTTACGTGCACGGGGACGGCAAGATGCTGGCCGGCCTCGAGAAGCGGCTCGAGGGCCTCAGCCCCGGCGACGAATCGAAAGGGGTCATCCCCGCCAAGGAAGCGTTCGGCAACGAGGACGCGCTGCCCATCCGGGAGATGCCGCGCGAGGCGTTCCCGGCCGGGACGGACATCAAACCGGGTTCCGTGTTCCAGGCCAAGGACCCAACCACCGGGACGCCGGTGACCTTCAAGGTGCTGAGCGCCGAGCGCGACCTCACGCGCGTGCGCCTGCTTCACCCGCTCGCCGACCGCGACATCGAATATCGCGTCACGGTTCTGGCAGTGCGAGATCCCCGCACACAGGGGAGCAGCCCCCCACCGATTCCGGGCGTCGTCGAGCTGGATCCCGACGAAATGGCCGAGTCGTAACACCCCGACGTCACTGGCTCGCTACATCCGTCGTCAAAGAGCGCCGCCTCGACGGTGAGCGCCCCCTCCCCCCCTGTTCCGCGGCGGGACCGTGCACAGCTTTGGATTAGAAGCTGGGACCGACAGGAGTGCTGTCACACAGCGACGCGGGCGAGGTTCCGCGGGGAAGGAAAGCGTCATGGCGAGCAACGAGAAGGGCGAGAGCCGCGGTCGCGGCTTCGCAGGGATGGATCCGGAGAGGCAGCGACAGATCTCGTCGCAGGGCGGAAAAGCCGCGCACCAGAAGGGAACCGCGCACGAGTTCGACTCGGAGGAGGCACGGGAGGCAGGACGCAAGGGCGGAATGGTCAGCGGCGGCCGGCGCCGCGCGCGCGAAAGCGCCAATCGCCAGCCTGGTGAGGGCGACGAGCGCTCATCCGACGAGGACCGCAACGCTCACACGGGCGACCAGGGCGCCTCGGCTGACCAGGGCCTCTGACGGCGCGCTGGCGACAACGACGTTCCGTACCGGGCGCGGACCGCTGTTAGACTCCACGCGTGGATTCTGACGACGGACCGCGCCTTTTTTCGCGCCCGATCGCCGTCACGGAAGAGGAGGCCTCGGCCTCCGGGCCGGAAGGGCTGGTCGCGCTGGGCGGGCAGCTCGACGTCCCCACCCTGCTGTCGGCGTACCGGGCCGGTGTATTCCCCTGGTCTTCGGACCCCGTCTTGACCTGGTGGTCGCCCGATCCGCGCGCCATCTTCGACCTCGACAGCTGGCGGCCACACCGCACGGTCGGGCGGACCGCGCGCCGCAATGGTTGGACCTTCAGCGTCGACCGGGCCTTCGAGCAGGTCATGCAGGCGTGCGCCGAGACCGCTGGCGACCGGCCGTCGACCTGGATCACGAATGATTTCGTCCGCGCCTACGGCCAGCTGCACCGGATGGGTCACGCCCACAGCGTCGAGGTGTGGGAGGGGGACCAGCTGGTCGGGGGCCTCTACGGGGTGGGGCTGGGCGGCTTCTTCGGCGGCGAATCCATGTTCCACCGGCGCACCGACGCGTCCAAAGCCGCCGTCGCGCACCTCATCGAGCGGCTGCGGGCCTGTGGGTTCGCCCTGCTCGACGCGCAGGTTCCCACGCCGCATCTGTCGCGTCTCGGCGCGATCGCGATTCCGCGCGCCGACTACCTGGCTCGCTTGAAACGGGCGCTGGCCCTGCCCGTCACGCTCACGTAGCGGCCGCCACCACCACGCGGTTGCGACCGCTGCGCTTGGCGGCGTACATCGCCTCGTCGGCGCGCGCCACCAGATCGCTGGTGGTGGCGATGCTGGCGTCCGGCGCGCGCGCGACGCCGACGCTGACCGTCACCGGGATGGGCTGCCCGCTCCACGCGAATCGGTGGGCCGCCACCGCCGCGCGCAGACGTTCGGACAGCTCGGCGGCGACGTCCAGCTCGGTCCCGCGCGACAGAATCGCGAATTCCTCGCCACCGTAGCGCGCCAGCATCGCGTGATCGCCGAGCATGCTCATCACCAGGGTCGCCAGCTGCGTGAGCACGTGATCGCCCGCGGGGTGGCCGTGCGCGTCGTTGATCTTCTTGAAGTGATCGATGTCCAAGAAGATCAGCGCCAGCGGCGCGGCATGACGAACGGCGTACTGCAGCTCGGTGTCGATGCGGTCGATGAAGTAGCGCTTGTTGTAGGCCCCGGTGAGGCCGTCGCGCAGCGCGGACTCGGCCATCTGCCGCTGGAATATCTCATCCAGCCTGTCCTGGTAGCTGAACTTCAAGACCGTCGCCGACCCGAGAAGGATCTTGTCCCCCTCGGCCAAGAGTTGCCGCTGCACGCGCTGCCCGTTGCAGTGCGTGCCGTTGGTGGACCCGAGGTCCTCGAGCTCGATCGATCCGCCAACCTTGGTCAACCGGATGTGCTCGCGCGAGATGCCGTCGTCGACCAGCCGGACGTCGACGCGATCGCCGCGGCCCACGACGACGGCGTCCTTGTCGAGGCGGTACATCTCGCCGACGTTCGAGCCGGACAGCACCAGCAAAGTCGCCGAAGCGGTTTCCTGCGCGTCCGCCCGGGGTGCTGGCGCCATCCGCGTCGTGTCATCGGGCGGATCGGCGACGCGGTCGCGCGTCATTCGTTGTAGTTTACCGACGGGCAGTCGGTCCCCGCAAACCCCATGCACCTTCTCATCGGAACAAGCGGCTTCAGCTACACGGCGTGGCGCGGCGGGTTTTATCCGGAGAAGCTGCCAGAAGCCAAAATGCTGGCGCACTACGCGGGCATCTTCCCCGCCGTCGAGATCAACAATAGCTTTTACCGGATGCCCACCGCGGAGCTGCTGGGCCGGTGGGCCGCCGAGACCCCGCCGGGGTTCAAATTCGCGCTCAAGAGCCCCCGGCGGATCACCCACGAAAAGCGGCTGGCAGAGACCGGCAGCGAGGTCGAACGTCTGGCTGCGGCGGCCCGGGCGCTGGGGGACAAGCTGGGGCCGGTCCTTTTCCAGCTGCCGCCCAACCTGAAGAAGGACCTACCCCGACTCGACGATTTCCTGGCGGCCCTCCCCGCCGATTTGCTGGCGGCGGTCGAATTCCGGCACGCGTCCTGGTTTGCCGACGACGTCTACGCCAGCCTGCGCGGGCGAAAGGCGGCGCTGTGCATCGCGGACGCCGAGGACCTCACGACCCCCGTCGAGGCCACCGCCGACTGGGGATACTTGCGGCTGCGGCGCGAGGACTACGATCCGCCCGCCATCGCCCGCTGGGGCGAGACCATCGCGGCCCGCCCCTGGGCGGCGGCCTATGTCTTTTTCAAGCACGAGGACACCGGCAAGGGGCCGGTCGCCGCCGAGCGCCTGGCCGGACTGATGAAGGCGCGCCAACCGTAAAATTGGCAGTCATCCCACATCGGACTACACTGGAGTACCATGGCTCGACCCATCGCTGGCGCGACAATCTCCTTCGGCTTGGTCTCGATTCCGGTTCGCCTCTACCCGGCGACTCAGAGCACGGCCGCCATCTCGTTCAACCTGCTGCACAAAAAGTGCGGCTCGCGGCTCAAGCAGCAGTACATCTGCCCGCGCGACAACGAGATCGTTACCCGCGACGAGATGGTGAAGGGGTACGAGTTCGCCAAGGACCAGTACGTCACCTTCACCCCCGATGAGCTGAAGTCGCTGGAGGAGAAGGCCACCCAGAGCATCGACATCGACTCGTTCGTGCCCCTGGACAAGATCGACCCGATCTACTTCGAAAAGCCCTACTACTTGTCGCCCGAGAAGGGCGGCGACAAGGCCTACCGGCTGCTGGCCGAGGCCATGCGTGAGACGGGGCGCGCCGCCCTGGCGCGGTACGCGGCGCGCGGCAAGCAGTACCTGGTCATGCTGCGTCCGTCGGCCGACGGGCGCGCCCTCATCCTGCAAGAGCTTCTCTATGCCGACGAAGTTCGATCCATGGCGGAGGTCCCGCTGCCCGACGGCGAGGCGCGGGAGGCCGAGCTGAAGCTGGCGCGCCAGCTCATCGACCAGATCACCGCGGAGACCTTCGACCCCAGCCAGTACCACGACGAGGTGAAGGAACGCATCCGGGCCGACATCGAGCGCAAGGTACAGGGCCAGGACATCTCCGAGAGCGCGCCCGCGCCCGCGGAGCCAGCCCGGGTGATCGATTTGATGGCGGCGCTGAAAGCCAGCCTGGCCAAGGGCACCGGCGGCGGACGCGCGCAGGCCGAGCCGGCGGAAGAGGCCGCCTCGCCGCAGCCGCGCCGCGCGGCGCGCAAGTCGGACGACCAGGCCGCCGAGCCGAAGCGCGCGCGCGGCAAGCGGTCCTGACAACGGCCTCCGGCCTCGGGCTGCCTGAGGGGCTCGCCGTTCTACGACGATCCTCGCCCCCTGGCACGATCCGCGCGTTATAGTCGTGGGCCGTGAGCGGCTACACCACGCAAGACGTCGCCAAGATGATCGGCGTCTCGTCCGGCCGCCTGCGCGCGTACCTGCGAGCCGGCGTGCTGGCGCCGGAACGTGGCACCCGGGGCGAGCTGCGGTTTTCGTTTCAAGATCTGCTGCTGCTCCGCAAGGCCGAAGGGCTGGTCAAGCAGCGCATCCCGCCCCTGCGCGTGCGGCGCGCGCTGCGCAAGCTGCGCGATCGCCTGCCCGACACACACCCACTGACCGGTGTGCAGCTGGGGACCGACGGTGCGTCCGTCGTCGTCCACGAGGGCAGCTCGCGCTGGCAGGTCGAATCCGGCCAAGTGCTGATGTCCTTCGACCCGCCCCAGCCGGCAGCCGATGAGATGCCGTTGTCGATGCTGCGGTCGCGGCCGGCGCCCCAACCCGACGAGCTCGCGGCGCCCAACGTCGATGAGATGTACGAGATCGGCTGCAACATCGACGAGGCCGACCCGGCCCAGGCCGAAGCCAGCTATCGCCAGGTGCTGATGCAGGCGCCGGAGCACGCCGACGCCCACATCAACCTCGGACGCATCCTGCACGAGCGCGGCGACCTGCGGGCTGCCGAGGCTCACTACCGCCGGGCGCTCACCATCCGGCCCGGCGACGCCACGGCGCTGTTCAACCTGGGCGTCGCTCTCGAAGATCAGGGCCTCAACGAGCCGGCGCTGGAGGCCTACGCCCAGGCCATCGCGTCGGACGGCCGCAACGCCGACGCGCATTACAACGCCGCACGCCTCTACGACCTGGCGGGCGACTACACGTCGGCGCTGCGCCACCTGCGGATCTGCCGCGACCTGTCCCGGCAGCCCTGAGGGGTTACGCCAGCTTGGCGTCCAGCGTGATCTTGGCGTTGAGCAGCTTCGAGATCGGGCAGCCGGTCTTGGCGGCGTTCGCGGCCTGCTCGAACTTCGCCTGGTCCGGCGTCGGCAGCTTCACCGTCACTTCCAGGTGGGACGAGGTCACGCCGAACCCGCTCTCGACCTTTTCCAGCGTGACCGTCGCCTTGGCGTCGACGTTGTCGGGTGGCAGCCCGGCCCGCTCCAGCTCGGCCGACAAGCGCCATCGCGAAGCAGCTCGCGTGGGCGGCGGCGATGAGCTCCTCGGGGCTGCTCCCCTGCCCGCTCTCGAAGCGCTGGACGAAATTGTAGGGCAGATTCGTGAAGGCACCGCTGGCGGCCGTCACCGTCCCCTTGCCCCCCTTGAGACCACCTTTCCAGTTCGCGCTGGCAAATCGCTTCATCTGATCGTCCTCCGGTTCGTCGGTTTTGTGAGGGGCCGAAATTAACCATGATCGCCGGCAATCGCCAGCAACGTTTCGCCGCACGGGCCCGGCGCGGATACAATCCCGTCGATGCGAACGCGCGCCGGCGCCGGCCTGTTGTTTGCCGCGCTTTCGCTGGCCCTCCCCGCCTGGGCCCAAGAGATCGACGAACCCGCCGAGCCGCCCCCCGCGGCGCCGCTTCCGCGCGCGGTCTGGTACACGCTGCAGACGCCCCACTTCGACGTCCACTTCTATCCCGACCGAGCAGCCGCTGGCCCAGCGCATCGCGCACTTCGCCGAGCGCGCCTGGCGGCTCAACACCCGCTACTTCAACTGGCGTGCCGGCGGGGCGCGTCCAGCTGATGGTCAGCGACTTCGACGACGGCGCGAACGGGTCTGCCAGCTCGATTCCGTTCACGTTCATCAACGCCTACGGGGCGCCACCCGACTCGCTCGACGAGCTGAACGACTTCGACGACTACGCGAAGTTGCTGGTGACCCACGAGCTGACCCACGTCGTGCACCTGGACACGATGCTGAGCCCGTGCACGCGCTTGCTGAACACCCTCGAGGGGAGAACCTACGCGCCCAACCTCGCCGAACCGACCTGGCTGGTCGAAGGGATGGCGGTCCTGATGGAGTCACGCCAGACCACCGGCGGCCGGCTGCGCAGCTCGTTTTACGACATGCATCTGCGCGTCCCGTTTCTAGAAGGGCGCCTCTTCGGTCTGGACCAGGTCACCAACATCCCTCTCGCCTACCCGGGCGGAACGTCGGCCTATCTCTATGGCTCCAGCCTGATTCGCTACATCGAGGACCGGTACGGCCCGCAGAAGATCCGCGAGCTGTCGCACCGCTACGCGGACACTTGTTTTCCGGGCGGCATCAACCGCGTGGCCCGGGACGCGGTCGGGCGCGGGTACGCGGGGGTGTTCGGGACTGGCCTCTTCGACGACTGGAAGCGCTCGATCGCCCACCGGTACGCGCTGCAGGTCGAAGACGCCGCGCACCGACCGCTGACGGCCGCCACCCGACTGACCTGGGACGCACCCGGGCCGCGCGGCGAGGGGCCCGGGCCGCGGTACTTCCCCGACGGCACGCTGGTCTACCACCGGGCCAACAACGACCAGTGGCCGGCCTACGTGCGCGTCGACCCCGTCAGCGGCCAGCGCAGCACGCTGGCGCAGATGGTCGGCACCGGTAACGCCGCCCCCACCCCCGACGGCGCGGCTTTGATCCTGGAACGGGTCGACTATCTGCCGCTCCCGTTCCGGATCGTCGGCAACGCGGACGTCTCCTGGACCGATCTTTATCGCTACGACATCGGGACTGGTTCCCTGCGGCAACTGACGCGGGGTTTGCGGACGCACGAGCCCGACGTGTCACCCGACGGCCGCTTCATCGCCTGCGTGCTGCTGGGGACCGGCAGCCGGCGGCTGGCGCTGATTCCGGTGAACGGCACCAGCGACACAAAACCGGCGGGCGAGCCCCGGCTCCTCATGCCCGACGCGCCCGGGCTGGCGTACACGCCGGCCTTCTCGCCGGACGGCCGCTTGATCGCCTACTCGCGATACAAGCCGGGTGGCTTCCGGGACGTGCACATCTACGAGCTGGCCACCGCCACCGACCGCGCCATCGCCGTCGACCGGGCGATGGACATGGACCCACGCTTCACGCCCGACGGGCGCTTCGTGGTGTTCGCGTCCGACCGGACCGGCATCGCCAACATCTTCGCGTACGAGCTGGCGACGAAGCGCCTCTATCAGGTCACGAACCTGCTGAGCGGCGCGTACCAGCCGGCCATCTCGCCGGACGGGCGCCGGCTGGTCTTCACGGGCTTCTCCAGCGACGGGTTCGACCTGTGGACGATGCCGTTCGATCCGGCGACGTTCCAGCCGGCCCAGCCGTTCGCCAACGCGCGGCTCGACGCGCCGGAGGGCCTCGACGGCGAGAGCGACTCGCCGGATGCGCGGCCGGAAGACGCGGCCGCCGTGCCGTTTCCGACGCGCACCGTTCCGTACCGGCCCTGGAAGTACCTCTACCCGCGCCAGTGGCAATTCACGGTGCTCGACAGACGCGTTCGGCTTGGGCAACACGCTGCAGGTACAGACCAGCCTGTCCGACCCGGTGGTCACGCATCTTTTCGGGCTCAACCTGTGGGTCCCCTCCGGCGCGCGCCCTGCCTGGCAGGTCACCTACTCGTACAATCGGCTCTGGCCCACCCTGGTGGCCGCGGTGGCCCAGTCGGACACGCTGGCGCGCGGCCTGGTCGTGGGCGACCAGAACCTGTCCTACCGCCAGCGCACCTTCAGCGTTTCGGGGTCGGTAGACCTGCCCGTGCTCCGCCGGGCGGATGCGTCGGCAGACGTCACGCTGGGCTACGACTACTCCGCCTACGGCATGGTCGGGCCGGTGCCGGTCGGCGATCCCACCGGACCGATCACGATCAAGCCGGCCGCCGGGCCGTTCGCGGATCTACGCCTCGGCTGGTCGTTCACGAACGCGCACCACTGGAACTACTCGATCAGCAACCAGACCGGCCGCAGCCTGTCGCTGACGCTGCGGCTGCTGGACCCGGCGCTGGGTGGGCGCTTCCACGGCACCGAGATCAGCTGGTCCTGGGCCGAGTATCTGACGCCGCCCTGGGCGCGGCTGCACGCGCTGGCGCTGCTGACGCAGGGAGGGTTCGGCTTCGGCGACAAGCACGGCTTCTTCAATCTGGGCGGCTATGCCGATCAGGACGTCGTGCGGTCGCTGCTGCTCCACCAGCAGCAGTTCGCCTTCCTGCGCGGCTATCCGATCAACGTGGTCAGCGGCGACAGCTACCTGGTGGCGACGGGCGAGTACCGGGCGCCCCTCCTCTGGATCGAGCGCGGGTACGCCACGAATTTCGTCTATCTGCGACGAATCTGGGGGACCGTGTTCGGCGACGCCGGCAACGCCTTCCAGGGGAGGTTCGAGCCCGGCAAGCTGAAGACCGACGTGGGCGTCGAGGTCCACCTTCAGATGCAGCTGTTCTGGTTCATCGACTCCCAGCTGCAGCTGGGGGTGGCTCACGGCTTTCAGTCGGAGGGGGGGAACCGCTTCTACTTCGTGTCGAGCTCTTCATTCTGAGGAGCGGCCGCGCCGCTGTGGCCGATCACGGCGTCCAGGCTGTCGGCCAGAATGGCCACCATGGCGTCGATCTCCGTGGTCACCGTGGTCAGCGGCGGGAACAGATACATCGTGTCCCCGAGCGGCCGCAGCAGCGCGCCCCGGCGGACCGCCTCGCGATAGACGGCGTACCCGGTTCGGCGGCGCGGATCGCGGGCGCTTCCGTCGCTGTGGCAGATGTCGACGGCGGCCATCATCCCGCAGCCGCGGACGTTGCGCAGGTAGGGACGTCGTGCGGCGAGGCCCGCCACCGACGCGCGAAGGTGGCCCGACAGCAGGGCGACGCGGGTCAGGATCGCGTCTTCGGCGAACACATCGAGCACGGCGTTGGCGACGGCGATGGCCAGCGCGTTGCCGGTGAAAGTGTTCGAGTGCAAAAACGCGCGCCCTTCCGCGTAGTCGGCGTCGAACAATCCATAGATCGCGTCGGTGGTCACGACGGCCGACAGCGGCAGCACGCCGGCCGTCAGCCCCTTCGAAACGACGGCGAAATCCGGCAGAGCATCAGGCAGAGCATCCGGGACCAGGTGGCTGGCCAGCATCGCGCCCAGGCGTCCGGTTCCGGCGGCGATCTCGTCGGCGATCAGGAACACCCCGTGCGCGTCCGCCCAGACGCGCAGCCGGCGCAGAAGGTCCGGGCTGTAAAGTCGCATGCCCCCGGCCGCCTGCAGGATCGGTTCGTAGACGACGGCCGCCAGTGTTTCGGCCACGGCATCCAGCGCGCGCGCGATCTCGGGCCACGCGTCGCCGGCGTCCAACCAGGCCGGATCGTCGGGTCCGGACCGGTACGGCAGGCCGCGCACCCGATGCACCGGGAAACAGAGCGGGCGATACGGAGCGCCGTATAGATCCAGATCGCCCACCGACAGCGTGGCGGCCGTTTCGCCGTGATACCCGTTCTCGAACGCGGCGAACTGGGTTCGGCCTGCGGCGCCGCGCTGCGCCTGGGCCTGCAACGCCATCTTCATGGCGATCTCGACGGCGGTGGATCCGTTGTCGGCCAGGAACACCTTGCCGAAATGCCCCGGCGCTCGCCCCGCGGGCGCGGCCGGTCCCCAGCCGGATGGCGGCAGGCCGTTGGCGGCGGCCAGCAGGCGCTCGCAGAGCCGGACCAGCGGCGCGCTGGTCGTGTTGGCGGTGATGACGTGCTCGAAGGACTCGGTCTGCGCGCGCAGGGCGGCCATCAACCGCGGGTGGCGGTGCCCCAAAGCCTTGCACCACCAACTGGAGATCGCGTCGAAGATCTCGCGTCCGTCCGTCAGACGTAGCCGGGTCCCTTCGGCGCCGGCAATCGCCAGCGGCGGAAACGCGCGGTAGTCGCGCATCTGGCTGCAGGGGTGCCAGAACACGTCCAGATCACGACGCGCAAGGTCGGTCACAGAGCTGTCGTTCGTCACCTGCCTTGCTTAGCAGAAACCGAGTTTCGACCCTAACCCCAATGCCGTTCGGTTAAGCGCCAGGACAGGAGGGACGCCAAGAGACCCGGAGGAGCCATCAGAAACCTCATGAGGATTTCAGAAGTGCTTGCCGCAGCGATGGAGGTCTATGGTTTCGGACCAGCTTGCTCCAGTCGTGAAACCTCGTCGATCCAGTTCCTGGCGTCCTCGCGTCCTGGCGCTTAACCGAACTGCATTGACCCTAACCCCGCGTCCAAGCAGGCGCGCGGCGCGGCGCCCAGCGCGTCGGCGAGTTTCTGCCGAGCAAACTCTTGGTGACGGATCCCCTGGTCCTTGACCGGGGATCGCGGATGTAGGCACAGTCCGCACGTGGAGGTGGACGACATGGTGAGAACGATCATTGTTCGGGTGGGCGTGGTTCTGGCGGTCCTTTCGATCGCATCCGGCGCAAGTGCCGAAGTCGTGCGGACTGGCTATTCGGTCATCGTCGCCGGCAACAGCGGCAAGTGCCTGGACATCAGCGGCGGCTCGAGCACCCCTGGTACGGCGGCCGTCCAGTGGCATTGCAATTTCGCGGGCAACGAACAGTGGACGTTGCAGCCGCACAACGGCGCGTTTCGCATCGTCGAACAGAAGAACGGGCAGTGTCTCGCGACGGCCGGCGGAAGCACCGCGTCCGGTGCCGCCATCGTGCAGACGACCTGTTCCGGCGCGGCCACCGAGGATTGGAAGCTGGCCGCGGCCGCGGGCGGGTACCAGTTGGTGAACCAGGGCAGCACGCTCTGCGCGAACGTGAGCGGAAACAGCGCGGCCGATCAGGCGCCCATCGTGCAGTCAGTCTGCTCGACGGCCAGCAACTTCATCTGGACGGTCGCCTCCGGCCTGGTCACGCCTTCGGCGGCGGTGGTCGCCCAGGCCGGCCACAGCGGCCAGTGCTTGAACGTCAACGGCAACAGCAAGACGTCCGGCGCCAACATCGTTCAATGGCCCTGCTCGGGCGGCGCGAACGAGCAGTGGAAGCTGGTGCCGGCGGGCACCGGCTATCAGGTGGTGTCGGTGAGCAGCGGCCTGTGCGCGGCGGTCACTGGGTCCAGCACCTCGACCGGGGCCAACGTGGTGCAGCTGGCTTGTTCGCAGGCCGCCAACATGCTCTGGACCCTGAAGGTCGCAGGCGGCGCCTACCAGCTGATTGCCCAGCACAGCGGCCAATGTCTGTCCGTCTCCGGCGCCAGCCAGGCCAACGCGGCGCAGGTCGTCCAGAACACCTGCGGCACCGGCGCGCTCAATCAATCCTGGAGTCTTTCCAGCGCGACGATTCCGTCGAGCTGGACGGGCGTCCAGACCCTGGCCGTCAACCCGATCGCGGTCGCCAACCTGCCCAGCGGCAAGTTGGTCATGTGGTCGGCCTACGACCAGTACACGTTCGAGGGGGACATCGGGACCGCCAGCGGGCAGACGTTCACGTCGGTGTTCGATCCGGCCAACGGCAGCTCCAGCTCGATCCTGGTCAACAACACGGGCGACGACATGTTCTGCCCGGGGACGGCGAACCTGCCCGACGGGCGAATCCTGGTCAACGGCGGCAGCAGCAGCCCAAAAACCAGCATCTACGACCCAAACACCGGCACCTGGTCGTCGAGCGGGCGCATGAGCATCCCGCGCGGGTATGAGGGCGACACGCTCATCTCGACGGGCTCGGTGTTCACGCTGGGCGGCTCATGGAGCGGCGGAGCAGGGAACAAGAACGGCGAGCTGTGGACGAACGGAATCTGGAACCGTCTGACCGGCGTCACGGCGGCGCCGGTGACCGGGCCCGACCCCCAGGGCGTCTATCGCGGCGACAATCACCTCTGGCTGTTCGCGACCAGCGGCGGTCAGATCTTCCACGCCGGCCCCAGCGCGCCGATGCACTGGATCACGACCACGAGCACCGGCTCCATCACCTCCGCCGGAAACCGCGGCGACGACGCCTACGCCATCAACGGTGACGCAGTTCTTTACGACGTCGGCACGATCCTGAAGGCGGGCGGCGCGCCGGCCTACCAGAACACGACCGCCAGCGGCGCGTCGTACGTGATCAAATTCACCGGCGGCGTGGCGGTCACGAAGATCGCGCCGCTCGCTTACCCGCGCGCGTTCGCGACCGGCGTCCCGCTGCCCAACGGGCAGGTCGTGATTGTGGGTGGGCAAACCACGCCGGTGCCGTTCTCGGACAACACCGCGATCCTGGTCCCGGAGATCTGGGACCCGGCGACGCGCGTCTTCCGGCAAATGAAGCCCATGCAGACCTCGCGCGTCTATCACAGCACGGCCATCCTGCTGCCTGATGGGCGGGTGTTCGTCGGCGGCGGCGGGCAGTGCGGGCAGGGTTGCTCAGCCAACCACTTCAACACGGAGATCCTGACGCCGCCGTACCTGCTCAACGCCGACGGCAGCGCCGCGGCACGCCCGACCATCACCGCGGCGCCTTCCACCGGAACGCTCGGGGGCACCCTGGCGGTCACGACCGGTGGGCCGGTCACGTCGTTCGTCCTGATGCGCCTGTCGTCGGTGACGCACACCGTGAACAACGACCAGCGGCGCATCCCGCTCGCGATTCAAACCACGAGCGGCGCGACGTCGTACACGCTGGCGGTCCCGTCCGATCCCGGCGTCGTGCTGCCCGGGTACTACATGCTGTTCGCCCTGAACGCGCAGGGGGTTCCCAGCGTGGCGGCGACGGTCCGCATCGGTTGACCTGGGCGCGCCTCTTGCGCCTCTTGTCCGGGTTGGCTGCCGCCGCGCTGGCGGCGGTGGTCTGCGCGAAAAGCGCGTCGGCCCGGGCGCCGGTCACCGCCGCGCGCGGGCGCGCACTCTTCACCGGTCGGGAAGCGCTGGCCGGGCGCGTCCGAGATCACCGGAGCGATCTGCCGGCTGCCGTCGTGGTCTGTCGCGGCTGCCACGCCGCTGGGGTGGCGTCCAAAGGCGCGGCGCCGGCGCCGGCGCCGCCGATCGATCGTGCGCTGCTGTTGGAGGCGCGGCCGCGCCGGGGCGGCCCCCCATCGACTTACGACGCCCGCTCGTTCTGCAAGCTGCTCCGAACCGGGGTCGATCCGGCCTATGTCCTCGTCGCTCGCGAGATGCCCGTGTTCGACGTCGATGACGCCCAGTGCGAGAGTCTGTGGCGATTCTTGACGGCCGAGGGGCGAGCGCGATGAGGATGCGGGCGGGGTCTTCTCGACGGGCTTTCCTGATCGGCGCTGCAATCGGCGCCGGCACCTCGTCCGCGAATCGGCTCGGCTGGAGCGCGGGGCCCGCCGCCGATCATGGCCGCGTCCGTCCGCCCGTTCCGGCTCCCGACATCCCGCTCGTCGGACAGGACGGAGCGGCCCTGACGCTGCCGCGGTTGCTCGCCGGGCGCGTGACGGCTCTTCAGGTGATGTTCACCGCCTGCACGACGACCTGCCCGATTCAGGGGGCCATTTTCGGGCGCGTCCAGAAGTTGATTCCCGACCAGGTGGCGCGCGGCATCCAGCTGGTCTCGCTGAGCGTGGACCCCGCCCGCGACACCAGCGCCGCGCTGGCCCGGTGGCTGCGGCGGTTTGGCGCCCGGCCCGGTTGGCGCGCCGCCGCACCCCGCCCGGCCGACGTCGAACAGATCCGCGCCTTCTTCGGGGCGGGCCGCACCGCCAGCGACAACCACTCCACGCAGGTGCAGCTCTTCGACCGCACGGGCTCCCTCGTCTGGCGCACCGGCGAGCTGCCCGAGGCCGAAGAGGTCGCGACCCTGCTGCGCCGGATTCTGATTGATGGATGGGCTCGACCGCGAGCTCAGTCCGCCTGACGCCGCTGGCCGCCCCGGCGCCGGCGCCAGCTGGTCCCCAGCGCGGCGCCGATGAGCGTCAGGAACAGCGCGCCCCTTCCGCCGCCCGGGTCGGCGACCGCGCAGTCACAGCCGGAGCCGCTCGGCGACAGTTGACCACCGCCGGCGTGTCCGCCGCCGGCGCGACCGGCCGCGCCAAGTCCGCCGTGACCACCGGCGGCCATCAGGCCACCCGCGTGACCGCCCGCGGAGAGTCCGCCCGTGCCGGGGGCGCCGGCCACGGCTGATCCCCCGGCGCCGGCCTGCCCGCGCGAACCGCTGGCACCGCCGGCAGCGTTCCCGCCGTGCCCCGCCTGTCCGGCTGCGCCGCCCGGACCGCCAATTCCGCCGCCACCCGTGCCGCCAGGACCGGGCGTGCCTGCCGCGCCGCCCACGCCGGAAACGGTGCTGCCGGCGGCGCCCCCTGCCCCACCTGCGCCGTCGGACCCGGCGACGCCGGTTCCCGAAATCCCGCCGCTCGCGGCGGCCCCCGCCGCGCCGCCCGCACCGGTCCCCGGCATTCCCCCGGCGTTGGTCATCGCGCCGGCCGCTCCGCCGTTGCCGGCGGTGCCGCTGGCGCCGGCCTGCCCGTTCGCGCCGGCGGCGCCCCCGATCCCGCCGCTTCCCCCGATTCCGGCGTTGCAACCAACCAGCGACAGCGTCACGGATTGGCCTGCCGACAGATTCAGATACGAAATGGTCTGGCCGGCGTAGCTCTCTGCGCCGGGCGTGCAAAGCCCGGTGACCGGCACGGTCGCCGCGCTGGTGACCGCGACGGTGATCGACGTGCCCGGCTGAATCGTCGCGGTCACGCCGGACTTTTCGAGCGCCTCGCGGTTGATGAAGATCTGCGCCAGCTCGTCCTCGGTCGGGCTCTCGACCGGGAACGTCGACGCCGCGGCGTACTTGGTGAACGTGGCGTCCAGCAAATCGGCGATCAGGCTGTGACCCGCGTTGTCGTAGTTGCGCGCGTTTGCCTGGTGGAACATCCAAGGGTCCTTGTTGCCGGCCAGCATGTACCCGGCGAACGTGGTGCCCTGGTCGGCGATAATCGTCGGGTAGTCCACCGTGGCGACCTTCTTCAGAGCCTCCCACTCGGGAATCCACTCGGCGGGCTGCGAGACGTTGAAGTAGAGATCCGCCGGGATGCGCGGGATCTCCAGAATGCTCGGCTGCAGCGCGTTCCAGATGCCGACGTTGGGCGACGGGTTCTTCTGCCCCGGCTCCGACGTGTCGCTGACCAGGAATCGAATGCCCGCGTCGTGGATGGCCTGCATGGCGTCTGCGCTGGCCAGCCCGGAGATGTTGGGGGTCACGGCGTTGATGGTCGCGTACGGGGTCAGCGGCAACCCTTTCAGATACGCGTCGTTCTTCGTGAGCTCGGTCAACGCATCGGCGTAGCTCAGATTGTCCAGAATCGGGTGGTCCCAGGTGTGGTTGATCCACGCGAACGTCGCCCCCAGCGCCGCCGCCTTCGCCGTCAGCGGATCGCCGGGCCGCGCCTGCGAGCCATAGCCGTTGGCGGCCCACGCGATCCGGAACCCCGCGAACTGCGGCTTGCCGCGCTGGCGGTTTTGCCAGTCGGCCAGCGCCTGCATGTCGCCATCCGTCATGCGGTAGGTGCCACCCCCGTAGATGTCGCTGGCCAGGAACAGATCGTCCAGCTGCGGCACGGCGTACACGTGTCGCTCGCCGATGAAGAGGCCGCGCGTGGCCCAGCTCACCAGGCCATACGCCAGCTCGAGGTAGGAATTGAAGTAGGGCGCCTGCGCGAACGTCAGCGCCAGCGCCTCGCGACCGTCGGCGTAGCTGCGCGTGGCCGCGTAGACGTTGCCCGCGCCGTCGACGAGCAGCGGGGTCGTGGAGGCGTCGACCGCCGACGCCGGGTAGACCCATCCTTGATTGACCACGATCGGGTTGGCGCAGTTGGCCCCCCTGAACAGGGTGGTCCCGGCCGCGGTGCAGGTCATCGTGACCGGCGTCTTCGAGGGATCGACCTCGCCGTTGTCGGACAGGCCATAAGCGGCAGTCGGCGACGTGTACAGCGACACGCGCCGCACGCCGAATTGGGCCTCGTACGTCGCCAGGGTGGTCCACTCGTCGGCGGTAAAGGCGCTGCCGCCCGTGACCGACAGATTGCCCGTATCCAGGAAGATCGCGTCGTACTTGCCGTGCGTCCCGCTGGCCAGCGTGTCGGCCGTGAGCGCGGTCCCGGCGCTCGCGTTGAACACGTCGAACGGGGTCCCCAAGAACTGCAGCGTCGTCCGGATCGCGTCCAGCCCCGAATCGGTGCCGTCGCCGGTGATGATCAGGACCCGCGCGTCGACGACCGCATCCGCGATCGCCGCGGCGGCGATCCGTGGCGCCGTGTTGACTGCCGTCGCGAGCAGGTGCCGGATGGGGATCGCGGCTGGTTTCGCCGGCGCCTGCCGGACGGTGTTCTTCGCGACCAGCTCCGGCCCGCTCGGTGGCGGTGGCCCGCCGCAGCCAAGACCGGCCCACATCAGGGAACTCGCCACGACAGTGGCCCAGCGACGGTTAAGCGCGTCGTGCATCTATGCCCGCTCCTGAATAGAGGCTGCGGAGAAAACGCCGAAGTTCAGCCGAGCAGGACACATGCCAGGGAAACTCGTAATCGTTTCGCGCCACCCTGCTACCGATCGGTAGCTAAGCGCATCGCGTTGGTGTCGGGACGGAACCGCGACGCGTGAGCTCTAGACCGTACGGGCGGGACCGGTCACTCGTCGCGCGAGCCGGCCAGCCCGTGCTCTTGAAGCTTCGCGTACAGCTGCGGACGGCCAATTCCGAGAAGGCGCGCGGCCGCCGAGCGGTTCCCCTTCGCCCGCTCGAGCGCCCGGACGATCAGCCGCTTTTCGACGTCGGCGATGGCAACGTTCAGCGTGAGGTCGTCGTTGTCGTCCGCCGCCGGCACGCGCGCCGGCCCCGCCGAGCGAACCGTGTCCGGCAGGTCCCCTAGGTCGATCACCTCGCCCCCACACAGCACGGCCGCGCGCTCGAGGACATGAAAAAGCTCGCGCACGTTGCCGGGCCACGGGCTGGCCAGCAGGCGCTGCATCGCCGCCTCCGAGACCGCCCGCGCCGAACGCCCGCGCAGTGCGTGAGCGACCAGCAGCGGGATGTCACTGGGACGGGCGCGCAACGGCGGCAGCTCGATCTCGATCACCGCCAGCCGGTAATACAGCTCCTCGCGCAGGGCCGCCCCTGGCGCGTCGGGGCGGACCGGGCGGTTGGTGGCCGCGATGATGCGCGCGTCGGTGACGATGGGCGTGTCGCCGCCGACGCGCTCATAAGTTCCCTCCTGCACGACCCGCAGCAGCTTGGCCTGCAGCGCGGGATCCAGGTCGCCGATCTCGTCGAGGAACAACGTGCCGCCCGCCGCCGCCTCGAACCGCCCGCCGCGCCGCGCGGTGGCCCCCGTGAACGCGCCCCGCTCGTGCCCGAACAGCTCGCTTTCGATCAGCGTCGGTGGCAGCGCCGCCAGGTTGAGCGCCACGAAGGGTGCCCGCGCGCGCGACGAGTAGAGGTGAATGGCGCGCGCGACCAGCTCTTTGCCCGTGCCGGTCTCCCCCGTCACCAGCACCGGCGCGCCGGACCCCGCGGCCCGGCCGATCAGTTTCCAGACCGCCAGCATCGCCGCGCTGGTTCCGACCAGATCCTGGCGAACCTCCGGCGAGTCGGGCGCCGGGGCCGCCTGCTGCGCGAGCGCCCGCAGGTGCGCCGCCCGTTCCAGCGTCGCGCGCAGCGCGCCCAGATCGAAGGGTTTGGTGAGGTAATCGAACGCGCCGTCCCGCATGGCGCGGATCGTCCGCTCGCTGTCGCCGTAAGCGGTCGCGACGATCACCGGGACGCCGCGCGCGGTGGCCCGCAGCTCGGTCAGGTAGTCGAGGCCGTCGCCGTCGCGCAATCGGATGTCCAGCAGCACGCAGTCCACCGCGCGCCCGGCCACGATCGCCCGCGCCTCGGCGATGCCGGCCGCGGGCAGCGGTTCGCCGCCCATCGTGCGGACCACGTCCGCCAAGCCGGCGCGCAGGCCCGGCTCGTCCTCGACGATCAGCACCGCGCCGGTCATGCGCCCCCGGCCGCGGCGTGCCCCGCCACCCCGGCCGCCGCCGCGGCGGGCCCGTCCGCCGGCAGCGTCAGCTCCAGCCGGGTGGTGGCCCCGTCGCGCGCGTAGGTCAGGTCACCGCCGTGGGCCCGCGCGATCGCCTGCGAGATGGCCAGCCCCAATCCGGTGCCGTCGGGCTTGGTCGTGAAAAAGGGCTCGAAGATCTCGCCGGCGCGACCGTCGGGAACGCCCGGGCCGCGATCCGCAATGCGGACCTGGACCGTGCCCGCGCGCTCGTCGATCGTGGCTTCGACCGTGCCCCCCTCGGGCGATGCCTCGACGGCGTTGCGCAAGACGTTGTCGACCGCCCGGGCCAGGGCGTCGGCGTCGCAGACGGCCCGCCCGCGCCCGGCGGTCGTGATGGTCACCCGGCGGAGCGCCGCCCACGGGGTCAGCCCCTCGGCCCGCGCGCGGACCAGGCCGCCCACGTCCACCGAGCGGCGGGTCCCGGGCGCGCGGCCCGCGACGATCAGAAGGTCGGCGACCAGCCGGTCGAGGCGAGCGATCTCCGCCGTCGCGTGCTCGACGGCGGCCCGCGCCGGCGCGGGCATCGCCACCTCGGGGCCGGCGGCCAGGTCCAAACGCAGCTTGATCGACGCCAGCGGGTTCCGGACCTCGTGCGCCACGCCGGCCACCACCCGTCCCAGCACCGCCAGTCGCTCTTGCCGGGCCAGCTCGCGGCTCATGCGCTGCTGCACCTGGCGCGAGTCGTCCAAACGGCGCGCCAGCCGCGCGACGCCCAGCGCGATGTCGTCGAGCTCGCCGATCTGGGAACGGGGCACTGGTGCCGACAGATCGTCCGCCAGCGTGGCCAGCGCGGCCTGCAGCGCCGCCACGGCGCGACGGACCGAGATCAGGGAATAGGCGGCGCTGGCGACCAGCAGCAGCGCCGAAAACCCCAGGCCCACCACCAACAGGCGCCAGCTCTGCAGCGTTGGAGACGGGCGCACCAGCACGGCGGCCCAGCGGAGTGTGTCGCCCGCCCCCGGCGCGATGGCCGCGATCAGCTGCCCGCGATCGGCGGCGACCATCACTTCGGCCGGCGTCGTCCGGGACGCGTCGCCCAGCAGCGCCCGCAACGTGGGGGCCCAGGCCGGCGGAACGGCCGCCACGATCGCCGCCGACGCGCCGGCGCGGGCGACGATGCCGCCCCGCAGCCCGACGACGGCCGAGGGCGAGGCGTTGGCGGACAGGCCCACCACGCCGAGGCGGTCGAGCTCCTCGTGGACGGTTTCGCGCCCCCGGTCGACACGCTGGGCGTGGCTGACGGAGATGGACCGATAAAGGGCGTCCGCCGACAAGGCGGCGGTCACCAGCCCGACCAGAGCCAGGGTCAACAGCCGGTGGCGAATTCCGCGGCCCAGACGCACACGCCGGTCGTCAAGCAAGGACGATACCGCCCATTGCGGGCTGCGGCGGCGGCTCCACCATCTCCGCCGGCTGACTAGAGGACCGACAGGTGTACAGAATCGATACAGGTTACCGCCCGGCGCCGGCACCCGCCAGGAGCGCATCCTGCGAGTTGCGTCCACGGGCCGCTGGCCCGGATGTTGCGAGGCGGGGATTCGCGTGAGTCGTCTACTGAGTAAAAGACCCATGCGACGACTTCCCCTGATCGCGCCGGCGATGATCGCGATGGGCCTCGGTCGCGCCGTCGCGGCCGGCGACACACCCCCGCCGCCCGCCGCCCTGACGCTCAGGCAGGCCGAGGAGGCGGCGCTGCGGAATCAGCCGACCATGCGGCAAGCGCACGGCCTGCTGGAAGCGGCCGAGGGGCGCGTCGAGGAGGCGCGCGCGGGATATCTGCCCCAGGTGGCGCTGAGCGCGACCTACGAACGGACGACCAGCAACTATGCCCCGCGCCCCGGGATCCTGCCGACCAGCGTCTCGAACGGGATGGGCGCCAGCACGGGGACCCTGACGGCCACGCCGACCCAGGTGAGCTGGACCCCGCAGTACAACTACTACCTGCTGGGCGTGACGGGGTCGCAGCTGCTCTACGACTTCGGCCAGACCAGCAACCGCTGGCGCGCCGCGGGGGCCAGCCGCGACGCCGCCGGCGCGAACACCCGCACCGCCGTGCTGCAGACGCTGCTCAACGTCCGCCGCGCGTACTTCCTGGCCCGCGCGCAGCGCGACCTGGTCGACGTCGCGGAAGAGACCGTCAAGAACCAGGAGAAGCACGTGGAACAGACCCAGGCGTTCGTGCGCACCGGCATACAGCCGGATATCAACCTGGCCACCGTGATGACCGCGCTGGCGAACGCCAAGGTGCAGCTGGTCACCGCCCGCAACAACCTGGCGGTGGCCGACGCGCAGCTGACGCAAGCGATGGGGCTCGCCGTCGGCCAGTCGTTCACGCTGGCCGACGCGGCGATGCCGGCGATCGAGGGCGAGGACGGCCCGGGCGCCGCGCTGGTCGACCGCGCGCAGCACGCTCGCCCCGAGGTGGCCAACCTGGTCGACCAGCGGCGCGCGCAAGAGTTGACCGTGCGGGCGGTCAAAGGAGCGTACGGCCCCAGCCTCTCGGCCATCGGGAACATCTCGGACAACGGGGTCTCGATCGACGGCCTGGTCCCCAACTGGTATGTCGGCCTGGGCCTGACCTGGAATCTGCTGCAGGGGGGCCTCACCAGCGGGCAGGTCCGCGAGGCGCAGGGAACGCTGGAAAACCTGACCGGGCAGGAGCAGGCGCTGCGCTTGCAAATCCAGGTCGACGTCGAACAGGCGCGGCTGGCCGTCCAGGCGGCGAAGGCGACCATCGGCGCCGCGGGAGAGGCGCTGGCCAACGCCCACAACCAGTTGACGCTGGCCGAGCAGCGCTACGCGCACGGCCTGGGCAGCGCGGTCGAGCTGAGCGACGCGCAGGTGGCGTACACAGCGGCCGAGGCGCAGGTCGTGCAGGCGCGCTTCAACCTGGCCAGCGCGCGCGCGCAGCTGCTGACGGCGGTGGGGGACCGATGAGAGCCACGCTCGCGACGGTGATCCTGGCCGGCGTGCTGGCCGGCGGGTGCGGCAAGGGCGATCAGAGCGCCGCCGCCGCCGCGCCCGGCGGCGGCAAGGCCGCGGGCGATCGCGCCGTGCCGGTCCTACTGGCGGAGGCCGCCGCGCGCGACGTGCCGATTTATTTGGAGGGGCTGGGCACCGTCACCGCCTACAAAACGGTCAACGTCCGCACGCAGGTCGACGGTCGCCTGGACCGCGTCACGTTCCGCGAAGGGCAGCCCGTCAAGAAGGGCGAGGTCCTGGCCGAAGTCGATCCTCGCCCGTTTCAGATCCTATTGCACCAGGGCGAGGCGGCGCTGACGCGCGACAAGGCCCAGCTGGACGGCGCCAAACAGAACCTGGCGCGCTACGAGGCCGTGGGCGGCCAGCACCTCTTGCCGCAGCAGCAGATCGACGATCAGCGCGCGCTGGTGGCGCAGCTGACCGGCACCGTGATGGCCGACCAGGCGACGATCGAAAACGCCAGGCTGCAGCTGGACTACGCCAAGATCAAATCGCCCATCGACGGCGTCACGGGCGTCCGCCTGGTAGACCCCGGCAACGTCGTCCACGCCGCAGACCCCACCGGAATCGTCGTGGTGACCCAGATGCAGCCCATCGCGGTGCTGTTCACGCTGCCGCAGGACGACCTGCCCGAGGTGGCCAAGCAGCAGCGCGCCGCGGGACCGCTGCAGGTCGAAGCGCGGAACCGGGACGGCTCGCAGGCTCTGGGCAGCGGGCAGTTGGAGCTGATCGACAACCAGATCAACCAGGGGACCGCGACCATGCGCCTCAAAGCCATCTTCCCGAACAGCGACGGCGCGCTGTGGCCGAACCAGTTCGTCAAGGCGCGGCTGCGCCTGGCGGTGCGCAAAGGCGCGCTGGTCATCCCGGCTGTCGCCGTGCAGCGGGGGCCGCAAGGGGCGTTCGTGTACCTGGCGAACGGCGACAAAGCGGACGCACGGCCGGTCAGCGTCGAGCGCATCGAAGGCGAGGACGCGCTCATCACCAACGGGCTGCAGCCGGGCGACAAGGTGGTACGTGAGGGACAAGCCCAGCTTCGCCCCGGCGCCAAGCTGGCCGTGCGCCCGTGAACATTTCAGAGCCGTTCATCCGGCGCCCGGTCGGCACGTCGCTGCTGATGATCGGCGTGGCCATCGCGGGACTGGCCGCCTACAACCAGCTGCCGGTGTCGGCCCTTCCGCAGGTCGACTACCCGACGATCGTGGTGTCGACCATCCTGCCGGGCGCCAGCGCGGACACGATGGTGTCGGCGGTGACCACCCCTCTCGAGCGGCAGCTGGGTCAGATCCCGTCACTGGCGCACCTCACGTCGGTCAGCAGCGCGGCCAGCTCCCAGATCACGCTGCAGTTCACGCTGGATCGCGACATCGACTCGGCCGAGCAGGACGTGCAGGCGGCGATCAACGCCGCCTCGAACCTGCTGCCGCGCACGCTGCCGACACCGCCGACCTACAGCAAGAGCAACCCGGCCGACGTACCAGTCATCTCGCTGGCGGTCAGCTCGGACACGTCACCCATCAGCGTCGTCGACAATTACGCCGACTCGATCCTGGCCCAGAAGCTGGCGCAGGTGTCGGGCGTCGGCCTGGTGACGTTGAACGGCGGCCAGCGGCCGGCCGTGCGCGTGCAGGTCGATCCAGTCGCGCTGGCGGGGCGCGGTCTCAGCCTCGAGGACGTCCGGTCGGTGCTGGCGCTGGCGAACGTCAATCAGCCCAAGGGGAACCTGGACGGGCCGCGCCAGAACTATTTGGTGTCGGCCAACGATCAGCTGCCGTCGGCCGCGGAGTACGGACCGCTGGTCATCGCCTACCAGAACGGCGCGCCGGTGCGCCTCAGCGACGTCGCCAAGGTGCTGGACGGGGTCGAAAACGCGCAGCTCGCGGGATGGGCCAACCAGCACCCGGCGGTCATCGTGAACGTGCAGCGCCAACCGGGAGCGAACTTGATCGAGGTCGCGCAGCATGTGAAAGAGCTGCTTCCCCGGCTCGAGGCCTCGCTGCCGCAAGGGATCAAGGTGGCGATCCTGTCGGACCGCACGGAGACGGTGCGCGCCTCCGTGCGGGACGTGGAGTTCACGCTGCTGCTGACCATGGGCTTGGTGGTGGCGGTCATCTACCTGTTCCTGCGCACGCTGCGCGCGACCATCATCCCCGGCATCGCGGTGCCGCTGTCGCTGATCGCGACCTTCGGCGTGATGCTGATGCTGGGTTACAGCCTCAACAACCTCACGTTGATGGCGCTGACGATCTCGACGGGCTTCGTCGTCGACGACGCCATCGTCATGATCGAGAACATCGCGCGGCACATCGAAGAGGGGGACCCGCCGTTCAAGGCGGCGCTGAAGGGCTCGAAGCAGATCGGCTTCACGATCCTGTCGCTCACGGTGTCGCTGGTGGCGGTGCTGATCCCGCTGCTGTTCATGGGCGGCATCATCGGGCGCCTGTTCCGGGAGTTCGCCGTCACGCTGAGCACCGCCATCGTCGCCTCGGGGGTGATCTCGCTGACGCTGACGGCGATGATGTGCGGCCACATCCTGCGGCCGGTGCGCAAAGAGGACGAGGGGCGCGTGGCGCGCGCGTCCGAGGCGGCCTTCGACTGGATGGTCCGGGTCTACGACCGCGGCCTGGGGTGGGTGCTGCAGCATCAGGCGCTGACCCTGTTGCTGACCGTCGCCACGGTGGCGTTCACGGTCCTCCTGGCGGTCGTGGTTCCGAAAGGACTCTTTCCGCAGCAGGACACGGGGCTGCTGCTGGGCATCACCGAGGCGCCGGTCGACATTTCGTTTTCCGCCATGTCCGACCGGCAACAGGCGGTGGCCGACGTCATTCGCAAGGACCCCGACGTCCTCAACGTCTCGTCCTTCATCGGGGCCGACGGCACCAACCCGACGCTGTCCAGCGGGCGTCTGGCGATCACGTTGAAGAACCGCGACCAGCGCCGCGGCAGCGCCCAGGACATCATGGCCCGGCTGGCGCCGCAGCTGGCCGAGGTGCCGGGCGTGACCACCTACCTGCAGGCGGTCCAGGACCTGCAGATCGCAACCCAGATCAGCCGCACCCAGTACCAGTACACGCTGGAGGACGCCGATCCGCGCGAGCTGGCCACCTGGGCGCCGCTCGTGCTGGACCGCCTGCGGCAGATTCCGCAGCTGGCGGACGTGGCCAGCGACCAGCAGGACGGCGCCCTGCAAATAACCCTGGTGATCGACCGCGACACGGCCTCGCGCATGGGGATCACGGCGCAGGCGATCGACGACACGTTGTACGACGCCTTCGGGCAGCGCCCGGTCTCGACCATCTTCACGCAGCTGAACCTCTATCGGGTCATCCTGGAGGTGTCGCCCCAATACCAGCAGAACCCGGCCGGGCTGAACCAGATCCGCCTGCGGTCCACCACCGGCGAGGCGGTGCCGCTGAACGAGTTCGCCCACTTCGAGCGCACGCAGACGGCGGTGTCGATCGCCCACGCTGGGCAGTTCCCGGCGGTCACGCTGTCGTTCAACTTGGCGCCCGACGCCGCGCTGGGCGATGCCGTGCGGGCCGTCTCGGACGCCGTGGCGGGGATGAACGCGCCCCCCGGCCTGCACGGCGAGTTCCAGGGCGCCGCCGCCGCGTTTCACGACTCGCTGTCGACGGAGCCTCTGCTGATCTTGGCCGCGCTCGTGACGGTCTACATCGTGCTGGGCGTTTTATACGAAAGCTACATCCACCCCATCACGATCCTGTCGACGCTCCCGTCGGCCGGGGTCGGCGCCTTCCTGGCCCTGCTCCTTTGCCGCACGGAGTTCTCCGTCATTGGCCTCATCGGCATCGTGCTGCTGATCGGCATCGTCAAGAAGAACGCCATCATGATGATCGACTTCGCGCTGGAGGCGGAGCGCGACCAGGGCAAGTCGCCGCGCGAGGCGATCCACCAGGCCTGTCTGCTGCGCTTCCGGCCGATCATGATGACGACGGTGGCGGCGCTGCTGGGCGGCCTGCCCCTGGCCCTGGGCTCGGGGACGGGCGCCGAGCTGCGCCGGCCGCTGGGCATCACGATCGTGGGCGGCCTGCTGCTGTCGCAGGTGCTGACGCTGTTCACGACCCCCGTCATCTACCTTTACATGGACCGCCTGGCCGCCCGCTTCCGAAGGGCCACGCCATGAACATCTCGGCGCCCTTCATCCGGCGGCCGATCGCCACCTCGCTGTTGGCGGCGGCCGTGATCCTGGCCGGCCTCATGGCCTACCGGGGTCTGCCGGTCGCCCCGCTGCCGCGGGTCGATTTTCCGACCATCTCCGTCTCGGCGGCGCTGCCGGGGGCCAACCCCGACACCATGGCCTCGTCGGTGGCGACCCCGCTCGAGCGGCGGTTCGGGCGCATCGCGGGGCTGACCGAAATGACGTCGATCAACTCGCTCGGGTCGACGTCGATCACGATGCAGTTCGACCTGGATCGGGACGTGACGGCCGCCGCCCGCGACGTGCAGGCGGCCATCAACGCGTCGCTGTCCGAGCTTCCCCCAACCTGCCCAGCCTGCCCAACTACCGCAAGGTCAACCCGGCGGACTCCCCGATCCTGATCCTGTCGCTGACCTCCAAGTCGCTGTCGCTGGCGCAGGTGTTCGAGGCCGCCAACAGCGTGCTGGCCCAGAAGATGTCGCAGATCGACGGTGTGGGGCAGGTGTTCGTGGGGGGCGGCCAGCAGCCCGCCGTGCGCGTGCAGATCGACGTCGAGGCGCTGGCCGGCCACGGGCTGTCGCTGGAGGACGTCCGGTCCGCGCTGGCTGCCGCAACCGCCAACCAGCCCAAGGGGACGCTGACGGGCGCCGACGTCACGTACAACATCGCCGCCACCGACCAGTTGCTGGGCGCGGCTGCCTACCGGGAGCTGGTCGTCGCCACCAAGGACGGCGCGTCGCTGCGTCTGGGTGACGTGGCGAATGTCTTCGATGACGTCGAGAACAACCGCCTGGCCGGCTGGATCGACGGGCAGCGCTGCGTGCTGATGATCATCCGCCGGCAGCCGGGCGCGAACATCCTGTCCACCATCGCCGGTGTGAAGGCGGCCCTGCCCTTCTTGCGCCAGTCGATCTCACCGGCCATCGACGTCGGTGTGGCGGTCGATCGCGCCACCACCATCCGCGCCTCCGTGCAGGACGTCGAGCGGACGCTGCTGCTGAGCGTGCTGCTGGTGATCGCGGTCGTCTACCTGTTCCTGCGCAGCGCCCGCGCGACGGCCATCCCCAGCATCGCCGTGCCGCTGTCGCTGGTGGGGACCTTCGGCGTCATGTACCTGCTGGGCTACAGCCTGGACAACCTGTCGCTGATGGCGCTGACCATCTCGACCGGCTTCGTCGTCGACGACGCCATCGTCGTGACCGAGAACATCGCCCGCCTCATCGAAGGCGGAATGAAGCCGCTGGAAGCGGCCCTGGAAGGCGCGCGCCAGATCGGCTTCACGATCGTTTCAATCACGATCTCGCTGATCGCGGTGTTCATCCCCATCTTGCTGATGGGCGGCATCGTCGGGCGCCTGTTCCGCGAATTCGCCGTCACGTTGAGCGTGGCGGTCGCGCTGTCGGCGGTCGTGTCACTGACCGTCACGCCGGCCATGGCCGGCCGGTTGCTGCGGCCGGCGCGTGACGAGAAGCCGGGGCGCTTCGGCCGCCTGGCCGAACGGTTCTTCGCCGCCATGGTGCGCGGCTACGACCGCGGTGTGCGCTGGGTCCTGCGGCACTCGTTCCTGATGCTGCTGCTCACCGCCGGCACCGTGGGATTGACGGTGTTTCTGGCCGTCGAGATCCCCAAGGGACTCTTTCCGCAGCAGGACACCGGCATGCTGTCCGGCTTCTCCGAAGCGTCGCAAGACATCTCGTCGGCGGCGATGCGGGCGGCGCAGGAACGACTGAACGAGATCGTGCGGCAGGATCCGGACGTCGACCACGTCATCGCCTTCGTGGGCGGCCCCAGCGGGGCCGGCAACACCGGCACGATGTTCATCAGCCTCAAGCCTTACGACAAGCGCAAGACCACGGCGGACCAGGTCGTCGCGCGCCTACGCCCCAAGCTGGCGCACATCCCGGGCGTCTCGCTGTTCTTGCAGTCGGTGCAGGACCTCCGCTTGGGCGGGCGCATGTCCCGCACCCAGTACCAGTACGCGCTGGAAGACGCAGACCTGGCCGAGCTGCAGGCCTGGAGCCCGCGCGTGCTGGCCAAGCTCAAATCGCTGCCTCAGCTGCGGGACGTGACCACCGACCAGCAGACGGCCGGCCTCGAGCTGGCGGTGGACGTCGATCGCGACACCGCCAGCCGGCTGGGCATCACCTCCCGCGCCATCGACGACACGCTGTACGACGCCTACGGGCAGCGCCAGGTCGCCACCTCCTTCACCGCGCTCAACTACTATCGCGTGGTGATGGAGGCGATCCCCGCCCAGCAGGCCAGCCCCGATCAGCTGGTCCACATCTACGTGCGGACGCCGGGGGGGCAGCTGGTCCCGCTGCCCAGCATCGCCAAGATCCACACGACGGCCACGCCCCTTTCCGTCACGCACCAGGGGCAGTTCCCGGCGACCACACTCTCGTTCAACCTGGCCCCCAACGCGGCGCTGGGCGACGCGGTCAAGGCCGTCGACGCAGCGATGCGCCAAATTGGCCTACCCACCGGCGTTCACGGCAGCTTCCAGGGGACCGCCCAGGCGTTTGGCGCCTCGCTCAGCAGCGAGCCGTGGCTGATCGCCGCGGCCCTGTTCGCCGTCTACGTCGTGCTGGGGATGTTGTACGAGAGCCTCGTCCACCCCATCACCATCCTGTCGACGTTGCCCTCCGCGGCCGTCGGCGCGCTGATCGCGCTGATGCTGCTGCACCTCGACTTCAGCATCATCGCGCTCATCGGCGTCATCTTGCTGCTGGGCATCGTGAAGAAGAACGCGATCATGATGATCGACTTCGCGCTGGAGGCCGAGCGCGGCGAAGGGCTGCCGCCCGAAGAAGCCATCCGCCGCGCCTGCCTGCTCCGGTTCCGCCCGATCCTGATGACGACCCTGGCGGCCCTCTTCGGCGCGGTGCCGCTGGCCATCGGCTTTGGCGCCGGATCCGAGCTGCGGCGGCCGCTCGGCATCACCATCGTGGGCGGCCTGTGCGTCTCGCAGCTGCTGAACCTGTTTTCGACCCCCGTCATCTACCTTTATCTGGACCGCCTCCGCCGCGACCGCGCCACCGAGTACCGCGCGCAAACGGTCGAAGCGGAGGCGTGACGCTCACCGTTACTCCTGCGCGCCGCCGTGGTGGTGGAACCGGCCGCGCGCCTCCTGGATCAGCGCCTCGGCCTGCTTGCGCTGGTCTTGCGTCAGGACCTGGGCCGTCTGGACCAGCCCCTGCGTGAACAGCTGCGACCGCTTGTCGGCGATCGCCATGGACTGCCGGCGGAGCTGTTCAATCTGGCTGGCGTTGACCGTCGGCGCGGTGAACGCGGCCCCCATCTGCTGGTGCAGCGCCATGTGCTGCTCGTGGTTGGCCTGCATTTGCGGGCGCAGGTTTTTCCAGATGCCCTCGATCTGGGACCGTTGGGCGGGGGTGGCGTTCACCTTGTCGAGCAGATGCTCGAGCCGGCGGGCGCCGAATCCCATATCGCCCCCGTTCATCGGGCCACCCGCCTCCATCGGGTCACCCGGGTGGGCATAGGCAGCCGTCGCCACGACACCGCCGCCCAGCGTCAGGGCCGCCAGCGCTGGGGCCAGAAGCCTCCAGGAACGAAAGGGCGTGCGGCGGCCTGTGGTGGTCGTGTCGTTGAGGTTCGGAATGTCGGTCTCTTCGGTACGCATCGGTGTGTCTCCTCCCTTGCGTCACGGGAGACCCGCGCCCGAAAGAAAAAGTTAGCGGGGACAGATCTTCTGCGCGGGCCGCGCGTCGCAGGTGAGCAGGAGGCCAGCCATGAACCGCCGAAGCTTCTTCACCACCCTGCTCACGACCACGACCGTTCTCGCCGCCGCGTCCTGCGCCGCATCACCGTTGCCGCCCCGGGCGGCCCTGCGTGATCGTGCCGGCGGCTACCAGATGACCGTCCTCGTGGACGGCGCGCCGGCCCGGACATTCGAACGCGATGGCGAAACCTACGTGCTGGGGATGCTGGGCGCCAGGTACACGCTGCGCATCGCGAACCACTCGTCCCGCAGGGTCGAGGCCGTCGTGTCGGTCGACGGGCGCGACGCCATCAACGGCCGCCCGGGCGACTTCCGCACCAACCGCGGGTACCTCATCCCCGCCTGGGGCTCGGTCGACATCGACGGCTGGCGGCTCTCACAGTCCGAAGCGGCCGCTTTCAGGTTCTCTTCGGTCCCCCATTCTTACGCCGCGCAGACGGGCAGCGCGCGCGAGGTCGGTGTCGTCGGCGTGGCCATGTTCCCGGAGCGCTACCTGCCGCCCGTCTACGTCCCCCGGCCGCTTCCGTACGCGGCGCCACACGCGCTCCGCGAACGTGAACAGTTCGACGACGACGCCGCGCCCGCCGCCCCGTCCGCCTCGGGCGGTCAGCCCCGTTCCGCTCCGGCGCCGTCGGGGAAAGCCGAGGCGCCCGCGGCCCGCGACATGGCCGCCGCCGAGGCGCCCAGCCACGACTTGCGCCGGTCACGCCCGGGCCTCGGCACCGAGTATGGCGAGGCGGTGAGCTCTCCCATCACCGAGGTGGAGTTCGTGCGCGCCAGCGCCGCTCGTCCCTCTGCCGTGCTGGGCGTCCGCTACAACGACCACGACGGGCTGCTCGCGATGGGGATCCCCGTCGACGGCGACACCTGCGCCTCCGACACCGACCTGCGGCTCTCGGCCGATCCGTTCCCGGCGGCGGACCGGCGGTATGCGCCGCCGCCCGCAGGCTGGCGGCACGCTTGCAGCTGGCGCTAGGGGCGGCGAGGATGCCGTCCTGGTGGACGGCGCCCGCGACGACGAACAGCTCTTGGCCGCGTACCGCGCCGGGGACGTCGCGGCCTTCGAAGCCCTGCTGGCCCGCTACGAAAGGCCCATCTGGTCCTACCTCCGCCGCTTCGTCCGCCACGACGAGACGGCGGAGGATTTGCTGCAGGAGGTGTTCTTGCGGGTGGTTCGTGACGCGCAGGATGCCGCCGCGCCGGGCTGGAAGGGACAGGCCAAGTTCTCGACCTGGCTCTACACGATCGCCCGCAACCTATGCGTCGACCGGTCGCGCCGCGAGGCCATCCGTGGTGCCGCCTCGCTGGATGCCGCCCATGACGACGGGGACGCGCCGGTGTCGCTGCACGACCGCATCGCGGCGCCCGAGCGAACCGCCGATGCCCTCTTGGCGGGGCGGCAAGCGGCGGCTCGGATCGATCGAGCGATCGCCGGGTTGCCCGACGACCAGCGCGAGGTGTTCCTCATGCGTGAGGTGATGGAGCTGCCGTTCGCCGAGATCGCCGCCGTGGTCGGCGCGTCCGAGCCGACCGTCAAGAGCCGGATGCGCTATGCGCTGGAGAAGCTCCGGGCGTCGCTGGCGGATTTGGCCGGCAACGGCAGCGCGGGCACGCCAAAATGAAAGGCACTGGGTAAGGCCATGGCCGCGGATTGCGAACAGACACGCGCCCGGATGCTCGATCTCCTCTACAGCGAGCTGTCCGCCGGCGCGCGTGCGGACGTCGACGCGGACATCCATGCACATTGGGCCGGCTGCGCCGCATGCCAGGCCGAGCTGACAACTCTCGAATCGACGCGCGACCTGGCGCGCCGGTCGATGGCGGCCGACCAACCACCGCCGCGGGTCCACGCCGCGATCGTGCGGGCGGCAACCGCCGCATTGCCGGCACCGCGGCGCACGGCGCCGCCTGAGCCAAGGCCGTCCGTCTGGGCCTGGCTGCGCGGCAAATGGACGCTCCCCACGTTTGCGACGGTGGGCGCCGTGGCGGTGTTTCTGCTGGCCAGCCGGATCTTTTTCGAGCCGGAAAGGACCTACCAGCGTGGCCGGCAAGGGGTGGCCCCGGCGGAGTCCGCGGCTGCCCCGGCCGCCCAGCCGGTCGATCCGACGGGCACGCCCGCGCCAGAGCCGGCGGGCGCGGCTTCGGCGGCCGGCGACGAGCCCGGACCCGCACCCGCCGCCCAGCCGGCTGCGCCTCCGGTGCACAGGCGGCGCGCCGCCCCGCCCGCCCGGGCCGACCATCCACGGCAGACAGCGGAACCGAGGCCCGAGGCGGAGTTCGCCGCCCCGCCACCGGCCGCCGCGCGCAGCCGCGATTTCGACGACCGCCCGGCGGATGACGAGCGGGCGGCATCGTCCAGGTTGAACGCCGGAGGCCAGGGCTCGGCCGGTGCCGCGACGCGGGCCCCCGCTGCCCCGAAGGCTAAGGCCCAACCAGCGAAGAAGACGGAAGAGAAGGCGGAACAGAAGGCGGAAGCGCCGGCCGCCGAACAATTCGCCGCCCCGCCCGCCCGCGCCGCCCCATCGCCTGCGCCACGCGCGGCGGGCGCGCGCGAGTCTGCCGCCGTGCGGGCCGACCGCCTCTTCACGCAGGCACGATGGACGGAAGCGGCGATCGCCTACCGCGAGCTGCTCCGGGACGATCCGCTCAACCCGGACGTGCCCCGCTGGCGACAGCGGCTGGCGGCTTGTGAAGCGGCCCTCACGCCGCCACGCTGACCGGTCAATCGTCGCGCGCCGCCAGCAGCCGCGCCACCGCGGCGCCGAGATCGGGCAGGACCGCGTCCGCGGCGCTGAAATCGCTGCCGTGGGTCAGGCCGGACGGCACGACCCAACACGACAGGCCGGCCGCCTTGGCGGCGCGCAGCCCGCGCTCGGAGTCCTCGATGACCAGGCATCGCCGGCCCGGCAATCCAAGGCGGCTCACGGCCAGCAGATAGGGGTCGGGGTCGGGCTTGGCGCGCACGGTGTCGGCACGGGTGAGCACCAGCTCGAAGAACGGCAGCAGGCCGGTGCGGGCGTGGCTGCGCGAAAACGGCTCGGGTTCGGCGCTGGTGACGATCGCCAGGCGATAGCGGGCCGCCAGCCGCCGCACCAGCTCGAAGACGCCCGGAATCAGGATGTCCTCGCCCGCGACCAGGTCGCTGTAGCGGCGGTTGCGCGCGGCGCGCAGGGCCACGATCTGTTCGGGCGAGAGGCCGCGGTCGGCCGCCAAATGGAACGCGCCGACCCCCTGGCGCAGATAGAGCTCGACGTAGCTCGCCTCGTCCAGGTCCACGCCCACCGTGGCCAGCACGTCCCGGTTGGCGCGATAGTAGAGGCTCTCGGTGTCGACCAGCACGCCGTCGTTGTCGAACAGGATGGCGTCGAACATCACGGCCCCGGCGGCACCGCCCGCACCGGCTCGACCTCGTGGAAGCGGCGCAAATCCAGCAGCATGTGCCCGTCCGGCGTTTCGGACAGCACGTCGGCCAGCCGGTGCCCCCACAGCACGTCCTTGGCGGAATAGCGGTGCTGGCCATGGACCGTCTGCATCGTGATGTCGTCCAGGCCCACCACCAGCACTTGCAGCTCGACCTCCTTGGCGGCCAGCGAATCGGCCGTCTCGCCATACAGCGGACTGGTGGCATCGATCACGTGCAGCGCGTTCCAGGCGCGCGCCAGGCTCATGGCCCGCTGCCGGGTCAACGGCAGGTCCAGCATGCGGTAGAAGGTCTCCCCCTCCAGCGTGTGTTCGGTGCGGATCATGACCACCCGCAGCTGGGCGTCGACGATCCCGTTGCCGCGCTGGTTGCCCACCCGAAACATCAGCGTCGGCACCCCGTTGAGGCCGGTGATCACCGCGTGACGCGAGAACATCAACCGCGCCGTCGACCGCGAGAACTTGGCGAACACCAAACCGGTGGCCAGCGCCGTCAGGGTGAGGCCGGTGATCGACTCCAGCACGACGACGGCGTTCGCCGCCGCCGACTCGGGGAACATCGCGCCGTAGCCGATGGTCCCCATCGTTTGCACGCTGAAGAAGAAGGCGTCCCGGAACGATCCCGGCTGCGCGTGGGCCAGCCCTCCGACCGCCACGAACAGCCCGGCGAACAGCGCGTTGGCGCCCAGGAACACGCCGCTGATGGCGGCGATCGTCACCGACCAGGGCCGCCGCAGCAGCGAATGGTAAAAGTCCCGCAGCGGCGAGGGCCGATCGCCCACGATCCGAATCTCGTAGTCCGCCCCCGGCTGGCGGATCGTGACCGGCGCTGGCTTCCAGCCGGAACGCATCTCAGAAGGTGATGGCGTTCACCAGCGACGCGACGCCGACGTTCGACGAAATGTCGAGCACCACCGCGCGCGCCCCCGCCCCCAGCTCGCGGCGCGCCGCCTCCAGCGCCGCCTTCAGCGGATCGCTGCCGGCCGGAACGGGCAGATCGATCGCGCGCACGCCCCAGGTCAGATGCAGGCGGCGGGTGGTCTCCGCCACCCGGCTGTACGCCAGGATCGGGCGGCGCGGGCGGAAGGCGGCCAGGCGCAGCGCGCTTTCGCCGGTGCGGGTCGGCACCACAATCGCGGCCGCGTCCAGGTCCTCGGCCAGCCCCGCCGCGGCGTGGGCCAGCGCATTCGAGGCCTCGGCACGGGACGGACCGTCATGCGCCGGCAGCAGCGGCTCGGTCTCGACCAGCAAGCGGATCATCATGTTCACCGCACCGGCCGGGTCGTGACCGACGGCCGTCTCTTCGGAAAGCATCACGGCGTCGGTGCCGTCCAGCACGGCGTTGGCCACGTCGGTCACTTCGGCGCGGGTCGGCAGCGGGTTGGACACCATCGACATCAGCATCTGTGTCGCCGTGATGACGGGGCGCCCGGCTCGGTTGGCGCTGCGGATGATCCGCTTCTGCGTGGCCGGGACGCGCTCGATCGGGATCTCGACGCCCAGGTCGCCGCGCGCGACCATGATGGCGTCCGCCGCCTGCACGATGGCGTCCAGCCGTTCCAGTGCCTGCTGCTTCTCGATCTTGGCGATGACCGGCAGGTTGGTCAGGGCGCGAGCGTCGGCGATGTCGCGTTCGTGGCGGACGTACGACAGCGCAATGAAGTCGGGGGCCAGCACGCCGATTTCCGCCAGATCCTGGCGGTCCTTGTCGGTGAGAGCCGGCAGCGACGAAGTGTCGAGCGGAAGGTTGATCCCCTTGCGCGCCCGGACGATGCCGCCGACGCGCACGCGGCACACCAATCGGTCGGTGCCGACCTCGCTGGCCACGAGGTCGATGGTTCCGTCGGCGATGAAGACGGGGTCGCCGGGGCGAACGCGATCGTAGAGGGACGGATCACCCACCGGGACGCCGCCAGCGCCCAGCACCAGCGTCTCCCCCTCGGTCACCTTCACCTCGTCCGTGAAATCGCCCAGCCGCAGCTTGGGGCCGGCCAGGTCGGCCAGCACGGCGATGTCAGGCCGGTGGGCGCGGGCCCGGCGGACGCGCTCGGCCTGGGCGCGCGGCGCGGCGTGCGACAGGTTGACGCGCAGCAGATCGACACCCGAGTCCAGCAGCCGCTCGAGCGCGCCCGGCGGATCCTGTGCCGGACCGACGGTGGCGATGATCTTCGTGCGGCGCTGAGACAAGCTCCTACTCTACCGTCAACGGCGTCCGAAACGCGACCATGAAGCGGCTCAACTTGCGGGCCCCGGGGCAGCACCTAGGTTTAAGGACATGAACAGCGTGAGCAGGGCGTGTTGGTGGGGAGCCCGCGCGATCGCGGGCGCGACGCTGCTGTGCGGGGTCTTGGCGGGGCCGGCACGCGCGCAGACCGCCACGGCTCCCGGCAATTCGGCCGCCAATCCCGGGACCACGCCGCCACAAGCAGGGCCCGGCGCTCGGCTGGATTTGCCGGCCGAAACCCCCAGTGCGACCGCGGCCAGCGCGGCCAGCTCGATGTCGGCGCCCGCGCAGACGGGGAATGCAGAAGCCCACCCGGTCGGCAGCAGTGGACCGGTCGTGCGCTCGATCTTCGACCAGACCGACGTCACCGACGAACACCCGGTCGGCGAGCCGGCGGGCGCCAGCTCCAGCTTCGACCGTCAAGATTCGGTCAACGAGCACCCGGTGCCGTAGCGGGCGCGGTAGCAATCCGGCGCCCGATCAGTGCTCCCAGCTCTTGGCCGCCGCCAGGAGCGCCGGCAACTCGTGGCGGCGCAGCTCACCGATGCGTTCCAACGTGATGTCGGGCTTGGGATAGGTGGCGACGTCGGCGGCGAGCGCATAGTGCCCCTGCCTGGCAAAGACCGTCGTCAGCCGCGGGCCCCAGGCATTCTTCACGGCGGTCAGGATGCGGATCTTGTCGTCGACCAGCACGTAGTGGTCGGCGGGGAACCGGCGTTCGACGTCGTCCAGCTCGTGTTCCTTGTGCACGTAGATGAGGACCCGTTTTTCCACGGCGTCGAAGAGTCCCGCCCGCTCGATCTTGCGGGGCTGGAACACGACGTCCCCGTCCGAGAGAATGACCGTCTGCCCCATCGACGCCGCGTGATCCAGCGCGTCCAGCGACTCGGGGAACAGCCGATTCGCGAACGGGTAGTTGATGAGGAACGACGACACCGCCAAGAGGTGCGGGTCGCGCGGGTACGTCAGCCGGTAGGTCTGCAACGCGCCGAGGTAGTCCGAGTAACCAAGCTGTGCCCGCATGTGCTCGAAGATTTCGAAATAGTGGGCCGCCCGATCGGCGCCCACCTCGCGGTGCAGAAATCCCTTCAAGTCGGCCGTCACCCGATCGTTGTCGATCAAGGTGTTGTCGACGTCGAACAGAAAGACGGTCCGCGGCACCTCAGGGCTCCGATCGGCCAAGCGTCTCGACACGCCCGTCCGGATAGCCGACCAGCACCTGGGTGGCGGTGCCCAGAAACAGACCGGTGTCGACGACGCCGGCGATGCGGCGAACCGCGGCGTCCATCTGGCGCGCGGCCGCGCCGTCGGCCAGGGGAGCCGCGACGTCGCAGTCGAAGATGAAGTTGCCGTTGTCCGACACCAGTGGGGTCCCCTTTGCGCGGTCGGGCCGCACCACCGGCCGCAGACCCAGCGCCTTCAGCTTGCGCATCGCCAGCCCCTTGGCCAGGGGGATCACCTCGACCGGAAAGCCGCCGTCGTTGCGGCCGCAGAGCACGGGAACCAGCTTGCCGGGGTCGACGATGATCACCTGCTGGCGGGACGCCGCCGTCACAATCCGTTCCCTGACGAAGGCATTGCCGCGCCCCTTGACCAGGTCCAAGTTGGGGGCGACCTCGTCCGCGCCGTCGACGATGACGGCCAGCGGCATGTCCTCGTCGATCTCGACCAGCTCGATGCCCAGCGACCGGGCCAGCCGCGCCGAGGCTTCCGAGGTCGGAACCGCGGTGACGCGCAGGCCGCCCCGGATGCGGGCACCCAGCGCGGCGATGAACGCCGACGCCGCGCGCCCTGAGCCGAGCCCCACGCAGGCACCGTCACGCACCTCTTCGGCCGCTCGTTCGGCGGCGGCCAGAATGCCCGGTGCGGTGGGGCTGCCGGTCGCGGATGTCTTGTTCATGGGTTCGATCCCGCAGGCGTCATCAGGTCGGCGGAACGTGCCAGCCCCCGACGTCTGCCGTCAAGCGAGCCGCATCGGGGGGCCCCCAGGTGCCCGGCTCGTAGGCATGCACGGCCGTCGGCGCCTTCAAGATCGGATCGACGATGGACCAGGCGGCCTCGACCCCGTCCTGCCGCGAAAACAGCGTGGCGTCCCCTTCCATGGCGTCGCCCAGCAGCCGCTCGTAGGCGTCCATCTCCTCGGCGTCCGTCTGGTGCATCACCTTCAGCTCGGTCGGCTCCGAGATCATGTTCTCGCCGGCCTTCTTGATGCGCGCGCCCAGCGCGATGATGACGTCCGGGCTCAGGCGAAAGCGCAGGTGGTTCGTCTCCTCGGGGCCGAGGCGCCGCAGGGGCGGGCGCTTCAGGCTGACCAGCACCTCGGTCGTCGACATCGGCATCCGCTTGCCGGCGCGGATGAAGAACGGCACCCCATCCCAGCGCCAGGAATCGACGTGCAGCCGGACGGCCGCGTAGGTCTCGACCGTCGAATCGGACGCGACCCCCGGCTCGTCGCGGTAGCCCTTGAATTGTCCCCGCACCAGGTCCTCGGGCATCAGCGGGCGGATGGCGCGGAACACCTTGACCTGCTCGTCGCGGATCGACTCGGCGTAGGTGCCCACCGGCGGCTCCATCGCCAAGAGCCCCACCACCTGCAGCATGTGGTTCTGGATGACGTCCCGGATCGCGCCGGCCTCCTCGTAGAACTTGCCGCGCCCCTCGACGCCGAAGCTCTCGGCCATCGTGATCTGCACGCTCTCGACGTAGTGCTGATTCCAGATCGGCTCGAGGAAGGTGTTGGCGAACCGGAAGACCATCAGGTTCTGCACCGACTCCTTGCCCAGGTAATGGTCGATGCGAAAGATCGCCTTCTCGTCGAAGACCGCGTGCAGCGTGCGGTTCAGCTCGCGCGCCGATTCCAGGTCACGCCCAAACGGCTTCTCGACGACCAGACGCGCTCCGTCCGAGCAGCGCGACTTTCCGAGGCCGTCGACGACGGTCCCGAAGAGGCTGGGCGGAATGGCCAAATAGTGGGTGGGCCGGCAGGCGCCGTCCAGCTCGCGCTTGATCGCTTGGTAGGTCGTCAGATCGGTATAGTCGCCGCGCACATAGCGAAGCCGCCCGAGCAACTTGGCCAGGACCGCCTCGTCGATCTTCTTGGGCCCGTGCTGCTTCAGGCTCTCGCGGGCGCGGTCCTTGAACTGATCGGGCGAAAGCGCCGTGTTGGCGACCCCGATGACCGGCATGTCCAGATGCCCGCGGCGGGTCATCCCGTAGAGCGCGGGGAAGATCTTCTTGAAGGCGAGGTCGCCGCTGGCCCCGAAGAATACGAAGGCGTCGGACCGAGGTGCGGTCATTTCGGGCGAATATAGCCCCTCGCGCCGCGCGGGTCAGGCGGCGCGCGCGCCCCACCAGCGCGGGGCGGCCGGACGCGGCTCGATCCGCCGGCGGTACGCCACGAGATCGGCGATGCTGACCAGGTGCAGCCCATGGCGCTGCGCGAAGGTGGCCAGCTCATGGGCACGGGCCATGGAGCCATCTTCGTTGACCACCTCGCACAGGACGCCACAAGGCGGCAGCCCAGCCAGCCGCACCAGGTCCACCGCCGCCTCGGTGTGGCCGCGTCGCTCGAACACGCCCCCCTGGCGTGCCCGCAGCGGGAAGATGTGCCCCGGCCGAACGAAGTCCGACGCTGCCGCAGCCGGATGGGCCAGCGCCCGCAGGGTGGCCGCCCGGTCGGCGGCCGAGATGCCCGTGGACGTGCCCCGCCGGACATCCACCGTCACGGTAAAGGCCGTGCGATGCGGCTCCGTGTTGTCGGCGACCATCAGCGGCAGCTGCAAGTGGTCGAGACGAGCCGGCGTCAGCGCCGCGCACACGACGCCGCTCGTGTGTCGAATCAAGAAGGCCAGCTTCGCAGGCGTGGCCTGGTCCGCGGCCAGGATCAGATCCCCTTCGTTTTCGCGCGAGGCGTCGTCGACCACGACCACCATCTCGCCGCGGCCAATGGCCGCGACCGCGTCCTCGATCCGCGACAAGCTCATGATGATCGCGGAAGCACACAGCATGCCGCCCGCGGGGTCCGAAGTCCTCGCGGCGTCGCGGCCTGCACCCGCCGACATTGCTGGGCCAGCAGCAGTCCTGCCGCGCCGCTGCTGCCCCCGCAGCAGCCCCCGCGCTATGCGCCCAGGAACAGGGGGCGGACGTGCCGGTCGAAGAGGTTTTCGGTCACGCAGCGCCCCGCCACCTCCCTGGCGGCTTCGAGGGCGCCGGTCCACTCGGCGCCCATCTCGGCGGCCACGCGGAAGGCGACGTGGACGAACTGCCGCAGGTTCACGTCATAACTCGGGTGCGACTGGTCATGGCGCAGGCGGCCGACGAAATCGTCGGCCGACCAACTGTCGACCGTCGCGGGCGGCGGCAGCTTGGTCTGATCGATCTCGACCACCGTCGCGTAGGGCTTCACCAGCTCGTCGAAGCGGGGCAGCGCCAGCTCATAGACGCGCTTCGTGACCGCCAGGCCGGCCGGCCCCGACAGCGCCACGCCGATGACCTCTTCCAGCCAGGTGGTGCCCGCCGTCTTGAGGTGCAACCCAGCCCCGTGCTTCTTCAGCGCCCGGTGAATGACGGGGTAAAGCGACAGCTTGTCGCTGCCGGTGTGGACGCTGATCTTCAGCGAGCGGGGCAGCCCGAACACGGTGACGGCGTGCTTGACGACCGCCAGGTCGGCCTCCAGCTCGCGCGCGAACGCCTGAACGTCGCCGACGTAATCGATCCCTTTCAGGAACTTGCCGGAGAACTTGGGGGCGATGGTCTGGACCGGGATCTTCTCGCGGGCCAGCGCGCCCAGGATGAAGAACAGCTCGAAGGGGAGCTGCGGCGCGGCGGCCTCGTCGGTCGAAACCTCGGCGATGAACTGCCCCCCGCCCTTCGCCACCGCCACCTGGCGATACGTTTGGCCGGCCTCGGTCACGGCCCGCAGATAGCTGCGTCCGATCTTCTCGAGCACGCCGTCGGTCACCTCGAACGCCGGGTCGATGCCTGGAATCCGCAGCGTCCCGCGGAAGGGAGCCATGTCGCGCACGAACGCCGCCAGCGCGGCCTCGTCCGGCGCCGCGCCGATGAAGTCGGCTACGTCCAGCGTGTAGAAGTCGCAGGCGGACAGGAAGGCGTCCACCGTCTTCAGGCCGATGTGGTCGGCGTCGACGTGGTACGGGTGCTGCCAGCCGCCGCGCCGGACCGCTTCGTCGGCCTCGGCGCGGACGTCGGCCGGCTGGGTGCCGATCAGCGAGTGCTCGCGGAAGGACTTGTTCCAGACCGGCACCACCACCACGCCGGCGCGCTCGGCCAGCTGAACCGCCCGCAGCTGCGCCAGCCCTTCACGGCCGAACCGGTCCCCGATGCCGAGCGAGTACGGATGGAGCTGCAGCACCCCCCTGGCTCCGACTCAGACGATGTAGGCCGATGACGCCGTGTCGCCGCCGCGCCCGGTCCAGTTCGTGTGGAAGAACTGCCCGCGCGGCTGGTCCAGCCGCTCGTACTGGTGGGCGCCGAAGTAGTCGCGCTGCGCCTGCAGCAGGTTGGCCGGCAGCCGCCCGGCGCGAAAGCCGTCGTAGAAGGAGAGCGCCGTGGCATGCGCCGGGATCCAGATCCCGTTCAGCGCCGCCTGCGCGACCACGCGCCGCCAGCTCTCTTGCGCGCCGTCGATGATGTCGCGGAAGTACGGCGCCAGCAGCAGGTTCGGCAGCTTGGGGTCCTTGTCGTACGCCTCTTTGATCTTGCCCAGGAACTTCGACCGGATGATGCAGCCGCCCCGCCACATGAGCGCGATGCCGCCGTACGACAGGTCCCACTTCCATTCCTGCGCCGCCGCCTGCAGCAGCTGATAGCCCTGCGCGTACGAAACGACCTTCGACGCGTAGAGCGCCTTGCCGAGGTCGGCGATGAACGCCTTTTTGTCGCCGTTGAACTGAGGCTTGGGGCCGCGCAGCAGCTTGGACGCCGCCACGCGCTCGTCCTTCAGCGCCGACAGGCAGCGCGCGAACACCGCCTCGCTGATCAGCGTCAGCGGGATGCCCAGGTCCAGCGAGGTCACGCTGGTCCACTTGCCGGTCCCCTTCTGACCCGCCGAGTCCAGAATCTTGTCGACCAGCGGCGTGCCGTCCTTGTCCTTGAAGGCCAGGATGTCGCGCGTGATCTCGATGAGGTAGCTGTCGAGCTCGCCCCGGTTCCACTCGGCGAACACCTGGTGCATGTCGTCCGCCGACATGCCGAGGAGGTCCTTCATCATTTGGTACGACTCGCAGATCAGCTGCATGTCGCCGTACTCGATGCCGTTGTGGACCATCTTGACGAAGTGCCCGGCGCCGTCGGAGCCGACCCAGTCGCAGCACGGCGTCCCGTCCTCGACCTTGGCGGCGATGCCCTGGAAGATGGGCTTGACGTGCGGCCACGCGGCCGGCGAGCCGCCCGGCATGATCGACGGCCCCTTGAGCGCGCCCTCTTCGCCGCCCGAGACGCCGGTCCCGATGTAGAGGAACCCCTTCGCCTCCAGATCCTTGGTGCGGCGGATGGTGTCGGGGAAGTGCGAGTTGCCGCCGTCGATCAGGATGTCGCCCTTGGACAGGAACGGCGTCAGCTCTTCGATCAGCTCGTCGACCGGCTTGCCGGCCTTGACCATCAGCATGATCTTGCGCGGCGACTTCAGCGATCCGACGAACTCTTGCAGCGTGTGGGCCCCGACGATCTTCTTACCCTTGGCGCGCCCGGCCACGAACTTGTCCACCTTTTCGATGGTTCGGTTGAAGACCGCGACCGTGTAGCCGTGGCTCTCCATGTTGAGGATGAGGTTCTCCCCCATCACCGCCAACCCGACGAGCCCGATGTCCGCCTTTTCCATGTCGATCGTCTTCCTTTTGGTGTCGTTGCTGTCGCGAGCGCGAAAAATGGCTCAGCGCTGGATTCGCGCGGAGCCGCCCCTGGCGAAGGCTCGCACCTCGGCCAGGGTGGCCATGGTCGTATCGCCTGGGAAGGTCGTGAGCAAGGCTCCATGTGCCCACCCCAGCTTTACCGCCTCCTCAGCGGGCGCCCCGGACAGCAAACCGTAGATGAATCCGGACGCGAAGCCGTCGCCGCCGCCCACCCGGTCGACCACGTCCAGCTCGGTCGTGGGGGCCACATGGGTCTGGCCGTCGACCCAGGCCACGGCGCTCCAGCTGTGGCGATTCGTGGAATGGACCTCGCGCAGCGTGGTGGCGACCGCTTTGACGTGCGGGTGCTTGGCGACCACCTTGTCGATCATGCCGACGAAGGTGCTGGGATCCAGGGTGGACTTGGCCGCCACCTCGGGCCCGGGAATCCCCAGCCCCTTTTGCAGGTCCTCCTCATTGCCGATGAGGACGTCGACGTGGGCCACGATCTGCTCGACGATCTCGACGGCCACCTTCTGGCCGCCCCACAGGTTCCAGAGCTTCTCGCGAAAGTTGAGATCGAAGCTGGTCACCGCGCCGGACGCCTTGGCGGCCTTCATGGCCTCCACGATCAGCGCACCGGTGGTCTTGGACAGCGCGGCGAAGATGCCGCCGCTGTGAAACCAGCGGACACCGCCCCCGAAGATGGCCTTCCAGTCGAAGTCCCCCGGCACCAATTGCGCGGCCGCCTCGTTCGACCGGTTGTAGAAAACGACCGGCGCGCGCACGCCGGCGCCCTGATCGCTGTAAACCGCCGCCATGTTCGGTCCGTTGACGCCGTTGTGGGCGAAGCGTTTGTAGAATGGCCGCACCCCCATGGCCCGAACGCGCTCGGCGATGAGCTCGCCGACCGGATAGTCGACCATCGCGCTGGCCACGCCGGCCTTCAGGCCGAAGCAGTCGGACAGATTGGCCGCCACGTTGTACTCGCCGCCGCTGACGTGGATGTCGCAGCGGTTCGCCTTGCGAAACGGCAAGATCCCCGTGTCCAACCGGTGGACCAGCGCCCCCAAGCTCAGGAAGTCGAGCGCGCCCTCGGGGCGAATGGTCAGTCCAGGTTTGGCAGCGGTCATGGTCTCCTCGTGGTCGTGAACGGGTCGTCTTGCAGCCGGTAAAGCGTCTCGCCGGCCTTCGGAACGTACAGATAGCCTTCCGCCTCCCGGTTCTTCCACTGGTTGGCGTCGATGGTCCGGTGGTCGCGATAGCCGAGGTTGACCGCCCGGCACTCGGCCTCGGGGATGCCGGTCGCCAGCGTGACGGTGATCCGCGGCCGCTCGACGCCGCCGTCGAAGGTTCCAATCCCCTTGACGTGGGTCGAGTGCGCCAGCACGCCGCGCGGCACGTGGTCGAACCGCCCCGGCTGCTTCACGAAGTAATCGCGCACGTGGTAACCGATCTCGCGGATCAACCGGCCGTGCACCACGGAGATCTCGTGGATGTGCGGGGCGTAGATGACGATCTCGCCGCCGTCGCCGACGACCGGCTCAAGCTTGTAGGCGCACTTGCCGCCCACCCAGAGCTCGTCGTACATCGGCGGCGCGCACGAAAGGACGCTGCGGTAGGGGCGTTCGGCGGTGACGACATGGATCTGGCTGGAAAGCGTGGCCGCGGCTTCCCAGGTCTCTTCGGGCGCACCCAGGTAGAGGCCGGCCAGGGCCGAACCCTCGACGACCAGGCTGGCGCACTTGCGTTCGACGGGGACCAGCGCCGCTGCCCGATCGACGACCGCCCGGACCGGCGTGTACTTGGTGCCGATGATCGAGGGGTTCGTGATGAGCGCGCCCAGCCAGTGGAACATGTCCAGGATTTCCTGGCCGGCGATGCCCGGGAAGAGGTACTTGTTGCCGCCCGAATAGCCCACCACCTCGTGCGGGAAGGTGGGCCCGATGATCAGCAACAGGTCATAGGTCAGCGCCAGGCGGTTGATGGTCACGTCGACGCGCTCGCGCATCCGCCCGCCAGAGATCGCGGCGACCTCGTCCTCCGAGATCGCGCCAATCGAGACCAGCGCCGCGGGATCGTTCCAGCGGTGATTGAAGATGCGCGTCTGCGCGTACTTGCCGGCCCGATCCTGCGGCGTCAGCCCCAACCGCTGGTTGATCGCCTCCTCGCTCATCGGCGGGTGAGTCCCGAGCGCAATCAGCACGTCGAAGGCCGTGGCGCCTGCCGCCGTCGCTTCTTCGTGCAAGACCCGGAACATCAGGTCGATGGGCGCGGTGCGGGTGTTGTCGGGGACGATTGCCAGCACCCGCTTGCCGCGCAACGACCAGCCCGCCACCTCGCCGGCGCACAGCGCGCGCACGGCCGCCTCGTCGAGCTTGAGGCCCTTGCTGCCCTGTCCTGTCATGATCACACCCCCGAATAGGCGGTGAAGCCGCCGTCGACCGGGACCACGACCCCGGTGACGAACCGCGCCGCTGGCGACAGCAGCCAGAGCACCGCGCCGGTCAGGTCGTCGGGGACGCCGAAGCGCGACATCGGCGTGTGGGCCAGGATCTTCTGCCCGCGCGCCGTCAGCGCCCCCGTCTCGCGATCGGTCAGCAGGAAGCGGTTCTGTTCGGTCAGGAAGAAGCCGGGCATGACCGCGTTGACGCGAATGGCCGGCGCGTACTCCTGCGCCAGGTGAACCGCCAGCCACTGCGTGAAGTTGCTGATGCCGGCCTTGCTGGCCGAGTAGGCGGCGATGCGCGTCAACGGGCGCGCGGCGTTCACCGACGAGACGTTGAGGATGACCCCTTCCTTCCGGTCGGCCATCGGCCGCGCGAAGACCTGCGACGGCAGGATCGTCCCCAGCAGATTGAGGTGGGTGACCGCCTGCCAGGCTTCCAGAGGAATGTCGAAGAACCGCGCGTCCGGCGTGGTCGTCGCGCGCGGGTCGTTGCCGCCGGCGCCGTTCACCAGGATGTCGACCTGCCCATGGTCGCCCACCACCCGCCGGCACGCATCTTCCAGCGCCGGCCGGTCCAGCACGTCCGCTGCGATCGCCAAGTGACGGCCGCGGCCGTCCTTTGGAAAGCTCGCAATCACCGCTTCGGCGCGGGCCACATTTCGGCCCACCAGCACCACGCTCGCGTTACAGCCCGCCAGCGCGCGCGCCATCGCCGCGCCCAACACGCCCGTCCCCCCCGTCACGACCGCCGTGCGGCCAGCAAAGTCGTAGAGCGCGCGAACGTCGTCGAGACTGTTCACCGCCCCTGTCATCGATGATTGGTCAGCCATGGATCCCGGATAGGCACTCTACCGCCTAACCGGTCGTGGCGGGCAGCCTCGATTGGGCGCCAGAGCGCTAGACGCCGCCGGCACCGGCGGCTGCGCCGGCCGCTCCGGATGCGCCACCCGCCGCCCCCGCTACGCCAGTTGCTGCGCCGCCTCCGGCACCGGCTGCGCCGGTCGTGCCGGTCGTCCCGCCGCCGGAGGCTGCGGCACCGCCAGCGCCACCCGCGGCCTTGCCGGCCGCCCCGGCGCCGCCGTCGAGCCCGGGAATGGCCTTCGAATCGCCGCAGCCCACGGCTGCCACCCCGCCAACCAGCGCCAGAGCCAACACCATCGTCATCGATCGTCTCATCGTCCTGTCCCTTGCTAAGCGCGCACGCGGATGCGCGATTCGATCAGTTTTTTTCCGACCAGCGTGAGCAACGCCAGCACGGTCAGGAGGGACGCGACCGCGAACGCGCCCGAGAGGTTGTATTCGTTGTAGAGAATCTCGACCTGAAGCGGGATCGTGTTGGTCTGGCCGCGGATGTGGCCGGAGACCACGGAGACGGCGCCGAACTCGCCCATCGCCCGCGCGTTGCACAGGATGACGCCGTAAAGGATTCCCCAGCGCACCTTGGGCAGGGTGACCCGGAACAGGATCTGCCAGCCGTTCGCGCCCAACGTCAGAGCCTGCTCTTCCTCGTCGCTGCCCAGGTCCTGCATGATGGGCAGGACCTCGCGCGCGACGAACGGGAACGTGATGAACGTCGTCGCCAGCACGATGCCGGGGACCGCGAAGATCACGTGGATGTCGTGCGCTTCAAGAAAAGGGCCGAAGACGCCGCGGGCCCCCAGCAGCAGCACGAAGATCAACCCCGCGATGACTGGCGACACGCTGAACGGCAGGTCGATCAGCGTCAGCAGCGCCTTTTTGCCGGGAAACCGGTACTTCGCGATCAGCCAAGCGGCCGCGATGCCGAACACCAGGTTCATCGGGACGGAGATCGCCGCCGTGATCAGCGTCAGCTTGATGGCCGAGATCGTTTCGGGGTCGCGAATCGCCTCCCAGTAGGCGCTCAGGCCTTTGCGAAACGCCTCGGCGAAGACGGCCACGATCGGCAGCCCGACGAACAGCGCCAGGAACGCGAACGCCAAGCTCAGCAACAACCAGCGGAGCAGCCGGGGGTCCTTCATCGCCCGTCCCTCACGCGGATCTTGGCCTGAAGCGCATTGATGGCGAACAGGGCCGCGAACGATGCCAGCAGCATGACCAGCGCGATCGCCGTCGCGCCGTGATAGTCGAACTGCTCGAGCTTGGTGACGATCAGCAGCGGCGCGATCTCGGTCCTGCCCGGCATGTTGCCCGAGATGAAGACGATCGAGCCGTACTCGCCGACGGCGCGCGCGAACGCCAGCGCGAAGCCCGTCAGCGCGGCGGGCAGCACGGCCGGCAGGATCACCCGCCGCAGCGTGTAGAGCCGCGAGGCACCCAGCGTCGCCGCGACCTCTTCCATGTGCAGGTCGAGATCGAGCAGCACGGGCTGCACCGTCCGAACCACGAAGGGCACCCCCACGAACACCATCGCGATGACCACCCCAGCCCGCGCGAACGCAACCTTGATGCCGTGCGGCTCGAGGAAACGGCCGATCCACCCCTGCTCGACGTACAGCGTGGTCAGCGCAATGCCGGCCACGGCCGTCGGAAGCGCGAAGGGTAGGTCGATCGCCGCGTCCACGATGGTGCGGCCGGGGAAATCGTAGCGGACCAACACCCAGGCCAGGATGAGGCCGAAGACCACGTTGACGCCGCCCGCGATCAGCGCGCCGCCAAAGCTCAAACGGTACGCCGCCAGCGCGCGCGGCGACATCACCGCCCGCGTGAGCGCCGCGGCGTCCATCCCCGCCGTGCGCCACACCAACCCCGCCAGCGGGATCAGCACGATCAGCGACAGATAGGTGACCGTCACGCCCAGCGACAGGCCGAACCCGGGCAGACTGCCCCGGGCCGACCGTCGCGCGGGCGGCGCCCCCACCGCTGGAACGGCGGCGGCGCTCATCACGAACCCGGCTGGTAGATCTGATCGAAGGTGCCGCCGTCGGCGAAGTGGGTGGCTTGCGCTTTCTGCCAGCCCCCGAACACCTTGTCGACGGTGAACAGCTTGATCTTCGCCAGCTCGCCGGCGTGCTTGGCCCCGATGGCGGCCGAGCGCGGCCGGTAGTGGTGCTTGACCGCCAGCTCCTGCCCGGCGTCGGTGTACAAGAACTTCAGGTACGCCTCGGCGGCCGCGCGCGTGCCGTGCTTGTCGACGTTCTTGTCGACCACCGCCACCGGCGGCTCGGCCAAGATGCTGACGCTGGGATTGACGATCTGGAACTTGTCCTTGCCCAGCTCGTTGACCAGCAGGTAGGCCTCGTTCTCCCACGAGACCAGCACGTCGCCGATGTTCCGCTGGCCGAAGGTGGTCGTCGATCCGCGCGCGCCCGAGTCCAGCACCGGGATGTTCTTGTAAAGGCGCCGCACGAACTCCTTGGCCTGCGCCTCGTTCCCGCCCGGCTTCTGCAGCGCGTAGCCCCACGCGGCCAGGTAGGCCCAGCGCGCGCCGCCCGACGTCTTCGGGTTGGGCGCGATCACGGCGACCCCAGGCTTGGTCAAATTCTCCCAGTCCTTGATCCCCTTGGGGTTGCCCTTGCGCACCACGAACACGATCGTCGACGTGTAGGGCGAGCTGTTTTCGGGAAGCCGCTTCTGCCAGTCCTTGGCAATGCGCCCCGACTTGTCGGCGATCTCGTCGATGTCGTACGCCAGACCCAGTGTGACCACGTCCGCCTCCAGGCCGTCGATGACCGAGCGGGCCTGCTTGCCCGAGCCACCGTGCGACTGACTGATGTTCAGCGTCTGACCGGTCTTCTGCTTCCACTGCTGGCCGAACGCCTGGTTGACGTCCTGGTACAGCTCGCGCGTCGGGTCGTACGACACGTTCAGCAGCTTGACCGTTGCTTCCGCCCGGGCCGGCCGTGCCGGCATGCTCGCGGCCACCAGCGCACCGCCGGCGACGATCAGCGCCAGGGCCGACAAACCGATTCTCTTCTTGCTTGCGTACATGACAGTCCCCTTTGTGTGGCTCAGAAATAGACCTGAAAGCGCGCCAGGCCAACCTTCTCGGTCGCGCGATTGCCTTTGTTGGGTGCGCCGCCGTCGAACCAGCTCTGGATGAAGTCGGCGGACGCCTTGATGTTCCGGGTCAGCTGCCAGTTCAGCGCAACCCCGCCCGACCGGGCCCTGGAGATCGACTTGCTGGGATCGGCGGCGGTGGGGAAGGCGTCGGTGTCGATCTTGAGGTATTCGTAGCGAAGCGCGACCTCGACGGCGCCAAACGTCCCGTTGGCGACGCTCAGCGGATGGGTGGGTTTGATCCCCTCGTAGCTGGCCGCCCCGCCGATCACCACCGACGCCGTCGCGTGTGCGGCGTTGTTGTTGACCGCGCCCGTGCCGATGCTGTTGGCCAGCTCTTGATACTCCTTGACCCACTCGGCCAGCAGGCCGAAGGGCCCGATGTAGTAGTAGAGCTGCGGGTTGATGCGCGTGTGCCGCCCCTGGGCGAAGACGGTGTTGGCGGGGGTCGACGCAAGATAGCTGAAGATGGTTTGCTGGCCGGGCGACTTGAACGGGTTCAGCCAGGGCGCGGTGGCCGATCCTTTCTCGTTTCCCGTCGACGCCGCGATACCGATCCCCAGTCGGCCGGCGATGCGCAGCGGCTCCAGCGCGAAGGGCTGGACGAACAGGCGCCCGGCGAAGCTCTTGGCGTGGTTGCTGTCGATGTCGTTGAGACCGTTGTCGGGGTTGCCGTTGAAGATGCCCAGGTCCCAGTGGACGACGCCTCCCGCGACGTCGCCCCACAGCTGAATGCCGACCTCGCGTTGCGAGCTGAGGTTGGCGTCCAGCGCCCGTTCCACGACGACCAGATCCGAGTCGGACTGCAGCCGCTCGAGGCCGACCGGGCCCTTGAACTTGCCGACCCGAAGCCGCAACCACGGCCAGGGGTGCGTGTCGAGGTACGCGTCGTAAAGCGCGACCGTGTTGTTGCCGAAGTCGGGGGCCAGGTAGAAGTCGGTCAGGCCGAACAGCGTGCCGGCAATGATCGGCCGCGCGCGGCGGACCAGGAACGTGTCGTTGGCCTCGATGATCCAATCGTTGAAGAAGCGGCGCCCGTCCACCTGAAGTTGAGCCTTCAAGCGGAACTGGTATTGGCGGTCGGCGCTGGTCAACGCGAAGCCACTCTCGTCCGCGGTGACCGTGGCGGCGGCGGGCCGGGGGGCGGGCGCGGGCTGGCTGAGCAGCCGCGTCCGTTCCGCCTCCAGCGCCTGCGTTCGCTGCTCGAGCACCCCGAGTCGCGTCTGCAAGGCGGCGAGGTCGGGCCCGGGCGTCGCCGGCACCGGCGCGGGCTCGGCAGGCGCGGGCGCTGGGACCGCGCCGCTCGGGGACGGCGGCAGCGGCGCATCCTGCGCGAGAGCCGGGGCGCCGAGCGATGCAACTATCATAGTTACTCTACCGATTTTATAGACTAAAGGTCGCAGGCGGCTCATCAGATCCCCTTGGTTGGTGTGGTCAGGTTCAGATGCTGTACGTGACGGTCGAGGCAGTTGCGGCCCGGGCGCGGGAGATCTGCGCCTGAACTTCCGCGAGGGTCGTCGAATCGAGAATCGCGGCGATCGCGTCGCGGACCTTCTGCATCACTTGACGCGTTCCGCAGGTCGCCTCGTCGGTGCACTCCTCGCACTTGACGAAGGCGCGTTCACTCGCGCACGGCAGGGGCGCCAGCGGACCGTCGATGATCCGGATGACTTGGCCCATGGTGACCTGTTCGGGCGGGCGCGCGAGGGCGTAACCGCCGCCCTTGCCCTTCTTGCTGCGCAAGATGCCGGCGTTCTTGAGCTCGAGGAGAATCGCCTCGAGAAATTTGCGCGGGATGTGCTCGCGGTCGGCCAGGTCCGCAATCAGCACGGGACCGCGCGCGGTGTCGCCCGCGAGCGCATAGAGCGCCCGCAACGCGTAACGGGTCTTTCGCGACAGACCAGTCATCCTATTGGTTTAATGGACTATCAGACCGACTGGCAGCAGGTCAACCATAAAAACGGGTCACCTGGGAGCGAGCCGCATGGCGGCGGTGTCGGCGCCCCAGAGCGCTTCGAACCCCTCGCGCCCCAGCGACAGTGTGACGTCGCTGGGCTCGTCGGCGTAGCGGCGCGCCAGGTCGCTGTCGTCAGAAACGTAACCAAGCTTTTCGAACAGGCGTCGCGAGCCGCGGTTCTCGGGAATGACGGCCGCGTAGACACGCTGCAGGCCCAGGATCTGGAAGGCGAAGGCGTGCAGCATCCGCACGAACCGGGTGCCAAGGCCCCGCCCCTGCGCGGCCGTCTCCGCGATCAGGATCGCGATCTCCCCCTGCCCGGCGGTCAGATTGCGAAAGTCGGCGTCGCCCGCCAGCGCGCCGTTACGCTCCAGAAGGAAAGGGTGGCCGGCGGCGGCGCGAACCCGCTGCACGTGCGCGATCACATCGGCCGGCTCGAACGCGCTGGGGGCCTGACCCATCATGCGGCTGTTGTGCGCATCGCCGTAGGCGCGCGCCAGCGCCGGCGCCGCAGCGATGATCTCGTCGTCCGTGGGCTCGAAGGCACGTAGCCTGTCGCCGCCGTCCGCCCAATCCACCTGCCACAGAGTTGCCATGCTCACGGAGAATATGATCAGATCCGTGTCAGGCGCTCCTGGCGTCCTCGCGTCCTGGCGTTTGACTCAACGGCGTTGGGGCTGAGCCGCATGACGTGGATGCACCGCCCGCCGGCCGTCCGCGCAATAGGCCCCCCCTCGTCGCGCGGACGGCCCCGCCCCTCCCCCGGCTCCCGCTACGCCGCCTTCCCGTCCCGCAAACTTTCCCCGTCGTCCAAATCTTCCAGCAGGGCCGCCAGCTGACTGGCCCCGATGCGGCGTACGATGCGCAGCGGGCGGTTGCGAAGCCGCGCCTCGCGCCGCGCGCTCTTCACCGCGTTGTGGCTGTTGACGTCGGTGACGACGACCACCAGCTGCGATCGAGCCACCAGCGCCCGGAGGTTGGCTGCCGACGCCGAACCCGAGATCACGCCGGTGTGCAGCTCCAGCTCGTGCCCGCGCGCGGCGGCAACCCCCTGCAGCAGGTTGGCAGTTCGGTCGATCCCGCCGACGATTCCGATGCGCATGCGTCTTATATACAAGACACTCGTCTTTCGCTCAAGCACAAAGCGCGAGACAAAGATCGGGCGGCGCTCCCGTTCTCGGGGAGGCCGCCCGCATCTCGGCAAGGATCTTTGCGGTGACCGTGGCTATCGGCACCAGACCGCGACGTCAGGGCCCTGCGCGTGGAACGGCAGGTACGCCGGCGTGAACGCCTTGTCGCCGCTTGGCGCCGACAGCGCCAGGAACGGTCCGGAGATGAGCCCGGAGGGGAACGCGCCGAACTGCCGCAGCAGCGCGCCGGTCGCCGTGTCCGTGAGCGCATCGGCGTAGAGGTTCGTGGCGTGGTTGTGCAGAACGAAGGTCTCCGTCTCGGTCACTGCTCCGTCGGCGGACGTCGCGCTGACGCTGTCCGTGCCGTTCCCATTGGGCGGCACCGGCGTGCCCAGCGACGCGATTGACGGACCGCTGCCGGACTGCGCCGGTGGGCCGCAGAGCTGCGTCCCCGCCGGCTCCGCCCAAAAGTGGAAGAGAGCGGCTGGATCGCCGCTGCCCACCGCGAACCGCCCATCGGCTGTCCAGCGGACGTTGGTCAGCGGGAAAGGCAGCGTGCGCAGGACCGCGCCCGACGCCGGGTCGACGTACGTCGTGGTGCCGCCCATCGACGCGACCAGACTGTCGCGCGGCGAGACAGCCAGGAACGTCGCGGTCGCCGGCCAAGGGGCCGTCGAAACCACGTGCAGATCGATCGTCCCCAACGTCACGACGTTGCCGGCCGCCTGCGTGAACAGCCGCGAACCATCGTGCGAGAAGCCGAGCGCGGTCGCGGACGTCGCGGTCGCGTCACCCGCGACCTGCATGCCCGTCGTCGCATCGACGACGTACAGACCCGGGCCGTAGGCCGCACCGATGCCGGCCTCCTCCGTCGCGCCGCGCGCGACGTACCGGCCATCGTCGGAGATCGCGTACCCGAGCAGTGCGCGCTCGTACGCTTCGAAGAGAACGGTGCCCGCGCCCGTCGCGGGATCACGCAGCTCCAGCCGGATGCTGGGGGGCGAATTGCCGATCTGAAACCGGGTCACCACGAACAGCCGAGCATCACCCGCCGTGAACCGGATCAGCGCCGCACCCCCGGCGTCGAACCCCGTCAGGTTCTCGGGGTTGGCCTTCAGCGCCGTGGTGTCCGGCGCGCCGGTCCGCCAGCTGGTGCGGGCGCCGGTCGTCAGATCGATGATCGTCCCGAGCGAGGTCGCCAGCTTCCTGCCGTCGGACGAGAACGCCAGGGACGAAGCGAACGCGTCCAACGTCGATGCCGGCGGGCCGGCGAAGCTGGTCTGCAGCGCGCCGTCCTGCGCGCGCCAGAGCGTCACCTCGCCCATCTCGGACGACAGCGTCGCCAGCCGCGTGCCATCCGGCGAGAACGCCACGGCGTCCAGCTCGCCGACCGGCGACGCCAGCTGCGCGATCTCCGTCCAGGACGAGGTGGAAATCAATCGAACGGTGCCGGCGGCCGTGATGGCCGCCAGTCAATCGCCGCTGGGGGACGGGGTCACCGTCCAGCCCTGCTCGGGTCCCAGGCTCCCGCAGCGGACGTAAGCTTGTCCCGGCGCCGCTGGCGCCAAGGTGAGCGCGCTCCCGACCGCGAACGAACCGCAGGCCGTCGGCCCACCGGCACCCGCTCCGCCCCCCGTTCCCGGACCGCCGGGACCGCCGCCCATGTCGCCACTTCCGCCCGCGCCCGGCCGGGGAGAGAAGCAACAGCCGTTCGGGTGGCCGCCCACGCCGGGATGGCCCGCCTGGCCGGCGCCGCCCGTCCCGACGGTCGTCCCGCCACCCGCGCCCCCGCTGGATCCCATGTCGGCCATACCCCCAACCGGCGCTGCGGCGCCAGCCAGGCCGCCTCTCGCGGCTTCACCCGTCGAGCTGCCCCCCTGCCCGTTCGTGGGCAGGTCCGCCAGCACCTTGTCGATGCCTCGCCCGCCGCAACCTAGACCACAGACCACCACCAACCCCAAGCACGCCGAAACCACCCGCATTACCGCACCTCCAACGAAGACAACTCGAACTGCCTCGATGACCTCTTGATACTAAGCCGCGCGAGCCGGCCCACCAGATCCGCAGAGACTCTGTCAGCCGCGGTTGGCGATGAAGACCATGATCAGACTCCAGGCGGCCAGCGCGGGGATGAACATCAGGAACTGCAGGGCGCTCGGCAGCGCATAGATCACCGACACCATCGGGATCCAAAACAGCCAGTTGGGAAGCAACAGCGGGATCACGCGCTCACCATAGAACCCGCGCCGCAGCGCCGGGCGCACGGCGGACACCGAAAACCCGCGCTGCCGCCACAGAAAAAGCAGCACGATGGCGACGGACCAGGTTGGCGTGAAGACGAACTGATCGAAGGCCACCTTCTCGACCACCGTTCGCAAGCCGCCGCCGGCGCCGAACAGGCCGGCCTCTCCACGATACAGAAAGTCGACCACGATGCCGTCGAAGGCGAAGAACGCCGTGTTGAACGCCACGTCCGCAGCTCGGCCGGCCAGCGTCGCCGGGCCGAGGGCCAGCAGCTTGGCGAGCTCGGGCAGGAGGCCGCCCGCGATCGCGCAACTGGCCGCGGCGAACGGGAGGCCGCCTGCCGCCTTCCAGCCGGCCGCCGTCGCGGCAGCCAGGCGGAACCCGGGGCTCACGCGAAACGCCAGCGCCAGCAGCGCCGCTCCCAGTTGGATCAGAAGGAAGGGGCGCCAGAAGCGGCGCAGCGCCGCGACCCCCGCCGCCATCGGGGACAGCGGCCGGGCAGCTTCCGCAGAGATCGTCATCGGCGGGCGCACTTTAGCAGCGCCGCGCCGGCGCCGTCCGCGCGGCGTCAGTACTTGAGGCGAAAGCTCGGGTCCGGCACCTGCGCGTTGGGCGCGAACACCTGGACCTGGGTGACGTCGATGCTGCTCACCTCGTCCGTGACGCACACCTGCGCGGCCTTGGTGAGCTCGTTGGCGCGTTCCGCCAGCAGGCGCAGGCGCCGCATCGAGTACTCCTGCTCGCCGGCGTCACCGTCGCCGACGCTGGCGTCCAGCCGCGCGATTTCATCGGTCGCGATTTGCAGTCCGACGCGCGCTTCGGCTAGCTTGCGGTCGACGCAATTGCGATCGATCGGGTCTCCGGGAGCCTTGGCGCGGATGCGTTCGATGTGTTGAATGCCCGCCACCACCCTGCCCACCTGTTGCCGCGCGGCGGTGCGCGGGTCATGCAGCGGCGCGACTGGAAGGACCTTGCAAGCCGGTGCGCCGTTCGAAACCAGCGAGCAGACGGACAACATCACGCCGATAATCAGAGACATCCACCACCATCCCTCATGCGTGCCGGACAACCTGATCACGGTTCGGCTCTGCGGCAACCACCCATGAGCCCAGCTGAGGATCGGGCGGCAACCTGGGCGCGTTGTTCCGGCAACCGCGCGCGCCCTGCACGGGTCGAACGGTGAGCGTGAAGCGACACCTCTGCCGTGGCACGGTCCCGATCGCGCTAGCGGCGGTGGCGCTGGCGGGCTGCGGGGCGGCCGGGTACCGCCAGGCGCGGCTCACGCAATCGGCTGAGCTGGTCACGCGCGGATTCTCCGTCGAGGTGAGCCGGATTTACCTGAACGAGGAGACCGTCACCGACGGCGTCGCCGACGGCTCGGCTCTGGTGGTCGAGCTGGAAATCACGAATCGCAGCGCTGTCCCTTACCAGCTCAATCCCGGCCAGATCTGGTGTCTGCTGCAGATCGACACCCGCCATCCCGACGAGACGCGCATGTTCCCGCCCTCGGTCAGCGGTCCGGGCGCTTTCCGCCCCGACGAGGTCCCCGAGGGGATGGAGCTGCCCACCATCGAGGTCGCGCCGGGTCAAACCCGGACCAGCTGGGTGCTGTTCCGCGGATATCGTTTCGCCGACAGCGACATCCCGCGCCGGGTCAGCCTGACGCTGCCGGATGCGCAAGGACGCACCGCTGAGCTGGTGCTGGCCGATCCAGCCGAGGGCTATCTGCGCTGGGCGATGCCGGCCACGCACAGCACCTTCACCTTCGGCGTGCAAAGCCGCGCGATCTACGGCGGGTATGCCCAGCTGCAAATGGTGTCCACCCGCCTGTCACGGATGGCGCGGGTCGGACGCTATCTGTGGGACATCGGCTTGGTGTCGACGACGGTGGTGCAGGTCAAGGGCGCCCTGCGCTCGAAGAGCTCGTCGTTCGGGGGCACAGGGATCGATCTACACCTGACGCTGCCGCTCTGGCAGTGGGGAGAGCCGGCTTACCCGATCCGGCTGGGCCCGTACATCGGCGGCGAGCTGGAGCTGTTGATCGCCACCGAGCCGACGCAGACGGACCGGGGCGCGCCGCTCCCGCCCGTCTACGGCGAGTTTTCTCCCGAGATCGGCCTCGAGCTGGACGTCGGGACGGTGCGGCTGGCGACGACGCCTTTTCCGCTGCTCGCCGATCGGCAGAACCCGCTGCCGCGATGGCTGTTCCGCGTCGGCTACACGCACTCGTGGGTCGGACACGGAACGGCCGACGGCTACTTGAGCGGCTTTCGGATCGCCTGGTAGCCCAGCGCCGCGCTAGCCAGACCTGTTTTTTTCCGCGTGGCCCCCGAACGCATGGCGCATGGCGGACAGGACGCGATCTTGAAAGCCGGCCTCCCCTCGCGAGCTGAACCGTTCGAACAGCGCCGCCGCCAGCACATGAGCGGGCACGCCTTCGTCGATCGCGGCGTCCAGCGTCCAGCGCCCCTCGCCGGAGTCCGACACCCGGCCGGAGAACTTCGCGAGTTGGGGGTCGCGCGCCAGCTCGCCGGCCGTGAGGTCCAGCAACCAGGACGCGATCACGCTGCCCCGCCGCCAGACCTCCGCGATATCGGCCAGCGGGAAATCGAACTGGTAGTACTCGGGCGCCCGTAACGGCGCGGTCTCCGCGTCGGGAGTGGTGGTCTGTCGACCCACGCCGGCGTGTCGCAGGATGTTCAGCCCCTCGGCATACGCGGCCATCAGGCCGTACTCCACGCCGTTGTGCACCATCTTGACGAAGTGCCCGGCACCACTGCCCCCGCAGTGCAGGTAGCCGCGCTCGGCGGTGTTGGCTCGCCCTGCGCGCTCGGGCGTCGGCGCAACCGTGCCCGGCCCCGGCGCCAGCGTCGCGAACAGCGGATCCAGCCGCTGCACCACGTCGGTCTCGCCGCCGATCATCAGGCAATAGCCGCGTTCGAGCCCCCAGACGCCGCCGCTGGTGCCGCAGTCGACGTAGTGCAGGCGTGGGGCCAGGCGCTGGGCGCGATCGATGTCGTCGCGATAAAACGAGTTGCCCCCGTCGACGATCACGTCGCCTTCCGAGAGGCGCGGCGCCAGCTGGGCCAGGGTCGCGTCCACCACGCCGGCGGGAACCATCAACCAAACGACCCGCGGCGTCGTCAATCGCGCCAGGAATTCGTCCAAGGACACGCCTGGCACGGCGCCCTCGGCGGCCAGCGCGTCGACGGCCGCTGGCACGACGTCGTGCACCACACAGCTGTGCCCGCCGCGCATCCAGCGCCGCACCATGTTCGCCCCCATCCGTCCGAGACCGATCATTCCAACCTGCATGTCCGCTCTCCTTGTTCGTCGCTCGACACCAAGGATACAACCCTCGAGTCGTGCGATAACCGGGGCGGTGTTGCGTCCCCTGTCGGCTGATGAACAGAGTCGAATCGGTGCGCGCGTGCGCTCGACCGCCGGGCTGGTCGTGTGCGGCGCTTCTGTGGCGCTGGCCATCGCCCAGCTGACGGTCATCGACCTGCGGCGGTTCGTGGCCGCCAACGCCCTGTCGTCGCGCGGCCGCTGGCTGCTGCTCGCCACGTTGGCGGCGGGCGCCGTGGCGGGCGCCATCTTCGCGCTGTGGACCGCCCGCCGCGCGCGCGCGACGGCGGCGGATCCGACGGGGGCGATGGCGCGACGGGCGCGCCTCTTGGCCCCGCTGGCGCTGGCCGCGACGGTGCCCGGCCTGTTCGCGCTGGATCCCTGGAACGAAACGCTGACCCTGGCGGTGCTGCTGGGAACCGTGGTCGTGGCGGCCGAACCGCTCTTTCGCCTGCACGTCGCGGCGCGGGCCCAGCAGGAGCTGCTCCCGCCCGGCCGCGCGGCGGCGCTGATGGGCCGCCTGCGGGAAAAGATGGGGGCGCGCGGTCCCTGGCTGATCGCGATCGGCCTGGCTTGCGCGTTCGCCGCTTACTTCATTTTCCTGACCCTGCGCAACCACGCCAAGTTCAACACCTTCAACTGGGATCTGGGTCAGCTCGACAACCAGTTCTACAACGCCCTTCACGGGCGGCCGTTCCGCTGCACGCCGCTCATCCGCGCGGGAAACTGGAGCGAGCTGCGCAACCACGCCGAGTTCACCGTCTTCGCGCTGCTGCCGTTTTATGCCCTGCACCCGGCGGCCAGCACGCTGCTGGTCTTGCAATGTCTGTTGCTGGGCGGCGCGGCCATCCCGCTGTATCGATTCGCGGCCCGGCGCCTTCCGCCGGCCTGGGCGCTGCTGGTCGTCGGCTGTTACGTCCTTTACCCGCCGCTGCACGGGGCCCAGCTGTTCGACTTCCATTTCCAACCCGTGGCCGCCGCGTTCCTGCTGGCGGCGATCGACGCCTTCGACAGCCGCCGGATGCGCCTCTTCTGGTTCTTCTGGCTGCTGGCCATCGGCTGCCGCGAGGACGTCTCGATGGGGACGGCCATCCTGGGGCTCACGCTGGTGCTGGCGGGCGTGCGCGTCCGCCAGGGGGCAGCCATCGCGCTCGCCTCCGGGATCTATTTCGTCCTGATGCGCTTCGTGATCATGCCGGCGGTCGGACCCTGGGGGTTCGCGGAGATCTATAAGCAGCTCTTTCCGGCGGGCGAATCCAGCTTCTTGGGGGTCGTCAAGACGATGGCGACCAATCCGCTCTACACGCTGCGCACGCTGATGACCCCCGACAAGTTGCGCTATACGCTGCAGATCCTGGCGCCGCTGGCCTTCCTGCCGCTGCGCCGCTGGTGGCTGGCGGCCTCGATGGTTCCGGGCGCCGTTTTGACGCTGCTGACGACCGAGTACGGACCGACGCTGGACATCGGCTACCAGTACGGCTGCGATTTCGTGCCGTACGTGTTCCCGGCTGCGGCACTGGCGCTGGCCGAGCTGCGACGCCAGCCCGATGGGGCGCGCGTCAAGGCGCGGGCCGGGGCCGCGACGTTGGGGCTGGCGACGGTGCTGGCGACCGCGGCGTGGGGGGCCTTCCCGCCACGCAAGACCTTCCACTCGAGCTACGGATTCCTCGACTTCAGCCCACCGACGCCGCAAGAGCGACGGCGGCTGGCGGCGCTGGAAGCCGCCATGCGGCTGGTGCCGCGCGACGCCGTGCTGGCCGCCAGCGACCGCGAGCTATCGCACGTCTCCAACCGCATCGAGTGCTGGAATCTGGCCGTCGGGTGGCAGGGCGCGGATTACATCCTGTACACGCACATCGAGCCGATTCCCCCGGACCGCGATCAGGTGGCGCGCGCTCAGGCGGCCGGCTGGATCACGCTTTACGACACGCCCGAGATCGGGCTCATGAAGCGCCCGCCTTGAGCGAAGCCGGCGGCGCGCCCGTCAGTAGCTGATCCCGACGATGGTTCGGACCCAGACCGGACCGAACGGCGTGGCCTCGACGCCGGCGACGGGGGTCGGCGTGTGCACGTGGTTGACCTGCACGTAGGCTCCGGTCGACCACCAGATTTTGCCGAACTGCAGGATGGCCGTCGGGCCCAGGTAGTGGGCAGGACCCACGGCGAACTTGCCGTCTTCCAGCTCGCCGCGCATCCAGTACTCGACGCCCGGCTGAATGTTGAACCACTTTTCGAAAACTACGCCGGCCGTCGGGTTGAGCACCCAGGCGGCCTCTCCGCTGAAGGTGTACTCGCGCTCGGCCCACAGGTTGGCCGCGATTCGGAACGGACCCACGCGACGCTGCAGGATCAACTTTGCTTCGAGCTCGATCTCGCGCTGGTTTTCCGTGAGCTCGCCGTAAATCGCGACGTCCACCGGCCAGGCGCCCGTGTCGGCGAAGCGGTACCGCAACCGCTGTTTGACGCCGTTTCCCTCGCCCAGGTCCGGCGCGCCGGGAAAGTCCAGGTCGACGGGCTGCAGCGTCAGGTAGAGGCCCAGCTCCAGCCGGTCGGTGATGCCGTATTCGATCTCGACCTGAAACTGGCTGGCCAGGTGCCAGCCGGCCTGGCCGTCGGCGTTCAGCAGCCGCTGGGGGGTGAGGTCCGTGTAGAGCTCGACCTCCGCCTCACCGCGGGGAAGGGTCTCGTGGATGTACGTGAAGGGCAGCGGGCGCGGGTTGGCACGTGCCGCGGGCGCCGCCAAAGAAGCGGCGCAAAACGCGGACAGCCCGAGGAGCAAGGGCCGCAGTGAACCGCCGATCGCAGAACTCAGAGACGACCACATCGGGAATTCCTTTCGCAGCATGGGAAGGGTGGCACAACAGATAATGAAATCCATTCTCAAAATCAACTGGATTCTCATCCGGTCGGTGGCCGGCTGGCCGGCGGCGCGCCTCGCAAGGTGTCAGCGGTCGGCTTGCGCGGTCGCGAAACGCACGGGAATCAGGACCACACTGGCGAAAGCGACACCATCCGCCCGCGCCGGTGCGAACGTCCAGCGCCGCACCGTCTCCAGCGCCGCGTCGTCCAACAATTGGTGGCCGCAGCTTCGTTCCAGGCTGACGGCGGTGGGCAGACCGTCGGCGCTGACGGCGACCTTCAGCAACACGGTCCCCTCTTCGTGTCGGCGGTGGCTGGCGATCGGGTACGCCGGGGGCGGGTTGCTCTTGTACTGCGGCTGCGCGGGCGTGACGTCGGACCGCGGCGCCGGAACGGCGGAGCGCAAGCGGGCCATCGGGTCGTCGCCGGAATGCGCGGCCGCGGCCGTGACCAAAGGGCCCGACTCTGGCGGGGCCGTGACCAAAGCGCCCGACTCTGGCGGGGCCGTGACCAAAGGGCCCGACTCTGGCGGGGCCGTGAAGAACGCCAGCGCGCGGGGACGCCGCGACCGCAGCTGCGACGACCCGCCTGCCGCCGTCGCGGGTGGGGTGGGTGGCGACGGTCGATCGGCCGGCTCCGAAGGCGGCACCACGACGTCCACGTCGACCTGCGCAGGCACGGGTGCCGGCATCGCCGGCCGGGGCAGCAACGCCAGGCCGACGCCGAACGCCAGGCCGTGGAAGGCCGCCGCGATTGTGACTCCCAGCAGCAATCTCATGTCGCGCGCGATCCCATTTTCAAAAGTGCGCCGTCAGACTGCCCCGAACCTGCAGCGGTTCAGCCGGATGCAGGTGCACGTCGTTCACCCCGCCCGCCGGCTCGCCGGTCAGCCGCGAGGCGTAGAAGTACGCGATGTCGTCGGCCTGCGCGTCCAGCAGGTTCAGCGCCTCGAGGGCGGCCTCCCAACGCCGGTGGCGATATCCAGCCAGCGCGTTCACGATCGTCGAGGCGGGCTGGCGAACGGCCCCGCCTTCGACCAGCGGCTGCGCGCCGAAATGGCGGACACGGGCGCCTCCGAAGAAACCGGCCTCAGTCTCGACGATGGCCGCCGCCGAAAAGACGAACGGGATCGAGTTCGCGATGAAGCGTCCCGGCTGGCCGTCGGCGCCGACCTGGTCGGCCAGATAGCGGGCACGCGTCAGAGCCGCGTCCGCGCTCAGCGCCAGCCACGAGGTCGGGCGGTAGACGCCCGCGCCCTCGACGCCGATCTTGCGGGTCGGGCCGCGCGGTGACGTGTCGCCCGTGTCGCCCTGGAACGTCAGCTCCGAGCTGGATTGCAGCACCCAGAACGAAAGCGTCATCGTCAGGCCCGCCCAGGCCGCCGTGTGCAGGCCGACCTCCGCCCCCTTCGTGCGCGCCAGCAGCGGCACGCGCGCCTGGGGCGCCAGGGTGATCGGATCGGCGGTGATCGTCGCACCGCGCGCATCGTTGCTGTGAAAGCCAGCGCCCGCGTCCAGGTAGAGCTCGGTGCCCCGCCAAGGGCCGATCACCAGACCGGCCTTCGGGCTCACGATGCCGGCGCTGGCGCGCCCCGAATTTGCGGGCGTGTCGCTGGTGACTTCGACGGCCAGAAGGTCGCCCCGCAGGCCGACGTGGCTGCGCAACCAGGGCGTCCATCGGACCTGGTTGCTCACGTACGCGCCGCCGGCTGTCTGTTGGATGTCGTCGTCGATCCGGACCTCTAGAACGCGCCTTTGCGCCGTGTGGGCCAGTCCGGAGGTGGGAATGTCGTCATTGCGCAGTTGGATGCCCGCGGTGTTTTCCACCCGCCGCCCCCACCAGATCCCGGTCCAGCGCCGAGCCGCGTTCAGGCCTGACACCAGCCGCCGGTCGATCTGCTGAAACTGATCGCCGTTGACGGGGTCGTCCAGGAAATAGGTGAAGTTCGAGAACAGGTTCAGGCGGCACGCGAAACCGTACATCGTCACGCGGGTGGTGGCCGTCTCGCTCTGCCTGGTCCAGTCGGCCGACACCCCAATCCGCGCCGTCTGTCCGCCGTCGCTGCCGTCGATCGCGCCGAAACGCGGCAGGCCCGCCTGCCGCGCGCGCTCGGGAACCTGGTCGGTCGACCACCAGTTGGGGACTGCGTAGGCCATCGCCGTCGCGGTGAACGCGTCGTCCCCGCGCTGCCAGCGGTAACGCAACAGACCGTCGACGCGATTCGCGTGTTCGGCGCGCTGCCAGGGGCCGTTCGTGTGGCCGTATTCGAAGGCGTAGAGCAGCCGCCCCGGGCCGACGGGCGGTGAATCGGCCAGCAACGCCCGCGCGTAGCCAAACTGTCCGGCCTGCAGCGTGAAGATCCCTTCGGGCAGGCGGTCGACCAGCCGGATGTCGGCGGCGCCGGCGCCCGAAAAATCGCCGACCTCCGGATAGAAGGGGCCCTTCTTGAAATCGATGCCCGCGACCAGCTCCGGGATCAGGAAGTTGAGGTCCGCGTAGCCCTGTCCGTGCGCGTGCGTCGGCAGGTTGACCGGGACGCCGTCGACGGAGAAGGCGAAGTCCGTGCCGTGATCCAGATTGAATCCGCGCAGGAAGTACTGGTTCGCCTTGCCGTCGCCCGAATGCTGCGTGACGACCATGCCGGGCACGGATTCCAGCAGCTCGCCCGGTCGCCGGATCGGCAGGTCCTGCACGTCGTCGCCGGCGACCGTCCCCTGCGACGCGCTCACCGCCGCTGGGACTTCCGCGGCGGCGGGCAGGTCGTGAACGACCACCTCCGGCATCTGGAACACGGGGGCGTCGGCGGGCAGCGGGGCCGAATCAGCCGCGGCCGGTCGGGGGCACACCAGAGCCACCCCAATACCAATCCATCTCACAGGCAGCCGCACACGAAGATCCCGGTGGCACGATCATCAGCGAAGGTGCCCCCTCATAGCACGTTCGTATAAAATCGTGCTACCGGTTCTTCATCTTGCGCGGGGACGGATGCGGGTGCCGGTGTGGATGCGCGTGCTGGTCGCCGGTGGCGTGCGCGCGAGCGGCGTCGGGCCCTTCGGGAATCAACTGGATGCCGCCCTGCTTCACCCCGCGCAAAGCCAGGATCCGATCGGCGATCGCCGCCAGCTGCTCCGATCGGCCGCGCAACACCACCACCTCCAGGCACAGGTCGTGCGAGAGGTGCACGTGCAGCGCGGCCCGGACATCGTCGCCCAGCTCATGCTGGAGGTCCGTCAAGCGCTCGCTCAGATCGCGGACGTGGTGGTCGTAAACGATCGTAAGCGCCCCCACCGCCGGTACACCGGAAGCGACCTTGGCTCGACCGACCTCGGCGCGCCCGATGTCCCGCAGCAACTCCGAGCGGGTGCACCCGCGCTTGGCCGCGACGGCATCCAGATCGTGCAGCAGGCTGGCCTCGACCGCGACGCCGAAGCGAACCAGGGGGTCCTTCATGGCCCCAACGTACCGCAGCGCGCCCGACGCGCAAAGGCGTCGGATTTCCGTTTTCACCGACGAAAACGACAGCTTCTGACAATTGCCCGCTCGAATTGTCTCTGCGAGACTGCGGCCACTCATGCTGACTTATGCACGTCGAGGGAGTTCCTTGAGTTTTATTTTTGTGATGCTGCTTCTGCCTGTAGCCTGGCTCGGCTGCAGCAGCACGGGCGGCGACCAGCAGCCCGGCTCCCAGACTTGCAAGGGAAGCCCCGGCGAAGAGTTTTGTGCCTGCAGCTCCAGCGGCGGTTGCAATTCCGGCCTGACCTGCGCCGTCGAGCTCCGCCAATGCGTCCACCTGGCGGGCACGCCCCCGGCCAGCGGCGGCAGCAAGGGCACAGGCGGCGCCAACCCGACCGGCGCCGGCGGAACGGGCCAGGGAACCGGCGGCATCATCGCCTCGGGCGGATCCGACGGGACTGGAACCGGCGGCGGCGCGTCGACCGGGGGCACCGGTGCGGTGGGCGGGAGCGCCTCGGGTGGGACCACCGGCAGCGGCGGACGTGCCGGCAACACCGGTAACGGAAATTCCTCCGGCAGCGGCGGCACCGGCGGTTCCAGCGCCACCGGCGGCGCCACGGCGACCAGCTGCGGCACTCTGAAGCCCTCCGCCAGCGGCAACGGCGAGTTCACGCACTACAACTTCGGCATGGGAACGGGCATGGACAGCAGCTCTCACATGTACCTGACCGCCTGCGGCTACCTCGGCTCAGAGAGCGGTGGCAGCATCGACACGGTCATGAACATCGCCAATACGGCACCGGCGAAGAACACCTACTTCGCGGCGATCCCCGGCAAGAGCAGCAGCGATTTCAATACCAACGGCAGCTGCGGAAGCTGCATCCAGATCAGCAATGGCGGTAACATGATCATCGCCACAATCATCGACGAGTGCCCTGAGAACTCGAATCCGGTGTGTGCACAAAATCCAACCGGCGAGCTGGATCTCAGCGTCGACGCCTTCAATGCGCTGCATTTCGGAAACGGCAATCCCAAGGGAACGAGCTGGAAGGTCGTCCCTTGTCCCGTCAGCGGCAACGTCGCTATTCGAATCAAGCCGGGTAACCAGAACGAGGTTTTCATCGCGAACACGGTCCTGGCGCTCCAGTCGGTCAGCGGACCAGGCGGCAACGCGTCGCGGACCTCTTACGGCAGCTGGCACTTCAACGCGAACCTCGGCTCTGGTTCACAGCTCACGCTCACGGACGTCGCCAACCGCATGATTCAGGTCACACTGACGAGCGGATCGATGGGCCAAAACCAGGACGGCGGCAAACAGTTCCCGGCCTGCCAATAGCCCGAACGTCAATATCGTGGCGTCGCCGACTTAATGGTCGATGTCAAGAACCCGACCGACCCGTCCGCAGGTTCGACGCCGAACGTTCGGGGCGGGAGACGGGCCGACTGGCGCCGGGGACGCGTTTCCGCGGAAACGTACCGTGCTGTCCGCCACAACTGGCTCTTGAACGTCCAGTGGGCCGCGCAGATCGCTGGCGAGGCCGAGCGGGGCTAACTTGACTCTCGGCGCCCCACTCCCGATCCTCAGCTGGTGACGTCGCCAAGTGCTCGATTCTCGATTCTGCTGGGCGCGCTGACATGTGCAACGCTGGCCGGCTGCGCGCTCACCACCGACACGATCGTTCTGAACTACACGGCGCCGCCACCCATTTTTCGGATTGCCGGCGCCGATCACGTGGCCGTCCAGGTGCGCGTGAATGACCTGCGAAGGGACCCTACGCGTGTCGGGGTGAAGAAGAATGGCTACGGCGTCGAGATGGCACCTATCGTCTCGTCGACAAACGTTGCCAACTTCGTGCGCGCCACCCTGGAATGGGAGATGCGCCGGCGCGGGTTCACCCTGGGGACGGGCGGCGTCCTCCTAAACGTCGACGTGCGTCGATATTTCAACGACTTCAAGCCAGGGTTCTTCACCGGCGACGCGGTCGCCGAGGTGGTGCTCGACGTCACAGCTTTCAAGCTCGAAGACGGCGTCGAGGGGGCGCCCCTCTTCATGGGTCACTTCGAGGGGCAGGGTGAAAATCGCGACATCGGAATCTATGGCGGCGACAATGCGAAGGTCGCCCTCGACGGGGCTTACAACGATGTCATGCGGGCCATGCTCACCGATCGCCGGTTGCTGGCAGCGCTGATGCGCTCTGTAGTCCCGCCTGCGCAACCGCCCCCGTCCGCCGCGCCCGCCGTCACGTCGCCCGTTCCGAGGTCCTGACTCGCGCTTCGACACGTCAGTCGGTCAGCGCTGCACCTTGACGTTGACGTTGGCTGTGCGGGTTGTGCCCCAAAGGCGCAGCCACAACGCCATGTACATCTCCGGGCCGCGCGCCGTCGAGATGTCGCCCAGGTCCAGAATGTCCGTCCAGCCCATGGCCTTCAGCAGCTCGGCGACCTGCTGTTTGGCAGCAGCGTCGTTGCCGCTCATGAACGCGGTGTGGTCACCGCCGGCCAGGCCCTTGGGGTTGACCATCATCGTGGCGCTCACCGTGTTCAGCGTCTTCACGACCTTGAGGTTCGGGAAGGCGTCCTGAATTTTCTCGGCCAGACAGCGCTCGTCGCTGGCCAAGGAGCGGGGCGGCATGCCGCGGCTGTGATCCAGCTCGTTGGCAATCTCCATCAGGACCTTGCCACCCACCTTGTCGGCGCCGGCCAGTCGCAAAGCTTCGATCGACACGGTGCCGCCCGTGGCGTTCACCAGCGCGTCCCCGAAACTCGCCGCCTCCTGGAAGGTGACGATCTGGCCCCGGCCGCCCGTCTGGGCGCGCCATTGCCGCAACGAGGTCGCCATCATCTTCTCTTCATCGATCTTGGCGGGATCGCGGGTGCCGATCGCGACTTCGTGTCCCAGCTCCAGCCACCTCTTTCCCAGGGTTTGGCCGACCACTCCCGAACCGATGATTCCGATCTTCATGACGCCTCCGTCGTTTCTTGGTAAAGGGCCTGTCATCCTGGCCCGAGTCGGGAACGCAGACAACGATGACCGACGCCCCTCACGGCGGACCACCGAACCGCGCGCCGATGTCGGCCGTCTTGACGGTAACCATGCTGGGGTCGGTCAGCAGCGGCACCTTCTGGGCCGGGCTGTTCTTCGTCAGTGCCGGCGTCTACCACTTCAGCGCCCCGGCCAACCTGGCGCTGGCCGCGGTCATGGGCGCCATTTACGCGGTCGCCGCACGCGGAGCCGGCCGGCTGGCACGCGGCCGCGCGCCCCGGCAGGTGCTTTCGGCGGCGCTGCTGATCTGGACAGGCGCGGCGCTGGTGCCCTTGATCGTGCCGGGCGCGGCCGCGGCGCTGTGGGTCGCCGCGCTCATCGGCTCGGCCGCCTCCGCGACCACCTTTCCGGTCGTCGAGAGCTACCTGACCGCCGGTCGCCATGGTGCCGAGATGCGTTCCGCGATCGGGCAGTTCAACCTGACCTGGACGCCGGCCACGGCCGTGCCGCTGCTGGTGCTGCCGCTCTTGGCTCGTCACCCGGCATCCAGCTTCGCGCTCTCGGCGGCGGCCAGCGGCGCCGCCTGGCTGGCGATGTGGCGCCTGCCCGCTCACCCCGCGCCGCACGACGCTGAGGCGCGCGCACAGGCCGTCGGCGCCAACTACCGGGCGCTGCTGGCCGTCGCGTCGTGGCTGCTTCCTTTCAGCTACGTCGTCTCGGCCACGCTGGCACCGATCCTTCCGCACCGCCTGGCCGGCGTCGGTGCTGGTGGGACTGCCAGCCTCGTCGCCGCCGCCTGGATGGGCACCCGCTTCTTGGCGCTGGCGACCATGTGGCGCACGCACTTTTGGCACGGGCGCTGGACGACGTTGGCTGCCGGCGCCGCCAGTCTGGTGGGTGGCCTGGCCTTGGTCCTGCAGGCGCAGACGCTGCCGCTTGTCATGGCGGGCCTCTTCGCCTACGGCGCCGGCATGGGCGTCATCTACTACGCATCGCTCTATTACGTGATGGCCGTCGGCGCGGCGGCAGTGGACGCCGGCGGCAACTTCGAGGCGCTCATCGGTGTCGGCTATTGCGTCGGTCCCCTGCTGGGCTTGATTGCCGAGACGCTGACCAGGCGTTGACCTCGCGGCTCGGTTGTCACACGCGGCAGCGGTTCGCGACGCGGCCGTCACGTACGTGTCCGGTCCGCTCGCTTTTGACGCAATCGTCACCATCTCGTCGTCATGTCGTTGGAGAGACCCGCAACGAAACGGCGTAACAGAGAAAGCCACGATGGCGTTCTCACCGTGGATCCAACGACTGGCTCTGGTCACCGACGCCTGGAAGCCGCAGACGAACGGCGTCGTCAACACCTTGGTGCGCCTCACGAAGCACCTGGAGCTGGAAGGCGTCGAGGTGATGGTGGTGGCGCCGGACAGCCATTTCACCCTGCCCCTGCCGTCCTACCCGGAAATTCGGGTGGCCTGCGATCCCTGGCGCGCGATCGGGCGCATTCGCGAATTCCAGCCGCACGCGATCCACGTCGCGACCGAGGGGCCGCTGGGGTTCTCGACCGTCGCCTGGCTGCGGCTCAAGAAGCTGCGCTTCACGACCAGCTTTCACACCCGCTATCCCGAATACGTCAGCGCGCGGGTTCCCCTGCCCCTCGAATGGGGATACGACCTGGTTCGCTGGTTCCACGGACGCGCCGAGCACACGCTGGTCAGCTCGCAATCCCTGCTGCAAGAGTTGGCCGGACGGCGCGTGGGCCGGCGGTTGGTGCACTGGCCGCGCGGCGTCGACGCCGAGACGTTCAGCCCGTCTTTTCGGCGCCGCGACGTTTACGACGGGCTGCCCGGTCCCATTTGGCTGTACGTGGGCCGCGTCGCCGTCGAAAAGAGCCTCGACGACTTTCTGAAGTTGTCGTTGCCCGGCACCAAGGTCGTGGTCGGCGACGGACCTTCGCGCGAGGAGCTTCAGCGCGCGTACCCCGGCGTCCTCTGGCGCGGCTATCGCTTCGGTGCCGACCTCTCGGCGCACTTCGCCGCGGCGGACTGCTTCGTGTTTCCGTCGCGCACCGAGACGTTCGGCAACGTGATTCTCGAGGCGCTCGCCTCGGGCCTGCCGGTGGCCTCCGTGCCCGCCCCGGGGCCGGTGGACCTGATTCACGACGGCGTCAACGGCGCCATCGACGACGATCTGGGCGCGGCCTGCCGGCGCGCGATCACCTGCTCGCCCGACAAGGCCCGGGCCAGCATCATCGGCCGGACGCTGCGCGCCGGGCACGAGCTGTTCCGCGCCCACCTGGTGCCCATGCGAGCGGAGCTTCCCTTCGCCGCGCCGGCGCACCCACCGCAGGCGGAAGAGGCGGTCGCCTGACGCGCGCCACGGTTGGACGTTCGAGGCTACTTGTCGGGCAACTTCAAGAGCGGCTGCCCCATCCGGATCACCGACGCTCCCGTGATGCCCTCGCACAGGCTGAACCCAGCCGGCGCGAACAGGATGATGGTCGACCCCAGCTCGAACCAACCCATCTCGTCGCCCTTGCGGAAAGACGCGTCGCAAGCGATCGCGCGCGGCCCGTCGTACGCCAGGTGCAGCGGCACGTCCAGGAAGTGCAGACGAATGCTCGCCACCAGGATCGACGCCACCGGCACCAGGGTGACGACGTGACCACCGGCGCCCGTCACGGTCTGAATGACGGCCCGTTCGTTCTTGCAATAGAGCTTGTCCACGCGGGTGACCGTGCTCGGGTTGGTATTGAGCGTGTCGCCCGAGATGTAGTTGACGTGCGTGACCCGCAGGTCGTACGGGGCGTGAAACCGGTGGTACATGCTGGACGTCAGCCGCAACGTGACGTAGCGGCCGTCGCGATAACGCTCGACCAGCGTCGGATCGTCCAGCAGCTCGTCCAGGGTGTAGGTGATCCCCTTGGCCTGAATCAGCTGCGTGCCCTGGACGGTGCCGCAGGCGTTCACGATGGCGTCGCACGGGCTGGTCAGGACACCCGGATCGGGATCCACCGCCCGCGCGCCCGGCTTGAGCTGGCGGATGAAGCAGTCGTGCAGACTGTCGAACGACGACTTCGCCGCCTCGTCGAGATTTGGGTCGGCGAACAGGCGCCACAGGCCAATCGACAGATCACGCACCAACGGCTGGCGCACCTTGCTGACGCGGCCGACCAGCCGGGTGGCCAACCGCCGCGGAATCAGCGCGTTCGTCAGCAGGTAATTGAGAAAGGTAGAGCTGGATGACATTGGTCCTTTACGCATTGGGGGCGGTGGGAGTTGGGGCGTCACTGAAGAGGGCGTCGACTCGGCTGCAGCTGTCGAAGGCCAAGCACCCCTCGTTGCGCGGACACGCGCGCCTGTCGCGCATGGCCGCCACGCTGGTGCCGTTTTACGAATACGACGAGTCGCGCTTCTTTGGTTGCGACGGCGCGCCGGACGACGTCGCCGCCCTGCGCCGGGCCGGCTTCCAGCGGCTGGCCGACACGTTCGCCACGCGGTTCGCGAAGACCCGCGCGCTGACCGGCGACGTCGAGGACAGCCTTTCGGACCTGCAGTTCACGGGCGCCTATCGGGTGCCCTTTCAATTCAGCCGCCACGTAAAGAAGAACCTGGGCGCCGGCTCGTTCGTCGCCGCGTCGTCGGGCGTCACGCTGACCGACCTCGACGGCAACGTCGCGCACGACCTCGGCGGCTCTTACGGCGTCAACGTGTTCGGCCACGACTTCTACAAGGAATGCCTGGACCGCGCCTTCGAGCGCGCGCGGGCGCTGGGCCCGGTGCTGGGGTCGTACCACCCGATCGTGGCCGACAACGTTCGGCGGCTGCGGGCGGTCTCCGGGCTGGACGAGGTGTCGTTTCACATGTCCGGAACCGAGGCGGTGATGCAGGCCGTGCGCCTGGCCCGCTACCACACCCGCCGCTCCCACCTGGTGCGGTTCTGCGGCGCCTACCACGGCTGGTGGGGCGACGTGCAGCCCGGCGTGGGCAACCCAACCCCCGCCCGCGACACGTACACCTTGAAGGACATGGACGACGACTCCCTGCGCGTCCTGCGCCGGCGAAAGGACATCGCCTGCGTGCTGGTGAACCCGCTCCAGGCCCTGCACCCGAACGGGGCCGCGCCCAGCGACTCGACGCTGCTGGCCAGCGATCGCGACGCAGGCTACGACCGCGCCGCCTACACGGCCTGGTTGCACAAGCTCCGCGCGGTGTGCACCGAACGCGGCATCCCGCTCATCTTCGACGAGGTGTTCGTCGGGTTCAGGTTGGCGCCCGGCGGCGCGCAAGAATACTTCGGCGTCAGCGCGGACCTGGTGACTTACGGCAAGACGCTGGGCGGCGGGCTGCCCATCGGCGTTTTGTGCGGGCGCAAGGATCTGATGAAGCGCTTCCGCGACGACCGCCCCGCCGACATCTGCTTTGCGCGCGGCACGTTCAACGCGCACCCCTACGTCATGGCGGCGATGAACGAGTTCCTGCAGCGCCTCGACACACCCGCCGTGCGCCAGCGCTACCAGCAGCTGGATCGGACCTGGGACGCGCGCGCCCAGCGCCTCAACGCGCGGCTCCACGCCGAGCAGATCCCTGTCAAGGTCGCCAACCTGTCGACGGTCTGGACCGTCCTTTACACACAGCCGAACCGCTACAACTGGATGTTGCAATTCTATTTGCGGGCCCAAGGTCTGGCTCTGAGCTGGGTCGGCACCGGGCGTTTCATCTTCAGCCTCAACTACACCGACGCCGACTTCGACGCCGTCGCCGACAAGTTCCTGGCCGCCGCGCGCGCGATGAAGGCCGATGGGTTCTGGTGGTCGAATCCGGCGCTGACGAACAAAGCCATCAAGCGCCGGATCCTGAGGGAGATGCTCAGGCGTGCTTGGAGTTTTCGATCAGTTCGCCGCGCATGAGATAGAGCGGCGCCTTGTGGTACAGCAGGATGTCGTGGAACGGGTCCGTGAGGATCTTCGTGAACCACACCATCCCCGTCTTGACGTCGCGAATGAAGAACAGCTGGATCGTGCGGCCCAAGAGCGCGACGCCGGCCAGGATGATCCACAGACGCGCCAGGTGCTGCAGGTAGGTCGACAGGTCCGTCCACGGCTGGTGGAAGGCACCGAACAGCGTCGGCGACAGGTACAGCGCCAGGGGCGTCAGTCCCCACGCCGCGTGCAGGATGACCTTGCGGCGCAGGTTGTAGCCGACCTTGACCCGTTCCTTGTACTCGTGGGTGGCCTGGTTCGCCTCGTCGTACCCCTTGGGTTCGAAAAAGAAATGGCCGACCTGACGGATGCACATGGCGAACGTCCACCCGAACAACACCGCCGCCACCGGGTGCGTGAACAGCAGCACGTACGTGACCAGGAAGCTGCACGCGCTGATGAGGTGCAGCGTCTGGTTGATGCGGCTGTGGTGATAGAAGCGATGGTCATCCCAGCGTTGCTCGGCCAGCGCGTCGAAAAAGCCCTTCATGAGTTCTCCTTCGCTCGAAAAGAGCGGGTCAAACAGCCTCAACGGACTGTGCGCCCATTAGCCGACAGATGTCGGCTTCACGAAGCGAACTTTGAGTGACTTTTCTGCTGTTCGCGTGACATTGCCGCGACTGCCGTGGGGCTGCCCCGCACCAGCCAGACGCTGATCCAGACGCCGCTGCTGAAGTACAGGGTCATCCAGGCGACCTCGTCGTGCCACAGGTCCCAGCGCCGCGTGACCACCACCCGAAATGAAGCGTCGCGCACGCCGTCAGCCAGTGACAGGTACGTGCGGCCGCTCACCTCGTCGGCCCGCCACCGGCGAAAGTACATGGGAACGTCGGTGACGGCCATGAACACGATGTACGGGACGATGAAGGCCGCCACCATTTCACCGAACGGCCGCCAGGCGCCGGCCCGGTGTTTGATCAGGCCCATGACGACCAGCGCGGACGACAGCGTCCAGATCGATTGTTCACAAACGTTGCCCATGTAGTTGGTCGTCAGCACCGCATACCAAGAACAGAGCTCGGCGACGGCGATCACCGGAACCAGGACCCGACCGACCCACCAGCCGAAATCGCGCTGATCGCCGCTGCCGGCGCGGAGCACCAGCGCCCATTGCGCCATGAAAGCCAGCTCGGCGATCGTCGCAACCGAGCGGCCAATCATCACGCAGGACCACCAACCGCTAAAAAGCGCGATCCGCTGCACGTCGGCGCGCGGCAGGATCGACCGGAAGGCGCAGCCGAACACGAACAGCGCCGACAGCCACAACAGCTGCCGCCGGTGGCGCGCGACGCCGTCGGGCAACCGCGACGCCTCCGCGCGCAATCGCCAGGCGGTCCACCCCCACGCGGCGACGTTCACCACGCAAATGGCACGCAGCAGCCAGATCCAAACCGAAATGCCCGGCGAGGTGCCGTCGCTCATCGCCTGTGGACTGATCGCATGTTCGAACGCCGCCAGCAACTATTGCCACGCTTGGCGCGCGCGCCAGCGCTGTTGAACGAACGCGCTACGCCGCCCGTGCCAGCCAGGAGATCGCCATCTCTTCCGCCCAGTAATGCGGGCGCCAGGGCCAGCGCCCGCCGACGAAGCCGGTGTGTCCGCCCCAGGCGGTGACCTGAAATCGAACGGCGGACGACGCCGTCTGCCGCGCGCGCGCCACGCCGTCACGCGGAAAGAACGGATCGTCTTCGGCGCTGATACACAGCGTGGGGGTGGCCACTTGCGGCAGGTACCGGATCGCGCTGGCGCGCTGGTAGTAGTCCTCGGCGCTGGCGAAGCCGTGCAGCGGCGCGGTCACGCAGCGATCGAATTCGAAGAAGGTGCGCGCCGCCCGGATGCGCGCCACGTCCAGGTGCGCGGTCTCGCGCGGGAAGCGCGCCACCAGGTCCAGCGCCTTCGGCTTGAGTCGCCGCAAGAAGTGGTACGCGTACAGACGCGCGGCCGGCCGCTCGAGGTAGCGCGACGCCGCCGCCAGGTCGTACGGGACCGACAACGTGGCCGCCGCCCGGATCGGGCCGCGGGCGCCCTGCTCGCCCAGGTACTTGAGAAGGACGTTGCCGCCCAGCGAGAACCCCACCGCGTAAAGAGGCGCCACCGGGTCGCGCCGCACCAGCGTCCGCGCGACCAGGTCCAGATCGTCGGTGTCGCCCGAGTGATACAGCCGCGGGCGCCGGTTGGCAAGCCGACGCTTGATGTCGCTCGGATCGCGCGCGCATGAACGGAAATTGAGGACCGTGCAGCTCCAGCCGGTCGCCGCCACCAGCGCCGCCAATCCCTGCGTGTGCAGCGAGTAGGAGCTCCCTTCCAGGCCATGCAGCAGCAAGACGCGCGGTATCCCGGCGCGGCCATCGACATGGTCCAGCATCAGGTCGTCGTCGTCGGGCGTGGGGAGCACCTCGCGCGTGAACCGGACCAGGCGGCGCGAGCGGGCCAGGCGCGCCCAGACCGTCTGCGCCGTCGGTCCCGGCAGCCACCAGGGGGGCGCCGATGGCGGCGGGGCGTCCATAGCGAGAACCTACAACCAATGATTCCCGCTTGCGCGGCCGACTCCCGCAAATTAGACCCTCGGTGATGAGCTCATCCGGCGAGGCAGTCAGCGCGGACACCAACGGCCAGGCGGGGGCAGCAAAGGTGCCGGCCGTCGACCGGGGTGCCGCCGCCTCCTCAGAGGACCCGCCCGTGAAGAAGAAGAGCCGCCGCCCCATCGTCTTCCTGGCGCTGGGCGTCCTGGCCATCGCGATCGGCGGCTACTGGCTCTACGCGCGCCACTTCGAGGAGACCGACGACGCGCAGATCGACGGCAACATCAGCAACCTCGGCCCGCGCGTCCCCGGGACCGTCACCAACGTCTACGTCCTCGAGAACCAGACGGTGAAGGCGGGCGATCCGCTGCTGGAGATCGACCCCACCGATCTGAACGTGGCCGTCGCGCAGGCCCGCGCCTCGGTGGCGCAGGCCGAGGCGCAGCTCCAGGCCGAGGATCCGAACGTCTCGATCACCGAGACCTCGAACACCGCCGCGGTGGCGGGCGCCTCGTCGGAGCTGATGTCGGCGACCGCCGGGCTCACCGCCGCGCAGCGCGACGTCGAGCAGCTGACCGCGCGCATGGCCTCGGCTGAGGGGACCGCGCGATTGGCCCAGATCGAGCGCAAGCGCGGTGAAGAGCTGTGGAAGGCCCAGGCCGTCCCGCGCGCGGACTTCGATCGGCGCATCACCGCCGCCGAGACCGCCGAAGCGGAGGCCCAGGCCACGAAGCAAGCGCTGGCCGCAGCCAAGCAGCGCGTCGCCCAGCAAGAGGCGCAACTGGGGGCGACCAAGAGCCGCCTCCTGGAGGTGCGCAAGAACGCGCCCCGGCAGGTCGAGACGCGCAAGGCGTCCGTCCTGTTCCGCCAGGCCAACCTCGAGCTGGCGCGCGCCCAGCTGTCGCAAGCGGAGTTGAATTTGAGCTACGCGAAGGTGCGCGCGCCTGTGCCCGGCGTCGTCGCCAAGAAGGCCGTCAACGTCGGCGACCATGTCGCGCCCGGCCAGCAGCTGGTCGCCGTCGCCCAGACGGACAATCTGTGGGTCACGGCCAACTTCCGCGAGACGCAGATCGAGCACATGCGCCCCGGCATGCCCACCGACGTGCACGTCGACGCGCTGGACAGGACGTTTTCGGGCAAGATCGAGAGCGTGGGCGGCGCCACCGGGTCGCGGCTCAGCGTGCTGCCGCCCGAAAACGCCTCCGGCAACTACGTGAAGGTCGTTCAGCGCATCCCGGTGCGCATCCGGCTGGACCCGGGGCAGGCCGGGCTGGACCGGCTGCGGCCCGGCATGTCCGTGGAACCGAAGGTGAAGGTCCGGTGAGCGCCACCGGCTCGGCGGCCGCTGCCCCGCAGCGCCCGGCCTACTTCGCCACGGGCTGGACCAACGGTCACAACCCGTGGGCCATCGCGCTGGTGGTCACGATGGCCACCTTCATGGAGGTGCTGGACACCAGCATCGCGAACGTCTCGCTGCCGCACATCGCCGGCAACCTGTCGGTCAGCCAGGACGAAGGGACCTGGGTCCTGACCTCGTACCTCGTGTCGAACGCCGTCGTCTTGCCGATCAGCGGCTGGATCGCGTCCAAGGTCGGGCGCAAGCGCTTCTACATGACGTGCGTCGTGCTGTTCACGTGCAGCTCTTTCCTGTGCGGGATCGCGCCGTCGCTGGGGTGGCTGATCTTCTTCCGCGTGCTGCAGGGGCTGGGCGGCGGCGGCCTTGGCCCCAGCGAGCAGGCCATCCTGGCCGACACGTTCCCGCCCGCCAAGCGCGGCATGGCGTTCGCCGTCTACGGGATGGCCGTCGTGCTGGCGCCCGCCATCGGCCCGACGCTGGGCGGCTTCATCACCGACCATTTCAACTGGCGGTGGATCTTCTTCATCAACGTGCCCGTCGGTCTGATCTCCCTGACGCTGACGTCGCGCCTGGTCAGCGACCCGCCGCACGTCGTGGCCGCCAAGGAGAAGAGCGGTCGCATCGACTACGTCGGCCTGGGCTTGATTGCCGTTGGGCTGGGCGCGCTGGAGATGGTGCTCGACAAGGGGCAAGAAGACGAGTGGTTCGCCTCCCCGTTCATCACCGCCGCGGCCGTGATCGCGGCGGTCGCGCTGGTCTCGTTCGTCTTGTGGGAGCGCAAGCAGGAACACCCGGTCGTCGACGTCCGCCTGTTCAAGAGTCGCACCTTCGCGGCCGCCAACGTCATGATGCTGACGCTGGGCATGGCCCTCTTCGGGTCGACCGTGCTGCTGCCCCAGTACCTACAGGTGCTGATGGGCTATACGGCGCAGCAATCCGGGATGGCCCTGTCGCCAGGCGGGTTCGTCGTCATCATGCTGCTGCCGTTCGTCGGCGTGCTGGTGTCACGGGTCGACGCGCGCTTCCTGATCGGCTTCGGCTTCGTGATGCTGTCGGGGGCGCTCTTCTACATGACGAGCCACCTTTACGACGGGATCGATTTCCGGACCGCCGTCCAGCTGCGCATCATCCAGTCCATCAGTCTGCCGTTCCTGTTCATCCCCATCAACACCCTGGTCTACGCCGGCGTTCCGCCCGAGAAGAACAACGCCGTCTCGGGGATCGTGAACCTTTCGCGGAACATGGGCGGCGACATCGGCATCGCCTTCGTGACCACGCTGATCGCGCGCCGGCAGCAGTTCCACCAGAGCATCCTGGTCGGGCGCACCAGCAACTACGACCCGACCTTCGCGTCCCAGATCGCCGGACTGGCCAGCAGGTTCGAACGTGCCGGCACGTCGAGTGTCGAAGCGACCAAGAAGGCGATGGCGCTGATCTATTTTCAGGTGCAGCGGCAAGCGTCGACGCTGGCCTTTCTGGACGCACTGAAGGCGCTGGCCATCGCGACCGCGCTGATGGTGCCCCTGCTATTCCTCACCCAGCGCGCCCGGCCCGGCGGCGTCCCGGCTGCCCACTGAGCAACCGGAAACCTCGAGCGGTCAGGAGGCGGCCAGCGTGAAGTAGAACGTGGCGCCCTGGCCGACTGTCGATTCGGCCCAGATGCGTCCCTGGTGCCGCCGGATGATCCGGTGAACGATGGCCAAACCAATCCCCGTGCCGGGAAACTCCGAGCCATGCAAGCGCTGGAATGGCTGGAACAGCTTGCGGGAGTACGTCGAGTCGAAGCCGACACCGTTGTCGCTGATGAAGTAGGCGAGCGCCCCGTCACGCGCGACCTGGCCGAACTGAATGCGGGGCTGCGCTTGCCCGCGCGTGAACTTCCAGGCGTTGCGCAGCAGGTTCTCGAGCACGATTCGCAGCAACCGCGCGTCGCCCTTGGCCGACACGTCCGACGGGCAGACCAACTCGACGGGTCGGTCCTCCTCGTCGCGCAGCTGGCGCCCCACGGCGGTCGCCAGCGCCGAAAGGTCAACGATCTGCCGCGACAGCTCCAAGCGCCCGATGCGCGACAGCTCCAAGAGATCGTCGATCAACTGGCCCATTCGCTGGGCAGCGCCACGGATTCGTCGCAAGTAGTCTTGCGCCCGCTCGTCCAAACAGTCGCCGTAATCTTCCAGCAACACCTCGCAGAAGCCGTCCATCGGGCGCAGCGGACCGCGCAAGTCGTGCGACACCGAGTAATTGAACGCCTCGACCTCTGCCAGCGTCTGCCGGTGAGCCTCGACCTCGGCCTCTAGCAGGCGTCGGCTGGAATACAGGTCCAGGAAGAACTGCAACTTACGACGCACCACCAGGGGGTCGAGCGGCTTGTACAAGAAGTCGAACGCACCGACTTCATAGGCCCGATGCACCGCTTCTTTGCTCCCGTCCATCGCGGTGACGAAGAGGATGGGCAGGTCCCGCAACCCGACTTCATCGCGCAGCTGACGGGCCAGCTCGTAGCCGTCCATCTGCGGCATTTGAACATCCAGCAATGCGGCGACAAATTCGTGTTCACGGACGTGATCCAACGCCGCGCGCCCCGACTGCGCGGGCACCAGCTGGCAGTCCAGCGGCGCCAGGACCGCTTCCAGGGCCAGCAGGTTGGAGGCAATGTCGTCGACGACCAGGACTTTGGCGCGCCGTGTGCTCATCGCTGCCCCACTTGCATGGGGGGCATTCGGCATCTGGTGGTCCTCAACAAAGGGACCGGCAATGAGTTCAACAATGAACTTGCGTAACCTTGCGACGAACGGCAACGATGCATAGGCTTGCTTCGCGCGCTATGCGGAATTTACGCATTATTGGCACGCGCGAATCTGTGGGTCAACAAGCGAACATTTCAACGATTGATCGCCGGCCGCGAATCACGGTTTCGAAACTCGGCTGGGCGATCTAGACGCGGTTTCGAAACTCACATGCAGACCAACGGCAGCCTCCCCGTCCTTCAATGCGCGCGCTTGACATGAACGGCTCGGCTGCCGATTGGGCCCCCGCCGGGGGTCCACGTGTCGTGGCGGGCGGGCCGGCCAAGACCCTTCGCGTCCTGTTGGTCGAGGACGATCCCGACGACGGCGAGCTGATCCGGCTGGCGCTGCAGCGTGGCGGGTACAACACCGTCCTTCTGCGTGTCGAGACCGCCGCCGACCTGCGGCGCGCCCTGGCGGAGCAGCCCTGGGACGTGGTCCTGTCGGATTACTCACTGCCGGCCTTCAGCGGCCCCGACGCCTTCCGCGTCATTCGGGAGAGCGGGTCCGACATCCCCTTTCTGATCGTCTCGGGGACCGTCGGAGAAGAAGTGGCCGTGGATGCCATGCGCGCTGGCGTGCACGACTTCCTGCTGAAGGGACACCTCGGTCGCCTGGTCGCCGCCATCGAGCGCGAGCTGCGCGAAGCCGCGATTCGCAGCGAGCGCCGGAAGATGAAAGAGCAGCTTCTGATCTCGGAGCGGATGGCTTCCGTCGGGACGCTGGCGGCCGGCATCGTCCACGAGATCAACAATCCGCTGTCGATCATGTCCGGCAACCTCGAGGTGCTGCAGCGCCAGTTCGAGGTGATCGTCGGCGCGCTGGCCGGCGCCCCCGAGGCGCTGACGCCCGCCGCCCGCGAGGCGGCGGATCTGTTCCACGAAGCCGCTGGCGACGCCGCCGAGGCAGCCCAGCGGGTCCTGCTGATCACGCGTGACCTCCGGCTGTTTTCGCACCCTGACGAGGCCAAGCGGGAGGCGGTCGACATCCACGCGGTGCTCGAGTCGGCCGCGCGCATGGCCCAAAGCACGTTTCGGGGTCGCGCCCGGTTGGTCCGGCGGTTCGGGGACGTCCCCCTCGTCGAGGGGCACGCTGCCCGACTGGGGCAGGTCTTCGTCAACCTCCTGGTGAACGCGGCGCAGGCCATCCCGGACGAGCCCGGCCGCGATCACGCCATCACGCTGACGACCTCCCGGGCCAACGGGAATGTCCTGGTCCAGGTCGCGGACACCGGGGTGGGGATCGCGCCAGAGGCCCTGCCGCGGATCTTCGACGTGTTCTTCACCACCAAGCCGGCCGGCGTCGGTACCGGGCTGGGCCTGGCGATCTGCCACCGGATCTTGAACGACCTGGGCGGCAGCATCGACGTCCGAAGTCAGCCGGGCGAAGGGACCAGCGTCTCTGTCACCCTGCGTCGCGCGCGCACCGGGACGACCAGCGAGCTGCCGGCGGTGCAGCAACCACCGGCCCCCGACCCCCGGATCGCCAGCATCCTGGTGATCGAAGACGAGCCCGCGCTGCGGCGCGTGCTCCCCCGGCTGCTCGCCCCCCACCGGGTGACGGTGGTCGATCGCGGCCACGACGGGCTGGAACGCCTGCTGGGCGGCGCCAAGTTCGATGTGATCCTGTGCGACGTCATGATGCCCGAGATGAACGGCATGCAATTCCATCAAGAGCTGGCGCGCGTTCGACCCGACATCGCCGATCGGGTCGTGTTCATGAGCGGCGGGGTGTTCAGCCCTTCCGTTCGGAGCTTCTTCGACGAAATCCCGAACCGGCGCGTCGAAAAGCCGCTCGACATTCCGGCTTTACGTCGTTTGGTGGATGACATCGCCCGGGGCGGGTGATCCTTGACGGGCGCCGACGTTGCGGTATAGGGGTCCTTTCAGCCCCCTGTCGGAGCCCACACCCCATGGCGCGCATCGTTCACTGCCGAAAGTTGAAAAAAGACCTTCCTGGTCTCCCCTTCAAGCCGGTCGCCGGCGAGCTGGGCGAGCGCATCTACAACGAGGTGTCGATGGACGCCTGGAAGATGTGGCTGCAGGACTCCGTCAAATTCGTGAACACCTACCGTCTGGACCTGACCAGCAAGGACGCCCAGGCGTTCATGCGCAAGCAGATGGAGGTCTATTTTGGGTTTGCGGAAGGGGACATGGCCGAGACCGCTTGGACGCCGCCCAAGGCATAGCTTCCCTCATCCGAGACCCTCAGGGGTTTTCTGAAAGTGTAGCTCAGCCGCGCTCTGGAGCATCGTTGTTGAGGGATTGCTCTTTACATCCCCAGGCAGCGTATAAAATTGGGCGCCGATGACCCGCATACTGATTGTCGACGACCACCCCATCGTCCGTGACGCGCTGGCGAGCCTGCTCGCCGAAAAACCGGACTTGCAGGTCGTCGGAGTTGCGGCCAGCGTGCGCGAAACGCTGGCGCTGCTCGAGCATTGCTCGGCGGATCTGTTGCTGGCCGACCTGTCGCTGGAGGACGGCAACGCCATCGAGCTGGTCCGCGCCGTCCGGCGACTGCGGTTGAAGACGCGCGTGTTGATCATGACCGCCTTTCGCGACGAATTCTCTGCGTCGGAGGCGCTGTCGGCCGGCGTGGCCGGCTATCTGCTGAAAGAACAGCCGACCGCCGACCTGCTGGCAGCGATCACGACGGTCGCTCAAGGCGGGACCTACATCTCGCCGGTCATCTCGGCCCGATTGCGCCCGGACACACCCGTCGAGAATGCGGGCGGCCTGAACCGGCTGTCGCGGCGCGAGCGCGAGATCTTCCGGCTGGTCGTCGCCGGCCGTGGCAGCAAGGAGATCGCGAGCAAGCTGTTCATCAGCATCAAGACCGTCGATACGCACCGGACCAACATCAACCGCAAGCTGGGCGTGCGCACGACCGCCAGCCTGATTCGGTTCGCCGCGGCGCACGGCATCGAGATCGCCCCCCACTCGGCATCCCCGGAGGATGACTCCGAGCTGCCCCCGCTCATGCCGGTCGTCGCTCCCGCGTCCATCCGAACAACTTAGACTGGCGCAGCTTTTCGAGTTTGTGGCATGGTGCCACCGTCGTTCGCCCACCCGGCATCCCGGCGGTGGAAGAACGGCACCCGGGCCCATAGCTCAGCTGGTAGAGCTGCGGACTTTTAATCCGTTGGCCGCAGGTTCGAACCCTGCTGGGCCCACAAGCAGTAGGCGTAAGTACCTGTAATTGAACGGGCCCATGGCGGGTTCGGGTGTGGTCACCACCCGCCGCCGCCACCCCCGCCCCCTCCGCCGCCGGACGAGCCGCCGCCGGACGAGGATGAGGCCGACGAGACAGCCGAGGTGAAGGCGTCCGCGAAGGCGCCGGGCGAAAGGGACCCGCCGGAAGGATCGTGCGACAGGGGCCACCACAACGGGTTCGAGGCCATCGGCGTCGTCAGTCCACCCGCGAGCCGATCAACGGCGCCCAGCGCGACCGCGTACGCGAACAGGCTGCCGGGCGCTGTTTCCGCCGCGCGGCCGCCGGTCGGGGTGCGTTCCAGGAATGCCTGGTAGCCGGCCGCGCCGTCGAGCACGCGGCGTCCCAGCACCGTGTGCCGCGGCAGGAGAACAATCAGAGCAGCGTCGGTGGCCAAAGTCGCGGTGAGCAGCAGCGCACCCAAGCCCGACGTGAGCGCCGTGTACCCCACCAGCGCAACGAGCTCTACGCCCGCGAACGGCGCCACCAGCAGGGTGCCGAGCATGGCGCGCCCAACCAGGCCAGCAGGATACCGGCTCTGCGCCGCGCGCCGCCAGGCTTGGACGACGGCCTTTCCAAGCGCGTAGACCGCGAACGACCAGACCGACAGCCAGACGATCAGGAACGCGCTGGGCGCGCGCGCTTCACCTGGGGCGGACAGAGCGAGGACCGCCAGAACGACCAGCGAGAACAGCAGCCCGGCGCGCATGGTGCGCCGGTTGATGGTGAAGTAGCGCTCGCCGCACGCGGCGCCCAGCGCCTTCGACAGCGCGGCCTGCGCCGCCGCGACGGGACTGGCCGCGGCGCTTCCCAGGCGCACGACGTCGTTGCGCGCGAAGAGCGCGTCGGACAAGGCCTGCTCTTCGGGCGGAAGGTTGCTGACGCGCCGGCTCTGTCGCGCGACCGTGTAGCCGCCGCTGGGGTCGACGGCGATGCTGAGGTGCCCCTTGCCGGCCAGACTGATCAGCGCCGCGGCGAACGCGGTGTCGTCGGCGCTCATTTGGATCACGTAACGAAGCGCGGCCGGCGAGAGCGCGTCGGGGGGCTGGGAGGTGACCACCGGCGGACCGGGGCGCGGATCGCGTCCCACCCGCCGCCATGACACGACGAGGTACGCGAACAGACAGGTCAGCAGGGCCGCCGCGTCGAAGAGCACGCCGTTGTCCCGCAAGAAAGCGGCACGCGCACGGGCGCCGCTGGGTGCAGTCACCAGCCCCTTCGCCCAGCCGAGGCGGATCGTCATTCCCTCGTGCCGGCGCAGCGGCCGCGTCGTCGTGAACACCGGCGAGGCGGCCGTCTCTTCGACGCGGGCGTCGCGTGCCGTCGAGCCGGAAGGTCCCGTGAATGCCTCCAGCGGGCCCACGGGCGCCGCGGCCCCGGGCGGCAGGTGAATGACTGCGGAGGCTTCTTGAATGGGAAGCTCCCACCGGTTGCCGGTGACGTTCCAGTAGAGCTCGTCGCGGTCTTCAGCGAACCGAAGCTGACGCGCGGTTCGATACGTGAGCGTGTAGGCGAAGTCCCCCACGCCGAGCCGGCGCGAGGGATCCCCGATCCGAACGCGGATGCCCGTCGTGTCCGCCATGATCGTGTAGCGCTCTGGCTGGCCGTCGCGTCGGACGTCGACGATCTCGAACGGGAACGTCTGTTCGAAGAAGTGGAAAGCGCGGCGCCGGGTGGGAAGGTCGCGGTAGATGCCGTGATCGATCGCGCCGCCAGCGGCGTGGACCAGGATCGTCTCGACGACCAGCAGCGAGGCATCACCGTTCACGGTCAGGTCGGCCCGGAACGACAGCACCCGCTCGTCGCGCGGGTTCACTTGGGCGCGGCCTTCGGTGGCGCCGCCCAGCAGCAGCACAGCGACGGCGCTGCAGAAGGTGCGCATACCCCAACGCCAGCCAATCATGAATGGAAGGTCGCCACCGCCCATGCCGTCGGCCTTCAAGCGCGCCCTGCGGCCGAACGGCGGCGCCGAGGCAGGTTCAGCACCAGCAGCGCGAGCGCCGCCCCGAGGAGCTGCAGGGCGACGCCCGCTGGTTTCGCGGCACCGGCCGAGCTGCAACTGCAGCCACTGCCGCCGGTCTGCTCGCCCGGGCCGGCCGCGCCGCCAGCGCTGGCCGCGCCCGTTCCCCCCGAGCCAAGGCTGCCGCCGGAGCCGACGCTGCCGCCGGAGCCGACGCTGCCGCCGGAGCCGGCGCGACCCGCGGCTCCGCCGCGACCGCCGGTCACCGCGGTGCCCCCGGTACCGGTGGCGGGCGTCGTCGAGCCGGACTCGTACGCCCCCATGTCATAGGCAGCGCCGGCTGGGCGTGCCGCGCCGAGCACGTCCGCCGCGGGCGCTGTGCCGCCGCCGTAGCTGGCGACGCCCTTGTCCACGGCCGCGCTGCCCGCGGCAAGCTGCAGGTTGCCCGTGCTGGCGCCGGCGAACAGCGCCGCCGCGTTCGCCACCGTCACCGTCGACTCGTGCGCGACTGCCGAACCGCCGTCGAAACCCGAGACGATGTTGTAGTCGTGCATCAAGCCGGTGACAGTCTGCACCTCGAACGCCGCCGCCTTCGAGATGAAGATGTTGTTGAAAACGACGTTGTTGTTCGCGCCGTCAGCCACCTGAATGGCCGACCGCGCACCGTTCGGGTTGAACACCGTGTTGTTGACGATGAGATTGTCGTGCGACGCCTGGGCCCCGTCACCCCTGAACAGCGTGAAGCCACCGTTCGAGGCGCCGTACACGACGTTGTTGACGGCGATGCCATGAACGGCGCCGTCGAGGTTGATTCCGGCCGACCCTTTGCAAGTGCGGACCGTGTTCCCCTCGATGCGCCAGTTCGAAATGAGGCCGTCGCCGCCGGTGCTGAGGTCCGCGTTGATCTGAATGCAGTTGCTGCCGGCGTTCGAGACGTCGTTCCGCAGGATGGCCGGGTTGTCGGCCGCGTTGGACACGTAGATGCCGTGCTCGCCCGTGGTGTCGATCTTGTTGTCCTCGATCGTCAGGTCCAGCGCGAATCCGGAGAAGATGCCGTCGTGCCGCCCGGCGACGGTGGTTCCCCCGTTGTTGTGGGAGTAGCAGTTCTGGATGATGACACCGCGCGCGTCGCTGCCGTCGTCCGTGTTGCCCAAAATCGCGATGCCCGATCGTGGTGCGCCCGAGACTTCGAAGCCGTCGAAGGTGATGTAGCTGCACGACGAGAACTGGACGAAGTCCTGCGCCGACCCGCTGGTGGCAGAGGTGATCTTGGCGCCCCACTTGTTCCGCGACCGGAAGACGATGCGGGCGGCCGCCGTCCCCGAGACGCTGTCACAGGCGAGGCCGGCGTACGTGCCGTCGTCGACGGTAACTGTGTCGCCGCCCTTCACCGTCTTCCACGCCCGCTGGATCGTCAGCCACGGCGCCCCCGCCTGCCCGCTGGCCGCGTCGCTGCCGGCCGGGCCGACGCTGTAGTCAGCCGCCTGCGCGCGTGCGGCGAAAAGCGCCGCCGCGACGCAGACGCAGACGCAGACGCAGGTCCCCAGGAACCTCCCCTTGCGCAGAAGAGCCAACCGCCGCGTAGAGATGGCCATGAAACATGGTATCCCGATCGGGGGAATTGGAAACCGGCGCGCTGGTTGGGACGGCCGCCGCGGAGGACCTCAATGACGCGCACAATCTGGTTGGCGGTGCTCGCGGTTGCAGCGGCCGGTACGGGAGCGAGCGGCCGGCAGCCAGCCCGCGCCGGCCGGACCTCGTCCATGGGCGGCCTCTTCGAACAACCTGAGCCCTGGACGAAGAACGTCTCCGCTCTGGCGAAAGACGCCCGGTCTGACGCGATCATCGCCGCGCTGAAATCGCTGGGCGGCTGGGGCCACGGAAATCGCCTGCAGATCGATTTTTCGCTGCCTTTGTTGGTGGCGAATGCGACGACGCCCCGGCAGATCGTCACGGGCCCCGCCAGCGCCAGCTACTGCTTCGGCGGCCCGGACTGCGAGCCCGTTCCATTGCAAATGCCGTTGCCCACCAACGGGAACATGGAGGGAAGCTCGACATACAGGTGCGACGTCGCCGAGGGCGACTGTCATGTGTTGGTCGCCGATCGCAGCCAGAAGAAACTGTATGAGCTCTACAACGCAACCCAGACGAGCACGGGCGTGGCGGCGCTGGTCGCGATCGTCTGGGACCTGAGGAAGGCCTATCCGCCCGGCCTGCGGGGCGAGCAATGCACCTCCGCCGACGCCGGCGGATTCCCAATCGCGGGTCTCCTGCCCACCGCCGACGAGGTCGCGGCCGGCCAGATCAACCACGCGCTTCGGTTCATCCTGCCGAACGCGCGGATGAAGGGCGGCGTCTACGTTCACCCGGCGGGCCACGCGGGTGGACCGTCCAGCCGCAACCCTGACGCCCCTCCGTACGGCGTTCGCTTTCGCCTGAAGGCGAGCTTCGACGAGACGCCGTACAATCCCGGCCAGCGCGTGATCCTGCACGCCCTCAAGACTTACGGAATGCTGCTCTCCGACGGCGGCAACATCGCCCTGACCTTCGCCGACGATCGCAGCACGGCGGCCAAGTGGTCATCGCTCGGCATCACCGCCCAGTCGTTCAAGTCGATCGGCGTCGGCGACTTCGAGGTCGTCGACCTCTCTGCGGAAATCCCCTCGACGCAGGACTGCGTCCGAAACCCGTGACGTCCAATACCCCTGACCTCCAAGACCCCTGACCCATGGCGACTGCCCGGCGCGATCCCGGCGCGGGCACGGAACGGCCCTGCTTTATCGACGCTGCCGAATCTGCGACTCCCGCGCTTGCGGCGTCAGCGGCGCACCGGCGCGCTCCCGGCGCTCGACCTCGTCGAGGGCCGCCGGGATGGACAACCCGCGCGCGCGCAGCGATTGGAAGAGCGCCAGCCGCCGGTCCGCGTCGACCCGGGCCTTGGCCTCCCGAAGCTCCCGCACGTGCGCGTCCGCCGCCTGAACTTCCGCCGTCACTTGCATCCCCGTCGCCAGCGCCCGAACCCGCGCCCGCTCTTCCCGACGGGCCAGCGCCCGCGCCGCCGCCTCCCGCGCTTTGCGGTCGTCCCACCGCCGCTGCGCCGCCGCCCGCTCATGCTCGGACGGCCGGAACCCGGCGTCGCACCGCACACACTCGCAGTCACGCCGATGCGTGACCCCGTCCGCCTCGACCCGGGGCAAGTGAGTGAGCAGCGAGAGGTTCCGTCCCATGACCGATTACCTGCACCTGTGTTCAGTATAACCACCCCGCCGCCCCAGGCAACCGCGTTTTTTCCCTCCGTCCCGCTTGCACTCCCCCACCCCTTCCATACACACTCTCGCCCTCCTTCCGGCCACCCGACCCCATCGTCTAGCCCGGCCCAGGACAATGCCCTTTCAAGGCATGAACGCGGGTTCGAATCCCGCTGGGGTCGCTACTTAACTAACCGAAGTTGCAGGTACTTTCTGATCCGCGATCGGTGAAGTGCCGTCAGAGTGCCGTGAATTCGCCGGCCCTTCGAGCATCCGGATCCAGTCCGCGCCCGCCCCGGGCGACAGGTGCGCGTACCGCATCGTCATGGCGATCGTGGAGTGCCCCATCCACTGCTGGACCTGGATGATGGGGACGCCCGCCATCGCCGCCTGCGAGCCGAACGAGTGCCGCAGATCGTGCCACCGCAGCCGCCGCAGCCCTGCCCTCCGGCTGACCATCCAAAAGCGCTCGTGGAGCTGATCGAGCGTCAGGACGGATCCGTCCGGGTTGCAGAACACGCGATCGCTCCGGAGGTGCTTGATCCTCCGCAGCGCCGCCTCGAGCTTGCCCGTGAGCGGCACCTTCCGCTCCCGTCCGCTCTTGGTCGGTCCGACGATGCCGCGGGTCGAGGATCGACGGAACACCACCAGGTGGTTGTGCCAGTCGATGTCGCCCCACGAGAGCGCCAGCTGCTCCCCCGCCCGGGCGCCGGTGTGGACCGCGAACATGAGGAGCGCCCGCTCCTCTTCGTCGCGGCAGGCCGCGAGGAGCCGCTCCGTTTCCTCCCACGTGAAGAAGTCCCACGAGGACTCGGGGACCTTCACGCGCGGCAGATCCGGAATGGCCGGGATCTCGCCCCACTCCTTGGCCGAGGCGAGAATCCGCCTCAGCGTCGCCCGGACGTTCTTGATCGTCTTTTCCGCCAAAGCCTTCTTGTCCGGCAGCTTGGTGCGAAGACGCGCGAACAGCCGGGCGACCACCTCGCCGCTGATCTTGTCGAGCCGGAGCCGTCCCAGAACCGGCAGGAGGTGGATCCGGACATGGATCTCCTTCTCCCGGATCGAGGTGGGGCGATTGCCGACCGACTTCGGATAGGTGGAGAGCCAGCGCTCGGACACGAATTCTTGAAAGGTGGGTACCTCCTTCTTGCCGTAGGTTCCCGCAAGCAACGAGGCGCGCAGATCTCGTTCGTACTGCTCCGCGCCTCGGAATGAATGGACGGGAGAGGTCTTGCGGATCCTCTCTCGCCGCCCGTCTGGATGCTGGAGGTCGATGTCGACCACCCAGCGCGCCGTCACCGCGCCCGTCTTGCGGTCGCGGTACGTGCGTCGCCTCACGCTCATGTCATCTCCTGCTAGAACGCGGGGCGCGACCATGGCCGTCAGCCATCCACGCTAGCACACTGTCCCGATCGATCCGCACCTTCCGGCCGATGCGCCGGACGCCCGGAATGTCGCCACGGGAGATGGCTTCGTAGACGGAGCGGCGCCGGACCCGGAGCAGCTTGGCGAGCTCTTCGGGGGTGAGCACCCGCGGCAGGTCGGGATCGGCCGCAATAGCGGGCGGGGAGAGTGTCGGAGGGGGAGCGTCGTTTCCGACGCCGCTGGGGCGCCGCATTTCGCGCGAGTCTTCGATGATCATCGCTTCGGTCACGGGGCGTGCGAGATCATTCGGGCGGCCGCGCTCGCTGTTGCGGCTTACCGGCCGGTCGAGCACGCCCCACCGTCTTTACAGGTTCGGGGCTGAGGCGGATCATCAATACGAGGTGATCAGATGCACAGCAACCTTGATGCGGACCTCTTGAGCAGGCTCGAGGCGTGGGCGGTGATCTTCGAGAAGGCGGCTCCGGAACTCGAAGAGCGCGGAGGCGCCTTTGCTGCAGATCTCGTGAAATGGTCGAACGAGACCATGGTCGATGCCGCGCCGTTCGAGCAGATCCGGACGAAGCCGAGATCTCGGTTCGAAGCGCCCGATGTCGTGAACGGCTGCCTGGCGCTCCGAGCACATCGGCTTTTGGAACGTCTCCACGAGGTCGTGCGCCGTGCATACCCGCTCGAGCTGCGCCACCGGGAGGCTCACCTTCTTCACACGCTCAGCGCGTCACGCTGACCCGACCTTCAACGACCCCTACCGCACGTAGCGACACCAAAATGCGAACGCCGCTGCCAGGGATTTGTTTGCGACCGCAAGCAGCTCCGCCGAGACGTCCACCTTGACGCCCGGCGGTCCGTCTTGGTTGGTGAGTTTCACTGTGACGTTGAACTTCGGTCGGACAACAGCTTTCGCCGCAGTCTTCGACGGGTCCGGCTGGAACTGGCCTGCCCTGTCATTCCGGCCCCGAACGCAGTGTTTCAATGCGTTCGCGATCTCTCGAAGTTCGCCGATCTCCGATGGCATGCTTGCAATCAACGCCGTGACTGAAGACGCCTGCGTCTGTTCCGAGAACATGTAGTCGACGGCGCTGTCGAGCGACACGGTCGCGTTGAAAAGATGACGTGTCTGTTCTCGCCTAATGGCGTCCCTCGACTCGGTTTCCGCCTCCTGAAAGTAGTCGACGCAGTTAGGAAGTGCGACCATCTCAAGAAAGTTACGCAATGATCCGAATGGGCCCTTGAAGACGTCCAGCGCCTTGTCAAACAGCTGGCGCAGAACCTCTTCCGGGGCCTTTCCATTCGCCATCACCGGAAGCATGCCATGCGTGGCGACCGCATGGATCGTACGCTGGCGCATGAGGGCACGTTCCCCGCGATTCCACAGTATCCCGACGGTACGGCGCATCGAATGGGGGGGATCCGGTGGATGCTCAAGGAGGCGACCCGTGGCGGCTAAAGTGATCACACTCCCTCGCAACTGGCTCTTCGGCGTCGTCCTGATCTATGCGCTCGCGGGCGGTTGTGGCGGCGGAGGCACTGCTGTCAGCCCTGTCTGCGCCGCCGGTGCCTCGGTCGCGTGTACCTGTACGAACGGCCGCTCGGGCGCCCAGGTATGTTCCTTGGACGGCTACCGCTACGGCGAGTGCACGTGCGCTGCCGGAGGAGCGGCTGGCGCTGGAGGCGCCACCGGTGCCGGGGCCGAGATCGGTACGGGCGGTATCCGAGGTCTGGGCGGCAGCTCCGGTCTCAGGGGCACTTCCGGGTCCGGCGGCTTTGGAACGACCGGCGGTGCCGGACAAGGCATTGCTGGCTCGATCGGCGGAGGTATCCACGGTTCCGATGGTGGCGCGCCGCTCGCGGACGGCGGAACGGGCGGCTACTCTGGTCGATTGGTAGCCGTACAGATCGTGGACGCAATCATTGCGCCGGCCGCGGATGCCAACGGGACTCCCTGGGACGGCCCCGGAACCGTGGACCAGAGCATCATAGCCGATGTATCAAAGGCTCTCGTTGGAGTGAATCCCGCCGCTGCCGTCCTCGCGGTCCTGGCCACTCCTGCCCTCGCCGTTTTTGACTCACCCGATCCGTACGGGACGGTTCAGGCTTCGGCTTTCGGGGTAACGGGGCCTCTCTACTCGGGGCTCGCGACAAGCGCTAGCCCGGTTCCCAATACATATAATCCGATCTGGCCCCACGGCGGATTCCAATACACGAGCGTTCCGATCGACAGCGACGTACGGATCACCGTCTCGGTCTGGGACTCGGATCTGGTGTTCGACGATGCAATCGGTGTCGCAGTCATAAATTCGGACGACCTCACCGCTGCGCTAGCTGCCCGGCACAAGTACAATGTCCAGGTGAACGATCAGACCAACAACCTGCTCCTGTTCATCGGGATCGAAGTCGTGGAACAGGCCGCGCCCTAAAGGCTCTCGCGGCACCGGCGAACGACGGCGGGCGACCAGGTCAGTGAGCTGCGCGTAGACTGACTTCGCCGATGGAAACAACGAAGGTCAGAATCCCGAAGAGACGCGGTCGCGAGTTCGACTATCAAGAGATCGACATTCCGACGGACGAAGCCATGATGCAAGTGGCGCAGCGACTCCATTCTGTCGGGACATCATGCAGACTTGAGCTGGACGGCTACCACGTAATCTACATCCCTCCCCGACCACTCCTCGTGGGTCCGTCGCACGATCCTTTTGTGGCGGGCGAGGCATACGGTCCATGGCAGCAATCGGAACGCCTCGTTGGGGCTCGCTGCGGATTCGGCAAAGAACACTGGTTTGCCATTTTCGACTGGTTGACGACCGACTCCGGGCCGGTGAAGACCAGCACGACGGAAGGCGTTCTGCAGCGACGACCGACAGTTGTGCAGGAAGACCTGCTCAATTGGCGACCGAAGGAACCGAGCCACAGTACACCGGCGGAATCAGACACTCGAGATCTGGAGTCGGAGTTGGCCACCGACCGCCATGAGGGTGCTCGCATTCGTGCCGAGGCCGATAGGTATGAACGCGATCCAGTGGCGAGAGCAGCGTGCATCCGATACTACGGCGCCACTTGTGTCATCTGCGGGTTCAACTTCGCGGCGGCATACGGAGCCGAAGCTGCGGGATTTATCCACGTCCATCACCTTCAGCCGCTTTCGACGGACGGGCGACATCACGCTGTCGATCCGATTGCCGACCTCCGTCCGTTGTGCCCGAACTGTCATAGCTTTGTGCATCTTCGGACTCCGCCTATCGAGATCGACGAGGCCATCGCGGTGATGAAATCCATTTTCCGTGGAGACACTGACAAGTTCCGCCGGGACTGACCAGTATGGGGAATGACAATAAGACGAACAAAGCTCTCGAGCGCGTAAGACATCTCGTCGAGAATCTACGGGCAAGTGCTGGTCGGCCGGACAGTGATCCTTTTGGACCCGGCGGCGTATTCGTACTCGATCGGCGCCTGGGCGCCCTTAGACTGACCGGTGCCAGAGCCCAGCACTACAGCCGATGCCTCGAAGCGCTAATCGCACTTCACGGACGGAACCCCAGTCTGCGGGCGACAAGCTACTCAGCGGTGGAGGACTCGCTCAAGAGAACCATTCTTCGAGCGCTTCGCCCCAACCGACCACCAGGAGAACCGCGGGAGCGATTCAAACGTCGCCTTGATCGTGAAGTAGTCGCTCTTCGTAAACAGTTGTTAAAGGCGCCCGAAGAATGGACGCTTTCAATTCCAGTGCATGACATCGAGCGCCCCATGTTGCCGATTGCGTTCGGCGGCGTGGACTTTGCCGAGGGCACAAAGGCAGCCGAGCTTCTCACCGCTCCGATGGTTACCCTTCGGCCAGTCCGGCGACGGGCGACGAAGAAGATCAGAGCAGACCAAGAATACCTGAACAGCGACCGCGACGAGAAGATCGCGGTCTTCGAAAAGCAGCCGATTGCGACCGTTCGAGTATTTGCTACGGACGTCGATGCAGCCCGACGCCTCGGCCTGGAGCGCATTCGCAAGACGGTCGACATTCTTACCTTCTTTGCAGGCTTCTTCACCGAAATGAGGCGACGCTTTCGTGCATTTGTCGCCCCCGATGGACAGCGCCAGGATCTTCACTGGCTGGCTTACGCAGTCGAGTCCGGCCGCTGCCATTGGGGGTGCTCAAGCCCCAAGACGTCGGCCGTCTCCGGAATCACCATCAGCTCTAGCCGCTCGAAGGAAATAGGATTTCAGAGAGTCGACGAGATGCTTGCAAAGCAGCACCCGACGGATCTTGAAACACGCCTGCTTACGTCACTCAGCTGGGCGGGACGGGCTCACGCGCAGCACCGACGAGATCAGGCGTTCATGATGTTCGTCGTGGCTCTCGAATCTCTTCTAACGAAACCGTCCGCTCGAAGTGGCGTCACGGAGCGCCTCTGCCGACGAGTGGCTCACATTATCAGCACGTCCCCAGACGCACATAAGACGATCGTCCGAGATGCGCAAAGCCTATACAGACTTCGCAGCATACTCGTCCATACCGGAGAGTCAGGCCGGCTGACCGACGAAGATCTCGATACGATCGAAGAACTCGTGGACCGCACTTTGACGGTGGTGCTTACAGGCGAACCGTTCAGGTCGATGAAAACATCCGCTGAATTTGAAAGATGGCTCGACGATCAGTCGTCGACGGATACGCAGGGCGCAACCCGTCGCGCGGCGGCAAGTTTCGCGTCGTGAGACTGCCGTAGATGGCCCGGCCGCGACGTCCTCCCGCCCCGCACTCGATGAATTTGCACCGTGTCGCTTGCGGACGAGGGCGAGCCTCGGCGATCGCCGGGGCTAGGATGGGCTTTTCCCCTATGAAGACAATGCATCCCTACCGCTCGCCCGGCTTCGCGGACCTGGGAATGCGATTCATGGCGTCCTTCCCTGTGAGGCGTACGGGGGAATGACCATGTCCTTCGTGACCAGGACGTTAACGCTGAACCCGGGCCGCACCTTGATCGTCGGCTGGATGTTCAGGGCGCGGCTGGTGATCTGCTGGCCGGCCTGGTTGATTGCGCCGGCGGCGTTTGCGGCCATGCCCTGGCCGACCGTCGGGACGTAGCCGCTGACGTTTCCCTGAGGGACGACCACGCCCGCGGCCAGGACGCTCCCGAGGGCGACGCCCGTGAGCACGCGCCACCAGTGGTTGTCGACCGTGTCCGCGAAGCCGGCGTAGCCGCCGAGGTCGACGCCCGGCTGGCAGTCGAGCGACAGCGACGTTCCATCGGGGCGGATCAGCCGGTGCCAGCAGACGAGCACCCGCTCCTGGCCGTACGCGACCATCGAGTCGTAGCTGGCGAGCAGCTTCGACCCCTGCGGGATGAGGAGGTAGTTCCCGCTGACGGTGTCGTACACGTTCTCGCGCACCTGCCCGAGGATCGTGCCGGGCAGGTCGCTGTTGATCCCGGTGATCAGGACGGTCGGGATGATGGTCCCGGCCTTGACCTCGTACGGGCTGCGCGGCCGGACCATCGGATTCGGCAAGTAGCCGTCCGAGCGATCCGTCTGGGTGAGAAAGTCGTTCTTTCGGCCCTGCATGTTCTGGTCGGCCGAGGCTGCGCTCGCTAGTGCGCGCGTCGCTCCGGCGCCATCGGCCGCTGGCTGCGAACCCGAGGTCGCAGTCGGGACCGGCGGCCTTTGCTCGCCCGCGAACGGGTCATCGATATTCGCGTAGAGTGACGCGCTGAGCGCTTTCTCCCGCTCCTCCCGCAGCATCTCGCGCCGCTGTTGACGGCCTCCTTCCGGCGCCGCCGCGAACCCGCCGCGATGCGAGTCCTCTCCACTGTTGCCGCGGTGGAACGGACCCGAGCGAGCCCGACCCGAGGCCCGCGTCCGGAGATGCCGCCGCTGGCGGATCCTCAATCACATCGGGAAGCTGGACGGCCTGGGTCACCGGGGGCTGGTCCGACCGCCCTTCCGCCGCCTTTTGTGGCGCTGGCGAGGGCGAGAAGGCGAAGGCCGTGGCGAGCGCCACAGCGGAGCCGAGGCCGGCGAGCGCGATCACCGTCGGCCCCTTGGCGAGCCGCGGCTTATGGTCGTCCAGGCGGAGCGGCGGCAGCTTGCTCTCGTGGGTGAACTGAGAGGCCTCGACCTGGTGCGCGCCCGTCCGCCCCTGCTCCCCACCACCGCGGCCGATGGCCGGCGAGGTCGCCAAGCAAACGGGCTCGCTTTGCGCCGTGTCACCCTCCATCGGAGGCAGGTCGCCGGCCGACATCACTCACCCCTCGAGATGCGGACGATCTCCTGATCCTGCTGGCCGACTCGGAGCTCTGCGCGCTCGAACAGCCGGTCGACGATGTAGTACTCGTTCTTGACGCGAACATTGACGATCTGGACCTGGTTCGTCGAATCGAGAACGAAGAACGCGGGCGCCTCGCGCTTGAGCATGGCGGGTGGGAACCGGATGAATGTCCGCGTTCCATCATCGAAGACCTGCAGCGGCGTCCACACCGGCCGGCCCTTCTCCACTTTGATCGGAATAGCCGAAGTTCGCGCTGTCCAGCCGGACGAGCGTCGCGGTCGTGGCCTTGTCGGTCGCGGCGTCCTGCGCGGCGGCAGCCTCGAGTTGAGCGACCTCGTCCTGCGGATACCTCCAGGCAACGGCGACCATGAAGTCAGTTCGGCCAGCTCGTGAGGTCGAGGAAATACGATCGCCGGTCGGTGTTGATCGTCATCGTCGTTGATAGATCGGGCCGTGTCGGCTTGACGTAGACGATGAGCTGCTCGACCTGGCCGGACTGGGACTTGCCGAGGGCAGTCGCCCACCGAATGTTGTCGCCGATGACGACCTTGCCGAGGACCTTCTCGCCGGGCTGGAGCTGGATCGCTGTGAAGCGCAGCGGCGCCGTATAGATCCGAAAGAGCACGCCCGGGGCGTAGTCGAACACCATGATGGCGTTGTAGTAGCCGGCCGGGTCGGGCGAGGACGTCGCCTTCGCGTTCGCCTCCTCGACCACCGCGGCCGGCTCTTTCCCGACGGAATGGTGAACCGCGCGCCCCCGCGCGGGAAGCGGTCGGAGCTGGCCAGGGAGCGGGATCGGCTTTGGCACGGTGATCACTGCCGGCGGTTTGACCGTCTCGGTGACGAACTCGGCCTTCACGTACCGAGGCGGCGGCGTCCGACTCGCGCAGGCCGCCGTGGCGACGAGCAGCGAAGCCACGGGTAGAGCGGAGAGCTTCATGAGTTGTCCTCGCGGTTTGGGTGAACGGAGTCAAGGCAGGCGAGTCCAGTGGAATTCGTCGATGAAGATCCCGAGCGGGTTCTCGTCCATCTGCTCGTCCTTGTCGGGATCGAGCGGCCGGATTGCGACGCGGAACGTGGCGCGCCAGTTCGCGGTCGAGACGGGGTTGCCGTCCTTGTCCGAGACGACCTCGCGCCAGTCGACCTGCCACGTGTCCGCCGACAGCGGGATGACGTAGGTGAACTCGACAGCGACGCGCTGCTCCTGCGCCCGGGCGAAAGGGCTATTCGCCTCGACGTAGGCCGTGAGCGCGCTGCTGGCGGCGGGCGTGACGAATTTGTACGCGTCCACCCACCAGGTCTTCAGCACCTCGGCGTCGCTCGTCAGGGAGCGGGTGTGGTGGACGAACTGCCGGAGGTAGTACCTGATCGATTCCGGCCCCGGCCGGTACGCGGTCGTCGCGGCCGGCCCGAAGTACCGCGCACCGCCCAGCCGGTCGACCTGCACGACGTGCGTGACCGCCTTCGGAAGTGACCCGAGATAGACGATGCCGGCCGTTTGAATCGCAAATCCGGCAGCCAACGCGAAGCAAGCGATTCGCCAGTGAAACGCCTGCACGAGCGCCGACCCCATCCGGTCGTCCCACTCCTGGGAAGCGCGCTTGTACGGCGTCTCGAGCAGCCCCTGCGGGGCCCATCTCCGCACCGCCTTTCCGCCGACCGTCTTGAACGGTGTGAGCATGACGTCCTGCGATCACAATCGGGCATACCGGGCCGCAGTTGCGGCGCTCCGGTTCGCGACGCTGGTAGGCCCTCGTATCACTCAAGTCCCGAGGACGGTTGAGAAGACCTTCGGAATCCCGGTGACCAGAACGGCTGCTTACAGCCTCCTCACACGCCTTTCCCATCGGCTCACCTTTTCGTCGACGCTGTCCAGCAGCCCAGTGCCAGGCAAGCCATCGCCAAACATCAATCGGACGAAGCCCTCGGACGGATCGTCGGAAGCCCGAGGAAGCTCGATCGCCGAATAGCGCGTAACTGAATACTTCGGGAATCGGTGTTCCGCCGCATCAACCTTCGCTGACAAGTCATCCGTTGGACCCGCTCGCTTCGGCAGGTCGTATGCCCGCCCATAGGTACTCGGGGGCAAGAGGACGCGATGAACGATGGGAACAATCTTTCGCGCCAGGTTATCAAGGTCGATTCCATTCGGATGCGCTTCGCGGGCGCGCTCAGCCGCTACCTGCCGTACCGACGGAACGACCAGTATGGTAACGGCGAGCAGCGTCCGAAGGGGAAACATGAACGGCCACCGCGTTCGGAAGGCATCCAGAGCCGCCTCAACTCGTTGCTTGAAAGCCGGGGATTCACCCTGCTGCTGTGGTCTGTGACCGAGCGGGAGACTAATTGTGTCGGTCATCAGTGGCCGCCGATATGCCGGCTGCAGAACGTCGAGATAGCTAAACTCTGACTCCCTGCTGGTCGGGCGCGACAGGAGGTTCGTCAGCGACCATTCGAGCAGCCGGTCATTGCGCGCCAGGAACGACTGTTGAGCCTTGGCCAGATGCGTTTGGAGCATCGCCGCGTAGCCCTCCTCCGTCATGACACTGACCCAGTACGGCCTGTTGCGTTGGAAGTCGGACAGCTCCTCGTACGCGCGCTCGTCTGCGTGGTCATCGCGATCATCGTCGCCGTCATCGTTGTCATCAAACTGCGACGATCGGTAGCGATCGCGAACGTGTTCTTTGAAGTCCTTCCTCCGAATTCGTTCGAGAAGCGCGAGGTTGTCGCGAAAATCGACGAGCGGAACTACCTTGGCCCTGATCGATGGCCCGCCAAGGTGATTTCCATAAGAGACCGCTAGCACCTTGATCTTCCGATCATTCTTGAACCAGAGGTGATGTCTGCGGCTGTCGAGGGCCGCCACCGGCGTTTCCAGAAGGTCAATGTAGTTCTTGGCGAGCGTATGCAGTTCCGGCGGGTTCGCCTGCGACGCCGAGAAGTCCAGCTCGAGAACGACCGGAGCGGTGAGGGTCCGCCGCCGACGCGCAGTCATCTCGGCGACGACCTCCGATTGGAACGCGAGCTGTTCCTTCTCGCTCATGCTGCCCTTGCCGCGAAGCGGCTGGTCAAGAGACAGCCAGCGCGAGCGAAGCCGTCGACGGTCGAGCAACGATAGCTGGCCCTCACGGGTTTGAATGAAATCGCCGCGCTTCATCGTCATCCGCGAGCTCGAAAGGACGCGGCCTATCTCGGCCAGCTGCGCAGGTTAGTCGGTTGACGATCCGGACGCGAGCTGGAGATCAGCGGCATCCATTACCACGGACCCTCAGGCGTCGCTTTCAGGACCGGGAGCGGGCTGATCAACGGGCGCCGCATTCGCGCGGGACAGCAACGCCCGGCGCGCGTGCTCGGCCCACGGCGCCGGATGGCCTGTACTCGTGCCGCCTGCAATGGGTCTGCCATTTGCGTCGGAGGTGGGCGCTGCGCGCGAGCCCGGTGACTTCGGCGTCCCCGAACTTGCGCCCTCTTCGAATCCCTTTCCGAACTGATCACGCAACGCCGCGAAAGGCGCCTTCGCCAGGTTGCCGGCGCCCGCCGCCGCTGCCCGCGCCGCTCCCCGCGCCCCGGCAAGGGCGCTCGCGGCGTACCCTCCTCCGCCGGCTCCAGCGATCCCGGCGGCGGAGCCGCCCGCCACCACACCGGCGCCCCGCGCGCCGGCGCCGAGCAGCGCACCGCCGCCGCGTGCGACCGTCATGGCCAACCCACCCAGACCGCTGACCATCATGGCACCTGACATGACGTTCTGGGCCACGCCTCCCGCTCCGAGGGACGGGCTGCCCGCCAGCAGGGACGCCGCCAGGCTCGGCGCCGTCCAGGAGAAGAGCATGATCGTCCCGCTCGTCAGCAGGAGTGCCCAGAGCTCGTTGAATTTGATCTCAGGCCCGACGAAGCGAACCGAAGCCAGAGTTGGCTGGACCATCGCCATGATGAAGGCGAGGACCATCAGCTTGATCGAGCAGGCCACCACCGCGCCGATGGCCTTCTCCGAGAGAAAGCGGAACTGCGGCGAGACGCCGAACCCGATGAGCACCCCGGCGAGAGCGGAGATCAAGTAGAACTCCGCCACGGCCAAGAACATCTGCACCGCCATCAGCAGGAACGTCAGCATGATGGCCATGTACATGAGACCGAAGACCACGGCGTCGAAGAAGTCGAAGGTCCCGATGTTGGACAAGGCGTGGACGAGACCGTCGGTCGCCGTTGTGCCCATGCTGGCTACTTTCGAGGGGTCGAGAAGGATCTGGAAATTGCCGGGCTGGCCGGCGGCGATCAGGCCGGCGCCGATCAGACTTTGCGAGAACGCCTGGACAAGCTGGTGGAAGTTCGTCGTGATGTAGGTCCAGACGGCGATCTTGAGGAACTTGCCGAACAGCGCCGAGACGTGGTGCCCGCCGTCCAGGGCCAGGTACATACCGACGAGGGCGATCTCGATCAGGGCCAGCGAACCGAGCACCTTGTGGGCGATCGGTTGGACCCGATCATAGGCCGCCGAGTACGCCGTGACGAACGTGGTCAGCGTCGTCGTTAGGGTATTGAACTCCACGACCTGGCACTCCCGTCACGGCAGGCGGTTGAGGACGCGCGACGGCTTGCCGCGGTTGGTGTAACCGTCGAGACGGCGTTGCTTGCTCTCGCGGAGCATCAGGTTCTGGCCGGACGTCGCCGCGGCGAGCGCCGCGGTCACGCGCTGGCTGGTGGCCAGCACCTCGACGACCGTACCGAGGCGGTCGTGAATCTTGGCGAGGCTCTGGTTGATGAGCTGAAGCTGGCGGAGCTCGCCGTTGGCGCCCTGGGACTGCCCGAGGATGCCCATCATGACGTCGTTCTGCCGCTGCAAGAGGTCGATCTGCGTCTGTGCGCTCATCGCCACAAGCGAGGAGTTGCTGATCTCCGTCTGCCAGCCAGTGTAGTAGCCGTCGAAGGCCGAGGACGGCGCTGCTCGCCACGCGTTCTTGTCCTTCGGGAACAGGCGCGTGAAGTCGGACTGAACGTGATTGGCGGTGAAACTGATGGTCTGCACCTGGCCGGCCAGCGACTGGTAGTTCCAGCGGAGGGTGTTGAAGGTGTTCAGCAGGGTACTGAAGGAGGTCGGATCGAGCTGCTGCAACGTCTGTTCGGTGTAACGGACCTCCGCCTGCAACTGCTCGAGCTGATTCGCGAGTTGGACACCCTGGCTGAGGAGCTCGGAAAGGATCGCGGCCGAGCTGGACGACGTCGCCACCGAACGGATCGGCCCAGGCCGGGTTCGGTGCGACGCCGCGAGAGGGAACCAGCCAGCGCGGCGACGAAAACAATGCGGCGGCGTTGAGACATGGCGTGACTCCGGTCACGAGATCAGGGCCTGGCCTCCTGGGCGCGCAGCGCGCGCCTGCTCGAGCAAAGGAACGGCCCACTCGAGCTGGCGGTGGGCCAGGATCTTCACCGCCCGATCGGCGGGCGGCGTAGTCCGCTCCAACTCGTCGAGGAACCGGTGGTCGGCGGGGCTCGACATCCCGACGAAGGCAAGCGCGACAGGCCCAAGGTCGAGACGGAACAGGCGCTGTCCCTTCACCGACTTGTAGTAGTAGTCCGCCTTCTTGGTCGCGCGCGCCAGGATGGAGATCTCGGTCTCGGTCAGTCCGAACGAGCGATAGACCGAGGCCAGCGCCGGCGTCTCGGCTTGTTCGTCGGGCAGGTAGATCTTGGTCGGGCAGGCCTGGAGGATCGTCTGGGCGATGGGGCTGTTCGCGGCGTCGGCGACCTCCTGGGTCGCGAACACCACGTAGACGTTCTTCTTCCGCAGCGTCTTGAGCCACCCCTGCAGCCGGCTCACGAACGTCGGATGGCGCAGGAACAGCCACGCTTCGTCGAGGATCAGGAGCGTGGGGCGGCCGTCGAGGCGCGCCTCGATGCGGTGGAAGACGTAGTCGAGGGCGGGCGCGACCGCCTCCTCGCCCATGCGCATCAGCTCGCCCATCTCGAACATCTGGAAGGACGATGAAGAGCCGATGGAGTCGTGGTCGGCGTCGAAGATGCTGCCCGTAGTTCCCGCGAACCGTGTACGGGTAGAGAGCGGCCTTGAGCTCGGGCGTCAGAAGGAAGCTCAGGCCCGAGATGGTCCGGTGCTCGCGGCGGGGATTGCTGGCCAGGCTGGCGAGGGCGCTGTCGATGTACTCCTTCAGCTCGGGCGACGGGCTCACCTTCTGCTGCGCCGAGCAGATGGAGCACGAACTGCGACGCCCAGACGCGCTCGACTGGGTCGTCGATGTCGCGCAGCGGCTGGAACGAGGTGGAGGCCTTCTCGTTCCCCGGCTCGTAGATGACGCCCTCGAGCGCAAGGGTGAGCGCCCGTGCGCTCTTGTCCTTGTCGACGATGATCACCTGGGCATCCGGGTAGCGCAGGAACTGGATCGCGAGCGTGCCGAGGAGCGTGCTCTTCCCCGCGCCCGTCGGGCCGACGATGAAGGTGTGGCCGACGTCTTGGACGGCCAGGTTCAACCGAAACGGCGTGGACCCGGCGGTCGAGCAATAGACGTGCGCCGTGCCGACGCCCGATCGCTCGCGCAGGTGCTCGTTCTCCTCGTCCCCGGCCCACACCGACGAGAGCGGCATCAGATGCGCGAGCGTCGTGGTGCTCACCGGCGGGCGTCGCACGTTCGCCCATAGGTGGCCGGGTAGCGTGCCGAGCCAGGCCTCCTGGGCGTTCAGCGACTCGTCGCGGACGACGAACCCGTTCTGCTGGATCACCTGGCGGACCGCTTGGCTCTTGCGCCGCGCGAGGTCGACGTCGCGATCCCAGACCACGATCGTCGACGTCAGATACCCGTAGCTCACGAGGTCGTTGCCGACCTCCTCGAGCGCGCGGTCGACGTCCCCTGCCTTGCCGGCCGACGCGTTGTCGACCAGCGCCGACTCCTCCTTGGTGACCGTCTCCTTCAGCAGCGTGAGCAGGCTCTTGCGGCCCTGCCAGAAGCGCCGCCGCGCCTTCTCGAACTCGCGCTGCGCCTCTTCCTTGCCAAGGAAGATGTAACGGGTCGACCAGCGGTACTCGATGCCGAGGTGATTGAGCTGGTCCAGGATCCCCGGAACGGTCGATCCGGGGAACCCGGTGATGGTGCAGGCGGGCACGAAGTGCCGTCCCAGCATCGGGATGTCGCCTGGCGTGAACGCCTGGTCGGGCAGGAGAGCGTCCAGATAGGCCGGCACCTCCGGCATGCGCACCGGATGGCGGTTGGTCGAAATCGTGCTGTGAAGGTACGTGAGCGTCTCCTCGTCCGAGAGCTCGCGCACCTCGACGAACACCGCCGCCATGATGTCGAGGATCTCCCGAACGGTCTTGCAGAAGATTGCGAGGTCGCGGCGGTCGTCGTGGCCATCCTCGGCGACCGCCGAGAGCCGACGGCCCTTGCCCGCTCCGGCCGCGCGCCCGAGAACAGACGCGCCGCCCGGTGCTCCGCCAGCGTCGGGAGCTGCCAGGCGAACGTCAGGTAGTAACTGGTCTCGAGGTGCGTGCCGCCGCGGAAGTTGTGGCGGCGCTCGTAGTCGACGATCCACGCCGCAGGGTGCGGCCACGCCGATGATGGGTAGTTGTCGGTCTCGAACCGCTGCGCCTCGACGAAGATCGCCCACCCGCTGGACAGCCGCTTGAGCGCGTTGTTGAGACGGAGGACCGTGGCCGTGAGCTCGGGCCGGCCGGACGCCATCAGATCCGGGCCCCGAAAGGCCACCGTCTTCTGTAGGACCTCGTTCTTCTGCAGCACGACGCCCGGCGCGACCAGCCCGTACCAGGGCAGCCAGTCGGGGAGCCGGTGGGTCGGCTCGCGGTATCCCTTGAGCGAGAACATCGTCATCCCCTCATGGCTCGAGGCGGTTCTGGCCGTTCAGTGCGCGGAACAGGACCGGGAAGAAGTCGGGATCCTTGCGCGTCAGGTACGCGGCCGCGACGTGAAGCCCGAGCGCCGACGGCCAGGAACCAGTACTGGTTCAAGTTGAAGACCAGCCCCGCCGTCGTGGTCCACAGGAAGATGGCCAGCCTGCGCGGAACGCCGGCGAGCAGGCTCGGCTCAGTGAGCGCGCGGTGCACGGGCCAGGCGTAGCCGTCGTCGTCGGTCATCGCCGCCTCAGAGGATGAAGCCGCCGCTCGATCCGAAGAACGAGAGCCAGAACGTCCGGGCGCTGAACGCGATCGACAGACCGAGCCCGATGATGAGCAGCTTGCGCGCGCCGCCGCCACCCTCGCTGAGCCCGATGCCGATCCCGCACAGGACCATGGCGATGAGGCCGATCGCCTTGGCGACAGGACCGCTCAGCGACGTTCGAGATCCTGTCGAGCTGGCTCTCCCACGGCAGCCCAGCGCCCGCGTGCGCGACGCCGGTCAGGAGGAAGCAGCAGCCGAGACGCGACGCCGGCTTCGGAAGGCGGATGACTTCGGGAGCGAGCGACAGGATCGATGTTCGCGTCATGGTTGGTCCCTTTCTGGTGTGTCCGACGGATCCACTCGGGCAGCGGCGCCGCGGGTTGCGGCGTTCGCGAGAACGGGGCGCGGGCGGCGCGAGGCGTCCCGCGCCGCCGCGCGCCGTCAGCTACGCCGCGCCTCGCCACCGCGCTCCTCAGCGCCCTTGCGCCGCTCGTCCGGCTTGCGGACCTGGATGGTGATGTCAGGTCCGACCGGGACGTAGCTGAGCTTGATGTTGATCGACTCGTCGTCATTGACGAACGCCGTCCCGATGCGCGTCCAGATGTTGAATGTCTTGCCGGGCTCGCTGCGATCGTCTCGCTTCTCGATCCCGAAGACGTGGAGGACGCCTTTCTTCTTGGTATCGCTGGCCATGTGGGTCTCCTTTCGGCGTTTGCAGTGCTTGGCGCGCGCCCGGAGCCCCGAGGCTCACGAGAGGCGCCACCCTACGAGGGTTTCGGGCAGCCGAGCCGGCAGTTGCGCCGGGAGAGGGGACCGGCACGCGCGGCGGTCGCCGGCATGGCTAATGCACCTCCAGCCGCTGCTGAGCGGCGATGTTCTTCATCCAGACGTCGCAGAACCGTGCGAGCTCGGCTTGGCCGCGGGCGCTTGAGAGCGTCAACCGGCCGGCGTGGTCCACGTCGATGTAGCAGTGATACGCGAGCGGCCCGTGGTCGATGGCGATCGGATAGACGGCTTTGGTACCAGGTCGCCCGGGATCATCGACGACGTAGAACTCGACGTCGGGATCGGGGATGAGGTCGCCGTTCACGAGGTACCGGTGCGCGACCGCATACACCGCCCACGGGCGCCTGGTGGTGGCGCGCGATGAGGAAGTCGACCGTCACCGCCATGAACGCGCCCGGCGCGTTGTCCAGCTTCTTCGCGTCCCCGACGTCGACGCCGTCGACCAGCATCGTGAAGATCCTCGTGGCTCGCTCGCCGAGCTTGCGCATCCCGAGGTCGTTCGGTCCGGGTCCGGCTGGCGCTGGGGTCGTGGAGTTTGCGTCCTTCATCTGGGTCTCCTCTGTGGTTGGAATCGAGGCACCCAGGTGGGGGCGCGCAGCCGGCTCCCCTCGGCCGAGCGCTGCGTTTTCGGGGGGACCACGTCCCCGTGGGGGAGCCGAAAAGGCAGAAGCGCGAGCCCGCGCAGCGGGTCCGCCGAGGGGCGCCGAGCGCAGTCGCCCCGGTGCTCGATTCCAGCCCGGGAGGAGAGGCAGGGACGGCGAACGTGAGATCCCGCAGGCCGGAAGATCGAACGACACGCGTTGCTCCGGCGCCAGGGTCGACTCGAACCGCGACAGCCAGGGCTGGCCGCGGTCTTCGGACGCGCAACCGAGCGCCGTCGACGGGATCGCCCCGCCGCGCAAATCGAGAATGGATGCGATTGACCTTCTTGCGGTGCCGGCGTGCATCGCGTGCGGGTGTGCCGATGACGGAGAGCGTGCAGTACGGCGTGCCTGTGAACGCAGCAGACCCGCCGGGGGCCATCACTGCGCCCCCGTTTGCTAGTCGCTCAGGCAACGTAGCGACACCGTCCACTGAAGCGCGGCAGGATCCTCAATCCAGGGTCGGCCGGAACGCAGACTACCAGCGACCGTCAGCCAGCCTTAGGACGGGCCCCTTATTGTCGGCGGAGGGATACACGGTCGTCACCGCGTAAAGCGTCTCCGTGACGCGCTCACACAGGGCGAGTGTGTCGATCCGCGCGCCGTGAGCGAAGGAGTTCGGGCAACATCCGTAGGCAATCGTCGACCACTTCATATGTGAAGAACTTGACCAGCCGATACCGCTCTGAAACGCTGAACCTCAGCCTAGGGGACCAAGGCGAGGTTGAGCGCCAGAAAGCGACACCGATGAATGGCGGCTCCTGATGTGTTGTCGATCATAAACCGAGGGGGCTTCGGTCGGGTTGAACAAGTCCGGCTGGCGAACGGCGAGATCGCCGCGAGAAAGGTATTTGATCCCGGGCCCGCACTAGCAGGCGCGGACATTTCGAAGCTTCGGGCGAGGTTTCGTCGTGAGGTTAGAATACAGTCGACGATCGCCGTGGAGTTCGTAGTACCGGTCATCGAGCACCACCTTGAAGATGCGCCTCCGTGGTTCGCGATGCCGCTCGCCGCCAAGAACTACGGAGATCAGATTACCGCCGAGAAGGCGGCCGGCTTCGTCAGTGTGGAACCGCTAGCCGACATTTTGGACGGCTTAGAAGAACTCCATAGACTCGGGTACACCCACCGAGACTTGAAGCCCCAAAACGTTCTGTTGCTCGACGGTCACTGGCGCCTGTCTGATTTCGGGCTCGCGTTGCCACCGACAGGTACAACGACGAAGCTTACATCGGTGGATTCAGCTTGGGGCACCTTGCATTACTGCGCGCCCGAGCAAGCCACACATTTCAGCGGGTCCACCCCGGCCGTTGACATCTATGCTTTTGGCTGCATCCTCCACGATATCTATGGTTCGACTCCTCGGATTCCGTACCAGCGTCATTCTGCGCCGGGTCCGATCGGTCGGGTGATTGAAAAGTGCACGGAGCTTTCCCCGGCGAAACGATTCAAAAATGTCGCCGCCCTTAGAGCCGCGCTTTTATCGATCCTAGCAACTCCGCAAAAGATCCCGCCAACCCCCCAAGCTCAACAGTGGATCGCCGAGCTGCCCGATATCGCCACCTGGAGCAACGAGAAAGCGGAAGAGTTTGCCGATTACCTAGCAGCCCGTGGTGGAAGTCTCGGGTGACCTGAACACCTGATCACGATCGACGCAGGATCTCGGGTTGGGCAGGATGCGGACGTGGCAATGGGAAAGCGAGAGGGCGAGCAGGAAGACCTGTTCGTCACGCATCAGCAGCTACGGTCGCAGAGCCATCCTTTCTATCGGGCGGTGAATCGTGTCCTGGGGGAGCAAGGGTTCGATCGGTACGTCGAGCGGCTCTGCTCGAAGTTCTACGCGAAGAAGATGGGACGGCCGGGGCTTGCTCCGGGAATCTACTTCCGCAGCTTGCTGCTCGGGTTCTTCGAGGGCATCGATAGCGAACGAGGGATCGCCTGGCGAGCCGCCGACTCGCTGAGTCTGCGTGACTTTATCGGAGTGCCGGCCAGCAAGCTGACGCCCGACCACTCGACGATCTCGCGGACGCGGCGGCTGATCGATCTGGAGACACATCAGGCCGTGTTCACCTGGGTGCTGGGCGTACTCGACGGGGCCGGGCTCATCAAGGGCAAGACGATCGGTGTGGACGCGACGACGCTGGAGGCGAACGCGGCGATGCGTTCGATCGTTCGGCGCGACGATGGCCGCACATACCAGACGTTTCTCGAAGACCTGGCCAAGGCTTCGGGGATCGAAACACCGACGCGCGAAGATCTGGCGCGCCTCGATCGGAAGCGAAAGAAGAAGGGCTCGAACGACGACTGGTTCAACCCGAACGATCCCGACGCCAAGATCACGAAGATGAAGGACGGGCGGACGCACCTGGCCCACAAGGAAGAGCATGCGGTCGACCTTGATACCGGCGCAGTCGTGGCAGTGACGCTGGTGCCGGCGTCGGCGGGAGACACGGCGACCATCGAAGGGACGCTCGACGCGGCGGTGAAGAATCTCGACGACGCCCGCGAGATTGCCGGCGACGAATCGCAGCGTGAGGGAGATCTTGAGGAAGCCGTGGCAGACAAGGGCTACCACAGCAAGATGGTGCTGCTGTCGCTGCAGCAAGCGGGCTGGCGCACGTACATCGCCGAGCCTCAACGTGGTCGGCAGAAATGGCCGGGGCAGCAGGCGGAGTGCGCTGCGGTGTACGCCAATCGTCGACGCAAGAACGGACGCCGCGGCCTCGCGTTGATGCGCCTGCGCGGCGAGCTCATCGAACGCCCCTTTGCTCACGCCTTCGAAACCGGCGGCATGCGACGCACGCACCTGCGCAAACACGAGAACATCGCCAAGCGGCTCCTGGTGCACATCGCGGGCCTCAACCTGGCCTTGCTGATGCGAACGCGCTTCGGTGTCGGCAAGCCGAGGTGCCTCCAGGGCCGGGCGGCCGCTTTTGCGGTCGCCCTCCTCGCGTTGCTGCGCTCGCTGCGGGCTTACTGGCGACAGGTCCGCCCGGCGGTCCGATTCGCGCTCGAGACGCCCATCGCGGTCGTCCACGTCCCGGCCTGAGCGGCGGAAGGGCTTCCACCACGGGCTGCTAGACGCTCTCCCGGATTCTGGCGAAGATGAGCCGAGTCTTGCCGCCCTCGACTCCGAGCACTTAAAGCAGCTCGCAGGTCGCGGCGAAGGATTAGGCGACCGCATCGCCGACAAATACTGCCGCTGGGTTCGCTCAACGGGATTCACATTTGCATTCTGTGACGTGATCATCGGCCGAGTACAAGCGGTGTTCTCGGCGGGCTCGCTGGCTGCGAAGGCCGCGGCCGCCGTTGCAGCCGCAGAACTGGGAGCGTCCCACAATCGTTGGTTCGTAATGGGCCGGGTACTCGCGATTTGCGGTCCCGAGCTTGCCGACGACATCGCGGAACGAATTGCGGTAGAGATTCAGGTCGAAGACATGCGTTCACAGTTTCTGAGGTGCGCTCAGGGTGTCTCGCGATCAGTTGACCAACTGCATCCGCGGATAGCTGCAGTTTTGAAGCGTTGAGTCGGCTATCGGCATCCGAAGCATGCGACGGACTGAGCCTGACGACCTGGTAGATAGATAGAAACACGAGACCCGAGCCCACCGGCCGCGTGCTTGCGCATTTCAAGGTCAGCGGGACCGATTGGCGGGTACCAGACACCACAGTGTCGCGCGGCTTTCGATTGAGATGAGGTGATATCACCCCTTACGTCGAGCCGGCTGGCGACAGCGGCGTCTGCCGCAACTGCAAGCCCGTCGAGGCACTAATTGCGATGCACCCATCGCCTGCTCGCACACTTACTCGCCCTTTAAGATCACGCCAAGAGCCGACCCAACCACTCGAAGAATCGCCCCGGCCCGGGTTCCCTCGCCGACCGCACGTGCGGCTTCGAAGTCCACTGCGAGTATCTGTGGGTTACGGAAGCGATAGCGTTGTTCCCTGGTTGCCTCGCCCCAAAAGGTCTCGACGAAAGGATCAAGAAAGAGGCGCAGCGTCGATGACTTAGAGCCAAACGCATTCAGAACATACCGGCGCACCTCCCACTGGAACGCCAGCGTGTCTTCCAGCGACGCGTTTGGGCTAATCGCGGCTCCGATATAGGCGACCGCTTGGAATACGCGTCCGTACTTCGCACCCAGCCTCTGGGACTCTTCGTACAGTCGCCTCACAGTCGCTCCACGCACAAACGATTCCTCAAGCACTCCAGCCGCACTCTTCCACATGTCTGGACGTGCGGACCTTCCCGCCAGGATCTCACACGCGATACCGATTCTGTTGATTCTCGCGGCCACATCCTCGCCCTTTGATTGCACAGCAACAGCGAGCTGGAGTGCCACCGGCACGACAGCGAGTGCGAGCGCTCTCTCCTCGGCCTCATCGACAACCTTCTCCGGCGGGCGCTGACCGGCGTCAGGTGAGATGGTCGCGAGGGCCTCCGACGCGATGCTCGCACCGCGAAACGCCGCATCCAGCGCAGCACCATAGTCGCCTGCAACTATTAGGGGATTCACGGCCGTAGTAGCGAGAATTGCGAGCGTCGGCTTATCGCCAGTTCTGGTCGCCTCGTCGATTCCACGCAGCGCCCACGCGGCCGCACGGTCGTCGCGGCCGACGGCCTCTGCGTAAAGAGCGCCGTGAGTCATAAGCAGGCCAACCGATGTCTCGGCAAAGAACCCCGCCAACGATGCAGACTCGCCCAGGAACATACCCAGCTTTGGTTGGGCGTATGGCGTGCCCGCCTTACGCTCCGGTGGAGCGCCTGTACGGGCCATCGAGACGAAGTATCCAGACACATGACCGCATCGGACAAGGAGCCCCTTCCATTTGTCGGTTGGTTCAGCAGACACCCCGTCGACTACTCGACCGAGCGCATCGTCCCAAGCGTCGAACGCAGCGGAGACTCCACCGGCATCGAAGCGGGCGATCGCTGCTTCTGCGAGACACATGACTACCTCCGAAGCGGGCAGAGCTGCGGTCTCGTTTGCCAGATCCAGTGCTTCTCCCGTCAAAGAGACGGCCTTCGCGCGCTCTTCTCGCCCCAAGATAGATGCCAGCTCCAACCGAGACCGAATCCGGAACAGCTCAAAGCCCTCAAACACTGGGAGCTGAGCTTCCTCGAGATACGGCCGTGCCTCGCCTGAGCGACCTATCCCAACCAACTGATGACCGATGACGTCGCGCAGTGCGAACTGGCCCAGCGGAGTGACTGCAACGATTAGGCCTTCCCGCCCGAACGCGATCGCGTCCTCTGGCCGACCAAGGTGTTCAGCAAGAGCGATGATCCGAATGCGCAGCGCCCACGCCCACAGGGGCTCCAGCCCGAGCCTTCGGCCGGCCGTTTCGATCTCGCCCAACAAACTCTCCGCCGATGACCAGTTCTGTTCGTCACGTGGTTTCGCATTTTCGCGCAACCACACACGCGACGAGATGGCGGAGCAGCCATCTAGATACGAATCGCCCGCCAGAGCTGTCTGGCGCTGCTCCGGACTCATCGACTCGAGCGTCTGCAGCCATGCCGCAACGCCTTCGGAGGACTGAACGTTCCCAGCCTGCAGCCAGATCAGCTGCTCGAAGGTCTCTGGCATGACGTCAGCAATTTCCACCCCGTTGGGAAGACGTGCCGTCGAGTAGTGTTGAAGCGCGAGGCTGAACACCCGACTTACCAAGCCGTCGTTCTTTGGCCCTCGCGCGATAGTAAGAGCTGTAGCAGCGACGACCAGCGACCACCTCTCACCATCGGGAAGCGGCTGGTCCAACAGGACGGCGAGCTCAGTCTCGATGTCAGCTGCGGACTTACCGAGACGGGCGGCGACGCTGATCTGAGTCGCGCGCAGGTTGATCTGCATTCCAGCAGACACTTCCGTAAGCGAAGCGTTTCTTCCGAGACGGAGTAGGAGCAGTTGTGTGCGGCGATCCCCTGCGGCTCTCGCGGCGCCCAACGCCCAAGTGAGGAGCGCCACAGCCTTCGAGCGCATGCCGGCGTCGGTCAGGTAGTACCATGCCCGCACAACGTCACTTACCCCCAGCGAACCGCGTGAAAGCACGAGCATCCCTAGCTGTCGATTTACGGTCCGCCGTACCACCTCAGTCAGTTCGGTATCGCCAAGGCGCGCTACAAGCGGCGACACGACGTAACGGTCTCCTGAGTCGGTCTGGAGCCATAGGCCGGCAAGTTCGGACACGTGCGCTTGTGACTCGCCGATCGGTGGCGGTGCTTCCGCGACGGCCCGCACCTCGGCGGTAGATATAGGTCCTCTGACCAGAGTGAGCCTATAAAGAAGGTTGCGCCGGTCCTCCACGGGTACTGACCGCACCAAACGGCGCATGGTCGCCCGTTCCGGCGTCGGCCGTTCACCAGCCGCGCGTTCGAAGTCGTCCACCAGAGGCCATCCCATCGACTTCAGGCCTCGGATGGCGTCTGCCAAAAGAACCGGGTGGCGACTCGATCGCATCGCAAGGTAGCCGCATGCTTCGCGCGTCGACCATCGCTCTGGAGCATCGACGGACCGAAGCCACTCGCGAATGTCGTCGTCCGTGAAGGTAGGAGCCGACAACACCGCTAGTCGGCTACCGTCGAAGCGTTCCCGCACGGCGGGATCGATATCGTAGCTACTCGTCGACAGTAGTCGACCACCGACGGCGTCCAATGCATTCACGATTCGCACGACGTCATCGAAGAGTTCGCCACCTCCGTCGACGCGCGGCATGTCGTCGAGGACGAGAAGGCCTTCCCGCCCAACGTACTCCGCCAGTGCACGACCTAGGCTCTTCGGATCATCGAACGTTCGCCCGCAAGACACGTGTCGAGCCGCCTGCCGCAAGCGTGCACTGGCCGCCGCTGGACCGAGATCACGGAGACGGACCCACGGGTGCCGTGTGCTTCTTCGAGCAACAAAGGTCCGAACCAGTTCACTCTTCCCGCTCCCCAGTCCACCCTGAACGACGGTCCACGTTGCAGAGGCAGAAGCTTTGCCCAGCAGATCAATCGCTTCCCGGCGAGACGCTGCATGGACGAGACCGATCGGAAGGCTGAGGTCGGGTGCCCCCTCGGGCAGGAGCGGTCCGAATTCCGTTCCCACCATCTTTTGTAGCTGGACCTGCACATCACCCATCTGATCTTCCAGACGTTGGATGTGTCTGCCGTGTCCGTCGACGATTTCACGAAGCTCACCGAGCACTTCGCGAAGAAGAGCGTGCCGTCGCTGCTCTTCGGGCGTGGGCGAAGGCTGGACTAGGATTTCGTCACGATCCTTTGCCGTCAGCCTCTTGAGACCTGGCCGGCAAAGGGTGCGCACGGCCCGATCGAAGAGGCGCAAATATTGAATTTGTGCCGTCTCGGCATCCGACGCTCCGAACTGTCGCAAAAGGGTTTCCCGAAGGCCCTCTGCGACTTCGGCGGGCATCCCGGCTCGTAGACTCCATTCAAAATCTCCGACAAGGCTGCGAAGCTCCGCTTCCGACCGCGCAATCTCCTGCAGGCGCGCCCAGGCTAAAGGAGCGGCGCCTCCGGGAACTTCGGCAGTTTGCAAAAGCGTGCCGAGTCCGCGAAGTAGGTCGCGCAGCACCTCACCCTGTACTTCTTGTCTCCGTATGGCTTCCCAGGCACCTATTCCCGAATAGTTGTCCGGCAGGGTTGTCGGCCGCTCTCGACCTGCCTCGGCGTGCGTTACAAACCGAAATCTCAGTCGAAGCCCCGGATTCGCTTCGCGGTGCTCCACGAAATTCGCAATGGCACCCAGCGATTCGGGCGATCGAAGTGTGATTGCCTTCGCGCGATACTTCACCTGCTCCAAGATTCGGTGTACGGACGGATCGCCGTCTTCCGCTCCCAGAACACGGCCGACAACGTCGATATCCTCGCCGCACTCCAACTCCAATGCTTCAGTCTCGGCGAGTTCCATCCACCGAGAGAGCGTCAGCTCAATCTGGTAGACAAAGCCTCTGATCGTCGCGTACGCATCGCGATCGCGGGCGACGACGAAGGCGGTCACCGCAGCATCGTACAACAACCCGCCGTCCGAGTGCGCACTCCAGTTCGGCCTTGAACGAACGCGCTCATTGATAGCAATTGTTTGCTCCAGCACGCGAAGTATGCTGGCGCCCAATGGGATCGGGATCGAGTGTTCAGATCGCAGCGACGCTGGCGCCCTTCAACGGCCGCCTGCTGCTCACAGGCGCCGGTTTCTCTCGAGACTGGGGAGGCTATCTGGCGAAAGAGATCTGGAGCCTAATCCTCGGAAATCCGAAGATCAGAGCGCGGCCGAAAATTGACCGACTCCTACACCGCCAGATGAATTTCGAGGAAGCGTTGGCAAAAGCCGAGGTCACAGAAAAGGAACGTTACTCCGAAGCGGATCGCGACGTCTTGCGCGCAGCGATTATGGACGCCTTCGATTTGCAGGACATTCGCATCAGGACGCAAGACAATCAAGGGCTGGTGACCGCGCTCTGGGGCCTTCTGAAGACCTTCAGCAAAGGTCCTGGCACCAAGTGCCTTTTCACGCTGAACCAGGACCTCCTGCTCGAGAGGTTCATGCTTTCTGGTGACGCCCCGAGAGTGGACATACCCGGCGTTCCGAGCGAGTCGTGGTGGTTCGGACGGGAGGTCGCGACGGCTCCTTGGCCGCACGCCTCGCACCCGGTGACAGTCAGCGACGATCCTGGGCCGAGCTTCCGAACGGCGAAAGGCAAGATCACCTACATCAAGCTACATGGTTCTACAAACTGGCGGAGACCGCGTGGGGACGTCATGGTCCTGGGCGGGGCGAAGGAGGCGGCGATAAAGCAGTTTCGTATTCTTCGGATCAACACCGCGGTGTTTAGGGCTGCTCTTAAGCAGCCCGAGGGCCGCCTACTTGTCATCGGGTACAGCTTTGCCGACGACCACATCAATCGGAGTATCGCTATTGGAGTGAAGACAGGACTCAGGCTTTGGGTCGTCGATCCAAGTGACCCAGAAAAGATAAGGTCCTCCCTCAGGGCTCGAGGGATGGGAACGATCTGGAATGCGGTAGTGGGATACACCCCGGGTAGCTGGCACCACCTTTTCGACGGCCGCGGCGTCGATCACCAACTCCTTGAAAGAGGCTTCTGGACGTAAGGGACGCCGTCCGGCAGGCCGGATGATGGGGCCCGCGGCAGTCGGCGTCCACGTAGTCGGCCAGGTGGACTACGACGGTGCGATCTTGTGAGACAGTCTTGGCATGTGTGCTCAGAAGCGCAAGGAGAAGCAGCCAATCGAGGGTCCACGCGGGTATGAGAACTGGCGTGCAGCCGCTGACGGCCGCCCGGCTCTCAGCGTAGTTGAAGTCCTCCTCTATTCGGACGGCCATGTCGTGGGCGAGTTCGTCAAGGACGGTGTTCCGTACGACCTCTTGAATACGGTCCCGCGCCACACGTTCGAGTTTGCCGAAGCGCTCGCTCTGCGAATGAGTTCCCATATCCCGCCAACCGTTCCGGACATGTCGGTAACCGACACGAGCCGATATCACGGAGGCTGGCTGGCGGATGAACTTGCGTCGCTATGCAGCCTGTTGATGGGTATTCGGTTGCGCCCGGGAGGCGTGACGCGTGACTTCTTTGGAACGGATCCTCGAGGCCGACCGCGTGCAGACGTCGAGCGCCCGGCGACTCCCCTGCCAGCGCGCCACAAAAACGGCATCATCCCCCGAGCGTTCGAAACCCAAGACGTCGGGTCTGCCCTCGTACCTCTGTTTGAGAGCTACGCGCTACTGTCGCCGCTGGAAGCGATTTCGCTCGTCCGTGGCTCGCGGCTTTATCAGGACGCCCTCTGGGTGGCAGAGGGGCAGCCAGCCCTTTCTTGGCTGCTGTTCGTTGCGGCATTGGAAGTGGTGTCGGTTCACCACCAAGAATCATCGTCCAGCCCCGAACAGACCCTGAAGGATTTGAAGACTGATCTCTACCGAGACGTCGAGCAGGCGGGTGGGATGACACTCGTTTCGAAGGTCGCGAAGCACTTGGAGCGGCAGCTCGGATCCGGAAAACGACTGATGACCTTCGTCGAAGCGTTCCGTCCTGCCGCCCCGCCCCGCCGGGATGCCGACGACCTCGTGATCTCGTGGGAATGGCCGGATTTGGAGGCTGCACTGAAAAAGATCTATGAGTATCGGTCCCAGGCCCTTCACAACGGGACCCCCTTCCCGCAGCCGATGTGCGGCCCGGCAATACAATCAGGTCGATACGTCGAAAGGCCGGACGCCATTGCGTCAGCCACTAGAGACGGCAGCTGGGTGAGCGAAGACCTCCCGATGCTTCTTCATGTTTTCGAACACCTCACGAGAGGCACGATCGTGAACTGGTGGAAGGCGCTATCACATAAGAGACCGAGCGACGCCCCGAGCGGACCACACGCCGCACATCAGTGAACCGGCACTAAGTCGTAGTTACCAGTCCATGTTCGCAGCTTGGTCCGCGCGGTACTCCAGTTCGTCCACTAGCCTTCGCATGTTGCTCTCCGCCTGCATCGCAGTCGCGTACTTACCATCTGCCGCGAAAGGGAGGATCAGAAGTAGTCCGGCGTCCTGTGGGCTGTCCCAGCCATGCCGTACGAGTCAGAAATTGCGGGCATATTTCTTCGAATCCGGATCTCAACGTGGCAGGAACTCATATCCGCGCTGGACGAGTTCAAAGGCGAAGCATGGTGCTTTCGAGGGCAAGGCCGAGCGTCCGATTCGCTGGCTTCGACGCTCGAACGTACGTTCGATAGATCGAGGTGCGCTGTGCGCGATCGCCTGCTCCTGGAGGACACTGTTATCCAGCGGTTCCGTCGGCAGGCGCACCACTACTACGCTGCTCCTCCTTCTCTCGATGAGCGCTTCGATTGGTGGGCACTACTGCGACATCACGGCGCCCCGTCTCGCCTTTTGGATGTGACTCATTCTCCCTACGTCGCCACCTACTTTGCGTTCGAGAGTTCCGACGACCATGGTTTTTGTTCAATCTGGGCGTTTGATTCAGAAAGCATCGGGGCCAGGACCCGCCACGCGCACCGCGACAGCCCCAACGAAAAGACGCCGCTTCTCGACCATATTTTTGGGGAGCGTTGGCCGAGACCAGCCGTATGGTTTGCGGAAACCTACCGAATGAATGAACGCATGGCAGCCCAGCAAGGCGCATTCCTCGTCCCAGCGACGATCGACCACTCGTTCGAGTACAACCTGTTCGGGCTCTACGGAGAGGCGTCGCGGACCGAGCATGACCCGATACCATTCGATCCTTCAGCCGGACTACCGAGAATGGCGGGCGGGAAGAATCCCGTTGTCGTTCAAATTTGTGCGGACACCTGCCTGCGCAGGGAAGTGCTCAGACGCCTGAGACTGATGAACATCACGGCGGCTACGCTGTATCCGGGGCTGGACGGATTCGCCCGTTCAATCGGTGTGGATCTTCAGACGACACGAAGACGAAGATACTCAAGGATCTGAGAGCGCATCGGAGGTGAACGTCCGTCGCCGCCGGCGGACGCCTGCCGGGATGTCAACGTCGGATCAACGCCAGTTGCGCTCGGCTAGGCTGACGTAGCCCATCGGCGGCGACGACGACGTGGTCGAGGACGGCGATCCCGCAGAGGTCGCCCACCTCGCGGAGCCGCTCGGTGAGCTCGATGTCGGCGCGGGACGGAGCTGGGTCGCCTGACGGGTGGTTGTGGCAGAAGATGACGGCGGCCGCGCCGGCTGCGGATCAGGGGACGAAAGACGTCGCGGGGGTGGATCTCGACGCCCGAGAGGCTGCCGCGGGCAAGGAGCTGGTCGAGGACCACGCGGTGGCGGACGTCAAGTGCGATGGCCCAGAACTCCTCGACGGGCAGGTTGGCGAGTCGGGCGCGCATGTGGGCCCAGACCTCTGCGGCTCCGGCGAGACGCTGGCCGCGAACCGGGCGCTGTCCAATGGCCGCCCGGGCAAGGGCGAGGGAGTGACAGAGGCGCCTGGCTTTGGTGGCCTGGATGCCGGCGGAAATCAGCTCGGGCTCGCTCGCGGCGCTGAGGGCCTTCAGCCCGCCGAGCCTGGCCAGGAGGCGCTGGGCGGTGGAGACTTTCACGTCGAGGACACCGGAGAGGAGCTCGGCACCGTCGCGGTCAGCCGGTTCCGGGGCGGCGGGTCGTGGGGCGGCGGCAGCGGATGGTTCGAACGGTTTGATGAGCTCGCGATCTTTCATGGCTTCCTCCTTGATGGGCGGGACGCCCACGGGGGAGCGGGCCGAGCTCCCCTGCGCCGGAGGACCGCTTTGTCGGGGGGACCCGTCGCGCGGGGGGAGCCGACAAAGCAGAGGTCCGTAGCCCGGCCACGGGTTGCGCAGGGGCGCCGGCGAAAGCGACCCCCGGCCCGCCCACCAAGGAGGAAGTGGGTGCGCCGAGCTCACCTACCGGAGGGACCGGAAAACGGGCGGCGACGCCCTGCCCTCAGTGCCGGCCGACCTCCGGGTAGCTCGCCAAGGAACCCCGAAGTCGCCGCCGAGTCGTCAGCGAGACGCCAGGGCTCGGCCATCGGTTCCCGAACGCGCGAGACGACAAGTTCCTCCCGAGCTCGCCGATACTACTTTCTGCCCGTGCCGATGCTCGAACGCTTGATGGTGTTGGGGGAAGCTGCCGACGTGTGCTTCGTGTTGGCGCTGGTGGTCCATGCGGTGGCCACAGCGGTGCGCGTCCTGACGCGTGTGAGGCCTCGCCCGTCGAGCTGGCGAGGCGCCACCCGGTCGGCTAGCAGTTCGGAAGTTCGTACGTAAACCGCAGCACGGTGCTGCCGATCGCGATCTCGTCGCCTTGGACCAGTACCCTCTCGGCGGAGAGCGGCTGCCCATTGACGCGGGTGCCGTTCGAGGACCCGAGGTCCCGCAGCGCTACGGTGCCGTCAGGATCGATGATGACGAGCGCGTGAAGCCCAGAGATCGCGGGGTCTGGCAGGGTCAGGTCTGCGTCTTCGTCTCGACCGATGACGCAGTGGTTCCGACGAACTGCGAACGACTGACCGGCGGTCATGCCTTTGACCACGACCAGGAAGGCGTTCGGACTGAACAGGGTTGACGTCATAGTACTTCCTGCATCCGTTAGTCGCTGCGGCTTGTGGCCCGTCAATGGCACGCCTGGACGAACACGACGTCGTTCGGGTTGGTGCTGATGATGCCGCCCCAGCTGATGTAACAGGCCTGGCCGCACGCGCCGCCGGTGACGGTGCATGTCTGCTGCTGGGTAACGACACCGTCACAGTTCCAGTCGAAGCTGCCGCAGGCGTCGGGCATCCGCAGGAAGTTGCTGGAGTTGAAACCAGGGTTGGCGCCGCTATCCAGGTCGCAGCAGTCGCCGGAATAGGCAGCGTACCCGGCCGGCGGCGGCGCGTTGAGCTGCTCGCAGAAATGGGCCTGGTCGGAACCGCCGTAGCCGTCGCCATCCACGTCCGCGTAATAGGTGAGGCAGTGGCCACTGATGCAGTCGCCGTCGTCCTGACATGCGGTTCCATCTACGAGCTTGCAGGCTGGCACTGTGCTGCTGGTCGGCGGCAGGAAGCACGACGACGATCCGCCGCACGGCGAGGTGGCGTTCGGGTCCTGGCCAGTTGTGAGCGCCGCGCAGTGGCCCATCGCCGCCTGCCTGGTTGCAGGCGTAGCAGGTTTGCCCGCACGCGGAATCGCAGCACACGCCGTCGGTGCAGAACCCCGAGCCACAATCGCTGTTCGAGCTGCAGGCCGCGCCGAGCGGGCTTGGCGTCTTGCAGACAGGCGCGCTGCTACCCGGTGCCGGAGGGAAACAGAATGCCGACCCGCCGCACGGGAGGGTGGCGTTTGCGTCCTGGCCGCTCGTCATCGCAGTGCAATGCCCGGCGGCCGCACGTTGGTTGCACGCGTAGCAGGTTTGCCCGCACGCAGAATCGCAGCACACGCCGTCCGTGCAGAATCCCGACCCACAATCGCCATCCGAGCTGCAGGCGGTCCCGAGAGAGCTCGGCGGTGGCGGAACGACGACCACCGGCATTGCCTTGGCATCCGGCTCGTCGGAGTGGACGTTCCGGCATCGGGTGCCGAAAGACATTGGCGCCCGCATCCCGGCGTAGGCGGTCCGGCGTCAGCACGCACGTCGACGTGCACGTCCGGGCGGTCACCTGCAGCCGGGTCGTGACACCCGGACGAGGAGGCACAGGGTAGCGCGACGAGGAGAGGGACAACTGACTTGATGGTGAGCATTGGCATGGGTCCTTTCGCGAGCATTCGCGTGAGCGGGCGGGCTAGTGGCACGAGATCGTGTTGGTGCAGGACGTGCAGCTGCCGTGGACCGTCGTGCCGCACTGGGCGACGGGCTCGTTCGGGTAACTGACGAAGCCGCTGATGCCCTCGATGGCCTGGTCGCAGTTGTAGTCGTAGGAGCTGCAGGCGTTCGCCTTCGTGAAGTACTGCGTTTGTCCAGGGTGAGCGTTCGCATCCGCGTCGCAGCAGTCGCCACCGACCGTGACGTACCCGCCGGGAGGTACGGCGCCCGGTTCTCACAGAGCTTCAGCGTCGTGTTGCTGTCCCCGTAGCCGTCCTGGTCGCGGTCGACGTAGAAGGTCACGCACCGGAGAGACGCGCAGTCGCCGGCAGTCTTGCAGGCCTGAAGGTCCTTCAACCGGCAAGCCGCCAGCGCCGACGACCGTGTTGGAGCACCGCAGGTGCGCGGGCTTGCGCAGGGCGTCGCGGCGTTCAAGTCGTCGCCCGCCGCCTGGGCTGCGCAGTACCCCATCTGTCCGGTCTGGTTGCAGTTGAAGCACTGGCCGTCGCACGCGGTGTTGCAGCAGACGCCGTCCACGCAATAGCCAGACGCACATTCAGAATTGGACGCGCAGGCCACGGCGATCGGCTTTCCGGGCGGCGCGGCCGGAGGGCCGGGGGTTGGCAGCTTTGGCATTTCGATCGGGTAACCGCCCGCGGCGCCGGCGGCCCCCAACGTCCCCGCTGCGCCGGCTGCGCCAGGCGTGCCTGCCGCGCCGGCGGTTCCCGCAGCACCCGCGCCCCCAGCGGATTGCGTAACCTGTTGGTGTCCTACGGCGCCGCCGCCAGCACGGGTGCCCCCGGCACCGCCCGAACCTGCATCCGGGTCGACGTTCGTGGTCGGACAGCCGCACACCAGCAGTACTGCGACGATTGCGAAGTATCTGTTGCACAGCATGTTCACATCCTTGCGTTGGTGGTTGGGTTACGCGGGTGCGGGCTACCGGTCAGGTCCCTTCCAGGTGCCGCGAAAGGTGGCGGCCCTGAGCCGAGACACGTCGACGTCGCCGCCCAGATGCGCGGCGATCTGGCGCGCGCGTGACACGCGTGCCGGGCCTCGGCTTCCAACAGCGCACGGGGCTTCTTGCGCAGATACGCCCGGTACCGCTCGGCAGCGGGGGTGTCGTGACGTCGGGGATCGAGGCACGCGACCACCCGCTCGAGTGCCGCGCCTGTCGACAACCGCTCGTGCCGCTGGAGGTACTCGGCGACCGAGCCCCAGTCGCGCGGGTCGGTCGCGCTCTTGTACGTCCAGCTACGACCGTCGGCCTCTCTCGCGACCAGCAGGATCTGTCCCGCCGTGCGGTGTGCCATCGCGATGTAGGCGGCATTCCTGGCGTCTCGCCACCACCTCGAAACCGCGCTGGCCCAAGTAGGCCGGCAGGTCGATCCTCTTCGACGAAGCGGGCGAGCAGCTCGTCTTGCGGCGTCGTGTGTCATCGCGAGCCGTCCATCTGGGTGACCGTCGTCGATGAACTGGCGGCGACGCCGCTACGCGAGATAGCCCCTGCGAGCGCTGCTGCTGCCGCTGCAGCGGCTCGATCTTCGGCATGTGCAGCTCCGATGACGTGAACTGCCGGCCCTCACGCTCGTACTGGGTCACGCGCTGCTCGCCGGTGACCTGGACGTCCATCCCCTTCTTGAACGTCTGGACGGCCTCCTTGGCCTTTTCGCCCCAGCAGACGGCGTAGTGCCACTTGTTCTGGTCGGGATCGAGCTTCTCTCCGCCCCTCGCGACCTGGTCGGCGGCGATCAGGATCCGCGTGAACGGCTTCTCGCTGGCCGTGAATTGGAGCTCCGGGTCCTTGGCGACCGTCCCCTTGATTTCGAGCGAACGGATCTCGACCTTCGGCGACACCAGCTCGCTGACCTCCCGATCCTCGCCAGTGCCCTTGTCCTTGAACCTCCGGAGCTGGTGCTCGCCGGCGAGGCTGACGACCATGTTCTTCTTCAGCTCGCCCGCGACCTCCTTCGCGCGGTCCCCGAAGAAGAGCGCGACGTGCCACTTGTTCTCGGCTGGATCGAGCTTCTGGCCGGCCTTCGAGAGCTCGTCGGCGGCCACCAGGACGCGAGCGATCGTGTTGCCCTTCGTCGGTGGTCCGCAGCTCGGGATCCTTGGCCACCATCCCCTTCAGCTCGAGCGAACGGACGTCGTACTTCGGATTCCGGATCTCGCTCGCTGTTCGCGTCGACACCGTCCTTCTCGTACTCGACCAGGCGCTGCTCGCCGGCGACCTCGATTCGCGTGCCCTTCTTCAGCTCGGCGACCGCCTCGCTCGGCCTTCTCGTTCCAGAACGTGGCCTGGTGCCACTTGTTCTGCTCGGGATCGAGCTTCTCGCCGTCGCGCTCGATCGCGTGAGCAGCGACGAGGATGTTGACGACCTTCTTGCCGGACTCGCGTGGTCCTGATTTCGGGGTCGTTGCGCGACCGCCCCGCGAATGACGACGGGAGTGTGCTTGGTTGGGGTGGCGTCCTCCGGCAGAGACTCTGGCGTGACTTCGGTTTCCATCAGTGTGTTCCTTGCGAGGGTGTTGTCGACGTGCTTGAAGGTGACTCGGGCGGCGGGCGCGTTTGTTGCGGGCTGCGGCTAAAGGGCTCGCAAGCGCTGACCACGCGCGAGAGAGCAAGACCAGGGCGGATGTAGCCGCCCGACACCACGAACCGGTACGCGCTCATTACCGCCAGCGCGGTGCAGAACACCGGCCCGAGCAAGTTCCAGGGAGACACCGGGCCGCGGTGAGCCAGGAAGGCGATTGTCAGCCACGAGAGGACGGCGACCGTAACGGCCAAGAACGGCCGTCCACTCGGGGGCGCAGCTGGCCGAGTCCAGGCGTCGCGGCGGGTCGCCGAGCTCACCGCCTCGGCGGCAGTCTTTCGCGCCCCTCGAGCGAGGGCACCAGCGTGGATGCTGTCGATCGCATCGCCGACATGGTGACGAGCGCGATCGGGAGTGGCGCAAAAGGTGAGCGCCGCGCCATAAGCGGTATCAAGAAGCGCGAGAGTGGCGGTGCGAGCGTCGAGGCCGTGATTCTCGGCTTCGATGTTGGCCAGCAGATCGGCGATCTGATAGCGCAGCGCGCGGATGGCATCGGAGAAGGTGGTGGGAACTCGATTCCATGGTGACTGCTCCCGGTTCATGAGGTGGATGGTCAGGACGTGACGGGAATTCCGAAGGAGAGCCAGATGTCGATCTCCTCGTAGGCGGGGTCCCTTTTGAGGTCGGCGGCGAGCGCGGAACCGTCGCTTCCCCCGCCCGACGCCGCTGTCGCGTGTCGCGCGAGCCAGATCGATTGTGTTGCCCAGGGCTCCGCGCGCGGCGCCGAGCTGATACGTCTCCAGCATGCAGGCCCCGGACTGTTGCGGCGAGCTCGAGGGCCTCGTCGATGAGCGCTTGCGCTTCTCGGGCGTTCGAGAGCGCGTGAGCGATGCGTGCCGCCGCCAGCTGGTTCCTGATTGGGATGGCGACGACCGTCGGACCGACCTCGTCGGCGATCGTGCTGGACGACATGGCCTCGATTTCGACCTCCGAAGTCCCAAGCTCGATCGTCAGCCCTTCCCGGTCCGCCTCGGCCGCCGCGCGCGAAGGCTCCCGCTCCCCCGTCGCTGCGTTACCCACGGCGGGCATCCGTCGCGAGGTTCTCAACCGTCGACTCGTCGAGTCGGGCGACGCGCGGGATCGCCCCCGCGATGCCTTCTGAGTTGCAGCCCGGGCCTCCCCCCTCCGGGATGACAATCGTGCTCGCGAGCCGCCAGTGCTGAATTTCGATGCCGAATATCGTCCGCCGCAGGCGCGTCTCCTCGCGCGGGTCATCCGACAGCACGGACAGCTCCGCGAGCGCCCTACAGAAGCAGCGGCTCACTGAAGGCCTCCCGCCACCTTGGGAACGTCGCGCTGACGGGTGACCAACAGCGAGCTGATTTCCCGCACGGCGGTGTTGCGAAGGCGCTGAACCGCATACTTAGACACCCCGAGCTGGCGTCCGAGATCGTGGAGAGAAACGTCGCGGTAGAAGTGCGCGAGTGTGAACGCGCGCAGATGGGGTGGTAGCCGGTCAACGGCGTCGGACAGTTGCGCGACGAGCCGGCGGTAGTCCGTGCGCTCCGCCCAGTCGTCCTGCGGGCAACTGAACTTGTCGCCCAGCATCAAGCGTCCGAGCTCCTCGTCGTCCTCGACGCGAACGCGTTCCAGCTTAGGGAGGCGCTTGCGCTCCCGGCAGTCGCCGAACGGTCCTTCCTTGCGAAAGCCGTCCCACATCGCGCCGCGAATGCGCGGCGCCGCGTAGTCCGCGAAGCTTGGCCCGCGTGCCGGATCAAACCGACCGGCGGCGGTGACCAGGCCGACGCGTCCGTATGCGACGAGATCGTCGAACGTCAGCGGCGGGGGAGCAGAACGAATCAACTGGGCGGCGATGGACCGGACGAGGGGGAGATGCGAGCGAATCAAGTCGTCTCGAGAGGGCGCTCGCGCGGTGTTCTCGAACGTGTCTTTCACAGCGACGGTGGTCTGAGCGTGCATCGTGGTTTCTTCCTTCCGTGGGTGGGACGGAAGGACCTATGGCAAGCGCGATGCCAGCCACGGAGCGCGCGACTTCCGCGAGAAACGCGCGCGATGCGCGTGCGGTCCTGTAAAGGGGCCGTAAAGCCCGCCTGTAAGGGGCGAGGGCCTTTACGGTGGGGGCGCCTACCCGCGCGGGCGCCTTAGACGGGTGAGCAAGACCTCGGCGGGGATGCCGAGCTTGGTCGCGAGCGATTGCACGTCTCGGCCGCAGGCTGTGTAGTCGCGGACGATGTCGTCGTAGGGGATCTCGAGGACCTGGTGGACGGCCGGGTGGTTCTCCTCGATCAGCCTGTAGAACGTCGGCCGGCTCATGCCGAATGCACGCGCGGCCTCGCTCTTGTTCCACCGGGCACGCGCCAGGGCTTCGAGCAGCTGCTGCAGGGTGATGGTCCCGCGCTTAGGGACGCCCGGCGCGCGCGGGTGGTCCACAAACGGCGCGTCCTCGGTCTTCGGATCCTGCGCCAGTCGCGCTGATCGCGCCAACTCGTTGCGGATGAACTCGTCCACATCCAGATCGGGATGATCGGTGCTCTCGACGACGAGTCGCTCGGCGACGGCAAGGAGCTCGCGGATGTTTCCCGGCCAGGGTGCGAGCGCCAGACGGGCAACGGCTCGCGCAGGGATCCAGGCCGGGCGGCCCGGATGCTCGTCCAGGCGCGCCGCGGCTCCGACCGCCGCGAGACGCTGCCGGACCCCGGCGAAGAAAAGCACGCCCGTATCGCCGCGGCGCGCGCGCAACGGGGGAATGTCGATCGGGTAGACGTGAAGGCGAAAGTAGAGCGCGTCGTCGAACGTCTTCTGGCGCACCGCCTCCTCGAGATCCTTGTCCGTCGCCGCGATGACGCGCACATCGACCGGCCGGGGTCTATCGGCGCCCACAGGCACGATGGAATTGTCCTCGAGCGCTCGAAGCAGCTTGGCCTGCACTTCCGCCGAAGCCTCGCCGATTTCGTCCAAGAACAGCGTTCCGCCATCGGCCTCGAGGAACGCGCCGGCTCGGCTGCCTTTGGCGTCGGTGAAGGCTCCGCGGGCGTGACCGAACAGATCTCCGTCAGCGAGCGTCCCGGAGAGCCGCGCCATGTTGAGAGCGACAAAGGGGTGTTCGGCCCGCGCGCTCTCGGCATGGATCGCCCGCGCCGTCGGTTCCTTGCCGACGCCGGTCTCGCCGCGGAGCAAGACAGGCGTTTTCGGATGCGCCGCTGCGCGGAGGATCTTTCGCCTGACTTCCTCGATCGCGTCGCTGGCGCCAAGGAGGCCAAGATCGCGCGACCGGACCACGGGATACCGGACGAGCTTGAGGCAGAGGACGATGCGCTCGTTGATGGTGATGATGAGCCCACGATCCAAATCGTCGCGCGTCAACGTCCGAGGCTGGTCGAAAGGCTTCGAGTCGAGCTCCAGTGGGTAGTTGCTCTCGCCCGGGCGGAGCTCAAATCCGGAGTCTGGGCGCTGAACGACGACCAGCGAGGTCGTCTTCTTTGATACGGCTCTGTGTTCGAGGCCGCGCCCCGTATCGGCATCGCCCAGGAAGAAGAGCGGCTCGTCTCGGTCGACTTTCGCCTGGCGCGCATCGAGTAGTGCCGTGAGCGGTGCGATCTCGCCAACCCGCCTGATATCGGGGTGTACCAGAATCGTCAGGGCGGGCATCAGGGCTAGGCCGCTCGACTCGCGTATCGCGCCGAGCCCGCCCAGTGTCGAGGTGTCTTCGTCGGTCATCGCTGATCACTGCGTTGAAACGACCGCTGGGCAGCAACGCGGGCCTCGACGGGCCGAATACCTTCCATGGCGACGGCAACCGGGCCGATCCTCCGAATCGTCGAAACCAGACCATCAGAACAGCCGGCGGGACGGTTCGCAGCGCGAATTCGCTGGAGGCGAATGGCCGACCCTGACTGGGAGATCGACACGCGCCACCTCGGGTTCGAGAGCTGGCGGCACGCAGCGTGCTTTGCCAATGGTCTGACCGAAGAGGGGGTCTGCGCGCTATTCTTGTACGAGGGTGTGATGGTCCTCCAGTTGGTGAACGGGCGCGAGATGCTCGTCGACGATGGGGAGACCGTGGTCTGGCATCGGGAGCGTCCGCACGACGCGATCTCGCCCGAGGAGGCTCCATTCTTCCGCACAGCTGTCGATCTCAGCCAGCTCAGCGCGATCGGCCTAGACGGAGCTTTCAGCGCGATGTACTTCGGCGTTGATGACCTGCGCGACTCCCGGCGCATCGATGTTCGGGTCGAAGCAGACGCCCGCCGTCGGACCGTGCTGGTGACCCTGGCGGTCGTAGGTGACGGCACGTCCGGTCGCGACGATTCGCCGGGAGGCGCGCCTTTCGACGTCGCCCAGGCCTGACCGCCCCGTCGCGGCTCACGTTGGCGAGTCCGGTGCGTGTGCGGTCTGGGTCCCATCGCGGCAGCTTCAGAAGCGTCCGATTAACCCAGATGGCGACGCCGCGATTTGCACGTCCCCGTGGCGGCTCGAATACAGGAGGTAGCCGCCCCCGAGGGCCCCGGCGACGCCTCCACCCAGGAGGAACCATCCAGGCGTGCGGGTCGAGAACACCTGGCCCGGCTTGACGCCGGTATTGTTGCCGTCGACGGCGACCCAGACGATTCCCCAGGTCATCGCCGCGACGCCTACTGTCACCAGACCAATGCCCGTCCACCACTGCCACGGGCGACTCGCGGGCATCGTGTCCCGGCCGTCACGGCTCGGCGTCGACACCAATGGGACGACCGGAGGAGCGGGCGGCGGCGACGCGGGCAGCAACGGTTCGAGAGTGGCCGTCACGATCAGTTGTGCGCCACCCTTGGCGGGCAGCGTCGCCACGAACGGCTTGTGGCCGGGACTCTCGACCTTGATGGTCACGGTGCCTTCGTTCACGAGCGGGCTCGACGGTAGAGGGATGCGGCCCACGATCTTGTCACCGACCGTAACAACAGCTCCGGTCGTGCCGTAAATGGAGATTTCCGCCGTGTGGGTCCGCACTGTCTGAAGGGTTTGCTCCAGGGTGGCGCGATTCTTCTCGACCCACGGCATAGTCGACTCGAGTGCTTGTGATAGGTGGTTTTCGGCGTCGACCCAGTGCTGCAACGTGGCCTCGGCGATGCCCATTTGAGCAAGGGTCCGACCAGAGGGCTCTTTCTGGTGCGCGGCCTGGAACTCGCGGAGGGCACCGGCGTGATCGCCCTTCTTTCGCAGCTCCACGCCCTTCGCGACGAGTTGGTCGGCCGTTTCAGACTCAGCAGCCCGAGCGGATGAACAGATGACCGCAGCGAGGAAGATCGCGATCCAGGCATAGGAACGACCGACAACCATGGGACGACCTCATTCGATGATGGGGAAACCGTTCTCGTCGCGCGGGACGCGGCGGGGCTGGTGATGGTGTTTGCTGTCTGCCGAGTGCCGGAGACGCGCGGTGACAGGGTTATGCTCCGCGTCCCCCGGAGCAGCCGACGGAGCGGGCGGAGCGGCGGGAGCGGTCGCCTTCGCCGGGGAGCCCGCGACAACGGTTCGGTTCGCCGCAGTCGGCGCCGGGCCGACCGGAGAGGAAGGCGCGGACGCGGGAGGCGAGGCGACCACCCGGATCGGGACGGCGGCAGCTGCACGCGCAGGCGGTCGGCTGGCCGAACGCATCGCGACAGCGCCAGCTACAGCGATGCCGATCAGGGCGGCGGCCATTGCCACTGATCGCGGATTGACGATCCTCCCAGCCGTCGGGATTGCAGTCTTGAGGGCCGCAGGCGTGATAGGCAGATCGAGTGGCTCGGGAGGCGGTGCGTCCCCTGTCCTTCTATCCGCGACGGCGCCCGTATCCACCTCGATCGAGACAGACATCGACTCCGCGCTATCAGGGACCCGCTCGGGGGCGAGCGCCAACGGGCCCATCGTCGTGTCGCCTGCGCGGCGTACGACATCTACAGCGGTCGTTTGCGTCTCGAGTGACGGCGCGATCATCGCCATGGACGGCGAGGGGTCCTTGATGGGTCTGGGAGCGGCGGTGAAGAGCCTGCTCCAATGCCGCCTTCCCGCGGGCGAAGCGAACGGGAGCAACGCCCGGCCGAGTAGGTGGACGTTCGCGAACCTGGCCCTCGGGTCGACGTTCATCGCCTGTCGAATGACCTCTTCTAGGCCCGGCGGGATCTCCTGTCGGAGCTCAGAGGGGCGCTTGTAGGCGCCCTGGCGGATGGCCTGCCAGAGCTCGTGGTCCGACCCTGCGCGGAACGGCAGCTTTCGCGTCAGCGCATAGTAGAGCAGCACGCCCAACGAGTACTGGTCACTTTGAGGATCCGCGTTCCTGGCCGTGATCGATTCCGGGGCGAGGAATGACGGCGTCCCCATCAACGAGCCCGCCTTGGTTAAGTCGGGTTGGGTCGCGATCTTCGCGACCCCGAAGTCGAGGACGACGACATGGTCGAAGTCTCGATCTTCGGTGTCGACCAGGAAGATGTTGCTGGGCTTCAGATCGCGGTGGAAAATCTTGTGGCGGTGGCAGAAGTACACCGCGCTGCACGCGGACAGCACGATATCTACGGCCCGCTCGATCGCCAGCGGCGCCGCCAACAGGACGGCGCTCAGGCTCTTGCCCTGGAGGTACTCCATGACGATGTAGGGCTGGCCGTCGTGGACGCCGTAGTCGTAAATCTTGACGACGTGCTGATGAGTGATGCCGCCCGCCGCGATTGCCTCGTTGAGGAAGCGCTCGGCGTACTGAGGCTCGGCGGTCACCAGGTCTTTGTGCAGCGTCTTGATCGCGACCTCGCGCTTCATGACGGCATCGAGCGCCCGGTACACCTGTCCCATCCCCCCGCTGCCCACCAGGTTCCGGATGACAAACCGGCCCTCGGGGCCGAGCCGGGTGTCGGGTCTCAGTACTTCCATCGAACTTTCCCGCGAGACATACCGAAACAGAAACTCGGCGACATCCGTCGCCAGTGGCGGCTAACGCGAAAAAGTCTCCCCGATGACTCTTCTGCGCCCAGATCTCTTGACACCAAGACGCGCACCGCGCACGTGATTCCGCGAACGGATGAGCTGTCCCTTCCGGGCGGCGAGTGTCGCAACCTCAGCCGTACCGCGGCCTGGCTCTCTTCGCCGGCCGTTAGGGCTCGAACATTTCGCGCACCGTCACCATCGCGATGAACATCTTCCTCGGCCACGCGGTTTCGTCCACGGTCGAGAAGTCATACCGGCGATAGAAGCGTTCGGCCGCCTCGTGCTTCGCGTCGACGACCACACCGAAGCAGCCGACGTTCTCGGCCGCCGCCAGGACCCGTGCAAAGGCGTCCATGAGCAGCGTCTCGCCGACGCGCAGGCCTGCGCCCCGGGTACGCTCGTCTGCCGCGAGGCGGCCGATGAGCGCCGCCGGCATCGGGTACTTCGGCAGCTTTTCGAGCGTCGCCTTCGCGATCAGGGGCGCGCTGATCGTTGCCATGCTGAGTGTGTAGTATCCCAAGACACGCGGCAGCTCTTGGCCCGCGGCGCCGGAGCGTCTCAAAACGTACGTCCGACCAATCCCGCGCTCGTCGTTCGAGCAAGCGTAGCGGGCGAAGAATTGGTCGAGCGCCGCATCACCGCACCGAAACCCGCTCGCCGCGTCCTCGGCAGTCACCCGGACAGTGCGGGTCTCTGGCGCTGTGATCATTTCTCAGACTGGCGCGAGCCCGCCTTGAAACGGGCCGCCGCCGCGCGCGCCCCTGCGCTGGGCGCCGGCGGCTCGGCAATCAGCGCGCGCACCCGCTCGAGCGCCTCAACCGAGATGTGCAGCGGCTCCGACCGCGAGGTCCACTCGAGGGCTGAGAGTGTGGGCGTCATGATCAGGCAGTCCGGGCCGCTGTTCGGATCGGTGGCTACGGCGACGAGGCGCCGACCGCCCCGGACTGCCGAGACGGCCTGAATGAACATGGCGACCGCTTCATCGACGACCTGACTCTTCGAAAGACCGAGCTCTTCCGCGAGGCGGTCGACTGCCTGGGCGCGACTATCGGGGATGGTGGCTTCGAGACGCATGTTCACTCCCTCAATTATCCCTCTATTGTGAGGGATAATTGAGGGTACCGCTAGTGGACAGTATCGAACGCAGTCAGGCACGGTTACAAAGAACACCTGTCAATTCCACAACTTGTGCCGCTCCACGGGCTCATCAGGTCTCCATCCGTTCCGGGAGATTGTCAGGGGAGCCCAACACCGGCCGCCAAATTTGCCGCGGGTCCCGCAGCAGGCTGCGGGCACCCAGATGTCCCGCAGCCTCGACGATCAAACGGCGAACAAAGTCGTCGGCGCCCGTGAGCTCGCGGGCGCCGAGACGCCAAGACGCTTCCCAGCACCGGATGCCGGCCAGGGTCCCATGAAGGTTCCGCATGAGGGCACTTCGGCGGGCCGGGGGTAAAGTTGCGGCTCGTCTAGAAGTTCAGCCGCCCAGGGATCTCGAGCGCCACGAGATCCCAGGAGCCATCCACGGCCAGGCCCCGCACGAAATCCAGGCCCACCAACCGGCGGCGACCGGGGGTGAAAGGGTCGCGGCGCATGTGAACGCAGACGTTCACGGTTTCCGCGATGATCTCGCGGGGCGCGCGCTGCGCCACCTCCTCTATCAGCTGGCAGAGGCGGTTCAGCGCCTGGCGGTTGTCGTTCGCGTGTAGCGTCCCTGTACCGCCCGGGTGGCCGGTGTTCCAGGCCTTGATGAGCTCCAACGCGGCGGCGCCCTCCCTCACCTCGCCAACCACGATCCGATCGGGCCGGCTTCGGAGGGCGTCCATGATCGCGAGCCGCGTCGTGAATGGCGGTTGGACGTGATACTGAACGCGGTTCGGGCTCGCGCACTGGAGCTCCGGAAGGTCTTCGACGATGAAGACTCGGTCGTCGCTCCGGGCGATCTCCGCGAGCAGCGCGTTGACGAGAGTCGTCTTGCCAGACGCTGTCGCTCCGCTGACGAGGATGTTCTGCCTAGTGGCCACGGCCGCGCGAAGGATCTCGGCCTGAACGCCCGTGAGGATCCCGGCATCAACGTACTCGTCCAGCGTGAACACGCGGGCGGGAGGCTTGCGGATGGTGAACACGGGTGCCTTCGTGATCGGCGGGATCGCCGCTTTCAGTCGCGCGCCCCATGGCCGCAACTCGGCATCGAGCGAGGGGTTCTGCGCCGTGAGCTGCCGATCCGCCTGGCCCGCGACCGCGCGCAGGATCGCCAGCGCCTTCGGTGCGTCCATCCTGACGGCGGTCTTGGCCAATCTTCCCGCTTGGTCGATCCAGACGCACCCGTCGGCGTTCAACATGATTTCCGTCACCGCCGAATCTTCGAGGAAGGGGACGATCGGGAGAATCGCGTCGCGCAGGAAGGCGTGCTGCCGTGTCAGATACTCCCGGTCGTCGAGGCTCATGGACGCGAGCTCCCCTGCCCCGCCGCGAGGCGTGCCGCCGCCGCGAGCTCCTCGGCATCCCCGACCTCATCCTTCGGAAGCACGTCGAGAATCCGCGCCCCACCGGCGTAGCGACGCGCGGCCCCGTCGAGCAGGTCGTCGAGTCGCCGCCGCGCGTTCGTCGCCGCCAGCTTGCGCTGGGGCTCCGGCATCTCCGGCGTGTTGATGAAATACGACTGCACGAAGGCGATGACCGTTTCAGAGAGCAGGTCCACCGTCTGGCGAACGACAGCGACCGCTCGGTCATTGCGGTCCAGCCGGCGCATGACGAGCGTCGAGTCCTTCGCGTCCGCGAAGTAGTCGCGAAGCGCCGCATTGAAGACGGAAGTTTCGGTGGCGCGCCGAGCCGCGCAGTACGTCTTGAGCTGCCGCGCGAGATCGAGGTCGATCCACGGGTGCCGCTGAACGCGATGCTGCTTCACGACGGGCGCTCCAGCGACACTTCGACGTCCTCCTGATCGAGGTCTTCCAATACCGCCGCGAGTACCCCATCACTCCCGTCAGACTCAGGCTCGGCTGTGTCGATCGGAGCCGGTGGGGGTGGCGGCGGAGCCGCCGGGGGCTTTGGAACGAATGCCGCCCACTCCGATACGGGCCCGGCCCGTCTCGGCAGCTGCGCCCGCTGCTCGCGCGCGCCGTCCGGACACGGCAGGCCAGCCCGCGCGCTGAAGCGCCGATCGAGGTAGTACATCAGCTTCTTCGCCCGATACGGGGGCATGCCCGAGACGAGGAGGATGGCCTCCTCGAACGGGAGCCGGAGAACCTCGTCCGGCGTGAGAAGCGGCCTGGCGAACTCCTGCTCCGACTCGCTGACCGAGCGACCGGCCAGGAACTTGGCCGCCGAGAAGCTCTTCTGGCGCTTGGTCACGGTCGCCTGGCCGACGAGGTCGCTGATCCGCCGAGCCGTCATCTCGTCGTTCGCCGCGTACGTCACTCGAATGTGGGAATTGTCGAGAATAGAGTTCTTCTCGCCGTAGGTCTTCTGAAGCTGGTTGAGGCTCTGCGCGACCATGAAGCACTTGAGCCCGTAGCCCGCGCAGAACGCGAGCTGGTTCTCGAAGAAGTCGAGCTTTCCAAGCGAGGTGAACTCGTCGATGAGGAGCAGCAGCCTGTGCCGGTATCCCTTGTTGGGCGACTCCGAAGGGTTTGCCGGGCTGGGTCGCGCGATGGCCGCCCGGAGCGCCGCGAGAAAGCGGGTCTTGGGGGCCGACGCACCCGGACCGAATTCCATGCGCTCGGTCAGCCGCCGCCCGACCTGGTTGAGGACCAGCCGGATGAGGCGACGGAGTCGGCTCAAGTCGCTTGGAGGCACCACTAAATACAGGCTGACCGGGTGATCCAGGTTCATGAGATCGGCAATCCGAAAGTCACTGGTGCTCGTGGCGCGAGCCACCAGAGGATCGCGGAACAGATCCAGGCAACTCGTCGCGGTCGATACGACGCCGGACAATTCGTTATCCGCCTTGTTCATCATGCTGCGCGCCACTTGCGCGACGACGGGATGTGGACCGTTGGGAAGGTGGTGCGCGGTCAGCATTCGCTGAAGGGTCTGGAACTGCGATCGGCTCGGATCAGCGAGAAAGGCCGCCACGCCGCTCAGCGTCTTGTCCGCCTCGGCGTAGAGGACGTGCAGGATCGCGCCCACCAGCAACGCATGCGCCGTGGTCTGCCAGTGGTCCCATTTCGTCCCGGCACCGTCCGGGTCGACGAGAATGTCCGCGATGACCTGCGCATCGCGGACCTCGTTGTCGCCACGCCTGATCTCGTAGAGGGGATTGAACCGGACCGAGTCGGGGGCGGTCGGCTCGAAGCGCCAGCAGTACGAGAACTTCCTCCGGTAGCCCGCGGTCAGGCTCCACAGCTCCTTCTTGATGTCGTAGATGAGGGCCGACTGCCCCCACCCGAACAGGGTTGGCATCACGATGCCGATCCCCTTGCCAGATCGGGTCGGTGCGAAGATGAAGACGTGCTCAGGGCCGTCGTGCCGCACCAGATGACCCAGGCGGTTCATGTTCCACTTCAGCGCGCCGCGTTCGTCGAGAGAGGACGAGAAGCGCGCCTCGGCAGTCTGGCAGAGGACAACGCCCTCGGACCCGAGCAGCCCGCCATCCCGAAGCTCCCGCGTCGTCCCCCACCGCGCCGACCCATGCGACGTGCTCTCCCGCGAGCCCCGACTTCTTGTGAAGGCGAGGGCCACCAGCGGGCCCAACACCGCCACCAGCGTGCCGTAGGTGATGAGGCTCGCCGTGGCGAAAACACCAGGGGCGAACCGATGCAGGCGATCGTCCCATTCGAGCCAAGCCCAGGGGGCGTAGAAAGGGCGGCCGATGATGTCCGTCAACGGTCTCCCGAGGTGCCGGTGGTAACCGAGGCGGCTCGCGACGTACTGCGTGGATATGGTCAGACCCGAGGTGACCATCAGGAGGCCCCCCAGGGACAACCGCAGAGCCCGCTGCTTCGTGGTGACCGACATTGACCTGAGAGTCATTCGACCGGCTGGGTCGGCAGTTGCGGGGAGTCCGTGCGGTCGTCAGCGCTCCGGGCCCGGACGCCGGCGCCCGAGACCCACACGCGAGATGACCAGGCGACCGTCCGGCGCGCGGCCACCCTCGACGTCGTGCCCGTCCAGCAGCCGAAGCTGCTTGCTGGCTGGCAGCACCCACAAGCGCTTCGAGCGTTCGTCCGTAACGATCGCGTATTGCCGGCCGGAGGGCAGCCTCGGCGCGAGCGCTAGGTGGCCCGCGAGCCCATCGGAGTGATCGGTCATGACCAGGCCGCGCTCGGCCGCGAGCCGAGTCCCCAGAGCACGCGCTTCCAAGGCGACCAGCCGGGCATTGAGACTCGCTCGATCTGCGACGTCGACTCCGATAGCTCTGGGGTTTGCCTTCCGCCGAGCGAGGGCCAAGGAGATCTCGAGCCCGAAGCCGCCGCTGGCTAGGTTGGCGTCAATCGCATCGAGCCATGTCGGACCGCGATAGGAGACCTGTTCGCGAAGCGGCGGGCTCAACCGCTGGACCCGAATGCGAGCGCGCGCCGGCCCCTTGGGCTCGGCGCCGGGCGGTCGTTCGATCGCGAGACGGACGACGTCACCCTCCCCGATCTTCTCTGCCGCTGCGACATCGATGGGTGCGTAGAAGACTCGCCCGTCGACGCCCTCGACCACGGCGTACACACGGCCCGCAAGCTCGTCATGCAGGCCCTTCGCCCGCACGACACCATCTACGGGGGCGAGCGTTCCCGATTCGTCGACCACGACGAAGCGTGAGGGATCTGGGGCGGCCACTGCGTCTGCCATGCGCTTGACGATGTCTTTCGCCTGGCCGAGGCCGCGCAGGGTATCGGCCCACCCGGGGGCGAGCCGCCACGCTCCGGGTGATAGCCGCGTCGCAAGCCCGAGCCGCTCCAGCTGTCCAACCCGTGCCGCCAACTTCGCGGCCGGAATGCGACCGTGCCGGGGCAACCGGCTCTCGACGAGGACGCCGCCAGCCTGCTCGCACGCCTGGAGTACCCGGTCGAGTGATGTGAATCGCTCCTGGCTGACCTCGCGCGCGAGCTGATTCTGAACGTCGACCTGCGTGCGCGGGCCGAGCTCGTTCGTGAGGATGGTTTGGGCGCGGCTCCGCATGCCTTCGGATAGGTACCGGCCGTCGATGGTGACGTCGTGACCGTCTTCGTCGATTCCGCGCACGATCAGGTGGACGTGGGGGTTGTCGGTGTTCCAGTGGTTCACGGCGCCCCACACCAGCACGCGACCGAGGTCGGCCTGGACCTGGGCCATCAGTCGGCGCGTGAAGGCGTGCAGGTCCACCTCGGCTCCATCCTCGGGTGACACGATGAAGCGAAACTGGCGCTTCTCGCCCTCCAGCGGCGCGCTCAACGCTGCCCGCACGTCAGACACCTCGGCTGCGCCATAGACGCGACCGGCGGAACCGTCCTCCTCGACGCCGTCGCGTTCGATGTAAGGGAGGTGCAAGGCCGCTGCGCGCTTGCCGTAAGCATTCATCGGAACGAAGCGCGCTTTGATGACACAGCGGCGCGCGAACGGGCCAGGGCGCGGAACATCGCGGGCTGACGACGTGCCGAGCGGCCGAGATGACGACGCACCTGAGTCCCGGCCAATGCGGGCTATCCGGGCGAGCAGGCCGTTGCGGAACCGGGGGACCCGCTCCTGCGGCACTTGACCGCCACGTGCCCCGATGCGCGGCCGCAGCTCGTCCCGATTTCGACGTTCACCGTCGGACACGGCGATGCCTCCGACGGCCAGCAATCAGAAGAACGCGTGGCAATACGCGCAGTTCCGGTCGCGAAGTGATTCCCGCCGCTAACCCAGACATCACAAAAGACCCAAGCGCCACGCACACATAGCGCCGCAGGTGATTGCCTTTTTATCTTGCCCTTCAGTCGTCCCAATCAGAAACACGACAGCCACTCGGCCCGGTCAGCCAGTCGTTGCGGTCGAAGTCTCCAGCCGCAACTCGAGACGTGATCGCCCGAGTCAATGGCGATGCCTCTGACAGTCGCCACGGTGGACGCCATTCGGGAGCGCCTCGCCGCGATCCCCGAAAAGGACGGGACCGAACGCAAAGTCACTCGGCTCGAAGCAATCGCGCGGATGACCGACGAGATCCTCGGCCTGCGCAAGCGCGGCTACTCCTGGAAAGAAGTCGCCGAGCTGGTCTCCAGCGAAGGGTGCCGAGTGACCGCCGGATCGCTCAAGACGGTCCTCTGGAAACGGGGGGTGACGTCAAGAACGAAGACCCGCCGGTCAACGAAAGAGGCCGCTCCGCGCCGGCCGAGTCAACCCTCGAGTCAACCGGTGATCCCACCCCGTCGAGCCGAGCTGACGGCCGGAGTCAACGGCGACGAGCCGCGCGAGTCTCCGAAGCCGCCACGCGACCCGGGCACGTTCGTCCCCCGTGAAGACACGAAGGATATCTGAGGAGTTACACATGAAACCCAACATCTACTGGATAGGCGGAGCCAAGGGCGGCGTGGGGAAGTCGATCGTCAGCATGGCTCTCGTCGACTACCTCATGTCACGAAAGTCGACGCCCCTGCTCATCGAGTCGGACACGAGCAACCCCGACGTGTGGAAGGTGTACCGAGACACGATCGGGTGTCAACTCCTCGATCTCGACGAAGTCGACGGGTGGATCGGGCTCGTCAATGCGTGCGACACCCACCCGGACAGGATCGTCATCGTCAACACTGCCGCTCGGAGTAACACCGGCGTGGCGAAGTTCGGCACGACGCTCGGTGAGTCACTGGGCGAGCTCGATCGCTCGCTCGTCGCGCTGTGGGCCATCAATCGACAGCGCGACAGCCTGGAGCTCTTGGCCGATTTCATGGAGTCGATGCCCAAGTCTCGGGTCCACGTGCTCCGGAACCTCTACTTCGGTGACGAAAGTAAATTCGAGCTCTATGCGGCGTCAAAGACGCTGCGTCCCCGAGTCGAGAGCACCGGAGGCAAGTCGGTGAGCTTCCCCGACCTCGCGGATCGAGTGGCCGACGATCTCTACAAGGAGCGAATGACCATCGCGGCCGCGGCGGACAAGCTCCCGATCGGCAATCGAGCCGAGCTCCGCCGATGGAGGAGCGCCGTCGCACGCGTGATGGCGGAAATCATCGATGGGTGAGGCCCAGGTGCTCCCGGACGACGCGTTCAAGACGCTGATGGGGCGGCTGCCGACCGAAGCGGAGCGCCAGCGACTGGCGAAGGTTCGCGACGCGCTCGGGATCCGTTCGGCGGACGCAATCTGGGACGTCATGATCGCCCTCGACTATCACCTCCAGCTCTACACGGTCATTCCCGAGAAGATTGGCGCTGAAACGCGCAAGGCCATCGGGGAGCTGCGGAGACTCGGCGCCGGACCAAGCTCGGGGCGGTCGCGGGCCCCCTCAATCTCCGCTACAGCGACATGGAACCCGCAGCTCGCGGCGTTCGTCGGAGCGATTGGCGTCGGCTTCGGTGGCATCTGCATGGCCGCGGGGTATCTCATGGCCGAGCGCGGGCGCCCGCCATGGGGAGCTCGGGGAGCGCTGGGTGTGGCCCTGGGTGCTCCGGCGGGCTGGCTGATGTTCGTGCTCCTGCTGCCGGCGGCATCAAGTTGGCTGCGGGCGGGCTGGCGCGCCACCCACTCCAGCCATCCTCTGCGGGTGCGGGCGGTGGGCTGGGTGCTAGTCGCGCTGTCGACTGGGACAATCGCGGTGGGTCTGACATTGCTCGCGGTTGCGCTGAGACGGTAGTAACAAAGGAACCGGTCTTCTGCGCTCGTGCCTCGCATCATTGATGATGGTTTGAGTTCACGGCGACACGCGCCATTGTGACGCCGCCCATCGAGATCGGCCCGCCAGGTGGCACTTTGTAGGTCAGTTTGTGCCTGCACCATCAGTTGAAGTCGTGGCACGGATTTGGACATTTCGCTTGATTGCGGAACCATCGAATGGTATCGCCCGGCAATGGACGCAATTCGCTCGCTCATCGATTCATTCGCCAACCAACTCGCGGATCTTCTCGATCGCCAGACCCAGGACCGCGCTCGTGTCGCGGTCGAGAGCGCACTCGGTATCGGCAGACGCGCTCCGGGCCGGCCTGCCAAGATCACCGACCTCGGCGCGTTTCGAAAAGCGCGCCGAAAAGGGCCCAAGCAACTGTGCCCGGTGCCGGGCTGCAAGAATCCGGCTGCTCCAGTCTTTGGGATGGTTTGCTCGAAGCACAAGGACGTACCCAAGACCCAGATCAAGAAGTATCGCCAGGCGCGGAAAGCGAAGAAGCTCAAGGCGGCCTAATTGCTTGACCGCCGGGGGTCGTGGCGCCTGGTTCGTCCGACGCGCGATCCCCGTCCACGATAAGTCCTTCGCGTAATCGCAGCCCGGTCCGTCCCCCGTCCTCGGTGACCTCCCGGGCCGCCCTAAATCGGGCCGCGCTTCGACCATCTCTCAGCCCTTGTTCAGCGTCGGTGACGACGGCAACGGGTTGCGGGTAACATCGCCGCATGCTCGCGACCCAGGTTCGACAGAAGGACAGCGTGTTCTATTTCGTGTCGTACCCGACCGAAGATCTGCTGGAGAAGGTCCAGTTCATCAGTCGCTTCTACGCGGATGAGGGCCAAATCGCACCGGCCGAGGTCGACCCAACCGACGACGTTGCCCACTTCATTTCCCGAATCGAGCGCACTGATACCGCGTTTCAGCGCGATCTATCGAAGGCGAAGGTCGCCGCGATCAAGAACTTCTACGAGACGGCGGTCAGCCAGCCCCCGATCCCAGGGACCGTCCTACTTTTCACACCTGAGAGGCTCGGGTTCGAGCCACTTGGAAAGTTCGAGAATGTCGGGAACCTGGAGAGCCCGCGAGAGAAGTACCTGATCATCGACGGCCAGCATCGGCTGGCGGCCCTGTATTTCTTCCAGAAAGAGCGCCCCGACGACGCGCACGGACTACACGTACCCTGCGTGATCTTCGACGGGAAGAGCGAAGACTTCGCCACCGAGATGTTCGTGATCATCAACTCGACCCCGACCCGCATCAACAAAAGCCACCTCGTCGATCTGTACGAGCGCGTCTCCTGGTCGGCGCCCGACAAGCGGCTCGCGGCCCAGGTGGTCGGGAGCCTCTACGCCGAGGGCGACAGCCCGCTCCGTTATCGTATCAACCGCCTGGGCGGCCGCAGCCAGCAGCAGAAATGGATCCTGCAGGCCGAACTCTTCAACGAAATCCACCGCTGGGTGTCCGCGGACTGGAAGGCACTCAAGAAGCAGGGAACACCCCGGGCGCTTAAGACCCGTCTTTACGAGACGGTGCGGGACTTCCTGAAGGCCGCTGAGAAGGTCTGGGGCAATGCCTGGGGTAGCCAGAGCTACATGATCACGCGTCCCGTGACACTGAAGGCGATGCTGCGGATCTGCGCTGACCTCGCTCACGCGGATGCCGAGCCCGAAGAGGGACGCGTCAAGCGGTGGGAACGGAAGCTCTCCCCCTGGACGGCGGAGGTCAGGACATTCCGCAGCGAGGGATTCTACGAACGGTTCCCGGCCAAAGGGCAGGTCGAGCGCGTCGCGCGCATCCACCGTGAACTCGGCCGTATCGCGGGGATCAACGCCGTCGGACGCGCAGCACGCATGGCCCAAGACTGATCCGCCGCCCGCGGCGGTCCTCGGGACGATTGGCGTCGCCTTCGGCGGCATCTCCATCACCGCGGGTACCTCATGGCCGAGCGCGGGCGCCCGCAATGGGGAGCGCGGGGGCCACTGGGTGCAGCCTTGGGTGGCCCGGCAGGCTGGCGGATGTTCGTGCTCCTGCTGCTGACTGCGTCGAGCTAGCTCTCGGGGTTCGTCGTGCGGGGTCTGACATTGCTCGCGGTGGTGCTGAGGCGGTAGGAGCCGAGGGATCGACGGGCGCCTGGGGGCGCGCCTCGGGCGCGTCGCGCTCGAACACGCTCGACCGCTCGGGCGGCAGGTCGGCGTCGAGGTCGCGCACGGGGAGACGAGGGATCTCCGCGATGATATGCGTGAAGCCCCGAACCCCGATGTCGCGTTCGAAGCCCCCAAGGATGCAGCCCCTTACCGGGCCGAGCTTTCGACGGGAGAGCGGTCTTGCCGGTCCTCTTCGCGCCTTCGCGTGTTGCCTCGACCCCGCGCAGTCCGCCGCAAAGGACGCCATCATCGCGGTGCCGATAGAGATATTCGTGCAAGGGTCGAGAAGGTCGGCCGGCTCCCGATTGAAGCGGGCCGCCCAGGTCATCGGGATAGCCATCAGGCCGAGGCCTGGGCGTCCACCTTTGTCGGCGATCGACCTTGCGAGCTCGAGCGCCTGCTCCGGCGACGCGAGGTCGTCGTGGGTGGCGAGCGAGACGAAGTCACCTACAAAGAGCGGGTTCGCGTCTGACAGCTTCCGCACGAACGCTTCCACAAGCCGGTCGTCCGGGTGAAGGCTGCAGGCGAGGATGACGGTCAGGAGGTCCATACGGGCGTCGCGACGGTGAGGGCCGACAGCGGAACGGGCCCGAAGTAGCGCGAGTCCAGACTGGACGAGACGGGCGTCGCAACGAACGCGGTGCCAGGTGGGACCGGACCGCAGAACTCGAATGCCGGCAGCGGCCGACCTATTGAATCCCGGCTGGCAATCGTCGCGATCTCGAGCCCGTTGACGAGGAAGCGGCCATCGGCGAGGCAGACGATGTCCCCCTCCAGGGCGACCACACGCTTCAGGAGATGGAACCGTGCAGGAAGGTAGCGGTCGGCGATCAGCCCGCGCGCCTTCGGTGGGATGGGAAAATCGACCAGCGCCCCTCTTTTAATAGGGAGCCCCGGCCTGAGCCAGTACACCCCGCGAGGGAGACTTGGCGTGTAGTTCCGAGTCAATCGCGACGCGAGGACGGCCGTGCCGGTGGTCAGGATCAGCGCGACCGTCCCCGCGCACAACATCGCCCAAACGTGCAGCCTCGCGTACCAGGATCGTGGAGAGCGACTGGGCGCTCCGTCCGGGCCGGCCGAACAGGACGCCAGCGCCGCGTGCCCAGAACTCGCCTGTGAGCTCGGAGAGATCATGACGGTAGCTCGTCACGTTTCGAATGAAGTTGCGGGGAAGCCGTGCCGCGCCGACTGAAAATGGTACGGTCCGGTTGCTGGGATGATTTCAGAGCGGAAGACGCTTGCCGACACTCGTCTCGTTATCCTGGTGGCGACATGCGCCATAGTGGCTCGCGCCGCGTATTTCTGGACGAGGGCCAGAACTGACTCGTTCGAGCTGCCGATCGTCGATTCGGAGATTTTCGACGCCCTCGCGAGAAAGTACGCCGCCGGTCGGCCGGCGCTGGCGGACGACTGGTTTTCCCACGGAGTGGGGTATCCGCTTTTTCTGTCGCTGATCTACGGACTGCTGGCGCCATCGGTCCTGCTCGCGAAAGCGATCCAGCTCGCCCTCGGAGTGGGAACGTCGGTAGCCACGTACTTTCTGGCTCGGCGGACGTTCGGTCGGGTGGAAGCGTTGGTCGCCGGCCTGATCGTGGCCCTATACGCGCCGCTGATATTCTTGGAGGGAGAACTCCTGGACGCAGGGTTGACGGCCCTGCTGACGGTGACGGCTGTCCTGCTGACGCTCAGGGTTGCCGACAGCGGACGATGGTTCTGGGGTGTGGGCTGGGGGATGGTCGCAGGGCTAGCCGTCCTGATCCGGTCGACGTTCCTGCCGTTCTGTGTCCTTGGGCTGGTCGGACTAGCGGTCGTGTCCTTTCGCGGACCGCGTCCGCGTCGGCTCGGCGGGGTCGCCTGCGCGGCAGCGTTGCTTTTCAGCGTGTTGTTCGTCGCAGCCCTGGCCACCTCTCAAGAGACCGGTCGGTTCACGGTCATGTCTGCGGCCGCGGGCTTGAATCTCTTCATCGGGAACAACGACGAGGGTTGCCGGATCATTGCCATGAGGCCGGGACTGGATTGGGACCTGATGGTCCGGCGGCCGCTGGCCCAGGGCGTTACCGGCCTGTGGCAGGAGGACGACTGGTTTCGCCACCGGGCTGTCGAATTCGCCGTCCATTCGCCCGTGAGATTTCTCGCCGGCCTGGGCGCAAAGGCCCTTGCGCTGGTCGCGTCTCGAGAGCTTCCGCGGAATCTCGACGTCTATCTATTCCGACCGGAGTCGTGGGTACTAAGGGCCGGCATCTGGAGAGCTGGCTTCTTCGGGTTCCCGTTCGGCGCGCTGTTGCCGCTCGCGGTTCTTGGCGGCATCGTGGGACGGCATCGAATCGCGTGGCCCTTGTGGCTGATGCTCTTCAGCTACGGTGCCGTTCTGGTCATCGTTTTCGTCGTAGGGCGGTATCGGATCGCCCTCATCCCGGTTCTCGCTGTCCTCGCAGCTCGAGGGCTCACCTTCATCGCTGATAGCGTCCGCTCGCGAAGATGGACCTTGCCTTGGTCGGCCACGGTCGCCGTCGTTGTTTCGGTTGTTCTCACCGTCGCCCCCTGGCGCTTCTGCGCGGAGCGCGACGACATGCGGCCAGAGCTGGTGTACGTGCTGGCCGTGACTCACCAGCATCGAGGCGAGCTAGAGGCCGCCGAACAGGGCTATCGAGAGGCTATTCGCTTACGTCCGACCTACTTCGAGGCGCGGCATGACCTCGGGCGCCTTCTGTCCGATCAGAATCGGTTCGCCGAGGCGGCAACGGAGCTCAAAGAAGCGGCGCGGCTTCGACCGTCTCATGCGCCCTTGCTCATCGACCTCGGCGTCGCGCTCGGACGCTCGGGCGACCTCGCCGGCGCGGTCGAGGTGCTGCAGCAGGCGCTACGGCTCCGGCCGGACGATCCCGCCATCTACAACGACTTAGGCATGGTCGACGTATCGCGACGAGACTTCGACTCTGCTGCAGCGCAGTTCCAGAAGGCTCTCGAGCTCGATCCGACATCTCCCGCGTACCGCAGGAACTTCGATCGCGCGTCGGCGGACGCGCGTCGGAAGCGGACCTCTCAGCCTCCTGGACAAAAGGAGTAGCGAATGTTGTCGAAGTACTGGGCCGTGTCCGCCGTATTCATTGTCCAGTCGACCGACAGTACGTTGTCGAAGGAAGCCGGAAGAGTGTAGGGCAGAAAACCTGCCTTCTCGCTTTGGAGCAAGATCGTCTCGCTGGTCGTGGTGCCATCCGCCCTGTGCCCTATGAACGAGTATGCGATCCCCGGGTGGCCGATGTTATGCGGCGCGAGGTCAATCCAGAGGAGCGCAAATGGTTTGCCGTCTGTCCGGGTGAGCCTGACGATCGCGGTGTTGGTGGCACTCACCGCGGTCGTGCCCAGGTACTGAACAGCCTTGGTTCCGACAACCGTGAGCCCGTCGGGGTCGTCGGTCGTCAGGCTGAAGCCTGCATGCAAGTACGGTAGGGAGACTGCTTTGAAAGTCTCCGTATTGAACAGATCCTCGAAGTCGATGGTGCCCTCACTTGCGAGGCAGCCCGTTCCTCCGTCCGTACCAGCGGTTGCACCGCCCCCTCCCGCGGCGCCGGTCGCGTGTCCGCCGCCACCAGCCGCTCCGGCGACTCCGCCCGTTTCAACCGCCCCCGCCGCCCCACCGGCTCCTGCTGCCGCGGTTCCGCCGATACCAGCGAGGCCACCAGCACCGCCTGAACCGACCGCACCTCCGACAGCCTGCGCACCTGCCGCCGCGCCGCCCGGACCTCCGGCGACGCCACCAGCATGGCCACCACCGCCGGAAGCCACGGTCCCGCCAGTACCGCCGTCCGGGAGGTTCACCATGCGTGTCGGGCAGCCCGAAGCGATCGGAATCAGACCGAGAACAACAACGGTGGCTAAGAAATTGCAGGTACGCATGTTTGGATAATCGGATCCGATGATAGACAGTTGCGCGCTCGGGCCGCAATCGCGTTGTGGATAATCTGCCCGGGCGGTAATCGCCCCGCCACCTCGAGCTTGGCGAAATGTGCGAGGCTGAGGGAGCATTCGGCGACCGATACCGGCCACTGGCCGTTTCGTGTTTAGGCTGGCACCATGTCCCTACGGCCGAGACTCCCGCGCCAGCAGCGATGAGAGCAGCTGGGCGCTGGGTCGACACCGCGCGAGCAGAACTCCGGCCGCGCGGGTCCAGAACTCGTCCGTGAGCTCGGAGGGATCATGACCGTAGCTCGTCACGTTTCGGATGAACTTGCGAACCCGCTCGGCCGTTCCCCGCCTGCCGCTCGATAGTAGTAAGCAGACGGGCTCACTCACGCCCGGGACGGCGGTCCGCCCTCCCCCACCCGCCGTCCGGAACACATACAGGCCGATACTGTGCCCTCGTGCCACGAAATAGGCGACCACGCGACCCGGAGCCAAGAGCGCGATGTCGCTCCCGTCGCCATTGATGATGGAAAAGGGGCCGCCGCAGAGCAGTTGAGCGGTGATCTCCCCGCCAGTTCGGAGCTGGATTGCTGTGATACGACGAGCCCCGCCCGATGACGTCATCGCGACCGGCCCGGTCCAGGCAGACCCAGAGACCTGATGTAGTCGCGCTCGTGACGTTGCAAGCACTCGTTCCACTCCTTGCCGAGTGGTGCTCGCTGGCGCACGGTTCGTGCGTCAGCGGCGAGAAGCCGGATCCTTTCGGCCAGCTTGTCGCCGGCGAGATCGCTGTCTGCTGCGATCACGACCGTGGAACCGGACGGCAAGGATGCGATGGCCGCGGCGACGTGGCGTCCCTGACGCTCGCCGAAGGAGCCGCAGGTACTGGCGTAGCGGGCGCGCTCGTTCGGTTGGAGCTGGTGGTAACTGAACGCGTCGATGACTGCCTCAGTGATGACGAGCTTGTCGTCATCGTCTTTCGAATTGCCGACCCAGACGGCTTTGCGGCCACCGGCCGAGAAGCCCGCAAAGTGCGCATTCTTACGTTCGAAGCCACAGATGCTCTCCGGACCTACCCCGTCTCGATGCCGAAAGAGCAGATCGCCGTGGATGTCGACGCGCCAGGTATCTACGAACCGCAAGGAGGCAAGCATCTCGGGTCGGATTCCGCGGCTGTTCAGATGGAGATGGTTCGCCACGATCCGCGCGCGCGAATAGGCGTCACAGACCCTGGCTCGGCCAAGTTGGTCCGGCGTCGGGGTACGGGCTCGCGCTGGCGCGGTCGTCGCGCGAAGGTCGCGGGCCCAAACACGGAGCTCCTCCCGAACAGCGACAAGACCGCCACTTCCCCTCCGCAGGACGAAGTCGATGATCGTCCCATTGTCGCGTTCGTCCCTAACGCTGAGATACGTGCAGTGACCGTCGTGATGGAGGCGGAGGAGGACCTTCTCGTCGATAGCCCGGTGACGCATCAACACGCTCGAGGCTGTCGATCCCCGAGTGCGCCCCCCATATCGGGTCTCGTAGCGAACCAGGTGGCATCCACCGGTCGCTGCGTACGCACACACATCTGCGCGTTTGAAGAGGTCGAGCTCCTGATCCACAGAGGCACCTGGACCCGACTCGGGCATTCCCGAGGACAGTTGCGGCTCGCTCGGCCGACGTCTCACCTTTCCGCCGGCACACGACCGCGCCACCATCAAACAGGTCCGCAGCGCTGACCACCCGCAGCGCGGCATTTTCACCGTCTCAGAGGACGTCACCGCCGGACTCCGCAACGGATCGGGGGGGGCACGCCCGCCCTGGTGTCGGGATACGCGTACGCGTGTGCAGTGATGCGCGAGCCCCGTAGAGTCCTACGCCTTGGCTTGACATTCCCGTGCCTCACGTGGGAGCGTTTCGGTCGCGACAATCTCGGTAGTGCAGGTGCGGCCTAGTTTCGACCGACGCAAAAATGATATCGCGGGTCACCAACGCTCAGGTTCCGGACTTCATGGCTCGCCGGCAACCGGTGATCGCCATCGACGCCACAAAAGACTGGCCGGCGTTCCGGTTCTGGACGCCTGATTACCTCTCAAGCGTCCTGAAGGACAAGCTCGTAGTGGTTCGTGAGTCGAACGATGGGCACTTCGACCTAGGTGAATCTCTATGCGAGCGGACCATGTCCTTCGAACAGGCCGCCCAGCTGATTACGGACACCCGGGAGGGCCGACACATCTACATCCAGCAGCAGCCGATCTCGCAAAGGCTCCCGGAGCTATTTGACGATGTTCGGGTGCCGGAATGGATCGCCGGCGGGCCCCAGGAGCCGCATTTCTGGTTCGGCTCCCGTAGCGTGAGCCCGTTGCACTTTGATCAGGCGCACAACTTCTTCGTCCAGGTCTACGGGGAGAAGGAATTCACGATATTTTCTCCGAGCGACACAAAGAACCTCTACCCGCCCCCGCTCGGCGATGACAATTTCCACATGTCCCAGGTGCGCCTTGACGCCCTGGATTTAACGAAGCACCCCCGGTTCCGACTGGCTACTCCCATGCGGTTTACGATGAAGCCAGGCGAGATGCTGTTTCTGCCCGCCTATTGGTGGCATCACGTCCACTCGCCCGGAACGGCGATCTCCGTGAATTTCTGGTGGAGTCCCAGCCCGGTCGATCACGTCGCTAGCCAGAATTCGCTACGTGCCTTTTTCCAGATGTACGAGAGCGATCGTTTGGCAGCTGTGAAACGAAACGACTTGGTACCGAATGGGCTCGACTTCGCGAGCGCGGCAGCCCTCCTGCTGAACGCCGACCATCGTTGGGGGGCGGCGTTACTGGCCGTGGCCGCCTTCGATGAAGCGTTAGACAGCGTTCGTGCCCAACGCGGCCTGGAATGCAGAGGAGGGTGCCCAGTGCGCCGCCTTGGTGAGGACATCCGTCAGTCATGCGCGGAGCTGGGCGAGAGCGGCCCGATTCCGCAGCGATACGCAAGGGTGGCCAAACACATTGAATCGATGGCGCACGAGCTCTCGCTCGGCAATGAGGTCGACGTCTCAATCTCAGCCACCGCCCAGCTCGTCGCAGAGGTGCAATGCTGGAGTAGGCCTGACTGATCGCTGATCGCCGGGAAAGCGACCAACACCACCGTCGGATCTTTGCCACGGGGTCCGCTCTCTCTCGGGCCCACAAAGCCTTACCGCGCGCGCGCACCTGTGACTTGCGGTGGCCACGAACCCGTGCACGCTGTGCGTGCTGGTGGGCCGGCGCGACATCGAGGTCGGGCGGGCTAACGGCGCGGCCACTTCAAGGGCGCATTTGTGTCTGCGGCGCGGCGTACAGCCGGCGCGGCGAAGTAGCAGGTGGCCTCGGACGTGTGCTCGGTATTCGCGGGCGGATCCTATGCACAGGCGTCGTCGCCAACTTCGAACGCACGGCCGAGCATACGCCAGATAGCGCCCCACTCGTGCGCCAACTGGTTCATGGCGGCCGGTCCCCGGCTGCCCCATTTTTCGCATATCGGACGACACCAACTCGGCGAGCAGTCCACGACCGCTGTAGCTAGCGGCTATAGAATGGTCGCACCTGTGCTGAGCCTCGTCCCCCTGGCCATCGTCGTCGCCGCGCTTGCGACGGCGGCGCGCGTAGAGCCTCCGCTCCGCCCGCACACCCTCGCCACACGTGCAGTGACGCCACCCAACATCGACGGTCGCCTGGACGACCCAGTCTGGCAAACGGCTGTGGTGTCTGGCGGGTTCACGCAGCACCAGCCTGGCGAGGGAGCACCGCCCAGCGACCCGACCTTTGTGCGCGTAGTTTACGACGACCACAACCTCTACGTTGGCGTCGACTGCCCGCAGGTGAACGCGCCGATCTCTAAGCGGCTGCAGCGGCGCGACGGCCCTCTGCCGTCCGACGGCGTATGGATCGACATCGACAGTCGCGATGACGGCGTAACGGCGTTTCACTTCTCAATTAACGCCGCCGGCGCGCTAATGGACGGCGTCCACTTCAACGATACGGACTTCTCGTCAGATTGGGACGGGATTTGGGAGGCCAAGGTTGCCGAGATCGGGCACGGCTACAGCGTCGAGTTTCGCATTCCGCTGGCCACGTTGCGGTTCACAGCGCGCCCGACCACCTCATGGGGTTTTCAGGTCCGACGGTTCATCGATGCCCGCCAAGAGTATGACGACTGGGCATTCTACCCGCGTGACGCCGCCAGCGTAGTCCCGTGGTTCGGCCGGCTGGACGGGCTCGTTGGCTTGCCGGCGCCGGGGCTGCTAGAGGTGACGCCCTTCGCGTTGGGACGCATCGAGCACCGCGCGCCGGGCGTGCAAGAGGTCGTCTCGAAGGGATGGTTCCTTGGCGGCTCCGCCGGCCTAGACGCGCAGGCCCATCTGACGAACGAGCTGACGTTGACCATGACGGTCAATCCCGACTTCGGACAGGTCGAGGCCGATGCCGTCATTCTAAACCTGTCGACGTTCGAGACCTTCTTCCCGGAAAGGCGGCCGTTCTTCCTAGAAGCGCTGGACGCGTTCGCGACGATCCGCCCCCTCGTCTACTCGCGCCGCATCGGGCGGCAACCCGCTGCCCCGAGCGTGATGAGCGGCGAAGCCCTGGTCGCACTGCCGGATCCATCGCGCATTTGGGGCGCGGCCAAGATGTCCGGCACCTTTAACGGGCGCACCACCGTCGGCGCGATGTCCGCCATCACGGGCGAGAACGCGGTCGAGGTGCAGTCAACAGACGGCTCCCGAACGTTGCGTCTCGCCGAGCCCGTGACAGCGTACAACGTGTTGCGCCTCAAGCGACTGGTCGCGGACAACGCCGACGTTGGCCTCCTGGCGACAGCGACGAACCGCTTCGATCGCTCGGTGGTCGCCGGCCAGCGCTGCGCAGCAAGCTTGCAGGCCCCCGTGGGCGCTCGGTGCACGAACGACGCATACGTGCTGAGCCTGGATGGCCGCTGGCGGTCAGGATTAGGAGACTACTCCGCTGCTTGGCAGATTATCGGTGGCATGTTGTCGGGCGGCGAACAGCGCAGCGAACCGGACGGCATCGCCATTCAACCGGGCCACCCGGACGGTGGTGCCTCGGTATATATCGGAAAGGAGGGCGGGCCGCACTGGCTTTGGAGCGCGTGGCAGCACCTGACAGGTCGCCAGCTGGAGTTCAATGACCTCGGCTACCTGGAACGTAAGAACGACTACCAGGGATATTTTACGCTCACGTATCGGACTCTCTCCCCTTGGCGGCGCACGCGCGAGACGCGCAGTAGCCTGCAGCTGAACATCCGCCAGACGCTCGACGGCCTGAACCTGTGGCGTGAGCTGATGGCGAACACGACCCTAACGTTCACGAACTTTTGGACGCTCGCGTTCGAGGTCCACGGCCGGGCCGACTACTACGATGACCGGGAGATGGGGGACGGAGCTGCGCTGGAGCGGCCGGGCAACGTGGGGGTGTACCTTATCGTGGTGACCGATCCACGCCGGCGCGCGATCGGAACCGTGATCGGGGATTTCGACCGGCACCGCGATGGGAACCATCTGGACGTACAGGGGCAGCTGACGTTGCGACTGTTGCCGCAGCTGGAAATCAGCATGACCCCTACCGTGAGCTACGATAGTGGTGCGCCAAGGTACGTGGGCCCCGCCCCTACGCTGTCGCCGATCACGGGTGTCGCCTATTACACGTTCGGCCTTCAGCTGGCGGTCACCGCCGGGGCAACTATTCGGGCGGCGTACACCTTTACGCCACAGCTCTCACTACAGGTGTACGCCCAGCTCTTCCTGGCAAAGGTGAACTACGGACCGTTTTATGTATTCCCGAAGCAGAGCTTCCGCGAGCGTGTGGACATCGGGTCGCTCCTTCCTGCCGCACCGCCCAGCGCCAGTCCCGACACCAACCAAGCGACCCTAAACGTAAACGTTGTGCTCAGGTGGGAGTACCGTCTCGGCTCGACGCTATTTTTGGTCTACACGCGCGCCCAGACGCCTGCAACGACGGTCCCGGCAAACGGAAACCGCGAGCTGGAGTTAGCACCTATTTGGCAGGGACGGGCGGCGGACGACGTGCTGATTATCAAGCTGGCCTACTGGCTGGGTTGACTTCTCACCCCAAGCGGCGGGCGCGGACCATCGCACAGCTCGGACGCCGCGAGTTGTGATGCTAGACGGGAAACTGGGTTCAGCCGCCCGCGGGCTGCTAGAGCCGTTCGGCTACATTTTGACGAGCGAGTCCGACGGATGCACACGACACATGTGGAGCCCGGCGCCGGTGGCCCGCTCGTTCGTCGAGTCTCAGGACAACGCGGATGGCTTCACTGTCGCCGGCGTATGCGAAGATTAGGGGTCAACATCTGCGACCCGATCACGCGTCCCTCTTGCAAGCTGGATAACCCGCCTCACCTCTGGAGTGGACAACGTGAGGACCGCTTCGTGCTGTTCCGGTGGCAAGACATCCAATGCCGCCAACAGCCTCGCCACGCCCCCGAACGCATCGACATCAGGAATGGTTATCGGAGTAAAAGCCTTACCTTCCTGCAGCGCGGTCGACCCGGCAAAGAACAGGTCGACCAACCGGTGCGTGAACCACCAACAGCTGACGGAAATGCTCCTGTCAAGGGCGCGAACCGAATGCCAGTAATTTCCCGGAATAAAGAGCATTTCTCCAGGATGGAGGATTGCCTCCAAGATTCGGACATGTCTGAACCTCGGAAACTTCTCGAAGTCAGGCGCATTGTGATCGACCTGACTGTGCCAGTACGGCCCCTGGTCCGAGTCGAAAGGGTACATCGCGGAGTCCTGATCCGGCGTCACGAGAAGGACGCGCTTTCGCCCACTGATCTGGGCGAACAGATTGCTGACCAGGAGGTACGGATCGTGGTTGTCCTTGTGGAAGCTAATCTCCGTGTTGGCCGGGCCGAGCCAGAGATGATGGGTTCTGAGCTGCTCCTGTGGCACGTACACGGATTCCACATAGGAGTTGAGTTCAGGAATCCTCTCGAACGGAAACTGGTCCATGTAGTGCCCGCCGGCGGTATCATTTAAAATTGAATCTACGTAGTCGGAGATGGTCGTTTCCTTGGAGCGCGCGTTATGGGCTCTCTCGAGGCTGAGCTGGACCTTTAGATCGCCAAACGTTTTGAACCAGGCGTGGTTCCATCTCGACAACGCCTTCCATTCGCGCATCGCGCCGGTGATGACGACGGGAAGCTGCGGATGGTCAAAGCGTCGACGAAAGTCGTCGACCGTGAGCCCTTCGACGCGCTCAATGGGAACGTACGTCGGGCTGCTCATTCGATGCTCCTTCGTCGTGCGAAGATCTCCCAAGGACGTCGAACCAATCCGTGTGCCGAAATCGCAGGTTTGTCATGCCTCCAGCGCCTCCATGATGGCGGCGCCAAGCGGCTTCAGATGGGGAGGCAAAAGGATCGTGTGGTGCTCGCCGTCTATTCGGACAATCCGCAGCTCCCCCATGACGAGGTCGGTCCAGCCCGCCGAAGCGATCGCCTCGTCGCGTTCTCCTGTGTGAAAGAAGGTCGCGGCCAGCGGCAAAGGCGAGGGTCGATAAAACGAGATAGCCTCAAAAATCCCCGCCCTGACACGCAGCATCCGACGGACCGTCTCTGCGTCGACGTCCGGCTCGATGATCCCGAGGCTCTTGACATCCTCCAGCATCGCCGCGAGGTCTCCGCTAGCTATGCGCCCCTCCAGTCGCGTCTTCTCCTCCTGAGGCACGAGACTCCTGACAAAAGCACCAAACACCGCCGTCTCGTCCCTGCCCGTTCCGCGGCCATTTCTAATCGCTCCCACCAAATCGGCCAACCACGGCCCGAATGTGATTGTCGAATCGATCAGTCCGAGGAAGCCGACGGTCTCACCCGCCTTCAGTAGACACTCGGCAATCGCATACGCAAACAGACCACCGGCCGAGTAACCCATCACGCGGTAGGGGCCGCGGGGCTGCACCTCCCTGATTGCGGCTGCGTAGCGCGCCGCCATCTCGGGCACGGACGTCGACGGTGTCTCACCAGAAACAAACCCGGTCGCCGCCACTCCAAAAACGGGCATCCGTGGATCCAGGGCGTTCGCCAAATCGCGCACGAAGGTCACCTCCCCTTCAATGCCATGCACGACGAACATGGGTGCCAGCTCCCCAGACGACCGAATGGCAACCACCGTCTGGCTGCGCAAGCTTGGGCCTCGCGCGTTTAGACTCATAGCGAGGCTGGCGGGTGTTGGCCGCTGCAGGAGCTCACGCAAGACCATCTCCAAGCCCATGTCGCGCCGCACACGCGACATGAGCTGAATCGCCATGAGCGAATGTCCGCCAAGCTCGAAGAAGTTGTCGTGACGACCGACCCTGTCGACCTTCAGCAACTCCGCCCAAAGCCTCGCCAGCCCCTCCTCTATTTCCCCGCGCGGCGCTTCGTATCCGCGCGACGAGTACGCGTCGCCTCCGGGCACAGGGAGCGCCTTCCGGTCCACCTTCCCGTTCGGAGTCAGAGGGAACGTCTCAAGCCCGACATACGCCGCTGGCACCATGTATTCCGGCAACGCCTCTCGCAGATGCGCGCGCAGCGCCTCCGGCGCCGCCCCGCCCGTGTAGTACGCCACCAGCCGCTTCTCGCCACCCTCTTCGTGCGCCACCACCACTGCTTCCCGAATACCTTCGGCGCTCCGCAGCCGCGCTTCGATCTCCCCGAGCTCGATCCGGAACCCGCGTACCTTCACCTGAAAGTCATTTCGCCCCAGGTACTCCACCGTCCCGTCAGCCAGCCACCGCCCGACGTCCCCCGTCTTGTACATCCGCGCCCCGGCCACCCCGCTGAACGGGTCCGCCACGAACCGCTCCGCCGTCAATTCCGGCTGGTTCAGGTACCCGCATGCCACTCCCGCTCCGCCGATGTACAGCTCTCCAGCAACGCCGATCGGTGCCGGCTCCCCATCAGCACCCAGGATGTACACCTGCGTGTTGCTGATCGGTCGCCCCAGCGGAATCGAGTTTCTGCCGGTGTCGGCCATCCCAATCTCGTGGGTCAGCGCGAACGTTGTCGTCTCTGTCGGTCCATAGCCATTGAGCAGGTGCTCCGGCCGTCCCTCGCGCAGAACCTTCGCCATTACCTTCGGGTCGAGAACATCGCCCCCTACGATCAGATATCGCAGCCGCGACGTCACCGCCGATAGAGCGTCAACATATTGATTGAACAGCGCCACCGTCAGCCACAGCACTGTGACGCCCTTGCCATCCAGCTCTGCGGACAGACGCTTCCCCTCCAGCAGCACATCGGTCGCAATCACAACGATGCAGCCGCCATTCAGCAGCGGTGCCCACACCTCCATCGTGCTCGCGTCGAATGCTGGGTTCGCCGCGAATGCCACCCGATCCGTCACTCCGAACTTCGCATACCCGTTGTTCACCACCAGTCGGCTCACCGCTCTATGCGGCACGACGACCCCCTTAGGCACCCCCGTCGACCCCGACGTGTACATCACATACGCCGCCCCCCCAGCGTCGACCTTCACACCAAGATCGTCCCCAGCCCCCACCTCGGCACGCACCTCATCCACCTCGAGCCGCCGCACCCCGGCTGCCACCACCTCCGAAGCCAAGCTGAAACCAACTCTCGTCACGATCACCGTCGCGCCGCAGTCGGCCAGCATCGTTGCCTGGCGAACCCCAGGCAACACCGCATCCAGAGGTACGTACACCGCGCCCGCCTTCACAATCCCCATCTCCGCAATCACCAACTCCGTCGAGCGCTCGAGTGCTATCGCCACTCGGTCACCAATCTCCACATCGAGCTCGATCAGCAGCCGCGCCAGCCGATTCGCCCGCACATTCAGCTCACCGTACGTGAGTCTCTCGTCTCCCGATACCACCGCCACTGCCTCGGGCGTGCGCTCCACCTGCTCCTCGAACAGCTCGTGCAAGCACCGGTCGGTCGGATACGCCACCGCCGTCGCATTCCACTCCTCAACCACCTGACGCCGCTCCGCCGCCGACATCACGTCCACACGCAGCAGTGCGGCCCCTGGCGCCTCCTGCAGCGCTTTTACGAGTTCACCGACTGCAGATTCCATGTACCGGCACACCCGCTCGGCCTCCACCCGCGTGCTGACCTGTGCCGTCACCATGAAGTCTCGACCCATATCGTCCACCGACAACGTCAGCGGGTAGTTGGTCCGCTCTTCGGACCACACCACCTCGATAGGATCGACCCCTTCGTCCGAATCGCCCTGGACGGGAGCCTCGACGACCGGAGAGTGCCGGTAATTGAACAGCGACGAGAACAGCGGCGTCTGCGCCGGTACCCCGCTGCACCGCTGCGCCAGCGCCAAAGGCGCGTGCTCGTGACGGATTAGTTCCGTCACCAGCGCCTGCATCTTCCGCGCTGCCCCCTCCACGCTCCCCTCCACCTTCACGCGCACCGGCAGCGTGTTGATGAACATCCCCAGTACCCGATCCGCGCCAGCGCTGCCCTGCATGCGACCCAACATCACCGTCCCGAACACCACGTCGTTTCGCCCCGACACTCGCGCCAGCACCAGCGCCCACGCCAGATGCATCAGGCTCGCCGCGCTCACACCTAGCCGCCGCGCGCGCTCTCGCAACGCCCGCGATACCGATGGCTCCAGCATTAGATGTGCCTCACCGATCGCGCTCCCGTCTCCCTGCACATCCGTCAGCCCGAACGGTGCCGTCGGCTCGTCGATGTCCCCAAGCATTTTTTGGAAGAACGCCTCGTGCTCCTCCTTCGCCACACCAAGCCGCGCTTGCGCAACGAAGTTTCGGAACGGAACCGGCGCAGCCAGCTCGTCACTCCGCCCCGCTTCGATCCGCTCCGTCTCGTCGACCAGCGCATCGATCGTCGTGTGGTCCAGCGCCAGGTGATGCGCCAGCACCAGCAGCAGCCACCGCCCGCTCTCCTCCTCTGTCGCGAACCCACGCAGCAAAGGCGCCTCGCGAATGTCCAGTCGGTATCGCCGCGGGTCGTACTTCCTCTTCAGCTGCTCGACGACGGACCCCTGTTCATGGTCGAACGTCACCGTCTCGATCTGCAGCTCCGCTCGCCGTTGCACGACCTGCACCGGCTCTACCAAGCCCTCCCACATCACCGCCGTCCGCAAAATGTCGTGCCGGTCGACCACCTTCTGCAGCGTCTCCACGAATCGCCCGAGCCGCGCCCGGCTTCCGAACCGCAGCACTGTTGGAAGAAGGTAAGTATCCCCTTCCCCCCCCATCATGTGGTGAAACAGAATCCCCTCTTGCAATGGAGCCAGTGGGTAGACGTCCTGCACGTTCCCCACACCGCCAGGCACCTTCGCTACTACAGCGTCGATCTCCGCCTGCTTCATCCTCACAAGCGGCAGCATCTCCGGCGTGATCGCGGCCGCACCCGCCGGAATCTCATTCGGCGGGACCTCCACGGCACCCCCTCCGGTGCCTACCACGCCCGCCAGCTCCGCCAACGTCGACGTCGTAAACAGCGCCCGAACGTCCGTGTGCAATCCAATCTGTCGCATTCGCTCAATTAACCTCACGGCCATGAGCGAATGCCCACCCAGCTCGAAGAAACTGTCATTGCGTCCTACCCGATCCACCTTCAGCAGGTCCGCCCAAAGCCTCGCCAGCGATTCTTCCATAGCGCCTCTCGGCGGCTCGTATCCGGTCTTCACGTAGGCATCACCCTCGGGCAGAGGTAGCGCCTTCCGGTCCACCTTCCCGTTCGACGTTAGCGGCAACGCCTCCAACCGTACGTACGCGGCCGGGACCATGTACTCCGGCAGCGCTTGTCGCATGTGCGCACGCAGCACCTCCACCTCGGTAGCCTCCGCCCCCGTGTAGTACGCCACCAGCCGCTTCTCGGTCCCCTCCTCAAGCACCACCGCGACGGCTTCCCGGACACCTTCGGCGCTCCGCAGTCGCGCTTCGACCTCTCCAAGCTCGATCCGGAACCCGCGCACCTTCACCTGGAAGTCATTCCGCCCCAGGTACTCCACCGTTCCGTCAGCCAGCCACCGCCCGACGTCCCCTGTCTTGTACATCCGCGCCCCGGCCTCGGCGCTGAACGGGTCCGGTAGGAACCGCTCTGCTGTCAGCTCTGGTTGGTTCAGGTATCCGCACGCCACCCCCGCTCCGCCGATATAGAGTTCCCCAAGGACACCGATTGGCGACGGCTGCCGCTCTCCGTCGAGAATGTAGACCTGAGTGTTCCCGATTGGCCGCCCGAGCGGCAAGGTGCCCCGGGACACGTTCGCCCGGTGCACTTCATGCGTGATCGCAAAAGTCGTCGTTTCGGTGGGTCCGTAGCAATGAATCAAGTGCTCCGGTCCGTTCTCCTCGAGCATGCGCGCAAACGCCTGCGGATCATTCCGTTCGCCGCCCGTCATCAGGAACCGCAGGCGAGCCAATGCGCTTGGAATCGACGTCACGTACTGGTTGAACAACGCGGTCGTTAAGAACAGCGCAGTCACACCGTGTCGGTCAAGAGCCTCACCGACCCCGCTGGGATCGAGAACCTCGTCGGGTGCGATCACGACAATGCTCCCACCGTTCACGAGCGGTGCCCAGACCTCCATCGTGCTTGCGTCGAACGCTGGGTTTGCCGCAAACGCAACCCGATCGCTCGGCGTAAATTTCGCATATCCGTTGTTCACGACCAGACGGTTCACCGCGCGATGCGGCACAGCGACGCCCTTCGGCACCCCGGTAGACCCGGAGGTGTACATCACGTACGCAGCCGCCCTGGCATCCACTTCCACGGGAAGCCTGTCGCTCGACGCGCTCTGTGGCGTCTCATCGAGATCGAGCCGCGTCCGATTCCCGTCCGCGAGGATCTCCGGAGACAGCTTGAACGCGGCTGTCGTCACAATGATCGCAGCGCCGCAATCGGCCAGCATGGCCGCTTGCCGGGGCCCAGGCAGGACGGCGTCCAGGGGTACGTAGGCCGCTCCCGCTTTCAGTATTCCCAACTCCGCCACGACCAGCCCCACCGAGCGCTCGAAGGCGACGGCCACGCAATCTCCAGTCTTTACCCCGACCTCGACTAAACGATGAGCGAGTCGATTCGCTCGGATGTCCAGTTCCGCGTAGCTAAGGCGCTCGTCTCCAGATACAACCGCCACGGCGTCGGGCCTCTGCTGCACCTGGTATTCGAACAACTCGTGCAAGCACCTATCGCCCGGATACTCTAGCGCCGTCGCATTCCATCGTTCCAACACCTGATGCCGCTCCCCCGTGGGCATCACATCCACGCGAACCAACGCAGTTCCGGGCGCGAATTCCAGCGCGTTTACAAGCTCGCTGACAGCGGTCTGCATGTACGCACATACGCGTTCGGCGTCTATCGACCTGCTCACCTGCGCGGTCACGACGAATTCTTGGCCCGTATCGTCCACCGAGAGAGTCAGCGGATAATTGGTGCGTTCCTCAGACCACAACACCTCCATTCCGATGATGCCTTGTCCCGGAACGCGTTCGCCGGCGCCCTCACCGACCGGAGAATGCCGGTAGTTGAACAAGGAAGAGAACAGCGGCGTTCGCGCAGGTACGCCGCTGCACCGCTGCGCCAGCGCTAGAGGCGCGTGCTCGTGCCGGATCAGTTGCGCGAGCAGCGCGTGCGTCTGTCTCGTCGCCTCCTCGACGCTCCCCTCCATCCTTACACGCATGGGCAACGTATTGATGAACATCCCTAGCACCCGATCCACGCCCGCACCGCCCTGCATGCGCCCCAACATCACCGTCCCGAACACGACGTCTTTTCGGCCCGACACACGAGCCAGCACGAGCGCCCACGCCAAATGCATCAGGCTCGCCGCGCTCACGGCTAGCCGTCGCGCGCACTCCCGCACCGCTCGCGACACCGAACTTTGCAGTATCACACGCGCTTCACCGATCGCGGTCCCGACTCCCCGCACGTCGACTAACCCGAAGGGCGCTGTCGGCTCGTCGAGATCACCCAGCATGTCATGGAAGAACGCCTCGTGCTCTGCCCGGCTCACGCCCAGCCGTGCTTGCGCCACGAAGTCTCGAAACTGGACCGGGGCAGATAGTTCTTCACCGCGCCCGGCCTCGATCACTCCCGCCTCGTCGACCAGAACGTCCAGGGTAGCGTGGTCTAGTGCCAGGTGATGAGCGAGGATCAGCAACAACCACTGCCCGCTGTTCCCGTCCTCCGCCGCGAACCCACGAAGCAGCGGGGCCTCACGAACGTCCAGCCGATAGTGTCGCGGGTCGTACTTACTTTTCAGCTGCTCGATCACTGGACCCTGGTCAGCCTCGAACCTGACCGTCTCGACACGTAGTTCCGCCCGTCGGTGAACCACCTGAACAGGCTCCTCCAGTCCCTCCCACATTACCGCCGTTCGCAGGATGTCGTGGCGCGCAATCACCCTCTGCAGCGTCTCCACGAACTGGTCCAGCCGAGCCCGCGTTTCGAAGCTTAGCGCCGTCGGCTCGAGGTAAGTGTCCCCTTCGGTTTCCATAATGTGGTGGAACAGGATCCCCTCTTGCAAGGGAGACAGCGGGTAGATGTCCTGCACGTTCGCCGCCCCGCCAGGAACCTTTGCGACTACGGCGTCGATTGCTACCTGCGTCAGCTCGACTAGCGGCAGTATCTCTGGCGTGATTGCCGTCGCGTTCAGCGGGATCAGATTCGACGGAATCATCACTTCTTTGCGTCCCATGCATACTGCCCGAGCCAGTTCGACCAACGTGGACGTCGTGAACAACACGCGAACGTCCGTCTGCAGTCCGGCTTGTCGCATTCGTTCCACCAATCTGACGGCCAGCAACGAATGCCCACCGAGCTCGAAGAAATTGTCATTGCGTCCTACACGCTCGGCCTTCAGAAGCTCTGACCAAAGGGCCGCCACAGTCTTTTCGACCTCGCCTCTCGGCGCCTCATACTCCCGCGACACGTAGGCGTCGCCGCCCGGGGTTGGCAACGCCTTACGATCCAGCTTCCCGTTCGGCGTCAGCGGCAGTTTCTCGAGCCGCACATACGCCGCCGGGATCATGTAGTCCGGCAACGCCTCTCGCACTTTTGTCCGCAGCTCCCCCGGCGCCGCCAGGCCGGTGTAGTACGCCACCAGTCTCTTCTCGCCGCCCGCCTCTCCGGGCGCAACCACCACCACCTCCTCGACTCCCGCCATCGCGGCCAGTCGCGTCTCGACCTCGTTGAGCTCAACGCGAAACCCCCGCACTTTCACCTGGTCGTCTTGGCGGCCCAGACATTCCAGCATACCGGTTGCTAACCACCGCCCAACGTCTCCAGTCCTGTACATCCGAGCGTCCGGCATTTGCACGAACGGATCGGTCGTGAATCGCTCAGCCGTCAGGCTCGGCTGGTTCAAGTAACCACGCCCGACACCGACCCCTGCCACGCAGATCTCACCTGCCACACCGATCGGTGCGGGTACCCCATTCTGGTCTAGGACATAGATTCTTGTATTCGCAAACGGCTTGCCTATCGTGACGCTCGTTGCGGACGGGTCGTGCGCTACATACGCGGCTGTGCACGAGACCGTCGTCTCAGTAGGGCCGTATGTATTGATCAACTTGACGCGCTCCAGGCCAAGAGCCTGCCATTGCTCCAGCTTCTGCACCGGCATCGCGTCCCCGGTCACGTTCAGCATCCGAACTCCTTCCAGCAGGGCACGGACGCGCCCGGGTGCGCGCAGCCCTTCTGTCACTAGCGTGCTCCAGTGGGCGGCGGACAAGTGGACAAAGGTCGGCCGCATCTCCCCATCAGGTTCAGCCATCCCGAACACACCGTTGATTGGCAGTAGCGTCGCACCTGCAGCCAATGCCGGGATGACCTCTTCAATCGACAGATCAAAGTTCAACGAGTTGTGCTGCAACACCCGATCCGCCGCACTGAGCTGAAACCACCGGACCGCGTCCAGCGCGTAGTTCACCAGGCTGCGATGTTCAATCATCACGCCCTTGGGCCGCCCCGTCGAACCCGACGTGTAGATCACGTACGCCAAGTGCCGCGCCGTCAGACCGTTGCCCCTTGCATTCGCGCTGCCGGCCGGCCGGTCGGACCAGAGATCTCGGTCCGTTTCCAGATCGAGTACCGGGATTGAGCGTGCCCAGACGAAACTAGCGCCAGGCACACGTCCGTGCGTCAGAATAACGACCGGATCGCTGTCCTCGATCATGTAGGCAAGTCGGTCTGGAGGATACGCGAGGTCCAACGGAACATAGGCGCCTCCTGCCTTCAGGGTACCCAGCAACGCGACCACCATCTGCACGCTGCGCTCGGAGCAGACCCCGACCCGCACGTCCGGTCCAACGCCCAAGCTCCGCAGATAGTGCGCCAGCCGATTCGCCCGAATGTTCAGCTCGCCATAGGTCAGTCTCTCTGCTCCGCACACCACCGCCACTGCTCCGGGGGCCCTCGCCACCTGGTCTTCGAACAACTCGTGAACGCAGCGGTCATTCGGATATGTCCTCGATGTCGCGTTCCACCCCTCCAGCACCTGATGGCGCTCCGTCGCGCTCATGAGCGGTATCAGCGACACCACGTCTCGGTCGCCGCGAGTCATGCCGCGAAGCATGTTGCGGAAGTACTCGACGTATCGCTCGATCGTCGAGCGATCGAACAAGGTGGTAGCGAAATTTAACGCGCCCTGGATCTCCCCTGGTTCCTGTTGCAGCTCGAGCGTGAGATCGAACTGCGCCGTCGTCGCAGCGCCCGCCACGCTCGACTGCACCAGGCCGGGTAGCTGCAGGTTTCCTGTCGGCGCGTTCTGCCAGGAAAACATCACTTGAAACACCGGCGTATGTGACAAGCTCCGAGAGGGCTGCACCAACTCAACGATCTGTTCGAACGGCAGATCCTGATGCTCTTGCGCTGCTAGGACTTGATCTTTGGTCTGCTCCAGCAGTTCCGCGACCGTCGCCTCCCCAGTAATTCGAAGCCGTATCGGTAACGTGTTGACGAAGAAGCCAACCAGCGGCTCAATCTCGACACGCCTGCGTCCCGCCACCGGGCTACCGATCACGACGTCTTCCTGCCCCGCAAGGCGACCCAACGTCGCCGCCCAGGCGGCTAGCGTCGTCATATACGGCGTCACTCCGTGACGCTGACTCAGCGCCTTCACTTTTCGAGTCAGCTCCGCGCCGAGGTGCACGGCAACGCTGTCGCCTCGGTAGTCTTGCTCGGCCGGCCGGGGGCGATCCGCAGCCAGCTCGAGGCACGCGGGGGCTCCCCCAAGCGCCTCCTTCCAGTAGTCACTCTGCTTCCTCAACTCGTCGCCCGCCAACCATTCCCGCTGCCAGGCCGCATAATCTGCGTACTGGATCGCCAGCGGTTCGAGCGGATCTTCATCGCCCTTCAGGAACGCGGCGTACAACGCACTCACCTCGTTTATCAGCACGCCCATCGACCAGCCGTCCGACACTATGTGGTGCATCGTGACCGCGAGGACATGTTCCTCCTCGCTCAGCCGCACCAGCCTTCCTCGAATGAGGGGGCCTTGCTCAAGATCGAACGCTTCACTCGCTTCCGCCTCAAGCAAAGTGTCCAGCGCGGCTTCCTGGTCCCGCCCCTGACTCAGATCATCGTCCCTCATGAAGAAACCATCCTCTGCGGAGCGGACGACTTGCATCGGTTCGCCACTCACCTGCACGAACCGCGTTCGCAGCACCTCGTGTCGGGCCACTACCCGATCAAGCGCGCGCTTGATCGCGCGTCTGTCTATGACGCCGCGGAGGCGCAGCGCCCCTGGGATGTGATACGCCCGCCCAATGCCATCCAGCAGAGACAAGAACCACATGCGTTGCTGCGCCAACGACAGGGCCATCGGCACGCTTCGATCGACGAGCACCCTGATCGCCGAGCCGGCTGTCGTTCTCGCCTTGGCAATCGTTCTCGCCAGGCCCGACAGCACGGGAGTGTCAAATACCTCCTTGAGGCGCAAGTTCACGCATAACTCACGCTGCACGCGCGATATCAGTTGAATGACCAGCAACGAGTGGCCGCCCAGGTCGAAGAAGCCGTCATTGCGACCTACGCGCTCCACCTTCAGCAGCTCTGACCACAGTCGAGCCAGTGTTTTTTCGACCTCGTCTCGCGGCGCGTCGTACCCACGCGAGACGTACGATTGGCCATGGGGCGCAGGCAGCGCCTTCCGATCCAGCTTCCCGTTTGAAGTCAGCGGCAATGTCTCCAGCCGTACATACGCGGCGGGCACCATGTACTCTGGCAACGCGCTTCGCACGTACGCACGCAGAGCCTCAGGATCCGCCGCCGGTCCCGCGTAGTACGCCACGAGGCGCTTCTCTCCACGGTCTTCTTCCCGCGCCACCACCACCACTTCCCGAACACCTTCGGCGCTCCGCAGCCGCGCTTCGATCTCCCCGAGTTCAATTCTGAACCCGCGGATCTTCACCTGAGAGTCGTTCCGGCCCAGGTACTCAACCGTCCCGTCCGCTAGCCAACGCCCGACGTCTCCGGTTTTGTACATCCGCGCCCCGGCCTCCCCACTGAAGGGGTCCGCCACGAACCGCTCCGCCGTCAGCTCAGGTCGATTCAGGTAGCCACGAGCCACCCCCGCTCCTCCTACGAATATTTCTCCCCCGACCCCGACCGGCACCGGCTCACCTTCCTCGTCGAGGACATACAGCCTCAAGTCCGGTATCGGTCTCCCAATCGGACTCGGTCCAGGTCGCGCAGCGTCCCTGGCGATCAGCGGTCGATACGTCACATGGACGGTCGTCTCCGTAATGCCGTACATGTTCACCAGCTGTGTCCGCTCTCCATTGCGCTCGTACCAGGGCCCCAGCGTATGTAGCTCCAGCGCTTCGCCTCCAAAGATCACCCGACGCAGCTGGTGCTCTCGCTCGCTTTCCGCCTGTGCCGCCACCAGCTGCACGAACGCGCTCGGCGTCTGGTTCAGCACTGTCACCCCTTCATCGCAGATGAGGTCGTAAAACTCCCGCGGCGACCGCGCCGTCGCTAGCGGCACCACTACTAGGCGGCCGCCGTTCAAAAGCGCGCCCCATATCTCCCACACCGAAAAGTCGAATGCGAAAGAGTGGAACAGCGTCCATACGTCTTCTCGCCCGAACTGAAACCATTCCTCTGTGGCAGCAAACAGCCGCGCCACGTTTCGATGCTCCACCATCACGCCTTTGGGCGTTCCCGTCGACCCGGACGTGTAGATCACGTACGCGACATTCAGCGGGCTGACTCCCGTTGTTGCGCGCCGCTCGTTCTCCGCAGATTCCTGCCCCCACCGGCCGGCGTCAGCTCTCAGGTCCAGCTGAATGTCGTGACCGAGCTCCCCCAACGCTGCCCGGCCTACTTCATCGACGAGCACGACAGCGGGTGCGCAGTCCTCGACCATGTAGACAAGCCGCTCTCGCGGATACGCCGGATCCAGCGGAACGTAGCAACCACCCGCTTTCAGTGTCCCCAGCAAACCCACCATCATTTCCAAGCTCCGCTCTACGCAGATGCCCACCCGCACATCCGGCCCGACGCCCAGGCGCCGCAAATGGCGGGCCAACCTATTGGCCCCGCTGTTCAGCTCGGAGTACGTGATCTTCCTATCCCCACACGCCACCGCGACCGCTTCGGGCGTACGCTCCGCCTGCGCCTCGAAAAGCTCTTGCAAGCACCGGTCGCTCGGATACAGCACTGCTGCCGGGTTCCATTCCTCAAGCACCTGCCGCCGCTCCGCCGACGGCATGACATCCAGGCACACCAGCGCTGTATCCGGAGCCTCTTCCAGGCTTTTCACGAGTTCACTGACGGCACATTCCATGTACCGGCACACCCGCCCGGGCTCGACTCCCCCGCTCACCTGCGCCGTAACCACGAACTCGCGACCCATGTCGTCGACCGAGACAGTCAGCGGATAGTTCGTCCGCTCCTCGGACCACAGCACCTCGACACCGCCGATGGCTACTTCCGTCTCGCGCTCGACGGGAGCCTCGGCGACCGGAGAGTGCCGGTAGTTGAACAGAGACGAGAACAGCGGCGCTTGCGCCGGTACACCGCTGCACCGCTGCGCCAGCGCCAAAGGCGCGTGCTCGTGACGAATCAGGTCGGTCAACAGCGCTTGCATCTTCCGCGCTGCCGCCTCCACGCTCCCCTGCACGCTCACGCGCACCGGCAAGGTGTTGATGAACATCCCCAGCACCCGGTCCGCTCCGACGCCGCCCTGCATGCGCCCGAACATTACCGTCCCGAAGACCACATCTTTTCGCCCCGAAATCCGCGCGAGCACCAGAGCCCACGCCAGATGCATCAGGCTCGCCGTGCTCACCCCTAGCCGCCGCGCACCTTCCCGCACCGCCTGAGATACCGCTGCCTCCAGAATCACTCGCGCCTCCCCGATCGCACTCCCGTCTCCCTGCACATCCGTTAGCCCGAACGGCGCCGTCGGCTCGTCGACGTCACCCAACATCTTCTGGAAGAACGCCTCGTGCTCCTCCTCCGCCACACCAAGCCGCGCTTGCGCAACGAAGTTTCGGAACGGAACCGGCGCGGGCAGCTCGTCACCCCGCCCCGCTTCGATCCACTCCGTCTCCTCGACCAGCAGATCGATGGTCGTGTGGTCCAGCGCCAAGTGATGCGCCAACGCCAACAGGAGCCACCGCCCGCTCTCCTCCTCTGTCGCGAACCCACGCAGCAGAGGCGCCTCGCGCACGTCCAGCCGATAGTGCCGCGGGTGGTACTTGCTCTTCAGCTGTTCGAGCACCTCCCCTTGGCCAGGGTCGAACCTCACCGTCTCGACGTGCAGCTCCGCTCGCCGTTGCACCACTTGCACCGGCTCCTCCAGCCCCTCCCACATCACCGCCGTCCGCAGGATGTCGTGTCGGTCGATGACCCTCTGCAGCGTCTCCACGAACCGCTCCAGCCGCGCCCGACTTCCGAATCGCAGCACCGTCGGCAGAAGGTAAGTGTCCCCTTCTCCGCCCATCATATGGTGAAATAGAATCCCCTCTTGCAACGGAGCGAGCGGATAGACGTCCTGCACGTTCCCCACACCGCCAGGCACCTTCGCTACTACAGCGTCGATCTCTGCCTGCTTCATCCTCACGAGCGGCAGCATCTCCGGCGTGATCGCTACCACCCCCGTCGGGATTGCGTTCGGCGGGACCTCCAAGACATCGGTTTCGGTGCCGACTACGCCAGCCAGCTCCGCCAACGTCGACGTCGTGAACAGCGCCCGAACGTCCGTCTGCAGGCCACCCTGTCGCATCTGCTCCACCAGCCTCACAGCCATGAGCGAATGCCCGCCAAGCGCGAAGAAGTTGTCGTGGCGACCGACCCTGTCGACCTTCAGCAACTCCGCCCAAAGGCGCGACAGCGCCTCCTCTATTTCCCCGCGCGGCCCTTCGTATCCGCGCGACGCATACGCGTCGCCTCCGGGCGCAGGGAGCGCCTTCCGGTCCACCTTCCCGTTCGGAGTCAGAGGGAACGTCTCAAGCCCGACATACGCCGCCGGCACCATGTATTCCGGCAACACCTCTCGCACATGCGTGCGCAGCGCCTCCGGCGTCGCCCCGCCCGTGTAGTACGCGACCAGCCGCTTCTCGCCAGCCTCCTCGTATGCCACCACCACTGCTTCCCGAACACCTTCGGCGCTCCGCACCCGCGCTTCGATTTCCCCGAGCTCGATCCGGAACCCGCGCACCTTCACTTGCAGGTCGTTCCGCCCCAGGTACTCTACCGTGCCGTCCGCGAGCCAGCGGCCGACATCGCCCGTCTTGTACATTCGTGCACCTGCTGCTCCGGCATACGGATCTTCGACGAAGCGTTGCGCGGTCAGCTCGCGCTTGTTTAGGTATCCGCGCGCCACTCCAACGCCGCCGATGTAGATCTCGCCAGTCACACCGAGGGGCACCGGCTCCCCAGCCCCGTCGAGAATGTAGATGCGCGTGTTTGCAATCGGACGACCGATCGGCAGCACCGACGATCCAGACTGATAACGATGCACCGTCGCGCAGACCGTAGTCTCCGTCGGTCCGTACGCGTTGACGACCGTAGTGCGCTTCGACCACTTCTCCGCCTCACCGACCGGCATTGCTTCCCCAGCCACGATTAAGGTTCCCGGCGTGAACGGCGTGTCGGCGCCATCACACGCGCTCAACGTAGACGGCGTCAGGGTCACATGGCTGATCTCGTGCCTCCGCAGAAACTTAAGCAGCGGCGCCCCAGGAGTTATCTCGGCGCGCGACGGCACATAAAGGCTTGCCCCCCTGCTCAACGCCATCCCGATTTCCGACACGCTTGCGTCGAAGCTCAGGGACGCGAACTGCAGCACCCGGCTCTCAGCCCGCGTGTCGAACAGCGACGCCTGCGCCCGCACCAGGTTGCTCAAACCGCGGTGCTCGTTCATTACCCCCTTTGGTCGTCCCGTGGAACCGGACGTGTAGATCACGTAGGCTAGGCTCTCGGGCGTCACCTCTACCTCTAGCCCCAGGTTCGTCGAGGAATGCATCTTCCAGTCGTTCGCTTCCGACGTCAGGTTGACGAGCGGGATTCCGTTGACCTCCCCCAGCGCCGCACGCCCGACCGCATCGACCAGCAGCACGGCCGGTGCGCTGTCGGCCACCATGTACGACAGCCTCGCCACGGGGTACGCCGGGTCGAGCGGCACATACGCGCCACCGGCCTTCAAGGTCGCTACGAACGCAATTACCGCCTCGAATGTGCGCTCCGCGCAGAGCCCTACAAGTCGCTCCCGCTGCACACCAAGGCTGCGCAAGTGGCGGGCCAATCGATTCGCCTGAGCGTTTAGCTCCCGGTAGGTGAGGCTCTCTTCGCCGCACACCACTGCCACGGCCTCGGGCCTCTGCTCGACCCGCTCCTCGAACAGCTCGTGCAAGCACTGGTCGGTCGGATACGTCACCACTGTTGCATTCCACTCCTCGACGACCTGACGCCGTTCCGCTGCGCTCATCAGTGGTATGCGACACAGAGCCGATTCGTCCTCGCGGACCATCCCGCGCAACATGTTTCGGAAATACCCGACGTATCGTTCCGCCGTCGACCGCTCGAATAACGCCGTAGCGTAGTTCAACGAACCGCAGATGACGTCCCCGCCATCCTGCAGCTCCAACGTCAGGTCGAACTGCGCTGTCGTCCGCGGTTGGTCCACACTCGACAGCTCTAGCCCGGGTAGCTCCACCCTACCCGCCGGCGCGTTCTGCCAGGCAAACATCACCTGGAACACCGGCGTATGCGACAGGGTCCGCGCCGGCTGCACCAGTTCCACCACCTGCTCGAACGGCAAATCCTGGTGCCTCAAGGCGCCGACCGTCTGGTTCTTCGCCTGACGAAGAACTGCGGCGACGCTCGTCGCTGTGCCCGTCCGGAGTCGTATCGCCAACGTGTTGACGAAGAAACCAATCAGCGGCTCAATCTCGGCGCGCGTGCGTCCAGCGACAGGGCTTCCGATCACCACTTCGTCCTGACCCGCTAGTCGGCCCAAAGTCGCCGCCCAAGCTGCCAGCGTCGTCATATATACCGTGACCCCATGTCGCTGACTCAGCGCCTTCACCTCGCGGCTCAGCTCAGGCCCCAGGTCCACGCCGACGGTGTCTCCTCGGTAGTCTTGCTCGGCGGGCCGGACGCGATCTGTCGGCAGTTCGAGCCGCGCAGGAGCGCCCGACAGCGCCTCCTTCCAGTACTCGCTCTGTTTCTTCAGCTCCTCGCCCGTCAACCACTCCCTTTGCCACGTCGCATAGTCCGCGTACTGGATCGCCAGTGGCTCCAAGGGATCTCGTTCCCCTTTCAGAAACGCCGCATAAAGTGCGCTCACCTCGTTCACCAGAACGCCCATTGACCAGCCATCAGAGACGATGTGGTGCATCGTGACCGCCAGGACATGTTCGTCATCGCCCAACTGGACGAGCCGTCCCCGGATCAGCGGCCCCCGCTCAAGATCGAAGTTTTTGCTTACTTCCTCGTCGAGGATCCGCTCCAGTACCGTTTCCCGGCCCTCCACCGCACGAAGATCGTCCCGCTCGATGGAGAACCCGCGGTCCGCGGAATCCACGACTTGCATCGGGTGCCCATCCACTTGCACGAACCGCGTTCGCAACACCTCATGACGCGCCACCA
>CAVTSM010000008.1:0-67524 GCA_963737345.1 uncultured Pseudomonadota bacterium | reverse complement strand
CGGTGTCGGCAGCCCTGATGGACGGCAGTCTGGCCGACGTGGCGGACCCGCCCGGCCTGCTGCGCAAACTCTCGGCTCGGCTCCAGCTTCAGCGGCTGGAAGCCGAGATGGCGATGAACGAGCGTCAGTCGCGTCAGGCTCACACGCAGGGGGACCTGGAGGCGTTGCGCGCGCTGTCACTCCGGGGTATCGAGCTTCGCAAAACAAAGGAAGGGCTGCAGGCAGCCCTGCAGAGGCCGTAAGGACGATGGAACACGACGACAGCTTCGACAACGAATCCGACCGCGACGACCTCGACGACGAGGAAGTACCCCGTACGCCCAAGGCCGCCCAAGCCGGGCAAGAACGGCGCCGCAGCCGCGGCGCCGGAAGCGCGGGCGGCGGCGGTGGCGGTGGCGGTGGAAAGAAGGCCTCGAACAAGGAGAGCGAGCGCAAGAAGCGCGAGCTCATCACGATGGGTAAGGCCAAGGGCTTTTTGACCTACGACGAGGTCAACGAGCACATGCCCGAGAACATCGTCTCCTCGGACCAGATGGACGACTGGCTGTCGGCGTTCTCGGGCGAGGGCATCGAGATTGTCGACTCTGCCTCGAAGATCAAGGTCCCCGGCAAGGAAGCGGCCGAGCGAGGAAGCCGAGGAAGAGGAAGAAGAAGCCGAGGCCAAGAAGGAAGAGGCCGACGAGGACGAGGACGCCGACGGCTACTCGAAGACCAACGACCCGGTGCGCATGTACCTGCGCAAGATGGGGTCGGTGTCGCTGCTCACCCGCGAGGGCGAGGTCGAGATCGCCAAGCGGATCGAGGACGGCGAGCGGCGCGTCCTGCAGGTCGTTCTGAATTCGTCGGTCGCGATCGAAGAGATCCTGCAGCTGGGCGACAAGCTTCGTAAGCAGAAGATCCGCGTCAAAGAGGTCGTCAAGGACGCCGACGAAGAGGACGCCGAGTTCGACGAGCAGTGGCACATCGAGCGCGTCTGCAAGGTGATCGACAAGATTCGCCGGCTCTGGAAAGAGCAGGAGAAGGTCGCCGAGAAGCTGGACGCCAAGGCCGTCGCGGAGCCGACGCGCAAGAAGTACAAGAAGCAGATCGCGGATCTCAAGCAGGAGATCCTCGATGCGCTGCAGGAGATGCGCTTCAACAAGAAGCAGATCGACAAGATCGTGCTGCAGTTGAAGGAGCTGGTCGAGCGCATCGAGCAGGCCAACCGCGAGATCATCGGCTGCGAGCACCGCTCCGGGCCTGCCGCTCAAAGAGCTGAAGCAAGACGCTGCGGGAGATCCGCTCGTCGCCGCTGCGGCAGCGCGCGGTCGCCAAGAAGCTCGGCATCCGCCCCGACGAGATCGAGGAGATGTCGCAGGTCATCGCCAACGCGCAGAAGAAGGTGAAGCGCGTCGAGGAAGAGGCGAAGCTGACCGAGGACGACCTGCGCAACACCGTCGCCGAGATTCAGGACGGCGAGCGCATGGCCGAGAAGGCCAAGGCCGAGCTGGTCGAGGCCAACCTGCGTCTGGTCGTCTCGATCGCCAAGAAGTACACGAACCGCGGCCTGCAGTTCCTGGACCTGATCCAGGAAGGGAACATCGGCCTCATGAAGGCGGTCGACAAGTTCGAGTACAAGCGCGGCTACAAGTTCTCGACCTACGCGACCTGGTGGATCCGGCAGGCCATCACGCGCGCGATCGCCGACCAGGCGCGGACCATCCGCATCCCGGTCCACATGATCGAGACGATCAACAAGCTCATTCGGACCAGCCGCTACCTGGTGCAAGAGCTGGGGCGCGAGCCGACGCCCGAAGAGATCGCCGAGAAGATGGAGCTGCCGCTCGACAAGGTCCGCAAGGTCCTGAAGATCGCCAAGGAGCCCATCTCGCTGGAGACGCCGATCGGCGAAGAGGAAGACAGCCACCTCGGCGACTTCATCGAGGACAAGAGCGTCATCTCGCCGGCGGACGCGGTCATCTCGATGAACCTGGCCGAGCAGACCCGCAAGGTGCTGGCGACGCTGACCCCGCGCGAAGAGAAGGTGCTGCGCATGCGGTTCGGCATCGGCGAGAAGTCCGACCACACGCTGGAAGAGGTGGGTCAGGACTTCGAGGTCACGCGCGAGCGCATCCGGCAGATCGAGGCCAAGGCGCTCCGCAAGCTGCGCCACCCGTCGCGCAGCAAGCGCCTCAAGTCCTTCATGGAAGGCTAGTCCCCTTCTGCGCGCCGCCCTTCGCTGAGCAATGGCGACGTTCACGGTCAAGATCGACGGCAAGGAACGGGTCGTCGAGCTCGCCGAAGGGCAGGTGCGCGTGGACGGCGTCGAGACGGGTCTGTCCGTCGAGGCGGGCGGGCCGGGGATCTGGGTGCTGCGGGACGGGATCGAGCAGACGATCGCGCAGGTGGACGGAAGCGCCCCCAAGCTGACGGTCGAGATCCGGCGGCCGGGGGGCGATCCAATTGTCCTGGCCACCGAGGTCGCCGAGAAGGCCCGCGCGGAGGCCGGTGCCACGGCCAGTGCCGAGGGGACTGGGCCGGCCACGCTGCGGTCGCCGATTCCGGGTCGGGTCGCCAAGCTGCTGGCCAAGGTCGGCGACAAGGTCGCCGCCGGACAGACGCTGATCGTTCTCGAGGCCATGAAGATGGAAAATGAGCTGCGCGCCCCGCGCGCCGGCACGCTGTCCGAGCTCCGGTGCGCCGAGGGCGCGCCCGTCGAGGCGGGCCAGGACCTGGCGACCATCGTGTAATCTCCCGGGCATGCTCCCGGCGCTGGTGCTGGCCTCGTGGTGGGCGCAGGCGGATCCCGCGCCTGCCGCGCCCCCCGTCCCGCCCGCGACCGCATCTGCGCCGGCGCCGCCGCCCGCGAGCGACAACCGCCTCAGTCTGGCCGCCGGCTACGCGCGCCGGCTGGGCGCCGAGGGTGGCGCCCTGGGACCGCGCAACGGCTTTGCCGTGGGCGGTGACTACGAACGCCGGCTGGTCACGCTGCCCAGCCTGCTGGAGCTGTCCGCGGGCGTCGACTTCCGCTACGACAGGTTCCGCACGCCCGCCACGGGAACGTCAGCGCCCGTCCCCGGCGAGGTCCAGCCGTATTCGTCCGACCGGGTCCTGTCGCAGACCAGCTTCGCCGCCACGGCCGGTGCCGCCGCGCGCTGGCGGCGGCTGCGCCCCTTCGTCCAGGTCGGCGCGGGCGCGACGATCGCGTATTTTTCTTCGCCGGAGATGACCCTTCGTCCCGGGAACCTGACCGCCGTTCAACCCCTCGGCCGCGGGACGGCGGGCCTGGACGTCGCCATCACCGACCAGATCGGGGTCACCGTGCGCCTCGCTTACACCCACGTCTTCACGCACCCGACGCTGACCACGGACGCCAACTCGGGCGCACCGGCCACCTATTCGTTCCTGGGCGATCTCTTCGACGCGGGCGCGGGCGTGGTGCTGGGATTCTGAGCATGGGCACCGCCACGAGGCGCGCGCTGCCGATCCTGCTTTTGGTCCTGCCCGCCTTGGGGCTGGGCCTCCTGGGGCTGGCGCTGGTCGCCGCGGCGCCGGCGCGCGCGGGGGCGGCCGGCCTGGGCGCGGCCCAGCACTTCGCCTGGCGCCAGGCTGTCGGCCTGAGCTTGGGCTTGGCGCTGGGCGCCGCCGCCGCCTGGCTGGGCCCGGCGCGGCTGCTGGCCGCCGCCCCCAAGATCTTCGTCGTGGCGTTGCTGGCGGCCGCCGCCGTGTTCGTGCCAAGGCTGGGTGTGCTCGCCGCGGGCGCGCGCCGCTGGGTGCACCTGGGACCGGTCAGCGGCAGCCCGTCGCCGCTGCTGGCCCTGGCCGTCGCCCTGTGGCTGGCCGCCGCCGAATCCGGCGCCGTCCCCGGGCTGGTCCGGCGCCGCGCGCTGGCCGTGGCGGGTTCGCTGCTGGCCGTCCTGGTGATGGCGCTGGAGCCGGACTTCTCGGCCGCCGCGACCACGCTGGTCGTCGGCTTCGCGACCGTTGCCGCTGCGGGTCGGGTGCCCGCGCGCCGCCTGGTGCCAGTCGCCACGCTGCTGCTGGCTTTGCTGGCGGGCGGAGCCTTGCGGTCCGCTTACGTCGACAATCGGATCCGCGGGTTCGTTTCGCCCGAGACGGATCCGCGTGGCAAGGGCTTCGAGGTCCTGGCGCTGGCGCACGCCAACGCCGCCGCGGGCGCGGCGCCGGCGGGGCTGGGGCGCGGGCGGTCGCGGCACCGGCTGTCGTCCTCGGCCAGCGACTATGCGTTCGCTCTGGTCAGCGAGGAGCTGGGGCGCACCGGTGCCTTCGCGGTCTTGACCTGCTGGGCCGCCATCGGAATCGGCGTCCTGTCGGCGGCGCACCGTGCCGCCCGCCGCGACGACGTGGGCGGTCGGGCGGTGGCGGCCGGTCTGGGGACGGCGCTGCTGGTCCCGGCGGCGCTGCACGTCGCGGTCTGCCGTGGCTGGCTGCCGATCATCGGCGTGACGATGCCTCTGCTCAGTTACGACCCCGGGCTGACCGTCGTGTCGGGTGCCGAGATCGGCATCCTGGCGGCGATCGCGGGCTCCGAAATGCGATCGCAGAGGCCGACATGACAGCGCTGACGGACCTGACCCTGATCGTCGTCTCCGGAAAGGGCGGCGTCGGGCGAACCACGGTCACCGCCGCCCTGGCCACGGCCGCCGCCGCCGCCGGCAAGCGCGTCCTCATCGCAACGAGCTCGCCGGCCGATCGCGTGGGCGCGCTGTTCGGCAAACCCCCGGTCGGCGCCACGGTCGCCTCCGTCGCGCCGGGCATCGACGCTGTGAACATCACACCCGAAGGGGCCATCCACGAGTACGGCCTTTTGACCCTGCGCTCCGAGCTGGTCACCCGCGCCCTCTTCGAGAACCGCGCCGCGCGCGCCTTCCTGAACGCCGTCCCAGGCCTGGACGCCTATGCGCTCTTGGGAAAGGCCTGGTGGCACACGACCGAGCAGACCAACGGGCGCCGTCGCTACGACCTGGTGTTGCTCGACGGGCCGGCCAGCGGACACGCCGCACTGATGCTTCGGATTCCCGACGCGATCGTGGCGGCCATGCCCAAGGGGCCGCTGGCGCGCGACGCCACCGCGATCCAAACGCTGCTGCGCGACCCCCGACGGGCGGCCTTCCTGATCGTCACCCTGGCCGAGGAGCTGCCGGCGCGAGAAGCCATCGAGCTGGCGACCGTGGCGCGCGGTGAGCTGGCGCTTCCGCTGGGACCGCTGGTGGTCAATGCGATGCCGTCCGAAGCCGCGACCGCGCCGGCGCTGGAGCCGCTGCTCGATCTGGTGCCGGTTCGCGACCAGCCGCCGCCGCCGACGGCCCCGCCCGGCCATCCCTGGAATCCGGCGCTGATGGCCACCTTGCGGCTGGCTGCCGGGGCGCGCACCCAGCGGCGTACGGCTGACCACATCGTCGCCCAACTGCGCGAGCGTCTGAATCTGGCCATCGTCCCCCTGCCGCGACTGCCCACGCCGGAGGTCGGCCCCGAGGAAGTCAAAGCTCTGGCGAGTCGCCTGGCGTCCGCGGCAGCCGGTTGACGGGCGTCTAAGAAGAATTCCGATATCTACGACGCGGTGCCTTCAATGTTCATGACGAAATTGCCGATTTGCGAGGCTTCGCCGCAATCCGCTATCGTGGCCGAGCCCTCTCTTGCCAGGACCTCTCCTTATTGCCGCCCTGTTGGCGCTCGCCCCCACGCAGGGGGCGGGGCCTCCGCACCTGACGGCGGTCCGTACGAGCACGCCGCCGCTCATTGACGGGCGGCTCGACGACGCCGTGTGGCAGACCGCCGCCGTCGCGGATCAATTCACTCAGGTGTACCCGTTGGACGGAGGCGCCCCGTCCGAGCGCACGCGCGTGCGCGTGCTGTACGACGACTCGGCGATCTACTTCGGCTTCGACTGCGAGCAGATTCACACGCCGATGATCGAACGCCTGACCCGCCGCGATCGCGACTCCGAGAGCGAATGGGCGTACGTCCAGATCGATTCGCGGAACGACGGCAAGAGCGCCTTCTTCTTCGCCGTCAACATCTCGGGCGTGCTGGCTGACGCGCAGATCATCAACCAGACGACCACCTCGTGGGAATGGGACGAGAACTGGGAAGCCAAGACGTCCCGCACCTCGCACGGGTGGACGGCCGAGATCCGCATCCCCCTGCGCGTGCTGCGCTTCGACAGCAAGCTGCCCGTTCAAAGCTGGGGCCTCCAGATGAACCGTTCCATTGCGCAGCGAGAAGAAACCGACGTTTGGACCTACGTGCCCCGCGACGTGGCGGCCCAGATCCCGTTCTTCGGCCGCCTGGATGGATTACAGGGATTGAGGGGCGCGGGCGCGCTGGAGCTGCAGCCGTTCGCGCTCGGGTACGCGCGGCGCCGTGACGCCAACCAGATGACCACCGGCAAGGGATACGACGGCGACTGGTCGGCGGGCTTGAACCTCAAGTGGCACATCCTGCAGGACCTGACGTTCGACGCCGCCTTCAACCCCGACTTCTCGCAGGTGGAGCTGGATCAGGTGATCCTGAACCTCAGCACCTACGAGACGTTCCTGCCTGAAAAGCGCCCCTTCTTCCTGGAGGGAATCGACGCCTTCTCGTTCCCGATGCAGGTCTTCTATTCGCGCCGCATCGGCAGCGCGCCGGTGCCCCCCTCGCTGCGCAGCGACGCGATGACCGATCCCAACGGCCAATCGACCCAAGAGCAGCTGGTCGACGCGCCGACCGCCGCCACGATCTACGGCGCCGGCAAGCTGGTCGGACGCCTGAGCCCCAACTGGACCATTGGCTCGCTGTCGGCTGTGACGGGGGCCAACAACGTGCAAGTGCTCGAGAACGGCCGCACGAGGTCCCGTCTGGCCGCCCCGGCCACGGCCTTCAACGTCTTACGGCTCAAACGAGAGCTGGGGTCGGGGGGCCACATCGGTCTGATCGGCACCGGCGCGACCACGTTCGAAGGCAACACCCAATACCCCCCGGCATCCGCCGCGACGCCGTCCCCCCAGCTCTGTCCGTCGGGCGCGATGCTCGCCCTCGGCAGCAAGTGCTTCCACGACGCGTACGTGGGCGGCCTGGACCTGCTCTGGCGCTCGAAGACCAGCGCGTACGTGGTCAACGGCGCCTTCATCCAGTCGTACATCCGCAGCGGGCCGATCCTGCAGCAACCCGACGGCACCCTGATCGGCCCGGGCGCGACAGCGCCGGGCGGATGGCTCCGGCTGGCCAAGGAAGGCGGCCAGCTGCTGTCGACGCTGGAATACACCGGCGCCGGGCGGAAGCTTCAGTACAACGACATGGGTTACATGCAGCGGCAGAACGTGCAGACCGTTCAGGCGAGCGTCGGGTGGCGCACGCTGAAGCCGACACGGTTCACCGTGGAAACGACCACCTCGCTGCTCGCTTCGGACAGCCGCAACATGTCCGGGTTGGAGCTGGGGCAGAGCTACGAGCTGAACACGCGGCTGCGCCTGCTGGACTTCTCGTCGGTCTTCCTGGCCGCCAACTTCGCACCGGCGCGTTTCGACGACCGCGAAGTCGGTGACGGCACGGCGCTGCAGCGGGCCGGCTACTGGGGCGGCAAGATCGAATACGACAGCGATCCGCGGCGGGCGGTCTACGCGACGATTGCGGACCAAACGCAGATCATGGGGGCGGGAATCTACGCCACCAGCCTGCAGGGGAGCTTGGTGTTCCACGCGCTGCCACAGCTGGACATCGAGCTCTTGCCGCAGGTGACCTGGGCGGCCGGCGAGTACCGGTATGCCTGGCAGGCGGTCACCTCGGACGCCGATCCGTACTGGTTCGGCAAGCTGGCCGCCAAGAACGTCAGCGCCACCCTGCGCGCGACCTACACGTTCACGCCGCGGCTGTCGCTGCAGGCGTACGCCCAGGCGTACCTGGCCTCCGGCCACTTCTCGGAGCTGCGCGCCTTCGGGCTGCAGACATCCGCAGGAACCCCCATGCGCGTCCTCGCGGGGCAGAAGGTCTACCTGTCCCAGCTCGATGGCGCACCGATGGCGATGGCCGGCCAGCCCAGCGCGAACCCGGACTTCGAGGAGGCCGCCATCAACGCCAACGTCGTGCTGCGCTGGGAGTACCGGCTCGGCTCGACCGCATACCTGGTCTACACGCGCTCGCAGCTTCCGGCGCTGGATCCGAACACCTTCGCCCCGCCGGCCATGCTGTCACCGCGGAATTTCGGTCACGGCGCCACCACGGACGTCGTCCTGCTGAAGCTGTCGTACTGGTGGGGCAGCTGACCGCCCCCCGACTCGGCTGCGCAGATCGGCGCAGGAGGTCGCGGGCGTAAGCTTGGTGCGGCGCGGAAGCGCGTTGAACCAGGCCAGCAGCTCGCGCTGGCGGCGAGAGAAGCCCGACTGTTCGAAGTCGACGCATGCCGCCGGCAACATTTGGAGCCCCGCCCCGACCTGACGTCTCGATTCGATCAGCGCACGGGCCAGGGCCGCCCGCGTCACGGCGCGACGAATGCGATTGCGGTCCCCGAGCTTGTTTTCAAGCGCCTCCGCGCGCTGCAGTAACGGGACGGCCTCGGCGGCGCGGCCGCGCGCATTCAACAGCTGCCCCATGTCAGCCAGCGCGACCGCGAACATCAAGGTTTCCGAGCCGCCCGCTTGGGCGGCAGTATCCAGGGTCTGTTTGAACGCCGTCTCGGCCTCGTCGAACTGTCCGAGATGGGCCATGACCTCGCCAGCCGTCATCATGTCGACCGCATAACTGATCGATCGCAGGTCCGCCGACTTTTCATCGATCGCCAGGGCCTGCCGTGCCATAGCGAGCGCCTCATCCCAACGATCCAGCTCCTCCAAGGTGCCCGCAAGGTTGTCCATCGAGCCCGCCACATCCGGATGCTCCGGCCCCAAGAGGTTCGCCTTCAACGCAATGGCCGCGCGCGAGTGCCGCTCTGAAGACGCGAAGTCGCCTTCGTCGAAATCGATGTTTGCCTGCTCGTTCAGAATCCATGCGCCGACCACCGATTCGCGCGCGTTAATCCGATCCAAGACGGACTCGGCAAACCGGAGCCAGCGCCTCGCTTCGTCGTAATTCGTCGCGACGGTCGCCATCGCGCCCAGCAGATCCGCTGCCTTCGCCGCCGTCAGGTCGTCGCGAGCGGCCTCCGAAACGAACAGCGCCTCCTCGAGCGATGTCCGGGCCTCGGCGAACCGCTCCAATCGAGCCTGGTTCGCCCCCAGCCTTTCTAGCGCCTGCGCGAGCAGCGGCGCGTACCCGAGCGCTCTCGCCGCGGGCAGCACCATTTGGATCTGTTTCTCCGCCTTCGCCGAGTAGAGCAGCCCCTCCAACACCTCGGCGTCGTTGAGCCGCTGCTGCAGCCGCTCGACCTGAGCCCGTTGCACTGGGTCCGCCGGCAGCGGCACCCGTAAGCGAAGGCTCTTCACGTCCGCACAGCGCTGGATGGGCGTCAACGCGTTGGCCGTGGCCAGCGCACGGCCTACGGCCGCCGCGATCTGAACCGACCAGGCCGTCCGTGTACGCTCGGGTCTCATCCAGCGTTATCCGTCAAGCACGTCATGCGCAGGTCCAGAACCTCCGCCGATTGCTCGCCGCGGACGTGCGTCGCCTCGCAAGCGTCCTGATACATCGTCGCCCAGCGGCGAACGCGGTCATCGAGCAGCGCCTCGAGGCGCTTCCAGATCCCTCTCGGCGTCCAGCGATGCCGCTCGACGCGAACAGGTGATGGAGCGCCGCTCGACGCGTTCCAGGCGCTTCTTGGGTCGGCCAGACGGCTTCGAGGCGCGCCTGCGGAGCCGTGCAGACGAACTGCCGGGCTCTGGAGGCTCGGCCGCCCGCCACCGCCGCCAGCAGAACGAGGCCGCCTGCCCCCAGCAGGGACAGTCGGCGTCTCACCCGGTTTCTGCCCGTGCTCGACGGCCCGCAGCAGCTCGTCCATCGAGTTGAACCGCTTTCGCGGATCCCGATCCAGACCGCGGCGGATCACGCGCTTCAGCCAGGGGGGAATCCGTGCGGCGCGGCGTGCGCCGGACGCCGTCGTGCTGCGCGGGACGGGCTCCGTAGATCGCTTCGTGGAACGCGACACAAAAGCTGAATTGATCGCTGCGCGTGTCGGCCGGATGACCGTCCAGCTGTTCGGGCGCCATGTAGGCGGGCGTCCCGACGACGGCCCCCACCGTCGTAGAGGTCAGGTCATTCAGGCGCGGAGGACCAGGTCGGGAACGCAGCGGGCCTCGCCCCCGTTCGCGCAACGGTCGGGCCAGGCCGAAATCCATGACGCGCACGCGACCGTCGCGGCCAATCATCACGTTCTCCGGCTTGAAATCGCGATGGACCACGTTGGCCGCGTGGGCGGCGGCCAGCCCCCGGCCGGCCGAGACGAAGGCGTCGACGATCGCCTGCCAGGAACGCTCGGCCTCGTGCAGCCACGCCGCGATCGTCTGACCGTCGACGAACTCCATCGCTACGTAGACGCGCCCACCAATGGTGTGCGCATCGTGCACAGTGACGATGTTCGGGTGATTCAGCCGTGCGATGATCTGCGCCTCGCGCAGCAATCGCCGCTGTCGATCGAGTCCCCATTCGCGCCGGCCGAAGACGATCTTCAAGGCGATCCGCCGGTCGAGCTCCGGGTGGTAGGCCGCGTAGACCTCGCCCATCCCGCCGCGCGCGATCAGGCCCAGGACCTGATAACGGCCGACGCGTGATCCGGGGGCAAGCCGGGCTGCACGGCGCTCGGCCCGCCTGGCCGGATGTGCGCTCGGTCTTCTCATCCGCCGTCCCGCCGCCCGCCTCGTCCACGGCCGTACCCGATTAGTCGAATTCACGGAGGCGATTGAGGGAACCACCTGTCGAGATGTAGGCGGAAGCTTCCTTATGTTTACGCCTAGTGCCAGACCTCTGACCAGGCGCGGCTAATCATAGGTAAAGGTGGGCGCTAATCATACTTTTGGCGCCCACAAGACCCCAACCGGTCGATTTTCTCAGGTGCCTACCCCAGCTCCAGATGTGGCACGAAGGGTGCAACTTCCGGGAATGTCCTCACGAAAACCCACACGAAGGAGAAGGTCATGACGAAGAACACGAAATCGGGTCTGAAGGTTCAATCCGCAGTCAAGGCCGGTCAGTCTGGTGGGCCCCAACCACAACCGCTCCGGCCTCAAGGTCCGCTCCACCCTCAAGGCCGGCCAGTTGGTGGGCCCCAACCACAACCGCTCCGGCCTCAAGGTCCGCTCCACCCTCAAGGCCGGCCAGTTGGTGGGCCCCAACCACAACCGCTCCGGCCTCAAGGTCCGCTCCACCCTCAAGGCCGGCCAGTTGGTGGGCCCCAACCACAACCGCTCCGGCCTCAAGGTCCGCTCCACCCTCAAGGCCGGCTCCCAGCAGGTCGCCATGAATCACAACCGCGCCGCTGGCTACGTTCGCTAATCGCTAACTGGCGGGACGTTCGCTGAGCCAACGCTGAATATCCGCCGCCTGCGCCGTCATGGATGCGGCTGCATAAGTCCTCTGCGCTTCAGTCGCTAGCAACCGTGCCCGTCGCTTGTCATAGCCGGCGTCCCAAAGAGCGCGTGCCAGTGCAAACAGCGTCAGCGCCTTGTCCGCCGGATCGCCTGGAGATGTCTGTCGAATCTTGAGAGCAGCCTCCAGAAGCGGGAGAGCGTTCGACGGCCTGCCTTCGCCCAAGTAGGCGAGGCCCGTACCCGACATCGCTAACGCGAGCCTCACCGATGTCGCGCCAAACTCGCGCCGCCAGATCGCGGCCGCTTCTTCGAACGATTGCCGCGCTTGTGCGAACCGGCCGAGCGCGTTCAGGATTTCGCCTCGATTGTTCAAGTGGCGTGCAGTTTCAGGGTGCTCCGAGCCCAGCTTCTTCTTGATGATGCTGAGGGCTGCATCCATGTGCTGCAACGCTTCCTCGTTTCGTCCCAGATCCACGAGCGCGCTGCCGAGGTTGCCCTCCGAGATGGCGAGATCGACGGCGTCGGCGCCAAGGATGCGCCGCTTCAACGTCGCGGACTCGATGAGCGCTTTTATGGCGGGGTCACCATCGTGGTGGGTGTAGTACGCGCACCCGAGATTGTTGCTCAGCCAAGCTCGCAGCTGGTCGTGACCGCCTAGGCGGCTCAAGACGGCGGCTGCGAGAGCGTGCCAAGACAGCGCCGCTGCGAATTGTGCCTGGAGTGTGCCGACGACGAAGACCAACGTGGTCGCTGCTTCCGCGCGAACGTCGTCATGACGCGACGCATCCGCCACTGCATAGGCCTCGGCTAGAATTTTTTCCGCCGGCGCCCCCTCCCCGGCCTTGGCGTGCATGAGACCAGTCAGGGAGAGGGCCTCTGCTAGCGTTGGCGCATAGCCGACCGAGCGGGCACGCTCAATCATTCCCGGCGCGTCTCGAAACGCTTCCTTCCAATGGCCAGAGTCGAAGCGAGCCTTCAGATCTGCGAGGTCCCGCCGGAGGTCATCGACCTTGGCTCGCGTCGCCGGATCGTCCGCAGGCTGGATGACCGCCCGGAGGGTGTTCACGTCGGCGCAGCGATCCAGCCCTGCGAGAGCCGACGACGCGTTGACCGCGTTTTCAACGACTTCGCCGCTTGGCCTTTGGAACACTTGGGTCAAGGCACGCAGGCCATTGAGCCGTTCGTTGAGGCAGGACATCCGCAGGTCGAGAACATCCGGTGACTGTTCGTGCCGCAGGTGGGTGGCCTCGCAGGTCTCCTTGTACATGCTGGACCAGCGGTGAACGTAGTCGCTCAGCGTGTGCCGGACCGTCTCGTAGACGTCCGCGGCGTACGATCTTGCCCGTGCTCAAGAAGGCGTCGTGGACGCGGCGCTGGTGCGGCGCTTCTGGGGCGTTGTCAGGCGTTAGCTCCCAGATGGCCGAGAGCCGGTCCGCACCGTCCGTGCAGACGATGCCCGGGTCGGCCGTCAGCTGCCGGAATCCGAAGGCGACCGCCACCGGCAGCAGGGCCAGCGTCACGCCGAGCGCGATGCGGCGGTACTTCACGCGCGGATCGGTCTTCAGCGCGAGGAGGATCTCCGCCATCGAACCGTAGCGCTCGGCGGCGGTGGGGCGAAGGCCGCGCAACACAATCTTGCGGATCCACGATGGGACTTTCGTGCCGGGCGGCGGGTCGCGGATGTTGCCCTGGACGATGTTGCCGACCAGGGTCTGGATGTTGTTGCCCGGGAAGGGGCGCTCGCCGTAGAGCGCTTCGTACAGCGTCACGCAGAAGCTGAACTGGTCGCTGCGCGCGTCGGTGCCGGCCTTGAAGAATTGCTCCGGCGCCATGTACGCGGGCGTTCCCATGATGGCGCCCGTGCGCGTGAGGCGCGCGCTGAAGAGATCAGCCGCCGCCGACGGATCGGTGTCGCGCAGCTCGCGCACCACGCCGTCGTCGTTGGCGAGGCCGATCGGCAGAGGCGCCGGCGGTGCGGCCTGACCGGGCGGGGTCGCTGGCTCCGGGGTGCCCTGCTTATGAAGGACGACGGTCCCGCCGTCGGTCCGGACGCCACCGAACTTGTCGGCCAGCGTCGCGACCGGGCCGTTGACGACGGCGCGGGCCTCGATCTCGCGCGCCAGGCCGAAGTCCATGACGCGCACCTCGCCGCTGCGCGCGACCATCACGTTCTCGGGCTTGAAGTCGCGATGGACCAGCCCCTTTGTCATGCGCGGCCTGCAAACCGCGCCCGGCCGCCAGGTACACCTTCAGGATCTCCTGCCAGGTGCGCGGCTGGGCCTGCGCCCAGTAGCTGGCGGTGTGGCCGTCGACGAACTCCATCGCGATGAAGACCTGCTCGCGAAAGGTGCCGACGTCGAAAACCACGACCACGTTCGGGTGCGCCAGCCGCGCGATCGCCTGCGCTTCACGCAACGTGCGCTGGCGTCCCTCGCTCATCGAGACGCCGTTCTCGATCCGCGCCCGCAGCAGCTTGAGGGCGACCTTGCGATCCAGTTCGGGATCGAAGGCGGCGTAGACCTCCCCCATCCCGCCGCGTCCCAACAGATTCAGAACGACGTAGCGGCCGATGCCCGCGCCCCGCGCGAGCGGCTCGAAACCGGGTTCGTCGCCCTTCTTCCCCATTTCAGCGCCGCTTACATCGACTGATCAAGGCGGAAGTTGAGCTGTTACACCCACACCGCCCGACCTGCCGTTTGACGCAACTTTACAATTAGGGGCGACGCGTCGCGAGTTTTAGTTAGTTACGTTTGCAACGACTTTGTGTTTCTGGACTGTCATCGTTGCTGTCATCGGTTTGCCGTCACGGATGAGCGATGACAATCAGGGTGCTCGCCCGGCGGAGGACGCAGGCCACGGCTCGCTCCATCGTTTCGGGGTCCAGCGCCGCAAAGCTCTCGTCCAGGATGCGCGCGTCGAGCGGCTGCAGGAGCGCGCGGGCAATGAACAGCCGCCCGCGCTCGCCGTGTGAAAGCTGCCAGCCACTCTCGCCCACCAGCTGCTCCATCCCCGACGGCATCCGCGCCAGCAGCGGGCCAAGGTCCAGCTCGCGGCAGATGGCCTCCGCTTCGGCGAGATCTTCGTGGCGTGGCGGCCAGGCCCGACCCAGCAGCAGGTTGAACGCCAGACTGGCGGAAAAGACGTGGTTCTCGTGAAACTGCGGCGCCCCGCCGATACGGGCCCGCCAGCGATCGGGGCCCAGCACCGACTGCTCGATGCCGTCCAGGCGAAGCGCGCCGCCGGTCGGCTCGCGCATTCCGGCCAGCAGCGCCGCCAATGTGGACTTGCCCCCGCCCGACGCGCCTTCGACCAGCACCCGGTCCCCCGCCCGCACGGACAACGTGCACCGTTCGAGGACGGGGGCCGGCCGGCCCGGATAGCGGAACGCGAGGTCCCGCGCCTCCAGCAGTGGTGACGCAGCCGCTGGCGCCGGAGCGGCACCCGATCTGGCGGGCGGTTCCGCGTCCACCGCGGCACCCGCCGCCCCCTCGGCGGCCAACAGGCGCAAGTTCCGCCAAGCGATGGCGGCGGACCCCAGCGCGGGGACGGTCTGAGCCAACTTTCTGAAGGCGCCCGCCACGAACAGCATGCCGCCGACGCTGGCGACGAAGGTCGCCGCGTGCCCGCCGGCGTCGCGCGCGTGCGGCACCAGCGCCGCCGCGGCGGCCAGCAGCCACAGGCGCGGCGCCAGCACGGCCAGCGCGCTGGCCAGCGCGTCCAGCCGGCTGCCCGCGGCGCTGTAGGCCTGCAGCGCACGCGCCTCGTCTCGATGCCAAAGGGCAGGCGGTTGCTGGGCGACGACCGTCCGCTGTCCGGCCATCCGTTCCACCAGGTCGTGCGTCAGGGTCAGCCGGCGCGACGTCCAAGCTTCCAGCGCCGGCCGCAACCGCGCGATCAACGCCGCCGCCGCGACGACCGTCGCCCCCGCGATGATGAGGTGCGCGGACGGCGCGATGCCGAAGGCGAGCACCACCAATCCCGTCAGCAGCTCGAACAGGCCGACCGCCGCCGAGCCAGGCCCCCACCCAGCGCCAGCGACTCGACCGCGTCGAGGTCGGCGACTCTCCCCATCAGCTGCCCGATGCCGGCGGCGCGCAGCGGTTCGGGATCCAGTGCCAAGATTCCGTCCATCACGCGGGCTCGCAGAACGGCGCCCAGTCTCAATCGCCAGCTGTCCCGCCGCCCACGACGAAGCCAGGCGAGCCGCGGCCAGCGCGCCAATCAGGGCGGCCAGAGTCCAGCCGGCTGCCGCGTCGCCACCGACGGCCTGCGCACCGGCGACCGACCAGAGCGCGACCAGCAGCCCCAGCTGCACCACATATCCAGCCAGCGCTCCGCCCGCCAAATGGATCACGCCCGCACCCCGCAACGCGGCGGCCATCGAAGGCCGTGCCGGCGCGAGCCGCGTCCCTTCCGCCAACCGATCGGCGCCCACGGCGGCCGTCAACAGCGCGGCCGACACGGAGGCGGCACGGGCTGGCGCAAGCGCTGCGCGCGCGACCGCCGCGGCGATCTCGTCACGGACCCGCGCCTCACTGGGCGCCCGCAGCCAGGCGGCCAGCCCGGCCGCGTCGCGCTGGACGACGGTGCCGTTCGGGAGCAGCAGTCGCACGCGCGCACCGGCGTAACCCACGATCGCCAGCAGCAGCCCGGCCCCGCTGCCCGCGCGCAGCACAGACGGCGCCGGAACCCGCGCGCCGGCGCCCAGCGCCGGGCGCCACCGCCGCGTAGGCGACCTCGAAGCGCTCGGACGGACCCAGCCGGCGAATGCCGGCGGCGCTGGCCAGCGCCTGCGTCAGCTCGGCGCGCGACTCCAGCGGCCAGGCGCAGTCCTCGAAGCCGCCCGCGGCCGTCACGAAGACCCGTCCGTCACGCGGCCGTTTTCGACGCGCCACCGGCGCCAGGCGGGGTTCCGCCCAGACGGCTTGCGCGAACCCGGTGCTTCGGCCTCGGCGAGCGCCGTGTACCGCGAATCAGGGCGCGCGCGCAGCGTCTCGGGGGCACCGTCCTCGATGACCCGCCCGCCGGCCACCACCAGCACGCGCGGAAAATCGGCGGTCTCGACGATGTCGTGCGTGACGCAGAGGAGCGTCGCGTCCCGCCAGCGTTTGCGCGCCCGCTGCATGAGCACGCGGCGCCGATCCCGCGGCAATCCCCGGAACGGCTCGTCCAAAATGACCAGCCGGGGCGCGGGGCGGGCCAGCGCGCGGCCGAAGCGGACGCGCTGCCCCTCGCCGCCCGAGACCAGCCCGCCCGCCTCGCCCAGCCGTGTCGCCGTCCCCTCTGGCAGTCGCGCCGCGACCGTCCGCAGGTCCGCGTCGTCCAGCAGATCGTCCGCGTAGGCCGCCGCGCTCGTCGCAACCGAAGGTCAGGTTGTCGGCCAGCGACCGGTTCCACAGGTAGACGGAGGGATCCACCCAGGCCGTGCGCTGGCGCAGCGCCTGGATCGTTCCGCCGTCCAGCGGCGCGCCGTCGACGCGCACCTCGCCGTCCAGCGCGCGCGGTGCCAGCCCAGCAGCAGCCCGACCAGGCTGGACTTGCCCGCTCCCGACGGGCCGACGATCGCGACGTGCTCGCCGGGCGCGAAGGCCAGGTCGTCGACCTGCAAGATCTCGTGCCCGCCCGCGACCACCCGCACGCCGGACAGCCGAATCCGAACGCCGCCCGGGCCGTCCAGCCGCGCCGCGCCCGGATCGCGCGCGGCCGGGTCCTCGGGCGCGCCCAGCGGCTCCAGCAGCCGCAGCGTCAGGTTGCGCTGCGGCGGGAGCTGCTGGACCGCGCTCGACAGCTCTTGCCCCAGCGCCGGCAGAGACAGCGCCCAGTACACGGTCAGCAGGATGGTCCCCGGGTCGGTGGTCCCGGCGGCGCCGCGGGCGAACGCGCGCACCAGCAGGGCCGCGCCCAAGCCGAAGCCGACCACCGACTGCGTCGTCTCGGCGGCCAGCGCCGCGGCCAGCGCCCCGCGCGCGGCGCGCCGCCACTCGAGCAGGCGATCGCGGTGCTCGCGGGCCAGCGCCGCCTCGCCGCGATGGATGCGCGCCGCCACCAGCCCGAGCAGGCCGTCCAGATAGAATCGCCCCAGCGCGCCGGCGTGGTTGCGCATTCGCAAGTCGCGTTCGGCCACCGCGGGCTGGGCCAAGAGCGGGATCGCCAGCGACGTCGCGACCAGCGCCAGCGCCCAACCGGCGCCCGCGGGATCCAGCACGCACAGCCCCGCGCCAATCACCGACGATTTCGAGGCCGACCCGCGCCGCATCGCCGACCAGCGCCGGCAGCCCGCGCAGCCGGTGCAGAAGGTGGGCGCGCTCGGCCATGTCCGACACCGGGCGCGTCTGAAAGTAGCGGTCGGGCAGGCGCGGGATCTTGCGCAGGTAAAGCGCCCGCAGCGACTCCTCGATGCGAGCGCCCGATCCGGCGGAGGCCGCGCGCCAGCGGCCACTCGACGCCAGCCAGCGCGGCAACCAGGACCAGCAGCGCCAGCAACGTCACGACGCCCACGCTCTGGCCGGCGAGGCGGCGGGCGTCGCCGGTCGCGCCATGTCCCGCGAACGCGTCGACCACCGCGCGGAACAGCAGCCCTTCAGCCACGGCGCCCAGGCCGGCCAGCACCAGGCCAGCGGCCAGCGCCGCCAATCGCGCGGGTCCGCCCGCCCGCGCCAGCGACCAAAGCTGGCGGGCCACGCGCGGCGGGCGCTCTTCGACGGCCGCCTGCAACTCCAGCGGCAGGTCGCGCCGTGCCGCTTCGTCGAGCAGGCGCGCCTCGGAGACGTGCAGCAGCACGGCCCCTTGAATCGCGACCTGCGCGGTGCCGTCGTCGGCGGCAGGGGCCGCCGTGGCGAACGCATACAGGCCCCCCGCCGCGTCGCTGGGAGCGGCAGCCAGCGCGCCGACCAGCCGGCTGGCCTCGGCGCCGCGCGACACCGCGCCCGATTCACAAAGCGCCGCGACGGTGCGCGCGGCGGCGTCCAGCGCCGCCATCGACCGCCAGTCGCTGCTGGCCTTGGCGTGCGCGATGGCAGCCTCGGGGTCGGCGACGCCCAGGGCGCGCAGGCGGCGCGCCAGCGGACCGGTGAAGCCCTCGCCTGCCGCCCATTCCGCGAAGGCCTCCGCCGGAATCAGCTGCCGGTGGCGGTGAACTTCGCGCAAAAAGGACGTGCGGCGCACCCAGCGCCGCCCCCGCGCCGGATCCATCACCTGCACGAATGGGCCGTGCGCGCGCCAGACCACCACGAAGTGGGTCATCCCCGACGGAAGGCGCACGACCACGATGGCAGGCAGCGCCTCCGCTTCGGGCAGCAGCAGGTGATCGACGGGGATCATGATCTGCTCGGCGTTCAGCCCCAGCGTCTGCGCCAGCGTCTCCAGCGTGTCGATCGAGGTCCCGTCGACGGAGGTCTGGCAGGCCTCGCGCAGGCGGCCGTAAGCGACGGGGATGCCGAACCCGGCCAGCAGGCACTTGAGCGCCGCCGGCCCGCAATCCATCGCCGAGGTCTGGATCACCTCGGGCGCCAGGAAGCTTCGCTTCGCCATCTGGCCGTCGACGGTACAATGGCGCGCAGGAGGCAATCCACCATCCAACGCACCGGCTCGATCCTGACTGGGGCGATCGCCGCGCATGAACGTGCCATCGTCCGCCCGCCTGGCCGGCCGCTTTGCGGCGGCCGAACGCGATTGCCGGCGCGCCGTGGCCGGTTACACGCGCGCCGAGGGCCCGCACAGCCCGGACCTGGCCAACGCGCTGGTCGAGTTGGGGCGCGTGCTGGAAGCGCGCGATCGGCTGGCGGCCGCGGCGGCCTGTCACCGCCGGGCGCTGGCGATCCTGGCGCGGGCCGGGCGCCACCCCGACTTCACCCGGCTGGCCGTCGAGGCGCGGCTGGTGCTGGCCGGCGTCCAGCGCACCCGGGGCGCCCTGCCCGAGGCCGGCCGCCTCAATCAGGCGGCGCTGGCGGCCGCGCGGCGCCTCGGGCCGCGAGATCCTCTGGTGGGCGACCGCGCTCAACAATCTGGGCGTGCTGCGCAAGGCCGAGGGGCGCTACGCAGAAGCCGCCGCTTTCTACAAGCGGGCAGCCCCGCTGCTGCCCCGGAGCGACACGCAGGCCCGCGCAACGCTGCACCACAACCTGGGCGGCATCGCGCACGCGCGCGGTCGCTACGCAGAGGCGGAACCGCACGCGCGGCGGGCGGTCACCCTGCGACAGGCGGCGCTCGGCGCCGGTCACCCGAACGTGGCGGCCGACGTTGCCGCGCTGGCCGCCGTCGTCGAGGCGCGCGGTCGCTACACCGAAGCGGCGCGCCTCTATCGCCGGGCGCTGGTGATCTTCGAGCGGCGGCTTGGTCCCGACAGCCTGGAGGCAGGCCTCACCGAGGCAGGTCTGGCCGCGGTCGAGCAGCAGCGCGGGCGGGTGGCGGCCGCCGGACGTTTGTACGATCACGCCATCCGCGTGCTGGAGCGGAAGCTCGGCCGTCACCACGCCGACGTCGCGCTGACGGTCAACAACCTGGCCGTGCTGAACGAGCGGGCTGGCCGCCTGCGAGAAGCGGCCGACCTCTTCCGTCGCGCGGGCGACAGCTTCCAGCGATCGCTGGGGGCGAGGCACCCGCACACGCGCCTCGCAAAAAGCAATCTCAAGAACATCCAGCTTCGACTCAAGGGAGGGCCGACGACCCGCCGATGAAGCGGGGACCGATGACCGAACGCCGGCTGGACCTGGTGGTGCGCGGCGGCACGGTCGTCACCGCCGAAGGCCGTCGAAAAGCCGACCTGGGCATCGCGGGCGGCCGTGTCGTTCAGATGGGCGGCGACATCGCGGCGCCGGGCGCAGGCGCCACGGAGATCGACGCCGAGGGGCGGTTCGTGTTGCCGGGCGGCGTGGATCCCCACGTGCACCTGAATGTCGAACGGCTGGATCCCGGCGAGCCAGATTGGGTCGACGACTACACCAGCGGCTCCGAAGCCGCGCTGGCCGGCGGGATCACCACAGTCGGCAACATGTCCTACGTCCTGCCGTGGGAGACCATCGCCGAGCGCGTGCGCGCCGAATCGGTGCTGGTCGCGCAGCAGGCGATCGCGGACGTCTTCTTCCACGCCGTCATCCTCACACCGACGGCGCAGATCCTGGCCGAGGTCACCCCGGCCGTGGCGGCTGGACAGTCCAGCGTCAAAATCTTCATGTGCTTCCCGTCGTTCGAGGCGGGCGCCCGCGAGTTCGCCAACATCATGCGCGCGACCGGGCAGGCGGGCGGCATGACGTTGATCCACTGCGAGGACCTGGCCACCATCGAGTGCTGCACGGCGGTCCTGAGCGCGCGGAACCAGACCGCGATGGTGCACTTTGCCCAGAGCCGCCCCGTCGTCTCGGAGTCCATCGCGGTCGATCGCGCCATCGCCATGTGCCGCGCGACCGGCGCCGCGACGTACATCGTGCACGTCTCGTCGGGGGCCGCCCTGGCCGCCTGCGCGGCGGCACGCGCCGAGGGGCTGCCGCTCTTCGTCGAGACCCGCCCGCTTTACCTTTACCTGACCGACGAGAAGTACCAGGGCCCCGACGGGCCGCTGTTCGTCGCCCAGCCGCCGCTGCGCGCCAGCGCCGATCGTGAGGCGCTGTGGCGCGGCCTTCAGGACGGAACGATCGATACGCTGGCCAGCGATCATGCCCCCTGGACGCGGGCGCTGAAGCTGGACCCCAAGCTGGACGTCGCGCACCCGCGCCCAGGCGTTGCGGAGCTGGACACCATGCTGCCGCTCTTTTTCACCGAAGCGGTCACGACCGAACGGCTGCCCATCGAACGATTCGTCGCCCTCACGGCGACCAACGCGGCGCGCCTGTTTGGCCTTTATCCCCGCAAGGGCACCATCGCCGTCGGGTCGGACGCCGATCTGGTCATCTGGGAGACCGGCGGCCATCGCACCATTCGGGACGCCGACCTCTTCTCACGCGCCGCCCACACCGTCTACGCCGGCCGCGAGCTGCGGGCCTGGCCGCGGACGACCATCCGGCGCGGCGAGGTGGTGTTCCACGGCGGCCGGATTCTGGGGCGGGCCGGCGGCGGCCAGGTGGTCCCCCGCAGCGCCCGCGGCGACCTCCGCTGATCGGACGCGGCGCTGCTCACGACCCGCGGCTTCGTTCGTCCAGCCAGCGGTCGATCTCGGCGGCGCGCGCGGCCAAGGTCGGCCTTTCCGCGTAGACCTTGCCAGCGCCCGCCGCGAGCCGCACCGCCCGGCGGCGGTCCTGGCCCGCGTCCCACAGAGCGCGCGCCAGTGCGAAGTTGGTGTCGGCCAGCAGCAGCGGGTCGCTCTCGTGCGCCTCACGGATTCGGCGCGCGCGCTCGAGCGGCGCCAGCGCCAGCGCCGGCTGGCGATCGGACAGATAGCTCAGGCCCAGCCCCGTCAGCGGGTAGGCCAGGTTCGTGCTCTCCGGGCCGTAGCCGCGCTCTTCGATGGCCACCGCGCGGCGATAGGTGGCACGCGCCTCCTCGCGCCGCCCCAGCTGGTCCAGGCTCTCGGCCTCGTTGGCCATGAACGTCGCGGCCAGCGGGTGCTCAGCCCCCAGCTCCTGGGTCAGATCGCCCACCGCGCGGTGGAACAGCGTGACGGCCTCCTGCGCGCGACCCATGTCCTGCAGGACCACGGCCTGATTGTTGAGGCTGCGCGCGATTTCCCCGCGGCTGGCCCCGGCGCGCTGCTTCAACTCCAGGCCGCGACGATCGTGCGCCAGCGCCTCTTCGAAGCGCCCCTGCAGCCGCCGGTTGATGGCGATGTGCATCTCCAGCCAGGCCCGCATCTGGTCGTGGCCGCCGATCCGCTGCAACGTCGCATCGGCCTGCCCCGCCCAGTCGTCCGCCTCTTCGTAGCGGCCGCGGCGGCCGGCGGCCGACACCAGGTACACCAGCGCCTCGGCCTTGACCTCGTCGTAGCGCGACGACTCCGACCGCAGCAGGACGTCTTTGAACGCGCCGTAGGCCACGTCGTTGTCGCCCGTCAGCGAGGCGACCTCGCCGAAGAGCAGCAACGCCTCCGCCTCGACGGGCGCATAGCGCACCCGCCGGGCCTCGGCGACCAGGTCGCGCAGCTTCACCAGCGCCAGCCGCTCGACGCCGGCGTCGTGCAAGGCCTTGGCGTCGGCGATCCCGGCGCGCAGCTTGGCGACCTGCTGGCGGGTGGCCGCGTCGTCGGGCGGCGGCAGCATGTTGCGCAAGAGGCGCGGGTCCGCGCACCGTTCCAGCGAGGCCAGCGCGCTGGAGGCGCCGACCGCGTTGTCGACGACGGCGCCGTCGGCGTGAGCCAGCAGCTGCGCCAGCGACTTCACGCCGTCCAGCCGCTCGCGCAGGCATCCCATGCGCAGATCCAGCACCTCTTCGGACTGCTCGCCGCGCACGTGCGTCGCCTCGCAGGCCTCGGTGTACATGCCGCCCCACCGCGCGAGGTAATCCTGGATCAGACGATCGACGCTCCAGAACGTGTCGGCCGCGTAGGTCTTGCCGGTCTGGTCGAACGCCTGACGGACCCGCGCCTTCGTGTCCACGTCCCAGACGCCCTCCACGCGCTCGCCCGCCGACCGGCACAGACGCGGCCGCTCGCTGATCTGCACCGCGCGGACGACGCCGGCCAGGAACAGCGCCGTCGCCGCCAGCGAAGCCACTCGACGGTGCCGGCGCGCGGCGCCCCGCGCCCGTAGCCAGAGCCGCTGAATCGGGCGGCGCGGGCGCGCCCCCTCGGCCGCGGCCAGCCGCCCGGCCACCACCATCGCGGTCGGCGGCCGCGAGGCTGGATTCGAGGCCAGGCAATCCGCGCACAGCCGGGCCAGCTCTTCCTCGACCGACGACGCCTCGATCGGCAGCGGCCAGCGCATCTTCGCCACGTCACCTTCGTGGTGAAAAACCGGGCGGTCGCCGAACAGCACCTCGTGCAGGATGACGCCCAGCTGCCAGACGTCGGACCGCTGATCGCCGCGCGAGCCGAGCAGCGTTTCGGGGGGCATGTAATTCGGCGTCCCCCCGTGGACCGTCGTGTTGGCCGTCATCGGGATCGCCAGACCGAAATCCGACAGCACCAGGCGGCCGTCCGCCAGCCGCAACACGTTGGCCGGGGTGACGTCGCGGTGGATGATCCCCACGGCGTGGATGGCTGCCAGTCCGGCGCAGATCGCGCGCGCGTCGGCCAGCCGGTCGGCCAAGGGGCGTTGGGCGGCCGCCTTTTCGTCCAGCAGATCGCGCAACGTTCCGCCGGCGCCGAGCTCCATGGTGAGGAACCAGTGCCCGTCCGAATGTCCCAGCTCGAAGATGCGACAGACGTTGGGGTGGCGGATGACCCGCGCCAGCTTCACCTCCCTGGCGAGCCGCTTGATCCAGCTGCGTTCAGCGGCCCGATCGGGGCGCAGCACTTTGACGGCGATGGCCTCGCCCAGCACCCGATCCCAGGCCCGGTAGACCGTGCCCGAGCCACCCTGCCCCAAGGTGGCCTCGATCTGGTACCGCCCGCCCAGGATCGCTCCCGGCTCCATCTCGACGAACTGGACGACAGCACGCCGGGTACTGGACGTCAGCCGAGTGTGCTCCACCTCCGGCTTCGGGTCGTCGACTTGGGTGTCCTCGGGAGCACCTCGCAAATCGTCCTGTCTCACGCCGCATCCCTCAACTGACCACGCCCGTTGTATACCTTTCACTTTCCGGAAGACTTTAGGTTTATCCGCGATGCCGCCCGAAAACAACGTGGTCACGAGGACCGCCCCCTACCGCAGTGCCGCTGCGCGTGAAATCATGCGGATCGGCGCGGTCGTCGTGGTCGGCGACGGGTCGTCGCCCGACACCCTGCGGCGCCCGCAAATCCATCCCGTCGCGGATCTGGCGCTGGACATCGGGCGGCGGGCCAGCAACGGGTCGCGGCCGACGTTGACGTTGCCAGACAGCACCGTTTCGGGGCAGCACGCCCGCATTCAGCGCGCCAGCGATCGGTCGGATCTGTTCGTCGTCGAGGACCTGGGCAGCACCAACGGCACGTTCGTCGACGGCCAGCGCATCGCCGGCCCGACGCCGCTGCGAGACGGCGCGGTGCTGTTCCTGGGATCGCACGTGCTGGTGTTCCGCCTCTATACGCCGCCCGAGCTGGAGGCCGTCGAGGAGGACGCACGGAGGCCCCTCACCCCCGTTCCGACGCTGTCGCCGGTGCTGGCGCAGACCAACTCGCGGCTGCGGCGGCTGGCCAAGTCGGGCGCCGAGATCCTGCTGGTCGGCGAGACCGGCGTGGGAAAGGAAGTTTACGCGGGAGCCATTCACGCGCTGTCGGGGCGCACCGGCCCGCTGGTGGCCGTGAACTGCGCCGCCATCCCGCGCGAGCTGGTCGAAAGCGAGCTCTTCGGCTACGAAAAGGGCGCCCACTCGACGGCGCAGGCGCGCAAGGTCGGTCTGGTCGAGTCGGCGTCCGGCGGGACGCTGTTCCTCGACGAGATCGGCGACATGCCCATCGAGCTGCAGGCCAAGCTGCTGCGGTTCGTGCAGGACAAGCGGTTCTCGCCGCTGGGGTCGACCCGCGTCGTCGAGGCCGACGTGCGCATCGTGGCCGCCACCAGCCGGGTCGCGCTGGACAAAGGGGGACACGTCCAAGAGGCGCTGCTCGGACGTCTGGGCGCCCAGCCGATCCGCCTGCTGGCGTTGCGTGAACGAATCGAAGATCTGGGGCGGCTTTGCGCGCACTTCCTGCGCGACGTCACCGACGGGCGCAGCTTCGATCCGGACGCCTTCAAGGCCATGATGTTGCACGACTGGCCCCTGAACGTGCGCGAGCTGGTGAAGGTGATCACCGAGGCTGAGCTCCTGTCGCGCAGCTCGCCGACGATCGGCTTCGATCATCTGCCGCCGGGCATCGCCGGCCAGGTGCAACGGGAGAACCAACCGTTCGATGACACGATCGTCGATCACGAGCCGCCCGCCGGGCTCAATGGCGAGACCGGGCGCGTGCGGATGCCGATGTCCACCGCCGGGACGGCCCGCACGCGACGTCCCGCCCCGACCCGGCAAGAGCTGGAGGCCGAGCTGGCCGACTGCGCCGGCAGCGTCGCCGAGGTGGCGCGGCGGCTCAAACGACAGTACGCGGTGGTCTGGCGCTGCATTCAGCGCTATGGCATCGACGCCAACGCCTACCGGCGAAATGGAAATGATTGATGCCAACAACGAGAGTGGTTCTTCGGCAGGGTCGTGCGCGGCCCTTGTGGTTCGGGCACCCCTGGGTGTACGCGAACGGCGTCGATCGCGTGGAGGGCAAGCCCGAGCCGGGTGACGTCGTCGCGCTGGTCGATCACGACGGCCGATTCATCGGACGTGGTTTCTACAACCCGCGGTCGCAGATTCCGGTTCGGCTCTGCACACGTGCCGACGAGCCGGTCGACGCGGCATTTTTTCGGGCGCGCGTCGCCCGCGCGCGGGCCGTGCGCGCCCGCTTGGGCCTACCGTCCGACGGCACGACGGTGTACCGCCTCATCAACAGCGAGGGGGACGACCTCCCCGGGCTGGTCGTCGACGTTTATGCCGATACGGCGGTGGCCCAGATCACGACGCTGGGGATCTCGGCCAACCGCAACTTGATCTACGACGCCCTCGAGGCAGAGCTGGGCGTCACGACGATCTTCGAGATTGCGCCGGCCTCCTACGCCGAATTGGAAGGATTCGCGGCCGGATCGCGCGTCGCGCGCGGTCAGTCGCGCGCGGCCGTCGAAGTGCGCGAGGACGGGATCGCCTTGGACGTCGAACCGCTGTCCGGCCAGAAGACCGGGATGTTCATCGACCAGCGCGAGACCCGGGCGCGCGTCGGCGCGCTGGCTCGGGGCGCGCGCGTGCTGGATCTGTACGCCTACGCGGGCGGCTTCTCGCTGGCGGCGGCGCGTGGCGGCGCCGCGGCGGTGACCGCCGTCGACAGCTCGGCCCGAGCCGTGGCGCGGACGCTTGCCCACGCGCAGAAGAACAGCGTCGCCATCCAGGCGGTCGAGGCGGACGCCTTCCGGTTCCTCGAAACGGCGACCCCGCGTTCGTTCGACCTGCTGGTGGTCGACCCGCCCAAGTTCGCGCGTGCCCGCAAGGACCTGGACGCGGCCCGAAAAGGCTACGAGCGCCTGAACGCGCTGGCCATGCAGGCAGCCGCCCCCGGCGCGATCCTGGTGACCTGCTCGTGCTCGCAGAACGTCGACGCCGAGACCTTCGAACGCATCGTCGCGGCCGGGGCCAAGCAGTCGGGGCGCGAGGTGCGGGTCTTCGAGCGCCGCGGTCCCGCGGCTGATCACCTGCTGCCGCCCGGGTTCACCGAAGGGCAGTACCTGAAGGTGCTGCTCTGTTACGTCGTGTGAAAGGCGCGCCCGCGTCGGTTGTCACGGCGCCGGCCGTACCCCCGTCGGCGCGCCGTGCAGGACGGCCAGGTAGTAAACCAGCATCGCGATGATCGTCGCCAGCGAGATCCATTCGAACGGGATCCGGCCGAACAGCTTCCAGCGCGGCGCGAAAAAGCGCCCGCGCGACCGGCGATAAATCTGCTGCTTGACGTCGCTCAGCAACGTCGGCGGCGCGGCCAGCTTCAGGCGCCCCAGCGATCCCAACGTCCGCCGGAACTTGGCCAGCTCCGTGCGGCATTGGATGCACACCGCCAGGTGCTGCTCCAGCTCGACGCGCGCAGCCTCGGCCAGCGTCCCGTCGACGTAGCCGGAGAAGTCGTCCTGCGCCTGCGCGTGGTCCATGGTGATTCGATCGTCAGCGGGTGTGCGTGTCCAGCACGTCCTTGATCGCCATCCGGGCGCGATGAAGCCGTGACTTGATCGTCCCCTCGGGCAACCCGGTGATCTCGCCTATCTCTTGATACGACAGCTCTTCGACGTCACGCAAAATCACCAACAGCCGGTGCTCCTCGTCCAGGCTGGCGATGGCCTTCTGCATCAGCGCCTCCAGCTCGGCCGCCTCCAGCAGGATGTCCGGACCGTCGATCTGGCCGTGCACGATGGGTCCTGGCGTGCCGGCCACGCCCGGCGCCGGGCCCCCCGCCTCCTCGACGTCGGCGCTGTCGGTCGGCCGCCGCGACAGGTACTTGATGCGGTTCTTGCTCTGGTTGGCGGCGATCCGCAGCAGCCAGGTCGTGAACTTCGCCTCGCCCCGAAAGCTGTCGACCGTCTTGAACACGGTGATGAACACCTCCTGCGTGATGTCCTCGGCCTCGTGCCGGTTGCCGAGCATCCGGTAGACCAGGTTGAACACCTTGTCGCCGAAACGGCGAACAATCTCCTCGAACGCCGACGGGTCGCGGTCCTTGAGCCGCCCGATGAGGAGGCGTTCGGCCAGGCTCATCTCGTACGGAACCCGCGAACGCGCCCGCGCGCGACCCAGGCGGAGAGTCGCTTCCACGGGATTACGGACACCGGCCGAGCTGAAAGGTTCCCGGGGCTCACTGTTGTTCGTTGGCGAATGACGACGGGTCCTGGTTCGTCTGGGAGGCTGGGATGAAGAGGCGCAGGCTGAGGCCGACGACCGTCTCGCGCGGCCGCGGCACGCCGGCGCTGTCCTGGCTGCGGAACAGGTCCTGCCGCACGCCCCCGTCCAGCGCGCCGATGTCGGAGATGGCCGACAACCCGAGCGTCGCATAGCCGTTTCCGGTGACCGAGTCGTAGCCGCCGCCCGCGCGAAGGCCGATCTTGTCGAACAGCGTGTACGCCGCCCCCAGCATCGCAGAGGTGCCTTTGCGCCCCGTCTGGCTGTCGGCGGTGAAGCGGGTGACGCCGTCCGCCGCCAAAATCAGCGATCCGGTGGGCAGGAGCGCGACGCCGTAGCCGACGGTCTGGGGTGCCTGGCTGTTGTCGAGATTGCGAATGTTGCTTCCCACCACCGCCACCGACAGCACTTGCATCGGCCGCACGGTGAGCCCCAGATCGAACGTGACGCCGCCGGTCTGGCCGCCGAGGGCGTCACCACCGGCGAGGTTGAAGTACTTCAGCGTCGCGCCGATGGCGACGTAATTGCCGAAGGGAAAGGCCAGTGACAGCCCCGCTTCGTGGCCGTGCCCCGACAGGCCGCCCGACGGATCCATGGAGTGGTACGTGTAGTAGAGCCCGCCCGCGACGTTGTACGCGGACGTGTTGTCGACGACGGACGCGTGCAGGAACTGATCGTCCTGGCGCGTGCCGTAGCCGTACGTCCCCGCGAGCGTGTATGCCTTGACCAGCGTCAACCCCGACGGGTTCAGCAACGGACCGGCATCCCCCACCGCCCAGGCACGCGAGGCGCCCCCCATTCCCAGCGGCAGGGTGGGCGTGAACTCTTCGAAGGCGCGCGCATCCGGCGCCACGGCCGTCGCGACCGCCACCGCCAGCCAGAACCAAGTGAATCGCACGGGCGGAGTCTAAGGCCGGCGCGCGCTACCTCCAATTGCGCTCGGCCAGGCTGGTGTACCCCTCCCACCCGACGACGACGTGATCCAGCACCGGAATGCCGCACAGCTCGCCCACTTCGCGCAGCCGGGCGGTCAACTCGACGTCCGCGCGCGACGGCGCCGGATCGCCCGACGGGTGGTTGTGGCAAAAGATCACCGCCGCCGTGGCCTGCCGGATGAGGGGCCGAAAGACGTCGCGCGGGTGAATCTCGACCCCGGTCAGCGAGCCGCGCGCCAGGCAGTGCTCGCTTTGAACGCGGTGGCGCACGTCCAACCCCAGCGCCCAGAACTCCTCGACCGGCAGCGGCGCCAGCCGGCTGCGGAGGTATGTCCAGACTTCGGACGCCCCGGCCAGCCGCTGGCCACGCGCGGGCGCCCCGGCCGTGGCGCGACGCCCCAGTTCCAGCGCGGCCAGGATCAAAGAGGCGCGCACCGGACCGATCCCCGCAAACGCCGCCAGCTCGGTCGGGGTCGCGCGCAGCAGGGCGGGCAGGCCGCCCATCCCCCGCAGCACCGCGGCCGCGACCTCCACCGCGCTGGCGCCGCGTGTTCCAGCGCCCAGCACGACGGCCAGCAACTCCCCATCCGTCAGGTGATTCGCACCGCGCGACGTCAGCCGCTCGCGCGGGCGGGCGTCCGGTTCCAGTGCCGCCATTCGCGTCATCCCCGCCCCTATCGCAACGGCCGTGCCACGGTCGTGCTCCGTTGCCGTGAACGAAACTATTACTTTGGACTTGGCCGGCAGGCGTGCTAGCTTGACTTCAACGCTAGCGTTTGCGGCAAAAGGCCGCACCGGCGTCGAGTGGGCCGAGAGTTGGTTGGTTGCGGCCCCCGGAAGGGTTTGTACACAGGGTGCATGAGGGTCTGGCGGTGGGTCTGGCTGGCGAGGCGGATGCCACCCGAATTTTCCACAGGAGTTGAGACTGAGTTCCGAAGACGATGCGCCGGCCGGCGCGAGCGCGAACAGCGCCGCCGAGGCTGAGCCTGAAACGGGGTCTTCCACGGCCGTCCCCCTCGACGACGGCGTTCCCACCATTGTCATTCACCGGTCGCCCGACGGCGACGCGGACGACCTGCTGCCGCCGTCGATCACGGCGCGGCCGGTGGCGGAGCATGCGCCGGTCATAGAGCCGACCACGCCCGCCCTGCCACCTTCTCCCGCGCTCCTGCGCGCGCTCGAGAAAATGCGTGAGGTCTTCCACATCCGGGAACTGCGCCCCGGACAGGCGGAGATCATCGAATCGGTCCTGGCCGGCCGCGACACGCTGGCCATCATGCCGACGGGCAGCGGCAAGTCGCTGACCTACCAGTTGCCCGCGCTGGTGCTGGAGGGACCCACGCTGGTCGTCTCGCCGCTGCTGGCTCTCATCGAAGACCAGTACACCAAGCTGAAAGCCGCCGGCGTCGCGGTCGTGCGAATCGATTCGACCCGCACGGCCAAAGAGCGTGCGGCCGATCTGGCCGCCCTTCGCGAGGGCACGGCGCGGCTGATGATGATCACGCCGGAGTCGGTGACCTCGCCGGCGGTGCAAGAAGCGCTGGCGGGGGTGAAGTTCTCGCTGTTTTGCGTCGACGAGGCGCACTGCGTGTCCCAGTGGGGACACGACTTCCGGCCGTCGTACCTGGGGCTGCGGCGCGCGGTGCAGGTGCTGGGGCGCCCGCCAATCCTGGGGCTGACCGCCACCGCGACGCCGGACATCGGCGACGACGTGCTGGTGCAGCTGGGGATGAAGGACGCGAAGGTCTGTCGCGTCTCGTTTCACCGCCCCAACCTGGCCTTCGACGTCCGCAAGGTGGCCGGCGAAGCCGACAAGCTGCGCCAGCTGGGCAAGCTGATTCAGCGGCTGCGGCGCCCGGGCATCGTTTACTGCGCCACCGTGCGCGCGGTCGACGAGCTTTACGTGGCGCTTCGCCACGGCAAGATCCCGGTCGAGCGTTACAACGGCAAGATGACGACCGACGAGCGCGAAAAAGCGCAGGCGTCGTTCATGCAGCCGGGGCGCAAGGTGGTCATGCTGGCCACGAACGCGTTCGGTCTGGGCATCGACAAGCCCGACATCCGCTACATCATCCACTACCAGATGCCCGGGTCGCCCGAGGCGTACGTGCAAGAGGCGGGTCGGGCCGGTCGCGACGGCAAGCCGGCGCGATGCGTGCTGCTGTTCCAGCCGGACGACATCGCGATCCAGGAACACTTCCTCAAGGAAGCGCACCCGACCAAGTCGCAGGCCCGCATGGTCGCCGAGGGGCTCTACGCCTGGAGCGACGAGGGCAAGGAAGTCTCGGTTCGCGACCTGGCCATGTCGATGGCGCTTCCCGAGCGCCGCGTGCGCGTCATCCTGTCGGTGCTGGAAGCCATGGGCGTCGCCGAAGAGGTGAAGGCGGCGCGCTGGAAAGGCGTCGAGCCGCGCCCCTCGCGCGAGCAGATCGACAAGGCCGCGATGGTGTTCGAGGCGCGGCGCATCTCGGACCGGCGCCGGCTGACGGCGCTGCTGTCGTACATGAACACGCAGCGCTGCCGCGTGCAGATGCTGCGCGCCTACTTCGGCGAGCCCGAGGGCGACAAGTGCGGCCTGTGCGATTCGTGCGCGGGCCTGGACAGCGAGGTGTTCGATCCCGGCGAGGACGACGCGCGCCACGGGCTGCACGCAGCCACCGATTTCCACGCGCGACCGCGGCGGCGCCGCCGCGGCCGACCCGGGTACGACGCGCCCGCCGTGCCCGCCGCGCCGGCGGTGGCAGCCGCGCCGCCGGCACCGGTCTTCGAGACGGCAATCCCGACCGACGTGCTGCCGCCCTTGCCCGAATTCGAGGTGCCGCCTCCGCCTGACGGTGCCGACAGCTTCGACGAGGCTGTCTGGATGAGCGCCGCGGATCTGGCGGGCGAATCGCTCCCGGGCGAGGTGGTGATCGATCCGGCCGACGACTGGGCGGCGCCACCGCTGCTCGAGGCTGCCGCAGACACGGCACCGCCCAGCACGGACGGCGTGCTGCCCCCCGACGGCGACAACATCGAGGCGCGCTGGACCGCGGCGCGCGACGCGAACATTCGGCCGTACCTGCACTGGCGGCCTGCCGCGCCGGTGACGCTGCCGGTGCTGACCGTTCGCCCGAACGGCGGCGGCCAGCCACAACGGCCGCCACACGGCCACAACCAACCGCAGCACGCCGGCCACCACGGCCAGCCGCGCGGCGGGCGCCCCGGATTCAACGGCAAGGGCCCCTACAACGGCGGTGGCGGTGGCGGCGCCGGTGGCGGCGGACGCCGTCGTCGAGGCCGGGACCGCGACCAGCGCCGGGGCGGCGGAGAGTTCAACCGCAACCGCGACCGCGGCCCACGCCTGCCCGGCTTCTACAATCCCGGCGGCGACTAAGCCGCCTATCGGGCGGCACGTCGTCGGGCATGAGGCCCTCCCTCAGGCCGGCTGCGTCTTCAGCCACTCGACGAAGCGGGCGATCCCCGCTTCCATCGATATCTTGGGGGCGTAGCCCAGCTCTTTGTTCGACAGCTTCAGATCGGCCAACGTCCGCTTCATGTCGCCGGGCTGTTCCAGGCCGTAGGTGACGACCGGCTTGGCTCCCAGCGCGGCGCCCAACAGGTCGACCAGCTTGGCCAGCGGCACGGGACGCGAGCCCCCCAAGTTGTAGATGCGGTAGGCCGGCTCGGGCGCCGGCTGATCGATGGCGGCCACGACCCCGTCCAGGATGTCGTCGATGAACGTGTAGTCCCGGCTGGTCGTCCCGTCGCCGTACAGCTCGATGGGCTGGCCGGCCGCGATCCGGCGCGCGAACTTGTGAATCGCCAGGTCCGGGCGCTGGCGCGGGCCGAAAACGGTGAAGAACCGCAGGCAGGTCACGTCCATCGAATACAGATGATGCGCCGTGAACAGCAGCAGCTCGCCGCTCCGTTTGGTCGATGCGTACGGCGAGACCGGCTTGAGGCAAGGGTCGGATTCTTTGAACGGCGGGTGGCTGTCGAGACCGTAAACGGATGACGACGAGGCGAACACCAGCCGTCGCGCGCCGGCCGCCCGGACGGCGTCGACCACCCGCTGGGTGCCCGTCACGTTGACGTCTGCGTAGCGCGCCGGATCCATCAGCGAGGGGCGCACGCCCGCCAGGGCTGCCAGGTGCACGACCACCTCGGGCTGCGCGCGCTCAAAAGCCTGCGCCAGCGTGGCCGCGTCGCGCAGGTCGCCTTCCACCAGCGTGAACCGCGCGTCGGCCCGCAGGCCGGCGATGTTCCGGTCCTTGACGGCTCGCGGGTAAAAGGCGTCGAAGTTGTCGAGCCCGACGACATTGTCGCCGCGCGCGCACAGACGCTCGCAGAGGTGAGATCCGATGAATCCGGCGGCGCCGGTGACGAGGATGCGCATGCGGGACGATCGGCCGCGCCGACCGGCCGCTATGGTACGTCCCCGGGCAGCCGCAGGAACAGCAGGAATTCGATGTTTCCCTTGCCCCCGGTGATGGGCGACACCGTGTCGGCGACGGCCGTGTAGCCGTCCGCGACCGCCGCCGCACGGACCTCCGCCAGCGCGCGGGCGCGCGCCGCCTCGTCCCGGACGATCCCCCCCTTGCCGACGTCGGCGCGCCCCACCTCGAACTGCGGCTTGACGAGAGCGATCAGCGGCGCGCCCGGCTTACCGAAGGCGCGCAACACCGGCAGCACCAGCCGCAGCGAGATGAACGAGACGTCGATGACGATCAGGTCCACGCGCTCGGGCAAGAGGTCGGGCGGCGCCAGGCGAACGTTGACCCGGTCGAGAACACGGACGCGCGGATCGGAGGCGACCTTCCAATCGAGCTGCCCCTGCCCCACGTCCACGCAGGTGACGCGCGCCGCCCCACGCTGCAGGAGGCAGTCCGTGAAGCCGCCCGTCGAGGCGCCCACATCCAGCGCCGTCAGCCCGCGCGGGTCGACCCCGAACACCTCCAGCGCGTGTGCCAGCTTGAGCCCGCCGCGCGACACGTACGGCATCGGCGCCGACCGCAGCCGCAGTTCGGCCCCCGCATCGACCAGGTCGCCCGCCTTGTCGATGGGGCGGTCACCAGCCAGCACCTCGCCCGCCAGGATGAGCGCCCGCGCCCGCTCACGCGAGGACGCCAGCCCCTGTTCGACCAGGGCCAGGTCCGCCCGAACCCGCCGCGGTCGCGCCTGCATGCGCCCGATGATAGCCGAGGTTGCAAACCGGCCCTCGCTGCGTAGAATGGCGCCCGCGTTCGACCGCCAGGTCGACCGCTTGGGGATGTAGCTCAGCTGGGAGAGCGCCTGAATCGCACTCAGGAGGCCGACGGTTCGATCCCGTTCATCTCCACGAAATCACTGCAGTTGCTTCGACGCGACGCTCCGCGGTAATGAAATTCTTGGTTTCATTCCCGCGCTTCTGATCTCCTTCTCCCGCGAAGTGGAGAGGGCCGGGGAGAGGGCCCGACCACCCGCAAGGACGGTTAGAACCCTCCCCTGGTCGGCCGAGGGCCTGCGCGACCACGTGCGTGGTCGCCCCCCGCTCCACCGCGAGCGTGCCATGAAGGCCGCGCATCCCGTGCGCGGGTCCTCGAGCGCTCGCAGCTTCTTGGCGTCGCTGACCTCCATCCCGCGGTACTTAGCCTTCCAGCGGTAGTACGTCTGCTCGGTTACGCCGAGTCTGCGGACGACGTCCTGCAGCTTCGCCCCAGCGTCGACCTCCTTCAGCACCGCGATGACCTGCTCCTCCGTGTACCGGCTCCTCTTCATGCGCCGTCCGATTTTGGAGGACTCGCACAAAAGTCGGATCAGTTTTCGGGGGTCAGGTCACAGGCATGAAAGTCGAGATCGGGAGGTCTCGTTGCCGGCTCGTCGGCCACCGCCGTGATTCGAACGCTCCACGCCACCGCAGCGAGCGCAGAAGTCCGTCCTAATCGGACGAACCGCGTAACGACAAATAGTCGAGGTCCAGCGGGTAACTGGCCACGTAGTCCGCAGCCGTCAGGTCCTCGAGAGTAGCTACCTGACCTTGAATCTCCGTGAAGCGGCCGGTTGGCGGTATCAATTTGAGCCACTGCTCAAGCAGGTCGGCCCAGTTTCTTCCTGCGACCAGGCGATCCCGAACTAAGGCGGGCACCAACGCGTACATCGGGCGCCGCCCGCGCGAAATTTCCTGAAGCCTGGCGTCGTCGACCTCGACTAACGGACAGACTTCCACGAAGGGAACCCCGCCGGCGCGGCCATCGTGAACGCCGTCGGCCCCATTCGCCAACTCGTTCAACACCCGAGCCCCGAAGCGCGCCGTTATCTCGTGGTCGCGAGCGGCAGCGCAAAGAAGCCGGGCGCGCTCGTGCAGACGTAAGCGCCGTAGTCGCTGCCTGAGGACAAAGCCGGCGGCGTGCCGTGGGGCTGCCCGGAGCGAGGTTCGTGTTCCAAGCGGTGCGGCACTCGTCGAGCAGCGCGCGTGTGGTTAGTCGCGAGTCGCCGGGGCAGGCGCCGGGAGTCGCACCTGCCCGGCGAATGACCAGAAACCAAGCGCCGCGCCGACTTGCACGGTCATTACCGCGACTTGGCGTTTTCGAGACGGGCGAGAGAGGTCGGTTGGGAGCGGGTGAGATCCGGTGAATCCGGGTCGTCTGGGCGACAGGTGGGCGACAACTGGCGACCGTCCCGCGCTGGCCGATTGCGCGCGTCGACGCGCGCGCAGTCCGCGAGGCGTGCCCGGAAACGTCAGGTCGTTTCTTCGATTTCGCTCGGGCGCCAGGACTTGTCGAAGAAAGGCTGCAGCGGGCTGTAGAGGCGCAGGATGGTAAACCAGCCCTTGCCGGGAATCGTCTGGATCCTGGTAGCCGCTCTCGGGCAGGACGCCGCTGTAACCGGGTGGCACGATCAGATACTTGCCGCCAGCACCACGATCCGGGCCGGGTAGGCCGACGTCGATGACCCACTGGAACCACATGTCATCGATCGTGCCGAGCGCCTTCGGCGGCGCCTCGAGGACCTGGGGGCCGTCGCCCAGGTTCAGGATGCTGATGACATAAATCGTGTCGCAGTTGGCGGTCAGAAACAGCGAGCTCGCATCCATCAGCTCCGAGAAGATGACGACCGAGCCGTCCTCCGCGCCGATGCTCTCCAGCCCTTCGCGCAGGGCGCAGACCGACGCGCCCCGAAAGCAGTCGAGGTAGGTGTTAAAGCGCGTGCGTGAAGTCGAGGCGATCGTAAACCCTCGACGGTATCCGGGCTGGGCGCGCCGTCCTTGAACTCGAGCAGCCCAAGCCGCGTCTGCAGTTGATCGGGCGTGGTGATCTCGCTGGGGATCCCACTGGGCCGAGCCGGCTGGGGCGAAGTCGGTGTGGTGTGGGGCGTCGTGGTCATGGCGTCACCTCCTCGATCTCGGTCGGCCGCCACGACTTGTCGAAGAACGGCGGCAGCGGGCTGTAAAGGCGAAGGAGGGTGAACCAGCCTTTGCCGGGTAGGGTCTGGATCCAGTTGCCGGCGGCCACGCCGTCAGGCTTCTCTGGCCCGAAATGCACGACGACGGCGCCGCTGGGCTCGGGCGTGGCCGCGGGCGTCGGGTAACTCTGGCTGCCGGCCCGCGGGAACCGTTGCGGCGTCTGCAGCATCGAGCGGCTCTGGTTGTCGTAGACGGTCACCGACCAGAACTTTTCAGCCGGGATGCCCTTGGGCAGCGTCAGCTTGTAGGTCTTACCGCCGTCGAAGTACTCCTTGTTGGAGTCGATGCAGGCCATCAAGTACTGGGATCCGATGCCGGTGAGGCGCATGATCATCGCCGGCGTGATCGCGGTGATCGGGTAGAAAAACGCCGTCCGCGCATCGAGGGTCCGCGCGCCTGTCGGGGGAAACGGCTTCACCCCCTCCTTGGTGATCAGCGGCGGCGGCGTCTCGAAGTCGTAGCCCCCTTCGAACAGCATGTTCTGCCAGGCGGAGCGGGGATAGACCGCCCACTTCTCGCGAAAGCGAAAGAACAGCGTCCGGCCGGTCGCGCTGCCGACGGCGGCGGCGTCCATGAGGATCTTCTTCATGCGGGCGTCGGGCTTGAACGGCTTTCCCTTGACGATCCCGATCGCCGCCAGCTGCCCCATCAGCTCGGCGTCGAACGACGTCGCCGGCTCCTCTTGCACGAGGGCGTCGATCTGCTCGAAGAAGTGATAGTCGTTGGCGGGGATGGTGTTGAAAGCCAGCCCGCTCGCCTCGACGAACTTCGTCGGCGGTGGCTGCGGGTGTGGCACCAACGCCGACAACGGCACCTCGCCGCCGAGCACCGCCGCGATGCTGGTGCCATAGCCACCGGGGGCATAGGGATAGACCAGCGACCGCGGCGAGGGAATAGCCTCGCTCCTGGAGCCCGATGATCTGGGGAGCGAGATAGGTGAGGAGCTGGAGCTTGTTGAACTGGCGTTTGGGCTCGGCGACCGGGAGGGAATGCAGCGTCTCGGCGAGACGGTCAGCTTGGGCGCGGGTTAATCGGATATGGGGTCTCCTGGGGGCCGGGACCGGGGGCGTGTTGGTCTCCATCCCTCTTCTCGGCGAACGGAGAGCAAAAGGTCCGAGAAAACGCCTGCCGACGGCCAGATCCCGGGACATGCGCTTGATGATCGAGCCGGCCAGCCGCAGACGCTTCGAGCGTCGGTCGGGGTCGACACTTTTAAGGCTTCAACAACTGCTTGGTCCGGCGAGCGCGTGTAGCGATCTTCACTGCGATCGAATCGGTGATCCCCATGCCGCCGTATTCACTCTCAAGGTCGCGTGATAGCTGCCGCGCTTTGGCAGGCAGCTCCTCGACGAGCTCGAGAACGACGTCCTCGAGAAACCTGCTGCCGACCTTTATCGCGGCCGCGAGGGCCTGCCAGTCCTTACCGCGGATCTCACCCGGATCTCCGTTCCCATGGACGCTCATGGCGAGTCGCGTCGCCACCGCCGGGTAGATTGCGGTGCAAAGGAGATCGTAGAAGGACGCCAACCGCGGCCCATCCGGGCCGAATAGAAGCGATAGGTTCTTGGCGTGTCCGTCGGCGTTCCCGACGATCAGGTTGAAGACGAGCCAGCGAAGCAGTGATCGCGTGTCGAGCGCTGGTTCCACCGATGCATCCTCGATGAGAGCGAAGCACTGGTCGAACCGGGGACCGCCTTCCTGTTCGTACTTCCGGGCTGGCGCAACGCCGAGGGCCTGACAGAAATCCTCTTGGTGCAAGCGATGAATTGTCCCGTCTGCGTCGGCCAGGCGGTCGTATCGCTTGACGAGCAGATGTCGGCTCTTTCGAATGTTGCGCAGTTCAGCCGTCACCGTGGGGAGGGCGGAGACGCCAGCAAGCCTCGTCACGAAGAGCTCATTCTCCGGAAAGCCGCTGTAGTTCGGATTCGCGAACTTCAAGATGTGTGTACTCGGCGAGTTTCCCTCCGGCAAGAGAAGCGTGGCTCCGTCTACCTTCACCGGCAGTTTGTCCTGCGCGCCAGCAAGCGAGAGTCGGATCCCGTCAGTGCCACTGGTCTCCGCGAAGGCGAGGCCCCGGCTCGCTCGGTTGGCTATCTCCTTTTCGTCGAGTGGCCGGTACGAGGGGATCTTCGAAGCCGGCGGAGAGCGGCTGATGACCAGGGCACCGGCGCACTCTCCCCCGAGGGCGTCGAGGAGGGCGAAGTCGTTCCCCGGCGAAATGCCGAGATGTCGGGCCACTTGCTCCCGAACACTGCCCTCAGGGAGAAGGTTCGAGAAGAAGAAGTGCCCAACGTCGGCCTGACCCTCGCTGCCTCCTAACGGCAGGGAACGTGAGATTGCGAAGGCGTTCGTGTCGGACACCCAGCTCGGTGCGTATTCGAAGGTGAAGCGTCCGCTCCCGTCCACGGCGACAGTCCCCACCGGCCGCCCTTCGAAATACACGCCGAGCTTGTCGTGCTCATTCGTCATTTGCAGTTCCGCCGCCTCGTGGCGTGATCGACACTTCGAGTCCTAGGCGCTTCAGTACGTGCAACACCTTGCCAATCTCAGCCGACGCCTTGCCGTTCTCGACTTCCGAGAGGAACCTCGGGCCCACCCCGGCCAGGGCGGCGAGTTGTTCCTGTTGCATGCCGATGGCGACGCGCTTGGCGCGGATCGCGGCGCCGACGTCTTTGGCGTCACGAACCTTCCCGTACGGGAAGGATTTAACCGAATCCTTGGATAGCCTCGCCATAACTTCCCGAGCGGGAAGATTGCCACGCTAGGTCCCTTTCGTCCAGCCACAATCCTCCCGGACGGGAAAATTTGTGCATTGATGGTGACGCACCGGATCTCGAACCCGTGGATGCCCGCCGAAGCGCTTGGTCGGCGGAGGTTGCTTGGGCCGTCCTCGATGATCGCCACGGAGACATCTTCAGTACACGGCGACCTTCACGCATGAGGACGAGGGGTGGTGGACCGTCCGCATCAAGGAGCTCCAGGGAGTCCATTCTCAGGGGCGGAGTATCTCTCAGGCCAGGAACAGAGTGCGCGAAGCACTCTCGCTCTTCGTCGATGACGCGGACACTGCTGAGATCACCGACGACATCAAGCTCCCTCCCGTCGTGCGCAAGTTCGTAACGAAGGTCGAAGCTGTAACCCGAGACGCCGAGCGCTCCCTCGCGCGCATGGCGAAAGCAAAGGAGCAGGCCGCCCGCAAGCTCATCACCACGATGAGCGTTCGCGACGCCGGCGCCGTCCTGGGTGTTTCGCACCAGCGCGTCCAGCAGCTCGTCAAAGCCAAGGGCTCTAGCAAGGGTCGCCGTCTCGCAGGCGCGCGCGAACACCGGCTGTAATCGTCACTCAGGAACAGGCAGATACACGCGTCGTAACGGAATCAGCGCACGCGCGTCCGAATCGAGCTTCTCGTCGTGATCGATGAGTAGTTCGCGAATCTGAGGCAGGGTGAGCAGGGTGAGCGGCCTGGCCGAGCGCTCGGCTTGTTGCATCCCGCGGCGACCACGGTCGCGTCACCATCGCCTTCCGAAGTGCGAAAGGGGGCCGACGTCGCTGCGGGGTCCGGCCCAGCAGTTGTCCATCGGTCGGCGAAACAATGCACGCCTCGGAAGCGGTCCTCGCGTGCCAGTTGTAACAACCAACGAGGACCTGCGCCGGGCAGCCCATCAGAAAGGCTGGTCTCCCGGAGTCCTACACCATCAACTCGGGGACCGGACCGCTGAAGCTTCCGTCATCGGAGGAAAAGTTTGCGCCCATCGACTGGGACCGCACGGGCGAGTCGGCCCTGCCCCGCGTGGTAGGTTCGCCGCGCCCGTTTGGCCTCTGCCTTGCTACTGTGGCGTGGGTGCGCCCGAGCTGCCCAGGATGACCGCCGCTGCGAAATTGCCACCCGTCATGCCCCCCATCACTGTGTTCCGGTACGTGGGGTTCCGGTACGTGCCGGTGCTGGCGTTCCTGGCCGTCATGGTGGCCACGGGCTGCAATCCCCTGTTTGGCATCCACGAAGGAACGCCGCGGCCCATCTGTGCCGGCACGGACGGCGCAGAGCCCCTGATTGACGACATGGAAGATGGCGATGGCTTCATCTGCGAGGCGAGCGGGCGGCACGGGCATTGGTATACGATTTCGGACGAGAGCAGCGCGGACCTGATGCCGGCGGGAGGTTTCGACCCGACGTTGATCCCCGGCGGGAGGGGCACCAGCCACTATGCGGCGCACATCGTCGGCTCCGGCTTCGCCAGTTTCGTCGGCATGGCTTTCGACCTCAACGACATCGGGCTCTCCAGACAGACCTTCGACGCCAGCACGGTGGACGGGATCAAGTTCTGGATGAAGAGCACGACGCCGGTGAGGGTGGCCGTCCCGACCCCGGAGATCCTGCCGCCCAGCATTGGGGGCGTCTGTGCTGCCGATACGACGCCGTCCAATTGCTTCAACCCTTTTGCATTCGAGGTCTCGGCGCCCAGCGGCGACTGGACGCCATACGAGGTTCCGTTCGCCGCGCTGACGCAATTTTCCGGCGGCCTCGAGGAGTGGAATCCACGGAATCTTTACGGTGCTGCCTTCATGCCCGACCCAGGCTCGGCGTCGCCCTTTGACATCTGGGTCGACGACGTTCGGTTCTACAGGTGCGGGGCCGCTGGTTGCCGTCCGACCTGCGCCGACCCGGCGTTTCCCGTCTCGTGCACCGCAAATGGGACTCTTCCCGCCCGCTGTGAGCCGCCCGGAACGGATTGCAGCGCGGTCGCGGTCGGGTGTGATGCAACGAATACAGACGTCGCACCGCCAGATGGACTGATCACGTCGTTCGTGGGCGCAGACGGCGGCATCCCGATCACGGGCCCCATCGCCGAGGTGGCCGTCGGGCGCGCGACATCCGCACCGAAGATCACCAAGGACGGGGGGTTGCGCATCATGGTGAACGCGCCGGTGCTGGCGACGCACCAGGTGCTGCTGGTCGATTTCGCGTTCAACAGATGCGTGGATGCCAGCGCCTTCACCGGTGTGCAGTTCTCGATCCGCGGTGCCGTCTCGGGCTGCAGGCTCGCCGAAGCGACGCAGGACAGCGCGCACCTCTACAGTCGCGGATCAACGTCGACCGCGCGTTATGGCTCTGGGCCGCAGGGAGCCCACCCGAATGCGACGTTCTTCACCGCCGACCAGATCACCTCCACCGCGCAGACGGTCACGATGCCTTTCGCTGCCCAAACAGGCGGCGTCCCAGAAGGGCCGACCGACAAGTCGAAGCTGACGTTCATCGACTGGGCCTTCCATGTCGACCCGTCGGCGTCGGGTGGGCCGACCGCTTGTGTCGCCGACCTCACGATCGACGACGTCCGCTTCTATTAGCCAGCGGGACAGGCTGGGCGCCGACGCCCTTCGTGTGCAGCAATGATCCAGCGGTGAGCAAACGCTGCACAATCTGGTCGCCTCGTTCGCGGATTCGATGCGGCGCAGATCGTGGCATGCCGCGTGCTGTCCTCGGCCATCCGGAGGCCAAGATGAAGTGTCCCAGGCGCAATCGATTCATCCGGATCGCAGTGACGTGTTCGCTGCTCGGCGTGGCTCTCACCATCGGGTGCTCGATGAAAGCAATGGACGCGGACGCCTCCGTGCCGGCCACGCGCGGCGAAGCGTTGTTTCATGATCGGGTGCTCGCCGGGCTGGGTGGTAACGGGCGCGCATGCTCCGACTGCCACGTGGATTCGGACAGCTTTCAGCTCAGTCCGGCCGCCGTCGAAGCGCGATTCACGCAGATGAACAGAAGCGGCGTGGATGATCCGCTCTTCCGGGCGATTGACGCTGACGACTTCGTGGCCAACGGCCAAAGCGCCAGCGACTACAGCAACCTTCGGCAAAATGGCCTGCTTCGGGTCCGGATACCCCTTCCCCCAAACATCAAGCTCGTCGATCCGCTCAGCTGCATGACCGACGGCGTGTCCGCGCCCTGCGACACGGCGACGACCTATCTGCTTTCGGAGGCGACGTTCACCGACGTCTGGCGGGCGGTACCGAGTGTGTTGAACGTGGCTGTCAGCGGCAGCGACCCCAACGGCTCGGTCTGGCCGCGCGATCCGAACCCGCAGGGCGGATATCAGCTCGACGGACGAGTCGGTACGCTCGAGGAGCAGGCCCGCGGGGCGCTGCTGAACCATGCGCAGATTACCGGTGAGCCCATTTCCGGAATGCTCGACGACATCGCCGCCTACGAACGCGGGCTCGTCGCGCCGGCGGAGCCGCCACTCAATGAGCTCGAAGCCACGGGCAAGGCGGTATTTGACCGCGCCTGTGGCGAGTGCCACGGCGGACCCGGAATGAGCACGCCGATCAGCGGCCCGCTCGAGATCGTTCGCTACTTCGACGATCTCGCGACCTGTCCCCGCCCCGTCGACACTGTGTCGCCCGCACGGTGGGACCTGCCCGCCTGCCCGCCGGCGTTGGCCCGCAACGAACAGACCTACGAGATCACGTTCGCGGATGGGTTCAAGATGCGCAAAACCTCCAGCGATCCCGGCCGGGCGCTGCTCACCGGTTTCGTCGCCTCTGGCGCCCCGGCCCCTAATGGCGCCTGCCTGCATGTGCCGTGCGGGCTCGCGTTTTCAGACGACTGGCAAAAGCTGGACATCGCCCCTCTTCACGGCATCAGCAAGACCGCGCCCTATTTCCACAACAACAGCGCGGCGACGCTGGAGGACGTCGTCATCCATTACGAGGAGCTGTTCAAGCGTGCGAGCGCCCTGTTCCCTCCGCCTCAATTGCCGCACTTGCTGACCACCGACGGCGTCCATTCGGATCGCCCGAATGTTCCATCGGAGCGGGCCGCGCTGGTGGCCTACCTGATGAAACTCTAGTGTAGGTCCGTGTCGGGCGGCGGGCCATACTCGCCACCATGTTCCCGGCGCCGCGCTCGGCCTATCAACTGCTGGTGTTCTCGGGAGAGGAGACCAGCACCTTCGACCTTCCCGGCACGGGAGAGATCACCATCGGTCGGGCCGACGGGAACACGGTGCGGATCGACGACCCCGCGGTGTCGCGCACCCACGCGGTTCTTCATCTGGGCGACCGGATGGAGATCGAAGATCTGGGCGGCGCGAACGGGATCTTCATTCCTGACAGGCCCGGCCCGGGGATCACGAACCAGACGTTGAACGTGCGCCAGGTGGTTCGGCGGCGAGCCGCGCTGGCCATCGGCGACAGGATTCTGCTTGGCACCACCAGCGCGGTGGTACGGCACGCGCCGGCCGTCGGGTTGCCCGACCTCGCCGTCGCTGGCCTGGCGGACGCGGGCGTCATCGTGCGGGACGCGGCCATGCGCGCCATCTATCAACAGGCCGCCCGGGCCGCGCGTTCGCAGATCAGCGTGTTGCTGCTGGGCGAGACCGGCGTCGGCAAGGAGGTCCTGGCGCGGGCAATCCACGCGCATTCGGCCCGATCGCAAGGACCCTTCCTGGGTGTCAATTGCGCGGCGCTCACCGAGTCGCTGCTCCAAAGTGAGCTGTTCGGCAACGAGAAGGGCGCGTTCACCGGCGCCTCCGCGGCGCGGGCGGGCATTTTCGAAGCCGCCAGCGGCGGGACCGTGTTCCTGGACGAAATCGCTGAGATGCCGGTCGGCATGCAGGCCATGTTGTTGCGGGTCCTGGAGGAACGCGTCGTCACGCGGTTGGGATCCACCCGGGCGCGGCCGGTCGACGTCCGATTCCTGGCGGCGGCCAACCGCGACCTCGAAGCGCTCAGCCAGCGCGGCGGCTTTCGAAACGATCTGTATTTTCGGCTGGCGGGGATGTCATTGACCATCCCGCCGCTGCGAGACCGCCCGCAGGAGATCGAATCACTGGCCAGGATCTTCGTCAGCGCGGCTTCCGACCAGCTCGAGAGGGCGACGCCTTTGGTGGTTTCGCCCGCCGCGCTGGAGTTGCTTTCCGCTTACTCGTGGCCGGGCAACGTGCGCGAGTTGCGCAACGCCATCGACCGGGCGGCCGTGCTTTGCGAGGGAGACACCATCCTGCCCGAACACCTGCCGCCCTCGGTCCAAAGGCGAGCCGCGCCGCCCGGTGAGGTGGCCCCGCCTGGCCCGGGCGTCGAATCGCCCGGCCAGGGCCGGAGCCTTGGGGGAGAGATCAAGACTCTGGAGCGGGCCCGCATCGTCGAGGCGCTGGATCGCTGCGCTGGAAACCAGAGTCAGGCCGCGGAGCTTCTGGGCATCTCGCGACGCACCTTGATCTCACGCCTGGCAGAGTTCGGGCTTCCGCGGCCGCGCAAGCGATCCTGAGCGCCTCACCCGCCCTGGCCCGCTCTGACGGCCGTGATCCGATCGAGCCGCTCGTTACCACGAGAGTCCGAAAGCAGTTGCCCCCGGCGACGGCTGCTCCGCGGGCCACGCCGGACGTGGCGTTGCTGGCGGCCCCGCGATCTTTCCGCAGCGGCGTCCTGACCGCGATGGCGGGCGGCGACATCCCGCTCGTTCGCGCGCTGCGCCTCGACCTGACGATGACCGTCGACCTGGATCTTTCCCGCATCCAGTTCGCTTTCGTGAGCGCCGCCGGCGAGCGCGTCGTGCTCAGCCCCTGGCCGGTGCGACCGGGGGCGCGGTTGGGGGTGACCTGGTGACACTGAGTCGCCGCCGCGCGCTGACTGCCGCCTGCGCCGGGCTGCTGCTGGCGGCCTGCAACTCCGGCGTGGCCATCGTCCACGGCGCGGCCGGAATCGAGTACTACTGCCACCAGATCGACCCGGCGGTGAACGAGACCGACTGCCTGGACGCGCCCGGCGGAGCGGCCGCATTGGCCCGCATCAACGGACAGATCGCCGCGCTGGCGCCGGTCCTGAACGTGCCGGCCGTGGTCAACGGCGTGTCGGTCACGTCATCGAACGCCGGCGTGCCGGTCGACGCGCTCGTCAAGCGACACGGCGGCTGGACATATCTGTTCGCCGTCGGGATGCGCGGCACCCCCACCGATCGCCACCTTCGCGCTCCGGGCGCTGGACGGCACCCGGTCCGTCGAGGTGGTCGGCGAGAACCGGACGCTCGCCGCCACCCAGGGCATCTTCTCCGACGACTTCTCCGCCTACGGGGTGCACATCTACCGAATCCCGCAATGAGGTGATCCTGGCTCGCGGGCAGTGGTCAGCGAAGTGTCCAATTTTCGGCACCTCACCTCCATGTGCGTGCCGGCCGGCGCGGTCCGCTGTGACGTTGGCGCGCGGCGCGCCGGTTGCATTCACGGTTCGGCATGAACAGACCGACGGTGCCTTGGCTCTCGCGCCTGATCCTGGGTGGGATCGTCCTGCTGGGTGGCGCTTGCTCGTATACGGTCGTGTCACCGCCGGCGCGCTTCGTGAACCTGGAGAGCGCCCACACCGTCGCGCCGCGCGAGACGGTGGGTGGTGTCCACGGCGGCGCCCAGGCGAGCGTTTTCGATCCGGGCCTGGTGACCGGAAGCGCCGGGATTCGACGCGGGGTGGCTGAGGGGGTCGAGCTCGATGCCGACGCGAGCTGGGGACACCTGAAGTCCGACGGCTTCCCTGACATCGACCGGAACCTCTACGCGGTGCGGGCGGGCGCCAAGGTCCGCGGCGAGCCGCGGTTCATCGCGGCGTTTGGCGGCGTCGGCGGCGGCTACGCGCCGGCCGGTGGTGGATTCATGGCCGCCGACCTGGGCGTGGTGGTGTCGCTGCCGAACTGCTACGTCGTTCCTTCCTTGATCGGTTCGGGGATTGCCAGCGTTCCTGTGGGAGCCAAGCAGGTCGACTTCGTGTCGGCCGACGGAACGCTGGTCGCCTCCGACAAGGCAGTCACGAGCTACGGATACTCACTGGGCGTCGCGGTGGAAGTCCCCGTGTCGCGGGCGCGGTGTCGGGAGGGCCTGACGCCGCCGCGCATCCAGCTGGGGCTGGGCGGCACACGAATGAATCGCTCGGACGCGCCGCGAACGATCACCAACGCAAACGGCGACACCACGAGCCGAGACGGGTACGGCGTCTTCGGGTTGACCGCGGGCGTCGAGATCCCGTTCTGACCTCGATGTCGACGCTGCGGTGGTCGGGCCGCCGCTCGACCGCGACTGGTGCGGTCGAGGAGGCCTCATCTCGGCCGCGAATTCGGCGGTTGAGCCCGTTTCTCCACACAGATTCTGAGATCCTGGCGGACCAGCCCGCACCTTTCAGCGCGATCCGGCCACCACCGCGTTGACAGCGCGGTGTTGCCGTCCAAGGCTTGTTTCATGTTCACGCCCCCGATCTCGAGTGACGCTCTCTTTCATCGCAAGGGCCTGCTGCCGGTCATCAACCCCGACCGCCCCGGCACAGGTCTTCCCCATCCTGCGCCGCGCGCGCCGCGCATTTTCGCCGATTCCGCGACGCGCGCCGACATCGAACCGCTCTTTCGGGCCGGCATCATCAACGGCATCACCACCAATCCCAGCCTGCTCAAGAAGGCCGGCGCCACGTCGTGGGAGCACGCCAAGACGATCATGCGGGATCTCTGCGCGCTCCTTCACCCCCATCCGGTCTCGCTGGAGCTGACCGAGACCCGGGAAGAAGAGATGGTCAAGCAGGCGAGCGAGCTGTCCGAGCTGGGCGACAACTCGATCATCAAGGTGCCGATCGGCGGCTACCGCGCGCTGGACCCGAAGGCCGACCCCTTCACCGGGCTCAAGGTCATCCGACGGCTCTGGCAGCGCGGCATCAAGGTGAACACCACGCTGGTGTTCAACACGACGCAGGCGCTGTGGGCCGCCAACGCGGGCGCCGTCTACGTGAGCCCGTTCCTGGGGCGACTGGCCGACTATGCCCTCAAGCACGACCGCCCCGAGCGCCCGCCCGGCAACGCGCTTTACTGGGTGGAAGATCCGCAACAAGGGGAAGCCAGCGACGACGGTCACGCACAACACGCGAATACGTCGCCTCGGGCGGGCCGCTGAAGGACGCCGGGGCGCGGCTCATCTTCGAGATCGCCAGCGTCTTCGCGAACTATCGGATCACGACGGAGATCCTGGCCGCCAGCATCCGCAACCCCGTCCAGCTCACGGAGTGCCTGCTGGCGGGCGCCGACATTCTGACGGTGCCGGCGCCGGTCCTGTCGACCGTCGCCGATCACCCGCTGTCCGACGCGGGAATGAAGGCGTTCGCCCAGGACGCCACGGCCTTCGGCAAATGAACCACGGATGAATCCGGCGGCGCGGTAAACTGCCCTGATGGGAGCCGCCCCTCGGACGCTGAACCTGAAAGCCGCGCCTTGGAAGATCGCGAACCTGGCGGCGCTGAAAAGAGACGGCCGCCTGCATCTTCCGGATCTGCAGCGCGGGTTCGTCTGGTCGGCGGACCGCGTGCGGGCGCTCTACGATTCGCTCTACCGGTCGTACCCGGTCGGGGCGCTGCTGCTCTGGGAGCCGAAGTGGCAGGGTGAGGCGCCGTTTTCGACGCGCAGCTGGGACATCTGCCCACCGGACGAGCTCACGGCGCGCGGCGCGCCGGAGCCGCCCCGCCCGGTGGTTCCGGGCTCGCTGTTCGTGCTGGACGGCCAGCAGCGGCTGACCTCGATCTTCCGACTGGTGTTTCGCAGCCGGATTCGCGACAAGACGACGCCCGATCCCGACCTGCTGGTGGCGTTGTCGCCGCGCGACGAATGGGTCGAAAATCCGTTTCATCTGCGGTCGAAGCCGCTCTACCGCCGAATGCGCGAAGGGCTGCTGGTGCCGGCCGAGGTACTGTTCGAGGGAATTCGCGGCGGCAACGAGAGCCTGGCGGTGCAACGCGCGCTGGGCGAATGGCTGACCACCGGGGACGAGCTGTTCTTCGAAGCGCTGGACCGCGCCAACGCCATCCGCACGTCGATCCTGCAGGCCGAAGTGATCGCCTACGAGATCGACGCCGACGCGAATGACGACAACGTGATCGAAATCTTCGCCCGCCTCAATCAGCAAGGCGTTCGCCTGCGTCCCGGGGACCTGGCCGCTGCGCGCCTGACCGGGCAGATGGCGAACTTCCGCACCCGCGCGCGCGAGGTGCTGCTGATGAAGGAGCTGCGCGGATTTTCCGCGCCCGAGGGGGTCGAGGAAGGCAGCCGCAGCGGCGCGTTCGTCGACACCGACCTCCTGATCCGCGCCGCCCTGTTCCTGGGTGGCGGCGGCGTGCGCTACCGCGACGCCGAGAAGCGCAAGGTCCAGGCCAACTATCAAAACATCGAGGCGAACTGGGACGCCGCCGTCGCCGGATTCAAGAGCGCGGTGGCGCTGTTTCGCAACGCCGGCGTCCCCAGCGGCGACTGGCTGCCCTATCGCTATCTGCTTGTTTCCGCCGGCCATCGCCGTGGCGCGCGGCCAGGCGCTGGATGAACGCTGGACGGGATGGGCGCTGGCCGCCAGCCTGTGGCGCCACTACGCGGGCGAGGTGGACACCAAGCTGGCCAAGGACGCGTCGCTGGCAGAGCGCGGAGACATCGACGGCCTCATCGAACACGTCAAGCTGCGCGCGAAGCGGCCGGAGAGCGCGATCCCCGACGACGACGACGTGCTTCACAACATCGTGAGCGACAACGCCGTGCTGTTCGCGCTGCTGGCGTATTTCTCGCGCGTGAATGCCCATTCGTTTCCGAGCGGCAAGCTGCTGGGCGGCGCGCAAGAGCCGCTGGAGGTGCACCAGATCTTCCCGCGTACCAGCATCGATCGCTATCCGGACCGGGACAACGAATACGTCCCGGATCGCCTGGGCAACCTGACGTCTGCTGGCCCGTTCCGACAGCGAGCACATCGGCGAGACCGCCCCCGACGTCTACCTGAACATCGTCGACTCCGCCGACCGGGCCGTCCACCTCATCCCGGAGCAGCCGGCTCTCTGGTCGATCGCCCGCTATCGGTCCTTCTGCGAGCATCGCGAACGCGCCCTGGCCGCCATGCTGCGCGACCTGCTCTACAGCTACCGCGTCACCTGAGTCGAATGCCGGATGGTGGCAGGTCGGACGGCGGGCCGCCCGACTCCACCCCCTGCAAGGTGAAATAGAAGGTCGCCCCCTCGCCCACCCGCGACTCGGCCCAGATTCGACCGCCGTGGCGGCGAATGATGCGGGCGACGATGGCCAGGCCGATGCCGGTTCCGGGGAAGTCGGCGTCGTGCAGCCGCTGGAACGGTCGGAAGAGCTTGGCGGCGTGCGCGGGGTTGAACCCCACGCCGTTGTCTCGCACGAAGTAGACATCCTCCCGCCCGTCCAGCCGATGCCCGAACTCGATCCGCGGCGCGGCCTGCCGGGCGGTGAACTTCCAGGCGTTTCTCAGCAGATTCTCGAACGCCAACCGCAGCAGACGGGCGTCGCCGCTGGCCGTCAGGCCCGCCGCGCAAGCGATCTCGCGCGCCGCGCCGGGATGCTCGGCGGCGATGTCTTCGAACAGCATCTGCACCAGCGCCGACAGGTCAAAGGGGGACCTGCGCAGCTCGGCCCGGCTCACGCGCGACAGCTCCAGCATGTCGTCGATGAGCTGGCCCATGCGGCGAGCCGCTGCCTGGATGCGCTGCAAGTAGTCCCGCCCGCGCTCGTCGAGCTTGTCGCGATAGTCCTCGAGCAAGGCGCTGCTGAACCCGTCGAGCGGGCGCAAGGGGGCTCTCAGGTCGTGGGAGACCGAATAGTTGAAGGCTTGGACCTCCTCGAGCGCCTGCTGGCGCGCTTCGATCTCCGCGCGGAGCTGGCGGCGGCCGAGATACAGCTCCAGGAAGACCTGGACTTTGCTCCTGAGGACGTAGGGATCGATGGGCTTGAAAAGAAGATCGAAGGCGCCCGCGTCGTAACCCCGCAGCACGCTTTGCTTCGTCTCGTGCGTCGCGGTCACGAAGATGATGGGGACCTGGCGCGTGTCCGGGTTCGCGCGCGCATGTTGCGCAACCTCGTAGCCGTCCATTTCCGGCATCTGGACGTCAAGAAGGACCACCGCGAAGTCGTGATGAAGGAGGAGGCGCAGAGCTTCGTTGCCGGACTGCGCCCGCATCAGCTCGCAGGGCATGTGGCCGAGAATGGCTTCCAGCGCGATGAGGTTCGGCTCTGCATCGTCGACCAGCAAGACCTTGGGCTTCGTCTCGTTCACGCGTGCGCCCCCTGCCTAAAAATCCGTTCGTCCGCCGCGAATTCGACGAAATCGGCCCGCACGGCCCGCGAGAGCTGCTCGCTGGTCCCGAGGCAGAAAAAGCCGCCCGACCGCAGACTCTCGCGGAACTTCCCGAGAGCCCGCGCCCGCAATTCCGGTCCAAAGTAGATGAGGACGTTCCGACACCAGATGAGATCCATCTCGCCGAACACGTGGTCGCTCGCGAGATCGTGCTGAAAGAAGATAATGTTGCGCCGCACCGACTCCCGGACAGCCACCCGTTCGTAGGCCTCCGTGAAGTAGCGCGCCAGGTCGAAAGCGCCGCCGGCGGCGGAGTAGTTGGCGGCGAACCGGGCGAATTCGGCGCGCGTGTAGATGCCGGACTTCGCGCGCTCGATGGCTCGCGGGCTGAGGTCCGTCGCGTAGATCTGCGCGCGCTCCGACAGACCTTCTTCCGCGAGCACGATGGCCGCTGAGTAGGCTTCCTCACCCGACGCGCAGCCGCACGTCCAGATGTTGAGGCGCGGGTAAGCGCGCAGCAACGGCACCACGCGCTGGCGGAATGCGCGATAAAACGAGGGATCGCGAAACATGGCGCTCACGTGCACGGTGAGACTGTCGAGGATGTCGCCGAAGGCCGCGGGATCGGCCGTCATCTTGGCTTGCAGGTCCGCGAGACTGGCCAGACGCGAGCGGGCAAGCAGCGCCCCGACCCGCCGTTGCAGGGAGGCGGGCGCGTAACCGCGCAAGTCGTACCCGTAGCGGTCGAGAATGAACGTGACCAGGCCGCTCACCTCGGGGCGAACTGGCGCCTCGTCACCGGTGGGCATGGACCGGCGACAGCAGTGAGTCGAGCATCGTCAGCAGTCGGTCACCGTCGATCGGCTTGGGCAAGTATTCCGATGCTCCTGCCTCCAGGCACCTTTCGTGATCGCCTTTGATCGCCTTGGCGGTGAGCGCGATGATGGGCAGCCCGCCGAAACGCCCGTCGCGCCGGATGCGGCGCATCGCCTCGAACCCGTCCATCTCCGGCATCATGATGTCCATCAAGACCGCTTGAACGTCGGGACGGCGGTCGAGCAGGTCCAGCGCCAGCTTGCCGTTGTCGGCCACCAGCACCTCAGCGCCTTTTGCGCGCAGGGTCGCCGACAGGGCGTAGACCGTCCGCATGTCGTCGTCGACGACCAGGATCTTGCGGCCCGACAAATTGGGAAGACCAGAGACGAGGCGCGACGGCCGCACACGCCGGCTGCCCGCGCCGTCCCACAAACGTCGTGTGAACAGGCGAACCTCGTCGATGAGCCTCTCTGTCGAGGAGCCGTCCTTGAGAACCACCGCCTGTACGTGAGACTCGAGCGCGCTGATTTCGGACTTGCTGAGAGCCCGGGCCGTGTAGACGATGATCGACGGCACCCGGATGCCCGGACGGGCCCGCAGCTTCTCGAGCAATTCGAGGCCGTCCATGTCCGGGAGCGACAGGTCCAACACCATGGTCCCGAACCGCTCTCGATCCAGCATCGCGATCGCCTGGGCGGCATTCGTCGCGCAGCACACCTCCAACTTCTCCCCCGCCAGTTGTTTGGCCAAAGAGTCGGCCGTGGCGGTCTCGTCCTCGACGACCAAGACACGGTCGGCCCCGTCTGGAGTCTTGGCCGTCAAAGAGCCGATCACCCGCACGAGGTCGGCCCGGGTGGCCGGCTTGGTCAGATATCCGACCGCGCCCAGCGCAAGACCGCGCTCGGCAGCATTGACGGCGGACACGAAGTGGACGGGGATCTGAGCGGTCTCGGCGTGATACTGCAACTCCTCCATCACGCGCCAGCCGTCGGTGTCCGGCAGGCGCACGTCCAGGATGATTCCCAGCGGCCGCCGCTCCCGAGCCAGCCGCAAGCCGGTCTTGCCGTCGCTGGCGATCACGCAGTCGAGGCCCTGCTGGCCCGCCACCTCCGCGAACGCGTCGGCGAAGGCGTGGTCGTCTTCGATGACGAGCAAGAGATCTCCACCATGGGCGGGCGCCGGCCCTCCGCTGTCCGCCACCGGCACGGTCGCCTTCGGGTCTGCCGCGGGCTCGCCCGCCTCCAGGCCATTTGGCGCGATCGGGAGAAACAGACGGAAGGTGCTCCCCTTGCCGAGCTCGCTTTCGACCTGCAGCTCCCCCCCCAGCAATTCGGCCAGCTCGCGCGAGATACTGAGGCCGAGACCCGTCCCGCCGTACCGGCGATCGATGGCCGCGTCAATCTGCTCGAAGGGCGCGAAAATGCGGTCCTGATCGTCCGGCGCGATCCCCAGCCCTGTATCAGAGACCGCGAAGACGAGCACGCGGTCTGGTGTTAGATCGAGGCGCCGCAGCTTCGTGCCCGCCGCGGCCCGGTGTACATGCAGCGCGACCTCACCGCGAGCCGTGAACTTGATCGCGTTACCGAGGAGGTTGCGCAGAATTTGTTCCAGTTGCTGGCCGTCCGAGTCAAAGCTGACCGGGACCTCGGGCGCCACCTCGATCGTCAGCCGCAGTTGCTTGTCCGCGGCCAGAGGCGCGAAGATCATCTGGGCGTGTCCAGCCAGCTCGCGTACGGAGAGCGGCGCCACCTTGACCTCTCGTTTACCCGCCTCGATCTTGGCCAGGTCGAGCACCTGATTGATCAGCGCGAGCAGGTCCTTGCCCGCGGTGTGGATGGTTCGAGCGAACTGAACCTGGCGGTCGGTCAGGTTGTGGTCGTCGTTCTCGGCCAGCAGGTTGGACAGCAACAGCATGCTGTTGAGCGGCGTGCGGAGCTCGTGCGACATGTTGGCCAAGAACTGCGATTTGTAGGAACTGACCGTCGACAGCTCGGTCGCCTTTTGCTCCAGCCGACCCCGTGCCTCCTCCAGCTCGGTGTTCTTGTGTTGAAGGACGCGCTGTTGGGTTTCGAGCTCGGCAGCTTGCTCGGTCAGCTCGACGTTCGATTGGCGCAGCTCCTCCTGCTGTGTCTCCAGCTCTTCGTTGGTCGCTCGAAGCTCGTCTTCCTGTTGGGCCAGCCGGTCGGCCTGACGCTGCGTTTCAGCCAGCAGCCGGCGCGTCGCGACGCGCGCCAGCGCGACCTCGATGGCGATCACCAGGTTCTCACGAACATGCGACAGGGCCTCCGCCTCGCGCGGCGTCCAGGGCGTAAACAGGGCCAGCTCAAGGACGCCCCGGCTACGGCCGCCTTGCCGAAGCGGCAGAAGCACGATTGCCTTCGGTCCCCCTTCGCCTAGCGCCGACCGCACCCGCAGGTAGTCGGCCGGCGGGTTCGAGATGACCGTGACCTCCTCCCCCACCGCGGCCTGTCCGACCAGCCCCTGCCCCATCTGAAATGTCGAAGCCGCGCCGTCGGCGCCGTCCCACCCGTAGTGCCCGAGCAAGGCCAAGTCGCCGCTGCCATCGACGTAGTAGAGCGCGCCGACAGGGGCGCCCAGGTGGCGTGCCAAGAAGCCAACCGCCCGCGCCGCCAGGTCGGGCGGCTCCAGCTCGCCGCGCGTCTCCTGCGCCAGTCCCGCGACGGCTTCGCGGATCCAGTCGTTGCTGTCGCGCTCCAGCGCGAGCACGCGCAGCCGCTCGGCCATGTAGTTGGCCTGTCGAGCCAGGTCCGCGAGCTCGTCCTCGCTGCTCGGGATCGGGATCGGCCGGTCAAAGGCTCCTTCGGCGAAGCGGCCAAGGCCCAGAACCACATCCGACAGCGCCCGAAGCACGCCGCCGCCGATCCACCACGAGAGCAGCACCAGGCCGGCCAAACAGATCAAGCTGATCGCCAAGCGAACGTGGCCGCCGCTGACCTCGGCCTGACGGGCAGCGGCGAAGTCGGCCGCCAGCTCGTTCGGATTGAAGGCCGTCTCGGCGCCCAAAACCTCACGGGCGCGCGCCTGCTTCATCTGCATCGCGCTCATCGCATCGACCAACCGCTCGCCCGTTTCGCCGGCGATCAACCGTCGCGCGACGTCCAGCGCGCTGGTGTAGTAGTCGTCGATCGCGACGCGGAGCACCGCGGCCTGTCCGGGCGTAACGGCGCCGCGAGTGGCTTCCAGGTCCGCGAAGAGCTTGGTCTCGATCTCGCGCGTCGCACCGACGGCGTCGGCGTCGTGGGCGGCGACGGCGTCTTGGTACGCCCGCTCGAGCCGTTCGAATTGAGATTGGAGCCGCGGACCCAGCTGGAGCTTCGGCAGGTGGTCGCGCTCGATCTTGGCCAGCTCACGTTCGGTTCGGCTGGAGATCACCGCGCTGGCGACGATGAGGACCACGAGAGCCGCCGCCGCCGTGCCGACAATCGCGATCAGCTTGGCGCGGAAAGACAACCTCACCTCGTTACCTCACGGCGATCGTTTTGGCACCGGCCACGTTCGCGGCAGGCGAGACGTACCCGATGGCACCCGGGTTCCGGACCACGAACTTGACCACCTCGGTGTCGCTGTCGAGCTCTGGCGGCGGGACGCCGCGCCCGGAAAAGACCATCTGCTGCCAGTAGCTCTTCACCGCCGCCACCGACCTCTTGAGGACGTCCTCCGAGAAGGCGTGGCGGCTGGCCGAATCGGCGGACTGGTCGACCGGTCGAACGAAGAGGTCATTCGGCCAGCGGGTGGTCTTCTTGAAGAACGCCTCGCTCAAGAAGCGACGGTCGACCGCTTCGACCGTGTTCGCGGCGTTCACGATGACCCGATAGCCGGGGGCCAGGCGCGGATCGGCGCCGACAGCGGACGTCCCGCAGAGGATGGCGACCAGGAACACCGCCGATAAGGTCCGAGTTGCGCGCACGGCAGTCTCAGAAGTAGGCGGTCGTCTTGATCAGGAATAGCCCCCAGTTCACCGCCGCGGTCGGAACCATCCCCAGGGCGGCCGTGCCGTGCATGTAGTGGCCTTCGAGCTTCACGATCCAGAAGTTGTTGATGTCGAATCGCAGCGTGCCGGCCACATCGTCCTGAATGTTCTCGTCGTTGGTCGTCATGTTCGCCGCCTGGGCGCCGAGATTCCGGTTGGCGGCGAAGAAGGAATAGTAGGCAGCGGGCTGGAGCCATCTGGTGACCCGATAGGCGACCAGCCCGTATCCGCCCGCGTCGACGGTCGCCCCCTCGGGAAACTGAGCCGGCTGGTCGTCGTGGAGAACGGCCCGGGCCTGGCCATACTCGACCGCCACCAGCAGATCGTGCGCGGCGTATTCGATCGAGCCGATCGCGCTGTAAATGACGTCGCTGAGGCTCACGTGCGTGGGCATCGGCATCGTCGGAAGGACGCCGGTCTCGTTCAACTTCAGCACCAGAAGGCTCGCGCCCAGCCGAAGGCCCGCGACCGGCGTCTCCCACATGAATCGCCCCGCGGCGACGTAGGGAATATCGATGGTCGAGAGCTCTGGCGGTGCCCCGATCTGGGCGGGACTGACCGGGATCGCGCCCCCCACCGCTCGATAATCGACGGCTCCTGCGCGGCCCAGGTTGACGTAGCCGTACAGGCTCGCGCCGGTCACGCCCAGCAAGAAGTAGCGGTTCGTCTCGGGGTAGATGGACTGGGGTAGCAGGATGGGCGTGCGCGCGGCATCGATGTCGCTGATGTCGCTGTAAAGGCCGAAGGGGAGCTTGGTGCGCCCGGCGCGCAGACCCAGCCAATCCTTCAGGTGGTAGTCCAGGTAGAACCAGTCGGCGCGCGCGGTGTAGTTGCCAAGGGTGCCCAGATCGTAGGCGAAGAGCTGAATGCCGACCCGGAGACGCTCTGTCAACTGACTGGTGAAGTTCAGCCCCGCCTCGCTCATCTCGAAGCTGCCCTTGCTCGAGTGCAGCAGGTAGTCGTTGTCCGTGCTCTTGGCGAATCCCTGACTGACGAAACCGTGCACCTCGACTGCGACGGGCGAGTCGGGATCGCCGAGGTCGATCGCCGCGGCCGGCGGCGCCAGCGTCACCCCGCCGATGAGGGCCAACCAATACGGCCACGCGCGACGAGCGGGTCGTGCCAGACTGAGCGCGCGATTCGATCTTTTGAAGTCGGTGGTCAACATTTCATGCGACCTTGGTAACTTGAAGCCGAAGATCATTCTGCTCGTCGAAGACAACCCCGACGACGCCGAGCTGGCTGTTCGGGCCTTCGAACGGGCCACTGTTCCCTGTGAGCTGGTCCTGGCCCGCGACGGGGTCGAAGCGCTCGATTACCTCTTGGTGACGGAACCGGTCGCCGGACGCCGTCACGAAGTTCCCTCGTTCGTGCTGCTCGATCTGAACCTCCCGCGTCTCGACGGTCTGGAAGTGCTGCGCCGCTTGCGCGAGGATCCCCGGACGCGCACCATCCCCATCGTCGTCATGTCCTCCTCGGAGCAGGAAGAGGACGTCGCCTGCAGCTACCAGCGCGGCGCCAACGGGTACATTCGCAAGCCGGTCGACTACGCAGAGTTCGTCGAAACGGCGCGTTGCCTGGGACTGTTTTGGTTGACCTTGAATCGGGCCCCGGCGCCTTTCTAGTTTCCCACGGCAGACGCGTCTTCGACCAGACGCCGCAACCGCTCGATGTCGAGCGGCTTGTCCAGGCGAACGTTCGGCACGCTCTCGATGAAGGCGCGCGCGCCAGCCGTGAACGCCCCGCCGCTCATGAAAACGATCCGATCGGCGACGGCGCGGTTCGTTCGTGCGAGCTCGCTGTAAAACTCCATTCCGGTCATCTCCGGCATCATCAAGTCGCACAGAATCAGGTTGAACTCTTCGCCGGCGCGCACCCTGTCGAGAGCCTCCCGCGCCCGCAGAACCGCCGTCACCTTGTTGGGGGCCAGCAGACGTCCCAGAACGCGGCCCAAAGCCGGTTCGTCTTCGACGACCAGGATGGAAGATCGCTTTCCGGCGCCAACAGGCGCAAGGGCCACCACCGGCACCTCCGCGGCTCGGCCCGGGTGCGCCTGGGGCAAGAAGACGCGAAACGTGGTGCCGACGCCCACGGTGCTGTCCACCTCGACGCGCCCGTTCATCGCCGTCAAGAGGCGGTGACAGATGGCCAAACCGAGGCCGGTGCCCACGCCGATCGGTTTCGTCGTGAAGAATGCGTCGAAGATGCGCGGCATGATCTCGGGGGGAATTCCCGATCCCGTGTCCGTGATCTCCACGACGACCATCTCACCCTCCGACCGCGTGGCGATGGAAACCGTGTTTTGGTTGCTGCGACCCTCCGGAATCGCGTGCGCGGCGTTGACGATGAGGTTCAGGAAGATTTGACCCAACCGTCCCTCGTTGCCCTCGACCGGGGGCACCTTGCCGAACGCGAGCGCCACATGCGCCCGCGGCCGGAGCTCGTTGCGACCCATTCGAAGGGCGGACTCCAGGACGTGGTGGATGTCGAGCGGCCCACGCCGGTCGTCCTCTGGACGCGAGAACACCCGGAGATCACGCACGATGGCCCGAACGCGCTCCGCGGCCTCGTCGGCGTCCCGCACCGACTCGCGGAGTGACTCCGTCGCGGCGCATATCCGCTCCAACAGCTCTCGGCCCCGGTTCGGAACGGCGCGCGCGGCCATCGCCAGATCCTGGGCGACAGAGTTCAGTTCCTTCTGAATGACGTGGAGGTTGCCTGCGACCACCGACAGGGGATTGTTGATCTCGTGGGCCACGCCCGCGGCCAGCGTGCCCATCGACGCCATTCTCTCCGCAATCAGGAGCTGTTCCCGAATCGCGCGCCGCTCGGCACGGACGGCCGCTTCTCTGATCTCTCGCTCGATGGCCGCCACGAGACGTTTGAAATGTCCCTTGAGAAGAAAGTCATGAACGCCGCTCCGCATGGCCTCGACGGCAACTTCTTCGCCGACGGTACCCGACACGATGATGAACGGCAGGTCGATGTTCATCTCGCGGACCAAGGCAAACGCCTCGGGCGCGCTGAACTCTGGCAGAGAATGATCCGAGACGATGACGTCCCACTCCGCTGTCGTGAGGGCCTCACGCAACCCGGCCGGGGTGAGGACCCGCCTGTGCAAAGGGTCGTAACCGCCAAGCCGAAGCTCGCGAAGCACCAGCTCTGCGTCGTCAGCGTTGTCTTCGACGAGCAACACGCGAATCGGCCGCCGACCGCCGACCGCTCTCGGTACCATCGAGGGCGAGCGGGTCATCGGTTGCACTGAACACGACCGCGCACGCGGTGATCATCGGCCACAACATCTGCGGCGGCAACTAGTTACTCCCAAAGAGGTCGCACGGACACGGTTTCGAAACTTGATGACGCTCAGTTTCGAAACCGATGCGAGACGGTCAGGCGAGCCTCGGTTGCCGCCGTCCGGTTCACGGCGCGGCGGGCGAATCAGCCGCCTCAGATCGGGCCCGGGCCGCCGCCGGGGGCGCACACGTTTTGTTCGGTGCGGCACCTGCCCGAGGGGCAAAGGCTCAGGAGATCGGTGCAGCTTCCCGCGTCGTCGCAGACCGGCGTGACCAGGCTGTCATCCGGGCAGGTGATGTCTCCACAGGGCGTGCCCGGGGCCTGATTGCCGGTCTCCACACATTGCGACACGCCGGTCGCGCAGGACGTCTTGCGGATCTTGCAGCTGTTGAGCACGGAGCAGTCTTGATTGGGCGTGCAGCTTCCACAGGTTCCCGAGTGGCAGAACTTCTGGGATCCACAGGTGGTGCCGTCGGCTGCCGCGCGGCAAGCGCCCATCCCGTTGCAGGTCCCGGTCTCGCAGGACGCCAGCGTCGTCCCACACGCCCTGTCGGTGACCCCGGCCCCCTTGTTCGTGCAGGTTCCCGGCGTGGCCAGGTTGCAGGCCGTACAGGCGCCGCACCGGGCCGCCGAGCAACAGACGCCGTCCACACAGTTGCCGCTGCTGCACTCGGTCCCGGCGCCACACGCCGTGCCGAGCGGCTTTTTGGCGACGCAGGCGCCCGATACGCAGTAAGGCCTGCTGGCGCACTGATTGTCGCCGGTGCACGTGGTTCGGCAGCCGGTTCCCGAACAAGCGAACCCGCCGCACGACATGGTCGTCGCGGCCGCGCAGGCGCCCTGGCCGTCGCACTTTCGCGCGCGGGTGACCGTTCCGTCCGTGCAGCTCGCGGCGCCGCAGCTAACGGCCGTGGACGCGAAGACACAGGCGGTGCTGGTTCCGTTGCACGCGCTGCCGCAGGTCCCCGGCGCACACGCCGTTCGGGTGCCGTGCGGCGCCTGTCCCGCCGGCAGCGTCGTGCAGTGACCGACCGAGCCGGCGAGATCGCAGGCCTGGCAGGATCCCGAACAGGCGGCGTCGCAGCAAACGCCGTCCACGCACTGCCCCGACGTGCACTGTCCGGCGCTGGTGCACTTGCTTCCGTTCCCCACCTTGCCGCAGGACCCGTTGACGCAGGGCTGCCCCTGGCAATCGGTGTCTGTCGCGCAGGTGATCGAGCAACGGTCGCCGGTCGCGGCGCACTTGAAGGGCGCGCAGGTGACGGGATTGGTCGGCTTGCAACTCCCCTCGCCGTCGCAGAGAGACATGGTGACCGCCATCTGGGTCGAGGTGTTGCAGGTACCGGCGCCGCAGACAGTCCCGCTGGCGTACAGCTGACAGGCGCCCTTGCCGTCGCAAAATCCGTTCTGCATGCAGGTCGACGTGGCGGCCTTCTGGCAGGGCTGCCGTGCGGCGGGCGCGGGCTGGTTGGCTGCGGACGCCGTGCAACGTCCCTCGAAGCCCGGCAAATTGCACTGCCAGCAGCTGCCGGCACACGCTGATTCGCAGCAGACGCCGTCGACGCAGAAGCCGGACGCGCAAGCGGCAGCAGCGGCGCAATGAGTGCCCACTTCGGCCGAACCGGCCCCCGCGGCGCCGCCCGCGCCGGTCGCATCGGCACCGGCAAGGCCGCCCATGCCGCTGGTGCCGCCTGCCCCGGCCGGGTTGCCGGCTGCCCCGCCGCGGCTCCCGCCCACGCCAGTTCCCGGCCCGCCCGCGCCGGACGCGACGGCGCCGTCGGGAAAGGCCGGCTGCTCGCGAAGGCCGCCGCACCCGAGGCCGGAAGCGCCGAGAACCACCGTGACCAGAAGCAGTCTACGCAGCATCTTGTCTCTCCAGCTCAGAAGCGAAGGGCGCATCCGACGCCCCGAACACCCACGTCCGGAACACAAGCGAACGCCCGTGCGGGTCCACCGATTTCCGAGCCGCCTTCATGGTCCGGCGACGACAGCACGAACAACACCGCCGATGTGACCGCCAGCGCCCCTGCGGCGGCGAAGCCGACGATCGAAAGCGTCTGTGCCTGGTCGTAGGCATCCTTGAGGGGCTTACAGGCGGCCGACACATTGGCCGCCCCGCAATCCTGGTACGTCACGCCGCCGGTCGTGCCGGTGTGGTCGTTGAACGCGTCGCGCTTGCTGGCCGCGTTGAACGCCTCTACCGTCCCCAAAACCAGCGCGCCGATCGCGACCCCGCCCGTGATCCAGGCCGCCATCCGTTTGGCGCCGGCGCCAGCGCGGGGTGCCCCGACCGCCGTGTCCCGCCCACCGTTGCCATCCGGGCCCGCGGCCGCTGGCGCGACCGCCGGCGGCAAGCCGGTCACGGCCGGGGAGGCCGCCGCCAGTTGCGGCGGCGCGGGCACCAGCCGGAAGGTGCGCTGTTCGCGCTTGCCGGCCGTGATGGTCAGCGTGTCATGGGCCGTCTCGAACCCCGCCGCCCGGACCTCGAGGACGACCTGTCCCTTGTCGACGCGGATCGGCCCACCGAGCAGGCCCGGGTCGACAGGCCTTCCGTTCAGGAAGACCTCGGCGCCCGACGGCGAAACGGTGACGACCAGCTCGCCGATGTTCGCGCGCGCGGCCTCGAGCTGCCGTTTCAGGGCGGGCTTGTTCTTCGCTATCCAGGGGTAATCGGGACTGGCCAGCGCTTCGCCCAGGTGGCGTTCGGCCGCGACGTACGACGCCAGTTCCATCTCGCACAAACCAAGCTGGCCGGCCGTGCGCGGCGTGTGCGAAAGCTCGTAGGCCTTCTGAAAAAGCGGCAACGCACGGGCGGTCTGATCCTGGCCCCGCAAGCGGACGCCCTCGCGAATCAGCGCCTCGGCTTGGTCCGCATCGCTCATCGCGCGGGCGGGCGCCGCCCCGAGGAGCATGACAGCGGCAAGCACCGCCGTCACCGCGGCGGCACCAACGGGCGCGGACATCTTGCTGGTCGAAAGGCTGGTGTGCATGTGTTTGGCCCTGGCCTCGATGGGTGGAGGTAGAGGAAACGTCGTCAATCCAGCAACGGGACGCCGTTGTGCATGCGGACCTCGGGCGTCTCGCGATCGCGCGGGCGGGAGACCCGCTTCCGCGACTCGGCCTCGACGTCGGGCGTTTCTACGGGTGGCCCCGGGGTCCGCTCGCGGCGAGCCACCGGTGCCAGCTGGGGCGCCGCTGGTTCGACCGCCGCGCGGGCGGGCTCGCGTGCCGCGGGCGGGGCCACCGGATGCGAAGCGGCACGAGCGGCCTCGCTCTTGGCCGGCACCACGGGTTCAGCCGGCGCCGGCATCGCAGCCGGATCGGCGGGCGGTGCGGCCGGAGCCGCAGGCGCTGCCCGGCTCACCACCGGCGTCGCGGGCGGCGCGGCGGCGGCGGGCGGTGCGGCGGCCGCGGGCGGTGCAGGTGGCGCCGCAGGCGCTGGCGGAGGCAGCCGAGCGGGCGGGGACGCCGAAGCCGTCTGGTCCGAAGCCGCCGAAACGGCAGGCGCGTGGCTCGATCGGCCGCCTTGCATCAAGACCACCACCAACCCGATGCTCCCTAACGCGACCGCGGATACGATCGCGATCCGGCGGCCGTCCCAAGCCCGCCGCGGCGACGCGTGGTCGCCATCATCAGCGGTCGCTTGCGGGTCCGCTGATGTGGCCGCCGCCAGCTTCGCGTCCTGCGCGCGGGCGCGCGCCCTCTGGCGGCCGGGCATCACGGCGGTGGGGGCCGCGAGTTGGGAGGGCCCCGGCGAGGGAGTGGTCGTCGCGTCAGAGAGCTCTTCGGGCGCCGCCGGAGCGACGAACCAGGGGCCGCTCTCTGCCTGGGTCTCCGGAATCAGCGTGCGGACGAACGGACTTGGCACGGCGGCTTCGATCTGGATGGCGGGCGAAGACGCCGGGCGGCGGCGCCCGGCCGGGGCGCCGTCGCCGGACTTGGAGGCAAACGGCAGCAACGCACGCCGCAAGTCGCCCACGGCTGGAAACCGCGCCCCAGGGTCGGCAGCCATCGCGCGCAGCACGATGGCGTCCAATGCCGCCGGGATGTCCGACCGCCGCGCGCGCGCGGAGGGCGGCTTGCCAGCGGATATCGCGCGAAACAGCTGCCCGAGGTCCTCGGCCGCATAGGCCTGCTGCCCCGTCAGCGCCTCGTAAAGAATGACCCCCAGCGCGTATTGATCGCTGGCCGGTCCGGCGGCGCCCTGATCCGCCACCAGCTCCGGAGCGAGATACATGGGTGTCCCGAACACGCCTTTCGGGACGTGAATCTTCTCCTCGCCCGACGAATCGTCATCCTTGGCGACGCCGAAGTCCAACACCACCGGGCGCACCCGACCGTCGCGAACGGCCAGGAAGATGTTCGACGGCTTGAGATCGCGGTGTGTGATCCCCAGCCCGTGCGCGGCCGCCACCGCGTCGCAAACGGGCACCAGGACGTCTATCGCGTCGGCGATCGCCATCGCCCCTGACCGCTGCAGGCGGCCGGCCAGGTCCTCGCCCTCCAGCAGCTCCATGACCAGATACGCCCGTTCGCCCTCCTCGCCGGCGTCGACGATCTCGACGATGTTCGGGTGCCGAAGCCGAGCGGCCAGCTTCGCCTCGTTGAGAAAGCGCGCGCGCGCGGTGGGCTTGGCCGCCAGGTCCGAGCTCAGCACCTTGAGCGCAACGCGCTTGCCGTCGGTGATGCGCACACCCGCATAGACGACGCCCGTCGCGCCGAGCCCCAGACGCGCACCGATCTCGTACGCACCAAAGCGCGTTCCGGATTGGAACACGGCGTTTTGTTCGTTCGTCGACACGCCTCCCCTCTCGATCGCGCTTTCCTTTCCCACGGAGCTTAAACGGAAAAGGGGGTGAATAGTCCCCCATCCTTTAAGCTGTTCGTTCGATCTGGGCGGCTTTTGCCAAAGGAAGTCAGGCGCCGGAAATTTCCGGGCAGCGCCGCGCGTCAGGTTGCATCAATTTTCCAACTTCGATCCCTCTTTGTTGCTGCTCGACGTTTACGGACGACCAAAGGTCGGGCCCGGTGTCCGGTCAGCTAAAGGCGGCGCCAACCCGCACCTGACAGACCTCCAGATAGCGCGCCGAAGGCCAGTGGTGGGGTGTCGGGTAGTCCGGTGGCAGGCCTCCGAGCTCCAGGACCTGCGCGTCCCGCTTGGCCAGCGACAACCCGGCCGCCACGTGCTTGAGGACCGAGGGGCCGCCGTGGGTGTTCGAGGAGATCCAGAGATGGCCACCCTCTTCGGGCAGCACCGCGCACGCCGCAGCGATGAGGTCGGGGTAGTCCCGCTTCTGCGCCCACAGCGAAGCCCGCGCCCCGGACACCGTCGGCGGGTCCAGAATGATCACGTCGTGCCTCGTGCCGCGCTGGCGCTCGGCCTCGAGGAAGCGAAACACGTCCGAGACTTCCCAGCGTTGCCGGTCGGCGTCCAGGCCGGAAAGCGCGAAGTTCGCGCGCGCCCAGGCCAGCGGGCCAGCCGCCAGGTCGACGCTGGTGACGGCGGCCGCGCCGGCCCGCGCGGCGGCGACCGAGAGCGCGCCCGTGTACGCGAACGTGTTCAGCACGCGCTTGCCGCGCACGAATCGCGCCAGCCCGGCGCGGTGCTCGCGCATGTCGGTGAACAGGCCGACGTTGATGCCACCGCGCAGGTGCACCTCGTAGGGAATGCCCGTTTCGCGCACGATCAGCTTGTCCGGAGGCGTCTCGCCGACGACGTCGTCTTTCGCGCGCTCCGGCGTGTTGCCGCTCCCCTTGAGCCGCGTCTTCAAGACGGCGCCTCTCAAGGGCAGCCCCTGCTCGGGGAGGACCTCCAGCGCGCATTGAGCCAGCAGGCGGGCGTGCCCCAAGAGGCCGCGTGACAGGGCGGTCACCACCGCGAACGGTCCGTACACGTCGGCAGCCAAGCCCGCCAGCCCGTCGCCTTCGCCGTTGATGAGGCGGTAGGCGGAATCGCCGTCAGCAAGCCCCAGCGTCTGCCGCAAGGCCAGGCCGGCCCGCAGCTTGTCGCGCACGAACGCCGCGTCGGGCGCCCGGCTCTCCTCGCCGTGCGACCAGATGCGAATGACGTCGTTCTCCGGGTCCGCAATACCCGTCGCGCGTGTCGTGGCGCGCGCATCGATCAAACGAACCGGACGTCCAGGTTCCAGCTCACGGGTGGACGAAAGATCGGAAAGCGACAGCTGCGGCGGCCGCGCACCCAGGCGCTGCTCGCCGGCGGGTGTCAGCGTGACCCCGAGAAGCGGCATGCGCCCATCATGCCTGACTCGTCACCAGCCTGTCGCAAAGTGGCGACAGAACCCTCGCCCAGTTGTTGCCGGACGAACGGTGCGCGCGCGCTACACCGGGCACCACGTTTCTTCGTCCAACCAGGAGAGTCTTCATGACCTGCAAGCACGCACTCCCCATCGCATCGCTGCTGTTGATCGGCGGCTGCACGAACGCCGCGACGACCGGCACCACCGCCGCGGACCAGCCGGTGGCCTTCGCCGCCGGATCGCCCATCGGGCCGCTGGAACGTCACGGCAAGCTGAACGTCACCCCCGTCCCGGCAGCCCAGCCCAAGAAGGCGGGCTTCTCCGCGCCGAACGTCCTGCCGCCCGAGCTGATCGAGAGCGCGGTCGTGCAAGGGTCGTTTCCGGTCGAAAACCCGGCGACCGTGACCCTGGCCGACGGCAGCGCGCGCACCGCCGCTTACTACGGGTACCAGGGTGATGGCCCGCTGCTCCCCGCGCCGGGCGATCTGCCCAGCGCCACTCACCTGATCGAGGCCTCGAAGACCGAGCCCGACAAGAACACCTACCTGGTGCTGTACGGACAGACGGGCCCCGACGCGTCGTACGACTACGGTACGCACTTCCTGTTCCAGGGCCACGAGACCGGAACGCCTGGATACATCACGCGTGTGAACCTGGACGCCGACGCCGCCCACAAGGTGACGGTGATGGCCGCCACCGACAACAGCGGCGCGCCCCTCGGCGACATCGACGGAGCGACCTGGGACCCCTTCGCGCAGCGCTTGATCTTCACGACCGAGAACAGCGGCGCGGCCGAGTACCAGGCCACGCTGACGTATCCGTCGGTGGTCGAGGACATCTCGGGCTCGATCGGCCGCGGCGGCTACGAAGGCGTGCAGAACGACGCGGAAGGCAACCTCTGGATCGTCGAGGACGTCGGTGGGTCGAGCAGCCCCGCCGCGCCGCACGCGAAGGTGCCGAACAGCTTCGTGTATCGCTTCGTTCCAAGCAACGCCGATGACCTCAAGGCCGGCAAGCTGCAGGTGCTGCAGGCGATCTCCCTGCGCAACGGTCAACCGATCGTCTTCCACGACGCAGCGACCGACACGTTGTCGGCCGACGTCGGCGATCTTCACACCTACGGCAAGAGGTTTCACACCCGCTGGGTGACGATCCACGATACCGCCGCCGACGGAACCACGCCGTTCAGCGCGAACGCCCTGGCCAAGGTCAAGGGCGGCACGCCGTTCAAGCGGCCGGAAAACGGCCAGTTCCGCCCGGGGACCAACTTCCGCGAGTTCATCTTCGACGAGACCGGCGACACGAACGCGCTCACCGAGGCCGGCGCGGCGTTCGGGGGCTTTGGCGGCGTGTTCAAATTGACCCAGCACTCGTCCGCCGCGGACAGCGGCACGCTGACGCTGGTCTACCGCGGCGACGTGGCGCACACCGGCTTCGACAACTGCTCGTTCATCAGCAAGAACGACATCGTGTTCGTCGAGGACGCGGGCGACACACTGCACGGCCAGCGCAACGCGCTGGACTCGGGGTACATCATCGATCTGACCGCCGACTACGCCGACCCGGCCAACGTTCCGGCGCGCCTTCTGGCCGAGGGGCGCGACCCGTCGGCCACGCTGGACTCGGCCTTCGGGTCGTTCGCCGGCTTCCAGAACGAGGGCGACAACGAGATCACCGGCTTTCACGTCTCGAACGGCGACCCGTCGGCGCGCGGCCTCTTGGGCGCGACGATCCCACGTCCGTTCAAGGATGGATGGCGCATCTTCTGGACGCAGCAGCACGGTGAGAACTTCACCTGGGAGATCCTGCCGAACACCGGCAACGGCTGCTCGCCCTTCGCCGACGAAGACTAGGAAACGGGCCCACCGACAGACATCTTCTGCGCCCCTTCCGCCTCCGGGCGGGAGGGGCGCTTGCTGTTTGCCGTCCTCAGTGGACGACGAACGGGATCTCGATCTCGGCGACCTCCTCCCCCTGCGGCTGGTCCATGTCAGCGTGGAAGGTCACGCGCTTTTCCTTGCGGGTCGCGTTCTCGAAGTAGAGGAAGCCCGAGATCTCGCCGCGATCAGCCAGCACCCCTTCGGGCAGCGCCATCCGCCGCATGGGGCGGCTCGGCAACCCGTCGGCCCAGCGCCCGACCTGGCGGGCATAGAATTCGTCGTCGCGGTCGAGCGGAACGGACCAGGCATCCAGCGTCGGATAAACGCCATGCAGCCGAGGCGCCACGAAGAAGTTCGACGCCGCATACACGGGTCGTACGCTCGGCGTGCCGGGGTCGTCGAGCGGCGCGGGTGGCAGCGGCTGGTACCGGCGCCCGTGGCCACCGAGCAGCGCAAACTTCTGATAGAGGATCTGGACGGGAGCGCCGCTGCGATTGACGATCCGCACCTTGATGGGCGTGAGCCGTTCGGGCAGGTCCTCGGGGGCGGCGCTCCAGTCGTTGGCCTCGGCCGAGACCCGGATGCCGCTGTCCTCGAAGGCAGCAGCGCTGGGCACATCGGGGATGACCTGCGCGGACGCCGCCGGCAGCAGGCGCCCCTGCGCGCAGCCGAGCGCCGCCGCCCCGGCGGCCAGCGGAAAGAAAATCGACGCCCAGCGACGCGACGTCAACGATCTTGCCGCCACGCGCGCGGCGGTGTCGGACAACGGGCCGGAAAAGTCGACGGTTCGTGCGATTGCGGAGCGCATGCCAGCTCAGCAGAGCAAGCGCCGCACCAGGCTCACAAGCCGGCCAGCCCCATCACCCGCCCGATCAGCGCGCTGGCGGCCATCGCGAACCCGCCGCCGGCCATGACCCGCATGGCGCCACGCAGGCGCGAGGCCCC
>CAVTSM010000007.1:0-31371 GCA_963737345.1 uncultured Pseudomonadota bacterium | reverse complement strand
CGACCAGCGTCACCTCGGGCAGCGGCCGCGGCGTCGCGCGCGACGGCAGCGCCAGCCGCGTGAACCGGCCGCCTGGCACGTTGTAGCTCGCTCTCGAGCGACGGCGTCGCGCTGCCGAGGACCACGACGCCGCCGCCCGCTGGGCGCGCAGGATCGCCATGTCGCGCGCGTTGTAGCGGACGCCCTCCTCCTGCTTGAACGAGGGGTCGTGCTCCTCGTCGACGACGACGAGCCCAGCTCTCGCACCGGCGCGAACAGCGCGCAGCGCGCGCCGATCGCGACGCCGACCTCGCCCGCGCGCAGCCGGCGCCAGACGCGCAGCCGCTCGCGCGGGCGGCAGCGCGCTGTGCAGCACCGCGACGTCGTCGCCGAAGCGCGCGCGGAAGCGCGCCGCCAGCTGCGGCGTGAGCGCGATCTCGGGCACCAGCACCATCGCGCCCCGCCCGGCGGCGCGCGCCGCGGCGATCGCGCGGAGGTAGACCTCGGTCTTGCCCGAGCCGGTCACGCCGTGGAGCAGGAAGCTGGCAAACCCGCCGTCGAGCGCCGCGACGAGCGCGTCGACCGCGCGCTGCTGCTCCGGCGTTGAGCGTCACCGCCGACGCGCGGCGGCGGCACACGGCCCGCGGCGTCGTGCGCCGGGACCGCCCGGTGCTCGACGCGCGCCAGCCCCGCTGCGACCAGCGCCCGCAGGTGGCCGCGTTCGGCCGCGCTCAGGTCGCCAGCGGCAACGCCCGCCTCGCCCGCGCGCCGCGACTTGGCCAGCGCCGCGCGCCGCGCGGCCGCGCGCTCGGCAGCGCCGCGCCCGGACGGCCGACGCCGGAACGCCGCACGAACGCCGGGTCGGCGGCGCGCGGCGGTCTCATCTCGTCGCCGACCTCGACCAGGCCGCGCCGCCTCGTGCCGCGCCAGGATGCGCCGCGGGCGCCGCGCGACTCGCAGCCGTCGAGCAGCCGCTGCAGGGGCAGCTCGCCCCCCGCGTCCGCCAGCGCCGCCAGGATCGGATCCTCGGCGGCGCGTCGCCCAGCAGCGTCCTGGCTGACGCCTGGCGCTCCAGCTCGCGGCCGCCCCTGGTCGGTCAGCCGCACGGCGCGCTTGGCGGTGGCCTGCTCGCCCTGCGGCAGCGCGGCGCGCAGCACCTCGCCCAGCGGCGCCTGGTAGTACTCGGCCGTCCAGCGGCAAAACGCGATCATCCCCTCGTCGAACGCGGGCTTGCCGCCGACCACCGCCTCGATGTGCGCGCGGCGGGTCGCCGTCCGGCGCCGCGCCGCCGCGTGCCCGACGACGAACCCCGTGACCGTGCGCGACCGAACGGAACGACCACCTGCGCGCCGACGGGCGCCGCCGGGTCGCGGCGGGTCGCGGTAGGTGAAGGTGCCGCTGCACCGGCAGCGCGACCGCGACCTCCAGCAGGCGCGGGATCGAACGACGCCTGCGGTCACTTACCCAGCAACTTCTCGATCCCGGCGCGGACCTCGGCCCGAAGTCCGGGCGGCGAAGCGCGTAGTGGACCATCGCCACGACGTAGCCGGCGCGGTCACCGGCGTCGAACCGCCGCCCTTCGATCTCCAGGCCGTAGAGGCCTCTGCCGCGCGCACAGCGTGGCCAGCCCGTCGGTGAGCTGGATCTCGCCGCCGCGCCCGGGCGGCGTCTCGCCAGGATCGGGAAGATCTCCGGCGGCAGCACGTATCGCCCGATGATCGCCAGGCGCGACGGGGCCGTGCCCGGCGCCGGCTTCTCGACCAGCCGGCGCACCTGCAGCCCGCGCTCGCCGTCGCGGTCGCCGTCGACGATCCCGTAGAGGTGCTCCTGCCCCGGCGGCACCTCTTTCAGCGCGACCACGCCCGGTCCCGCGCTGCGTCGTATTGCTCGATCAGCTGGCCGAGCCCGGGCCGCTCGCCGACCATGCAGGTCGTCGCCCAGCAGCACCGCGAACGGCTCGTCACCGACGGCCTCGCGCGCGCACAGCACCGCGTGGCCGAGGCCGCGCGCCTCCCCCTGCCGCACCGACACGAACCGCGCCAGCGCCGTGATCCGCCGGATCAGCGCCAGCTCTTCAGTCTTGCCGCGCCTTCCAGCAGCGCCTCCAGCTCGGGCGCGCGATCGAAGTGATCCTCGATGGCCGACTTGCCGCGCGCGGTGACGAAGATGATCTCCTCGATGCCGCCGGCGACGCACTCTTCGACGATCAGCTGGATGCTGGGCATATCGACGATCGGCAGCATCTCCTTCGGCATCGCCTTCGTCGCCGGCAGGAAACGGGTTCCGAGCCCCGCCACCGGCATTACCGCCTTGCGAACTTTCCGTTGCCCTTGCGCGTGGGTCGTCATGCGGCGGCCTTCATCTTAAGCCCGCTTCCACCCCGTGCCATCACGAACCGCCGGGGCGGGGCGCGCCACGCTGGGCGTCGCGGAAGGCGTCGGGTCCGGCACGCCTTGCACGACGCGAATCACCTCCGCCACCGCCTCGTAGAGCGCGGCAGGGATCTCGTCCCCTTCGTTCACCGCCCGCAGCGACCGGGCCAGGGTGACGTCCTGAAAAATCGGGACCCCCGCCTCCCGCGCGACCTGCTTGATGCGCTCGGCCAAGAGCCGCTCGCCGCTGGCGAGGACCACGGGGGCGGCGTCACGGGTTCGGTCGTAGCGAAGCGCGACGGCGATATGATCGGGATTGACCACCACGAAGTCTGCTTTTCGGACGTCGGCGATCATTCGTTGCTCCGAAATTTCACGCTGTAGCCGCAGGCGCTCGGCCCGGTGCAGCGGGTCCCCTTCCGCTTCCTTGTGCTCCCGGCGGACCTCTTCGCGCGTCATCCGCAATCGGCGCCGATGCGTGCGCCGCACGAACAGCAGATCGGCCGCGCCCAGGACCGCCGACGCCAGGAGGACCGCCATCACCAGGCGCCCCGCGAGCACGCCGAACGCGTCCAGCGCGGCGCCGGCGGGCGCCCCGGCCAACCCCACGACGCCCACCAGGTGCGGCACGACCGTCCAGGCGACCAGCGCGGTGACGAGCCCCAGCTTGACCAACCCCTTGCCGAGCTCGAAGGCAGCGCCGCCCGACAGCAGCCGCCGCAGCCCCTCGGCCGGGGACAGGCGCGACAACCGCGGCGCGGCGGCGCCGGCGGCTACCAGGCCGCGCGTCTGCAGGAGGCCGATCAGCAGGGCGGCCCCGAAACCCGCCGTCAACGGCGGCACCAGCGACTGGACCAGCGCCTCCACCCCCGCCGCAAGGGCCGACGCCGCGGTCGCTCCCCCGCGGGCGCCGGTGGAGATGCGCGTCCCGAAAATAGGCGAGCAGGCGGCCCGTCGCCGCTTGGCCGGCGACCAGCACCGTCCCCAGCGCAGCAGCCGTCGCGGCGGCCGAGACCAGGTCGCGGCTGACGGCCACCTCACCGCGGCGCCGCGCATCGGCGAGCCGGCGCGGGGTCGGAGCTTCGGTCGGCTCGCGCGCCGCCACCCGAGCTCGCCGCGGTTACTTGCCGGCCGGCGCTGCCGCCGGGCGCCACCGGCGCTGGCGCCCGCCATCATCTGCTTCATGAAGGCGGCCTGGTCGAACGGCTTGGGCGCCTTCGTGATGCTCGACTTCGCGTCCTTCGCCGGTCGAGACCAGCTCCATCTTGATGGGGCCGCCAATCTGCGGGTTGTTCTTCTGCGTGGCCTCCATCTTCACGAGGCCGATCGGGTTCACGGTCTCCGAGACCCAGAAGTCCACCGTGTCGCCCTGGGCCGTCTTGTCGTGATAGTGCTTGGTCTTGAAGGACCCGGCCGGGACCTTGATCGTCTCTTCCTTCACGAGGGTCTTCGGGTCCGGCTTCGAGAACTGCTGGGCCTGCGCGCCCTCGATCGGCATCTCCATCGGGTCGTTCGCGCCCAGCTGCAGGACCATCTTCTGGACCTTGCCGTTGGAGCCGGCGGGGATGGTCATCTGCGTGATCATCTTGCCGCCCGTGCGCGCGGCGATGCCGCCTTCGATCGAGGTCTCGATCGTGTTGCCGGCGGTACCGCGGCTGACCAGACCCAGCTTCATCGTCATCGGCCCCATCGTCCCGACGGTGACGGTGTACTGCGCGGCGCTGCCGACCGGCACCTTGGCCAGGTCGACCGCCAGCGGCGTCGGCGGCCCTTGGGCGATCTGCGCCGAAGCGGACAGGGGGAGCGCCAGCGCGAACAGCGCCGCGGCGCAGGTCGGGATCAGACGAGAAAAGCGCGACATGCGCGGCAGCATAAGCGAGGGTCCCGCCCGCGTCCATGCGGCAGCGCCGTAGTCATCGCCAGCTCCCGAACGGCAGCCGCCAGCGGAACTGTTCCTCGCCGATGGGCCACATCGCCCACACGGGCGCGTAGACGATCGAGAAGAGCAGGACCGCGGCCAGCAGGACCAGCAGCTCGCGCGGGCGGCGTCGCGCGAGCTGCGCCAGCAACGCCGCGAGGAGGATCACCATCCCCGCATAACTGGGAAGATAATGGTAGATGTAGGAATCCCGATGGCTGGCCATCCACGGGAACAGGTGCGCGGCAATCAGCGCCAGCACCACCAGCGCGGCGCGGCCGTGGTGGCCGACGAAGCCGGCGACCGAGCCCGCCTGCGGATCGCCGGGCGACGGCTCACGCAGGGCCGTGGCCAGACCGACCCAGGTCATCCGGACCGCGACGACGCCGACGGCCGCAGCCGCCGACCACCAGATGATCAGGTTCCCGAGGCTGGAGAGAACGCGAACGCCGTCGCCCCATCGCAAGTAGCCCATGACCAGCGGCCGCACGGGGACGAACCACGTGATCCAGCCGGACACCCAGGGGTTCTTCATGTCGGTGAGCGCGGCGTGGTGAACGACCAGCGCCGCGGACGCGGCGACCACGTCGCGGACACCGTGTGGCTGTCCGTCGACGGCCAGACCGAACCCGTAGGCGACGAAATACGTCACGATCGCGACCACGCCCATGACGGCGGCCAGCGCCAGCGTCCGCCGCCAGGGAAGCCGCGCCAGCAATAACGAGGCGCCGAGCGGAAGCAGGTTTCCGACGCCCGTGAACTTGATGTTGGCCGCCAGCCCGACCAGCACGCCGGCGGCGACGGCGAGGCCTGCCCGCCAGCGAAACGTCGCCAGCAGCAACGCCGTCACGCCGGCCAGCGCGAGCCCGCAGTCCAGCAGCGCCGCGCGCGAGTAGGCGATCAGAAAGCCGTCGGTCGCCAGCAGCGCCGCGGCCAGCAGCCCGGCCAGGCGCGACCGGAACAGCCGGGCGGTGGCGACGGTCCCGACGACGATCAGCAAGAGCCCCTCGATCAAGGAGGGGACGCGCCAGGCATACGACCGATCGCCGAACACGCGGATCGATGCCGCGATGAACAGCTTGCCGAGCGGCGGGTGATCGTTCCAGTCCGCGGCGTGTTTCAGGTAGTTGCGCGCGTTCTCGACGAAGTGGTGCTCGTCGAAAAGGAACGTCGACGGGAAACCGAACCCGACGGTCCGACACCAGATGCCCAGCGCAATCAGGACGGCGGCAAGGCCCAGCAGCAACCAGGCGTCACCGCTGCCCGGCCTGCCGAACCCACCGTCGAGGCCCGTCGCGCGCAGCAGCCACGCGCGCGCGTCACGAAAGGTCCGCGACATCGGCGCGACTGTATCATCTCGCAAAGGCGGCTGGTGCGCGGGCCAGCAATGCCATCCAGCCGCGAGGTCGCCAGCCAGCGCGGCCTCGAGCGCGCCCAGCCCGACCAGGACGAGCCCGATCGCCAGAAGCCCCTTCAGCGGCAGGCCCAGGAAGTAGACCGGCACCTGCGGCGCCGCGCGCGCGATGAGGCCGAGCGCGAGATCGGTCAGCCACAGCGCGACGATGACGGGCGCGGCCAGCCCCACCCCCGACGCGATCACGCGCGCCGAGGCGGCGGCGACCAGGGCGGCCGCTCCGCGCGCGCCGGCGGCGCTGAGCCCACCGCCGATCGGCAGCGCGCGGTAGCTGCCGAGGAGCGCGTCGAGCAGCCGCGGGACGCCGCCGATCTGGAAGAAGACCAGCGTCGCCACCAGCACGTACAGCACCGCCAGCGGGCTGCCGCGCTCGTCGGTCGTCGGGACCAGGACCTCGGCCAGGTTTGCGCCGCGCAGCGTGTCGGCGAGGTGTCCCGCCGACTCCGCGGCGCGGAAGGCCGCCGAGGCGACCAGCCCCAGGACGGTGCCGACCACCAGCTCGCGCGCCAGCAGCAGGACCAGCCGCGCCGTCGAGGCCCGGTCCAGGCCGGCCGCCGCCGCGGGGGCGAGCAGCGCCGGCGCGGCCAGGCCCGCCAGCACCAGCGCCAGTCCCACGCGCGCCGGCGCCGGCAGGCGAACACCGCCCAGCGGTCCGACCAGCCAGACCACCGGCGCGGCGCGCGCCCCGCCCAAGCGCCAGCGCGGCCACCAGCAGGCCCGGGGCGCCCACGCGTCAGCGAACGCTGGCGATCGCCAGGAACAGCGCCTGCGTGAACCGGACCAGCTGCGCGCCCAGCACCGGCCCCATCGCGACCAGCACCAGCAGCACGACCACCAGCTTGGGCACGAACGCCAGCGTCGCGTCCTGGATCTGCGTCGCGCGCCTGGAAGCACGCCGAGCACGAAGCCGTCACCAGGCTGGCGAGCAGCGGCGGCCCCGACAGCAGCAGCACCAGCAGCAGCCCCTCGCGCACGGCGCGCAGCACCAGCTCGTGCCGAGCAGGCGTCACACGTAGCTCTCGACCAGACCGCGGACCACCAGGTGCCAGCCGTCGGCCAGCACGAACAGCAGCAGCTTGAACGGCAGCGACACCGTCGTCGGCGACAGCATGTGCATGCCCAGCGCCAGCAGCAGGTTCGCGATCACCAGGTCGACGACCAGGAACGGGATGAACAGCAGGAACCCGATCTCGAACGCGCGCCGCAGCTCGGACGTCACGAACGCCGGCACGACGACCATGAAGTCGCTGATCGGTGATGGCGGCGCGCTCGGCCGGCGTGCGCATCTGCGCGCCAGCGCCGGTGAACGACGCGCGGTCGCGCCGTCGGCGTGCTTGAGCAGGAACTCGCGCAGCGGCTCCTTGGCGCGGTCGGCGGCCGCCTGAGCGCGTGCGACGGTCTCGCGCGCCGGTCGCCTCGGCGCCGGCGCCGAGAGCCAGCACCGGCTCGACCGCGCGCGTACATGCGCTCGCCGGTCGGCGCCATCACGGACAGCGTCAGGATCAGCGCCAGACCGGTCAGCACCTGCGTCGGCGGCACCTGCGGCGTGCCGATCGCGCTGCGCAGGATCGACAGCACCACCGAGATGCGCACGAACGAGGTCGTCATCAGCAGCGCGAACGGCACCAGCGACAGCGCCGCCATCGCGAGGATCAGCACCAGCGGGCGCGCCGTCAGATCGGCCGCCGCATGCGCCGGCGGCCGCGTGCGCCACCGCCGGCATCAGCAACACCGGCAGGCCCAGCAGCCGCTTCACGGCCGCTCCGCCGAGCTCTGGCCGCGTCGGCCGGCGCAGCACGCGCGCCAGCACCTCAGCGAACCGCGGGCTCCCCGCCGAGGCCGCGCTCTCCGCGCGCACCCTCGCGGCGTCCAGCTCGGCCAGCACCGTCATCGGCCCGTCGCCGACGCCGACCAGCAAGCACCGCCCGCCGGCCTCGATGACGTAGACCGCTCGCCGCGGCTCCAGCGGACACCGCGCCAGCACCTTCACCGCCCCGCTCGACCTTCCCGACGCCCGCGCCCCGCCAGCACCCGCAACGCCCCCCAAGCCACCAAACAGACCACGCCCAACGACAGCCACCGACAGCCAAACCGCCCCCCACCCCAGCCGTCCATCGCGGCGTTATACGACGCGCCACAGCCGCCCTGTCAACCCGTCACTCGCTCAGTCCGGCTGCCGGTCTTTTGGCCGCGGCGCCAGAGCGCCGTCAGGCGCGAGTCTCGAGCACCCGGGAGGCGCGGCTCCGCCGCGCCGGCCCCCCTCAGGATCGGGGGGGTTCAGGTAAGGGGGGCGCAGCCCCCCTTGCCCGCATCATTCGTCGTCGTAGTAGAGCGAGTCGCGGCTCTCGAGGAACGCCTGGATGGCCTGCGCCGCCTCGGGCGACAGGTTCGACGAAGCGCACGCCCATGCCGGTCGCGCCGTCGACGCGGTTGCAGCGCGATGTTCTCGCGAATCCAGCGCACCTCGGTCTCGACGGCCAACGGCCTCGGGCGACCCGGGCAGCGAGAACTTCAGCGTGATGCGATCGCCGATGCGCCGCATCGGTTGCGTCGCGATGAACAGGCCGCCCGCGCTGATGTTCTGGGTGAGCCCGGTGTAGAAGTTGTGATCGCTCTCGAGGTCGACCTTGACCTCGAGGTCGAAGCGCTCCGAGGCCCGAACATGCTGCTGCTGATTCTGCGCCACTTTGGCCCCCGTGCCGGTGTCCATAAGGGTTGCTCCTTCGCGTCGTTGGAGAGGCTGACGGCTCTCGCCTCCAAAACCGTTCGACAGGAGCAACCGCAAACTGTAGCCGCAGCCGGCCACAGCCATGGATTTTCTGACGGGGGCTGAAGAGCCCGATTACTCTTCGGATTTCGGCTTGCTGGCGCGGGGCTTCTTGGCGCCCTCGGCGGCCGGCTTCTCGGAAGCCTTGCCGCCGGCTTCTCGCCGGCTTGGCCTTGGCGCCGCCCTTGGCAGCGGCCTTCTCGCCGGACTTGCCGGTGTCGGTCTTCGCCCCACCCTTGCCCTTGGCGGGCGAGGTCTCGGCGGGCGGCGAGCCGCCCTCGTCGGGCATGCAGCTCCAGCAACGACATCGGCGCCGCGTCGCCCGGGCCGCTGATCCGAGCTTCACGATGCGGGTGTAGCCGCCGTGGCGCGCCATCGAAGCGGGGCGCGATCTCGTCGAACAGCTTGACCACCGCGCCGCGGTCGCGGACCACCCGGCGGGCCATGCGCACCGCGTGAACGACGCGCGCCGACTCCTCGGTCGAGCGCCGCTCCGGCTTCTTGGCCAGCACGTCACCCACCCGGCGCGCCCAGGTGATGGTGCGCTCGGCCAGCCGCCGCGTCTCCTTGGCCTTGGCGTCGGTCGTGCGGATGCGCTCGTTCGTGAACAGCGCCGCGACCAGGTTGGAAAACAGCGCCTTCCGGTGGGCAGAGGTCCGCGAAAGGTGAACGCCAGCTTTACGATGTCTCATGATCGTCGAGCCTTCTGTACGATCCGGTGAAACATCGAGCGAGCGAGCGGAGCTCGTTGGACGTGAGCCAGGCCGTCGCAGCGCCTTCGGCCTTAGGCCTTCTTGGGCGGGCCGTCGCCCGGCCAGCCTTCCAGCTTCATTCCGAGAGAGAGGCCCATCTCGGCCAGGATCTCCTTGATCTCCTTCAGCGACTTGCGGCCGAAGTTCTTGGTCTTCAGCATCTCGGACTCGGTCCGCTGAACCAGCTCGCCGATGTACCGGATGTTGGCGTTCTGAAGGCAGTTCGCCGAGCGAACCGACAGCTCCAGCTCGTCCACCGACTTCCAGAGGTTCTCGTTGAGCTTGGCCTGCTCCTCCGACACGTGCGCGTCGTGGCTCGGCTCGCTGCCCTCTTCGAAGTTGATGAAGATCGAGAGCTGGTCCTTGAGGATCTTCGCGGCGAACGCCACGCGCGTCCTCGGGCCTGACCGCGCCGTTGGTCCAGACCTCCAGCGTCAGCCGGTCGTAGTCGGTCTGCTGACCGACGCGCGCGTTGGTCACCTGGAAGTTGACCTTGCGGATGGGCGAGAACAGCGAGTCGATCGGGATGACGCCCACCGGCGTCTGCGGCCCCTTGTTGCGATCGGCCGGGACGTAGCCGCGGCCGGTGCCGACCGTCAGCTCCATGCGCAGCTTGGCGCCCTTCGAGCAGGTCAGGATCTTGTGGTCGGGGTTCAGCACCTCGACGCCGTCGGTCAGCTGGATGTCGCCGGCGGTGACGCGCCCCTCGCCGTCCTTCTCGAGGCGCAGCACGCGCGGCTTCGAGTCGGAGGTCTTGAGCAGGACCTCTTTGAGGTTGAGCACGATGTCCGTCACGTCCTCGACGACGTCGGGGATCGTGGTGAACTCGTGCAGCGCGCCCTCGATCTTCACCGCGGTGATGGCGGCGCCCTGCAGCGACGACAGCAGGATGCGGCGCAGGCTGTTCCCCAGCGTCGTCCCGAAGCCGCGCTCGAGCGGCTCGCAGGTGAACTTGCCGTAGTTCGGCGTCAGCGACTCGGGATCGACCTCGAGCTTCCTCGGGCGGATCAGGTCGCGCCAGTTGCGAGCGATGAAGCTGTTCTGTGAACCGGACGTTGCTGTAGCCATTGCGGTCGCCATATCTTCTCCTGGATCCGTTTATCAGCGCGAGTAGAGCTCGACGATGAGCTGCTCGCGAATCGGCAACGTCAAATCTTCGCGCGAGGGGAGCGCGGTCAGCTTCCCCTTGAAGTTGTCCTTCTCGAGCTCCAGCCACTTGGGCACGCCGCGGCGGTCCACGGCGCCCAGGCTCTCGAGGATGCGCGTGATCTTCTTGGAGCCGTCCTTGACCTCGATCTGGTCGTTGGCGCGGCAGAGGAACGAGGGGATGTCGACGCGGCGCCCGTTGATCAGGAAGTGGCCGTGCCGAACCAGCTGGCGCGCCTCGGCGTGATCCGACGCGAAACCCAGACGGTAAACGACGTTGTCGAGGCGTCGCTCGAGGAGCTGCAGCAGGTTCTCGCCGGCGACGCCCTTCATGCGGATCGCCTTGTGGTAGTAGCCGCGGAACTGCCGCTCGGCGAGGCCGTAGAGGCGCTTGACCTTCTGCTTCTCGCGCAGCTGCGAACCGTAGTTCGACAGCTTGCGCCGCCGCGCCTGGCCGTGCTGGCCGGGCGCGTAGGCGCGCCGCTCGTAGCCGCACTTGTCCGTGTAGCAGCGGTCCCCCTTGAGGAACAGCTTCATGTCTTCGCGCCGGCAGAGCCGACAAACAGGACCGGAGTAGTTCGCCATCTAGATGATCTCTTTTTCCATCAACCCTCTCCCACGCAGTGGGAGAGGGCCTGGGTGAGGGTATCAGACGCGGCGCCGCTTGGGCGGGCGGCAACCGTTGTGGGGGATGGGGGTCAAATCGCGAATCAGCGTGATCTTGAAGCCGGTCGACGCCAGCGCGCGCAGCGCCGACTCGCGGCCCGAGCCGGGGCCCTTCACGAACACGCTCAGCGTGCGCAGGCCGTGCTCCATCGCCTTGTGGGCGGCGTCCTCGGCGGCCAGCTGGGCGGCGAAGGGCGTCGACTTGCGCGAGCCCTTGAAGCCCTTCACGCCCGACGACGACCAGGCCAGCACGTTGCCGGACACGTCCGTGATCGTGACGATCGTGTTGTTGAAGGACGCCGTGATGTGGGCGATCCCGCTCTGGATGTTCTTCTTGACCTTCTTGGCCTTGGACTTCGCCTTGGGCTTGTTGGTCTCGCGTGAGGTGGCCATGACTTACGCTCCCGTCCCTTCGGTCTTGCGCTTGATCGCCTGGCCCTTGCGCGGGCCCTTCCGGGTGCGCGCGTTGGTGTGCGTGCGCTGCCCGCGAACCGGCAAACCCTTGCGGTGACGCAGGCCGCGGAAGCAACCGAGGTCCATGAGCCGCTTGATGTTCATGCCGACGTCGCGCCGCAGGTCACCCTCGACCTTGATCTGGCGCGTCTCGATCACCTCGCGGATCCGGCGCGTCTCGTTGTCGTCGAGATCGTCGGTGCGCTTGCCGAGCGGCACCTCCGCGGCATTCAAGATGTCGCGGGCCAGAGCCTTACCGATCCCGTAGATGTACGTGAGCGCGATCTCCATCCGCTTGTTGCGCGGAAGATCGACGCCAGCTAGACGCGCCATTTATCCCTGCCTCTGCTTGTGACGAGAGTTCTCGCAGATCACCCGCACGACACCGCGCCGGCGGATGACCTTGCACTTGTCACATACCTTTTTGACTGAAGCCCTGACCTTCATCGGACGCTCCCGATAGCACGAATTGGCTACAAATACCGCACAAATACAAACGTCGCAGGCATCAGGCCCGCGACAGCACCACCGGCCCGCCATCGGTGATGGCGACGGAATGCTCAAAATGGGCGGAGAGGCTACCATCTTTCGTTACAGCCGTCCACCCGTCATCTTCAATCACCACTTCCGGGCTCCCGGCGTTGACCATCGGCTCGATGGCCACCACCAGGCCGGCCGACAGGCGCCGCCCCTTGCCGGCCTCGCCGTAGTTCGGGACGTGCGGCTCCTCGTGCATGGCCCGCCCGATCCCGTGCCCGACGAACTGCTTGACCACCGAGTACCCCAGCGGCTCGACGTGGGACTGCACGGCGTAGCCGATGTCGCCCAGGCGGTTGCCGGGGACGCAGGCCGCGATGGCCAGCTCGAGCGACGTCCGGGTCGCGTCGATCAGGGCCTGGGCCGCGGCCGAGATCGGCCCGATGGGAACCGTCCGCGCCGAGTCCCCGCACCAGCCGTCCTTGAAGGCGCCGAAGTCGATGGACAGGATGTCGCCGTCCTTCAGGACCAGGTCCCGCCGCGGGACCCCGTGGACGACCGCCTCGTTCACCGACGTGCAGACCACCGCCGGATAAGGCGGGTGGCCGTAGTTCAGGAAGGCCGGCTCCGCCTTGAGCTGGCGCAGCCGCTGGGCCGCGATCTCGTTCAGCTCCCAGGTGCTGGTGCCCGGCTTGGCGGCCGCCTCGAGGTGATCGAGCACGTCGGCCACGATCAGGTTGGCCTCGCGCAGCTTGGCGATCTCGGCCGCGCTCTTGAGCTGGACGGCCATGGCTACGAGAGCAGCACCGCGGCGTAAATCCGCCCGAAGATCTGGTCCATGTTGCCGTCGGCGTTGATCTTCCGCACCGGCCACTTCTCGGCGATGAAGTAGTCCAGCACCGGCTTGGTCTTGGCGCCGAACTCGCGCAGGCGATTGCGGATGATGGCCTCCGAGTCGTCGCTGCGCTGGATGAGCACGCCGCCGCAGCGGTCGCAGACGCCCGGCGCGCGCGGCGGCTTCGAGTCGACCTGGTACGTCGCCTGGCAGCTCTCGCAGGTCCGGCGGCCCGAGATGCGGCGCACCAGCTCTTCGTCGGGCGCGTCCAGCACCAGCACGCGGTCGAGCTTCTTGCCGTAGCCGCTCAGCATGCTGTCCAGCACCTTGGCCTGCGGGACGGTGCGCGGAAACCCGTCGAGCAGGAAGCCGCGCTCGGTGTCCGGCTGCTGCAGGCGTTCGCCGAGAAGCTCCAGGACCAGGTCGTCAGGGACCAGCTGGCCCTTGTCGATGAACTCCTTGGCGCGCTGGCCAAGCGGTGTGTACGACTGGATCGCGGCGCGCAGCATGTCGCCGGTGGCGATGTGCGGGATGCCGAAGACCTTGGATAGGCGGGCAGCCTGCGTCCCCTTCCCCACCCCTGGGGGTCCAAACAGCAGAAGGTTCTCACTCAACGCCCGGCTTCTTCACTGAAGGCCAGCCCGTCTAACGGCCGACCGCCCCCGTCGCGCGCGCCCCGCGGCCGCGGATTCGGGGACCACGGGGTCCGGTGAACCCTTCGTAGTTCCGGGTGATGAGGTGCGACTCGATCTGCTGGACGGTGTCCAGCGCCACGCCGACGACGATCATCAGGCCGGTGCCGCCGAAGTAGAACGGGACCTTCATCTTCTCGTGCAGCAGCGAGGGCAGCACGCAGATGGCCGAGATGTAGACGGCGCCGCCGAACGTGATGCGGGTCAGCACCTTGTCGATGTAGGCGGCCGTGGCCTTGCCGGGACGAATCCCCGGGATGAAGCCGCCGTACTTCTTCATGTTGTCGGCGACGTCGACCGGGTTGAAGGTGACGGCCGTGTAGAAGTAGCAAAAGAAGACGATCAGGGCGACGTAGATGGTGTTGTAGCGCCAGTCGCCCGGGTGCAGCGCCTCCGACACCCGCTGCATCCAGGGCGTCTGCACGAACGACGCGATCTGCTGCGGGAACATCAGGATGGACGAGGCGAAGATCGGCGGGATGACGCCCGACGGTGTTGACCTTCAGCGGCAGGTGGGTCGACTGCCCGCCGTAGACCTTCTGGCCCACGATGCGTTTGGCGTACTGGACCGGGATCTTTCGTTGGCCCCGTTCGAAGAAGATGATGACCGCCACCACCGCCACGATCAGCAGGCCGATGATGGCCAGGTCGAACGCCGTGATGTCGCCCGTCTTGGCCTTCGAGAACATGCGGACGGCGGCGTCCGGCATTTCGGTGACGATGCCGGCGAAGATCACCAGCGAGATCCCGTTGCCGATGCCGCGCTCCGTGATCTGCTCGCCCAGCCACATGATGAAGGCCGTGCCGGTGGTCAGCGAGATCATCGTGAGGATCCGGAAGCCCCAGCCGGGGTTCGTCACGACCTGGCCGAACTGCGCGTACGAGCGGTTGTTCCCCTCGAGCCAGCGCGCGATGAAGAACGACTGGATCAGCGACAAGACCACGCACCCGTAGCGGGTGTACTGGTTGATCTTGCGCTGCCCCATCTCCCCTTCCTTCGTGATCTGCTCCAGCTTGGGAACGACCACGGTGAGGAGCTGCAGGATGATGGACGCGCTGATGTACGGCATGATGCCGAGCGCGAAGATCGACATCTGCTCGAGCGCGCCGCCCGAGAACATGTTGAAGAGGCCCAGGAACGTCCCCGAGGCCTGGTTCACGATCTTCCCCATGATGGCGCGGTTCACGCCCGGGGTCGTCACGAACGCGCCGATGCGGTAGACCGCCAGCAGCGTGATCGTGAACAGGATCCGGCGCCGAAGCTCCGGGATCTTGCCGATGTTCTGGAAGCCGACGCCATTGGTTAGCCCTCCATCCGGAGCCGGACTGCGGTTCAGCCCCCGACGACCTCGGCGGTGCCGCCGGCCTTCTCGATCTTTTCCTTGGCCGACGCCGAGAAGGCGCTGGCCTTGACGGTGAGCTTCTTGGTGAGGTCGCCCTCGCCCAGGATCTTCACCGCGCGGTGGCTGCGGGGGACCATGCCGGCGCCCTGCAGCGCACCCAGGTCCACCGTGCCGCCGTCGAAGCGATCTTCCAGCGCGCCCACGTTGACCGCGAAGATCTCCTGGCGGAAGGGGTTCTTGAACCCCTTCTTCGGGAAGCGGCGCTGCATCGGCATCTGACCGCCCTCGAAGCCCAGGCGGGCGCCGTGGTGACCGGTGCGGGCCTTCTGGCCCTTGACGCCCTTGCCGGACTGCTCGCCGGTGCCCGAACCCGGGCCGCGCCCGATGCGCTTGCGATTGCGCGTGGCGCCCTTCGGGCCCTTCAAATTGTGCAGCGTCGTTCCCATCGTGTTCCTCGGCTCCTAAACCTATTCGGCTTTTTCGACCCGGACCAGGTGAGAAACGGCGCGGATCATGCCACGCACCGCCTCATTGTCCGGCAACGTTCTCGAGACGCCGAGCTTGCGCAGCCCCAGCGCCCCGATGGTCCGCTTGTGCTGGACGGGGCGGTTGATCCCGCTCCGAATCAGCGTCACACGCAGCGACTTGGACATGGTCGATTACTCCCGGATCTCGTCGAGGCGCTTGCCCCGCAGGCTGGCCGAAACCTCGGCGCTGCGCAGCTGCTGGAGCGCGTCGATGGTGGCGTGAATGACGTTGTGCGGGTTGGACGTGCCGATGCACTTGGTCAGGATGTCCTGCACGCCGGCCACTTCCAGCACCGGGCGGACGGCGCCGCCGGCGATGACGCCGGTACCGGCGCTGGCCGGACGCAGCAGCACCGACCCGGCGCCGAAGCGTCCCTGCACCTCGTGCGGGATGGTGCCGCCGATGAGCGGAATCAGGAACAGGTTCTTCTTCGCCTGCTCGGTCCCCTTGCGGATGGCCTCGGGAACCTCGTTCGCCTTGCCGAGACCGGCGCCGACGTAGCCGCGCTGGTCACCGACGACGACGAGCGCCGAGAACGAGAACCGCCGGCCGCCCTTGACGACCTTGGCGACGCGGTTGATGAAGACGACGCTGTCGACGAGCTCGCCGACTTCTTCGTAATTGATAGCCATCTCGATGATCTCTTTCTTCTAGAACTTGAGCCCCGCTTCGCGCGCGCCGTCGGCCAGCGCGGAGACGCGTCCGTGGTACTTGAAACCGGCGCGGTCGAACACGACCTTGTCGATCCCCTTCTCGAGGCACTTCTTGGCGATCGCGACGCCGACCTTCTTGGCCATGACCTTCTTGTCTTCGTCGTCGCCCGCTTCGAGGCCCAGGTCGGAAGTCCCAACCAGCGTCTTGTTCTGCAGGTCGTCGATGACCTGCACGTAGATGTGGCGCGAGCTGCGGAACACCGCCAGACGCGGCCGCTCGGCCGTGCCCTGGATGCGCTTGCGCAGCGAGCGGTGCCGCTTCTCGCGGCTCTGGCTTCTTGGTGCTGATGACGAGCATGGGTGCCTTTTCCCTATCGAACTTTGTCCCGTTGGCGGGCGGCCGACTAGCCGCCACCGCCGGTCGCGCCGGCCTTGCCGACCTTGCGCTTGATGACCTCTTCCACGTACTTCACGCCCTTGCCCTTGTACGGCTCGGGGGGGCGCAGCTCGCGAACCTTGGCGGCCGTCTGCCCGACCAGGTCGCGATCCGCGCTGCTGAGCGTGACGCGGTTCTTCTCGACCTTGGCCGTCACGCCCTTGGGCAGCTTGAACGCCACCGGGTGCGAGTAGCCGAGCGCCATGTTGATGGTGTCGCCGGCGACCTCGGCACGGTAACCGACGCCGTTGATCTCCAGCTCGCGGTTCCAGCCCTCGGTCACGCCCTTGACCATGTTGGCCAGGTGCGCGCGCATGAGGCCGTGCTTGGAACGGTTCTGGCGCGAGTCATCCGCGCGCAGCACCGACACCTTGTCGGACTCTGCCTTGAGCGAAATGCCCTCGGGCAGCGGCTTCGAAAGCTCGCCCTTGGGCCCCTTCACGCTGACCGCGCCCGCCTTCTGGGTGAGAACCACCCCCTTGGGCAGCGGCAGCACTTTTCGTCCGATACGCGACATGGGTTACCTATCTTCTCTTCCTACTATCTTGCTATCTGCTACTACCAAACTTCGCAGAGCAGCTCGCCGCCCAGCCCCTGCTTGCGGGCGGCGCGGTCGGTCATGAGGCCCTTCGACGTCGACAGGATGGCGATGCCCAGGCCCGAGCGGACCTTGGGGATCGTTCCGTGGCGCACGTACATCCGCTGGCCGGGACGCGAGCGCCGGCGCAGGCCGGTGATCGCGTTGGTCCGCGGGTCGGCCCAGCGCAGCTTCACCACCAGCTCGGCGGAACCGCCGTCCTGAGGTGCGCGCACGTCGTAGCCGGCGATGTAGCCCTCGTCTTTGAGGAGGTCGCAAAGCCGCATCTTCAACTTGGACGCCGGGCGCCAGCACTTCTGCGTGGCGAGCCAGAATCCCGTTGCGAATGCGGGTCAGAAAGTCCGCGATGGGGTCGGTCATGGGCATTCGATCACCTACCAGCTCGATTTGATGACGCCAGGAATGTCGCCCCGCAGCGACAGCGTGCGGAAGCAGACCCGACAAAGGTCGAACTTGCGCAGGAACGCGCGCGAGCGCCCGCACTGATGGCAGCGGTTCCGGTGCCGCACCCGCCACTTCGGCGGCTTCTTGTTCCCGGGGAGGTCGACGGTTTTCGCCATGGTCAGTTCCTGAAGGGCATGCCGAGGTGACGCAGGAGCGCGCGCCCCTGATCGTCGTTCGCGGCCGTGGTGTTGAAGGTGATGTTCATCCCCTTCGGTTTGTCGATCTTTTCGTAGTTGATCTCCGGGAAGATGATCTCTTCGCGGATGCCGAGCGTGTAGTTGCCGCGGCCGTCGAACGCCTTGGGCGAGACGCCCTTGAAGTCGCGCACGCGCGGCAGCGCGAAGTTCACCAGACGGTCGAGGAACTCGTACATCTGTTCCCGCCGCAGGGTCACCATCGCGCCGATCTTCTGGCCGGCGCGCAGCTTGAAGATCGCGATCGACTTCTTGGCGCGCGTGACGACCGGGCGCTGGCCCGTGATGGCCCCCAGCTCCTCGACCGCCGTGTCCAGCAGCTTGGGGTTCGACACCGCTTCGCCAAGGCCCATGTTGATGGTGATCTTGGTCAGGCGCGGCGCCTCCATCGGGTTCGCCAGCTTGAACTCGTCGATCAAGCGCTGCTTGACCTCCGTCTCGTAGAGCTTGCGCAGGCGGGCCGGCCCCTCGCGCTTGACGCGCTCGGTAGCCACCTCTTTGGCAGCAGCCGCGCCCGGCTTGCCCTTGCCACCCTTCGCCTTTACCTGGGCGCGCGCCGCCTTCTTGGCAGCGATCTCCGCCTCTTGCTCGGGCGTCATCTCGGGCTTGCCGCCCTTTGGAGCCTTGTCTTTGTTTTCGTCAGCCATTGTCCGACCTCAAAATTCCTTGCGCCCGCGCCTTGTGTGCTTTTGTCAAGCCGTCTCGAAGACGGTTCCGCACTTCACGCAGACGCGGCGCTTGTCCTGCCCCTCGTTGTGCTCGTGCTTGGCGCGCCGCGGGGCGACGCACTTGCTGCACCAGAGCGCGATGTTCGAGGCGTGCACGGACCCTTCCTTCTCGAGGATCCCGCCGCGCGGGTTCCGCTGAGTCGGCTTGGTGTGGCGCTTGACCATGTTGATCCGCTCGACGACGACGCGGTCCTTCTCGGTCAAGAGGCGCAGCACGCGGCCGCGCTTGCCCTTCTCCTTGCCGGCGATGACGACGATCTGATCACCCTTGCGGACGTGCATGACTACAGAACCTCCGGGGCGAGCGAGATGATCTTCATGAACCGCTTGGCGCGCAGCTCGCGGGCGACTGGCCCGAAGATGCGGGTGCCGACCGGCTCGTTGTCCTTGTCGACCAGCACCGCCGAGTTCGTGTCGAACCGGATGTACGAGCCGTCCAGGCGCGAGACCTCTTTCTTGGTGCGCACGATGACCGCCTTGGCCACGTCGCCCTTCTTGACCTTGGAGTTCGGAATGGCCTCTTTGATCGACACGACGATGACGTCGCCGATGGAGGCGTACTTCCGCTTCGTGCCGCCGAGCACGCGGATGCACATGATTTTCTTGGCGCCCGAGTTGTCGGCGACGTCGAGCGTGGTGGTGGTCTGAACCATGGTGGATTAAGCCTCTTGCGGACGCTCGATGAGCTTTTCGACGCGCCAGCGCTTGTCGCGCGACAGCGGCCGGCTCTCGACGATCTGCACGCGGTCGCCGGTCTTCGTCTCGTTCTTCTCGTCGTGCGCCTTGTACTTGGTCCGGTTGGTCAAGTACTTGCCGTACTTGCGGTCGGCCACCCGGCGCGTGACCAGAACGACGCGCGTCTTGTTCATCTTGTCGCTGGTGACGACGCCGATCATGCGCCGCTTGTGCAGCTTGTGGGGCGCCTCCGCCTCGGCGCCGGCGGCTGGCTCTTTGGTTTGCGTCTCGGTGGCCACGTCTAGCTCTCCTTCTTGACGTCGGACTTGGCGTCGGACTTTTCGGTCGCCGGCTGTCCGCGCAGCCGCTCGGCCAGCACGGTCTGAACGCGCGCGATGTCCCGGCGCGTGCTGCGGATCTGCATCGTGTTCTCGAGCTGGCTGGTGTTCTTCTTCAGCTTGTGCTTGAAGAGATCCTCTTCCAGCTGGCGCAGCGTGCGGCGCAGCTCCTCGGGATCGTTGCCGCGCAGGTCCTTGGCTTCCAGGCTCACAGCCGCGACTCCCGCGCCAGGAACCGGGTCTTGACGGCCAGCTTGTGCTCGGCCAGGTGGAACGCCTCGCGGGCCAACTTCTCGTCGACGCCCTCGAGCTCGTACATCACGCGGCCGGGACGCACCACCGCGACCCACTCTTCCACGTTGCCCTTGCCGTGACCCATGCGGGTCTCGGCCGGCTTCTTCGTGAGCGGCTTGTCGGGGAAGATGCGGATGTACAGCTTGCCGCCGCGCTTGACGTGGCGCGAAATCGCGATGCGGGCCGCCTCGATCTGGCGGGACGTCACGAAGCCGCACGACAGCGACTGCAGGGCGTACTCGCCGAAGGCGACGTCGCTCGCGCCCTTCGAAAGACCGGTCATCCGGCCCTTCTGCTGCTTGCGCCACTTAACTTTCTTGGGTGCCAACATGGTGATGCGCTCCTAAACCTAGGCCAGCCGCGAGTTCCGCTGCGGCAGAACCTCGCCCTTGAAGATCCAGCACTTCACGCCGATGGCGCCGTACGTGGTGTGCGCCTCGGTGGTGCCGTACTCGATGTCGGCGCGCAGCGTGTGCAGCGGCACGCGACCCTCGTGGTACCACTCGTAGCGCGCCATCTCGGCCCCGCCGAGGCGGCCCGAGCAGGCCAGGCGGATGCCCTTGGCGCCGAACTTCATCGCCGTCTGCACCGACTTCTTCATGGCGCGACGGAAGGCGACCCGGCGCTCCAGCTGGGTCGCAACGTTCTCGGCGACCAGCTGTGCGTTCGTCTCGGCCTTGCGGACCTCCTGAATGTTCAGGAAGACCTCGTTCTGGGTCAGCGACTGGACCTCTTTCTTCAGGGTCTCGACGCCCGCGCCGCGCTTGCCGATGACGATCCCGGGGCGCGCCGTGAAGATGTTGATCTTCACCTTGTTCGCCGCCCGCTCGACCTCGACGGCGGAGACGCCGGCGTGGCTCAACTTGGCCTTGACGAACTTCTTGAGGCGCAGGTCCTCATGCAGCCACTTGGAGAAGTCCTTCTCCGAGTACCACTTCGAGCTCCAGCCGCGGACGACGCCGAGCCGAAAACCAACCGGATGTGTTTTCTGTCCCATGTAAGAACTCTCTTCCGTTACCTATTCGACTACGTCCACGACGACGGTCACGTGCGACGTGCGGCTGGCCAGCCGGTTGGCGCGCCCCATCGACCGGGCCATCCAGCGGCGCGTCACGGGCCCACCGTCGATCGTCACCTTGGTGACGACCAGCTTGTCCGCGTCGGCCTTGTCGTTCTCGGTCGCGTTCGCGATGGCCGAGCCGAGCACCTTGGTCAGCATGGTGGCCGCCTTGCGCTGCTGCATCCGCAGGATCGAAAGCGCGTCGTCGGCCGAGCGCCCACGGATCATGTCTGCAACCGCCCGCACCTTGCGGGGCGACTCGCGAAACCGTCTCAGGATTGCTTTTGCCATCGGCTGTTCCTTACGTTGACCTTGCGCTACTTCTTCGGCCCGCCGGGGGCGCCACCGGCCGCGGCCTTGCGCTCGCCGGAGTGACCGTGGAACGTGCGCGTCGGCGCGAACTCGCCCAGCTTGTGACCGACCATGTTTTCCGTGGTGAACACCGGGACGAACTTCCGTCCGTTGTGCACCGCGAAGGTCACCCCCAGCATCTCGGGGATGATGGTCGAGCGACGCGACCAGGTCTTCAGCACCTTCTTGGACTTCACCCGCTGCGCCTCGACAACCTTCTTCATCAGGCTGGTGTCGACGAACGGGCCTTTCTTGATTGAACGAGCCATGGCGGTTCCTTTAGGACTTCTTGCCGCGACGCTTGACGATCATCGCGTCGGTTCGCTTGTTCTGCCGCGTCTTCAACCCCTTGGAGAGCTGACCCCACGGCGAGCAGGGATGCCGGCCGCCCGACGAACGGCCTTCGCCGCCGCCCATCGGGTGATCGACGGGGTTCATCGTGACGCCGCGATTGTGCGGGCGGCGTCCCTTCCAGCGGGTACGTCCGGCCTTGCCGACGTGCACCGAGCCGTGCTCGATGTTGCCGACCTGGCCGATGGTGGCGCGGCAGTCCAGATGCACGCGGCGGGTCTCGCCGGACGGCAGCCGAACCTGGCCCCAGTCACCTTCCTTGGCCATGACCTGGGCGCCGACGCCGGCCGACCGGCACATCTGCGCGCCGCCCGAGATCTTGAGCTCGATGTTGTGAACGGTCGTGCCGAGCGGGATGAACCGCAGCGGCAGGTTGTTCCCCGGCTTGATGTCGGCGTTGCGCGACGACAACACCTGGTCACCGACCTTGAGGCCGTCCGGGCACAGGATGTAGCGCTTCTCGCCGTCGGCGTAGTGCAGAAGGGCGATGCGCGCCGTCCGGTTGGGATCGTACTCCACGCTGGCCACGGTGGCCGGCACGCCGATCTTGTTGCGGCGGAAGTCGATCACGCGGAAGCGGCGCTTGTGACCGCCGCCGCGGAAGCGCGAGGTGATGCGGCCGTAGTGGTTGCGGCCACCGGTGCGGCGCAGCGGCTCGGTCAGCGACTTCTCGGGGCTGTTCCCCTGCGTGAGGTCGGAGAAATCCGGAGCGACGCGCCCGCGGCTTCCGGGCGTGGTGGCGTTATGCGGACGAAGACCCATTGCTTACACTCCCTCGAAGAACTCGACGTTTTGACCGGCGGCGATCGTCACGATCGCCTTCTTCCAGTTCGAGCGCCGGCCGATGAAGCGTCCCATCCGCTTCTGCTTGCCGCGCACGACCGCCGTGCGGACGTCGACGACGTCGACGTTCCACAGCTTCTCGACCGCGTGGCGGATCTCGATCTTGTTGGCGTCGCGGGCGACCTCGAAGAGCAGCTGCGACTTCAGCGTCTCCGGGTCGGTGTCCCCCTCGGGACGGCCGCCAGTTTCCTTCAGGAACGTCCCCTTCTCGGTCAGAAGCGGACGCCGGATGATCTGTTCGGGTGAGCGCATCGCTTCTCCTTAGGCCGCCTTCGCCGCGTCGCCGGCCGCAGCGGCCAGGATTCGGCCTTCGATCTGCTTCACGGCGCCGGCCGCGATGATCAGGCCCGGGTGATTCAGGATGTCGTAGACGTTGAGCCCCTCGGGCGCCAGGTACTTGGCCTTCGGCAGGTTGCGCACCGACTTGGCGAGGTTGGCGTTCTCTTTGCCGTCCACGACCACGGCCGACTCGAGCCCCAGCACCTTGAGGATGCCGGCCATCCGCTTGGTCTTGGGGCCGTCGAACGAGAAGGTGTCGACGACGACCAGCTTCTTCTCGTTTGCGCGCAGCGACAGCGCGCAGGCCAGCGCGGCGCGCTTGACCTTCTTCGGCACCGTGTACGAGTAGTCGCGCGGGTGCGGTCCGAAGACCTTGCCGCCGCCGACGTGGTTCGGTGCCCGGCTCGAGCCCTGGCGGGCGTTGCCGGTCCCCTTCTGCTTGTACGGCTTCTTGCCGCCGCCGCGAACCTCGGAGCGCGTCTTGGTGTCGTGCGTGCCGGCCCGCTTGCCGGCCCGCTGCGCCTTGACCACCTCCCAAAGGAGGTAGTCCTTCACCTGGGCGCCGAACACGGCGTCGGCGAGGTTGGCCTCTCCGACCTTCTTGCCCTCGATGTTGACGATGTCGATCTGCATGATGTCTGGCGCCTCGGTGGGGATCAGGTCTTGATTTCGACGTCGACGCCGGCCGACAGGTCCAGCTTCATCAGGGCGTCCAGCGTCTGTTGCGTCGGCTCGAGGATGTCGAGCAGGCGCTTGTGCGTCCGGATCTCGAATTGCTCGCGCGACTTCTTGTCGACGTGCGGCGAGCGGAGAACCGTGAACTTGTTGATCTTGGTGGGCAGCGGGACGGGACCAGCCACGGTGGCGCCCGTCCGCTTGGCGGTGTCCACGATCTCGCCGGCCGACTGGTCCAGCAGGCGGTGATCGTAGGCCTTCAGGCGAATGCGAATCTTGGGGGTCACGTTACTTGGCCTTCACGTCGTCGGGGAGAATCTTGGTGACCACGCCGGCGCCGACGGTCTTGCCGCCCTCGCGAATCGCGAAGCGCAGGCCTTCCTCGCAGGCGATCGGCGTGATGAGCTCGATCTTCAGGGTGACGTTGTCGCCCGGCATGACCATCTCCGCCCCTTCGGGCAGCGTGACCAGACCCGTGACGTCCGTCGTCCGGAAGTAGAACTGCGGGCGGTAGCCCTTGAAGAACGGCGTGTGTCGGCCGCCCTCCTCTTTCTTGAGGATATAGACCTCGCCCATGAAGTTCTTGTGCGGCGTGATGCTGCCCGGCTTCGACAGCACCTGTCCGCGCTCGATCTCCTCGCGCTTCGTCCCGCGGAGCAGCGCCCCGATGTTGTCGCCCGCGCGCCCTTCGTCCAGCAGCTTGCGGAACATCTCGACGCCGGTCACCACCGTCTTCACGGTGTCCTTGAACCCGACGATCTCGATTTCCTCGCCCACCTTCACGATGCCGCGCTCGACGCGCCCCGTGACCACCGTGCCGCGGCCCGAAATCGTGAACACGTCCTCGACAGGCATCAGGAACGGCTTGTCGATCTCCCGCTTCGGCTCAGGGATGAACGAGTCGCAGGCGTCCAGCAGCTTCAGCACCGCCGGCTCGCCCAGCTCGCCCGCGTCGCCTTCCAGCGCCTTGAGCGCGCTGCCGCGCACGATCGGCGTCGTGTCGCCCGGGTACTGGTACTTCGACAGCAGCTCCCGCAGCTCCAGCTCGACGAGGTCCAGCAGCTCCGCGTCTTCCTTCGCGATCATGTCCACCTTGTTCAGGAAGACGACGATCGCCGGAACCCCGACCTGGCGACCCAGCAGGATGTGCTCGCGCGTCTGCGGCATCGGCCCGTCGGGCGCAGAGACCACCAGGATCGCGCCGTCCATCTGCGCCGCACCCGTGATCATGTTCTTGATGTAGTCCGCGTGGCCGGGGCAGTCGACGTGCGCGTAGTGCCGCTTCTCCGTCTCGTACTCCACGTGCGCGATCGCGATCGTGATTCCGCGCTCTCGCTCTTCCGGCGCCTTGTCGATCTGGTCGTACGCCAGAAACTTCGCGAAGCCCTTCTTCGTCAGCACCTTCGTGATCGCGGCCGTCAGGGTCGTCTTCCCGTGGTCGACGTGCCCGATCGTCCCGATGTTCAGGTGCGGCTTGTTGCGTACGAATTTTTCCTTGGCCATCTCCGTCTTCCTTCCGAAATGCGAAAATTCCTGCTGTCTAAAAAGCTCCGCGCATCCGCTCGACGATGGATTCCGTTACGCGCGTCGGCACGGGGGCGTAGCGCGCGAACTGCATCGTGTAGGTGGCCCGCCCCTGCGTCATGGAGCGAACGTCAGTTGAATACCCGAACATGCTCGCCAATGGAACCTCGGCGGTGATCACCTGGGCCGAGCCACGCGACTCCATGCCGGAAACGCGGCCCCGCCGCGCCGAAAGATTCCCGGTCACCTCGCCCATGAACTCGTCGGGCGTCAGGACCTCGACCTCCATCACCGGCTCCAGCAGCACCGGGCTGGCCTCGCGGGCCGCCGCGGTGGCGCCCATCGAGCCGGCGATCTGGAACGCCATCTCGCTGGAGTCGAGCTCGTGGTAGCTGCCGCCGGTCAGCGTGACCGCGACGTCGATCACCGGGTAGCCGCCCAGGACGCCGCGCGCCAGCGACTCGCGCACGCCGCGTTCGACCGCCGGGATGAACTCGCGCGGGACCGTGCCGCCCGTGGTGCGGTCCTCGAAGAGAATCCCTTTGCCCTCGGCCGGCGCGACGTGCAGCAGCACGTGACCGTACTGGCCGCGGCCGCCCGTCTGCCGGATGTACTTCCCCTCGGCGTCGGCTTCCTTGGTGATGGTCTCGCGGTAGGCGACCTGGGGCTTGCCCACGTACGCCTCGATCTTGAACTCGCGCACCAGGCGGTCGACGATGATCTCGAGGTGTAGCTCGCCCATCCCCGAGATGATGGTCTGGCCGGTGTCCGGGTCGGTCTTCACGCGGAACGACGGATCCTCGACAGCCAGCTTCTGCAGCGCGGTCGCCAGCTTTTCCTGGTTGCCCTGAGTCTTGGGCTCGATCGCGATCGCGATGACCGGCGCCGGGAACTTCATCGTCTCGAGGAGAATCGGCCTCTTCTCGTCGCACAGGGTGTCGCCCGTGGTCGTGACCCGCAGGCCGGCGGCCGCCGCGATGTTCCCGCAGGAGACCTCGTCGACGTCTTCCCGCTTGTTGGCGTGCATGTGCAGCAGGCGGCCGATGCGCTCGCGCTTGCCCTTGACGGCGTTGTAGACGGTGGCGCCCGCGCTGATCTTGCCCGAGTAGACGCGGAAGTAGGTCAGCGTCCCCAGGAACGGGTCGTTCATGATCTTGAACGCCAGCGCCGAGAAGGGCTCCGTCTCGTCGGCGCGCCGCTCCGCGATGCTGCCCTTCCGGATCCTTGCCGGTCACCGGCGGGACGTCGATCGGCGACGGCAGGTAATCGACCAGCGCGTCCAGCAGCGGCTGCACGCCCTTGTTGCGGAAGGCGGCGCCCACCAGCACCGGCACCGCCTGCCCGGCGATCGTGGCCCGCCGCAGGGCCGCGCGCAGCAGCTCGGCGGTCATCGGCTTTTCTTCCAGGTACGCGCGCATCGCCTGGTCGTCGACCTCGGCGATGGCTTCGATCATCGCGGTGCGTGCCGTCTCGGCCGCTTCACGCAGGTCGTCCGGGATCTCGGTCCAGACCGGCGCGGCGCCCAACGTGTCGTCTTCCCACTCGCACAGGCGCATGCCGATCAGATCGACGACGCCCGAGAAGTTCTCTTCCAGCGCATTCGGCAGCTGGACGACGATCGGGTTGCCGCGCAGCCGCTCGCGAATCTCGGCCACACAGCGGTCCGGCTCGGCGCCGACCCGGTCGCACTTGTTGATGAAGGCGATGCGCGGCACGTGGTACTGGTCCGCCTGCCGCCACACCGTCTCGGACTGGGGCTCGACGCCGGCGACCGCGTCGAACACCGCCACGGCGCCGTCCAGCACGCGCAGGCTGCGCTCGACTTCGATCGTGAAGTCGACGTGTCCGGGGGTGTCGATGATGTTGATCCGGTGCTCGCGCCAAAAGCAGGTGGTCGAGGCCGCGGTGATGGTGATCCCGCGCTCCTGCTCCTGCTCCATCCAGTCCATCTGCGTGGTCCCCTCGTGCACCTCGCCCATTTTGCGAGACACGCCCGTATAGAAGAGGATCCGCTCGGTGGTCGTGGTCTTCCCCGCGTCGATGTGCGCCATGATTCCGATGTTCCGGATCAGCGCTATGGAAGATGAGCGGGCCACGACTACCGAGTTTTTCCTTTCGACGCTCAGCCGGTTTCACGTCGCCGGAGCATCCGGCAAAGCGCGAACCCGTCAGGTCCGTCGGGAGTGAGGGGAGTTAAAAACGTGCGAAATCTATGCGAACTTTAAAAAATTACCAGCGGTAATGCGCGAACGCCTTGTTGGCGTCGGCCATCTTGTGCGTGTCTTCGCGCTTCTTGACGGCGTTCCCCTTGTTCGAGGAGGCGTCCAGAAGCTCGCCGGCCAGCTTCTCCTGCATCGTGCGGCCGTCGGAACGGTCGCGCGCGGCCGAGATGATCCAGCGCATGCCCAGCGCCAGCGCGCGCTCGGGGCGGACGTCGACCGGCACCTGGTAGGTGGCGCCGCCGACGCGACGGGACTTCACCTCGACCTTGGGCTGGACGTTGCTGAGCGCGCGGTCCCAGACCTTTACCGGATCGTCCTTGGCCTTCTCGGCGACGATGTCGAACGCGCGGTACACGATCCGCTCGGCCACGGCCTTCTTGCCTGAGGCCATGACCGTGTTGACGAACTTCGTCACCTTGCGGCGGGTGTCGACCGGCTGATCCGTGAACTTCGGATCGGGAAGCGGCTTGCGCTTGGGAACTTCACCTTTACGGGGCATGTCTCGTCGTCCTGACTGGGTTGCTCTGAGTTACTTGGGCCGCTTGGCGCCGTACTTCGAACGGCCTTGCCGGCGATTCGCAACGCCCGAGGTGTCGAGCGTGCCGCGGATGATGTGGTAGCGGACACCCGGCAGGTCCTTGACGCGGCCGCCACGAATCATGACGACCGAGTGCTCCTGCAGGTTGTGTCCCTCGCCCGGGATGTAGGTCGTCACTTCCATGCCGTTGGTCAGGCGCACGCGCGCGACCTTGCGAAGCGCCGAGTTCGGCTTCTTCGGCGTGGTGGTGTAGACGCGCACGCAGACGCCGCGGCGCTGCGGGCAGGCCATCAGCGCCGGCGACGCGGTCTTGCGCCGCTGGGCCTGGCGGCCAAACTTCACGAGTTGGTTGATGGTAGGCATCGAGGGCGAAGACTCCGTCTTTCGTTCGTTTCCGGCGAAAACCAAAAGCGCCCGCGCAGACGCCGGGCGCCAAGGAGCACGGGATTATAGGGGTCTCGACCCCTGTTGTCAACGGCGGAGTGAGGTGATCTGCGCAACCGTACCCACGGGTGCGAGGACGCGGCGCACGAGGGCGCGAGCCGTGTCGCTCCGGGACAGGAGGGCGGCCGCGGCTGGCCCCGCTCGATAGTAGAGATCCGCCGCCACGGCGAACATGGTGCTGGCCGGGCGCAGCCGGTCGCGAGCGTGGCGCATCGCGGCGACGTCGGGCGCCATCGCCGATCCCCAGGCCGCGGTGGCGATGAAGCAGCCAGAGAGCTGCGCGAACTTCATCTTGGGCGTGGCAAACGTGGCGGTCACCAGCGGTGAGGCTTGACCGCACGGATCGATCGACCGGACCCCGACGGTGTACTGCGTCGCCGGCTTGAGGTTCGAGATCGTGAACGAGGCCAGCGATCCGGGCGCCCCGGGCGTCACCAACGGCGCGCTGGCCGAGGCCATGAACTGGTCGTCGGTCATGGACGCGCCGTCGCGGTAGCGGATGTCGTAGCTCAGCACCGGCGAGCCGTTGGACTGTGCATTGGCGAACTGCAGGCTGGCGCTGCTGGCGTTGAGGCCGTCCATGACGACGCTCAAGCCGCCGACCGGGGTCGGCGCCGCCGGCAACGGCCGGCAGGAGAGCGGCGTGCAGACCTGCGTGCGCGGATCGCAAACGCTGCAGACGTCGTGGTTGTCGCAGACCAGCGTCGTGCACGGGGTGACCGCGGCGATCAGGCGCCCGGAAAGGCCGGTCGTCGGGTCGCTGATCAGCAGTAAGCGCCCCTCGCCCGAGCCCAGCTCTGTCGTCGAAATCGTGGCGTCGCGCGGGTTGATGGTGCCGGTGGCGCCGCTCCAGTCGCCGTATCCGGCGATCTGGGAGACCGCCTGTGCGTCGGTCCCGGCGGCCGCCAGATCGATGTGCAGCGGCACCTGGTAAACGACGGAGGGCTGGCCGAAGTTCCCCTCGGTGCCGTACGTGCTGAGGTGCTGATCGACGTAGTCCGGGTGCCTGTGCGACGGGTTGACGTCGTACTCTTTGTTGACCTCGACCATCAGCTTGTACGTCGCCGGCCGGCAGATCCGGCGGCAGCGTGATGATGCGGTCGACCGGCTTGCCGTAGGCGGGTGTCGCGCCGGCGACCGCGTCGAGGTCGTTCAGCATCGCATACGTCGGGGGATCGGCCGTGTCGTTCGCGCTGAAGCTGGTCAGGTCGGTCCGCGGCGGGTAGTAAGCCGGCAGCGTCGTATCCAGTTTCCCCTTCTCGCTGTTGAACTTCGTGGGACACGAAATGGCGTCCACGCCCAGCGCCGACGTCAAGTCGCTCGGCTGCAGAGGCCGGCAAAAGTATGGCTCGGGGGTTGACCAGCTCTCATGCCAGCCGAGACAGCTTTCGCCGGGGCCGCCCACCGAGCAGTCGACCTCTGCCATCTTGACGGTCGGGTAGGTGACGCCGCGCGCGTGCGCCCAAATCGGCAGCGCCATGACTCGCCTGCCATACGGAAACAGAGGGCCGGAAAGGAAGTCCCAGCGCCCGGGCCGGTTGCCGATCCCGCGGCGCGCGACCGCGTTCGTGACCATCAGCGTTCCGTCCTTGCGGCTGCCGTCGTTGGCCGAGACGTACCCGAAGGCGCCGTTCGCATCCTGAAGCCACACCGCGATCTGCGGCCCCAGCTCCATGTGCATCGGCGACTGCACGCAGGCCGAGCCGGCGTCCGGCCGGTAGCAATCCGGCTGGAACACGTAACGCAGGGTCATGCAACTCTGCGCGCGTGCGGACCCGGGCGCGAGGATCGCGGCCACCACCAGAGCAGCGCAAATGAAAGTCAGGCGAAGCCGGCTCAAGTGCGTCTCATTTTGGCCCTCCGACGCGCCGGTGCGCAAGGCCGTCGCGGTTCCATTTACAGGCGCCCCGGTCAGGTGCGATCGTCCAGGACATGCAGGACATGCAGGACATGCGGATCGGCATCGATCTCGGGGGCACGAAGCTCGAAGCGGTCGCGCTGCGCCACGACGGGCGCGAAGCGGCGCGGCTGCGGGTCGCGACGCCGCCCGCTTACCCGGCGTTGCTGCAAGCCGTCGCCGAGGTCGTCGCCCGTCTGGACCAGGAGGCCGGGGCGGCGGGCACCGTCGGCATCGGCACCCCCGGATTCCTGCAGCCGGGCAGCGGCCTCATCCGCAACTCGAACCTCACCTACCTGAATGGCCGCGCACTGGATCGCGATCTGACGGCCGCCGTGGGCCGCCCCGTTCGGGTCGCGAACGACGCCAAGTGTTTCGTGCTCTCCGAGGCGACCGACGGCGCCGGCGCGCCGCTGCCCGGGCTCGACCGCGGCCGGCCGGACGTCGTCTTCGGGGCCACGCTGGGCACCGGCGTGGGCGGCGGGCTGGTCGTCGACGGCCGCGTCCTGACCGGCGAGAACGGCTCGGCGACCGAGTGGAGCCACACCACCCTGCCCTTTCTGCGGCCGGATGAACATTCGCCCTACGAGTGCCCCTGCGGACACGCCGGGTGTATCGAATCCTTCATTTCGGGGCGCGGCCTGGAAGGCGCGTACCGGCACGCGGGCGGCGAGCCGCTGCGGGGCGCCGACATCGCGCGCCGAGCCGATTCCGGTGACCGAATCGCCGAAGAGGCGTTCGCCGCGTACGAGGATCGTCTGGCGAGAGCGCTGGCGTCGGTCATCAACATGGTGGACCCGCGCGCGATCGTGCTGGGCGGTGGCGTATCGAACAACGCCCGCCTGTTCGCGAACGTGCCGCCGCTCCTCGAGCGCTACACGGTAGCGAAGGACCTGAGCACCCGAATCGTGCCCGCCGCCCATGGTGACGCCAGCGGCGTCCGCGGCGCCGCCTGGCTATGGCCGCAAGCGGAATCCGAAGGTCACTGACACGGGCAGCAGTAGTAGGCGATGCCCGCCGGCACGGCGCTCGAGAACACGCAGCCCGCCGGCGGCTCGGGCACGGCGCCGGGGCCCACGCCGCCGCAAGCGACGACGTACTGGTTGGCCGCGCAGGTCGAGGTGCAGGTCCACGGGCCGCCTCCCACCAGCGCCGAGCAGTCGCACGTCGTGCCCCCGTCTGTCGTGCATCCGCATCCCTCGCCACGCGGGTCACGACACGAAACCAACGCCCTCATCGGTGCGCAGGCCGTGCGACCATTGGCGCCGTTCAGGGCATCCGGCCAGCGACACTCGGTGACTTTCGACCCGGCGCTCGCCGTCCCGTCCCCGCCGTCGAGTTTGGACGACGAACAGGCGCCGACCCCCAGCACCACAGCCAACATGAGCCACCGCTTCGTCATGCGCTGGGTCAAAAGCAAACGGGAAGCCAGGCGAAACCCGGCTTCCCGTGCGTGAGACTCATCAGTTTTCTGCGACGCGGCCT
>CAVTSM010000006.1:0-448453 GCA_963737345.1 uncultured Pseudomonadota bacterium | reverse complement strand
TGCCGCCGGCCCAGGCCCGGCGCACGGTCTCGGGGTCGTACACCATCGACGTGGGCCGGATGGCCTCGTGGGCGTCCTGGGCGTTCTTCTTGGACTTGTAGACGAGTGTTCGGCCGGGGAAAGATGGCACCTTACCGTGCGTGGAGAACGCCCGGGCGTCGCTCACCGCGTCGTCGGAAAGACGCGTCGAATCGGTACGCATGTACGTGATGAGACCGACCGGGCCGCCGTCGCCGACTCTACGCCCTCGTAGAGGCCCTGCGCCAGGCCCATGGTCCGCTTGGGCGAGAACCGCAGCTTGCTGGACGCGTCCTGCTGCAGCTTCGACGTGATGAACGGCGGCGGCGCATTCTTGCGGCGCTCTTTAGCTCGACGCCGGCGACCACCAGCGGCGTGCTGGCGATGATGTCGACGACCTCGCGGGCGGCCCCTCGTTGGTCAGCTCGGCGCGCTTGCCGTCCAGCTTCGAGAACTTGGCCGTGAACGGCGGCGGCGCGGCCCCTTCGACCAGCGCCTCGACGGTCCAGTACTCCTGCGGCACGAAGACCTAGATCTCTCGCTCGCGCTCGACCATCAGCCGGACGGCGACCGACTGCACGCGTCCCGCGGACAGCCCGCGCCACCTTGGTCCACAGCACGGGGAGATCTGGTACCCGACCAATCGGTCCAGGACGCGGCGCGCCTGCTGCGACTCGAACTTCTTGTCGTCCAGCTCCAGCGGCTGCCGACCGCTCTCGAATGCCCTTCTTCGTGATCTCGTGGAACTGGACGCGCTGGATGTCGGGTTCGAGTCGCGCACTTCTTCGGCGATGTGCCAGGCGATGGCTTCTCCCTCGCGATCGGGGTCCGGCGCCAGGAACACTTTCTCGGCGCGCTTGGCCGCCTCTTTGATTTCGGCCAGCACCTTCTTCTTGCCGTCGATGACGACGTACTCGGGCTGAAAGCCCTTTTCGATGTCGATCCCCATCTTCTTCTTGGGGAGATCCTTCACATGCCCGACGGACGCCTTCACGACGTACCCGGCACCCAGGTACTTCTTGATTGTCTTGGCCTTGGCGGGCGACTCGACGATCACCAGGGCTCCGCTGCGCCCCGTCCGGGCGCGCGTCTTCTTGGCGGGGGCTGCGTCGGCTTCCTCGCCGCCGTCCTCGACCGGCTCGACCAGCTCGAGGTCGGGGCCCGAGGCCTTCTTCATCGTTTTGGGCTTGGCCGCAGCCGGACGGCGCTTGGGCTTGGTCGCGGGCGCCTTCGTCACGGGCTTGGCGGGCGTCTCGGACGCCGCAGCGGTTGCGTCAGCCTTCTTCTTAACTGGCAAGGGTAACCTCTGTAGACGTGTAGACGCCGCCCGGCCCCCTTAGGATCCATCCCGCAAGCTCGGCCTCGGACAAAAGTGCCAGCGCGACCGGCAGCGGCAGCGCCAACTGAAGCGCAACCTGGGGCGCCGCGGCGCCGCCTCGTACGGCGGCGATGACCGCCGCCAGCTCCTGCGGTGGGACGTGAAGCGGCCGAGGCTGCTCAGTCAGCACCGCGAACCAATCGGCGGCATCTCGGAGCGCTTGAGCTTTGCCGGCCGCGATGAGCGCATCCGTGCCGGCGCTGCCAGCAACAGCGTAAAGCGGCCGGTTCATGCGGGTGGCGAGCCGCGCCGTGATGAGCGCGCCGGACAGCTGCCGGGCCTGCACCACCAGCACGGCGCGGGCGAGCGCCGCGACCAGGCGATTGCGAGAGGGAAAGTGCCGCCGGTGCGCCTCGGTCCCGGGGGGAAAGTCCGACAAAAGGCCGCCCCCGCGGGCGATCTGCTGAAACAGGGCCGCGTGGCGATCCGGATAGACGACGTCGACACCGCAGCCGAGCACCGCGAAGGTCCGGCCACCCGCGTCCAGTGCGCCGGCGTGAGCCGCTCCGTCGATTCCCAGCGCGCCGCCCGAAACGACCGCGAACCCTGCCCGGGCCGCCACGCCAGCCAGCTCGGCGGCCAGGCGGCAGGCGGGCAGACTGGCGGCACGGGCTCCGACGATGGCGACGGCTGGCTCGCCTTTGCGCGGCAGGTCACCGCGGAACCACAGCATTTTCACGGCGGGGCGGACGGCGCGCAGCGCGGCCGGAAAGCGTCCGTCGGCGGGCGTCACCAGCCGAGTTTCGAGGTCTGCGCTCGCACTCACCCAAGGGCTCATCGGACGATCCGGCCCGGGGTTGCGCGTGGAAAGACCCGTCATCGTGAGCCGTTGCAGATAGCTCCGCTCGCCGGCCCGGTCAAGCAACCCCGACTGCGACTCAACAAAATCAGCCACTTAGGCTGGTCGACTTTCCAGCTCGGCCAGGATTCGGCCGGCGCCCGCCGCCAGCAGCCGGCGCGCGAGCTCACTGCCCAAAGACGGCCCCTGGGTCACGGATCCGGTCACCGTCTCAGTCAGGATCTCGGTGGCATCCGGGCGTCCCACCAGCCCGGAGATGGTCAGGCGATCGCCCTGCCGCGTGGCGTGGCCGGCGACCGGCGTCCGGCAGCCGACACCGAGCCCCGCCAGGAGTGCGCGCTCTGCCGCGACCGTCGCCTCGGCGCTCGCGTCGGCCAGCACGCGACAAAGCGCCACCACGCGGGCGTCGTCCCGGCGCGCCTCGATCGCCAGCGCCCCCTGCCCGATCGCGGGCAGCATGCGCGCCACCGGGATGCGCTCGGCGATGCGCGCCGACAAGCCGAGCCGATCGAGGCCCGCGCAAGCCAGCACCGCCGCGTCGACCACCCCCTCGCTGACCTTGCGCAGGCGCGTGTCGACGTTGCCGCGCAGGATCTCGATCTGCAGATCGCGCCGCGCCGCCCGCAGCTGGCAGACCCGCCGCAGGCTGGAGGTGCCGACCCGACTGCCGGGCGCCAAGGCGTCGATGCCGGCGCCCGACCGGCTCACCAGCGCGTCGCGCGGGTCGGCGCGCGCGGGAATTGCCACCAGCGCCAGACCTTCGGCCAGCTCGGCCGGAACATCCTTCAGGCTGTGGACCGCCAGATCGATGGTGCCGGCACGCAGGGCGGCTTCGATCTCGACGACCCAGGCCCCCTTCCCTTCCAGCAGCGTCGCCTGCGGCGCCGACTGGCCGCGGTCGCCGGTGGTGACGATGATCTGCTCGCGCACGTCGAGGCCCGGGTGGGCCGCGCGCAGCTGCCGCGCCACCTCGCGCGCTTGCCACAGCGCCAGCGCGCTGCCGCGCGTGCCCAGGACGACGGTGCCCGTCATTGTGCCCGTCATTGGCCGGCCGCCTTTTTGTCGCCGAGGATGTCGGGCTTGGGCGCGCTGGATTCGGGTTCGGCCTCCAGGGGCGCGGGGGCGGCCACCTCCAGCGCGAACAGCCGCTGGACCGCGGTCACCAGCGAGATCGCGTCCTCGCCGTCGTCCTGGCGCAAAGCCATTTGCGGCGTGTGAAGCAGTTTCTTGGCGATGCTGTCGGCCAGGTCGGCCAGCGCGCGCCGTTCCCGGTCACCAAGGCTCGGCATCGCGGAGGCGACCCGCTGCGCCTCGGCCTGCGCAACGCCCAGCACGTGCGCGCGCAAGGCTGTCACGGTCGGCGCCAGTTGGCGTCCCCGCCAGGCTTTCAGGAACCGATCCAGCTCTTGCCGGACCATGGCCTCGGCCTCGGCGGCCTCGCTCTGGCGTCCCTCGCGATGCTCGGCGGCGACCTTCTGCAGGTCATCGATGTCGGCCAGGTAGATGCCGTTGAGGCTGGCCACCTCGGGCTCGACGTCGCGCGGGACGGCGATGTCGAGCATGAACAACGGGCGGCCGCGCCGCGCCCGCTGCGCCTTTTTGACGATCGGCAACGTCAACACCGGGCGCTGGGCGCCCGTCGACGCGATGACGATGTCGGCCTCGATGAGCGCCGCCGGCAGGTCGCTCCAGTCGCGCGCGCCCGCTCCGAACCGGGACGCCAGCTCGTCCGCGCGGCTGCGCGTCCGGTTGACCACCGTCAGCGTCGCGCCGTGCGTGCGCAACGTCTTGGCCGCCAGCTCCGACATCTTGCCGGCGCCGACGACCAGCACGTGCCGCCCGCCGAAGTCCCCGAACACCTGACGGGCCAGCTCGATGGCGACCGAGCTGACCGAGACCGGGTTGCGGGCAATGGCGGTCTCTCGCCGCACGCGCCGCGCCACCCGAAAGGCACGCTGAAAACAGGCGTTCAGCGTCGCTCCCGCCGTCCCGTGCTGGACGGCGGCATCGTGCGCCTGCTTCACCTGACCGAGGATCTGCGGCTCGCCGATCACCAGCGAGTCCAGGCTGGAGGCGACCCGGAAGAGGTGGTGCACGGCCTCCGCCTCGCGCCACTCGTAAAGGTGGGACGCCAGCTCCAGCGCCGGCACGCCCGCTCGCCGCGCCAGCGCCTCGCCGAGCGCGCGGACAGCGCCGTCGACGTCACTGACGGCGGCGTAGATCTCGACGCGGTTGCAGGTCGACAGCAGTGTCGCCTCGCGTACCGCCGGCAGTCCGGTCAGCTCGGTCAGCACCTTCTCGACCGCGTCGGGGACGATGGCCAACCGCTCGCGAACGGCGACGGGGGCTGTCCGGTGGGACACGCCCAAGACCAGCAGATCGATACCCGGTCCGGCCATCTCAGGCCGCGTGCCGCAGGAAGTAAGCCGCCATGACCAGCATCGCGCCGCCGAAGCCGCCCAACGTCAGCCAGGCCGCCCGCCGGCCGCCCCAGCCGGCGCCGAGCCGCGCGATCAGCAGCACGCCGAACGCCGCCCAGGTGACGACCGCCAGCGCGTACTCCGGTCGCAGCGCGAACGCCTGCCGCAAGAGGCCCAGGCGCGCGACCCAGATGGCGCCAGTCACGATGGCGATCGTGAAGATGGGAAAGCCAACCGACACGCAGCGCAACGCCAGTCGATCGAGCGTGTCGAGCGGCGTCCCCCGGCCGACCACACGGTCGAAGCGCTTGCGTTTGAGCTGCCGGTCCTCGAACAGGTACAGCAGCGCCAGCACGGCGGCCAGGGCGAAGACCGCCACCCCGACCACCGCCAGCAGGATGTGGACGCGCCCCAGCGAGCCCATGCGTGGCGCGTCTGCCTCGGCAGGCACCACCCGGGCCATCACCAGCGCCGCCAGCGCGGCGGGGACGGCGAACGCACCCGCGGCGGCGAGGTTCGTGCGAAACGAGGCGACGAGGTAGCTGGCGGCGATCAGAAACGCCACCAGCGAGATCGCCTCGGGCGTCGAGGAGATGGGGTTGATGCCGCGGATGCACCGGTACCCGATCTCGGCGAAGTGCATCGATACAGCGACGGCCAGCAGCGCGCGGGCCACGAACGGCGAGCGCAACGGCTCGGGCGTGTCCCCGTTCGGGGGCGTCGGTCCGAGGCGGATCGAGTGGCCCAGCAGGTAACCGACGTAGATCGTCGCCGCCAGCGCGTAGACCCCGATGTCCACCCAAGTCAAGGTCGGCACACCTTAGATTTACCACGCCTCGCGCTCGGCCTCGCCTAGGCTTGGACCCGTCTCGCGGCCGTGCTAAGCCATGCGCATGGCAAGCGAGAACATCGTCGAGGTGACCGACTCCAACTTTCAGACCGAGATCCTGGGGTCGAAGCTCCCGGTGCTGGTGGATTTTTGGGCCGTCTGGTGCTCGCCGTGCCGCGCCATCGCGCCGCACGTCGAGGCCCTGGCCAAGGAGTACGACGGCAAGGTGCGCGTGGGTAAGTGCGACATCGATTCGAACCCCGAAGTCGCGACCCAGTACGACATCCGGAGCATCCCGACGCTGCTCGTGTTCAAAGAGGGCAAAGTCGCTGGCCAGGTCGTCGGCGCCGTTCCCCGCGCGAAGATCGAAGACCTCATCAAGAAGGCCCTTTAAGCGCGGGCCTCGGGGGGGCGGCGTGAACGCGCCCCCCGTCAGGCGACGGCTACGCCTCGAGCGCGCTGGGGAGTTTCGCGGACGGCTGGGCCGGGATGACGTCGGCCGGAACGGACGCGGACGGGACGACGTAGGCCGGCGGGGGGATGATGGCGGTGCCGCGGCGGCGGAGGCCCAGGCGGGCGCGGAGCGAGGCGCCGAGGCTGCCCTGCCACACCGAGCCCCAGCCGACGTAGCCGAAGCCCCACAGGAAGAGCAGCAGGAACGGCACCGAGACGTAGTGTCGGTGCTGCAGCGCCACGGCGATGGCGACCACGAAGTACGCGGCCAGGCCCAGCTCGATGAACGGGGTCAGCGACTTGGCGGCGCGGTACTTCTTTCCCGACCAGTTCTCGAGCTTGCCGCGGATGCCGTGCTTGGGCGTGCGCACGAACTCGGTCTCGCGTCCGGCCAGCGCCTCGAACACCGCGCGGCTCTGGTTCACGCAAAGGCCGATGCCGATGGCCATCGTGAGCGGCAGCCGCTTCAACGCCGACCACGAGAAGCGGGGCGCGTGGTCCGGATCCCGCAGCAGGGCGATCTCGCGCTGCGAGGCCATGTAGAACGATGCGACCGACAGCGTGGTCCCGAAGAACAGCGGCAGGTCGATCATCAGGACCTCGCGCCAGCCGTGGTGTGACCGCAGCGCCAGGTTCGGCAGCAGCAGGATCGACAGCAAGAGCAGCAGCGGGTACGCGAGGTTGTTGGTGAGGTGGAACACCGCCTCCGACTTCTGCGCGAACCCGACGTTCGACCGAAGGATGGTCGGCAGCAGCTTCTTCGCGACCTGGACGGAGCCCTTGGCCCAGCGGAACTGCTGCGCCTTGAAGGCCGACATCTCGACTGGCAGCTCGGCGGGCGCGGCGATCTCGGGCAGGTAGACGAACTTCCAGCCGCGCAGCTGGGCGCGGTAGGAGAGGTCCATATCCTCGGTCAACGTGTCGTGCTGCCAGTCGCCCGCGTCGGTGATGGCGGCGCGCCGCCACAGGCCGGCCGTGCCGTTGAAGTTGAAGAACCGGCCGGACCAGTTGCGGCCGGCGTGCTCCATGATGAAGTGGCCGTCCAGCATCAACGCCTGCACCTCGGTCAGCGCCGAGAAGTCGCGGTTGACGTGCTCCCAGCGGCACTGGACGACGGCCACGCGCGGGTCGGTGAAGTGCTCGATCGACCGCTCGAGAATGTCGGGCAGCGGCAGGAAGTCCGCGTCGAAGATCAGGATGAACTCGCCCTTGGCGGTGCGCAGCCCATTCTGCAGCGCGCCGGCCTTGAAGCCGGTGCGGTCGACCCGGTGGATGTATTCGATCTCCAGCTCCGGGAACTTGCGGGCCAGCTCGGCGATCTTGCGCCGGCAGATCTCCTGCGTCTCGTCGGTGCTGTCGTCCAGCACCTGCACCTGGAAGCGGTCGCGCGGATAACGAATCGTCGCGACCGCGTCCAGCAACCGCTCGACGACGTACATCTCGTTGAACAGCGGCAGCTGCACGGTGACCGCCGGCAGCTCCGAGAAGCGACCCGCCGGCCGAGGGCGGTTCTGCCGGTTACGGTAGTAGAGCCAGACCAGCGACGAGCGGTGAAAACCGTAGAGAGCCAGGACCAGAAGGACGCTCAGGTAAGTCCCGAGCACCACACCCGAAATCGACATGAGGGCATGTTAGAGCCGCAAATGTCATCGAATTGTAATTCGTTGTGTTTCTTTGTGCGCCATGTAGGTTTTTCTTGGCACTCCCGAAACGCGCGGCGGGCACGGCTGTAACGCGCACCGCGGATCAGAACAGGTACTGGAGACGGACTCGGACGCTGACCATGTCGTCGTCGTACGGCGCGGCGGTGTGCTGATTCTCGAAGTGCGACTTCGCGTAGCCGCCGACGACTTTGAAGTAGAGCTGCCGGTAAAACAGGTACTGCACCGCCAAGAACAGCTGCAGGTTCGTGGAACGCTCTGGCTGCGCAAGCAAGTTGTGTTGAATCGCGTAGTTTCCGCCCAGGCCGATGAGCAGGTTTGGCAGGACCGCCGGGGCGGGCGACACGTCCAAAAAGCCCCCGTAGCTGGTTCGGACGCCCGAACTCCCGAGATTTCCGTTCTTGTTGGCGGCATCGGCCAGAGAGAACTCTGCATAGCCGAAGTTGGCGCCCGCCTCGATATAGGGAGCGAAGACGAGCTGTACGGAGCCGGCCACGCCTTTATCCGTCTCCGTCTGCGTTTGCTGCGGATCTGGATCGCGGGCCCACTTGTGCAGGTACTCGAACGCGCCTCTGAGCTTCAACCAGCCGACATCGAAGATGATGGCCGGACGACCGCCCAGGAAGTTTTGCGAGCCGTTGTTCCCGAACTGAGCCAGGGCTTCGCCCCGCAGGAAGGGCAATGGATAGACGTGCAGGGCGGCGTCCCCCACCTTTGCCCCAGACGGTCGGTAGAACATGTAGTCCCCCGCGTAGAGCGAGGCCACCGTGCCGATGTTTCCAGGCGTGTTGCCCACCGGGTCGTAGGCACCCAGCCGTTCGTAGGTGTTGAGATCGAGGCCCATTCCCAGCGGGTAGACGTCGAAGGCCTGGAACCGGCCCACCGTCACGTCCCACGACTGAAGAGTGCCGGTTCGGACCCACACGTCATCGGCACCGACGACCGTGGGAGCCGGCTGCACGTCCTGCTGGTTCGTGTTGGCCACGATCTCGGCCTGGGCCTGCACGAACCACGAACCGTCGGTGTAGGTCGGGGTGACGCGCAACACGAACCGCCCCTGGTCGAGCAGCTCGTGGTACTTCGGCTGAATGCTCGGATTACCGCTGCGGATCAGGCGGTAGTTTCCGTCGATCCATCCGTATCCAGAAATGCCGACCCCGCTCTTCGGCATGTAGGGCCACTGCAGCCCCTGCATGTCCAACCAGAGCGCGCTGCCGTAAAGGCCGCGGGTGTAGGGCTCGGGATAGGCCGACGCGGGAAGTTGTTCGACGATCCCCGGCGAGATCGCAGCGGCCGACTGCGATGGCGAGGCCGCCGGCGCCGGTGCCACTTTCGATTTCGAAGGAACGGCCGACGGCGCCGCGCCGGGATTATTGTCCTCCGCGAACGGGTCGTCATCGGCGGCGCGCGCCCGCCCGGCCCAGGCCAGGCAGGCGACCGCGGCGATGGTGGCGGTCCAGGTGATGCTGCTGCGGGTGGAGATCCTCGGTCGGAGCTGGTTCATTCGTCGGCGTCTCGATTTATTGGGCCACCATGAAGGTATCGGACAACGCGCAACCGACGCCGCTGCCGCCGGTGCACGGCGCCGCGGCCGCGTTGGGGGCGACGACCACCTTCACCATGCCTGGTTCGATCGCCCAATTTGACTGCGTGGTGTTCCAGTACTTGAGGTCTTTGACACGCAAGGGGATCGTGATCCGCTTGCTGTCGCCCGTCATCCCCTTGGGCATCAACGAGACGCGGTAAAAGCCCTTCAGCTCCTTGTAGCTGGCCCCGGCCCGATTGGCGACCGTGCTGCCCGGAAACTGCGCGAACAGGAACACCGTCTCGGTCCCCGCCACGGGGCTCTGATTCCGGACGTCGATCGTGACGTCGACCTCGCCGTTGGGTTTCACCGTCGAGCACGGCACCTGCAGGTTTTCGTAGCTGAAGGTCGTGTACGACAGGCCGTAGCCGAAGGGGAACGACCCCTGGCTGGGGTTCAACGCGATGCCGGCGTGATCGAAGTGCTGGTAACCGACCCAGTAGTCCATCGTCGCGCTGCCGTCGTTGTTCGAGAACGTCGGCCAGTCACTGAGCTTGGTGTCCCAGGTGACCGGCAGCTTGCCCGAGAAGTTGACGTCGCCAAACAGCAGCTTGCCCAGCGCGGTTCCACCCACCATGCCCGGGTACCAGGCCATGACGACCGCCTTCACGCTGGAGTACCACTTGGTCACGTCGACGATCCCACCTGCTTCCAGGACCACGACCGTCGGCTTGCCGAGAGCAGCGACCTGGCTGATCAAATTGTCCTGAGTTCCCGGGGCCACCTTGGGATCCAGCCCCAGGACCACGCTGTGGGTGTTGACCTTGATGCCGCCCGTGGTGCGGTCGCCGGCGCCCGTGTACTCCTCGCCCTCGTCGCCCGGGGTCAAGCCCGCCACCACCACAGCCACGTCGAACCCGTCGGCCATCGCCGCCGACGCCGAGCTGTACGACTTGACGCTGATCCCGCTGCCCGCCGCCGCCGCGATGCCGGCGGTCGGCGCGACCCCCTTGCCCGGATCGGAAAAGACCCGGCTCGATCCCACGTCGCCGGTGCGAACGTTGGTCGGGAAGCTGATGCTGCAGTTCGTGTTTCCGCCGTTGCCGCTGCAGTCGGGGCTTTGCGTCGACTCGATCGAAAACGAAACGGTGGCACCGATGACGGCGATTTTCTTCACGGTCGAGCGGGAAAGCGGCAGCGTGGCGGCGTCGTTCTTCAACAGCACCATCCCCTCTTCCGCGGCCACCTCCGCCAGTTGAATGTGGCTCATCATGAGGGCCGGGTCGCTCTGGTTGTTGTTCTGGATGGAGGTGTTGCCGTCCATCATGCTGTACGGCGCCTTCAATCCGTAGCCGTTCATCTGATCGGCCTTGAACCGGTACTTCTGTTCGAGGATTCGCGCCGTGGCCGTGACCAACTGCTGGCCCTGCACCCCCCCCGCAGTGACCAGGCTGGGCAGCTCGAGGAAGTTGAATCGCCAGGGCAGCTCCATGTCCAGGCCGGCGTTCACCGCCGCCTTGGTGAGCGAGTCCGCGCTGCTGCCGGGGTTACAACACATCGGCGCCCCGCTGCCGTCCATGGCCCACCAGTCGGTCAGGACGAAGCCCTGGAACCCGAAGGTGGTGCGCAGCATGTCGGTCAGAAGCACTTTGCTCTGCGTCGAGTGAACGCCGTTGACGGAGTTGTAGGCCGCCATGACCGATGCCGCCCCGCCCTCCATCGTGATCATCTCGAAGTGACGGCCGAACTTCTCGTGCAGGGTCTGATCGTCGATGATCGCGTTGGCGGTGCCGCGTCCGTTTTCGACGTCGTTCGCCGCGTAGTGCTTCACGCAGGCCGCCGTGTACTGCTGGAATCCGGCCACGAACGCGCTGCCGAGCCGGCCCAGCATGAAGCTGTCCTCGCCGTAAGTCTCCTGAGAACGGCCCCAGGCCGGATGGCGCAGGATGTTCACCGTCGGCGCCAGCATCATCGTGTTCCCGGAAGCCAGCGATTCGTCGCCGATGGCCTCGCCGATCTTGTACTCGAGCTCGAGGTCGAACGCCGCGCCGCGGGCGATGGCGACCGGGAAGGCTGTCGAATAGTCTTTCTTGCCGTCGCCGGTGGCGTTCAGGTTCACACCGCGCGGGCCGTCGCGGAAGGTCCAGCCGCGAATCCCGCGGTTCATGTTGTCTTCCTGGCGGAAGACGTTGAAATTGGCGGTGCCGTTCTGCTGCAGGCCGCTCATCTGCTGAGCCATTTCGGTCGTCGACATCTGCGACGCGACCATCATGGCCTTCGAATGATTTGCCGCATCGGCGACGTAGCCACCGGTGTACGGCAGCGGGTCCGCGGCAGACGCGCCGCACGCCGCCTTGCCCCCGCCGGTTCCGGGGGCGTTGCCCCCGCCGTTCCCTGCCATGCCGGCGCCCCCCTGCCCCTGGCTTCCCCCGTCACCGGAAATGATCATTTCACCGCCCCCGGTGCCGGGGTTGGCGCCGTTCCCGCCGGTGCCGGGCCCCGTGGAGTTGCCGCTGCCACCCGTCGGGGTGGGGCCGCTGCCACCGGTTGCGCCGGTCGGGTTACCGCGGGTCGGGGCCGAGCAGCTGGACGAAACTGCGCCGAGCGCAGACAAGGCAAACACCGCAATTAGGCGAGAGTGAAACATCATAGACTCCCGGAGGTTGGAGTGGGGCGCCGCCCTCAGCCCGCTCGACAGCAGGAGAGGCCGTCAGGATTAGGTACGTGGTTACACCGAAACCCACACCGATGGCCAGTCCAATAGCGCGATCCAAGTCTTTGGAACCACGGGTAATCACCCGCTCTGGTGCGTCAGCGGCCGCCGGTCGCACCGACCGGATCGGGGGCGCCCACGGTGGACGGGACGCCGGGCAGACCGCCGTCCCCGTAGAGCAGGGGGCCCTCGCCTGCCGCGCGGCGGCGCGCCACGGCTGCCAGTGCGGCGCCGGCAAGCGCGGCGCGGCCCGAGTCGGAGCCGCCGGCAGCCCAGCGCGACAGCACGGCCTCGGCAGCCGCGCGCACCTCGGGGGCGACGTCGAACAGCGCGGCGTGGCGGAGAATCGGTGCCGCCGCGCCGTCGCCGATGCGGTCCATGGCGGCGACGAGGTGCAGCCGGCCCGCCGGCGCGGCGGTGTGCAGCGCTGTCTCGATCTGGGGAATCGCGGCGCGTTTGAAGCCGACCAGCCGGTCCATCGCGGGTGGGACCAGCTGATCGTTGCGGCGGACCAGGATGTTGATCTCGTCGGCGATGTCGCCGTGCGAGCCGTCTTCACAGGCGGATCCCAGCACCCCGGTCAATACCAGGGCCGCGACCAGCGCGCGATTCATGCCGAGGCGGTCTCTTCCGCCTCGGCGTGGGAGCCGCCGCGGCGGTTGTGACGCGCCATGGACTTTTTCACGGGGTCGGCAGGCGCCACGGCGACGCGCAGCGTGCCGGCGGCCTCGGCGGCCTCGAGGTCGGCGAAGAAGGTCTCGCCGATCTCGATCAGCGCCGCCGGATCGTTGGTCGAAAAGCCGCGCTGCCGCAGCGAAGAGCCGCCGTAGAGACCGCGCGAGTACCAGGCCAGCGTCTTGCGCAGCTCGTGAAGGCGCATCTTGGGCGGGCTGTGCTCGACGACCAGCGCCGCATGCCGCCGCCACACGCGGCGACGTTCTGCCAGCGTCGGCGGTCCGGGGTCGACGGCGCCCTTCTCCAGCGCGGCCAGCGAATGGAAGAACCAGGGGTTCCCCATCGCGCCGCGCCCGATCATGACCGCGTCGCAGCCGGTCTCGGCCTTCATGCGGCGGTAGGCGTCCAGATCCTTCACGTCGCCGTTTCCGACGACCGGGATGTGCGCCGGCAGCGCGGCGCGCACGGCGGCGATCGGCTCCATCCGGGCGACGCCCGAGAAGCCCTGGGCGCGGGTGCGGCCGTGGACGGTGATCATGGCGGCCCCCACGTCGACCAGGCGCTGCGCGAACTCGGCGGCGTTGAGGCTGCTGTCGTCCCAGCCGGCCCGGTGCTTGACCGTCACGGGGATCTGCGCGGGCAGCACGCGGCGGACGGCGGCGACCAGCTCGGCCGCCAGGGCCGGCTCGCGCATCAAGGCCGAGCCGCACATTCCGGCCGTGACCTTCTTGGCGGGGCAGCCCATGTTGATGTCGACGATGGTGGCGCCCACGTCGGCGGCCATCTCGGCGGCGCGGGCCAGCGCCTCCGGCTCGCGGCCGAAGATCTGCACCGCGAACTTGCGGCCCTCCAAGCTTGGCCACATGCGGCCGAGGGCCTTGGCCGCGCCGCGCGTCAGCGCCTCGGCCGAGAGGAACTCGGTGAACGTCAGCGCGGCACCCAGCTCCTCACAGACGGTCCGGAACGGCAGATCGGTGACTGCCTCCATCGGCGCCAGCAGCGCGCCAGGGTTAAGCTCGATGTTCGCGATCCGCATGCGAGGCCGGGACAATAGCATCATCGAAGGGGCGCTCGCTGTGCTGGCGGCGGTCACGGTCGCCGGCGGGTGCCACCGCGCGCCCGCCCCTGCCCCCGTCCTTCCGGCCGGGCCCGAGGCGCTGTTGGCCGACGTCGTCGATCCGTGGACCTGGGCGCGCGGGGCCGATCTGGCTGACGCGGTCGCCCGCGACCGCCAGCGCGCCATCGAGGATGTCGGCCCGTTCGAACGGACGCGGCCCGGCGACCCGACCGCACCGCTCGTCAACACCAATGCGGATTACTGGACGCGGCTGGTCGGCATTGCCTGGACGCGCGACGTCGACATCGACCTGGAAGCGGAGCCCGTCGATCTGGACGGCGACGGCCGGCCGGACACCACGGTGACCCGCCACGTCCACGCCAAAGGGGGGGTGCTCGCCAACCCAGAGCTGTTCGGCCTCACGCGCACACCCGACGACCCGCGCGGTACGGTGGGCCGGGTCTCGGTCTCGACCGGCATCCTGGGCCTGCGCGAACCGCTGGCACCGGACGGCAAGCCGAGCGGCCAGATTGGGATGACCTGCTGGGTGTGCCACGGCGAGGCGAACCCGGTGGACGGCACGATCGTGCTCGGGTTGCCGGGCACCCGGTTCGACTACGGGCTGCTGCTGGCGACGGCCGCCGTGCTGGACGACGGCAACACCCAGGCCGGCGCCGATCGCCGGGCGCGCGGCTTTCCCCCGGGGCACACCGTGCGGGCGCGGCTGCTGCTGGCCGGGCCGGGGCGGCAGGACCTGACCGGCGAGTTCGGCCTGGACATCACGATCTCCGGCATCCACTCGGCGCGATATGCCGGCACGGACCGCGTGCGCCAGCGGACGCGCGGGCTGGTGAACCCGATCAGCGTGCCGACGATCTTGGCGGCGCCGGGGATGGCGCTCGAGAACTGGTCCGGCTCTGAAGCGGCCGACGCGCCCTGGCTGGTGCGAGCGGTCGGGCGAGGCGGGCAGCCCCCGTCCGGCCTGGCGTCGGCGTTGGGGTTGCCGGTGGATGATCGGGAGACGGCGCGGCGCGCGTTGCTGTTCGACCTGCGCAACTTGGGAACGCTGGGGCTGCAGCAGGATTCCTTCCCCGGGCTGCTGTGGGCGGACGCGATCACGGGACACGCCGGGCTCTCGTCGCGCGCGCTCGAGCAGGTGCCGGCGCTTTACGCCGCCGCGTCGGTGCGGGCGATGCTGGCGGTGCCGTTCGCGCGGCCGCGCGTCGACGCGGCGGCAGCGGCCCGCGGGCGGGCGCTGTTCACCGAGCGGGTGGTCGGGGTGATCGCGAATCGGCAGATCCTGAAGGTGCCGCCCCGATCGCCGGCCACGGTCAACCTCGACGGGCCGGTCGCCGCGCCCATCGATCCGACCCGACCGCCCGGTGCCCGGCTGGCGGTGCGGTGTGCCGACTGCCACGCGGCGTCGCCGCTGGAGAACGTCGTCCAGCTGGCCGATCACCCGCCGCCGCTCGGGCGCTGCTCGCACTGCCACCTGGCGCACCCCGCGCTGCCGGCGTGGCGGACGGCGAGCGCCGCGCTGAAAGTGGCAGCCACGGCGGGCGACCTCGTGCGGGTTGCGGCGCTTCCGATTGGACGCGCGCCGGCGGAGGAGTTGGCGTTCTGCGAAGGCTGCCACAGCCGGCATCGCGACTTCGGGCCGCTGGTGTACTCGTCGAGCCGCCTGTTTCCGTTCGACGCCGACGGCGACGGCGACGCCCAGCTGGATCCGGAAAGCGACCGGCGGGCCGGTGGAATCGGCACCGACCCCTGGCTGGCCTTCGACGTGCCGCGCAGCCAGTGGCCGTTCGGGCTGCCGATTGTGACGGTCACCGACACGAGCCGCCGGGCGCGCGTCGCCGACGCAAACGCGCGCACGGGCGCCGCCTGGGTGCGCGCGGCGCCGCTGGTCGGCCTGGCGGCCACCGCGCCGTACCTGCACGACGGCTCGGTCCCGACGCTGCGAGCCCTGCTCGAGCCGCCGGCGCGCCGGCCGAAGAGGTTCGCGCTGGGCAGCGCCGGGTTCGTCCTCGACACGGCCCTGCCCGGGAACGGCAATCAGGGACACGACTTCGGAGGCGCGCTCACGGACGCCGAAAAGGCGGATCTGGTCGCGTTCCTCGAAACGCTCTGAACGCAATGCCGTTCGGTTGAAACGCCAGGACGCCAGGGACGCCAAAATTCGGAGCAGCCATCAGAACTCTGGATCAGGAGATTTTGAGAGTGGTTGCCGGTGCGATCGAGTGCACGCGGTGTCAGGTTGACCCGCTCCTGGCGTCCTCGCGTCCTGGCGCTTAACTGACGTCATTGCCTCTGAAAGTGAAACGGCTACTTGGCGTAGTCGGTGGCGCGCGTCTCGCGAATGACGGCCACCCGCACCTGACCTGGATAAGACAGCTCGGCCTCGACCTTGCGGGCGATGTCACGGGACAGCAGGCGCGCCTCTTGATCGGAGACCCGGCTGTTCTCGACCAGGACGCGCACCTCGCGGCCCGCTTGGATCGCGAACGCCCGTTCGACGCCGGGGAAGCCGGTCGCGACGCGCTCGAGGTCGGTCAGCCGCTGGACGTACGACTCCAGCATCTCGCGACGGGCGCCTGGGCGCTGGCCCGAGAGCACGTTCGCCGCGTCGACGATGTGGTCCAGCACGTCGGTGGCCGTGACCTCGCCGTGGTGCGCGGCGATCGCCTGCACGACGCGCGGTGGCTCGCCGTATCGGCGCGCCGTCGCCGCGCCGACGGCCGCGTGCGCCCCTTCGGCCTCCTGCTCGATGGCCTTGCCGATGTCGTGCAGCAGCCCGGCGCGCCGGGCGATCTTGACCGGCAGGTCCAGCTCGGCCGCCATCGCGCCGGCCAAGTACGCGACCTCGATCGAGTGCTGCAACAGGTTCTGCGCATTGCTCGAGCGAAACTTCAGCTTGCCAACGAGGCGGGTCAGCTCCGGGTGCAGCCGGGGCAGGCCCAGGTCGAAGGCGGCCTGCTCGCCAGCCTCGCGGCACTGCTGATCGATCTCGGCGGTGGCCTTTTCGACCATCTCCTCGATGCGCGTCGGGTGGATGCGCCCGTCGGCGATGAGGCGAGTCAGCGCCAGCCGCGCGATCTCGCGACGGACCGGATTGAAGCAGGAGATCACGACCGCCTCTGGCGTGTCGTCGATGATGAGGTCCACCCCGGTGGCCGCCTCCAGCGCGCGCACGTTACGCCCCTCGCGACCGATGATGCGCCCCTTCATGTCGTCGGAGGGCAGCGGGACCGTCGCCACCGTTCGCTCGGCGACGTACTCGCCGGCGTAGCGCTGAACCGCCGCCGAGATCACCATCCGCGCCTTTTCGTCGGCCTCCGCGCGCGCCGCCTCTTCTATCTTCTTGACGTCCTCGGCGGCCGCCCGCCGCGCCTCCTCCCGGACCTCTTCGGTCAACCGGGAGCGCGCCTCTGCCACTGAAAGGCCGGCGATCTGCTCCAGCCGCGCCCGCGCTTCGGTGACCTGGGCGGCCGCCGCGCGCGCGGCGGCTTCGGCGGCCTGCTCGCGCGCGGCCAGCTGCTTTTCGAGACGAGCCGCCTCTTCCAGGCGCTGCTTGGCCTGCTTGTCCTGGCGTTCGAGATCGCGCTCGCGCTCGCCGATCTCGCGGGCCTGTCGCTCGAGCTCGGCCTTTTGCGCGGCCAGGGCCGCGTCGACCTCCGCGCGGGCTTTCTGCGCGAGCTCCTTGGCGTCCAGCGCCGCCTGCCGCTTCAGCGACTCGGCCTCGGCACGCGCCGCTTCGATGAGACGCTGCTTCTCCGGTTCCGAGTGCGGCAGCGGCGGCGGCCGCAGCGTGCGCCCGGCCCAGAAAGCCACCACCAACCCGACGATCGCGACAGCGACGGCCGCGCCCAGCGGGATCATCGGGGACCCTCCCGGCGCATCACGCGTGACTCGGTGACCACGACGTCGACGGCCACGTCGTCCGGACCGACCGGGCAGCGCGCCACCACCTGCAGGTCGAAGCACAAACCAATGAGCGGGGGCCGCCGCACGCCGACCGCATCGGGGCCGAACGTCCGGTCATAAAAGCCGCCCCCGAACCCCAGTCTGTGCCCGGCGGCGTCGAACGCGATGCCCGGCAGGACGACCAGGTCCAGGGCCGCGGGGGCGATCTCGGCGGCCTCGGGCGGCGGCTCGAGAAGGCCGAATCGCCCCCGAACCAGGGCCCACCCGCCCGCCAGGTGGAACGCCAGCGCCGCCCCGGGGCTGCTGACCCGCGGCAAGGCCACGCGCCCGCCCCGCCCGACCACGGCCTCCAGGGCCGGCGCGGGGTCCAGCTCGCCGTGGGCCTCCAGCGCGACGTAACCTGCCACCGTGCGGCCCTCGACGTCGGCCAGCTCGGGCAGTGCCAAGAGACGCGCGCAGGCGGCCGCGCCGCGGTCCAAGCGGTCGACGGCAGAGAGCGCCGCCCGCTTCTTCCCCATCTCGCGACGGAGTGCGCGCTTTTCTTCTAAGATTTCGGCTGGCGACGAGGGAGCCATCTGTGCGTGATGGGTCCCGGCACTGGATTATGAAATCGCTCGCCGTCCAAGCTATTGCCGGGGGCAGGCGGCATACCGGAACGATTCAGTCGAGCGTCATACTCGCGCTTCGCGCGTCAGACAGTCAAGCAGGACCTGACTCTTTTCGCGAATCGTTTTCCGCAGTTCTCGTCCGTTCCGCCGCTCGCGGAAAAGCTCCTCGGCAATCTGCAGGGCTGCCAGCACGGCCACGGCCTGCGTGTCGGGACTGCGGCCGCGCTTCTGCAGATCGCGCATTCGTTCGTCCACGAAGGCGGCGACCTGCTTGACCCACCTTTCGTCCTCGTCGGTCTTGAGCGCGTAGCGCATGCCGGCGATCTGTACGCTCACGGACTGCTTCATGGGCTGCCGGCAGCATACCCGCGCCCCGCCCGGCGCCATATGTGATTTCGCGGACCAGGCGGCCGGCGGCGTCCCAGAACTGCCAGCGCCCCTCGCGCACCCCGCCCGCATAAAAGCCGTCGGCGGCGAACACGCCGTTTTCGTGCCACTCGCGCGCGCCGCGGTCCCGGACCCCGGCCGCGAATTCGAGCTCGCGCGCGAGCCGCCCGTTGGGGTGCCAGAACCGCCAGATTCCGGTCCGCAGCCCCTCGGCGTCGTAGGCCCCAGCCAACCGGGGCGCACCGTCGGGGTAGTGGCCCACGACCGGGTGCACGGCGGTGGCGGCGATCGGATCGCGCGCGGCCAGCTTGATCACGCCCGACGTCGTCGGACCGACGGCCGCCAGCTCCGCGGGCGTCATCCGCGCGACGGCGGGATCGATCGTCACGGCCAGCAGCGCCCCATCGTCCCACTGCTCGGCCCGCCAGTTGCGGCCGTCGTTGAACCGATACCGCCAAAGGCCGCTCTGGGCACCGTCGACGTAGCGGCCCGAGACCGACTCGACGCCGTTTTCGTAGACGCGCGACTCGGGCCCCTGCCGAACGCCGTCCGCGCGCCGGCACCATTCGGCGTCACCACCGCCCGAGTAAACGTGCCGCGCCAGCGTGGTCTCGACAGGGCACAGCGTGCGGGGCGTCGCGCACCCCGCCGCCGCGAGCAACGCCAGTGCGACCGCGAACCTCATGCGCGCATGGTACCCCGGGCGAAGCCGGCCGAGCTGGCTTGTGCCTGACAGCCGCACCCTTACGTTCTAGGGCGGAGGTCGAGATGAGTCTGTGGGGGCGGCACAAACCGCGCGAGAAGCGCTTCAAGCGCAAATTGACGGCGAAGCAGTTCCTCAAAGAGGCCTACCGCGAGTACGTGCACGACAACGTGTCGGACAGCGCGGCGACCCTCAGCTACTACTTCTTCTTTTCGCTGTTTCCGTTCCTGGTGTTCTTGGCCACGATGACCGCCTACATCCCGGGCGTGAAGTCGTCCGTGACGACCATGCTGGCCCGCGCGCGCGCGATCCTGCCGCCGCAAGCGATGGGGATCATCGATGAACACGTGAGCGGCCTCATCAACAAACCCCGTCCCAAGCTGCTGACCATCGGCCTCATCGTGACGCTGTACTCGGCTTCGCGCGGCGTCGACGCCGTTCGAAAAGCCTTGAACCTGGCCTACGACGTCAAGGAATCGCGCCCCTTGTGGAAGACGGAGGGGATCGCTTTCGGAATGACCCTGGGCGGCGCGTTGCTGGTGCTGCTGGGGGTGACCGCGCTGGTGGCGGGCGGCGATTTCGGGCTGTGGCTCGCCGAGCGAATGGACTTCGCCAAAGAGTATGTCTTCATCTGGAGCTGGGCGCGGTGGCCGGTCACGGCCGGCGTCATCATGTTGTGTGCCGCGCTCGGGTACTACCTCTTGCCCGACGTCGTGCAGGAGTTCCGGTTCATCACGCCGGGCTCGATCTTCGGCACACTGGTCTGGCTGGCGGCGACGTGGGGCTTCAGCTTTTACGCCGGGCATTTCGGCAGCTACAACGTCACCTACGGCTCTATCGGCGGCGTCATCGTGCTGATGACCTGGCTCTACATCAGCGGGTTCGTGTTCCTGATGGGCGGCGAGATCAACGCCATCCTCGAGGACCACCATCCCGACGGCAAGGTGCTGGGCGCCCGCGCACCCGGCGAGGAGCCGCCGCCACCCGAGGAGCGTCCGAGCGCCATGCCGCCGGGAGCGACGAAGCGGGCCAGCGCCGCCGAGGACACCCCGGGCGGCAAGGCACCCGCTCCCGCCTCCGAGGCCGAACAACACACCGTTCACTGAGGCAGGCGGCCCGGCGACCCCGTCTGATTGCCGGCGCGCCTCCCCGGAACCCGTCAGGAACCGGCGAACGGCGACGACGGGTCGGCCGCCAGGACCTCTCGCTTGGCCAAGCGCGCCACCGCCCGCTGGACCAGCGCCAGGTGATCTTCTTCCTCGTGCAGGCGCCGCTTGAACTGCTTTTTGAGCTCGTGATCGTTCGCCTCATCGGCCAGCGCGACCAACAAGTCCCAACCGGCGTTGTCGACCAGCTCGGCGGCCAAGAGCGCGTGGAGCATCTGAGACAGCGTGGCCCGCTCGTCGAAGATCACCTCCTCGAGACCGCGCGACTCCGTCTTGACCAGATTGGCCTTGGCCGTCATCGCGTGGGCGCTGCCGCCCAGCTCGCGGATCTTCGCCTCCAGCCACTCCTCGTGCTCTTTTTCTTGATCGCGGTGGACGGTCATCGGCGCGTGGAGCTTCGCCACGTCGGGATCGCCGGTCGCGCGGATGCGTTCCAGCACCCGGTCGTAAAGCCGGACCCCCGTCCGTTCGAAGGTCAGCCGCTCGCTCAGCACGTCGATGAAGTTGGTACGGTTCTGCTTGGCCAGACTGTTCATGACACCCTCCTGCCTCGCCCGTACTCCGAAACATGAGGCTGGCCCCGCCGTTTCCAAGACACCCGAAGCGTCACCCCCGGTGAGTCAGTCGGCGGCGGATGTCCCGGGCGGCGCGCGCGCCCGTCGCCAGCGCGCCGTGCACCGTCCCCGGATCTCCGCCGACGTCGGTGGCTTCGCCCGCGAAATGAAGGCAGCCCGCGACGGGCGCCGCCAGCGCGGCGGGGGCGTCCAGCGCGCCCACGGGAACCCAGCTGTACGCGCCCCGCGCGAACGGATCGCTCGCCCAATCGAATGTCCGCGCGTCCTCCAGTGCGGCGGCCATGGCGCGGGCCGGCAGGCCCAGGCCCCGCGACAGGCCGCGCAATGCCACGTCGACCGTCGCCTTGGGGATCCCCCCGTGCAGCGGATCGGCGGCCGGCCCCGCGGTCCAGCCGACCAGGCAAGTGGAGGCGCGAGGGGCGGCGACCCACCAGGTCGGAACGGGCGCCCCGGGCACGTGCAGGAACGTGGTGGCCGGCGCGACCTTGCGGAACGCCCCCTGCCCGAATGGCTCGCGAAACCGCGCCACCACCTTGAGGACGTTGCCGATCGCGAGGCGCGCTATCGCCCGGCGCTTTGCGTCCGGCAGCGCGGGCTGGAACCGGATCGCGCCCGGCGCCGGCGGACGAGCCTGCAGCACGCCCAATGACACGGTGACCAGCGCCGCCCGCGCCCGCAACGGCGCCGGCGGCCCGCCCCACAGGCCACGGGCGTCGATCACCACGCCGCCGTCGCCCCAGGCGACGCGGGTGACCACCGTCGCCAGACGGAGCGCGCCCGGAATGCGCAGCAGCGGGCGGGCCAAGAACGCGGGCAGCGCGTCGTAGCCGTCGCGCGTCCGGAACAGACGATCGCCTTGCTCTTGCTCTGACGCCTCGGTCTGCTTGTTCAACCCCCGCACGGAGATCCGGCGCGCGTCGGCGGCGTTGAACCCCTCGACGAAGCTCTGCAAGAAGGTGCGCGCGTCCCGATCGAGCGCCCGGGCCATCCCGGGGCGGCGCATGACTTCCGAAAACGACACGTCCTCGTCCGGGAGCTGGTCCAAAAAGCCCAGCGCGCGTTGCCAGGTCTTTCCCGCCGGCCGAACGCGACCGTGGCGGGCAAGCACATGCCGCCGCGCCAACTCGACCAGGCTCACGCCGGCGCGATCCAGGGCAGCCACCAGGCCCGGCGGTCGGCCGTGCACGAACTCGGCGCCGCCCTCGATGGGACCGGGCCAGCCCTCCGGCCGGTGGGTGTCGATCCGGCCGCCGATGCGCGGGCGGGCCTCGAGCACGATCACGGACAGCCCAGCGCGCAGCAGGCGGCGCGCCGCCTCGAGGCCAGCCACACCGGCCCCGACCACCACCACGTCCGCTTCGTCGCTTCTCTTCATGTTCGTCTTTCGAAGCTTAGGTTCATCTGGGCATGGCCGGGCGGTCCCTCAATGTCTTGCGCGCGCAGGCGCGCGACTGCCGCAACTGTGACCTGTGGGCGCGCGCGACGCAGACCGTCTTCGGCGAAGGGCCGGCCCACGCGGCGATCCTGCTGGTCGGCGAGCAACCCGGGGACCAGGAAGACCGAGCCGGGCATCCGTTCGTCGGGCCGGCGGGACACCTGTTGCAGGCGGCGCTCGAGCGTGCCGGCATCGATCGCGCGGCCACCTACGTCACGAACGCGGTCAAGCACTTCAAGTGGGTGGCCAGCGACGAACGCGGCAAGCGGCGCATTCACCAGAAGCCCAGCACCACCGAGGTGCGCGCCTGCCAGCCCTGGCTGCTGGCCGAGATCGAAGCGGTCGCGCCGCGCGTGATCGTCTGTCTGGGCGCGACCGCGGCCCAGTCGCTGCTGGGGAGCGCCTTCCGTGTGACGCAGAGCCGCGGCAAGCCCCTGCCCGGCCCGCACGGCGCGACCATCCTGGCAACCGTCCACCCGGCATCGATTCTGCGCGGCGACCCGGCCGAGCGCGAGGCTGCCCTGGCCGGGTTCGTCGACGATCTGCGGGCAGCGGCGGCTATCGCCGTTTCCGCGCCGGCGCGGGGCGCGACCGCCCGGCGGCCGGCGCGACCGCGCCCGGCAAGCGGCCGGCCACGTCCCGGACCACCGCGCCGATCTGCTTGAGCGCCGGACCAAGGGGAGAGGTCCGCCGCCAGACGAGCCCCAGCGTCCGGTAGGCGCGATCGTCAGCCAGCGGACGAATCGCCAGCGCCGCGTGCCGGCTTTCGGCAGGCACGGCCAGCCGCGGCAGCAGCGTGATCCCGACGCCCGCGGCCACCATCTGTGACAGTGTCGAGAGGCTGGTGGCGCGGAAGTCCAGCTCCTGCGTGCCGGCCAGCGAGCAGACAGCCAGTGCCTGGTCGCGCAGACAGTGCCCGTCGTCCAGCAACAGCACACTGGCGCCTTCCAGCTCGCCGAGATGGGCGGGGCCGGCCGGTTTGGCCAGTGGGTGTGTCCGGGGCACGGCCAGCACGAAGGGGTCGCGCGCCAGCTCTTCGCGTTCGAGATCGCCGAGTTCCACCTCCAGCGCCAGCAACGCCCCTTCGAGGGTGCCGTCCCGAACCGCCTGCACCAGCGTGCTCGTCTTGTCCTCTGTCCAGCGGACGACCAGGCGCGGCTGGGCCCGGCGCAGCGCGGGGACTAGGTCGGGCAGCAAGTAGGGCGAGATCGTCGGAATGACGCCCAGGCGCAGCGTCGCCGCCAGCGGATCGCCCAACCGCCGCGCGGAGTCCGTGAGGTCGTCCGTCTCGACCAGCAACCGCCGGGCCCGCGCGATCAGGTCCACGCCGGCCTGGGTGACCAGGACCTGCCGGCTGTCGCGTTCGAAGAGGCGCACGCCCAGGGCTCGCTCCAGCTGGGCCAGCTGCGCGGACAGCGAGGGCTGCGAGACACCGCACAGGGCCGCCGCCCGCCGAAAGCTGCGCGCGTCAGCGACAGCGACGGCGTACTGGAGCTGCCGGGTCGTGAAGGGGTGTGGGGCCAGACGCATGGATAGCCTAAAACTATGACATGAATACAAACGATGTGTTGGCTCTATCGGCTGCTGGCGCGCAGGTTGAGAGCTACGAGGAGGTTCGAGACATGCTGACCATTGGCGACAAGTTTCCCGCGTTTCATCTGAAAGCCGTCACCAGCCTGGAAAAGGGCAAGGAGTTCGAGGACGTGAGCAGTCAGGATCACGCCGGCAAATGGAAGGTGATCTTTTTCTGGCCGAAGGACTTCACCTTCGTCTGCCCGACGGAGATCGCGGCCTTCGGAAAAAAGAACCGCGACTTCAACGACCGGGAGGCGCAGGTGCTGGGCGTCAGCACCGACAACGAGTTCGTGCACCTGGCCTGGCGCAAGAGCCACCCGGACCTCAAGGACCTGCCGTTCCCCATGGTCTCGGACATCAAGCACGAGCTGACGCGAGCGCTCGGCATCGAGCACGCGACGGAAGGCGTCGCCAACCGCGCGACGTTCATCGTCGACCCCGAGGGGATCATCCGGTTCGTGTCGGTCACCGACCTCAATGTCGGGCGGAGCGTCGAGGACGTGCTGCGGGTGCTGGACGCCCTTCAAACCGACGAGCTCTGCCCGTGCAACTGGCAGCGCGGCGAGCCGACGCTGCAGGTGGCCTGACCATGTCCGCCGTCGACGAGCTGCGCGAGGCGATCCCGGAAGCCGCCCGGGACCTGAAGCTGAACCTGCAAACGGTGCTGTCCGGCGAGGGCCCACTCTCGCCGGCGCAGCGCTGGGGCGTGGCGGTGGCATCGGCCGTCGCCTCGCGCAACGCGCGGCTGCGGGCGGCGGTGCTGGCCGACGCGCGCGCGCAAGTCGAGCCCGGCGTCGTCGACGACGGCGTGGCGGCCGCGGCCCTGATGGGGATGAACAACGTCTACTACCGCTTCCGGCACCTGGTCGGGCGGGGCAGCTACGCCGAAAAATCGGCGCGCCTGCGCATGAACCGCATCGCCAAGCCGGCCGGCAGCAAGGTCGACTTCGAGCTGTTTTGCCTGGCGGTCAGCGCCATCAACGGGTGCGCCACCTGTCTGCAGGCGCACGAGACCGTGGTGCTGAACGGCGGCCTCACCGACGAGCACGTGCACGACGCCGTCCGGATCGCCTCGGCGATTCACGGCGCCGCGGTCGCGCTGGACGTGACCGACCCGACGTGAGATCTGTGCCGGCGGCATCGCTTGACTGAATCGGACCGCGTCTGGCCCCTCATCCGTGAAGCCCTGGCGGGCTCGCGCCGCGATCTGACCGCCATGCCGCTGCGGCGGGCCATCTTCGTGCTGGCCGTCCCGATGGTGCTGGAGATGGTGATGGAGTCGGTCTTCGCCATCGCCGACATCTTCTGGGTCTCGAAGCTGGGGCCGGACGCCGTGGCCGCGGTCGGCCTCACCGAGAGCCTGATGACGATCGTCTACGCGATAGCCATCGGGCTGGCGATGGGGGTGGGTGCCGTCGTCGCGCGGCGAATCGGCGAAAAGGATCCCGATGCAGCGGCGCGCGCGGCCGTTCAGGCCATCCTCATCGGCGTCGGGCTGTCGGCAGCCGTCGGCTTGGCGGGCGCGCTGCTGGGCCGCTCGCTGATCGAGGTCATGGGCGGCTCGCCGGCGGTGGTGGCGGTGGGCGGGCGGTACGCGCAGGTGCTGCTGGGCGGCAGCGCCACCGCCATCCTGCTGTTCCTGATCAACGCCGCGTTTCGGGGCGCCGGCGACGCCGCGATCTCGATGCGGACGCTCTGGCTGGCCAACGCCATCAACATCGGCCTCGGTCCCCTGTTCGTGTTCGGGGTGGGACCGTTCCCGCGGCTGGGCGTGACCGGCGCCGCCGTGGCGACGACGATCGGACGCGGCATCGGCGTCCTTTACCTGCTGGTCACGCTGGGGCGGGGGCGCGGCCGGCTGGGCGTCACGCGCGCGCAGCTGCGGCCCGACCGCGAAACGCTGCGGACGATCCTTCGCCTGGCCAAGAACGGCGTCGTGCAGACCCTGATTGGCTTCACCAGCTGGATCGGTCTGGTCCGGATCCTGTCGGCGTTCGGCAGCGTGCCGCTGGCCGGTTACACGATCGCCATGCGCATCGTGATGTTCGCGCTGCTGCCTTCGGTCGGCCTGGGCAACGCCGCGGCGACCCTGGTCGGGCAAAATCTGGGGGCGCGCAACCCGGCCCGCGCCGAAGAAGCCGTCTGGACGGCGGCGCGCACCAACATGATCTTCCTGGGGCTGGTCGGCCTGGCGCTGATCGCGACCGCCCCGCTGGTCATTCGCCTCTTCAGCCCCGACCCCGGCGTCATCGCCGAGGGGAGCCGCTGCCTGCGCATCGTCGGGCTGGGGTTCGGCTTCTACGCGTACTCGATCGTCGTGTCGCAGGCGTTCAACGGCGCCGGCGACACGCGGACGCCGACGCTCATCAACTTGGGGTGCTTCTGGCTGGGCGAGATTCCGCTGGCTGCCTTCTTGGCGAGGGGGCTCTCGCTCGGCCCCGTGGGCGCTTACGCGTCGATCACGGCCGGATTCTCGGTGGCGGCGCTGGTTTCGGTGGCGCTGTTCCGCCGCGGGCGGTGGAAGACCATTCGCGTCTGATGGTCGGGACGGCGCTGACGATCGGGCTTTGCGGGGCGGCATTCGTGGCCGGCCTCGTCGACGCCATCGCGGGCGGCGGCGGCCTGGTCACCCTACCCGCGCTGCTGGCGGCGGGGTTGCCGCCGCAGCTCGCGCTGGGGACGAACAAGGGGCAAGCCGTGTTCGGCGCCGTCACGTCGGCCGCTTCGTTCTGGCGGCGGCGGTCGCTGGATCGCGAGCGGGCCGCCCTGGGCTTCACCGCCGGATTCGTCGGCTCTTGGCTGGGGGCGCGCGCCCTGCTGGTGGTGCCGGCCCGCCCGCTGCGGATCATCGTCATCGTTCTGTTGCTGGTGGCGGTGTCGATCGTGCTGCTGCGCCGCAAGATCCAGCCGCGCCCGCGGGTGATGACCCGGCCCGCGGCCCGGGCGGCGCTGATTGGCATCGCGCTGGGACTGGGCGCCTACGACGGCTTCTTCGGACCGGGCACCGGCTCGATGCTGGTCGTCGCCTTCGCGACCGTGTTCGGAGACACGCTGACACGCGCGTCCGGCAACGCCAAGATCGTGAACCTGGCCTCGAACCTGGCGGCCTTCACGCTCTTCGCGTGGCACGGCACGATCGTCTGGCATCTGGCGCTTCCGATGGCCGCCGCGAACGCCGCCGGGGCCGCGGCCGGCGCGCACCTCGCCATCCGAAACGGCGACCGGCTGGTCGGCGCGGTGGTGGTGGTCGTGGTCCTGGCGGTGGCCGCCAAGCTGGCCGTGGATCTACTCCGCTGACGCCGTTGCTACTCCGCTGACGCTGTTGCTAATCGGCTGACCGCGGCTGCGGGGGCGTGTTGGTCATGTTGCCGATCAGCTCGGCGAAGCGGGCGGCGGAGTTCCATTGGGCGAAGCTGCGGGCAACGCCGGCGGCTGCCGCGCCATACGCCCCTGTCCGGCCACCCGTTCCAGGGCAGCCGCCACGCTGGCCTCGTCGACGCTGCCGGCCCGCAGCAGCACGCCCGCGCCGGCCTTCTCGATGGCCGTCATCGCCAGATATTGATCGAGGTTGCTGGCGATCCCAACCACGGGACGGCCGGCCGCCAGCGCCTGGTATCCGGTCGTGCTGCCCCCGTTCGACACCACCAGCGTGGCCCGGGCGGCGGCGACGTCACCTGGGATCAGCTCGGCGACGTGGACGTGCGGCAGGCGCTCGGGCACCTGGACCCGTCCGGCCGTCGCCACGATTGCTTGAAAGCCGAGGCGGACAATCGCGCGCAGCACCAGCGGCAGGCGATCCGCCCGGCCCGACGAGCCCATCGTCACGTACACGGTCGGCCGATCCGGCTCCAGCTCCGCCCACCAGGCCGGCAAGGGCACGCGCGGCGCCCAGAGCACGGGCCCCAGGTAGTGGTGGTGGGACGGGCCCCCCGCCGTCGGTACCAGCGACGGCACGTCCGGAAAGATCGTCGCGTCGCCGTGCAACAACACCTCGGGCAGTGACCCGAGCGCCGGCAGCCCGTGCTGCCGCCGAAGCGCGTTCACCGGCCGCGCGAAGTGCGCGAACACCTTGGGTAGGGCGACGGGGAAATACCGGGCCGCGATCCGCTCGCCCAAGATGCGGACGATCGGGTGGTCGGGCAGCGGGAAGCCGTCGCGGACCGCGTGCGGGCTCCAGTAGGCGTTGATGAGCGCCACCTGCGGCACCTTCTCGAGCGGCGCCGAGATCGACAGCGACAGGCGCAGATCGCCGACCACCACCGCCGGCCGAAGCTCGCGCAGCAGCGCGCGCTCCTCGGCCACGTAGTCGGTCAGCGTGTCCTGCTCGTAGATGCGCTTGCCCGACGCGACGGCGCGATCGACGACCTCGGGGGCCAGCGATCGGATCGGCCAGCGTCGCAGCGGCACCCCGCCCTGTCCGAAGATGCGCGGGTCGAACCGGGCCGACGCGAAGTGGACGTCGTAGACGGCCGGGTCCAGGGCCTGGGCCAGCGTCCACAGGCGAACCACCTGGGCCAGCGTGACCGCCTCGACCACGAACAGCACCGGCGTGCGCGCCCTTTGCCCCATCGCGTCCTCAGCGGCAGTCGTCGGCGACCTGGGCGGCGATCTTGCGCCACTCGCGGCCGTCGACCCCGAATCGCTCCAGATCCCCCGCCCCCCGCAGTCGCTCGCCGAGCGGCTTCGCGCGCGCGCAGTCGTGGCGGTCCAGGTAGAAGTCCGCGGCGAACGCCCAGTTGCCGGGGAACTCCGGCGCGCGCGCCAGCGCTTCTTCCAGGTAGGCGGCCGCCTTGCGGCTGGATCCCACAGAGATCAGCGCCGGCGCTTTGTGGTACAGGCGCCCCAGCACGCGCGCGGCCGCCGCGTGATCGTACCCGGGATCGTCGTGCTCCAGCTGCAGCAACGTGCGTTCGATCTCGCCGATCACCCGCAGCGCGTACAGCTTGCCGTGCGTCAGCGCTTCGCCGCCCAGGTTGGCGGCCAGCCACAACAGCGCAGAGGGATCGTGCGGATCGCGCTGCAGCGCCTGTCGGGCCAGCGCGATCCCGCCGGTAAAGCGCTGGCGCGCCTCCGGGCTGTCACCGGCGTTCTGACCGGCACGGTACGCGCGCTCCGAGGCCTCCCCCAGCGGCGAGGCAGCGGCGATCCCAGCGGCCACCCCCAACAGGGCGGTCAGCGACACCGCGGCCGCCACCCTCACCCGCGCCCGCGCCCGCCTATGCATGGTTCCCTGCGCCGTGGCCGCGCAACCACAGGTCCAGACCGGGAAGGTCGTGAAACCGCACCACGCGCGCCACGCCGTCGGCGACCACTCCGCCGGCGCCGCCCACCAGCAACGCCACCGGCCGGGGAAGGCGAGTCGCCAGCTCCGCGACGGCGGCCTTGACGGCGGACGCCCCTTCGGGGTCCGCCACATGAACGATCGACAGCGCCACCGCCACGGCGCCGCTGGCCTGGGTGGCGGTGAGGATCTCCTCGGCGGGAAGATTGGGGCCGAGGTAAAGCACGTCCCAGCCGGCGACCGCCGCCAGCAGCGCGACCAGCAGCGCCCCCAGCTCGTGCAGCTCGCCGCCGGGCGTCGCCACCACGATCGTGCGCGCGCGGGGGCCGGGCGGCTGCGTCGCGAGCAGGCTGCCCAGCACGGTGCGGATGATGGCGGAGGCGACGTGCTCGTGGCAGACGCGCACGCTGCCGGCCACCCAGCGCTCCCCGATCTCCTGCAGCAGGGGCACGACCAGGTCCAGGATCAGCGCCCGGGTCCCGAGCAGCAGCGCCGCCCGCCCCAGCAACTGCTGAGCACCGCGGGCGTCCATCCGATCGACCGCCGCGATGAAACGCGCGCGCAGCTCGGTCAGGTCGGGCGCGCCCGATCCGCTGGCGCGTTCCAGCAGCCCCTGGATCTGCGCGTCGTCCAGCCCGGCCACCTGGCCGATCGCGTGCCCGCGATCGACGAGCTGCTTGATCCGCCGCAGCCGCGCCACGTGAACGTCCGTGTAAAGGCGCCCGCCGCGCGGGCTGCGCTCGGGCGTGACCACGCGATACCGGCGCTCCCAGATCCGCAGGGTCTCGACGGGGATTCCGGTTTCGTACGCGACGGCGCCGATGCGGTATCGGGCGTCGGGGCGATCCTCGGTCGCGGGTCCCTTCAACCTGTCACCCCCAGCGCGCGCAAGGTGGTGCCGACGCCCGGATAGCCGAGCAGGTAAAAAGCCCACCAGCCCGCCATCATGGTGCCGTGGCCGATCAGGATGAAGACGTGGCTCCACATCTCGACCACGTCGGACTGGCGGCTCAGATACCGGCGCCAGTGCAGGATCTCGTCGGCCAGGCTGTACACGAAAGAGACGACGGTCAGAACGGCCGCGGGGACGGCGGCCAGCCTGTGATGCGGATAGGCCGCGCAGAGCAAGACGCAGCTGCCGGCGGCCGCGACGATGATGATGTGGTGGACCAGCGCTTCTCCCCCCCTCAGGACCTCTTTGTACACTGTCCGATGTCCGATGGTGTCGACGGCGATCGCGACGGTGAACACCGCCGCGCCCAGCGGCACCAGGTAGGCCTCGGCCGGGAAGCTGGCGCCCGCGCGCCGGCCGAGCCCCAAGAACGCGGCGGTCAGCGCCACCAGCGACAGCATTCCGCCGACCCAGCCCACGTACACGGCCCAGTCGATCGGTTCGAAGTCGCGGATTCGACCGACGTAGACGCGCACCGCCGCCAGGGCCCGGGTCATGGCTGCACCGCCAGCCGGCGGCCGAACTGCCGGTGGGCGCGCAGGGCGGCCTCGACGACGAATGCGCGCGCAACCAGCCAGAGCTTTCGACCGCTCGACACGACCGCGCGCCCGCGGCGGATGTCGTGGCCGCCGGCGGCGATGACGCGGCCGATGTCGGCGTAGATCAAGCGCGCCGCACGGATGGCGGCCGCGCAACGGAACCGCAGCGCCTCCAGACCGCGGTCGCCCGAGGCGTAGAACCCTTGCGCCAGCGCGAGCAGGCGATCGATCGCGGGGGCCGCCGCGGCCGCGTTCAGCCGCCAGGGCGCCGGTGGCACCGACTGGACGTTTAACGGCTCTTGCAGCAGCTCTTGGGGCAGATAGAGGCGGCCGTTGCGCCAGTCCTCGTCGACGTCGCGGCAGATGTTCGTCAGCTGCATCGCGATTCCCAGGTGCGCGGCCTGCCGCCGGGGCTCGGTGCCGCGCGCGCCCAAGAGGTACGCCATCATGACGCCCACGGTCCCAGCCACACGGTACGCGTAGCCGAACAGCTCCGCGACGGTGGCGTAGCGAACACCCTCGAGGTCCATCTGGAATCCGTCCAGCAGCGCGGACGGATAGCGTCGCGGAATGTTGCAGCGCCGGACCACGTCGCGCAAAGCTGCCAGCGCCGGATCGGCCAGCGGCTCGTCGCCATAGACGGCGTCCAGCTCCGCGCGCATCCGCTGCAGCGCCGCGGGTCGGTCGCCCGCGGGCAGCAGGTCGATGCCGTCGTCGCACCGCCGGCACCAGGCGTACAGCACCGCCGCGTCGTCGCGATGCCGTCGCGGCAGCAGCTTGCCGGCCAAGGCGAAGCTCTTCGAGCCGTCGGCCAGCGCCGCGCGGGCCGCGCGTGCGGCTTCCATCACGCCGGCTCCTCGGGTCGCTGCGGGCGGACCCACCGGCCCACCGCCGGGGAGGGCTCGCGCTCGGCCAGATCGTTCAGCAGCACCCCGACGGTGGCCTTGGCCGAGCTGACCACCCCCGGAACCCCTGCCCCCGGATGCGTCCCCGCACCGACGATGTAAAGGCCCGGGATGCGCGGGTCCCGATTGTGCGGGCGAAAGGACGCGCTCTGGGTCAGGGTTGGCGCCAGCGAGAACGCCGACCCCTGGAACGCCGCCAGCTGGCTCTGGAAGTCGAGCGGCGTGAAGATCCGCCGGGTCGCGATCTCGCGTCGCAGGTCGGGCAGCAACGTTTCGAGACTGGCCAGCACGCGGTCGGCGTAGCCCTCGCCCACCGCGGCCCAATCGACGGCCGCGCTGCCGAGGTGCGGGACCGGCGCCAACACGTAAAAGGTCTCGCCGCCTTCGGGCGCCAGCGACGGATCCGTCACCGTCGGCGCGTGCAGGTACAGGCTGAAGTCGTCCGGCAGCGCGGGGCCGTGAAAGATGTCGCGCAGCAGCTCGCGGTAGCGCGGCCCGAACAGCACGGTGTGGTGCGCGATACCGGGATAGCGCCGGCGCGTGCCGAAGTAGATCACGAACAGCGACATCGACCAGTCCATCCGCTCGAGCCGGGACTGGGTCCGGGCGGCGCCCGGCGCCCCGCGATAAAGCTGCGCATAGGTGTGGTGGACGTCGGCGTTCGACACCACGGCATCGAAGGTCTCGACCGGCTGCGCCTGCCCGCGCACGTGAACCCGGTGCCTGGCGCGCGGCCCGCTGGCGTCGAGCTCGATCCGTTCGACGGGGGCGGAGAGCCGCAGGTCGCCGCCCAGCCGCGCGAACAGGTCGGCCAGCGCCGTGACCAGGGCCCCCGTCCCGCCGCGCGGGAAGAACACGCCCCACTTGCGTTCCAGAAACGGGATCATCGTGTAGATCGCGCTGGTCTCGAAGGGGTTGCCGCCGATCAACAGCGCGTGAAACGACAGCGCCTCGCGAATCTTCGGATGACGTACGAACCGGCTGACCGCGGCGTAGACGGAGCGGTCCGCGCGCAGCCGGATCAGCGCCGGCGCCACGCGCACCATGTCCGCGAAACGCAGGAAGGGAGTCGAGACCAGCCCCTCGTAGCCCGCCTGGAACACGCGCCGGCTGTAGTCGAGAAACCGGTCGTAGCCGGCCACGTCGTCGGGCGCCAGCGCGGCGATCTGCCGCCGCATGCTGTCCGCGTCGCCCTGGTAGTCGAAGCTGGTGCCGTCCGGCCAGCGCAGCCGGTAAAACGGATTCACGGGAAGCATCTCGACGTGATCGGCCAGGCGCTCGCCGGCGATCGTGAACAGCTCTTCCAGCGTCTCGGGGGCCGTGATCACCGTCGGGCCGGCGTCGAAGGTGTAGCCGGCGTCCTGGTAGACGTAGGCCCGCCCGCCGGGGCGATCGCGCGCCTCGAAGAGCACGGTGCGAACGCCGGCCGACGCCAGCCGTATCGCCGCGGCCAGACCGCCGAATCCGCTGCCGATCACCGCGACCCGCGGCCTCCAGCCCGCGACCGGCGGTCGCGCGCCGTCAACCATACGACGCCTCCAGCCGTGCGATTTCGGCGCTGATGTGCGGAATCTCGGGGCGTGGCCCGACGGCCTGCGCCAGCTCGTTCACCCCGCGCGCCAGCTCCTGGCGGGCCAGCCGGCGCGCCTGCACGCCCAGCGCGCCGCGCAGCGAGGCAGCCAGCGGTTCGGTGGCCGCCGGCCGGCCCGCCCCCGCCTGCGCGTGAACCACCCGCGCGTCCGCCTGCAGCGCCGCGAACGAGATCTCGTCCAGCGTGCCGGCCGCCCAGGCCCAGGGCCAGGTCGGACGGCCGAGGCGCAGATCCTCGTGCCGCTTCGGATCACCGGCGCCGTCCGCCGCGGGGCCGATGTTGCCGAGGTCGTCCAGCATCTGCAGTCCTCGCCCCAAGCGGCGGCCGAACCGCACCAGCGCGTCGGTGATCGCCGGAGCGGCGCCGGCCGCGATCGCGCCGGCTCGGGCCGCCAGCTCCATCAACGATCCGGTCTTCAAAGCCGTCGCCGCGTCGACGATCGCCCCCATCTCGCCCTGCGGGATGCGGCCAACGGGGCGCGACAGATCCAGCGCCTGGCCGAAATGACAGCGGAACATGCCCTGCGCCAGCGCGCGTTGCAGGGCTGCCGCCCGCTCGCCGGTCAGCTCGAGCTCGCCGACCAGCTCCAGCGCCCAGAAGTACATCCAGTTGCCGACGTTGATGGCGAGCGGAACGCCGTAGAGCCGGTGCAGGCAGGCGCCGCCCCGTCGCAAGCTGGAGTCGTCCTCGACGTCGTCGATCACCAGCGAACCGGCGTGGATGATCTCGACGATCAGGGGCAAGGCCGCCGGCATCTGCCCGGGCCCGCCGCCGATGGACCAGCAGAGACGCACCAGCGATTCGCGAAATCCCTTTCCTGGGCGCGACAGCAACGCGCGGGCCGGCCCCAGCAGCGCCGTTTCCCAGGCGGCCCGCGGCACGCGGGTGGCGACGCCCGCGCGATCCAGCACGCGCAGGGCGTCGTCGGAAAATGCCCGTTCCAAGAGCTCGACCAGCGGGGCCGCGGGCGACGCGGCGTGAGCGTGAGCGTGAAGGATGTGGCTCATGAGACCTCCGCAGCAAGCGCCGCCCGCAGCGAAAAGGCCCGCGGCGGGCGGCCAGCGACCAGACGCAGCCGGTCGCGCATCGTCATCTCCATCGCGTAAAAGCGCGCGATCGTGTCGGCCGGCAGCCGGTAGAAGCGCGCCAGCAGCTCCCAGCGACGGTCGGGCGATACCGCCGTGAACATCAGTCGCGCGAGCAGGCCGCAGAACCGGGCCTGGCCGGCGTGACGGCGCCAAAGCGCGCGCAATCCGCCCGCGACCGCAGGCGCGTCGGGCGCCGCCGCGACGGCCGAGGCCACCCGCACGGCGATCGGCGCCGAGTACCCCGTCAAAGGGTGAAACCATCCGCCGCGATACCCGATCGCGAAAGGCGACCGGCTGGGCGCGCGGCCGACCAGCGAGAACGGCAGCGGCAGCACCCCGGTCTCCTCGCGGAGCACACGCGCCACGCGCAAGCCACGCGCCGCGCAGTACGCCGCCAGGCGCTCGCGCAGCAGCGGGCGGTCCAGCTCCGGGCGGCTGGCGTAAGTCGTGTCCTCGATCAGCAGCTGCCGGGGACCGAACGGCAACCGGTAGACGAATCGGAAACCGTCGACCTGCTCGACCGATGCGTCCATCAGCATGGGGACGCAGGCCTGGTCCTGGGGCGCGTCGTCCGCCAGCTCGATCTCTTGCCCGAGAAATTTCTGATACCCGCAGCGGCCCGCGAGGTCGTGCGCGTCCGCCACACCGCGGGCGTCCAGGATCAGCGGCGCCCTGAACACGCGTCCGCGCGCGGTCCGCACGGAGTCGGGGCCGACGTCGACCACCTCTTCACCACACGCGACGGTGAATCCCACCGCCCGGCAGCGCGCCTGCACCACGGCGGCGAAGTGCGCGCCCGTGATGGTCGAATACCCGGCGGCCAGCTCGTGCGCCTGGCCCGGGAAGCGGACCCCGTGCCGGGGCCAGCGGTGAGTCACCACGGGATCCAGCCAACCGCGATCGGCGGCTGCCACATCCGAGTCGTGGAAGGACCAGGTGTGGTTCCCACCGAGCTGGTCGCCGGCCTCGACCAGAGCGACGCGCGTACCCGAACGCCGCGAGGCCAGGGCGAGCGCCACCAGCCCACCCGCCAGCCCACCCCCGGCAATCACGCAGTCGAACCGTTCGTCCAGCATTTGTCCAGATATATGCAAACGATTTGCGCGTGTGTCCAGGTATTTCTAGCTACCTGTCCATGTTTCGATCAGCTCGTCCGCTGGCAACGACCGCAGCCCATGGAGGTCTCGTCAGGGCCTGGCGGGCATGGTGTCCTGGCGTTTCAGTGAACGGCAGTGAAGCTAGGGCGGCCCTGCGTCGGAGCTGCCGGCGACCCGGCGATTCACGGCTTCCACGTAGGCGGCGATGTCGCTCTTCCGCTCGAGGCCGCCCGCCGTCATCGACCGGACGCTGCCGTAAATCGGTCGCTCGGGCCAGGGGCGATCATGCAGCCCGAAGATCCAGCCCACGTTGGCGAACGACGACGGGTCGCGGCCGTCCAGCAGGTATCGGTTGTTGAGCGCCAGCGCCGTCGCGTGCGCAGCCTCCGGGTCGGCGGTCCATTCGAGGATCTTCTTGCCCCAGTACATCCGCATCTGGTTGTGCAGGTAGCCGGTGAAGCGCATCTCGGTCATGGCGGCGTTGAAATACGGATCGGCCGTGGCCGCATCCGCGAGCTGAGCGCGCGTGTAGACGGCCGGGCGCGAATCGCTCGCGTGCCTCGCCAACGTGGCACGGGCCCAGGCCGGCAGCGCGCCCCACGTGTCGTACGCCTCGATCGTGGTGACGAAATTGATCCCCAGCTCGCGGCGGACGATCAGCTCCTCGACGAACTTGGCCGATGATTCTCCGGCCCTGCCGCGCGCGGCCAGCGCGACGTCGATGGGCGAAATCTGCCCGAAGTGGAGATACATCGACAGATGCGACACGGCGTCCGCTTCGGGCTGCGACCGCTCGGCCGCGTAGCGCGGCAGCGTGTCGCGGGTGAACGCCGCCAGCCGCTTGCGCGCCTCGCCCGTCCCGCCGCGATACCAGCGCGACACCGGCGCCACCGAGCGATCGAGGCGCAGGGCGCGCACCAGACGGTCGACGTCGTCCAACGCCACACCGCCGGCCGCGGCCGCGCCGCCGCGCACAGCCAGCGGCGTCGGTTTCAACCGAACCAGGAACTCATCCAGGCGGCGCGCGATCCGGGGGCGCAGCGTGCGGGCGCCGATCTCGACGCGGGTCGAGGCCGCCGCCGCGGGCACCACCGCGTCCGATTCGACCTGCGTCACAGGACACGGCGCCGCAGCGGCCACCTCCTGGCGCCAGCCACGCTGGTGCCGCAGGTAGCCGCGATCGCAGACCAGCTCGGCGGCGCCGTCGGCCAGCGCCAGCGCCACCGCCGGCGGCGACCCGTGGCGCAGCACGAACGGAATCCCGCGCGCCGCCAGCGCGCCGGCTGTCTCGACCAGCCCCTCGACCATGAACTGGACGTGCCGCCAGGTCGCCTCCGGGTAATCGCCGGTCAGACCGAACCCCACCCGCAGCGGCAGGCGCAACGCATTGGCGCGCTGGACTGCATACTCGAGCGCGTGATTGCTGGCAGCGCGCTGGCTCTGCTGCATCCAGTAGAGAACGAAGCGACCCCCGCGAGCCGGCCGACCGCCCAGGCTCCGCACCCGCGCGTCGTGGATCCGCGCGGACGCGCCGTTCACCGCCCCGGCTCGAACAGCGCGGCACGGGACAGCCGCGCGGCTGCCTCGCGCAGGGTCGCGTCCTCTTTGGCAAAGCAGAACCGCGCGAAACGCGGCGCGACCGTCGGATCGCCGTGAAAGACCGACGTGGGGATCGCCGCGACGCCCACCTCGGTCACCAGGCGCCGGCAAAACGCGACGTCATCGGCGATCCCGCGCGCGCCGAGGTCGGTCATCAGGAAGTACGCGCCCGCCACGGGCAGCGGGTCCAGCCGCGCCGCGTTCAGCGCCGCCGCCAGGAGATCGCGCCGGCGGCGGTAGTCCTGGCGCAACCGATCGTAGTAGCCCTGTGCCGCGGCAACCGGCAGCACGTCGGCCAGCGCCTCCTGAAACGGCGTTCCGTTGGTGAAGGTCACGAACTGATGAACGGCCCGCAGCGCCGAGGTCAGCGGCGGCGGCGCGACCGCCCACCCGATCTTCCAACCCGTCACGCTGAACGTCTTGCCCATGCTGTCGATGGTGACGGTCCGCTCGAACATGCCGGGCAGCGTCGCGATCGACGGCGCGGGGCACCCTGGCGCCTCCGGGCGATCGAAGGTGATTTCCGAATACACCTCGTCCGAGATGACGACCACCTCGTGACGCCGGCAGAGCTCGGCGATGACCTCCAGCTCCGCGCGGCCGAAGACCTTGCCGGTGGGGTTGTGGGGGGAGTTGAGAATCAGCGCACGCGTGCGCGCGCCGAATGCGGCCGCCAGCCGCGCCGGATCGAAGGCCCACCCTGGCGGCTCCAGCGGGACGGCGCGAATCACCCCGCCCGCCATCGCGACGTCGGGTGCGTAGGCGTCGTAGGCGGGCTCGAAGACGATGACCTCGTCGCCGGGATCGACCAGAGCCAGCACCGCATCGTGCAGCAACTCGGTGGCGCCGGCGCCGACCGTCACGTTCGTGTCGGGATCGACGTGCGGGCCGCCCGGCCAGCGCCGGCGTAGATCCTGTGCCAGCGCGGCGCGCAAGCGCGGCAACCCGGGGCTGGGCGCATACTGGTTGCGATCCTCCCGCAGGTGGCGCGCCGCCGCTTCCTTGACGAAGGCCGGCGCCGGAAAATCCGGGAAGCCCTGTCCCAGGTTCACCGCCCCGCGCTCGACCGCCAGCGCGCTCATCTCGCTGAAGATCGAGGTGCCGATTCCCGACACCCGCGCCGCCGCGGGACCTTTCCGCATTCCCAGGTTGTAGCCGATCTGCCCCCGCCGCGACCACCCGGACGAAAGTCGACCAGGTTTGCCTGGCGTCGCGGCACCATCGGCGGGTATGGGCCCTTCTTCGGTTCGACAATCTCCGGTTCGGATCGTTCGCGACGACCGCTCCCGGTCGGACGGCGAGATTGCCGAAGCGCTGCAACGCGGCGAGCGCGGCGCCGAGCTGGAGGCCTGGAACCGCTTTTCGCCTGGCACGGCGCAGACGTTGCGGCGCCTGATGGGGCCGGGCCCCGACCGCGAAGACCTGCTGCAAGAGGTGTATCTGCGCTTCTTTAGAAACGTTCGCTCGCTGCGCGAGCCGGCTGCCGTACGCGGTTTCCTGGCCGGCATCTGCTTGCACGTGGTGCGGCAAGAGATCGGCCGCCGCCGCCGGGCGCGCTGGCTGCGGCTGACGTCGACCGGCGACCCACCCGACACAGCTGGGCCCGCCGCGGACGTCGAATCCCGGAACGTCATCGCCCGGTATTACGGGGTGCTCGAACGGCTGGGGTCCGCCGACCGGTCCATCTTCGTTGCCCGCACGATCGAAAAGCTGACGCTGGAAGAGGTCGCAGAGCACCACGGGATCTCCGTGTCGACGGCCCAGCGCCGGCTGTCGCGCGCCACCAAAAGGGTCGCTGCGATGGTGCGCCGGGATCCGTCGCTGACCGCGCTGGCGGGGAGGAAGCCGTGACCCACGCAGACGACGAAGCGCTGGTCGAAAAGCTGTCCGAAGAGGCGCGCCGCGTGGCCGCGGCCGACAGCGACCGGCAACCGCCGCCGGGCGCCTGGCACCGGTTGGAGGCGCGCCGCGGGGCGAGCGGGCACGGTCGCCGGAAGCGGTTCTCGGTAGCCGTGGCGCTGGGAGCGGCGGTGCTGGGCGGCGTCGCCTGGCGCGCGTGGCGCGCCGCCGCATCCGCACCGCTCACCTACGCGGTGGCAGGGGGAATGATCGAAGAAAGCGGTTATGTCCGCGGCGGCGCGCAGGACAGCGCCCGCCTCGATTTTTCCGACGGGACGCGGGTCAGCCTGGGGCCCGCCGCCAAGCTGTCCGTGACCACGACCGGCGCGCACGGCGCGCGACTGCGCCTGCAGGACGGGCGCGCGCACTTCGAGGTGGTGCACCGCCCCCAGGCCGCCTGGACCGTCGAGGCAGGGCCCTACTCGATTGAGGTGACCGGCACGGTGTTCGATGTCCGCTGGTCGGGGGCCGACGAGATTGCGGAGGTGCGCCTGCGCCAGGGCTCGGTTCGCGTGACCGGGCCGCTTTTGAGCGAGCGCGCGACGCTGCGTCCCGGGCAAAGCTTGGTTGCGCGTCTGGCCGCGCACGAGGTGCGGATTGAAGCCGAAGGCCCAGGCGGGCAGGCCGAGGAAATCCGTCCACGCAGCGACGCGCCGGCACCAGCCGCTCCGCCCGACGAGCCCAGGGCGGCCGCGACGTCGAGCGCCGCCGCGACCACCACCGACAGACCCGAGCCGAGGCCAGTGCAGACCCCGGCGCCGGCAAGAAGTCGCGTCAGGCGGCGGCTGGCGTCGTCCTCGCCCGCCCATGCGCCGGCCGAGCCGGCACGCCTGCCCGATTGGGCCCCGGCCGACTGGACGTCGCGGGTCGCCGCCGGCGACACCAAGACCATCCTGTCCGAGGCGGAGGCGCACGGCCTGGACGCAGTCCTCGACCGATCAGACGCGCCCGCCCTGGTCGCGCTGGCGGACGCGGCCCGGTACGACGGCCGCGTCGACCTCGCCGCGCGCGTCCTGCTGATCCAACGCCGCCGGTTCCCAGGCACGCCGGCCGCGGCGAACGCGGCGTTCTTCCTGGGCCGGCTGGCCGACGACGGCGGCAACGCTCCGGAGGCACTCGAGTGGTATCGGCGCTACCTCCTCGAGCAGCCGCGCGGCCCCTATGCGTCGGAGGCGCTGGGCCGCGCGATGATGGGTGTGGCGCGTTTGTCGGGACGGGCGGCGGCGCGCGATATGGCCGAGGAGTACCTGGCGCGCTTCCCGAACGGCACCTACCTGCTTCACGCCCGCCAGATTCTCGCCGCGCCGTGATGCTGGCGCCGCTCGCCGCTGCCCTTCTGGCTGCCGCCGGAAGCCCCCCGACCGGGCCCGGCACCACCGCCGCGAGGGTCACGATTGAACGTCCGGCGGACGCCGATTCGGTCCTGCAGGAGACCACCTCGCGGCTCCGACCGGAGCTGGCCGCCGCGGGATACGCCAGCCAGGTCGCGACCTGCGCCGTGGATCCCCTGGCGGGCCCCGCGGCCTGCCCGCGAGACAACACTGCATCCACGATCTCGCTGGCGCGCGCGAACGGCACGACGTCGATCTTCGTCACGTCCAGATTGCGGAGCGGACGCGACCTGCGACGCCAGGTCCGCGTGCGGCCCGAAGACGGCGGCGGCGACGCCACCTTGCTCGCCGTTCGCGCCGTCGAGCTTCTGCGCGATCTGCAGGTCGAGGTCGCGCAGGTCGCCGAGGACGACGAAGATCCCAAGCCTTTGGAGCAGTTCAAGGAGCCGCCCGACAGCAGGCCGTCCAGATGGCATCTGATCGGAGGGGCGACGACCCTGTTCATCCCGTGGACCAACAGATCCGCCTTCGTGCCTGGCGTGGGCGGGCTCCTGGGGGTGGGCGCGCGGTTCGGCCACCGCGTGATGGCGGTGATCGACGCCGCCGGCCCATTCGCGATGCAGGTACCGATTGGGGTACCCGATTTCCCGAACGGACCGGCCACGCCGCGGCAGCTCTATCAAGCGGTCGCTCGCCTCTCCCTTCGCATCGGCCGCCGCTCGCCTCTCGAGGGTCCCTTCGCCACGGTCTGCGCTGGGGTCGGCTACATGACCCTGCAGCTGGATCCGCTGGTCTCGACGGTCTCGACAACGAAATTCGTGCCCGCGCTGGTCGGGTTGGGCGTTGGGTACAGCACCCACGTCACGCCGGCGCTGGCGGTGACCGCCGACGTGGACCTGATTGGCGCGCCCACGCTCGAAATCCAGACCATGGACGGCCGGCCTCTCACGCGATCTTCGGCCGTGTGGTTGGCCGTGAATCTCACGGCAGCGCTCGCCTTGCCCTGAAGCGCGCCGGCTACCGGGCCACCGCCGCCCTGAACAGGCGGTCGAGGGCCGCCGCCGGATCGTCGCAGAGCCCGGCGTGCCCAGCCGAGGGCTGCACGACGGTGCTGCGCGGCGCCGACAGCCAATGGAAGCGCTCCGACCGCGAGAGCGCGGCGATCGGGCCGGCGCCCGGATGGCCTTCCACCACCGCCTGAACAGCCGCCAATTGGCGCGCGACCCCGTCCAGATCGGCGTCCCGCGACAGCGCGCGCAACCGTTCGCGATCGAGCGCGAGCCGGCAGCCCAGAAAGCCCGACGCCGGGCAAAACAGGATCACGCCCGCGTTCATCCGCTCGTCCCGATCGACGCGCGGGACGACTTGCAGGACGACGTAATCAAACGCGTGCCGCTCGGACACGATTGGCCTCGTCGACGATGTGCGCAAGCGCGTTGCGCCGCAGTTTCAGCCAGGTCAGATAAGCTTCGCGCAACCCCTCGCCTGCTTCGCCCAGCCAACCGCCGGGAACGGCGGCCACGATGCTCGCCAGCCGCGCGTCGTCCAGCGCCGCGCCCAGGCGGGTGGCCGCCTCGGGCAGCCGATCCGCGAACGGCAACAGCACGTGCTCGCCGGCGCGCGCGAAGGGGCGCTCGGCCGAATCCGCCAACTCGGCCGGCGCCGCCGCTGCCGCGTCCCAGCCGTGGTGCCAGTAGAGCGCGGCGCCGTTGTCTATCAGCCACAGCGCCGGCCCTTGCCAGAGCAAGTTGGGGTTGCGGGCGGTTCGATCGACGTTGGCGACGTACAGGTCGAAGGCCACGATGGCCGAGGCCAGCGCGCCGTCGACCGGCCGGCGGGCGGCGACGTCGTAGCCCAGCGCCCCCGGCAGGTATCCCATGGCCAAATTGGTCCCCGCGCTGCGAATCAACAGCTCCTGAATCTCCTGGTGCGGCTCGCTGCGACCCAGGGCGTCGTCGATGTCGATGAGCGCCAGCTCCGGGATGGGCAGCCCAGCCGCGCGGCCCACCTCACCGGCGATCAGCTCGGCGGCCAGCGCCCGACCGCCCTGCGCGGCGGCGCGGAACTTGGCCACGTAAAGCGCACCATCGTTCGCCTCGACGAGGGCGGGGACGGAGCCGCCTTCCCGCAAGGCCGTTACGTACCGGGTGGCGATCAGGCGCCGCAACGGCAGCGCATTGTGGGAGCTGGGTGCAGCGGTGGAAGCGGGCGGGCGCATCGCGGCCCTAGCTTGTCACGAGGGACGAGAGCCAGCGCGGCCCAATCTCAGTGAACGGCGACGGGCGGACGGGCCAGGACGGCCGGCCCGGTCGGCGCCGGGGCCTCCGGACGGAATCGCGCAAGCCCGGGCGCCGGCGCCAGCGGGACGTCGCGCGTGCCGTCCAGCGCGGGGTCCCCAGCCGGTGCGAGCGACGGTGGATCGAGGGGCGCGGATCCGTTCGGGCGGGCGCGCCGCCGGCGCAGGTACTCGCGGGGGGTCAGGTGGCGCTGGGCCCGGAACACCCGATGGAACTGGGCGTAGCTGCCAAAGCCGGCGGCGAGCGCGGCCTCGAGCAGACTGGGCCGACCCGCGTCTACCAAAAGCCAGAAGCGGTCGAGCCGCAACCGGTTCCGGTATTCGACCAGCGACATGCCCATGTCACGCTTGAAGACGCGCGCCAGGCGACTGACGCTGATCCCCAGCTCTCCGGCGATCTGCTTGCCACCCAGGCTCGGGTCTTTGGCGAGCATGGTGACCGTCGCGCTCACGGCGCGGTGGTTGGACGGGCGAACGGGCACCGACGGCATCTGTTGGCGGGCTATCACCATGATCCCCCTGTTTCCCGGCGCTGGCCGGTTCGGTCACGCGCGAATGGCTCGCGCCATAAATGAGAAGCGAAAGGACAGGCCCCGGCGCCTCCGGCATCCGCTCTCGGCGAAAGATAGGACTATTAGGTTAAGGGGCGCACCGGCCCACCAGTTTCAATATTTCGACATGGCCATGCCGGGGTGAGTCATTCCGGCGCCCGGTCGGCGCCCTCCGCCCAGCGCCGTGGCGCGGTGCGGAGGGTGTTCGTGCCCAGGCGCTCGCACCAGTCTTCGAAGGCGGCGCGCGGCACCCCACGAAAGCGGAGATCGTCCAGCGACTCGGCCAGAGGAACGGTGTCGACCAGCGTGGCCAGCCGGCGGTAGAGCCCGGCGTCCTGCCGGTGCGCGGCCAGCGTGGCCCCCAACTCGTCCGCACGGCGCGGCCGAACGGTCCAGGCCGCCGGATCGTCCGGGATGTCTTCCAGGTGGGGGTAGACCCCCAACAAGGCCGCGGCGCTCTTCTCGCCAAAACCGGTCAGCCCCGGAATGCCGTCGGCGGCGTCGCCGGTCAGCGCCAAGAAGTCGGGGATGCTGGTGGGTGCGAACCCGCGCACCGCGCGGAACGTGGCCTCGTCCGTCAGCTTCTTCTGCCGGCGGTCGACTTGCACGACGTGGTCGCCGCGCAGGCATTGCCCCAGGTCCTTGTCGGGAGTCAGGATGCGCACCTGCCCCACCCGCTCGGCGAAGAGCCGCGCGCCCGTGGCCAGCCCGTCGTCCGCCTCATAGTCGCGCATGGACCAGACCGTCACGCCGATGGCGCGCACGGCGTCCTCGACGCTGTCGAACTGCGCGCGCAGCTCGGGCGGCACGCCCTCGTCGCTCTTGTAGCCGTCGAACAGGTCGTTGCGAAACGACCGGATCGGGTTGTCGAACGCGACCGCGACATGGGTGACCGCCTCGTCCGCGTCGTGCAGCAGCGCCAGCAGCGACGACACCACGCCCACCGTGGCTTTTCGATCGGCGCCGGACGGATCGCGGTGGTCGGGACGCTTGGCGTAATGCGCGCGGAAAAGCTCATAGGTGCCGTCGACCAGGTGAAGGCGCGCGGCGTCCACGCTAGCGCTCCTCGATCCAGCCGAGCAAGCGCTCGGCCGGCCAGCAGTTGGCGATCTGGGCCGGGTCGACCCAGGCGCGGGCGGCGTGCAGAGCGGCGTAGCGCGCCCGATCCAGCTCGTCGACGCGGTGGGCGTCGCTGTCCAGCAGGAGCGTCACGTTTCGACCGCGCAGGCGGCGCAACGCCTCCTCGGACAGATCCAGCCGGGGCAGCGCGCCGTTGACCTCCAGCGCCGTGCCGGTCTCCTCGGCCGCCGCGCCGATTGCGTCGATGTCGAGATCGATGGGCGGCCGGCCGCCGATCATGCGCGCCGACAGATGGCCAATCATCCGAACGGCCGGATCGCGCATGGCGGTGACCACCCGGCGAGTTTGCGCGGCGCGATCCAGATCGAAATGATCGTGCACCGACGCCAGACACCAGTCGAACTGCCGGCGAAACTCCAGATCGTAGTCCAGCTCGCCGGCGGGACCGATGTTCAGCTCGACGCCGTGGAGCAGGCGCAGCTTGTCGCCCAGCTCCGCTTGCAGCGCGCGAAACCGCTCGCGCTGGGCGAGGAGCGTCTCGCGCGGAACGCCCGACACGGTTCCCTCGGCGTGGTCGGTGACGGCCAGCACCTGGTAGCCGCGTGCGATGGCGCCGGCGACCATCTCTTCCAGCGTCGAGCGGCCGTCGCCGGAGACGGTCGTGTGCAGGTGGAAGTCGCCGGACAGCGGGGGGATCGGCGGAGGCAGCGCGCCGCGCTCGGCCGCTTCGATCTCGCCGCAATCCTCGCGCAGTTGCGGCGGAATGAACGGCAGGTCCAGCGCCCGGTAGATCTGCTCCTCGGTCTCGCTGGCGACGACCTTGCCGCCCTCGATCTCGGACAGCGCGTACTCGTTCAGCGTCAGGCCGCGCGCCAGGGCCCGCATGCGCAGCTTGATGTTGTGCCCCTTCGACCCGGTGAAGTACAGCAGCGCCGCGCCGATCTGGTGCGGCGCCACCACCCGCAGGTCGACCTGCGTTCCGCGGCGGGTGACGACCGTGGTCTTCGAGTCGCCGCGTCCCAGCACCCGGTCGACGAAGCTCATCGCCAAGAAGGCGTCCGTCACCGGCCCGGGTGCCTGGGAGGCGACGATGATGTCGACGTCGCCGATCGTCTCGCAGAAGCGCCGCAAAGACCCGCAGGCCTCCGCGTGAACGACGCCCGGAAGCTCGCGCATCGCCGCCGCGATCCGCTCGGCCAGCGGCAGCGCGACCGAGATGGGCGTGCGTTCCAGGGGCCCTTGCGCCTCCAGCCGCGCCAGTGACTGGGCCAGCTTCTCCTCGGACTTCTGCCCGAAGCCGGCCAGACCGCGGAGCTTCTTTTCCGCCAGCACGCGCCGCAGATCGTCGATCGACTCGACCCCCAGCTCGACCCGCAGCCGCTGGAGCGCCTTCGGCCCGAGGCCCTGGATGCGCAGCAGCGCCACCACGCTGGGCGGGTGCTTCTGCCGCAGCATCTCCAGCTTGGCGACCTTGCCGGCGTCCAGCAGCTCGCGGATCTTCTCGGCGGTGCTCTTGCCGATGCCTTCGATCTTCTGCAGCTCCTTGGCTGACAGGCGGCCGACGTCGCCTGCGTGGGCGGCGATGGCCTGCGCCGCGCTCTCGTAGGCGCGCACGCGGAACGATTGCGGGTCCTGCTCGTCGAGCATCGTGAGCTCGGCCAGCTCCCGGAGCATCTCGAGCACCTCGTTTTTGCTGTCGGCCATCCGTGAGTTGTAGCCTTGCCCGGATGGTCAGCAAAGCGAAGAAGGACGACGCCGAGGTTCTCACCCTCGGGGGGCGGCCGGTGCGGATCAGCCACCCGGCCAAGCCCTACTTTTCGCGCGAGGCCAAGCTCTCCAAGCTGGACATCGTGCGCTACTACCTGGCCGTCGCGCCCGGTGCGCTGCGCGGGATTCGCGACCGCCCGATCGTCCTCAAGCGGTTCGTCGACGGGGCAGAGGGCGAGGCCTTTTACCAGAAGCGCGCGCCGGAACAGCGGCCCGACTGGCTGCGGACCGTCACGCTCTCTTTTCCGTCGGGGCGGACCGCGGAAGAGGTGGTCGTCGACGATGAAGCCGGGCTGGCGTTCGTCGTGAACCTGGGCTGCCTCGAGCTGCACCCCCATCCGGTCCGCGCGGGCGATCTGGAACACCCCGACGAGCTGCGGGTCGATCTGGACCCGGGCCCCGGCGTGGCCTGGGACGATGTCCGCCGGGTCGCGCTGGAGGTCAAGGCGCTGCTGGAAGATCTGGGGCTCACCGGTTGGCCGAAGACCAGCGGCTCGCGCGGCATGCACGTCAACGCGCGGATCGCCCCGCGCTGGACCTTCGACGAGGTGCGCCGGGCGGCGCTGGCGCTGTCACGTGAGATCGAACGGCGCGCGCCCGCGCTGGCCACTTCCAAGTGGTGGAAGGAAGAGCGGCACGGCGTGTTTTTGGATTACAACCAGAACGCCAAGGACCGGACGACCTGCTCGGCGTACTCCGTTCGCCCGCTGCCGGACGCGCGCGTCTCGGCGCCGCTGGCCTGGGACGAGGTCGCGGCCTGCGAGCCAGCCGACTTCACCGTCGCGACGATGCCCGCCCGCTTCGCGTCCGTCGGTGACCCGCACCAGGGAATGGACGACACCGCCGGCAGCTTGGAGGCGCTGCTGGACCTGGCGGCCCGCGACGAGGCGGCGGGCCTGGGCGACGCCCCCTGGCCGCCGCACTTCCGGAAGATGGACGGCGAAGCGCCGCGGGTGGCGCCCTCGCGCGCGCGCGGCGCGGCCAAGAAGCCAGCGGGCAAGGCAAGCGGACGCCGCGCGCCGAAGATGCCGCTCATCGTCGTCGCCAATTCGCCGGACAAGGCCGCCGCCCTGGCCGGCCTCGAACGCTGGAAGGCGCGGCATCCAGAAGCCGCGGCCCATCTGGCCGTCGACGACGTGCTGGTCGACTCGATGCGCGGCCGCTCCTCGACCTGGACCCGCGTCCGCATAAATCTCCGCCACGTCCCCGAGGCGCAGCGCCCTGCCCAAGAAACGCCCGACCCCGACGACGATCCCACGCGCGAATGGCGCGAGAAGCGTCGATCGACCTGAGGCCGGAGGTGGAAAGCGCCAGGACGCCGGGACGCCAGGAATCCTGAGTGCGGAGGGTTTCAGAGCCCTCTCAGATCCGGCTTCCTCCTGGCGTCCCGGCGTCCTGGCGCTTATCTGAAGATCGCCTTCAGCTCGTGGGGCGGGACCACCTCGAGCTGTTCGTAGGTGCAGGTGCGGGGGTCGCGGTCTTGGCGCCAGCGCCGGAAATGGGCGGTGTGGCGGAAGCGGGTGCCTTGCATGTGCTCGTAGGCGACCTCGGCGACCAGCTCGGGGCGGATCGGTTGCCAGGACAGAATCCTTGCCCTGGCTCCAGCGGCTCTTGGCGCCCGGGACGCGGTGGCCTTGCGCGTCCAGCTCGGCGGCGTTGGCCCAGTCGCGCCAGGGGTGGTCGACCAGCGCGTCCGCGCGGTACGGCTCCAGAAGCTGCGTCAGCTCTTTGCGCTTGGCGTCGGTGAAGCTGGCCGCGACGCCCACGTGCTGCAGCTTGCCGGCGTCGTCGTAGAGGCCCAGCAGCAGCGAGCCGACGGCCTGCGGATCGCGCGCGTGCCACCGGAAGCCGGCCACGACGCAGTCGCATTCGCGCTCGTGCTTCACTTTGAACATGACGCGCTTGTTGGATTCGTAAGCGCCGTCGGCGGATTTCGCCACGACGCCGTCGAGGCCCGCCCCCTCGAAACGACGGAACCAATCGCCGGCCAGCGTGCGGTCGGTGGTGGCCGGCGTCAGGTGGACGGGCGGGGACACGCCGGCGAGGCGCGCCTCCAGCAGGGCGCGCCGCTCGCGAAACGGCGCGGTCCGAAGATCCCGGTCGCCGTCGCAGAGAAGATCGAAGAAGACAATCGAAGCCGGGATTTGCTGGGCCAGAAGCTTCACCCGCGAGGCGGCCGGGTGGATGCGTTGCTGCAGCATCTCGAAGTCCAGCTCCTCGCCGCGCGCCAGCACGATCTCGCCGTCCAGCACGCAGCGCGGGGGCAGCGCCGCGCGCAACGTCTCGACCAGCTCGGGGAAATATCGGTTCAAGGACTTTTCGTCGCGGCTCTGGATCAAGATCTCGTCGCCGTCGCGAAAGATCAGCGCGCGGAAGCCGTCCCACTTGGGCTCGAAGATCCACCCCTCCCCTTCCGGAATCTCGGCCACGCGCTTGGCGAGCATCGGCAGGACGGGCGGGCTGACGGGCAGGTTCACGGCGATCTCCTCGGCCAAATGTTCTAGTGCAGTCCCGGCGCCTCGTGGCCGCTGCGGGCGACGTATTCCAGGTAACCGCCGCCGTACTTGGTGACGTTGCCGCCGTCCAGCTCCAGCACGCGGTTGGACAGCTTGGCCAGGAACTGGCGGTCGTGCGACACGAACAACATCGTCCCCTCGTAGTCGCCCAGCGCGCGGACGATCATCTCCTTGGTCGCCATGTCCAGGTGGTTGGTGGGTTCGTCCAGCAGCAGGAAGTTCGGGCGCGCGAACAGGATGCGCGCCAGCACCAGCCGCGCCTTCTCGCCGCCCGACAGGATGCGGCAAACCTTGTCGACGTCGTCGCCCGAGAACCCGAAGCAGCCCGCCAGCGTCTTCAGCGTGCCGACGCCGGCCAGCGGGAACGCCTGCTCCAGCGACTCGTAAACCGTCAGCGTCGGGTCGAGGATGTCCATCGCGTGCTGGGCAAAATAGCCGAGCCGCACGCTGGGCCCCAGGCCCACGCTGCCGGTGTCGGGCTGAGTCTCCCCCGCGATCAACTTCAGCAGCGTCGACTTGCCGGCCCCGTTCACGCCCATCACCGCCCAGCGTTCCAAGCGGCGGACATTCAGGTCCAGCCCCTCGTAGACCACGCGCGCGCCGTAGCGCTTGTGCACGCCGACCACCTTCGCGACGTCCTCGCCCGACCGGGGGCACTCGGGGAACTCGAAGTCCAGCGCCTTGCGCCGCTTGGGTGGCTCGACCTTCTCGATCTTGTCGAGCTTTTTCACGCGCGACTGCACCTGCGCCGCCTTGGCCGCCTGCGCCTTGAAGCGCTCGATGAAGCGCATCTCTTTGGCCAGCATCGCCTGCTGCCTCTCGTAGGCCGCCTGCGCCTGCGCCTCGTTCTGCGCCCGCTGCTTTTCGTAGAAGTCGTAGTTGCCCGAATAGCTGGTCAGCACCCCGCCGTCGATCTCGATGATGCGGCCGACGATCCGGTTCAGGAACTCGCGATCGTGCGACGTCATCAGCAGCGCGCCTTCGTACCCCTTCAGGAACCCTTCGAGCCAGATCAGCGACTCGAGGTCGAGGTGGTTCGAGGGCTCGTCCAACAGCATCGCGTCGGGTCGCATCAGCAGGATGCGGGCCAGCGCGACGCGCATCTTCCAGCCGCCCGAGAGGTTCCCGACGTCCCCGTCCATCATTTCTTGCGAAAACCCCAACCCGGCCAGGATCTCGCGCGCCCGCGCCTCCAGCGCGTAACCGCCCAGCTCGTCGAAGCGCGCCTGCACCTCGCCGAACCGGTCGAGCAGCTTCTCCATCTCGTCGCCGCGATCGGGATCGGCCAGCGCCTCTTCCAGCGTCTTCAGCTCGGCCGCGACCGACGAGACCGCGCCCGCGCCGGCCATGACCTCGGCCACGACGGGGCGCCCCTTCATCTCTCCGACGTCCTGGCTGAAGTAGCCGATGCTGATCCCCTTGTCGACGGAGACCTGCCCTTCGTCCGGCGTCTCCTCGCGCATGATCATGCGAAAGATGGTCGACTTGCCGGCGCCGTTGGGCCCGACCAGTCCGACCTTCTCGCCCCTGAACACCGCCGCCGACGCGTCGACGAAGAGGATTTGCGGCCCATGCTGCTTGCTGATCTGATCGAGGCGAATCACGAGGCCGAAGAGGATACCCGCTGCGGCGCCGGGGCGGATCAGTTATGAGGACGAGCCGGTCAGAAGCTGGCGGTCGCGCCGGTCGTGCCGAAGGCGACCAGCTCCATGGTGAAGGGGTGGTCGACGCCCTGGGTTCGGACGACGCCGTTGATCGGCACGACCGGGTGTGACCACGAGTCGGCGGTGCTCTTCCAGGGGCCCCACTGCGCGCTGCCGCGGGCGTGGAAGCAGCCGTCGAAACGGCCGGCCGGGACGGCCGCGGGCTCCTGCGGCAGCCCCTGCCAGCTGATGATCAACGACGCGACGACACCTTTGTACATCGATTGCAGCAGCGGCATCATGTTCGGCGGCAGCTCGTTGATGCGGCCCTGACGGTCGCGGGTGGCGACGGCGCGGATCTCGACCTGGCTGGGATCGGTCCGGCTGCCGAAGGCGATCAACATCTTCTGGGCGTCGGCCCCGAAATAGCTTTCGTGCAGGATTTCGATCCAGTAGGCGCCGCCGTCTTGGCCGACGATCTTATAGGTCATGAACGAGGGCTGCCCCTTGTCGTCCGTCATCTTGTACTGAGACCACTGACCAGTCGCGAGAGGCATGGGGACGAACGTGGTGGGCGGCGGCATCGCCGCCCCGCCGGCCTGCAACATCGACACGCGGCGGTCGATGTCGGCCTTGGCGGCCGGATCGATCGACGGGCCGCAGCCCATCAGGATCATCGTGGAGAGGGCGACCGCGGCAGCGGCGGAAAGGGAAGCGATTGGTGAGCGCGTCATGGGGCGGATGTCACCCCGAGTGTGCCGCGGGATCAAGGATGAATCGCGTCCCGGTAGAAATCCTCTGACGGCGCCACCCTGGGACCCGACGCCGAGCACCGACACCGCCCACCGTTGCGTGCCCGCCGCGCGCGCCGGTATGGTGGCCGCCGTGCCACGGCCCGCCCGCGCGTCCCTGCCTTGCGTCGCCGTCTGCCTGGTGGCCGTTGCGGCAGGTTGCCGGCGCGAGCCGTCCAGCGCCAGCGACGCCGACGTGGCCGCCTACCGAGAGACGGCCGCGCGCATCACCGAGGCGACCCGCGAGGGAGGCGGCGCCTACCGCCGGGTGGCGGCGCTGGCCGATCTGTTCGGGCCGCGGCCAACCGGCTCACCGGCGCTGGCGCACGCGATCGAATGGGCGCGCGACACCTTCGTGGCCGACGGCCAAGAGAACGTCGCGCTCGAGCCGGTCCGCGTGCCGGTCTGGGTGCGCGGACACGAGGCCGCCGAGATTGTCTCCCCGTCGCCGCGCAAGTTGGCCTTGCTGGGGCTCGGCACCAGCGTCGGCACGCCGCCCGGGGGAGTCACCGCCGACGTGCTGGTGGTCTCGTCGTTCGACGAGCTGGCGCAGCGCGGGGCGGAGGCCAAGGGCAAGATCGTCCTTTTCAATCGACCGCTGCCGGCGGGCATCAACCCGGCGGCCGCCTATGGCCAGACACTCCCGTACCGGACCGACGCGGCGGCCCGGGCGGCCGCGCACGGCGCCGTCGCGGCGCTGGTGCGCTCGCTTGCCACCGCGAGCCTGGGGGCCCCCCACACCGGCGCGATGCACGACGGGCCAGAGCACCGCATCCCGGCGGCCGCCCTCTCCGTCGAGGACGCGGCCCTGGTCGCGCGACTCGCGGCCCGTGGCCCGGTGCGGCTCCACCTCACGATGGAGGACCAGAACCTCCCCGACGGCGACTCGTTCAACGTGACGGCCGACCTGCGCGGGCGCGAGCGCCCCGACGAGGTCGTCGTCATCGGCGCGCACATCGACTCGTGGGACGTCGGCCAGGGGGCACAGGACGACGGCAGCGGTTGTGCCGTGGTCATGGAGGCGCTGGCCACGCTGCGCCGGATGGGCCTGGTCCCGCGCCGGACACTTCGGGCGGTGCTCTACACGTCCGAGGAGATCGGGGTCCGGGGCGGCCATGCTTACGCCGAGGCCCACGCAGCCGAGCTGGCCCGGCACGTGGCGGCGTTCGAAACCGACGTCGGCGCCGGTGCCCCCCTGGGCTTCCGCATGGACGCCCTGCCTGCCGCCCTCGCCGATGCTCGCGCGCTGGTGACGCTGCTGGCGCCGATCGGCGCGACCTCGCTGGACACCGGCTTCGCGGGCGCAGACATCGCGCAGATGCGGCCCGCAGGGGTCCCGCTCTTGGGCCTGGTTTCCGACCCGACGCACTACTTCGACGTGCACCACTCCGCCGCCGACACCCTCGACAAAATCGACCCGGCCAACCTGGGCCGCAACGTGGCCGCCATGGCGACGATGGGGTTCGTGGTGGCCGACCGCGCCACCAGCTGGCGCTGACGGCCGCCGGCGGTCGTTCATCAAATCTAGACAGAACCGAAACAGCCCCGGTCGACGGCGCGTGGTCTCATGAAGCCATGAGCGTCGGAGTCGACCCACGGCGTGACGAGGACCCAGAGGCGCGCGCCCGCACAGCCGGCAGCCGCCGGGCCAGCCTGCAGGCCAGCGACTTTCGCGCGGCCGTGCTGGATCACGTCGTCCACACCTGCGCCAAGGAGCTGCGCGACGCCTCCGCGCTGGATTTCTATCACGCGTTCGCGCACACGGTCCGCGACCGCCTGGTCCACCGCTGGCTGGCGACACAACGCACGCACGTCGAGCGCGACGTGAAACGGGTCTGCTATTTCTCGTCCGAGTTTCTGACCGGACGCAGCCTGGGCCTGTGCTTGATGAACATGGACCTTCACGAGGCCGCCGTCGAGCTGGCCGCCGACTACGGCCTGGACCTGGGGCAGGTCCTGGAGTGTGAGGGCGACCCGGGCCTGGGCAACGGCGGCCTCGGACGCCTGGCCGCTTGTTTCATGGACTCGCTGGCGACGCTGGAGCTGCCCGCCATCGGCTACGGCATCCGCTACGACTTCGGCATGTTCGAGCAGAAGATCGAAGGCGGCCGGCAGGTCGAACAGCACGACAACTGGCTGCAGCTGGGCAACACCTGGGAGCTGCCCCGCCACGAAGACGCCCAGACGGTGCGCTTCGGCGGGCGGGTGGTGTTCCAGCACGATCGCGAGGGTCGTTTGCGCGCCGACTGGGTCGATACGCGCGCCGTCATTGGCCTCCCCTACGATTCCTTCATCGTGGGCCACCGCACCGACACGGCGAACACGCTTCGCCTGTGGGCGGCGCGCGCCACGCGCGACTTCGACCTGCAGTTCTTCAACGAGGGAGACTTCCGGCGTGCCGTCGAGGAGAAGATCGACACCGAGAACATCTCGAAGGTCCTCTACCCCAACGACCAGAGCGACGAAGGCAAGGCGCTCCGCCTCAAGCAGCAGTACTTCTTCGTGGCCTGTTCGATCGCCGACATCGTCCGCCGCTACAAGCTGCGGCACACGACCTTCGACGCCTTCCCCGACAAGTTCGCCATCCAGCTGAACGACACCCACCCCTCCATCGCCGTCGCCGAGCTGATGCGGGTGCTGGTCGACCTCGAGGGGCTGGACTGGGACGTGGCCTGGGACCTGACCGTCCGCAGCATCGGGTACACGAACCACACCCTCTTGCCCGAGGCGCTGGAGCGCTGGTCGGTGGGCCTGTTCGAGCGCCTGCTGCCCCGCCATCTGCAGATCATCTACGAGATCAATCACCGGTTCTTGCACCAGGTACAGATTCGGTGGCCGGGCGACGACGATCGCCTGGCCCGCATGTCGATCGTCGACGAGGCCGGGGGAAAGCAGGTGCGGATGGCGCACCTGGCGACGGTCGGCGCCCACAGCGTCAACGGTGTCGCCAAGCTGCATTCGGACCTGGTGAAGGCGCACTTGCTGTCCGACTTTCACGAGCTGTGGCCCGAGCGGTTCAACAACAAGACCAACGGGGTCACGCCGCGCCGCTGGGTGCTGCACGCGAACCCGCGCCTCACCCGGCTCATCACCAGCCGGATCGGCTCGGGGTGGATCGATCTACCGGAGCTCTCCCGCCTGCAGGCGCTGACCGCGTTCGCCGACGACGAGGACCTGCTGGAGGCGCTGCGCGCCGTCAAGCAGGCGAACAAGCGCGACGTGGCGGCCATGATTCGCCGCCGAACGGGCGTCGAGCTGCCCAACGACGCCATGTACGTCGTGCAGATCAAGCGCTTCCACGAATACAAGCGACAGCTCTTGGCCTGCCTGCACATCGTCGCCCACTACCTGGCGTTGAAGCGAACCCCCGACGCCGACGCCACCCCGCGCGCCTACCTGTTCGCGGGGAAGGCGGCGCCCGGTTACGTGATGGCCAAGCTGCACCTGCGGCTGCTCAATGACGTGGCCTCGGTGATCAACGCCGACCCGGCCGTGCGCGGGAAGCTGGCGATGGTCTTCGTCCCCAACTACGGCGTCTCGCTGGCGCAAGCCATCATCCCGGCTGCCGATCTGTCGGTCCAGATCTCGACCGCCGGCAAGGAGGCTTCGGGGACCAGCAACATGAAGTTCGCGCTGAACGGCGCGCTCACCATCGGAACGCTGGACGGCGCGAACGTCGAGATCCGCGACGCCGTCGGCCACCCGAACTTCTTCCTGTTCGGCCTGACGGCGCCCGAGGTCGAGGCGGCGCGGGCCGCCGGGTACGATCCGCGCGCCGCGATCGCGCGAAGCCCGGCTCTGGCCGAGGCCATGGAGCTGATCGGTTCCGGGTTCTTCAGCCTGGGCGAAAGGGACCGCTACCGCCCGATCCTGGACGGACTGCGCAACCACGATCCCTACTTCGTCTGCGCCGACTTCGAGAGCTACGCCGCCGCTGAAGCCGCGGCCGCCGAGGCTTACCGCGACCCGCGCGACTGGTCGCGCCGCGCGCTGACCAACATCGCGGGCGCCAGCCGCTTCTCCAGCGACTCGACCATCCGGCAGTACGCGTCCGAAATCTGGGGGCTGCACCCGGTCAAGACGGACTTCAGCCTCCTCGGTTGAGACCCTCCAGGCGCCAGACGGCTCAGGTTCTCCTACCTGGGTGCCGATGAAAGCGCGCCGGGGACAACCTTGCCGACGGAGGACACGTGAACCGAACGAATCGCTGCTTGCATGTGCTGGGCTCGCTGGCGGTGGCGGCCGTCCTGACTGCGCCGCCGGCCCCGGCGCAGGCGCAGATCGTCTTCGACACCGTCGCCTGGCCGCAAAGTCCCCAACCCAATTCGACCGCCACGGCGATCAGCACGTTCAACGCTCTGGCCGGGACGGCGGACATCGGCTGCCTGAGCGTGACGAGCCTGAGCGGGCTCAACAACCAGAGCGTTCCGGGTGGCGGCAGCAGCAACATCGGCTACCACGAGGCGGCCGTGTTCGTCGTGGCACCGGCCCAGGTGGGCGCGTGGCAGTTCCGCTGGGGCCCCGACTTTGGCGGCGGCGGCACTCTGCTGGTCGACGGCGTCGAGCTGCAATCGCGCTGGACGGACATGTGGTGGAGCGGCGGGTTCAACGACCCGAGCCAATACCTGTCCGGCATGGTGAACCTGCGCGCCGGCACCCACATCGTCGAAACCTTCGGCTTCGAGAACTGCTGCGATGGCGCCGGCACCGCCCAGTTCCTGTCGCCCGACAGCATGACCTGGCGCGACGTCTCGACGGCCAACCTGAGCGTGGTCGCCCTGCCCTGCGGCAGCCCGAGTCTGCTGGTGACGGACGACGTCTCACCGAACCCGGTCAACGCCGGCATGGCCGTCACCTACACCCTCTTTTACGAGAGCACCGGCACCGTCGCGACGACCGCCGCCACCTTGGTGCATGAGCTTCCGGCGGCCTTGACGTTCGTCTCGGCTTCGAACGGCGGCAGCTACGACCCGGCAACCCGCCACGTGACGTGGAGCCTGGGCCCGCTGGGCGTCGGCATGTCGGGCTCCGTCACCGTCACCGCGACGGTCAAGCCCGGCGTGCCCGGTCAGACGGCGATTGTCGACCTGGCGCAACTGAGCGCCAGCAACGTTGCGGCGGCGGCCGCGGCGACGTCCACCCTGCTGGTCGACAACGCGGCGCCCACGCTGACGGCGGGCATGGCGCCCGACCCCGTCAACGCCGGCGATCAGCTGACCGTCGGCCTCACCTACGGCAATGGCGGCGCCCTGGCGGCAACCAACGCGACGCTGACCGACGTGATCCCGGCCAATACCACCTTCGTCCAGGCCATGGCCGGCGGCATCTACGACACGACCACCCGCACGATCACCTGGTTGCTGGGGTCGATCCCCGCGCACGCGGGCGCCACGGTCAGTTACGTCGTCTCGGTGCCGAATCCGATCGCCAACCACACGCCGCTCATCGACATGGCGTCTCTCATCACGGACCAGACGGCGACGGTCACGAGCCACGCGACCGCGTACACCAACAGCGCGCCGCTGCTGACGTTCACGGACGTGCCAAACGCCAACCCGGTCGCGGCCGGCGCGCCGCTGTCGTACACCCTGTCCTGGAGCAACATCGGCTCCGACGCGGCGAGCAACAGCGTGATTCAGTGGGGGCTGCCGGCGCACGTGAGCTTTCAGACGGCCAACAACGGCGGCACCTACGACAGCGCCAGCAACAAGGTGATCTGGAACCTGGGGACCATCCTGTCCGGCAGCATGGGCGGCGTCACCGTCACCGTGCTGGTCGACAGCCCGCTGCCGAACGGAACCCAGCTGGTCGATCAGGCGGCGTTGCTGACGTCGAACGGCGGCATGCTGATCGCGAACACCACGGTCGCCGTCAACAGCGCGCCGGCGCTGGTGCTGACCGAGACCGGCGCGCCGAACCCGGTCGCGGCGGGTGGCCAGCTGACGTATACGCTGGCCTACGCGAACGGCGGCACGGACAGCGCGCAGAACGCCGCCATCGTGGCGGCGGTTCCACCCAACACGGCGTTCGTGTCGGCGACCGGCGGCGGCACCTATGACAGCGGCGCCAACAGCGTGACCTTCGGTCTGGGAGCGCTGGCCACCAACCCGAACCCGCTCGGTTCGGTGACGTTCACCGTGAAGGTGGCATCACCGCTGGCGAATGGGACCACGCTGACCGCCAGCGCGATGTTGTCCGCGGACAACGCGACGGGCGCGCCGGCCATGGCGACCGACACCGTGCAAAGCGCCCCGACGCTGTCGCTGACCAACACGGGGATGCCGAGCCCGATCGACCCCGGCAGCCTGCTCACGTACACGATCGCGTACGCGAACAACGGAACGGACGCCGCCCATGCCGTCAGCATCACCGACGCGCTGCCGAGTGGCGTGACCATCATGACCGCCAGCAACGGCGGGAGCTACGACTCGGGAACCAACAAGGTGACGTGGTCGCTGTCCGACCTGGCGGCCGGCGCCAGCGGGTCCGTCACGCTGACCGTCCTCGTGAACAGCAGCGCACCGGCCGGCATGCTCACAGATACCGCGGTGCTGTCGGCGTCGAACCTCGCCAATTCGATCTCCGCCGACGCGCTGACGGCGGTGAACGCCGTCGCGACCACCGGCACCGCGGGCACCTCCGGCACAGGCGTCGCCGGCAGCTCCGGCACGGGCGTCGCCGGAAGCTCCGGCACGGGCGTCGCCGGAAGTTCCGGCACAGGCGTCGCCGGAAGCTCCGGCACGGGCGTCGCCGGAAGCTCCGGCACGGGCGTCGCCGGAAGTTCCGGCACAGGCGTCGCCGGAAGCTCCGGCACGGGCGTCGCCGGAAGCTCCGGCACAGGCGTCGCCGGCGGCTCCGGCACGGGCGCGGGCGGTACGCCCGACACGGGCAATGGCGGAACCTCCGCCACGGGAACGGCCGGAACCCCCGGAAGCGGGACGGCGGGCACGTCCGGCACAGGCGCCGGCGGAGCCTCCGACACTGGTGCCGGCGGCGACGGCACCTCCGCCGGTGGGAACACCGGGACAGGCGCGGGCGGCAGCACCAGCACCGGCGCGGGCGGCCACGCCGTCGCGGGCGCGGGCGGCGGCAAGGCCACCGGCGCCGGCGGACACGCCGGCTCCAGCCCGACCAACGCCTCCAGCTCCGGCTGCGATTGCGCCGTCGCGACCTCGCCCACCCCGGGCTCGCTGCTCTGGCTGGTGCCGATGGCGATGGTCTTCACCATCACCCGCCGTCGCCGGCGGTAAGACACGAACGGGGACGACGCCACCGCCGGCCTCCGGCGGTGGCCCTTGTCAGGCGCGCGCGGTCAGCCGGGACCCTGGATGAAGTACTTGGTCCACTGGGCGATGTGGTTCGACGTCGTGATGTCCTGGAACGGCAGACAGAACGCCGCGTAGCTGGGGTCCTGCCCGCCGGCGCCAGGATTGATGCCGACCATCCAGATCAGCGTCCCCTTCGTGGTCTCATCGGTGCTGGCCGGCGCCGGTGGTGTGCGAAGCCCGTATTGCCGCGTCGACGAGAACGTCAACCAGATCAGCTTGTTCATCTCGTCCAAGCTCTGGACGTAGGGCGCCCACTTGGGGAATGAGTTGGTCAGCGCGGTCGCGGTGCCGTCGGCCACGCCCGGACTGTTCGCGCGTGTCAGCGGGATGGGCGCGCCGCCGGACAGCGACGTCAAGTAGATCGTGGCCGTCGGATCGGAGTCGGCGTTGCACGTCGAGTCAGGCGTCGCCCCCATCGCCGGCGTCCCGTGCGTGCAAGTGGACTCGTCGTAGACGACCAGATTGCCGTCCGGCGAGATCGCGGGGTAGTAGTGATTCTTGCCCAGCACCGCCGGGACCAGCTCCCGCGGAGCGCCCCACATCCCGGTGCCGTCCGCCGTCACCGCGTCGATCGCGCCGGTCGCCGGACGCTGGTCGGTGGTCCCGGCGTTCGGATCGACGGACGTGAACACAATCGTGTTCGACACCGACGGGTTCTTCGACCAGTCCGGGTGATCGGCGCGCAGCCCGCCCAGATCGATGCTCCCCTTGACCTCGCCCGTGGCGCCGTCGAAGATCGTCAAGTTGGCGGGCCCCTTGTGATTGGGCGTGCCGTCGCCGTAGACGCCCACGAACTGCGTGCCGTCCGCGTTCCAGGATTCGAACTGGCTCTTCTGGGCCAGCGGGAACTGGATGGCCTTGTTCATGCTGATGTCCCAGAGCAGCAGCCGTCCGTCGTTCTGGCCGCCGGCGCTGGCGACGACCTTGCTGCCGTCGGGCGCCAGCGCGTGACAGCCGACGCAAGTGCCATTGGTGTTCGTCGGGGTCAGGTACGGCATCGCCGACGCCGTGCTGCCGGCAAAATCCCAGCGCATGATTGCCGTCTTGCCGCTGGTGGTCCAGTAGTAGAGCGCGCCCAAGATGTTGTCTTTGGCGAACTGCATCGTGAGCTCGGCGCTGGTACCGGCGCCCGTGCCGTTGTCGTCGGTGCCGGTCACCGTCAGCTTGACCGGGCCCTGGCCCGCGTTGGCGGACGCGACGGTGGCCCACAGAGCCGGGTCGGGCAAGTAGATACAGCCGTTGATTCCGGCGGGTGCCGCGCACCGGATGAACGTGTTCACCGTCGCCAGCTTGCCGGCGAAGGTGACCTCGAACAGCGTGTTCCCGGTCGCCCCTGGCAGGAAGTGAACCTCGATGCCGGTCACATTCGGCGGAAACAGGGCGCCGTCGTTGGGGTACACCAGGTGCGGCGCGCGCGCCGGATCGGCGGGCGCGCCGGAAAACACAGTCCCCGCGTTGGGCGGAACGCCCGCTCCGGCGCTGCCCGGATCGGCGCCCGTGAAGGTGTAATTCACGACCAGCGTCGCCTGGGTCGTCACGCCGCCCGAGGCTGCCGTCACGGTGACCAGGCCACCGCTGCTGCCGGTGCTGGTGGCCAGCCCGTTCGCGTCAATCGTGACCACGCCGGTCGGCATGACCGTGTAGCTGACCATCGACGTCACGTCCTGCGTCTGGCCGTTGATCGTCCCCGTCACGATGTATTGCTGCGTGGCCGCCGGCGCCCCCGTCGCCACGGAGACCGTCGCCATGCTCGGCGTGATCTGCAGCGCCGTCAGTCCGCCGATGTTCGTGCCCCCAGTTCCGCCGCCCATGCCGGTCAGCAGCCCACCGCCACCTGCTCCGGACACCGTTTCCTTGTTCGCTTTGAACGCGCAGCCCGCCGCTGCCAATAACGCGACCAGCGCGATCGGCGCCAGCGAATTTGGGGTCGAGCAAAACGACAGCGTTCGAAAGATCTTCATGGGGGATCCTTCGCATTTTATGCGGGTGCGGCACGGGCGGATCATTCTTCGCTGCGAGAGCGAACAGCAGACGATGCGCGCGAATGTAGGACAACGTCCTACCGAGTGGGGTCAGCCCGGCTGGTCGCCACGTTCGCCGGACCGACCGCTCATCCCTGCTGGTAGCGGAACTCTTGCGTCTTGCCGCCGTACCCGTAAGCGGCGGCGCGGACGTCCTGGACGTAGATGTAGCTCTCCTCGTGCAGATCGCCGAGCAGGCGGGCGAAGGCGTCGAAGGCCTCCCGGATGTATTGAGCCTTCTCGTCCTTCGTGTTGGTCTCGTCGGTAATCTTGATGTCGAAGTAGACGCTGCTTTTTCCCTGCTGGGCCAGCGCCCGCCCGCCGACGATCCAGTCGGCCGGATCGACGTAATCGATCGCAATGGACGTCACCTCGCGTTTCTTGTGCAGGATCCGCACGGTCAGGTCCAGCAGGGTCTCGCCGATGGCCTCGGTCATCTCCGGTGATCGCTTGGCGCTGACCTTGACGTTCAGGATGGGCATGCGGCGGCTCCTTCGGTTCCGTTGACGTGCTCGCGCGGGCATCGCGCGGCCGGGATGATAGCTCGCGGCAAGTCGATGAAGCCGCGCCGGCCCCGGCAGGCGTGATGGCTGCGGCCGGCCGGCCGCCTCTCGGGATCCCTCCCTAGGGCCACGCACGGAGCTCAGCGCCGCCCCGGGTGCCTGGTAAGCTGTTCCCCGTGCGCGATCGCGCCAGGTTGATCGGCCCCTGGCCCGCCATGGCGGCGCGCCTGCTGCCTGGGCTGCTGGCGCTGGCGCCGACGGCCGCCGCCGCTCCCGCCGCGACGGCCGCGACCGCGCCTGCCGTCATCGATCCGGCCGGTGTCGTGCTCTACGTCGACGAGGGGCGGCTGGAGGTCGAGGGGGACGGCCTGCGCAACATGCGGGTGCGCTGGCAGACGCCGTCGGGGGCGGGCATCGACGCCTGCCTGATCCCGAAGCTGGCCGGCAAACGCGAACGGTGCGCTTTCACCGTGCCGCGCGATCTGCCGGCCGACGCGCGCCTCGGCTGGGCGAGCGGGGCGACGACGGCGGCCGCGAACGGCTCGGCCGCAGCCGCGACCGCAGCCGAGGTGTTCACGCCGCTGCGCCCGGCGCGCATCGTCATCGACCGCGTGCTGGCGACCGCCACCACGGCGCTGGATCTGACCGACGGACATGGGCGCCTGCCGCTGGCGCACCCCGACGCGGTCGCCGCCGCCGATTGCGCGCAGGCACGCTGCGAGGTGTCTGACGGCGCCATCGAGGTCGGCGCGCTTTCCGGCACCGCGTTGTCGGTGACGGTGCACGCGCACCTGGCGCCGCACTATTTCGTGCAGCGGGGTGACGCGTTCGAGTCGACGTTCACGCAGGTCGTATCGGTCCTGCACTGTCCCGCCAGCATCGTCTCGGGCGCTCCCCTCCGACGCGCGGAGGCGACCAGCGTCCTCGTCCGGCTGGACGGCCGGTGCGGGGGCGATGCGCGCGCGCTGCGCTGGAGCGCCAACGGCGACCCGGCCCAGGTCGTCCGTGTGGCGAAGGACGGCGACGCGGTGCTGGCCCTGCTGTCCGTAGGTGACGTCGAGGACGCCGCCCTGACCGTCACCGCCTCGCGACCGGAGCCCGACGGCTCGGTGATCGCGGTCGCGCACGCGGCCACCCGCCCGGCCCCGCTGCCGCGCGCGACTCTGGAGCTCCCGGGCTACGGCAACATCGACTTCGTCCCCACCAACCGGGAAGCGGTGGTTCACATCGCACCGGCCGGCGCGCAGGGACGCCTGGTTCTTTTGCCCTCGGAGGGTGCTTACAAAGTCAGCGCCGGTCCCGGCGGCACCCGCATCCGCGGCGAAGAGGGAGTCGGCGGGTACGTGGCGCTGCGTTTCGGCTATCGCGTCGAGGGGCTGCCGGCGCCGTTCGCGGATGCCGACCTGGCCGTGCTGGGCGAGTCGTTGCAGCGCCCGATCCGCCCGGCCAGCGTCCCGGCGCCCATCGGCTCGTCGGCGCTGGAGCCGAGCCCGCTGGTCGAGCTGGTCTGTACGGACGATCATGGCGACGCCCACCGCATCAAGCCCGGCCAGCGAACGGCGATCGCGTTCTCGCGCCGGGACGGGTGTCGCGTGGTGATCCACCGCGAGCGCTTCAAGCCCGAAGACGGCACCCAGGACCTGACGCTGGACATCGACGTGACCAAGGTCGACGACACACCGCGACCCGAGGGCCACGTGAACGAACGGATGGTGCTGCGTCCGGCCTCCGAGCCGCGCATCGTCTGGATCAAAGGCGTCAAGGCGCAGTTCGATCGGGTGACGGTCCGCATCGCGCACGTGGCGGACGACGTCCGGTACGTCGGCTCGACGGAGACGCGCACCTCCCTGCCGGCCGTCCAGTGGACGCTGGTGGTGGGCGAAGGAAGGTTGCGTTTCTACGCGACGGCGGCGATTCCGACCGGCCTGTTTCACATCACCGCCCCGAGCGGCGTCCTGACCCTGAACTTCGGCGCGCTTTCGCGGCTGACCTGGCTGGACCGCGAAGGCCACGAGGGGCTCTTCGGGCTCGAGCTGGGGGCGATGGGCGTCGGCCTGGCCGCGACCCCTGGATTCACCGCGTTCCCCCCGACGCTGGCGGTGATCGCGGGCGTGGGCGTGAGCATCCCGATCGGCAATCGCGGCGAGCCCACGCAAGCTTCCGTGAACCTGCACGCCTGGGGCGCCTACGAGCTGCGGGACAAGTATGACTACACACCCATGGGCGGCGCGACCTACTCGCCCAGCCACTGGTCGCTGTTGTTCGGCCCCAGCATCACGATCGGCAACATCGGCACGAACCTCTGAGCGCGGTGTTAGGTTGTGGGCGTGCGCGCGGTGGCGATGGCGCTGGTGTGGCTGGCGATGGCCGGGGCGGCGCGCGCCGACGTGCCCGCCGGCGCCGCCGAGCGATATGAGCGCGACAAGAAGAGCGTCGGCCTCGCGATCGCGCTGGAGGCGATCTCGCCCATCGCGGGGATGGGCTGCTTTTACGGGGACGCCGGCGACCAGGCCACGGTGCTGGCGCTGGTCAGCGCCGGGGCGATCGGGGCCGGCGTCGGCGGCGTGTTCTGGCTGATCCACATCGACAACCAGCACGCCAGCGGCGTGGGAGGCATCGCGCTCAGCGCCGAGCAGGGCGCGGCCATCTCGCTGGTGGTCGCGGCGGGTGTGACCTACGTCCTGGCACGAATCTCGGGACTGTCGCTGGCGCCGGACGCCACGCGCACCTTCAACGAAGACCTTCGCCACCGGATGGGGTTGCCGGCCTCGGAGCCGACGATCCCGTTCCACGCCTGGGCTCCCCTGCCCGGCCTTGCCTTCCAGTTCTGAGCGCCGACTTCCAACCTGGGTCGTCGGATCGTGGCAAGCTGGCGGGATGCCCGCCGCGACCGGGACCGCCGATCTACCGCTGCACGGCGGGCGCGTGCCCGCCTGGCTGGCGGCGCGGATGGCGCGGCTTGGCCGGGTGATCGTCGAGGCGATCGCGCAGGCGTACGGGCGCACCGAGGTTCTGCGGCGGCTGTCGGACCCGTTCTGGTTCCAGTCGTTCGGCGCCGTGATGGGGATGGACTGGCACTCGTCCGGGATCACGACCAGCGTCATCGGCGCGCTGAAGCGGGGGCTGGGCCCGGTCGCCGACGAGCTGGGCCTGCACGTCTGCGGGGGGCGCGGCCGTCACTCGCGCCGCACGCCCGACGAGCTCACGGCGCTGGGCGAGCGGCGTGGTCTGGACGCGCCCGCGCTGGTGCGGGCGAGCCGCCTGGTCGCCAAGGTCGACAGCGCCGCCGTGCAGGACGGGTTCGACCTGTACCTGCACGGCTTCATCGTGGCCGACGACGGCGCCTGGGTCATCGTGCAGCAGGGAATGAACGGGGCGCGACGGCAGGCGCGGCGCTATCACTGGCTCTGGGACCGCGCGGCGGCGAGCGGCTTCGTCGACCAGCCGCATGCCGCCATCGAGGGGCGGCCGGCGGGCGCGATCGTCAACCTGACGGATCACCGTGCCGGGGCCACCCGCACGGAGATTGTCACGCTGGCCGAGGCGGGGCCGGACGCGACGGTGACCGCGCTGCGCCGGTTGCACCTGCCCGCCCATCACGACGTGCGCGCCGAGGACATCGACCTCACCCGTCTCGGAAAGACACTGGCCGCCGTCGCGACGCGCGGGCCGCGTGACTTCCCCGATCTGATGCTGACCCCCGGTGTCGGCGCGCGGACGCTGTTCGCGCTGGCGCTGGTGGCCGAGGTCGTCCACGGGGCGCCCAGTCGATTCGCGGATCCCGCGCGCTTCTCGCTGGCCCACGGCGGCAAGGACGGACATCCGTTCCCCGTGCCGCTGCGGGTCTACGACGAGACCGTTCGCGTGCTGAAGGACGCGCTCGCCCGCGCCAAGCTGGGCGAAGGCGAACGGCTGGCGGCGATCCGCCGGCTGGACGACCAGGCGCGGCTCATCGACGACGTCGCCGCCGTGACCCCCGCCGAGCTGCAGGCGGGATTCGCGCGCGAGTGGAACGCGAAGGCCGAGCTCGGCGGGCGAACGGTGCTGGACGATCGGCGACGAGATCGTCCGAAAAGCCAAGCGCGCCGGCAGCTGGAGCTCCCCTTCTGACCAAAGCCCCGCGCAGTCAGCGCGACCGTTTCTGGGTCGTTTCCAGTTTGCCGCCTGAAGTTACGGTGTCCGTGCCGTGCCGACATCTGCCGGCAACTTGGCGGGACCTATCCTGGCTGACATGAAACGTCCTCTCGTCATTTCCGGTCTGGCCTTGACGCTGCTGAGCTGCAACAAGGACGTGCCGCCGCCGCCGGCGGCGCCGGTCGCTGCGGCGCCGGCCACGCCGCCGCCACCGGTGGCCAAGCCGCCGCTTCGGATCGCGTTCAGCGACTGGCCGGGCTGGACCGCGTTCGAGGTGGGCATCGAGAAGGGCTGGTTCAAGGACGCGGGCCTGGACGTGAAGTTCGACTGGTTCGAGTACGCCCCTTCGATGGAGGCGTTCGCCGCCGGCAAGGACGACGCCGTGATGGTGACGATGGGCGACGCGCTGGTGACGGGCGCGCCGGGCGCACGCAGCGTGGCGATCCTCATCACCGATTACAGCAACGGCAACGACATGATCGTGGGCCGCAAGGGGCTCACCAGCATCAAGCAGCTGAAGGGCAAGAAGGTGGGCCTGGAGGTCGGCCTGGTCGAGCACCTGATGCTCACGAAGGCGCTGGAGAAGTTCAACATCAAGATCGGCGACGTCACGCTGGTGAACGTGCCGACGCACCAGACGGCGCAGACGCTGGCCTCGGGCAGCGTCGACGCGATCGGCGCCTGGCAGCCGAACGCCGGTCAGGCCCTGAAGGCCGTCGCCGGGTCGAAGGCCATCTTCACCAGCAAGGACCTGCCGGGCCTCATCTACGACCTGGTGTCGGTCAGCCCGCAGAGCCTGGCGCAGCGGCGTGACGACTGGGTGAAGTTCGTCAAGGTCTGGTACAAGATCGACGCGTTCGTGCGCGACCCGGCGACGCAGCCGGAAGCGATCAAGATCATGGCGGCGCGCGCCGGCGTCCCGCCCGAGGAGTACGCGAAGTTCATCCCGGGCACGCGCTTCCTGACGCCCGAGGAGGCGCTGGCGCGCTTCGAGAAGAAGGACTCGCTGGAGTCGCTCTACGGCAGCGGCAAGGTCGCGGACACGTTCAACGTCGCGAACAAGGTCTACGCTCAGGCGCAGCCGATCGACACGTACATCGACGGGTCGCTGGCCAAGGAAGCGCTGAACGGCGCCCCCAAGGAGGCCGCCAAGTAATTCACCTGCGCAACGAGGCATGACCATGCGCGGCTCCTGGTCCCGGCCGCTCGCGGCGTTGTCGCCGCGAGCCAGCGCGTCACTGTGGGTGGCGTCGTTCGTGCTGCCCGTCGCCCTGTGGTGCGCGGTCAGCTACCTGCCCTTCGTCTGGCATTCGATGGTGCGGGTGCGCGATCCCGGCGACGTGTCCTGGTTCACCCCTGGCCAGCTCGTCGAGCGGGCGGCGTTCGACAGCGAGAACGCCGCCCTGCAGGCGCAGCACGGGCGTCTGGCCAGCGGCCGCGTCGCCAACCCGGTCTTCCTGCCGGCGCCCCACGAGGTCCTTCACGCGCTGGTCCACGGCTTCATCACGCCGCCGGCGCGCCCCGACGAGCCGTGGTTGCACCAGAGCCTGTGGCACAGCATCCAGGTGATCTTCTGGGGGTTCCTGATTTCGTCGCTCTTCGGCGTGCCGCTGGGGATCCTGTGCGGCACGATCCCGGCGCTGGGGCGCCTGACGGAACCGTTCATCGAGTTCTTCCGCTACCTGCCGGCGCCGGCCTTCGGCGCGCTGGCGGTCGCCGTGCTGGGGATCGAGGACGCGCCCAAGGTGGCGATCATCTTCATCGGGACCTTCTTCCAGCAGGTGCTGGTCATCGCCAACACCACGCGGCGGATCGACCCCGCGCTGCTGGAGGCGGCCGAGACGCTGGGGGCGTCCCGGCGCGCGTTGATCACGCGGGTGGTGGTCCCCGGCGTCGTCACCGAGATCTACACGGACATGCGGGTCCTCTTGGGATGGGCCTGGACCTACCTCATCGTCGCCGAGCTGATCGGGGTCAGCTCCGGCATCACCTACTTCATCAACCAGCAGGCCAAGTATCGGGCCTACGATCGCGTGTTCGCCTCGATCATTCTCATCGGCCTCATCGGCCTCCTCACGGACATCGTGCTCGCCTCGCTGGGCCGGCAGCTCTTCCCCTGGCTGCGCGGCGCGCGGCGCGGCTGGTTTTCGGCGGCCGTCGGTCTCTTCGGCCGCCGGCCGCCCAAGCCGGCCGTGCCCGATCCGCTGGTGCAAGCGTGACAGCCGTGCTGTCCGTCCCCGATTACCGCGAGCAGGCGCCGGAGGTCGCGGCCCGCTTCACGCGCTTGAAAGAGCGGCCCGTGATCCTGGACGTGCAGGGGTTGTCGAAGACGTTCACCGCGCCCGGGCGCCCGACCACGCTGGCGCTGGACGATGTCTCGTTCCGGGTGCACCGGCGCGAGCTGATGTGCGTGATTGGCCCCTCGGGCTGCGGCAAATCGACGCTGGCGCGCCTGGTCGCCGGACTCGAAGCGCCCAGCGGCGGACGGATGCTGCTGGACGGAAAGCCCATCGCCGGCCCGGGGCCCGATCGCGGGATGGTCTTTCAGAGCTACACGCTGTTCCCCTGGCTCACCGTCGAGAAGAACGTCATGTTCGGTCTGGAGGTCGGCAAGGGCGCGTCGCGCAGCGAGGCGGAAGAAGAGGCGCAGCTCTGGCTGCAGCTGGTGGGGCTGACCAAGTTCGCGTCGGCCTACCCGCACCAGCTGTCCGGCGGCATGAAGCAGCGGGTGGCCATCGCGCGCGCGCTGGCCAACCGCCCCCGCATCCTGCTGATGGACGAGCCCTTCGGCGCACTGGACGCGCAGACCCGCTGCCAGATGCAGTCGTATCTGCTGCAGATCTGGAAGCAGGTGGACATCACGATCCTGTTCATCACGCACGACCTCGACGAGGCGGTCTACCTGGCCGACCGAATTCTGATCCTGGACGCGCACCCCGGCCGCGTGCGAGAGATGATGGAGGTCCCGGTGCCGCGGCCGCGCGATCCCGAACAGTTCGTGTCGCCGGCCTTCATCGCCGCCCGCCATCACCTGGAAGAGCTGATCCACCCCCGGGCCGCGCAAGCGGCCGACACCCTTCCCATGTTTCGCATGACGGTCGTCGGAGACGACGTGGAATGAGCACATGAGCAAAGGCCCCGCCCCCACCACACCCGAGGAGCTGGTTGGCGGCATCGGCACCGCCGACGGAAAGGCAACCGGGCGCGAGCTCTTGCGCGGCGGCCAGGCCTGGTCGCGACGGCTGCGGCGCAACCAGCGCCTGCGCCTCACCGACGTCGACGGGCGGGCCTGCGTCTCGGCCCTCTTTTACAACGCGCGCGAGCCGCTGGAACGGTACAACATGCCCGACACGTTGAAGGCGCAGTTCACGGCTTTCCTGACCGCCGGGCGCGTTCTTTATTCCGACATGGGGCGGGTGCTCTGCTCGATCGTCGCCGACGACTGCGGCTGGCACGACACGATCACGGGCCTCGGTGACGCGGACGCCAACCAGGCCCGCTTCGGCGACGGCACGTACCAGTCGCTTCGCAACGCCTTCCACCGCAACGCCCGCGACAACCTGCTGGTTGCGCTGGGCAAGCACGGCCTCGGCAAGCGCGACGTCGTCGCGAACGTCAACTTCTTCACCCGCGTCACCGTCGGTGACGACGGGGGGCTGGCCTTCGTCCCCGGCAACAGCCGCCCCGGCGCGGCCGTCACGTTGCGCTTCGAGATGGACACGCTGGTCGTGCTGTCGTCGACGCCGCACCCGCTGGACCCCGCGCGCGAGTACCGCCCGGGCGCCGTGGCGCTGGAGGTGACCGGCGGACCACCGGCCGCCGCGGACGATCCCTGCCGCCTGTCGCGCCCCGAAAACGGCCGCGGGTTTGCCCTGACGGCCGCGTATGCCGCCGAGACAGAGGGCGCGTCGTGACCGCCTTTCGCCTCCGCGAGAGCGACCTCGATCCCCGGCGCGCCACCGTCGACGTCACCCTACCGTCGGGCGAGGGCTGGACGCACGAGCTGGCGCCCGGCGACATCTTTCGCATCGTGGATCTGGAAGGGAATCAGGCCGTCGACACCCTCTTCTTCAACAGCCATCGTCTCGAGGAACGCTACAGCGCGACCGAGACGATTCGCCGGCAGGGCAACATCTACCTGTCGACCGGGACGGCCCTCTGTTCAAGCGAGGGGCGGCCGCTGCTGACGATCGTGGCCGACACCTGCGGGCGTCACGACACGCTGGGCGGCGCCTGCTCGGCCGAGAGCAACCAGGTGCGCTACGCGCTGGGCAAGAAGCACATGCACAACTGCCGGGACACGTTCCTCCTGGCGCTGGCGCGGTACGGACGCGGCATGGGCAAGCGGGACCTGCCGCAGAACATCAACTTCTTCATGAACGTGCCGGTCACGCCGGCCGGCGCGCTGACGTTCGCCGACGGCGTGTCGGGGCCCGGCCGCTACGTCGAGATGCTGGCCGAGACGCACGTGCTGGCGCTGATCTCGAATTGCCCGCAGCTCAACAACCCCTGCAACGCCTACGACCCGACGCCCGTGCGGCTGCTGGTCTGGCGGCGCGGCTGACTCCGTGTTCCGCAAGGTCCTGGTCGCCAACCGCGGCGCCATCGCCCGCCGCATCTTCCGGACGCTGCGCCGCATGGGCATCGCCAGCGTGGCGGTCCACTCCGACGCGGACGCCGGCGCTCTGCACGCCGCCTCGGCCGACGAGGCGGTGGGGATCGGCGGCGCCGCCGCGGCCGAAAGTTACCTGAACGTCGAGCGGGTGCTGGAGGCGGCCCGCCGCACCGGCGCCGAGGCCATTCACCCGGGGTACGGCTTCCTGTCCGAAAACGCCGACTTCGCCGAGCGCTGCGCCGCCGCCGGCATCCTCTTCATCGGCCCCACGCCCGAGAACATGCGGGCGTTCGGCCTCAAGCATCGGGCGCGCGCGCTGGCGACGGAGGCCCGTTTGCCGCTGCTGCCCGGGACGGGCCTTTTGGCCGGGCTGGCGGCGGCGCGAGCCGCGGCGGCCGAGATCGGCTACCCGGTCATGCTGAAGAGCACGGCCGGCGGCGGCGGCATCGGGATGCGCCGCTGCGGAGATCCGGGCGAGCTGGAGGCGGCCTTCGAATCGGTCGTCCGGCTGGCGGGCAGCCACTTCAAGGACTGCGGGGTCTATCTGGAGAAACTGGTGGATCCGGCCCGGCACGTCGAGGTGCAGATCTTCGGCGACGGCACCGGCGGCGTGCTGGCGCTGGGCCAGCGGGACTGCTCGCTGCAGCGGCGCAACCAGAAGGTGATCGAAGAGACGCCCCCGCCCGGGCTGCCCGCCGAAACGCTGGCGGCGATGGACGAAGCCGCGGTGCGACTGGGCGCCGTCGCCCACTACCGGTCGGCGGGCACCGTCGAGTTCGTGGTCGACGCGCGCAGCGGCGCCTTCTACTTCCTGGAGGTGAACACGCGCATCCAGGTCGAGCACGGCGTGACCGAGGAGGTGACCGGCATCGACCTCGTCGAATGGATGGTGCGCCTGGCGACGGGCGAACCGCTGCCCCGCGACCGTCTGCCGGTGGCGCGCGGCGCCGCCATCCAGGCCCGGCTCTACGCCGAAGATCCCGCCCGCGCGTTCCAGCCCAGCGCCGGGCTTTTGACCGAGGTGGCGTTTCCGACCGGCGTGCGCGTCGAAAGTGGCGTCGACACGGGCAGTGAGGTCTCGCCCTTTTACGATCCGCTGCTGGCCAAGATCATCGCGCGCGGCGAGACGCGCCAGGCCGCGCGCGAAAAGCTGATCGAGGCGCTGGCGCGCACCCGCGTGGCGGGCGTGGAGACCAACGCGGCCTATCTGCGGGCCGCGCTGGAAGCACCGGCGTTCGTCGCCGGGCAGGTCCACACCCGCCTGCTGGAGACGGTGGCGGCGCCGTCGGACGCGATCGAGGTGCTGGACGGGGGAACCCAGACGACGGTGCAGGACCACCCCGGCCGCCTGGGGTACTGGGACGTGGGCGTGCCGCCGTCGGGGCCGATGGACAGCCTTGGCTTTCGCATGGCCAACCGGCTGGCCGGCAATGCCGAGGACGCAGCGGCTCTCGAGTGCACGGCCATCGGCCCCACCCTCCGGTTTCGCGCGCCGACGATCGTCGCGCTGACGGGCGCGGACATGCAGGCGACCGTCGACGGCGTCCCCGCGCCGCGCTTCCGAGCCTTCGAGATCCCGACCGGCGCCGTTTTGCGGCTGGGCGCCGTCACCGGGCCGGGCGCGCGCGCCTACCTGGCGATCCGCGGTGGGCTGGACGTCCCGGCCTACCTGGGCAGCCGGGCGACCTTCACGCTGGGACAGTTCGGCGGCCACGGCGGGCGTGCGCTGCAGGCCGGCGACGTGTTGCACCCCGGCGGGCAGGCGCCCCTGGCGGCGTCCGTCCTGGTGCCGCTGCCCGACGAGCTGATCCCGGCGCTGACGGACGCGTGGGAGATCGCCGTCATGGCCGGGCCCCACACCGCGCCCGACTTCTTCGCCCCCGAGGACATGGAGGCGCTTTACGCGACGAGCTGGCGCGTGCACCACAACTCCAGCCGCACGGGCGTGCGCCTCATCGGCCCCAAGCCGCGCTGGGCGCGCACCGACGGCGGCGAGGCGGGCCTTCACCCGTCGAACATTCACGACAACGCCTATGCGATCGGGACCATCGACTTCACGGGCGACATGCCGGTGATCCTGGGCCCCGACGGACCCAGCCTGGGCGGGTTCGTCTGCCCGGCCACGATCGTCGAGCCCGATCTGTGGAAGATGGGCCAGCTCAAGGCCGGCGACGCGGTCCGGTTCGTGCCGGTCACGCTGTCCGACGCGCGCCTGCGACGCGCCGAGCGCGAGCGCGACCTGGCGATGATCCGCGGAAGCGCCGAGCCGCGACCGGTCCGACAGCTGGCGGCCGGCTCCGCCCCGCTGGCGTCGCCGATTCTCCTCCAGCGAGGCGACGTGATCGTCCGACAGGACGGCGACGGCAACGTGCTGATCGAGCTGGGACCGCCGGTGCTGGACCTGGCGCTGCGCTTCCGCGTGCACGCGCTGGCGCAGGCGCTGGTGGCGCGGCGGCTGCCGGGCATCATCGATCTGACGCCCGGGATCCGCTCACTGCAGGTGCACTACGACGACACCCGGCTGCGGCGCGAGCGCCTCCTGGCCGTGGTGGACGAGATCGCGGCCGCCGCCCCGTCGACCGACGCGATCGAGGTGCCGTCGCGCATCGTGCACCTGCCGCTGTCGTGGGACGATCCGGCGACCCGGCTGGCCATCCAGCGCTACATGAGCGGCGTCCGCCCCGACGCCCCCTGGTGCCCCAGCAACATCGAGTTCATCCGGCGCATCAACGGCCTCGGCAGCATCGAAGAGGTGCGGCGAATCGTCTTCGAGGCCAGCTACCTGGTGCTGGGGCTGGGCGACGTGTACCTGGGCGCGCCGGTCGCGACGCCGCTGGACCCGCGGCACCGGCTGGTCACCACCAAATACAACCCCGCGCGAACCTGGACACCCGAGAACGCCGTCGGCATCGGCGGCGCCTATCTGTGCGTCTACGGCATGGAAGGGCCCGGCGGCTACCAGTTCGTGGGGCGTACCTGCCAGATGTGGAACCGGTTCCAGACCACGCCGGAGTTCCAGTCCGGCCGGCCGTGGCTGCTGCGCTTCTTCGACCAGATCCGATTCCACGAGGTCAGCGAGCGCGAGTTGCTGGACTTCCGCGCGGCGTTCGTGCGCGGCCGCGCGCGGCTGAACATCGACGAGACGACCTTCCGGTTCGCCGATTACCGCGCCTTTCTCGACGAGAACCGCGGGCCGATCGAGGCGTTTCGCGCGCGCCAGCGGCAGGCGTTCGTCGAGGAGCGCGAGCGATGGGCCGCGCTGCCGCCGGCGGCCGAGCCCCCCGAGCCGGCCCAACCGGGCGGCGACAGCGCCGAGCAGCCGCTGCCCGAGGGCGCGATCGCCGTGCGCGCCGGCGTCACGGGAAGCGTCTGGAACCTGGCCGTGGCGGCCGGCGCCCGCGTCGCCGCTGGCGACCGCTTGATCATTCTCGAGACGATGAAGATGGAGACGCCGGTCGTGGCGCCGCAGGGCGGGACCGTGGTGGCGATCTGCTGCGCGCCCGGCAACCTGGTGCGGGCCGGCCAGACTCTGGTGGCCCTGCAGCCCGACACGTAATTCGTGGCGTCGTTCTGGGCCTCCCGGGGTCCTGGCGCTTTCCCCTTGGCCGCGGCCCGAAACCGCTCATAAGGCCGTTCTTCCCCTATTTCAGGGGTGTTCCAGGAAGTTAACAGAAGTCCTGCGCCCACGAAATCTACCGTTAACGCCCGTTCGATATGGTCGGTTCGTCAACAACAGGTTGCCGGCCGCAGACAAAGTGATTGCCTGAGCCGGTGTGACGACGCAGCGAGGGGGCTCGGCTGCGTCGGGACCGCAATCACCAGACGGGACAAGGATGAAAGAGTACGCCGCAGGTGTGCGACGAGGTTTGGCTGGCTTTGCAGTACTGGCCATGACGTCAATCGGAAGGATGACCCACGCGCAGGCACCGGCCGACGCGCCTCCTCCACCGCCGGCGCCGCCGGCCGACATGGCGGCAGCGCCAGCGGGAACGGCGACCCCGCCGCCACCGCCCATGGCGCCACCACCGGCCACCCCGCCGTCCGCCGTCGAAGCTGCGCCCAAGCCACCCACCGCGGCGGAGACGATGCCCGCCACGCGGCCCGACGTGCTGCCGCCCATCGACGTCGGCGCCTGGCTGCGTGTCAGCTCGCTCTTCCAGGGGAGCGACACCAAGAAGATCAACGATTGGCAAATGAACAACGCGTACGTCGAGCTCCACGCCGGCGGGAAGATCCACAAGAACGTCGGCGTCACGCTGAACCTGAACGCCAACATGCTGGCCTGGAACAGCGCCGGAACGCCGAGCGCGAGCTCGCTGGTCGCGCTCGAGGACGCCATCATCTCGTTCGATCTCAGCGACGAGTTCCACGTTTGGGCCGGCCACCTGCTCGTACCGGTCGACCGCGCCAACGCCTCGGGACCGTTCTTCATGATCCCGTGGAACTACCCCGGGTTCCTGTCGGCGCAGGGGCAGCTGGTCGTGAGCGCGCCCAAGGAGGGACCGTCGGGCCGCAACAACGGCGTCGTGGTCTGGGGCGACATCGCCGGCGGCAAGCTGACCTACCTGGTCGGAGCGTTCGACAACTCCCTGGCGGCCCCGTCGAGCCCACTGATTTCGGGGCGCGTCCGCCTGGCGCTCTGGGACCCGGAACCCGGCTTCTGGGGCAACGGCAGCTACTTCGGCGAGAAGGACATGCTGTCGATCGGCGTGGGCGCGCAGTTCCAAAAGCACGGCAGCTCGGTCACCGACGCGATGACCATGACGACGACGGACAAGAACTGGGCCGACATCAACTTCGACGTCCTGATGGAGAAGAAGCTCGGGGGCGGCAGCTTCGTCACCCTGGAAGGCGCGTACTACCACGACAACGTTCTCGCCGGCGGCGTCAGCGATTCGTTCTACATCCTCGGCGCGTACGCGACGCCGACCGTCGGCGTGGGCAGCGTGCAGCCGATGGTCCGCTACCAGTATGCGAAGGAGAAGGACGTTTCTGGAACCCAGCCTTACAACATCGACGCGGGCCTCTCGTACCTGATCAAGGGCCCGGCGCTCCGGCTGAACGCAACCTACAGCTACACGAAGCTTCCGGGCGATCTGACGGCGAACGGGATCCAGCTGGGCGCGCAGGCGATCTTCTTCTAGTCGCGGCTTCGGATATTTCACACCACATCAACGGGAGACATTGAACATGCGTACCAATCTCGTCGCGATTTTACTTGCAGGCGCCCTGGCGGCGTCCTGTCAAAAGCCGGCCGAAACGCCGGCGCCGGGGGCTGCTCCGGCGGCCCCGGCGGCACCGGCCGCACCTGCCGACGACAAGGGGCCGATCAAGGTCGGCATCCTCCACTCGTTGTCGGGCACGATGGCCATCAGCGAAACGTCGTTGAAGGACGTCGCCTTGATGACGATCGAAGAGATCAACGACGCGGGCGGCGTTCTCGGCCGCAAGCTGGAGCCGGTGGTCGTCGACCCGGCCTCGAACTGGCCGCTCTTCGCCGAGAAGGCGCGCGACCTGATCCAGAACCAGAAGGTGGCCGTCACCTTCGGCTGCTGGACCTCGGTCTCGCGCAAGTCGGTGCTACCGGTGTACGAAGAGCTGAACGGTCTGCTCTTTTACCCGGTGCAGTACGAGGGTGAAGAGTCGTCGTGGAACGTGTTCTACACGGGCGCCGCGCCAAACCAGCAGGCCATCCCAGCCGTCGAGTACCTGATGAGCAAGAAGGGCGGCGGCGCCAAGCGCTGGGTCCTGCTGGGGACGGACTACGTCTACCCGCGCACGACCAACAAGATCCTGCGCTACTTCCTGCACGCCAAGGGCGTGGCCGACGAAGACATCATGGAGAAGTACACGCCGTTCGGTCACAGCGACTACCAGACCATCGTGGCGGACGTGAAGAAGTTCGCGACCGGCAAGCGCACGGCGGTCGTGTCGACCATCAACGGCGACTCGAACGTTCCGTTCTACAAGGAGCTCGGCAACCAGGGGATCAAGGCCACCGACATCCCGGTGGTCGCGTTCTCCGTCGGTGAAGAAGAGCTGCGCGGCATCGACACCAAGCCGCTGGTCGGCCAACTGGCGGCCTGGAACTACTTCCAGTCCATCGACAACGCCAAGAACAAGGCGTTCATCGACAAGTGGATGGCCTACGTGAAGAAGAACAACCTGAAGGGCGGCGACAAGCGCGTCACCAACGACCCGATGGAGGCGACCTACATCGGCATCCACATGTGGGCGCAGGCCGTCGAGCAGGCGCACACCACCAACGTGGACGCGGTTCGCCAGGCGGTCGGCTACCAGCACTTCCCGGGACCCGACGGCTTCGACATCACGATGGACGCCGAGAACCACCACCTGCACAAGCCGGTCTACATCGGCGAGGTCAAGTCCGACGGACAGTTCCACATCGTCTGGAAGACGGAAGGCCCCATCAAGGCCGAGGCCTGGAGCCCCTACATCCCCGACGACAAGGGCAAGATCGCCAACTGGCTGTACCCCTGGGCCTGCGGCAACTGCACGGCGCCCAAGTTCGGCGGCGTCGGAACGGTCGCCGCGAAGTAGCCAGACACAGCACGAAAGGACCACGTGAAGCTGGCTCGTAACAGAAGCAACGCGAAGCGCTGGGCCCTGGCGGGCCTGGCGCTGGTCCTGGCCGCGCCTGTGGCGGCTCGTGCGGGCGCGCTGGAGGATGCCGTCGACGGACTGGCGGCGTCCTCCGACGAAAAGGTCATCGAGGCGGTGAGCAAGCTCGCCACGCTCGGTGACCCGCACGCGATCGGCGTGCTGGACGCGCTTTGTGACGACCGGCTGCGCGTGAGCGCGGACGGCCATCCGTACATTTGGGATTCGAAGATTCGAGAAGTGCGCCGGACATTGACCAATGAGATCGTCAGCCCGGCGCCACCTGCCCTGAAAGAGGTCGAGGTCAGCAACGAAATCCGGCGCGTGGCGTTTCCCGCGCTGGCGCAGTTGAAGCTGGGTTCGCCCGACGCCGACGTGCGTCTGGCGGCGGCCACCGAATTGTCGAAGGGCGGCTCGCCCGAGGCAGCCGTTCTACTCCACAACGCTCTCCTGCACGAAAAGGACGGCAAGGTTCTGGAAGCATTGAAGCTGGCCGGCGCGCGCGTCGACCTGCAAAGCACGGATCCCCCAACCCGCATCGCCGCGCTGCAAGCGATCAGCGACAGCGGCAACGACGAATTCCTCTCCGCACTGCAACAGCTGGTCGGCAACAAGGACGACGGCACCTCGCGCGAGGCAAACCCGCAGGTGCGCGCCGCCGCGCAGTCCGCCATTCGCGCCGTGGTCAGCCACCAGCGCATGATCAGCTTTGCCGGCGACCTGCTTCACGGTCTGTCGCTGGCCAGCGTGCTGCTGTTCGCGGCGCTGGGCCTGGCCATCACGTTCGGCCTGCTGGGCGTCATCAACATGGCCCACGGCGAGATGCTGATGCTGGGCGCGTACGCGACCTACGCCGTGCAGACCGCCCTGCACGGGCACCGCCTGTACCTGTTCATGGCCATCCCGGTCGCGTTCCTGGCCACTGCCGCCATCGGCGTGTTGCTGGAACGGACCGTGATCCGCCACCTTTACGGGCGTCCGCTGGAGACGCTGCTCGCGACGTGGGGGATCAGCCTGGGCCTCATCCAGACGGTCCGGCTGCTCTTCGGCGCCCAGAACGTCACGGTCGCGAACCCTGACTGGCTGTCGGGCGGGGTCGAGATCGCGCACGGCCTGGTGCTCCCCTGGTCGCGCATCGCGGTCGTCGGGTTCGTGGTGGTCGTCTCGGCGCTGGTCTGGTTCGTTCTTCAGCGCACGCGCTTTGGCTTGCAGGTGCGGGCCGTCACCCAGAACCGTCCGATGGCAGCCTGCCTGGGCATCCCGACCCGCCGCATCGACGCCCTGGTGTTCGGCCTGGGGTCGGGGATCGCGGGGCTGGGCGGCGTCGCGCTGTCGCAGCTGGGCAACGTCGGCCCCGAGCTGGGCCAGAGCTACATCATCGATTCGTTCATGGTCGTCGTGCTGGGCGGGGTCGGCAAGCTGGCCGGCGCCGTGGCCGCCGCCCTGGGGCTGGGTGTCGTGAACAAGCTGCTGGAGCCGCTGGCCGGCGCGGTCACGGGCAAGATCGCCGTGCTGGTCTTCATCATCCTCTTCATCCAGCGCCGGCCTCAGGGCCTGTTCGCGCTGAAGGGGCGCGTGGAGGCCTGATGCTCTCCTCGCGTCTCCGTCAGATGCACGCGCCGCGCACCTGGGCGGCGATTGGCGGCGCGGCGGTGCTGCTGGCGCTGATTCCGGTCGTCGCGCCGGACTATCTGGTGCCGCTGCTCGGCAAGTTCCTCTGCTTCGGGATCGCGGCGCTGGCGATGGACCTCATCTGGGGCTACGCCGGCATCTTGAGCCTGGGCCACGGCCTCTTCTTCGCGCTGGGCGGGTACGCGATGGGGATGTACCTGATGCGGTCGATGGCCGGCGAGGGCGTCTACCGCAGCCAGCTCCCCGACTTCATGGTGTTCCTCGACTGGCACACCCTGCCCTGGTACTGGCACGGGTTCCAGAGCTTCCCGTTCGCGGCGCTGATGGCCGTCGTGGCGCCGGGCCTGCTGGCGCTGGTGTTCGGGTATTTCGCGTTCCGCTCGCGCATCAAGGGCGTCTACTTCTCGATCGTCACGCAGGCCCTGACCTACGCGGCCACGCTGCTGTTCTTCCAGAACGCGACCGGCTTCGGCGGCAACAACGGGCTCACCGACTTCAAGCGGATCCTCGGGTGGCCGCTGCACGCGGCCGAGACCCGCCGGATGTTGTACGTCGCGTCGGTGATCGCGCTCTGCGCGACCTACCTCATCTGTCGGTTCGTGGTCACCAGCCGCCTCGGGCGCGTGCTGACGGCGGTGCGCGACGCCGAGCTCAAGACCCGCTTTTGCGGCTACGACTCCACCAAGTACAAGCTCTTCGTCTGGACGCTGTCGGCGATGCTCTGCGGCGTGGCCGGCGCCCTCTACGTGCCGCAGGTCGGGATCATCAACCCCAGCGAGATGCAGCCGTCGAACTCGATCGAGATGGCGATCTGGGTCGCCGTCGGCGGACGCGGGACGCTGGGCGGGGCCCTGCTGGGTGCATGGCTGGTCAACGGCGGCAAGAGCTGGCTGACGGGGGCGTTCCCTTCGGCGTGGCTGTACGTGTTCGGCGCGCTGTTCGTCGGCGTGACCCTGTTCCTGCCCCGCGGCCTGGTCGGGCTGGTCCCCAGGCTGATGGCGCTGCTGCCGAAGCGGGCGGTGCCCGACGCTGGGCCAACCCCCGTGCCCTCACCCGCGCCGGAGACCCAGGCGTGAGCGCGACGGTGATGACCGAGATGCCCCGCCAAACGAAAATCGATGCCATGTCCGAGGAAGTGACCGACGCCGAATCCAGCCAGCGCGCCACGTCGATCCACGCGGCGCCGGTTCCCGAGGCCGCGCGCCGCCCACTGTCCCTGTGGGTCGAGAACCTGTCGGTCAGCTTCGACGGCTTCAAGGCGCTGAACGACGTCACGCTGATGCTGGACAAGGGCGAGCTGCGCTGCCTCATCGGCCCCAACGGCGCCGGCAAGACGACGCTGATGGACTGCATCACCGGCAAGACGCGCCCCACCAGCGGCTCGGTATTTCTAGAGAGCCGGCTCAACGATCTGACCCGCCTTTCGGAGGTCGAGATCGCGGGCCTGGGCATTGGCCGCAAGTTCCAGCGCCCGACGGTGTTTCAGGGGCACACGGTGTTCGAGAACTGCGAGCTGGCGCTGAAAGGGAACAAGGGAGTGTTCCGGACCTTGTTCGCGCGCCTGAGCGGCGCCGAAAGAGATCGAATCGCCGAGATCCTGAAGCTGATCGGCCTCGAGGATCACGCGGAGCGGCCCGCCGGGCTACTCGCGCACGGCCAGAAGCAATGGCTGGAGATCGGGATGCTGCTGGCGCAGGACCCGCAGGTGCTGCTGATTGACGAGCCCGTCGCCGGCATGACCCACGCCGAAGCCGAGCGGACCGCCGAGCTGCTGACCAGTCTGGCCGGGCAGCGGACGATCATCGTGGTGGAGCACGACATGGAGTTCGTGCGCAGCATCGCCCGGAACGTCACGGTGCTGCACGAAGGGCGCGTGCTGGCCGAAGGGCCGATGGCAAAGGTCCAAAAGGACCCGCGCGTGATCGAGGTCTATCTGGGCGAGTAGAGACGACGCGATGCTGGCGACCGACAAGATCAATCAGTTCTACGGCGGCAGCCACACGCTGTGGGACATCGACCTCGACATCCCCAAGGGGGGCTGCGTCTGTCTCATGGGGCGCAACGGCGTCGGCAAGACGACGCTGCTGAAGGTCATCATGGGCCTTCTGCCGTCGAGCTCGGGCAAGGTGACGTTCGACGGCGTCGACCTGACCGGCGCCCCGCCCGAGGCGCGCGCGCGGGCCGGGATCGGGTACGTGCCGCAGGGGCGCGAGGTCTTCCCGACGCTGACCGTGGAAGAGAACCTGCGCATCGGCGCCATGGGGCGTAAGGGCGGCGGCGGCATTCCCGACCGCGTGTTCAAGCTGTTCCCCGTTTTGAAGGACATGCTGCGCCGACGCGGCGGCGATCTGTCGGGCGGACAACAGCAGCAGCTGGCGATGGGGCGCGCGCTGGCTCTGGAACCAAAGCTGCTAATCCTGGACGAGCCCGGCGAGGGCATCCAGCCCAACGTCGTCCACGAGATCGGCAGCGTCATCATGCAGCTCAACGAAGAAGGCGTGACCGTGCTGCTGGTGGAACAGAAGCTCCCCTTCGCGCGGCGCGTGGCGCGCACCTTTCGAATTCTCGACCGCGGGCACGTCGTCGCCGACGGCGACATCGCTCAGCTGACCGACGACCTGGTACACCGTCACCTGACGGTCTGAAGAAGGAGTCACAGATGCCGAAGGTGACCATCCACGCCGAGCCCGGGCCGCTGGAGGTCGACCCGGCACGGACGGCGATCGTCATGATCGACATGCAGCGCGACTTCCTCGAGCCGGGCGGTTTCGGCGAGTCCCTGGGCAACGACGTCTCGCTGCTGGCCAAGGCCATCGCGCCCGCCAAGCGGCTGCTGGGCGCCGCCCGCAAGCTGGGCATGCTGATCGTCCACACGCGAGAAGGGCACCGCCCCGATCTCTCGGACGCGCCGCCCGCCAAGCTAGAGCGCGGCTCGCCCAGCGTGCGTATCGGCGCGCCCGGTCCGATGGGACGCATCCTGATCCGCGGCGAGGCCGGCCACGACATCATCCCCGCGCTGGCGCCCGAGCCCGGCGAGCCGGTCGTCGACAAGCCGGGCAAGGGCGCCTTCTACGCGACCGACCTGCAGTCGATCCTGCACAACCGCGGCATCGAGAACCTGATCGTCGGCGGCGTCACGACGGAGGTGTGCGTGCACACGACGGTGCGCGAGGCCAACGATCGCGGGTATCGGTGCATCGTCGCCGCCGACTGCTGCGGCTCGTACTTTCCCGAGTTCCACGTGATGGGGCTCGAGATGATCAAGGCACAGGGTGGGATCTTCGGTTGGGTCTCGGACGCGCCGCGCATCCTGGCGGCCCTCGAAACCAGCCGGTCTGTCTAGGCGAAGAAGGGGGACGACGATGGAAAAGGCAAAACCAAAGCTCTGGGTGCCCGGTGACTGGAACGCCTTCTTTGGGTTCGGAACCAACATCCTGGTGAACTTGATGGTGCTGACCGCGCTGTTGCGGTTCGTGCTGCACATGCCCGACACGCTGGTGTTCGGGCGCATCCTGCCGGCGACAGGGCTGATGCTGTGTCTGAGCACGCTTTACTACGCGCGGCTGGCGTACAAGCTGGCCGAGAAGACGGGCCGCGCCGACGTGTGCGCGCTGCCCTCGGGAATCAGCGTGCCGCACATGTTCGTCGTCACGTTCATCATCATGCTGCCGATCGCCAAGGCGACCAACGATCCCATGCAAGGGTGGGAAGCCGGCCTGACCTGGGTCTTCATTCAGAGCTTCGTGCTGATGGCGGGCGGCTTCATTGCGCCGTTCATCCGCAAGGTGACGCCGCGGGCGGCGCTGCTGGGCACGCTGGCCGGCGTCTCGATCGCCTTCATCTCGATGCGCCCCGCGCAGGAGATGTTCATCACGCCCGAGATCGGGTTCGTCTGCTTCGCGATCATCCTGGCCAGCTGGTTCGGCGGCGTGAAGTACAAAGGCATCCCCGCCGGCCTGGTCGCCATCGGCGTCGGAACGGCGATCGCCTGGGGCTCGGCGGCGGCCGGAGCGCCGATCGGCGGGATGGGGATGACCCAGCTGAAGGCTTCAGTGTCCAACTTCGGGTTTTCGATCCCGATGCCGGCCGTGGGGCACGTCTTTCACGGGATGAAGTACCTGGGCGTCATCCTGGTGACCGCCATTCCCTTCGGCATCTACGACCTGGTCGAGGCCATGGACAACGTCGAGAGCGCGGCCGTCGCGGGCGATAGCTTCCCGACCACGCGCGTTCTGACCGCCGACGGCGTCGTCAGCCTGATCGGCTGCATGATGGGCAACCCGTTCATCAACGCGGTCTACATCGGTCACCCCGGGTGGAAGGCGATGGGCGGCCGCATCGGCTACTCGGCGGCGACCGGTCTGACGGTCATCGTGCTGGCCTGGTTCGGGATCATCTCGGTGCTGTCGTCGCTCGTGCCGGTCGTCGCGATCTCGCCGATTCTCCTCTACATCGGCATGCTCATCGGATCGCAGGCGTTTCAGGAGACGCCCAAGTCGCACGCGCCAGCCATCGTGCTGTCGCTGACGCCGCACCTGGCCGCCTGGGGCAAGCTGCAGATCGACAACGCCCTTCACGCCGCCGGCACGAACGCCGCGTCGGTGGGCCTCGCCAAGATGGGCAACGAAGGGATCCTCTACCGCGGCCTCGAGGTCATGGGCGGCGGCGCCATCCTGGGGGGCCTGGTCCTCGGCGCCATCGCCGTCTTCATCATCGACCGCGAATTCGTGAAGGCCGGCACCTTCGCCTGCGCCGGCGCGATCCTGACCTTCCTGGGCTTCATGCACGGCGAGAAGATCGGCGTCGCCGAATCCCCGCTGATGGCGCTCAGCTACCTCCTGGTCGCGGGCGTGCTGTTCGTCTGCTCGCGCCTGGCCGTGACCGTTCCCGCCACCAGCCACGTGCAGCCGGCCATCGCCAACGCGGACTAGCGCCTGGTAAAGATCCGCCGGCGCACGCTCAATAAATCCGCGCAACCGCCGAGGGGAACGGGTTGGGCGGGATTCACGGGCGGTATTTGGGCGCCGGCGGCGAACGGGCGGGAGCGACCGGGGCGCCTCGCAGACATGGGCGATGAGCTCGCCTGTGCCCGCGAGGCCGCCCTGGCGCTGCAGGCCTAGGGGGCGCCGCCGGCGCAGGGTGGCCCCTGCCCGCCGAGGGCGACACGGCATATCATTGGGGCGGAGGCACTTTAATGATAAAGCCCCGTGTTGCATCGACTGGCTTGGTTTTGCTTTCGTTGGCGGTGGTGGGGACCGGGTGCGGAGGTGGCGGCCGCGCCACGCCCGGCGTGGGTGGCAGCGGCGGTGGCTCGCCCGGCGTTGCCGGCGCGACCCCAGGGACCGGTGGGGGTGCGCCCATCGACGCGGGGGGGACCCCGGTCGTGGTCTCGGAGCCGGCGGCCCACGCCGCCGCCATCGCGGCGGTACAAAAGGACCTGGCCTCGGATCGCCCTGGCGACTCGGCCGCATTTCAGTCGCGGTGGAGCACGCATTATCTGGCCGCCCTCCCCTATGACCCGCTGTCCGCGCAGGGGCTGGATCGGCTGACCGCCTCGCGGCTGGGGGTCAGCGCCGCCGAACAGCAGACCCTGGCGCACGACGGGTTCGTCGTCTCCGCACGCCAGACGTTCCCGACGTTCTTCTACGGCTACAAGGCGATCTACGCCGACCACCTTCCTCTGTTCGTCTCGGTGGACTCGGTCATGCACGCCGTCCACCGTTCTTACGACGCCGCCCTCATGGACATCGAGCTGGGCGCCATGATTCCCGGGTTGAAGGCGCTGCTGGCGGGCATGCAGGCCGACCTGGGCTCCGGGCGCGGAACCGATTTGGGCGCAGAGATTCAGGCGGACGCGCGCACCGACGTCGATCTCTACCTGACCGTCGCGCGGCAGCTTCTCGGCGATACGGCCGCTGTCCCTGTCGCCGGTGCGAAGCCCGCGGACGTCTCGGCGTTGGTCAGCGCGGCGCAGGCGGCGGCCGACATCCGCCCGGTGTCTCTGTTCGGCCAGCAGCGGGATGTCGACTTCTCGCAGTTCAAGCCGCGCGGGCACTATGCGGGTGACTCCCGCCTGGAGCCGTATTTCCGATCGATGATCTGGCTGGGGCGCACTGACTTTCGATTCCTGCAGTTCGACACCTCCGCGGCCGGCGCGCCGCCACGGTTCTTCCGGCGACAATTCCTGGACGCCCTGCTGCTGGCGCAGCTGACCGAGGACGACGGGAGGCTGGTCGCCTGGCAAGAGCTGGACGGCGTGCTGCGCGGGTTCGTGGGCGAATCCGACAACATGACGGTCGCCGACTTCCCCGCCCTGCGCACCACCACCGGCACGGCGACCTCTGCCCTGCTGGCCACGCTTCCCGACGACGTGCTGGCGAAGGCGCTGTTGGACGGCGGTTTCGGCATCCAGCGGATCGCCAGCCAAATCCTGCTGGTCCCCCCGCAGGGGGCGAACGCGCCCCTGGACCGGGTGTTTCTGTTTTTCGGCCAGCGCTTCGTCGTCGACAGCCAGGTGCTCTCGGACGTGGTCTTCGACCGCGTGAGGGGCGAACCGAAACGCATGCTGCCCAACCCGCTGGACGTCGCGTTCGGCGCGCTGGGCAACAACGCCGCCGCCCCTCTGCTGGCGACCGAGCTGGCGACTTACCCGAACTACCCGGCGGCGTTGCACGACGTGCGCCGCCTGGTCGACCTGCACGGCGACGACTTTTGGGGCGCCAGCCTCTACGGCGCGTGGCTGAGCGCGCTGCGGGGGATGTCCGTTCCCGGCGGCGATCCGACCCGGGCCGTGGGACTGCCCGCGGTGATGAAGACCGAGCCGTGGGCCCGGCGCGTGGTGAACACGCAGCTCGCTTCGTGGGCCGAACTGCGCCACGACACGCTGCTTTACGCCAAGCAGTCGTACACCGCCGTTCCGAGCTGCGATTTTCCGGACGCCTACGTCGATCCGTACCCAGAGGCGTGGGCCGGCATCGTCCGGCTGGCGAAGCTGGGCCAAGCCATAGCCCCCGCGGTGCCGCTCAGCGCCGGGCGCTCTGACATCGCAAACTACTTCGCGCGCGTCGAGAGCACCGCCACCACGCTGGGGGCCATGGCCCAGGCGGAACGCGCCGGGCAGCCGCTGACCGCCGAGCAGCTGGCGTTCATCAACCAGGCGGTCGAGGAGGTCACGTCCAGCGCCGGCTGCGTGCAGACGGTGAACCCGACCGGGTGGTACCCGCAGCTGTTCCTGAACCGAAGCGACGCGCAGAAAACTGATCCCACCATCGCGGATGTCCACACCGATCCCGCGGACGGTAACGTGCTGCACGTCGCGACCGGGCTGCCGCGGCTGATGTACGTCACCGTCGACGGGTGCAACGGACCGCGCGCCTACGCCGGCGTCGTGTCCTCGTACTTCGAGCAGACCACGGGGAATCTGCAGCGGCTCACGGACATGGACTGGTCCAAGCAGGTCATGTCGGCGCCGCCACCCGCAGACGTCGGTTGGATGGCCGATCTGATCGCGCGCTGAGCTCTCGGTGCCGATTGCGAGGCTCAAGTCGCACGCGTGAGGTGCCGACAGGAGTTCGCCACGGCTGGGTTTCGGGGGAAGCCATGCCGACAACCCCGGGAGACCTATGCGCATACAGTCCGCCGCCTCTGCTTCGTGCCTTTCGCTGTTCTTGATCGTCGCTGGCTGCGGTGGCGGCGGCGGTACCACCCAAGGTGAAGGGGGCGCCGGAGGAACCGGGCATGCAGGCTCGGGCGGCCGGGCCACAGGCGGTGCCGGAGGGCGCGGGCTGGGCGGCGCGCCCGGGACGGGCGGAACGGCGGGCGACGGGGTCGGGGGTGCCGCGGCGACGGGCGGCGCCGCCGGGGCGGACGCGGGGGATGGCACCGGCGGCGGCGTGGTCACCGGCACCGGCGGCGCGGCGGGCGCCGCAACGGGTGGCGCGGCGGGTAATGCTGGCGCGGCGGGTAACGGTGGCGCGGCGGGCGTCGACGGGCTGGCGGGCGCCCCGGGCACGGGCGGCGTGGCAGGCGGCGGCGGAATGGGCGGCGCGGCCGTCGATCATTGCGCGGCACACCCGTGTGACGCGAACGCGGCGTGCACGAACACGGCCACCAGCTACACGTGCGCCTGCAACAGCAGCTACTTTGGCGACGGCGCCACATGCACCGCGTGCGCAACCTGCGCGGCGGGGACATTCCAGACAGCCGCATGCGCGGCCGGTCACGACACCGTGTGCGGCGCCTGCACCGTGTGCGGCGCCGGCCAGTACCAGAGCGCCGCGTGCGGAGCGACCGCCGACGCCGTATGCGCCGGGTGTGACGTCGACTGCGCCGCCTGCTCCGGGATCGGCGCCTGTACAGTCTGTGCGGCCGGGCACTACCTGAACAACGGCGTGTGCGTCGCATGCGGAACGTGCGGCGCCGGCGAGTACCAGGCGGCGGCCTGCTCGGCAACCGCGGACACCGTTTGCGTCGCGTGCTCGACGTGCGGCGCGGGTCAGTACCTCAGCGCGGCCTGTGGGCCCACGAACGACACGACCTGCATGACCTGCTCGGCTTGTGGCGCGGGCACGTACGAGACGGGCGCCTGCACCGGGAGCACCGACCGGACCTGCTCTGCTTGCGCGACCTGCGGGGCTGGCCAGTTCCAGACCGCCGTTTGCACGGTGACCAGCAACCGGGTCTGCGCCAGCTGCACGACCTGTGGCGCCGGCCAGTATCAAGCCGCGGCCTGCAGCCCGACCAGCGACACCAGCTGCGCGACCTGCACGACCTGTGGTGCCGGACAGTATCAAACGGCGGCCTGCGGTCCGACCAGCGACACCGCTTGCGCGACCTGTGGGACCTGTGGCGCCGGACAGTACCTGGCGACCGCCTGCACGGCGAACGCAAATGCGTCCTGCGGCACCTGCTCGAACTGCCCGACCGGGAAATATGTGGCGACCGCCTGTGGCGGCAGCAACGACGCGACCTGTGCCGCTTGCGACGCGAACTGCGACGCTTGCAGCGGCGCGGGCGCTTGCACGACCTGCTCGTCGGGGTACGGCCTCAACGGCGGCACTTGCGTCGTGGCCGGCACGACCTGTCTGGCCATCCACACCGCGAAGCCGACTGCGCCGAGCGGCGTCTACCTGCTGGACCCCAACGGCGGCTCGCCGGCCAATTCGTTCCTGGCCTACTGCGACATGACCGCCGACGGCGGCGGCTGGATGAAGATCCTGCAGATCCATGACGCCCAGTACACCCCGACGGCCGCAGCGATCGGCAACATCGCGGTGGCCGACACGGGCGCGATGGCCAAGCTGGCCGACGCCAACATCAACAGCCTGACGGCGCTGGCCGCCTACCGCGAGTACCGGTTCCAGGGCGACCTTTCGACGAAGAAGCTGTTCGTCGAATCGAGCGCCACCTGGGACGACACGGCCCGCGGCGAAGGGCTGGTCCTGACAGGCACCACGCTGGCCTGCGAGTCCACGACGAACTGCACCTACGTGACCGTCACGGCGCCGGGCGGACGACCGACCATCGACTCGAACGATTGGTCACCCTCGTCGATTGCCGGCGCGAACAATCAGGACCGCTACTTCACCGACTACAGCGCGACGACCAACTGCTACGCGACAGGGTCGACGACCCAGCGCTGCTACGACGCGGGCGCATCGACCGGCCACGCGATGATTCCGAACCTCTCGATCTGGGTGCGCGAGGCGCCGCTTCCCACGGGCGCGCTCATCATCTATCCGCTCGACGAGGGTTCAGGGACGGCGGTGGGCGACACGTCGGGCAGCGGGAACGGCGCGGCGGTCATCCAGGGGTCGTGGACCACGTCTGGGCACACCGGCAGCGCGCTCTTGGGCGCCCTGCGCACCAGCGCCAGCGTGCCCGTCACGAACGCGGTCACCGTATCGGTCTGGGTGCGGCGCGACGGAACTGGCAGCGCCTACCCGCGCATCCTGGGGTGGAACAACGACGGCTTCGAGCTGGCCGACGCCGCCAGCAGCAACAACCTGGGCGTCTACACGCCGGGGCTCGGCTGGCACGCCACCGGCGTCCCCTTTGGCAGCGGCTACCACCACGTCGCGGCGAGCGTCGGCAGCGGCACACTCACGGTGTACTTCGACGGCAGCCCGGTCTATTCGGCCGCGACGACCGTCAATCTGTCGGGGCAGATGTCGATCGGCACCCGCTACAACAACGTCGAATCCTGGGTCGGCGCCGTGGATCAGGTCCGCGTTTACGGCCGCGTCCTGACGGCCAGCGAGATCTGGGGCCTGGCCCATGAATAGCGACCACCGGGCAGCCCGGGGACGCCGCTGGCCGTAGCGTCGCGCGGATGAGCGGTCAGGGGCAGGCCGGGGTGACGTCGACCCCCGCCGCGATGAGCTCTTCGGACGCAGGCGCTCCCGCGTCGGTGCTGAAGTTGACCGTCACGTGCACGTCCAGGACGGTGGGCGCCCCCCGCTCGCCGGTCACCTGGGTGACCGTTCCGCCCACGGTGGCAGGACCGTTCGGCGAGACCGCACGCGAGGGGCAGCTCGCCGCCGGTCCGATCGAGATCCCTGCCAGCCCGATGCCGGCGGGCAAAGTCAGAAACGAGACCGGCGAAGATCCCGGCGCGTCCAGCACCAGACCGAAGCAGCGGTTCTGCGCCGCATCCCGCTTGGCCACGACGTACCGGTCGATCCCGCCGATGAAGCGACACCCGACGTAGGTCGTCGCCGCCGCGCCGCCCGCCGCCCCGCCAGCGCCGGCAGCACCGGCAGCGCCGCCCGCGCCCGCGCCCGCCGCACCGCGGGTTCCGCCTCCGCCGCCCGGGCCACCAGCGCTACCCAGAACGCCGCCGGCGCCACCTCCTCCGCCCCCACCGCCGGATGAGGCGCCAGCCACCCCCGCGATCCCCGATGCTCCGGCCCCGCCGCGACCTCCCGTCGCGGTGCCAGTCGCTCCTGCCGCGTGGCCACCCGCCGCGGTGCCCGCGGCGCCGCCCCGGCCGGACGCGGTGCTGCCGGACCCGCACCCCGCAGCCAGAACGGCCAGCGACACGAACGCCGGCCAGCTCGCCGGCCACCGGACCCTGGTCGGCTTCATGCGCCGAGTCTACCCGCCAGAAGATGCCCCGCACCAGGGTGGTACACTTTGGGCCATGAAGGCGCCTGCGCCGCCGCGGCCCGTCGTTGGTTCGGATCGCCCGGACCCGGAGCTGATCGAGGCTTTCGGGCGTGCCGTTCGCCGCAATTTCGCCGAACAGGTCGCGCGCGAGGAAGCCGAATCGCAGGCGCGCCGCGAGAAGGTTCTTCCCATCGTCCGCCAGGCCGTCGAATGCGCCCGCGGTGAAGGCGCCTGCGGAAGGGCTTGGCTCTTCGGGTCGTACGCTTGGGGGAGGCCCGGCGCCCGCAGCGATGTCGACATCCTTGCCGAGGAGTGCCCCGATCCGTTCCTGCTCGCATCGATCGTGGGACGCGCCTGCAGTCTGGACGTTCACGTCATCGACGCCAAGGATGCGCCAGCGTCTTTGCGAGACCGCGCGATGGCCGAGGGGCTGCCGGTTTGAGCCCCGCCGACGCGCGAGCTGCCCTGGTCCTGGCGGAATGCCACAGGGACTGGGACACCGTGAAGGCTCATCTCCAGCGCGCGCGGCAAGCCACGCCCTGCGACGGGACAGCCCAAGCGGCCCTGGCCGCGCTGTCGCTCGACCATGCCTATCAGGCGTTCGAAACCATTCTGATGCGGATCGAACGGGCTCTCGCGCTTCCCGACCGGTTCCGCCATTTCCTGCGGCACGCGTACGTTCTGGACCTGGACGGCGACAAGCTTGCGCAAAACGTCCTGCGCTTGGACAAAGCGGTCTGCGCAACGGACGGGTGGCTCACAGCGGTGCTCGACGTACTTGGAGCCGTCCACGCGGACGGCGGCTGAGCGACGCTGGGCAAGCGCCCCGGCGAAGCCGGGCTGGGTGATAATAGCGGAATGACCTACCTAACTTCGCTTCGTTCGGCCTTCGCTGGTTCATTGCTCCTTCTCTTCGTTGGTGTCGCGTGCAGCGACACCGCCCTGCCCTCCGGCCAGCAGAACGGTGGAAACGGCGGTGACCACGGCGGAATGACGGGAGCCGCGGGAGGCGCCGCGGGCGGCAGCGCGGGAGGCGCGGCCGGTCGTGGAACCGGACCGGGTGGTGACGGGGGAGGCGGCCCCAGCACCGGCCAGGGCGGCGGGAGCGCGGGCGCTGCGGGCGGCGCGACCGGTGGCGCGGGACAGGGCGGCGCACCCGGCCACGGGGGAAGCGGCGCGGGAGGCGCTCTAGAGTGCAGCGACCTGCCCCTGGTCGCGTGCCCCGCCAACCAGATCTGCGACTACGACACGCCGGGCCGCTGCGCCGCCGGGTACGAGCCCGGCCACTGCATCGTCGCGCCCGGGGCGTGCACGCAAGAGTACGCGCCCGTGTGCGGCTGCAACGGCAAGACCTACGGCAACGACTGCGGGCGACGGGCCGCCCGCATCCAGCTCGATCACGCCGGACCGTGCATCGGCGCCGGCGGCGCGGGCGGCGCTCGCTAAGCGTCCAGCACGCCCTGGCGGATCACGAAGTCCGCCACGGCGTCGACGCCCTCGCCTTTGCGAATGCAGGTGAAGACGAAGGGGCGATCGCCGCGCATCTTCTTGGCGTCGCGATCCATCACCTCCAGCGACGCACCGACGTGGGGGGCCAAATCGGTCTTGTTGATGACCAGCAGGTCGGAACGGGTGATGCCGGGGCCGCCCTTGCGCGGGATCTTGTCGCCGCCGGCCACGTCGATCACGTAGAGGGTCAGGTCCGCCAGCTCGGGGCTGAAGGTGGCGGCCAGGTTGTCGCCGCCGCTTTCGATGATGACGAGGTCCAGATCCGGGAAGCGCTCCGACATCACGTCGACGGCGTCCAGGTTGATGGACGCGTCCTCACGAATCGCCGTGTGCGGGCAGCCGCCGGTCTCGACGCCCATGATGCGCTCTTCGGCCAGCGCGCCGCTGCGCACCAGGAACTGGGCATCCTCTTTGGTGTAGATGTCGTTGGTGACGACCGCGATCTGGTAACGCTCGCGCAGCTTCTTGCAAAGCGCGTCGACGAGCGCCGTCTTTCCCGACCCGACGGGGCCCGCGACGCCGACGCGCAACGGTTGAATCCTGGTCATCGTTCAGCCCTCCATCACGAACGGAACAGCCGCGAATACAACGTCTCGTGCGCGGCGCTGGCCAGCGCCTGCCCGGGCGCCGCCGCGCCCAGCTCGTCGTCCATCAGCGTCAGCGCGCGCGCCGCCAGCGCCGGGATCGCGGCGCCGGCCGCGGCCAGGATTCGCTGGCCCGCCGTCTGCCCCAGCGGCACCAGGCGCACGGCCGCCGCGGTCACCGCCTCGGCCCACGCAAACGCGGCTCCGGCCACGGCCGCCGCCGGCCCGACCCCGAAGCGCACCGCCGCCAGCGCGAACATCGTGGCGTGCGTCGCGTCGGCGCGCCGCCCCCAGCCGGCGGCCTCGGCCACGCCCAGCCCCTCGAGGACGCGCGCCAGGGCGCCGCCCAGCTGGCGATCTTCGGCGCGCAGCTCGCGCGTTGGGCGGCAGGCCAGCAGCCACCGGCTCCAGCGCGCCACACCCAGCGCGTCTGCGTCGCGCCAGGCCCTCATCAAGCGCCCCAGCACGGGCATGTCCAGGGTGGCGAAGCTCCAGCGCAGAAGGCCCAGCAGCCACATGCGGGCCTCCGTCTCGTCGGTGACCCACTTTTCGGCGACCGCCTGCTCCAGCCCTTGCGAATAGGCGAACGCGCCGGTGGGCAGCGCCGGGCTGACGATCTGCAAGAGGCGCAGCAAGGGGAGGTCGGCGTCAATGCTCATGGGTGTGCCCCCCGTGGCCGTGACCACCGGGCTGATTTCCGCCCTGGCGATACCCGCCCGCCTCCGGCTCGAAGGGGGCCTGCCGCACTTCCAGCGCCAACCCCAGCTCGCGGACCATTCCGTCCAGAACGTGGTCGTGCGGGTACGCCAGCGAGCCCTCGCCGATTTGCACCGGCACGTGACGGTTGCCGAGGTGGTAGGCCGCGCGCGCCAGCAGCAGTGGGTCGCCCGTCGTCGCCCAGGAGAGCGTCTCTTCGGCCGCGCGCACCGAGATGACGGGACCGCCCTCTTCCGGGCGCAACCGATCGCCGTCGCGCAGCACCGTGCCGTGCGGCAGGATCAGAGCCGCCTCGCGCCCGTCGTCGAGCCGGGTGCGAAACCGACTGCGGCGCCGTTCGGCGAACGCCAGCGTCAGCACGCCGTCGACGCCGGTAACGGCGCCGCTGCGGACGATCTCGGTCAACCGCAGCGGTGGCCGGTCGTGGCTCAAAACAGGAAATACCTCTGCGCCAGCGGCAGCACAGTGGCCGGCTCGCAGGTCAGCAACTGGCCGTCGGCCCGCACCTCATAGGTCTGCGGGTCGACCTCCATGACGGGCAGTGCGTCGTTGAGGACCATGTCGCGCTTGCGGATGGCGCGCGTGCCACGCACCGCGGCCGTCCTCTTGGCCAGGCCTAGCAACTCGGGGATCCCCGCCTCCAGCGCCGCGCGCGACAGGAAGGTCAGGCTGGTCGCGTGGCGCGCGCCGCCGAGCGCGCCGAACATCAGGCGATAGTGAACCGGCTGCGGCGTCGGGATCGACGCATTCGGGTCGCCCATCGGCGCCGCGACGATCATGCCGCCTTTGATGATGACGGCGGGCTTGGCCCCGAAGAACGCCGGGCGCCAGAGCACCAGATCAGCCAGCTTGCCCGGCGTGATGGACCCGACCTCGTGCGCGATCCCGGCGGTCAGCGCCGGGTTGATCGTGTACTTGGCCAGGTAGCGCTTCACGCGGACGTTGTCGTTGCGGGCGCTGTCCTGGGGGAGCGCGCCGCGCTGGACCTTCATCTTGTGCGCGGTCTGCCAGGTGCGCGTGACGACCTCGCCCACCCGGCCCATGGCCTGCGAGTCGCTGGACATCATGCTGATCGCGCCCAGGTCGTGCAGGATGTCCTCGGCGGCGATGGTCTCGCGGCGGATGCGCGACTCGGCGAAGGCGACGTCTTCCGCGATCGCCGGATCCAGGTGGTGGCAGACCATCAGCATGTCCAGGTGCTCGTCGACCGTGTTCACCGTGTAGGGACGCGTCGGGTTCGTGGACGACGGCAACACGTGCGGGACACCGCACAGCTTGATGATGTCGGGCGCGTGGCCGCCGCCCGCGCCCTCGGTGTGGAAGCTGTGGATGGCGCGCCCCTTGAACGCCACCAGAGTGTCCTCGACGAACCCGGATTCATTGAGCGTGTCGGTGTGAATGGCGACCTGGACGTCGTGCTGTTCGGCGACCGAGAGGCAGCAGTCAATGGCCGCCGGGGTGGTCCCCCAGTCCTCATGCAGCTTGAGGCCCACGCAGCCGGCGACGATCTGTTCGTGCAGCGCTTCGGGGCGGCTGGCGTTCCCCTTGCCCAGGAATCCCAGGTTCATGGGCAGCGCGTCCGCCGCCTGCAGCATGCGGCCGATGTTCCACGGCCCCGGCGTGCAGGTGGTCGCGTTGGTGCCCGCCGCGGGGCCCGTCCCGCCACCGATCATCGTCGTCACCCCCGACATCAGCGCGTGCTCGATCTGCTGGGGCGAGATGAAGTGGATGTGGGTGTCGATCGCCCCGGCTGTCAGCAGGCACCCCTCGCCCGCGATGATCTCGGTCCCCGGGCCGATGACGATGTCGACGCCGGGCTGCACGTCCGGGTTGCCGGACTTGCCGAGGCCGATGATGCGGCCGCTGCGCACGCCGACGTCGGCCTTCACGATTCCCGTCGCGTCGACCACGACGGCGTTGGTGATCACCAGATCGGCTGCCTCGGCGCTGCTGCGCTGGCTCTGTCCCATGCCGTCGCGAATCACCTTGCCACCGCCGAATTTCACCTCTTCGCCGTAGACGGTGTGGTCGCGCTCGACCTCGATCCACAGATCCGTGTCGCCCAAGCGCACCCGATCGCCGGTGGTCGGGCCGTACATCTCGGCGTAAGCGGCGCGGTCGATTGTCTTCATGGCTTTGTCCCGTCCAGCGGACCCATCACGTCACCCCGGAAGCCCTGCGCGATGCGGGCCCCGTCGTAGGCAACCAGGTCGACCGTGCGGGTTTGTCCCGGTTCGAATCGGACGGCGGTCCCCGCCGGGATGTCCAGACGGAAGCCGCGGGCCTTGCCGCGATCGAACGCCAGCGCCGGGTTTACTTCGGCGAAGTGATAGTGGGAGCCCACCTGGATCGGGCGATCGCCGGTGTTGGCGACCTGAACGCGAACGGTGGCGCGTCCTTCGTTCAGCGCGATCGTGCCGGGCGCCGCTTCGATGGCGCCGATGCCGACGGGCCGTCGGACGGCGATGGGCTGGTGGACGGTGACCAGCTTGGTGCCGTCCGGAAACGTCGCCTCGACCTGGACGTCCGGGATCAGCTCGGCGACCCCTTCCATGACGTCGTCTTCGGTCAGAAGGCGGGTCCCTTCTTCCATCAGTTCAGCCACCGTGCGGCCATCGCGCGCGCCCTCCAGGATGGCGGCCGAGATGTAGGCCACGGCCTCGGGATAGTTCAGCTTCAGGCCGCGGGCCTTTCGCCGCTCCGCCAGCAGGGCGGCGGTGAACAGCAGCAGCTTGTCCTTCTCGCGGGGGGTCAGCTCCATGGGCGTCGGCGCTAAGTAGACCAGATACGCGGCGCGACGGCGGCACGATCGAACAGCACCGCGCGGAGAGCGCGCCAGGTCTCGTGAACGAAGGCGCGCGCCCGTTCGGCGTCGCGCCCCAGATGGCGGATGACCAGGACATCCCCGTCCGCGACCAGCGTCGGCGCCGCTCGGTCGTCGGCTGGCAGCGCGCGCGCGGTTTCGCGAAGGCGCTCGACGACGCCGGCGTCCGGCGCGGGCGAGGCAACGATCGAAGTGAGCACCGTCGCCCCGGCCAGACCCCAGGGCGCGGCCAGCATGGCGCCGCCCCCCTCGAACCGGGCCCGCTCGATCAGCAGCGGCGCGCCGTTCCGCCGCAAGGCGAACGACTGCCGGCAGGCGCCGCGCACGAAGGGCGCCTCCCGCGCGGGCAGACCGAAGCAGAGCGTCTCGGCGCCGAAGAAGCGGGCCCGCCCGGTGAGGTCGACCTCCGTGGCGAGCTCGACGTCGGCCCCGTCGTAGACGATGGTCTCCTGCGGCAACCACTCGAGCGCCGCGCCGTCGTCGACCGCCAGGTTGTGGGTCTGGCGCGCGACCGGACCGCGCGTGCGGTAGGCCTTCCCGGCTGCCGGCGTGGTCACCAGCGCCCGCGCCCCGGGACCGACGGTCAGGTCCAAGCGCAGATGGTCGCCGCCCACCAGCCCGCCAGGCGGGTGCAGCAGGTAGACGTGGCAGACCTCGCGCCCCTCGGGAAAGAACGGCCGCTGCACCAGAAAGGGCCCGCGGTGAGCGCGCCGGGTCAGCGCGGTGGCGCCACTTTGGTCCGCCGTGAACCCGAGCGCCAGCGAGGCGCCCCAGCCCCCAGCGTCAGGATTTGGCACTCGGGGCGCCGGAGTCGTCGACGAAGGTGTTGGGCTTGCGCCAGACCAGCCAGGCGATGCACCCCTCGGGGCTCTCGACGCTGTGGACCGATCCGGCCGGCTTGATGACGTGCGACCCGGCGGCATACACCCCGTCGTCGTCGCGCTGCGAACCCTGCAACACGCGGATCTCTTCCACGTCCTCGTGCCGGTGGCGCGGGACGCGCGCGCCCGGGGCATAGCGCAGAAGCGCGCTGGACGCGCCGTGCTGCATGTCGCCCCACAATCGGCAGATCTCGACACCGGGCTGGAAAGGCTGCCAGCTGATTTCGTCTCGCTCGAGGCGCGCCAGGATCTCGTCCAGCCGAAGCTCACCGGGGTTCATTCCTGCCTACGGTACGACGAAGCGGGGCGTGGTCAAACATGCCCCGCCATGTGGCGGCCGATGACGCTCAGGTCAGCGGCGGCGATCGGCGTCTCGTGCACGGCCTGGCCATCGCTGATGACGACGATGCGGTCCGCCAGCGCGAAGATCTCGTCCAGGTCGGCGCTGATCAGCAGCACGGCTGCCCCGCGGTTGCGCGCGTCCATGAGCCGCGTGCGAATCTCGGCCACCGCCGCGAAGTCCAGCCCGAAGCAGGGATTCGACGCGATCAGCACCGCCGCGTCGTCGGCCAACTCGCGCGCCAGCACCGCCCGCTGAACGTTGCCGCCCGACAGACTCCCGATCGGTGCATCCGGCCCGGGCGTGCGGATTCCGTACGCCGCGATGAGCCCCTCGGCGTTCCGGCGCAGGGCGCCGCCGCTGACCAGCGCGCCGGCCCGCGTGAACGGGGGGCGATCGAAGCTCCGAAAGCCGATGTTCTCGGCGACGGACATGCCACCCACGCAGGCGTTGCGCAGCGGCTCGTCGGGCAGGCAGCGCACCTTGAGCGCGCGCATGTCGGCTCGCCGCGCGCGGTACGCGGCGCCGCCGACCGTGATCGTGCCCGCGGTGGCCTCGCGCTGTCCGGCCAGCACCTCGACCAGCTCTTCCTGGCCGTTGCCGGACACGCCGGCGATGCCGACGATCTCACCGGCCCCGACCTTCAGGGAAAAGTCGCGCACGGCCGGCGTCCCCAGATCGTCGACCGCCGACACCCCGGAGATGTGCAGGACGACGTCGTCCCGCGTGCGCGCGCCGCGGCTGCCGCTGGCGCGCGGCGGCTCTTCGCCGACCATCATGCGCGCCATCGCGTCGGGAGTCAGCTCCGCCACCCGCCCCTGCCCCGCGGGGCGCCCGCGCCGCAGCACCGTCACCTCGTCGGCGAACGCCATCACCTCGCGGAACTTGTGCGAGATCATGAGGATGGTCAGCTCGCCGTCGATCGCCATCTGGCGCAGGAGGCCCAGCACGTCGTCAGCCTCGGCCGGCGTCAGCACGCTGGTCGGCTCGTCGAGGATCACGATCTTGCTGCCCAGATAGAGCTGCTTCAGGATCTCCAGCTTCTGCTTTTCGCCGGCCGCCAGCGTGCGGACCGGGCGCGTGGGGTCCAGCCGGAAGGGCATGCCCGACATGAACTTCTCGACCGCCGCCTGCTCGCCCGGCCAGTCGAACACGAACGGGTGCTCGCGCCGCGCCAGCACCAGGTTCTCCGCGACCGTCATGTTGTCGACCAGCGTGAAGTGCTGGTACACCATGCCGATCCCCAGCCCAGCGGCGTCCCGCGGGCTCTTGATGTCGGCCGCCACGCCGTTGACCAGCACCTGGCCGTCGTCAGCCGTGTAGTAGCCCATGATGCACTTGACGAGAGTGCTCTTGCCGGCCCCGTTTTCGCCCAGCAGCGCATGCACGGTCCCGCGGTGCAGCTTCAGCGAGACTTTGTCCAGCGCCACCAGCGAACCGAAGATCTTGGTGACCTCGATGGCCTCCAGGGCGGCCGTCGCGCCGTCGACGACGGCCGGCCCGGCCCCGTCGTAGGTGTCCAGGCTCAAGGCAGAGCCTCGATGAACGCGCGCGAGCTCGACACGCTGCCGAAGACGCCGTTTTGCATCTTCACCATCTTCACGGCGGCCTGGTGGTTGCCGAGATCGGTCGCGGCGCAGCAGTCTTCCAGCAGCAGGCACTCGTAGCCGCGGTCGTTGGCGTCACGCATGGTCGTGTGCACGCAGACGTCCGTGGTGATGCCCGTCAGCACGATGTTGGCGATCCCACGCTGGCGCAGGATCATGTCCAGGTCGGTCGCGTAAAACGATCCCTTGCCCGGCTTGTCGATGATCGTTTCGCCCCACAGCGGCGCCAGCTCGGGAATGATCTCCCAGCCTGGCTCGCCGCGAACCAGCACGCGGCCGGCGGGGCCGCGGTCACCGATGCCGACGCCGTCCTTCGTCTGCCGCGAGCGCCAGCGCTTGTTGGCGGGCAGATCGCTGAGGTCGGGGCGGTGACCCTCGCGCGTGTGCAGGATGTGGTAGCCGCCGGCGCGCATCTTGGCGAGCACCGCCTGGATTTGCGGAACCACGGCGCGCGTGATCGAGATGTCGTATCCCAGCAGATCGATGTACCCGCCCTTGCCGCAAAAGTCGGTCTGCATGTCGATGACGATCAGCGCCGTGTTGGCGGGACGCAGGTCGCCGTTCCAAGGCCACCGATAGGGATCGGCCGGAACGTACTTGGCTTGCTTGGCGTTCTGCACCGGTTCGCTCATCGCGCCACCCGCAGCTCGGCCGGCTGCCCGATCAGCGCCCGGTCGCGCGAGCTGGTCATCACGATGATGAACAGCGTGAGCGCGTAGGGCGCCGCGTTGAAAAGGTAATACCCCGACGTCACCCCCACCGACTGCAGCGCCGGCCCCAGCGCGCTGGCCCCGCCGAAGAGCAGCGAGGCCAGCAGGCATCGCACGGGATCCCAGCGCGCGAAGATCACCAGCGCGACGGCCATCAGCCCCTGCCCGCTGGAGAGCCCCTCGTTCCAGCTGCCCGGGTAGAACAGCGACAGGAACGAGCCGCCCACACCGGCCAGGAAGCCGCCCGCCATGGTCGCCAGCCGGCGCACGCGGTTGATGTCGTAGCCCATGGCGCGCGCGGCGTCCGCGCTTTCGCCGACGGTCCGGATGACGAGGCCCCAGCGTGTCCGATTGAGGACGAAGCGGACCAGCACCGTCGTCACCAGCCCCAACACGAAGAGCGCGTTCACCTGCAGCGCGGACCGGACCTGACCCGAGCTGCTCCACCAGCCCAGCGACACGGCCGGCAGGTGGGGCGCGGTGGGCCCGACCAGCGGCTTGCCCAGGAAGAACGCCAGACCGATCCCGAACAACATCAGCGCGATCCCGACGGCCACGTCGTTGACGCGCGGCCGGCCGCACAGCCAGGCGTGCAGCGCGCCCAGAACCACGCCGCAGCCGCCAGCGGCCAACACGCCCAGCCACGGCGAGTTGGTCAGGTACGACACGCCGTAGGCCGCCATGGCGCCCATGACCAGCGTTCCTTCCAGCCCCAGGTTCACGCGGCCGCTCTTCTCGGTCAGGCACTCGCCCAGGCTCACGAACAGGAAGGGCGTGCTGATGCGAACGGCGCCGCCCACCAGCCCCAGCGCAACGCCACCGGCGGCGCTCACGCTTGCACCACCCGCGGCTTGCGCCACCGCCGCCCGTAGAGCGAGTCCGAAAACAGGATTGAAATGAAGATGACGCCCTGAAGAACGTTGACGGTCGCGTCAGGCAGCTCGAACACCCGCTGCAACAAACCGCCGCTGGCGCCGATGCCGCCCAAGAGCAGCGCGACCGGGATGACACCGAACGGGTTGGCGCGCGCGATGAACGCGACCAGCACGCCCGTGTAGCCGTACCCGGTCACCAGCGACGCGTTGGCGTTGCCATGAATGGCGGCGACCTCGACGGAGCCAGCCAGCCCCGCCGCCAGGCCGCCCAGGAACGTCGCCACGACGATCAACTTCTTGACCGGCAAGCCGTTCAGCAGCGCGGCGCGCACGTTGCCGCCCACCATCCGGGCCGCGAAGCCGAACGTCGTCCGCTGCATCAGGAACCAAGCCAACAGGCACGCGATGACGCCGAAGGCCAGCCCCCAATGCACGTCCAGCCCCGGCAGGTTGCCCAGCATGTTGTCGTCGCCGATCGGCAGCGTCGACGGCTTGTTCAGGCTGGCCGGATCGCGAAACGGCCCCTCGACCATGTGGTTGAGGAGCGCGATCGCGATGTAGTTGAGCAGCAGCGAGCTGATGGTTTCGTTGACGCCGCGATAGGCGCGCAGCGCGCCGGCGCCGGCCATCCAAAGGCCGCCCATCAGGGCGCCCGCCACGAACATGCTGATCTTGATCGAATTGGGCGTGTGGAAATGGATGCCCACGGCGGCGGCGGCCAGGCCCCCCAGCACCATGGCCCCCTCGCCCCCCAGCACCACCAGGCCGAGGCGCAGCGGCAGCGCCGTGGCCAGCGCGGTCAGCATGATGGGCGCCGCCCGCTGCAGCGTGTTCTGAAAGGAGAACCAATTGCCAAAGGAGCCGCGAACCATCTCGCGGTAGACGGCCGCCGGGCTGCGCCCGGTCAGCGCGACGAAGATGCCGAACAGGACCAGCGCCACCACGATCGCGCCCAGGGGAATGGCGACCGATTCGATCGTCTTTCGCCACCGGTTCGACCGCGGCGGCGCCGTCACCACCGCCGCTGCGGTCGTGGCTGCCGCCGTCTCCGCGGCCGGCGGCGGCAGCGCTCCAATCGTCACGCCAATCCCCATGGTGCGGCCGCCTGGGGTCAGTGCGTCTTGCCGACGACGCCTTCGACCAGGTAGTCCATCTTTTCGAGCGCGATGTCGGTCTGCTTCTCCTCGGCGCCCGCGGCGATGACGACCTTGCCGGTGTTGTCCTTCAGCGGGCCCTTGTAGATGACCATCGTGCCGGCCATGAACTTGGCCTTGGCCGCGTCGGCCTTCTTCTTGGTGGCCGCCGAGACCGCCTTGCCGTAGGGCGACATCTTGACGAACCCTTCCTTGAGCCCGCCCCGCAGCAGGTGCGGATACGGCTTGCCGGTCTGCACCATGGTCACGTAGTCGGTGTAGACCTTGCCCCAGTTCCACTCGGCACCGGTCAGGTAACCCTTCGGCGCCAGGGCCGACTGGTTGGCGTGGTAGCCGGTCACGTAAACGCCTCGGCGCTCGGCGGTCTCGACGATGACCTTGGGCGAATCGACGTGCATGGTCAGCGCGTCGACGCCCTGATCGATGAGGCTGTTGGCGGCTTCTGCCTCTTTGACCGGCATCGACCAGTCACCCGTGAAGATGACGGTGGTGGTGGCCTTGGGGTTCACCGACCGCGCGCCCAGCGTGTACGAATTGATGTTGCGCAGCACCTGCGGAATCGGCTTGGCGGCGATGAATCCCAGCTTGCCCGTCTTGCTGGTCAGGCCGGCCACGATGCCCGAGACGTACTGCGCCTCGTCGATGTAACCGAAGTAGCTGCCGACGTTCGTCGGGTGCTTGCCCTCTTGATAGAGGCCGCCGCAGTGAAAGAACGTCACACCCTTGTTCTTGTTGGCCTCTTTGATGATGTGCGGGTCGAAGTAGCCGAACGACGTCGGGAACAGCAGCGTCGCCTGATCCAGATTGATCATGCTCTCCATGGTCTTTTGGACGGCGACCGTCTCGGGGACCATCTCTTCCTCGCGAATCTTGACGCCCGGCATTTTGGCCACCACGGCCGCGCCCTCGGCGTGCGCCTGGTTGTAGCCGTAGTCGGTCTTCGGGCCGACGTAGATGAAGCCGATCGTCAGGGGCGGCGCCGCGACGGCCTGCTTGGCCGGCATGCCTTCGGGGAAGAAGCCGATGACACCCCCGGCGACCAAGAGCGCGGCCAGCCGCGATCCCAACCGTGTTTTGAAACCTGGTGCTGCGACTCTGCGGACGTCCGAGCGGTCTTTAACCATGCTCCTGTATAGGCCGAGCCATGTTTCTCACACTTTTCGGGCACTTGGTTTGTGCGTAACTTGGATACTGGAAGCCGGTTGACGCGTTGAGGATCGCGCAGCGATCCGGCATCCTCACCGGCGATGACCGCAACCACGGCAGAAAAGCCGGCGCGGCCCGTCGAGATCGCCGAGCGCGCCCTGGCCGCCATCGCGCGACGCGGCGCGGACAGCGTCTGGATCTCGCTGGTGCCGGCCGACGCCTTGATCGAGGAGGCGCGCGAGCTCGAGCGACGGCACGGGCGCGGTGAGCCCCTGCCCCTTTATGGCCGGTCGTTCGCGGTCAAAGACAACATCGACCTGGCGGGGTTGCCGACGACCGCCGCCTGCCCGGCGCTGGCGACCACCCCGTCGCGGCACGCAACCGTGGTGGCCCGCCTGATCCAGGCGGGCGCGCTGTGTGTCGGCAAGACCAACCTCGATCAACTGGCGACCGGCCTGACCGGCGTTCGATCGCCGTACGGCATTCCGCGCAACCTGTTCGACGAGCGCTACGTGGTCGGCGGGTCCAGCTCGGGCTCGGCGGTGGCCGTGGCAGCGGGGCTGGTCGACTTCGCGCTGGGCACCGACACAGCCGGCTCGGGCAGGGTCCCGGCCGCCTTCAACAACATCGTGGGGCTGAAACCCAGCCGGGGCATCTTCAGCAACGCTGGCGTCGTGCCGGCCTGCCCGTCGCTGGACTGCGTGTCGATCTTCAGCTTGACTGTCGAAGACGCTCAGCGCGTGGCCGAGATCGCGCGCGGCGCCGACGAAGCGGATCCGTTTTCCCGGCCGGAGGCCGATGGGTTCGCGTTCACGGGCGGCCCGCGTCCGCCCCGGTTCCGGTTCGCAGTGCCGGCGGCCGCGGACCTGGATTTCCGGGGCGACGCCGCGGCAGCGGGCGCCTTCGCGCGCGCCGTCGATCGAATCCGCGCGTTGGGGGGCGAGCCGGCGGAGGTCGACTTTGCGCCGTTCCGCCAGGCCGGCGCGCTGGTCTACGAGGGCGCGTATGTCGCCGAGCGGCTGATCGCCGGCGGCGACTTGCTGGCGCGCGATCCCGACGCGCTGCTGCCGCCCATCCGCACCATTTTGGCCTCGGCACGAAACGTCGACGCGCGCGCGGCGTTCGAGACGCAACGGAAGGTCGCCCAGCTCCGCCGGAGCGCGCGACGGCTATTGGCGGCCGTGGATTTCCTGCTGGTGCCGACCACCCCGACCATCCCGCGAATCGCGGACGTGCTGGCGGACCCGCTGCGCCTCAACGCGGCGCTGGGCGCGTTCACCACCTTCGTGAACCCGCTGGACCTGGCGGCTTTGTCGGTGCCCGGTGGCTTCCGCGACGACGGCCTGCCGTCGGGCGTCACGCTGGTCGGGCCTTGGGGCAGCGACGCGCGGCTGGCGGCATTCGGCGCCGCCATCCACCGCGCGACCTCGGATCGGCTGGGTGCACTGGACCGCTCGTTGCCTCCAGAGGCGGCGGCCTCCCCGGCCGTTCCCGACGGTTGGATCGGGATCGCCGTCGTCGGCGCGCACCTGTCGGGCGAACCGCTGAACCATCAGCTGACCGACCTCGGCGGGCGCTTCGTGCGGGCAGCCCGCACCACGCCGGCCTACCGCCTCTACGCGCTGCCGAACACCGCGCCGCCCAAACCGGGCCTGGTTCGGGCGCCCGACGGCGGCGGCCCCGTCGAGTTGGAGGTCTGGGCCTTGTCCGCCGCCGCGTTCGGCAGCTTCGTGGCCAAGATCCCGGCGCCGCTGGCGATCGGCCGCATCGCCCTCGACGACGGCACCGCCGTCAGCGGATTTTTGTGCGAATCCTACGCGACCGAAGGCGCCGCCGACATCACCGCGACGGGCGGCTGGCGACGCTACCTGGGCCGCCCCTAGCGGCAGTGCCGTTCAGACAAACGCCAGGACGCCAAGGACGCCAGGGCCAGGATGGACTGGTCCTGGCGTCCTTCCCGTCCTGGCGTTTCAACCTCCGGGCCGAAGGCCCTTCTTCTACGCGCCGCCCTTGGCGACCTTCGCGACCGGCTTCAGCGCCACGGGCGCGAGCCGCGGCTGGTCCTGGTCCTCGTTGTGGTACCCGGCTTCCTCGGGGTGGTACCCGGCCTCGCCGTGGTCGGCCTCGTCCAGACCCTCTTCCTCGGCGTCGGGCGTGGGCCGCAGGCCCAGGACAGCCTTCAGCGCATAGGCGATCACGGTGGTCGCGACGACCGAAAGGACGACCGTCAGGCCCATGGACTTCAGCTGCTCGATCCACAGGCTGTGACCGACGAAGCTGCTCAGGTTGGTGTTGAGGTTCGGGTTCGCGTCGGGGGTCGCGAAGATGCCGGTGACCAGGGCGCCCATCGTGCCGCCCACGCCGTGCACGCCGAAGGTATCCAGCGCATCGTCGTAGTTGAAGAAGGCCTTCAGCTTGGTGCAGGCCAGGTACGGAACCACGCCGGCCAGCACGCCGATGAGGACGGCGGATGAAAGGCTGACGAACCCGGCGGCCGGCGTGATGACGACCAGCCCCCCCACCGCGCCCGAGCAGAATCCGAGGACGGTGGGCTTGCCCTTGCTGAGCCACTCCATGGCCGGCCAGGCCGTCGCCGCGACTGCCGCCGCCAGCGTGGTCGTCGCGAACGCGTTCGCGGCGATGCCGTCGGCCGCCACGGCGCTGCCGGCGTTGAAACCGTACCACCCGGCCCACAGCATGCCGGTGCCGACCATCGTCAGAACCAAGCTGTGCGGGAAGAACGCCCGCTTGCCAAAGCCGTTGCGCTTGCCCAGGATCAGGCACAGCGTCAGGGCCGACCAGCCCGACGACATGTGAACGACCGTTCCACCCGCGAAGTCGATGGCGTGGATGCCTGCCTTCGCGTTGAAGACGCCATTCATGAACCCGTCAGCGCCCCAGGTCATGTGGGCCAGCGGGAAGTAGACGACGAACATCCACAGGACGATGAACGCCATCACCGCCGAGTACTTCATGCGCTCGGCGATGGCCCCCACGATCAGCGCGGGCGTGATGATCGCGAACATCAGCTGGTACATCGCGAACACGTTCTGCGACACCCAGTACGCGTAGTCGGTGTTGGGGGCCGAGGTGACGCCCTTGAGGAGCGCGAACTTCAGTCCGCCCAGCACCGGGGTTCCCGGCGCGAAGGTCAGGCTGTAGCCCACCGCCCACCAGAGGATGCTGACCACCCCCGCGCAGCCGAGGCATTGGGCCATCACGGAAAGGACGTTCTTGCGGCGGACCAACCCGCCGTAGAACAGGGCCAAGCCGGGCAGCGTCATGAACAACACCAGCGCGGCAGAGATCATCATCCAGGCGTTGTGGCCGGGGCCCGGCCCCACCAGCGTCTTGGGGGCGCCGTTGGCGATGTAGGCCTCAAGGTCCGCGACGCGCGCAGCCAGGTCGGGGGCGTTCGGTGTCATCGTCAGGGTCTCCTTTTGGGACGTACCCCTGGCCTTGTGGCGTGGGGGGCACGCGGTTCGACTTATCGCACAGGCCGCGCCGCCCGATCCAGCGTCAAAACCGCGGGCTGAATCGCGCGGGCTGAATCGCGCGGGCTGAATCGCGCGGCCTGAATCGCGCGGGCTGCATCGCGCGGGTGAAGTGCGCCTGGCGCAGGTCGCACCGCCGCCCTGACGCCCGCGTTGCCTGCCCGAGCTATGCTCGGGGCATGAGCAGGGAAGCGATCTTCGCGCCGGTATCGGTGCTGGCTCTGTGGACGACAGCGGTCCTGATGATGACCGGTTTTCGCCGAATCCGTGCCGTGCGGGCGCGCCGGATCTCGTCGGAGGCGTTCAAGTTCGGCGAGTCGCGCGAGGTGCCGGACGACGTGGCGCTGCCCAACCGCAACCTGATGAACCTGCTCGAGATGCCGGTCCTCTTCTACGTGGTCGCCATCTCCCTTTACGTCACCCACCACGCCGGTCGGGGCGCCGTCACGCTGGCCTGGGTTTACGTCGCGTTGCGCGTCCTGCACACGTGCGAACACTTGACCGCGAACCACATCCGGCGGCGACTGGCGCTGTTCGCGACCAGCAACTTCGTGCTGGCCGCGCTGTGGATCCGCTTCATCCTCGGCGCGCTGTGAGCGGTCACTGGAAACCGAGGCCGACGTAGATGTGCGTCACGGTCTCGCCCGCCGTGATCAGACGCTCGGCCTTGCCGTGGAAGATCTGTCCGAAGATCCAGGTGCGGATCCGGCCTGACGTCGCGACGGGCAGGATCGCGTAGAAGAGATCGTCCTGCACGCTGTGCTCGCGAAAGGTCACGCGGTTCGAGAACCGGCCGAACGCCAAGTGGTTTGGGACGCTGAGGTCGACATCGAAGAAGACCTGGCCGTGACCGATGGCGTCGATGACGGGCTGGTCGGACCAAAACGGCAGCCAGAATCGCGCGCCGAGCGATGGGAAGAACCAGGGGTCGCGACCGGGATCGCGCGCGAACCCCCAGCTCCCCTGGATGAAACATGAATTCCAGCTGCGCGAATCGGCCGTCTGGTCGACCGCGCCGACCGCGCCCAGCCCGTTCGATTCGTGCTGACAGCCGAGCTGCGCCTCACGGTAACGGACGCTGCGATGCCGCCGGTAGCTGACGAAAATCTCGGGGTGGTAGTTGCTCTCGACGAATGGCGACGAGTGCGCGAAATCGAGCATGTCCCAGAACGACTTCTGCGTGTACGCCAGGTTCAGCATGACGTTGTTCGTTTCGAACAGGCTCACCATCTCGAACCGGATCGACAGCTGGAACTTCGTTCGCGGCGGCGAGCCACCGTTGGTCTGCAACGCGAAATAGTTGTCCTCGTGCAGGAACACGTACTGGGACGCGGGGTCGCCCGCGATCGTCTCGGGGATCGACGTCCGCTTGGGTGCGGCGACCGGGCGGACCATCTGCACGGGCATTTGGATCGGATCTTCTGCCCGCGCGGCGCCGCACAACGCCAGCGCCGCCAGCACCGACGTCAGCTTGCCCAGCACCGCTGGCCGCACGCGCCGGCCGCTCACCGTTTGTAGATGATGACGTCGTGGTAGCGCGCTTCGGCCGCGCCGGGATTCTCATAGACGTGCTTGACGTCGGCATTGAAAACCAGCGAATCGCCCGCCGACAGGTCCTCGGTCCGATCGCCGACGCTCATGCGCAGCGCACCCGACAAGACCACCACCAGCTCGCGCGTGCCGGGCCCGTGCGCCTCCGACGTGTGCCGCGCGCGCGCCGCCAGGGTCAACTCGTACATTTCGATCTGCGGGATGCCAGCCGGCGGAACCAGGGGACGGCTCTCGAACTTGCGGTCCAGCGAACGGAGGACCTGCGTCTCCTCGCGCCGCAGGACCGAAACGGCCAGCTGGGACTCGCCGATCAGGTCAGCGAAGGGGATGCCCAGCCCAGCCGCGATCTTCCACAGCACGCTGATGGTCGGGTTGGTCTTGCGGGTCTCGATCTGCGACAGGGCGGCGCGGCTCACCCCCGTCAGGCGCGCCATCTGATCCAGGGACAACTCACGCCGCTTGCGCTGCTCGCGCAGATTGTCCGCCACCCGTCGCGCCAGATCGGCCGCCCCGACCTCGTCGCCGGGCGGCAGGGGGCGGCCGCGGAGCGGGCCGCTACTCTCGCTATCCCGTGCCATGCCGGGCACCGTAACACAGCCGTTGGCGCTCAGCCCTCCGCCCGAAACCGCGGGCTCGAGCCGCTTACTGCGCCTCAGCCATCGATCGTTTTCACGAGGCTCCAAGAACCTACACGTCCGGGCGCTGCGCCGGCCCGTAGTTCCGACATGCACCAGAGCCGTTCGTCCTTCCTCGCCGGCTTCGCGCCGCTCTTGTTGTTGATGAGCTGCGGATCGTCGCCGCCGGGACCGACGCCCCCGTCGAAACCGGCCGCGCTCTCCTCGGCGATCGCCTCGACCTTGGCGAGCAACGACGCGTCGACTGTCACGTACACGGTCACGTACACCGGCAGCCACCAGTACTTTCGCCTTTATCTCGACACCGACCGGACCGCGGGCACCGGGTACGCTTACTCCGGCGTCGGCGCCGACTTCTTGATCGAAAACGCCAACCTCTACAAGTACACGGGAAAGGGTGGCGATTGGTCCTGGATCGCCGCTGGCGCGGTGACGTTCGCCAAGGCGGACACCCAGGCGACGTGGACGGCGGCGCGCAGTGCGCTGGGCGTCACGGATCCCTGTGCGGCGGCGACCAACGTGGTCTTCGACATCGATGACGGCACCGCGCCGGTCATGCACCAGGTGTTGTCGCCCGCGTCGACTTGCACCGCCAGCACCGGCAGCACCGCCAAGCCGGCCGTGACCACCGCCGGCAACAGTTCAGTCGGGGCGACCGGCGCGACGAACGACGCGACCCACGTGCAGTACACCTTCACCTACGCGGGCACGCCCGCCTACTGGCGGGTGTACGTCGACACCGACAACTCCGTGGCGACCGGCTTCGCGGCCGGCAAAGGCGTCGGTGCCGAGCTGCTGATCGAGGACGGCACCGTCTACCGCTACGTCGGGCCCGGCTGGAACTGGAGCCCGGCGGGCAGCGCGACGTTCTCGGCGAGCGGCGGGAAAGCCGCCTGGTCGGCCACCCGCGCCTTGCTGGGCGAGACCGCCGCCTGCGGCGAGTCTTCGACCCTGTTGTTCCAGACCGAGGACACCACCGGTCAGACGACGGATGCAGGGCCTGTCGCCCAGACGTTCACCAACGCCGCCAGCTGCGAGACGCCGGCAAGTGCCGGCAGCACGCCGCCTCCTGCGCCCGCACCGGCGGCCACGCCGGCGCCCGCACCAGCGGCCACGCCAGCGCCCTCGGTTACGTCGACCGGCGGCTCGTCGCCCACGCCGACGGGCGCTGGCGGGTCCACCCAGGCCCCCGCGGCGACCGGCGGCTCGTCGCCCGCCCCCGCCCCGACCGGCGGGTCGACCCAGGCCCCAGCGGCCACCGGCGGGTCGGCTCCCGCGCCGACGCCAACCGGCGGCTCTGCTCCGACCCCCACCGCGACGGGCGGCACCAGCGGCTCCGCCGCCGGCGCGCACACCCAGGTCGTCTTCGTGATCGCGTTCGAGAACGAGTCCCAGGACGCGGTCTACGGCAACTCCAGCGCGCCTTACATCAACAAGCAGCTGATCCCGCAGTACGCGCGCGGCATGGCGTTCACCGACCCGCTGCCAGACAGCATCCCCAGCGAGCCGCACTACGTCTGGATGGAGGCCGGAACCAACGCCTTCAGTGACGCGACCTTCACGGACGACTCGGATCCCGACTCCAGAACAGCACGTCCAGCACCGCGCACCTGGCGACGCAGATGATGGCGGCCAGCCCGGCCGTCAGTTGGCTCAGCTTCCAGGAGGGGCTGAACTCGTCCACCGGCGCCTGCCCGATCTCGTCGTCCGGGCTTCTACGCGGCCAAGCACGACCCCTTCGTGTTCTTCCAGGACATCGTGGGCCGCACGCCTTCGCCGACCGCGCCCGTGTGCGTCGCGCACCACCGGCCGTACACGACCAGCTCGTTCGCACAGGCGCTGAGCCAGGGCACCGTCGCCCAGTACAACTTCATCACGCCGAATCTCTGCAATGACATGCACGGCGCGTCGGGCTGCCCGAGCTCGGACGTCATCGCGGCCGGGGACAGCTGGCTGGCCACCAACCTGCCGCCCATCATCCAGTACGCGAACGCCCACAACGGCGTGATCTTCCTGGTCTGGGACGAGCCCGAAGGTGGCAGCCCGCTGATCCCGTTCCTGGCCATCGGACCGCACATCAAGCCTGGCTACAGCAGCCCGACGGCCGTCACGCACAGCGCGCTCGTCAAGACGGTGGAGAAGGTGTTCGGCTTGCCGATCCTGCCCACCGTCGCCAGCGCGAACGACTTCGGCGACATGTTCCAGGCCGGCTTCTACCCGTAACCACCGGGTTGTCTCGGCCGGCTCCGGACTCACCTTCAGTTCGGAGGGAGACATGGAGCCGGCGAGACAGGAACATCACTACTGGCACCGGGTGCCTCAGCTCGAGTCCGAGTACCGGCCGCGGAACGTGAATGAACGCGAGCGAATCGCGTCGGCCATCCTGGGCTCGGTCCTGATTTTCTTTGGCGTGCGCCGCCGCAGCTGGCTTGGGCGTGCGCTGGCCGCCGCGGGCGGCGCGCTCATCGAACGGGGCGCCAGCGGACGCTGCGGTGTCTACTCGGCGCTCCGGCTCAGCAGCGCGTAATCGCTGGGGCGGCGATGGTGGCGCCGGCGAAGGGCTGCGCACCGTCGTCGTCGCCCTGGCAGCCAACGCCGGGATCGCCGCGGCCAAGCTGATCGCCGCGCTGCTCACCGGATCGAGCGCGATGCTGGCGGAGGTCTTCCACTCGACCGCGGACACCGGCAACCAGGTGCTGCTGCTGGTCGCCAACCGCCGCGCCGGGGCCACCTACCCGGTACCCGCTGGGCCACGGGCGCGATATTGGCGCTGATCGCGTCGCTGGGGATGTTCTTCACGGGCGCTGCTTGTGCGCGAGGGCATCTCCGAGCTGCTGCACCCCACGCCCGCCAGTCGCTGCCGATCGCTTACGGGTGTCGTCTGTGGACACCGCGCTCGAGCGCGACGGAGTTCCTCGAGCACCTCGACATCACCTCCGACCCGGTGGCGCGCGCCGTTTTCGCCGAGGACGCGGTGTCCGTCGCCGGGAACCTGGTCGCCGCTGCCGGGATCGCCCTGCACCAGCGACGGGGTCGGCAATCCCCGACGCCGTCGCCGCGCTGGTCATCGGCGTCTGTCTGGGAATCGTGGCGCTGAACCTGGCCCGCCGGAACCGAGACTTCCTGGTCGGGCGCGAGGCCGCCCCCTCGGTGCGCGCGCGGCTGAACGAGCTGATCGCGCGGCAGGATGGCGTCGCCCGGGTGGGCGAGCTGCTCGTCACGTACGTCGGACCGCGGCGCCTCTGGGTCGTGGCGCGGCTGGACGTCGACCGCCGCCTGGACGCGCTTCGCTCGAGGACCTGCTGAGCCGGGTCCAGAGCAACGTGCACACCGAGATGCCCGCCGTGGTCCGCGTCGATCTGACGCCGCACGCGATTCTAAGCTCGCGGCCGTGGCCCGGCCCCGCAAGGTGAGACGCGAACAAGACCGGCAGCTGCGCAAGCAGGTTGCGCGCGTCGAGCGCGCCGCGCGCCATCTTGCCGGGCGGCTCGCCCGACAACCCGATAGACGTGGGCAGCGCGGCCGTCGTGGAGATCAAAGCCCGCGCCACCCCCTGCCTGCGTTGCGGCGGCGAGCTGGAGGCGCGACGCGACCAGGCGGCGTCCACGGCGCGCGGCGTGCTACGCGAGATTGCGCTGGTGTGCCGGTCCTGCCACGGGCGCCAGAACGCATTTGGTTTCGCGTCTTTACCGGCCATCGCCAACTAAGGACTTATCATTTATGGCGCGTGCCGATACGGTCGCGCTGGGGCGCCGCGCTCGCGCGAATATCGCGACGTGGTCCCATGCGAAGACGCGTCGACTGGCCGATCCTCTTCGGACCTGACCCGCCGGTTCCGACCGTGGCGAAGCGCGCCGCGTCCGGCGCGATTGCCCGGCTGCTCAGCGCCTTCGACGCCCTGGCGGCCGACGACGATCGCGACGCAATCCTGAGGCGAGCCATCGAGCTCGCGCGCGATCAGATCGGCTTCGTTCGGGCCGGCATTTTCCTGCTGGATCGCGAGCACGACCTGATGCTGGGGTCGTGGGGGATGGATCTCGCCGGCCACGTCGTCGACGAGCACCACCTCATGTATGCGCTGAGCGATACCGACCGCGAGGCGTTCCGCCGCTCCGAAGCGTTGGGGGCGCCGTTCACGGTCTTCGAGAACTGCCCGATCGTCCAACATCAGGGCGGCGAGACGCACGTGGCTGGATCGGGCTGGGTCGCGTGCACGCCCATTCGTTCGACGCGGGCCCGCATCGGGATGTTGTTCAACGACGCGGCGCTGACCGGCGCCCCCGTCGACGAGGCCAAGCAGTCTCAGGCGGCGATCCTGTGCGCGCTGCTGGGGACGCTGCTCGATCCGACCCGCGGCGCGCCCGGCACCCGTGCGCTGCCCCGCGCGCAGTCGGCTGGGCGGCGGCTGGCGAACGAGGCCATGGGGCTCTTGCGGGAGGATCCGTCGCTGGGCGGCAAAGAGATCGCCCGTCGGCTGGGGATCAGCCTCAGTCGCCTGGCCCGGCTGTTCAAAGCCGAGATGGGGATGTCGCTGGTCGAGTACCGAAACCGCCTGCGGCTGGATCGTTTCGGTGCGCTCTGGAAAACGGCCGCAGCAACCTGGCCGAAGCGGCGCTGGACGCCGGGTTCGGCAGCTACGCGCAGTTCCACCGGGTGTTTCGGGCGCTGCGGCACGCGGCGCCCCGCGAATACCTGCGCCGCCAGAATTGAACCTGCCGTAACTTCTCCGTCATGGCGGACGACGCGACGGCGCTGCTGTCCGGCGGCACCTTTCAGGACCGGCGGTTCGAAGGCGGCGACCTCGGCGGCGCCGACCTGGGCGGCAAGGAGCTGGCGAACTGCACGTTCAAAGCCGTGCGCTTGGCCGAAACGCGCTGGCGCCAGACGCGCCTCGAAGACTGCCGGTTCGAGGACTGCGATCTGTCGCGAATGATGCCCGACGGCTGTCGGCGCGCGACGTCGTGTTCGCCGGCTGCAAATTGATGGGCGTCGACTGGTCGAACCTGGGCGCCTATCCCGGCTATGACCTTCGACCGCTGCGACCTGCGCTACGCGTCGACCGTGAAGGTCCGACTGCGGAAGGTCGCGTTCACCGCCTGCAACCTGGAAGAGGCGCAGTTCGTCGAGACCGACCTGGCCGAGGCGTCGTTTGCCGACTGCCGGCTGACCGGCGCGCGGTTCGAACGGTGCGACCTGCGCAAGTCGTCGTTCGCGGGCGCGACCGGGCTCGTGATTGCGCCGGCGGGCAACCAGCTGCGCGGCGCCAGGATCCCGGTCGACGCCGCGATCCGGCTGGCCGAGTCGTTCGGGTTGAAGGTGATCGTCTAGGACATGTTGCGCGGCCCGCGCGCGCACCTCGTAAGGTCCGCGCATGCTGACACCCCCTCGTCTGTCCCTGTCGTCCCTGTCCCTGATCGCTGGCTTGCTTTGCTGTCTGGCCGGCGCGGCGCGCGCGCCGACCTGGACCTGCCCCGCCCCAGCCCGTTCGCCAAGGTGACCCAGACGGTCGGGTACACCGACATCACCGTCGACTACAGCAGCCCCGGCGTGAAGGGGCGCAAGATCTGGGGCAACGTCGTCCCCTACGACAAGCTGTGGCGCGCCGGCGCCAACCAGGCCACCAAGGTGACCTTCAGCCGCGACGTCACCTTCGCGGGTAAGCCGGTGCCGGCCGGGACCTACGCGTTCTTCGTGATTCCCAGCAAGGGCGCCTGGACGGTCATTCTGAACAAGAAGGCCGATCAGCCCGGCACGGGCACAGCCTACAACCAGGCCGACGACCTGCTGCGCGTCCAGCTCACGCCGAAAGCGGCGCCCATGCGCGAGCGGCTGGCGTACCTGGTCACGGACTTCACCGACGACAAGGCGTCGCTGGACCTCGAATGGGAGAAGCTGCGGCTGGCGATCCCGATCGGCCTCGACACCGCCAAGCAAGCGCAGGCGGCCGTCGACGGCGCCGTCGACAACGTCTGGCGCACCTACGCCACCGCCGCCCGCTACATGCTGGAGACCAAGAAGGACTACGCAGACCGGCATGAAGTACATCGACCAGTCGCTGGCCCTGAAAGAGGACTGGTTCAACGTCTGGATCAAAGCCGAGCTGCAGGCCGCGCAGGGGCACTACGCCGAGGCACGCACGACCGGACAGAAGGCCTACGACATGGGCAGCAAGTCGCCGACGTTCTTCCTAGAGGGCGAGATCAAAAAGAGCCTCGCCGACTGGAAGAACAAGAAGGGTTAGCGACAACGCCGTCGGTCACGAGTTACCGATATTCAAGGACCCGGCGGTAGACGTCCAGGTAGCCATCGACGGCCGGGTCGCGCCGGAACTGGGTTTCGGCACGCCGGCGGGCGGCGGCGCTGAATCGTCCGCGCAGCGCCGCGTCGTCCAGCAGGCGGCGGGCCGCGGCCGTCATCGCCGCCACGTCGCCCACCGGGCACAACAGCCCGGTTTCGCCGTCGGCGATCACCTCGGGTAGGCCGCCCACCGCCGAGGCGATGACCGGAACGCCGCAGGCCATCGCCTCCAGCGCCGCCAGGCCGAAGCTCTCGGTCTCGCTGGGGAGCAGGAACAGATCGGCCTCGCGCATGACGGCCGGCAAGTCGATCTGCTCGCCCAGGAAGTCGACGTCGGACGACAAGCCGCGCGCGGCGACCTCGGCCTCGAGGCGCGCGCGGTCGGGGCCGTCCCCGACCAGGCGCAGCCGCGCTGGGCGATGCGGCGCGGAGCGCGGCGAACACGGCCACCACGTCGCCGACCCGCTTGACCGGGCGAAAGTTCGAGACGTGCAGCAGCACCGGCACCGCGCGCGCCGAGGTCGACCCCGGGCTGAACCGAGTCGGCGTCGACGAAGTTCGGGATCACGTCGATCCGCACCGACGCCGGGATGCCCAGCGTCTGAAAGGTCGCCGCCGCCAGCCAGGCCGACGGAGCGGTGACGGCGTCGCTGGCCGTGATCGAGAATTGCGTGAGCGGCAGGAAGCTGGCGTCGCTGCCGACCAGCGTGATGTCGGTGCCGTGCAACGTCGTCACCAGTTTTGGAACGGCCGCTGCCGAACGACCGTCGGCGGCCAGCACCGCAGAGGCCAGATAGGCACTGGCCGCGTGAGGCAGCGCGTAGTGGGCGTGAATGACGTCCAGGCCGTCGCGGCGCGCGACGTCGACGATCTTCGAGGTCAGCGCCAGCGGGTACGGCGACTGCTTCAACTGCGGGTAGGCCGCCGGCCGGACGGGGTGAAAATGCACCCGCGGCTGAGCGGGATCGAGACGCCCCGGCACGTCGTCGCTGAAGACGTGCAGGGTGTGGCCACGCTCGGCCAGCGCCATGCCGACCTCCGCCGCGACGACGCCGCTTCCGCCGAAGGTCGAAAAGCAGACCACACCCACCCGCAAGGGCGGCAGGTCGGCCCCGCCGGTCACAGGTCGATCTCCTGCAGCGCGCCCGCGAACGGATCGACAGCCGCCAGGCGATCCCGCACCGCGCGGTGCAAGGTCGCCGGACCGTGACGGCCCGCCAGCCACGGCCAGGCGTAGACGCGCTCTTGCGGGACGCCGCCCGGCGCCAGTGCCTGCCGCAAGCGGATCAGCCGGTCGGCCGTGACCGTGTCGCGCGCCGCCAGCGTGCGGCGGTACCGCCGCAGCAGCCTCTCCAGTGCCGCCGACACCGTGCCTCGCGTTCGGGCGGCGGCCCGATGCAGGTTGCGGTCGGCCGGAAGCGCACCGGCAATCTCGACCGTCAGATCGGCCGCGTCCTGGGCCAGCTGTTGCACGCGAATGGCCAGCCGCGCCGGGTCGGGCGCGCCAGCCGGCAGTGCGGGCGCGATCTTGGCGGTCAGCGTGGCGTCGTCGGCGCCGCTCAGCACGTCGCGACGTGGACAGGCCCAACTGTCCGAGCAGCCGGCGGCTGCGCGTGTCCAGGCACAGAAACCGCGCCCGCGGGACGACCAGCGGCGGGGTGAGGCCGAACCGCGCGTAGAGCGGCCCCAGCTGCGCGAAGTAGCTCACCTCGGCCGGGCCGCCCACGTAGGCCGCCGTCGGCAGCAAGGTGTCCTGCAGAATCGGCCGCAACAGCGCGGATGTGGAGAAGCGCAGGGGCTCAGCGGCCAGCGCCTCGGCCAGCTCGGCCTCCGACGCCAGGTGGTCGGACCCGACCAGCTGCCAGCCGCTGGAACAGCGCGACAGGCGATACCTCGGGCCGGTGGCGCGTTCGCGGTGAAAAAAGACCAGCGAGCAGTCGGGCCGCACCGGGATCTGCACGTCGAAGCCGGCCGCCTCCAGCGCGGCCCCGCGCTGGGCGAGCTCGACGCCAATCGGCTCCGTCTCGGCGATCGCCCGGCGAATGATCGGCAGCGCGAGCCGGGCGACCGGCGCGACCCGCGGGTCGAGGAGCAATAACCCGTCGCCGGCGAACAGCCGGGCCATCAGCCCGCCGAAGGCCGCAGCCAGCGGTTCCCCCGCCCGGTAGTGCGCCCGCAGCAGCGCCAGCGTCTCGTCGGCAGCCGGGCCCGGCGGCAGCAGGGCGGCCAGATCGTCCAGCAGCCGGTCGACCTCGGGACCGAGCCGCCGGTGGGCGACCGAGACGCGCGAGGCCGCGGGCGCTTCGTCGGCCAGCGAGAGCCGCGCCGGCGCGCCGTCGGCGCCGGCGACGGTACAGGAGGCGATCTCGGCGAAGTCGTGATCCTCCGTCTGCAGCCAGAACAGCGGAACGACCCGGACGCCGAGACTCTTCCGCCAGCGCGCGCGCCACCGCCACCGCCGACGCCGCCTTGTAGAAGGCGTAGAGCGGCCCCAGGAACAGGCCGACCTGCTGCCCGGTGGCGACGACGGCGGTCTCGCCCGCCACCAGCGCAGCCAGGTTGGCGTCGCGTGCCGGGCTGGGCGGCAGCCGCGCCTGTTGCGCCTTCAGCTCGTCGGCCAGCAGGGGATCGATGCGCCGCGAGGCCGCCGCGCGCGTCGCGCTGCGCCCGCGCGGGCGCCGATCGAAGGTCCAGCGGGATGAAGTCAGACGCCGACGGCTCGCCGGCGACGATATGAGTTCGAGAAGGGGCGGCCCACCGGGAGGCATCAACTATACTCCGTCGCCGTCGGTCGATGCCCCGAACCCCATTCGCGCTGCCACTGGTTCTTGCTCACGCTGATGTCCACCCTCGCCGACGCCGCCGCTCCCCCGCCCCAGCCGAACGCCGCCGCGATCGCCGCCGGGCTGCGCAAGCTGGGCGTGGTCGGCAGCGTCCTTTACGTGGCCGCCCACCCCGACGACGAGAACACCGCGCTGCTTGGCCTATCTGGCGAATGGCGCGCAGGTGCGGACGGCGTACCTGTCCGTGACCCGCGGAGACGGCGGGCAGAACCTGATCGGCTCCGAGCAGGGGCCGGCGCTGGGCCTCATCCGCACCCAAGAGCTTCTGGCGGCGCGGCGCCTGGACGGCGCCGAGCAGTTCTTTACGCGCGCGCGCGATTTCGGCTACTCGAAGAGCCCGGACGAGACGCTGCGCATCTGGGGCAAGGACGGCGGTCCTGGCCGACATGGTTCAGGTCATCCGGCGCTTTCGGCCCGACGTCATCGTGACCCGGTTTTCGCCGCTGCCGTCGGACACGCACGGCCACCACACGGCCTCCGCCATGCTGGCCGTCGAGGCTTTTCGCGCCGCCGCCGATCCGCACTTCCACCCCGAGCAGTTGGGCGGCGGGGTGACGCCCTGGCAGGCGCGCCGTCTCTACTGGAACCGCTCGTCGTGGGGGCTGAAGTCGACCGACGATCTGTCCGGCCACGCCAAGCTGGACGTCGACGCGTACGACCCGCTGCTGGGGCTGTCCTACGGCGAGCTGGCGGCGGACAGCCGGAGCATGCACAAGAGCCAGGGCTTCGGCATCGCGCGATCGCGCGCCCCCATGATCGAATACTTCAAACTGCTGGCCGACGACGGAACCCCCGCGTCGCGCCAGCACGCCACCAGCGGTCTGCTGGACGGCCTCGACGTCGGCTGGACCCGGCTGGCCGGTGGGGCGCGGGTGCGGTCGCTCGCCGACAAGGCGCTCCACGCGTTCAACCCCGCGGCGCCGGCGGCCTCGATCCCGGCGCTGGCGGCCATCGACGCGGCGCTGGACGGCGTGACCGACGCGGCTTGGCGCGCTCAGAAAAGGCGCGAGGTCCATGATCTGATCCTGGCGTGCGCCGGCGTTTTCGCCGAGGCGACGGCGCCGGACTTTCGCGTGGCGCCCGGCACGTCGGTCGCGATCGACGTCACCGCGGTCAACCGCTCGCCGGCGGCGGTCATTCTGGACGCCGTGCGGTTCCCCCTCACGGGCGACGCCGACAAGGTGGACAAGCCGCTGGCGTCACCGGCGAAGGCGGGCGGCGCGGCGACGGCCTTCGAGACCAAGCGCACCGTCCACATCCCGATGGACTTCGCGGCGACGACCCCCTACTGGCTGGCGTCCCCGCCCGAGCCGGGCCTGTACCGCGTCACGGACGGCGACCTGATCGGCGCGCCGGAAGGCCCGGCCGCGCTGCGGGTCGAGCTGAGCTTCTCGGTCGCCGGCCGCCCCCTCACGGTCACGCGCCCGGTCGTGTACAAGTGGACCGACCCCGTGATGGGCGAGCGATACCGCGGCGTCGAGATCGCGCCGCCGGTGTCGGTCGCGCCCGAGACGCGGGTCTTGATGTTCGCTGGCGCCGCGCCGCGCCGGCTGAGCGTTCGCGTTTCCGCCGGCGCCGGCGCCAGCGCGGCCGCGGGTAGCGTGCGCTTCGAAGCACCCGCCGGGTGGAGCGTGGAGCCCGCCAGCGCGCGCTTTGCGCTGTCGCCCACGGCGCCCGAGGCGGTGCTGGCCTTTCAGGTTCGGGCGGCGAGGAGCGCCGCCGCGGGCACCCTGCACGTGGTCGCCGACGTCGAGGGGCGCCACCTCACGCGTGAAGTCGTGCACATCGCCCACCCGCACATCCCCATCCAGACCTATCTCGTCGACGCCGACGTTCGTCTGGTCCCGGTGGCCCTGGCGACGGGCGGCAAGCGCATCGGGTACCTGCCGGGCGCAGGTGACGAGCTGCCGGCCGCCCTGCGCGGCGTCGGCTACGACGTGACCATCCTGGGCGACGGCGACCTGGACGACGGACCGGCCGCGCTGCGCCGCTTCGACGCCGTGGTGACCGGCGTGCGCGCCTTCAACGTCAGCGACAAGCTGCGCGCCGCGCACCCGACGCTGATGGCCTACGTCGAGGCCGGCGGCGTGCTGGTCGTTCAGTACAACACCAACAACCGCCTGGCCGCGCTCACGGCGCCGCTCGGCCCCTTTCCCTTCGACATTGGCCAGCAGCGGGTCACCGACGAAACGGCGGCGGTCACCTTCACGTCGCCCCACCACCCGGCCGTGACGTCGCCCAACCCGCTGGGCCCGGCCGACTTCGAGGGCTGGGTGCAAGAGCGCGGGCTCTACTTCGCCGAAAAATGGGACAGCCACTACGAGACACCGCTGGCGATGCACGACGCGGGCGAGGCGCCGCTGGCCGGCAGTGTGCTGTGGGCGCACCACGGCCAGGGGACGTTCGTCTACACGGGCCTGGCCTTTTTCCGACAGCTGCCGGCGGGCGTGCCGGGCGCTTTCCGGCTGTTCGCGAACCTGCTGGCGGGCGGCAAGACGACCCCCAAGACTGGGCAAGAGACCGGGCAAGGGATCGGGAACACCACCGCGCATGGCCGATGAAACGCCGCGCGCCGAGATGGGCGACGCCCCGCCCTTCCTGAGCTGGCGCGCCATCTACGCACTGGTCCTGGGCGCGCTGGCGGTCGAGATCGCGGTCGGCGCGCTGCTGACGATGCTGTATCCATGAGCGCCCTCGACTGGGCGGTCCTGTTCGTCACGCTGGGCGCCATCGTCGGGTACGGCGTCTGGAAGACCCGCGGCCCGTCGGACATGGCCGGCTACCTGCACGGCGGCTACCAGGACCGTTGGCTGACGATCGGCCTGTCGGTGATGGCGACCCAGGCCTCCGCCATCACGTTCCTGTCCACGCCCGGTCAGGCCTACGCGGACGGGATGCGCTTCGTGCAGTTCTACTTCGGGCTGCCGGTGGCGATGGTGATCCTGTCGGTCGCGTTCGTGCCGCGCTTTTACAAGCTGCGCGTCCTGACCGCCTACGAGCTGCTCGAGTCGCGCTTCGATTTGAAGACGCGCCAGCTCGCCGCGTTCCTGTTTCTGCTGCAGCGGGGCCTGTCGGCGGGCATCACGATCTACGCGCCGGCCATCGTCCTGTCGAAGCTGCTCGGCTGGTCGTTGAATCTCACCTGCCTGGCCATCGGCAGCCTGGTCATCCTCTACACGGTCGCGGGCGGCACGCGCGCCGTCAGCCAGACGCAGAAGCACCAGATGACCGTGATGCTGGGCGGCATGGTGGTGGCGTTCATCGTGGTCGTGCGCCGGCTGCCGGCCGACCTGTCGTTCGGCAACGCCCTGTCGATCGCGGGGACCTTCGGCAAGATGAACGTCGTCGATTTCTCGGGCGGCCTGGGCAGCCGCTACACCTTCTGGTCGGGGCTGCTGGGCGGCGGGTTCCTGGCGATGGCCTACTTCGGAACCGATCAGTCACAGGTTCAGCGTTATCTGTCGGGCCGCTCCATCACCGAGAGCCGCCTGGGGCTGTTGTTCAACGGCCTCTTCAAGGTCCCGATGCAGTTCCTGATCCTGTTCGTCGGGGTGATGGTGTTCGTCTTTTATCAGTTCAACCCGCCGCCGCTCTTCTTCAACGAGGCCGAGCTGGCGCGCGTCGCCAAGACGCCCCACGCCGCCGAGCTGCGGCAGCTGCAGGCCGAGCACCGCGCCGCCGTCGACGCGCGGCGCGCCGAGGTCCAGCGCCTGGCCGCCGCCCTGCGCGCGCACGACGAGGCGGCGATCGCGGCGGCGCGCACCCAGGTGCAAGCCGCCGCCGCCCGCTTCGACGACGTCCGCGCGCGCACGCGGGCGTTGATCGTCGCGTCGGTCCCCCACCCTGAGCCGAACGACGCCGACTACGTCTTCCTGTCGTTCGTGCTGGCCAACCTGCCCCGCGGCGTCGTCGGTCTGCTGCTGGCCGTCATCCTGTGCGCGGCCATGTCGTCGACGGCCAGCGAGCTGACCGCCCTGGGCGGCTGCACCATCGTCGACTTCTACAAACGCAGCATCCGACCGAACGCGCCCGACGGCCACTACGTGCGGGCGGCGCGGTTCGCGACTGGCGCCTGGGGCGTGCTGGCGGTCGCTTTCGCCGGCTTCGCGGCCCTGCTGGACAACTTGATCCAGGCCGTGAACATCCTGGGCTCGCTGTTTTACGGCACGATCCTGGGCATCTTCCTGATGGCGTTCTTCGCCCGCCGCGTGCGGGGAACAGCTGTGTTCATGGCGGCGCTGATCTCCCAGGCGCTGGTCATCGCCGTCTGGCTGACCACCAGCATCGGGTTCCTGTGGTTCAACGTGATCGGGTGCGCCGGCGTTTTGCTCTTGTCTGTCGTCGCGAACGGAGGATCATCCCGCGCAATGACAACAGCCAAGCCCCTCATTCGTGTCCCTGATGTTGGCCTTCACGTTCGGCGCCGGCGCGCGCGCGCAGGCGGCCGCTCCCGCCAAGAGCGCGCTGCAGACCGACCTGGTCGGTCAGGTCGACTACGTCGAAAAGCAGATCCTCGAACTCGAGGAGGCCGTGCCGCAGGACAAGTACAGTGGCGCCCGGCGCCGGGCGTGCGGTCGATCGGCGAGGTGTATCTGCACATCGCGTTCGGCAACTACGGCCTTGGCAAGATGATCACCGGCAAGGCGCCGCCGGCCGACGCCAAGTTCGACGGCGATCCCAAGAAGTGGGAGGCGCAGACCACCGACAAGGCCGCCATCAAGAAGGTCCTGCAGGCCTCGTTCGACTACGTGCGCGACGCCATCAAGAGCGTGGCCGACAAGGACCTCGACAAGAAGATCAGCTTCTTCGGCCACGACATCACGACCCGCTCGGGGCTCATCATCATCGTCAACCACGAGCACGAGCACCTCGGCCAGTCGATCGCCTACGCGCGCGCCAACAAGGTGACGCCGCCCTGGTCGAAGGGCGAGATGGCCGAGCACGCCGAAAAGGCCGAAAAGCCCGCCAAGTAGCTCGAGCGGAGTCCCCCGGCGAGGGGCGTTGCTTGACTTCGCCGGGGTTTGCCAGCATGTAAGGGAGGTCAGTTTTCAGTCCCTGCCGGCCGCGATTGTCGCGCGCCGAGCCAGAACCGGGTTTCGCGAGTTCCTTTCGGAGAGCGCTGTCTCGTCGGTTTTTGCACGGACGAACACGCACACCAAAGGACCCGAAAAGATGAGCACGGCCCCGATTCTGTCCACAGATCCGATCTCCGCCCTTCCCGTCACCGCTCTTCCTGTCACCGCCCTTCCCGCCGGCTCGTTCGCCGCGCTGGCGCTGGCCGAGCCGCTGCTGCGCGCCGTGGGCCGCCAGGGCTACGAGCTGCCGACCCCGATCCAGCAGCAGGCGATCCCGCACGTGCTGGCCGGCCGCGACCTCCTGGGCTGCGCCCAGACCGGCACCGGCAAGACCGCCGCCTTCGCGCTGCCGATTCTGCATCGCCTCAGCATGCTGGAACGCCGCGCGACAGCCGCGGCGGGCCCCGCGCGCTGGTGCTGGTGCCCGACGCGCGAGCTGGCCGTGCAGGTCGGCGAGAGCTTCCGCGACTACGGCCAGCACCTGCGGCTGACCGGCACCACGATCTTCGGCGGCGTCGGACAGGGCGCCCAGGTGGACGCGCTTCGCCGCGGCGTCGACGTCGTCGTCGCCACCCCCGGGCGGTCTGATCGATCTGCTCCAACAGCGCCACCTGCGCCTCAAGGACGTTCAGATCCTGGTCCTCGACGAGGCCGATCGGATGCTGGACATGGGCTTCATCCAGCCGATTCGGCGAATCGTCGCCGAGCTGCCGGCCGTCCGCCAGAACCTCCTGTTCTCGGCGACCATGCCGGGGCCCATCGCGGCGCTGGCCAACCAGATTCTGCGCGACCCGGTGAAGGTCGCGGTGACGCCGGTCGCCAGCACGGCGGCGGCCATCACGCAGTGGGTCCTGTTCGTCGAGCGCAACGACAAGCGAGCGCTGCTGCGCGAGACGCTGCGCGACGCGGCGATGAAGCGGGTGCTGGTCTTCACGCCGCACCAAGCACGGCGCCGATCGCGTGGCCCGCGACCTGGACCACGCCGGGGTTTCGGCGGCCGCCATCCACGGCAACAAGTCGCAGGGCGCGCGCCAGAAGGCGCTGGCCGGATTCCGCAGCGGCGCGGTGCGCGTGCTGGTGGCGACCGACATCGCCGCCCGCGGCATCGACGTCGACGGCGTCAGCCACGTGCTGAACTTCGACCTGCCGAACGAGCCCGAGAGCTACGTGCACCGCATCGGCCGCACCGGCCGCGCGGGCGCGACCGGCGTCGCGCTGTCGTTCTGCGACCGCGAAGAGCGCGTCTACCTGCGCGACATCCAGCGCCTCACCGGCGTGAAGCTGTCCGTCGTCGAGAAGCACCCGTACGCGGCCTGAGCGGTCTTCCGGGATCCCGGGCGGCACGCCGCGGGCTGGCTCAGCCATGACCCGCGGATTGACCGTCTAGCGGTCTTCTGTCTTCAATCGACCGCTCGTGGATCCCTCCGAGCTGGCGCGCCGCACCGGACTCGCGCTCGACAACGCTCGGCTCTTCGAGGCCGAGCAGCAGGCCCGCCGCCAGGCGGAAGCCGCGCGCGACCGCACGCGCCGGTTGCAGAAGCTGACCGAGGCGCTGCTGGGTGCCGTCGAAAAGACCCAGGTGGCGTCGATCATGGTCGACGCCGGTCGCGCCGCACTGGGGGCGGCCGCCGGATTCGTCTGGCTGCGGGGCGACGGGGACAACCTCGAGCTGGTCGTCCACGACGACGCCGGCCGACCGGGACAGATGGACAGATTCGCGAAGGTTCCGCTCGCGGCGCCGGTGCCCCTGTGCGAGGCGGTGCGGACCGGCCAGCCCTTGATGTTCGAGAACATCGAGGCCATGTACACGCGCTATCCGGCGGCGATCCGACCGGATCAGACGGCGTTCCGTGCCTGGGCGGTCGTCCCGCTGATGGTCGGCGGCGCGGGCATGGGCGGCGTTTCCTTTTCTTTCTCGGACGAGCGCGCGTTCACCGACGAGGACCGCCAGCTGCTGACCGCCATCGCCGGGCAGGCGTCGCTGGCGCTGGACCGAGCCTTGCTGCTGGAGTCCGAACGCCGCGCCAGCGCCGAAGCGGATGCGGCGCGCCTGCGCGAGCGACAGCTGCACCAGCTGGCCGCCCGCCTCTCGCGCGCCCGAACCCCGCGCGAGGTCACCGCGATCTCCGCCGAAGAGGCCCACTGTGTCGTGGGAGCCGTCTGGGCGGGCGCCTCCGTTCGCGTGGGCGACGAGCTACACATCCTCGGCGTCGCGGGCACCTACGACCCCGGCCGACTGGCGAAAGTGGCGCATGTTCCGATGACTTTCGCGGTCCCGGCGGCCGAAGCCATCCGCAGCGGCCAAGTGGTGTGGGCCGCCGGAGAGGGAGCGCTGGCGGCCCGCTACCCCCACTTCGAAGCGAGCTGGCGCGGTCACGGCGTCCGCTCGTGGGGCGCGGTCCCGTTCTCTTTCGAAGGGCGCAGCGGCGCGATCTCTGTCGCGTTCGCAGAGGCGCGCGAGCTCGGAAACAGGGACCGCGACTTTTTGCGCGCGGTCGGCGAGCTGACGGCGCAGGCGCTGGAACGCGCTCGATTGTACGAGGCGCTGCAGGACAGCGAAGAGCGCCTGCGGGTCGCGCTCAGCGCGGCCCGGGCCGCCACCTGGAGCGTCGACCTGGCGACGATGACCAGCACGCGCGACCCCTCGTACGCGGAGCTGCTCGATCTGCCGGCGGACGGTGGGGCCGCCGCCGACTTCGCGATGATCCACCCCGATGACCGAGCCATCGCGCGCGAGGCCTACGAGCGATCCATGCGGGACGGCGTCCCCTACACGCCCGAGGTGCGACTGCGGCGCGGGGATGGGACGTACACCTGGATCCGCGCGCACGGTCGCGTGATCTGCGGTCCCGACGGCAAACCCACCGCGATGGCGGGCGTGATCGTCGACATCGACGAACAGAAACGGGCCAGCGTGCGCGCCGACGAAGAGCGGCGGATCAACGACACGTTGCACCGGCTGGCCAGCTCGTTCGCCAGCGAGCTGGATCATGATCGGCTGGTTCAATTGATAACCGACGAGATCGGCTCGCTGATCGGGGCCGAACAGGCTTTTTTCGGGCTGGGCCAGCCGCCAGCCGCGCGACAGCACGACGCCACCAGCAGTCACCTGGTCGTCCCGGTGGTGACGCGAACCGGGGAAGCGTACGGAACCTTGTCGTTCAAACATTCGCAGCCTGGACGCTTCACCGCCGCTCATGAGCGGCTGGCGACCAGCATCGCGGGCCAGGCGGCCGTCGCCCTGGAGAACGCCCGTCTTTACAAGACCGTCCGCGACCAGAAGGAGCAGCTCGAGCACGCGGTCGAGCGGGCGCGCGTGGCTGACCGCCGGAAGGACGAATTCTTGGCCATGCTGGGGCACGAGCTGCGCAACCCGCTGGCTCCCATCGCGACGGCGCTGGATTTGATGGACCTGAAAGCGAGCTCCGCGGTCCACAAAGAGCGGCAGATCATCCGCCGGCAGGTCGACCACCTGTCACGACTGGTCGATGATCTGCTGGACGTCTCGCGCATCACGCGCGGCAAGATCCAGCTGATGCGCGAGGTCGTCGAAATCGCGGCGGTCGTGGCCAAGGCGATCGAGATGGCGAGCCCGCTGCTGGAAAAGCGACGGCAAGAGCTGTCGATCGACGTTCCGCGCGAAGGTCTGGCCGTCGATGCCGATCCGACCCGTCTTGCGCAGGTCTTCCAGAACCTGCTGACCAACGCATCCAAGTACAGCGAGCCCGGGACGCTGATCGCGCTGCGTGCGCGATCGGACGGCGAACGGATCGTCGTCCAGGTCCGCGATCAGGGGATCGGCATCCCGCCGGAGCTGCTGCCGGAGCTGTTCGACGTGTTCGTCCAGGGCGAGCGGGCGATCGATCGATCGGAGGGCGGCCTCGGCCTGGGACTGGCCATCGCCAAGAGCATCTGCGAGCTGCATGGCGGACACATCGAAGCCGCCAGCGCCAGCCCCGGCGGGGGCAGCGTCCTCACGGTCACGCTGCCGGCCGCGGCGCGCGCGGAAGCGGCGCCCCGGGCCCCGCGCGCGTCGCCGGTCGTCCGCACGGCGGGCGCCGTCCGGGTGCTGGTCGTCGACGACAACGTGGACGCCGCCCAGACGTTGCACGAGTTCCTGGGCCACATCGGCCACGATTCCGCGGTCGCTCACGACGGCGTCGCCGCGCTCGAGCTGGCGCGCTCATTTCGCCCACAGGTCGCGGTGCTGGACATTGGTCTGCCGGTGATGGACGGCTACGAGCTGGCTCGGCGGCTTCGGGCGCAGCACCAGGGAGCGCCTTTGCGGCTGATCGCGCTCACCGGATATGCGCAGGAGGACGACCGCACCCGTGCGCACGAAGCCGGGTTCGACCACCACCTGGTCAAGCCGATCGCCCTCGACGCGCTGATGCCGCTGCTGCTCGTGGAACTCTGACGCGGGCCACCCTGGCGCCCACATTGGCAGATGGGCATCCGACCTTAGCTTTCCAGGCAGTCATGAAACGCACGGAAGGCGGCTGGGTGGTGGGGGCGGCGCTGGCGCTCGCGTTCGGGGCGTGCGGCAGCATCGAGGTTACGGGAACGCCGGACGACCCATCGTCCCAGGCGCAGATCAAGAAGGGTGACGGGGGACCGCCGACCACTGGGACCGGTGGCACCAATCAAGGCAGCGCCGGCAGAACCGGGGCCGCAACCGGCGGTGCGACCGGGACCGGAAACGCGACCGCAACCGGGGGGACGACCGGAACCAGCGGCCCGACCGGCCCGACATCAACCCCCACATCAACAATGACGGGCGGTCACGTTGGAACCGGCGGCTCGCCAGCGACGGGCGGTGCGATGGGAACGGGCGGAGAGCGATCCGGAACCGGCGGGTTCCGGGCGACCGGCGGCGCGACCGGCACCGGCGGCGTCAGGGCGACCGGCGGCAGCATGGGCACCGGTGGCATCACCGGAACCGGTGGCGTGATGGGAAGCGGCGGCATGACGGCGACGGGCGGCAGCATGGGTCCAGGCCCCATGGACGGCACGGGCGGCAAGGAGATGCCTCCCCCTCCGCCCCACGACGGCGGCGGCGGCATGCACAAGGACGACGGCAAGGACGACGGCAAGGATTCGGGCAAAGACGACTCCGGGATGAAAATGCCCAAGCCCTAAGGACAAGGCCGTTCACTTGAACGCCAGACGCCAGACCGGGTTTTGGCGTCCTTGCGTTCCTGGCGTTTCATCCTCCGATCAGCGCCGTTCCGGTTTGCCGCTGTAGCTGGGCTCGGCAGGTTCCGCCGGGGCGCAAAACGCGATGTCGTCCACGGCGATCTGCGCGTGGTCGCGGAACTGCACCCACTCTTTTTTCTCGACGGTGACGACATCCCGGGCTTGGTCCACGAACTGCCCCCCACCCTTCAACTCGACCGTCACCGGCCGGCGGAGCGTCACGGATTCCTCCAGCACGTCGATCACGTCGCACCGATCCATGAGGTGTCCCATGACGCGCATGGTGGATCCGCCCACGCGCCCCCGCAATCGCCGCGCCCGAAACGGGCGCCCTCACGCCGCGATCTGGGCCTGCGCCGAGGCCAGCCCGGTGGCCATGTCGGGGCTCAAGCGCAATCTCGGGAATCGCTCGCGCAGCCGTGCCCGTTCGACCAGCCGGGCCGGCTGAGGTTGCAAGCCCGCCAGCGTCACCGCGCAGCCGCGCTTGTCCAGCGCGGCGATGGCGCTCTCCAGCGCGACCAGGCCGGTGGCGTCCATGACCGGGACGCGGTCGAGGCAAATGATGAGCGCGCGGATTTTCCCGCCGGTCACGCCGAGGCTGGCCATCGCCTTTTGCGCCGCCCCGAAGAACAGCGGGCCGGCGATGTCGTACACCCCGATTTGCCCGCGCAGCGCTTCCGGAATCTGATCCCGCGCCGTCGCGTGGTCGCCGACGGGCGTCAGGCGCGCCTCGGTGATCTCTGCCATCCGCCGCATGAACAGCAGCGCGGCCAATACCACGCCCACCGACACCGCGACGACCATGTCGAAGACGACCGTCAGCGCGAAGCAGGTCACCAGCACCAGGACGTCGCTGCCCGGCGCCACCCGCAGCACGTGCCCGACGTGTTTGGCGTCCGACATGTTCCAAGCCACCAGCAACAGCAAGGCCGCCAGGGCCGCCATGGGAAGATGGCCGATGAGCGGCGCCAGCACGATGACGGCCACCAGCACCGTCAGCGCGTGGACCATCGCCGCCACGGGCGACCGGCCGCCCGAGCGGAAGTTGGTGGCGGTGCGCGCGATGGCGCCCGTCGCCGGGATGCCTCCGAAAAACGGCGTCACGACGTTCCCGATGCCCAGCGCCAGCAGCTCCGCATCCGGGTCGTGGCGCGTGCCCGCCATGCCGTCGGCGATCACGGCCGAGAGCAGCGACTCGATGCCGCCCAGCATGGCGACCGCGAACGCGCCCGAAGACAGATCGCGCAGCGTGTCCCACGACAGCGTGAGCGCACCTCCGCCGGGACCAGCGGCGTTCCAGGGCAGCATCGGCAACGGCGGCAGTGACGGCACGCCATGGACGATGTGGCCGCCGACTGACGACTGAAACCGGCTTGCGATGGTGGCGACGGCGTGCGCGGGCCACAAATGGTTCAACGCCGCCGCCAGCAGTGCCGCCAGCGGAATGGCGACGAGGGGCCCCGGGACACGGCGCGTGAACTTCGGGACCGCGATCAGCAGGGCCAGCGTGACGGCGGCGATGAAGAGCTCCGTGAGGTGTGCGGTCCCCCGAGCCTGCCACATGGCGGCGATCCGGCCGAAGAAGGAGGCGGGCGAACCGCTGAGGGTCAACCCCAAGGCGTCCTTCAGCTGCAACGTCGCGATGACCACCGCGATCCCGGCGGTGAAGCCGCTGGTGACCGGGTACGGGATGAACTCGATCAATTGGCCCAGGCGGGCGAGCCCCATCGCGATCAGCATGACCCCGCCCAACAGCCCCGAAACCAGCAGCCCGGCCAAACCAAATTTGGCGTAGATCGGCGCCAGGATGACGATGAAGGCCGCGGTCGGGCCGGTCACCTGCAAGCGGGACCCGCCCAGCGCCGCCACGATCAGGCCGGCGACGATCGAGGTGTAAAGGCCGTTTTGGGGCGCCACCCCCACCGCGATGCCCAGCGCCATCGCCAGCGGCAGGGCGACGATCCCCACCACCAACCCGGCCAGCACGTCCGCGCGGAGGTCCGCGGCGCGATAGCCCTCGCGCCAGACCGCGCGCAGGGCCGCCGCCGGCAAACCGCGCAACTTGATTCGGCCGCCGGCGGCTTCGTATCGGGTCCGCGCCATGAGCGCGGGTTTCTTTGCACGACCGATGCCGCCGTGAAAATTTCGCGCCGGCGTCCTGGCCAGGCGACCGCGGCGAGCGACGGCGCCGCCGAAGGACGCATCGTTTGCCGCGGCCAGAATCTGACGCGCAGGATCTGCGCAGATGACCCCGGCGGGCGCGGATCGGCGGGCTGGCCCCGCCCTTGCTGAAGGATTCCGCATGTCGAAGAACCTCGAGACCGTAAGGTCGCCGGCCGGCGGGCTTCGCGCGGGCCTGGCGCTGTACGTGATCGGCGCCGCGTGCGCGACGCCGCCCGCGCGCCAGCCGCCGCAGCAGGCTCAACTTGCCCATGCGCTGGCCGCGCCCGACCGTCCCGGCCCGCCCGAGCCGCTGGCGCCCGCCGCCAAGGCCCTGTTGCGGGACCGCATGGCGTCTCACGCCCGTGCCATGGGCGATTTGATGGCCGCCATCATGCTGCTCGAGTACGGCCCGATCGCGTCGCGCGCAGACGACATCGCGGCCGACGTCAACCTGAGCCGGCCGACGACGAACGATGCGACAGAGCTGAACGCGCAGATCCCCGAGAAGTTCTTCGTGCGCCAGGACGACCTGAAGGCAGCCGCGCACACGCTGGCCGAGGCCGCCCGCACCTACAATCCGTACAAAGTGGCCGACGCCTACGGCCGCGTGTCCGAGACCTGCGTCCGGTGCCACGCCGATTTCCGGCCCGCGGTCGTCAACTCTGCGCCCGCGGAGCCCCGCCCATGACCCGCGCCGTGGCGCCTACCGGAAAGACCGACGATGAGCTCCGCGAGGACGTGCTCTGCCAGATGGCGTGGGACGAACGCCTGAACGGCCAGCAGATCGGCGTGCAAGTCCAGCACGGCGTCGTCACGCTGGGCGGCGTGGTCGACATGTGGGTTCAGTTCAACGCTGCCGCCGAGGCGGCGCACCAGGTCCCGGAGGTCACCGACGTCGCGAACGAGATCCAGGTCCGCGCCTCCGCGCCCGACGCGCCGACCGACACCGATCTGGCGGTGGCGGTGCGCCGGGCGCTGCGCTGGGACGGCCGCGTCCCCGAAGCGGACATCCGCTCGACCGTCGCCGGGGGAATCGTGACCCTGCAAGGTGTGGTGGCCAGCGCGGCGCAGCGGGCGGAGGCCACGCGCGCGGTCGCTCGGCTGCACGGTGTCCGGCGGGTCGACAACCGGCTTCAGGTTGCCCACGCCGGCAGGTGACGGCCGAGGGCAAATGACGGCCAACGCCCAGCCGCGACGGCACGGTTGATGCTGAATCTGGCGACATGAGCACCATCATCTGCGCGACCGATGCGTCGCCTTCCTCGGCTGCCGTCGTGGCGACCGCGGCGGCCATGAGCCAGCTCTACGACGCCGACCTCGAGCTGTTTCACTTCGTGGCCATCCCGCCCTTCTACCCACCCGACGTCACCGACGAGCAGATGGTGGCCGAGCTGCGGGGGGCCGCGGAGACCGCCGTCTGCGCGCAGGCCGCTCTGGCGCGCGCCAGCGGCGCCCGCGTGCGAAGCCGTGTCCAGTTGGGCGGACCGGACGCCATCATCGATCGCGCGCGCGAGGCAGGCGCGGCGTTGCTGGTCCTGGGAACGCACGCCCGCCATGGGGCGGCGCGGCTGCTGCTGGGGAGTGTCGCCGAGCGCACGCTGCGTGCCGCCCCCTGCCCCACCCTGGTCTTGCCGCCGGCCGCCAAGGGAGCACTCGTCGGCAGCCCAAGACCGGCCCGCCTCAGGGTGGTGGCGGGGATCGACTTTTCGCCGGCCAGCGACGCGGCCCTGTCCTGGCTGGGGGCGTTGCGCGCCCGTGTCGACTGCGACGTTCGCCTGATCCACCTTTTTCTGCCGAACATCGAGCACGAGCGTCTGGGGCTGGACCGCCCCATTCCTTTCGAGGTGAACGCCGAGGTGGTCGAGGTGCTGGCCAGGGAGCTTCGCGCGCGGATTGTCGCCAGGACGGGAACGGACTTCGCGCTGCGCATCCGGCCGCTCTGGGGCGGCGAGGACGATCCGCTGGCTTGGGAGGCGGACACCGACGACGCCGACCTCCTGGTGATCGGCACCAGCCAGGCCCGCCGCTCGACCGCGTTGCGGACGGTTCGCGGCGCCCGGGTGCCGGTGGTCTGCGTCCCGCGCGATGGGGCACCTTCCAAGGTCGAGCCGCTGCTGCCCATCAAGACCATCCTGGTACCGACGGACTTTTCCCCCGGGGCGGGGACGGCCGTCGCCATGGCCTACCGGCTGTTGCTGGCGACCGGTGGTGACATCGTCCTGGCGCACATCGCCGAACCGGACGAGCTCGGCCTGACCCCCAGCCGTCAGGAAGAGCTCGAAAACTGCCTGCTGGGATTGATCCCCGAGGACCTTTCGCTGCCGCACGTCCACCTGCGCACGCTGGTGGTCGCCGACCCCGCCCCGGGTGAGGCGATCGTCAAGGCGGTGCGGCGGGTGAGCCCCGACCTCATCGTGATGGCGCCCGGGACGATCACGGACCACGTGGTCGGGAACGCCCGGCGGCCGGTCCTGATTGTGCCGGTCGCGCCTGCACAGCCGGCGGGCTGAGGGCTCAGGCGGGCGGTTGATTGGGGATGGTCAGCCGGAACACGGCACCCGACTCGGACGGCTCGAGGACCACAGTGCCCCCGTGCGACTCCGCGATGCGCCGGCAGAGCGCCAGGCCGAGGCCGCTGCCCTTGGCCTTGGTCGTGAACAGCGCCTGGAAGACCTGCTCGCGCAGCTCCGGCGGGACCCCCGGTCCTTGGTCGCGCACGCGGATCGCCGTGGCGGCGGCCGTTCGTTGCGCGTCGATCCAGACGTCTCCGCTTCCGTTCATCGCCTGTCCCGCGTTGATGAGCAGATTCGTCACGACCCGTCCGAGTTGGTCCGGATCGGCGTCCAGCGGCACACCGTCCGGCACCTCCACCGTGACCGCCACGCCGGGCGGCAGATGGGCGGCGGCGATCGACTGCAGGACGAACTCACGCGTGTCGACCGCGCGCCGCTTGGGTGGCCGGTTGCGCGCCAGCTCGAGCAGGTCGTTGATGGTTCGACCCGAGCGCTGAACCTCGGTGACGATCTTTTCCATGTGCCGCTGGATGCCCGGGTCGGCGACGCTCAACTGTTCCAGCCGGCGGGTCACCAGGTAGGCCGAGCTCTCGACGACGCCCAGCGGGTTTCGCAACTCGTGGCCGATGCCGGCAGCGAACTGGCCAATCGTCGCCAGCCGCTCGGCCGTCCGGTTCTTGGTCAGCAGATCGTCGCGATAGCTCTCGAGCATGATGGCCAGCTCGATGTCGAGAATCTGATGGATCGCCGTCAGCATGCGCCGCAGGCGCTCCTCGCTCAGCTCGGGCGCGCCCCGGAGCGCGGCGACCGTCTGAACGCGGATGCGATCCATGGCCGTCAGCATGTACATCTGGGGCAGGTCGATGCGCACGTGCACGCGCCCGATGCGGAGCCGCCTTTCGAAGTAGGCTTCGTCGTGCGGCCCGGTGAACAGCTCGTCGATCCAGCGCAGCAAGGATTGCTTGAGACGGGCGATTTGAGCGCTGCCCCCGGTGATCGCCGCTCGCGCGTCCGGGTGCGCCTCGATGGTGGCGTAGAAGTCGTCGATGATCGGGCCGAAATGTGGTGCCACCAGCACGCGAGCCTCGCGCAGCGCCGCGGTCGAGCTCTCGTCGAAGCCCACGTAGGCCGTCACCTTGTCGCGGAAGGTGTTCAGCACACCCTCACGCTAACACGCGACGCAAGGCTTGCGGCACCGTCGCGCAACGGCGCAGTGGCTGCGCGGAGGTCTCAGCACGAGCGGCGAACGCGTTGTGGCATCGGACGTGCACCCCCCGAGCAGCATGAACACCGAAAATTCCAGCGCGCCCCTTTTTCCGGCAGCCGTCGGCCGAAGCGACGGCGCCACCCAGCAAGAGTGGCTCATCGATGTCCAGCGATCGACTCTCGGTTTCTCGCTGCGGCACATCGTGGTCCAGCGAATCCAGGGACGGTTCGACCGCTGGGGCGGTGCGCTGTTCTTCGACCGCGCCCAGCCGTCGCAGTCCTCGCTCGAGATCTGGGTCGACCTGGCCAGCATCACGACCGGCGACGACGAGCGCGACGCTCATGTCCGGTCGGCCGAATTCCTGGACACGGCGCGCTTCCCGCGCGCCAAGTTCAGCAGCGGTCTGGTGGAGGTGCGCGGCAGCGACGTGCTCGTCAACGGCCGACTGGAGCTGCGCGGCATCGTTCACGACGTTCAGGTGAACGTCGAGATCGGGGCGCCGGTGGTCGGTGGCGATGGTCGCGTGCGTACGCCGGCGACGGCGCGTGCCGCCATCAACCGCCAGTCCTTCGGGCTGCACTGGAACCAGGATCTGGACGTGGGCGGAATCGTCGTGGGCGACGAGATCGACATCCGCGCGACCGTCGAGTTGGTGCGCACCGAAGAGCCCACGCCGATCGCCCGCAGGTGAACCAGGCGGACCTCGGCTTTGCCGGGCGAGTCGCGCGGTTTAGGCTACCGCGGTGACCACGATGACGCGCTCCGACGCTGCCGGCAGGCTCGGCGCCGAGCTGGGGTTGGCGCTGGCGACGGCGCTGGCGGCCGTGTCGCTGTTCGGGATCCTGCTGCCCAGCACCTACGCGCGCGAGACGACCGCCTGGGCCGCGCAGGCCGTCGGCCAAGACTGGTTCGATCTGGTCGTCGCCGTACCGTGGTTGGCGGTCACTTCCCGCTGGGCGGAGCGCGGAGGCGCCAGCGGCCGCCTGGTGTTCGCGGGCACCGTCCTTTACGCGGTCTACGAGCTGGTCATTTACGCCTTCGGCCTGCACTTCAACGCCCTCTTCCTTCTGTATTGCGGGGCGCTGGGGCTGGCCTTACTGACGTTGACGTTGACCGGTGCGTCGCTGGTGCAGCGCCCACCCGAGGCGTGGCCGGCGCGCGGCGCTCCCGTGAAGACGCTGGCCGGGCTGCTGTTCGGCACTGGGGCGCTGTTCGGGTTTCTCTGGCTGGCGGAGATCCTGCCCGCGATGGCCCACGGCGGCACGCCGCCCTCGATCGCCGCCGCCGCCCTCCCCGTCAACCCCGTCCACGTGATGGATCTGGCGGCGATCCTGCCGGCCCACGTGGCGGCCGCCGCGCTGTTGCTGCAGAGGCGCCGCCTGGGCGAAGCGGCCGCCACCGTCCTGCTGGCGTTCGGGGCCCTGATGGCGGCGTCGATCGCCGGCATGATGCTGGTGATGCGGCTGCGGGCCGCCCACGCCAGCTCCGGCGTGATCGGCGGGATGACAGCGCTGGCCCTGGCCAATGGTCTGCTGCTGGCGCTCGTGGTGCGCGCGACGGCAACGACCCGCCCGGCTCCTCCCTAGCAGACGCGCAGGATTTTCGCGTTTCGCGAGGCCGCGGCCGCCGCTGGCCCAGGTAAGGCCGCGCGCGCTTCTTGCAGAGCAGAGGCGCGTACAAAAGACGCCCATGGACAGCGCGCTCGTCGTTCACCGCCTGCACTTCGCCTTCACGGCCACATTCCACTACCTTTTCCCGCAGCTGACGATGGGATTGGCTCCCCTCATCGTCGTGCTGAAGGTCCTGGCGCTCAGGCACCCGGAAGGAAGGTATGCCGACGCGGCCCGCCTGCTGGGCCGCCTGTTCGCGATCAACTTCGTCTTCGGGGTGGTCACGGGCGTGCCGATGGAGTTCCAGTTCGGCACCAACTGGTCGCGCTTCTCTCGGTTCGCCGGCGGGGTCATCGGCCAGACGCTGGCGATGGAGGGGATGTTCGCCTTCTTCCTCGAGTCATCCTTCCTGGGTCTTTTTCTTTTCGGCGAAAAGCGCCTCTCGCCGCGGGCGCACCTGGCCGCCGCCTTCGCGGTGTTCGCCGGGTCGTGGCTGTCGGGCTACTTCATCGTGGCCACCGACGCCTGGATGCAGCATCCGGTCGGCTACACGGTCGCACCCGACGGATCCGTTCAGCTGGACAGCCTCTGGGCGCTGCTGATGAACCGGTGGGCATTTTGGCAGTACCTGCACACGATGGGCGGCGCCCTCGTGACCGGCGCGTTCGCGACGGCGGGCCTCGGGGCGTATTACATGCTGCGCGCGCCGGCCCGGCGACGACCGTAGCGCGTCGGCCGCGCTGCTCAAGACCGGTGTGGTCGTGGCGGCGCTGGCCAGCGTGTGGCAACTCTTCCCGAGCGGCGACCGCCAAGGGGCGCTGGTCGCCGAGAATCAACCGGCGACCCTGGCCGCGATGGAGGGCCTCTTCGCCACCCAGGCCGGCGCGCCGATGGTCCTGGTGGGCCAGCCGAACGTCGACGAGCGCCGGATCGACAACACGCTGGAGGTTCCCGCCGCCCTCAGCTTCCTGACCCACCGGCGCTGGACGGCCTCGGTGGCGGGGATGGATCGATTCCCCGCCGACGCGCGCCCCGACAACATCGGCCTCCTCTACTACAGCTACCACCTCATGGTGGGGCTGGGGACGATTTTCCTGGCGCTGGCGGGCCTGTCGGTGCTGGCGCTCGCGCGCGGAAAGCTGGTCACGGCGCGGCCGCTCTTGTGGGCGCTGGTGCTGGCGGTCCCGCTGCCTTACATCGCGAACACCGCCGGGTGGATGACCGCCGAGATCGGCCGGCAGCCGTGGCTGGTTTACGGCCTCATGCGCACGGCGGTCGGGACCTCGCCGCGCGTGTCGGCCGGCAACGGCCTCTTCTCGCTGCTGGGGTTCATGGGCCTCTACGCGCTGTTGTCGATCGCCTTCGTCGTGATCATGGCCCGGGTGATCGCCAAGGGGTTCGATGCGCCAGCCGAAACGGGCGCGCGGCCAGGGGACGTGAGCCTGCGCCCGATCGACAACACCACGGCCGACGCGGCGGAATGACAAGGAGACCGTCATGGTGACTTTCTGGTTCCTGCTGGTCGCGATCATGCTGGTCGCCTACGTCGTGCTGGACGGCTTCGACCTGGGCGTGGGCGCCATCTCGAAGTGGGTGGCCCGCACGCCGGAGGATGGGGCTCTGGTCCGCCGCAGCATCGGCCCGGTCTGGGACGCGAACGAAGTCTGGTTGTTGGCGGCGGGCGGCGTTCTGTATTTCGCGTTCCCGCAGCTCTACGCCTCCAGCTTCAGCGGGTTTTACTTGCCGCTCATGATGGTGCTGTGGCTGCTCATCGGGCGCGCGCTGGGGCTCGAGCTGCGCGGCCACGCGGGCGACCACCTGTTCGCAGAGGCCTGCGACGCGATCTTCATGATCTCCAGCTTGCTGCTGCCGGTGTTCTTCGGCGCGGCGCTGGGGAACGTGATTCGGGGCGTGCCTCTCGACGCCGACGGCACGTTCTTCCTGCCGCTCTGGACGAACTTCCGCCCAGGTCCCGAGCCGGGCGTGCTGGACTGGTACACGGTCCTGTGCGGCGTCGTCGTGCTGGTCGCGCTGGGCACGCACGGCGCGCATTACCTGGCGATGCGCGTTTCGGGCGCCTTGAACGAACGGGCGCGCCGGATCGCGCGGCTCGGCACCTTCGCGCTGCCGGCCCTGACCGTGGTCAGCCTGCTGGCGACGCGGGCGGTCCGCCCGGGCATCCTCGACAACTTCCGCCGTTACCCGGCGGGCCTCTTGATCCCGCTGGCCGTCGCGGCCAGCTTGGCCGTGATGGGCCTGGCGGTCCGTCGCGGGAGCGAGCGGACGGCCTTCTCCGCGTCGGTCGCTTACCTGGCCGCGATGCTGGTCGGCGCGGCGTTCGCGCTTTATCCGGTGCTGCTCCCCTCCAGCGGCGATCCGGCGCGGTCGCTGACGGTGACGATGGCTGCCACGGGCGGGCACGCCATGCGGGTCGCGCTCATCTGGTGGCCGATCGCGTTCGTGCTGGTCGCCGCCAGCTTCACGCATCTTTACCGAACCTTCCGCGGGAAGCTGTCGCCCGCCGACACCGACGGGTACCACTGACCGCGCGCCCGCTCACGGCGCGCGCGCCGGAACGACGAAGACGGGGCGGCCGGCGCGACGAACCAGCTCGTCGGAGACAGAGCCCAGCAACGCGCGCGCCGCCCCGCCGTGCCCGTGTGCCCCGACGACGACGGCGTCCGCCCACAGCCGCTCGGCGGCCTGCACCAGCGCCGCGCCGGCCTTGCCGCCGTCGATGATCGTCACGTGCGTGGTGATGCCGAGGCCGTCCGCCTCGGGTGGGACCAGCGCCCGGAGCCGCGCCTCCAGCTCGGCGCGGGCGGCGGCGCTCAGCTTTCCCTGCGAGACGTCGTACGCATACGGCGGGTCGGCCAGCGGCCGCTCGTGAACGTGGCACAGCTCGACGACGCCGCCGTGACCTGCCAGCAGCGCATAGGCGAACGGTACGGCCCGGTTGCCCGCCGCCGAAAGATCGGTCGCAGCCAGAACCGTCATCAGCGCGGGTACGCCGGTCGCTGCGGGGGCGCTCGGCCGCATCGGAACGAACAGCACGCACACCCCGGACGCGTGCCGCGCCACGTGCTCCGCGACCGGCACGTGGGTCACCAGCCCCAAGCCACGCCGGCTCTCGGCGCCCAAGACCAGCAGGCCCACCTCGCGCTCGTGGGCCAGGTCCAGGATCCGGCGTCCCGGCTCGCCCCAGGTGGCCTCGACGTCCAGCGAGATCCGCCCCTTCCCCGGCAGCGCGCCCACCTGCGCGGCGAGATGCCGCTGCAGGTCGACGACCACGTCGGGGTCGTCGGTCAAGAAATCGCGCGGCCCCTGCAAGCCCAGCCGGCGGTACTCCTCGGGCGGCCAGTAAAGGCGCAGGAACGTGACGTCGCAAGCGGCCCGGCCCCGCAGCTTGCGAACGAAGTCCGCGACCGGTTGTGCACCAGGACGACCGTCCAGGGCGGCCAGGACCCGCAGCGCACCGCCCGCCCCGCCGAGCGACGTCACACCGTCCGGCACGATCAGCACGGGCCGCTCGGCGCGGCGGATCAAGCGGTCGGCGCCGCTGCCCAGCAGCAGGCGGGCCACGGTGCCGCGGCTCCTGCCCCCCATCACGATCACGTCGGCGCCGATCTCGGCGGCCCGCGCCAGCAACGTCACCGTCAGATCCCCCTCGCCCAGCCAGGCGGACGCCTGCACGCCACCCTGCTCCAGCGCGCGGGCCTCGGCGGCCAGGCGCTCTCCGGCGCTGGCCTCGGCCTGCTGGTCCAGCAATCCGGCGTCGGCGGCGATTGCCAGAAGGTCCGCCGTCCGCGGGGGCAAAACGTGGACCAGCTCGACCGACCCACAGGTGAGGCGGGCCAGCTCACCGGCGACCTTGGCGGCCCCCTCCCCACCAGCATTGAAGTCGATGGCGCCGAGAATCTTCATACCCGAGGAGACGTGCAACCCGTGTTCCACCACCCGAGGCAGCTAGACGATCGCCGTCAGGCCCGCAGTTTGTGCAGGGCGGAGGGGGTGCAACCGCCGGAACGCACCTTTTGCGCATTCCGCCAGCCGCGCGCCGCCCACCACGCCAGGGCACGCATATTGCCTCTGGCCGCTTCGTGTCCGCGACGTTCTTCGAAAGCATGAAGCGGTACATCGGTTTCACCGAGGCGACGTCCGCCACGCTGAGCCGCCTGCACCCGATCGCCCAGCCCCACTTCATCGCCATCGTCGACGACTTTTACGCGGCGGTCGAGGCGCACCCCGACGCCCGAGCCGCGATCGCCGGCGGCGCCGCCCAGATCGCGCGTCTCAAACAGACGCTGATCCGGTGGCTGGAGACGTTGCTGCTGGGCCCGCACGATCAGAGCTACTTCGAGCTGCGTGCCCGCATCGGCCGGGTTCACGTGCGCATCGACCTGCCCCAGGTCTTCATGTTCACCGCCATGAACCGCGTTCGCTCGCGCCTGATGGAGGTCATCCGCGACGAGCCGGCGGCCGAAGCCGAGGCGGATGCCATGCGGATGGCCTTGAATCAGATCCTGGATCTCGAGCTGGCGATCATGCTCGAGACCTATCGCGAAGACCTGATCACGAAGAATCGCGGCGCCGAGCGGCTGGCGACGATCGGCCATTTCGCCGCCAGCATCGGGCACGAGCTGCGGAACCCGCTGGCCGTGATGGAGTCGTCGCTGTACCTGCTGCGCCAGCACCTGGGGCCCGAAGTGGCGGCGCGCCCGGACGTCGCCAAGCACCTGGACCGCGTCGGCGGTGAGATCGCCCGCGCCAAGAAGACGATCCACGACCTCCTCGACCTGGCGCGCAACCGCCCCCCGCAGCGACGGCCCACCGACGTCCGGAGCCTGGTCGAAAGCGCCGAGGCCGCCAGCCTGCTCCCGCCGGGGGTGCGGGTGAAGGCCACCGGAATCCCGCCCCAGTTGACGATCGACGTCGACGCGGACCAGTTCCGGCAGGTGCTGGTGAACCTGTTCATCAACTCGACGCACGCGATGTCGGGGCGCGGTACCATCGCGGTCATGGCCGACGCCCCGTCACCGGCGGTGATCCGCATCCGCGTCCAGGACGAGGGTCCCGGCGTCGCAGACGACGCGCGGCATCGCCTTTTCGAAGCGCTTTTCACGACCAAGGCCAAAGGGACGGGGCTGGGGCTGGCGTTGTGCCGCCGCATTTTGGAAGCGCACGGCGGCAGCATCGAGCTGGAATCGGGTGTTCGGGGGGCCACGTTCCTGATGACGGTGCCGCGGGTGGCGCCAGCTTCCCCGCCGGCATGACCGCCGTTCTGATCGTCGACGACGAAGAGGCGCTGGCCGAAAACGTCGCGGAGATCGTCGCCACGCTGGGCGTCGACACGGCCTTGGCACGCGACCGGCGATCGGCCCTGGCCGTCGCGACGACGCGCGATTTCGACGTGGCGCTGATCGACGTTCGCCTGCCCGACGGCGACGGGATCTCGTTGTTGGAGCCGTTGCGCACGCGTTCGCCGTACATGCAGCTGGTCCTGGTGACCGGCAACGCGACGCTGGAAGGCGCCATCGCCGCCGTGCGCGGCGACGCGTTCGCGTACGTGCTGAAGCCGGTGTCGCCGCCCGACCTGCTGGACACGGTTCGCCGGGCGCTGGCGCAGGCCGGCCTCTATCACGAGCGCGAGCGGCTGCGGCTGGACCTCGAACGCTCAGAGCGCCGGCATCGCGAGCTGGTCGAATCGATGCCAGCCTTCGTGGTGGCGCTGGACGAAGCCGGGCGCATCACGACCTGGAACCGCCTGCTGGAGAAGGTGACCGGGTTCAGCCGCGCCGAGATGTTGGGAACCGACGGGACCGCGCTGGTCGCCGCCGACGGTCGGCCGCACGATCTGCCCATCAAGGGCGGCGGCGCGCGGAAGGTCCGCTGGAACCGCACGGAAGTCTCCGCCAGCGGCGGAGAGCCGCTGGTCTACGCCGCCGGCATCGACGTCACGGGCGAAGAAGAGATGCTCCGGCGCACGCTGCGCGCGGAGCGGCTGGCCGCCGTCGGGACGCTGGCCGCCGGCTTGGCGCACGAGGTGCGCAACCCGCTGAACTCGGCCGCCTTGCAGCTGGCGGTTTTGGAACGGCGGCTCGAACGCGGCGAGCCGCTGGAGCGCACCGCGCCCATCGCCCACATCATCAAAGGCGAGATTGACCGCCTGGACCGCCTGGTGCGCGAATTTCTGGCGTTCGCGAAGCCGGCGCCGCTCAACCCCCGCCCCGTCGAGGTTGGACCGCTCCTGGCCTGGACCGCGGGGTTGATCGCCCCCGAGGCCGAAGCGGCGCGCGTCGTGCTGGCCATCGAGGCGCCCGCCGATCTGCCCGCCGTCGCCGGCGACCCCGAGCGGCTGCGCCAGGTGCTGCTCAACCTGGCCCGCAACGCGCTGGAAGCGATGCAGGACCGGGGCGGCCACCTCACCCTGCGGGCGCGACGCGAGGGAGCGACCCTGGAGATCGACGTGGAGGACGACGGCCCCGGGTTCCCGAACGACCTGCCGGTGTTCGACGCCTTTTTCACGACCAAGGATCAGGGGACCGGCCTGGGGCTCTCGCTGGTCCACCGGATCGTCGCCGATCACGGCGGCACCATCCGGGTCGCCTCGCATCCCGGCCGCACCTGTTTCGCCTTCACGCTGCCGATCGCCGGCTGAAGACGGGCGGCCCGCAGCGCTACTCCTGACTGAGCGCCGAGCGGGCGGACTTGGGGGCGCTCTCGTACTCGTGCAGCTTGTACTGGATCTTGCGGACGCTGATGTTCAGCATCTCGGCGGCGCGGCTCGTCGAGCCGCCGGTCGCCTCCAGCGTCTTGGTGATGGCGTAGCGCTCGATCTCGTCCATCGTGGCGCCGGGGATCTGCAGCCCCGCGCGGGCCTTGCCGGCCGCCAGATGAGCCGGCAGCTCGGCGGGCGTCACCTCGGCGGACTGGGCCAGCACCACGGCGCGCTCGACCACGTTCTCCAGCTCGCGCACGTTCCCTGGCCAGGCGTACGCGCTCAGCAGATCCAACGCGTCGGGGAAAAACCGCGCACGTCCTTTCCGTTCTCGGCGGCATATTTGCGCAGGAAGAACGAGGCCAGCAGCGGCACGTCGCTGAGACGGGCGCGCAACGGGGGCATCTCCAGCGTGATGACGTTCAGCCGGTAGAAGAGGTCTTCGCGGAATTTTCCATCGGCGACCATCTGTTGCAGGTTGCGGTTGGTGGCCGCCAGAAGGCGCACGTCGACCCGGACGGTCTCGTTGCCGCCCACCCGCTCGAACTCGCGTTCCTGAAGGAACCGCAACAGCTTCACCTGCACCGCCGGCGAGATGTCGCCGATCTCGTCCAGGAACAGCGTGCCGTTGTGGGCCTGGAAGAACCGGCCGTCGCGGCGGGTCTGGGCTCCCGTGAACGATCCGCGCTCGTGCCCGAACAGCTCGCTCTCCAGGATCGACTCGGCCAGCGCCGCGCAGTGCAGCTTGACGAACGGCCCCTTGGCGCGCGTGCTGCGCTCGTGGATGGCCGCCGCGATGAGCTCCTTGCCCGTGCCCGACTCACCGGTGACGAGGACGGTGGCCCGTGACGGCGCGACCTGGGCGACGGTCTTGAACACCGCCTGCATGGGCGCGGCGCTGCCGATGATGTTCGAGAAGCTGTATTTCTCCGACAGGCGCTGGCGCAGAAGGCCGGTCTCGACGCGCAGTCGCCGCTGTTCCAGCTCACGCGCGACGACCACCGACAGCTCGCCGACGTTGACCGGCTTCGAAAGGTAGTCGCGGGCGCCGGAGCGCATGGCCTTGACCGCCGTCTCGACTTCGCCGAACGCGGTCATCACGATGACCGGCAGATCGGGATCGCCATCGCGCAGCTTGGCCAGCAGTTGCAGCCCGTCCATCCCGGGCATCTTCAGGTCCGTGACCACCAGGTCGGGCGCGAACTCGGCGATCTTGCCCAGCGCCTTGAAAGCATCGGCGGCGGCCTCGACGCCGTAGCCCTCGTCGCGCAGCAACTCGACCAGCGCCGTGCGGGCATTGACCTCGTCGTCGACAATCAGGATTCGTCCTTTGCTTTCCACGGTTCGCACAGCTCCTCGGGTCAGTCGGTTGGCCGCCGGGCCGCGGCAGCGAATTGGTCGCAAGGCCGAAATTGCAACGGCCGGGCCATTCGGAAGTGGGCGGAGCGCGGGCGTTTTTATCGATTATCGCAGGTTTTGCGCGAGCCGGCGCAAGGCGCGCAGGGGTTGCGCGACTCTGTCAGCGACCGAACGGGGGCACCGGTGCGGCGATGCCTGCTTCAGCCAGCTGCCGCAATGTCGCGCGCGCGACCGCATCGGCGTCCCCGACCATGTCGACGGTCAGCCGCCTTCCGGGCTCATCGTCGCCCGGGGGTTCGTACGCCCGCAAGAAGTCATCCAACAGCGACTCGGTCGCGTCCGACGCCGAGATTTGGCCGCGCCGCGCGGCCAAGCGGGCCCGCGCGACCTCCGCAGGCGCCTGCGCCTCGATGAGGACGAACCGGGCGCCCGCCGCTTCTGCCGCCGCCGCCGCACGCGCACGCCAGAGGCGCGTCGCGAAGGTCGCGTCGACGATCACGCCGCGACCGGAGCCGAGAACCGCGGCGGCACGCCGCAAGATCTCGTCGTAGACGCCGTCGCGCGCATCCGGAGCGTAGAGGCGTGCGTCGCCGTGATCGGTTGGCGCGATGCCAGCCAGCACCTTGCGGGTCCGGTCGGAACTGACGACCGGCGCCGCCAGCGCGCGGCCCAAGGCCTGGGCCAGGGTGCTCTTGCCGCTGCCGATCACGCCGCCGACGGCGACCAGGTAGGGAACCTCGGCGGGCGCCGAGGCGGCGCGCGCCAGCTCGCAGCAGCGCCGCGCCTCCACCTCTTTCGCGGCGCGGAGCTCCGGGTCGGTGCCGGCGTCCGCGGCCACGAATGCGGCCACCTTGGCGCGCACCCATGCGCGGTAGGAGACGTAGAAATCCAGCACGCCGTAAAGCGCGTGGTCGTCGGTGGCCTCGGCGAAGCGCGCGACCAGCCCGTTCGCCAGATCGGGCCGTCCGGCAGCCTGCAGCTCCATGGCCGGAAACGCGATCTCGGCGGCCGTATCGCCGCACCGGAACCGCGCGTTGAACTCGATGGCATCGATGATCACGGGCGCCGGCGGGCGCGGCGGGCTGCCCGGAAAGTAGATGTGTTCGAGCCGGATGTCGCCGTGCCCCTCGCGAATCCGCTGGTCGGCGAGGCGCTGCAGGAACCGGCCCTCGTGTCGCGCCAGCGTGTCCCGCTGGAACGTCTCGACGGCGTCGAACGTCGCACGCGCGATCAGATTGCCGGCGAACCGGCGCGTCTGTTCGAAATTCTCCTCGACGTTCGTCGCCAGCGCGGCCGGCGTGCCGAACGAAGGCGTCGACGGGGCCGCGCGCAGGAATTCGGCCAGCCGGAGGGCGACGCTCTCGAGCGCGGGCGCATCCAGCGCGCCGCCGGCCAGGGCGGCCGCCGCACTGGCGGCGTCGGGCAGCCGGCGCATGTGCACCGCCCAATCGGCGACGGGACCGCCGCCCGCCAGCGCGTGGCCGCGCGCGGTCAGGACCACCGGCACGACCCCCAGGTAGACGTCCGGCGCCAGGCGCGCGTTCAGCCGCACCTCCTCCAGGCAGGCACGGTGCCGGTCCTCGACCGTGCGGTAGTCGAGAAACCCCAGCTCGACCGGGCGCTTGACCTTGAACACGTCGGTCTCGGTCAGGAACACCCACGACGCGTGGGTGGTGCGCAACGTGACCCGCTCGACGCCCGCGCCGTACGTCTCGGGCCGCAGCAGGTCGCGAACCAGGTCGGGCTGGCTCGTTTCGCGCGACGACATGCCGGTCTCCGCCACCGCCGCTCCCGTTCGCTATGCGGCGGCGGCCACCAGGCCCGACCGAATCATCGACTGCAGCTCCACTTCAATTTGCCGCACGCGCTCGCCGGACAGCGAAACGTGGCGGGCCACCCGCTGCCGCGGCAGCGGCTCGTCGGCCAGCAGCCGCTCGCGCAGAACGGTCGCGTGCCGCCCGGGCAGGCCGGGCGCGAGCGCGTCGGCCGAGCGCCGGACGCGCCAGGCCAGCTCGGCGATCTCCAGGCGCCGGTCGGCGCGCGCCGCCGGGTCGGCCATGACGTCGCCCAAGGAGCTCTCCCCAGGCCGGCGCTTCGCGTCCATCGAAACCTCCGCGCTGCCGACGACGCCCTTGAAGAACGCGGCGCGCTCTGCCCGCGTCCGCACCGCTCGCACGATCCGAACATTTTCCATCGCGTACTTCATGATGTAGGCACGGATCCAGAAACCGGCGTAGGTGGTCAGCCGCGCGCCTTTTGCGGGATCGAAGCGGTGAATCGCTTCGATGAGCCCCAGGCAGCCTTCCTGCACCAGGTCGTCGAAGGCGCGGCCGTGGGTCCGATCCAGCTGGCGGGCGATCTTCAGGACCAGCCGCAGGTTCGATTCGACCAGCCGCCGCTCGATGGCCGGATCGCCGGTCCGCCGCAGTTGCCGGATCAGCCGCTCCTGTTCGGCGGCGGGCAGCGGGGTCGTTCGCATCGTCATCCAAGCGCTGTGGCTCATGCAGAAGGCTCTTGCACCTGGGATGCCAAACGGCGATAGAACCAGCGCTTCACCGCCTCGGCGGCGGCCACGTAGCTGCCGACGATGAGGGCGATCAGCGCCAGCACCGCCGGGCGCGGCCGTGCCAGTCCCAGCGCGCCGGCCAGCGGCGAGAACGGCAGCGCCACCGTCGCGCCAATGCAGAGCGCCGTCGCGCGCACCAGCGTCCGGCCGGGGCGGCTGCGGCCGAGCGGCCGGCGGCTGCGGACGACCAGGACCACGCTGGCTGCCGAGACGACCGATTCGATGAACCAGCCGGTCCGGAACGCCGCCGGCTGCGGGCCGACCAGCCACAGCAAAGCGCCGAACGTCAGGTAGTCGAAGACCGAGCTGAGCAGGCCGAACACGATCATGAACCGGCGGACCAGGCCCAGATCCCACCGGCGCGGCCGCGCGAAGTCTTCGTCGTCGACCCGGTCCGACGCGATCGCCATCTCGGGCATGTCGGTCAGCATGTTGGTCAGCAGCACCTGCTTGGGAACCAGCGGCAGGAACGGCAAGAACAGCGACGCGCCGGCCATGCTGAACATGTTTCCGAAGTTGGCGCTGGTCGCCATGAACACGTACTTCAGCGTGTTGGCGAAGGTCCGGCGCCCCTCGCGAAGGCCGCGCGCGACCACGCTCAGCTCCTTTTCCAGCAGCACCAGGTCGGCCGCTTCACGCGCCACGTCGGCGGCCCCCGCGATCGAGATGCCGACGTCGGCCGCGTGCAGCGCCGGCGCGTCGTTGATGCCGTCGCCGAGAAACCCGACCACGTGCCCGGACCGGCGCAACGCGGTGACGATCTGTTCCTTCTGGGTGGGCTCGACCTCCGCGAAGATGTCGACGGTGCGGGCCAGGGCCGGCAGCGCCGCCGCCGCGGCCCGGCGCAGCTCGGTCCCGGTGAGGACGACCGGCGCCTGCAGCCCCAACCGCCGCGCCAGCGCACAGGCCGCCGCCGCGTTGTCACCGGTGACCACCTTGACGGCGACACCCAGGCCCGCCAGCTCGTCCAGCGCGGCGCGCACATCGGCTTTGGGCGGATCGTGAAACCGAACCAGGCCCTCGAACGTCATGCCGCGCTCGTCTTCGCGCGTGACGGCGATACGGCCGGGCAGCGCGCGCGTCGCGACCGCGATGACCCGCAGCCCCTCGTCGCAAGCGCTCGTGAAGCCGGCTTCGATGGCGGCGCGACGTTCATCCAGCGGCACGACGCCGGCCGGCGTCGCGACGGTGTCGCAGGCCTCCAGGACCGCGCCCACAGCGCCCTTCGTGACGAGAAGGCCGCCGTCGGTGGCCAGCAGCACCGAGAGCCGCCGGCGCACGAAATCGAAGGGGATCTCGTCGCGCTTGTCCGCGGGGTCGACGGGCGCGACGGCGAGCTCGCGCAAGGTCTGATCCAGCGGGCTCGCATAGCCCGTCTCGTGCGCGGCATTCAGGAAGGCCAGCCGCCGGACCCGTTCGCTCGGCTGCCCATCGCCGTCGACGGCGCCTTGGAACGTGAGGCGCCCTTCCGTCAGCGTCCCTGTCTTGTCACAGCACAGCAGCGTCATGCTCCCCAGGTTCTCGATCGAGGCCAGCCGCCGCACGATGACCTTCTGCGCCGCCATCCGCGACGCGCCCCGGGCCAGGTTGACGGCCACGATGGCCGGCAGCAGCTGCGGTGTCAGGCCGATCGCCAGCGCCAGCGAGAACATCAACGATTCCAGCACCGGCCGGTGGAAGTAGACGTTCACGGCGAAGATCCCCAGCACCAGCAACAGCGTGAGCTCCATCAGCAGGTAGCCGAAGCGACGCAGCCCGTGTTCGAAGTCGGTCTCCGGCGGCCGCGTGGCCAAGCGTGCCGCCACCCGCCCCATCTCGGTGCGGGGGCCCGTCCGCACGATCAAGACCCGCGCCGCGCCGCTGACGACGTGCGTCCCCAAGAACACCGCGCCGGTTCGCCGCGCCAGCGGCGCGCCGGCCGGGCTGGGCGCGGCCCCCTTCTCCGCCGGCTCGCTCTCGCCGGTCAGCGCGGCCTCCGACACGAACAGATCGCGCGCCTCCAGGATCCGCCCGTCGCCGGGGACGCTGCGGCCCGCGTCCAGCAGCGCGACATCTCCCGGCACGACGTCGCCGAGCGAAATTTCGCAGACCGTTCCGTCCCGCAACACGCGGGCGCGGGTCGCGACCTGCGCCATCAGCTGCGTGACCGCCCGCGAAGCGGCGTGCTCTTGCCAGACGCCCAGCGCCGCCGACACCACCACGATCCCCAGCACGATCGCGGCATCGGCGGCGTCACCCAGCACCGCGGCCAGCACCGTCGCCGCCAGCAGGATGAGGACGATCGGGTTGCCCAGCTGCCCCGCGATCAACGCCGGCAGATCGGTCCGCCGCCCGCGGGCCAGCAGGTTGGGACCGCCGGACTTTCGACGGGAAGCCGCCTCCCCCGCGCCGAGGCCAGCCGGGGTGGCGTGCAGGCGCTGGAACAGATCGGCGGGTGCGGCCGACCAGAAGGCGTCGGTCTCTTCACCGGCAACGGCGGCCTTGCCGGCGGAAGTCATCCTCATGCGGCCATCGGCAGGTGCTCGCCGTCATCGGCCTGCGGCGTGGGAACGGCGGCGGCGGTGCGCGTGACGGCCGGCGGCGCGCTCAGAGGGCCCGCCAGCCCGGCCAGCATCAAGGCGCCCCAGGAAAGCGCGATCACCTCTTCCAGCAACGTCGTCGGGAAGATCATCGGGAAGATGAGCGCGGTCAGCGCCGCCCAGGCGCCGACCGCGGCGGCGCCGAAGCGCGCGCGGTCGCTGCTGAAGGCGAACGCCGCGAGCACCGTGCCCAGCGTTCCCGCCAAGAGCGCCGAAACGCGATTCGCCGTGGAGAACGGAAAGATCAACGCGGCCAGCGGCAGACAGGGAGCAATCAAGATGGCGAGAGCGCGGGTGAGCATCGTGAGCCTCCTTTTGAAGACTCTGGGTGCTTCTGCAACCGCCGTTCCCGCCGGAGCGGGCCTGGCGCGGGCCGCGGCCCCGCAATCCGTTCGCCACCGCCCCATCCGACCGGCAGGAACTGCGCGCAGGGAGGACCTCGTGCCGCTGCGCGCGGCTGGCACCCGGCTTGCGTTCACGAACGGCATGATATCCACCCCGCCCGCCCCCGGTCTGGATTTGCCGCCCGTCCGCCAGTTCCCAGTCGTCAGTCAGTACATGACGGATGGCCCACACACGATCGCGCCAAACCGATCGCTGGCGGCCGCGCGCGGCGAGATGCAACAGCACCGCATTCGGCACCTGCCGGTGCTGGACGGCGGCCGCGTCGTGGGGCTGCTGTCCGAGCGCGACCTGCTGCTGGTCGAAACGCTGCCGGGCGTGAACCCGACCGACGTCCGCGTCGAGGAGGCCATGGCGCAGGAGGTCTTCACGGTGCAACCCGACACGCCCGTGGGCGAGGTGATCGAGCAGATGATCGCCCGCAAGCTCGGCTCGGCCGTCGTCTGTCGCGACGAACGCGTGGTCGGCGTCTTCACCACCATCGACGCGCTTCGCGCCCTGCACGAGCTGCTCGAGCAGCCCTGAGCATCGGGATTGACGCGCGGCCGCCGGTGACCTAAGCCTGATCCCGTCAATGAGACGGGGATGCGTGCTGATCGTCGACGACCAGATGGGCTTGGCGGAAAACATCGCCGAGGTCCTGCAAGGGGTCGGCTTCCAGACGGAGGTGGCGGGATCGGCCGAAGAGGGGCTGGAGCGCGTTGCCAGGGGCGGGATCACGGCCGTGGTGACCGACTTCAAGCTGCCGGGAGCCAGCGGTGCGCAGCTGATCGAAGAGCTGCGCCGGCGCGGCGAGCGCATCCCCGTCCTCATGATGAGCGCCTACACCGACGAGGGGACGATCGACCAGTCACGGGCCGCCGGCGCCTGGTTGTTCCTGCCCAAGCCGGTGCCGCTGTCGACGCTGATCGATGCCTTCGAATCGCTGGCGCGGCAGCCGGCCACGGCGCTGCTCGTCGACGACGAGGAGCACCTGGCCCAGAATTTGGCCGAAGCGCTGACCGCCGTCGGTCACGAGGTGGTGGTCACCCACAGCGCCGCCGAGGCGCTGGCGCAGAACCGACGCGTGCACACCGCGGTGCTGGACGTCCGGCTTCCCGACGGAACGGGCCTCGACGTCGCGCGCCAGCTGCGCGCGCGCGACCCTGCCATCCAGATCCTGTTCATCTCCGGGTACGCCGATACGCTGGAGCCGGAACGCCGTGCCGCCGTACCCGACGCCGACGCGCTGGAAAAGCCGCTTGATCCAGGCCGCGTGATCTCCTGGGTTCAGCTGGCCGTGAAGCGCTCCGCCCAATCGTGAGCCGCGCGAGGCGAGTTGGCGGGCTTCTTGCTGTTCCTGGAGATATGACGATTCGTTCCGTCGCCTTGGCTGTGACGTTCGCGGGCACGCTGCTCACCGGTTGCGCCGCGGCCCCGCCTCCCGCCCGCGAGCGGCCGCAGCGGGTAGTCGACTCGGCGCCCGAAAAGGTGGCCGCCACGCGCGCCGCCGCCGGCCTGCATCTCGAAGAGGACGACCAGCGGTGGGGCATCGAGGCCGCACGCGCCCGCAAGCAGAACGGGGAGGCGCAGCACGCGGCGGCGCCGCCGGGCGAGAGCCTCACGGCCCCGACGGGATCCACCCCGCATTAGCGGATGAGGTAACTTACCCGTCGGGTGACGAGATGATCCTGATCGGGCAATACGATTCGCCGTTCGTGAGACGCGTGGGCATCGCCATGATGGAGATGGGCATGCCGTTCGAACACCGCCCCTGGTCGGTGTGGGGCGACGCCGAGAAGATCGCGGCCTACAACCCGCTGCGGCGGGTGCCGACACTTCTTTTGGACGACGGCACCTCTCTGATCGAGAGCGGCGCGATCCTGGACGCGTTGGACGAGATGGCCCCGCCCGAGCGGGCGCTGCTTCCGCGCGCGGGGGCGGTTCGTCGCGATGGCCTGCGGGTGGTGGCTCTGGCCACCGGAACCGCCGACAAGGCCGTCAGTCTGCTCTACGAGCCGCTGCAACACGAGCACCCGTCCGAGCGCTGGATGGCTCGCTGCCGCCTGCAGATCGCCGACGGGCTGCACGCGCTGGAGGACGATCGCGCGCGGCGCGCGACCGGCTGGTGGTTGGGCGGGACCCTCTCCCACGCCGACATCGCCGTCGCCTGCATGCTGCGGTTCGTGCGCGAGGCGCACCCGGCCCTCTTCGACGAAGCCCGCTACCCTCGACTGACCGCGCACGCCACCCGCTGCGAGGCCCGCCCGTCCTTCATGACCATCGGCCAGCCGATCGTGAACAACCTCTGACCTTCCGCTGGCGCCCTGGCGTCCTGGCGCTTCACCCAACGGCGCTGCAACTACCGCGCGTTGCGGGCGAAGCGGTAGCCGGAGCCGCGCACGGTCAGCAGGTAGACGGGGCGATCGGGATCGGCCTCCAGCTTGGCGCGCAGCTGGGCGACGAAGTTGTCGACGGTGCGCGCCGGGGTGGCCTGACGCAGGCCCCAGACCTCGCGGAGCAGCTCTTCGCGTGAGAAGACCCGCTCGTCGTTGCAGCAGAAGAACGCCAGCAGCTCGAACTCGAGGTGGGTCAGCTTGACCGGCTTGCCCGCCTTGGTCACCGTCCGCGCGGACAGATCGACGATCACGTCGCCGAAGCGAGATGACGCCGGCGCCACCGGCGGCGCGGCGGTCTGCCGGTCGGGGGGCGCGCGCCGGAGGACCGCGGCCACGCGCGCGAGCAGCTCGGCCAGCGCGAACGGCTTGGTCACGTAGTCGTCGGCGCCGAGACGCAGCGCCGCCACCTTGTCGAACTCGTCCTGCCGCGCGGACAGCACGATCACCGGCACGGAGTCCGCCCCGCCGCGCAGGGTTTCCAGCACCCACAGACCGGATCGCTTGGGCAACGAGATGTCCAGCAGGACCAAGGCCGGACGCGCCGTCGCGATCACCTGAACCGCGGTCTCGGCGTCTCCGGCGATCTCCGTGCGATAGCCTTGGAGCTTGAGGTTCAGCGCCAGCCCTTCCGCGATCGCCGCGTCGTCTTCGACGATGACGACCAGGCGGGGTGTCCCGGGCTCGCTCACGCGGCTTCCGGAACGCCGCGCGGCAGGGTAATTCGGAAGGTGGCGCCCCGGTCGATGTCCGAATTGACGTCGATGCGGCCGGCGTGAGCGGTCACGATGGCGCGCACGATCGCCAGCCCCAGGCCCGACCCCGGGCTGCGCTGCTCGATGGCGGCCGCGCCACGCTGGAACTTGTCGAAGATGACCCGCTGCTCCTCGGCGGAGATGCCGAATCCGTTGTCCGTCACGGAGATGTAAACGTGCTTGACGTCAGCCGTGGCGGTCACCTGAATCTGCCGGTGGCCCGCGCGGGTGTACTTCCAGGCATTGCTCAGCAAGTTGCCGACCGCTTGCACCAGGGCTGCGCGATCTCCGCACACGATCAAGGTGCGGTCCACCTTCACGTCCACGTCGATGTCCGTCGTGAGGTCCACCGTCTTCAATGTCGCCAGCGCGTCCTCGACGATGTCGGATACGGTGACCGGACGGCGCTCGAAGACATCCCGGCGGGATTCGATCTTCGACAGCTCGATCAGCCTCCCGACCAGGCCGTCCAGCCGCACCAGCTCCTGGTTGATGATCGAAAAGCAACGCCGCTCCGCCACCGGATCGACAACCCTTCCCTCGCGCAGCGTGTCGATGAAAAGCCGAATCGACGTCAGCGGTGTCCGCAGCTCGTGTGAGACGGACGAGAGGAATTCATTCTGCAGCGCCGCCAGGCTGGCGCCTCGGGTGACGAAGATCGTCCCCAGCGCCCAGCCAGCCAGAGCGGTGGCGCAGAAGGCCAGCATCAGGATCCCGCCCACCACCGCCATGGACTTCGATCCACCCGTCGCGACGAACAGCACGCCCAGGACCGTGATGAGAACGGTCGGGATGAGGGCGGTCAGGACGAAGATGAGTCGGGCGCGGTACAGGACGACGCTGGTGGGGGCGTGGACCTTCACCCCGCTATTTTGCCAGATGTGCGGCGCTTACGCGGCGGCGCGTTCCCGGTCGTCGGCTGGCCGGTGGTCTTCCAGCACATGGGCGGGCGGGCGCCGCAGATCCCACACCAGCCCGGTCAGCGCGAGCAGGCGCAGGACGTAGTAGGTCACGTCGATCTCCCACCACCGAAAGCCTTGGTTGGCCGAGCTCTGATAGTGGTGGTGGTTGTTGTGCCACCCTTCGCCGGTGGTCAGCAGCGCCAGCATGAAGCTGTTGCGTGAGTCGTCAGACGTCGCGTAGCGGCGGCGGCCGATCAAGTGCGCCAGCGAGTTGATCGCGAAGGAGCCGTGCCACAGCAGAACCGTCGGGACGAAGTAGCCCCAGACCAGCGCATGGCCGCCGCCCAGCACCAGGAAGGCCAGCGCGAGCAACACAGTCGGAAGCAGGTTCCAGCCGGACCGATCGAGGAACCGGAGCTCGGGGAACTTCGCCAGATCGCCGACCAGGGTCTGGTCGGTGTCCTCCCATTCGGGAGCCATCACCCAGCCAATGTGCGAATACCAAAAGCCGCGCAGCCGCGCGGAATGGATGTCCTTGGGCGTGTCCGAATATTTGTGGTGCCAGCGGTGGTGGCTGGCCCACCAGATCACCCCCTTCTGGGCGGCGCTCTGAGCGGCGACGGCCAGGACGAACTGGAAGGCGCGTGAGGTCTTGAAGGCCCGATGGGCGAAATAGCGGTGGTACCCGGCGGTCACCACGATCATGCGGACGTAGTAGGACCCCAGCGCCAGCGCGACGCCCGACCACGACCATCCACCGACGATGATGCCGATGACAGCCGCCACGTGAACGCCCCAGAACGCCAGGGACGTGACGCGCACGTAGCCGGCGAGCTTGGCGAATCTGGATGGGGGAACGGCTGGCGGCGCGGGAAGCGTCGCGGCGGGCGCAGAGACGACATGCATATTTTCAGGGTGCCAGGCCCCGTGTCAGGCCAAGTCATGACTTGGTCATAATCGCGTCGGCGGAGGGAAGTTTTTGCCCACAGGCGGCGCGACGTCGACGCGGGGCTATATTTTCGCCCCCACCATGAGCGAACACGCCTGGATTTCCGTCGACGAGTACCTGAACGAACGTCTGGTCGAGCGCGATCCGGCGCTGCAGGCGGCGCTGGCCGACAGCGCCGCGGCCGGGCTGCCCGCCATCGCGGTTGCCCCGAACCAGGGCAAGCTGCTGAACCTGCTGGCCCGTCTGCGCGGGGCGCGCCGGATTCTGGAGGTCGGCACCCTGGGCGGCTACAGCGCGATCTGGTTGGGGCGCGCGCTGCCGCCCGACGGGCGCCTGGTGACGCTCGAGGTCGATCCCAAGCACGCGCAGGTCGCCGAGAAGAACCTCGCCCGCGCCGGCCTGCGCGACAAGGTCGAGATCCGGGTGGGTCCGGCGCTGGAGACGCTGGCGCGGCTGGCGGCCGACAAACAGCCCCCCTTCGACCTGACCTTCATCGACGCCGACAAGCAGAACAACGCGGCCTACTTCGACGCCGCGCTGGCCCTTTCGCGCCCGGGCAGCCTCATCCTGGTCGACAACGTCGTCCGCCACGGCACGATCATGGACGCAGGCAGCCGCGAACCGGCGATCGTCGGCACGCGCAAGCTCTTCGACCGGCTGCACGACGAGCCGCGCGTCGAGGCCACGGCGCTTCAGACGGTGGGTCTGAAAGGCTGGGACGGTCTGGCCATCGCGCTGGTCACCGGCTGATCCCGATCCCCGGCCCCTCGCTTCACCGGCAGGCGGTCCAGCGTGAGGCCGGCCCGCCAGACGACCAGCGTGCCGGCCAAGGTGACCGGCACGACCTGGACCAGGTGATAGAGCAGCGCGAACGCGACGGCGGGCGACTTTCCAATACCGGCCAGGGTCAGCACCACGACCACGGCCCCCTCGAACGCCCCCGCGCCCGCCGGCGACGACGGCACGGCCATCGCCACGTTGATGGCCAGCAGCACGACCATCGCCAGGCCAAAGCCGATCGGCAGATGCACGGCGCGGGCGCAAATGACGACCATGCAGCCCTCCAGCGCCCACGACAGGAGGGATGTCGCGGCCAGCCGGGGGATGATGCCGGGCTGCCGCAGCGCCCGGACGCCGGGCTCGATCCGAGCGGCCGCCCGCAAGAACACGCGGTGCCAGCGCCCCGGGTCCTTCGCGCTGGTGCGCGGGCGCGCGGCCAGCCGGCGGGAGATCCCAATCAAAGCCGCCGCGCCCGGACCGACGACCAGCGCGACACCCACGGCCCAGCGCTGGGCGGGCAAGCGGGCGGCACCGACCAGCGCCAGCACGCCCAGCGTGGCCAGATCGAAGAGCCCTTCGACCACCGCGACGGCCCCGGCGGCGGTCTTCGAAATGCGGGCGTGCCGCTGCAGCATCCACAGGCGAGCCATGTCGCCCCCGCGCAGCGGAATGACGTTGTTCATGGCCGACGCCGTGAGCTTTGCCAGCCAGCACGCCCGCAACCCGGCCGCCCGCTGCAAGAGCAGCCGCAGGCGCACCGCCCGGACGCCCATCACCAGCGCGTTCAGAGCCACGACCGCGACCAGTGGGCCCAAATGCGCGTGGCGCAGGGTCGCGAGGACGACGGCGCCGTTCACGCCGCGCAGGACGAACCAGAAGGCCGCCGCGACCAAGGCGATGCGCGCGGCCAGCCAGAGCGCGCGCCGGGTCCTGGCGGTCATCCCCGGGCCCGCAGCACCGGCGAGGCGCCACGGCGGCGGAGCTGCTGGACGGTCCACACGATGCGACGGCAGGCCGTGATCCCGTTCAGGACCGCCATCAGGCACAGCCCGCCCGCGGTCACGGCGTAGAACGGGTGCGGCACCAGCCCTTCCGAGCGGTGCGCGAAAAACGACGACAAGGCCATCGAGATCCCGAGCAGGGCGATCCGGTCGGCCCGCTGCATGAGCCCTTCCGTGCCGGTGACGCCGAACATCTCGCCGCGGGTGCGCGCGTAGCTGACGGTGAACGACAGGACCATCACGGCCAGCGCCACGTACATGATTGGCGTTCCGGCGTAATAGACGACACACCCGCCGAAGATCAGCCCGTCACAGACGCGGTCGATCGTCGAATCGAGGAAGGCCCCCTCGGCCGTGGCCATGTTCTTGGTGCGCGCCAGGTGCCCGTCGACGATGTCCAGCGTGCCACCGCCGATCACCAGCGCGGAACCCCACGCGAAGTGACCGGTCGCAATGGCCACGGCCGCGCCTGCCGCGGTGACCAGCGTCAGCATCGTCACCTGGTTGGGCGTCACGCGCGTCCGGGCCAGGCCGCGGATCACGGGCCGCATCATCCAGTAGTAGTAACTGATGAACAGCGGCCCGAAGAGCCGCCCGCCGGCGCCGGCCGGGCCAGCCGCCGGCAACCGCACCGTGCCGCGCCAGACCCGAACCGCGTGGACGAGGAACGGGACCGCGAAGAGAGCGAACATCGCGATGAGGTACGGCAGATCGCGCGCGGCGCCCGTCGCGGGAGTCATCGGGGGCTCCCCGCAGCGCGCGTGCCGCGGGCGGGAACCCGCCACAGGCGTTCACGGAGGACGGTGCCCAACACCGCCGCGTAGGCGCGCGCGTTGACGCGCACGATCCCCATGATCATTCCCACCTTCCGCGAGAAACTTTTCTGGCCGTCGTTGTTCATTGTCTGCCCGCCTGCCAGCCATCCAAGTGCAACGTCGAGGCCAGCAAGCAATCTGAGGAGCGCATCACGGCGGGCAAGTCAGGATTTGCCGCAAGCAGCGGGCAATTGGCCAAACACGCAGGCGGCCAGTCGCCGCAGAGTCGTCACGCCTGCGGCGAAAACTCGTCACCCTGCCCAAAGTCCGTCACCCTGCCGAAACTCCGACAGGTCCAGCCAGCAAATGGTCGGTCAGCCGCGGGCTGACCTCGACGGCATGCGCTTCGCACCTACGTTCGATGTCTACGGAAGGGATACGCGAAGCCATGAAGATCGGGATCGTCACCGAGTACTACTACCCGACCCTGGGCGGCATCCAGGAGCACGTGCACCACTTCGCCCAGGCGGCGCGCCAGCTGGGTCACGACGTCCGCATCATCACGCCGGTCGTGACGGACACGCTGGCCTCCCTGGGCGGCGGGCCGGCCACTGCGGTCGCGGCCCGCCTGGACCGGGACCAAGGTGTCCTGCGGCTGGGGCGCTCGGTTCCGGTCTTCTCGGGCGGGTCGGTCGCGCGCGTGTCGTGCGGGCCCGGGTTGTCGGCGCAGGTCAAGGAGCTGCTGCGCAGCGAACAGTTCGACGTCGTCCACCTCCACTCGCCGCTGATGCCCACCCTGCCGCTGCTGTTCTTGCGCCAGTCGTCGGCGCTGACGGTGGGGACCTTCCACAGCGTGGTCGGACGCAGCTTCCTTTATGCGGCGCTGCGCGGATCGCTGCAACGCTACGCCGACCACCTGGACGCGGCGATCGGCGTGTCGGAGACGGCGCTGGTCGACCTCAAGCGGACCTTCCGGGCACCCTGGCAGGTGATCCCGAACGGCGTCGACGTCGCGCGCTTCGCGGCGGGGCGCCGTCGTGCGGAGCTGGACGACGGCCGCCCCAACGTCCTGCACGTCGGGCGCTTCGATCCGCGCAACGGCGTCGATCGCGTGATTCGCGCCTGGGTGCGCGTTCGCCGGGGCGGCGCTGACGCCCGCCTGGTCCTGGTCGGTGACGGCCCGCTGCGCCCCGCGTACGAAAGCATGGTCCCCGCGGACCTGCGGGCCGACGCGCACTTCGTCGGGTTCGTCCCCGGGGCCGAGCGCCCGTCGTACTACGCCTCGGCCGACGTCCTTTTGTGTCCCGCCGTGGGAGGCACCTTCGGGATCATCGTGTTGGAAGCGATGGCCGCCGGGTGCGCGATCGTGGCGGCGGACACGCCGGGTTTCCGGAACGTGATGAGCGACGGCCAGCAGGGCTTCATGGTGGATGTCGCCGCCGACCCGGACTGCGCAAGGCTGGCCGCGCAGACCACCCGCCTCCTCGAGGACGCGACGCTGCGGCGTCGCTGCGCCGCCGCCGGCCGCGCCACCGCCGCCCAATTCGACTGGCCGGCCGTCGCGGCGCAGGTGATCGCCCTTTACCTTCGGTTGGGTGCGCCGGCCGCCGCAGCGGTGACGCCCGCAGCCTGCGCCCAATGACGCAGCCTTGGCGCGACCGGAGCGTCCTCGCCCTGGCGGCGCTGCTCTCCGTCGTGGCGGCCGGCTTGACCAGCCGCCTGTCGCTCAAAAGCGACCTGTCCTACCTGCTGCCGGAGTCGACGCCGTCGGTGCGGCAGCTGCGCGGGATCGAGAAGCGCGCGCGCGTGGCCGCGACTTTCATGATCGGCGTCGAGAGCGCGGACCCGGCCGCGCGCGACCGGGCAGGCCAGGCCCTGCTGCGGCGGATCCGCGCGCTGGACGCGCAGGCGCTGGGGATTGCCGGCGTCACCGCCGACGACGGCGTCCTGCGACAGTACACCTGGCAGAACCGATTTCTGTTCGCCTCGCTCGAGGACCTGACGGCGGCCCGGGACGCTCTGCGCGATCGGACGATGAAAGAGAACCCGCTCTTCGTCTCGCTGGACGAGCCGCCGGCGCGCGGCGGCGGCGACTCACTGGACGCGCTCCGCCACCGTCTCGACGAGGCGCGCGCCAAGGCCGGCCACCCGCAGCCGCTGGTTTCAGCGGACGGCCGGCTGCAGCTGATCCTCGTGCGCGCCGACTTCAACGGCGGCGATCTGGACCGTGGCGCCCGCCTGACGGCGTCGCTGAGCAGCGCCGTGGACGCGACCGCACGCGAGTCGGGGCCTTCGGTGCGGTACGGGGTGACCGGCGACGTCGTGCGTGCCCTGGCCGAGCAGAATGGCCTGGTCCGCGGCATGACGATCGCGACGCTGCTGACGGTCGCGGCGGTGCTGGTGGGAATGCTGCTCTATTTTCGGTCGGGGGCGGCGGTGCTGGCGCTCGGCTGGTCGCTGACCGTGGGCGCGCTGGCGGCCTTCGCCGTCACCGACCTGACCATCGGTCACCTCAACATCGCCAGCGCGTTCCTGTCCTCGATCGTCGTCGGCAACGGCATCAACTTCGGCATCATCCTGCTCGGCCGCTATCTGGAAGAGCGGCGGGCCGGCCACGGGCCGGGCGAGGCGCGCCGGCTGGCGGTCGCCGGGACGCAGCGCCCGACCGCGGCGGCGGCCGCCACCGCCGGCGTGGCCTACCTGTCGCTGGCCGTGACGCCCTTTCGCGGCTTTCGCGACTTCGGGATCATCGGCGGCGTGGGGATGCTGTGCTGCTGGATCTCGGCCTACACCGTCCTGCCGGCGGCGCTGGCCGTGCTCGAGCGCCGCGGGTGGCTGCGTGTTCGCCCGGCGCCGGCGGCCGTGTCGCGCTTCGAGCGGATGCTGCCCCGCCGCCGCCACTTCGTCGTCCCACTGGCGGCGCTTCTCTTCGTCGCCTGCGCGGTCGGCGCCTGGCGCTATCTGGCCGATGACCCGCTGGAGACGAACCTGCAGCGCTTGGCCAGCACCAGCGCCCAGCTGGATCGGTCGGCGGCCTGGATGGACAAGTTCGATCACGCTTTCGGTCACGGCATCTCGGGTGGATTCGCGCTGGCCGTCGCGCGCCGCAGCGATGTCGAGCCCTTGGTCGCCCAGCTGCGCGCCATCGACGCCGGCAAGCCGGAGCGGGCGCGTCTCTTCAGCCGCATCAGCTCGATCGACGATCGTCTACCGGCCGACCAGGCAGAGAAGCTGCAGGTGCTGGCCGAGCTGCGCCGCCTGGTCGACCGCCAGCTCCGGCACCCCGACGCGCTGACCGACGACGAACGGCGGCAGCTGGAAGAGGCGCGCCCCCCGGAAGGGTTGCGTGCGCTCGGCGACGCGGACGTGCCGGCGGAGCTCGCCTGGCCCTACATCGAGCGCGACGGAAGCCGCGGCCGGATCGTGCTGGCCAACAACGGCCTCGGCATCAATTCATGGAACACGAACGATCTGCGCCGGTTCGCGCGCGCCGTGCGGGGCCTGGGCTTGCCAAGCGACGTCCTCGTCGGCGGTACCGCCTTCGTGTTCAGCGACATGCTGGACGCCATGCAGCGAGACGGCCCGCGGGCAACGGCGGTCGCGGCGCTGGGCGCGGTGGTGGTCGTCCTGCTGTTGCTGGGGCCGACTTTCGCCGCGCTTTCCACGCTGTTCTGCTGCGCGCTGGGAACACTGGCCTTGCTGCTGATCGCCTCCCTGCTGCAACTCAAGGTGAACTTCCTGGATTTCGTGGCGCTGCCGATCACGATCGGGATCGGCGTCGACTACGCGGTCAACATCATCAGCCGCGCGCGCGCCGATGCCGCCGTGACCCGCGCCCGCCTGGAAGGCGTCCACACGGCCTCCGCCGTGGCGCTCTGCTCGTACACGACCGTGGTGGGCTACGGGTCGCTGTGGTTCTCGGCGAACCGCGGCATCCGGAGCTTCGGCGTGGCGGCGATGCTGGGCGAGATCACCTGCCTGGCCGCCGCCCTGCTGGTGGCGCCGGCGCTGTCTTCACGGGGACGGCTCCCGCCTGACCGGCCAAGCGCGACGTAGGCGCGGCGCCAGCGTCGACGAGGCCCACCCGACCGCCAGCCCGGCGGCGATGTCGGGAATCCAGTGGTGGCGCAGGTAGATCGTCGACAGCCACAAGCTGACGACCAGGGGCAGGCAGATCCAGAAATACAGGCGCGGACGGCGGGGGAACAGCGCGTCGCCGAACCGCCAGGAATAAAACAGGGTCAGCAAGCCAATCGAGCAATGCAGCGACGGGAAGGCCGAGCGAATCCGCAGCGGATCGACGGCGTCGAAGACGGTCTGCTGCATCTCGTAGAGACCCGTCCAGGAGCGGAGATGGGCCGGATCGAAGACGCCCGCCAGCAGCGGCGGGTAGAAGCGAGGCGGTCCCGCGGGGAACAGCAGGAACAGCAGGAAGCCCAGCCCCATCTGAAGGATGACCGCCGTCGACAGCTCGCGCAGGTCGCGCCGCCGCCCGCGCAGCGACAGCGCCGCGGCTACCACCATCGGCAGGACGAAGTAGAGGCCATAGGTCAGCGACATCCAGTCGGTGAGCAGAGGGTGGTGAAAGCGGCCGGCCCAGACAGTCGGCTCGACGCCGAACAGGCGCAGGTCCAGGCGATAAAGCGCGTCGTCGATCCCAGCTTTGCGGATCGCCCCCGTGTACGTCTCCATGCTCTCGAACGCCCACATGATGATCGTGAACGGCCCCCAGTCGCGCGCCGCGACACGCGCCGCGGCCCCGACCTCGCGCCAGGCCCCGGCCCGGCCGCGCACGATGGCCGGCACCCGCGAGAGCAGCGCGATCATCACCAGCGCCGTCAAGATTCCACCAGCCCAGAGGATCGGCCCCTTGGCCCACACGAACGACGCGCCGAAGCCGGCCACCAGCGCGGCCAGCACCGTGAGGAACGCCAGGGTCAGCCCAAAGTCGGGCCCCAGCATCGCCAGCACCCGTGTCGGAACCGCGACAGGCGGTGCCGGGCCGACGGCAGCTGGGTAAGCGGCGGCCGGAGGCGATACGGCGGCGGGCAGCGTCGGGGGCGTCATGATCTCCGCGAAATGCAAACCCGGAACCAGGTCCGCAATCAGGAAACCAGGACCCGACGACAGGATCTGTCAATGAGGCCATTGGCTGAATGGCCATCGCTTCCGCCTCCTACCGTCAGTCGCGCCCAGTCCCGTTCGGTTGAGGTCTCGGGCATCGCGCCTCGGACCGCCTCGGAGTTCGGAAGAAGCGCTAACGGCGCTCACCCGGCCCTCGTAGCTGCCGTCGGTCACGGCGCGCAGGCGGGGTCCAGGGTCGCGTGTAGCACGACCGCGGAGCGTAACGGAGCGGCTTGCCCTGGACGCTGCCGAGCACAGTGGCGTGCTCACCCACGAGGTCGGGACGGGCGCCGCTATCGAGTGCGGCGCTTGAAGTACCCCAGGCGGCGCTTCGCGTGGACAAAAGCAACGAAGCGGACGTCGCCGGCGTCAGTGACCTCGTAGCGCCATGAGTAGGGAAAGTTCTCGAGCCGCCAGCGTCGGAAGCCGTTCTCTTCGACGGGTCAGCGCCTCGGAGATTCGACGACGCGCGTGACGATTGCCTTCGCCTCGAGAAAAAGCCTCTGTGCGGTTCCTGGCGCGACGAGCTCGTAATAGCTGACGGCGTCGACGACTTCCTCGATGGCTTCGTCGAGGAAAGTCGGCTCAGCCACCGCCGAGAGCCTTGTCTGCTCGCTTTTGCAGCTCGTCGAGCGAATGAAAGGTGGCTTCACCGCGCTCGATCTTCTCGCGACGTCGGGCGAGCTCCTCGTTCCACAAGCGCTCGGCGTCCTCGTCGGGTGCGGCATCGAGGCTCTCGAGCAGCCCGTGAGCCACGTGAGCGCGGTCAGCGGGGTCGAGCTTGAGCGCGGCCTCAAAGATTTCCTCGGCGGCAATCGACATAGAGATCAGTTTACCTTCCTTTGCAGCGGCGGGCCCGCGGCGCTCGCCGATCTGCGGCGTTCAAGCCGGCCGCCACCTGAGCCGAGGGTGGAGCGAGCCGTCCGCCTCCCGAGGCGCAGCGGCATGCATGACGCGGAGGCCGGCCGGGACCGCCGACGCGCCCCGAAATCAGGCCCTACGATTCGGGCATGCCGCAGAAATCTCCAAAGGGTCGCCCCATCCAGGGCGCCCGCCTGGCCGACCTGCGCAGACTGCAGGCCTCACCCAGGTCGAGCCCGCCAAGCTCGTCGGCGAGACCCAGCAAAACATCACCTTCTGGGAGCACAGCCACAAGCCCCCCCGCTCCGACGTCCTCCCCAAGCTCGCCAAGGTCCTCGGCGCCTCCGTCGAGCAGCTCCTCGGTATTTCCCCCATCGCCGAGCGCCGCTCCGGTCCCGTCGGCAAGACCCAGCGTGTGTTCGAGGAGGTCGCTCGCCTCCCACGCTCTCAGCAGGACAAGATCCTCGAGATCGTCGCCGCCTTGGTGGACCGCTACCGACGCAAGGCTAGCTGACGACGATGCCCGCTCTTCCCAGGCTCACTGTCGGCGCCGCTATCTCCGTCGCCCAGGCTGCCCGCGATGTCTTCCGCCGCGTTCGCAAGAAGCCCACCGCCGTCGAGGCCAAGCTCCTCGTCGAGTTCGCGCGACGCCTCGACGAGCGCCGCGTTTTCTCAGCTCCCTACAATGCCGAGATCGTCGAGGCCTGCCTCGCCTCGCTCGATTCCTTCAAGACCATCACCGAAGACTACCTCGCCAAGCTCGATCACCCTGGTGCCCGCGCCGCCCTCGGCGCCATGCTCACCTCGCTGCGTCGGTTCATCGATAAGTGGTACGGGTTCACCACCAGCCGCTTCTGGGATGGGCCGTTCCAGTTCCCCTCGCCGCGACACCGTGAGGACAAGCGAACGGAAATGGAGTTCTTTCAGGACCTCGGCGACCTCGCAGCCGAAATCCGGGTCCTCTTACAGTTCCTCCTCGAGCTTGAGCACAAGGTCTCCGCACCCAGCATCATCGAGGAGCTTCGGTAGGTCATCACCCAAGTGGCTGTCACGTCCAGTTGGGGGCAAGGCTAGAACATCTATCGCGTAACCGTCCGTGGTGCGCCCGACCTCGGGAAAAGTGCAGGCGCATCGCTCACGTACAGCGCCAAAAAGCTCTCAAACGATCCGGTCACATAAACTGGCTGTTCTTCTCCGACAATCACGACCTCCCCCGAACTCAGGGAAACCGCGTATGCATGTGACCACACACTGTGGTCAGCAAACACCAGATATTCATCGTACCTCGCCGAGGTTAGCTCCGGCGCGCACTCCTTTACAGGTGCGAGTTCCTCAAGGGACCAAAAACGAATCTGGTTCGTTTCATCGTATTCTCCGTCGGCCAGCCCATTTGAGAGCAACATTACTCTGCGAAGAGCCGCCGGCAACTTAACCCGGCGCTTCTCTTCGAATGTATCCAATGCGTTGATGCTAACCGCGGGTTTGCGAGAAAGTCCTTGCCCTTTCCAACGATCAACAACCTGTTCGTACAAATTCATCAGACCTTCATTTCAAGAACGGCAGATTCAGAGCAGATTCGATGATCTGCAGGCGCATCGCTTGAACGCCAAGCGCGTCCTTTCCTGCAATAACTGCATTCATCGCCACAGCCCGATATTGAAGCAATATTTGCTGGGTAAGCCCCGGCGGCGGAATTAGTTGTCCGCCGAAAAACTGGATCTCTGCCAGTACTGATTGCGCACCAACCCCCCCCCTCCCGAAGAGCTGCGACAGTATCGCCGCGGAGTTCTGAACAACGCGGACACCAGCCGGGCTCGTCGCAAGCTGCCCGAGCGCCCCAGCCCCGGCTGCAGCCGCTGCCGCAGCCGGGGCTGCGGCTGGAGTGCCTCGAGCCCAAGCCATAAACCGCGTCCACAACCCTCCACCCGGATTGCCCATCCCGCCAACCCCGAAGACCGGAACCGTGAACCCCGCCGGCGAGCAGCCTGTATCAGTACACACCTGTCGATTGGGATCGAATGGGTTGTTAAAAGGTACGCTCGCGTTTGTCTGGCTGCTGTCCGCCACGCGCGGTGAGTTCCCGCCCTGGCTCGAGCCACCAGTTAGCCCAGGAGCCCCGTACTGCAGGAACCCAGTTGTTCCATTTATTGGGGGGGCCGTACCTACCTCCTCTGGCGGCGCCGGGTTGCCGTCCCTCGGCGGCCGCCCGCCCGGTGGGTCTGAACTGTCAGGGGGGGACGGCGTCGGGTCGGTCGATACTGGTGGTGCTGGTGGTGGTGTTGGTGGTGCTGGTGGTGCTGGAGGGGGGTCGGGCGGTATCGGCGGAGGAGGCGGGCCGGGCATCGGTGGGCCACACGTTGTGCTTGTACATTCAGGACCAAAGCCGCTCGGATCTGCATAGTTGAGCGGACTATTGCGAACGAAAGCGTACCTGTGCATGTCCTGGCTGGAAAACACGTCGGTCACGCGAGGATCCGCCGTCATGAACCTGAATTGAGCCGGATCGTATATCCGCCCGTTCATATTGATCAAGCCAAGGTCGTCGTCATGCTCCGCCCCTTGGTAACCCACTCGCACTCCTGCCACCGGCGGTGACAATCGGGCGCCAAACGGCTCAAACCGCTGACGTGCGACAGTCTGGCCGTCGGGACCGGTTACGGCCTCGATGGACCCGAGAGCGTCGTCGTGAAAGTACTGAATCTCTTCGACAACGGAGCCCCCGCCTTCCGACCACGCAATCTGCCCAGCGTACTTCCCCTCCGCGGGCAGGTAAAATACGTCGGTCACCTGAGTGTTGGTAACCCGGCGCTCAAATAGACCGCCAATCGTGACCGTTGTCGCGCCGGGAGCGACCTTCAAAACCCGCGACCGAGAGCCGTCGTAGGCGAAGGAGGTGACCCCTGCACCAGACGCCACCGACTTTGGCAGTCCGAAGTTCGTATAGGTGACGGTTCTGCCTGGCGATCCGAATTGATCGCCCCGCGCGTCATACGAGTACGAGCCAAGGCTCGAGGAGGCGATCTTATGGGCGGAGAATGTGATGCCGTCGCCGGGAGTAAACGATACCGGCATGTCCGAACTCAGGCCCTGAGGTTGCGCGAGCGTCAGACTCCCCAAATCGTCGAAAGTGTAGCCAACATGGGGGCTGCCGGGCGCCGCCCCCGTCTGCCAGTCGACGAGCCGGTCGAGCGTGTCGTGCTGAAAGATCTCCACCTGACCATCTGTTGTCCGTTGCCTCATACGATGACTTTCGTCGTATTCGTATACGATGTCTCTCAGCACCTGACCGCTGCTCGTCGTGCTGCTGACTTCGTGCAACATACCCGTCGTCGGGAGAAACTCATGCGCCGTCACAACATCGTTTCCAACTGTTTCTCGACTGATTTGGCCACGTTCGTTATGCGCATTTGCGGTCCAGATCGCCTGAGACGTGCCACCCCGCACGATCCCGGACAGCCGTCCATTGGGGAAGTAGGTGTTATTTAGAACCAGAGCCGCTTGACCACCGACAGCAGGGTACGTCAGCGATGACACTCGCCCGAACGGATCGTAGCCAAGACCGACTGAATAAGTCCCGGCGGCCCCCGGCCCTCCCGTATTGAGCGTCCAAGTCTGCGCTGTCGGACGTCCCGCGGGATCGTACGTGTACCCACATGAGACGTCATCAGGTGACGTGGTACCCGCAAGTTGCCCAATGCCATTCTCCGCCGTATCCCACTGGTACCCGGCGATACCGTCGACCGTGATCACCTGCTGAATCCGACCCAGCGGGTCCGGCACGTAGACGGTAGCGTGGCCGTCCGCATCGATTTCCTGAATCTGATCACCGAACCCGTTCCATTTGTAGGTCGTCCGTCCCCGGTCGGGATCGTCGATCTCGGTTTTGCGCCCACTCGCGTCCGAAGATATGGTCGTGGTGGGTCCGCTTCCCACCGTCACGGACCTCAGTTGCCCAAAGGGTCCGTACGTGAAGCTCTGGTTGACGAAGTGTCCAGTGGGTTCGGACGGCTTTTGAACCAGGTCGCTCTTCGCGAGAACCAGACCGCGTCCATCTTCTGTCCGTGCACCGCTCTGGCCATTCGGCCCAGTGACGGTCCAGCTCGCGCCCGTCCCGTACGTGTAACTGTACCCGCTCCCATCTGGGTTCGTCACCGTGATCGGTCGTCCCATATTGTCATATGTATAGGTCGATGCCGGAGTAGCCGGGTCGAATGGATTCACAGCCGGAACGGTGACGCGATTTGCCCGCCGTGTATCGTGCGAGTCATAGGCGATGGTGACGCCGTCGAAAACAACCCCTGTGTAGTTCTTCGTCCAGCGGACGGTCGGTCTGTTAAGCGTGTCGAACACCGACTTGACCTCGGCCCCCGTATCCGCGACGGCGTGAACCTGGTATACGTGGGAACCGCCCAAGCTGGCGTCCCCTGCGGTTAGTTCGGGGTTTTCGTAGTAAACCCTGGCGCCCGTCCCGTCAGGCCCCTTCTCCGAAGTAAGCCGGCCAAATTCGTCATAGGTCCATGACGCCTTCTGGCCGTTGGCGTCCTGCATTGCGATCAGCGCGCCGTAGCCCGGGTGGTAGACCATCTTGGTCACCTGGCCCAGCGAATTCGTGACCCGAGATGGGAACGTTCCATCGAAATCGTCGTATGCGATCGTCGTCGTCCGAGACTCGCCAGACGGAATCGACGCTGTTATCGACGTCGGCAAGCCATATCCGTTGCGAACGTAACTTGTGTCGAGCTGCTCGTCCGGAGCGCCCGACTGATACGTCGAATGGACCAACAGACCTGTCTGAGGGTCGGGTGTCCACGCCCACTTTCGCGTCGCACTACCCTGCGGAGTCGTCTCTGTTGCCGTTCTACTCGTCGGCTGGCTGACTAGCCAGAGATTCATGTCGCTCTGGTACGTCGTCGTCGTCGTTCCGGTGACCTGCGTGCCGTCACTCAGATTCGTGACCACAGTTTGGTAAGTCGGATTCCCGACCGCATCAAAAAGGATCGCCATGCTCCGCGACGACACAATGTCGGTTGCTCCCTCAGTCGGCCATTGGCCCGCGTCAAACGCCGGTTGTATCGTCGCCAGTACCTGATCAAAGTTGGCTACCGTCCGCTTCTTCGTGGTGAAGACGGCGGGGATCCAGGCGTCCACCACGCCATTCGGATTCATAGCGTGATAGCCGGTCGCCACGCTGAATGCAGTCGCGGTATTTTCGAGGGCACCGCCGTGGTTGACGAAGTAGGTAATGTCGGAGATGGGCCTCGTCGCCAACGGGTAATAGTACTGTGAGGGACTACCCCGCAATAATTCTATCGCGTAGCCGTATTTCGTGTCCTCTACCGTGAGAATCTGAGCCGGATCGCTGATTGGCGTCCGTACAACCCGCCGATTCTGGACGCCGAGCCAGCCGCGTCCCAAAGCATCCATCATCGGTACGTTGTAGCTGTACGTTTCAAGTACGCCGTCCTCGCCCAGCTCCTGGTCGCGGTTGTTAAAATACGCCTGCGTTACTACCAGGGGCCCGCCGCTGGGACAGTACATTGGGTAAAGTACGGTGCCCGGGCATCCATCGTTTCCTGGCGCGCTCCGAGCCACTCGACCTACGGAGTCATAGACGATCGTGCCCGGAGTGTCGTTCAGCCCGCCGTACATGCCCACTAGGAGCTGCCTCGGTTGCCGATTTTCGTAGATTTTGAGTGAATAGTTCCCGGCCCCGTCTGGGGCCAACGTCATGAGGTCTGGCCGGCCGTCGCCGTCGTAATCGAGGATCAGGAATGGCTGATCGCCGGTGCCCACAATGTCTGACAATGCTGCGGGCGTCGTCAGGGAGTTTCCATCCGACGGGTAGAACCACCCGGGAACAGGTCCGCTCGGCGGTACAACATGCCTCGGGTCTTGAGACAGAATGACGAGGTCGTCGCGACCATCTTTGTCTATGTCGACCGCACCAAGGTTGGCCGTATTGGACACAAGAGCTTCCGTTGGAAACGCGGTCGGCAAGCGACCCAGATCGCGACCGCGAAACCCGTTCCCAGTATTAATGAACGAAGTCGGAGTTGTGCGGGTATGGTCCGTGCTCATCACCTTGCCGAACCGGGGATCGATGGACACCAGGTCTGATAACCCATCGCCATTCAGATCCAAGCTGACGTATTTTGTGGTATACGGCACCGCAGCATTTGCTTGCGCCGGAGCAGAGATCTGCCCGCCATCCGCCCTGGCCACATAAAGAATCTGCTGCCCGGCGTCGGACCCAGTAAGGAAGGAGGTCGCCAATCGACTCGCGAATCTTCCTGCCACGGCCACAGGGCTCAATGCGCTGGCTACTTGCCCCCCGAAGCCCGTTGATATTGTGGCGCCGGCCGTGGAGAACAACGGCTTTGACATGAGATAGGTCTCCCATTGCATGCCTGCGCCGTTATTCAACGCCGTTAGATCGATCAAGCCGTCGCCATTGATGTCTCCCGCGATGGGCGGCTTTGGCGCTCCGAAGGTCCGTCGGAACAGAGCCTCGAAGGTAAACTGATTGGTGGTGCTATCGTATCCGGCCGAATGGAGGTAGGTCGTTTCGCCCAGGTCAACCAGGATCGGATTACCGTTCGTGTCGACCCCTTCATTCTTCAAGTACTGACGCGAGTAGAAGATGTCGTCCCTTCCATCTCGGTCCGCATCTACAACTTGAATCGCCACGGGACCGCTCCCCCCTTGAGCGAGAGCCACGGGCGGGGCGAACGGCGGCATAGACGAACTGCCGCAGTTGCTTAACTGCCCGTATATCGTATATCCGGTGTCGGCATAGACCAAATCCTCGCACCCGTCGCCGTTAAGGTCACCTTTCGTGACGTATGGCCCGGGAAACGTGGGCGCGGTCAATGGCAGCACGGACGCGATCGCCACCGGGTACGCATTGAACCTGGGAACAACAGGAATAGGCGACGCATTTTCGTATTTGAAGCTCACGCTTTTCGAGAAACCATTTGTATCTGTCTCGCTTACCGACGTAAGTCCCTCGGGACGCACGGTAAGGGCGTAGCGCTTCAAGACGCCTATCGCTCTTCCGAGGTCCGGCCTTGGTCCGATAAGGTCGATTCTGGTCAGCTCCCGTCGGTTTTCCAGGCAGAGGCCGGACACAAACAGTCGGTGTTGCCACCGCTTTGCTTCGGGCATATCTACTTCCGAATAGATGAAGCGAGCGATTTGGCTGCCGTACGTGATCGAGTCAATATGCTGCTCCACGCACGGCTCGTCGCCTGAGCTCAAGAGCGGATCACGGTTGTTATTAATCGTCGTTGCATAGGAATAGTGAATGATGTTTCCGCTGCGGTCGGCGGACGATGCGAGCGCCCACGAATATCGCGCGTTCAGACCGGTCGCTTGCGTTCTCGGCAGCCCCGGGTTGAACCCGGGCGGCGGATTGGCTGGAGGCGCGGACATTACATCGAGTGTCAGCGGCCCTTCGACGGTCGCGTCTCCGCCTCCGTAGTGGAGGATGCGTCCGTCTTTTAGATAAACATCGAACGAATCGGGGCCCCGGCCGTCCGTTCCGTCGGCTTGATGGCTCACAATCTTGGCAAAGCGGTCCGTTTCCGTTCGCCAGGTCGCATTATCCCAGGAACCACCCTGCGACGTTCCGCCGGACTGAAAGATCAGACGTTGGCCGTCGAGGCACCAACTGTCCGTACCATTTCCTTGGTAAAAGGTTACGTCCGAAAGTACCCCATCGCGTGCCAAGGTTTTCGGGCAGCGCGTGATTTCCGAAAGCCCTTCCACGGCCCATCCAGGCCCAAGACCGTGGAAGGCCGTAGAACTGTGGCTGTTATATGAGAGGGCAAGGGCCGGCTGAAGCCCTGCGCGGCCCGGTGGCACCCAAATCGGGACCCTGGCAGTAGCCGCCCCGTCCGCAGCCACTGCAAATGTGGCTGGCATCGGGAGACCCCAATTCGTCTGCTGGGCGGGGCTGATGGTGCCGGCAAAGGGCGCATTGGGATTTGGGGTGGTGACGACGAACTGTCCGTTCACGCAGACACCCCCGACGAACTGTCCGTTCACGCAGACACCCTCGCCGAGGGGGGTCGTGGTCGTCGGAATGGGTTGTAGCTGGGCGCTCGCGGTGACGCTCTGGCCCGCCAGGGTCCAGGTGATAGCGACCGGGGTCGAAAAGTCGACTATAAAAGCGCCCGGATGTGAACCAACGCTAAACCACGTTGGCGGCATCCGCGACGGGTGTTCGATGAGTGAACCATTGACTAACAGGGCGTTGTCTCCCTGGCTGTATGGTAGGTGTATGTTCGTCGGGCCGTTGTTATCGTATCCGAAGATCGCGAGATAGTGCCCGCCGGCGGTCACGATGCCGTCCAGTCGTGGGACGAGCCCGGTCGAGTTTACGCTGGGTCTGACAACAACTTGTGTGTCCTCAACCGCGACGGCGGCGCCGTTGCCGGCGAGCGGCGTGCTCGGGAGCTGTCGTGCAAAATCAGCGCTCACCGAAACACTCTGGCCGTCTACAGTCCACGACAGAGTCGTGCCGGGACCGAACTGAGGCAGGAAGGCGCCGGGGTGCTCGCCGGAAACGAGTTGAGCGGGTGGCCGCGGTGACGGATTGGCCACGCGTTGGCCGTTGAGTCTTTCCTCGTTGATGGTCGGCTGGACGGACGTCGCGCTGGTATTGCGGTATCCGAATATCGCAATGCTCTGGCCATCCGTCTGTGTCACTCCGTCGACCCAAATGCACACCGGCGCTGGATTCGTCGTCTGTCCTTGGCAAGCGATGATTTCCGGCGACAGTCTCAGGCGATAAGCGCGCTGCGCCCCGGCGTACCAGCCCCACCCGACGATGTCGCCTGAGTCATTGATGCCGGCGGCGGTCTGTAAGCTCCAACCACTGTTCGACGGAATCAGGTCGTTGAGGTTCCTAAACCCCAGCTGGTCCGAATAGATAAACGGTGCCACCTGGCCGCCCTGCACGTCGACTGTCCCGAACCCGACAACCTCGCCCGCGTTGTTGACCCCACTGGTGAAGACGTCGCCGGTCCAGGTCGTCGGAGCAAACTCGACTTCGTTCGTGGTCCGATTAAAGCGGAAGGGGAGGACCGGACCGCGACCCTGGGCGGTACCCGCGATGTACTTGTCAGAAATTGCATTCGCGCGAATGAGTGTCATGCCAGCGGAGGGGTCGACGTAAGCATTCATGTCGGTCAAGAGTCGATCCCGGTAGATGACTGCATGTCCGAAAGACGCGTAGGTGTCCGTCGGGGTGCCTTCTATCTGCGACGATCCCACCACCGTTCCGTCGCCGGCGATGGCCGTTGCCCAAGTCCACCCGTGCCAGAGCGCCCCTATGTCCGTGAATCCGAAAGTCGGCGTATATAGGAAGCCTCGAATCTGGCCGCCACTCGTCATATATCCTGCGATCTCGCCGCTGTCGTTGGCCCCCGCGCCATAGGCACCCTGGAAGCTCCAGCCTGAGAACGGATCGACGACCGGCACCGGCGGATTGTCCTCGCCAGGGCCGAGGTCGGTGAAGATATGGCCCGAGCCCAGAAAGAAGACATGGGACGACCCGTCGGCCTGTCGAACGTTGCCGGACACGAGGCCGGAGGTGCTGATCGTGGTGGCGGTTCCGCCTGGCGGAAGCCCAAGGTCGGCAACGGGACCAGGCGGCGCCCAAATGAATGCATGGCTTGCGCCGTCACTCGTCGCAGATGTGCCTACGACCTGGCCAGTGGAGTTGACTGCCAGAGCCGATGAGCTGCTTCCCCCGAGGGTGCCGAGAGCATCGATCGCGAGGTTCTGGATATGCACCGGTCCGCATTGGCCAGCTTGGCAGACATTGGCGGGGTTTGCGCTGTCACAGAGAGTCCCATTCGGAGCGACCGCGGCGGTGCAACCGATTGCTGGGTCACAGGCCGCCGTATGGCACTTGTCCGGGGCTGAACAGGTGATATCCGCCCCGTGCGTGCATTGACCTCCGTGACACGTATACCTGCTGCACGCGTCACCCACGGTACAGTCGGCGCCCTCCCCCTTCCCCGCACACGGGCTCTGCGCGACGTAGCCTTCGCTAAAGTGGGTCACGGTCGCCGAGATTCTCCCGTTCGCATAGGAGCCGCCCAGGTCGTCCCAGCCACCCGTCGGGCGGGACCACATGATCGTGGGATTGGTCAGTCCCAGGCCTACTACGAATGTTACGGTGACGGGTTGCGTGAATCGCGCACCGTCGGGCGTGAACTTGTAGATCGGCGAATATGCCGAGACGCCGTGCGGTGCGGGTGTCGTCGTCGATGTCACCGTTACGCCTGTCGCGTCCGTAAATGCACCCGGGGCGAAAGTGACGGCGGTGGTTTCGAGCGTCACCGATCCACCGGACGAGCTGACCGAAGCAGTGGCGCTGGAGCCGGATCCGGCGCACGCAGTCGCTTGGCCACCGGTGCATGCGCCCAGCAGACATGTTTTTCCAGTGACGCATTGGTTTCCGTCGGTGCAAGTCGTTCCATTCGTCGCCAGGCTGTCGCTCGGGCAAGCGATGGAACTGCCGGTGCAGGTCTCGACGGCATCGCACGGGCCGGTGGCGGCGCGGCAAACCGTCGTCGCTGAGGCAAACGCCTCGGCCGGGCAATTCGCTGCTTGGCCGCTGCAGGTTTCGGCGACGTCGCAGGCACCGGCCGAGGCCCGGCAGACGGTCCCGACCGGTTGGAACCCGTCCGCTGGGCAGGCGGCCGACGAACCCGAGCAGTTTTCCAGCGTGTCGCACGGCCCAGCGGACGCTCGACAAACGGTTGTCGATGGCTGGAGGACGTCATTCGGGCAAGTGCCCGAGTTCCCAGAGCAGGCTTCGGCCACGTCACACGCCCCCGCCGAAGACCGGCAGACCGTGCCGGCGGCCACGTAGCTGTCAGCCGGGCAGGCCGCGCCGGTCCCCGAGCAACTCTCGGCCACGTCGCAAGCGCCCACGGATGGCCTGCAGATGGTCCCAGCGTGTACGAAGCCGTCGACCGGGCAGGCCGCAGACGTTCCGGTGCAGGTTTCCGCGACGTCGCAAGCATCCGCGGAAGCGCGGCACAGGGTGCCTGTCGAGACGACGGAGTCGGCGGGACAGGCCGTGGATGTTCCGTTGCACGTTTCGGGAATGTCGCAGGTGCCAGCCGAGGTGCGGCAGATGGTCCCGGTGGCGACGGGCGAGCAGGTGCCGACCTTTCCGGGCAGGTTGCAAGCGCCGCAGGTCCCCGTGCAAGCCGTGTCGCAGCAAACGCCGCTCACGCAGAAGCCGGTGACACACTGGCTGTTCGAGGTGCAGCCGAGGCCGAAAGATCCATCATAGGTCGTCGCGCTGCTCAAGGTCGTGGATCCGCGGATGCCACCAGCGATCAGGACCGATCCGTTGCCGATGGGCGTCGCCGTCTGCCCCTGAACGGTGTAGGGGAGTGCCGTGGTCGCAGTCCAGGTTGTAGTCCCGTCCCACAGTTCCGCCGAGCTGAGGGGCCCGGAACCGTTGTTGCCGCCGGCCACCAGCACCGTCCCGCTCGTGACGATGCTGGTCGACAGCAGGGTCGCCGTGTGGGCCTGGCGGGCGGTGGTCATGGTGCCGGCCGACGACCAAGTGCCGCTGCCGCTCGACGGGTTGAAGAGGAGCGTCGTGTTCAGCGTCGTGCTGCCGTTCTTACCGCCGGTCACCAGAATTCTGCCGTTCGGCAAAACCGTCGCCGTGTGCCCCTCGCGCGGGCTGGAAAGCGCCGTTTGGGTGGTGAACTTGCCCGTCGTCGGGTCGTACAAGGTCACCGTCGACGTCGTGCTGGTGCCGTTGTTCCCGCCGATGACCAACACCTTGTTCGACAGCTGGCTGTTTGTCGTGTTCAACAACACCGCCTGATGCGACTTCAGAGCGGAGACCATTTTGTTGTTTGTCGCTCCCCATCCCAACAGATCGGGGTCGAATGTTTCGGCCGTGTTGAGGTTCGTGGTCGCCCTCATGCCGCCCGTGAGCAAGACCTTGCCGTCCGCCAACAGGGTCGCCGTGTGCGCGTGACGACCGAGGCCCGTCATACTGGTCGTCTGGTCCCAGGTGCCGACCACAGGGTCGTACACCTGGCAGTTGTAGAGCGTCGTCGAGCCGTCCCACCCGCCGGCGATGAGAACTTTCCCGCTGGTCGTCGGCTGCGACGTGGCCCTCAGCTGGGTCGCGGTATGGAGGGTCCGTGCCATATCGGGCGGCATGCTGTCGGTGATTGCCCATGTACCCGTCGCGGGATTGTAGAGCTCTGCCGAGGAGAGCATGGTCGCTCCGTCGGTGGTCCCGCCGACGATGAGGACGTTGCCAGTCGACAAGAGCGTCGCCGTGTGGCCCTGGCGCGCTATCACCATCGAGCCTGTCGTCGTCCAGCGCGGATCGAGAATCGCCGGGTAGGCCAGGGTGTCGTCCTTCCAACTGACCCTGACCGTGCAGTGCGAGCTCTGCGGCTTCGTCACCGGCCGTCCCCACGGCGCACCTGGTTTAGAGTCGAAGGGACAGCCTTCCACTGCGAGCGTGGCGGCGATGCGCGTCCCTCCCGCGCCTACGACGTAAGGTGGGGTCACGCGGAGCCGCGGAGCTCCGCCCGAGTCCAGCATCTCCAGCTGGTTGTGGAGGAGTCGCAGACCAGCGACCCCGTTGCCCAGCGTCAGCGTGTACTCCACCTCGGCTGCCGGCGGGCGGGTCGGGAAGTAGATGTAATCCTCTGTTCCCTCAGGTACGGTCCGCTGCAGGAGCGCCGCTCCGGTCGCCAATGCGGCTGGGTAAATGACGTAACCGCTGAGCGTCTGCGCCGGGACAGAAAGGCTCGCGGCGAGGGCGATGCCGAGATCCACGCCGCTGGTCGCATCCTTTACGCTCGAGACGCCCGAGGCGGCCGCGGACAACACCACCGCCGCGGGCTTCTTCGCCGCGGCAAGAGCGGCAGCCGGGAATTGCGCCTGGAGCCCTCCGGTGACGGTCTTGAAGCTCTGGGCGACCGCCGGTAGTAGCGGCGAACCGCTCTGTGCCTGCACGGCAGCCAGAATCTGGGCTGCCGTGGCGGACGTTCCCGCCGCTGCGACGGCCGCGCGTCCCGCGTGCTCCTCAGGTCGCTCTCGGTCGCGGCAGGCACCGCTCACAGCCGCAACACAGATGACGAACCAGAACGTTTTCACCCGGCAGGTCGGAAGAATAGAAGACAGGCCCGGAGCAATCGACGACACCGATCCACACATGCACGCTCCCCCTTGCGAACCGGAACACTCGCAAGTTGGAACCAGGAATGTCAATTCCGATCAGTCGACGAGCAATTATTTTCACAACGTGTTGACGGCTGGCGCCGTTCGTTGCCACGGTTTCGAAACTCACCATCCACGCGCACCTGCAACGCATGTTGTTCGCAGTCGTCGTTTTATTTGGCAGTTGCTACCGGGTCTTACGGCGATCCGCATCGATAGCCGCGGCATTGCCCTGCACGCCGCGAGTGTCCCAGGCGGCGGTACTGGTCAGGAAGGCACACGGCACTTCCGCTGCCGTTCGACAATCGAAGCGCCCGGACACAGGGGATGCGAAGAACCTGGAGAAGAGCTGGTTCGCATATGCAGGCGTTGATGCGCCTACCCCGCAGCCGCCGCCGGAGCCAGGCGGACCACCGCTTCGCGCTTCAGGATCTGCGCCAGCTCGCTCTTGCAGGAGCCGCAGCCGGTGCCGGCGCGGGTGGCGAGTGCCAGCTCTTCGATGCTGTTGGCGCCGGCCGCAATCGCCTCGCGCAGGCGCGACTCGGGGACGGCGTTGCAGTTGCAAATCATCCGGTCGGCGCAGGCCGGCGTGGCCAGGCCGGCGTTCGGGCACAGCGCCTCCAGCGGATCGTCGGGCAGCGGATCGCCGCGATCGAGAGCCTGCACCAGCGCAGGGGCGGCGGCCGTGTTGCCGACCAGCATCGCGCCGATCAGCTCGTTGCCGCGCACGATCAGCTTGCGATAGGACCCGCGCCGCGTCTCGACGACCTGGATCACCTCGTCGCGTTCCAGCTCGGGGTCGATGCGTCCCATCGAGGCCACGTCGACGCCGGCCACCTTGAGCCGGGTGTAGGTCTTCGAGCCGCGGTAGCGCGCCTGCGGGTTTGCGCCCGTCAGCACGTCGGCCAGCACGGCGGCCTGCTCCCAAGCGGGCGCGACGATGCCATACGTGCGCCCGGCGTGCTCGGCGCAGTCGCCGATCGCGTATACGCCGGCCGCCTCGGTGGCCAGGGTGTCGTTCACGATGATCCCGTTGTTGATGGGCAGCCCCGAGGCGCGGGCCACGTCGATGCGCGGGCGCACGCCGCAGGCCAGCACCAGCAGCTCGGCCGGCATGACCTTGCCGTCGTCGAGGCGAACGCCCTCGACCGCCGCCTCGCCCACGACCGCTTCGATGGTGCGCCCGGTGCGGACGAAGATGCCGTGCGATTCGATCTGGCGCTCCAGCATCTCGCCGCCGAGCTCGTCCAGCTGGGCGTTCATCAGGGTGCGCGCCGCGTGGATCACTGTCACGTGCAGGCCGGCGTCGCTGAGCACCTTGGCCGCCTCGAGCCCCAAGAGGCCGCCGCCCAGGACGACCGCCGCCTCGCCCGAGCGCGCGTGGGCGCGCATCCGGAGGCAGTCGTCCATCGTGCGATAGACGAAGACGCCCGGGCGCAGATCGCCGTCGTCGCCCATCATGCCGTCCAGCGGCGGAACCCGCGGCTGGCTGCCGGTGGCCAGCACCGCGACGTCGTACCGGTGCGTCGCGCCGTCGGCGGTCTCGACCTGCTTGGCCTCCGTGTCGAGGCGCCGCACGGCCACCCCGTCGTGCAAGCGGACGCCCCGGTCCGCAAACCAGGCCGGCGGCTTGGTGGTGATTGCATCCGGCTCGTCGCCGGCCAGCACCTTGCTGAGCAGCACGCGGTTGTAGGCGCCGCCGCGCTCATCGCCGAAGACGCTCACCTCGTACCGCTCGAAGCCGCCCCGCCGCTCGAGCTCGTCCAACAGCCGGCAGGTGGCCATGCCGTTGCCCACGATGGCCAGCCGCCGCTTGCGGGTGCTCACGACGCCGCCCTTTCCCCGGCGGCCGCCCGACGGGCGCGCACCGCACAGACCTTGAACTCCGGCATGCGGCTCAGCGGATCCAGCGCCGGGTTGGTCAGCAGGTTCGCGCAGGACGACCCGCCCCAGTGAAAGGGCGCGAACAGGGTGTCGGGGCGAACGTCGCCGGTGACCTCGACGGTGAAGGTGGCGGCGCCCCGCCGGCTTTCGAGCAGCAGCGGCTCGCCGTCGCCCACGCCGAGCCGCGCCGCCAGCCGCGGGTGAATCTGCAGCCGCGCCTCTGGCCGGACCCGCAGCAGCGCCGGAACGCGGCGGGTCTGGGCTCCCGAGTTGTAGTGTTCGCGGTATCGGCCGGTCGTGAAGTAGAGCGGATAGTCGCCGTCGGGAACCTCGGCGCACGGCCGGTGCCGGACGGCGTGGAAGCGCGCCCGCCCGTCGGGAAACGCGAACTTCTCGGCGAAGAGGCGCGGCGTGCCCGGGTGATCCTCTGCCGGGCACGGCCAGAACACGCCTTGCTCGCGGCGGATGCGGCCGTGGGTGATCCCGCTGTAGTCGGCGCGCGCGCCGGCGGTGGCGGCGCGCAGCTCGTCGAACACCGCTTCGGCCGAGGCAAACTGGAACTTGTCGCCCTGCCCCAACCGCCGGGCCAGCTCGAAAAAGATCTCCAGGTCGCCGCGCGGGCCGGCCGGGGGCGCGACGGCCCGCTCGCGCAGGATCACCCGCCCTTCCAGATTCGTCATGGTTCCTTCTTCCTCGGCCCACTGCAGCGTCGGTAGAAAAACATGCGCGTCGGCGGCGGTCTCGTTGTCGAAGGCGTCGCAAACGACCAGCAGGTCCAACGCCGCCAACTTGCGCGTGATGTTCCGGGCATTCGGCGAAGCCACCGCCACGTTCGATCCGAACACCAACAACCCGCGGATGCCGCCCGCCGGCCCCAGGCTGTCCAGCAACTCGTACGCGCTCTTGCCCTTGGGCGGCAGGGTCGCCGGGTCGACGCCCCACACCCGCGCCACCGCGGCCCGGTCCGCCGCGTCTTCGATCGATCGATAGCCGGGCAGCTGGTCGGCCTTCTGCCCGTGCTCGCGCCCGCCCTGCCCGTTGCCTTGCCCGGTCAGGCACCCGTAGCCGCTGTGGGGGCGCCCCACCTTTCCCAGCGCCAACATCAAGTTCGTGAACGCCAGCACCGTGTCAGAGCCCTTGGCTTGCTGCTCGGGGCCGCGACCCGACAGCAGCATGGCGCTGTCTTCGACGGCCAGGCGGCGCACCGTCCGCAGCTGATCGTCAATCGACACGCCGGTCAGGCGCTCGACGTGCGCCGGGTGAACCTCCATCACGGTCCGCCGCACCGCCTCGAACCCCACCGTCCGCGCCGCGATGTACGCCGTGTCGACGAGCCGCTCGTCGATCGCCAGATGCAGCAGGCCGTTGGCCAGCGCCAGATCCGTTCCCGGCGTGAGCTGCAGGTGCAGGTCCGCGCGCCGCGCGGTCTCCGAGCGGCGCGGGTCGACGACGATCAGTTGGCCCTGCGCCTGCTGCTCACCCATCCACTGCGCCAGGGGCGGCATCGTGTCGATCGAGTTGGCGCCCCACAGCAGCAAGGTCTTCGTGCGCGCGATGTCGGCCACCGGAAACGGCAGACCGCGGTCGATGCCGAACGCGCGGTTCTGACCAGCCGCGGCCGAGGCCATGCAGTAGCGGCCGTTGTAGTCGATGTTCGGCGACCCCAGCGCGACCCGCACGAACTTGCCCAGCAGGTAGGCCTTCTCGTTGGTCAGCGCGCCGCTTCCGAATGCCGCCAGCGACGCGGGGCCGTGCGCGGCGCGCAGCGCCAGCAAGCGCTCGGCCACGAAGTCCAGCGCCGCCTCCCAACTGGCGTCGACCAGGTGTCCGTCGCGCCCGCGGACACGTGGCGCAGTCACCCGGCCCGGGTCGGCCAGCAACGCGCCGGCGGTGAATCCTTTGACACACATCTGACCGCGGTTGACCGGGAAGTCCGGATCCCCCTTCACTTCTCCTGCGGAGATCAACATCCCGCACTGAAACGCGCAGTACGGACAATGCGTGCGCGTCGCGGCATCAGGACTCATCGACGATCAGCATCCGTCGGGACACGTTTCGCGGGCGTCAAGATTCGGCCAACAGCCGTAAACACCAACCCACGTCGGTGAGGCTGCAGAATTAACGACCTTTGACCGTCTCTTGACCGTCGGGAAACCTGGACTCCCCTACCGTGAATCTCGATGGCACCCAAACTGGTCATCGTCGGAAACGGAATGATCGGGCACCGCCTGGTCGAGCTGTGTCGCGACGCCTCTCAGTTCGAAATCACGGTCATCGGCGAAGAGCCCCGCCCGGCCTACGATCGCGTCAATCTAACCAAGTTCTTCGACGGCGGCGCCGAGCCGCTGGCGCTGACCTCCTGCGAGGCCTACGAATCGGCGGGCGTTCGTCTGGTGGTGGGTGACGCGGTCGCCTCGATCGACCGTGCCGCCAAGGTGGTCCGCACGGCGGCCGGCCTGACGCTCCCCTACGACAAGCTGGTGCTGGCCACGGGCTCTTCGCCGTTCGTGCCGCCCGTCGACGGACGAGACGCGCCCGGCTGCTTCGTCTACCGGACCATCGAGGACCTGGAAGCGATCTCGGCCGCCGCCTCCACGGCCGGCGTGGGCGTCGTCATCGGCGGCGGCTTGCTGGGCCTCGAGGCGGCGAACGCGCTGCGCAACCTGGGGCTCGAGACCCACGTCGTCGAGATCGCCCCCCGCCTGATGGCGCTGCAGGTCGACGACGCGGGCGGCGCGATCCTGCGCCGCCACATCGAGACGCTGGGCGTGGCCGTCCACACCGGCGTGTCGGCCAAGCGCGTGCTGACCGACGAGACCGGGCGCGTGATGGGCCTGCAGCTCTCCGACGGCGGCGCCCTCGACGCATCTCTGGTGGTGTTTTCGGCCGGCATCCGGCCGCGCGACGAGCTGGCGCGCGCCGCCGGCCTGGCGGTGGGCCGGCGCGGCGGGATCGAGATCGATGCCCGCTGCCGCACGTCCGATCCCGACATCCTGGCCATCGGCGAGTGCGCCGCCTGGGACGGCCGCTGCTACGGCCTGGTCGCGCCCGGGTACACGATGGCTCAGGTCGCCGCCGACGAGCTCGCCGACCTGCCGGGTCGCCACCTGGGCCACTTCGACATGAGCACGAAGTTGAAGCTGCTGGGCGTCGACGTCGCCAGCTTCGGCGATGCGTTCGGCCTGGAAGGCGGCGCCCACACGCTGCGCCTCATCGACAACGTGGCCGGCGTCTACAAGCAGCTGGTCGTGTCGGCCGACCGGCAGCGCCTGCTGGGCGGCATCCTGGTCGGGGACGCCTCGCAGTACGCGCAGCTGGTGGCGATGGTTCAGAGCAAGGCGGCCCTGCCGGTGAAGGTCGAGGCGCTGCTGGTGCCCCCGTCCGACGCGCCCGCGGGGCTGGGCGTCGACAGCCTGCCGGCATCGGCCACCATCTGCAGCTGCAACAACGTCGACAAGGGCGCCATCTGTCAGGCCATCGCCGGCGGCGCGCAGGCCGTGGGCGCCATCAAGAGCTGCACGCGCGCCGGGACGAGCTGCGGCTCCTGCGTGCCGCTGCTCAACGATCTCCTCAAGATCGAGCTGAAGAAGGCGGGCGTGGCGATCAACAACGCGCTCTGCGAGCATTTCCCCTGCTCGCGCCAGGACCTATATCAGCTGGTGCGCGTGCACAAGCTCAAGACCTTCGAGGAGCTGATCGCGCGGCACGGGCGCGGGCGGGGCTGCGAAATCTGCAAGCCGGCGGTGGCGTCCATCCTGGCGTCGGCCTGGAACGAGCCGGTACTGGAACGCAAGCACCGGCCGCTGCAGGACACCAACGATCGATTTTTGGCCAACATCCAGCGCGACGGCACTTACTCGGTGATCCCGCGCGTGGCCGCCGGCGAAATCACGCCCGAGCAGCTGGTCACGATCGGCGAGATCGCCAGGAAGTACGGCCTTTACACCAAGATCACCGGTGCCCAGCGGATCGACATGCTGGGGGCGCGGGTCGACCAGCTTCCGCTGATCTGGCGCGAGCTGGTGGCGGCCGGGTTCGAGTCGGGCCACGCCTACGGCAAGGCGTTGCGCACCGTGAAGTCTTGCGTCGGTGACACCTGGTGCCGCTTCGGCGTCCAGGACTCGGTCGGTCTGGCCGTGCGGCTCGAGAACCGCTACAAAGGTTTGCGCAGCCCCCACAAGCTGAAGTCCGCCGTGTCCGGGTGCGCGCGCGAGTGCGCCGAGGCGCAGGGGAAGGACTTCGGCATCATCGCGACCGAGAAGGGGTGGAACCTCTACGTCTGCGGCAACGGCGGCATGAAGCCGCAGCACGCCCAGCTTTTGGCCACCGACCTCGACGAGGCGACGCTGGTCCGGTACATCGACCGGTTCTTGATGTTCTACGTCCGCACCGCCGACCGGCTGCAGCGGACGGCGGGCTGGCTCAACAACCTCGAGGGCGGCATCGCCTACCTGCGCGAGGTCGTGGTCGACGACAAGCTGGGCATCGGCGCCGAGCTGGAGGCCGAGATGGCCCACGTGGTCGGCACGTACAAGTGCGAATGGAAGGACGCGCTCGAGGACCCGCAAAAGCTGGCCCAGTTCCGCGGGTTCGTGAACAGCCCGGCCCCCGATCCCAGCCTGGTCTTCATCCGGGAACGCGGGCAGCCGCGCCCCGCCCACCCCCACGAAAAGCGCGAGCTGCTGGATCGCCTGGCGGAGCCGTCCCAGGCGTCGAAGAAGGAGGCCGCATGAGCGTCGCGATCCACGTCCAAGAGCTGAGCGCGGCCGACCGCGGCCTGGTCTGGATCGACACCTGCGCGCTGGACGACATTCCGCCCGCCAGCGGCGTCGCGGCGCTGGTCGGCGATCGCCAGATCGCCCTGGTGCGCCCCGACGAGGGCGACCGCGTCTACGGCCTGTCGAACTACGACCCGTTCAGCGAGGCCTTCGTGATCGCCCGCGGCATCGTGGGCGACCGCGGCGGCCGCCCCAAGATTGCCTCCCCCATCTACAAGCAGACGTTCGACCTGGAAACGGGTGCCTGCTTCGACGACCCCCTCGTGAAGGTCCCCATCTACCCGGTCCGTGTGCGCGACGGCCGGGTCGAAGTCGGTATCGCGCCGTGAAGAATGGAGACTGACATGAAGACCGTGACCGAACCGCATACGGGGCCGCACTGGATCAGCGAGTGGAACCCGGAGGACGAGACCTTTTGGCGCGACACAGGCCGTCGCGTGGCGCGCCGGAACCTGTTCTGGTCCATCCTGGCTGAGAACATCGGCTTTTCGGTCTGGCTGATCTGGAGCGTGGTGGCGCCCCGCCTCAACAAGGTCGGGTTCCACTACACGACCGAGCAGCTCTTCTCGCTGGTGGCCTTGCCGGGCCTCATCGGGTCGCTGATGCGTTTTCCATACACGTTCGCGGTCCCCCGCTTCGGCGGGCGCAACTGGACCATCGTCAGCGCGCTGCTGCTGTTCATCCCGACGACGGCGCTGGTGCTGCTGGTTCGCGATCCGTCGACCCCCTACTGGTTGATGGCGCTGGCCGCGGCGACGGCCGGACTCGGCGGCGGCAACTTCGCCTCCAGCATGGCCAACATCTCGTTCTTCTACCCGGACCGGGCCAAGGGGTTCGCGCTGGGACTGAACGCGGCCGGCGGCAACATCGGCGTCAGCACGGTCCAGCTGGTGATCCCACTGGTCCTGACGGTGCCGATCCTGGCCGCCACCACCAAGCTGCACCTGGAGAACGCGGGCTTCTTCTGGATGCCGCTCATCGCGATCGCCGCGCTGGGCGCCGCGCGCTTCATGAACAACCTGGCCTCGGCGCGGTCGACGTTCCGCGACCAGATCACCGTCACCCGCAGCAAGCACACCTGGGTGATGTCCTGGCTCTACATCGGCACCTTCGGCTCGTTCATCGGCTACTCGGCCGCGTTCCCCCTGTTGCTGAAGACCCAATTCCCGCAGGTGACGATGAACCTGGCGTTCCTGGGCGCGCTGGTCGGATCGATCGCGCGGCCGCTGGGCGGCAAGCTGGCCGATCGCATTGGCGGCACGCGCGTGACCATGTGGAACTTCGTCGTCATGGGTCTGGCCACCTTGGGGGTGACGCACTTCGTGCACCAGCATTCGTTCGGTGGCTTCCTGGCGGTGTTCCTGCTGCTCTTCGTGACGACCGGCCTCGGGAACGGCTCGACCTTCCGCATGATCCCGGTGATCTTCCGCCGCGAGAAGCTGCGGGCCGTCGAGGGGCAAGGGCCCGAGGCCGAGCGCCAGGCGCTGGCCGTCGCCCGGCGCGAGAGCGCCGCGGTGCTGGGCTTCACGTCGGCCATCGGTGCCTGCGGCGGCTACCTGATCCCACGCTCGTTCGGGGCGTCCATCCACGCGACAGGCGGGGTCGAGCTGGCGCTGCGCGGGTTCCTGGGCTTCTATGTCACGTGTGTGGCGCTGACCTGGTGGTTCTACGCTCGCAAAACCGCCCCCGCGGCGGCCCCCGTCGCGAGCCTGGCGGAGGCACAAGTCGGGATTTGACGCGGGGGCTGCGGCGGCTCTGAGGTTACTTACATTGTACCGGTCCGAAACCAACTCTTAACCGCATCGGGTACAAGCTAGACGGGATGGCACTGACGGTCGACGAAGCAACACGGATCGTCCAGTTCTGCCTGGCGGGGGACGGCTGGGGGAAAGCTTTGTACGAGGGCGACGTCCGCACGATCAGCCTGGTCGTGCACGCCGCCGATCGGACGCAGCTGCACGACTTCCAGGGGGAGACGTTCGAGGCGGCGTTGCAGGCGGCGGTCGAGGCGGGTGTGCTGAAGGGAGCGGCGGTCGACAGGCAGATCGCTTTCCTTCAGCGCACCTCGCCGCGAGCAGGGCGGGTCGCCGAACCGACGGAACCCGCCCGGTTCCACGAAGCGACTGGCCTCCTGAGCGCGCTCATCCACGAGACGCAGCGCGAGCGCGGTGTATCGTCGTTGTACGCCGCGTCGGGCGGGCGGCTGTTCCGGGAGGAGCTGGCGCGGCAGTGGCGCACCACGGAGCAATGCCGCGCCGACGTCGTGGCTTTCCGCGAGCGTTTCGCGGCCCGGCTGCCCCCGGGCATCGTGAGCCGTCTGGTGGCCGCCGACGAACGTCTGGCCGAGGTCATCGCTGCGCGCACCGCCGTCGAGAGGCTGAAGATGCGCTCGCCCGAGCTGATCGAGGCGTACAGCCAGCTCAACCGCGAGTTCCTGCAGGTCATCGACGGGCTGCTGGTGATGGTCACCGATCCGGTGCAACGGCCGACGGCGCTGGCCTGGATCGCGCTGCTGAACGCCAAAGAGAAGACCGGAATCGAACGTGCGCAGCTGGTGAGCGCGTTCGAACGCGACCGCTACGTCGAGGGTCAGTACCAGGCGCTGCTGGGCCTGATCGCGGCGCGCGACAGCTATCTGCACCTTTTCACGGACGCCGCGCCGGCGCCCGCCCGCGATCTCCTGAACGAGCAACTGTCATCGGATGTCGCCGGCACGGTGCAACGGATGGAGCAGGTCGCCGTCGCGAATCGCCGCGGCCGCTTCGGCATCGATCCCACCGACTGGTTCCGTGCCGTCAGCGCCCAGATCGACCATCTGGGGGCGCTGGAATCTGCCGTGCAGACCAGCCTGGCCGGCGTCCGCCCATCACCCTAGAGCGGATCGAGTCTCACTTCGTCTCTCGCCGATAGGCGGGCGTCAGCTTTTTGATCGCCTTGTCGATGGCGGCCCGGACTGGGTCGTCGTCGATGATTTCTGCGCAGAAGGGCAAGGGAGTCGGCGCAGCGTGCATGGGATCGCTCTCGCGATGTGCCATGGGCATCGGTTTGCCGGCGATGTCGGCGGCGACGGCAGCCGCGACCGGGGTAAAGTCTTGGATGTCGCCGTGGGATCGCTGCACGATGCCGTCCGCCCAAAGGGCGCCCTGGTCTTTCAGGTAGGGCTCCTTCTGCTTGAGGAGACAGGTCGCGATCGCGTATCCCTCCACGTCACGCTGGACGGTACTGCGGCCATAGGCAGGCCGATTGGGAAGGCCGAGCCACACCACTGCGGCGGCCAGCGCGCAGCTCGCTCCTAGGGGCAGCAGAGGCGTTCGCCTACGGTAACGCCCAGAATTCCGCGCGCGAGGTCCGAATGTTCGGAGGTGCGACGTAGGTGGCGTAGTTGTCATGTTGTGGCTCCCGATAAGCAGCGCCGTTCCAGAGCGCGATGTGTCCCGTGGCGTTGCTCCAGTTGACTGCGAACGCGATGATCCCGCTTTTGCCTTTGAACGCGCTGTCGTACGGACTTTTGTCATCGACCGTCGGTTTGCCGAGCGTGCTCAGGAGATATTTTCTGAACTCTGCGACGCGATAGATGACGCGCGCCCCATCCGAGGCACTGAGCGTGCTCGCGCCAGCCGACTTGGCGATGACGGCGTTGATGGGGGCCCCCGACTTGTTGAAGGCGACGCTCAGGCGGCTCGCACAGGTATTGCCCTTGGGACCAAATCCTGGGCTGTCGATGTTCTTCGCCGCCGCTCCGCCGAGCATCGTATAGAGGCTCTTCAGATCGGGGTACTTGATGTGATCTGGAAAGTTCGCCCACAGGTGCGCCAACGTCGGCTTCATTGGGATGACATCCTCAGCTGTGTAACGGCGGCGGGTCCAGCTATTCCCGCGCAGCGACGTTTCTACCCCGTTCGTCCCGTCAGGGCGGCTACGCCGGGCGCGACCGATCGGTCGGCTGACCGTGGCCGTTTCGGCGTTGCTGGCCCGCGCTGCCGGGCTGGCCGGCCAGGTTGAAGGCGGTGTTGACCAGCGCCAGGTGCGTGAACGCTTGCGGAAAGTTCCCCAGCAACCGCTTGGCCCGAGGGTCGTACTCCTCGGAAAGGAGGCCCAGATCGTTGGCCACCGCGCACACCCGATCGAAGAGCTGCTGGGCCTCCGCCCGCCGCCCCAGCTGCAGATACGTGTCGGCCAGCCAGAAGGTGCACGGCAGGAACACACCTTCGCCGGGCGGCAGCCCGTCCGGTGAGTGCTGCGGGTCAGTCTTGTAGCGCAGCAGAAAGCCGTCCTTCATGAGATCGCGCTCGATGGCCCGCACGGTTCCCAGCACGCGCTCGTCCTGACAGGGCAGGAACCCGACCAGCGGGATCATCAGCAGGCTGGCGTCCACCTCCGGACGGCCATACGACTGGGTGAAGGTGTTCGCCGACGCGTCGAAGCCGCGCGCGCACACCTCGGCATGAATCTCGTCGCGGATGCGGCGCCATTTGTCGACGGGGCCATCCAGCGGGATCTGCTCGGCCGACTTGACGGCTCGATCGAAAGCCACCCAGGCCATCACCTTCGAATGGGTGAAGTGACGCCGCTCGCCGCGGATCTCCCAGATTCCTTCGTCGGGCTGGTGCCACTTCGCCTCCAGCGAATCCAGCAGCGCCTTTTCGAGCGCCCAGGCCCACCGGTCGGGGGGAATCCCGAATCGGCGCGACTCGTAGAGCGCCTCGATCAGCTCTCCGTACACGTCCAGCTGCAGCTGCTCGTGCGCGGCGTTGCCGATGTGAACCGGCCTGGAACCCTCGTACCCGCCGAGCCATGACGCCTCGTACTCGGGCAGCCGTCGCTCGCCTGCCAGCCCGTACATGATCTGTAGATCCGCCGGATCGCCGGCTGCCGCGCGCAGCAGCCACTCGCGCCAGGCGCGCGCTTCGTGCTGATAGCCGGCCTGCATCAGCGCGTACAGCGTCAGCGTGGCGTCGCGCAGCCAGCAATACCGGTAGTCCCAGTTGCGCACGCCGCCCGGCCATTCGGGCAGTGAAGTGGTCGGCGCGGCCACGATCCCGCCTGTCGGCTGGTAGGTCAGCGCCTTCAGCACCATCAGCGAGCGCGCGACGAGATCGCGGTGCGGCCCCTGGTAGGCCAGCCGGCCCGACCACCCGGTCCACCAGCGCTCGGTCTCCGCGAGAGCCTCGTCTGCGTCCACGGGTTTCGGCTTGGGATCGTGCGACGCATACCAGGTCATGACGACCGACCGCCGCGCACCGGCCTCGAGGTCAAAGGTCGCGACGGTCGCCAGCCCCTCACCGTGCATCGCGACGTCGCCGCGAATACAGAGCGCGTCCGGCCCCGCCACGGCGACCAGCGCGTCGTGGTGCCGGCGGACCCAGGGCACCACCCGCCCCGTGTCGAACCGGATCACCAGGTCGGATCGCATCGGCACCGTCCCGCGTACGCCTTCGACGATTCGGACGATGTCGGGCGCGTGGCCGCGGACGGGCATGAAGTCGATCAAGCGGCATGTGCCGCCGTCGGTGTCCATCTCGGTCTCGAGGATCAGCGTCCCCGGGCGATAGCGCCGGCGGATGGCGCGCACCGGAACGTCGGGCGCGATCCGCCAGCGGCCGTTTTCACGTTGCCCGAGCAGCGCCGCGAAACAGGCGCCCGAATCGAACCGCGGGAAGCAGGCCCAGTCGACGGATCCTTCCCGGCTGATCAGCGCCGCGGTCTGCGTGTCACCGACCAGCGCGTAGTCTTCAATCCGGGCCCCCATCTGGTGGTCATGGCAACCTGCGATCCGCCGCTGGCTTACGCAAGAGTGATTCCGCTCAAGGCAAGGGGATGCAGCAGCCCGTGATGCAGGCGGCGTTCTCGGGGCAGCCCAGAAGACCCAGGCCGCAGGGCGCGTTCCCGGGATCGCACTCGGGAACCGGCGTGCCGGCGTCGCTGCCGGGGCCACCGCCGGCGCCCGAGCCGCCGCCCGCGCCGCCAGTCGCGCAGTCGGGGGGCAGCGTGGTCTTGCCCAGGCAGAGCTGGCAATGGCCGCAGGTGTTCATGCACTGCGTGACCTGGGTGCAAGCGGGGCACTTGTCGGGATCAGCGACATCGGCGGTCGTCTTGCAGGTGGAATCGAGCCGAATCGGGTGGGCCACACCCGGGACCTGACAGCAACCAAAGCAGTCGCAGCCGTTCGGCGTGACCGGCCGGCACTTGTCGATACATTGCTGCGACTGAGAAGCCGAAATCGAGCACAAATCGGAATGGCGCGAGACGAACTTGGGGTCGTACTCGCACTTCGGTTCGTTGCTGAGGGGGTCGCACTGCAGCTGCCAGACACAGCCATCGTCGCCCATGCCCGAGTTGCCGTCGAAGAAGCAATCCTGCTTGCAGGCGTCCATGTTGTCGCCCGGAATCCCGGTCGCGAACGAGCCCTCGTCGTTGTCGTAGGGACCTGTGCACTCGGGATCGGTCAGGTCGATCTTGCCGTCGTGGTCGTTGTCGATGCCGTCGTTGCACTGGGTGACGCCCACCTTGCTGATGACGCCGCCACCGGCGCTGCCACCGGTCCCCGCGCCGATGGCGCTGCCGCCGGCCCCCCCGCCTATCGCGGCGCCGGTCCCGCCCGTCCCCGCCCCGCCGGCGCCCGCGCCGGTTCCCCCGGCGCCGCGACCCGCCATTCCCGCCGTCGTCGAACCGCCCGACCCAGGTTTGACGGCGCCCGTCCCGCCCACGCCCGACCCGCCCGCAGCCGTTTGGCCCCCCGCCCCCGGTCGCGTTCCCGCCGGGCTTCCGCCGCAGCCGACCAACGCCAGCATCGTGGCGCAGACCAGACCGACCGAGGACCGTCGAAGAAGAAGGGGCGAGAGCTGTGTCATACCGGCCAAGAGCCACGAGCCGCGCGAAACGGCTCACGCTGTCCGGCGAAACGTCAGACGGACCTTCGAAACCGCGCCGATCAATCCGCCCAGGCGCGATCGAAGGTCTTTTCGTCGTCGGTAAACTCCCAGAAGTGGGTCAGCTTGCCGCCGGCGATCTGCCACCGGTGGACAGCATTCCAGCGCAGCGTCTGACCGTCGCGCTCCAACGACTGCGCCGCGACCACGAAGCCGTCGGTCTCGTTGGCGGCCAGGTGAACGACAGCCTCCCGGAAGCTGTTTCCGATCCGCTGCATGGCAGCGCCGAGCCGCAACAGGAAGTCGGCCAGATTGTGTTCGCCGGACAGCGGGTTCGACCCCGGCACCTTGAATCGGATGTCGGACGAGCAAAGCTCGAGGAAGGCGGGAACGTTGCCTTCGGCGAACAGAGTGTAGGCGCGGCGCAGCAGGTCTTCGTTCGGGTGAGCGTTGGACATGACGTCTCCTCTCCCACACGTACGCGCAAGGCCGACGAACGGATCGCCGGTCGCGCAAGAACCCACATCGTCGATGACCGGCGCGCGGTCAGCCGCATGCCGATAAGCCGTTTCTCCCGTACCGAGCCGCCGGGCGCGTTCGTTACCGGAGCGTGACGGCCGCGCAACGACGGCCCCGAACGACGCTGCGGTTACGGCCACTTGCCGGTCGGGAGATTGGGCACAGGCAGTGCTTGTAGATCCCGGCGCGGCAGGAGGCAGATGTGCGATTAATCATTGGAACGCTGGCGGCCGCACTGGCTGTGTCGACCGGCTGGGCTTGCGTGGCTGAACGGGCGGGGACACCCGGTGACTCGCCGGCGGCGCGCGACAACCAGCCCATTGCGCCGTTTGCCGTGGCTGCCGTGGCGCAACCGGCGCCGAAGAGCCCGGTCCCGGACGGGCCGGCGACGGGGGCGACCCGCCTCGCCGGGACGGCGGTGGATGCGCGCGTCCTCCTCATCACGGCCGACGGCACGGATCCGGCCGCCGCCGCGACGCAGGCGGCGCTGAAGCGACTCGGCACACCCTTCGACGTTCACGACGCCACCCACGGCCAGCGGCTGACAGGCGATCAGCTCGCCGCGGGCACCCATGGCCGGTACAACGCGATCCTGCTCGATCGCGGCGCGCTCCTGACCGGCGGCGGCGCCAGCGCGTTCACGGACGCCGAGTGGCAAACCCTCGCCACTTACGAGGCCAGCTTCGGCGTACGCCGCGCCGCCCTCTACACGCTGCCCGACGCGGGCTACGGCTTCGCGCCGACCACGATGGCGGCGAGTGGAACGGTTGCCGCCCACTGCACACCCGACGGCGCAAAGGTGTTCGTCGGGGCCAACTGCGCGAACCCGATCACGATCGCGAATGCGGTCGTCTACACGGCGGCCGCGGCCGATGCGTCGACGGTCCCGCTGCTGGTCGACGACGCCGGCCATGCGCTGGCGGCACGGCGCCAGACAGCCGACGGGCGGGAAACGCTGGCGCTGACGTTTTCGCAGGCCGACGGCGCGGCCCACACGATGCAGCTGATGTACGGCGTGATTCGCTGGGCTTCTCACGGGATCTTCGTTGGCGAGCGGCACGTGTACGCGGGGGTCCAGATCGACGATCTGTTCCTGGCCAGCCGCATGTACGACGGCAGCCCGCCGGTGAGGATCACCGACGCCGATCTGCAGTCGTTCTTCAGCTGGCAGGCGGCTCGCCGCCAAAAGCCGGTGACCGCCGACTTCCGCGCGGCGTTCTGCGTGAACACCGCCAAGGCCGTGGCGGGAGACCCCCTGACGGCCAAGGCGCAGGCCATCGGTGCCGGGTTCGCCTGGATCAATCACACCTGGGACCACGTCGACATGAACGCCATGGACTACGCGACGGCCTCGTCCGAGTTCACGCGCAACAACGAACGCGTTGCCCAGCTGGGGCTCACCCCCTACAGCGTCGCCGCCGCCGTCACGCCCGATGTGAGCGGCCTGGCCAACGCGAACGTGCTGGCGGCGGCAGCGGCGGCCGGCATTCGCTATCTGGTCAGCGACACGTCACAGCCGGGCTACGCCAACCCCAGCTTCAACGAAGGAATCGCCAGCACACTGCAACCGGGGCTCCTGCTGATCCCGCGGCGCCCGACAGATCTCTACTACAGCGTCTCGACGCCCGCGCAATGGGTCGCCGAGTACAACACCCGGAACAACGCCAACCTGGATTACCCCACGCTGATCGACAAGGTCAGCACCACGCTGCTCGGCTACTTGCTGCGGGGCGAAAACGACCCCTGGATGTTTCACCAGGCCGACACGCGCGACAACGGTGGCGGCCACAGCCTGCTCTCCGATCTGCTGGACGCCACCTTCGATAAATATGCGGCCCTCACGACGGTACCGATCGTGAGCCCGACCATGGAGGCCCTGGGCGCGCGGGTCGCGGCGCGCACGCAGTTCGACACGGCCGGGGCGTCGGCGACGATCGCCGCCGACGGAAAGGTGACCGTCCACGTCACGACCAGCGCGGCGACCGTTCCCGTCACCGGGCTCTGCGCGCCGGACGCCGAGAGCTACGCCGGCGATTCGATCTCTCACGTCGCGGTCACCCCCGGTGCGGACGTGACCGTCGCCAGCAGCTGCAACCCGGGCCCGGTGATGCCGGCCGACGCGGGAGCGCCGCCGCCCCGGATGGACGCCGGCGCGGCCCCCACGACACCGGACGCGGGACGCGTTGCGGATCCCGACGGCAGCCCCGGCCTGGGCGACGCCGGCCCGCCCCCCTCGGGCACGGTCGACGCGGGCCCGACGGACGCCCGGGCTGACGGGCCGGACCCCATCGTCGCCGTCTCGGTCGTGCCGCACGCTCCCTCATCCGGCTGTGCCTGCAATGCAGCGGGCCACCGGGGGCGGCTGTCTTGGGTGCCCGCGACCGCCCTGCTGTTGGCGCTGCTGGTCTCCCGCCGACGTCGGTGACCACTGCATACGGGGCCCGGCACACGCTTGACCCACAATATATGCTTGACGGGTGACCATACAGTGCGTTACGTTGCGTCCTGTGCTGGTGACCCGCGGGGATGGTCTCGCGGGCCAAGAGGGAACCCGGTCGAAATCCGGGGCTGCCCCGCAGCGGTAGGCGAGAACGAAGTCCCCAGCCGGCACTGACCCCTTCGGGGTTGGGAAGCCGGGGATGGTAGGCGCGCGGCCGAAAGGCCCGCACGCTCGCGAGCCCGAAGACCTGCCAGCACCGCGCGCGCGGGAGACATCCGTGCGGCGGATCGACCTGAGCCTCGCGGGAGGCAGGAGGGGACGCATGCTGACAGCCACGACGATCGAGGCGGCGATGGTGCCGCACACCACGATGCGGGTCCGAAAGCGCAACGGCGCCTGGGAGCCGGTCGACGTCAACAAGATCGTGCGGGCGGTGAACCGGTGCTGCGCCGGGCTGCCCGAGGTCGACGCCATGCGCGTCGCCACCAAGACGATCAGCGGCCTTTACGACGGCGCCACCACGCGCGAGCTGGATCAGTTGTCGATCCAGACCGCCGCGGCGTTAATTGTCGAGGAACCGCAGTACGCCAAGCTGGCGGCGCGGCTGCTGGCGACGACGATCGACAAGGAAGTCCGCGGCCAGGAGATCCACGCCTTTTCGCAGTCGGTGGTGACCGCCCACCGCCTGGGCCTCGCCAACCAGCGCCTGGGCGCTTTCGTGGCCGCGCACGCGCGCAAGCTGAACGACGCGGTCGTCGCCAGCCGCGACCACGAGTTCGAATACTTCGGCCTTCGAACGCTGTACGACCGCTACCTGCTGCGGCACCCGCAAACGCGCCTCGTGATCGAGACGCCGCAGCATTTCTTCCTGCGAATCGCCAGCGCGCTGGCCGACACCGTCGCCGGCGCGCTGGATCTCTATGCGCTCTTCTCGACGCTGGAGTACCTGCCCAGCTCGCCGACGATGTTCAACGCCGGCACCCGCCACGAACAGCTGTCCAGCTGTTTCCTGCTCGATTCGCCGCCCGATCACCTGGCCGGCATCTACCAGCGCTACACCGACGCGGCGATGCTGTCGAAGTTCTCGGGCGGCATCGGCCTGGCCTACCACCGGGTGCGGTCGCGCGGGTCGCTGATCGAGAGCACCAACGGCCACTCGAACGGGATCGTGCCCTGGCTGAAGACACTGGACGCGTCCGTCGCCGCCGTGAACCAGGGGGGCAAACGCAAAGGTGCCTGCTGCGTGTATCTCGAGCCCTGGCACGCCGACGTCGAGGAGTTCCTGTCGTTGCGCGAAAACACCGGCGACGAGGCGAGCCGGACGCACAACCTGAATCTGGCCAACTGGGTGCCGGACCTGTTCATGCGGCGGGTCGAGTCCGACGGGGACTGGAGCCTGTTCGATCCCAAGGTCGTGCCCGACCTGCCCGATCTGTTCGGTGACGACTTCGAACGGGCCTACGCCGCCGCCGAGGCGGCCGGCCTGGCGGCGCGGACCCTGAAGGCGCGCGACCTTTACGCCCGCATGATGCGCACCCTGGCTCAGACCGGTAACGGCTGGATGACGTTCAAGGACAAGTCCAACCGCGCCTGCAACCAGACGGCCCTGCCCGGGCGCACCGTGCACCTGTCGAACCTGTGCACCGAGATTCTCGAGATCACGTCCGGCGACGAGACCGCCGTCTGCAACCTGGGCTCAATCAACCTTTCCCGTCACACGCGCCGCACCGACGACGGCGGCGTCGTCTTCGATTTCGACAAGCTGGCGCGCACGGTGCGGATCGCCGTCCGCCAGCTGGATCGGGTGATCGACCTCAACTTCTATCCGATCCCCAGCACGCAGGCCTCGAACCTGCGCTGGCGGCCGGTGGGGCTGGGGGTGATGGGATTGCAGGACCTGTTCTTCCAGCTGCGGCTGCCGTTCGAAGCGCCCGAGGCCCGGGCGCTGTCGCGCCGGATCGCCGAGGAGATCTACTTTCACGCGCTGGCGACATCGGCGGACCTGGCGGCCGAGAAGGCGCCACACCCGGCCTTCGCCGAAACGCGGGCGGCCCGGGGCGAGCTGCAGTTCCACGCCTGGGGCGTCACGCCTGACGATCCGGCGCGCTGGGATGCCCTGCGGGCGCGAATCCAGGCGGGGGGTCTGCGTAATTCGCTGCTGATCGCCATCGCCCCGACGGCGACCATCGCGTCCATCGCGGGCTGCGGCGAGTGCATCGAGCCGCAGGTCTCGAACCTGTTCAAGCGCGAGACGCTGTCCGGCGACTTCCTGCAGGTCAACCGTTACCTGGTCGCCGAGCTGAAGGCGCTGGGCCTCTGGACGGACGCCACGCGGAACCGGCTGAAGCTGGCCGAGGGGTCGGTCCAGGGGCTGTCCGAGCTGCCCGAATCCGTGCGCGCCGTCTACCGGACCGCCTGGGAGATCCCGATGCGGTCGCTCATCGACATGGCCGCCGAGCGCGGCGCCTTCATCGACCAGAGCCAGTCGTTGAACCTGTTCATCGAGAGCCCGAACATCGGCCAGCTCTCGTCGATGTACTTTTACGCCTGGCAAAAGGGGCTGAAAACGACGTACTACCTGCGCTCGCGCCCGGCCACCAAGATCGCCAAGGCGACGGTCGACGCGCCGCCGCCCTCCAATGAGGACGCGGACGCGGTGGCCTGCTCGCTGGAGAACCCCGAGTCATGCGAGGCCTGCCAGTGAACGCCAGCGCGCGCCCTGCCCGCCTGCTGGATCCCGGGCTCTGCCTGACCTTGCGGCCCATGGCCTACCCGGCGTTCTTCGAGATGTACCGGGCGGCCATCAAGAACACCTGGACCGTCGAGGAAGTCGACTTTTCGACCGACGTGCGCGACCTGGGCGTCAAGATGACGGACGCCGAGCGCCATCTGGTTCAGCGCCTGGTGGCGTTCTTCGCGACCGGCGACTCGATCGTCGCCAACAATCTGGTGCTGAACCTATACCGCCACGTCAACGCCCCCGAGGCGCGGATGTACCTGTCGCGGCAGCTCTACGAAGAGGCGCTGCACGTGCAGTTCTATCTGACGCTGCTCGACACCTACGTGCCCGACCCCGAACAGCGGGCCCGCGCCTTCGCCGCCGTCGAGAACATCCCCTCGATCCAGAAGAAGGCGGCGTTCTGCATGCGCTGGCTGGATTCGATCCAGTCGCTGACCCGGCTCGACACGCAGGCGGATCGCCGGCAGTTCCTGCTGAACGTCATCGCGTTCGCCGGGTGTGTCGAGGGGCTGTTCTTCTTCGGTGCCTTCGCCTACGTCTACTTTCTGCGGTCGCGTGGTCTCCTGCACGGCCTGGCCGCGGGCACCAACTGGGTGTTCCGCGACGAGAGCGCGCACATGGCCTTCGCGTTCGAGGTGATCGCCACCATTCGCCGCGAAGAGCCCGGCCTGTTCGACGCCGAGCTGGGCCGGGCGGTCGCGGCCATGATGGACGAAGCGATCGAGTGCGAGACCCAATTCGCGGAGGACCTGCTGGGCGGCGGCGTCGCGGGCCTGTCGGTCGGCGACGTCCGCCGCTATCTGGAACATTGCGCGGACCGGCGCCTGGCGACGCTGGGCCTACCCCGCCGCTACGGGTCCAGCGTCAACCCGCTGCCGTTCATGGATCTGCAGGACGTCCAGGAGGTCACGAACTTCTTCGAGCGGCGGGTCTCGGCCTATCAGGTCGGCGTCACGGGCGACGTCGTCCTGGACGCCAGCTTCTGAGTTTCGCCAGGGTTTTCATCTGACCGCACCCGGCGCGCCGCTTCCACCAGGTTGCGGAGCGCCGGCTCGACCTCGGGCCAGCTGCGGGTCTTGAGTCCGCAGTCGGGGTTCACCCAGAGCCGCTCGCGCGGTAGCACCGTCGCGGCGCGCCGCAGGAGCTGCACCATGTCCTCGACCGCCGGGACGCGCGGCGAGTGGATGTCATAGACGCCCGGCCCGACCTCGTTTGGGTACGCGAACAGCCCAAAGTCGCCCAGCAGCTCCATGCGCGACCGCGATGTCTCGATCGACAGCACGTCGGCGTCCATCTCGGCGACGGCGGCCAGGATGTCGCCGAACTCGGCGTAGCACATGTGCGTGTGGATCTGTGTGTCGTCGCGCACACCGGCGGTGGCCAGTCGAAACCCGTCGACGGCCCAGCGCAGATAATCGGCCCACTTGCGGCGGCGCAGCGGCAGCCCCTCGCGGATGGCCGGCTCATCGACCTGAATCATGCCCAGGCCCGCGGTCTCGAGGTCAGCCACCTCGTCGCGCAGCGCCAGCGCCACCTGCGCGCACACGGCGGCGCGCGGCTCGTCGTCGCGCACGAAGGACCATTGCAGGATCGTGACCGGCCCGGTCAGCATCCCCTTCACGGGGCGCGCGGTCAGCGACTGCGCGTACCGACTCCAGTCCACGGTCATGGGCCGGGGGCGTGCGACGTCGCCATAGAGCACCGGCGGCTTCACGCAGCGCGACCCGTAGCTCTGCACCCAGCCGTTGTGCGTGAACGCGAACCCCTGTAGCTGCTCGCCGAAGTACTCGACCATGTCGGTGCGCTCGAATTCGCCGTGCACCAGCACGTCCAGTCCCAGCTCCTCTTGCTTGGCGATGCAGCGGGCGGTCTCTTCTTTCAAGAAGCGGACGTAATCGGTGTCCATCAGCCGGCGCGCCCGCCAGGCGGCGCGGGCCGCCCGCACGTCCGCGGTCTGCGGAAACGAGCCGATCGTCGTCGTCGGAAGCAGGGGCAGCGCAAACCGCGCGCGCTGCCGCGCCGCGCGCTGCGGATACGGGCTTCGACGGCGAAGCATCCCTTCGTCCGTTGCGCCCACCCGCGCCCGCACGGCGGGGTTGCGCACGCGCTCGGACGCGCGGCGCCCCTCGCGGACGGCGCGCGAGACGGCGAACGCCGCCGAGGCGGGCGCCTCGTCTCCGGCGGCGTCGGCCAGCGCGCGGATCTCGCCCAGCTTCTGCCAGGCGAAGGCCAGCCAGGACCTCAGCTGGGGGTCCAGCGTCTCTTCAGTCTCGACGTCGACGGGCACGTGCAGCAGCGAACAGGACGGCGCGACCCAGACGCGCTCCGGCCCAAGGGCGCGCACCGCCCGCCGGACGCGCGCGTGCGCCGCGTCCAAATCGGTGCGCCAGATGTTGCGACCGTCGACGACGCCCGCGGACAGCACCGTGTTCTCCGGCAGCGCCGCCAGGACCGCCTCCAGCTGGTCGGGCGCACGCACCAGGTCGACGTGGATCGCTTCGCAGCCCGACTGCAGGGCCAGATCCAAGTTATCGTCGATGCCTTCGAAGTAGGTCGTCAGCATCAGCCGCGGACGCTGCTTCAGGAACGACAGGCGACCGAGCGCGCGCCGGTAGGCCTCCCGGGTCGCCCCGTCCAGGTCCATCGCCAGCACCGGTTCGTCCAGCTGCACCCAATCCACGCCGGCGCCCGCCAGCGTCGCCAGCAGCTCTTCGTACACGCCGACCAGCCGGTCGAGCACGCCGACCAGACTGGATGCCGGCGCCCCCGCCGCCGTCTTCGACAGGCGCAGCAGCGTCACGGGCCCCAGCAACACCGGGCGCGCCGCGATCCCCAGCGCGCGCGCCTCGGCCACCTCGCCCAGGATCTTGCTGGGGTCCAGCCGGAAGGCCTGCTCCGGCTCCAGCTCGGGCACCAGGTAGTGGTAGTTGGTGTCGAACCACTTGGTCATCTCCAGCGCAGGCAGGTCCGCACCGGTCGCGCGATCCTGCAGCCCGCGCGCCATGGCGAACATCCGCGCCAGCGGATCGGCGACGGCGCGATAGCGCGGCGGCACGATCCCCGCCGTGATCGCCGCGTCCAGCACGTGATCGTAAAACGAGAAATCGTTGCACGGGACGTGGTCCATCCCGGCGGCACGCATGGCCAGCCAGTGACGCCGGCGCAGGTCCCGACCTGTCGCCTCTAATTCGTCGCGCGGGGAGCGCCCCGCCCAATACGCTTCCAGTGCCCGCTTCAGCTCACGTTGGGCACCGATTCGCGGATGCCCCAAACAGGTTGCCAGTACACCTTGATTCGACAGCATCGGTCTCTCCTTGGTCTCGCCCCCGCGGGCGTGAAGTGCGCCACGCGGGTGACACGGAGAGCCGAAAAGCACGGAGGGAGACCGCCGGCCTTCGACCCACCGGCCTCCCGCGAGGCGACGGATCTGCGGCCGCGGGATTTGTCCCCGCGACAGCTGCTGGCAGGTCTTCGGGCTCGCGAGCGGGCCGGCTTTCGCCGGGTTCCTCAGCCCACCGCTTCCCAGTCCGGGTGGACCAGTGCATGTGGCGGACTTCGTTCTCGCTTACCGCTGCGGGGCAGCCCCGGATTTTCACCGGGTTCCCTTTTCAGCTCCGGGGGATGAGCCCCGGAGCACCAGCAGGCCCGCAGGATTGCCGCGCTGCGGGGCAGATGTCAATCACCGCGAAGATGACGCACCGGCCGAACGGACGACGCCGTCAGAGCTCTTTTTTCGCGCAGCCCCAGCCAAGTGGGTGAAAATGGGGGTTCGCCCGGATCTGTCGGTGCCGGCGCCCGCGTGGCCGCCTGTTCCGCCCCCGACTGCAGCGCCCCCAGCGCGGGAGGTTCGCGTGATCGATCGCTGGACAGGAGCACTTTGTCCCGGACTCACAATGGCCGTTTTTCTGATCGCCTTTGGGGTGGTCGGCTGTGGGGGCCAAATCGACGTCAGCGGTGGCGGCCCCGGCACAGGAAACAGCAACGCGGCGGGCGTGTTGCCGCTGCGCCGCCTGACGGCGCGCGAGTACCTGAACACGGCGCGCGACCTGCTGGGCGACACGACCTTGGACAGCGGCGACGTGCCGAGCGAATCTGACGACCTCAGCAACAACGCTTTTCCGTTTCGGCAGCCGGCCGCGGTCGGCAGCTTCGAGGCCGGCAACCTGCAATCCGCCGCCGAGACCCTGGCGAGCCACCTGGTCACAAAGTTGTCTTCGGTGCTCCCCTGCAAGCCCGCCAACAGCGGCGCCGAGCCCGACTGCGCGAACCAATTCATCACCACGTTCGGTGCGAAGGTCTTCCGGCGACCACTCGAGCCAACAGAGGTCGCGGACCTGACGGCGATGTACCAGACCGGCCGCACGACGCTGGCGCTGGATTTCAACGGTGCCATCGACCTGTTGATCGAGGCAATGTTGCAGTCGCCTCAGTTCGTCTACCACTGGGAAATGGACCCGGGGCCAGCGGTGAAGGACGGCAATCTGGTCCAGCTGGGCAACTACCAGGTCGCCAACCGGCTGTCGTACTTCCTGTGGGGGACGATGCCCGACCCGACGCTGTTCGCGGCGGCCGCCGCCGGGCAGCTGACCACCACCGACGGGCTGGAGGCGCAGATCCAGCGCATGCTGGCCGACCCCAAGGTGGCCGACATGGCAGCGGACTTCTTCGACGACTGGCTGGACGTCAACGTGCTCTCGACGCGGCCCAAGGACCCGACCCTTTACCCGATGTGGAATCAGGATCTCGCGACGGCGATGGAGAACGAGGTCCGCAGCTACGGCAGCTCGGTCGTGACGGGCAGCGGGTCCTTCGCCGATCTCCTCACCGGCACCGCGACGTCGGCAAACGAGGCGCTGGCCGCCGTGTACCAGGTCGACGGCGTGACGGGCACGTCGCCCAAGCCGGTGACCCTGGATTCGACGCAGCGGTCGGGGTTGCTCACGCTGGCCGGCTTCCTGGCGGTGACCGGCGCCAGCGACGGGTCGTCGCCCGTTCGCCGCGGGCACGCCATCTACACGCGCCTGCTTTGCAACGTGCTGCCCAACCCACCCAACAACGTGCCGCCGCCGCAGCCGCCCACCCCCGGGCTGACGACGCGGGACCGGTTCGTGCAACACGATCAAAACAGATGCACCGGAACCTGTCACAACGCGATGGACCCGATCGGCTACGGCTTCGAGAGCTACGACGGCATCGGCCAGTACCGCACGACGGATCAAGAGCTGCCCGTCGACGCCAGCGGCCAGATCTCCCTGGACGGCCAGATGCAAGCCTTCCCCGACGCGGTGGCGCTGACCCAGATGCTGGCCAACAGCCCGGACGTTCAGAGCTGCTTCGCGCGACAGTGGACGCGCTACGCGCTCAACCGATGGGACACCGCCGCCGACCTGGCGTCGGTGCAGGCGGCCGCGACCGCCTTCCAGGCCTCGGGCAACATGCGCGACCTCATCGCCGCGGTGGCGACGTCGCGAACCTTCCGCTACCGGGCGCCCGCCGCAGGGGAGGTGCTGCCATGACGATCCGGACCAGCAAGACCCAGCTGAGCTTCTCGCGGCGCGCGACGCTGAAGGCGCTGGGCCTCGGCGCTGGATTCCTGCCGTTGCTGTCGACGGAGCGGGCGCGCGGGGCGGCGGCCACCACAGGCTTTCCGAAGCGGCTGATCACCGTCGCCGTCACGGACGGGATCTGCCCACCCGAGTTCTACACCAGCGCCGGCGGCGCCCTGCCCGCCACGTTGCCGTCCACGCTGCAGCCGCTCGCCAACTGGAGCTCGAAGCTGCTGTTGCTGCGGCAGGCCAACAGCCAGGCCAGTCCGATCGACTGCAACGTGGTGATGGACGTCGGCGCCAAGTACGGTGGCCACTTCACCTACCCCGCGCTGCTGACCGGCGCGGTGACGTCGCCGAACGGAACCGATTCGGTTCCGACCATCACGGCGACGCAGCCGTCGATCGACCAGCTGTACGGCAGCTGGCTGGCGCAGAATGCGGGCGTCGACAACGCGGTGCTGAACGTGGGCTGCCGCCCCTACGCCAGCTCGACGAGCTGGGCGTCGAACGGCGTCAAGACCACGCCCCAGACCGATCCCTATAAGTTGTTCAACAACCTGTTCGCCGGCAGCAGCATGACCGCCGCGCAGATGAACGCCCTGCGGGCGCGGCGCAAGAGCGTGCTGGACTTCGTGGGCGGCCAGCTGAACAAGTTCGCGAACAACCTGGGCACCGACGACAAGGGCAAGGTGCAGAGTCACCTGCACGCGATCCAGTCGCTCGAGAATCAGCTGACGACCATGTCGCCAGGAGGCGCCGGAACCTGCACGGCGCCGACTGTCACGCCGACCGGCCTCAACTTCAACAGCGTCACCAACTACCCGACGCACGTCACGTTCATCAGCGACATCGTCGCGGCGGCGGTGATTTGCGGAAAGGCGCGGGCGGCGACGATTGACCTCATCGACAACGGAGGCGGAAACAGCCTGACCTTCCCCTGGATCAACATTCCCAGCCCGGACCTGCACGCCATCGCGCACCAGGGCAAGGCCAACTACGCGCAAAAGGCGCAGATCGACCAGTGGTTTTACAAGCAGTGCGTGGCCGAGCTGTGCGCCAAGCTGGACGCCGCCCCGGAAGGCAGCGGCACCGTGCTCGACAACACCGTCATTCTGGTGTTCAGCGACATGAGCGAAGGGGCCGAGCACTACGTGGGCCGGATCCCCTACGTCATCGTCGGCAGTGGCGGCGGCTTCTTCAAGACGGGGCGGACCGTGACATTCCCCAGGCAAGTGCCGAACAACAACCTGCTGACGTCGGTGCTGCACGCGATGGGGATGACCAGCCTGACCGGCGTCGGTGACCCCAAGTACAGCGGCGACCTCGACAGCGCGCTCACGACCTGACAAAAAGGGCTGATCGACATGGACCACCCGACCCGCTCCGAGATGGTTTCGACGCGCGCGATCAACACCATGCCGCTGGCGCTGGCGGCGCTGCTCGCCCTGGCCGGCGCCTGCTCGTCGGCCCACCCGGGCGCCGGCGGAACGGGCGGCAGCACGGGCACCGGCGGGGCCACGACGGGAACCGGAGGCGCGGCCACGGGCGGCACCAGCGCGGGGGGATCGCCGGGAACGGGCGGCGGCACCGGCGGACAGGTCGTCGCCACGGGCGGTGTCGCGGGGACGGCCGGGCGCGGGACGGGCGGCGGCGGTGGCGCGGGCGGAGCCGCTGCAGGCACGGGCGGCTCGGGCGGGGCGGTCGCCAGCGGCTGCGCCGGCAAGGCGTACAAGCTGTGCGAGGACTTCGAGTCGAGCACGACGGGCTCGATCCCGACCGGCTGGACCAGCTTCAAAGGTTACAACGGCGTCATCGGGCCGACCGATCAAGCCGTGGCCACGGATGCGGCGCATTCAGGATCGAAGGCGCTCAAGAGCATCGCCGCGTCGAAGGGCACCGCCCGCGTGCAAAAGGCGCTCAGCAGTCTGGGCGCGACCGCGAACAAACACTGGGGCCGCATCTTCTACAAGGTGCAGAGCCCGTCGGCGGTCGACCCCGGCCACGTGCTGCACACGACCTTCGTCAGCCTGATGGGTGGCGCGGCCGAAAACCGAGTGGTGGACACCGTCGAGACCCAGAACGCCCACACGCACCAGTGGCTGTTCAACGCGCCGGATGACAATTGCTGCACCTCCTCCAGCTACGACTGGACGTTCGACGACGCCTGGCACTGCGCCGAGTGGTACGTCGACCTAACCACCAAGAGCTATCGCTTCTTCTCGGACTCGAAGGAGGTCACCCAGATCGCGTTTTCCAACCGATCGGCGTCCGAGATTCCAAGCAGCTACAGCGACATCGTCGTCGGCGCGACGTACTACCAGATGGAGACGCTCAGCGGACCGTTCACGATGTGGATCGACGACCTCGCGATCGACGACAACCAGATCGGCTGTCACTAATCGCGTCAGTGCCGGCGGCCTTCGCCCGACGGCAATCACCGCGCGGGATTCAAAGGCCGCTCTTCGAGCGTCCTCTACTCGATAGTCCGCAAGAGCTCGGCCAGCTCGCGTAGGCCAAGCCGACTGGGCGCCACCGTCAGCGGCGCCAGGGTTCGCCGCAGGAATCCGGCCTGCGCGCCCTCGTCCAGGTCGGCGAAGAGAACGGCCGGCTTGACGATCCCCTCGGCGCGCAGGCGGCGCAGGATCAAGATCCCCTGCGTCTCGGCCAATCGGGCGCGGGTGCCGGCGTCGACGGCCGCCGCGAACTGGCCTTGCTCGTCGATCAACCGCTCGGCCGGCGTGCGGCGGAAGTCGAGATCCAGCAGCAGTCCGTCGGCGCCGCCGATCACCGCTCGCGCGGAGGCGAAGTCGGCCGCCGCCACGAAGTCGAAGGACTCGCCCAGGAACCGGCGAAATCGGTCGACGTACTCGCTGCCGTCCTCGCAAACCACGAACAGGCGCCGCGCGGTTCCGGCGGCGCTCATGTCGGGAACACGGCGCCGATCGCCTTCGTCACGGGCGCCGCCTCCCGGCGCACCACCAGGTGCCCGCGCCACTGCCGGACGGCGTCGCGCACGATCGCGAGGCCGCGGCCGCTCTCGCGCCCCTCGATCGCGTCCAGCGTCAGGGTGGCCGCCGCGGAGTCACCGACCGACAAGCTGACCAGGGGCCGGCCGGTCACGTCGCGCTCGCGATCCAGCCGGACGACCACCCGCGGGTCCGCCTGTCCGGCGACCGCGGCCTGCGCGTTGCGGAGCAAGTTGGCGAAGATTGCCGCCAGCGCCGGCTCCGCGACGGGAAAATCGAGCTCCAAGTTGGCCAGCGACAGGCCGGGCGCGGTCCACGCCAGCCCAGCCCGCCGGACCGCCGCCTCCACGCCGCCGATCCAGGACGACAGCACCGCCGCGTCCAGTCGGGTGCGCGGCCCCATCTCCAAGAGGGAATTGAGCCGATCCGCGTGCTCGCCCCGCAACCGGGCGTCGATGGCCAGGAGCTCAACGTCGCCGGCAGCCGGCGGACGGCCCAGCAGATGCTCGGCGCGGGCGAGATCGGCGACCAGCGGACCGAAGGCCGGCTCACGCTCGACAGGCTTCAGCGCGATGCCGGCGCCCCGCCCGGCTTGCGCGATCTGTTCATAAAGCTCCGCCACCACCTGGGAGGTCGGCCGCGGTTCGGTCATTGCGCGGCGCACCTCGGCGCGCGTGCCCTGGTCCGCGACAGCGCCCAGCACACCGGCGCGGTGCTTGAGGACGTCGTGGCGCAGCTCGGCGACGGCGCGCGCCACCTCCGGGAAGAGCTCCGGGTGGCGGCGCAACGCCGCGGGCACCGTTTTTCCACGCCAGCGCCGCTGGAGGATCCCCAGCAACAAGGCCACCGCGGCGAAGGTCGCCCCCGCGGTGAGCCGCCGTCGCCGCAGCCTTCGAGCCTCCTGGCTGGCGCGACGTCCGTCGGCCAGCTGGCGCTCGGCCGCCGCAGCGGCCGCCGTCCACGTATCGGTCGATGCGACCGGCCGCGCCAGCGCCGCGCGCGCGTCGGCCAGCGCCGCTTCGTCTTTGCCGTCGGTCAGCTCCAGCCGGGCGCGCGCCCACAGCCCGGCGCCCAACCCTTGCGTGGCGGCCCGATCGACCAGCGCCCGATCGGCCGCGCGAAGCTCGGCGTCCGGCAGCCGCGCGTCCAGCCGGGCCAACCGGGTCAGCGCGCCCGCGTCACCGGCCGCCGCGGCCAGCTCATAGCAGGCCCGTGCCGCCACCCGGCGATCGGCGTATTCATGAACGACCCCAATCTCCAGCAACCGCTCGGCCGGAAGGCCGCCCGCGCAGGCGCCGCCGAGCGCGCGCAACGCTGCGTCCGGCCGGTCCTCGACCAGGCGGATCCGCGCCACCAGCTGCGGCGACAGCCGGCTCTGGTGAGCGCGGTTGCCGGCGGCGTCGTCCAGCAGGCCGGTCCGCAAGGCGCGCGCCTCTGCCAGATGCTCGGGGGCCGGTTCCCGCGCCAGATAGGCGACCAGATCGGCCAGCGCGCCGCCGCGATCGGCCGCCGCCGCGCGGGCCGTGGCCCGGGCGAACCGCGCGTCCTGCACGTTCAGCTCGACGGCGCGATCGATCCAGGGACGCACCAGCCGTTCGACGGCCGCATCGGGCTCGCGCGTTGCTCCGCGTCCGCCGCCCGCGCCCAACTTGCGCACGCCGGCTGCCAGCGCCCACAGCCCCGGCCCGTCGTCCTGCAGCGCCGCAATCGTCGCCTCGGGGACGGCGCCCGTCAGCGCGTAGAGCGACAGCGCCGCCGACACGAACGCGGGCGAATCAGCCAGCGCCTGCTCGAGCATCTCGCGCCCGAGACCGATGGGATCGCCGACGTCGATCCAGTCCTCCGCCTCCTGAACCAGCGCGCGCGCCTTGTCCGACGGCGCGATCGCCCGTGACGGACCGCTGGGCGGCGCGGCGGCGTGCTTGCGGCGCGCGATCTGCGCCCGCAAGTCCCGCAGATCCGACCAGCCCGGCTCCAGGGCCAAGGCGTTTCGAAGGGCGTCGTCGGCGCGATCCAGCTCCAGAGCGCCGCCGTTCGCGGCCAGCAGCCGCCCCAGCGCCCGCCAGGATTCACCGTCCGACGGCGCCAGGTTGACCGCGATCTCCAAGGCGCGGATGGCGTCGTCGACCCGCCCGCTCTCCTCGGCGGCCCGCGCCTCGGCCGCCAGCCGGCGCGCCACGTCCGGCGCCGGCGCCGGCCAGTCCTCCAGCGATCGCGCCCGATCGTCCAGGGCCACCGCGTCCAGCAGATCCAGCACCCGCTTGCGCTGCAGGCGGGTCAGCGGCGGCGCCGTCGCGTCCAGCAGCGGTGCCAGGCGCGCGCGCGCCTCGGCGGTGCGGCCGACGGCGCGTTCGAATCCGGCAACCGCCAGCGCCAGATTGAAGCGTCCCTTCCGATCCTCCTTCAGCGCGTCCAGGCCCTTGTCGAAAAACGAGAGGATCGCGTCGCGCCGCTCCCAACGGGCCGGGTCGCTGGCCAGCAGGTCAGCCAGGTTCACATACGCGTAGAACCGCCGCGGCTCCTTGTCGATGGCGTCGCGCAGCGCCGCCTCGGCCTCGGCGCGGTCGCCCAGCTTGGCCAGCGCAAACCCCCAGTCGGTCAGGTACGTCGCGTTGCCCGGTTCGTGCCCGGCCGCCTGCCCGAAGAGCCGCGCCGCCTCGTCGGTGCGGCCCGCTCGCAGCGCCGCCAGCCCCTGCGCGTGCTCACTCTTCGCGCGGCCGCGCGCAACCGGCTCGGCCGACAGGGGCACCGGCGGCGAAGGCGACCCAGCCGGCGAAGATGACGCGGGCCTGACCGGCGCCAGCGCCGCGTCGGGCACGGCGCCGCCGTCGGCGATCGCCAGGCCGGCCAGTAGCGCCAGCCCCGCGATCACGCGGTCGCCCCGCGCAGATCGCGCACGCGCAGGCCCAACTGGTTCATCCGCAAGTGGACCTGGCGCGCGGTCCCGCCTGGCCCCAGCAGCTCCCGCGCCATCCGCGTCAGATCGCCCGCGCAGGCGTCGTAAAGCGCGCGCAGGTACTGGCGCTCGACGTCCGCTGAAACCCGGGCAAAGCTCGACTGAGGCGCCACCTCCACCTCGACCCGCCGCCCGCCCGTCCGGCCGGCGCCCGCCGACCGCGCTCGGGGGCTGCGGCGGATGTCGCCGCCCAGCAGGCGCGCGATCAGCGGGTCGGGCACGTCCAGCAGGGCGGGGGCGCGCGTCGACTCGCCCAGCTCCGCGCCGTCGAGGTGCTGGGTCAACCCGAACACCACGGCATTGGCGGCCAGCAGCTTCAACTCGCGCTGGTTGCCCGGCCAGTCGCTCTCCGTCAGGCGCGCCAGCGCCTCGCGGCTGATGAACACCGTGAAGGCGTCGCGCCGGGCGACGGCCGCGCGCGGCCGCCCGAACACCACCTCATTGCGGGCGTCGTCGAAGGGGTCCGGCGTCGGGAAGCGGGCCAGATACGCCCGAACCAGCGGCTGCAGCGGCTCCGCCCGCAGCGCCTCGAGGAAGGCGAACCGCACCAACTCGGGCAAGTCGGCGCGGCGCTCGCGCAAGGGCGGCAGCCGCAGCCGGGTGGCCGGATTCAGCCGCATGAACAGATCGGGCCGAAACCGCCCGCTGCGGACCGCCGCGTCCAGATCGGCGTTGGTCGCGGCGACCAGGCGCGGCGCCGCCGGGCGCGGGCGCGTGTCGCCGAGCCGCGTGACCTGCCCGCGCTCGAGCACCAGCAAGAGCTGCCGCTGCAGGTCGAGATCCAGGTTGCCGATCTCGTCGACGAACAGGGTTCCACCGTGCGCCTGTTCGAACACGCCGGCGTGGTCCTCGACCGCGCCCGTGTAGGCCCCCCGGCGCGCGCCGAACAGGTGCGCGGCGAGCAGCGCCGGCGGCACCGTCGACAGGTCGGTGACGACCAGCGGCCCCTTCACGCCCGAGCGCGGGTGGATCACGTGCTCGGCCAGGAAGCTCTTGCCGGTCCCGGTCTCCCCTTCGATCAGCAGCGGCAGGGGCGACCGGGCCAGCGCCTCCAGCTGGCGGCGCAGCTCCGTCATGGCGGGCGTGCGCCCCCAAAAGACCGGCCCCTCCTGCGCGGTGTGCGACAGAGCCAGGGCCCGCGAGATCTCGGCGGCCAGGCTGCGGCTGTCGACGACCTCGTTTTCGCACAGGTACACCAGCGGATCGTCCGGGCGTTCGGCGCCCAGGTCCGAGCCGGTCGTGGTCAGCATGACCACCGGCAGCGCTGGGTACAGGCCCCGCAGCCGTTGCAGGATCAGCAGGCCTTGCCGGCGCCGCAGGCGCTCCAGCGCCGCACGCCGGGCCTTCGGATCGGCCGGCAGGTCGGATTTGTCGTCGGGCAGCAGGCGCTGTTCCGGCAGCGCGAAGTGCAGGTCCAGCACGACCAGGTCGGGCAGCGTCGGCGCGCGGGCCAGCACCTCCGCCGCCTCGGCGAAATCGTGCGCGCAACGCAGGGGGCAGCCGCGCGTCCGCTCCTCGCAGACCTGGCAGGGGATGCGGCGATCGCAGCGGGTCACCGTCTCGAGCTGCGGCAGCTGCCTGTGAACCATGTCGATCGTCTGGTCTCGATCGTCGACGACGAGCACGCGGGGCATCAGCTCCCTTTCCTATCCAAGGATCGCGCCAAGGATCGCGCCAAGGATCGAGCGAGCGCGGCGAACGCGGGCTCGAGCGCCAGCACGCCGTCCAGATCGCCGGCCCGCGCGGCCTCGACGGCGCGCGTGACCGCCGCCCCGAACGCCGCCAGTCCGGCCCCCGCGGGCGCATCCGCGGCCAGCGACGCCCACAACGCGGCGGCCGTCGTCGGTTGCCCCTCCTCGTCTATCAAGGGGACCACCAGCTCTCCCGGCACCACCGGGCCGCCAGCCTCCCGCCGATCGCGGGCCGGCCAGACCAGGCGCTTGACCAGGTCGTGGCGCACCCGAGCCAACCAGGGAGCGGCCTCCATGTCGCCATTCTACATAATGCCGTATTTAAAACATAGATCGCGTAAGTCTGACCCCCGAACCGCGGGGGCGGGCAGCCCGCGGCGCCGGCACGCGGGCTGCACTGCAGGCTGACATGACCGGACTCGAGTTTCTGATGTCGGCGCGGGCGTTCGCGGGTGAGCGGACGGTCGAGCCAGTCGCGACCCTCACCCTCGCTCGCCGGATCGTGAACCGCGAGCCCATTGATGGCGCGACGCCGGCCCATCCCTTCGCGGCCGGCGAGCAGATCTACGCGCACACCACGATCGCCGGCCAGGGAGCTGGGTTCATCGAGCACGTCTGGACCCGCGACGGCGTCGAGCTCGCGCGTCACTACATGCCGGTGGGCGATCACCGTTGTTGGCGGACCTGGTCGCGCCACCGCGTGGCGCCCGGACGCACGACCGTCGAGGTGTTCGGGCCCGACGGACGGCGCCTGGCGGGCCTGACCTTCACCGTTTCTTGAACCTGTCCCGAGACCCAAAAGGAGAGCCCATGACGACCTTCCGCGAACGCCTCAAACGAATCGCCGTCCAGACGTACGTCTTCGTGCGAGCAGCCGGCGCCGCCGTGGCGCTGGGCTGCATCGAGACCTTCGGCAGCCCGCGCCACCGCCGGTACCTGGCCGCCGCCTTCATCGCCAGCGCCGTCCTGATCATGGTCCTGCGGCCACCCCTGCAGGTGGTGCCGGCCGGCGAGGTCGGCGTGCGCCTCAACCGCCTCACGGGAGGACTGAGCGTCATCCCCGAAGGACCGGCGCTGATCGTGCCGCTGGTCCACGAGCTGCGCCGCTATCCGCTGCGCGACCAGGTCTACCGCCCGCAGAACAGCGCCAGCGCCGACGGTCCCGCGCCCTTCCAGACCGTCGAGGGGCTCTCGGTGGGTGTGGCAGTGACGGTCCGCTACGCCATCGACCCCAGTCGAGTCGGCGAGGTCGCCAAGCGTCTGCCGGTGAACGTGGGGCACGACCTCATCGAGCCGGTCGTCGAAGGGGTCCTGCACCGCGCGCTGGCGCGGCACACCGTGCGGGAGATCTTCACGGACAAGCGCGTCGATATCCAGGACGACATCCAGGGCGAGCTGCGCGGCATCCTGGCGCCCGACGGCATCACGGTGCGCTCGCTGTACCTGGGGCACGTCGACCTGCCCGAGCAGTACCGCAAGGGCCTGGAAGGGATGCTGTCCGAAGAGCTGGCCACCGAGAAGATGCGCTACACGCTGCAGCTGAAAGAGAAGCGGGTGAAGGAATCCGAGCTGGACGCCGACGCCGCCAAGGTCCAGCGCGAGAAGGCCGCGGAGGCATCCGCCTCGGAGGAGATCATTGCGGCGAAGGCGCGCGAGGAGGCGATGAAGCACGTGCTGCCGCTGAAGGAAAAGGAGATCGAGCAGCGGCGCCTCGAGGCCGAGGCCCGCAAGGTGCAGCGCATGAAAGACGCCGAGGGCGACGCCGAAGCGCGCAAGATCGAGACCGCCGCCGAGGCTGACGCGCGCCGGAAGCTCGCCGACGCGGACGCCTACCGCATCGAGGCCACCGGCAAGGCCAACGCCGCGCAGATGGCGCGCGACTCGGCGCTGATCGCCCAGAACCCGCTGCTGATCCAGAAGACGCTGGCTGACAAGCTTTCCGACAAGATCCAGGTCATCGTCGCGCCGCCGTCGGCCGGCGGCTTCTTCGCCGGAGGCCTTCTGGGCATGCAGGCCCAGGCGCAACCGCGCGCGCCCGTCGCGGCGAACACCAGCGCGCCAGCCACGAACCGCAGCGCCAACGACAACGCGGAGGCGGAGTGATGACCGGGGCGGCCGTCTTGCTGGTGGCGCTGGTGGCCGAAGATCCGGCGGTGCTGCGCAACGCGCCGCGCGACGACGCTCCCGCGCAGGCGACGCTGGCGCGCGGGGACTGGCTGGAGGTGCGCGGCGAAGCGGCGGGGTTCCTGCGGGTGTACGACCACCGCCACGAGCGCCCCGGTTACCTGCGTCCGTCGCAGGTCCGCGTCTACCCGCTGGAAGCCGCCGCGACGGGCGAGCTGACGGCGGTCGTGCGGTTCCTGCGCGACGCCGTGGGATACGAGTCGCTGGGGATCGGCTACGCGGCGCTGGCCCTGCGCACCGCCCCGGCAGGCACCGACCAGAGCGAGCTGCTGGCTGCGATCGGCACCATGGCGGATCGTCTGGCCCGTCGGGCTTCCGCGCGTCGGCTGGACGCCAGAGATGCGATGCTCGCGGCGCACCTGGAGGTGGCGGCCAGCTACGGGGTCAAGTTCAACGTCGTCGAGCCAGAGATCCCGAAGGGGCGGACGCGGGTCTGCTACGACGGCGAGGCCTGGGAGCGCGTTCTGGCGACGTCGGGCGCGCCACCCCTCGAACGGGCGCGGGCGGCGCTGGCCCTCTCCGTCGACCGCTGCGCCGATCCCACCGCGTCGCCCGCGCTCGCGCGCGCGTTCAACGATCGGCGTCTCCAGGCTCTGACCTCCATCGACTTCCTTGCCGAAAGAGCGATCTCACCGGCCGTGGTGGGGCGCGTGCGGCTGCGGCGCGCCGAGGCCTTCGCCTGGCGCGCCTTCGATGAGGCGCGCCAGGAGCAGCTGGACGCGGCCGCGCGCGCCGAGGGGATGGCCGTCCGGGAGCTGGCGCTGGCCGACCGCGACGTGCTGGCGCCCGAAGACAGCGGGCTTTACGACGAGGTCGCCGTCCGCGTGGCCGCCTCGCGCTGGGCAGGCGAGGCGCCGCCCAAGCCGTTCCAGGCCGGAGGCGTCACCATCGCGGTGGCGCCGCGGGCGCCCGGCGAGACCTGCCTGCGCGTCGTGGACGGAGGCGGCAAGCACGCGGTGGTCGGCGAGCGGTGCACGTATGGCGTGGTCTGGCAGAGTGCGCTGCGGTGGGCCGCCGCCGGAAACGTCGCGACGATCGCCGTTCAGCCCCTGCCGGCCTGGACGGAGCTGTGGGTGCTGCGGCGCGCGCCGGACCGCGCCACGTGGGCCGTCGACACGCTGACACCGGCGGCGGCCGACCCGGACGCGAGCGCCGGCTACGTCGAGACCGCCGGCATCTCGCCCGACGGCGCCAAGCTGCTGGTCGTGCGCGAAGCGCACCTCGACGGAAAGACCAACCGCCGGTTCCAGGTGCTGGACGCGGCGACGCTGTCCATCGACAAATGGGCCAGCAACGCCGGCAAGCTGATCGCCTTCAAGCGCTGGAGCTCGCCCGCCTGGCGCGCCTCGACGCTGGCCTTACGCTAGTGCTCGGCGCTGGTCCTCGACAAGGCGCTAGCGCCGGCGCGAACGGCGGCGGCGGGCCCAGCCGAGGGCACCCACCACGGCCCAGGCCAGCAGGCGAAGCGGGGTCGAATCGCCGGTGGTCGAGCAGTCGCAACCGCCGCCGGCGATGTAGCCGCCGGGATTCGCGCCGTCGGCGGTGCCGTCGCGCGGTCCGTCCGGTCCGTCCGTGGAGCCGCCGCCGGCGCCGGTCGTTCCACCGCCGTCGGCCCGCATCCCTGTGTCGCCGCCCTGCCCGCCCGTGCCCATACCCGCGCCCGCCGCGCCACCCTGACCGCTGCCGGCCATTCCGCCGTCGAGGCTGCCCGCGTCGGCGACCGAACCGTCCGGCGCGCCCCCTGCGCCGCCCGCGCCGCCGTCCGTCGACGGTTGAGCGTTGCAGCGGCCGATGTCGGACTGCGCCGCCGGGTACGCTTGCCAGTCGGGGACCTGCAGCGACCGCAAGCCGCTCGGGGCGGCGTGCACGACCAGCGGCGATTGCTTCAGCGGCGCCTGCACCGACCACGTGTGCTGCCAGAGCGCATCCTGTGGCGCCTGCAACGCCTGCAACGTCGCCGGGAAGGCCGGCACCTGCGCGCCCTCGCCGGCGGGCCTCGCCGACCCGAATGGTCTTTGCAAGGACATGGGGAGCACCAGCTGCGGGACGACCGGAATGTGCGACGGCGCCGGCCATTGCACCAAGTACCCGGCGGGAACGACCTGCGCGTCCGCCGCCTGCAAGCCGGGCAAGATGGCCAGTCTGGTTGGCGCATCGACGTGCGACGGCGCCGGTCGCTGCGTGGCCGGGCCGGCGGTCGACTGCGCGCCGCAGGCCTGCCTGAACAGCGCCTGCACTGTCACCTGCACCTCCAACGCCGAGTGCGCGCCCGGGCACATGTGCAAGACCGTCGTCCTCGACGCCGGCGTGAGCGCCGGCCGCTGCATGTAGCAGCCGCGTCCGTCACCTCGCCCCGCGGCCCGCTTCAGGCCGCGGCCACACCCGCCGACGGGTAGGCCCACGATGAAACAGGCGTGGTGGATCGCTCTGGGGGCGCTGGTCGTGGCGGGCGCGGGCTGCGGCGGGGGATTGAGACACTTGAACGGGACCGGGAGCGCCATGGGCACCGGCACCGGCGGGACGTTGCCTGGCACCGGCGGCCAAGTCGGGAGCGGAGGCACCGGCGCCATCGTCGGCAGCGGCGGCAGCGTCGCCACGGGCGGCGCGCCCGCCGCGTTCTCGCTGCTCTCTCCCGTCCAGGGCTCGTCATCACAGCCGTTGACCCCCACCCTCACCTGGCAGCCGGCGGCCGGCGCGACGGCTTACGCGGTCGAGATTGCCACCACGACGGCGTTCGGCACCGCCGACGCGTACCAGAGCGTCCTCGACGGCACGGCGGTCGGTGTGACCATCCCCGCGGGTGTGTTGCTGCCTGGTGTCGTTTATTACTGGCGTGTCAGCGCCGAGAACGGCGCCGCGTACACGATCGCAAGTGAAGCGCCGCAGTGGTTCTCGATCCCGTACCACGTCGTCGGGGCGCACGGCCTCGCCGCGACGGCGGACGGCACCGAGCTTCTGGTCGCCAGTGACGTCAACGACGGCGACATCGACCTCATCGACCTGACCACGCATATGTCGGCCGGAATCGCGACCCACGTCCACAGCCGCCCCGTGGGCCTGGCGATCTCGCCCGACGATCTTCACGCGCTGGTGACCCTGAGCAGCAACGCCGCCGATGGCGTGAACGGCGTGGCGCTCATCGACCTGGTTCACAACACCTTGGAAGGTGGCGTCGAAGACCCTTGCGTCGCCACGACCCTGACCGACGTCGCCTATTTTCCGAGCGGCGCGGCGGCGATGCCCGATCTCAGCGGCGACTGCGCGGCGATGGGCCTCACCACGTTCACCCCCGACCTCGACAACCCGCAGTTCACGTTCACCGACTTTCACGACACCAGCGACCCGTATGGCCTGGCGATCAGCCCTTCGGGCTCCTTCGCGCTGGTCACCATGGAGCTCGACAACCGCCTCTATCGCGTGAACTTCGGCGTGTCCCTCACCAACCTCATGCTGTCTGCGCCCGCGGCCGGCGTCGCAATCACCCCGGACGGGACGACGGCCGTGGTGGCCGAGAACACGCTGGACGTCGTCGACCTCGACACCGGCACCGTCACGCCGCTGCAGCTTCAACAGGACGTCCCCGGCACCGACTTCCACAACGTCGCCATCACGCCGGACGGCGAGGTCGCCGGCGTCGTCGGCATCGGCTCCATCCAGTTCGTCTCGCTGCTCACCGGCCAGGTGTTGGCCGCGTACCCGGCGACCGACGCCGGGAACATCGCGCTGTCGCCCGATGGCGCGCTGGCCTACGTCAGCGATCCGGTGGGCGGCCTGGTCCGCGTCCTGCCGGTTCCTTGAACACCAGCAGCGTGGACCTCCCGTCTGTTCGGCGCGCGCGACAGCCGCCAGACGCGAAAGTTCCCTCGGAACTCGAGGGTGGGATGGCTTGTCTCTTCGGCAAAGGAGCCTCCCATGCAACACGTCGATCCTCGCGGCGCGCCGATCCCCGGCGGTCATGTTCCCGGCGCGCCCCGCTTGCCCGTCCGGCCAGTCGACGTCACGGTCGAACATGAACCGACCGGCCCGGCGACGATCTGCCTGACCGCCGCCGCCCTGCTGGTCGCGGCTCGATTTCGGCAGATCACTCTGGCCACGCGCCTGCTGCGTTCGGATCGCCCGGGCCGTTTCACGATCGGGGCCGCGCGTGGGACGGACGCTCCGGTCAACCCCGCCTGGCTGGCCGCTGCCGAGGACCAGGCCCCCCATCCACTGGTCGAACGCACGCCTGCCGGGTTCGTCGTCAATTTGAGCCCGGCGATGAGCGCCCAGCTCTGGACGGCCCACCAGCGGTTGCTGTTGCGGCCCGACGCCGGGCGTCCCGAGACGCCGCTGGAGCTGCCGCCGGACGCGCGCCTGCGGATTGCCTGCGGCGAGGTGATCTTCGATCTGCAGGCGACCGACCTGCCGCGGGCCCTTCCACGTCCCTGGCTTCCGGCCGGATGGCGGGCGGGCTTGCGCTACCCCGCCGGCGTGGCACTGGCGCTGGCGGTCCTGATGGGCGTCATGCGGTTGGTCCCCGCGGATCCGCGGGCGCTGTCGCTGGACGTCTTCGGTGCCGATCGCCGGCTGGACCGAACGGTCGTGATCCCTCTGGATGTGGCGGCGCCGGCCGTCGATCGGGCGCGGGCGTCACGGCCCACGCAGCCGGGCGGCAGTCGGGCAGCAGCCGGACCGTCGGGACAGGCGGGCGCCTCCCGGGCGCCCCACCGGGATACGCGCCGCGCACTGGCTGGCCCCGCGAAGATCGACGCGCAGGCAGCGGCCTCGAAGATCCGTTCTTCCGTTCTGCTGTCGCTCCTCGAAGGCCGCCGGTCCGCGGCGCTCGCCGACGTACTGAAGGCCGGGCCGGCGATGGGGTCGGACGTGCAAGAGGCGCTCGGTCATCTGGAAGGCGTCGCCATCGCCGACGCTTACGGCATCGAGGGGCGGCTGGGCAGGCTGGGAACCGGGGCGGACGCCGCGGGCACCGGCGAACGGATGATTGGGGTTGGCGACGGCATCATGGGAACGCACGGCCGCTTCGGCGACGGCAGCCCGCGATACGGCGCGACGGCCGGGGCGCTGGCACCGCGACCGCCGCATGGGCCGGACATCCTGATCGGCAAGGGATCGGTCAGTGGATCGCTGGACCGGGAGATCATCCGGCGGACGGTGCGACGCCACCTCAATGAGGTGCGCTATTGCTACGACCACGCGCTGGCGGCGCACCCCTCCCTGTCGGGCCGCCTGGTCGTTCAATTCACGATTGCGCCGACCGGCCGCGTGCTCGCCGCGCTGCTCGCCACCTCGACGCTGGGGAACGTGGCCGTGGAATCCTGCGTGGTGGCGGCGGTCCGCCGCTGGGAGTTTCCGGCGCCGCAGGCTGGCGGTCTGGCCAGCGTCACCTACCCGTTCCAGCTTTCGCCCGCCGGCCAGTAACGTCGGGCCGATGGTCGCGCCGTCGCCCCGAAGGCAGCGGCGCCCGTGATCACTCGTGCGCCAGCAACAGCTCGTGGATGGCGATCAGCGCCCCGACCGGCAGGTCGACGAACCGCAGCCCCATGCCGGGCGACCGTGGATCCGTCGACGTCGATTCGCCGGACCGTGTCCAGCGAACTTCGGCGCCGACGGAGATCGGGCGCTCCTGCGAGGGCAACTGCAACTTGATCGCCAGCCGCGTTCCGATTTGCGGCAGCGGCACCTCGGGCAACGGGTCGGTCGCCACGAAGACGCCGCCGGTCCCGATGTTTTTGCAGGCGGCCCTGAAGGCGCCCATTTCCGTGGCCACCTCGACGGGAAGCTCGACGTCAGCTCGTCCCGACCGCCAGGCGAAATCACGCATGTCTCATTCTGCCTCTCAAGAGAACAACGTTAACAAATTTTAGAATTCCCGAAACACGAACCCGCCGCAACGCAGCGCCTTTTCATCGACATCGACGTCAATGATCCTGAACGACCTGATTGGCGATCAAGGCGGCGTTCCCCAATGCATCAGAACGACCTGGGGCTTGGCCGACGCGAAGGCCGTCTGCAGGTTGCTCATGTTCGGGCAGGACGAGTCGCACGTGCGCGCGTTCGTCACGCAGGCGACGACCTCCGTGATGAGCGAGCTGCTATAGCCCTGGTTGTCAGCGTCGAACCCGGAGACGCCGCAGGCCGGGCTCAGTCCTCCTCGGGCGGAGGGCGCGATCGGCTCACACGCGCGGCGCCGTGCCGACATCGAGGATCAGCCACGACATCTGATGACGAGGGTCACCGTGTGTTGACCGGTAGGCAACACGGTGACGTCGCCCAGACAACAATCACCGGCTCCGTTCACGACATTGGCGCCGGACATCGGCCGTTATCGCGCATTTACCGACCACAAAACAGTTGGCGCAATTACTGCTATTAACAGCAACGAGGTCCCTGGCCCGCTCGATGCACGATGTCATCGTTCAGAGACGGGCGAACCACCCGATAAGAGATCCTGTGGAGGTCGAAACCACGACCGCCCGGCCGTCCTACACCTTCGTCGCGGCGATCGCGCAGGGGGGGATGGGTTATGTCGAGCTCTGTTGCCGGCGCGAGGGGCGATTCGTCCGATGGGCGGCGCGCAAGCGCCTGCACGCGCAGCTCCGGAGCGATCCCGTCTTCCGAACGATGTTCATGGACGAGGCCCGGCTGGCCGGTTTGGTCCGGCACCCGAACGTGGTCAGCGTCTCCGACGTCGGCGAAGACGCCGATGGGCCCTACCTCATCATGGACTACGTGGAGGGCGTGTCGCTCTCGCGGTTGTTCCGGCAGGCGCGTCGCGCGCGGCGTGCGATCCCGCTGCAGGTCGCCGTCCGGATCTGCGAGGACGCCGCGACCGGTCTTCACGCGGCACACGAAGTTCGCGCCGAGGACGGCTCGTCGCTGAACCTGGTGCACCGCGACGTCTCGCCGCAGAACGTGCTCATCGGGTTCGACGGATCCGTGCGCGTGACCGACTTCGGCATCGCCAAGGCGCTGGGGAACGCGAACCAGACCAACGCGGGCGTGCTGAAGGGGAACATGGGGTACCTGTCGCCGGAGCAACTCCGGTTCGAGGAGCCCGACCGGCGATCGGATCTGTTTTCGCTGGGCGTGACCCTCTACGAGCTCTTGAGCGGGCAGCGTCTCTACTCCAACAAGGCGGGCTTCGAAGGGACGCGCCGGATCCTGAGCGAGCCGGCGCCGGACATCCGCGTGGTCCGGCCACAGGTGCCGGACGCGCTGGCGGAGCTTCTCCTGGCGATGCTCTCCAAGAACGCGGCCGACCGACCCGCGACGGCGCTGGACGTGGCAGCTCGGCTCGAGAACATCCTCGTCAGTCTGCTGGCGACCGAAGGATTGATGACGATCGCCGACTACATGGACCAGCACTTCGCGGCGGCGCGCGATCGCCACCGCGCCGTGCTGAGCGAACAGCTGCGCCGCGGTGAAGCGGTCCTGGCGCGCGAAGCGACCCCCGCGCCGCCGGCCGCCGACCTGGTCCTGACGACCGTCGAGCGGCCCCCGCCGCCACGCAAGCGCGGGAAGTGGCTGCCGATCGCGGCGGCCGCTGTCGCCGGGGGCCTGATGGCCTTCGCCGCGGCCCGTCTGACCAGGCCGGCGCGGCTGGCAGCTGCCGCGCCCACGCCCGCGCCGGCGGTCGGGGGGCTGGATGCTGGCGTCGCGACCGTTCCTCGTGAGCTCGGACCGCCCGCGACGGCTCCGCCCGCCGAGATTCCGCCGCCGGTCGCCGAAGGGGTCGCCGAAGGAGTCATGGAAGGCCCGCCGCCGCCACCTGACGGCGCGCCCAGGCCAACGGCAGCCAAGCGAAAGCGAGAGGCCCGGCGCGAGTCGCGGCGCGGCGCGCACGGCCGACCGTTGGTTCCGACGACGATCGATTCCGGTACCATGCCGGTGCCGTTGTTCACCCAATGGCGCTGACGACGGGGACACTCGACCGCCGCCTCGTCGGGTGGCTCGCGTTCGTGGTGCTGGCGGCGCGCCTCGGCGCCGGCCCGGCGCACGCCGACGCGGGCGGCGATCCAGCGGAGCAACTTTTCAATGAAGCCGTGGAGGCGGCCCGCCACGGTGATTGGGAACCGGCCCGCGCCCGGTTCGAGGCGGCCCAGTCCCTGTCGGCGCGGCCGGTCATCCTCATCAATCTCGCCGGCGCGCAGGCCAGAACCGGTCGCCTGGTGGAGGCCGTGCAGAATTATCGGGCCGTCGCAGACGACACCTCACCGGACGCGGCCCCGTTCCGCGCCGCGGCCCTGGCCGTCTTGAAGGCGTTGCAGCCGCGCATCCCCCGGGTCCGCGTGCGCACGACCGGGCTCGCCGACATGGACGTCGTCCGGCTGGACGGCGTTCCGCTGAGTCGCGCCGCGCTGGCTGGCGCCGTGCTGGTCGACCCGGGCCCGCACACCATCGTCGTGACGCGCGACGGGAACGACCGGGCGCGGGTGACCATCTCCCTCGCCGAACGCGAGACCCACGACCTTTCGCTGCTGGCCGTTCTGGCGCCGCCGCCGGCGCCCACACCGTCGGACGGGTCCGTGGTGCCCCTGGGGGCGGGCTCGCCGCCCACCCACCGATCATCGTGGCGCTCGCCGTGGCTCTGGACCGCCGTGGCGGCGGTTGCCGCGGGCGCGGTCACCGCGGCCGTGTTGCTCGAATCGCGCGAACCTGCGCCGGCGTTCTCGGGCAGCGTATCCCCCGGGATCATCCACGTGCAGTGATGGCCGTACCGACCCCGCGCCTGAGAATATCGATCGCCTGCGCCGCGGCGGTCAGCCTGGCCGGCTGCCACGGCGGCGCGCCCAGTGAAATCGTCGTGGTCGTCGACACCAACCTGACGGCCGGCGACATCGACGAGGTCGTCATCTCCGTCACCGGGTCGCAGACCCAGACGGTCGACGTGCCCCTCCAAAACCCCGGCGCGCCGCCCTTCCCGCTGACCTTGGGACTGGTGCCGGGCGGCGATCTGTGGACCGTGACCGTCTCGGCGACCGCCAAGCTCCGCGGCGCGACCGTCGTCCAACAGCAGGCCGACACAGAGTTCGTCGGCGGCGCTCCGAAGATGCTGGCGCTGAACTTGTTCGCCGAGTGCGTCGGCGTGGCGTGCGATTCGACGGCCCAGCCGATGACGTGCCACACCGGCGCCTGCGGCTCGACGGTCGTCCCCGGGTACGCGCTGTCGTCGTGGACGGGTGCGCCGCCGCCGCGACCGGAGCCGTCGCCGTTCACGCCCATCGGTGGACGCGTGTTGTGGGCCAACGGATGGCATTCGTGCGCCAACGAAAGCGGTGTCCTTTATTGCTGGGGACAAAACGGCGATGGCCAGATCGGCGACGGCACGCAACGCAACGCCAGCTCGCGCCACCCCGTGACGGGGGTCGGCGACCTGTCGAACTTGGCGTCCCTCGGGATGGGGCAATTCACCACCTGCGCCTGCCGCCACGACGGGACCGCCTGGTGCTGGGGGCGCAACATCGAGGGCGAGCTTGGAACCGGCGCCGCCTCCGCGACCTCGACCACGCCCGTGCAGGTCCCCGGAATCACCGATTGCGTGCAGATCACCGGCGGCGCGAACCACACCTGTGTGCGGCACGCGGAGGGGACGGTTTCCTGTTGGGGGAGCAACGCCAGCGGTCAACTGGGGCAGCTCGCGTCGAAGGTGACGACGACGTGTACGCAGAGCTCAAGCAGCAAGATCCCCTGCCTGCTCTCGCCGGCCGAGGTGCCGGATCTGTCGGACGTCGCGGACGTCGGCGCCGGCGAGCAGTACAGCTGCGTTCGCAAGACCGACCGGACCGTCGCCTGCTGGGGCGACAACACGCAAGGCCAGCTGGGCGACGGGACCAAGACCGCGCGATCCGCGCCAGCCACCGTGACCGGCCTCGGCACCGACGTCGTCGAGCTGGCGGTCGGCCGGTTCTCCTCCTGCGCCCGCCACGCGACCGGGAAAGTCTCTTGTTGGGGCGGCAACGGGAACGGCCAGATTGGGGACGGCACCACGGTCGACGCCACCCGCCCCACCGATCTGGCCGGCTTCTCGGACGTGCTCCAGCTCGCCGTCGGCCGGGATCACGCCTGTCTGCTGCGCGACAGCGGCACCGTCTGGTGCTGGGGCGGCAACGCCTTCGGGCAACTGGGAGACGCGACGAACGTCAGCTCGGCGACGCCCGTGCGGGTGACCACCCTCACCGACATTCTGGCGATCGCCGTCGGGTCCGTTCACTCGTGCGCGCGGTCCACGACCGGCCAGGTTTCCTGCTGGGGGGAAAACGTCGTCAACCAGCTCGGCGACGGCACGACGACGAACCGCTTGCAGCCGGTCAGCGCCGCCGGCTTCATGTAGTCGGTCAGACCGGGATCAACGCGCCGGTCACGGTGGTGTTGGTGGCCGAGGCGAGCCAGGCGATGGTTTCGCCGATGGCCTGCGGCGGCGTCCACCGGGAATAATCCGCGCCCGGCATGGCGGCGCGGTTGGCGGGGGTGTCGATCGTGTCCGGCAAGACGGCGTTGACGAGAATCCCGGCTGGCTGCAGCTCGGCGGCCATGGACCGGGTCATCGCGGCCACCGCTGCCTTCGCGGCCGCGTAGGCGAGCTTCTGGGCGGGCGGCTCGAGCACCACGCGGGACCCGACGTTCACGATTCGGCCGCCCCCGCCCGCTTGGGCCATTCGTCGCGCGGCCTCGCGGCCGGCCAGGAAGGCCGTCACGGCATTGAGCCGCCACTGGCCCTCGAACGCCGCAAGCGTGGTGGACGCGAGCGGCGCCATCGCGAATCCGCCGGCCACGTGGATCGAAGCCCACAGGCCAGTCAGCCCGCCGTAGTACCGGGCGACGGCGGCCTCGTCGGTCAGGTCCAGCTCCTTCCGCGAGGGCGTGAGGCAGGTGGCCCCGCGCGCCTTCAAAGCCGCGACCACCGCCGGCCCCAAACCGCCGGCCGCCCCGGTCACGACCACAACACGTCCGTCGAACGAATCGCCCATCGGAACCTCCTGCCCGGCATGATAAGAGGCAACAGCCTACATGAACGTCAGGGGCAGACCGATGCGGACGATCTGGGCGGCTGGCGAATCGGTCGAAATCATCGATCAGACCGCCCTGCCCCACGACCTGGTCATCCGGCCGTTGAGGACGCTGGACGATGCGGCCCAGGCCATCCGCACCATGCAGGTCCGTGGCGCGCCGCTCATCGGGGCCGCGGCGGCGTACGGTGTCTGGCTGGCGCTGCGCACGGACGCTTCGGATGCGGCGTTGGACGCGGCGGCGCGAACGCTCCTGGCCACCCGCCCGACCGCCGTCAACCTGCGATGGGCGCTGGACACCGTGACCGCGCGCCTGCGCCCGCTGCCGGCCGCCGATCGCGCCGTTGCAGCCCGTGCCGCGGCCGATCGGATCGCGGACGCCGACGTGGCGGTGAACAACGCGATCGGCGAGCACACGCTGGCGCTGCTCCGGCAGATCGCGGCGCGGCGCCCGGGCGGCGCGCGGCTGAACGTGTTGACCCACTGCAACGCCGGCTGGCTGGCCACCGTCGATCGCGGGACGGCCCTGGCCGGCGTCTACGCCGCGCACGACGCCGGTCTGCCCGTGCACGTCTGGGTCGATGAGACCCGACCCCGCAACCAGGGTGCGGCGCTGACCGCCTGGGAGCTGGACCAGCATGGCGTTCCGTTCACGGTCATCGTCGACAACGCCGGCGGGCACCTCATGCAGCGAGGCCAGGTCGACCTGGTGGTGGTCGGCACGGATCGCACCACGGCCGCCGGCGACGTCGTCAACAAGATAGGCACCTACTTGAAAGCGCTGGCCGCGAAGGACTGCGGGGTGCCGTTCTACGTCGCGGCCCCTTCATCGTCGATCGACTGGACGATCGACGACGGCCGGGCGATCGAGATCGAAGAGCGCTCGCCCGCCGAGGTGACGGCCATCTCCGGTCGGACCGCCTCGGGCAGCGTCGCGGCCGTGACGCTGACGCCGGCGGGCGCGGCGGCCGGCAATCCAGCCTTCGATCTGACCCCCGCTCGCCTGGTCACCGGCCTCATCACCGAACGCGGTGTCGCCACCGCCAGTCGCCAGGGGTTGGCGGCCCTGTTCCCCAGCGAGGCGGCGCGGGCCGGCCGCGCATGACCGCGGCACGGGCGCGGCGCGAGATCCTCGAAACCGTCGGCTGGCTGGTCGAGCGGCGCCTTTACACCGGCACGTCCGGCAACGTTTCGTCGCGCGTGCCGGGCGGGTTCGTCGTGACGCCCACCGGGATCGCCTGCGACGCGCTGGCGGCCGGCGACATGGTCACCGTGGCGACCGACGGACGCGTCCGCGGGAAATTGCTCCCTTCCAGCGAGTGGCGCCTGCACCGGGACATCTATGTCCGCCGGCCCGAGGTGGCAGCGGTCGTCCACACGCACTCGCCGTTCGCGACGGCGCTTTCCAGCCTCCGCCGCGCGATCCCGGCCTTTCACTACATGATCGCGAAGACCGGTGGGGCCGAGCTGCGGTGCGCCCGCTACGCCACCTACGGCACCGATGCGCTGTCCAAGAACGCGCTGGCGGCGCTGGACGGGCGGCGCGCCTGTCTGCTCGCCAACCACGGCGTCGTCGTCCTGGGCGCCGATCTGCGGGCGGCGCGCCTCCTGGCCGAGGAAATCGAGCTGCTCGCGCTGCAATACGTCGTGGCCCGCGCGACGGGATCGCCGGCGATCCTGCCGGCGGCCGAGATGGCGCGCGTCGCAGAGAGGTTCGCCGGGTACGGACAACGGCCTCGACGCGGCGCTTCGTAGGGCGCTGGCCGCATCGCGCCGCGGCATGTACCTTTTCTGACAAGCCGCACCCTGGCTCGACAAGTTAAGGTGGTGTTAGTGAGTCACCTCCGATTGGTCCCGAGCGCCTCGCCCCGGGTGAGCGCGGACGAGACTTGCCTGATTGCCTTCCAGCGCGAGCTCGACTACGTCTTTCGGACGTTGCGGCGGCTCGGCACGGCGCCCGCGGAGGTCGAAGACCTGGCGCAGGAGGTGTTCCTGGCGCTCCGGAGCTCGTGGCCAGACTACGACGCCACCCGGCCGCTGCGGCCGTACCTGTTCGGCATCGCGTTTCGCATCGCCGCGGCAAACCGCCGCAAGCGCTGGAGGGAGGTGACGCTGGGGGTCGTCGAGGTCGACAACCTCGAGCCGCACCCCGACGATGCCCTTCAGGCAAAGCAAGCCCGCTGCGCTGATGCTGGCGGCGCTGGAAAGAATCCCGCTGCCGCGTCGGGCGGTGCTGGTGATGCACGACATCGACGAGGTTCCCGTTGGCGACGTGGCGCGCGTGTTGTCGATTCCGCTGTTCACGGCGTACTCGCGGCTGCGCAAGGCGCGGCGCGAGCTGCAGGTGGCGGTGAGGCGCATCATGAGAGAGGCCGACGGGCGATGAGCGCTTCGGCCGGCGATTCGTCGCCCGACATTCAGTCGCTGCTGGACCGCGAGCGCGACCTCTTGCCGGTTCCCGCGGCCGTCCGCGCGCGCGTGATGGCCCGCGCCCGCGCGGCCATCACCGCGGGACCGCCGCTGGTCGCGGCCCGGCCTCGCCCGAGGCCCTTGCGTTGGGCCGTCGCCGCGGGGGTCGTCTTCGTGGCGGCCGGGGCGGTCGGCGCGGCCGCGTACGAGATGCGGGTGCGTCTGGATCGGCGTGAAGCATGGCCGCCACCGTCCGTCGTGGCGGCGCCGAGATCGGCGCCTCAGACCCGCGCCCGCGCCGCCGAGCCGGAGATGGCGCCGCCGTCGCACGACACGGGGCCAACCCGCCCTTCGCGACCGGACGCCGCGCAAGAAGAGCTGCGCCTCTTGCGGCTGGCGCGCGCCGCGGTCGCTCGGCAAGACTACGCCGTGGCGCTGCCGCTGCTGGCCGAGGACACGCGCCGCTTCAAGGACGGCCGCTTCGTCGAAGAACGCGAGGCGCTGCGCGTGCGCGCACTGGCGGGGCTGGGCCGCACCGACGAGGCACGGCGGGCCGCGGAGCGCTTCCAGGCCCGCTTCCCCCGCAGCGTCCTTCTGCCAGCCGTCCGCCAGATGCCGACCGCCCGCCCCTGAGCTTGGCGCGCTGGACGCGTCCTATCGGTCCCCCGCCCAATCGCCGTCAGTTGTTCAGCGCCCCGGCGTTGATCCAGGCGGCGATCTGCGAAATCTGGGCGGCGGGCAGCTTGTTGCCGGGCGGCATGCGGCCGCCGTTCACCAGCGTGTAGAAGCTGGAGCCGGATGCGTTCCCCGCGACCACGCGGCTCTTGAGCGCCGAATACGCCGACGACTGGGACGCGAAGCTCACCCGGCCCTGTGTTCCCGGGCTGTGGCACTGGCTCCCCGCACAGGAAACGGAGAGGATGGTCTTGTAGATTTGAGTGAACGTCGGAGCGGCCGCGCCGCCTGCCCCTGTCGACCCGCCGCCGCCGGGGCCGGTCGCCCCGCCGCCCCCTGTCGACCCGCCGCTGCCCGTCGCTCCCCCCGTCGCCCGCGCGCCGGCCGTACCAGTGGCGCCGCCGGTTGCGATCACGCCGCCCGTGCCCGTGACGCCGCCGCTCGACGAAACTCCGCCCGTCCCGGGGTTACCTCCCGAACTGGTCCCTCCACCGGTGCCGAACGTTCCGCCGGTCGCCTCGGCGCCGCCGCTGCCGCTTGCCGAACCGCCGGATGCGCTGGCGCCGGCGTCGGAGAGCGATGTGAAATCGATCGGCATGCTCTCCGCGCAACCGCCTTGCGCCAGCATGGCGACGAGCCCGCAGAGGGCCAACCCCACGGCGAGCTTCCGCCCGCCCGCGTTCACGTTGGACGCTCGGGTCATGATTCTCCTCGGGTGAGAGTGAGGTTGGAAGGGACGCGGGACGCCGCCAGCGCGAGCGCGAGCGCGCCGGTCCGCAGGATCGCTTTGCGGGACATCGGAGTGGAGGTGCCCGCACCGGCCCCCAACCAGGCAGGGGGCCACTTTTGACGCTGCCGACTGGCTGATCAGCCCTGATCAGCCCGAATCAGGGCGGCGGCGTCTTGCAGGTCCAGTCGGTCGGATCACAGAAGCCGGTGCTGCAATCCACCGTGCTCAGGCAGCCCACGCAGTGGCCGGTGGTTCTGTCGCAGTGGGGAGCGGCCGGCGTGGTGCACTGCGCGTCGCCGAGGCAGCTCGAGCATCGCCGCGTGGGCGAATCGCAATAAAGATGCGTGCCGCTGCACGCGTGGTCGTCGTCGCACTGGGTGCAGAGGCCATCTTCGCAGAAGGTGGCGGGGGTGGTGGCGCAGTCGGCGCCCGTCGCGCAGGTGCGCACGCACGAGCGGGTCGCGGCGATACATCTGCCTGCCGCCCCGCAGTCCTGATCGGCCCCGCACTGCACGCACCTGTGCAGGGCCAGCATCGCAGTGCGCGCGCGACGCCGTGGTGCAGTGGCTGTCGTCGACGCACGCCAAGCATTGGCCCGACGAGGGGTCGCAGTGCAAGCCCTCGAGTGGGCAGTCCTGATCCGTCACGCACCCGCTCCCGGCGTCCGGTGGGCCGAAGCTGAGCGTGACGACGCGGCAGGCGCTCAGCCCGACGGCCGCCAGCAGGACGACCGCCGCGGCTCGGGTCATGGCGCCGCAGCCGGCGAGATGAGCCGCTCGCGGGCGGCGGCGGCGCTGGCGTGCAACGGGCTACGCGGGAATCGGTTCAGCAGGAGGTCCAGCAACTCGACGGCCTGGCGGCGGTTCCCTTCGCGTCCGGCGCGCAACGCGGAGGCGAAGAGGTCGTTCTCCGTCGCCAGCGTGGATGAGGGCGCCTCGGACGAGCGAGGCGGCACCGCGGCCGTGCGCGCCACCGTCGCGCGCGGCCGGCCCTGCGGCGCGCGCGCGGATGGCGCCTGGGGCCGGTCACAGCCGGGCGGCCACTGCGCGCCGGCGGGAACGCGTGCCTCGCCGCTCGGCCCTCGCACGTCGACGACGCCCTCTTCGACGGAGACGCGGGTGAGGGTTCCGCCGCCACAATCCGCCGCCGCCGGCACGAGGTCCACCTTGAAGCGAGTCCCACGCACTTCGACCTCCGCGTCCGGCGTCACGACGACGAACCGTTCCGCGGCGTTCAATTTGGCGACGTGCACCGAGACGGCGCCCGAGACCAACCGCAGCCATCGCTCGGCGTCGCCGCGGAGGAGATGCAGCTCGGAGTTGGCCGCGACGGTCAGGCTGGTGCCGTCGCCCGCGCCGATGCTCCACCGGGCCGGCGCCGGCCCGCAGCCGATCGCCGGCGCGCCAGCGCTCGCCGCTCGAGAGCGCGCGGGGCGATTCTCCCGGGCGGGTCAGGGTGGCCCCGTCTGGCCGTCCGACGACGAAACCGCGCGCGCTCGGCGCAGCAGCCGATGCAACCTTCGTCACCGGCGCGGGCAGCGAGCCGCCGACCCGCAGGACCAGCACGGCGGCCGCCGCCACCGCGCACAACCCCGCCGTCCCCGCCCCCACCAGCAGCGCGCGACGCCGGCGCCGCCGGGCAGCCGCCCGCCGAATGGTGTCTCCCAGGGCGGCGATCGCCTGCTCGGGCGAGCCTGTACGCTGCGGCGCGATCCGACTGCGCGCTTCCCGCAACAACCGTGCGGCACGCGCCGCGTAGCGGTCCTCGCTCACGCCTCCCCCCGCTCCAAAACGTCGACCAGCGAAGGATCGGCGCCGATCCGCTCGTGCAGGTCGCGGCGTCCGCGAACCAAACGGCTCTGCGCGGCCGCCACCGAGACCCCGCAGATGTGCGCGATCTCATCCAGCGAGTAGCCGCACACGTCGTGCAGAAGGAAAGTCCACGACCGGTCGGGACGCATCGCGACCAGGTGGTCGGAGATCCGGCGGGTGGCGTCGCGCACCAACATCCGGTGGACGCCGCCGCTGGATGACGGCGCGGCCGGCTCCGGCCCCTCCAGCGCGCTTTCGAAGATCCGCCGTTCGAGACGGCGGCGCCGGATGTGCTTGTAGACGACGTTCGCGGACACCGCCGACACCCAGGCATCCAGCGGGCACTCGCCCCGGTAGCTGGGAAGGGATTCGATGATCTGCACCAACGCGATCTGAACGACATCTTCCCCGTCGCAGTCGGACTTACCGAACAGCCGTCGCACCGTGCGCTCGACGACCGGCTTGATTCGCCAGTAAAAATCGGCCGCCACGGCCGGGTCGCCACGGCGCACCGCGGCCAAGATTGCCTCGTCGCTCTGGACGGACCGGCGATCGCCCCCGGCGGGCCCGGCGCCGGAGCCTGCCACGACGGTCAAAGCCGGACCTGAGGAACGAGGAAGAACCATTTTGGTCGTCTGTTTGGGGCGGTCTCTTCTTCAGGGTACCGCGGCCGCCCCGGCAGCAGGCATCAGAAGCGGGACAAAACCCCGACCTGCAGCACGACGGCGCTGTGACGCAGCGTCGCGACATTTGCGCCCCCCACCACCACCTCGGCCTCCGTGAACATCTCTTCCAGACCGGCCGCGAGCCAGGAGCATGGTGCCCCGTGCCAACCGCAGGCCGACTTCGCCAAGCACGTCGGCGCCCAGGGACCAAAAGCTGCGCTCTCCGCTGGCCATGCGGTAACCGGAGACCCGCACCGCCTGGTGTTGGAGTAGCAGATCGCCCCGGACGCCGGCGTTGAAGCGGCGGCCCGGACCGAGCGGCGCGCTGGACCAGCTCACCCCCAATGCGCCGATGAGGCCAAGGCCCGAAACATCCGGCGTGTCCCGCTGGTTCACGCGGAACGCCGCCCCCACCCGGAGGGCAAGATTGGGCGCCACGAACCGGCGAACGGCCAGCGTGCCCCCGATCATGTCGTCGGCGTCCGTGCCGCTCTCGTACGCGGCGGTCACGCCCGCCTCGATCGCCCAGGCCGGCCGGTCGCCGTCATCGGGGGCTGGCGCGCCGGGGACGGGGGCCGGCTTTCTCGACCACCGCGGCGCGCCGAATCGCGGGCCGGCGCTGAGACGCCCGGCGTCTGCCGGCCGCTGGGCTGCCCCCGGTCGGCGCTGTCGGCGAAAGCCTTCTTCGACAATCGAGGCGATCACCAGGCCCAGCGCCCGCTCGCGCTCGGGAACCTGGTCGGCCGGCCCGAAGGCGACCGTGCGGCTCACCCACTGGGCGCGCGTTGGCAGGCCGACCACCGCCCGCACCTCGGCCATCGGTAGGTCGGCCGCGGGCCACGCGACGATCACCGCCGCAACGGCGCCGGCGGCCGCGGCGTCGGCCAACAGCGCGGCGTCGGCTGGCGCTTCCGGCGCCGTCCGCGTGATCGGGCGCGTGCCGGCGGGCAGCGCCCGCAAGCAGGCCGCCACCACGTCGTCGGCGGGGCCGCGCGCGGCGCCGTGGGTCACGAACACGAACAACACGGCCGCGGCTGGCGTCATCCGATCCCCTCACACTGCCGCATCCCGACGCCGCGCGCACGTCCGAACGCGACTCCGCAGATTCTGCAGCGGGTGCGCGGGCCGACGCAGCGACTGCGTTCCCGGACCTTTGCGGCGGCCTCAATCTGCTGGCATCGGACCTGCAATGAGGGTCGTCATGACGAACACCACGCGAGCCTTGATCCTGGGCCTCACCCTTGCCGCGGGCGCGCGCAGCGGCGCGGCCGGCGCCCAGGCTGAAACGGCGGGCGCCGCGGATCCAGGCGCCCCGCACGGCAGCTATCAGATTGACGCCAAGCGGAGTCGGTTCATCGTCGAGACGCAGACCAGCGGGCTGTCGACGATGTTCGCGCACGATCACCGGATCGAGATCCGCGACTTCAGCGGACAGGCGAGCTTCGCGCGCAATCAGAAGTCGGGCTCGCTTCAGCTCACGGTCCGCCCGAAGTCGATGGTCCTCATCGGGGAAGACACGCTGGGGGCACGCCAGGCGATCGAGTCCACCCTACGCGACGACGTGCTCGACACCGCCAAGTTCCCCGAGATCACGTTCAAGACCAAGAGCGTGACTTCATCGCGCCGGGGCGACGGCACGTTCGACGTGCGCCTGGCCGGCGAGTTGAACCTGCACGGGGTCAAGCGCCCGATCACCGTCCCGGCGCGCGTGTCGCTGGACGGCGAAGCGCTGCACGCCATCGGCGTGTTCGAGATCCGCCAGACCGACTACGCGATCACACCGTTTTCGTTCGCGAACGGCACCGTCGGGATCAAGGACACCGTCACGGTGTCCTTCGACATCATCGCAACCCAGGCCAAGTCGTAGCAATCGCAGTCCCCACAAATCGAGGAGAGACCATGAAACGCATCTTGTTTGGTTCGGCTCTGGTGGCCTTGCTGGCCGGCGCGAGCTTGGCCGTCGCCGAGACCGCGGCGAAGCCGACGCCGGCCCCCGCCGCGCACGACCATGAGGCGGGCGCGCACGAAGCCGGCATGCACCACTGCGACATGATGGGTGGCGGCATGTCGGGCAGCGGCATGATGGGCGGCGGCATGATGGGTGGCGGCATGGGCCCGATGATGATGGGCGGGCCGGGCACCAAGGTCAGCGTCAAGAACGTCGACAAGGGCGTCACCGTCACCTTCACGTCGACCGACCCCGCCACCGTCGTCCGCCTGCAGAAGATGGCCGAGGGAATGCGCCTCATGCATGAGGCGATGACCCCCGACAAGTAGCGGCGCTCTAGCGCTCGCCCTCGAGGTAGAGCACGTGGCAGCCGACGCAGGTCTTCGTGAGCTGTGCGAATGATTCGGGCAGGCGCGCGCGGTCGTGGCGAGCAGCGACGGCCACCACCTCACGCGCCTGAACGCGCAAGGCTTCCTGCAGCTGGAAAAAGCCGTCCGGCAACAAGCCGTTCAACTCGTCGCCCGCGACCGGCCGGGCCAGCTGTGGCTCGTCGAAGATCTCGCCCGCAATCCGGGCCACGCCTTCGTCGTCCAGCACCAGAACGCTCATGAGGAGCGTGCTCAGCTGCTGCGCGTGCCGCCGCATCTTCGTGGCGATGACCGCACGCGCGGCTGGCGGGAGGCGGGCAGGCGGGCCCATCTCCGGGCCCCGGTGCAGAGTCTGTGACGAGCGGAAGAACAGGACCGCCGCCACCACCGCTGCGACGGGACCCAAGTAGACGGCCAGCGTGCGGGCCTTCATCACCGCCCGGAGGTCCAGGGCGGCGGATCGCTGGCCGGAAAGCTCTCGCGGCCGGCCTCGTCGACCACCCGATCGACCGCCGTCCGCGTCTCGATCGTGATGCCGCCGGTCAAGGTGCGCGACACCGGGCAGGCGTCCGCGGCGTGTTCCAGCTTGGCCCGATCGCTCTCGCTCAGATCGCCGACCAGGATCAGCGATCGCCGGAACACGTGCCCCTTTTCGGTGCGGGCCTGGCTGAGCCGAACCTCGACGTGCTCCAGCGCCAGGTGATTCTTCTCGGCGTACCACTGCACGGTCATCGCCGTGCAGGCCCCCAGCGAAGCCAGCAACAGATCGTGCGGCCCCGGCCCCGCGTCCTCGCCGTCCTCGTCGGCCGGCAGATCGGAGATGATCCGGTGCGGGCCGACGGTGATCAGCTGCCGGCGGCGCCGGTCGGTGCTCTCGATGCGGCCGTCGCGAAAGACGGCGTGCAGCGCCCCCGCCCGCCGGCGCGCGCCGGCGACGGCGGCGGGCAAGCGGTCCAGCGCATCCTCGAAGCGGATGCCGTTGATGAAGAACGTCGGGGTCGAGATGACGTGGCTGTGCCAGCCCGACACTTCCTGGGCCTTCACCGCGCCCCGGTAGGCGCCGTCGCCGAGGTCGCGCTCGAACTCCGCCGGGTCGAGGCCGATCTCGCCCGCCAGCGCCACCAGCCGGGGTCGCGACAGGCCCCCCTCCGCCTGGAACAGCCGGTCGTGCATCTCCCAAAACTTACCGTGGGCGGCGGCGATTTCGGCGGCTTCAGCCGCCGGCTCTGCGTCGCGGAACAGGTGACTGCGCGGGTTCGCCCGGAAGACGAAGCGCACGTCTGGGTAACCGACCAGAAGGTCGCGCACGACGCCGTACGCGGCGCGACACGACGGACAGGCGAAGTCGCCGTACTCGACCAGCGTCACTTCCGCGCTGGCCGGTCCGCGGGTGTGGTCATTCGGGCCGACTGGCTCGGACAGGACCGTCGGGTGTTCTCGATCGAAGTAACTCATCCACAGCTCCTGCAGCGCTCGGTGAACCAGCTGGACGCAGATCGACCCCTCGCCCACCGCCGAGGCCACCCGTTTGACGCTGCTGGCGCGCGCGTCGCCGACGCAGAACACGCCGGGGATGCTGGTCTCCATCAGATAGGGGGCGCGGGGCAGCGCCCATCCGGCGCCGGCCAGGTCATCGGCCGTCAGATCGGCGCCCGTCTTCACGAAGCGCTTGCCGTCCAGCAGCCAGGCAGCCGTCCAGCCAGTCCGTGTTGGGATCGGCGCCGGTCATGACGAACAGGTTCGGGATGTCGCGGGTGGTCAGCGCGCCGGTGTCGACGTGGCGCCAGGTCAGGCGCTCCAGCCGACCGTTGCCTTCGGCGCCGACAATCTGACTGCGCGTGCTCAGCTGGATCTTCGTGCTGCACTCGATGCGCTGAATCAGATAGCGCGACATGCTCTCGGCCAGCCCGGGGCCGCGCACCAGGATGTGCACGCGGTTGGCGATCTGCGACAGGTACACGGCCGCCTGCCCGGCGGAGTTGCCGCCGCCCACGATGACCACGTCTTCGCCGTCGCAGAGCTGCCCTTCCAGGTGGGTGGCGCTGTGGTAGACGCCGGCGCCCTCGAACTTCTGCAGGGCCGGGACGTCCAGCTTGCGGTACTGGACGCCCGGAGGCGATGACGATGGCGCGCGTGCGCACCTCGCTGCCGTCCGACAGCTTCAGCCGATAGGGGCGTGCGTCGCAGTCCAGGCGCACGGCGGTCCGCCCGATGGCGACCTCGGCCCCGAACTTCTCGGCCTGCGACAGCGCCCGGCCGGCCAGCGCCTCGCCCGAAATCCCGGTCGGAAAACCGAGGTAGTTCTCGATGCGCGAGCTGGTTCCGGCCTGGCCGCCGGGGGCGGTCCCCTCGATGACCAGCACGTCCAGCCCCTCGGAGGCGGCGTAGACGGCAGCCGCCAGCCCGGCCGGGCCGGCGCCGACGATCACCACGTCGCGCACCACCGCCGGATCGAGCTGGACGTCCAGCCCCAGCGCCGCCGCCAGCGCGCCCGTCGACGGATTCTTGAGGACGTGCCCCTCCTGGCAGACGACGATCGGGACGTCGTTCACGCCGACGTGGAACCGATCGAGCAACGCCTCGACAGACGGATCGGCCTCGACGTCCTGGTACCGGAACGGCTGCCCGTTGCGGCTCAAGAACTCCTTGATCCGCATCGTGTCGCCCGAGTGCCGCGAGCCGATCAGCACCAGCGCGTCGGTGCCCCCCTGGACCAGCGCCACCCGCCGCAGGATGAAGGCCCGCATCAGGATCTCGCTGAGGTCTGGATCGGTCTGAACCAGCCGGCGCAAGGCGTCCCGATCCGACGGCGATGACCTCGCTGGGCTCGGACGCGCGGGCACGCACCAGGCTGCGGCGAGCGGACAGCATGTTCAGCTCACCGGTGAACTGCCCCGGCCCGTGGCGGACGATCACCTTTTCGCTGCCGGTTGGCATCTCGCCGGTGCCGGCGGGCTGCACGATGTCGATGGCCGCCCGACAGCACCACGAAGAAGCGCGTGTTCTGGTCGCCGACCTCGATCAGGACTTCGCCGGCCGGGATGCTGGCCCGGCGACCGATCGCCGCGATCCGTTCGATCTGCGCGGCTGTCAGCGTCGGGAACGTCTGGGCTGTGCGATCCATGTCAGAGGGGATCGAACCCGAGCTCGTCGACGTAGCACCAGCCCCACCGTTCGCCCGGCTCCAGCGATTTCACGATTGGGTGCTTGAGGGCGTGGAAGTGCTTGGTGGCGTGACGGTTCTTGGAATCGTCGCAGCACCCGACGTGGCCGCACGTCATGCACAGCCGCAGGTGGACCCACGAGTCCCCCATTTTCAGGCACTCCTCACAGCCGCGGCTATGAGGGTGTACGTGGCGATCGATGGTCGCCAAATGCTCACAGGTTGGCTCCGACTCTTCCCGCACGCAGCCACCTCCTTTGCGCGGCGAAGCATGACGGACGCCCGGCTGAGGTGCTAGCGGGTTTTGCCGCCGCTGCCCAAATCAGCGCGTTCCCGATCCAGCCTGGGCGGCGGCCCCGCGCGGCGGCGGCGATCGCGCCCGCGTCGATGCCGGCGGCGGCCAGCTGTTCGTCGGGCGTCGCCGATCCCGACATCACCGCGACCGCCAGGCGGCGGATCGCCGGTGCCGCCGTCCCCTCGAAGGCCTCGGCGACCGCGTCGGCGAGCCCGCCCTCGGGGCGATGGTCCTCGACGACCACCAGGCCGTCCGGGCACTCGCGGGCCGCCTCGCGCAGGGTCGCGCGATCGACCGGCTTGACCGAGTACAGATCGATGACCCGGGCCGCGATTCCGGCCGCGCGCAGCTGTTCGTGCGCCTTCAGGGCCTCGGGGACGGTGATCCCCGCGGCGACGATCGCCACCTTGTCCGCCGACCGAGCGCCGCAAGACCTTCGAGCCGCCGATCGGGAACGGCTCGCCCGGCGGGTACAGGACCGGCGTCTTTTCGCGCGTCGTGCGCAGGTACTGGATGCCGCGGCGGCCGGCCATCTCGGCCGTCAGCTTGGCGGTGGCGTTCGCGCACGCCGGATACAACACCACGCTGCCGTGGATGGCGCGCATCATGGCCAGGTCCTCGAGCCCCATCTGCGACGGTCCGTCCTCGCCGATCGAGACGCCGGCGTGCGAGCCGACCAGGTTCAAGGTGGCCTCCGAGATTGCCGCCATCCGGATCTGGTCGAAGGCGCGCGTGAAGAACGCCGCGAAGGTGGCAGCGAACGGCGTCCAGCCGAGCACGCTGCAAACCGACCGCCGCCGAGACCATCTGCTGCTCGGCGATGTAGAGCTGGAAGAAGCGGTCCGGGATGCGCCTTGCCGAACCGATCGGTGTACGTGGAGTTCGAAACCTCGCCGTCCAGCGCGACGACGCGCGGGTTCGCGGCGCCGACGGCGGCCAGCGCGTCGCCGAAAGCGGCGCGCGTCGCCACCTGGGTTCCCGGCTGATACGCCGGCAGCTCCAGCTTGCCGGCGGCGTCCGTCGGGCGTGGCTTGAACGGCGCAGGCTTTTGCGGCTTCACGACCTGCGCTGGGACGCCTCCGCCGACGCCCAGCTCCGCCAGCGCGCGCTTCTCCTCGTCCAGCGACAGCGCCTTGCCGTGCCAGCCTTCGTGATCGGCCAGGAACGACACGCCCGCGCCCTTCTTGGTGCGCGCCACGATCAGCGTCGGCTTGCCAGCCCGCGCGGCGGCCGCGTAGGCGCCGTCGATGGCGGCTGGATCGTGCCCGTCGATCACCGCGGCCTCCCAGCCGAAGGCGCGGGCCCGGCCGGCGTAGGCCTCGCCGTCCCAGCCCAGCATCGTGGGACCGCTCTGGCCAAGGCGGTTCATGTCCAGGATCGCCGTGATGTTGGCCAGCCCATAAAACGACGCGGCCTCGAACGCCTCGTAGACGCTCCCCTCGGCCATCTCGCTGTCGCCCAGCAGCACCCAGAAGCGCGCGGCGGTCGCGCCCAGACGCTTGCCGGCCAGCGCCATCCCGACCGCCGTCGGCAGCCCCTGCCCCAGCGATCCGGTCGCGACCTCGACGTACGGCAGCACCGGCGCCGGGTGCCCCTGGATCTTGCTGCCGCGCTTGCGCAGGGTCAGCAGATCGGCGTCCGAGATCGCGCCGGCCGCCTTCAACACCGCGTACAGCAGCGGCGCCGCGTGCCCTTTCGAGAAGATGAGCCGGTCGTTGCCCGGGTCGCGCGGGTTGCCGAGATCCGTGCGCCAGTGCGACGCCAGCAGCACGGCCATCAGGTCGGCGGCCGACATCGACGATGTCGGGTGGCCCGACCCCGCGGCCGTCGTCGACCGGATGCTATCGGCACGCAGTTGCGTGGCCAGCTGTTTCCAGACGCCGGGGTCGCTCATGGCGAACTCATAACCATCCAACCCCGGCTGCGAAGGGGCGGCCTCACCCCGCGGGCGAATGCCCGGGGAAGGCGTACGAGGAACCGGGTCTCGACCTCGGACGAGGTCACGCCGACCGTTCCACCGTGCGAGCTCGCCACCGCGCGAACGATGAACAGGCCCAGCCCCAGCCCTTCACCGTCCTGGTCCTGCCCCCGCGCGAACGGCTCGAACAGCCGCTCCTGGCGCGCGGGCGAGATGCCGGGCCCTTCGTTGGCGACCGCGATGGCGACCTCGTCGGCGCGTCCCTCCGCCTCGATGCGCACCGGCCGGTCGGCGGCCCCGTATCGCAAGGCGTTTCTCACCAGATTGTCGATCATCTGGACCAGGCGGTCGGGATCCCAGACGCCCGTGACGTCGCCGGCCGTGGAAACCGTGACCCGCCCGCCGGCGCCCGCCAACTCCGCCTCGGCCACCACCTGCTCGAGCACCTGGCGCAGGTCGACCGGGGCGCGGTTGAGGGGCAGCTGGCCCGCGGCGCGCGCGCGAACGAAGTCCAGCAGCTCGTCGATCATTCGCCGCATCCGGGAAGCGCTGGACGCGATTCGCGCCACGGTCGAGGTGACGCCGGCCGGCAGCTCGGTCCGCGCCTCCAGGCGGCGGGCGGCCAGCAGGATGGCGGCCAGCGGGTTTCGCAGGTCGTGGCCCAGCACCCCCAGGAACCGCTCGCGGAACTCGGCCTCGCGCTCCAGCCGGTGCTGCGTCTCTTTCAGCTCGGTGATGTCGACGAAGGCGACGACCGCGGCCAGCAGCTGGCCCCCCTCGTCCAGCACCGGCGCCGCGCTGCTGAGGACATACCCGTGCGAGCCGTCGCCGCGCGTGATCCGCAGCTCGCGTGTCGTTTCGCGCCGTTCTTGCAAGGCCACCGTCAGCGGATACTCGCCGGCGGGCACCACCTGCCCTTCCATGTCGAAGACCTGGCCAAGGCGATAGTCGTCGATGGTGCCGGGCGTGAACGGCCCGCGCCAGATGGTGGCGACGGCCCGGTTGCTGGTGCGGATGCGGCCGTCGCTGCCGGCGACGAGCACGCCCGCCGGCACCTGCTGCAGGACGGCGTTGAGGAGGCGCGACTCCTCGTCCAGCCGCTGGCGCAGCCGCATCTCCGTGATGAGCGCCGCCGCGCGCTGGGCGATCGCGCGAAACAGCAACATGTCGGCCTGGCCGAACCCGTAAGCCGTCAGCGACCCCATGTGCGCGACGCCGATCAGCTCTTCGCCCTCCGTGAGCGGAACACCGTAAAGCGCGCGGACCTGCCGCGCCCGGATGAAATCGCTCTTGATCAACGGGTCGCTGGCGGCGTCCCGCAGCATCAGCGGTTCCCGCGTCGCCGCGATCGTTCCCGCGAATCCCTCACCGATGGCCAGCGAGAAACCAGCATCGCGCTCGGCGACCAGCCCCACGGCGGCCCGCACGCGCAGGCGGTCACCCTCGCGCAGCAGGATCGTCGCGGTGTCCGTGGCGACGGTGCTCTCCATGATCACCGTCAACAGCCGCGGCAGCAGCTGGTCCAACGACCACGAGCCCAGCGCCTCGCGCGAGAGGCGGTCGACCGCGCTCAGCACGCGCTGGTTCGGCGTCGGCGTAATAGGAGACGGCGGTCTGGATGGCGTGGTCCAGCACGCGGTCCACGATCCGCACGTGCGACACGTCGCAACCGGGCGTCTCCGCGACGACGTCCATCACGCACTGACGAAGAACGGCGTATTCCGAGACCAGGTCCCCCAGCAAGAACCCGCGGCTCAGGCGATCGAGGGCGTGCTGTTCGGACGCGTCGCTGGCCAGCGCCGACGCGAGATCGCCGGTCGCCAGAACATCGCTGAGCCGCCCCAGAATCCGCGGCAGGTTGTCGCGAAGCGCCCGTTCTGACAGCGGCCGCGCCACCGACCACTGCCCCACGACCGCCTCCCAGCGCGCGATGACCTCGTCGCTCCGGCTCGCGAGCGCGGTCGCCAGCGTCCGGCAGGCCGCACCCGCCTGCTCTTGACCATGGCTCCCGTTGGCGGGCATCGCTCCGAAAATCTGAGCACGGTCGAGGCCAACGCCAGTTGAGCCCCGCCCGTGCCAGCTCGGGCGGTCCTGCCCGGTCGTGACGTTCCGCGCCGCGCTATTTAAGGTCGATCTTCTGAACGCCCCAGTAACCCTGGCCAAATAAAGGGCGTCGTCCTGGCGCGACACGCCGTTGGCCCACCAGCCCAGCGTCCGGGTGAACTGGCGGAACTCCGGCGCCTGCCCGGGAACCAGCCGGTAGATGTCCACGCCGCTGCCGCCCCAGCCCGATTGCACGATGGCGCGATCGCCTTCGATGTCCAGCAGCCATCCCCACCCGCGGGCGCTCTGCGAGACGCGATCGACGGGGGCAGCCGGGTCGGCCAGGTCGATGGCGTGCAGCTTGACGGTTTCGCCGGAGCCGCCGGTCGCCGGGTCCGTGTACTCCTCAGCCGACAGGTAGGCCGTCGAGCCGCGCACGAACGTGGTGCCCACCCAGCCGCCAAGCGGCGTCGTCGACAGCAGCGTTGCTTGGCGATCCCTGCACGCGCACGACGTCGAAGTCGTCCCTGGCGACGTTCGCCTCCCAGCGATAGTCGATCGTGTACAGCAGGTTGGGATCGGTGCTCGAGCCGCCAACCAACAAACCCGGGACGTTGATCTTGGCGCCGATGCGCGGGTGGGCGCGGTCGGTCAGGTCGACCCGATCGGCGAAGTAGCGGACCGTCCAGTTCTGGGCTCCACCGTCGCCGGTCGAGCGATCGGCCCACTCGTAGTGGCCGACGTAGAGGGTGTTGGCCGCGATCTGCATGTTCCCCCACCAGCCGTTCGGATCGTCGGTGATGCTGACCGATGCCGTCGACGGCGCGTCCGGGTTGGAAAGATCGACCACCCACAGGGCGCTGTTCGCGTCCAGCAGCGTAGCCGTTGCTCCCATCGTAGATCGGCTCCCAGCGGCGGAACGCCAGCGCATCGCCGCCGACCTGGACGACCTCGGCCCCGCCGAACCAATCGTACGGGTAGCAGCCGCCCCAGCCCCACCCCCACCAGCCCCAGGTGTCGGCGGGCAGCCGAACCTTGCCGCGCAGGGCGACGCCGTTCGTCAGGTCGACGACCTGAATCTGTTGGGCGCGCGCCGTGCACGACGTCGTGGTCCCGGTCCCGCGCCTTGGCGCCCGCCGGAGACGGGCCGGCCGTACGTGTCGCAAGTCGCGGGGACCTGGACGTTGGTGACGACGTAGGCCAGCTTGCCGTTCGTGAACACCCGGGCGTTGACGCCGTCGACGCGCACGGTCGGGATAGTCGCCCGGGTCGGCGGTCTCCTCGGCGTCGTCGATGGGCAGCAGGCGCACCTCGGACCAGGTCTGGTCGTTGCCCCACCAGTCGCTGGAGATCTCGGCGATGTTGGCCCCTTGCGGCTGCGCGGTGATCACGTTGCGGGCCAGCGTCAGCTCCGCGGTCACCACGGGCGCCGCGTGGTTGGTGTAGTCGACCACCGCCAGCGACAGGTCCGACAGCGAGACGAGCCGGTTCTTCACGAAGATGCCGCGTTCGACCCACCCGCGCGTGTGCGCGGCGCCGCCCGTCGCGATCGACGAGGCGGTGAAGTCGATCAGCTGCAAGCCGTTGTTGTAGGTCTGGCTGCTGTCGCTCCAGCCCGAGAACGGCAGCACGACCAGCCCCTGCGCGGCGTCCATCGTGAACGCCTTGAAGGTTCCCGCGGCCGGCGTCCAGGCCCACCCGTTGCCGAAGGTCGACGTCCCGATCAAGTGCGGCGCCGGCGGGCGTCGTTGACGTCCAGATACTGCAGCGACACCGCCGAGCTGCCGCTGGTGGCGCGTGCTCGTGTACTGGCTGCCCAGCGCGAACAGCCGCCGGTTCGGCGCCGGCAGGATGTTCCAGATCGTGCCGCTGATGTTCAGCGTGCCGGCCAGGGCCGGCGCCTTGGCATTGCTCAGGTCGTAGACCAGGAACGGCGTCGCGGTGGCGCCCGTGCCGTAGTCGTAGGTCTGGGGCGAGAGGTACAGCCGGTCTGTGTCGAATCGCGCGGCCACGCTCCACCCCGTCGAGGGGATCACCAGCTGCGAGGCCAGCGCGGGCGCGTCGGGGTTCGAAAAGTCGGCGATCGACAGGATGTACCCGGACGTGCCGTCACAGTACCCGTACACGCCCGTCGCGCAGGCCGACGACGTGGGCAGTTTGTCCGTCGGCGAAGTCCAGGTTCCAGCGGCCGTTGTCGGCGCCCCACCCCTGGACCTGGCCCGCCACGCGAAGCGGCGCCCCGTTGAACGATCTGACCGCCCGGGTCCGAGATGTCGAGGTACAGAAGCTCGGTCTGATTCCTCGCCGTTCCGCGAAGCCCGGCGTCGGCGTTCTTCGCCTGGACTGACCCCCCGTCGGCTGCTGCGGCATCGACCGTTCCGCCGTAGGTGGTCCCCCCGTCGGTGGGGGTCGTATCGACGGCGTGGGCCAGCATGATGGCGTTGGGCGTGACGTTGAAGACGCCGCTGAACCCAGGGAACGTGACGCTGCCGACCGCTTGGATGACATTGCCGGCGAAGCTGACCGACGAAACGATCACCGATTGGCGCGGCTGGCCGGTGCTGGTGCTGGCGGCGCCCCAGCCGTAGGCCCAGCCATAATCCTGGCTGACCGCGTAGATGACGTCACCGACGACGCGGTCGTCCGCCACCCAGCCCCCCAGCTTGGCTTCACCGAGCACCTTGATGTGCGACGCGTCGGTCGCGTCCAGGCCGCGCACGATCGACCCGTGAAAGGGGGTCCCGTCCTCCATGGCGCCGTACCAGTCGGCCACCACGACGATCGCGACGCCGTTGTGGACAATCATGTCGACCGGCGAGCCGTAGATGGGCGATCGGCCGAGCAGCGCCGGGTGGTCGACGTCGCTGACGTCGAAGACCATCAGCCCGCGGTAGCCGTTCAAATAGTAGAGGCGGTCTCCCTCCAACCGGTAAAGGTCGGTCTCCTCGACGCTGCGAGCGGCCGCCGGGCCGGCGGGCGGCTTGGGGGTGGCGGAGTCGGCCGCGCCGGTCACAGCGCCGCCGAACTGGGGCGGCCGGCCGGATGCCGCCATCCCGGCCGGCGGCGCCGAGACGAAGGCGGTCTGACCGGCGGCGCGGCGGCCGGCATCTCCCGAATGACAGGCCGCGAGACTGGCGGTCGCGACGGCGAGAAGCATGAATTGGGTGCGGGCGGAGGCGATCATCGAAGTCCTCGGGTAAGAAGTTTCCTGGAGCGCGTTGCATGTCCAGTGCCAGGACGACGGCCCGGGCCTGGCGCCGCAACGCCGCGGATTTTCGCGTCACGCTCTCGGAGAGCTGGAGGTTGGGTCGGGGCGGTCCTCAGCTTTCCGAGGCGGACGCGCCCACGCCACCGGCGAAAGAAAGGCGCCCGAGCTCGTTGTCTTCGGCAGGATGCGCGGCACGACGCATCCACGGTCCCGGAGGCGCCCATGCACACGTACAGGTTCGGAAAGCATCCGCCCAAGCACGACTACCGCACGCTGCGACTGAAGGACTACTTCAAACCCGGTCTCGAGGCTCCGCCCGCGACGTACGACGTGCTGCCGCATGTCTGCGACAAGCTCAAGATCTCGAACCCGGCCGAGCTTTTCCCGATGGACGGCAACGACAGGCTCGGCGACTGCACGATCGCGGCCCTCGCGCACGCGTCGACGGTGTACCACGGGCTGGTCGGGCAAAGGTGCATCTGGGCCGAAAAGAGCGTCGTGAAGCTGTACTACCACCTGACCGGAGGGGTGGATTCGGGTTTGAACGAGCTGGACGTCCTGAACTATTGGCGCAAGAACAGCGCCGCCCACGACAAGATCCTCGCCTATGCGTCGATCGACGTGAAGAACCACACGCATCTACGGCAGGCGATCAAGATCTTCGGAGGCGTCTACCTGGGGTTCCAGGTGCAGCAGAAATGCCTCGAGGAGTTCAACGCCGGCCAGCCGTGGACGCCCGGGCGACTGACGAAAGAGGGTCACGCCGTATACGCCGTCGCCTACGACCACGACGGCGTGACCGTGCTGACCTGGGGAAACACGCAAAAGGCGACCTGGGCCTGGTGGGACGAGTGTGTCGACGAGGCGTACGCAATCTTGCCCGCCGAGGCCAAGGCCGACGGCTTCGCGGGCCTCGCTTTCAAAGAGCTTCAGGCCGACCTGGACGCGGTCGCCACCTGACGCGTCCCGCGCCCCGAGCGGCAGCAGCCGCCCGGGGACGCCCGATCCAGGGGCTCCGGCGCGGGACGGCTACGTTCCGCCGGTCACGATGAGCTGATCGATGTCCGACGCGTCCGCGTTGCTGGTCGTCCCGTACCGGATCTGCAGGGTTCCTCCGGCAAAGAAGCGGGCCAGCGGCGTGGGCAGCGTGAACGCGTGCGCCGTCCAGGTCCAATCGCCGGCGAACGTGTTGTCGCCGAGAGGCGTCCACGCGCCGGTCGTCACGTCGAGCGCCTCGAACGTCCACAGCTGGGAGGTAACGACGGGTCCCCGGTAGTTGACCTGCAGCGCCAGAGATTTTACTGAGCCCGCGGTGACACCGGACGGCAACGCATAATTGCAGACGATGCGCGACGCCGGCGACAGCTCGACGTAGTCCGTCCAGATGTCGGTCGTGCCGGTCAGCTCCGCAGTCGTCAGCGCGGAGGCGGTCTGGCCGGCCCCGGTCTGCCCCGTCAGCACGGACAGCGACCCGCAGGGCAGCGAGAACGCCATCCCGGTGCCGCCGCCCGTCCCGGTGCTGCCGCCGCTGCCCGGGCTTCCACCCGTGCCTCGGCTGCCGCCGCTGCCCGGGCTTCCGCCGCTGCCCGGGCTTCCACCGCTGCCGCTGCTCCCGACGGTGCCGCGGATCAACAGCTGGTCGACGTCGGACGAGTCTGCCGTCCCGGTGGTGCCGTACCGGATCTGCAGCGTGCCCGACGAGAAGAACCGCGCGACGGGTGCGGGCAGCGTGAACGTATGCTTGGTCCAGACCCACCCGCTGGCGAACGTGTTGTCGCCGAGGGACGTCCAGGCGCCGGTGGTCGTGTCCAGGACCTCGAACGTCCAGGTCATGCTGGCCCGGCTGGGACCGCGGTAATTGACGTCCAACGACAGCGACGTCACCGAGGAAGGGCTCACGCCCGACGGCAGCACGTAGTTGCACACGATGCGCGACGCGGGAGAGAGCTCGACGTAGTCGGCCCACACGTCCGTCGTGCCCGTCAGCTCGGCGGTGGTCAGCGAGCCGGCCGTCTGGCCGGCGCCGATCTGCCCGGCCGCAACCGATAGGCTCGTGCACGGAAGCGAGAACGCGGTGCCGGTGGATCCACCGCTGCCCGTACTCCCACCGCTGCCGGTGCTGCCACCGCTTCCCGTGCTCCCGCCGCTGCCGGTCGATCCACCGCTGCCGGTGCTCCCACCGCTGCCGGTGCTCCCGCCGGTGCCGGTGCTCCCACCGCTGCCGCTGCACGAGGCGCCGTTCGCCAGCGCCAGTGTCGCCGACCCGCCGGACGGAAGCGCCACTGACGAGATCGCCTGTCCGGCGTAGGTCTCGGTGCTGCCGCCGCACGCGCCGGTCACCGGCACCGTCGCCGCCCGCGTGACGTGGACCGTGACCGTGCCGGCGTTGGGATCGATCGTCGCCGACGCGCCCGCCCCGTCGTACTGCATCCGGTTCGCGACCAGCTGGCCCAGCGCGTCCATGGTCGGTGCGACCAGCGGCGTCGTGACGCGGCTGCCGTACTTCGTGAAGGTCTGGTCCAGCAGGTCGCCCAGCATGCTTCGACCCGAGCCGTAGATGTGCAGATCGGGCTGGTGGAACATCCAGGGATCGTTCTCGCCCTTCAGCAGGTACTGCGCCAGCACGTCGCTCTCGTGATCCAGGATCTCCGTGTAACTGAGGTTGCGCCCCCAGAACGACCGGTAAATGTCGTTGTACTCGGCGACCCATTGGTCGGGGGTCGAGACGTTGTAGAACAGGTTCGTCGGGCGGCGCGGGATCATCAAGATTGCGGGTTGTAACGAATTGTAGATTCCGGCGTTGGGCGACGGGTTGTCATATCCCGGCACCGACGTATCGGCGACCAGGTAGCGCAGGCCGGTATCGAACATCGCCCGCATCGGCGCCGTCGACGTCAAGCCGCTGTAGCTGGGGGGCACCAAGTTGGCGATCGTGAACGGCTTGAGCCCGTACTGGTCCGAGATGGCGGCGTTCTTGGTCAGCTCGGTGACGACGTCGCCGTACGACAGGGGATCCAACGTGGAGTGATCGTACGTGTGGCTGATCCAGTAGAACCCATTTCCAATCTGCTGGGCCTTTGCCGCCAGCGCGTCGGGCGCATACTGGACCGTGCCCAAGCCGTTGAAGGCCATGTTGTAACGAAAGCCAGCCGTGACGGCCTGGGCGCGCTTGGCGTTCTGATAATCGAGGGTCGCCTGCAGATCGCTGGCGCTCATCCGGAACGTTCCGCCGGTGTAGATGTCATCGGCCAGGAACAGATCGTCGATTTGCACGCCGATGTACGCGTGATGCTGCCCCAGGAACACGCCGCGCGTCGCCCAGGCGACCGCGCCGCGCAACAATTGCAACGAGTGAAACAAGCTCGGTGCTTGCGAGAAGTTCAGCGACATGGCCTCGCGCCCGTCGCCATACGCGCGGCTGGCGGCCAGGACACGCCCGGCCGAATTGATCAGCAAGGGCACGGTGGCCGAGTCCGACGGTGTCCCCAGGTACGCAAACGCGCCGCTGATGGTCACGCCGGCTGAACAGTTGACGTAAGGGAAAGCCGCCCTGCCCGCCGTCGTGCAGCTGGCGACCAGCGGAATCGAGGAGGTGTCCTGCGTCGTCGACCCAGAATAGCCATAGCTGGCATCCGGCGCCGTGTAGAGCGACACGCGCCGCACCTGGAACATCGCCTCGTAATTGGCCAGCGTCTGGAATTCGGCGCTGGAGAACGTGCTGCTGCCGCTCGACGACACCAGGTTGCCGCGGGTCAGGATGACGGCGTTGTACTTTCCGTGCGCGCCGGATGCCAGCGTCGAGGCGGTCAGCGTCGTCTGGCTGGCCACGAGCACGTCGTACGGCGTGCCCAGATACCCCAGGGTCTGTCGAATGGCGTCCAGTTCGGACTCGCTGCCGTCGGCCGAGATGACCAGCAGCCGCGCGTCCACCAGCGTGCCGGCTGCCGGCGCCGCGATCAGCGCCAGGGGAGAAGCATCCACCATCTCGAGCGCGACTGGCAGTGGGGCAGCCGGCGACGCCGGCGCCGGGTGCACAGGGGCGCGAGGCACGGCGTGCCGGACCGACGGCGGCGGCGTCGCGTCCCGGCCGCATCCGAGCGCCAGCGCCCCCAGCAGTCCGGCTCCCAACCACCCGCCCAGACCGACCTGCCATTGCCAATTGTTCTTCTTCACGCCCCACCTCCGCTTCGAGATTGGCGGAGGACCCAGCACGGGTACGCCGCTCGAACAACGACGGCGAACGTAAAGCGTGCTGGTCGGAGCACCTATGCGCCGCAGCCTGGATTCAGCCAGCGAGCCGCCGAGGCCGCGGGGTCCGGCCCTTCCACAATCCATCCATCCATGAATCGGGCCGTCGGGACTGCCCCCGTGACGCGACGTGCGGCTCCGTGTCGTCCTGCCGGCCCCGGGGCGCAAATCCCGGGCCTGCCGTCCAGAGGCCGGCTCCGAGACGATTTCGGCCTGGAAACACTATAATGTGCGGCTCTTGCTGCCTCCCGCCTCGGCGCATTCCACCCCCCCGCTGTCCGCAATGCCCACTGACCACCAGAGGTGCGATCGTGAGCTCTGACCGTTTCGTCCTGGGAATCGATTTTGGGACCGACTCGGTCCGCGCCGTCGTCGTGGCCGCCTCGGATGGCGCGATCGCGGGCACCTGCGTCGTTCCCTATCGTCGCTGGGCAGAAGGGCGGTATTGCGACCCTGTGGCGAATCGGTTTCGCCAGCACCCGCGCGACTACCTCGAGGCGATGGAAACGGCCACGACCGGCGCCCTCCGAGAAGCGGGTAGCGGTGCCGCCTCCCGCGTTCAGGGAATCGCCGCCGACACGACCGGGTCGACGCCTGTGCTGGCCGACCGCACGGGGACGCCGCTGGCGCTCTTGCCGGCTTTCCAGGACGACCCGGACGCGATGTTCATCCTGTGGAAGGACCACACCTCCGTCGCGCAGGCCGAGCGCATCAACGCGCTCGCTCACGGCGGCAAGGTCGACTACACGCAGTACGAGGGTGGGGTCTATTCGTCGGAGTGGTTCTGGGCGAAGGTGCTGCGCGTCCTCGAGACCAATCCCGCGGTGGCCGAGGCCGCCGTCACCGCCATCGAGCACTGCGATTGGATCCCGGCGGTCCTCACCGGAGCGCGCAACCTGGACCAGGTGAAGCGCAGTCGTTGCGCGGCGGGACACAAGGCGATGTGGCACGCCGAGTTCGGCGGCTACCCGCCCGCCGAATTCTTCGCGCAGCTCCACCCGCGGCTTGCGGCGGTCAGGGACTCCCTGGGCACCGCCACCTGGACATCCGACGTTCCGTTCGGGACGGTCTCCGCCGAATGGGCCGACAAGCTCGGGATTCCGCGCTCGGCGGTCGTGGCGGTCGGCGCCTTCGACGCGCACATGGGCGCGGTGGGCGGCGGAATCCGCCCGCATCAGCTGCTCAAGGTGATGGGGACCAGCACCTGCGACATCCTGGTCGCGCCGCCCACCGAGCGGCTGGAGACGCTGGTCCCTGGAATTTGCGGGCAGGTCGACGGCTCGGTCCTGCCGGGTGCGATTGGATACGAGGCCGGGCAATCGGCCTTCGGCGACGTGTACGCCTGGTTCAAAGGGATCCTCTGTTGGCCGCTCAGCTTCGTGCCAGCCACGCTGGGGCCGGCGGAGCCCGCCGCGCGGGAGCGCTTGGTCGCCGCCTGGACCGACCGCATGATCCCAGAGCTCGAAGCAGCGGCGACCAGGATCCCACCGGGTGACGGCGCGCTTCTGGCGCTGGACTGGATGAACGGCCGGCGGACGCCAGACGCCAATCAGCGCCTCACCGGCGCGATCGCCGGCATCCAGCTGGGGACGGATGCCCCGCGCATCTACCGGGCCCTGGTCGAGGCGACCGCCTATGGCTCGCGCGCGATCGTCGAGCGTTTTCGATCGGCGGGGATCCGGATCGACAGCGCCATCGCCATCGGCGGGGTCGCCACCAAGAGCCCGTTCGTCATGCAGACTGTGGCTGACGTGATGAACATGGAGATCGCCGTGTCCGCCGCCGAGCAGGCGGTCGCGCTGGGCGCGGCCATGTTCGCGGCGGCGGCGGCCGGCCTCTATGCCAGTGTCTCCGAGGCGCAGCAGGCGATGTCGGCCGGGATCGATCGGACCCACCGGCCGGCGCCCCACACCGCCGCCAAGTACGACGAGCTCTACAAAAGGTACCTGCGCCTGGGATCCTTCGTAGAGCAGCAACTGGCCCCTGAAAACAAGAAGTGAGGATGTGATGATCGATCTCAGGAAGCACGAGCTTTGGTTTCTCACGGGCAGCCAGCACCTCTACGGCGATGAGGCGCTGAAGCGCGTCGCCGAGAACTCGCAGGCGATCGTCGACTCATTGAACCGCTCGGGGAAGCTTCCAGTCCGCGTCGTCGCCAAGCCGACCCTGACCGGACCCGAAGCGATCCTGAACGTGTGCCTGGAGGCGAACTCGGCGCCGGCTTGCGCCGGCGTCATCACCTGGATGCACACCTTCTCGCCGGCCAAGATGTGGATCGCCGGGCTGACCCGGCTTGGAAAGCCGCTGGCTCACCTTCACACCCAGTTCAATCGCGACCTGCCCTGGGGCGAGATCGACATGGACTTCATGAACCTGAATCAGTCGGCCCACGGGGACCGCGAGTTCGGGTTCATCGGCGCCCGCCTGCGCCTGCCGCGAAAGATCGTCGTCGGCCACTGGCAGGACGACGGCGTGCTCGCCAAGTTGAACGGGTGGTCGCGCGCCGCCTGCGCCTTCGCGGATGCCCAGCAGCTGAAGATCGCGCGCTTCGGCGGCATGAACATGCGAGAGGTTGCGGTGACCGGCGGCGATCGCGTCCAGGCTCAGATCGAGCTCGGCTGGTCGGTGAACGGCTACGGCGTCGGCGACCTGGTCGGCCGAATCGCCGACGTGAGCGACGCCCAGATCGACGCGTTGGTCGCCGAGTACGAGCAGGCGTACGCCATTTCGCCCGCCGTCCGCCGCGGCGGCGTTCGCCACGCCCTGCTGCGCGACGCCGCCCGCCAGGAGATCGGCATGCGCGGCTTCCTCGAGGAGGGTGGCTTCGCCGCCTTCACCACCACGTTCGAAGACCTGCACGGGCTCAAGCAGATCCCCGGACTGGCGTGCCAGCGGCTGATGGCCGACGGGTTCGGCTTCGGCGCCGAAGGCGATTGGAAGACCGCCGGCCTCGTGCGCGCGATGAAGGTGATGTCGGCCGGCCTGCGCGGCGGCGTCTCCTTCATGGAGGACTACACCTACCACCTCGAAAAGGGCAAAGAGCGGGTGCTGGGCGCGCACATGCTGGAGGTCTGCCCCTCGATCACGGCCGACAAACCCTGGCTGGAGATTCATCCCCTCGGCATCGGCGGCAAGAGCGATCCGTGCCGGCTGGTGTTCGACGCCTCGCCCGGGCCGGCGGTCGGTGCCACGCTGGTCGACATGGGCGGCCGGATGCGTCTCATCGTGAGTGAGGTCGACGTCGTCAAGGCAGAGCAGCCGCTGGCGAAGCTGCCCGTCGCGCGCGCGGTCTGGATCCCGCGGCCCGACTTCGCCACCTCGTGCGAGGCTTGGATCCTGGCGGGCGGCGCCCACCACACCAGCTTCGGGCAGGCGCTGACCGCCGAGCACCTCAAGGACTTCGTCGGGATGGCGGGCATCGAATTCATCCGCATCGGCGCCGGAACCACCATCGCCGCCCTGGAAAACGAGCTCCGCTGGAACGACCTGGCGTACAAGCTCCGCGCCTGAACCCGGATCTGCCGTGACGACACCCTACGAGGAGCTCAAAGAGAAGGCCTGGGCCGCCAACATGCAGATCCCAGCCCGCGGGCTGGCCATCTACACGTTCGGCAACGTGTCGGCCGTGGATCGCAACAAGGGGGTGTTCGCCATCAAACCAAGCGGCGTCGATTATCAGCGCCTGACGGCCGCCGACCTGGTGGTCGTCGACCTGGACGGCGCCGTGGTCGAGGGGCGGCTGAACCCATCGTCGGACACCCGCACGCACGCGGTCCTTTACCGGGCCTTCGCGGACATCGGCGGAATCGTCCACACCCACTCGACCTATGCGACTGGCTGGGCGCAAGCCGGCGAGCCCATCCCGGTCTACGGGACCACCCACGCCGACCACCTGCCCGAGGACGTCCCCTGCACCCGCGTCATGAGCGCGGAGGCCGTCGAGCGCGACTACGAGACCGAGACCGGGCACCAGATCGTCGAATGCTTCAAGGGGCGCAGTCCCGTTCACACGCCGATGGTGCTGGTGGCCGGACACGGCGCGTTCACCTGGGGGCCGACGGCCGACAAAGCCGTCTACAACGCCGCGATGCTGGAGCAGATCGCGCAGATGGCCTTCGTCACCCGCGCGATCCAGCCGTCCTCCGCGCGCCTGCCCGAGTACCTGATCCGCAAGCACTTCGAACGGAAGCACGGCCCGCGGGCGACCTACGGCCAGCGCTAGCCAACCAAAAAGGAGCAGCATGTCCGCGCACGTGCGCGCCACCATGTCCGCGGTGTTGCTGGGACTCGTCATGGCCGGGCCGGCCGGCCTGGCGCGCGCCGCCCAGACAACCATCACCATCTCGACCGCGGCGGCGCCGGCCCAGCCACGCATCCAGCCGCCGCTGGTCGTCGGCGCGCGTCCGGCCGCGCCGTTCCTGTACACGATCCCGGCCACCGGCGACGCGCCCCTGGCGTTCTCCGTGACCGGGCTGCCGGCGGGACTGACGTTGGACGCCAGCACCGGGATCATCTCGGGGACCGCCCCCGCCGCGGGATCGTATGCCGTCACGGTGAGCGCCGCCAACGGCATGGCAAGCGCCTCGGCGACGCTCACGATCATGTCCGGCGGCATGCTGAGGCCGACCCCGCCGATGGGCTGGAACAGCTACGACTCGTACGGCGCCAGCATCAAAGAGAGCGAAGTCGTCGCGCAGGCGCAGGCGTTGAAGGCGCACCTTCAGCCGTTCGGCTGGAACACGGTGGTCGTCGACTACCGCTGGTATGAGCCAGAGAACAACCTGGACGCGAACGGCCGCTACCTGCCGTCTCCGGCCAAGTATCCGTCGGCCACCGGCTCAAACGGATTCAAGTCGCTGGCCGCTCAGATCCACGCGCTGGGATTGAGCTTCGGTATTCACATCATGCGCGGCCTCCCGCGCGCGAGCTTGTCGGCGAACCCCGCCATCGCCGGGTCGACGTACCACGCCGCGGATGCGGCGAACACGAACGACAAATGCCCATGGGACAGCCATATGTACGGCGTGCGGGGCGACACCGCCGCCGGGCAGGCCTGGTACGACGCTCTGTTCGCTCAGTACGCCGCGTGGGATCTCGACTTCATCAAGATCGACGACATGCTGAACAACACCACCGCCATGTATCACCAGGCGGAGGCCGACGCGATCCGCCAGGCGGTCGACAAGAGCGGGCGCGCGATGGTCATCAGCTTTTCGCCCGGCCCCGACGATCCGTCGTGGCTGCCGAATTCCGTCGCCAGCCTCAACGCCGACGCCGAGATGTGGCGTGTGGTCGACGATTTCTGGGATGAGAAGGCCATCACCGACTTGCCCGGCGTCTTCAAGGCGGCGGGGACGTGGCAAGCGTCGGCCGGGCTGGTGCGCGGCCACTGGCCGGACGCCGACATGTTGCCGGTCGGCTACTTGGGGCCCCGTAACGAATGGCACCCCAACGGCGAGACGAAGTTCACCCGCAACGAGCAGGTCACGATCCTGTCGCTGTGGAGCATTCTCCCCTCGCCGCTCATCTTCGGCGGGAACGTGCAGTCGCTGACGACCGACGCGACCACGGGCCCGTGGACGCTGGCGCTGCTGACGAACGAGGAAGTCCTGGCCGTCAACCAGGACCAGCTCGGCACCCACGCCAAACGGATCGCCCAGGAGAGCGGAACGGAGGTGTGGGCGCGCGATCTCATCGGGCGGCCGGAAGGCGGTCGCGCTCTTCAACCGCGGAACCCAGGACGCGACGGTCTCCGTCACGTTCGCGCAGCTCGGCATCACGGGGACGCCGGCCGTGCGCGACCTGTGGCGCCGAGCCGACGCCAATGGGATGACCAGCGGGATCTCCGTGAACGTCCCCTATGGCGGGGCGGCGATGTACATCCTGTCGACCAGCGCCGGCGGTGGCGGCGCTGGTCCCAGCGGCGGCGCCCCGGGAAGCGGCGGCGCGAGTGGCAGCGGCGGCGCCCTGGGAGGCGGCGGCGCGAGCGGCAGCGGCGGCGCGGCGAGCGGCGGCACGGCTGGCAATCCCGGCGCGCCGGGGGCCGCCGGCTCCGGCCGTTCCGCCACCGCCACGGGTGGCTCGGCAAACGGCGCTGGCGGGACCAGCAGCGGAGGGCGCGGCGCCGGCGGCGCGGCGGGAAGTCCAGCCAGCACCACCAGCAGCAGCGGCTGCGCTTGCGAGGCTGGCGGCGGCCTCAGCCAGCAGAGGTCGCGCACCGCCGGCCTCGTCGTTCTGGCCTGCGGGGGCATGATGCTTCGCCGAAGACGCCGCCCCGCCCGCCGAGCCGCGGCGCGAACGGCCGCAGGTCGGTCCTGGGTTAAGGTGCGGGGATGCCTTCCATGCGAAGCGACCTTCAACGTATCGCCCGCCGCGCGATGCGTGAGCGCGGCCTGCTGCCGGAATTCTCGCCGGCCGAGATGGCCGAGGCGCAGCATCTGGACGGTCGGGTCGGCCCGCTGGACGCCGCAACCCGCGATCTGCGCGCGCTGGCCTGGGCGTCGATCGACAACGACGACTCGCGCGACCTCGATCAGCTGACGGTCGCCGAGGTGTTGCCCTCCGGGTCGACGCGCATCCTGGTCGCGATCGCCGACGTCGACGCCAAGGTCACACGCGGCTCCGCGCTGGATCGGCACGCCGCCACGAACACGACGTCCGTCTACACCGACGCGCAGACGTTTCCGATGCTGCCGGAGTTGCTGTCGACGGACTTCACCTCACTCAACGAGGGTCAGGAACGGCTGGCACTGGTGATCGACATGCCGGTCGCGCCGGACGGTCAGGTCGAGGCCGCGGGTGGGCAGGTGTATCGGGCGGTGGTGGTCAACAAAGCCAAGCTCGCTTACAACGCCGTGGCGGCCTGGCTGGAAGGCACCGGCGCGGCGCCCGCCAAGGTGACGGCCGCTCCCGGTCTGGCCGAGAACCTGCGCCGGCAGGATCAGGTTGCCCAGAGCCTGCGGCGCCGCCGCCTGGAACGTGGCGCGCTGGAGCTCGAGACCTTGGAGCCGCGGGCCGTGTTCGACGGCGAGCACATCACGGACTTGCGCCTCGAGCGCCAGAATCGCGCCAAGCAGCTGATCGAGGACTTCATGGTGGCGGCCAACATCACGACCGCGCGTTTCCTACAGCAGCGTCGTTTTCCGTCCGTGCGGCGCGTGCTGCGGTCGCCCGATCGCTGGCAGCGGCTGGTCGACCTGGCGGGGACCTACGGCGCGCAGCTTCCGGCGCAGCCTGACGCACGGGCTCTGGAAGTCTTCCTGACCGAGCGGCGGAGCCTCGACCCCGACCGCTTCCCCGACCTGTCACTGGCGGTGGTCAAGCTGCTGGGCCGGGGCGAGTACGCCGTCGAATCGCCGGGCGCGGCCAGCGAGCACTTTGGTTTGGCGGTGCGTGACTACACCCACTCGACGGCGCCGAATCGGCGGTTCCCCGATCTGATCACCCAGCGCCTGGTGAAGGCGGCGCTGGCCGACCGGCCGCCGCCGTACGGGCTGGTGGATTTGACTGCCCTGGCGACCCACTGCACGCAGGCCGAAGATGCTGCCGCAAAGGTCGAGCGGTCGGTGCGCAAGTCGGCGGCGGCCCTGCTGCTGGCCCCTCGCATCGGCGATACGTTCGACGGGTTCGTGACCGGCGCGTCCGCAAAAGGGACCTGGGTCCGAATCCTGCACCCGCCCGTGGAGGGGCGCCTGGCGCGCGGCTTCGAAGGGCTGGACGTCGGTGACCGGGTGACGGTCGTCCTGGAGCACACCGATCCCGAACGCGGCTTCATCGATTTCGCCCGGCGAGCCTGACCCGGATGAGTGACAAGCCAGTCCCGCCGTCCGACCCGCTCCTCGCCTACCGAGACCAGTCGTTTCTGGACAGCGAGGACGCCCGTCCGTTGCGCATCCTGGCCGAGTATCTGGCCCCGCTGCGGGCGCTGCGCGAACAAGGGGTGCGCGACACGATCGTCTTCTTCGGCTCGGCGCGCATCACGCCCGGCGGGCCCCTCGGCCGCTACTACGAGGAAGCCCGCGAGCTGGCGCGCGCCATCACCGCCTGGTCCATGACGCTGGAGGGAGACGCGCACGGCCGAATCGTCTGCTCCGGTGGCGGCCCCGGGATCATGGAGGCCGCGAACCGCGGCGCGCGGGAGGCCGGCGGCCGTACCATCGGCCTCAACATCGGCCTGCCCAAAGAGCAGCGCCCGAATCCGTACATCACGCCCGGTCTTTCGTTCGAATTCCATTACTTCTTCATGCGCAAGCTGTGGTTTGCGCACACCGCCTCGGCGCTGGTGGCGTTTCCGGGCGGCTTCGGCACGCTGGACGAGATGTTCGAGATCCTGACGTTGCAGCAGACGGCCAAGCTGGATCGCAAGATTGTGATGCTGCTTTATGGAAGCGACTACTGGCGCGAGGTGATCGACTTCGACGCGCTGGTGCGGCACGGAACCGTCAGCCCCGACGAGCTGAAGCTGTTCACGCTGGTCGATGATCCGGCCACCGCGTTGCGCACGCTGCAGGACGCGCTCTACCCGACCGCGCCACAGGGCATCGCGGGCCAGCCCACGTCGACCGAGCGCCCAGCGTTCGCGCCCTCCCGTCGTAAGCCAACGGATTAGCGTTTTGCGGAACGCAGGACCGACCGCCGGCAGTTTTCAGCCGACGGCCACCTGACCAGTAATCGACGTTACGGGTCGCCGGGTCCCATACAAATCATTGCAGGTTCGTTGCACAAACGCGTATCAGCAATTTGCCAACGGACCTATAAGGCGAGGGTCAGCCTTCAACACGTCGTTGACCAAAGGAGACCCCATGACACGTTCCCATTTGACCCTGCTTGCGTCGACGTTGTGCCTCATCACCTTCGCTTCGGCCGCCGCCAGCGCGGCACCGACCTACGCGCCCCCGCCCCCAACGGCGCCGCATCTCAAGAGCTACTCCGAATGGGGGGCCCTCTGGTGGCAGTGGGCGCTTCAGACGCCCGCCGCCAACAACCCGGTGCTCGACACCACGGGCGCAAATTGCGCGGTCGGGCAGCCGGTGCCCGGCACCTTCTTCCTGGCGGGGACGTTCGACGGCTCGGCGGTGACCCGCACCTGCACGGTCCCCGTCGGCGACGCGTTCTTGATTCCGATCCTCACCGCGTCCTGGTTCGCCCAGCAGACGGATCCCCCCGCCGAGCGCACGGAGGCCTTCGTGCGATCGAAGGTCACCTGCGTCGAGACTTCGCCGTCCCTGTCCGTGACGGTGGACGGCGTGGCCGTCCCTAACCCGCAGAGTCTCCTCGAAAAGTCGACGCTCTTTTCCGTCACTTTGCCGCCCGACAACGTGTTCGGTGTTCCGCCACAGGTACTGAGCCCGTCCGTCGACGAGGGCTACTACGCCTTCCTCGAGCCGCTCAGCGCGGGAAGTCACACGGTGGTCATCACGGCCTCCTCCGCCGCCTGCGGCGCCACCCAGAACGCCACCTACCACCTCATCGTGCAGGGGACGGTCGGGACGCCCCGCAGCTGCTCCGGCAGCCAGCAGCTGACGTTGAACAACGTCGACATTCAAAGCACGGGTGCTGCGCTGACCGTTTCGGGCAACTGCTCGGTGACCATCAACAACAGCGTGCTGTTCGGCAGCACGTCGGCCATCGTCGTTCACGACCAGGGGCACGTCATCGTGAACACCAGCGTGGTGGGCGGCGGTCCGGGCGCCGGCGGCTTCGCCGTCACCGCCGACGGACACGGTCACGTCGAGCTGCGAAACTCGGCTGTGATCAGCCCGACCAACGCGCTTGGGTTTGCGATCATCAGCGATTCGGGCGGCAACTCGAAGTTCTAGACCGCCAGTCGGCCGGGGCGCCTGTCGGGCGCCCCGGTCAGTGCGTGACCGCCGCGCCCGTGTACATGATCGTCGCGTCCGGCGTGGGCGCCTTGCGTGGGTGAGAAGCCCACCGCCTTGGTGGGTGAAACCAGGATCAGCTGGAAGGTGCGCGTGGCCAGCATCTCCGGGAACGATCCCTGACGTGCGCCGATGGTCAGGGTCTTGGTGGCCTCCGTCCAGGTGATCGGGATGCGGGTGAAGCCGGCCGCCTGGTAATCGTTGGTCAGCCCGTCGTCCTCGTAGAGCGTGAAGGACGCGTCCGCGCCCGTGAACACGTAGAGGCGGATCGGGTCGGCCGGCTTTTCCTCGGTGTATTGCAGGGCCGGGCCGATCGGCACGATCGAGCCCGCCCGGACGAAGACCGGCATCGCGTCGAAGGGGGCCGCCGCGGTGATCGTCTTACCGCCCGCTTGAAAGCTGCCGTCCCAGAAGCTGTACCACCCGGCGGCCGGCGGCAGGTAGACCGACCGGCTGGTCGCCTTGTAGGTGGTGACCGGGCGCGACCAGGAAGGCCGGCCCGAACATGTATTCGTCGCTGATTTCGCGGGCCGTCGCGTCGGTCCGGAAGTCCATCAGCAGCGGCCGCAGAATTGTGGCCGCCTCCTGGGTCACGGCGCCGGCCAGCGAGTAGATGTACGGCAGCAGCTGGTACCGCGTCTGGTCGAACTTCAGCATGGCCGCATAGGCGGCGCTGTTGTTGCCGCCGAACTGCCAGATTTCGCGCAGCGGCGCCTCGCCGTGGACGCGCATGATGGGCAGGAACGTCGCGAACTCGAACCAGCGCGCGTTCAGCTCGTACCATTCGGCCTGATCGGCTGGCGCTGGGCGAAGTGGCCGCGAACCGGGGCGGAACGCGCGAATCCGCCGCCGTCGACGGTCCAGTACGGCATGCCGGAGATCGAGAAGCCCAGGCCGGCCGGGATCTGCTTGGCCATGGCCGTCCAGGTCGACGTGATGTCGCCCGACCAGGTCGTGGCGCCGTAGCGCTGCTGTCCCGCGAACCCGCTGCGCGTCAGGATGAACACGCGCTGGTTGGGCGCCGCCATCCGCTGCCCCTCGTAGATCGCCTGGCTGTTCATCGAGCGAATACGCGTTGTGCATGCGCGCGCCCGTGCCGAGATAGTTCGGGTTCATGTGGGCGGTGTTGGTCGCGATCTGCGAGGCGATGCTGCTGAACGGCCCCGCCCCCTTGGCGTTCGCGTCGCCCTCGACGATCTCCGGTTCGGAAGCGTCCATCCACCAGGCGTCGACGCCCAGGCTGAACAGCCGATCGTTGATCTGCGACCAGTACATGGCGCGCGCGCCGGGGTTGAACGCGTCGTAATAGCTGAACGGGTACCCGACGAAGTCGATGTCGCCGGCCGTGACGTTGGACGTGAAAGACGTAGTTCTTGGCCGCCAGCGCCTTGTAGTTGTCGGTGTTCGTGTAGAACTTGCCCCAGACCGAAATCATGAAGTGCGCGTTGTACGTCTTGTGAATCGACGTGATGAGGCCCTTCGGATCGGGATAGCGCGCCGGATCGAACTGATGCGTGCCCCAACCGTTGGGCACCCAGTACTGCCAGTCCTGAACGATGGCGTCGATGGGCGCGTTGCGCGTTCGGTAGCCCGACAAGACGCTGGTGATGTCGTCGCTGGACGCGTAGTGCTCGCGTGACTGCCAGAAGCCGAAAGCCCAGCGCGGCATCATCGGCGCCTGCCCGGTCAGCCGCCGGTATCCCGCGACCACGTCGTCCATCTCCGGCCCGTAGACGAAGTAGTAGTCGATGCCGTCCCCGACCTCGGACCAGAGCGACGTCGTGCGCGGCGTCGCCGGCGGCGTCTTCCAGCCGAACTGCAGAAGGTTGACGCCGCTGTCGGCCGTCCATTGCAGGTGAACGGGGACCTGCTGGCCCGCCTGCAACGTGACCTTGGCGATCTCGACGTTCGGCAACCAGTTCTGCCGCCAGTGATTGACCAGGGTCTGATTGTTGATGTCCAGCTGAACGTTGCCCGACGCGTAGGTGAAGAACTCGTAGTCGCCCGTCGTCGGGGCCGTCACCATCCCTTGCCAGTTGACGCTTCCGCTGCTGGCGCCCTGTACGGTGTTGGCCGGCGTTCCAGCACCACTCGCATACGTCACGCCGGGCACGTGCTGAGGCTGCCCCAGGTCCCCGAAGCGCGTGAACGACGTGTTGTCCCAGAGGATCCCGTATCCCCGGCTGGAGACGAGGTACGGGATGAAGACCTCGCTGTTCTGCTGGTGCAGGTCCAGGTCGTAACCCTTGATGTCGAAGTGCCCCTGCTGGTGCTGGCCCAGGCCGTAAAGCGATTCGTCGCTCTGGGGCTGCCACTCCTGGCGAACGTTGTGCGTCGCCTCGCCCTGAATCGTCGCCGAGGTCAGCGTCCGCCCGCCACCCGGCTGTTCCGCCAGCACCGTCGTCCCCTTCGAGTCGAGGAAGGTCACGGCGCCCGTCGTGGTGTCCACGCGCGCCGACAACCGATCCGTCGTGATCGGTCATCTGCCCCGCCGCCGTCGTGACCTGGGCCGGCGTGGCGACACACTTCTTCGGTGCCGTGGTGACGCTCGGCCGGGTGAAGAACGCGGCGCTGGGCCCGCAGGCCACACGAATGATGTCGTCCGTGCAGACCTCGATCTTCAACATGCCGCAGCCGACGCTGAGCACGGGAATGTCGGCGGAGGCGCCGCCGCCCAAACCGCCCGTCGCAGAGGTCCCGCCCCCCCCGCCGCGCCCCACCGCAGCGCCGGTGCCCCCGGCTCCGCCGCTGACGGGCCCGCCGGTCCCGCTGCCTGGCGTGCCGCCGGACGCGTTTCCGCCGCTGCCGGGGCCGCCCGTTCCGGTAGAAGTCGGGGTGCCGGCTTGCCCGCCGGTTCCGGTGGTCCCGCTGGGCGACGACGAGCAAGCGCCCGCCGCCAGCCCGAGAGCCAGCCCGAGAGCCAGAAGGGACACGGCGATTGGTGCGCGCAGGCGGACGGAATGCTGCGTGGTGACGGTGTGCATCGCGTGCATCCTAAGGGGACCAAGCCCTCCGAACGTCCAAAAAACCGTGGCCCAGGTGACCCAAGCTTGAATCACGCCGGCCGAGGTCCTAGGCTTGCCGTCGTGCTGGAGAGGGAATGGGGCCCTCCGGCCAAGAGAAGCTGCCGCGCCGCCCGGCGCTCCGGGGCCAGTGGGTGGGCCCTGGCGATCGCCAGCCTCTTGACCGGCAGTGGACAAGTCTCGCAGGCCAAGCAGGCGGCGGCGCCGGCGCAACCGCCGCCCGTCGCGTCGATCCCGATCGTGGAGGGCGGGCGGGCCAAGGGTGAGACGTCGGCCGCCGAGGCTGGACGCGACGGCCTCACCCTGGTCGACCTCTCGGACGACTGGCTGCCCTATGTGTTTTCACAGGAGCCCGACAAACCTCAACCGTTGCGCGGGTACCTGATCGATCTGGCCAATGGCCGCTTCCGCGGCGGCACCGCCTATGCCCGCGCGCGGGAGGACCGCTTCTTCGAGGCATTCGGCGTATTTCCCAGCCTCAACCTGGTTCGGCGCCGGCTGGCCGACAAGAAGCGCCACGCCTGCCACGAGCGGGTGAAGGATGGCGTCCTCGAGGAACTGTCGGCGCGGAACGTCATCCCCGCCGAAGAAGCAGAGAAGGTGCCGAACCCGGATGCGGCGGCCGTCGCCAAGGGGGAGGCGCCCGCCATGGTTCCCGACCGGGCGGACCGTCTCGCCCCGACCGCTGACCCCCGCCGAAAAGCGGGCGGTCATCGCCATGCAGGCGCATCTGCGCTGCGAGGACCTGCTTTCGGGCAAAGCCAGCGCCGGTCGGATGGATCGGCGAACCGTCGACGGCCTGAGGGTCTATCAGCGGTTGCAGATGCTGGCCGACAACGGGAACATCGATTCCGAGACGCGCACCGCGCTGCTGGGCGACAGCCGCGAACAGGACTTCCGCGCGCTGCTGCGCGCGCTGCGTGCGCGCGTCGTCGATGTCACGGGCCTGATCGAGGACGGGTCGGCGCTGGGCGCCCAGGGCGCCGTTCAGGGGCGCGAGATCGACACCTCGGAGTTCCGGCCGCTGGTCGCGCCACCCGGCGCCGCCAAGTCGGCGGAGACGGCGGCGCCACAAAAGACGGCCGCCGCCCAGGCACCGCCCGCCGCCGCCGCGGACGCACCCAAGGCCGCAGGCGACGCACGCGGTCGAAGATCGTCCCAGCGCCGGACCTGATCGCCGCGGCGACACAGGCTGCCAGTGACGCGCTGGGCTGGACGTCACCGGACGCGGTCCTCGCCAGCACGCTGGTCGCCGCGACAACGCCGGCGGGAGCGCGGCGCAAGCCGCGCGCACAAGGGCCCGGCGCCCGCTGCCGGCAGCCGTCGCGATCCGGTTGCCGCCGCCACCGCCGTACCACGGCCCCAACATGGAGCTGCGCGCGGAGATCGATCGTGGCGAGGTCGTCCTGGCCCGACCCAAGCTGGACAAAGACGGCCACAAGATGTGGAAGCCGCCCGTCGCCGATCGTCCGACCCTGACGCTGTACGCGCGCGCTGGCGATCACGAGGTGGCCCTTTGCCGCTGGCCGACCACCATCGGGGGCTGGAAGATGTTCGAAAAGTCCGACGGCACCATGGCGCTGAAGTACAAAGAATCGGTCACCGGTGACGCGCTGTGGACCGAGGTTCTGGCCACGCCCACCTGGCACCCGGCGCCCGGCATGCCCACCCGCCACCTGCTGATCAAGGTCGGCGACACCTTCGTGCCGAAGACCGAAATCATCGGGCCCGGTTACCACGCCGCCTACGGCCTGGTGGCCATCGTGCACAAGCAGATCATGGGGCTCAACGACCACGGCGAGCCGGATCTGATGGACCTGCGCATCCGAACCCACGGAACGCCCGGCTACCGGTCGGTGAAACGCGGCGAGAGCAACGGCTGCCACCGCTTGCACAACTACGAGGCGCTGCGGCTGGCGGCGTTCCTCGTCAAGCACCACGGCAACACGCGCGACGGCTTCGTGCCCGAGGATTACGTGCGCCACCTCCAATACAAGGGACAGGACGTCGCGCTTCGAGAGCGACAGCAAGGGCTACCGCTTCAAGCTCACGCCGCCGGTCCCCGTCAAGGTCCTCGACGGCGCAGTTCGCGGCGACGCCAAGGCCGTCAAGCACATGGTCCCCGTGGCCGCCGTTCCGTAGCGGCGGCGCTCGAGTCAGCCCGCGCGCGTCGCTTTCCGGCGGCGACGGCCGGCGAGCACCCGGAACGCCAGCACCGCAAGGACGATCTCCAGGCCCAGCTGTCCCGGTGAGGCGGCGCCGGCCGAATCGCAGCTGCAGCCGCTGGACGTGGCGGCGGGTTGTGGGCAGCCAACGCCGGCGCCGCCCAGGCCTCCGGCGTGGCCGCCGCCGGCCGTGATGACGCCGCCGGAACCGCCCGTGGAGTTCCCGCCGCTGCCAGCGAGACCGCCCCCTCCGCCGTCTCCCGCGGCACCGCCGGTCGCCGGGCCGCCGGCAGCGCCGCCCGCGTTGCCCGCGATGCCACCCATCGCCCCAGCGCTGCCGCCCGCACCCGCGTTGCCGGCGACACCGCCGGCGCCGGCCGCGCCCGGCAGGCCGGCGCCACCGCCCATCGCGCCGCCGCCGCCCAACACGCCGGCGCCACCGCCGCCGCCGCCGACGCCCATTCCGCCGGCCCCCGTCACGGGCGGCGTCGCGCCGTACTCGTACGCGCCGACGTCGTACGACGCGCCCGCCGGTCGCCCGCCGCCGAGCAGGTCGGTGCTGGGCGCGACGGCGCCACCGTAGCTGTCGACACCCTTGTCGACGGCGCCGCTGGCCGATACGAGTTGCAGGTTCCCCTGGCTCGCGTCGGCGAACAGGGACGCGGCGTTCGCCACGCTGACCGCCGATTCATGGGCTGCCGCGGATCCACCGTCGTAGTCCGAGACGATGTTGTAGTCGTGCAATAACCCGCTGACCCCCTGAATTTCCATGCCCGTCGCGTCCGCGATGAAGATGTTGTTGAAAATGACGTTGTTGTTGGCGCCGCTGGCGACCTGGATCGCCGCGCGCGAGCCGCTCGGGTTGTAGACGGTGTTGTTGACGATGAGGTTGTCGTGGGACGCCTCGGCGCCGTCTCCCTCGAACAAGCGTGATACCGCCGCCCGCAGCGTCGTAGATCACGTTGTTCCTGGCGACGCCATGGATGGCGCCGTCCAGGTTGATGGCCGCCGCGCCGTCGCAGCTGCTGGACGATGTTCCCCTCGATGCGCCAGTTCGAGATCAGACCGTCGCCGCCCGTGCTGACGTCGGCGTTGATCTGGATGCAGTTGGCGCCGGTGTTCGACACCTTGTTACGCAAGATGGACGGGTTGTCCGCCGCGTTCGAGACGTAGATCCCGTGCTCGCCGCATGGTGTCGATCGACGTTGTCCTCGATCGTGAGATCCAGCGCGAACCCCGAGAAGATGCCGTCGTGCCGGCCCGCGACGATCGTTCCGCCGTTGTTGTGGGAATTGCAGTTCTGGATGACGACGCCGCGCGCGTCGCTGCCGTCGTCTTCGTTGCCGAGGATGGCGATGCCCGATCGCGGCGCGCCCGAGACCTCGAACCCGTCGAACGTGATGTAGCTGCAGGACGAGAACTGGACGAAGTCCTGGCGGGACCCGCCGGTCGCCGACGTGATCTTGGCGCCCCACTTGTTTCGCGACCTGAACACGATCGGAGCCGAGGCCGTCCCCGACACGCCATCGCAGGCCAGCCCCGCGTACATGCCGTCTTCCACCGTGACGGTGTCACCCGCCTTCACCGTGTCGAGCGCGCGCTGGATCGTGAGCCAGGGCGCCGATGACAGGCCGCTGGCTGTGTCGCTGCCGCCAGGGCCCACGCTGTAAGCGGTCGCGTACGCGGCGGTGAGCTGAACGCAGCGGCAAGGAAGATATAAAGGTGAAGGAACGACCGAGAACGCGGGAATGCCATCGGTCCATAGTGGCTCAGTCCCTATCCCGGCGCGAGAACCTGTTTGCGATCAGCCTGAGGACAGCGGCTAGGCGGCGTGCTCGCGCCGCCCCGTTCGGCCCATCAGCGCCGCCGTCCCCCTTGCGCGGCGGCGCTGACCGGCCGCCGTTCAGCGTCCTTCGGTCACCTCGTCGATGGCGTCGGGGACCAGACCGTGCGCTTCCCGGTGCGCCGCGACGGCGTCGGCGGCCGTCGGTGCCTCGACGAGACAGCTCACCGTCCCCGCACCGGGATCGAACCAGTAGTTCAAGAAGCGGGCGTGGTGCTTGGCCTGCACGGCCAGATCCTTGCGGTGCGCGGCGGCGACGTCGGCGGCGGTGACCTTCCCGGCGCCGAAGTCGTGGCGATCCAAAAACAGCTTTTGTCCGGGCGCCGGCGCCCAATCGGCGCTATCGCCGGTGACCTCGCGCAGCTGGTTCGCGACCAGACCGTGCGCTTCGCGGTGCACCGCCGTGGCCGCTTCGGGCGACGGCGCTTCGACCAGGCAATGGATCTTTCCCTGCTTCTCGTCGACCCAGTACGCGCGGTAGTGGACGCCGTGCTTCGCCTCGATCGCCAGGTCTTTGTTGTGCGCTTCGGCAACCGCCGCGGCGGTGACTCTTCCCGGCCCGAGGTCGTGCTCGTCGAGGTAGAGGCGCAACTTCGACCCTGTCGCCGGCACGGTCGCATTTCCGGTCGCATTTGCGGTTTGGGCCTCAGCCGCCGTCCCGGCCGTCGCCAGCATCGTCATCCCAATCAGCATTTCGTTTCGCATGTCCTTGGTCCTTTCCGTGTCCTCGGGTCGGTTGTTTCCGCCCGATCGAAAGGTAGACGGCGCCACACGCGATCAGAATGACCGCGCGTCCGGCAGTCTTGTCCCAGAGTCCGGATCGTCCGCTCGGCCGCGACGGTAGGCCGCTGGTGACAGGCCCAGCGTGCGTTTGAAGGCGCGGCTCAGAGCCGCCTCTGAGCCGTAGCCAACGCGTTCGGCGATTTCGCCCAGCGCTGCGCCGGACGTGCGAAGCAGGTTGGCTGCCAGCTGAATGCGCCACCGCCCCAGGTACTGCAGGGGCGGCATGCCGACCAGACGCGAGAAACGCTCCGCGAGCACGGAACGAGAGGTTCCGATGTCCCGCGCGAGGCTCTGCAGTGTCCAGGGCTGCGCGGGCCGGTCGTGCATCCGCCCCAGGGCCGGCCCCACCGCTGGGTCCCGCAGCGCCGCGAACCAGCCGACCTCTGCCGGCGCCAGCGTGGCCGTGAAATACCGGACCACCTCCAAGAAGAGCACCTCGCTCAGCCGCGAGAGCACGCCATCGCTGCCGGGCCGCGGCGTGGTCGATTCGGCGAGCGCCAGATCGATCAACTGACGCACCCCCGACCTGCCGTGGTCCTGCGACCCAGGAAAATGAATCACGCGCGGCAGCGCGCCCAACAACGGATTGAAGGGGCGAGCGTCGCAGCCGAGAAAGCCGCAGACGATGCGCGCGCTCTCCGGCCCACCACCGGTCAGCGACACGCAGAGCGGAATCGCTTGCTGGTTCGCGGCCCGGTAGATCTCGACGTCGGGACGCGCTCTCATGCCCGGTCCGCTGGCGAGGACATGCGGATCGCCGTGCGGGAACACGACGACGTCGCCCGCCGCGACGTGGAACCCCGGCTCGCCGATCAAGCCGACCCAACACCGGCCCGACGTCACGACGTGGTAGTTGATGACATGCTCGACACCCGAGCCCACGTGCGGTGCGATCACGCTGCCCGGCGGTGTCTCGACCACCCATGGCGTCGACCCATCTATCGAAAAATAGACGGCGCCCGTCAGTCGAACCGCCCGCAACACCTCCGACAGCGTATCCACCCGCCCACATTACCGGTCAAGCTGCCGTTCGGGTCTGCCGATTGAAGAGCTGCAATGCATAGCGGGCCCGAGGCCTTTCTCAACCAGGTCGTCGGGGGACGGTGGCGGTTGCTCGAGGTCCTTGGCGCGACGGAGCACGGCGTCGCCTTTCGAGCCGAGAGTCTCGAAGGCGGGCGGCCGGCCCGGCTGGAGCTCTGGGACCAGCACCACGTCGAGCGCCGCGGAGAGTTGGCCCGGTTCGAACGAGAGGCGCGAACCCTGAGCCGCCTGCAGCACGAACGCTGTGTTTCGGTCCTCGCATTCGGCGCCCACGAGGGCCGGCCATTTCTGGTCTCGGATCTGCCGGCGGGCGCCTCGCTGCGGGAGCAGCTCGGCGGGCCGGAGCTGCCCGTGCCGCGCGCCCTGTCCTTGGGCGTGCAGCTCTGCGAAGGTCTTCAACACCTGCACGGTCACGGCGTGGTTCACCGGGCGCTGCTGCCCGAAAACATATGGATGGCACGCGGCCGGCGGGCGATGTCCTGAAAATCGGCCTGCCCCGCTTCGGGCGGATGGCCGACGGTCCCGACACGGCTGTTGGGCGGTTCTATCTGCCGCCTGAGCGAGCCGCCGGCAGACTCGACCAGCGCGCGGATTTCTACGGCACCGGCATGCTGCTCTACGTGATGTGTACGGGCCGCGAGCCCCCGGCCGAGGTGATGGCATCGGCGGCCGGCGGAAAAGCGGTTCCGCCGCCACGCGCGGTGGCTCCGGAGCGCGGAATCACCGAAGCACTCGAGCGGGTGATTCTGCGCGCCGTGGCTCCGTCACCGAATGTCCGGTTCGGAACCGCTGAAGAGCTCATGGCGGCCCTGCAATCGGCCGGTGCCCGTTCGATACCAGCGAAGCGGCAGCCAACCCGGCGGCCGCGACAATGGACTTCAATCGTGGCGGCGGCATCCGCGGCGGTGGCGCTTCTGGGTGCCGGCGCCTTGCGCAGCAGCGGCCGCCAGGGGCCGCGCGCGCCGCAAGCGGCGCTGCCTCCGCTGGTCGCGCAGGCGGTGCCCGTCCCGCCGAAGCTCGCCGTTGCTCCGCCCGCTCCGCCGCCTCCGCCGCCGCCGCCGGCTCCGCCCTCCCTCGCCATGGCCGAACCACCGTCGGAAGCGGACCAGGGACCGCGCCCCAGGCTGTCCCCGCGGGCGCGGCGCGCGCCCCCGCGACCGTGTCGGGAGCGCCGTCCGAGGCGAACCGCCGAGAGATCTGGTCGCTGCTCGACAGCGGGCGACTGGACGACGCCGCCAGCCCGCATCAAGGCACTCCTCGCCAATGACCCCGACGCGGCCTGGCCACGCTTCGCGCTTGGCGTCCTCGAGGCCCGAAGGTACTGGCGTCGCGACGCCGTCAAGCACTGGCGGGCGGCGCTGGCGCAGGATCCGGAGGTCCAGCAGGACCCTCAGTTCGGCGCGTATCTCTGCTTCATGCTGGATGACGCCTGGAAAGCGGCGGGTGTGACGGATCTGCTCAATCAGCTCGGCGCCCGGGCGGTTCCACTCCTCGAGCGTTGCGTCGCCTCGGCCAAGAATCCGCGGCTCCGCTCATCGGCATCCCGCGCCCTCGACCAAGTGACCGGCGACGCGCACCGCGCGCGATCCCGACGGTGACCGCGCTCTGGGGCGCCGTCATCCGATGCTGATGACGCAGGACGCGATGTCGAACAGCATGAACTCCAGCACCTTCTCTTGAGGTGACAGGTCCGTGGTCACGCAGCCGCTCGGGAACGGCATCGCCGGAAGGTCCGTTCCCGCGCCCGCCATGTCGCCCCCCGAGCTGACGTGCAGATCGCTGAACACCACCCGACCGCAAGCCCCTCCCGGAATGGGCGTGGTGGCGCTCAGATACAGCACCGGATTGCGGCGTCAGCGTCGGCGCGTAAATCCATCGCTGCGAGATGTTCCCGCCCGCGACCGCGTCGACCGTGCGCGAGCTCGCGTTTTGACGGATCGTGACCACCCCAGGCATCGTCGAGCCGCCGACGTTCACCATCCACTGCGCCAGCGCCTGCGTCGTGGGCGTGCTCTGGTCGATCATGGCGTCGTAGGTCATCGGCAAGCCGGCGCGGTGATTGAACGTCGCGATCGACTTGAACGCCGGCGTCCCCTGCTCGAACCAGTAGACGTGCCAATGAGACGCGAACACCCGGCCGCCCAGGTCGGCGAAGTCCTCCAGCGCCTGCCGCGCCGCCATGCTCTTGCGGACATGGGCTGGCCGTTCTGGTCGAAGGACCCGATTCGGCCCCTCGCACGAGTGCAGGACGATGTCGTACTTCTTGAGGTTGTCGAGGCTGTCCCACCACGGGTGCACGGGCGTGAACGCCGCGCCCGCCGTTGAGGGTCGAGGCGTACGCGCTGGTGCCACCACCGCCCGCGTAGAAGTTGATGCGCCCGTTCCCAGTCTCGGGCGTGAACTCTGAGTCGGCGATGCCGACCTTGCGCAACAAACACTCGAGCGCGTCGTTCTGCCCGGTGGTCAGAGCCATCTTGGGGATGTGTCCCTCGCTCTGATCGCGCGGCAAGCGGGTCTGGTTCGGATCCGTGAGCGCCGTCTGCGTGCAAGCGGTGACCGTCGGAATCGTGATCTGCCGCCGCCACTTGCCGATCTGGAACACCAACGGAATGTTGCTACCAGCCGGGACGTCGGCGCCGTGGTCGCCCAGCGTGAAGCTGCCGCTGGCGTCGGTCGTGGTTCGGACCACCGCGTTGGCCGGACGCACGATTCGGCACAGCTGTCGCAGCTTGGACCGTCTTGAAAGTCGGCCAGCGGGCCCGTTCGGCACGTAGACGTCGACGTTGTAGAGCGGAACTCGGCCGGCCGGATCGTAAACCTTGCCGGTCAGCGTGGTCAGCGCGCCCCCCGGGCAGGCGGGCTGAACGCAGTTGCCCCCCTTGCACGTCGATTGCTGGCACTCGAGCCCTTCGCAGGCGGACGCCGGTGGGGTGCTTCCGCCCGAATCGCAACGCTTGCGCCGCCGGTCGACGAGCTCGGCGGCTGGTCCGACCCGCCCGTGTTGTCGCCCCCGCCCGGGTGGTGGCCCGCGCCGTTGGGCTTGAAACGCGCAGCCGCTCCAAGCAACGGCCGTGATGACTGCGAGGACTGACGCCTGTCTCAGGTGCATGTTGCTCCTTAGGACGGTCGGGGTGCCTCACATTAGGCGCCGCCAGCGGCACCATTTGCCAAAAGAAAGAGTAGGGAACCTGTGCATTTGTGGCGCTCGAGTGGCGGCGGGAGCCCCCAGCCGCGCGTGAGGGCTGGGGGGCGCGAAGGCGCCCGATGGGCTATACGGTGGCCCTCCCCACCACGGAGCCGATATGACACGTCTTGACAGACCGTTCGCGATCGCTGCCGCTCTTTTCCTGCTTTTGGCCGCAGGGGCCCGCGTCGCCGCCGCCAAAACGATGATCGATTATTTCCAGCCCATCCCGCCTGTGCATCCGCTGACCTCCAGCACCTGGGGCGACCCCAGCGTGCTTCCGCGGGACACCAGCAACGGCCTCGAAACGCCCGACAAGACGTACTTCTACTGGGACGGCAAGCTTCTGAAGGTGGACGGCAAGTACCACCTGCATGGCAGCCGGTGGCCGAAAAGCTTGGGCTTCAACATGTGGTCGACGTCGATCGTGGTCCACGCCGTCAGCGACAACCCGCTGGGGCCCTACGTCGACCAGGGGCAGATTTACGATCGGAACGGCGGCCGAGGTCACAACACCTCCAGCCTGGCCCTGCCCGATGGCACGTTTGCCGTCTACACCAGCGACACGACGCCCGGCGACTTTTACACCGCTCCCTCCATCGACGGGCCCTGGACGTTCAAGGGATCGATCATGATCAACAAGGGCAGTTACAACATCCCGGCGCCGACCGCGAACATCACGATGATGGTCCGCCCCGACAACACGTTCCTGGCGACCGAGCGCAGCGGCTTCATCTACGTGGGCAACACCAACCTGCTCGGCCCCTACACGGTCCCTGGCCCCAGCGTTTGGCCCAACACGGCCGGGCTGAACAACGCCAACGCAGAGGATCCGGTGCTCTGGTACAGCGGCGGCTATTACCACATCACCGTCAACTGGTGGGATGCGCGGGTGGCGCACCACCTGATGTCGAAGGACGGCGTGACGAACTGGAAAGACATGGGCGTGGCCTACGACCCGCGTGCCAGCTTCATCCGTTACACCGACGGCACCGTCAACAAGTGGAACAACCTCGAACGCCCGGGCGTGCTGATCGAGAACGGCCACGTGACCCATTTCACGTTCGCGGCGACCGACATCAACAAGAGCTCGATCACCGGGTCGGACAACCACTGCAGCAAGATCATCGTCGTCCCATTCGACGGCGTCGCTTTCGATGCCGACAACGGCGGCGAAACGGCCGGAACCGGGGGTAAAGGCGGCGCGGGCGGCGCGGGCGGCTCCGGCGGCGCGGGCCATGGCGGCGCCCATGCCGGCGGCGCGAGCGGTGCGGCCGGGGCGCCAACCGGTGTCGCGGGTGCCGGTTTCGGTGGTTCGGGGGGCACCTCCAACCCAGCAGGGACCGGAGGGGCCGGGGCGACTGCGAGCGGCGGCTCCGGAGCGGCGGGGGCGAGCGGAGCGGCGGGCGGCGGAACCGGCGCCGGGGGGAATACCAGCGCATCGGGAGGCGCGGCCGGGTCCGCGCACGGCGGCAGCGGAGGCCAGACCGGCACAGTCACGCCGTCCGGCGGAGATACGGGTTGCGCCTGCTCGATGCGGCCCGGTCGCGGGTCAACGTCGCCGGGGTGGCTGTTCTTCGCTGCGGTCGCCGCGTGCGGCGCACTGTGCCGCGCCCGCCGTCGCGCGTCGCCCGACCTCCGCTAGGTTTATGGGCGCGTGCAGCTGGTGCCCGCGTCCGCGCAGCTCGAGCCGGTCGGATCGACGGCCGTCTTGTAGAAAATCTGCGTGGCGCTGGTCCCGTAGAGGTCCACGCCGGCTCGTTTACAGATGCAGGCTGCGTTCTGAGTCGGGCATGCGCCGGTCATCGCGCCGATCGACAGCACGGACTGGAGCTGCTGCGCCGTCACGGCGCCGACGTAGTTGGTGCATTCGATGGTCTGGCCGTTCAAGTCGGTTTCGATGGAGAAGGCCACACCCCCCGAAGCGCCGCCGCCGCCGGTCGGCTTCGCGCCGCAAGTGGCTCCGGTTCCCGCGAGACCGCCGTCGGGGGATGCGCCGCCGGGCGGCACGAAGGTCCCTTTCTCGCTTCTGCAGCTGGCTTGGAAGCTCTGCACGGTGACACCCGTGCCCGCATATTCAGTCAGGCGAACCAGCTCTCCCGCCACGCTGCCCGTCGAAGCCGTGATGATGCAGCTTCCAACGCTGTTCGCGGTAGGGCACGGCGCGTGCAGAAGCGTGCCGCTGTACGCGGAGCACAGCGCCGGAAGCGAGGCACTCACACCGGCCACCGCGCCGGCGGTGGCGTAGGTGTCCTGGCATTGGTGCAAGACGCCGCCCAACATCGAGTCGCAGCTCGACAGATAATGCCAGTTGCCCGGGGGGGCCCCACAGGGGGCCGTGTTGGAACCGGAAGTGCCGTCGTGACCTCCCGAACATGCGACGACGAGAAGCGAGAACGCCGCCGCGACCGCGTCAACCCCAGTGAACCGCCAATCCCGGCGTGACTTCATTGGACGGCTCCGCAGGTCGGGTTGTGAACGGCGGTGCCAATGTGATAGGCGCCGTCGGTCGTCAGGAAACGCGGGTTTCGGGACACGTAACCCGCGGAGGTCACATTCGGTATCCCGTAATTCGCCGCGTAAGTGTGGTAGCTGGTGCCCCAGCACCAGAGGGTCTTGTCGTCGCGAACCGCGCAGGTTGGGTGTCCGGTCAGGTAACCGTCCTCATCGCCACCACCCTGAAGGTCGACGATGCGATCGAGCACCGCGCCGCTCGCCGTGGTGACGAGCGTTGGCACGTTGACTGTCAGCGCCGTGCCGTTGTTGGTGCCCGTCTCTCCAACCGTCCCGTTGTAGCCCCAGCAGCGGACGTTGCCGCCATCGAGGGCACAGGTGGTGGCGTGGTAGCCGCCGTTCGCGTGAGCTGAAATGCTCACTTGGCTGGGGTTCGTGAGACCGAGAACTTTGGTCGGGTATTGGCGCGGCATCGCGTCGCCCGTCCCCAGGTTGTAATAGGCATTCTGACCCCAGCACCGAACTTCATTGGATGGGCTCCCCTTGACGACGACACACGCCGAGCTGCTTTGACTGAGCGCCGCTTGCTGAACCCCCGACAGAGTGTTGAGACCATCGGACGTGATCGCCTGAGCGTACGCGGATGAGAGCGCCTTGCCTCCGTTCACGAGCCAGGTGATATCGCCCCAGCAGTAGAGCTCTCCTGCCTGGGTCACGACGCACGCGTCGTTCGTTGGCCCGTAATAGTCAATCGGCGCCTGCGCGACGGCGGTCACCCCGGTGAGGGGCTGGCCGACGGCGGTCAGGACTTGCGTTGCGCGATTGAGCGTGCCGGTGACCATCCCTCCGTTTCCCAATTGGCCGGCGTCATTGCCGCCGGTTTTGGTGGACCAGCAGGAGACAGTTCCGTCGTGCAAGGCGGCGCAGCCGTGTCCTGTCCCATCACTGACGCTGGTCACGTTCCCCAGCGGGGCGGCCGTCGCGTCGCGAACCGGGGTCGTGCCGTCGTCCTGCAGCACTGTGCCGTCGTCTCGCAACAAGTAGCGACCCAGCACCGCCTTCACACACCCGGTATTCACAATGACGCCCCCAGCGCCGGCCGAACCGGCCTGTCCCGCGGCACCGTTCCTGCCCGCGCCCCCAGGCTCACCTGCGCTGCCCGCGGCGCCCATCGTGCCCGCCGCGCCTGCGGCGCCGATCGCGCCCGCGACGCCATTCGTGCCGCCACCCGAGACTCCCGCACCGCCCGCCGCCATCAGCCCTCCCCTTCCCCCGACGCCGCCAGCGCCTCCCCCGTTTCCGGCGGCTCCGCCTGCCGGGCGCCCTGGAGGCGAGCTCGAACATCCGCTCGCCAGCACGAGCGCCAACGCACCCACCTCGAGCCTCAGGACAGTCCACACGCGCGCTCCGGGCATCTTCGTCTCTGCTTTCCGGCGCCATCACGCGCCCCTGATCCAACTTCAAGGAACCGATATCACGGGCGCCTCTACCAGGCGGGAACAATTTGTGCGCCTCGCGACCCGCGCTAAAAGCAGAGAACGTGCCAGGGCGATCTGTCGCGAACATCGAATGCCGGGCGGTGCCGCCGGCGAATCCTGTTCGTCCGAACGCGTTCGCAGATCGTCCGGACAGGAGAGGCGATCACCGCTCTCACCCGATGGGCACACCGCCGTCTCCCTTCGGGAGGAATTCGGGCGGGCGGCGCTGGTTTCGCTCACTGACAAGCGGACCATCCGGCTGCTCGGTCCCTCGGTGCTCGTGAACGATCCGCACCCGTGGGGCGGCGCCGGAGTCCGCTTGACGTCCGGAACTGCCACGTTCACCAACTGAAGCACTAGCGAACCGGCGGTCCTGCGCGGCGGCAGCGCGAGCGCCAGCATTCGCTGCCGAATCTGACCGAGCACCCGCCCACACCGGGCCCGACGCGGCAAGACGGCTGTCCGGACACTGGCCGAACGGCCGTCTGGACAGTCGCGGCGCCACCAAACACGAAACAGATCAGCATCTTCTGCACGTCCGGCGTTGGCCCGGCCCTTGCGATGTCCCCCTGCGACCCCACGCGCAGGAGAGCTCGCCATGACCCCTGGAATCGTTCGGAGTGCCGCTTTTCTGATCTTCTTCGCCGCCTGCGGCAGCGCCAGCGCGCAAGCCCGCCCACCGGTGGCCGGCGACGACCCAATCGTGCTACCGGCGGACACCGCCGCTTCATCCAGCCGGATGCACGCCTCCACGGACGTGAGCCTCCGGCGGTCTGGATACGAGGGGGCGCCGACCTTCCAGATGGGCGGCCCGGGATACTTCTTCAAAATGGACCTGCCGGTTCGCCGGCTCGGCGACTTCACCAGCTATGGCGTCGGGATCTATCCAGTCAACGTCGGCGTCTATGTCAGGCGCTTGGCGATCCTGCCGTACGTCTCGGCGGGCGGCTCGGTCAACGTCGTCCTCCACGAACAGGCCATGAATGGCGGCAGCCAGAACCTGGCCGGTGTCGTCGCGCAAGCCCGGATGGCTGTCGGCGTGAAGTACTTCCCGATCCGCAGCTTTGCCGCTTCGTTCGAGCTCGGGATGGCGAAGGCGGCGGGAGCGCTGGTCATTTCCCCGGGCAGCGGGAACGACGCCGCGATGCCCCGGAGCGGCGTCGGGTCGACCTTGGACGGGTCCTTCGGAATCGAGTGGCTGTAGTTCGACCGATCCCGGTTCGGCCCCCGTGGATCGGACGTTCGATCCGAACCTCAGGGCATGGCGACGCTGGTTGCGATCGACGTCTTGCCGCCGGTCTGCGCGGCACACGCAGCCGGGCCGCGGCAGAGGGTCGGAATGACGGTGACGGAGAACGAGAGCTGCAGCGTCCCTGCCCCGGGCGAAGTCCCCGCCGGAACGTTGAAGGACATCTGGCCGTCGGACACCGACAGGCTGGGCCCGTCGTCGGGGAACTCGGCCTGAAAGGAGGCGGTGCTGGCACCTGACGGCACGAAGACGACCAACGCGTGAGATATCGTGCCCACCAAGGGAGCGAGCTGCACGGTGGCGGCGCCGCCAGTGGCGAGAGCCGCGCCCGCAGGCTGGACCAGCGTCGTGTTCATCGCCGTCAGAACACCGGGCGCATCCAGCTCGAACGTTGCGGTCAGGTCCCCAACGTGGATGGCCGCGTCGCCCGAGAGCGCGAGTCCGCTTCCCTGGAACGCGGGAGGTTCGCAATACTTGTCTCCGCCCTTTCGCGTGGACCAGCCACCGGTCGCCGCGAACGTGAGCGATTGACCGTTGACGTCGGCCTCCACGCTGTCGGCGAGCTTGGGACACTGAGATTGGTCCTGAGGCAGGAGATTGAGCGTGATACTGCCGCCGCTCGGGTTGGTGGTGGCGAGCAGGGCCTCTAAGCGAAGGGGAGGTTGCTTGGCGAGCGGCTGGCCCTCATCCCCGAAGCAGCCCAAGGCCCCGCAGGCGGCAAGCAACAACGGCAGTGCTTTGGCGATCCTGTCCGATGGCATTCGTGGGCGCCGATCCTCAGGGCGTCATCATCAAGCTGTTGCGCGTGACCTTCAGGCGGCTGTCCGGCAGAACGTGCAGCTCGGACCATAGAAGTACTTGCGGTTGGCCGTGTCGTTCATGAGGTGGGCACGGAACCAGGCGATGAGGCCCGATATCGTCGGCCCCTTCGTGCCCTGACTGGACCAATCGACGTGGCCCACGTTGAGGTTGTCGATGGACATGGCCGGGTATTGTGTGATCGAATTCAACACGTCGGCAACCTTCGTGGGCATGGGGTCCGCTTCCTTGCCCCCGAAGAAGAGCAGCGCCGGTTGATGAATCATGGGGTTCGCCGCCGGCCCCGAGACACTCGATATCGCCGAGATGCGCGGATCCGACGCCAGGTTCGACGTGGCCAGGCCGCCCTCGGAATGGCCGGCGGCGCCGATGTGGGCGGTGTCGAGGTGGTGATAGTAGGGGCTTGCCGGATCGTCGGCTTGCTCGAGGATCCAGTCGAGCCCCACACTGGAAGGCGGAGGATCGCCGCGGGAGGTCGTCGAGCTCAACGAAACGACGACCACGAACCCGTGCGAGGCGAACTGCTGCATGACGGTCGCGTAGTGGCCGCAGCTGTTGAGCACGCACTCGGGCGGCGAGGGCTCCGGCTGATCGCCATGGCCGTTCGACCAGATCACGACCGGGAAACAGTACCCGCCTGTCGCGAGGTCCCTCGGCCGGTAGACGTTGAAATGCGACTGCATGTCCCCATGGATCGGATCGGGTGTGTAGCCGACCAGCGGGCCGACGTTCTTGTCGGTCGCGGTCTGGAACGGTCCCGTGACGGTCGGAGTAGCCGCCGGCACCGTCTTTCCCACACAGCTGCTGGTGGCGCTCCCGCCCGCGGCTCCGCTGGCTCCGCCGGCCGGGCCGCCGTTGTGCCCCGCCGCGCCGGCGGCACCGCCCCCGGGACCGCCGCCGTCCTGACCGCCAGGGCCGCCGCTTGCATCGCCACCCGCGCCGGTGCTGCCGCCCGCGCCGGTGCTGCCCCCCGTCCCGAGGGTGCCTCCCGTGCCGATGCCGGTGGTCCCGGCCCCGCTCCCGGCGACGCCGGCCGCCCCTGCCCCGCCCCCGGCGGAATTTCCGCCGCGGCCGGCGCCGGCAGCGCCTGTGCCTCCACCGCCACAAGCTGCGAGCAGCATGGCGGCGCCCAGAGCGGCCATCGACGGCCAGAACGGTCGCGACAGATGTGTCATCGCTCCTCCAAACGGCCGGGAGCCGATTGACTCACGGCGAAGGAGTCTACGCCGCCCGCGGCGCGGTCGTCGCGTCATCGGCGCCCGCCGAAATCGAGTCCACGTTCGCTCAAACGCGGCGGCGACGCCCGGTGTCCCGCGGGCGCGCCCAGGCCAGGGCCGCGCCGAGTGCCAGTGCGATCAGAGCCGCCAGAGGATTGGCGTCGCCGCCGGGAATCATCGCGCATCCGCCGGTGCCTCCGTGGGCGGCGCCGCTGCCCCCGCTGCCGTTTGCGGTGCCGCCACTGCCGTTCCCGCTGCCGCCACTGCCGTTCCCGCTGCCGCCGCTGCCACTGCCCGCGCTGCCGGCGGGGGCAGAGGAGCCGTCGTCGGGGATGCACTGGCCCATGACGCAGGCGAGACCCGGCCCGCCGCAGAGCTCGGCGTTCGTGCCGTTGTCCACGACGCCGTCGCAGTCGTCGTCGAAATCGTTGCAGGTCTCGTTCCGGGGCGGGCCGGGCGTGCACGCCGTCGAACAGCCCTCCGCGTTGCGCCTGCACCAACCGGTGCCACAGCTCACGTGGACCCCTTCGTCGACCTTTCCGTTGCAATCGTTGTCGCGGCCGTCGCACACCTCGCTCGCTCCGGGGTAGATCGCCGCGTTCAGATCGTCGCAGTCGCCCTTGCAGTCGCCGTAACCCTTGCTGGGTGCGCAGTCGCTCTTCGTCGCTCCGCCGATGACGCCGTGTCCGTCGCCATCTTTGTCCTCGCAGAACATCTGGTACTTGACGGCGTCGTCGACCTGACCGTTGCAGTCGTTGTCCTTGCCGTCGCACATCTCGGGAGCACCGGGAAAGACGGTGGCGCTGGAATCGTCGCAGTCGCCCGTCTTCACCGAAAAGCCCATCACGGCCGCGCACTCTTTCCGGGTGGGGTAGAGCGGATTGTTCGTGCCAACCCCGTCCCCGTCCTGGTCCAAGTAGTACGTTTGCGCCGAGCATCCCACGCCGATTCCCAAGTGCGCCTCCCCGCCCGCGTCCCCCCGCGTCGAGCCGTCCCCGTTGGCCGACAAGGCGTAGACGGCGAAGTTCACGCCCGTCGGCATGGTCGTGGACCACTGCACATTGAAGTTCGTGGTGGTGCCGGTTCCGGTTCGGGGCATCGTGTGGGTCACCCCCTGCGGGATAACCTGCGTGCCGCTTTCGACCGCCTTCCAAGTTCCGGGGTTCGTGTACGCGGTGGTCAGGAAGAACCCGGCGACTGTGCCGTTGGTATGCGAAACGCTCACGGTCAGGGTGATCGGTTCGCCGGCGTTGGGGTTCATGGGCGATGCCGTGAGCGTCACGACTGGGGCCTGTCCACCGCTGTGGCAGGAGTTGCAGCCGGAGGCGTCGATCCCCGTGCGCCGCGCCAAGCCCGCTTTCGGGCAAACGACGGCGGACACGATCAGCGTCAGCGCCGCCAGCGCCCGACGGGAGGGGCGGTACTTCAACGGTGGTCGCGCAACCATTTCGCCTGATGATAGGGTTGCACCTGCTGATATTTGCTGCGGTTATTCGCACCTCCGGCGCCCTTTTGGGCGATGCCGCCGCGGGGTCGACCGGCTTCTTTTCTCGTCACCTGGCCCTGGCGCCCCAGAGGGCTGCCATGCGCCGTATGTAGCTGGTTTCGTTGGATGGAGATGCCGCGACGCGGCGGCGAAGCAAAAAGCTTCTCTGGCGATCAAGGGGGCCGCCGCGCGTGGCAAGGAAGCTGGCCGAGGAGGCGGACGACCAACCCGGCCTCTGCCAGGACCGGCGCCAACAGGCCATCGGGCGCGACATCGTTCGAAGTGGTACTCGTGGTCGTCGTGATCCAGCGCGGTGAGCTGGCCGCGGTCAGCCATGGCGTATGGACGCCAGCCCGCGCTCGCTCGCCAGGTCAGCGGGAAAGCCGGCCGACCGGGCAGCCGCTTGGGTATAGTGACCACGTGGAGGGCTTCGAGTTTGACGAGATCGACTTCTTCCGGCGCGTAGCCCTGTCGGGTGCTCGCGCTCTTCTCATTGGCCGCAGAGCTCTGGTCGCGCTCGGGCTCCCCCTGCTGACCGCCGATTACGACTTCTGGGTCCACATCGACGACGCGGCGACCTTCAATGAGGCCCTCTACCCGATGGGGTTTGTGGCGACGCGCACCCCGGAAGAGGCGCGGACAAAGGGGCGCTACGCGCTCGAAAACGACGAGCACGTCGATGTTCTTCTGGCGCAGGCTGTCCCCACCGTGGAAGGCGTTCGAGTGGCCTTCGACGACCTGTGGGTACGCAGACGATTGCTCGCGGTGGCGCCCGGGGTGGAAATCGCGATCCCTTGCATCAGCGATCTCATCGCCACCAAACGCTTCGCTGCACGGCCAAGAGACCTGGAAGACATTCGCCTCCTCGAGGCGCTGAAGACGGAGGACGAGGCACCTTGAGCCGCCGGATTCAGCCAGCCACCGATGCCACCAGGGCACGCCTCAAAGCCCTGGCGGAGGAGCCTCTGCCACTTGACGAATGGCGCCGCCGCGCGGCGATCCCCCTGACGGCCGACGAACGCCAGCACACACTGGGCCTGGTCCGGTGGTTCCGTCGGCGATACCTAACGCCCGCCGCCCGCCTGGCGTACGCACGCCGGGCATACAAGCGTTGGGCGCGATCCACATCCTGAACTGACGCGCGGCGGGCCACTCGCCCCGGGTCGTTCTCCAAACTCCGTGCGGCGCGGAGGTCAGGCCAGGCGCGCGCGGAGATGGTCGCCGACGCGAATCGCGTTGGCGATGGCGGTTAGACCGGGGTTCACCGCGCCGACGCTGGGGAAGAAGCTGGTGTCGACGACGTAGAGGTTGTCGAGCTCGTGCGCCTTGCAGTTCACGTCCAAGACCGAGGTCGCCGGATCGGTGCCAAATCGGCAGGTGCCGACCTGGTGCGCGACGGCGGCGACATCCATCTCGTTCTTGAGATAGAGGTTGCGCGGCAGCAGGTGGTCGGGGTGCATCCCCAGCTTCCCCAGCATCGACTTGAGCAAGTCGTAGAGGCGCTTGGTCGGAACCTGGTTGTTTTTGGTGTAGGTCAGGCGAACGCTTCCGTCACTCTCCAGCGTGACGCGGTTGTCTGGCCGCGGCAGATCCTCGGTGCACAGCCAGAAGTCGACGGCGTGCTCGGCCAGCTTTTCCAGGCCCCACAGGGGGGCCAGCTTGGCGATGTGCTTCTCGCCGCGGAACATCGCAGCCTGCGATTTGCCCACCATCTGGATGTTGCCGACGGGAAAGTCGAAGTCCGGCGCGTTGAAGTAGAAGTCGTTGATGCCCAGCGTCTTCTGGTATTTGGTCGGGTTCGGTTCTTTCGAGACCGCCAGGACCGCCTGGTTGTTGTGGGCCATGTAATTTCGGCCCACCTGATCCGATCCGTTGGCCAGGCCGCGCGGGTGCTTGTCGTTGGCCGACGCCAGCAGCAGGGCGGCCGAGTTCGCGGCGCCGCACGAGACCACGACGATCTGACCGCGATAGCTCTCCTTCTTGCCGCCCTGCTCGACGATCACCTCGGTGACCGCCGTGCCGGAGGAATTGGTCTTCAGCTGCAGCGCCCGTGCGTGGGTGACCAGCGTGACGTTCGGGCGTTGCATGGCGGGCCGAACCCCGAGCGTCTCGGCGTCCGACTTCGCGTAGACCAGGCAAGGGAACCCGTCACAGTCGCGGCAGCGGATGCAATGGGACGCCGGCGGGTTGCCTTCGTTCAACATGATCCCACAGGGGGTGTGGAACGGCTTGTAGCCGGCCTTGGTCAGATCGTCGGAGAGCTGCTGGATCCGCGGCTCGTGCGAGACCGGTGGATGCGGATATGGACCGCTGGATGGGCCCTCGCTCGGGTCCTCGCCGCGCGCGCCGTGAACCTGGTACATGTTCTCGGCCCGCAGGTAGTAAGGCTCGAAGTCGGCGTACGACGTCGGCCAGGCCGGTGAGAGCCCGTCGTGGTGCCGCACCTCGCCGAAGTCGCGCTCACGCATCCGGTACAGCGCGGCGCCGTACATCTTGGTGGCACCGCCCACGAAGTAGTGGACGCCGGGCTGGAAGGCCTTCCCCTCCTTGTCGTACCAGGTGTCCTTCGAGACGTAGCGGTTGTCGACGAACACGTTCTCGACGTTCCAGTTCTCCCGCTCACGGGGGAGCCAGCCGCCCCGCTCCAGCAGCAAAATGCGCTTGCCCGACGGGGCCAGCTCGGCTGCCAACGTGCCGCCCCCGGCACCGGTTCCGATGATGATGACGTCGAAGAGGTTATCCACGGCGGCCTCCCACGGTCGCGTCGCCGAACTTGATGACGCTCTTGATGGCGTCCTTGCCGGCCAGCACATCGCCGATGTTCTCGGGCGAGAACCGACCCGTGATGAGGGCGCGCACCTGCTTCGGCCAGCGAGCCTCGAACTTCGCCAGGTCGGCGATGGCGTTCCTGAACGCGCCCGGACCCGCGTTGACAGTCCCGTAGATGAGTTGATTCTCGAGCACCAGGTCCCGCATGATCCGCTGCGAGTCGATCTTGACCTCGGCGACGCCGCCCGGGACGCCGGTCAGGATCATCACGCCGTTCGCGCCGATGGCGGGCAGCGCCGCCGTCGACAGGGCGGCCGAGCCCGTCGCCTCCAAGATCAGGTCGACGTTACCGACCTGCTTGCCGAGCTGGTCGACGGGAAGGGTCCCCGACTCGATGTAGTGCCCGCCGACGCTCTCGATCCAGGCGGCCCGCGCGCTGTTGGCCTTTTCGCGCGAGTAGACCCAGGTGTCGAAGCCGCGCACCAGCAGCGCCAGCGCGCCGAGCAGGCCGACCGGCCCCGCGCCCAGCACCACGGCGTTCAGCCCGCGCTTCTCTTCCCTGGCGGGATCGACCCACGGCATACGGGTCAGCACCGGCGCCAGCTCATTCAGCGCCTTCTCGGCGATCGTGAGCGGCTCGGTCAGCACGGCGATATCGGCAATCGCGGGCGGGACCAGGTGCATGTTGTGCGCCTGATCGACGACCTCGTCGGTCATGAACCCGTGCAGGCCCTTGATGCCGCGCTCGCTGTAGGCGCCGGTGCGGCAGAAGTCCGGCCGCTGGTGCTGACACGGGCGGCACTCCGGTCGGCCACAGGGGCGCCGCACGGTGGTCACGATGAGGTCGCCGGCCTTGATGCCGGTCACGGCCTTACCGACCTCCACCACCTCGCCGAGGGACTCGTGTCCGATCACCAGGTAGGGCTCGCCCGCCGGCGGGGTGCCGTACTCGAACCGCGCGATCTCGTGGTCGGTCCCACACACGCCGACCTCCAGCATGCGCAACCGGACCTGATCGTCGCCCTCGAGGACGGGCGACTGACGTTCGACCACACGGATCTTCTTCTCGGTCGGGAACATGGCTACCGCTCGCATGGAAACCTCGCTGGTGGGTTGTGTTGTGCTTCCGCCCGTCACGCGTGACGAGGATTGAGGCTGCGTCCCGTGACCACCGGGCCGGCGACGGCTTCGGGCGTCGGCGACCGGTTGTCGGGCTGCTCGGCCTGAACGATCAGGAACCGCCGGTCGAGCAAGCCGGGCGCCTGCCGGAGCGCCTCATAGGCCGCGTCGGTGCCGATGAACAGCGGCAGGTCGCCCTCCTGCAGGTTGCCGGCGATCCAGCCGACGGGGTCGCGGAATTCAATCCACTCGACCGGCGTCTTGCCCGGGAACAGATCCCGCAGCGCATCCGGAGCGGTCGTCACCGCGGCGACGCGGGCTCCACGCGCCAGCTGCGCTGCCACCCACGCCGCCGGCGTCACGCCCAAGCGGCCAGCCGGCGTCGCCACGTCCGGACCGGCCACGATGACCAGCCGGTCGAAGCGCGACACGTCGCCGCGCACGATCAGGACCGGCAGCGGCGCGTGCGCCAGGGCCTCGGCGGCCTCGCTGCCGTGCGCGTCACGCAGCGGATCCCGCCATTCAGCCACCACCAGCGTCGCCTCCTCACCGAATGCGGTTTCGGTCAGGCCTTGCGGCACCGACGGTGCCAGTCGGAAGAGAGTCCGGGATTCGAAGCCCTCCTTGGCCAACCACTCCTCGGCTTGTCGAGTGAGCTTCCGCTGCGCAGCGATCTCCGTGTGCGCCGCTCTGTCGCGCGCAAAGCTGGCCGCCACGACGATCCCGCCATCGCCGGCCGCCAGTCGCCCCGCCAGTGACAGCACCGGGCGCGAGGATTCTCCCCAGACCGGCACCAGGACGACCTTGCCCAGCGCCTTGGCCTCCTCGCCAACCGAGGTGATGCGCTTGCCAAACAAGCTCACCAAGGCAGGCGTGACCACCAAAGAGGCCAGGATCACGACCAGCACGGCGTTGATGGTCTGCTTGTCGAACAGCCCCAGCTTGGCGCCGACCAGCGTGGTGGCCAGCGTCGCCGCCGCCTGCGACCCGGAGAGCCCGGACATCACGCCCACTTCGGGCCAGGTGAAGCGGAAGGCCCGCCCCGCCACGACAGCGGCCATCGCCTTGCCACCCAGCACGGCCAGCGTGAACACCAGGGCGATCCCCAGCGTCTTCGGGTTGATCATCACCCGCGGTTCCAGCAGGACGCCCACCGAGACGAGAAAAACTGGGATGAAGAAGGTCGACCCCATGAACTGGAGGCGGTCCATGAGTGGGCTCTCCTCGGGAATGGCCCGATTGAGCCCCAGGCCAGCAAAGAAGGCGCCCACGATGGCGTCGATCCCGCCTGCCTCGGCGATCACGCCGCCCACTAGAAATGAGGCGAGCCCAAAGACGAACCGGTAGGAGCGATCCGCCCCCACCCGCGCAAAGAACCAGCGCCCGACGACCGGCAGCGCCACCAGCGACCAGGACACCAGCACCGCCAGATCGACGGCGATCGTGAGCAACTGCACGGCCATGGACCCGGTCGGCTTGACCGTCCCCGACACCACCGACAGCACCAGCAGCGCCGACGTGTCCGTCACGGCGGTGGCCCCCACCACCGTCGACACCGCCCGATTTCGGGCCAGGCCCATCGCGCGAAGCAAGGGATACGTGACCAGGGTGTGAGACCCCCAGTTGGACCCCATCAGCACCGCCGCCGCCCAGTTGTAGCCGAGCAGCTTGGCGCTCCCCAGACCCAGCGTGAACGGAAACGCGAACGAGAGCAGCGCAAACGTGATGGCTGCGCTCTTCATCTTCACGAACAGCTTGAGATCCAGCTCCAGCCCGGCGCTGAACATCAGGTACAGCAGGCCGAGGTTGCCGAGCGCCTGCAGCGCGATCTCCTTCGTGGCCAGCACGCTCAGGCCGTGCGGTCCAAGCGCCATCCCCACCAGCACCAGGCCGACCATGCCCGGCAGTCGCAGCGTCTCCGCAATCCGCGGCGCCAGCAGCACCGTCAGCACGAGGAGGGCGAACGGCAGCGTGGATCCGGCCGTGATCTGGCGAACCGCATTCTCGAAAACGCTGGAGTGAATGACGAGCTCCTTGGCGAAGGTTGGCGACGTCACTGTGCGACTGGTTGGAACAACTGCCAGGCCGCGTCGACGAATCAGCCCTCGCCGCACACGCGCAGGTTGCGGCGCTCGCCCGGTTGTCAGTCGCACGTTGATGAACACGTTCGGTCACCGCAACGTCCGCTGGAAAGGGATCTCAATGCTCACGAACACACTCTTGGCCGCCCGAAGTCAGATGGCCTTCACATTGGGGTTTCACATCCTCCTGGTGCCCTTCGGCCTGTGCTTGCCGTTGTTCGCTCTCATCGCCAATGCCCGTGGCCTGCGCCACGACGACCGGGACGCGTTGCGCCTGGCGCGCCGGTGGTCCCACGTGATGGGCGTGCTTTTCGCCGTCGGCGCGGTGACCGGCACGGTGCTGTCCTTCGAGCTCGGCATCCTTTGGCCGGGAATGCTGGGTCGCTTCGGCGACGTCTTTGGACTGCCGTTCGCGATCGAAGGGATCGCCTTCTTCTTGGAGGCCATCTTCATCGCCATCTACATCTTCGGTTGGGACCGGCTGCCGCCGCGGCTGCATCTGTGGCTTGGAGCCCCGCTGCCGGTTTTTGCGCTGCTGGGCGCGTTCTCGATCATCTCCGCCAACTCGTGGATGAACACGCCCCGCGGGTTCCGGCTGGGCGCCGACGGGCGTCCGATCGACGTTCGTCCCTGGGCGGCGATCTTCAACCCGGCGCTGCGCCACGAACTGGTCCACTTTCTGCTGGCGGCGCTGCTCTGCGCCGGGTTCGTGGTGGCCTCGATCTACGCAGTCGGAATGTTACGCGGGCGGCGCGACCGCCTTCACCGGCTCGGGTTCCTGATCCCGTTCACCGTCGCCGCGATCGCGACGCCGATCCAGATGGTGGTGGGGGACACCGCCGTCCGCCAGATCGTCCAGCTACAACCGATCAAGTTCGCGGCCATGGAGATGGTCCCCCAGACCGCCACCCACGTGCCCGAGCGCCTCGGCGGGCGCATGCGGGACGGCGTTCCGACCGGGGGACTGCCGATTCCGGATCTGGCGTCGTTCCTGACCGGCTTTCATGCCGACACACGCATCGTCGGGCTGAACACCGTCCCGGCCGCGGATCGGCCGCCCGCCACGATCGTTCACCTGGCCTTCGACGTCATGGTCGGGGCCGCCAGCGCGCTGGCTCTGCTGTCGGCCTGGTTTCTTCTCGGGTGGTTCCGGCACCGCGATTTGCCGCGCTCCCGCTGGTTCCTGCGGGCCTGCGCGCCGGCCGGCCTGTTGGCCTTCGCCGCCCTCGAGTCGGGGTGGGTCTTGACCGAAGTCGGGCGGCAGCCCTGGGTGGTTTATGGCGTCCTTCGCACCGCCGACGCGGTGACCCACGCGCCGGGGTTGTGGGGCTCCTTCGCGGTGGTGGTGGCGATCTACGCGACCGTCGGCGCGTCGGCGATCGCGGTGCTGCGCGCGATGTCGCGCCGCTGGCGCAAGGGGGAAGGGGTCGCCCTGCCCGGGCCCTACGCACCACGCGGACCACTGGTGTTGCCGAATCCCACCGCCGCCGCCGAAGCGAGGGTGTCGTGAGCACGGTCGTGGCGGTGATCCTCTGGGTGGCCGTGACCGCCTACGCCGTCTTCGGGGGCGCCGACTACGGCGCCGGGTTTTGGGATCTGACGGCCGGGGGCGCGAAGGGCGGCGCCCGCACCCGCGCCCTCATCGGTCACGCGATGGCGCCGGTCTGGGAGGCCAACAACGTCTGGCTGATCTTCGCGCTGGTCGTGCTGTGGACCGGATTTCCGCGCGCGTTCGGGGCGATCACTTCGGCGCTGTACCTGCCGCTCGGCCTGGCGGCGCTGGGGATCGTGCTGCGCGGCTGTGGCTTCGCCTTCCGCGAGGCGACAGAGGCGCTCAGCGTTCGCCGGGCGCTGGGCGCGCTGTTCGCGCTCTCGTCCATCGTGACGCCCTTCTTCCTCGGGGCCAGCTTCGGCGCGATCGCGTCCGGCCGGGTGGCAGCCGACATCGCAGCGGTGGGCCCATTCGAGAGCTGGCTGGGGCCGACCTCACTGGTGGTCGGGGCTCTCGCGGTCTCGTGCTCCGTATTCATGGCCGCGGTGTTCCTGGCGTTCGACGCGCGCCGCACCCTCGACGAGCGCCTCGAGCGTTCGTTCGCGGGCCGGACGGTCGCCAGCGGCGCCATCACGGGAGCGCTGGCCATCGTGGCGCTCTGGGTCGTCCGTGGCGACGCGCCCAGGCTGTTCCACGGTCTCGTGCACCGCGGCCTGCCGCTGGTCGTCGCATCCGGTCTATGCGGCGCTTCGGTCGTCATGCTCGTCGCGCGCGGGATCATGCGCGGGACGCGCCTGCTGGCCGTGGGAGCCGTCGTCTTCATGCTGGCGGCCTGGGCCGTCGCGCAGTCGCCCTACCTTCTGCCCACGTCCTTGTCGCTGGCGGAAGCCGCTGGCGCGCCGCGGACCCTCGGCTGGGTTACGGCCATGACCGTGGCCGCTAGCCTGACGGCCTTTCCGGCTCTTGCGCTGCTCTTCGTGCTCGTCCAGCGCAGCCGGCTCCAGCAGGGCGCCGCCGTCGACGGCGAGGCGGACGATCAGCGCCACCGGGTGGTCATCGTCGGCGGCGGCTTTGGCGGACTCTTCGCCGCGCGGGCGCTGGGTTTCTCGCCGGTCGACGTCACGCTGGTCGATCGCGAGCCGCACCATCTCTTCCAACCGATGCTCTATCAGGTCGCGACCGGCATGGTCTCCGAAGGAGAGATTGCGCCTCCCCTGCGGCAGATCATGCGGTTCCAGAGGAACGCGGCGGTTCTGTTGGCGGAGGTGACCGGGTTCGACCTCGAGGGGCGACTGGTAAACGCGCGCCGCACGGACGGCACGCCGATCTCCGTTCCTTATGACAGCCTCGTCGTGGCGGCCGGGGCCGGCAGCTCCTACTTCGGCCACGACGAGCTGGCCGAGCACGCCCCGGGAATGAAGACGCTGGATGACGCTCTCCGCCTGCGCAGCCGGTTGCTGCAAGCGCTGGAAATGGCGGAGCTGATCGAGGAGCCCCAGGCGCAGGCCGGCTGGCTGACCGTCGCCGTCGTCGGGGCGGGTCCCACGGGTGTCGAGATCGCCGGACAAATCCGCGGCCTCGCCTCCCGCACACTCGGCTCCAGCTTCCGGCGGATCGACGCCCGCAAGGTGCGCGTGCTGCTGGTCGACGCCGGTCACGAGCCGCTTCACCAGTTCGGCGATCGCCTGTCCGAGATTGCCTCGCGAGAGCTCGAGCAGCTGGGGGTCGAGCTGCGCATGGGTGTCAAGGTGACCAAAGTCGATGCCGAGGGGCTGGACCTGGAAGGTTCGTCCGGCACCGAACGGGTCGAGGCGCGCACGGTCGTCTGGGCGGCCGGCGTCCAGGCGTCACCCCTGGCGGGTCTGCTGGCGGCTGCCTCGGGCGCGACCTGCGATCGCGCGGGACGCATCCAGATCCGCCCGGACTGCACCCTCCCCGACCACCCCAACGTCTTCGCGATTGGCGACATGGCCAGCCTGGATCACCTGCCTGGCGTCGCAGAGGTCGCGATGCAGCAGGGGCTCTACGCGGCGAAGACCATCCGGCGGCGCGTGGCCGGCAGGCACGACATGCCGGCGTTCAAGTACCGCGACCTCGGCAGCATGGCGACGATCGGGCGCTTCCGGGCGGTCGTGAGCGTGCACGGTCTGCGCCTGCACGGCGTGCTCGGGTGGCTGACCTGGGGGCTGGTTCACATCACGTTCCTGACGGGGTTCGCGAACCGGTTCTCGGCGCTGCTGCACTGGACGCGAACTCTCGTGGCCCGCGGCCGCAGCCAGCTCACGTACAGCTCCCGCTTCACGCGCCCCTCCGGCTCGCGACCGCCAGCCTGAGGCCGGTGCTCAGAACCTGACCTGTGCGGACAGCTGGACGCGGTTGTCCGAGGCAGACTGGTCGTTGCGGTTTCGGCGCTGGCCGAACAGATACTGCACGCCGGTCATGAAGCGCTTGTTCGGGAAGAACTGCAGCATGCCGGCCGCGTATTGAAGCCGCTCGAGCGTCGCGTCGCTGGCGGCCTGAAGCTGGAGATGGAAGAGCTGCAAGATGCTGTAGGTTGCGGTGACAGCAAACCGATCCGTCCACAGATAGTGCGTGTACGAGCCCATCGCGCCCACCATCGTCGAGGCGGAGATGGCGGCACTCGGCGCGAGGAAGGCGTCGAGGTCGAGCCCCCGCGAGCCGGAGAAGTAGCTCGCGATGCCGCGCCCACCTGCCACCGCCCAGAGCAGCTGGTCGGCGCCCCAGAAGTTGGTGAGCTTGCCCGTGAAGTTGCATCCGTATCCAAGGGTGGACGTTCGGTCGCCGCCGGCGGGGAAGAGGCCGAGCTGTCGGAACACGCCGCTCGCGAGCAGGTGCCCGTGGCCGTGATCCCAACGCAGCGCCGTCACCAGGTCCGGCCATCGCGAGTAATCGGCCGACTGGGTCCCCATCGGAACCGTGATCTGCGCGTCCGGCGCCTCGATCGCGAGGTCCCATTCGAGGCCCAGGCTGGCGCCCGAAGAGGTCGTGCGGCGCGCCAGCGGCAGCATCAGGCGCGCCTGCGCCTGTAGCACGTTGACGAGACCGGGCGGGCCGGCGTAGTCGAGCTGGTTCGGGATCACGGTGCCGTCCATGAACGTCGTGAACGTCTGCCCCACGATCAAGCGCAGCCCGTCCGGCCGGCCGAGCGCGCCGAAGGCGTGGCGGAGGTGGAAGTCGGACTGGTTCTGGGGGTCGAAGAAGTCGACCTCGAGATAGGCGAGGAGCGGCGCCACCGCCCATGGCGCATCCGTCTCGATGAACAGGCGCGATTGCCGCGCGCTCAGCGCGAATCCCGTATCGCCCGTGCCGCCGCCGATGGGGATCGACGCCACCTGGAACTGGCTGGGGTTTCCGATGACGTCGACGTCGTCGATGACGTCCAGCTGAACGAAGCCTCCGACGTACAGCGCCACGTTGGTCCCTGGCACCTTGATGGCGCCGGGGCTGTGGGGATCGGCGCGGTACTTGTTCACGTCGAAGAAGGCGGGCGTTGGCGACGCGTCCGACCCCGCTGCCGCATCGGCTGCGGCGGTCTGGGCCGAGGTCGCTCCCGGCGCGCAGAGAAGGCCAAACGCTCCCCAAGCCAGAAGATCAGCGCGTACATGCCAGGACGACATCGCGGCACAAGCTGGGGCACCGCGCTGTCGCCCTGATAGACGCGTCTTCGCCGCATTCGGTAGCGGCAGCGCCGCCCGCAGACTGATTCAGGCGCACCGACCTTGTCGCGTGATTGGGCGATGGGAATGTCACACGGGGTCGGGATGGACGAGACGAACCGGGCAGCCACGCGGGCGCGCAAAGGAAGACAGAAAGGGAGACAGGTCGGTGCCGTTTACGGTGCCGGGCTCCTGCAGGGGCTGGCACTGGTCACGTTCCCGGCAGCCAGCTCGGTGTTCACCAGCCCCTCCGGCTACGATCTGACCAGCGGGCAGTACGGGTTGATGTTCTTGCCCCAGACGCTGATGGCGATCGCCGCGGCGCTGCTGGGCGGCCGACTCGACCGTCGGTGGGGCACGAAGCCGGTCTTGCTGGCCGGCATCACCGCCAACCTGGGCTCGATGGCTCTGTTGGTCGCCAGCCGGTTCGCGCTGGGCGCGCGCGCAGTCGCCGTCACGTTGCTGCTGACCGCGACCGCGCTGGTGGGAACTGGATTCGGTTTGATGGTCCCCGTGTTGAACAGGCTGGCTGGCGCGCTCTTCCCGCGGCGGGTCGACGTGGCGGTCCTGTCGCTCAACGCGCTGCTGGGACTGGGGACCGCGCTGGCGCCGCTGCTGGTGGCTGTCTTCGTTCACCTGGGTGCCTGGTGGGGGCTGCCGCTGGCCGTCGGGGCACTGCTGTCTGCGCTCCTCATGTGGAGCGCGCCGCTGCCGTTCGATGCATCCCGCGGCGCAGCGGCCACCCCGGCCCGGACCAGGCGATTCTGGCTCTTCGTCGCCTTCGCGATCGGCTACGGCGTCGTCGAGACCGTGAACGGCAACTGGGCGATTCTCTTCATGGGAGGCGTGTTGAAAGCCCCCGCCGCCCTGGCTTCCATCGCACTCACCGCGTTCTGGGCGACGGCCACCGCCGGGCGGGTTCTGTTTGCCGCCATCGAGCGCCGCCTTCACGCACGCACGACGTTCCGCCTGCTGCCGTGGGTGATTGCCGCCGCGTTCATCGCAACCTCGTTCGTGCCGGCCTCATCGGCGGCGCTTGGCGTGCTCACCTTCGGGCTGGCCGGGCTCGGCTGCTCCGCGCTTCTCCCGCTCACGATCAGCCTGGGTGCGACCGACGCTTCCCCCGGCCATCTGGTCGCCGGCTATCAATTCGGGTACGGCCTGGCCGCGTTCGGCGTCGCGCCCCTTCACAGCGGCATTGGGCTGGGGTTGCGAACGCTGTTCGGGGGTGCCAGCGGCGTGGCGTTGGCCCTGGCCGGGCTGGCCTTCATGCTGGGCGCGCGCGTGACGGGCCGGGCTGCCCCGCACGGCGGCGCCCGCCCCACCGTGCAACCGTCACATACGGGTGCCCGGTGACCTCGATGGATCCGCCCATGGGACCACGCGCTGGCCTCGAGGTTCCCACGTCGACACAGATGGCTGAGATCCGGACGTCGCTTGCCGGCGAACGAACCCTGATGTCCTGGATCCGAACCGCGCTGGGGCTGATCAGCTTCGGATTCAGCATCCACAAGTTCATGTTCGCCGTGGCCGCGGACAAGGCCGAGAGCCCGCGTCGCCTCGGGATCGTCCTCACCGCCATGGGCACAATCGCCCTGGCCGCGGGAACAATCCAGTACCTGCACATGCTCCGCTCGATCGAACGCCGCCGGCCCGGCTTCAGCTTCTACTTCGCCTGCATCGGCATCGGTCTCGGCGTGTTCTTGTTCGCCGGAATTGCCCTGGGGATCGGTCCGTTCGGCTGACGCCGAGGCACAAGATCCAACGATGCTCGATGGAGCGGGTCGGCACGGCTTTTCCGCACCACAGTGAGGGGTGACAGCCGTCAGGGCACGCGATCGCTGCGACAGTAACGCACCAGCGTGTTGTCAGGCATGTTCGCGATGATGTCGCCGTTGGGGGTGAAGATTGATAGGCGTGCCGGCTTGCCATCCAGTTCCAGCGTGCGAAGGATTCCGGTCGGCAGGTGTTGTAACGTCGGCCCCGACACGATCCAATCCCCTTCCGCCGAGACGGCCGCCTTCTGAGCGGTCAGGGCAGGCAATTGGCGAATGGTGCGGCCGGTGTCCGTCGAATAAAGCGCGTAGGAGCAATTGGCCAGGCCGCCACCCAACGGGCCGCTGGTGCTGCACGATGAAATCAGCACTTCGCGCCGGCCGGGCAGGAACTGCACGTCTCCAAACGGGGACGTGTTCTGCCCGGCTGGAGTGATGGTGGCGGGCCAGATTCGCCTCCAATCGCTGGTGCGGTAGAGCTCTGGCCCGGTGGTCGCCATCAAGGTCTCGTCGGCGTTGAAGCCTGCGCGGCCGTTGCACCGGGCCGATGGGACTTCCGCCCCTGGCGTCGACAGACGCTCTGTGCGCCGGATATTCAACACCGGACCGCCCGGAGGGAGGATCAGCGAGGGAGCGATGACCAGCCAGGTACCGCGGGGTGACAGGGAGCCCAGCGTCGAGCTGCAGCCGTCAGCAGCAGGGTCGCGGTACAGCGCGCTGCTTTCCAGCACCTCGCCGGTAAACGTCCTGCTGAGCTCCCAACCTTGACCCGAACAGAGCAGCGTCTCACCGTCGGCAGATAGGTCGATTCGCGTATTGCCGGAGGCGGAGCGAGCCAGAATCGCCGCCGATCTTGCGAAGCTGGACGCGATCCGGAACACCATCAGGTCGCGCCCGCCACCCCCCGTCGCGAGGAACTGCCCATTGGCGGACACGCTCATGTCGTTCAGAGGGTCGGTCGGCATATGGGCGGCCGACCCCAGAAGTGTGGCGGCAACCCGAAGTTCATGGCCCGACACCACGTCATAGACGACGGGAACCTCGTCGACGCCGGCGTACTCCACAGTCGCCAGGCGCGTACCGCCGGCGTTCAATGTCATGGGCAGCTGCGAGCCCCTGTTGTACGGAACAACATGCTCGAGAACACGCTCGATCGCTCCCGTGCCTGTATTCAGGACCGCGCCGCTCAGCAATACGTGGCGACCATCGGGCGAAAAGACCAGCGGTTGATCTGGAGTGAAAGGGCGAGTCGCCAACATCGTTCCGGCGCCGTTCCACAACGCAAACATGAGCGACGCGTCGGTGGCGGTCTGGACGACCGCCACAAAGCTGTCCCCTGCCGGCGATATCGCGAGACCGCCCACAATCGTTACCACCGGTGCCGCGCCCAGATCCAAGGGGATGGCGGTCCGGGTCAGGTCCGGCAGTGACAGCGCCTCGACCACCAATTGCCCCGTCGACAGGCGCCCCACCACCGCGTTGCTGTTCGTCAACGCCGCCGCCCCGAATGCCTCTGTCGCGGTTGCCACCAGCGCCGCGCTGTCGGTCCGCCAGACGCAGATGGCACCCGCACTGCGTCCCAAGAGCCGGCTGCCATCCGGGGAGAAGCGCAACTGCTCGGGGGTGTCGCAATCGTTGGCCGTCGCGTCGATCATGGCCAGCACCTGCCCGTCCTCCACGCGGCGCAACGACACAGCGCCGCCACGGGCTTCCGCCAGCAGTTTCCCGTCAGGCGAGAAGGCGATCTCGGTCGCAGCCGGACCGGCACCGCTCAGCACCCGGTCCGCCGTCGCCGGATCGACTGAATGCAGAATGACCCGCCCGTCCGCGTAGGCCGCCGCCACTTCCTCCGTCAGGGGAGCGTAGGCAATCGCCTTCGCGGCGCCGTAGGTGGCGGGCAGCGTTCCGCACGGCTTCCACTGCCACGCCCCGGAGACAGCCGGATCGACCATCGACGGCCCTCCGTCGATCGCGCCGCCAACCGCCGACCCGTCGTTGCCATAGTTGCTGCCGCTGCCCGCGTCCGCGGCTCCATCCGTGAACGGCCCGGTCGCCGATCCCCCGGTCCCGTCTCCCCCATGACCGGTGCCACCCGCGTGCCCCCGGCCAGCGTCTGGTCCGGCGCTGGCGGCCAAGGGCTTGCGGTGGCTGCACCCTACGGTCGCGACGAACCCACCGCACAAGAAGACGCTGGTGATGAACCACGACCGGCTTCGGATCGCGCCCGACCTCGGCTGGTGACACATGGTCGATCTCGCCATTCAGTCAGAGTACGCCGGCTGGTCCGCTTGCGGATAGGACTGACACGTCACCTTCACCGGCGTTTGCTGGTCCGGCATTGCCTCCCGCCACCCGCTGATCCGGTTCGACAGCATCCCCCGCTCTTTTTATGGCAGTTTTCATGAAGAAATCCGTATAGGGTCACATGAAGTACCGGAACGTGTGCGGCCGTGCCGCCTCGCATCACCCCGGTAACGCGGAGGATCAGTGAAAATCTCGACCAGGCCGAGCATGTTGACCCGGGTGTTCGTGGCTCTCCTCCTCTTACCCGCTTGCTCGAGCAGCAGTGGCAACGATGCGTCCGGGACCGGTGGCAGCAAAGGTACGGGGGGCATGTCGAGCTCCGGATCGGGCGGCACGGGTGGCTCTTCTGCCAGTGGCGGTACGCCCGGCAGCGGTGGTGCGGTCGGCACTGGCGGTGACGCAGCGAGCTCTGGCGCCTCCACCGGTGGAACGGGGGGCGGCTCCAGCGCCGGAACGGCGGGAGTCACCGGCAGCGGCGGCACCGGTCCCAACAGCTCAGGCGGCGGCGGTGGCAGCGCTCAGGGCGGAGCGACGGGAACTGGGGGCGCGGGCGGGGATGGCACGGCCAGTGACAACTACAACCCCTGCCCACCCGCCGGCGCGCCATGCCTGGTGATGCCGCTCGGTGATTCGATCACTCAGGGTAAAGACGGGTCGACCGACGAAGGCGGCTACCGCGAAACCCTGTTCCGGCTTGCCCATGCCGCTGGTAAATCGATCAACCTCGTCGGGTCACGAACCAACGGACCGGCGACGGTCGACGGGGTTGCGTGGCCGCGCACTCACGAGGGCTATTCCGGTTACACGATCCCAGCGCTCTTGAGCGGCAATCTCACCCCGAACAACATCAAGACCTACAAGCCGAACATCGTCCTCTTGATGATCGGCACCAACGACCTGTCCGTCGGCGAAGATATGCCGGAGGTTCGCCTCGCGGGCATCGTCGACATCATCCTGAATGCGGACCCGAAGCTGCTCCTCTTCCTGACCCAGATCACCCCCGGCCGGACGGACAAGGCCAGCTACAATGACAAGGTCAAGGCCTACAACGCGGCCATGCCAGCCATCGTCAGCCAAAGAGCCGCCGCTGGAAAACACATCCGGCTCATGGACATGAACACGCCGTTCCTTTCCAATCCCAACTACTCGACGGCCCTTCTCGCCAACGGAGTGCATCCAAACGATGCCGGGTACAAGCTGATGGGTGAGACCTGGTACGCCGCGCTCAGCCCGCTGCTGCACTGAGACGGCCGGCGGCCCGACCGCCAGCGCAGCCCTCGACGAACAGGTCCGCGCTCGGTTAGCATCCGCCCACCTTGCGACTCCTGATTGTCGGCTGGTTGCTGGCGGTGAACGGGGCCAGCTCGGGATTGGCAGCGCAGTCCGCCCCGCCAGTAAAGGCGGGTTTTCGGCTCAGGCTGTGCAGCCAGGCACCCATTCCTCTGCCGGGTCCGCCCGGCGTCGAACAGTCTCGCGGTTGCGTGGTGACGTTCACGCAGGAGCTGTCGGATCCCGCAACCATCCGTTCGGTGGGGGCCAAACAGGTGGCGCGCCGGTACCTCGTGTATGCCCCGATGCATCTGACCGGCAAGCCGGCACCCGTCGTGTTCGTGTTTCCCGGCTATGCAGCCAGCGCCGAGGGCGCCGCCTTCTATTACACGCACACGAGCTTCGAACGCCTCGCCGATCGGGACGGGTTCATCGTCGTGTACGGAAACGGGCTGCCGAATGCGCCGAGCTCCAGCGACAAGGCGATGATGCCCGAGGGTGGTTTTCTTCAAGGCTGCTTCGCGCAGCACGCCGCCGAAGGGGTCGACGTCGCTTACGTTCGCCGCATCGTGCAACAGCTGGAGGGGGAGCTGAACATCGATCGCTCGCGCATCTTTGCGACCGGACTCTCCGCGGGCGGCGGCATGGCCTTCGAGCTCGCCCTGGAAGCCCCCGACCTCGTTGCCGCCATCGCCCCCGTGGCTGGCCTTCCGTTTCAGCCCCAAGGAGGGTGGCTCTTCTCGTGTCACCCGAAGCCAGGCCACGAGCGGATCTCGATCGCCATGCTGGGCGCGACCCACGATCGATTCATCTCGTACAAGCCGGGCGGCTCGCCCGAATACCCGAGCGCCCGGTATCCCGGCGAGGAGCAGGCGCGCGACGTCTGGCTCGCCGCCATGAAGATTCACGGTCCGCCCACGATCGACAGGTTCCCTGACGTCGTGGCCGGGGATTCCTACACGCCGTACACGGGCCTCACCACGAGCTCGATCGAGCGGCAGCGGTATCCCCCGGGTCCCGAGGGTCAGGAGCTTTGGTACTACAAGGCCGTCGGAATGGGCCATTGGTGGCCCAACCCCATCCAAATGTGGTCCGGACTGTGGCAACGGTTCGGCAAGACGAATCAGGACGTCGACTTCGCCGACCAGGCCTGGGAATTTTTCAAGCGTCACCACAAGTAACCGAGGGTGCGCACGCCGGGGGGCACTACGGCCGCGAACCCGAGTACGCCGGCAGAGTGTCCGCGATGGCTTGTTACCGCCGGTCACATCTGTCGTTTCGAGCTCGTTCCAACGGGACTGGGCGTGACCGACTCCGCGTTCGACGGTGTTACCGCCCGCGACGAGGCTGCCGTTCGATTCAACCGATAGTCCTCGGTGCGCAGCAGGACCGACGCCGGCGTCAGCCCGAAGGTGTCGAGGAACGCGCGGCTGAAGTGGCTGGAGTCGGCGAAGCCTGCGTGATGCGCCGCGGTCGTCAGCGACCCGCCCGCGGCCACGCTGCGCACGGCCGCCTTGAATCGATAGTACTGCTTGACCCGCCGCACGCCCGCGCCCAGCTCGGACGTGAAGAGGTGAATGAAGCGCGAGGTGGATAGACCGACCTGGTCCGCCAGCACCTCGGTCGTCGCATCCAGAAGATCGTCTTGATTGAACCGAGCGGTGAGCGCCCCGATGCGGGGATCGAGGGCGGCGTTGCCGTCGCTGAACCGGCGGTGAGCCCACCCCCACAACGGTTCCAGCTGGCCCTCGTCGGACCAGAAGTCCAGAGCCGCGCCGAGGTCATGATCGAGATCTGGCAACACCCGGCAGCTCCCCGCGGCGCCTCGGTGCAAGCTCGCGTAGCCCGGCGCGTGCGGCTCGGCGTAGCAGACCAGCACGCGTCGATCGTGAAAGTCGAGACCGTGTCGGACCGAGGCGGGGATGACGGCGATCCGGCCGTGCTCCACCTGGTCGCGGGTCGTCACCTGGAACCGGTCCTCGAGACCGATGAGGATGACGAGGCTGCCGTGGCTGTGCGGGCGCAGTCGACCGAGCGCGCCTTCGAAGACGGTCTGGTCGCGCGTCACGATGATGGTGTTGCCGGGCACCGCGCGCGGAGGCTATGGCGCGGCGTCCTGCAGGGCAAGCGACCAACCGCCGTCAGAACGATCGCTCGATCCCGAGGCGCACCAGGAAGGGGACCTGGCCGGCCTCCAGGTTGAAGCGATCGGTCCCGGCCAAGAGGCCGGGCTGAAGACCGATCACCGCCGTGCCTGACCAGGGGGCGGCCAGCACCCACCGTCCGAACAGCAGCGCCTGTGCGCGTTGTCCACTGCCGTAGAGAGCGACGGACGAAGGCCCGACGGTGTCGCGCTGGTCCGGGTAGCGGTCGCCGAAGTGATCACGTGCGTCGTCGGAGAGCCAGAGGTGCGCGGCGAGGGTCGGCAGGTACGCCAGTCGAACGCCCAGCTCCGCCGTGGGTGACTGCCAAAAGAGGCGTGCGCCAATCACGCCCGACCACGCCACGTAGCGACCCGCGCGTTCCCCCCCGGTGGTGACCGCCGCTCCGAGCACCGCTTGCGCGGTCCACGACCCCAGCCGAGCCACCGTCTCGTGGCGTTCCAGCCGCGCCCGATAGCCGTCGAGCCCCGTGAAAACGGCCATGTCGAGATCCAGCGCGAATTGACCCCCGGCGTGCCAGATTCCGGCGTCAGCTCGGTCGAGGCTCACCCCGGCCAACACGGTCGAATCGAACGCGATGTGCACGCCCGCGCGGTACGGTGACGGCGGTGAGACGATCGCGGGCGCGTCGATGTCGGCGGGCGTCTCGAGACCCCCGGCCGTCACCTGGAGGGCGCCGATCCACAGCGGCAGCACGTTCACGGCTGGCTCCCCGCGCCGGGGGTCAGGTAGCCACGCAGAGCGTCCAGCAGCTCCGTTTCGCCGCGCTGGAACAGATTCAGGTGGTCCACTCCCTGTGGTAGGGCGACCATCCGCGCGTCGCGAAACGCCGGCGCGACGTTGCGCCTCTGATAGTCGACGTCGGCGGGCCCGCAGTGGGTCGCCACGATGAGCACGGGAAAGTCCAGCGCCGCGAGCGCAGCGCGATAGTCGTAGCGGGCGAACTCTTCGTGCGCGGCCGTCCACACCCGCGCGCCCATACGCCATAGGGGGTAGTGGCTCGGGTGTGCAGGATCGCAGCTGATCCCTTCGATCGCGGCCTGGGCGACGCTGGTGAGCTTGTAGTCGGCTTGGTCGTCGTCGTCCGGCGTGACGACCTCGTTTTGCCACAGGTAATCGTTGACCCACTCGGCCGAAAAGGGGACCGCGGGATCGGAGATGCTGGCGTCGCTGTTGGCCGCGTCGGGCTCGATCAGGACCAGCTGGCCGACCTGCCCCCGGTAATAGCTGAGGTACAGCGCCGCGTGAAAGCCACCGTAGGAGTAAGCCACCAGCGCCACCGGTGCGTCCGGCGAGAAATGGTCCTTGATCGCTTGCACCTCGTCGGCGTACGCCTGCGCGCTCACCTCGTCCCGGCCGATGCGTTCGGACAGGCCGGAGCCGCGGCTGTCCCACATCACCACGAAGTACCGATCGGCGAGCGCCCGCAGCGGCAGCATGCTGCGGTAGTCCGAGCCTTCACCCCCGTGAAACGCCAGCAGGACCGGGTGGCTCGAATCGCCGAAGGTCTCGAGGTGTAGGGCACGCGTGTGCCCGGCGACGTTCACACGCAGCTGCGGCAGCCGCGGGTCGCGCTCCGCGGTCAGGGGCAAGAGGGCCGAGGCCCCGGCCGGCGCAGAGCAACCGAGAGCGCCGCTCAGGAGGGCCACAATGAGCAGCCCCGGGGCCGCGCAGCGCGGCTCCCATCGATGCCGACGGCGCCGAGAATCGGGCGAACGAGACATGCCGGCATAGGTAGCCGGATTCGCGCGCCTTGCCTTGGATCCAACTGCTAACAAGGACCCGGAGCTGCGTGCGGTGAGCCGCTGTCGGGCGCGCCGGTTAGTTGTTCAGAGCGCCGGCCGTGATCCAGTCGGAGATCTGCGACACCTGCGTCGACGAGAGTTTCTTCGACGTGGGCGGCATCTCTCCGTGCGAGACGACGTAGTAGAAGTCTGAATTGGATGGGTCGCCGGGCGTGAGCCGGGTATGGATGGACGTATAGGCCGTCGACTGGGACGCGAAGCTCACGCCCGATCGTGCGCCAGGGTTGTGGCATTGGCTGCCCGTGCAAGAGACGCTGAGAATGGTCTTGTAGATCTGCGTGAACGTGACGGACGTGCCGCTGTTGCCGCCGAGGCCGGTGGTCCCACCCGTCGCGTGTGCACCGCCGCTGCCGGTCACGCCGCCGCTGCCGGTCACGCCGCCGTTGCCCGTCACGCCGCCGCTGCCCGTCACACCGCCGGTCGTCGTGGCACCGCCGCTGCCGATCTTGCCGCCGGTCGCAGAGAACCCGCCGGCTCCGTTGACGCCGCCGGTGGCGGTCGACCCACCGCTGCCGTGGAAGCCACCGCTGGCGCTGGATCCGCCGCTCCCGGTCGCGCCTCCCGTCTGCGAATTACCGCCCGTGCCCACCACCGGCGACCCGCCCGTCGCCGATCCGCCGTCCGGCGGTCCAAACTCAATCTCTTGGCTTCCGGCGCAGCCCTGCACGGCCAGGGCCGACATCGCGCACGCGATCAGACCAAGAGCCAACTGTTTGGCGCGAATGCGTGGGGCCTGCTGCATCGTTGCTGTCCTCGAGGTGCGGGGACTCGCTCGGGAAGAGAGAAGGTCCGGGCGCGTCTCCCTTGATAGGGGGCGACCGCGGCCATTTTGGCACGAAAAGTGGCGATTCCCGGTGAGCGCCAGCGAACGCCCGCGCCAGCCGTGACGAGTTGCTTCAGCTGGACCCAGGCGTCCGATGATTTCGCCCCCAGGCCAATGGCCACCCCCTCGGTCGGGCCGCGCGCGCCTGGTGCGTCATGCCAGTCGTATGCGCTCAGGCCCGCCATGACGACGACCAACAAGGCGAGCAGCGACGACGCGTTACCGCGCGACATTCTGTCGAAGTTACGGAAGCCCTGGCGAGTTCCGTTGGTGAGTACGGTACCCGCTTGAAGTAGTTCGCGCCGCCCTCCCCTGCTGCTGATATCGCTGCACCGTCGTCGCGGCCTCGGTCAGCGTCGCCGCCCCGGCCTCCGCGGCGACACCGCACGAACGTTGGCCAGGTGCTCCGCCAAATGACGAAGGCTTGGTCGCGGGCACCCTCGGGGCTCCTCCACGCCGCCGACCGAAATGGCGGCGTGGCCCGCCCTCCGGAACTACTGGGCCGAACGCCAGAGTTCGATCGGCTCGTTTACGGGGATGAACGCGGCCGAGTCGTCCCGAAGCGCGATCAGATGACCTCGAGGATCATGCGCCGTGACATTGCCCGCAACGCTCCACAGACCGTCGCCTGGGTTCCAGACCTCGGCACGCGCGACCTCCTCGCCGGGTGCGCCGCCCGCAACCAGCACGCGGCCGTCGGCGAGCAGGGCTGCGGAATGGCCCCGACGACCGCTTTCCATCACTGACGTGAGGACCCAATGGTTCGTTCGGGGATCGAAAATCTCTGCTGATCTCGACGATCCGCCGGTAGAGGACGTGCCGCCGCCAGTGACCAGGACGCGGCCGTCTGCCAGCGGCGTCACCTGTGGTGACGCCCGCGCGATCGACATCGCGGCGACGATCGACCAGCTTCCCGTCCCTGGACCCCAGGTTTCGGCGCGTCGATCGGTGTAGCTGCCTCCAACCAGCAGTACACGGCCGTCCCCGAGCACGGCGGCGCCGACCTCGGCCGGCCGATCGATCGTGTAGGGCGCGATGGCCGTCCACTTGGCCGCGGCCGAATCCCAGACTTCGCCTGTCTTCGACGGACGGCAGAATTCCGCTACGCATGCCGTGTTCGGGTCGCGCTCTCGCGTGCAGATTTCCCCGTGTAGCGCCAAGACCCTACCGTCTTTGAGCTGCAGCAGCGTAGGTCGCGACTGCCTTTGATTGAGGCTGCCGCCCGGATGCCACTCACCGGTGCTCGGGTCCCAGATCTCCGTCGACGAGAGCACGCGATCTGGCGGTCCAGGCCGGCAGGGGGAACCGAAAGGCTTGGACCGGTCGAGACCGCCCGCCACCATCACCCGACCATCCCGCAGCGCTACCGTCCCCGGCTCGTCGTGGTCCTGCATGGTTCCCCCCGTGGGAGACCAGGCCCGCAGGCGCGGGTCCCAAATCGCGCTACCAACGCTGGACCCGCGCGCCAGCAGAATGCGGCTCCCGTCGGAGAGCGCGGCGAGATTGTCACAACATTGGCCGGTCAGGGTCTGGCTGGCCGACAGGAAGCGCCCCGCCGCCTTTCCGGTTGGTCGCCACACTTCCGCCGACCGGCCGGTCAACAGAAGAGCCCCTCCGCCAGGCAATGGAACCATCGTTCCCTCGTCAAGGCGATAGGGCAGCGAGGCTACGCGAAGGGTGGCGCCGGTCTGGGGCGTAATCGTCCAAGCCGCTCTCCCGAACTGTTCGCTAGCGAGAACCGAACCGTCCGCCAATGGCACCAGGTTCCGAGTCGCTGGGTAAACAGTCTCGGGAAGTGCGATCTCGTGCCACACGCGTGCAGCCGCCGACCAGAACGCCGCCCTTTTCGCGCTCGGCTGAATTGCCAGCACCCCTTCCGGGTTCGTGGGGACCAAGCGCAGGTCCTCCGGATAGTCGTGCGCAAAGTGCGGGGGGGGCTGCTCCGGCGTCCACCGACCGGCTTGCCGACTCCAAATCCAGGTATCGAACCCCGCCTGGGCCATACCCATGACGCCGTCTCTACCTACCGGCACCACAACGGCGCCGGCGGGCAGCGGGCCTCGCCCTTCTCGGCCAAGCCGATCCGTCCACATCCCGGTGGTCAGGTCGAGCCACTGATTGCCGCCTGAGGCGTCGACCACGTAAAGGTGATGTGGCCGGACCGGAATCGCGGCGGAAATCATGGTGCTCGAAATTAGAGTTGCGATGGTCCGCCAACCGCCGGCCCGTCCGTCCCAGGTCTCGATTCTTCGAGCGGTGGGCGAACCATCGACTGGCGGTCTCTTGTCGAGAACGACCACTTGGCCCGTCTCAGTCTTGACCAGCAGCGGATAATGCCTGGCATCCTCCGTGGGCGGGCCAGAGCGCCACTCTCCACTCCTCGGGTCCCATAGCGCTGCTGAACGGGAAGGGGACGCTCCGTGTTCACCGCCCACTGTCAGCACGCGACCGTCATCGAGGAGCACTGCCGATCGGAACGTCAAGGACTCGGCGGGCATGCCGGTCCCTACCCAAACGCCCAGTTCCGATTCTGGCTCCGATAACGTGGCGGGGACGATGGACCGCGGCGGCTCAGCTCGCGCCGGCGCAGAACCTACCCGGCAAGCGCTTACCACCACGAAGAGCGCCACCACGGCTTGAATGCGCAGGGGTTTTCCCTTTCAGATGACGAGACGCACGCAATTCTATCGTCATCTACGGTCTCCGAGAAGAAGGTCACCCAGGCGCTGCTCGAGACACCGAGGGCGCAGCTCACCGTCCCTGCCCTGCTGGAACGGTTTCAGGAGTCATTCACCAGGGCATTCAAGAAAGCGAAGGGCGGCGAGGCATCCCGCGAACGAAAACGGCTGGAGCGGGAACTCGCGACCGCCGAGACCCGGGTCAAGAACGTCACCGCCGCCCTCGCAAAGATCGCAGGTGACCACGTCGTGGCCCCTGGCCAACGCGATGGCGGCGATCATCAGGTTCTCGATCGGCAGATGAAGATGCTCGAATCGATCAGCGATCCCAAGGCGAAGTCCGGTCCTCCGCCCGGGCGCGCCGCTCACGGATGCCGGCCTCGATGCGGCGACAGCTCGGCCAGCTCCTCGATCACCTTTTTCGATCGTGCGCCAGGGTTGTGGCATTGGCTACCCGTGCAAGAGACGCTGAGAATCGTCTTGTAGATCTGCGTGAACGTGACGACGTGCCGCTCTTGCCGCCGATGCCGGCGCAGCCCTGCACGGCCAGGGCCGACACCGCCACGCCGGAATCCTGGATAGGACCGAGATGGGCGTTGGGCGCGTCTGAGACCCGCCCGCCGGAGGTGGTCGTCCCGCTGGGCGCGGGGGCGAAGCAGAAGTCGTTCGTCGGGGTGGAGGGCCGCACGCCACCACCAGCTCTCCCCAGCGCAATCGAGCTCTCGCTCGGCAAGCTGGCTCACGAGTGCCCGCGCGGTCGCACGACGAATTTGCGAGGTTGTAATTGATCTGCGGCAGGAGGCAGTGGACCATCCCTGCTGCCGTCGGCGGGACGCGGACGGCGATTCTTAACGTTGAAGGGGGATTGTCATGTCGAAGGGTTCAGTGAAGTGGTCAGGTTGGGTCAGGTTCAGTGTTGGTCTCACGGTCGCCGCCGGTGGGCTTTGGGCGGTCGATGCGTCGGCCGCGACCATCGCGGTCACGACCACCAGTATGTTGGAAAGATCCGGCGACGGGTGCAGCCTGCCAGAGGCTGTAAAGGCGCTGAGCAGGCGCGTCCAGTACTTCGACTGCATCGCCGGTAATGGCAGTGCGGACACCATCACCCTCCGCTCGAATATCGGCCCGTATACGGTGCCAGACGGGGTGTCGTCCTTCCTGGTGCAGCACGACGCGATCATTCGTTCGGACACCGCGGAAAAGCAGGTGGTGATTCAGTTCTCCAACAATGTGCCCGTCGCGTTCGACATCGAGCCCGCGTCGCCTGGTGCCAATGTCGAGTTCCGCGATGTCTCGCTGTGGCGCAACGGGGGGAGCAGCAATCAGTCTGCCATCTACGCCCTTGGCACGGGGAGCCGCAAGCTCACGTTGTTGCGCTCTCGCATCACGGCATTTACCTCCTCGGGCGTCATCGCGATTGGTCCGGACGTGGACGTGATCGACTCGGTCATCACCCAGAACAGTGCTCCCTGGTCAGGCGCCGGAATCGACGCGGAAGGTGACGACGGCAGCTCGCTCAATATTCGCTATTCCGAGATCTCGTCCAACACCAGCGGCGACAGCGGCGGCGGTATCTTCTATCGCGGCGGCGGGACGTCGAACGTCATCAATTCGTCGCTTTCCAATAACTCCGCGTCGTTTGGCGGCGGTCTGTACATCATCGGGACCACGACGGCCAAGTTCAACATTATCGCGTCGACCATCGCCTTCAACAATGCCGATAACGGCGCCGGCGGGGTGAACACGGAAGCATTCGCGGCTTTTGACAACGTCATCTTGTCGGAGAGCATCGTTTCCGACAACACCGCGCCACTTTCACCCGACTTCGAAGGATTCATCGGCGCCTGCAACAATTCTCTCATCTTTTCGACGGACGGCGCGTTTGTGCTCAGCCAGACGCACAGTTTGCTGGGTGTGAGCGCCGGATTCATAAACGACTTCCCTTGGCAACTCGGGGGCAAGTATCACGTCGGAACGATCGCGCTGGCGGCGACCAGCCCCGCTATCGATTACAACAGCAGCTCCGGGCAGACGGATGACGTGCGGCACTTTCCCCGGGGTATCGACTCGATTCTTGGCGGGAGTCGCTACGACATTGGCGCCTACGAGCGCGATCCCGTCGAGCAGGCCGAGTTGCTCACCGTCAATGGAAAATCATCCGATACCCACGTGCCCGTCTCGGCACCGGAGTTTTCGAACGGTAAGGGCACAAACCTGCAATCCAACGCCGTGAACGACTATGTCACGTATTTGACTCCGGTCCTCAAGGACGACTGCGCCAGCATCTCTTTGGGGGTACGCCGGACCAGCAATTCGGCCCAGGTGAAGATTTATTACAACCAGCCCGGAATCAACAACATCTGGTCACCTCTGGGCGGAACGCTCGACCTCTGGGCGCGAGATCCGATCTTCAAGGAGTTGCTGGTGGTTCCCAACGTCAAGGTCAACCGCAGCGACACGCAGTTCAAGATCCAGGTGGTTGGCCGGAACAACGCCAACACCAGCGGCTACCAGATGTGGATCGACTACATCAAGATCGCGGCGCCTACCAACGGCGGGCCGTGCTACCTGATCTGCCAGACGCCGCCCTGTGGCACCTTTTAACAGTTGATCGATCCAGGGGGGCTCCACCGGGCGCGGGAGTCCCCCTGTTCCGCTAGGCTGACATGAAGGTTGTGGAGCTGTGGCGGTATCCCGTCAAGACGATGGGCGGTGAGCGTCTTCAGCGCGCGTCCCTCGGTCCGCTTGGAATTGCTGGGGACCGCGTGGTGCACGTAGAGGATGAGGATGGGCACGTCCTCACGTCGCGGTCGCACCCGCGCTTTCTGGGTCATCACGGCACGCTGGGTCCGGACGGCGAGCCACTGGTCGACGGAAAGAGCTGGAAGAGCGCCGGGGTTGGCGCCGAAGTCGGGGACATCGGCGGACGCGGCGCACGGCTCGTCCGGTACGACGGCGCGGAACGCTTCGACGTGCTCCCGCTCCTGGTCGCGACCGACGGCGCGATCGCAGAATTCGGGCACGACGGGCGGCGACTGCGCCCGAACATCGTCGTCGGCGGGGTCCCCGGCATGGCCGAACGCGAATGGCCGGGCGCATGTTTGCGCGTGGGTGCGGTCCTCATCGGCGTCCAGGACTTGCGCCTGCGCTGCATCATGACGTCGTTCGACCCGGACACGTTGGTTCAAGACAAGCAGATCACGCGCGACATCTACCGGCGCTTCGACGGCAAGCTGGCGTTGAATTGCTTCATCATTCAGGGCGGCGAGATCGCCGTCGGCGACGAGGTCACGGTGGTACGCGGTCGCGGCTGCTCCAGCGCCATGGCCGCCGAGGTATTGTAGCGCCTACTCGCCGGTCTGACCGCGCGAGCTGCCGCTTGGATCGCCGTCCCAAGCAAGGAAGGTCACGCGGCCGCTGGCATCGCCGGCGATCCCGAAGACGACCCGCGAATCGTTTCCCATCAGCTATCGACCCTGGAGGCATCACTCCCGAGGACCGCGTGCCCGCAGTCCGTCGCAGCACCTCCCGACCGCGCCTTCAGCCCTGACGACAGGTCACACCGCGACGAACGACACCCCCGACGGCACACAACACCAGCCATCTCGTCGGCCCGACGATAGCGCCGTTCGCGAGGTTCGTCTTCCCCGCGGGTGCGATCCGAATCCCATAAGCCGAAAAGGGAAAGAGTGTCCTGCAGCCCCTGCGGCGCCGCCTGACATTCGTGTGATTCGCGCGAGAGCGCTCGCGCGTGGTTACCGTTATCGCGTCGAGCAAGGGGGCTCCTATGTCAGTGATCAAAGACTTCGGCGCTTTCATCAAGAAAGGCAACGTCGTCGATTTGGCTGTCGCCGTCGTGATCGGAGCGGCGTTTGGGAAGATCGTGTCCGCGGCCGTCGCGGACCTGGTCATGCCGCTCGTCAACGCGCTGGTGCCCCAGGGCGACTGGCGCAAATGGGAGGTCTCGCGGCTCCATTTCCGGGTCGGTGACTTCCTTGGAACAGTCGTCGACTTCCTGATCGTCGCCTTCGTGATCTTCCTGGTCATGGTGAAGCTGGTGGGGGCGGCCACCCGCAAGACCACGCCTGCCGCCGTCGCGGCGGCGACCAAGATCTGCCCGGAATGCCTGGAGCCGGTTCCGGTGGCGGCACGGCGTTGCCGCGCCTGCACCAGCGTCCTCGCGGCGGCGGGGGGGCCCACCACCTCATCGGTGTGAAGGTTCTGGCAGGGAGCGACGACGGTACTCGCGGCAGGCTCTAGCCCGTGCGCGATCTGTCGTTCACGCCACAGCCCCGGGGCTGCCAGCCTCCACCGGGCTGGCGCTCGCGATGCTCGGGACGATACTCGCTCCGTGCGTCGGGCCCAAGCAGCTCGCAGGGGTCGAACCAGTGGACGGTGTGGGCCGCGGCGAGGACTGGCGGAACCTCGCCGGCAAACTCAGGATTGTCTGGGCAGCGATAGTGCCAGAGGGCGTCGTGCTCCGGCACCTGCGAGAAGCACAGAATCTCTTTCACCCCGCCGTTGCAGTTCGTGGCCACCACCAGCACGGGTCCGGGGAGTTTGCCTTGCGGCTCCACCCGGACGACGAGGTCGTGATGGAACTCACCGCGCTGCCAGTGGTCGACGATGTCGTATCCGCCCAGGTCCGATCGAAGCGAGTCGAGCAGAGCACCAAGCCCGAGATTCTGTGCCAGTGCTTCGATCACAGCGGACAGTGTGTCACACACGCGTCGGCCGGCCAACGGCGCGTGGGCGACGTGCCTGCGAACCCAGGGCCTGGGCATGCTCGACGCGGCTCACCGTGAAAAACGAACGGACGACACTCAGCTTTGTTGCTGTTTTAGCGTACTGCATGAGAAGCATGAGAAATCCGAGCTCGGCCGAGGCTTCGTTACTGACGCGTGCGGCGCGTTCCTCGGCTGGTCAGCCGGCGCGTTCTCCAATGACGCAGAAGCCGTTGCCGAACGGGTCGCTGCAAAACGCGGCCGGCATTGGACCTTGCGTGCGGAACTCGTTCTCGATCGCGCCCCCTTCTGCGCGCACCTTGTCCAGCACCACGTCGAAGTCTTCGACGTGGAGGTCCAGGTGGACCGGCGTCCAGTGCCGCTCGTAGCGGCGCCGTTCCGCGCCGGCCGACGAGCTCTTGCTGCCCGCCTGCTTCTCGTGCACGCATACCGTCGTGTTGTTGCCGTCGAGGACGGCCATGGTCGGAAACGGGCGCGCCGTTTCCACGAAGCCAAAGACAGCGCGGTAGAAGCGGAGCCCCGCTTCCAGCTCGGGAACGTCGATGCTGAAATGAACGCTGGCCCTCGTGGCGGGCTTGCCCTTGACGCTTTTCACGTCGCGGCCTCCCAGCCGGAAAGGCGTTCGAGCCGCGCGTACGAGGCCTCCATCCCGTGCTCCATTCCCGTGGCCAGCATCGCTCGGCGCGTGGCTGCGTCGGGCAACGACATCCGCATCGTCATCAGCGTGCCGATCCCGTCGGGCACGAAGGTCGTGACGACGCGGTTGTCGGGCGTACGCTCCGGCATGTGCATGCGCTCGACGTGCACGATGCGATGGGGTGGATCGAGCTCCAGGATCTCGCCCGTCAGGAAGAAGCCGGCGCCCTTGCCGTTCGTCCACTCGTAGCGCATTTGCCCGCCTGCCCTCCCCTCGTTGATGCACACGGGCATGGTCCAGCCCTCGGGGCCCAGGCACCACTGCCGAATCAGCTTTGGATCCAGGTGTGCGCGGTAGACGGCTTCGGGCGGAGCCTCGAATCTTCGCTTCACGATCACGTGCGTCTCACCTTCGGTCGTCAAGGCCAGCTTGCTCATGGCGTTCTTCTCCTCTTTTGTTGTTTGGCCAGCAGCTGATCGAGGCGTTCGTAATTGCGCGTGAGCGCCTCGCGCAGCATGTGGAGGTACTGGTCGAGCTGGGCGAGCGCTTCCGGCGCCAGCCGGCAGGGACGCTTGGTCCCCTCGACGCGCTGGACGATCAGCCGGGCCTCCGAAAGCACGCGGATGTGACGCGAAATGGCCGGCTGCGAGATCGCGAACGGCTCGGCCAACTCGTTGACCGTGGCCTCACCGAGCGCAAGGCGCGCGAGGATCCTGCGCCGCGTCGGATCCGCCAGGGCCGCGAAGGCGCGGTCGAGGGAGGTATCTGCTTGTACCTGCACAACCCGTTATATACGACATATGTTATATAGCGTCAAGCGTCTATTTAAGCCGGACCCAGGGGATCAGGGCGCGTGAGGGAGGGTTGGCGGGCTTGCGATAATCCGTCTGATGCTGCGCGTCCGCTCTGCCAGTCGAGGTGGCGCAGGCCCCCGCCGCCCAGGCATATTGAAATGTCTCAGGGCGGCGGGGCGGTGGTGGTTCGTTCCACGGCAAAGATTCCAACCTGCCTCTTACTCCCCCGAGGTGATTCGATGTTTCAGAAGCTCTCTCTTGCTTGCTTGGGCTGCACTCTCATGTGCTGGGCCGCTTCCTGCTCGGTTCCGTCGACCGACGCTGTCACCGGATCCGGAGGCAAGGGCGGGAGCACGACAAGCGAAGGCGGAAACCGCGGTTCCGGGGGACAGACCGGCGGCAGCGGTGGATCGGGCCACTCGACCCTGACGGGCGGCAGCAGCGGTTCCGGCGGAACGGGCGGCTCGGACGCCGCGCTCGGCAGCGGCGGCCACGGCGGAACGACGGGGTCGGGCGGCAGCGTCGGGCCCGGCGGTCGCGGAGGCTCCGGTAACGGAGGGAGCAGCAGCGGCGCGGCGGGCGGGACCGGCGCGGGCGGCACCGGCAGCGGCGGGACGACCGGCCATGGCGGCACGACGGGCACCGGTGGGACCACCAACACGGGCGGCTCACCGGGCGCAAACCAGCCGCCGGCCATCACCAACGGCATGGCCGGCTGGGCGTCGCGATACTGGGATTGCTGCAAGCCGGCCTGCGGGTGGAAAGCCAACGTTTCGCGCGGCACTCCCATGAAGAGCTGCGACATGAGCGACAACAGCCTCGGTGGCAGCTACGACGCGAAGAACTCGTGCGAGGGCGGAGGGACCGCCTACATGTGCTGGAGCGGCGCGCCCTGGCAAGTGAGCAGCACGCTGTCCTACGGCTTCGCGGCGGCTTCGGGGGGAAACTACGCCTGCGGCCGCTGCTATCAGCTGCAATTCACCGGAACGAACAACACCAGCGGCGATCGCAAGGGAGTGCCGGCGTTGAGCGGCAAAACGATGATCGTCCAGGTCATCAACAACGGCGGCGTTCAATCCACACAGTTCGACCTATTGATTCCCGGCGGTGGCGTGGGCGCCCTCAACGGGTGCTCGAAACAGTGGGGCAGCGGGACCGATCTGGGCGCGCAGTACGGCGGTTACCTCACCGAGTGCAACGGCGACGCGAGCTGCGTGCAGCAGAAATGTCAGGCTGTCTTCGGCAACCGGCCCCAGTTGCTGACCGGGTGCATGTGGTTCCTGGACTGGTTCGGAGGTTCGAACAACCCGGACTTCACCTATCAGAGGATCGCCTGCCCGTCGGCCCTGACCCAGGCTTCGGGCCTGTCCGACCCCGGCTGATCGAGGCCTCGTGCTCGGACGCGCCGATCTTTTCCGTGCCGCGCCGAGCTCGACCGGCTGGTCATCGACATCGAGGCACGCATCGCCCCTGACCCGATCGCGGGCCGCGCGCACCTGCGCGGCCTGTTCAAAACAGGGCGGCATCGTGCTCAAGCCGCAGCCCGACGGCGTCTGGCTCGCCCGCGCCGAAGCGCTCCCGGCGATCCTATTCAGCCCAAAAGCTGAAACTCGCCGCCCCGGGGAGCTACCCGAGGCGGCGATGTCCAGACAGAGTAGCGGGGGCGTGATTTGAACACGCGACCTTCGGGTTATGAGCCCGACGAGCTACCAGGCTGCTCCACCCCGCATCACGCTGCGAAAGCCGGGGAACCTTGCCGCATCACGGGCGCGCCGTCAAGCCCATGATTGCAGGTCGTGTGGGGTCGTCGTAGCGTCGGCGGATGCCGGCGAAACCTCCTGCATCGAAACGGTCGACGGCGGCCGGCCGGCGGGCGGACTACGGCGCGCCCGTCGACGGGTTCTTCGCGAAGCAGCCGGCGCCGCTGCGGGCGATCGTCGACGAGCTGCGGGCGATGATTTTGGCCGCGGCGCCGGACGCGACGGCGACGCTGAAGTGGGGAATGCCGTTCTTCACGCGTGACGACGAAATGATCTGCGCGCTGGCGGCCTTCAAGTCGCACGTGAACCTGATCCTTCCGGGGCCCCCCGGCACCTACGCGGATCCCGACGGACAGCTGCGGGGAGACGGCAAGACCGGAAAGCACCTGAAGCTGCAGTCCGTCGCCGAAATTCCTCGGGCCGCCGTGCGCGGCTGGTTGAAGACGGCGGCGGCGCGCGCCAAGGGCTGAGTAAACGCCGTTTCGCGCCCGCAAGGGGTCGGGTAACATCAATACTTTCCGCATCCTCTAGCTTGGAGCTCTTGATGATGGCCACGTCCCGCTTCGCCTTTCCTTGGCCGTTCTTTGCTGCCGCCCTGACGGCCGCTGGCGGCCTGACGCTCGCGGCCTGTTCCGCCACCTCCGGCGGCGGCGGCGCCGGCGGCTCTGTGGGATCGGGAACCGGCGGCGCGGCGGCCGGCGGCACGAAGGGAACTGGCGGCCTGAGCGGTTCGGGCGGCGCGAGCCTGGGCACCGGCGGTTCCAGGCCGGCCGGCAGCGGGGGATCGGCGAGCGGCGCCGGGGGCGCGACCGCCACTGGGGGCACCACGGGCAGCGGCGGGGCGACCGGGTTGGGCGGCGCCAGCAACCACGGCGGCGGCGGCGCCAGCGCGCCGGGCTCGGGGGGCGCGACCGGCGCTGCCGGCAACGCTGCTCACGAATTCTGTCCATCGGCCGCCATTTTCTGCGCGGACTTCGAGGAGGACAGCGGCGTTCCCAGCAACGCGCCGGTCGGCACGGCCGCCTTCTCGGATCCCAGCGAGTACGGCTCTACGTTTGGCGGCACGAACGCCGTCATGGTGCTCGACAAGACGGCGCCCTACGCCGGCGCGCAGTCGCTGAGGGTGAACCCCTCATCCGGGTTCAGCGTGCGGACGCTGTCGGTCATGGTCCCGAAGACGTTCTGGGTGCGCCTCTACATCAAGAGCGACAAGGCCATCGGCCAGCCGGACCACAACTCGTTCTTCGGCGCCGGCATCGACCCCGACTACAGCAAAGGAAATTTCGTCGAGGTCTCGGAGCAGTTCAACTGCGTCATTTTGAATCATTCCGACAGCCTGTACCCGACGGGAACGGCCTGCGGCGCGAACACGGCCCTGACGGCCAACGACTGGCATTGCATGGCCGCGCAGTTCGACGGCGCGACCGGCAATGTCCAGGTCTATGCCGGCGCGACGAAGATCATCGACGCCGTTGGGTGGGCCCCCGAGTCCTTCACGACCTTCGCGTTCGGGTATTTCGCCTACAACGCAAACAGCGCGACCGTCTGGTACGACAACGTCGTCGTGTCGGCCAGCCCGCTCTCCTGTCCGTGACCCCGCCCCGGGGCCATCCCGGCCAACATGCCTGCGATGATGCGTATGATGATGCCTACGATCAGCCTGTCTAAACGGAGATTCGTCATGAAGGCCAGCCCCCGCACCGGAACTGTTCGTTGGATGTCGGTCCTCGCCCCGACCTTGACGTGCGCGCTTGCTCTTGCAGCGTGCAGTGGCAGCTCGAACGGCGGCACCGGCGGGTCGGGAGGCAACAGGACGTCGACCGGCGGCAGCACCGGGGGAACCACTGCGGGCACCGGCGGCACCCCCGGGGCAGGGGGCACAACCACCGGAACCGGCGGCTCGAACGCGAGCACCGGAGGCACGACCGGCTCGGGGGGCTCGCACAGCGGCGGCCAAGGCGGCGTGAACGCCGGAACCGGCGGCTCCGTGACCGGAACCGGCGGAGCAGCGGGCGGCGGCAGCGGCAATTGCCCGTCCGGTGCCACCTTCTGCTCAGGGTTCGAAACCAATGCTCTGCCGATGGGCGCCGTCTACATGGTGAACGCCGCACCGGGAGATTGGTCGCGTGACTTCGCCGTGGACAGTTCCCAGAAAAGCTCTGGAAATTCCTCCCTGCTGGTCAAGAACGCGACGGCCACCGGCAGCTCGGGCAGTGCCTATCGGATGTTGGCGGTGCCGGTCCCGGCCGGCCCATTCTGGGTCCGGTTCTACGTTCAGAGCGACCTGCCGATGGGCGGCATGGATCACAATGCGTTTGCCGGTCCCAGCGATTCGACGAGCCCCAACGGCGTCCTCGACGCCTTCTGCGAGGATGTCGGCATCGCCTTCAACACCACGGATTCCGACGTGACCTGGCCCACCAGCTACGGCCGGCTGTCAGGCGGGGGCACGAAGCTCTACACGATCCCGGCGATGACGTGGAAATGCATCGAGCTTTCCTACGACCTGTCCACGCGTCACCAACAGCTTTACGTCGACGGCACGCTCCTCATCGACGCAGCCAATTATCCGCCCACCGGCTCCTATAGCGGTTCGAGCTTCGCCGCCTTCAAGTTTGGCTTCGAGTCCTTTCATGGGCCTGCCCGCCAGATCTGGTACGACGACGTGGTTGTCGCCCCGACCCGGATCGGTTGCCACTGACTCGACCTCACACGCCGCCCCTCCGCCCGCCGGCGGCGGTTCGCCGCCCGCGGGCGCCAATCAGGTTGGCCGGTCAGACGGCCGGGCCGGCGGTCGCGGCCGGAGCGGCGGCGGTGTACTTCGCGATGAGCCGGCCAATCCGCGGGACTGCCGCCTCGACGTGCTTCTTGCCGGTGGGGCGCAGCCTTTCGTAGGCCTTCTTGAGGGTGCCGTTGGTCGACTTGGCGGCGCGCTCGTCGCTGATCGCCAGCAGCGCGTCCGAGACCTGCCCGGCGCGGGCGTTCAGCAGCGGGCTGATCGGCTCATTCTTGGCCTGCGCTTCGGCCCAGAACGGTTCCAGCCGATTGACGAAATCGTTCAGCATGTGGTCGACGGCCTCGGTGACGAATCCCGGCTTCACGGCCTTGACGACCGCGAACGCCGCCTTGACGGCCAGGCCGGTCAGCCCGCCCTTCGAGTCGACCTCTTCTTCGATCAGCTTGACGCAATCGGCGACCACCTTCGGCCGATTCCCCGGCACCAGTAAAATGTCGTTCAAGTTCGGCATGGCGCCGAATCTACACCACGTCCCCGCGGCGTGGTACGGATGCAGCGATGTCGCTTAAGGTCCTTCCGTCGCCGCGCGCCGCGCTGGCGATCCTCACGGGACTGAACTTCCTGAACTACGTCGACCGGTTCATCCCGGCCGCGGTCATGCCGTCGATCATCTCGGCTCTGAAGCTGACCGACGCCCGCGCCGGGTCCCTGTCGACGCTCTTCATCCTCAGCTATTCGGTCGTCTCGCCGGCGGCCGGCTTCTTCGGCGACCGCCACCCGCGCTTTCGCCTGGCCGCGGTGGGCGTCCTGATCTGGAGCGCCGCAACCTTCGGATCCGGCCTGGCGCCCACCTACCTGGCGCTGGTGGTGGCGCGGGCGCTGACGGGCGTCGGCGAGGCCAGCTACACGGTGGTGACGCCCTCGCTGGTGTCCGACTTCTACCCGGCGGCGCGGCGCGGGCGGGCGCTGGCAATCTTCTACGCGGCGATCCCCGTCGGCTCCGCGCTGGGGTACGTGCTGGGCGGCGCGATCAACGCGCGCTTCGGGTGGCGGTGGGCGTTCTTCATGGCGGGGATGCCGGGGATGGCGCTGGCCGTGCTGCTGCTGTTTCTGCGCGACCCGAAGCGGGGCGCGCTGGATGCCGCCCCGACGCAGGCGGCGCCCGCGCGCCCGTCGCTGCGCGTACTGGCTGCCTACCCCAGCTTCCTTTACAACACCGCCTCGCAGATCATCTACACGTTCGTGGTCGGTGGGCTGGCCACCTGGATGCCGACCTACTTCGTGCGGGTGCGGCACCTGCCCCTCAAGACCGCGGATCTCACCTTCGGCGGCGTGCTGGCGCTGGCCGGTCTGGTCGGCACGCTCATCGGCGGCCGCCTGGGAGATCGCTTGGCCCAACGGAACCCGTCCGGGCACTTCCTGCTGTCCGGCGTCTCGCTGGTCGCGTCACTCCCGTTCGCCGTGACGGGGGTGCTGGCCGAATCCCCTGCTATCTTCTGGCCCGCAATGTTCGTCGCGCTGACGCTGCTGTTCCTCAATACGGGCCCGCTCAACGCGGCCATGGCCAACGTGTTGCCCGCCCACCTGCGGGGCTGGGGGTTCGCCATCAACACCATGTCCATCCACCTGCTGGGAGACGCGCTGTCTCCGTCGGCGATTGGGGTCGCCTCCGACAAAATGGGGCTGGCCACGCCCGTCCTGGTCACCGCCGCGCTGCCCATCTTGGCCGGCCTGGTGCTGCTCGCCGGGCGCCCCGCCCTGGCGCGCGACCTGGCCCGGAGCGGCGCCCAATGACCGACTCCGTTGCCGCTCTGGACGTCGCCGCCCGCATCGCGCGCGAGGCCGCCGTGCTGGTCCGGAGCTTTCACGGCAAACCCCTGGCCATCGAGAGCAAGGCCGGCAACGAGCCGGTGACCGAAGCCGACCGCGCCGCCAACACGCTCATCGTCCAGCGTTTGTCGGCTGCCTTCCCCAACGACGTCATCCTGTCGGAAGAGATCCCGGACACGGGCGCGCGCATCGGGCGCCGGCGGGTCTGGATGGTGGATCCCATCGACGGGACCAGCGACTTCATCCTGGGCGACGTCGGGTTCGTCGTGATGATCGGGCTTTGCGTGGACGGGCGGCCGCTGTTGGGAGCCGTCGCGCACCCGCTGTCGGGCACGGTCTACGGCGGAATCGCCGACACCCTGGCCTGGGAAGAGGACGCTTCGGGCGCCCGGACCCCGCTGCACACGTCGGCCATCGACAGCGCGCCCGGCATCCGGCTGGTGGCCTCCAAGACACACCGGACCAACCGCATCGACCGGATCAAGCAGGCGCTGCAGATCCAGGACGAGATCAACGTCGGCAGCGTCGGCCTCAAGATTGGCCTGGTGAGCCGCGCCGAGCGGGACCTCTACATCTACACGGGCGGACGCACGAAAATTTGGGACACCTGCGGCCCGGAGGCGATCTTGCGCGGCGCCGGCGGCGTCATGACCGACGTCGACGGCATGCCTCTGACCTACGACAAGCCCGACCTCTACAACCGCCGCGGCATCGTCGCCTCGAACGGCGCGCTGCACCCGTTCGTGATCAAGACGCTGACCCCGTTCGTGCGAACGACTGACTGACTGACTGACGCGCGCTGACGCTCAGCTGCCGGCGATCATCATCTCGGAGACGCGGAACGTGGGGCACTGAACCGACGACCGCGTGTCCGGATCGTCGCCGATCGCGTCGACCCGCTTCCACAGGTCGTCGAAGCCCAGCGAGACGGTGATCTCGGTGACTGGGAAGGCCCGCTCGCCGCGCTCGATCCAGAAGCCGGCCGCCCCCTGCGAATAATCGCCGGTCACGGCGTTGAAGCCGAACCCCATCAAGTCGGTCACGTAGAGACCCCGGTCAACGCGTTCGATGTCCCGCGCCGGGGTCCGCCCGGGCCGCAGGATCAGGTTCGAGATCCCGACGTGCGGCCCACCGCCGACCGCTCGACTGGCCGATCCCGTCGAGCGCCGCCCCAGCTTGCGCGCCGCGTACGTGTCGCAAAGGAACGTGCGCAGCACCCCTTCCGAGATCAAGACGTTCGTCCGGCTGGGCAGCCCCTCGCCGTCGTAAGCGCGCGATCCGGGCCCCCGCTTGATGAGCGGATCGTCCAGGAGCTCGATCAGCGGTGAAGCGACCGCCGTTCCTTCGCGACCAGCCAGATAAGTGCTGCGACGCCAGAGCGCGCCGCCCGATAACACGCCGGCCAGCTGGCCGACCAGGCCGCGCCCGGCGTCGGGAGAGAAGATGACCGGCGCCGCGCCCGTCGGGATCTTGCGCGCGCCCAGCTTGGCGACCGTGCGCCGCGCCGCCTCGACGCCGATCTGCTCGGGATCGCCGAGACCGCTCGCGAACCGGGACGCGGTCCAGTAGACGCCGTTGCGCTTCTTGCCGTCGGCGTCGTCGCACAGGGGCTCGACGGCGAAGGAGACGTGGGTGCCGCGCACGGAGCCCGAAAAGCCCGCCGACGTCGCGAACGCGGACGCGCCGACCGTCCGACCGAAGACCGCGCCGTCCGAGTTCGTCACCCGCTTATCCAGCTTCAACGCCGCCGCCTCGCCCAGCCGGGCGCGACGGAGCCCCTCGGCGACGTCCAGCGAGAGCACCGTCTCGTCCCACAGGTCCAGCTCGGGAACCTCGCGGGCGACGTCTTCGCGCGCAGGAAGCGCGCCCGCCGTATCAGGCTCGGACAGCGCCGCCAATTCGACGCTCTCGCGCGCGAACCGCTCCAGGGCCGCCGGTGTGAAATCGGACGTGTAGGTGACGGCCGCGCGGTCGTCCTTGAGGACCCGGAGACCCAGCGCCCGGCTGCCCGCCTCTTTGATCAGCTCCGTCTCGCCCAGCCGAACCTTGACCTCGAGCTCGGTCCCGTCGCGCACCAGCACCTCGGCGCCGTTGGCGCCTGCCTTCAGCGCCAGCGACATCATGTGCTCGGCCAGGTGCTGGCACTCCTTGGGGTCAGGCAGGCGGCGCCCACCCAACTTGGTGGTCGCGCTCATCGAGGCGCTCATCGGGTCTTGGTCCCGCCCACGGTGATCTCGGCAATCTTCATGGTCGGCGTGCCGATACCGACCGGCACCGACTGGCCGTCCTTGCCGCACGTCCAGGTCCCTTGCGACAGCTCGAAGTCGGCGCCCAGCATCGTCACCTTGCGCAGCACGTCCGGTCCGTTGCCGATCAAGTTCGTCCCTTTCAGCGGCGCCGTCAGCTTGCCGTCCTCGATCAGATAGCTTTCGGTCAGTGCGAACACGAAGTCGCCGTTCGAGATGTTGACTTGGCCGCCGGCGAACCGCTTGGCGTAGACGCCCCGCTTGACCGACTTGATGATCTCCTCGGGGTCGTCCTGGCCAGGCGCCAGGAAGGTGTTCGTCATGCGCGGCAGCGGCTCGTGCCGAAAGCTCTGGCGGCGGCCGTTGCCGGAGGGCTTGGTGTCGAAGTGCTTGGACGACAGCCGGTCCTGCATGTACCCCACCAGCACGCCGTTCTCGATGAGCACGTTGCGCTGTCCTGGGTTTCCCTCGTCGTCCACGTTGATGGTTCCCCGCGCGTTGTCGACCGTGCCGTCGTCCACCACCGTGCACAACGGCGACGCCACGTTCTGACCGATCCGGTCGGCGTAGTTCGAGGTGCGCTTGCGGTTGAAGTCCGCCTCCAGCCCGTGGCCCACCGCCTCGTGCAGCAGGATGCCGGACTCGCCGGCGCCCAGCACGACCTCCATCGGCCCGGCCGGCGCGTCCACCGCGTGCAGCATTCCGATGGCCAGTCGCGCCGCTTCCCGCCCGTGCTCTTCCGGGCTCTGCCCGGGGCGCGCGAAGAACTCCATCCCGAAGCGCGCGGCGCCGCCCGAACGGCCGACCTGCCGCTGGCGGCCAGACCCCTCCCCTTCTTCGGCGACGGCGCTGACGCCGAATCGGATCATCGGCTGGCTGTCGCGCGCCATGTGACCGTCGGACGTGACGACCAGAACCTCGCGCTGCTCTTCGGCCAGCGACGCCTCGACCCGCACGATGCGCGGATCGAACGCTCTTGCCGCCGCATCCGCGCGCCGAAGCAGCGCTACCTTGTCCACTCCCGGACGCGCCAGCGACGGCTCGCTGACGGGGTAACGATGGGCCAGCGTCACCGGGCGGATGTCGATGGGTCCGGGCGCGGCCCCGCTCGAGGCGATCTGCGCGGCGGTCCGGGCCGCCTCCAGCATGCGGTCCTCGGCCAGCTCTTCGGTGTACGCGTAGCCGGTCGCATCGCCCCGCAGCACGCGCACGCCCAGGCCCAGCGTCACGCCGCGGCCGACGGTGCGGATGCGGCCGTCTTCGAGGACGAAGTCCGCGCCGCTGCGGTGCTCGAAGTACAGGTCGGCGTAGTCGCCGCCCGAGCCCAAGGCCGCCGCCAGCAGCCGTTCGGCCAACCCGGCGTCGATCGCGTCCAGCGGCGAGGGTCCCCCGGCCTGTTCTGCGGCAGCGCCGCCGCTCACGAACGCGCCCCCGCGGCCGAGCCGCCCCGCCCGTTCAAGGACTTCAGCGATGCCTCGACGGCATCGGCCGCCTGCCGAATCTCTTCCTCGCGTCCGCCCAGCCAGACCCGCCCAACGGCGCCAAAGGTGACCATCTCCAGAAGGCCGATGCCGGCCCGCTTTTCCGCTTCGTTGGCGGCCAGGGCCGCGTAGCCCGCCGGCTGAACCTCGAGCGTGTAAAGCGTTTCTCCCTCGAGCAGCATCTGTCCGTGTCGCATCCGGTTGATCATGGCCGACTGGTGACCGTCGATGCCAGTGATGATTTCCCGCGACAGCACGCGCGGCACCAAGCGATCAGCTTCGGCCACGCCCAGCCTGGCCAAGATGGCCGCTGCGGCCGCTCGAACTTCGCCCTGGTCGAAGGCGTGTAGCTCCAAGAGGCCGAAGGCGCGCTCGACGATCTGCATGCCCGGCGTCACCCGCGCCGCCTTCAGCGCGACGTCCGTCAGGCTGTTGACGGCGATGCCGGGAGCGATCTCGACGACCAGCGCGGCTTGGCCGTCCAGCGGCAGGATCCCCTGCGCGACCGTTTGCAGGAACCCCGCCACTTGAGGCTGAAGAACGTCGATGAACGTGAGCGCGCGCAGCTCCATCGACGCAGTGTATCTCGATCTCGGGACGGCGAGCTCGCTCCAGCCGTCCCGGTTGGTGCTGCGATCAGGCGTGGTCGGGCGGGACGCCCAGCTCGCCGTCGGACTCGTCCTTGATCTTCGCCAGCCCGCGCACCTCGACCTGCCGGATGCGCTCGCGGGTCAGGTTCAGGATCGCGCCGACCTCTTCCAGCGTGATGCCGCCGCGGTCGGCGACGTCGAGGGAGCAGGTCTCCGCCATCTCCCAGACTTCCAGGTGCGGGAAGTTGAGCTTGATCGCGCCCGTCTCCGGGTTGACGTCCAGGTAAAGGTGGTGCGAGCAGCTCACGAAGGGGCAGGGCCGGGGCATCGATCCGCACGATTCGCGGGTCATCGGTCGTTCGACGTCCCCCGGGTAGACCAGCAGCTCGGCCACGCGCTTCTCGTCGCGGGTGAGTCGCTTGGGAGCGATTGTCTTCGACCGGACGCGCCCGTCGCGTCCCGCCGAGTGCACCTTGCGGCGGATGCGTGCAACCTCCGGTTGCGGCTCATCCTCTTCTTCTCCCGTGACGCCGGTACTGTGAAGATTCGGGTCCTGCGTCTCATCCAGTTCGTCCATGGGCTCCTCCTCCGTCGGTGGGCGCGGCCGCCGTCAATAAAGGTCACTGCCGGTCGCCGGACCGCCGGATGGCGGCTCGGCGGCTTGGGCGGAAATTCGTCGCTCGAGTGAGCTGATTCGTCGGACCAGCTCCCCTGCGGCGCGCTTGGCTTCGACGATCTCGCGTTCCAGCTCGCGCCGGCGCTCGGGGTCGCCCGCGCGACCGCGCGCTTCGCGTTCGAAGCCGGCGATGAGATCGCGCAGGTCCTTTTCGACGGTCTCGATTTCGTCCTTGAAGCGGGCGAACGAGCGCTGGATTTCCTCGATCGTCCGGTCGGCCGCCATCATCCCCTTGACGACGTTCACGCGCCGGATCACGTGCGCCGGGTAGAGCCCGCACGATCCGCGATGCTTTCCCTTGCGGCCCACGCGAACCGAGCGCGGCAGCAAACCGAGCTGCACGTACTTGCGCAGCGTGGCCTCGGAGAACCGGATGCCACGCGTCTCGAACAGGTCGACGATCTGGCGCGAGGTGAGCCCGTTCGGCCAGGCCCGCTCAATCTCCTCGATCTCCCTCTCGTCGAGCAGTCCCCGCGTCGCGGGAGAGTTCGGTGAGAGAGCTCGTTTCATTATCCGATTCTCAAAGTAATCTATTGAATAGAATCTCCTCAATAGAAAAACGACTGTGAATCTGTTCAGCGTCGTTCGTTTCGAGGGCGCTGTTCAAGCGAATCGCGCGGAGGAAGCTGGTCTTAGAACGGCCGTCAGCAGGTGAGGACGGCTCTCGACGAGTGTTGGTCGGCCTCTATACTCGCGGCATGAAATGGTCCCGCGCCGCTCTGCTGGCGACGATCTCCCTTGCGGCGACGCTGTTGGCCCCCCGCCCACCAGCCGATGCGGCGCGCGAGCGGCGGTTCTTCAGCACGCGCGCCGGCGTCGGTGTCGAGGCGCCGCCGGGATGGGCGCTCTCGTTGCACACCGGCTACCCGAAGATTCTCTGTCTTCTGGTTCATCCCGGCGGCAGTCGCATGTCGCTGGCCGTCGACGATGCGGTCACCGCCACCGCCGCCGCAGACTTGGCGGCGCAGAGCCGCCCTGCCCTCGCGGCCCAAGGAATAGAGGTCACCACCGTCACGGCCGGTCCACGCGGCGCCGTTCAGGTCGACGCTCGAGTGGCCCGCAGGAACCAGCTGCTGCGCCAGCTCTATTTCGTGCGCACCGTTCCCTGGGGACGGCAGGCCATCGTGCTGACGCTGACCACCACGCCCGCCGACGCCACTGGCGCATTTGGATCGATGGAATGGGCAGCCGCCCATCTGGAGTTGCAGGCGCCCGTCCGTCCCGACGAAAAGCATCCCGCGCCCGACGGTGGGAGCGGAGAGTGAAGCGCCAGGACGCCGGGACGCCAGGGCAAGAACCCTGAGCTGCTCTGCTGATTGGCGTCCTGGCGGTCCTGGCGCTTTTCTGAACGGGACTAGCTGGTGAGCTTGCCGACGGCCGGCGACGGCGGTGGCTCTTCACGAATCAAGCGCCCGAACGCCGCAAGACGATCGGCGCCGATCGAATCGGACGGCGCGCGCCCGAACGGTGCCTCCATGTACTTCCACATCTTCTTCCACCAGCGGACGGGCCCCTTGTCGCTGCAGCCGAAACGCCGATCGCCCAACCCGCAGTAGAGCCGGATGTGCATGTGATCGTCGTGGGGCTCGGAGTCACTCGGCTGGTGCAAGATGAAGGCGGCGCGGGCCAGCAGCGCCGGATCATCGCCTTCGGCGGCGGCCTCACGCAGGAGGGCGGCGCCCAGGCTTCGCTGGACGAAGATCCATTGCACCTCCGCCTGCGGATCGGTCAGCAGCGCCCGCACGAATGCCCAGTTCCGCCGCGCGTCGAAGCGATAGCCGGGGACCGGGCGAGGCGGCGGGCGCACGCCCTGCGGCGGCGACCAGCGCAGCGCGCGGCCATCCGACGAAAAGTGCAACATCGCCTCCGTGAGGCGGGCCGGGCGGCCGCCGGCGTCCGTCGCGTAGAAGAAGACGTCGACGTCGCGCCCGTCCTGATGTGACTTGTGCTGAGCGGAGCCCCCGCCGCTGGGCCGGGACAGATCGCCGACCGCCGCCACCCCGCCGGGCGCCTCCCGGTCGACGGTGCGCGATGCCCGGGCGACCAGATCCACCAGCGCCTCGGTGCCGTAGTTGGCGTGCCTGTTTCGCCAGGGGGGTGGCACCGCGTACCCCTCGCCCTCGAACGGGAGGGACGCCGGATGGCGCAGCGTCCCGTCCGCGCTGGTTCCCAGCGAAGCGCTGGTGAACGTCGTCGCCAGCGGTCCGCTGCATCCAGCGCCCGCCAGCGCACACAACAGCCACAGCCGACCGTTCAGCCGTAGGCCTTTTCGATCCGTTCCTGGTCTTCCTTGCAGCGGATGCACAACGTGGTCTCGAGGCGCGCTTCGAGCCGCTTGATAGAGATCGGTTCGTCGCACTGCTCGCAAACCCCGAAGCTCCCGGCTTTGATCTTTTCCAGCGCGTGGTCGATTTTCTGAAGGAACACCTTTTCGCGCCCACGCAGGCGAAACGTGAACGAGTGCAGGTACTCGGACGACGCCAGATCCATCTCGTCTGGCAAATCGTCGGAGTCCAGCGTCATGTCCTCGTTCAATGTCCGCTGCGCATTGCGAAGGATTTCCTTCTTTTTCGCGAGCAAGATGTCGCGAAACCGCTTCAAGTCCTTCTTCTTCAGCCCGGTCCCTTCCATGAACTTCCCCGCGCCCATCCAAGGCGCACCTGAAACAAACGAGCCGCGAACCGAGAACGAACGCTTCAGAAAAACGAAAATGGGCGGGTAGGATAACTGTTGATTGCTGGATCGTCAAGGAGAGGCTGTTCTTGACACGCGACGGTACGGCCACTTACACTGGATCACTCGACCACACCGGAGGCTTCGCACACTCATGGGCGGTTCCGACAAGCGCAAGCAGAGCCTGTACTTTCCAGAAGAAATGCTGAAGGAGATCCAGGACGAAGCCACCCGTCAGGATCGTTCGCTTTCGTGGATCGTCCAGAAGGCATGGAAGATCTCCCGCAAGGAGATCATGAAGTACCCGTCCGTGAACGAGTTTCCGGGCGAAGAGGACGAGCGGGGCGCGACCGAGTAGCTTTTGCCCGCAAGAGATTTTCTGCTGATAGCCGAGTCGGTTACACCGCTCGGAGAGGGGGTGTCGGCGGTCGGGGCGAGCGGGCTCAGTCGAGCTCTGGCCGCGCTCGGACACCGGGCGACCGTCTTGGCGCTGGCCAACGCCGACGCCGCTGCGCGCGTGCCCGGCCTGGCCCGGCGGTTGCGCACCATCTCGGCGCCGGTTGGCGGCGAAACGCGCGAGCTGGTGTTGTTCGAGGGGCGGGCCGCGCGTTCGGACGCGCAGTTGCTCATCCTCGGCATCCCGGCGCCGGTGTCACGCGCCGAGACCGTCGCCATTCTGGCCGGCGCGACGCGATCCCTGGCCACCGATGGGCTGGTCTCGCCCGAGATCGCCATCGGTTGGGGCGAGCCGGCAGCAGCCGCACTATCGGCGACGTCGGCGACCGCGCGATTGTTCGTGCTGCCAACCGGCCGCACGGGCGCGCCGCTGTCCCCTCAGGAGACGGCGGTGCTGGGACCGCTGCTGCTCGGCGACGATTCAGCGTCCCACTCGCTGGTCGCGCTTGGCTGCCTGGGCGCCAACGCGATCGTGGGCCCTTCACCCAGCGCCGCGCGAGGCATGGAGTCCGATCCGGGGTTGGCGTCCCGCGCCTCCGACGAGCCGTTCCTGAACGTGCGCTTCGGGTGCGACGACCCGCCCCACGATCCGGCGACAGATCCGGCGTTACCGGCCACTTCGGGCGGAACGGCGCTGTCTCGCAAAGCCGAGTGCCGGCGCGCCCTGGCCCGCCGGTGCGCTGTCGCGGTGGGCCCCCGCACGCTGTTGTTGACGACCGGACCGCTGGCCGGTGGCGAAACCGTCGAGGCGATTCTGTTGGCCATCGAGCGGCTGGCGCCCTTCGACGTGGTCAGCATCATCGTCCCCCGCGGTGACCCGGAGGCGATCGATCGGGCCCGACTGCTCGCCCTGCGACAGCCGGGACGCGTGGCGGTGCTGTCCGGCGCCGAGCCGGCCGACGAGCGGTTCGCCCGCGCAGCCGCCGACGTCATCTTGCTGGGTGACGAGCGCGATCGCATCGGCCGCTCGACTGGCCTGGCGCTGCTGTATGGGACGTTGCCGATCGCTCCCGACGTCGGGGCGAACCACGACTACCTGGTCGATTATGATCCGGCTTCGGGCACGGGGGACGCGATCCTATACAGCGCCAGCACCCCCTTCGAGATCGAGAGCGCGGTACGCCGGGCGCTGAGCCTGCGTTCCGACAGCGACGTCTGGGCGCCGCTCGTGACCCGCCTCATGGATCGCGCGCCTCGTTGGTCGGCCACGGCGACGGCGCTGGCCGAGATCGTCGAAGAGACCCTGGCCGCTCCGGCCTAAACGTCACCGCGCCAGCAGCCGGGTGACCCGGACGCCCAGTTCGCCGTCGACGTTCACGAGCTCGCCCTCGGCCCAGACCGCGCCGCCGACCCGCAGGGACACGGCGCTGGTCCGATCGACGCGCAGGCCCAGCACGACCCCGGGCGCCAGCCCCAGCACTTCGTCGCCGCGCAGGGATATGCGCCCCAGCTCGGCAACAACTTCGACGGGCGCGGCGGCCAGCGCGGCTGCCGCCGAATCGGTGGTCTCGTCAGCTCCCATGTTCACGTCCTTTCTCGATTCCGTTGACGGAGGCGGGCTTTGCCCAGCCCTGTCTGATCCCGACCGCCAGCCGCGCAGGATCGTGGGGTGCCCTTCTGAATCAATGCCGGCCACCGCGTGGAACTCCCCTGCCGTCAGATCGACCGCCCACGGCGCATCACGCGCGCCGGGATGAGCGACGCCGTCGAACAGAACCACATCGCCCGCCGCCACGTCGGTCAGGGAGCCCGCCGACAGCGTGGTCGACGCGAGGCGCACACCGACATCGATGCGCAAGCGCGCCGCGCGGAGCGCATCGATGGCGGACGTTGCGTCGCGCGGCGGCGGCGCTTGCAGCCACATCGTGCCCGCGCCCAGCGCCCCGGCATCGCGCCGCGCACCGCTGATCCGCAGGATGACAGCCGGGCCAGCGACGGCCTGCGCAGGTCCAAGCACGAAAGACCAGCCGATCCGATCCAGCAACGGGGCGAGGAGAGCCAGCAGGACGCCCCGCTCGGCCGGTCCCAGGGCACGCACCGGCGCGAAAAGCTGGCCGCCGCCGATCGCCCGATCCACCGAGCGTGTCGCCAACGTCGTCGCGATGCAGAGCCGCGCCGTCACACCGTCGCGCCGGATCGCCAAGGCGAGCGCGTCGGCCGGGACGTCCGCCACGCCAGCCGGCGTGACAGTCACAGCGCCGAGTGGCGGCAGGTCTACGTCCCACGACGCGGGAAGCGAAGCCAGCAGGCGCGCCGCGCGGGCGATCCCCAGCGCGTCGACACGTCGGACAGTCGGGCAACCGGTCAGGTCCAGAGTCGTGCCGTTCACCGCGCGCGCCCCCGTCCGGTATCGCGTTCGCCGGCCGAATCGCTCGCCCCCACGTCCGTGAGCACGATCCCGCGACGCCGCAATCGGAGACGAACCTCGTTCATGACGCCTGTCAGCGTGTCGCGCGAACCCGCCGCCGCTGTCAAGACCTGGACGGAGATGTCTCGCCGGGTCGAGACGGCGGTCAGGCGAATTTCGGCGCTGCCCCCGGCGCCGTCCGCGATCCGAATGCGCGCTTCCGTCGCACCCGGGCGCCCGCCGACGAGGACGCGACATACGGAGGGGGCGGCTGTAAGCGACGTCCGCGCTGGCGCCGGTGGAGCGGCCGCACTGGGCCCCTGCCCGCGCACCGCAAATGGGGCCGCGCCGTGGATGGCTGCGGACATGAGCCCCTTGGATCGGGCCACCGCCCGTCGCGGCGCGACATGTGACGCGCCGGCCCGGTCGAGCTTGGGCGGCTCGCCGGCCTGAGCCGGACTCGTCCCATCAGGTACTCTCACGCTCCCGTATCGGACAATTGCGGTGGCGGTTGCGCGCAGCCCCCCGTCCTTTGATAAGATTGGTGGAAACCGCCGCCCTCGGTGGCCATCGAATGGAAATGAGAGGCCGGGAACGCCGCATGACGAAGCCAGGGCCGCGATGAATTGCAACGAGCTCATCGATTTCTGTTTTGACTACATCGAGGGCGCGCTGCCTGAGTCGGACCAGGTCGGGTTTCGCCGGCACCTTTCTCAGTGCCCCGACTGCGTCTGCTTCTTCGAGACGTACCGCAAGACGCCGGAGCTGACGCGCGAGGCACTGGCGACGAAGATTCCTGCCTCCGTGCGGGAATCGATTCGCAGCTTCCTTCTCGCGCGCCGCGATGGCTGAAGCGGCGGCTTAGAGCCGCCCCGGCCCGCGCGAGTCGATCCGAGTGTTGCGGCTTTTTTTGACAAGGTCGGTATTGCGCCTATCTTGTCCTACATGTACGACGTACTCGCACTGAGTCCTCCCGAACTGGGCCGCCGGCAGGCGCCCCGGCTGCGACTGGCCCTCTCGATGAACGAGTACGTCGGGGATGAGCCGTGCCAGGCACTGGCGCGCGATGTCAGCGAGGGCGGCTTGGCCCTGCAAAGGCGCGTGAGTCAGGGCGGGCGGCCAGTCGAGCTGGTCACGCTCGAGATCGAGCTGCCCGGCACCAACGAGACGATCTGGGCCGCCGCGGAGCCGCGTTTCGATGCTCTTCAACGCACCCTTCAGGTGTCCGGCCTCCGGTTCGTGTCCATGGCCCGCAAGCACGAACGCCTCATTCGCGATTACGTCCGCGAGCGACGGGAGCGGCTCGCCCGTCTCCTGACGCCTCGCCCGATCATCAGCCGCTTCGTGTAGTTCCATTCGCCTCGGTGGCCTCCGACGTCACAATGGTGTGGCGGCGGAGGCCTTTTTTTTCTGCCAGCCTGGCGGCGCCCGCTGCTCGGACATTGGCCGGTGCTACGCTTCCACTGTGGGATCCAGGCTGGCGCGAACAGCCCTCCCCTGCGCCCTGTTGTGGGCGCTCGGACGGCCCGCCGGCGCGGCCGACTGGCAGGTCCGCCGCGCGTCGCGGGCGCCGCTTCTGGACGCAGCGGTCGTGGCCCTGTGGCAGCGCCCGGATGACGGCGGGCTGGCACGCCGCGCGACGCAACTGGCCGGCCGCCGCGGCGCCGCCTCGCTGCGGGACCGCCTGCGCGCGCACGCGGACGCCGCCGCCGACTACGCCGGATACGAAGCGTACGCGCAGGTCCTCGCCGCGATGGGCGACGCTGCAGCCGCCGCCGCCGCTTACGAACGAGCATTGCATTTGCGCCCCGAATCCAGCGCGGCGCTGGCCGGGCGCGCGCGCTCTCTGGCGGCGGCCGGAGACGCCGCCGCGGCCGTCGCGTACGACCAGGCCCTGGCACACGAGCAGCGTCCGGACGCACGGCGAAAGCTGCTGGGGGGCGCCATCGCGCTCTTACCCACGGAACCGCGCGGCGCGGATCTGGAACGGGCCATCACGCTGCGCCGGGAGGTGGCGCGCCTCGCCCCCGCCGACGACCGCGCCGCCCTGGCGCTTTCCGAGCTCTGGGAGCGCGCCGGTCGCCCCGACCAGGCGGCGGCGGCGCTGGAGGGGCTTGGCCCAGCCGGCGCCCACCCTGCGTTGATGTTGCGGGCGGCGCGCCTGCGCGGCGAATCCGCCGACCCGGCCAGCGCGGCCCGCGGCGACGCCGCGCTCATGGAGCTTCTGCATCAGACGGCGGCGGGCGACCGGCCGCGGCGACGCGAGATTTGGAGCGCCGCACGCGAAGTCGCCCGCGCGCGCGGAACTCTGGCGCAGCTCGCCGACAGGCTGGCGAAGGACCCCGGCCCGGTCGAGTGGAACCTGCTGGGAGAGATCCGCGAGGAGCTGGGCGACCTCGAGGGCGCGCTCGCAGCGACGCGGCACGCGCACGCGCTCGAGCCGCGTGACCCGATGGTCGGCCGTCGTCTGGTGGCCCTGCTCGACCGCGCCGGCCACCCGAAAGAGGCGCGGCAGGTCGGCGAAGAGCTGCAGCGCGCCGTGCCCAGCGACGCTGGACTGGCCGCCGAGGTCGCTGACCGGCAGTGGCAGGCCGGCGACCACGCGCAGGCCGGCGCGACAATGGACCGTGCCCTGGCCCGTTTTGCGCGGCAGCGTTCGGCGCTCGAGCAGCTGGCGGAGCTCGCAGGGCGCTGGCGGGACGATCGACGCGCCATCCGCGCCTGGACGCAGCTGACCAGGCTGGACCCCAACAGCGAAGTCGCGGTGGTCGGTCTCGGTGAAGCACAGTTCCAGGCCGGCGATCGCGCGGCCGCCCGCCGGACCTGGGGCGCGCTGCGGCGCCGGGCCAGCTCCACGACTGCCGGTCACCTTCGCCTCGGCGAGATCCTGCTCGATCACGATCTCACGAACGACGCGCGTGACGAGGCCCGCGCCGCCGAGGCGACAGACCCAGACGGAACAGAGCCGCACCGGTTGCTCGCGCGAATCGCCGAGCGCCAGCATCAGCCGGATACGGCGATCGCGGAATGGGAGAAGGTCCTGGCGGCCAGCGCCGGTCACCGGTCGTCCGCCGATGCGATTGCCGTGCGGCACGAGGCACGCGCCCGCGTGCTGGCGTTGGTCGCGCACCAGGGTCGCGTCAAGCTGGATGCGCGAATTCGCGCGCTCCGGCAGATGGTCAAGGACCACCCGGACGACCTCGAATCGGCGCTGTTTCTGGCCGAAGCCGAACAGCGGATTGGCGATCTGGAAGGCGCCGCGGCGACGCTGCGAGCGCTGGCCGACGCCCAGGTCGCCGGAAGCGCCGGCGCGGCAGACGGCGCTGTCGAGGCCGGGTTTGCCCTGGTCCGGTTGCTGAAGCGACAGGGGCACCTGCCGGAAGCCGAGACGCGCCTCGACCAGCTGGCCCAAGCCGCGCCGTCGCGCGCGCGGGAAGCCGAGCTGCAGGGAGCGGAGATCGCTCTCGCCCGCCACGACCACGAGCGGGCATTGACCCACGCCAGCGCGGCGGCTGTGGGCGCAGACCCCGCGGCGCTGGTGCGTGTCGGAGAGATCCGCGAGCAAGCCGGGGACGATTCGGGTGCCGCCAGCGCTTACCGGGCGGCGCAGGCCGCCAGCGACGCGCCCCCGACTGCGGCGCTGGCGCTGGCTCGGCTGCTCGAACGAGGCGGCGACGCCTCCGGCGCGGCAGCCACGTTGGAAGCCCTGCTGCACACCGCCCACGACGACGCTTCGGTCGGCGACGCGGCCCGCCGCGCCGCCGCTGTCGACGAGCTGCTCGGGCGTCTGCCCACGCTGGCCGAATCGTTGTCTCGGCCGGACCCCGACGGGAGCAGCGCGCCGGCCCGCCGTCGCGCGCTGCTGGACGTCCTGGCGCGTTTGCCGCCGCCTCCAGCCGGCGAAACTGATCAGCTCGCAGCTCGGGACGAATGGACGCGCGTCGGGCGTCTGGCCTTGCGACCGCTGCTCGAGATTGTGGCCGCCGACGCAGAGGCGCCCGACCGACGCGCCCTAGAGCTGCTGGGCGCGCTGGGGGACGGGGACGCCGCTCCGGCCTTGGCCCGGGTCGCGGCGCGGGCGCTCGATACCACCGCCTCACGCGATCCGCGCCAAGCGGCCTTCGCGGCGCGGGAAGCCAGCACGGCCGCGCTGGTCTCGCTGGCACGCCTCGGCGATCCACGCGGTTTCGATGTGCTGGCCCGCGCCGCGGACCATCCCTCGCCGGCGATGCGCCGCATCGGCCTTTGGGGACTCGGTCGGATCCCCGATCCGCGAGGGACCGGGCGGCTGCTGCGGGCGCTCGACGATCCGCAAACCGAGCTGCAGGCGCTCGGCTGTCTAGGCCTGGGGCGGGTGGCGGATGGCCGTTCGACGGCGACGTTGGCGCGGGTCGCCCAGGATCCCGCACGCGCGCGGCTGGTGCGAAGAGCAGCCGTCGCCGCGCTGGGCCGGAGCGGCGCCGGCGGTGTCGAGGCGCTGCTCGCGCTGCTCGACAGTGGCGACGCCGAGCTGGCCGAACCGGCAGCCGTCGCGCTGGGCATGACGGGCGACCCCCGGGTTCCGGCGGCGTTGATCGCGCGGGCGCTCTTGCCGGGACGCCGGGGCGCCGCAGACGTCCCGTCGGCGCTCCGGGGTCTCTCCGCCTGGGACGCGCGCACCGCCCGGTCGACCGATCCGTTCTCAACCTGGCCGCCCGGGGGATCAGGCGGTGCGCCGGCGGTGGCGGACCTACTGGCCGCCTGGATGCCGGCTCCGTCGCAAGGCGACTTCTTCCCGGTCTGGCGCGCGCGGACGCCGGCGCTGATCCACGTTCTCGGCGATGCCCTGGCTGCCGGCGGGGAGGCACGCCGGATGGCGCTGCTTGACCTCGATAGTCGCGCCGACGAGCCAGGGCTGGGCGCGCTGGCCCCGACGGGCAGCGAGCCCATTTCCCCCGACGCCGAGCAGGCGATCCGCGAGATCGCGACCACGCTGGCCGACGCCGTGGCCGACGGGCTGGACGACCCGGATCGGACCATCCGGGCCACGGCGCTCAGCGTTCTGGCCAAGCTGGGCGACGCGCGGATCACGGCCACACGAATCGCCGCCGCCGTCGCGGACGGCGACGCCGACCTGGCCGACGGCGCGCTGCGGGCGGCCCGGCAGCTGGTCCGCGCAACGCCCGCCGTGGCGGGGTCGCTGATCGCCGCGGTGGCGCCTCTGGCGCGAGACGACGGCCGAACGCCGGCCTGGCAGGCGCCAACCTGGAAGACGCGGGTGGCGGCGATTCGCGTGCTGGCCGCGCTGGGGTCCGGGGGACGGGAAGCCCTGCGCGCGGCGGCCGCCAGCGACCGCAATGCCGTGGTGCGGGCCACGGCGCGGGCAGCGATCGCGACCGGCACCGATCAGCCGGGCTGATCGGCGCGCTCGACTTGACTTGCTGCCGCCAGAGCTGAAAATGCGTCAGCCGGCGCTGCCGGCCCGGAGGCCAGAGATGCTTTGTCCGAACTGCGGCGCCGAAGTTCCGTCCGGCTTCCGCTTCTGCGGGAGCTGCGGAACCAAGATCGAAGGGACCGCCGCCCCCCCTCGCACGATGTTCTTCGGCAACACCCAGCAGGCGCCTGGTCGCGCCAAGCTGACCGTCATCAAAGGTGAAGGGGTCGACGGCGTGACGTACCTGCTGAACGCGACCGAGCATCTGGCGGGACGGGCCGACGGGGCCATCATCTTTCCCGAGGACCCGCTGCTGTCGCCGCGGCACGCCAGCTTCATCTACCGCGAGGGCAAGCTTCACGTCGTCGACGAGGGGTCCGTCAACGGTGTGTTCATCAGGATCAAAGCGCCGATGCCGCTGGTGCCGGGAGCGCTGTTTCTGATCGGGGAGCAGCTGCTGCAGATCGAGCCATCCCCGCCCGACCTGGGGCCGCAGCCGGATGCCGAGGGGACGTACTTTTACGCCAGCCCCAAACGCCCATCCAAGATGAAGCTGGTCCAGCGGCTGCGCGGCGGCGAAATCGGGATGATCTACCGCTCGAGGAACGACACGATCTCGATCGGGCGTGAGGGGAACGACGTCAATTTCCTGGACGATCCCTTCATCTCGGGTCGCCACGCCCAGATCACCATGGGCGCCGACGGGCAGGTGACTCTCACCGACCTCGGATCGAAGAACGGCACCTTCGTGCGCATCAACGACGAGATGCCCCTCGAACACGGGGATCATGTCTTCCTCGGGCAGCAGCTGCTTCGGGTCGAAATCAGCTGAGACGCGACCCGGCGTCTGACGGGCGAGAAATGCCTCCCGCGAATTGACGCTAGGAGCCCGGCATGTTAGTTGCCATAGGCTGACCGAGGGTCGTTTTGATCACCTGCAACCGCTGCGGCAAAGAAAATCAGGACCACTATAAGTTTTGCCTGGGTTGCGGCAGCGAGCTGTTGAAGCCCGCCGCGCCCGTGGCGACCTCCCCGTCGGCCGGTCTGGGACCGACGCCGGGGCCCGTCGTCACGGCGTCGGGCGCGGCCGAGCCAACCCTCGAGACCGCGCGCACGGTGCTGCCGCCCGGCCCGCCCGCGTCGGCAGTGGCTGGTGAGTTGCGGACGCCCTCGCCGGCTGGTGCGAAGGCCCGGGGGGGGATCCCCTGGAACGACTCGCCGCGGATGCCGGATCCAATCCCGTTCCAACTGCCCCCGAACCCGCTGGCGGGCCCCACGCCCGGGCCCGGGTCGAGCTCCAGCGCCGGGACGAATGGCGGGCCCGCATCTGTCGGGACCCCGGCACCCACGGTTGCCCGCGCACAAGCCGGCGCCGCTTCGCCAGCCGCGATGGCGCCGACGCCGGCTCCAGTGATGAACAACCCCGCCGGCGGCGGAGAGATCGCCTGCCCGACCTGCGGCAAACCCGTGCAGGTCGGATTCGCCTTCTGCGGCGCCTGCGGCACGCGCATCGCGCGTCCCTCGAACGCCGCGGCTCCCGCCGCCGCTGGACCGCCGAGGACCATGTTCATGGCCGGTTCCACCGCCGCAGCCCCCGCGGTGATCCCGCGCGGTCGGCTGATCCTCATTCGTCCCGACGGCTCCGAAGGGGGCACCCACCCGCTGCACGACGGCGAAAACATCGTCGGCCGCGGGCAGGCGGCGCTCTTCGACGCCGATGCCTATCTCTCTCCGCGCCACGCCGAGCTGTCAGTGGGGCCGGACGGGGTCACGATCCGCGACTTGCAGAGCCTGAACGGGATCTTTCTGAAGATCGGCGGCGAGGAGCCGCTGGAATCGGGAGACATTTTCCGGATTGGCCAGGAGCTGTTGCGATTCGAGGTGATTTCGCCCCCCCAACCGCTGGAGGACGGGACCGAGATCATGGGGACCCCGAACCCGGGATTCTGGGGACGGCTGTCCGTGATCGTCGGGCGCGACGTCGACGGTTCGGCGTTCCCGCTGTTCGGGGAATCGATCGTGCTCGGCCGCGAGCGCGGCGACATCCTATTCCCCGAGGACGGCTACGTCTCGGGGACGCATTCGCGCATCGCGCTGCACGGCGACCGCGTTTTCCTGACCGACCTCGGATCCTCGAACGGAACCTTCCTGCGGCTGCGACACGAGCGCGTCGTCCCGACTGGCTCGTTCCTGCTGATGGGCCAGCAGCTGTTCCGGCTCGAATTCAGATAAGCGGGCATTCAGGTCCGCGAGACGATGAATCCCTCGCCGCCTGCGGCACAGGCGGCGCTGGGGCGGGCCCGATGGCCCGCGCGCATCTACTGCGCCTTCTTCTGAACTTCGATCTTGTTGGCCCCGCCGGTGCTCTTCTGCCCGCCAAAGAACGCCTGGCGGGTGTTGTCGCCCGCGGCCGGCTCGACGTAGCGGAAAGCGTTCGGGATCTTGAACGTGCTGCCATCGTCAAACATCACCGTTACGTCGACTGGCCCCTTGTCGTTGGCGGGCGTCACGACGCGGATCTTGTTCGCCGAAGCAATGGTGACGGTCTCAGACTTCTTGTGACCGAACTTCACCTCGGCCTGGGTCTTACCAGGTTGGAAACCTGCGCCGTTGATGGTGATCTCTTCACCGCCGCCGGTCGTTCCCTGTGGCGGCTCGACCGACTCCACCTTGAGGGGGCCGCCGCTTTGCGTACATGAGGCGATGGCGACGAGCGCCAGGGACAGGGCTAGACCGAGAACACGCTTCATCGTGCGTTGCCTCCCTTGAGGGGAGACCGACCATAGCCTTGTGTTACGAATGGGTCAACAAGATCGGGACCCTGGCTCGGATCCCGATCTCGCTGGCGCGCGGCTCAGATGGATTCGCGCTTGGACATGGCCCGGCGCATCTTCACCAGCGCCTGCTCTTGCAGCTGCCGGACGCGCTCGCGGGACAGGCGGTACTCGTCGCCGATCTCCTTGAGCGTGCGCTCCCGGTCGTTCACCAACCCGAACCGCTTCCGGAGGATGTCAGCCTCGATCGGCTTGAGAGACGACAGGAACTTCAACATCTCCGTCTGCGTTTCGGTCGAGGCCATCTGCTCGGGCACCGCCGGCCCCTCATTCGGGTCGACCAGGACGTCGATGAGACGCCGCCCGTCCTCGTCCGAGATGGGCCGATCCAGGGAGACCGGCGTTTCGGAAAGGAAGGTCTTCATCTTCTCGAGCTTCTCCGCCTCGATGCCCGTCGCGGCGGCGATCTCTTGGGTGGTCGGCACCCTCTCGAGCTTGGACTGCAGCTCGCGCTGAGACTTCGCGATCCGGTGGTAGGCGTCGATCATGTGGACAGGCAACCGCACGGCCCGCCCCTTGTCCGCCAGCGCACGGCTGATGGCGTGGCGGATCCACCAGCTCGCGTACGTCGAGAAGCGGAAGCCCCGGCGATAGTCGTACCGCTCGACGGCCTTCATGAGGCCGATGTTCCCCTCTTGAATCAAGTCGGCCAGCGGAAGGCGGCCGTGGTTGAACCGCCGCGCGATGGACACGACCAGCCGCAGGTTGGCCTTGACGAACTCGTTCTTGGCCGCCTTCAGCTTGAATGCCTTCGACCCGACCGTGCGCACGTAGTCGGCGAACGCCTTGGTGGACGTCGAAAACGGCACCGTGCCTTCGAACGGAAGTCCCTGCACGGCTCGCCCCACCCGCTGGATTTCCGCCAGCGAGGCATCCAAGTAGATGCGGTCGATGTCGAGCGCCCGCAGCTTGACTGCCAGCGCGGCCACGGTCTTTTCGAACTTGCCGCGAGACGGGATCGACGAACGCCCTCGCGCCGCCGTGGCGGCCACCCTGTAGGCCTTCGCCTCAGGCAGCTGCTTGCCGAGCTCGCGTTCGACCACGTCCATCACCCAGTCGCTGCCCGGCGGGAAGCCGAGGATCGTCTCCCACAGGTCCAGCTCCATCTCTTCGATGTTGCGGGCGGTCTCGAACTCCTGCTCCGGCCGCAGGACGTCCAGCTCCGCCATGTCGCGGAAGTACATGGCCAGGAAGCTGGCAGGCTCGTCGTCGCCCTTCCGCTTGGCCTTCGCCCCGGCGGCGACGGGCTCTTCCGCCTCTTCCTCATCCTCGTCCTCGCCCTCGTCTGCGGCTGCTTCAGCCGTAACGCCGGCCACCTCATCGGTCTCGTCTGTTTCGATGGCGACGTCGGGCGTGGCGCCCAGCTCGACATCAGGCTCGAGCTCGTCCAGGACAGGGACGCCTGAAGGCAGACCCAGGGCCTCGGGCATGAGGGCCGTGTCATTGGCGGGAACGGGCGCCCGCCCGGTCGAGAACGCCTTGACCGCGGTCTGCTTGGCTTTGTCGTCGCGCGACGGCCGGCCAGCCACAGCCGGTCGCTTCCGGTTGGTCTCACCACCGCGCGATTTCCTTGCCAGTTTCACTTTTTCTCCTCGTGCGCCCATCGTGCTTGTCTCCGTCGAGCCGCGTCGCAATCCAGACACATCTGGACCCTTCAGGGATATACGGCCGGGGCTCGAAAAATATTCCGGGCCCCGCCGCGGCGTGACTCGTACGCTTCGATGCTTGCGCCGTCGCTTTGGTTGCAACCTGCCCATGCCCGGAACATGGGGACCGGTGACACGGGCACAATGGCGACGCCACTGTTTTTTGGGCCGGAGCCCTGCGCAGCGTGTCAGGCTTCGCCGGAAGCCGGCTTTTCCGCCACAACCAGCAGGTTACGCGAAGCGCTGCCGAAGAAGTCCCCGCGCGTCGCGAGATGACCTGAGACGTCGATCACACGAAGTCCGGCCTGGCGGAGCAGCCGCCCAATCTCGTGCAGGCTGTAGGCTCGGATTGACAGCTCCTGCTCCAGTTGCCGGCCATCGTCGAAAACGATGGACCTGTGGGTGTTGATGCGGCTGGTCTGGAAATTGAAGTCAACCTCCTCCAGGACCACGCATCCGGTGCCTTCCCACCACACCCGGACCGGCAGGTCGCCCACGACGTAGTCGCGGTTGACGATGTCCAGCAGCAGCCGCGCGCCCGGCTTGAGGGCACGCCCAATCCGCTCGGCGACCCGCAGGTTCGCCTCCTCGTCGAAATAGCCGAACGACGTGAGCATGCAGTAGGCGCCGTCGAACTGCTTCTCGAAGGTCATCTCGCGCATGTCGGCGTGCATGAAGTTGACGGAGAGCGCCCGGCGCTGAGCCTCGTCCGCGGCCCGAATGAGGAGCGGCAGTGAAAGGTCGAGGCCCGTGACGCTGAAACCGCGCTGGACCAGCTCGATCGCATGCCGCCCGTACCCGCAGCCGATGTCCAGCAACTCGCCACCCGCCGGGCAATCCAGGGCGGCCGCAACGAATTCGACCTCGCGCAGCGTCTGGTCCGGTCTCAGAAACGGAAGCGTTCGAAGATAGTCCTCGTCGAACACCTCCTCGAACCAGGGCTTGGAACGCCGGGGACGGCGCGGCCGCGCCGACAGCGCCTCTGGCAGGATCGGCAACGCGGGAAGCAGAGGAGCGGCGGCCTCGGGCACGCGCGGGGGCGCCGGCCGCGGCTCGGGTCCGGGCGTCTTCAGCTGCACGCCGGGAATCGGTGGGGGCGTGGGGCCCCGCAGGCTCGCGGTGCGGGCCGCGTCCGCCGCCAGCCGGAGCGCATCCGACTCCGCGCTGCCGTCGGCGGCTCGCTCCGCGGCTTCCTCCGCCGTCTCTTCGACCTCGAGCGCCTCGGTCGGATCGACCTCCGCTTCGGCCAGCGCGTCGACAGTCACCACCGGCGCGGGAGTCTCGACGACCGGATGGGCCAGGTCGGACGAAGCCGAGCTCCCCTCGCTGTCCATGGGGCTCTCCGGCAGCGCCCCTTGGACGGAGAGCACCGGGGCCGGGGTCGCGGTGGCGACGTCCTCGTCGAGCGGCCACTCGGAGGCGGGCTGCGTGGCGCCCGGCGGCAGCGATGCTGCCGTGAGCACGACGGCCGGCGGAGTCGGCGTCGGCGCTAGCGGTTGTTGGGGCGCCGCCTCGCTGACCGCGACGGGCGCGGGCGTGGGCTGGTCGTCCTCCGACGCCGCGACCGGAGGCGGGGTCGGCCCCGGTATGTTTGCCTCGGGCGGGGGCGTCAGCGGACCGGAGTCCAGCGCGCGCACGGCGGCCGCCTCTGCGGCCAGAACGGCTGCCTCGCTGTCCAGATCGGGCGCCACCACCGAGGGAGCGAACGGGCTGTCCGTCGGGAGCGGCGGCGGAATCGTCCCCTGCTCCGAAATTCCCTCCACGAGATCGACGGGCGTGGCGCCCAACGGTCGGTCGCCGGGCGGCGGTGGCGGCGTCGTCGGATGGCCCGCCAGCGCCGCCGGATCGGGCGCCTCCGACGTTTCGGGGAACGCCAGCGGCACCGCCTCGCCGGAAGCACCTCCGGAGACCTCGACGGGCGGGCCGAGCACGATCGGCGGAGGTGGCTCGGGTGCCGGCAGGCCCGGGACGGGGGTCCCACGCGGCTGGGTCGTGGTGCGCCTGCGGACGGAAGGTGTCGCGAAATCGCCGCTGGCGATGCCGATGGGACCGCTGCGTTCGCGGGCCAGGCCCGAGCGCGAACGACGCAGCCCGTCGGTTCGCTTACCGGACTGGCCGTCCTCGTCGGCCGCGGCCGGCTCGGGCACGGGGGTCGCGCCGGGTGTCTGGCCGGCTGGGCGGGGTGTCAACGGCCGGCGCGACGTGTCGTCATGCGCTTTGGCCACGCCATCAACCTCGCGCCATGACGGACGGGGCGGCCAAGACCGTGCGTCCGATCCCGACCCCCATCTTCATCGACGACCCGCTGGCAAATGCGCTCAGTTCGGCCCTGCCGGGCTCGAAGACGGCGATGGTGGTCGAGCCCAGGTGGAAGATGCCCAGCTCTTCCCCACGCCCGATGGGCCGGGGTTCGTCGTAGTGCTTGTGGCTGACGCCGGCGCGCACGAACTGGCGGTGGTGCGTCGCCACGTCGGGGTCGTAGGAGGCGGTCACGTGCCCGACGCCGACGGCTGCCACCATGACGACCACGCACAGCCCCCCGTTCGCCATCTCGATCAGGGTCACCAGCCGTTCGTTGCGAACAAACAGGCCGGGCTCGCCCGCAACGCTCTTTGCACTGACCGAAAAAAGGGAGCCGGGAACGTGGCGCCACCCGATGACTCGCCCGGCCACCGGCGAATGGACACGATGATAATCCTTCGGCGACAAATACGTGATCACGTAGGGGCCGCCCTTCAAGCGGGCGGCGGCCTCCTGGTCGCCGAGAAGCTCGCTGAGGGAAAATAAAGTGCCCTTGGCCTGAATCAGCTTTCCGTCGGCCGCCAGGCCACACTCGACCACCACACCGTCGGCCGGCGAGACGACCGCGTCAGGGTGGTCCGCGATGGGCCGCGCGCCCGGTTTCAACCGGCGCGTGAAGAAGTCGTCGAAGCCGGTGTAATCCTCGAGCGGCTTCTCGGCCTCGCCGACGTCGATCCCGTACATGGCGGCAAAACGCGACAACATCACCTTCCGGAGACCGCGCGGTATTCCGCGGGCCGCCCCCCAGCCAATGGCGCCCGATACGGCGCGCTTGGGCATGATTCGCCACATCGAGCGCCGGGCGCGGTCGCTGAATGAGAGGCCAGCCATTGGGAAAAGCGGAGCTGCCAATGCGCCCGCGAACTCAAGATTTTAAGCGACTTGGCACAGCCGGGCAAGGGCCGGTCGTGAATTCCATAGAAGCTCACAAACGCGAAAAGGGGACCCGAAGGCCCCCTTTCCCGCGCGATCCCGATCAGTCTTGGTTGCCCCAAGACCCCGGCGATCCCGGCACCTTGGGCTTCACGACGCTTCGCGGTCAGTTGTCGAAGTAGAGCGCGAACTCGTACGGGTGCGGGCGCAGGCGGATGGCGTCCACCTCGTTCTCGCGCTTGTAGTCGAGCCACGTCGAGATGACATCCGGCGTGAACACGTCGCCCTTCAGCAGGAAGGCGTGGTCGCGCTCGAGCGCGTTCAGTGCCGCGTCGAGGGAACCCGGCGCCTTCGGCACGTCCTTCGACTCCTCGGGCGACAGCGCGTAGATGTCCTTGTCCAGCGGCTTGCCCGGATCGATCTTGTTCTGGATGCCGTCCAGGCCGGCCATCAGCATCGCGGCGAAGGCGATGTACGGGTTGGCCGTCGGATCGGGGCAGCGGAACTCGAGCCGCTTGGCCTTCGGCGAGTTGCCGCCGATCGGGATGCGGATCGACGCCGACCGGTTGCGCGACGAGTAGGCCAGATTGACCGGCGCCTCGTAGCCGGGCACCAACCGCTTGTAGCTGTTGGTGCCGGGGTTGGTGAACGCGCACAACGCCGGGGCATGCTTCAGAATGCCGCCGATGTAGTAGAGAGCCATGTCCGACAGCCCGGCGTACTTGTCGCCGGCGAACAGGTTCTTCTCGTCCTTCCAGATCGACTGGTGGCAGTGCATGCCCGACCCGTTGTCACCGAAGATCGGCTTGGGCATGAACGTCGCCGTGCGGCCGTTCTTCCGGGCCACGTTCTTGACGACGTACTTGTACCACATGGTCCAGTCGGCCATTGCCTTCAGGCTGTTGAACCGCATGGACAGCTCGCACTGGCCGCCGGTGGCGACCTCGTGGTGGAACACCTCGACGGGGATGCCGACCTTCTCCAGCGTCACGGCCATCTCGGCGCGCAGGTCACCCAGCGTGTCCGTCGGCGGAACCGGGAAGTACCCGCCCTTGTGCGGCGGCTTGTAGCCGAGGTTCGGACCTTCCGCTCGGTCCGTGTTCCAGCGACCCTCAATCGAGTCGACCATGTAGCTGGCGCGGTTCGGACCCTCGGAGTAGCGAACCTCGTCGAAAACAAAGAACTCTGGCTCGGGACCAAAGTACGAGGTGTCGCCGATGCCGGTCGACTTCAGGTACGCCTCGGCCTTGGCGGCGATGGTGCGGGGGTCACGCGAGTAAGGCTGCTTGGTGATGGCGTCGACGATGTCACAGGTCAGCGACAGCGTCGGCAGGGCGTAGAACGGGTCCATGATCGCCGACCCCGCGTCGGGGATGAAGATCATGTCGGAAGCGTGAATGGGCTGCCAGCCGCGGATCGAGCTGCCGTCGAAGAAGTAGCCGTCCTTGAAGACATCGACGCTGAGCTTCGAGATCGGCATGGTCGTGTGCTGCCAGATCCCGAGAAGATCGACGAACTTGAAGTCGACCATCACGGCGCCGCTCTTCTCTGCCAGTTTCAAGGCCTCAGCTGGAGTCATGTACCTTCCCCTGTCGCGTGGTGTTGGTTATGGGAGCCGAAAGTGCGTGAATCGATCAGAGCGCGTCTTCGCCCCGCTCGCCGGTGCGGATACGGATCGCCTCCTCGACCGGCGTCACGAAGATCTTCCCGTCGCCGATGCGGCCGGTCCGCGCGACGGACATGATCGCTTCGACGACGTCGCGCACGATGTCGTCCTTCACGACGATCTCGATGCGAACCTTGGGTACGAAGTCGACCACGTAGGCCGATCCTCGATAGACCTCCTTCTTGCCGCCGGTACGGCCGAACCCCTTGACCTCATAGACGGTCATCCCCTGAACACCCACCTCGCGAAGACGATCCTTCACATCGTCCAGCTTGAATGGCTTGATGATGGCTTCGATCTTCTTCATGCGGTCCTCACGCTATCGCGCCTATGTTTCGCGCCAGTTTCGTAGCAGTTAAATCGTCGTAACCCGAAATCGCGTTGACGGAACTGGGCTTCGCCCAGCGGAGTCGTCGCGGGAAGTTGAAGGAACCCTCCCAGGGTTCCTGCCTGATCGTCAAGCGGATTTATGGGGCACGCAGCGCGCCGACGAGCTCGCGGATGTCGCTGATTCCATCAGCGGCCAAACGTTCCGCGAGCTGGCGCACGATTCCACCCGAGGCGTCCGGGTCGACGAAGCTCTGGGTGCCCACCTGCACCGTGCTGGCTCCCGCCAGAAAGAACTCGATCGCGTCCGTCGCATCCTGAATGCCCCCAATCCCCGAGATCGGGAGGGGAACGCCGGCGCGGCGGACCTGGTACACCATTCGCAGCGCGATCGGCTTGATGGCCGGTCCGGACAACCCGCCGAAAACCGTGGCAATCTTCGGCTTGCGGGTGCGGGCGTCGATCGCCATCCCGGTGATCGTGTTGATGATCGACAAGCCGTCGGCGCCCGCGTCGGCGCAGGACTTGGCCAGGCCCACGATGTCCGACGTGTTGGGCGTCAGCTTGATCCACAGGGGCTTCTTGACGACCTCGCGGCAGGCCCGAACCAGGTCGCGCAGCACGCGGGGATCCGTGCCGAACTCGATCCCGCCGGCCTTGATGTTGGGGCACGAGACGTTCATCTCGAGGCCATCGACGCCGTCCAGCCGATCCAGCCGGGCGCCACAGTCGACGTACTCGTCGAACGTCGCCCCGAAGAAGTTCACCAGCACGCGCGTGCCGCAGGCGCGCAGGAACGGCAGCTTGTCGCGCTCGAATCCCTCGACGCCCACGTTCTCGAGGCCGATGGAATTGAGCATCCCCGAGGCGGTCTCACAAATGCGCGGCGTGGCGTTGCCGAAGCGGGGCTTGGGCGAGATCCCCTTCGTGACGACGCCACCCAGCGCGCCCAGGTCGGTCAGCTCCTCGAACTCCTTGGCGTACCCAAAGGTGCCCGAGGCGGTGAGCACCGGGTTCTGAAACGCGAGGCCGCCCGCTTCGATTTGAAGCCGCACCTTCATGACGGACAGGCCGGCGACGGAGACGGCGGCTCGCTCACGTCCAGCACGTCTGCGGCGTCGAACACGGGCCCGTTGCTGCAGACGTACCGGAAGGGCCGCGAGCGCGCCGGCACGGCGCAGCCCAGACAGACGCCGATTCCGCAGGCCATCTGCTCTTCCAGCGAAAGGAAACAGGGGACGCCCCGATCGCGCGCCAGCCGCGCCACGGCCCACAACATCGCGTTGGGACCGCAGCTCAGGATCCTCACGGGCTTGGCTGGATGGGCGTCCAGGCGCGAGATCAGCGTCTTCGTGACCAGCCCCTGGTCGCCCGCCTCGCCAGATTCGGTGGCCAGGAACAAAGGAAGCCGCATCGTTTCCATCTCGCGCAGCAGGACCAGGTCGGCGGCCCGCCGGCCGCCGTAAATCATCTCGCAGCGACCGATTTGGCCCCGCGCGGCGGCGTGTGCCGCCTGCATATAGAGGGGGGGAAGACCTACCCCTCCCGCCACCAACAGGTCGGTGATTCCTTCCACCGGGTCCGGGAAGTTGTTGCCAAGCGGGCCCAAAACGTCGAGCTCGGCGCCCGGAAGAGCTCGTTCCAGCAGAGCCGTCCCGCGACCGACTGTTTTGGCGAGGATCTCGGCCGTGTCCCCCGGCCCAGCCGACATGAGCGAGAAGGCCCTCGGCAGGAGGGGGTCACGCCCCCAAGCACCGCGAATCATGACGAATTGTCCGGGTTTAGCTGCTGCCAGCGATTCGCAGCCGGACAGCTGAAGCACGAAATATCCGCCGCCTAAAACCCGGTTTTCCTTTATTTTTGCCTGGAAGTACCGCACCGCAACGGCCAATCTTCTAGCGCGAATGACGTTAAATTGCTCCGTCATTCTTGCAGCGACCCGGGACCTGTGTTAGTAGCCGGACTCTAAAGGGGCGCCCCGAATGGACTTCATGTTCGAAGACGAGGTCGACGAGGTCGGCTCGGACGTCGAGGCATATTGCCCCAAGTGCAAGGGCGATACCACGCACGTCGTCATCTCGAAATACGAGGACGAGATCCGGCGCGTCCAATGCAACCCGTGCGGGGACGTGCACTCGTTCCGCAAACCGCGGGGAGATGTCGAGGACGACGTCCCGGAGCCCATCGCCGCCAAGAAGCGGGCGATGATGAAGAAACAGACCTGGGACGAGTTCTTCGCCAAGCACAGCGAAAAGAACGCCAAGCCCTACGAGTTCCGCGAGCACTATCACGAGAACGTGATCGTGACGCACCCCAAGTTCGGCGTGGGGTTCGTGTCGGAAATTCTCTCCGACAGCAAGGCGGAGATCACCTTCAAGGATGCGCGCCGCGTGCTGGTCCACAACCGCAAGGACATGCACGGGCTGCCCCTGGCGGCCGAGGGCGACGGTCATCCGTCGGACACCAAGATCTCGAAGCTGACCCCCAAGGTCGACAAGTCGGACAAAGGCGCCAAAGGCAAGGACGCCAAGCCCGCCGCCCAGGATTCGAAGCCGGCCAAGGAAACGGTCAAAGAGGCGGCTGCCGGACACGCCAAGGATTCGCACGCCAAGGACTCCAAGGACTCCAAGGACTCCAAAGCCGGCAAGGACGCCAAGGACTCCAAGCCGACCCCGGCCAAGGCGCCGGCGGCCAAGCCCGCCGCTCGCGCGCACGCCGGGAAGATCGTCCCCGCCGCCAAGGCTTCGAAGCGGTCGTCCAAGCCGCCGCGCCCCATGCGCGCCGCAGCGCCCGCCCACGGCCGATCGAGCAGCGGCAAGGCGCCGGCCAAAGCTGCCAAGCGGCACAAGAAGTAGCACCCGCCCGACCGGCCGCGGCGCCCGCCCCTGCGTCTACTGAACCAGGAAGACGTAGAGGTCGTAGAGCGCGTGCGTGTAGACGGCCACGGCGAAGCCGCGGTTCCAGTAAAGCAGACCGAAGCAGACGCCGGCCAGCAACCGGAACACGAAGATTCCCAGGTGCAGCGGATCGCCGTAGGGCGGGATGTGGTGCATGGCCGAGAACAGCGCGGCCGACAGGACCAGCGCCAGCAGCAAGGAAAGCCAGCGACGTAGCCCCAGGAGGCGATCGAGCAGCGCCAGGAAGCCGGTCATGATCCCGAGCCGGAAGACCGTCTCCTCGTACACGCCCGCGCCCAGCGACATGACGATGCGGGTGCCGAGCCCCTGCTGCCCCACGAAGCCGCCGGCCAACCGCGGCGAGATGCCCAGCCCACGGGTCATGACGAAGACGATCAGCGACCCCATGGTCAGGGCGTAAATCGCGCTTTCGATCAGCACCGGCACGATGAGCCGCGGATCGAAGCGTTGCTTGTGGCGCAGCAGGGCTACCGCGATCGCGAAGGCGGTGGCCATCGCGAAGGTCAGCGCCAAATAGCTGCCGCTCGACAGGCCCAGGTTGCGGAACAGGAAGACGGTCAGGAAGTCCGCGCCGTTCAGCACCGGCAGCGTGAAGAGGACCCCGATCTGGTAGATCAGGAACAGCGGGAACACCAGAACCAGGCTGGTGAGGAGGTTGCGCGGGTCGTTGCGAAAGGCCTTGCCGCCGCGTCCTTTGGCGCGCGCCGTGGCGGCAGGCCTGGTCGTCCGGCTCATCGTCCCCGCCGCGATCGGTGCTCGCGCTCGGGGCGTCCGGACTTCTTCTCGAGGGCGGCGATGGCCTCGGGCAGCTCGGTCTTCATGCACTTGACGTCGCTGCCGCCGAAGCTGAGTGGTCCGACGCGCCGCGCCCGCAACCCGCGGAGCGCCGGCAAGGCGCGCGCATCACCCAGGTCGCGCAGCTTGCCGACCCATTCCTTGCGGGCCTCGCAATCGTCGGCCTTGCGCAGCTCGAGCATCGCCAGCGACACACGGTCGACGCGCTTGCCCTCGCCCAGATCGACCAGCGCCTGAGCGGCCCGGCGGCGGCGCGGCAGATCGCCGCCCTCGTTGGCGGTCTTGGCCAACACGTCGGCGGCCGGCGCGCCGATTTGGCCGACCACCAGGTCCAGCGCGGCATCGTCCAGCTTGGGATCGCTCAGCATCTCGTCGACGTGGCCCAGCAGCACCGGGTCGCCCCGGAAGCCGGAATCCAGCGCGATGGCCTGGCCGTAGTGCTCGAGGGCTTCCCTGTGTTTGTCCTCGTCGTACGCCACGCGTCCCAACATATAGCGCACGCGAGCGTCCTTCGGCCGGCTGGAGAGCAGGGTCTCCAGCGTGCGGCGTGCCCCGGCGGCGTCGCCACTTTCCAGCAGCGTCTCGACCTTTTTCATCTCCGCCGCCAGGTCCGGCGCCGGGGGCGCCGGCTTGACCGGCAGGACCGCCAGCGCGGCGGTCTTGGCGGGGCGCCGGTGACGGATCGCCACCCGTCCCAGGCCGAGGACCACCACAGCCAGCAACGCAACGATGAGCGGGACGCGACGGCGCGCCGCCGACGGATTCGGCAACACCAGGTGCGGGTGTGTCGGCTCGGTCTCCATCTCGGGATCGTGCTGGGCCTCGGCGTCGTCCAGCGCCTGCAGGAAGGCGGCCGCGCTCGCGAAGCGGTTCTCGCGCGATTTCTCCAGGGCTTGCAGCACCGCCTGCTCGATCGGCAGCGGAACCTGCACGTTGGGGTTCACGTCCCGGACGCGCGGCGGGGCGTGGGCCAGGTGCATCGAGATGATCTTGACCTTGTCCTCGGACTCGAACGGGCGGCGGCCGGCCAGCATCTCGTACAGGATGACGCCGGCGGCATAGATGTCCGCGCGGCCGTCGACCGCCTCGCCCAGCGCCTGCTCGGGCGAAAGGTATTCGGGGGTGCCGAAGATCACCCCGGCCTGGGTCAGCGCCTCGCGACCCGGTCCACCGTTTTGGGGCTCGGTGACCTTGGCGATCCCGAAATCCAAAATCTTCACGACGTCACTCTGCCCGTCGCGCTCGACCAGCATCACGTTCTCGGGCTTGAGATCGCGGTGGACGACGCCGGCCGCGTGCGCGTGCTCGAGCGCCCGCAACATCTGGCGTACGACGCCCAGCGCGCGCGCGACCGGCATGGGGCCGCCAGCGATGGCCGCGGACAGCGACCGACCGGACAACAGCTCCATCGCCAGGAACAGCGACCCCTCCGCGGTCCGGCCGAAGTCCGTGACCGTGATGATGTTCGGGTGGTCGAGGCGGCTGGCCGATTCGGCCTCGCGCTCGAATCGCCGCGCGAACTCTTCCTTCCCCGAAAGCTCGGGCAAAAGCACCTTGATGGCCAGATCGCGGCGCATCATCGTGTGCTCGGCACGGTAGACGGCGCCCATGCCGCCGAGGCCGATCCGGCTGACGATGCGGTACCGTTCGCCCACCACCTGACCGATGAACGGGTCGGTGACCGGGGCCCCGCAGCGGGCGCAGACCGTGTCCTCCAGTTGAACGGGACCCGCGCAACCGGGGCACGTCGCCATCAGCGCGCCTCCGGGCGGATGGCGGCGATCGCCTCGCGCTGCGGGTCCAGGATTCGGTGCGCCGCCCGAACGACGTCGGCAGCCGTCACGCGGGCCAGCCGTTCGGGACGCGCCCGATAACTGAGAGGGGGCAGCCCGAAGGCCTCGTCCAGCGCCACCGCGTCTGCGATGGCGGCGCGGCTGCGCAGCTCCAGCGCGCGCTGCCCAGCCAGCCGGTTTGCGGCCCGGGTGGTTTCGTCGGCGGTCACCCCGCTGGCCAGGACCTCGGCCACGGCAGCCCGCAAGCGCGCCACGGTCGCGTCGAGGTCCGCCGGTCGCGCCCCCGCCGTCAAGGCGATGTAGCCGGGATCGAACCCGGGCGCCGCCAGCGCGCCGAAAGGGACGCTGTCGGGCTGGTTCATGCGGGCACCGCGGGCTTGCAGCACCTCGGCCAGAACCTCCACCGCCGGCCGGTCGGGATCGGCGATCGGGAGGCCGGGATAGCCGAGGATGATCTCGGCACGATCGCGATCGGTCGTGCCGAACAGCGTGACCGGCTCGCGGCGCGCCGGCTCGGCCGACAACGTCGCTGCCGCTGCGCCTGGCCCGCCGCTGCCGGCGACACCGTCGCGCTCTGTGTGATCGGAAAACAAAGAAACCACGGCGGCGGCCACCTCACGCGGGTCGACGTCGCCCACGACCGCGATGACCAGCCGGTCCAGGGGGTAGCGGCGGCGGTAGTGGTCCAGCAACCGCACGTGGGTCAGCGAAGCCAGCGAAGCCGGCGTTCCGGCCGGTTCCAGGCGGAATGGCTGGTCCGGCCACAGCGCTTGGCGAAACAGCTTCCAGGCCGCACGCGCCGGATCGCCGTCGCCCGATCGGGCGCGGGCGATCACGACCCGCCGGCCGCCGTCCAGCTCGGCGGCGGGAAAGCTGGGGCGCAGCAGACAGTCCGCCATGATGGCCAGGCCGCGGCGCCAGGTGGCAGGCAAGAGCTCGGCGCGCAGGCCCAGGTGATTGCGATCCGCGACGCCCGACAGCGACCCACCCAGCGCGCGGAGGTCGGTGGCGATCTGCGCGGCCGAGCGCGAACGGGTGCCACGGTCCAGCAGGGCCGCGATCAGCGCCGCCGCGCCGTTGGAGGCGGCGTCCTCGGAGCGGCCCCCGCCTGCCCAGGCGCCCTCGATCGCCACCGACGGCGCGCCGGGATCCCGCAGGACGACCACCCGCACGCCGGCGGGGGTGGTCACCCGCACCAGATCGCCGGCCGGGGGCGGAGCGGCCTTCTCCGCGACGACCGGCGGCGGCGCCGTCGCCGCGGCCAGCCGTGCACGCAGCCGCTGCGACTCGGCCGCCAGCCGCTGCGATTCGGCGGCCGGCGCGGCGTGCGCGCGCGGCGGCTCGACCGCAGCCAGCGCCAGGACGCCGGGGCGCAGCAGCCGGGCAGCGGCGCTGCGCAGCGACGGCGGATCCAGGCGGTCCAGCCGGGCGCGGTAGCGGTCGACGGCATCGTCTTGGCCGAGGACGGCCCGCTCCCAGCCGAGGCGCCGCGCGTGCCCCTCGGACCCCTCTTCGCCTCGCGCCAGGTCGGCCAGCAGCAGCGCGCGGGCGCGGGCCAGCTCGTCGGCCGGCACCTCCTCGCGCGCGAGGCGCAGGGTCTCGTCCAGCAGCGCACCGGCGGCCAGCTCGCCCCGCTGGGCCACGGGCGTGACGACCAGCTGCAAGAGCGCGCTGTCACGCCCCCGGAAGGTGAAGCTGCGAACCGCCGTGGCCACCTGGTGATTGTCGACCAGCTCGCGCGTCAACCGCGCCTCGTCACCACGGGCCAGCAGCACCGCGATCAGATCCAGGGCCGCCGCTTCGGCCGGGTCGGCGGGAACGGCCCGGACACCCAGCGCCAGCGCGCCGTCTGTCCCGCTGCCGGCGATCGCCGCGGCCGGTGCGAGCACGGGCGCGCGGCCGCCGGCCTCGACGGCAGCGGCCCGCCTGGCGGAGGGGACGGCCGCAAACGCGCGCGTGACCGCCGTGCGTACAGCCGCCGCCTGGACGTCGCCCACGACCACCACCGTCATCGCCGAGCCCACGTAACACTCCGTGAAGCGGGACGCCAGCGCTTCGGGCGTGATCGCCGACACTGTCGCCGGCGTTCCGAGGACAGGGCGGCCATAGGCGCCGTCGCCGAACAGCGCCGAACGGACAAGGTCGGCGGCCTGCTGGGCGGGGTCGGCCGCCTGCCGGGCCAGCTCGGCGGCGGCGGCCCGTTTCGCCTCCTCGACGGCCGCGGGCGCGAACGTGGGACCAGTCAGCACGTCGCCGAGCACGTCCAGACCCAGCTCGACGAACGGCGCCGCGACCGTGGCGTGGAAAACCGTCTCGTCGAGGCCCGTCCAGGCGCCCAGAGTGCCGCCGACCGCGTCGATGTCGCGCCCGGCCGCGCCGGCCGGACGCCGCCGGCTCCCCGCCAGCAAGACGTGCTCGTAAAGGTGCGCAGCCCCGGCCAGGCCAGGCGGGTCGGCCGCCGCGCCGCCAGCCACCCAGACCTGGATGGCCACCACCGGCGCCGCGTGGTTCTCTTCGACCAGCAGGGTGACACCGTTGGGCAGACGCGTGGCGACCCGGCTGCGCGGGCCGCCCATCGCGCCCGGCGCCAGCGTGCCGTCGGGCGCGACCGCGCCAGCGCCGGGGCTACCGCCCAGCGAACGGCAGCCGGCCGCCGAGGCGATCGCCAAACCGATCACGGCCAGCGACGCGAACGGCAGCGTCGCGCGAGCGAGGGACACGAATCGCACGAACCGGGCGAGGTTATCAGATCGCCTGCGCGCTTTCTGCCAACCGGTCTCGCAACCGCTGTAGGCTCACGCAGGATGAGGCGCGTTGACGGAGCTGGGCTTGGCCCAGCGGAGTCGTCGCAGGAGGTAAGAGCGACCCGCCCACGGTTCGTTTCTAGTCGCCGCGCATTTCTGCAGGGGATTGGTGCGGCGACGGGCGTGGTCGGAGCCGGGGCCGTCGCGCGCGGCGCACGCACCTTCCGCCCCGCGGCGCTGGATTGGCTGCGGGCGGCCGGAATCAGCGCCGGGGCGCGGGCGGCGCCGTGGGATGCCGGGCTTTCCGACGGCGTCGTGGTCCAGCTGGGCACGGCGGCGGCGGGCCGCCGGCAGTTGCCGTCCGGGACGCTGGAGGTGCGCGCCGCGCCGGTCGCCGGAGACGCCGACGCCGTCGACCTGTTCGCGACCTTTCGGGCGCGGGCCGGGGCGCCCGCCGGCAGTCTTTCCGTCGTGCTGGCCTGCGCCGACTGGTCGGTCGAGAACTACCTGCTGCTGCCCGGCTGCTGCTACGCCGGGAACCGGTTCGAGTCGCGCTTTACCAGCTACCCGCCCGTGCTGACCGAACCGGCGGACATCGGCCCCCACGTCCCGCCGATCGTGACCGACATCCCGCGCCTCAACGTGCACGCCGGGCCTTCGCGCCTGGACGTCGCGGCCGCCGAGCTGGCCACGCCGGGGCTGGCCCTGTTCGCGCCCGGGCTGCGCCTCGGCCTGATTCTGCTGGTCGACCCGACCTCGCCCGTGGGAGCGACCGGCCTGACCGTCGCCGAGAGCGACGATCGCCGGCGCGCCACCATCGAGGTCTCGACGCCGTTCGTCCCCAAGACCGGACGCGACGCCGGCCAGCCCAAGCGGCCGCCCCCTGCCCCGCCGCGCTCCGGCCAGACGATCACGCTGCGCGCGCGGCTGCTGGCGTTTCCGTGCGAGGGGGTCCCTTCCCTGCTGGCGCGGCTGTTCGCGGTCCGCAAGAGCCTGAGCGGCGCACGCGGCGACGTTCCGCCGATTCCGATGTCGGCGGCGTTCGCCGTGCACGAGGCCCGCGTGAATGCCCGCTGGCACGAGGAGGCGGGCCTTTTGGCGATCGGCGACGGGACCACCCCCTACACGACCTGGCAAAACGGGTGGTGCGGCGGGCTCGGGCTGACGTGGCCGCTGCTGGTGGCGGGCAGCGCAACGTCGCGGGAGCGCGTGCTGCGCACGACCGGTTTCGCGGTGGCGGGCGGACAGGGACCGTCGGGGTTCTTCCACGGCGTCTCCGACGGAAAGCGCTGGTACGACGACGGATTCACGGCCGGGGTTCCGTTTCCCGTGGGCGCGGGCGGGCACGCCGACGGCGGCCGTCGACGGTGGCATCTGGTGCGGCGCACGGCCGACACGCTGTTTTACCTGCTGGAGCAGATCGCCTGGCGCGAACGGACGGCGCCTACCAAAGACGCGCCCGAGCCCACCGGGGTCGAGCCGCGCTGGACGAAGGCAGCCCGGCGCGCGGCCGACGCCCTGAGCGGCCTGTGGGAGCGCCACCGTCAGTTCGGGCAGGTCGTCGACATCGAGACGGGCGAGCTGATCGTCGGGGGCTCGGCGGCGGCGGGGCTGGTGCCGGCGGCGCTGGTCCGCGCGGCCGACCGGTTCAAAGAGCCCCGCTACCGCGACGTGGCCGTCGACGCCGGCCGTGCCTTCTTCGACCGGTTCATCTCCGATGGGTTGACGTGCGGCGGTCCCGGCGACGCGCTTCAGTGCCCCGACAGCCAGTCGGCCGCCGCGCTGGTGGAATCCTTCATGACCCTTTACGAGGCGACCGGCGACCGCACCTGGGTCGAGCGGGCGCGGACGGCGGCCCATCTACTTTCGACCTGGGTGCTGTCCGCCGACGGCGATCCGTGCGCGGCCGCGAGCCCGCGCCTGATGGGCGCCGTGATCGCCGACGCGCAGAACCGCGCGCCCGGACCAGGGCTGGTGTTGCTGGGTGGCGACGCCCTCTTCCGGTTGGCGCGGGCGACGGGAGATCGGGGCTTGCTGGAGCTGCTGCGCGACATCGTCCGGCACATTGCCGTACGGACGGCGCAACTGGGAAAACCGCCCTGTGCAGACGCCGTGGCGCCTCCGCAGGCTGCGGCGCGACGCGCGCAGGTGGTCCCAGCCGACGGTGTGCTCGACGCGATCGCGCTGCTGACCGCGACGCGCGTGCCGGGGCTGTACGTGCAAGTCGACAAGGCCTTCGTCTTCCCGTTCGACGCGGTGGAGGCACGGGTGAAAGAACGAATGCCGGGCCGGCTGGTGCTTTCGCTGCGAAACCCCACCGACGTCGACGCGCGGGTCCGGATTGTCTGTGAGACGGCCGCTGAGGCAGAACGGCAGCTGACCCCGGGAGCGCCGCTGCCGGCGGTGAGCGTGGCCGTCCCGGCCGGGGCGACCGTCGACGTGGTGGTCCCGCCGGTGGGGCACGGCTGAGAGGGTCTGGCCGCGCGACTGTGCGAGGTCGCCTATCGGGCGACACGTCGTCGGGCGTGGTTCGCTCCGCTCACCGTTGCCTTAAAGGCAACGCCCTCCTAGGTCGCCTATCGGGCGACACGTCGTCGGGCATGGTTCGCTCCGCTCACCGTTGCCTTAAAGGCAACGCCCTCCTAGAATTTCGCGGTGTTCGCGGGCCGGTCGCAAAGGGTGGGGCACGGGGGAGGCCTGGAACCGCCAGTGCCGCCCGGGCCACTGGCGCAGCGGCTGGCGCACATTCGACGGCGGCTGAAAGCGCTGGCGGCGCTCGACGGGGCCGTCACGGGCGCGGCGCTGGCGGCGACGGCGGCGGCGTTGCTGGTCGGCTGGTGCCGCTGGCGTGTCGGCGCGGCATCGGCCGGCACGATCGTCGCGATCGTCGTCGCGATCGTCGTCGCGGGTGCGGCGGCCGGCGCCCTGGCGCGCGCGTCCCGCCCGATCTCGTGGGCCGCGTGCGCGCGTCTCGTCGACCAGCTGTTGGACGCAGAGGATCGCGTGCTCTCGGCGGTCTGGCTGGCGAACGCACCCTCGCCGCTGGCCCGCGCTGCGGTCGCCGACGCCGTGGCTCGGACCGAACGGCTCGACCCGCACGTCGCGGTCCCCACCCGCCGTCCTTCAGGGACGCGCGGGCTCGCCTTTGGCGTGGCGGTCCTGGCGATCGCCTGGCTGGTGCCGGGCCGCAGCACGCGCGCGGCGCGCCTCCCGGCGCCCCAGCTGGCAAGGTCGGCGGCCGAGCCGCTGCCACCGGCCGCGCTCGACGCCGAGCGGTCCGCTGTGGCGCGGGCGCGCGTGCGAGCGGACGAGACGCAGGACCCGGCCTTGCGGGCGCTGGCGGCGGCGCTGGACGGGCTGGTGCGGGGGCTCAGCAACGGGACCGTCGACGAGAGCGCGGCGCTGGAGACCCTTCGTGTCCTCGAAGAGCGGGCCGGCGCGTCGGCCGCGGCAGCCGCGCGGGATGCGCAGGTGCTGCGCGCGGCCGCCGAGGCGTTGAGCGCGAGCGCGGCGACACGCGACGCGGGCCAAGCGCTGCAACGAAAGGGAGCGGCCGGGCAGGAGGCGGCGACGGCGCTGGGGAGCAGCGCCACCCGGCAGCCCGCCGCGACAGCCGCGGCGTTGCGCGCGGCCGGCGATGCGGTGTCGCAGGCCGCGAAGGCGTCGAACGATCCGGCGGACGCCGACAACGCCGGGCGGCGCCGGCTTCGTCGTGACCAGCCTGGCGCGTCCGCGGCCGCCGGCGGAGGGGCCGAACGCGCGCGCGGCGACGAGCAGCGGAAGCTGGAACAGCTGTCGCGCGATCTGGACCAGGCGGGCGCCAGCTGCGCAGGCAGAGAAGCCGATTGCCGGAGCCGCGCCGAGAACAGCGGCCGCCAGCTGGGCGAGCTTCAGCGCAAGGCGTCGGCCGAACCGTCGCTGCGCGAGCTGGAGCGCGCCACGCGGCAACTTCACGACCGCATCGCCCGCGGCGACCTGCGCAACGGCGAGAGCGACGCCGCCCGCGCCTTTGCCCGGGCGGCGGCCGGCGGCCAGGGCCTGTCGGAGGGTGCCGTTCCCAGCCGCGGGCCGTCGGACCCGAGCGCGGGTCGCGGGTCTCCGGAAGCGGCGGGTGCCGGCGACACGGCCGCGGGAATATCCATGCCGGGCAGCTCTTCGGCAGCGGCCGCCACGGAAGCAACCGCAGGCGGCGCAGACGACGAGCAGACCGCGGCCGGCGGCGGCATCGGCCACCAAAACGGCGGGGCGCCGCTGGCCGGACGCGAGAGCGCCCCTGCCCCACCCGGCCGGGACGCGCGCGTCCCGACGGCGGAGGGCGCGGGCCCCAGCCGCGCGCAGGTCATCGACGGCGCGGCCGGGCGCGGCTTCGCCACCCGGCCCTACGCGCACGTCTATGCCGACTACCGCGCCGCCGTCGAGGAGGCCTTGGGGGCCAGCGCCGTGCCGCCCGGCCAGCAATACGTCGTCCGACGCTACTTCGATTTGATCCGGCCGCGTCCGTCCGCGGCTGGAGGAGGCCGGCGGTGACGGTCTCGCCGTCCGCCGGCGCCGATGAAGCCGCGCGCGCGGTCGACGCCTTTCGCGCCGACCTGGCCCGCCTGCTGGAAGAGATCGGCCGGCGGCTGGTCGGCCAGTCCGAGGTGGTGGGCGCCGTCGTCTCGGCCTTGCTAGCGGGCGGTCACGTCCTCATCGAGGGCGTTCCGGGCCTCGGCAAGACGCTGCTGGTGCGGACGGCGGCGGCGGCGATGGACCTCAGCTTCTCGCGAATCCAGTTCACGCCCGACCTGATGCCCGCCGACGTGATCGGGACCAACCTCATCGCCGAGGACACGGGCGGGAGGCGCTTCGAATTTCAAAAGGGGCCGATCTTCGCGCACGTCGTGCTGGCCGACGAGATCAACCGCGCCACGCCCAAGACGCAATCGGCGCTGCTGGAAGCCATGCAAGAGCAGTCCGTCACGGTGGGCAAGCAGACCTACACGCTGCCGCCGCCCTTCTTCGTGCTGGCCACGCAGAACCCGATCGAGATGGAGGGGACGTACCCGCTGCCCGAGGCGCAGCTGGATCGGTTCTTGTACAAGGTGCGCGTCGACGCCCCCAGCGCGAGCGAGCTGCACGCCATCCTCGATCGGACGACCGGGACCAGCGACGCAGCGGTGAGACCGGTGCTGGCGCACGCACGACTGCTGGAGATGCGCACGCTGGTGCGGCAAGTGCCGGTCGCCCGCCCCGTGCAGGACTTCGTGGTTCGCCTGGTCGAGGCGACGCAGCCGGCCCGCAGCACCGCGCCCGACGTGCGCCGCTTCGTGCGCTACGGCAGCTCGCCGCGCGGCGCGCAGGCCGTGATTTTGGGAGCCAAGGTCGAGGCGTTGCGCGCCGGCCGGTTCGCGCCGTCGTTCGCCGACGTGCGGCGGGTGGCGCCCGCGGCGCTGCGCCACCGCGTGCTCCTGAACTTCGAGGGCGAGGCCGAAGGCGTGACCGCCGACGGGATCGTCGGGCGGCTGCTGGCCGACCTGCCGGAGACGGCGTGACGGCGGCGCCACAACCGGCGAGCGCGCGCCGGTTCGATGAGCGGTTTCTGCGCAAACTGGAGACGCTGGAGCTGGCGGTGCGGCGCGCCGCCGGCGCACGGGCGCGCGGCATCCGCAGAACGCGCCGGGTCGGCGCCGGGTTGGAGCTGGCGGATCACCGCGACTACGTACCGGGCGATGATCTGCGCTATCTGGACTGGAACCTCTACGGGCGGCTCGACCGGCGCGCGCTGCGCCTCTTCGAAGAAGACGAGGACGTCGCGATCGACGTGATCGTCGACGCCAGCCTCTCGATGGCCATGGGCGCGCCGCCCAAGATCGACCTGGCGCTGCAGCTGGGTGCCGCGCTGGCCTATGTCGGGCTCGCGAACCTGGACAGGGTCGCGGTGACGGCGCTGGGGGACGCGCGTTGCAGCCTGCCGCCGCAACGGGGGAAGAACCGGATCCTGGGCATCCTGCGTTTTTTCGAAGAGGTGACCGTGGCCGGGCGCCAACCGCTGTCGGAAGCGCTGCGGGCGCACTTGGGGCGGCGCGCCGGCCGGCGCGGCGGCGCGGCCGTGTTGATCTCCGATTTTTATGACCCGGCGGGCGCGCGCGCCGCGCTGGATCTCCTGCGCGCCAACCGGGTGATGCCGATCGCGATCCAGGTGACCGCGCCCGACGAGCTGGCGCCCCTCTGGCGCGGCGATCTGCGCGTGCGCGACGTCGAGACGGGCGAGGCCCACGATCTGACCGTCTCGCCAGCAGCGGTCACGTCGTACCTGCAGCGCCTGTCGGCGCTTCGCCGCGCGCTGGAAGGATACTGCCGCGAGAGGGGAATCCCCTGCTTCACTGTGACCTCCGACCAAGCGCTGGACGCCGTCGTGCTGCGCATGTTCCGGACGGGCGGCATCCTGGGCTGACGGCGGCGTGGTGAGTCTCGGCTGGCTGAGCTGGCTGTTTTCGGGGACGCTGCCGGGCGCCGTCGTGGCGGCCATTGCGGCGGTCGCCGGCACCGCCATCGTGGCGCTGCATTTCGTGCGGCTGCGGCGGCGCGAGGTGGCGGTCCCGTTCGCGGCACTGTGGTTGGGGCTGGCCGGCACGGGGTCGGTGCTGCGCCGCGCCCGCCGGCTGCGGCACTGGGTGGCGCTGGCGCTGGCGCTGGCCATCGCGGCGGGGCTTCTGATCGCAGCCGTGGACCCGCGCCCGGCGCCCGTCGATCGACTGGGGCGAAGCTGGGTCGTCTTGATCGACCGGTCTGCCTCGATGTCCGCCAGCGACGAGCCAGGCAGCCGGCTCGAAGCGGCCCGGGTCCGCGCGCGACGACTGATCGCCGGACTGGGACCGGCCGACCGCGCGCTGGTTGCTTCGTTCGCGGGCGAGGTGACCGCCGAAAGCGGCTTCGAGGCGGACCCGGCCCCGCTGGACCGGGCCGTCGCCGCGGTCGCGCCCAGCGACGATCCCGGCGACCTGCCGCGCGCGCTGAGCTTTGCGGCCGCCGTCCTGCGCGGCCGCCCGCGACCGACGGTCGCGCTGATCAGCGACGGCGGCTTTCCCGACGACGCGCTCCGGAGCGCGCCCCCCGGATTGGAGCTGCGGTATGCGGCGGTCGGCCGGCGGCACGAAAACGTCGGCATCCTGGCACTGGCGGCACGACGGGTTCCGGCCGACCCGGGCGCCGTCGAAGCGGGGCTGACCATCCAGAGCTTCCGGACGGCGGCCGCGACGGTGCCGATCGAGATTCGCAGCGGGGGCGGTGTCGTCGAACGGCTGGCGCTGGCGCTGGCCCCGGGCGAGCGCCGGGCCGTCGCGCTGCACGCTCTGTTCGCACCGGGCGCCCGAATCGAGGCGCGCCTGGCGTCGAACGACGACCTCGCGTCGGACGACACGGCCGCGGCGGTGATCCCGCCGATCCCCCAGCGCCGCATCCTGCGTGTCGGCGACGCTGACCTGTACCTGGACGGTGCGCTCTTGAGCCTGGGCCCCGGCGTGACCGTCGACCGCCTGGCGGCCGCCCAAGCGGACCAGGCGCTGAGTCGAGCCGACCGCTACGACCTGATCGTGTGCGACGCCGTCACGCCGGGCACGCTGCCCGCTTCGGGCAACTGGCTCTACTTCGATCCGCGGGGCGCCGGCAGCCCCGTCCCGGTGCGCGGGCGACTGCGCGATCCAATCCTGGACCCCGCCACCGTCCGGCACGAGCACCCGCTGCTCCGCCACCTGGACCTCGGCGACGTCAACATCGCCGAGGCGGGGCGAGTCACGGCCGGGACCGGCGACGCCGTGCTGGCGGCGTCCTTCGGCGCGCCGCTGATCCTGGCGCGCGAGCGCCCGGGGGTGCGGATCGCCGTCGTCGCGTTCGACCCGCGGCAGTCCGATCTGCCGCTGCGCCCAGCCTTTCCGTTGCTGATCGCCAACGCGCTGGCGTGGGGCGCCCGGGAGGCCGACCGCTGGCCCGGGGAAGCCGCGGCGGCCGGCGCCGAGACGGCCCGCGATCCGCGCGAATCCGACACCGCCCCCGCCGCGCGGCTGCAGGTGGGCGGACACGACGTGCCCGCGCTGGAGCTCCCGCCGCCGCGCCGCCGGAGCCGCGCCGGCGTCTGGGCGGCGGCGCTGGCGCTGGTGCTGCTGGTCCTCGAATGGGTCAGCTATCACCGCCGGTGGACGACATGACCGCCGGCGGCGCGTGGGTGACGCTGGCGCATCCCGCGGTGTTGCTGGCCCTTTTGACCATTCCGCTGCTGGCGGCGGTCAGCCGGCGATCGCTGGCTGATTTTCCGCGCCGGCAGCTGGTGGCCCAGGCCGTCGTGCGGGCGCTGGTGTTCACGGCCGTCGTGCTGGCGCTGGCCGGCCCGGAGCTGCGCGGCGCGGGCCGAGGCGTCTCGCTGGTCGTGCTCGCCGATGTCTCGACCAGCATCCCCGACGAAACGGTCGCCCGCGAGCAGCAGATCATCGACGACCTCGTGCGGACGGCGCGGCGGCGGGGCGATGCGCCCCCCCGCGTTCTGCGCTTCGCCGCAGAGCCCGAGGAGGTGGCGCCGGGCAGCCCGCTTTTGCGAATGGGTGCGGGGGGTGCCGCAACCGATCCCGCGCTGGCGTCGAGTCTGGCCGCGGGCCTGGTCGACGCCACCGGGGTGCCGCGCGTGCTGCTTTTGTCGGATGGCCTCGCGACGCGTGGCGATCTGCTGGGCGCCTCCCGGCGCCTCGGCCAGCGCGGCGTCGCCCTGGACGTCGTCCCCCTGCCCGCCCCGGCGCAAGCCGACGCCGCGATCGCGGAGCTGTCCGCGCCCGATCTGATCCGTCCCGGTGAACCGTTCCGCCTGGACGTGCGCGTCGTTTCGGATCGCGCCATCGACGCGCAGCTGCGCGTCGATGGCGGCCGCGCGGTGTCTTTCGACGAGCCGCAGCGGATCGCCAGATTGAACGCCGGCGCCACCACGCTCACGTTTCGCGCGCGCGTGCTGCAACCCGGAACGGCGGTGGTGCGGGCCCACCTGAGCGCCGCCGGCGATCGCCGCCCCGCCAACGACGACGGCGTGCTGGCGCTGGCGACCCAGGCGGCGCCCCGCGTGCTGTGCCTCGAGGGCGCGCCCGGCGTGGCGAGCGCCTTCGCCCGCGCGCTGGCCGCGCAGCACATCACGACCGACGTCCAGGGCGCGCGCGGGGCGGCGGCGGGTGCGCTGGCGGGCGCCGACCTGGTCGTGCTGGCCGACGTGCCGCGGGCCGCGCTGCCGGACCAGATGCTGGCAGCGCTGGACGGGTTCGTCCGGGCCGGGGGCGGCCTGCTGGTGGCGGGCGGCACACAGAGCTTCGGCCCAGGCGGCTACGCCCACAGTCCCCTCGAGCCGTTGCTGCCGTTGCGGCTGGACGTCCCGGAGGTCCAAGAGGAACCGGCGCTGGCGCTGGCGCTGGTCATCGACCGATCGGGGTCGATGACCGGTCCCAAGCTGGAGCTGACCAAACAGGCGGCGCGCGCGACCGCCGACGCGATGGCCGCGTCCGACCAGATCGCGGTCGTCGTCTTCGACAATCAAGCCACCCCGGTCGTGCCGTTGCAGGCGGCGGCCAACCGGCAGCGCATCACGCGCGACATCGGCCGCATCGCCGCCGGCGGCGGCACCAACATCCTGTCCGGCTTGCGCGAAGCCGTCGACGAGCTGATGCCGGCACGCGCGCGCAAAAAGCACGTCATCCTGCTGTCCGACGGACAGTCGCCGTACGACGAGATCCCGGAACTCGTCGACGCGGCGACCGCCGCGCGCATCACCATCTCTGCCATCGGCGTCGGAGACGGCGCCGATCAGACGATGCTGAAGATGATCGCGGCCCGGGGCGGCGGGCGCTTTTATCAGACCCGCGACCCGGCCAGCATCCCGCGAATCTTCTCGCGCGAGACGTCGGACCTGGGGGACCAGTCCGTCGTCGAGCGGCCGACCCGCCCGCGCGTCGACAAGCACATCGCCGCCCTGGCCGGCACGATGCTGGAGACCGCGCCGCCGCTGGGCGGCTACGTCATGACCCGCCCGCGCTCTCAGGCCGAGACCGTGTTGGCCGCACCCGACGGCGCGCCGCTGCTGGCACGGTGGCCGGTGGGCCTGGGGCAGGTCGTCGCCTGGACCAGCGACCTCGGCGCGCGGTGGGCAGCCGGATGGGCGCGTTGGAGCGGCTTCGAGAAGCTGTGGGTGCAACTGGCGCGCGCGGCCATGCGCCGCCACCCCCCCAGCCACTTCGAGATTCACGCCGCGCGCACGGCGGATCGCGTCCGGCTGACCGTCGACGCGATTGCCCCGGACGATCAGTTCCTGCGGGGGCTCCAAGGAGAGGTCAGCGTCGTGGAAATCGCCGCCGACGGCCAACCACGGCCCGCGCGCCGGTTACCCATGCCCGAGACTGCCCCCGGCCGTTACGAGGCGAGCCTTCGGCCCGAGGTGGAGAGCGGCGCGCTGTCCTTCGCCGCCACCTTCACGGCCGGGGGCGCGCCGGTGGCCGACGCAACCGGGCGCCTGAGCCTGCCGCTGGCACCCGAGCTGATGCCCGTGCCCCAGGGCGACCAGCAAAGCGTCATGGCCCTGACCGCCGCCGCAGCCGCCAGCGGCGGTCGCGTCCTCAAAGAAGCCACCCAGGCCCTCGACCCCCGCGGGGCGGCCCGCCCCACCCGCCGCCCCTTACGCCGCCTCCTGCTGCTGGCGGCCGTGCTGCTGTACGTCGCCGACGTCGCCCTGCGCCGCATCCGCCTCCCCGCTCGCCCCATTGACTCCCGCCGCTAAGTTTGGCATGAAGCCCCGACACAAATATCGGGGCGTGGCGCAGTCTGGTAGCGCGTTCGGTTCGGGACCGAAAGGTCGGAGGTTCAAATCCTCTCGCCCCGACAACTGTAAGTAGTCTGCCGTGAGCACCGCGGCAGCTTCTCTATGATTGAGGGCCGACGCTGCGGCTCTAGCCGTCTCTCTTCATGACGTCGATGAACGCGCGCAGCGCGGGCGTGACCTGGCGGCGACTGGGATAGTAGAGGCGAAAGCCGGGGAAGCCCACGCGAAGCTGATTACCTCGCCGGTCAACACTCGCTTGGCCCGCCGGCTGGGCGCGATGGGACCGCTCTGAGTCAGCGCGCGCGCCGATAGTGCATGGCGACCGCGCCGTTGCGGAGAGGCTTCGCCGAGACCAGCTCGAGCCGTCGCGTGCTGGGCAGCCCGCTCTGGTACAGGGTCGGGCCGTGGCCCGCGATCCTAGGGTGGATGAGGAACTTGTACTCGTCGATCAGATCCAGCCGGTCCAGCTCGGTGGCGAGCTTGCCGCTACCGAGAAGCACGCCGGCCGGGGTTGCGTCCTTGAGCTTCTGCACGCCCGTGCGCAGATCGCCGACGATGTGGTGGCTGTTGGTCCACGGGAAGTCCTTTCGCGTCGACGACACCACGTACTTCGGCTTGGCCTCCAGCTTGACCGCCCACTCGCGCATCGCCGGCGGGGCGTCCTGGTCGCCGCGGGCGACCGCCGGCCAGTAGCTCTCCATCATTTCGTAGGTGACGCGGCCCCACAGCATCGCCCCGCCCTCGTCCATGAGTCCTGTGAAGAAGGCGTGTGTCTCGTCGTCGGCGATTCCCTCCTGGTGGTCGACGCAGCCGTCCACGGTGACGTTGATGCTGAAGGTCAAGAGTCCCATGGGGAGGGAGTTTAGGTAGCGCGCCAGTATCAGACAAAACTTCCTGTCCCAGCGTCTCCCGTCCCCTCTCCCCACGGAACGCGGAGAGAGGGTGAGGGGCGCGCGCACCCGGCGTCCGACCACCGAACGACGTCGGTCAGTCGCTGAGCGCGCGCTACAGTTTTCAGTCCCGCATCTTATTCGACCACAGCACTGGCGCCGAGCACTGCCTGCTGCAGGAGGCTGCTGCCCGCGCCACTCAAGGCCGCGGCGGCCGAATCGGTCGCGAAGAGCCCGATCCGAAAATTCTCAGCTACGTCCCCGTTGTACAGAGACGCGCCCGGCCAGTATCGGAAAAATCCCATGTGATTGGGGGTCCCCGAAACTGAGCCCATGATCTCTACGTCCGGAGTGGAACTCGAGCGGTTTCCCCATCCATAAGATTTGGAGGAGCCGGTGAGAGCGGGATTGTTTCCGCTTGAATAGCCGCCGCTCGTGTAGCCGGAGCGGCTGGGAAGTCGGCCGTCGAGATACAGGGAGGTCAGACTCGTCGTGCCTTCGTTCGAGGAGCTGGCGGTCATGTTCATTTCATCGAGGAGAGACTGCTTCAAAATGACGATGCCTTCGCTCCTGTTTCTGAGCCGCGTGCCGACGTGCGCGTCGTTCACGCTGCCCGTTACCACAACCACCCCGGCGGCCGGGGATCCAGCCCAATTGTCGCTGACGACCGAGACAGAGCTAGAGCCGAACACCGAATTGAGCTGACTGATGACGATGTAGTCGCCGGTGGTGATCGCCGCCGGGTTTCCAACCATCACGACCACCTTCACCACGTCGGCAGAGCCGGCCGCGCAGAACGTGTTAATTCGACCCGCGCCGCGCTGATCGTTGTAACACGAGCCGTCGGTGACGCGGTTCAACAGGGGACTTCCGGCCAGCGGCAGATAGACCGGACCAATGCCCCCGTGTGGCCTCGGCAAAAACGAAGGCGAAGACGTATCCAATTTGGGGTCGGAGGTGCTGATGTCCGTCAGCGTTTTAGTCGTGCAAAGCGCCGAACCGTCAAAGACGTTGTAGCCACCGGAGGTGATCGTGCCCGTGCACGTGGGTTTCCCGGGCGAGCCATTCCCGAAAATGAGCGACGACGAGATCGTCGCGCTGACATTGCCCGAGTTGCTTATAGCCCGGGCGTTGTTTTGCGACGTGTTGTAGGCGACCGTGGTGAAAGCCATCTGTAGCGAAGAACCGGTGTCCAGATGGATGATGCCCGACGCGATTTCCTTGTTCCCGCCGATTGTACAATTGTTGATCCACAGGCTTCCTCCACCATTGTAGATGATGCCGTGCTCGGCGGTGCTTCCCGAAATCGTGGAATTTTCTAGCGCCACACTCGAGCCTGATTCTTGGCGGATCAGGCCGCTGAAAGGATCCCTCGTCGTGGAGAATGCCGACCCCGATACCCACGCGCTTCCCCACACGCGGAGATCGCTGCCAGAAGTAGTGCTGCCGCCGTTATTTACAAACGATACGTTTTCGACGTCCACGCTCGTGCTCGCGGGGACAGATATCGCTGAACCGCCGCAGTTCGTGATGGTCAGGTCCTGAAATGTGGCCGCCGCGGACAGGTAGAAGCAGCTCAAGCGATTTGCGTCAATTATCGTGCGTGAGGCGCCCGATCCGACGATCGTCATCGAGTCGTAGATCCCAACCATATCACTGTTGAGCTTGTACGTTCCTGCCGGCAAGTGAATCGTATTGTAAGAATTCCAGTCTCCAGATGGGCATCCATTGTGAGCAACGAAAGTATTTACAGATATGATCGCCTCGCGCAGCGTGCATGTGGAATCGTTTATGTCGCTATCGGCGGGCATTGGATTGCTAACAAAAATCTCCATGGCTTTGCCAGGCGATGCCCAAAGAGTGGTCGCCAAACATGTAGCCGTTATTGCGAGTATGTGTCGTCTCATGATCGCCTGATTCTCCATTGTTTTAAAACTGTTATCTGAGCGCTGCGTGAAGGGTCTTTCGTCGTGAGCTCAAGTCCGTGGTCCGGCCGCATCGTTGCCCGACAAACTCATTTCGGTCAACTTCCGACCCGTTCGATCGCCCAAGACTGCCTTTTCACGGCGCACGGGCCCGGGGTGCAGCCGCCGCTGAAGCCGCAGTGGTACCCGTTGGGCGGAGTGGATCGCGCGGCCCGCCGTTGCACCCCCTCGGGGTCAACGGAGCCCGCTCCACATCCGGCACTCGTCCGGGAAATCACTGCGGAGGCTTAAAGCACGGCGCCATTTTCACGTCACGGCAAAACGTTGCCGGACTTTACGGCGAGATTCCCGCCCAACATTCGTTCGTTAGATCGTCGCCATCGATGGATGGCGCTGCAACGGCCGGGCTGCGCCCATCGCTGAGCGTCACACGCCAGGGCCGTTTGTTGGGTCGCGCGCCTCACCCCCTCCCCACGGAACGCGGAGAGGGGGTGAGGGAGATGGGGCACGCACCCGGCGTCCGACCACCGGAGGACGTCGGTCAGTCGCTCAGCGCGCGCTACAGCTTTTCATCCTCTCATGACGCGCAGTCTGAAGATCCCGGCCACCGGGCAGGGAACGCCATCTTATTCGGTCACATAACTGGCGCTGAGCACTGCCTGTTCCAGGAGGCTGGCGCCCGCGGCAGTCACGTTCGCGGCGGCCGAATCGGTCAAGAAGAGCCCGATCCGAAAATTCTCAGCTACGTCCCCGTTGTACAGAGACGCGCCCGGCCAGTATCGGAAAAATCCCATGTGATTGGGGGTCCCCGAAACTGAGCCCATGATCTCTACGTCCGGAGTGGAACTCGAGCGGTTTCCCCATCCATAAGATTTGGATGAGCCGGTGAGAGCGGGATTGTTTCCGCTTGGATAGCCGCCGCTCGTGTAGCCGGAGCTGCTGGGAAGTCGGCCGTCGAGATACAGGGAGGTCAGACTGGTCGTGCCTTCGTTCGAGGAGCTGGCGGTCATGTTCATTTCATCGAGGAGAGACTGCTTCAAAATGACGATGCCTTCGCTCCTGTTTCTGAGCCGCGTGCCGACGTGCGTGTCGTTCACGCTACCCGTTACCACAACGACCTGGGCGGCCGGCGATCCAGCCCAATTGTCACTGACGACCGAGACAGTAGAGCCGAAGAACAACTCATTGATCAGACTGATGACGATGTAGTCTCCGGTGGTGATTGCCGACGGGTTTCCAACCATCACGACCACATTCACCACGTCGGCAGAGCCGGCCGCGCAGGCCGAGCTCGATCGGCCGGCGCCGCGCTGATCGTCGTAACACGTGCCGTCTTTGACGCGGTTCAACAGGGGACTTCCGGCCAGCGGCAGATAGACCGGACTAAGGCCCCCGTGTAGCCTCGGCAAAAACGAAGGCGAATACGTGTCCAATTGGGGGTCGTGGGTCTTGGTGTCCGTCGTCGTTAGAGTCGTGCAAAGCGCCGAATCGTCAAAGACGTTGTAGCCACCGGAGGTGATCGGGCCCGTGCACGTTTTCCCGCCCCCGCCATTCCCGTAAATGAACGACGACGAGATCGTCGCGCTGACATTGCCAGAGTTGTTTACAGCCCGGGCGCCGTTTTGCGACGTGTTGTAGGCGATCGTGGTGAAAGCCATCTGTAGCGAAGAACCCGCGTCCAGATGGATGATGCCGGACGCGATTTCCTTGTTCCCGCCGATTGTACAATTGTTCATCCACAGGGATCCGCCAACATTGTAGATAATGCCATGCTCGGCGGTGCTCCCCGAAATCGTGGAATTTTCTAGCCCGACACTCGAGCCTGATTCTTGGAGGATCACGCCTCTGAAAGGATCCCTCGTAGTGGAGATTGCCGACCCCGATACCCACGCGCCTCCCCACACGTGGAGGTCGCTGCCATTCGTGAAGCTGTTGCCGTTATTTACAAACGATACATTTTCGACGTCCACGCTACTGCCCGAGGGAACAGATATCGCTGTATCCCAGCAGTTCGTGATGGTCAGGTCCTGAAATGTGACCGACGCGTTCTGGCTCAGAGCGAAGCAGCTCAGGCGATTTGCGTCGATTATCGTGCGTGAGGCGCCCGATCCGACGATCGTCATCGAACTGGAGAGCCCAACCATACCACTCGTTAGAGTGTAGGTTCCTGCCGGCAAGTGAATAACATCGGGGTTCCCGTCTCCAGATGTGCATCCGTTATTAGCAACGTTATTATTTGCAGATATGATCGCCTCGCGCAGCGTGCATTTGGAATCGGTTACGTTGGCATCGACGGGCATTGGATTGCTGACAAAAATATTCGCAGCTTTTCCAGGCGATGCCCAAAGAGAGATCGCCAAACAGGTAGCTGCCATTGCGAGTATGTGTCGTGTCATGATCGTCTGATTCTCCATTGTTTTCACACCGTTATCTGAACGTTGCGTGAAGGGTCTTTCGTCGTGAGCTCGAGTCGGTGGTCCGGCCGCATCGTTGCCCGACAAGCTCATTTTTCGGTCAATTTCCGACCGCTTCGATCGCCCCAAGGCTGCCCTTTCACGGCGCACGGGCCCGGGGTGCAGCCGCAGTGGTACCCGTTGGGCAGGGTGGATCGCGCGGCCCGCCGTTGCACCCGCTCGGGGTCAACGAAGCCCACTCCACATCTCGCACTCGTCCGGGAAATCAATGCGAAGGTTAAAGCACGGCGCCATTTTCACGTCACGGCAAAACGTTGCCGGACTTTACGGCGAGATTCCCGCCCAACATTCGTTCGTTCGATCGTCGCCATCGATGGATGGCGCTGCAACGGCCGGGCTGCGCCGTCGCTGAGCGTCACACGCCAGGGCCGTTTGTCGGGTCGCGCGCCTCACCCCCTCGCCGCGGAACGCGGGGAGGGGGTGAGGGAGATGGGGGCGCGCACCCGGCGTCGACCACCGGAGGACGTCGGTCAGTCGCTCAGCGCGCGCTACAGCTTTTCAGCGCCTCATGACGCGCAGTCTGAAGATCCCGGCGACCGGGCAGGGAACGCCCTCTTATTCTTCCACAGCACTGGCGCTGAGCACTGCCTGCTGCAGGAGGCTGGCGCTCGCGCCAGTCACGTCCGCGGCGGCCGAATCGGTCAAGAAGAGCCCGATCCGAAAATTCTCAGCTACGTCCCCGTTGTACAGAGACGCGCCCGGCCAGTATCGGAAAAGTCCCATGTGATTGGGGGTCCCCGAAACTGAGCCCATGATCTCTACGTCCGGAGTGGAACTCGAGCGGTTTCCCCATCCATAAGATTTGGCTGAGCCGGTGAGAGCTGGATTGTTTCCGCTTGAATACCCGCCGCTCGTGTAGCCGGAGCGGCTGGGAATTCGGCCGTCGAGATACAGGGAGGTCAGACTGGTCGTGCCTTCGTTCGAGGACGAGGAGCTGGCGGTCATGTTCATTTCATCGAAGAGAGACTGCTTCAAGATGACGATGCCTTCGCTCCTGTTTCTGAGCCGCGTGCCGACGTGCGCGTCGTTCACGCTGCCCGTTACCACAATGACCTGGCCGGCCGGCGATCCAGCCCAATAGTCATTGACGACCGAGACATGGCTAGAGCCGAATATCGAATTGAGCAGACTGATGACGGTGTAGTCGCCGGCGGTGATCGCCGACGGGTTTCCAACCATCACGACGACATTAAACAAGTCGGCAGAGCCGGCCGCGCAGCCCGAGTTCGATCGGCCGGCGCCGCGCTGATCGTTGTAACACGAGCCGTCGGTGACGCGGTTCAACACGGGACTTCCGGCCAGCGGCATATAGACCGGACCAAGGCCCCCGTGTGGCATCGGCAAAGACGTCTCCTCAAAGGGGGGGAAGCTGATGAGGGTGTCCTTCATCGGAATCGGAGTCGTGCAAGGGGCCTGACTGTCAAAGACATTGTAGCCACCGTTGGTGATCGGTCCCGTGCACGTGGGGCTGCCTCCGCTGAGATTCCCCATAATGACCGACGAGGTGATCGTCGCGCTGCCACCGTAGGAGTTGTTTATAGCGCGGGCGCTGGGCGAACTATTGTAGGCAATCGTACTGAAGCCCATCCATAGCGACGAATTCGCGTCGTTCAGATGGATGATGCCCCCATTCGCGACGGTGTTATTGCCGATCGTACTATTGTAGATGAACAGGCTTCCGCCATTATTGAAGATGATGCCATGCTCCTCCTTGCTTCCCGAAATAGTGGTATTTTCTATTCCCACACTCGAGGATGGTTCCTGGCGAATCATGCCGGCAAAAGAACTATACCGAGTGACGAATGTCGACCCCGACACCCACGCGCTTCCGAAGACGCGGAGGTCGCTGGAAGAGTTGCCGCGGCTGCGGTTACTTTGAAACGATACGTTTTCGATGTCCACGCTTTCGCCCGAGTAAACAGTTATCGCTGTTTCGCCGCAGTTACTGATGGTCAGGTCCTGAAATGTCACCGACGCGGTCCGATTCAGGGAGAAGCAGTCCATACCATTTGCGTCGATTATCGTGCGTGACGCACCGGATCCGACGATCGTCATCGAGCTGTAGAGCCCAATCATATTACTCGTTAGAGTGTAGGTTCCTGCCGGCAAGTGAATGGTATTGTAGTTCAAGTCTCCAGATGCGCATCCGTTGTTAGGAATGAGAGCATTTACAGATATGATTGCCTCGCGCAGCGTGCATATGGAATCGTTTACGTTGGCATCGGCGGGCATTGGATTGCTAACAAAAATATCCGCAGCTCGGCCAGGCGATGCCCAAAGAGAGATCGCCAAACACGTACCTGTTGTTGCGAGTATGTGCGGTGTCCTAATCATCTGCTTCCTCCCATTGGTCTGTTTCGAACGGTTGTCTGAACATTGAGTAAAGAATCTGCAAACAAGGAAAGCGTTTACGCCGCCTCCGTAAAACCGCGACGGACTGCTTCGCCAGGCGGCTACGCTGGCAACGAGCGCTCTCTCGACGGCGTGAGCAGTGAGCTCAAGTCGGGGCTCTGGCAGTGGTGGCCGTTCGGCGGGACGGGTCGCACCGCCCGGTGGGTGTTGCGCCCCGTTCGGGGTCAACTGAGCCCGGTGATCGCCCACATCACGCCCCCATCCGGGTAGTCGACCAGATCCGGTCCAAGCGGAATGCTGCGGGAGCCGACAGCGATGGCCGTCACCAGGACCAAACCGAGAGAGAGCGACACCTTTTCAATGCGAGGATGAAAGCATGCCGCTGTCGTCACGGTCACGGCAAATAGTTGCCGGACTTACGGCCAGATTACTGCGTGAGATTGCTTCGTTGGAACGTCGCCACCAATGAATGGCTACAACAGCCGGGCTGCGCCCATCCCTGATCGCTACACGCCATGGCGGCCTATCGGGTCGCGCCTCTTTCCCCAATCGGCGCGGATTTTATAGACGGCAAAGCGGCAGACGAGGAGATGCCTCACAATGGAGGCGTCTCCGGCGACCAAAGCGTCGCCATTTCGTGAAACGGCTCGATCTCGTCGCGCGAGTCGCGGCTGGTGGACCGGACCCCGCCTCCAGCAGGCAGGCGCTGGTCAGCCCAGATTCACTTCGCCGCGGCCGGGCAGCCTACCCGCTGGGAATCGACGACGAGGTCGTCAATCCAGAAATCGGCGCGGACCGGATCCGGCTGGAAGCCGTCCAACCCCATGACCAGCACCTCGATGGGAATCGGATCCCAGCTGGGCGATGTCTTGCCGTGGGTGGCGCTGCCCGCAACCGACAGAGAAAGTTGGCGACCATCCACCCAAATGTGCGGCGTGACCTTTCCAACCCCTCCGGTCTTGTCGATCTCGAATTCCCAACAGATCCAACGGTTCTTGTTTCCCGCGTCGTTGAAATGTGTCCCTGTGTCCCGCAAGTAAATGGAGTTGACCTTCTCGATCGCCGTGCCGTTGTAGCTGGACAGGGAATAGGAGTTCTCGGCGGTCCCCGGCGCCGTCCCCACGGCGGTCCCAATGCGCAGGAGGCGGGTGTGAACTCCGCTGCTGGAGGGATAGCCGGCTGTGTACATCATGAACCGCACGAAGATGGTGGTGGCGGTGATCGCCAGGGGCGTCTGGATGTACGCCTTGTCGGTGTTCATCATGCCGGTGACGTGAAGGGCCTTCTGACCGGAGAACGGCCGCGACGTGTCGACTGTGATCTGCCCTCCGCCGAGCACGGTCGGTGTCCAGGTCCCCCCCGGCGCCGCGCCGGTAGTTTGCGTCTCGAATCCTTCGCAAAACAGCGCTCCCGTGGAGCAGCTGGGACCGGTAGCTCCTCCGGTGCCTGTCCGCCCGGCGGCTCCGCCCCGTCCGCCCGAATCCCCGGCGGCCCCGCCAGAAGCGCCCCCGCTGCCCGCCGTCGTCCCGCCGGTAGCTCCCGGCTCATCACTGCCACCGGTCGCGGCGCCGCCGCTGCCCGGCACGCCACCCGTGCTCGGGCCGGGGGCTCCCCCGGTAGCGACCGTCCCGCCGGAGCCCCCACCCGTTCCGCCGGGCAGGCCGGCACCCCCAGTCCCCCCCGGAGGTTCATCCGAAGATGGAGACGGGGCACAGCCCATCAAACCAAACGAAATTGCAATCGCGGTGATGGTTGCCCGGCGTAGAGAGGTCATTCGGGAAGTGTCTATGTCTTCGCGACCCCGCCCCTTCATATAAGTTCGTTCCTACGGAAAACATTTTCGCCGATCGATGGCCTTGGGGCAGCGCGTCGCATGTTCTGGAGGAGACATGGCCCCCAGAATCCTTGAAGGGCCCTCGAGCGACGAACATTCATCCCTTGGCTGCGGGTGTCTAAATGGCAGCAAACACTTTCGCAGTCGCAGGCACCCCGTGGTCCAGATCCTCCTGGTTGTTCTGGCCAGCCTGACCTCCACGGCCGCCGCTGAAGCGCCAGCCAAGGCTGGCGCTTCGACAGAGCTGCCGATCGTCCAGCCGGGCGTGCGTCTCTCCTGGGTGCGCGGACCGTCCGCCGTAGGTTGCCCGGACGCATCGACGATCGAGACCGACACCGTCCGACGGCTGGGACACAACCCTTTCGCCGGACAGCCCACGAGCTTCATCGAAGCGCTCGTTACGCGCGAGATGGAATCGTACCGCGTGACGATCCTGATGCGCGACGCGCAAGGCAAGCTGCTGGGTAGTCGCGTCCTGACCAGCGGCGCCTCTGACTGCCAGACTTTGGCGACAGCGGCCGCGCTCACGATCGCCATCCTGATCGATCCCGACGCCGTCGCCCGTTCGTCGGCGGAAGCGCCCCCGAAGCCCCCGGCGGGGCCCCCTCCCGCGCTGCCCAGCACCGACAAGGCAGCAGCCGATCCTCCGGCGGGGGGCCGGGCTGGGCGAGCAACCGCCATGGGTATTGCGGGCCGGGGACTGTTACCCCGGACGGCGCTTGGAGCAGGCCTGGCTCTCACCCTGGACGTCGGCCGCTACGGGGCGGTCGGCACGATTGTCGGGCTCTTTCCCGATCAGCGATCCAGGATCAGTGGCGGCGATTTCGGCTTCGGCCTGTCGTCCGCGCAGTTTTTGGGCTGCTTCGCTCGATCGAACCCGATGATCCGCTGGGAGGTCTGTGCAGGAGGGATGGTGAGCGCCCTGCATGTCGTGGTGTACGCCGCCGTACCAGAGGATCCGGGAGAGAAATGGGCGGTGGGCGTGACGGCGATGGCCCGCTCGATCATCAAGCTGGTTGGGCCCGCGGTTCTAGAGGTGAGTTTGAGCGCGACCGACGTCTGGCCACGCCGGACCTTTGTCGTTGCGGGCAGGCCGCCAGGAGCGGACACGGTGTTCACACAGGGCGCGGTTGCGCTCGCGGCTTCAATTGGTGTGGGAGTCGGTTGGCGGTGAGCGGCATGCCGGTTTTTCAAAGCGCGATGACCGAACCGTGAAGGTCGCCATTCGCCGCGACATCTACCGGTCGCAGAGGCGAGAGGCGTTCCCCGAACTGAAGCTCGGACCGCAGCTCGACCTTCGCACCGTTTTCCTCCGGCGCCGGGAAAACGGGATGACTGATCGAAGGCACCTCATCCCACCTTGGAAGTACAGCAAAGTCCTATGGTATCCCTACAACCCCACGGTGTCCGGCCGTCCGACCTGAATGACCTTGCGCACCCTGGGTTTCTAATTGTAAATCGCAGACTGCGCACCCTCACCCGGCAGAGCCGGGGGACCATGGGCGTGCACGCCGCCAGGAGACAATCAGCGAAAGTTTCGGAGCGGGAAGAGATATCGCGAAATTCGTGATGTATGAGAGGGCTTGCGATAATCGTGTGTGGACGAAGAGAGGGGCAGAGACTGATGGGCAGGCGGGTAACGAGGGGTGGAGCGGTAAAATGAACATGGACCGGAGACGAGTTGAGCCGGTACGGTGGAGCGAGGATCTCGCGGGTGCACCGGAAGGTGCCGCCAGGTTGCTACGCGGGGCTCCGCGGGCCCGGCTCCCTACCGAAAGTGAGCTGGCACGGCTGGAGCCCACCATCGATGTGCTGGCGCGAGTTCCAGCATACGTGAGGCAACATCCTTTCCATTCGTGGCGCGGCTTCTGGGCAGGCCGATCGCGGGCCGTGGCGGTGTGCGCAGGCTTGCTGCTCACCGTTTCCACGCTCGGCACGGCCGTGGCACTCTGGCGGGCTGCCGACCGGCAGAGCAGGTCGACCAGCGCGGCGGTTGTGCCATCCGTGCGCGTCGAGCATCGGCTGCGGGCCTCCGCCGCAGCGGCCGGCCTGAGGCATGCCGAAACGAGTGCGGCGCCGCCTGCGGACCGGCCCGCCCCGGTGCGGCACCCCCGACACTCCAGGGTGATCGCGATGGCTACCGACCCGTCCAGTGGAGAGTCCCTGCTTCACGAGACAGAGCTGATCGAGGCTGCGCGGGAAACGGTGACCGCCGAGCCGGCCCGGACACTGGAGCTGCTCGAACAGCATCGTCGGGAGACGCCCGACGGGCAGCTCTCTCCCGAGCGGGAGTTCCTGTCCGTTGCGGCGCTGTGTCGCCTGGGCCGGATCGAGGAGGCGTCCCAGCGCGCTGCGGCGCTGGACCGCCGCAGCCCCGTCAGCGCCTACGCGACACGTGCGCGCGGTCTGGTAGAGGCCGCCCGCGGCGGCGCGGGCCCGGTACCGAACGCGGGTTCCGGCCAGCTTCGCCAACAGCTTCGCGATGAAGAACGGCCGCCTGCAGCACCACCCCGCGGCCTCTGAGCTCTCTCGCTGGCTGCTGGTGGCGGCGCTCGCTGCCGGTATCCTACCGACGACAGGTGGCTGTCAAGTTCCGCGGCGTGACATCATCGCGCGCGAGACACCCCAGGACCAGCCCTTCCGCTTTCCATACATCGACCCCAGCGCTCCCGCCGACGCGCCTTCACGGTTCATGGGCGGAACCGCCACGGCGACCGAAGCGCCCAGTATCGCGTACCCCATCGATGGGGCGATGCACGCGATCAACATCGGCGAGGTCCGGTTCCACTGGGCGCGGGGGCAAAGCACGAACACACTTTTCCGAATCCGGTTGGCCGACGGAACCTCGAACTACGACTTCTACACACTGTGCGTTGCCGCACATTGCCTGTTCCTGCTGCCGACGTCGGGCTGGCTGGCGATCGCCGCCAGTCATCCTGACGCCCAACTGTCGGCAACCGTGGCGGAAACAGACGGCGTCGGGGGGCCCGTGTCTCAGTCCGCCGCCATCACCGTCCGGTTTTCTCCGGCCCCGGTGACCGGCGGGCTCTACTACTGGACCGCGACCAGTAGAGGCGGTGCGACGTACCGACTGCCCTTCGGAGCGTCCACCGCCACGCCGTTCATCGTCCCGTCCTCGGCCACGAATCCCTTGCCGTGCTCCGGTTGCCACAGCGTCAGCCGGAACGGCGCGATGATCTCCTTCGCAGCTGTCAATCATGCCGACGACTCGAATCTGGACGGCGTCCTGGGCGTCGCGCCCACCCGGGCACCGGAGCAATCCACCATCCGCCCCGATTCGACCGCCGGAAAGCGCGCGCGATTCACCGCGCTCAGTGCCAATGGGAGCCGGGTGCTGACCACCAACTACGGGACCATCCAGGTACTGGACAGCGCGACCGGACAGACCTTGAACATCGGAAATCCGACGGCGCTCATCCCCGACGGGAAGCGCGTCACGCACCCCGAGTGGTCTCCCAGTGGCAACCGCGTGGCCTTTACGTTGTTTACGGTCAACCCAAACGGTCAGAGCATCGACGTCTCCGATGCCCGCCCCGAAGACGGCGAGATCGTCACCTTGGAGCTTGATCCCGCCACCGGCAAAGCCACTCGCCTGCGTCATCTGTTGGCGCCGGGAACCGCGGGAGGAGGATCCTTCCAGCACTTCTATCCCAGCTGGTCGCCAGACGAGCAGTGGCTGGTGGTCGCGGCCGCACCGCGCGGCACCTCGGCATACGCAGCGCCCACGGCGCGTTTGCGGCTGTTGTCCGCACAGGTGGACGATCAGGTTTGTCCCGGTCCCACCTGCTTCGAGCTCGCGCGCGCCTCGCAGGGAACGGACGTCTCGTCCACCTGGCCCAAGTTCAGTCCATTTTCCCAGGCCGACGGTAAAGTTTTCTTCGTCACCTTCAGCTCGCGAATCGACTACGGCTTCCTGCTGTCGAATCGCAACGCCCCCGACGGCGGCATCGCCCAGTTGTGGATGTCGGCCATCGATCTGCGCTCCCTGGCGGTGGGCCAGAGCGGCGCCGATCCGTCGCTACCGCCGGTGTGGCTCCCTTTTCAAAATGTCACCCAGACCAATCATCTGCCCTTCTGGAGCGAGATTGTCGCGTGCAACACGGACGGCTCGAACGCCCCGGGTTGCGGCGACAATCAGGTCTGCGATCGCGGTGAATGCCGTGTCGTCAGACCCTAGGGACAAGCGTCCTGCGACGTCACTGCGGCAGCACGTTTTTGATTGCCTGATGTCCCACTGACTCCCCTCTGATCTCACTCCGACGGCTCTTTCGGCAAGGGGGAAGGGCGGGCTAGCAGTTTCCGCAGCTTGCGCCGGGCGGCGTGTAGCCGCGAATACACCGTACCGACGGGGATGTCCATCAGGCGGCTGATCTCGGCGTGCGAAAGGCCCTCGATTTCAAACATGACGAAGACGGCGCGCTTGCCGACGTCCAGCTTGCTCAACATTCGGTCGGCGAACTCACGCTCTTCCCGCCGAATCAGCAATTCATCAGACAGCATCGACGATGAGGGCCGCTCATCCGTGCGTTCCCCCGACAGAATTTCGACCTTCCAGCGCCGGCGCCGGCGGTAATTGGAGGCCAGGCGCATACAGATGCCAAAAAGCCAGGTCGTCATCTGGCCGCTCGCATCGAATGTATGCAGGCGGCGGTGAACGACTATGAATGCTTCCTGGGCGATATCCTCCAGATCAGCCGGACGGATGCCGAGGTGCTGTAAGCTCACCCAGACGAATTGTCCGTACCGCCGGTAGATGCTCGACAGTTCGAGCTCCTCGCTGGGCGGCGAAGCTGCCGACAGCATCGTCTGGATGGATTCCATCGGAGAATGAGGCTTCATCGGGGACGGCCCCTCATTTCAACGGTCCCGCCGCGTGCCGCGGTGCCAGGCGAAATGGCCAAGGTGAGCACGGTTTCGAACCTCATTCATCGTGACGTGGATTCTGCCCGACGAGAAAGAGCTGAAAGCAGCGGCGGAGGTCGTCCCTAGGTGATCAGCATCGGGATCCCATTGCCTATCTATACCTCGACCCTTCCACCGGCGGCCCTAACCGCAACTGCGGGGAGAGTCTTCCCTACCAATCCCGCGCGACGCGTCGCGTCGCGTCGTGTCGCGTCAGGCTCCAGCGTCAAACGGCCCAAGGAGCCGCGCGAGGCATGCCTGCGGTGACAGCGGCTCGCGCTTCGCGCCCAACAGCCCGAGCGCGGGCGTGGCCGCGACGCGCGGGCTCAAATTCGGCGAGCTTGGGTTTGATCGAGGTGCCGGCAGTCATCCAGCACGACCGACCCATCAGCCAGCTGCGCGTCGCCTACCTCGTCGAGGTCGCAGCGGCGCGCAGCGGAATTGGCGCCGCCCTCCTTCACGCCAAGTTCAAGACTACAGGGCGATGCCAGCCTGCACGATTGCCGCTGAGCATCCGCGATGGCGGAAACGTCCGGCTGGACTTTCCGCAAATGTCAGAACTGCATGAAGAATTTCCAGGACTCCACGCCAATCCAATTCACGTTTGAGCCGGGATCGCTATTGGTGTTGGTGTGTTTGCCGTTGAAGGTGCAGACTTTGACGGGATATCCGGTCTTGCAGCCTTCGAAGTCATAGCAGAGATGGGGGCCACTCTTCCAGGTGGGAATTTCCGCCGGGATGGTGCACCCATTATTGGCCGCCTTCTCCAACGCGATGAATTTCGACCCCTGCTTCGCCGCTTCGTCTGCGACATAGGCGCAGGTAGTGTCGCTCATGCCGGTGGTCTGCATCCAGGCGATCGGAGCCGTGGACTTTACGTCGGGGAGCCAGATACGGAAGTTGGTCGGGGCGAGCCCGACGCCTGCCCGGATTTTTGTCGGGCGGGTCGTGGAGAGCGAGTAGGTTTGCATTCCCCCCATGCTCATTCCGATGGCGAAGACGCGCGTCGTATCGATGCACGCGTTGTCTTCCAGGAATTTGGTGAGGTCATCGAAGAGGGCGTGGTCCGCCTGGCCCCAGGCCATTCCACTGGTGCCGGGCATGCCGCCGTACCCCAGTGCCGCCACGAAAATCGCGGGCTCTTTCGCAGCGATCGACTGGTTCTTGAGGTCGTAATAACCCGATTGTGTGATGTTGGCGAGCGTGCTGCCCTGTCCATGGGAGGCAAAGAACAATCGGTACGGCTTGGCGGGGTCGTAACCGGCGGGAACATCGACCATATAGGTCCGCTGAATGCCGCCGCTCATGATGGTCTTCGTGGCGGACGTGATGGTCGCGGGCTTGCCGCAGCCAGCGCTCTTGACCGGGGGATTCTTGAGGCCGCCCCATATGTCGCCGCTGCCGGTCGTTCCGCCGGTGCTCTGCATGCCACCGCCTGAACCGCCAGTGCCGACTGTGCCGCCGCTGCTTCCGCCAGTGCCTTGGATCCCTCCCTCACCAGAACTGCTGCCGCCGGTGGCAGTCGATCCGCCCGAAGAGCTCGATCCACCCGAGGCAGGAGTGCCCCCTGTGGCGGAGACTCCTCCAGAACCGGTGACTCCTCCACTGCCTTGAATTCCCCCAGTCGAGGTCCCGTCTTTTCCTCCGGTTGCCGTCCCTGGCGTCGCAGGGTTGCTTTCGCCACAGGCTCCAAAGGATGCAAGACCGAGGAGGAACAAGGTCGCGGCGCCAAGACTATGCAGCCCGTTGCTGCGTCGGCGACAACTCGGATTGATAACGTGCTTGTGCATAGTGGCTCTCCCTGTTGGCGCAGGTGCGGACGTTGGTGAGGGACGGCCGACTCTACTTCAGGAAGTCGCCAATCGACGTCGTGGGCGTGGTGCCCGCCTTCAAGGCGTCTGCCACCAACTTCGCGATGGCGGTGGCGCCCGCGATACTGAAGTGGGTGATCTCGCCCGACCTGTAGAACAACGGCGACGGGTCCACGGTCCCGTAATACTTGAGCGCCAGCGCCGTCAAGTCGACGAATGCGATCTTCTCCGCGGCTGCCAGGTCCCGCGCCTGCTGATCGAGTCCGTTGAAGCCCGGATCTGCGAGTGTGGGCGTCCCGCTCTTGCCACTGCCAGCAAGGTAGCCCCGTCGCGCCACCGGGGAGAACAGGATGGGCGTGGCCATGGCGGTGCGCGCATCGGTGACGTACTTCATCAGGTTGGCCTTGTAAGCGGTGACGGCGGAGGCGATCTTCATGTCGTTGTGGCCAAACTGAATGAATATATAGTCGCCCTTCTTCATCATCCCACCCATGCGACTGGTGAACTTCGGATACAAACTGGAGGCCGTGTCCCCAGAATCGGCGTAGTTCGCCACCGCCAGGCCAGGTTTCATATAGATCGAGAACTCCTGAGCCCAGCCGCGCTGTGAATGGGTATCGGGAGACCAATCGCACACCGTGGAATCCCCGACGACGAACAGCGTCGGTATATTCGCGGCGGCGTAGCCGATGCCGTGAAGCGCCGGGGCGTCACCATCGATCAACACGTCCAGTTGCTTGTCAGGAGCGGTGTAGTCGTCGTGAGTCTCGTTGTGCACGCTGACGCTGAACGTCTGCTGCGAATACATGCCTGCCGGCAACTTGAGGGCCGGGACCACGATGCGCGCCATCTCCGCCTCTACCTGCGAGGTCGAGGCAGCCGTAGCGCTCCCGAGCTCTACGGTGACGTTGTAATTGCCGTCGGCGGGAACGGGAAAAGTGCATTTGATCGGTTTGCTACCCGTGCACTTCGACATCAACGCAGCGTCGAGTGGTACTGGACTCACGGCGCCGCCGCCACCGGTGGTACCTCCGGAGCCGTCACTGCCTCCAGTAGCTCCATTTTGTTGGCCGCCGCCTCCGGTGCTGCCGCCCACACCACTGCCGCCCGTGCTTGCGCCCGTCCCGCCAGTAGCTCCGGAGTCGCCGCCGGAGCTTCCGGAGGTGGAACCTCCCGTGTTTCCCGCTCCGGCGCCTCCGGTGCCGTTCGTCCCTCCGCTTTCGCCTCCCCCCGGGGACCCGCCGGTGCTCGGTGCGGCGCCACCGGTTCCTCTGCCCCCTGTGCCGTTGCCGGTCGGGTTGGCGTTTTCAGCCGAGCTGCACGCCGTCATCGAGAGACATAAGGTCGCGAGACCGAGGACCCCCGTGGAAAATCTGCTTTTCACGGTAAAACGGAATCGCGACATCAGGAATCTCCTATGCAAACTGGGGGGGGTAAAGAAAACAGGGCGGGTGGTCAGCCCGCCCTTCGGGACTACTAGTTGCAGCCGATTCGGGTCGTGCCGACGGCGTAGTCGTCGTACCAGAGATCACCGGCTGCACCGCCCATGTAGCGCTGCATGCCGAGCCGTGTCTTGTCAATTTGCGGAATGGCCACGCCGGTTAGGGTGGCCTTGAGGTCTACCCCGTCCAGGTACAGGGTAACCGTTCCCTTTCCGCCGGTCGCGGTGATGTTCCACTCGAAGCAGCTCCACTTGCCTTGGGGCATTTGAACAGCGGGCGTCGAATATCCGGTCTTGTCGCCGAGCTGCATGTTGGTCGCGAGCTGGGCATCATTCTGCGTGTTGAGCACCCGCACGGCTTTCATCGTCGCGGCATTCTGCTCCTCGATAAAGACGTGATGCTTCATTTCGAGGCCATTCATCGCATACAGCCAGACCCGGCCCCAGAACGTGTCATTGGGAAAGGGGAATCCCTTGGTGGCGTTGAGGTAGGTAGCCCCCGCGCTGGTGCCGAGCTTGATGTGCGCCGAACTCGTCCCCGAATGGTGCTGCATCGTTGAAATTTCGATGGTGTTCGAGCCCGGCTCGAGCATCCAATTCGGGCCCAGCATCGTGCGTTCGAAATCGTCACAAAAGGCGGCCGTGCCGCAGCCGCCACCGCTGGTCCCAGCATTGCCCGTTCCGGTGCCGCCACCCATGGGTTGGCCCTGACCGCCGGCGCCGCCGGAGCTATCCATGCCGCCCGTCCCCGTCACGTCGCCGCCCGCGCCCGTCACATCGCCGCCGGTCCCGGAGTTCGTGGTGCCTCCGGTTGCTCCGCCGGTGCCCGGCAGCGCCCCGGTGCCGCCCGTTGCGTTCGTCCCGCCTGTCCCCGGCAGCGCCCCGGTGCCGCCCGTGCCGCCCGATTTACCGCCAGTCGCCGACGCGTTGCCGTCGCTGCTGGCGGAACATGCTCCACCCGCGATGGCGAGAACGGCGACCCAAGCGAGTCGCGGGAGGGGCGAAATATACATTCGTCGCATGTTCATCCTTTCAGATCCTTTGAAAAGCGAGATTAAACCTTCTTATAGCCTCACACCATCAACTCGGGCAATGGTCCGGTAGCGGATCCGTCGCCGAAGGTGTTGTCCATGATGCCGAACGCATTCAGGATGGAGACGAATAGTTTGATGCCGTGCGGCCCGCCCATGGGACCCACGATAGGCCGTGGGAAGGTCATCTGGGTGTACATGTAGTGGCTGCCGTCCACCTTCAGCTTGCCACCGGCGCTACCGGCGAGCACGATCGGAAGGTCGTAATGGGTATGGGCGTTCCCGTCCCCGATCTCGCTGTTGAAGTACGCCAGGCTGTTGTCGAGCACAGTCTTGCCGCCTGCCTCGCTCATGCCGTCCAGCCGCTTGAGAAAGTTCGCCCACTGGGTCATCTCCCATTTGCCGATCTCTTTTAGCTTTGCGAGCTGCGTAGCATTGCCGCCGTGATGCGACGTGGGGTGGTGCTGCGTCGTGGTGCCCAAGACGGGGAGGAAGCTGTAGTCCTGATTGCTGGTTCCTCGTCCGTACATGAAGGTTATCACGCGCGTTTGATCGCATTGAAACGCCAACGCTGCCAGCTCCAGCATGATTTGCACGCGCGGCTCGAAAGTGGCTACGTCAGTAGCGTCACTGACTGTGGGCCTAGCCGGCTTCGTGCACATACCACCACCTCCTCCGCCGGATGTACTGAGGTTCTTGATCCGCGTTTCGAGATCGCGGATCGAAGTCAACAACTCGTCCATCTTGGCGCGGTCGGTGCTTCCCAGGTCTGTTTGCAGGGACGTCGTGTCGGCGATCACCCGGTCCAGAATGCTGCCCCTCACGAACTTGCTGCGTTCGGCGTTAGCATCGACTGCCGGCGGGGTGGTGCCTGCCGCGACTGGCTTGTATCCGGCGAAGATGCGGTCGAAGGCTTTGCCTGGGTCCACAATATTCGGGAGCGGGGTGCCGCCCTTCGCCCACGAGATGCACTCCAGGAAAGAGCAGGAGGGCGCCCCGTCGCAGCCGCCGGCCGGGACCGAGACCCCGAGTTGCAGCGATGGCAGGGGCAGGCCACAGGCGGCCGAGGCGGTGGCAATTCGCTGATCGAGGCTGATCCGATTGGGATTGGTCCCATTGTTGTGGGGAGCCATCATGGTGAGGAACGAGCCCGTTCCTGCCCCGTGGCCTCCGGGGGGAGGCGCGGGGTGCGCGGTCATCTCGTAGTCGATGCCCGTCACCACGGCGATCTTGGTGCGCACCGGTTCGAGCGGAGACAAGATGTACGGCATCGTCCAGGTCTTGCCTGTGGTGGCGGGCGTGAATTCCCGCATGTTGATGCCGTTAGGTACGAAACCGGCGATGAAGCGTTGCCGTGATTCGCACCCGGTGGCCGCCTGCGCCCGCGGGTCCAGAGATTCAAGATACGGCAAGCCAATGGCGACACCGGCACCGGCCAGGAACTTACGTCTCGAGAACCTAGATTTCATCGCGGTGATCCTCCTGATGGTGCGTTCGCTGGTACTTCATTGCGCGTCAGGGCGATTGGTTCGGAATGCTTCGCTGGATGCAATCATGGCAATCAGTGATCGCCACTGGCCGCCGCCATTGGCCGTTGCCTGCGCCGACAATCCTTGAGCGTAGGTCACCGCATCGGACGCCGAGAAAGTGCGACCGACGGCATACGTGAGGAGCTGCCTGGTGACGCAGGCTGGATACCGCGGGTCTTTGGCGATCAGCGGGATGAGCTCTGTTACGCCGTTGAAAGCGGGGCCGCCCGGATAGGTTCCGGATGCGTTGACAGGAGCACCGCTGTCCATGGTGCGGTACCCACCGACGCCATCAAAATTCTCGAAGCCGAGACCCACCGGATCGATCAAGTTGTGACACGTCGCGCACATCGCATCCGCGCGGTGGCCTTCCAGGAACTTGCGCCCCGAGATACCGGCGCTGGCCGGTGGGAGCATAGGAATGACGATACCGTCTGGAGGCGGCGGCGTGGCCGCACACAAAATGCGACTGAGAATCCAGTCGCCCCGTTGGACCGGACCCGACCGATCTGGATGCGAATTGGCCATCAAGAAGCTGGCCTGTGTGAGCAGCCCGGCCCGCTGGGTACCGGCGAGGCTGACGCGAGACAGCGAAGTTCCCGTCGCCGTCAGGCCATATAGTTTCGCCAGGCGAGCGTTGGCGTACGTGAAATCCGCGTTGATGAGAGTTGAGAGTGGCAGATTGTCCGAAACCAACTTCGCGAAGAACGTCGTTGTTTCCTGCTTGGCGGCGTCTCGCAATTGGGTGTCATACTCTGTTCCGTAGATCGTCGGATCGAAATTGACCTTGTCGAGGCGGTCGAGCGTCAGCCAATCGGTTGCGAAGTTGGTGGCCAGGGCGGTCATCTTCGGGTCGGCGAGCATCCGCTGGATCTGGGCGGGCAGCTCGGCGGGATCGGAGGTGAGCTTGCCGCTGTCAGCGCTGGCCGCCAGGGCGTCATCGGGCATCGACGACCAGAGGAAATACGAGAGACGGGTGGCGAGCTCGAACGCGTTGAGCGGCTTCGCGGCTCCATTCGCCCCGACACCTACGGAAGTCTCTTCCCTGAAGAGGAAATGCGGGGACACGAGGATTTCGGTGATCGCGGCCTTGAGACCGTCAGTGTACGTCCCTCCTGCGCGGACCGTGTCGACCAGCCCCATGAGGCCATCGATTTCCGCGGTCTTCGGGGGGCGACGGAAGGCCCTGCGCGCGAATGTCGTCAGGATTTGCTTGGCGCACGTCGCCTCGGCACCCGTCGTCATTGCACAGACGAATACTTTCGTTCGCCGCGGATCGGTCGCGGGAAGCGCAAACAATTCATCGGCCAGGGCGCTCGCCGCCCCTTCCATCGTCTCGAAGAATACAGGATCAGCGGTCAATACTTGCCCGACCGTGTCGAAGCCATCGACAGTCTGATCCGGGGACAGGGCGGTGGCTGGTGTGAGGCTCGTCCCGAGCAGATCGTGGACGGTATTGTTGTATTCGGTGCGATTGAGCCGGCGAATAACGGTGCGGCCCGAGTCGAGCTTCACTGAAGTCGGCGGAGTCGTCGAATTCGGCGGATTCGACCCGCCGCCCGTCCCCGTGGTGCTAGGGGCACCAGCTCCCGTTCCGGTCGGGCTTCCGCCACCTGACTGGGCAATGTCATTTATACGGCCAGTACAGGCAAAGGCGCCGAAAGCCAATGCAAGAAACGAGCCAGCCATCAAGGTCCGTTTCCATCCGAGAGGAGTCGTTTGGCCAGTCATGGGGCTCCTTAGCAGTGTCCGCCACTTCATCGGTCGTCGTCGACGTCCCCCTACGCAAGTCTCCGAGACCTGCGCAGGCAGCCCGACGACACCAACCTCGGCGCGTATATGTAGGGCAGTCGGCAAACCTTCGGAAAACTTCCAAGGGTCGATAGTTGTGACGCGCCTCCCTGTTCCGGGTCATGGCGATGGCCGATCCCGACGCCATGGGATCAGGGGTTTCACGGCACCGTGAGCAGGGGTCCCGAGGCGGCAACTCGCCGGGACGACGCTGACCCTGGTGTCGAGGCCGAGGGCGGGACCCACCGCAGGGTCGCACCCGCCCGTACATCAAGGCTGAGCCGGTCGTCTATTTCGACGAGCGTCCGGTGCGACTGCTCGACGCCGCACCGGCCCCTCCCCCAAGGGGCCCGGCACCCGAAGCCGGCGTCATGACCGTCCCACGGGCGCGCCCAAAGTGACGAGAAGCTCGTCGAGTTGGTCGAGCGTCTCTTGCATCGCGTCGTACGACCCGAGGGCCGCGTCGAGAGCTGCCTTCGAGGCATAGAGATCGTGCAGCACCAGCAGCGTCTTTTCACCGTTGTCGGTGAAAGTGACGGTGGTGACGGCCCCACCGTCCCCACCTTCGTCATTGGTCCACACGAGACGCGAAGGAGGGGTGACTTCGAGATACCTGCCAAAAAACGCCATGGGCTGCCCGGCATCGGTGCCGAACACGAGACGGTACGTGCCCCCAACGCGAACATCCAGCTCGCAGGAAAGCAGGGACATGCCGATGGACTTCGGCACCCACCACCGTCTGAACAGCTCGGGCTTGGTCCAGGCCTCGAACAAGAGGCGCGCCGAGCAGTCGAAGGTTCGGGTCACGACGAGCTCACGGTCGGATTTCCGTTCGACCGTCGTGCGTTTCGTGGTGGGGGTGGGCTCATGGTCTTTTTTTTCGTCCATCGCGCATTTCCTTTCGTTTCAGTTCCTCGACGACCTGATCCAACTCATCGAAGCGTGAATCCCAGACTTGGCGGTACCGCTCGATCCATGCCGTCTCTTCCTCCAGCCGGCGCAGGCCCAGCTTGCAGGTCCGCACGCGCCCGACCTTCTCGGTGGTGACGAGCCCGGCTTGTTCCAAGAGGCCGACGTGCTTCATCATCCCGGCCAGGGTCATGTGGAATTTGTCGGCCAGGGCCGTGATCGAAGCGTCTGCACGTCCGAGCTGTTCCAGAACGCCGCGCCGGGTGGCGTCGGAGAGCGCGGCGAAGGAGGCATCGAGGAGGAGCGCCGAATGATTTACCATTCGGTAAAGCATTTACCGCGAGCGATGGCGGTATGCAAGGAGAGCCGAGCGCGGCCCGCGCTTTCAACGGCGACCGAGAAAGACCAACGCGAGGAGGCTGGCGTGGCCCATCGCAGGCCAGGTCGCCCCGGGTCCATCGCGGCGACAACGCGCCGGGCGTTGACGCTGGCGCTGGCGCTCGGCGTCGTCGCCGCTTCGAACGCCTCGTTCGCCGCCGCCCCCGACCGGGCGACTGCCCATGGACCAGCGGCCCGCGCGGCCGCTGCCTTGAGATCCGGCCACTATGAAGAAGCCCGACGGTGGGGCGACGCCGGCGGCCGCCGGCTATCCGGTCCCGCCGCGACGCTGGTGGCCGCGCGAGCGGAGATCGCCCTGGGACTTTACGCCCAGGCCCGCGAGCGCCTGCAGCGCGCTGTGGACAAGGCGCCCGCCGATCTCCCTTTGCGGCAAGCGCTGTGCGAGCTGTTCGCCCAGCTTGGCGATCGGGCGGCGTTGGATAGGTACGTCCAGCTGACCTATGACCACTGGGCCGCGGACTGGGTGGACCAGCGAAAAACCGATGACCTCCTGGCGGTGGCCGCCATCATGCGTCTGGACGACAACTGGCAGGACGCCACTGACACGCTACGCCGCGCCGTACGCGTCGATCCGCACGACCCGAGGCCAAATGTTTTCTTGGGTCAGCTCTTTCTCGAAGAGCAGTTCCTCGCGGAAGCCGACACCTCCTTTCGCGCCGCCCTGGCGGCCGACCCGACCAACCCCGATGCGCACGTGGGACTGGCGGACGTGCATCTGCGCAGGCGCTACGACGTGGCGGCAGCCGAGAGTGAACTGGCCGCCGCCCTGCGCGTGAACAGCAGGCATGCCGGCGCCCTGGCGCTGCGAGCGGCGATGGCCATGGATGGCGAGGACTTTGCCGGGGCGGCGGCGCTGATCGGCGCGATCAGAAGCACCAACCCACGAGACCCCGGCGCCGCCTGGCTGGCAGCCGCGCGTGCCCGGCTGCTGGGTGATCAGCGCGGGTACGAGCGGGAGCGAGATGCGCACGCGGCGATTCACCCCCGGGACGGCGACTTCTTCGCCGCCACCGCCGACATGCTGAACAGACAGCGCCGCACCGAGGATGCAAGGGCGGTCGCCGAGGAGGGTGCGGCCGTCGACCCCTCGAATACGCGCTGCCAATCAGTGCTGGGCACCGCGCTGTTGCGCCTCGCAAACGAGGCCGAGGGGATCGCGGCGCTTCGCGGTCCGCCGCAGCGCAACCCTGCTGCCGCACGGATGTCCACCCTCCTCAAGCTGTACGACGAACGGACGTCCAACCTTCTACAGTTGTACGACAAGGTGATTCCGGGGATGCAGACCGTCACCACCAAGCACCTGTCGTTCCGGATCGACCCGGCCGCCCGCGTGGCGGTGGAGAAGGTGGTGGCCCCGTTTCTGGAGGAGACCTACGGGCGCTACGTCGTCAAGTTTGGCTTCGAGCCGCGAGGTCCCGTGGTGTTCGAGCTCTACGGCAATCCCGATCACTTCGCGACCCGCACGGCGGGGATACCGGGGATCGGGCTCGAAGCGGTCTCCTTCGGACGCGTGATCGCCTCGCGGTCCGCCACCAGCGGCACCACGAACTGGGGGATGGTGCTGGCCCACGAGCTGGCGCAGGTGTTCGCCCGCGAGCTGTCCCGTTCGCGCGCCCCGCGCTGGTTCAGCGAAGGTTTGGCAGAGTTGGAGACCATGCGGGCCCGCCCGGAGTGGAACCGGCATGCGGAACGGAACCTCTGGGGCGCGATGTACCGCGGCGAGCTGGCTTCGCTGGGCCAGCTCTCCAACGACTTCGTGCGGGCCCGCAATGCCGAGGAGGCAACGCGGGCTCATGCGGAATCGGCGCTGGCACTGGACTTCCTCGAGGGGCGGTTCGGCTTCGGGCGGCTCCGAGAGGCGCTGGTCCGCTTTGGGGCAGGCGGCCAGGGACTGGAGGTGGTGGCGGCGGCCACCGGGGACTCCACGGAACAGCTGGAACAGGGGTTCCACGCCTTTGTGGTCGCGCGCGGGACTGCGTTCGACCACCAGTACTTACCGGCCGAGACGCTGCGAGCCAGCGACAGCGCGGCGACGACGCAGGCCTTGCGGGCGCCAGCCAGCCGCGCGCCTCGGCCCCGCGCTGACCACCCGGCCGACACCGAGGCAAAGCGGGCCCTAGCGGCGGTGCGCGCGGGCGACACGGCGACCGCGACTCGGGCACTCGATCGTGCCCGGGCCGTCCCCCGGGGCTCCCAACGCCGGGCGGTCGTGTTCGCCACCGGTGAGCTGGCGCTGGCGCTGGGGAACGCGGATCAAGCCCGCGCCGCTTTCCTGCGCCTGCTGGCGCCGCCCCGGCTCTCCTGCACAGACGGCGCCGCGACCGCCCTCACCAGCAGTCGTGACGCCGGCGAAGTCACTGAAGCCTGTGAAGCCGGTGATGGCGGGGACGGTTACGACGTGCGTATTCGCCTGGCGCGGGCGGAGATTCGTCGAGGCGCTCTGCCGGCTGCCGAGACTCACCTCCGGCGCGCCATGGCGTTTGACCCGGGGAGCGCCGAGGCGACCGGGTTGATGGTGGAGCTGCTCGGAGATCCGGCGTGGCACGGCAGCCGGGACGAAGACCGGCTACGGGCCATCCACGCCACCCTACGTCTAGAGCCGTCGCATGCGGGGCTGGCCCGCGAGCTGGTTTTGGGGCTGGCGCGACGCGGGCGCCTGAGCGAGGTGATCGAAGCCGCCCAGCTGGCAATCTTCATCGAGCCAGGGCTGCCGGACCTGCACGCGGCCCTCGGACGGGCCCTGGCCCAGACCGGTCAACCCCATGCCGCTGCGGCTGCCCTCGAATGCGCGCTGGCGCTGGGGTCGGACGGCAAGCAGCAGGCAGAGCTGCGGCAATTGCTCCAGGCCGTCAAGCTGGCAGATCCACCGGGACGCCAGGCGGCCGCGGCGCGACGGTAGCCGCGCTGTGCGCCGTCCCCCGCGTCCCTGCTCCTCCCGTATCCGCGCCGCCCCGGCGGCCCGGATCATTTGTAGTGCGTCGCCAGCCAGGCGTAAATGTCGTTGGCGGGGTTGCTGAGATCGTAGGTCATGGTCCAGGAATCGTGGCCAACGCCGGGATAGGTGGTCAGGTTCACGTCCACGGCGGGCGGATCGGTGCACGCCTTCAAGCTGGCGACGACGTCGATGGAGCCTTTCGGATCGACCGTCGAATCCAATTCCCCGTGGAAGGCCCAGATCGGAACCTTGCCGAGATTGCAGCCCGCGTTCGCGAACGCTTTGCGGCCGTCGCCGCAGATCAGCACCGCGGCGGCGACGATTTCGTCCGTGTGGTCGCCGAGATAGTTCCAGCTGCCGATGGCACCACAGCTCAGGCCTGTTAGATAGACGCGTGCTGGATCGACGTCGTAGTTGGCGACGGCGAACGTGAAAAAATCGTTCACCTCCTGGGCAGTCGGACAACCACTCCCCGAATGCTGCACCGACAAGACGATCCAGTTGCGGCTTTCCGGCCACTCATCGGCTTCGATCAATTTGGGCGGCCCGTTCGCCAGAACCTTTTGCAGTTCGGTTGTGCCGTTGCCGTTTTCGCCGACACCGTGGCGAAACACCAACAAGGGATATCGGGCGCCGTTGCCGTAGTGTGGCGGCAAGTATTCCCAATACCCGGCGGTGTTATTGCCCTTGCTGCCCACCGGGATGGCCGTGTGACGGCTGGATGAAACGCCCGCTGGCGCGCCGCCGTTCGGGTCGATGGTCGCCCCTCCCCTGCTACAGCCGGCGGACAACACGCACAACACACCAACCAGCCCTGGGCGAGCAAGCAGCGACAAAGGCATATCGCGCAGTGTACTGCCTCCTCCGCCTTCGGCTCCGTTTGCCTGTCACTCAATCGATGTGACAGACGCAGGTGTCCAGCGAAACGGCGGCCGCGTCGATTTCCGGTCGCGACGCGCCAATGTAATCCCGGATTCGCGACTCCAGCGCACCGGCCGCGTCGACGGCGTCGGTCACGCAGGACTCGGGCGAGGTACCACTCGGCGCGCAAGCCAGCGCGGGCTCGCGCGGCCGCCGGGCGCAGCTGGCCTGGGTGTGGCCTTCAATCGCGACGCGCAGCGCCTCGAGATATTCCTCACATGTGCCGGTACAGGCGGGCCCGGCGTCTCCCGCTCCGGCCGCCGACGGGGTCAGCCGAATCACGACGGCGGTACCGGCGCACCCCCTCGGCGAGGCGTGGTCCTTGCCGCTGCACCCCACCGCCATCAGCGCCATGAACGCGGCGAACGCGTACGAGCCCTTCATCGCCCGCGATCGTACATCAGCAGCTACTTTCGCGAGCGCTGCTGGAGCGCGCGATAGAACGCATCGAGCATGATCGTCCCGGCGCTCAGGCGTCCATCGTCGTCGCGGTGCTGGAGGCAAATACCGGTGATGAGCGCCGCGAACCCAGGAAGCTCTTCACGGCCGAACTTCCCGTCACGGAGATCGATTTCGTGGACCAGGTCCGCGATGTGACGCAGCGCCGGATCGCCGCTGCCCATCCGCGCCAGCAACACCTCGAACGTGCACATCTGCCCTTCGTGCGTGAACTCGGCGTCGAACATGTCGAACCGAAGCTCGCCCGGCGCCGGGACGTACCCTTTCGCCTCCACGTACTTGAGCTTGGCCTCGGGATCGATGAAACGCCGAATCAGCCAGGCGCTGGAGAGTCGGTCGACGTGGATCCCCTTCCGCGTAACCCAGGTCCGACCGCGCAGGTTCCGCAGCGGAGGGACATCTGGCGTCGACTTCGGGTCCGCGGCGCGCGGCGGCCGCAGCTTGTCTTCAGCCAGGCGGAGAACGTTCTCCAGCTCGGCGCGTCCGGGCGCGGCGAAGTAGTCGATCGACACGATCTCCTCGAGACGCTTCCAAAACCGCTTGAGAGCGGCCTCCGCCTGGGCGTGTCGCCGCGGCGGCACCTTGCCGGCTTTCTTCTGGGACTGGACCAGACCGTCGACCACCCGGCGCGCGAGCTTTGCCACCTCGACGTAGTCACGCTGCCGCGCGAACCGAAACTGCTGCTCGATCGCGTCGTCGGTGATCCCCCCGATGAAGCGCGACTCGCAGAGCGAGGCTTCACCTCCGTCCGCGGAGATCTCGTGCACGATCCATTGGAGGTCCTCGCGCGCTCCCTCCGAGCGCGGCAGCGCATACACCGAGTTCTTGACCGCGACGGCCCCCAGCTTCTGCAGCCTTCGCCCAATCTTCACACGCAGGTAGTTCGGGCGCGGGGGGATCGAGTGGATGAGGAGGATCCACCGAACGGGCGCCGCCTCGTCGCCGACCGCCGCCACCGGCGAGCGCGGCGGCTCACGCTGGTTCACTTTCATTTCAACCACGATGCATCTGAATCACTTGACGACGTGAGTACCACACCGCGACGCTTGCGCGAAGGGCGCAAGGCAGGCGCTGCCGCGACGAGCATGCCGATGAGTCATCCGCTTGACACGGATGATGCAGTTGGTTCATACCTACCTCGCCTATTGACCTGGCTGCGGTTGCGCGGCCCGAAGCGAAAGGACGAGGCGATGCGAAAGCTCTTCGAGGCGGGACCCTGTGCAGCCGCTCTGGTCCTTCCCGGGCTCGCGGCGGCGGCGCCCAAGGCTGCCGCATTCGACCAACCCAAGCTCGAGCAGCTCACGGGCGCCAAAGGCAAGCTCGACGAGAAGGCGGGCGTCTTCAAGGTGACGATGCCGCGCTCGGACCTCAAGGTCACGGCCTCCGGCGTTCACATCACCCCGCGCCTCGGGGGTCAACACCTGGGCAGCGCTCGCCGGGTCGGACGACAAGGCAGTCGTCGACGGTGACTTCGCCATGCTCGAATCGGAGCTCCAGGCTGTGCTGAAGTCGCTTCGTGGCAACGGCATCAACATCGTGGCGATTCACCAGCACATGTCTGGCGAGCAGCCTCGCGTCCTGTTCCTTCACTACTGGGGCATCGGAAAAGCGGCCGATCTCGCCGGGGCAGTCGTCGGCGCGCTCAAGCAAACGAAGCACGACAACACGCCGTGAGCACGACCACGCCGGGCGCAGACAACCCGCCCGACGCGGCAGCCGACAGCGCCTCGTGGCGCGCGTTCCTGTTGTATTTCCTGCGCCTCGGGACCCTGGGGTTCGGCGGGCCGATCGCGCTCGCCGGCTACATGCAGCGCGATCTCGTCGAGCAGCGGGGCTGGATCTCCAAAGAGGACTACGTCCAGGGCCTGGCGCTGGCGCAGCTCGCGCCCGGCCCACTGGCCGCCCAGCTGGCGATGTACCTCGGCTGGGTCAAGGCGCGCGTGCGGGGCGCGACCCTGGTCTCGGCGGCTTTCATTCTGCCGTCGTTGGTGATGGTGCTGGCGCTCTCCGCGCTCTACGTCCGATATGGCGGGCTGCCCTGGATGCAGCGCGCGTTCTACGGCATCGGGGCCGCCGTCATCGCGATCATCGCCCGCAGCGCGCTGAAGCTGGTCAAGATGACGCTGGCGCGCGACCGCCTCCTGTGGGCGGTGTTCGTGGTCAGCGCGGTAACGACCGCCTGGACCGAATCGGAGATCGTGTGGTTGTTTCTGGCCTCGGGCCTGGTGGTGCTGCTCGTTCGCGTCCCGCCGCGGTGGAGCGCCCCCGCGGCGACCGCGCTCGTCGGGCCTGGCGCCCTCGGGACGCTGTTGCTGGCGGGCGCGCCGTCCGTCGCGATGCTGGCGGCGCCGAGTTGGCCGCTGCTCGGCCGGGTGGCTGTCTACTTCGCCGAGGCCGGCGCCTTCGTGTTCGGCAGCGGGCTCGCGATCGTCCCCTTCCTACACGGCGGCGTCGTCAACCAGTATCATTGGCTGACCGAGCGCCAGTTCCTCGACGCCGTGGCGGTCGCCATGATCACGCCGGGCCCCGTGGTCATCACGGTCGCGTTCATCGGGTACCTCGTGGCCGGACCGCTCGGCGGGATGGCCGCCTCCATCGGGGTGTTTCTGCCCTGCTACCTGTTCGTGGTCATCCCGGCGCCGTACTTCCGGCGCTTTGCGGGTAACCGCCGCGTCAAGGCATTCGTCGACGGGGTGACCGCTGCGGCGACCGGCGCCATCGCGGGCGCGGCCTTCGTCCTCGGCCGCCGCGCGCTGGTCGACATCCCCGCCGTCGCGGTCGCCGTCGCCACCTGGTTCGTGATCACGCGCTTCAAGAAGCTGCCGGAACCGCTGGTGATCGTCGCCGCAGGAGCTCTGGGCCTCGTCCTGCACCGGGGTTGACGGCGAATCAGATCGCGCAGCGCGCCACCCAACACCGCCGAAGGCGAGCAGCACCATGGCGTAAGCCCCCATGGACACAGGGGAATCTCCCTTTTCCAGGCGCTCGTGGGTGCTGGATGTCTTGTCGGATGGGTAGAGGTCCCGACCTCCCTGCTGCTCCCCGGTGGAAAACGCGTGATTGATCGGGGACGCGTTATCCCACCTTGGGGGAGGCTGGTGTCTACTCGGAGCTTGGGCCCAGCGGAACCACAGGATGAGCGGGCCTCTCTCGCTGAGCTGAGGGCTGCTGCGCCAACCATGAATCACCAAGGAGCCCCATGACTGGCCAAGCATCTTATTTCGCGTCGAAGCGGACCTTGCTCGTGGGCTCGTGCTTCGCGATGGCCCTCGGCGCCTTTGCTTGTACCGGCAAGATCGGCGGCACCTCGACAACCGGAACAGGGGCAACCGGTGTGGGTGCGGGTACCGGCTCTGGGAGTGGTACCGGGACGGGATCGGGATCGGGGACGGGGACGGGATCGGGCGGGTCGACCGGCCCGGGTACCTTGACGCTCGACACCGGCCGCACCGTCCTACACCGGCTCACCCGCGCCGAATACAATTTCACCGTTCGCGACCTGCTGGGGACCTCCATGACCCCCGGCGACGCCCTGCCGGTCGATCCCCCGACCGACTTCTTCGACACGGTCGGGGACCAATTGTCGCTCGACGAGCTGCGACTCGAGACGCTGGAGACAGCGGCCAGCGCGTTGACCAATGAGCTCTTCGCGCTCCCACCGACAGACCCCAAGTACACCAAGGTGTTCGTCTGCGCGTTGACGACCGGTGCTGAGGCGACCTGCGCCAGGAACATCCTGAAGACATTCGCCCGCCGGGCCTTCCGGCGGCCACCGACGACCCCCGAGATCGACTCGCTCATGGGGCTGGTCGACAAGGTCCGTATGGGAGGGACGTACAACGACGGTCTCAAGGCCGCCATCACCGCCGTCCTCCTGTCACCCCACTTCCTCTATAAGGAAGAGACCTCCGTGGGGGTGGGAGCGACTGCGCCGAAGCCGCTCAACGCCTACGAGCTCGCCACGCGTCTATCGTATTTCCTCTGGTCGTCGATGCCCGACGATGCCCTGTCCGCCAGCGCCGACAGCGGCAAGCTGGTGTCCGACCCCGCCGAGTTGCCCGCTCAAGTCAAACGGATGCTCGCCGACCCGAAGGCGGCGGCCATGAGCTCGAACTTCGCCAGGCAATGGCTGTCGTTGACCCGTATGGACATGGTCGATATCAACACGACAGTCTATCCAAACTATGACGACGCCTTGCGATCCTCCGCCCAGCAGGAGACGACCACCTTCTTCTCGCACCTTCTTTCTGACAAGCTCCCGCTGACCACGCTGATCAACGCGGATTTCACCTACGCGAACGCGCGCCTGGCGAAAAACTACGGACTGACTGGAACGCCGGCGACCGGAACCTCGCTGGTGAAAGTCAGCCTCGCTGGCACGCCCCGCTCCGGGTTGCTCACCCAGACCAGCTTCTTGATGGGCGCCGCGCATCCAGATGTCACGGGCCCGGTCCAGCGTGGCGTCTGGATACTCCAGCGCATTTTGTGCGCGCCGACCCCCCCGCCGCCGGCGAACGTCAATACGGCCTTCCCAATGCCGCCTAAAGGTACCAGCGCGCGAGAATCTCTGGCGGCCCACCGGATGGACGCAGTGTGCGGCTCTTGCCACAACACCATCGATCCTTTGGGTCTGGGCCTGGAGAACTTCGACTCGATCGGTGCATACCGCACCATGGACAACGGCGTCCAGGTCGACGCCAGCGGCACGTACCCGGGAGGCGCGGCTTTCAACGGCGCGGCGCAGCTCATCGGGATGATCGCGCAGGATCCGCGTTATCCCGCCTGCGTCGCCAAGAACCTCTTGACCTACGGCGTCGGCCGGTCGTTCGCCTCGGGGGACGCGATGGCGTATGTCTCGGCCCTATCGCAGCAGCCCGGCGTGGCCACGGATTGGCAATCCTGGCTCACCATGGTCGCAAGCAGCGAGGCATTCCGGACCAATCGACCGGACGACGCTGCTCAATGACGTATACGCGAACGCACAATGACGTCCACGCGAACGCAACCACGAGGGAGATGACTGCAATGAAATCTAGGTTCAGCAGACGAAAATTCCTGGGCGGAGCAGGTGTCGTCATCGGCTTGCCGTACCTCGAATCTCTCGACTCGCGGGCCGATGCGGCCGTCGCCTGTGAATCGCGGCAGCGCTTTGTCGCAGGCTTCCTTCCGTGCGGCATTCACATGCCGGACTGGACGCCCCCGACCCAGACAGGCAAGGGCTGGACGCCGCCGTACATCTTGGAGCCGATCAAGCCATTGCAAAGCAAGGTCGCCGTCGTCACCGGGATCGATTACCAAGACAGCGCAGAACCTTCAGATCCCCCGGGCGGGCACGGGTCAGGAACGGGCGCGTTTCTCAATCTGAGGCCGGTTCACAACAACACCACCGATGCCAAGCGTATCAGCCTCGATCAGCGAATCGCCCAGGACACAGCGGCCTGTAACCGACCGCTGGCGTCGCTGCAGCTCGGCGTCAAGACCCTCGGCGACGGCTGCGACGGCGCGCCCTGTACTTTTCTCGAGAATATCTCCTGGTCGAAGGGCGCTGCTCTGCCGAATATCACGGACCCCGTTACAGCATTCAACCGCATCTTCACCGGGTTCACGCCGCCGCCCGCGACAGGCACCACTCCACCGCCGGTCGACACCGCCGCCGTACGGCGCAACTTCATCAGGACCAGTATTCTCGACCAGGTCAAGGGCGAAGCGACGTCGCTGGAAGGCGTGCTGGGCAAGAACGACAAACAAAAGGTCGATCAATTGTTTACGTCGATTCGCGAGCTGGAGGTACGGATCCAGAACCTCGGTTCGTCGGGTGGCGGAGGAGGCGGCGGCATGTGCATGAAGCCGGGCGCGCCCGTAGCGACTGAGTCATCACCGTACCAGGATCGCCTGCCCGTCATGCTGGACCTGGCCGTTTTGGCGCTTCAGTGCGACATCACGCGCGTCATCACCTTCATGTTCGCCCGCGGATCCAGCATGGTCGACTACAAGTTCCTGCCGTCAATTGGTACGACGTCTCAGCACCACCTCGTTTCGCATTATCGAGGCGACGCGGACATTAACAAGCTGAGGGAGATTGGCCGGTGGGAGTTGGACCATTGGGCGACGTTCCTCACCAAGCTCGACGCCATCTCGGAGCCAAACGGCAAGACGCTGCTCGACAACTGCTTGTGCTACCTCGCCAGCGAGATCTCGGATGGGAATGCCCACCGCAAGTTCGACCTGCCCATCCTGCTGGCCGGCAGCGCGGGTGGCAAACTCAAGGTCGACGGTACTCATTACAATTTTTATCCCAACATGACCTTCCCACGAGGGAACTTGGGTCCATTTAGCGCCGCTGAGAGGAGCAAGCTGCCACTAGGCCCAAACTCCCCCATGACGAAGCCCACCGGAGGAGCGGCCCCGCAGGGTATTCACGGAATCAAACTGTTCGTGTCGATCCTGAATGCGTTCGGCATCATGGACGACACGTTCGGCGACGGAAGTTACAGCGGCAACATCCCCGAGTTGATGGCGTAACACGAACGCCGTCGGCGCTGCTCCTGCAGAGACTCGGTTAACTCCGTCGCGGACCCTCGTTCGAAAGGCCGAATGACCTCATGACTTCGCATCGTGCACTGACTCGCCTCGGCGCCCTCGGAATCCTCCTGGGTGCTTGCTCTTCTGGCGCCACGGACAACAGCGGGAGCGGCGGCGCCTCCGCGACGGGTGGCACCACGGCCAGCACCGGCGGAACCATCGGGACCGCGACGGGTGGATCCCCCGGTACGGGTGGAGTTGGTACGGGTGGTTTGACCGGTACGGGTGGACTTGCGACGGGTGGAGTCACCGGTACGGGTGGAACGAGCACCGGGGGCGCGGCGGGCGGCGGCGCGGGCATGTCCGGGGCTACCGGAGGGACGGGCGGCCAGACGAGCGGCGGCCCGGGATGCCCCTCGGGCATTGGCCTATGTGACGATTTCGAAAGCTATCCCGAGGGGACGGCGCCCTACGACTCGGCCACCAGTCGGTGGAAAATGGTCAGAACTTCCGCCGACGTGAAGCTGGTGGTCGACAGCATGAACGCCTCCAGCGGCTCAAAGGCGCTGCACGTCTCGGCGACCAACCTGAAGGGCGGAATCTCCACCACCTCAGGCACCACCATAATCTCCACCAAGCCCGGCGACCCTGCGTTCGCCGGGAGCTCTCTCACCGGTTACGTGCGCTTCATGTTGCTGCTGAAGACGTTCACCCAATCGGGTCCCACCCACGGACGGATGTTCCGCATCGGCAACGATACGATTGACTCGCTGGGAACTGGCGGCACGCCCAGTCCTACGGGCTACGCTTTCGACCTGCACTACGCAGTGCCGGCTCACTTCCAGATCGAGCAATTTAACGATCAGTATTACGGAGATGTGGATCCTAAGCCGTTGCTGGGTCAGTGGGTCTGCTGGGAGTATGAGATTGCCACGGGCAAAACGGCGCACCTGTGGAAGGATGGCACCGAGGTGTCCGGTCAGATACCCGGCAAATGGGCCACCCAGGCCGTGCAGTTCACCAAGATGACGATCGGGTTCGAAACCTACACACCGCTGACCGCCATCGATTTCTGGGTCGACGACGTAGCGTTTGACGCCACGAAGCGTATCGGCTGCCCGGCGGCGAAATAGCTCCCGCGGCGAACTCAGACGTTCCGGGGGATGCTCTTCGTCGCGGCGGCGATGGCCTTTTGAATCTTGGGGATCGAGGCAGGCTTCGCCAGGTGGTAGTCGAAGCCGGCGTCCTGCGCCCGCGTCACGTCCGACGCCTGAGCGTAGCCGCTGAGGGCAATCAGGAAGACGGAGGCCAGCGCAGGGTCGGCCCGGAAGGCACGCGCCACCTCGTAACCGTTCATTCCGGGGAGGCCAATGTCGCACAACACGACCTCCGGATGCAGACGGCGCGCGGCTTCGATTCCCTCCGCGCCGGTGCGCGCGACGCTGACTTCGTGCTGGTCCAGCCCCAGCGCCACGCGCAAGGCTTCGCCCACGTCGCGATCGTCCTCGATGACCAGGATGCGTCGGTTCATCGCCGAGCCGACGGAAGGCACGGCCGCGTCGGCTGCTGGTGCGGCGAACGGCTGGAGCGGAAGCCGGACGATGATCTCGGTTCCTCTGCCACCGCCCTGGCTGTGGGCCTCCACCTGCCCTCCGTGGAGCTCGACCAGCCCTTTGACGAGGGCAAGCCCGAGCCCCAGCCCGCCGCCGGCTCGATCGAGCGAGCGGTCGGCTTGCGTGAACGGCACGAAGAGCTTGGGGAGCAGCGCTGGATCGATGCCGATTCCCGTATCCACGACGCGGAGGACCGCGCGACTATCCTCTTCCGTCGAGACCGTGATGGTGGCCGTGCCACCGGCCGGCGTGAACTTCGTCGCATTCGAAACCAGGTTGGCCGCCACCTGGGCGATTCGTGCCGGATCGGCATTCACGTAGACGGGCCGATCGACGAGCTCCATCTCGATCCGCACACCAGCCTGTTCGAGATGCGTGCGATGATCCTCGATCGTTTCGCGGACCACCTCGCGCAAGTCGATCATCTTGCGCTGTAAGGCGATCTTGTTGCGGGCAATCCGGGTCACATCCAGCAGATCGTCCACCATCCGCGCGAGGTGCTGGACCTGGCGATCGATTGCTTCTCTGGCCTGCAGCACCGCCTGCCCCGCGGCCTGCCCATGCTCGAGGACGTAGAGACTGGCACGCACCGCCGCCAGTGGGTTTCGCAGCTCGTGCGACAGGACGGCAATGAATTCGCTCTTCCGGCGATCGGCTTCTTGTAGCTCCTCGACCATGCGGCGTTGGACGGTGAGGTCGTGGGTCATGACAATCACTCTGAAATCCCCGTCCGCTCGCCGGATCGGCACGACAGTCCAGTGTCGGACCACCATTCGGCCGCCCGGAATTCGACTCTCGATCTCGTAGTCCTGAAGCTCTCCGGTCGCGGTGGCGCGCTCGCAGCGGGCGTGCAGCGGGTTCCAGATGTGCGGTGGCCAGACCTCACCGCCCCGACGGCCGACGAGGCCGCTGGTGTCGATCCCCAGCGACGCGCACATCGCCACCAGCGAAGGATTCAGGTAAAGGATGCGGTAGTCGCGATCGTAAAGGATGAAGTTGATGGGGATGTTCTCGACCGTGTTACGGAACAAGGCCTCGAACTCCCACGGTTCTCTCTCGGCTTGCTCGCGCGGGGCGCTTTCGCCGGTCCGCGGCAGGAAGCGGAGGCGCTCGGCCTCCGCATGCCGCTCGGCCGTCGTGTCCCGAAGCAGGATCGCGAGCCGCCCTTGGCCAGCCCGGAAAGCCGACACCCGAAAGCTCTTTCCTATGTCGTCCGCGTAGGCGTCGAACCGCGTCGGTTCCCCTTCGGCCAGCGCGGTGCCAAGCCGGTCGAGGTGGACGAGCGCAAAGGAACAGTCCGCCAGCCGGAGCCGCTCGGTCGTCGGGCTCCTGCCCAAAAGGCGCCAAAACTCCGGATTGGAATCGACGCACAGGTAGTCGCCCGGCGCGACTGAGCCGCCCGGCGCGACCTCGAACAGCGCAGCCCCGTCGGGCATCGACTGGAAGAAGGCTGTAAAGGCAGCAGGGTTCGTGGGCGGGCCGGAAGGCATCGCGCAACTTTACCGTGAGTCGACCGCGCTGTGTCCCGCGAGCAACGTGGCGCGTGCTGAACGGGATGCCGCCAGGGCTGCTCGAGGATGTGCTTGCCGTCGGCGGACGCGCCGCAGCAGGAACGTAGGTCGATCTCGCAGGGGCCCAGGCTACCAACGGGATTCGAGGCAGGCGTGGTACCGGCGGAAACGGGCGGGATCGGCGTCGGCCAGGTTCTGGCGCTCGCCGGGGTCGGCGTTCAGGTCGAAGAGCTGGGTTCGGCCGCTCTCGCGATCCTGGATGAACTTCCAGCGCCCCTCGCGCAGCGCCGCTTGGGGGACGCCCTGATCGGTGAAGAAGGTCGCAAGCCGCGGCGCGGGATCCAACAGCGAGCGTCCTTCATGGCGGGACGAGGGCGGCAGGCCAATCAAGTCGAGGATGGTGGGTGCCACGTCCACCAGCGAGGCCACCTGCGGCGCCTGGCGCGTGCCCCGCGTCAGCCCGGGCGCTGAGATCAGGAAGGGGACGCGCACGTTCTCCTCGTAGAGGAACAGGGAATGGGCGAAGTTCCCCTCGTGCTCGAGGAACGCCTCGCCGTGATCGCCGACCACGACGTAGATGGTCCGATCATCCAGCCCGCGCGCGCGCAACCCGTCGCGCAGCAGGCCGAACGCGGCGTCGCCGACGAACAGATCGTTGGCGTAGGCGTCGGCCGGGACCTGTTCGACGAAGGGTCGCCGCCCGTCACCGGGCGCGTGGTACGGATGATGGCCCGCGATGGGCATGTACACCGCGAGGAAGCGCTCGCGCGGCTGCAACCCGTCGACGAAGGCCAGCAGTCGATTGACGGTCGCGGGTTCGTCGACGCCGAAGCTGGACGAGAAGTGACCTCCGACGGTGGCGCCGTCCTCCAATCGTTGAAATCCCCGTCCCGCGACGACGACGTCCATGCCCAGATAGGCGAAGCGCCCTGAATGAAGCAGCGCCGTGCGGTAACCATCCGCTGCCAACAGCGCCGGCAAGGCGTCGCAAGCGGTCGAGCCCGCCCCCAGGTCTGACGCCTCTCGCCCGGCGAGCGGCGCGCGTGCGCACAGCATCGAGAAGAGCCCCTTGATGCTCTCCGGATAGGCCGCGTACGCGTTTTCGAACAGCACGGCGTCGCGTGCCAGCGCGGTCAGGTTCGGCGTCGGGTCGCGCGGCGCTCCATAGGGCGCCAGGAACCGCGCCGCGGTCGATTCGAGGATCACCCAGACCACGTTCCGGCCGCGCCCCGCGCCGCGCAGGTCGCGCAGGTCGCTGGCCTCACCTTCCGATGGAACACACGCGGTATTCGCGACGGCCGGCTGATCCGGACGGGGCGCCAGGTAGTGGAGCGCGGCGCTGCGCATGAACGTCACGACGGCGTTGCGGTGCAAGCCCAGCGTCGGGACGTGCGCGGTCGCCGGACCGCCGATGAGCACGGCCACCGCCGCGGTCGTCAGCCCGACCGCGCGCAAGCGCCGCGGCGGCGCCGGAAGAGGCCAGATCATCATGGCCACCGCCAGCGCGATGACCGCCAGCGGTGCACCGACGTTGGCGGGCGTCACGAAGCCGCGCGCCGAATCGCCCAGCGCCCCGCCCGTCGCGTGCAGGAACGCAAGGGTCGCCGGCGTCGAGAACAGGCGCGCCACGGGCACGTTGACGGCGACCCAGACCGCAATCACGACGTAGCCGACGGCCACCATCGAGCGCGCGACGGGTCCCAGCCGGGGCCGTCGGCGCGCCAGCGCCACCAGCGCCGCCTCGGCGACGCCGAAGAGGACCAGCAGCCAGAGATCCTGGTGGATCAGCGCCAGCGGCGCCCAGACCGATCGGAGCCCCCCGCCCGCGCCATCGGCGACGCGAAGGGCGATCGTCAGCGCCTTGGCGCACAACACCACGACCGCCAAGGCCGGCGTCTTCGATGCGGTGGGCCTGTGCATCGCCTCAGTCGCTATGCCGGGGCCATGAGAAGGGGACAAAGAGAATTGGACAAAGCTCGCGCTTTGTCCGCGCGTGACCCGGCCGGCATAGGACATGGCAGGAGGCGACGATGCGTGGATCCAACTGGCTTGGCCTGGCCGTGGCGGCGGTCTCGATTTCGGCGGCGGGTGCGCGTCCGGCGCGCGCCAGCGACGTGCAAGGCGCGCTGGTCCGCCCGACCGGCGTCATCTTCGAACCGGAGGCGGCGAATGCGAGCACGGCGCTGCGCGTCCGCATCTACGGCGTCGCCGCCATCGCCGACGCGAGCGCCTGCTACACCACGCCCGCCTGCGGATACCTCTACTATTCGTGCAAGCCCGGCGAAGAGGCGCTGTGCCGCGAGCAATGGCAGGAGATCGGCGCCGCGGCCACCGCCGGTACCTGCGTCTCGTTCGGCGCGCGACGGGTGAACGGCATGATGGCCGACAACGGACGCTTGCGTCCCGTCGCCCAGGTGCCGTCCGCACCGGACCCGTATCTGTCGAACCAGGGGTTGGGCGTGGCGGCCATCGACTGCACGCCGATGTTGAGCTGCTGGGTGATGCTGGCGGGCGCCTGCCCGCCACCCAGCATCGGAGACGCGGGCGTCGGTTGCTGCGGTCCGCGCGGAGCGGGCGGCCAGGGCGGAGCCGGCGGGGGAGCCGCCGGCGTGGGCGGCGGCATCGCAGGAGCCGGCGGAATGGCCGGCCGCGGATCAGGCGGCGTGATGACCAGCGCCGGCGGAACTGGCGGCCTGGCCAGCTCGGGCGGCGCCGCGGGCATGAACGCGGTCAAACCCGGTGGCGGCAGCGGGTGCGCGGTGGCTGGCGGGCGCATCGGGGGCGCCGGCGCGGCGGCGATTGCCGCGGCCACGCTCGCGCTGGCGGCGGCAGCGCGCCGGCGCCGCCGGACACGCGGGCGGGGTTGAACGGAGCGCGGCGTGCCGTCACCGTTCCGCAGCTCGCGTCGGGATGCGTGGGTCCTCGCGGCGGCGCTCCTTCACGGCGGAGCCGCCGCGGCGCTGCTGCTGGCGGTCGCGCCGCGCGCCGCCCCGGTGGCACGCCCGGCGCTGATCGCGGCCCTGGCGGTCAGTCTGGTCTGGGGTTCGAACACGGTGGCGCACATCCACCTGCACACGCCGATCTTCTGGTCGCGCGCCGCCAACCGGGCGCTTTCGCTTTACCTGACGGTGCTGCTGGGTCTGCCGCAGGCGTCGTGGGCCCGGCGCCACTTGCGCCACCACGGGTTGACGCCGGCGGCCCCGCCCAGGGCCAACGCCGCGCTGGAGCTCGCGCTGCTGACCACGCTGTGGCTGGCGCTGTGGGCCGCGGGACCGGCGACGTGGGTGCTCGTGTACCTGCCGGCGTGGGTGCTGGCCCTCGCCCTGTGCGCCGTGCAGGGGCACTACGAGCACGCGGCGGCGGGCGCCGCCCCGGGCGTCGACCACCACGGGCGAATCTACAACCGCCTGTGGTTCAACGACGGCCATCATGCCCAGCACCATCGGACGCCCTCGGCGCACTGGACCACCTTGCCGGCGACCGCTGCGGGGACCGCCTCGGTCCGCGTCAGCCCCTGGCCGCCTCTATTGCGCTGGATGACCAGCGTCACCGGCGGCGCCGCGGCGGTGGTACCGGCGGTGCTGGACGCGCTCGAGCGGCTCCCGCTCGCGTCGCCGTGGTGGCGGCGTTTCGTGCTGGATCGGCACCGCCGCGCGCTGGCGGCGCTGCTGGCCGGCGTCGATCGCGCGGCGCTCAGACGCATCTGCATCATTGGCGGGGCGCTGTTCCCCCGGACGGCCCTGCTGCTGCGGGAGCTGCTGCCCGAGGCGGCGCTGATTGTCGTCGACGCAAACCCCAGGCACGTCGCAGCGGCGCAGCGGCTGCTGGGCGACGGCGGTTGCGCGATCTCGTACCTCACCGCGCGTTACGATCCGGCGGCGCCGCCCGCGGAGGCGACCAAGGACGCTGATTTGCTGGTCGTGCCTCTGGCGTACCGCGGCGCGCGCGCCCTGTTCTACGCGGCGCCCCCCGCCCCCCTGGTTTTGGTCCACGACTGGATCTGGCGCAGCCGCGGCGTGCCCGGCCAGGTCGTGTCCGCGTGGATGCTCAAAAGGATCAACCTGGTCGGGCGCGCTCCGCCGGCGCCGCGCCACTTTGATACCCTGGCGGAGGAGAGCCCGTGGTCGCAGCCGCCCCTGTCATCCGCCCCGCCGTCGATCACGCCACCGTTGCGCGTTTCCGCGCCGGTGACCGCGAGGCGTTCCTGACCGTGTACGACACCTACGCGCCGGCGCTGCGGCCGCTGGTGGCGCGCTTTTTCCCCAACCCATTCGAGCGCGAAGAGGCAACGCAGGAGCTTTGGCTGTTGGTGCACCGCATGGCCGGGATGTTCGATCCGGCACGGGGCGAGCTGCTGGCCTGGCTGCGCGCCGTCGCGGTCAACCGCTGCAAGGAGCTGCTGCGCGCCCGGGGACGACGCCCCGAGGCACGCGACGTGATCGACGACGACACCTTGGTGGCGCCCTCCGACCCAGAGGCGGCGGCAGGCGGCCAGCGCCTTCGTGCGGCGGTGGTCCGGTTCTGCGCCGCGCTGCCGGCGCAGCAGGCGGCGGTGTTCCAGCTGTCGCTGGTTGAAGAGCAAAGCCACGAACAGGTCGCCGCCACCGTCGGCATCAGCGCGCGTCGTTGCAAGTACCTGCGCATGAAGCTCCTGGCCCGCGCCGCCGCCGATCCGGAGCTGCGCGCGGCCTTGCGAGAGGTGATCGAGCCATGAGCCTGCTCTTTCGTCGACGGACCATCGCGCGCGCTGTCGCCGGCGACCTGCCGCCCGAGACGGAGGCGACGCTGCGCGCGCACCTGCGCGGCTGTGCGCGCTGCCGCGGGTACTATGACCAGCTCAGCGGAACCGCCGAAGGGTTGTCGCTGTCGTCCAGCGCGCGCGTCGCGGACACCCGGGCGCGGGGCCGCCTGTTGGCCGCCCTCGGGGGTGAAACGGCGCCCGAGATGCCGGGCGCGCCCGCGACGCGGGCCACGCGCGCGCGGCGCTGGTGGGGCGCCGCGCTCCTGATCGCGCCGGCCGCCGCGGCGCTGCTCTTCTTGGCACGCCCGGCGCCTCGCCATCTGGCCAACGTGACCTGGCGGGGCGGGGACGAAGGAACGGCGCCCCCGGCGGCGCTGCTGGTCTACGCCAGCCGCAAAGGCGGTGGCGGCAATCCGGGTCCGGTGCGGCTGGTCGCGGACCTGCCCGCCTCCGGCGAAGGGCGGGTCACACTTTCCGACTACGTTCAGTTCAGTGTGCGCGGCTTGCGCACGGTCATGTTCACCACTGTGCTCGGAATCGACGACACGGGCGGGCTTCATCTGTATGCGCCGCGGCCAGGCACGCCGCCGGTGGCGTTGCGCCCCGGCGATCGCCCCGTTTCGCTGGGTCCCAGCGTCGACCTGCAGCGCGGGCACCGGGCCGGACAGCTGCGCCTCTATGCGCTGTTCTCGCCAGAGCCCATCGACGAGGCGCGACTGCGAGCGGCGGCGGCGCGGGTCGATCCGGCCAGTCCGGGGGTACCGCCCCTGGACCTGCCGGTTGCGCAAGTGTCTGGGGTCTTGCTGGTCTCGCCATGACGCCGGCCCGGCCCACGCAGGTGCTGGCCGCGGCGGCCGTGCTCGCCGCGACATTGATGATGGCGCGTGACGGCGGCGCCGCTGCGCCGCCCGCTGCGGCCGACGTCTATGCGATCGTGATCGGCTACAACGGCGCGCGCCCGGGGCTCCCCACGCTGCGCTTCGCGGACGACGATGCGGTTCGCTTCTCGCTGCTGCTGGGCGGATTGAATGCCGGCGGGCGTCCCGCGCGGATCTGGCTGCTCACCGAGCTCGACGCCGAGACGGCCAGCGGATTGGCGCTGGCCGGCCTGACCGCCCGTCCCGACGCCCCACCCACACGCGCCGCGCTTTCGGCGGCGCTGGCCGAAGTGGCGCGCGCGCTGGCCGGCCGTCCCGCGGGCGCGCCGGCACCCTTGCTGTACGTCATCTACGCGGGGCACGGGCTGCAAGGCCGCATCCTGCTCAAGCCCGACGGCGTGCCCGAGGCGGCCATCACCGGCCACGAGCTGCGTGCCGCCCTGGCCGAGCTGGCGCGCGACGCGCCCAAGTTGCGGACGTTCCTGTTCCTGGACGCTTGCCGTTCGCAGAGCCTGTTCACCGATCGTGGCACCGATGACGACCTGGGCCCCGACCTGACGGCGCAGACATCGGAGCTGGAGCGCCGGGCGGACGCGGTGCGCATCGGCGTGCTCACGGCGGCTGCGTCTGGGAAACCGGCTGGCGAGGTGGGCGACCTTGGCGCCGGCTACTTCTCGCACGTGCTGGCGTCGGGGCTGGCGGGTGCCGCCGACGCCGACGGCGACGAAGTGGTCTCATTCGGCGAGCTGGTCGCTTTCGTGGCGTTCAACACGGAGCGGCTCACGGGCCAGCGCCCCTGGTTCGCGCCGCCCGACGGTGACCTGCGGGCGCCGGCCATCGATCTGCGGGGCCGGCGAGCGCGTCTGGAGCTCTCCACCGCGCCCGCCGGCCGCTACCTCATCGCGGCAGGGACCGGGCGCCCGATCTTCGCGGAGGCCTACAACGGCGGGCGGCGTCCGTTGCGGCTGGCGCTGCCCGCCGGGCGCTACCACGTCTCGCGCGCCATCGCCGCCGGTCCGTTGCAGCAAGCGGACGTCGACCTGCGGCCGGGCGAACGGCTGGATCTCGCGCGGGCCGTCTGGATGGACGGGGCGACGCCGGTGGCCCGGGCACGTGGCGGTGACGATGGCGGGGGCTCTCCGACGTTCGACACCGCCTTCACGCCGGAGGTCGTGTCGACGCTGGTGGCCGGGTTCGACGCCGGCCGCTCACCGGTCGCAGCGGCGGCCGGTCCGCCGCAGACGCTGGGCTTGGCCTTCGCGCTGGCGGCGGCCCCGCTGGGCCTGCCCGGGGCGGAGCCGGGGATCGCCCTTCGCTACCGGCGGCGCCTGGGCGCCTGGTTCGCCGGCGCGCGCGCCGAGCTGGCCCGCTCGCAACATGATCAGGCCGGCAGTTACACGCTCGACCGCTACGCCGGCTGGCTGGAGGCGGGCCCGCGCTGGACGCCGCGCGCCGAGCTGGAGCTGACGCTCGTCGCCGCGGCCGGCGGCGCGATGGTGGTGCGGCGCGGCGGCGACGGCCCGACCGCTGGCGACCCCTTCGCGCCCTCGATCGCCGCGGGCGCCGGCCTCGAGGTTCGCCTGCACGCCGCCTGGCGGGCGTTTGTCGACCTCCGCTACGCGGCGCAGTGGGTGCGTGTCGACGGTGCCCGCCAGGCGTGGGGGGCCGCCGCCGGGGCGACGGGCGTGGCGGTCGCGTTTTGAGCCTCGTCATGTCCATGTTTGCGGTCGGCGGCATATCAACCCTGGTGAGACGACCGCACCGGACCAAACGCGTCGCGTGGCTGACACTGATCGCCGCCACGCTGGCCGGCGTCGGAGGTTGCGGGATGCGCCCCCTTTCCAACGAGGAGCTCTTCAGCCGGCACGATGCCGGCAGGCTGGATGCGTCGATCGATCGCAGCGCGCCCCGCGACGCCGTCGGGCACGATGCGCCCACCGATCGGCGTGCGTCCGGCGACGCGCAGGTGGCACGTGACAGCGGCCGCGACGCTGCAGAGGCTGGGCGCCCCGACGTTGGGCCGCCCCGCTGCAGCGCCGACGGCTGCGCGACCGATCAGTTCTGCGACGACCTGACCGGTCGCTGCGCGCCGCGCGCCGGCGCCGGAATGTTGGGCGGCGTGATCATGGACCGTTGCACCGGCCGGGCGCTCAGCGCCAAGGTCGGGATCGCGGGCCGGCACGTCTGTTCGTACGCCGGCAAGGGCTCCTACTTCCTCACCGGCCTGCCGCTGGGGACCCTGCGGCTCGCCGTCGCCCTCGAAGGGTACGAGCTGGTGTCGACCACCGTCGTGATCGCGCCAGGCGGAACGGTGGCCGACGTGACGCTGACGCCCGCCGCCCCCCTCACCTGCACCGATCCGCCGCCGGACGCCCCGCCCTGCACCTGCGTCCAGCCCGGCTGCCTGTGAGCCTTCTCCGCAGCGCCGCCTTCTTGCGCGCGTATCGCTTTTTTCCGCACCTGCTGATCAACCGCATCGCGCGGCGGGTGGCGCGCGCGCGCAGGCCGCGCTGGCTGGTGCAGGCGGTCATGCGCTCGTGGGTACGTCGCGATCAGATCCGGCTCGACGACTGCGTGGCAAGCGACCTTGGCCAGTTCGGGTCGCTGGAGGAGCTGTTTCTGCGGCGCCTGCGTCCCGGCGCGCGCCGCGTCGACCCCGACGGCATTGCCGCGCCCGTCGACGGAAGGTTGATCGCGGCGGGACGGCTGGACGCCGACACGCGCCTGCCGGTCAAGGGACGACTTCTTTCTGTCTCGCGGATCGTCAACCGCCGCGCGGCGCCCGACCCGTTGCCGGTGCAGGCTTACACGGGCGGCGCCTACGCGGTCCTGTTCCTGAGCCCGCGCGGCTACCACCGCGTCCACATGCCCGTCACCGGACACCTGGTCGATGTGCGCTGGCTGGCGGGGCGCTTTTTCCCCCAGAACGAGCGCGCGCTGGCTCATATCGCTGCCGTTTATGAGCGGAACGAGCGAGCCGTGGTCCGCGTCCGCGGCGCGGAGAGCACGACAGACCTGCTGCTGGTGCTGGTGGGCGCCAGCGTGGTCGGCGGCATCGAGCTGGAGGGCTACCCGCGCGCGGACTGGGTCCGGCCGGCGCCGTTTGCGTTGGGGCGGCCCTGTGCGCGCGGGGCCGAGATCGGCCACTTCACCTTCGGCTCTACAGTCATCGTCATCGCTCCGGCGGGCGCCACCGGCGCGCTGGTCCCCGGCCTGGGCGCGGAGGTGCGCATGGGCCAGCGGCTCTGGCAAGACGCCGCCAGCCGTTGACCGATTGACCCCGATTCGATCTACCCTGCCGGGCGTGCGCCGCCGCGCGATCGTCATCGGAGTCGTCGCCGTGGCTGGCGTCGCGGCGCTGGTTCGGATGGGTGCCTGCGGGGCGGGCGTTCCGGCCGGCTCGCCGCCGGCAGCCGCGCCGCGTGCCCCGGGGCTGGCCGCCGTGCCGCCCCCCGGTCCGGAGCCTACGCCGAGCCCGGAGGAGATCAGCGTCCTGACGCTCCTGCACGAGATGGTCGATCTCGATCACCTCGCGCGGCTGCCGGCCACCCCGTTCGTCGCCGGCCAGGCGGCCAGCACCGACCGCCGATCACGCCGGCGCGACGACCCCGATGGCTGGTTCGCGAACGACGACTTCGTGACCGACGCCGAGCCGAACCTGGTGCGCGTCGAAGCCGCGCCCGACGGCAGCAAGCGCTACGTCCTTCTGGACGCAACCGGGCCGGGCGCCATCGTCCGCATCTGGAGCGCCACGCCCGCCGGCACGCTGCGCATCTACTTGGACGGGGACAGCCGCCCGGTGGTCGAGGCGCCGTTCGAGAGCCTCTTGCGGGGAGAAATCGCGCCGTTCGTGGCGCCGCTCGCGCACGTCACGGCACGCGGCTACAACCTCTTCTTTCCGATTCCGTATCGCAGCCGGTGCCTGGTCACCGTCGACAGCATCGTCGCGCTGGATCCGTTCAGCGGGCGGCCGGTGCCCAAGCTCTATTACCAGATCGGATACCGGACGTACCCGGCGGCGGCGGCGGCGCGCGTGCGCCCCTTCGACAGGGCGGAAGTGACCCGGGCGAACGGGACGCTGGGACGCGTGGCGGCGGTCCTCCGCGACGGAGCGCCGGCGCTCGCGGCGCGCCAGGGCCGCGCCATCGTCGAGATCCCGACCACCACGGTATCGCCCGCGCACCCGGTGGAAATGATCATCCCGGCGCCGGCGGGCGGCGGCCAGATCAGCGAGCTGCGCCTGGTCACCGCCGAACGGAAGGCGGACAGGCTGGCCGAGACGACGCTGTCGATCGCGTTCGACGGCGAAGAGACCGTTCGGGCGCCCCTGGTTGCGTTCTTCGGCACCGGCGGCGGATGGACCCCCTACGCGTCACTGCCCATGAGCGTGGCCGCCGACGGCACGCTGAGCTCGCGGTTCGTCATGCCGTTCGGCAAGCGCGCGATCGTCACGATCGGAACCCAGGGAGCTGGCCTCGCCATCAGCGGGCGCGCGGTCGTGGACGCGCGTCCGTTCGGGCCGGACGCGCTGCTGTTCCACGCGGGCTGGCGCCCGCGGGCCGCGCTGGCGACGCGTCCTTTCAGCGACTGGCACATCGGGACACTCCAGGGAGCCGGCCTGCAGGTTGGCACGATGCTGGACGTCGAGAACCCACCGTCGGTCGCCTGGTGGGGCGAAGGAGATGAAAAGATCTCCGTCGACGGCGAAACGTTTCCGAGCCTGTTCGGCACCGGCACCGAGGACTACTTCGGGTTCGCCTGGTCGACACCCGAGCCGTTCGCCCACGCCTACCACGCCCAGACCAGCGCGCCCGGCCAAGGATTCGGCGGCTTCTTCTCGATGAACCGCTTCCACATCCTGGACCCGATCCCGTTCACGCGCTCGTTGCGCTTCGACCTGGAAATCTGGCACTGGACCGACACCATGATCGGCGCCGACGCCCTGCTCTACTGGTACGCGCGCCCCGGCGGTCACGACGACTTTCCACGATCACGTCTCCCCTGAGGCGCGCCCGGTCTTGACAGGCCGTCGCTCGCGACGCGATGTTGGCGGCCATGGGCCAGATCGTGGATTTCAACACTGTGTCGATCGCGGGGCTGGAGTCGTCGCCCGTTGCAGCCACGCTGGCGGGCCTGAGGGCCAACGAAGCTCGCTACTTCAAGAACAAGTACGACCACGTCTTCACGGTGGAGCCTGCCAGCAAGGCCAAGGAGACGATCGACTGGGTGCACCGCATCCTCAAGGAAGAGCGGGGCATCGTCATCGCGTCCCGACCGCTCGAGGCCACGCGGTTTCAGGTCGAGAACATCCGGATGGCCTACGTGTTCTACGAGAGCGGCCTCTCGATCAACGTCATGTACACGATCGACGGTCCCACCAAGCGGGCGGTCGGCTTCAAGCTGGCCGACGGCATGGACGTCCCCGCTGAGCTCGCGTCGCGGTTCAAGTTCGCCCGGCAGAAATCGAAGCTGGCCGGCACGATCCGTGGGTCGTTCTTCGTGATCAAGGGCCAATACTGAGCCGGTCCCGCCTCTTTTCGGGCCGGATGTCGATCCCGAGGCTCCTGCTTCGTCGTCACGGCAGGAGAACATGACCATGAGGACCGCAACGACGACGACGACGGGCGCAGGCGCCGGCTGGGGCCAGAGACTGGGGGCGCTGATCCACGAGGCCCTGGCCGGAAAACGGCACGACTTCACCACTCTGCCCGTGCGCCGCGCGATCTTGCTGCTGGCGATACCGATGGTCGCCGAGATGCTGATGGAGTCGCTTTTTGCGCTCACCGACATCTTCTGGGTGTCCAAGCTGGGCGCGGCCGCCACGGCCACCGTCGTGCTGACCGAGTCGATGCTGATCATCGTCTATTCGTTCGCCATGGGGTTATCGATCGGCGGCGCGGCGATCGTGGCCCGGCGGATAGGTGAAAAGGATCCGAACGGCGCATCACGCGCGGTGGTGCAAACGATCGCCGTCGGGCTGGGGCTGGCCGTCATCGTCGGGGTCGTGGGCGCGCTGGCTGGGCATCGCTTGCTGGCGGCCATGGGTGCGTCGCCCGAGGTGGTGGCGCTGGGCGGCCGTTTCCCGCGCGTCATGCTGGGCGGCAGTGTCACCGTCATCCTGCTCTTCATGATCAACGCTGCGTTTCGCGGCGCCGGAGATCCAGCGATTGCCATGCGGACGCTGTGGCTGGCCAACGGCATCAACATCGTGCTTGGGCCGATGCTGGTGTTCGGGGTGGGGCCGTTCCCGGCGCTGGGCGTGACGGGCGCCGCGATCGCGACGACCATCGGCCGGGGCATCGGCGTGGCCTACCAACTGCGCGCGCTGGCCGCCGGCCGCGGGCACCTCGCGGTTCGCCGCGAGCACCTCGGCATCGACCGCGCCGTTCAAGCGACGATCCTGCGGCTGTCGGGCACCGGCATCTTCCAGATCCTGATCGCGACGACCAGCTGGGTGGGCTTGACCGTCGTCGTGGCGGGGTTCGGCAGCCTCGCGGTGGCCGGCTATGGCATCGCGACGCGCATCGTGATGTTCGCGCTGATGCCCTCGTTTGGAATGGCGAACGCGGCGGCCACGCTGGTCGGCCAGAACCTGGGCGCCGGCCGCCCGGACCGCGCCGAACAGGCGGTCTGGCGCGCGTCGCTCTACAACCTGGTGCTTCTGGGGAGCGCCGGCCTGGTCTTCGTCGCGTTTGGCGGCGTCATCGTGCGGGCGTTCAACGCCGATCCGGTGATCGTCGGCTACGGGACCAACGCGCTGCGAATCATCAGCGCCGGCTTCCTGTTCTACGCGTTCGGCATGGTCGTGACCCAGTCGTTCAACGGAGCCGGCGACACCCGCACGCCCACGCTCATCAACCTGTTTTGCTTCTGGCTCCTCGAGCTGCCGGTCGCGTGGCTGCTCGCCAAGCCGCTGGGCCTCGGCCCCAAAGGGCGTGTTCATCGCTGTTCTGGTCGGCTTCTCCACCATGGCGATCGTCTCGTCGGTCCTCTTCCGCCGCGGGGCCTGGAAGCGCGTCGCCGTCTAGCAGGCCTGCAGAAGTCGTACAAAAGCGACGCGGGCTCGAAGCTCAGCCGAAAGAATCTCGGTCGGAGGCGTTGTTCTCCCGAGGTGGAGAACATGGGCCTGAGAAATCTGTCTGCGGCGGCGATCGTTGTGTTCGGGGGAGCCATGGCGCTCGGCTGTGAAGGCGCGCCAGGCTCGAATGACGTAACGGCGAACACAGTGGCTGTCGAGTCGTCGAGCCGGGTGGCGGTCGACACGCCGGCCGGTGGAACGCCAAGCTCCGCCACGGTGAGCGGCAACGGCTGCAGCGGCCGCTTCTCGCCCATCGCGGTCGGTCTCAACAGCGCGGCCTGGGACGGTCACCTCGTCGACCCCGAGACGCCCGCGCTGCTGGAGTCGACCGGCGCCCAGACGCTCCGGTACCCGGGCGGCTCGACCTCCGACAACTACCACTGGCTGTCGAATTCGCCCGACGATCCCGCGCAGGGGGGAACGGCGCCTGAATCCAACTTCGATGCCTATATGGGCGTCGTCGCCGCGACCGGCTCGCACGCGATGATCACCGTCAACTACGGCTCGGGAACCGCGCAGGAGGCCGCGGACTGGGTCCGCTACGCCAATCGCGGCGGGCATCACTACAACGGGCCGGTTCCCACCTACCCGGGCGCAAGCCCCAAGGGGCACAAGTACGGCATTCGCTACTGGGAAGTCGGTAATGAGCTGTACGGCGACGGGACCTACGGGGCGACCTGGGAGGTCAATCACCAGGCCCACGACCCGACGACCTACGCGCAGGGCGTGGTGGCCTACAGCGCGGCCATGAAGGCGGTCGACCCATCCATTCGGGTCGGCGCCGTGCTGACCGCGCCGGGCAACTGGCCGGACGGCCAGACCAGCCCGACGTCGCCGCAGCCCTGGAACGACACCGTCCTGCCCATCGCGTGCAGCGCCGTCGACTTCGTCATCGTCCACTGGTATCCGCAGGGCCCGACCGGAGAATCGGACGCGGCCCTGTTGATGTCGCCCCAGCAGGGGGAGAGCACCAGCGTGAGTTACACGCCCAGCATTCCCAACATGGTCGCGACGCTGAAGTCGCTGCTGGCCCAGCACTGCGGCAGCCACGCCGCGGCCGTCCAGATCATGGTCACCGAGACCAACTCGGTCTCGTACAACCCCGGAAAGCAGACCACCGGCCTGGTGAACGCGCTCTACCTGGCCGACGCGATGATGACCTGGTTCGAAAACGGCGTCGCCAACGTCGACTGGTGGGCCATCCACAACTCGCCGTTCGACGGGAACGCCGACCCGGCGCTGTACGGCGAATACAGCTTCGGCGACTACGGGATCTTCTCGTCGGGAATGACCAGCACGGCTGGCGCGGTGGAACCGCCCGCCAACACGCCCTTCCCTGCCTATTTCGGGGTTCAAATGCTCTCGGTCCTCGGGCATGACGCCGAGGACGCGATCCTTTCGACCACGTCGTCGAACGCGCTGGTGGCGGTCCACGCCGTCCGCAGGGCGGATGGCACCATCGGCGTCATGCTGGTCAACAAGGATCCCAGCCTGAGCTACAGCGTGAACGTCCGGCTGGCGGACGCCTCCGCCCACGGCTGGGCCGACGTGTACCGCTACGGCAAGGGGAGCACGTCGATTGCGCGCAGCCGGGCGCGCGTGCGGGGATCCAGCTTCACCGTCACGGTGGCGCCGTATTCGCTGACGACGGTCCGCCTGCCGTAAGCGCGACGGTCAGCCGGCGGGCGCGCTTGCACATCCGCGCTGACAGGTCGACGCCGACCGCGTCCAGCCCCAGCGCGTTGGCGACCGCGAGGACCGTGCCCCACCCGCAGAAGGGATCGACGATCGTGCGGGTGGGGGTCTCATTCATGACGAAGCGGCAGGCGTCCAGGCAAGCCAGGACCCCCATCGACTTGGCGCCCGGCTGGAACCCGCCGTCGGGCAGCACGTCGGGCGTGACGCACCGGAGGGTCGGCCGCAGCGCGCGCGCGAAGCCGAGCAGGTGCGAGTAGCTGGCGCGACCGTGCGTCAGCGTGCCGGGCGGTTTCCGGCAGACAATCTTGTGGAAGAGGGCGCCCATCCCCGCCCGCTCGGCGGCTCGCGCGACCATCGCCCCCTTGTCGACCCACAGGCCGGCGTGGCGGACGTCGCTCTGGAAGAAGATCGCTGCGCCCTCGTCGGGCACGGACTCGAGGACCCGCGCCGCCGCCTCCTCGAACCAGCGCCGCCAGCCATCGAGCCCCAGTCCCGGCAGCTCGGAGATGTCCGGCAGCGACGTCACGACGCTGGCGCCCGGCAGCCTGCCGGCGTCACGCAGCCACGCCAGCGCGTCGGCGTGATGGACCGTTCGCGAAGGGCCGGGTGCGGCGGCGATGGTCACGCGAGCGTCAATGCCGGGGGAGGCCGAATCGCCGCAGCAACAGCGCCACCGCCACGCCCAGCAGCAGCACGGTCACGATGTTGCCCATCAAACGACGGCCGCGCGATGCCGGCCGGGCAGGACCCTTGCCGGCGACACCCTGGGCCACCGAGCGAAAACCACCACGCAGCGAGCTGAGAGCTCCACCGCTGCTCTTGCCCGCCCGCCGGCGGCGTCGTTTCCGCGCCACGCCGATGTTCTAGCACCAATGCTCGGCAATCAGTGCAACCGGGCGCCGCCCGCGCAGCGCGAGCTTGCGGAGCTCCTCGGCGATGAACACGGTCGACGCGACGCCCACGCAGACCGCCCAGTCGCCCGGGCCCAGGGCCACCGCGCCGAACAGCCGCTGGACCGGTGACCAGTAAACGACCGCCACCTGCAGCGCGACGACGATGGCGAGTGTCCCCCACAGCCGCCCGTTGGTCGCCAATTGGCGGTTCAGCGCGGTGCCGTTCGCGGCGCGCACGTTGAGGACGTTGAAGACCTGGAACAGCACGAAGGTCGTGAACGCCAGTGTCGAGGCATGGGCCGGGGATTCGCCGGCGCCGTCGACATGCAAAACAGCCAGTGTGCCCGCGGCCATGATCGCGCCATGGAACAGCAGGAGCAGCAGCCTCCCGCCGGTCAGGATCCGCGCGCCTGGATCCCGAGGCGGTTCGCTCATGATGCCCGGGCGCGGCGAGTCGACCCCCAGCGCAATGGCGGGTGGCCCGTCGGAGATCATGGCCACCCACAGGATCTGCGCGGCCCCCAGCGGTGACTCCAGCCCCAGGAACGGCGCCACGAAGACGGTCAGCAACGCGCCCATGTTCGTCGACAGCTGAAACCGCACGAACTTGACGATGTTGTCGTAGATCGTGCGGCCTTCACGCACGGCGCGGACGATGGTCGCGAAGTTGTTGTCCGTCAACACCATGCTGGCGGCCTCCTTGGCGACCTCTGTCCCGGCGCCCATGGCGACGCCGATGTCGGCCTTCCGCAGCGCGGGGGCGTCGTTGACGCCGTCGCCGGTCATCGCGACGACGTGCCGCCGCGCTTGCAGGGCCGCGACGATACGAACCTTGTGCTCGGGCGCCACGCGCGCGAACACAGCGATGTTCGGCAGCTCGGCGGCGAGCTTTGCATCATCCATTCGATCGAGCTCGGCGCCCGTGACGGCGCCCCCTTCCAGGCCCAAAGCCCGCCCGATGGCCGCCGCGGTGGCACGCTGATCGCCGGTGATCATCTTGACCGCGATCCCGGCGCTCTTGCAGAGCTCGATGGCATCGCGGGCCTCGGCGCGCGGTGGATCCATCATCCCGACCAGACCCAGGAACGTGAGCTCCGTGACGAGCCCGGTCAGCTCCCGATTCGGATCGAAGCCCGAGGCAGGCAGCTCGCGCATGGCCACCGCCAGGACGCGCAGCCCGCCGGCCGCCAGTCGATCGTTTTCGTCCGTGATGGCCTGCCGTGGCTCATCACCCAGCACCCGTGCCCCCTCCGGCGTCAGGATCGTGCGGCTTTGCTCCAGCAACACCCCGGGAGCGCCCTTCACGAAGAGGCGCACCACGTCCCCGGCGCGATGGAACGTGGCCATGTACCTGCGAGCCGAATCGAAGGGCACCTCCGCGACGCGCGGGAATGCCGCCCGCAGGGGGTCGACCGCCACCTGCGCCTTTTCGGCGAGCGTCACCAGCGCCCCTTCCGTCGGGTCGCCGACCAACACCCCGTCCGTGACGGTGCTGTCGTTGCAAAGAACGAGGGGCCCAAGCAGCGGCGCGAGGTCGACCGGCGCCTGAGAGGCCGCCTCAGCCGCTATCGCCCCGTCGGGCCGATAGCCCTGGCCCGAGACCATGTACCGCTGTCCCGCGAACCAGAGGCCGCGAACGGTCATCTGGTTCATCGTCAATGTCCCCGTCTTGTCGGAGCAGATCACGCTCGTGCACCCGAGCGTCTCGACGGCCGCCAGGCGCTTCACGATGGCGCGGTGGCGCGCCATCCGCTGCAGGCCGAGCGCCAGCGTCACCGTCACGACGGCTGGAAGGCCTTCGGGAACCGCCGCCACCGCCAGCGCGACCGCTTCGATGGCCATCTGCGCCAGTGAGTCGCCGCGCAGGAGCTCGACCCCCGAGATCGCCGCCACGACGATGACCGCGATGAGCGCCAGCCGCTTGGCCAGGTGATGAAGCTGGACCTGCAGCGGCGTGGGCGCCGTTTCCGTCGCCTCCAGCATGCTGGCAATGCGCCCCATCTCGGTCGATCGGCCGGTGGCGGAGACCACCATCTCTGCCCTGCCGCGCGTCACGACGGAGTTCATGAAGGCGACATTCGTCCGTTCGGCCAGGGCGGTCGCCGGCGGCAAGGTCGATTCGGCCCGCTTTCGCACGGGGAGCGACTCGCCCGTGAGCCCGGACTCGTCCACCTCGAAGGACTGGGTCAGGAAAAACCGCCCGTCCGCCGGCACGCGGTCCCCCGCCTCGAGCAGCACGATGTCACCCGGGACCAGACTCTCGGCGGCGACCTCCACGACCCGACCGTCGCGGCGCACGCGCGCGCGAAACGCGACCATGTGCTTGAGGGCCGAGAGGGCGCGTTCCGCACGATGCTCCTGCACGAACCCGAGGACCGCGTTGAAAACGGTGACCGCGCCGATCATGAGCGCGTCCTTGAGGTCGCCCACGGCCCAGGCCAGCACCGCGGCGACCAGCAACAACAGGTTGAGGAATCCCTTCAGCTGCGCCAGCAGGACGGCCCAGGCCGAGCGTGCTGGTTTGTCCGGGAGGCGGTTGGGGCCCGTCCTGCCGAACCGACGGACCTGTTCGATGCTGTCTAGCCCAGCCGGCCGGGTCTCGAGGCGCGCCAGCACCTCTTCCGGCGGCAGCGCCCAGGTGGTCATCGAATCGGTGTCCCGAGACGGTGACATTTGCATCGATAATCCCACGGTCCGGCGTCCGTCCAAGGATCCACAGCAAGAGTCCGGCCAGAAACACCCCCGGGCAGGTGAGGCGTAGGATGCCGCCATGGCGGAACCGCAGACCGCGGAGGTGAGAACGCCCGTCATCATCGTCGGCGCCGGACCGGCCGGTCTGGGGACGGCGGCCTGCCTCGCCCGCAGCGGGATCGAGCACGTTCTCCTCGAAGCCGCGCCGACCGTCGCCTCCAGCTGGCGGCGGCACTACGATCGGCTTCACCTGCACACGCCGAAGGGGATGTCGGCGCTGCCCTTCGTTCGGTACCCGCGCGCGGCTGCGCGCTACCCGTCGCGCGACGAGGTCATCGACTACCTCGAACGGTACGTGAGCGCCGTCGGGTTGCGCCCATCCCTGGGCGAGCCGGTCACGGCGATCGCCGGCGTCCCGCAAGACAGCCCGGATGAGGCCGGCGACCGGTGGAGCGTTCAGACGTCGCGCGCCCGGTACCTTTGCCGCGACGTCGTGCTCGCGACCGGGCTCGCGCGCGTCCCCCGGCTGCCCGACTGGCCGGAGCGCGACCAGTATGGGGGCGAGCTGCTCCACAGCGCCGCCTATCGGAGCGGCGACCCCTGGCGCGGGCGCCGGGTCCTGGTGATCGGCATCGGAAACTCCGGCGGTGAGATCGCGTTCGATCTGCTGGAGCATGGCGCGACCCCCGCCATTTCGGTACGCGGGGCGGTGAACGTGATCCCGCGCGAGGCGTTCGGGATTCCGATCCTCGCCGTTGGTGCCCTGCTGCGCGCGCTCCCGTCGTGGCTCGGGGACCTGTTGGGGCGGCCGATCATCCGCCTCAGCATGGGGAACGTCGAAGCGCTGGGCCTGCGGCGGCTGCCCTACGGGGCGCTGACCCAGGTCGATCGTCACGGCCGGGTGCCGCTCATCGACTCGGGGACGATCGCGCAGATCCGCGCCGGCCGCATCGCCGTGCGCCCCGGCGTCGAGCGCTTCACGGCCGACGGCGTCCGGTTCGACGACGGCCGTGAAGAGGCGTTCGACGCGGTGGTGGCCGCGACCGGGCTACACGCCCCGGCCTGGGCGACACGCTGGGCGCGCTGGCGGACGTCTGTGGTCCGACCGGCCTGCGTCCCGACAGCGCGGTGGTCCCCCGTCCGGGGCTGCACCTTTGCGGGTTTCGGATCTCGACGCGCGGGATGTTGAACCAGATCCGCCTGGATGCGCAGTCCATCGCGCGGACGATCGCGGCAGGTCGCCGAGCCGCCGCACGCTGACCATGAACTTCCGGCGCCAGCTTTGCGCCGAGCAAAGGTCCATCCGCCCCGGCCCGGGTACCGGAAAAGGATCGCCCGAAAGCCCGTCGTCTTCACGACGTGGCGAGCGCCTCGTAACCGGCCGGGTCGAGCTGCAGCAGGCAAAAGCCGTGGCCGAATGGATCCGACAGGTAGGCGATGCGGCCCCACGGATAGGTCAGGATCTCGCTCTCGGCGGTGGCGCCGGCAGCCGCCGCGCGGGACAGGGCGGAATCGAGGTCTTCGACGGCGAGATCGAGGTGGACGGGGGTCCAGTGGCGGGCGTAGTCGCGGGTGCTGGCCGCGCCCGCGAAGGTCGGGGTGGCGGGCGCCTTTTGCAGCAGGTAAATGGGGACCGCTGCGCCGGACAGCTCGACGACCGTCGGGCCAAAGCGGCGGCCGACGCGCAGGCCGAACGCGGACGTGTAAAAGGCGACCGCGCGCTCGACGTCGGGGACGTCGATGTTGACGAACAGATTGGCCGCGGTGGTCATGTCGCCGGCGAGCCTACCCCGACAAGCGGGGCGCCGGGCGATCTCCATGGCCGGACGTAGAACGAGCGCGAAGAGGAGCGCTAGAGCCGGCGGCGTCCAGGGCGCCGCCGCCGGACCATGGAACCGAGCGCGATGAGGAATGCCGCCCAGTGAAGCTGCCGGACCGCCGCCGTTCAGATCGCAGCGGCAACCGCCGCCGGCCACGTAGTTCCAGGCGCCGATGTTGGACGGGCCGGCGTCCGCGCCACCGCCCGGCGCCGCTGCCGCTGCTCGCGCCGCTGCCGCTGTCCGCTGCCGCCTGCCGCTGCCACTGTCCGCGCCGCTGCCGTGCTGCTCGCTCCGCTGCCGGCCACTGCCGCCCGCGCCCGACGACGACCCGCCGTCCGGCCGGCCCCCTGCGCCCGAATCGTTGCCGGTGCCGCCGTCGGTCGGGTGACCGTCGGCGAGCCGCCGTCTGTCGGGTGACCTCGACGGCACCGCCATCGGCGGGCGGAGCGACGACGTGGCAGACCCCGATCGCGACCGTCGTCGACGAGCAGACCTCGGAGACCGGGCAGCCGTTGCTGCCGGTCGTCGCGGCGCCGCCCCGGCAGCCCGGCACACAGCGGCGCAAGGACACGTCGCACACCCGTCCGGAGGTGGCGCTGCCACAATCGGCGTCCTGCGTGCAGCCGCATTGGCCGCCCGGCAAGCAGCTCGCGCCGGCCAGCCCGGCGCTGCAAGCGCCCGCCGCAGCCGGCGTGCATTCGAGGCAGGTGTGGGTTCCGGGATCGCACACCAGTCCGCCCGCGCAATCCGCCGTCATCAAGCACTGCACGCAGCTGGCCGCCGCCGGTGACGTCGCAGCGGGGCAGCGGATCGCCGCAGTCGGCGTCCTTCGCGCAGCCGGTCGGCGCGATGCAAACGCCGGCGCCGGCCGTCTGAACGCCGCAGGTCTGTCCGGCGGGACACCCGTTGCGCGGCGACGTGCCGCAGCCCGGCTGGCAGATGCCGTTCGGCGCCGCTGCAGATCAGGCCAGAGCTCGTGCCGCCGCAGGCGCTGTCGTCGGCGCAACCGCAAAGGCCGGTGTCCGCCAGACACTGCGGCTTGGCGCCGCCGCACAGGGCGGCGATTCGCGGGCGCTGCATTCCGTGCACGCGCCGGCCAGGGCGCCGGTGGTCTGGCAGACCGGGCGCTTCGGATCCGGGCAACTGGGCGCGCCGTCGGCCACGCACGGCACGCACACATGCGTCGTGGGGCTGCAGCTCGGCGTGACGCCGCCGCAGTCGGCGTCGCCCAGGCAGCCGACGCACACACCGCCGCCCGACCTGGTGTCGCACAGCGGGCGGAAGGTCGGGCAGCGCGAGGTGTCGGCTGGCCGTGCAGACGCCGCAGGCCGCCGCTGGGCAGGCACAGCGGCGTGGCGGCGCCACACTCGCTGCTGCCCGCGCAGGCACGGCAGGTCGAGGTCGCGCCGTCGCAGACTGGCTGGGTCGCCGGGCAGGCGCCCGTCTTTCCGGGCGCGCAGGCGGCGCAGGTCCCGGCCGCCGTGCAGACGGGCGTCTGCGACGGGCACTCGGCGTCGCGGCTGCAGGTACGGCACACGTGTGCCGTGCCGTCGCAGATCGGGCGCGGCGCGCCGTGCAGTCGGAGCTCGCGACGCAGCCGACGCACTGGCCGACGCTGACGTCGCACACCGCCGTCGCGCCGGTGCACATCGTCTTGTTCGCGGCCGAGCACGTGCCGCAGGCGCCGCTCGGCTGGCAGGCCGGCGTCGCGCCGCCGCAGTCTGCGTCGCCGCCGCACGCCCGGCAGGTGTGCGTCGTCGCGTCGCAGGCCGGCGTCGTGCCTCCGCACTGCGCGGCGACGACGCAGCCGACGCAGGTCCCCGTCGCCGGGTTGCACACGGGCGTCGCGCCGGTGCACGTCGTGGCGTTGGTGGCCGAGCAAGCGCCACACGCGCCGCCGGGCTGGCAGGCGGGCGTCGCGCCGCCGCACTCGCCGTCGCCCGCGCAGCCGCGGCAGGCGTGCGTGCCAGGGTCGCAGGTCGGGGTCGCGCCCGCGCACTGCGCGCTGGTCAGGCAGCCGACGCAGGTCCCGGCCGCCGTGTTGCAGACCGGGGTCGCGCCCGTGCACCTGGCCGCGTTCGTCGCCGAGCAGGCGCCGCACGCGCCGTTCGACTGGCAGGCGGGTGTCGCGCCGCCGCAGTCGGCGTCGGCGACGCAGCCGTGGCAGGTGTGCGTCGTGCCGTCGCACGCGGGCGCCGTGCCCCCGCACTGGGCCGCGCTGAGGCACCCGACACAGCGTCGCCGTCGCCGGATTGCAGACCGGCGTCGCGCCGCGTGCACTGGCTGGCGTTGCTGGCCGAGCAGGTTCCGCAGGCGCCGCTCGGACTGGCACGCCGGCGTTGATCCGCCGCACTCGCCGTCGCCGGCGCAGCCGCGGCAGGTGTGCGTGCCGGCGTCGCAGGCGGGCGTCGTCCCTGCGCACTGCGCCGCGGTCACGCACCCCACGCAGGTCCCGGTGGGCGGGTTGCAGACGGGCGTCGCGCCGCCGCACAGGATCGGCGTTCGACGACCGAGCAGACGCCGCAGGCGCCGCTGGGCTGGCAGGCCGGCGTCGCGCCGCCGCATTCGTTGTCGCCGCTGCAGCCTCGGCAGATCTGCAGCGCGGGATCGCACACCGGCGTCGCGCCCCCGCAATCGGCGTTCGTCAGACACCCCACGCACGCGTGGGACGCGACGTTGCAGACCGGAACCGGCGCGGCGCACGTGCTGTCGTTCACGCACGCCACGCACTGAGCGGTCGCCGTGTTGCACACCGGCGTCGCGCCGCCGCACAGGCTGGCGTTCGTCGCCGAGCAGGTCCCGCAGGCGCCGTTCGGCTGGCAGGCCGGCGCGCCCGCCGGGCAGTCCGCGTCGGCCGCGCAGGCCCGGCAGGCGTGCGTGGTCGCGTCGCAGGTCGGCTTGGCGCCGCTGCAATCCGACGCCGCCAGGCAGCCGACGCAGACGTGGGGCGAGACCGACGTCATGCACAGCGGCGTCGCCCCCGAGCAGTTGCTGTTGCGTGGCGCACCCATCGACGACCACCGGTCGTGGGCGGCGCGCCGGACGCGCTGCCGTTTCCGTCGGAGACGTAGTCCGCCGGCGGCGCCCCCGCCTGCCCGGACGCGGTCACGATGGCCTGGTTGTTGATGAGGCCGTTCACGCTGGAGTTGATCGGTCGCCCGGAACGCGACGGTCGTCGTCGCGCCGATGGCCATCGTTCCGCCCGCGCTGCTCGTCGCGCCCGTCCCCAGCCGCACCCGCACGGTGCGCGACGCCGCCGACGTACTCGCCCTGGTCGTCGTTGCCGCGTCGGTCTTGGTGCCGCTGTTGGCGCCCGCCGTGATGCGGATCGATCCCGGCAAGAACGTCAGGCCGTTCGGGACGACGTCGTTCAGCACCACGTTGGTGGCGCCGTCGTTGCCCGTGTTGGTGGCGCTGATCGTGTACTCGATGACGTCGCCCGGCAGAACCGCCCCGCCCGGGTGGGTGGTCAGGTCGGTCACCGTCTTGGTCGCCCCGCTGAAGTCCGGCTTGTACGTCGAGATCGACGTGACGAACGCGCCCAGCAGATAGAAGTCCTGATTCGTCGAGGCCGTGATCGTCGCGCTGGTGTCGCCGCGGGTCACGCGCGCCGTCACGTCGACGACGTCCAGGTCCAGGCCGCTGACGCTGCGGGCGGCGCCGGTCAACTGCGGCAGATCGCCGGCGTTCGAGACGGCGGCGCCCAGCCACGAGTGCGTGCCGTTGAAGAAGTTGTCCTGCGGGTTCAGCGCGTCCGACAGCTTGACGCCGTTGAACGACAGCGAGTCGCCGGTCAGCGAGTCGTCGCCCTCGTACGTCACGACGCCCAGCTTGGCGTCGAAGCCGGCGTTGGGGACCAGGAAGCCCGACAGCGCCACCGTCACCGACGGCCCGGTCGAATTGATCAGGTCCAGCCCGTCGAAGATCGCCAGGTTGCGAGGCGGGGCGCCCGGCCAGGCTGATAGAAGACCACCATCGTCCAGGCGGCATAGATGGTGTCGTTGTTGAGGTTCGGGAACGGCGTCGCGTCCACGCCGCTCACCCGATAGGCGCCCGACGCCGTGCGCCTGCACCAGCGCCGTGACGTCGGCCGTCGACTGGTAATAGGTCTGCGGGGTCGCAGAAGTGGCGGTGAACGAGGCGTCGGCGGTGATCGCCTGCGAGAAGGCGTCGGTGCCGACGCGGTCCAGCGTCACGGTGGTATCGGCGGCGCCGGCCAGCGACGCGCTCCAGTAGAGGCGCGCGTAGGTGATCACGGCGCCGGCGGGCAAGACCAGCATGGCCGTGCTGCGCGCGTCGGTCGACGGCCAGCGACGTGTTCGCGACCGCCGCGCTTGGATCCTGGGATTGCCAGAAGACGTCAGGCGCTGTGTCGCTGGTGTTCGTGCCACATCGCGCCGACGGTGCCGACCACCGGGCGCGGGCACGCCCGCGCCGCAGTCGTAGCCCAAGGTGTTGCCGATCAGCGTGAAGTCGCCGTTCTGGTTGACCTGATAGCGCAGCGCCGCCGCGTCGCGCCCGCCCGGCGGCGAGCGCCGCGGCCAGCGCGACGGCGGCGGCTAGGGCTCCGCGCCCGGACCTTCGACGATGTGAAACTCGACCCGCCGGTTCTGCTGGCGGCCGTCGTCGGTCAGGTTGGTCGCGATCGGGCGCTCCTGCCCGAAGCCCTCGCTCGAGAGTCGAGCCTTCTTGATCCCGTGCTTGACCAGCCATTTGACCACAGAAGCGGCTCTCCGCTTGCTGAGGGACTTGTTCGCCGCGGGCTTGCCGCGCGTGTCGGTGTGTCCCTCGATCCGTACCTTCGTTATGTCGTCATGTTCGCGCAGGACCTTGACCACCGCCTCGAGGATGTAATTGCTCTGTTTGCGAATTGACGCGCTGGCGGTCTTGAACTGGATTTGCTCGCGGATCCGGATCTGACCGCCTTCGATCCGGACGACGGGGCAACCGTTGCGGGCGGGGTCGGTGTTTGTCGGACCGGCGGCATCCGGACACGCGTCTTCGGCGTCGACGATTCCGTCGCCGTCGCGATCCTTGGGGAGCGGGCAGCCGTTCTTCTGCGGATCCGGCGACGCGACGCCCGCTTCCTTCGGGACACGCGTCATCGGCATCCAGGATGCCGTCGCCGTCCGCGTCGGGCGGCGGAGGCGGAGGCGGTGGCGGTGCGGGCGCCGGTGCGACCGGCCGCTTCGGCGCCGGTGCGGGTCGCGGGCGCTCGGGCGCGCGCGCGACGGCGACCGGCCGACCCGGGCTCTTCTCCACGATGGCCGGCCAGTAGCCGACGGAGGCGAGCAGACGAACGGTGGGAGAACCGGCGCCCTCTGTGAGGCCGGGGGCGACGCCCACCCCGATCTGCCAGTCGGGCGCGACGGCAACGTGACCGCCGAACAGAAGCTCCGCCGGCGTCGTGACGGCCTTGCCGAACGCCGACCGCCTGCTGCTGGCCGTCAACTCCGTCCCCAGCAGCACCGTCGGCCAGACGCGCCAGCCCACCGCCAGCCCGCCGCGTCACCTCGTCGCCGGGCGCCAGGCCGCCGCTGGGCCGGGCCTGATAGCCGGCGCGCGCCGCCCAGGCGAAGACGCCCCGCTCGCCCGCGATCGACAGGCGCGGCCAAAAGCGGGTGTGGCCGTCGCTGGTGTACCCGTCGACGTTTCCGGTGGCCGCGAACACCTGGATGCCTGCCGCCGCCGTGACGGCGATCGTGGGCGCGCCCGAACAGACGAAGGTCCATTCCCAGCCGCAGATCGCCGATCGCCGGACGCCCCGGCGGCGGCGCGTAGGTTTGGCCCGCCACGATCCCGCCGTCGCCGCTCTGCAAGCAGCGCCACCGGGAAGTTCGCGTCCAGCCGGGCCCGCTCCCACAGCACCAGCCCGACCCCGGCGTGCGCCACGACCTGGTTGCGCACCAGCGGCGCCACTTCGTTGCCCGACTGATCGAAGATCACCAGCGGCCGGTTCGCCCATTCGCCCGGTCACGTTGGCGCCGAAGCGCAGGTGTCCGCGAAAGTCGAGCGACTCCAGCGTGAACCAGTCGCTGCCGGCGCCGGCCGGCTCGAACCTATCGACGGCGAAGCGACCGGGCTGCGGTTGAGCTTGCGCCCAGGCCGCTCCAGCGACCCCCACCGTCACGGCCATGGCGAACAGACGTACGGACCACCCGGTGATCCATCGACCGAATGACGCAGATCTGTGGCCGCTTCAGTCCCTCATCGCCCGGCCGCGCGTTCGGGGCGTCATTTAGCGACCAGCGTGTAGTCGTCGACCGTCCACGTCGCGTCCTTGCCATCGGTCGAGCAGACCTCGACCCCGAACGACAGCTGGGTCACCGTCGACGCCGCGGGCAGCCACCCCTCGCTCGTGGCGTACTTGAAGATGGCGAGGAGATCAATCCGCCGGTGAGCTGCACGGCGACGTCAACGCTTCCACGGCAAAGCCGCTGGAGCTGATGGTGATCGAGATGCAGTGAACGGCGCACCCGGCGCCGGACTCGACACAGCTGGCCAGCGGCGCGCCGGACCGTCGCCCGCCGGCGCCCCCGACGGTATTCGTCAGAGGCGCCGGCCGCGCTCCCTCTGCTCCCTCCCCTCTGCTCCCTCCCCTGTGCTCCCCGTTCAGTCTTCGTCGCGCTCCACCACACGTGGCGCGTTCGTCAGGCTCACCGGGTACGGCCTTCCGCCCTTGAGTCCGCGCCAAAGGACGCGATTGAATCGGCCGGGTGGGACGCGGTCGGCGTCGGAGAAGTCGAAGCCCGCGGTGACCTTGGCCCAGTACTTCGCGCCGTGCTTGGGCCTGACGACCGGCCCCCCCACGTACTTGACGCCCAGGCCATGCCCCGCGCGCGCCAGCGCCGTGCCGGCCAGCACCGTCGAGGCCTGCGCGGTGTACGTCCAGGTGCCCGACGAATGGGTGTCGAACACGTCGGACATGGGGGGCTGAAAGGCGGTGTTCAAGTTGAGGTGCTTCGCCCCGAAGATGTCCTCGATCGTGCGCAGCACGTTGACCTGCCCGTAGTGCGTGCTGACGACCGCGCCCTGCTTGACGTACGGACCGACGACATAAGCGGTCGCGCGGTGCGAGTCGACGTGATCGGGGCCGTCCTGGCAGTCGTCCTCTGTCACGACGATCAGGGTGTCGGCGGCGTACGGGCTGTGGGCCACGGCCTGGATCAACTTGGCGACCGCCAGATCGTTGTCGGCCTGCTGCGTCTCTGGCGTGTTGATGCCGCCCAGCGCGGTCGCGAAGTTCCCCATGTGGTCGTGGCTGAAGCGCACCATCTCGAGGCTCGGCAGCTTGCCGCTGGCGACGAACCGATCGAACTCGCGCTTCCATTCGTTGAAACGCCAGACGTCCGGGTAGTTGTTGTCGTAGCCACGGAAGTAGACGTCGGTCCGCGAAGCCAGCGAGGGCGCCAGCGATCTCACCTGCACGATGCCGGCTGCGTGTGGATCGGTGACGGGCGCTGCCGCTGTTCCGATGCTGCCGATGTTGTTCACCAGGAACCCGTAGTTCCGGACGGTGCCGCCGGCCCGCAGAACGGCGTCGAAGATGTAGCCGCCCTGCTCGACCGTGGGCGCGTCGGACGAGGCGTGGTTGCCGCTGCCGGCCAGCACGTTGTCGGTGCCGCCCGGCAGCGCCGCCGTGGCCGCGGAATAGGTGGTCGTGCCCTCAGGACCGGCCGCCCGGTCCCGCTCGGCCACCGACGCGAAGTTCACCGGCACGTTGCGGTTCGTCCCCTCGGACTCGTACGACAGGCCGCGGTTCACGTAGGCGTAGTTGATCTGCTGCGTGATGGTCTCGGTGTTCGTGACCCGGCCCTGGAGGCTCCAGGACCAACCGTCCATGCTGCCGTCGCCGGGGTCGGTGAAGTTGTCCAGCGTGACGAAGTTGCTGGCCAGGTCGTGGAAGTTCGGCGTGATGGTCTTGTCGAACTGGACCAGCGACTCGTCGGCGTTGGCGCCGTTCGTGAGGTCGCCCAGGATCTGATCGAAGGTGCGGTTCTCTTTCACGATGTAGATGACGTGCTTGATGTGCCGGTGCAGGAACTCGGCCGTGCGGCGATCGTGCTCGGTGACGCCGCCCATGTAGAAGTTGTTGGCGGCCACCTTCTCGGTCAGTCGGTCCAGCTCCCTGCGATCCGGCACGGGCGCCGTCACCAGCGAGGCGCGTTCCAGCTGGAACTGGTACTGGTTGCTGCCCTTGGCCAGGGCCGAGGCCAGCGCGTTGCCGCCCGGGTACATGAAGTACGTGATGGCGGCCGTCTGGCTGGCCAGATGGCCGGGGTCGGGGCCGGTCACGCTCTTGCCGTTGACGATGTACATCGTGCGGCCGTCCTGGCTGAAGGTGAGGTCGTGGGGCTCGTAGGCGGTCGGGATGAGCCCCGCCACCCGGTAGGCACCCTCGCCGTGCAGCGGGATGACCGCGATCGAGTTCGAGCCGGCGTTCACCGCGTACAGCGTCCGTCCGTCGGGCGCCAGCGTGACCGAGAAGGTCGCCGCGCCCGTGAACCGGCGGCCGGGGTGATCGTCGCGGTCATCGTCGCCGTCGCGCGAGCCCGGCAGCAGGCCGGCTGGACCGCGGGCGTCGATCTTGGCGATGACGTCGTTGCTGGCGGTGTCGATCACGGCCACCTGGTCGGCGTTGTCCTGGGCCACGAACAGGTGCGCGCCGGACGCGTCCAGGGCCATCCCCAGCGGGTTTCCGTCCAGCGGGATGCGCTTGATCAAGTGCCCGGCGGTGGGCGCGCTGATGTCGACGGCCACGACCTGCCGGTCGCGATCCGACGACACGTAAGCGACGGCATTCCCCTTCACGACCACCGCGAACGGAAACGTTCCGCCGGCGGCGCCGTTGGCGCCCTCGTTGTTGGCAAAGAAGGGGCGCAGGTCGTGCTCGTAGCGCACCGTGCCGGTGGCCGTGTCGATCACGCTGACGGAATCGTTGTAGTTGTTGGCCACCACCAGCGTCTTGCCGTCGCGCGAGATGCCCAGACCGGCGGCGTTCGGGCTGACGCCGATGCCGATTCCCTGGTTGGCGTGGCCCAGCGCGATGACGGAGCCCAGGGTCCAGGTGCCGCCCACCTTGGTGTAGGCGTAAACGGAGTCGTCGCGTCCACTCGAGGCGTAGAGCGTGTTTCCGTCAGGCGAGAAAAGGAGGCCGACGTGCGCGTTCGTCTGCTTGATGACCTGCTTCAACACCGGGCGGTCACGGCGAGGGCCGGACACGTCGTAGACGAAAATGTATTGGGTGGAATTGGCGGTATCCGTCTTGCCGTCGGCCTTGACCAGCGAATTCATGCCGGCGCACAGCACGGCCAGCGTCTTGCCGTCTGGGCTCAGCTGTGACCGCACCGCTTCGCCGGCGATGAAGCCCGGGTAGTCGGTCAGGCCGGGATTCAGGAACTGTTGGACCGCGCCCCGCAGCGCCGTGGGGGTGATGAGCTGGCCGGTGGCGAGCTGCTGCGCCGCGGTGTCGGCGCGAGCGGGCAGCGCCAGGGCCAGCGTCAACGTGGACGCCGCGAGGCCGTACTTGAGCGAGCGTGGAGCGGGTGTCATGGCCATTCTCCTTGGTTGCGGGCGGTGGCAGTCAGAAGGTGGAAGCCACGCCAGCCAGCGCGATGAGGCCGCTGTGGGTGACGTCGGTCCGGATGGTTGAAAGGCCGGTCTCGGCCATCACGGCCCACGAACCGGACCTGTACGAGGCGGTCGGCCCGGCCAGCAGCTCGGACGTGGGACGATCGTTGGTCGTGCGGTGCGCGTCGCTGGACCACAGATGGCGGTAGCGGCCGTCGACGCCCACCTGGACGCCGCTGGCGGCCTCGACCAGCGCCGCCAGCCGCCCTTCGCCCTGCCGGTCGTCGGCCTCGCCGTCCTGGCCGTAAACCAGATTGGCGAGCAGCCGCGCGCGGCCGAGGCGGCGTTCCAGCGCGATGGCCGCCTGGATGAACCCGCCTTCACGCGTGAAGATGTCCTTCCGGTACATGAGCGCGACCGCGCCGTCGACCCCCTGGCGGGCCTGATCCAGCAGCTGGGCACGCGCGCCGATGACCGGGCGCAGCTGGCGGGTGGCCGTATTGGGCAGGTCCGCGGAATAGGCGGCCCCGGCGACCAGCGCCAGACGCCCGACGATCCGCGCGCCGACCTCGACGCTGATGAGCGGTGCCTGTTTGGCGCCGTCATAGCCCGCCCAGGTGGTTGCCGTGGCGCGGTCGTCGTTCACGCGGGCCGCGATCGCCTCGGGCAGGAAGTTCGCCGGTCCGCGGCGTCCCGGCTCCGCCGCGCGGGTCAGGTCTGGACCGAGGACGTCCTGCTCCGCGGCGGCCGTTCTGCCCGCCAGCAGGGATGTGCCGAGGAGCGCCATCGCCCAAATCCAACGAACGGACGGAAGCACGGAGCGACCAGCAGCCTGCATGACTCCTCCTTCGGCGAACGACCGGGGAACGGCGCGAACTGCGCGCTCACTTCTCTACGCCCGGTCGCCGCCGACGGCGGTCACAACTGGCTGAACTTCCGGTGAACAGAAACGACGCTTGCGCGTCGCCTCCGGATCACCAGACCGATTTACGGAGACGGCGCCGCGGAGCGCTCAGGCGCCGCTGGTCGCCTGAACGACGGGCGGAGCCGTACCGGGCGTCAGGATTGCCAGCAGGTCCTCGCGTTCCAGTGATTCGCGCTCGATGAGGGCAGCCGAGAGGCGATCCAGCTCGCGCCGCCGCTCACCAAGCAGGGTGGTCGCCTGGTCGTAGGCGCGCGACAGGATCTTGCGGGCTTCATCTTCGATGGCGGCGCTGGTGGCGGCGCTGGTTCCGCCGTCGACGGCGATCCGCTGGCCCAGGAACGGGTGCTCGGCGTCGGTGTCGTAGTAGACAGGACCCAGCCGGTCGCTCATCCCCCACTGCGCCACCATGCGCGACGCCAGCCGGGTCGCCTCTTTGAGGTCGTTCTCGGCGCCGGTCGACACGCTGCCCAGAGCCAGGCGCTCGGCCGCGTAACCGCCCATGAGGACGCGCAGCCGCGCCTCCAGCTCAGCCTGCGCCATCAGGTGCCGGTCCGATCCGGGGCTCTGCTGGGTCACGCCCAGCGCCATGCCGCGCGGGATGATGCTGACCCGCTGGGGGGGCTCGGCTTCGGTCGAAAACGCCGCGACGATGGTGTGGCCGGACTCGTGCACCGCCACGCGGGTCTTTTCTTTCGTGTCGAGCCGCGCGTCGCGCAGGTCGCCAAGCACGATCTTGTCCAGCGCGCCCGAAAAGTCGGCGCCCGTGATGCTGTCGCGCCCGGCGCGCGTCGCGGAAAGAGCCGCCTCGTTCACCAAGTTGGCCAGGTCCGCGCCCGAGAAGCCCGCGGTGTTGGCGGCCACGCGCTGCAGGTCGACGTCGGGCGCCAGCGGCTTGCCCTTGACGTGCACCCCCAGGATCGCGCGCCGCGCCTCCAGCTCGGGGCGATCGACCACCACGCGGCGATCGAAGCGGCCGGGCCGCAGCAGCGCAGGGTCGAGGACGTCGGGACGATTGGTGGCCGCGATCACCACCACCAGGTCCGTCCGCTCGAACCCGTCCATCTCGGACAGAAGCTGGTTCAGCGTCTGCTCGCGCTCGTCGTTGCCGCCGCCCATCCCGGCGCCGCGCGCGCGGCCGACCGCGTCGATCTCGTCGATGAAGAGGATGGCCGGGGCGTTCTTCTTGGCGTCGCGAAAGAGATCCCGCACGCGCGCCGCGCCCAGGCCGACGAAGAGCTCGATGAACTCCGAGGCGCTGATGGAATAGAACGGCACGCCCGATTCGCCGGCCACGGCGCGCGCCAGCAGGGTCTTGCCCGTGCCGGGCGGCCCGATCAGCAGGACGCCGCGCGGGATCCTGCCCCCCAGGCGCTGAAAGCGGCCGGGCTCCTTCAGAAAGTCGACGATCTCTCGCAGGTCGCGCTTGGCGGCCTTGAGACCGGCGATGTCGTCGAAGGTGACGTTCACCGACGTGGACTTGTCGAACTTGCGGCTCTGGTTCTTGGTCAGCGCACCCAGCGGTCCGCCCGTGCCCAGCATTCCTTGCGCGCGCTTCGACATCCAGTACCAAAAGCCGATGATGAGGGCCCAGGGCAGCAGCGTCATCACGAACTGAACCGCGAACGGTTGCTGCTGACTTGCGACGGTGATCGACACGCCCTTTTCGCGCAGCAGCGGCAGCAGGGCCGCGTCGCTGGACGGCACGTTCGAGTGGAAGGTCTTGAGGTCCCGCCCGTCGATCTTTTCGGGGTTCTTGAGGGTGGCGTCCACCGCGTCGCCGCGGAACACCACCGCCTGGACCTTGTCCGCCTGGACCCACGTGTAGAGCTGGGAGTACGGCACCGGCGGGTTGTCCGCGCGCTCGTTGCTCGATTTCCAGAACCACATCGCGGCCAGCATCAGGCCCAGGAGGATGAGGGCGCGGCGCGAGGCGGTCGGGGGCGGCGTGGCCGCGGGAGGCGTCGGACCTGGGGCTCGGGTATTCGGTGAAGTGTCGGCCATCTCGCCTCCGCCTGCTGGCATACCACGCCGGGGGGGTGGGTACCCGTCGACGCTCGTGCCCTAGTTCGGCCCGCGGTGTCGGCGGAGCTCGGCCCAGCGGTGACGCGCGTGCAGCGCCGCGGCCTCGTCGGCGCGCGGCGCCGCCGGGAGGCGCAGCAACAGCTGGCGAACGCGCGCGTAAGCCGTCGCGACGTCGGCGTGATCCTGCAGCGCCGCCGTCAGGACCGTCCACAGCTCGCCGCCGGCCGGCGACAAGAGCTGCTCCAGCTCACGGCGGACCGCGCCCTGCTCCTCGTCCGTCGCCGTTGCCGCGTCGATCATCTCGTCCAGGTCGGCCATCAGCTCGGACAGGGGCCGCAGCCAGGCGAAGCTCGGATCCTGGACCAGCAGCTGCAATAACTGCAGCGTCCCCGGCACCGGCCCGTGCAGGTCCTCGTAGCGGGCGCGGGCCGGTTGCAGCAGCGCCTTGTGGAGGGCCCGCAGCTCGACGGCAAGCTCCTGGATGGTGGCCATGCGGCAAGGCTAGCGCATGGACGGCTAACCGAACGGACGCCACCCGTGGCGCCACACCACAGTGAGGGTCACCGCCAAGAGCAGCGCGAACGCGCCCTCGCGCGCCGCGCTGGCCCGCATCCGGCGTTTCAACACCTGGATCGTTTGATCGTCGGCGGCGTCTGCCCGGAGCGCGTACCGGAAAAGCGCCAGGAAGAACCGCGCGGATCCGAACACCGCCAGGCCCGGTTGCCGCGGGTGCGGCGGCAATTCGGCGCGGACCTCGGGCGGCAATGCCTTCATGACCCGGGTCAGCAACGGCACCTGCGCCAAGACCTCGATCACATACGGCACCGCCGCGCCGGCCGCGACCAGCCACCCCGTCAGTTGAAAGTCCATGCGACGGGAACAGCACGCGGCGTGCCAGAGCGCACCTGCGGGCAAACAATCGCTGACCGCGGCTGATAAACGTCGGGGATGGCAAGCGCGGCGCCATCCCCTGCCAAATCGGCGAACCGCAGAGCGTCGGTCAGAAGAGGCGCGTCATACGCGGGCAACCAGCTCGGCGTCGATTTCGATGGCGACCTCGTCGCCGACCGCCACCCCGCCCGCCTCGATGGCCAGATTCCACTTGAGCCCCCAGTCCTTGCGGTTGACGCGGGCGCGGGCGCTGACGCCGCGGCGGGCGTTGCCCCAGGGGTCTGAAATACTGGGCGGCAACGCCTCGACCTCCAGGGTGACCGGCCGCGAAACGCCCCGGATCGTCAGCTCGCCCGTCACGCGCAGATCGCCGGCCAGGCCCTGCGGCGCCTCGATCCGCGTCGAGCGAAACGTCACCGTCGGGTGGTTCTCGACGTCGAAGAAGTCGACGCTGCGCAGGTGCTCGTCCCGTTTGGGGTCGCGGCTGTCGATGCCCCGAACGTCGACGCTGACCTCGATGCGCGAGCGCGAGACGTCCTGTTCGTCGATGACGACGGTCCCGCTCACGGGGCCAAGATGCCCCCGGACGTGCGAGACCATCAGGTGGCGCACGCGGAACCCGGCGGTCGCGTGAGAGGTGTCGATGTCCCAGGTCCGGGCGGCGGGAGCCGCCGGCGTCGGGAGAGCGCGCGAGGTGACGGAGGAGTCGAACGTGTTGGCTGTGGTCATTTGGAAGGTCCTTTCACCCCTCAACATGCGCCCGCCGCCACCATTCGACAAATGGATGGTTCTTATAGATACTATTTGTTCCATGAATATAGCGGGCGTGAATCTCAACCTGCTTCCGGTGCTGGACGCCCTGCTCACCGAGCGCAGCGTCAGCCGGGCCGGCGCCCGCCTGGGCCTCTCCCAACCGGCAGTCAGCAACGCCCTGGGGCAGCTGCGAGCGCTGCTGGGCGATCCGCTGCTGGTGCGGCGCGCGAACGGGATGATTCCCACCGAGCGGGCCCTGGCCCTGGTGCAGCCGGTCCGGGCGGCGATGGCTGCCGTCGAGCAGAGCCTGGTGCCACCGCCCCCCTTCGATCCCGCCACGGCCGCGCGCGACTTCGTGATCGTCACCAACGACTTCGTGGCCTTCGCGTTGCTGCCCCGGCTGCTGGCGCGCCTCCAGCGCGAGGCGCCCGGGGTGCGGCTGCAGGTCCGCGCCTTTCAAGAGCACGTGGTGCCGCCGGATCTGGTCCGCGGCGACGCCGACCTGGTGCTGGGCTTCAGCCGCGCGCTGCCCCCTGGCCATCACGGGACGGACCTGTTCGGGGACCATTTCGTGTTCATCGCCCGGAAGGGGCACCCGCGCGTGCACGGGCGCATCACCCTGGCGACGTACACGAAGCTGGCGCACGTGTTGGTCTCGCACGAGCCGAACGCGCGCGGCATCGTCGACGACGCGCTCGCGCAACGCGGCCTCAGCCGCCAGGTCGTCCTGCGCCTGTCACACTTCCTGCTGGTGCCGGCGGTCGTCGCCGGGACCGACTACGTCGCCGCGCTCAGCGAAGCCGTCGCCCGCCCGTTCGCGCGCACCCTTCCGCTGCAGGTCTTGAAGATGCCGCTCCCCGTGGGGACCGGCACCGTCCGAATGATCTGGCACGAGCGCACCACCGGCTCGCCGGCACACGCCTGGTTTCGCGGCCTGGTGCAGCAGGTCGGCGCGGAGCTGCGCCGCTAGCCTCTGGGCGGCTTCGACGCGTCAGCCGGGCGCTCGCGATCGAGCAGCGCGCGCTTGCGCGCGACGCCCCAGCGATAGCCGGACAGGTCGCCATCGCCCCGGATCACGCGGTGGCAGGGGATCGCCACGGCCAGGTGGTTGCTGGCGCAGGCGCGCGCCACCGCCCGGGCCCCGTTCGGCACACCGACCGCCGCCGCCAGCTGCGCATAGGAGACCGTCCGACCAGCTGGAATCTTGGTCAGCGCATGCCAGACGCGCAACTGGAAGGTCGTGCCCCGGATGTCCAGCGGGAGGGCCGCCGCCCCCGCCGCCGGGTCTTCGATGAGCCGCAGGACGGCCGCCACCAGCGCTTCCATTTCCGCGCCGCCTGGTTGGCGTGCAGCGCGGGGAAAGCGCCGGGCCAGCTCCTCGCGCAGCATGTCGGCCTGCTCACCGATCAGGATGCTACAGACACCCCGCTGCGTCGCCGCGACCAGGACCAATCCCAGGCTGGACTTGCCGAGGACGAAGCGGATCGTCACTCCGGCGCCACCGGCCCGATAGGCGCCGGGGGTCATCCCCAGCGCGACGTCCGCCACTCGGTAGAAGGCCGCCGGCGAACCGTACCCGGCGGCGTAGACGGCTTCAGTGATCGACCGCGTGGAACGCAGCGCCCGCCGCACCCGTTCGGCGCGACGACCAGCCGCGTACGCTCCGGGCGTGAGACCGACCGCCGCCTTGAACCGGCGGTGAAGGTGGAACGCGCTGACGCCGGCCAGAGCCGCCAGCGCCGGCCACCCGGGCGGCTGCTCCGCTTCGTCGATGGCGCGGCACAACGTGGCGATGGACGCCCCGCGATCACCAGCGCCCCACGGCCGGTCCGGTCGGCAGCGCCGACAGGCTCGGAACCCGGAGCGCTCGGCCGCTTCAAGCGTCGCGAAGAACACGACGTTCTCTGGCCGGGGCCGCCGCGACCCGCAAGACGGGCGGCAGTAGATCCCGGTCGTGCGCACGGCGTACACGAATTGCCCGTCGGCCCCCTGTTCGCGCCTGAGGACGTCCGCCCAGCGCGGGTCCGCGCCGATGTCAGGTGTCGTTTTGATGTGAGCTTTCACGACCGCCAGACTATCTGCCGGACAGGCCGGCCGCATCTCGCCTCTTGCTGGCGAATTCGGCAGGCCACGACATCCCGGGTGCCAGAGCCCTCGGAAGCGCCACCCGGCAGGTGAACGACCGCTCAGCTTCGAGGCGATACCATCATGCGCGCGAGGTCCTCGAAGCCCACGCGCGGCGCCCACCCCAGCCCGCGAAGCCGCGCCGGATTCGACACCAGCCGCCGGTAATCGGGTTGGGCGGCGCCAGTGACCCGAACGTGTTTTCGCCAGTCGAGGCCGACCGATCGGAAGCATTGTTCCAGCCAGTCCGCGATGCTATGCGTCTCGCCCGATCCGATCACGACTTCGTGGACGTCGTCTTGACCGATCAGCGTCAGCATCGCCTCGACCGAATCTCCGGCGAAGGTCCACTCTTTGTCGACCTGAACGTCCGCGAGCTCGAGGGAGGGGGCTTCCCCGCGCGCCGCCCGTTGCGCCGCCTGAGCGACCAACTGCGCGACGTGGCTCGGACCGCGCATCGGGCTGTCGTGGTGGAACAGGTAGCCGACGTAGCAGCGCAGTCCCAGTGCTCGGAAATATCGGGCCGCGTAGACCGACTGTATGCGGGCGACGGCGTACGCGCTGGAGGCGTCGAATGGCGTGCTCTCGTCGATGGGCTGGCCCACGTTGCGGAACTGGACGGCCGACCCCGCCACGAAGACACGCGTCGACGGGCACACCTGCCGCGCCGTCTCGAGGACGTTGAGAGTTCCGGTCGAGATTGTCTCGTGGTTTTCGAACAGCGCGTCGTGGCGGGTCGTCGAGCGCGCGGCAAGATGGAAAATATGGTCGGGCTTCAAGGACTGAAGGAGTGCCTCGACCTGGCTCCGGTCAGCGACGTTGCCGTGGCGCCAGGGGCCGGCGCGCGACACACCGACCACCTCCACACCGCGCGCGCGCAAGGCCGCGGCCAGGTAATGACCATCCTGGCCGTTGGCACCGAAGATGAGTGCTGTCACGAAGCGCCGCTCTCAGCCGCGGACCACCTCGATGTGCGGCAACGGGAATATCATCCCGACGCCCCCTGCCATCGTGGCCTTCTCTCGCTGCACAAACTCCTCGCGGAAGTGCCACGGCAGGACCAGATAGTAATCGGGCCGGGCCGCGCGCGAGTCCGCCTCGCTGACGATCGGAATGTCCGTCCCGAGCGTCCGCGCCCCGAACTTATCCGGGTTCCGCTCGGCGCAAACGTCGACCAGCCGACTGTCGATCCCGCACCACTGCAAGATCGTGTTCCCCTTCGTCGAAGCGCCGTACACGTGCACGCGCTTGCCCTCCTGACGCAGCTTCTTCAGCATCGAGGACAGCTGCTCGCGGTGCACGTTCACGCGCTCCTGGAACTGCCGGTAAGGGCGATCCGTGTCCAGCTGCAGCTCGAACTCTTTCTGGCGCAGCTTCCGGATGTTTTGCGTAAAGTCGTCGTTGCGAAAACCCACGTTGGTGCGGTGCGTGGCGTAAATGCGGATCGAGCCGCCGTTGCTTGCGTTCAACGTTGCGTTCACCAGGCGCAGCCCCGCCTGCCTCAGGATGTACTCGAGCACCGCCAGGCTGTAGTACTCGAGGTGCTCGTTGCAGATGGTGTCGTAGCTGGTCATCTCGAGCATCGTCGGCATGTACGACATCTCGACGCACCAGATCCCCTCGGGGGCCAGGATCTCCTTGACCGCCTTGGCGAACGCGATCGGATCCTCGAGGTCGTAAAACATCGCGATCGAGGTCACGACGTCGCAGAGCTCGCCCTTTAGGGTGGAACGCAGCTCCTCCGAAGGGAACAGCTCGTGGATCACTTTGATGTCGGCCGGGACCTCACGCGCCAGGTCCGACGGGTCGATGCCGAACTTGCTGAAGCCCTTCGGGAACGCCGACAGCAGCGTGCCGTCGTTGCACCCGATGTCCAACACGCGGCCGCTCGTCTTGGCCACCAGCGCCGTCGCCTCGTTCGCGATCCCAGCCAGATGGTTGCGCATGGTCGCGTTCGTCCCCGACCGGTACCAGTACACCGAGTACAGCACCTCGGGGGGGACCGTGTATTCCATCTGCAGCAGGCCGCAGGCCTTCTCGTCGGTCATCGGATCGCAGCGGACCACCGAGGTCGGCACGAGCCGCATGGGCGGTTGCTGCCGCCCCTCCTTCACGAACGACCCCTGCAGGTACTGCTCACCCAAATCGATGACCTTGGTCAGAGCGGTCGAGTGGCAAACCCGGCAGGTCTTGCGATGGACGAGATGCATAGGGTTCGATAACACTTCTGCGGGCCGAAGTTCAAGTGCGGCCCCTGGCCGACGAGCCGGGGGGCGCTGACCGCACGGCGCCGGTCGCCGAGGTCAGCGTCACGAGGATCGCCAATTCGTGTATCGAACCGGTCACGGCGGGCATTTTCGGGCCCGTTGATCTAAAAAGGGGCCCTCTCATGATCCGCTTTGCGGCCGGCAGCTGGTCCCTCGGTTCGTCCATCCGGCGTTGGGGGTGGCGTCCGTGGCACTACGCGCTCCTCCTGCTCATACACGCGCACTTCTTCACGTCGGACGGCTTGGCCGCCGGTCGCGACATGGTCGACGTGTTCTACCCGTGGGCGGACGCCGTGCGCCTGTCGATCGTCAAGTTCCACGAGTTCCCCTGGTGGAACCCGTGGGCGATGGCCGGGCAGCCGCTCTTCGCCGATCCGGGGTCGGTGGCTGTGTTCATGCCCGATACGCTGCTCGTGCTGCTGTTCGGCGCGGTCGCCGGCCTAAAGATCGCCATCGTCCTGTACGTCCTCGTCGGATACGAGGGCTCGCGCGTGCTCTGCCGCCACCTTTTTGGGACGAGCAGCTTCGTCGAAGGTGCCAGCATCATTCCGGCGATCCTTCCGGCGCTCGCACTCCACTTCAACGAGGGGCACATCGTCTTCCTGGTTTTCTATCTCGTGCCCTGGCTTCTCTACCTGGCGCTCACCTGGCCAGCGAGCGCCGCGCGAGCGGCAGCCTTCGGGATCGTCATTGGCCTCTTCTTGCTCAGCTACATCCACTACACGGTCATCATGGCCTTCTCGCTCGTCGGCCCTCTGGTCCTCTATCAGATCGCCCGTCGGGCAAGGTCGAAGGAGATCTGGCTGAAAGCCTGCCTTGTCCTTTGTACTGCGCTCGGCCTTTCGCTGTTTCGCCTTGGGTGCGGCCTGGCGATCGTCGCGCAGTTTCCCCGGACGGAGACCTCCCACTATCCGTTGGTGGCATCACTCAGCGAGGTCTTTCGGACGCTCGCCGAGCCGCTACAGAATCGCGACACGCCCGCCAATATCGCCGACCTCGGATGGTGGGAGCTCGGCAGCTACATCGGCCTTCCGGCGCTGCTTCTCGCCTACGAAGGCGCGCGCCGGGACGGGCGTCGTCTGTGGCCCATCTACGCGGCGGCGCTGCTCTGCCTCCTGCTCGCCTGGAACAACCGCGATTGGATCTGGCCGAGCTACTGGCTGCACTTCATTCCGCCCTGGAAGAACATGCTGGTGATCTCGCGATGGAGCCTGTTCGCGTCCTTGTTCCTGCTCCTGGGCACGGTCCACGGGCTCGTCATGCTGCGCCAGGCCGGCCGCCGCCGCTGGGCCTCTGCCCTCGCCCTCGTCGTGGTGCTAGATCTCAGCTTCGCGGCCAACTACGCCTATCGCAAAACCTTCACGATCACCCCACCGCCGTGGGGAGAATTCGTGGGCCCTCCCCGGACCGTGGCCGACTGGCACGACGAGGCGTGGGCCCACGAGCGCACGAACCTCGTTTCCATGGGAGCGGTGTGTTCACTCGTCGGCTATGGCTTGCACCCGCCGGCGCGCCAACACCGCGGCACGCCCGGCTACCAGGGCGATTTCGTTGGAACCAAGCCGGTCACCGTCGAAAGTTGGTCGCCCAATCACATCGTGCTGCATGCCTCCCCGGGCGACACGGTCACGCTGAACATGAACCCTTCGAACTATTGGACGATGAACGGCAGGCGCCTCTTTCCCCATGACCGGGCCTTCGAGATGGACAAGGTGTTCCAGGTGAAGGCGCCTGCCGACGGGCGCATGGAGCTCCGAACCAGCGATCCGGCCTTCATCAAGCTCGCCGTCATGCAGGCGCTGTTCGCGATGGCGGCGGTGGCGCTTTACCTGGCTCAGCGCCGGGTCGCGACGACCATCGCCTGAACGAACATGTCGCGCGGGCCGAACTCGTAGCTCGAGAGCTCGAAGCCTCCCGACGAGAGCAACTCGGCCGCCTCGGTCCTCGAATGGAGCAGGGAAACCTCCGGCGGATACAACTGCACGTCTTTCTGGAGCAGGTCGTTCAGCACCCATCGAGCCGAGTTGAGGATGAACACGCTGGTGGCACGCGCGTGTGGCCAAAACACCACCAGCTTGCCACCAGGCTTGACCACCCGGTGCAGCTCCTGGAACGCCCGCTTGAGCTCATCCCGCTCGAAGTGCTCGACCACGCCGAGGTTATAGGCGCCATCGAAATTGCCGTCCGGGAAGGGGAGGTCGAAGATGCTCGCGTGCCGAACCTCGGCCTTGGGATTGTGGCGGCGGTACATCTCTAGCGCGGACGTCGAGATGTCGATGGCGGTGATCCGCGCGTGGTCGTGCAGATCGGTGTCGACCTGTCCGCTTCCGCAACCCGCGTGCAGCAGACTGGCACCCGGCGGAAACTCACGCTGGATCGCGGAGATGAGCCGGGGCTTGATGACCGTGTTGCGATAGACCGTCGCGATGGCGGAGTAGATCGCGGTGCTGCGGCGCGACCTCGCGCCCCAGTACGCGTTCCAGCCCTGCGGGTCGACGAGGCCCGGTTCGATACTGGTGGCGCGCGGCAGCCGGAACCGCGAGGGATTGGTCTTCTCCTCCACGAACAAGCTCAGCAACGTCGTGAGCCCCCGTCGTACCTCGCCCATCGTCATCTTCGACGTGTCGTAGACCCGGGCCGCGAGCGTGAGCGGAATCTCCGTAATCGAAAAGCCGTTCACATGCAGGATGAACATGCTCTCGAAGAAAAACGCGTACCCGCGCGATTGCACGAGATCGAATAGCTCGCGCGGGATGACCGTGAGGTCGTAGGCACGGTAGCCTGCCGTCGCGTCCTGGGTCATCCCCAGCAGTGTCGACGTGAGCAGGTGGCCGGTATGGGTCAGCCCCTTGCGGAGCAAGGACCAGTCCTTCAGCCCGCCGCCCTCTTGAAAACGGGAGCCGACGACGACGGCGCTGCTGTCGCTGCGCCGCAGGAACTCCGGCACGAGCGCCGGATCATGCGTGAAGTCGCAGTCCAGCGTGACGAGGCGCTGGTATCCCTCGCGATACGCCAGCGCGATGCCCTCTTGGTGGGCGCTCCCGATCCCCGATTTCTCCGCGCGGTGGATAACCCGGACCCGCGGATGTTTGGCCGCCAGCTCATCGAGGACACGGCCCGTGCCGTCCGGGGAATTGTCGTCCAGGAACACGAGATCGGCGTCCAGTCCGTGTGCCAGGATCGCCTCGCACATCGGCGTCACGTTCTCGCGCTCGTTGTACGTCGGGATGAAGATTAGGGCTTTGCTAGGCATGCGCGTACTCGCGTTTCCATACCATGGACTCTCACCGTGGTACGAAGCATCACGGCAAGAGATAGAGATTTTCGTTGATCTTTTGGTAGTGAAGATCGGCCAAGAAAGGCATGATCAACGCTCGGTAATGTCGACCTTTGCGGTAGGCATTCTCGGGGTCGAGCACCACGACCTTAGGTCGATTCTTCATCAGCTCTGTCCGAATGGGTTGAAGGCGTTCCTCGTCTGTCTTGCCTTCATATGAGCCCAGGATTTCGTCGACGAAGTTGCTCTCTCGCGTCGCGCTCAAGCGATTCGCGTGGACGTACAGGCCGGGCGGCCCTGTGGTGAAGATGCGGTCGGTCGGACTCGTGTGCTGTTGGACGAATGCCAGCACCCCGGGGATGGGTTCCCCCCACGGCGGCCGCTTGTAGTGGGTGGACCATTCCCTGGAAAATTCGGCCTGACTGTGAATAACGACCATGAGCAACGCGCCGGTGACCGCTGCGCCTCGGACCAACGGATCGGCCGCTCGCAGGAGGCCCTTCATCGAGTCCACCCCCACGACCATGACGAACAGCACTCCTGCCATCGTCATGGTGTTGTAGTGGGTCCACGGGCAGTTGGCCGCCATGGGCGCCCAGATCGCCGCGATGGCGACGAAAATCATCATCAAGAACAACGCCATCGATCGCCGGAGCGCAAAGACCGCGCCAGGGACGACCAACACGCTCAGGTACCCGAGCGCGATTTCATTGACGAGGCTACCCCTGACTCTCTCCCATCCGGCCGCCAGGTCGCCCAGCTTCGACCCGGTCGGGTGCGTCACCCCCAGAAGCACGCAATACGACCGCGCGGGATCGCGGTAGGTGACGTTGTAGCTCCTCACCATCGCGATGTACGCCTTCATCGCGCCGGTCGGCACCATATAGAGGCAGAGCAGAAGGACCAGCGCACCGACACCAAATAGGCTGTGCCTCAGGTAGAGCATCCTGTCGTGAAGCGATCGCGTCGCCCCACCTCGAACCCAGAAGAGCGCGAGCCAGGACGCGACGACCATCGGAGCAAATGGCTCTTTGGACATGGGACAGCAGGCCATGAAGAAGCCGCCCAAGATGGTCGTCGCACGAACGTGGCGGCCCTCCCAAAGCAGGAGGGCCAGGCCGATGGTGTAGTAGTAAACGCCAATCGATTCGCTGTCGCTGAGGGCCGTGTCGTGCCAGAGCGGGTTGAGGAACAGGACGAGGAAACTCAGCACCGTCGTCAAGGCGAGATATCGACCGATGCCGCGCAGCGACAACGAGATCTGTAGTGCCCAAAGGCAGATCAGAGGAAACACCGCAAAGAAGATTCGGTAGCCGCCGTTCTTGAACCCGAACAAGGCTTGTGCAAGCGCGTGCGTGATGAAGAGCAGCGGCGGCTTGAATTCGATGAAATCGCGATAAGGAGCCAGCCCCTTCCTGATCGACCAGCCGCCCCAGGTGAAAAAGTCTTCGTCGTAGCCGATCGGCGCGAAGAAATACCGCTTGTTCAGGGTGAGGAACACCACGGCGGTGACAACCAGAGCGAGGACGTGCCCAAGAACGTCAACTGTCGTCGCCAGCCGCGGGCGTTCGCGCACCCAGCCCGGCACCCGACGGATTCGAGCGTCGATCACGGCTTTTGCTGAGCGCGCGCGCCGCTGAAGTTCGGAAACGCGCGCCAACGCCGGTTTCAGATGTGTCAGAAGCGTGCTCAAAATCCGAACGGCCCGAGACGATGACCCCCACTCAATGAACTATCTAACAGGTAGAGGTCTACACAGTTAGGCGTCTACCGTCTACTAAGTAAAAGGCCCTCGGGGACAGGTCCTTTTAGATCGCCGCGGCCGGCTACGGGCGCAGCGCCGCGATTGCCGCGGCGTACCCGGCCGCGCCGCCCTTGGCGTGAAACACGGACGACCCGGCGACCAGCACGGTGGCACCCGCCTCCACGACGACGGGCGCGGTCTGGGGGTCGATGCCGCCGTCGACCTCGATGGCGACGGAGAGGCCGCGGCGGTCGATCTCGGCGCGCAGCTCGCGAATTTTGGGGACGACGGCGTCGATGAACTTCTGGCCGCCGAAGCCGGGGTTGACGGACATGATCAGGACCATGTCCAGCTCGGGCAGGACGACGTCCAGGTTGTCGATGGGCGAGTGGGGGTTGAGGGCGACGGACGCCTTTTTGCCCAGCTCGCGGATGTGCTCGACGGTGCGGTGCAGGTGCGGCGAGGCCTCCAGGTGGACGGTGATGCCGTCGGCGCCGGCCTTGGCGAAGGCGTCGAGATAGCGCTCGGGCTCGACGATCATCAGATGGACGTCGAGGGGCAGCTTGGTGGCTTGCTTCATCGCCGCGACGACCGGCAGGCCCACGCTGATGTTGGGGACGAAGCGGCCGTCCATGACGTCGACGTGCAACAGGTCCGCGCCCGCCGCCTCGACCGCGCGGGCCTCTTCGCCGAGCCGCGCGAAATCGGACGCCAGGATCGACGGCGCGATCCGGACAATCCGATGTTGGCGACCCGCGCTAGAGGGATTCACGCTAGTCATTTTAACCCTCGAATCGGAGCCGGACGGCGAAGAAGCCATCGGCGTCATCGCGATGCGGCCAAGTCCTGATCGCCCCGGCCAGCGGCCCGTCCGGGACCATCAGCCGCGCCCAGGGGACACGTCCGCCGGCGGCTGATGCCGGCTCGACGCGGAAGCGGGGGTGCTCTGCGAGGAATGCGGTGACGACGTCCTCACATTCGGCGCGATCGAAGGTACAAACCACGTAGACCAGCAGGCCGCCGGGGCGCAGCGCAGCGGCCAGCGTGCCCAGCATCCGGCGCTGCGCCGCGGCCAGCGAGGTCAGGTCGGCGGCCGTCCGCCGCAGCAGCGCCTCCGGGTGCCGCCGCAGCACCCCCAGCCCGCTGCAGGGCGCGTCCAGCAGGATGCGATCGAAGGGGGGCGTCCCTGCCGGCAACGGCTGGGTCAGGTCGGCCTTCATCATGGTCGCGGGGCCGAGACCCAGCCGCTCGAGCGTGCGGCCCGCTTCGCGCAGCTTGGCGTCCGAAATGTCGGCGGCCGTGACCTGGGCGCGCGCCACGGCCAGCTCCGTCGACGGGGCCAGCGCCAGAAGGTGCGCGGTCTTGCCGCCGATGCCCGCGCAGGCGTCCAGGATGCGTTCGCCCGGCGCCGCCCCGCAAAGCTCGGCGATGATCTGGGCGCCGGCGTCCTGCACGGTGAACAGGCCCGCCCGCCAGGCGGCCGTGGTGGCGGGCGCCTCGAACCGTCGGGCCAGGATGGCGTCCGGGGCGATCGCCGACGGCTCGAGGGTGGCGTCCGGGCGTTCCTTCTGCAGGCGTTCGATCAGGGCATCCCGCCCGATGCGGGCGGTGTTCGCGCGCAGGGTCAGCGGCGCGGCGGCGACGCTGGCCTCGCCGAACGCGAGCGCCTCCGGCACCGCCAGCTCCGCGAGCGTCAAGCGCGCCAGCCAGCCCGGGAATCCGACCGCCACCTCCAGGTGCATCGCCGGATCGCTGTTCGGGTCGGGCAACGGCGGCTCGCCCGCCCGCGCCAGCTGGCGCAAGATCGCGTTGGCGAACCCGGCCGCGCCCCGCCCCTTGGCGCGCTTGCACGCCTCGACCGCGTCGCTCACCGCCGCATAGGCCGGGATGCGATCCAGGAACAGCAGCTGATAGGCGCCGACGCGCAGCGCGATCCGGATCTCCAGATCCAGGGCGTCGATCCCCTTGTGGGCCAGCGCCCCGATCGCGCGATCGAGGCGACCGCGCCGGCGGAGCACCCCGTAAACCAGCTCGGTCGCGAGGCCCCGGTCCGCGGGGGACATCTGCGGCACGCGCCCCAGCGCCGCGTCCAGAGCCCGCGCCGCGAAAGCGCCGTCGCGTTCGACCCGCGCCAGGACGCCCCGCGCGAGGTCGCGTGCGGTCGGCGGACCGGCTGTTTGGGATGCGCCGGTCACGCGCCCAACGGGGTGCCCGGCGGCAGGCGGTCGCGCGCCAGTGCGGCGGCCATGCGGCGCCGCCCGGGAAACTGCAGCTCGGCGAACGCGACCGCCGTTCCGCTGCCGCACGACACGACCAGCCCCGCCGCGCCGACCTCGCGGATGGTCCCCGGCTGCCCCGCGCCGCCGGCGACCACCCGGGGCGTGAACAGCTTCAGCGGCTCGCCGCCCAGGCTGGTGGTGGCGCCCGGCCAGGGATCGACGCCGCGCGCTTGCGCCGACACCAGCCGCGCCGGCTGCTCCCAGCGCAGCACGCCGTCGGTCTTGGTCAGCGGCGGCGCCAATGTGGCCGCCGCGTCGTCCTGGGGCTGAAACCTGACCGAGCCGTCGGCGATGGACGGCAAGGTGGCGACCAAGAGGTCGGCCCCCAGGCGCGACAGCTTCTCGGACAGCGTGCCGGTCGTATCCTGGTCGGATATCGGCAGCGTCCGCACGGCTGCCACCGGTCCCGTGTCGAGGCCCGCCTCCATCCGCATGATGGACACCCCGGTGTCGCCCTCGCCGCGAATGATCGCCCATTGGATGGGCGCGGCGCCGCGCAGCTTCGGCAGCACCGACGCGTGCACGTTGAAAGGGCCGAGTCGGGGCAGATCCAGCAGCGCCTGCGGCAGAATTCGCCCGTAAGCGACGACCACGAACAGATCCGCGCCGAAGGCCGCCAGCGCCGCGGCGGTCTCCGGGGTTCGGACCTTCTCGGGCTGCAGCACCGGTACGCCCAACTTCTCGGCCTCCAGCTTCACCGCGGGCGGCGTCGCCGCCTGGCCGCGCCCGGCCGGCCGATCCGGCTGGCTGACCACCGCCTGCAGCGCGGTCTCGGCCGCGACCGCCCGCAAGCACGGCACGGCGAAGGCCGGCGATCCGAAGAACACCGTCCTCAGCGGGCGGGCGGTCATCGGGGTAGGTGCGCCGCGTAGCGCGGGCGCAAGCGCCGATCGGTCAAGATGCGCAGGGCCTCGTCCGCGACGGCGCGGATGTCGGCGATCTGCGCCGCCAGCTCGTCGGCCAAGGCCCCCTCGACGGCGGAGGTCTCGCGCATGATCGCGGCGTGCGCGCGCCGAACGTCGTCATCGGTGGCTGCCTGCGCGACACCCAGCACGCCAAAGTAGTCGGCATCCTGGACGGCGGCGTAGCGGCGCAGCAACCGCCCGCGGCGATCCTCGCCGGTCGCGGGCGCGCCCCGCGGCGACGCGACAGTCGGGGCGGGCATGCCGGGTGACGTTCGCCCGGACTTCTTGCCGGCTCGGTTCTGCCGGATGTCCGCGGCACCATCGGCCGTCGGCGCCGGGTTGGCCTTCCCCGTGAGCGCTGGGCCGCGTTCCGGCTGCCCGCCGCGCGGGCCGGTCGCCACGATCGCCTCCAGGTCGGCATCTAGCAACGCGTCGATCCCCGCACCCAGCTCGGCAAGCAGGCGGCTCGGGTCCGCCGCGCGCGCCCGCGCCAGCGGCAGGCCGCCCAACGCGGCCGCGACCAGCGGCTTTAGCCCTGGGCCACCCAGGCCCATCTCGGTGCGCTCGAAGTCAGGCTGCGGCGGCGCCGGACGCGGCGCAGGCGCGCCTCCCACGCCCATCTCGGTGCGCTCGAAATCGGGCGCCGGGCGTCCCGACGGGGCAGCGGGCGTCAGGATCGCGCGCGCCTGCGCCAGCAAGAGCTCGGGCGCGATCGGCCGGACGAAGAAGCCCTCGGCCAGGTTCCGCATCCGCTCTTCCTCGGCCGCGTCGCCGACCAGGAACACCGGGACGCGTCCCCGCGGGACCGTCCGGACCTTGGCCAGCGCCAGCGCCGGATCGGGATGCACGATCTGCGGCGCCATGACGATGAGGTCGGGACGCGAGGCCGTGATCCACCCCGACAGGCTTTCGCCGGGCTCGACGGCCAGGGTCTCGAACCCGGCCGAGATGGCCGCCTTCCGGATTCGGTCGGCCTCGTACGGGCCGGCGATGATCAGCAGCTTCATCCGCGGGACGACTTTATCATTCAGAGCACGCTCTGCGGGTCCACGTCGACGGCGACGCGCAGATCGCCCCCCGGCCGCGCCGCGCGCGCCGCCGCCCGCGCCGTCGCCGCCAGCGCCTGCCGATCGTGGGCGTAAAGCCAGACCTGGACCCGCGAGCGCCCGCGCAGCCGGGCCAGGGGCGCGTCGGCCGGGCCGGCGACCCGCACCAGCCCACCGCTGGCTTGCCGCGCCGCTTCGGCCGCCGCAGCTGCCGCCGTCCGGGCCGCCGCCTCGTCCTGGGCATCGACGCGCACCACGACGATCCGCGAATACGGCGGATAATCGGTCTCCCGGCGCGAGAGCAGCTCCTCGCGCACGAAGCCTTCGTAGTCGTGCCGCGCGGCCGCCGCGATGGCCGGGTGTTCGGGCTTGTAGCTCTGGATGATGACGCGGCCCGGGCGATCGCCGCGCCCGGCCCGTCCGGCCACCTGTTCCAGCAGCTGGAAGGTCCGCTCGGCCGCCCGAAAGTCGGGCAGGTTCGTCCCCTGGTCGGGTTGCAGCACCCCCACCAGCGTCACGCCTGGGAAGTCGTGCCCCTTCGTCACCATCTGGGTGCCGACCAGCAGATCAATCTCGCCCGCGTGCATACGGCGAAGAATGCCGTCCAGCTCGCGCGCGGCGCCGGAGCCGGCGGTGTCGCGATCGAGGCGCGCGATGCGGGCATCGGGAAAGCGCGCGCGAACCACCGATTCGACGCGCTCGGTCCCGGTCCCCAGCCGTTCCAGCCGCGCCTCCTGACACGCCGGACAGCGCGCGGGCACCGGTTGCGTGCGGCCGCAATAGTGGCAGACCAGGCGCGCCCGTCCCAGGTGGTACGTCATCGAGACCACGCAGCTGCCGCAACGCACGCCCTCACCACAGGCGCGGCAAAGCACCACCGTCGAAAAGCCGCGCCGGTTCAGGAAGAGGATGCTCTGCTCGCCGGCGGCCAGCGTGTTCGCCAGCGCTTCGGCCAGCGGCGCCGACAACAAGCCGTCCGGCCCCGGCGGGTGGCGCCGCAGGTCGACCAGCGTCACCTCGGGCAAGGGGCGCGGCGTCGCCCGCGAGGGCAGCGACAGCCGCGTGAACCGGCCGCGCTGGACATTGTGCTCGCTCTCGAGCGAGGGGGTGGCCGATCCCAGGATCACGACGGCGTTCGCCTCGCGCGCGCGCACGATGGCGAGGTCCCGCCCGTGATAGCGCACCCCCTCTTCCTGCTTGAAAGACGGGTCGTGCTCCTCGTCGACGACCACCACCCCCAGCCCGCGCACCGGTGCGAACACCGCCGACCGGGCACCGAGAGCGATGCCGACCTCGCCCTGGCGCAGCCGGCGCCATGCCTCCAGCCTCTCGCGCGGGGGCAACCCGCTGTGCAGCACCGCGACGTCCTCGCCGAACCGGGCCCGAAACCGCGCGGCCAGCTGGGGCGTGAGCGCAATCTCGGGCACCAACACCAGCGCGCCCCGCCCGGCCTGGCGCACCGCCGCAATCACCCGCAGGTAGACCTCGGTCTTGCCAGAGCCGGTCACGCCGTGCAGCAGGAAGCTGGCGAACCCGCTGTTCAACGAGGCCAGCAGCGCATCGACCGCGCGTTGCTGATCCGCGTTCAGCGTGACCGCCGTCGCGGGCGGCGGCAGCGCCCGCGGCGTCGTGGCGACGGGCCGGTGCTCGACGCGCGCCAGGCCCAGCTGCGACAGCACGCGCAGGTGTCCGCGCTCGGCCGCCGTGAGGTCGGCAGCCAGGACGCCCGTCTCGCCGGCCGCCGCGATCTTGGCCAGAACCGCGCGCCGCGCCCCCGCCCGCTTCGGCAGCGCCGGGCCCGGATCGGCCGAGGCGGCAAAAGCCAGCACCACCGTGGGCGGCGGACGCCGCCGGGTCAGCGCATCGCCGACCTCGACCAGGCCGCCTGCCTCGTGCCGCGCCAAAATGGCTCGGGAGCCGCCGCGCGACTTGGGTAACACATCCAGCAAGCGTTGCAGCGGCAACTCGCCGCCGGCATCCGCCAGGGCCGCCAGAATCGGGTCCCGTGGCGCGTCGTTCAGCAGCGTCTTGGCAGCGGCCTGGCGTTCCAGCTCCTGGCGCCCCGCTTCGGTCAGTCGCACCGCTCGCTTGGCCGTGGCCTGCTCACCTTGGGGGAGCGCGGCCCGCAGCACCTCGCCGAGCGGCGCCTGATAGTACTCGGCGGTCCACCGGCAAAACGCGATCATGGCCTCATCGAAGGCCGGCTCGCCACCCACCACCGCTTCGATCGCCCTCGGCGGTTCCCCGTCGGGCGCCGCCGGGGCGTGACCGACGACGAATCCAGTGACCGTGCGCGACCCGAACGGGACGACCACCTGCGCGCCGACGGGCGCGGTCTGGGCGCGCGGGTCGCGGTACGTGAAGGTTCCGCTGACCGGCAACGCAACCGCGACCTCGAGCAGCTCCTCCTTCACTTACTCAGCAACTTCTCGATCCCGGCGCGGACCTCGTCGCGAAGCTCGGGCCGGCGAAGGGCGTAGTGGACCATCGCCACCACGTATCCGGCGCGATCGCCCACGTCGAATCGCTCGCCTTCGACCTCCAGGCCGTAAAGCCCGCGCCGGGCGCACAGCGTGGCCAGCCCGTCGGTGAGTTGAATCTCGCCGCCACGGCCGGGTGCGGTCTCGGCCAAAATGGGAAAGATCTCGGGCGGCAAGACGTACCGCCCGATGATCGCGAGCCGCGAGGAGACGGTTCCCGGCGCCGGCTTCTCGACCAGGCGGCGCACGTGCAAACCGCGTTCGCCGTCGCGGTCGCCGTCCGCGATCCCGTAGAGGTGCTCTTGCCCCGGCGGCACCTCCTTCAGCGCGATCACGCCGGTCCCGCGCTGCGTGTATTGCTGGATGAGCTGCCCGATCCCCGGGACCTTGGCGTCCATCAGGTCGTCGCCCAGCACCACGGCGAATGGTTCGTTGCCGACGACCTCGCGCGCGCACAGGACCGCGTGGCCCAGGCCGCGCGCCTCCCCCTGCCGCACCGACGCGAACCGGGCCAACCCGGTGATGCGCCGGATCTGGGCCAGGTCTTCGCCCTTTCCGCGCCGCTCGAGCAAAGCCTCCAGCTCGGGCGCGCGGTCGAAGTGATCCTCGATGGGCGACTTGCCGCGAGCGGTGACGAAGATGATCTCTTCGATGCCGGCGGCCACACACTCTTCGACGATCAACTGAATGCTGGGCGTGTCGACGAGCGGCAGCATCTCTTTCGGCATCGCCTTGGTGGCGGGGAGAAAACGGGTTCCCAGCCCCGCGACGGGCAATACCGCTTTGCGAACTTTTCCGTGCCCTGGTGCGTGGGTGGTCATGAGGCGGCCTTCATCTTAAGCCCGCTTCCAGCGGGTGCCATCACGAACCGCCGGGGCCGGCCGAACCGCGCCGAGCGTCACCGCGGCGGGGTCCGGGAGCGCCTGCAAGACGCGGATCACCTCCGCCACCGCTTCGTAGAGCGCCGCCGGAATCTCATCTCCCTCGTTCACCGCGCGCAGAGAGCGAGCCAGCGTCACGTCCTGAAAGATGGGGACCCCGGCGTCGCGCGCGACCTGCTTGATGCGCTCGGCCTGCAGCCGTTCGCCGCTGGCGACGACCACGGGGGCGACGTCGCGGCTGCGGTCGTACCGAAGGGCGACCGCGATGTGATCGGGATTGACCACCACGAAGTCTGCTTTTCGGACGTCGGCGATCATTCGTTGCTCCGAAATCTCGCGCTGCAGCCGCAGGCGCTCGGCCCGATGCAGCGGGTCCCCTTCCGCTTCTTTGTGCTCCCGCCGGACCTCGTCGCGTGTCATCCGCAGTCGCCGCTGATGGCTCCGCTGGACCAGCAGCAGATCGGCCGTCGCCAGGAACACCGCTGCCACCACCACGCCGGCGACCAACCGCTCCGCCAGCACCCCGAAGGCAGCCAGCACCGCCGCCGCCGGAGCCCCGGCCAGCCTCATCATTCCAGCCAGGTTCGGCGCCAGCGTCCAGCCGACCAGCCCTGCCACGACGGCGAGCTTGATCAAACCCTTGCCAAGCTCGAAGGCGGCACCGCCCGACATGAGGCGCCGGAGCGCCTCGCCCGGCGACAAGCGCGACAAGCGCGGAGCCACCGCGCCAGCAGCCAGCAGGCCCCGGGTCTGCACGAGCCCGATCAGCACGGCCGCGCCGAACCCGGCCAACAGGGGCGCCGCCAGGGCGTGGACCAACGCCGCCAACCCGGTCGCCAGCGCCGACGCGGCGGTGGCTTGCCCGCGCGCGGCCGCGGAGAGCCCCCCGCGCAGGTAGACGAGCAACCGCCCCATCTGGGCGCCTCCGCCGACCAGGAGGGTCCCCAGCGCGGCCGCCATGGCCGCGGCAGAAACCAGGTCCCGGCTGACGGCGACCTCGCCCCGGCGCCGCGCATCCGCCAGGCGGCGGGTGGTCGGCGCTTCGGTCGGCTCGCGCGCCGCCACCCGGGCTCGCCGCTGTTACTTGCCCGCCGGCGCCGGGGCGCCGCCGCCAGCGTTGGCCCCGGCCATCATCTGCTTCATGAAAGCGGCCTGGTCGAACGGCTTGGGCGCCTTCGTGATGCTCGACTTGGCGTCCTTCCCGGTCGAAACCAGCTCCATCTTGATAGGGCCGCCGATCTGCGGGTTGTTCTTCTGCGTCGCCTCCATCCGCACGAGGCCGATCGGATTCACGGTCTCCGACACCCAGAAGTCGACGGTGTCACCCTGGGCGGTCTTGTCGTGATAGTGCTTGGTTTTGAAGGATCCGGCCGGGACCTTGATGGTCTCTTCCTTCACGAAAGTCTTGGGATCCGGCTTCGAGAACTGCTGGGCTTGCGACCCCTCGATCGGCATCTCCATCGGGTCGTTGGCGCCCAGCTGCAGAACCATCTTCTGCACCTTGCCGTTGGACCCGCTGGGGATCGTCATCTGCGTGATCATCTTGCCGCCCGTGCGCGCCGCGATGCCGCCCTCGATGGAGGTCTCGATGGTGTTGCCCGCGGCGCCACGATTGACCAGGCCCAGCTTCATGGTCATCGGCCCCATCGTCCCCACCGTGACTGTGTACTGCGCCGCGCTGCCGATTGGCACCTTGGCCAGGTCGACGGCCAACGGCGTCGGGGGCCCTTGCGCGATCTGCGCGGAAGCGGACAGGGGAAGCGCCAGCGCAAAAAGGGCAGCGGCGCAGGTCGGGATCAGACGGCGCAAGAGCGACATGCGCGGCAGCATAAGCGACGGTCCGGCCCGCGTCCATGCGGCCCCGGAGCGGCCCGGAGCGCGACCCGTCACCGCGCGAACCCGGCTGGGACGCGGGTCAGGAACGTCATCCAGCCCGCCAGTTCACCAGCCATCGCCGCCTCCAGCGCACCGAGCCCGACCGCGATGAGACCAATCGCCAGCAGTCCCTTGAGCGGAAGACCCAGGAAGTAGACAGGCACCTGCGGGGCGGCCCGCGCGATGAGAGCGAGCGCCAGGTCCGTCAGCCACAGCGCCACGATGACCGGAGCAGCCAGCCCCACGCCCGACGCCACGACGCGGGCCGAGGCCGCCGTGACCAGTGCGGCCGCCCCGCGCGCGCCCGCGGAGCTCAGCCCACCGCCGATCGGCAGGGCGCGATAGCTGCCAAGGAACGCGTCCAGAAGGCGGGGAACACCGCCGATCTCGAAGAACACCAGGGTGGCCACCAACAGGTAGAGCACCGCCAGCGGGCTGCCGCGCTCTTCGGTCGTCGGGGCCAGGACCTCGGCCAGGTTGGCGCCGCGCAGGGTGTCGGCGAGGTGTCCGGCGGACTCCGCGGCGCGGAATGCCGCCGAGGCAACGAGTCCCAGGACGGCGCCCACCACCACCTCGCGCGCGAGGAGCAGGATCAGACGCCCGGTCGAGACCCGATCCAGTCCGGCCGCCGCCGCGGAAGCCAGCAGCGCCGGAGCGGCCAGACCGGCCAGCAGCAGCGCCAAACCGGCGCGGGCTGGAGCCGGCAGACGAGCACCTCCCAGCGGGCCGACCAGCCAGACCACCGGTGCGGCGCGCGCCGACCCCAGCGCAAGGGCCGCCACCAGCAACCCCGGGGCGCCCACAATCACCGAACGCCGGAGATGGCCAGGAACAGCGACTGTGTGAACCGGACGAGGGCGGCGCCCAGCACCGGTCCCATCGCCGCCAAGACCAGCAGCACGATCACCAGCTTGGGGACGAACGCCAGCGTCGCGTCCTGGATCTGCGTGGCGGCCTGCAGCAGGCCGACGACGAAGCCGGTCACCAGGCTCGCCGCCAGCGGCGGCCCCGACAGCAGCAGGACCAGGATCAGGCCCTCGCGAACCGCGCGCAGCACCAGCTCATTGCCGAACAGAGTCACGCGAAACCTTCGAGGAGGCCGCGAACCACCAGGTGCCACCCGTCCGCCAGCACGAAGAGCAGCAGCTTGAACGGCAGCGATACGGTCGTCGGCGACAGCATGTGCATGCCCAGCGCCAGCAGCAGGTTCGCAACCACCAGGTCGACGATCAAGAAGGGGATGAACAACAAGAACCCAATCCGAAACGCCCGCCGCAGCTCCGACGTCACGAACGCGGGAACGAGGACGATGAAATCGCTGTCCGCGACGGGGCCGGTCCCAGCCTCTCGCATCTTGAGGGCGAGTGTGGTGAACGACGCCCGGTCGGCGGCAGCGACGTGCTTCAACATGAACGCGCGCAGCGGCTCCCTGCCCCGGTCGGCGGCTGCCTGCAGCGCGGCGACGGTCTCGGCTCCGGTCGCCTCGGCGCTGGTGGCGGACACAAGGGACGGCCCCACCGCGGCGTAGATTCGTTCCGCCGTCGGCGCCATCACCGCGATGGTCAGCACCAGCGCCAGCCCGGTGAGCACCTGAGTCGGCGGCACAGAGGGCGTCCCGATGGCGCTGCGCAGGATCGACAGCACCACCGAGATGCGCACGAACGACGTCATCATCAGCAGCGCGAAGGGAATCAGCGACAGCGCCGCCATCGCGACGATCAGCACCAGCGGCCGCGCCGTCAGGTCCATCGCCGCATGCGCGCCGGCCGCGTGCGCCACCGCCGGCATCACACCTGCTCCGCCGAGTCAGGCCGCGCCGGTCGGCGCATCACCCGCGCCAGCACCTCCGCGAACCGCGGGCTCGCCGCCGAGGCCGCGCTCTCCGCGCGCACCCTCTCGCCGTCCAGCTCCGCCAACACCGTCATCGGCCCATCGCCGACCCCCACCAACAAACACCGCCCACCGGCCTCGATGACGTAAACCGCTCGCCGGGGCTCCAACGGACAGCGGGCCAGCACCTTCACCGCCCCGCTCACCTTGCCCACGCCCCGCCCCGCCAACACCCGCAACGCCCCCCAAGCCACCAAACACACGACGCCCAACGACGCCACCGACAGCCAAACCGATCCCCACCCCACCCCACCATCCATCGCGCCGTTATACGACGCGCCACAGCTCCCCTGTCAACCCCACCGCCACAGCGGTTCTTTTGGCCGAGGCACCGGAGCGCCGTCAGGCGCGAGTCTCAGCACCCGGGAGGCGCGGCTCCGCCGCGCCGGCCCCCCTCAGCACCGGGGGGCGGTTCAGGTAAGGGGGCCGAAGCCCCCCTTGCCCGCATTCATTCGTCGTCGTAGTAGAGCGAGTCGCGGCTCTCGATGAACGACTGGATGGCCTGCGCCGCCTCGGGCGACAGGTTCACGAAGCGAACGCCCATGCCGGTCGCGCCGTCCACCCGGTTGAGGGCGCTGTTCTCGCGAATCCAGCGCACCTCGGTCTCGACGGCCAATGCCTCGGCCGACCCAGGCAGCAAGAACTTCAGCGTGATGCGATCGCCGATGCGGCGAATCGCATTGGTGGCGATGAACAGGCCGCCCGCGCTAATGTTCTGCGTGAGTCCCGTGTAGAAGTTGTGATCGCTCTCGAGGTCGACCTTGACTTCGAGTTCGAAGCGCTCTGAGGCCCGAACATGCTGCTGCTGATTGTGCGCCACTTTGGCCCCCGTGCCGGTATCCATAAGGGTTGCTCCTTCGCGTCGTTGGAGAGGCTGACGGCTCTCGCCTCCAAAACCGTTCGACAGGAGCAACCGCAAACTGTAGCCGCAGCCGGCCACAGCCATGGATTTTCTGACGGGGCCTAAAGGGCCCGATTATTCTTCGGATTTCGGCTTGCTGGCGCGGGGCTTCTTGGCACCCTCGGCAGCCGGCTTCTGGGAAGACTTGGCGCCCGACTTCTCACCGGATTTGGCCTTTGCGCCGCCCTTGGCAGCGGCCTTGTCGCCGGACTTCTCAGCCGCCTTGCCCGTGTCGGTCTTCGCCCCACCCTTGCCCTTGCCGGGCGAGGTCTCCGCGGGGGCGGCCCCCTCGTCGGGCATCAGCTCGAGCAACGCCATCGGCGCCGCATCCCCCGGCCGCTGATCCAGCTTCACGATGCGCGTATAGCCGCCGTGGCGCGCCATGAAGCGGGGCGCGATCTCGTCGAACAGCTTGACCACCGCGCCGCGGTCGCGAACCACCCGGCGGGCCATGCGCACCGCGTGAACGACGCGCGCCGACTCCTCGGTCGAACGCCGCTCCGGCTTCTTTCCCAGCACGTCACCCACTCGACGCGCCCAGGTGATGGTGCGCTCGGCCAGCCGACGCGTCTCCTTGGCCTTGGGTTCGGTCGTGCGGATGCGCTCGTTCGTGAACAGCGCCGCCACCAGGTTGGAAAACAGCGCCTGCCGGTGGGCAGAGGTTCGCGAAAGGTGAACGCCAGCTTTACGGTGTCTCATCGTGGACTCTTAGTGAAAAACAGACGGGGTTGAGAGAGGCCTAGGCCTTCTT
>CAVTSM010000005.1:0-647279 GCA_963737345.1 uncultured Pseudomonadota bacterium | reverse complement strand
GTGAAAAGGCCGCTCGCCATCGCTGACTACTGAGTCGTCACCGGCGGAGGCGGGCAGATGATCGCGTCGCTGCTGGCGTTGGTAGTGAAGAAGCCACCCGTTCCTGCGAGACACCGTAGCGAGCAGGTGAAGGTCGCCGTGTTGCAGACATAACCGATCGGACAGATGCAGCTGACCTTCTGGCCGCAGTTGTTGACGACGGTGGTGCCACAAGAGACACCGGCCTCGGCGCAGGCCTGGGCGTTGGTTTGACTGCAGACGCAGGCGCCGCTCGCGTCGCACATCTCGTTCGGGTTGGGGCACTTGCAACCGCCCGAGCCGCCGGTACCGCTGATGCCGCCAGTCCCGGTGACTCCGCCGGTCGACACGACGCCGCCCGTTCCCAGGACACCACCGGTGCCAATCACGCCGCCTGTCCCGTTCATGCCTCCGCCGCCGGCGGCTCCTCCAGTCCCCCTGACACCGCCAGTCCCGGTGACTCCGCCGGTCGACACGATGCCGCCGGTCCCCAGGATCCCTCCGGTGCCGACCATCCCACCAGTGCCGCTGAGGCCGCCCGTCCCGACACCGCCCGCATGGCCGCCCGTCGCCATCCCGCCGCCGCCCTGGCCCATCCCGCCAGTGCCAAGGCTGCCGCCACGGCCGCCGGTGGCTTCGCCGCCGCCTGCGCCCTGCGCTCCGCCCTTACCCTGCGCGCCACCGCTGCCAGGAGCTCCGCCATCGCCGGTCGTACCGCCGTCGGTGATCGGCACGCACGGCACAAGCGGCTGGATGATCAGCATCAGGCCCTGCACCGTGTTGCCCGGGCTGACGTTGCTGGCCGTCACGGAGCCGGCGCCCACCTTGCAATTTTGGACCGGGTCGTCGACCTCCGCCGTCAACGTGATGGTGCCCGAGATGTCGGACGACAGGTACACGCCCGCCCGGAGGGCCTTCGCGCTGTCGAAGGAGACGTCGTCGAATCGCGTCTGCTGTTGCACGCCGGCGCGCACCACCAGGTTCACGTGCGTGAAGGCCACGCTGCCGTTCGCCGACTTCACGTCCATCACGACCAGCGACCGCTCGCTGCACGAGACGGCGACGAGCGCGGCGGCCGCGCCCAGGACACAGACGTTGGTGAATCGCTTCATCGACATATCGTCATCTCCGTGCAGTCGGGATCGTGCCGGGATGCGACGACCCCAATGACGATTCCGGTCGCCACCACGGCGCCGACCGCCGTCCAGAACCACCACCTATAGTAGAACGGCTTGGCCTCATCGGAGGTGGGGGGACTGCTGGTTTCGACGGCTGGCGTCGTGCTGGCCGGGGGGGATGTGGGATTTGTCGCCTCGAGCCCCACCGGTGTGGTGGCGCCCACCCCGCTGGGCGGGGGTGAGGCAGGTGGCGGCGGCGTGGGCGGACGCGTCGCCGACGGCAGCGGCGTCACCGGAGCCGGCGCGGCGGCCGGCGGCTCCGCGGTGATGGCTTTCGAAGATTCTTCCAGGTCACGGATGTGCTTGTCGGCGACGGCCCGGCTGGGTGCACCCGGCGCGGCGTCGTTCAGGAACCGCCGGTAGAATTTGATCGCCTCGGCGGCGTGCCCCATCAGCCGGTGGCACTGGGCGATGTTGAAGAGGAAGCTGGGGTCCGGCTTCGACAGGTAGGCTTGCTCGTACTCGCCGATCGCGTTGGGGTACTTCTCGAGCTTGTAGTACGCATCCGCTTGTCGCGAGTGCTCACGGGCGGCTTCGGTTCGCGCATCGGCCGCGGCGGCCGGCGGGCTGCTGGCCGCGAGAACCGCCAGGACGACGACGCTCACGGCGAATGGTCTTTGCACCGGCGCGATCGTAAGGAGCTTACCCGCCCGAAGTCAATCAAGCGGTAGACTGCGGCCTTGATGCGCGGGGCGGAGGCGCAGGCAGCTGGGCAGCCGGTTGGCAACGACGGCACGAGCGAGCGACAGCGCGTGCTGCTGTTGTGCGCCGGCGCGGTGCTGATCCTGGCGCCGACCGATCCGCTGTCGCTGGGACGCTTCTCCTGGCGGCCGCTGGCGGTGCGTCTGGCGTGGTCGCTGTTCATCGCGATCACCGCCTTCGCCCTGCGCGGCGCCGACGCGAAGCGGACGCGGGACATGATGCTGGCGCTGGCGGTGCTGTCGGCGGCGCTTTGCACGGCGCTGGCGGCGCTGACGGGCGGCACGGGCAGCTCGCTGTTTCAGGTGATGCTGGCCCTGCCGGTCGTGATCGCGCTGGTGATCCAGGACCAGCCCAGCGCCACCATCGCCGCCGGCGTCACGCTGCTGGCCGGCGGGATGGGGATCCTGGTCGCGACGGGCGCCAACCTGCTCGCGTGCTGGAACTGGACCGCCCAGGCGGTGGTTTTCACGTCGGTCGCCGCCTATGCATCGGGCGTGTACGGCCGCCTGCACGCGCGCGAGGTCACGCTGCGACGGGCCACCGCCGAAGCCGCGGCCCGCGCCCGCGCGTCCGAGTCGGCGATCGCGGCGCGTGACGAGTTTTTGGCCATCGCCGCTCACGAGCTGCGCACCCCGCTGACCTCGATGCTGCTGCAGATCGAGGCGGTCGAGCGGGGCCTCACGACGGGCACCGGTCCAGTCAGCGAACACATCGGGATCGTCGGCCTGGGGCGCCAGGCCCGGCGGCTTTCGGGGCTCATCGACGGCATGCTGGACGTGACCCGCCTGACGGCGGGCCGGCTGGAGCTGGTCCTCGAGAAGGTGGATTTGGCGACGCTGGTGCGCGACGCCGCGCAGCGCTTCACCGCCGACGCGACCGCCGCGAACTGCGTCATGAAGGTGGACGTGCCCGAGCCGCTGATCGGCACCTGGGACGAAGCCCGCCTGGATCAGATCGTGACCAACCTGCTGGGCAACGCGATCAAGTACGGCGCCGGCGGCGTCATCGAGGTCGAGGCGCGCGGCGACGCCGACACCGTGCGCCTGACAGTGCGTGACCACGGGATCGGCATCTCGGCCGCCGACCAGCAACGGATCTTCCGTCGCTTCGAACGGGCCAGCGGCCAGCGCCAGCACCCTGGGCTGGGCCTGGGGCTCTGGATCACCAGCGAGCTGTGCAAGGCGCTGGGTGGGCGCATCACGGTCGACAGCGCGCTGGGCGCTGGCGCGGCGTTCACCATCGCGCTGCCGCGCCGCTCGCGCGAGCCCCACAAGACGCCCGCGATCGGTTTGGACGGCGGACGTTGACCGCGGGGATCATTTGCGATAGGTCGCGTCGATGCCGTCGCTGAACCTCGCGAGCTACCCGCTGGAACGTCTGGCCGACCAGGTCGGGACGCCGTTTTATCTGTACGACGCGGCCGAGCTGCGCCGCCGCCTGGGCGACCTGGCCACCGTGACCGCCGGGGATCACCTGCAGGCGCGCTACGCGATGAAGGCGAATTCCAACTGGAAGGTGCTGGAGGCGGTGCGCGCCGCCGGCTTGTGGATCGACGCCGTCAGCGGCAACGAGGTGCTGCGCGCCCGGCGGGCCGGGTTCGCGATGGGGGCGAAGCCGCCCGTCGTCATGCTGACCGCCGACGTCCTCCGCGACAACGCGCTCACCATCGTTCTCGAGCACGGCGTTCTGCCCAACGTCGGCTCGGCCGGCATGATCGACGAGCTTCACGGCGCAGGCTACGCGGGCCCCATCGCCGTGCGCGTGAACCCGGGCTTCGGTCATGGGCACGTCCAGTCCTGCGACACCGGTGGCCCCTCGTCGAAGCACGGCATCTGGTACGAGGCGCTCGCCCAGCTGCGCGCGCGCGCCACCGCCGCCAGGCTGCCCGTCGTGTCGCTGCACGCCCACCTCGGCACGGGTCCCCGCATCGAGGAGTTCGACGAGAACCTGCGCCGGTTCGTGGGCATGGCGGCGCCGATGCTGAAGGACTTCCCGACCGTCGAGGCGGTGAACCTGGGCGGGGGCATCCCGCACCCCTACCGGCCGGGCGCGCCCGTGTACGACTTCGCGGGCTTTCGTACGCTGCTGGTCGAGGCTGCCGCCGAGCTGGCGCGGGGCGCCGGACGGCCCATCCGCGTCGAGATCGAGCCTGGTCGCTACCCGATCGCGGCGGCCGGCCTGTTGGTGTCCCGCGTGAAGGACCTGAAAGAGACGCAGTCCAACGCCAAGGGTCCCGGCCACAGGTTCATCATGGTGGACGCCGGCTTCAACGATCTCGTGCGCCCGGCCATGTACGGCAGCTACCACCACATCTCGATCGTCGGCAAAGGCGAGGGGCGGCCGCTGGAGCCGCAGGTCGTCGCCGGGCCGCTGTGCGAGAGCGGCGACGTCTTCACCCGCGACGACAAGGAGCTGCTGGACCCGCGCCCCCTGCCCCGCCCCGAGCCCGGCGACCTGCTGGTCCTTCACGACGCGGGCGCGTACGGGTACACCATGTCGTCCAACTACGTCTCCATCGGCCGCGTCCCGCAGGTCTTCTGGGACGACGGGCGCGCGACGCTGGTCTCCCGGCGCGAATCGATCGACGAGGTGATGCGCGCCGAGTGCGACGAGCGGCTGTAGCCGACCGCGCTCAGTCGACGCGGCCGCCCAGGGGCTCGACGGCCGAACGCGCCGACATCACGGGTTCCAGCGGGGCGCGTTTGGGCAGACGGACGGTGAACGTGGTCTTGACGTCGGGGGTGCTGTCCACGCTCAAGGTGCCACCGTGGGCTTCCGCGATCTTGCGCGAGATCCAGAGCCCCAGTCCGAAGCCGCCGAAGTTCTTGGTCGGGACGGCGCGCTCGAACCGGTTGAAGATGCGTTCCTGGTCTTCGGGCGCGATGCCGATCCCTCGGTCGGTCACGGTCAGGGTCGCGCTGTCTTGGTCCTGGCGCAGGCCGATGTCGATCTTGCCGGCGCTGCGCCCGTACTTGATGGCGTTGGCGACCAGGTTGCTGACCAGCTCGTCGAGGCGCAGGGCGTCCCATTCGCCCACGCAGGGACCGCCCCCGCCCAAGAAGAAGACGCTGTACCCGCCCTTTTCGATCTGCTCGCGCGCGCGGTCCATCGCCTCCAGCACCAGCCGCGCCAGGTCCATGGGCTGGCGCTTCAGCACCAGTCCGTCGGAGGCGATGCGCGACACGTCCAGCAAGCCTTCGATGAGCTTGCCGAGGCGATCGGCGTTCACGAGCGCGCGATCCAGACGCTCGCGCGTGCGTTCGGGCGCCATGTCTCGCATCACCGCCCGCGAGACGCCTTCGATCTGCAGGCGCAGCGCCGTCAGCGGCGTCCGCAGCTCGTGGCCGGCGATGGCGATGAAGTCGTCGCGCATTCGGATGGCCTGCTGCGCGTCGTCGAACTCGGCGCGCAAGCGGGACAGCGTGAGGTGCGTCTGGATGCGCGCCATCAGCTCTTTCGCCGAAAAGGGCTTGATGAGGTAGTCGTCGGCGCCGGCGTCCAACCCTTCCACCTTGGCCTCTTCGCCGACGCGCGCCGACAGCAGGATCACCGGCGTCCGCCGAAGAGCGGGGTCGCGCCGCACCGCTTGCAGGAGGCCAAAGCCGTCCAGGCGCGGCATCATGACGTCCGAAAGGATCAGGGCCGGCGGGCGCCGGCGGGCCGCCTCCAGCGCGGCCGCCCCGTCGCGGGCGGTCTGCACGGCCCAGCGGGTCCCCACCAGCCGGACGATGTAGTCGCGCATGTCGGCGTTGTCGTCGGCGACCAGGATTTCCACGCCCCCGGGCTCGGGTCCGGCCTCGACCGTGGCGGGCGCCATCCACCGCTGCGCCTCCTCGACGAACGGGGCGGCGCCCACCGCCGTGACTGGGAGCGCGGTGATCGTCTCCGGCGGTTGGACCAGCACGTGTTCCGGTGGCAGGTGCGCGGCGCCCAGCGGGAGGCGGACGGTGAACGCGGTCCCCTCCCCCTGCGTGCTGCTGACCTCGACGGCGCCCCCGTGCAGCTCGACCAGGTCCTTGACCAGCGCCAGGCCGATGCCGGTCCCCTCATGCGTGCGCGCCTCCGCACCCTCGACGCGGTGGAATCGCTCGAACAGACGCGGCACCTCGTGGGCCGGCACGCCGACGCCTGTGTCGCTGACGGTCAGTCGCGCGACCTCCCCCTCGCACTCCAGCTCGATCGCGATGCCGCCCCGCAAGGTGAACTTCAACGCGTTGGACAGCAGGTTGAAGACGATCTTCTCCCACAGGTCGCGGTCCACGTAAGCCCGCGGGCCGGTGGGGGGACATTCGACCGCGAAGGTCAGCCCCGCCCCTTCGACCGCCGACCGAAAGGCGCTGGCCAGGTCCGCCGTCAGCGTCCCCAGATCGGTCGGGACATAGACGGCCTGGGCGCGCCCCGCTTCGATCCTTGAAAATTCGAGCAGGCCGTTCACCAGCTTCAGCAGGCGCAGGCCGTTGCGGTGCACCGCCTCCAGATCGGCGCCGGCCAGCGCCCCCGACTGTGACGCCAGCGCATCCTCGGTCGGCCCCAGGATCAAAGTGAGCGGCGTCCGGAACTCGTGGCTCACGTTGCTGAAGAAGGCGGTCTTGGCGCGATCGAGCGCGGCCAGCGTTTCGACGCGCTTCTGCGCGTCCTCGTAGACCTGCGCGCCCGTGACGGCGGTCGTCACCGCGGCGGCCAGCAGGTCGAAAAAGTTGCGGTAGGCCTCGTTCATCGGCAGCCGGGAGCTGATCCCCGCGACGACGATCGCCACCGGCCCCGGCGCTCCCGGCGGGGAGATCGGCAGCAGGATGGCCCCCGCCGGAACCTCCGGATACGGCCCGACGGACGCGCCGGCGAAGCGCGCCGCCAGGTCTGTGACGGCAACCGGTCCACCCGTTCGAATCACGTCGCCGAGCGGCCAGACGGGGTCGGCCTCGCGCGCGTCGACGGCGTCGGGAGCGGCGGCCGACCCGGCGGCGAGGCCCGCGCTGCCGAGCAGCGTCGCGGTCGGCCAGGACGTCGTCTCGTAGATCAGCACGAACGGCAAATCCAGCTCGTCGCCGCCCATGGATTCGAGAGCCGACCGCAGCGCGGCCGGCACCGAGAGCAACTTCCCCGTCCGTCCCGCCACGTCGCGCAGCAGGCGCATGCGACGCTGGCTGAGCATGTTGGCGGTCGTCTCGGTGACCGGGTGGAAGAGGCCGCCCACGCCCCCCGACTCGTCGCGGATGGGGCTGAACGAGAAGGTGAAGAACGTCTCTTCCAGGTAACCGTGGCGGTCCAGGAACATCCGCTGGTCCTCGAGAAACGAGGTCTCACCGCGAAGCGCGCGTTCGAACGACGGCCCGACGGCGGGCCAGGCCGACGCCCAGCAGACCGAAAAGTCCTGTCCCATCGAGGCCGGGTGCTTGGCGCCGCAGATCGGCCAGTAACCGTCGTTGTAGATCTGCGTGTGTTGTGGCCCCCAGGCGATCGAGATGGGGAAATTCGACGCCAGACAAAGACTGACCGTCGTCCGCAAGCTCTGGGGCCACGACCCGATCGGCCCAAGTGGGGTGCAGGACCAATCCTTGGCCAGCACCAGTTTCCCCATCTCGCCTCCTCCACCCAGCCACCGTTCGGGCCCACGGCCGGGCACGCCCGAGCGCGCCTCAGGCAAAAGTGGAGGCACGGGCTCTCCGGGCGGCGCCACCAGCCAATACGTAAGCACTTTCCTGACCCCCGCAACCGGGCGTCGCGGTGTAAATACGCCGTTTAGCTCACGAAGTCGCTCTGCAGGGACAGCGCGTGGGCGATGGCGGGCGGGATGCTCTCGGCGGGAAGGCCGCGCCAAAAAACATGCCAGTTCGGAAAGCGACACAGGCCGTCGCAGTTCTTGGTGTACCAGGCCGTGATCGGGTTGTCGGGGCGCGAGCGCCAGTAGAACTGGGGGAAGTCGCGGCTCACCAGCGACCAGATTTCGCCCCCCAGCCCTTCGCCCTGGGCGGCGCGCTCGACGGCGAACTTCGTCAGATACGGCGCGATCGCGGTCGGCTCCATGATGGCGGCCCCGCGGTACCCCTCTTCGATGAACGTGCGTGCGACGGTCCGGTCGAAGAAGTCGTCGCGGATGGTGCGCCCGAACGCAGAGGCGAACAGCGCGCGCAGGCGCCCGCCGTCGACGTCCGTCCAGCCGTCGTGGACGGCGATGCGCGAGCCGCGCCGGATGAGGGTCCCGGCGCCGTTCACCGTGAAGAGCTCGCGCAAGAGCTGCAACGGGTTGACGACGGTGACGCTCATCTTCTGGTGGACCTGCTCGAGGAGGCGCTTCACCTGGCGCAGCAGCATGGCCTGCCCGCGCGACAGCGCACCCGGCGCCAGCAGGCGGTCCACGTCGGTGGCCAGGCTGACCACCGAGGGCGGCTTGCCGGTGCCGACGACCAGGCCGGCCCGCCGGCTGAGAAACACCAGCTTGCGTGTCTCCAGCGTGTCGGTGAGCGCCGCCAGCAACCGGAATCGCGCGTCGACGGACAGCGCGGCCGCCGCTTCCAGGGAAACCAGCGGGATGGCGCCCCGCCCGATCGCCGCTCGGATCGCGTCCACGGTCGCGGCGCTCATCTCGGTGTCGGCGCGCACGATCTCGCAGGAGACGGCGTCCTCGATCAACCAATCCGCGACACGCTGGGCCTGGGCGTCGGCGTCCTTCGGTTCCAGCAACCCCAGAAGAACGACCGGGATCAGCCCCAGGTCCGCCAGGATCCGCAGATCGAAGTGGACCGGGTCCAGCGCGCTCTTGACGATCTGCGCGCCGGCCACCAGGACCGCGAAGCTCTCCTTGCGCTGCGCGCGGAACAGCTTCAGGTAAAGGTCGATGTCGGCCTTGTTGCCGACGCTCTCCAGAAACCGCTGGATGATCTCCGGTTCCATCAGCCCGAAATCGAGGCGAAGATCGACGCAAAGACCGAATGGGCGCGCTCGAGGTCGCCGGTCGTCACGAACTCGTCGGCGCCGTGGGCCTGCGCGATGTCGCCGGGGCCGAACACCACGGCGTCGATGCCGCGCTCCGAGACGCGGGCCGCCTCGGTCCAGAAACCCAGGTCGACGGGGGCCTTGACGGCGTCGCCCAGCAGCGGCCCGAAGGCGGCCAGCTCCCGGGTCGCGAACGCCGGGTTCGCGGCCGCGATCGCCCACTCGATCGGGTGCGGCGCGGTGGCTGCCCGCACGCGCCGCTCGGCCTCGGCGAACAACGCGCCCACGTCGGCGCCGGGCGCCGGCCGGAACGAGAACGACAGCGTCGCGCGCGTTGGCACGACATTGAAGGCGATCCCCCCCTCCAGCGACGCGACGTTCAGGTTGATACCCTTGAACCCGGAGGGCCCCTGGTCCCGGTGCGCGACGCCCATCTCGTCGACGGCGACGGCCGCCCGCGCCAGCACCGCCAGCGGGTTCACCATGGTGTCCGCCAGCGACGAGTGACCGCCGGCGGCCGTGACCGTGGCGGTGGCCGCCGCGATCCCGCGGTGCCGCACGCCGACCCGGCAGCCGGTCGGCTCGCAGACGATCGCCTGGGCCAGCCCCTGGCAAAGCTCGCTGTCCAGGAAATCGCGGATGCAGGTGCCGCCGTGCTCCTCGTCGCCCGAAAACAGGATGCCGACCGGTCGCTTGGGCGGTCCGGCGGCCAGCGCCTCCAGCACGGCGGCGATCGCCCCTTTCGTGTCGGCGGCCCCGAGGCCGTGCAGCCGGTCGCCACGCCGGACCAGCAGGTGCGGCGGCGAGGTGTAGCCGGTGTTGGCGGGGACCGTGTCCAGGTGGACGTTGATCAGCAGCCGGGGCAGCTCCTGTCCGAAGCGGGCGTACACGTAGGCGTGGTCGCCGACGTCCACCTGGTCGACGGTGCGCGCCCCCAGCGACTTCAGCTCGGACGCCAGCCGCAGGGCCAGCGGCCGCTCTTCGCCGTCCGGGTTCTGGGTGTCGAAAGACACCAGCTCCGCCAGCCTTTCCGCGAGCGCCATGGCTGGGGGTTATACAATGCTCGGCCTCCGTGTTGAGCTTCGCCTTCCTGGCCGTGCTCGCGTGGGTCGCGCCGCCCGAGCTTCCGGCGCCGCCCGCCGCGCCGTTCGCGCGCATCAGCGCCGCGCGCGCGGTGAAGCCGCCGAACATCGACGGGCGGCTGGACGACCCGGCCTGGCCTGCCGCACCAGTCTCCGAGTCCTTCACCCAGCACTATCCCGACGAGGGGGCGCCGCCCACCGAGCGGACCTTCGTGCGGGTGCTCTACGACGATCGCAATCTTTACGTCGGCATCGACTGCTGGCAGACGCATTCGCCCATCACCCGCCGGCTGCAGCGGCGCGACGGGTCGCTGCCGTCGGACGGCGTCTGGATCGACATCGACAGCCGCGACGACGGGGTCAGCGCCTATCACTTCTCGATCAACACAGCCGGAGCCCTGCTGGACGGCATCCACTTCAACGACAGCGACTTCTCGGCCGACTGGGATGCCATCTGGGAGGCCAAGGTCGCCGACACGGGCCACGGCTACAGCGTCGAGTTCCGCATCCCGCTCACCTCGCTGCGCTTCAGTGCGCGCCCGGTCCAGTCGTGGGGGTTCCAGGTCCGGCGCGCCATCGACGCCCGGCAAGAAACCGACGACTGGGCGTTCTTTCCACGGGACGCCGCCGGCGTCGTGCACCACTTCGGCCGCCTGACCGACCTCGCCGGCCTGCCCCCGCCGCGCCCGTTCGAGGCCACGCCCTTCGTGCTCGGCAAGCTCGAACATCGTGCGGCCGGCGCTCAGAACGTGTTGTCGCGCGGCTGGTTCGCGGGCGGCTCGGCGGGACTGGACGCGCTGGTCCACCTGACGAACCAGCTGACGCTTGACCTGGCGATCAACCCCGACTTCGGCCAGGTCGAGGCCGACACCGTCATCTTGAACCTGTCGACGTTCGAGACCTTCTTCCCGGAGAAGCGCCCATTTTTTTTGGAGGGGCTGGATGTCTTCGCGACGCTGCGGCCGGTCTTCTACACGCGACGGATCGGGCGGCAACCGGCATCGCCCACGCTGACGACGGGGGAGGCGCTGGTCGCGCTGCCGGACCCGACGCGCATCTGGGCCGCCGTGAAAATGTCGGGCACCCTCGAGCGCGGAACGACCGTCGGCCTGATGTCGGCGCTGACCGGCGAGAACGACGTCGACGTTCGGGCCCCCGATGGCGCGCGGCGGGCGCGCCTCACCGAGCCGCTGGCGACGTACAACGTGCTGCGGCTCAAGCGGCTGGTGGCGGCCAACGCCGACGTCGGGCTGCTGGCCACCGCCACGAACCGCTTCGATCCGGCCGTGGTCGCCGGTGCGGGATGCCCGGCGACGCAGGCGCCGCCGGCCGGCGGCCGGTGCACGAACGACGCCTACGTGCTGAGCCTGGACGGGCGGTGGCGCTCGAAGTCGGGCGACTACGCGCTAGCCTGGCAGGCGATCGGCAGCGCGCTTTCGGGCGGCGCGCCGCGCGTCGAACCGGACGGAATCCCCATCCAGCCCGGCCAACCCGCCGGCGGCGCGTCCGCGTACGTCGCCAAGGAGGGCGGTCGCCGCTGGCTGTGGAGCGTCTGGCAGCACGTGAGCGGGCGCCAGCTCGAGTTCAACGACCTCGGCTACCTGGAACGCAAGAACGACGTGAACGGCTCTTACACGCTCAGCTACCGGACGCTGCGCCCGTGGTGGCGCACGGTCGAGACGCGCACCAACCTGCAGCTGAACGTGCGGCAAACGCTGGACGGGCTGAACCTCTGGCGCGAGCTGGTCGCGAACACGACCTTCACGCTGGCCAGCTTCTGGAGCGCGACGGCCGAGGTCCACGCGCGCGGCGACTACTACGACGATCGTGAGATGGGCGACGGGTCGGCCCTGCAGCGGTCTGGCAACGTCGGCGCGCTGCTGAGCGTGGCGACGGATCCGCGCAAGCGCGTGATCGGCTGGCTGACCGGCGACGTCGATCGGCGGCGCGGCGGTTACCATCTGGATCTGCACGGCCAGCTGACGCTGCGCCTGTTGCCGCAGCTGCAGATCGATCTGATCCCCACGGTGGGCTACGACAGCGGCGCCCCGCGCTATGTCGCGACGGACGTGACGCCGGTGGTGATCGGGGACGTGGCCGATTACCGGTTCGGCGTCCAGACGGCGGTCAGCGCGGGCGCCACGGTCCGGGCGGCGTACACCTTCACGCCCCAGCTGTCGCTGCAGTTCTACACGCAGCTCTTCCTGGCTAAGGTGAACTACGGCGATTTCTTCGTGTACCCCAAGCAGGCCTACCGCGAGCGGGTGGATCTGGCCGCGCTCATTCCGGCCGGGCCGCCCGCCGCCAGCCCGGACAGCCAGCAGGCGACGCTGAACGTCAATCTGGTGCTGAGGTGGGAGTACCGGCTCGGCTCGACGCTGTTCCTGGTCTACACGCGCGCACAGACACCGGCCCTGGCGGTGCCGCCCGGCGGCGCGGGACAGCTGGAGCTGGGGCCGATCTGGCGCGGCCGCGCCTCAGACGACGTGTTGATGGCGAAGCTGGCCTACTGGCTGGGCTGACGACGGGACGTCTCTGCACGGCTGTCACAGCGAAACCGCCCCACGGAGCGCCGAGCGGATGGCCAGCGGGCCCAGCGCCCGCGGGTTTGACGGTCCGTGGGGTTGGCATCGCGGGTGCAATCTCTGTGAACGTCGGCGCAAAGAAGCCGACACCAACCCGGAGGAGAGACAATGATTCGCAATACGCTGTTTGGGATTTCGGTTCTGGCTCTGTCGGCTGGCTCGGCGTTCGCCGCGCCGGTGAAACACCCGGTCGCGAAGACGCCGGTCGTCGCCCAGGCCGACACCGCGGCCCCGGCTGGCGACGCCGCCAAGCCCGCCAAGAAGACCAAGAAGAGCAGCAAGAAGGCGAAGGGCGACGCCCCCAAAACCGAGGGCGCCAAGGAGATGAACGCGAAGTAATTCGCCTCAGGTATCCGAAGAAACCGTGGCCGGCGCACCAGCAGCGCCGGCCACTTGGCGATCTCGCCGGACCCGCCACACGGACCAGCCCTTGGCGGCGACGACCACCAGGGCCAGGCCCCAGGCGATCCAGAGCAGCGCGGTCCAGTAGAGAAACGTGACGTGCCGTGAGCCAACAGGCGTCAGGGCCGTGGGCAGGTTGTGCGCGCGGTACAGCGAGACGCCGTCGTTCATGACGGCCACGGTCGCGTGGACCAGGAAACCGGCGTAGATGCTGCGCGTGTACATCGCCAGCGATCCCAACACGACGCCGGCGACCATCGCGCCGCAGGCTTCCAGGTACGGCTTGCCGAAGTGGATCATGCAGTAGGGGACCACCATCGACCAGATGGCCCCCGCGCCGAAGCCCCGCATCGCGCGCAGCCAGAACCCGCGGAAGAAGATCTCCAGCGCGAAGAATTGGCCCAGGTAGACGACCTCCCAGACCGCGAAGTCGGTCCACGATCGCCCCGCCAGCTTGTACATCGGGTAGTACGCGATGAAGTCGGGCTGCCGGCTGACGATCAAGATGATGGGCACCATCACCGCCACGCAGAAGGCATAAATCCAGGCGTGCTCGCGGAAGCCGCGCGCGCGCAGGCCGAAGTCGGCCAGGTGGTCGTGGCGAAAGAAGGCGCGCCACAGCAGCACCGGCATCAGATAGCCGCCGATGCGGGTCACGCCCCACCACAGGCGCAGCCCCATCTCGTCGTAGACCGTCAGCAGCTCGCGGGCGCGCGCGTGACCGACGGCCCAGCGGTCCAGCGCCGGCCGGACCGTCTCTTGATAGAAGTCGCCGCGCCCGTAGTACTCCTGCCAGATGAGCACCAGCGCGGCCATCGTCAGCGCGACCAGCGGCCGGTAATCGACCTGCCCGCGCTCGGCCAGGTCGCGGCGCCAGGCCAAGGCCTCGGCGTCCAGCTGGCGCCACGTGCCACGGAACACACGCCAGATCACCGGCGCGATGAGCACCAGCAGCGGAAGGGGGATCGCCCACTTCACGGCGGGCAGCTCGAGCCATCGCATGTTCCGGAAGGGCGAAACAATAATATATTCGCCGCGTGAGCGCTGACGACGAGGACGGGGGGAATGAAAAACCGGCCGGGGAAAAGCCCACCCGGCTGGGTAAGTTCATCCAGACTTACCACACGTTTTTGTCGACCTTCGTCATCGGCGTGGCCGGTCTGGTCGCGACGTCGATCTGGCAGTACCGGCAGTCGCAGATCGCCGCCCAGCAGGCTCGGTCAGAGCAGGCCATCGCCCAGACGAAGGCCGAGAACGACTGGCGCATCGCCCGCGCGGAGATCCTGTCCAAGAACCTCAACGTTCTGTCCGGGCAAGGGCCGAGCAACGTGGATCAGAAGTTCGGCGTGCTGCTGTCGCTGACGCGCGGGGCGATCATCGATCCCGAGCTGGCGGTTTCGTATGCGATGGAGCTGGGCAAGGACAACCCGACCTACATGCGGACCGTGCTGGAGGCGACCTCGCAGAAAAACTACGAGCAGCTCTCGCAGGGGTTCAAGCTGACCTGCCAGCAGCGCTACGGCGTGCAGAAGGCGACCGACGTGTGCAAGGACGACAGCTTGGCCGAGCGGTCGGATGCCATCGCGCAGGTCGTGCAAGACGAGATGGAAGCCACCGCCTCGGTGCACGCGCCCGCGGCGGTGGGCCCGCTGGTGGTTCTGCGGGAAGAACGCGACGTGCAGGCTCACCCGGCGAAGATGTCGTGGCTGTTCGCCCCCTATCTGCAGGACCTCTACGAGCGCCGCCAGTGGCAGGACATCATCAAGTTCGAGAGCTTCTCGCAGGGGGCACGCCTGGTGGCAGCGCTGGTGCTGGCGACGGCCCGCACCGGCGAGCTGGTCAGCTCGACGGAAGCGACGCAGCTGGAAAAGTTTCACGGCGACCACCGCCACTGGCTGGCGTCGTACCTGCTGGGCGGGTCCTGCGAGTCTGAATGTCGGGGCAAGCTGGCCGACGCGATGCTCAGTTCTTACGGGCAAGCCAACGGCGATTACGACGAGGCGTTCAGGCGCCTGCTGCTGGAATCGCGCACCGAGGCGGCGCCCGCCTACGCGCATCTGCACGCGCGCCTGCTCTGGTGCCAGCTTGACGACGACGACGTTGCCCGCTTTCGCGACGGCGTGATCGTGCCCGGGCTGGAGGCGGCGATGGGGAACCCGAAGACGCCGCCCGCGATCCTGGAGGATCTGGTGGGCCTCCTGGCGCTGGTCCCCGATCCCGCGACCAGCGACGCGACGGCCACCGCGGCGTGGAAGAAGATGCAGGCGAACCTGGCCAAGGCGCCCGAGCACCTGCTGCGGACCTTGAACACGCGGCGCGCGGCCTCGTTGCGCGAGCGGCAGGCCCCGCCGCCCGTCATCCGCAAGGTCGACTTCTGCAACATGCCCAACGTGACCTCCACGACCGACGGCCCGCCGGGACGCACCGGCAGCACCCACTTGCCGCCGTCGCAGTGAGCCGATGACCACCACCACGCGCGCGCCCGGCGGGGGCCGGACGGTCCTGGACATGAACGGTTACCAGTGGACCGTGTTGTTCGCCGCCTGGCTGGGGTGGGGCTTCGACTGCTTCGACGGCCTGCTGTTCAACTACGTGGCGCCGAACTGCGTGCCGACGCTGTTGGGGCTGGCGATCGGCTCACCGGCGGCCAAGGCTGCGACGCTGCGCTGGGGCGGCATCCTCACGTCGATCTTGCTGGTCGGGTGGGCGGTGGGCGGCATCCTGTTCGGCCAGATCGCCGACCGGATCGGCCGCGCCCGCACGCTGATGTTGACGATGTTGCTGTACGCGCTGGGCACCGCCTTGTGCGCGGCCGCCCCGAACATCTGGGCGCTGATCGCCTTCCGCGCCATCGCCAGCCTGGGTATCGGCGGTGAGTGGGCGGCGGGCGCGGCGATGGTGGCGGAGGTCGTCCCCGAGCGCCGGCGCGTCGAGGCCGGCGCGCTCCTCTACACGTCGGCGCCGGCGGGCCTGTTCCTGGCAACGTTCGCCAACTTCCAGATCGCAGGCGTCGCGCTGAAGGGATCGCCCGAGACCTCATGGCGCTATGTGTTTTTGTGCGGCCTTATCCCGGCGGCGGTGGCGTCGATTGTCCGGCTGTTCGTCAAAGAGCCGGAGCGGTGGACCAGCGCAAGCGCGTCGGCGGTGCGCCCCCGTTTCGGCGAGCTGTTCCAGGGCGAGGCCCGCGCGCTCACGCTGTCAGGATTCGCGATGGCGGTCGTCGCGCTCATCACCTGGTGGAGCATCAACGCCTTCATCCCGATCGTCTCGACGGGGCTGGCGCAGGCGACCGCCAAGGCCGGTGGATTCGATCGCGCCGCCACGCTGGCGCTGGTCGAACATTGGAAGGCCCTGGCCACCAACGTGTTCAACCTGGGCGGCCTCATTGGAACGCTGCTCACCATCCCGGCGGCCAAGCTGATGGGGCGGCGCAAGATGTTCGCGCTCTACTACGCGCTGTCCGGGCTGGCGGTGCTGGCGACCTTCGGGTTGGATCTGGCGCCGGTGGCCCGCCTTTGGATGTACTTTCTGATCGGCCTGACTGTGTTCGGCGTGTTCGGCAGCTTCACGTACTACCTGCCCGAGCTGTTTCCCACGCGGCTGCGCGGCACCGGCGCCGGCTTCTGCTACAACGTCGGCCGCTTCATCGCCGCCGGCGGCCCCTTCCTGGTGGGCACGGTCGCCGCCCGCGGCACCAACTCACTGCAGACCGCGCTGGCCGCGCTGTTCTGGGTCGCCGTGGTGCCGCTGGCCGGCGCGGTCGTGGCGCTGTCGCCGATCGTGATCGAGACGAAAGGCCGCGAGCTCGCCTGAACGACGCGAGCTCGCGACCGCGGTGCTTTAGGAGCTCTTCTTGATCATGTAGGTCAGGAGGTCGACGCAGCGGTGGCTGTAGCCCCACTCGTTGTCGTACCAGCTGACCAGCTTGAAGAAGTTGCTGTTGAGCTCGACCGAGCTGCCGGCGTCGTAGATCGACGAGCGCTCGTCGTGGATGAAGTCGGACGAGACAACCTCGTCCTCGGTGTAGCCGAGGATGCCCTTCAGGTAACCTTCGCTGGCCGCCTTCATGGCCGCGTTGAGCTCTTTGATGGAGGTCGACTTGGCGGTCTTGAAGGTCGAGATCGACCACCGACACCGTCGGCGTCGGCACGCGGAACGCCATGCCACTGAGCTTGCCCTTCACCTCGGGCAGCACCAGCGCGACGGCCTTGGCGGCGCCGGTCGACGACGGGATGATGTTGATGGCGGCGCTGCGGCCACCTTTCCAATCTTTGCGCGACGGACCATCGACGGTCTTCTGGGTGGCGGTGTAGCTGTGCACCGTCGTCATCAGACCCTCGGTCAGGCCGAATCCTTCCTTCAGCACGACGTGCACGACGGGCGCGAGGCAGTTGGTGGTGCAGCTCGCGTTCGAAACGATGCTGTGCTTGCCGGCGTCGTACTTCTCGTGGTTCACGCCCATGACCACCGTGATGTCCTCGCCCTTGGCCGGGGCCGAGATGATGACCTTCTTCGCGCCGGCGGCCAGATGTCCCTTGGCCTTCTCGGCGTCCGTGAAGAGGCCGGTCGACTCGATGACGTAGTCGACGCCCAGCTGCTTCCAGGGGAGCTCGGCCGGCGACTTGGCGCTGACCACCAGCACGTCCTTACCGTCGACGGTCAGCACGTCGTCGGCTTCCTTGTCCGACCCCGACTTCTTCGAGCTGACGTGCCCGTCGAACTTGCGCTGGACCGAGTCGTACTTCAGCAGGTAGGCGAGGTTGTCGGCGGGGACGATGTCACCGACGGCGACCACCTCGACCTCTTTGCCGAACAGACCCTGCTCGTGCAGGGCGCGAAATACCAGGCGACCAATCCGACCGAAACCGTTGATGGCGATACGCGTGCTCATTGCAGTCTCCCGTCCTTCCGATTTTCGTAACGTGTTGAGGCGACTCTATATGACCCGCGCGGGCGGGCCAAGCCAGACGAGCGCGTCGGACCCCAGCAACGGCGCGGGGTTAGCGACGCAGCAGGATGAGGGTCGCGCCGGCTCCACCCCAGCGCGGGGGCGCCGGCGCGAACGCCATCACGCCGGCCCGCGTCCCCGCCGCGCCGCCCAACCAGGCGTGCAGGGCCGGGCGCAGCACGGGGCCGGCGCTCTCTGAGTTCAGCCCGCGGCCGTGGATGACCATCACGGCGCGAAAACCGCCGGTCCGGCACTGCTGGACAAACCGTTCGACAGCCGCCACGGCTTGATCGCGCGTCATGCCGTGCAGATCCAGCCGCGCCTCCGGCCGCCGGTCCCCCGTGCGCAGCGCCCGGAGCTCTCGCGCGCTGACGTCAGCGGCACGGCCCGAAGCGCCGTCGCCGCCCGCCTGCACCGGCTGGTGTCGCGCCGGCGACGGCCGGGGCGGGTTGGCGCCGGAAGGGGAGACCCGCGCCGGGGCACGCGCGCCCGGACCGACCAGCCGCCGCGGCCCCCCGGCCAGCGGGCGCGCCCCGCTCATCGCCTCTTCGAAGGCCCGCGCGTCATCCGGGGGCAGGGGCCGCTTGGCCATGGCCGCTAGATCTTACGAAACGTCTCGATGACCTGGTGAATGACTTTTCCGTTCGGATCGTGGCGGGCACGGTCGACGACGCCGATGACGGTCAGCTTCTGGTGATAGGCGACGCCGGTGTGTCCCCCCTCGCGCCCCCACTGCTCGAGCAAGCTGGCCTGCCCCTTGGTCAAGGCGTCCTGGTCGGCGTACTCGCAGACGATGGTGTCCAGCCCCTGCACGCGCCCCTCTTCACAGGTGGCGGCCCCGTACGGGACCGGCTGCAGAGGCGCGAAGCCCTCGGGCGCCAGCCCCGCGTTGCGCCAGGCGTTCTGGACCGCGTCGGTGTGCGGCGTCCCGTCGACGTGGGCCGGCGGCGCCGGTGCGGCGGGCGCCGGCGCACCCGGTGCGGCGGTCGGGGCCGGTGCCGACGCTTTGTGGCACCCCAGCGTCGCCGAAAGGATGGTGAGCAACGTCCAGCGCGTCTGACGTCGGATGCGCATGAGCGACCTCAACGGTGAAAGCCGGCGCGCGGGCCGCCGCCCCCGTGGGGAGCGGGACCGCCGCCATGAAACGCCGGCTGCGCGTGCGGCTGCCCGCCCCCGTGGAAGCCGGGCGCCGGTTGGGGACCGCCGCCGTGAAAGGCAGGCCCGGCAGGCGCGCCGCCGCCGTGCCAGGCGGGGCCCGGCTGCGAGGCGCCGTGGAAGGTTGGCCCCGGTCCCGGCCCCCCGTGCCAGCCCCGGTCCCGGCCAGGCCCCGGAGGGGGCCCGCCGTGCCAGCCCCGGTCGTGTTCGGGGCCACCGTGCCAGCCGGGGCCGCGGTCCCAACCCCGGTGCTCGTCACGCCGCCATTCTTCGCGGCGCTCGTGCATCACCATCTCCCGCCGCTCGGGCCCACCGTGCCAGCCGGGGCCCTGGCGCCAGCCGCGAGGACCGCCGACCCATCCCGGGCCTCCGACGACGATCTCGCCGCGAAAGGCCGGCGGCGCGATGGCGACGTCGATGATCGGCCGCTCGTAGGGCAGCGGGGCATAGACCTCGTTCACCACGACGAACCGCGGCTGCTCGGCGTAAAAGACCGGATTGTACGCGCCCACGTACCAGTAGGCGCCGCCCCGCATCTCGAATTGGGCCGTCGGCGGCGGCGCGTACCAGTGGTAGTGGGGGCCCCTCAGATAGCAGTAGGTCGGGGCGCCGAACGTGACGTTCACGTCGGCGATGGGGTGCGGCCCATAGAACGAGTAGCGCGGGCCGTCGTAGCCGAATGGCGTCGGGTCCCCGACGAAGTAGTACTGCCCGCCCACCTGCCGGTAGAGCCGCAGATCCGACGGCGGGTAGTCGTGGAAGTGGGGAACGTCGATGTCGCAGAAACCGTGACCGACGCGCTTGGGCAGGGGGTGCCGCGAAACGTAATGGATGGACTCGGCGTGAGCGGCACTGGCAGCTGCCCCCAGCGCGACTGAACAGGCGAAAACCAGCGCGAACCTGCGCATTTCTTCTCCTCGGGCTCCAAAAATGGAGGCCAGGATCATACGCGATCGAGCTTCTTCGGATACATGCCGCTGCGCGCCACCACCGATGGATGGGGCCGTATGCGGGAACACCACTCGCAATCCGTCTTGATCTGGCGCACGCGATCTCGCAGGGTGAATCCTCACCCATTGTGGAGGCGGGAAATGGCGCAAAAGAAGGTTCTGCTGGTCGAGGACGATCTGGAAATCCGAGACATCTTGCAGGACCTGCTCGAGGCCGAAGGGTACGACGTCATCCCGGCCAGCCACGGGCGTCAGGCGCTGGAGTTCCTTGCCGGCTCATCCGTCGAAGCCCTCCCCGACCTGGTGGTGCTGGATATGATGATGCCCCTCGTCGACGGCTCACAGGTGCTGGAGTCGATGAAGAGCGACCCGAAGCTGTCGCCCATCCCCGTCGTCGTCATGAGCGCCGTCGCCCGCGAGCGGCCGGCCGGTGCGGCCGCCTTCCTGCGCAAGCCGATCCCGCTTCAGAAGCTGTTCAACACAATCCGCGATTTCGTCGAGCGCGGATTCCCCCGCCTCGCATCGACGTGAACCTCCTGGCGCTCACTTGAGCGCCGAGGACGCCGGGAGCTGGTCGACACAGCTCTCGTGTTTCCTCTCTTTACCTCTCGTGGCGCGTGGGCGGCGCGCCGGCGTAGGCTGCCGGATTCGCCACCGGCGCCGGCGCCTGCTCGGCTTCAGCCAGCGCCAGCGGGGTCTGGATGCTGGCCGCCTCCGCGTCCTCGGCTTCGAGCATCGCCAGATCGCGCGACGGCAGCTCGCAGGTCTCGCGCACCCGTCGCGCGCGTTCGATCTGCCCCTGGCGGTAATAGGCGACCAACCGCCAGAAGCACCCCTCGGGATCGCTGCGCGAATCGAGGTCGCGCAGGTGGAACAGCACCGTCTCCCAGCGATCGCCCTCGACGGTGGCGGCGCGCGCGGCCTTCTCGGCGTCCGCCAGCCGGTCGCGCCGATTTTCGGCCAGCGCGCGGCGGGTCGCCGATGCCTGGCTGGGAAACGGCGTCAGCGTCACGCCGTCGTTGATCTGCCCGTGTGTCGACCCGCCGGCGCTGGCGTGCAGCGCGTCGTGGCGGCGCACCGCGTGCTTCGACTTGTTGTGCGTCTTGTTGTGTGTCCTGTTGTACGTCTTGGGCGGCGGCGGCTTCGCCCCTGCGGGCGTCGTCGCCGTGACCAGCGAGGCCAGCGTCAGAGCCCCGACAGTGATGCGCAGTGAGGGCATGACTTCGAGGATACCGGTTCTGGCGCAGCCGCAAAATCCCCAAACATCAAAAATTACGCCCCTCCTCGGCCGCCATCCGCGGCCAGCGCCGGGAACTGATCGAAGAACTCGCGCAGCCGCTGCTTGCGGGGCTCGGGCAGGTAATCGAAGTTCGCGCCCCGGTCGACGACCTCCCAAAAATCCTTGGCGGTGACGGCCAGCATCTCGTCGCGGATCGATCGCAGGCGTTCGGGCGATTCGGCGGCCATGTCTTCGAAGATCGCGCGGGCGCGCACCGAATCGCTGGTCGCCAGGTAGTGCGACGCCAGCTTGGCCTGTGCCTTGCGCACGCCGCGCAGCGCGCGCTCCGCTTCGCGCGTCTCCGGCGCGTCGTCGATCTGGAGGAAGATCTGCAGGAGCCGGTCCTGGCAATCGACCTGGAGGCGGCTGGCGACCTCGCATAGCGCGCACAGGTCGTAGGCGGCGGTCTCGGTCACGAAGCCGAGGCCGTTACCGTGCGCCAGGCGGGCGTAGTACTTGAAGTGAGCAGCAACTTCGACCAGCGTCGTGCTGGACCAGCCGTCGACGTCGGCAGGGGCGGCCACCAGCGCCTCGGCCAGTTGCCGGTACTGGTTGAGCACATTGTAGGCGGTCCGCACGTCCCGGGCGTTCAGCGCGGCGCGCAGGTAAGTGTTCATGAACTTCACGATCATCGCGAACACGTCGCGGTTGCTCGCCGCCAGCGCGGCTTCGCCCACGTAACGGGTGTCGATCGCAACCACGTGCGCCATCTCGGGCATGCTGGTCAGCGCGGCGCCGAACACCTCGCGCACTTGTCGCAGCCCCTTCCATTCCAGCCAGGTCCGGTTGCGCGCCAGCTCTTCCAGCGAGTCGCCGGCCAGCGCCACGAAGTCGGGATCGCCCTGCAGCGGCGCGCCGATCGCGAACCACGCGGGCTCCAGCGTCTCCTTGCGCGTCTGGTAGTCGACCAGCAGGCGGCGCAGCGCGGCCGACGCGTCCGACGCGATCACCTTGTCCTTCTGCCCCATCGCGTTCACCGCGATGTCGGCCAGGTGGGCCAGACCGCTGACTGCCTGGGCCTGCCGGTCGGCAAAGGTGCGGCGCCGCGCGCCCGCGTCCGTGGAGGTCGCACGATCGAGGGTCTGCTGCCCGATGCGCGCGATCACCTTCTCGGGGTCCAGAAAGTCGAACACGTAGGCGAAGTACGGGACCAGCAACAGCAAGCTGGCGGACGACATGACGACGGTCAGCGTGACCGTCGCCTGCGGGACATAGTCGTTGCGCACGGCGAAGCTGACCCACACCGACTCGACGCAGGCGACGACGAAGAAGCCCATGACGCCGATGTTGATGCGGTCGCGGAAGAACAGGTCCGCCACCCGTGGCGTATAGCGGGTGGCGGCCAGCTGCACGACGATCGACACCACGGTGATGGCGATCCCCAGCACCGACGCGATCACCTGCGACAGGCTGCCGAGCGCGTTCTGCATCGTCTGCGCGTCGTAGTCGAACAGCTGGCCGACGGGCCCCTGCTTGCGGTGGGCGGCGCCGGCGTCGATCAGGAAATAGTCGATCAGCCAGAACGCGGCGAACAGCGCCAGGGCGAAGGCCGTCAGTCCGCCCAGGATCGCCAGCGACCGGTGTCGCGGCCGAACGCCCGGAGGATGGGTTGCGCTGGGGGCCGCGCTGGGAACCGCACTGGCAACCGGACTCGCGACCGGACCGGCCTGGGGCGGCATGGAGGCGCATGTTACCTTACGGGGATGCCTCCCAACGAGGCCGAGCTCCTTCTGGCCGTCGACGTCGGGAACACGAACGTCTCACTGGGCCTGTACGCGCTGCCGCGCGCGGGGCGCCGTGTCTTGCGCGCCGACTGGCGCCTCGAGACGCGGGCCGCGCGCACGGCCGACGAGTACGCCGCGCTCCTCGGCGAGCTGTTCCGGCGCGCCGGTTTCAACCTGGACGACGTGAATGCGGTGGCGATCTCGTCGGTGGTTCCGCCGGCCCTGGCGCCTCTCGAGAGGCTGTGCCGGAAGCACCTGAACCTCGAGCCGCTGATCGTCGGGCCCGGCACGAAGACGGGCGTCCCGATCTTGTATGAAAACCCGCGTGAGGTCGGCGCCGATCGGATCGTCAACGCCGTGGCCGCTTACGCGCGCTGGCCGCAAGGCGCCATCGTGGTCGACTTCGGCACCGCGACGACGTTCGACGTGGTCACGGCGCGCGGCGAGTACGCGGGCGGCGTCATCGCGCCGGGGCTGACCGTCTCGGCCGACGCGCTTTACTCCGCGACCGCCAAGTTGCCGCGCGTCGAGATCGCGCGCCCGGCCAGCGCGATCGGCCGCAACACGGTGGCCAGCATGCAGGCCGGCCTGGTGTTCGGGTACGCCGGCCTGGTGGACGCGATCGTCGATCGCATCCGGGCCGAGATCGACTTCGGACCGCGCATCGTGGGAACCGGTGGGCTGGCCCGCCTGATCGCCGGCGAGAGCCGAACGATCGAAGAGTGCGACGACATGCTGACGCTGGAAGGCCTGGCCATCCTGTACGAGCGCAACGCGCGATGAGCACCCCGGCCACCCAGACGGTCCGGGGCTTCCCGGCGCGCATCGGTCAAGTCCTGGTCGCGCCGCGGGCCGCCCTGGCCCGCATCGACGCCACCGGCGGCGGCCTCCGGGATGCGATCCTGCTGGTGCTGCTGGGAGCCGTCACGATCCGGCTGCCCGAGCTGCTGCGCGCGATCTTGATGGTCGCCGGGCCAGCCTCGGGCGCGCTGATGCGCGTGGCCGGGTTGTTGATCGACGAGATTCGCCAGGCGGCGTGGGTGGTGCTGCCCGCCGCCATCGTCGTCACGGCCACCGCCGGCGCGCGCCGCGACTCCGGGCGCGACCTGGACCTGGGCGCCGCCTGCTACACGCCTTACTTCGCCGTGCATGCCCTTGCTCGCCTGGTCGACGCCGTCGCCGGGATGCAGGTGGTGTCGGAGCGCATCGTGCAGACCGTGGGCGCGATCGCCGCGGCGTTCGTGCTGGTGCCCGCGGTGCGCCTGGCGCGCAGCCGGCCGGCAGCGGAGTCCCAGCCGCCGACGGAGCCGCTGTCGTTTCCGGGTGCCGCGGCCCGGCGGGCCGGGGCGGGCCTCCTGGCGCTGGCCGGCGCCGCGATGGTCGCGAACGCGGTCTGGTCCGCGCGCCACTTCGACGCCCTCTTGCCCATTCGCCAGGGCGAGGCGGCGCCCGCATTCGCGTTGCCGCGGATCGATAACCCCGCCGAGAACGTCGCGCTGGAATCCTTCCACGGGCAGGTGGTGGTGCTCGACTTCTGGGCGACCTGGTGCGCGCCGTGCGTGGCCATGGTGCCGGTGATGGACGCCGTGCACGCCGCCTGGGCCCCGCGCGGCGTCGGCTTCGTCGGCGTCAATTCGGACGGCGGCGGCGCGACCCCGGCGGAAATCCGCGCCTTCCTGGCCGCCCACCACATTCCCTATCCGGTGGTGGTCGACGACGGCCGCGTCGGCCAGCTCTACAAAGTCGAGGCCCTCCCGACGCTGGTCGTGATCGGCCGCGACGGTCACATTCACAGCAGCTTCGTCGGGTTCACGTCGCAGCGGACGCTGGACAGAGCCATTGGCGAGGCCCAGGGCGGCTAAAGCGCCGGGCAGGTGGCCGGTCAGGCCCGCCACTTGCAGTCCCCAAGCGGGAACGATGACCAAGCTCTTCGGCACCTCGACCCTCTGTTTGGCGCTGGCTATCACAGCCTGCACCAGCAGCCTGACCGGTACCGACGCGGGCTCGGACGCGCAGCCGCTCGTTTCCGGCGCCGGAGGCTGCCCCGGAGCCGTCAAAGTCGGCGCCGCCGAGGTTCCGGCGGAGCATCGGGGGACGGCAGCCGCGTGCGCCCGATCGCGAAACCCGTTTGCAGACGGCGGGTTTGCGTCTTGCAGCTCGAATACCGATTGCGCTTCCGATGGGAGCGCTGCGGCGTTCTCGACGTGCCTTCACGGATCCTGCACGTTCGATCACTGTCTGACCGACGCCGACTGCGCCCCAACCGAGGTCTGCGCCTGTTCGTCGGACTACTACGGCGGCAACGCCGCGTTCCACGGCAACGTGTGCGTGCCCGGAAACTGTCACGTCGACAGCGACTGCGGCCCGACCGGATACTGCTCGCCAAGCCGCAGCTATTGCGGGTCCTTCCAGGGCTTTTACTGCCACACGCCGAAGGACACCTGCGTCGACGCCACCAAGGATTGCGGGGCTTGCGGCAACAGCTGCGTGTACACGCCGACCGCCGGTGCCTTCATCTGCGGATCGGCCCTCTGCGCGGGGTGAACGGATCGGCATGTCGCGATGTCTCAAAAATTCGAGGTGTCCCTGTTCCTTCTAGGCCGCGTCGCGCTGGCTGCGCTGCTGTTTGGCGGCTGCCGGCGGTCGACCCAGCCCACGGCCTATCTGCGCGACCCCGCCACGGCCCGCAGAGCGCTGGAGACCTCAGTGGTGAACCCGGGGAACGCCTACTCCGCGCTACGCCTCGCGCGGTACGAGAGCGGAGATGCCGCCGACTGGACGCGCCTGCCGGTTTTCAATCCGCCGAGTGAACCGATCGCGGTCGAAGAGCTGGACCAGCCCGCTGGCGCGTCTGCGACGGCGCTGTCGGCCGCGACCGCGCCTTTGTTGCTACCCGCCGACGGGGCTTCCCTGGACGATGGAGCGCTGCGCGCGCTGGGTCGGCAGGCTTTCGCGCGGTATCCGACCCAGCTGGCCGCCTACATGCGGGTGGCGCTGACCTCGCGCTCGGCTGCCGCACGCTACGGCCTGTGGGTGGATCCGGCGGCCGGGGTCGGCGGCCTCGTGCGCGCGCGCATGCCCGACGGTTCCGTGTGGCTGGCCGTGACCTGCGCGACCTGCCACACCGCCCGCGGCGCGGATGGACGCCTGGCCGACGGGCTGCCGAACGCCGCGCTGGACGTGGGGCGGGCAATCTTGGAGTCACAGGGCATCCCGCCCGCCGCCTCGTCCGATCCGCGCGCGGCGTGGGGACCGGGACGACTGGACGTTTCGACGAGCGCGGGCACCGAGCCGGCGCGCATCCCGGACCTGCGCCCCGTCCGCTGGCTGACCTACCTACACCAGGACGCCACGCTCCGCGGAGCCGATCCGGTGACCCTGGCCATCCGGCTCGAGACGCTGATCATCACCGCGAACAACCAAACCATTCGACCGCCGCGGATCGTGACCCTGGCGCTGGCCGCCTACGTGCGATCGCTGGGCGAAGGACTACCGCCGCCCGAGACGGCGGCCGCAGCGTCACCGAACGGCGCCGCCATTTTCGAAGCATCCTGCGCGGAGTGCCACGCGCCGCCCGGGTTCACCGGCGCGCCCGTCGCGCTGAACGCAATCGGGACCGATCCGACGCTCGGGCGTTCGGCCGACCGCGGGACAGGGACGTACCGCGTTCCGTCGCTGCGGGGGGTAGGCTCACGCGGGCCACTGCTTCACGACGGTACGATTCCGTCATTGGCGGCGCTGTTCGATCCCGCGCGCCTCTCGACGACCTTCGCCGGTCGCCTGCACGGGAGCGGTCCCGTTCGCGGCCACACATACGGTCTGGGGTTGCCGGATTCCGATCGGCAAGCCCTGGTCAGTTACTTGCAACAGCTTTAGACGGGAGAAAAGCCGATGACAATCTCCAAGCCTTCATCCTTCTTGCTTCGTATCGCGGGCGTCGCGATCTTGACGGTTGCCTGTAGCAGCACGGCGTTGACGCCCACGAAGCACGATTCAGGATCCGACGCGCCGGTCTTGTCGAAACCCGACGCCGCACGCGACACGGCGATGTCGCTTCCCGAAGACGCCTCCGACGCGCACATGGCGTCGAGCGACGCGGGAAGTGACGCGAGCGGATCGGGAGGTTGCTCGGGACACGCGCCGTCCCCATCGGAGGTCCCAACGTCTCACCGCCCGGCCGCGGTCGCGTGCGCGCCGACCCCATCCAGTCACCCCGATGGTGGGGTGGCCTGTACCTCGGACGCGGATTGCCCCGCGGTAGCTCTTCGCGGGGGACAGATCTGTCTTCACGGGCAGTGCTCGCTGGATCGGTGCTTGACGGACGCGGACTGCAGGCCCAACGAAGCTTGCGACTGCACCGGCGGGCCGTGGCCCGTGCGCGGCCTCGCCGTCAACGTGTGCGTCCCGGCGAATTGCCATGTGGATGCTGACTGCGGTCCGAACGGCTACTGCTCGGTCAGCGACGAGGGAACCTGCGGTACGGCCGGCTACTTCTGCCACGGGCCGAACGACACGTGCGTCGACCCGACCAAGGACTGCGCCTGCGGCCAGACGTGCCGCTACATGCCGACCACCGGCGCGTTCGCGTGCGCCCCACCCAGCTTTTGCGCCGGGTAAGCGACGAAGGTGCCCTTCCGGCCCGCTCAATCCTCGGGGCGGCCGGCTTTTTCTTCGGTGAAGTAGGCGCTGCGGTGGCGGGCGTTGGGGAGGTGGCTGTCCCAGCAGCTCGCCGAGCAGAAGACCAGGCGGACGCGGCCGGAGTTGCACGTGCTGACCGAGCACTTGATGAGCTTGCCGCCGACCGGGATCGGCTTGCGGCACATGGAGCAGACGAAGGTCGGTGCCGGGGACATGTGCCGGTAACGTACCGGACTGTTTTCGCGGTTGCTATAAAATCGGGCCAGGATGCGCCTTGCCGGGTACGTCGCGGCCGAGCTGACCATCGCCGCGACTTTGCTCGCCGGCGGGGTGACAGGTGCGACGTTCGGCATTCTGCACCTTCGGCGCGCGGTGGCCCCTCGCGCCATCGCGCCGGCTGGTCCGCTGGCCGCGCGCGACGACCTGTCCGAGCTGGCCGACCTGCGCGTCTCGCTGGAGTCGTCGGGCACGTTTTTGGGCATGTCCGACGAGCTGCTGCTGGAGCGGGTCCGGACGCAACCCATCAAGCGGTTCAAGTTGAATCACGGGGGCTCGTCGATCTCGTTCCGGATCGAGTTCGCGGACGGATCGCGCGCGGCCTGGAAGCCGCAGCAGACGAACAGCCAAACCGTCCCCCGAAAAGAGGTCGCCGCATACCGGCTGAACCGGCTGCTGGGCCTGAACGCGGTGCCACCGGCGGCGCCCCGGGCCGTCTCGCGCGAGGAGCTGCTCTCGCACCTACACCCCGACAGCCTCGAGTTCCTGCCGCGCATCCAGGACGAGGTGATCTTCGGCCCCGACGGCAAGTCACTGGGGACGGCGTCCTACTGGATCCCGGTCATCAAGGACTGTGGCTTCGACAAGGGCGAGGGGCAACGCCAGATGCAGACCTGGCTGACCCACGGCGAGACGATCCCCCCCGACCAGCTCTCCATGGCGCGCCAGGTCTCTGACCTGGTGGTGTTCGACTTCCTGACCTCCAACCCCGACCGCTACTCCGGCGGCAACATGAAGATGTCGCCCGACGGCAGCGAGCTGTTCTACATGGACAACACGATGTCGTTCTTCTTGGACCCGCAAGGCAAAGAGAAGATTCGCGACGTGCTCTACCGGACGCAGCGCTTCTCGCGGTCGCTGATCGACGCGCTGAACCGCATCACCGAGGCCACGCTCCGGCGGGCCATGGGTGCCGAGGCCGGCGCGGGACACGAGATCCTGACGCCTGCGGAGATTTCGGCGGTGATTGCGCGCCGCGACGTGATCAGGCGATACATCGATGAGCTGACGGCCAAGTACGGCGCCGGCGAGATCCTGTTTTTCCCCTGAGTGGGCAACACGCTCCTCGGCACCCGGGGGCCGCCTATGCTAGGTTTGCCGGCTTTCCCGCATGAACGTTCATTTCGTCTCGCTCGGCTGCCCCAAGAACCGCGTCGACACCGAGGTCATGCTCGGCCACACCGCCGAGGCTGGCCACCAGCTGGTCGCCGAACCCGAGGCCGCCGAGGTCATCGTCGTCAACACCTGCGGCTTCATCGGCGAAGCCAAGCAGGAGTCGATCGACGCCATCTTGGAGATGGCGCGCCACAAACAGGCCGGCACCTGCAAGCGGCTGGTCGTGGCCGGCTGCCTGTCGCAGCGCTACCCCAAAGAGCTGGCGGCGGAGATGCCCGAGGTCGACCAGTTCCTGGGAACCGACGAGGTCGGGGCGATCACGAAGGCCATCTCCGGCACGATCGAGCGGCTGGCCGTTACCGACACGCCCGCCTATCTGTACGACGACGCATCCCCGCGCCGCCGCTCGCAGGCGCCGCACACCGCGTACGTGAAGATCGCGGAAGGGTGCGATCGCCCCTGCGCGTTCTGCATCATTCCCAAGCTGCGCGGCCCGCAGCGCAGCCGCGCGCCCGAGTCCGTGCTGCGCGAGGTGCGCGAGCTGGTGGCGGGCGGCACGCGCGAGGTCTGCCTGGTGGCGCAGGACCTGACGACCTACGGCACCGATTTGCCGGAGGCGCCGCCGCTGGCCGAGCTGCTTCGGCTGTTGGCGGCCGTCGACGGCCTGGGGTGGATCCGGTTGCACTACGCCTACCCGTCGGCCTGCACGGACGCGCTGCTGGACGTCATCGGCGGCGAACCGCGCGTGGCCAGCTACCTGGACGTGCCGATTCAGCACGTCGACAGCGGCGTGTTGAAGGCGATGCGCCGCGGCTACGGCGAACGTCAGGTGCGCGATCTGGTGGCGCGGTTCCGCCAGCGCGTTCCCGGCGGCACCTTCCGAACGACCTTCATCGCCGGTCACCCCGGCGAAACGGACGAGGCGTTTCAACGGCTGTGCGATTTCGTCCGCGAGGCCGAGCTGGACCACGTGGGGATCTTCAACTTCTCGCGCGAGGAAGGGACGGTCGCGGCGCTGCTGCCCAACCGGGTCCCGCAAAAAGAGATCGACGCGCGCCGCCGCGAGCTGCTGCGGATCCAGCGCGAGGTCTCGAAGAAGAAGCTGCGCGCGATGCGCGGGGAGACCTTGCGCGTGCTGGTCGAGGGAGCGTCGGACGAGTCCGAGTACCTGTTGATGGGGCGTCACGAAGGGCAAGCGCCCGAGATCGACGGACAGGTCTACCTGTCGTTGGGCGCGGACGGCGCGACCCCGGCGGCGGGCACCTTCGTCGAGGCCTGCGTCACACATTCGGCCGAATACGACCTGGCCGCGGAAATCCGTTAGAGCGCCCTGCTCCAGGTTTCTTCAAAAAATCGGCGGCCTGCGAGCTCTTGCTGCGAACGCGCCTAACGGCGCGCGTCGATTGCTGGTTCGGTGAGCCGCGGCGCCCGCCATATGTCACTCTTCATGGCAGGCGGGCAACGTGCGGACCGAAGCGACAACAGGCAGCACGGGCGACAACCGGCGGCGCCACCCGCGCGTGCAGCTGGGATTGCCGGTCGAAGTTCACGTCGATGATCTCGCCGAGACGTTGACGGTCGAGCTGATCGACATCGCGGCAGGCGGGGTGCGGCTGCGCCCCCTGGCGTCCAGTGGAATCACGGTCGGCCGGCGCGCCACCTTCGGCTTCATCGTGTCGGGCGGTGGCAAGTGCGTGGCCGGCGGCCGGGTGGCCCGCGTCCACCCCGGTGGCGAATTCGTGGTCGCCCTGGACCGCGCCAACCCGGCCTTCCGGGAGTTCCTGCGGTCGCTGTCAGTCTGAGCGGACGGGGTCGTCCGCCAGGGCTGGCCTAATCGCACGTCCCCGGTGACACTTCCGCGCGCGCCCGGTGTTGAGGGTGCATGCGGGAGGCAACAGCCGAGTGGCGCTGGACGTCGAAGGACTCTATCTGCGGTATGGACCGGCGGTGCTCCGTCGCTGTCGGTCGATCTTGCGCGATCCCACGGCGGCCGAGGACGTGGCCCAGGAGGTCTTCGTGAACGCGCTGCGGTTCGAGGCCCGCCTGCGGGATGACGCGCCCGGCGCGCTGCTGCTGCGGATGGCCACGAACCTGTCGCTGAACCGGCTCCGCGGCGCGCGGCGGCGGCCCGAGGATGCGGATCCAGACGTGGCGCTGCGGATCGCGCGCACCGGGGACGACGGCGCCTCCGCCGAGGGGCGGGCCGTGGCGCGAAATCTGCTGGCGCGGCTGTTCCGGCCCGACGATCCGCTGGCTGCCTCGACGCAGACGCTGGCCTTCATGCACCTCGTCGACGGGATGACGCTGGACGAAGTCGCGCGCGAGGCGCGGCTGTCGGTGTCCGGGGTCCGCAAGCGGTTGCGCACGCTGCGCGGCCGACTGGCCGAACTGCAGGAGGACGGGTCGCGATGAAGAACCCGAATCAGGAATCACGCTGGATGCTCGAACGCCTGGCGCTGGGCGAGCTGGACGCCGCGACGGCCGCCGATGTGCGGCGGCGGCTGACCGACGCGGGCGTGGACGTGGACGTCGCGCTGGCCGAGCTGGCCGCTTCGAACGCCGAGCTGCTGGCGGCGCACCCGCCAGGCCGCATGGTGCCGGCCATCCGAACCCGCGCGGCGCGCGCCGGCAGGACGGCCACGGCGGAACCGAGGCGCGCGCGCTGGCTGGCGGTGCCGGTCGCGCTGGCGGGCGCGCTGGCGCTGGTGCTGTGGGCGCGTCCCGGGCTGCACGGGCCGGCCAGCGGCGGCGAGCCTCTGGAGCCGACCACCTTGAAAGGGTCGCCGGCCGCCGGCACGCGCCTGCTGGTCTACCGGCACGAATCGAACGGGGATCGCGCGCTACCCGACGGCGCCCGGGCGGCCGAAGGCGACCTGGTCCAGCTCGCGTATCGCGAGCGCCACGGCGGATTCGGGCTGTTGCTGTCGATCGACGGCGCGGGCGCGGTGACCCTCCACTGGCCGGACCGAGCCGGCGAAAGCGCGGCGCCCCTCGAAACCGCGGCCGAGGCGCGGCTGCCCTCGGCGTACCAGCTGGACGCCGCGCCCGGGTTCGAGCGGTTCTTCCTGATCACGTCGCCGCGCCCGTTCCCGATCGCACCCGTGGTCGCAGCGGCCCGCGCGCTGGCCGCCCGCCCCGGGGATGCCCGCGTGGCCCCCTTGGCGCTGCCGCCGTCCTACGCACAGACCTCGATCGCGCTCGACAAGTCTGGCGCGGCCCGAAAGGAACTCCGATGAAGGGTCACCTGACGTCCTTTGCAATCGCCGCCACCATCGCGTGCGTCGCATCGCCCGGAGCCGTGGTTGCGGCGGCCGCTTCGGCCCGCCTGCATCGGTACGCGCTGTTGATTGGCGTGGCCGACGGCGGCCCCAGCCGACCGCGCCTGCGGTACGCGGGCAGTGATGCCCAGGCGATGGGCCGTGTGCTGCAAACGCTGGGGGGCGTGGCGGCGGCCGACGCGGTCTTCGTCGCTGACGGAACGCGCGCGGCCATCGACGCCGGCTTCGCGCAAATCGAGACCCGGTTGCGCGCCGAGCGGGCGGCCGGCGTGCGGCGCGAGCTGCTGGTCTACTACTCGGGCCACTCCGACGAGGAGGGGCTGCTGGTGGGCCGCGACCGCTATCCCTACGACGACCTGCGGGGCCGCGTCCAACGCGCGCCCGCCGACCTGCGGGTCGTCATCCTGGACTCGTGCGCGTCGGGCGCGTTCACGCGTCACAAGGGCGGCGTCAAACGCCCGCCCTTCCTGATGGACAGCTCGATCGACATGCGCGGGCATGCATTCTTGACGTCGACGTCGGCCGACGAGCAGGCGCAGGAGTCGGACCGGATCGCGGCCTCGTATTTCACCTATTACCTGCTTTCGGGGTTGCGGGGCGCCGCCGACACCAACCAGGACCGGCGCGTGACGCTGCAGGAGGCGTATCAGTTCGCGTCGCAAGAGACGCTGGCCCGCACCGAGCGCACGCAAGGGGGCCCACAGCACGCCGCCTACGAATTCGATCTGGCCGGTACCGGCGACATGGTCGTCACCGACGTCCGCGGCACCGAGTCCGGCCTGGTCCTGCCGCCCGAGCTGAGCGGCCGCATCACCGTGCGGCAGCGCGACGGCGGCCTGATCGCGGAGCTGCACAAGGCCGCCGGCAGCACGCTGGAGCTGGGCGTCGAGCCCGGCGACTACGTCGTCGCGATGGAGGGGGCGCCGCAAATCTTCCAGGCGGAGATCGCCCTGGTCGCCGGCCAGCGCACCGCCGTGCGCGCGTCGGCCTTCCACGCCGGCGGCCCGCGCGAGCTGACGGTTTCGCGAGGTGACGCCGGGCCGGCGTCCGCGGTCGTGTCCACCACGGCCACCGGCGGGTCCGCGCCGCCGGCCGATACGGTTCCGGTGAAGGCGGTTCTATTTCCAGGTCACAGCGACGGCAACATCGATGTCGACGGCTTTTCGCTCGGGTTCATCGCGGATCGCGCGCGCCGGGTGCACGGGCTGCAGCTGGCACTCGGGTACGCCCAGGTGGACCAGCAGCTGCGCGGGCTGCAGCTGTCCATCGGCGCCAACGCCTCGGGCGGCACCGTCAGCGGCGCGCAGATCGCCGTCGGCGGCAACATTGCCGAAGGGGACGTACACGGGGCGCAGCTCGCGACCGGCCTCAACCTGGCGCGCGGCGACCTGCGCGGCGCGCAGCTGGCGACCGGCGTCAACGTGGCCACCGGGGAGCTGCGCGGCGCGCAGCTGGCAGCCGGTGTGAACGTGGCCAGACGCATGCGCGGCGCGCAGCTGGCAGCCGGCGCCAACGTGGCCGAGCGACTGGAAGGCGTGCAGCTGGCGCCGCTCAACATCGCCCAGGCGGGAAGCGGCGCGCAGATCGGCGTCGCCAACGTGGCCGGCGAGGGGAGCGGCGCGCGCATCGGCGTGCTCAACTTCGCCGCGCGCAATCACGGTTTCCAGGTTGGTGTCGTCAACATCGCCGCGCACGACGACGGCGAGTCGCTGGCGCTGCTGAACCTCATCGGCGACGGCATCCACGAGGCGTCCATCTACGCGACCGAGCTGATGGTTACGAACTTCGGGCTCAAGCTGGGCGGCCGGCACCTGTACACGCACCTGATGATTGGCTACCAGCCGGGCGACGACCTCGCGGCGGGCCCCGAGCACTTCACACGCTCCAGCCGGCGCTGGGGGTTCGGCGCGGGTCTCGGCTGGCGCTTCCCGGTCGAGTGGGGCCGTCTCCGGTACGTGGAGGTCGAGGCGGACACCCTGCAGCTCCGGACCACCAGCAACTTGTCCGGCAACTCTCCGCAAGTGGCATCCCTGCGCGCGCAGGTCGGGTTGCGGCTGTACCGCGACTTGAGCGTGCTGGTCGGCGCCGGGGCGGGTGCTGCGATTGGCACCGACGGCCAGGACGCCGATGTCGGCTTCGGTCCGCAGAGCGTCAGCCGCAGCGGCGCAACGACGGTGCGGGTATACCCCTCGCTGCTGCTGGGCCTGCAGATCTGAGCATCTCTGTCAGTCGCGCGCGGACTCGTACTGCTCGCGCAACGCGATGCCGTCCGGCAGGTTCATCGCGGTCACCGTCGCCAGGTAGTCGCTGAACCGGTATTGCACGCGGGCGCTGTGCAGCGGTCCGCCCGCCAGCGCCACGGCGGTGGCCTCGCCGGCCAGCGCGCCACCACCAAGCTGCGCGGATAGCTCCTGTCGAAGGCTTTCGAACAGTCCGGCGGCGCTGCCTGCCGGCAGGTGTCCGCGCAGCGTCGACACGGAGACGAGGCGCCCATCGGGCGCAAAGCCGAAGGTCACCTCGTCGTACGTGGGAATCTGCCGGCAGGTCAGCAGCGCCGACGGGCGCGCTCGCGCCGCACAGGTCGCGCCTCGCCCAGCGGCCCACCGCTGCACGTCCGACACCCGCGCGCCGTCGAGCTGCAGTCCCAGCGCAGGTCGCGCGGGAGCGGCGGCCAGGCCGCGCAGCTCGCGCACGCCGCGCATCCGCAGCGCCTCGGCAGCCTGGGGCGTGACGGCACGGGCGGGACACGTCATGCCCAGGCGCCGCATGAACGGCCGCCCGGCGGACGTGTGCAGGAATCCCATCGCGGCGACGAAGACCGCCGCCACGCCGCCGCTCCAGGCCAGCGCGCGCACCAGGGATTGCCGGCGTCGCCGGATGAATTGTGGCCGCATCACTGCGCCGCGCCGCCGTCGCACGCCGACTTGGCGACGGGCGTCGCCGACACCACCTGGGTCTTGATCCCCGTGACCGCGCCGGCGATCGTCGCGATGTCCGCATCGGCGACCCCGTCGGCCTTCAGCACACCTCCGAAGTCCATGACGAACTTGTCGAACACCGGCCCCGGGATGCCCAGCCCGGCGTGAATCGCCGTCATGTCGACGCACGTGTCCCCCTGGTCGTTGACGCCCGGGTAGGTGGCGGGCCCGCCGAAGAGCGCCGTGAACTGCAGGCGCAAACAGCTCTTGAGCCGCGCCACGGAATCGTGGCCGCTGGTGCCGACCACCGCGAAGTACGGCGCGATCTCGCAATCCGCCAGCACGCCGGCCACGGCGTCGTCGACCACTTTGGGGATCGCCGCCCCGTATTTTTCGTACAAGGTCGGCGGCCCGGATGTTCCCCCGACTCCGCCCGCCGCGCTGCTGCTGCCGCCGCGTCCACCGGCTGCGGCCGCCGCATTGTTGTCGCTGCCGCACGCCCCCAGCAGCGCGCCCGCCGCCAGCATCCCCGCCAGTACCGTCATTGCGCCCGTTGATCTCGATCGGTTCATCTCGTCCTCCACCCGCAGCTACACGGGGAGAACGCATTCGGATCTCTACTGCCGTGACAAGGCCAGCAGGATGCGCCCGCGCAGTGTCAGCGGTTGCAGCTTTCCCTCGTTGACGACCAGCGCGATGCACGGCGCGCCGGGCGCGACTCGCTGCTGGTGGCGCTCGCCCGAATCGCGGATCGAGATGTCCCCCCGCCCGAACCGGGCCCCGTCCTCTTCCAGCGCGCCGCTGAACACGACGATGTGCTCGGGGCCGCCGTGATCGTGCAGCGGGATCGTGATCCCGCCCTTGAACGCGATCACCCGGACCGCATCGTCACGGGTGCCCACCGCCAGATCGATGGCCCGCACGCCGGGGATCACCAGGCGCCAGCGGATCGCCGCGCGCGCGCGGGCAATCGCCGCCTGCAGCGGGCGCGGCAGACCGTACTCGCGCAGCATGGCCGGTAGCTCGGGCAGGGCGCCGGCGGTGGCGCGCGGTTGCGGGATCGCATCCAGGCGTTCCATCACGGACGCCAGCGCATCGGTCGGCAGCTCGGCATCACCCGCGCTCTCCAGCAGCGCGCCGCCCAGCGCCTCCAACTCGGTGAGGCGCGCGCCACACGCGTCGCACAAGGCGGCATGGCACGCGATCGCCAGCGAGGCGCCCTCCGTCGCCGTGCCCGCTGCCTGCGCGAGCAGGCCCTCGTCCGGGACGTGGTGCTGGATGCTCGGGGTGATGTCGCCTGACGCCGTCATTCCTTGCTCCTCGCGTGCATGAGCTCACGCAGCCGCGCCAGCGCCAAGCGAACGCGCGTCTTGGCCGTGCCCAGCGGAATCTTGGCCTCTTCGGCGCACTCCTGCAGCGTCTGACCTTTCCAGTAGGCCGCCAGCAGGATTCCGCGCTGCTCGGGCGACAGCTGCTCGACCGACGCCGCCATGAGCCGCGTGGCTTGTGCGCCCATCAGCTGCTGCTCGGTGTCGGGTGGCGGTTCCACCTCGCTCGCGGCGTCCACTTCTGGACCGCCGCGCCCACCTCGGCGCACATGATTGAGGAGGCAGTTCCGGCTGATCGTGAACAGCCAGGTCGCCAGGCCGCCCTTGGTCGGTTCGAACAGCGCCGCCTTGCGCCAGACCAGCAGCATCGTCTCTTGCGTGAGGTCGTCCGCGATGCCTGCCGGCGTCCCGCGCGCCACCAGGTGCGCCTTCACGCGCGGCGCATACCGCCGGAACAGCTGCGCGAACGCCTCGCGATCGGCGCGCTGAGCCACGGCGGCCATCAGCGCCGCGTCATCGGCTCCGTCGTCGACCCTGTCCAACGCCCGCCCGAACCTAGCACCGCGGTTGCTGGATTGGGGGACGGCGGGCAAGAACATAGCCTCGCGGTTGGTACACCGGCCGCCGCCTGTTGGATCTCTCGACCATAAAAAAAGGGGAAGGGCCGTGGGCCCCTCCCCTTTTCGCAGCTTCAGTGGCTCAGTGCGACGGCCTAGAAGTCGTCGTCACCGCCCATGCCGCCCATGCCGCCACCCATGCCGCCGCCACCACCGCCGCCGTGGCCGTGACCACCGCCAGCCGCCTTCTTCTTCGGCCGCTCGGCGATCAGAGCCTCCGTGGTCAGCATCAGCGAGGCAACCGACGCCGCGTTCTGCAGCGCCGCACGCACCACCTTGGTCGGGTCGATGACGCCGGCCTTGACCAGGTCCTCGTACTCCTCCGTCGCGGCGTTGAAGCCGAAGGCGCCCTTGCCGTTCTTGACCTTCTCGATGACGATCGAGCCGTCGACGCCCGAGTTGGTCGCGATCTGGCGCAGGGGCTCCTCGGCGGCGCGGCGGATGATGTTGACGCCGTACTGCCGATCGTCGTCGAACTTGAGCCCGTCCAGCGACGACAGCGCGCGAATCAACGCGACGCCGCCCCCCGGGACGATGCCCTCTTCGACGGCGGCGCGCGTGGCGTGCAGCGCGTCTTCGACACGGGCCTTCTTCTCTTTCATCTCCGACTCGGTGGCCGCGCCGACCTTGACGACGGCGACGCCGCCGACCAGCTTGGCCAGCCGCTCTTGCAGCTTCTCGCGGTCGTACTCCGAGGTGGTCTCCTCGATCTGAACGCGGATCTGCTTGACGCGAGCCTCGATGTCCGCCTTCTTGCCGGCACCTTCGACGACGGTGGTGTTGTCCTTGTCGACGGTGATCCGCTTGGCGCGGCCCAGGTCCTTGAGCGTGATGTTCTCGAGCTTGAGGCCCAGGTCCTCGGTGATGGCCTGGCCGCCGGTGAGCACCGCGATGTCCTTCAGCATCTCCTTGCGGCGATCGCCGAACCCGGGGGCCTTCACGGCGCAGACCTGCAAGGTGCCGCGCAGCTTGTTGACCACCAGCGTGGCCAGCGCCTCACCGTCCACGTCCTCGGCGATGATCAGCAGCGGGCGGCCGCCCTTGGCGACCTGCTCGAGGACCGGCAGCAGGTCCTTCATGTTCGAAAGCTTCTTCTCGTGAACGAGAATGAAGCAGTCTTCCAGCACCGCCTCCATCCGCTCGGCGTCCGTCACGAAGTAGGGCGACAGGTAGCCGCGGTCGAACTGCATACCTTCGACCACGTCCAGGGTGGTCTCCATCGACTTGGCTTCTTCGACGGTGATGACGCCTTCCTTGCCGACCTTCTCCATCGCCTCGGCCAGGATGTCGCCGATCAGGCTCTCGCCATTGGCGCTGATGGTGCCGACCTGGGCGATCTCGGTCTTGCCCTTGGTGGGCTTGGCCTGGTCGCGCAGGTTCTCGACGATCTTGGCCACCGCGGCGTCGATGCCGCGCTTGATGTCCATCGGGTTGTGGCCGGCCGCGACCAGCTTGGAACCCTCGGTGTAGATAGCCTGCGCCAGCACGGTGGCCGTGGTGGTGCCGTCGCCCGCGATGTCAGAGGTCTTGGAGGCGACCTCCTTGACCATCTGGGCGCCCATGTTGGCCAGCTTGTCCTCGAGCTCGATCTCCTTGGCGACGGTGACGCCGTCCTTGGTCACCGTCGGCGACCCCCAGGACTTCTCGATGATGACGTTGCGGCCGCGCGGCCCCAGCGTCACCTTGACCGTGTTGGCCAGAATGTTGAGCCCGCTCGCGATGCTCTGACGGGCGCTTTGCGAAAATACGATTTCTTTGGCAGCCATGACTCTGTGTCTCCGATTTTCGTGAAAGGAAAGAAGTAGTTATTCCACAACCGCGAGGATGTCGTCCTCGCGGAGGATTAGGTGATCGGTGCCGTCGATCTTGATGTCGTTCCCCGAGTACTTGGAGAACAGGATCTTGTCACCGGCCTTCACCTCCAGCTTGCGGAGGGAGCCGTCGTCTTGAATCTTGCCGTTGCCCACGGCGACCACCACGGCCTCCATCGGCTTTTCCTTGGCGGTGTCGGGGATGTACAGCCCGCCCGCGGTCTTGGTCTGTTCCTCGATGCGCTTCACGAGAATGCGGTCATAGAGCGGTCGGATTTTCATGTCTCTGTCTCCTTGCGTTCGCGTTTCTTAAAAAGCGTCCGGGGGCCTTGTTCAGGCCGCCTCGGACTTTTTGCCCTTGCTCGACTTGGTCGTCGAGGTAGAGGCGGTCTTCGTTTCCTTGGTGGTGGAGTCTTTCGATGTGCCCTGCTCGGCGGCGCCGTTCGGCTTGGGACCCGCGTAGAGGTCCGAGTACCAGCCGCCACCCTTCAGGTGAAACGAGGTCTGGCTGATGAGGCGCTCGACCTTCTTCGCCTTGCACTTGGGGCAGACCTTGACCGGCGGGTCTTTGATCTTCTGCCACTCCTCGAACTGGTGGCCGCAAGCGGCACAGGCGTATTCGTAGATTGGCATGCGGGCGAAGCATAAACACGTCGCCCGCATCGTCAAGCAACCTTCGAGAGTGCCAACAATGTGGCACTTTCACCAATAATTACAGCAGCTTATAAAAGCCAGATTCCCCTGGCGCTCGACCTCGGCGGGTGCTAGCGAACGACTTTCCGCAGGGCTGCGAGCAGTGCGTCGATGCGCTCGCCGTGCAGCTTGGCGGCAGCCCGACCGACGCAAATGCGCGCGCTGACCTCGAAAATGGTCTCCACCTCGCGCAGGTTGTGTTGGCGCAGCGTCTCACCGGACGACACCAGGTCGACGATCCGGTCGGCCAGTCCCACCAGAGGCGCGATCTCGATGGAGCCGTACAGCTTGATGATCTCGGCCACCGTTCCGCGCGCCTGCAGGTGCCGCCGGGTGATCTCCGGGAACTTGGTGGCGTAGCGCAGGTGCACCTGCGCGTTCTCGTCGACCGGCCGATCCTCGGGTTCGGCGACCACCATCCGGCAGCGGCCGATCCCCAGATCCAGCGGCTCGTACAGATCGCGGTCCTGCTCTTCCAGGACATCGCGTCCGGCAATGCCCAGGTGCGCGGCGCCGTGCTCGACGTAGGCGGGCACGTCGGTGTCGCGCACGATCAGCACGCGCAGGTCGTGGGCGGGAATCGGGATGATGAGGCGGCGCCCCGCGCGAGCCTTCTCGGCCGCGCCGAGGTCGATCCCCGCCTTCGCGAACAGCGGCAGCGCTTCGTCCAAGATGCGCCCGCGCGGCAGCGCGATGGTCAGGATCTCGGCCGGCTCGCTCTCAAACGCCGCTTCTTTGGCTTTGGTCTTCACGCGTTCCCTCGTGCGCGGCGGACGTCGGCGCCCAGCGCGCGCAGCTTCTTGTCGAGGCGATCGTAGCCGCGATCCAGGTGATAGATGCGCAAGATCTCCGTCTTGCCGGTGGCGATCAGCCCCGCCAGGACCAGGCAGGCCGAGGCACGCAGGTCCGTCGCCATGACGGTGGCCCCGGCCAGCTTGGTCGGGCCGCGCACGATGGCCGTGCGTCCGTCGACGACGATGTCGGCCCCCATGCGCTGCAGCTCGGGAACGTGCATGTACCGGTTCTCGAAGATCGTCTCCGACAGCACCGACTGTCCCTGCGCCCGGGTCATCAGCACCATGAACTGCGCCTGCATGTCGGTCGGAAACCCCGGGAAGGGCTGGGTCGAGATGTCGGCCGGGTTGAACTCGGACTTGCCGCGCACGCGGATGCCGTCCCCCTCAGCCGTGACCTCGGCGCCGGCGGCGCGCAGCTTTGCGATCACGGCATCCAGGTGCTCTGGCAGACATTCACGGATCAAGACGTCGCCGCGGGTGACGGCGGCCGCCACCAGCAGCGTGCCGGCCTCGATGCGGTCAGGAATCACGGCGTGCTCGATGGGCTGCAGCTCCTCGACACCTTCGATGGTGATGAGCGAGGTGCCCGCGCCCCGGATCTTGGCGCCCATCTTGTTCAGCACCCGACCCAGCTCTTCGACCTCCGGCTCGCGCGCGGCGTTCTCGAGGGTGGTCATCCCCTTGGCCAGCGCCGCGGCCATCATCAGGTTCTCGGTCCCGGTGACGGTCACCATGTCGAAGACGATCGTGGCGCCGCGCAGGCGGCGGGCCCGCGCGTTGACGTACCCGTGCTCGAGGTCGATGCGCGCGCCCATCGCGGCCAGACCTTTGAGGTGCTGATCGATCGGGCGCGCGCCGATCGCGCAGCCGCCCGGAAGCGACACCCGGGCCTTGCCGTAGCGCGCGACCAGCGGCCCCAGCACCAGCACCGAGGCGCGCATGGTCTTGACCAGGTCGTAGGGCGCCTCGTGCTCGACGATGCGCGCGGTGTCGACGTGGGCGACCCCTTGGCGGACCTCGGGGATCTCGGCGCCCAGGCGCTGGAGCAGCTTCCCCATCGTGCGGACGTCACCCAGCGCCGGGACGTTCCGGTAGATGGACCGCCCCTGCGCCAGCAGCGACGAGGCCAGAATCGGCAGGGCGGCGTTCTTCGAGCCCGAGACGCGCACCTCTCCTGTCAGGCGGGCGCCTCCGCGGATGACGATCTTCTGCAAACGCCGCTACGTTCTACGCGGGGGCGGCGCCGCCCTCGGCGGGGGCGGCACCCTCGGGCGCGGCCACCCCGGCGTGCTCGTCGCAGAGCCCACCGTGCGTGCGCGGCTTGCGGCAAGCTTCCTTGCTGCAAATCTTGTAGCGGTGGTTGTCGCCCACGTCACCGCGGCGCCAGCCGATAAAGTGCTTGCGGCAGAGGCCCTTGGCCCGCACCGGCTGCTTGCACTTGTCGACCGAGCAGGTCTCGCCGCCGGTCTCGGCCGCCGCTGCGGCCGGAGCCGCCTTCTTCGCTTTGGTCTTGCTTTCGTCCGCCATGGCAGCCGGCCACTTTAGGTGGTCGCCGCCGAGAGTCAAGCCGGGCGATCCCGTGGTAGAGAAAACCGGATGAAGATCGAGCTGGCCGAGCGCATCCGCGAGCTGCCCCCCTACCTGTTCGCGCGCATCGACGCGCTCAAGAACGAGGAGCGGAAGAAGGGCAAGGACCTCATCGACCTCGGTATCGGCGACCCCGACCTGCCCACGCCCGAGCACATCGTGGCCGCGCTGGCCGAGGCGGCGCGCGACCCCAGCACCCACCGCTACCCTTCGTACGTGGGCATGGAGGCTTTTCGCAAGGCGGCGGCCGAGTTCATGAAGTCGCGGTTCGGCCTGACCTTCGACGCCCAGAAAGAGGTCATCTGCGTCATCGGGTCCAAGGAAGCCATCGCCCACTTCCCGTTCGCGTTCGTCAACCCGGGCGACATCGTCCTTTGCCCCGACCCGGGCTACCCGGTCTACGCGACGTTGACCCGGTTTGCGGGCGGCGAACCCTACTTCTTGCCGCTGCGGCGCGAAAACGGCTTCCTGCCCGACCTGGACGCCATTCCGGCCGACGTCGCGCGGCGCGCGAAGATCCTCTGGATCAATTACCCGAACAACCCGACGGCGGCCCTGACGGCGCCGGGCTTCTACGAGAAGGTGGTCGCCTTCGCCGAGAAGAACGACGTGATCGTCGCCAGCGACCTGGCCTACAGCGAGATGTACTACGAGGCGCCGCCCCCCTCTTTTCTGGAGACGCCCGGCGCGCGCGAGGTGGGGATCGAGTTCCACTCGCTGTCGAAGACGTACAACATGACCGGCTGGCGGGTCGGCTGGGCTTGCGGCAACGCGAAGCTGGTCGGGGGCCTCGGCCAGGTGAAGACCAACGTCGACTCGGGCGCCTTCGACGCCGTTCAGCGCGCCGCCATTGCCGCGCTGACCGGCGACCAGGCCTGCGTGGCGCGGCAGCGGTCGATCTATCGCGAGCGCCGCGACGTCCTGTGCGGCGGCCTCAAGAAGGCGGGATTCGACGTGCTGGTCCCGAAGGCCAGCTTCTACACGCTGATTGCCAACCCGCGAGGGATCAACTCGATCGACTTCGCCTCGCGCCTGCTCACCGAGGCGGGCATCGTCGCGACGCCCGCCACCGGGTTCGGCGCGGCGGGCGAGGGCTTCGTCCGGATGACCGTCTGCGCCGACAAGGCGCGCCTCGCCGAAGCGGTCGATCGTCTCTCCAAGCTGAAGCTGTGAGCACATGAAGCCGATCGCGATCTCGCTGGGAGACCCGGCGGGGATCGGGCCGGAGGTCGTCGCCTGCGCGCTGGCCGAACGACCGGACGTCGACCTCTTGGTGTTCGGCGATCCGGGTGTGCTCGCCCGGGCGGCGTCCGCGGCGGGCGTCGCGGCGCCGCGGTCCGAACGAGTCCGCGCCGCCACGAAACTGGGCGACGGCGAGGTGACGCCCGGGCACCCGAACGACGCTTCCGGTCGGGCGCAGCTCGCGTACCTCACGGCCGCCACCGACGCGGCGCTGGCCGGCGAGGTCTCCGCGCTGGTGACGGCGCCGATCTCGAAAGAGTGGATCGCCCGCGCCGGGTTCAGCTTCCCGGGTCACACCGAGTACCTGGCCGCGCGGGCCGGCGTGCGCGAGTTCGCGATGATGCTGGCCGGTCCGGTCCTGCGGGTCACCGTGGCCACCACGCACGTGGCGCTGAAAGACGTCCCGCGCCTGCTGACCGCCGACGGAATCGCGTCGACCATCTGGCTGACGGTCGAGGGGCTGGCGCGCCGCTTCGGCATCGCCCACCCGCGTGTCGCGGTGGCCGGCCTGAACCCACACGCCGGCGAAGCAGGCCGCTTCGGCGACGAAGAGGATCGCCTGGTGCGCCCGGCCGTCGACAAAGCGCGCGCGCGCATCGCCGCCGCTGGTTTGACCGCCACCGTCGCCGGTCCCCTGGTCCCCGACTCCGTCTTCCGCCAGGCCGCGAACGGCCAGTTCGACGCCGTCGTCGCCCTGTACCACGACCAGGGCCTGATCCCGCTCAAGCTGCTGCACTTCGACGACGGCGTGAACATCACCCTCGGCCTCCCCTTCGTCCGCACCTCCCCCGACCACGGCACCGCCTACGACATCGCCGGCACCGGCAAAGCCCGCGCCCAGAGCTTCCTCGCCGCCCTGGACCTGGCCGTCGCGTCAGTTCATCTCAATCCCCTCGACGTCTGTTCACGTTGAATGGCAGATCGCGCATTCAGAGTGGCCATTGTGGCGGCGCTGCTGGCGGAGTGCGGGTGCACGACAGTTACCTACGATGGACCGCGCCTGCCCCGGAACCAGGTCGCGCGCTTGACCTCGCAGGACGTAAAACTGAAAGCGGTAGACACCGAACTTCCGACCGACCACTACGTCGAGGTGTTGCCCGGTGAACACGCGATCCGCTTGTCCCTGGAATCGGGATACTCCACGTGGTCATACAGCTACGCCGTCAGATCTCGTGACGTGACCATCTGCTTCACGGCGGAGGCGGGACACTTCTACTCCGTAAAGGTGTCTCGGGAGATCGCGTTTGCGTCCGGCCTCTGGCGGCCGGTCATCCTGGACACCAAGCGGAACGTGTTCGTCGAGCATCCGTGCGCTCCCCGCGCGCACCATCAGGTTCCCGCCGCCGACCCCGTCCCGGAGCCGAGCCAGGCGCCGTCCGGGCCGCCGGTCCCGCAGAAGCTCGATCCGGGGTGAGGGCACCCCGCGGGATCGGAGACTCTCCCGTACGCCATCACCCCCTCCCGACCCGGGCCGCCACGTTTGGGCAGACTTCGACGACGAGCCCGCAGACCCGACAGCGATTGGCCGGGCGCGGGTACGCCCTGCGCCGGCGGTCGACGCTCCTCGCGTGAACGGCGCAAGGCGTGCGGACGAAGTCACCTTCGTCGTGCCGTCGCACCTCGAACACGTGAAAGGGGCAGACCGCGACGCACGCCCTCTTCCCCTCGCAACGCGCGTGGTCCACGACCGGCCGAACCTTGCTTTCCATAGCCCCGACCGTAGGCCGCCTGTGTTAAGCGCGCGCCGTCGGCTCTGTTAAGAAGTGTGTCGGTCACACGGGCGAGTGACTACCAAACCGTTTCCACCAGCTTAGTCCCGCGAATCGCGACGTCTTTCGTGATGAGGCGTGCCCGGTGTTGCAAAGCGGTGGCGACGATGAATCGATCAGCGGGGTCGGCGTGCATGTGCAGGGTGTCAGCCTTTAGGGCAATTCGGTCGTCGATGGGCAGGGCCTCCACACGCGGAATCGCCAGCAAACGATCCGCCCAGTCAGCCACCGCAATGTCGAGCCGGAGCTTGCCCTTGCGGACCAGGACCGCCGTCTCCCAGAACGCGATGGCCGGCACACCGACGCGCTCAGCCTGCGCAATCTCCCGGGTGGCGGCACGACCGAGACGCGCCGGGTCCAGTGTCCACCAGAGCACCGCATGCGTGTCGAGGACGACGAGCAATTCAGGTGTCCTCGTCCAGCACCGACCAGACCTCGTCCTCAGAAGAGGGGCGCAAGAATGCCGCTTCCGAGACCAGCATCTTCCCTTTGCCCCGGAGCGCCGTCAGGATCGCTTGCTCGCGTTCGGCGTCGGACGCCATCGGAACCAACCGCGCCACGGGCCGCCCACGCTTGGTGATGACGATCTCCGTGTTCGATTCGGCGACCTCGTCCAGCAGCGCCAGGCAAACCTGCTTGAACGCCCCTGCGCCAATTTCCTTCTTGGCCATGGACATATTCTATGGACATCCTGGGCCGCCGGCAACTCGGATGGCGACTCAGATTCTCAGGCGACCTTGCCTCGACGCCGCTTGCGACGAGATGTCGCGTTCACGTACTCTCGTCGCGAAGGCTCATGCGCAATCTCGGGTCGGAGGCCTGGGCTCTGCTGGGGATCGTCGCCGGATGCGCCGTCTACACGTCGGGGATTCGGCCCGACGCCAGTCTGGATCCCGGCTCGGCCTATCTGTACGGACGTTTCTTCATGAATGCGAGGGCCAACGAAGCCGAGTTCGGGGGCAAGCAGTCCATCGGCCTGGTCATCCGTTGCCAGGATGGTTCCAGTTACACCTTTGGCTCGCTCGACAAGCAGCAGCTGCAGGTGCTGCGAATCAAGCCGCCTGCCGCGCCGGACAGTGCTTCCCGTACCGAGGCGAAGCGGGCCCGGCGATGGCATGCGTGGTCCGCTGTGACGCCGACGCGAACTGTCCGCACGGGTTGATGTGCAATTGCCCCAACCGGGAGAGGCCCGCCGGCCCAGGCTGCCAACCGATTGCCGCGACGCCGCTGGATCCGATGACGCGCATTTGCCTATCCGCGCCTGCGGCAGCTCCCGTCACTCCAGCTGAGACAGCACCTGGCACAAATGCTCCAGGCCGGCCGTAACCACGTAGCTCGCATACTGCTTCTGACACGCGTAGAAATCGTCGCCGTAGGTGATTGCGTCGCTGTTCGTCTGGACGGTCAAGCTCTCCTGGTCCTTGTCGGCGCCGCATTGGGTCGAGTTGGAGATGGTGACGTTCGCCAGAGCGGACCGAACGGCCGCCCAGTTCGTTGAATCGAGCGGGTGGTCGACTGTCCCCGCGACATAGCTGCTTGGATCGGTTGCAGGACCGTTCACCGAGCAGCCGGTCCAGCTGACATCGTGCGTGGCCATCGTGATGACGTACGTCCACTTGCCGGGATCGCAGGCGGCGCCGCTGGGTGGAAGGGGGCCGTAGCCCCCGCCCGCTGACTGGTAAGAGGCGGTCACCACAGCCGGCGTGAGAACGCTGCCGCCCGGTCCGTTCGCCGGCGCCAGCGACCCCGAGCTGCAGGCCCCCAGGCACGCAATCATGTAGAGACCCACGCCAGCCGCTTTGACGTTCATTTGTGTCATGACGACATCCCTCCAAAGCAATTGTCGTTCCAGCGCTGAGCTCGCGAGAACGCGCGCCGAAGGGCCATTCCGGAGCGTCCGTCGCATCGAATATTCGAGGTCCTGCCAGGGCAACGATGTCGCGGTCGGCGTCAGTCCAGCAGCGCTGATTTGATTTCGGGGATCCAGCGGCCGGTGATGCCGAGCTGGCCGTAAGCGGCGAAGTTGCGGCAGAAGTCCCAGTAGCCCCAGCCGAAGCCGCGCTTCTCGGCTTCCTGGCGCGCGGTGCGGGTCCAGCGTCCTCGTGACGCGACGTCGGCGTTGACGCCCGCGCCGAACTCACCCAGGTAGACGCGCATCCCGGTGCGGTCGGCGAAGGACTTGGCCATATCCAGCTGCTCGATGATCGCGGCCGGGCCGCCCGGGTTTGTGATGGCCGGCTCCCTGTTGTAGCGCTCGAACCAGGCGTGGCTTTCGGGATCGCGGTCGGCGGCGGCGACCGGCACGATGGGCTTGGCGGGCGGTCCGGGGAACGTCACGTCGCGGGTCTGATAGCGCGGCTCGATCCAGGGAAAGCCCTGGTGGGTGAAGTACATGGGCGCGTACATGTGAAAGCTGGCGATGATGTTGGCGTCGCCCTGCGGAACCTCCAGGGTGTCGCGCAGGTCCTTGGCCGAAGCCCAGTGCGCGCCCTCGACGATGATCAGTCGCTGGGGATCGATGGCACGGACAGCCGCGACGGCGCGCGCCAGGATCGGATTCCACATTTCGGGGGTCAGCTTGTCGGTCGGCTCGTTCAGGATCTCGTAGACCACGGCCGCCGGCATGCCTTTGTAGCGGGTGGCGATCTGGCGCCACAAACCGATCAGCCGGTCGGCGTGGGCCTTCGGCGCCTGCATCATCGAGGTGTAGTGGTGCAGGTCGACGATGATGGCCAGGTCGTGCGTCAGAGCCTGCTCGATGGCCCAGTCCATGCGGTGCAGGAATCGCTTTTCGATGCGGTACGGGGCGGCGCTCTCGGCGTGCGACCCGATGCGCATGGGGACCCGCACGTGGTCGAAGCCGGCGTCGCGCACGGTCCCGAAGTCGCTGGCCGAGATGGTCCAGCCCCAGTCGCCTTCGTGCGGGGCGTCCATGGCGTCGCCGAAGTTGATGCCGCGCTTGAGCTCGGCCGTGGCATGAGTCTGACGGGCTCCAGTCTTGTAAGCCTCGATGCGCTGGGCGGCGCTCGCACATCCGACCAGGCCCACCAACAAGGCGCCCAGCGCGCGCGCCCCTGACCGGCGCGCCCGTGACAGGGACGACAGCAGGGACAGCGGCGTCAGCCACATGTCACGCAGCTTAACAGGGTCGCCGTGACGAGCGACCGTGATAGGGTGTGAGGGCTGAGATCTGACTTGCGCCCTTCACCGGCATCCAAGGGGGCGCATTTCGCGAACAAGCCGAGTCGGCCAGGTCATGCAGAAGATCGTCATCAAGGGGGCGCGCGAGCACAACCTCAAGAACATCGACGTCGAGATCCCGCGCGACAAGCTGGTCGTCATCACGGGGCTCTCGGGGTCGGGCAAGTCGTCGCTGGCGTTCGACACGATCTACGCGGAAGGGCAGCGACGCTACGTCGAGTCGCTGTCGGCCTACGCGCGGCAGTTCCTGGACCAGATGCACAAGCCCGACGTCGATTCGATCGAGGGGCTGTCTCCGGCCATCTCGATCGGACAAAAGACCGGCTCGCGGAACCCGCGCTCGACGGTGGGAACCGCCACCGAGATCTACGACTACCTCCGCCTGCTCTGGGCGCGCGTTGGAACGGTCCACTGCTGGAACTGCGGCCAGGTGATCGAATCGCAGACCATCCAGCAGATGGTCGATCGGGTCATGGATTTTCCCGAGGGGGAACGATTCTCGGTCCTGGCGCCCGTCGTGCGCGAGAAGAAGGGCGACTTCACGGCGCTTCTCAACAAGCTGCGACAGGACGGCTTCGTGCGCGCCAACATCGACGGCGACCTGCACGAGCTGGCCGAGCCGCCCGCGCTGTCCAAGACGGCGGCGCACACGATCGAGGTCTTCGTCGATCGCCTGGTCAAGAAGGACGGCATCCGGCAGCGGCTGACCGATTCGATCGAGCTGGCGGCCAAGCTGGCGGAAGGGGTGGTGAAGGTGTCGCCGCTGGGAGGCGACGACCTCCTCTTCAGCGAGAAGTTCGCCTGCCCGACCTGCAGCATCAGCTACCCGGAGATCACGCCGCGGCTGTTCTCGTTCAACAACCCGGCGGGCGCCTGCCCCGACTGCGACGGGATCGGCGCCAAGATGTTCTTCGACCCCGACCTCATCATCCCCGACGAAGAGGTGTCGATCAAAGAGGGGGCGATAGAGCCGTGGGAGCGGCGTAACAACATCTTCTTCCACCAGATCCTGGACGCGGTCTGCACGCAGTTCGAAATCGACCAGTACGCGCCCTGGAACAAGCTGCCTGAAGAGCAGCGCAAGCTGCTGCTGAACGGGGTGCCGGGGACCGAGGTCGAGCTCACCTTCGAGAAGAACGGCCGCAAGCACAGCTTCAAGCGGGAGTTCGAAGGCGTGCTGGCCAATCTGAAGCGGCGCTTCGAAGAGCACGAACGGCGGCGGCGCGAGCAGGGCCGAACGTCCGAAGAGGACTTCGAGGCCATCTACGACGAGTTTCACCGCTATATGTCGCAGACGGTCTGCGGATCGTGCGGCGGCGCGCGTCTGCGCAAGGAGGCGCGGTTCGTCAAGGTCGGCGACAAGAGCATCACCGAGATGACCGCCCTCACGATCCGGGAGGCGCACGATTTCTTGAAGGGGCTCACGTTGACGCCGCGGCAGAAGGAGGTCGCGGGCCGCATCCTGCGCGAGGCGGGCGATCGCCTGTCGTTCCTGAACAACGTCGGCGTCGACTACCTGTCGCTGGATCGCACCGCCGCGACCCTGTCGGGCGGCGAATCACAGCGTATCCGGCTGGCCACGCAGATCGGCAGCTCGCTGGTGGGCGTGCTGTACATCCTGGACGAGCCCTCCATCGGGCTGCACCAGCGCGACAACGCGCGCCTCCTGAACACGCTCATCAAGCTGCGCGACCTGGGGAACAGCGTCCTGGTCGTGGAGCACGACGAAGAGACCATCCGCGCCGCCGACCACGTCATCGACATGGGCCCGCGCGCCGGCGTGCACGGTGGCCGGATCGTGGCCGCCGGACATCCCGACGACATCGCCAGCAACAGCCACTCGATCACCGGCGCGTATCTGTCGGGCCGCAAGGCGATCGAGGTCCCACGCCAGCGCCGCCAGTCGGGCAATCGCGCGCTGGCCGTCAAGCGCGCGCGCGGGCACAACCTGCGCGACCTCAGCGTGTCGTTCCCGATCGGCGTGCTGACCTGCGTGACGGGCGTGTCGGGGTCGGGCAAGTCGACGCTGGTCATCGACACCCTGCTGCGCGCGCTGGCGCAAAAGCTGAATCATGCCAAGGCGCCGCCAGAACCCCACGACGGAATCGACGGGCTGCAACACGTCGACAAGGTGATCGACATCGACCAGGCGCCGATCGGGCGGACCCCTCGGTCGAACCCGTCGACGTACACCGGCGTGTTCACGCACGTGCGCGACCTGTTTGCCAACCTGCCCGAATCGAAGGCGCGCGGTTACAAGCCGGGGCGGTACTCGTTCAACGTGAAGGGCGGCCGATGCGAAGCCTGCCAGGGCGACGGCATCATCCGGATCGAGATGCATTTCCTGCCCGACGTCTACATCGAGTGCGAGGCGTGCGGCGGGCGGCGCTACAACCGGGAGACGCTGGAGGTGCGCTACCGCAACTCCAGCATCGCCGACGTCCTGGACATGACGGTCAACCAGGCCTGCGAGTTCCTAGAGAACATCCCCAAGCTGCGGCAGAAGCTGGAGACGCTGCGCGAGGTCGGCCTCGGTTACCTGAAGCTGGGTCAATCCGCGACGACGCTTTCGGGGGGCGAAGCCCAGCGCATCAAGCTTTCCAAAGAGCTGGCCAAGAAGTCGTCCGGCCGCACGGTGTACATCCTGGACGAGCCGACGACCGGGCTGCACTTCGCCGACATCGCGCAGCTGCTGTCGGTGCTGAACCGGCTGGTCGAGGCCGGCAACACCGTCATCGTCATCGAGCACAACCTCGACGTCATCAAGACGGCCGACTGGGTGATCGACCTCGGGCCAGAGGGCGGCCCGGGCGGCGGGCAAATCATCGCGCAGGGGACGCCGGACGACGTGGCACGGGTGGCTGCCAGCTACACCGGCCAGTATTTGCGCAAAGTTCTTTAAACCTGGACAGCCCTGGACGGCGGCCCGCCGGGCGACCAGACTTGGCGGCATGAAGCTGGGCATCGGCACGATCGTCATCGTTCCCGTGGTTGGGATGGGATTGCTGGGGCTGCTGTCGCGCGCGCGCGGCGGCGATCTGCTGCCGGTCGGCGCGGCCGCGCCGGACGTCGTGGGTGCCGACGCGGCCGGCAAACCGGTGAAGCTGTCCGACCAGAAGGGTAAGTTCGCGGTCGTCTACTTCTATCCAAAGGACGAGACGCCGGGCTGCACCAAGGAAGCCTGCGCGTTCCGCGATTCTCACGACAAGTTCGCCCAGGCCGGCGTGACGGTGTTCGCCGTCTCGCGCGACGACGAGGCGAGCCACAAGCAGTTTCGCGAGCACTACAAGCTGCCGTTCCCGATGGTGTCGGACACCTCCGGCGACGTTCAGCGGGCCTACGGCGTCTCGTCGATGCTGCCGGGGACCAAGATGGTCTCGCGCGTGACCTTCCTGGTCGGCCCCGACGGCAAGATCGCGCACGTCTGGCCGAAGGTCGATCCGGTCGTCAACGCGCGCGAGGTGCTGGGCACCGTCGAGCAGCTCCGCAAAGGCGCCGGCCACTAAGTCCCTAATCGTGCGCCGGCGACGCGAGAACGGCGTCGCGCGCGTCGCGAAAGCGCGTCGCCCAGCCGTCAGCGGACAGGGCCTTCACGGTCGGTGAGCCCACGGGCAGAAATGCGCAGCCGATCTGGTACCGCGAGAAGAGCGGGCGATAGCTGCGCTGGCCGCGCTCGATGGCTTCGTGCTCGAGCAGCAGGTCCAGCGGGTACGGGTCCTGACGGCTGTCCACGAACACGGGCCGCTCGGGTGCGAACCAGATCAGGAAGCCGCCGTCGTCGTAGTGGTTGTAGAGGGGGCCGCGGCAGGCGCGCAAGGCCGCCAGCGCTTCCGGCGCGATGGGCCGCCACTGGAGCCGGTCGGCCGGCGCGCGCCAGGCCAGGGCCACCACCGACACGGCGAGGAGGGCGGCACCGCCGGCCAGCGCCAGGTTGAAGCGGGGGTGATCCGGGCTGGGCGGGCGCGGGCGCCGGCGCGGCAGGTGAAAGCGGAAGTCGGCCCCCAGCAGCCGGCTGGCGGTCGGCGCGGCGAACATCAGGAAGGCGGCCATGTTCCGTTGCGACTGGATGGCGACGGGAAGCAGGACGCCGCAGATGCCCAGCAACGCCCAGTCCCCCCAGCCGGCCGTCGGCAGCGCGCGGCGGTGCACGATGATCACCGCCAGGAGAGCCAGGGCGAGAATCCAGAACGCGACGCCCAGGACGTCGATCGGCAGCGTGGCCGCCCACTCCGAGATCTGGATGGCGCGGCTGCGGCGCGCCGTCAGGAGAATGTAGGGAACCAGGCGCCCGCCGAGGGGCGTGCACAACGTCGCCAGCGCCGACAGCGGCGCCACGAGCGACAGGGCCCGCAATCGCCGCGCATCCGCGGCCTCGCCGCGCAGCCGCCAGCGCACGACCGCCACGACGGTGGCCGCGGCCAGAGTCAAGCCACCCAGCACCACGCCGCCGTGAAGGTTGGCCCATAACACGAAGAGCGGCGGCAGCCAGCGCCAGCGCTCGCGAACGATGAGCCAGACCAGCGCCGACTCCGCCACCAGCGAGAACACCTGAGGGCGGAGGACCCAGACGCAGGAGGCGACCGACAGCGCCGGCGCCAGCAGCACGAAGCGCGTGAGCAGCGGGCCGATGGTCAGGCGGTAGACCAGGGCCACCGCGCCCAACACCGACGCCGCCGCGGCCAGCTCGACGCCCGGCATCCCCGCCAGTCGGTGCCCGAGGGCCAGCAGCACCTGCGCGAGCCATTCATGGTCGGTGTAAGGCGCCCCGGCCGCCGTGAAGGAGTACGCCTCGAGACGCGGCACCTGCCCCGTGCGCAGGATGTCCATGCCGTCGCGCAAATTCCAGAAGGTGTCGTTCTGGGCCGGCATCAGCAGCGCGCGAAAGCCGAGCGCGATGAACAGCAGCGCCAGCGCCATCCGCTCGAAAGACAGGCCAAGCCGCGCACGCTCCGGTGTCATGGCGTCTTCGGCCGGGCCAGCACGACCCAATCGGCGTCGGCGGCGCGCGCCTGCCATCCGTCGGCCTGCAGGCGGTCGGTCATCTTCGAGGAGCTCTTCAGGAAAGCGCAGCCGATGCCCCACCGCGCGAACAGCGGCTGGTAGGGACGCTCGACGCGCTCGACCGCGATCGCTTCCTGCATGAAGGGCAGCGGGTACGGATCCTGGCGGCTGTCGACGAACACCGGGCGGTCAGGGGCAAACCAGATCAAGAGGCCGCCGTCGTCGTAGTGATTGAAGAGCGGCGCGCGGCAGGATTCGACGGCGGCCAACACTCGCCGCCCGATCGGCTGCCAGCCGAGCCATGGCAAGCGCACGGCGTACGCAGCGCCGACCAGCGCCAGAGCCACCGCCGCCAGGCCTGTGAAGATGGCCGCGTTGACGCGCGGGTGGTCCGGGCTCGTCGCGGCCGCCACCTGCCGCCGCGGCAGCCGCAGGCGAAATCGTGGGCCCAGCAGGTGGGTGGCGGCCGGCGCCGCGACGATCGCGAACGGCGCAAAGTTGCGCAGCGACCGGAACGCGGGGCCCATCAAGGACAGCATCGCCGCCACCAGGGCCCACGCGGCCCAAGGCCCGTCGGCCAGCGCGCGGCGACGCCGAACCAGAAGCGCGAGGAGGCCGGCGGCCGCCAGCCAGAAGATCGCGCCGGCCGTGTTGTCTGGCCAGGTCGGCCGCCACTCGCTGATTCGCAGGGCGTAGAGGCGAGCGGTGGACTCCCAGACGAAGCGAAACACGCCGAAGCCCAGCGGCGTCGCGCAGGTGGTCAATCCGGCCAACGGCAGCACCACGGCCAGCGCGCGCAGCCGCCGGCGATCGGCGCCCTCGCGCGTGCGCCGCCACCGCAACGCAGCCGCGCCCGTCACCCCGGCCAACACGATCCCGCCCAACACCACGCCCCCGTGAACGTTGGCCCATATGAAGAAGAGCAGCGGGATGGGCCAGAAGCGCTGGCGCGCGAGCAAGGTCGCCAGAACGGCGACGGCCAGCATGGTGGCGATCTGCGGGCGCAGCGCCCACACGGGCGATGTCAGCGTCAGGCCGGCGGCCAGCGCCAGCGCCCGCGTGACCGGCGCGCCGACGGCCAGCCGGTACACGAAGAGCGCGCTCGCCAGGATCAGACCGGCGACGGCGATCGTCAAAAGCGGGAACCCACCCAGCCGGTAGCAGCCAGAGCTGAAGGCCTGCCAGAGCCATTCGTGGTCGGGCCACGGCAGACCGGCGGCGGTGTACGAGTAGCTGTCGACCGACGGCACGTGGCCGGTCCGCCAGATGTCGGCGCCGGCACGCAGATGCCAGAAGGTGTCGTTCTGGGCCGGACTGATGAGGGCGCGAAAGGCGATCACCACCAAGACCAGCCCCAGCCCCATCGCCTGGAAGGTCACGGCGGCGCTCCCGCCCTCTGCCCGTCGTCGAGGACGGTCCATTGCGCGTCGGCGTACAGCGCGCGCCACCCGTCGGCGTGCAGGCGCGCGGCGAGACCGTCGCCCGCAGGCAACAACGCACAACGGATGCCGTAGCGGCGAAACAGCGGCGCGTACGGCGCGCCGCGCTCGACGGCGGCGCCCTCTTGCACGAAGGCGGTGGGGTACGGGTCCTGCCGGCTGTCGACGAAGACCCGCTTCTCCGGAACCAGCCACACCAGGTAGCCGCCGTCGTTGTACCGGTTGTAGAGCTGCGCCGGGCAATCGCGCGCGGCGGCCAGGGCCCCGTCGGCCAGCGGGCGCCAATTCAGGTTCGCATACGGCTGGCGCCAGGCGGCGACAACCGCCAGCGCCTCGGCCAGACAGACCCCTGCGAACAGCGCCAGGTTCAGCACCGGACGATCCACCGCCGGCGGCGCGGCGCGCGCCCGCCGCCCGATTCGGAAGTCAGCCCCCAGCAGGCGGCTGGCCGCCGGGATCGCGACCAGCAAGAACAAGGTCGTGTTGCGGACCGCCCGGACGGCCAGCGGGAAGATCACCAGCGCCGCCACCCATACGACGACGTCACTCCAGCTGGCATCGCGCAGCCGGCGCCGCCGAGCAATCAGGACCGCGGCGAAAGCTGTGGCCAGGCACCAGAAGGTGATCTGAAACGGGCCCAGCTCCAGCGAGGAGCGCCACTCTGCGATGCCGTTGTCGTGCGACTCCTGTATCGACACGCCGATGATCGTCCAGAGCCGAACCCCAAGCGGGGTCGCCAAGGTCGCCAGCGCGCAGAGCGGCGTGACGAGCGCCAGCCGGCGGGCGCGCCGGCGGTCGGCGGCAGCGCCGGCGCGAGCGCGCAGCAGGGCGACGGCCGTGATCGTGGCCAGCACGACGCCCCCCATGGCGACGCCGCCGTGCGCGTTGGCCCACACGAGGAACAGCAGGGGCAACCAGCGATACCGCTCGGCGCACACGAGCCAGAGCAGCGCCATCAGCATGAGCTGCGTGATCAGCTGAGGCCGCAAGGCCCAGGCGCATGAGACCAGCGGCAGCCCGACGACGATCAGGACGACGCGCGTCGCGACGGGGCCGACCATCAGACGAAACATCAGGGCCACGGCGCCGGTCACGATGGCGGCGCCACCCGCCACCAAAAGCGGAAAACCGCCCGCGCGATGCAAGGCATACGACAGCGCCTGCCAGAGCCATTCGTGGTTCGGCCAGAATCGTCCGTAGGCCGTGTACGAGTAATGATCCGCCAGCGGAACGTGCAGCGTCTGCCAGATCTCCTGGCCCGCACGAAGGTGCCAGTAGGTGTCTGGCGCGGCCGGCATCAGGAGCGCGCAGACCGCCACAGCGCCGAGCAGCAAGCCCTGGGCGAGCTTCGGGAACGAAAGGCCGCGCGTCACGCCGCCGTCATTGAGCCGCGCCGGCAAGATGGTCGTCCCTTGCCAGGGCCGCGTGTCACTGACCGCCAGGAACGGAAGGCGCCGGCGTATAGCCCTCCATGCGGGCGCCCTGCGACTGCCCGATCATGACCATCTGCCCCTGCCCGGCGCCGCCCTCTTGTCCCCCCACCGTCCTCCGGTAGTTCTTCGAAATCGCCGCCGCCTCTTGCGAGTCCAGGCTGCCGAGCGCGCGCCGCGCCGGCTCCGACGTGCCGGTCGGCGCCTGGACGTGCTGCGCATTGAACCAGGCGGCATAGGACCGCCCGTAGTTGTCGGACAGGTGCGCGTGCGTGCAGGCACCGCCCAGCGTCGCGGCGCCGGCCAGCGCCAGCAACGGCGCCCAAAAGAAGCTGCCGCGCGCGCGGCGCCGAGAGATGGCCTTATTACTAGGGCTGGTCATGCTGTGCCTCTTTTGGGGGGGAAGCGTCCTTTGGTGTCGCCGTCACCGCCGGCGACGCCGCCTCGGGCGGAACGGGCCGCCCCAACACCGTCGCCGCGTGAACCAGGTTCGACCGGGCGTGCGTCGCCGCGGGGTTGATCCGCACCGCCTCCAGATAAAGCTGATAGGCGTTGGCCAGATCGCCGCGCCGTTCGTACGCGAAGCCCAGGTTGTTCTTGGCCTCTGCGTCGCTGCCGCCCATCTGGAACTCGCGCGCGGCGCTGGGCAGGTCGCCGATCGCGGCGTACGCGAAGCCCATGTTGGTGCGAACCCGGTGAGACAGCGGCGCCAGGCGCGCGGCTTTTTCGTATTGCTTGATCGATTCCTTGTAATGCTGGCGCAGGTACAGCGAGAAGCCGAGGTTGTTCAGGTAGGCCGCGTTCTGCGGGGAAAGCTTGACGGCGGCCTTGTGCTCGGCCTCCGCGTCCGGGCGCATCTGCACGTCGTAGAGGATCCCCAGCGCCGCGTGCGTCTCGGCGTCGTCAGGCGCCGAGTTCAACGCCGCCTTCAGGTCCTCCTCCGCGTCGTGAAACAGGCCCCGCTCGCGGTAGACAATCCCGCGCAAGGTCAACACCTCGGCGTCCTCCGGCCAGCGGCGGTGCAGCTCGTCGAGCACGGGGAACGCGCGCGCCCAGTCGCCCTGCTCGGCCATCTGGCGCGCCATCTTCATCCGCGCCAGATCCGCGGGCGTCGACGGGTGCGCCACCTGCTGGCTCGACGCGCAACCGGCCAGCGCCGCCGCCGCCTCCAGGGCGACGATCAGGATCAACCACCTCAGGGCCCGCCGTGCGCTCACGTCTGTCTCCTCATTTGGCGCCAATCATCATCAGCGCCGCCGGCCCCATCACGACCACCATCAGCGACGGCAGGATGAACAAAATCAACGGAACCGTCATCTTCACCGAGACCATCGCGGCCTTCTCCTCGGCGCGTTGCATGCGTTTGGTCCGCATTCCCTCCGAGTGCACGCGCAGCGCGCGCGAAACGCTGGTGCCGAACATCTCGGTCTGGATGATCATGGCCGAGAGCGACTTGAGATCCTCGACCCCCGTGCGGGTCGAGAGCCGGTGAAAGGCATCCGAACGCTTAACGCCGGCCTGAATCTCCAGCATGGTCTGCTTCAGCTCTTGAGCCAGGATGGGCGCCACCAGCTCCATCTCTTGCGCGACCCGCGCCATGGCGGCATCCAGCGACAGCCCGGCTTCGACGCAGGTGACCAGCAGGTCGATGGCGTCTGGCAGCGGGTTCTCGAGCGCCTGTTTGCGCTCGGTCCTCTTCGACGAGACCACCAGGTTGGGCGCGAAGAAGGCGACGGCGCAGGCGACCAGCGCCATCGCGAAGCTCATCGGGAACTCGTACGGCTGCTCGAGGTGAACGTTGATCTGCCACAGCGCGATGATTGCGACCGGGGTCAAAAGCAGCTTGATCCCCAGAAACACCTCGACGGCATTTTCATTGCGATAGCCGGCCTGGACCAGCATCGTATGGATGCGCGACAGCTCCTCGCCCTGGCTGGGCGTGGCCAGCCGCGCGAAGGGACGCAGGATGGTCGCGATCCGGGCCAGGGTCCTTTCCCGCTCGGGCGGCCGGTTTCCCTCGAAATCCGGCAGGTCCATGCCGGCGCGGGTCGCCCGTTCCAGACGCTCGATCACCTCGTCGCGCTTGCCACCCAGGAAGGCCCGCGCCGCCAGCGCGATCACCAGGACGCAGACCAGCCCCGCGCCGATCGCGACGATCAGCTCGGTGCTGACGCCCGCGAACAGACCGCGCATCAGATGGTCACCTTGGTCATGCTCTTCATCCAGAGAAAGCCCAGCGTCCACATGACCAGCGCCCCGCCCAAGAAGTAGTGCCCGGCGTCGGTCGTGAACAGCGGCATGATGTAGGGCCGGTTCGCGAACAGCAGGAACACCAGCGTGAAGAACGGCAGCGCGCCCACGATGTAGCTGGACATGCGCCCCTCGGCCGTCAACCCGGCCAGCTTGCCCTGGAACTTGTAGCGCAGGCGGATCGTGTCGGCGATCTTCTCGATGATCTCGACCAGGTTGCCGCCGGTCTCTTTCTGCACGATGACCGACAGGGCGAAGATCTTGAGGTCTTGATTCTCCGGCGCGCGGCGGGTCATGTCCGCCACGGCGCGCTCGAACGGCAGCCCCAGCTCCTGCGCCTCGAAGGCGCGCCCGAACTCCAGCGACACGGGGCTGGGCATCTCGGTGGCGACCATCTTGAAGGCGCTCGACAGAGCGTGTCCGGCGCGCAGCGAGCGGGCCATCATCTCCAGCGCGTCGGGCAGCTGTTCGGAGAGCTTCCGGCTGCGGCGCGAGCGCATGAACAGCACGAACAGCAACGGCAGCGCGCCGAACAGCAGCACCAGGATCACGGACAGCGGGCCGCCGTCGCTGAGCAACCCCAGCACCAGGCCCAGGAAAGCACCGCCAGCGCAGTAAGACAGCAGGCGCGCGACGGTGATGTCCAGCTCGGTCTGCTCGAGAATGTTCTCGAGGCGGGCCGTCAGCTTGATCGAGCGCAGAAGCGCGTCGATCGCCGGCACCGCCGAGAGCTTGCCTTTGCGCAGAAGGCCGGATGCCGCCCTGCCCCCCTCGGCGGCCCCCAGCGAAGACAGGCGCCGCTTCAGCTCATCCTTCCTCTTGTCCTTTACGAAGCGGAACGTGTACACCAGCGCCTCGAAGACGGCGACGCAGGTGAACGCGAGGATTCCGACCAGGATGATCTGCATGGCCGCCGCTTCCTACAGATACGGCTTGATGATCTCGGCGGGATCGATGCCGTAGCGCTCGATGCGGTCCAGCGCGCGCGGGCGGATTCCGGTGAACCGAAACTGGCCGATGATCTTCCCTTGGGCGTCGGTGCCAGTCTGTTCGAACTTGAAGATGTCCTGCATCGTGATGACGCCCGCCTGCATGTCGGTGATCTCCGAGATGGCGGTGATGCGCCGCTTGCCGTCCGTGCCGCGCGACAGCTGAATGACCACGTTCAGCGCGCGCGCGATGGTCTGGCGAATCAGGGCCTCCGACATGTTCACGCCGCCCATGCCGACCATCGCCTCGATGCGCGAAAGGGCGTCGCGGGGCGTGTTGGCGTGCACGGTGGTCATCGACCCCTCGTGGCCGGTGTTCATCGCCTGCAGCATGTCCAGCACCTCACCGCCGCGGCACTCGCCGATGACGATGCGGTCCGGCCGCATGCGCAGCGCGTTCTTGACCAGGTCGCGCGGCAGGACCTCGCCGCGCCCTTCGATGTTGGGCGGCCGCGTCTCCAGGCGGACGACGTGCCGCTGCTGCAACTGCAGCTCGGCGGCGTCCTCGATGGTCACCACACGCTCGCCCTCGGGGATGAACGACGACAGCGCGTTCAACATGGTCGTCTTGCCGGTGCCCGTACCGCCCGAGATGATGCAGTTCAGCTTGGCCTTCACGCAGGCCGCCAGAAACGCCAGCATCTCCGGCGTGGCGCTGTTGATCGCCACCATGTCCTTCACGCGCAGCGGCGATCCGCCGAACCGGCGGATCGACAGGACCGGCCCGTCGATCGCCAGCGGTGGAATGATCGCGTTCACGCGCGCGCCGTCGGGCAGGCGCGCGTCGGCCATCGGGGACGACTCGTCGATGCGGCGCCCCACGCGCGAGACGATGCGCACGATGATCTGCTGCAGGTGCGCGTTGTCCCGGAATCGCACGGTCGTCAGCTCCAGCTTGCCGAAGCGCTCGACGTAGACCGTGTTGTACCCGTTCACCATGATGTCGGAAATGGTCGTGTCGGCCAGCAGCGGCTCCAACGGCCCAAGGCCGGTGACCTCGTCCAGCAGCTCCTCGACCAGTTGCTCGCGCTCGATGCGGTTCAGCGGCAGGTCGCTGGCCACCAGCAGCTGATTCATGATGAGGCGCAGCTCGTCGCGCAGCTGCTCGCGGGGCAGTCGCTCGATGGTCGCCAGATCCAGCTTTTCGATCAGCTTTTGGTGCAGCTCGTGTTTGAGCTCGTGATACGCGTCCGGCGCGGCCAGCGCGCTCGTGCCCGGCCGAGCGGGCGGCGGCGCGGCCGGCCGCGGCGTGCGCGGCACGGTCGCCGAAAACGAACCGGTGGAGGGCTCGTTCTTGAGGAGTCGGTCACGTAGTCCCATCGGCGACCTTCTTTCCGAAAAGGGTGCCGAGCAGGCTCTGCCGCCGAAGGCGCGGCGCCTTTTCCGGCAGGAGGTGCGGAATCAGCCCCTCGATGTCCTGCGTGATGCGCGCGCGCGGCGCGACCTCCGTCAGAAGGACGCCCCGATTGATGGCGTCGATCAGCAGCAGGAAGTCATTGCTGATCGTGTGTGTCAGCGGCTGCCCCAGCGTCTCGCTGACCACGTCGGTCGAGATCTTCGAGGCCTTCTGGTACCGATTCAGCAGCAGCTTGATGCGCCCCTGGTCGTACTGCAGGCGGCCGAACAGCTCCAGGCAGCGCTGGCCGTTTCGAACCGCCGGCACGTCCTGGGTCAGCGTCATGAACACGTGCTGGCTGCTGTCCAGCGCCGCCAGCGACAGCTCGTCGAACCCGCGGACGCCGTCGACGATGACGAAGTCGTAGTTGCGCCGTAAAAATTCCAGCAGCGCGGCGATCTCGGGCGCCTTGATCTGCTCGGCCTCTTCCACCTTGCTGCTTTGGGCCAGGACGCTGATGCCCGAGCGGTGCTTGGTGACCGACGTCGCCAGCAGATCCCGATCGAGGCGGCTCATGTTGGCCAGCACGTCGGTGATCGAGTAGCTGCCCGGAATGTCGAGGAAGGCCAGCACGTCGCCGAGGTAGAGGTCCAGGTCCACCAGGCACACGCGCAGCGAACGCCCCTGCATGGCCCCCGCCAGGTTGGTCGCGATGGCCGTCGCGCCGACGCCGCCCTTGGCACCGAAAATCGTGACCACCTGCCCGATCTCGCTGCCCCCCCCGTTCGTCACCTTGGCATGGGTGCGGACGGCGAGCCGCAGCTCCTCGTGGTCGCTGTCGAGGACGAACTCCCGAGCGCCCGACCGCATCGACCGCAGGATCAGCTCGGGGTCCTTGCTCTCGGAGACGACGATGACGATCCCGCCCGCCGCGGCGATGTTGTGAATCACCCCGAAGCGCTGGGGCGTGTCGGGGCGAACCGACACGATCGCGGCGCCCGGATTCAGGCTGCGGTACTCGTCGGCGATCAACTCGGCGGGCGTCGTCGACCGAATGACGTTGGCGATGTCCTTGAGCGCGGCCCGAACATCGACTTGCTGCGCATCGTCCATGCCCAGCAACATGACAGTTGGTCTAGACATCGTGTGCTCTCTAGCGGATGAACCCCAGTTCGCCCGACGGGCCTCGGTCCTTCAGCGCCGTCCGAAGCGCGGGCGCGCCGGAGGCCGCCGCCCCGCTCATTGTACTGCCTGCCGATTCGTCGGGGCGACCGCCACCCATGCTGCCCAACAGGAAAAGTTGCACGTCGTTCGGATCGTTCAGCTCGTTGTCGGTAGGCAGATGTGGGGCATCGTGTGGCGCTACCGGCTTGGCGAGGTGGGCGGTCACCACGACCAGCAGCTCGGTCTCGTTCCGCTGGTAGTTCACCGACCGAAACAGCGCGCCCAGGATCGGCAAGTCACCGAGGAGCGGAATCTTGTTCACCGTCGACTGCACCTTGTCGGACAGCAGGCCGGCGATGGCGAAGCTCTGCCCGTCGGCGAGCCGCACGGTCGTCTCGCTCTGCCGCGAGGTCAGCCCGGGTATCGAGACGCCGCCTATCGTGACCGACCGCGCCGGGTCGACGTCGCTGACCTCGGCCGAGAGCTTGAGGTGCAGCGCCCCGTCGGCAATCACGGTCGGCGTGAAGCTGAGGATGATGCCGAACTTCTTCCAGAGCACCGACACGGCGCCCAGCGAGCTGGCCATCGGGACCGGGAACTCGCCGCCGACCAGGAACTTGGCTTCCTGTCCCGAGAGCGCCACCAGCGTCGGTTCGGCCAGCATCTTGGCCAGGCCAGTCTGCTCGAGGATGTTGAGGATGGCGCTGAACGGGAAGGTCGGAAGGCCCGAGAAGAACAGCGAGAAGCCGTTGCCGGGCTGGGCGGCGACCGGCGGCAGACCGCTGCCCGAAACCGTCCCCGGAACGTTCGTGAAGCCGTCCGGCGTCTGGCCGGGGTTCACGAGACCCCCCAGGAATCGTCCGCCGGCGTCCTGATGGAAGAAGTTGATCCCTAGCTGGCGAAGTCCGGAGCGCGAGACCTCCGCAAACTTGACCTCCAGCTGGACCTGCTGATTGCCAACCACCTTGATGAGGTTCGCGATCTTTTCGGAGTGCAGCTGCGCCACCTCGGCGGCACGCTCCGGAACACGCACGTCCGAGACCTCGCCGGACAGGACGATGAGGTCGCCCGCGGCCGAAACCGAGATCTTCTCGTCGGGAAACAGGTCGGCCAGCTGCGCCTTCAGCCGTTCCAGATTGCGCGTGACCTGCAGCGCCAGCACCAGCGGCTCGTCCCGCTTGTTCCAGAGGGTCAGGTCGGTGGTGCCCACCCCGCGCGACGTGAGCAAGAGCTGCATCGGGGTGATGACCTTCAGGTCGGCGACGCGCGGGTCGGCCACTGAAACGCGCCCGATCGGCTCGGAGAGGACCAGCAGCCGGTTCTGGCCGGTCTCGAGCGCCAGGTTCTTCACAGCGCCAACCTCGCGCTCGATCTTGATGGCCGGCACGGCGCTGAGCCCGGCTTCGGCGTCGGCCCGGCCCTGCTGGACCAGCAGAATCATCGAGGCGGCCAGCGCCAATCCCCCTTGGCGGCGAGTCACGGGCGGCCATCTCCTTTGCTGAACTTGCGCTCTTCGAACCGGTCGCCACGCAGGATCTCGACGACGTCCTTCTTGGGCGCACCTTCGCCGGGCAGCACCGCCGGTGCGGCCGCAGGCGCACGCCCGCGCCCGCGGCGTCCCACGGCGACCGGCGCCGGGTGCGGCGGCTCGGGCTTGGCGGCGGCGGGCGGAGCGGCGGGCTCGCCGACCAGCTCCTCGGCGACGGCGCCGCCGGTGTTGATGGCCAGTGAGTCGGTCCAGCTGCGCAACGTGAGCAAAAGGCGGCCTTCGGCCGAGGCCAGCGCCAGCCGTTCGGCGTCCTGGGGCGACACCAGCAGCGTGGCCACGGTCGCCGGGCTGGCGTGCATCCGCGCCTGGTCGTTCGCCTCGACTTCTTGGCCGACGGCCAGCACCTTCACGTTCTGCAAGAACACCTTGCTGATGGTCTCGGCGCCGGGGCGCTGTGGGTGCAGCGTCACCAGCACGTCCACACGATCGTCCGGGTGAATGAAGCCGGCGACACCGACGACGTCGTCGACCCGCACGGCCATCGCCCGCATGTTGGGCGGAATCAAGGCCGCCAGACCATTACCGGCGTTCTTGGCCGCCAGCATGCCGGCCAGGATTGGTTGCCCGGCCAGCACGCGCGAGATCAGAATCCGCCCGACCAGCTCTTTCGGGTCGCGAACCGCGGCCGCCGGCAGGTGGTCGGCCGGCCAGTCTTCGAGCTTCAGGTCCTCAGCGCGAATCTTTCCGGCCAGCGGCAGGTCGACCGCCGCCACGGCCAGCTTGGTGATGGGGACGATCGCGCCGCCCGGCCGCTTCTCGAGGTACCGGGCGATGAACAGGGCGGTTCCCAGGCCCATGACCAGGGCGAAGGCCCAGAACAGCGCCGCGCGTGCCCCCGAGCGCCGGGAGCTCCCGGCGGCGGCACGGAGCCGGCTGGATCCGATCGATTCGTTCATCGCCAAAAGCTTCTCCTAACTGGCAGGCGTTGCTCGCCACCCATCGTCGCGTGGACTGATCGAAGCGAGCCTGGAACGCAACATCGACGGAGCGCCCCGTAGCATTAAGTGCGACCTCCGAGCGTATTCACAAAGGAACGAGCAGCGCGACCGCCGCGCCGGCCGCGATGGCAAGCGCGTACGGAACGGACGAATGCCCGGCCCGATGAGAGGGCATCGCCGGCAGCTCGTTCTGCAGAACGGTGAGGGTCAGGTTGGCGCGGATCTCGGCGCGCGCCGACGGTCGGGCGACACAATAGTAGGCGCCGGCCACCACCCCGCCGGCCGCCGCCGCGCACAGGGCGAACCAATGCAGCCGTGAGAACGGCACCCAGGCGGCGGTGGCGGCGGCGAGCTTGACGTCGCCGCCACCGATGCCGCCGCTGAGCCAAGGGCGATAGAGCGCGGCGACGACCAGCGCCGCCGCGCCCACGCCCGAGAGTGTCGCCAGGGCCCCTTGACTGAGGCCACGGGCAATCAACGCAACAATCAACAGCGGGATGGAGACGCTGTTGGGAATCCGGCGCAAACGAAGGTCCGAAATGACCGCGATCGCCAGGCCCAGCCCCAACAGTCCAAGCCAGGGAAGAGAAATGACCATCGTTTAGATGGCCGCGATCCCCCGGCTGAACCCGGTCCCGCGCCGTCGACTACAACGCGTTTTGAACATTGTTGAACTGGTTTTTGACCTTGTTGCCCAGCACGAACACGATGGCAATGATCAGGCCAGCGATGGCGGCGACGATCAGGCCGTACTCGACGGCCGTGGCGCCCTCCTCGTCACGGAACAGTTTCAGCGCGTTCTTCAGCATGGGGCAATTTCTCCTTCGGGTTGGTCAGGTCGTGTCGTGTGGTCCGAATCAGACCGACCGTCATCGGGCGCCCTGTCGGCATCACGAGCTCATTTCGCGTGAGCCCTATGACAAACCTATCGACGCGCGTAGGTGCAACTTGAGAAGGCGATCGTGCAATAGGCAGTCCGGTGGGAGCAAGATGCCGCACGTCGGCGGGACACCTACAACGCGGCGACCCGCTTACCTCAGCCAGCCACCATCACCGCCGAACGGCCGCTGACTGGCCCTGACCGCCGCTACCAATTCGAGCTGTTCACACTGTTGTAAAGATTGTTGGTCTTCGCGCCGAGAACGTAGGTTACGAGTGCGATGACGCCCGCTATCGCACCCACGATGAGGGCGTACTCGACGGCGGTTGCTCCGGAACGATCAACGGCGAGCCGCGCAACGGCGAGCCGCGCAACGGCGAGGCGCGCAAGGCGTCGCAAAGTCGCCACCAGATTCATTCGACGTGAACTCGCCATCGAAGTCAAATTGAAATGGGGTTGCTCTCGCGTGCGTAACAACCATCGGAGCTCTTGAATGAATGACAGCCCCCGGTTGCCGCCGTTGCTGACTTCTCGGTATGCCTTCTTTGCCGCGGCCGCCGCGCTGGTGACGGCCGCCGGCTGTGGGCGCGTCCCCGGCCAGTTCGAGATTCTCAACGATCAGGTGCCCACCGCCGGGATGAGCTGCACCATCCCCGTCGCCGAGACGGTCTACAAGGGCACCGGCACGCTGGACGTCAGCATCGTGCGAGGTGACTTTCGGACGGCGTACCTGTTCTTCCCGCTGATTGAAAACAACCTGCCCGGCTCCGGCAGCCCGAACGACCCGAACCAGATCCACATCAGCGCCTTCGACGTCGACATCGGAACGATCGGCTCCGCCACGCCCGGCGCGCAGCAGGTGATGAACAGCGCCGACCCGGCCCTGCTGCACTTCCAGGTCCCCTGGTCGGGTGGCGTCTCCTCGAACGGCGGACACATCGCCGCGGCCGTGGAAGCGGTGCCCGTCGATCTGGCCTTGCACCTGGCCAGCGCCGGGGGCTTGGGGCCCGGCCCTGGCTTGCGGCTGAATCTGAGGGTTCAAGCGCGCGGCACGACCAACAGCGGCCGCAGCCTGGTCTCTGACCCGTTCGACTTTCCCGTCGAGGTGTGCAACGGCTGCCTGGTTGGAACCGTGGCCCCTTGCCCGTACGAGCCGACCAACACGGGCAACGCCTGCAACCCCGCCCAAGACGAGGTCGTCGACTGCTGCACGATGAACGGCACTCTCGTCTGTCCGGCGCAGGGCGGGAACAGTCCGTGATCGAGCGCGGTACGCTGGCCACCTTCTTGCTGCTGCTGCCGATCGCCTGCACGACCGCGGTCGATCAGCACGGCTACCTGCCGCCGCCCACCAACGGCGGCTCGACCGGGAGCATGCCGAGCGGAACGGCCACGGTCGCGATCACGGCGCCCGCCAATCCGGCCACCGTCGGCATTCACAGCGACCTGCTCGTCACCGCGAACGCGACCGTTCAAGGCGGATCCGACTACATCGACACCAGCAGCGTCGCCGTGACGCTGACGGCGCCGGCCAACGCCGTCGTGCTCGCCCACGGGGTCCTGGTCTCGACGGCCGCCGAGACCTACTCCGGCAAGTTGAGCCTAGGTGATTTGCCGGCCGGCGCGTACACGCTCACCGTCTCGGCTCGCAGCTCGAGCGGGACGCAGGCCACCGACCAGATCTCGCTGACCGTCGACGCGGGCCCGATCATCACGGTCGTTTCGCCAACCGCCAATCACGGCTACAACGGCAGCGTCGCCGTCGACCTCACCGTCGACCCCGGGGCTTTCCCGCTGGCCAGCGGCCCCACGGCCATCATCGCGGGCAAGCCGATCACGCTGACCCAGCCCGACGCGAACGCGCCCAGGTACCGGGCGACGGTGGTCTTCGGCCCCACGACCAGCCCACCCGCCGGCGCGCTGCTGCTGCCCGATGTCTCGGGCAAGCAGCTGTTCCAGGTGCAGGCCACCAACGCGATAGGGGTGACCCAGCAGGTCAGGGTCGTTTTCGTCATCGACAAGAGCGGGCCCACCATCACGGCGACGACACCGGCCACCGGCGACATCGTCGGGGGCGTCATCAACATATCCGCGACCGTCGTCGACGACTCCGGCGTGCTGGACTCGTCGGTGGTGGCCGTCATCTCCAACCAGGACACGCCGCTGTTCGAGCTGCCGCTGGTCGCGCAGGGAAGCGGCATCTACGGCGTCCTGTTCGACACGTCCAACCTCACTCGCTGCCCAGAGCCCCCCTCGTCCGAGCTTTGCGTGGTCTTCCCGAACATCTCGTTCCGCGCCGTCGACGCGGCCGGCAACCAGTCCGTCCTGGCGTACGGATTTTCGATCGACAACATCGCACCGGTGGCGGACCTGGACCCGCCGCTCATGCGGCAAATGTCGCTGACCACGACCGGCTACCAGTGCTCGTTCGCCTTCGACCCGCTCTCGGTCAATCAAGAGATCGGGGACATGCCGAACGACGGCTGCATGGTTCCCCAGGTGTTCGACCTGCGCGCGCGCATCGAGGATGACGGCAACCGCGCCAGCCAGGTGAAGGTCACCCCGATATCGCTGGTCGACCCGGCGAACACCAACGTGTTCATCATGCCCGCTTCCCTGAAACAGCCGCTGGTCGTCGACAGCGATGGTGATGGCCGCTGCGACCAGGTGAACCCGCTGCTGACGCCGATCAGCCCGACCGCGCCCCCCACGCCCGGCAGCGGGGTCCTGCAGGTTCGCCTGGCGGCCGTGCCGCCCGCCGGACGGGCTGATTTCGAGCCGGACCCGACGCTGCCGGCGACCGCGCCTTGCGCGAAGGGCACCTCCATGGCCCCCCCGCAGCGGCTCTGCAATTCCTTCGCGCAACCGACGATCGCCATCGGCTATTCGGACGGCCAGCCGGCGATCTGGTCGGTCGAGCCCATCGACAAGACGTTTCACTGTTTCGGAAACCAGCTCGACACCTACGCCAACAAGATTCCGGAAGGCTGGGCCTGCCTGGCGGTCCAGACCCGCGACAAGGCCGGCAACCAGAGCGTCTCGGTCCCGATGCGGGTGTACATCAAGTACGACGCGACGGGTGGTTTCTGCCCGACGCCGCCGGCCAGCGCCGGCCCGGCCCCGACCTGCACCGGAACGTACGACCCGGTGACCAAGAGCGCCGCCTTCGGCACCTGCGGCGCCCGCAGCTTTCTGAAGCAGCTCGAGTACTACTGCGTGGCCGGCGACTGCTGACCCGCGGCTCGCGCTATCTTTGCCCGGATGCGCGCGGCACCAATCGTCGTCGAGGGCCTGGTCAAGCGCTTCGATCAGCGCGCGCAAAAGGCCGCCGTCGACGGGCTCTCCTTCGCGGTCGAGCCCGGCGAGATCTACGGTCTTTTGGGCCCGAACGGCGCCGGGAAGACCACCACGCTGCGGGTGCTGGCCGGGTTGCTGGCGCCCACCGCCGGCCGCGCCGTGGTCGCTGGAATCGACGTTTCGCTGGACCCGCTGGCGGTGCGCCGGCAGCTCGGCTTCCTCACCAACACCACTGGGCTTTATGCCCGCCTGACCGGCCGCGAGCTGCTGGACTACTTCGGCCGGCTGCACGGCATGCCGGACCAGACCACGCGCGCGCGCATCGCGGCGCTGACTGACGCTCTGCAGTTGGCCCCCTTCATCCAGAGGCGGTGCGAGGGGCTGTCGACGGGCGAACGCCAGCGCCTGTCGATCGCGCGCGCCATGCTGCACGATCCGGCGGTGCTGATCTTCGACGAACCGACGGCCGGCCTGGACGTGCTGGCCTCGCGATTTCTGCGCGCCTTCGTGACCGCCGAGCGCGATCGCGGCAAAACGGTGATCTTTTCGACCCACTACCTGGCCGAGGCGGAGCTGCTGTGCGATCGCATTGGCCTCCTGCACGAGGGGCGCCTGCTGGCGGAAGGCACGCCGGCTGCGTTGCGCGCCCTCGCGGGGGGCGCGCCCAGCCTGGAAGAGGCCTTCCTGCGTCTGGTCCCGGCGGGGACGGCCGCCGCGACGCCCGAGGCCGCCACGTGATCCTGCGGTCCGCGTTGCTGGTGGCCGGCAAGGAGCTGCGCGAAACCCTGCGCGACCGGCGGACGCTGGCCGTCATGGTGCTGTTCCCGCTGGTGGTCTACCCGCTGGTGTCGCTGGTGACCGCGCAGGTGCTGGCGGCCCGCGTGGCCCGCGTCGACGCGCACGTCGCTCGGGTCGCGGTCCAGGGACCGGCGGCCCTGGCCTCCGATGTCCGGCGTTTGCTGAGCGGCCCGGACGTGATCGTCGCCCCACCCGCCCCGGCCACCGATCTTTCGAGCGGACGCGTGGACGCGATCGCGGAGGTGACGCCCGGCCTGGCCGGTCAGCCCGCCGCCGTCCGAATCCTCTACGACGAGACGCGCGAAGAGTCGTCGGCGGCGCGCGAACGCGTTCAGCGCGCCCTGGAGGCCCGCGCCGGTCCCGGGTGCGCCGCCGCCTTCGCCGTCACGACGGCCGGCATCGCGCCCAAGGCCCAGGTCAGCGGGTACCTGCTGTCGAAGGTCCTGCCGCTGGTCGTGGTCTTGATGGTGATGCTGGGTGCGTTCCACCCGGCCATCGACATCACCGCCGGGGAACGCGAACGCGGGACGCTCGAGACGACGCTCTCGGCCCCCATCGAGCGTTCGGCGCTGATGGCGGGCAAGGTCCTGGCGGTGACCGCGCTGGCGTCGCTGACGGGATTCCTGAACCTGGCCTCGATGTCCTTGACCGTCCTCGAGGGGGCACGCCTGGCCGGCGGCGCCGGCGCCAAGCTGGCGATTCCTTGGCGGCAGGCGGCGGCTGCGTTCGCCGTGGTCCCCCCGACCGCGTTCCTGTTCGCCGCCGTCATGGTCGCCATCGGCGCGCTGGCGCGCAGCTTCAAGGAGGCGCAGACGCTTTTGACACCCGTCTACTTCCTGTGCCTGGCGCCGGCCCTGACGGCCGGGTTGGGCGACTTCCGCCTATCGGGTGTGACGGCGCTGATCCCCGGCGTCGGCGTGACGCTGCTGGCCCGCGACCTGGTGCTCGCCCGCTGGTCCGCCGGGCTGGCGGTCGCGGTGCTGGCCAGCACGGCCCTGTACGGGGCAGCCGCGCTGCTGTTGGCCTCCCGCCTCTATGACTCGGAGAGGCTGCTTGCCAGCGACGAGGCCAAGGTGGGCCTTGGCACCTGGTTGCGCCAGGTGGTGCTGGGAAGGCGCGCCGGCGGCCCGACCAACGCGCTGGACGCCGCCGCTGGCCGCGATGACGAGCCCCCCACCGCCGGCGCGGCGATCGCGCTCTACGGCGTCGCGTGTGTGCTGCTGTTTTTCGTTTTCGTGCCGCTCCAGAGCTGGCGCCTGGGCCCCGGCCTGGCCATCACGGAGTGGATCGGTCTCGGCGGGCTGACCTGGATGACGGCCCGCGGCCGCGGACAGACGGTGGGCGGCCTCATCCGGCTGCGACGAGCACCGCCGGCGGCCTTCGCTGGCGCGCTGCTGATCGGTCTGTCGGCATGGCTGGTGGTGGGCCTGGTGGCCGAGTGGATCCTCCCGCCGCCCAAAGAGGTCGTCGATCACCTGCGCCGCGCCATCGCGCCGGCGTCCGGGCAGCGGAGCCTGGTCGCGACCCTGCTGCTGATGGCGGTGACACCCGCCATTTGCGAGGAGGCTCTGTTTCGCGGGCCGATCCTGCGCGGGCTCGCGACGCGGTTCTCGCCGGCGGTGGCCGCGATCCTGACCGGCATTCTGTTCGGCATCTACCACGTCGACGTCTGGCGCCTGCTGCCGACCGCCATCCTGGGCGTGGGCCTATCGGCGATCGCGCTGGCGTCGGACTCGATCCTGCCTTCGATGCTCGCCCACTTCACGAACAACGCCTGCATCGTGCTGCTGGCCCGCGCCCACGCCGACGACACGCAGACGCTGCCGGCCGCCACGAAGCTTTCCATGCTGGCGGTCGGTCTCCTGGTGCTGGCCGGTGGCATCGCCTCCTTGCTGCGCAGCACCAAGAAAAAGGCCGTTTTGTAGCCTAGTTCACCGGTTTTCCGCCGTGGACACGGTCTTATGCTACAAACGGAGACATGTCAGCCCAGGACGCGCAACATCCCATAACGCTCCTCCGGAAGTGCGACGTGCTTTCTGAAAGTCCGAACGAGGCGCTGGAGAAGCTGCTTCCCGGGCTCAGCGTCGGTACCTACAGACCGCGGCAGGTGATCTATCTGCCGGGCGATCGCGCACAGGGCGTGCATTTTTTGACCAGCGGCCGCATCAAGATTTCCAAGGTCACCCGCGACGGCAAGGAATTGACGCTGGCGTACCGCGGCGAAGGAGACTTCTTCGGCGAGCCTTGCCTGCTGGACGGCGGCCCGCGCGAGGAGATGGCCGAGGCGATGGACGCGTCGGTCACCGTCGAAGTCTCGCGGGAGGCGGTCGATGAGCTGCTGAAGTCGGACGGCGGCGCCGCCTATAAGTTCGGCCGCGCGCTCATCGCGCGCCGAAAGGATCTGGAGGCCCGCGTCGAGCAGCTCATCTTCAAGGACGTCGGGGCCAAGCTGGCCGAGCTGTTGTTGAGCCTGGGCCAGGAGCACGGCGTGTCCGATCAGCGCGGCCTGGTGGTCGGCCTCAAGATCACGCACCAGGAGATGGCCAACCTGATCGGCTCGACACGCGAGACGGTCTCGCTGACGCTCTCGCAATTCAAGCGCAAGGGCCTGATCCAGACCGACGGCCGGCGCGTGATTCTCGCGGACCCCGAAGGACTTCGCGCGCTCGCGTGACGGGAGGGGCCGGTGCCCCTCCCGAAACGGTGAAGGCAGCCGTTACCAGCCGCCGCGGCGCGAACGACCGCGGCCTTCGCCGTAGTCGCCGCCGCCGCCACCGCCACCGCGATCGCCTCGGCCGCCCCCGCCCCCGCCGTATCCGCCACCACCGCCGCCACCGCCATACCCGCCACCACCGCCACCTCCGGCGCGGGGCGCGCGGGCGCGCGCCTCGCTGACGTTGATCGCGCGTCCCTGCAGCTCGCGCCCAGTCAACGAGCTGATCGCCGCGTTCGCCTCGTCGTCGCTGCCCATTTCCACAAAGGCGAATCCGCGCGGCCGGCCGGTGTCGCGGTCCATGACGATCTTCACCTCGACGACGTTGCGCCCCCCCTCTGCGAAAGCGTCCCGCAGCTCGGGTTCGGTCACGTTGTACGACAGATTGCCAACGTAGAGCCTGGTTCCCATCTCGTTCTCCTTCGTTGCACGGTCTCGGCCATTCGGCGCGCGTTCGGGGCACCAACTAGGGAAAAACCTGATGGGCAGCCCACGGCCGGAAGTCGTCACCGGATCGCTGAAGGATCCACGGGACTTGTGCTGAGTCCGTGCGGCGGGCGGCGGCGCCAACCGGAGCGACGGACGAGACGGGGGGCAGCAAGCGGAACACCGACAACACTCGGCTGAACATGCTTAATTTAACAGCGCCCTCGAGCACTGTCGAGAGGGGACGCCCCTCGGTTTCGAGCCCCGCCTCACGGTCTGGCTGACGGGCAGCCTTTTGACGCCGCGTTCCTGGTGCCGGCCGATCAGCCTTGTCGGAGCCCTTGCAGCACCGCGTCTCCCGCGGCCTCGGTCGTGGCCGGCTGCGTACCGGCTGGCGCGAGATCTCCGGTCCACACGCCGCGATCGATCGCCGCCGCCACCGCCGCTTCGATGGCGCGCGCCTCGGTCTCCAGCTCCAGCGAGTGCCGCAGCAGCAGGGCGACGCTCAGGATCGTGGCATAGGGGTTGGCCACGCCTTTGCCGGCGATGTCCGGCGCCGAACCGTGAATCGGTTCGTAAAGACCACGCTTGCCGTCGCCCAGCGACGCCGACGGCAGCATGCCCATCGACCCCGCCAGCATCGACGCCTCGTCGGTCAGGATGTCGCCGAACATGTTCTCGGTGACGATCACGTCGAAGTCCGCCGGCCGGCGGATGAGGTGCATCGCGCACGCGTCGACCAGCATGTGCGACAAGGCAATCTCCGGGAACTCCTGCTTCATCACGCGCTCGGTGACCTCTCGCCACAGGCGCGACGTCTCGAGGACGTTCGCCTTGTCGACGGAGGTCAGCTTCTTGCGCCGGCCACGCGCGATGCGGGCCGCGGTCCGAACGATGCGCTCGACCTCGTCGACGGTGTAGACGCAGAGGTCCGACGCGCGGTCGGCCTGCCGTACCTTCTCGCCGAAGTAGATGCCGCCCGTCAGCTCGCGCACGACCACCATGTCGACCCCCGCCAGCAGGTCGGCGCGCAACGGCGACGCGTGGAACAGCTTGGGCGTGACCGCCACCGGCCGCAGGTTCGCGTAGAGCCCCAGACCCTTGCGGATGGCCAGCAGCCCCTGCTCCGGGCGGACCTTCGCGCGCGGGTCGTCCCACTTCGGGCCGCCCACGGCGCCCAGCAGCACCGCATCGGCGGCGCGCGCGATCTCCAATGTCTCGGGCGGCAGCGCCGTGCCCGTCGCGTCGATGGCAGCGCCGCCGATCAGGGCCTCGCGCAACGTGAAAGCGTGTCCCCAGCGATCGGCCACGGCGGCCAGCACCCGCCGCGCCTCGGCCACGACCTCGGGTCCGATCCCGTCACCCGGAAGAACAGCAATCACTGCGCGCATCGTCGTGCTCCTGGAAAAAGTGCCGCGGACGATACCGATCGTCGGCGCGCAAGTCTAGGTCGCGTCGTCCAGGTCGCCTCGTCCAGCGGCCGTCAAGCGCGCGCGATGGGGTACCGGCGGCCGGGGCCGAACGACTTGCCCGTGATCTTCAGGCCCGGCGCCATCTGGCGGCGCTTGTACTCGCTCTGCTGGACGCGGCGGACGACGTCGCGCGCCACCGCCGGGTCGAAGCCCGCCGCCGCCAGCGCCGGCACGTCGAGGCCGCGCACGAGGTGCGCCTCCAGGATGGCGTCCAGCAGGTCGTAGGGGGGCAGCGAATCCTGGTCCGTCTGATTGGGCCGCAGCTCCGCCGAGGGTGGCTTCGTCAGCGTGGCCTCGGGGATGACCGGGTGCTCGTCGTTGACGGCCCGCGCCAGGCGGTACACCAGCGTCTTCGGCGCATCGCTGATCACCGCCAGCCCGCCGGCCATGTCCCCGTAGAGCGTGCAGTAGCCGGTGGCGATCTCGCTCTTGTTGCCGGTGGTCAGAAGCAGCCGATCCTGCCGGTTCGACAGCGCCATCAAGATGGCGCCACGGATGCGCGCCTGCAGGTTCTGCTCGGTGAGATCCCTGGCTGCCGCGGCGGCCGGCGCGGCCGTGGGCGGCGCGAAGGCGTCCAGCGCCGGCGCCAGCGCCGTCAGATACGTGGCGAACATGGGCTCGATCGGAATCGTCGTGAAGGCGATCCCCAGGTTATGCGCCAGCAGCTCGGCATCGCGCAGCGATCCGGGCGACGAGTAGCGCGACGGCATGGCCGCACCCAGCACGTTCTCGGGGCCGAGCGCGCGCGCCGCGACGACGGCCACCAGCGCCGAGTCGATTCCGCCCGACAACCCCAACAGCGCCCGCGAAAAGCCGCACCGGCGCGCGTAATCTCGCGTCCCCAACACCAGCGCGCCCAACGCCGAGCGCTCGTCGGATGGCTCCGCCGGACGCAGGTCGCCGGAGGCCGCGCCTCCCGCGGCCAGGCCGGCTGCCGTGTCGACCACGACGTCGGCCACGATCAGGTCCGCCGCGTGCTCGGCCGCCCGGGCGACCACCGCCCCGGTGGCGTCCAGCACCAGGCTGGCGCCGTCGAAGACCAGGTCGTCCTGCCCGCCCACCTGGTTCACGAACAACAACGGCCGGCGCCAGCGCCGCGCGGTCGCCGCCAGCATGCGCGGCCGCAGGTGGCGCTTTTCCATCGTGTAGGGGGAGGCCGACAGGTTGACGATCACCTCCGCCCCCGCGGCGACCAGCGACTCGATTGGATCGCCGCGGTAAAGCCGCTCGGGCCAGAAATCGGCGTCGTTCCAGATGTCCTCGCAGATGGATATCCCCAACCGGCACCCTCGGAACGTGAACGGCGCCACCTCCGTGGCCGGCTCGAAGTAACGCCGCTCGTCGAAGACGTCGTAGGTGGGCAGCAGCGACTTGCGCGCCACGTGGACGATGCGGCCGCCGTCGATCAGCGCCGCGCTGTTCGACAGCCCCCGGCCCGGCGAAACCAGGGGCTCCGGAAATCCGACCAGGGCGGCCGCCTTGGCGCCGCCGAGCGCGGTCACCAGCGCCGCCAGAGAAGCGCGCGAAGCCTCGACGAACCCCGGGCGCTCGAGGAGGTCCCTGGGGGGATACCCGCAGATCGCCAGCTCGGGGAAAAGGACGAGCTCGGCGCCCCGCGACTCGGCCGCGGCGACCGCGTCGACAATCAGCCGGCGGTTGCCCTCGAACTCCCCGATCGTCGGATTCACCTGGGCCAGCGCGAACTTCACGTTACGTTCATTCTACAAGGCGGCCTGGCGGCCCCGCGCGTGATAAAATTTCGACTGTGACCACCGCCCCCGAGGTCATCGAGAGCCCCCAAGAGGCCCCGGATTTCGCCGTGTCGGGCCTGCGCTCGACCGACATCCCCCGGGCCACCCGCATCTACGTCAACCGCAACCTGCGGCTCGACCAGATCGAGATGGTCGGGTTCGACATGGACTACACGCTGGCCCTTTACAACCAGGCCCAGATCGAAGAGCTGTCCATGCGGGCGACGTTGCACAAGCTGGTCTCCGCCAAGGGCTATCCCGAGGAGATTCGGGCGTTGGCGTACGACCCGATGCTGGCGGTGCGTGGTCTGGTCGTGGACCGCGTGAACGGCAACATCTTCAAGCCCGATCGCTACGGCTACCCCGGCCGCGCGCGCCACGGCCTGCGGCCGATCGAGCGCGCCCAGATTGGCGAGCTCTACCAGCGCGAGCGGACGCGCCTGTCGAACCGCCGCTACGCCTGGATCGATTCGCTGTTCGCGCTGCCGGAGGCGGTGTTGTACGCGGTGCTGGTCGACTACTTCGATCGCACCGCCACCAAGCCCGACTACGCGACGATGTGGGAGCACATTCGCGAGTGCATCGACCTTGCACACCGGGACGGGTCGATCAAAGCCATCGTCGGCGCCCAGCTTCCGAGCTACATCGAGCGCGATCCGGGGCTGCCAGAGACGCTGCACAAGTTTCGGTCGTCGGGAAAGCGGCTCTTCCTGCTGACCAATTCGGCCTGGGACTACACGTCGCAGGTCATGAGCTACCTGCTGGACGAGGGGCCGGACGGCGGCGACCGCGCCTACCCGGCCTCCTACCCGTCGTGGCGCCACTACTTCGACGTCATCGTCGTGAGCGCCGGCAAGCCCGAGTTCTTCACCGAAGAGCGCCCATTCGTCGAGCTGGACGGCGACGGGCAGCCGCTGGCCAAGAGCATCGGTTCGCTCAATCCCGGACCGTTCCAGCGCGGGCGCGTGTACTCCGGCGGCAATATCCGTGAGTTCCAAGAGCGGGCGAAGGCCAGCGGCGATCGGGTGCTGTTCGTCGGCGATCACATCTACGGCGACATGCTGCGCTCGCGCAAATCGTCGAACTGGCGCACGGCGATGATCCTGCAAGAGCTGGAGCACGAGATCACGACGCACGATCGCCTGAAGCAAGAGCTGGCGCGGCTGGATCGCCTGGACGGCGAGCTGGTGCACCTGGACTCCGAGCTGAACGAGCGGCAGGCGGCGCTGCGCGCCCTGCAGAAGATGAGCGCAGAGGGCGCGGACGTCGAGCCGCTGACCGCCGCCAAGCGCGCGGTCAAGGACGCCATCGAAAGGCTGCGGCGCGAGCTGCGCGAGACGGCGACGCAACACCGGGTCGTCGAGGGCGCCATCGACGACGGCTTCAACCCCTACTGGGGGCCGATTTTCCGAGAGGGTTACGAGGTCAGCAAATTCGGCGAGCAGGTCGAGGCCTACGCCTGCGTCTACACCAGCCGCGTCTCGAACTTCCGCTTCTACTCGCCCATGCAGTACTTCCGCGGCGCGCGCGACCGCATGCCTCACGAGCGCTAGGGCTTCGACCGAGCCGTCAGCGGCGAAACCGGGAGACCAGCAGGCGCGCCTCGTCCAGCCCCAGCGCGCGGGCGGCGGCGAAATACACGACGGCACCGACGGTGATGGGCAGGAACGCCTTGGCGGCGAACATGGTCGTGCCGGCGCGCTGCACCTGTTCGACGCGCGCCGAGACCAGCCAGATGGCGCCGGCCATCACCGCCGCGGCGGCGACAATCTTCAGGAAGGGCACCACCAGGTCGCGCGTGAACAGCCCGTGCACCTGCCGCTGAAAAGCGATCGCCAGGACACAGAAGTTGGCCAGCGCGGCGATCGACGTCCCCACCGCCAGCCCGACGTGTCCGAACCGGCGAAACGTCAGCACGTTCCAGATCAAGTTGGCAGCCACGGCGGTGACGCTGGCGGCGACCGGCACGCGCGTGCGTCCGAGCGCATAGAACGCGGGCGCCAGCACCTTGATGGCCGCGTAAGCGACCAGGCCGATCGCGTACCCCGCCAGCGCGTGAGCGGTCTGGACCGTCGCGTACGACGAGAACCGACCGTGCTGGAAGATGAGCCGAATGATGGGGACGCCCAGCAGCGCCAGGCCGACCGTCGACGGGACGGTCAGGAACAGGACCATGCGCAGCCCCCGGCGCAACGTGGCGCGTAACGAGTCCCAGTCGTTGCGGGCGGCGTCGCGCGACAGATGCGTGAGCGCCGTGGTGCCGACCGCCACGCCGAAGACGCCGATCGGCAGCTGCATCAGGCGAAACGCGTAGGACAGCCACGACAGCGCGCCGTCCGAGATCAAGCTGGCGAAGGACGAGTTGACGACCACGTTCACCTGGACGGCCGCGACGCCCAGCGTGGCCGGGGCCATCAGCTTGGCGATTCGCCGCGTCCCCGGATCGCGCAGGGCGAGATCGGGCGCCAGGCGCGGTCGGTAACCCGACCGCCACAGCGACGGGACCTGGATCGCCAGCTGCGCGATGCCACCGACGACGGTGAACCCGGCCCAGGCTGTGACGGCCGTGCGCGACGAAGGGCCGATTCCGAACACGATCAGGCCGCCGATGATCGCGACCAGGTTGAACATCGACGAGGCCAGGGCCGGCGCCGTGTACTTCTCTTCGGCGTTGAGCGCGCCCATCGCCACCACCGCCAGCGAGATGGCCGGCAGGAACGGCATCATGATGCGCACCAGGTGCGCGCACAGCGCCGTCTTCTCGGGCGAAAAGCCGGCGGCCACCAGCCGGACCACCGGTCCCGGAAAGATCATGGCCGCCAGCGCCAGCACGCCCAGATAGATCGTCAGCGTCGACATCACGCGATTCGCCAGCGCGTGCGCTGCTGCCCGAGATTCATGCCGCAGCGTCGCGACGTAAGTGGGGACGAAGGCGGTCGACAGGGCTCCTTCGGCGAACAGATCCCGCAGCAGGTTGGGGATGCGGAACGCGGCCAGGAAAGCATCGCTGGAGGCGCCCGCGCCCAGCGTCAGCGCGAAGATCTGCTCGCGCGCCAGGCCCAGCAGGCGCGACAGCATCGTGAGGGCGCTGACCCGCCGCGCGCCGCGCGCCAGTCGATCACCGCGATCATTGGCGCCTGCCGTCGCCGCGACGGGCGACGCCGCGGGCGCGTCCGGAACCGTCAATCCGTCCCCTTGTCGTGGCGGGGCGCGATCAGCTCGACGGCCCGGTCGCGGAGCGGCGACGGTGGCCCGCGCCGCATGGTCTCCAGCAGCGCGCGGTCGGCCGGGGTGGCCGCCGACGCCAGGCAGTCCAGCATCTCGACCGCGTCGGCCGCTGGCGTGGTCCGCGCCGCCACCAGCGCTCGCGCCGCGGCGACCGCCTGCGGATCGGGCGCGATCTCCTTGCCACCGGCGCTGCGGAATTCGACGCGGCAATCGGCCGCCACCGCCGCGGCGCTCACGCGCTGATCGCCGTCGGCGAACGCCTGGCGCAGCACCGCCGCCCTTTCGGTTCCGGCTGCCGCCAGAAGCACCGCGGCGCGCCGGATCTCGGGCGAGGCGTCGTGCGACCACGCGGCGGCGTCGCGCGGCACCCCACAAGTCGGCGCCGCCGCCAGGCTGGCGTCCATGGCCTGCAGGCGCGTCTCCAGGGGAGCGGTGGCGCGCCCGGCCAGCCCGTGCACGGCCCAGCACGCGCGTGCGATGTCGTCGGGCGGAACCTCCCATTGTTCCAGCGCCGCCGGCCGCGAGCCGTCCAGCAGGCGCCCCAGCGCCTCGGCCGCGACCCGCGCGCGGGCGTCGGCGCCCGCCACTTGGTCCGCGATCGTACCGATTAGCAGCACCCCCGCGCGCGTCTCCGGTGCGGCGGTCATGGCCGCCTCCGCGACCCGGCCGTCCGCGCCCGAGATGGCGGCCGCCAGCCGCGCCGGCCCGATGCGATCGCCGACCCGCCCCAGCGCCGTACGGTCGCCCCGCTTGCGCGCTTTGACCAGCTCGGCCATTGCCGGCACGAGCTTGCCGGTCCGCGCATCAGCCCGATGGGCGCGCGCGACCGCGGGGCGTTGCCCCAAAACGACGGCCGCCCCCAGGGCGGCCAGGACCGGCACCGTCGCGCGCGTCACTCACATCAGGGTTATCACCCCTTGGGCGTAGACGTCTCCTTTTCCTGCGCGCGCCTCGGCGTCGCCCGCGCCCACCACCGCGATCTCGTAGCTGTGGCCGGCCTTGAAGCCCATGACGTCGGTCAGCACCAGGTCAGGCATCTCGACCTCCGCGTGCCCGGGCTGCACCTTGATCTCGAAGACCTTGATCGGCTTGCCCTGCTTGCCGTCCGTCGTGTCGGTCGCGCGCAGCCGGTAGGTGCCCCCCTCCGGCCCCGGGGTCGGAAACGCCACCATGTGCAGCCGCCAAAATCCGTCGACCCCGTGAACCGTGCTGCGCTTGAGACGCTGGAGCGCACCCACCATGGCTTCGCCCGATGGGAATGCAGAGGCGGGCGCGATCATGACGTCGCTGAGGATCACCTGCCCGCGAAACGCCTTGGCCGCCGTATCGACCGCCGACACACCTTCCGGCGTCGAGGCGGGTGGCTGCGACATCGACGCCACCACCGGTGGCGCCGCGACGGCGGGCGCGGGCGCTGTCGCTTGCGACGCCGCCGGGGCAGGCGCCGCGACCGCGGGCGCGGGCGACGGCGGTGGCGCCTCCGCGGCGTGTGCCCGGCCAATCATCATGGCCGCGAACGCCGCGACCAAGAACCACAACGCAATCCCCAACTCGTTCCCGTTCTGCCGCATCTGACCGCCTCCGCCCTCCGAGATACCCGAAGCCCCCAGGTTCAGTGTTGGTTCGCCCGCCCGCGCGTCAAGGTGGGAGCCGCAGACACGCCGCACCGCCCGCCTGCGGGTCCCGCCGCGCGTCCGTTGTTTTGGCATCCCTTCCGCGCTAAAAGTGAGGCCCCGGCTGCGGTCGGGCCATTCCCTTGCCGGAAGCTCCCCCAACCGAAAGGCTTTCGCCATGAAGCTTCAGACTGGCTTAGTTTTGTCCGCCCTCCTCTCGCTCGGCGTCTTCAGCTACGCGTGCGCCAACGGCGACACCGTCACCAACGGGAGCAGCGGCAACGGCGGCTCGAACAACACCGGCGGCAACTCGAGCGGTACCACCGGCGGCACCAACGGCTCAGGTAACCCCACCGGCGGCACCAACGGCTCAGGCAACACCGGCGGCACCAACGGCTCAGGCAACACCACCGGCACCGGCAACACCAACGGCAGCACCGGCGGCACACCTGGCAGCACGGGAGGCACCAACGGCGGCGGCGGAAGCACTGCCGCTGTTTGTGGAAACGCTTTCGCCGTCGCCTCGAATGGCTTCGTCACGATCCCCGCCGCCGGAGGGGCCTGCTGGTCGGGATACGCCTATGACGGCGGAGACACATCCAGCACGATCATGCCGGGTAAGTTCGCGACCTGCGGGATGCCTTGCATGCTCACGATGACCGGGACCATCGGCGCAGCAACGGCTGCAAACAACTACGCGGGCAGTGCCTACCTGGGCTTCAACGTCGGGCAAGATCCAGGCAGCACAACACCTGGACTGGTCACGCCCAAGGGCTCAGGTATCACGGTCACCTTCACGAATACGAGCGGGTCTAAGATCCGAGTTCAGCTGAATGCGGATGCCACAGGAACCACATTCTGGTGCGCCGACGTAACGACGAGCCCCGCGAGCATTCCGTACGCCTCCTTCACCCAGCAGTGCTACAACACGCCGCCGGGGCCGGCCTACACGAAGACAGCCATCCAGTCTGTGTCGCTGGCTGTTCCCGGCGGCGCAACGGCAGCCCCGGTGAATGTCACGTTGGTGAGCGTCACCGAGAATCCTTGAGCAGCGGGCCGGGTCTGCCGGCGCCGGCCAGCGCCGTCGCTGCTACAAGCAGAGATGCAGATAAGCTGGCAGGTTCTGGCTGTAGGTCGGAGCCGCCTTGCAGCTGCCGGAGAGGCATTCCGTCGGTGCAATTCTCGTCGGATCGCACACCTGCCGGCGGTAGGTGTTGTAACCGCCGGTTGGCGGCGGGACATCTACGCATGAAGACGGCGTCATGCACGCCGTCGACGACGAGATATAGAGCTGCGTGTAACAGCAGATTTCGCCGGCGGCGCAGTCGTTTGAACTGTCACAACCGATGGTTGTTTTGACGTAGTACATGCCGCCAGTCGCCGGCACCGGTTCACACGTGGCGGCGAACCCCTGACAGGCGCTGCTCTGATCCATGGCCGAATAGCAGCACCGGCCGCCGTCCTTGAGTGGACAAGCGGCCACTTGTCCGCACACCACGGTACCCGACGACTCGTTCCCGAATCCGCCCGCGCCCCCGACGGGTGGGCCAACGCCGGCCATCCCACCAGCCCCCGACGCGCCCGCCTGCCCGGATGCGGCCGCCGTCCCAGCCGAGCCCGCCGATCCACTCGCCCCGCCGACGTAAGGGTTGGAACCGCCAACGCCGCCTGCAGCCGCGTGCCCACCTTCGCCGCTCGTCGAAGCCCCAGCTTGCCCGCCGATCTCGCCCTTGCCCGCGCCGCCACCCGCGCCCGGCGCCGTCCGGCCGCCGGCTCCGCCGCTGGCCGGGATCGTATCGCGTCCGCCATCCGCGTACGTCACCACGCGCGTGGGGCAGCCCGTTGCGACGAGGACGAACGAAAGAAGCAAAAGCGACCAGCGGGAACGGGTGCTCATGGACGTCATTGTCGGCTGAACATTGAATCCCGTTGCGCGCTGTCCGTCCAGGACGGCCCTGCATTGCGTCACGGACGGCTCGGGTGGTGCTTGGCGCAGATAGCGGATAAAATAGTGCAACGATGGGCACTTTTATTATTCGCTTAAATCGCCCCCTTTGGGTGCTGGGTCTGGCAGGTGCGGTTCTGGTCGCCTGTCAGGGGCCCGATGAATATTTTCGAAACGGGGGAGGGGTGAGCGGGGTCGGCGGAGGCCCGCCGGCCAGCGGCGGGGCCACTGGATCGGGTGGGGTCCACGCGACCGGCGGCTCGACGGGCTTCGGCGGGGTGATCGCGACCGGCGGGACCACCGCCACCGGCGGCATCGTCGGGACGGGCGGCGTCACCAGCACGGGCGGCGTCCTCGGGACAGGCGGTGTCACCAGCACGGGCGGCGTCCTCGGGACGGGGGGCATTATCAGCACGGGCGGCTCTATGGGCGTTGCGGGCATGCCGGGCACCGGCGGAACGGCCGCCAGCGGTGGGACCAGCGGCGCCACCGGCGGTACAGGCGTTGCCGGCAGCACAGGAACGGGAGGCACCTCCGGGACCGGCCCCTGCGCCGGCCTCTGCAGCAATCCCACGGCGGTGGCCCCCAACACGAATTCGGGATACCTGGGAACGGGCGCGACCTGCAACGACGTCGTCGGCAACGTGGCGCATCTGGTCTGCGGGAACTTCGTCGCCCCGCGCACCTTCAGCGTCAACGGCAAGTCCCTCGACTGCGTGGCCGGCGGCACGTTCACGCTGCCTGCACCCGTCCATGGCGGCTACTGCATGCAGGCCGGCGCCGGCCAATACTCGTACGCCTACTTCGCGATTTATTAGGAGCGCCGGCCGGCTGGGATTTGCGATTCGGACAAATCGACGCGTCCGGCCTTCGCGCTTGAGCGCATGGCCCTAAGGCCAATGCCGTTCGGTTAAGCGCCAGGACGCGAGGACGCCAGGGGCTGGATCGACCAGGTTTCACGACTGGAGCAAGCTGGTCCGAAACCATAGACCTCGATCGCGGCGGCAAGCATCTCTGAAATCCTCATGAAATTTCTGATGGCTCCTCCCGGTATCTTGGCGTCCCTCGCGTCCTGGCGCTTAACCAACCGGCATTGGCCCTAAGGCCCCGATCGCTCGACGTACGTCGGGTACGACTCGTCGTCGCGCCTTGCCATCCGGGCGGCTCGACGCCCAATCGATCAGGCTATTTCCGATCGGGGCCTTAGGGGTAGACTGGCGGTCTTCCTGAGGTTTCCCGTGCTTAGGACCCGAGCTTCTGGTTTTTACCGACAGGTTCAGGTCGCCCTGATTGCAGCCGCGACGGGCGGATTGCTGCCGTTCGCCTGCCAGGGCCCGGATGAATATTTTCGCAGCGACAGCATCACGACCGGCGCGGGCGGGGCGCCCAGCGGCGGCGCGAGCGCCACCGGCGGAAGCACGGAAGCCGGGGGAACGACCGGTCTTGGGCTGGTGGCGGGCGGCACCGGCGGCGCTGATGCGACGGGCGGTCTCAACGGAATGGCAGGCAGCGGCAGTGGCTCCGCCGGCAGCGCCGGCCAGCCGGCCGGTGGCGGCGCGATGGGCGCGGGTGGAATCTCGAGCGGCGGCGGCACCTCGGGCGGTGCGGGTGTATTCGGCGGCGCGGGCAGGCGAGGCACCGCCGGCGCCGCGGGCGCGGGCGGCGCGGGCGGCGGCGCGACCTGCGCCAAGTGCAAGCTGGTGATCGATGCCGCGTGCCAAGACGGAAGCAACCCGAAGCAAGGCAAGGTCGTCGTCGACGTCGTCAACAACGCCTCGACGGCGCTTCCCTTGAGCCAGGTGACCTTCCGCTACTGGTTCCAGCTGGGCGAGACGACCGACCCGCCGGCGCTGGCGGTCGACTACGCGGTGCGGGTGTCGTCGTTCATCACGTCCAAGTTCGTCGCGGTGTCGCCGCCGCGCGCCGGCGCCAACGAGTATTTCGAGGTCGGTTTCACGTCGCAGGCGCCGACGCTGGCGCTGTTCAGCGACAGCGGCCAGATCCAGCTGCGGTTCTACGCGACGGAGTTCAGCGCGATTTTTCTCGCCAACCAAACGGCCGATTATTCGTTCCAGGCCTGTCCGTCGGGAGCGATCCCCAACAACCCGCCCTACAATCCGAACCCACACATCACCGGCTACATCAACGGCGTGTTGGTCTACGGCACCGAGCCGATGTAGTCGCCGCACGCGGCGAGCGGCGCGTCGGAGAGATGCGGCTGCGCGCCTTCCGGGCCACGGGGTTTCGGGGTAGGGTTTCGGCCGCCGGCAACCTGCCGGTTCCCCGCGAGGATCGACCCATGCCGGACTCTGTCGTCTCTCTGCGCGCCACGCGTTCGCGCGCGCTGTTAACCTTGGCCGTGGTCGCGCTGGCGGCCTGCGCGGCACCCGCCGCCCCGTCCCACGCGCCCGCCGCGACGCCGGCCGCCGCGCCCGCGCCCGCAGCCGCCGCCACCGCGACGCCCCCCGGGTCCGCCGTCGTCGAAGCGTCGATGATGGACTGGAACGCGGCCCCCACCAACGGTTCGCCGGGCGTGCACGTGCCGGCGCTGTCCGGGCACGACCTCCTCGAGAACAACACCTTCGACGGCGGCAAGTACACGCCGTGGACGACCTCGTTCACGCCGCCGGGTGCGGCCAGCGGCGCCGTCAAGGACGGCCAGTTCTGCATCACCGTCACCAACAAGGGCGTGAACCCCTGGGACGTCCAGGCGCGCCACCGCGGCATGGTGATCCGCAAAGGCCATACCTACACGCTGTCTTACATGGCCCACGCCACCAAGCCGGTGCAGGTGAAGGCGAAGGTCGGCATGTCGGGCGCGCCCTACAAAGAATACTGGACCGACACCATCGATCTGATGGCGCACCCGCAGACCTTCGTGGGCGCCTTCACGATGGAGGCGGACGACGACGCGGCGGCGGAGCTGGCTTTCCACTTCGGCGGTCCGATGGCTGGCGACACGGCGACGCCTTACACCGTCTGCTTCGACGACATCCACCTCGACGACCCGCAGTTCAAGAAGAGCGAGAAGGTGGCGGCGGGCGAGGCGCCCATCCCGAACGTGTTGGTCAACCAGACCGGCTACCTGCCCGAGCTGCCCAAGCTGGCCACCGTCAAGACTGCCCAGGCGACGCCGCTGAAATGGGAGCTGCGCCGCAAAGGCGGTGTGGTCGCTCGCGGCGACACCAAGCCGGCCGGCAAAGATGCGGCGTCGGGCGATGACGTCCACATCGTCGATTTCTCGGCGGTGAAGACGCCCGGCAAGGACTACACGCTGGCGGTCGGGGCCGACACCAGTCACCCCTTCGACATCGGGGCCGACGTGCTGCGCAAGCTGAAGTACGACGCGCTCGCCTATTTCTATCAAACGCGCAGCGGGATCGAGATCGCGATGCCGTACGCGGGTGGCAAGCAGTGGACGCGCCCGGCCGGTCACGTGCAGGTGCCGCCGAACCAGGGCGACAAGGACGTCCCGTGCCTGCCCGGATCCGGCTGCGCGTACAAGCTGGACGTCAGCGGCGGGTGGTACGACGCCGGCGACCACGGCAAGTACGTGGTCAACGGCGGCATCAGCGTCTGGACGCTGATGAACCAGTACGAGCGCGCGGCCGCGCGGGGAACGCTGGCCGACTTCGCCGACGGCAAGCTGAACATCCCCGAGAAGAAGAACAAGATCCCCGACCTCTTGGACGAGGCGCGCTGGGAGATGGAGTTCCTGCTGAAGATGCAGGTGCCTGACGGGCAGCCCAAGGCGGGCATGGTTCACCACAAGATCCACGACAACCAGTGGACGGCGATGGCCACCCGGCCCGATCAGGATCCGATGCCGCGGTACCTGTGGCCGCCGTCGACGGCTGCCACGCTGAACGTGGCCGCGACGGCCGCCCAGTGCGCGCGCATCTGGGAGAAGCTGGATCGGGCGTTCTCGGGTCGGTGCCTGGCGGCGGCGGAGAAGGCCTGGGCGGCGGCGCAGGCAAACCCGGCGGTGTACGGCGGCACGTCCGCGGTCGGCGGCGGACCGTACGAGGACACGCACCTCGACGACGAGCTCTACTGGGCGGCAGCCGAGCTGTTCGTCACCACCAAGAAGGACGTCTACAAGGCGGCGCTCGACAAGTCGCCGTTCTTCAAGAAGGTCCCCCTGTCCGTCGGTGGCGAGGGGATTGCGGGCGCGCTGGATTGGGGGAGCGTCGCCGCGCTGGGGACGATCTCGCTGGCGATGGTTCCGAACCTGTTGCCGCCGAACGACCTCGCCGACTGCCGGCTGGCGATCCAGGCAGCCGCAGACACGTTCCAAGCGCTGGTCGATCAGCAGGGCTATCGCCTGCCGTTCAAGCCAGGGAAGGCGGGATATCCCTGGGGGTCGAACTCTTTCATGTTGAACAACGCGCTCGTCCTGGGGCTGGCGCACGACTTCACGGGGAACGCGAAGTACCTCGACGCGGCGGCCGAAGCCGTGAACTACGTGCTGGGGCGCAACCCGCTCGACAAGTCGTTCGTCACCGGCTACGGGGAGCGACCGCTGACGAACCCGCACCACCGGTTCTGGGCGCACCAGGCCAACCCGGCCTTCCCGCCGCCGCCGCCCGGCGTGCTGTCGGGCGGCGCGAACTCGGGGCTGCAGGACCCCTACGTGCAGGCGGCCGGCTTGCAAGGTTGCGCGCCCGAAAAGTGCTACGCCGACGACATCGAGGCCTGGTCAGCCAACGAGGTGGCCATCAACTGGAACGCGCCGCTGGCGTGGGTCACCGCCTTTCTGGACGAAAAGGCGGGCACCGGCGCCAAGGCGCACGGCGGCAAATCCCACAAGGACAGGCCGTCGCTGCCGCAGAACCACTAGCGACCGCGGCCCATCCCGGTCAGGCTCTTACTCTTACCTTCGGCACACTTAAGGAGAAGCGAATGGTCCGTGGTCATCTCTTGGCATCGATCTGTCTTCCGGCGGCTCTGGCGCTGGCGGCGTGCGGCTCCAGCGGCGGCAGCAGCTCCGGCACAGGCGGGTCCGGGACCGGCGGCTCGACGGCAACCGGCGGCAACACGGGCGCGGGCAACGGCCTCGGGACGGGCAAGGGATTCGCGTTCCCGCAGAACAAGGCGACGGGCCAATGCCAGCTGACGAACGTGGCGGGCGCCTCGTCGATGACTCAGTCGGCCTACAACGGCTGGAAGAGCAGCTTCGTGACGACCGCCAGCCCCGGCCAGCGCGTCCGCCGGCCGGAGAACGGCAATGACACCGTGTCCGAGGGGATGGGATACGGGATGCTGGCGGCGGTCTACATCAACGACCAGGCCACGTTCGACGGGCTGTGGGCCTTCACCAAGGCGCACCTGGACGTCAATGGCCTCATGAACTGGCACCTCAACGCCGACGGGTCGACGGCGCCGGGCGGCGCGGGCTCGGCCACCGACGCGGACGAGGACATCGCCTTCGCGCTGCTGATGGCGTCCGACCAGTGGAAGAGCGGGACCTATCTCTCCGACGGCGTGGCGATGGTCCGCGCCATCCGGAACTTCGACCTCTTCACCACCGGCTCGGTGCAGAACGGCGACGCCTGGAACTCGAAGGACAGCTTGTACCCGGATTACTTCTCGCCGGCCTACTACCGCGTCTTCGCCAAGGTGACCAACGACGCCTACTGGGCCGGGACGGTGATCGACGAGGGGTACAAGCACCTGGCCGCCGTGACGGGGACCGCCGGCCTGGTCCCGAACTCGACCAACCTGAAAAACGGGTTGGATGCCGCAAGCTGCAGCGGTTGCGATCTGAAGTACGGCTACGACGCCTGCCGCACGCCGTGGCGGATCGGGATGGACTACTGCTGGAACGGCGAACCGCGCGCGCTGACCTACCTGATGGCGATCGGCGGCTACTTCAACAGCAACGGCGGCATCGCCGCGATTGGCGACGGGTACACCTCGCCCAACGGGCCCAAGGTCAGCTTCAACCAGAACTCCGCGTTCGCGGGTCCGGTGGGCGTGGCCGGGATGGCGGCGGGCTTCGGGGTCGTGCGCGACGACGCCTTCATGTTCAACCCGGGCGGCAACAACAGCTACTTCGCTCAATCGCTGCGCGTGCTGAGCATGCTGATGATGTCCGGCAACATGCTGGACTACTCCCAGCTCTGAGGCGCGGCCGCTACTGCGTCAGGTCCCAGAAGTTGCCGCTCATCGCCATCAGTGACAGCACGCCCCACGAGGCGTTGTAGTAGCTGAAGACGCCGCTGATGCGCATCGCCCCCTGCGTCGTGTCGGCCCACAAGGTTCGGTAAATCATGTCGCGCAGGCTGTCGTTGCCGGCGGCCATGGCGGCGAGCCCGCCCGGGCCGACGAAGGCCATCCCCGCCGGGTAGTCGCCCAGCGCTCCGCCGGGGTTGGCTCCGCCGGTGGTGTAGCCATCGTTGATCGTGGCCAGCGACGTGGCGGTCGCCTTCGACGCGTAAAAGGCGGTGATCAACTTGGCGTAGGCCTGCGCGCGCGGCTCGCCGTAAAGGCAGTAGTCGAGCGCGATCCGGAACGGCACGCGGCAGGCGTCGTAGCCGAAGTTCGGGCCGTTGCCGTCGTTGCCTGGCCCGGCGACGCCCCCGCCGCTGGAGCTCGCCCAGTTCGGAACCAGCCCGTGCTGGCCGGAGGCGGCCGCGATGATGGTGTAGCTCTGGTCGAGGACGGCCATCCACTTCGAGTTGTTCGTCGCGCGCGCGAAGGCCCGGTAGTAAGACGGCGCCAGGTACGAAGGGTTCATCTGACCGGCGCCGCCGAAATTGTCACCGGGCTTCAGCACGTTCGACCCGTCCACCTCGTACTGCATGATCGCGTTGATCAACGCGGTTGCGTCGGTGGCGTAGCTGGCCTTGCTGGGCCATTGTTTGCTGGCCATCAGCAACGCGTAGGCCATGTCCTCGTCCCCGTCAGTGGCCGACCCACCGCCCGAGCAGCTGTTCGCGCCGGCCGGCACGCACCAATTCATCAGTCCGTGGCCGTCGTTGTGACCTTTGGCAAACGACCAAAGCGTGTCGAACATCGGCTGATCGTTCATGAAGACGCCAATCAGCATGCCGTAGCCGATCCCCTCCGAAACGGTGTCGCCGCCGTTTTCGGGCCGGATGATCTTCGTGCCGTCGAAAAACTTGGCTTTCCAGTTTTGATAGGCCTTGTAGACGTCGTCCGTGTCGTAGGCCGGGAACGCGCAGCTCGCCGAGGCGTGTCCTTGCGGGAAGGGAGAACCGGCGTTCGGCGTCTGGGCCGGGTAACTGGCCGGGTCTTTCATGACGGGCGCGGCACTGCCGCCGGTGGCCGTGCCGGCGCCGCCCGTCCCGGTGTTGCCGCCGCTGCCCGACGAGCCACCACCACCCCAGCAACCACAAACGGCAATCAGCACACCCAAAGACAGTCCTGCACCACGGATTGAACCGCGTAACATCGAAGATCTCCTGCGGGATTTAAGGCAACCAGGAAGCCGCCCAGGCGGCTTGACGCGACAGAGGTCGGCGAAGATACTACACCGATTCTTTAGCCCAGGTGGTGACGTTTGCCCGCCACCTGCCCGCCCCCCAAACATCCAGACGCAAATATCACCCGAGGCCTAGAAAATGAAAAACTTGCAGCGGAACCTTTGCATCATGGGCGGCGCGCTGGCGCTTGCCACCGGCGCTTGTAGCTCGAGTAGCAGCAACGGAAAGACGGACGGCGGCGGCAACGCCAACGCGATCCCCCTCACGCCGACCAGCACCGGGTTCGTCAACGACAGCGCCGCGACTGGCATTGTGGGCGCCTGGTACGCATACGGCGACAGCATCGGTCCCAACGCGGGCCTCGCCGGTGACGACCAGGCCAACAGCGATTGCGTCAAGAAGGGCATGCACCAGCCCAGCGAGTGCTCGCACGTCGAGGAGCCGCATCCTGGCCAGCCGTTCCCACCGGATGCGACCAAGGGAATGTGCACCTCGGGAACGGCGACGATGGTCCTGCAGGGGACCAGCGGGCCGGACTACTCGAACATGTGGGGCGCTGGAATTGGGCTCGACTTCAACAACCCGGGCGGCGACGCGGGCGCCAAGGGTGTGTGGGACGGCTCGCACTATTCGGGCATCTCCTTCGACATCGTCCCCGGTACGACCGGCGGCAGCCTCCCGTCTACGTACATGCGCGCGAACTTCCCGTTCACGGGCGAGCACGGCACCGATTCGCCCTACTACCTGGGCGCGCAGGCGCCGAACTCGAAGCTGCCGGCAGCGGGCGGGCACGTCGAGATCCATTGGTCGGATGTCGGCGGGCCGATGTACCTGACCGGCGCCTCCAGCTATCCTTTCGACAAGACGAAGATCGAGTCGATCCAGTTCCAGGTGTTCACCAACGTCAACATGGCGACGCCCTACAGCTTCTGCATCAACAACCTCTCCGTTCTGAAGTAGCGCTGCCCGCCTGAAGGGCGGCGCAACGAACAAAGGGCCATTCGCCTCGCGGCGAATGGCCCTTTTGCTTTGGAGCTCGTTTGTCGGCGCGCCGGCGTCAGATGTCGCAGTCGACGATCACGGTCGCGCCTGGCTTGGCGTAGGGGACCAGGTCGCCGGCAATGGGCTTGCCGTCGACGGTGAGCTTGGGCGCCCCCGACGATCCACTCTGGCCGCTGTTCTTGACGTGGATGCGGTACTCGGCGCCGCGGCACTTGCGGGTCACGGTGAACTTCGCGACCTCGCTGCCGAGGCAGGGGTGGACGCGCAGACCGTCGTAGTCGGGGCGCACCCCCAGCAGGTACTGCGAGATGGCGACGAAGTTCCAGGCGGCCGTGCCGGTCAGCCACGAGTTCTTGGCCTCGCCGTGGCGGACGGCGTCCTTGCCCGCGATCATCTGGGCGTAGACGTAGGGTTCCAGCCGGTGAACCTCGCTGATCTCCTCGAGGTAGGCCGGCGCGATCTTCTTCCAGTAGTCGAACGCGCGGTCGCCGCGGCCGATGACGGTCTCGGCGATGATGACCCACGGGTTGTTGTGGCAGAAGATGCCGGCGTTCTCTTTGTAACCCGGCGGGTACGACGAGATCTCGCCCAGCTCGACGTGGTAGTCGCTGTAGGGCGGGTTGTTGAGGACGATGCCGTACTTGCTGTCGAGCCGTTCCTTGACGGCGTCCAGCGCCTTCTTGGCCTGCCCGCCCTCCACGCCGACGCCGGCCATCACGCAGAAGCCCTGCGGCTCGATGAAGATCTGCGCCTCTTTGTTATCCTTGCTGCCGACCTTGTTACCGAAAAAATCATAAGCGCGCAGGAACCACTCGCCGTCCCAGCCGTGCTTCAGGATGACGTCGCTCATCTTCGACGCCTCGGCCCGCGCCTTCTTGGCCTCGTCGCCAAGGCCCCGCTTCTCTGCCAGGAAGGCGTAGTCCGGCGCCACGCCGACGAACATGCCGGCGATGAACACGGACTCGGCCGTCCGACCGGTCCGGTTGCCGGTGGTCTGGAACGACTCGTCCGGTGTCTCGGAGAAGCAGTTCAGATTCAGGCAATCGTTCCAGTCGGCGCGCCCAATCAACGGCAGCCCGTGGGGGCCCAGGTTGTTGAGCGTGTAGTTGAACGATCGCTTGAGGTGCTCGAACAACGTCGTCTTGGTCTTGGGATCGTTGTCGAACGGCACCTGCTCGTCGAGGATGCTGAAGTCACCCGTCTCGCGGATGTAGGCGGCGACGCCGAAGATCAACCAGAGCGGGTCGTCGTTGAAGCCGCTGCCGACGTCGTTGTTTCCGCGCTTGGTGAGCGGCTGGTACTGGTGATACGCGCTGCCGTCCGGAAACTGCGTCGACGCGATGTCGATGATCCGCTCGCGCGCGCGCTCGGGGACCAGGTGCACGAACCCCAAGAGGTCCTGGTTCGAGTCCCGGAACCCCATGCCGCGGCCGATCCCCGTCTCGAAGTACGAGGCGCTGCGCGACATGTTGAACGTGACCATGCACTGGTACGGATTCCAGATGTTGACCATCCGGTTCAACTTCTCGTCCGATGATTCGATCGAGTAGTTCGACAGCAGCTTGGACCAGTGGTCGCCCAGCGCCTTCATGGCCGACGCGACCTGTTCCGGGTTGCTGAACTTCTGGATCACGTCGTGGGCGCGCTTCTTGTTGATGACGCCCGGCTTTTCCCATTTCTCTTCGCGGGGGTTCTCGACGTAGCCCAGCGTGAAGACGAAGGTCTTCTCTTCACCGGGGGCCAGATTGACGTCCAGGCCGTGCGACGCCACCGGCGACCAGCCGCTGGCGACGGAGTTCCCCGACGCGCCCTTGAGCGCGACGTCCGGGGCGCTCCAGTCGTTGTAGAGGCCGAAGAAGGTCTCGCGGTCGGTGTCGAACCCGGCCACCTCTGCGTTGACGCTGTAAAACGCGAAGTGATCGCGGCGCTCGCGGTACTCGGTCTTGTGATAGATGGTGCTGCCCCCGCGCTCGATCTCGACCTCGCCGGTCGAGAAGTTGCGCTGGTAGTTGGTCATGTCGTCGTAGGCGTTCCAGAGGCACCACTCGATGAACGAGAACACCTTCAGGCTCTTGGGCACGGAGCCGGTGTTCTGCAGCCGCAGCTCGTGCACCTCGGCGGTGTGTCCGGGCGGCACCAGCATCAGCAACGACGCCCGCACGGATTTGCGCTCGCCGGTGATGCGCGTGTAGCCGAGACCGTGTCGGCACTCGAAGGTGTCGAGCGCCGTCTTGGTCGGCGCGAAGCTGGGATTCCAGACCTCCCCGCCGTCGTTGATGTAAAAGTACCGGCCCCCAACGTCCGTGGGGACGTTGTTGTAGCGGTAACGCATCAGACGGCGCAGGCGCGCGTCACGATAGAAGCAGTAACCACCCGCGCGGTGCGACACCAGCGAGAAGAAGCTCTCCGACCCCAGGTAGTTGATCCAGGGGTACGGAGTCTTCGGCGTGGTGATGACGTATTCGCGGTTCTTGTCGTCGAAATATCCGAAGCGCATCGCCGGGATACTACTGGCAGACGAACTTCAGGTCATCGATATAGATGTCGTAGTTCGCGCGCGGAACGTTCACCTGGAACTGGATGCCGTACAGCTTGTCCGGCGTGATGTGCTTGCGGAGCGGGTTTCCCCAGCCGGGCATCTGCTTCATGCTCTTCCACGGGAACACGTACAGCTTCCAGTCGCTGGTCAGGTTGACGTCGGCGCCGAAGTCATTGAAGCACTCGCTGCAGACGCCACCGTCGGGATCGGTGTTCACGTCCGGCACCTTCAGGCGGACCTTACCGGTCGAGTCGGCGCCGCGCTTGGCCCAAAAGGCGATGCCCGCGTACTTCGACGCGTCGTACTGCCCCTTGGGATCGATGAAGTTCACGCCCAAGCCGGAGAACACGACCGAGCCGGTGCCGATCGTCCCGTGGTAGCGGGCCGCGAACTTCGAGTCGTGGCCGCCCTCGCTCATCGCGAAGGTGCCGCCCTCTTCGCCGGCCGGCGGATCGACGGTGGTCGTCCCTTTGTCCTTGAACGTGTACCAGTAGCCACCCCGCTCCGCGCGCGGCAGGTTCTGGTTGTTGCCGTCCTCGCCGTCGTCGATGAGGCCGTCCGGGCCGCAGTCCTTGATGCCGGCCAGGCCGGGGGGCATGGCCGCCGGGGCCGGCGCCGCCGTACCGCCGCCGATGGAGGCGGCCGATCCGGGCGTCGCCGCGGGCGCCTGCTTTTCTGGGATGACGCAGCCGATCGCCAGCAATGAACCGCCGCACAGGCCCAGGAACACGTTCGTCAGATTGGTTTTCATGATGATGGCTTCCTCGGCTTAGAACCAGATGATGGCCGCGATGGTGCGCGGCATTCTTGTCGACGCCCAGACCGGATGCGCCCGTCTGAGAGTTGTACGGATACTGCGAGCCGCTCATCGAGCCCGGGCTCAGCAGCATCTTGCTGTAGTCAGACCCGTACCAGTAGTGCGACCACTGGATCATGATCTGTTCGTGCGTCACGAACGCCGTGCGGAACATGATCCGCGGCGAGAACACGCTGAACGATTCAGCCGAGACGTCCATGTTCGGTTCCACGACGTCGAACCGGCCGCCGATCCCCAGCCAAGGCAATGGCGTGTACGTCCACTCCGTGCCGAACTTGAGCTTGCTCAGCTTGTAGTTCGGATTGGTCGGGTTGACCTTGTTGTACATCCCGAACACGGTGCCGATGATGTCGACGCCGTCGCCCCAGAAGGCCTGTGGGTAGTGGAACAGCTGCCCGAAGCTGAAGCTGTACTGGAGCTCGACGCTGTCGATGGTGCCGGTGACCGCGTCCGTCTGTCCGGGCGGGCCGAAGTAGTTATCGTGGAGCTGCCAGCCACCGAACGAGTGCAGCACCTCGATGGCGTCCGCGATGTAAAGGGCGTTGGTCGCCGACAGGTGCGAGTAGCCGAGGTAACCGTCGCCGAGCACGCCGCCCAGCAGCTTCAGGTCGGCGCCGCGTGATCACGATGCTGGGCTTGGCGGTCCTGCGCGGTGCGCGGTGGCGCCATGGGGTCGGCGGCTGGTCCCAAGCGCCGAACCCGCGCCCTGGTAAGAACCGGCCCGTTCGTTGTCATTGGAGAAGACGTCGATCAAGTGCAGGCCGAAGATCCATTGCTTCTTGTAGACGGCGCCCAGGTGCGCGTGCGCCACGAAGGTCGACTCCTGCGGCACCGGCCCCGGGTAGGGCTCCCAGGCGGGCAAGTTCTGGTTGGCGTTGTTGCCCGTGCCGTTTCCGAGCGGCCGGCCGTAGAACGGGATCGGCTCCAGCTTGCCGCCGAAACCGCCCTCGGCCTCGAAGGTGAAGTCGTTCAAGTCCTGGTCGAAGGTCACGGTCGCGCCCGCGGTGTGCGTGCGGCCGAACAGGTACGTCTCGTACCGGCCGGCGTCGTAACGGCCGGCGGCGCCGTAGCGGTTCGTGTACGCGCCGGCGATGACGGTGAGGCGCGCGTCCTCGTTGATGAACTCGGGTACGTGAGGCTCAAGAAGGCCTCGTTGATGCCCAGGTTCGCTTCCAGGCGGCGGTAGCCGGAGTCGGTGATGTTGTACGACGCGATCTGGACGGTCGCCTTGGCGCGGTCGTTGCCGTAGTGGAAGTTCAGCTCGGTCCACGGCCCGACCATGCTGTTGGTGTAGCGCCAGTCGATGTAGTTGGCGTCCGGCACCAGCGGCGGCGTACGGAGCTGCGTTCCCGCGTCGCCGCCCGTCGGCGACGGGTGTCGTCGGGCGGCCCCCACGAAAAGCGCAGCGGGGCGCGGAAGTAGCCGGTGACGTCGAACTTCCACTCGCCGGTCGACTCCTCCGTCGGCGGGGCGACGACCTCGGCGGGGGAGGTGACGAGGCCGCCGACCTGCGGCGCCTCGGGGTTGAGGCCCAGGGCCGGCCCGCTGCCGCCCTTCTTCTTTTGGGCCGTGGCCGCGGCACCCTGGGTCGGGTTGGCGGGCGCGCCCGCGGCCGGAGCGGCGGCGGACGACGCGTCCCCCGGGACGCTGGCGGTGCCGGGCGTCGGGGCCGCCGCCGGGGCGCCGGGGTTGGGGTTGTCCTGTGCCAGGGCCGCCGAGGACAACGCGGGACCTGACAGCAGGGTCGAAAGGAGGAGAGAGCTCAGTTTTCGCGTCATGGGGATGGACCTTCTCGGTGGTTTATAGAGTCCCCCACTGCACCAGCAGGACTCGATTTTTACGGGTGCTGCTCGCCGCTCGGTCGAATTTGTCGCGGAACGCCGGGGTCAGCCGACATTGCCAATCTTGAAAACGTCCCAGGCGGGCGTGAAATTACTGACGTTCGACGGTTGGTTCCAGAGATAAACAGCCGGGTAGGTCCGAATGGGCCCCGACTGGGGCTTCACGATCACCGTCATGAACAGCTGGGCGATCGGCTCGCCGCTCGCGTCTTTGTCGCCCTGCCGCCAGGACGAGAAAATCAGCCAGTAGTAGGTGGACCCGTTGAAGGTCACGACTTCGGGCGACCACTTGGCCCAGGTGTTGTCCATCGCCCCCCTCGCCACCGGCTGCCCGGGACAGCCGGGCGGATCGTTGGCGGCAAGGCGGATCCCCGGCCCGCCCGAGGTGGGGGTCACGAAAAGCTCCGCGGCGGGCTGCATGTACATGCCGTCCCATGTCCTGCTCTTGTCCGTCGAGCTCAGATCGGGATGGGGCACCGACGCGACTCTCGCATCCACCTGGTCGTAAACGATATAGGCGTCGTCGAAGGACAACGCGCCGTAGTACTGGGCGTACTTGGAATTGGTGAGGTCGTCCAGACCCGGAATCGGCGTCGCGGACTGCGCCGCGGCCTTCGCGTAGGGCACCTGGTACAGGTGGGCGGTTCCCGTTCCCAGACGTCCGGATTTTACGTTGCTGGTCGCGGTGAAGACGACGAAGTCGTTGGCCGGCAGATGGCTCCACGACGGCGCGGCCGCGTACTTGCCGGCGGCCGGCGGGTAAATCCATCCCCAGGCCGTCCCGTTGAGCGCCGTGAAGGCGGTCTTCCCCGACGGCAACGCGGAGGCGTTCTCGAGGTCGATCCACGCCAGCCCCGGCTGTTGGTCCGTGTCGTCGTTCTTGCTGCCGAGCGGCGCGACCACGATGTGGTCGGTGTTGGTCCAGTGCTTGGCAGAGTAGGTCGTGATCCCCAGCCACGGCTGCACGAACGCGTTGAAGCCGCCGGCGCCGACGAACGTGGGCGCCGCCCCCAGACTCCCCGGCTGGCCGGACGCCAGCACACCACCCCAGGGCGAGGAATCGTTGAACGAGATGAAGTCCCCGTCGGGGGTGGACGTGTGACAGCCGATGCAGGTGACTGGACGTAACATCGTTCCGGACGCGTCGTCGGTTTGCCAATTGGTGGCGGGCGGCCGGAGGTCACAGGCGGTCGTGCCACAGGTCAGGACCTGCTCGACCCCTTCAGCCCCGACGGCGAACCCGTTCAGGGTGGTCTGCCCCGGCACGGCGCTTCCACCGTTGGTCGATCCCGTGGGCGACCAGTAGACCAAGGTTCCGCTGGCCCCCACCGGGGCGACCGTGAAGTTTGCGGTCGTGCCCATCGAGACCGCGCCGCCGTGGGCCGACAGAACAGCCACTTTCATCGGCATGTCCTGGGTGTGGCCGGCCAGCGCCAGCCACATCGGCTTCGGCATCGTCCAGCTGGTCTTGTCGGTGTAGACGATCAGATCCGAATTCTGGTTCGGCGCCGTCACGTGCAGCTCGTAAAGGTCGCCGCTGCCGGTCGACGTCCAGCTGAATCGCGGGCGCAGCCAGTTGTTGGGGAACAGCGTCCCGTCCTGGGGCTCCAACAAGCAGGGGCCGTCGTAGCTGGCGGGGATTGCTGCGAACGCTTGCGCGGCGCCCGGCGGAAGGGTGCTGGTGCCGTCAGGGCCGAGCGGGCGCGCCGGAAAGTCCATGCACCCGGGCGAGCAGGCGGACGGCGGCGAGCTGCCCCCGGTTGCAGTCGCGCCGCCGCTCCCCATGGACAGGCTTCCGCCCGTGCCCGGCGAGCCGCCCGCCGCGGTCGGGCCGGCGTTCGAGGCGCTGGCCGCGCAGCCGAGGAAGACACAGGCCGGTGGAAAAAGTAGGGCCAACGAGCGTAGACGCTTCATCTGGCTAGCCCCTCGCTTCCTACGGGATAAGCAAGTTGGAACATCCCCACGCCCAGGTACGGCATGTACGGAACACGGAGACAGCGAGCACAAAACCACAGGCAACCTGGGGAGTCAAGGCGAGGTCCGACCCCGATCGGGCGCGAATTCCTCAGTGAAATCCGAGGTTCTGGGCAGCCTCGCGGAAGGTCGCGACGGCGGCGGTAGCACGCCGCGCCAGCGCCGGATCCGCGAAGTCGACCGAGAACAGCCCGAACCGGCCGCGCGCGCCGTGCGACCATTCGAAGTTGTCCGTCAGCGACCAGAAGATGTAGCCGCGGACGTCGACGCCTTCGGCCAGCGCGCGATCGACGGCGTAAAGATGGGCCCGCAAGAAATCGGCGCGCGCCCGGCCCCCGGCGTCGGCCACCCCGTTCTCGGTGACCAGCAACGGCCAGCCGCGATGCGCGTACCGGACCAGCAGCCGGTATAACCCCTCTGGGTAGGTTTCCCAGCCAAGGTCGCTGTGTGGGCGGTCGGCGGCGGGCAGCGCCCGGTAGGGCGGCGTCGCCGAGGGGCGCGCCTGCACGCGGTCGCGCGTGTAGTAGTTGATGCCCAGGTAGTCGAAGCTACCGGCCAGCGCGGGGAAGGGCTCGTCGATGTCGGCGACGCCCGGCAGCACGACCCGCACCCGCCCCAAAGTCACCGCGTCCAGGAACGACTCGTCGTAAAAGCCGTCGGCGATGCCCGCCGCCAGGCCGTCCAGCGGGCTGGCTGACGCCGGGTCGAAGATTCGTAAATTTTGCGCGATTCCGATCTGCGTCGCGCGGCCGTCTCCGTCGGCGTCCACGCGATCGGCGGACCGCAGGGCGGCGGTCATCCACCCGTGCGCGCGCATCAGCGCCGCCATCACCTGCGCGCCGCGCGCCGGGTCGCGCACGCCCGGCGGCCATTGCCCCGCCAGGTAACTCTTGGCGACCAGCACGTTCGGCTCGTTGATCGTGCACCAGCCGTCGACCAGATCGCCGAACGCGGCGCCGGCCCGCCCGGCGAAGGCGGCCAGCGCGGGCGCCGTACCTGCCCATTCCCAGCCGCCGCGCGCCGCGATCCAGGTGGGCAGCGTGAAGTGATACAGCGTCACCAGCGGGGCGATGTGCGCCGCGCGCAAGGCCGCGAACATCGCCCGATAGCGGTCGGCCGCCGCCTGGTCCCAGGCCCCTTCGGCGGGCTCGAGGCGGCTCCACTCGACGCCCAGCCGGTAGGTGTTGGCGCCCAGCGTGCGCAGCGCCTCCACGTCCTGCGGCCAGCGGTTCCACGAATCGTCCAGCCGGGCCGCCGTCAGGCCATCGGCGACGTGGGGCGAGCCATCCGGATAGCGACCCTTCTCCCAGTCGGTCCAGTCGTTCCGATTGCCGCCCTCGATCTGATAGGCGGACGACGCCGCGCCCAGCAGGAACCCCCGAGGCACCGCCTGCAGCATGGGGTGCGCCGCGATGGCGGCAGGGTCGAACCGCAAGCCGTCGCGGCAACCGGCCCATGCCAGAGCGGCGACCGCCAGCAGGACGGCCGCCCCTGGACAAAGGCTAGTGCGCGGTTGCTTCACAGACGAAGGGATGCAGCGATGTCTCTTGCCGGTCGTACCAGCTTCCGTCTGCGGCCATGGCGGCTCGGTGAGCGCAGGAGCAGAAGCCGCCGCCATTGCACCCCGTGCATGCCCCGGAGGGCTGACTGGAACCGTGCCAACCATCGTAAGCCCAGGGCTCTCCCGTGACCCAGACGTAGTCGCCCGCTCCGCTGTCGTCGTTCACGGCTTTGCTATCGGTGGCTCCGATGAAGACCGTCGGAACGGAGCCCGGCCCGGAAAACAGGCTCGACTGGTTCGCGAGGCGCAGCACCAGCGCGTTCTCTTCCGACGAGAGAATCGTGACCAGCGTGCCGCCTTCGTTCTCGCAGATGTTCTCGGCGCTGGTCCAGTTGGCCTGGTTGCCGTGAACCCAGTAGCAGTGAAGCAGGTTGTCCTCGGGCAGGCTGAGCGAAGCCCCCGTGGGATAGCCCCTGCAGTTGGGCCGCGCCCCCCCCGTGCCGCCCCGACCGCCCGCGCCGCCGCTGCCGGCCATGCCCCCGGCGCCCGCCGCGCCGCCCGAGCCAGCCATACCGCCAGCCCCGGCCAGGCCGCCCGTGCCCCCCGCGCCTGCCCGGCCGCCGGCGCCCGCAACGCCTCCGGTCCCCGGGGACCCACCGCCGCCGGCCCCGAATCCCACCGCTGCCGGCCTGGCCCCCCGTCCCGTTCCCCCCCGTTCCGTTTCCGCCGGTCCCGTTGCCGCCCGTTCCGTTCCCGCCCGTCCCGGGCGTGCCGCCCGTCGCGCCGCCGCCGGTGCCGGCCGTCGCACCGCCGGTGCCGGTGCCGCCACCCGTGGCCCGGCCACCGCTGCCGGGTGTGCCTCCCGTGGCGCGCGCGCCGCCGTGCCCGCCGGCACCGCCGCTCGCGTTGGAAAGACCGGTCTGGTCGACCGAGCAGGCGGCGCCGAACAGCATGGCCGCCGCGAGCATCGCCCCGACCACCACCGCCGAGCGCCCCCCACCGACCTCTTCGAACATCAACATGTAGAATATCACGCGATGAGCTGGCGCCGGTTATGGTCCACGTTCCTGTTCCTGCTGGTCCTCGCGAGCCTGGGGGCCTCGGCCTACCTGTTCCGCGCCTTGCGACAAGAGCAGGCGGCCCGGACCAAACTGGAGGCCGATGTGGCGGCCATCGGCCCGCGCTTCGATCAATTCAAGGACACGGTGCGCGACGTGGGGCGGCGGCTCTCCGCGACGGTGTTTCAAGAGGTGGACCTGACCGCCACCGGGTGGCAGCCGATCGCGGGCGGCTTCTACGTGACCGATCTCGCGGTCACGGCGACGGGCAGCGGCACCCGCGTCGCCGGAAAGATCGTCAACCCGACCTCCGTCGCCCATGAGGGCGCGCAGCTCTCGGTGCGTCTCGGCCAGCAGCGCGCGACGTTCACGCTGGCGCACCTGCCGCCGGCCGTCGCGCAGCCGTTCGAGGTGACGGTGGCCGCCCCGCTGCCGGCCGACCACCGGGCTTTCATCGCGCTGGACGCCTCGACGATCAGCTTCTCGAGCTCCAGCACGCGAAAACGCCCGGGCAGCGACCCCGTCGACACCGACAAGCTGCTGAAGTAGGCGCGCCGGGGAACTAGGCCGCTTTCGAGTCGACTGGATCCAGCGCCCTCCGCGCCTCTCCCGCGAAAGCGACGCTTCGCGGGCGAGGTGCAGAGTTCGCCACGTCGCACATTCGCTTCAACGTGAAAGCGGTCTAGGCCGCCTATCGGGCGGCACGTCGTCGGGCATGGTTCGCTTCGCTCACCGTTGCCTTACGGCAACGCCCTCCTAGGTCGCCTACCGGGCGACACGTCGTCGGGCATGGTTCGCTTCGCTCACCGTTGCCTTACGGCAACGCCCTCCTAGGTCGCCTATCGGGCGGCACGTCGTCGGGCATGGTTCGCTTCGCTCACCGTTGCCTTACGGCAACGCCCTCCTAGGTCGCCTATCGGGCGGCACGTCGTCGGGCATGGTTCGCTTCGCTCACCGTTGCCTTACGGCAACGCCCTCCTAGCCGCTCTGACCGCGTGCGACGGTGTAGGCGGTCATGCTGACGATGGTGTCGACGTTCGCGTCGCGCGGCAGCACGGTCACCGGCTTGGGCAAACCCAGCAAGATGGGCCCGATCGCGGTGGCGCCCCCCAACGCCGCCAGCACCTTATAGGCGGCGTTGCCGGCGGACAGCGAGGGGAAGACCAGCACGTTGGCGGCGTCCGTGAGGCGCGTGAAGGGGAACAGCTCGCGCATCTTGTCGGGCTCGACGGCGATGTCGGCCTGCACCTCGCCGTCGATCTCCAGGTCGGGACGGCGGCGGCGGACGATCTCGACCGCGTCCGCCATCTTGCGCGACTCGGGGTGCGGCGCCGAGCCGAAGTTGGAAAACGAGATCATGGCGATCCGCGGAACGACCTCGAACGCGCGCGCGGCGTCGGCCACCTGGATGGCGGTGTCGGCCAGCGTCTCGGCGTCGGGGTCGATGTTCACGGTCGCGTCGGCGAAGAACTTCACGGTGTTCTTCAGCAGCATCATGTACATGCCCGTGGCACGCCGGACGTCGGACCGGATGCCCAGGATCTGAAGCGCGGGCCGGATGGTGTCCGGGTACGGCGCGGTCAGCCCCGCGACCAGCCCGTCGGCGTCGCCGGCGCGCACCATCATCATTCCGAAGTGGATGCGCCGGTTGATGAGCCGCGCGGCGCTGAGGGCGGTCACGCCCTTGCGGCAGCGGAGCGCCAGGTACTCGTTGGCGTAGGTCGTGTGGTGCGGCGACTCGGACGGGCTGACGATCTCGGCGCCGTCCAGGTCCAGGTCCAGGTCCTTGGCGCGCTGCCTGATCTTGCGCTCGCTGCCGAGCAGGATCGGGTGCGCGATGTTTTCGTCCAGCACGATCTGGCAAGCGCGCAGCACCTTGATGTTGTCACCGTCGGGGAAGACGATCCGCTTGGGCGCGCTCTTCGCGCGCTGGACGATCTGCCGCATGATCGTGTGCTGCACGCCGCCGATCCGCCGCTGCAGCCGCTCGCGGTATTCGTCCAGGTCCAGCGACAGCCGCGCCGCGCCTGATTTCATGGCCGCCTCCGCCACCGCCGGCGCGCACCACCACAAAACGCGCGTGTCGAAGGGCTTGGGAATGATGTAGTCGGGCCCGAACCGAAACGCGCGCACGCCGTAGGCCTCGGCCACCGAATCCGGAACCGGCTCGTGCGCCAGCGCGGCCAGCGCGTGGGCGGCGGCGATCTTCATCGCCTCGTTGATCTCCTTGGCGCGCACGTCCAGCGCGCCGCGGAACACGTACGGGAATCCCAGCACGTTGTTGACCTGGTTGGGAAAGTCGCTGCGGCCGGTGGCGACGATGGCGTCGGGGCGCGCCTCCTTGGCTTCGGTGTACCCGATCTCCGGATCGGGGTTGGCCAGCGCGAAGATGAGCGGGCGCGGGCCCATGGTCTTCAGCATGTCGGCCGTGCAGAGGCCGGCCTTCGAGAGCCCCAGGAACAGATCGGCACCCTTGAGAGCATCGGCGCGTGTGCGGGCGCCGTCGTCCTTGCGCGCAAACCGCGCCTTCCACTGGTTCATCCCCTCGGCGCGCCCCTGGTAGATGACGCCCACCGAGTCGACCATCGTGATGTTCTCCAGTGCCACGCCCAGCTCGACGTAGAACGTCGCGCAGGCGATCGCCGAGGCACCGGCGCCGGAGACGACCACCTTGATGTCCTTCAGCTTCTTGCCGGAGATCTCGGCGCCGTTCAGCAGCGCGGCGCCCGAGATGATGGCGGTGCCGTGCTGGTCGTCGTGAAAGACGGGGATGGCCATCCGCGCGCGCAGGCCGGCCTCGATCTCGAAGCACTCGGGCGCCTTCAGGTCCTCGAGGTTGATCCCGCCGAAGGTCGGCTCCAGCGCGGCGACCGTGTCGATGAACCGGGCCGGTTCGCGCGCGTCGACCTCGATGTCGTAGACGTCGATGTCCGCGAACTTCTTGAAGAGGCAGGCCTTGCCCTCCATGACCGGCTTGCTGGCGAGAGGCCCGATGTTCCCCAGCCCCAGCACGGCGGTGCCGTTGCTGACCACCGCCACCAAATTTCCGCGCGCGGTGTACTCCCAGGCGGCTTCCGGGTTGGCGGCGATCTCGAGGCACGGCTCGGCGACGCCCGGTGAATAGGCGAGCGACAGGTCGCGTTGAGTGACCAGAGGCTTGGTCGGGACGACCTCCAGCTTCCCGGGCCGCCCCGCCCGGTGGTACTCGAGCGCATCATTCTTGCGGATCATCGTGTGGCCGAAACCCTAACAGGGTTCCGAACCTCCCGCTCGGGATCAGGCGCGCAGCTTGCGCAGCTTGGCGCGGCGGGCCTTGACGACGTACTGGTGGGTCAGCGTCGCTTGCGGCGGGATCACCAGGTCGCCCAGCGTGCGCACGGGGTTCGTGAAACGATCGGCGACGCGCACCTCGAAGTGCAGGTGGGGCGGCGAGACCTTGACCCCCGTGCGCCCCACGTACCCGATCGTTTGCCCGGCCTTCACCTTGTCCTGGTCGCCGACCAGGTACGACGCGAGGTGCATGTAGCAGGTGACGATCCGCTTCGGCTCGGGTTTGTGCTCGATGCACAGATAGATGCCGCCGACGCCGAGGCGCCGGTTGGCGTAGCGGGCGATCTTGTCGGGCGGGATCGGTCCCTTGCGGGCGTGGCCAGGCATGTTGACGCCGGCGAAGATGACGGTCCCGTCGGCCACCGCCCGCACGGGCTCGCCGATGGTCCCGGCGATGTCGAGGCCGCGGTGGAGCCGGGCGCCCCCGTCGCGCTCGTCGCCGGGACCGCTGGTGGCCACGCGCGGCGGCGCCTCCAGCGGCGACACGACCGTGAAGCCGACCGGCGCCTCCCGGGTGGCGTTTGGCGTATCCAGGTAAGCGGCGATCATGCGACGCCGCGCCGTCAACACCAGATCCTCTTGCCCGCTGGAGCGGACGGTGTCACCCCAGATGAAGTGCGAGATCCCCGTGCGGTGAGCGATCCCGCCGAACGACTCGTCCAGCTCTTTGTGCCGCGCGTTCCACATCTCGAGCAGCGCGGCGCCCGCGGCCACGTTCGGACCCGGATCCATGAGCACGCGCGAGGTGAGGCGGCTGCGGTCGACGGGCGGCTCCGGCGCCCCCGGCACGCGGTACATCGAGGGCTCGATGCCGAGCAGGCCGTACCGCCCGTCCTTGTGGAAATCGGGATCGCACTTGGACCGGTAGTACCCGAGCGCCGCCAGCGTGAACGGGTCGCTCTTCGCCACCTCGGCCGCCGTCAAGACCTGCAGGGCAAGCGCGCCCTTGGATGACGTCGTATCCACGCCGCACAGGTGAGCGTACGCGGCGCCGAACTTGGCCGGATCGATGGGCGCCGCGACTTGGGGTTCGGCCGGCCAGGTCGCCGGGTTCCGCAGCTGGTGCGCGGGCGTCGGTTCGACGCTGGGCGCGCGCGCCGGCCACGGGTGCGCGGACGCGCCGCCGGATGCGGCGGCGACCAGGGCGAAGGCGCCCAACGCGCATTTGGCACGAACCAGAATGCCCCCCATGCGTCAAGAAAATATAGTCCCGCTGAGGTGGGTGAACACACACAAAACGGATGCGGCGCCGTTTTTTAGAGGTGAGGCTTACGACTTCGTGATGTGCCGCGCCAGAGGCGCCGCGTCAGCGCTTGCGGGCGTCAGTGCTTGCGGGCGTCAGTGCTTGCAGATGAAGACGCAGCCGCAGGAGTACTCGCCGCCGATGATCCATTTGCCGTCCGGCGAATAGCCCAGTGCCGTCACGTCCGCGCCCGAGGAGGTGTCCTGCTCGATCCCCACCTGGGTGCGGGTGCCGGTGGCGAAGGTCGTCACGCTGCCCGCGCTCCCGGCGCCGACGGCGAGCTCACCGCCGTCGGGCGAGAACGCCACCGCGTCCACCACCCCGGACTTCGCGTTGGTGATTCCGTAAACGCCAACCGTCGTCGATTGCGCGGCGCCGGTCAGGGGAATCGACCAGAACCGCAGATACCCGTCGTCGCCGCCGGCCGCCAGCAGGGCGCCGGAGGGAGAGAACTGCGCCATCTGAACGGCGGACTGATCGGAAGTGACGGGTACGGTGGCCGGCGCGCCGAAGCCGGCGGCGGTCAAGTTGTAGACCAGGACCGAGCCGGTGGTCGTCGCAATGGCGACGGGAAGGGCCCCCGCGACGGTCGAGGGTGAGACGCTCATGGCCCAACCGGCGGTCAGCCCGACCGTCTGCGACGCTGTGATGTTCGCGCCGGTGTGCAGGTAAAGGTGGCTGGTCGTCGGTGTGGTGCCGCTGTCGGTGGTCAGCGTGACGATCTGCGTTCCGTCCGGCGTGAAGCTGACCCCGTAAACGATGTTCGCGACGGTCAGGGTCCGCACCACCGCCCAGGTCGACGTGCTGACGATCTGAACGCCGCCGTCCAAGCCGATCGCCAGCAGGGTGCCGTCCGGCGAGAAGCTCACCAGCCCGTCAGCGCCGCCGCTCAGCACGTGCCCCTCGGCGGTCATCGTGCCGTTGTTGGAGACGGTCCAAACCTTGGTGTTGCCGTCCGTGCCGCTGGTCACCGCCAGGTTCGGGTTCTTCGGCGAGAAGGCCGCGCCGTAGATCGAAGCGCCGTCCTTGCAGCTGGCGTTGCAGGTGCCGATGGCGGAGTGGTCATACTCGAAGCAGGCCGAGATGCCCTTCGGTGGGGCGCTGCCGCCGGTGCCGGGCGCGCCGCCCGTCGCGGCACGACCGCCGCTGCCGCCGGTACCCGCCACGCCGCCGCCGCTCCCGGCCACACCGCTGCCGCCGCTGCCGGGCGCGCCACCGGTCGCGGCACGACCGCCGCTGCCGCCCGTGCCGGCCCCGATCGTGCCGCCGGTCGCGGCACGGCCGCCGCTGCCGTTCGTGCCGCCGGTGCCGGGGCAAGCCGCGGTGCTGGGCGACAAGGGAATCAGGACCGGCCCGTAAGTTTCGCCCACCGCGGCGATGTCCACGCTGCCGCTGCCGGTTTGGCCGTTGCAGTTGCCCGCCTGAGCCGGCGAGGCAACGACGCTGATGGTTTGTGGGCCTTTGAGGCTGGCGGGGACGTAGACGCCGAAGCTGACGCCCACCGCCGGGATGCCGGCCGGGCGCAGCGAGAAGCTCTGGGACTTGGTGCCGACGCTGATCGTGGCGGTGTCGAGCGTCGGATCGCCCGCGGCCGTCGTCAGGGTCACGATGACCAGCGACTCCTTTTCCTTGCAGCCGGCGAATCCCGCCCCGACGCTCGCCGCCGCCAGCAGGGCGACCCTCAGGGCCCGCCGCGCGGTCACTGGCAGACCAGGCCGATGACGCCCGGCGCGGTGCACGGCGGCTTGTCGGTGCCGCTGCTGAGCACGACGGCGGCCACGACGCCGCCCACGACGGCAGCGCCGACGATCGTCCAGAACCACCAGCGCGTGTAGAAAGGTGACGAGTCGGCTTCGGCCGGCGCGCCCGGCTGCGTGACCAGCGCCGCGCCCGGCTGCTGGCCATTGGCCCCGTACGGTTCGGCCGCAGGCACCGTGCCGTACGCGCCGGAACCCTCACCGCCTTGAGGCGGAAGCGGCTGCACCGGCGCGGGGCTGGGCGGCGCCGGATTGACTGGCGCTGCCGCCTGTTGCTGCCGCGCCTGCTCGTCGCGCAGCGCCTCCATCTCTTTGATGTAGCCGTTGATCTCGGCGCGCTCTTCGGTCGAGAGCTTCTTCCCCTTGACGAGGTAGTCCTTGAAGGCGTCGATGGCCTTGTCCGGGTGGCGCAGCTTCTGCTGGCAGCGTCCGATGTTGCGCAGGTAGACCGGGTTCAGGGTCTCCGCGTAGAGCTTGGCGAACCGCTCCAGCGCGTCGTCGTAGCGACCGGCGGCGAAGTCTTCGCGCGCCTTCATCTCGGTGGCGTGGTCGGCGTGCGCCACCCCGGAGAGCCCCAGCAGCACCGCGATCACCAGGCCAAGCAAGACGCCCCGACGTTTATCCATACGCATTTGACAGTAAGGCCAGCGCGGCACCCGAGTCAAAAGGCCCCGCCGCGACGGCAAACGTAAAGGCGGTTACCATCGGACGATGCCCGGTCTCGGCGACGTCGACCTTCACCTGTTCGCCGAGGGTACCCACGCCCGGGTGTACGAACGGCTGGGGGCGCACCTGACGACCGAAGCCGGCCGCCTGGGCGTGGCCTTTGCGGTCTGGGCCCCCAACGCCGCGCGCGTCTCCGTGATCGGCGACTTCGAGGGGTGGGGAACCGCGCCGTCGCCGCTCGCGCGCGTCGGCGATTCCGGCATCTGGGCCGGCTTCGTCGCCGGCGTGACCAAGGGAGCTCACTACAAGTACCGGATCGAAGCGCGCCCTCATGCCGGCGGCCCCGGCGATGGCTACCGCGTCGACAAGGCCGATCCGTACGCCTTTCGAAGCGAGCTTCCGCCGGCGACCGCCTCGATCGTCTGGGACCTGGACTACGACTGGGCCGACGCCGCTTGGATGGCCGGCCGGCGCGCGCGCAACGCGCTGGACGCGCCGGTGTCGATTTACGAGGTGCACCTCGGGTCGTGGATGCGCGTCCCCGAGGAGCAGAACCGCTGGCTGAGCTACCGCGAGATCGCCCCCAAGCTGGCCGCGCACGTGCGCCGCTGCGGCTTCACCCACGTCGAGCTGCTGCCGATCGCCGAGCACCCGTTCTACCCGTCGTGGGGTTACCAGGTGACGGGTTTCTACGCGCCGACCGCGCGCTACGGGACGCCGCAGGACTTCATGTTCTTGATCGATCACCTGCACCACGAGGGCATAGGCGTGATCCTCGACTGGACGCCGGCGCACTTTCCGACCGACGAGCACGGCCTGATGTACTTCGACGGCACGCACCTTTACGAGCACGCCGACCCGCGCCAGGGGCTGCACGCCGAGTGGGGCAGCGCGATTTTCAACTACGGGCGCAACGAGGTGCGGAGCTTCCTGCTGTCGAACGCGACCTTCTGGCTGGACCGCTACCACATCGACGGGTTGCGCGTCGACGCGGTGGCCTCGATGCTTTACCTGGACTACGGGCGCCGCCACGGCGAGTGGGTCGCCAATGCGTACGGCGGCAACGAGAACGTCGAAGCCATCGATTTTCTGCGCGTGTTCAACGCGTCGGTGTACCGCGAGCACCCCGACACCCAGACCATCGCCGAAGAGTCGACCTCGTGGCCGGGGGTGTCGCGCCCCACGTACACGGGCGGGCTGGGGTTCGGCCTCAAGTGGGACATGGGCTGGATGCACGACACGCTGGCCTACTTCGCCGGCGACCCGATCGGCCGCCGCCACCACCACCAGCGCATCACTTTTCGCGGGATGTACTTCTGGAGCGAGAACTACGTCCTGCCGCTGTCACACGACGAGGTCGTGCACGGCAAGCGGTCGCTGCTTCAGAAGATGCACGGCGATCTGTGGCAGCGCTTCGCGAACCTGCGGCTGCTGTACGCGATGATGTGGGCGCAGCCGGGGAAGAAGCTGCTTTTCCAAGGGGCCGAGATCGGCCAATACGACGAGTGGGCGCACGACCGCAGCGTCGACTGGCACCTGCTGGGCGACAACCCGCTGCACGTCGAGCTGATGACGCTGATCATGGAGCTCAACCGCCTCTACAAGGCCGAGGGCGCGCTGCACGTCTACGACGCCGGCGTGAACGGGTTCGAGTGGGTCGACGCCAGCGACGACGACAACAGCGTGTTCTCGTTCCTGCGCAAGGGGCGCGACGCCCGCGACGTGGTGCTGGTGGTGGTCAACTGCACGCCGCTGCCCCGCCACGACTACCGGGTCGGCGTGCCGTTCGGTGGAACCTGGCGTGAGCTGCTGAACACCGACGCCACCGCCTTCGGCGGCAGCGGTCTGGGAAACCTGGGCGCGGTCGCCGCCGACGAGCACGCGTTCCACGCGCGGCCGGCCTCGGTGAGACTGACGCTGCCCCCGCTGGCGGCGCTGTATCTCAAGCCCGGGTAGCGCCGACTCAGCCGAACCGCAGCTCGAATGCCAGGCCCGCTCCGAAGGTGCGCGCCGCGTGGTCTTCGCTGATGTCCGGGAACAGGAACCAGGCGCGCAGATCGGCGTCGGGGCTGATCGCGTTGCCGATGCCGAATCCGAACGGGAAAGCCTCGTCTTCCCGGCCGCCCTGATGAATGAAGCGGAGGCCGAACACGGGACCCAGCCAGAACGTGCGCGTCGCCTGGATCCAGACCTGGATCGGGACGCTGACGATCGTGACGGTGGGCTCGTAAAAGAGGATCGGCACGTAGACCCCGGTGTCCACGCGCAGGCTGCTGGCGTGCAGGGCGACCGGCAGCGCGAACATCATGCCGAAGTGCGACCGGTCCTCGATGGGCAGGTAGGCCGCCAGCTCCAGCCCGAGCTCGCCGGCCCGGCCGCGCGCGACGACCCATTTGAGGTGCAGCTCGGGGTTGGCGACGGTGTCCCCGTTCGTGCCGTAGGTCTCGGTGTCGAACGGGCGGCCGTATCGGTCGGCCTGGGTCGCGCGGCCAATGTCGTCGACGCGGATGCCGGTCCGGATCCCCAGCTCCAGCCCGGGCCCCACGCCGGCCTTCAGCTCGAGGTTCAGGCCGAACCCGCTGCCGCCGTTCGGGTCGGGGATGTGGCCGAGGCCGCCGCCGATGTCCAGGGCCACCTGGCCGTGCGGCACGACCAGGCCACGCCAGACCCAGGGCGCCTCGGCGCGCGCGGCGACCGCCCAGGTGGAAATCGCGAAAAGGACCGCTGCGGCTCCCGTCCGGTGCATGCGCGGGTTATACATCCGCCGTGAGCGATCTCGTCCAGTTGCGCCGCGCCGCGCCCGCCCCGCACCAGGACCCGACCCCTGGTCCCCGGCCGCCCGCGACGCGCCTGGCGTACGTCGAGACCTACGGCTGCCAGATGAACGTGGCCGACACGGACATGGTGCTGGGGATGCTCCAGCGCGCCGGCTATGGGCGCACCGAAGACCCGGCGCGCGCCGACCTGATCCTCATCAACACCTGCGCCGTGCGGGAAAAGGCGGAAGAGCGGGTCTTCGCGCGGGCCAGCATCCTGGCCCATCTCAAGGCGCGCCCGGACACGGTCCTGGGGATCACCGGCTGCATGGCCGAGCACCTCAAGGACAAGATCCGCGACCGCGTGTCGGGCGTCGATCTGGTGATCGGGCCCGATGGATACCGGCGGCTCCTGGACCACGTCGACAGCGCGCGCGCCGGGCAGCCGGTCACGGACATCAAGCTCGATCGCGCCGAGACCTACGACGGCATCGACGGGATCGCGCTCGGCGACGCCGAATCGGCCGGCGTGGTCGGTCGGGTGACGATCCAGCGCGGCTGCGACAAGTTCTGCACCTTCTGCGTGGTCCCCTATACGCGTGGGCGCGAGCGCGGCGTCGCCCCGCGCGAGGTGCTGCGGCAGGCGCGCGCGCTGGTCGACAGCGGCTGCAAGGAGCTGCAGCTGCTCGGCCAGACCGTGAACTCCTATCGCTACGAGGACGTCGGCTTCGCCGAGCTGCTGCGCGCGGTCGCCGCCGTCGACGGCGTCGAGCGGCTCCGTTTCACGTCCCCCTACCCGCTGGACTTTTCGGACCAGGTCATCGCGGCCATGGCCGAAACGCCGAACATAGCCAAGCACGTCCACCTGCCGCTGCAGAGCGCGGCCGACACGGTGCTGGATCGCATGCGCCGCGGGTACACGTACGCGACGTTCGTGTCGCTGGTCGACAAGCTCCGCGCGGCGATGCCGTCGATCGCCATCACCACCGACATCCTGGTCGGCTTCTGCGACGAGACCGAGGACGAGCACGCGGCGACGCTGCGGGCGCAAGAAGAGCTGCGCTTCGAGAGCGCCTTCACGTTCGCCTACTCAGAGCGCGAGGGGACCACCGCCGCGCGCAAGATGCCGGACACCGTCCCAGCCGACGTCAAACAGCGGCGGCTGGCCGAGGTCATCGCGCTTCAGCAGCGCATCACGGGCGAGATCATGGGCGCGCAGGTCGGCCGGCGCGACCGCGTCCTCATCGAGCACACGGCCAAGCGCGACCCCAGCCAGCTGATGGGGCGGACGGAGACGTTTCGCCCCGTGATCGTTCCCGCGGCGCCGGGCGTCGGCCCAGGCAAACTCGTGGACGTAACGATCACGAGCGCGACGCACAAGACTTTGTTCGGCGCGGCCGTACAGGGCCTCTGACCTCGGGCATCGGACCTCGGGAAGGCGACTCAGACCAGGCCCGACGCCAGACGCCAGACGCCCGACGCCCTCTAGGCCCAATGCCGTTCGCTTACGGCCGGTGCAGTCGGGCTCCACTCGCTCGGTTCACTTTGCGGGCGGAGGGGGACGGGGAGCTCCTCGGCCTCCGTACCCAAGGTGTTGGAATCGGGCCGCGGAACAACAGAGCCGCGGCCCTCACCTCCGGCCGAGAAGCTCCCCGTCCCCCTCCGCTCGCGCGTTCCACCTCGGCTCCGCTCCGCCAGCTCTCTGCCGAGCCGACTTTCGCGCGGAGCGTAGCGCCGCTCTTCGGCGAGCGAGAGGACGGGGATTTGGTCGGCCGAAGTTGAGGGCGGCGGCTCTGTCGTTCCGCCGCCCGATTCCAACCCCTCGGGTACGGAGGCCGACCAAATCCCCGTCCTCTCGCCCCCGCCGAAGAGTTGAGTGAGCGGAGCCGCGTCAAGCCCCAAAGTGAACGGCATTGCTTTTAGGCCGCGCGCTCCGCGGCCTGCGCCGCGGGGTCGTAGCCCAGGTTCGGGCCCAACCAGCGCTCGACCTCCTCGATCGTCATCCCCTTGCGGTCGTGGTAGTCGGCGACCTGGTCACGACCGATCTTGCCGACGGTGAAGTAGCGCGCAGCCGGGTGGGCGAAGTAAAGGCCGCTCACGCTGGACCCGGGCCACATCGCGAACGACTCCGTCAGCTCGATGCCGGCGGCGCGCTTCACGTCCAGCAGGTTCCAGAGGGTCCCCTTCTCGGTGTGATCGGGGCAGGCCGGGTAGCCGGCCGCCGGGCGGATGCCGCGGTACTTTTCGTGAATGAGCTCCTCGTTCGTGAGCTTCTCGTCGCGGCCGTAGCCCCAATCTTCGCGGGCGCGCTTGTGCAAGTACTCGGCGAACGCCTCCGCCAGACGGTCAGCCAGCGCCTCGGCCATGATCGCGTTGTAGTCGTCGTTCGCGGCGCGGAACTTGTCGCACACCTCGCGCAGGCCAATCCCGGTCGTCACCGCGAACCCGCCGATGTGGTCGGCCAGGCCCGTCTCCTTGGGCGCCACGAAGTCGGCCAGGCAGCGCGACGGCTCGCCGTCATCCTTGGCCGCCTGCTGTCGCAGAAAGTGAAAGCGGGTCAGCCGCTGGCCGTCGGCCCCGTACAGCTCGACGTCGTCGCCGACCGCGTTGGCCCGGAAGAACCCGTAGACGCCGCGCGCCCGGATCAGCCGCTCGCTCACCATCTTGTCGAGGAGCGCGTTCCCCTCGGCGAAGATCTGCCGGGCCTGCTCGCCATACTTCTCGTGCTCGAGAATTCGCGGAAAGACGCCCTTCAGCTCCCAGGTGTGGAAGAACGGCGTCCAGTCGATGAACGGTCGCAGCGTCTCCAGCGGGACGTCCTCCAGGACGCGCGCGCCCACGAACGCCGGCGCCGGCAGGTCTTCGGCGCGCCATTCCATCGGGGTGCGATGCTTGCGCGCCGTCTCCAGCGACACCAGCTTGGTCCGCGGCGTTCCGTGGATGCGCCGCAGATTTTCGTAGTCGGCGCGGTGCTGGGCGACGAAGGCCGGCTTGTTCTCCGGGCTGAGCAGGCTGGTCGTGACCGGCACGGCGCGGCTGGCGTCCAGCACGTGCACCACCGGCTCGCTGTAAGCGGGCGCGATCTTGACGGCCGTGTGGGCGCGGCTGGTCGTCGCGCCGCCGATGAGCAGCGGCAGCTTGAAACCCTGCCGCTCCATCTCGCGCGCGACGTGCGCCATCTCGTCCAAGGACGGCGTGATCAGCCCCGACAACCCGATCAGGTCCGCCTTCTCGGCCTTGGCGCGCTCCAGGATCTTCTCGCACGAGACCATGACCCCCATGTCGATGACCTCGAAGTTGTTGCAGGCCAGCACCACGCCGACGATGTTCTTGCCGATGTCGTGGACGTCTCCCTTGACGGTGGCCAGCACGATCTTGCCCTGCGTGCGCACCGCCTCGCCGGCCGCCGCGCGCGCCGCCTTCTCGGCCTCCATGTACGGCATCAGATAGGCGACCGCCTTCTTCATCACGCGCGCCGACTTCACCACCTGGGGCAGGAACATCTTCCCCGCCCCGAACAGATCGCCGACCACGCTCATCCCCGCCATGAGCGGCCCTTCGATGACCGACAGCGGACGCTCGAACTGTTGCCGCGCCTCCTCGGTATCCACTTCGATGTACGCGTCGATCCCCTTGACCAGCGCGTGCGACAGCCGCTCTTCCACGGGCGCGCGCCGCCATTCGTCTTCCTGCTTGGCCGCCGCCGGGCCGGCCGCCTCCGCCTTCAGCTTCTCGCCGAAATCGACCAGCCGCTCGGTCGCGTCGGGACGCCGGTTGAGCAGCACGTCCTCGATCAGCGCGAGCAGCGTGGGGTCGATCTCTTCGTAGACCTCCAGCATGCCGGCGTTGACAATCCCCATGTCCAGGCCGGCGCGAATGGCGTGATACAGGAAGGCGGCGTGCATCGCCTCGCGCACGCGGTTGTTTCCCCGGAAGCTGAACGAGATGTTCGAGATGCCGCCCGACACCTTGGCGTGCGGCAGGTTGGCTTTGATCCAGCGCGTCGCCTCGATGAAGTCGACCGCGTAGTTGTTGTGCTCTTCGATGCCGGTGGCGACGGTCAGGACGTTGGGGTCGAAGATGATGTCCTCGGGCGGGAAGCCCACCTCGTCGACCAAGATCCGATAGGCGCGCTCGCAGATCCGAGTCTTCTCGGCGTAAGACGCAGCCTGCCCCTGCTCGTCGAAGGCCATGACGACCACGGCGGCGCCGAATCGCAACACCGTGCGCGCGTTCTGCCGGAACTTCTCCTCGCCTTCCTTCAGCGAGATCGAGTTGACGATCCCCTTGCCCTGCAGCCCCCGTAGGCCCGCCTCGATCACCTCCCACTTCGAGGAGTCGATCATGAACGGGACCTTGGCGACCTCGGGCTCGCTGGCCAAGAGCGCGACGAAGCGCGACATCGCCGCGACGCCGTCGATCATCCCCTCGTCCATGCAGATGTCGATGACGTTGGCGCCGTTTTCGACCTGCTGGCGCGCGATGGCGACCGCCTCTTCGTATTGCCCTTCCTTGATCAGCTTGGCGAACTTGGGCGAGCCGGCCACGTTGGTGCGCTCGCCGATCATCAGGAACGACCCGATCTGCTGCGTGAACGGCTGTGACCCCGAGAGGCGAAGCGGCCGTTGCGGCTCGCTGGGCGCGGGAGGTGGCGGCTCGATCGAATGTCTGGCCGGGCGATTTGCCAAGGCGCGCGCAATGGCGGCGATGTGCTCGGGCGTGTTGCCGCAGCAGCCGCCGGCGATGTTGATGAGCCCCGCGTCGGCGAACTGGCCGAGGTAGCGGCCCATGTCCGCCGGCTCCAGGTCGAAGCCCGTCGCTGACAGCGGGTTCGGCAGCCCGGCGTTCGGATAGCACGAGATGGCGGCCTTCGATTTGACCGCCAGCTCCTCGAGAAACGGGTACATGAGGTCCGGCCCCAGCGAGCAGTTGAGCCCCACGCTGAGAGGCTGGACGTGCTCGACCGCGTTCCAGAGCGCCTCCACGGTTTGCGCCGAGATCATCGTCTCGCCGCCCCTGCCGACCGCCGCCGAGATCATGATGGGCAGCGACTTGCCGTCCTGCTCGAACACCTCTTGAATCGCGACCAGCGCCGCCTTGGCGTTCAGCGAGTCGAAGATCGTTTCGACCAGCAAGACGTCCACGCCGCCCGCGATCAGCGCCCGGGTCTGTTCGGCGTACGCCGCCTTGACCTGATCGAAGGTGACCACCCGGAAGCCCGGGTCGTCGGCGTCGGGGGAGTTCGTCAGCGACACGGTCAGCGGCCCGATGGCGCCGGCCACGAACCGCTGCTTGCCGTCGGCGTTGGCCACGCGGTCGGCCCATTCGCGGCACTGCCGCGCCGACTGCTCGTTGATCTCCCAGGCCAGCCCCTGCAGGAAGGGGTCCTCGACGATCTTCTGATAGAAGGCCGGATCCTTCCGGCCGCCGCGCTCACGCGGATCCTCGACGAAGAACTCGCTTTGGGCGATCGACGTGGCGCCGAAGGTGTTCGTCTCGATGATGTCGGCGCCGGCCTCCAGAAACCGCCGGTGGATGTCGCCGATCATCTTGGGCTGGGTCAGCGAAAACAGATCGCCGTTGTTCAGCAGGTCCTTGCCGGCGTCCTTGAACCGCTGGCCCCGGATGTCGGACTCCTTCATGTCGTAAGTGCGGATGGTCGTCCCCATCGCGCCGTCGATGATGGCGATGCGCTTGGACAGGAGCTGGGTCAGCGGGTGGTCGTGGTGTGGGTGTTTCATGGAGCTCTCAGGACGCGGCGTTCTTCTGGGCGACGGCCAGGACCACTTGCAGGTGGGGCCGCCTGATCTCGCGCGAAGCGACCTTGGCCGACAGCACGGTCAGCCCGGCGCGCGCCAGCATGCCGCGCACGGTCCGCGGCGAAAAGCCCGGGTGGCGTTCCCCATACCGGGAGGTCACCTCCAACTGGTGGTGTTCGTCGAGGCAGAGCACCACCAGGCGGCCGCCGGGGCGCACGACGCGCGCGCACTCGGCCAGAACCCGCTGCGGCCGCTCGGCATAGGTCAGGGTGTGGAAGACCACCACGGCATCGAAAGTCGCATCCGCGAACGGAAGCTCGTGAGCGTCGGCCACCTGCGCCCGGACGTTGTCGTGGCGGGCCAGGCGCGCCTGCGCCGCCTGAATCAGACGTGGATTGGCGTCGATGCAGGTCAAAGACCGGCAATAGGGGGCGATGCTGGCAGCGGCGGCGCCGTCGCCCGACCCGACGTCCAGGACGTCGCCCAGCTGCAGCAGGGCCGCGATGCCGGCCGCCAGCGACTGCCAGGTCCGCCCCGGCGAGTAGTCCCGTTCCAGGTCGTCGGACAGAGCGTCGGGCCCGCCACCGCGGCGTTCCGTCTCCAGCTCTTTGAGGCGCTTGCGGTCGCTCTCGAGGGTGGGATCGCCCGAACCGACCGCCTCTTCCAGGCAGGCCCGGACGGCGACCGGGAGCGACCGCGCTTCCAGCGTGTAGAACGACTGCGGGCCGTTGCGGCGGTCGCGCACGAAGCCCGCCTCCCGGAGCCGCCCGAGGTGCGTCGACACCCGCGACTGGGGGATGCCGGTCACCTTCACCAGATCGGTGACGCACAGCTCCTTTTCGCGCAGCAGGGCGCAAAGGCGCATCCGGCTCTCGTCCGCCAGCAAGGCGAGCGCATCGGTGTACTGGCCCAGGTTCACGTTACATCCGTCGATTCGTATATGTAGATACAACGCCCCCCCGGGGGCTGTCAACGGGTCGGCCGCTGGACGACCGGCGCCTGAAGTTTGCTCGCCACGCCCCGACGGCGTTCCTGAATGACACCGGCCATCTGGGCCACTATGCTGACCGACCTCGTGAACGACCCGAACGTCCAACCCGCGGCACCGGGCAGCCCGGCGCCGGCGTCCGATTCGCCCGCGGCGGCGGCAGCGCAGCCGGCTGAGGCGACGCCCGAGATCGTCCGTGAAGAAGAGCAGCTTCTGTCGGTCGTCCTGCGCAAGCTGGACGGCGGTGCGCCCCGTAAAGGCCGCATCCAGGTGGATGACGCGGGCGCCCTGATCGAGCTGCGCGACGCGCTGGCCGAGGCCAAGCCAGAAGACCAGGGGTCGATTCTCGAGCAAATGCACCGGATCGAGGCGCTGTCCCGCCAGCGCGGCAAGGGGGAGACGCCGCCCGTCGATCGCAAGTCGCCCTACTTCGGCCACATGCGCCTCGAAGAAAACGGGAAGCGGCGCGACGTGCTGATCGGCGCCCGCAGCTTCGTCGAGCCGGGCGGCGGCGTGCAGATCGTCGACTGGCGCAACGCCCCGGTCTCGCGGCTCTTCTATCGCTACGAGGAAGGCGACGCCTACGAAGAGCGCCTCGGTGACCGGCTGGTCGAAGGCGAGGTGCTGGCCCGGCGCACCGTCGCCATCGTCGAGAGCGAGCTGCGCCGGGTGGCGGCCCCCCAGGGGACCTACTCGCGCGACCTGCGCAGCGGCGCCTGGCGCGAGATCGCCAGCCAGCGGGCGCGCCTGCAGATCGCCCGCGACGGCTCCGCCGCCGAGCTGATTCCGACCCGGGGCGCGGCCGCGCCGGCCCTACCGCTGCTGCCGCCGGCCATGCGCGGCAAGCTGGGGTTCGACGACCACGGCGGCCGCCGCCCCGACCGACACCTGCCGGCCATCGCGGCGCTGATCGATCCGCGCCAGTTCGAGCTCATCACGCAGCCCGCGTCGGGATTGGTGGCCATCCAGGGGTCCGCCGGCAGCGGCAAGACCACCATTGGCCTCCACCGGATCGCTTACCTGGCGTTCGCCGAGCCGCGCCGCTTCCGCCCCGACAAGATGCTGGTGATCGTCTACCAGCGGGCGCTGGCCGCGTACGTCTCGCGCGTGCTGCCGTCGCTGGACGTCCCCGGCGTGCCGGTGATGACCTTCGGCGCCTGGGCCGAGGCCGCGCGCCGGGCTGCCTTTCCGAACCTGGACGTGCCGCTCACCGACGAGACGCCGCCACTGGTGATGCGCGCCAAGGCGCACGGCGCGATGCTGCGGATCATCGACGACCGTCAGGCGGCGCTGGCCGCCTGGTGCCGCAGCCGGCTCGAGACGGAGCTTCAAGGCCGGGCCGAAGCCGCGGATGCCCTGGCGTTCTGGGACAAGACCAGCGGCCCGGTCGACGGCCGCGTCACGGCGTTCGCGCACTGGGTGCGCGACGCAGCGCTGGATCCCGCGGCCCGGAACGCGCTCGAAAACGCCGGCCGCGCCATTCGGGCCCGAACCCGCGACGTGCTGGCCGAGTGGGCGGGCCTGCTGACGGATCGCGGCGCGCTGGCCGAGGGGCTGGCCCGGCACGCGCCGGGGGTCTTTTCACCCGGCCAGCTGGACGACATCCACCGCTGGTGCGTCGAGCGCGAACGGCTTCGCGGCGCAGGCCGCGGACCGTCCCTCGCCGCCGCCGACGGCGGTGAAGACGAGCGCTACGCGCTGGACGCCGAGGACGAAGCGCTGCTGCTGCGGATCTACCAGCGCCAGCGCGGGCGCCTGCCCGGCTGGGACAAGCGCGATCCGAAGGGCACCCTGGCCTACGAACACCTGATGGTCGACGAGGTGCAGGACTTTTCGCCGCTGGAGCTGTCGGTGTTGCTGGACGCCACCTCGTCGCAGCGGTCGGTGACGCTGGCGGGCGACACGGCCCAGGCCATCGCCCCCGAACACGGCTTTTCGAACTGGGCCGAGCTGCTCGAATTCCTGAACATCGCCCACGAGAAGGTCGAACCGCTGCGGGTCAGCTACCGTTCGACGCGCGAGATCGTCGACGCGGCCGAGCACGTGCTGGGGCCACTGATGGGCGACGTGCGCCCCATCGCGCCGCGCGCCGGCGCGCCCGTCGAATCGTTCCCGTTCTCGTCGTCGGGCGAGTGCGCCGATTTCCTTTCGCACGCGCTCAAGGAGCTGGTGCGCTCCGAGCCGGAAGCCTCGGTCGCGCTGCTGGCGCGGCACCCCGAGCAGGCGCGCCTCTACTACGAGGCCCTCGCGCGCGCCGAGGTCCCGCACCTGCGCCTGGTCGACGACCAGGACTTCTCGTTCACGGCCGGCATCGACGTGACCGACGTCCGCCAGTCCAAGGGCCTCGAGTTCGACATCGTCATCCTGCTCGAGGTGACGGACGCCTCTTACGCGACCGGCGACGACGCGCGCCGCCTGCTGCACGTCGCGATGACCCGCGCCGCCCACCAGCTCTGGGTCACCTACGCCGGCCCCCCATCTCCCCTGCTCCCCGACGCCCTCCGCTGACGCTCCGCTCACTCAACTCTTCGCCGGGGGCGAGAGGACGGGGATTTGGCCTGCCTCCGTACCCGAGGGGTTGGAATCGGGCCGCGGAACAACAGAGCCGCGGCCCTCAACTCCGGCAGACCAAATCCCCGTCCTCTCGCTCATCGAAGAGCACCGTTACGCTCCGCGCGGGTCGGCCAGCTGGCGGAACGGAGCCGAGGTGGAACGCGCGAGCGGAGGGGGACGGGGAGCTTCTCGGCCGGAGGTGAGGGCCGCGGCTCTGTCGTTCCGCGGCCCGATTCAAACCCCTTGGGTACGGAGGACGAGGAGCTCCCCGTCCCCCGCCGCCCGCAAAGTGAACCGAGCGAGTGGAGCCCTAGGAGCCCTGGAAGAAGCGGTTCAGGGCCCAGACGTCACGGGCGCGGAGGCCTTGAAAGCGGATGCCGATGCCGGACTCGTCGCCCGCGCCGAGCTTGTTCACCCAACGAACGTCGCCCGCGACCTCCACCGGCTCCGGCTGCGTCGGCAGGGTGAAACGAAGCTGAACCGTCGCGCCGATCGGAAGGGCTGCGGCCGCGGTCAGGTACAGGCCACCCAACGAAATGTTTTGGGTGCGCGCGACCTGCTGCTTGCCTTCGAACAGCACCTCGACGTCGAGCTGCCGTTCGTAGCGCGGGTCGATTCTCCTGAAATGCTCGGCCAACCGTGTTCTCCGGCGGAGTAGGTGTCGATGGTACGACAACATCGCACCTCGAATCCAGCCCCAGGTTTACGAACTCCGTAAATCGGCTGATCGCGCCCCATTCTTCAGGGCGTCAGCGGCGCCAGCGGCGGCAAAGTCGGGCAGGCGTCCCTGGTTCCGAGATCCTCAGCCCGCGCCCAGGGCTTCACGTTGAACGTGGCCGCGAAGACGCTGTTCCAACACTCGGTCTGGGTCAGCCCCGCCGCGTCCCCGGACGCCACCCTCAGGGTCGATTCGCCCGCCCCGGAGGCCAGCCACTGGCTGTTCACCTGCACGATCTCGGTTGCCGGTCCGACGATGAGGTTGCCGGTGAGCGTGAAGGCCATCTCGCCCGAACGGTCGCTCAGGATCTCGTAGACGATGCTCAGCGTCGTTGCGGCGCCGCTGGCGGCGTCTGGCAGGCCGTTGATCGTCATGCTCACCTCGACGGGCGAGCCGGCCAGATCGAAGTTCTGGTAGCTGATGGTCAGCGTCGACAGCTTGGCGGCGTCCGGATCCAGCGGGAATGCGCCGGCAGCGAGCGCCCCGAAGTCCGCCGTCACCTGCCCCGTTCCCTGCTTGGCGCCGCCGGCCGCGTCGAAGTTGCCCGAAACGAACACCAGCCAGCCCGTGGCGGCGGCCGGGTTCTCGGTCAGCAGCCGATACGCTGAAGGCCGCCGCCGTCGGGTCGCGGGTCACGACCAGCTCCCACCGCCACCCGGGGTGCTTGTCGTCGTCGAAGGGTCCCCAGGTGCGACTGTCGGACGCCTCGGCTGGTCGGCGAGGTTCCGCGGACCGCGTCCACCAGGGCCAGCACGTTCACCAGGCTGTCGTTCACCGTCCTCATCGCCTCGTGGGTCTTCTTGGCCAGCTCGGCTTCGACGACGGTGTTCACGGCCGCCGGCAATTCGACCGCCAGCTCCGTCGAGGTCGGCACCGCGGCCATGTACTCGAGGTCCTCGTTCGAATAGTTGCCGCAGCCCGCGCCCAGCGCGCAGGCGACCAGAGCCAAGGTCAGCGTTCTAGAAGTCATATGCCACCGTTGTCGCGAGCTCCCAGTATCCCAGGGAGCGGTTGCCGTCGACGTTGTACAGAAGGTAATGCAAGCGGCCGCGCGCGACGACGCTGGTCGACCGCGACAGGCGAAAGGCCACGCCGCCCAGCAGGCCGGGCGAAAGCGTCGAGAAGAACTGCTCGGGAAACTGGTCGCCCGTCGAAGCGGCGGCTCATCACCAGCAGCGCCAGCCGTCCGCCCACGAACGGCGTGAACCAGCGGTGCGGCCATTCGACCGACAGCGATCCGGCCATCGACGCCTCCGTGAAATGAAACGGCGCGTTCACCGCCGGCAGCGCCGCGACGCGCGTTCGCGCTGCCGCCGGCCAGGTCGAAGCCCAGCACCCAGTCGCGGCGCAGAAAATCGCGCAGCGCGACGTCGACGTCGATCAGCGCCGTGGGCGGGAACAGGCTGGCGCCGTCGGGCGCCGCGAACACCGCCTGGAGCCCGAGGCCGGCCCCCATCGACCAGCGCGACGTCAGGTCGGCGCGCGCGCCCTTCACGGGATCGGCGCTGAAGGGCGCGTCGTGCAGGTTGTTCTCTTCCAGGGTGACCAGCTCGCCGCGCGCGACGTCGATCTCGCCGACGCGCAGCCGGTCGGACAGCCGCCGCTTCACGCGATAGCGGCCGGGCGCCAGCGCCACGCGGCGGTCGGCGCCGTCGCCCTTGTCGATCTCGGCGGCGACGAACCCCTGCCGGTCCACCAGGTAGTAGACACCGCCGGGGGCCTGGCGTGGGATGTAGATCCCTTCGTGTCGGGTGGCGACGTCCGTCAGCACCAGATCGCCGTTGCCCGCCAGGTCGTAGCTGAACGTCGGGTGCTGCGCGCCGGCCAGGCTGTCCGCGGTGTCGGCGACGGTGCGATCGTAGGCGTAGGCGTACGCCTCGAACAGCGTGACGCGCCCGTCGCCCGAGCGATCGGCGCCGCCCAGCAGGCCGCTGGCCAGGTGATGCGAAAAGTAGCTGCCGCCGATGGCGTCCGACTCCTGCGAGTCCTCGTCGGACGAGCTGGACGTCAGGATCACCATCCCCTTGGCGTCGCGCGGGCTCTCCGATTCGATGGCGAAGGCCGGAGCCTTGCGCGCCCCCTTGGTGCGGGTCCCACCGCCGGTCACCACGCCCGACCGGCAGGCGTCGAGGATCACGATGCGGACGTCGACGGGCGCCGTGGCGACCGTCGCCCGAAGCGTGTCGATCGGCAGCCGCGTGTCGCCGAGGCGCAGCGCGCCGTCCTTCGCGTGGCCCGAGTAATAGAAGAAGAGCGCGGTGCGCTCGCCACGGCGGGCCGCCTCGGCGGCCTGACGCGCCACCTTGGCCAGCGCTGCCAGCACGTCCCCGGAGCCGCCGCCGACGACCAGCGCGGCGTCGCTGGCCTCGACGCCGCCCAGGCGGGTCAAGATGTCGTAGACCTTCGCGGCATCGACGCCTGCGTAAACCAGCGGGCGCGTGTCGGCGCCACCCTGGTCGTTGCCGACGACCACCGCGAACCGGTGCAGCGCCTGCGCGCGCGCCGCGCCGCGCCGCGCCCAGCACCGACGACCAGCGCCGCGACCAGCCCGGCCGCTGTGGTCCACCGCCGCATCACGGTTTGGCGAACGATCGCGTGAGCTCTTCGCCGGCGAGCCCCAACCGGGTCGACGCTGGCCGCAGGTCGCCGCCCGCGCGCTGGTAGGCGTCCCTGGCGGCGGCGCGCGCGGTCTCGACGTCGATCGGCGCGTCGGACAGCACCACGAAGATTCGTTCGACGCCGGCGCCGGTCAGCTCGAGGCTGTCGGGCAGGTAGCTGCGTCGCCCCGGCGGGACCTTCGGGCACCGACAAGCTGGCGCCCGGCTTCGGGATAAAGCGGCGTGACCGCGCCGCGCTGATCGATCGACAGCGACAGCACGTACCGGTGACCGCCCGGCTGGTAGCCGATGCGCAGCCGCTCGCCGGCGGCCAGCGGCTCGTCCCCGTCGACGCGCGCGGTGCGCTGCCCGGCCGCGCCCGCGACCACCACCGTCATGCCGGCGCCGCCTTTCACGCGATCGCCGCGCGGGTTGGGATCGACCGCTGTACACACCGATCGGAACGCGCGAATCGCCGGATCGGCCTGGCGGCCGCAGCGTCAACACGATGGCCACGCCTGCTGCCATCGCGACCGCCGAGTACATCCAGGCGCGCGACGTCCCGCGCGACCGCGGCCGCCGGCGTGCGCGCCGCCCGCTCGACGCCGGCCGAGAATCGATCGAAGGAGATCTGGCTCTCGAAGCGGCGCTGCTCGTCGTCCAGCGCGCGCAGGCGCGCCGCGGCATTCGCCGCAACGCGGCGAGGTGCAGATCGACGGCGGCACGCGGTGGCCAGCGTCTCGCCCGCGCGGTGGCGCCGCAACGCCAGCTCGCCCACGTGATCGCCGGACGAGCCGTCCTGCCTCACGGCGCGCCCCCTTCTTCGCGCAGCTCTTGGCCCGCCAGCGCCGCCACGGCCGCCAGCCGCTTGCGCACCGTCGGCACCGAGCGGCCGATGGCCGCCGCCACCTCTTCCAGGGTCATCTCGTCGACGAAGTAGTGAATGGCGGCCTGTTGCGTCTCCACGTCCAGCTTCTCCAGCAGCTTGCGGGCGGCGTCGCGGTCCTCGAACAGCTGCGGCCCGCCCTGCCCTTCGCCGCGCGCCCGGGCCTCGCGTTCGAAGCGGCGGTGCCAGGGAGCCCGCTCGGCGCGCAGCAGGTTCAGGCAGTGATGGGTGGCGATGCGAGTCAGCCAGGTCAGCGGCGAGGCGTCGTTTCGGAAGTCGTCCCAGTGGCCCAGCGCTTTGGCGAACACGTCCTGCATGGCGTCCTCCGCCTTCGTGCGATCGCCCAGGATGTAGGCGCAGCGCCCGTACACCGACCCGCCGTACCGCGTGTACAGCTCACGCAGCGCGGCCCGCGAATCGGCCGGTCTTCCCGCCGCTGACGATCTGCAACACCGGTTGGGTCATGACGAACGAACGCCCGGACCGCATGCGGCGGCCCGGGCCTGGGTGAGTCGTGGCTACGGCACCGTGAGAGTGACGAACGCGGCCGCCGGGAACGCGCCGCAATTCGCTTCCGCGCCCCAGTCGACCATGGCGTTGGCGGGATCGTACGACGCGAAGCTGTAGACCGAAGCGAAATTCGAGTCCCAGCATTCGCTGGACGTGTCGACCGTCACGCCCAGGTCGCCGCCGGTCAGCTGCATGTCGGTGCGCCCTGCGCCCGTCTCCAGCCAGCGGCTGTGAATCGACAGCGTCTCGTTGGCGTTGCTGGTCGCGATCGTAGTTCTTGGCGTCGGCGTACTGCAGGTCGCCGCCGCTGCCGGGCGTCGCGCTGTACGCGTAGACCGCGTCGAAGATCTGCCCGCTGGTCTTGCACGTCAGCGGATCGCAGTGGTCCTGCACGCCCGTGAAGGCGACGTCGATGGTGACCGTCGCGGTCGGGCTGAGCCGCGAATACTGGAAGGCGACCTGCCCGACGTTGTCGTCATGCTGCGGAAGCGTGTCGGCCGCGTCGAAGTCCAGCGTGAAGTCGCCGCTGCCGAAACCCTTCATGACGTGGCCGGCGGCGTCCAGCGCGCGCGTGTGCGTGCCCGACAGCACGGTCACGAACGCCGTGTCGGGTTCGGTCTTCCCCTTGCCGTCCAGCTTGTACGTGAAGACGTGCGGCGCCACCTTGGTCACCGTCAGGCGATACGTGTTCGCGCTCAGCGGGTCGGTGCCCGGGCCCCAGATGGCGGTGTCGCCCTGGACGGTCGTGGGCGGGTAGTCGGTGATGTCCTTCACCAGGCGTCAGCACCGCGGCGGTCGCCGTGTTGACGACGCCGACCACCGTCGCGCGTCAGCACGTAATCGCCGGCGAGCTGTCCCTGCAGCGCGCCGCCTTTGCACGGACACGTCCCCGGCGCTGGCCGCCGCGGTCGGTGTTCGCCGACGCGGCCGGCACCTCCAGCGCGACCGTGGCCGAGGTCGGCACGCTGCCGTTGAACTCGCCGTCGTCGGCCTTGCCACATCCCGCCGCCCCCACCACCGCGCCACACAAAACCAGACCAACCATCCGAGCCGTCGTTTCGAGGCTTTCGCGTGCGTCATCGTGAATCTCCCTTTCGTCAGTGCCGCGTGTCTGCTCAATCGACACGGCTGCCCGGAAAAGGAGAAAGCCAAGGGCGAGGCCTGTCAGGCCCCGCTCGACGCGGTCGTCAGGGTTGTCGGGGCTGGCGGGAGGCGCTGTGGGCGCGGGTGCGGGCGGCGGCGCCTCGGCGGGGGCCGGCGGCGGCAGCAGCGACGGGTCCGGCGCCATCTTGTCCTTCAAGTTCGCGATGTCGCGCCCGACGAAATCGATCGGCTTGTCACCCGTGCGCCGGCGCGGGCTGGCCTCACGCGCGGGCGGCGTGTCGGACCCATGACGCGGCGGGCGGCGCGGTGTCCGTCGGCGGCCGCGTGCCGCGGCAGCGTCCACCGCCGCCGCTTCCGCCGGCTTGGCCGCTTCGACGCGGTGTCGGCGGGGTTTCGGGCCGGGCTTGGGCCGGCCTGCTTGTCGGCCTGCTTTTCGGCGCTCCTTGGCCCGGGCCGCCTCCCGCGCGCGGGCGCTTTCGCCGGCCCGGGTCGTCTCGCGCGCGGCGGGCTGGTCGGCGGGCGGCGCCACGCGGGCTCGGCGGCGGGCGCGCCCGTGGCGGCGCCGGTCGCGGGCCGGTTCGGTGCCGCCCATGTGCAGCAACACGCGCGCGTACTTGCCGCCGAACCAGGCGCCCGCCACCAGCAGCGCGCCGATGAACAGGATCGACACGCCGCTGCCGCCGCGCCGGCGCCGGCGGCCGGGCGGGCGTTCGTCGTCGGGCACCGGCAGCGCCAGCTCGCCGGGGCCGCCCCGTTCGGACATGGTCTCGGCGTCCTCGGGAACCGGCAGGTTCGGGCGTGGTGACGCGCGAGCGCGAGACGCGCGGCCGCGACGTCAGGCTGCCGCCGCCGCCGCCGTTCACGACCGCCAGCGACGTCGGCTCTTGCCCGTCGATCACGTCCGCGTCGGTGTCCAGCAGCACGACGTCCTGCTCGTCCAGCTCGTTGCCGCCGGCCGCGTGTCGCGCGCGCCGCCGCGCGGCTGATCGGGGGCACCCCGTCGCGCGCGCTGAGATCGGCCAGCCACTTCTTCAGCTCGCTCTGGCCGACCGGGTGGAAGACGGTGCGCAGCACGCGCTCGACGTCGGCCAGCATCTCGTCGGCGGTCTGGTAGCGCAGGTCGGGGTCGGGCTGCATGGCGCGCGCGACCAACGCCGCCACCTCCGGGTGCAGATCGGGCGCCGCCACGTCGGGCGGGCGGAACTCGCCCTTTTGCACGCGCAGCAGCGTCTCCAGCTCGCTGCCCCCTTCGAACGGGCGCGTCCGCGTGACCAGCAAATAAAGGACGGTCCCCAGCGAGAACAGGTCCGACCGCGCGTCGATCGGCTTGCCGTGCGCCTGCTCGGGCGACATGAAGGCGACCTTCCCCTTCACGACGCCCACGCCGGTGTGCTCGCGCTTGTTCATCGCCTTGGCGATGCCGAAGTCGGTCAGCTTCACCTCGCCCTGCTCGGACAGCAGGACGTTGTGCGGGCTGACGTCGCGGTGGACGATCCCCAGCGGCCGCTGCCCGTCGGTCTTGGCGTGCGCGTAGGCCAGCGCCCGGCAAACCTCCGCGATGATGTGCAGCGACAGCTCGCGCGGGAGGCGCACGCCGGCAGGCGGCCGCCCGGTGCAGCACGCGCCCCAGGTCCCAGCCGTCGACCAGCTCCAGCACCAGGAAGTAGCGGCCCGCGCTGGCGCCCAGGTCCAGCACCTGGACGATGTTGCTGTGCGACAGGCTCATCGAGATGTGGGCCTCGTCGATGAACATGTTGCGGAACTGCGGATCCGCGTAGATGGTGCTGTGGATCCGCTTCAGGATGACGGGCTTCTGGAAGCCGTCGCGACCGAGCTGGGTCGCCAGGAAGATCTCGGCCATCCCGCCGTCGGCGACGCGCCTTTGAATCTTGTACCGGCCGTGCTGCGCCATCCGCGCTACCACGTTACCACGCCGCCGTCGCCGAGGACGCGCCGTCAGGGCGTCAGGGCGTCAGATCGCTGCGGACGTCCTCGATTGATTTGCCGCGCGCGTCGGGGTGATCCGCCAGAAACAAATCGATGAGCTTCGCGAGCTGCTTGGCCTGGGCCGCGCTCAGCTTGCGGCTGGCCGGGCGGGCCGGCGGGGGCGCGGCCGGCCGCTCGTCGGCGCCGCGCTCGTCGTCGCCGTCGCTGGTCGCGCCGGCACTGGGCTTCTTCTGGGTCGACGCGGCCTTCTTGGTTTCGGCGTCGATCTCTTTTTGCAGCTCGCGCTCGCGCTGCTCTTCACAGCCTTTGGGCTCGCACTCGCCGGGGCAGCCGCACTTGGCTTTCTTGTCGCAGTAGCAGACGCCCGCGCCGTCCTTGTAGCAGCCACACTTGTTCCGGTCGTCGCCCCGCGCGCGCGACCCCGTGATCGCCAGGGCGGCGGCGAGAACCATCGACAGACCGAGCCACTTGAATTTGCGCACTCTCACCGGGCCCATCAGAGCGCGGCCGTCAACGGATGGTCAAGACATCAGCGATCCCAACTGTCGTAATGGGGTTCACGAATACGAAGGGTCGGGTTAGGCTGCGCGCCGTGGATCCGGGAAAGTCGGGCCGCGGACACCGCGTCACCATCGGCCTGCACCACCCGCGCTGGCGGGTCCGGCGCGCCGCCCCCGCACGAGGACGGCCGCACCTACCAGGACCTGCGGCACGAGATCCGGACCGGCGACCTGCTGCTGTTCCGCGGCAACCGGCTGATCTCGGGCTGGATCGAGGAGCTGTCGGATTCGCCCTACTCGCACTGCGCGATCCTGGCGCGCTGGGGCGAGCGCATCATCGCGTTCCAGGCCGACCTGCGCGGGGTCGAGATCCTTCCGGCCAGCACGATGGTCTGCAAGTACCAGGGGAAGGTCGACTGGTGGGCGCTGAAGACGCGAGTGGCGCGGCACCGACGGCCTCGACGAGCAGCTGCTGCTCGACACGGCCCTGACGCTGCTGGGGATCAAGTACGCGCTACTGGGCGCTGATCAAGCTGGGGCTGCGGATCCTGCTGGGGCGGACGCGGAGCCTCCTGCGGCGCAGAGCGCCAGCGGGGCAAGCGCACGCGACGCCCGACAGCCTGTTCTGCTCGCAGTTCATGTCGCTGGTGTTCCGGACTGCCTCGCGCGAACGGATCCGCGTGAATCCCAGCGACGACGACGCGTCGACCAGCCCGGCGGACTTCGCGACGTCCGGCTTTTTCGAGCCGCGCTATCAGCTGTTCGACGGCAGCGGCGGGAAGGCCTGCCGTGACCTGCTGCAGATCGTCCCGGACAGCAGGCGCCGCCCGCAGCCCGCCAGGTGAACGTCTGGGACGGGCATGATCGGCAGACGCCCGCGCGCTGACCGGTTTCGCATATGGACGACGGCGCGCGGGATGCGCACGATTTCGGCACCCGTGTTCCTGCAGCCCAAGCGATGGTGGCCCCTGCTGGCGGCGGCGGCGACCCTCGCGGCCGCGCGCGCGTCGGACCGCGCGGCGGATCCGCCGCCCACGCTGGAGATCCTGTTTCACGCCGATCTGGACGGCCGCTTCGCGTCCCCCCGCTGCGGCAAGCCGGGGGCCGCGCGCCGGACGAGGCGGCGATCGTGGCGGCGCTGTCGGCGCGCCCGAACGCAGCGCGCCCGACGCGCTGACCTTGCTGGGCGGCAACTGGGCGGGGCCCGATCCCTTCGGCGCCGCGCTGCTGGGAGCGGGCGCGGCGCACGCGGATGCGCTGGCCGCGCTGTTCTCGCGGGTCGCGCTACGACGCGATCGCCGTCGGACACAACGAGCTGGCGCTGGACGACGCCACGCTGGACAGCGCTCCTGCCCCGCTTGGCGGCGGCGGGGCTCCCGCTCTTGGCCACCAATCTGACCTGCGATGCGACGCCGCCCGGCCTGCGCGGCGGTGCGGCGCGAGCTGCTGATCCACCGCGGCGGACAGACGGTCGGCGTGCTGGCCACCATCTCTCCGTCGGTGCTGCCGGGCATCCCGCCCGGGCGTCTGGCCGGACTGGGTCTGACCGACCCGGCGGCGGCGATCCGTGAGGGTGTCACCCGGCTGCGTCGGCAAGGCGCGACCGCAGGTCGTGGTGCTGACCGACGGTCCGCGCGACACGCGCGCGCTGGACGAGCTGGACGCGCTGGTCCGGCAGCTGGCGACCGGCCCCGCGCCCGATCTGCTGCTGGGCGCCGGCCTCGCCGACGAGGAGACCGGCCGGCCGTTCCAGCTCCTGCGGCGGGAGGGCGCGCCGCCGGCGGTCGGCTCGCCGGTGGGGACGGCCGGCGTCGCGCGCGTGCGCTGGACCGCCGGTCAAGTGGCGGTCGAAACGCTGGCGCCGGCGACGACGCCCGACCCGGAGGTCGAAGCCCGGCTGCAGCGCGACCGCCGCGGCCTTCTGCGCGGCGGCCGCCCGCGCCGCGGCGCCGGCCGGCGTTCGGGGCCAGCTGACCCGCGACCAGTTCGTCACCTACGTGCTGGAGGTGATGCGACGGCGCGCGCACGCGGAGATCGCGCTCCTCAACCGGGCGTTCGTCAAACGCGCGCCGTTCCCGCTGGCGGGTGCCGTGACCGAGGGAGACCTCGAGCGCGCGCTGCCCTACGGCGCCGTCGTCGGCGCCGCGCGCGTGCAGGGGCCGGTCGTCGAATCGCTGATCGGGGCGGCCCTGAGCAACCCCAAGCTGGCGGTCGTCGGCCTGACCAAGACCGGCGGCGGCCTGAAGGTGAACGGGCGCCCGCTGGACAAGGCGCGCGCCTACCGCGTCGCCACGATCGCGTTCGTCGCCGGCGGCGGAGACGGCATCTTCCCGCCGCGCGCGCTTGCCGTTCGCGCCGCTGCCGGGAGCGCCCGACCTGCGGGCCAGCGTCGCCGATTTTCTGCGCACCGAGACCGCCGCACGCGACGGCGACCCGACCGTCAGCGCGAGCACCGACTTCGGCGCGCCGCCTGTGGACCGCGCGTTGATCGTCGTGCTGGGCGACGGCGAATTCGACTTTGCCGATACGTCCATTTCGAACGCGCCCCGGCTACACCGATCCGCAGCTGACGCGCGCGCAGCAGACGTCGGTCAAGGGTGAAGCGACGCTGGTCACCCAGCTGCGGCACCCCCGACACGAGTTGGACGGGCGCTTCGACGCGCAGTACGGCTGGACGCGCACCCAGCCGGCCGGGATGCCGGCGGTCTCGGGCGAATCGGTCGACCTCATCACGGCCATCGCGACCTACAGCTACCGCGGGCTGCGGGACTGGCGGCGGTTCCCAAAGCCGGCCATCCCCGATCCGTACGTGCGCGTCTGGCTGGAGTCCGAGTTCACGCGCCCGACGGTGACGCGCGACCCAGGCGCGCGGCTACCACCACCTGCAGCTCACGCCGACGGCCGGCGCTCAGCTGACGCTGACGCCGCGGCTGAAGGTGCGCGGCGGCGCCGGCGCGCAAAGCGAGCTGCTGGCCCCGGGCGCCGCCGGCGGCTGGCGGGCGGTGATCGAGGCTGGTGCGACGCTGGACCCGACGGCGATCGCGACCTGGGGCGCGCTGGCCGTGCGGCTCGAGGGGCTCGTCAACTACGACTTCGTCGACCCGACCGACACCCGCCAGCACCAGCTGCGTGGAACGGCCAAGCTGTCGGTCCCTCTGGTGCCCACGCTGTTCTTGACGTCGGCCTCGAGGTGTTCGGCGCGCAGCGCGAAGCGCTGGGCTGGGCCGCCTCGTACGACACGACCATCGGCCTGCGCCTGCACACCGACGCCGCCCGGCAGCCGCTGTGACCCGCCTGGCCTCTGCCAACGCCGCGCTGGCGGACTTAGGCATGCGCCACATGAGCGAAACCTTAGATGCCATCGCGGGGGGTGTCAGTGCGGCCGCGTGCGCTACGACGTGCGCCTCGATCTGTCGCAGCCGGTGATCGCCTGCAATTGCTCGATGTGCGGCCGCGCCGGAACGCTGCTGATGTTCGTGCCCGCCGACCAGTTCACGCTCAAATCAGGCGGCGAGGTCCTGACCGACTACCAGTTCAACAAGCACGTCATCCACCACCTGTTCTGCAGCGCGTGCGGCATCAAGTCCTTCGCTCGCGGGATCGGGCGCGACGGCGGCGAGCAGATCGCCGTCAACGTACGCTGCCTGGACGGTGTCGACCTCGACGCGCTGAACGTGCAGAAGTTCGACGGCCGCAGCCGCTAGGAGGGCGTTGCCGTCAGGCAACGGTGAGCGAAGCGAACCATGCCCGACGACGTGCCGCCCGATAGGCGGCCTAGCCCGGGCCTAGCCCGGACCTAGCCGCACTGCACGATTCGCGGCAGCAGCCAGCGGGTTCCGCTGGGGCGCCAGCAGGCGCGCGGCGCCGTGGTCATCCGGGCGCGGCCCGGGCGAACAGCAGCAGGTCGACGCCGGCCTCGACGGCGGCGCCGACGCACATCGGGCAGGGCTCGTGCGTCGCGGCCAGGATGGTCGCGGCCGCCGGCGCGCCGCAGCTGCTCGGTCAGCGACGCGCAGAGCACTGGATCGCGGGATGGACCAGATCGCCGCCGTCGCACGCGCCGCCGAAGGCCGCGATCGGGTCCGCGTTGCCGTCGGCGACGATGCAGCCGGCTGGTTTGCCGCCGGCCGCGTTGCGCGCCGCCTGCAGCAACCGGTCCAGCGCGCGCCGCGTCCAGGTGGGCGGAGCCCGGCGAAGCGATCCGCAGCGCGGCGTCCAGCTCGCCCCCGATCGCCGCCACGTCGCGCGTAGACGGCGCGCGCGCCGGCGGCCCGCAGCGCCTCGGGCTGGTTGCCGCCGCCGGTGACGCCCAGCAGGACCACGCCGGCGGCTGTCGCGGCGCGCGCGTCCCAGGGTGTGTCGCCGATCATCGCGCACTGGGCGGGCGACATCCCCAGCTTGCGCACGGCGGCGTGCACCAGGTCCGGCGACGGCTTCGTCTGTTCGACGTCGCTGGCGGTGATCACCTGATCGAACAGCTTTCGCCAGGCGACGCCGCGAGGCTGACTCGGCCTTTTCGATCTGCTGGCTGTTGCTGCTGCTCGCCAGCGCGGTCCGGATCCCGCGCGCGCGCAGGGCCGCCAGCAGCTCTTGGCCGCCGGGAATGACCCGCAGCCCCTCGGCCGCCCAGATCTCGAACAGGGCCTCCTTGTTCATCGCCGCGCAGCTCGTCGCCGCGCTTGTCTTCGGCGCTTTCGCCCAGGATGTCGGCGACCAGCTTGTCGCCGCCCTTGCCCACCTCGACGAAGATGCGGTCCGGCTCGACGTTGTAACCGCAGCGCTGGAATGCACTGCTGCCAGGCCCGGACGTGCGTGTCGTTCGAGTCGACCAGGACGCCGTCGAAGTCGAAGATCAAGCCGTCGAGCGCCACCTTCGCCCCCTTTGCCGTCGCGCCGACCTGCCGCAACGAGCGGCGAAGCTGGGTCTCCAGCCGATCGCCCCGCTTGTCTTCGGCCAGGCGGCGGCTGCAGCAGGGCCAGCACGGCCGCCTCGTCGGGTCGCAACGCGCCGGGCCGCCGCGACGCCAGCGGCACCTCGACGCGACGGCCCGAAGGACGACGACAGCGTTCCGTCCAGGTACGCGGCGATGACGTCCGGGTGCACGTAGCACTTACGACAGACGGCCGGCGTGTTTCCCAGCCGCTGCGCGACCTTTTCGATCGCCCGCGAGACGTCGCGGGGCGTCGGCTTGCGCGCCCCGGCTTTGTGCGCGCGACTGCGCCCGCGCCCCGCCAACAGCTCGGCCGCCGCGTCGACCTCCTGCAGCGCCAGCGCCGCCAGGACGGTGCCGGCCCAGGTGCGAAAGTCCTTGGCGGTGAAGTCGTGGCCGGTCGCCTCGCGGATGTACTCGTTCACGTCCGCCGAGTCGATGGTGGCCGGCTGCCCGTCCTCACCCAGGTACTGAAACAGCTCCTGGCCCGGCAGGTCGCGGCAGCGCCGCACGATGCGCGCGACCGCGCGGTCATGCACCGCCACGTCGTGCATGACGCCGCTCTTGCCGCGAAAGTGGAACCGGACCTCCGACGGGCGAATGTCGACGTGCCGGTCCTTCAGCGTCGTCAGCCCGAAGGATTTGTTGCTGCGCGCGTACTCCTCGTTGCCGACGCGCATGAAGGTCGTCTCCAGCAGGCGCACCACCGTGGCCAGGACCTTTCGCCGCGGCAGTCCCGGCAGCCGCAGGTCGGCCGCGATGCCCCGCCGGAGCGTCGGGCAGCGCCTGCCCGAAGGCGATCATCCGCGAGTACTTGGTGCTGTCCCGCTCTTCGCGCCAGCGCGGGTGATACCGGTACTGCTTGCGCCCGCGCGCGTCCCGCCCCGTGGCCTGGATGTGGCCGTTGGGATCGGCGCAGATCCAGACGTCCGTCCAGGCCGGCGGGATCGCCAGCTTGCGAATCCGCGCTTCCGTCTCCGGATCGTCGATGCGCCGCCCGTGCGGATCCAGGTAGACGAACCGCGCCACGAACCGTTTGCCCTGGCGGATCTTCTTGCCGGTGGCCTGCCGCCGAATGCCGGGCCGCGTATCGTCCACGTGGCGAAGCCCAGCCGCGCGCGCCGCTGCCACCGGATCGGCGGCGCTGTCGGGAACGGCAGCGATTTTCAACGCCTGCGCCACAGCCTCACGTTAAGAGGCGTTGCGTGGCCCACAAGGGCCCGGCGCCGGCTCCCTGAGGCGTTGCCGCATCGGGAGCGATGCCTAACTTCGGCGGTGAAGTCAGATGAGGAGGAGGCGCAGATGCAAACCAATCCCGTCGACACATTGAACGAGCTGCTCCGCGGCGAGATCTCCGCGGTCGAAACCTACCGACAGGCGCTGGAGAAGCTGAGCAACAGCCCGACCCGGATCCAGTTGGAAGACTGCCGGCGCTCGCACGAGATGCGCGTGCAGAAGCTGCGCGAGCAGGTGGTCCGGATGGGCGGCAACCCGGACACCACGTCCGGCGCGTGGGGCGCCTTCGCCAAGCTGTTCGAAGGCGGCGCCAAAGCGTTCGGCGAAAAGGCCGCCATCGCGGCGCTGGAAGAGGGCGAAGACCACGGGTTGCGCCTGTACAAGGGCGACCTCGACAAGCTGGATCCGGCGTCGCGGGCGCTGGTCGAGCAGGACGTGCTGCCCGCGCAGGAGCGGACGCATCGCTCGCTGAGCACCCTGAAGCACACGATGCACTGAGCCCGCGCGGGATTTACGTTCCATTCGTGAACCCGAACGTCGTCGCTGGCCTGCCGGGCTGGCCCGCCCGCTTGTGGCTGGTCCGGCACGGCCAGAGCGCCGGGAACGTCGCCGCCGCCGAGGCAGCGACCGCCGGTCGGGCGCTGATCGACGTCGCCGACCGGGACGTCGACGTGCCGCTTTCTGCGCTGGGCAGGCGGCAGGCGCGCGCGTTGGGTGACTGGTTCGCCGAGCAACCCGCCGCAGAGCGGCCGACGGTATTGCTGGCCTCACCCTACTGCCGCGCCGTGGAAACCGCGCGTGCCGTGGCGGCGGCCCTGAGGCTGGACCCAGGGTCCGATCGTTTCGTCGTCGACGAGCGCCTGCGCGAGCGCGAGCTGGGGACGCTGAACCGGTTGACCAGGCAGGGAATCAGCGCGCGCTACCCCGCCGAGGCAGAGCTGCGCGCCCGCCTCGGCAAGTTCTATTACCGGCCGCCGTCTGGCGAGAGCTGGTGCGACGTGCTGCTGCGATTGCGGCTTTGGGTCAACGACCTGCGCGTGGCCGGCGGTGACGAACGCGTCCTGATCGTCGCCCATCAGGTCATCGTGCTCTGCTTTCGGTATCTGCTGGAGCGCATGACCGAGGCGCAGATCCTGCAAATCGACCGCCAGGGCGACGTTCCCAACTGCGGAATCACGGCCTACGAGCGGACACCAGCGGGGGACCGCATGCTCCTGCGCGCTTACAACTTCGTGGCGCCGCTGGAGCAGGCCGGCGCGCCCGTCACCGAGGAGACCGATGCGCCGGCGGCGGCGCGCTGAAAGCGCCGCGACGCGAGCCGGTCGGTCGACCCTGATCACCCCGGCCGTCCTGCATTGCCTGCCCCTGCCGGCCGTCGACGGCGACCAGGGCAAGGAGGGCCGCGGCTGTGTCCTGGTCGTTGGTGGGTCGGACCAGATCCCGGGCGCCGTCATCCTGGCGGCGACGGCGGCCCTGCGCGCCGGCGCGGGCAAGCTGCAGATCGCCACCGGCCGCCGCGTGGCGCCCTGGGTCGCCGTGGCCGTGCCCGAAGCGCGCGTGATCGGCCTTCCCCACGCCCGCACCGGCGAGCTGGCCCCCCGCGCCTGCACGGCCATTCGCCACGAGGCCCGCGCCTGCGACGCGCTGCTGGTCGGGCCGGGGATGATGGACCAGCGGGCGGGCGTCGATCTGGTGCGGCGCTGCTTGCGCGACGCCGGCGGACCGCCGCTGATCGTCGACGCCGCGCCGCTGGCGGCGTTCGGCGATCGCCGGCCGATCGCGCGGTCGGCGCGCAATCGCGTCGTGCTGACCCCGCACGCGGGCGAGATGGCGATGCTGTGGGGCATTTCGAAGGACGACGTGCAGGCCGCGCCGCTGGACGTCGCGCGGCAGGCCGCCACCCGCCTGGGCGCCGTGGTCGTGCTCAAGGGTGCCGTCACGATCATCGCCGCCCCGGATGGGACCGCCTTTCACAACACGGCCGGGAACAGCGGCCTTGGCACCTCCGGCTCGGGCGACGCGCTGTCGGGCGTGGTCGCCGGGCTGTGCGCGCGGGGCGCCGACCCGCTGCGCGCCGCGATCTGGGGCGTCTATTTGCACGCGCGCGCCGGCGACGCGCTGGCCCGCCGGGTCGGCCACCATGGCTACCTGGCCCGCGAGCTGCTGCCCGAGATCCCGCCGCTGCTCGAGCGGCTGTCGTAGTCGTCGACGCGCCGACCGGAAAGGCTGAGCTGCGGTCTTCCCACGTACTTGCGACGCACTTGCGCGACAATGTGCGGGCGACAGGCTACGTGTTCGGCCCGAGGACGCCGGGGCGTGACCATATTGAAGTCGTGAGCACCCCCGTCGCCGCCCCCATATCCATCGCGCATGGCTCCTCGGAGCTGCAGGTGGTCACCGTGGACGCCTACAACGCCGAACTGCGCGACGGCGACGGCTTCATCGGTGACCGCGCCAGCAATCGGGCGTTCCGCGCCATCCTGGACGAGTCTCGGGACCGGATCCGCGAAGCCACCGACGAAGACCCCCTGGGAGACACACCCACCGAGGAGCTGCCCAAGAAGAAGATGGACAAGCTGCTGGTCGACGGCGAGCCCGAAGCGGCCGGCGTCATTCACGGCGCCATCGAGGAGTTCGCGACCGAGCTATCGACGGTCATCACGCGGTTTCTGAAGGTGAAGGCATGGCGCGACACGCAGCGCATCGTGGTGGGCGGCGGGCTGCGATCCAGCCGGGTGGGCGAGCTGGCGATCGGCCGCACCTCCGTGCTGTTGAAGGAGGCGGGCCACAAGATCGACCTCGTGCCCGTTCACAACCACCCGGACGAAGCGGGCCTGCTGGGCGCGATCCACCTGGCCCCCGCCTGGATGCTGGAGGGGCACGACGCGATTTTAGCCGTCGACATCGGCGGGTCCAACTTGCGAGCCGGTCTGGTCGAGTTGCGCCCCTGGAAGGGAACCAAGAAGAGCGCCGAAAAGGACGACGACGGCAACGGCGAGATCGCGCGCGGGACGGTCGACGAGCTGGAGTTGTGGCGCTACGCCGACGAAAAGACCAAGCCCTCACGCAAGGAGGCGGTCGAACGCATCGGCGCCATGCTCGAGCGGCTGATCAAGCGCGCCGGGAAAAACCAGGTGAAGCTGGCTCCCTTCATCGGCGTGGGCTGCCCCGGCATCATCGCCAGCGACGGCCGGATCGAGCGGGGCGGCCAGAACCTGCCCGGCAACTGGGAGAGCAGCCGATTCAACCTGCCCGAGGAGCTGCGCGGCCTCATCCCGAAGGTCGACGGACATGACACCTTGGTCGTGCTGCACAACGACGCCGTGGTTCACGGCCTCAGCGACCTGGCCTATGTGCAGGACGTCGATCACTGGGGCGTGCTGACGATCGGCACCGGCCTCGGCAACGCGCGCTTCACGAACAAGCGGGAGGGTGGCTCGCGGAAGTGACGCGGGCGCCGCTCGGAGAGGCTCTCCTCGTTCCAGCCTTTGCCAGGTGGGGTCACGAGACGAAATCCCCCTCCCACAATCGATCCAGAAAGTCCTTCCAAGGCAGGATTTCGATGCCGTCGACGCGCCGGGGCCGCGTCTCGAGACACACCATGACGTGGTGTTTGAGCAGACCCTCCTCGCGCAGCGCCCGCAGTCCCCGCAGGTCCCGCTCGGCCACGGGACTCTTGGCCTTCACCTCGATGGCGGTCTGGTCGCCGAGCACGAAATCCACTTCGAAGTTCGAGGTGGACCGCCAGTAGGCCAGCGGCACCGGCTCGGTATAATCGATCCAGCTCGAGAGCTCGTGAAACATGTAGGTCTCGAAGGCCTCCCCGAACTCTGGGGACCGCGCCGAGAGGCCCCTTCGATGCTGCAGGTGACGGGCTACGCCGACGTCGAAGAAGTAGTACTTGGCGGTGCCGATGGCCTTCCGCTTCGCGCTCCTCGTCCAGGCGGGCAGCATCCGCGCCAGCAAGGTGTCCTCCAGAATGTGGAAGTACTCCCGCACGGTGCTCATCGGCACCTGCGCGTCGCTCGCCACCTGCGAAAAGTTCAACATGTTCCCGTTACACAGCGCGGCCACCTCGAGGAATCGGCTGAACGCGGGCACGTTGCGCGTCAGCGCCTCCGCCGCGATCTCCTCCTTGAGATAATTGCCGGCATACGCGCGTAGATCGTCGCGGGCGTCGTCCGAAAAGTAAATCGCCGGGATGAGTCCTCGGTCGAGCGCCTTGACCAGCGAGAGCTCGTCGCCGAGCTCGCGGTAGACGAACGGGTGCAGCGTGCGAGTCACCGCCCGCCCCCCGAGCAAGTTCACCCCGCCGCGCCGGAGCTTGCGCGCGCTCGACCCCGTCAGGACGAAACGGATCCCGCGCGACTCGACCAGGCGGTGGACCTCGTCCAGCAGCACCGGCAGCTTTTGGATCTCGTCGAGGACGACGATCTGGTCTCCCGGCCCGATCTCCTCGGCGAGCTGGGCCGGGCGCCGACTGAAAGTAAGGAAGACGTCGCCGTCGAGGAGGTCGAAGACCTTGGCCTTTGGGAGCGCGTGGCGAATGAGCGCCGTCTTCCCCGTCTGGCGCGGGCCGAACAGGAAGACAGACTTCCGCGCCGCCAACCGGCCGAGGTCCAGCAGACGGGGGTGATAGGAGGTAGGCATCGCCTGCGACTATCCTGCTACTTATCATGATAAACAGCAACTCCGGCATGCCGCCGGAGCCGCAGGTCGGATCGCAGATGCGCATCCCCTCCAGGATGTCCGGCTCGGACAGGTCGGCGTTGCGAAGGCCAACCTTCGACTGAACGCACGAGGGGCCAACCCACCGAAGGTGCCGACTCCAGCCCAACCCGATCTATCCGGTGCGCGCGCGCCAGAAGATGTCGACGTCGACGCCCGGCGAGAAGTGGGCGAGCGGTGGCGGGTGCGCGAGCGACGGCAGGCCGGCGTGCGCGAACAGGGTCTCGCGCAGCGAGGGCACGGTCGCGCCGCAGAGCGGGTAGGGCTGGTGCCGCACCCGGGCGCGCAGGATGTGGTGGCCGCGCTGCGCGAAGAGCACGTAGCGCTCGACCAGGAAGTAGTCCAGTGTTCCCGGCGCGGCGGTCCCGACGGGCGCGCCGACCTGCCAGGTCACCTCAAGCTCGGCGCCGGCGCCGCCCAGGCGGCGCACCGAACGATAGTGAAACGTCGGGCCGTCCTTGCGGCATTCCATCCGCGCGGGAAAATAGGGGAGCGCGTAAGCTGCGCGCGCGCCCGCCACCGCCAGCCACGACGATGCCTCCAGCGAGAAGAAGAAGATCCCCGCCTCGCCCGCGGGCGAGCGGACGTAGGTGCGCAGGTTCGTCTCCAGAAAGCTCATGCCCAGGACGGCTGGCGCGCCGGCGGGCCGGCTGCCCTGGATGGCGAACGGGATCAGGGTCGCCCACCCCTGTCCGTCGAAGGTGTCGATCGTCAGCGGCGGCGGAACCAGGCGCCGCAGCAGCTCGACCGGCACCGGTTGATGCACGAACAGCAGGTCTCGCCAGTCTTGGTGGCCAACCGGCCATCGATCCGATTGCCATCCATGGACAACTTGATTGCGAACCCCGGGACAGGCAACCGATGCTGACAGAGTGGCTGGCGCCCGACGACGTGGGGTCGTTTCTCACGACGCATTTCCACGCCGGGCCGTTCGCACGCCCGGGGGCGGCGGCGGGCGCGATCGCGGCGCTGCAGTGGAGCACGCTCGACGGAATCCTACGCAGCGACGAGCCGCTCGACATCATGACGGTCCGCGCGGGCGAGCTGCAGCCGGTGCCGCCGCCGCGGTCGCTGGACCAGGCGCGGGCCCTCATGCGGGCGGGGATCAGCGTGGTCGTGCGCGGCGCCGAGCGGCACGACGCCGGCCTGCGCGCCGTCGCTGACGGGTTCGAGGCGGCGCTGCCCGGCGAGGTCCACGTCCAGGTGTACGCCACGCCCGGCGGCACCAACAGCTACGGCTGGCACTACGACTTCGAGGACGTCTTCATCGCGCAGACGGCGGGAGCGAAGGACTACTACTTTCGCCAGAACACCGTCGCGCGCGACACCGTGCTGGGCGACCGCCTGGACTTCACCTGCATCCGGCGCGAGACGTCGCCCATCTACCAGAGCCGCCTCATCGCGGGCGACTGGCTCTACATCCCGTCCACCTGGTGGCACCTGGTCAAGTGCGCCGAGGAGTCGCTGTCGATCTCGGTGGGCGTCATGCCCCCGGAAGAGCTGCGCAAAGCCAAACGACTCCCGCCCGGCTGGACCGGGCAGGGATAGAGGCGATCATCACTTCTTCAGCTGCGTTACCTGCACCAGGTTACCGCACCCGTCTCGCAGGATGACAATCCTCGCGTACCCGACGTCCTTCGGCGGATCGGTGAGCTTAGCGCCAACGCTCTTCATGCGGTCGCAGTCCATTTGCAGGTCATCGCTGAAGAACATGGCCGCGGGCTGATTCTGTTTGAGCTTCGCCTCCTGGTAGGCCTTGTCGACCGGGTTGTCGTTGAGGGCCAGTTGCAGCTCGGCGCCGTCCGGTTCATCGGGAGAGGCCACCGTGAGCCACCGATACGGACCGTTCGTGTAGTCGGCCTTTTTCACGAAGCCCATCACCTCCGTGTAAAAGCGCAGGGCGCGGTCCTGGTCGTCGACGTACACGCTCGTCAGTCTGATCTTCATGGTTCCCTCCTCCTTTCTCGATCACGGAAGGTCATCGATCTGCGCTCAGCTTCAGGTAGAGCGCGCCCAGCGGCGGCAGCGTCAGGTTCAGCGAGTAGGGCCGCCCGTGCGAGGGGACCGGCGTGGCCTCGACGCCGCCGATGTTGCCGTGGTTGCTGCCGCCGAACGCCGCCCGCGTCGCTGTTCAGGATCTCCGACCAGACGCCCTCGCCCGGGACGCCGATGCGGTAGTTGAAGCGCGGGATGGGCGTGCAGTTGAAGACGCACAGGATCGGCGGCTCGGCGTCGTCGCCCTTGCGCAGGAAGGCGTAGACGCTGTTCTCGACGTCGTCCGCCGCCACCCACTCGAAGCCGCGCGGATCGGCGTCGCGCCGGTGCAGGCTCGGCTCGACCCGGTAGAGGCGGTTCAGCTCGCCGACCAGCAGCTGCAGCTGGCCGTGCGCCGCCCCTTCGCTGCAGCAGGTGCCAGTCGAGGCTGACGGTCGTGGTTCCACTCGTTCCACTGGCCGAACTCGCCGCCCATGAACAGCAGCTTCTTGCCCGGCTGCGCCCACATGTACGCGTAGAGCAGGCGCAGGTTGGCGAACTTCTGCCAGTCGTCGCCCGGCATCTTGTTCAGCAGCGACCGCTTGCCGTAGACGACCTCGTCGTGCGACAGCGGCAGCACGAAGTTCTCGCTGAACAGATAGAGCCCCCGGAAGGTCAGCTTGTTGTGGTGGTAGCGCCGGTAGACGGGATCGTCGGCGAAGTAGGCCAGCGTGTCGTGCATCCAGCCCATGTCCCACTTCATGCCGAAGCCCAGGCCGCCCAGGTACGTCGGCCGCGACACCATCGGCCAGGCGGTCGACTCCTCGGCGATGGTCTGCACGTCGGGGTGCTCGCGGTAGACGGTCGCGTTGAAGGTCTTCAGGAACTCGACGGCGTCCAGGTCCTCGTTGCCGCCGTACTGGTTCGGGATCCACTCCCCCGCCTTGCGCCCGTAGTCCAGGTACAGCATCGAGGCGACGGCGTCGACGCGCAGCCCGTCGATGTGATAGCGGTCCAGCCAGAAGATCGCGTTCGAGAGCAGGAAGCTGCGCACCTCGTTGCGGCCGTAGTTGAAGACGGCGCTGCCCCACTCGGCGTGCAGCCCGCGCCGCGGGTCGGCGTGCTCGTAAAGGTGCGTGCCGTCGAAGTAGATCAGGCCGTGCTCGTCGGTCGGGAAAGTGCGCCGGCGTCCAGTCGAGGATCACGCCGATGCCGTTGCGGTGCAGCGTATCGACCAGGTACATGAAGTCCTCGGGCGACGCCGTAGCGCGCGCTCGGCGCGAAGAACGACGTCACCTGGTAGCCCCACGACCCGTAGAACGGGTGCTCCGCGACCGGCATCAGCTCGATGTGGGTGAAGCCGCAGCGCTGGACGTGCTCGGCCAGGCGCGGCGCCAGCTCGCGATAGCTCAGCACGCGTTCGGGGTGCTCGGGGCTGCGCATCCACGAGCCGAGGTGCACCTCGTAGATCGACATGCGGCGCCTCCAGCGCGTTGCGCGCGCGCCGGCGCGCGCATCCAGTCGTCGTCGTTCCAGGCGTAGTCCATGCGACGCGATCACCGACGCCGTGGCGGGCGGAACCTCGCTGGCGAAGGCGAACGGATCGGCCTTGTCGACGGTGTAGCCGCCGTACCGCGACCGGATGTGCAGCTTGTACCGGTGGCCGGGCGCGGCGCCCGGCGCGAACGCCTGCCAGACCCCGGACGGCCCCAGCGACTCGCATGGGCGTCGCGCCGGGCCGCCAGCCGTTCCAGTCGCCCAGCACGTCGATGGTCTCGGCGTTGGGCGCCCAGACCGAGAACTGCGTTCCCTTTTGGCCGTCGCGCACCGTCACCTGCGCGCCCATCTTCTCGAACAGGCGGGCGTGGGTCCCCTCGCCGAGGAGGTGCAGGTCCACGGGGCCCAACCGGACGTCGCTATCGCTCATGTGCCGCTCTCCACAGCCGGATCGAGACCCGGATCCAGACCAACCACGGCCAGCAGCCCGCGCAGCGGGATGTCCAGCCAGTCGGGCCGGTTGTTCAACTCGTACCCGACCTCGTAGATCACCTTTTCCAGCTCGTAGTAGGTCAGCAGGCGCGCCAGCTGCGCCCGATCGCGCGGCACGAACGGCGCGCCCGCCACGCTGTCCAGGTAGGCCCGCAGGTACGACGCGGTCACCTGCCGCGTCCACAGGCGCGCCCACCCGCGTCCGGTTGCCGCCGCCGCGTCCCCGCCCTGGCGCAGCGCCGCCTCCGGCGCGTAGTCGAACGAGCGCACCATCCCCATCACGTCGCGCAGCGGCGACCCCTTGGCGCGCCGCTCGTGCAGCGGGCCGCGCCGGCTCGCCCTCGAAATCGATGATCACGAAGTCGTCGATCGCCGCGTCGTCATGCGCGGACGCGCCCTCGGCCCGCGCGACCGCCAGCACCTGACCCAGATGCAGGTCGCCGTGCGTGCGAATCTTGACCGTGTCGATGCGCTGCTCGCTGAAGTCGCGGAGCAGGCGCGCCACGGCGTCGCGTCCTCGAGGCGCCAGGACACGCTCGGCCAGCGTCCGGCTCTCGGCGCGCAGGGCGCCGGCGGACGACGCCAGCGCGGCCAGCGTCTCGTCGAGCATCGATCGCGTGCGCTCGGCCAGCGCCCGCCGGTCCTCCGCGGTCAGCGGCGCCGCGCGCAAAGTCCGGCCCGGCGTCAGGCACGGGGCGACGCCGGCCAGCCAGCGCCACGTGCAGCTCGCCCGTCCGCCGGCCCAACACCGCCGCCAGGGCCACGAACCGGCCGGCGCGCGCGTCCAGCGCCGCCGCTTCGTCGTCGACCGCGGACAGCCAGGCTTCGCCGCCACGCGCGCAGGGTCATGGGTGGTGGCGTGTCGGCGGCGCGCCCGAAAGAAGCGTCCCAGCTCGCGCTGGGCCAGCGCCCAGGCATCGCCGCGATTGGCGATCAGCTGGTGAACGACGCCCAGGCTGCGCGCCGGCCCGCCGTCGGGCCGGTACGTGATCGCGCCCAGCACGCGCGGCACGCACGGCGGATCGCAGGCCTGGTCCAGGAACCGCCCCATCTCCAGCTCGACGTTCGGCCCGGCGGCGGGCTGGCGGTAGACCTTCAGCAGCGCGCGATCGCCGAACATCACCGTCGAATTGGTCTGCTCGACGCCGGCGACCTGCAGCGGCAGCGTCGCGGCCCCATCGGGCACCAGCTCCGCCATCAGGTCCGACCCCTCGCCCGTCAGCCGGCCGTGGTGTCCCCGTCGCGTGAGGTTTCTGGCGCGCCAGGTCCAGCAGCGACACCGCCGCATCACCGGTGGCCAGCCCGTCGACCAGGCCGTCGTCGGTGCCGATCAGGGTGTGCGGGTGCTTCTCGCGCAGCCTGCGCAGCTCTTCCGCCGGCGCCCAGGTCAGCGGGATGACGTAAAGGTCCGGCTCGCCGTCGGCGTACTGGACCTCGACGACGACCAGCACGTTGGCGGCCGCGTCCATGGTGTCGGCGTCCAGCGGCAGCACATCGCTGATCCGCGCGCCGGTGACCGACCGGCTCTTGCCGCGAAACCAGCGCCGCTGGCGCGCGTAACCGATGAGGCGCGCCGACAGCGCCTCCCGCTCCGGCGCCCCCAGCAACGCGTCCCACCCTTTCGGCGGCCGGCTCATAGGTAGTACTCGAAGCTGCGTTCCGTCCGCAGGTGGTGCCGCAGACGAAAGATCTGGGCAGGCATGGACGACGGCTCCAGGCTGACGAAGTTCCGGGACCCGCGCCACAGATACCGTCCGTCGCCGATCAGATCGTGGGCCTGGAAACCGGCGTCGGGCGCGATCCCCAGCGCCGCCAAGTCCAGATCCAGCCAGCCGCTTTGCGCGTGATGCGGGTCCAGGTTCACCACCACCAGCAACACGTTGTCGCCGTCCGGCTCGCGCCGGCTGTAGCAGAGCAGCGTGTCGTTGTCGGTGCGGTGAAAGACCGTCCCCGTCAATCGGTGCAAGCGCCGGGTTCTCACGGCGGATGTGATTGAGGCGCTTGATGACCGGCCGCAAGCTGCGCGGGTCGTCCAGGTTCCAGCTGCGCAGCTGGTACTTCTCGTTGTGCGCGTACTCCTCGGCGCCGGCGCGGGCGACGTGCTCCATCAGCTCGAAGGGCGGACCGTAGATGCCCCAGCTGGGCGACAGCGTCGCCGCCAGGACCGCGCGCGCGATGAACATCGCCCGCCCGCCGTACTGCAGGTGCTCGGGCAGGATGTCGGGCGTGTTCGGCCAGAAGCTGGGACGGAAGAATTCCTTCACGTCGGTCTCGGCCAGCGAACGCAGGTACTCCGCCAGCTCGCTCTTCGACGTGCGCCAGGTGAAGTACGTGTACGACTGCGAGAACCCCACCTTGGCCAGCGCGTACATCAGCTTCGGGCGCGTGAAGGCTTCGGCCAGGAAGATGATCTCGGGGTGCTGGGCCTTGATGCTGTCGATGCACCACCGCCAGAAGGGGATCGGCTTGGTGTGCGGGTTGTCGACGCGAAACACGCGGACGCCCTGATCGATCCAGTGCAGAAAGACGCTGCGCAGCTCTTGCCACAGGCTCTGCCAGGCAGGGCCGGCGAAGTCGAACGGGTAGATGTCCTCGTACTTCTTGGGCGGGTTCTCCGCGAACTGAACCGATGCCGTCCGGCCGGTGCAGGAACCACTCGGGGTGCTCCTTGACGTACGGGTGATCGGGGGACGTCTGGAAGGCGATGTCCAGCGCCACCTCCAGCCCGCGCTCGCGCGCCGCCGCCACGAAGTGCCGCAGGTCCTCGGCGGTCCCCAGCTGCGGGTGCACGGACTTGTGGCCCCCCTCGGCGCCGCCGATCGCCCACGGGCTGCCGGGATCGCCGGCCTGCGGGACCAGGCTGTTGTCGCGCCCCTTGCGGTGCGTCTGCCCGATCGGGTGGATGGGCGGCAGGTAGACGATGTCGAACCCCAGGTCGGCGACGTAGCCCAGCCGCGCCTCTGCGTCGCGCAACGTGCCGTGCTTGCCGTCCGGGCCGCACGACCGCGGGAACATCTCGTACCAGGCGCTGAACGCGGCCAGCGGCGGATCGACGGTCAGCAGCAGCGGCGGCTCCAGCGTGGTGGCGGCGCTGCGGTCCGGGTGCGCGCGCATCAGCGCCGCGGCGTCCTCGGCCAGCGCTGCGCCGGCCCGGCCCCGCACGTCGCCGGGCGCGCGCAGCAGGCCCGCCGATGCTGCCCAGACGATCGGCGGCCCCGCCGCGCGCGCGCGAGGCGGCCGACGAGAACAGCGCGGCGCCGGCCGCCAGCTCCAGCTCGACGTCCTGGTTGGCGTCCAGCTTGCGGCGCAAACCGTGCGCCCAGGTCGCGTAGCCGTCGACCCAGGCGGTGACCGCGAACTCCCAGCGTGCCCACCACGTCGGGCAGGAACACGGCGCGCCAGCGGTCGTTCTCCGCCGGCTCCAGCGGTGCCTCGCGCCAGCGCGGATTCGCCGCGCCGGCGATAGAGCAGCGCCCCGGCCAGCTTGTCGTGGCCGTCGACCAGCACGTCGGCCTCGACGCTGACCGGCTCGCCCACGATCCGCTTGGCGGGATGAGCGTCCGCCGTCGACGGACGGGCGCACGTCGCTCGAGCACGACGCGACGGCGGCCGTCCAGCCCGGCGGGAAACGGTGTGGGCTGTGGGCGCGGACTCAGGCACGGGCACAAACTAGGTTCGGTCGCCTGGTTTTCAACGGCCGCCGTGTAAAGTGATCGAATCAGCTCGTCGACCACCGCCGCGATCCGCGCAGGTTTGGCCGCGCTGGGCATCCAGCGCCTGGTCCTGGCGATTCACGACCAGAGCTTTCCGTCGGATCCTGACGAGGATCTCGGCCGCGGCTCGCCTTACGGCCGCGGCGGGCGGCGCCTGCTGGCGTTCATCCGGGAACTTGGATTCAACGGCGTGCAGCTGGGACCGCAAGGCGACACCACGCTGGTCAATCCGTCGCCGTACGACGGCGCGCAGTGGACGCGCAGCCCGTCGTCGATCGCGCTCGGCACGCTGCTGGACGGCGACGACCTCGAGTGGCGCGAGCTGGCCGACGGGTTTGCTGCAGCCGGCGGTCGCCGGCCGTCCTGCAGGCCCGCCCGATCGCGTCCAGTACGCGCACGCCTGGCACGCGACGCGCGACATCCTGGCTCGCCTTCACGATCGCTTGCGGGCCAGCCCCGGCGTCGAACGCCGGCGCTGGCGGCGCGGTTCGAACGATTTTGCACGGCACACGGCGGCGGCGCTGGCAGCCGACAGCGAGTTCGAGGCGCTGACCGCCGAACACGCCACCGACGAGTGGCGGCGGTGGCCGGCCGTCGATCGCGATCTGTGGAGCCGCACCGCCGCGCAGCCGAGCGCGGCGCGACGCGCGACGCTGCACGCCACGCGCGCCCGCGAGATCCAGCGCCATCAGTTCGGCCAGTTCTTGCTGGGCGAGCAGCACCGCGCCTGGCGCGCCGCCGCCGCGCGGCGGCACCCAGACCGGCGATCGCGCTGTTCGGCGATCTGCAGATCGGCTTTTCGCACCGCGACGTCTGGAGTCGCCGCGCGCTGTTCCGCCCCGACTACCTGATGGGCGCGCCGCCCAGCCGCACCAACCCCGCGGGCCAGGCCTGGGGCTACCCCGTGCTGGATCCGGACCGCTATCGCGACGCCGGACGGCAGCGCCGGCCCCGTGCTGGACCTGGTGCTGGGGCGGGTGGCGCGCATGCTGGACGACTTCGACGGCCTGCGCATCGATCACCCGCACGGCCTGATCTGCCCCTGGGTGTACGACGCGGCCGACCCCGATCCCGGCGCCGCCGTCGGCGCGCGGCGCGCGGCTGTTCGAGTCGCCCGATCTCCCCGACCACCCGCGCCTGGCACCGCTGGCGATCCCGACGCGCGCCCAGCTCTCGGCCGATCCGGGCATCGCGCGCTACGCGGACGACTGGGTGCGCGAGCTGAGCGACGCCGCAGGTGGATCGGTACGGCCTGCTGTTCGACGGCATGATGGCGCAGGTCCGCGCCGCCGGTCGCAGCGTGGCGGACGTGATCTGCGAGGTGCTGTCGACCTGGCCGTACCCCTTGCGCCGCGTGATGCAGCGGCACGGCTTGGGCAGATTCCGCGTCACGCAGAAGGCCGACCTCACGCGCGCCGACGACGTCTACCGCGCCGAGAACGCGGCCCCGAACGACTGGATCATGGTCGGGCAACCACGACACGCCGCCGATCTGGGCGCTGGCGCGGCAGTGGCACGGAACCGCGGCCGAAGCAGCCTGGGCGGCGCACCTGGCGCAGCGGCTGATGCCCGATCCGGTGCTGCGCCCGCGGCTGGCCCACTGGCTGGCGGCCGATCCGCGGCACCTGTGCCAGGGCCTGTTCGCCGAGCTGTTCGCCAGCCGCGCCCAGCGCGTGTCGGTCTTCTTCGCCGACCTGTTCGGGGTCGCAGCAGGTCTACAACCGTCCCGGGGTGGTCAGCGACCGAGAACTGGTCGCTGCGCCTGCCGCCTGATTTCGAGACCCTTTATCGAACCCGCGTCGCGGCAGCCGCCGCGTTCGACGTGCCACTGGCGCTGGCGCTGGCCTGCGCCGCCCGCGCGCCCGGCGGACCCGAGGCTGCGCCCCGTCGGCCGCCAACTGCTGTCGGGCGCGGCGATCCAGGAAGCTGACGGACCTGCGGGCATCGTGCCGATTCTGGAGAGCGCGCTATGAACCGGGGGTGCACGTCCTCGAACGCGAAACGATCATCCCGGCGCCGCGCGCGCGGGTCTTCCCGTTTTTCGCCGACGCCCGCAACCTGGAACGGATCACGCCGGGCGCGCTGAAGTTCCGCATCCTCACCGAGGGGCCGATCGACATGCGCGCGGGCGCCGTCATCGATTATCGCCTGTCGCTGTCGGGCCTGCCGTTCCGCTGGCGGACCGTCATCGAGGAATGGGATCCGCCTCATCGATTCGTCGACCTGCAGACGAAAGGTCCGTACGCGCTGTGGCGCCACACCCACAGCTTCGAGGACCTGCCCAACGGCACGACGCGCATGCGCGACCGCGTCGAGTACGCGCTTCCGTTCGGGCCGCTGGGCCGCCTGGTGCGGCGGCTTTTCGTCGGACGCCGCTGGAGACGATCTTCGGCTTCCGCCAGAAGATCATCGCCGACCTGTTCCGAGACGGGGGGCCATAAATGCCGGTACCCGACGACCGCCGACCGCTCGCGCGCGCCGCAGCCTTTTGCGACCGCTTCGGTCTGCGGCGGCCGATCCTGCTGGCGCCCATGGCGGGCGCCTGCCCGCCGTCGCTGTCGATTGCCGTCGCCAACGCCGGCGGCATGGGCGCGGCCGGCGTCCTGATGTTGGGGCCCGAGGCGATCGCGGCCTGGATGCGCGAGTTTCGTGCCGGCAGCCGCGGGCCCGGCGCAGTTGAACCTGTGGGTTCCCGACCCGCCGCCGCGGCGCGACCCCGAACGATGAGCGGCGCGTGCGCGATTTTCTGGGCGGCTGGGGACCGCCCGTCGCGGCAGACGCCGGCGACGCGACGCCGCCCGACTTCGGCGCCCAGTGCCAGGCGGTGCTGGACGCGAAGCCCGCGGCCGTGTCGTCGATCATGGGGCTGTTCCCGGCGGCGTTCGTCGCCGAGCTGAAGGCGCGCGGCATCGCCTGGTTCGCGGTGGCCACGACGGTGGCCGAAGCGATCGCGGCGCGCGACGCGGGCGCCGACGTCATCGTCGCGCAGGGCTCGGAAGCCGGCGGCCACCGCGGCGCGTTCGATCCGGCGCTGGCCGAGCGTCGCCTGGTCGGGCACGTTCGCGCTGGTCCCCGCCGTCGCCGACGCGGTCGACGTCCCGGTCGTCGCGACGGGCGGCATCGCCGACGGACGCGGCGTGGCGGCGGCGCTGGCTCTGGGCGCCAGCGCCGTTCAGGTCGGGACCGCGTTTCTCCGCTGCCCCGAGGCGCAGCTGCCCCCCGCCTGGGCCGACGCGCTGGCCCGCGCCCGCCCCGAGGACACGCTGCTCACGCGCGCATTCAGCGGACGGCCCGGGCGCAGCCTGGCCACCGCGCTATGTCACGGCCGCCGCCGCACCCGACGCGCCCGCGCCCGCGCCCTACCCCGTCCAGCGCGGTCTGACCGCCGCGATGCGCGCGCAGGCGCAGCAAGGACGGCGACCTCGATCGCATGCAGGCCTGGGCCGGCCAGTCCGCCGCGCCTGGCGCCGCACCGAACCGGCCGCCGACGTGGTCGACCGGCTCTGGCGCGACGCCCGCGCGCTGCTGAGTGGCGCCTAGGCGGCGATGTTCGGCAGCGGGGTCTTGCGCGCTGCCGGTCAGGCGCGGGGTCGCCGAAGCCCGTGTAGTTCGTGATCCCGAACGCCTCGCAGACGTTCAGCAGGAGGCGCTCGTGACGCTCGGTCGATTTGACGTAGCGCCCGCCGGACGCGGTCTTCAGGTAACCGCCGTTGCCGCTGGCCAGCACGAACCGCATCGACTGCTGGTTGTGGTTCTGGGCGTCGCCCATGTCGCGCGCCCAGACCATCAGCGTGTTGTCGAACAGCGTCTGGCCGCCGGTGCCCAGCGGATCGGGCACCGCCTTGAGCGCGGTGATGATGCTGACGAACTGCTGCGCCAGGTACGCCTCGAACTTGACCAGGTTGGCGTAGTTGGACGCGGCGCCGCTGTGGATGAACCCGCCGTGCTGGTCGTCGTACGGGATCCCGCGTCGTGTTCACCATCAGCTTCTGGTCGTTGCCGTACTCCAGGCAGGCCACGCGCGTGATGTCGCACGCGAACGCGCTCACGATGATCTGCTGGTGGACCAGGTTCGCCGCCAGCGCGTCCATGTCACCCATGAACTGGAAGCTGCTGTCGGCGCCCGGCGCCGCTCGGCTTCGTGCAGGACGTGCCGCCACCGCCCGAGCCGCTCGGCCTGCAGCTTGTTCTCGAGCTGCCGGATCGAATCCAGGTGGGCTTCCATCTTGGTCTTCTCGACGCTGCCCAGCGTCCCTTCCAGGCTCTTGATCTCCGCGCTGACGGTGTCGAGGATGCTCTTGCGCCGCGTGAGCAGCGCCGCGCCGAGCGTCGCCCGATCCGCTGGGCATCGCCGCGCCGAACACGGTGTTGTACGCCGACAGCGGCGAACCGATGGTCGGCAAGTTGCCGCCGTTGGCGCCGCCGTAGAACTGCGACAGCCGCCGTTCTCGTTGCAGTTGGCGCCCAGCAGCAGCGACGCGATCGGCCGGTTGACCCCCTGCGCGATCAGGTTCTTGGCGACGAACTGGTCGACGGAGGTCTTGATGACCGGGACGTTGTTGACCGCGTAGTAGCCGAACCCCTGGCCGGTCAGGCTGTCCGAAGCACCGTGCCCGTCGTTCGGGTTGCCCGTGGGCATCCCTTCGACCAGCACGATGTTGCTGGCCACCGCCGACAGCGGCTGGGTCATCGCGCTCCAGCTGGTGATGCTCTCGCCCGAGATGCCGGTGGGCGTCCAGAGCGGCGGGTAGGTCCCCATGCTGCAGAACACCAGCAGGCGCTTGGACTGCTTGCTGGCCGCGTGCGCCTGGCGGCGCAGCCCAATGTTGATGAAAGGAGCCAGCAGGAGGCCGGCGCCGACGCTACCAACGAACTGTCTGCGGGTAGGCATGCCTGGTCGTCTCCTCTACTGATCCTGAACGCGGGTGGTGAAGGTCGAGGCGTGGACGATCGCCATCAACACGCTCTTCAAGGTGAAGTTATTGGTCTTCGCCTCGTTGTAGATGGCGTCGTAGGTGCACGCGTCCTGCGACCACGAGCTGGACCCGTACGTGTAATAGGTCCAGTAGCGCTGCATGCAGCGGGTCACGTCGTCGCTCTTGGCCAACACGTCGCCGAGGCTGCCCGGCCCTGAAAGGCCTTGGACAGCGTCGTCCTTCCCCGATGGGTCCCCGTAGATGGTCGCGCTGCTGTCGACCGCGCATCCCGTTGTCGGTGGTCCGGTAACGTCCCCATCCGTCGTAGTTCTCGAAGGCGAACCCGATCCAGTCCATCAGCTTGTGACAGCTGCCGCACGCGCCTCGCTCGTGCTCGTTGACGAAATGCTGCCGGGTCGTCTCCGGCGTGCTCGACGGCATGAACGTCGTGTTCACCCCCGGGGGCGGGTTGCCGATGTTCTGGCACAGCAGCCGCGATCGAATGAGGTGGCCACGCTGCGTCGGCGAGTCGGTGTCGGGGCGCGCGTAGCCGTTCAGGATCGTGCCGGTCGAGAGCAGGCCGGGATCGCGCGTGGTCAGGCCGGCGTACTTCACGCTGGTGAACGACGTGCCGAGCCCGTTGGCGTTGATGCCGTAAAACGCGGCGAGCTCTTGGTTCAGGAACGAGTGATCGGCGGTCAGCAGCGAAGCCGAAGGAGCCGTTCCCGTTGAACGCCTCCATGATCAGGCTCTGCGATTCGTTCCACATGTCCTTCTGCAGCGCCGGGCGACAGCTGGTACACGGTCGCGTCGTGCGCGGTGGTGTAGAGACGCGACAGGCCGAGCCAGCCGTCCATGAAGCCCATCACGGCGACGGCGTTGCTGGCGCTGCCGCTGGCCAGAAGCCGGCTGGCCTGCTGGTCGACCATGTCCGACAACGACTGGCTGCCCAGAGGCGACGGCGTCCGCGGCGGTGAGCAAGGTCGCGTCCGGGCGTGGTGCCGGTCAACGTGTAGGCAAGCTCGGTCGCGACCTCGTACGGCGTCAGCTTGAAGGTGCCGCCGCTCTGGGTGCCGAGCTCGCTGCGGTAGAGGAAGTACGGCGACTGAAGCATCGCCGCGATCACGGCCTGCGCGCCGTCGGCGTTCGAGCTGCCGGCCATGAACAGCTTGCTGTAAGTCGCGATACGCGGGTCGCTGGCCGCCAGCGCCGTGCGGAACGCCAGCCGTCCGAATGCCTGGATGAAGGACGTCGCGCAGCTCGAGCTGGGAGCTCCGTCGGTCGAGGAAGCGCAGCCGGCGAACGAGGCGAGCTTGTTCGACGAGGCCGCCCAGGCGGCGATGGCCTCGGCGTTGTCTTGCAGCTGCGACGCATTCAGCCCCTGGACCAGCAGAGCGTTCGCGTCGACCGAGAACCCGAGCACGGACGGATCGCTGAAGACCGTCGCCAGCGGCGCCGCGTTGGCCGTGTCGTCGAAGATGCTGCGGATGCTGGCCGCGAACTCTGCGGCGGTCAGCCGCCAGAGCTTGCGTGGACCGGGCGCGTTGCTGGTACAGGCCTTGGGCGCAGCCAGCATGCTGGGGATGTCCAGCGCGACGGTACCGCCGGCGCCCGTGGCTGCCACCGCCGCTGACCCGGTGCCGCTGCCACTGCCGCCGGCGCCGCTGCCGCCCCGGTGCTGCCGCCAGTGCCTGTGCTGGCCATTCCGGTATCCCGTCGTGTTCCCACTCCCGCCGCCGCTGCCTGCAACTGCACCATCACCAATCTGGCCTTTGCACCCGACCGCCAGTAGACACACGGCGGGCGCAGCGAGGAAGAGAGACCAACGTCGCATCGGACCTCCTGGGGGACGAATAAAAAGTCGAGGCGGAGGGGCAGACAAGAACCTCAAGACTAATCTCGGCCATTACCCGCTGCAATCAAGACTGACGGATCATTGTCGGTGGTCCGACATCTGGTGCTTGACCCACACGGACAATCGATCTCCGACGGTGAGCGAGGCGGTTTGGGATTCGCATAATAGTGACACGGCCGGCCTTTGCGGATTGGGGACCTTAACGAATCGAGAGGGCCACACGCGAACGCCGCCCGCGCGGATTGTTGCCAAACAGGCGACACCCGCCCCGGCTTGGCGACGCCGGCGCGCACAACATGGCGGGAATGGTGGGCGACGCGACGCACCGGGTTGGTCCGGGAGTTGCTGTGACCATGGCGCATGTCGTTGCAGCCAAGCTCGTACCCGAGGGTGAAGCTCCGCCTGCCGCTGGCCGTCATGGCCGCGCTGGTGGCGGCGTTCGCCGCACCGGCGCTCGCGCGCGCCGACGTGGCCGCCGTTTACGCAGAGGGTCACGGCGGGTTCGAGAGCGGCGGGGCCACGCCCCCCACGGCGGCCAGCCCCGGCGGGCTCGGTTTTCGACTCGGCGCGCGACTGCTGATCTTCGAGGGGTACTACGACTACACGGATTTCTCCGGCAACGCCGCGGTCAGCCGCGGCATCCTCGGGCTGCGCGCGGGGTTCGGCACCCGTGACGTCCGTCTGGTCTTGCGGGCGGGCGGCGGCGTCATCGACGAACGGGGCGGCGCGTTGACGGGCCGCGGTCTCGACGCTTCCGATCACGTCGGCGCCGTCGGCCGAATCGGCGCCGCCGTCGAGGCGCGCCTGGCCCCCATGCTCCTGCTGGGGTTGGGCCTCGACGGGGAAACGTTTGTCATGTCTGGACCGCCGGCGCCCCGGTCCTCGGGCGCGATCGTCGGCTCGGACGTGTTCGCGAACCTGCACCTCATGTTCGAGGTGGGCCTCTAGCAGCAAACAGAAGTAGAACCGCGGACTTAGTTGCCGGTCCCCGTCTGCCGAGACAAGGAGGGGGATCTGTTACAAGCGTGCGGTGGGTCTTGGTGCTCGTGTGGCTCGTCTACTCCGGCGGTGACGCCGGGGCAGCGGAGACTTGCGACGGCAGCGCGGAGACGGTCCTCGGGTACTCGTCACAGCGCGACCAATACCTGACGGAAGAGCGGAGCGCCGACGGAGCGGAGTCGCCCCGCTACGTCATCCGGCGACTCACCACGGACGAGGTCGTCGATTATGTGACATGCGCCGGTGGCGGCCCGTGCACGAAGGATGACGCCCTTGGACTGAGAGCCTGTTCGTTCCGACCGGTACCGCGCAACATTCCCGACGACCTGTCGCTGGCGGTCGCGGGAAGCGACGAGTCCATCGCCGCCGTTCTGGCGGGCCGGCGAGTCGGCCCCGTCGCCGGGCCCGTCGCGCTGCTTCACGTTCGGCGCGCGGGACGGCTGGTCCTTCGCAGCGGCGCGCGCAGCGGCTCCAACGTCGTCGTGTTCCTGACCGACACCGTCGACGACGTCGACTGTGGAGAGACCACCCACGAACGGGCGATCATGGTGACGGAGCCGGCGGGGCCAAACACACCCCCGCAGATCGATCTGACTGCCGCGCCCGAGATCGGAATCGATGTGCGTGAGGCGCAACCGCCCTCGGCGGCCGGGCTTCAGAGCTTGACGATGGCGGCGCGGACCGCGGCGGCGGCTCACCTGGACGGGTTGGCGGGCTGCTGGGCGCAGCAGGCGCTCGCGATGATCAGCGCCGCACGACAGCGTCGGATGCAACGGGCAATCGATCCATCGTTCGAGCTCGAAAGCGTGCGGTGTCGTCGCGGGCACTCACACCGCCGTGCGCCGGCGCGCGCGCGCCGCTCAAGGCGTGAGCCGACCGTGAAGCCCGGCCATGGGGTATGAATCCCGCTCGGTGAACGCATGACCGACCTCCGAAGCGCGCCGTCGAACCCGCCTCCTTCTGCCAGCCCGCTGGCCACGCCCGAGCCGTGGGATCTCGTCGCCCCGGCTTACGCCGCCGAGGCGCTGCCGTACTTCGAGGTCTTCGCCCGCGAGGCACTGGCCCATGCGGCGCTCGGCCCTGGGTCCCGCGTCGTGGACGTCGCCGCCGGCCCCGGCACGCTGAGCCTGCTGGCCGCCGCCGCCGGAGCACGCGTGTCGGCCATCGACTTTTCGGAGGCGATGGTCGCCGAGCTTGAGGCGCGGCGCGCGACCGCCGGATTGGCCGGCGCCGTCGACGCGCGCGTCGGTGACGGCCAGCAGCTTCCATTCGAAACCGGTGCCTACGACGCCGCCTTTTCGATGTTCGGCCTGATGTTCTTCCCCGATCGCGCGGCGGGCCTGCGCGAGATGCGGCGCGTGTTGAAGCCGGGCGGCCGCGCCCTGGTGTCCAGCTGGGTTCCGTTCGATGGCCCGTTCGGCGCGATCATGAAGACGGCTGCGGAATTCATCCCCGGGATGCCGCTCGGCGGCGGCGCCAAGCAGCCGCTCGCGTCGCCGGCAGAGATCGAGGCCGAGATGTCGGCCGCCGGATTCGCGGGCATTCGGGTCGCCACCATCGAGCAGGAGCTGAAGGCATCGTCCTTCGACGCGTTCTGGGCGGCCATGCAGCGCACCAACGCGCCACTGGTCCTGGTGCAGCATCGACTGGGTTCCGAGCGCTGGTCCAGCATCGGCCCCCAGATCCGCGAACGACTGCGGGCGACCTTGGGGGACGGCCCCCTGGTCGCCGGACGAGGCGCGTACCTGGGAATCGGCGTCGCCTGACGGTCCGTCGCGGCGGGACGCGCTATCGACCCGACCAGCGCCGCCGAACGGACCCGCCGGTCACGGGAAGCCGTCCACGACGAAGCCGCTCTGGTGAAACGGCCCGCGCGGAGCGGTGCGTGAGCCGGGGAAATGCGCGTCGGCGCCCCAGCGGCCGCCGAACGCCAGCGCTTCTCGAAGGCTGTCGCTGCCCAGCAGCGCGCGCGGCTCGCCGACGTTCACCAGACCGCCGGCCCGCTCGGTGCGCCAGATCGGATCGCCGCAGCCGTCCACGCGCGCGCAGCGGCTGACGCTGTCGAACCAGCTGACGGACTTCTGATCGGGGTAGCTGGCGTGGCTGCCGCGCGCCGACAGGACCACGGGGTGGTCGCCGTCGCGCCGCAGGTCGGCCCAGGCCCGGAACACGCCCGGGCTGCAGTCCCCGTGCTGGGCGAAGTAAACGCCCAGCGGCTTGCCCTGGGCGGTCACCCGCACCGTCACGTGCTCCCAGTCGGCGTCGTGATTGAAGAACGGCCGCTTGACGTTGTACGCGTAGAAGAACCAGTACTGCACGTTGATGCCGCCGTCCGTGCGCGGGTAAACGTGCACGTACGTGGTCCAGTCGCGGGGATCGGCGCTGCCAGGGCGCAGCGCTGCCGGCAGCCCAGCCTGCGCAGCCGCCGGCTGGCCGAAGCGCGACAGCAGCCAGGGGATCGACGCGGGTCGCGTCGCGTCGCCCGGCGCCAGAATGACGGCGGGCGCAAACCGCTCGGCCAGCTCTGCCTCCAGGGTGTCCGGCAGGCCGTCGCGGTCCAGATCGCCGGTGGCAAGCGGGGCCAGGGGCCGCCAGATCGCTGACGCCGCGTGCGCGCCGGGGTGACTGCGAACCCGAAGCGCGTACGCGAGCAAAAACGCCGCCAGAGCGGCCAGCGCTGCGCGCCAGAGCTGGTGAGCTTGCCGAACTGCCAAGTTGCCGCCACCAGCGCCCTGCCGCCGGTATCCACCGATTAGCAGGCTTGCGTTCGGCTGGCAACGACTTACTCCGCAGGGCCGGCAACGACCAGCGCCGGCACATCAGGCGGCGACGAAGCTCAGCTTGATGCAGGGGATGAGGCTGATCTCGATCGCCAGCGTCGAGGCGTGTAGGTCGCCCACCTCGACGGCCTTTTGCCAGCGCGCCCCTTGCTGCAGCGCCTTCAAGATGGCGCAGGCCAGCTTTTTGTCGGGGTTCTCAGCCGTGATGCGCGCAATCGCCTCCTCGGACACGTCGCTGGTGGCGAAGTTCGCGACGACCTTGGGCGGCAGGCCGATGTCGACGTCGACCCCCGACGGCGAGCACCCCGCTTGTTTGAGCAGCGGCATCGCGTCGTTCAGCAGGGCCAGCGCCTCGCGCGCCTTGGCGATCCCGAGGTCGGCGAGCATGCCACCCTGCCCGCGCTTGAGCTCGCTGGCCTTTTCTTTTGTCTTGTCGAGAAATCCCATCGGCGCACCTCCGGCGGCGTGCCACCGGTGGCAGCCGATCTGGCGACCAACGTAATGCGTGCTCGATCGGGCCAGCCTGGTCGGTCCCCGATGGCGGCGCGAATCAGCCAGGGACCGATCTCGGCCGCGCGGCAAGTGCCCTTAGCTTCCGACCCATGAGAAGAACAGGCCGTCTCACCGCGGGCGGGGTCGTCCTTGCCTTTGCCTTGGTTGCTGTGGCCGTCGCGACCGGCCCGGCCAAGGCGGCGCCGCCCAAGAAGGCCATCGACGTCGACGCAGACCGAATGGTCAAGCAGATGACCGACTACCTGGCCGGCCTGCAGAGCTTCACGCTGCGAACCAGCGTCGCCGACGAAGTCTCGCTGAAATCCGGCGAGAAGATCGCGATCATGAGCAACGCGGAGATCGCGGTGCAACGGCCGAACCGCCTGCGCAGCCTGCAACGCGGAGGTCCGGCTGGCCTGGGGATCTGGTACGACGGCGCCCACATGACCGTCGCGTGCAAGAGCAGCGACGGCTACGAGACGCTGCCGGCGCCGCCGGCGCTGGACGCCGCCATCGATCAGATGCGCAAGCAGTTCGACATCGACGCGCCGGGCGCCGATCTGCTCTACACGCGCCCGTACGACATCCTCATGGAGCAGGTGGTGAGCGGGCGGTTCATCGGCCGCGAGACGATCGACGGCATGCCCGTCAACCACGTCGCTTTCCGCGGCGAACAGATCGATTGGCAGATGTGGATCAGGGATGGCGCGCAGCCGCTGCCGCTTCGCTACGTGATCACGACCAAGGATGCGCCCGGTCATCCAGCGTTCGCCGTGCAGATGTCGGACTGGAACACGCAGCCGACGCTGCCGCCGGCGACGTTCGACTTCCAAGCGCCCGCCACTGCCAAGCCCGCGAAGTCGGTGGCGGCGGCGTGCGGTCCGTCGCTGTAGAGCGCGACGACACGAAAGGAGCACACCCATGCGCCCGAAGAGAAAGTTCGTCCTGGCCCTCTTGGTTGGGCTCGGCATCGTCATCACCGTCGCACCGGACATCCTGGCCGTCGTCGGCAGGCCGCTCACGCCCATGAGCGTGGCCGGCGTGGCGCGACGGACTTCGCGCCGGACGGTACGCCGGAACGTCTACTACTGATCGCCCGTCAATCCGTTGCGCCCGCGTCAGAGGGGGCGGCGTCGTGGCGAGGATCCACGCCCAGCGGAACTTCCTGCTCGCAGCTCATCGCCGCCGCCAGCCAGACGATCACGAAGACGATGACGGCGCGCCAGCCGGGCTTCATCGACCGCTTTCTCCACGGTGTCATGGGCGGCTGGCCTGTCCGTCCAGCGTGTAGTTCAGCGACAGACCCAGCCACCAGGTCGGCGTCTCGCCCACGGTTCCGTGCGGCGCCACCTGCAATTCATACGGCCGCGGCTGCCAGCGGACGTTGATGGCAGCGGCGAGGCCGATGCGCCCGGCGACCCGCAGCGTGGCACCCGCGATCACCAGAGCTCCCAGATCGAGCCGCCACCGTCGATCGGACTGCACCACCTCCTGTCCCAGGATCGCGGTCGGGGTCAGCGAACCTCCCAGTACCAGCCAGGGCCGAAACCGACCCCAGTACAGCGTCGCGCGCACGCCTGCGTCCAGCGGGAAGCGTAGCAACTCGGCCTTCCACCCGCCCGGAAACGACAACGTCGCCGGACCGCGCGCGCCGGCCGCGCCGACCAGCGACCAGGTGCCGCTGCCCAGCGCGCCGCGAAACTCGGCCCCGGGCGCCCAGGCCGGTCCCTGCGTGCCCGGCGCGACGTCGAACACCACCCCTTTTTCGATCGTCCACAGCGGCGGTCCGACGACCAAAGCATGCGACGGAAGCTCGCTTGCGACCACGACAGCGGCCGCCCGCGCCCGGGCCGCGCAGTCGCGCGCGGGATCGTCGAGCGTCGTCGCGCGGTCGCCGACCGCGACGCGAAAGTGCGGACCGCGATCCTGGATCGACACGACCTGACCGCGCGCGCGTTGTCGCGGAAGGATTTCGGCGAGCAGCCGAGTCACTTCGGCGCTGTCAGGGCAGGCGCCAATCACCTGCAGCGCCATCGCGTCGGGAGCTGCCGGGCGCCCCGCAGGCGCGGCCGCCCACGCCCCCGTCCAGGCGGCCAGCACGCCCACGAACCCAGCCGAGGCCGCATCGAACGCCATCGCCTCATCCAAGCTTGGGAGCCGGCAGCCCGCCGGCGATGCGCCACCGGCTGATTCGGCGGTCGGCCAACGCCCAAGGCGGGCATTGCCATGCCCGACGGGCCGAGCAACAGATGGGCCGGTGTTTCGGGGCCAGCGCGCGTCGAAATTGTGGCGGCAGCCCCCTCATGGTCCCCTTATTGGCACGTGCGCATGAATATGCGGATCGCGGTGGTCGCAGTCGTCGGGCTGTCGGCCGGTTGTGGCGGGGGCGGCGGGACCAGCATCGATGCCGCCGCCGCGACCGGCGGTAACGGGGGCAGCGGCGCGGCGGGAGGGGGGCCGGGCGCCGCTGGCGGAGGCGGCGGGCGCGCCGGCACGAACGGCGCCGGCGGTGCTGCCATGGGCGGCAGCTCGGGAGCGGCGGGCTACGCCGGTCTGCCCGGCACCGGGGGAGTGGCGGCCGGCGGAAACGGCGGCGGCGGCCTGGGCGGCGCATCCACCGGCGGCGCCGCAGCCCTGGGCGGGGCCGCCGGTGGACGCGGCGGGCAGGGCGGAGGGCTCGCAGGCTTCGTGACCCGCCAGGGGATGCAGTTCATGGAGGGCGGCAAGCGGTACGTGGTCGTCGGCACCAACTTCTGGCAGGGGATGAGCCTGGGCTCGACCGCGGCGGGTGGCGATCGCGCGCGCCTCACCCGTGAGCTGGACCGGATGCAGGCGCTCGGCGTCAACAATGTTCGGATGGTCGCCTCGGCTGAAGGGCCGGACACGGCGCCGCACCGGATCGTACCGTCGCTGATGCCGATGCCGGGCGTCTACAACGACCAGGTCTTCCAAGGCCTGGACTTTTTCCTGGACGAGCTCGGCAAGCGCGGGATGCGCGCGGTCATGGTGCTCAACAACTACTGGGAGTGGAGCGGCGGCATGGGCCAGTACGTGAGCTGGAGCGACGGCAGCAACATCCCCGACCGGATCACCAACAGTGGCCTTTACAGCAGCTTCGTCACCTACGTCGACCGGTTCTACGGTTGTACGACCTGCCAGGCCGCCTATCGGGCGCACATCACCACCCTCGTCCACCGGGTGAACACCGCCAACGGCCGCATGTACCGCGACGACCCCGCCATCTTTTCCTGGCAGCTCGCCAACGAGCCGCGCGATTACCCGGCCAGCTGGATCAATGACACCGCGATGTTCATCAAGTCACTGGACCCGAATCACATGGTCTCGGTCGGCAGCGAGGGGTCCTGGGGCGGCAACTTCGCCAACACCCACCAGAGCCAATACATCGACTACACGACTTGCCACATCTGGGTCGAAAACTGGGGAAAGTACACCCCGACCGATTCGAGCGCCGGCAACCTTCAGAGCGCGACCAGCTTCGCGACCGGGTACCTGCAAGACCACGACACGATGGCCAAGCAGCTGGGCAAGCCGCTGATCATGGAAGAGTTCGGGCTGGCTCGGGACGGGTGGGCGTCCGGGGGTAAGTACGATCCGGCTTCGCCGACGACCAACCGCGACAAGTACTACAAGAGCCTCTACGGCGTCGTCGAAGCATCGCTGGCCAAGAGCGGAAACGCGCTGGCCGGCGACAACTTCTGGGCGTGGGCCGGCGAAGCGCGGCCACCGAGCAAGTGGACCGGCGATCCGCCGCACGAAACCTCCGGTTGGTTTTCTGTCTACGACATGGACACCAGCACCACGGCCGTCATCTCGGCGCACGGCGCGGCGATCAAAGCTGACGTGCGATGATCGCCGCCCCCGTGCACCGCCCCTGACTCAGCCGGTCCGACTACTTGCCTCGCCGTCGCCGCGAGAGCATGAGCCCGATCGCCCCGAGCCCGAGCACCAGGAAGGACGACCCCTTCGCGTCAGTCGGCCCGATCGCGCAGCCGCCGCCCGAGGTCGCCTTGGCGCCGCCCGTCGTGCCACCGGTCGCGCCGCTGCCCGGGGAGAGCGGCGGGGAAACGGGCCCGTCGTGCCCTTGCTGGGCGGAGGAGCCGGTCGTCGACTGACCGCCGCTCTCATTGTCGGTCGCCGCGCGCGTAGGTGCGCCGGCGCCGAACGGCCCGATGCAGATCTTCGTCGCTGCGGCCCCTGCATCGACGCTGTCCGCCGCTGCTGCCGCGGGCGCGTCCCCACGATTGGAGACCGGGACTCCAGCCCCGGTGACCGGTTCGGGCGTTCCCACGGCGGTGCAGTTCCAGCCGCTGGGGCACTCGCTGTCGGCCGTGCAGGTGGTCGCCTTCGCTCTGCACGATCCGGGGAACGAGGTGGTCGTCTGACACTCGGGCGGCTGAGGATCGGCGGCCGGCGGCGACGACGAGGTGCCGCCGCTAGCGGCGCCTCCCGCCCCCACGGCGACGCCGCGGGACGAGCTGGCGCAACCGCCCGACACGTTCGGCTGGCAAACGAAGCGCTCGCCGCAGTCGATGTCGGCGTTGCAGGGGAGCTGCCACTTGAACGCGCAAAGTTTGGTGGTGGTCGTCGTGCAGGTCTCGACGGAAGTGATCACGGGGCCGGCGTCGCACTTCGTGTTCGCTGCGCACCCGGGCGCTGTGCCACCGCTGCCAGAACAGGCGGTCGATTTGTGTTCGTAACAGATCATGCCGGTGCCGGTGCCGCAGTCGGCGTCGCTGGCGCACGCTTTCGGCTGGCAGGCCTTGGAGATGACCGGGTCCGACGCCGCCGCCTCCGGACAGCCCGTGCCCTTGCACGCGGGCGCGGTGGACGTCCCGTTCGCGACGCAGGCGAACCCCTGTGGGCAGTCCGTGTCCGAGCTGCAGCTCTGAGCGGACACCCGAGATCCCGCAAAGCCCAGCAGCAAAAAGGTGATTGCAAACAATAGTCGCTTCGACCTCGTCTTCGTCATGGCTGCTCCTTCAAAGTGTCATAGGCGCGGCAGCGTTACCGCCAACCGACGAACCGCGTAACCAGCACGAGGCATGCCAATGTCTGCCCCTCGCGGTCCGGCGCGCGTGTCCTCGATCTGCATCGAGACCCGAGGAAAGGCGCCCGCAGGACCTCAGTTTTCTGATGTGAACGGTGCGAAGGATGACGGTCGCGAACCGTGATTAGTCTTGGACGTACGAGCCAGTCGTGGCACGACGACACGGACATCGAACGATACGGCGGAAGATTGCACCGATCGCGCACGTCTCGGCGCGTGCGGGCTGCGTGTCCGTCGGCACCGTTTACGTCCTGATTGGCGCCTGGGCCATGTTGGCCCTGCTGCGACTCGCCGATCCGGCCGCCGACGAGCAGCGCATCCTACACCGCATCTTACAGCTCCCGATGGGCGGCGTGTTCATCGGCGCCGTCGCGGCCGGCACGTGCGGCTACATCCTGTGGCTGATCTTCGAAGCCATCTTCGACCCCTACCAGTTCGGCAAGACATTCAAAGGCGTCCTCGAGCGGATTGGGATCGCGTTCAGCACCATCGCGTACGGAACGATCGTCGCCGCCGCCGCGCGCGTCCTTTGGGGCGACGGCGCAAGCAACGAACGGCGGCAGCAGCGTCTGGTCGACACGGTCCTGCACTGGCCGGCCGGCCGCTGGCTGGTGGGCGCGGCGGGCGTGGTGGTCGCCGTCACCGGGCTCTATCAGCTGAAGTACGTCTATGACGGCGACCACGAACGCCGCCTCGAGATGGACCGTCACGGCAAGGCGGCGCGCCTGGTCGTCAACATCCTCGGCTGGGCTGGATACGGCGCCCGCTGTGCGATCCTGCTGGTGGTGGCCGGCTTCTTGGTCCACGCCGCGTACGCATTCAACCCGCGCGCGGTGGGCGACACGGATTCCGCGTTCGACGTGCTCGGCCTGGGCGGCGGAATGGCCGGCGACGTCCTCTTCTCGGCGGTCGCGCTCGGTACGGTCGCCTATGGCGTCGTCATGTACATCAACGCGGTGTACTTCGAGTTCGGCGAAGAGTGACGAAGCGCTTCAGAAATGTAGGCGGAAGCCACCGAGACTTTGCGTCGACGTTCCCAGGAAAGCAAACATGCCCGAGCCGCGCGCGGGGATCAGCGGCAGATCGACGTAATCGAGGTGGAATGCCAGGTGCAGGCCCCATCCGATGGGGGGGCGAACGCCACGGTTCGAGTCGATCAGGACCGGGGACGCCGTGTCGACCGAGGCTGGCGGCGTCAGCGCAAAGACGCGACCTGACTCGTCCGGCGCCGCTGTCGCGCGCGGCAGCGGGGTAAGCCGTTCCGCACGCGCGCTCGCCAGCACTCCGCACAAAAGAGCGAGCGCCGCCAGGCTGCGCGCGCGCGCGGTTCGAACGAGCCCACGCCTTGCCGCCATGAGCTGCTACTCCTTCGTCAGGATCGTCGACTGAACCGCGAACGATCTTGATCCGGGTGACGCGGCTCGACGCCCGGTCGCGACGCGAACCGCTGGCGCGAAACGCCGCGTCGCGTCCCTCGGGAATACCGCCATGCCGGAGACGTTCCACACGTGTTCCCGTGATCGATCCCGTCAGCATTCGCGCTCGCAGACCGCATGGCTGCGCCCTCGTGCGTTGGCGCAGCAGGAGCGCCTGTGCGCGCGCAAGCGGCCCGGCGCGACGGGACCGTTGCTCGCATTCCGCACTCGACAAACTAGTTACGCGAGGCAACCACCCGAGGCTATTCTGCCCTTCTATGGCGATGAGAATCTGGGCGGCGTCCGTCGCTGGTGTCCTGTTTTTGTGCTCGGCCCCCAGCATCGTTGCCTCGAAGGCGTTCGGCGCCGTCCAGCCCTCGGCCGACGCGCACATCCAACGAGGCCTCGAGTTACGCAAGAAGGGCCGCGACGCAGATGCTCTTGCCGAGTTCGAGGAGGCGGTGAAGATTTCGCCATCGCCCAGAGCCAAGTCTCAGGTCGGCCTTGCCCAAATGGCGACCGGTCTGTTCGAAGCAGCCGAGGTCACCCTCTCGGAGGTCTTGTCCTCTTCCGGGGATGATGGATGGGTGAGTGCCCATCGCGCGACGTTGAATGACGCTCTGGCGAAAATCCGCAGCCATCTTGGCACCTTGAACGTGAACGGCGCGCCCAAAGGCGCCACCGTCGAAGTGAACGGAACGGCGGCTGGGTCGCTTCCCTGTTCGTTGCACGTCCAGGCAGGCGACGTGGTCGTGAAGGTCCGCGCGCCCGGCTATCTGCCGATCGCGCGGACCGTCCCCGTGGAACCGCGCACGATCTCCAATCAGATCTTCACGCTGGTGACCGCGTCGGGCGACAAGGCGCCCGACAAAGTATCCACCGCGGCAGTTCCCGACGGGACGGCCGACGACAAGGCCCCGCGCGCGGAACCCGTTACCGAAGCCAGCGCGGAGGCTTCCCCTTCAGGTGGCTCCCCTGGCACCTCGGATGCGTCGGCGTGGCCCTGGATCACCGCCGGAGGCAGCTTGCTGGCTCTTTCTTTCGGCACGTTCGAGGCGGTCCGTTGGGCCTCGAAAGCCTCGGATTTCAGTAACATGAAAGGGCCCGCGAACAACCCAATCTGCAACAGCGACGCCGTCAATGCGGGAGGCGGTTCGTGCTCCATGCTTCTCAGTGAGGGCCACACGGCACGCGCTTTGGCCATCGGCGGATTCGCAGTTGGGGCTGCGCTCGGCATTACCTCCGCCATTCTCTTCACCCGAGCGGCCCCGGGTGACCAGCGTCAGGCGTTCTCCTGCGTGCCCGCCCTTGGGAGACCAGGGATCGACTGTGCGATGTCGTTTTGATCCAGCAACCTTCGGCGTTTCGCTCCCTCACGGCGGCACGCCCCCCGAGCACCCCTCCCCGTTGACACCGCCGGGTCCGGATAGTCCGCGCCCCGGCCTCACTGACCTCCGCACTCACCCGAGCATCCCCATGAAGACGATCCGACCTTTCGGCCTTTTCGTCCAAAGCCATCGCCTGTGCGGTTTGTGGCTGGCCGTTCTCGCTTGCTTCGGCGTCGCGAGTTGCTTCAGAAGTGGGAATCCGGGCCAACTGACTTGCAGCATGGACGCCGGCTGCCCCGCTGACTACGTCTGCTCCGACGACAAGTGCGTCAAGAGCAGTGGCGCCGGAGGCGCGGCTGGCGCGAAAGGCGCGGCTGGCGCGGCTGGCGGGAAAGGCGCGACTGGCGCGGCTGGCGCCGACGCCGCGATCGGCACGGGCGGAGCTGACCCTCATGGCTCCGGCGGCAGTGCCGCTGGTGGGGGCGGTGCCGGCGCTGGCGGCGGTAAAGCAGGGAGCGGCGGTCAGGGCGGCTCGACCACCGTTGGTTCGGGAGGTACGAAGGATGCTGGGACCTGCGTCGAGGGGAGCAATTGCACCGGCGACGCGACCGACCAATGTCACACCTATGCCATCTCCTGCTCCACCGGGAGCCCGGTCTGTAAGGTCAGCGGAAACAAATCGAATACGACCCCGTGCGGTCCTGCGCAGAGGTGTTCGGCGGGAACAGAGTATGACCAAGCCACTTGCTCCAATGGAGCTTGCGGCGCTCAGCCGACCAAGACCTGCAGCTCGACCGGCTGCAATGGTACAGCTTGTGCGGGTGCGTGTAGCAGCTCTCAAACACCCTGCGGAACAACCTGCTGCAACAGTGCCAACCAGTATTGCAATGGCACCACTTGCGCCGCCAAGGTTGCGAGCGGCATGGCCTGCCCCGCCGGCAACAACAGCGCATGCTCATCTGGCAACTGTTCCAGCGGACTCTGCTGTGCCGCCGGCACCTCGAACTCCAATGGTCTCTGCTGCGCCTCCGGCCAGATGGGGTGCTCCGGCAGCTGCGTCAACACCAGCACCGACAGCAGCAACTGTGGCGGCTGCGGCATGGCTTGCGGCGCGAACGAGAAGTGCGCGTCGTCGGCGTGCACGTGTGGCGGGATGTTGTGGCCTTGTCTGAGCCTGGTCGCCTCCGTTCCTGGCTCCCAAGGATACGGAATCCTGAACGTCACCAGCTTCTCGGACGCCACGCGGGAGTGGGTTGCCTATACCGACACCTCCGGCAACGACGCCAGCAACAGCCTGGTCATCTACGACGCTCTAGCCCTGAAGGAGCTGCGGCGTTTCACGCTCGCGCATTGGCTGACACAGCTCGCGTTCGTACCCGGTCAAACGACGCTGCTTTATTCGAATGGTGGCTCTCTGAGCCGTGTCTCGGGAACCGGCAGTCCAGAGATATTATCGGTTACGGACGTGGGTTGGTTTGCCATTTCTCCAGACGGAACCAAGCTGGCCGTCGTCGGTACGGTCCCCAGCTCGGTGCGCATCTACAGCTACCCCGGCCTGGCGCTGCAAACGACCCTGACGGTGAATATCACCGTCAGCGGCGGCGAAGCAGACTTGGCGTTCTCGTCCGACAGCAGCCAGCTTGCGCTTTCGGGCGGTTATCAGAACGCGCAAGTCCAAGTGTTTGTCGTATCCAGCGGGGTCTCGCATATCGAGACGGCGACCGGCGCCAGCGGGACATACAGTCCCGTCTTCTCTGCCAGTAGCACGGACCTATTCGTCGGCGGCGGCTACACCGACGGATACATCTACGTCTTCAATCCGGCCACGACGGGCAGTTACGTGCGGCGCCTTGTCGGTTCCATCAGCTACCAATATAGCGTCGCTGTCGTTCCCGGATACAGCAAGCTGCTCGCCGGCGGCTACGATCAAGTTCTGCGCATTATCGATTCCAGCACTGGAACCGTGAATGCCTCCTACCCGATAGCCTCCCTGATAAACAGGGCGCGTTTCTCTCCCGATGGGAAGTATGTCTACGTGGGAACCGGTGCAGGTAGCGTTCCAAAATTGGTCATCTATCGCGTGAACTGACCTGAGGCCCCGACGGGAGCGAGCGCGACGTGCGACCGGTCGGATCCGTGTAACCGACGAAGCCATTCGGGTTTTATTCCGTGCCGGTCATGGGGAATCGTTAGCCCGACGCGCAGGACACAGGACGCGCCGCACGCAGCTTGCGCGGGGCACGAGGTCGTCTGCTCGAGCTTGCCCTCGCAGTTCCAATCGTAGCTGCCGCATGCGTCCGGCATCTCGAGGACCAACGACCCGTCGAACCCGGGGTTTTGTCCCGGTGTCGACGTCACAGCAATCGCAGGTGTAGGAGGGGTACCCGGCCGGACGCAGGCCTTCCACAGGGCTCGCTACATCTGTGCTACAGCGCCGGCCGATCGGCCTCCCCGACGAGAAAAGGGCCAAGTGGCCCGAGTGGTCACGGGGAGTTGAGTGGGTGGGCGCGGCGAGATTCGAACTCACTACCCCCGGCTCCGGAGGCCGGTGCTCTATCCAGATGAGCTACGCGCCCGCGAACTGCGGAGGCGCAGACTAGCCAAAGTCGGCGCCCACGGCCAGAGAGTGCCGCGATTTTCTTGCGGTGGCCGCGCCGGGGCCGGCATCAGCGCCGTCTTGCGTCATAAAATTTGCATCAAATGGCTGCGCGTTCGTCTTGTTCATGGGGGAGCCGATGAATCCGACATGGCAGCAGTCGTTCGACGGGGGGAAGCGCGTCCTGAGGACGCCGCGGGGCATCACGTGGGCACGGCCCGGGTGGTTTTGGTCGACGAGCATCAGCTTCGGGCGTCGACGCTGGCGGCGGCCCTGAAGGCGGCCGATCAAGAGATAATCGTGATCAGCGGACCGGATGGCTTGGCCCTGCGAGACGAGCTCTTCCCCGCGGATCTGGTCCTTTTGGCACTGGGCGGGCGCCAGGTTTCCGCGCTGGCCACCGGCGCAGAGGCCGTCCAGCGGAACCCCTACGCAGAGGTGGTCTTCTATTGCGACGACGCGTACGCGCCCGAGATTGCGGCGGCCGCCGTCTTGGGCATCACCCGCATCGTCCCCGCTCAACACATTGGGGCTTGGCTGGTTCGCGCCGGGGGATTGCTGGCGCGCGCCGCCTCCCTGCGCCGGGCCGCCGCGGCGATGCTGGCGAACGTCCCGGCCCCGCCGCTGGTGTCGCTCGACGACCCGTCTGCCACCCGCCTGGCGCTCCCGACCGCGGAGATGCGGTTCCGCGAAAGCTACATCCGTTGCCTCCTCACCCAGAGCGGTACCCGGCAGGAGGCCGCCCGGCGCGCCGGCGTCCCTTACCGGACGATGTGCGAGATGATTCGCAAGCTCGGCATCACAGAGTGAGAGCGAACCGTTAGCTAAGCTAGCGGCCCCGGTCCGGCCCGCGGTGCGGCAGGTCATCGGCTGCCGCCTCGGCGCGCCGATCCTGCTCGCGCCGCCGGGCGGTCTGCCGGCGCTCCAGCGCGCGCTGCACGGTGTCGCGCCTGGCCCGCGCGCGCGCATACTGCTCTCGCGCGCGACTCTCCGCCTCGACCGCCGCCGCCAGAGGCCCGCGGGCGTGATCACCGGCGGCCTGCGTGGCGGCCGCGATCTCCGCTTCCATGCGGGCCAGATACCGCCCGACCGCCTGCAGCGCGCCCGCCGAGGTCGGGGACAGCGACGGTTCGCGCCCGCCGCGGCGCGCCTGCACTGCGGCCGCCCGCTCGGCAAGGCGTGTCTGCTGTTCCCGGGCGGCGCGCAGGGCAGCCGACGCGCGCGCGAGCTCCCGCTCAGCTTGCCGCTCGGCCGCAAGCCGTACCTCGCAGAGCGTCTGTAGCGCTTCGAAGGCCATTGAATCTCGCGGGTTCCGGTCCTACCCTCGACGGCAATGCCCGCCACGACCGAGCAGGCCCCGGCCCGGCGGTACCGGATTGAACGGTACCTCACCGAAGGCGGGATGGGCGCGATCTACGTCGGCAAGAAGCTGGGGCCGAGCGGCTTCGAGAAAGAGGTCGTCCTCAAGCAGCTGCTGCCCGAATACACCGCCCGCCCCGAGTTCCGTGACCTGTTTTTCCGCGAGGCGAAGATCTCGGCCACGCTGGACCACACCAACATCGTCCACACGTTCGACCTGGTCGAATCGGAAGAGTCGCTGTTCATCGTCATGGAGTACGTGCGGGGGGTCGACCTGCGCACCATCATCCGACGATCGAAGCTGCGGCGGCGCGAGCTCTCCCCGGCGGCGGCGCTGCACGTCACGCTCGAAGTCTTGGCGGGTCTCTCGTACGCGCACACCCGGCGCAGCCCAAGCGGCCAGTCGATGGCGATCATCCATCGAGACGTCTCCCCGTCGAACATCCTCTGCTCGGCGCAGGGTGAGGTGAAGCTCTCGGACTTCGGCATCGCCAAGGCGGCCACCCACTCGTCGGCGTTCTACCGGGTGCGCGGCAAGGTCGGCTACATGTCGCCCGAGCAAGCCCGGAACCAGCCGATCGACCACCGGTCGGACCTGTACTCGGTCGCGGTGTGCCTCTACGAGGCGCTCACGCTGGAACGCCTGTTCGTGGGCGACCTCAGCACACCGGCGGACGTCATCTACAGCCAGCCGATCGTGCCACCGTCGCAGAAGCGCACCGGATTGCCGCCGGCCCTGGATGTCGTGCTGGCGACGGCCCTGTCGGCCGACCCGCATGATCGCTACCAGGACGCCGTGGCCTTGGCGGACGCCCTGCGCCAGGTTGCCCACCGGCACGGGCTGCTCTACTCGGCGCCGCAGCTGGGCGAGCACCTGCGCTACATCCTGGGCGGCGACGCTCAGAAGTGGCTGAACGACGATCAAGCCGCGCGCTCGGGCGATCCGCAGACACAAGAGATTCCGGGCAAGAAGCTGGAAGGCAAAGAGGCGAAGTCGATCGGCGTGGTCGAAGGGTCCAGCCTCTACGTGGTCAGCGGCAGCGACGTCGTGAAGTCGCCGCAGCCCACGCCGCCGCCGCCCCGGGCCCCGAAGGGAGAACCGGCGCGCCGCGTATCCGCCGGACACCCGGCCATGGATTTCCCGATCGAAGACGACATTTCCGAGGACCCGACGAAGGTCCGCGACCCATTCCCGGGGTCGGTTCGGGCGCCTTATCCTCCGGCTGCGGCGACCGAGACGCCACCGCTGCCGGTCACGCTGACGCCACCACCGCCGGTGCTGGCGCCGCCGCCTCCTCCCCCGCATCCAAACCCGCCGGCCCGCACGGGCCCGCCGCCGCTGCCGGTGACGCGGCCCGCGCGACCTTCGCCGCCGCCGGCCGCGGCGCCGTCCCGGCCACCCGCGCCGGAATCGCCGTTCGACATTCCGCCGACGCCGCCGCCGGTGGCCGTCGAGGACTTCGCGCTGACGCCGCCGCCGTTGCAGCCGACCCCGCCGCCCCTCTACGCGCCGCCGCCGTCGCCGTACGGCGGGCCGCCGGGCTTGCCGCGGCCGGCCGGCTCGTACGCGCCGCTGTCGGCCCGGGTCCCGGTCCCGCCAGCGCCCGAGGTCCCCGAGCCGGCGGTGTACGATCCGTCGAGCGGCATCCCCTCTTTTCCAGCGCCCGCGCAGCCGCTGGATTTCGGCCCGCCGCCCTTCGTCGAGGTGCCGCGCCGGTCCGGACCGCCCGCGCTGCTGGTGCTGTTCGTGTTGCTGGGGGCCATCGCCGGCGGCGCCAAGCTGGCCCAGGTGGTCACGCGCGCCGACGTCGCCGCGCTGGAGGCGGAAACCGCCTCCGCTGCCCCCGCCGCGGGTGCGACTGCCCGCCAGACTCAATGAACCTGAAAACCGAGACGCGCGTGCTGGACGGCGGCGCCCCCGTCATCCGCCAATCCGGCGGCGGCCGCCTGCTGGTCGTCAAGGGCCCCGACCGCGGCGAGATGTTCGGCGTCACCAGCGCCGCCGTCACGCTCGGCTCCGGCCAGGGCTGCGACGTGTTGCTGTCGGATCCGACGGTGTCGCGCCGCCACCTGGAAGCCGCGCCCGGCCCCGAGGGGGTGGTGCTGCGCGACCTCGGTTCGACGAACGGGTCGTTCGTGCAGGGCGCGCGATTTCAAGAGCTGACGCTGGGCTTCGGGACCGAGGTCACGATCGGCAAGACGGTCCTCAAGTGGGTGCCGAACGAGGAGTCGATCGACCTCGGCCCGTCCGAATCGGAGAGCTACGGCGCGCTGGTTGGCCGCGACGCCAACCTGCGACGGCTTTTTCGCCTGCTGGACGACGTCGCGGCCACCGACGCCACTGTCTTGATCGAGGGTGAAACCGGCACCGGCAAGGAGCTGCTGGCCGAGGAGATTCATCGTCACAGCCCGCGCAAGGATGGTCCCTTCATCGTGCTCGACTGCGGCGCCGTCCCGGACGAGCTGATCGAATCGGCGCTGTTCGGCCACGTTCGCGGGGCGTTCACCGGCGCCATAGCCGACCGGCGCGGCGCCTTCGAAGAGGCCAACGGGGGCACGCTGTTCCTGGACGAGATCGGCGAGCTGTCACTGTCCGTTCAGCCGGCGCTGCTGCGCGCGCTGGACAAGCAGAGCGTGCGGCCGGTCGGCGGCTCGACCTATATGCCCGCTTCGGTGCGGGTCGTGGCGGCCACCAACCGCAACCTGCGCGCCCACATCGCCGCCCGGCAATTCCGCGAGGACCTCTACTACCGGATCGCGGTCGTGCGGATGCAGGTCCCGCCGTTGCGGGAACGGCTGGACGACATCCCCCTGCTGGTGGACCATTTCACCCGCCAGTTTCGTAACGGCCAGCCGCTGCAGATCGCGCCCGAGGACCTCGAGCGCCTGCAACGTCAAAGCTGGCTGGGTAACGTGCGCGAGCTGCGCAACGTGATCGAACGAGCCTGCGCGCTCTCGCACGGGGCGCGCCTCGAGATCGAGGAGGCTCTGGAAGAACGCCCGGCCCGGCGCGGCGGCGCCGCCGACATCGATCTGCCGTTCAAGGCCGCCAAGGCGCGCGTCGTCGACGACTTCGAGCGTGGCTACATCGAGGCGCTGCTGAAGCGGCATCAAGGGAACCTGTCGGCCGCCGCGCGCGCCGCGGAGATCGATCGAAAGCACCTGCGCGAGCTGCTCCGCAAGCACGGCCTGCGCGAAGCCTCGGAGTGACCGTGAGGTTTCTGGACGACTTGCGCGCGCGCGTTCGGGAGCTGGGGCGCGAGGTCGCGGACAGCGTGGCCGGCAACGTCGCCGATTCGACGCATTCCGCGGTCTACCTGCGACAGCTGTTGCGCGGCAACCGCGCCCCCCACGCGCAGCGGCCGGACGCAGACGCCAGGTCGGGGCAGCCGCCGGTCCTGCTGATCCACGGCTACCTGGCCACCCGCGGCTCGCTGCACCTGTTCGAACAGCACCTGGCCGATCGCGGCCACATCGTCATCAGCTACCCGCTCGGCTTCCCGGTGAACATGCGCGACATTCGCGACTCGGCCGGCCTCATCGCCCGCAAGGTCGAGTCCATCGTCGGCCAGACGGGGGTGACCAGGATCGACGTGGTCGGCCATTCGATGGGCGGCCTGGTCGGCCTCTACTACCTCAAGCGGCTGGGGGGGCGTCACCGCGTGCGGCGGCTGGTCATGATGGGGACACCCACCCAGGGCACCTGGTCGGCCCTGCTGGGCCTGGTCACCGCGCCGTTCGGGCGTGCCAGCCTGCAGCTGTTGCCGGGTAGTCCCTTCTTACGCGAGCTGGAAGAGATCCCGCTGCCCGAGGGGGCGGAGGTGATCTCGATCGGCGCCATCCGCGACTGGCTGGCGCCGCTGTCGACGACGGTTCTCGACGGAGTTCGTCACATCGCCGTCGCCACGGGCCATTCGGGTCTGCTGGTCGACGCCGAGGTGGCGCGGGTGGTGGCGGACCTCCTGGACGCGCCGCCGCCGAATCCGCCCCCCGGCGTTGACGGGACGCGCGGCACGCAATAAAATTGTCAAGTTTTGAGCACCTTTAGGCCGCTGTCCGAAGGCAACGACGAGGGGCGAGGCGAGCAGCCGCTCTGGGCGCTGCGCTTCATCTCCGGAAAATACCAGGGCGGAGAGTTCCCGCTGCGGCCACACCGCGAGATCATCATCGGCCGATCGTCGGACCTGGACATGGTCCTGGTCGAGGACATGGTGTCGCGCAAGCACGCGAAGATCACGACCGATGACCAGGTGGTCACGATTCAGGACCTCGGCTCGACGAACGGCACCTTCGTCAACGGCGAGAAGGTCCGCAAGGCTGAGCTGAAGGACGGCGATCGCATCCTGATCGGTACGTCCATTATCAAGATGGTCTACGTCGAGGGCGACTCTACCAACAACGCGATTAGCGAAACCGAGGCTCGATCCAAGATGGCTGTCGCCGCGAACAAGCGCTCCACGCCCAAGTCGATGGCCGGCAGCATCGAGGAGATCCCGCTGCCCGATCTGTTGCAGCTGCTGTCGACCAGCCGCAAGTCGGGCGTGTTGGTGGTCCGCACGGACACGGCGATCGGGAAACTGTTCCTGCGCAAAGGGCAGATCTATTACGCCACGCTCGAGCCGGGCAATGCGGGACCGCGCAAGGCAATCATCCGCATGCTCAGCTGGACCCACGGCTCGTTCGAGCTGGACGCTCCCGACGAATCGCCCGTCCCCGAAGAGATGGACGAGTCCACGGAGGCCCTGCTGATGGACGGGATGCGGCAGCTGGACGAGTACAACGTCCAGATCGAAAAGCTGCCGCCGCTGTCGACGTCGGTGTCGATCGCGCGGCCCCTCGGCCCCAAGCTGCGCGAGCTCACTCCCGACGAGCTGGACGTGTTCCAGGCGGTCATGGAAGGGGACACGACGATCTCGGGCCTGTTCGATCGCTCGCCACTGTCCGACCTGATGCTGGCCGACAAGGTCCGCGCGCTGATCGAAAAGGGCTACGTCGTCACGCGCTGAGGGTTGCACCCTCGACGGCCGCGACCAGCTCGATCGCGCGGCCGCCCCGTTCGTCCAGCAGGCGCCGGCCGCGCGCGCACATCGCATCGACGTCCGCGTCACTGTAGTCCTGGTCGTAATGGAACAGGACCAGCCGCTTGACGCGGCCGGCGACCGCCGCCTCCACCGCGTCCTCGACGGACGAAAAGCCACGATCGGCGTAACGCCGCCCGTCCTCGGGCGTGTAGGTGCTGTCGTGAATCAGCAGGTCGGCGCCTCTATAAAGATCGATTGAAGCGGGCGGCGGGCCGCCGGTCCCATAGCCGGCGTCGCTGGCGTAGGCGACCACACAGCCCGCGTCCTCGATGCGGAAGGCCAGCGCGCCGGCGCGCCCGTGCGGGTTCGTCCGGGCCCGCACCGTGCAACCCGCCACCTGGAAAGGCACCCCCTCTCGAATGGCGGCGATCTCGATGCTGGCACCCATGTTCTTCAGCGTCTGAACCGGGAAGTACTGCGGCGCCATCTGCCCCTCGAGAATGCCCTCCAGCATCGCCGAGCTCTTGGCGCCGCCGAAGATCTGGAAGCGATTGCCGGGGTGATAAAGCGGCACGAAGAACGGAAACCCCTGGATGTGGTCCCAGTGAGCGTGCGACAGCAGGATGCTCGCCTCGCCCCGCCCCTGCCCGAAGCGGCCATCCATCAGCGACATGCCCAAGTTGCGCGCACCGGTCCCGCAGTCGAGCACGATGAGACCGCCACCAGAGGGCTGCAGGGAGACGCAGGCTGTGTTGCCACCGTAGCGGACGGTCGCCGGACCCGGCGCTGGGATGGAACCGCGGACGCCCCAGAACGCGACCTGCATCAGCGCCGCCCGAGCTCGACGTCGAGCCCCTCGAATGCAGCAGCCACCTCCAGCCCGGCCGCGCCGGCCAGGGATCGGGTTTGGTCCAAGATGGCGTCGATCTCGCTGTCGCTGCGTTCGGGCGCGTGATGGAAGAGCACCAGCCGGCGCGCGCCGGCCTCGCGACAGATGTCGACGGCGTCGCTGGGGCGCGAGTGCCCGTAGTGCGGAATGCGCCGGTAGTCGTCGGCGGTGAACATCGTGTCGTAGATGACCAAGTCCGCGCCTTCGCAGAGGCGAACCACGCCTTCACGCATGCGGCGCAAGTTCTGGCGATCGCGTTCCGGGAGCTCGGCGCCCGCGGAGGGCGGCCGGGCGACGAACTCGTCTTCGAACAAGATGTCGGTGAACGGCGCCGTGTCGGAGACGTACACCACCGAAGCCCCGTCGCAGGTCAGGCGGTATGCGGTGGCGATGTAGGGATGGTTCAGCCGCGCGCAGGCGACCTTGAAGTCGGCGATCTCGAACTGGGCCGAGTCCGACAGCTCGCGGAACGCGATCTTGGCTTGAGCTTCGTCGAAAGGGACCGGAAAGTAGGGATCGATGGTCTGCGAGGCGAACACCGCCTGCAGGTGCAAATCGTCCCGTTTGCGCGCGTACACCGACAGCTTGTTGCCCTTGCCGTAAAGCGGCGCGAAGTAGGGCAGCCCCTGGATGTGGTCCCAGTGGGTGTGGCTGATCAGCAGGTGCACGTCGGAGGGGCGGTTGTCGCTTTCGGCGCTGATCTCCTTGCCCAGCTTGCGGATCCCGGTCCCGGCGTCGACGACCACGCGCGCCCCACTGGCCGAACGGACTTCGACGCACGACGTGTTTCCGCCGTAGCGCTCCGTCTTCGGCCCGGGCACCGGCAGAGAGCCACGCACGCCCCAGAAGCGCACCCTCATGGCGTCGTGCGCCGAGGATAGCACCGTTTCGGATGCTACCGATGAGCAAGAAAGTGCCGGGCCAACTCGACGCGCCTAGGGGGAGGGGCGCGAGCTGACCCGGCGGTGAATCAGTTGAGCCGGATCAGGAACCCCACACCGTCCGTCATGGTTTCCAGCGTGGCGCCCACGCGCTCGGCCAGATCTACCGCCAACGCGAACCGCCACGAGTCTGGCGGGGGTCGATTCCCGCTGCTCTCGATCGAGAGCATCAAGGAGGTCCGGGTCGACGTGGCCCGGATGTCGATTTGAAGCCGCCGATCGTCGCTGCGGGTGCGGCGCTCCGTGCGGACGAGATCGATGAGCAGCGCCGCCAGGATCGCCTCCATCGCAGACCCCCGGTTCGGAACGCCGATGCGGCGCTCCTTGTGCACGGAGACGGACGTGCGCCCCATGGCCGGTGCCGACAGCCGGAGCGCCCGCTCGATGACGTCATCCAGCTCGGTCACGACCGGCGACCCATCGCGCAGCGCCGCGTCGACGAAGCCGACCAGCGCGTTGAGCCGCTGGACGTTCCACTCGGACTCGGCCAACGCCGCCGCGACATCGCGCCCGGCGTCGTACGGCAAAGCTACGCGAATCTCGGTGGCCGCTGCGAGCAACACGGTGAGATGGTTTCGAAACTCATGGAGGATCCCGTTCCACGCGGGAACGAGTCGATGGAGCTGTCCATCTCGGTCGACCCGCATTTCATGCCGGGCAACCGGGATTGGTCCTTCGCTGGTCATCATTCGAAACGAGTCCACATGCCAGCCAGTACAAGATCCATGCCGCCGACCGCGGCGACGTGGCCTGGTGCGTTCCGGCCGTTCACGGTAGAAGGCGGGCCGTGAACCGCGACCTAAGGTCTGCCCTGGCGCTGCTGACGGTGTTGGCGGCCGCCGGGTGCGGCAAGCAGATCGGCGACAACTGCCAGACGCCCAGCGACTGCAACCCGAACGGCGGCCGCATCTGCGATCTTTCGCAACCTGGCGGCTACTGCACCGTGCTTGGCTGCGACGAGACGACCTGTCCAAGCGAGGCGAGCTGCATCCGCTACTTTCCGTCGGCCTTCCTGACCAAGCCGTGCAACCCGTACTGCGAGGACCGCCTGGGTCTGACGCCGACCGGTGACGGCGGCAGCGATGTTGGAACGCCACCGGGCGATGGCAGCATCGCGGTGCCGCCCCAGTGTCCAGCCAAGTTCCCGCCCGATGCGGGTTCGGCGTCGCCCGTCTGTCCGGCTGGCGCGACCAACGACTGCACCGCCGACGAGATCTGCCTGGACACCGGCTTGTGCGCGCCGCGATCGACTGAGATTCGCTATTGCGCCAAGGTCTGCTCCAGCAACGACGACTGCCGTGGCGGCTACGTCTGCCGGGCGACCGGCACGGCGGGTAGCTTCGAGCTTTCCGCTACCTCCTGCACGCAGACCGCTTTCTGCTCGCCGATGTGACAACCGGCGGCGGCCGCGCGCCGACAATGGGATGTGCGTGCGGACGTCCTCATCATGGCGGCAGTCGTGTTCGCGACCACGCCCGCGCGGGCCGGCAAAGGCCTGGACGGCGTCATCAACCTGAACACCGCCCCCGCAGCGGTGCTGGCGTTGTTGCCGGGCGTCGGCCCGTCCAAGGCGGAGGCGATCGTCGGCTATCGAACGCGCCGGCCGTTCCGCACGGTCGACGAGCTGGTCCGAATCAAGGGGATTGGCCGTAAAATGGTGCGCCGGCTGCGATCGCATCTGGCGGTTTCGGGGCCCACCACGGCGTCAGCGGCTGTCGCGGCGGCGACGATCGTCTCGACGACCACCGCGGCGAACGCGGCGCCCCTGGCGCGCCCGCCCCCCGCGCCCCTGCGCTGTCCAGTGCCGGCGGCCCCAACAAGACGGCCCCGTGGCGAGCCCCGTGATCAGACGCCGCGTGGCGTGTTCCGTTCGGCGTGCGCTGGCCCTCGGTAGGGGCTCAATCAGCAATCAGCGGCGCTTGGCGCGGCCGCGGAGGGGTCCCGCAGGCGATGCTGGCGGCGACGCCGGAATCGCGGCCGGGACCGGCGGCGGGGGGGACGGCAGCGCCTCCAAAACCAGCCGGGCGGCCAGGCTGACGGTCTTGTCGTATCGCAGGTTGATCCGGGCTGGCTTGAACCCCGGATGAGTCGCCTCGAGGACGTGCTCGAGGAGGTCCCGGCGAACATCGACCACCAAGGGGGAGGGCTTGTCGAGTGACGTGCCGTCGAGGAGCAAGGCCGCACCGGTCGGATCGGTGCTGATCGCCAGACGCGCTGCACGCGGCCAGGTCACCAGCACCTCTAGCGGGACCAGGTAACGATCGACGGCAAAAGCGGCACCCCCCAGCACGAGCAAGAGCACGCACACGGTCATCGGCCATCGACGACGACGCACGCGCAGCGGCTGCACGCGCAGGGTCTCGCGAGCCTGGCGCTGGGGCGCAAAAGCGGGAAACGGACCTGGTTGCGCCGAAAACGGCCGCGCCGGAGAGACGCGCGGCGCCGGCACGGCGGCGCGCGGAAGGATCGGCGTGTGCCGCGGGGCAGGCCCGCGTGCGCCGAGCGGCCCGGTCGCGACGCGCGGCGCGGGGTGCAGCGGGGCACCGTTGGCGACGTCGAGGCCTGGGGAGGCGAGGCCTGGGGACGCGAGGCCTGGGGACAATCGGCGGTTCGGGTCGGATTGAGCCGGTGCCTGGAGCGTCCGCCCGCGCGGCTGCGGCGGCGGCAGCCGGGTCGAGGGCAACGGCGTCGCGACCGCTTCCCCCGCGTAGGCGGTCGCCGCGAGCGCGTTCGCCAGAGTCGGCAAAGGCTCGGTCCCGCGGGAGCGCACCGGCAGCGGGACGGGCGCGGGCGTTGTCGGTGCTTCGATGGCCTCTCGCAGCGCCGTGGCTTCCGGGCCCAGCCGAATCACCTTGGATCGCTCGTTCATCAGAGCGCGGGGTCGCCGCGGCGGATCCAATGCCTGGATGAGCGTGGCCAAATCGCTGGCCCCCACCGCCACGTTCAAGCCCGCCAGCACCTCGCGGATCGCCGTCCCGAAGAGGCCGGCGTCCGGAAACCGCGCCTCCGGGTCGGCGGCCAGCGCCCGGTCCAGCAGCGCCCCCACCGCCAGTGGCAGATCGGGGCGCAGCGTCCGCACCGACGGGACCACGCCCGAGGCAACCTGGCTCCAGCCCGCCAGCTCGTCCGTGATCTCACGCAAGCGGCGCCCCGTGAGCAACTCGAACAAGAGGGCTCCCAGCGAGAAGACGTCGGTCCGCCGATCCAGCGGGGCCTGCCTGGCCTGCTCGGGCGACATGTACGAAAGATTGCCCTTCAAGCTGCCCACCACCGAACGGTCGTGCCGGCGCTTGGCCAGCCCGAAGTCGGACAGCTTCACCTCGCCCGCCAGCGACACCAGTATGTTGGAAGGCGTGACGTCTCGGTGAATCAGCCCGAGCGGCTGCCCGTCCGCCCCCCGAAGCTCGTGGGCGAAATGAAGGCCCTGCGCGACCTCGGACGCGATGTGCAGCGACAGCGCCTCGGGCAGGATCTCCCCGGCTGCCGCCAACTGCTGGGTCACGATGCGCAGGTCGACCCCGTCGACATACTCGAGGACGATGAAGTACTGACCGTCCTCCGAGATGCCCAGATCGTGAATTTGAACGATGTTGCGATGGGACAGCGCCGAATGGATTCGCGCTTCAGTGAGCAACATCTTGACGAAGCGGTCGTCCTCCGCCAGGTCCGGCAGGATGCGCTTGATGGCGACCAGCTTCTCGAACCCCTCGGCCGCGACCGCGCGTCCTTTGAACACCTCGGCCATACCGCCCGCGGCGATCAGTTCGATGAGCTCGTACTGGCCGAACTTCATGGGGGCGTCCCAGGCTAAACCGGAATGCCCGCAGGGGTCTATCTTCCCGATTCTGCTGGCCTAGCCCGTCGCATTTCTGGCGCGCCCCAACGTCGCCGATGGCCGACCCGCCTGACGGCCGACCCGGGCGACACGTCGCCGCCCGGCATCGTTCGTTCGGGCCGCTGGCCGACTAGTCTTCCGGCTCGGGGGCCGGCTGAACCAGGCCCGCCCCGGGGCGCGGCAGTGGCTCGCGCTCGGCGTCTGGCGGGTTCGCCAGGTCCGTGTCGTTGGCGAACTCGTCTACCGCGCTGGTCTCCAGGAAGGGGCCGCCGATCTCCTCGGCGACCATGCCGTCCAGCTTCGCGTCGTCCGCGTCATCGCCTCGTGTGGCCGAGTCGATGAAATTTTCGGCCAGATCCTCGGCCAAGTCGTCCGAGATCCGCGCCGGCCCCCCTTCCGGATCGGGCATGAACGCATTTGCGTCGTCATGCCGCCCAACCCGGGCCCCCATCCTCGCCCGATTGTTTGCCATTTGTGTTCGAAATTAATCACGAAACGGCTGATCACTACGGCTAATACCTGGGCGTCCGCCCCTGAGCCGGCACTTGCGATAATGTTGAACCGTTGAAGCTCAGGTTCGAATCGGTGCGGCGAGCCTGTCTGGCCGCCGTCGAGGACGGCACAGCTCCCGGGTTCGTCCTGGGCGTCTGCTGCGACGGACAGGTCCTGTTTGAAGAGGCATTCGGGTCGCGCCAGCTGGTGCCCCGAACGCTGCCGGTCCAGCCGGACACCGTTTATGACGTCGCGTCGATCACCAAGGCGGTCGTCACCAGCGTGCTGTGCATGCAAGAAGCCGCCTCGGGCCGCCTGCACCTGGACGATCCCGTCGCCGACGGTCTGCCCGAGCTGGCGGGGGCTGGTCGCGACGGGCTGACCTGGCGGCATCTGTTGGCGCATGCGTCTGGGCTGCCCGCCCATCGGCCGTTTTGGCGGCGCGTCGCCGGCGCACCGTCGGGTCGGTTGGCCATCGCTCAGCTCGCCGCACGCGAGCCGCTCACCCATCCGCCCGGCTCCCGCGCGGTCTACTCCGACCTGGGATTCATTCTTCTTGGCTGGTGGCTGGAACGCAGCACCGGCCGCCGGCTCGATCATCTGTTCGCGACGCGAATCGCGGCCCCGCTGGGGCTCGCCGCGGCCCGCTTCCTCAGCCTGGCCGAGCCGGAGAGCCGCGCTGAGCTGCTGGCCACGCGGTCGGTTGCCGCGACGCAGGTCTGCGCCGAGCGGCACCGGCTGCTGCTGGGGGAGGTGGACGACCTCAACGCTGCCGCCATGGAGGGAATCGCCGGCCACGCGGGACTTTTCAGCGACGCCGCCGACCTGCTGGCCATCGGGCGGGCGCTGACCGCCGCCTGGCGCGGGGACCGGGCGGAGGTGGTCTCCCGCGACGTCGTCCGCGCCTTTTGGACCCCCTCGGGGGTGCCCGACTCGACCTGGCGGCTCGGCTGGGACGGCCCGGCCGCCTCCGGGTCCCAGGCCGGCGAACGGCTGTCGCGCGCGGCCGTCGGGCACCTGGGCTTCACCGGCTGTTCGATCTGGATCGATCCGGCGCGGGACCTGGTGATCGCGCTGCTGTCGAACCGGGTGCACCCAGCCGTGCCGCGCGACGACCGTTTTCGACGCTTCCGCCCGGCGCTGCACGACGCGGTGCTGGAGGCGCTCGGTTATGATTGCCGCTGACGTGAACCTGCGCGCCCCCATTGCCATCCCTGTCGAGATTCGCGCCGAGACCGGCCGCGCCTTCCGCTTGGTCGCCGCCATCGGCGAGGACGGAATGCGCCTCGAGACCGTTCTGCCCTTCGAAGGCGGCCGCGTGGTCGAGGTGCGGTTTCAACTGCCGGACGGTCCGCGCCTGATTTTGCCCGCGCGATTGGACGGCGTCGAAGACGAGCCCGCCGACGCGCTGTCCTTTCTGGAACCGCCCGCCGACGTGCGCCAGTTGCTGCACCGTTACGTGGCCGAGCGCCTGGAGCTGCCCGCGTGAGCGACGGCGACGGCAACAAAGCGCCGGCCGAGCCGGAAGCGTTCCGGCGGCTGGCGGAGTTAGAGCGTCGGGCCGCCGAGGCGGGCGGCGCCGCGCGCGCCGAACGCCAGCACCTGGCCGGCAAGCTGACCGCGCGCGAGCGCGTCGCGCTGTTCTGCGATCCCGACAGCTTCGTCGAGATGGACAAGCTGGTCACCCACCGTTCGACGGACTTCGGCCTGGGCGACAACAAGGTGCTGGGCGACGGCGTGGTCACTGGGTACGGCACCGTCCACGGGCGGACGGTGTTTCTGTTCGCGCAGGACTTCACCGTCTTCGGCGGCTCGCTGGCCGAGGCGCACGCGCGAAAGATCTGCAAGGTGATGGACCTGGCCATGAAGGCCGGGGCGCCGGTCGTGGGCCTCAACGACTCGGGCGGCGCGCGAATTCAAGAAGGGGTGGTCTCGCTGGCGGGCTACGCGGACATCTTCCTACGCAACACGCTGGCCTCGGGCGTGGTTCCACAGCTGTCGGCGATCCTGGGGCCGTGCGCGGGGGGCGCCGTGTATTCGCCGGCCATCACGGATTTCGTCTTCATGGTCGAGTCGACGAGCCACATGTTCATCACCGGCCCTGACGTCATCCGCGCCGTCACGCACGAGACGGTGACGAAGGAAGAGCTGGGCGGCGCCGCGGCGCACGTGCGGTCGGGCGTGGCGCACCGGGCGTTTCCGAACGAGCGGGCTTGCCTCGAAGGGCTGCGCACGCTGCTGTCGTTCCTGCCGCAGAACAACCGCGAAGATCCGCCTCGCCTGCCCACGCGGGATCGACCCGACCGGGCCGAGCCGTCGCTGGATCAACTGGTCCCGCTGGAACCGGCCAAGCCGTACGACATGCGGGGGCTGATGGAGAAGGTCGTCGATGACGGCCTGCTGTTCGAGATTCAGCCCGAGCACGCGCGCAACATCATCGTCGGCTTCGCGCGCCTGGACGGGCGGCCCGTGGGACTGGTGGCCAACCAGCCGAACCACCTGGCTGGCTGCCTGGACATCGACGCGTCGGTCAAGGCGGCGCGGTTCGTGCGATTTTGCGACTGCTTCAATCTGCCGCTGGTCACCTTCGTGGACGTTCCCGGGTTCTTGCCCGGCACCGCGCAAGAATGGGGCGGGATCATTCGCCACGGCGCCAAGCTGCTGTATGCGTTCGCCGAAGCGACCGTTCCCAAGCTGACGGTCATCACCCGCAAGGCGTACGGCGGGGCGTATGACGTGATGTCGTCCAAGCACATTCGCGGCGACCTGTCGTTCGCGTTCCCGACGGCCGAGATCGCGGTGATGGGTCCGGAGGCGGCCGTCAACATCGTCTTTCGTGAGGAGCTGGCCCAGGCCGCCGACCCGGAGGCGGCGCGCGCCCGCTACGTGGCCGAGTACCGCGAGAAGCTGGCCAACCCGTACACCGCCGCGTCGTTGGGCTACATCGACGAGGTGATCCGGCCGCGCGAGACCCGGGCGCGCCTCTGTCGCGCGCTGGCCGCCTTGGGCAACAAGCGGGACGCGAACCCGCCCAAGAAGCACGGGAACATCCCGCTTTGAGGCGCGCAGGGTGGCTGCTTGGCGCAGGTATTTGCGCGCTGGCCACCGGCTGCGCGACGGCGCTGCCGCCCGTGACCAAGATCGTCAACGGCCAGTTGATCGAGACGCGGGCGGTCAGCCCCGAGGCGTACGAGCACGTCGCCCGCGCGCACCTTTTCGAAGAGGACGAACGCTGGCAGGAGGCGGCCGACGAGCTTCAGCGGGCGCTGCCGCTCGATCCAGACGCGCCCGAAGTGCGGGCCGAGCTGGCCGAGCTGTTCATCCGTCTGGGCCGGCGGGACGACGCGGACGAGCAGATCCAGCGCTCGCTGGCCACCGCGCCCACGGTGGCTGGTTACTTGGCCGCGGCTCACCTGGCGCAGGCGCGCGCGGAGGCGGCGCACCCTGCGGCCCCGGCCGTGGTGGCGGCCCTGAGTCAGGCGTGCCGGCTGGCGATCGACGACGCCGACCCCGACGAGATCGAGACGACGCACCTGGAGCTGGCCGACGCCCAGATTGGCGCGTTGGACCTACCGGCCGCGCTGGCGACGCTGCGCAAGCTGGTGGAGGCCGCGCCCGAGACCCAGCGCGGGCGCGTCCAGCTTGCCGCGGTGGCCTGGCCAGTGGACGCGCGCGACGAGGCACTGAACGCTTTGAAGGCGGCGGTCGAGGAGGAGCCTGCCGACATCGAAGCCCGCGTGCTGCTGGCGGAGCTGCAGATCGCCGGCGGCGACGACAAGGCGGCCAAGGCCGGTTTTCGCGAAGCCATCGATCGCGCCGAGCTTCCGACGGAGATTGCGACCGCCTTTGCCGGTTGGCTGGTTCAGCGGGGCGAGGTCGCGGCAGCGCAGGCCGTCGCGGATGGGCTGGCGGCGGATATGCCCGACGTCCAGGCGCTGGAGCAGGCGGCCGCCCTCGAGCGTACGGTCAAGCGTCCCGAGCGCGCGCTGGCTCTGGCCGACCGCGCCCGCAAACAGGGAGCCGGCGCCGGACAGGTCGCGCTGATGACCGGCGCCGCACTGGCAGCCAAAGCGGATCAGGCCGGCGCCATCGCCGCTTACCTGAGCGTCGCCAAGGGCGAGCCGCAGTTCTTCGAAGCGCGCTTGCGCGCGGCCGAGCTGCTGCGCGAAAAGGGCAGGCTGGCCGAAGCCGCCAAGGCGCTGGATGAAGCGGCGGGCGCCAGCACCGACGGTGCCCGCGGAGCCGACCTGGCGATCGCCCGCAGCCAGCTGGAAGAGAAGCGCGGCGATGCGGCGCGCGCCGCGCGGGTGCTGGATGAGGCGCTGGCAGCCAAGCCCGCCGACGCGCGGGTGCTGGACCGCTTGATTCTGGAACGGGCGTCGGTCGACGATCACCGCGGGGATTGGCAGCGCGCCGCCGCCCGTGCCGAGACGATCCTGGCGCGCGAGCCACGCAGCGTCGAAGCCTTGAACTTCGCCGGCTTCGTCGCGGCGGATCACGGCGCGGATCTGCCGCGCGCCATCAAGCGCCTGCAGGCGGCCATGGCGCTGTCTCCAGGCAGCGGTGGGGTCGTGGACAGCCTGGGGTGGGCTTACTTCAAAGCCGGCGACCTGGCGCATGCCGATCACTTCTTGGAGGAGGCTGGCCGGCTGGAACCGAGTGACCCCGAAATCCTTCAGCACCTCGGCGATCTCTACGCCCGCCGGCAAGAGCGCGATCGGGCACTGGCAACCTATCGGCGGGCGCTGACCCTTTCACCCAGCGACCGGGTCGCGCACGCGTTGAACGACCGGCTGCGGACGCTGGACGCGACGAGCGCGGCAGGGCGATGAGCCCCACCACCCAGTGGGCCGCGTTGACTCTGGCGGTGATGGCCGCCGCCGGGTGCGCGCGTGGCGGTTCGGTCGTTCGTCCGTACCCGCCGCCGCCGGGCGACGCGCTGCTGGCCGCCTTGCGCGCGCGCCAGGCGGCCGTGCCCGGCATGAGCGCCCGGGTGCGCGCCACCAGCTGGCTGTCGGGCGAGCGTGTGCGGGCGACGGTGAACATGTTGGTCGAGCGCGACGGCCGCCTGCGATTCGAGGCCGAGGTCAGCCTGCAGGGCACGGTGGCCACGCTGGCGACCGACGGCGGCGTGTTCGCTCTCCTCGACGCCCGCAAGAACGAGCTTTCGCGAGGGCCGGCCTGCCCGGCGAACGTCGCGTCGTTGATCCGGATCCCGCTGGCGCCGGCCGACGTCGCGGCCATCCTGCTGGGCGACGCCCGCTCGGCGGACGAAGCAGCGCCGGCACCGACCGTCGAGTGGGACTCGGCCGCCGGGGCGGACATCTTGTCGCTTCCCGATCCGACTGGCGGGGCGCTGCAGATCTCGTTTCGGGGCACGGGGGCCGATCGCCGGCTGATCGGCGCCAGCCGCCTCGGCGGCAACGGCGCCCGCCTGTGGCGGACCTCGTACGAGGACTTCGAAGCGGTGGGCCCCGAGTGGCTCCCCCGCACCGTCCGCTTCGCCGAGGCGGCGTCCAGCTTCGATGCCGGCGTCGAAATCCGATTCCGCGATCGGACGGTCGGCACCGCCGCGCCACCCGGGGCGTTCACCCTGGCTCCGCCGCCGGGCGTCACGGTTCGCGACGTCGGCTGCGGTGGATGATTCCCAATTCTGAGCCGTTTCGCCCCGGCCAGTCAGTTTTTTGAGCATTCCGGCCGCGCCGCGCGCAGGGCTGCGCGGTTTGGCGCACCCGGCGCACTGGCCCGACACTTGCTGTTTTCGCCCGACGTGAGGAGTTCCCCATGAAGCGAGCGATTCTCTTACTCCCTGCGTTGCTGGCGCTGGCCTGCGGGTCGTCGCCGCTGACGCCGGGACAAATGCCGCCGCCCACGGAGCGCGAGCACCAGCTGGCGGCTGCGAGAGTGGCCGATCCGTGTGGCAGCCTCAAGACCGCCGCGGCGTGCAAGGATGCTGCCCCGGGCTGCGGCTGGACGGCGGTCGCCTGCCCGCCGAATGCCGACTGTCCCGCCGCCGTTTGCGCGACGGTCGACCCGTGCGCGACGTACGCCGACCCGAAGACCTGCGCCGCCGATTCGCGATGCGCGTGGACGGCCCTCGCCGGAACGGACAGCGCGCCGGCGCTTTGCCCGGTGGGCCACGACTGCACGGCCAGCGGGTACTGCTGGCAAGCGCCAACGACCGGGGCCGGTACCGGCTGCGGCTGCGTCCAGCCGCTGGCGTGCCCCAAGGACGGGGCCTGCCCAACCGTGGCTTGCGATTGTCCGCCGCCGCCCGTTCACGATGGTGGGGGATCGAGTGCGGGCGGCGGCACCTGCACCTGTGCCTGCCCGGCCTGCGCGCCAGGCCAGGCTTGCCCGCCGTGCAAGTGCGACTGCGGCACGGGCGGCGGCGCGGGCGGCGGTGGTGCGATCCGTGGCGCGGGCGGAGGCTGCGGCACCACCAACGGCGCCGGGAACGCCACGGGCAGCGGGACCTGCACCTGCGCGTGCCCAGCTTGCCCCCCGGGCGCCGCGTGCGCGCCGTGCAGCTGCAGCTGCGGGGCGGCCTCCACGACGACCATGACCGTGCCGGGTGGCACCGGAGGCGGGAACGCCACCGGCAGCGCGGCAACCGGCAGCGGCGCGGCGCCAGCTGGGTCGGCGACAGCCGGAGCGCCGGCGGCCACGTCGCCGGCGTCCGTCTGTGTCTGCCCGGCCTGCCCCTCCGGCACCAATTGTGCGCCGTGCGACTGCACCCAGCCCACCGATCCCTGCACGGCGATCACGGATGCAAAGTCCTGCTCGGCCGACAAGGCTGACACATGCGCCTGGACCGAGCTTCAGATCGCGTGCTTCACCACGCCGTGCCCGACCGGCCAATGCGTCCGGATGAGCCCGCCCTCGGCCGGGGGCGGCACGACAGGCAGCGGCGGTTGCGGCTGCGGCTGTCCCGCGTGCACCGACGGCACGACGTGCCCGCCCTGTAAGTGCGACTGCTGCCCGATGCCGCCGGCCCCCACGTCGGGCCCCACCAGCGGCATCGACATCGGGGCGCCCTCGGCCCCGCAGCCTGTCACCGCCAAGGGCGCGTAAAAGGCCCGCAGGGATGGGCGAATGCCGGCGGGCGGGGCGATAAACCCGTCTCGCCGGCATTGACTCCAGATGGCGCCGCTGGGAGACTCCCGGTCCTTCCGAATCCCTCTCGCAGTAAGGAGTCTCCGAATGTCCGAGTATCTCTTCACCTCCGAAAGCGTCACCGAAGGTCACCCTGACAAGCTGTGCGACCAGGTCTCTGACGCGATCCTGGACGCGCTGATCAAGGACGACAAGGGATCGCGCGTCGCCTGCGAGACGCTGACGAAGACCGGATTCGTGATGGTCGCCGGCGAGGTGACCTCGTCCGCGCGGATCGACATCCCCAAGATCGTTCGCGGTGTCGTGAAGGACATCGGCTACAGCAGCTCCGATATGGGCTTCGATTGGAAGACCTGCGGCGTTCTCGTCGCCCTCGAGCAACAGTCGCCGGACATCGCCCAGGGCGTGGACGGCAAGGGCGTCTACACCCGCGACGAGCAGGGTGCCGGCGACCAGGGCATGATGTTCGGCTACGCCTGCGACGAAACCACGGAGCTGATGCCGCTGCCGATCATGACGGCGCACAAGCTCTCGAAGAAGCTGGCCGACGTGCGCAAGAAGAACGTCGTCGACTTCCTGCGCCCCGACGGCAAGAGCCAGGTCTCGGTCCGCTATGGCGCCGATGACCGCCCGCTGGGGATCGACGCCGTCGTCATCTCGACCCAGCACAGCGAAGAGGTCAAGTACAAGACCTTGAAGGAAGCGGTCATGGAAGAGGTCATTCGGCCCGTGCTGCCGACCTCGCTCGTGACGTCCAAGACCAAGTTCTTCATCAACCCGACCGGACGCTTCGTCGTTGGCGGGCCGATGGGCGACTCCGGGCTGACCGGACGCAAGATCATCGTCGATTCGTACGGCGGCATGGGCCGGCACGGCGGCGGGGCTTTCTCGGGCAAGGACCCGTCGAAGGTCGACCGCTCGGCCTGCTACTACGCCCGCTACATCGCCAAGAACGTCGTGGCGGCCGGCCTGGCGCGTCGCTGCGAGGTGCAGGTCGCGTACGCGATCGGCGTTGCGGAGCCGGTCTCGTTGCTGGTGCACACGTTCGGCACCGGCAAGATCGCCGAGGATCGTCTGTCGGAGATTGTCCGCGCGACCTTCGACTGCCGTCCGGGCGCGCTGATTCGCGAGCTGAACCTGTTGCGGCCCATCTACCAGAAGACCTCCAACTACGGTCACTTCGGCCGGCAGGACAGCGACTTCTTCTGGGAGAAGACGAACAAGGCCGACGCGCTCAAGTCCGCCGCGCGCAAGTACGAGTCCGCCGGTGGCAGCAACGGCGCCGCCAAGGCGAACGGCGCTGCCAAGCCCAAGCGCCGCGACCGCGCCGCCGTCGAAGCATAAGAAGAGAAGGGCCTCAGGCCTCCAAAAAGAGGGCCTCGGGCCTCAGACTTCGGTTCCCCAATCCGGGAGGCCCGAAGCCTGAGGTCGGAGGCCCTTTTGCTAATGGGGCGCGGCGGGGACCAAGAACCGCGGCCCCGGTGTTGCCGGCTTCGCCGGGTGTGCCGGCGCTGGCGCTGTCACCGGCGGGGCCGACAGCTCTTCTTCGCCCTCGCTGACGTCGGCGCTCTGCTCGAGGTCGACGGTCGCGTTGGCGGCGGGCGCTGCGGGCGACGCGATTGCCGCTGGGATCGCACCGCGCGCCTCGCGGACGTAGCGCATCATCGCGTTGACGCAGGTGACCTGGGCACTGCGGACGGCGTGCAGGCTGTGGCCACGCAACCCCTCGACCAGGATTGAAAACGCCAGCACGTCGGGGCCGTCGCCGACCAACCCGGAAAGGCACGACTTGCCCGCCAAGGTGCCGGTCTTGGCGCGCACCCGCTCGGCGGCCAGGGTCCCCTTGAAGCGGTTGCGCGTCGTCCCGTCCACGCCGCCCACGGACAGAGATTGCAGGAGCTCCGGGCCGATGCGCGGATCCAGGTAAAGCGCGCGCAGCAGAGCCGACATCGCGTCGGCGGTGATCCGGTTGGCGTGCCCCAGTCCCGATCCGTTTCGCGGGACGTAGCTGGCCGGCGGCAGCCCCAGCCCGCCGATCACCTCGCGCAGCAGCCGCACGCCCTTGTCCTCTGTGGCGGCCCCGCCGAACACCTCCGCTCCGGCTGCCTCCAGCACGCGCTCGGCGTAGTCGTTTTCGGAGTCCTTGTTGATCTTCCGCAACAGCACGGCCAGCGGCGCTGACTCGTGCAACGCCAGCAGCGGCGCCACGTGCCCGGCCCGCGACGGCGGGGGAGCCTCCACGCGCGCGTCGTCGCGAACCGAGATACCGGCGGCGCCCAGGGCCGCGCGCAGCAGCGCTGCCGCGTAGATCGCCTGCTGCGGTACGCGCCGGCGCAGCACCAGCCCTGGCCGGCCGGCCGTCACCCGGCCCTCCACGTCGACCTGGATGCGCCCGCCGCTCACGGACAGCCGGACGCTGACCCGCGGGCGACCGCGTGGCTTGGTCTGGACCCTGTCGTGAATCACGAATGAAGAGTCGGCCGGGGTGGTGGACACCTCCGCGCGCGCGCCCACCTCTGCCCCCGGCCGCACTTGGATCCAGATGAGGCCGTGGTTGACGACCAGCGGCGCCCGCGGCGACAGCTTGGACAGGGGCGCCGCCCTGTCGGGGTCGTCGGCCTTCTCGGCCGAGGCGTCCTCGTCGTCCTCTTCGATCACCGGCTCGTCCGCGCCCAGCCGCCGCGGATCGGCGATGACGGCGCCGGCGATGCTGCGGACGCCGCGCCGGACCAGCGCCGCTGCCATCGCGCCGAGATCGGCCGCCGTCACGGTCGGATCGCCGCTGCCGCGCAAGGTGACGTCGCCGACCACCACGCCGTCGGGACCCGGCGCGGGCCCGGTCAGCTCGGTGCGAAAGCGCCAATCGGCGCCCAGGCGCATCAGCGCTGTCGTGGTCGCCAGCACTTTCTGGTTCGAGGCCGGGTCCATCAACACCTGCCCGCGCGTCTCGAAGAAGACCCGCCCGGTGCGGGCCTCGATGACGCGCATCCCGACCCGCGTCCGGCGGAGCACGCTTTCGTGCAAGATCTCGCGCAGGCTCTCCTGCATCCGGATGATGCGGTCGTGGTCGCGGTCGTCGGGCGGCGGCGCGGGCGCGATCTCGGCGGTCCGCGTCCGCTTTGGGGCCGGCTCGTGCGCCGCCTGGCCGTGCTTCATCATTCCCAGGCGCCGTGGCGGCTCGGCAGCGGCCAACCGGCTGACCAGCCCCAGGATCAGGAACGCGAAACCGCGGCCCCTCATTTCGCCCCGGCGCACCTGAACCCCAGATCGCCGTCCCGATGGGCGGGCGCCCAACCGTTCCGGTTCGGCGCCCGGGGGCCAACGAAGAAGCTGCAGCACGACCCGCCGCGGACCACGCGGCGCTCGCCACTCGAATCGTATTTGTCCGCGACCCATTCCCAGACGTTGCCGCCCATGTCCAGCGCCCCGTATGGGCTGGCGCCACCCGGGTACGACCCGACGGCCACCGGGCGGCCCGGGTTCTTGCCGGCGCACGGTCCTTCTCCTTCGAAACTGCCCCAGTTCGCCTTCGCGCAGTCGGCGTCGTTCCCCCAGGGGTACTCGCGCCCGTCGGTGCCGCGAGCCGCCTTTTCCCACTCGGCCTCGCTGGGAAGCCGCCCACCCGCGAACTTGCAGTAGGCCTGCGCGTCGCTCCAGTCGACGTTCGTGACCGGCAGATTGGCGTCACCGGCGGCCAGCGCTGGCGCCCGGCAGCGTCCTGCCTCGACGCAGCGGCTGAACGCAGCCCGCGTCACCTCGGTCCGATCGATCGCGAAGGCCTTCAGGGTCACCCGGCGGCTCGGCCGCTCGTCTTCTTCGCCGCGCGTGCTCCCCTCGGTGAACGGCCCGGCCGGGACGATCACGCGATCGCGTGGTGGGCGCGGCGTCGTCGCGGCAATCCACAGCGCGACGACGAAAAGCCAGCCGCCCATCGCGCCGAATTCTAGTCGAGACGGGCAATCAGCGCGCGCGCCTGATCCGTCCAGGGCGCCGATTCCGGCTCGAGCGACAGGTACTGCTCCAGATGCACGCGGGCGGCGGCGCGACCGCCCAGCCGTTCAAGCGCCACCGCCAGGTTGTAGTGCGCGTCGGCGAAGTCGGGCGCCGCCTGAAGGACGCGCCGAAGCTCAGCGACGGCCAACTCCAGGTCGCCGTTCTCCAGAACCAAGTTGGCGAGGTTGAACCGGGCTTCCGGCTGGTCCGGGTCGAGCGCCAGCGCCGCCTCGTAGGCTTCGCGCGCGGTGGCCACCTCCCCGCGGCGGTAGGCCAGAGTTCCCAGGTTCGTCCGCGCCGCGGCCAGGCCGGGGTCCAGGGTCAGCGCCTGCCGGTAACAACGCTCGGCACGCCCGTCGGATTCGGGCCCACCCTGCATCTCGGCGCGGGTCCCCTCGACGAACCACTCGTACGCGCTGCGGGCCGGCGCCTTCGCAGCGGCCTCGGCCGACAGGGGCCCATGGTCCAGCGGGGCGACAGGCGCCGCCGGCACGACCCGCGTGGAACCCGACCGGGCCAGATCGCCCAGACCAAAGTCGAACACCTTCTGACCGGTGGTCGCCTCGAAGGCCATGCCTTCGTCGACCACGACCAGCTTGGCGCCATCGAAAGCCACCCGCATCCGCTCCAACGGTCGGTCGACGTGGGGGAGCGACGCCCGGACGCCGTCGATCGCCTTGCGGATCTCGGCCGTCTTGAACCCGCGCTCGGTCAGCTCTTTGGCCGCCTTGACGCTGACCAGATCCTGAAACGAGTAGACCGGCTTTCCGCCGCGCCGCGCGGACGGTCCCACGAACCCGACCTGCGCCCAGTAGCGCAGCTTGCTTTCGGGCAACCCCAGGATCTTTGCCGCCGCCGCGAACGTGTAGGTGGTCCCGCCCCCCGAGGTGCCCTCGTCGACTGGATCCTGGGGCGAGGGGAGAATGTCAGGCGTCGGGTTGGTCATGCGCCCTCGGCGAAGCTCGCCTCGACGTCGATGTCGATGAACACCTTGGCGGCCTGCGCCCGGATGGCCACGTGGGTTCGGACGGCCGCGGGCACCGCGCGGCAGACCCGGGCGGCTTCGCGGGCCGCCAGCGCCTCGACCCCGGCGACAGCCTGGGCATCCGATTGCAGCAGGTCGGCGAGCCGGCGGGCGGTCCCGGCATCGCACGCGTCGCGCAGTAGCAGCTCCAGCGCGGGGAGGTCGATGGTCAGCATCGTCGATCCGAAGTAGGCATCCCGCCCGTTGCGAAGGCTGCGCTGTCCCTCGGAGATCACCTCGGCGCGGGACAGGACCAGGTCCAGCGCCGTCCGCGACAGACGTTCCCGCACCTCCCGCTCGAAAAGCGCGATCCGGGTGGCCCGCGCCATCGGCCGCCGCGCCGCGGCCTCGCCCGCCTGGGAGGCATCGTCCAGCGCAGGCTGGGGAGTCGAGGAACGGCCGCGGTCCGACATACGCGGCTGGATCGTATCAAGACTCACGCCCTCAGCGCAAAATCCCGTACGGCCGAGACGAGCGGAGTTATGCTGGCACTGCCCATGGCGCAGGAGCTGGACCTCGGGAAATACCCCGTCCTGGTGGTGGATGACGAGCCGGACAACCTGGACGCCTTCCGCTTCAATTTCGGGCGCGCGTTCAAGCTGCTGCTGGCCAGCAGCGGCGAAGAGGCGCTGGCGCTGGCGCGCCAGCACGACGTCGCGGTCATCGTCACCGATCAGCGGATGCCCAAGATGACGGGCCTCGATCTGTTGAAGGCCGCGCGCGAGCTCCGCCCGGACGCGGTGGGCATCATCGTGACGGCGTTCACTGACGTCGACGTGTTGATCGAATCGATCAACCTGGGGCGGATCTACCGTTACGTCACCAAACCCTGGGACTCGAAGGAGCTGCGCGGCGTGCTGACCCACGCCATCGAACGCTACGCTCTGCTTCGGGAAAACCGCCGCCTGCAAGAGCAGCTGGACGCCTACGTCGGCATGCTGTCGAAGGAGGCGCACAGCGCGTTCAGCTTCGGCGCGATCGTGGGCGATTCCCCCTCGCTGCGCGAGGTGCTGGCGCGGGTGGAACAGGTCGCGCAGACCGCGTCCACCGTGCTGTTGCGGGGCGAGACCGGCACCGGCAAAGAGATGGTGGCCCGCGCCATCCACATCAACAGCGCACGCGAATCACGGCCGTTCGTGCGGGTGAACTGCGCCGCGCTGGCGCCGGGCGTGCTGGAGTCCGAGCTGTTCGGCCACGAAAAGGGAGCCTTCACCGGGGCGGTCGCGCGCCGGCTGGGACGCTTCGAGATGGCGGACGGTGGAACGCTGTTCCTGGACGAGGTCGGCGACCTGCCGCTGGACGTACAGGTCAAGCTGCTGCGGGTCCTGCAAGAGCGGGAGCTGGAGCGGGTAGGTGGCGCCGAGACGATCAAGGTCGACGTGCGCATCGTCTCGGCCACGCACCGGGACCTGGAAAAGCAGATCGCGGACGGCACGTTCCGCGAGGACCTTTACTACCGCCTCAACGTGTTCCCGATTTTCTTGCCGCCGTTGCGGGACCGCACCACCGACATCCCACTTTTGGCCGAGCACTTCCTGCAAAAGTACGCCGCCGGTGCCGGAAAGGCGGTTCGGGGCCTCGACCCCAGCGCGGTTGCGGCGCTGTGCGCCTACCCATGGCCCGGCAATGTCCGCGAGCTGGAAAACGTCATCGAACGCGCCCTGATCCTGGCACGCGGTCCCGAAATCACCGCCGCGGACCTGGAGTTCACGCGCCGCCCGACGACGGCGGCGGCCCCGGCGACGGGCGCGCGGGGCGTCGATGGCGCGCGGCCGCTGGGCGAACGCCTGCACGAGCAGGAGCGGGCGGCCATCACCGCCGCGATCGACGCCGCCCAGGGGAACATCGCCCACGCCGCGCGGGCCCTGGGGATCAATCGGTCTACGCTCTACTACCGGTTGCGCAAGCACGGCCTCGAGCATCTCTTACCGATGAAGGATGTCGCGGATCCAGGCGGCGCGGCATCAGGATCCTGACACAATAGACGCATGAAACTGCTGTTCGTCATGGACCCGCTGGCGCGCCTGCAAATCGCCGGCGACACGACGTTCGCGATCATGCTCTCGGCGCAGGCGCGGGGGCACGAGATCTGGTTCTGCGAGCCGCGGCACCTCTCGCTCGAGCACGCCGACGCCGTCTCGCGCGCCTGGCCGGTGACGGTCCGGCGGATCGTGGGCGACCACTACATCCTGGGCCCGCAGGCGACCGTGGCGCTGGCCAGCTGCGACGCGGTCTTCATGCGCAAGGACCCGCCGTTCGACCTGGACTACTACTTCGCGACGCTGCTGCTGGAGCGGGCGCGCGGCAAGACGCTGATCATCAATGATCCGCGCGGCCTGCGCGAACAAAACGAGAAGCTGACGGTGCTCGAGTACCCGGACCTCTGCCCGCCGACGATCGTCACGCGCGAGGCAAACCGGCTGCGATCGTTTTTGGCCGAGCAGGGCGGTGAAATGGTCGTCAAGCCTCTGGACGCTTCGGGGGGCTTTGGCGTGTTCCACGTCCGCCAGGGCGATCCCAATACCGGCGCCATCCTCGAGCAGTCGACCAACCTCGGGCGACGCTGGACGATGGCCCAGAAGTACTTGCCCGAGGTGCGGCGCGGCGACAAGCGCATCCTGCTGTGCGACGGCGAGCCGCTGTGCGCCGTGCTGCGCGTCCCCGCGGCCGACGACGCGCGCGGCAACCTGCACGTCGGCGCCAAGCCGATGGCGACCAAGCTGGACGATCGCGACCAGGCGATCGTCCAGACGCTGGGTCCGCGGCTGCGCGAACGCGGCCACTTCTTCGTGGGGCTCGACGTGATCGGCGGCTTTTTGACCGAGGTGAACGTGACCAGCCCGACCGGCATCCTGGAGGCGAACGTCCTTTACGACGACGCCTACGAGACCAAGGTGGTCGAGAAGCTGGAACAGAAGATCGCCGCGCGCCGGGCGGCGTGACGCGCGCGTCCTCGGCAGCTCTCGCGCTGCTGGCCATCGGCCCGGCTGCGCGAGCGACGCCCGCGTACGCCGAGGAGGCAGGTCCGCTGCGGCTGCTGGTGCAGGGCGACGCGGTGCTCGCGTCGCGGCCGAGCCCGCTGCAGGACCCGGAAGATCCGCGCAGCGGCCCCGGGCTTGAATTCCGGCGCGTGCGGGTGGGCGACGAGGTGTCGGGGCACCAGGTTCACGCGCGGGTTCTGTTCGAGGCCCAGTCCGACAGCGCCGCGGGCGTGCCGTTCCCGCCGCCGGCGGGCGGGCGATTGCCGTTCGGCGGACCAGTTCGGCTCACGGAAGCCTTCGTGGGCTGGGCGCCCCACCGCGGGTTCGAGGTCGACGCCGGCTCGCTGCGCGTTCCGTTCGGGCTGTCGCGGCAGACCGACGAAGCCGACCTGCGTCTGCCCGAAAGGCCGGTGTTCGCCGACGCGCTGACCGCCGACTTTCGGACGGGGGTCTCGGTCGGAGGGGACCTGGGCGAAATCCTCTACCGCGCGGCGATCCTCAGCGCCGATCGGACCATCGAACCCCATCTGTTCGAGGCTGGTTTGCTGGTGGCGGGACGCGTCGTGGCCGAGCCCCTGGGACCGGTGGGGCTGCGCGCCTGGCGCCGCGGTGAGCAGGACCCCTGGTACGGGTGGTTTCGGTTCGCTGCCGGCCTCTCGGTGCAGTACGGAACCATCGCGGCGCCGAAGACGCTGGCGATCGATCCGGAGCTCACCGCCCAGTGGCGTCGCCTGGTGGTGACGGCCGAGTACTTCGTCTCGACGCGCCTGCAGTCCGGCACGTCCTTCCAGAAGACCGGCGCGCAGGGTGGCGCCATCGAGCCCGGGGTCACCTGCTTGCGGCGGCGCCTGGACGTCGTCGCGCGCGGCGAGTGGGAACAGACGGGGGGAACGACGATGTGGGGCGCCGGGGCCGCCGTGACCGTCTACGCGGCTGATCCCCGCGCGCGGCTGACCGCCGGTCTCGAACGGCGCTGGTCGCGAAGCGACGCGACGGTGGTCGCTCCACTTCCGGCCAGCGCTTACTGGGCCATCCTGCGACTCACGCTCGCGATCGACTAACCGCCGACGACCGAGTGTCCGACGACCCAGCGTCGAACGACCGCTTCGCTACTTCGCCCGCCGCTTGTGCACGGGTTTGGGCGCCAGGTGCTCGTCGGTGGCCGACGGCGGGGGTGGCGGCGGCGCTGCGTGCTGCTTCTTGTCGGGGCAGCCGTTGCGGCTGGTATCCGTGGACGGCGGTCCCGCCTTGGTCGGGCAGGCGTCGTCCGCGTCCGAGATGTTGTCGCCGTCCGTATCGATGTACGGGCAGCCCGGGCGCTTGGGATCCGGGCGATCACCGGGCGGCGTGACCGGACAGGCGTCGTCCACGTCCGGCACGCCGTCCGCGTCCTCGTCGTTTTCCGGGCAACCTGGACGGAACGGATCGGCATGCCGGCCGACAGCCGCCTTCGGGCACTGGTCCTCGTCGTCGGCCACGCCGTCGTGATCGGTGTCGGGGATGCTGATGTGCCAGACGCCCCGCCGAACGGGGGCCGCCGCCGGCGCCGTGGCCCCCTCCGCCGCCCGGCCGAAATGATAGGTGAGGCTGGCGCCCATGCTCCACGCCAAACCGTCGCGGCCGGTGTTGCGATCCGGGTTGATGAAGTCGCCATACCGGAAGAACGGACCGATGCTGAAGCCGACCGCCTCGGGGATGTTGAACTCGACACCGACACCGACGTCGAAGCCGAAGCACCAGGCATATCCCGTCGACGCCGGGCCCAGCGCCAGATCGGCGAAGACCAGACCCCATTTGGCGGCGATGGGCTCGTAGCGGGTGCCCAGACCGAACAACAGGGCGTGGTTGGGACCGGGCAGCCACCATTGGTGCAGCGTCAACATCGCCGCGAAACCACGGGAGACGTCGACGGTTCCGCGGATGGCCGTGAAGAACAGCGCGCCGTCCGGCCCCGGCGAACGGTTGAAATCAGTGATCGTCCCACCGGCGCCCAAATCGAGCCCGATCGCGCTGCGCATCTGCCACTCATCCGAGGGGGGCGACGCCGGGGCCTCGCGCGAAAACGCCGGAGCGGCCTGCGCGACCGCGCCTGCCAGCCAAAGGGCCACCGCCGGAATCATTGCCAATCTTCGTCGGCCGGATCCCGTTCGCTTCGTAAGGGGCCCCCTCGTCATGCGGCTCATATTGCCAGAACCTCAAGCGGACCAGAAAAGACCCGTGTCGAAAATCGCGAAGGCGGGCCGATTGCTCAGGGCAGCCGGGCGCTGCGCAGGCGCGTGAAAAAGGCCCGCAAAAGCGCGGCTCCCTCGGCGGCCAGCACGCCCGGCACGACTTCCACCCGGTGGTTGAGACGCGGGTCGTCGACCAGCGAATACAGCGTCCGCACGGCGCCCGCTTTGGGGTCGTCGCAACCGAAATAGAGCCGCTTGATGCGGGCGTTCACCAGGGCGCCCGCACACATGGGGCACGGCTCCATGGTCACGAACAGCTCGGCGTCGCACAGACGCCAGCTGCCCAGCGCCGCGGCGGCGCGCCGCAGGGCCAGGATCTCGGCATGGGCGGTGGGGTCGGCGCCCGTCTCCCGCTCGTTGTGGGCGATGGCGATGACCTGGTCCCCGATCGCCACGACGGCACCGACGGGAACTTCCCCTCGTCCGGCGGCCTGCTGGGCAGCCCCGAGCGCCTGGCGCATGAACGCCAATTCGCGCTCGCCAGCGGCGGCCGGCGGGGGGGTGAACGACAGGGAGGCGGCGGTGGTCATCGGGAGGGCTTATTCTATTATCATTCCCGTGCCGAGACCCGAGATCGATCTGTCGTTCGCGCGCTACGTCGCGGCGCGAAAAGGGGAGGCGTCGGCCCGTTCCCGCGAAGGAGCGGCCTATGCCTATGCGGGGGACATCAAGGTCCGGGCCGCGCTGGACCGGGTCCGCCCGGTGACACTGGCCGTGGAAGCGGCGGTCCGGCTGTGGCAGTCGGTCGAGAAGAGCCGGATGCTGGGGACGGCCATCAAGGTGACGCCGCGGCAGTTCCCCAAGATTGCCAAGCTGGCGGAGCGCTGCGCCGACACCCTGCGGATCCCGCTGCCCACGCTCTACGTCTCGCCCAACATCGGGTCGCTGAACGCGCACACGTTCGGCACCGCCGAGGACCCGTACATCGTCATCAACGCGGCGCTCATCGATCACTTCTCCGAAACGGAGCTGCTGGACGTCATCGGCCACGAGTGCGGGCACATCCAGAACAACCACGTCGTCTACATGACGACGCTGCACTTCCTGACCCACGCCGCGAACGCATTCCTGCGCTGGAGCGTGCGGCCGGCCGTGCTGGCGCTGAACGGGTGGGCCCGCCGGGCCGAGGTCACCTGCGACCGGGCCGGGCTCATCTGCACGCGCGACCTGGACGCGTCGATTGGATGCCTGGTCAAGCTGGCGCTGGGCTCCCACAAACTCTACAGCGACGTGAACCTGGACGAGTACCTGGCGCAACTGGACGAGGCGCAAAAGGGGGTGGGGCGATTCGACGAGCTGACGCGCCGGCACCCGTACCTGCCGAAGCGGGTCGCGGCCCTGCGGCTGTTCGCGGAGACGACGTACTTCAAGTCGCTGACCGGCAGCGCCCGCGGCGGCGCGGACGCGGCGGGCGCGGCGCCGGCCGGCACGTCCAAACAAGAGTGCGACGCCAAGGTCGCTCAGCTGCTGTCGGTGCTGCGATGAGCGAGAGCGGACTCGACGCCCGGAAGCAGGCGATCCGGACCGTGCTGACAGAGCTCGGCACGCTGGCCGACCGGGCCGGGCTGCCGTTCGTGGCCCGCGACATCCGCGAGACGCGCCTGCCCAAGCTGGACGACGAACGGTTCGTGGTCGTCGTGCTGGGCGAATTCAACCACGGCAAATCCACCTTCATCAACGCGCTGCTGGGCGCGTCGCTGCTGCCGACAGGCATCACGCCGACCACGGCGGTGCTGTCGCACGTCTCGCACGGACCGCGCCGGACGGCGACGGTGGTGACCGAAAACGGCGAGCGCCGGCCGATCGATCCGTCGGCGCTGGGCGAATGGCTGACGGTGGAAGGCGGCAGCGATCAAACACGGGCGGAAGCGGCGTCGATTCACCACGTCGAATTGACGGACCCGCTGCCGCTGCTCGAGAACCGCCTGACGCTGGTCGACACACCGGGCGTCAACGACATCAACGAGCAGCGCGCCGAGATCACCTACGGTTACCTGCCGCGCGCCGATGCGGCGGTGTTCCTGCTGGACGCGACCCAGATCCTGACCGCCTCCGAGCGGCAGTTCCTGGAAGAGCGCATCTTGCGATCGACGCGCGACCGCCTGCTGTTCGTCGTCGCCAAGACCGATCTGCTGAGCGACGCCGAGTTGACTGAGACGCTGGCGTTCGCCCGGAAACACCTGGGCGGCATCCTGCCGGAGCCGGCGATCTTTCCGGTGTCGGCGCGGCGCGCGCTGGCAGGCGATCGGGCGGGGTCGGGGCTGGACGCATTCGTCACGGCGCTGGGCGCCACCATCGAAAATCAACGGCGCAAGCTGCTGCTGGACAACGCGCTGGCGGACGCGGGGCGGCTGGGCGGTTTCATCCGCCAGAGCCTGGCCATCCACCGGCGCTCGCTGGAGCTGCCGCTGGGCGAGCTGGAAGAGCGGATCGGGCGCGCCAAGGAAAAGCTGCGTTCGGGCAAGAAGGTGCTGGAGACGGCGGCGGCGACCGTGCGGTCGGAGACCGCGGCGCTGAAGGCGCGGGTGCGCCAGGACCTGGCGGAGTTCACGCCGCGGATGCGCGACGCGCTGGCCGCCGATCTGGAAGGCGCGGATGCCGGCGACATCCGGCGTTACCTGTCGTTTTTCGTGCAGGACACCTGGAAGGCCTGGACCGAGGCTGAAGGCGAGCTCATCGCTGCCGAGCTGGAACGGCTCGCCGAGACGGTCATCCAGGTTGCCAACGAGAACGTCCGGGAGATCGTGGAGGGTGTCTCGACCGAGCTGGGCCCGACACAGACCAAGGTCGACATTCGCGTCGACACGCTGAAGTACGACGCCTCCGTGTTCGCGCTGGGCGCGCTGGGGACGACTGTGTTCCTGTTCGTCGATGGCCTGGTGGGTGGCGTGCTGACGCTGGCCGCACCGGTGCTGGCTTTTCTTCTTCGCGGGCGCGTCGCCGCGCAGGTAAAGGCCGAGGCCAAGGTGCAAGCCCCGCAGGCCGTCGATCGGGTGGCGGCGCTGGTTGGACCCAAGCTGGACGAGATCGTCGACGGGTTCGGGGCGCGCCTGCTGGAGTTCGTCGCCCAGGCGGGCGATGCCTTGTCGCGCGGTATCGCCGACGTGCTGGATCGCGCGCTGGCCGAACGCCGCGCGTCCGACACGGCGACCGCCGCCAAGCCCGACGTGGCGGGGCTGGACGCGGCGCTCGCCGACCTGCGGCGCGTGGAGGAACACATCGCGGAGATCCGGCAGAAGGTCTGGACCCCGCCAGACGCCGCCGCGCCCGGACCTGCCGGCGGCTGATGGGCATCCTGGACCGGATCGCCGGACGGCTCGAAGAGCTGGGCGTCGATCGGCGCGCGGCGATGATGGCCGACGTGTCGCGTGCCCGCGAATTGATCGCGGCGGGGGAACTGGGCGAGGCCGAAGGGCTCTTGCGGGATCTGACCGCCCGTCATCCCGACTCGCCCGAGGCGTTTTTGGCTCTGGGCGAGCTGCGCGTCGCGCAGGGCGCGCGCGAGGCGGCGGTGATCCCGCTGGGACGGGCGGTCGATCTCGAAGGGGGCCGGGCCGACGCCTGGTGCACGCTGGGCGAGACGCTGGCCGCGCTCGGCCGAGCCGAGCCGGCGCGCGACGCGCTTCACCGCGCGCTGTCGCTGGCGATGGATCCGGCGCTGCGGCGGCGCGCGCACGCGGCGCTGGGTGGCGTGTACGCGGCAGACGACCGCCTGGCCCAGGCGCAGCGCGAGCTGGCCAAGGCGGTCGACCTGGCCGCGCCCGGCACCGACGATCGGGAGCTGGCGGTGGCCTACGGGCGGGTACTGGCGCGCCTGGGCGAGCCCGAGGCGTCGGAATGGCTCACGCGGGCGGCGCGCGCCGAGAACGCCGAGCCCGCGCTCTTCGCGGAGGCTGCGCGGAGCACCCGCGACCCGGCGCGCGCCGAGACCTTGCTGCGCGAGGGAATGACCCGCGCGCCGGAGGAGGTGGCCGTGCGGGTCGAGCTGGCGCGGCTGCTGGTGTCCGCCGGGCGGGCGGTGGAGGCGCTGCCCCTCGCCGACGAGACCGTCGCGCGGGCACCCGCCGATCCCCGCGCCTGGCGGGCCCGGCGCGAGACGCTGGTCGCGAGCGGTCGGTGGACGGAGGCGCTGGCGGCGGCCGAGAAGGAGAGGGAGCTGGGCGCACCACCGCCGTTCGAGGCGCGCGTGACGCTGGCGCTGGGGGCCGAGGATGCGGCGCGCCTGGGCGAGCTGGCCCAACAGCGCACCGACGAGGAACAGGACGAGGAACAGGACAAGGAACAGGACGACAAACAGCAGGAACGACGGACGGTCGCCGGTGACGCGGAGACCGCGGCCGCGTTGCGCGCGTTCGTCGCCGGGACGGCAGGCGAGGGCGATCGCATCCGTCTCGGGCGCCTGGCGCCCGGGGAGAGCGCCCGGCGATTCGTCGCACGCCCGGCGCTGGCGGCGCCACCGGCTGGCGACCTGGCAGGCCTGCTCGGCTGGACCCACGCGCTGGCGACCGCGACCCCAGCGCTGCTCGGTTTGGCCCCCGCCGCGGCGCGCGCGCTGGAGGCGTTCGATCGCCCCCTGCTGGTGGCCGTCATGGGCGAGTTCAACGCGGGCAAGTCGTCCTTCGTGAACGCGCTGTGCGGGGCAGACGTCGCCCCGACCGGCGTCACGCCCACCACCGCAACGATCAACGTGCTTCGCTACGGCGAGCGCGCCGAGATGCGCGTCGTCCGCCACGACGGCAGCACCGAACCGGTGCCGGTGCCGGACGCGCCGACCTTTCTGTCCGGCCTGCGGGACGAAGACACCCGCGCGATCCGCGCCGTGGACATCTTCCTGCCCGTCGAAGCCTTGCGGCGGGTCGAGATCGTCGACACGCCCGGGCTGAACGCGATCCGTCCCGAGCACGAACGGATCGCGCGCGACTTCCTGCGCGACGCCGACGCGATCGTCTGGGTGTTCGCGACCGGGCAGGCGGCGAAGGCAACTGAACGCGAGGCTCTGGCCGTCGCGCACGCCGCCGGCAAGCGGGTGGTGGGCGTCATCAACAAGATCGATCTCGCCGGCCCGGGCGAGGTGCAGGCGGTCATCCGCCACGTGGAAAGGGCGCTGGGCGAGCTGGTGGACTCCGTCGTGCCCTTCTCGGCGACGGCCGCGGCCGAGGCGCGGCGAGCCGGGCGCGCCGACCCGAGCCTGGAGGCGCTGACCGCGACGCTGGAGCGCCGATTTCTCGCCGATGCCCGAGCGCTGAAGCGGCAAACCGCGCTGGGTGCGCTGCGCCGGCTGGTCGAGGCTGCCCGCATGGCGGCCCCCGCCCCCGAACGGCCCGACGCCGAGCGACGTCGGGCGGCCGAAGCGCGCGTTGCGCGCGACCTGTCGAGCGCCCTCGACGCAGAGCGGATCGCGCTCGGTGGGCGAATCGAGGCTGGCTACCGGCGCGCCGCCATCGAGGTGCGTGACTTCGTTCAGCCGCGGACCTGGCTCTTCGGCGAGAACCGGGCCACACCGGCCGACGAGAATTTCCTGGCCGAGCTGCTGGAGGACGCCGTGACCAGCGCCCTCGAAGCCACGCGTGCCGCGCTTCACGGCGCGATCGCCGAAGCGACGGCCGATCCCGAGGCCGCCGCGCTGGCGGCGCAGGCGAGCCGGAAGGTCGACGCCGCGCTGGAGCTGTTCGCGGCTTACGCGCGCGGGACGATCCGGGCCGGGGTGGTGCCGGACTTCTTTCGGCATCAGCTCCCCCGGCTTCGGCTGGAGCTGCCGGCGATTCGTGAGGCGCTGGCACGCCGCGCGCCCAGTCCCGAAGCACCCCTCTTCGCCGGCCTCCGCCGGGAGCTGGACCTGCTGTTTCGCGAGGCCGCCGCCGCGCGCGACGCGCGAGCCGCCGACGAGGCGATGCGCGCGCTCATCTACCAAGAGTCGGTGGAACGCCCGCTGACGGCGCTGGCCGACGCGATCGCGGCGCTGGCAGCCGGCTGAGAAGGTCCGCTCAGCGGCGCTGGCACCTCGGGCAGAAGAAGGTCGCCCGGCCAGCGTCGAGCCGCCGCCGGATCGACGCGCCGCAGGTCGAGCATGGCTGGCCTTCACGCCCGTACACCAGCAGCGCCTGGGCGTTGTCTCCTCGCTGGCCGTCGGCGTCGACGTAGTCACGCAACGTCGTCCCGCGCCGGGCGATCCCCCCTTCCAGCGATAGGCGGATCGCGTCCAGCAGCGCCGGCGCGTGGCGCGCGACCCGTCGCGCCGGTGCGGTCGGGTGTACGCCCGCCCGGAACAGCGCCTCCGCCACGTAGATGTTGCCGAGTCCTGCCACGCGGCGCTGATCGAGCAGAAACGACTTCACGGGCGCGCGCGACACAGCCAGCGCGGCCGCCAGTGCCGGCGCGTCGAGCTCGCTGAGCGGGTCTGGGCCCAGCGCTTCCAGCGCCGCAACCTTCGCCAGTGGCCGTCCCGCCTGGACCCAGCCGAAGCGACGCGCGTCCATGAACCGCAGCTCGTCGCCCCCATTCAGCGCAAACACGACGTGCGTGTGCGGCGCGCGCGCCGCCGCGGCGGCCTGCACGCGCAAACGTCCCGTCATCCCCAGGTGGACGAGGACACCGTTCGCTTCATCGGTCTCGAGCAGCAGATACTTGCCGCGGCGACGGACGCGCCGGATGGTGCGCCCGACCGCGACGGCCCGCACGGCGCGCAGATCGACGGGCCGATTGAGGTGCAAGGGCAAGCCGCTTCCCCAGACTGCCTCGACACGCCGCCCCCGCAGGACCGGGTCCAGGCCGCGGACGATGGTCTCGACTTCAGGCAGCTCCGGCATCCAACCTCAGTCCGTCGCGGCGAACCCGTCCGCCAGGCGCGCGAAGGCGGCCACCGACAGCTCTTCGGCCCGCTCGGTGCCCGCTAGCCCAGCCGCTGCCAGCGCGGCCGCCGTCCGCTGCTCGCCAAAGCCGGCCAGCGCGCGGCGCAACATCTTGCGGCGGGTCGCGAAAGCTTGCTTCACCACCTCTTCGAACATCGCCGCGTCCCTGACGGGCGCCAGCGGTGCTGGCCGCGGAGTCAGCCGCAAAACGGACGACATCACCGACGGCGCCGGATGAAACGAGCCGGGCTTCACGTCGAACAAGATGGCCGCCTCGGCGTGTTGGGCGACGGCGACCGTCAGCCGGCCGTACACCCGACTCCCTGGCGGCGCCGTGATCCGCTTGGCCATCTCGCGCTGAATCATGACGACGGCGCGCGCCACCGCGCCGGCTCGCCCCGCCTCCAGCAGCGCCAAGACCAACGCGCTGGCGATCTGGTACGGCAGGTTGCCGACGACGACCAGCGGCCGTCCCGCCCGCCGCGCCTCAGCAGCGAAATCGAAGTGCGTGGCGTCCGCCGCGCGCACCAATACCCGCTCTGTCGCGATCTCTTCCTGCAGGACCGCCACCATGTCCGGGTCGCGCTCGATCGCGACGATCTGGGCCGGCGGTGGCGACAGATCGGCCAGCGCCCGCGTGAGCGCGCCCAGCCCGGCGCCGATCTCGACGACGACGTCGTCGGCGCGCGCCTGCGTGGCGGCGGCGATGCGCGCCAGCACGGCGCGATCGCGCAGGAAGTTCTGGCCCCACGACTTCTTGGCTCCCAGGCCGTGCCGCGCGAGCGTCCGGCGCGGATCCTCCCCCGCGGACATCAAGCCCGAACGAGCGGCGCGCCGGGCGCCAGCGGCAGCCCTGGATCCACCGCCAGGTCCAGGCTCGCCCGCTGCCCGCGCGCGAACAGCGCCGAGCCCTCGGCCGCGATCATCGCCGCGTTGTCGGTGCACCGCTTGGGCGGCGGGATGAACAGCGCGAACCCGTCCGCTTTGGCCGCGTCGGCCAGCGCATTCCGCAGGCCGCGATTGGCGGCCACGCCGCCGCAGACGATGAGCGTGTCCAGCCCCTCCCGAACCAACGCGCGGCGCGACTTGCGCACCAGCACGTCGACCACCGCCGCTTGAAAACTGGCGCAGAAATCGGCCAGCGCTTGCCCGTCCGGAACGCCGGTCTGGGACAGCCGTGTCGCGACGGCCGTCTTGAGGCCCGAGAAGCTGAAGTCCAGATCGTCGCGGCCGGGCAGGGCGCGCGGCAACTCCACCGCGCCCCGATCGCCGGTCGCCGCCAGCTTGTCGATCTTCACGCCACCTGGATAGCCGAGGCCCAGCAGCTTGCCGACCTTGTCGAACGCCTCGCCGGCGGCGTCGTCCCGCGTCGAGCCCAAGAGGCGCGTCTGTCCGGGCTGCTCGACGCGGATGAGCGCCGTGTGCCCGCCGGAGACCAGCAGCGCCAGGTGCGGAAACTTGGGGACGTTCTCTGCCTCCAGAAACACGGCCGCCAGGTGACCAGCCAGATGGTTCACCCCGACGAGCGGCTTGCCCAGCGCGAACGCCAGCGACTTCGCCGTCTCGACGCCGACCAGCAGCGCGCCCACCAGCCCCGGCCCACACGTCACCGCGATGGCGTCCAGGTCGCCGAAGCCGATGCCAGCGTCCGCCACGGCGCGGCGCAACACCGGGACGATCGTCGCCAGGTGCTGGCGTGAAGCCACCTCCGGCACGACCCCCCCAAACTCGGCGTGCACCAGAATCTGCGACGCCACGACATCGGCCCGCACATGGCGGCCGTCCTCGACGACCGCCGCGGCGGTTTCGTCGCAAGAGGTCTCGATTCCCAGCACCAGCATCAGGGCTTCCCCAGGCGCTCGACGATGGCCTGCACTTCGCCGGCTTTCGGCCCATGCGGCTTCAATTCGAGATATCGCTGATAGGCGCGCTTGGCTTCGCTCATTTCTCCGGCGTCCTGATGAATGCCACCGATGACGAGATACGCGTCCGCGAGCTTGGCGTCCAGCTTCACCGCCCGGTCCGCCGCCGCCAGAGCCTCCGGACGGCGGTTTCGGTTGAACAGCACGTGCGCCAGGTAACCGTTGGCCTCTGCCGAATCAGGGTTCGCATCGCGCGCGGCCGTGCATGCCGCCTCGGCGTCCTTCATGCGCGCCTCCTGGTACGCGTCACGGCAGGCACCCAGCAGCGCCGGCGCCTCGGCGGCCCAGGCGCGGGCCAGCTTGGGGTCGGCGACGCGGTCGTCGATGCCGTCGCGGGCGGTGACCGCCGTCCGTTGCACATCCAGCTCTGCGCGCGCCGCCGGAGCGGGAGGCGGCAAAGCCGGCGCGGCCGGGGCAGGAGCCGCGGCAGCCGCGACCTCTCCCGCTTGCCCTTGCCCATCCCCGGCGCTCCACCGGTGGTAGAGGCCCAGCAGCGCCGCGCCGCCGACCACCACGCCCACGGCCGCCAGCGTCCCCAGCAGTAGACCGCGCCGGCGCATCGACGGTTGCAGGTCGTCGGGGACCTCGGCGCGACTGAAGCGCTGGACCTCCATCACGGGCTCGATGGCCGGCGCGCGCATCAGCTCCGTCGTCGATGCACGCGTCGGTTCCGGCAGCGGCCCGTCGAGGAGCGGCGGCGGTTCGTCCAACGCGCGCGCGCTGCCGGCCGGGGTCAGCGACTGCGACGCGCGGACGAACGAGCGAGCGTTCTCCTCGCGCAGGTGCGCCAGGCGCTCTTCGGCCGCCGGCGAGTGCCGGGCTTTCAAGCTGGCGGCCCGGACGGTGATCTCGCCGGACGCAAAGCGGTTCTCCGGCGTGGTTGGCAGCGCGGCGTCGCTCCGGGCGGCCGGCTCCGCGGCGGATGACGACGACACGGCGCCCAACCCCTGTAAGGTCGGCGGGCGAGCGGCCGTTTGAGCAGCAGGCGCCGCCTGCGACGCAGGCGCCTCCGGAAGCTCGGACGAAGGGGCCGGCTCGGCTGCCTCCTCGGCATTCAGCCGATCCGTGAAGCGCGCCTTCATCTCGTCGTCGACGGCTTCGGGCGCCTCTTCAGCCAGCGGGTCCAGGGGCTCCGTTGCTTCCTCTTGCGCGGCAGGCGCGGTCTCAGGGGGGACGCCGAACAACTCGCGCTCCGTGCGCGGCGGCCCCCGGAACGGCCCGGCCGCGTCGGAGAGCCAGCCGTCCGTGTGGCTGCCCACGATGTCATCGTCGGACACCGAAAGGCGGCTATCGTGGATGATCCGCTCGTGGCACAGGCGGCTGATGATCGCCGCCGCGTGCAAGTCAGGCATGGCGCTGTCGTCGATCACCTGCAGCAGCGTCCGACCGCCGTCGAACAGGCGCAGGATTCGGTTCACTTCGTCGGGGATGTCCGCCAGCCGCTCGGCCAGGATGCGGTAGTCGACCTCGAAGAGCGTGTCCAGCGCGGGCAGACCGGCCAGCAGCCGCTGCCACTCGTCGACGCGCGCCAAGGCCTCGATGAGCAACTCCTGCGGGCGCGTCTCGACGATGTCCTTGCGCCGGATGCTCTTCCACTCGACCTCCAGTTGGCCGGCCGTCCAACAGAACAGGCGATAGACGGCGTCGCGCCCCGACAGGCGGCCAACCTCGGCGTCGACGACATTTCCCTGCCGGAAAAAGATTTCACCGCGCATGCCCGTCGGCGCCGTGATCGACGCGACGCCGGACTTTTGATGAGCAGCGACCGCGCGCACCAGGTCGACCAGCGGCACATCGGCGATGTCGCTGAGGAAACGTTCGCTGGCCGTGTCGGTACCGGCACCGCCGGCGGACAGCTCGAGGCGCTCGCGCTCGCGGCGCTGCAGAAGCGCCTTCGCGCGGGCGACCACTTCTTGCACGTAGATGGGTTTGACGACGAAGTCGTCCGCCCCTGCCTCGAGACCGCGGGTCTTGCTCTCGACGCCCGGTTCCGAAATCAGGACCACCGCAGGAGGCAACCGATCGGTCTGCTGCTTGGCCCGCCGGCAGATCTCCAGGCCGCTGGCGCCAGCGATCACCAGATCGGGACCGTCCTCGAGCCGCCGGAAGGCTTCGTCCACCGTACTGGCCAACCCGACGGCGAAACCGGCGTGGCGCAGGCTGTGGTCGAGAATGCCACGCAGCGCTTCGTCCTCCTCGACGATCAGGATCGTTTGCGCCGCCCGCTCCGGTCTGCTCTGCGTGTCCATGTGGCCGCTACCGTTCTCGTGCCTGTCGTTCCGCAGTATATGCGCCTCTCCGCGCGCGCTCGCTTGGCAAACAAACTGTCAATTGCTAATCGCCAATCAGCTCCGGCGCGTGTCGCGCCAGGACGCGCGCCACGGGTGCGAACTCCCGGGGCGCCTGCCCCATCGCCTGGCGGATGTAGCCGGCGGTGGCCGGGATCCAGCGCAAGAACGAGGGATTCTTTCGGACGCGGTCGATGAAGACGAACCGCCCGATGTCCTTCATCTTCCGCTGCAGCGTCTGCATGAGGAACAGGCGCCTGAAGGCCCCCTCATCGGGCAGTCCCGCCGCCTGCACGAATGCGCTCAGCAGCTCTTCCATTTCATCGGGCGCCAACACGACGTACGAGTCGCGAAGCAGCGCCACCAGGTCATAAGCCTGCGTCCCAAGCAGGGCGTCCTGAAAGTCGATCACCCGCAGCTGGGGTCGAACCCCGCCCGTTTCGCCCACGACCATCAGGTTGCGACTCTGAAAATCCCGATGCACCAGAACGACCGGCAGGCTCGCCAGCTCGCCCGCCAACCAGTCGAAGCCGGCATCCAGCTCGCGGCGTTCGGAATCGCTCAACTTCGCGCCGCGCTCGGCCTCGAGGTACCACTCGCGAAAATGGTCCAGCTCCCACCGCAACAGGGTTTCGTCGAAACGCCGCGAAAAGGCGATGCAGTCCGAGGTCCTGGCTCCGCCGTCCGAGCGCCTGAATGTCAGCGATGTGTTCGATCGCCGCCCGGTAGAACCGCTGGCGCTCGCCTCGGCTGCCGTCTTTCACCACGGATTCGAACGTTCGGTCGCCCAGGTCTTCGAGGGCGACCAAACCGCGAACCAGGTCTGCCTTGTACACGCGGGGAACCGGGATCCCACCGGCCTGCAGATAGCGCTGCACGTTCAAGAAGGGCAGCTCTGGGGGCAGCCCGCCGGCGGAAGCCTCGTCGGATTTCAGCGGCTCGTCGGGCAGCTCCATCACGACGACGGTGGCGGGAGAGCCGTCCCGAATCCGCACGCGATGGTAGCGCCGCGTGGACGCGTCCCCCACCATCGTTTCCACGGTCCCATCGGTTCCACCGGTGATTTCTCGGACGAAGGGGACCAGCACCTGGGCCAACCGCGGCTGTTCGAGCATGGCGGCGTGATAATACGTGGGCTGTGGGGCCCGCGACAGTGCAGACCAGCACACGTGCCGCGCTGGAGGCGCTGGCAGTCGAGTGGCGCGCGCCGCTCGACGACGCGCGCGCGGGGAAGCTCGTGCAGTTCGCCGAGTTGTTGATGATCTGGAACGCGCGGATCAACCTCACTGGCGCACGGACGGCCGAGGACCTGGTGGCGGAACACCTGCCTGACGCCTTTGCCCTGGCCGCCGCGATCGGACCTCCCGGCGACGTCGTGGACATCGGCAGCGGCGGCGGGCTGCCGGGCCTACCGCTGGCCATCCTGCGGCGCGACCTGCGCCTGACGCTGGTAGAGCCGCTGTCCAAGAAGGTCGCTTTTCTGCGGACCGCCGTCCGCGAGCTCGGTTTGGCGTCCGTGTCGGTGCGGGGGACGCGTGCCGAGGAGATTGAGCCCGGCACCTACGATGTCGCAATCTCCCGCGCGACTTTTCCTCCGGCCGAATGGCTGGTCGTGGCGCAGCGGTTGGTGCGCGCGCCTGGGCGAATCATCATCCTCACCGTTCCTGGTACGGTCCTTCGTACCTCGGAGGGCAGGCTGCTGCCGGGGGACCGAACGAACTATCTCGGCGACCGGCGCACCCTGATCGAGGTGCGACGCCAGGACTGTTCCACGTGAAACATCTGCTCCCAACGTTCCACGTGGAACACCCCTGCCCCACCCATGCGCAACTTTGAGCAAATCCTGGCGGCCGAGCTCGACCAACTCGACCGCCACCAGGCGCGCCGCGCTTGCCCGCAGCTCTCCGGCGGCTCTCGCGTCCGCGTCCATCTCGATGCTCATCCGGCCGTCTCATTTGCCTCCAACGATTACCTCGGGCTCGCGAGTGACCCCCGGCTGGCTGCCGCTGCCGCCGAGACCGCTCAGCGCGAGGGGTACGGAGCCTCGGCCGCGCGCCTCGTGTCCGGCGACCTCCCCGCCCATCGCGACCTCGAGGCCAACCTCGCGACGTTCCTCGGGCGCCCCGCCGCCCTAGTTTTCCCGTCCGGCTACCAGGCGAACTTGGGCGTCGTGACGGCCCTGGCGGGGCCGGATGATCTGATCGTCTCGGATGCCCTCAATCACGCCAGCCTCATCGACGGTTGCCGGTTGTCGCGCGCCCAGATTGCGGTCTATCCACACGGAAACGCCTCGGCCGCTGCGGCCGCGCTGGCCAGCGCACCGGGTGCCCGGCGCCGGCTCCTCGTCACCGAATCCCTCTTCAGCATGGATGGAGACGCTGCACCGATCGTCGATTTGGCGAGCGTGGCCCATGATACGGACGCCATCCTCGTGGTCGACGAAGCACATGCCATAGGGGTTCACGGGCCCGCGGGCCGCGGCCTCTGCGCCGCGGCCGGCGTTGTCCCCGATGTCCTCGTGGGAACGTTGGGGAAATCGCTGGCAGCCGGCGGCGGCTTCGTGGCGGGCAGCAGCGTGCTGCGCGAATACTTGGTCAACCGGGCGCGCACGTTCATCTTCACGACCGCCCTGCCCGCCCCCGTCGCCGCCGCGGCTGCGCGAGCGCTCGAGGTGGCAGCCGGGCCGGAGGGCGACCAGCGGCGCACCCGCCTCGCCGATCTCGGGCGCCTCCTCGCCGGTCGGCTGGCCGCCCTTGGTTCGTGGCCCCTTCGTCCGCCCACCCCAAACCTTGCGGCCGCGATCGGACCCATCTTTCCCTTCTTGCTGGGCGAGAACGAGCGGGCGCTCCGCGTTTCGGCCGAGCTTCGCCGCCGGTCGATCTTCGTGCCCGCCATCCGTCCTCCGACGGTCCCGGCCGGGACGTCGCGCCTGCGAATCACCCTTTCGGCCGCTCACGAGCGGGACGACGTGTTGCGACTCACCGACGCGCTCGCGGAGCTCGCGCCATGAACCCTCTGCGTGGCCTCTTCGTCACCGGAACGGACACCGGGGTCGGCAAAACCACCGTGTCCGCCGGTCTCGCGCGCTACGCCCATCGGCTCGGGCGCCGGCCCGTGCCGTTCAAGCCCGCGGAAACCGGGTGCGCTCCTGACGCGCAGGACGCACGGCTGCTCTGGCAGGCTTCCGCCACGAGCGTCGACCTGCGGGACATCTGTCTGCACCGGCTCGCCCTGCCCGCTGCCCCCGCCCAAGCCGCCCAGGCTGAGGGCACGCGCCTGTCGCTGGACCAGGTGGTCGCCGCGGCTCGGGCCTTGGGCGAACGTGGCGACTTCCTGATCGTCGAGGGCGCGGGCGGGCTGCTGGTCCCCTACGGCGATGACTGGACGGCCGCCGAGCTGATCGAGCGACTGGGCCTGCGGGTCCTGGTGGTCGCGCGAACGGCGCTTGGAACCATCAACCACTCCGCCCTCACCGTCCGCGAGCTCCGCCGCCGGGGTCTCGACATCGCCGGGCTGGTTCTCAACCAGACCAGCCCAGAGACAGCGCCCCACGAGCAAGGAAGCGTCCCGTTCATCGCCGCGGCGACCGGGCTGCGCCCGCTGGGTCCGATGCCCTGGCTCTCGTCGCCGGCAAATCCAGACCGCCTGGCCGACGCACTGACAGCGGCCGTGGGCGCGCCCGCTCTGGCTCGCTTGATCGGCGCGTGACCCGCCCGCGCCTGGCGAGACGTTCGACCTTCAGCTTATAGGCTGCTCTGGTCCGCGCGCGCTTTGGGATAGATGACGACGCGGCGGAACAGGCCTTCCCCGTCCGACTCAGTCCGCACACCGGGGTGCTCGGCCAAGGTGACGTGAACGATGCGCCGGTCATGCGGATTCATCGGCTCGACCGGAACTGGACGGCCGCTCTTGATGGCCTTGTCGGCCAATCGACGGGCGAGGTCTGCCAAGGAATCCTCGCGCCGGCCCCGGTACCCTTCGGCGTCCACCGTCACGCCGGGTCCGTCATTGGGCTTCTTGCTGACAATCCGGTTGATCACGTACTGCAGCGCGTCGAGCGTCGCGCCCTTTTTTCCGATAATCAACCCAGACTCGGCACCGTGAGCGTCCAGGAAGATTCTTTCCCCATCATCAAAGGCGCTCACCTCGGCCTCGATCCCCATTCGCTCCAAGATCTCGCGCAGCACCTTGGCCGCAGCCTCACGCTTCTCTGACAGAGCAGTCGTCGTTTCCATCGAGGTCTCTTTTGAGTCTCTTCGGTTCCTAGAACGTGAAGCTGGCAATGGGCGCCGGCAGGGGCGGCGGTGCGATCTCGGGGACGTTTCCCATGGCACGCAACGCGGCCTTCGGCGCTTTCGCCGGCGGCAACGCAGCGCGTGGCCTCGGCGCCACAGCCGCTGCCGCCTTGCGGGCCGCGCTGGCCGGGACCGAGGTCTTGGTCGCCTTCCCGGTGGGCTTTCCCGCGGGGCTCCTCAATGGACGCGCCTTTGCCATCGAGCAGCCGAAACTACTTCCGCCCGGGGCGGCCTGTCAACAGCCGCGGCTTGTCTTCCGGGGTCACGCCCCATATGCTTTCGCGCGCGGAGCGCCGCCAGCAATGCTCGATCTGATTGTCGGACAGGGCGAACCATCCGCAGAGCTCGTCGACGCGCTCGTCGTCATCTGCGGTGACGGCGACCTGGAAAGTCCACTCCTTCGCGAGCTGGACACCAAGCTCGGCGGCCTCGTGAGCCGCGCCGCCACCGAAGAGCGCTTTCGCGCCAAGCCCGGGCAGCTCCTCAGCGTTCATGTCAGCGACAGCCTCGCTGCGCGGCGCCTGATCCTGATCGGCGCCGGTTCGCTGGCGCGCGACCCGGCCCGAGCGCTGCGCGGCGCCGCCGGAAGCGCCGCGCGCGCCGCGACCGCAGCCGGCGCTGTCCGCGCCGCCATCGCCTGGTGCACGGGCCCGGGCCCGGAATCGCTGCAGGCCGTCGCGGAGGGAGCGCTGCTCGGCACGTACCGCTTCGACAAGTATCTCACCGGCGACCGCGCGCAGCCGCCGTCGCTGGCTGCAGTGACACTGCATGGGCCGTCGATCGTCAGCGGTGCTGCCAGCGTGGTTGCCCGGGCGCGCGCGACCGCCGAGGCCGTTGCGCGCGCGCGCGACCTCGTGAATGAGCCGGCCGGCTACCTGACGCCGACCCGAATTGCGGCGACCGCCGAGGGGTGGGCCAAGCAGTCAGGTTTGGGCGTCGAGGTTCGCGGTCGTGCCGAGTGCGCCAGCCTGGGCATGGGCCTGTTCCTGGCCGTCGCGCAGGGCTCCGACGAAGAGCCGCGCTTCATTCACCTTTCATGGAAGCCGGCCAATGCGCGCCGGCGCATCGTCCTCATCGGCAAAGGCGTGACGTTCGATTCGGGCGGCCTTTCATTGAAGACCAATGAAGGCATGCTGGACATGAAAACCGATATGGCTGGTGCCGCCGCCGTTCTTGCCGCGGCCGTTGCTGCTGGCGAAGAGAAGCTGCCGGTCGAAGTTCACGCGCTGGCTGCCTGTACCGAAAACATGCCGTCCGGCCGTTCCTACAAGTTGGGCGACGTGTTGCGTTCGATGGACGGCAAGACGGTCGAAATAAACAACACCGACGCTGAGGGACGGCTCACGTTGGCGGACGCCATCACCTACGGGCTGCAGCTGAAACCCGACGCCGTTCTGGATTTCGCGACGCTGACGGGCGCGTGCATGGTTGCGCTGGGTCCGCACATCGCCGGCGTGATGAGCAATGACGAAGCCCTAGCAGGAAACTTTTTGGCAGCAGCCGAGCGCGCCGGCGAGGACATGTGGCGATTGCCATTGCCGGCGCGATTGGCGGACCAGCTGAAATCCGACGTCGCCGACATGCGCAACACAGGCGAGCGCTGGGGCGGCGCGCTCACGGCCGGGCTGTTCCTGAAAGAATTCGTCGGAACGACGCCCTGGGTGCATGTCGACATTGCCGGCCCATCCAGCGCAGGCAAAGACCACGGCCACGTCAGCAAGGGCGGCACCGGCTTTGCGGTTGCGGCGATCCTTGAATACCTCCGCGGCAACGCGACCTGACAATCAATTGACACGTCCGAAAGGGCGTTCACCAAGTCGGTAATGGCAAGTCAGTAATGGATTGATTCCTGGCGCCCGGCGTGATAGATTTCGCGGGCCTTGAAAACCGTCTTCACCAAGGAGTCTACGTAGTCATGGAGCCGACTTTCAGAGTGGGTGATTTGGCCGTCTATCCGGCCCACGGTGTGGCGCAGATTGTCGGCATCGAGACGCGTGAGATCTCGGGTAACAAGCAGACGTTCTACATCCTCAAAATCCTCGAGAACGGGATGAAGATCATGATCCCGACGCGCAACGCCGGCGCGGTCGGACTGCGCGAGCTGATCCGCGCCGACGAGGTCGACGAGGTGTTCGAGATTCTGAAGAGCCGCGAGGTCGCGGTCGAGGGCCAGACCTGGAACCGCCGTTATCGCGAGTACATGGAGAAGATCAAGACTGGCTCGGTCTTCGAGATCGCCGAGGTGTTGCGAGACCTGCAGCGCTTGAAGGGCGACAAAGAGCTCTCGTTCGGTGAGCGCAAGATGCTCGACACCGCGCGCACGCTGCTCATCAAAGAGATCGCGGTCGCGACGAAATCCAAAGAGGTCAAGATCGAGGAGAAGCTGGACCGCATCTTCTCCTGCTGACGCTCACAACGCGTTGGCGGAGCTGGGCTTTGCCCGGTTGCTGCCATCAGCCAAGCCCCGGCCTGGACAGTGTCCGCGCCGGGGTTTTTCGTTTTTGCGCGCAACGCCGGCGCCCAGGCACCGATACCCATCTGTCCATTTCGGACACGAAGGGAGGCGCCCATGAACGCCCAGCACCAATCTCAGCTCTCGCCGGCCGCTCGCACGTTTCTCGAGGAGACGACGATGAAGTCGCTCTTCGGCATCCCCGACGCCACGCTCGACGCCGTGAGGTCGCTCGCGTACCAGCTCCATCGTGCCGGACGCAATCCTGAAGCGGTGATTGTTTGCCGCGGGTTGATCGCCGCGGATCACACGTTCTGGTGGTCCTATTCGCTGTACGCCGCGGCGCTGCGCCAGCTCGGGCGCTCGGAAGACGCACTCGTCCAATTGGAACGCGGCCTCTCCTACCAGCCTCGACAACCCAAGCTGCTGGCCATGCAGGCGGAGCTCCGCCAGGCGCTCGCGACGACCGCCACCGTTCGCGCCGCCGCCTGAAGAAAGGAGAACTCCCATGAGCATCCTCGGCACCATCACTACGGACCTCAGCATCATCGTCAGCGATCCGGGCAAGCTCGTCACGGACGTGGTCGACGCCATCATTCCGGAGCGACTCAAAGCAATCGGCGATCTGGCCGGCGGCGTCGTCGACGTCCTCGTCGGCAAGGAGGCGCAGGCAATCGTGCACTTCACCGACACCCTCAAGGATCTTCCCCAGCTCGCGGGGATTACGACGGCTGCGGGTCAAGCGCAGCCGCCGGCGACCGCCGCGGCGGAGGCCGAGGCCCCTCCGCCGCCTGCGGCCGCCGAGGCGGAAGCCTCTCAACCCCACGACCCGCAGGATCTGGCCCACCTGCTCGCGCTGCCAACAGATGAATTCATGAAGGCGGTCAGCGGCGGCGCCGTGCCTGCAGATGTTGCCGAGAATCCGGCGGCGCTGCTACAGATCCAGGCTCGCGTCAACGACATCGCCCAGATGAATCAACTGGTCACCTCGATGATGAGCGCGATGCACCAGATGCAAATGTCGATCGCCCAGAACATCCGCGCCTGAAGCCCGCAGGGTGCTGCGGGGACCACGGAGGCTGGGCAAAACCCAGCCTCCGTCAACGCGGCGCCGAACGCTCTGTCAGACGTCCAGGTTGCGGACGTTCAGCGCGTTTAGCTCGATGAACGCCCGGCGCGGCTCGACCAGGTCGCCCATCAGCGTCGAGAACAAACTGTCCGCCTCGTACGCGTCCTCGACGCGCACCTGCAAGAGTGTGCGCCGGGCGGGATCCATCGTCGTTTCCCAGAGCTGCTCCGGGTTCATCTCGCCAAGGCCCTTGTACCGGTTGATCGCGAGCCCCTTCTTGCCGACCTCATTGACGCGGTCGCCAAGCTCCTCGATTCGCTCGAACTCGGTGGCGTCGCTTCCGTGCTCCAGGACGAATGGTCCGGTCCCCAACGCACCCAGCTCCGCAAACAGAATCTCGAGGTCGGTGAACTCGGGCGAGTTCATGAGCTCGAAGTCGATCGTCGTCGCGCGCCGCACACCCGCGCTGCCCGCGGGAGCTTCGATTTTGAAGCCACCGTGCTCGGTGTCGGGCGCGATGCGCAACTTCAGCTCGGACAGCTCGGGCGCGAATCGCTCGAAATATTGGTGCAGCCGCGGCACGGCCTGAAGCAGCTTCGCCTGATCACGCAGATCGTTTTTGGTCAGGCGCGCGAACTTGACCATGGCATCGACGATGCGGCCGTCGAACTTCCGGTCGACGACGCCCAGCAGACGTTTGTATTTACCGGCCTGCCGAGCGCGCTGGCGCAGATCATCGCCCGCGATACCGTCGGGAAGGCTGGCCGAACGCAGCCGCAAGGTCTCGGCCGCGCTTTCGAGCAGGTAATCCTCCAGCGCCTGCTCGTTTTTGAGATACAGCTCCTTCTTCCCCTTTTTCAGGCGGTAAAGGGGCGGCTGCGCGATGTAGAGGTAACCCTTATCGACGATCTCCGGATAGTGACGATAGAAGAACGTCAGCAGCAGCGTCCGGATGTGGCTGCCGTCGACGTCGGCGTCCGTCATGATGATGATGCGGTGGTAGCGGAGCTTGGCGATGTCCTTTTCCTTCTCGACGCCGCAGCCCAGCGCGGTGATGAGTGTCACAATCTCTTGTGACGACAGCATCTTCTCGAGGCGCGCCTTCTCGACGTTCAGGATCTTTCCGCGCAGCGGCAGGATCGCCTGATCCTTGCGGTTGCGTCCCTGCTTGGCAGAGCCGCCGGCGCTGTCCCCCTCGACGATGTAGAGCTCGGCCAAGGCGGGGTCCCGTTCCTGGCAATCCGCCAGCTTGCCCGGCAACGAAGAGGAATCCAGCGCGCCTTTGCGCTGAACCATCTCGCGGGCCTTGCGGGCGGCATCTCGGGCCCGCGCCGCCAAGACCGCCTTCTCGATGATCTGCTTGGCCTCGCGCGGGTGCTCTTCCAGGAATCGTCCCAACTTCTCGTTGACGACGCGCTCGACGATCCCCTTCACCTCGGACGAGACCAGCTTGTCCTTGGGCTGGTTACTGAACTTGGGGTCGGGGTGCTTGACCGACACGATCGCGGTCAAGCCCTCGCTGATGTCGTCGCCGCCAAGGCCGGCCTTCAGGTCCTTCAGCAAGCCCGCCGATTGGGCGTAGGCGTTGACGGTACGGGTGAGCGCCGCGCGGAAGCCCGTCAGGTGGGTACCGCCATCCTTGTTTTTGATGTTGTTCGTGAACGAGTAGACCGCGTCCTGATAGGAATCGTTCCACTGCATCGCGATGTCGACCTGCGTGCCGTCCACCTCGCCGGTCACGGCGATCGGCTTGTCGTGGATGGTCGTCTTGGACGTATTCAGATCGGCGACGAACTGCGAGATGCCGCCGACGAACTTGAACTCGTGTCCCTTGTTCGTTCGATCGTCGTGCACCGTGATCGTGAGGCCGCTGTTCAGGTACGACAGTTCCCGCAGCCGCTGGCTGAGGATCTCGAAGCTGAACTCGGTCCCCTTGAAGATCTCGGCGTCGGGTTTGAAGGTGATCTTGGTGCCGGTCCGTTCGGAGACGCCGATGGCCGCCAGTTCCGTCGAAGCCGCGCCCCGCTGGTACTCCTGGTAGTAGGTCTTACCGTCGCGCTTGATCTCCAGCTTCAGCCACTCCGACAGCGCGTTGACGACCGACACGCCGACGCCGTGAAGGCCGCCCGAGACCTTGTAACTGTTGTGATTGAACTTTCCGCCCGCGTGCAGCTGGGTCATGACCAGCTCCGCGGTTGGCCGCTTCTCGATCGGGTGCTCGCCGACCGGAATGCCGCGGCCGTTGTCCTCTACCGAGACCGACCCATCGAAGTGAATGACGACGCCGACGCGGTCACAGAACCCCGCCAGCGCCTCGTCGACGGAGTTGTCGACGACCTCGTAGACCATGTGGTGCAGGCCGGTGCCGTCGTCGGTGTCCCCGATGTACATGCCGGGCCGCTTGCGCACGGCCTCCAGCCCTTTGAGGACCTGGATGCTCTCTTCGTTGTAGCCGTCGCGGCTCGGCTCGGGCGTCTTCGAAGCCGGCGTCTCGGCCCGCTTGTTGTCGCCTGCCGCAGGGGGCTCGGACGTGGTCATGAGCGATTCGTACGCACGGGGGAGTCAGCTCGGAAACGGGGGAGCCAAACGGCTACAAACCCCAACGTTTCCAACTATCTAGCATGCCAAATGGGGCATGTAAAGTGAAACCGCTGTTCTCCTCATGAGATAGGCACCCGGCTGACCACGCCTTCCCGTACCTCAAAATCCTCCCGATCGCCCGACCGATCTCCCAATCCCGGGACGAGGTCGCGCTCGGTCACCGAGATCAGGGTCTGGCAATCGAGGCGGCTCACCACCCGGAACAGCAGCGCGCGGCGATGGGCGTCGAGCTCACTCGGAACGTCGTCCAGCAGCAACACGGGCGGGTCGCCGACCCGGTCGCCGACCTCCGTCAGCTCCGCCAGCTTCAGCGCCAACATGAGCGACCGCAGCTGTCCCTGCGACGCATGCGTGCGGGCCAGGGAGCCGCCGAGACCGATTTCGAGATCGTCGGTCTGCGGTCCAAAGCCCGTGAAGCGGCGCCTTTCGTCCAGCGCCCTCCGTTCGGCCAACCCGTGCGCCAGCGCGCTTCGAACGGCCGGTTCGTCCGGCGCCAGCTCCACCTCCGGGTGACTGCGGTACAGCAACGAGACGGGGATGTCCCCGTGCAGCTCCTGGAAGATCGCGGCGAACCGGGGCGCCAACGCCGCCGCCAGCGCGCGCCGGCGCACCACGACGCGCGCCCCCGTCCGCGCCAGCTCCTCGTCGAAGGCGTCCAGCAAGGTCGCATCCAGGGTGCCGCGCTTGAGCAGGGCATTCCGGTTGCGCAAGACCTTCTGGAAGGCGGCAGCCTCGCCGTAGTAGCCGCGTTCCAGGTTGAAGATCGCCAAATCGGCGAAGCGCCGACGCGCCGACGGCGCGGCCCGCGGAAGCAGAAGGTCCTCGGGCACGAACAGAACCACGCGCAGCAGACCGAGCGCGGCCGCCGTGCTGCGAACCAATTTGCCGTCGAGGCGCACCGTTCGGCCGCCGGCCGCGACGTCCAGCTCCAACCGGCGCAACAGGGTCGCTTGGTCGATCTCGGCCCGCAACCGCGCCCGACCGCCCGGGGCACCCCGCTGGATCAAATCCTCGGCGTGCGTGGTGCGGAAGGAGCGCAGCGCCGCCAGGTAGTAGGCCGCCTCGATGACGTTGGTCTTGCCCTGACCGTTGTCACCCGACAGGACCGTCAGGCGCTCCCCCAGGGCCAGACGCAGCGACGCCAGGTTCCGCCACCCATCCGCCGCCAGCTCCCGAATGCGCATCGGTCAGCCGGGGACCGCCCGAGGCCAGCCCGTCGCCGGCGCGCTCACAGCCGCATGGGCATGACCACGCAGACGTAGTCGCTGCCGTCGCTCGGCCGGACCACCGCCGGATCCAGCTCGCCTGCCAGCTCGACGCGCACATCCGGCGTCTCGATTTCGGCCAGCAGGTCGATGAAGTAGCGCGCGTTGAACCCGATCTGCACCGGCGTTCCCTTGTACGGGATGTCGATCTCCTCGCGCGCCGCGCCGAGATCCGGGTTGTCGCTCTCGATGCGAAGCTTGCCCTTGTCCAGGGCGAATCGAACCCCCGACGTCTTGTCCGAGGACATCAGCGAGACCCGCCGGAGCGCGTCCAGAAAGGTCAACCTGGGCAACACGAACGCGCGTTCGTTGTCCTTGGGAATGACCTGCTCGTAGGGCGGAAACTGCCCTTCGATCAACTTCACGGAGATGCCGACGTCTTCGGCCTTCAAGACGAAATTGCCGTCGTGGATCCCGATCGCGGTCGGCGCCTCGCGGGTCTCGATGGCGCGACGCAACTCGACGATGCCCTTGCGCGGAATCAGGACCCCCGTCTCCAGCTTGGGGCCCCCGGGGAGCGCCCGCGCCGCCTTCGACAGCCGGTGTCCGTCCGTCGAGACCATCCGCGCCGTGGCGCCGTCCGACTCGAAGAGCACGCCAGCCAGGTGCTGGCGCGTCTCGTCCAGCGACACCGAGAAGATCGTCTTCGCAATCATGTCGCGCAGCGCGGCTGTCTCGACGGAGAAGGTCTGCGCCTCGGCAATCGCCGGCAGCTTCGGGTAGTCGCGGTCCGACACACCGACGACCTTGAATTCGACCTTGCCGCTCTTGATCTCTGCCCAGTTCTGCTCGGTCCGCTTGACCCGCACCTCTTCGTCCGGCAAGCCCTTCACGATCTCGTACAGCTGGCGAGCCGCGACCGTGAGGCCGCCTTCCTTCTCAATCTTCGCGCTCAACGTGACCTGGGTCGACACGTTCAGGTCCGTGGCGCCGCACAGCAACTTGTCCTTGCCGTCCGTGCGCAACAGGACGTTGGCCAGGATTGGCAACGTGCTCTTCCGATCGGCGATCCCTTGTGCCAGGTAGAGACCGCGAAGGAACTCCTCCTTCCTAATCTTGAACTCCATCCCGTCTCTCCTTGTTCTCCGTCTCTCTTCTATATTTCTTTTTAGATATTAAAAAGCAGATGTATTAGGGGCTGTGGGTTCTGTGGAGAAGCGCCGTTCTCCGTCGAGAAACCGACCGCTCGACCCTGTTGGTGGACAGGGGTGGAAAAAACCCTGTCGCAGTGGATGAACCCGCGAACGTCGTTGTCAGCCCTCGGTCCACACGTCCATCCACAAGCCCCTGTGTATACAAATCAGGGCTGACGGAGGTGACTCTCCAACGTGTTCACCACGCTGCGCACGGCTGCGTCTTCGGCGCACAGCCGCTCGATCTTGCGGACTGCGCTGATGACGGTCGAGTGGTCCTTGCCGCCGAAGCGACTTCCAATTTCCGGATAGCTCATGCTGGTCAGCTTGCGCGACAGATACATCGCGATCATTCGCGGGTGGGCGACGGCTCGGTGCCGCTTTGGTCCCTTGAGGTCGTGCAGCTTGACGTCGAAGTAAGCTGCGACCTCGCGCTGGACCGCCTCGATCGTCAACCCAGCCGGCGCGCTGGCCACCAGCTTGGCGATGGCTTCGCGCGCCAGCTCCAGGGAGATGGGCAGCCCCTGGAACGACGCGCGCGCCGCCAGACGCAGCAGGGCGCCTTCCAGCTCGCGTACGTTCGTCTTCACGTGCGCGGCCAGGTACAGCGCGGCCTCGTCGGGAAGGGTCACCTTCTCGAGCTCGGCCTTCCGCTTGAGGATGGCGACCCGCGTCTCCAGGTCGGGCGTCTCGACCTCGGCGATGAGCCCCCACGTGAACCGGCTGCGCAGGCGGTCCTCGACGCCGGGCAGCTCGGCCGGCAGCTTGTCGGACGTGAGCACGATCTGTTTGTGGGCGTAGTGAAGCGCGTTGAAGGTGTGGAAGAACTCGTCCTGCGAGCTGTCCTTGTTCGACAGGAACTGGATGTCATCCACCAGCAGCACGTCCGGGGCGGTCCGGTAGCGGGCCCGGAAGTCCTCCATCGAGCTGCCGCCCGATGACCGCTTCTGCGACATCATCGACCCGATGAAGTCGGTGACGAACTTCTCGCACGTGATGAAGCTGATCGACCACTCGGGCTGCTGTCGGTGGATCTCGTGCCCGATTGCCTGCAAGAGGTGGGTCTTGCCGAGCCCGACGCCGCCATAGATGAAGAGTGGGTTCCAGCGTGAAGCGGGCGATTCGGCCACCATGCGCGCCGCTGCGTGGGCGAACTGATTGGTGGGACCGACCACGAACTTGTCGAACGTGTAGCGGTCGACAAGCTCGGGCGGAAATGCGGGGTGCGGCGCCGACGGGCCAGGCCCGCTGCGGCGTTCCGGCGCGGCGGCGGCGGCGCGCGGCGGATCGACGGCGTCCTCGACCACCTCGAAGTCCACCTTGAACTGGCGCTGAGCCCGCGCCTCGATGTCCTTCAAAATGGAGGGCAGGAAGTTATCTTCGAACCACTCCTTGTGATACCGGTTCGGCGCCCGGAGGCGGATGTGGCCGTCGTCGATGGCGACGCACTCGATCGGCCGCAGCCAGAGATCCCGATGAGCCGGTTTGACGAGCGGCTCGATCGAGCGAACCGCCTCCGTCCACAGTTCAAGCATCGCGCACACCTGTCCACACCCAGGTAGCCGAAAAATCCCTAATGATTTCGAGGTCTAGCACGCGGGATTCCTCTCTTTGTCCACAGCCAAAGGCCATACCAACCCATCCCCTTCGGCCCGCTCCGCCCTGGTGCTGGCTTGGCCTTTTTCGGTTCACCGCGCGAGGGGTGCGCGCGCGGTGCAGGTTCTCTATCAAACCGCTGCTCTGGCCTTCAAGCGGCAATCCCGGACGCGTTGGCAAACTCGCGAAAATCAGCCGATAAAAGTTTTTCAGGGTTGTTGCCGAACCGGATCACGCATCCGCATCGGGACGAGTCTCTATGCCTAAGTCAGCGATCTTTAGCGGATTTTTTGAATTCGGCAGAGCTCCCCGCTGGGGCGCGTTGGATTTCACGCCATTTCTTTGCCATCGAAGGCGGAAATGCCCATGACACGGGCACTGGCGCGCGCCGATCGCCCTTCATCCCGGAACTGTCGTCGGAGATCGGGTAGCCTCCGGATCCGAAAACGCCCGTCTCCGTCGGAGACGGACATCCAATTGACAGAGACCGATCCGCGATGCTATGCAGTTCGGCCTTTGCGGGTGCACCACGCCCGACAGAAGGACACCCGGAGGACGCCGTGAAGAGGACATTTCAGCCGCACCGCAAGAGCCGCAAGCGCACGCATGGATTCCGCAAGCGCATGAAGACGCGGTCGGGGCGGGAGATCTTGCGGCGGCGCCGCCGCAAAGGCCGGCGCCAGCTGACCGTCTCGATCTCGAAGAAGTAGTTCTTGGTGACCGCCGAGGCGGGCCAGCGGCGGACGGAGCGGCTGCCGCGCGCGGCGCGCGTGCGGCGGCGCCCCGAATACCTCGGCATCCAGAACCGCGGCCGCCGGGCAGGCGGCGCACACTTGCTGCTGTTTGGCCTACCCGGGACGGGGCGCATCGGCATCACGGTCAGCAAGAAGGTGGGCGGTGCAGTGGCACGGAACCGGGTGAAACGATGGGTTCGTGACTGCTTCCGGCGGGCGCGCGACCACTTCCCGCCAACCGTCGACCTCGTCGTCGTCGCTCGCCCCGGCTGTGCCACGGCCGGCCACCAGGCGATCTGCCGCGAGCTCAAATCACTGGCGTCGCGATTCGGAGCGGCTCGATGAAGTGGGTTCTTCTGGGAGTCGTCCGGCTGTACCGGCGCCTGTTCTCGCCGGCGCTGTCGCCCCGCTGCCGGTTCGAGCCTTCCTGCTCGGCCTACGCAGAGGAAGCAATCGCGACCCACGGGGCACTTCGGGGCGGGTTGCTGGCGATGTGGCGGCTTCTTCGCTGCCAACCGTTCGCCCGGGGTGGTATAGACCCGGTTCCCGGGCCGCGCTGACGGAGCGGGCACGGAACGGGCACAAAAAACATGGAAAAGCGGGTCATTCTGGCCGTCGTCCTCTGCGTCGCGGTCCTCATGCTCTGGTCGAAGCTGTTCCCGGTGAAGCCACCGGCACCCTCGACCGCCGTCCAGGCCCCGGCGCAGACCGCCGGCGCGCCGCCGCCCAGCGGGGCGGCCGGATCGGCGACCGTGGCCGCGGGCGCCCCCTCCGCCAACCGGCCCGAGCAGTTGGTGTCGATCGAGACGCCTGACGCCCAGTTCGTGTTTTCCAGCCTCGGCGGCCGCCTGGTTCACGCGCGCCTGCGCGGCGAAAAGTTCCTCGAGCGCCCGGGCGACCCGTCCAGCGGCCACGACCTGGTCGATACGTCCGATCCGCGCGAGGCGCCGCTTGGAACGCAGTTCCCCGAGTCGGGATTCCCGACTCCCGCCGACGGCGCGTGGGAGGTCAGCCGCCCCAACCCGACGACGGTGGTGTTCGCGGCCGACAGCGGGCCAACCCACGTCGAAAAGCGTTACGTCGTCGACACCACCCGGTATCGCGTGCACCTCGAAATCGCGGTGGCCAACCACGGCCAGCAGGCGGTCAGCCATCACCTGGCGCTCTCGCTGAGTGGGCATCAGGATCCCGAAAAGCGAGGGGGCGGATTTCTATCGGGCTCTTCCACCAACTTGTCGTCGGTGATGTGTTCTATCGACGACAAGCTGGAACGGCGGCCGATCGAGAAGCTCAGTAAGGACCCGCTGAACAAGCTGGGCGCGGTCCATTGGATTGGCTCGGACGAGAAGTTTTTCTTGCTGGCAGCCGTGCCGTATCCCGAGACGCCGCCGCAACAACGGGGCTGTGCGACGGCCACGCTGCCGGATGGGTCTGGTCAGGTGACGATGTCGTTCGCCGAGCGGACCGTCCAGCCACAGCAGGCGACCACCTACGCGTTCGCGATCTTCGCGGGCCCCAAGATTGTCGCCGATCTGGACGCGGTCCGGCCGGGTGGCGAGGAGGTGAAGCTGGATCAGGCGGTCGACGTCACGCTGGCGATCCTGTCGCGCCCCATCCTGTCGTTGCTCAATTTCTTCCACGCGTTCGCCCACAACTGGGGGCTCGCGATCATCTTGCTCACGCTGTTCATCAAGCTGGTCACCTTCCTCCCGACGCAAAAATCGCTGCTGTCGGCCAAGAAGATGCAGAAGCTGGCCCCAAAGATGAACGCCATCCGCAAGAAGTACGAAAACGACCGGCAGCGCCAGTCCGTCGAGACGATGAACCTCTACAAGGCGCACGGGGTGTCGCCGTTCGGCGGCTGCCTGCCGAGCTTGATCCAGATGCCGATCTGGATCGCGCTCTACTCGACGCTGAATTACGCGGTCGAGTTGTACCGAGCGCCCTTCATGTTCCACATCCACGACCTGACGGCGAAGGACCCGTTTTACATAACGCCGCTGTTGATGGGGGGCGTGATGTTCCTGCAGATGCGGATGTCGCCGTCGGGGGCCGACCAGCAGCAGCAGCAAATGATGTCGTTCATGATGCCCATCATGTTCACGGGCTTTTCGCTGTTCCTGCCGGCCGGGCTGGCCCTGTACATGTTGACCAGCTACCTCATCGGCATCTTGCAGCAGCTGTACGTCAACCACCTGGACCGCAAGGGCGCGACCGCGGTCTGAGCGCGCGTGGTAACCTGCTGCGCATGAGCGGTCGTGGCGAAACGCCAGCCGGCACTGAGCTGGAAGCCGCCGCCCGGCGGCTGGCGGCGCTGGCCGATCGCCTGCGCGCTCTGCGCGTCCAGTTGGCGGCGAACGCCGGCGCGACTGGCCACGCCGCCGTGCGCGAGCAGGTGGTCGAGGCCCCCGCCGCCGGCGGTGGGAGCGCCGGCCCGAAGTAGTTTGCCGTGCCTCGCGTTCGCCAGCACGTCAACCCTCTCAAGTCCGACCTGCTCGAGATCGCGGACGTCCCGCGCGTCATCGCTGCCCCGGGTCAGCCGCTAGAAGTGGAGCTGGGCGCGGCGGAGGCCCACTTCCTGCTGGATCGCGCGGCGGCCGAGCCCAGCACGCTCTTCGTGGGGATCGAGATCCGGCGCGAGCTGGTCGAGGCGACGAACGCCGATTGCGCGCGCCGGGGGATCGGCAATGTGCGGCTGATCTTCGCCAACATGTCGGTCGACCTTCCGCGGCTGTTCCAACCGGGCGGCGTCCGGCGGTTCTTCCTGAACTTTCCCGACCCGTGGTTCAAGAGCCGCCAGCACAAGCGTCGGGTCATCAACCCAGGGCTGGTCGCCGAGCTGGCGCGCGCGCTCGAACCGGGGGGCGAGCTGTGGGTGATGACCGACATCTTCACCCTTGCGCTGGACGCGATGGCGGCGCTCGAGAGCTCGCCGTTTTACGAGAGCGCGAACGGCGCGTGGACGTTCGCCCGCGCCAACCCCTACGGCGCGAAGTCTCGGCGCGAGCGGCAATGCGAGCAGGAGGGCGCGCCGATCTGGCGGTTGCTCTACCGGCGGGTCGGTCCCGCCGCCTGAACGGCGCCGCTGACTCAGCTGCCGAGCGACAGCCGGATCTCTTCGAGATCCTTGATACGATCCCGAATCGCGGCGGCTTTTTCGAACTCCAGCGACTCGGACAGCTCCAGCATTTGCTTCTTGAGAGCCGTGATGGTGCGCGGCAGCTCCTCCAGCGCCACCTCGTTGGTGGCCGCCTCCTTGGCGGCGCGGGTCAGGTCGACATAGTCGTCTTGCGGCGTACCGGCCAGCGCCGCGATCGCCTTTTCGATCGTCTTCGGCGTGATGCCGTGGCGGCGGTTGTGCTCTTCCTGGGCGGCGCGGCGCGAGCGCGTGACCGTGATCGCCTTGCGCATCGACTCGGTCTCGCGGTCGGCGTACATGATCACCTTGCCGCGCACGTTGCGCGCCGCGCGGCCGATGGTCTGGATCAGCGAACGCTCCGCCCGCAGGAACCCTTCTTTGTCGGCGTCCAGGATGCCGACCAGCGAGACCTCCGGTAGGTCCAAGCCCTCGCGCAGCAGGTTGATCCCGACCAGCACGTCGAACTCGCCCAGGCGCAAGTCGCGCAGGATCTCGATGCGCTCGAGGGTGTCGATGTCCGAATGCAGATACCGCACGCGCAGCCCCAGCTCCGTGTAGTACTCGGTCAGGTCTTCGGCCATCCGCTTGGTCAGCGTCGTGACCAGCACGCGGTCGCCCATCTTGATCCGCTCGCGGATTTCGCCCAGCAGGTCGTCGACCTGGCTTCCGACCGGCCGGATCTCGATCTCCGGGTCCAGCAACCCGGTCGGGCGGATGATCTGCTCGACCACCACGCCCTCGGCGCGCTGCAGCTCGTACTCGGCTGGTGTGGCGGACACGAACACCGCCTGGGGCGCTCGCGCCTCCCACTCGTCGAACCGCAGTGGTCGGTTGTCCAGCGCGGAGGGCAGGCGGAACCCGAAGTCGACCAGCGTCTCTTTGCGCGAGCGGTCGCCTTTGAACATCGAAGCGATCTGCGGGATGGTCTGGTGCGACTCGTCGACGAACAGCATGTAGTCCTTCGGAAAGTAATCCAGCAGGGTCGGCGGCGGCTCGCCGGGGGCCCGTCCCGACAGGTGTCGCGAGTAATTCTCGATCCCTTTGCACCGCCCCATCTGCTCGAGCATCTCGAGGTCGTAGAGCGTCCGCTGCTGCAGCCGCTGTTCCTCGACCAGCTTGTTCTCTGCCTTCAGCTGGGTCAGCCGCTCCCGCAGCTCTTCTTTGATCCCCGTCATCGCGCGCGACAGCTGGTCGGCCGGCGTCACGTAGTGTGAACCGGGGAAGATCGACACCTCGTCGATCTTGCGCAGCACCTTGCCGCGCAGCGGATCCACTTCCGAGATGGCGTCGATCTCGTCGCCGAACCACTCGACCCGGATCGCCTTTTCGCGCTCGTAGGCCGGGAAGATCTCGACGGTGTCGCCGCGCACCCGGAAGGTCCCGCGCGAAAAATCGATGTCGTTCCGCTCGTACTGGATTTCGACCAGGCGGCGCAGCACGGCGTCCCGCCTGACCTCGACCCCACGCGCCAGATCCAGCTTCATCCCCAGGTAGGCCTCGGCGGCGCCGATGCCGTAGATGCACGACACGGAGGCCACGATCAGCGCGTCTCGCCGGGTCAGCAGGGCGTAGGTCGCGGCGTGCCGCATCCGATCGATCTCTTCGTTGATGAGCGAGTCCTTCTCGATGTACGTGTCGGTCGAGGGGACGTACGCTTCGGGCTGGTAATAGTCGTAGTAGCTGACGAAGTAGTGGACGGCGTTGTCCGGGAACAGCTCTTTGAATTCCAAGTAGAGCTGGTGCGCCAGCGTCTTGTTGTGCGCCATCACCAGCGTGGGGCGCTGAATCTTCTCGACGACGTGGGCCATCGTGAAGGTCTTGCCGCTACCCGTGATGCCCAGCAGCACCTGTGACGGGTCGCCGCGCTTGACGCCCGCGGTCAGCTCTTCGATCGCGCGCGGCTGATCTCCCATGGGGGCGAGCTCGGTCTTGAGGCGGAAGGGCGTCGGCAAAACGCTATAGTGTACGCGATGAAAATCCGCGGGTACTACGCCATCCTCGACGCCGCGCCAGCCCTGCTGGAAGACGACGTGGCGCTGCTGGCGCAGGCTGCCGCCTTGCTGGCCGCTGCCCCCTGCTGCCTCCAGCTGCGCGCCAAGGGCAGCGGGGCCCGCGCCATGCTCCGGGCGGCGCGGCGCCTGCTGCCGGTGTGCCGCGCGCAGGGGGTCGCGTTCTGTGTCAACGACCGCCTGGACGTCGCCCTGGCGGCGGGGGCCGAGGTCGTGCACCTCGGACAGGACGACCTGCCGCTGGCGGACGCGCTGCGGATTCGGACCGAGCTCGGCCGGACCGACCTGGTGGTCGGTTTTTCGACCCACAATCGCCAGCAAGCAGAGGAAGCCGCCGTCGCGGGTGCCGACTACATCGGCTTTGGACCGGTCTTCCCGACCACCAGCAAGGTCAACCCCGACCCGGTCGTCGGGCTGGATGCCCTGCGCGCCGTATGCGCGGCCGTGTCCGTTCCCGTGGTCGCGATTGGCGGCATTGGCCTGGCGCAAGTTCCCGCGGTGGCCTCTGCCGGCGCCAGGTCCGTCGCGCTCATCTCGGCCGTGGCGACCGCCGCCGATCCCGTCGCCGCGGGGCGCCAGGTCGCCCGCGCGTTCGCCCCCTGAGGGCGCGCTGACGCCGTGCCGCCGCAGCCGGTCTAGCTGGTGCAGGCCGAGCGCGGCAGCTTGCCGATGGCCTTCAGCTCGCTTCGTGCGTCGATGGCGCGCGCCGACTTGGGATACCGCTTGACGATGTCCGACAGCAGCGCGCGCGCGTCCGTGCAGAAGTGGAGCTGCACGAATGCCAGCGACAGCTGCCACATCGCCTCCGGCACCTCGGGCGACGAGGGGTAGGTGTTCAGCACCTTCTGGAACTCGGCGGCCGCGTTCGGGTACTTCGCTTCCTGGACGAAGGACATGCCGATCGCCACGTAGGCCTGGGGCGCGCGCGGGTCCTGCGGAAAACGCTGGATGAACACCCGATAGAACCGCCGCCCGTCGTCCCGCTGCCCCGACGCCAGCCGCTGCCCGGCCTGCGACCAGAGCTGGTCCTTGTCGTTCGGCATCTCGGGCGCGACGCGGTCGACGATCTTGTTCTGCGTCTGCTCGAGAGCCGCCAGCCGCGTTTCGAACCGGTTCTGGGCCTCGCTGTCTTGGCGGGTCTGTTGATCGACGTTGTGGCCAATCTCTTCGATGCGCCCCTGCAGCGCCGCGATGTCCTGCTCCGACTTGGCGACCTTGGCGCCCACATCGGCCGAATTCCGCGTCAGCAGCGCCGTCGCCTCGTCCAGCACCTTCTTCAGCCGGACGACCTGGTCCTTGTACTGCTTGTCTCGCTTGTCGATCTCGTCCAGGCGCGCCCGCAGGACCGCGATGTCGGCCTGCATCTTCTGCCCTTCGGTCGTGGTGACGCAGCCCGGGGCCGCCAGCAGGGCCAGCAACCCCAAGGCCGCCAGCGCGAGCGACCTACTTCCAGGTGAAATCGACACGGCGGTCCTGGGCCCAGCTCGGCTCGTCCGTACCCTTGGCGTCCAGTGAGCCGCGCGGCAAGACCGACAGCTTGTTCCCGTCGACGCCCAAGCGCCCCAGGTGATCCCGGACGGACTGGGCCCGCTTCTCGGACAGCGCCAAATTGTACTCCTGCGTGCCACGCGGATCGGCGTGGCCGATGAGCGTGACGGCACGGCCAACCTGCTTGAGGCAGTCGGCGTCGCGCGCCAGCGTGGCCGTCGCCTCGGTCGTCAGCGCAGATTCGTTGAAGTCGAACAGTACCGGGTCCAGCTTGCATTGGGTCGGCGGCGGCGCAGGCGCCTTCTCCGTCGTGCAGAAGCCGTTCACACAATCTTCGTTCTGGGCGCAGTCGTTCTCGGTCTTGCACCGCTTCTTCGACGAGCAGGCCCCGGCCACGCAGTGCTGGCCGCCCGGGCATTCCTTGTCGGACGCGCACGCGCGGCACCGGTTGGCGATGCACTCTTGGTTGGCTGGGCACTGCGCCTTGCTGGTGCAGTAGCCCGGGACCGACTCGCACTTGCCCGCCTTGCACGCGCTGCCGGCCGGACAATCATTGGTGTCCCGACATTGCTGGCACTTATTGGCGACGCAGAATTCCTTGGGGTGACAGTCCTTGTCGGTCTCGCAGGACGGGTAATCCGGTTTGCACCCGGCGACGAACGCGCCGGCGACCAGGAGCAGCACCGCGTCGAGCCAGAGACGATGCCTTCGCATGTGGGGACCCCCGAAACGGGAAGGTGGGACAGAGATCAGAACCGGATAACTGACCGGAGAACCGTACGTTCGGTTGCTCTCAATGTCAACGCGGTCCCCGTCGAGAGACAGGGGGTGCCGGAGCGCCCATCGGGTGAGGCCAGGACGAGGACGATTCGGCTTTGGGCGCAGTCCGTGGTATTTGAAGGGGCCCCGTCGGACGCCCCCGCGTGAAGTGGTTCATCGCTCACCTCTCGACCATGACGCCGCTGGGGGCTTACACCTGGCTGGGCGGGATTCTGCTGTTGTGCGGGCTCGGCCTTCCGATACCGGAAGACATCTCCCTGATCGCCGCCGGCTACTTCTCATGGCGCGGGGCGCTGGACGTCACCAAAGCCTTCCTCGTGTGCTTCGCGGCCGTGCTGGCCGGTGATTCGCTGGCCTTCTTCCTGGGCCGCTATTTTGGGCGCCGCGTGCTGGCCAGTCGCCTGGCGCAGAAGTACTTCACGCCGCGCCGGCAGCTTCGGGTGCGCGCCTACTTCCGCAAGTTCGGCAGCAAGGTGGTCCTGGTCGGGCGGTTCACCCCCGGCCTGCGATTCACGATCTTCTTCACCGCCGGGACCCTTCATCTGCGGCCGCCGGTGTTCCTGATTTACGACTTTTCGGCGGCGGCGTTCACGGTGCCGGTTCTGGTCTACACGGCCTGGTTGTTCGGCGGGCAGATCGACCGGGTGATTCGCTACGCGCGCCACACCGAGCACGGCATCGTCGTCGCGCTGGTCATCGCCGCGGCCGTCATCTCCGTCAAAGCCTGGCGCCGGCACAAGCGGATCGCAGCCGCGCGCATGGCCTCGACCCCCTGACGGGTCAACTCCCGATCCGACAGGAACCCTGGGAGGGTTGCTGCGGCACGGTCGGGGCCCGGCAGCTTCGCTGCCGGGAACCCCTCGCGACCTTCAACCTCCCGCGACGACTCCGCTCGGCGAAGCCCAGCTCCGTCAACGCGGCTGGGGTTCCTGCTGGGTCATGCAGTGCAGGGTGCCGAGGCCCCACACCAGGTCGACGGCGTGGATCCCGACGACCGACCGAGTCGGGAACAGCTCGGCCAAAATGCCCAGCGCCTGCCGGTCGTGCGGGTCGTTGAAGGTTGGGACCAGCACGACCGTGTTGCCGACGTAGAAGTTGGCGTAGCTCGCCGGCAACCGCACACCGTCCAGCCAAAGCGGCGCCGGCATCGGCAGCGGCACGACCCGCAACCGATGGCCGTCGGCGGTCCTCGCCTCCTCGAGCCGCTCGCGGTTGTCGCGCAGCGGGGCGTGGTTCGGGTCAGAGGGGTTGGTCTCGCCGGCCAGGACGACCGTGGTCTCGTCGGTGAACCGGCAGAGGTCGTCAACGTGGCCGTGCGTGTCGTCGCCGGCGATTCCGCGCCCGAGCCAGATCACCTTGCGGACGCCGAGGTGGTCCGCCAGCACCGTTTCCATGGCTTCCCGCGACAGACCCGGGTTGCGCGCCTGGACCGTGTCCAGCAGGCACTCCTCGGTGGCCAGCAGGGTGCCGGCGCCGTTCACGTCGATGGCGCCGCCCTCCAGCACCACGCGCCAGGGCTGGCCGTCCAGCGTGACCGTCGGCTTCCACTGCCGCAAGCCGTAGCGACTCGCGATCCGATCCGGCAGGGCGTCGTCGCGCTTGTGATTGGGGTACTTGGCCCAGCCGTTGAAGCGCCAATTCGTGATCGCCACCTCGCCGGCGGCGTCTTTGACGAAGAGGGGGCAGGTGTCGCGCGTCCAGCTCCGGTCGCTGGGCGCGCGGACGAAATCGACTTGAGCCAGCTCGACGCCGACCCGGCCCAGCAGCCCGCGGGCGCGCCGTTCGACGGCCGCGTCGTGGGTCAGGATGCGCACCCGCTCGCCGCGCGCCAGGTGCCGGACCACTTCGCCGTAAACCCAGGGAATCGGCGCCAGCTTCCCGGGCCAGTCCTTGGGTTCGTGCGGCCAGGCCAGCCAGGTCGCGGCGTGCGGCTCCCACTCGGCCGGCATCCGAAACCCCAGCGCGGCCGCTGTGCGCGCGGCGTCGCTGGCCGGCGCGGCGGCCCGCTTAGGGGCCCGGCTCATCGTCGATGAACCGCCGGGTCACGGCGCTGTAGGCGTCGATGCGACGGTCGCGCAGGAATGGCCAGTGGCGGCGGACCTCTTCTTGATGGCGGCGATCGCAGGTCACGACCAGCGTCTCTTCTTCGGTGCGCGATCCCTCGGCCAGCACCACGCCGAACGGATCGGCGACGAAGCTGCCGCCCCAAAATTCGATCCCCTTGCCGGTCGTGTTGGCGGGCTTTTCGAAGCCGACCCGATTCACCGCCGCGACGTAGACGCCGTTCGCGATCGCGTGCGCCCTCTGGGCGGTCTGCCAGGCGGAGGCCTGCGCGGTCCCGAATTCCGCCTTCTCGTCGGGGTGCCAGCCGATCGCGGTCGGGTAGAACAGCACGTCGGCACCGGCCAGAGCCGTCAGGCGGGCGCCTTCCGGATACCACTGGTCCCAGCAGACCAGCGTGCCGATGCGGCCGCAGGCGGTGTCCCACGCGCGAAAGCCCAGGTCGCCGGGCGTGAAGTAGAACTTCTCGTAATAAAGCGGGTCGTCCGGGATGTGCATCTTCCGGTAGCGGCCCAGCAGCTTGCCGTCGGCGTCGATGATGACGGCGGTGTTGTGGTAGATGCCCGCCGCGCGCCGCTCGAAAAGCGAGCCGATGACGACCACGCCGGCCTCGCGTGCCGCGCGCGACAGCGCCTCGGTGCTGGGACCCGGAATCGGCTCGGCCAGATCGAAGACGGCGTGGTCCTCGCTCTGGCAGAAATACTGCGTCCGAAACAGCTCGGGCAGGCAGACCAGGTTCGCACCCTGCCGCCCGGCCGCAACGATCCGCTCCAGCGCGCGCGCCAGATTGTCGGCCGGATCCGTCGAGCAGCGCATCTGCACGAGCGCGATCTTGAACGTGACGGGCGTCGGCACAGCGTAACTATTGTCGCCGCGCCCGGTGACGTCAATCCACGAATGAGCGATGAATCTATGACGCGAGCAGGACGTCCAGCGCGTTGCCCAGCAGCCGATCCCACAGCGGGCGCGCCTGAGCGTACAGCCGAGCCGTGTCCGCGACGATCATCTGAGTGGCGTGTTCGTCGTCGGGCTGTCCCAGCGCCGCGCGCGCGAACGCCGCGTCCTCGTGCGCCCACACGCCGATCGTCGGCTCTTCCAGCTCGCAGTGGAACTGGAAGGCCAGCTGGCGGCGCCCCAGGCGGAAGGCCTGGTTCGGGCAGACGGCCGTCGACGCGAGGTGGACCGCGCCGGCCGGCAGGTCGAACGTGTCACCGTGCCAGTGCAGCACCAGCGGCTTGGGCGGCAGCCCCGCCAGCACCGGCTCGCCGGGCGCCAGCAGATCCACGTGCCCCCACCCGACTTCGCGCGCCGGCACCGGGCGGCCGTCGGGGCCGGGGCGCACGTTCGGGTAGACCCGCGCGCCGGCGCCGGCCGCCAGCAGCTGCGCACCCAGGCAGATGCCCAAGACGGGCGCGTCGCGCGCGACCAGCTTGCGCAGCAAGGTGATTTCCTGGCTGAGAAACGGCCAGCGCGGATCCCCCGCGTCGCCCACTCCCATGGGTCCGCCCATCACCACCACCAGCTCGTCGGGCGCGGCATCCACCGGCACGGGGGCACCCGCGAACAGCGGACGTACGTCCAGGGTCACACCGCGCGCGGCGAGCGCGGCGGCGACGCGCTCTGGGCCTTCGGTGGCCGTGTGCTGTAGGACGATCGCCTGCATCGTGCACCTCTGGGTCTTCAACCCCGCATCTTGGCCCAGGCGGGGGGTGGCGCTTCAACGGAAATCGGCTGCTCCGGGCGCGGGTGCCGAAAGCGGACCGACCAGGCGTGGAGGTGCAGCGGAGCAGAGGCTTCGGCGCCGGCGCCGCCGTACAGGGGATCCCCCACGATCGGGTGCCCCGCGGCGGCCAGGTGCGCGCGGATCTGGTGCGCGCGGCCCCTGGTCAGATAGACGGCCAGAAGGGTGGTCTCTCCCCGCGCCTCTCGCGGCTCCCACCGGGTCGTGGCCGGCAGGGGATTACGCCCGCTGCCCACCCGCACGCGCGGGCTGCTCCGGCCGGCGCGGCCAATGGGTTCGTGGGACTCTCCCGGTCCGGCGGTGCCGCGCACCTCGGCCAGGTAGATCTTTTCGCAGCTCGGCGCGGCCAGTGCCCGCCGCAGCGCCGACCAAGCCCGCGCGCTGCGCGCGCCGATCAGCACGCCGCTGGTCCCGGTGTCCAGCCGATGGACCAGGCCGCCCTCGCGCGGATCGGCCCCGGCGTCCGCGCATTCAGGGAAACGCGCCACCAGCGCGTTGGCGGCCGTTCCCATCTCGCCGCTTCGCAGCGGATGGGAGGGGATCCCGGCCGGCTTTGCGATCGCCACCCAATCCTCGTCGACGGCCACCACCTCCAGGGCGGCACCAGGGTCGGGCGTCACCCGCTGGCCGGCAGTCGTCTGCCCCTCCTGTTGCGCGTCGTCGATCTCGACGGTCTGGCCGCCCGCCACACGGTCCCCCTTGCGGGCCGGGCGGCCGTCGATCCTCACGCCACCGGCGGCAATCAACCGGCGCGCGGCCGCCACCGATAGGCCGGGCGATGCCGCGGCCACCACCTGATCCAGGCGGCGCCCGGCCGCGCCGGGCTCGATCGCGAAGCGGGCCATCGCCCAGAGCTACTTCTTCTTGGCGGGCGCGGGGTGAGCCGTCGCCTTGGCCGCTCCCGTCGTCGATTTGGCGACCGGCTTGGCTCCGGCCGTGGGCCTGGTGACGGCGCTCGGCTTCGCGTTCGCGACGCGCGTGGCTCTCTGTCTGCCTTCGGGCTGCTTGCCTTCAGGTTCCTTGTGGCCCGTCTTGGCCGCGGCGGTGTTTCGCTCGGGCCGCCGCTCGCTGGGGGTCAAACCGCGCGTGACCTCGTGCGCCGCTTCTCCGGTCGGTGAATAGACCACGATCCGATCGCCGTCGTGCAGCTCGGTGTTGTACGAAAAGCGGTTGATGCGGGCCAGATCGCCCGGGGTCAGGCCGTAGCGGCGCCCCAGCTTGGCCAGCGTGTCGCCGGCCTTGCACGTGTACATCAAGCGCTTCTTGCCGCGCCGGGCAGTCTGCAGCTCCAGGAACTCTTCGGATCCCAGGGTCACGACCCGCACGCGGCTCGGATCCAGCAGCATCACGCCGGTTGGGTCGAAGTCTCTGCGCACGAACACCTGCAGCACCATTCCCGGGTGAAGCTTGGCGCTGGGGTCCAGGTTGTTCCATTCGACCAGGTCTTCGGCACGGACCCCGAACACGTCCGCGACCTCGTCGAGGCCGTCGCCGTCCCGCGTTCGGTAGAACACGCGCTCGCGCCCGTCGTAGTTGAAGGATCGATCGGGCACGGCGACCAGCACCGTGTCGGCGGGGTCCGCGGCCGTTCGGTCGGCGCTCTGGGTGGCGTCGTCGGCGGTTCCAGTCCCGTCGTTCTTGGCGGTCGCCTCCGCCTTGGCATCCCCGTCGGTCTTGGCCGTCGCGCGCCGCGGGACGACGATGGTGGTGCCCCCCCGCAGCTCGACGCTGTCCTTGACGCCGTTGAGGCGGCGCAGCTGCTTGGCCGTCGTGCCGTGCGCGCGAGCGACGTCATCCAACGTCTCACCAAAGCGCAACACGACCGTCTCCACCTTGTCGCCGTCACGCGTCTTGTCGAAGCTCGCTGCGTACGTCGCCCCGGTACCGGGGGGGAGGCGCACGGCCACGGTGCTCCGATCGGGCGGTGTGCGGTCGCGAATCAAGTCGGGATTCAAGGCCGCCAGCACCTCCGGCTTGGTGCCGGCGGCGCGTGCGACGGTCGCCAGCGCCGTCCCCGGCGGCACGTCCACCTTCTCGTAGGCGAACGGTGCATCGGCGGTCAGGTCCGCGAAACCGAAGGCCGCCAGGTTGTGGCCGACGATCGCCGCGGCCAGGATCTTCGGCACGTACAGCGTCGACTCCCAGGGCAGGCCGGCCTCGTGCCGGGTCAGCTCCCAGTAGTCATTGGTGTTGTACGTCGTGATCGAGCGCAGCACGGATCCGTACCCGGCGTTGTAAGCGGCGAACACCAGGCACCAGGATCCGAACCGAACGTAGAGATCCTTCAGGTAGCGGGCGGCGGCGTCGACGGCGCGTTCAGGATCCCGGCGCGCATCGACCCAGTAGCTGACCTCCAGCCCGTACGCGCGCGCCGCGCCCGGCATGAACTGCCAGATCCCGCCCGCGCCGACGCGGGACCGCGCGCCGGTGTCGAATCCGCTCTCGACCATCGCGACGTACATCAGGTCCTTGGGTAGTCCCTGGCGGACCAGCACCTTCTCGAACAGCTCGCGGTAGCGGCCGGCCCGTCGCAGCCAGCCGGTCATGATGGCGTGGCCCTTGGGATCATTCTTGAAGTAGTCCAGGTAACGCAGAACCTGCGCGTCCCAACGAACGGGAAGGTCCGGAAGCGCCAACCCGCGCAGCCACTCCGAGTCGGGCGGCGGGGCCGGCTTCTCGGCCGCGACGGGGGGCGGCGATCGGAGCTCCGCGGGGACGTCGCCGCTGCCGCCCCACTCGCCAGGCAGAGAGCTGGGGGGCAGAACGCCGTCCCCGTCGCCGCCTGCCGGAGCTGCGCTGGTGCCCGCCCGGGGAAACGCCGCCTGTTCGAAGCGGCGAATCTCGCGCAGCTCCGGGCTCTCGAGGGCGGCGGCCGCCTGATCATCGTCCACGGCGACGCCCCGCACCGCGCGTCGTTCCGCGAGGCTGCGGTCAGGCGGATCGGCCGGACCTCCGGCGGCGCGTGCGGGTGACGTGCCCCGCGCATGGGCGCCGGTTCCGGCTGAGAATGAGAGCGCGATCGCGAGGGCGATGGCGCGGCGCGCGGCAGCCGGCATGGTCGACGGATCGTAACGGATGGAACCCGCCTCGACAAAAATCCGACTCATTCTCGTTGAATGTTCCGGGGGGGGTGCTATAGCTACCCCGTTATGCCCTTCGGAATGGGCTTCGGCGAGCTTCTGCTGGTGTTGATCATCGTGGTCGTCGTTTTCGGCGCCTCGAAGTTACCCCAGCTCGGAGACGGCCTTGGCAAGGCGATCAAGAACTTCAAGCGTGCTGTGCACTCGCACGACGAGATCGACGTTTCGCCCGCCGAGAAGAAGACCGAGCTCGAAGACGAAGCCGGCGAAGCCGGCAAAGCCGGCAAGTAGTAGCGTTCGAGCCCGCCGAGTGCCGACGCTGCCTGGCTCGATCGATTATTTGCGATCGCGGCCGTAGCAAGTCAGCTCACGGGCGGGGCAGCGGCTTTTTGCAGGCGCGCGCTCGTCGGGAGTTCGATGCGCCTCGAAGCTGGCCTGTTTTTTTTTGTTCGGGGCCGGACGACCGCTCGCGTCTACGTAAGTGATTGTTCCCCTTATATTTTTAATTGGACAGAGGAAGCGTCAGATATATTACATGATTGACGCGGTTAATTGGCTGTGACACCCTAAGCCAATGAGCACTGCACGCACGATCAAACGGTACGCGAATAGGAAGCTCTATGACACGCGCGACAGCCGCTATGTGACCCTCGACCACATTGCGGCGATGGTGCGTGCGGGCGACGACGTTCGCGTCGTGGAGAACACCACCCGAGCGGACCTGACGACAGCCACGCTGGCGCAAATCATCTTCGAAGAAGAGAAGAAGACGCCGCGCCTGTCCGTCGCCGGGCTGCGCAAGATCATCCAAGGCGGGATGCCGGCCGCCGGCGCGCCGCCTGCCGCCGCGGGCGCTCCCCCGACCGCGCCCGGCAGCGGCACGGCCGGCTCGGGCGGAATCGGTGGCGCCGCAGCCTAGGCGGTCAGAAGTCGAACCCGGCTGACAACGCGAACGCCCACTGACTGCCGCTGGCGTCGCCGGCGTCGGCGCTGCTGTCGTGGCTGGTGCCGTGCTGGATGTAGTCCAACTCGGCGGTCAAGAACAGCTTGGACAGCTTGAGCTTGGTGCCGAAGAACCAGCGGTAGCGCGTGATGACGTCCTGCGACGGGAACGTGAAGTTCGCGGCCAGGTCGTTCCACGTTCCGTTGTCGCTCGCGCTGCATCCGCCCGGCGCCGATGAACCCGGCGCTGCGGCGTGCTGGGCGTACGCGTCGCAGGTCGGCGTCGCGTCGATGACCCCGCTCCGCGCGTCGATGAAAAGGGCGTTCCATCCGGCGAACGGTTCGACGCGAGCCGTGCCGCCGAGGCTGAAGGCCTTGGATATGAGCACGTCGACGCCGTAGACGGTCATGGTGACCTGACCGGTTCCCAGCAGCTGGGACGCCGAGCCACGAACCGCCAGCGACGGGAGCACCCAGTCGTGGAAGCCCTCTTGGAGGGCGAACTTTGCGTAGCCCTGGATCGCGTACATGTGCGATCCCAGCAGGCTCACGGCGCCGGCCCCGAACTCCAAGGCGGGGACCGGCAGCCACAGCCCCTTGCGGACGAAGCCGCCGACCGTGGTCATCGTGCTGCCCGGGCGGGTCGCCGTCGGGTTGCCAGGGTTTACCCCTTCGATTCCGTTCCAGTAGGAGGCCCCGGCGATCTCGCGGCCGGGGTTGGTCGTCGTGAACCCCAGCTCGGCGGAAAATTGGAATCCGGCGTATCCCAGGGTGTCGGCGGGCGTCATCAGCCGGGGCGCCATGACGACCCCCAGCTCGGACATCAAGCTGCGGTAGCGTGAGGCGGCCTCCGGGTCCAGCGTGACTGTCTTCTGTCCGTTGGTGGCCGGTTGCACCCATGAGCAGCCACCCGTCGGCGACGGGGGGCAGAGGTTCAGCAGGTTGAGATCGTACTTGTCCGCACGCGCGGCGGCCGGCCACGCGAACGCGAGCCCGGCCAGCAACAAGAGGCGCGGACGTGCCATGGCCGTGTACGGTACGGTTTGCCGTCGAAGAGTGTCAAGGAACCTCACCAACCTCCGTTCTGCTACGTTCTTTGCCGCGATGCCTACCCGCCGCCTGGTCGTTCGTCTGGCGCTGCTCGCGGCCGTGCTGGGCATCGCCGCTGCGGCGGTCTTTGGCCGGTCGCTGGGCCATCACCGGGACCTGTGGATCGACCTCGGGATTGCGGCGTTTCTGGGCATTGGCCTCGGCGACCTGTTCACCCTGGGGCTGGAGCGCTTCGTCGGTTTGCGCTACCTGCACCGGGGCCGTCGCTCGCGCGGGGCCCGCGCCGCGCTCATCGCCGGTCTGGCGCTGGCCGCCGCCGGGTTCGTGGCGTTCGTGGCGGTGCGCGGGCATTCGCGCGGGCTCGAGACGACGGCGGTCGTGATCATTCTCTTGGGCGCGCTGTCCGCGGTGGTGGCGTTCCTGTTGCGGACCTTCTCGGTCTTCACCACGGTGTCGACGATGGGTGTCGTTCTGGGTGTGGCCTCGCTGGTCGTGGTGCTGGGCGTGACCAGCGGGTTCGAGCGCGAATTTCAGGACAAGGTGCTGGCCCTCAACGCGCACCTCATCGTGATGCCCTACGGCGACGCCGACGTGGACGGTCCCGAGATCGCGGAGATCGCCTCGCGCCTGCAGGGGATGCCGGGTGTCACCCGGATGGCGAAGTTCCTCTTCTCGGCCGGCGAGGTGATGATCGGGCGTATCGGGGCCAACCTCAAAGGAATCGATCTGAAGCAAGGCGCCGATGACCTGCGTCGCTCGCTGATCGCCGGAAGCCTGGACGCCCTCGAGCAGCCGGCCAGCTGCGCGTTGCCGGCCGGCACGCCGCGCAAAACCACCGACGATGTCGGGCGCATCGCTCTCGGGACCGAGCTCGCGCATCACCTGCACGCGGGCATCGGCGACTGCATATCCATCATGATCCCTTTCAGCTCGGGAGTCGGGGAGGCGCCCGTCGCGTACCTCTTCAAAGTCGTGGGCCTGTTCCGCATGGGCTTCAACGAATACGACACGCGCCTGGCGTACATCAGCATCGCCGACGCGCACCGACTGGCCAACGCGCGCCGGCTGGTCTCCGGCGTCGAGCTCCGGTTCGCCGACCCCATGATGGCGCTGAGCGCGGCCCCCGACGTCCGACGGCGCCTGGACGGGCCCTACCGGATCATCGATTGGAAAGAGCTGAACCACAACCTCTTCATGGCGCTGACCATGCAGAAGGTGATCATCTCGTTGCTGCTGGTGCTGATCATCGTGGTCGCGGCGTTCAACATCATCGCCTCGCTCACGATGATCGTTCTGTCGAAGGTTCGCGAGATCTCGATCCTCAAATCCATGGGCGCCCCGTCGGGGATGGTGGCGCGCATCTTCCTCATCGGGGGGACCACCGTCGGTGGCGTGGGCACCGGGCTCGGAATCCTCTTCGGCCTGCTGGTGTGCGTGCTGGCCCGCCTCTACGGCTACCCGCTGGATCCGAAGGTCTACCTGATCGGCTCGCTGCCGGTTCGCATCGCCGGCGGCGAGATCCTGGCCGTCGCCGCGGCCACGCTGGCGATCTGCTTTCTGGCGACGGTGTACCCGTCGCTGCGCGCCAGCCGCCTGCGCGCCGTCGACGGGCTCCGCTACACCTGAATCAGAGCTTCTGCGCGACGCCGGGCGAGATCGGCGCTGGGGGCGACGCCTTGTCGGCGTCGTACTTCGACGGGCACTTGGCCATGATTCCGTCGGGAACCACGGTCAATTGATTGTCGGGTGTCAGTGTCCCCTTGGCCACGACCTCTGCGCCCCCCTTGAACGTGTCGGGCACCAGACCGTTGTAGGTCGCGGAGATGACGGCCGGCGGCCTCGGTGGGCGGCTCTCGATCTTGAAGCGGTAGAGCAGCGTCCCCTTGGCCTGCTCGATCGAGCCGTCGACGACGTGGCCGTGCACCTGCAGCCGCTTGCCGTGCCAGGCGTCGGCGTTCGCCATCACCTCGTCGACATGCTTGTAGTACTCGGCACCCTGCTTCATCGAGCTGGTCAGCAGGTAGGCCACCGCGCCGGCGACGACCACCACGGAGGCCAGGATCTTGACCGCGCTCGCGCGCGTGACGGGGGCGGAGGAAGAGGCGGGGGCGGAGGAAGAAGCGCCGCTCATCCCGGTAATGCTAGCACGCCGTCACCGGGGCCGGCCCAGCGCGTGAAAGTAGCGGCAGAACATCTCGATGCCCCCGGAGGCTTGCCCCCAGTCGAAGTTCTCGTTGATCGCGTGGTAACCGTGTTCCGGCAACGACAGCCCCAGGAAGATCACCGGCGCCTTCAAGAGGCGCTGCATGGTGAGGACGGCACCGATAGAGCCCCCCTCGCGCACGAAGGCCGGCTCTTTGCCGAAGGTCGCGCGGACCGCGGCAGCGGCGGCATCGTGGTAGGGACCGCCGATCTCGGCCAGGTACGGTTCCAAAGACGCCTCGTGCGTGACGACCGCCTCCGGCAGCCGCGCCTTCACGAACTTCTTGATCAGCTGGAACACCTTGGCCGGTTTCTGATCGGGGACCAGCCGCGTCGACAGCTTGGCCTCGGCCCGGTGCGGAACGATGGTCTTGATGCCCGGCCCCGCGTAGCCGCCGGTGATTCCGTGAACCTCTAGCGTGGGTGCCGCGATGAGAGCGGCGAGGCCACTCACGTCGTCGGGCATCTTCCGCAGGCTGGACAGCTCGTGCGCGGCAGCGAAGCGCTTGCGCGAGAACCCGGCCCGGCCGAACGCCTTCTTCTCGCCCGCGGAGATGCGCCGCACGCCTTCGTAAAAGCCGGGGATCTTCACCTTGCCCGTGCGGGCGTCATACATCTCGCCGATGAGGCCGGCCAGCTCGCCGATCGGGTTGCGGGCCAGGCCGCCCGTCGTCCCCGAGTGGACGTCCTTGGCGCCGGTCTCGAGGGCGATGGTGAAGCCCATCAGCCCCCGCAGGCCGTACGAGATCGAAGGGTGCCCGGCCGCCGTCCAGATCGTGTCGGACACCACCACCGACTCCGTCGCCAGCGGCGCGCGCCCGCTCTTTGGGTCGCCGGCCACGGCCGCCGCCAGCCCGGCCGCGAAGTGCGGGCTGCCGATCTCTTCTTCCAGCTCCCAGAGGAACTGGATGTTGACGCGCGCGTCGGTCTGCACGGCCAGCCGGGCGCCGAACAGCGCCGCCAGGGCCGGTCCCTTGTCGTCGGTGGTGCCGCGCGCGAACCAGCGCAGCGGGTGGCCGGCGGATTCGGCCTCGCGCGTGAATCGAAAGGGGGGGGACTTCCAGCCGTCCGCCTGGTCGGCCGGCTGCACGTCCAGGTGGTTGTAGACCGTGACCGTCGGCAGCCGCGGATCCACCTCGAATCGCCCCAGCAACATCGGAAAGCCGCCCGTGTCGATCACGTCGACGCGCGCCCCCGCCTCCCGCAGGTAGCCGCCGGCCACCGCCACGCAGGCGTCCATCTGAGGCCGCCGCGCCGGGTCCATGCTGACGGTCGGGATGGCCACCAGCGCCTCGAGCTTCTCTTCGAATTCGGGCAACAGCTCGCGCACGCGCGGCTTCAGATCGGCGAACTCCGCGACCTCGGTGACTTCGCCAACCTCGGGAACCTCGGCCATCTCGGGTCTTCGACTCATCCGCCGATCTGTACCATCGCCTTGCGTGGTCCGCCGAGCCCCACCAGCTGGAAGGTGTGCCCCGGCCGCTTGTCGGCGACCGCGCCGCGGATGGCCCGCTCGACGCCATCCAGGTCCCCGGCACGCAGCAGCGCCCGCAAATCGACCGCGTCGTCGTGACCCAGGCAGGCATGCAGCGCGCCGGTGGCAGACAGCCGCAGGCGGTTGCAGCTGTCGCAAAAGTGCTCGGTCATCGGCGAGATGATGCCGAACCGCCGCACCGGCCCTTCCCCGGCGCTCAGCAGTCGGAAGTAGCGGGCCGGCCCGGCGCCCCGGTCGCTCCCGCCGTCGTCGGGCACGACGGACCCGCCGGGCTCCGCAGCCGCGACGCGCGCCCGGATCTCCGCGGCTGAGAGGCACCGTCCCGGAAGGTACGTGCGGCCGCCGGCCATGGGCATCTCCTCGATGAACCGAGGCATCCAGCCGCGCGACCAGGCGAACCGGCACAGCGCGGGGATCTCCTCGTCGTTGAAGCCACCGATGGCGACGGTGTTGATCTTGATGCGGGAAAAGCCCGCGGCGACGGCGGCGTCCAGACCGGCCAACACGCGCGCCAGCTCACCCCCGCCCGTGATCCGGCGAAACTCCTGCGGGCGCAGCGAATCGAGGCTGACGTTCAGTCGATCGACGCCGGCGGCGCGCAGGGGCCCCGCCAGATCCTCCAGCAGGTGCCCGTTCGTCGACAGCGCGATCTCTTCCAGGCCGCCGATCGCGCGCAGCAGGCGCACCAGCGCGGGCAGGTCGCGCCGCACGGTCGGCTCACCGCCGGTCACGCGCACCCGCCGCACGCCGAGCCGCACAAAGAGTCGCACCAGCGCGGCGAGCTCCTCGAAGGAGAGCGTCTCTTGCCGCGCGCCGTGGGCGACGCCGCCGTCGGGCATGCAGTACGTGCAGCGGTAGTTGCAGCGGTCCGTGACCGAGACGCGCAGCGTGTCGATCCGGCGGCGCTGCGGGTCGATGAGAGGCGCTTCACCCACCATGCGGCAGCGCCTCCGCCCGCAATTGCCCGACCAGGTGAGGCAACTCGGGGACGATGAGCTTGCGCATCGCCAGCTCGATTGCCGCCGGCGAGCCAGGCAGCAGGAATACCGCCATCCGGCCGACGACGCCCGCCTCGGCGCGCGAGAGCATCGCCGCGGCGCCGATCTCTTGGTAGGACAACCACCGAAAGAGCTCGCCGAAGCCGGGCACCCGGCGATCGTAAAGCGACGCGACGGCCTCCGGCGTTCGGTCGCGCGGACCAAGGCCCGTCCCGCCGGTCAGCACGGCGGCGTCAGCGCCATCTTGGCGCGCCCACGCGGCGACCCGGGCCTGTAGCGCGGCCGGGTCGTCGGGCAGCAGCGCCTCCTCGACGACCAGGAAGCCGCCGTCCTCGGCCAGCCGGCGCAACAACCGGCCGCCTTCATTGGTTGCCGGCGTGCGCGTGTCGGAGACCGTCAGCAGCGCGACCCGCACGCGCGGCGGCGCGGCGGCGCGGTGTCGATCGAGTGGTCCGGGATGAGCCAAGCGGACCTGCCTTGGCTCACAACGCGAGCAGGCCGGCGACCAGACCGCAAACGCCAAGCCCGAACAGACCCAGCGGTGCGCCGCGCCACCCGCGCGAGGCCAGCCGTCCAACCACCCGGGCGAACCCGAAGCCGACGAAGGCGGGCGCCATCATCAGGCTGACGTACCCCACCCCGCTGAACATCATCCACCGCGGGGCGTGGGCCAGGTGCCACAGCTTCAAAACGACGAGCAGTCCCAGCAGCCAACCGCACCCGAACGCGCCGATCACGAACGGCAAATAAGATCTCGCATCGACGGAGCCGGGCTTCGCCCCCACGCGCCGGAGCATGGCGCGGCGGACGCGTTGACGCAAGGGAGGGCGCGTGGCACAACCGAGCGATGTCGATGTTCGGCGTGGTGAAGGATCGGGTCCTGGGTCAGGCCATGCGTCTCATGAGCGATCCCCGGCTTTCGCGAATGATGGGCGACCAGCGCGTCATGAATGTGGCGATGAAAGCGGTCGGGGTCGGCGGCTCGATCAAGGCCGAGCTGGATCGCGCCACGCGCTTCGCCGCTGGCGTGCTGGGCTTCGCGACCCAGGAAGAGGTCTCGGTCCTGCGCTCGACCATCCAGGCGCTGGAGGACAACCTGGCGATTCTCGAATCCCGCACCACGGCCGGGGGCGGGGTCGGCGGGGCCGCCACGCACGGCGCGAACCAGACCGTTTAACTGCCCTGCCTGGCGGCGGGTCTTGGTGGGGAGCGCCGGTCATGATGCACAACCACCTCAGGCTCGTGATGCCCGCCCCAGACGACGACACGCCCGACGACGTCTTGGTGGCTCGGGCGCAGCGCGGCGAGCGGGCCGCCCTGGGCGAGCTGGTGGCACGCCACCAGCGGGCGCTGTTCGCGCTGTGCATGCGGTACGTGCGCGACACCGACGAGGCGGCGGACCTGGTCCAACGCGCCTTCGTGCGGGCCATGACCAAGCTGGGTGAGCTGCGCGAGGCGGGGGCGTTCCGGTCGTGGATTCTTCGGATCGGGGCCCACCTGGCCCTGAACCACCTGCGCGACAACGCGCGGTTCGTGTCGGACGGCGATCAGGCTGAGCAGGGTGACGCTCAGCCTGGGGCGCCGGTACCCCCGCTGGAGCGGCTGGAATCCGCGGAGCAGGCGGCTGCCCTGCGCGACGCCGTCCGCACGCTGCCGACCAAGCAACGAATGACGTTGGAGCTGCGCATCTACGAGGATCTCTCGTTCCGCGAAATTGCGGCGGCTCTGGAGATCAGCGAGGGCGCCGCCAAAGTGAACTTTCACTATGCGGTTCGCAAGCTGCGGGCGGCGCTGGGCCCTGGTCCAGAGGGTGCCGCGCGCCACGGGAGGGGGCGATGAGCGACGAAGGCACAGGGGCGGTGACCTGCGGGGCGGCAGTCGAACGGTTGGTGGAGGCCGGCGCGCAGTCGCCGGGCAGCGCGGTCGAGGCCCACGTCCGGTCCTGCATGTCCTGCTTTCGCGCGATGAACGATCTGCGCGAGGTGCCGCGCGTGGCGGCAGCGCTTCGTGCGGCGGCGCCGCCGCTGGCGGCGCCCGAGGACCGGTTCTGGGAGACGCTGGCCCTGCAGACGACCGATGCCGCGGCGATGGCTGTCGGCGGCGGCGTCCCGGCCGCGCTGAAGCGACCGGCTGATTCGCGGGCGGCGGCCCGGCGACGACACTTTCGCGCGAGCAAGCCCGCCGCCGTGTACGCGCTCGGCGCGCTGGCGGTGGCTGCTGCGGCCGGCTGGGTCGTGATGGTTCACCGGCCGGCGCCACCCGTGGGAGCGCCGGCGCCGATGGCGACCGCAAGCCTGTCGCACGAGGAAGGGGGCGGTGAAGCGCTGAGTGAGGTCGCCGACCTGGACTCGAGCGCGCTGCGCCGTCTGCTGGATCGGCTGGGGCGTCACGCGCCGGCGGCACTGGCCGGCGGCACCCGCGATGGCACCGACACGGCCGACATTGCGGCCGACGACGAGCCGCGCGTCAGCGACGAAGTGGCCGAGCTGGACGGCGATGCTCTGCGACGGGTGGCGAGCTCACTGCACGGGGCTGCGCTGTGACGCGCGCCTGGTCGACGGCGCTGGCGCTTGCGTTGCTGGGCCCGCCCGCCTACGCGCAACGGCCAAATGGCGGCGCGGGCGCGGCGGGTCGGGCCGCCGTCGCACCCGATGACCATCGGACGCCCGAGCAGCTGCGGCAAGAGGTCCTGGAACGAATGCGGGCGCTGCGCGCCTTCCGGATCGTCGACGCGCTGAAGCTGGACGAAGCCACGTCTGCCCGCCTGTTTCCTATCCTGTCGCGGTATGACGATCGCGAGCTGCAGATCGCGACTGAGCGCCACCAGGTCATGCGCGAGCTGCGCGCCGACGCGGACGCGCCCCAGCCGGACGATGCGCGCCTCAACGGGGATCTCGCTCGCCTGATGGCGATCCGGACCAAGCAGCGGGCCATGGAAGACGACCGGATCCGCGACGTGCGCAAGGTGCTGACGCCCGCGCAGCAGGCCAAGCTGGTGTTGTTGCTGCCGCGCCTCGAACGGGACTTCGCGCACTGGATCCACCAGGTCGCAGGCCGCGGCGAGGACGGACCCTGAGGCTATTTCCGATCGGGGCCTAAGTCAGTACGCGTAGGCGATCGCGCCGCCCAGGAAGAAGGCGTCGTAGAAGCCGCCGTCGAGGCGGACCTCCAGGCCCTTCGCGCGCGGGATGCGGAAATTGACGCCCACATCCACGTTCAAGATCGGCACCGCCGGCGGGACGGAGCCGGAAGTGAAGGGGTGGTCATTCGGTCCCGGCATGCAGACGGACGTGTCGGCGGCGTTCTGCGCCGTGCACTGCCCGTTCTTTGCGTACGTCCGAATGATGTGGCCGCCCAGGATCCCGACGCCGAACCCGGCGCCGTAGCGCAGGCCAAACCATTCGGTGATGTACGTGTGCCAGAGGAACGACGCGTCGAACGCGTACATTGCGAAATGGTCGAAATGGACGAAGTTCGTCTCCGTCGCCGGGTCGGCGCTGCTGCCCAGCCAGTTTCCGTCGCGCGGCGACATGTTCTGATAGCTGAAGGCGACCGCGAACTCGAAGTTCCCCTTGCGGCGAAAGAGCTCGAGGCCGGTCGCCCAGGACGACAGGGGGACGTTCTCCTTCGTGAAAGCGTTCAACAGCCACTTGGGGACCGAGACCCACCGCAATCGGGCGGCCGCGCCGTACCACAGCTCCTTGGGCGCTTCGGCGGCCGGCTGGTCGACGAAATCTGGCTGGGCGTCGACGTCGCTTTGCGCAGGCGGCGGCGGTGGTGACGCGGCGAACGCAAGGCGCGACGCACACCCGAACACCAGGACAGCCGCGATCAGGCAAGCGCGCAGGCGGGAAGCCATGCAACATTCTCCGTAAGCGATGGCCGCCATTATACACCTCACCCTGTTGACCGCTCTGCTGGCAGCCGATGCGGGTGCCCCGGCGACTTCGACGCGCCAGGACGTCGAGGCCGCGCTGAACAAGAATCCCTCTTCCACCGAGTTGCACCGCCTGGCGGAGACCGCCGAGCCGACGCTGATGGCGATCGCCGGCGATCGCCGCGCCTCGCCGGCCGCGCGCGGGCGGTCACTGGCGGCGCTGGCATACGCGCGTTCGGGGCGCGCGCACACGTTTCTCGAAAACTTCATCATCAAGACGACCCCGTCGCGCGACCCCGGCGACCATGTCCTCTTGCGGCGGGCGGCGATGGCGCTGGGCTGGCAATCCGGACCGCGCCTGACAGAGGTGTTGGCGCCGCTTCTGGACAGCGACGACCGCGAGGTGCGCTTGGACGCGGCCGCCGCCCTGGGCCTAGGCCGCGCGCACGACGCCGAGCGCCCGCTCCGCGCCCGGCTGGAGGTCGAGACCGACCCCGCGGTGAAGCACGAGATTCAGGCGGCGCTGAACACCATCGCCAAGTGACGGTCTCGGGGCGCCAAAACGCCCTCAATCCAGCTGAGCGAGGTCGGTCTCGACCAGCAGGTACAGGGTTCGCAGGAACGTGATGCGCTGGTCCGGGTCGGTGAACGACGCCAGCCAGCGGCGCAGCGGGCGGTGCCCATCCAGCATATCCAGCACGGCGCCAGGGGTCGGGCCGATCTTGAAGGCCTCTGGGTCGAAGCGTCGGCGGGCCGTCGCCGACGGATGCAGCTCGGCGAGCGGCGCGAAGCGGTGCTCGAGCAGCTCCGGCGGCAGACTGACCACACCCGCCCCCAGCATTTCGAACGTGTCGAGCCCCAGCGGGAAGCTCTCCCGGCGGTTCAGCACGCCCCGGTAGAACGAGAATGTCCCCTCGGTCCACGCGAAGACGTCGATGACGCGATCGCGCACCTGCTCGGACAGCAGGCGGAACACGTCCAGCGGGCGCAGCATCCCCAGTGCGACCAGCGTGTCGCCCAGCTTGCCGTTGTAGTGGGGCAACATACGCAACGCCAGATCCAGGTCCTGCGTCGTCAGAATCTCGCGCCCGACCAGGTACTGACCGAAGCGCTCGCCCGCGTCCGCGGAGCTGACCGATTCGGGAGCGCCGGCGACCACGAAGATCTCCTTCTGATTGCCGTCGCACTCGAAACGCAAAAGGCCGGTCTCCGCCGCCACGGCCAGGTCGGCCAGCAGGCGCATCGGCGTGATGATGCTCAGGTCACCGGCGCTGTCCGGTGGTCGCGCCGGCGCCGCCGACACGAAGCGGCCGATCTCGCTCTGGCTGCGGGAGCGGCGGTCGTCCAGGCGGACTGCCTCGCCCGGCTTCGACACGGGCGTGAACCGGCGCGCCGAGGACCTCTCGGCCTCGTCCGCCTCGGCCCAGGGATCCTCGCCAGTCGACGCCGCGGTCGCGCTGCGCGAGGCATCCGCTGCCGGCCGCTGCGCCGGCGGCGGGGAGGGTTCGTGGCGGCGGCGCGGGCTCGGCGACGCCCGGGCTCGGCTTGGCGGGCTTGTCGATGTGGCGCGCGTTGCGCAGCAGCTGCGCGGCCGTGTCCGGGTCGGCGCCCAGCAGCCGGGCCGCGAACACACGCAGCTCCGCGGGCCCGATGCGTTCGCCAGCCGCGAACAGGTAGTCCGCCAGCTGATCGCGCAGCTCCGAGGCCGTCTGCGGGCGCTCGGCGGGGTCCTTCTTGAGGGCGCCGCGCACGATTTGGTCCAGCGCCGGCGGGATGTCAGTCCCGTACTTGTCGAGGCGGTCGAGGCGCACGTCGCGGACCTTCAGCAGCACGTCCAGATCGGCAGCCGCCGAGAACAGCCGGCGCCCGGTCAACAGCTCCGCCAGCACCACGCCGATGGCGAACAGATCGCTGCGCGCGTCGATGGGGCGGCCCACGACCTGCTCGGGCGCCATGTACCCGTATTTTCCCTTGAGGGTCCCGACCTGCGTCTTCGAGTCGCGGCGCTGAGCGTGGGCGATGCCGAAGTCGCCCAGCTTCACGTCGCCTCGCTTCGAGACGAAGATGTTCGAGGGCGAAATGTCCCGATGCACGATCTGCATCGGCTTGCCCTCCATGTCGCGCGCGTTGTGCGCGTAGTCGAGCGCCTCCAGGATCTCCTGCACGATGAACACCCCGATGGGCGCCGGCACGCGCACGCGCTTTTGGGCGGCTATCCGCAGCAGGCCCAAGGCGTCGAACCCATCGACGAACTCCAGCGCGGTGAAGTACTGGCCGTTCACCGCGCCGAAGTCCAAGATCTGCACGATCTTCGGGTGGGTGAGCTGCGCCGTCAGCTTGGCTTCGTCGATGAACATGGCGACGAAGCTGGGATCGGCCGCGAGATGCGGCAGGATTCGCTTCACGACCAGGATCTTCTCGAACCCGTGCGAGGAATGGATCTTGGCGCGGAACACCTCCGCCATCCCGCCCACGGCCAGCTTTTCGAGCAGCGTGTAGCGCCCGAACGTCACCGGCGCCGCCGGTGCCAAGTCGCTGGCCATCGCGCCCGACTATAGCGTCGCTACCGGCGACGGCCCAGCGAGCGGCGCAGCGCCAGCGGCTCGACGATCTCGCCTGCCAGCTCCAGTGTGCGGTAGGCGGCGCGGCGCGCGCGCGCCTGGCTCTCTTCGGCGGTCGCGGCGACGACCAGCATCTGGCGCCCCTCGTCGTAGTACCGGCGCTCTTCGGTGACCATGTCGGTGCCGAGGAGGTGCGCGGTCTCTTCGTCGCCGCGCGCGGTGCAGAAGGCCGCCAGCGCGGCGAGGCGTGCGGCCGACAACGCCTTGCCCGTGACGTAGCCAGCCGAGGAACGCTCTTCCGCCGTGGTCAGTGACCGCAGGAAGGCGAACAACTTCGAATACCCGCCGTCGCGCGGGTCGTAGGGCACGCTTCCAATCGCCGTCAAGCGCCCGGCCAAACGGCGGCACTGCCGCGCACCGTCGCCGCACTGCTCCGCCAGCGACAGCTTCATCCCCAGATCGTCGCAGTCCGTCAGCCACAGGGCCGCGACCTCGGCGTTCTCGATCGCGTTCTTCATCGCCATGCGCAGCGCGTCGGCGACCTCGACCCCGTCCTTGGCCAGGCCCTCGTTCAACGCCGCCACGATCCTGCCGATTGAGGGCTGGTTCTTCGCGTCGAGCTCGCTGACGAACGATTCGGCTGCCACCATGACGTCATTACTCCGGCAAAAAAAATCGTAGGGGAGACTATAAAGCGCTCCGCGGGACCGGCCGATGAAAAAGTCTGCAGACCCTGCCACAGGTCGGACTGCACCGCCAGCTGGGGACCGGCGGGGCAAGTCGATTGTGCGGATGGGTCGGCGGAGGGAACACCGGCAATGGCGTTGCGTCGTAAGCTCACCCTGGCTCCCCTGGCATTTGGCGCGGCGCTGGCCGTGCTCGGCTGCGGCGAGCCGCCCGGCGCCGAGAGCCTGCCCGGTCCCTTGGACTCCGGCGGCAACCCGGGCCCCAGCTCGACGCTCGAGACCGATCTCATGTCGGCGGAGCGCGCCCCCGGCATTGCGGCCGAGACGGCTCTGCCCACAGTCGCCGCCAACAACGCCTCCGGCGCGCCCAAGGTCATCTACCTCGTCTATGCGGACGGAAAGACGGCGTTGCCCACGATGAACTACAACGCGTGCGGCGGGCTGGCGCCGAAGTTCACCTGCACGTTTGCGCCGACGTTGCTCGAGTGCCAGCAGCAGATCCAGGCCTATCTCGACCGGTGGTATGCCGATTTCAACGTCATCTTCACTCTGACCAAACCGGCCAGCGGCGCTTACTACACCGAGGTCGTGTCCTCGGGCGGGGGCGCCTGGTGCAAGGTCGACAGCACGGTGGCCGGCGTTGCGCCCTTCCTGTGCAAAGATCTCAAAGGCGGCGTCGCCTACACGCTGGATGGCGGGCAGAGCGCCCACGATACCGCCGTCATCATCGCGCAGGAGCAAGCGCACTTGCTGGGCCTCGAGCATGTCTCGAGCGACGCCGACATCATGTACCCGTACATCTGCCGGAACTGCGACGGGTTCCAGAACAAGTCCCTGGCCGTGTCGGGGGACCGCTGTGACCGGCAGGCCCAGAATTCGTATCAGATGATGAAGGACGCCTTCGGGGCCTGGCCGGGCGGCCCGAAGCCGTCGGCATTCGGCTGCATGGATGACAAGCAGGCACCCAGCCTGGCGTTCGTGACGCCGAAGAACGGGGCGTCCATGGGGCATGACTTCGCCGTGAAGGTGAACGCGCACGACGACTGCGGCCTGACGAACGTGACGCTGACCGTGTCGCCGCAGGGGCTCACCGCGTCGGCGAAGAACGGTCCCTTCGAATGGGATCTGACGGGCATCTCGGGCAAGCAGACCATCACGGCCACGGCCATCGATGCCTCGGGGCACAAGACGGTGGCGACTTTGAACATCACCGCGCCCACCGACGGTGAGCTGCTGGAGGCGGCGCCGATGATGGGGGCCGCCGGCTGCACCGTGGCGACCGGCGCGTTCGGCGCCGCCGGACTCCTGCCGGGCCTGGCGATGCTGCTGGTGTTCGCCGGCCGCGGGCGCGGGGCGGGCAGGGCGCGGCGTCGCTGGGTGACCGGCGCGCTCGCCGTCCGCCGCGACAGCTAGCTAGGGTGCGCGACAGGCCGTCTAGACGTGCCCGGAGCGGCGGCGCAGCGTCCATTCGATCATCAGCAGCGCCAGCCCGATGATCAGCAGCGGCGGTCGTGACCAGATCTCGACCGTTTCTTGTCGCCCGACACGGATCTCGCGCGACGGCCGGACCGCCAGATGCGGCAGCTTCTCGGCTTTGTACTCACCTCCGCTCACCTGAGCCAGCTCGCGGAGCACGCGGTCGCGTGCCGCCACGTCGTCCAGCTCGGGACCGGCGGCCCGGACGACGAAGGTCTGGTCCTGCGCGACCGCGCGGCCGTCCAGCGTGGCGCGGCCGGTCATCCGGTAGGCGCCCGGCGGCAGCAGCCCGGCGTCCACCTCCGCGTCGCCGTCGCTGTCGGTGGTCACCTTCAGGCTGCGCAGCGGCTTGCTGCCCGCCGCGGCGCCGGCGGCATTGACCTCCAGCGTGACGTCGACGCCCGGCGCGGCGGTGTAGTCGGCGTGCATCGCGCGGACCCGCGCCGTGATGGGTTGATCGCGGCGGTACTCCTGTCGGGCCAGCTCGATGCGCAGCAGCGTCAGCGCTGGATCGCGCACCAGCCAGCGGACGGCGTTCTCCCAGAAGCGCTGGAAGGCGCGCCCGTCGTCTCCTTCGCCAGCGGCCATGAATCCCCAATGCCAGGCGCTGTCGGTCAGTAAAGCCAGTGTGCGCCCCTTGCCCGCGTCGCCGGCCGCCAGGACGGGCGCCGGTTTGCCATCGGCGCCCTTGGCAGACGGGTGCGCCAGCAGCGTCGCCGCGCCCGGCTTCACGCGCGGCACCCGGTTGATCCCCGCCAGCGGGGGCAGCTTGGCCCACCCGGCCTCGTTTTCGCGTGGGTTCAGCACCAGCGACGTGATCGGGTGGGTATGCCCCTCCGGCGTCAGGCGCGGCTTGAAGCTGTCGGTCGTCAGCGCCGGGTCGTTCTCGCCGTCCAGCGTGGGCGCGAGGGGCGGCAGCTCGACCGGCAAGATGTCGCGCAGCGGGGTCAGCCCATAGCCGCCGCTGGTGAAGGACAGATCCCCGCCAATCATCGCCAGCGCGCCGCCCTCTTCGACGTAGTCGCGCAGATTGGGCAGGAACGGCTCGACCCCGTATGGGGCGTAGTTGAAGTTCTGGAAGATCACCAGATCGAACGAGCGCAGCTGTTCTTCGAAGATCTCGAAGGTCGGGAACGGAATCAGCGACAGATCGTCGTGGTTCCACGGCTGCTCGTCGGTCTCGGTGCGCAGAATGAAAAACGACACCAGATCGACGTTGGGATCGCGCCGCAGCATGGCCCGCAGGAACCGCTCGTCCCACGACGGGCGCCCGGCCAGGTGCAGCACGCGCACGCGGTCGCGAATCACCTTGAGGGTGAACGACTGCTGGTTGTTGCTGGACAGCGCCTCGCCCGCCAGCACCGGCGTCGAGATCCGGAAGACGAAGTTGCCGGGGTGATCGGGCAGCCAGTCGAACGAGACCTTCTCCTCGGACTTGTCGCCGCGCAGGATCACGCCCCGGGTCGCGACCGGCCGGCCGTCGCGCTCGAGCGTGACCTCGACCTGCCGGTCGGGCAGCCCGTGCTGGCGAACGACCGCTTCGATGGTCACCGGCGTGCGGACGAACGCCAGCTCGTCGGCCAGCACGGTCGCGATCGACAGGTCGCGCAGCGACTTTTCGGCCAGCCCCACGGTGTGGATGGGTGCGCCCAGCGCCTCGATCGTCGTGCGGGTCGTGGCGTCGAGCGGCCCCTCGCCGACGCGCCCGGTGTCGATCCCGTCCGAGATCAGCAGCACGGCGCCGAGATCGCGCCCGGCGTAGCGCGCCCGCAGCTCGCCCAACGCTTCGCCGATGCGGGTGGCGTCGCCGCCCGGCGCCGCGTGCAGCGCCTCGCGCGTGGCCGGCGTCAGCGCGTCGGCGAACGCATACAGATCCACGTCGTGTCCGTCCCGCTGCAGCGCCGCCAGCTCTGGCGCGGCCGCGTCGATCAGCGCGGCGGCCCGCTCGGCGCGCGACGGACCGCCGTCGGGCGGGCGCACCTCCATCGACCGCGAGGCGTCGACCAGGACGGCCACGCGATTCGGCACGTGCGTCACCTGGCGCAGCTCCACCGTCGGTTCCAGAGCCGTCAGCAGACACGCGAGCACCCCGGCCACCCGCAGCGCGAACAGCAGCCCGCCCCGCCCCCGGCGTTCGTCGGCCAGGGACAGCGCCGACAGCGCGATCGCCACGGCCGCGCCGGCCACCAGCAACGCCACCCCGGTGCGTCCCAGGTGAGCGGCCGCGCCGACCGTCAGGCGCCAATCGTTGTAGCCGCCGGGCAGATGACCGAGCAGGTTCATCGGGGGTACCGCCGGGTCCGCAGGATGTAATCGATGTGCGCCTGCTCGGTTTTGTAATCCAGGCACAGCGCGTACATGACCAGGTTCACGCCGAGCCGGAACGCCTCTTCACGCTGATCGTCCCCGCCCGGGATCACCTCGTGCTCCCAGCGTCCGAAACCGTCGCGCGCCCAGGCGCCTCCCAGGTCGTTCTGCGTGTAAACGACGGCCAGACGGCGATCGCGTTCCACCCCTTCCAGATAGGGCGCCGCGACGATGCGCCCCGGCGCGCCGTGCAAGACGTAAAACGATTTCCACAGCACGTGGGATTCGGGGATGCGGATCGGCAGCTCGCCGGGCAGCGTCTGAGCCAGCAGCCGGCGCACCGATTCGTCGAACCCGCCGCCTGCCCGCCCTTCCGATGAATCGATCAGCAGGAAGCCGCCATAGGTGATGTAGCGCCGCAGCCGGGCGATGTCCGACTCCGACGGCAGCGCGAACGCACGGTCGCCGGACAGGACCAGGAATGGGTGGCGGAACAGATTCGGGTCGCCGAGGCGCAGCTGGACGGGGTCCGACGTGGTTTGCACGCTGGTGCGCCGGACCACCTCCCACGCCAGGCGTCCCAGCGCCGTCGGGCGTGGGTCGGGAAGCCCCGGCAGGACCGCGCGCGCAAACCGGAAGAGCGAGCGCTCGCCGATCGCGCCGGCCGGCCGTCGCCAACCCACGGCCAGCGCTGCGCCGGCGCCTGCCCCCAACAGCCCGCGACGCGAAATCCGCGACACATCCCTCACGGCCGATCTCCGTTTCGGCTTACAATGAAGCGCCCATGCGAGCGACCATCGTGACGATCGCGGTCGTCGTTTCCTCGCTGCTGGGTTCTGGGGGACACGCGGCGAACCCCGAGCCGGCGCCTTCCAAGCCGGCCGCCGGTCAGCCAGGAACCCAGCTCCGGCAACCCGATCCGGCCAAGAAGTTCCCGCGCCTCAAGCCGCCGTCTCTGTTGCACCGCGATCAGTTCGGGTTGGCGATCATGCCGGGCTCCGGATATCGGATCATCGCCCCGTACAAGGACAACATCCCGTGCGGCCAGCTCAACACACGGGTGTGTGCCGGCCGGATTCCGCTGTTTCTCGACGCCCAGGCGTCCTTCGGGTTCGCCGCCCACTGGGACGTCATCGTCGACCTGCGGTTCGGGATCGAAGCCGACTTCAGCCAGTCGCACCAGTTCGCCGTCGCCCCGGGCGTCCGCTACTGGGTGGACGCAGACCAGCCGGCGAAGTTCTTCGCCACCATCCAAGGTATCTACGATCTGAACCCGCAGCACGAGCCGGGGATCAAAGACTACGACCTCGGCGTTCGCAACGCGAACGGGTTCATGTTCGAGGTGATGCGCAATCTCGGGTTCTACCTGCAGTTCGGGGAAACCTTGGGCCTCGTCCGCTGGCTGCGGTTCGAAGTGGACGCCGGCATCGGCGTTCAAGCGCGATTCCCCTAGGCGCGACGCGCGACCGCGCGCATGATCGTCACGTCTGGCCATGATCCGGGTCGCGCGCATGGAAAAAGGCGACATCGAGCCCGCCGCCGCCATCCTGTTCGACGCGTTCGGCGCCGTCTACCGGCAACGTGGTCACGTCCCGCCATTTCCCACCCGCGACAGCGCCGGGTGGCTCTGCCGCGCCTACCTGGACCTGGACCCCTCCGGTTGCGCGATCGCACGCGTCGGCTCGGATGCGGTGGGTGTCGGGTTCGCCCACCCGCGGGGCCCCGTGACCAGCGTCGGGCCGCTGGCGTCGCGGCCCGGCGCGCCGGCTGGCGTGGCGCGGGCGCTGATGACGGAGCTGGGACGGATCGCGCCGGCATCGACCAGCCATCGGCTGTTCCAAGACGCGTTCAACCCCGACTCTTTCGGCCTCTACGCGCGCCTCGGCTACGTGGTCGCCGACGTGGCCCCCTACTTGCTGGCCGACCGCATGGCGCCGCCTTCGAAGGCGCCGCCGGTCCGGCAGCTGCGGGGCGAAGATCTGCAGGCAGTCGAGCGATACGATCGGGCACGCGGGGGGGCCGATCGGCGCCCGGACTTCGCGCTGCTCGCCTCCAGCGGCAACGGCTTTGCCGCCGACGGGCCGGATGGGACGCTGGCCGGCTTTCTCTTCTATCGGTCGCTGCCCGCCCGGGTGGTGATTGGTCCCGGCATCGCGGAATCGGCCGACGTCATGGCCGACCTCATCGATGCGGTCGCGCTCGCGCTTCCGGGACGTGCGGCGGTCATCCGCGCGTCGGGGGCGACGCCTTCGGTGCTGTTAAGGGCCTTTGCGCGCGGGTTCCGCGTCGACCACCTCGGCAACCTGATGGTCAAGGGCGCCTACACGCCTCCGCCGGCGCAGCTGTACGCGCTGTTCCCCGAAAGTCTCTAAAAAGGCGTTGGCCGAAAGACAACGGCGCGCGAAGCAAACCATGGCAGGTGGTGTCGGCCGATAGGTGACCTCGCCGGTTGTCACCCGCGGCGACGTGGTATGTTTCGCCCCTCGATTCGCGCGGGAAATCCCCCGGGTCCCCTCCATGGACGTTCGCTGCGACCGCTGTCAGACCGAATACGAGCTCGACGACGCGAGCGTCACGGCTGACGGCGCCACGGTTCAGTGCACCACCTGTGGCCACACCTTCGTGGTCACGCGGCCGGGCCCCGCGATTGCGGGCGGCACCCCGGCGGCGATGCCGTCGATCGCCGATCAGCCCACGGCTTCGTGGATGCTGACGACTGAAGAGGGCAAGACGCATCGGTTCCGCGACTCGACGACGCTGCAAAAATGGATCGTCGAGCGGCGGGTCACCCGCGGCGACCGCGTCTGCGCGCCGGGCAGCACCTGGCGGAAGCTGGGCGAGATCGACGAGCTGCGGCCGTTCTTCGAGGTGGTCGATCAGGCTGACCGAGCGGCGGCCACCGGCCGCGCCCGCTCGACCCGGTCCGAGCCGCCGCGTGCATCCAGGCCGCCCGCGCAGGCATACGTCTCGCCGGATCCCGACGACGACGACGTGTTGACGACCGGTGGCAACGGTCGAAGCAGGTACGACAACAGCAGCCCGGCCGTCGTCGACGACGACGATCTCGCCGCGGCGGGGTTGGCGGGCGCGCGCCGTGGCCGCACGATCTTGATCCTCTTGGTGGCGGCCCTCGCGGGAGCCGCCGGTTATCTGGGCTTCAAGCGCGGGCCGGGCGGGGCACCGGCGCCGGCAGCACCGCCCGTCACGGCCGCGCCTCCCGTTCCCGCGGCGCCATCGGCTGCGCCGTCGTCTCCCGCGCCTCCGGCGCCGCCCCCGGCGGCCCCGAATCCGGCGGCCGCGAATCCGCCGGCGGCCGCGCCGTCGCCCGCCCCGGCGGCCGCGCCGCCAGCAGCACCCGCCCCCGCCGCGGCCGCGAACACGCGGGCGGCCCCTGCTCGCGCGGCTGTCCCGGCGTCCGGCGGCGACAGCGCGCGGCCGCAGAGCTATGAGCGCCTGGTGGCGGACGGGGACCGCGCCATCGAGAACGGACAGACGCTGAAGGCGCAGAAGCTCTACGACGAGGCGCTGCACCTGCAGTCGAACGGCGTGGCCGCGCTGACCGGCAGCGCGTATGTGCTGCTCGACCGGCACAAGCCGCTGGCGGCGATCGACACGTTCAAGCGCGCCCTCAACTTGTCCCCGGGGTACGCCCCGGCCCTATTCGGGCTTGGCGAGGCGTACCGGCTGGAAGGGCAGCCGGCCCAGGCCGTCGCCGCCTACAATCGTTACCTGGAGACGGCGCCCTCGGGCGCCGACGCCCCGGCCGCACGGCGACAAGTTCACGAGCTCGAGGGTCAGGCGGCCCCGCGCGCCGCAACCGAGCCGGCCACCGCGCCGTAAAAAAGGGCCTCAGGCCTCGGGTGATCGGGCCTCGGGGGGACAGCCTCACGCCGCTGAGGCCGAGGTCGGAGGCCCGAGGCCCTGTGCCTACGACTCGGAGTCGTTCTCGGCGGGCGTCGAGGCCTCGATGAGGTCGGCCAGCGTGTCCAGCAGAGAGACGGCCGTCGTGACAGGGGGCTCGCCGTCGAGCTTTCCCGCGAACAGGGCCGGCGCTTCGTCGAGGACGGCGGGGTTGGAAAGGACGTAACGGGCCGCCCGGCCGTTCCAGATGGTCAGGACACCGTCGCCCTGCTGACGCGCCAGACGGCGTCGCAGCTCCGCGTCTCCGAGGTTCGCCGTCCCGTGGACGCTGAACTTCTGATCGAAGCTCGCGTCACCCGTCTTGAGGCGGGGCAGCTTCAGGCGGTTCTCCGGGTTGCGCTCGAGCCAGCGGCGGTGGCGCTCGACGCTGGCGTCCGGCAGCTCGCGCCCGATCTCGCCGATCGTCGCGTCCAGCTCGACCACGGCCCCGCGACGGCGCATCAGTTTCATCGTCAGGGGATAGCCGCGGCGATAGGTCTGGATCCGGCTCACCTCCAGCTCGCCCTCTTCGGCGATCACGGCTTGGGCGCGCGATTCGTCGGGCTGGGTGCCGTCGCCCGCCGCGGTCGCCAGACGCCCCACGAACGCACGCCAATCGGCGGCGGCGATCCGGGGCCGCCCCGGATCACCCGCCCGCGCGGCCCGAACCTCGCCGACCGCCAAGGCCAGCAGGCCCAGCAGGGACAGCGAGAGCTCGACGGGCGAGCCCGCGTCGTAGCCGCCCAGCGCCAGCAACCCCAGGCCGTACGCCGCCAGCCGCATCCCGCCTCTTTCGCCGAACAATTGAAGCAAGGCCACCGTCCAGGCGAAAAAAGCCACGACGTAGACGAGCCCCGCCGCCGAGCGGGGCGGCGGCAGCTCCATCCGCAGTCCATAAAGGGCGCTGGCCTGCACCAGATCGAACCGCAAGAGAAGGAACGAAACGAACAGCAAGGTCGCCGCGCCGGCGACTGCCAGCGGCAGCCGCCAGTGGCGATCGCGCCACCCCGGCAAAGGCAACAACAGCGGGGCGCCCACGGCGGCGGCAATCAAGGCCGCCTCGCCCGCGCCGGCCAGCGCCGAGGTCGTACCTTCCCCGCGACCCAACCCGGCGCTCAGGATGGCGGCTGCGTGCATCGCGCCGGGCAACGCGAACATCGCGATCCCCAGCTTCACGCGGGCGGGTGCGGGCGCCGACACCACCGCCACCGCCGTCAGCAGGGCCAGGAACCCGTAGCTGGTCTCGAGGTACACGAAGAGGCGGGGCGGCAGCTGGCCCCGGAGCAGACCCTGCGCGTCGAAGATCACGAAGACCAACCCGATGAACGCGACCGAAAAGCGCATGGCGCGCGGGTAGATCTCGCCCCGCCGCAGCACGCCGACCAACGCCGCGACCAAGACCAGCAGGGACAGCACCGCCGTCAGCTGGAACAGGAACGGTCCGGCAGTCGCGACCAGGCTGGACGTCCGGGAGCCGCCGCCCAGCGACAGGGTGGCGCGTGGAAAAAACAGCCGCCCCCCCAGCCGATTGACCGCCAGCTCGAGCACCGCGACCACGACCAGTGCGGCGGTCAGGTTGCCGGCACGCGCGGCGGGTTTGGCAGTTTCCATTGGGAGCGCGGCATTATACAGGGTCGCGCCACCCCGGCCCCGCGGCAGGAGGCATCGGAAGCTGGACCCAGTCTCGGGCACGTCGTCGCGACCGGACGGTCCGGTTACGACGCGGTGGCCCGCTCAATCCCGGCCGTATCTGGCCCTATGTGGTAATCTCGTACCTGAGATCTCTCGTGGTCAGCGTCACCGCAAGAAAAATCCGGGATCACGGCCGGGAGCGGGCGTCTTTGGGCCTCGGCCGTACCTATGCCGGCTACCTGATCAGCTACCCCAGCGTGGGAAGGGGAATGGTCATTTTCCGCGATCCGAACGGCCACCGCATGGTGACGACGCCGGTTCGGCGCGTGCTGGGCGATGCCGGCGGCGACCAAATTTACGTCGAGACCGAGAACTCGGTTTACCTGCTGACGTTCCGCGCCGAGCCGCTACGTCAGATGCCGCATGCGTATGCCGCCGTGACCGGTAGCCGCCAGCGCAAGAGCTGAACGCCGCGTGATCACGCGCGCGCTCATCCTGGCCGCCGGGAAAGGGGTCAGCATCGGCGAGGCCGATCTCCCCAACTGCCTGGCACCGGTCGGCGGGCGCTCGTTGCTGGACCGCACGCTGGGTCTGCTGGACGCGGTGGGGATTCAGAAGATCGGGATCGTGGTCGGGTACGGGGGCGCCGCCATCCGCCGCCACGTCGGTGCCAACGCCAGGACTGGCCGGCCCGTCGCGTTCTTCGAGAACGACGAGTGGCAGGGCCCGAACGGCCTCTCGGTGCTGGCCGCTCGCGGCTTCGTGACCGAGCGGACGCTGCTGGTCATGTCCGATCAGATCGCGGCCCCGGCGCTGGTGCATGAGCTCTGCGCGTTGCCGGCGGGCAGCGGCCCCACGGTCCTGGCCGTAGACCGGGATCTGGCGCGAGTCTTCGACATCGACGACGCCACCAAGGTCCGGCTGGCCGGCGATCGGGTGGCGGAGATCGGCAAGCAGCTCACCAAGTACGCCGCCGTCAGCACTGGTCTTTACGTGATGGCGCCGTCCCTGATCGCCGCGCTGGACCGGCTGCCGCGGCCATCGCTCACCGAAGGCGTCGCCGCGGCCGCGGCGGACGGGCTGGTGGCGGCGCACGACGTGGTCGCCAAGCTGTGGCAGGACGTCGACACGCCGCCCATGCGCCAGCACGCCGAGTGGCTGCTGCGCGTTTACGGCGACGAGCTGGCGCGTCCGGCGGTGCCCGGCGGATCGACCGCCTCGACGGCGGCCGACACGCTGGCCCTCATCGAGCGCCTCTTGGCCGAGAAGGACCAGCCGGGCTATGTCCTCTTCAGCCCGGGGCCCGTCATGACCTCGGCACGCGTGAAGGCGGCCCTGGTTCACCACGACGTCTGCCATCGGGACGACGACTACGCGGCGGTCGTGGGCCGGCTTCAGCAAAAGCTGCGACCGGTCTTCGGGGCCACCGACCAGCACGAGATGCTGCTCATCACCGGGTCGGGGACCGCGGCGATGGAGATGGCGATCTCCTCGGTGGTGCCGCCCGGCAAGAAGATCCTGGTCGTCACCAACGGCGCGTTCGGCGAGCGCCTGGAAGAGATCGCGGCGTTGCACGGGATTCCGCGCTGCACGCTGCGCTATCCCTGGGGAACGCTGCCGGACCCGGCGGACGTGGCGCGCGCGCTGGACGCGGATCCGAACATCGCGGCCGCCGCGCTCATCCATCACGAAACGTCGGTCGGCGTGCTGAACCCGATCGGCGAGATCGCGCGCCTGTGCCGGGCCCGCGGCGTGACCTCGATCGTCGACGCCGTCTCGGCGCTGGGCGTCGAGGACCTGGACGTGACCCGCGACGGGATCGACATCTGCTACTCGTCGGCCAACAAGTGTCTGCACTCCGTGTCCGGGGTCTCGTTCCTGTGCGTGGCGCCCCAGGTCTGGGCGCGCATCGCCGACGTGGCGCCCCGTGTGTACTACCTGGATCTGAAGCGGCATCGCCGCTACCTGACCGAGCTACGCCAGACGCCGTTCACGCCGGCGGTGTCGTCGTTCTTCGCGCTGGAGACGGCGCTGGACGAGCTGGCCGAGCAGGGCGGCGTCCCCGGCCGGCGAGCGCTTTACCGCGAACGCAGCCTGCGAATACGGCGGGTGTTCGCCGACCTGGGGTTCGAATCACTCACCAACACCGGGCGTGAATCGCACACCATCTCGACGCTGCGGCTTCCGGCTCACCTGACGGTGTCGGGCCTCTACGACGCGATGAAGGCGCGCGGGTTCATCGTCTATCGCGCCAAGGGGGACCTGGCGGCGCAATACGTCCAGGTGGCGAACATGGGCGAGCTGCCGGACGCCACCATCGACGCCTTTCTTGCCGCCGTCACCGCCGTCGTGACCGAGGCTCGGGCGACGGCCGGTGATCCCGGGCGGCCGGTCCTGAAATCGGTCGGGCCGCGATGAACGTCGTCGCTGCGCCGCTGGCTGGCGTGCTGGTGTTGCAGCCCCTCGTGTTCGAGGACGTCCGCGGGTTCTTCATGGAAACCTTTCAGGCGGCCCGCTACGAGGCCCTGGGGATCGCCACGACGTTCGCACAGGACAACCTCTCTCGTTCGCTACGCGGGACCGTCCGGGGGCTGCATTTTCAGCAGCCTCATCCCCAGGGAAAGCTGGTGCAGACGGTGCGCGGGACGGTGTTCGACGTGGTCGTGGACGTGCGCCGCCGTTCGCCAACCTTCCGACAGTGGTTCGGCGTGGAGCTGTCCGAAGAAAACCGGCGCCAGCTCTGGATTCCGCCCGGGTATGCGCACGGCTTTTGCGCCCTGTCCGACCTGGCCGACGTGGCGTACAAATGCACGACGGCCTACGTCGCCGCGGCGAACCAGGCGATCCTCTGGAACGATCCCGACATTGGCATCGCCTGGCCCGTCCGCGATCCGATCCTGTCGCCCAAAGACCTGGCCGCACCGCGCCTGCGTGACGCGCCGGTCCTGCCGGAGGCGTGATGCGGGCGGCCCTGTTTCGCCGCCATGGCGGGCCCGAGGTGATGGAGGTGGCGGATGTTCCCGCGCCGGCGCCCGGCCCCGGCGAGGTCGCTGTCCGGGTGAGCGCGGCGGCGCTGAACCACGTCGACCTGTGGGTGCGCCGGGGCCTGCCGGCCTTGCCGGTCACCCTGCCGCACGTGCTGGGCGGCGACGCCTGTGGGGTCGTGGCGGCGCTGGGGCCGGGCGTGGTGCCGCAAGAAGGCGCCGCGGTCGGCGACCGCGTGTTGGTGAACCCGGGCCTCTCCTGTGGCCGCTGCGTCGCGTGCCTGGACGGGCGCGACAATTTCTGCCCCGCCTACCGGATGCTGGGCGAGCAAGCCTGGGGCGCTCAAGCCGAAGAGGTGGTCGTGCCGGTGCAGAATCTGGTTCCCGCGCCGCGTGGTCAGGTCCCTCTGGACGACGCGGAGCTGGCCTCGATCCCGACGGTGTTCATGACGGCCTGGCAGATGCTGGTCGACCGAGCCGCCATTCGACAGGGGGAGACGGTGCTGGTGCTCGCGGCCGGGTCGGGGGTCGGCTCGGCCGCCATTCAGATCGCCAAGCTGTACGGGGCGCGGGTCATCGCGACGGCGTCGACGGCCGCCAAGTTGGCTGCGGCGCGGGCGCTGGGTGCCGACGAGACGATCGACTCGTCGACGGCCGACCTGGTGGCCGAGGTCAAGCGCCTGACCGGCCGGCGTGGGGCCGACATCGTCGTCGAGCACGTGGGCGCTGCCACCTTCCCGCAATCCGTTGTCGCCTGCGCCAAGGGCGGCCGCATCGTGACCTGCGGCGCCACGGCTGGGTTCGAGCCCGTGCTCAACCTGCGCCACGTGTTTTGGCGCCAGCTCAGCATCCTCGGCTCGACCATGGCCAGTAAGTCCCGTCTTTTCGGGTTGGTAGAGCTGTTCGCGGCTGGCCGGCTGAGGCCGGTGGTCGACCGGGTGCTGCCGCTGGAACAGATTGCCGCGGCGCACCGATTGCTGGAGTCCCGCGCAACCTTTGGAAAATTGGTCCTTGTCACGGGGCGGGGGTGAGATATACATAACCCATACGTATGGGTGAGGATTCAAACCACGTCTCAGCCGCCAGCCTGGCGCTTCTGAAGGTCGGGGAGCTGGCCAAGCGGACCGGAAAGACCGTCCGGGCGGTGCACCTCTACGAAGAGCTGGGTCTGCTGAGCCCGGCCGTGCGGTCGAAGGGCGGCTTTCGGCTGTACTCGGGCAAGGCGGTCAAGCGGATCGACTGGATCCAGAAGCTGCAGGACCTCGGCTTCTCTCTGACCGAGATCAAGGCCTTTTTGCGCGACTGGGAAGAGTCGGACGCCGCGCCCAAGGCGATCGCCCGGGTGCGGGAGATTTTCTCGGACAAGCTGCGCGAGACGAAAGAGACCATTTCGCGCCTGCAGCGGCTGGTCGGGGACCTGACCGAGACGCTGGACTACATGGACAGCTGCCGGTCGTGCGAGCCGACGCACACCCAGACCGAGTGCGGAACCTGCGGCATCCACGGCCACGACGGCCGCGCGCCGCTTCTGGTCGAAGGGATTTCACGATGAAGCTTCCGATCTACATGGACAACCACGCGACCACGCCGACCGATCCGCGCGTCGTGGAGGCAATGTTGCCGTACTTCACCGAGCTCTTTGGCAACGCGGCCAGCCGCTCGCACAGCTTCGGCTGGAGCGCCGAAAAGGCCGTCGAGCTCGCGCGCGAGCAGGTCGCCGCGCTGATCGGCGCCAGCGGCAAAGAGATCGTGTGGACCTCGGGCGCGACCGAGTCCGACAACCTGGCGATCAAGGGCGCGGCCGAGTTCAACCGAGACCGCGGCAACCACATCATCACGGCGCAGACCGAGCACAAGGCGGTGCTGGACACCTGCAAGCGGCTCGAGAAGGACGGCTTCGAGGTCACTTACCTGCCGGTCGGCAAGGACGGACGCGTGGACCCCGAGACGGTGCGCGCCGCCATGACCGACAAGACGACGGTCGTGTCGATCATGCACGCCAACAACGAGATCGGCGTCGTCAACCCGATCGAAGAGATTGGCGCGGCCGTCAAGGCGCGCGGCGCGACCTTTCACGTCGACGCGGTCCAGAGCGTCGGGAAGATCCCGTTCGACGTCAACGCCGCCAAGGCGGACCTGGTCTCGGTGTCGGCGCACAAGATGTACGGTCCGAAGGGCGTGGGCGCGCTTTACGTGCGCCGCAAGCCGCGCGTGCGCATCACGGCCCAGATCGACGGCGGCGGTCACGAGCGCGGCATGCGGTCGGGCACGCTGAACGTGCCGGGCATCGTCGGTTTCGGCAAGGCGGCCGAGCTGTGCGCCGCCGAGATGGAGAGCGAGGCCAAGCGCCTGTTCGCGCTGCGCGAGCGGCTGCGCAACGGCATCCAGTCCCAGGTGACCGACACCTACGTCAACGGCTCGATGGAGCACCGGCTGCCCGGCAGCCTGAACATCAGCTTCGCCTACGTCGAGGGCGAGGCGATGCTGATGGGGCTCAAGGACGTGGCGGTCTCGTCGGGATCGGCCTGCACGTCGGCCTCGCTCGAGCCGTCCTATGTGCTGCGCGCCGTGGGCGTCGAAGAAGAGATGGCGCACACCTCGATCCGCTTCGGTCTCGGCCGCTTCAACACCGAGGAAGAGGTCGACTACGTCGTGAAGTTGGTGGTCGGCAAGGTCAACAAGCTGCGTGAGCTCTCGCCGCTTTACGAGATGGCGCAGCAGGGAATCGACATCAAAAGCATTCAGTGGGCGGCGCACTAGGCGCCCTGGCATCAAAGGACAAAAGGTCATGGCGTACAGCGAAAAAGTCATCGAGCACTACGAGAACCCGCGCAACGTGGGGAGCTTCGACAAGGACGATCCCAGCGTGGGTACCGGCCTGGTCGGCGCGCCGGCGTGCGGCGACGTGATGAAGCTGCAGCTCAAGATCAACGACGAGGGCGTCATCGAAGACGCCAAGTTCAAGACCTTCGGTTGCGGCTCGGCGATCGCGTCGTCGTCCCTGGCGACGGAGTGGGTGAAGGGCATGACGATCGACCAGGCGATGGAGATCAAGAACACCCAGATCGTCGAAGAGCTGAACCTGCCGCCGGTGAAGATTCACTGCTCGGTGTTGGCCGAGGACGCCATCAAGGGCGCCATCGCCGACTACAAGGCCAAGCGCGCCGCCAAGCAGGGCGCCGTCGTGTCACCGGCCCTGGCGGCGACGGCGACCGCAACGGCGGCGGGCACGGTCGCGGGCTGAGGGAGCCGCCGTCCGTGGCCATCGCCGTCACCGATCGGGCCGTCGCCGAGATCAAGAAGGCGGCCGCTCAGCGGCCGACGCCCCCGAAGGGGCTGCGCGTCGGGATCCGCGGCGGCGGCTGCACGGGATTTTCGTATCTCTTCGAGTGGTCGGACGCCGACCCGCGTCCCGAGGACAAGGTGCTCTCGTTCGAGGACGGCACGGTGCGGGTCTTTGTCGATCCGAAGAGCTACCTCTACCTCGACGGGTCTACGCTCGGATACCAGACCACCATGGTCGCGCGCGGCTTCAAGTTCGAGAACCCCAACGTGAAGGGGTCCTGCGGCTGCGGCGAGTCGATCCAGTTCTAAGAGGGCTGACGTGATCTGTTGGTCGTGTGAGCGCGAAGGGGGCGGCGGCCCAATGTGCGCCGCCTGCGCCGCCGTTCTGCCCGCCGACGACAAGCAGGATCGATTCGCCGTTCTGGGGGTGCCGCGTCAGTTCTCGGTCGACCTGAACGCCGCGGAAAACAACTTCAAAAAGCTGTCGCGGCAAGTGCATCCGGACCGCTTCGCGACCGCCGACCCGCGCGCCCGCAAGGCCGCGCTGTCGCGGACCGTTCAACTGAACGAAGCCTGGCGCACGCTGAAAGATCCGATACGCCGCGCGGAGTATCTGCTGGCGCTGGCCGGCTTCGGCCTCAAAGGCGAGGATCGCAAGCGGCCAACGGAAGGGAGCACGCGTGAGGTCGCCGCGCCCCCCGTGTTGTTGATGGAGATTCTCGAGCTGCGGGAAGAGCTGGCCGACGCGCAGCGGGCCGGCAACACCCCGAAGGTTCACGCGATGGCCCAGGCGATGCGTGCCCGCCATGCCGACACGCTGGCCGCGCTGGCGACCGTCCTCGACGACCCGGATCCCGCCAAGCTGGAAGAGGCGGCGCGGCTGATGGTCGCGCTGCGCTACTACCAGCGCTTTTTGGACGAAGTGCCGCAGGACGAGGCTGCGCACGGAACGGCGAGCGAGGGCGCCCATGGCTGAAGCGCTGCTGCAGATCGGCGAGCCCGGTCAGACGCGGCCCAAGCGCGCTTGCCGCACGCGCGCCGTGGGAATCGACCTTGGAACCACCAACTCGCTGATTGCCGTCGTCGACGGTGGCAAGCCGGTCTGCCTTCCCGACGCCCAGGGTGACACGATCGTGCCGTCGGTGGTCCACTACGCGGCCGACGGTTCCATCGCCGTGGGCGCCGAGGCGCGCGACCGGCTGGCGGCGCAGTTCCCACGCGACACCATCGCCTCCGTGAAGCGGTTCATGGGGCGTGGCCCGCAGGACGCCGAGGCGACGCGGCGGCTCACGCCCTACGAATTCGCGCCCGCGGCGGGTGACGGACAGGTCGTGCGTTTCGCGGTGGCGGGCGGACGGACCGTGACGCCGATGGAGGTCTCTGCGGAGATCTTGAAAGCCTTGAAGGCGCGGGCCGAGAGCGAGCTGGGGGGCGCGCTGGCGGGCGCCGTCATCACCGTGCCGGCCTACTTCGACGACGGGCAGCGGCAGGCGACGCGCGACGCAGGCCGGCTGGCCGGGCTCGAGGTGCTGCGCCTGCTGAACGAGCCGACAGCGGCGGCGGTGGCCTACGGCCTGGACAAGCAGGCCGAGGGGACGTTCGCCGTCTTCGACCTGGGCGGCGGCACGTTCGACATCTCGATCCTGAAGCTGGAGGACGGCGTGTTCGAGGTGAAGTCGACCGGCGGTGATTCGGCGCTGGGCGGCGACGACTTCGACGGCGCGATCGCCGACCTGCTGCTGCGAAAGCTGCGCGAAGCGGCGCCGCACGACCGCGCGATCGCCGCGCTTGGCGGCGCGTCGGGCGCGGTGGCGGATCTCGCGACGGCGCAACGCTGGCGCCAGGTGCTGGACGCGGCGCGCGCGATGAAAGAGGCGCTGACGTTCCGGCCGGACGTGTCGTTCGACCTGGCGACGGACGACGGCACCGTCACGGTCGGTCTCACGCGGACCGAGATGGAGCTGGTGGTCGAGCCGGTGCTGGCGCGCTGTACGGCGCCCGTGCGGCGGGCGCTGGCCGACGCGGCCGTCGGGCCGGCGGCGCTTTCGGGTGTCATCCTGGTGGGCGGCGCCACGCGCATGCCGCTGGTGCAGCAATTCGTCGAGAAGCTGTTCGGGCGGGCGCCGCTGGGCGACATCGATCCGGATCAGGTCGTCGCGCTGGGCGCAGCCCTTCAGGCCGACGCGCTGGCGGGCGGCTCGACAGAGGGCGACATGTTGCTGCTGGACGTGGTGCCGCTGTCGTTGGGGCTCGAAACGATGGGCGGCGTCGTCGAGAAGCTGATTCACCGGAACACGACCGTTCCGTGCGGCGCGACCCAGACCTTCACGACGTTCGCCGACAAGCAGACCGGCTTCGACCTGCACGTCGTCCAGGGCGAGCGCGAGCTGGCTGACCAGTGCCGCTCGCTGGCGCGGTTCACGTTGAAGGGAATTCCCCCCATGGCGGCCGGGATGGCCCGTCTGGAGGTGACGTTCACCGTCGACGCTGACGGCATCCTGCGTGTCGCCGCGCGCGAAGAGACCACCGGACAAGAGGCGTCCGTCCAGGTGAAGCCCAGCTACGGGCTCACCGACGAGGAGGTCGAGCGCATGCTGCTCGACTCGTTCGCCCACGCCGAAGAGGACGTGCAAACGCGGCAGCTCACCGAACAGCGCGTGGAGGCCGACCGAATTGCCGCCGCCGCGCGCGCGGCGATGGCCGATTCGCCCGATCTGTTGACCGACGAGGATCGGCGGGCGATCGACGCGGCCCTGGCCAGCTTGGCGACCGCGCGGGCCGGGGATGACCACCACGTCATCCGGCGTGCTGTCGAGGCGCTGGACGAAGCGTCGAAGACTTTCGCCGGGCGCCGCATGAACGTCGCGTTCGATCGCGGCCTGCGCGGCAAGGATGTCGGCGCGGTCGAGGCCAAGGCGGACGAAACCGCCGCCAAGCGCGACCTGGCGGCGCGGGTGGCCAGCCACGCCGGCCACTCCCACGAAAGAGGGCACTGATGCCGAAGGTGCGGTTCGAACCGGACGGGATCGAGATCGAGGTGCCGATCGGGACCAGCATCCTTGCCGCGTCCAACAAGGCGCACGCGCAGGTCGGCTCGGCGTGCGGCGGCGTTTGCGCCTGTTCGACCTGTCACGTTTACGTCAAGCAGGGGCTGGACGCCTTGCCGCCGCCCTCCGACCGCGAAGAAGACATCATGGACAAGGCGTTCGACGTGAAAGCCAATTCACGCCTGGGCTGCCAGTCCAAGATCCTGAAGGACGTCACGGTGGTCGTCGAGATCAGCCGCGAGAGCCGGCAGGCCTTCTTGGACGAGCACCCGGAGATTCGCGCCGCGTTAAAGCAGACCGCCGCCAGCGGCACGCGCTGAAGCCGTTTGTAATCGGGGTAAGCTGCCCGCATGCGCAGTCAGGGCATCTGGGCTTCAGGCGGGCTGATCTTGTTCGCCGCCATCACCGGGTGCGGGTCGAGCTCGAGTGGATCCGACGGTGGTTTGCACAACGGCGACGGGTCCCGCGATCACTCGACCACCCCGATCCATACGGCCGCGGACGGCGCAGGAGACGGCCCCGAGAGCGACGGGGGCGCCTGCCGCTGCACCACCGACGGACAGGTTCTGCACATGAGCTGGGCCTGCTACTGCGCGGTCTACGGGTGCCCGGCCCTCAAACCCAACTGCGGACCCCTCTTCACCTGGACCTCCGAGTGCGGGCGGTTGGTCGGCACCTGGAACAACGGCGGCGTCGCGAACAAGCGGGTGTTCGACAACCAGGGCGCGGTGGTGGCCGTGCGCCTGTCGAGCGGCACCGGCGATTACGGCTGCGGCGGCGACCATACGGGGACGGCGAGCATCATCGAGGCCGGCGAGCTTCCGGCGGTCTCGTGCGCCTCGCTGCCCTGCGTTTGCAACCTGGACGGCACCGTCGATTGTTCGGTCCCCGACGGCGGCGCGCCGTGATCGCGTCGTCCAGCGCGCCATGAGTGAGCTGCGCCTGGACGTCTTGCTGGCCCGCAATCTCGGCTGCTCGCGCACGGCCGTTCGCGCGGTCATCGCTGACGGTGGCGTGTTGGTCGATGGCCTCCCGGTGACCAACCCGCGTCATCCAATCGCCGCCGCTCGACTGCCGCTGGCCGTGACCGTCGACGGGGCCGGGCAGCGCCTGTTCGATCAGGTGCGCATCGTGATGAACAAGCCCCTCGGCTGCGTGACGGCTCTGCGCGACGCGCGTCACCCGACGGCGTACGCACTGCTGCGCGACGCCCCGCTGCATGCGGAGCTGCGGGCCGTCGGGCGGTTGGACCTGGACACGACCGGCCTGCTGCTCTGGACCAACGACGGCGCGGAGATCCAGCGCCTGACGCACCCGAAGCGCGCCGTCCCGCGGGTCTACCAGGCGGCGCTGGCGGGTCCGTTCGCGCCGTTACCGCCGGCGCTGCGGCTGGACGACGGGTACGAACCGAACGTCCTCGAGCTGCGCGAGCTTTCACCCGCGGAAGTCCACCCCAGCTTGCCCCGCCCACCGGATACGGCCGTCCTGGCCGCGATTACCATCGGCGGCGGCGCGTACCACGAGGTCCGTCGCATCTTCGCTGCGCTGGGAAGCCACGTCGTCGGGTTGTGCCGCGTGCAGTTCGGCAGACTGGCGCTGCCCGTCGATCTGGCGCCGGGCGCATACCGGTTCATCGCCGGGGAACCCTGAGCGGTTCCCCGGCGCCTGACCCCCCGTCGAGGTTGGTCGAGTCACGTCGCGACGTGAATTCTGGCGGACGCGACCTCGCGGCTGCTCGGGACGGTCGGCTGTGCGGTGTTCTCGGCCGTGACCATGATCTCGAACGACGTGTACGGCGTCATCGTCTCCAGCTTCGCGTTGTCGTTCTTGTCGGGCGACAGCACGCCGATGTTCACGGGACGCCCGTCATCCGGCTTCAGCCAGACGACGTACGTGCTGGTGCCGGAGAACACCGCTTCGGCTGGCGCCAGGTGCTTGGCCTCCAGCTTGAGATCGCGATTCCCTTTTCCGCCCGTCGCGATCTGGACCTTCGCCTGGACCGCCGGCGTCGCCTCCTCGGACTTCATGGTCCACGTTTGCTGATTGCGGCCCAGCATATCGTTGGTGGTCGAACAAGCGCCGAACACCAACGTCCCCGCCACGGCCCCTGCCAATCCGACTCGCTTGATTGTGTTCATGGTGACCCCTAGCCCGAAGTTGGGGACCGCGACGCCTGGGGCAATGGACCAGCTTGGGCCAATGCAGCAACGGATGATGGTCGGGGTGGGCGCGAATCTATCCGGCCGCATCAGATGCGACCCGGGGCGGCCGGCCGCGGGCGGGCGACCTCCAGCCGGAACAGGTATCGAAATCCGGCGGCCACCGTGTAGTCCACGTACGCAGGTCCGGCCAACTGCGTTCCCACGCGCGCAAACAGCCCCACCCGCCCGATGACCAGGCTGCCGACTTCCGCCAGGCCGTAAAGGCGGCCGACGGCGCCGCCCGGAAAATCGACGGTGGTCTGCACGTCCAGTTTGAGCCAGTTGAAGTCCTTGCCAAACAGGATGCTGCCGGCGTCGGTCGCCAGCTGGTTCGTGTTTGGCCGGTCGCTGGCCCCCGACACCGAAAACTCCTGCTGCGCGACCGCGTACGCCAGCCACCAGCGATAGGGTTTGATCGCGACGCCCAGCCCCAGGATCGGCTGCAGCTTCCCCGAGCCCAGGGCCGGCTGCGTGGCGCTGTTCAGCTCGGCGCCGGCCAGCAGCGCCGCGACGAAGCGGGGCGTCGATCCAACGATCACCACCAGCCCGAACTGGATGTCCCCCAGCCCCGCGACCTGTCCCATCGGCGTGTCGACGATGCGCGCTGGACTTTGGTACCGAAGCAGCACGCGGCGCAGGAACTGAATGTCCAGCTCGAGGACGGTGTCGTGCACGGTCACGCCGCTTTCCAGCTTCGTGAACGCCTGCCGGAGCTCGAGGCGGGGGATCAGCTCGACGGGGCTGACGCCCGTGCCTTTGGCCGGCTCCGCCGCCGTCTCCGCCTCGGCTGGTTCGTCGCCCTCTGGCGGCGCCTGGGCCGGGTGTGGCGGCTCGGCGGCAACGATGGCTGCACAAAGAACGATCGCAAGCGGCGTCACGGCGGTTGGCCTTCATGGTGAGGCGGCCCGCGTCGCGTGGCGGCTCAGGTGGTATCAAGAAACGGATGAAACTTCTGCACGTCGTCCTCGTCGAGCCGGAGATTCACTGGAACACCGGCAACGCGGGCCGCACCTGCCTGGCCGCGGGCGCGCAGCTTCACCTGGTTTCGCCGCTGGGCTTCTCGCTGGACGACAAGAACGTCCGGCGCGCCGGGCTCGACTACTGGCCGCGCGTCCACCCGCAAGTCTGGACTGACTGGGCCCAGCTCGAGGCGGTCCTGCCGTCATTGGGGACGCCCTTCTTCTTTACGGCGCGCGGGCGACGGCGCTTTCAAGAGGTGCCCTACCCGCGGCCGGCGGTCCTCATCTTCGGCCGCGAGAGCGTCGGTCTGCCGCAGGATCTCCTCGATCGCCACGCCGAGGCGACCGTCACCATCCCCATGCGCGACCCGGAGGTCCGCTCGCTCAACCTGTCGACGTCGGTCGCGCTGGCCGCCTACGAGGTGCGGCGCCAGTGGGGCTGGGAGCCGTAGCCCTTTGCCGGATCAGGCGGCCGCGTCCATCGATTGCTCGATGGTCGGGCGGCGCACGTCGGTCGCCAGGTGCAGCTTCTCGAGCAGCACGATCGTGTACCAGCCCAAATCCAGCTGGCCCGCCGTCCAGCCCAGGCGCGCCGAGCCGGGACGGTCGTGGTGATTCTGGTGCCAGTTCTCGCCCTGAAAGAAGTGCATCAGCGCCAGCCAGCGGACGTTCATCGCCGTCCCCTCCGGGCCAGCTTCCTTCTTGAGGTGGCAGACGCTGTTCACGAAGCACTGCGCGTGCAGCGCAAACACCAGGCGGATCGACCCCAGCCAGAAAAAGGCCGTCCAGCCGAACGCCAGGGGGCCGAACAGCGCGATCAGCGAAAGGGGCAGCTGCAAGCGCCACCAGAGGCGGTTGGTCGGCGTGTCGAGGTCCTTACAATATCGCTTGATGGGCGGCGGCCCGGCCTGCCACAGCCACCGCAGGTGCGACCACCAGAAGCCGCCGATCTTCGGGCTCGAGATGTCCTCGGGCGTGTCGGACTTGGCGTGGTGCAGCCGGTGGTTGGCCGCCCAGGACAGCGGCGATCCCGACCCGTTCAGCATCGCGAAGAACGTCAGCAGGTTGCGCACCACCGGGTTGAGGCGCACGGATTTGTGCGCCATCGCGCGGTGAAACGCGACCGTCGTGCCGAGGCCACCCAGAAAGTGCAGCCCGGCTGCCGCCAAGAAGATCGGCCAGCCCGGGATCGGTCGCAGGATCAGGCCGACCGCAGCGCCAATGTGAATCGCCATCATCCAGGCGAAGGTCGGGCCATCGCCGCGCGCCGGCCGCCACCAGGGCTGCTTCCAGGGTTGGAGCTTGGCCATCTCCGACGCGTCCAGCGCCGGCAGCGGTGCCACCCGGCCCATTATTCGCCGCCCAGCGCGCTGGCGTGCATGCCCACGTCGCGAAGGAGCCCCTGATCCGCTTCCACGTCTGGATTTCCGGTCGTCAAAAGCTTCTCCCCGTAAAAGATCGAGTTCGCCCCTGCCAGGAAACAAAGGACCTGCGCCTCGCGCGTCAGCGCGTCGCGCCCAGCCGACAGCCGGACCCGCGCCTTCGGAATCAGGATCCGCGCCGTCGCGATCATGCGCACCAGCTCCAGCGGGTCGACGCGCGGCCGGTCCGACAGCGCCGTTCGCATGCCGTCGGGCATGGTCGCCAGCGCGTTGACGGGCACGCTCTCGGGCTGCGGATCCAGGTTGGCCAGCGTGGCCAGCATCGCGCAGCGGTCGTCGATCGACTCGCCCATGCCGATGATGCCGCCGCAGCAGACCGTGATCCCCGCCTTGCGGACATTCTCGAGCGTGCGCAGCCGGTCGTCGTAGGTGCGCGTCGTGATGATCGACTTGTAGTACGCGCGCGACGTGTCGAGGTTGTGGTTGTAGGCCGTCAGGCCGGCCTCGCCCAGGCGCTTGGCCTGGTCCTCGGTCAGCATGCCCAGCGTGCAGCAGGCCTCCATCCCCAGCGCGCGAACGCCCCGCACCATCGACAGCACATCGTCGAAGGCGGGACCGTCCTTGACCTCGCGCCAGGCGGCGCCCATGCAGAAGCGCGACGCGCCGGCCGCCTTCGCGCGGGCCGCCGCCTCCAGCACCTCGGGCGGCTTCATCATCTTCTGGCGCTCGAGGCCGGTCTCGTAGCGCGAGGACTGGGTGCAGTAGGCGCAATCCTCGGGGCAGCCGCCGGTCTTCACCGACAACAGCGAGCACAGCTGCACCTCCGTCGGCGGATGATGCTCCCGGTGGACGCCCTGCGCGCGAAAGACCAGCTCGGGAATGGGCAGATCGTGAATCTGCCGGACCTGGATGACGGTGTAATCGTGACGCGACAAGCGGCCCTATTTACCACGGGCGGCGGGGGGGCCGCCACGCCCGGCTGGCGAGGGGCTAATTCACGCGACGCAGGACGATGAGCACCCGGACCGTGAGCCAGCGCGCGCTCTCGCGCTCTTTCGGGTTCGCGGGGGCGGCGACCGCCGCCTTGGCGGGGGGCTCGGGTTTGCCGGGGGCACCGGGGTACCATAGCCCGTCGGCGTTCTGGCGCCCGCGGACGTACGCCTCCGCCGTGCGGACCCCCGAGTTCTCTTTGCCGAGACCGACGGCGGTCACGCCGTCCAGCGCGTCCAGAACGTCGGTCCAAAAGCGCGGTTCGTTGATCTGCTCCCAGTACGTCGCGGCCTTGCGATCGGGGTACCGGTCGGGCTGCAAAAAGCGAGTCGCCAATAGCTCGGCCGCGCGCCGCGCCTCGCGCGACGTGCGCCGCAACGGCGATGCGGCAAAAGCTCGCAACGCCATGCCGGTGACCAGGTGGCTGGAGGGGCGGGCCGCCGAATCGGTGCGGACCCCGCGCCACGCCCAGCCGCCGTCGGCCTGCCGGTTGGCCAGCAGGTGCGTGAACCCGCGTTCGACGCGCGGATCGTCGTCGTACCCGAGCCGGCACAGGGCCGACAGCGCCCAGCCGTGGAAGTGAACCGCCACGGTGCGGGCGCGCGACTCTGGCGTCTCGCCCACGGCAAAATCGCCCAGGCCGCCGTCGGCGTTCTGCGACGCCAACAGCAATTCGGCGGCGCGCGACACCGGATCCTCGGTTTTGCGGAGGCCGTAGTCGGCCATGCGGTCGAGCGCCCTCAAGGTCGCGACGGCGCGGGCGAACTTGGCCGGTCCCAGCGCCTTTTCGGGTGGCTTGGGCGGGAAGGCGCCGTTCTTCTCCTGCTTGCGCAGGAAGGCTTTGACCTCCGGGTACTTCAGCACCTCGTCGGCGCGCGGCGCTTCGTCGTCATCGATCAGGTCACGGCGCACGCGCGCCACCAGGGCTTCGCTCCCTTCGCGCAGCAAAATCGGAACAGGATCGCGGCCCAGGCGCGCGCGCCAGCCCGAGGGGAACCGGTTGGGTGTCCCCGGCGGCGGCGCGGGCGTCAGACGATTCATCTCACGGAAGCGTATCGCAAAAACCCGACCGGCGGACCGCATCGCCGACGATTTTCAAGACAAAAAAATCATGCGGCATCCCCCGGGGCCGCCTTTCTGTCGCGCCGCGGTCGATTTCGATGCCGAAGCGTGCTGGGCGTTGCGCGCGGCCTTCTTCCAAGTAAGACTGTAGGCCCCAACGCACACCGAGCCCGGATGAGCTCCCCCGAACGCCCCTCGAAGCAGCAAGCTTTTTTGGCGCTCCTTAAAGAGGGGTGGACCTCGCTCCACCTCGACGCGCGCCGCAGCGATGTCCTTGTTCCGGAGTCCTTCCGGCGCGAGGCGCACCTGATTTTGCAATACGGGCACGACTTGCCGATCCCGATTCCTGACCTGGAGATCGACCAGGACGGCGTTCGGGCCACGCTCTCGTTCTCGCGGGCCGCGCACGCCACGTTCATCCCCTGGTCCGCGGTCTACGCGGTGACGGGGGACGACGGGCGGGGCGTCCTGTTCGCCGAGGACGTGCCCAGCGACGTGTCGGTGATCGCGGCGCCGCCATCGGACGGCGCGGCCGAGGCAATGGGCGGCGACCTTCCGGCCGAGGCGTCGGTCTCTGCCCCGGCGGCTCGCCGGCTGCAGTCGGTGCCGGCCCACGCCGAGCCCGCGCCCGACCTGCTGGGACCGCTGGTCACGGCTGGCAGCCGCCGCCGCAAGCGCCCGCAGCTTCGCCTGGTCAAGTAGGCCGGCCGGGTCTGCTGGGCCGCGCGATCGCCTACGACGGCGGGACCACGGCGTCGGCCAGGAACCTGGCCAACTCGTCGTGGTGATCGCGGGCGTCCTCATAACCGAGGCGCGCGACCTCGGCGGCGAAGAGGCCGTCGAAGAGGATGTACGACAAGAGGTCCGCCTCGTCGGCGCCGCGGGCTGTCGCCAGGCGGCGCAGAAGCTGGATGCCGGGGCCGCCGCCGCTGCCCTTGAATCGCCCGGACCGCGCCACCTGCGCGGCGATCTCACCCAGGTCGGACGACGGCCGAATCATGTACTCGCCGACAATCCGGTACGGGGCACCGCGCATGGTGGTGACGACCTCGTCGAAGCGGGCCACGTGGTCCGGGCTGCCGGTGGCACGCACCGCTTCGATGACGGCGTTGAAGCGGCGCAGGCGGTCCAGGTCGTAGTCGATGTGGTCCAGCAGGAACGCGTCCAGCACCTTGCCCACCAGGAAGGCTGCTCCCGGAAACGGCATCGACTCTTCGGGGACGGCGTTGGTCGCGGGCTGTTGGCGAAGGCCGATCACCAGCACCTTGTCCGCGCCCAGCCGCAGCGCGGGCGAAAGCGGCGTGTTTTGCCGGAGGCCGCCGTCGCAGAAGAACCGCTCGCCGATGCAGATGGCCGGAAACAGGATCGGCAGCGCGGCGGACGCCAGCGCGTGCTCGGCGGTGATGGTGACGGACTGGGCACGCACGAACGGGTCCTTGCTCCACCCCGGCGCCTGGCCGCGCGCGCTCTGGATGAAGACGACCGTCTTGCCGCTGCCGATGTCGGTGGCGGTGACCGAGAGCGACTCGAGGTGGCCGGCCTTGATGTTGTCGCCGATGTGGCTCCACGGGATGAGGCGGCGGACCATGCGCTCGAGCTGCTTGGTCTGCACGATGCCGCCCAGGCGCCGCTGGCCTTCGACGTCTTCGATGTGGCCGCTGCCCAGCAGGGTGGCCGGCGCGCGCATGAACTCTTTCACGCCGAAGCTGACCATCTCTTCTAGAACGAAGCTCTCCCAGCGGTCGACCAGGATTCGCCCCTGCTGTTCCGGGATGTCGGCCGTGGCACCGAAGAAGCAGGCGTGGATCGCGCCGACCGAGGTCCCGCAGATGATGTCGAATTGCACCTGGCCGCCCAGATCTCCGGCCAGATCCTCGCGGATGTACCTCATGACGCCGGCCTCATAGGCGCCACGGGCGCCGCCTCCGGACAGCACCAGGGCTACCCGAGGACGGTCGCCGCGAGTTCGGGGTCGCGTGGGCGCGCTCATCCCAGTCGCTCCAGAGTATGCGTCCCACGCAAACGCGCAAGCTCGAACAGCGTGAGTCGACAGAACCGTGGAAGGTCTTCCTTGGACCTCGAGCCCGGCTTCGTCAACGCGGAGACGAGATCCTTTGCGGAGATCGGCCCGTCGGGATAGGACGGCGGTGGGCGATGAAGCGCACGGCGTGGCTGCGGAACCCGCGGACCTGGTCACTGGCGGCGGCTGTCGCGATTCCGCTGGTCTTCATGGCCCCCATGATTGTTTTCTGCCCATCGGGCGGCGCGTGCCAGGTCAGCCTGAACCGGATCGGAGGCACCGACGACTGGCGACATTTCGCGACCCTGTGGGAGGCCGCCCGCGTCGCGCTGCGCGCCTTTCATCAGTTCCCGTCGTGGAACCCGTATCACTGCGGCGGGATCGTCCTTTTTCAAGAGCCGGAGGCGCCTTTTCCCGGGCCCGTGTTCCTGCTGACATTCTTCTGGCTGCCGACCGCCGTCGGAATGAAGGTCTGGATCTTCGCGCATCTGCTGGCGGGAACGCTGGGCGCGCGGGCTCTGGTCGCCGACGAGGGGGGCGGCCTCGCCGAGCAGATCCTGGGCGCGGCGGTGATGGCGGCGTGCGGCTTCTTCGCCGAGCACATCGGCGGCGGCCACCTGTCGTTCACGCCGTTCTTGTACCTGCCTGCCATCGTGTGGGCTTTCCGGCGGGCCCTGGCTGCACCGCCGGCGGATTTGCGATACGCCGTCGTCACCGCGGTGCTGCTGGCCACCACGGTGCTGGAAGGGGGAACCTACCCCGCGCCCTTGATGGCGGTCGCGCTGGCGGTCGAGACGGTTTCGCGGCTGGGCGGGCGTGACGATCGCCGTGCGTTGTTGCGCACCGTGCCGGTCATTTTGGTGCTGGCGGCGCTGTTGTCCGCGGTGCGGCTCTTGCCGGTGCTGGCGTTTTTGCGCGAGCACCCGCGCTTCGAGCCCATCGACGACTTCTTGCGGATCGGCGAGGTGTTCGCCTTCTGGACCACGCGCACGCACGCCCGCGGGATGGCCAACCACCGCTACGTCTGGCCCGAGTACGACGACTACGTGGGCGTCGTCCCCGTGGCGTTGATGCTGGCCGGCGCCGCCTTGGCGCTGTTCGGGCGAGGCGACGCGGCGGGGACATCAACACGTCGCGTGCGGCGCATCGATCTGGCCGTGCTGGTCGTGCTCATTTGGTGCGCGCTGGGCGGCAACCGCGGCGCCTCGCTGTTCAAGTTGCTGCACGTCCTGCCGGTGTTCGATTCGCTGCGGGTGCCCTCGCGATTCCTGGGGCCAGCGATGGTGGCGTTCGGGCTTCTGGCGGCGGCAGCGCTGGGCGCCGGCCGGGGGTGGATTGCGGCGCGGTGGCCGGCGGCGTCGCGCGCGGCCAACCTCGGGGCCGTTCTCATCGCGCTCGGCGTGGCCGCCGACGTGACGCTGACCAACGGCCAGCTCCTGCAGCAGGGGATCGACTCGCCCCTGCCGGACGGGACGGCAAGCACCGACTTCCATCAAAATCCGTCCGCCAGCTATTGGCGCCTGCCCGCCTTCCCGGTCGAGGGCTACGGGACGCCGCGGTGCTACGTGGCGCTCGACTGGAAGGCGTCCCCCTGGCTGTGGCTGGGCCACAGCCCGCAGACCTTCGTTCAGCCGCTGGCCGCGGGGACGGTCACCGCCGCTGCCTGGACGCCGAATCGCCTGGAATACGACGTTCACTTGAACGCGCCGGCCATCCTGGTCGTCAATCAGAACTACGAGACCGGTTGGCGCGCGGATGACGCCAGCGTCGTCGTGGGGGGCTTCGTGCCCGGCGAAGCGCGCCTATCGCACGACGTCCACGCACACGGTTTGTTGGCCGTCGAGCTGCCGGCCGGGACGCATCACCTGGTGTTGCGGCACCGGCCGCTAGGGTTGTGGCTGGGCGCGACGCTGACCGCGCTGGGAATCTTGCTGTCGGTGGCCGCCCTGCAGCGCCGGCGCGCGAAGCTGTTATCCTGATTCTATGGGCGCCCCTTCGATCACGCTTTCGCCCGGCGGCGGGTTTCTGCTCGAGCCGACCGGATCGGTCACTGTCTTCACGCCGGAGATGCTCAGCGACGAGCAACGGATGATGAAGGAGACCGCGGACGACTTCATCGCGCGCGAGGTGATGCCGCGGGTCGCGGACATCGAGGCCAAGAAGCCCGGTCTCATGCGCGAGCTCTTGCAGAAGGCCGGCGCCGTGGGCCTCTTGGGGCACGACGTTCCAGAGGTGTACGGGGGCCTCGGGGGCGACAAGACCAGCTCCAGCCTGATCACCGAGGCGGCCAGCAAGCAGGGCTCTTACGCGGTCAGCTTCGGCGCGCACGTCGGCATCGGGACCATGCCGCTGGTCCTCTTCGGCACGGCCGAGCAGCGACAGAAATACCTGCCCAAGCTGGCCAGCGGCGAGAGCATCGCCGCCTACGCGCTGACTGAGCCAGGCTCGGGGTCGGACGCGCTGGCGGCCAAGACCAAAGCGGTGAAGTCCGCCGACGGCAAGAGCTGGAAGCTGACCGGCTCGAAGCTCTACATCACCAACGCGGGATTCGCCGACCTGTTCACGATCTTCGCGAAGGTCGACGGCGAGCAGTTCACGGCGTTCTTGGTGGAACGCGGCGCACCTGGCCTGACCATCGGGCCCGAGGAGCACAAGCTGGGCATCCGCGGCAGCTCGACCTGCCCGCTTTTCCTCGAGGACTGCACGATTCCGATCGACGCCGTGCTGGGAACGATCGGCCAGGGTCACAAGATCGCCTTCAACATCCTGAACATCGGCCGCTGGAAGCTGGGCGTGGGCGCCGTGGGCGGCGCCAAGTACTGCCTGGAGCTGGGCGTGAAGTTCGCGCGCGAGCGCAAACAGTTCGGCAAACCGATCGCCGAGTTCGATCTCATTCGCAAGAAGCTGGGCGACATCGCGACCAACACGTACGTCGCCGAGTCGATGGCCTTCCGCACCGCGGGCCTGCTTGGACGCGCGGTCGGCGGCGATCGATCCGGCCGACCCGCAGGCGCAGAAAAAGGAGATCGACGGCATCGAAGAGCACGCCATCGAGGCGTCGATCATCAAGGTGTTCGGCTCCGAGATGATGCACGCCAGCGCCGACGAGACCCTGCAGATCTTCGGCGGCGCCGGCTACATCGCGGACTACCCGATCGAGCGGGTCAGCCGCGACGCGCGCATCAACCGCATCTTCGAGGGAACCAACGAGATCAACCGGCTGCTGGTGCCGGGCACGATCCTGAAGCGCGCGCTGACCGGCCGCCTGGCGCTGATGTCCCTGGTCGCGCAGGTGCAGCAAGAGCTCGCCGACCCCATCAAGATCGATCGCCGCATTCCCGACGGCCCGCTGGGGCGCGAGCGAAAGAAGTGCGACTACGCCAAGCGCGCCATCGCCTACGGCGCGTCCCTGGGCGTACAGAAGTACATGCAGCAGATCTCAGAGAAACAAGAGCTGCTGGGCGGCCTGGCCGACGCAATCATTTTGACCTTCGGCATGGATTCGGCGATCTCGCGGACCCTGCAGCTCATCGCCGCCAAGGGCGAAGCCCAAAGCCAGATTCCAATTTGCATGACCCAGCTCTTCGTTGCCAACGCGCACGAACAGGTCTTTCACCTGCTGCGCGAAATGATGATGTGGATGTCCCAGGACGAAGAGTGGGGCCGCGAAGTCCGCGACATCAACAACTACTACAACCTCGATCGCGTCAACACCTTCTCCCTGCGCCGCAAAATCGCCAAACACGTCATCGAAGCCGGCGGCTACGCCCTGTAATCGGGGTGCCGCACCAAGAGACGCGCGAACCAGCGCCTCATTGACCCAGTGCCCCGTTCAGACGACCCGCGCCACTCCTCGGCGACACGCGGCCCTTATCGCGTTATCCAGCAACGCCACCGTGATAGACACCGCCCCCGGCCCAGCAAGCCCGCAGAACTCCTTTGCACCCGAGCGAGACGGAGCCCAGAACCTTGCGGCAATAACAGGCAAGCTCGCGGCATAATGGGAGTTCGGGACGGACCGCAGGGCACCCAAATGAAGAGTCCAAGGCCATATGATGATGACCGCGCCGCCGACGTCTACGCCCGCGTAGTGTCTTCTTTCGGCCTCGGCCTCGTTCGTTTCTACGGGGCGGAAGCGACACAGTTGCGTCTGATGTGTGCATATACCCAGTACCGGCACGACGCCCAGAGCAACGCCCTTCCGACGAACTGGGGTGGGACGCTCAGCGATTTTGAAAAGATCGAAGCGTCCTCCTACGACTCTCTCTGTTACGTCAGCGATATCAGCCTTCTGATCTACGCAACAACGCTGCTCGACACGTTCCTGACGGACACTACACTCTTTCTTCTCCTGCACTTCCCGGAGTCGCTTGGGAAGAACCACCAGGTACCCTTGGGCTCCATGATTGGGGCAACGTCGGTACACGCCGTGTTGTCTGCGACCGCGGTCAAAAAGGCACGGGAAATCTCGTTCCTTCCCTTCGCGGGCCGTCTGGGCTTTCTCCGCGAGACATTCGGTCTGCAACTCGCGCTCGATGAGGACACAACGAAATGCCTTGTGCACTATCCCACACTGCGTAACACAGCGGTGCATGATCAGGGGATCTTCGAGTTGGGGCTCGACGACACCGGCGTGCTTGTGGCGCGCCAAAAGGCATGCCCCAGACACCCAACAGCGGTCGGTGAGAAGGAAATCCATGCGGCGATGGCTGCCTATCGGACGGTCGTCACTGTGGTCGCGATGGCCGTGATGTCCCAGTGTTTGAAGCGACCTAACCATCCATCGGTTCTCCGTCTTGCTGCCGCAGAAGCGAAACAGCGAAATGGCACGCCGCGTGATTCGGGGGATGCTGTGGAAGGCGCGGGCGTGAGCGGCGGTCCAACAAGGCGTTGAACCCGACGGGCGCTCCGCGCCCGCGGGTTAACGCCGGAACGTTATCCGGACGGACGAATGGCTGTCTTGAGAAGGGCGATTGCTGTGATGTCGTTCCTAGCGGGGCTGGTCCTCGGGGGACGAACAATCTATCTCGACTCGTCGTATGCCGCGACGATGCCGAGGGCTCCGGATCCGAGTTCGGGTAGAGTCGTGCCGATGATTGTCCATCATGGGTCTCACATCTTCGTCAGCGAATGGGAAGCGACACGATTTCGGCGGGCAGAATCGCATGTTATGTTCGGCTGGCCTTTGGTCGTCCTGGGCATCGGGATAGCGGGTGCCGACCACCTCTGGTCTAAGAAGAGGCGAGCATGAATCGGCGGCACCTGACCTCAGTGCGGCCGGATAACAAGGCATTGCAGCGGCCGATCGGCCTTCCTCGCGTCGCTCGGGTGGCCGCCCGCCGCTGAACGGCTGTATCGTTAGGCAGCTTTCGAGGTGCTGATGGTGTTGCCGCAGGCCGATCACGCAATCGTCGAGGAGGCTAAAGTTCGCGACTATCTGCTCTCGCGGGAGCATCCGGTCGGTCGGTTCAAGGCCGTGTTTTTCGAAGCGCTCGGATACTCGCAGGCAGATTGGAGTCGTCTGCAGACGGATCTGCTGGACCTCTGCCGACACGTCGACGCGATCGAAGGGCAGGCGAGCCAGTTCGGCCGGAAGTACGAGGTCCGTGGTACGCTTAAGGGACCATCCGGTCGGCAGGCTCAGGTTGTAACAGTCTGGGTGGTCTTGATGGGCGAGGATGCCCCGAGATTCGTGACGGCATATCCAGGATGACGCGATGACGTTCAAGCAACTCGACACGGTAGTTCTGGATCGGGACGTCCCGGAGAATGGTCTCCGGAAGGGCGATCTCGGAGCGGTCGTGCAGACGTACGAACCTGACGGTCTCGAAGTGGAGTTCGTCACCGCGTCGGGTCGAACCCAGGCGCTCGTAACACTGCGGCTCAGCGACGTCCGCGCGGTGATGGACGAGGACTTGATCTCGGTGCGGCCGCTCCACAGGGGCGCTGCCTAACAAGGCGTTGCAGCGGACCGCGCTGCGCGCCGCCGCTGAACGCCTGGTCGTTAGACCGACTCGGACGATGCCGAATCTCGACTTCTATGCGGCCAGGCCGGATCTGGACGCTGTCCTCGCCTTCGTGCTAGGCGCTGCGGGGTGCGAGGTGTTTGAGAGCTATTCCGTACCGGGAAAGGGACTTCGGCGGTTTAAGACGTTGCAAGACGTCCTGGAAGTGTTCGACGGTGCGAGAAGCCAGTCTGTCGAGCTGATGCTCTACAGCCCGTCGATGAGAGGTCGCTATCGGATCAGTCGCATCGACCTGAAACCCAAAGCCTTGGCGGCAACCCCGTGGCGCGAGACTATCGAAGGCTGGGGCCTCATCCAGTTGAGTCTTCGGGGCGTCCGTGAAGGCGCGCTTCCGCCGAGCCACACGAACCACAACACCGAAGTACGGGCGCTGAAATGGGAACCGAGCTACCCTCATTTTCCACCGCTCGCCGAGTGGGACTTCACCGAGGTAACAAGGGTCTCTCGCCGTATCAACACGTACATCCGCGATACGCTCGCAGTCGCGCGGAGCGGTTCGCGTCCCATCCTGGCCGGCGCACAGGCATTGATTCAAGGCGGAGCGGTAACCCTGCGCGCGGTCTAACCCGGCGTTGCAGGCGGCGGACGCGTCGGTCGCTCCGCTCCCTCTCGCGTCCGCCGCTGAACGCCAGTATCGTTGATATGGAACGACCCCGCAACTTGAATCGGGCGTTCGGGTGGTAGTTGTCGCGTTGTTGCCTTTCAGGTTGTCGATGAACCTGGGGATGACGAGCCGAGCGAGCTGAGTCGACGGTTGATCAGGCTGATATTCGAGGGTTGGTCGACGCGCGGAGCGCGGCGACGTACCTCACAGTCTTTGATGCGTCGGGAGCTGCCTCGGACTAGGCATCGCGGGTTGGTTGCCGCATAACGATTTTCGAGGATTCTCCTTTCCGTGCTGCTCGGCTCGCCATCCTCAGGTTCATCGGTGTGTTGGTCGTCCTGCTACGCGACGGCTCTCGTGGCGTGGCTCTCGGCGAGGCGGCCGATCGCCCAGATGAAGCCGACGAATTCCCGCGCCACGGCCGTCGCCACTTTGGCCGGCGGCTTTCGGTGGAAGGTCAGCTTGGTGAACTTGCGATGCAGTCGCTCCTGCGCCTTCCAGGCGATCTCGGAGATGCCCGCCGGCAGGGTGGGAAGCGTTTTCTTGAGGCGGACGTTCAACCAGGGTCGGTGGCGCGCATGCCAGGCTGCCTCGCCGAGCACGTGCCGAAGATGGGCATTGCCGGTTCGGGTAATTCGGCCCTTGGCTTCTCGTGCGCCGCTCGAGTACTCAGACGGGACGAGCCCGGTGTAACCCATGAGCTCCGTCGGCTTGCGGAACCGTTGAAAGGTGCCGACCTCCGTGACGATGGTGACTGCGGTGAGCTTGGCGACGCCCCGCAGCGCCTGCAGCGCATCGATGACCGCCTTCTTCTCGGGCGGCGCCGATTCGATCGCGCGGTCGATCGCCAGGTCGAGCCGTGCCAGCCGCTCGCGCTGATGGAGGACCTGGGCGACGAGGTCGGCCAGCGTGACCTGCTGGGTGTCGTGGTCGAAGGTGATGCCCTGAACCCAGCGCCACCAAGGGTGCGTCCACGCGCGACAGTCGTCGGGATGTCGGAGCCCGTTTCGAAGCAGGTACTTCACGAGCCGGTGCTTCGCGCGGCTTTCGTCGCTCTTGGCGGCGGCTCGCGCGCGAACCAGGTCGCGCAGCGCTTCGTGGGCGGCGTCGGGGACCCAGACGCTGGTCAGCGTGCCGCTCTGGAGGCACTGCGCGAGCTTCTCGGCATCGCGCCGGTCGGTTTTGATCTTCTCGCCCGGCTTGCGCGGGATCAACGACGGCGCGACGACCTCGCAATCGACGCCCATCTTCGCGAGCTGCCAGTACAGCGCGTACCCCGTCGGACCGGCCTCGTAGCAGATCTTGAGCCCCGCGGGCCCGCCGAGTTGCTCGATGAACCTGCGCACCGCTTCAGGCCGATTGGGAAACTGGCCGAGACTGCGCGCCTTACCGTACCCGTCGCCGATCGCCGCCGCGATGGTCTGGCCGTGAACATCCAATCCCACGAATCGTGTACTCTTGATCATGACCGGCTCCTCCTTTGTGGCTCTGCGGTTGGACTTCTTACCGAGCCCGAACGTAACCCACGCCCAGGCGTGAGCCGGTCGTTCCATTCTGACTAGGCGGACAAGAATGACGGCATTCCAGCAGCACTGGGTCCGGATTGCCGCGCGATTCGGTCTCAAGGTCCAGATTCCGTTCGAGGTCGACCTCGCGGGCGAACGGCTGACGGTGCCGGTGCTCTTGGCGGAGTTCGGTGCTCGGCGCGGAATGCTGCTCGTTACCTCGTATCGAGAGATCGAGGCTGTCACGCAGCGACTGGTGGACGCCGGGTTTGGCTACTCTTGCCTCGACGACTCGCCTGATGCCGAGTTCGACGAATCTCAGATTGTCGACATGCTCCGTGACTGGGGCTGGTCGGGCAGCCGCGAAGCGCCGAGTTGGTACGCCGCCTAACAAGCCGTTGCAGCGGATGAACGCCCGCGCGGCTCGCCCGAGCGCGGGCAGTGCCGCGACGCCGCGGGCTGCGCCCGCGGCTCCTCGCGGCCGTGGTACGATCGCACATCCGTTCGGCGTTCACCGCTGAACGGCAAAACGTTGGACGGACGGGCGACGATGAGTGAGATCACGATTCCTCTAGGTCCGGCAAAGCCGATCGACGTTGGCCACCTCGCTGCCCTCGTTCGCGATGCCCTATTGGGTGCCGCTCGAGAACTTCGCGAAGCACCAGTCACGAACACCGAACGGTATGTGTACCGCCGAGCGTCCGGGCCCCACGAGGGGATCGAATCCTCGGCGATTCCGTCGCCCAACTACCGTACGTCGATTTGGGACGTTCGAGGAGCCGCCGCGAAATGCGCCGAGGCGAATCGCCTAATCGTAACCGTCCGACCGGCGACGTCGTGACGACCGGGGGCGACCGGGGTATCGAGGTAGCGTGAGGACCGAGGCGTGGTCAGCCCGACGGCCGCCACTTGTGGGGCAGGAGATCGTCGAGGGCGGAAGCAGGATGGGAGCCGACGCGGCCGAGGACGTCGGTCAGGTAGGCGATGGGTTCGACACCGTTCGCTTCGCAAGTGGCGGTGAGGGAGTAGAGGCCGGCGATGTTGGCGCCGGCTTGCTCATGACCCACGAACAGGAGGTTCTTGCGACCGAGAGCCACGACTCGAAGCGCCGACTCGCTGCGATTGTTGTCGGGCGGAATGCGCGCGTCGTCGAGGAAGCGGGTAAGCTCGTCCCAGTTGTTCAGAGCGTACCGGACGGCGCTCGCCATGGGGCCCTTCGGCGCGTACTGGTCCTTTCGCTCGACGAGCCAGCTGTGCAGGCGGTCCATGATTGGCCGCGAACGCGCTCGGCGGAGGTTGGTGTGCTCGTCGGTGCGCGCGACGCCGTCGGCCTTTGCGTCGTGCTCCACCACGTACACGTCGCGGATCAGTTCGAGCGCGGTGCGAGCCTCCGGCGCGTACGAGAGCGCGTCGAAGAAGCGGCGCCGCGCGTGCGCGAGACAGGCAGCCCGCGTCCGACCGCCGGTGCTGGTGACCTCGTTGTACCCGGTGTACATGTCGACCACGAGCGTCCCCGTGCTCGCCCCCAGGACCGTCGACGGCGTCTCGCCGCTGCGGCTGCTCGAGAAGACGTACGCAATGAGCTTCTCCGCGAGGAAGGTCCAGACGAAGCCCCGCTTGTTCGGCTGCTGCATCTTCAGTGACGTCTCGTCCGCTTGCACGACCTCCGCGGCGGCGACCAGTTCGAGCAGCCGCTTCGACAGCGGCGCGAGCTGACGGGCCGCTTGGTGCAGCAGGTCCGTGAGCGTGCTGCGCGAGATCGGGATCCCGAGGCGGCTCATCTGCTTGGCCTGCCGGTAAAGAGGGATCGCGTCGGCGCACTTGGAGGTGACGACGAAAGCACGGAAGCTGTCGCCGTAGCGCGCACCCTCGATGGAATGGTCAGGACCGGGCGCCGTCACGATGTGATCGCCGCACACGCAGGCCAGCGTCTCGCGAATGTGCTGGCGGCGCCGGAAGTACCCGGGCACGTAGTCCAGCACCATCGACACCTTGCCGTCACCGACGGGCCGAAGGTCAGCGCCGTCGCACTTGGGGCACGTGCGCTCCGCCTCCGGCACCTTGTGCGGGACGTCCTCGGTTACGACGCGGGTGGCGCGCAGCTCGGCGTTCTTGCGTCGGGTCGCGCGCGTCGCGGCGGGATCTGCCGGTCGCTGCTTGCGGACTTCCCGATCCATCGGCGGAAGCTTCTCGCTCTTCGGCCCCAGGATCCGGCGCTCCATGGCGGCCATCTTGGCGGCCACCTCCTCGAGCTTCGCTTCGAGGTCCGCGGCGCGAGTCTTCCACCCGCAGTCGTGGTCGTCGGCCGGCGGCCCCATCGATCATGTTTGATCATACCGCGCCGATCCTGTCGATCCCCTTTCTGTAGAGGCGGCGCAAGCGATCGGAATGATCCAGCTATTTCTACGCGGGCGAGGCGGCCGCGAGCGAGGTCGGCTCCCATTTTGGGGGCCGCTTCACCGCGACGACGTCGATCCCGTCGAGCAGCATCGCCAGCTCGGTGGCGTCGATCGCGACAGAGACCGCGTCGGCGGCGACGCGTGGCAGGCGAAATCGCCCGCGCTCGAGGCGCTTGTAGTAGAGGACGAAGCCGCCCCGATCCCAGAACAAGATCTTGCAGCGGTCGGCGCGGCGGCCGAGGAAGACAAAGAGATGGCCGCCGTACAGATCGAGCTTCCATTGCCCGTGGACGATGGCCGCCAACCCATCGTGCCCGCGGCGCATGTCCACCTGGCCGATCGCGAGATAGATCCGAACGCTCGGCGGGAGCGTCAGCACGAACGCCCCTCGCGGAGCGCCATCGCCAGCTGCGCGACGTATCCGGCGTCCGCGCCAACGGGGACCCGGAGCCGTATGCCGGCGACACGGAGCTCGAGCCGAGTCGGAACCGGCCGCGCCTTGACGGTGACCGGTACCAAACGGACCTCTGGGACAGCGGCCCTGCTGGCGGCGACCGTCGTGCGCTCACGCCGAAGCTTGTAGAGCCAGTACTGGAAGATCGCGAGCCCGACGCCCGCGTCGGCCGCGAATTCCCTTCGGGACCGCCCGCTCTTCTCGAATCGCGCCACAAGCGCCGACCAGAACTGACGTCTCTCTTCTCGCTGCTTCATGCACGCCAGACTGCCCGTCGGCTACGGGCGCGGTAAGACGTCGTCGGTCGGACGGTTACGCCTAATCGACTATCTCTGGGATACCGGTGCCTTGCCGAAGAAGATCAGCCAGGACGGGGAGGGAGTTCCCGGCAAGGAAGCATGGGCCGACTTCACATGGACTGACCTCGTTCAGGTACCGCTTCTGTACCTTTGTTCTCTATCAGCAACACGTCAGTTGGCTGACTCTGGCACTTACGCTCCCTGGGAGGTCGATCCGGCTGATGCGGAAGCGGCGGCTCTTGATGTGGCCCGGACCGTTTGCTCGGAGCGTCGTTCCGTAAAGGCGCTGTGCCCTCTCAGTTTGGCCCACGTCCCCGATAACCTGTCCGTGACGCTAAGGCCCGGCGTCGCCCTTCGCTCCTGGTCGCTCGACGAGCGGTGTCTTTTTTTGACCCGGTATCATCACGAATACGTGGACGATGATCCGTCGACTTGGGCAAGTCCGGGCCTGCTTGAAATCAATTTAGAGGGAGTGCTCGCGACCGCGGCGGCCGACGGCACTGCGATCCAGGCAGTTACCCGTGAGATTGACTTCGTGAAGTGGGCCCTGATGATCGCCGCCAATTCGGTCCTGACCTTCGGTGAAGGTGGAGTCATCCTGCGCTCGCCGAGCGGTTGGAAGGGACCGACCATTCGACGCCAAGACACGACCACGTTTCGAAATGGTGCCCGAAGCATCATCAGGCTCGATGAGAGTGTCGTCCGCGAGGCTTCCAAGCTGCTTCAGCGCGTGGACAAGCTGATGTCGGTCGCGCCGGAACTCGAGTCGATCATGTGGCTCTTGGGCAGGTCACACACGTCTCCAACCGCCCGTGATTCGCTCCTCGAAGCCGCGATCGGGCTCGAGTCATTGCTCGTCCCAGATCCCGGTGAGTCGACCTACAAGTTCTGTCTCCACGGTGCGACGCTCTTGTCGTCGAGACTCGAAGAGGAGGTCGATAGCGATTTGAAGCGAATCTACGAGCTCCGCAGTCGAGCGGCACACGGTACCGCGCGCGAGCAGCAGGACTTTGAACGCCTTGCTCCACGTGCTCGGTCACTCCTTGCCGAGACCATCATGGCCGACGTCGAGTTGTTGGAGAGCGGCGAACTCAGACCAGATGAGACCAAGGGAGATCTGGCCAAGGCAGCCAAGGCCCTTGTCAAACGGCGATGCTTGCAGGTGCGCGAGGTTCCGCCGTCGAACCCGGCGTTGAACCCGACGGGCCTTCGGCCCGCGGGTTAACGCCACGACGTTGGACAGACAAGCGGGTTGCACAGGTCGATGAGTGTCTCAGCTGTGGAAAGGCCGTACGCGGCCAGTTGGAGGTCCTACGCTGCCTGGACCTCAGTGTCCTGGTTCCTTCTTTTTGGGTGGCTTGCCTACCCCTTGAGCCCGCGCCCGCCGGTCTTCTTGCTCGTCGTCTGGCTCCTAGTCTTTCAGACGACCAGCATCGTTAGCGTTCTTTGGCGTTGTCCCAGGTGCAGAAGCCGCTTTTTCTGGTCCCGCGTCCGGAAGAATCCATTCGCTTCGCGCTGCCTGCACTGCGGGTTGCCAAAATGGAGCAAGACCGATCCAGCCGCGTGAGTGCTGCCAACCGGCCGTTGCAGGAGCCGAACGCCACGCGTATCCGCTCGGAGGCGGTCTCGTGCCGCGACGCCGCGGGCTACTCCCGCCGCTCCTCGCGGCCGTGTTACGCTCGAACGCGCCTTGGCGTTCGTTGCTGAACGGCAGGACGTTAGCCGGACATCCTCGCCATGGACCTTTCCGTCGAAGCCCGCGTTTGGAACCGAGCCGCCCTTGAATGTGGTGGCGCAGTACCACGCGAAGGGGACCTCGCGCTGGCAGCTCTGCTGCGTGTCCACGGACTCGTGATGAATGGAGGCGTCCACCACGCTCTCGAACTGCTGTCCCAAGATGAGATTCGCGCAGCGATGCGGGGCTTCGAGTTCTTCGCGCTGGCTCCCGCTGGCCGAGTGTTGGAGGTGGCTCCGTCGTTGGATGAGGACACGGCTGACCGCCAGTATTGGGCCGTGATTCCCGACGATGAAGTCATCACTCACCGACTTCGCGAGGTGTTCAAGTCCTCGCCCGATGCATTCGCACCGGTCTGAGGCGTAACAAGCCGTTGCAGCAGCCGAACATCACGCGGTGCGCGCAGAACTTCGCTCGCGCCGCGACGCCAGGGGCTAAGCCGCGGCTCCTCGCGAGCATACGCTCGAACGCGACCTCGGCGTTCGCTGCTGAACGGCAGGTCGGTTAACCCGCTGACGATGGATGCGCTACAGTCGACGCTGTGAGTCCGACCGTACTCGATGCCTCACTGAAAATCCGCGTCTCTACTACCGCCACGGAGGCGTCGTGACAGTCAGGCGTATGGATAACGTCGGCATCGTGGTGGAAGACCTGGATGTCGCCATCACATTTTTTACGGAGCTTGGCCTGGTGCTCGAAGGCCGGATGCCGGTCGAAGGGGAATGGGCCGGCCGGGTCACCGGGCTGCACGGCCAGCGCGTCGAGATCGCCATGATGCGCACGCCCGATGGCCACGGCCGTATCGAGCTCTCGCGCTTCGACGCGCCCGCTATCGCGTCCGATCACCGGACAGCCCCTGTGAACTCGTTGGGATACCTGCGGGTCATGTTCGCGGTCGACGACATCGACGACACCGTCGCGCGGCTCAGGAAGCTCGGCGCAACGGTCGTCGATGAAGTCGTCAACTACGAAGACATCTACCGGCTCTGCTACGTCCGTGGTCCCGAAGGAATTCTCATCGGACTCGCCCAGCCGCTCGGGTAGCCGGTCCACGATAGACGGAGCTGGCAGCGACGACGCGCACGTGTCGGCTCGCTTCGCTTCTCGGGCCTTCACCGCCGGCTGCGACGGACGCTTTGTTCCACGGGAAGGTACTCCAGCTCTTCGGCGGCGCGGGCGGCCTTCAACATGAGGGCGCCGCGACTCATGTCGCCGCGGCCGACGAACGCGGACGGGAACCAGAGGTGGTCGCCGAAGACGTGAGTCAGCGGGCGGACGTATTTGTCGGACGCCACGCTGCCCAGCAGAACGAACCGGGTCGTCGCACCGTAGGCGCGTTCCAGGGCGGCTGCGTCTTCGATCAACGGCGCGGTGAAGTCGCGGTTGTCTTCGTCGACGGCGACTTCGGCCCACCCACGAAGTCGCTCTACCGTGACCGTTTCGTTCAACAGACGAAGCCCCTCGCCCGGGCAGATGACCAACGCGCCCAGGTCCTCGGCCGGCGGTCGTTCAAACGCCTGCGCGTACGTGGCCTTGCCTCGGAAATAGAGGCCGCTCACGAAGCTGAAAACGTCGCGAATGGTGGCGCCTTGGCCACAATGGAGCTGGCGCGCGACGGGGAAGGTGGCCGCCGGATTGAAGACCATCCTGGCTCGCTGCCCGCCCAAGTTGGCGGGCGACAGCAGGAACACGGTGTGGATGGGGCCGGCGCCGTCGATGCGCAAAATCTAGCAAACCGCCGCGGACTTCGGCTCGGCCGGTCACCGGCGCCCGTTCAGGGGATCCGCTTCCAGCTTGGCTTGAAGGCGGCTGAATAAGTCGGCGGCCCGTCGGAAAGGACGTAATCGACGCGGCGGTTCTTGGGCTCGTCGACGTTGTCGGCGGTCTTCACCTCGGGCGAGGTCTCGCCGAAACCCTCGAAGGCGACAGGGAGCTTGACGCCGCGCTTGCGGAACCAGGCGGCGATTGACCGGGCGCGGTCCTGCGAGAGCTTCAGGTTGCTCGAGGCACTTCCGACGGTGTCGGTGTGGCCGGCGATGTAGAGGGTGATGCCCGGGTGCATGCGGCCATGTTCGCGATCCTTGGCCAGCACCTCCTCGAGCTTGGTGTAGGCCGCCTCTAGCTTCGGGGTTTCGGAGGGCTGAATGTCGGCCGAGCCGGTCGCGAAGTTCACGTCCTCGTGCGGGATGGGGACGAACCAGGGGGCCAGCTCGACCCCGACCCAGTTTCCTTGCGCGTCGTAGGCGCGCACTTCGATGCGGCCGACCGGGGCGTCGCTGGACGGGCTCCAACTCACGACCAGCGGGGTGCCCGCGGGGCGCCCGCTGAAGTCCTGTTCCTCGTCGGCCAGCGGCGCCTCGGAATCGGCGAAGACCTGCACCTTCACCTTGCCGGCCGGGTGAGACATCTTCACCTCCAGCCGATGCGCCTTGAGGTCGACCTTGCTCTTGTCGACCTGCACCTTTAGCGGCGTGCCCGCCGCGGCCAGGACCGTGGCCAGCAATGCGACCCGGATCACGGCGACATCCTAACACCAGCGGCGGCGTCCGACGCCCGCGATATAGTCCGGTCGTGAGCTTCCTTTATCGCCTCGCGATGCCGCTCGCGCTGTTGGCTTGGGTCGGGTGCGCGACGACGGTGACCCCGCAGATCGATCCCGCGTTCGCCGCCCGCGCGTACACGCCCGGGCGAATCGCGGTGTTGCCGCCGGACGTGTTCCTGGTCTTGGACGAGCTCGGCGACAACGATCCGGCGGCGTCGGCCGCACTGGGGCAGCAGGTCTCGGCCGAGACGCTGCGGGCGGTGTCCGCCGGGTTGAGCCGTCGCGGCTACGACGTCGACCTCTCGACGGCCTGGGACGGCGTTCACGGGCCCGACGGCGCCCTGCTGGTCGGCGGCGACGAGGTGGGCGGCCTGGCCCGTAGCATCGTGATGTTCGGAAACAGCGCCGACGGCGCGGTCACCGGTCAGGTGGCGACACCGGCGCAGATCGCGCCCGAGCTGGCCGCGCGCGTCGGATGGGCGACGCAGGCGGGCGCGGTCCTTTACGTCAACGTCAAAGGTGTGGTCACGACGCCGGGCAAGCAGGCCGCGACGGTTCTGGCCGTCGTCTTCATCGTGGTCATCATCGCCGCGATCATCGTGGCCATGTCCAGCAGCAAGAGCGGCGGCGGAGGCGGCGGGCGCGCCGCGCCGTCGCGCTCTTCGCCCGGCTTCCGCGCGCCGGCGGCGGGCCGCGCCCCACCGGCGGCGCCCCTGCGCGTGCCCGCGCGGGGTGCGGCGCCGGCCATCGCCTCGCGCACGACCGGCGCGCCGCCCGTCGGCGGATGGCGCGGCGGGGTCCGCCCGGTCGGTCGCCCGCGCGGCGGCGGCCCCGTCTACGTGGGCGGCGGCATCGACGTCGGCATCGTGGTACCCATCGACGAGCCGGTCATCACCCACGACGGCAGCGTCGGGTACGAGGATCCGATGTTCGCCGGTGACGAAGTCTACGTCTCGATGACGTTGGTCTCGACCTACGACGGCCACGTGCTCTGGCACGCGCGGCAGTCGCTGGACCTGGAGGCGAACAGGCCCGAGGACGTGGACCGCATGGTGGCGGCCTTCCTGAACACGTTGCCGCCGGCGCTGCCTCCCCCGCCGCGCGCCCCCGCGCCTCCGCCCCCATCCCCACCTGACCCGTCGCCTCCGGCCGCGACGCCAGCGCCGGTCGACCCGCTGGCGCCGCCCGCCTCGTGACCGACCCGGCGCCGACCCGGCGCGGCCAGCCGCCGGGACTGTTCCTGCTGTTCCTGGTCGAGATGTGGGAGCGCTTCTCGTACTACGGCATGCGCGCGATCCTGGTGCTGTTCATCGCCGACAGCGCGCGCGGCGGGATGGGCTGGTCGGCGGCGTCCGCCAGCCGCCTGTTCGGCTGGTACGGGTTCGCCGCCTACGCGCTGCCGGTCCTGGGCGGCGTGGTCGCGGATCGCTGGTGGGGGACGCATCGATCGATGGTCGTGGGGGGCGCGATCATCGCGGCCGGCCACTTCTGCATGGCGGTGCCGACGGCGCCGACCTTCTTCCTCGGTATGGGGTTGGTCGCGATCGGCACCGGCTTCTTCAAGGTCAACGCCTCGACGATGGTCGGGCAGCTCTACGGCGAGCACGACCCGCGCCGCGACGGCGGCTTCACGATTTTCTACATGGGCGTGAACGTGGGCGCGCTCCTGGGTCAGCTGGCCTGCGGGTACCTGGGCGAGAGCCCGCGCTGGGGCTGGCACTACGGCTTCGGGTGCGCGGGCGTGGGGATGCTGTGCGGGCTGGCGCTGTACCTGCGCCTCAAGCGCCGCTACCTGGGCGACATCGGCGACCAGCCCAGCCGCGCGCGCGCGGTCGAGACGCACGCGACCGGACCACTGACCCGCGACGAGCGGGATCGCCTGGCGGCGCTCCTGGTCATCATGATCTTCACGATTCCCTTCTGGATCGCGTTCGAACAGGCGGCCTCGTCGATGAACTTCTTCGCCGAGCAGCGGACGAATCGCGCGTTGGGTCAGTTCGTGGTGCCCGCGTCCTGGTTCCAGTCGATCAACCCGGCCGTCTTGATCCTGGCCGGCCCGTTCTTCGCGTCGGCCTGGACGCGCCTCGGCCGTCGCGGGCGCGAGCCCAGCACGCCCGCCAAGATGACGGGCGCCCTGATCCTGCTGGCGGTTGGGTTCATGTTCATGGTGGCTGGCGCCAGGCGCAGCGACCACGGCGGCGCTGAGGTCGCCCTCGTGAGCGCGTGGTGGCTGACGCTGGCCTACGCTTTCCACACCTTCGGCGAGCTCTGTCTTTCGCCCATCGGGCTTTCGCTGGTGACCAAGCTGGCTCCGCTGAAGTTGTCGGCGCTGATGATGGGCGTTTGGTTCTTGTCGACGGCCATCGCCGAGCTGATCGCGGGGCAGCTGGCGGCGCTCACCGATCGGGTCGCGCGCGGCGAGCTGTTCCATCTGTTCGGCGGTCAGGCAGACTTCTATTTCATGTTCGTGGTCATGTCGCTGGTGGCGGCGGGCGCGCTGGCGGCCGTGACTCCTTGGCTGCGGCGCCGCATGCACGGGCTCGACCGCTGAAAGGCCGGCTGAATTGAAAATCGGCGCGGGGGCGCTCGCCTTGCTACTGTGGTCGACCGTGAGCGCGTCCGATCCGTTCGCCTGGCTCGAAGACGGCGATGCGCCGGCGGTCCGGCAATGGACGCAGGCGCAAACCGCCCGAACGCGCGGCTATCTGGATGCGGTGCCCGGGCGCGCCGCGCTGGCCGACCGATTTCGCGCGCTTTACGGGATCGGCTCACTGGGTGTGCCGGTGTCGCGGCCGCACGGCCACGGCCGCCGCCTGTTCTATACGCGCCGTGACGGTGGCCAGAACCAACCGGTGCTGTACGTCCGCGATGACCGTGGCACCGAACGCGCGCTGGTCGACGTCAACACGGAGCACCCCGGCGAAAGCCGCGCGCAAGGCGAAAGCCACGCGCAAGGCGAAAGCCGATCGATCGACTGGTGGTTCCCGTCCGACGACGGCGGGCGGGTCGCCTACGGGATCAGTGAAGACGGCAGCGAAGAGTCGACGCTGCGCGTGCGGGACGTGGTGTCCGGAAAGGACCTGCCCGACGTCATCGTGCGCACGCGCGCCTGTTCGCTGGCCTGGACGCCCGACGGCAAGGGCTTCTACTACACGCGCTATCCACGCGCCGGCGAGGTCCCGGCCGGCGAGGAGCCCTACCACCGTTCGGTCTTTCACCACCGGCTGGGCGACGATCCGGCGCGCGACGCCAAGATCTTCGGCGACGGCCGCGATCGGACCGACTGGCCCAACCTGGATTTGTCGCCCGACGGGCGCTGGCTCGCGATCGCCGTCAGCCAAGGTTGGTCGAAGAGCGAGCTGTGGCTGATGGACCGGGCTGGCCGCGGCACGGCACCCATCCCGGTCGCCGTCGCCGAGCAGGCGCGCTTCGACCTGGTCGAGGTGCGCGACGATCGCCTGTACGTCCTCACGACCAGCGGCGCGCCACGCGGCCGAATCGTGGCGGTCGACCCGCACGCGCCGCAGCGGGCGAACTGGCGCGACGTCGTTCCGGCCGGTGACGACGTGATTGAGCAGGCCGTCTACTTTCACGGTGGGTTGGCGGTCGCCTCGTTGCACGACGCGGCTGCGCGGCTGCGCCTTTTCGGCGCCGATGGCACCCCGCGCGGCGAGGTCCCCCTGCCCGGGCTGGGCGCGCTGACCGGCCTGACCGGCGCGCGCGATGTGGCCGAGCTGTACTTCGGGTTCGCCGGGTTCTTCGCACCGACCACGGTGTTCCACGCCGTTGCCGGGCAGCCCCCCACGGTCTGGCGGGCCCTGCCCTCCCCCGTCGATGCCTCGGCCTTCGAGGTCGAGCGGGTGATGGTGACCTCGCGCGACGGCACGCGGCTGCCGCTGTTCCTGGCGCACCGCAAAGGCCTGGCGCGGGATGGAAGGCGCCCCACGGTTCTCTCTGGTTATGGCGGGTTCGCCATCAGCATGTTGCCGGCCTGGACACCGTCGGCGATTCCGTTTCTCGAGCGCGGCGGCACCTTCGCCCTGGCGGTCCTGCGCGGCGGCGGCGAGTACGGCGAGGAGTGGCACCGCGCCGGTATGTTGGACAAGAAGCAGAACGTCTTCGACGACTTCATCGCCGCGGCCACCTGGCTGGTCGATCACCGGGTGACGCGCCCTCAGGAACTGGCCATCTCCGGCGGCTCGAACGGCGGCCTGCTGGTGGGCGCCGCGCTGACCCAGCGCCCGGACCTGTTCCGGGCCGTGGTGTGCAAGGTGCCGCTGCTCGACATGCTCCGCTACCACAGGTTCCGGATCGGCGCGCTCTGGATTCCCGAGTACGGGTCGCCCGACGATCCCGCCGCCGCCCGCTGGTTGTCCGCCTACTCGCCCTACCAGCACGTGCGTGACGGCGTCGCCTACCCCGCCGTGTTCCTGCAAACCGCGGAGAGCGACACGCGCGTCGATCCGATGCACGCCCGCAAGATGGCCGCCCGCCTGCAGGCCGCCCAGCGCGGCGACCGGCCCATCCTCTTGGAGGTGCAGAGCCGGGCCGGCCATGGCGCCGGCAAGCCGGTCGACAAGGTGATCGCCGAGGCGGTCGACACCTGGAGCTTCCTGTTCGCCCAACTGGCAATGGAGGAGAGTAAGCCGTGACAAAGACGCGCGTGGTGATCCTGTTCGGCGGGCGCTCGGCAGAGCACGAGGTGTCCATCCTGTCGGCCCGCAACGTGGTGGCGGCGCTGGATCGCGATCGGTTCGAGCCCATCCTGGTCGGCGTGGATCGGGCCGGGCAGTGGCGCCTGGAATCCGAACGGACGTTGGCCGGGGCCACCGGCGACCCGCGGGCGCTGGCGCTGGACCCAGCGGCGCCGCCGGTGGGGGTGGAGGCAGCGCTGATTCACGGCCCGGCGGCCGGCGGCGCGACCACCGACACCGTCGTGTTCCCGGTGCTGCACGGCACGTTCGGCGAGGACGGCACCGTGCAGGGGCTGCTGGACCTGGCGGACGTCGCTTATGTCGGCGCGGGCGTGCTCGGCTCGGCGGTCGGCATGGACAAGGACGTCGCCAAGCGCCTGCTGCGCGACGCGGGCATTCCGGTCGTCGACTTCGTGCTGGTCACCGCCGCGGCGTTCGCGCGCGACGCGGAGGCGGCGCTGGGGCCGGCTGCCGCGTTTGGATTCCCCGTTTTCGTGAAGCCGTCCAACGCCGGCTCGTCGGTGGGTGTCACCCGGGTGCGCGACCGGGCCGGGCTGGCGCCGGCCGTGCGCGCGGCGCTGCAATTCGACCGCAAGGTGCTCATCGAGCGCGCTGTCGACGCGCGCGAGATTGAATGCGCCGTCCTGGGAAACGACGATCCGGTCGCCTCCGTCCCCAGCGAGATCCTGGTTCATCACGCCGACGGGTTTTATTCGTATCAGGCCAAGTACGTCGACGCGGACGGCGCCAGCTTTCGCATTCCTGCCGACATCCCGGCCGCGCTCACGGCCCGCGTCCAGTCGCTGGCGCTTCAGACATTCCGCACGTTGGAACTGGCCGGGATGGCGCGGGTCGACTTCTTCCTGGAACGCGGGGGCGCCCAGCCGGCGCTTTACGTCAACGAAGTGAACACGATTCCCGGCTTCACCGCGCTGTCGATGTACCCGAAGATGTGGGAAGCCTCGGGGGTACCGCAAAAGGCCCTGCTAACCCGCCTCATCGAGCTGGCGCTGGAACGGTGGACGGCGCGGCGGGCCCTCAAGACGGGTGCTTGAGCTCCACCTGCCCGGGGGACCGGTAAAAAAATCTTCCCCTTCCATGTATCCACGGATGGGGGCTGGTCGTACATAGGGGGGTGAACGAAGAAACTAGTTCAAAAAAGCGAAGCGTCGGAAGGCCGTCGAAAGCTCAGCCATTCCGACAGTTTGTCGTCGATTCGCTGCTTCGGCAGCCGAATCTGCGATCTCTGGAGATCGTCCGCCGGGCCCGAGAGGCCGGGTATGAGGGGGGCAAGAGTGCGCTTTATTCGCTCATCGCCAGTGTCCGGCCGCGTCGCAGTCGCCCGATGACCGAGCACGAGAAGGTCCCGGGTGAGATTGCCCGCCACGGGTTCGGCCAAGTCGACGTCACGTTCCAGGACGGTCGCACGCGATCGGTGACGTTGTTCGCGTCGCGGCTCGAATACTCGCGCTTCGCGGTGGCGTGCGTGGTCCCCGACCAAGGGGTCGAGACCTGCGCGCGCATGCTGGTCGCCCACTATGGCGTCATGGGCGGCGTGCCTTTGTTGGCGGCATTCGACCGGGTCCGGCCGCTTGGTGTCGCGGCCGACAAAGACGGCAAGGTCACCGAATGGGACCCCGTGTTCGCTTACGTGGCGCTGCAGCTGGGCCTGGGGGTCGAAGTTCGGGCGCGGCGCGGCCCGGATCGCGGCCCCGGGACGAACCTCGGCAACTGGCTGAAGCTCGGCTTCTTCAAGGACAGCATCTTCACCGACGAAGCCGACGTTGCCCGCCAGCTTTCGGCCTGGATTCGGAAGGAAAACGAACAGCCCCAAACGGAATCGGGCGGGCGCTCGGCCTGGGTGCTGCTGGCCGAAGAGCGCCAACGCTTGCGGCCGCTCAAGGTCGAACCGAACGACTTGGCGCTGCGCTTCCCCGTTCTGGTGGGCCCGCGCGGTCTGGTCGTTCACGACGGCCAGTCGTACGCCATGCCGCCCGAATCGGTGGGGCTATCTGGCGCGCTTTTTCTCTACCCCGACCGGGTCACCATCGTGGTGGGCCGCTACCAGTCGACCCACGCACGACGCCCGCAGGCGCAGCTCGTGGAGTCGGGCAAGCCGGCCTCGGCCAGCACCGGCCCGTCGTGGGGGGCGCCCATCGCCGTCCCCCTGGCGGCGCGGGGCGCCTGATCCGGCTACGCGTCGCCCCGTGTGACCGCGGTCAGCCGCACGAGCGCCAGCGCCGGTCACACCGGCGCCGGGGCGCGCGCCTACGCGTCTTTGCCGCGCCCGATGCCGTAGTACTTGAACCCGGCCGCGCGTAGCTCGGCTGGATCCCACACGTTGCGTCCGTCGAAGATGACGGGCTGGTTCAGCAGCGACTTCAACCGCTCGAACGAAGGCCGCCGGAACTCGTGCCATTCGGTGACCAGCACCAGCGCGTCGGCGCCACGTGCGCACTCGTAGTGCGCCTCTTCGTAGGTGATGCGATCGCCCAGCTGCTTGCGGACCGCGCCGATGGCCACCGGGTCGGTGGCACAGATCGTCGCACCCGCCGACAGGAGTTGGTCGATCAGCACCAGCGCCGGCGCCTCGCGGATGTCGTCGGTGCCCGGTTTGAACGCCAGTCCCCAGACCGCGATCTTCTTCCCTTTCAGGTTGCCGCCGAAGTGCGTCGTCACCTTTTCGCCCAGGCGGCGCTTCTGCCGCTCGTTGACCGCCACGACGGCGTCCAACACCTCCAGCTTGTAGCCGACCTCACGGCCGGTGCTGATGGCCGCGCGCAGATCCTTGGGGAAGCAGCTGCCGCCGAAACCCGGGCCGGCGAACAGGAACTTGGGCCCGATCCGGCCGTCCGAGCCCATGCCCTTGCGCACCAGCTCGATGTCGGCGCCCAGAACCTCGCAGAGATTCGCCAGGTCGTTCATGAACGAGATGCGGGTGGCCAGCATCGAGTTCGCCGCATATTTGGTGAGCTCGGCCGAGCGGCGGTCCATCACCAGCATGCGATCGTTCGTGCGCGTGAAAGGCGCGTAGAGCGCCTTCAGCGTCTCGATGGCGCGCTTGTCGCTGGTCCCGACGACGACGCGGTCCGGCTTCATGAAGTCCGAGAGCGCGTCCCCTTCTTTCAGGAACTCGGGGTTCGAGGCGACGGCGAACTCGTGCTTGGTCCGCTTGCCGATCGTCGCCTCGATCTTGTCGCCGGTGCCGACGGGGACGGTGGACTTGGTCACGATGACCGCCCAACCCGTCAGCGCGTCGGCCACGTCTGCTGCGGCCTTCATGATGTACGACAGGTCGGCCGATCCGTCTGGGCCGGGGGGCGTTCCGACGGCCAGCAGCACCACCTCGGCGCCGGCGACGCCGCTGCCGACGTCGGTCGTGAACGTGAGGCGCCCCTCGGCGGCGTTGTTGGTGACCAACTTGTCGAGGCCGGGCTCGTAGATGGGCATCACGCCCCGCTTGAGGCCTTCGATCTTCTGCGCGTCGACGTCGCAGCAGACCACATCGTTGCCCATGTCAGCGAACCCTGCCCCCGCCACCAGCCCGACATAACCAGTCCCGATCACGCAAATCTTCATGCCGATCGCATACCATGACTCCATGCCAAGAGGGCGCGTCTGAAGACGTCAGTCATGCTGCTGGCGGCGGGCCGGTCGACCCGGCTCGGCGCGCTGGGCCTGGCGCTTCCCAAACCTCTGGTCCCGATCTGCGGCCATCCCGCCATCACCTTCGGCTTACACGCGGCGGCCCGCGCCGGCGCGCGTCGCGCGGTCGTGAACGTTTTCCATCGGGGCGACCTCGTCCGTGCGGCGGTGGGCGAAAGCTGGCGCTCGGCGGCCGGCGAACTGGCGGTCGAATACGCCGTCGAAGCTGACCTTCTGGGAACCGGCGGCGGCGTGGCGAACGCCGCGGCGCTGCTGGGACCGGGCGCGGTGCTGGTCATGAACGCCAAGGTCGTCGCCGACCTGGACCTTCCCGCGTTCGTGGCCGCGCATGCGGACGGCGTCGCCGCGACGATGCTGCTCCGAGACGATCCCGATCCCCAGCGCTGGGGCGCAATCGGCGTGGACGCGACGGGGCGGGTGGTCAGCATCCTCGAGGCGCAATCGCCCCGCCCCGCCGACGGACCCGTCAAGTTGCGGATGTTCACCGGCGTTCAGGTGCTGGGGCCCGCCCTGCGCGCCCGCCTGCGTCCGATCTTTTCGGATCTCATCCGCGACGCGTACATCCCGGCACTGCGCGACGGCGAGACCATCCGCGCCGTCACCCTGGCAGGCTACTTCGCAGAGCACTCGACGCCCCAGCGCTATCTGGCCGGCAATCTGGCGCTGCTGCGCGATCCAGCGCTGCTGCGCGATGCCCCCGGCGCGCTGGCGGGCATCGATCCCGAGGCGCGCGTCTCTGCGGGCGCGCGCATCGTCGGACCGGTGCGCATCGGCCCCGGCGCAGAGATCGCCGCCGGCGCGGAGGTCGGCCCCGACGCTGTCGTCGACGCCGGCGCGCAGGTCGCCGCGGGGGCGCGGGTGCGCCGGGCGGTCGTCTGGTCGGGCACCGTGGCGGCGGGCGACGTCATCGACGCCGTCGCGACCCCCACCGGCCTGGTCCCGGCCGCCTGACCGCTTCGCTCACTCAACTCTTCGGCGGGGGCGAGAAGACCAGCGCTACGCTCCGCGCGAAACTCGGCTCTGGGCCTGGCGGAGCGGAGCCGAGGTGGAACGCGCGAGCGGAGGGGGACGGGGAGCTTCTCGGCCGAAGTTGAGGGCCGCGGCTCTGTTGTTCCGCGGCCCGCTTCCAACCCCTTGGGTACGTAGGCCGAGGAGCTGCCCGTCCCCCTCCGCCCGCAAAGTGAACCGAGCGAGTGGAGCCCGACGCAACCCCGGAGGCCGCCGCTAGGCTGGCTCGACGCGGACGGCGACCACGGTGATGTTGTCGGCGCCGCCGTTTCGATTGGCCTCGCCGATCAATTTCTCGCAGAGCGCGTCCAGGTCCTGTTCGGCGTCGGCGATCGCCGAGATGTCCTCGTCCTTGATCATGCCGGAGAGCCCGTCCGAGCACAGCAGATAAAGGTCGCCCAGCTGGGGCTGCTCGACGTGAACGTCGACCTGGACGGTGTCCTTCATGCCCAGCGCGCGCACGATGACGTTCTTGTGCGGGAACGACGCGATTTCGTCCGCCGTCAGGTTCTTCATCTTGATGTAGTCGTTGAGCAGCGAGTGGTCCTCGGTCAGCTGCTTGAAGAACCCGTCGCGCCGCCGGTAGAGGCGACTGTCGCCCACGTGCCCGATGATGAGCGCCCGATCGACGAACAGCGTCGAGACGACCGTGGTTCCCATCCCGTGGCAGCGCGGGTCCTTCTGCGCCTGCTCGTGGATCTTGAGGTTGGCCAGCTTGATCGCGGTGACCATCCGATTGGTCTCCCAGCGGTTGCCGTGGTCCATCTTGAACGGCCAGGTCAGCTGCTGGTCGTCCTGCGTCGCCTTGAAGAAGCCCACGATGGTGTCGACCGCCATGCGGCTGGCCACCTCGCCCGAGGCGTGGCCACCCATGCCGTCGGCGACGATTGCCAGCCGTTCGGTCTCGGGCAGATAGAAGGCGTCTTCGTTGTGGGCGCGCTTCATCCCGACGTTGGAATCGCCGGCGAACCGGACGCGCATGCCGTCCATTGGAAACGACGAGCTCATGGCGGGCCCGCCATGGTATCGCCGCGTGACCCCACGATCAACGCACCGGCCGGTCGAACGAAGTGGATGGCCGGCCCGATTGAAATGTCGAGCGGTCCGTGAGCACGGTAGAGGTCACCGTCGATGGTGTACGACATCGTTCCACCTTTCGGCGTCACTCGCAGTGTGGATGCGACGGCGCTCATGGCCCGGCTGGGGGCGACGCCCTTGCCCCGGTGCACGGAAATGAAATCCGGGATGATGGCGATGGGACGGGCGTGGATGGCCAAGAATCCGAACCGCTCCGGGTCATCGTCGGCGCGGTGATTGAGCTTGAACCCCAGGCCCACCTCCCGCACCGTCGCCGCGCCCACGCCGACGAACGAGGTCCGCTCGAGGAGCTGGCCGTCCAGCTCCAGTGTCCCCTCGAATCGCTTGAACAGCTTCTTGACGAAGGGCCCGCCAATCAACGCCGACCCGCACGCCCGCAGCAACAACCAGGCGGCGCGCGCCGGCCCGTACTTACCGGTCCCGTAGTACTCGCCCAGGAAGTTGGCCATGAGACCGTTGCCGAAGATGAAGCCGAGATGATCGCTCACCCGAAGGCAGCGGCGCCGCAAGGTCTGGAAGGTGGCGCCACCGCGGGCGCTCTCGACCAGCTGCCGCACGAAAGGAATGGCGCGCTCCCGGATGCCCAGCGACGCGGCGACCACGTTCATCGTGCCACCGCCCAGGATCGCGATCGGCGGGATGGGCCGTTCACCGAACGCGCGACCCAGCGACGTCACCAGCTTGTGCAGGGTGCCGTCACCGCCGTGCACGCCGATGACCCCCGGCGCCTGCTCGGCCAGCGCGGCCGTCGCCTGGTCCAGCTCTTCCAGGGTCATGGCCGCCACGACGCGGCCGTCGCTGCCCAGCAAGGCCTGGAACTCCGAGGCGATGCGCGGGTTGCGCCGGTTCGCGCGCGAGCGCGGGTTCACGAATAGGACGACGGTATTCAGTCGGTTTCGTCCGCGGCTGCGCCGTCGTCGCCGGCGTCAGTCTCTTCGTCGTCTCCGGCGGCCGCCGCGACTTCGGCCATTTTGGGATACCAGCGCTCGAACACCTCGGCGATTTGCCTGGCCTGCTTCTCGTTCGAAATGTTGAACGACGACTGCTTCCGGTACGACCCCTTGGCCTTCTTGAACCGGACGATGGCCATCTTGGGCGGCCGAAACTTTCCCTTGGCGCGGTCGAGCTCTTGGAAAAGAAACATGATCGTCGCCCAGCTACCCTTGGTCAAAACGGCGCGATCCAGCTCTTTGCGGACCAGCGTCCCCTCGTCTTCGTAGTCGTACGTCAGCTCTTCCAGGGTCTCGGCCATCGGCTTCTCTCAGTTCTCTTGCGGTTCTCTGAAATGTCTCGCTAAGACGATCGCGCTTCGATGGCCGCGCGATCTTCCGCCGGCAGGTCGACGAATTCGATGCCCATGCCAGCCGGGCGTTCTTTGGGTCCGCCGCGGGAGACCCGGACGACGCGCCCCTGACCGCGAATCTGATGCCCGTCCGGCAGCTGGAACTGGACCAGCAGCACCTCACCGACCTCGAACAGCACGTCGGCGCGCAGGAACGCGCCGCCCCCGGACAAATCCACCGACGACAACCGGATGGGCTTGCGGACCCGCTTCGCCACGTCGGAGATGGTCACCACGATTTCCAGCGGGACGCGGGCGTGAAGGCGGGTGTCGCGACGAACGGGACCGGGGCTCACGGCTGCAGCTCCGCGGCCATCGCCCAGCGGACCTCCACGGACACGCGCGCGCCGCTGGCGGTCAGCGGTTCGCGGGCGCGCAGGCGACGGGCGACCTCGATCGACACCGGAACGCCGCGGGTGCGCCCATGAACACGGGGCAAGTGGACCAGCAGCGCCCGGGGAACACCGACCTGCGCCTCGCTCGCGTTGGGCGGTACGGTGCAGATGACCGCGACTGTCGCCCCGAAGGGGCGCAGCTCGACCAGGGCGCCGGCGGCGTTGGCCAGCGACAGCGTCAAGCCCTCGGTGACGTCGATACGCATGCCGGCGACGGGCGCCGTACCGTTGGCGGCCACCAGGCGCGGCAGGGCAGGCACCGCCAGCTCCGCAACCGGCAGCTCCGACTCGGCCCCGTACACGTTCAGCCGTTCGGGCATGGCGCCCAGCCCCTGCGGGGTCGACTCGGCGACGACCCCGCCCACCACCCCCGCCACGTCGGGAAAAACGCGCGGGAAAGGTCGGACCAGCGGTTCGCCCGGTCCGAAGCCGACGCCCACGCCCGAAAGCTCTTCGAGATCGACGGATTCGCCCCGGGCTTCCAGCGCGCTGGCGGCCCGATCCACGTCGTGTAGCGCGCAGCCCTGGTCGGGCGCGGCGGTCCACAGCGGATCGACCAACCCCAGCACGTCCGGCGCGTTCGGACCGGCCGCCGAGGCCCGGAATCCCAGCACGGACACCGACGGGCGGCGTCCCTCGGCCACGTCGAAGCGGATCGAAAGCTCGGCGGAGGGGACCGTCACCCGCGCGGCAGCTTCCGGCGGACGGGTGCCTGCGTCGCAGCCGCATGCCACGGCCACCGCCGCCACCAGGGCAGCCGACAAGGCACGGAGATCGGCGCGGGAACAGGGCATGGGCGTCGAACCGGACTCAACACTATAACGTTACCCCCCGCAACACGCCAATTCGGCAGGCGCATGGTATGTAGAGCGCCTCCATGTCCAGGATCACCCCCGACGAAGTGCGGGAGCTGGCGTTGCTGGCCCGGTTGGCGCTGTCCGAGCAGGAGGTCGCGCGCATGACGGGCGACTTGGGCGCGATTTTGACCTACGTCGACGCTCTGCGTGAGCTCGACACCACGGGTGTCGAACCCATGACCCACGCCGTCCCCTTCGACTGCCCCCTGCGTGACGACCGCGTCGCGCCCTCGCTGCCCGTCGACGCGGCGCTGGCCAACGCGCCCCGGCGCGAGGACAGCTTCTTCCAGGTGCCGCGCATCGTCCCAGGGCCGGGCGGAGGCGCAGCCGAGGAGGACCTCTGATGGAGGCGCGTGGGGCGTCTGCGCTGGCCATCGCCGAGGCGGTTCGGTCGGGCAAGCTGCGGGCGCGCGAGGTCACCGAGCAGTTCCTGGACCGCGTGGCGCGCCTGGACGGCGGCCTCGGGTGCTACCTGCTGGTCGACGCCGAAGGGGCGCGGCGCAGCGCCGACGCCGTCGACGCCGGCGTGAAGGCCGGACACGATCCGGGGCCGCTGGCGGGCGTGCCGCTGGGAATCAAGGACATCTTCTGCACGAAAGGGGTCGAAACGACCTGCGCGTCGAAGATCCTGCGGGGCTTCGTCCCCCCGTATGAATCGACGGTGACCGCGCGCCTGGCCGCCGCCGGCGCCGTCGCGCTGGGCAAATTGAACATGGACGAGTTCGCGATGGGCTCTTCGACGGAGAACAGCTCCGTCAAGCCCACGCGCAACCCGTGGTCGACGGCCCACGTGCCGGGCGGCTCGTCGGGGGGCTCGGCGGCCGCGGTTGCCGCCTCGCTGTGCGCGGGCGCGATCGGCACCGACACCGGCGGGTCGATTCGCCAGCCGGCGTCGCTGTGCGGGATCGTGGGCATGAAGCCGACCTACGGCCGCGTCTCGCGGTATGGCGTGATCGCCTTTGCCTCGTCGCTGGACCACCCGGGGCCGTTCGGCCGGACGGTCGAGGACGCGGCGGCGCTGCTGGAGGTCATGGCCGGCCCGGATCCGCTGGACGCGACGTCTATCCCCGCACCCGTCGGCGCGTACCGGCAGGCGGCGCGCGCCGGGCGCCAAAGTGGATCGCCGCTGAAGGGCGTCCGCCTCGGCATGCCGGCGGAGTACTTCCAGCCCGGCATGGACGCCGAGGTCGAGGCAGCCGTGCGCGCCGCGATCGAAGAGCTGGGCAAGGCGGGGGCGACGGTGGTGCCGGTGTCGCTGCCCAACACCAAATACGCGATCGCCACCTACTACCTCGTCTGCACGGCCGAGGCGTCGTCGAACCTGGCGCGCTACGACGGCGTCAAGTACGGGTACCGCACCGGCGAGGCGCGGTCGCTCGAAGAGCTCTACACCCGCACGCGCGGCGAGGGCTTCGGCGCCGAGCCGAAGCGGCGGATCATGCTGGGCGCCTACGTGCTGCGCGCCGGCTACTACGAGGCCTACTACGGCAAGGCGCTGCGGGCGCGCCGAAAGATCGCCGACGACTTCGCGGCGGCTTTCGCCCAGTGCGACGCCATCGTCACCCCCACCTCGCCTGTGCCGGCGTTCAAGTTGGGTGAGCGCATGGCTGACCCGCTGCAGATGTACCTGGCAGACATCTTCACCGTGGCCCCGGATCTGGCCGGCATCCCCGCGATCTCCCAGCCGTGCGGCTTTACCAAGGCGGGTCTGCCGATCGGGCTGCAGACCATCGGCCCCGCGTTGGGCGAAGAGATCTGCTTCCGCGTCGCCGGCGCGTACGAGGCCGCGACCGATTGGCACAAGCGCCTTCCGCCGGAGGTCGCGTAAATGGCGACGGACTGGGAGGTGGTGATCGGGCTGGAGGTGCACGTCCAGCTGGCCACCCAATCGAAGATCTTTTCGTGGTCGTCGGCGGCGTTCGGCGCCGACCCGAACGCGTCGACGGATCCCGTCTGCCTGGGCATGCCGGGGACGCTGCCGGTGCTGAACCGGCAGGCGGTCGAATCGGCCGTGCGCCTGGGGATGGCCGCCGGCTGCCACATCCGCACGCGCTGCCGGTTCGCGCGCAAGCACTACTTCTATCCCGACCTGCCAAAGGGATTTCAGATCTCGCAGTTCGACGAGCCCATCTGCGAGGGTGGCGCCATCAAGTTCCGCCTGCGCGGCGAGGCGCGATCCATCCGCCTCGTGCGCATCCACATGGAAGAGGACGCCGGCAAGAATCTGCATGCCGCGGCCGGCGTCAGCTTCGTCGACTACAACCGGGCCGGTGTCCCGCTGTGCGAGATCGTCAGCGAGCCCGATGTGCGCTCGGCCGAAGAAGCGGCCGAGTACGTGCGCGCCGTGCGGACGCTGGTTCGCTACCTGGGCATCGGCGACGGCAACATGGAAGAGGGCTCGCTGCGCTGCGACGCCAACGTGTCGCTGCGGCCCCGCGGCACGACGACCTACGGCACGAAGACCGAGATCAAGAACATGAACTCGTTCAAGAACGTGCGCGACGCCATCGAGCACGAGGTCAAGCGGCAGGCGACGCTGCTGGATCGCGGCGAGCGCATCATCCAAGAGACGCGCCTGTGGGACGCGTCGCGCGGGGTGACGCAGGCCATGCGCTCGAAAGAGCAGGCCCACGACTACCGCTATTTCCCCGAGCCGGATCTGCCGCCGCTGGTGGTCAGCGAAGAGCAGCAGGGCAAGCTGCGCGCCTCGCTGCCGGAGCTGCCCGAGGACCGGTTCGATCGCTACTCGGGTCCGGCCGGCCTTTCGGCGCAGGACGCTGGCGTGCTGGCCGCAGAGCGCGAGATCGCCGACTACTTCGACGCGGTCGTGGCCGCCGGGGCGCCCGCCAAGCGCGCCGCCAACTGGGTCATCAACGAGGTGCTGGGCCGGGTCGGCGACCCGCGCCGGCTGGGCGACGGCGACGTTCCGGTACCCGCCAGCGCGCTGGCCGAGCTGGTCACGCTGGTCGAGGACGACACCTTGTCGGGTAAGTTGGCCAAAGACGTCTTCGCCAAGATGTGGACCGATCGGCGCCGGGCGAAGGAGATCGTCGCGGCCGAGGGCCTGGCCCAGGTATCCGACGGCGGCGCGCTGGAAGAGGCCTGCCGCCGCGTGATCGCCGCGAATCCCGAGGGAGTTGCCCGGTTTCGCGGCAACCCCAAGCTGATGGGTTTTTTCGTCGGCGCCGTCATGAAAGAGACCGGCGGGAAGGGGAATCCCAAGGCCGTGAACGAGATCCTGAAAAAGCTCCTTGGCTGACCATGGCCCTCTCCGTGCTTGACACGGGGACGCCGCTCTCTAAACTACGCCGCTTCCGGGAGGCCCAAGTCAGATGTACGCCGTCATTGCGTCAGGTGGAAAACAGTACCGCGTCGCGGAGGGGGAAACCCTGCGCGTCGAGAAGCTCGCCGGTCCGGCGGGCACCAAGGTGGTCTTCGACCCGTTGCTGTTCGCGGACGACGCGGGCGGGGTCCAGGTCGGCAAGCCCACCGTCGGCGGCATCACCGTCGAGGCGGAGATCGTCGAGCAGGGCCTGAACAAGAAGATCATCATCTTCAAGTACAAGCGCCGCAAGAGCTACCGCCGCAAGGCCGGTCACCGGCAGCCGTTCACGGCGCTGAAGATCACCTCGATTCGGGCAAAGGCTTAAGCCGATGGCGCACAAAAAAGGTCAAGGAAGCTCCCGCAACGGCCGCGATTCGAACTCGCAGCGACGCGGGATCAAGCGACACGCGGGCCAGGAAGTTCTGGCCGGCAACATCCTGGTCCGGCAGGTGGGCACGGTCGTGCACCCCGGCCCGAACGTCGGGATGGGTCGTGACTTCACGCTGTTCGCGCTGAAGAACGGCACCGTCAAGTACGCCAAGTCGGGCCCGCGCACGATCGTCAGCATCGTCGAAGGCGCGCAGCTCAGCGCCTAACCCGCGTCGGCGGGGCGGGCGCGCCAGGCGGGCGGCGTGCATTTCATCGATCAGGTCGCGATCCGCGTGCAGGCCGGCGCGGGCGGCAACGGCGCGGTCGCGTTCCGCCGGGAGAAGTTCGTCCCCAAGGGCGGACCCTCGGGCGGCGACGGCGGCGACGGCGGCAGCGTCGTGTTGGAGGTCGACGAGGGGCTCTCGACCCTGCTCGACTTCCGCTACAAGAGCGAGTTCATGGCGCCGTCCGGTCAGTCGGGCGCCAACAAGGACCGCTACGGCCGGGGCGGTGAGGACATCGTCTTGCGCGTCCCGCCGGGCACCCAGGTCTTCGACGACGGGACCGGCGAGCTGCTCTGCGACCTGCAGGCGCACGGACAAAGGTTCGTGGCCGCCAAGGGCGGTCGCGGCGGCCGCGGAAACATCCACTTCGCGACCTCGACCGACCGAGCACCCCGGCGCGCGGAGCCCGGCACGCCCGGTGAAGAGCGGACCATCCGCCTCGAGCTGAAGCTGCTGGCCGACGTGGGGCTACTGGGGTTCCCGAACGTCGGGAAATCCTCGTTGATCGCGCGGATCTCCGCGGCGCGGCCGAAGATCGCCGACTACCCGTTCACCACCTTGGTCCCCAATCTTGGAACCGTGGGACTGTCCGACGAACGCAGCTTCGTGGTGGCGGACATCCCGGGCCTCATCGAAGGGGCGCACGCCGGCGCCGGGCTGGGGGACCGTTTCCTGCGACACCTCGAGCGCACCCGCCTGCTGGTCCACCTCCTGGATCCGAGTGCCGCGGAGGGGACCGACCGCACGCCGTTGCGCGACTTCGACGGCACCAACCGCGAGCTGGCCCTGTACGACGCGGCCCTGGCCACCCGCCGGCAGATCGTCGTGTTCAACAAGATCGACCTGCCCGACGTACGGAAGCGGCTGACGACTTTGAAGCGGCCGTTCCTGCGGCGCGGGATCGAGGTGCACGCCATCAGCGCCGCCACCGGCGAAGGAATACCCGCGTTGCTGGAAGCGGTCTGGCGGGCGCTACCCCGGCGGGCGGAAACGTCCGCCGAGCCGAGCTCCAAGGCAAATGCAGCCAGCTCTTCCGCTTGGCGGCCCGGGCCTGAGACTTAGGTTGCACCATGGCCGCGGGGCGCCGGCCCATGGTGGGCAGGTTTCTCGCGCGGTCGGCAAAAACGGGGCAAAAGGGGTCGAAGGGGAGAAAACCGTGGGACCGCCCTGGTCGGAACTGCCGGCCATCAGCGATCGCGGAGCGTCGGAAGATTGACGGGATTTGCAAGCCCTGATATAGAAAAGCGGCTTCAACGCTGCTCCGCGCCTTCGGGTCTCCCTATACGCCCATTCAACGCCTGACGGAGTTACGACATGACATCGTTGCGGACCGGTTTTTCGCGTGGGGCGTACCGCGCCCTGGGGGTTGTGGTGATCACGTTGGCGGCGAACGCGACGACGCGGGCCGAGGCGGCGGCGCCCGCGCCCGCTCCGGCGGCGAGCCCGGCGTCCGCTCCGGCGGCGGCCCCGGCGTCCGCTCCCGCGGCGGCTCCGCCGGCCTCGGGTGGCCCGCCTGCGCCGGCTGACAACGGCGGGGCAGCGGCGGCGACAGGTGGCGCCGACTCGGGCGCGTATACGGTGCGCCTGCGCGGTCTCGAGAAGAACGTCAACGAGCTGAAGGAACAGATCTTCCGGACCAAGGCTCGCCTCAACCTCTTGAAAGAGACGGTCCTGGGCGGCGCAATCGGCGCTTCGCGCGCGATCATCCATCACAAGAACGAGATGGGCAGCTCGTTTCGCCTGATCAAGGCGGCGTACGCGCTAGACGGGGTCCAGATCTATTCGAAGTCCGACGATACAGGCGCTCTGGCGGACATGCAGGACTTCGACATCTACAACGGCGCCATCCAGCCGGGCTCGCACACCCTGTCCGTCGCGCTGACCTACCAGGGCAACGGCTTCGGCGTCTTCAGCTATCTGAAGGGATACAAGTTCAACGTGAAGTCCAGCCACACGTTCGTGGCGGGCGACTCGAAGACCACCAACATCACGGTGGTCGGCTACGAGAAGGGCAACATCACGACGCAGCTTTCGGACAAGCCAGCCGTCGATTTTCGAGTGAACGTGATCGCGGCGGGTGAAGGTGGGGCGACGGCGGCGGCAACGCCGGCGAAGAAGTAACAGACACGCGTGCTCGATGAAACAGCGGCAGGGTCCAACTAACAGTCACGTCCGATCGCGTTCAACGATCGGTTCTAAATGGGGCCTCGCCGCGGCGTTCGCGCTGGGCGCGCTCGCCACGACCGGCCGTGCCGCGCGCGCGGACGAGGTGGACGACGCTGTTCGGAGGTTGATCGACCTCGACCAGCGCGTGCACCTCATGTCGCTGGAATTCAAAGAAGCGCCGCCGCCGGCGCCCGACGCGGCGGATCGCCGCGTGCTGGACGCCCAGGTCCAACTGAGCGTCAAGAACTACGACGAGGCGGCCACGATCGCCCTCGACGTCGTCGAAAGGTATCCGAACTCGCGCGCCTACGACGACGCCGTGTACCTGCTGGGTGAGGCGCTGTTCCAGGCCCGTGACTTCTATTCAGCGCGCCACTACCTGGTCGAAGCGGTCGCCAAGAAGAACGGCTCCAAGGCCGAACAGCAAGCGTTGCAGCGGCTGGTCGAGATCGCGCTGCGCACCGGTGACTACGAGAACGTCGACAGCTACCTGAACCGGTTGCAGGACTTGCCCGCCAGCGCGATCGAGCCGACCGTTCCGTACGTTCGCGCCAAGTATTACTACTTCCGCGGCAAGCTGGACGAGGCCGCGCAGGTCTTCGCGTCGATCCCGTCCAACAACCCGTACTACTTCCAGTCGCTCTATTTTCTGTCGACCATCAAGGTCAAAAAGGGCGACCTGGCCGGCGCCGCAACCGGGTACGACGGCCTCTTGAAGATGCAGGCGCCGGACGAAGCCGGCAAGGACATCCAGGACCTGGCCCGCCTGGCGATCGCCCGCATCTATTACGAACGGTCGCAATTCGACAAGGCGATCGAGGTCTACCTGGCGGTTCCGCGCCAGTCCAAGTACTGGTCGGAGGCGTTGCGCGAGCAGGCCTGGACTTACATCAAGGCCAAGGACTGGCAGCGCGCCTACCGGTCGGTGAACCTGCTGCTGCTCTACGATCCGGACACGGCCGACGCGCCCGACCTGCGGCTGCTCGAGGGGAACCTCGAGCTGCGAATGAACAATTTCTATTTGGCCAGCGACGAGTTCAGCAAGGTTCGCGACGAGTTCGAGCCGATCCACCGCCAGTTGCAGCAAGTGATCGTGCGGTCACAGACCGACCCCGCGTACTTCGACGCGCTGGTCGGCAAGAGCCTGGACAAGTTCGACATCGGCGTCTTCGTGCCGGCCACCGCCGCCAAGTGGGTCAAGGCCGAGCCGGACGTTGCCCGCATGATGTCCCTGGCGTCGGACGTCGGCGAGATGCAGCGGGATCTGTCCGACAGCCAGAAGCTGGTCGAGCGGATTCAGCACGTCATGGAAGGGACCGGGCGCACCGGCATCTTCCCGGACCTGGCGGCTGCGCGGACCAAGTCCGTCGAGGCCATGAACCAGGTGGTTTCGACGCGCGAGAAGTTCGTGACCAAGCTGCGTTCCGTCCTGGACCCGGTCCTGACGCCCGAAGAGAAGCGAAAGCTCGATCAGCTCGAGGTGATGCGCGACGGCTACCAGCGCCAGGTCAGCGGCTTGCCGACGACCGACGAGGAGCTTCACCAGCACGAACAGACGATGAAGGGACGCTTTGGCGACCTAGACCGCCAGGTCTCCGAGATGAACGTCGATATTCAGGCCCTGGAGGCGCAGTTGGTTGCCGTCGAGCAGTACTACCGGGTCTCACGATCAGAGCAGAAGATTCGCCCCGAGGACATCGAGGCCCCCGTGCGCGACATGCGCAACGAGATCGACACCCTCCGAAATCTGCACGACCGCGTGCGTGAGGCCATCGCCGACGCCAGCCGGGACTCGACGGCGGCCGGATCGACGGGCGAGGCCGAGCGCGAGGCGGCCGAAAAGCTCTCTGGCGTCTTGGCGCAGGAGCTGGCCATCGAGCGGAAGGCGTCGAGCCGGTTGGGGTCGACCGACCAATCTCAGGTGGCGCGTATGAACGACGTGCTCTCGCGCTGCGACGCGGTTCAGGGGCAGCTCGATGGCTTCGACAAGCGCGTCGACGGCCAGGTGACCACGCGGCTGGCAACCGTGACCAAGTACCTGGCCAGCGAAAAGGAAGAGCTGGCGCGCGCCGGGGAAAAGTTGGGCGCGGTGCTGGATGCGTCGAAGACACTGGGCGGCGGGCTCGCCCAAGCCATGTTTACCAAGGTCGCCGACAAGTTCTACGACCTGGTGGTGCGGTCGGATGTCGGCATCATCGACGTTTCCTGGGGACTCAAGGACCAGAAGACGCAGGCTGTCACGCGATTGACCAACCTGCGCAACCAGGAGCTCAAAGCCCTGGATGACGACTTCCGCCGGGTGCTCCAGGAGGACAAGTGATTCGCAGGTCGGGCAGACGTGGTCTGGTCGCTGCATTTTTGGGCGCCACGCTGTTCGCCGGCGCCGCGTTCGACGCGCGGGGCGCCCGCGCGGCGACCGCTCGATCGGCCGATGCGCGGATGACTGGGATCGATCCTCGCCTGGTCGAGGACATGGCCAAGGACGTCCAGCACTTCTCCGAGATGGTGACGGAGTACCGCGGGACGGCCCGGAACATCCTCAAGCGCGCCTATCAGAACAAGGTCAAAGAGGTCACGGCCAAGTACGACGCGCAGATCGATCTCAACGACCACGACGCGCGCGATCGCCGCCGCGACGCGATCGCGATGTTCGAGGCGTTCCTGCTGAAGTACCCGAACGACAAGCGCTGGACGCCCGACGCGATGTTCCGCTTGGCCGAGCTCTATTACGAAAAATCGGCCGAGGAGTACCTGGACGCGGACGAAGCGTACAAGAAGGCGATCGACAGCCCGAACCCGCCCACGACCCCGCCGCCGCGCGTGGACTACACCCCGACCATCAACCTTTATCGCCGGCTGCTGACGGAGTTCCCGAACTACCGGTTCCTCGACGCCACGTACTACCTGCTCGGCTTCTGCCTGGGCGAGATGGGCGAGGACGGACAGGCCAAGCAGGCGCTCTTGGCGCTGGTCTGCTCGAACCAGTACAAGCCGCTCGACCCGCCGGCGCCGCCGCCGCCACCCGGCAAGGTGACCGTGGGCGGGACGAAGGGGACCAACGACGACGAGGTCTACAAGGGCTGCGTCCCGGTCCGCAAGGAATCGAAGTTCATCCCGGAGGCCTGGACGCGGGTCGGCGAGTTCCACTTCGACAACCCGGCCGAGCTCAAGCAAGCCATCGCCGCCTTCCGCAAGGTCATCGCCTTCGGTGATTCCCCATACTACGACCGCGCGCTCTACAAACTGGCCTGGTCGTACTATCGCGACAACCGGTTCCCCGACGCGGTTCGGGAGTTCGACAACCTGGTGCGGTATGCGGACAAGCGCACCGAGGCCGGGCAGAAGGTCGGCTCCGATCTGAGGCCCGAGGCTGTCCAGTACCTGGGCGTCAGCTTCGCCGAGCCCGACTGGGACGGTGATACGCTGCCGGACCCGATCACGGGGCTCCAGCGCGCGCTGGAGTTCTACAAGGGGCGTGAGAAGGAACCGCACGTTCGGGAGGTCTTCCAGCGCCTGGGCGACATCTACTTCGACCAGACCAAGTACCAGGACGCGATCGCGGTCTATAAGACACTGCTCTCGAAGTGGCCGTACTACTCGGATGCGCCCAAGGTCCAGGACCGGATCGTCCACGCCTACGAGAAGGACCGGAACCTGGTCGCCGCGGCGCACGAGCGCGAGGCGCTCGGCCGGCTCTACAGCAAGGGGACCGAGTGGTACCAGCACAACCGAGACAATCCGGATGCGCTGGCCGTCGCGCAGGAGCTGGCTGAAGACGCGCTGCTGACCGCCGCCACCAACGTTCACGCCGCGGCGCAGGCTTGCAAGGGCAAGTGGCAGGAGAACCAGAAGGACACCGTCAAGCTGGAAGAGTGCAAGAAGCTGTACTCGACGGCCGCGGAGCTCTACGACAAGTACCTCATCTCGTACCCGAACTCGAAGCGGGTGTACGAGTTCTCTGCCTTCTACGCCGACGCGCTCTACTACTCGGGGCAGCTCGAGGCCGCCATCAAGGCCTACAAGACCGTGCGCGACTCGATCCTGGACAACCGCTACCAAGAGGACGCGGCCTTCCGGATGATCAAGGCGTACGAAGAGATCATCGACGGGCTCAAGAAGCAGAAGAAGCTGGAAGACCCGCCGATCCCGGACGAGAAGAACACCAAACCGCCCGTCACGGCGATCCCCATGCCGGACGTGTACAAGCAGTACGTCGACGCCATCGACTGGTACGTCACGAACATCAAGAACGACCGCGTCCCGCAGCTGAAGTACGCGGCGGCGGTCATCACGTTGCGCTACCGCGATTGGCCCGGCGCGCGCGAGCGGTTGGGCGCGCTCACGCAGCAGTACTGCGGGACCAAGTCGGACGTCGGTTTCAAGGCCTACGACGCCATCCTGCAGACCTACTTCATCGACTACAGCGTCGAGGACGAAGAAGCCAAGGACTGTGCGCTCGGCAAGCTGCTGATGGTGGCCGACGAGTTTGGTGAGTCTGCCTGCGGCAAGGCGCCCGAAGCCAAGGCCTACATCGACCGGATCGCGCAGATCAAGTCGTCCGTGAAGACGACCATCATCACCAAGCGCCTCCAGCTGTCGATGGAGAACGAAGAGAAGGGGACGCACAAAGAGCTGGTCATGTGCCAGTCCGGGGCCGGCGGCATCGCGCTGGTGACGGGCGTGGCAACCCCGCAGAAGGCCAAGCCGGGGGAGAAGCAGGCCGCCCAGCCGGCGGCCGGGCCCAGCAAGATCTCGACGGAGCTGGACGTCGGCCTGGCGTTGGACCTCATCGACGTCGTCAACGCGAACCCGAAAGATCCTGGCGCCCCCACGGCGCTGAACAACGCCTGCGTCATCTACGAAAAGCTGTTTCAGTTCGGCCAGGCGACCAAGTGCTACGAGCGCCTGTACCACGACTACCCGGATTCGGAGTGGGGCAAGGAAGCGCTCTGGAACTCCTCGCGCAACCACTACCGCTTCTTCGAGTTCGACCAGGCGGTGAAGGGCTATCTGACGGTTGCCCAGGACCCGAAGTTCGCCGGTTCCGAGCACAAGAAAGAGGCCTTGGGCCTGGCGGCATCGCTGCTGGACAACGACCAGCAGTACGCGCGCGCCGCCGACCTCTACAAGAAGTACTCGGAGGCCATCAGCGACAAGCCGCAGGACAGCGCGCAAGCCTACTTCTTCGCCTGCGGCGCCTACGAAAAGGCCAAGGACACGGCCAAGCAGGTCGCCTGCCTGAAGGACTTCATCAAGAAGTACGACAGGCAGCAGCAGGCCGGCGAATACGTCGTGCAGGCGTACATGAAGCTGGCGGTGGTCGCCGAGGCGACCGCCAAGAACCGCAACGACGTGCTGGCCGCCTACAAGCGCGTGCGGGACGAGTTCATCAATCGCAAGCTGCCGGGCGCGACGCCGGCGGCCGGCTTCGCCGCCAAGGCCGACTTCATGATCATGGAAGAAAAGTTCAAGGCCTTCCAAAAGAAGGAGCTGAAGTTCGGAAGCAAGCCGGACCAGATCAAGAAGACCTTCGAATCGTTCACCGCCGAGGCCAAGCAGCTGAACGAGGACTACCAGAAGATCTGGAACTACAAGGACGCGACCTGGACCCTGGCTTCGTTCCTGCGGACTGGCGACATCTACTACGAGTTCGCGCAGAAGCTGATCAAGGCGGCGGACAATCCCCCCGAGGACCTCAAGAAGCTCGCCAAGCAGGCGTGCAAGTTGAACCCCGACGACTGCGGCGTCGTCGAGGGGCAGTACAAGGACGCCATCTACCAGTTCGTGACGCCGATCGAAGACGAGGCCAAGAAGCGATGGAAGGACACGCTGGCCCGGGCCGCTGCGCTGGGTGTGACCAACGAATACGTCAAGAAGGCGCGCGAGAACCTGTCGAAGTACCTCCCGGACGAGTTCCCGTTCGTCAAGGACGAGCGCATCGCGGTCGAGTACCCATGATCACGTCGGCCAACCCGAAAAGGGGCAGGTTGCGGCGGTTCGTGGGGACCGGGTTGGTCGTCACCTTGCTGCTGGGGGCCGGCACCGCCCAGGCGCGGCGCGAGCCGCCGCCGGCCGTCATCCCGACCGCCGAGACCCAGCAAGCCGAGCAGCTCTACAAGGCCGGGCGCTACCAAGACGCGGTCGCGGCCGCCAAGGAAGCGCTCACCAAAAACGAGCGCTACACGCCCGCCATGCTGGTCATGGCGAAGTCGTTCTTCAAACTCCACAAGTTCGAGTGGACGAAGAAGCTCTGGGAGATGATGCAGGCCAACGGGGCCTCCAACGCCGAGAAGGCGGAGATCTACCAGCTGCTGGCTTTCCTGGAGATTGACCAGAAGAACGTTCCGGGGGCTATCGCCCTGTTGAAGCAGGCCGCCGAAGCCAAGCCCGACGACGCGGTCATCTGGAGCAACCTGGGTGCGCAGTACCTGGCCGCCAAGAACTACACCGAAGCGACCCCTGTCCTGGAGAAGGCGGCCTCGCTGCAGCCCGGCTTCGCCAAGGCGCACCTCAACCTGGGCGACGCCTACCGGGGCGACAGGAACTACGAAAAAGCGCAGGCCGAGTATCAGCGTGCCCTACAGCTCTTCCCGAATTATGCCGACGCGGTGTTCAACCTCGGCATCCTCTACCTGGACGCGGACAAGATCCCGAACATGGACCTCTTCGCCAAAGAGAACACCGCGATTCAGTACCTGCAGAAATACAAGCAGATGATGGGAAGCGCCCTGGCGGCCACCGATCCGGCCGACGCCTACATCGCCGAGGCCCAGGACAAGATGAAGAAGGAGGAAAAGCGCCTCGAGCGGCTGAAGAAGCAGCAAGAGCGCGACGCGGCTCGTGCGGCCAAGAAGGCGGCCGACGACGCCAAGAAGGCGGCTGCCGCTTCCGGGCAGCCCGCCGACCCGAATGCCCCTGCGCCGCCCCCCGGAGCCGCGGGCGCTGTGCCGGCCGGTCCCGGTGGGCCGGCCTCCAAGGCTGCGCCCGCTGGCAAGGATGCCCCTTTGCCGCCGTCGTCAGACCTCCCCGCTGGGAAGGCCGCCCCGGCCGCGGCTCCCCCGGCCGAAACGCCGCCTCCGGCGGCCCCGGCGCCCGGCGCCGGAAAACGGAAGTAAAGGGATCGCATGCGAGCGACGAAGATCCTTTGCCTGTTTGCGTCCATCACCTTCCCCGGACTGGTTTCATCGGCTGCCCTGGCGGCCGGCGGGGCCCCTGCGCCCAACGCAGCGGCGGCTCCTCCGGCGGCCGGCGGGGATCCGGCGAACCCCAAGGTGAAGGTCGAACACGGCGCCGGCGGCAAGAAAATCTACCGAATCACCGACGAAATCAGGATCGAAGGAAAAATTCAGAAGCCCGAAGCCTTCTTCTTCTACCAAAAGTCGACGATCAACTACGACTGGCAGGAGCTGAAGCAGGACTTCGTTCCAAAGATTCTGGACAGCGTCTCGCGTTCACCGTTTTGAGCATTCGACAAGAAGGGAACTGACGAATGGCGACCCAGGCAGCGGCCCGACAAGCGCAAGTTGGATCGGCTCCGAAGCCCAAGATCCTCCGTATCGGGATCATCCAGGGCGGGCGGATCGTCGAGGAACGGTTGGTCCGCAAGCGTGAAAACATCACGATCGGGCAATCGGCGAAGAATATGTTCGTCGTTCCGTCGGACGCTCTGCCGCGGAACTGGCTTCTTTTCGAGGCCAGCAGCAACCAATATGTCGCGCACTTCTCCGACGGGATGGACGCGCGCATCGCGGTGGGCAACGAGATCATCTCCCTGTCGCAGCTGAAGCAGACCGGTAAGATCCAGAAGCGCGGCACCAGCTGGCCGCTGCCGCTGGACGAACGGTCGCGCGGCAAGATCACGCTGGCGGACATGACGATCCTGTTCCAGTTCGTCACGCCGCCGCCGCCGCAGCCGCGGCCGCAGCTGCCCGCATCGGTGCGCGGGTCGGCGCTGACCGGCCTGGATTGGTTCTTCGCAACCATTGCGGCGATTTCGTTCGCCTTCCACCTGGCGTTGGTTCTCTATCTGCGAAACGTCGACTGGCCGCGCAAGCCGGACATCGAAGAGGTTCCGGACCGATTCGTCCAGATGGCGCAGGTGAAGAAGCCGGAAGAGAAGAAGGTCGAGAAGAAGGCCGAAGCGAAGAAGGAAGAGAAGAAGGTCGAGAAGAAAGAGGCCGCGGAAGAAAAGAAGCAGCAGGCGGCGCCCAAGAAGGAGCTGAGCGAAGAAGAAAAGGCGCGTATGGCCGAGGAAAAGGCCAAGGCGGACGCCGAGCGCCGCGCTCGACTGGCCGAGCAGGTCAAGTCGACGGGCCTCCTGAAGCTGCTCGGCGCGCGCGCCGACGGCGAGGGCTCGATTGCGGACGTGCTGGGCAAGGGCGACGTGGACCGCGACCAGGAGAAGGCGTTCCAGGGTGTCGGTGGCATCGGCGTCGCCAACAACAACGACCAGCTGCGCGGCATCAAGTCGGGCGGCAGCGGGTCGGGGCGCGTCGCCAGCGTCGGCGGCCTGCGCGGCAGCGGCTCGATCGAGGGCGGCGGGACCGGCGCGGCGGCGACCGAGAAGAAGGTGTCAGGCGTCGTCAAGAGCGAGGCGCCAGCGGTCGACGGCGAGCTCGACCCGGCCATGGTGGCCAAGGAAGTTCGCACGCGGCTCGGCGCCATCAAGGCTTGCTACGAACGCGCGCTGAAGCGGAACCCGAACCTCAGCGGTAAGGTCGTCATCCACTGGACGATCACGCAGGCCGGGACCGTGTCGGGCGTCGACGTCGAGCAGGACACGCTGGGCGACGCCGAGGTCGCGAGCTGCATCAAGTCGCTGGTCGCGCGGTGGCGCTTCCCGGCGCCTTCGGGCGGCTCGGTCGAGGTCTCCTTCCCCTTCGTCTTCCAGTCGTCCCAGTAATCGGAGGGCAGGGGGAACGGCGGCATGGGGAACGGATGAGCGCACGCACCGGCGGAGGACGGCCGAGAGTGGAAACCAAAGTATGACCATCTCGGCCGTTGACACACTCTGGAGCCATGCCTATAATCCCTACCGAAATTGTAAGTACGTGATTTGCTTAGAAATAACGATTTGGTGACGCGAATATGGGGAGTACGGGGAGATGCTGACCGGGTTGACGGGTTGAGTTGAAAGGAAAGGTGCTGCGGTGAAGACAAAGCTCTTAATGGCCACGATGTTCATCGGGAGCACCGTGTTCGCGCAGGCTCCTGCGCCCGCGCCTGCCGCGCCCGCAACCCCTCCTGCCGCCGTCGACCTTTCGGTGAAGCAGCGCCCCACGCTCACTCCGGCTGAGATGGTCAACCAGTCCAAGGACTATCTCCGCGCAATGGCTGAGGTGGTCAAGCGCATCCAGGGCCTGCAGGAAGAGGCCAAGCGTCAGAAGGACATCATCCGCCTCAACTGCGTGACCGATAAGTTGGTTCAGGCTCGCGTGAACGCCAACATCGCGGAGCAGTCCATGTCCTCGCTGCAAGAAGGCGTCGCGAAGAACGACGAAGGCAGTGAGACCCACGAGTTCACGCGCCTCACGATCGTCAACCAGAAGGTCACTGTCCTGGGTGCCGAAGCGGAAAATTGCATCGGCGAAGACCTCAGCTTCGTGGGCGCCACGCGCGTCGACATCGAGGTCGACCCGAACATTCCCCAGTACGACCCCACGACCCCCGGTAGCCCCTTCATCGATATCACGCGTCCCGCCGAGGCAAGCCCCGTCGGAATCTGACCGGTTCGCGTGCAGTCCCGGCGCCGGTCGACAACTCTGTCGAGATAAAGATACCCCTCAATGAATCGCCGACTTGGACTGTGCATCGGCCTTGGCTCGCTGCTGGCGGGCAGCGTTGCGTTCGCCCAGCAAGAGGTCACCATCGGGTACTCCGGCCTGCCCTACAAAGCCGGTGGTGAAAGCAACACCGGGATCCAGCTGAGCGAAAGCGCCCTGCTGCACGCCGGTGTCGGCGTGGAGGCCGGCTACGACACGAACGTCTTCTATTCGGACACGAACGCGAAAGGGTCGTCGATCATTCGCGTCCTGCCGTTCGTCGACATCTCGAACGCCACCCGTAACGGTCCCGTCTCACGGGCGCTGACCTTCGACGTCCGCGGCGGGCTGCAGTATCGCTATTACGGGTCGAGCGACCCGGACATCAAGCGCTACAGCAACGCGTGGAACCCCAACGCCGGTGCCTCGCTCAGCCTGGGCGGCGCGCAAATCGGCTTCGGGGTAGCAGACGTCTTCGCCCGGATCGAGGATGCCCCGTATGCTGGCACAGGCGGCAACCCATCCGGGGGGCCGATCCAGCGCAGCAACAACCAGGCTTCTGCCGAGCTCCGGTGGGCTCCGGGCGGCGGTCGGCTTACCGGGACGCTTCGCTACACCAACATGGTCGATGTCTTCGACCAGTCCTACAGCTACGCAAACGCCTTGACCAACACGATCATGGCGGACGCCGCCTGGAAATGGCTGCCCAAAACAGCCGTCTACCTGAATGTCCAGCAGGGGTGGATTTACTATTTGAATAGCAGCGGCAACAGCACCGCGGCTGGGACGACCGCGTCTGCGTCGAAGAACAACTCATACCCGCTGCACGTCACTGTCGGGTTGCGCGGTCTGCTGACGGAGAAGACGTCGGGGTCTTTGGCAGTCGGCTACATGAACGGCTTTTATTCCGAAGGGGGAAGCACGAACGGATTTTTTGGCAGCACGTTCGCAGAGGTCACGTTCACTGTTCGCCCCACCCAGCTCAGCCGGTTCGTGCTCGGCGGACGTCACGACTTCCTCAACTCCGTCATTAGCAATTTCGCGTACCAGGACACGGTTTATGCTTCGTACGTCCAGCAGATCGCTGGCCGCCTCGCGCTGGACCTATCTGGTCGGTACGCTCACGTGAACTACGAGGGTGAGGTGGTCGATCCGTCGCAGGCAAATCGCGTCGACAACCTGTTCCAGGTGGGTGCCACACTGGACTACTTCCTGCGCAACTGGGCGTACGTTGGTATCGGGTACTCCCTGTTGGACAATCGAAGCAATATCGAGAGCGCGCAGTACGTGAAGCAGCAGGTGTTTGCGCGCCTCGGGATCACGTACTAACCTGCGCAGCTATGCCTTTGCGGTCCCTTGACGGGCGCCTGGCCCTTGCCGGTGCGCTCATCGCGTTAATCGCCTGCGCGCAGTCGCCCAAACATTCCGTGTCGGCCGCCAAGGTCGCTCCGTCAGAAGACCGAATCGGCATCGACGACACATTCGACGTCCGGGTCTACGGCGAAACCGACCTCACCGGGACGTTCCGTGTTGCCGCCGACGGCACCGTCGATTATCCGCTCGCTGGCCGGACTCGTCGTGGCCGGCCTGAGGACCGGAGAAGTGCAGGAACTCCTGGTCCAGAAACTGAAGGGCGAGTACCTCAAGGATCCGCAGGTCATTGTTACGATAAAGGACCGCAACAGCCAGAAGATCTCGGTTCTGGGGCAGGTGTCCAAGCCCGGCCAGGTGGGGTACTACCCGAACATGACGATTGTAGACGCGATCGCGAGCGCTGGCGGCTTCACCGGGATCGCCGCCAAGAACTCCGTAAGTCTCCGGCGGGAGGCCGGGGGCAAAATCGAAATGCACGTATACCCCGTCGCCGATATCAGCGAAGGACGTTCTCCTAACGTGTTGGTTCAGCCCGGTGACGTTCTGGTCGTCGACGAACGCGTCTTCTGACGCTCGGACCACCGTCGGCGAGTCTCCTACGCGATCCAACGATCGGGGAAGGGGCAGCCGCCGAGGCGGTCGGACAGCCAACCGCCTGTCGCTCGCTGGGGCTTGGCTCTGCGCAGGCGTTACCGCAGCCGCTCCTCTGGCCGCCGGGGGTGTTCACCGGCCAGCGTTGATCGCGTTCGGAGCTCTCACCTTCGTCGGAATCGTCCTGCTGTTCTGCGCGGCGGTGGGGCGTGGTCAATCGCTCAGGACCGGCCCCATCGTTCTGGTGCCCCTGCTGTTCATGCTCATCCCGTTCGCGCAGTCCGTTCCGCTGCCGTCCCGTGTCCGGGCGGTTTTGGATCCCAAAGGATCGGCCATTTTGGCGGAAAGCTCGGCAGCTCCAGCAGTGGTCGCCCCGCTGAGCCTGGATCCACCTGCCACTCGCGCCCGACTGGGACAGGCCGCGGGGGCGCTGGCGATATTCCTGGCGGCCTTTCACGTCGCCTCAGGCCAGCGGCGCCGTCACCTCTTCCTCCGGGCCCTCGGGGTGGCTGCCGTCGCCGCGGTGGTGATCGGCATCGGCCACCGCCTGTTCGGTTTGACCAAGATTTACGGCGTCTTGCAGACGACCAAGCGGACCATGTTCATCGGTCCGTTCGTGAACCCGAACCACTCGGCCGAGTTCCTGAACCTCGGGGCTTTCGTCTGCCTTGCCTGCTGCTTCCAGCGGGAAACGATTTTCAATCGCGTGGGTTGGTTGGTTGCGACCGGGCTGTGTCTGGGCGGTGTTGCCGCCACGGCCTCCCGAGGCGGTGCCGTGGCGCTGGCCGCCGGGGTTCTCATCTTCATCTTCCTCCGTTACGTTTCCAGGAACGCGGAGGGTGAGCCGCGGGTATCGCAGGGGAGGCGAGCTTCTTTGGCCTGGGGCGGGCTGTTCCTTGGTTTCGCCGCCTTGGCGGCGGCCGCATTCGGCGCCAATGACCTCATCAGTCGATTCCAAACAGACCGCGTCGACGAAGACCTCCGGCTGCGGGTCTGGAAGGACAGCCTGCAGGTCATCAGGGCACATCCGTTTGGCATCGGCCGTGGGGCCTTCGACCGAGTCTTTCCGATCTATCGCACCATCAAGACGAATTTTCCGGTGCGGTTCGCGTTCGTCGAGAACATGCCGCTCCAAATGCTGATCGACGCAGGGTGGCTGATGTTCGCGATCTGCGTGACAGCTCTGGGCTGGGCGGCGTGGCAACTCGCAAGAAGGGGGCGGCGCGACCGTGTAGAGGCCGCCCTGGTCGCTGGCCTGCTGGCTGTGCTGACGCAGAACTGCGTCGACTTCGGCCTAGAAGTTCCCGGCGTGCTCTTGCCGTTCGCCGCGGTCTTGGGAACGGTTTTCGGGCGATTGCGCGAGGTGGACGCGTCGGAAGCCCGCTGGCGCGGTTGGCCACTGACGGCTATGACCTGCGCGGGGTTACTCCTGGGGACTGGGTCGGTCGCGCACTCCAGCTACGACGATTTCGACGCGTTGCTACGAAAGCCCGAGAACGCGAAGGATGGAAGCCTCGTCGAGCGCGCGCAGCGCACGCATCCGACGGACTATTACTACGCTCTGGCATACGCTCGGCTATTGCCCTTACAGGGCAAAGAAGGCCCTTCGCCCCGCTTCCACGCTCTCAATCGGGCGCTGAGATTGTGCCCATCCTGCGAGCAGGTGCATGCAGAGGTCGCCCGAAATCTGTGGGCGGTCGGCCATCGCCGTCAGTCGCTTCAGGAGTGGCGAACGGCGGTCAGCCTGCAACCGGTCCTGCTCTGGCCGGTACTCGGGGAGCTACATGCCGCAGGCGCGCGACCGGCGGATCTGGCCTCCATAGCTACTTTTGATCCACCTCTCCTCATCCAGGTCTCCCGCTATCTGGCCGGGCTGTCCCGCTCTGACCAGGGTCTGGAGGTGCTCGACCAGGCCGAGGCGCTAGGGGTCCCGGCCAGCCAGCTCTTCCTCACGCGCGCCGAGCTCCAGCTCTTGAGCCACGACGAAAAGGCCGCCGCCGCCACGGTGGCGAAGGCTCGCCAGGCGAACGTCCGCAGTCCCCGACTGGACGTGTTGGAAGCAAAGTTGCTGTTGTCAGCAAAGGGGGAGACTGGCGCCGATGAGGCGCTGGCAATTCTCGACCGCGCCGCCACCCAGTTCCCCGACGACGCGAGCGTCCAACGGTCTCGGCTGGACATCGTTATCAACTACCAGAAATGGCATGCGGCTGAGCGGTCCCTCGATGGGTTCAAGCGTGCGCTGTCAGTGGCCGGCGGCTCCGCCGGTGAGGCGCACCTCGCCGCTGCCAGACTCGCCGCGAAGCTCTCGCGTTGGACCGGGGCCATCGACGAATACCGCATTGCGCTCGCCGACAGGCCCAGCGACATTAGTCTGTGGATGGAATTCGGGCAGGCCGCTCTCGCCGCGGGACGGAACACGACGGCGCGCGAAGCCTTCATGACAGCGGATCACCTGAGCCCGAACAATCCCGAGATAACGAAGGCCTTTCAAACACTGGACGCTCAGACGCATGCGGCCAGCACGCGCTCTTTCGGCGGGGACCCGCCGCTGAACCGGTGGAAAGCTCCTTGAACCTGCACGTTGGACGATGAGGTAACGATGCAGCTCGTATGGTTCATCCTTCTGTTCTCCACCACCTGCCTCGAGGCGCTCGGGCGCCGGTATCTAACGGCCATCCCGTCAGGTGCGTTCTACCTTCTCAAAGACGTCATTCTGGTTTGGGGCTACATCCAGTTCAGACCCTCTCCCGACGTTTCCCGCGCCGCTCGGTATCTGTATCGCGGATTTGGAATTGCTTGGGTCATCGGGTTTGCGTGGACCGTGATCGAGCTGGCAAACCCGTCGTTGATGTCGTTCCCCCTCGGATTGGTCGGCCTTCGCGCCTACTGGCTGTGGTGGATGGCCCCGCCGCTCATCGCAAGCGGCCTGCAGAACAAAAAGAACAAGAGGAACGCCATTTACGTTCTGCTCCTCATGTCAATCGGCATTTCACTGCTGGCGATCGCACAGTTTGCTGCCCCGGCTAACTCGTCGCTTAACCTCTACACCGTCGTCGACGGGGAAGAGATCTACTCCTCTGACGTCGCCACGGTTGCCGCGACGGGCCGCGCGCGCGTCGCCTCCACGTTTGCTTACGTCACCGGGTTTCAGAACTTTGCGCTCTTGGTGCCCACCATCCTGCTCTCGATCGGCCTTGAGATCGAGGACTCCCGTCTGCGTTGGTTGGCGCTGGGGGCGACCCTCCTGTCCGCAGCTGTCATTCCGATGAGCGGTTCGCGAGCCTCCATCCTGCTCGGCGGCGCCATCCTCCTCATCACGATGTGGTCGGCTGGGTTGTTCTTTACGCGCATTGGCCGCCGCGTCTTCATCGGCGCCATCGTGGCAGCGATTTTTTCCGTCGTGGTCTTTCCAGAGGCGATCCTCGGCGTTGAGAGCCGATTCGACAACCCCGAAGAGACGAATGCGCGGTATCTCGCGGCGGCGCAACAATATCTTCCTCCGCTTGCCATGCTGCAGGCGGATTACCCGGTCGCTGGCATCGGGACGGGCATGCAGCAGAATGTCCGGTTCTCGATGCAGGCAGTCACCAAATACAACGAAGAGCTCGAACCTTTCCGCGAGCTCGTTGAGCTCGGTCCGGTCGGCTATCTCGCCCTATGGACCGCTAAGCTCGGCCTGATGATCGCGCTTTTGCGAGCGCATCGTGTCTTGAAGCGGGCCGGACGTCGGGGAGCTGCGGCTGCCGCTCTCTCCTACGGGGCGCTGACGTTGGGCGGCAATCTGAGCTACGACCACGTCTATCAAGCGCTCTTCTTCATCGGGTGCGGATTCATCCTGGGCGAGGTGGTGTCCGTTCTGCGGGCAAGGGATCTGCCAACGCCAGCAAGGTCGTCGCCGATCGCTCGTCCCGTGCTTGCGCCAGTCGGCCGGTCGCTATAAAGTTCCGCCGTGAGCCCCTCCGCAGACTCGATGACGAATGAGGTAGCTGGCGAGCCGGCGGACTCGAAGGTCGATCTCCGCGTCTACTGGAGGACGATCCGGAAGCGTTGGCCCTTCGTGATCCTGTCGATGATCGTCGCGACAGTGATCGCATTCGTCTACACGTACCGACAGCCGAAGATTTACGAGGCCACCTGCCAGGTAATCATCGAGCCCATGGCGCCGCAAGTTCTGCCGGGCTCGAAAGACGTCGTCGAGCTCGGCACCGGCAGCTTCTGGGCTAACAAAGAATTCTACGAGACGCAGTACCGCATCATCCAGTCGACCAGCGTCGGTCAACGAACCGCGGAAAAGCTCGGGCTCCAATACGACCCGGATTACGCCAGCGCGGTTGGCCCCACCCACGATCTGGCGGCGCTCGGGCGCGCGATCGCTGGGCAACTGAGCATCAAGCCGCTCAAAGACTCGCGCCTCGCCCTCATCACGGTTACGGACCAAAAACCGCAGCGCGCTGCCTTGATCGCGAACACGGTCGCCGACACGTACATCGAGTACAACCTCGACTACAAGCTCGAGGGTGCTCGCTCGGCGATGGCCTGGCTCGCCGAGCAGGAGTCTGAGTTGAAGCGGGAGCTAGAGTCCTCGGAGATGAAGCTCTATCAGTTCAAGAGGGATCGCAACCTCTTGGCTGTCAGCTTGGACGACAAGCAGAGCATGCTCAGTCAGAACTTGGTCGCCGTAAATAGCAAGCTCACGGACCTCCACATCAAGCTGCTCGAGCTGAACGCCAAGCGCACGATCATCGAGAAGGCGCGGACCAACATCACCGAAGAGGAGACTCTGCCGGAGATTCGCAGCAATGAGATGATCACGAGCCTCCGCGATTCATTCATTCAGCTCTCGCGCCAGTACAGCGATCTGTCGTCCAAATACGGACCGCAGCACCCGAAAATGAAATCCATCTCTGCGGAGATGGCCAGCATCGAACAGGCTTATAAGAAAGAAATCGACGCCGTTTTGATCTCTTTCGAGAAGAGCTACGACGAGCTCATCGAGAACGAGCGGTCGCTCAAGGCGCTCATGGCACAGCAGCAGAAGGAAGCCATCGAGCTTTCGAAGCTCGAGGTCGACTACAAGCCGCTGGAGCGGTCTTCCGAGCAGAACGGCAAGATGTACAGCCTCATCGCGAACCGGCAGAAGGAGATCGACATCACCGGCCCGATGAAGACGAACAACGTCCGCGTTCTCGAGCGCGCGATTGTTCCCGGAACACCCGTTCGACCTAAGCCCGTTCAAAATCTGCTAGTGGGACTGCTGCTGGGTCTGGGTACCGGGATCGGCCTGGCGTTCGTGATCGAGGCATTGGACAACACCATCAAGACACAGCAGGACGTGGAGCAACTGCTCGGCGTACCCGTGCTGGGGCTCGTTCCGATCATCGGAGCCGCTCCTGCTGGAGAGGCAGTTCAGGAGGGCGACCACCTGCGGGAGCGTGACCTGGGTGTCTTTCTCGATCCCAAGTCAGTCGCCGCCGAATGTTGTCGGTCAATTCGGACGAACATCTTGTTCATGTCGCCTGATCGACCACTGAAAACGATGGTGGTGACGAGTCCCAGTCCCCAGGAGGGGAAGACGACCACCGCCATCAATCTGGGCGTCACGATGGCGGAAGCCGGCAGTCGAGTCTTGATTGTCGACACCGACATGCGCCGGCCTCGCCTTCATCGTTCATTTGCGGTGCCCAACCAAACGGGTATCTCGACCGTCATCGTCGGTAAGGTGAAGCTGGAAGAAGCCATCAAGCGGACGGACGTTCCGAACCTCGACGTGTTGCCCTGCGGTCCCGTGCCGCCCAACCCTTCTGAGCTGCTTCACACCAGTCGATTTGGCGACGTGCTCGCCGATTGCGCTCGCCTGTACGATCGCATCATCCTGGATTCTCCGCCGACCTCTGCGGTGACTGATCCGGCGGTCCTAGGAAATCTGGCGGACGGGGTCGTCCTGGTCGTCAAGGCAGGCGAGACGACCAGGGACGCGGCTTTGCATGCACGCCGGCAGCTCGCGACGGCCAAGGCCAGGCTGTTTGGCGTCGTCGTGAATGCCATCGACTTCTCGAACCCTGCCTACGGGTACGAGTACTACTACCGGAACTACTACCGCTACGGGTACACGTACGGGAACGGGCCGGATCAGAAGGCGACTACCTAAGTACCTCGGCCGAAGCACGAGAGGCGGCGACGCTAAAGGCGGTCAGGCGCGAGGGTTAGTCGTGCCGGAGGCCCGGCGTTCCGCCAGAGAGAAGCTCTTCACCCCGTCGAGCGCCTCACCCAGGTACTCGCAAAAGATGTCGACGGCGATCTCTGTGTCCCGGTCGATTTGCTGTCGACCGTCCGCCCAGCCGAGCTCGAGCGAACGCTCGGTCCCTTTGCCGCTGGGCACCAAAAAGCGGTGCCGGAACATGTCGCCGGAAGCCTCTCCGCTCTCGGGCCCGAAGGAGAGGGGAGGTGGCACCGCCTCGGTAGGGGATGTTGGCGACACCTCTGCATGAAGCACGGCGCTGACAGCTCCGAGGATTTGCGACGCCTGGATCGCCACGGGCCAGATCTCGTCCAAAGATCGGAGCTGCCGCAGTTTTCGGCCCAGAGGGCGTAGATTCGCTCGCAGCGCTCTGTTGCGTTTGCGGTCCATCGCCGATTCCGGCATGCGGTCGAGGCGGACGTACCCGAGCGCCCGAAGGAAGAAGAAGGCCACCAGGGCGAGAACGACCAGAGTCAACGCCGACTGGCCGTTGCTCGCGTAGGTCATCACCAGCGCGGCCGTGCCGAGTAGAACGCAGAAACCGTAAAGGACCAGGACCGCTTGGCGATGGCTCAGGCCGCGCTCCATCAAACGGTGATGGATGTGCTCCTTGTCCGCCTGGAAGAGGGGGCGGCCGCGAATCGCGCGCCGGCCAATCGCGAGCAAAGTGTCCATGATGGGGAGACCCAGGACGATTCCCGGAATCAACACCGCCCCGGCCGTGGACGCTTTCTGGCCGGTTTGGAGCGCCGTGGTACCGAGGACGAATCCCAGGAACATGCTCCCGGTATCCCCCATGAAGATGGATGCCGGGTTGAAGTTGTAGAACAGGAACCCGACGATGGCGCCCGCCAGGGCCGACGAGAACAGCATCATCAGAGGGTGGGCGCGCTGCAAGGAGAGCAAGAAGGTGGTCACGACCGCGACCAGGGCGACGCCGCCGGCGAGGCCGTCGAGACCGTCGATCAGGTTCATGGCGTTGATGATCCCGACGATCCAGACCAATGTGAACGGCAAGCTCAGCCAGCCCAGCTCGATCGGCTCTCCAAAAGGGTTGGCCAGGAAGTCCATTCGAAATCCCAAGTAATACAAGAGGCCCGCCACGGCGAACTGGACCAGGAACTTCTTGCCCGCGTTCGCGCCGCGAAGGTCATCGAAAAGGCCGAGAAGGGCGATCACCAGACCACCGGCAAACAGGCCGATGACGTGATCGCGTTCGGACAAGAACATCTGGCCGACCCCGCTGTGGAACAGCAGGAGACCCACCATCGGTACATAGAACGCGACGACGATGGCGATGCCGCCAATCCGCGGCACTGGATGGCCGTGAATCTTGCGGGACGACCGCGCGTGGTCGAGGGCACCAAAACGGTGCGCCAGCCGGCGGACCAGCGGCGTTAGCAGCGTGCCGCAGAGCATCGAAATGATGAACGCGGCGGCGGCAGTTCTCATCGGCCTACACCCTCGTCGAGGCGGCGGTTCCGCCGTGGAAGGCGCAAATTCCAAGAGCGTGCATGGGCGGTGCGAAGTATAGGTGAAGTTCCCACCGCGGCCGGAGGAACTTCGGTGAAATTCAGGCGCTTAGGGACGCGTATGCTACCGTGCCACACGTCATGATGTCACCGGTTTCGGTGGGTTCTCACCATCCTCTGCGCGTCACGCTCCTTCATAATTATCGCGACGAACACCAACCCAGCATGCGCCTGTATGCGGACCGCCTGGGGACCTCCTTGGCCCGCCGCGGAATCCAGATCAGTCGGCTCCAGCCGCCCGTCGTCACACCCGAGCCGTGGCGCGCGAAATCGGTGGCCTGGCAGAAGATTGACGCGTATCTCGGACGGTTCGTGGTCTATCCGCGTCTGGTTCGGAACCTGCCGTCGGACGTCCATCACATCATCGACCACGGGCAGGGCTATTTGGTCGGCCGTATCGACGCGCGCCGCACGGTCGTCACGTGTCACGACGTGATCCTACTGGCGCTGGCCCGGGGCCGTATACACGCGGCCCGGACACCGCCGGTCGCGCTGCAGTTGTTCAGGATGTCTCTCGAAGTCATGAAGCGGGCGGCTCGCGTGGTCGCGGTGTCGACGCAGACGAAGGCGGACTTGGTTGCATTCACTGGAATCGACCCCGCCCGCGTGACGGTGATCCACTCGGGCCTGAATCAGCCCTTTCGTCCGGATGAAGAGCGGGGCGCCGAATTTAGACGGCGGATGGGCATGGGAAACGAGTTCGCGATCCTTCAAATCGGCCGCGCCTTCTACAAGAACTTACCCGCGGTGCTGCACGTCTTGCAGCGCCTCCGCCAGCAAGGGATCGATGCCCGAGTCATTCGGGTGGGGCCGCCGCTATCGGCTCAGGACCGTGCCCTGTCGGAACGGCTGGGTGTCCGTCGCGCCGTTCAGGAGCTTGGCTCCGTGCCCGACGGTGACTTGCCTGCTCTGTACAATGCGGTCGATCTGCTCCTTTTCCCGTCGCTTTACGAGGGGTGGGGCTGGCCCCCGCTGGAAGCGATGGCTTCCGGTACACCGGTCGTATCGTCCCGAGCCGGATCGCTCGACGAGGTGGTCGGCGATGCGGCCCTGACCGCGGACCCGGAGGACGTCGAGGCCCTCGCGTGGCACTCTGCGGCGGTGTTTTCGGACGCTGCGCTCAGAGCCGCCCTGATCGAACGCGGACTACGTCGGGCGGCGCAGTTCGACTGGGACAAGACGGCCGAACAGATGAGCCAAGTCTACGAGCGCGTCGTCGCCGAGGCGGCCTGACCATGTGCGGGATCGTTGGCATCGTCAGATTCGACGGCCGACCTGTCCGTCGCGAAGAGATCGGCGCGATGGTCGGCAGCATCGTGCATCGCGGACCCGACGACGCCGGCGTCCTGGTCGAAGACGGGATCGGCCTCGGCATGCGGCGCCTTTCCATCGTCGATCTCAGCCCCACCGGTCACCAGCCCATGTTCAACGAAGACGACACCCTGGCGGTCGTCTACAACGGCGAGATCTACAATCACCGCGATGTGCGCTCGCGCCTGGACGCGGCTGGCCACAAGTTTCGCGGCCACAGCGACACGGAGGTGCTGGTCCACGGGTACGAAGAGTTCGGTGCCCGCGCGTTGCTCGACCACCTCGCGGGAATGTTTGCGTTCGCCCTGTACGATCGTGCGCGCAGGCGCCTGTTTTTGGCACGTGATGGGTTTGGCATCAAGCCGCTCTACTTGCGGCGGACCAGCGGCCAGATTTCGTTCGGATCGGAGATTCGCGCGCTCGCACTGGATGGCGCCGGCGGGCTTTCGGTTGCGCCTGAGTTCAGCGCCAGTTATCTCCGCATCGGGTACGTTCCCTCGCCCAACACGGCGTTCGCGGGAGTCACCAAGGTCGAGCCTGGCACGCTCGTGACGATCGATCTCGCTAGCGGAGGGATGAACGTCGAGACGTTCTACCGGTTGAAGCCGGCCACATTGGAGGACCGCCGTCCCGATGAGCTGCTAGACGAGTTGCGCGATCTCCTCAACGGCTCCGTGCGCAGCCACCTCATGGCCGACGTCCCGACTGGGTTGTTCCTGTCGGGTGGCCTCGATTCGAGCGCTCTGACCGTATTCGCGAATCATCATGCGGCTCCGCCGAAGACGTTCTCCATCGGCTTCACTTCGTCAGATCGTGGCGATGAGACGAAGTTCGCTGCAGCTGTGGCCAAACGGACGGGAAACGAGAACATCAGAATTGATCTTGGTCCCGCCAACCTCGGCGATCTGGCGCCCATCGTCGCCGCAATCGAAGAGCCGCTGGCGGACAGCGCGGTCCTCCCGCTGTGGTATCTGTGCCGCGGTACCGGACAGCACGTCAAAGTCGCGCTGTCGGGTGAGGGCGGGGATGAGGTTTTGGGCGGTTACGCCCGGTATTTCTGGGGATCGGTCGTCGACGACCTGCGCCCATTGCTGCAGCGCTACGCAGAGAGCGTGCTGGTCGTCACCGGACGGCTGCCGTCGCGTTCTCTGGGCATCTTCAATTTCGCTCGGCGCGTGGCAAAGATCGCGGATTCGGTTCCGCTGGAGAAACACGCGCGGTACCTAGCCTGGTTCGACATCTTCAGCCTGGACGAGCGGCGCATGCTGATCGGCCAGGCCGGCGAAGCTCCCGATGGTCTGACGGACCGTTACCAAAGGTTGTTCGCCGATGCCGAGGAGATGGCCCTCGATCCACTCCAGACGCTCCAGTATGTCGACTGTCGCACCATGCTGCTCGACAACCTGCTGATGAAAGCCGACAAGCTGTCGATGGCTCATAGCTTGGAGGTCCGGGTACCCTTTTTGACCAGGAAGCTCGTCGAATTCGGGTTGGCACTACCGGCGGCGGCCAAAATAGGCCCCCTGCGGGACAAGCGGCTCATGCGGCGGCTGCTCGAGCCCGAGCTGGGCGCTCGAATCGCCCATCGCCCCAAGCGGGGGTTCGAGATACCTGCCGACCGTTGGTTGCGCGAGCCGGCGTCGGCTTCGCTTCGACAGAAACTTCAAGACGGCGCTCTCGTGTCGGCGCTGGGATTCTCGCGCGATACGATCCGAACGCTGGTCGAGAGACACCTCAGTGGCGAGGACATGGGCCGCAAGCTCTTCGCGCTGACGGCGCTCGAGCACTGGGCCCAGCAGTTTGCCTAGCCGTCGGCGCGTCGGCTGGCGATACCCTGATACGTGTCGAATACCCGGCGGGCGATAACAGAGGCGTCGAACTGGCTGGCTGCTTCTGCAGCGCGCCGGGCCATCTCGGCTGCACCGGCGCGATCGGCGAGGAGGCTCTCAATCCGCTGAGCAAATGCGGCACCGTCGGCCGCCGCGGCCGTCAGCCCGAAGCGGCCGCCTGCGACGAGCTCCGGTAGTGCACCTTCGTTCGTCACGACGATCGGGCGGCCGGCTGCCATGGCTTCGGCCACCACGCGTCCGAATCCTTCGTGACGGGACGTGAGAATGAAAACGTCCAGCGCCGCCATGACAGCTGGAATGTCGCGGCGCGCACCCACAAAGGCGAGCTTTCCCTCGAGTTGCAGCTGACTTGCTAGACCGCGCAGGCGATCGAGGTAGGCCTGCTCTTGCGGGCCCTCAGCCGCGCCAATCACTGCGAATCGCGCAGAGGCGTGGCCGGCGCTCACGCGCGCCGCCGCCCGTATGAACGTCTCCAAGTCCTTCCGGGGGTGGATTCGACCGACCGTTCCGACGAGGGTTTGGTCGGGAGAAGCGCCGAGCTGGGCGCGGACCGCTTCAGATCGGGAGGCGCTTCGAAACGCGGCGAGGTCGATTGGGTTGTAGAGGACCTCGACCTTGGCGTCGCGTCGCCGGCGGCGAAAAACGCCCGCCGTGGCCTCGGATATGCAGAAGATGCGGTCGGCCGTGCGCGTCCAGGCGGCGACGAGCCCATCGAAAACCCATTTTGGTCGGTCCAGCGTGTTGCCACGATAGTGCAGAACGTGCGGCAGTCCCAGCCAGCGCGCCGCCAGCCCGCCGTCCAGCACGACCTCCATGTTGGTATGAATGAGATCGGCCCGCAGCCGGCGCGCGAGCCGAGCGATCGCTCGGGTGCCACGGGCCATTCGCGCGGGCAGGAGGAGGGCGGAAGCCGAAACATCACGCCGAAGGACCGCCATCGGGGCGACATGCACAGTCGCACCGACGCTTTGGTACCGCTCGACCTGAGGACCCAGCGACGGAAGAACGACGTGAGCATCTAGGCCCAGGCGTCCCAGCGGGGCCAACATCGTTCGCAGGCTTTCGTCAGGGCCGCTGACCTCCTGCGAAAACGGATTCAGATAAAGGACGCGCATCAGAGGCGCAACCCGGCGATCAGCGCCGCGCCGGCATTTTCCCACGTCCAGCGCTCGGCCCGCGCGCGAGCCCGCCGGCCCATCTCGAACATTCGACCGCGATCGGCGGCGGCCCGGCGAAACGTTTCGACCAGCGCCTCGACGTTTCCAGCGGGAATCACGAATCCGTCGTCGCCGTCGGTGATGCACTCTGGCCCGCCGCCGCATTCCGTCGTGACCACTGGCGTACCCGAGGACATCGCTTCTTGGATGACCAGACCGAATCCATCACCGAGTGTCGGAAATGCGCACAGATCGGCAGCGGCATAGCGGGGGGGGAGCTCGCTCTTCGGTACATGCGACCAGTGACGGAACGTTCCGGCGTAGCGGTCCAGGAAGGTTTTCGCGAGGCGTAGCGGCCCGATGAGGTGCAGCTCACCGCCCGGAATGGCCGCGCGCTTCCAGGCTTCCAGAAGGTATGTGGTGCCCTTCCGCACGTCATGTGAGCCGACGGACACGACCGTGAAGGGTCCCGACGGTGCGGTCTGGCGGGCCTGGAAGCTCTCGGTCGGGAAGCCGTAGGGGGTGACCACTATGGGAACCGAGACTCCTGCTTGCTCCAACGAGAGCTTCGTGAACCCGGAAGCGACGGAGACCGCCGTCGCCAAACCGAGCTCCTGGTCCTTCCTGACTCTCTTCCAGGCTGGCTCTTGATGTGGCGGACCGGTGGCTGCTCCTGGCCAGCGACGATGTTCATCCGCGAAGACCCGCTCCACCGTCCGGTAGTGTGGCGTCGGCAGATCCCAGACGCGCGCGATGTCGTCCCGGCGCGCGCGCTGAAACGTTCGCAGTGCGCCGTCTTCGTAGGCATAGACCGCGCTGGTCCCTGGCGGCCATCGCATGAGCGACACGGCCAGGTCGTGGGCCACGAACATGGCGTCGTACGGCTTGAGTACACGTCCACCTGCCAGCCGCGCGACGACGCGAGCACCCAGCTCGACGTGCGGCAAGCTGCGAAGGCGCGATGCCGGGATTCCGGACAGGAGCCGATTCCGAACCACCGGACGCCCTGACGCCAATCGTGCGGCCAGGCGGCCGCTCCAGCTGTCCGCGTCGAACACGACCCCTGTCGCGAACGCCGAGAGCTTGCCGGCGATGTTCAGCGAGCGTGCCACGCCGGCCGAAACGGCGGCCACATGTGGATGGCTGACGAGCACTGAAGAGGTCACTTATCGAGCGGAGGAGGATATATTTCCTCGCCTCATGACGGACGATACAGCACAGGCGTCGGACGCGGACGGCGATCTCCTGCTGCGGCGCCCGCTGCTGGCCGGAATCTGGCTGTCGGTCGTCGCGCTGGTGGCACTCCTTTCGCTTTTCGGGCGGGTACGGGCGCTGATCATGTCGCGATGATAGCGCCGTCGCTGCTTCGGTTGGCCGGTATCGTGCTCCTCGGCGCCGGCTGGACCGCCACCGGGCACATGGTGCTTCCACGCGAGCTCCGTCGCGATCCCGACCGACTGGCCGTGGGGGCGACCAGCCTGGCGCTCGGATGCGGGCTCACGGCCATCGCTCTGACGGTCCTGGCGATGATTGGTTTGTCGGGACGCCTGTCGTGCTGGGTCGTCGGTCTCTCGAGTCTGCCGGCGGCGGCCGCCGGACTGCGGGGCCTGAGCCAGCGACGCGACGCCCGGGCTCGCGCCCTCGGCGCCCGACCGGGCCGAGACCGCTGGGAGCGGGTCGGCCTGCTCTTGTTGGCTGGTCTGCTTCTATTGACGTTGTTCGTGACCTTGGCCCCTCCGGCGTCGATGGATGCCACCGTTTATCACCTGCGCGCCCCCCGCGAGATCATGCGTGGCGGCTTTTGGGTACGTCCCGACGAACCACATGCGTACCAGCCGCTGTACGTGGAGATGCTGTTCGGCGAGGCGCTGGTGTTTGGGGGCGGACCGTTGGCAGCGCTCGTTCACTGGCTGCTGGGGGTTGGCGCGGTGGGTGCGGCGGCGGCGTGGGGCCGCCGCTTTGGCGGGCGTGGCGTATGGGCGGCGGTGATATTCGCAGGCACGGCTCTTTACGTCTGGGAGGCGACCGGATCCTTCATCGATCTGGGGCTGGCGCTTTTTTGCAGCCTGGCTTTGTTTTGGGCCGTGCGGCCGGAGGTGTCGGGCTCGACGGTGATGGCCGGCCTCTTGGCCGGTTTCGGGGCCGGCTCCAAGTTCACGGGCGTGGTGGCTGCCGCGCTGATCGGCCTCGCAGCGGCCGCCATGGTCTGGCCCGACCGACGGGCTGCCGCGCGTCGGATCCTGATCATCGGGGCTCTGGCGTTGCTGGTCGCCGCACCGTGGTACATCCGCGACTTCGTCCTGACCGGCAACCCGATCTATCCGGTGGCGAACGGACTCTTCGGCTTGCCACCCGTGACACTGTCGCTGCTTCCGTATGGTTGCGGCCGCGACCTGTTCCACCTCATCTCGTCCCCCGTCGACGTCCTGCTGCGGAGCGACGCCTTCGACCAGGGCTGGTCCATGGGACCTGCGTATCTCGGTTTTCTCCGCTGGCCATCGCGCTCCGCCGTACGCGCACGATGTCGGTAGCGGCGGGGGTGATGACCGGCTGGTGGATCATATGGTTCTTCTCCAGCCCCCAAACCAGGTTGTTGTTGCCAGTCTTACCCGTGGCTGCGGGGATGGCGAGCGTGTCAGCGGCTGCCGCAGCACGATCGCGGTCGCGGCTCGTCCGCGGCGCTGCGGGAGCAGTCTTGGGGATTGCCATGGTCGGCGCCTTCGGGATGGCAATGATGAGCGTGAAACAGACGGCGCGCGTCGTTCTTGGGCGCGAGACCGCCGAGGATTACCTGCGCCGCACCAGCTGGAACTTCGTGGCTTACGACGTCGCGAACCGTGTGCTGCCGCCACAGGCGCGCGTTTCTGTGACCGAAGCCGGCAACCTCTACTACCTGGACCGAGCGGCACGGATAGCCGGACATGAGGTGCCGCCGGCGCGTGTTCTGTTGACCGAAGGATTCACCCACGAGCTCTTGCTCGGCTCCTGTCCCCTGGCGGTGGTCCCGGGTCGCATCCCGTTGGCGGCGGGCGAGTATCCGCTGCGCGCGTCGCGCCTGCGGGGCGGCGTCTTTTCGGAGGTCTGTTACCGATTGTCGGCGCTCGCCGCGGATGCTGGCTCGTCAGGTCCATGAACAGGCTCGTCTGGCGAGACTGCCACCGCGTGTGTACGCTAGGTCGGCGATGACCGCGCGGCGATTCGCCCTCGTTTGCCCGGACTACCACCCGCGCACGTGCGGCGTGGGTGACCATTCAATGCGCCTCGGTCAGGAGCTGGTCCGCCGCGGCCACGAAGTGGCGATCTTCACGCGCGGCGCGCCTCAGCCTCACCCGGAAGCACCCTCGATCCCGGTCGTCGGCGAGACCGGCGGCGGTGCGCTGGTGATCGCCCATTGCCTGATCCCGCACCTTCGCCGATTCCAGCCGACCGACGTGGTCATCCAGTACACGCCCCACATGTTGGGGGCGTCCCGATGGGGGAGCCTGGCGATTCCGCTCATCGTTCGGTCCTTGCGGCCGGCTCACGTCGTCCTGCTGGCCCACGAGCTGTTTCTTCCCTGGCAGCGACGACCTGACCTGGCGGTGGGCGCCTTCTCGCATCGCATCCAGCTCTCCGCCCTGATGCGGATGGTGGACCGAACGCTCGTCACCATGGACGTTCGCATTGGTGAGCTCGCGCCGTTCACCAGCATGCTGGGCCTGCCCGCTCCGGGCGTGGTCCGCGTCGGACCGAATGCGCTACCGGTCCCTGCGCGGCGGGTTCCGGGACGGCTCAGGCTGGGGGTCTTTTCGACCCTGGCCAACACCAAGCGGTTCGACATCGTCCTCGACTGCTTCGCCGAAATTGCACGCGCTCATTCGGAGGCTCAGCTCGTCCTGCTGGGCGACCTCGCGAAAATGGAAGATCCACGCGTTCGACAACTCCACGACACAATCCAGCGCCACCCCGCCGCCGCGCGCATCGAAGTTCCAGGCCGACTGGAGCTGGCGGATATCGCGCAGAGGATCGCTGACCTGGACGTCTACCTGTTCCCGATGGTCACCGGGGCGAACACGCGCAGCGGGACCTTGCCGGTCGCCCTCGGCTCAGGGTTGCCGGTCGTCGCCATCCGGGGCCGGGAGACCGACCGGCTGTTCGTCGACGGAACGAACGTGCTGTTTAGCGAGTCCTTGACCAGCTCAGGATTCGCCACGGCGGTCTTGCGGGTCAGCCAGGAAGCTGGCATCCGCGAGAAGCTCTCGGCAGGGGCGCGATCGCTTTACGACCAGCACCTGTCGTGGGCACGCGTCGCCGACCAGTTCCTCGCCCAGATTTGAATCGACTCTCCCAGTCCAGCAGATACCCGGCTTAGCTCAGGGGCCGCTGTCCTGTGCACCGTCGGCCAGCCAAACACCGTCGGCGCGCACAGGCTGTTGCGACACCCGAAAGGGTGGTAAACATCCTGCGCGGCGGGGCCTGGTCGCCGCTTTCTTCCATGGCAATCTCCGTCATCGTCAGCAATCTGAATGGCGCTCGCTTTCTGCCGAAGCTGCTCGACAGCCTACGGGAACAACGCGGCGTCACTTTGCAAATCATCATCGTCGACCGCCACAGCAAGGACGAATCGGCGAACATTCTGGCGCAGCACCCAGAGGTCCAGGTCGTCTCTGAGCCGCCGGAGTCCGGGCTGGTCGCGGGTTACAGCGTCGGTGCTCGGCATGCTCGGCACGAGCACCTCTTCTTCTCGAACGAAGACATGTGGTTCTCCCCGGATTGCCTTCGGTTGCTCGAAGCGCAGTTCCTTGCTTCGGGCGTTCAGCGGGTCGGCGCCGTCATGCCTTTCCAATTGAGCTACGACGGGACGCGTATGGTCAACGGTGGAACTTGGTTCACCGGCGTCGCCTGGGCACCGGCGACCCCATATCCATTTCGCATGGGATTGTCACGCCACGTGTTCGATCCTGAAACCGTGGCTGGCATCAACGCGGGCGCGTGCATGATTTCCAGGACCGCCTATGACGACGTAGGTGGTTGGGATCCGACCTTCTTCCTCGATTACGAGGACCTGGACATCAACATTCGCCTCTGGCAGCGGGGCTGGATCAGTCGATTGGAGCCTCGCGCTCTCGTCTATCACGCGGTGGGCGCTTCGAACCAGCAAACGATCAATAAGGGCCGCTCGTTGGTTGGCAAGAAGCGATACGTCGGCGGCACGTCGAATCAGCTCGTCGTCGCCTTGAAGTACTTCCGCGGCTGGGCGCTGTTGCTGGCGCCCGCCGTGCTGGGGCACCAGATCGCCAGGAACGTTGCTCATGCGAACCTCGAGAACCTTCGGCTGGACCTCGCTGCCGGGCTGTTGACGCTTCGGCGGTTGCCGGCGGTCTGGCGCTACAGGCAAGAGCATCTGGACTGGAACCACAGCCACCCCGGACAGCAGTACTTCAAGGACTCCCGTTTCGACATCGCGGCCCCGCTGGCGAGTGCCGTCGCGGCGGGCGTTACGGACGAAAAATGAGCCGAAGGAACCGGGCCCATGTCGGCTGCACACAGGATCCTCAAGTCGCTGCACAATAGAGCGGCCATCGCAGGCCGCCTCGGTCGCGGCGCTCTGCTGCGGCTGGTCCGTGCCGGTACGCTGTCGAGCGGCCGAGGGTTGTCCGTCGGACCGGGCGTCGACCTCCAAATTTATGGAGAGTTGCAGCTCGGGCGGAACGTCACCCTCTCACCGGGGTGCTTTCTGTCCGTAGGACCGAACGCTTCCCTTCGGCTCGGCGACGACGTTTTCGTGGGACGACATACAGTCATCGTCGCGGCGACATCCATCTCGATTGGATTGGGGACCGACATCGCCGAGCATTGCAGCATCCGCGATTCGGACCACGCCGTCCTCTCGGAAGACCGAGCGTCGGGGCTATCTGCAGCATCCCCGGTTGTCATCGGCCGGCGTTGTTGGATAGGCGCGGGAGTGCGAATCCTGCGCGGTGTCGTGCTCGGCGATGGCGTGACGGTTGGCGCGAACGCGGTCGTTCGGGAGTCGTTCGGTCCCGACAAGTTGATCGCCGGAATTCCCGCGCGGCTGATTCGTGATCTGCGGTCCAAGGAATCGGCGAGCGGCAACGCTGCTCGAGTCGGAGGTTCGTCCTGAAGGTCGTCTTGGCCTGCAATTTCCCGAGGGACGAGAAGCTGGGTTCAGTCCGGACACCGCTTCGCATGTTCACTGAGCTCGAGCGGATGGGGATCGACGTCCGCTTCATTTCGCAGGAAGATCTCTTTCAGCCGGCAAATCGCCGAGTCGAGCAGTTGACGTCACCGTTTCGTATCGCCGCTGCGGTGGACCGGCGGGCTGCTGATGCAGACGTCGTCGACATTGCTGGTGGCGACGGGTGGGCGTACGCCCGGCTGGCGCGCCTTCGAAGACGAAACCAAGCCATCGTTGCCAGATCGAATGGTCTCTGGTTTCGGGCGCTGTCAGCCGAGCCTGCGAATGCGCCAGGCTCGCTACTGCGGCGCGCCCTCAGCGACATCTATCAAAAGTCCGTTCTCTGCCGTTGGGAACGGCGATCGATGGAGTCCGCCGACATGGCGCTGTTCCTGTCGCAGCCAGATGCGGACGACGTCGTCAAACGCGGATGGAAATCCCCGGACGCGGTGGCGGTCATCAACCCCGGCGTCGACGACTACTTCGATTCGGTGACGCCGCTGCCGGCGCGCCAGGACATCGTCTTCGTCGGCACGTTCTCGTTTCGAAAGGGCAGTGACGTTGTCGCGGCGGCGCTCTCGGGCGTGCTGGCCAGGCATCCCCAGACGCACTTTTCGGTTTTCGGAGCGGGAGTCCCGGCTGAAGTCGTCCTGAATCAGTTCGCGCCGGGCGTTCGAGACCGGGTGCACGTGGCAGGAGCCGTCTCGTCGGAGATGTTGGCGCAGCGTCTTCAGCCCTTTGCGATCATGGTCTTTCCGACGCGCTACGAGGGGTTCGGGATCGTGGTTCTGGAAGCGATGCGGGCGGGAATCGCGGTGGTGACCACCCGCACAGGCGCGGGGGTCGACGTCGTTCGCGACGGACACAACGGAATGATCGTTCCGATCGGTGACGTCGAGGCAACGGCCGTCGCCACCACACGACTGCTGGATGACTCCGCCTTGCGCATCAGGCTCGGCGCGAATGCCGCCGCGGATACGCGCGCGAGGACCTGGCGTAGCGCGGCGACTGCCCTACTCCAGTCCTACGAGCGAGCTCTGGCACTGTCGCGCAAGTAGCGTAGGCGCGGATTGCGCTGCGTCCTTCGAGGACGCTCAGGCGGCCCGCGTGGCCGTCAATTCCCTGTTCTTGGCCTTCAAGATCAGACAGCCGTTGAAATCGGCAAGCTCGACGTCGAATCCGGTGGACCCGAGTCGGCGCTGGAGGTCCGAACGATCGTGCCCACCGATTCCTTCGTGGACCTCCATCGAGATCGCCGCGATCTGACGGAGGGTCTGGTCCTGACATCCGAGGAGGATCTCGTATTCGGCTCCCTCGCAATCCATCTTCAAGAAGTCGCAGCGGCCAGCGCAGTCCTCACCAACAATGGCGTCGAGAGTCGTGCAATCGACCGTCACGGCTTGGCCCCCGTCGCCGGAGTAGAAGCTGTTCGACGTGTATTCTGGCTGGACGTGGAACGTGCGCGTGCCGCGGGTACCAGCGACTGCGACGTTCAAAGGCCGAACGATGTTCGACAGGCCGTTGACCTGCACGTTCTTCGAGAGCCATTCAAAGCACGGCCCAAAAGGCTCGAAAGACAAGACTTTCGCCGCCCGCTGTGCCGAAAGCATCGAGAAAAGGCCGATGTTGGCCCCGATGTCTACGACGGTGCCGTTCGCCGGGATTTCGAAATCCCCGGACGTGTACACGTGGTCGAGCCAGATATCATTGAAGTGGTTCCACAATTGGACGGTATCCGGTGCTCCGATTCTCAGCCCATTCCGGAGGCGCAGCTCATGCAACTTTCGTCGGCCAACGATACTGCCCCAGACTTCCACGAAGTTGTTGGTCAGTAAACCGATCTGAGCAGCCTTACGCGCCCGTCTCAGCACGCGCTTTGCGGTATCCATCGAAACGACGTTCATCTGGGGTCCTCCGAAGCCGTGGTTCTAATCCGTCGAATCGAGGTGAGCATTGCTCTGCCGGCGGCGCGAGCCCTGTGATCCAGGGCCGTGGCTGCCGCCGGGATCCGTTCGAGCCGGTGACGGAGGAGCCAGCGATACGCACTTCCCCGGAGGCCGGCCACGAAGAGGTTCTCTTCGGCCCACTTCGAAAACTCGGCTCGCTCTTCTGGTGTGGCGCGATTGTCCGCCAGGACACTGAAGGCATTCCGAGCGAAATGGCTGTCCACGGCCGCGCGCAGCTCCGTGACGCGATCTTTCAGTACGGCCGGCGGATCCGCGAGATGCTTTCGCGCCAGCGTCACGTCTTCCTTTACCTTGTTCGCGTTTTTTCGCCAGCTGTCCGGGGTTCGAGTGCGAACCCGATATTCACAGGCCAGCTGGGCGACGTGCCCGACGTCAGAGACGCGGAGCAACTTCAAGTACAGCGAGTTGTCGCCGGGATAGCCGGCGTCTTCGTCCCAGCCGCCGACTTGATCCCACAACGAGCGCCGAACGACGCAGGTTTGCATGCAGCATCGCGGCTGCCGAAGGTAGCGCTGCCATTCTGCCAGGCCAGACTTCGTCCAGGTCCCTTCGTGCGAGCGCCATTCGCTCATCGGACGACCATCGTCGTCCACGAATCGGAAATCGGCGTGACAGAACCCCATGCGCGGACTGCTCTCCAACATCCGCACCTGCTCGTCGATGGCCCCGTCCAGCAGTACGTCGTCATCCGCGCAGTACAGGAAGTATGTTCCCTTCGAGGCTCGAACCACCTTATTCCACGCGGGGATCATGCCGCTGGGAGTAGGCGTGGTGAACCATCGCAACCGCGGGTCCGCGTTCCGGTTGAGGACCTCGATCGACCCCGGGTTTGCCCCGTCCACGAGCACGACGATCTCCAACGGTTCGTATGTCTGTCGCAAGAGTCCCCGCAGCGACTGCTCGAACAGGTCGGGACGCGAGTAGGTCGAGCAACACAGGCTGACGAGTGGGCGATCTGGCATACGGGGTCCTGGGCCGAAAGGCGAGGCACTATACCCCACCGATCAGGATTTCGCCTGGACCGTGGTCGTGAGGACTTGTGACGACCCGAGGGGTTCGTCCAGACGCGTGGCAGCGCCACGGTTTTTGAGGGCTTGTTCCGCCCGCCAGGTCTACCGCCGATCGGGTATACTGCCGCGCTTCGGAGGAGTGCATGAGCAGCGGTTCCGTATCGGAATTGAATGGATCGACAGGTCGCAACCCGACACCGCCTAGCCTTTCTGGCTCTACTGATGGAAGAGTTTCGGTCGTCCTACCTGTGAAAAATGTCGCAGCGATCATTCGTCCCTGCCTAGAAAGCCTACGCTGGGCGGACGAGGTCCTGCTTGTCGATGGCCAAAGTACGGACGGGACGTTGGAGATCGCGTCTGAATTTCCAAACGTCCGAGTCGTTCAACATCCCTCAAAGGACGTTCGAGTTCTCGTGCAGGAGAACGAGCCGTTCGCGGCTAACCCCTGGATCCTGTGGTTTTGTGCAGACGAAATCTGCGGGCCTTCTCTTGGCGAGGAGATCAGGGCCCGGGTCCGAACCGCTCCTGCCGATCTGAGCCATTTCTACATACCGAGCAAGGTTAGACAGTTCGGCGTCGAGTTGGGGCAAGGCGAGCCCTGGCCGCGCTTGTGGCGGAAGGGGACAGCTCGTTTTCCCCTCCGGCAGATGCACGAAATGCCGGAATTCGTCGGAAAGTCCGAGACCCTCTCCGCTTACTATTGGCACGTCGACAACCCGAACATTAGGGCGTTAATTCCCAAGTTCCTTCGCTACGAATATGTCGACGCCCGTCACGCGACGGACGCGGAGTGCGCGAAGGTCAACCACTCTTTCATTTACCAGCTCGCTCGGTTCAACTACTACGCCCTCCGGTTTTATTGGCCACACCGAAAACGGGGCGCTGCCGGGACTCTAATCGGGCTGACGTTCGGTGTTGGTCAGCTGATCCGGCACCTGATGTTGATCGATGAACACCGAATTCGGAAGGGCGAGACGATTCGCGACTCCCATGGCTGGGACTAGCCGGTGGGCACTGTCGCGGTAGGGTGAGAAGGGAAAATGATCAATCTCGAACGATATAAAGACAATCACACGATCAACTACTTGAAGTTTCTCGTCGGACTGCGCCCTCCGTCGACGAGAGTGACAAAGGGGGAGCAGGACTATCTGATCGGCTTCGCGCGGGGCAGGCGATGCATCGTAGAGGTCGGTGTCTTCGAGGCAGCGACGAGCCGCGTCTTTTGTGCCGTAATGGACGCCTCCGGTAAGTTGTATCTGGTCGATCCCTATTACCCAACCGTGCGTCTAGAGCGTTTTCTCAACACGTCGTTCACGCAGCAGATTGCGAAACGAGCCGTAAAGTCATGGCGCGGCCTGGTGGAATTCGTGCGTGAACCATCGCACGTCGCTGCGCAGAAGTTTTCTGCCGCCGGAAGCGCCGACTTCGTGTTCATCGATGCGGCTCATGATTACGAATCAGTCCGACAGGACTTCGAATCTTGGGCGCCGACTCTCAGCCACGACGGCGTAATCGCGTTCCACGACAGCCGCCCATGTCCAACCAGGCCCGAGATTGTCCCTGACGATGGACCTGCTCGCCTGTTAGGTGAAATCCAGGCTGGGCGTTACGGTGCCTGGGAAGTCATCGGCTACGCGGAGAGCGTCACAGCAATCAGGCCGCGCCGTGGGTCAACCTAGCGACTCGCCCTGCCCAGTACTGCCCTGACCGCGAATCGTGGCACTGATACCCGAAACGTTCGTGAGCCTGCCGAGCCACCCGCGCCCTGGCAAGCGATGGCCGCTGGATCCGGATCTTACGAGCGTACTGGCGTGGCTGCTCGTCGCCGCGATTGTTGGCTATTCAAGGAAGGAATTCGCCGGCGACGGCATCCGTCACTTGCCGCCAATCCTGGCCTCCTCACACTGGGCGCTCGGAGAACCACGTTGGCTGCTTTTTCCGCCATTTCTCCGGCTGCTTTTGCGTCCTTTCGTCGCGCTGGGAATCACGACGACGGTCGAAGGGCTGACGCGTCCGATGGTCGGAGCGACTCTGATCGCGGCGGCGATCTATCTCTTCTCCCTGCGCGCATGCCTGATGGCGTTGGGGGTGTCGGTCCGCAGAAGGGCCCTGGCTCTCTTGGTCGCTGCGTTCAGCGGAGGATTGTTCTTTGCAGCGACGGATCTCATGGAGCCAATCTTCGCGGCGGCGCTCGCCTTGGCGGGATTAGCGTTCGCGGCGCGGCGCCAGAGTCTGCCGGAATCAAATGAACGAGATCGGCGGCGGGGTGTGCTCGTCGCCGTTTCGGCCATCGCTCTTGCGTCCCTTCTGTATCAGGGCGTCATACTCGCTGTGGGTATGATTCCGTTGTTTGTTCCGCTCAAGACAATGCGCGATCGGAGCACCTGGGTTCCTTCGCTCCTGATTCTGGCGGCGGTTCCCGTGGGGACCATCGTGGTGCTCGTGCTTGCCGGAAACTCAGTCGTGCACGCGTTCGAGAGATTTGCGCAGGGGGAGGAGAACCCGCTCTATCGATCCTATCTGAATCGACCCGGCCTCGGCCCCTACATCGTCGCTCTGGTCGGCGGGCCTCCCCAGGGCATCTTGGCGACTCCGGAGTTCCACGGATTCAATGCACTCCTTGGCGGCCTAAAGGCTGCCCCCGCCCGACGGCAGACGCTCGAGGTCCTGATGCGCCTCGCGATCGGCCTCGCCGTCGCTTGGGGTATCGCGCTGGCGGCCGTTCGCCGCCGGGACTACCAATTGATCCTTGCGTTCGCAGTGCTCCTTGCGCTTCCGCTCGTTCGGCACCAGCAGTACGGCTATCTCAAGTACTACATTCTATTGCCGGTTGTCTTGGCAGTGGGCATCTCCCGCCTACCGCCGCGGTACGGAGTGCCTCTAATCGTGGTGCTCGCCATAACAAATGGCGCCGTGCTGATCCGTGACATTCGGCGCGGTCAGCGGTTGTACGACGAGAGAACCGAGATTTACGCGAAAGCCGACGTCGCGGACTGCTGGGTCACCACCGGTTGGGGTCCGGCTGTGAGCTTCAAGTGGCCAGGGTCCATTTGCGGCGTGCTTGGCCGGCTGGCTGGCGGCGCCGGCAATGACCCTCGCCGGGTCATCGAGCAGGCTCACAGCCAGCTCACCGCGTGCCTGCGTTCGTGCTTTTGCGGTTCTCCGAACGTGTACACCGATGACATGACCGACAAGAACGACGCCCTCCTTGTGGAGACCGCACGCCACTTCGACTACACCGATGTCAACCTCTCCGCGGCGACGATCCCGTCGGGGCGCGGGCGTATGGTTTCCCACTCTGGTGCAGAAGTCGGACCCATCTATACCTACTCGCCCGAAGAGCAGCGCCGCGTTTGCGACTTGCTCCCTCACCCATGATTCGGCGTTGAAGGCGTGGGTTCACCTTTGAACGACGACTCAAGTCGGTCCGGACAGGCCGCACAACCGCTTGCGGTTCGAGCAATACGGTCCAGCGCCTGGAGTCTTTCCGGACAGATACTTCAGGTTCTGCTGGGCCTTGCGTCCTTTGCCGCTTTGTCGCGCTGGCTTACGCCTGTCGACTATGGCCTTTTCGGCATGGCAGCAACGGTGAATGGGGTCGTCGGAATCGTCGGCGACGCGGGCGTCGGCTTGGCAATCGCACGCCGTCGGGTAATCGACCAAACGGACGAGGCGACGGGTTTCTGGCTTAGTCTCGGGGGTGGCGCTGGGCTGATGCTCATTTCCGCAGCCTCCGCGCCATTCCTGGCTCGGTATTACCGCAATCCTCAGGTCCTCCCTTTGGCGCTGGGGCTCGCCAGCACGTTCTTGTTGTCCGCGCCGGCGCGGGTCTCGCTCGCGAAGTTGAGTCGACACCTTCGCTTTGGCGTCACCACCTTGACCAACCTGGTCGCCTACGTCGCGGCGACGGCCTTGGCAATCCTGTCCGCGCGGGCCGGCGCGGGTCCCTGGGCGTTGATGATCCAGATGGCGGCCACCATCGTTCTACAGACCATCCTGGTTATTCCGTTCGCACCGCCCCGGATCCGACCGAGCTTTGTCTCGCGGGAACGCGCGCGAGAATCTCGAAGTTCGGCTGGCAGGTCAGCGGATATAGCACCACCATCTATCTAGGGCGTTCTCTGGAGGGGCTATTCGCGGGACGCTATCTCGGTTCTGCGGCCGTCGGCCTCTTGTCCATGGGAACGAGGCTCATCTTCTATTCAGGGGAGCGCCTGGCCGCCTCGACCTCGTCTGTCTTCGTCCCTACGGCGGTCGAGATCACGGACGTATCTCGGCAGGGCCGCGCCTTCCTGACAGCGACCCGTCTGCTCTACATGCTCGTGGCGCCGTTTTGTATCGGGTCGATGGCCATCGCGCCCGAGTTGGTGGCGTGGTTGCCGCCGAAGTGGGCGGGGTTGGCGCCCGTCCTTCGTGCCTATGCGTTCGGGACGATGTTTGCCCCTATGAACCACCTCACCTATTCGATCTTGGCGGTCCATGGAAAGTCGGCACAGCTGTTCAAGGTCGCGTTGATCCTGCTGCCGATAGCGGGCGGCGGAGCTCTGCTGGCTGCCCTGTCCGGTTCCGTGGTTGCCCTCGTGTTGGTCTGGGGTGGCTGTCTCGCGCTCGGCGCGCTGCTTCAGTTGGCAATTGTTTGGCGGATACTCGGACTGCGACGCGGGTATTGGAGCCAAATCCTCGCGCCGCTGGCGAGCAGCCTGGCCATGGCGCTGATTGTTCGAGTCACCCTGCACCTCCTGCGTCTGGATGCCGATCGCATCGGACTGATCGTGGGCGCGATTGTCGGCGCGCTGGCGTACGTCGTTGCTGCCTGGCTCTTCATGCGCCCCGAGATCTTGCGGATCGCCGAACTCGTCAAGAGGTCGCCGCGGCACTAGCTGTAGGTTTCGTCGCTCGGGTGCCAGGAATGACTCCGCCGGACCGCCGTTCTCCGCCCGCTGATTGACCGTGCATCCGGAGGATGTCGGCTACCATCGCAGGCTGCTGAGCTACCCAAGAGAGCACGAGCGGTCGGCTGACCTCCCGTGGTTGGCAGATGATCGATTCGTGGTAACTTCCCAAAGCCTCCGTCTGCCATGCTGTTCAATAGCGTAATTTTCCTGTTCGCTTTCCTGCCCGTCGCGTATCTGGTCTTTTGGCGTCTGCGGACCCGGCATCAGCGGTACGTATGGCTGACCATAACGGGCTACGTGTTCTACGGGTTCTGGGACTATCGATTCTGCGGGTTGATGTTGTTTTCGACGGTAATCAGCTACGCCGCAGGATTGGGGATGGCGCGGTGGAATGGCGCACAGCGCGCGCGACGACTTTGCCTGATAGTACCGATCGCGACAGATCTCGCGCTCCTAGCATTCTTCAAATACACGGGATTAATTCTGGATACGGCCCGTGCTATTTCCGCCCAGGCGGGAAATCCCGTTCACGTTCCTGCGTTTCGGATCATTCTGCCCATAGGCATATCGTTCTACACGTTCCACACGATCAGCTATGTCGTCGACTGCTATCGGCGCGTCATCGTTCCAACCCGCAACTTCTTCGAGTTTTCGTGTTACGTGTCGCTGTTTTGCCAGCTGGTGGCAGGGCCGATTGTCAGATTCCGTCAGATCGAGGCGGATTTGGACAACCTTGGGCTGGCTGACCGTGCCACAGGGTGGAATCGCGGCTGGTCATTTTTTGCAATCGGGATGATCAAGAAAGTCCTGATTGCCGACTCCATTGCGGCGGTGATCGATCCGGCCCTCTCACGATACATGTCGCTCTCGACGATCGGAGCTTGGGGCACCATGCTCGGCTACACATACCAGCTGTACTTCGACTTCTCAGGTTACAGTGACATGGCGGTAGGGTTAGGCCACCTCTTTGGCCTGCGGATCCCACAGAACTTCGACTCACCGTACAAAGCGACAGATCCATCGGACTTCTGGCGGCGGTGGCATATTTCGCTGTCGACCTGCTTGCGCGACTACCTCTACATTTCAATGGGTGGTAATCGACGCAAGGTCTACCGCAACCTCTTTCTCACCATGCTATTGGGCGGGCTCTGGCACGGAGCCAGTTGGACTTTCGTCGCTTGGGGTGCCTACCATGGTCTCCTCCTCGTCGCATATAAGCGGTGGGGCGGTCTGTGGGATGCGTTGCCGATTGCGATTCGTCGCGCTGGAATGTTCGTCCTGACCGTTCTGGGATGGGTATTCTTCCGGGCGACATCATTCAAAATGGCAGATGTATTGTTGCGAAAGATGTTCGTCTGGGGATCTGGCGTTCCGCTTGTAGGGGGAGTTACGTTGGCCTGCGCATTGGTTGCTTGCACCGCCATTGCGCAATTCGCACCCAACACCTTTCAGGTCAGCCATAGGTGGAGCTTGCCGGCGATCGCGGGCATAACGGTGTGCTTCGCAGTGTCACTCGCCATGACATACGGCCTTCGCCTTTCCCCATTTCTCTACTTCCAATTCTGATGCCGCTCTTCGCATCGCCGGGCAGGCCTCGCGAGCTCGGGCTCGCAATCCCTTTGGTTCTTATCGTGGCGCTGTGTGCCGACGTAGCCAGTCGGTTTCTCTCGTACGATCTTGTTACGTTTCGCGCGTGGGAGTCGATGCAACGCATGAGCCCGACGGGGCTAGGCGGCGGCTTCGACCCTGATGCTCGCTACGTGAGCGACCGCGCTTACGGCGATCTGGCGTCCATGGGGAACCAGCCAGACATGCGGCAGTATCGACGAGAGGTGTTTACGACGGATCGATTTGGCTTCCGCAACCCCTCGCGACCCCCGGGTACGGCGTACTCGACCGTGATGGTTGGGACTTCCTTCACGGCTGGATCGTCGCTGACTGACGAGCAAACACTTAGTGCTCAGTTGGAGAACCAGCTCGGGGAGCCTGTTTACAACGCCGTCGGTCTCGACCCCGCCGACCAGGCGCAGGTAGATGGCCTCCTCGTTCGAGTGGGCATGCGCTCCGGTACATTCATTCAGGAGTACGTTGAGAGCGCCGACGCGCCTGCCTTGGCGATGGCGAAGAAGCAGCTCCATAACTCGTCCAGGCCGAGCGAACGGCTGCACGAGCTGTTCGGCGCTCATTACCGCGACGTGCGGCTCGCCGCCGCTTGGGTGCGCGGGTGGTTCAAAGAATCGCCACTCAAACTCGAGCTCTTCCGTATTTTCAAGGCGTTAGAGGATGACGTCGTTCTGCCGAACCCCTTCCGCGGGAAAGTGGTACGGAAACTGTTGGCGAACGGCGATCCGATCTTGTTCGATGCCGAGCGCCTGTCCCAGCGGCCACCAACGACCCCGGCGAGCGAGGCGGCCGAGTTCTGGCGAGATCTTTCGTCGCGTCTGCGTGAACGCGGGGTGTCGCTGCTGGTGGTACTCGTCCCAACGCAGTACACAGTCTACGGCCCGCTTGTTGCCGACGGGTCGTGGATCTCGACAGGGCAGGACTACTTGGCAGACATCGAACGTGAACTGCGGGCTCGCGATGTTCCAGTACTCAACCTGACTCGGGTCCTACAGTCGGCTGCACGGCACGGGCTCTTGAAGCATCGGTACATATACTGGCGCGACGACACCCACTGGAACGCTGATGGAGCCTCGATCGCCGCTACGGAAATCGCGACGCGGCTGCGGACTGCGCGGCAGAACTGAGAATCGCGCGATGTGAGTCGCCGTGCCAGACCATCCCCTGCTCTGGGAACGAACTTCAACGCGCAAGTACTACGAAGGCGATCTAGCTGACGCGCGGCCTGGCGAGGCAGGCGAACTGAAAATCAAAGACGTCGGACAGCAACCCGAACGAAGCCCGTTTGATGACTGTGAACTTCCATGACGTGAAGCCGTTGATGCCATCCATTCGAAGTAGCTCGAATCCCAAGCGATCGAACATCTCGACGATGCTCCGCGCGGTAAAAAAACGCAGGTGAGTTCGGTCGAGCGTGCCTGAATCTTCGTACCGCCATTGCTTGTGGAACATCAAGTTCCACAGATTCCGAAAGTGCCTGACGTTCGGTAGAGAGCAGACCACGACCCCCGACCCTGTCAGCAGTCGCTTCGAGGAGATCAGGATTGCTTCGGGATCGACCAGGTGCTCGAGAACGTCGTTAAACACCAAGCAATCGAAGCTGTGTTCAGGCAGGGTGTGCCAAACAGATCCGACGTCCGAGTTGAACACGCGGTCCAGCCGGGTTCTCGCGATCGACGCTGCGGCTTCATCGAGCTCGATGCCCCAGACCTCGGCGCCCCGTCTCTTCAGCTGAGCACCGAACCCGCCTTCGCCGCAGCCGACATCGAGAATCCTTTGGGCGGCCGGCGGCACGTACGCAAGCATCTCCGAGCGCGTTGCGCTGTGATAGTCGGCCGTCTTCACGAAGCCCAAGACGGTGGCAAGTTCTTGCGAACCTCGATGTTCGAGAAAGTTACCGGCCGGGCCGGTCCCTGACTCTTCACCCATGCGGCCATACGTTCAATTCCGCTCCGAAGATCGATGGGTTGTCCCAAGCCAAAGGTCCGGCGAACTTTGCTGTGGTCAGAGAACGCGTGAACGACCTCGTTCCGGGCTGGCAAGTGCTTGATGTTTGGCGCGACGCCATAGGCATTTGCCACCTCAGAGGCGAGCTGCAACACCGTGTATGGTGTGTCAGCGCCGATGTTGAAAACTTGGTTGAAGGCCTGCGGCACGGTCGGGCCGCGCGCGATCACGGGGGCGACATCGTCAACGTGGGAGAACGCCCGGGTTTGAAGACCGTCGCCGAACACCGTCATCGGCTGTCCTTGAAGCACCTGGTTCATGAAGATGCCCACGACGTTGCGGTAACGGTCGGCGATATTCTGTCGTTCGCCATAGATGTTATGTGGACGAAACACGATGTACTTCAGTCCGAACATCTCGTGTGCGGCCGCTAGGTCAAGCTCGAACGCATACTTTGAGATTCCGTACGGGTCTTCGGGTCGCGGTGCCATGTCTTCGGTCATCGGTGCCTGGCCGCTTCCGTAGACAGCGATCGACGACGTAAACACGAAGCACTCCACCCCGTGATTGACCGCCTCATTGAGCAGATTGATACTTGCGACGAGGTTCGTCTGGTAGTTGTAACGCCGGATGAAGTGGGACAATCCCTCGGCAGCGTATGCCGCCAGGTGATAGACCAGATCGTATTTTCGACCCGTCCAAAGGGATGCGACGAAGCTCGGATCCCGAAGATCGCCCTGGATCCACTCGGCACCTTTGGGAACGTTTTCGATGAATCCGCCGGACAGGTCATCTGTTGCGGTGACCTGGATACCCTGGCTGAGGCAATGATCGGCGACGTGGGATCCCAGAAATCCGGCTGCTCCAGTTACGAGAGCGCGCATGTGATTGCTGGGCAGAAAGTCGAGTTTGAAGACATCGCGGTCTCTTACCACCACGCATCGCTCGGGTCAAAACGACGGCCGCGCGGCGGTTCGTCTGCGGACAGGATTCGACTCGATGGACGCGTTCATCCGCGAGTCGCCCGCGTCGAACTGACCGGCCGGCCCAGCCCAAGCCGCTCACGTGGGGGTCGCCGCCGGAAGGCAACCTCGAACCGTTCCCGCAGGTTCCGCGCCGCTTGAACCGCCAGGTACAGCGCCGCTTGCGGCGTGTCGTCGAAATGGGCGAGCTTTCGCACCAGCTGTTCTGAGCGCGGCAGGGGCGTCGACGTCCCGAACCGGTCGATGATTCGGGATGCCATCGTGGATACCGGAGCCGCCACGCCGCGCCCCCACCCGGGCAGATAAGCTGCCGTGAGCGCGATTGCGGTCGCCAGCGGACGGCGACATTTCCAGGCCGCGGCCGTGTCCTGGACCGGGCCGCTCGCGGCCGCCGTGGGCATCAGCCTGGCGAGATCGACCAAGTAGATCGCCGGCACTGCGAAATGATCGATGGTCATGTGCAGCGCCTGAAACACGGCGGCGTGAGCCCGCCCCAGCACGCCGGTCGCCGTTCGGCCCAGCCGGAACGGCTCGCGCTGCGCCCACACCGCGGCATAGTCGATCGCGCAGCGGGCGCTCGGGGCCAGCCCCATGTGGAGGTCGACCTCGACCTCGCCTCGTCGCCAGGCGACCTCGTGGTAGTCGGCGTCGTCAAAACCCGGGGCGGCGGCCCGCGGTTCGAAACCGAGTTGGTCCAACGCGGCGAAGGCAATCCGACGGCACCCGTTCGGCACCAACAGGTCGACATCTCCAGTGGGTCGCAACCCGGGGCTCCCGTACAGCCGGTGCTCGTAGTCGAGGCCCTTGAGGACGATGGTGGGTACGCCATGCGCCTCGAGGGCGGCCACGCATTCTTCAGCGACCTGGGCCAGGATCATCCCGCGCGCGGTCGCGATCACGCGGTCGCGGCGAAATGTTTTCGCCAAGGCGGGCGGCAGGGTCTCGGCGCAATCGACTGACAGCAAGGGGGACAGCCGATGGTGTCGAGCGACTGCCACCACGCGTGGGTCGCCGGTCGCCAAGTCTGCCGCGCGCGCCGGATTCTCGAGGGCGGCGAGCAACGTGACCAGGATGGCCTGTTCGGCGCAGTGGTCGGAATTCACGCCGCTTCAGCAGAGCATGGGGGAAGATAACGATCAACGAACGTGGACAGCGTACCGCTCCTCGATCTGGACATGCTTCATCGACCGCTGCTGGACGACCTGCGTGCCGCCGCCGATCGGGTCCTCACGTCCGGACGCTACATCCTGGGTCCCGAGGTCGCCGCCTTTGAGCAAGAGCTCGGCGCCTCGCTGGGCATCCCGTTCGTGGTCGGGCTGTCGAGCGGAACGGATGCGGTTTTGGCGCTCCTGCTGGCCGTTGGTGTTCAGGCGGGCGACGATGTCGTCACATCCCCCTACTCGTTTTTCGCGACGACGGAAGCGATCCTGCGTCTCGGCGCGCGACCGGTCTTTGCGGACATCGACGCAGCGACGATGAACATGGATCCGGCGCAGGCCGCGCGATCGATCACGCCGCGAACCAAAGCGGTGCTGGTCGTGCATCTATTCGGGCGAGCGGTGCCGCTGGACGGCCTCCGTGACGCTTGCGTCCAACGTGGTGTCGCGCTGCTGGAGGACGCCGCGCAGGCCATCGGCGTGCCCGGATTGGCCGCCGCGGACGGAGCCGCCGTCTCATTCTTTCCCGCCAAGAATCTGGGCGGGTTTGGCGATGCGGGGGCGGTGCTGACGCGCGACGAGCGCGTCGCCCAACGGGTTCGGGCGCTGCGCAACCATGGCGCCGCGGGGGATAAGTGGCGCCACGAGCTGGTCGGCGGAAACTTCCGGCTGGACGAGCTCCAGGCCGCTCTCTTGCGCGTCAAGCTGCCTCACCTGGCTAGCTGGACCCAGGCACGGCAGGGGGTCGCCGCCGCCTATCACGACCTGCTGGCTGGACTGCCCATCGCCCTGCCGCCCGCTGACGCCCGATCGGTCTGGAACCAGTTCGTGATCCGGGTCGGAGCGGGTCAACGTGACGCTGTCAGAGAGCACCTGCGCCAGCAGGGAATCGCCTCGGCCGTGTACTACCCGACGCCGGTGCACTTGCAGCCGGCCCTCCGGCACCTCGGCGGGCGAGCGGGGGACTACCCGAACGCCGAGCGAGCGGCAGCCGAGTCGCTCGCGCTACCCATTTTCCCTGGGTTGTCGAACGCGCTTGTCCAGCGCGTCGCAGCCGCACTGGCGGCATTTTTTCGCTGACCCACGCGTCGCGCCGCATCGGCAGATGCACGCGATCCGCCGGGCCGGATTTCCCGCGACGACCGTGAATGGCTTCACGTCTCTCGTGACGACAGCGCCGGCGGCCACGAACGCGTACGCCCCGATCGTCACGCCGCACACGATGGTGGCATTGGCGCCGATGGTCGCCCCCTGTTCGACTCGAGTCATGGCGAGCTCGCGGCGGCGGTCGATCGCAGCCCGCGGCACCCGCACGTTGGTGAACACCGCGGACGGGCCCACGAACACGTCCGCATCCAGGGTGACACCGTCGAAGATCGACACGTTGTTTTGGATCCGACATCCGTCGCCGATGGCCGCCGCCGAGGCCACGAAGACATTTTGGCCCAGCACGCAATTCGCACCGACGCGTGCGCCGGCCATCACGTGGCAGAAATGCCAAACCTTCGTGCCGGCCCCGATCCGCGCCCGGGGCTCCACAGCCGCGGTCACGTGGGCCCAGTAAGCGCGTTTCACGCCACGGGGACCGGGGCGCCACCGGTCTGCATCGACTGGCTTCCCGCCTCGAGGACTCGCACGACCGCCAGCGCGTGCGCACCGTTTCCAGCAGCGGGATCGCCCTGGGACACGCCGGCTACGAAGTGGCGACACTGGGCCGACAATGGATCGGTCGCCTGCATCGGCACCATTTCCCACAGCGGCCCGGCGGCTTCAGATTGAACGCGAAGCCCCCGCTCGGAAGCGAGCTCGTCGAAAAACAGTGCGCCGCGGTCGCCGGCGATCGAGAACTGGCGCTTCTTTTCGGCAGCCTGCCGAGCCACCTGGATGTGGGCCAGTCGTCCGTCGGCGAAGTGCAGGGTGGCCCAGACCACGGCATCGTCGCCGATCCGCCCCAGGCGGCCACACCCGCCGACGGCACTGACGGAGACGGGCAGGCCATCGAAGAGGTACAGCGCCAGCGACACGTCGTGAGGGGCCAGCGTCCACCAGACGCTCTGGCCGGGGCGGGCAGGACCTGTCGCGAAACGGGTTGCCTCCAGCCAGAGCGGCTGCCCCAACGCGTTGTTTGTGACCAGCTGCCGCGCGCGACGAACGGCCGGATGATGCAGCAGCAGGTGGTCGACGGCCAGCACCCGACGGCGTGCCTCGGCCAAGCTGTTGAGCTCCCAGGCGTCGGCAACGGTCAGCGCCATCGGCTTTTCGACCAAGAGGTGGCGGTCCGCCCGCAGGACCTTCAGCCCCACCTGATGGTGGCGTGGCGAATCGACGGCCACCACCGCGGCCTGCACGGCGGGATCGTCGAGCACCTCGTCCAAAGCGTCGGTCAACCGGGCGCCCGGAGCCAGAGCGGCGGCTTCGGCACGTCGCGCGGGATCCAGCTCGCAGATCCAGCGCAGCTGAACGTCCGGTAAACGAGCGACGGCTCGCCCCAGGGTTCGTCCCCAGGGGCCGGCGCCGATCAACGCGACCCCGATCGCGGTCATGCGCGGCGAACGCCGTACTTGACGATGCAGTAGATGGCGCGGACGCCGTCCTTCCAGCCGATCTTTTTTCCTTCCTCGTAGGTTCGTCCGCGATAGCTGACCGGCACCTCGTAAATGCGTAACCGCATCTTGGCGACCTTCGCGGTCAGCTCCGGCTCCACACCGAAGCGGTCTTCCTCGATGACGATCGCCTTTGCGACCTCGGCACGGAATGCCTTGTAGCAGATCTCGATGTCCGTGAGGTTCAGGTCGTTGAACATGTTCGAGAGCAACGTGATTCCGCGGTTCACGACCATGTGCCAGAAATAAAGGACGCGGTGCGAGGCCCCGATGAAGCGCGACCCGAAAACGACGTCCGCGTGGTTGTCGAGGATCGGCTGAATGAGCTGGGGGATGTCGCGCGGGTCGTACTCGAGGTCGGCGTCCTGGATGAGGACGATGTCGCCGGTCGCGGCGGAGAATCCCGCCCGAAGCGCGGCGCCCTTTCCTTGGTTTCGAGGTTGGAGGATGACCTGCACTTCATTCAAGGCGCGGCGAGCGGACGGGTTCGGGAGCCAGCGCTCGAGCCCTTCGTCGCGCAGGGCCGCCAGCAAGTCGCGGCTACCGTCCGTCGAGCAGTCGTCGACCAGAACCAGCTCTTTATCGATGTCCACCGCCGCCACCCGCTGAACGATCTCCTTCAGCGTCGCCAGCTCGTTGTAAACCGGGATCACCAGCGAAAGTTTCACAGGGGCGCAATATCATGCGTCTTCCCGCACGGTCAATCCGCCGTGCCGGGCCGTGCCGGGGGTTCAGGAACCGAGAGTTCCTCCGATGATCCGCCCCGATGACCCAGCCCCCGAGGACGACCTGGCTTTCCGCGCTGGCGTTGCTTTGGGCCGGCTGTGCCTCGACGGCCGCCACAGTTTCCGCGTCTACGCGCGAGCTGGTCATGGCCTATGACGACGCGCGCGCCAGCGGGCCGTTGGCCTTCCCCAGCGACACCTATGAAAGCGTCGTCCGGTTCCAGCTTCCCGACGGGGAGCACAAGCCGCTGCGCCTCCGGTTCCAGGCTGAAGCGCCGGGCAAGTTGGAAATCAACATCTACGACAGCACGCCCCTGGAGACGCCCGGCAGCGCGATTCGCACGCTGGTCCGCGAGTTGGCGAAGGACGACCTGTCGGACGGGCGCGACGGTCGCTGGGTGGTCGAGGACCTGGTCGATCTGAAGCCGCTCAAAGGCATCGTCTGGGTGGGCGTGCACCGCCTGACGGGCACGCCCAGCATCTGGGCCAGCAGCGTCGTGTCGGGACAGGCGTTCGTCCGCGACAATGATCCAACCAACCCGATGGGCCTGCTGCCCACCAAGCGGACGCCCATGATCCGCCTCGAGCTTCTGCCTTAGGGTCCGAGATGACGCTCGCCGCCCACCTCGCGGGCGGCGGCGATGGCGCCTGCCAGCCAGGCGGTCGCCGCCTGGATTGCCGCTTCCAGAGGTAGGCCGCGCCCCAGGCAGACCGCCACGGCGGTCGCCAGCGCGCAGCCGGTGCCGCGCGGGCTGGGACCGGGCAGCCGAGCCCGGTCGTACTGAATGGCCCCGGCGGGCGTGACCAGCACGTCCGTCACCCGCCCGCCCGACCCCAGATGCCCCCCCTTCACCAGGACGGCCGCCAGCCGCTCCCCCGCGACCAGCGCCTGGCCGGCTGACTCGGCATCCGCGACATCTTCGACCGGCCGCCCGGCCAGCGCCGCCGCCTCGGGGCCGTTCGGCGTGACCAGCGTCGCCCGCCGCAAAAGCGGCATCAGCATGCTCAGGGGCCCGTCCCATAGCCGCCCCCCACGGCTGGTCGCCAGCACCGGATCGACGACGACCGGCCCCGCGAAACCCCCCAGGCCCGCCAGGATGGCTTCGGCGGTCGCCGCACCCACCCCCATCCCCACCTTGACCGCTGCCGGCCGGAGCGCCGCGACCGCCTCCGCCAGGGCGGCCCGGACACCCTCCGGCGCCCGGGGCTCGACCCGATGGATTCCGGCGGCCTGCTCCGTCCAGGCGGTTCCGACGACGTGGGCGCGCGCGCCCAGCGCCACCGCGGTCGTGAGGTCCCGCAGGACCCCCGCCCCCCCACCTGGCTCGACGCCGCCAACCACGACGATTGTCACGGCAGACGTCCGTCCGTCAGGGGCGCCAATTTTTGGTCCGATCTGCGGAGTCGTGGCCATTTGCGGCGAAGCCCCAGGATCGCTATCATAAGACCCTCGGGAAGCGGGCGCGCGTTCGGCGCCTTTCCCCGTCAGGTTCTGTCTTGGCAGCCGCCCAACTCAGCGAGCCGATTCAGTTCGGCAAGTACACGCTCTTCGAGCTCATCGGCCGGGGCGGTATGGCCGAAGTGTACAAGGCGCGCATTCAAGGGCCGGCCGGGTTCGAGCGGACGTTCGTCGTCAAACGGATCCTGCCGCATCTGTCCAGCGATCCGGCGTTCATCAAGATGTTCGTCGAGGAGGCGAAGCTGTCGGCGCGCCTCGCGCACCCCAACATCGTTCACATCTTCGAGCTGGGCGCCGTCGACGGCGAGTACTTCATCTCGATGGAGTACATCCGCGGCCACGATCTGTCCGAGACGATGCGCGGCATCTGGAAGACGCTGGGCCCGCCCCGCCCGGAGCTGGTGGCCTACATCGGGCGTGAGGCCTGTCGGGGGCTGGCCTACGCGCACAGCCTGACGGACGACCAGGGCGAGCCACTGGGCATGGTCCACCGCGACATTTCGCCGTCCAACGTGATGTTGTCGTACGAGGGCGCGGTCAAGCTGCTGGACTTCGGCATCGCCAAGGCTCTGGGCGACGCTCCCGAGACGACGAAGACCGGCACCATGAAGGGCAAATACGCCTACATGGCGCCCGAGCAAACCGAAGGCGAGAACGTCGACAACCGCAGCGACATCTTCGCGTGCGGCATCGTTTTGCACGAGGTCCTGACCGGACGGCGGTTGTTCAAGGGGTCCAACGACGTGCAGACGATCGAGCGCGTGCGGCGCTGTGAGGTGCCGCGCCCCTCGTTGCAGAACCCCGCGGTGCCGCCGGCGCTGGATGCCATCGTGTTGAAAGCGTTGGCGCGCAACCCGGCCGACCGCTGGTCGGACGCCGCTGACATGGCCAACGCCCTGGACGACATCGTTCACGGCGCCCGGTTCCAGCCGACGCATCTGGCGCAGCTGCTCTACGACCTGTTCCCCGAGGGCGGCGGCGCGCGCCCGACGGCGCCGCACGCGACCCTGCACGGCACGGCGACCGGCAGCGCATCGCATCGGTCGGCGTCGCTGGCGCCGACGTCGTATACGTCGTCGGGCGCTCGGCTCGCGGCGCCGGCGTCGTCCGCCGAGGCGACGTTGAAGCCGAAGTCGCAGCACCGCGGCATGCTTTGGCCGGTGGTTTTGTTGGTCGCCATCGGCGGCCTCGGCTGGAAGATCTGGGGGCACAAGATGGTCGGACAGATGTCGCCGGCCGACGGTCCGCCGCGCCGCTTCTTCGTTTACGTGAAGTCCGAGCCCGAGGGGGCGAACATCTTCCGGGTCGACAACAACGCCCTGCTGGGCGCGACGCCGGTGACGTTGCCGATCGAGCTGGTCGGGTCCAGCTCGATGCGCATCCGCCTCGAGAAGCCGGGCTATGAGAGCTTCGAGCAGACGATTACGGGCGGCGACCCGATCTCGATCTCGCTGACGGCGACCGGCGGTCCGGCCGGGCCAGCCGCGGACGCCGGGGCGGGGCCAGGGGCCAACGCGCCCAAGCCGCGGCATCATCGCCCCCGCCACACCGCTCCCGCGGGGGACGAGGCCCAGCCCGAACCAGCCGACGACCCGCCGGCTGATCAGTGACTGGCCGCGCCGCGCATGGCTGCGCCGGTCGGGTTGACACACCCGCACGCAGGCTGAATGCTGCGGGGCGTGTATCGGGGACGCATCGTCGCCGTCGTCATGCCGGCGTTCAATGAAGCGGACAAGATCGCCGCGGCCATAGCAGCGATTCCCGATCTGGCCGACCACATCTTGGTCGTGGACGACGGCAGCCACGACGACACCGCGCGCGTGGCCGGCCGGGCCCTGGAACGCCTGCGCCGGTCAGCTCGGTTCGAGGTGCTGGTGCACCCCCGGAACCGCGGCGTGGGCGCGGCGATCGCGACCGGGTACGCGCGGGCGCTGGAGCTGGGGGCCCACATCGTGGCGGTCATGGCCGGGGACGGGCAAATGGACCCTGCAGATCTACCGCGCTTGCTGGATCCGATCGTCGACGGAGGGGCGGACTACGCGAAGGGCAACCGCCTCGCGTGGCCCGGCGGCTGGCGCGAGATGCCGCCGGTTCGTCTGGGCGGCAGCTTGGTGCTGTCCTGGCTGACGCGGGTCGCGACGGGTTACCGCGACGTCTTCGATTCGCAGTGCGGGTACACGGCGGTCTCGCGGGCGGCGCTGCTGGCGCTGGACCCCGCCCGGATGTACCCGCGCTACGGGTACCCGAACGACGTACTGGCGCGGCTGGCGGCGCTGCGGGCGCGCGTCGTCGACGTGCCGGTTCGACCCTTGTACGGCGGCGCCTGGCGCTCGGGTTTGCAGCCGGTGCGGGTCGTGCTTCCGGTGGCCGCTATTTTGGCGCGCGCGCTCGTCGACCGGCTGCGCCGTCGACGGGGTCAGGCGCGCACGATCCTGGTGGAGCAGCCCCCCTGCGCATCGGGCTCCTGACAACCTCGTTTCCGCGGCACCCGGGCGACTACGCGGGCAGCTTCGTTGGTGATCGCGTCGCTCGCCTGCTGTCCGAAGGGCACCATGTGGACGTGCTGGCGGCGGGCGAGCCCGGCCGGACCGACGCGGATCGCCTGACCGTGACGCGGCTCTTCGCCGGCGCGCAGCTCTTTTACGGTACCGGCGCGCCGGAGATGCTGGAGGCCGGCGGGGCGGCGTTGGTCGCGGCAGCGGGATTTTTCGCGGCGCTGGCCAGCGCCGCACATGCTCGAGTCCGGGCCTGGGATGTCATCGAGTCGCACTGGCTCCTGCCAAGCGCGCTGGTCGCCTCGGCCGTGGCGCCGGACCGGCCGCGGCGCGCCTGGGCACACTCGGGAGACGTGGCGCTGCTCGAGCGGCTCCCTTTCGGCCGCACGTTGGCGCGGCGGCTTGCCCAGGACGGCACGGACCTGCGCTTCGCCAGTCATGAATTGCGCGCGCGCTTCGGGCGGCTCGCGGGGCGCACAGTCGGCACGGTCGAGCCCATCGCAATCGCCGACGATTCGTTCGCGCCAGCGCTCCGCCCCGACGGTGCGCTGAGGGCCCGGCTGGGTCTCGCCTTGCCGACGGCGTTGTCGGTCGGCCGGCTGGTCCCCATCAAAGGTCACGCGCGGTTGGTCCAGGGCGCGGCGCGCGCCGGCGCGATGGGTTGCACGGCCGAGGTCGTGATCCTGGGCGATGGTCCCGAGCGCGCGCGGCTGGCCGGACTGGCCGCTCGCCTGGGCGTCAGGCTGCGCTTGCCGGGATTCGTGCCCCGGCGGGAGGTCGCCGAGTGGATGCGCGCGACCGACCTTCTCGTGCTTCCATCCGTCCAACTGGCGAACGGGCGAACGGAAGGCGCGCCGACCGTCCTGCGCGAGGCCGCGGCGATCGGGATCCCGACGGCGGAGACCGGTGACCCAGCCGAGATTGCGCGGGCCATCGTGCGGTCGTGCGGGGCGCGCCACCCTCCCGCCGAAACACGTAACGACAGTGTCAGAGACGTGTAACCGAATGCGCAGCTGCGTCGTCCCAGCTGCGCAGCCGCGTTCGCGCTTGGCCTTGCTTGGTTGGGTAAATGCCTGAAATCACTGGACGAGCTTCGCCGGCACGGTCCGTGCTCCCTCATCAGATGAACGCTGATGCGAGGTGCCCCCATGTCGCAGCGCGTACAGGCCGAGCCGCAAATTTCAGTCGTGATTGCCGTCGGCAACCACGAGGATTCCATCGGCCACCTCATCCGCTCCATCGCTGCTCACCTTCACAGGTTGGGCCGGCCGTTCGAGCTGGTGGCGGTGAACGCTGGCTCGTCCGACAACAGTCTGTCCATCGCGGCCATCCTTTCGCGCTCCATGCCCGAGCTGCGGGTTCTCTCGCGCGACGCGGGGGGCCGGCCCTTTCTTCGCGGCGCGTCCGAGGCGCGCGGCGATGTGCTGGTCCTGCTCGAGACGGGTAAGCCCGTCTCGCTGGCGCCGCTCGGCTGGGCGCTCTCGCGTCTGGCCAGCGGCCGTGACGCGGTGGTGCTGCGCGGCCGTTACGTCGTGGCGCGCCGGCTGGCGGCGCTGCCGGTCATCGTGCGCGCCAGCCGCCCTGGTCTGCTTTTCGAAGCGGTGTTCGAACGGCGCGCGCAGGAGCTGGGCGTCGACGTCGTGGGGTCGCGCCCGCGCCGGCCGACACCCTTTCTGCTGCGCCCGGTGCTCCGGTTTCTCGCCGCGTGACAGTGGGCTGGCGCACCCGGCCCGCCGCGCCCGTCGGGGCGCCGTGCTAGTCTTGGCGCGATGCTGTCGATCATCGTCGCCATAGTCGGGCTCGGTCTGCTCATCGTTCTGCACGAGGGCGGACACTTCTTGGTCGCTCGGCTGTGCGGCATGCGCGTCGAGCGGTTCTCGATCGGCTTCGGTCCGACGCTGCTCGGGTTCGAGCGCAAGGGAACCATCTTCCAGATCGCGCCCATCCCGCTTGGTGGCTTCGTCCAGATCACCGGGATGAACCCGAACGAGGAGTTCGACAAGTCCGATCCGGCCGTCTACCCGAACCGGCCGCGGTGGATGCGGCTGGCGACGATCCTGGCAGGGCCGGCGGCAAACTACGCGACCGCCGTCGTGTTGATGCTGCTGGTGCTGCTGGCGTTCGGGATGCCGTCGAAGACCCAGAAGGTCATCGAGCCGGTGGCGGGACGTCCCGCGGCCACCGCCGGCATGCGCGCCGGCGACGTGCTGGTCGCGGCGAATGGTCAGCCCGTCAACGCCGAGCACCCGATCATGGACGTCATCCAGGCGGCACAGGGCGCGCCCGTCGAGATCAAGGTGATGCGCGACGGTCAGCCGGTGGTTTTCCACGTCACGCCCGAGAAGCGGTCCAGCGTGTATCAGGTCGGGATCCAGATCGGCTCGATCGATGAGCGGACCAAGGTCGGGGTCGGGACGGCGCTGAAAGAGGCGTTCGTCTATCCCTACTACACGTCCGTCGGCATCCTGGGCGGCCTTTACGACATGGTCCGGGGTCGCGTTCACGCGGACCTGTCGGGCCCGATCGGCATCACCAAACAGATCGCCAAGGCCGCTCAGCGTGGGCCCGTCGACTACCTGGGCATGCTGATCCTGCTGTCGGTCTACCTGGGCCTTTTCAACCTTCTGCCCGTGCCGGCGCTGGACGGCGGCAGGGCGATGTTCCTGGCCGTCGAATCGATCACGCGCAAGCGGGTCAATCCGCGGCTGGAGGCGATGGTCCACACCGCCGGGTTCGTGCTGCTGCTGGGTGTCCTGGTGATCGTCACCTTCAAGGACATCTTCGGGCGGGGGTAGATCCCGTGCGCCCCGGCCCCGGCCGGCGTGGTTCGGCCATCCACCAGGGGCTCGTCGGCGCGCGCGAGCTGGTCGGCAAGCCCTACCTGGCCGACCCCAAGCTGCGCGAACAGTACGCCCGCGAAATCGCCCCCCGGACCGAGCTGGCACTGGCCCGCGTCCTGGACCACGCGTGGATGGGGCTGCCGGCGCCTGCCCGCGCGCTGGACCTGGGTGCCGGCACCGGGGCCGTCGGACGGTTCCTGCGCACGCGTTTCGGCGACGCGGTCGAGGTGACCGCCGTCGACCGCATCGGCGGGCCAGGGATCATTCGGGCGAACCTCGCGCTCAAGCTGCCGGCCGACCTGCCGGACATCAACGGGCGGTTCGACCTGATCGTCGCCGCGCACCTTCTGAACGAGCTCTTCGTGGAGCGCTCCGCCGCCGACCGCGCGACCCTGCGCGCCGCGCGCGTGCTCGCCTGGGCCCAGGCGTTCCTGGCGCCCGCGGGGCGCCTGGTCCTAATCGAGCCGGCCCTGCGCGAGACCTCGCGCGACCTGCTGGCAGTCCGGGACCAACTGCTCGGCAGCGGGCTGCACGTCGTGGCCCCGTGCTTCTTCCAGGGGCCGTGTCCCGCGCTGGCTTCAGAGCGAGACTGGTGCCACGACGCCGCGCCCATCCCGGGCCAGCGCGCCCGCGTGGACTTCAGCTACCTGGTGCTGGCCGCCGCCGCGCCGGCGCAGCCCCGCCCTTACGCCTTGCGCGTGGTCAGCGATCGGCTCCGCGACAAGGGGCGCCTTCGCCTTTACGTCTGCGGCCCCGACGGCCGTCACGAGTTGATCCGCCTCGACCGGCACCGCTCCTCCGCGAACGCTGCTCTGGACAGCGTGTCGCGCGGCGCGGCTCTGTCGAGTTCTAGGCGCGCAACGCACCGGTGGTGGGTTGCGCGTCACCGCCGAGACGACGGTCGACTAGCCCGGAGCCGTGTTCGTCCTGGTCGGCGTGGCAGCCACATGGATCCTGCTGGGGCGAGGGCGCGCGTTCTTCTACATGGCCATCACGGTCGCTCTCGTGGTGTCCGCCATGACCCGGTCGCTGGATGGTGTCGTGGTCGCGACGACCGGCGCGCTGATCGTGGCGGGGCATCAGTTCGGTCGCCTGGAAACTTGGCTGTCCGATCGCTTTTTCCAGTACCTCGGAAAGATCTCCTACAGCCTCTACCTCATCCACTGGACGATTGGCGGACACACGGCGAACTTGCTCAATCGCCTCGTCCCAGGGGGCCCGTGCGTTCGGCTGGCGAACGCGCTTGTAGGCTTGGGCATCGCCATTATCGCCGCCGATCTCTTCTGGAGGTTCATCGAGCGCCCGAGCATCCTGCTCAGCCGTTCGACGCCATTGCCGGTGCTCCCGCCGCAAACTTCCTGAGGGCCTGAACGCGACCAGTGCTGGCGCGCTGTCAAACGGCCCTTCGGCCGCAAGGGAACGCAGCGCGTTTTCGCCGCCACCCGAGGTCGTGATACGCTGATCTGGTTGCCGTCGCATCTTGCGCACGAGTGGTCGGCCCAGGGGTCGCTGCCCGTCATCGCGGTGGCGCTGCTGCCGATCCTTTTCCTGCTGCGCCTGGTCGTGCCGGGCAGCGAGCGGGGGCGTGTCAAAGCCGGGATCTTCTTCGCAGGCAGCTACCTGGTCTGTTTGGCAGCGCTGGCGGTCTTCCACCCCGCCGCCCCGGCGGGCGGGCACCACGACTGGCTGCGCATGCTGCCGGTCCTGCTGTTCTCGTTCGCGGCGGTCATCGTCTGCGGGCTGCTGCTCTTCGACGTGATCCTGGTCCGCCGGGAGATCCCTCGCATCCTGCGCGACATCATGCAGGGGATCGCCTACCTCATCACGGCGCTGGTCGTCCTCACCCGGTCCGAGGTCGACGTCACGAAGGTCTTCACCGCCTCGGTGCTGACCACGGCTGTGATCGGCTTGGCGCTGCAAGAGACGCTGGGCAACGTCATGGCCGGCCTCGCGTTACAGCTCGAACGCGACCTCGAGATCGGTGACTGGATCAGCCTGGACGAGCGCATCGCCGGACAGATTCGCGAGATCCGATGGCGGGCGACCACCATCGTCACCAAGAACGGCGACCTGACGCTGATCCCGAACACCGCCATCACGCGTGGCACCATCGTGAACTACAGCCGCCCGACGACCGCCCACCGGCAGTGGATCCACCTGCGGGTCCATTTCCGCCACCCGCCAGCGCGGGTGCGCGAGGTGGTGCTGGAGGCGGTGCGCGCGCTGCCGTTCGTGCGGGTCGACCCGCCACCCGACTGCATCCTCCACGAGTTCAAGGACGACGCCTGCATGTACAGCGTCCGCTACTGGATGGACGACGTCCAGCGCGACGACACCATGGACAGCGCTGTGCGCAGCGCCGTCTGGTACGCGTTTCACCGGGCCGGCATGGAGATCCCGTTCCCGTCGCGCAACGTCAACATGACCGAAATGAACGAGGATCGCGCGCGGCGCAAGGACGACGAGGAATACGCCCGGCGCATCGACGCCCTGTCGCGCGTCGACGTGTTCCGCGCCCTCGACGCGGAACGGATTGACCGGCTGTCGCGCCGCATGAAGATGCTGATTTTCGGGCCGGGGGAGACGATCCTGCGGCAGGGCGACCCAGGCGACTCCCTCTACGTCGTGCGCAGTGGCACCGTCGCCGTGCAGGTGGGCGCCGGGGTCGGCCGAAAGGAAGTCGCGACGCTGGGTGAGGGGCAGTTTTTTGGCGAGATGTCGCTGATGACCGGCGCCTCGCGCACGGCGACCGTGGTCGCGAAGTCGGACGTCGACTGCTACGTCGTCGACAAGGAAGCCTTCCAGGAGATCGTTCGCGAAAAGCCCGAGCTGGCCGGCACGATCAGCGACATCCTGGCCCGGCGCCAGGTGGTCCTGGGTGAAGAGTCAGCGCCTCACATCGTGCCGACCGCCGCGCAGAAGAATCAGCTGGTCGCCAAGATCGCCTCGTTTTTCGGCGTTGGCGGCAGCGTCAAACCGCGGGCTTAGGCGCCGCGATGAGCGGCCTCACGTCGACGGCGCGCATGCCGGCGCGGCGCGCGGCTTCGAGGCCGATGTCGGTGTCCTCGTAGACGGTGCAGGTGGCGGGGTCGGCGCCCAGGCGGCGGGCGGCCTCGAGGAACACGTCGGGTTCGGGTTTGTGGCGCGCCGTATCTTCGGCGGCGACGATGGCGCCGAACCAGTCGGTGATTCCCAGGGCCTCGAGCGACCGCATGACGACGCGCCGCACGCCACCCGAAGCGATGGCCAGCGGCCCCTCGGCGCGGTGCCGGCGCGCCAGCTCCAGAACCGGGGCGATGGCGCGGATGCCTTCGGGGGCCAGGCTGTCGAAATAGGCCTTCTCTTTCTCGAGCGAGACCACCTGCGCATCCAGAGACAACCCGGCCTCCTGGATCAGCAGGGCGGCGATCTTCGTCGTCGGCACTCCGCCCATCGCGTAAAAGCGTGCCTCCGGGAACGACAGCCCGTACTTTCGGGCGACGGTGGTCCAGGCGACGAAATGGGCCGGCATCGTGTCGGCCAGGGTGCCGTCCAGATCGAAGATGAAAGCGCGAGCGGGTCGTTCCATTGGGCGCCGGAACTCTGAAAACATCCGCGGCATTCTGTCAAGCGCGCCGCGACACGTCCTGGCGTTCCGCCATCGTCGTGGCCGTCGTGTAAGATCGCGCAAAGCGCGTGCCGAGCTGTCCCATCTGCCAGACCGACTATCCGCCCGGGGCGGAGAGGTGCCCGCGCGACGGGGCTGCGCTGACGGCCCTCGCCAGCAGCGAGGCCGCGAATGCGCCGACCCTGCCCGGGGCCGCACCGGCTGCCGACACGAACACGCCAATCGTGACCAGCCCGTCTGGCAGCGACGGGCCCAGCGCGTCGCCCGCCGGGGGGGCGACGTCGCCGGCGCTGGCGGCGGCGGCTGACCCGCAGTTCGATTCGCTGATCGGCGTCGTGCTGGCCGGCCGGTACGAGGTGGTCCGGCGGATCGGCGAGGGGGGCATGGGCGCCGTCTACGAGGCGCGGCACACGTTGATCGGCAAGCGCGTCGCCGTGAAGGTGCTGCTCGAGAAGTTCCACGCCAAGAGTGACTTCGTGGCTCGCCTCCTGCAAGAGGCGCGGCTGGCCGGCTCGATCGGGCACGAGCACATCGTGGACGTGACGGACTTCGGCACGACCGAGGACGGCCGCTCTTTCGTCGTGATGGAGTTCCTGGACGGCGAATCGCTGGCCGACCTGGAGAGGCGCGAGGCGCCGCTGCCCATCGACCGCAGCCTCCGCATCGCACGCCAGGCCGCCAGCGCGCTGGGCGCCGCCCACGCCAAGGGAATCTTCCACCGCGACGTGAAGCCCGAGAACATCTACCTCATCCGGCGGGCCGAGGCGGACTTCGTCAAGGTGGTCGACTTCGGCATCTCGAAGGCGGTGAAGCCGGGCGGCGACGAAGGGGCCGAGAGCTACCGGTTGACTCACACGGGCCTGCTGCTGGGGACGCCGCTTTACATGTCGCCCGAGCAGGCGCGCGGCGAAGAGGACCTCGACCACCGGGTCGACATCTGGGCGCTGGGCGTGCTGCTTTACGAGTGCCTCACGGGAGAGGTTCCGTTTCGCGCCAACAACTATCTGCAGATCATCTCGCAGGTGTTGACGCACGAGCCGCCCTCGCCGGCGGTCCTGCGGCCCGAGCTGGGGATCCCCGACGCGGTCGACGCCGTCGTGATGCGCGCCATCGAAAAGGACCGCACGCGGCGCTACCAGACGATGGCCGAGCTGGAGCGCGACCTGGAACGCCTGCTGGCCGGCGATCAGAACGTCGGGCTGCCGCCGGCCGTTCCGGGCGCGTCCGTCCCGGTCCCGGCGCCGCGATGGCCGCTGGTCCTGACGGCCGGGATCCTGCTGGCCGGCGGCGTGTCGCTGGCGCTGCGGCGGCCCGTGGCGCCCATTCACCCGCCCGCGCCGACTTCCCCGGCGCCCGCCGTGGTCCCGCCGGCGGTGGCTCCTGCCGCGGCAGTGGCCGCGCCGCCGCCCGCCGCGCCGCCCGAACCGGCACACCCGGCCCGGCGCGCACACCGCCTGGACCGGCGCGCCCCCAAGGCGTCGGCGGTGCCGCCGGCATCGCAACCAACCAACGCCGAGGCGGCCGACTCAGTCAGACGGGGTGTGCTCCCCTCCGGCTCGCGCGAGGCCTATCCCGACAAGTGACCCGGTTGCGAAATCTGGTGGTGATCGCCGTGCTGCTGGTGGCGGCCGGGACACGTGTGGCGCGCGCCGACGACGCGACGGCGGCGGCGCGCTCGCACTACGAGATCGGGCTGCAGCTCTTCGACGCGCGCGAGCACGAGCAGGCGCTGATCGAATTTTCACGGGCCAACGATCTCAAGAGCCGCCCGGCGGCGCTGTTCATGATGGCGCAGTGCCAGTACTTGCTGGGGCGCCTCAAAGAGGCGCGCGCTAACTACGAGCGCTACGTCGAGGAAAACCCGCAGGGCGAGTTCGCCGCGCTGGCCCGGGACCGCGTCAGCGCCATCGATCGCCGCCCGAGCACGTTCGTCATCAACGCCGTCCCCGACGACGTGACGGTGCGCATCGCCCCGGAAGCCGACGGGCGAAAGGTGGTCGCGACGGGGCAGGCGCCCAACAACTTTTCGGTCCCGCGCGGGCGCTACCGCGTCGACGTCACGAAGCCGAAGTACCAGGGGCAGACGCGCATCGTCGACATCGACCTGGCCGAGACCAAGCCGCTGTTCTTCAAGCTGGAGCCGATCCCGGCCCGGCTGGAGATCGAGACCTACCCACCCGGGGCGACGCTGTACGTGAACGGCAACCGCGCGCGCAACCCGTACCGGCAAGAGCTGGCGCCAGGTGCCGTGGAAGTCTTCGCCGAGGCGCCCAACTACATCGCGCGCTCGGTCGACCTGACGCTGGCGCCCGGCGCGAACGAGCGGCTGACAGGCAACGCGCGCCTGACGCTGCCGTATCGCCAGCGCTCCGGGCGGCCAGAGCTCCTGGGCGCCGCCACCGTGGTCGGCGGCCTCTTCGGGGCGGGCGCGGTCGTCGCCGCCATCGGCAGCTCGTTCCAGGATCGCAACGTCTCGTCGGTGCTGCTGGCAAGCGGCGGCGCCATCGCGGGCGGCATCGTGGGGCTGCTGGTGGCGACGCCGCTCGTGCCCCAATACATCCCCGACAACAAAGCCTTCTTCATCATGGGCGGAATGTGGATCGGTCTCGTCGACGGCACCCTGATGGGCATCGTCGGCCAGCAGATCGACACGGCCACCGATACCGCGCAGGCGCCGTGCGTGACGCCTTGTCGCGGGTCGCTGGGCGACGAGCTGCGGGCTGCTTTTTACGGCAGCGTCCCGGGCCTGGCCCTCGGGTTGACCGGGAGCGTGCTCCTGCGCAACCGCGCGCCGACGTACGGGCGCGTCGCCATGATTCAAAGCGCCGCCTTGGGTGGGGCCTTCGCGGGGGCGCTGGCGCAGGTCGCGTTCACGTGGAAGCCGTATGGATCTGCGTGGGCCAAGACCACGCGCAACTACAACGAGGACCTCAACAGTCCCAATTACAGTCCGCGACCGCCGGTGAGTGCGACGAATGGCGTCGTCTGTACGACGCCGGACACGATGGGCAACGACAAGTGTGCGTCGCCCGAGCGCAGCGTGATGGATTTGATGCCGGGCGCGCTCATCGGCTTGAACGTGGGATTGGCCGCGGGCCTCTTGGGGGCGTATCTGCCGGATCAAAAAGAGTACGGTCCCACTTGGCAGCGGGTGCTCCTGGTCGACGCCGCCGTCGTTGCTGGCGGCGTGGCCGGCGCCACGATCGGCTGCGTCGCCAACCCAAGATGCCTCAATCAAGAGCCGTTGGATCAGGACCGAGCCATCGCGGCCGGGGCGGCCCTGCTGGGCGGGGCGCTGGGCCTCGTGGGCGGTGTGCTGGCCACCCGGCACGTCGGCGAGGAGCCTTCGCCGCGCGACGCCGCACCGTCGATGCCGATGGCGACGTTCGCGCCGATGCGCGCCGTCGATGGGTCGATGATTCCCGCCGTCGCCGCCCTGGGATCCTTCTAGTACAATCGCAGGGATGGCCGCGTCCCTGCGCGAGGCGTTCGTGGTCGAGGCGGTCCGGACGCCGGTCGGCCGGCACCGGGGAGCGCTGGCCGAGGTTCGGCCGGACGACCTGGCGGCGCTGGTGATCGCCGAGGTCGTGCGGCGCGCCGGGGCCGATCCGTCCGCCATCGACGACGTCGTGCTCGGCTGCGTGAATCAGGCCGGCGAGGACAACCGCAACGTTGCCCGCATGAGCGCGCTTTTGGCCGGGCTGCCCGCCAGCGTGCCGGGCGCGACCGTGAACCGCCTCTGCGGCTCCGGGCTGCAAGCGCTGGTCGACGGCGGGCGCGCGATCGCCACCGGTGAGGCAGACCTGGTCATCGTCGGCGGCGTCGAGTCGATGACGCGGGCGCCGCTGGTCATGGCCAAGGCGCGCGAGGCGTTCGCGCGGGGCGACGTGACGGTCCATGACAGCACGCTGGGCTGGCGGTTCGTGAATCCGCGGATGGAGGCGCTCTACGGCACGCACCCGCTGGGCGAAACGGCCGAGCTGGTCGCCGAGCTGCACCACGTTTCGCGTGAGGAGCAGGACGCCTTCGCTCTCGAGAGCCAGCGCCGCTGGGCGGCCGCCCACGCGGCCGGCAACTTCGCCGACCAGTTGGTGGCCGTCGAGCTGCCAGGCGCGCGCGGCGGCACCCCGCGCCGCTTCGAGGTCGACGAGCACCCGCGCCCCGCCACGACGGCCGCCGAGCTCGCCGCGCTCAAGCCGGTTTTTCGCAAATCGGGCGGCACCGTCACCGCCGGCAATTCGTCGGGGATCAACGACGGTGCCGCGGCGCTGCTGCTGGCGTCGGCGGCTGGCCTCGCGCGTCTCGGCCGCGCACCGCTGGCGCGTCTGGTGGGGTCGGCGGTGGCTGGTGTCGAGCCCAAGCACATGGGTTTGGGCCCCATCCCGGCGACCCGGAAGCTGCTGTCGCGTGCCGGGCTGCAGCCGGACCAGCTGGACCTGATCGAGCTCAACGAAGCCTTCGCCGCCCAGGCGATCCCCTGCTTGCGCGAGCTGTACCTCGACCCCGCACGCGTGAACGTCAACGGCGGCGCGATCGCGATCGGGCACCCGCTGGGCGCATCCGGCGCGCGGCTGGCGACGGCGCTGGTCCACGAGCTGAGGCGGCGCGGCGGCCGCTTCGGTCTGGCCACGATGTGCATCGGGGTCGGGCAGGGAATCGCAGTCGCCCTGGAGCGGGTGTGAGCGAGCGCGGCGCGCCGCCGGACGACACCGGCGCGGTCCTGGCCGCGGTCGCGCACGAGTTCAAGAATGCCCTGGCCCCGCTGGGCATGACGCTGCAGATGATCGAACGGCAGGTGAAGGCCGGCCAGCCGATCGTCGAGGAGGATCTGGCCTTCTCGCGGGCGCAGGTGCGGTTGCTGTCGGGCCTGGTCGACGATTTGTTGGACCAGACGCGGGTCGATCTGGCGGCGCTGCCGTTTCGCCCCGCGGCCGCCGACCTGCGCGCGGTGGTCGCCGATGCCGTGGGGGCCTTTCGCCGCATGCACCAGACGCCGGTCGCCGCGGATTTGCCCGATGCGCCGCTCACCGCCTGGCTGGATCCCACCCGGATGCGGCAGGTGCTGGCCAACCTGCTGGAAAACGCCGCGCGGTACGCACCGGCCGGCTCTCCGGTGACCGTCCGCGTCCGGTCGCGGCCGGGTGCGGTTGCACGCATCGAGGTGTGCGACCGCGGCCCGGGCCTGAACCCCGAGGACCAGAACCGCATCTTCGACCGTTTCGTTCGCGGGGCCGCGGCGCAGGGGACCAGCGGCCTCGGGCTGGGCCTTTACCTCTGCCGCGCGATCGTCGACCAGCACGGCGGCCGAATCGGGGTCGACAGTGTCCCTGGCGAGGGTTGTACATTCTGGATCGAGCTGCGAACGTCCTAGACGTCGCCCCGGCCAGCCGCGCGCGGGTCTTGCCCGCGCCGCATTTGGTCGTTATTCTGATGGCTCCGACGGAGAAACTTTGCCGCGCGATCCGAAAATCACGCCCATCACGCGACACGAGCCGCGGACCTTCTACGCGACGCGCGTGACGCGCACGCAGGCCGGCGAGTCGTGGGACCTCTGGTCGGTCGAGGACGGCCGCCGCATCGGCTTTCTGTCGGTCGTCGACGACGGGCACGTGGTCTACGCGCTGGCGACCGTCAAGCGGGGGACCTCGCACGAAGAGGTCGCCGACCTGGTCGAAGGTTTTTTCACCCCGTCCTCGACGGATGCCCACAATCGAGAGATCATCATCTCGGACTATGACGAAGAGCCCGAGATGCTGGAATCGGACATTCGCCAGAGCTAGGAGATCGGATCGCGTGGACGGAGCTGGGCTTTGCCCAGCGGGGTCCGTCGCGGGAGAGGACGAGAACCCTCTGGGGGTTCTCGCATTCCATTGACCGCCGCGGGCGTCGCCCCGGGCGGCCTCTTCGGCGCGCTGACCCCTTTCGACGAGCGGGCGGCCGACGAATTGTTTGGGCGCGCCGACGAAGTGGCGCTGCTCGACCGCCTGTTGTCCGGTGACGCCCGGCTGGTCGTCTTCACGGGACCGTCTGGCGTGGGCAAGACCTCGGTCCTGCGGGCGGGGCTGGTCCCCGCGCTGGCCCGGCGTGGGGTCGCCGCCCTGGTCCTGGGCGCGTACCAGGACCTCGAGAGGGAGCTGGTTCGCGAGACCAGCCGGCTGGGGATCGCGCCGCCCGTCCCGGGCCAGGACGTGGGCGATTACCTGGGCAGCATCGCGCGCGAGGCCAAGGGTGGCCTGGTCCTGGTGTTCGACCACCTGGAAGAGGCGCTGTCGCCCGATGGAACCTTCGTGGGGGTGGATCTGGCGGCGCTGGCGGCGCAGGTCATCGAAGAGGGCGGGGCGATGCTGCGTATCGTGCTTTGCGCCGATGACGTGGCGTTCGCGCGTCTCGAGCCGCTGCGCACGTTCCTGCGCAACAAGATCGGCGCCCGCGCGTCGACGGCGCTGCCGAAGCTGTCCGAGGCCAAGACCGCCGAGATCCTCGAGCGCAGCGCGGTGCAGTCCGGCACGGCTTTCGAAAGCGGGTTGGCGGCAGCGGTCGCGGCGGACCTGTGTCGTGAGGGGCCCTGCCGGGCGATCGACATTCAGATCGTCGCGCGCGCCATCGCGGATCTGCGCCTCGGTTCGTTGCGCCGGTACCGGCGCAGCGGCGGCGCGTCCGTGCTGCCGTCGGTGTGGCTGGATCGCGTGGCGGCCGAATGTGGCGGGGCCGTCGCGCGGCGGGCGCTCGTCGCTGCGGCCACCCAGGGGGCCGTCGAGCCCGACGACCTGGGGGCCAGGACCCGCGACGGCCATCACCCGGGCGCCGATGCGCTGACCGGGCTGCGCGCGCGGGGTTGATGGTGGCGATTCCGCGCGGCCGCCGTGAAGTTTATGTCCTGGCGCACCCGGCCCTGCGCGAGGTGGTCTTGCAGGCGACGCTGGCCGACCGGGCCCGCACCGGGCTGGCCCGCCGGACATTGGCCCAGCGGCGAGCCGCCGGCGAACGGTTGCGCCTCGCAGAGCTGGTGACCGTCGGCCGCTCGCTGCGCGGCATGCTGGGACCCGACGATCGGCGCACCGTCGCGCGCAGCCTGGCCGCCGTGGGCATGCGCGTCGGCCTGGCGGTGGTGCTGATCGTGCTGATCGTGGTGGCGCTGTTCGCCGACTCTCGACGCGCCTACACGCTGGCGCTGGATCCGCCCAACGCGGGCGGAGCGGCGCGCATCGTGGTTCGGCTGGGGCGGCGGCGGCTTTCGTTCCTCGACTTCATGCCCAACCGCCCCGCGCTGGGATCGATCATGGCCGACACCGGCTACACGGCGGCGGCGCTGTCGCGCGACACGGTCGCGCGGATCGCGTCGGGCGGCGCGACGGGCAGGCTGGACGGGGGCGGCGGCGGCCGGCACGTGCCGGGCTGGCTGCGAGACGTGCTGAACGGATTGCGTCCGGTGCCTCGCGGGATCGCCAAGGCGCTGCTGGGCGACCCGGACGGCGTCGCCGCCCTGAAGCAGGCATTCGCCGATCCCGCCACCCGCGGCGAGATCTTGTCGACGCTGGCGGTGATCGGGCGCGGCGGCGCGGGCGAGGACGAGATCCTCGCCGACGCGCTGGCCGACCGTTCGCCCGAAATCCGACGGCGGGCGGTGCAGATCGCCGCCCGGATCGATCGGCGCCAGGCCGAAGGAAAGGGCGACATCCGCACCGCCGCCGGGGCGCACGCGGCGCTGCTGCGGGGTGCGTTGGCCGATGCGTCGCCCGAGGTGCGGGCGTCGGTGCTGCAGGAATCCGCCACCCTGCCGCCCGCGGAAGCTGCCGGGATCGTGACGCTGGCGCTGCGGGACGCCGATCCGGCGCTGCGACGGCGGGCCGAGGCGGAGGCGGACGCGCTGGCGGTGCAGGCGCCAGGGCCGGTGCTGGAGGCGCTGCTCGAGGTCTTGCAAAGCCCGGACGCCGGCGCGCGCCGGTCGGCGCTGACGCTGTTCGAGAGCATCGCGACGCGTGCACCGGCGGCTTCGTCGACCGCCCTGCTGAAGGTCGCCAGCAACGAGAAGCTGTCGGACGACGTGCGGGTGGTCGCTCTCGGGATCCTGCGCCGTTCCGGGCCTCCGCCGGCGGCGTTGAAGCCCGTTCTCGACAAGGCGATCCGCCCCGACGCCTCGCCGCGCTTGCGGGCCGCGGCGTTGCCCCTCTACGCGCGGCTGATCTCGCCGGCCGAGGCTGAAGAGCTGGCGCGCGCCGACATGAAAGGCCCGCCCGCCGCCCGCGCCGCCAGCGCCGCGATCTGGGGCGCCATCGCTGGCGTTCGTCCGGAGGACGCGGTCAAGCCGCTCAAGGCGATGCTCTACGATCCGTCGGCCGAGGCGCGCGTCGAAGCCGCCCGCGCGTTCGGATTTCTGCGGCGCGATGGGCTCGAGCTGACCGACAAGGCGCTCAAGGACCCCAGCCCCGACGTCGAGCGTGCGGCGATCGAGTCCGCCCTGACGCTGTCGGCGCAGAGCCCGGCTCCGGTCGCTGACATGCTGGGGCGTTCGCTGAAGACGGTCCGTCCGTCCGTCCGCCGCAATCTGGTCGAGGCGCTGGCGCGGCTGGGCGAAAAGCAGCCCGCCGCCGCGCTGCCGCCGCTCGCGCACGCGATCAAAGACGGCGACGTGCCCACCCGGGTCGCCGCGGTCAACGGCCTGTGCGCCATCGCCCGCAAGAACGGCGGGGCGGCCTCGCCGTACCTGCGCATCGCGGCGCGCGACGATCACGAAGAGGTGCGCGCGGCCGCCGCCGCTTGCCTGGGCGACGTCGCGACGGCCGATCCGAAGGCTGCCGCGCGCATGGCGGCCGAGCTGGCCGAGGCAGAGCAGCCAGCCGTGCGGGCGGCCGTGGCACGGGCGCTGGCAAAGGTGGGCGGCGCGACCGCCGAGCTGGCATTTCCCACCCTCATCAAGTTGATCGGCGATCCGAACCGGGACGTGCGGGCGGGTGCCGAGCAGGCGTTCTCGTCGCTGGCCAGCACCCTGCTGGCGCCCGGCAACGCCGCCGGCAGCCGCCACGCGGGCGACGCCGAGCGGGCGCTGACGGTCGCATTGGGGCAGGGGGACTCGGCCGAGCGGCAGGGGATCGTGGACGCGGCTGCCCAGGCGGGATTGTGGGGCGTCGTCAAGCAGGCGGCGCGCGACAGCGACGAGAGTGTCCGGGTGGAAGCTGTGCGGGTGGCCGGCCGGCACGCGGCCGGTGGCGCCGGCACGCCCGCCGCCCTGGAGATCGCCCACGCGGCGGTCGAAGATCGGTCCGACCTGGTTCGCAGCGAGGCTGTGCGCCTTCTGCCCGCGACCGCGGCGGGCGGCGCGCGAGAGACGCTCCCCACGTTCGAGGCGATGCTGCGCGGGGGTGATCCCGCCACCCGGACGGCGGCGATTGCCGGCATCGGCGAGCTGCCCGATCCGGGCGAGGCCGGCTTCGGGCTGCTGGGCGAAGCGATGCAGTCGCGCAGCGAGACGGTGCGCGCTTCGGCCGCCCGGGCGCTGGGCCGGCTGGCCTCACGGGCACCCGAACGGGCGGGCGTCCTGCTGGAGAAAGCGGTGCGCGATCCCGCTTACGACGTGCGCAGCGCGGCTCTTCCGGCGCTGGCCGTCGTCTGGGCGCGACAGCTGGATGCGCGGACGCTGGCCCGGACTCTGCTGACCGCAGAGGACGACAGCACCCGCCGGTTCGTCGCGCTGGAAGCGCTGGTCGCGCTGGGCCAGCGGAGCTCCGCCACCCCGGCCGAGCGCGCCGCTGCCCGGGCCGAGCTGGGGCGCGTCGCCGAGAGTGGGCCGGCGCTGGCCCGCCTCGCCGCGCAGATCGGGCGCAGCTTCGCCGACGCGCCGGTCGCGGACGTGAACGCCTTCATCGAGCGCCTGTTCGGCGGCTGACGTCACTCACCTGCAGCTGGCGCACAGGCCGTCGCCCGTCCAACCGTCGGAGCAGATCACCTCGCGCCCGTGATCGTAGTGGGCGTCGAAGAACTGCTGGAAGGCCGCCGCGTCGAAGCAGTCGGACTTCAACGTCCAGCCCCACGCGGCCGCGGCGAACCGGACGGCCAGGTTCGGATCGGGCACTAAAATGATCCGGTTCTTTTGCAGGGCGGCGCCGCAGTTCGGGTCCAGCGGGAGGGCGTCGATGAACGACTGGATGGCCGCCACGTCCGTGGCGCAGCCGGCCGGGCAGTTGTAGGCGATGATCATCGCGCCGTGCTCCATCGAGTGGACCAGGTTTCCCCACGGCACCGGGCTGGTGTACGTCTGATAGGCCGCCCAGCAGTCGTAGTGGTTCCCGGAGGACGGCGGATTGGTCATGTACGTCACGTTCTGTGTGCAGGAGACGTGCGTCGCCCCTTCCTCCGGGTGCTGCTCGATGGTCGACACGCACTGCTGGCCGTCGATCCCCGTATCGATGACGACCGTCGCGTCGGCGAACGCAGCCGCGTCGCGCAGGTGGGACCCGGAGCTGCAGGCAACCAGCAGCGCCGCCAAGCTAGCGACGGCGACTGGACATCGCGCGATCGATTTCACGCTGGCTCTCCCTCTTCTTGGTGTCTTCGCGCTTGTCCCAGCTCTGCTTGCCGTGCACCAGCGCCAGTTCCGCCTTCACGCGCCCCTTTTTCTCGTAAAGGGAAAGCGCAACGATCGTGCTCCCCTTTTCCCGGATCTTTCCGGCCAGCCGATCGATCTCGCGGCGGTGCAGCAGCAGCTTCCGCTTGCGCCGCGGTTCGTGGTTGCGCATGTGGGCCTGCGTGTAGATGCCGATCTCCATCTGGTGCAGCCAGGCCTCACCTTTGTCGACCTCTGCGAAGGCGTCGACCAGCGTGACCTTGCCGTCTCGGATCGATTTCACCTCCGAGCCGGCCAGCACCAACCCGGCCTCCAGCGTCTCCTCGACGTGGTACTCGTGCCGGGCGCGCTTGTTGCGCGCCAGCACCTTGACGTCCTCGCCGGGCGTCGCCTTGGCCATCCGGGGAAGAGTACAATGCTGGCACCGGGTTTGCCTGGTCGAGGCTCATGCGACGCCGTCTCCTATCCGCGCTTTGGGCTCTGGCCGGGGTTTGCTCGATGACCAGCTGCTCGTTCCTGTTCGTCCACGGGCCGCCGGCGGGCCATGAACGGATGCAATATTTCGATTGCTCCACCAGCAACGTCCTGCCGGTCCTGGACGCGGTCTACGCGGGGCTGGTGGCTGTCGAGGCGGTTGCGGCGGCGACCGGCAGCCACGGGTTCCCGGCGACGTCGTCCGGGAGCACGACTGCCTGGGTGGCGGCCGGAGAAGCCGCCCTCGTCGGGGCGTCGGCCGTCTACGGGTTCAGCACGACCTCCGATTGCCGGCAGGCGCAGGAAGCCATGCTCAAGCGCTCCCAGAACCGGCCGCTCGGGGGCCCCACGTTCGGGCCGGCGCCCGCGCCCACGTTCGCACCACCCGGGGCGCGACCGGTCGATCCGTGGACGGGACGGCCTGTGGGGCCGCCGGCGCCCGTGTATGCACCCCCGCCCCCCTCGGCTCCCCCGTCCGCCCGGTGATGGTGGCTTGTGTCGCGTCGCGCTATCGAGTGACTGACATTTGTGTCCGATATTGGGCACTGGGCGCACAGTGTTGCACCGCGCGCTCGGCAGAAGCGGCTCACCGGCGCCGGTGTTTGGACAGCGACAAATGGTCTTTCGATTGCACTCCGAGAACACGACGGCCGCATTGCCGTTCCTACTAAAGAGGAAACCGACATGATCAGCGCCCCCTCCGGTGCACGCCCCGTCGTTCGAATCTTCTGTCTGTCGCTCGCGCTCGCAGGGACGGGCCTGTCGGTCGCGCATGCGGCGCCTCCACCGCGGTTGCAGACGGTGGCCGTTCTGACGGCGACAGGTGACAACGTCGCCCCCGAGATTCTCTCCGCCGTCGACGACATCCTGAAGGATCACCTTCAGCGCGCCGGCGTCTACGCCGTCATCCCGGTGCCGCGCCCGCCGTCCGCCGCGCCCGCCGCGCCGGGTGTCGCGCCGATGCCCCCCGCGCCGCCGCAGGAGCCGACCCCCGGGTCGGCCGCGCAGACGGCTGCGTCGCTGGGGGCAGAGCTGGCGATTGTGGTCAGGGTCACCCACTTCGGCAGCTCCGCGCGCCTGCGGTTGACCGCGTATTCCGCCGGCACCGCGCAGGTGGCCTATTGGGACAGCATCCTCATCAACGGTGGCCCCGACGAGTTGGACGTGGCGATCCAGCGGCTGGTGAACGGCATGAAGACCGGCAAGCCGGTGCGCGACAGCGCCGAGCTGGAGACGGTCACCGACAAGGAGACCCAGGCGCTCAACCGGCGCCAGGCCAACCGATCGTTCGGCTTGCGCCTGACGACTCTGCTGCCCTTCAACGCGCAGGACGGCCAGTTCGAGGCGGTCACCGCCGGCGGCCTGTTCTGGTTGTACGACGCGCGCAGCTGGATGGCCGACGTGGCCGTCGACATTGGCGGCGGGGCGAACGGCAGGTTCTTCGCCGATGCCGCGCTGGGCGCCTACTACCCGCTCCTGCGCGAAGACTTCACCCCCTACGTGGGTGGTCAGATTCGCTGGGCCGAGATGTCGCTGGGTGGCTCCGGCGCCAGCGGCCTGACGGTGCAGCCGACGATCGGCATCCTCTTGGGGCGGCTCTCGTCGGTGCAGATTCGCGTCGAAGCCGGATACTTCTTCAACACCTTCGGCGAGTCCGGCTCGTCGCACTACGACAGCACCGGCACCTTCGTGACTGGCAACACTGACCGGCACTACGGGCGCGGCTTCGTCCTGTCCGGCGGCATCGGCTTTTGAGCTGAGCACCATCAGACCGCGCGGGCCAGCGACAGCACGTGGACGGTCCGAGCGCCGGCGCTGACCAGCGCGTCGGCGCAGGCGCTGAAGGTGGCGCCGGTGGTGAAGACGTCGTCGACCACCAGCACGCGCCGCCCCCTCAGGCGCCCGGGTTCGTCCACCGAGAAGGCGCCCGCCACCGCCACCAGCCGCGCCGCCGGCCCGGCGCGCCCCAGCGCCGGCGTGGGGCGCGTCCGCCGAAGCAGGTGCGGTTCCAGTCGCGGCAACTGCCTGACTGAGCGGGGCCGCGTAGCTGACAGCGCCGCCAGCGCCCAGCGAGCCAGCTCCACCGCCTGGTTGAAGCCGCGTGCCCGCAGCCTGGACGGGTGCAGCGGGACGGGGACGATGGCATCGCGGCTTTCGAACCCTCCCAGCGCCAGCGCCTGGGCCATCGGGTGGGCCAGCAGACGCGACAGCCGCCGCCCCAGATCGCGCCGGCCACCGTGCTTCATGCGCAACAGGGCTTCAGCCAGCGCCTCGCCGTACTCGAACCCGCTGGTCGCCGCGCCGAACGGAAAGGCCACCCGCTGACAGGTGGCGCAGCGCCGGTCTCCGCCCGTCGCTGCGGGTAATGCGCAGCCCCGGCAGGCGCTCACCATCGGGTTGATCGACAGGTTGCAGGCGGCACAAAAAAGCGCCTGGTCCGGAATGGCGCGCTGGCAGGCCGCGCATCCGGCGGGCCAGACCGTTTGCAGAACCTCGGTGCCGAGCCAAGAGAAAAACCCCATGCACCGTTGTCGGCACATGGGGTTTTCCGGTTGCGCCATCCGCCCCGGGGGCGGCCGGCTCACCTCACTCGGGGGCGTACAGGCCGCGGCGCAGGTAGGTCGGCTTGTCGAACTCCGACTCCTCGACGCCCAGCTCGTCTTGCGGGCGCTGCGGCGGCGCTTGCCCGCTGGCGCGGCGAACCAACGGCGCCGTGCCGGCGCTCTGCGGCCGGATCACCGGGCGGTCGATCCGCTCGGCGGGGGTCCACTCGCTGCCGTTGGCGATCGACGCCGGAGAAGGCGACGTCAGGGCCGCGGGCGGCACTTGCTCCATTTGCAGATAGAAGTCATCGGTGTTGATGCTCTCGCCTGGCTCCGGGGCCGCGGCGGCCCGTACCGACGGGACCGAATAGCCGCCCCGCGGCGTCGGGTGCGACTGCTGCGGCCACGGCACCGTCTGCTGGGGCATGGCCGCTTGCACCGCTTGATTCGCGGCGGATTGCATCGGCAACGCCATCTGCCCGTCGCGCCCGCGCATGGCGCCCCGCGACGGCGTCGGCATCGGCTGCTCGTGCGCGTGCGAGTTGAAGCCGGTGGCGATCACGGTGATGCGGACCTCGTCGCCGGCATGCGCGTCGATGACCGAGCCGAAGATGATGTTGGCGTCCGGATCGGCTGCCTCGGCGATCAGGCTGCAGGCCTCGTTCATCTCGGCCAGCGTCAGGTCGGGGCCGCCCGTGATGTTCAGCAAGATGCCGGTCGCGCCGTTGATGGACACGTCCTCGAGCAGGGGCGAGCTGATCGCCTGCTGCGCGGCCTCGGTGGCGCGCTTGTCGCCGCGCCCGATGCCGGTCCCCATCAGCGCGCGGCCCATCCCGGTCATGATGGTTCGCACGTCGGCGAAGTCGACGTTGATGAGGCCGGGCGCGATGACCAGGTCGCTGATGCCGCGAACGGCGTTCAGGCAGACGTTGTCGACCATCGCGAACGCGTCCTTCAGCGTCATCTTCATGCCGGCCAGCGACACCAGCCGGTCGTTCGGGATGACGATCAGCGCGTCGACGGCCTTGGCCAGCTCGTTGATGCCCGAGCCGGCCTTCTTCTTGCGCTGCGAACCTTCGAAGGCGAACGGCTTGGTGACGACGCCGACGGTCAGCGCGCCCACGTCCCGGGCGATCTGCGCGATGACGGGCGCGGCGCCCGTTCCGGTGCCGCCGCCCATGCCGGCCGTCACGAAGACCATGTCGGCGCCCTGCAGGGCCTCGGCGACGCGCGAAGCGTCTTCCAGAGCCGCGGCGCGCCCGATCTCCGGGTTCGCACCCGCTCCCAGGCCCTTCGTCAGGTTACGGCCGAGGTGGACCTTGATGCCGGCCATGCTGGCCTCCAGCACCTGGCAGTCGGTGTTGGCCACGATGAAGTCGACGCCTTCGACGCCGGCCTCGATCATCGTGTTCAACGCGTTGCCGCCGCCACCGCCCACGCCAATCACCTTGATGACGGGACGGCCCGGACCCTGAGCTTCGTCGTCAAATTCGAGCATTGAGCCTCCTCCCCATCGATCCCATGGGTCAGCGGCGCACGCTAATTTTTTGCCTCTTTTCCTGCGCCTTTTTCCAGCCCCTGAACATCTGAGCGGGGGTGATTGTCACCGCCGGCGCGCCGAATCGAAGCGCAACCGCGGCGACGGCGTTAAAACATCGCCGTGAGCCGCGCCCCTCGATCCCGGATCCCGTTCGCCGCGGGGGCCCTCATGTCGGTCGCCGTCGCGATCGCGGCGGCGGGCTGGGCGGCCGCGCGTCCGGCGAGCTCGCGCCAGCCCCACGCGCGGCCTCGCGCGCTGGCGTTCAACCCCGACGACGGTTTGCTGTACGTCGCGCTTTCGACCGCCGATCGCATCGCGGTCGTCGCGCCGACCGCGCCGCCCCGTCTACTGAGGACGGTGGAGGTCTGTCGGTTCCCCCAATCGCTGGCGGCGTTGCCGAGCGGTGGCGTGCTGGTCGCATGCCGGTTCGATCGCGGGCTGCGGCGGGTTGTCCCCGCCGCGGGCGGCTTCGTCGTGGAGACGCTGGCGGCCGGGCTTCTGGCCGGCAGCCGGGGGCTGGCCGTCGCCGCCGACGGGCGATTCGCGTATGTCGCCTCACCGGCGCTGAGCGGCGTGGCCGTCGTCTCGCTGCAAGCGGGCGCCGTCCTGCAAGAGGTCGCGACGGGGCTGTCGCCGCGCGCGGTCAGGCTGATGACGGGGGGCGCCGAGCCTCTGTTGGCGGTGAGCAACTTCATCGACCACACCGTCACCATTCACCGCGCGGGCAGCGACGGCCACCTGAGCCCAGCGATCCAGACGATCCGGACGGCGGCGCCGGTGCTGGATGTCGTCGCAACGGCGGGGGTGCGGCCGTCCCTGTGGCTGCTCACCCACGAAGATCGCCCCGTCTCGCGCGCGCTTGGTCCGGTAGAGGGGCTCGACAGTGGGGTCATCCGGCTGGATATTGCCGCCACCGTCGTCGATCCCGGCCCCGGACGGCGGCCGTTCCTGAACCTGGGCGACCGCGCCGACCCCGTCATCGAGCTGGAGGCCGCGGCGGTCAGCCGGGCCGGCACCCTCGTGATGACCGGCGCCGGCAGCGACAACTTGCTCGTGGCTCGCGCCGGCGATCAGGACCTGCGCCACGCGACGGCGGTGGCGGTCGGGGCGAATCCGTCGGCGGTGGCCGCGCTGTCGGACGGCCGGTTCGTCACCGCCGACAGACTCAGCGACACGCTCACCTTCCTGACCGCGGACGGCCACGTAGAGGCCACGCTTTCCGTCGGTGAACCTGTCCGGACCTCTCTCGCCGATTTGGGGGAGTTGCTGTTTTACGGCCGGGCCCTGGTCCCCCACAACGTCGCGACCGGGCCGCTGTCGCTCTACACCTGCGCCGCCTGCCATGCCGAGGGCGATCGGGACGGGCGGCTACACCCGGCCAAACAGAACCGCTTCTTCTCGACGACGCTGACTTGCCGCGGGCTGGCCTCCACCGCCCCGTTCCTGCGGCTGGGCAATCAGGCGACGCTGGCCGTCTTCGCCGACAACATCGTCTCCACCCACGCGCAAGGCGCCGAGCGCGACCCCGCGCATTTTGCCGACTACCCCGTGACGCTGCGGGTGCGGCACCGGGTCGATGACCAGGACGTGTGGCGCGCGCGGACGCTTTCTCCGGCCGAGGTGCGGGCCGCCCTGGCCGCGCACATGGCGACGATCCCGACCGAACCCTCCCCGTTCGCGACGCCTGGGGCGCGGACGTTGGACCCCCAGGCGCGGCGCGGCCTGGCCCTGTTCCGTGACCGCTGCGCGGGCTGTCATCGCCTGGTCGGCGACAGCGCGCGCGGCAATCGCGTGCCCGAGGGGCAGCTCGAAGCACGGCTCTTGGCGGGGCGGGTCGCCCTCACCGCGGCGGGCCGCATGGACGTGGGGACCCCCGTTCTGGGCGACGGTGGCAACAACCCGCCGTCCTTGCGCGGGGTGTGGCAAGCGGCTCCCTACTTCAGCGACGGCAGCGCGCGAACGCTGGATGAAGCCCTGCGCCGCACCGATCCGGATGCCGAGGCCGTTCACGCGGCGGCTAACGCCGCGCGGCCGCCGGCCTTTTCGCCGGTCGAGCGGGCGGCCCTGCTGGCATTCCTTCGCCTGCTGTGACCCGCCGCTCGGCTCCGCGCACGCCGCCCATTCCATCCAGGAAGCTGATGCTTAAGGTGTTGACGGATGGGTCGCCATGACCCTGTCGGAACAGTGAACATGCGGGACGGAGAGCCAACGCAGAAGCCTGTAACGGTCGTCGGAATCGGCGCCTCCGCCGGTGGGCTGGAGGCGCTCGAGCTGTTCTTCGACAACGTTCCACCGGACAGCGGCATGGCCTTCGTGGTCGTGCAGCACCTGTCGCCCGAGTTCAAGAGCATCATGGGCGAGCTGCTGGCGCGCCACACCCGGATGGCCATCTGCACGGTGGAAAACGGGATCGCCATCGAGCCCAACCGGGTCTACCTGATCCCGCCCGGCAAGGAGATGATCATCTCCGCCGGGCGGCTCTTGCTGAGCGACCGCGACCCGCAGACCGAGCTGACCTTGCCGGTCGACGTCTTCTTCCGATCGCTGGCGCAGGATTGCGGGCGCCGGGCAGCGGCGGTGGTGCTGTCGGGCGGTGGAACCGACGGCTCGCGGGGACTAAAGGACGTTCATGCGGCCGGCGGCCTGGTCATCGTTCAGGACCCGCACACCGCCCAGTTCGATGGCATGCCCCGGGCCGCCGCCGAGGCCGGCGTGGCCGATGACCTGCTGCCGCCCGCCGAGATCCCACGCGCCTTGATGGCGCGGTTCGCCGAGCAGGCCGCCCTTTCGTCCGCGGAGGTCTCGGCCATCGAGCCGCAAGGTCTGTCGGCCGTCTACGCGATGCTGGAAGAGGAATTCGGGATCAACTTCACGCACTACAAACCCAGCACGGTCACGCGCCGCATCGAGCGCCGCCTGGTCCTGGCCCGTTCGAACGACATCGAGGAGTACGTCCGCCGCCTGCGCCGCGATCACGACGAGCTGGATCTGCTGTACCGCGATCTGCTGATCGGGGTGACCTGCTTTTTTCGCGATCCCGCGGCGTTCGAGCTGCTGGAAAAGAAGGTCCTCCCGGAGCTGCTGGACCGGACGCCGCCCGAGACGCCGCTGCGCGTTTGGGTCGCGGGCTGCGCGACCGGCGAGGAGGCCTATTCGCTGGCCATCGTCCTTCACGATCTGATGGAGACACGCGGGCCGCGCGCGGTGAAGATTTTCGCGACCGACGTGCACCGCGGCTCGCTGGAACGCGCCGCGAACGCCATGTACGAAGAGGCGGCGCTGGCGAACCTTTCGGAGGATCGCGTCCGGCGGTACTTCCGTCAGGTTGGAAACATGTACCAGGTCGTGCCGGATCTGCGGCAGATGATCGTCTACGCCCAGCACGACGTGGTGCGCGACGCCCCCTTCACGCGCGTCGATCTCATCACCTGCCGGAACCTGCTGATTTACCTGCAGCCAGCGGTGCAGCAAAAGGTGCTGTCGTTGTTTCACTTCGCGCTCAACCGCGACGGCGTGTTGTTCCTGGGGCCCAGCGAGACCACGGCCTCGATGGGCCAGTCCTTCACGCCGGTCGACAAAGGGTGGCGCATCTACCGCAAGCACAGTGACCCGCGCACCACGGTGGACCGCCGGTTCGCGCCGGTCGCGGTCGGTGAACCGCGCACGCCCGTGCAGCCGGCGGGGCGGCGCTACTCGCTGGCGCAGCTGCTTTCGACCTACGACGCGATCCTGGACGACGTCATGCCGGCCAGCCTGCTGGTCAACGACCGCGGCGAGCTGGTGCACTCGTTCGCCGGCGCCAGCCGCTTCCTGCGCCCGCGCGACGGCCGCCAGGAGCTGGACGTGCTCGACTTCGTCGACGGCGAGCTGAAGATGGTCTTGGTGGGCGGTCTCAAACGCGCGCTCACCGACCCGTCGACCGTCGTCTACAACGGGGTGCGTATCGCCGTCGACGGCAAGACCGCCGCCTACAAGGTGATGATCCGGCGCGTCGGCGCCCGAACCGCCACCACCCCCAATCTGCTGGTGTCCTTCGAGCCGGTCGAGCAGAGCGAGCGCGCGCCTCGCGGAGCCGAAACGGAAGTCGATCTGGACCAGGTCTCGCGGCAGCAGCTGGGCGCGCTGGAGGCCGAGCTGGCCTACACCAAGGAGAACCTGCAATCCGCGATTGAAGAGCTAGAGACCAGCAACGAGGAGCTGCAGGCCTCGAACGAGGAGCTCCAGACGTCCAACGAAGAGCTGCAGAGCACGAACGAAGAGCTCCAGAGCGTCAATGAGGAGCTCTACACGGTCAACGCCGAGTACCAGCGCAAGATCGCCGAGCTGACCGAGCTGACCAACGACATGGACAACCTGCTGGCCAGCACCGACGTCGGCACGATCTTCCTGGACAATCGACTGCGCATTCGGAAGTTCACGCCGCAGATCGCGAAGATCTTCGACCTGGTTCCTCACGACATCGACCGGTCGATCGAGACCTTCGCCCACAAAGTCGATCACCCGGAGCTGGTGGCGGACCTCAAGAAGGTGCTGCAGACGGGCACACCCATCGAACGCGAGCTGCGCGATCTGGACCATCGGTCGTTCTTCTTGCGCGTGCTGCCGTACCGCGTGAAGGGGACGGTTGCCGGGGTGGTCCTGACGGCCATCGACGTCACGGTCCTCAAGCAGGCGGAAAATGCGCTGTTTCACGAGCGGCATCTGCTCAACAGCCTGCTGCAGACGGTTCCGGACGCCATCTACTTCAAGGACGCGCAAGGGCGTTTCATTCGCGTGAACGAGACCATGGCGGCGCGGCTGGGGTTACAAAGCGCGAGCGAGGCGATCGGCAAGACCGTGTTCGAGCTGCCGGATCACGCGGCGGCGGTCGCCATGTACCAGACCGACGAGGCGGTGTTGCGGACGGGCCAGGCCCAACACTACAGCCTGGAACGCCGCCTGTCGGCCGAGGGTGCCGAGGCGTGGGACGTGGTCAGCCGGCTCCCCCTTCGCGACCGCGACGAGAACATCGTCGGCATCATCGGCATCTTCCGCGACGTGACCGAACAAAAGCGTGCCGAAGAGAAGATCAACGAAGCGGTGCGGCGGCGCGATCAGTTCCTGGCCATGTTGTCGCACGAGCTGCGCAACCCGCTGGGCGCGATCGTGACCGCGTCGGCGTTGCTGAAGGGCGAGACCCAGCGCGGGGGCGACGGACGCTTGCTGGAGGTCGTCAACCGGCAGTCACGACAGATGGCCCGATTGCTGGACGATCTGCTGGAGGCCAGCCGGGTCACCCAGAACAAGATCGAGCTCCGAAAGACCCTCACCGATCTGCGCGTGGCACTCGAGGAGGCTTGCGAAGTGATTCGCCCACAGATCCTGGAGCGCGAGATCCATCTTCACCTGGACATCAGCCCGGACGCCATCCAGGTGGACGCCGATCCCGCGCGGCTGCAGCAGATCCACGTCAATTTGCTGAGCAACGCCGCCAAGTACACGCACCGCTGTGGACACGTGTGGATCAGCGCGCACAGCGAGGGGGACACGGCGCTGGTGCGCGTACGGGATGATGGCGCCGGGATTCCGGGCGACATGCTGGGCTCGGTGTTCGACCTGTTCGTGCAGTCGAACCGCACTTTGGATCGCGCGGCGGGCGGGTTGGGCGTGGGGCTGACGCTGGTCCGGTCGCTGGTCGAGATGCATGGCGGCGCGGTCGAGGCACATAGCGCGGGCGAGGGGCAGGGGAGCGAGTTCGTTGTCCGGCTGCCGCTGGCCAAAGGCCGCATCGTGACGGAAACACCCGTCGAGGTTGCGCGTGACGTCCAGCAGCGCCGCGTGGTTCCCGTGGGGGCGCGGGTCGTGCTCGTCGAGGACAACGCGGACTCGCGCGAGCTGCTCTGCGAGCTGCTGACCGAAGAGGGCTACGACTGCCGGAGTGTCGGCAGCGGCAAGGCGGCGCTGGACGTGATCCGCGAATTCGAACCGCACATCGCGCTGCTGGACGTCGGGCTTCCCGAGATGGACGGCTTCGAGCTGGCGCGGCGGCTGCGCGCCATGCGGGAGACCGCCGACATGCATCTGGTCGCCGTGACGGGGTACGGCCGCGCCTCCGATCGGATCGCCAGCCACGAAGCGGGCTTCGACGAGCATCTGGTCAAGCCCGTACAGCCCGACGAGCTGCTGCGGGTGCTGGCCCGCATCCAGGGCCAGTCCGGGACCGCCGACGGCGTGTCGTCCTCCGGCGGGGCCCGGGATGGCGTCGCCCGGTCGGGCGACGCAGGCTGACGATCTGACCGGAATGCCGGGCGGGTTACCAGCCGGCGCCGGTCTTGGCCTTGTCGTCCTTCTTCTCTCCCTTTTCGGCCTTGTCGCCCTTCTTCTTGCTCTTGGCCGAGTCGGCGGCCGGCGCCTTGTCGTCCGCGCGCACGATCGAAGGCAGCGAGATCAGGAAGGAACCAGCGAGCAGGGCGGCGAGAATGGTCTTCATGGGGCTCTCCTTGGTTGGAAAACGCCCTTGTAGATCATTTCCCGCCCGCGCGCGAGCCGGTGCGGGCGCGCTCAGAACGCCGTGCTGAGCGTGCGGCGCAGGCGCGAAAACAGGCCGCGGCGCTGGGGTGCGTCGGTGACCCGCGACGCGCTCTGGCGGGAGACGCCGTACTGCACGAGGCCCACGGCCGTCGAAAACGTCGGGTTGTGGACGACCTCGGCCAGGCCGCCGACACCTTTGGGGACCCCTCGCCGGACGGGGATGCCCAGGATCTCCTCGCCCAGCTCGGTCATTCCCGGCAGCTGGGTCGTCCCGCCTGTCAGCACGGCGCCCGAGGCCAGCATGTCCTCGCACCCGAGACGCACGATCTCGGCTTTGACGAACGAGAGGATCTCTTCGATGCGGGGCTGGACGATGTCGCGGCAAAGGCTGTGGCGCGACAGCACGCGCGGCGCGCGGCCGCCGACGGAAGCAACCTCCAGCGTCTCGTCCTCGCCGACCATCGTGGCCATCGCGCAGCCCGAGCGGATCTTGATCTTCTCCGCCTCGTGCGGCGGCGTGCGCAGGCCGAAGGCGATGTCGCTGGTCAGCTGGTGCCCGCCGATCGGGATGACGCTGGTGTGCGCCACCGCCCCCTCGGTGAAGATCGCGATGTCGGTGGTGCCGCCGCCGATGTCGACCAGCGCGACGCCCAGCCCCTTCTCGTCGTCTTCCAGCACCGCTTCGCCCGAGGCCAGCGGCTCGAGCACGATGTCCAGCACCTCGAGATCGCACCGGGTGCAGCACTTGATGATGTTCTGGGCCGCCGCCGCCGCCGCGGTCACGATGTGCACGCGCGCCTCCAGGCGGACGCCGCACATCCCCAGCGGCTCGCGCACGCCGTCCTGCCCGTCGATCTTGTACTCCTGCGGCAGGACGTGGACGATGTGGCGGTCGACCGGCAGCGCGATGGCGCGCGCCAACTCCAGCACCTTGCCCACGTCCGTCGGCCGGACCTCTTTGTCCTTGATGGCGACCGTACCCGTCGAGTTGACGCCCTTGATGTGGCCGCCCGCGATCCCCACGTAGACCTGCGAGATCTCGCAGCCGGACATGCTCTCGGCCTCGAGGATCGCCTGCTTGATGGAGGCGACGGTCGAGTCGATGTTGACGATCACGCCCTTTTTCAGGCCGCGCGACGGGTGGGTGCCGACACCGATGATGTCGAGGCCATCGGCCCCCATCTCGCCGACGACGGCAGCGATCTTGGTGGTCCCGATGTCGAGGCCGACGATGATGTCCGACGATCTCCTGGGCATGCGCAGCCATCTTGACTGCGTTTGCCGGCAGGCCGAAATTTTTTACTTTTTGGGGCGCCTCGCGCCGGCTTGCGGCCGGTCCGCCAGCCGGACGACGAACCGCAGGCCCGACCAGGTGTCATCGATTGCACACACCTTGTTGTCGACCAGGCCGATCGCCAGCCCGCGCGCTCGGACTTCTCGCTCCGTGACATCGGTCGGGATGCCAGACGCTTTTTTGGGCCAGGCGACCCACAGGCCGCCGGCCGGATCCAGGCGGTCCCGCGCCGCCGGTAGGCCGCGCCCCAGCTCTCGGTCGTTCCGCGCGAACAACACGACGACGTCGTACGGGCCACGCCCGAGCCGCTGCGCGGTGACACCCGGCGGCAGCTCCCCCAGGTTGCTCGCGAAGTCCGCGGGCGCGTTCACCACCGCCAGGCGCGCGGCCGGCTTGATGCCCAGCTTCTTCGGCAGCGGCGTGCCGGAGTAGCCGGCCACTTCAATCCTGGGCGCCGCGCCGGGGCGTCATGCGCAGCGCGACCCGATCGGACGGAGGGCCGTCGAGGTAAACCACCGACAGCGCCCCCGGTCCGCGTGGTCCGAGCGCCGCGAAGATCTGATCCAGCCGCGCCAGCTTGCCGTCGAAGTCGCCGCGGCCGAGACGAACCTCGGCGGCGCCCTCGAACAACACCAGCGAGAAGCCGGCACGCGGGTCGACGTGGATCTCGGACAGCTTCGGGCGCTCGGGGTGCCCGTCGTTGTACGCCGAAAACAGGCCCAGCGCCTGCCGGAACACCGCCTCGCCGGTCGTCCGAGCGGCAGCGTATTGGTCGCGGTTGACGCCGGTGATGACCGGCAGGCCGTCCGCCTCGGCGAAGGTTGCGCGTTTGAAGGGGCGGCCGGCGTCGTCCAGGAGGTAAAGCGCGCCCAGCAGCGCGGTGCCGACGGCCCGGCGCTCGGTCACTTCGATCGACAGCGTCGACGGCAGCTCGCGCCGGACGCGCGCCGCCAGGATCCAGGGATGGGTGGTCAGCCGCTTGGCGACCGTGTCGGGGTCGACCGCCAACAGCCGATCGCCCAGCCGCACGCCGGCCAACGCCGTGATCTCCTCGTCGGAGACGTGCGTCCTGGGACCGATGGCGAAATGACGCACGGCGAACCGGGGCGAGGCGATGACGTGCTGGACGGCCAGCCGGCCTGCGTGCGTGCTGGCGGCCACGAACGCCACCACCGCCAGTGCCTTGCCCATGGTCGTCAGCCGCCGCCCCAATGCGCGAAGCGGTCCGCTCACCAGCGTCGCCACCGAGGTTTGCTCGACGGTGATGCGTCGATTGCTGCGGCGCCGGAAGAACCGCCGGGGCGGCGAGCGATCGACGGTGATGCCCTCGCTGGGTGGGACCGCGGTGACGCTCATGCGGCACCCCCGCGCAGCGCCAGCAGCGCCAGCAGCTCACCGGCGACGGCCGTGATGTCGCCGGCACCCAGGCACAGCACCAGGTCACCCGGTTGCGCCGCCCGGGCCAGCTCGGCGGCGAGTTGCCGGCGGGCGATGTTTTGCACGCGGGCCCCGCGCGGGAACGTCTTCATCAGGGCGGCGCTGTCCGTCCCGGCAATCGGCGCCTCGCCGGCAGGGTAGACGTCGGTCAGGAACAGCAGGTCCGCCCCGGCCAGCGCGGGCGCGAAGTCGGGCAAGAGATCGCGCGTGCGCGTGTAGCGGTGCGGCTGGAACGCCACCAGCAGCCTTCGTCCGTGGAGGCGCGCCGCCGCGATCGTGGCCGCCAGCTCGGTCGGGTGGTGACCGTAATCGTCGACCACCAGCACCCCCGCCGCCTCGCCGCGCAGCGAGAACCGGCGATCGACCCCCTCGAACGCGGCCAGGGTCGCACCGGCGCGCGCAAAGGGAACGCCCAGGAAGTCCGCCACGCACAGGGCGGCCATCGCGTTGGCGGCGTAGTGAACGCCGGGCATCCGAATGTGGGCGTCGCCGTGCAGCTTGTCGCCCACGCGGACGCGAAAACGCGTGCCGGTCGCGCCGGCTTCCAGGATCTCACCCCGCCAGTCGCCGGCAGTCAGCCCGTATGTCACGTGCCGCTTGGTCAGACGCGGCGGCAGGCGAGCCGCCGTCGGGTTGTCGGCCCCGATCACCACCAGTCCATAGAAGGGCACCTTCTCGGCGAAGTCCAAAAACGCGCTCTCCAGGGCATCCAGAGACCCGAAATGGTCCAGGTGCTCCCGGTCGATGTTCGTGATGACCGCAACAGTTGGGAACAGGTGGCGGAACGAGCCGTCCGACTCGTCGGCCTCGGCGACCAGCACCTCGCCCTGGCCCAGGCGAGCGTTCGACCCGAACGCCCGCGCCTTGCCGCCGATGACCGCCGTCGGGTCGAGGCCCGCGTCGGCCAGCACGGTCGCGATCATGGTGGTGGTCGTCGTCTTGCCGTGGCTCCCCGCCACGGCCACGCCGTCCTTGACCCGCATGAGCTCGCCCAGCATCTCGGCCCGCGGGATGACGGGGATGCCGCGCGCCCGGGCTGCCGTGACCTCCGGGTTGTCCTGCCGCACCGCACTCGAGACGACCACCACGTCTGCGCTGGCGACGTTCTCGACCCGGTGCCCGATGTTGACGACCGCCCCCAGCGCGCTCAGGCGCCGGGTGACGTCCCCCTCGCGCAGGTCCGACCCCGACACGCGGTAGCCCAGGTTCAGCAGCACCTCGGCGATCCCCGACATGCCGATCCCGCCAATCCCCACGAAGTGAATGGCGACCTCCTGCTTACGGAACACGCCCCCGTTTACCGCGGCCCGGCGCGAAAATCACCTCAATCACGGCGCCTGGCCGAAGGCCGCTTCGTTCACCGACATGAGCTCCCAGTCGACGAACGTCGGAAGCCGAGCTTTATTTCAGGGGCTGGTCAGTTCGGGCTGACGGTCAAATTGTCGACGCAGACGGTGGTGTTGCCGCCGTTCGCCGTGAACAGAAAGGCGATGCCGGCGGTGTTGTCCGTCGCCGTCGACGTGAACGTGTGCGAGAACGTCATCGGGCTCGACTGCAGGCTGTCGCCGGCGATCGGGTTCGAGATGTCCGAGTTGTAGGGCGAGACGGCCTGCCCGATGTGAATCTCGACGTTGGTGCCGCTGCCGTTCGACGATGACGCCTGGTACGACAATTTGTAGCTGGTGCCGGAGACGAGATGCGCGGCCATCGAGCCGTTCCCCCAGCCGATGAGGACGGTGCCGCCGTTCAACGTTGCGCAGTACTGGCCGTTCGTGACGCCCGAGTTGGACGGGTTGCCCTGCCCGATGTTCCAGCCGGAATCACCCATGGAGAGATCGCCGTTCGTCACCAGGTTCGGTCCCGCGGAACCGCCAGTACCGGTGGCGCCGCCGGTGGTGGCGAACCCTCCCGAGCCGGTTGCACCACCGGCGGCGCTGGTGCCGCCGGAGCCGGTGGCGCCGCCGGTGGTGGCGAACCCTCCCGAGCCGGTTGCACCACCGGCGGCGCTGGTGCCGCCGGAGCCGCTGGCGGTGCCCACGACGACACACTTGTTGATGTCATCGGCGCAGGCGAGACCGGGGTTGCACGCGTAGCCGGTCATGCAGGCGCACAGCTCCTGGCCCGGCGTGCAGTTGCTGGCGCCGCCGCCGCCCGTGGATCCGCCGCTACCGCTCGTGCCCCGGTTCGGCGCACCGCATGAGATCGTCGACAGCGCGCAGGCGGCGGCCAACGACGTAAAAACCGAAATCCTGAAATAACTCCAAGCGATGCTCATGGTAAGGGCGGCAGTTTGGCAAAGACAAAGAACGACCGCAATGATCGGAAATCAACGAATTGAAAACAACGACGCTCACGCCGCCGTGGGCGCCGGTGCATTCGTTGTCAGCGTCCGCAGATCATATTTCCGGGATTTCCAGATCATCCCATCCAGATAGTAGTGACCCAGCGTAAAGCCGGTCCACAAGGTGAGGGCGATGTCCTCGAACGGGCGATGAACGAAGAAGGAGACGCCGAACGCGAACGTGTAGACGACGGCCGCGCAGGCGGCGATGAGCGCCATGTAAGCCAGCGCTCGCCCCCGCTGTGAAACCCACGACACCAGCCGTGCGGTCGGCTCGACGCCGCGCGCGTACCGCCGCCCGTTGAACAGCCAGACGATCGCGATGTACTGCACGGCGTGCCACAACGCCGCCGCCGCGAACGCCGCGTCGCCGTCGCGAATCACCATGAACGGCATCGCGAACCCGACGAAGTTGAACAGAAGGTAGGCGGGCCGCAGCCATTCGTGCGCCGCCCGGCCCCGGCTGCCCTGCAGCCAAACCAAGAGGTACCCGGCCGCGATCGCTGCGATCAGCGCGCCCAGGCCGTTGACCAGCAAGGCCGGCGGTCGGACGTGGATGACCTCGATCCCGAACAGCGTCCAGGGGCCCGTGAACAGTCGGTGAAGCGCGCAGTAGAACGCCGGAAGGAAGATCAGCGCCTTTTCCAGCCGCGCCTCGGTGCGTTCGGCGGCGCCGTGCTTGCGCTGGTAGATGCGCAGGACGCCCCAGCTCTGGGCCACGAAATGCCAGGTGGCCCAGTAGAAGATCGTCGATCGGATCAACCGCAGCCACATCCCGCCCTGCGCGTCGGCGGTGATGGCGAACGCCAGCGCCAGACCAGGAATCACCCAGTAGCGCACCGGGTGCTTGAACCGCTCCGCCGGCAGGAGGTAAACGCGCGTCCAGGTCGAGATGAGGTGCGGGCCGTTGGCGACGCCCACGCCCAGAATGACGTACCAGCCGGGGTAGTGCAGGACATCGGCGACGACCCACGGAATGATGGTCAACAGCGTGACCCCCAGGAACAGCACCAGGTCGACGCCGGGCGCGATCATCCAGGGCCGTTCGGCTGGGCGCGCGGCGGGCCCGGCCAGCACGGCGGGCGATACGGTAGCCAGGCTCAGGTCGCTCATCGCCTGGGAACTATAACAACAACGGGGCGGGAGGCAGCCCCGCTGTCGTTTGCGTATCCTGCGCCGTCAAGCCGCCGGCGCGCGCAGCGGCGCCAGGGCCCCGGCCCACTTGTGCAGCTCGTCGAGCATGGCAACCGCGGCCTTTGCCTGATGTTCGTCGCCCGCGAAGGCACCATCCTTGATGAACTTGGACACGAACGGGATGGCGACCGCTTCGGGCAGCGGCATGATCTTCAGCGTCGTCAACACGGGCTTGGCGCTCTGCACCGATCGCATGCCGCCGGATTGGCCGCCGTAGCTGACGAAGGCGGCCGGTTTGTACGCCCACTCGCGAAACAGGTAGTCCAGCGCGTTCAACAGCGCCGGCGGCATCGCGTAGTTGTACTCGGGCGTGACGAACAGGAATGCGTCCGCGGCCGACACCGTGGCGCTCCAGGACTTGGTGTGGGCGTGCTTGTACTGCCCGAAGCGCGGGTGTTTCGGTTCGTCCAGCACGGGCAAGCCGATCACCTTCAGGTCCGCCAGCTCGGACTGGAACTTGCCGTGGGCCACGACCTGCTCCATCGCCCAATCGGCGACCAGATGCCCGACTCGTTCTTCGCGCGTGCTTGCGACGACGACCAGCAACTTCAGCATGTCCGTCTTCTAACCCGGCTTGCGTCGCCGGGGAACGAACGTATTCTTCGCGCGCGCATGTCGACCGCCGCCGTGGAAACCGTCGACCTCCGCAAGTCATATGCGGACGTCGAGGCGCTGCGGGGGCTTTCGCTGCGCATCGAGCCGGGCGAGATCTTCGCGCTCTTGGGACCGAACGGCGCGGGCAAGACCACCTGGATCTCGATCGTCTGCGGGCTGGTGCGGCCGACGGGCGGTCGGGCGCTGGTGCTGGGGCACGACGTGGTTCGTGATTCGCTGCGCGCCCGCCGCCAGGTGGGCCTGGTGCCGCAGGAAGTGAACTTCGACCCGTTCTTCACACCGCGCGAGGTGCTTCGCTTTCAGATGGGCTATTACGGCGTGCCGCCCGACGACGCGCGCATCGAAGAGGTGCTGCGGGCGCTGGATCTGTACGCCAAGGCCGACACCAACACACGCGCGCTGTCCGGCGGGATGAAGCGGCGCCTGCTGATCGCCAAGGCGCTGGTCCCCCGCCCGCGCGTGGCGTTTTTGGACGAGCCCACGGCCGGCGTCGATGTGGCGCTGCGCCACGACCTCTGGTCGTACGTGCGGACGTTGCGGGCCGGCGGGACGACCATCGTGCTGACGACGCACTACCTGGAAGAGGCCGAAGCGCTCGCCGACCGGGTGGCCGTCATCGACAAGGGGACGCTGGTGGGGCTCGACACGCCGGGCGGCCTCATCCGGCAACTCGGGCGCCGGCAGGTGCGGTTCAAATTGTCGGCGCCGCTTCAGGGGGGCGAGTCCGGCTTGCCCGAGGCGCTGCGCCGCCGTGGCGCCACGCTGGACGCCAGCGGCCAGACGGTGGTTTGCCCAGTCGACAGCGCGCCGATCGGCGAGCTGCTGGCGCTGGCAGGCGCGCTGTCGCCCGGCGTCGCCGACGTGGAGATCCTGCAGCCGACGCTCGAGGACGTGTTCCTGCAGCTCACGAAACGCCCGGACGCGGCCGCGTTCATGAGGAAGACGTCGTGAACGCCATCGGCTTTCGCGTTGGCTTTCGCACATTGCTGGCCAAGGAGACGCGCCGCTTCCTGAAGGTGCCGGGCCAGACCCTCGCGCAGCCAGTCGTCACGACCACCCTTTACTTCTTGGTGTTCGGCTACGCGCTGGGCGGCCGCGTGCGCGAGGTGGATGGTGTTTCGTACATCCGGTTCATCATCCCTGGGCTGGTGCTGCTGACCGTGACGCAGAACGCGTTTCTCAACACGTCCTCGTCGATGTTCATCGCCAAGCTGCAGGGGACCATCGTCGATCTACTGGTCGCGCCCCTGTCCGTGGCCGACTTGCTGGCGGCGTTCCTGTCGGCCGCGGTGCTGCGCGGCTTCATGACCGGGGCCTTGGTCTGGGCGATCTCCGGCTTCTTCGCCGGCTTCGGGCTGGCGCACCCCCTGTGGGTGCTGCTCTATACAGGCCTCATCGCGACGGCCTTCGCCGCCATCGGCTTGGCGGTCGCGATTTGGAGCGAGAAGTTCGAACAGCTGAACGTCGTCCCCACGTTCGTGCTGACGCCGCTGACGTTCCTGGGCGGCATCTTCTACAGCGCCCGCATGCTGCCGCGTCCCTGGGACACGGTCACGCGCCTCAACCCGATTCTCTACATGGTCGAAGGGCTGCGGTTTGGGTTCCTCGGGACCTCGACCAGCTCTCCGTGGTTGGGCTTGACCATCACGGCAGCCGTCGCGGCCCTCGCCACAAGTCTGTCAGTCTGGATGCTGGCGACCGGGTACAAGCTGCGGAGTTAGTGAGGTTTGTTTAGGGTATTCTGAAGGCGGATGGCCCGTGGCCACTGGTCTCGCTGGTTCCGCCTGACCCGCGCCGCGGTCTTGTCGGCCCTGCTCGCGGCACCCGCGGGCGCCGCCACCAAGCACCCGACGCCCCGTTCGAAGAAATCCCCCAAGGGCTGCCCGGCGTCGAGGGTTGAGCCGGCCGTCGCGGCCCTGCCGGTGGCTGGCGCCAAGGTCGCCATCCTGGCGTTCGACGGCGACGACGCGGAAGGGGTGCGGCGCCAAGTGATGCACGCGTTGCGCGCGAAAGGGATCAAAATGATGACCTCCCTGCGCCCGGTCGACAGCCCCGAGCAGTTCCGAGAGATGTCGGCGACGCTGAACCTGGTGGCCTACGTCGACGGTGAGGTCGCCGTCGACGGCGCGGCCGCCAGCGCGACGGTGTTCCTGCGCAACGGCTCGACGGGCATGCGGACGGCGTCGGCCACCTTCACCGGCGACCGCCGCGCGCTGGGGACCACCATCGCAAAGGAACTGTGGGATCGCATCGGCGCCGCGATGAGCGACGCCGTGGCAGAGGCGGCCAAGCCGCACAAAGCGCGCGAGCCGATGCGCATCAACGCGGGGTCGCCTCTCACGAAAGCGGAGACCACGGAGCCCGCGGAGTGATGTCTCGCCTGGCTGACCGCTACGGCTTCGGCGCCGGCTGGGGCTGCTGGCCAGCGGGCGGCGGGTATCCGGCGGGCGGCGGCGGATAGCCGGCCGGCCCGGGCGGGTAGCTACCCTGCTGCTGTTGCGGCTGCGCCGGGTAATAGCCCCCCTGCGCGGGCGGATAACCCTGAGGCGCTCCCCAGGCATCGGGCGGGGCGGCGCCGGGCACCGCGGGCTGCAGCTGATAGAAGTGGCTGGGGTTGTACTCCAGCACCCACAAGAAGGGCACCAGCAGGAACAGGCCGCCGATCAAAGCCAGCACGTCCAGCTGTTCGCTGCGAACGATGTAGGTGTTCAGCGGCTGGAAGCCGGGGTACTCGAGCCGCACCGCCGTGGCCGTCCCCACGATGTTGGTGTCCGTCATCGTGTACGGCGTCGTGCCGACCGGCACGTTGTTCAGGAACACGCGCGCGCCCGGCGGCTGGCTCTGCAGGACGGTGGAGCTGGCACACCCGGTAAAGGCGGCGGCCGTGACGAGGGCCGCGATGGGAAACAGCTGCGCCAAGCGAAGGCGTATCAGGCTCATGGTGGCCCGAACTCTAGTGGGAGGGCGCGCGCCCGTAAAGTAACCTGCGTCGCGCGAGGTCGATCACCGAGCCGCCGCGCGACGCAAGAGGACCTGGCTCTGGCCGAAGACGCCGCTGGCGGCCGAGAGCGTGAGCCGGCCCCGCATCTCGCCGTCCTGGTTGCGCAGCGTCGCGCGCACGGTGAACGCCTGATCCGCCGGGCAGTCGCACACCAGCGTGAAAGTGCCGAACCCGTCCGCGCGCCCCGTCAGTCGATAGCTCTGGACGGCGTTCGCGTTCGAGAACCACCCCACCGCAGCGCCGCCCGGCGCGATCCGCAGATAGAGACGACCGCGCTGGTCGTGCTCGGCATCCGTCCACGCGCCCTCCCAGGCGCCGGTGACGTTGGTGAGCGCGGCATCGCCGGCCGGTGGCGGCGTCGTGTCGACGGTTGCGCCTGGCACGGCCGGTGCCTGCGCAGGTGCGGCGGCCACGACGGCCCGGTGCGTGACCGCGCGCTTGCCCGCTGCGCCCTTGACGGCGGGTCGCGCGCGGCTCTCCTGGTCGTCTGTCACCGGAGCCGCCGTCCTTCCAGGCGCTTCGGTCGTGGCCAGCGTCGCCGCGGGCGTGCCGGTCCAGGCCGCCTGCACTTTGCTGCGAGGCGGTGCCGGGGCGTGCCCCCGGCGAGCAATCAACCCGCCGATCCCCAGGCCGACCACGACGGCCGCCGCGATCGCGAAGGCCAGCGGGCGCGGCCGGCCGCCCGTCCCGGCGTCCGCGACGATCTCCGACGCGGCGTCGCCGAACGTCGTCTGTGCCGGCGGCTTGGGGGGCGCTGGGATCTCGGGCGCTGGCGCGGGAATCGTGGTGAGTCCGCCCAGGAATGCCGCCAGCCGATCGGCGACCGCGCGCATGCTGGGCGGTCGCGCCGCCGGGTCCTTGCGTAAGAGCTCGCCGACCAGGTCGGCCAGCGCGGCAGGCACAGCCGGGTTCAACGTTCGCACGTCGGCGGGCGTTTCGGTCATGTGCGCGACGACCAGATCGCCCAGCGTCGTGTGCGTGAAGGGCGGGCGGGCCGTCAGCATCTCGTACAACACACAGCCCAGCGAGTAGAGGTCGGTGCGGAAATCCAGTTTGGCCGAATCGCGGCACTGCTCGGGTGACATGTAGAGCGGCGTCCCCATCAACGCCCCGCTGCGCGTCTGGTGCATCTGCCCGGCGCGAAACTCGCCTTCCAGCTTGGCGATGCCGAAGTCGACGATCTTCACCGCTTCTGCTGGGTGGCACAGGATGAAGACGTTTTCGGGCTTGAGGTCGCGGTGGACGATCCCGGTGTCGTGCGCGGCCGCCAGCGCATCGGCCATCCCACGCGCGTATCGGCCGGCCGTCGCCGGCGGCAGCGCGCCGCGCCGGACCAGCACGGCGGCCAGCGTCTCGCCGTCCAGGTACTCCATCACGATGTAGGGGCGCCCGGTCGGGTCGATCTCGCAGTCGAACACCTGGACGATTCCGGCGTGCGCGATCGCCGACGTGGCGCGCGCTTCCAGGAAGAATCGTTCCAGCAGGTCGGGGCGGCCGACGAGCTCCCGCGCCAGCAGCTTGACCGCCGCCTTTCGTTTCAGGTGCCGATGCTCGGCCAGATACACCTCGCCCATCGCCCCGCTGCCCAGCTGTCGCAGGACCTGGTAGCTGCCGATGGCCTGCCCGATCACGCCGGTGATCCTCGCCCGTTCCGCAAAAATGCGAAAGTCCCTCGGATCGCGGCGCCGTCCCACCGCCCCCTCGTTTTTTTCTGGAGCTGACGCAAAATAGACCCGCTATGCGGCGAGGACCAAACCCCTTCGAAAAGCGTCAGAAAGAGAACGCGCGCAAAGAGAAGCAGCGCAAGAAGGCTGAACGCCGAGATCTACGCGATCGCCAGAAGGCCGAGCGTCCCGCGGGCGAGCCCGAGGAGGATCCGGACATCGCCGGCATCGTGCCCGGGCCCCAGCCGCTCGCCGAAGAGTGAGGTCGAGGCCACTGCGCCCCCCGCCATCCCGCCCGCGCGCCGAACCGCAGCGCGCGAGCGGGAACCCCACCGCCCGGAAGCCGATCGCGTCGCTACGAGGAGCAGATCGCGTCCAAGCAGGAATGGCCGCTGCCGCAATCGGTCGGTAGCTGACACTGCGGGGCGGCCTCGCCCGGCGTCTCGCAGAAGCCGCCCGGGCCGCAGACGGTCGCCGTCGAGCAGGTGCAGCAGTCGGCGTTGGTGTGGCAGCCACTGCGGCAGAAGCCGTCGACGCACTGGGTGCCGCTGCCGCAGTCCGCGTTGGACCGGCAGCTCGCGTGCGGTCGGACGTCGGGCTGGCAGAGGCCCGCCGAGCACATGTCGTGCGCCGGGCAGTCCGTGTCCGCCGAGCAGGCGCCGTGACAGAACCCGTTCACGCAGGTGTGGTTCGCGGGGCAATCGAAGTTGAACACGCACGTGGCTCCGCCGGTCGTCGACGGCTGGCAGTAGCCGCCGGTGCACACATCGCCCGTTCCACAATCAGTCGATGCCGTACAGCCCCGCTGACAAGCGCCGTTCAGGCAGCGCCCGCCGGCGCCACACTCGCTGCTGAATCGGCACAGCGGCGGTGCCGCCGGGAGCGGCTGGCAGGAGCCGGAAACGCAACAAGCGCCGGCTCCGCACTCGCTGGTGACCATGCAGGCGCCGCCGGTGGTGCCGCTGGTGCCGCTAATCGCGCCCGCGCCGCCGGTGCCGCTGATGGCGCCCGCACCGCCCATCGCGTGGCTGATGCCGCCGGTTCCGCCCGATCCTGCGCCCACGGTGCCGCCGGAGTTGCCGATGCTGCCGCCCGCCGCCGCACGTCCTGCCGTGCCGCCGGTGGCGAGGCGTCCACCGGACCCTGTGACGGCGCCCGTGCCGCCCATCGCGCCGTGTCCCCCGAGGCCGCCCGAGCCGACTCCGCCCGTCGACGTGCCACCCGCGCCGGAATGGGTCCAACTGCCGCCCGTCGCGTGGCCGCCCGACCCGGAGGTCTGGACATACGTGACGCAGGTCGCGGTGGACCCGTCGCACGAATAGCCGTACGGACAGTCTGCGTCGCAAGCGCAGATGTAGATGTTGTCGTCATGACCTTTGCGAACCTCGAAACAGCCGGCGGTGGTCAGCGCGCCGAGCGGAACGACGGAGAAGAGGGCGAGCAGGCGAATACGGTTCATTGCAGTGCTCCTTTGCGCGCACCAACCCTCGCAAGGTCCGGGCCACTCAGCCGCGCGCCGCGCCAGCGGTCGAGGTACGCGCGATCAGCGAAAATCCGCGCGCGATCCATGGCCGAGCTCGTCACGGACGAGGTGACGCGCGGCACGCTGGCCATCGTCCGTGCCGCGAATTCACACCGAGGGCCGTGCCTCCGCCTCCCGCTCTCACGGTCCAGGTGCTGAGGCGCGCGTGATAACTTCTGCGTGTGCGTCACGACCGAGCGCTGGCTCTCTGGCTGGTTGGCGTAATCGGTTGTTCGAGCGGCGGCTCGGGTGGCGCGGCCTCCGGAAACGGCGGCGCGCCGGCGGCGACGGGCGGCGTGGGCGGTGCTCCGCCGCAAACCTGGGCGCTGACCTGGTCCGACGAATTCAACGGCCCCGACGGCTCGGCCCCCGATCCGGCCAAGTGGATGCACGACGTCGGCGGCGGCGGTTGGGGAAACCAGGAGCTGGAGTACTACACCGACGCGATCCAGAACGCCGTCGTGCAGGCGGGCCATCTGGTGATCACGGCCACGACCGCCGGCGCCGCGGCCCACAGTTGTGCCTATTCGTCGAGCGGCACCTGCGCGTACACCAGCGCGCGGCTGCTGACGAAGGGGAAGTTTTCACAACGGTACGGCCGCATCGAAGCGCGGATTCAGATCCCCGAAGGGCAGGGGATCTGGCCGGCCTTCTGGATGCTCGGCGCCGACATCGACACGGTCGGCTGGCCGGCCTGTGGCGAGATCGACATCCTGGAGAGCGTCGGTCGTGAGCCATCGGTCAATCACGGCAGCTTGCACAGGCCCGGGGCCGGCACCCCCGACGATGACCCGCTGACCGCCATGACGACCTTGCCCGGCGGCGCCAAGCTCGGCGATGCATTCCACACCTACGCGGTCGAGTGGGGCGCGACCGGCATCGCGTTCTACCTGGACGACGTTTCGTACGAGACGCAGGCGCCGCCAGCCGCGGGGGGCGCACCTGGCCCTTCGACCAGCCCTTCTTTCTCGATCTTGAACGTCGCGGTGGGCGGGCAGTGGCCAGGGGCCCCGGACTCGACCACGGTGTTCCCCCAGGCGATGAAGGTCGACTGGGTGCGCGCGTATCAGCCCGCGCCCTGAGGCCGCGCTGCCCCTGCCGGGCGGGGGCTTCATTGCTAGATTGGAGTATGTACGGCGCGTCCGGAGCCCTTGCACGCGCACGGGATGCGCCAGGGGAGGTGAGCCATGACGACACGGATCTTGAACGCGCTGCTTGGGATGTGGCTGTTCGTAACAGCATTCATGTGGCCGCACGGGCAGGCGGTCGGCACGCTGACGGTCGTCTGTGCGGTGCTCACGTTCCTCTTGGCGATCGCGTCGTTCTACACAGTGACCGCGCGCTACGCGAACCTGGTGGTCGCGGCGGCGCTGTTCATCGGCACCCTGGCCCTGCCCGCGATCACGCGGGCGACCGTCTGGAACAACGTCATCGTCGCGGTGGCGATGCTCGGCTCGTCCTTGCTGGACCGTGGACCCGAAGCGATACGCCACGAACGGGAGCTCTTCGGCCGCGTCTGAATCACCGGGGCTCGACGCCGGCCCAGCCGCTGGCGCGAAGGACGTCCCGCAGGACAGGGTCCTGTCGGTCCAGCGCCGGTAGCCAGGGGCCGAGCCGCTCGCGCCGCCACCAGGTCGGCGCGCCGAGCGGCGCCAGCCGGTAACGATACAGATCGACCCGGATGTGGCGCGGCGCACGTCCGTGGAAGGGGTCATCGCCCAGCAAGCGGAGCGTCGCCGGATCGGCGTTCAGCAGGTTCCAGATGAGCCGCAGTGTCCAATCGTGGTCACGCGGGCTCCCCATGGCCGCGAACCAGAGGAGCCAGTCGAGCCGGTAATGGTAGGGACTCATCCAGCAGGGGCGCCGGCCCGGGTCGACCGGTTGGCACTTGAAGGTGTAGGCGCGCCAGACCGTCGCGTCGCTCACCACCTCGTCCGCGGTTCCCTCGAACACCAGCTGGTTTCGCTCGCGGCCGACGGAGCCAAATGCCCCGTAGCTGTTCACCAGCGGCAGCCGCGTGAACGACATGTTCATGACCTGCTGCCCGGACAACAGGTTCAAGACTGGTGGCACGCTCAGTAGGGCGATGGCCACCGCCAGCCCGGCCGTCGTGATCCCCTGCGCACGCGACGGTTGGGCGGCGTTCGAGGCCGCCTCGGCGCGCCGCCCGATCGCCGCCGGCAGCAGCCGCGCCCAGACCCCGTCGTCGAAGCAGGCCAGGATCGGAACGATCGTCAGCCAGTTGAGGAAGGACAAGTTGCCGCTGAGGATCAGGATCACCTGCAGCGCCAGCATCGCCGCGCCCGCGAACAGCCGCATCCGTCGCCCGCCGAAGACGAAGAACGGCGCGACCAGCTCGGCGAAGTGGTTGAACGCGACGCCCGCGGCGTGCAGCCAGTGCGGCATCGCATGAAAGTAGGGGGTGAGGGGGTTCGGGATCGGCTGGGTCTCGAAGTGGTAGTCGAGGCAGGTCAGGTCGCGCCAGCAGGGATCGCCGCGCAGCTTGATGAGCCCGGCGCCCCACATGATTCGGACCGACAGCCAGCGCAGCAGCCAGACCACGATGACCGGAGGTGGCCGTCGAGGAAACGGACGCGGGTCGACGAGCGGCACCAGGAAGATGCAGAGAAAGCCGGTTTCGACGAGCTGGATCTCCCACCCGAATCCGTAAAAGGTCTGGCCGACGTTCAGGATCGAAATCTGCAGCCCACAGAGGAGCGCCAGCACGATCGCGTTGGCGTATCCGGCGACCACGGCCAGCCCCAGCGCCACGCCCACCCAGCCGGCGGCCGCGATGGCGCCGTCGCTGGATGCCCACCAGAAGATCGACGGCAGCTGCCAGAATGCTTGCGCGCGGGAGCCGGCCTGCGCCGCCGCCTCGGCCAGATACGCGCGAATCGGCAGCAGCCCGCGCGGACCCAAGAGTGCCGGCCCCTGCTGGGCGAGCGTGAGGAAGGCCATCGTGTAAACGAGGCCCAAGACGCGCAGAATCACGGCGCGGGTGAGCCAATTCCCTCGTGGTCCCGCTTCGTTGCGCGCGCAACGGTCAGCGACGCGGCCGAGCGGCGTCAGCCAATCTGCAAACGGCGCCACCGGAGCAGTTTACGCCGGCATTTTGCGGCCGGTCCGGGGGTGGGGTTCGGTGCTATGGTCCAGTCATGATCGACCACGTGACCGTACGTGTGCAGGATTTTTCGCGGTTGCTGGACTTCTACAAAGCGGCGCTCGCGCCGCTGCGCTACGAGGTCGTCATGCAGTTCCCGGGCGTGGCCGGTCTGGGCGCCGACGGAAAGCCGGACCTCTGGTTGATGCAGACCGATCAGCCGCTGAACCCGACGCACCTGGCGTTTTCGGGCGAGCGCGACCTCATCGACGCCTTTCATGAAGCCGCGCTGTCGGCCGGCGCAACCGACAACGGCGGTCCTGGCCTGCGCCCCGACTACCACCCGCATTACTACGCAGGGTTCGTGCGCGATCCCGAGGGGAACAACATCGAGGTCGTTTGCCACAGCGATCCCGACGCCAAACCGGCCGTGCGGAAGGCCGCGACACGCAAGCCGGCCGCGCGCTCCGCCGCCGCCGCCAAATCCAAGAAGAAGTCGGCCAAAGCTTCGGCCAGACCGGCCGCCAAGAAGCCGACCAAGACCCTGACCAAGAAGTCGACCAGCAAATCGAACACCAAGCCGGCCAAGCCCGTGAAGAAGACGGCGCGACGCCCCACCAAGAAGGCGCGCCGCCGCTGAGCCCACTACTGGAGCTGGCGCACCGCGGTCAGCTCTTGCTCGAAGTAGCTGGGTAGGGCGCCCCACGGATTCGGGTATACGCCGTCCGTCGCGAAGACCCAGCCCGCGCCGTAGCTGACGGCGGTCGACAGGACGTGGCTGGCCTGCTCCGGCGGCACGGAGTTGATGAACTGGCAAAAGCGATCGGGCGAGTTGGCCGGCATCCAGCTGGGCACCTTGTAGCTCTGATAGGTCGCCAGGTCCTCGGCGAATTCGACCATCAGCTCCGAGAAGGTGATGAAGGTCGGGCAAAACCGTGTCCCGATCGCCACGTAGGCCTTTGGATCGCGCATGCGCGCCAGTGACGCCAGCCGGCTGTACTCGGGCTCCAAGGTGGTGCAGTCGGCCTCCATCGGCCCCTCGGCGAAGTAGATCCCTGAGGCCTGGTAGAGATCGTAGTAGCTGTTCACGTCCGCGTTGATGTCGGCTTCGGCGCGCTTGCCGTAATCGGTGGCGACGTACCCCAGCACCAGGATGCCGGCCGCGCGCGCCTTCGCGATTGCCGCCACATACGCGGGATCGGTCGTCATCCCCGGACCGTTGTTTGGATTGAAGATGATCATGCCGACGACGTCCGAGGCGGCGATGATGCGCTGCCAGTCGGGACCGGGCGCGTAATAGGCGGGCACGACCAAGCGCACGGACCCCCGGCGCACGGCGCCGCCGTCGATGTGGATGGCGGGTGCATCCGCGTTCGCGGGCGAGCCGCCGGTGCCCCCGCCGTCGCGGCTCCCCTCGCCGGAGTTGGAGTTACACGCGGCCAGCGCCGCACACAAACAGCCAACGACCCATCCCCGGTTCCGCTTCACGGCCGTTCTCAAAGTTTGCCTCTGGCCCTGTCTGGTAAGCATCGCGGCGCCCCTCGTCCAGCCGCGCGAGCGCAACCAAATCGGCAAAGCGTCGAAACCAGAGCGCCCGTCCGATGCCGCCGCGACCACTCACGATCTCCGATGCGCCCACGCCCGATGGGGTCGTGCTGGGCGGGCCGCGCATCATCGATCGTTATCAAATCGTCGCCGTCTTGGGACGCGGCGCCACGGGGTCCGTCTACCGTGCCATCGATTTGCGTCTGGGGCGGACGGTCGCTCTGAAGACGGCCACCGGTTCCCGCGACGGCGCGCGGCTCACCGATCGGGTCAGGCAACGATTCCTGCGCGAGGCGATGGCGCTGTCGAAGGTCGATCAGCGCAACGTCGTTCAGGTGCTCGACTACGGCTTCGCCGACGACGGGACGCCGTTCTTGGTGATGGAGCATCTGCGCGGGCACGATCTGCGCGCCGTGCTCGCCCTGACGGAATCACCGCTGCCCGTCGACGAGGTGGCGGACATCGGGCTCGGCGTGTGCGCGGCGCTGCGCGCTTGCCACCGGGTGGGGATCATCCATCGCGATCTGAAGGCCGCCAACGTGTTCCTGGTCGATACGGACACCGGGACGGAGATCAAGGTGCTCGACTTCGGTGTCTCGAACGCCGCCGCGGCCGATGATCGAACCCGCGCCGCGCAGCTGCTCGCGCCGCCGCACCATCTGGCTCCCGAACAGATCGACGGCAAAGTCGGTCCTGCCAGCGACCAATACGCGCTGGGGGTGTTGTTGTATTTCTGCGTGACGCGGCAGTTCCCGCCGCGCCTGCGCGGCGGGAGGCCGGCTAAAAAAGCCACGGATTTGCCGCCTGGGCTGGAGGCGATTTTCGCGCGGGCCACCCGGGTGGGGCCCGGCGAACGGTTCGAATCGGTCTACGCGCTCGGGCGCGAGCTGCTGGAGTTCGCGAGCGAACGCGGCCAGGCGCAATGGCGCCTTTACTACCAGCCAGAGGCACCCGCGCATCCGTCGTGGTCGGGGGGGCCGGCGGCGGCATCCGCGCGGAGGCATCTTCACGCCGCCGGGCCCGGCGCGTGCACGACGTCCATCGACGCCGCGCGCGCGGTCACCGCAACAAAGGTGTCGCGCCGCGCCGGTCGCGACGCCCGGGCCGGCGGCTTGGGGGCGGTTGTCGCCGCGCGGCTGGGCGGCGGGTGGCCGCTGCGGGCCGCCAGCATCGGTTGTGTCGTGCTCGCCGCCGCCGGTCTCGCCTCCGGTCGTCGGCGACCGCCCCGGTCGGCTCCGCCGGCGGCGCGACGCAGCGGGCCCGCCGAGCCCGGCGTGGAAATCTCCCGGCAGCCGCGTCACGCACCGAGACTGTCTCGCCCAAAACTCGAGCCGGGTGTGCCGGCGCTGGTGGAGGCGGTGATGTGTCCGGTTCCGGCGTCGTACCCAGGTTCGCTGTCGACCGACGCTCCGGCGGCAGCGCCGCCGGCAGGCCGAAGCGCCAAACGCCAGGCACCTCCTTCTGCACCGCCATTGCCGAACATCGATTCGGCCGGAATCGGAATCCCGACGGAATGACGCCAGGAGGCTCGATGACCTGCACGACCGCGCTCGCGATTGCCCTCTTCACCTTGTCGGCGGCCGCCACGCGTGAACGGACGTCCCGGCCCCGGCCGACCGACGCGGAGGCGCTGATCTCGCGGGCGCTCCAGCTCCGGCGCGGCGGGCGCGCGGCGGACGCACTGAGCTTGCTTCGTCAAGCGCACGACTCGGCGCCATCGGCGCGGACGCTGGGGCACATGGGCCTGGTCGAGACATCGCTGCAGATGTGGTCGGAGGCGGACGCGCACCTAACCGCCGCGCTGGCGACACCTGCGGATCGTTGGGTCCGCCAGAATCGCGCGTTCCTGGCCGATGCGCAGGCGCGCACGCAGGTCCATGTCGGCGAACTGGCCGTCGCGGGACCGCCGGGCGCTCGCCTGTGGGTCGGCGACAGGGATTTGGGCCGATTGCCGCTGCGCGCGCCGGTGCGGCTTGCCGAGGGAGACGTGCAAGTCAAAGCGACCGCCGAGGGACAGAAGCCGTTTTCGGTCGAGATCACGATCCGGGCTGGCACGCGGGCGGCCGTCACCGTCCTTTTGGACCCGCTGCACCTCGAAGCTGCCGTGCCGCCGCCCGCGCCCTTGTCGCTGCACGCCGATGACCCGCATTCCTCCCGTCGCCCTGCCTGGATCGGCGGGGCGCTGTCGGCCGCGGGCGCGGGGGCGTTGTTCTGGGGAATCGTCTGGCTGACGGCAGATGGCCGATGCACGCTTGCCGATGGCGCGACCGGGCGCTGTTTGTCCGCCTACTCCACGGGCGCCGCTGGGTGGGCACTGACAGCCGGCGGCGCGGCCATGTTATTGACGGGCGGGGCGCTGCTTTACACAGGGCTGCGGCCCGAACGACCGGTCTCCATCAGCGCCTCGCCGCGATCGGTTCAGCTGCAAGCGCGCTTCTGACCACAGCCGGGGCGGCAGGCGTGTTTCAGCCGGCAGTTGGCGCCGGGGCGGGAAATACGGATTATAAGTCGGGCGCCGAGATGACCCTGGACGTCAACCCCGCGAACCGACGCCGCGTCGACCGCTATGAGCTTCTCGAGTTGATCGGGGAGGGCGGCATGGGCGCCGTGTACCGTGCGCTCGACACGCGGTTGGGCCGGACCGTGGCGCTGAAGACGGTCCTGACGACACCCCGCGGGACAGCGGCGTTCAATCAGGAGCTGCGCCAGCGGTTCATGCGCGAGGCCCTGGCCGCCTCGAAGGTCGAGCACCGGAACGTCGTCCAGGTGATCGACTTTGGCGTCGCCGAGGACGGGACGCCCTACCTGGTCATGGAGTACCTGCGTGGCACGGACCTCGCGGGGCTGCTGAAAGACACCCCCAACCTGCTGCCGATCGAGCAGATCGCCGACATCATGCTGAACGTGTGCGCGGCTCTTCGGGCCTGCCACCAGGCGGGGATCGTCCACCGCGATCTCAAACCCAGCAACATCTTCCTGGCCGAGACCGACACCGGTCCCGCGGTGAAGGTGCTGGACTTCGGCGTGTCCAAAGCTCCCATGGCGGGCGATTTGACGCAGGAGGGGCAGATCCTGGGCACGCCCCAGTATCTGTCGCCGGAGCAGGTGAACGGCAAGGTCGGCCCCGAGAGCGATCAGTACGCGTTGGGCGTCCTGCTGTACGTCTGCTTGACGAACCGGCTGCCGTTCGAGGAGCACCAGAACCTGACCCTGCTGCGCGCCATCGAGGCCGGCCGCTTCCCGCACCCGCGGGTCTATCGGCCGGAGCTGCCCGAGGCGCTGGAGGCGATCGTGCTGCGCGCGATGCACGTCGATGCCACCCAGCGGTTCGAGTCGGTGCATGCGCTGGGGCAAGCGCTGTGGTCGTTCGCCAGCACGCGCGGGCAGATCGAGTGGAAGAACTACTACTTCCACGCGATACCGCCGGTTGCCGCGCATCTGGCGACGGCGCCGGTCGTTCCACCCCGGAGCATGCCCAGGACAGAGATCCTGCCCACCCCAGCCGGGACCCCCGGTCTGACCACGCCGCAGCACCCGCAGATGATGGCGTCGACCAGGCTGGCCAAGCAGACGCCGCCGCGCGCAGACGGGGGATACGAGCCGCCGGACAGCTCGCGGCCTTTCGTCCAGGGCGGGCACCGCGGGCGTGCCGCGTTGATGTGGGCGATCATCGGGGCGGGCGTCGCCGCCCTGGTGCTGGCGGCAATTTTCTCGCGGGGGCGCCCCAGCGCGGCGCCGGAACGGCAGCTTGGCGAACGTCCGTCGGTGTCGCCGCCGGCGCTCCCGGCGGACCTGCCGTCGCCGCCGCCGCCGGTCCGTCCCCAGGTCGTGCAACCACCGCCGCCGCAGCCGGTGGAGGCCGCGCCGGCCCGCCCGGAGCCGTCGAAGCCAATTCACCGTCGCCCGCCGCGCAGCCGGCCGGCGAGGCGCCCCGGCAGCAGTGGGGACAAGCCTGGCATCGACAACAACGGGATCGGCATCCCGAACGATTGACGGTGTAGATTGCGCGGGCGGTGGGAAAGCAGATGACGCGGGGAAATCTCCGCCGGTGGGCGGCGGCGCTGGCGGTGCTTTTCGTGTTGCACGCGGCGCCCGTCCGGGCGGATGGCGCGGCCGCCGAGGCGCTGATCCAGCAGGGGTTGAAGCTGCGGCGCGAGGGCAAGCCGGAAGAGGCGCTGCAACGTTTTCGACAGGCGCACGACCTGGCGCCGTCGCCGCGCACCTACGGTCAGATGGGCCTGGTCGAGACGACGCTGAAGCGCTGGACCGATGGCGAGACGCACCTGGCGGTGGCGCTGGCCAATCCCGACGACGCCTGGGTCCGCAAGAACCGCGCGTTCCTGGATCAGGCGCTGTCGCTCTGCCGCGAGCATGTGGGGGACCTGGTGATCACCGGCCCGGCCGGCGCCGAAGTCTCCGTCGGTGGGACGCCCGCCGGAACACTTCCGGCCGTGCCCGCGCTGCGGGTCGCGGAGGGGGCGGTCGAAGTCACGGCCGCGGCCTCCGGCTACGAACCGTTCAAGCAGTCGATAAAGATCCGGGCCGGCAATCGCGCGACGTTGAAGATCGTGATGTCGCCCGAGCCGGTCGCCGCCGGTCACGCGGACGCGCCCCCGAAAGTGCCGGCCGCCGTCGACCCGGACACGAAGCCGGCTTCCGAGCCCGATGTGAAGGGCCCGTCAGAGCCGGCGCCCGTCGAGCCCAGTCACTGGCACACGTGGACGGGTATTTCGCTGGCGGTCGTCGGCGCGGGCGCCGTCGGGTTCGGCGTCTACTTGATGGCCGTCGACGGTGGCTGCAAGACGCTGAACGCCTCTACGCACATGTGCATAGACCATTACCACACGAAGACCGACGGCTGGATCCTCGCGGGGCTCGGCGCCGCGACGCTCGTCGCCGGAGGCATCATCTTCTTCACCGGTCCCTCGGATACATCGCCGTCCGTCGCGCTCGGGGCTTCACCGAACGGGCTCTGGCTCGCCGGCCGCTTTTGACAGAAAAAACCGCGGCCCATCCGACACTCCAGGCCGGGTGAGCCGCGGTGAAAGCGCGCGCCGGCGTGGCCGGCGCAGCCGTCAGGCCTTGGCCTGCTGGCCGCCGTTGTCGCTGCCGGCCGTGTTGATCGTGACCTTGCGCGGCTGAACTTCCGGCTTCTTGGGGACGCTCAGCGTCAGCACGCCGTGCTTGAGATCCGCCGAGACGTTGTCGCCGTCGATCCCCTCGGGCAGCGTGAACGAACGCGTGAACGAACCGTAAGCCCGCTCGCTGGCGTAGAAGGTGTCACCCTGCTCATGCCGCTCTTGCTCGCGGCGCCCCGAGATCGACAGGCGGTTGCCGGTCAGCGAGATCTCGAGGTCTGAATCCTTCACGTCCGGCAGGTCGGCGCGAAAAACGTACGCGTCCTTGGTCTCCTTGACCTCGAAGGTCGGCGCGAAGCTGCGCTCCACCGCCTGACCGAACACGGTGTCGAGCTCACGGTAGGGATCCCAGCGCAGCATGTCGCGCATCAGTCGGAAGGGATCCCACGCGCCCCCCGTCGTCGCCGGTTCCTGACTCTGAGTTCTCCTGATGAGGTTTGCCATTGTCCCTGTCCTCCTTGCACGCCTCTGGATAAACACCTCGTTCGAGGCGTAAAGCGCGGCGACAGAGACCTACCTACGGCTCGTAACCGAGGGCCCGCAGCTCTTCTTCGAGGCGCGCCACCTCCGCCAGCACCATGTCGGGAGCCGGCCCGCCGGGCAGGACCCGCGCGGCCACCGCACGGCGCGGGTCCAGCGCTTCCATGACCTCGGCCGAAAGCGCGGCGTCGACGCCGCGCAGGTCCTCGGCGCTCAGATCGCGCAGTGTCACCTGGCGCTCTTCGGCGCGCCGCACCAGCCGGCCGATCACTTCGTGTGCGCTGCGGAACGGCATTCCGCGCCGGACCAACTCCTCTGCCAAGTCCGTCGCACCCAACGCCGGGTCGGCCGCCGCCGCGGCCATTCGCTGGACGTCGAATTCGAGCCCCGCGATCAATCCGGGCAGCACGGCCAGCGACTGCTGGGCGGTCTCGATGGCGTCGTAGAGCGGCTCCTGCGTCTCCTGCAAATCTTTGTTGTACGCCAGGGTCAAACCCTTGCTGATCGTCAGCAGCGCGACGACGTCGCCGATGGCTCGGCCGCTTTTTCCGCGGAGCAGCTCGGCGATGTCCGGGTTGCGCTTTTGCGGCATGAGCGAGCTACCCGAGCAGTAGCCCTCGCCCAACCGCACGAACCCGAACTCGGTGCTGGACCAAAGGACCAGCTCTTCGCCCAGGCGCGACAGGTGCACGGCCATCAGGGCCGCGGCGAAGGCGATCTCGGCCGCGAAGTCCCGGTCCGAGACAGCGTCTAGGCTGTTGTGGGTGGGACCCGCCGAAAACTTCAGCTCGGCTGCGGTGTGAGCGCGATCGATGGGGAGCCCCGTGCCAGCCAGCGCGCCGGAGCCGAGCGGCGACTCGGCCGCGCGGCGCTGCGCGTCCATGAACCGCCCGCGGTCGCGCTCCAGCATCTCGGCGTAAGCCAGCAGGTGGTGTCCCAGGGTGACGACCTGCGCCCGTTGCAGGTGCGTGTACCCGGGGAGCAGCGTCTGGGCATGGTTGCGCGCTTGTCGGATGAGCGCCAGGCGCGCCTGGTCGATGCCGGCCAGGATGTCGATGGCCGCCCGCCGCGCGTAAAGCTTCAGGTCGGTGGCGACCTGATCGTTGCGGCTGCGCGCCGTGTGAAGGCGCCGGCCGGCCTCACCGATGAGCTCGATGAGCCGCGTTTCGACATTCATGTGGATGTCTTCCAGCGCCGGATCGAGTGGCCGGCTACCAGACGCGATCTCCTCGGCCACGCGGTCCAGACCGCCGACAATCGCGTCGGCATCGGCCATGGAGATGAGACCCACGGACGCCAGCATGCGCGCCTGGGCCTGGCTGCCGCGCACGTCGTCGCGCAACAAACGGTGATCGAAGTGCACGGAGGCGTTCAGCGCGGCCGCTGCCGGGTCCATCGCGCCGGCGAACCGCGCCCCGCGGCCGCCGCTGGGCGATTTGGGAGACGCTGACATGCGACTCTCATATCACTTGCCGCGACTGGCGTAACGGATCTGCGCAAGCTAGCATCTCGATACGGGTCCGCGACCGACTGGCCCAAAAAAGGAGGAGAAGAACGCATGAGTAAACGCACCTTCACGAACGGTACGCCGCCTCTTCGCCATCTTCGCTGGTCTGGACATAAGGAAGCCGACCGGCCCTAACGCCTCCTCACGTTTTCGTTCGGATTGAGCGTCCAGAGCCCACGCGGACGTAAACCCGGACACCGGCGCGGCTCACGTCGGGTCCACGAGCTGGGCAGCGCCTCGAGGCGCACGCCCCTGACCAGTCCCTAGCGGAACCAGCGCGCCGGCGGATCGTCCGCCGGCGCGTTTTTTATTGTCGCCCGAGCCCGGAAGCGCAGGCCCGGCGCAGCCAGCGGGCCGGATCGTCGGCCGCCTCCAAGCGGACCCCTACGTGCGCCTCGCCTTACGAGGCGCGCTTGACGCGCAGGCCGTTGAGTTCGTCGAGGAACTTCATGGTCGTCTCGATGCTGTTCTCCAGCGATTCGACGACCAGGTTCAGCAGGGCCTCGTTCTCGGCCCGAAGCGCCTCATAGTAGCGCTGGCGCTCGATCGAATGGATGACGGCCGGTAGGTAGCCGTGCTTGATGAGGATGAAGTTCATCAAGAGACGCGCCACCTTCCCCGAGTTCTTGGTCCACGGGTAGGCCGACAGAAGCCGGAAGTGCACCTTGGCCGACCGGGTGATGGGGTGGAGCTCCGCGAACTCCTCGGACTCCATCCACTCGCCGAGCTTGCGCATCTTGTAGGTGATCTTCTCCGGCGGAGCGATCTCGTGATAGTAGAGCCGGTGAAGCGGGTTCTCCTTGCGGTACGGGTACCCCTTGGCGGCTTCTTCTGGCGTCAAGATCGCGTAAAGCTTCCGAATCAGCTCGAGGTCGACGGCGGGTGGTTTCTTCGCCACGCTCGCCTCCCGGACGAAGTCGACGGCGGTCTTCTGGTTTCGGACCTCCTCGTACATCGGGATCAGGGTGACGTCGCTGATGATGCGCTGGTCGATGGCCGCCTTCAGCTCGGAGTACGACAGCACCACGCCCTCGAGCGCGTTGTCGTGAAAGATCCACGACACGTCCAGCCGCTCTTGGTAGTCGTGCAGAATCTTGGCCGGAAAGAGCCCCGTCTTGGCCCGGAGCGCCTCCATTTTGGTGTCGATCTCGAAAAACTTCGCGTCCATCCCCGTCTCCTGCATGGATGTTCGGTCCCCGCCGAGTTACGAACCGCAGCACTATAAGTGCCAAGAACCCTTTGGTCAAGCATAGTTAGCCGCGCTGAGCCGCTTCGCTGGCCTGTGGATAGATGGTTTCTGCCTCGGGCCGCCGCGGCCGGTCCATACCGGCGAGCGGCCAACGCACTGCTGTATGTCGTTGAAATTACGGGTAATACTCGGCAGCAAAACTTGACACTCCCGGCGCCCGGTCAAGAATGGGGCGACGATGACGCCGGCGCCCTCTGCCCGCGATGACGTGTCGCGACAATTCGGGCATGCGCCGGTCCTCTTAGATGAGGTGCTGACCTGGCTCGACGCCCGGCCGGGCGGCCGGTACTGCGACGGCACGTTGGGGCTGGCTGGCCACGGGCGCGCCATCTTGGAGCGGTCGGCGCCGGACGGGCGGCTCATCGGAATCGATCGCGACCCGAGCGCGCTGGAGCTGGCCCGGATCCAGCTGCAGTCGTTCGGCGACCGCGTCACGCTGGTCCACGCCCGGTTCTCGCAAGCGCGGGAGGTCCTGGAACGGCTGGGGATGATCCCCTTGGACGGGTTCCTGGTGGACCTCGGCGTCTCCTCGCCGCAGCTCGATTGGCCCGAACGCGGCTTCTCGTTCCGAAACGACGGGCCGCTGGACATGCGGATGGACCCCCAAAGCGGTGAGACGGCCGCCGACCTTCTGGACCGGATCGACGAGGACGAGCTGGCCCGGATCATCCGCGAGTACGGCGAAGAGCGGCACGCGGCCCGGGTCGCCCACGCCATCGTGGAGGCGCGCCGGGCGGGCCCGGTCGACACGACCGCCAAGCTGGCCACCATCGTGGCGCGCGCGGTGCCGCGTCACGAACCCGGCAAGAACCCGGCCACGCGCACGTTCCAGGCGCTGCGGATCGCCGTCAACGAGGAGCTGGACGAGATAGACCGATTCCTGACCTTCGCCGCCGACTGCCTGCGTCCCGGCGGCCGCCTGTGCGTCATCGCGTTCCATTCGCTCGAGGACCGCATCGTCAAGCGACGGTTCCGAACCCTGGCCGGGCGCGACGGGGGCGGTCCCGCCGTCCTGCGCATCTTGACCAAGCACGTCGTGGTCGCCACCCGGGACGAACGCGGCCGCAATCCGCGCTCTCGGTCCGCGAAGCTGCGGGCGGCGGAGCGGCTGTGAGCACCGGCATGATCGTCACGCCCGATCTTCCTTCGCGCCGTGGCGTCGGCGTCTGGGCGTTCGTGCTGGCGCTGGTCACGGCGGGCGCGCTGGCCCACGTCGCCATTCGGATGCGCGGCATCCAGATCGCCTACGACTTGGGACGGGAGCGGCGGGCCAACATCGAGCTCGAAGAGCAGCGCCGCAGCCTGACCATCGAGATCGGGATGCTGAAGGACCCGGGGCGGATCATCGGCGTCGCGCACGACCAGCTGCGCATGGCCCCGCCGGCGCCCGCCGACGTGGTCAAGCTGGGACCGGGTGTGGTGCTGCCATGAAGGGGCGCGCGTGATCTCCACTGGCCGTTGGGCCCGCGTCCGCATGGCGGTGTGCGGGACGGCGTTTGCCGGGCTGTTCTTCGCCGTCGGCAAGCGCGCCTACAACCTGCAGGTGCGCGACGCCGACCGGCTGCGCGCCATGGCTGAAGAGCAGTACCTGCGCGAGATCGAGCTGCCGCCGCGCCGCGGGCGGATCCTGGACCGAAATGGAGCCGACCTGGCGTCGACAGCCGACGTCGACTCGATCTACTGCAACCCGCGGCAACTGCCGGATCCGCACGAGGCGGCGCGGCGGCTGGCGCTGGTGCTGGGTCTCGACCGCGGCGACCTGGAGAAGAAGCTGTCCCAGCGGCGGTTCTTTGCCTGGGTCAAGCGAAGGGTCACGCCCGAGGAGGCGGCCGCGGTGCGGGCCATGCAGCTGCCGGGCCTGGCCATGACCCGCGAACCGCGCCGCTTTTACCCGAACCGCGCGCTGGCCGCGACGGTCATGGGACACGCGGGCTCGGACGGCGGCGGCCTGGACGGCGTGGAGCTGGCGCTGGACAAGACCCTGCGCGGGACGACCTCGTCCGTGCAGGGAGTCCGCGACGCCCTGGGCCGCGAGATCGCGATCGATGGCGCGCTGGATACGCCCAGCACGGCGGGCAGCGACGTGGTGCTGACCATCGATCGCTACCTGACGTTCATCACCGAGCAGGCGCTGGCAGCCGGGGCAGCCGAGCACCACGCCAAGGGCGCCATCGCCGTCATGATGGACCCGCGAACGGGCGAGGTCCTGGCCATGGCCTCGGTTCCGACGTTCAACCCCAACGAGCCGGTGGGCGCCGCTGAAGCCGACGCGCGCAACCGCGCGGTCACCGACACGTACGAGCCGGGCTCGACGATGAAGACGTTCACGATCGCGGCGGCACTGGACGCAGGGGCCGTGCGGGCCGACGACAGATTCGACTGCCTCATGGGTCGAATGATGGTCGGCAAGTACACGATTCACGACACGCACCCGCACGGGGTCCTGACCGTCGCCGAGGTCTTCAAGTTCTCGAGCAACATCGGCGCGACGAAGATCGCCCGGCGCCTGGGGCGCGACGCGTTCGCCGACGCGCTGGGGCGGTTCGGCTTCGGACGGCCGACCGGTATCGGCCTGCCGGGCGAGCGGAGCGGCGTCGTCCGCCCGGTCGACAAGTGGGGCGACATCGGGTTTGCGAACATTTCGTTCGGGCAGGGCATCGCGGTCACGCCGCTGCAAATGATCGCCGGCGTCAGCGCCATCGCCGGTGGGGGCATCTACCGGCAGCCGCGCATCGTCGCCCGCGTGGTCGCGGCGGACGGGACCGTCGACGCGCCCGCGGTGGCCCCCGATCGCCGCGTGATGTCGGCGGCGGCGGCCCGCACCATGCTGGGCATCATGCGCGGCGTGACTGACCCGGGCGGCACGGCGCGGCTGGCGGCCATCGACGGGTACCCGGTGGCCGGCAAGACCGGGACCGCGCAAAAGGTGGCGAACGGGCACTACGACGCGACCAAGTGGGTGTCGTCGTTCGTCGGCGCCGTCCCGGCCGACGACCCGCGCCTGGCGATCATCGTCATCCTGGACGAGCCGCAGGGCGGGCACCTGGGCGGCTCGGTGGCGGCCCCGATCTTCAAGGAGATCGCCGAGCAGGCGCTCCGCTACCTGCACGTCGCGCCATCGGTGGCCGTCGCCGCGAACGTCAAAGCCAGCGACAAGACGAGCGACAAGGCTGCGCATGAGCTCGGGCAGGAAGACGCCGGCGGCAAGTCTCAGGCGGTCGCGGCCGCCGAGGAGGCCCCTGCGACCGACCAGCCACTCGACGACGACGCGCTGGGGGACGATCCGGCGCTGGCCGAAAAATGGGACGAGGTGGCCGGTGCCGAGGGTGGGCGGGCGGCGGGCGCGGCCGCCGCGGTTCAGGTGCCGAACTTCACCGGAATGAGCCTGGGCCAGGCCATTCACGCCGCCCGCCGCAGCGGCGTCGAGCTGGCTTGGGATGATCCCGAGGGCCAGGCGACCGGCGTCGCCGTGCGCCAGCGGCCGGCGCCGGGGCCAGCGGCGCGCGGCGTGGTTTGTCGCGTCGCCTTCGGAAGGCGAGCGGATTGAAATGTCGGCGCTGACGCTTGGCGACCTCCTGCGCGGTGTCGAAGGGGCGCGGCCGGCGCGGCCGGGCGACGCCGCGTTCGCCGCGCTGCCCGTGCGCGAGGTTCGCGACGATTCGCGGCAGGTCGCGCCCGGGGATTTGTTCGTGGCGGTCCCTGGCGCCGCGGCCGATGGTCGCCGCTTCATCAGCGATGCGGCGGCGCGCGGCGCGGCGGCTCTGGTCACCGAGGGGGAGGCACCGGCGGACTTTCCGGGCGTGGCCGTGCTGGTCCCGAGCGCGCGCCGGGCCCTGGGCGTCATCGCCGCCAACCGCACCGGCGCCGCCGGCGCGCTGACGTTGATGGCGGTGACCGGGACCAACGGCAAGACCACCACCACCTATTTGCTGGAGGCGATGCTGCAGGCCGCCGGGCGGACGGCCGGCGTGTTCGGCACGATTGCGTACCGCGCGCCCGGATTGCCGGGCCGGGCCGCGCCGCTGACCACGCCGGGCGCGTTGATGCTGCACGAGCTGCTGGGCCAGATGCGCGCGGTCGGCGCGACTGACGTCGTGTTAGAAGCGACCTCGCACGCCTTGGAGCAGGGGCGGCTGGACGGCTGTCGGTTTCGGGTCGCAGGGCTCACGAACCTGACCCAGGACCACCTGGACTATCACGGCACCATGGCGCAGTACGAAGCGGCGAAGGCCATCCTCTTCGAGCGGCTGCTGGACCCCACGCGCGGGGTGGCGGTGACGTTTGCCGACGACGAGGCTGGCCGCCGCATGCACGATCGCGCCCGTGGCGCCGGTACGCTGACGGTCGCGCGACGCCCCGGCGTGGCCGCGCCGCGTGCCGAAGTGGTGGTCGAGGCGGCCACCCTCTCTCCCGACGGAACGCGCGCGACGTTCGCCACGCCGTCGGGCCGGCTGGCGATCGAGTCGCCGCTGGTGGGTGGCTACAACCTGGACAACCTGGCGCTGGCGGTCGGGATGGCGATCGCGGGCGGTCTGGACGGCCGCGCGATCGCCGAAGGCGCGGCGCGGCTGCCCGGCGTGCCCGGTCGGCTCGAGCGGGTGCCCAACGGGCGCGGTGTGCTGTGCCTGGTGGACTACGCGCACACCCCGGACGCGCTCGAGCGCGCCATCGCCGCGGCCCGGCCGCTGGCCGCCGGCGGGGCGGGGGGCCGGCCGGGGCGGGTCATCGTCGTGTTCGGCTGCGGCGGCGACCGCGATCGCGGCAAGCGCCCGCTGATGGGCGAGATCGCCGGGCGCGACGCCGACCTGGCGGTCGTCACCTCGGACAACCCGCGCAGTGAGGATCCGGCGACCATCGTCGCGCAGATCGTCGAGGGCCTGCGGCGCGCGGGCGGTCAGGAGCTGACCGCGGATGAACTGGCGGACGCCGGTGTGGCTGCCGGCCGGCGCGCCTACCACGTGGAAGTCGATCGGCGAACCGCCATCCGGCGGGCGGCGGCCGCCGCGCGCGCGCGCGACGTGCTGCTGATCGCCGGCAAGGGGCACGAGGACTACCAGATCATCGGATCGACCCGCCTGCACTTCGATGATCGTGAGGAGGCGGCGGCCGCGCTGGCGCTGCCCGCATGACGGCCGCGCGACGGCCCATCGCCTTCGCTGTGCACGCGATGGGCGGCAGCTTGCTGCAGGTCGGCACGGGCGACGGCACGTTCGCCGGCGCCGCCGCCGACAGCCGTGCCGTACGAGCCGGGCAGCTGTTTTTCGCGCTGCCCGGCGAGCGCGTCGACGGGTTCGCGTATGCGGCCCAGGCCGCAGCCGCGGGCGCCGCGGCCGTGGTGGTGGCGCGCGATCGCGGCTTGCCCGCCGGTGTCGCGGCGGCGGCCGCGATCGTTGCCGTGGATGATCCGCGCGCCGCGCTTGGGCAGTTGGCCCGCGCGGTCCGGGCTCAGTTTCGCGGCTTGGTGGTGGGCGTCACCGGATCGAACGGCAAGACGACCACCAAGGAGCTGTGCGCCGCGGCGCTGTCGCCGCTGGGGCCCGTCCTGCGGACCCCCGGCAACTTCAACACCGACGTCGGTCTGCCCCTGACGATTCTGTCCGGCGCCGGCGACGAGGCCGCCTGGATTTTGGAGATGGCGATGCGCGCGCGCGGCGAGATCGCGACGCTGGCCGAGATTGCCCGGCCGGCCATCGGCATCATCACCAACGTCGCGGCCGCGCACCTCGAGACGCTGGGTTCGATCGAAGAGGTGGCGCGCGCCAAGGGCGAGCTGTTCGCGGCGTTGGGCCCGAGCGGGATCGCGGTGCTTCCCGTCGGCGATCCGCTGATCGCGGCGCAAGCGGCCCCCGTCGCTCCGTCGCGGCGGATCACCTTCGGCGAGCGCGGCGCCGACGTCCGCGTGCTGGACTTCATTCCGAACGGCGCGACGGGCGCCGTGGTTCGATTCGCCGTGCGCGGGACGCCCGTCGTCGCGCGGCTGCCGCTGGGTGGCGCCCACAACGCCCGCAACGCCGCGGCCGCGCTGGCGGCGGCCTCCGCAGCGGGCGTGCCGCCGGTCGATGCGGCGCGCGGCCTAGAGTCGGTGGCTCTGCCGCCGCACCGGTCGGCGGCCCGGGAGGCGGGCGGCCGCACCATCCTGGACGATTGCTACAACGCCAACCCGTCGTCGATGCGCGCGGCGTTGTCGGCGCTGGCCGCGGCGGCGGGTGGGGGACGGCGCTTCGCCATCCTGGGCGACATGCTGGAGCTGGGAGCCGGCGCCGAGGCCGCCCATCGCGCGCTGGGGCACGCCGCCGGGCTGGAGCTGTCCGGCGTGGCGGCGGTCGGCGCGTTCGCCCAGGCGGTCGTCGACGAGGCGCGGTCTGCCGGGCTGGATCCGGCGCGCGCGCTGGTGGCGGCCTCGCCGGAAGCGGCCGCCGCGGCCGTCGCGGGCTGGACGGCCGCGGGCGATTGGATCTTGGTCAAGGCCTCGCGCGGGCTGCGGCTCGAACGGGCCGTCGAGGCGTTAGAAGCCACGCTGGGCAGGGACCAGCAGACAAAGGCGTAAACGGATGCTGTTCCACCTGTTCCATGCGCTGCGCGAACGAATGCCCGGGGCGAACGTGTTCCGGTACGTGTCGACGCGGGTCGGGTTGGCGACGCTGACGTCGCTGACCATCACCTTCATGGTCGCGCCCTGGTTCATTCGGCGCGCGCGCGAACGCCAGCTGGGCGAGGTCATCCGCGAAGACGGACCGGCCGCTCACGCGTCGAAGCGCGGCACGCCCACGATGGGCGGCGCGCTCATCATCATGGCGCTGACGGCGGCGACGATCCTGTGGTGTGACCTGCGCAGCGAGCTGGTCTGGCTGGCGCTGCTGGTGACCGTCGGCTACGGCGCGATCGGGTTTCTGGACGACTACCTGAAAATCTCGCGCAAGAACAAGAAGGGGCTATCCGGCAAGCTGAAGCTGGCGGGACAGCTGGTCATCGGCGCGGCGGCGATGGCCCTGCTTTACGCGGGCGACGGTCTCCCCGCCGACGTGCGGCTGCGGCTGGCGATGCCGCTGGTCAACTTCCACCGGCTGTCGTTCGCGTTGCCGTACGCAGCGTACGTCGCGTTCGCGGTGTTCGTGCTGATGGCCGAATCCAACGCGGTGAACCTGACCGATGGGCTGGACGGCTTGGCGATCGGGCCGGTCATCATCTGTTCGTTCACGCTGCTGCTGCTGTCGTACGCGGCCGGCACGACGCTGCGCGACTTCAACATCGCCAACTACTTGGGCATGCCGCACGTGCCGGGAGCCGGTGAGCTGGCCGTGTTCTGTGGTGCGATGGGCGGCGCCGGAATCGGTTTCTTGTGGTTCAACACCCATCCCGCCCAGGTCTTCATGGGCGACGTCGGCGCGCTGGCGCTGGGCGGCGCCATCGGGTTCGTGGGCCTGGCCACCAAGACCGAGCTGTCGCTGCCGCTCATCGGTGGGGTGTTCGTGGTCGAGGCGCTGTCGGACATCATCCAGGTCGGCTACTACAAGCGGACCAAAAAGCGCATCTTTTTGATGGCGCCCATCCACCACCACTTCGAGAAGCTGGGGTGGCCCGAATCGCGCATCGTGGTGCGTTTTTGGATTGTCTCGTTCGCTTGCGCGATCCTGGGCCTCATCACGACCCTCAAGGTCAGATGACACTGGACCTCGCCAACAAGCGCGTGCTGGTCGTCGGTCTCGGGCGATCCGGGACCGCGGCGGCACAGCTGTGCGCGGCGCGCGGCGCGCAAGTCACGGTGACGGACAAGCGGAGCGCTGCCGACCTGCCCGCCGCGGTCGCTGCGCTGCCGGCTTCGGTCGCCCGCGAGCTGGGCGGCCACCGGCCCGAGACGTTCACGGCCGCGGAGCTGATCGTGCTGTCGCCGGGGGTCCCGGAGATCCCCGAGCTGGCCGCCGCCCGCGCGGCGGGCGTCGCGATCACGGGCGAGCTGGAGCTGGCCAGCCGGTTCGTGGCGGCGCCGGTCGTCGCAGTCACCGGCACCAACGGGAAGTCGACCACCACGACCCTGGTCGGCGACATGCTGCACGCCACCGGGCGGCCCACTTTCGTCGGCGGCAACCTGGGCGAGCCGCTGGCCGACGCCGTCGGCACGCCGGCGGCTGGCCAGGGCGGCTTCTGTGTCGTCGAGGCGTCCAGCTTCCAGCTGGAGACAGTTGAAACGTTTCGCCCGCGGGTGGCGGTGTTGTTGAACATCACGCCCGACCACCTGGATCGGTACGACGGGATGGCCGGCTACGCAGCAGCCAAGGCGCGGATCTTCACGGCCCAGACGGCCGCGGACTTCGCGGTCGTCAACGCGGATGATCCGGTCGCCGTCCGCGCGGCCGCGGCAGCGCCCAGCCGCCAGCTGCAGTTCTCGATCGCCGGTGACGGACGCCAGGTGCCTGAAGGCGCCTGGCTGGGGCCGGGTCAGCTGCTGGTTCGGTTGCCGGGGAACGCCGTCGAGAGCTACCCGGCGGACCTGTCGTGGCTGGTGGGCCAGCGCCACAACCAGGCGAACGCCTTGGCATCCCTGCTGGCCGCGCGCCTGGCCGGCGCCTCGCCGGAAGCGGCGCGCGCTGGGCTGCTGGCCTTCCGGCCCCTGGCCCACCGCATGGAGCTGGTGGCCGAGGTGGGCGGAATCGCCTACTACGACGACTCCAAAGGCACCAACGTCGGCGCGGTCGTTGCGGCGCTGGACGGATTTCCGCGGCCGGTGGTCCTCATCGCCGGCGGACGCGACAAGGGGGGCGACTACGGGCCGCTGGCCGACGTCCTGGCGCGCGTCGGCCGGGGCGCCGTGCTGATCGGTGAGGCGGCGGACCAGATCGAAGCGGCGTTTCGGGGACGCGTGACCGTCGAACGCGCGGCGACGCTGGAGGCCGCCGTGGCGACAGCGCACCAGCGCGCCCGGCGCGGTGACGCGGTGGTGCTTTCGCCCGCCTGTTCCAGCTTCGACATGTTCCGCGACTACGCCCACCGCGCCGAGGTGTTCCGGGCCGCCGTGGCGCGCCTGGCGTCCGAGGCCAAGGCGTCGTGAGTCGGCGAGCCCCCGCACCTGCGCCCCGCGCCGCGCGCGCCGCGCGTCCGGCGCGTCCTGGCCGCGTCCCCGCCGTCCCCCTGCGCGTCCCCAAGCTCCCCGAGCCCACCGCCGGCGAGCGAGCGGCCGCCGGTGCGCGTGAGCTGTGGGAGTCGCTGCGCGCCCGCGTCGCCGCCTGGTTGGCGCCTGAGCCGAAGCCGGGCGCGGCGATGATCCGCCCCAGCCAGGTCGGCGTCGACCGCGTGCTGGTCGGGGCGGTTCTGCTGCTGGTCGGGTTCGGGATGGTGATGGTGTTTTCGTCGGGCGCCGTGTTCGCCGCCAAGAAGTACGGCGACGCGTTCTACTTCTTAAAGCGCGAGCTGATTTATGCGGTGCTCGGGTTGGGCGCGCTGTCGCTGGCCGTGCGGATCGACTACAGCGTCTACCGGCGCACCGCTTATCCGCTGCTCTTCGTCGCGATCGTCACGCTGGCGGCCGTCTTGAAAATCGGGTCGCGCGCGGGCGGCGCCATCCGCTGGTTCCGGTTGGGGCCGCTGTCGTTTCAGCCCAGCGAGCTCGGCAAGCTGGCCCTTTGCGTGTACCTGGCCTCGCTGCTGGCGCGTAAAGCCGAGAAGGTGCGGGTCTTCTCGGTCGGTTTCCTGCCGCCCCTGCTGGTGACCGGCCTCATGATGGGCCTTCTGTTGAAGCAGCCGGATCTGGGGACGGCCGCGATCTTCGGCGCCGTGGCGCTGGGCCTGCTCTTCGTCGCGGGGACGCGCACCAGCTATTTGATCCTGGCCGTCCTGGTCGCCGCGCCGGCCGGGTGGAAGTTCATCGTTTCGACGCCGTTCCGGATGCGCCGGATGCTCGCCTTCCTGGACCCGTGGGCGTTTCGACGCGACGTCGGCTACCAGATCACCGAGTCGCTCATCAGCGTCGGATCGGGCGGCGTCACGGGGCTGGGGTTGGGCGACGGGCGGCAAAAGCTGTTCTTCCTGCCCGAGGCGCACACTGATTTCATCTTGTCGATCGTCGGCGAAGAGCTGGGGCTCTTGGGGGTCGTGTTCGTCATCGCGCTGTTCGTCGTGCTGGTCTGGCGCGGCCTGCGCGCGGCCATGCGGGCGCGCGACGTGTTTGGCGCCTACCTGGCGTTCGGGATCAGCACCATGTTCGGGTTGCAGGCGCTGGTGAACATCGGGGTGGTGCTGGGATCGCTGCCCACGAAGGGGTTGCCGCTGCCCTTCATCAGCTACGGCGGCACGTCGCTGGTGATGAGCCTCTTCATGGCCGGCATCCTGGCCAACATCTCGGCCCGCAACCCCGAGCCACGCGAGTGGCTGGCGCGCGGGCGCCTGGCGGGCAAGGGCGCCAACCGTCGCCTCGACAGCGAACCGCGCCTGGTCGTCGAGGTCGGGCCCAAGCCGCAGCCCGCGATCCCTCCAGAGGCGCCTGCGCCTTCATGAGCCACGCCGCGGGCTTGCGGGTGTTGATCGCGGGTGGGGGCACCGGCGGACATCTTTATCCGGGGATCGCGATCGCGGACGCCATCACGGCGGCCGGGGGCGAGGTGCTGTTCGTCGGCACCGAGCGCGGCCTGGAGACGCGCCTCGTGCCGCGCGCGGGATACCCGCTGGAGCTGGTGCGGGTCAGCGGTCTCAAGCGGATGGGCCTGGGCGCGCTGGTGCGCGGCGTCGGCCGCCTGCCCGGCGCCTATTTCGCGTCGCGCCGGATCCTCAAGCAGCATCGCCCGGACGTCGTGTTGGGCGTCGGGGGCTACGCGTCGGGGCCGCTGGTGTTCGCGGCGGCGCTGTCCGGATACCCAACAGCTGTTCAGGAACAGAACAGCGTCCCGGGTTTCACGAACCAGGTGCTGGGGCGGTTCGCCCGGCGCGTGTTCGTGGCGTTCGACGAAGCGACGCCCGCGTTCGCGCGCCGCAAGGTCCGGTTCACGGGCAATCCCGTTCGCCGCAGCTTGATCGAACGCGCCGCGGCGCTGGCCGCGCGGCCAGGTGGTGGTTCGATCCTGATCCTGGGCGGCAGCCAGGGTTCGCACGCCGTCAATGAGCTGGCCTCGGGCATGGTGCGGGTTCTGGATGCGCGCGGCCGGCTGCCGCCGATCGTGCACCAGACGGGTGCCGACGAGCACGACCGGATGCAGGTCCACTACGCCGCGTTCGGCTATGGCGCGCGCGTGCAAGTGCGGGATTTCATCGACGACATGCCGGCTGCGCTGGCCGCGGCATCTCTGGTCGTTGCGCGCGCCGGTGCGTTGACCCTGGCCGAGCTGGCCATCATGCGGCGCCCAGCAATCCTGATTCCGCTGCCGACGGCCGCCGACGACCACCAGACGGTGAACGCCATGTCGTTCGCGCGTGCCGGTGCCGCCGTGGTCTTGCCGCAGCCAGAGGCGTCGGCCACGCGGCTCGGCGACCTGGTCGACGACATCCTGCAGACCCCCGAACGGCAGCAGGAGATGGCCCGGGCCATGGGCCAGCTCGCGCGCCCCGGCGCGACCGACGCGATCGTCGAAGAGCTGGCCGCCATCGCGCGGCGCCGACGGCGCTGAGGGCTTGGGCTCTGTAGAGCGTGGCGGGAACGCTCGCCCGCACAGTGGCGCGGACAATTTTACGACACGGCAGAGGCGCCCGGCCGGGGTGACTTTCGGCAACCCCGCGGAATGCGGGCCCCACGCGCGCCAAGGGTGACGGCCCGGAAGATGCAAATGCTGGGCGGCAGGAGCGTGAAGACCATGAAGCGCGGAATGCTCGCCTCGGTTCTTAGCTTGGCCGGACTCCTGACGGCGCCCGCCGGCGCCCAGACGATGCCTCCCGGTCAGGTCGGTCCCTACGAGCCGAACATGGTCGACCCCCAGAGCGTGAACCCCGAGTCGATCGATCCCAACGACCCGCGCCTGGCCGAGCCTGACCCCGACGCTGAAGTGCCGCCCGACCTGGGGCCGGACGACGAGATCGCGCAGAGCTACGACGACGGGTATGACCCGCAGGCCTACACCCAGTTCCAGGACGCGCTGGCACCTTATGGGAGCTGGCAGAACGACGATTCATACGGTCAGGTGTGGATCCCCGCGGCGGCGGTCGTGGGCGACAACTTCGTCCCGTATGGCACCGGCGGCCATTGGGTGCGATCGGAGTACGGGTGGACCTGGGCCTCGAACTGGAGCTGGGGGTGGGCGCCGTTTCACTATGGCCGGTGGGCGATGCGTGCCGGGCACTGGTGCTGGGTGCCAGGCACCATGTGGGGCCCATCGTGGGTGGCGTGGCGGACGGGCAGCGGGTACGTGGGGTGGGCGCCGCTGCCGCCGCGCGGGGTGCGACTGGCTTCGTGGACCCGAGCGGGGTCGCCGTGGTGCTTCACGCAGGCGTCCAGCCTGGGTGCGCCGCGCTTGCAGTTCGTCGCGCCGCACTATTTGCCGCGTCTGTTCGCGCACACGACGGTCGTCTCCAGTGACCGGCTGCTGACCCACGGCGGCTACCGCGTCCACATCAATGCCGGTCCCGTTCGCGCCGCGTACGCGCCCGAGGTGCCGCTGTCGCGCGTCGCGCCGAGCGCGCTGCCGCGACGGGCCGTTTACCCGCGCCCCGGCATGCCCGTCTATGCGCGTCCCTGGGTGCGCCGTCCCGAGGCGCAGCACGATCCGCTGACGCGCGGCTGGCGTGCGGGGACGGCCGGCCCCTCGTGGCGCGGCAACTTCGGCCAGGTCGCGCCGGCCAGTGGGCGGTCCGTGTCGTTCGCGCGCCCGGTGAATGCGCCCGCGGCGACCTTCGGGGCCGCACGCCCGGCGCCGGCGCCCAGCGCCCCGATTTATGGCCGCCCGGCGCCCAGCTTCGCGGGTCGTCCCTCGGCCGGCGCCAATCTGTCGTTCGCGCCCCATCCCGGATATCAATCGCCGGCCGCGCACGCTTTCGTACAGCCCGCGCGACCGGCGGTCCAGCCACAGTCCGTGCGGGCCTTCGCCCCCACGCCACACGCGTTCACGCCGCCACCCAACAACGCCTTCCACGGATCCAGCAGCGGCGCCCCGTCCGGCGGCGGCTTCCGATCGTTTGGGGGCGGGACTCCGGCCGGCGGCGGCGGGTTCCACCCTCCCGCGGGCGGCGGCGCCCCTTTCGGCGGCGGCGCGCCCGCCGGCGGTGGATTCCATCCGGCGCCCGGCGGCGGGTTCCATCCGCCGGCCGCCAGCGGCGCCCCTTTCGGCGGCGGCGCGCACCACCGCTAAACACGCCCCGTTGACAGACCGCCCCCCGCGCGCTACCAAAGATCCTCGCCCGGGCGTTTAACTCAGCGGAAGAGTGCCACCTTCACACGGTGGAAGTCGAAGGTTCAATCCCTTCAACGCCCACAAGACATCTCGTTTCACTACCCTCCAGAACTGCTCCAGCTGCTTGTCGATGCTATTCCGCGACTGTGCCGGTCGAAGCGGGATGTGCTTCTGTTCTTCCGGGGAGCTGGGCTGGACGACGACTGCACTGCGGATCTACGCGATGCCCTCGACCGCGACGCGGGCGCGGTCAACAAGTTCCAAATAGCCCGCACCCTTCTCGTGCGTCTAAATGAAAAGAGGTGAGCGGGCGATCCTACTGCGCCGACAGGTGCTTCGTCGCGTGGCCGACTTTGAAGACTTCTCGACGTGCTGGCCGAACGACCAGCTTGAAGCTCGTGGGCTCGTTGCGCAGATAAGGAAGGTTGATCTGCCTGGGTTCTTCGGACCAGTAGATCACGGTTGAACTCTTACCCTCCACCCTGAGTACAATCGGTGAACGATGCCGAGAGTGACCGGGATTCGCGTGGTCCGCTCACCCATTCACGGATACGGGGTCGTCGCCCTGAGGGACTTCGCCGAAGATGAAGCGATCGCTGAGGTCGACGGGGTCGCCTGGCGGGAAGGCGAGAACGTCGACGACCGCTACTCGCTGCGGATCGAGGACGGGGTCTATTTCGACATGGTGGACCAGACGCGGTTCATCAACCACTCGTGCGACCCCAACACCTGGGTTGAGGTGGGCGTGACGGACGACGGCCAGGCCTGGGCCACCGTCATCGCCTTGCGGCCGATCGCGGCCGGCGAGGAGCTGTCCTATGACTACGCATTCCCGGCCCACCTGGCCGAGCCGTGCCGCTGCGGCGCCGACAACTGCCGCGGCCTGATCATCGACGAGGACCACCTGGTGCCGGTCGCGGGCGGTTCCGGCTCCCCCTGACGCGATCTCGCCGCCGATCATGGCGAGAGCGGCACCGCCACCGGCCGGGCACACACCGAGCGTCGGGTGGCCGAGCGAGGGGCTCGCCGAGCTGATCTGACTGCGTCTGCGCGCCGTGACGAGCACTTGATTTCGATGAGGCAAGAAGCAGACGACCAGTTCGGGCGTGCTGTCACCCTGACCCGCTGACGCTCTGTTTTCCCACCACTTTTCCCCGGCAGGGCCCGCCAGGGCCCGGGAAAAGCATGGGAGGCAGTTGACGGAGCGCCCCATTATGGGACGAACGCCCGCTTGTTTTCCTTATCCTCCTTTCGATCCCGTCGATTTCACGCCCGTCCCGACAATATCGGAGCCGCCTTTTTCGGTATGCCGCCCAGCCCGAGCTTTCGCTGCTCAACGATCCAATCTCCGTCGGACTCGACGCCACGACGTGTTCCGATCGCAGGGCCCCGAAGCCCTCAGCAGCAGCGGGCACCCGTCGGACGAGATCGAGCGAAGCGACCGATCCCTCAGGCGTGAACCCGGTCGAAGTGACCTGCACTTTCGGAACGGTCCGATCGTTTTGATTCGTAAGGTCACACCTGCAACGCGCAACTCAACGGAATCCCGTGTGCTGGCAGCGTGTTACGTTCGGGAACGCTGCGCGAGCCGCCTCAAGCAACTTCACGCCACGCCGGCAAATCGCCGAGGCGACCGTCTGCCGTCAAACGCCCTGCATTTTCAGAGACTGAGGTCATTTTTTGAATACGTCTCGGCTTGAAGAGGAAACAACGTCTGAGGTCCCCGTTCTAGAGGGCGCTGGGCGAACGCCCATCGTCCAAAGAAGTCCGTACAAAAGGTGGCTCCAATGACGCGAAAAGTGGCAGCAGCCCCCCGGTGCCTTGCGTCCCTCGCAGCATCCGTCCTGCTTTCGGTCTTGGCTCCATCACGCGCCAGCGCAGCACCGGTCACGATCACGTTCGATGACGTGCCGGGTGCAGTGGCCCTTTCCAACCAATACCAAAGCCGAGGGATAATTTTCGGGTCGGGCTTCGTCGCGAACTTCGGACTCACGCACTCGGGTTCGCAAGCGGCGGATCTGACGGACCAATCAGACGACGTAACCTTCGGGCCTATCACGGCCCAGTTCACGCACGCGATGTCTTCAGTGAGCCTGTTTGCTGGCGCGTTTTACGGAGAAGTAAATCAGCAAGGCACGCTGCGCGCGTTCGACGTCCACGCGAACCTGCTCGCTACCGACGGACCGAAGCCCATGGGAGAAACGATCAGTACGGCATTTGCAGTGTCGGTGCCGACCGCGAGCATCGCGTCCGTTACGTTTACGCAAACTCCTTTTGGCAAGCCGCGCATCGACGACCTCACGTTCGATGATGGCGGGACCTCGGTGCCGTTGCCAATCTCCGGAAACCATACGACCACGATCGACTTCAGCCAGGAGCACACCATCCAGTTGCGACCGCCGGGCAGTATCGTGATCCCTTCGGTCTTCGCGACCGTGATCATCACGAATCCCGGTGGTTCAGGCAATAATGGCGGAGCCGCGACGCCCGAAGGGACGGAGGCTTGCACCGGGTCACGCGCCGACAACATCGGCTGGACGTACTATCACGACGCGTACGACTATCTAACCGACGGCACGGTCAGCGCGTCCGAGTGCGGCGCTTGCGGTTGCGCTGCTCCGGTCGGGGACGACCTGCCCGGGCAAATGCAGCGCCTGCGCGTCAAACGCCTGTTGAGGCCGACTCTCGGGTACCTGGTGTCTTCGTTTGGCCCGACCATGTTCGGCACCTTCGATGCCAAGATACGCCTGTACCCGGGAACCTCGACGACTCAGCCGCATGCGGACGTGTTCGACGTCGAAAGCAACGTCCAACCCGTCTCGATGCTTGAGCTGAGCTCGGCCGATGGGGACAACACGGTGGACGGCATCTATCACGACGTGGCCGGGCGGCAATACAAGGACTTGCGTCTGACCGACTCCAGTGGCCACGCGATCACGCAGGCGGTCCCCGGCGCGCTGGCAGTTCTGACAAAGCAGACCGGTGAACGCCTCATCTTCGAGATCGTCAACACGCAGTCGGGTGGTCTGAGCTCGGCGCTCGACGCTCGTCTCACTCGAACAGAGGATCGAAATCACAACGCGGAGATCGTGAGCTACGTGTTCGCGGCCTCGGCCACGGACAGCCAGCTGAGCAACGATCGCACACGCTTGTGGCAGATCAAGTCGCTGACCGACGCATACGGCGCCGCGGCGACGTTTCAGTACGGGACGCAGCAAGTATCGGGGCGGTGGGTGGTCACCATGATTACCGCGCCGTCCGGCCAAACAGTCCGATACTTGTACGCCGGAGGTACAAACATCGGCCTCACGGGCATCACGTTCGCAGATGGCAGCTCGTCATCGTTCTCCACCACGCCCGACCCCGTGAATCAAGAGATCGGGCTCGTGATCGATGACAACGCGGCGGGGCCAGGACGCGTGAAGAAGACGGTCTATGTGTCGCAAGCGACCTTCACGCTTTCGTCCGGTCAGGTGGTCAGTCAGCCGGCGAACCTCGTTCGACGCGTGATCAACGGCTCAGGGGAGCTCGTCTACCGGAACTGGAGGATCCGGCCTCGCCGGACACCTTCTATGTCTACGAAGGCGGCGGAAGCCTGATCCGGATCGTCGTCTCGAGTGATGGGTTCCCGCTGTCTTACGCGCGAGCCGCGGCGCCCTTCGACCCCAGTAAGAGCCCGACCTCTGCCGTGTTCGAAGTCGAGGAGAGTTATGTCGAGGGATCGCCCGGACAGCTGACCCAGACGACGGACGCTCTTGGCCGGACCGCGACGCTCACGCGAGATGCACTGTCGCGCGCGGTCACCGCGGCCACCTATTACAATGGCTCCAGCGCGTCCTCGACGTACAACCAATACCGCGAACCTCTTCGTGTGGTCGACAACGTCGGGAAGGTCACGACGGCATCATACGACGCCGCGGGCAACCTCCTGTCGATGACGCTTGCTGCCGGTACGCCGCAGGCCGGAACGCTGGCGTACACATACAACTCCCGCGGTCAGCCGTTGACGACCTCGGATGCGAACGGCAACGTCACCACCTATCAGTATGACACCGCCGGAAATCTGATCTCAGTGTCCGAACCGGCGGATGTGTCCGGCGGGACGCGCGCCGTGACAACGATGGCCTACGATGCGGGCGGACGGATGACGTCGAAGACGGACGCTGACGGCCGCACAATTCGATTCGCGTACGATGGGCGCAATCGATTGATGACTCGCTCGTTCCCGGACGGATCGAATGAAGTCTTCACATACGGCTCGGACAACGCGACGGCGAACCTCCTGGTCTTGAAGCGCGACCGCAACGGCCACGCGGACACCTTCAGCTATGACGCAGCAACTCGGCTGACTGGCGTGGTGCGTGCTTCCGGGCTTCCCGAAGCAGTGAGCCAGACCTGGACCTACGTTCCTGGCACGAAGCTTCGTGCTCAACAGGTGCAATCCGGCGAACAGACGATCTTCACGTACGATCAACGGAGGCGCCGGGTCGCCACGACGCGGCTGACCGGCGTCGCTCGATCACTGTCGGATACCGTCGCGTACGACGCCGTCGACCGCAAGGTGCGCGAGACCGACCCGTACGGGCGCAACATCTTCAACGTGTACGACTCAGCCGGGCGCCAGACCCGGATCGTGACCGAGAGAGTTCCGGGTGCCGTGGCGAGCGGCGCCAACATTGCCGCACTCCCGCGAGACCCATCCGCCAACCCTGCCTACACGATCCTCGACCGGACCTTCGACGCCCAGGGCAGGACGGTGCTGGAAGTCGACGGTCGAGGCGTCCAGACTGCGTCTTCTTACGATGTACGCGGTCGTCTGGTCCAGAGGGTCGTCGCGGTATCCACGCCGACCGCGGCCAAGACCACGTACCAGTACGACACGGAAGGAAATGTCACTCTGGAGAGCCGTCCCCGCAGCTTCGACGGTGAGGGAGGCCAGTTCGCGACCGCGTCGGTCTTCTCTGGACGCAACCTCCTCCTGACGCGGACGGAGGCGGTCGGTACGGCCGACGCTGCGAGCACCCGCTACACGTATACCGGCACTCAGCAGAAGGCGACGGAACGCGACGGGCGCGGCAACCTGGTGACCTATGCGTACGACACCTGCTGCAACCGCCTCGTTCAACTCACCGACCAGGCTGGCCAAATCACGAAATACGCGTACGACTTCAATGGAAATCGCACCTCGACGACCGACCCCAACGGCAACGTGACCCACTACACGTACGACGGATTGAATCGGCGCGTGACGTCGGTCGATCCACGCGGGAAGGTCACATCCACCACTTACGATGACAACCTCACTGACGGAATCGGCTTCGAAGCCAAGTATCCGACTCTGATGGCCAACCTGTCGTTTGGTCCGGGCGCCGACGGCTCGGCCACCGTAACGACCGATCCCTTGGGCGAGGTCAGCGTCGCCATCAACGACCCCGTGGGTCGTGGACTTCGCAAGGCGGACGGAAATCTGAATGCCACGACCACCACCTATGATGTGGTCGTCGGCGGGCTACTCGAGCGGTCGGTGACCGACGCTCTGGGACACACGACTCGTACGCGTGGTGATGGCGCTCAGCTCGACCGGCAGTCCGTCGACGCCACCGGGAACGTGTCCACGGCGGCGTATGACGCCGACGGCAATCGTTTACAGCGACGCGATGCGAATGGCACGGGTGAGGACTGCACGTACGATGCCTTGAACCGCCGGACCGCCTGCACGGACACGAACAACAACACCAACGCGACGACGTACGACGTCGAGGGAAACAAGCTGACGACAACCGATGGGTTGGGTAAGGTCAGCGCGTGCTCGTACGATGCAAGGAACAGGAAGAGGGCCTGCACCGACCGGAACGGGGGTGTGCAAGCCTACGCGTACGACGCAGACTCGAACCTGGTGCAGCTCACGGATCCCGACGGCAGCGTGACCGGCTACCAATATGACCCGCGAGAGCTGCAGACCAAGATCACATATCCGGGCGGAGGCGTTCGGCAGTTCGCCTACGATCCGGCGCGGCGCCTGGTGTCCCTGATTCAGCAGGACGGCTCTACGACCACATACAGCTACGACACGGCCAACCGCCTGCTGACCAGGCACTATCCGGACGGCAAGGACGACACGTTCGGTTATGACGACGCGAATCGGCTCACTCAGGCCAACTCTGCGCGGTATCAGACGAGCGTTGCGCGCGGCTACGATGCCGCCAGTAGGATCACGAGCGACGGGCAAACGGTGTTCGGCGCGACGCACACAGTGTCCTACGCTTACGACCCGGCCAATCGTCTGACCACGCTCACCTATCCGGACGGATCCACCGTCGGGCGACAGTACACAAGCCGAAACCAGTTGTCTCGCGTCAGCGGTGGGGCGGCGACGGTGGCGAGCTTCACCTATGATGCCGGGGAGCGGCTAATCACCACTCAGCTTGGAAACGGTTTGTCCGAGAGCCGCACTTACGGCACGGACAATCTCCTTGCCAGCACCGTGACCCCTGGCATCGCCGACTTCGAGTACGCCTATGATCACAACAAGCGGAAGCGGACTGAGGGCAACGGTGTGACGCCTGGAGAGTCCCAGACGTTCGTGTACGACGACGAAGATCGCGTGGTGACGTGGTCAAAGCAGGCGGGCGACGCTCAGAGCTGGCAGTTGACGTTGGCGAATGACTGGAGGAGCACCGTCAGGAACGGTCTCTCCGAGACGCGCACGCATGACAGCGCCCATGAGACGCTGACCGTGAATGGAACTGCACTCACGTACGATCTGAGGGGCAACCTGACCCGCAACAGTCGCGGAGATGTGTATGCCTGGGACGTCGACAACCAGCTCAAGACGGCGACCGTCAGCAGCGGTAAACAGGCGTCGTACGTGTACGACCCGCTCGGGCGCCGTCTGGGGAAGACAGCCAACGGAGTCTCGGTGACGCTGGTGAACGACGACGAGAATGTGGTCGCCGAATACAACGGAGCGACACTGCTGCGGACATTTATCTATTCCGACTACGCCGATCACGCCGTGGCGCTGAAGTCGAACGGAGCGACCTACTACTTCACGGCTAACTCGCTTTATTCGGTGGCGGCCGTCACCAATTCCGCTGGCGCGGTGGTTGAGCGCTATACCTACGACGCATACGGGAAGCGAACAGTCACGCTGGCGAACGGGTCTCAATCATCCGTTTCCGTGGTCGGCAATCCGTACGGCTTTACTGGCCGCTACCACGACGACGAGACCGCGCTGGTCTATTTCCGGACGAGGTACTACGACCCGGCGCTGGGGCGTTTCATCACTCGCGATAAGACGTACCGCGACGGGCCAAATCTCTACGCCGCCTATTTCGTACCAAATCATCTCGACCCTAGTGGCCAGGGATTCAAGGCAGGGATCAAAGGGGAAGCCGACCTGCAACTCTCTTTCTGCGATGGTGGAAACCTCGATGCGTTCCTGAAGGGGTGGGCCGGCGTCGGCTACGACTACCACGGGCTCTTCGTGGGGTTACAGTGGGAGGGAGAGCTCAAGTCCAATATCAAAAAGGACCTGTTTGGCAACACCTTCAACTGCGGTGAGAATTGCGCATGGTGCTGCGAAGACCCGTATGCAATCGGCGGATTCACGTCGGCCGGAACCGGGGCGTTTGGTGCCGTCCTGGCTCCCATCACCAAGGCGCTCAAATCGGCGGGCGTCGAGTGTGAGGTCGAGACCAAGATCACGGAGTGTGTGAAAGGGCTGGGACTCGACTGCAAAGCGAATTTGATCGAGACGGCCTTTCCCGAGCTCGTCCCCATACTCGAAGCGATCAAGGAGGTGGGCGTGGAAGTCGAAGCTGGGTTCCACCTGGAGCTCGATTTCGAGTTTTGTAAGAGCGCGGAATCAAATTGGGCCCTCAAGGAGGCGAACTTCCTCGGAGGAGCCTACATCGAGGTCGGATACGGCCTATGATCGCGCGACAGCTCCACTTTGGACCTCGTGGCTGGGTTGCGCTGGGAGCGGCGGTGCTCGTTGCCGCCGTCCTCACCTCGTGGGGCGCCTGGCGCTGGCGTACACGGTCGGATGGACTGGCCGAGCGGTTCCGCCCGACACGCGACGATCTGCCTGCTCTCGGGAAGAAGAACCAGCAATCCGTGGCCGAGGCTGGGCGGCTCGGCCGACCAGAGCGGCTGTCACCGCTCGTGGCGGCCCCGGCGTTCGATCTCGAGGCGTTTCAGCGTGACCCCGAAGCTTACCTGGGCGTGGTGGAACCGGCCCGTTGCTTTCAAACAGCATCGGCCGCCGCGCCGGATCGGGTCTACCTGGCGGCCATGACCGACCTTGATGCGGTCGTCAACGAGGGCGTTGATGCAACGCTTGTGGTGCGCAGCGTGCCGAGCATGCCTGTGACATTCACCGCCTTCGGTGCCGGCAGCTTCCGCGAAAACGATTTGAGCAGCGTGACGGTCAAAGCAGATGCGCGCGGGTTCGCAATGGTGCACGCGGTGCCCCCGCCGGTCGGCGCGGGAGACATGCGGGTCCAAGCCGGCTCTCCCGTTGCAGTGGGCAACCAGGTGTTCGCGGTGCGCAGAGTCGATCAAAGAGCAAACTAGCTCCGGCCGGTGACTTGCGATATGAGTTTACGATGGCATGTCAGCGTATCGGGTGGCTGGCGTTGTTCGCAGCGGTGCTTGTCGCCGCTTGCGGTTCGTCTGCGCAGAGCGGGGACGCGGGCCAACCGCCTCCGTCGAGTTCGTCCGTTGCCACTCTCAGCGACAGCCAGCGGGGGGCGCTTTGTGACCAGCTGGCGAAGACGGAAGGTGGTTACAGTCACAGTAAGACGCTGACCTGCGATGGTGGGACGGAGACCTTTTCGTTTCAGATTGGCAGCAACCAAAGCCAGTGTAAGCAGGTGCTCGCTGGCGTCGCGTCTTCGTGCGGCACCCTCACCGTCGGTGGCGTTCAAAACTGCGTGACGGACACGTACGCGGAAACATGTTCAGGCGGCACATCGCTGGCATCGTGCGCGGCGTTCTTTTCGTGCCTCGCGGGTGACGGCTCGGCACACTGATCCAGCGTCGAGGTCGGCCGATGATCGACGTGGTGCCGAGCTCGTCGCCTCCGAACCCGGCATTCACCCCAGGCAGTCGGGCGGCGAGTGCGATCGTCGGGCTCACGCTCGGCATGGCATTCTTGATCGTCGGCGTCTGGGCCGCCGTGCTGATGGCCCGGGTGTGGTGGGCTGAAGCGCAGGTCTACGGGTGGTCGGAAGTGACCGCCACGATCGTCGACGCCCAGGTAGTCGCGCCCGCGCGGCCAACCCGAGATCCGTCACTGTCGGTCCGATTCCGGTACGAGTACGCCGGGCGCAGTTACGTGTCGAACCGCGTCTCTGCCCGTCCGTCCGGTGGTTACCCCGACGCGTACCAACTGGCAGGTGGCTTGCAACCAGGCTCGACGTGGCCTTGTTACGTGGACCCGCAGCACCCGAGCGATGCCGTGCTTGTCCGGGATGGCCTTTGGTGGGGGCTCGCCGTGCTTCTCCCGCTGGCCATCGGAGGGGGATTGGGCGGGCTCTTCCTGTACGCGGGGTGGGTCTCCATTCGGGGCAGGGACGTGGCGCCGCCCGCGACTCGCGTCGGGAGGCTCGTAGTCCGACGTCTGGGAAGCGCCCTGCTGGTCATCAGCCTCGCGCTTGCGACGTACTTCATAGGTGTCAAGCCGGTTGCGCTCTTCGCAGCCGCCAGGAACTGGCGCGCTTGCCCGTGTCGGATTGTTGCGAGCCGAGTACACGCGAGCAGTCATCGCATGAACACCCGCTATGGTGTCGACATCGTGTTTGCATACGAATACGAAGGCCGCGCGTACGTGTCAGAGGACTATCAGTTGGTTCGCGACTACAATCGCACGTTCGGGGAATCGTCAGAACGCGTCGGCCACTACTCGCCCGGGGCGGCATCCGTGTGCTACGTGAACCCGAGCAATCCGACCCAGGCGGTGCTCGATCGTTCGCTTCCGCGCATCACGCCGTTTGCCCTCTTTCCGCTAGGGGCGCTGGTCGCGGTGGGTTGGGGGCTGCTGTGGAGTCGACGGCGGCTTGCGCTGCGGCACGACCGTCGTCGAGAGTAGGGCGGTCGGGGCGCTCGGCTCCGTGGTCCGCGCGGGTGGAGCCCCCACGCGAGCTTTCGAGGGCGATCACACCGTACAAGCATTACTGGAGGCTCTTTCAGGGCCGAGCACTCGATGCGGGATGGTAGCGCCTGGTGGGAGACGTTCCGGATTGACGCCACGACCAACACCGACTTGGGGGCTGAACTTCACCTCGACGCCCCAGGTCCTGCACGTACAGCTCGGGACCTATTAGTAGGGCCCGACCGGACCGCGCCCCGGCGAACGGCCACGCCTTGCCTACCCCGTGCCCACGCCGTGTATAGGTTTGCAGCGTTGACCTGAGACCGTTTGCCGGGGAGGCGCAGTGAAGTTCTGGGGGGTGCTGGGCGTGGTGGTGGTGGCAGGCGGGTGTCAGGGGGGCCCACTCGTCGCCCGCTTGCCGGGCGGGCGCGCGCCGGCGGGAGCAAGGGGCCAGTCGACGCCCGCCGCCGACGGCGGCTCGACGCCGGTACCCCAGGGTGCCTGCACGCCGCCGGGCTCGTCCGGGCCCCGTCACCTGTCGCCGCAATCGGGCTCGGTCGTCACGTCGGCGCGGCCCGTTTTTCGGTGGACGGGCGTGGCCGGCCCTTACCTGTTGCGCGTCTGCGCCGATCGCGCGTGCGAGACGGTCATACAGGGGACCTCGACCGCCGACGCCGAGGCGGCGCCGCCGCTCGAGCGCGCACCCGGCTACTGGTTCTGGGAGGTGAAGGCCATCGGTCCCTCGCCGTCCGGATGGACGTCGGCCTGGGAGTTTCGCGTCCGCCGCCGATTCCCGGGCTACGCGCCTACCGCCAATACCTCCGTCGGCGGCTTCAGCGACTACAACGGTGACGGCTATCCTGACCTCGCGGCCTGGGGAGCGGTGCCCAGGGTCTACCTCGGCGGGCCGGACGGCATCTCGGCCAGCCGGATTTGGCCGCCCGATCCGAACGGCACCCTGGCAACGGGGCTGCGCGAGCCGCAGGTCGACGTCAACGGTGACGGCTTCACCGACTTGAGCTCGGTCGGAGCGGTCGGCGTCCTCGGTGAAGGGGGCGAAAACATCGCCCACGTCCAGTGCGGCAGCACCGACGGCTTTACGTCCGCAGTCGACGCGCCCAGCGGAGGAGCCTATGGCTTTCCGATTGGCGTCGGCGACTTCTTCGGTGACGGGTTCGGCGAGCTCATCATGCAGACGCGTTACAGCCCGGGCTTCGTCCGCGTCTTTGCCGCGGCGGCTCCCAGCCCGACCCTGGCGTATCTCCGTTGCGGCAACTGCCAGCTGCAGCAAGTCGCGACGGGCGACTTCGATGGTGATGGAAAAACCGACTTCACCTTCTCCGACGGCACGGGGATCGACCTCTACATGGGCAACCCCAACGTCCCCACGCCGGTTCCCGTCCCCGGGAACAGCGGCCTCTCGGTGGTCGATTTCAACTACGATGGTTACTCCGATCTGGTCATCCCGGACTGGGCGCACGGGACCGATGGCCTGAGCGCCTACGAAGGTGGGCCGGAAGGGCTCTCGCCGACACCGTCGGCCGCTGCTCAACCGACAGCCTTCCTTCTGTTGGGCGACTTCGACGGCGACGGCTACTGGGACACGATCGGGCCGACGAGCTGCGCGAAGGGCTGCGTGGTCTCCTATGGTGGCCCGAGCGGCTGGGGCGCGCCGCCGACCCGGACGACGCCCGTGGACGCGTCGATCATCGTGTACGGGGGTTACCCGCCGGCCGCGGTCGTGGTCGACGTGAACGCCGACGGGTACGACGATCTGGTGGTCCCGCGAGGGACCGGGCTGTCGTGGTACGGCGGTTCGCGAGCGGGGCTGGCGTCCACGCCTACCACCATCCTGACGTCGCCGGCCCACTTTTCCCCGGCAGGGCCCGCCAGGGCCCGGGAAAAGCATGGGAGGCAGTTGACGGAGCGCCCCACTATCAACCTTCCTGCGACGGAACCCGTCGCGGTCGGACGTCGAGCTAACGCAGCGGCTGCGCGACGTCGATCAGCTCTGCGCGATCGCGGTACTGAAGTCACTCGCGGTGGCGACCACGGGTCCCCGTCGGTAAAAGCGCCGCGGAACCGGCCGGATCGCGGCTCGACCGAAGTGCTTCGATCGCGCCGCGGCGGCGGCGATCAGTTGTCGTTCTTTAGCGGCTGCCCGGATCTCCGGGGGTTCTGACCGGAAGCACCCTCACGCGCGCCCCGACCTTGTCGATGCTGACGATCGCGCCGGCTCTGACGGCCTCAGCGTGGTCAGCAAGAACGCGCACGACGTCGTCACCGATCGCGGCGGGAAGGACGTCCTGCGTGCGCACCTGGACGACGCTCGGTCCGGCGGCACCGGTGGCGGCCAGAATCGCCGAGAAGTCGAGATCGTGCGTGAAGACGACGTACCCACGCTCAAGTGACCACTTCATGATCGAGGCGTCGGTCGCTCTCGGGTCGCCGACGGTCGACCAGTGCACCGCTTCGATCCCCTTCGTGGCCAGGAACTCCACCCAGCGGGGTGCGAGGTTCATGTCCACGAGGAGCTTCATGAAGCCTTGAGCGGGACCTCGATTTCTTCGGAACGCCACGCTGCGTACGCGAGCGCCGCTTGAATGTCCTCCCTCTCGAGATACGGATAGGCCACGAGCACGTCGTCGGCAGACCGTCCGGCTGCGAGCAGACCGACGATTGTCCCCACTGTGACGCGCATCCCGCGAATGCAGGGGCGACCGCCCATGACCGACACATCGTGGGTGATGCGAGCCAACACGTCACTGGCCATGCAGGCAGTTTAGCAGCTTCCCGCGGCTCGCCCCGGCGGGGTCAACCGAGCCGGTCTGGGACGGCAAGTAGGCTCGCGACAGCTTCGGTGTCGGCGAGCCGTTGGTGCGCTTATGTCCACGTGAGGGGCGACACCACCATTCTTGCGACGACCCGTCTGTCCCGAGCCGTCGGTAGATTGGCGCGCAGGCACTCGGCGACTTCCACCTCCCCAGGTTGGAAGTCGACTTTTCAGGGCGGACGGCAATCCGAGATGCCCTACCCGGCAAAATCGTCGGGTGGAAGCCATACCACTGCCCAGACCACCCACCCGTAACGGCCTGGACGTCCAGGTTGCGAATCAACGCGGTCAAGTCGTTGATTTTGTTCGGTCGTTACGAGAAGTGGCGCGTCATTTTTGTATTCACACGGTGGAAGTCGAAGGTTCAATCCCTTCAACGCCCACCCGAAAGCCGGCGGAATCAAACAGATTCCGACCGGCTTTTTTCTTGGCCTGAGCCGAAATGTGCCTGTTTGGGAGCCATGTGCCTAGAAAAATGCCCAATTGAGGACCTGTTTCCTTCCGCTCTGGACCTGACCCGCGCGGTCGCTGGTCGCTTCCGCTGCCCCGCCCTTCACCAGCCGCAGCATGCCTTCCACGGCGGCCTTCTTCTCCCCGACGTCGACGTGTGAGTAGTGCTCGGTCATGCGCTCGGTGACGTGACCGGTGATGGCCCGCGCCACCTCGCCGCTTGCCACCCGTCTGCCGCATGATCTGCTGGACCGCGGCAAGGTCGGCCCGCTCGTTTGCGGCAGGGAGGCCGTCGTGTGACGCTGACTTGCCCACGCGCCAGCGCGGAGGTCCCCGCGATCGTCGAGACTGACAACCCGAACCCGGGGCAGCGTCGTCGAATTCGCGGCGTTCGTGCCGAGGTAAAGCGACCTCACCGTGAAGCGGCGGCGCCGTGGGCTGCTATGCTCTGACCTGAGGCCTCGCCGGGGCGACCCCATGCAGCAGGCAGCATGAAGACTGGCGAAAGAACCCCACCACGGCGCGAGCCGAAGCAGCAACGCTCACTGGAGACCGTGAACGCCGTGCTCGAGGCGGTCCACCTGGTGGTGAAGCGCCACGGGACGGAGGCCGTGACCACCAACCGCATTGCAGAGGCCGCCGGCGTGAGCGTCGGGTCGCTGTATCAGTATTTCCCCCACAAGCGAGCGATCTTCACTGCCCTTCATGATCGACACGTCGATGACGTACGGCTGGTCATCGAGCGGACGATGGCGGCCTGCGCTTCGGCTCCGCTCGAGGATTTGGCGCGCGAGCTCGTCCACGGCCTGGTGAGGGTGCACGCCGAAGTTGCGGAGCTGCATGAGGTTGTTTCGGCCGCCGTCCCCGCGAGCACCGTCGGCTTCAAGAACGCCCTGCATGGCACCTTCGAGCGGGCGCTGTCCCGCGCCGACCAGGAGCGCTACAGCCTCGACGAGATGGAGCGGATACTCTTCGTCCTTCCACGCATGGTGGAATCGCTGGTGCACGGCGCGGCCCACCAGGCGCCCGGCGCTCTCTCGCGGGATGGCGCCGGGAGCGAGGCAATCCGGAGCGTTCTGGTCTACGTGAAGTCCTTTCAGGGCACCGCGACGAGGCAATTGTAGAAACGGACCCACCCGCCGAGGGGTATGGGATCCCGCGCGGGCGCGCGAAGGTCGCCGGCGGAGCCCGTTGTCACGCGGAGCCTATTGAAAGGCCGCCGCGTTCTCGTCCCACGCTTCAAACGGGATCGGAGCCCGCCGGGTGAGCGTCTCGACCTCTGCCGTCACGGTGTCCAGTCGGCCCTCACGCACCGCCCGCCAGATGTCACCAGGGCCTCCGCGTAGGCGCCTCTCTCGGCTCATACCACGGTGCGAGCGTAGGCCTCCTCGTCGGAGAGCTCTTCGAAGCCGACGCGCTTGCCGATGGTCCTGCCTAGTATGGCCGCCATCTCCCCGTACGACAGCGCCTTGGAGCCGGTGATCACCAGTGTTCGCACGTCCAACGTTGACAGCTTGACCACCTGGCGGACGTCAGCGTGGCGAGCCGCGATTGCCGAAGAGCGCTCGGGCCCGCTTCGCATTGCGCACGAAAACGGACGGGCGTGCGCCGGCACCAATGAGGCGCTGAGCGACCCGCGAGCCGATGTTCCCGGTGGCGCCAAAGATGAGGTAGTTCACGCGAGCTTGCTCCAGCCACGCAACACTTCAACGGCCATGCGCGTCTGGCCCGCCAGCGAGAAGTGCAGGCCGTCGCTCATTAGCAGCTCCGAAGGAGGCGGCGTCCCCAGCGAGGAGAAGACGTCGATGACGGGCCCGTCGCCGTCGCGGACAAACTTGGCGACTCGCTCCATGTCTTCATTGCGGAACCGAACCCCGAACCTGGCCAGGCCTGCATGCTCGGCCACTTGGACCTCGTTGACCGCGGGCGGCGTGAGCCAAATGCACCTCGCCGTGGTCTCTCTCTCAACGCGCTGACGCAGTTCCGCGAAGTTACGCGCCGTCTCTTCGAAATCGACGAGCGTCTTCGTAGGGTGCGAGCCCTGCGTGCGCGCGTCGTTCGTGCCCAAGAGGAAGAGCACCCAGTCGGGCCGCGAAGGGGCGATTTGTCCGGCCCGCACGAGCCCGTGTGTCGTGGTTTCGCCCGCGACGGCGTTGATGGTCAACGAAATCCCGTCGGCGCCTCGGCGCAAGGCCAGCATGTCTCTCAGGATCACGGCCCAAGACTGGGGCTCCGACGTCAAGCTGTCGCCGAACACGGTGACTTTCGCGCCTGCACGCAGGGGAAGGCGATCGACCATCGCCGCCACGGCCTCGTCTGTAAGCAGCGCTGCGGCCGCTTCCGACGCCTCTTTTTGCATGCGGCCAAGCTCGGTCGCGTAAATCTCGACCGGAAGGCCTAGGAGCGCAGCATGGACGTCTTGGGCGAGGCTGGCGCCCCCAGGGAAGGAAGCCAAGGTTCGCTCGGGTTGCATCACCTTCAAGAGCCAGCGCACGTGTTCATTCGACATGGTTTTGACCTCACAGAGGGATCCGTTGACAGGCGGCCAGAAAGAAATAGCCGTCGCACGGCGAGGTCGCTACTCGCGTTCTTCTTTCGTCAAACGTCCGAAATTGTGGAGGAAAGCGGCAGCCTCTCGCGCCTGCGTCAGATTCGTCGTGAGCGCCGACGGTGGGCTGGGCCCGCGGCCGTGCGAACGACGAGGTCCAGCACGTACTGCGCCAGCCCGCAGATCCTGAAAGGCCTCCAGGCCGTCAATGCTGTGGCTCTTGGAGGTCTGGACTGAATATTCCTCTCTATTTCGCTCCCGTCGCGGATGCCCCTCACAACTTCTGACACACTGCCGAGTCGTACGGATCCTGCTCGCAGCAATCATTCAGATTGGTTCCGCGACACGCCGGCGCGGCGCCGCTGCAGCCCGTCGTTCCACCTACGCCAGCGGTCGCGCCGGAGCCTGCGTTTCTGGCACCTCCGCCCTTCCCGCTGAAACCACCGCTATCGCCCCCGCCGCCATTCGGATTCGAGTTCGTCGACCCCGAATCATCGGAACACCCCGGCAAGATCACCGCACCGACGAGTGCTGCCGACATCGATGAAAAAAACAGCCGCTTCGCGTGCTTGGTCATCGTTGCCTCAGCCTTTCATCGAGGGGCCCAGCCGCCTACTAATCCGCCGGCTCTGCAAGTAGCGCCTCCCGGCGCCTTCAGCCCAGCTGCCGTGCCGTGATAACATCGCCGGCCGATCAACGAACGTTGTTTCAGGACCGCAACGGAAGGGGACACCGCATGTACGACACGACAGCAGCGCGTAGACGGAAGTCCGGACATTGGCTCATCGGGGCCGTGTTGTCGTTGTCACCTCTGGGGTGCGCTGAGCACGGTGGCGAAGCGGTTACCCAGTTGGTGGCCTCGGCTCTCACGACGACGACCTATGAGGCGGAAACGCTGGCGCGCACGGCGTCGGCGGTAGGAAGCAAGGTCACCACGGAAACCGGCGCCAGCGCCGGACAGTATGTGCAGTTTACCGGCACCCCGGTGGTCGGCGATTGGATCCAGTTCACGCTGCCGAATGTGGCCGCCGGTACTTACGACGTGGCGATGCTCTACAAATCGAACACCAATCGCGCCATCGTTCAGGCCAGCATCGACGGCGTCAATCAAGGGCCGTCCTGTGACCAATATGCCTCCACGCCTGCCTTTCAAGTCCGCTGCGGCCTGGGGACGGCGACTTTGGCGAGCGGCACCCACGTGATCCGTTTCACCGCTACCGGTAAAAGGTCGAGCAGCACGAGCTATCTGGAAGTCATCGATCAGATATCCCTCACAGTCTCGGGCGGCGGCTCGGGAGCCGGAGGATCCGGTACGGGAGGCTCTGGTACCGGAGGCGCGGGCACCGGAGGAAGCGGCGGTGCGGGCGGCAGCGGCGGCACCGCCGGTGGAACATCGGCGGCCTACGAGGCCGAAGTACTGACACGCGCCGCTTCGGCAGCAGGCAGCAAGGTGACCGCGGAGAGCGGCGCCAGCGCTGGCTCCTACGTGCAATTCACCAGCAGCACGCCTGCGGTCGGTGACTGGATGGAGTTCACGTTGCCGAACGTGGCCGCCGGCACTTACGACGTCGCGTTGCTCTACAAGTCGAACACCAATCGCGCAATCGTGCAGGCCAGCATCGACGGCGTCAATCAAGGTGCGTCGTGCGATCAGTATGCCTCCACGCCGGCCTTTCAAGTGCGCTGCAGTCTGGGGACGGCGACGTTGTCGGCCGGCAATCACGTGATTCGTTTCACGGTCATCGGCAAGAGCTCCAGCAGCACGAGCTATCTCGAAGTCATCGACCAGATCTCCCTCACTGTTCCGGGCAGCAGCGGGGTGCCGCTCGACCCGACATTGTTGTCGCGCTGTACTGGAAGTAACCCCATCAAATGCACCATCCCGGTCCCCGCCAACGGCAACTACAACGTTACCGTCGAGCTCGGTAAGGCTCAGGCTGCCTCGAGCTCGCAGATCGAGGCCGAGCTTTCGCGCATCGTCGTCCCTACCGTGAATCTGGCGGCAGGCACCTTTTCGCAGCACACGTTCAGTGTCAACGTGCGCACCGAGGTTCACGACGACTACAGCGCTCCTGGCAAGCAGCTGGACATCTTGATCAATGGCAGCGCCCCGGCGCTCCACGGATTGGGTTACGCGGCCGCGAACATACCGACTCTCTTCGTCGTGGGGGACTCCACCGTCTGCGACTGGGATCCCCTACATGCGGGCCTCGGCCCCACGGAGCGCGGCTGGGCTCAGGAGTTCTCGATATATATGAAGCCCGGCCTGGCCGTGGCCAACTACGCCGACTCGGGGGACACTGCCGGCACGTTGTATACGAAATTCGCCAGCCGGGGGGCGGTCCTCAAGAAGGGCGACTACTTGTTCATTCAGTTCGGCCACAACGACATGAAGTCGACCACCGACATTGCCAACTACAAGACCAACCTCATGAAGTTCATCACCGATGCGCGCAACGCCCAGGCCACCCCCATCCTGTTCTCGCCAGTGGCGCGAAGGGCGTACCTGGATGACCCGACCAGGCCGACCACCGTCGCGGACCCCGGCTTCAATGGACTCGACCAGCAGGCGCGCGATCTGGCCGCAGCGCAGAACGTCGCATTCGTCGACCTGACGACCCTGGCGATCAACTACTACGGGACCGTGGACGCTCCGGCGCTATTTACCTCCAGGACCGAGATCGCCCACTTCAACATCGTGGGTGCCACCGCCATATCGAAGTTGGTGGCAGATGCCCTGAAGGCCGGGACCACGCCCGCGACGGCGATTGCCGATTTCCTGAAGTAGGTAGAGCCCCCCCTCGGTCGGCCGGGCACGGCCGATCACTGCGGTTTACTCCTCCCAGATATGGCCCGGCTCGCCGGCGTAAATATCGGATATCTGGACATATACGACTGGGGCGGAGAACCAGCGCCTATTACGCCTCCGCTCCAGAACGCTGAAACATTCTGCGCGTCAGCCCACATAGATGCGAGTGAGCAACAGCGTCGACACATGGAGCACCCCGCACTGCCGGCTGATTACCCTGGCCTGGAGTCTGTGCGCCGTCGCCGCGTGCGACCACACCGCGGCGGCCGGGGGGCACGCAAATGGGGACGGATCTCCCGGCGATATGCACACGATCGGCGACGCGGGGCAGGGGCAGGGGGGCGGTCAGATCGGTGGCGGCGCCGGCGGCGTTCTCGGTAGTGGGGGCATCGGCGCCACCGCTGGCACGGGCCCCTCGGGCGGTGTTGGCGGTGCCTCGGCGACGGGCGGTGGAGGTGGCGCCTCGGCGGCAGGTGGCGGTGCCGGTGCCTCGGCGACCGGCGGTGGAGGCGGCGCCTCGGCGGCAGGTGGCGGCAGTGGCGGCGCGGCGGCGACCGGGGGCGGTGGCGGCACCTCGGCGACCGGGGGAGCGGCTGGCGCGGCTGGGCCCCGACCGCGCTTCCTGATGCTGCCTGGCGTCGTGCCCACCAACGCTGCCTCTTCGCCGCCGCGGTACGAGGTCGAAATCTCGGCCGCCAGCGACGACGGTACGGTGCTTGTGGGTGATTCGACGTATGTCGATCCCGCCACAACCTTGTACGCGCCCATCGCCTTCTATTGGACGGAAAAGTCAGGTGTGGTGCCGCTACCGGCCTTTCCGGGGCGAAATACCAACCACGTGTCAGCAACCACCGTCAGTGGTGATGGCACGACCATCGTTGGACGTGAATGGATCGTAAAGACGTTCCCGACCGGTGGCGCTGGGAGCTACGGGGGGCGCATTTTTCGATGGCCGCTCAATGGCCGATACGAATTGTTCGCACCTACAGCCTCACTGGACAACAACGGCGCGCTCGACGGCGACATCGGCTTCGTGAGCCGCGACGGAACCTCGATCTGGGGATCGTACCAGGTAGGCCCGGAAGGTATGACGGTGGGTCGTCAGTTCATTTGGACCACGCAGGGAGGTCTCAGCGAGCCTCGTCTGCTACCAGGGTGGCCCTCCGGTGGAGTCGGTTCTCCCGACGACGGCACCGACGGGCGCGCGATCCCTGTCTATACGCCACCAGATGACAAGCTCTTCCTCTGGTCCCAGGGGTCGGCCACGATCGCCGCCCCGCCGCTGCCCGGATTCGCGTCGTGTGGCCTGCGGGTATTTTCCAAGGACGGATCGACGATTTTCGGCGAGTGCTACAAAGATCACGACACGCCGTTTGACCAGACAATCGGGTTTGCCTGGACCGCGGCGGGCGGCACGGTCGCGATCACCGACCAGCCCGGATACAACATCACCTTCACTTCCGTCGACGGCATCGGCACGGGGATTCACTCGGCCGACTCAACGCTGCTGCGCTGGACGAAGACGCGTGGGCTTGAACGCCTCAAGGTGCCAGAAGCGTTTTTCGACGGCACCCACGGCCCTTACTGGGCGACTATCGAAGACGTCACCGCGAGCGGCAACACCGTATACGGCGCCATTAACGCTTATCCTCCACGCGGCCGTAACGGTTGTGCCATCCATCAGCCATTCCGTTGGTCGCCGACCGACGGATTCGTACGCCTCGATCACCTCACCGGCTGGAACGAAAGCTCGGTTTCCACGACCATCCCAGATGGCAGCGTCGCGGTAGGAACCAGCTTTTGTGGTCCTGAGGGCGCCATCGGTCCTGAGGTCGCGATCTGGGATGGACACGGCGTACGCCGGATCGCCGACGTACTTACCGCCGCCGGCGTCGACCTCGGCGGTGCGACACTCACCTCGGCCGACCGGATTTGGGTCAATTCGAATTCAATGGTGATGATCGTCGGTACCGGTAAGACGGCAGACCGCCAGGTGCGGCCATGGATTGCCTGGCTTCCCCTCCGTCCGTAAGGGCACGCGCGCGGCTCACCGGTGCGCGTACTCGGTGAAGACGAAGTCGTGCGTCTTGGCCTTGGTGTGGCATGCCACCCCGCACTTGGCATCGTTGGCCTGCGGCGGGTGGTCTTCCTTCGTCGACGCCGTGAAAGTGTCCGAAGCAGCATCGTACTGGAAGGCCGCATATCCCCACCCGCCGACCGTTCCGAAGCGCGCGCTGTCCTTCACCATGAAGTCGACGTCGTGCTGGACGCTCGGCACCGTCGGCGGGCCCGGCGCGTTCTCGTTCTGTTTGGGCACCCAGTGGAGCTTGGCCATCTTCGAGCCATCGGGGAACGGCTTGCCGTTGGCGGGAATGCCCGCTCTGAACGCGTCGATGATCGTCGGGTTGCCGAGGATCGCCGCGACGAGCTTTCCGTTCCGGCTGATCGAGACGAGCTGCCAGCTCTCGTAGCCCTTGAACTCGGCGAACCCGAGGCCGCCCGGCACCTTCACCGCGTACTTGTCGGGCGCAGGGGTGGCGTCGGCCGCGAACGCCCACACAACGGCCAGCGCCGCCGTCGAAATACCGATCGCGACCAGCCTCTTCCCGCTCATCCCTGCACCTCCGTCGTTCCCGCGCTTTTAGCACACGGTTTCGAGGCTGCGCCCCCTTGGGACCCGTTCTCGGGCGACGGCCGTCAGCCATCGGCTCACCAATCGCGGCGGTCGGTCAACGGCGCAGCCATTCAGATTGGCCCGCGACGCCGCCGGCGCGATCAGATCTTGAAGCTGGCGGCGGCCGCTCCGTCGCGGCGCGGCGTCCGGTCGATGGCACGAAACGTCCAGATCGTCACGGCAAGGGCGGCGAGGCCGCCCACGACGAGAATGATCACGAAGGAACGGCCGGTGGCCGGCCGGCGGCCGTGAGTCTTGGCTGAAGGTGTTTCGGGCATGCGGATTGACGCTCCTACATACACCCCACGTGCCTGAAAATCGCAGGCGATCCGTCGGCTGCGGTCAGGGCTCCCTGACCCATGAGCATGCCCATCATCCCCCAAACCGGCGCCAGTCGCGGACGACCCCGCGCGGCGTGTCTTCAAGCCAGCGAAGCCGCTTGCCGGGGAAGTAGCCCCAGAGTTTGGTCACGAGGGGCATCACGACGTGCCACTTGGCGAACAGCTTGGGGCGAAGCCGCGCGGGATGATCCCGCCAGTATGCGATCTGCGAGCCCATGGTGAAGACGCGGCGAACGACGTGGTTCGACGGCGCGAAACCGAGGACGAAGCCGCCGATGCTGTGCGCGGCGACGTAGACGGGCTGTCCCGGGTGCGTGCGGCCCACGTGCTGGAGAACGGCCTCGCAGTCGAGGCGGCCCCAGTCGATCCACGAGGCCGCGAAGCCGCGCAACGACGGAGGGCGCGAATCCCCGATGCCGCGGTAGTCGTACGTGACCACGTCGAACCCGCTTCGGAATAGGTACGCGGCGAACCGCGCGTAGTAACGCCGTCGCACCGAGGTGGCGGCATTGATGATGACGACGGGGCGGCCGGCGCGCGGGGCGCCGACGTGCCTCCACAGGGAAGCGCCGAGCGCGTATCCGTCCGCGGCGCGCACGATTGACGGCTCCGGCTCGTTGATTTGCTGCTGCTCGACGGGTGACGCGCTCACGCTGGCCTCCGGGGCCGGACCGGACTCCACTTTAGCCCGGCCGTGCCCTCGACTGCCGAAACGTCTCTCGACATCTCGCTCACGATAGCGACCTCACCACCAAAAAGATTGTTGGACTGACATCCCCCTGCTTGGTTGGGTTCGTAGAGGACGACGAAGATAGCCGAGCGTCACCGGCTTTTCACGACCGGGGGCGGTCCGGCGGCGGTGCTTGACAGCCATCGCCGGGGCGTGCGACTGCCCGGTCATGCAGTTTAGCGCGATCGATACCAACTTGATCCTGGCGCTGCACGCGCTCTTGCGCGAGCAGAATGTCACGCGGGCCGGGAAGGCCGTCGGGCTCAGTCAGCCGTCGATGAGCCACGCGCTTGCGCGTTTGCGCGCCCACTTCGGCGACCCGTTGTTGGTTCAGGCCGGTCAGACGGTCATGAAGCTAATCGCGCCTGCGGACCGATACGCCGACGGTGCTGCCCACCAGCATCGTCAGAGCGACCGACGCATGCATTCGGCGTGGCCAAATTCACGCCCAATCTCGAACTCGCGTGGACGACACCGATCCAGCGCGCCAACGGCAAGTCTTTCGTCGGCGGCGGCGGCGCGGCCAACGCGGCGGGTGAGCTGGTGGTCACCGGTTTCGCGTTTCTCGCGGGCACGGGGACGCCAACCGCCGCGGCGACCTCGAAGTACGGAACCGGCGGCGCGCTGGAATCGACGACGGAGTACCACATCGGCAGCCACACCTCCGCGAATGTCACCGCCTGGACCGCGGACGGCGCGGTGGTCTGGAAGGTCAATCCGACGGGCGCCGTCCAGTAGCGCCGAACGCGCGCGCACTGTCGAGGGGGCCGGCAGACGACAGACCGTTCGCCATGTTTCCGACGGCTGAAAAGGATCCAGTCCTGAGATCGAAAACTTCGGCGCTTGCCAGATAGGTGACGGGACTGCCGACGCCGCCGGCGGTCTACCGGTGGCCGATCGCCGAGCCCCCCTTCGTTTGATGGCCAGCCCGGAGGTAACCCCGGGCCGGCCCCTGAGCGGACGGCCGCTCTACCTCAGGAAGTCGCCAATCGACGTCGCAGGCGTGGTGCCCGCCTTCAAAGCGTCTGCCACCAACTTCGAGATGGCGATGGCGCCCGATTCTTTGAAGTGGGCGACATCGACCATCATCGACGCAATGTTCACGGTCGCGTAAAACTTGATGGCCAGTGTCGTCAAATCGACGAACGCGATCTTCTCCGCTGCTGCCAGGTCCCGCGCCTGCTGGTCCAGTCCGTTGAAGCCCGGATCCGCGACTGTGGGCGTCCCGCTCTGGCCATTAAGGTACCCCCGTCGCGCCACGGGGGAGAACAGGATGGGTGTGGCCCCGGCGTTGCGCGCATCGGTGACGTACTTCATCAGGTTGGCCTTGTAGGCGGTGACGGCGGAGGCGATCTTCATGTCGTTGTGGCCAAACTGAATGAACAAATAGTCGCCTTTCTTCATCATCCCACTCCTGCGACTGTTGAACTTCGGATACAAGCTGGAGGCCGTGTCACCCGAATCGGCGAAGTTCGCCACCGCCAGGCCAGGTTTCAGATAGATCGAGAACTCCTGGGCCCAGCCGCGCTGTGAATGGGTATCGGGAGACCAATCGCATACCGTGGAATCCGAGACGACGTACAGCGTCGGGATGTCCGCGGCGGCGTAGCCGATGCCGTGGAGCGCGGGGGCGTCACCAGTGATCAACACGTCCAATACCTTGTCAGGAGCGGTATAGTCGTCGTGCGTCTCGTTGTGCACGTTCACGCTGACCGTTTGCGATGAGTAGACGCCTGCCTCCAGCTTGACGGCCTGAACCGCGATTCGCCCAAGCTCAACCTCGATCTGCGAGGTCGAGGCAGCCGTAGCGCTCCCGAGCTCTACGGTGACGTTGTAATTGCCGTCGGCGGGAACGGGAAAAGTGCATTTAATCGGCTTGCTGCCCGTGCACTTCGACATCAACGCCGGGTCGAGCGGTACGGGAGTCACGACGCTGCCGCCGCCGCCGCCGGGACCTGCGGCGCCGCCACTGCTGCCCACGCTCCCTCCCATGCCGCCGGAAGCGTCGCCTCCGTTGCTGCCGGCCGCACTGCCCCCGGAATTGCCTCCGCTAGTTCCGCCGGTGGTTCCGAAGTCGCCACCTGAGCTTCCAGAGATGGAACCTCCCGTGCCTCCCGCTGCAGTACCTCCGGTGCCGGTCGCGCCGCCACTTTGGCCCACCATCGGCGACCCGCCGCTACTTGGTCCCGCGCCACCGGTTCCTTTTCCCCCTGTGCCGCTGCCGTTCGAATTGTCGCTTTCGGCCGGGGCGCACCCCCCGACCCATAGACATAACGTCGCGAGACCGAGCGCACCCATGGAAAGCCTGGTCTTGTCGGTGAGACGGAATCGTGACATCGGTAATCTCCTATGAAATTCGGGGGATGAAGGCAACGACGTTAACTGCGGGGAAGGTGTGCTGTCGACGGCGCCGATTGGGGCCGTCGCGAATCGCACGGGGACTGGAAAGTGGACTTGGCTGCCTCGTTTGTCCTTTCCATCTTCTCGCAATCTATCATCGCGCACCGCGTAGTCAGCCTTACCGCGGCGGCGCCGGAGGCGGTTGCGGAATTTCGAGCGACGCGCGCCGCGTTACATGGTGAGCGGCAGCGGTGGCCAGCCCGCCGACGCCGGAGTCGATTTCGGCACGGATACTGGGCGTGCAGGCGCGGGCGGCGGCGGTCGCGGCGGCAGTGGCGATTCGATCACCTACGGCTCCCAGTCGACAAGTGGGGGCTATCGCACCGAGCTTTTTAAGCTGGCCCTGATGAACGGAAAACAGATTACCTTGGTCGGTCGTGACGTGCGGAATTCGCCCGACACGGTCAATGCGCCGACGGGCTGGGCGCTCTCATGAATAGCATCACCAGCATGGCCCCGGATGCCCTGCTCGTGGTCGCGAAAATAGTGCCGACGAATAATGACTCGTCGAACGGTCAAGTGCGACCGTACAATGATGCGATTCCTGGCTTGGTTGCTAGTGCTTCGACCAAGGCGTACTGCTCACGTCTGGCTCGGTCTTTCGCGCGCTGGCTTCGTTGCTCGTCGCTTGTCGCTTACATAGCTACGGCTATGCGCACTCCTCGCGCCTCGCCATCGCGCGAAATCCACGGCGCCAGCCGTGATCATTACGCCTTGGCCGAAGCACTAGTCGTGTGGCCACCGGCAAGCACATCATTGTCGTGGACATGTACGCCGCGCTGACCGCCAACGCGAACTACAAGACGGCGTTGAAGGCCGACAACCTCCACCCCAACGACGCCGGATACGTCGTCATGAGCCAGACCTGGTACGCCGGGCTGAAGTCTTACCTTCGCTAGGCCGGCCAGGCGCAACTCCCAACCAACCGAAACGGACGTGTTGAGCGACGCCGGCTTCGAGGGTGAGCTCGACGACCGTCGATGCGCCGGGCGACCGACCCACGCCTAGCGTTCCGCGCAACCGCGGTAGGTTGGATTCTTCGCGTTTTGCGACTAGCGTGGGTCACCTGGAGGACCTGATGCAATTCGCCCCAATCGTGCCAAGATCGCCGGCTCGGACCGGCATCGCCCCGCTTGTCTCCGGTGATGGGGCCCCCATCGAAGGACCGTTCATACCAGCCGGCCGGCGCCCCGAATTGAAGGGGAGGCACTGTCATTCAATCCTCTTGGTGCTGGCGGTGGGTGCTGCATCCCTGTGGGGCGGATGCTCCTCGACAGGAAGCGACTTCTCTACCGGCAGCGGCGGATCCACTGGAACGTCGACCTCTTCCGGCGGCAGTCACGGCGTCTTGGATGGCAAAGGCGGCGACCGGGGCGGGGGAATGGCTGGCGCGGCAAACGCCGGCACTGGTGGCCAGGACGCCACATCGGGCGGGAGCGGGGGGAGCGCCAGTGACGATGCGGGCACGTCGGGGACCGGCGGCGTCGGTAGCGGAGGGGCGGGAAATTCCGACTCCGGTACGGCGGGAGGAGGCAGGATGGGCAGTGGGGGCAACGGGGCGGCCGGCATGGGCGGGCGAGCCGGCACGGGGGGGACCACAGGCAGTGCGTACAACCCCTGCCCGGCCAATACTCCCTGCAAGATCCTACCGTTCGGCGACTCCATTACCAACGGCAAAAAATCGTCGGACAGCGGCGGGTACCGCTCCGCCATGTACAAGCTCATCCTGGCGGCCAATCAGAAGGCCACCTTCACCGGTTCACGAATGGATGGCCCGACGCAAGTTTCCGGGCAGCCCTTTCCACGCAATAACGACGGCTGGCCTGGCTGGACCATAGATCCACGTCCCAACGCCCAGCCCGGCGGCTATAGCGGGATCTCGACGCTGGTGCCGAAACCGGCGCTGGATGGAAATCCCAACATCATCCTGTTGATGATCGGGACGAATGACCTTTTCGGCGGGGATACAGCCAACATGGCGACCCGCCTTGAGTCGCTTCTCGACAAGATCGCGCAGAACGCTCCCAATTCGCTCATCGTGCTTTCGACGCTCACGCCGCTGTCGAACAGCGCCGCAAATACGGCCGCCACCGCGTACAACGCCAAGATCCCGGGGATCGTCCAGACGCACGCCGCGAAAGGGCAGCACATCATCGGCGTGGACATGAACAAACTGCCCACCAGCCAACTCGCCGACGGCACGCATCCGAACGATCAAGGGTACGCCTACCTCGCGGACATCTGGTACCAGGCAATCAAGGATTTTCTGCCGCATTGATCTTGCCGGATATCTCGACCTCTTCGGACTACGAGGGGCGCAGCGGTCGCGCCGCGCCCCTCGAAAGCGAGGCTACTTCTTCGCGGGAGCGGCGGGCTTCTCCATGACGGGCTTGACGTCGAACTTGCCCGGGCCCTCTTGGAACATCACACAGGGCGCTCCGGCCGCGCAGCTGCTCGAGTGCTTGGTCTTCGCGGGAACGAAGAAGTATCCGCCGGGTCCAATCTTCTTCTCGACGCCGCCCTCCGGCGTGACGATGAAGGTGCCCGAAAGGACGACCGCCTTGACGTCGCTGCTGTGCGTGTGCAGCGGGTGCACCTGTCCCGCGGAAAGCTTCACGAAGGCGCCGTAAGCGCCCTTCATCGGATCGCCCGACACGACCGCGATCTGCACCGTGTCGCCTTTGGGCGCGTCCTTCATCCCGGGAGGCGGCGGCATCTCCACCCATTTCAGGTCCTCAGAAGGCATCAACACGATCTCCTTCTTCGCCGCCCACGCCACACCGATGCTCGCGCTCAAGGCTACGCCCGCTACGATCCACGCCATTTTCGTCTTCATGTCTTCCTCTCGTATCCCGGTGAATTGGCGGCGCGCGCCTCATGCGCCGCCGCCGGTCGCGGATACTACGCCGCAAACGAAGGCGAGATGAGCGGAAGCGCGTTCCGTCGGCCAGGGGCGACGCGAGCTTCGTCGCGCTTTCCTGGCACACTTGGCGCCGATGTCTCGGCTGCCAGTCCCGCCCAAGCTCTTGTCGCACGACCTCGTCGGTCGCTTCGCTTCCCTGGAAATTCGCCGGTTCGGCGATCCCGGAGCGTTCCTCGTTCAGCCCGGCGCCGGCCCGGACGCCGACACGATCTTGCTGCTTGGCCCCGAGATTCCGAAGGATGCTCGCGAAGGGGACCAGGTGGCGGTGTTCGTCGCGCTCGACTCGGCGGGACGACCGCTGGCCACCACTCGGGAACCTCGCCTGGCGTTGGGCGAGGTGGCTTTCCTGACGGTGACCGCCTGTACGGAGTTCGGCGCGTTCGTCGACTGGGGTCTTCCCAAGGAGTTGCTGGTGCCGTTCGCGGAACAGACGCGCGAGGTGAAAGTCGGAGAGCGGCATCCGATGGGCCTTTACCTCGACAACACCGGACGCCTGGCCGGGACCATGCGCGTGAACGACATGCTGGCCACCGGCGCAGAATTTCACCGGGGTGAATGGGTGGATGGCGAAGCCTGGCGCAACGAGCCCGACGTCGGTCTGTTCGTCATCATCCAGCGGCGCTTCCTCGGCCTCGTGCCCCGGTATGAACCGCACACGCTGGCCCGTGGGGACGCGGCGCAATTTCGTGTGACGCGCGTGCACCCCGACGGAAAGATCGAGCTGTCGGCGCGCCGGCCCGTTCACGAGGAGCTGGAGCGCGACGGGGCCGCCATCCTGAACGGCCTCGCGCGGCCGGGCGCCCCGCCGGTCGGCGACAAATCTTCACCGGAGGAGATCCGCGCCCGGTTCGGCTTGAGCAAGAAGGCCTTCAAGCGGGCCGTGGGGACGCTGTTGAAGGCCGGGCGCGTGGACGTGGACGCCTCCGGGACAGTCCGGATCGTGCCTGGCCGCGGGCGCTGATGAACGGATCCAGGCAGGATCTGCGACGGCCGCCCCGCCAAGCCCACCGGCGGGACCGTGTGGCTGTCCTCTGTATTGTCGCGATGCCGACGGACAGTCGCCGAGTGGCCTCCGGGGCTCTTACCTTGCAGTCGCAGTCGTTAGAACTGCCCGATGACGCTGATCGTCGCGCCGACGTTCGCCAGCAACAGTGTCGGCGCCAAGGCGAACCGGCCTTCCGGACGCGGAACAGGCTTCTTTCCGAGGAAGACATAGTCCAGCACCATCGCGCCAAGCAGCCCGACGGCCGCGCCGGCGACCATCGGAAGCAAGGGGCCGGTCACACAGTTGTCTGAGGATGACGGCTGTGGTCCTGCTCCGCAGTGCGACGACGATGCTTGGCCGCGTCCCCAGATCGCGAGGTAGCCGACGCCCGCGCCCACGCCAAGAAGCGGCAGACCGATTCGCAACGCCAGGCTGCCGACGCCAGCGCCGCCCATTCCCTGCGTCCAGTGGACGATCGGCGCCGCCAGAAAGAGACCCGCAACGCCGGTGGCGCCGACCCAGCGATTGCCGGTGGCCCCACCGATTACCAAGGCTCCCACCGACGCTGCGTCGGCCACCATCAGCTGGTGTGCGTACGACTGCGTCTCCGGCGCAGGCGCATCGTTGGTGGTCGCCTGCGCGAGCGACGGAATACTCAGCGCAGCGAGTGTGATGGTGATTTGCGCGATTCGCCGCATCTGCGATGACACAGCAAGCCGAGTGCCATGCGAAGACCGCCGCAAACCGCCTGGCGGCCGCCCTCCACCGGCCCCTTCGGGCGACCGATCTGCGACATCCGTGTCACGCTCGCTCTGACGCACCTTCCACGCGGGGCGGGGCCGCATCAAGGGGTCTCACCGTCGACATGATGTACATCCGGCCGATGCTTGGGCCCCATCATCATTGATCACCGGCGCGCAAGACAGGCCGGCGGAGGCGCTCTGCGCGGCCGAGGGCTCCAGCAGGAACAGAACCAGTCCCAGGGTTGCCCCTTTGCAAAGCGTGTAGCCGTCGCCGTCGCTGCCCTATGGCGGGGTCCATTGCGTTCCGGTCTCGCAGTCCACATGCGCGAACCGCAACCCTGCGAGAGTCACGTCGATCGTGCCGAAGACGATGGGCAGGTGAAAACGCCGCGGCCCGATCGATCCGGGGTTGAAGACCGTAAGGTCACGGTCGCGCCCGAGAAATGGCACGTGCGAGTGCCCACACACCACGGCCTGCGCTCCCTGCGCACGTGCCGTCGCCGCGACCTCCGCGCGCAGTTTCGGGCCATGAACGCCGATGTGAACCAGGAGGATCCGCAGCAGCGGTTGCGGATCTTCGGCGCTGCGCACGAGATCGAGCGTGAGCACGTCCGGCAAGCCGGGCGCGTGGACGTCGATGTTGCCGCGAATCGCCAGCACGGGGGCGATGGACGCGAGCCGATCGAGTACGGCCAGATCTCCGATGTCCCCTGCGTGCAGGATGGCATCGGGCGCGCGCGCCGCCAGGTACTCGGCTGCCCGCGGGTGAGGCAGCGAGTGGGTGTCCGCGACGACCGCCAGCCGCAACGTCCCTTCGGGCCCGAGGGGGAGCTGTCGGGCCATCCTCGCCAGTCGCCGAGCCGCCATTCCACAACCCTAGCAAAGTGGCGGCGAACCAACTCGTGATAGGAAGGTGCAATGGGTGAGGCCGGCCGTCATCCTCATTTCGTCTCGCCAGTTGCCTGGCACGCGAGCCTCGCCGAGGGGCTGGTCGCCGCCCGCGAATCCAAGCGGGCGGTGCTGCTGGTCGTGGGCCGACAATCCTGCGGTGGCACCCGCGCCCTGGTGGAGAGGACGATCGCGAAGGAAGAGATCCACGAATACCTCGACGCCCATTACGTGTGCGTGGCCGGGGACGCCGACTCGCCCGAACCCGCCGTCGCCGAGCTGGTAGCCCGGATGCCGCAGCACGATCGAACACCGCTGTGCCTCTACCTGTCGGGTCAAAAGGAGCTGATGCATTCAACCTCCGGCGGACGTCCGCCGGCGGTGTTCTTGTCCGATCTGCTCGAGGCGCCGCACCGGTCGCGTTAGACGGAGCAGCCGGCGAAGCTGTCGAAGGCGATGGTTCGACGGCTCAGGCCAGTTGCTTCGAGCGCGGCGCCATCGCTCGCTGTAGGATGAGCAGAGTACACTGTGGGTCAAGTCGCATCTAGACGGGCCTTTGCAGCGTCGCGTCGGCGCTTGCTGGTGGCCTTGGGGCCGCTGGCGCTGCTCGCGGCCTGCGGACAGCGCGGCGAGCTCCTGGGGACGAAGACAACGACAGGGGGTGACGCGATCACGCCGCAGCGTCTTCGTTCCGAGCTGCGCGACTCACCGCTCGGTGTCCAGACCGCCACGCCGCGCCTCTCCTGGGAGCTGGCCGCCGGCGGGTCCGCGCGCGGGTTGAGCCAGACCGCCTACGAGGTTCTGGCGGCAACGTCGCCCGACCTGCTGGCCGTTGGGAACGGAGACCTGCTTGCCACCGGCGTCGTCGCCTCCGCGGAGCAGCGGCTGGTGTACGCCGGCAAGCCGCTGGGCTCTCTGGCGCACGTGTACTGGAAGGTTCGAGTTCGTGACCAGAGCGGCGCGATGTCCGCGTGGAGCGCGGTCGCCGAATTCACGGTGGGTTTGCTGGCCGTTTCGGATTGGTCGGCGCAGTGGATCATCAGCGCCGCCAGTGGAGCGTTGCCGCTTTTCAGGAAGGACTTCACCGTCGACAAACCCGTCCGCCGGGCGTTGCTCGCGATCTGCGGGCTCGGGCAGTACGAGGTGCGCGTCAACGGCACCAACGCCAGCAAAGCCGTCATGGAACCCGCCTGGACCAACTACGCGAAGAGCTGCCACTATGTCATCTACGACGTGACGTCCTCTGTCGTGCAGGGGGCGAACGCTTTAGGGGTGCTGCTGGGAAATGGCATGTACAACGTACCGGCGACCACCCGATACGCGGAGTTCACCGGTTCGTTCGGCACGCCTAAGGTAATTCTGCGACTCGCGCTCGACTTCGTCGACGGGACGAACGCGACGGTCGCCAGCGACACCTCTTGGAAGACGGCGCCGGGGCCCATCACCTTCACGAACATCTACGGCGGCGAGGACTTCGATGCCGGAAAGGAGCCCCTTGATTGGGACAAGGCGGGGTACGCCGCGTCGGGTTGGGCAAGCGCGACGGTCGCCGCGGGGACGGCGCCGGCGCTGGTGGCCGCCGCCGCACCGCCGGTGAAGGTGATGCAGACGTTTGCGTCGACGAAGGTGACCCAGCCCAGCGCCGGGATCTTCGTCTACGATCTGGGCCAGAACTTCTCGGGCTGGCCGCTGCTGGAGGTCCAGGGGCCGGCGGGCGCGTCCGTGACGATGCGGACCGGCGAGCTTCTCACCAGCGACGGTCTCGTGAACCAGCAGAACTCGGGCTCACCCGCGTACTTCACGTATACGTTGAAGGGTGGCGGCCCGGAGAGCTGGCACCCCCGGTTTGCGTACACCGGGTTTCGTTACGTGCAGGTCGAAGGCGCGGTTCCGGCGACGCAAGCGGCCAGTTTCCCCGGCCGGCCGCAGATCACGGCCCTGAGTGGTCAATTCATCTACAGCTCCGCCGAGAGCGTGGGCCAGTTCTCCTCGTCCGACCAAGACCTGACGCGCATCCACGCGCTGGTACTGGCGACCTTTCACAGCAACCTTCAGAGCGTGCTCACGGACTGCCCAGCCCACCAAAAGCTGGGCTGGCTGGAGTCCCGGCATCTGCTGGCACCCAGCATCATGTTCAACCATGACGTGGCTTCGTTTTACGAGAAGGTCATCGACGACTCGCGGGACGCGCAGACTTCGTCGGGCCTCGTGCCCGACACCGCGCCCGAATACAGGACGTTTATCGGCGCGTTTCGCGATTCTCCGGAGTGGGGCAGCGCCTACATCCTCAACCCGTGGCAGGTGTACCAGATGTACGGCGACGAGCAGCCGCTGGTCGCCCACTACGCCAACATGAAGCGCTACCAGGCGTACCTGGCCACCAAGGCGTCCGGGAACATCATCGCCGACGGCCTGGGCGACTGGCATGACGTGGGGCCGGCGCCACCGGGGAATTCGCAGCTGACATCGCCGGAGGTCACGGGGACGGCGACCTGGTTACAAGACCTGGATGCGCTTCGACAGTCGGCGACTGTGCTCGGCAACGCGACAGACGCGGCGCAGTTTGCGGCCACAGCGTCCACCGTGACCAGCGCGTTCAACAGCAAGTTCCTCAACAGCAACGGCACCTACGATCGGAACAGCCAGACCGCCAACGCCATGCCGTTGGCGCTGAACCTGGTTCCCGACGCCCAGAAGGCGACGGTTCTCATGAGCCTGGTCAACACAATCACGTCTGCCAAGAATCAGGTCACCGCCGGCGACGTGGGCTTCCTGTACGTCTTGCGCGCCCTCACGCAGGCGGGGCGCAGCGACGTCGTCTACGCGATGGCCAAGCAGTCATCCGGGCCGGGCTATCTCTATCAAGTGAACCAGGGCGCGACGACCCTCACCGACTCCTGGGATCCGAATTTGTCCGGCTCGCAGAATCACGCCATGCTTGGTCAGATCGAGGAGTGGTTCTACACCGGGCTCGGGGGCATCAGTCCGGCCGGCCCGGGATGGAAACAGATCACCATCCGGCCCCAGATCCCGGCCGGTCTCGATTCCGTCGCCGTGCAGTACCATTCCGTCCGGGGGCTGGTGGCCAGCAGCTGGCACCGCGGTGCCGACGGCCTGACCTTGTCCGTCACGGTCCCTGTCAACACCACCGCAACGGTGACCATTCCCACGGCGAACCCCGCCGCCGTCACCGAAGGCGGTGCGCCCGCCCAGGGCGTGCCGGGGGTCATATCAGCCAGCAGCTCCGCGTCCGGGCTCGTGTTGGTCCTGGGCTCCGGTCAGTACCAGTTCGCGGCACCCTGAGCGGCGGCCATCTTCACCTGGTCGTGAAGTTGCCGCCAGGGAAGGTCATCTACGGCGCACGACGGCCGCCGCCTCAGTAGCCAACGCGCCATATTTGATACGGCCGCCGGGAACAAGTGGCGACAATTGCTGCACGGCTCCGACAATCATCCGAGGCGATGGATGCACTGACGCGGCGCGGGCTCCGGCGGAATGTCGCCGAAACAGTGTGGATGCGAACGGCCGGACGGTCTCCGGCGGGCCATAGCGGGAAGTCAGCTTGCTCGGTCGCTTTTGATGACCACCCGGAGGACCGCCATGCAATCTCGAGTATTCGCGCGCCTTGGCCTGGTTGTTTTGGGGTCGCTGGCGTCATCTTGCGCAGCAGGTGACTCCGGCCCGGCAGGGGCCGACGGCACGGGCGGAAAAACGGGGGGCACTGGTACGGGCGGCAGCGCCTCGACAGGCACCGGCGGCACCGGCCCGACGGCGACGGGCGGCGTCGGCCCGACGGCGACGGGTGGCACCGGCCCGACGGCCACGGGTGGCGTCGGCCCGACGGCGACCGGGGGTGCCGGTTCAACGGGAAGCGGCGGTGCGGCGCCGCCAGGAACCGGCGGCGGTCCGGGCGGGAGCGGCGTCATCTCCGGCGATAGCTGGGGCGGCCTCAAGAATCCCCCCCGCAAGAGCGCCGGCTGCGACAAGCCCGCGGCGATCACGAACGGCAAAAAGACCATCACCAGTGGCGGCATGCAGCGGGAGTACGTGATCGATATTCCCGCCAACTACGACCCGGCCACGCCGTACCGTCTTTTGTATGTCGGCCATGGTATTCCCGGCATGGCCTCCGATGTGCCCGCGGGGGGGTGGTGGGCATGGAAGGCCGTGGCGACCGCAGCGAATGTCCCCGCGATCTGGATCGCGCCGGGAGCCGTCACCGGTGTCAGAGGTGCCTGGTCTACAGCGGACAACAGGGATCACGTCCTATTCGATGACATCACAGCTGCCGTAAAAGACGGCCTTTGCGTCGATACGACGCGTATCTTCGCAATGGGAATGAGCGGGGGCGGCATGCTCACCAATTCGCTCACCTCGGATCGCCAGAACAAAATCCGGGCGGGCGTGGCCATGGCTCCGACGAACTTCAACATCTGGATCCCCAACCCCCCACTCAAGGATCCCGTCGCCTGGATGCAGACCACCGGCATGAGCGACACGACCTGCGCTTGGGTCGCCAACGAAGCACAGAAGCGCGGGGCGAAATTCGTCGCGCTGGACAAAGCCGCCAACAATGGGTGCACACCGGCGGAAATTCCCACTTGGAAGTCGGGCCCTCACGTCTGCTACGACTTCGCCGGATGCAGATCCGGATATCCGACCAAGATCTGCACGTTCAACGGCCCTCACACCCACGTGGCCATGGACCCCGGCTCCAACGTGAATTGGATCGCCAAAGAGGGCTGGGACTTCTTGATGCAGTTCTGATCGTCACCACGACGACCAAGGTCGGCTGCGCGCCGTGGCCGTCAGAGGAAGCTAGAACGACAGCGCGAGCAACGCGCCCGGATGCGGCCGGTCGGCCAGGGGGAGCAGCGCCGGGACCACCCACACGACGGGCGTCGCCTGTTGGCCGCCGGCGGCGCCGACGGACCCCCTCCAGATGATAGCGCCCCAGATGACCATTCCCAGGCCGGTCACCGCCATTCCACCAGCGAAGAGCCCCCCGACACAAAAATGTTGCGTGCTGGGGTCGTACCCTTCGCAGCTGAAAGCGCCGAGCCGGTTCACGGCTCCGGCGGCGAGCAGCGCAACCCCGGCGATGAGAGCCACGTTACCTGGATGATCGATGTCGCGGATCTCCTCGCGCGGAATCGGCCGATTGCCGGTGCGCGTGGCGACGATCAGCTCGGACGGCGTCGAACGGACGATCTCCAACTCGTACTCTGCCCCGTTCGTCTTCTTGATCGTGGCCGTGGTGCCGCATCCGACGCTGGCGGCGGCCAGTGACGCCGCCAGGGTGACCCACCGAGCCTTCGCCATCGAGCAGACCATCTTACCGTGGGCCGGTCTTCCGTCTACCCGCGCCGGTGGTCGCGGAACCCCCGGCGAAACAGCGTGTCGGCCGGTGTTGCCTGCAAGGTCGCCAAGGCCTGCTCGGGAGTCACGCGTTCCACGGCGACTACCGCGCGCATCCCGGCTTCGCAGGTTCGCAGCACGACCTCCAGCGCTTCGACGGGCCGCGGACGTCGCCCCTCGTGCGTGCCTCCGCCGATCCAGACGTTGACCAGGTAGCCGAGCTCCTGCATCCGCACCGAAAAGAGCCCCGGATCTCGCTGCCGGAGATCGCTCATCGCTCGCTCGAACACGGGCGCCACCAGATGCGACTTCGGCGCTGACCCGTCTGTCAAAGCGGCCAGCGGGTGGGCCGGCGGTGGCGCGAGCACGTCCGCGTCGCGCAGCAGCGCGGCCAGCTCGCTGGAGGGCTTCGCGGGGTCCGGCGCGTCGGGCCGTGGTTGCTCTTGCATCTGGCTGGTGTCGAGCGCGCGAAAGTACGCGCGCGTGATCGCATCGCGCGCGTCGCCGCCGCTTGCGCGACGCGCGAGCTCCAGAAACGCGCGTGCGTCCGCTGGGCTGATGAAGCCCTCCGCGACGCGCCGATCGTCGCGCGCCGCCGCGACGTCACTGTCCAGCATCTCGTCGGCCGTCAACACCTGGAACAGCCCGCCCTGGCCCGAGATGTACTCCGTGCTCATCTCGCAGCAGCGTTCCAGGATCGCGCGCAGCCGATCGTGGTGGTCGCGGTCGAGCGACATCAGCGCCCCCCAGACGTCGTCCCAGACGTCGGCGTCGCGGGCGATCAACCGAAACTCCTCCCACTCTTCGACGATCGACGTGTCGAGGGCGCGCTGCAGGGCCTCAGCTTCCTCGTCGCCGAAGCTCAGTTGTTCCTCGACGACGTCGGTGTCGAGCACCAGGACCAGCCGATGGACCGCCAGCGCCAGCAGATCTTCGGGGAGCTCGGACAGGCGCTGCACGAGCACGTCCTCTCCCGCCTCCAGCATCACGCGCAGCCACAGCGCGAACCGCTCGGGCCGGAAGGTCTCGTCGCCGGCCGGGCGATCTGCGCGCCAAAGGTCGTCGTCAAAAATGCGATCGAGCTGCGCGGTCGTCGCCAGCGCGAGCAGCTCGCCCGCGTCTTCGAGGCCGATGCGCTCGATCAGCTTGCCCAGCACGGGCGCGGGCAGCTCGCGAACGGCGGCGACGAGGTCGGGCCGCTCGAGAATGTGGCGTAAAAGAGCGCTCGAGGAGGCGGCGCGTGAACGGGAGAGCGAGGTCGAAGTCGAGGTCATCCGGGGCTCCTTTCTCGAAGGACGCATCCTGGACGGCCGGGTCAACCCCGCCTAGCTATTGACTTTTATCGCGATTCGGTAGTATTGAATGGGAACATCGACGCGCAGGAACGACGAGCAGTCTGGTGCCGCTCGTGGAAGCCGCGGTCGAGGGTGCGGCGGGAGCCCCCGTCTCGAAGAATCGGCGCACAGCACGTGCCCCGAAGGATCCATCGTGCCCCGATAATGATCATCGTGATCCGGCCGTTACACCAATTCGATCGATGTTCAGGCGCGGGTCGTGTTGATGGACGGCAAACGGTCGCATCCGGCTCGCCCCGATAGACTCGTCGCCTTCCTTAGAAGAGAGCGTGTTCATTGATTCGAGCACGCCCTCCGGCGAGATGAAGCTGGCCCCATCTGAAAGCACGCGGTGCGCCATTTGCCATCCAAGAAAGCCGCATTTTCTTTGACAAGCGCGGCGACCCGCTGATATGAGCCCTGTGGCCTGAGCACCCGACCAGGCGTCGCTTTCCCCAAAAGTCGGCCGCGGCCCATCGCCGCACGTCAACGAACGGACCCCCTTGGAGGTTACATGAACTGCAGAACAACACTGGTTGCGGCAGTCCTCACGTTGTATGCGACCTCCGCGACGCCAGCGCGCGCACAGGGGCCGGGAGCTGACCCCGGGAAGGGCGATGCGACCGTGCCGGACCAGGCGCCCGGTGCCGCGACACCGGCGGCCCCAGTCGCTGAGCCGCCGCCGCCAGCCGCCCCTCCCATCGAGCGAACCTCGCCGCCGATCACGGAGGAGTTCGTCAAGCAGCCTCAATTTTCGATGTTCGGCAAGTTCAAGGTGACGCTGCTGAACTTCATCGAGTTCGACGCGTTCCATGATTCGACCCAGGCCTACGTCGACAGCTATTCCGGCAGCACCGTGCTCCCGCGGAGCGGCTACGCTGCGAACCACGGCCGGACGAACTTCACCACCCGCAACACGCAGTTCGGTCTCGCCGTCGATGCGCCGCCGCTGTGGAAGATGACCGCCGGTGGCCACTGTCGCCTCGACTTCAACGGCCAGCAGGTGGGTAACCCGCCGTTCAACGGTGTCAACACCACCACCGAGTACACGTTCACGACCTCTGCGACGACGCGCTTGTTCCACTGCTACGGAACGCTCAAGACCCCATACGTCGATATCCTCTCGGGTCTGACCTATACGCTGTTCGGAAACCAGCCGTACTTCTTCCCTCCGTCGCTCTCTTTCCTTGGTATCCCGGGCGAAGTCTTCACGAGGACGGTGCAGTTCCGCCTCTCGCATCAATTCCCCTCGCCGCATGCCGACGTCTTCGTGGGCGTCGCCGCGGCGCGACCGCCGCAGCGGGACGCGGAGATCCCCGACGCTGTCGGCGCGGTTCGGGTGCTTTTCAACGACCTCAAGGGCGCGCGCACGATTGGCTCCATCGGGACCAAGATTGACGCCGCCGCCGTCGGTATCTCGGGCGTCTGGCGCGAGTTCCACGTCCAGGAGAACGTCACGACGCCGACGACTTACAACAAGGCCCATGGCTCGGGCTTCTCGCTCGACGCGTTCATTCCGATCATCCCGGCGAGCAGCATGTCCAAGGTCGGGAACTCTCTCAGCCTTCTTGCTTCGTACGGCCGGGGCACCGGCATCGCGGACATGTGGCTCTTCGTGACGGGCGGCGCGCCGCCCCAGACGCGTCCGCTGGATCCGATGGCCCCGGCTGGGACTGCCGCGCAGCCCTTCGATCTCGACCCGGGATACGGCCGCTACGACGCGAACAACGTGTTCCACACGATCAACTGGGCTTCTTACGAGCTCGGCCTCCAATATTACCTGCCGGGGCCGGGAAACGTTTGGCTGTACGGCAACTACACGCACCTGCAGTCGGACAATCTGGCGTCGTTGCTTCCGGCGCCTGCCGCGGGCACGTTGTCGAACGTTTTCAACAAGGAAACGTTCGCAGCCGGCGGTCTGTTCTGGGCCATCGTTCCGAACTTCGAGGTCGGGCTTGAGTACGGCTGGATCCAGCAGCAGTTCCTGGACGGCGGCAAGCAGTCGAACAACCGCGTTTCGTTCGCTTCGTACTACGTCTTCTAGCAAAGACAGGAGGTGGGTGGGCCCATCGAGGCTCGCCCGCCTTTGCTCGACGGGCCGCCGTTTGTGCGGCACGCGACAACCGTTGACGGCCCTTCCCCCCGTTGACCGACTCCCTGCGACGGGCGACAGTGAGAGGCATGGGCCTTGGCGTCCTAGGACGGCTGTCACGGCGGGCTTCCACCGTCATCGCCGTTGCGGCGGGCGCCGCCTTGCTGGCCACGGCCGCACCGGCGGCCGCGACGGAGGTGGTCCCGCCGGCCGACATGATGTCGGTGGGCGTCTACTACTATCCCGAGGCCTGGCCGGAGGGGCAGTGGGTCCGCGACCTGGCGCGCATGCGGAAGATGGGGTTCGAGTTCACCCACATGGCCGAGTTCGCCTGGGCTCGTTTGGAGCCCGAAGAAGGTCGCTTCGACTTCGACTGGTTGGAACGGGCGGTCAACGCCGCCGGCCAGCAGGGACTGAAGGTCATTCTTTGCACACCTTCAGCCGCACCTCCCATTTGGCTGGTCCGAAAACACCCGGAGGTCCTGGTGGTCGACGCGCGAGGGCGCCGGTTGAACCACGGATCGCGCGCGCATGCGTCGTGGGCATCAACGAAATACCAGAGCTACGTCATCCGGGTCGCCGCCGAGCTGGGCAAGCGATTCGGTAACAATCCCAACGTGTGGGGCTGGCAGATTGACAACGAGCTGTCGCACTACGGCACGGAGTATTGCTATTCGGACGCTTGCCGTGACGCCTTTCGAGCGTGGTTGAAGGGCCGCTACCGGGACATATCGGCACTCAATCAAGCCTGGGGTACCTCGTTTTGGTCGCAAACGTATCAACGGTTCGATCAGATTGACCTGCCGAATCCAGACGAGCTCCCTCAGCAGGTCAATCCGCACGCGCGCCTGGACTACCGGCGCTGGTTCGCGCAATCAGCGGCGGACTACATTCGCTTGCAGGCCGAGACGCTGCGGCGCTACACGCAGCATCAGTGGATCACGACGAACTACATGACTCACCATGCGCCGATCTCGCCGTCCTTGTCCGGCAAGGATCTGGACATCATGACGTCGACGCTTTATCCCGTCTCGGGAGACTTCGACGAGCCGCCTCTCGGGTTTCGGCTGGGCGACGGGACGTGGGTGTCGTTCACGCATGACTTCATGCGGAACATCAACGGCCGGTTCGGTGTGATGGAGCTGCAGCCCGGCCAGGTCAACTGGGGCAAAGTGAATCCGCTGCCGCAGCCGGGGGTTGTTCGTGCCTGGATCTTCCGCGCGTTCGCCGCCGGATCGCAGTTGATCGGCGTTTACCGCTATCGCCAACCACTGTTTGGCGGTGAGCTCTACTATCAGGCCATCGTCGGCCCCGACGGCCTGACCCCCACTCCGGGCGGACTCGAGTACCAGCAGGCGATGAAGGAGCTGGGAATCCTGCGGCGGGCGCGCGCGTCGTCGCCTGTCGAACCGAGCGTCTATGCGGCCCGCAGGACGGCCATTCTATGGAACGCCGACAACCGCTGGGACATCGACAACTGGAAGCAAACGGACCAATGGAACACGATCGGCCATCTCTTGAAGTATTACCGGTCGTTGAAAGCGGCCGGGGCGCCGGTCGACGTGATTGGTGAGGACAAAGACTTCAGCGCCTACCGCTTCCTGATTGTGCCTTCCTACCAACTGGTCGACGAGGCTCTGGTGGCCCGCTGGCGGCGCTATGTAGAGGGAGGCGGAAACCTGGTGCTGACCTGTCGCACCGGCCAGAAGGACCGCATGGGCCGGCTGCGGGAAGCGCCCTGGGCAGGCGCCATCACCGACCTCATCGGTGCTGACATCGGCGGCTACGACGTCTTGCCCGCCAAGGTGGAGGGACATGTGAAGAGCGGCTCCCGCGTCTACGGATGGAATGCCTGGGCGGATCTGATCCGGCCGCGGCCTGGCACCGAGGTGGTCGCGCACTACGCCGACCAGTTTTACGCCGGGACGGCGGCGGCGGTGAGGCGGACCCTGGGCAAGGGCACGGTCAGCTACATCGGCGTCGAGACGACATCCGGCGATCTCGAGCGGGAGCTCGTGCGCGGCATGTTTCACCGCTCCAAGGTCGCAATTGAGAGCTTCCCGCCGCAGTTCTTCGTCGATTGGCGCGACGGGTTCTGGGTGGCTACCAACTTTTCGGCCAAGAAGGTCGACGCGCCCATTCCTGGGGCGGCGAAACTGGCGATCGGCACCCGCGCCGTCGCCCCGGCAGGAGTGTCCATATGGAGCGAATGAGGCTGGCGCCCTGTGCAGCGGCTGGCTGCGATCACATCCGCCACCATCGGATGCGCGCGGCCGTCCGTCTCGTCGCGACGGCAAGCCTTCTTGGGCTGATTGCCTGTCAAACGTCGGCGTCCGGTGGAGGGCTGACCGGCGGTGCTTCCGGGGCCGCGGGGAGCTACCAAGCGACCGGCGGCGCCGCGGCCGGCGGGAACGGCGGCGGCAGCTCCGGAAGCGGCGGAGGAAACGCCGCTGCGGGCGGTAGTTTGGGGACAGCCGGTGGCGCGGGCGGCGCTGCGCCCGGCGGCGGGGGCGGCGGGGGCGCCGGGGCAGGCGGCACCAGCGCCGCGGGTGGCACGGCTGGCACCAGCCCGGGCGGTGCAGGGGGCCAGGCCGGGCAGGGGACGGGACCGGTGGGACGCTGTCCCTTCAGCGCCGCCGAACAGCTCCTCTGGTCCGGCGTCGCGCCCGGCAGCGCCGGCATCACCGTGGCCGAAGTGGTCACTGAACGAAGCACCAACCCCCAGAAGATGCATGACCGCACGATTGCGGGCGTCACCAAGCCGACGGTGTTGCCGTATCTGGCGGCAAAACCGAACGGGGCTGCGGCGATCGTTCTGCCAGGCGGCGGTTACACGCACCTCGCCTACGACAACGAAGGAACCGAGATCGCGACCTGGCTCAACTCTGTCGGCGTTTCGGCCTTCGTCGTCAAGTACCGCCTGCCGGTCGATTTCCCCGGCTCTTCCAGCTGGGTGGCCTTGGCGGACGCGCAGCGGGCCCTACGGGTCGTGCGCAAGAGCGCCGCCGCCTGCAAGATCGACCCGGCCCGCATCGGTGTCGTCGGTTTCTCTGCGGGTGGACACCTCGCCTCTCAGCTGGAAACGCGTTTCAGCGCCCGGGTCACGCCGGCCGCCGATGACGTGGACGCGATCGATGCCCGTCCCGCCTTCGGCGTCCTCATGTATCCGGTCATCTCGATGGATCCGGCGATCGCCCATGCCGGCTCGAAGTCTGCCCTGCTCGGCGCGAACCCGACCGCGGCCGCCGTGGCGCTGGCCTCGAGCGAGCTTCAGGTCACCAGCACCACACCCGCAACTTTCATCGGCGTCTCGACCCGAGACACCACGGTCAATCCGGAAAACTCCGTCCGTTTCGACAAGGCCCTGATCGCCGACGCCATTCCGCAGGAGTTGCACCTCTACCAAGACGGCGCTCACGGCACCGGAATCCACGCCACGGGCGACATGGCCGCCTGGCCCATGCAATGCGTCTCATGGCTGACCAAGTCGAACTTCCTGAGCGGTCCGACCCCCTAGTGCTTCGACCAAGGCGTACTGCTCACGTCTGGCTTGGTCTTTCGCGCGCTGGCTTCGTTGCTCGTCGCTTACATAGCTGCGGCTATGCGCACTCCTCGCGCCTCGCCATCGCGCGAAATCCACGGCGCCAGCCGTGATCATTACGCCTTGGCCGAAGCACTAGCGCCGTCACAGGGGGGCGTCGGCCGCCGCTGGCGGTGAAGCGGGGCGATCGATCTTCCATCCTGCCGCCACGGTCCAGTGAAAGACCAGGCCGTCGGCCCCCACGGCGTACATCTCGTGGCCGCGAGCATCGAGTGCCGTCGCCCCCGCGAGCTCCGGAACCTCACGCCAGGCGCTGCCGTCGAAGCGAAGGCCTTGGCGCGTCCCCACGAACCAGGTGGCGTCCTCATCGGGTGTCGCCACGGCCAGCGCCGTGATCGAATTGTTCGACAGGGCCTCGGCGCCTGGCGTCACCGTCGTCCACGCCGCGCCATCGAAGTGAAACAGCCCCCCGTAGCTCTGGGCCGCGCCCGAGGGATAGTTGATGCCCCCGGCCCAGATGTTCGCCGGCGATGTGCCCCTCATCGCCAGGACATCGATTCCCCCTCGCTGCGGGATCGAGCCTTCGACCTCCCACCCGGCTGCCCCGGGCGCGTGGCGCAAAAAGACAGCCTCGACGGTAAACGTCGGGACGTACGGATCGGGAATGGGCAAGGGGGCGCGGCCCGCCGCGTGGACCACGCCGGTCTCATCGAGCCAGACGGCGCCGAGGTTGTATCTGTTGTCCGCGGACTCGGAGCGCCAGTCGCTGCCGTCGAAGCGAGCCGCCGCCCCAGCCTCGCCCACGGCCCAGACGTTTTCCGGCGCCGTCCCGTGAAGCGCGTGCAGCGACTGGCTGACGCGAAATGGATAACGCACCCACCGTGCGCCGTCGAATCGCAGCAGGGTTCCGGCGTCCCCGGCCGCGAAGATCTCGTGGCTCGAAGCGCCCCAGACAGCCCGCAGCGTGGCTGGCGGTGCGGGCGCGCACCAGCACCAGCCGCTGGTTTCGGGGTCGCGACGCCCGACGAACCCGGCGGCGCCGACAGCCCACACCTCCCCGGCCGGGCCGATCCAGACGCCGTTGAGGGCGATTCCGCCGGGCAGCGGGCCCGCGTTGCCGCATCCGGGAACTGAACAGGCGGCCGCCGGTTGGCACATTTCGCCGCCCCCGGCTCCGCCAGCCCCGGCCGCGCCATCGTCGCCCGCCGCGCCGCCGCCCGCCGCGCCCGCGCCGCCGCCTGCGCCCGCACCGCCCCGTGCGTCCGCACCGCCGTCGCCGGCGGCCCCGCCGTCGCGCTCGTGCGGATCACCTCGCCCGCCGTGGCGGCCCTCGCAAGCGCCGGCCCCGATCGCGAGTAGACCCACCACCGAAATCATTACTCGAGTCCGCATCCCACTACCCTCCCGCGCGCCGGCGTTCAGCGTCGCCCGCCCAATCTGCGACGCGGCGCGCCGCCGAGCAACTGCGTCGCCGGCCGATATGTCGCGGCAGACAGTCGAGAAGCTGCGTCAGACCAGGTTCGGCAGCGCGCCCGTGCAACAGCGGGGGTCGCCGAAGGTCGTGCTGGGGTCGCCGAAGATGTTCAGCACAGAGACGAGCAGGTTGTTGTGCGGGGTGCGATCCGGGTATTGAACCCAGCGTCCCGTGCGCAGGCCGCCTCCGTCGGCTTCAACTCCCGTGTCAGAGCTCCCGGCGTCGATGGCACGGCCGCCCTCCGGCGCCCGGGCGCCGTCGCGGGTGGGGCCGCCGTCGCTGGTTCGGGCTGCCGGCGGATTGCTACCGCACCCCACGCCCGCAAGAGCGGCGCTCATCGAAATCACGAGCCACCTGGCAGAAGCCAACGGGCACCCCCCGCTTGTTTGACGCGGATGGACCCATGTTACTCCATCGGGCCGCCCTTGAGCGAACGGCTCGATCGGCGATCACGTTGGGTGTCAGCGGGCCGGTGGGCGCCGCGGTTACCACGCGGCAATGCCGGCTCAAACTCCGCAACCCGTGCCGCCGGTTCGCTGAAGGGCGCAGCAATTTCGCGAAAGCGGGCGCAGCTCGGCTTCGTCGCGGTCATTTCGCATTCGAAGTAGCGGCGGCGAAGCGGACGAAATCGGCCTCGATCCATCGCAGGCCCGATCTCGGGCCGCGGCGTGGCACGCATTCTGCTGAACAGATCCTGCTGAACGCCAAAAACAGGAGGGGAAGCCATGACGGAAATCGGTTGGCGCGCGCCTGAGCACCCCGTTGACCCTGGCACCGCTCGGCGAGGAATTCTGAGCCAGCACGTCCACCTTCGCGAGCTTCTCGGGCGCGCGCAGGCTGTGGCCGAGGCGCGGCTCGAGGGCGACACCGCGATCTTCGACGCGGTGGCGTCGGCGATTGGCGATGTGCGGTCGGCGATCGAGGTCCACCTCGCGTTCGAGGAGGCGGTCCTCATCCCGCTGTTTCGCGACGATCTGCCTCTGGGTCCAGAACGGGCCGAGCGATTGCTGGAGGAGCACGCCCGGCAGCGCGGCATGCTGGCCGCGCTTCACAACGAGGCTTGCCGGCATCCAGAGCTACCCACGCTGGCGGCCAAGCTCGCGGCTCTGACCTCCTGGCTGCTGGCCGACATGGCCGAGGAAGAGCGCTCGGTGCTGAACCCCGACACCGTTCGGGACGACGTCGTGGTGGTCGATCAGACCTGCGGATGAGGGCGCGTCTGCCGCGGTGCGGGAGCAGTCCAAACCGGCGTGGGCCCCCAAACGGGGCCGACGCCGGCTTCTCTCTCCTTCGACTGACGAGCTCACGCTGACAGCTCAGCCCGCGAGCTGCTGCATCCGTCGAAGTAGGTCATTGGCGGCCTTTTCGGAATGGGTCTTCAGCTGGACGTCGAATCCGTCGCCATCGGATCGCACGCTGACGCCGACCGGATCGGCGGCGAACCCACATTCGCCCGCGGCGACGATCTTTTCAAAGGACCCCTGCAGCCATTCTTGCGTGAGCCCTGGTTGGGCGTCGACGCGCAACACCACGCCCTCCATTCTCGCCTCCTCGAGCGTCGGGACAGTGTGGTCTATGACTTTGTACGGCTTCACGCCCGAGATGCGATACGTCTGCGCAATGCGACATTGCTCCCCGGCCGTGGTGGCCACGCCCGTCGCCGCGCGGACGGTCCCCACGCTCCCCATCGCCAACGCCGAACCGATGCCCACAACCACCATCCAACGAGTCGTCATGTGACTCCTCCTTCCTTTACCCTTGAACATGGGTCCGCCCGGGCCGGAGGCTATCTGAGCCGTTGCGGCCGTCGTGCAGACAGGCCGCGGTAGCTCGAGCGATCGGCTGGCCTTACCGGTGCGGTGGCTGCTCTTTGACGCGTGAGACGAGCTGCGTTGGATTCACGAAACGAAGCGCCACCGCCAGCCACACCAGCGTCGAGATCATGTACATCATCGCCATCGCGTCGACCGACTGGGGGGCCCGAACACCGGCCGCGAACACCGCGTAGTAGAGCGCCACCACCAGGGTTTGGGAGCCTGGCCCGGCCGTCAAGAACGTGAGCTCGAACATCGCCATCGACCGGACCAGGACCAGCACCGCGGCCGCCAGGATGCCGGGAGCCAACAACGGCACCAGCACGTGAATGAACATCCGTCCCACGCCGGCGCCGAAGACGCGCGCGGCCGACTCGAGGTTGGGATCGATTTGCTCGATGAACGGCGTCATGACCAGGATGACGAACGGGACGGTGGGAATCATGTTGGCCAGCACCACGCCCGGGAGCGTCCCGCCGATACCGGCCTTGTACATCACGGTCGCCAGAGGAATTCCATAGGTGATGGGCGGGACCATCAGCGGCACCAGAAACAGCAACGTGATCAGTCGCTTCCCCGGAAATTCGCGCCGGGCCAACACATAAGCGGCCGGGACCCCGAACAACAGAGAGAACAGCACCACGGCCAACACGACCTCGGCGGTCACCAGCAGCACGGAATCCAGCTGAAACTCTCTGTAGGCCGAGGCGTACCAGGACAGCGTCCACCCGTCCGGCAGCCAGGTCCCCAGCCACCGCTTGCCGAAAGAGTTCACGGCCACCGCAAGAATCAGCAGCCCCACGTTGGCGACGATGATGGCCATCACCGCCTTCACGAGCGCCGAGTAACCAACCCGGCGCCGCCGCTCCCAAGTGCCTTCAGTTTCGTCGGTCATCCCTTACCTGCCACCATCGGCCCGCGGTAAAAGATGCGGCGCAGCCCAAAGGCCGCCCCGACCACGACCAGCTGCACGAAACCCATCACCATCGCGATGCAGGACGCGAGCGGGTAGTCGTACTGCTCGAAGGCCGCTTCGTACGCGGCGATGGAGATGACGCGCGTAGGTCCGGCCGGAGCGCCCAGAAGAACCGCCGAAGGAAATACCGAAAACGCCTGCACGAAGGCCAGGCAAAAAGCCATGGCGATCCCGGGCGCCAGCAGGGGCAGATACACCTGGCGGAATTGGTTCCACGGGTTCGCGCCCAGCGTCGCGGCCGCGCGGGCCAGCGTTGGATCGATGCCGGTGATGTACGACAGCACCAGGAGGAACACGAAGGGGAAGCCCGACACGATCAGCGAGATCAACACGCCGGTGAAGTTGTGCGTCAGACGGACCGGCTCGTCGGCGAGGTTCAGCAGTTGCAGGAACTGCGACAGCCAGCCCTTTGGACCGAGGTACGTCAGCATCCCGTCCGCGATGAGGACGGTTCCGAGCGTGATGGGCACGACCAGAATGGCCGTGATCCGGGTTTGAAACCGGGATTTCGCGCGCAGATGATAGGCCAGCGGGATGGCCAGGCCCAGATTGATGAGGGTGGCCGGGACGGCGAGCGCCAGTGTGGTCGGAACGGTGTGCCACAACCGATCGATGGAGAAGAACTGGCTGTAGTTCGCCAGCGCGCCACCCTCGCGAGGCTGGAACGACAAGATCAACCCGTAGAGGAACGGGTAGATGAACGCCAGCAGCATGAAAATGGTCGCCGGTAGCAGCAGCACGTACACCGGATCGATACGTCGCTGGTGCGGCGCGACCATGGCGGCCGACGTCTGAATGGTGCTGGTGGCCATGCGCGGCGGTCAGCTCTCGAGCGGATAAACCAACACGCGGCCGGGCGGAAATTGAAGCCGCACGACATCGCCCCCGACCACCGGCGCGCTGGTGCGGACGTGGAGCGAGATGCCCTCGGCCACGACCACGTCGACCAGCGACTCGCGGCCGCAGTACTCGACATTGGTGGCGGTGCCGGGAATCGTGCCGGGCGTGGCGCGGTCCGCGATGACGATGTCGTCGGGTCGGATGGCCGCCAGAACGCGGCCGGCCTGAACCGGCTGCCGCGCCGTTCCGGTGATGTGCAGATCGCCGCGGCGCAGGGAGACCTGCCGGCCATTCGTCGCCAGCTGCGCATCGAATTCGACGACGTTTCGGTAGCCCATGAAACGCGCCACCTGCAAGGTGGCCGGCTGGGCGTAGACCTCGTGCGGCGGCGCGATCTGTTCCGCCTCCCCGGCACGAAGCACCACGATTCGGTCGGCCAGCGACAACGCCTCGTCCTGATCGTGGGTGACGTAGATGGTGGTGCGCCCGAGCTCGCGATGGATGCGCCGGATTTCGGCGCGGGTCTCCAGCCGCAGCTTGGCGTCCAAGTTGGAGAGAGGCTCGTCCATCAAGACCAGCGGCGGCTCGATGACGATCGCGCGCGCGATGGCGACGCGCTGCTGCTGCCCGCCGGAAAGCTGCCCGGGCAACTTTTCCGCCTGAGACTCCAGTTGCACGAGCGACAGCGCCCGATCCACACGGGCGCGGAGCTCGTCGGGGGGAACCCGGCGCATCAGCAGGCCGAAGCCCACGTTGCGCCGAACGCTCATGTGCGGGAAGAGCGCGTAGTTCTGGAACACCATCCCGAACCCGCGCGCCTCGGGCGGCAAGAGGTCGATGCGTCGCTCGTCCAGCCAGATGCTGCCGCTCGAGACCGGGAGCAACCCGGCGATGCAGTTCAGGGCCGTCGACTTGCCGCAGCCCGACGGCCCGAGCAGAGCGATGAACTCGCCCCGGCGAACGACCAGGGACAGTTCTTTCAACGCCGCAAAGTGTCCGCTGTCTGCGGTTCCGAACCGGCGGGTGACCCCGACCAGGCGCAGCTCATTGAAATCCGCGGCCGCGCCGGCGATCGGCGCGGCCGCATTGTGGCCCTGCAAAGCCATTGCGTTAGTGTTGCTTTTGAGCACCGATTTCAGCATCCCACTTGTCGTAAGCGGCGACCATCGGCTTGTTGTCCAGCGGTCGCACGTGCGGAGCCCCGGCGATCCACTCGTCGTATTCGGGGCGGCCGAACTCCTTGATCACCGCCTGGCTCTCCGCCGGGGCCATCGAGAGCGGAACGTCCTTCACGGCCGGGCCCGGGTAGAAATAACCCTTGTCCCAGGTGAGGGCCTGCTGCGCGGGCTCCAGCACGAACTTGATCACGTCCAGAACCACCGCCAGCTTCTCGGGGGAAACGCCCTTCGGGACCATGAGGTATTGCGTGTCGTTCACCCAGGTCATGTGATCGAAGCGGGCGACCTTGTAGTCCTTGGGCACGATGCCCATGGCGCGCGGGTTGATGTCCCAGCCGGTGACGGTGACGGTCAGGTCTCGCGCGCCTTCTCCCATCTCTTTCATGAGAGCTCCAGTTCCCGTCGGGTAGTACTCGACGTAGTTGCCGAGCTCTTTCAAGTACGCCCAGGTCTTGTCCCAGCCTTTGAGCGGGTCGCGCGGGTCACGGTCTCCCAGCAGGTAAGGCAGACCCATCATGAAGGTGCGGCCGGGCCCGGAGTTTCGGGGCCGTGCATAAATGAACCGCTTGGGGTGCGCCTTGGCCCAGGCCAACAACTCAGCCGGAGTCTTCGGGGCCTTGTCGACCTTGGCCGGGTTGTACTCGAGGAGCGGGCCAGAAGGCATGAAAACGACGGCCAGAGCGTTGCCCTGCGCCAGCGTCTCCATGTCGCGCGCCCGCGGCAGGTAGTTGTCGAGAACGCCCGGGAACTTGTCGGCATGGTCGGGCAAGATGTTGGTCCACAGACCTTGATCATTCCCGGTGGCCAGAATGTCGGTCCCGCCGAGCACCAGGTCGATGTCGCTGCGGCCGGCGGCCTGCATGGCCTTCAACTTGCCGGGGAGCTCAGGCGCGGGCGCCTTCGTGAAGGTGAACTTGTCGACGGCCGTGGGGTGCTGGGCCTTGTACTTGTTGATCGCCTCCTGAAGCAGCACCAGCCCGCCGCCCACGTCGGCGACGTTGATGGTGACCGCCTGGCTAGAGCTGGCGCCTTCGCCGGACGAAGAGCTCTTCTTACACCCGAGCGCCATGAGGGCCATGCACGCGGCTGCCCACACCCGGGTCCGATTCTTCATTTGACGATGGCTCATTGATCTCTCCGTTTCGCTCGCTCGCCTCAATCGCGCCCCAACGTCGCTGTTGCCATCCGCCTGAATCGTAGGGTCTGCGTGCATCAGGGGGGGCCGAGCACGGGGACGGTACCGACCACGCGGTCGCGCTGTCAAGTCACCTGACCGGATATCCGGCTGACGGACCGTGCCAATCGCGCCTGCTGGCGAGTGGTGAGGCTCAAAAACGGCCGACCGAGCCGCCCGCCGTTCCGATCGACAGCGACAGGCGTCGCTCCTGCTGCCGTGACCGTCGCGGCTGGGCGCGCTGGTTCAGTTACACGCGCCGGCGGTCATGTAGTGCGACCGCTTGCTGGTGTTCATGATGCTGTTCATGTCGCTGAGCGCGACCTCTTTGCCCCACCCTTGCAGGGCGTTGTAGGTACCGTCGCTGCTCATGTCGAAGGGTTGGTCGGACTTGCAGTCGTTGTTCTTCGCGCCGCCCCAGGACCAGGGCAGGTACCCGATGTCGTTCTGCTGCGCGACTGACAGCAAGGTCTTGTACGCGAATGGCGCCGAGCTGCAGCCGGCGACTGCGTGCTGCGCGAATTCGCCGACGATGAGGGGGAGGTTCTGGGTCACCGATTGGCTGATTTCGCTCATCACGCGCGTGCCGTTCGGATCGGTCCAGTACATGTGCACCGAGTAGATGATGTTGTGATCGGGGTCGACGCTGGTCAGCATGGGCGCGGTTGCCTGCAGGATGTCGATGTTCTGACCCCATTGCGACCCGTCGATCACCAGCGGCGTGTGGATGCCGGCCTTGCGCAGGGTGGTGATGGCGCTGGTGTACGCGCTGAGGAACTGCGACTCGGTCACCGATCCGTCGCCGACCTCGTTGCCGATGTTGACGAGCGCCTTGTCCTGGTACTTCTGGATGACGGCCACCACGTCGGACCGGACCCAGTAGTTGACCTCGGTGTTCAGCCTGGTCAGATCACCGGTCGCGTCGTTCAGGACGGGCATGGGGATCATCTGGGCGGCGATGGCATTCTTCATCGCCGCGTCCAGCTTGGCTGGCGCGCCGCTGGTGTTCCAGGTGATGCGGACGCTGTTGGCGCCCGTCCTGGCCATCTCCGTGAAGAACGGGGTGCCGTCCTTGGAGTCGGTGTAGATCACCATCTCGTTGATGCCGCGCAGCACCACTTTTTCGCCGCACTTGTCCCGCAGGTATCGGCCGTCGACGTAAAATCCGACGTGAGCGGACGCGCCGCCGGAGCCGCTGCCCGTCGAGCCGCCGCCCGCCGGGTTACCGCCGCCGCCGTGCCCGCCCATGTCGCCGCCGGCCCCCGGCGTCCCGCCGTTGCCTGGCGCGGTCCCGCCCGTCCCGACTTGGCCGCCGGATGCGCCGCCGCCCGTCCCGGGTTGCTGCGCGCCGCCCGCCGTACCGCCGCTGGCTGGCGAGCCGGTGCCGCCGCGGCCGGCTTCGTTGCTGCCGCCGCTGGCGGCGCCGCCTTTCCCGGATCCACCCTCGCCCATTCCCGCCGGTTCGTCTCCCGACCCGCAACCAATCAGAGAGAAGGCCAGCAGCAGCGCGACAAAAGGGACCGTCGGCAGGAGCGTTCTCATGAAAATCCTATCTCGCAGGGCAAGCCGCGGAGAGCCTTCACCGCAGGCAGCCCTGGGGGTCCTGTTTACCCCAACCGCGCGCAGGCGGTCCAGCTCGCGACGGTGACGCTACATGCCTTTCGGCACCACGTAGATGTGCAGCCCGTACGCGGGGAAGTCGTCGGTGATCGTGGCGGCGCTGGGCGTCAGCGTGCGCGACTCGCCGAAGACGGTCACTGGTCCGGCGCCGGCTCCCGTGAGCGCCAGCGCTTGGGCGTTGCGAGCGGTGCCGGTCGGGTTCACCGCGAACACGTAGGTTCCCCCGGCGCTGCTCCGCCAGCCGATCTCCAGCGCGCTCGGTCCGGACGCTCCGGCGCCGGCAGGATCGATCTCTCCCTGAATGATCGGCGCCAGCTGGGTGATGGTCGCGTGCTGGCGGCCCATCTCCGCGCGAACGGCGCCGGTCGTGCTCAGCAAGTCGAAGGTCGGCTCGACCTGCTCCTGGAAATACAGAATGCCGCGCGCGCCGTGAATGATCGCGATCCAGATCTCCGCACGCACCTGCGCCGGTGTGGGATCGGCCATGCCAAGAATGTTGTTGGTCTCGATCCAGGCGAAGCGCGGCTTCCCCGGGGCCGTCTCTTGAAACCGATCCAGCACCCGTCCGACCAGCGTCAGATCGCCGCGCATCAAGCTGTCGTCGAGAAACCCGGAGACCGGATAGATGTCGTCGGCAAGCCAGTCGGCGTTGCCGAACGCCATCGCGTACGGCTGCTTCGTGATCAACAGATCCGACCCGCCGACGTTCAGATAGATGGGCGGGTGCTTGGCGACCGCCGTCAGGGTCGCATACCGGGTGTGCAGCGCGGATATGTTGCCGGTCAGGCCGCCGTTGGCGTCGGGCTCGTCCATCTGCGCCCAGGCCAGAAGCAGCCCGTCGGCCACGTGCTTGGCCGCGTCGGCCGCGGGATCCGCCAGTGGCGCGCGCAGCATGTGCAGGCCGGCGGCGGTCACGCGGGTGTCGAGCGCGTCCGGGCACTTGTCATCCGAGCAATCGGGACCGCGCGCGATGGTGTTGATTCCGCAGCTCTTCCAACCGCCGTAGTCGCCCTTGGCGGGGGTTGGCGAGCAATCCGTCGAATTGGCGAAGTCGGTCGGCTGCGGGCCATCCACCGCCAGTGGAAAGAAACCGCCCAGGAAGGCGCCGGGATTGGAAATGACGCCGCCCGTTCCCGTGCCACCCACTCCCGTGCCGCCCGTCCCGATCGTGCCACCGTTGCCCCCGCGTCCTGCCGTCCCTGCCACGCCACCGGTTCCCGGCCGATCGCCGGCGCCCGCCAGGCCCCCCGTTCCGAGCGTGGTGCGGCCCGCCGCGCCCCCGTCCGGCGTCTGAGTCGAGCTCCCCGGGGAGGACGCACAACCCGCGGCGATCAACGACAGAGTCAACGTGCGACCACACCACCGCGCCGACTTGCTCATGTGAGGTCCTTTCCGGTCGGTCGACACATACGCCCGACACACACGCCGCGACACACACGCCGCAATCGCGAAGGCCGAGCAACCCACAGCGAGCCCGTGTCCAGGGTAGTCCCAGTCAAGAGCTGCGTAAACCACGCGCTTGGCGCGAGCGCTCTCCTGTGTGCTGCGGAGCGCCATCCACGCGTATGGTGTCCTCGCACTTATACTGGTGGGCAGGAAGCGCCCGGCCTTGCGACTCGACGACCTATCCCTCCGATCTCATTCAGACCGCGCCCGGCGGACTGGCGGGGCTGCCCTGAAAGAACTCAGTGCCGTCTTGGCAGCGGCGCGAATCGCGCGGGTCTTCCTGTTGTTCGCCGGCGTCGCGATCGGCGCGGGCTGTGGTGGCGCGGGGGTGCGCGGACGGGACGGCGCCGCCGTGGATGGGGGCGGCATCGATGGCGGGGACGCGCTGCAGGCGCGGCATTCTTTCCGGAAGCTCACGCTGAGCGCTGACTTCACCTGCGAAGGCGCGACGTTTGGCGACTTCAACCGCGATGGAGCACGCGACGTCGTGGCCGGGCCGTTTTGGTACCAAGGGCCGACCTTTGCCGTGCGACACCAGCTTTACCCGCCGGTGGCTTTCGACCCCAAGGGATACTCCGACTGCTTCTTCATGTTCGTGCACGACTTCGACGGCGATGGCTGGGACGATGTGTTGCAGGTTGGGTTTCCCGGGCAGGCGGCCTCTTGGCTGCGAAACCCGGGCGCCGCGCAGACAGCCGGCACATCAGACGCGGCATGGGAACGGCACCTCGTCGCGCCGGCGGTCGATGACGAGTCACCGGCCTTTACCGACCTCACCGGCGACGGCCTGAGCGAGCTGGTGTTCAGCACGGCCGGATATCTCGGCTGGGCGGTCCCGGATCCAGCACGGCCGAACGAACCGTGGACCTTCCACCCGCTGTCACCTCCCGAGGGTTTCGGGCCGTTTACGCATGGTCTCGGGGTCGGGGATCTCGACGGAGACGGCCGGCCCGACGTCCTGGAAGCGACCGCCTGGTGGCAACAGCCGGCGTCACTGCTGCAAGATCCCCCGTGGCCGCGACGGCCGCAGTCATTTGGCTCCGGTGGCGCCCAGATGCTCACGGTCGACGTCGACGGCGACGGCGACGCCGACGTGATCACCTCGCTGGCGGCGCACGGCTCGGGCCTCGCCTGGTACGAACAACAGGCCGACGGCAAGGGCGGGACGGCCTTCGTCCAGCATGTCATCGTGCCGCAGGACGAGACGGCCAGCACCGTCGCCCTGCATGAGCCGCACGCGCTGGCCCTGTCCGACATCGACGGCGACGGGCTGCCAGACATCGTCACCGGTGAGAGGTTCTGGGGTCATGTCCCGGGCGGCAACCCGGACTTCGCCGCCCCGGCCCGAATCTACTGGTTTCAGTTGGTGCGCGGGGCGGGCGGAGCCAGCTTCGTGCCGCACCTCATCGACGACGCATCGGGCGTCGGCACCCAGGTGGTGGCGGGCGACGTGACCGGCGATGGGCTGGCTGACATCGTGGTGGCGAACAAGAAGGGTGCGTTCGTGATGGTCCACGAGCTGAAATAGCTCTACCGGTTGACGCGCGCCGGGCAATCGTCGATCCCGCTCTCGATCAGCTCCTGGCCTGCCGGCGTCTTGGCGCTTGACGGAGGACTACGGATCCAACGCGCGCACGTCGTGGATGAAGTAGCGCGTGTCGCCGAAGCACGAGCTGGGGATGCCCCGCTTCTCTTTGTAGTGCAGCACCACCTTCCGCCCTTCCGCCGCCTGAACGCGCTTCACGATGGACGGGTCGCGGACCGTGAAGCGGAAGATTTCGGGCGCTGACCCGGGGACGGGCGTCATGGCCAGCTCACCCTCCCAGGTGGCGCAGACCCATCCCCGGTGCGAAAACTTCTGCACGTATCCGATGCGATCACCGTCGGAATAGCTGTAGGCGAGCATGACGGCAGTCCACAGCGCGGCGACGCTCACGATGGCGGCCACGAATCCGAACAGGATGATCTTCCATCGGTGCCGTCGGAAGAAGGTGGAAGGCGCCGCCGGAGGTGGAGGCGGCGCCTGGACGAGTTCGGTGCTCATGGACCGACAGCCTACTACGCCGGCGCGACGACCTTGCCGCCGGCTCTGGGCCGCCTTCGGGCGGGTCGGGGGCGGCCGACTCTCGATCGCCCTAGGGACCGCCCACGAACCCGATCGTGATCGGGTTGTAGCAGGTGCAGCCGGTGTTGCCGTCGCACGCGCTGTTCGTCGGAGAATACGTGCACTGCACGTTGTTGCAGCAGGGGGTCGCGGCGTTGCAGGCCTGTCCGTAAAGCGCGCAGACACCGGCGTCCGCGCCCCCACCGGAGCCGCCGGCTCCCGACGACGGAGGAGCCCCCCACGTCCCGCGTCCCAATCCCGGCGTGACGTTGCAGACCATTCCGGTGCAGCAGTCGCCGGTCGCGGTGCAGGCGCCGCCCGCCGCGGAACACGCGATGCCGCCGTCCGGCTTGGGCGCCAGACAATGCAGCGCGCCAGTCGAATCCGGCACGCAAGGTGTGAGGCCGCAGCACTCGGCGGACGTGTTGCACGTCTGGCCGGCCTGGCGGCAGCAGTTCGAGTCCCTTACCGGCGAACACACCGTTGCTCCCGTCGCCGCAGGCGCCTGAATCAAGGCAACTGCGCAACTGTCTCGGCGTGTGCTTTGTTCGTGGTTGGTCTGGTCGGTTGCGGCGGCTCCGGAAGCGGCGCAAGCGGAGGAGCTTCCGGTCAAGGCGGCGCGAGTAGCGCGGCCGGGCACTCGGGGACCGGCGGCGAGCGACTGGCGGGAGCGCCGGTGCCGGCGCCGGCGCTCTGAGCGGCTCGGGCGGCGGCACGGCGGGCGCAGGCGGCGCACCGGCCAGCGCCGGCGGAATGCCCGGGGGCGCGGGCGCCGGGGCGGCGGCCACGGGCGGCGCGGCCGGCCACGCCACCGGCGGTCACGGCGGCGCCGGGGCGGCGGGCGGCTCGGGTGGCCGGGGCGGCGCCGCCGGCGGGCATGGTGGACCGGGTGGAGCACCCGGCGCTGCCGCTTGCCGGGCCATGGAGGCGTGCACGGCGGGCGAGACCTGCGAAGGTGCGTGCAACCGCGGCGGTCTCCGTGTCGAATGCGCCTGTCTGGCGAGCGGCCAGTACGCCTGCCAGACCGGGGTGTGCCCCCCGCCCGACGCAGGTACGAACACGACGCCCGACGGCGGCACGCCCAATTGCGCGGCCGGCACGTCGACGGGCGACGCATGCGACCCGCGAATGGACGACATCTGCGACACGACCTGTTCGGCAGGGAACCGCGCCTGGCGGCCGACGAAGGAGGAGCGCCCACTTTCTGCGACCTTCTCCGACAGGTCGTCGTTCCACGAAGGCCTTTACCCATGGGCGAGTTTGCCGATTGATGAAACGGGCGAACGTGTGGCCCTGACTTCCTCGGAACCGGCGCGTTCGTTGCCTGTATGGAAAACGGAATGCCCCTGATGAAGACCACCTTCGGCCGTTTGCCGATCCTGTTGCTGCTCGCGCCGGGCGTGGGGTTCGTCGGGTGCGCGAACCGCGGCATGGAGACTCCCACCGAGCCGTTCGCCGACGGATTGGGCGGCGCCGCCTCCGGCGCGGACGGTTCCTCTTCGGGCGGGACCGGGACGGCAAGCGGGGGAACCGTCGGCGCGGCGGGCGCCGCTGGCGGGACAGGCGGTAGCGCGGGGAGGGGCGGTAGCGGCGCAGGCCCTGGTGCGGGGGGAACGAGCCCCACGTCCACCGGGGGTGTCGGCGGCGGCCTCGGTTCCGGCGGCACCAGCAGCGGCGGCGTGGTGGGTACGGGCGGCGGTGTGCCCACCGGCGGTCGGGGCGGTGCCGGTGCCGCGGGTGCGGGGGGCTCGTCGACCGGCGGGGTCGCCGGTGGGACGGCCGGGCAGGGCGGGGCGGGTGGTCTCGAACAGATGATCGTCAGCATCGATTTCGTCGGCGGCCGGCCACCCACGAACGGCACCGGCGGCGCCGCCTTGGTGCCCGCCCCGGCAATGGCGGCCACCGAAACAGCCGGGGTCAAGCCGGCGATCAACTGGAACGTCGCCCAAGGCCCGAGTGGCACGCTGGCAAACCTGCGCGCCTCGGACGCGGGCGTGACCAGCGCGACCGTCACCTGGAACTCTCCGGCGGCGAACGGGCAGTCCGGCGAATGGACCAATGCATTCACGGACGCGCCGGGGGACGTACGCATGATGAACGGCTACCTCGACCCGGTGTCGTCCAGCTCGCCCGCGACCGTCAAGGTGAGCGGTCTACCCGCCGCGATCACGGGCGGCTACGACGTCTACGTCTATGGTTACGGCGACGTCTCGGACGCGACAACCCGCACGTACCAGTACGCGATCGGCAGCACCGCCCTCAGCCTTTCCCAGACCGGCCCCTCGACGCCGTATTCCGGCTTCAAGCAGGGGATGGCGGGCGTGTCCGGCGACTACGTCGTGTTACGCAAGGTCAGCGGCGCGAGCTTCACCCTGACGGCCACCCCGGGAACCGGGAGTCCATCTCGCGCGCCGATCAACGGCATCCAGATCGTCTGGCCCAGCGGTTCTTGAGGCGGGATTCACCGCCGTCATCGATTTGCACCGACGGTGACGTCGGTGACGACCGCCGCTCCGCCGTTCGCCGCCCGCACTTCCAGCCGCACGTACCGCGCCGCAACGGGGCCGAAAACGGCTGTGTGTAGCTTGCCGTCGGCCGGCCAGGTCCCCATCGTCGCTTCCGTGAAGGTGGTTCCGTCGGTGCTGACGAGGATGCCGTAGCTGGTGATGTTCCCGGTGGTGACACCTTTGCCGCCCGAGTATTGGGGAACGTAGCTCAGCATGCCGACGTCGGGGCGGGCCATGCCCAGGTCCAGAGTCACCGATTGCGGCAGGGCCCCCGACGGCTGCCACAACGTGTGCGTGGCGGTGTCGTTGATGCCGTCGATCGCGTTTCCGGCGGTGCCGCTGGTCGCCGTGGCCGCGACGGGCGTGTAAGGGTGCTCGATGAGCCGGGCCTGCATCGGCAGCGGGGGCCGGCTCATGTTGGGACTCCAGGTGGCGCCCACCTGCTTGAGCACGGACACCATCGACGCGTCAATCAAGCCGTCGCGGTTGGGCGGGCAGTTGAGAACGAAGCTGGTGTAGGCCGGCTCGAGCTTCTTGAGGTGACCGTCGACGATGGTCGAGACGCTCAGCAGGTTTCCGACGTTGGGCGCCCAGAACCAGTCGTTGCCGCCGCCGCCGTTGATCTTCGTTTCCTGCGCGGCAGCGTAGGTGTTGCTGGCCGGCGCGAACGCTCCGGCCGGCTCCTCGAAGTTGACGATGTCGACCTCCCAGGGATCGACGAGGTGCGTGTGGTCGGTGAGCAGGCAGTTCGGCTGCAGCGACTTCACCAGGTCGTGGATGGTCTGGTAGGCGACCTTGTTGTGGCCCATCTTCCACGACCAGCCGTCGATGACCAGGATCGGAATCGGCCCGTAGTTGGTGAGCAGCTCCGTGATCTGCTTCGTCACGTACTGCATCTGCGCGGTGGTGATGTTGGCTGGGGCGTTCCCGACCCCCGCCGTGCTGTCGAAGATTGAATAGTAGAGGCCAGGGGCCAGTCCCTTGGCCCGAAACGCGGCGACGTAGTCCTTGACGACGTCGCCCTGGCCGTTCTTCCACGGGATGTGGCCGACGTTGAAATTGCTGGCCGCGCTGGGCCACAGCGCGAATCCGTCGTGATGCTTGGTGGTGAGCACGCCGAACTTCATGTGGGCCGCAACCGCGGTGTCCGCCCACTGTGTGGGGTCGTACTTGGCGGACGGGGCGAAGTTTTCGATGGCCAGGTTGGCCTGCGCCCACCTGCCCGTGCAGGGATCGCCCGGTTGCGATCCGCAGAAGGTGAGAATGCCGAAGTGCATGAACATGCCGAAGCGCATGTCCACGTAGTCGCTTTGAAGCTGCTGCAGAGGCTTGGGGCCTGAGTCGCCATTCCCGGCGCCCCCGTTCGAACCGGCCACGCCGCTGCCGCCGGTCTGGCTCCCGCCGGCACCGGTCGTGGCTCCCGGCCCGCCCCCCTGTCCCGCACCGCCGGATGTCCCGCCGGACGCGTCGGTGCTGCCGCCTGTCGCCGCCCCGCCGGTCCCGGACCCACCCGTTCCCACGCCGCTGCCGCCGGTGCTCCCGCCCGCGGCTCCGCCGCTGGCCGCGCCGCCGGTGCCGTTGCCTCCACCTTTACCGGAGGTGCCAGCCGCATTGGACGCGCAGCCGGCCGTCATCAGGCAGGCAAGCATGACAAGCGACCATCTGCCCTGTGCGGGGAGCCTGAGTCGTCGGGATTTTAGGCGCATGGAAAAATGGTCCTTTGCTTGACTATCTCGCTTCGCGAGGGTTTTCCCACCGAAAAGGGCACGAAATTCGCGAACTCGTTCAAGTGCCCGGCCGGCGAGCTCCACGGTAGAGTCTGCCGCCATGCTTCCGCGCTGGGACCCGAGTGTCCGCCAAGGCCTCGACGTTGTCGAGGTCGAGACCGCCTCGTCGACGGCCGCGATCGCCCTTCAGGGCGCGCAGGTCCTGAGCTTCGTCCCGCGCGGCGGGCACGACTGGCTCTGGGTCAGCGAGCGGGCCCGGTGGGCGGCGGGCGCGGCATTGCGCGGCGGAATCCCGGTCTGCTTCCCCTGGTTCGGGCCGCACGCCACCGCCCCGGGCTTTCCGGCGCACGGCTTTGCGCGCACGCGCGTTTGGCGTTTTTCCGGCGCGCGCGAGGAGAGCGGCGCAATCGCCGTCGAGCTGACGCTGGCCGACGACGACGCCACGGCCCTGCTTTTCCCGCATCGCTTCGAAGCCCGCTTGACCGTCACGGTCGGCGCGGAGCTGTCGCTCGCGTTCGAGGTGACGAACACGGGGCCGGACGAGTTTTCCTTCGAGGTCGCGCTACACACTTACTTCGCGATCTCGAACGTCGCGGACGTCGCGATCGAAGGGCTGACGGGACACGACTACGTCGACAAGGTCGCCGGCGGCGTCACCCGGCAAGACGCTTCCGCGCCGCTGCGTATCGCCGGCGAGGTCGACCGGGTTTACGACGGCTCCGGGCCGGTGACGCTGCGCGATCCGGCCGCCGGGCGGGCGCTGCGAATCGAAAGCACGGGCGCGCGTTCGACGGTGGTCTGGAATCCGGCGGCCGGCAAGACCGCGACGCTGTCCGATCTGGCCCCCGACGCGTGGTGCCGGTTCGTGTGCGTCGAAACCGGCGCGATCGGCGCCCGCCGCATCACCCTGCCGGCGGGCCGCCGCCACCGGCTGGCGGTTCGGTACGTCGCCCGCGGATGCTAGAGTTCGGCGATGAGGTTTCAGCGCACGCGGCTCCATCTGATGGTCATTCTGGGCGTGGGGCTGGGCTGTGCAGGGGTCAAGCAGAGCGGCACCAGCGGTGAAAGCGGGGGCACCGGCGGTGGCGTGAGCACGACGGGTGGACGCGGTTCCAGCACCGGTGGAACACAGGGGCGGCCACCCCAGGACGGCACCATTCAGACGCCCGGCGACGCGGCGAACAACTGCGACCAACAGCTGCGAATCGCCGTGCGCGACTTCCGGGGCGGCGTGCAGGACAACCAACCCAAGCACCCCGATTTCGAACAGGCCGTCGTCGATGATCGCGTCATCGTCGCGTCGATGCTGGGCCCGGATTCGAAGCCCGTTTATGCCCCAGGCTCGAATGGGATGACGCCGACGACGACCGGCCAGAGCAACTTCGATCAGTGGTACCGCGACGTCGACGGCGTCAACGTGCATGTCGACGTCACGATTCCCCTGACCCCGGACCCCACGCGCGCCGGCGTGTTCGTTTACGACAACGACAAGTTCTTCCCGATCGACAAGATGGGCCTTGTCGACCCGTACGCGGACCACAACCATGACTTCACGGCCGAGATTCACTTCTCGTTCCCCTATCGGGGTGGCGAGGTCTTCAACTTCCGCGGTGACGACGACGTGTTCGTGTTCATCAACGGCCACCTGGCGATCAACCTGGGCGGCATCCACATCGCGGAGACGGGCAAGGTCGATCTCGACGCGCGGGCGGCGGAGCTCGGCATCACCTCGGGCAACACGTACCAGATGGATGTGTTCTACGCGGACCGGCACTGCTGCGACTCGACGTTTCACATCGAGACGACGCTCCAGTGCATCCGCAACATCATCGTGCCTTGACGATCGCGACGATCACCAGGACATCTCGGCCCCGCTCGCCGCGGCGGCCCTCTCGTCCTCAGCCCCGCCGAGCAGGCTGCCCAGATCGCTGACGACCAGGTCGGCGCCGGACCGATGCAGGTCGGGCGGCCGCCCGGCGCGGTCCACGCCGACCAGGTACGCGAAGTGTCCGGCCCGTCCCGCCGCGATCCCGCGCGGGTCCGCCTCGAAGATCGCGATCTCGTCGCAATCCAGGCCCAGCGCCAGCGCGCCGGCCAGGTGGGTGTCGGGCGCCGGTTGGGCATCCAGGCGCCTGGCGGCGGCGAACGGGCCGTCGATGCAGGCATCGAACAGGTGGTCGATGCCTGCCGATCGCAAGACCTGCTGGCAATGATCGTCCGGTGAGACGACACCGATTCGGAGCCCCGATTTTCGGGCGGCCTGCACGAACTCGATCGATCCTTCGTAGACGTCGGGATGCTTCTGGTCGAGGAGGTCGGTCAGTATCTGGTCCTTGCTCTCGGACAACGCTTCGACGGTGGCGTCGGGCAGCTCGATGCCGCGCGCGTCCAGGAACGATCGGATGGCCACCTGCGCGGCGCGGCCGTGAACGTGCTGCGTGTAATCCTCGACGGCGTCGAAGGGGACGAAAGGCTGGTGGCCCGCGCGCGCCCGCAGCCGCAGATAATCGTCGAAGAGCCGCTTCCAGGCCTCGACGTCGACGCGGATGGTCTGCGTGAGCACGCCCTCGAGGCCGAACAGACAGCCGCGCGTGCGCGGCGGCAGCCCGAGCTCGGTGCGCGCGAAGGGCGGCTGCCCCAGGATGAAAGTGTCCACCGCGTGCGCGAACCCGTCCTCCTCGTTCGAGGCTGTCACGTGGCGCGCCACGGCCCGGACCGCCGGACTGGCGTTGCCCATCGCGATGCCCATGCCGGCCACCGTCAGCATCGGCACGTCGTTCGACATGTCTCCGATGGTGGCGATCTCGTGCAGCGGGATCTTCAGGATGCGGGACGCTTCGCGCACCACCATTCCCTTGTTGGCCTCCGGGTGCGTGATGTCCAGGAAGTAGGGCTGCGACCGCGCCGCCGAGGCGCCGGTGCCAAGCCGCGCCGCCAGCTCGCGCTCGCACCTTTCGACCAGCGCCAGGTCGTCGCTGACCCCGACCAGCTTGATCGGCTGGTCGAGCACGGTGCCGAGGTCGGCGATCACGATCGGCTGAAATCCGACGTTCTGGCTCTCGCGCGCGACGTGCGGCGCCTCGGCACGTCGCAGGAACCAGTCCCATCCCTGGTAGACCCACACGTCCATCCCCGCGCGCAGCAGGTAGTCGACGGCCTGTCGCGCGACGTCCGGGGCGATGGTCCGCTGCGCCAGCACCGTCTTCAGATCGGGCCTGACGTACACGCCGCCGTTGAACGCGGCCAGCGCCGTGGTCAGGTTCAGCTGGGTCACCAGCTTGGCCAGCCCGCGCGGCGGCCGACCGCTGGTCAGCGCAAAGAGGACGCCGGCCTCGCGCAGTCGGGCCAGCGCATCCAGGGCGCGTGGGGTCAGCAGCTTGGCGCGGGTGACCAGCGTCCCGTCGACGTCGGCGAGCAGCAGCTTGATCTTCATCGGCTCCTCCGGGCAACCCTCACATCGCTGCGGCGGAGGCCGCGGCGCCAACCAGACCGACCTGCGGGTGGGTCACGACGAACGCGGGGAAGTGCTCGACCAGCGTGTGCAGCCGCCCCTTGCTGTCGAACGCCTCGCGAAACACGCCGTTTTGAAGGTAGTGGATCAGGCGCGGTGCGATGCCGCCGGCCACGTACACGCCACCGGTCGCCAGGATCGCCAGCGCCAGGTTGCCGGCCACGGCGCCCAGCACCGAACAGAACAGCGCCAGAGACATTTCGCAGATGGGATCCGTGCCCGCCATCGCCAGCCCCGAGATGACGGCCGCGGGATCCGGGCCTTGCCCGGCACCGGCCAGCGCCGCCGTGGTTTCGGCGCGAATCAAGGCCCGGCAGGCCGGCTCTTGCGAGAGAAACGTGAACACATCGACCAGCCCGCGCCCGCACAGGACGCGCTCGCACGAGACGCGCCCGTACTTGTGAATCAGGAACTGCAGCAGACCGGCTTCCAGCGGTGTTCGTGGCGCGAAGTCGACGTGGCCGGCCTCCGACGGAATCACCTGGTACCGCTCGCTGCCGTTCGACCAGACCAGAAACGCCACGCCCAGGCCGGTGCCGGCGCCCAGCACCGCGATCGGGCCGTGCCGTGCGCCGGGCGTGCCGCCGAGCGGCGCGAGCCACTGAGGCTCGACCGCCACCGCGCCCAGCGCCGCCGCGACGAAATCGTTCACCAGCGTGATGCGATCGATCGCCAGGTGCGTCGCCAGCATCCGGCCGTCGATGGTCCACGGCAGGTTGGTGGCCCGTAAGATGTTGTTCTCGATCGGACCGGCCACGGCCAGACAAGCGGCGTGGATGCCGCGGCCGCGGCCGGCGCGACCGCCCAGCGCGACCTCTGCCGCGCCCAGGAATTCATCCGCGATTTCGCTGAGCGCGCGATACGACCGCGACGGATAGCTCCGCTCGAACAGCGGCGTCGAGGCGGCCCGCGTTCCGACGGATTCATACAGAGCGAACCGGCTGTTGGTCCCGCCGATGTCGCCGGCCAGGATGATGCGCTTGTCGAGTTCGTCCATGCCGTCCGTGTTCGTCAAGATGACAACGCCGCCATGGCGGGCCTCGTGCGCCGCCGCCGCATTCTGCGAGCCGTGCCGGCGGCAGGCTGTCGCATCGCCGACGCGCCACCTTAGGTTCGAGAGCGGGGGGCGGGACCATGACGACGACACCGATCTCAGCGACAACGATCGAGGAAACGGCGTGGGCCCTGGTTCAGGACGGTAAGGGGCTGCTGGCGGCCGACGAAACCCCGCACACCCTCGGCAAGCGCCTGCAGGCCCTGGGCATCGAGTCGACGGCCGACACCCGCCGCGACTACCGCGAGATGCTGTTCAGCACGCCCGGCATCGCCGACTACATCTCTGGCGTCATCCTGCAGGACGAAACGATTCGTCAGAACAGCGCGGCGGGCGAGCCGCTGGTCTCGCTGCTGATCCGCGCCGGGGTGATTCCCGGCATCAAGGTCGACGCGGGCGTGACGCCGCTGGCGGGATCGCCCGGCGAGTTCGTGACCGAGGGGCTGGATGGCTTGCGCGAGCGCCTGCAGACCTACAGCGAGCTGGGCGCGCGCTTCGCGAAGTGGCGGGCGGTCATCGTCGTCGACGACGGGCTGCCCACGCCCGCCTGCTTGCAGGCCAACGCCGATGCGCTGGCCCGCTACGGCGCGCTTTGCCAGGAAGAGGGACTGGTCCCCATCGTCGAGCCCGAGGTTTTGATGGAGGGCCGCCACGCGATCGAACGTTGTGGCGAGGTCACCGAGTGGGTTCTAGAGGTGGTGTTCCGGGCGCTGTTCGATCAGCGCGTCTACCCGGAAGGGATGCTGCTGAAGCCGAACATGGTGGTCCCGGGGCGGGACTGTCCCCGGCAGGCCTCGATCGACGAGGTCGCGTCCAGCACCTTGCGGGCGCTCACGCGGCATTGCCCGGCCGCCGTGCCCGGCGTGGTGTTCCTGTCGGGCGGCCAGAACTACGTCACGGCGACCGAGCACCTGTCCGCCATCAACCAGATGGAAGCGCCGAAGCCGTGGAAGCTGACCTTCTCTTACGGCCGCGCGCTGCAGGACGAGGCGTTGAAGGCCTGGCGCGGCAAGCCCGAGAACGTGTCGGACGGACAGCGCGCCTTCCACCACCGCGCACGCTGCGAAGGCGCCGCGGCGATCGGCGAGTACGGCGACGAGCTGGAGAACGAATCGGCGTCGATCTGACCGCGCAGGCGGCCAGGACGCACGACGACTCACAGAGCCTGACGGGAGGACTGCAGTGGCACACACGACGACGACCAGAGATTCGGGTATGCACGCCAAGGAGGCGTCGGCCTCCTCAACCAACGGACGCGTCAAGGAAGGGCCGCTGTCGGCGAAGGAGCTGGAGTTGATGCACGCCTTTTGGCGGGCCTGCAACTACCTGTCGGTGGGGATGATCTACCTGCAGAACAACCCGCTGCTGAAAAGGCCGCTCGAGACCGAAGACATCAAGATCCGCTTGCTTGGCCACTGGGGCGCCAGCCCGGCGCTGTCGTTCGTCTGGACGCATCTCAATCGGCAGATCGTGAAGCACGATCTGGACATGATCTTCGTCGCCGGTCCCGGACACGGCGCGCCGGGGATCCTGGGGCCGGCCTATCTGGAAGGGACCTATTCGGAGGTCTACCCGGACAAGAGCGAGGACGCCGACGGGCTGCAGCGCTTCTTCAAACAGTTCTCGTTCCCGGGGCACATCGGCAGTCACGCCACGCCCGAGACGCCCGGATCCATTCATGAAGGCGGCGAGCTGGGGTACAGCCTGTCGCACGCGTTCGGGATGGCGTTCGACAACCCCGACCTGATCGTCGGCTGCGTGGTGGGCGACGGAGAGGCCGAGACCGGGCCGCTGGCGACCGCCTGGCATTCGAACAAGTTCCTCAACCCGATCCGCGACGGGGCGGTGCTGCCGATCCTGAGCCTCAACGGCTACAAGATCGCCAACCCGACGGTGTTGTCGCGCATCAGCCATGAGGAGCTGGAGGCGCTGTTCACGGGCTACGGCTACAAGCCGCTCTTCGTCGAGGGGAGCGACCCGGCGGTGATGCACCAGAGGATGGCGGAGGCGACCGAACGAGCCATCGACGAGATCCGCGCGATCCAGCGTCGCGCGCGGCAGGCGAACGATCCGGCCCGGCCGCGCTGGCCCATGATCGTTTTGCGCGCGCCGAAGGGGTGGACCGGGCCGAAAGAGCTGGAAGGGCACAAGCTGGAGGGCTACTGGCGCTCGCACCAGGTCCCGTTTGCTGACGTTCGGGACAACCCGACGCACCTGAAGGTGCTCGAGACTTGGATGCGCAGCTACCGCCCGGAGGAGCTGTTCGACCAGACCGGGCGCGTGGTGCCCGAGCTGCGGGCCCTGGCTCCCAAGGGGCGGCGGCGAATGAGCGCCAACCCGCACGCCAATGGCGGCCTCTTGCGCAAGGAGCTGAAGCTGCCGGACTTCCGCGACTACGCGGTGCCGGTGTCGGCGCGCGGAACGACCCAGCACGAGAACACCAAGCCGCTCGGCGAGTTCCTGCGCGACATCATGCGCAACAACCCGGAGACGTTCCGGGTGTTCGGCCCCGACGAGACGGCGTCCAACCGATTGCAGGCCATCTACCAGGCCAGCAAGAAGACCTGGATGGCCGACATGCTGCCCGAGGACGCCGACGGGGGCGAGCTGGCGCGCGACGGGCGCGTCATGGAGGTGCTGTCCGAGCACACGCTGCTCGGCTGGCTGGAGGGCTACCTGCTGACCGGCCGCCATGGCCTCTTCCACACGTACGAGGCCTTCGCCCACGTCGTCGACTCGATGGTGAACCAGCACGCCAAGTGGCTGGACATCGCGTCCAACCACGTGAAGTGGCGAGCGTCGGTCTCGTCCGAGACCATCCTGCTGTCATCGACGGTCTGGCGGCAGGACCACAACGGCTTTTCGCACCAGGACCCGGGCTTCATCGATCTGCTCACCAACAAATCGCCTTCGGTGACGCGTATCTACCTGCCGCCGGACGCCAACACGTTGCTGGCGGTGGCCGACCGCTGCCTGCGCAGCACCAACTGCGTCAACGTCATCGTCGCCGACAAGCAGAAGCATTTGCAGTTCACGACCATCGACGAGGCGGTCGTCCACTGCACGAAGGGGTTCGGCATCTGGAGGCGCGCCAGCACCGACGTCGGCGAAGAGCCCGAGGTCGTGCTGGCGTCGTGCGGCGACGTCGCGACCATGGAGGCGCTGGCCGCGGCGTCGATCCTGCGACAGCGCGTTCCCGACTTGAAGCTGCGTTTCGTGAACGTGGTCGATCTTTTCAAGCTGCAGCCCGAGGCGGATCACCCGAACGGGTCGTCGCCGCGCGACTTCCAGGGCGTGTTCACGGTGGACAAGCCGATCATCTTCAACTTCCACGGCTACCCGTGGCTGATTCACAAGATGGCCTACCGCTTTGCGGGGCACGAGCGGCTGCACGTGCGTGGCTACCGGGAGAAGGGGAACATCAACACCCCCTTCGAGCTGGCGATGCTGAACGAGGCCTCGCGCTTTCACCTGGTCATCGACGTCATCGAACGCGTTCCGCGGCTGCAGGCCAAGGCGGCCCACCTGAAAGAAGAGATGAAGAACGCGATCGTCGACAACCTGCAGTACGCGCACGAGCACGGCGCCGACCGCCCCGAGATCACCGACTGGACGTGGCCCGACTGATTCGGGCCGCGGGGCGGAACATGCGGGGCGCGCTGCTGGTCCTCAACGCCGGCTCCTCGAGCCTGAAGTTCTCGATGTTCGCGGCGGGCGATCCGCCGCGGCGCCTGCTGTGGGGGCGGCTGGAGGAGCTGTCGAACCGCCCCCGCTTCATCGCCTGGGACGACAGCGGCATCGCCGTCCAGCGCGAGTGGCCGGCGGGCGTCCAGCTGGGCCACGGCGGCGCCATCCAGCATCTGCTGGCCTGGTTGCGGGAATGGGGGCGCCAGGGCCCGCTGGCGCCGCTGCCGATCACCGCGGTCGGACACCGGGTCGTCCACGGCGGCGTGCGCTTCTCGGCGCCCGTGTTGATCGACGCGGCGGCGCTGCGCGAGCTGGACGCGCTGGTGCCGCTGGCGCCCCTGCATCAGCCGCACAGCCTGGCCGCGATCCGGGCGGTGCTCGACGAATTGCCAGGCGTCCCGCAGGTGGCCTGCTTCGACACCGCCTTTCATCGCCGGCAGCCACACGTCGCGCAGGCGTTCGGGCTGCCGCGCCGCTACTGGGACCAGGGAATCCGGCGTTACGGCTTTCACGGCCTGTCGTACGAGTACGTTCACGCGGCACTGGCGACCCAGGCGCCGGCCGCCGCGGCCGGTCGAACGATCGTCGCCCACCTGGGCAACGGCGCCAGCCTGTGCGCGATGGCGGGCGGGCGCAGCATCGCCACCACCATGAGCTTCACCGCGCTGGACGGCTTGCTGATGGGGACCCGCTGCGGCGCGATCGATCCGGGCGTGTTGCTGCACCTCATGCAACACGAAGGGTTGGATGCCGGCGGGCTCGAGCGGCTGCTCTACACGGAATCGGGGCTGCTGGGGGTCTCCGGGCAGTCGAGTGACATGCGCCACCTCCTGGCCAGTCCCGATCCGGCGTGCGCCGAAGCCATCGATCTGTTCGTCTACCGAATCACGCGCGAGGTGGGGTCGCTGGCGGCGGCGCTGGGCGGCCTCGACGCGATGGTCTTCACGGGCGGCATCGGTGAGAACACGCCCGTCATCCGGGCCCGCGTCTGCCGCGACGCCGCCTGGCTGGGGGTGAAGCTGGACGACGCGGCGAACGATCGCGGCGGCCCCTGCATTTCGGACCGGCGCCGGCCGGCCACGGCCTGGGTCATCCCCACCAACGAAGAACTGATGATCGCGATTCACACGCGAGCCCTGGTGGGCTCGCAGAAAGACGAACCATGCGCATTGCCATCGGATCCGATCACGCCGGCTTCGATCTGAAAGAAGTCCTGAAGTCCATTCTGGCCGCCGACGGCTGCCAGGTCTCCGACCTCGGGGCGCACGGGCGCGACTCGGTCGACTACACGGACTATGCCGAGGCGGTGGGCTACGCCGTGCGCTCGGGTCAGGCCGACCGCGGGATCCTTCTTTGTGGCAGCGGCGTGGGTGCCTCGATGGCGGCCAACCGCATCCGAGGGGTGCGCGCCGGCCTCTGTCACGACACCTATTCCGCCCACCAGGGCGTCGAGCACGATGACATGAACGTGCTGGTGCTGGGCGGCCGCGTGGTCGGCGTCGAGCTGGCGCGCGAGCTGATCCGCGCGTTCCTCAACGCCCGCTTCAGCGGCGACGCGCGGCATGTGCGCCGGCTGGCGAAGCTGACCGCGCTCGAAAGCCCGCTGCGCGCTCTGGCCGTATACGGGCAGTCGGTCTGGCTGGATCACATGCGCCGGAGCCTGATCACCAGCGGCGAGCTGCTGGACCTGGTCGAGGAAGACAACCTGTCCGGCGTCACGTCGAACCCGTCGATCTTCGAAAAGGCGATCTCGGGTGGCTCCGACTACCAGGAGATCCTGCAAGCGCCGGGCGCGCGGGCGCTGGACGCCAAGACGCTGTACGAACGGCTGGCCATCCGGGACATCCGAGACGCGGCCGACGTGCTGCGCCCCGTCTACGATCGGACCGCTGCCCGCGACGGCTACGTCAGCCTCGAGGTGGCCCCCTCGCTGGCCTACGACACGGACGCCACCTTCGAAGAGGGGCGGCGGCTGTGGAACGAGATCGGGCGTCCGAACGCGATGATCAAGGTGCCGGCGACGCCGCAAGGAATCGCCGCCATCGAGCAGCTGATCGCCGAAGGGATCAACGTCAACGCGACGCTGCTGTTCGATCGCCACGCCTACGCGGAGGTGGTCGAGGCATACATCTCGGGCATCGAGCAGCTGGTCGCGGCCGGCGGCGACCCGCGAGCGGTATCCGGGACGGCCAGCTTCTTCGTCGGGAGGATCGACAGCGCGCTGGAGACGATCGTGGCCCAGCGGCTGGCGGCCTCGCCCGGCGAACGTGAGCAGGCGCTGCTTCGCTCCGTCGACGGGCGGGTCGCGATCGCCAACGCCAAGCTCGCGTACGACTTTTTTGGCGAGGTGTTCTCCAGCCGGCGCTGGCGGCGTCTGGCCGACATTGGCGCGCAGACGCAGCGACTCTTGTGGGCGAGCACGGGCGCCAAGAATCCCGCGGCGTCGGACGTCGTCTATGTCGAAGAGTTGATAGGGCCGGACACCATCACGACTTTGCCTCCGGCCACGTTGGACGCCTTTCGCGATCACGGGCGCCCGCGCGCCAGCCTGCTGGAAGACACCGAGTCAGCGCGCGACACGATGACCTCGCTGACCGAGCTGGGGATCGACCTTCAAGACGTGACCGATCGGTTGCTGGCCGAAGGGGTGCGCCTGTTCGCGACCGCCTTCGAAAAGCTGCTGGACGCCGTCGAAGAGCAGAGTCAGGAGGTGCGGCCGAAGCGAATCAATCGCCTCACCTACACGGTGCCCGCGTCGATGGGCGTCGCCATCGCCAGCTCGCTGGCCGACTGGCAGGCGGCCGGGAACGTTCGAAGGCTCTGGCAGCGCGATCCGTCGCTGTGGAGCGGGCGCGACGAGGGGCAGTGGCTGGGCTGGCTGGGAATCACCGACGATCAGCTGGCCCACGCCCAGCGCTTCCACCAGATGGCGGAGACCGTGCGCGCCGGCGGGTTCTCTCACGTGCTCTTGCTGGGAATGGGCGGCTCGAGCCTGGGCCCGGAGGTGATCCGACGGACGTTCGGCACGCTCCCCGGCTTTCCGGAGCTGCACATCCTGGATTCCACCGACCCGGCTCAGATCAAGGCCGCGGAGGCGGCCATCGACATCTCGCGCACCCTGTTCATCGTCTCCAGCAAGTCCGGCGCGACGCTGGAGCCCAACATCTTCAAGCAGTATTTCTATCAGCGGGTCGTCGAAGCGGTCGGGCGGCAGGAGGCGGGCAATCGATTCGTCGCCATCACCGATCCGCACTCGAAGATGCAGCACGTCGCCGAGGCGGATCACTTCCGGCGGATCTTCTTCGGCTGGCCGAACATCGGGGGGCGCTACTCGGTGCTCTCGGACTTCGGCCTGGTGCCGGCGGCCGCGATGGGCGTCGACGTGGCCGAGTTGCTGGATCGGACCGGGGCGATGGTGAACGCCTGCACGCCGTCGGTGCCGATCGAGGAGAATCCCGGCGTCGTGCTGGGCACCATCCTGGGCGTGGCGGGGACGCAGTTCGGACGCGACAAGGTCACCATCATCTCGACGCCGGGGATCGACGGGCTGGGCGCCTGGCTCGAGCAGCTGATCGCGGAGTCGACCGGCAAGGACGGCAAGGGCCTCATCCCGATCGACCACGAGCTGACGAACGGTCCCGGGGTGTACGGCACCGATCGCCTGTTCGTGTTCCTGAGTCTGGCGAGCGATCCACCCGACCCGGCGCGCGCCACGCTGGCCAATGCGCTGGAACGCGCCGGCCACCCCATCGTGCGTGTCACCGTCGACGATCCCTACGACCTGGGGCAGGAGTTCTTTCGCTGGGAGATGGCAACCGCCGTGGCTGGCGCCATCATGGGCATCGACCCTTTCGATCAGCCCGACGTCGAGGCGAGCAAGACCGCCACGCGCCGGCTCACCACGGCCTACGAGGAGCGGGGGACACTGCCGGAAGAGGCCGCCCTGCTGACGGCCGACGACATCCGCCTCTTCACGGATCCGGTGAACGCCGCGGCCCTGTCGGCGGCCGCCGGTGAGACGGTGACCCTCGAGAGTGTCCTGGGCGCGCACCTGCGCCGCCTGGGGCCGGGCGATTATTTCGCCTTGCTCGCGTACCTGGAGATGAACGAGGACCACCGGCGGGTGCTGCAGGCGATTCGCGATCGCGTCCTTCACGCCACGCACACGGCAACCTGCCTGGAATTCGGCCCGCGCTTTTTGCACTCGACCGGGCAGGCCTACAAGGGTGGGCCGAACAGCGGCGTGTTCCTGCAGATCACCTGCGACGATCCAGCCGACCTGATGGTGCCCGGCCAGAGGTACTCGTTCGGAACCGTCAAGGCCGCGCAAGCCCGCGGCGATTTCGAGGTGCTGGCCCAGCGCGGCCGCCGCGCCTTGCGGGCTCACCTGGGGCGCGATCTCGACGCCGGCCTCAGCCGGCTGCTGGCCGCCGTCACGGCTGCTCTCGAGCGGAAAAACTGACCGTCACTTGGTGACGGCGATCGATTTGCGGAAGAGACTCAGGCTGTAGACGAAGAACGCCAGGCCCACGCCGGTCACCATCAGGAACTGGCGCCAGACCGCGGTCAGGCCCCCGCCCCGATAGATGATCACCTGCGAGAAGCTGACGAAGTGGCGCGCCGGCAGGAGGTACGTGAGGATCTGCAGCCAGCCGGGCTGACTCTCGACAGGCGTGCTGCCGCCAGAGAGCAGTTGCAAGACGACGATCACCAGCACGATCAAGAGGCCGAACTGCGCCATCGAGCGCGACACGGTCCCCAGATAGATGCCCAGCGCCGTCGCGAAGAACAGGTACAGGATCACGCCCGCGAACCAGAGCAAGATTGACCCGGCGAACGGCACGCTGAGCGCCATGTGGACGATCAGCAGGATCGACCCGGCGGTCGCGACCAAGATCACCAGGCTGTTGGCCCAAACCTTGGCCATCGCGATCTCGAACGCGGTGAGCGGCATGACCAAGAGGTGCTCGAGGGTGCCGTGCTCACGCTCGCGGATCACGGCCGCGCCGGTCAACACCACCGTCAGCAACGTGATCTGGTTGATGACCGCGACCACGCTCTTGAACCAGGAAGACTGGCTGTTCGGGTTGAAGAGCTTGCGGATCACCAGGCCGACGGGCGGCGCGGCGCCGGCGTCGGTCCGCGCCAGGTACGAATGGACCCGGTCGTTGATGATGTTGCGGATGTAGCCGGCGCCGATTCCGGCCTGCTGCATCGCCGTGGCGTCCACGTCCACCTGCACCGCCGGATTTCGCCCGGCGCGCAGATCGTGCTCGAACCGCGGCGGGAGCACGACCACGAACATCAGGCGCCCGCGGTCCATCTCGGGCTGGATCTCGTCGGCCGTGATGAGGCGCGGCATGCGAAACCGCGGCGGGTAGAAGGCGTTGAACAGCTCTTTGGACAACACCGAGGCGTCCTCGTCGACGAACGCGATCGATGCGTTGGTCACCTCGCTGGAGGTTCCGGTGGCCTGAATGTAGATGCCCAGCGTGAACGCGTAGATGACGAACACGACCATCACCATGTCGCTCATCAAGCTGCGGATCTCTTTCAGCCCCAGCCAGAGGATGTTCGTCGCGGAGCCCACGTCATCGCTCCTGTTTGCGAAGGCCGGCCACGCCGATGATCACCAGGATCGGGACGCAGACCAGCATGAAGAGGATGTCTTGCATCATGAGCCCAGCGCCGATCCCCTTGGTGTAGGCGCCCAGGCTCGAGTGCATGTAGTAGGAGGCCGGCCAGATCGCGCCGATGACGGCGGCCGATCCCGAGAGGGTCGAGATTGGCTGCAGCAGGCCCGAGAACTGGATGGTCGGGATGATCGTCAGCAGCGCGGTGATGAAGACCGCTGCCACCTGGCTGCTGGTGAAGGTGGCGGTCACCATGCCGAGGCCGGTCGTCGCCATCAGATACAGCAGCGTGCAGACGGTCAGGATGATGAAGCTCCCCTTGATGGGCACCCCGAACACCACCAGCGCCAGCGCCGTCAGGATGACGAAGTTGATCATGCCGATCGCCAGGTAGGGAAGCTGCTTGCCCAGCAGGTACTCGAGCCGCGCCGTGGGGGTCACGTAGAAGTTCACGATCGACCCGAGCTCTTTTTCGCGCACGATGCTGACCGTCATCAGGATGGCGGGTATCAGCAGCAGCAGCAGAGCCGGTACGCTGGGGACGATCGAGTAGATGCTCTCGAACGACGGGTTGTACATGAAGCGCTCTTCGATGTCGGCCGTGTACTTGCGCGGCTCCGACGTGGGCAGCCCGGTCGCGGGGTTTGCCAGCGTGCTCTGGTGGATCCCACGCACGTACTGCTCGATGGTATCCCCGCGGAACGTCATCGCGCCGTCGACCTGCGCCATGACCTCGGGCGGCGTTCCCTTGCGGAAGTCTTTGCCGAAGCGGGGCGGGATCTCGATGACGACCGAGATGTCGTCGGCTTGCATTCGCGTGAGTGCGTCCTCGGCCGACGCCGCCGGCTTGGTGCCTGTGAAGTAGCGGTTCGAGCCGGCGAACTGCTCCAGGTAGACGCGACTCTCGGGCGAGCGATCCAGATCCAGCGACGCGTAGCGGATGTGTTCGACGTCCGTGGTGATGCCGAACCCGAACACCAGCATCAGCAGGGCCGAGCCCAGGAAGGCGAACGCCAGCCGGATCGGATCGCGCCGGATCTGCATCCCTTCGTTGCGCGCGTAGGCCAGCATCCGTCCCACCCGCAGCCGCAGCGGCGACAGGGACTCCGCGCCGGCCGGCTCTTGGGGCGGCTCGTCAGCGGCCGGGACGGCGTTGTTGACCTTGGTCGGCGCGGACGGCAGAGCGTCTTCCATGTAGCGGATGAACGCATCCTCGAGGCTGTCCACCCCGCGCGCCTCGATCAGACGCTGGGGCGTGTCGCAAGCCAGGACCTGGCCGGCGTTCATCAGCGAGATGCGGTCGCAGCGCATCCCTTCGTTCATGAAGTGCGTGGTCACGAAGATGGTGACCCCTTGCCCGCGCGACAGCTCGACCAGCAGCTCCCAGAAGCTGTCCCGGGCGATCGGATCCACGCCCGACGTCGGCTCGTCCAGGATCAGGATCTGCGGCTCGTGAAGGACGGCCACCGCCAGGGACAGGCGCTGCCGCAGGCCCATCGGCAGGGAATCCGCCAGCGCGTCGACGTGCGCCTCCAGCCCGAACCGCGCGATCAGCTCGGCGATGCGCGTCTTGGACCTGTCGGGGGGCAGGTGATAGAGGCGCGTGTGCAGCACCAGGTTCTGATGCACCGTCAGCTCGCCGTACAGCGAGAAGGCCTGGGTCATGTATCCCAGGTTCTTGCGGACCTCCATGCTGCCGGCCTCGACGGAGCTGCCGAACAGCGTCGCCGTTCCCTCGGACGGCGGCAGCAGCCCGGTGAGCATCTTCATGGTCGTGGATTTGCCGCAGCCGTTCGACCCCAAAAACCCGAAGATCTCGCCCCGCTCGATCGACAGCGTCACGTGGTCGACCGCCACGAAGTCGCCGAATCGGCGCGTGAGGCCCTGCGACTCGATGGCGATGTCGGCCTGCCCGGCGGGGCGGGGGGGAATGGTCAGCTCCTTGTGCCCCTTGCGCTTCTCTTCCGGGAGCAGCGCGATGAAGCACTTCTCCAGATCCTGTGTGCCCGTGCGCGCCATCAGCTCGGCCGGCGTGCCCGTCGCCAGCACGCGTCCGGCGTCCATGGCGACGATCCAGTCCCACTGCTGGGCCTCGTCCATGTAGGCCGTCGAGATGACCACGCTCATTCCGGCTCGGCCGCCCCGGATGTCGTCGATCAGCGTCCAGAACTGCCGCCGCGAAAGCGGATCCACCCCGGTCGTCGGCTCGTCCAGGATCAACAGATCCGGGTCGTGGACCAGCGCGCCGCACAAGCCGACCTTCTGCTTCATGCCGCCCGACAGCTTGCCGGCCGGACGGTCCGCGAACTTTCCCAGCCCCGTGGCGTCCAGCAGCTCGCGGATGCGACGTTTGCGCTGCGCCGGCGTCAGCCCGAAGAGCTGCGCCATGAAGTCCACGTTGTCGTAGACGCTCAGCTCCAGGTAGAGGTTCTTGCCCAGCCCTTGCGGCATGTAGGCGATGCGGGGGCCGACCGCGCGCCGGTGGGCCGCGCCGCGGATGTCGCCGCCCAGCACGGTGAACGCGCCCTCCTGAAGCTTCTTGGCGCCCGCCATCAGCCCCATCAGCGTCGATTTGCCGACGCCGTCCGGCCCGACCACGCCCACCATGATCCCGGGCGGGACCTCCAGGCAGACGCCGTCCAGCGCCACGACGTGCTTGTACTTGTGCGTGACGTCGCGGATCGAAACGACGGGCGGTGGCACGTTGGGCCCTATTCGGTCAGCAAGCCGACCGCCGTCGGGTTCGCCAGGTTCTGCAGGCGTGCTGGCCAGACCGCGTCGGACTTGACCTTCACGTAGCCCATGCCGCGCACGCCGGTCTTGATCTGCTGGATGTACTGGCTGGCCACCTCTTTGGGGACCTGGATCTTCACGCGGAACATCAGCTTTTCGCGCTCGCTCTTGGTCTCGACTTGTTTGGGCGTGAACTGCGCCTCGGGCGAGACGAAGCTGACGTAGCCGGCCACCGCGCGGTCAGGCTGGAAGTCGACGGTGATCCGACCTTCGGCGCCCACCTTCAGGTCGGCGGCCTGCTCCGACGGCAGGAAGATCTCCATGTACACGTCCTCTAGATTCACCAGCGTCAGTGCCTTGCCGCCCGCCGGCAGCACCTCGCCCGGCTCGGCCAGCCGGTAGAGCACGCGGCCGGTCACCGGCGACCGCAACGTCGCGTCGTCGATGCGCGTCTGCACGGTGGCCGCCGTGGCTTGCGCCGCCTCGACCTCGCGCGTGGCGGTTTGCACCTCGGCGTCCGCCTCGTTCAGCGACGCCTTGGTGGTCTCCACCTTCGTGCGCCGGACGTCCAGCTCGCGCTGCGATCCGGCGCGCTGCTGCAGCAGGTTGTGCGACCGGTCGGCCTCGATCTCCGCCAGCCGGATCTCGCTCTTCTGCTTGAGGGTGCCGGCCCGCGCCGCGATCAACTTTTCCTGCGCGGCCGAAACCTGGGCCTGCGCGGTGGCCAGCTCTGACTGCAGGGTGGACGTGTCCATCTGGACCACCACCTGCCCGCGCTTCACCACCGCACCCTCTTCGGCCATCATCTGTTTGACCCGCAGCGGCTCCTTGGCGGCGATGTCGACCAGCTTGGCCTCGATGCGGCCGTTCCCCGAGGCGATCCCGTCGGGCAGCGCGGTCTGCTTCTTCTTCCAGAACTTGAAGCCGACGAAGGCCGCCACCACCACGACGGCCGCCAATCCGCCCCACTTCAACCAGCGCTTCTTGTTCGACGTCGTCTTGGCCACGGCTGGACTCCTAATGGCTGGCGGGCGCCGTCGAGCTCTGCTCACCGGTGACGGTGGGCGGCTGCGACAGCATGTTGCCCCAGTTGGTTCGTTGCTGCATTTCCTGCTGCGTCTCGACGGGGACGGTCGGCACGCCCTGCATCTCCCAGCCGCCGCCCAGCGCCTTGTAAAGGGCGATGACGCTGGTGGCGACCGACGAGCCGGCGCTGGCCAGATTGTTCTGCTGCTCCAGCAGCTGCCGTTGCGCGTCCACCACGCGCTGGTAATCCGTGGCTCCCTCGCGGTACTGCGCCAGCGCGATGTCGGCGGAGCGCTGCGCGGCGTCCACCGAGGCCTTTTCGAAGCGCGCGGCCTCCGTCCCGTTCACGTAACCAGTCAGCGCGTCCTCGACCTCCTGAACCGCCTTCAGGACCGTGTTCCGGTAGCCGACCAAGAGTTGCTGAAAGCGCGCGTCCTCGACGCGCACGGAGTTCGTCAGACGGCCGTAGTTCAAGAAGGGCCAATTGATCTGGGGTCCCGCCGAATAGAAGATGGCGCTGGTCGAAAACAGGTTCTTCGACGCTGTTCCCACCGTCGAGCTCTGCAGGCCGATGGTTCCCAGCAACGTGAAGCTGGGGTAGAGCTGCGATTTGGCCACCCCGATGCGGGCGCACTGCGCCGCCGCCGCCAGCTCCGCGCTGCGGATGTCGGGACGCCGCCGCAAGATCTCGGCCGGCACGCCCACGGTCACCTTTTCGGGCGCGTGGGGAATCGTCTTGGGGCCGCCCAGCAGGGCGGCGACGGCATCGGTGCTCTGGCCCAGCAGCGTCGCCAGCGCGTTGCGCGCCTGCTGCAGCGACATGCCGAGCTGCGGGATCGTGGCGCGCGTGCTCTCCAGCAGCGTGCTGGCCTGGGCGGGGTCCAGCTCTGACGTGGCGCCGTTTTGGAACCGCGCCTGCGCGATCCCCAAGGCCTCCTCTTGCAGCTTCGCGTTTTGTCGGGCCTGGTCCAGCAGGACCTCGCCGGTGCGAATCGACACGTAGGTGCGGGCGACCTCGGCGGTCAGCGAAACCAGCGCCGCGTAGTAGTCGGCGACCGAGGCGAGCATGTTCGCCGCCTCGGCTTCCACACCGCGCCGGTACTTCCCCCAGAAGTCCAGCTCCCAGGCGGCGTCGAACCCGACGGCGAAGGTTCCGAAGCGCTGCGGCACGCCCACCGCGCTGGCCAGGTTGACGGCGTTCTTGCTGAGGCCAATCGACGTCGCGCTGGCGAAGGCCAGCTGTGTCTGGGGAAACTGCAGGCCGGTCGCGACCGCCATCTGCGCGCGTGCCTCCAAGATGCGCAGGCCCGCGATCTGCAGCGGCAGGTTCTGGGCCAGCGCCACCTGGATCAGATGGTCCAGCGTCGGATCCGCGAAGGCTTTCCACCACAGGGCGTCCACCGCTGTCTGGGTCGTGACGCGCGGGTCACCGGCGGCCGCGTGCCAGGCCGGCGTCACGGTCGCCGGCGGGCGCGCGAAGTCGGGGCCGACCTTGCAGCCGCCGAGCGCGAACAGCACGCCGGCCAGTCGGGTCAGCGGAAGAAGCGGACGTGAGAGGCGCGCTCTGTTCGGTTGCACGGGGACAGAAAGGATCTGCGGTCCGCCGGCCGCATCGCAACGTGGCGGAACCCCCTTTCAGCCGATGACCGACACGCTCGCCGGTTCAGAATCTCTCGGCCACGAAGCGGCGGTGTTTCAGCGTCGCCTGGTCGTCGTAGCGGTGCTTGGTCCAGCGCGCCGGCAAAGAGATCTGTTCGTGGGGCACGTGCTTCCACGGGACGGTCTTCAGGATGTGGGCCAGGCAGTTGAGACGCGCGCGCCGCTTGTCGTCAGAGCGCAGGATGTGCCAGGGCGCGTGCTTGGTGTCCGTTTCGTCGAGCATCCGGTCGCGCGCCCGCGAGTATTCGTACCAGCGCGGCCACGACTGCACGTCCATCCCCGACAGCTTCCACTGGCGCAGGGGATCCCGGATGCGCGCCTTCATGCGCCGCTCCTGTTCGTCCTGCCCGACCTCCAACCAGAGCTTGATGAGCTGAATGCCGTTGCGGACCACCAGCTTCTCGAACATCGGGCAGACCTGCAGGAAGCCTTCGTACTGCTTCTTGCTGCAAAACCCCATCACGTGCTCGACGCCGGCGCGGTTGTACCAGCTGCGGTCGAACACCACGATCTCGCCGGCGGCGGGGAAGTGCTGCGCGTACCGCTGGATGTACATCTGGGTCTTTTCGCGATCCGAGGGCGCGGGCAGGGCGACCACCTGGAAGACGCGCGGGCTCACCCGCTCGGTCAGCGCCCGGATGGTGCCGCCTTTGCCTGCCGTGTCACGCCCTTCGAAGACGATGATCGCGCGATGTCCCGAGTGTTTGACCCATTGCTGCATCATGCAGAGGTCCGCTTGCAGCTTTCGCAGCTTCTTGGTGTAGGCGCCGTTCTTCATCGCCGGACGAATCTGGGCGCGCCGCGTGTGCGCGCCCGTCAGCCAGGCTTGCTTTCGCGCGTGCGCCGCGATTTTCAGCCGCCGGCGCAGGCCCGCTGCTCACCAGGGACGCCACAGGCCCTGCGATGACAGGTGCCAGGGCAACCGGCCGCCCAACGCCGCCCCCGCCCAGGCCAGGGCCGTGAAGCGCACGAAGCGGAGGATCAGCATGACGGGCAGCAGCCGTTTGGGGCGCGGCGCCAGGCCCGGCAACAGCGTCGCCGTCACCGAGACCGGCGGAAAGCCGAGCAGCCCCGCCGAGACCACCGCCCCGGTCGCGTAGCCGGGGCGCCCAAGCCGGGTGCTGGTCTTGGCCCGAGCGCACTGCCAATCGAACCAGGCCGACCGGCGGCGCAGCGCCTCTCCGAAGAAGAAAAGCCCCAACAGCGCGACCGACTGGCTGGCCGCCGCGACCAAGCCGATGAGGGGCACCGGCCAGAGGTGCTGTGCCCCGGCCAGCGCGGTGGCCGCCTCGGGACTGGCCAGCCAGAAGACCGTCCCGATGAACGCGATCGCCGCCGTGCTGAGCAGGGACATCGGTCTCTCGCAGGCAGTGTAGGCGACAGGGCGCCGGCAGGCGCGCCCGTACCGGTCAAATCAGAAGCAGAGCGGGAATTGTCCGTGCCCCGCCTCGACGGCCTGCGGGATGATCTTGACCCCCGGGTCCAGGAAGGATTGTCCGTTGAGGTCGGTGAGACGCAGGGTGAGCGGACCAGCACCGGCCGACGTGCTCGACCAGTAGCCGTAGGGCTGAAGGGTCAGCGGCACCGAGATGTTCGTTCCGACGGCGGCCACCGCGGTGACCGGGTAGCGTGCGTTTCGGATCTGGATCCCCACATAGCCCGCGTTGCTTCCGTCCTTGATCGCGTACTTGACGGGCTGGTTCTGGACGTCGCACGCCACCACCGTCCAATCGACCGTGGTCAAGCTGGCCCCCGGCGCGATGGCGTCCATCGCCGCCTTGCTGAGCAGAACGCCGCCCGCCTGGGCGACCTCGACCACCTGCACGACGACAGAGGTCGGGCCCAGGCTTGCCTGCACCCGCAGACAGGCGCCGCAGGCGAGCGAGCCCCGGTAGGTCGTGGCGTCCACACCGGCCGCCAGCATCGGCACGTCGGTGGCCGCCATACCGCAAGCGGTCATGGTGTTCGGCGTCATCAGGCGCGCCTGAACGGCCTCGGCGTGCCAAGGCGCGCTGCAAGGCGCAGCGCCGCCATTGCCGCCGCCGGCACTGCCCCCTGCTCCGGCGACGCCACCGCCGCGCCCGCTGTCACCGCCCGCATGGCCGGCGTTGCCTCCTGCTCCGGCGACGCCGCCGTCGCGCCCGCTCTCGCCGCCCGTTCCCGTCACGATGGTGCCAGCGGAACCGCCGCTCGGCCCGCCGCCTTCGCTGCCGCCCGGACCGCCGCTTCCGGCGTTGGCCGCCGCGCCGCCGTCGCCGGACTGTCCGAGCCGGCTGTCGTGAATACCCAGGATCTCTTGGCACGCCCCCGTCGAGACGAGGCCCGCAGCGGCGCACAGGAACAAGACGGCTCTCACGGGTGGCGATCGGCGATTCAAAAATTTCCCCTCAGGCCAAGCATGGCCGGCGACAGCTGGACGCCGGTGATGAGGCGACCGGCGATTCCGCGCGAGGCCCGCGTGCCATTCGCGTCGGCAGTGCCCGCGGGGCGCGGCCACAACAGCAGCAGCGTGGTCACGCCCAGAGCCGCGAAGCCTCCGCCGATCGTCCAGGTGGCGACGGTGGCGGCTGAGTCGGCGCGCCCGCCGAGGCTGACACCTTCCGCCGAGCACCTCTCCATCGGGCACTGCCCGTTCCGCTGGCTCCAAAGGTCGGACGCCGTCCAGGCGAAATAGGAGCCGACGCCCACCGCCGCCAGCCCCGCGGCGCCCAGGATGACCGCGATGACGCGACGGCCGGACCGGCGGTCGGCGGTGGCGGGTTGGTCCGCCGGCGGCGCCAGCGGAGGGGCAGCGGCCAGCGGCGCCACGGCCGCGTCATCCGGCGCCGCCGCCAAAGGAGGGTTGAGCGCGGCTCGTTCGGGGATCTGCAGCTTGCGCCGCTGCCCGTCGGCGAGGTTGACCGTCGCCCGCCAGGACTTGTCGGGGCCGAAGGCCGCGACCGCCTCGTGCCACCCGGCATCCATCGGGATCGCGATTCCCCAGACCGCCGGCCCCAACACCCGCCCATCCAGCGTGATCACCGGTGCCTGCCCGCGCGTCGACTCAGCGACCGTGATCGTCAGGTACGCGAGCCGCGGCTCGATCGCGGTCAGATGATCCAGCGCATACCGCACGCGATCCGGACGCTTTTCGCGGCGCGCGGCCGCGACGGCCTCTCGAAATTCGACCCAGGCGCTGGCCAGCTTGCCTTCGCGCTCGTGGCAGGCGGCGAGGTTCAGCAGCGTCCCGGTGCCGGGATCCAGCCGCTGGCTCTCGGCGAAGCTGTCACAGGCAGCGGCCACTTGGCCCTGTTCAATCTGGCCCCGGCCGCGCTCGTACAGCCGTTCGGCGATGGCGCGATCGGCGGTGGCCGTCTCGGCGTGGGCGCGTGCGCGCAGCGTGAGACCCAGGGCCGCGACCAGCGCCAGCCCGAGGCATTTTCTGCGAATGCGCCGTGAGATCACTTCCGGCCGTCCAGCGGGTCGCCCAGGTCGTCTGCCTCGGCGTGTCGGATCTCGACAGCGCCGCTCTTGGCGCGCGGCCGGCGGCGCTCGTGACGGCGAGGCGCCGGTACGCGAGACGCCAGGAGAGGCGCCGCTGCGCCTGGCGGCGGCGTTGGTGTCGTCGCGGTCGCGGCCTCCGAAGGCGGCGAAGGCGGCGAAGGCGGCGAAGGCGGCGAAGGCGCGGCCGGCGGCGACGACGCGGCCTCCGCGGGCCAAGCGACCACCGCTCGACGGGCTGCCGCTTCGGTCGGCTGCCTCGCCTCGGGCGGGAACGCAGAGCGCGCCCCGCGACGGTGAACCTCCCGGCCGGCCAGAACGGCGGCGGCCAGGACCGCGGCCGCGAACGTCAGGCGGAGGGGACGCAGGGCGCGCGGCCGCGGTCCCTCGTTCGTCGAACGCGGGCCGGCCGATGCCCCCGCCACGGCGAACGGCGCCAGCTCCGCCATCAGTTGACGGACAGAGTTGAATCGGTGCTCGGGAGCTTTCTGGAGACAGCGCAGGATCACGCGCTCGACTTCGGGCGGCACATCCGGGCACAGCAAAGAGACCGGCGTCGGATTCTTGAGAAGCACCAGCGCCAGCACGTCGGCCTTGGTGCGGGCTCGAAACGCCGGCAGCCCGGTGAGCAACTCATGCAGGATCAGCCCCAACGACCAGATGTCCGATCGCTCGTCGGCTTGCCGCGGGTCACGTGCCTGCTCGGGCGACATGTAGCGGGGCGAGCCCAGCAGGACCAGCGGTTCGGTGAGATCCAGGTCTTCCAGCGGCAGGGCGCCAGAGGCGACGTTCTTCGACAGCCCGAAGTCCAACACCTTGACGATCGGCACCCCGTCCGGTCGGTCCTCCAGAAAGAGATTGGACGGTTTGAGGTCGCGATGGACGATCCCGAGCTCGTGCGCCTCCGCCACCCCGTCGCAGGCCTGTAGCAGCAGGCCGACCGCCTCATGACAGGGCAGCGCGCCCCGGGATTCGATCAACGCCTTGAGATCGATGCCGCGCAGGTACTCCATCACGATGAAAGGCGCGTCGTCGATCATGTCGACGTCGATCACGCGGGCCACGTGTTCGCTGCGCACCCGGAAAGCCGCCCGCGCCTCGCGAAACAGGCGCTCGGTGCGCTGGTCGCCTTCCGCGTGGTGGACGTGCAAGAATTTGATGGCCACCTTCTGGCGCAGCCGGATGTGCGTCGCCTCGAAGACCGTGCCCTGGCCGCCGCTGGCGATCTCGCGGTCGATCTTGTACTTCCCGCCGATGATCGTGCCGGGGACGATTGCACCCGGAACATGTGACGACATCGTAGAGACGATTCTACCGCCGGCGGTACGGGGCCGGTTCACAAATGCGTGATCGGACCGGGTTCACACACCCTGCGCACGAGGTAGTCAACAACGCGACACAATCTCGCTGCGCGGCAGCCGCAAACGTGACGCGATCTCGTTTGTTGTGAGGCGTCAACGTTCGCCAACTGGTTTGTCTCGCGTTGGCAGCCGGTGAGCCCGGCAGGCGCGAAAGGCGCGCAGACCAAGCTGGCTGCCGCTTCGCTGGACCGCGAATTTGCAGGGCATTGCAGTCGGGCGGACGAGGGCCTATGTACATCCTCTTCCAGAGGAGAATCCGATGACATCCAGGTCCCTTGCCTTCGCACTGCCCGCCACCTTGGCCGGGTTCCTCGCCCTGACGACGTCGGCGCGCGCCGCCGACCCGGTCACGAAGTGGGAGATCGATCCCACCCACAGCAGCGCCGAATTCTCGGTGCGTCACATGATGGTTTCCAACGTGAAGGGCCATTTCGGCAAAATGACGGGTGAGGTCACTCTGGACGAGAAGGAGCCCACCAAGAGCTCCGTCAACGTCGAGATTGACGCGTCCACGATCGACACGCGCGAGCCGAAACGGGACGCGCACCTCAAGTCGCCCGATTTCTTCGACGTCGCGAAGTACCCCAAGATCACCTTCAAGTCGACGAAGGTCGAGAAGGCCGGCAAAGGGAAGTTCAAGGTGACCGGAGACCTGACGATGCACGGCGTGACCAAGCCGGTGACTCTGGCCGTCGAAGGGCCGACGCCAGAGGTGAAGGACATCATGGGCGGCCAGTCCCGCGGCGCGTCGGCGACCGGAAAGATCAACCGCAAGGACTGGGGCCTCAACTGGAACAAGCCGCTCGAGGCCGCCGGCGGCGTTCTGGTCGGCGACGACGTGACCCTGACCCTGGACGTCGAGCTGCACAAGGTGGTAGCGCCCGCCGCGCCAGCCCCGGCCACCGCCCCGGCGCCGGCGGCAGCCACCAAGAAGTAGATCCGTGGGGCGGGCGGCTTGCGCCGCCGGGACGACCGGCAGGCCCTGGAAAAATTGTTTTCTGGCCTTCTGGTCGTTCCCGCTTGAATATCAGGCGCGATCAGCTAAGACGTGCGCACCTCTTCCTGCGGCGGGCGGATCGTCTCCTGGCCGGACACACCTTGATTTTCATCCGCCCGCCACGACCGGTGACCCGATTTGAGCGCTAGAGCTTCGCGCCCGCGCGCCGGCCGCAGCGCCGGGACGGCCGCCAAACACAGTGGCGAAGGTGGTGGCGACGACGGCCACGCCGCCGACCAGCCCGACAAGGACCGCGAACGCAAGAAGCAGGAGCTCGTCGCCAAGGGCAAGGCCCAGGGCTTCCTGACCTACGACGAGGTCAACGACCTGATGCCTGCCGGCGTCACGTCGCCGGCACGAATGGACGAGTGGCTGTCGCTGCTGACCGCCGAGGGCATCGAGATCGTCGATGCTGCCCCGAAGGGCAAAGGGTCCGCCAGCCCGGCGGCCGCCGCGCTGGCAGAAGAAGAGGACGAGCCAGAAGCAGCCGATGCGGACGGCGACGAGCCGGCGATCAGAGCCAGCCACAAAGAGGAAGCAGACGAAGACGAGTCCGAGAGCGAGGAGGCGGCGGACAGCGGTTCGACGGGCGTGGATCCGGTGCGCCTGTACCTGCGCAAGATGGGCGCGGTCGCGCTGCTCACCCGCGAGGGCGAGGTCGAGATCTCCAAGCAGATGGAGGAGGGCCGGCGGCGCGTGCTGCAGGTGGTTCTGAACTCGTCGGTGGCGATCGAGTCGATCCTCGAGCTGGCGGACGAGCTGCGCCACCAGAAGATTCGCGTCAAAGAGGTCGTCAAGGACATCGACGAAGAGGACGGCGAATTCGACGAGCAGGCGCACGTCGACCGCGTCTGCGCCGGCATCGACAACATCCGCCACCTCTGGAATCAGCAGGAGAAGCTGGGCGCAAAGCTGGCGGCGAAGCCGTCGGACGCCTCCAGGAAGAAGTACCGCGCGGAGATCGCCGCCCTACGGGCCCAGATCGTCGACGCGTTGGGAGAGATGCGGCTGCAAAAGGCGCAGATCGATAGGATCGTTCTCAAGCTCAAACGATTCCTGGGCCGTATCGACGAGGCCAATCGAGGGATCCTGGTCTGCGAGCAGCGATCCGGGCTGCCGCTGCGAGAGTTCCGCAAGACGCTGCGCGGGGTGCGCACGTCGGCGCTGCGACAGCGCGCCGTCGCGAAGCAGGTGGGCATTCGCCCGGGCGAAGTGGACGGCATGCTGCGGGTCATCACCGCCGCGCAAAAAGAGATCAAGACCGTCGAGCGCGAGGCCCGGCTGACCGAGAGCGCGCTCCGCGAGACGATGCGCGAGGTTCAGGCTGGCGAACGGATGGCAGAGAAGGCCAAGGCCAATCTGATCGAGGCGAACCTGCGGCTGGTGGTTTCGATCGGCAAAAAGTACGCGAACCGCGGCATGCAGTTCCTGGACCTGATTCAGGAAGGGAACATCGGCCTCATGCGGGCGGTCGACAAGTTCGACTATCGGCGCGGCTACAAGTTTTCGACGTACGCCACCTGGTGGATCCGCCAGGCAATCACCCGCGCCATCGCTGACCAGTCCCGCACGATTCGAATTCCGGTTCACATGCTGGAATCGATGAACAAGGTGACGCGGACCAGTCGGTCGATGGTGCAGGACCTGGGACGGAATCCGACTCCCGACGAAGTCGCGGCCAAGATGGAGATCTCGCCGGACAAGGTGCAGCGGGTCCTCAAGCTGGCCAAGGAGCCCATCTCGCTGGATACGCCTTTTGGCGACGACGAGAACTCGCGTCTGGGCGACTTCATCGAGGACAAAAGCGTGATCTCGCCGGCCGACGCCGTGATCTCGACGAACCTGGCCGAGCAGACCCGCAAGGTCTTGGCCACCCTGACGCCGCGCGAGGAGAAGGTCCTGCGCATGCGGTTCGGGATCGGCGAAAAGTCTGACCACACGCTGGAAGAGGTCGGGCAGGAATTCGACGTCACGCGCGAGCGCATCCGCCAAATCGAGGCCAAGGCGCTGCGCAAGCTCAGTCATCCGGCGCGCAACCGGGGGCTGAAAGCGTTCATGGACCGCGACGACGCCTAAGCGCAATGCCGTTCGGTTAAGCGCCAGGACGCGAGGACGCCAGGGGCTGGATCGACCAGGTTTCACGACTGGAGCAAGCTGGTCCGAAACCATAGACCTCGATCGCGGCGGCAAGCATCTCTGAAATCCTCATGAAATTTCTGATGGCTCCTCCCGGTATCTTGGCGTCCCTCGCGTCCTGGCGCTTAACCAAACGGCATTGCGCCTAAGCGCGTCGCGCCTTGACAATCACCCGACCCTTTTGACAATCCCGGGCATGGACCGGGCGCTCCTGACCCGCGGAGATAGCGGCCATGCCAAGTTGGTGCCGCTGGCGGCGCTGGCCATCCTGGCGAGTGCCTGCTCTTCGAGCGGTTCGTCGGGGGCCGCAAGCGGCGGCTCGCCGGGTGTGGGTGGCGCGGGCGGCGCAATGTCGAGCGGTGGCTGCGGCAAGCCCCGGACGCTGCAGAACGGGACCATTACCCTTCCGTTCGACAACCTGTCCCGCCAATACATTCTGCGCGTACCCGACGGCTACGACAGCAGCCACCCGTATCGCCTGGTTCTGGCCTACGTCTGGTTGGGCGGGTCGGCCTCGCAGGTCGTCAGCGCCAACTACTTCACGTTTGCGACCTTGGACAGCACGAACACGATCTTCGTGGCGCCCGACGCGGCAAACGGCGCCGGCACCTGGAGCAATGCCGACGTGGCGTTCACCGACGCCGTCCTCACGCAGCTCGAAGGCGATCTCTGCATCGACAAGAGCCGGATCTTCGCGACCGGCTTCAGCTTTGGCGGCGGGATGTCCATCGCGCTCGCCTGCACGCGGGCCGACGTGTTCCGCGCGGTGGCGTTCTTTTCAGGCGCGGATCTCACGAGATCGTGCCCCGCGACGTTGACGAACCCGATTGCGTACTACGCCTCACAGGCCAGCCAGGACAGCGACGGCATGGATTCGACCTCGCCGATCTTGGGAGAACGGAAGCAGGCCGAGTTCGCCGCCATCAACGGCTGCATGCCGGAAGCGTCGGCCGCGACGTTCCCGTCCGCCGGCCAGCCGCACAGGTGCACGAACTACAAAGGCTGCTCCGCCGGCCACCCCGTCGAATACTGCGTGTTCAACGGCGCGCACGGATGGGAGCCGACAGATCCCGGTCAGAACACCAGCTGGGACGCCCAGGAAGCCTGGAAGTTCATCACGCAGTTTTGAGGTCGGGCGCGGCCAGCATCTCGCACCGCCGATCGCGGCACGGGCCGGGCGCGCTTTCACATGCTGGCGTTCGAGGTGCCGGACAGGGTGCCCACCGCCAACGCGTGCATCATCAGCTGGGCACGTACGGCCTCGGGCATGGAGGCGGCGGTCACCGACGGGAGCGTCGCGACGTCCAGCGCATACACCTCGAACACATAGGTGTGAGTCTGGCCCTTGGGGCAAGGGCCGGAATAGCCGTCCCCCTGAAAGCGGTTCACTTGCTGGCCGGTGACCGGCGTCGTCAACATTTGCGTGGCGGGGAGGCTGCCCGGCAGCGACGTCGTGCTGGGCGGCAGGTCCCACAGCGCCCAGTGCGCGTAGCCGTTGGTCATGTCGAGCAGCGCGACGCCGTAGCTCTTGGTCGCGGCCGGGCCGGCGGTCCACGTCAGTGGCGGCGACATGTGCGAACCCCCGGTGCAGGTCTGCGCGGCTGGAATCGTCATGCCTTCGCTGAACGCGGTGCTGGAGAGCGCCAGCGCGTGCGCGCCACCACCGCCGCTGTTGCCTGCGGCCGCGCCCGCGTTGCCCCCCGCGGCGCCGGCCGCGCCGGTCCCGCCGCTGGCGCCCGCGCCGCCGCCTGGATCCCCCGCGGTGCCGCCGCGCCCGCCGGCGGCTGCCGCGCCCGCCGCGCCGCCGCTTCCCCCGCCGCTGCCGCCGCCGGCGCTGCTGCCGCCGGTCGAGGTTCCCCCGGTGCCGCGCGTGCCGGCCGCGCCGGACGTTCCGCCCCCGCCGCCGCCGCCATTGCCCGGGTTTCCTGCGCCGGTGCTGCTCGAACAGCCGAACGGTGCGGCGACCAGGGTCAGCGCGAATGTGAACGAAAGAACCGGCGCGGTGCGTTTCATGATTGGACTCCCAACTGTTTGACGGCGTCGCGAACGTGCACGACGCCAGGGGCGAGGTCTCGTTCGAGGTCGGGCGCAGTCTAACCTCAACCCGACCCTCGAGCCCCGCTGCGATTTCGCCGACGCCTCAAAGGTTTCGGCCAGGTCCGTCCCTTGATTGCCCATGAAGTTGAATCCTCGCCGGGCCGGCTCGAACCGACTGCTCCTGACTGCCGCCGTTCTGAGCCTGGGCCTCTCCCTGCCGGTGCGGCCCGCGGCGGCGGCGACGGTCCAGCAAATCACCGCCTTCGGCAGCAACCCGACGGGGATCGCGATGTACCTCTACACGCCCAGCAACGTGGGCTCCCACCCGCCGATTTTGGTCGGCGTGCACGCCTGCCACGGCAAGGGAACCGACGTCTGCACGCAAGGCTCGCCTTTCGCGGCGCAGGCCGACAAGTACGGGTTCCTGTTGATTTGCCCCTCCGCGGCCAGCAGCGACGGCTGCTGGGACGTTCATTCGAAAGCCGACCTGACCCACAACAACGGAGGCGACGCGGCCGGCATCATCTCGATGGTCAACTACGTCATCCAGAACAAGAACGGCGACGCCACCCGGGTCTACGTGGCGGGGCACTCGTCGGGCGGAATGATGACCAACGTCCTTGCTGGCTCGTACCCCGACGTGTTCAAGGCGGGGGCGGCGTTCGCCGGCGTGCCGTTCGGCTGCTTTGCGCAGGGGAGCGTCGACGGCACGGGCTGGAACTCGTCCTGCGCGAACGGGAACGTTTCCATGAGCGGCATGCAGTGGGGCAACCTGGTCCGCGCCGCCTATCCGGGCTACGCCGGCCCGCGGCCGCGCATGCAGCTTTGGCACGGCACCACCGACGCGACCGTCAACATCAACAACTTCAAAGAAGAGATCAAAGAGTGGACGAACGTCCTGGGGGTCGGCGAGACGCCAACCTCGACGGAGAACAACGCGATCCAGTCGGGCTGGATCCGCACCCGGTACACGGATAGCTGCGGCGGCGCGGAGGTCGAGGCGATTCAGGAGACGGGGCAGCCGCACAACCTGGTCGTCGACATGGCCGATGCGGTGAAATTCTTCGGCCTCGACGGCTCCAACGCGGGCACGTGCGCCGCAGGCAGCAGCGGCGCGGGCGGCGGCGGCGGTCGCAGCGGGACCGGCGGCAGTGGGGGCGGCAGCGGCGCGCCGGCAGCCGGCGGCGGAGCGGGAGGCGGTGGCGGCTCGACCGCGGGCGCGGGAGGCGGCGGCCTGGTCACGGGCACCGGCGGGGGCGCGGCCGGCGGTGCCGTCGGGACCGGCGGCGCAACCAGCACCGGTGGCTCGCCCCAGACTGGTACCGGCGGCGCGGTGGCCACCGGCGGCACCCACGCCGACGGCGCCGGCGGCACCAGCACCGGCGGCAGCGCCGGTCCGACGGGTGACAATTCGGGCTGCTCGTGCCGCACCAGTCCCGACGGACCAGGCTCCTTCAATCCTCACGGCAGCGTGTGGATGCTGGTGGCGCTGGCCCTCCTGGCCGGTCGTGGGTGCTGCTTTCGGCGATGCCGTCGTCGCGTAGAAGCACGATGCGGTGGGCACGCACAATGGTCGACAGGCGGTGCGCGATCACGAAAGAGGTTCGCCGCGCCATCAATCCCGTTCCATGGCTGAGGTTCGTCGTGACCTGGCGCTGCTGGCGCGCGCCGGCGTGCGCGCGCTGCGCGTGTCGGTGGGATGGGACGGGGTCGAGCCCGCGCACGGGCGCGCCGCGATCGTGGCCTGGGTTCCGACGGCCGCGTCGGGGCGATCCATCGAGCACGTGTCCGTCGGTCTCACCGGCCTCACCGCGGTGGGCTCGGCCAGCTGGTGGGACGCCCAGGGGCACGCGCGGGCGGCACCGCTTGGAACCGCGATGATCTCCGGAACAAACCCGGAGCTGGACGGAGTCGAGCTGCGCGGTGACGACGTCGTCGTGGTCGAGATCCCGCTGGCCCTCTGATCCCGGTCAGCGAGTTGTTGAGCCGCTGCCGCCCCGCCCGCGTAAGATGGCACGCATGTGGCGACGCCGCGCCGCCTGGCTTCTGTTCGTTGCGATGGGCTGCACGCGCGGGCGTCGAGCGCCGGAGGGTCCCCCCGACGTTTCGATCGTCTATGCCGCCGACCTCCGTGGCGCGGTGGCCGCGCCAGCGAACGCGGCGGGCGGCCTGGCGCGGCGGGCCACCTTGGTCGATCGGGCGCGGCTGTGGGCGCGGGCCGTGGTGCAGGTCGACGCCGGCGACGTCGCGCCGTCCGCAGAGGATGAGCCGGCTCTGGCGGACGGGGCCGCGCGCGAGGCCCGGGCGCGGTTGGCCCTGCGGGCGTACCGGCGGATGGGCGTCGACGCGGTGGCGGTTGGCGAGCGAGACATCGCTCTTGGTGCCGCGCGGTGGCGTGCGCTGTGCGACGAGGCCAAGGTACCGGTGCTCGCGGCGAACATCGTCGGCGTCGAGGGCCAACTGCTTTTCCCGGCCACCCGCATCGTCCGCGCAGGTGACGTCACCGTCGGTGTATTTGCCGTGCTCGAGGTGTCGCCGCAGGGGTGGACGGCGCTGCCCGGGGTGGCCCTCACCGATGCGACGGCGGCGTCGCGCGCGGCCGTCCAGTCCTTGCGGGCCCAGGGGGCGGGCCTGATCGTCGGCCTGTTCCACGTCGCCGGCGGGCTCGAGCGCGCCAAGCAGATTGCGGCCGCCGCAGCAGGCATCGATTCTGGTCGTCCTGGGCCACGGCGGCGGTTCGGCGCCGCCCCAGGTCGTCCGATCGGGTTCGAGGGGCGTGGACGTCGGCCGCGTCGACGTCCGTGTGCGCGGGGGCGGGGCGCCTCGGCTGGAGGACCACCTGTTCCCCTCGACGCCGGATGTCCGCGAACAGCTCGGCGTTCGGATGCTGGTGCGGGTTGCCACAGGCCCCATTGCGGCGACCTTTGACGAGAGCGTCGCCGCGCTGAAGGCGGCCGGCAGGTCGGCATACGGCGAGGACTGGACGTACGCTTCCTCGGTGGTTTGCGTGGGCTGCCACGGGGATCAGGCGGCCCAATGGAAAACGACCGATCATGCCCAGGCCTTCGAGACTCTCGCCAAGGCCGGCAAGAGCCGCGATCCCGACTGCATGGGGTGTCACTTCACTGGGTTTCTCTTGCCCGGTGGCGCGCAAAACTTCGAATCGGCCATTCAGTTTCAGGACGTCGGCTGCGAGTCTTGCCACGGACCGTCCGCCGCCCACGTGGCGTCGATGAACAAACACCAGGGGACCTCACGGGCCGTGGATCCGATGGTCTGTCTCGGCTGCCACACCCCCGACCAGAACGTCGGGCCGTTCGACGTGGTCGCCGCGATGCGCGAGATCCGCGGGCCCGGCCACGGCCTGCCGCCACGATGACGCGCGCGTCCGACGATGCCGCTCGCGCCAACCTGGCCCGCAGTTCCCTGCGGGTGGACAGCGTCCGCAGGAAAGTTTAACAAGGTCTGCCCCTTCTTCACAAACAGCGAAGGGCTAACTGGCTGGCTGCCGGTCGTTCGCCCCAAGTTGTCTGTCCCTCCCCCCTACTGGAGAAGTTGAAATGAAGGAGACTCGCCTCGTAGTTTCACTTGCGCTGCTGGTTGGCGCTGCCTCCGTCTCGTGCACTTCATTCAGCTCGGGCCCCGCCAGCGGAAGCGGCGGCGCGGCCACCGGTTCGGGCGGGTCGATCGGCGCGGGCGGTTCCAACTCCGGTTCCGGGGGTTCGGGCACCGGCACCGGTGGTTCGGGCACCGGCGGGACCGACACCGGCGCCGGGGGGACCGACACGGGCGCGGGCGGCGTCACCAGCTCCGGCGGCACGGGGGCCACGACCGCCACCGGCGGCACGCCCGGCTCGGGCGGCAACGGTGGGGCCGGGGCCACGACCGGCGTCGGCGGCCACGTCAGCGCGACCGGCGGCTCACCCGCGGGCGGCTCCAGCGGCGCCACGCCATGCTCCATCCTGAACGCCGCCGGCAACACCTGCGTCGCCGCGCACAGCACCGTGCGTGTGGTCTATCCGGGCTACAGCGGGCCTCTGTACCAGGTCTGCAAGGGATCGTTCACGACCGGGCCGAGCTCGTGTACCAGCGGTATGACCAAGGACATCGGGTCGATCGGCGGCTTCGCGGATGCGGCCACTCAGGACATGTTCTGCGCTGGCGGGATGTGCACGATATCGATCATCTACGATCAGTCGCCGATGAAAAATGATCTCCATCCAGCGCCGCGGGGCGGGCACGGCACCGCGGACAACCCTGCTAACGCGACCGATCTGAGGCTAACCGTGAGTGGACATCCCGCCTATGGCGTCTTGATCAAGCCGAGCATGGGCTACCGCGCGGGTTGCACGCAGTGCGCGGTGGTAACCCCCAAGGGCACGGCGGTGAAGGATCAGCCCGAGACCGAGTACATGGTGACCAGCCAGAAGAATCTCATCGACGGCTGCTGCTTCGACTATGGCAACGCCGAGACCACCTCGAACGACGACGGCAACGGCACCATGGAAACCGTCTATTTCGGCGGTGGCGTCTCGTGGGGGACCGGATCACCGGGCGGCCACGCCAACGGCCCCTGGGTGATGGCCGACCTCGAGAACGGCCTTTTTGCAGGCTGGGACGCGGTGACCAAGGACCAAAACATCTCCACCAACACCCCGCTCAAGTTCGACTACGTGACAGCCATCGTGGTGGGTGACACGGCCGACAAGAACGCCGGCAAGGGCCGCTTCGCGCTTTACGGCGGGGACGCGACGGCTGGTAACCTCAAGACCATGTATGACGGGATTCGGCCTGCGAAGCCGGGCTATGTTCCGATGCTCAAACAGGGCTCGATCATTCTCGGCATCGGCGGTGACGACAGCAACACGGATGGGGGAGAGTGGTTCGAAGGCGTGATGGCCAGCGGCGCGGCTTCCGTGGCGACTTTGAACGCGCTGCAAGCGAACATCGTCGCCGCCGGATATGGCAAGTAGTCCCCCGTGACAGAGGATCCGACGGCATGCGACGAGCACTGCAACCGTTCCTAGGCCTGGGTTTGTGTCTGCTTTCGCTTCGAGCCGTCGCAGAAGAACCGGCGCCGCCGACTGACGACGCGACGCAGTCCGCCACAGAGCCGGCGGCAGAAGAGCCACCACGTGCTCAGCCGCCGCCCGCCAACCTGACGCCGCCAGCGTTCATCCCGCCACAAGCCGAACCGTCAGGGTGGCACACGGAGGTGACAGGGTATTTTCGGGCGCCCGTAATCATGGGGATCAGCTCGCGCCCTGGCCCCGACAATCCGATGGGTCCGTCCAGCACGCAGGTGTCGTACGGGCCCAATCGGATCATGGACTGGAACTACTACAGCTTTGCCTACACGCGCCTGCAGGAGCAAGACTGGGCTGAGCTGTTCGTCCACGAGCGGAAGAAGCACGTCGACGCCGTGGTCGGCTGGATGGGGTACTGGTACCAGTCGGTCGGCTTTCGCAACCCCGACGCGGCCTGGGTACCCGGGATGGCGTATTTGACGCTGGACACCGACTTCAAGCTCACTGACACGATCATGCCGAACATTGCGGCGACCGTGGGCGCGTGGTGGCCCAAGTTCGGATACGCCGAGAAGTACGACACCTACACGCTGGGCCGCTTTCGGCAAATCGGAGAGCAGATCAAGCTGACCATTCCGCTCAATCCCGATCTGACGATCATTGGCGTGGAGGGCTTCGGTACGAACCGCGACGGCAGCTTCAATTACGGGGCCCCGCCCTTTTATGGATCGATCGTCGGTCTGGATCTGATGACCTGGTGGAACCTTCAGCTCATCTACAAAAACTACCTGGACATCGGAATTCACTACAACACGCAGTGGACCGCCGATCCGAACCTCGCACAGGGGAACGTCCCAGGGCCGAAGTCCTATCAAGCAGAGCAGAACGCACATTTGACCGTCGCCGGGTTGGAGGCCAACTTGAACGCGCCGCATCTGGGCCACCTCTGGGTATCTCCATCGTTTCTGTCGGTGCGGAACGGATGGGCGCTCGCGAACGGAGGCACCGAAGTGATGCATTCGTTGGGCGGCGCCGGAGTCGCCACCAACTACATGGGCTGGGCTGGCGCCACCGAGAGCTCGACGGGCAGCGGGTCGATGCTCAACTTCGGATTCCTGTACGAAAACAGTCTATCCGGCGTCGAGGGTAGGCCTCGTGGCAGTGTGATGCCCGACTTGGCGTTGAGCATCTTCGGGCTGTTTGCGGACGCCAGCCTGAACTTGCCCTCCGGGACGATGATCATGCAGAACCACCTCAAACAGTTCAAGTACGGCGCCGACCTGACACTGCAAGCGGTGGATTGGTTCGGACTCACGATTCGCGGCGACATCGTCAACTACGACCTTGACCACGACGGCTACATCTTCGCAGCCGTCACGGGCCGCGCGTCGTTCTCATCGCATTTCTTGTCCAGCGAGCGAATTTACATCCAGTACTCCCGATACAAGTACGGCGACAAGATGGTCATCAGCGGGAACTGGCCGTGGAATCAGCCGCTGGTACCCGGAAGCAATGTCACGCAAGAAGGTCCTTACGTCGGCCAGACGCCCGACGAGAACGTCGTCAAGCTCCAAGCCGACATTGCCTTTTGACGCCGGGCCGACTCGCATGCCAGCCTCGCGCTAGACTGCCGCGCATGAACGAAAGCAGTGGGTCGACGAAGCGGGCCTGTCCGCATTGCGGCAAGCCGCCGGGGCTGCGGTGGTATCACCTGCTGCCGTCCAACAACCGCAACCGCGTCCTGAAGTGCGTCGCGTGCGGTGGAGCTTACGACGTGTCGGACGGCGCCAAGATCGCGTCCATGATCGGCGGGTTCTTGGGTATGGGGCCGGCCATCCTGCTGTTCGGGAAGATCGCCCGAGCCGGTCACGGTTCGGCCGCCGCGACGTTGGGAGGCACAATCATCGTCGCGGCCGCGTTCGCGCTGGGTTCGATGCTCATCACCTAATTTGTTTTATTATATTTTTTTTTTTTTCTTTTTTTTTTTTTTCTTCTATTTCGTTATTTTTTTTTTTTCTTATTATTTTATATACAACACTTTTTTCTGCGTACTCGTTCTTTATTATTTTTTCTATTGTTTTTTTTTTTTTTTTTTTTTTTATTTTTTTTATTATCAGTGGACTTTTTGCTTTTTTTTTTTTATTAAATAATTTTTTTTATATAATTTTTTTTTTGTTTTCTTCCCTTTCTTTCTCACTCCTTTTACTTATCGCTACTTCTCCTTTTTTCTCTTCTTTCTATCTTTCCATCCCTTATATATAAGGCCTGCCATCCTGCTGTTCGGGAAGATCGCCCGAGCCGGTCACGGTTCGGCCGCCGCGACGTTGGGAGGCACAATCATCGTCGCGGCCGCGTTCGCGCTGGGTTCGATGCTGATCGCCTCACTCGCGCTGAGCCTGGTCCCGAAGACGGCCGGCAGGGGCTGATCGCGGCGCGTGTCACACGGGCGCCTTCCATCTCGTCATGAGGGCGAGGAGGTTGTTCCCATGTTGAAGCGGTTCTTTCACCGGAAGCTGCGCGCGTTCGAGCGCGCGCATGGCTACGACGCGGCTTACATGCACGAGCTGGTGGACACGGATGTTTCCGCCTTCATGACCTTCGCGCGCGCGACGCGGTTGGGGGCGTACCGGAAGGACGTTCCGCTGGAGGTCGTGACCGCCGCCCATCTGACAGCGTCGATCCAGGCGGACTGCGGGCCCTGCACGCAGCTGGGAGTCGGGTTCGCGCTTCAGGCTGGGGTGCCCGCCGCCACGATCGCGGCGATCATCAAGGGCGATGAGGCGGCGATGTCTCCGGAGGTCGGGCTGGGATGCCGGTTCGCGCGGGCGGTGCTGGCGCGCGATCCCGCCGCCGACGGCTACCGCGAGCAGATCGTCCGGCGGTGGGGGCCGCGCGCGCTGCTGGCGCTGGCCTTCGGCACGATGGCCGCGCAACTCTACCCGACGTTGAAGTACGCGCTTGGCCATGGCAAGGCCTGCACGCGGGTCATGGTGGCGGGCCAGCCGATCTCGCCGCCCCGCGCGGCTGCCGCGGCGGCATGACGGTGCCCGACGCGCCGGCCGACTTCGAGCGGCACCGGAGTTTCCTGGCTGGGCTGGCCTATCGGATGCTCGGCTCCGTCGCGGAGGCGGAGGACGTCGTCCAGGATGCGTACCTGCGCTGGCGCGAGGTCGACCGCGCCGCAATCGACGAGCCGCGCGCGTACCTGGCGCGGGTGGTCTCGCGTCTTTGCCTCGATCACCTGAAATCGGCGACCCACCGGCGCGAGCAGTACGTCGGCACCTGGCTGCCCGATCCGGTGGTCGCAAGTCCGGCCCAGACACTGGCGGACGATCTGTCGGTCGCGCTGTTGCTGGCGCTGGAACGCCTCTCACCGCTCGAGCGGGCGGCCTTCCTGCTGCACGACGTGTTCGACATGGATTACCCGGACGTGGCCGCCGCGATCGAGCGCGGTGAGGCCGCCTGCCGCCAGCTGGTGACCCGCGCGCGCGAACACGTCCGCCAGGATCGGCCGCGCTACGCGTCCAGCGACGCCGAGGCGCGCCGGTTGGCCGATGCGTTCGTCGCCGCGGCGGCCACCGGCAACGTGGATGGCCTGGCGCGCCTGCTGGCCGACGACGCCGTCTGGTACTCGGACGGCGGCGGCAAACGAGCCGCCGCGCTGAAGCCGATCCTCGGCAAGGACCGCATCATCCGCTTTTACGAGGGGATTCGGGCCAAGGGCGCCAGCGTCTTCGGAGTCCTACAGGCGCAACCTGTCAGCTTGAACGGCTTGCCGGGCTTCGTTTTCCAAACCGCCGGCGGGATCGAGACGCTGGCGTTCGAGACGGCGAACGGCGTGATCGTGGCGATTTACGCCGTTCGGAACCCCGACAAGGTGCGCCACCTGGCCTGAGCTGGCCCCGCGGCTTCTCACTGGTGCCCGGAATTATTTCGCCCGCCGGCGTTTGAAGGCATGGTGCGCATGCCTCTTTGGTGGCGATGGCGGTCCGGCCCGACGGTGGCGCTCTGGATTTGGGGCGGCATCTCGTTGTTCGCGGGATGCGGAAAGATCGCGTCCGTGGAGGAAGGCGTCGGCCACGGCGGCTCGGCCGGTTCCCGGGAACCGGGGACGGCCGGCCGTGGCGACAGCGGCGGCGCGGGAACGGCGGTCGCCGGTGGCGCCGGGAGTGCTGTCGCCGGCGGTGCGGGTGGGACGGCGGGCCCCGGCGTCGTGGCCGCGGCAGCCGATGCCGGTGGCGGCGCGGCCGCCGGCGCAGCCGGTCACGATGCAGGCGCCGCCAACGGCAACCGCGTTTGCGCGGTGAAGATCAACGAGGTTCAGACCGGTGGCTCGAGCGCCCTGGACGAGTTCGTCGAGCTCTACAACACCTGTCCCGACGACCCGCTGGACCTGACTGGATACAGCCTGGTCTATCGCGCGGCGGCCGGGACGACCGACTTCGTGCGGGTGTCCTTCACCGGCGGCGGGTTCCCAGCTGGCAAGCCCTACTTCGTCTGCGCGAACGCTGGTTACGCCGGCCCGGCCGACGCCCACTACACCGACGGTCTGGCCGAGGCCGGCGGGGGGCTGGCCCTGCGGGATCGGCACGGAGACATCGTGGACTCCATGGGCTGGGGAACGGCGACGAACACCTTCGTGCAGGGCGAGCCTGCCCCGGCCCCCCAGGCCGGGCAATCCGTCGCCCGCGTTCCCGACGGTCACGACACCGGCGACGACAGCGCCGACTTCAAGGTCGGCGCCGCCACCACCAGCCCCGGCGACACCAACAACTGAGCTCGGGACGCTCGGAGCGCCCACGCCCGGGCTAACCGGGCTAACCGGGGCTCGCCAGGCGGGCGTTCGTGGCTTATCCTCACGCCCTTCATGTCCTCGGCAGGAGTGGCTTTTTGAGCGTTATCTTGGGGATCAACGCCTATCACGGCGATTCGGCGGCGTGCGTGGTCGTCAACGGCGAGCTGGTCGCCGCCGCTGAAGAAGAACGGTTTCGGCGGATCAAGCACTGGGCGGGCTTTCCGTCGGAGGCGATCCGCTATTGCCTGGCGGAAGCGCGGGCGCGCCTGTCGGACGTCGGCGTGCTGGCCATCAACAGCGACCCCAAGGTGGGGCGCCTGGACCGGCTGGCGTTCTTGCTGCAAGCGCGCCCAAATCTGTCGTTCGTGTTGCGCCAGATCCGCACGCGCCTCAAGCGCCGTGGCGTGGCCGAGGTGCTGGCCGAGTCGTTCCCGGGCGAGCGATTCGGCGGGACCGTGCAGCGGGTCGAGCATCACCGCGCTCACCTGGCTTCCGCGTACTACCTGTCCCCCTGGGACGAAGCCGTCGCCGTGTCGGTCGACGGCTTCGGCGACTTTGCAAGCGCCGCCTGGGGCGTCGGCCGCGGCAACAAGATCGACATCCAGGGGCGGGTGTCGTTCCCGCACTCGCTGGGCATCTTCTACGAAACGATGACCCAGTACCTGGGATTTCCGCACTACGGCGACGAGTACAAAGTGATGGGGCTGGCCCCTTACGGCAAGCCCACCTTCGTCGACCAGCTGTCCGATCTGGTCCGTCTCCTGCCGAACGGCGGCTATGAGCTGAACCTGAAATACTTCCGCCACGCGACCGAGCCGGTGACCGTCACCTGGACCGCCGGCGAGCCGGTCAAGCCGGGCAACTACTTCACGCCGGAGCTCGAGCGGCTGCTGGGGCCGGCGCGTGAGCCGAAGTCGCCGCTCGAAGATCGCCACCGCGATCTGGCGCGTTCGATTCAGGTCACCTACGAGCGGGCCTTCTTCCATCTGCTGGAGACCGTTCACCGGCAGCATCGGATCGACAACCTGGTCCTGGCGGGCGGTTGTGCCTTCAACTCGGTCGCCAACGGCAAGATCACGACGCACAGCCCGTTCAAGCGCGTGTACGTGCAGTCGGCGGCCGGCGACGCGGGTGGGGCGGTCGGCGCGGCGCTGCAGGCACACTACGAGCGCAGCACTGAGACCAAGCACCCTTACGTGCGGCACGCCTATCTCGGTCCGTCGTATTCCACCGAGGACATCCAGGCGCTGCTGACCGGGCAAAAAGACAAGCTCGCCGAGCAGCGCTGCTCGGTCGACAAGATCGGCGAGCTGCCGTCCTTGTACCAGCGGACGGCGGCGGCCATCGCGGCCGGGCGGGTGGTCGGGTGGTTCCAGGGGCGGATGGAGTGGGGCCCGCGCGCGCTCGGCAATCGGTCGATCCTGGGCGATCCGCGCCGCTCCGACATGAAGGACATCCTCAATCTCAAGATCAAGCGGCGCGAGTCCTTCCGCCCGTTCGCCCCGTCGATCCTGCGCGAGCACGTCAAAGACTGGTTCGAGCTGGACGACGACGTTCCCTTCATGATGAAGGTGTTCCAGGTCCGCGAAGCCAAGCGCCGGGAGGTCCCGGCCGTCACGCACGTCGACGGCTCCGGGCGGCTTCAGACCGTGTACCGCGACACCAACGAGCGGTACTACGACCTCATCCAGGCGTTCGCGGATCTGACCGGCGTCCCGATGGTGCTCAACACCTCGTTCAACGAGAACGAGCCGGTGGTCTGCAAACCGTCGGAGGCGCTCGACTGCTTCCTGCGCACCAAGATGGACATGCTGGTGCTGGGCGACTTCATCGTCGAGCGCGTCAGTGCCGGACAGGGGTCTCATTAAACCCTCGACCAGACCGAATTCTAAAAGCAGCGGCCACCTTCTTCGCGAAGGAGAGCGAGTGAAATTCGCTTTCATCGGACGATGCCCGGCTTGCCGTCGAGATCACCGCGGCGCACAAGCGCAGTCGTGGCACCTATGGTAGTCCACGCGTCCACGCCGATCTTGTGGGTTCGAGCCCCGCTCCCGGCACGACGAAATCATTAGATAGATCCGCGGAGCGTGGCAGATTGATGACAGCCGCGTAACAGATCTCGCCAGTTCACATTTCGGCGATCGCGGCCGCTCTGTGGGACGCTAGGGTGCGCACCATGACGAACCGACATGGCGCCTGCCGATCCCTCGGGTTTGGAACATTCACGGTGCTGGGTGTGCTGCTGGCGGCCGGGTGTTCAGACCAACGGCCGGCGACTGCCGATTCGAACCTTGGCGAGGTTCAGCTTGCGCTGACGCTGCCGGGCGGAACATCGATCACCGCGGTCGATTGGAAGATCCTGAGCCCTTCCAGCTCCGTCGTCGCGATGGGGACCCTGAACACGACAGGGACACGGTCGCCGTCGTTCATCACCAGCCTCTCGCCGGGCACGGGCTACACGGTGACCATGTCGGCCACGACCTCGACGAACGCGGTCTGCGCGGGCAGCAGCTCGGCATTCAGCGTGACGGGCGGTCAGGCGACGTCCGTCGGCGTCAACCTGCTCTGCTCGGGCAGCGTCGCAGACGGCGGCACGCTGGGCTCGCTGGTCGTCACCGGAACGGTCGTGCCGGGCGATCACTGCCCCGCGCTCGCGGGCTGGTTCATCACGCCGCAGTCGGCGACCGGCACGATGCCGGTCGACATTTCCGTGATGGCCACCGACGCGGACATGGGCGAAACCCTCACTTTCGCCTGGAGCGCGACCTCGGGATCGTTCGCGAGCGCCGGCTCCAACACCACCGAGTACACCTGCGGTACGACGGGCTCCCAGACGCTGACCGTCGCGATCACCGATAGTCACGCGCCCGCTCCCTGCACGACGACGGTGATGTTCCCAGCCGTCACTTGTCAGTAAGACGCGACGAGCCCCCGGGCTCCGTCGAGGGGCCCGGTCGCGCCGCCGCCAGGCGGACGGATGTTGCTCTTCCCGCGGCGCGCCGCGAGCCAAGGACACCGAACGCGCACTCCTCGATCAACCACGCCCGCCCCGGCGCTCTGACACAGTTTGCTCTCAGATTGAACGATCCGATGCGCGGTCGGTATCGAGTATCCGCTGCACGGCGGTCAGATACGCATCCTGGAAGGCGCGCCGCGCCGCCAGAGCCAGCTGATCCAGCGCCAGGCGGTCGCGCTGGTGAACGGCCGTCGCCGCGTCGGCGCCCTCCAGAGCGCGGGCGGTGCTCTCGACCACTTCCAACTCGCGGCCCAAAAGGTCCAGTTCCAGCCTGGCCTGATCGCGCACAGCCACCAACTGCTGCCGCCGCTGTGCTAGCCGCGAAGCCGGCTCGTACGACGCTGCCGCGATCTCTTGCTCATGCGCGCGCGCATACGCCGCTGCGTGCCCGGACTGAACGAAGCCTCCCAGATTGAACCCCATCTGCAGGATCCCGTACCAATCGAAGCGCGACGAAGGAATGACCCCGCCGGTGACCTCCAGCTGCCAAGGCTGGGCGGCGGCGAGGTGAGCCGACGCGCGATCGAGATCGCCGGTCGCCTCGGCGTAGGTGCGCGCCAGCCGCTCGGTCGACGTCAGCACGGCGGCCGGCGCCGAGCGCTTGGCAGCGAGTTGTGCGGCCTGACCGCGGGCCTCGATCTCCATCCTCTCGAGCGTCGCCGCGCGACCGCGCACGTCCTCGAGCTCAATCAATGTGATCGCGTGAGCCGTGAAGCGCGCGACCGCTCGATCCACGGCCTGCCGCGCGGCCGCCCGGTGGTCATCCAGGAAGGCGACTTGCGCCTCTAGCCCCGTTTGCCTGGCATCGGCGTCCCCTTCGCCGGCTAGAGTCCGGTCCAACTGCACACGCGCGTCGTGGGCGCGGCAGTCGGCGTCGGCGACCTGCCGGAGTCCCAGCCCTTTGTAGAGGTCCGTCGCCGAGAACGCCACCCCGACGCGCAGCTGAAAGCCGTTCCCGACGACCAGGCCCCCTTCCAGCGTCCCGTTGTCAGGAAAGCGAAGCCCTTGGACCAGCAGCCGCGGCGCGACCAGCAGCGCCGCATCGCCGGCAGCGCGCTCGCGGATCCTGGTGCAATAGGGGCTCGATTGGCCGCCCGCCGGCAGCGCGTGAAGCAAGACCGCGACGGCGACCACCGTCGCCGCGCGACGCCCACCACCGCGAAGGAAGACCATCGACAACACGACAGCCAGCTCCGGCAGCCAGCGCAGCGGCACGGCGGGCACCGCCGGCGCACCGACGCGCGTCTGGAAGGCGAATGTCGCCCCAGCAGACGGGGCACCCGGAGACGCCGAAACCACCACCGCTGCCACGCGCACGTCGAACCTAACGCCCGCCACCGTCGAGGCGCGCCCACCCCGGGTAGCTGTGGACGGCCAGCCCGGCAAACGCCGGCGAGAGCCGCATCCCCGAGGCCAGCCGATCCAGTACCTGCGCGAACTCACCGGCCGATCGGCCGCAGAAGCTGACCCTCGGCGGGTCGACGCAGGTGGTCTCGACCGCGACCAGCACGGGACGGCCGCGGCGCGCGCTTCGCTCGAGCACCGGCGACGCCAAGGCCTGAACTTCGTCCGAGCGATTGCGGTAGGCCATGACCACCACCCCGTCGGACGCGGTCAACACCCGGTCTTCCAGTGGCTGGTCGCCGACGATGATCTCGCGGTACCAGAACGGGATGGTGTTCCACACCTGCAGACCCGCCTCGTGCGCCGCCGCGCACCAGGCCCGCAACGACCGATCGAAGTCTGCGGCGGCCCGCGTTGGCGAGACACGCCAGGCCGGCAGAAGATAGGGCTCGACGTCGAACAGGATTCGCCCGTTGCGCGGCAGCCCGCGCGCCGCCAGCCGAGCGTCCAGGCGGGCGGCCCGACCGATGGCCGCCACGGCGTCGGCCTGGTGCGCCGGTTGACTCCAGACCGGATCGCCCGCGACCAGCATGATCGCGACGCCGTTCCTCGACGCATCGCCAGCCAGAGCCGCCAGCGCCGCGAACCCGGGGGCCGTCTCGGAGGCCGCCGTCGCGTGAACGAACAGCAGGTCGATCCCCTTGCGCCGCACGAAGGAAAACAGATCGCGCCGGCCCTGGTCGGACGTGACTGTGGCCTGATCCCAAATCCAGGTGCCGAGGTGGCCCGGCGGGCGGCCGGCGCCTGGAGCAGCCGCCAGGGCGATCAGCAGCGCACCCATCAATCGCGCCATCACGACATCTCCGCGCGCGGCCGGGCGGGCCGGCGCCGCGGCCAGAACACGGGTGGGGGAACCGCCCCCGAGCTCCACCCGTCGAACCCCGACGGCGTGAAGGGCGTCCGCCGCCAACCGAGCCAAAACCATCCCAGCGGTACGTCGCCGTGCACCGCCGATCGAACCGCTAGCAGCAGCGCGCGCCGCAGGCGGTACGCCAGCGCCAGACGTGACAGGTTGCTGCGCAGGAGGGTCTGCTCCGGCGAGAAGGTGGTCGGCTCGCCGAAGCCGAAAGCGTCCCGGTAGTATCCGATGAGCAGCGTCAGTGTGTTGAACACGACGTGGTACGGAACCGCCAGCGGTAGGGCCAGCAGCTTGATCCACTCGCGCCGCGGGCTCTCCGAGATCAGGAGTCCGACGACCGTCCCGAGAAGCCGGCTCGTGTAATACCCAACCACCGCCAACACCGCGAATGCCGGGCCGGGCGCTGGCACGTGGCGCCCCAACACGCCCGCCCACACCAAGGGCGTGCTGGCGAACAGCGTGATGGCCGTGAAGACAATGATGGTCCCGAACATCAGCGGGACGCAGGCCTGCCAGTGGTAAGCCAGCGAGGGACCATGCCGCAACAGGTCCTGCATGCGCGAGCTGTTCCAGCGCAGCCGCTGCTTGAACAACGCCCGTACGGTGGTCGGCGTCTTGCTGTAGACCTTGGCCAGCGGATCATAGGCCACCGGACGCGACAGATATTCCACCAGCAGCCGTCCCAACGCGTGGAGCGGCGTTCGCGGCAGCTCCGCCGAAATTCGGCCGTTGCGCCAGCTGCAGCAACAGGCGAACCACCCCATCCAGGTATCGTCGCCCGGGCCGGTCAGCGCCTCGGGCAGGGGCGCGCCCTCGAACGAGGCGAACCGCGGCGGCGGGCAGCCAAACCACCACTTCACCCAATCGCGCCAGCGCAGCGTCTGGATGAACGCCGCGTAGCGCGGGGCTCGGAGATAGATCTCCGACCAGGTGCAGTACAGAGCGCCCGAGACCTCCGTGGTGGGCGACAACTTCCAGTTCACCTTGCCCGCCGAGATGGACGCGACGTATTCGCGCGCCACCGACAGCCCAATCCAGCCCTTCAGCGTCATCAGCGTCCGCGCGCCCTGCCAGCACTGGTCGAACGGCACGATCACGTTGGAGGTGACGATGTGGAACGGACGTCCCGTCAGGCGGCGCCGGCGCGTCAAGCGGTAGACCATCCGTTCCAGCGCCTGCGGGGCCAGCTCGCTGTCGGCGTCCATGTTGAAGAACAGCTCGGGGAATCGGTCGACTGCGCCTTGCGCGACCAACCCCTTCAGGTGCTCGACTCCCCCGTCCATGGCGACGGCCTTGCCCGCCCGTTCGCGCGTGCCCACCGCGTACAGCTGCACCCCTGCCGGCACCGGCTCGGTGGCGGTCCAGGCGACCAACTCGTCGAACAGCGCGCCAGCGTCCTGCCGGCCGTCGATGCAGGCGACGACATACAGGCGCCCTGGGTAGCCGTTGCGCGCGACACTTCGCATGGCGCCGATCAGCCCCTCCAGCTCGCTACGCTTGCGAAGCAGCGTCGGCAGGACGACCAGTGCGTCCTTGCGGTTCTCGGGCTCCAGCACGAAGTCCGTCGGCAACAGCCCCGCCTTGCGCATCAGCCAGGCGAAGGTGATCGCGACCAGATCCAGCTGGTACAGGGCCACACAGATGACCAACCCGCGCAACAGCGGCGCCGCTTCGACGAACGAGCGGACGAATGTCAGGTACCAGATGATCTGCTCGATCATGACGGTGGCACGTCCGGCGTGGCTGCCCGGCGGCGCACCCGCAGGGTCCGCTCGCCAATCGCCGCCGGATCGGTCATGTGCAGCTCGACGTAGCGTCCGCGGGCCACGCTGCCCCATGGATCGTCGGTGACCACCTCGCCGGGAAAGATGCGCCGGACCTGGCCCGCCCCACGGCATCCGAACAAGAACCAGCGGCAGTGGTAGACGGGGTCGCCGGCCCGGACCGCGTCCAGATGCGCATACGGGACGAACGCCAGGTTGATCTCGTGCCGGGCGGCCAAGAATGGTGGCGTGCCCATCAGCTCGACTTGCAGCTCGTCCATCGCCGTAATGCCTGTCTGCGCCGCTTTTCCCCGGGCTTCCGCGGCCCGCCGGTCGGCCTCCAGGCGGGCGATCTGTAGCTCGACGTTGATGCGCACCTCGTCCATCCGGACCACGTCCGGAGAGGCCACTTGCGCGGCCCGCCGCCCGACCGACAGAGGCCGCCCCGCCGCCCCCGCCATCGCATCGGCTTGGCGGCTCGCCTCTTCCAGCGCTGCCGTCAGCCGCGCGACCTCCAGCTCTTTTTCGTCCTTGGTCAGGTGGGTGCGGGCCAGGTTGCTCTGCGCCGCCTCCAACTCGGACGCGGTGATCACGCCGGCCTCCAGTTCGCCCTCGGCCCGGGTCACGGTGGCTTGGTCATGCTCGATGGCCTGCAGGGTCAGCGCCCGCTGTTGTTCCAGCAGCGCCTTCTGTTCGAGCAGGGCCGACAGTTGGCTCCCGTGATCGGTGCTGGACCAGCGAACAGCCTTCGCGTAACCATCGGCCAGAGCGCGCAGCCGCGTCAGCCCCAGGTCGATGGCCACTTTTTCTGCCGCCGCACTGGTCAGCTCGCCTTCCAGGCGCGCCCGCTGTTCTTTCTCTTTCGAGGCCTGGATGCGCAGCGCCACCACTTCTCGACTGTCGGGCGATAGCTTGAGCGGGGCGACCCACGCGTCCGTGACGGCGTAGTAGACGCCCCGGGCCAGGGCCGCCACCGCCAGCGCGACAACCGCCAGCAGCACCAGCGAGAAGAAACGGGTGGACCGCCGCGCCGCGACGGTCCCGAACGACCTGACCACCACCGGCGACGCCGGCGGCAGCAAAAGCGGGAAGCCTTCGTCGCGCGCGGATCTCAGCTCGGTTGTCGACTCCATGTTCGCCGGTCTGCGGGGGCGCACCTTACTTCATGGATCGCGCCCCTCATCGTGGCAGCACTGCAAAGTTTCAGTGACAGCCGCGTGGCTCGGGTCCTCGAAAATCAATGACCACCCCGGCCCAGCCTGCAGCCGATGAACGGTGGAGATGTTCGAGCCGACGAGCAAGTCACCCACCCGAGCGGATGCACCGTCCCAGAACTGCTACATTCCGTGCGGAGAGCAGCAGCGTAACGAAACCGTCCATCATCCGGTCAACCCCGCACTGCCGGGAGGAAGTGCCATGACCGAGTCACTGCCCGCGACCGCAGTCGTCCGCGCCTCGCGCGCCACCTTCGACCCGAGTCGCTTCGCCGAGGTCGACGCCATGAACACGAAGACGTCGGGACAGGGGACACGTGCGATCTGGGGTGGCTCCCCTCGCTGGGAGAGCAACCGCAGGGCTTCGTCCACTCCAGCGTCGATGACCTCGCTGCCGTGCTGCACGTCGACGACAAGAGGGCGCTACATCAGCAACTGCGGACCATCGCGGGAGATCCAAACCTACAAGGAGCGTTCAGGCTCCTGCAATGTTCGTCGGACGACTTCTACCGGCGCCTCTCCGTCCTTCCGACGCTCACGTTCTGCGGATCGCCCGAGACGCCGGTTAGCTAATATCCGCAATCGCCGGACCCGAGGGCTGCCTCAATGTTGCGTTCGGAACCATCCCGCGATGCTCCAACGCTCGCGTGTGGCCTGCTTTGCCTCGTGCGGCATGTCGTCGCTCATGAAAAGCACGAGAGTTCCGCCCTCCGGCGCGACCGTCAGCCGAGGGATACCGACGTCATCATATATGACGAGCTCGCCCCCGGCGTCAGCGGGCCAATCTGAGTTGAGATAGATGACCGCCGAGACGATCCTCGTGTTGGTCCGGCGGTGCCGATCGACGTGGGTACCGTAAGACGCGCCGATTGGGTAGTGGGCGTAGTGGGCCTCGAACGAGTCGAGCCCGAGGAAAAGGGCGCGGTTGAGGGAGAGCCTCAGCCCATCCATCCAGCGCATGAACATCGTTCCGGTCGGCATGGTCGTGTCGAGCCAGCAGACAGAACCGCCGCGGACCGTGCTCTCTCTCAGCGCGCCGTCACCATCACCACGACCGATGCGCGCAGCGACGAAGGCGTCGGCAGCCAACAGTTGCTCGGCCTCGGCCCGCAGCCTTTGCCAACCTTCTTCGGGCATTGCTCCCGGCAGCACGACGTAGCCACGCTCCGTCAGCCCGAGAGCCGCCGGTCCCCAATCGCTTTGCTTGTTCATCGACTCATCCCAAGAAGCGGCGATCACGGCGAGCAGACGATGCCGGATCCACACGCGTCAAGTCCCGATTGGCGCGCCGCTCGGCAATCCCGGGCGGCCTCAGGTGCAGTTGCCGTTAGGGTCCTTGTCCGCGGTCGTGCTACCCATTGGGCTCGGGCGTGGTGTGTATTGGCGCTCCCTGTTGCAGCCGCTGACGGACGCGGCTCCGGGCTTGCTCCGATCCTAAGGACGCCCTGATGAAGCGCGATGTGATGAAAAGTACGCTGGTCCGGGGACGGTAAAGCCAACGGAGGGGACGGATGAGGACTTGCACTTCGGCAATCGCGGTGGCACTGGGAACGGCGCTGCTGGCCACCACCGCGATCGGGAGCGCGAAGGTCGAGAGCAACCACTCATGGTGCGCCAACCAGACCGCCAAGTAGCCAGAGCATTGCCGCGCCCGCAAGGATCCCGATCCCGCTTGCCAACCGTCTTGTCCGAGACTGCCAACTTGGTTGACCGATCCCGAGCGCAGCCTCAACGCCGTCGCTCGCCTCCGCCGGTCCCGATCTTGCGTATGCGCCCAGCGCATTTGCGGGCCCTTGCCTGGAGGAATTCTGGAATGCGCTGCTCAGAAATGATCCGAATGACGAAGTGGCCGTTGCTGCTGACCCTGGCCGGGTGTGGGGCGGCGTCGCAGGGGCCGGGCGCTGGAGGAGCCGGAGGTTCGGCGGGGAGCGGTGGTTCGGGGACGGCGGGCGCGATGGGGGGCGCCGGCGGATCCAGCGGCGCTGCGGGTGCGGGAGGTACCTCGGGACGGGCCGGTGGGGGCAGAGCCGGCGGGACGAGCGGCGGCGGGGCGGGTGCCGGTGGTGCGGCCGGGGCGGGAGGATCGGGGGTAGGCGGCGTCGATTCGTTGAACGCGCCCGCGAAATGCTCCAGCGGCTCCTTCTGGACGCCGGCCGACCGCCAGACTTTCCGCATGCGCCCCGGTGAAAGTTGCGCGGGCCAGGCGGCCTGCCATGGCGTTGGAACCACGGGCCTCCACTTCGATCTCGCGGGGACGGTGTACCCCACCGGGCACGAGCCGGACGACTGTAACGGCTTCGATATCACGGCGCCGGGGGCGCAGCTCATTCACGTGGTCGTCACCGACGCGACGGGGACCGAGGTCTCCCTGCTGCCCAACGACGTCGGGAATTTCTATGCCACGTCGATATTGACGCTTCCCGTGCACGCCAAGATTACGAGCAGCAATGGCCAGGAGCGGGCGATGGTGGCGGCGATCGACAACGCCGACTGCAACAGTTGCCACACCCAGCACGGGGACAACGCGGCGCCGGGGCGGCTCACCATCCCATTTTAAATTCACGCCCGCCGCCGTTCCTCGAAGAGGTCCGTGCGGCGGGCATGCCGGCTACGCTACGGCAGGGTGACGAACCGAACGACGTTGTTCGTCACGAGGTTGAACGCCGGCTGGACGTTGTGGGTGCCGGCGGTGCGCGGCGCGGCCACCAGCGCCTGCAGGTCCACCACCGCCAGGAACGTCCTGGCCCCGTTCACGAACACGCCGAACGCCTTCCCCGAGGTGGGGCTGCGGTAGACGGTGACCGTGTGGGGATCCAGGCCCATCTGCCAGGCCGCGCCGTTGGGATCGGCCGGCACGTTCGCGGCCGCCCAATCGGTCACCGAGGGAACACCGGTCACCGTGGCCGCGGGGAGCTGAATGGCGCCGAACCCGCTGCCGCCGAACTCACCGGTCACGACGCCGAGGTGCGTGCCCGAGTCGACGGCAATGCCGTCCGTCCCGTTCGCGAACGATGCGAACTCGGGCAGAGTCTGGAACTGCGAAGGCGCGGTCCAGGTCCCGCCCGAGAACGTCGCCTGGGTTAGGTTCGTCAGAAAGAGCTGCCCGGTCTCCTCCACCGAGGAGAGGGCGATGCCCGTCGAGCAGTCTTCGGCGGCCGAGTCCATCTCCCCCAGTGATCCGGTGGTGGCCATGTTGAACACGGCCGGCGTGCCGGCGACGTTCACCGTCTGGTAGATGTTCCTCTCGTTCGGCGAAAGAATCAGGTTCCGGCCTGGATCGATGAGGATGTCCTCGGAGGTGAGAATGCCGGTGCCGGCCGGGATCGGCGTTCCGAAGGTGTTCGTCGCCAGGTCCAGGAGCTGGAAGCCTCCGCCGCTCGCCAGGCCCATCGTGATGGCGGCCCGGTTGTGAACCGCGTCGATGGCGATGCCGCAGGTCCGGCAGCTGCCGCCCGAGAACACCTGCTGCGTGGTGCTGGCGCCGTCGGTCAGGGTGGTGGTCACGGTCGAGCCGTGGATGACGTAGACGTCGGTGAGGTTGGACGTGCAGACCACCGTGCCGGTCGCCGAGTTGCCGGCGCACGAATTGACCGGGTTCACCGTGGGAATGGTCGTGGCCGTGACGCTCCCTTCGAGACCGACCAGCTTGACGCCCGTGTTGGCGGGAGCGAACTCGCTCCAGCTTCCCTTCGGGACGTAGGCGGCGACGGTCGTGCCGGTCACCAGCGTGGTGAGTGAGTTCGCCGGGGCGCAGGCGCCCGGCGGCGTGCAGACGCCGCTCAGGCAGGAATCACCGCCCGGACACATGTTGCCGCACGCACCGCAGTTGTTGACGTCGCTCTGCAAGTCTTTACAGACGCCGTTGCAGCTGGTCTGTCCGGGCGGACAGACGGGGCAGCTCGAGCCGGGATCGAAGATGACCTGGCCGCCGCTGTTGATGGTCGTCGTGCTGCCCGTGATCGAGCCGTGCACCACGGAGTCGATCAGCACGGGGGCCCTCGGCGCGTAGATGAAGCCGAACAGCGTCGCGCCGCTGTTGACGTGAGCATCGGCGGTCCCTGTGACCAAGAACTCGAGATTCTCTGGAACGCCGTTGTTGTTCGCGCGGCCACCGATGACCAGGGCGCCCGTCACCCAGACCTGCACGATGCCGCCGCTCACCGTGAGGGTCGAGTTGCTGTTCATCGTGAAGCTCGACGCCACGTAGTTGCCCGCGGTCAGGTTGCGGCTTTGCCCGCTGCCCAGCAGGAACGTGCCCAAGTTCGTCGCGCCGGCCGGCACCGGCACCACGGCGAGCCCGGCCGGGGTGTTCGGCGTTTGAACGCCGGAGATCGTGCCCCCGTTGTGCACGATGGCTTGCGCCGCCTGGACGTCTCCCTGGACCATCGAGTTGGCATTGTGGAAGCTCTGTCCCGTGTTCGCGATTACCGCCTTGGCCTTCGCCGCGCACGGAATGGCCGTGGTGGTTGCCCCGATGGCGGCTCGGTCACCGCCTCCGAGAAATCCCAACGTGAAGGTGAACGCGCCCGCCAGGGGCAAGAGCGTCCACAGCGCCCGATTCCTTCTCTTTGCAACTCTCTCCAACATTTTCATGCGACTCTCCCTCTCCATGGTTGCTCCACGCCCGGGTCAGCTCCGGCGGGCAGCGCCGCTCGGGCGTCCCCGGACGGGCGTGGGCGGTTGCACCCGGCGTACCGTCCGCGAAGTGCGCCAACGGCGCAGCGGGTGGGTCCCTGGAAGGCGCGAGTTGCCCGGGGACGTGGCGCAACATGCGCCCAGCGGGGCCAGGTAGAGCCACGCGGGACCTCGGTGAGCGGCCGCAGCTCGCGCTGGCGTCTACTCGTCGTTGCGGCGCGGTCTGGGTAGACCGAGGCGCCCGATCTGTCGAACGAGCGTGCGACGGGACACACCGAGGAACTTCGCCGCCCGGCTCTGGTTGCCGCCGCAGGCCGCCAGGGCGTTGAGGACGCGGTCGCGCTCGGTGATCTCTGCGTCCAAGACCGGACGGACCTGGCTCGCGCCATCGCCGGAGGTTACTTCGAGCGCTGGCGGTCCGAGCACGGCGGCGGTCGTGGCCTCCCTGTCGAGGTCGAGGTGGACGCCTTCGATCACGCCGCTCGGGGCAAGCAGTACGGCGCGTTCGACGACGTTGCGGAGCTCGCGAACGTTTCCGGGCCAGGCGTACGAGACCAACTCCGCGAGCGCCCCAGGTGAAAAGGACGGTGGGCCGAGCCCGAACCGCTCGCAGGCGTTGGACAGGAACAGCTGCGCGAGCGGCTCGATCTCGCCTCGCCGCTCGCGCAGCGGTGGAACGGTGAGCGTCACGCAATTCAATCGATAGAGCAGATCGCGCCGGAACCGGCCGGCCGCCGCCACGCCAGCGATATCCTGATTCGTCGCCGCCAGGAAGCGGACGTCGACGTGCCGCGGGCGCACCGCCCCTACGGGCAGGACCTCGTGTGACTCGATGACCCGCAGCAGCTTGGCCTGCAGCGAGAGCGGGAGGTCGCCGATCTCGTCGAGGAACACCGTTCCGCCTTGCGCGGCCTCCAGCAGCCCCTTCTTGGCGCTGGTAGCCCCCGTGAACGCCCCGCGCTCGTGGCCGAACAGCTCGCTCTCGAGGAGCGCCTCCGGCACGCTGGCGCAGTTCATTCCGAGGAAGGGCCTGTCGGCACGGGTCGAAAATTCGTGAATCATCGACGCGACGATGTCCTTGCCGCTCCCGGTCTCCCCGAGGATGAGCACGCTGACGTTCGCCGGTGCCACGCGTCTGACGGTGCTCGCGAGCCGCTCCATCGCCGGGTCGCGAAGCACCACCTTTCCGCGTTTGAGCCGCAGCGGCGCCCGCCCGTGAAGCTGACGAGCGAGATCCTCGGCCGGGGCCTGGAGCTCTGCGTACGTCAAAGCGACGGCTTCGACGTCGGCGGACAGGCCCCAGCTCGCGAGCTGCCGGAACACCGCGCGTTCCAGGGCAGCGGCATCGGTGGCAGCCGCCTCGATGACCATCAGGATCTGGTCGGAGGAAATCGGCAGGATCCAGCTTCGAGAGGCGCGGGTGATGGAGCCGAGCAGGGCTTCCAGAAGTGCAGCGGGCGTGGCTCGAGCTGGGCTGACGCGCAAGACGACGGCCGACCAGAGTGGGGGAGGGCCGTCGGCGAACCAAGATTGACCGATTGCCGCGATTTGCTCACGGATGCTCTCGAAGGGGGCTGCGCGTTGAAAGCGTGGCGCGGGCCAATCCAGGGCCTGGATCACCAGTGCCGAGCTGCCGACGAAGAAGGTCTGGCCGACGACGAGCGGTCGCGGCTCTCCTGGCGGCAGCCGGATCCCGCCGAGGAACGTCCCGTTGGCGCTGCCTGCGTCCGCGAGCGTCGTCGTGCGATCCGGCCCGGTCCCCAACACGGCGTGGGCGCGCGAGACACCGGGGTCGTCGACCACGACGCCGGCGCCCGGGTCGCGGCCGATCGTCACCCGGTCGTCGAGCAGGATGTGTCGATTGACGCTCGCGGGCCCGTTGACGAACAGGGCCCGGATCTTCTGTCTCGACGTTCGTTCGAAGTCCGCCGCTTCGTCTCCGATCGGCGGACGCCAGCTCGACGGACGAACGTCGAACCAGGTCCGCTGCCGCTGCGCCGGTTCGTCAGCCTCGAGCACGTTCCCTGAGACGGTCGGCGACACCCGTTCCATTCGAATCCCCCAGCTCCCCCCAGATTGCCGATACGTTAAGGTGACCCGCACCGCAACTAGAAAACGACAGCGATGCTCCGTTTGTCGCATTAGCGTGGCGCTGTGTCGCAACTTCCGGTCGGCGAAATTTTGCCGACTCGTCACCTGGTTCACCGCCCGGACCCGAGCGAAGGACGCCGCCGCGACGGGAATTCCGACAAATCAGCCGCCCCGCCTGGCAAGACCGTCGCCCGCTCACGCGGAGACGATTGAAGACGAGCAGGAACGCGCTCCTCCACCGCCAAACAACTGGAGAGTCGTCGTTTACAACAGTGTCAACGACAGTTGTTGCGAGAGCCAGTACGCCCGGCTGTGTCGGAATGACGGTAGTACTGGTTCTGAATAAGTTGTAAGTGCGCGCTCGTGCGCGGGGACGAGGGGGGCGGGTTCTATCTCACGGACACGGGCATGCGCACGCAGCGCCGGGAGATGGCCATCACCAGTTCTTCGGTCAACACCCACCCATCGGGATGTTCCTCGCCGAACAGCAGATTGTCGAAGTGCTGGGCCGCCAGTTGATGAGGATCGTCGGCACGCGCCGCCAGCGACGCCCCCACGCCATCGATGGCGTCGGCGATTTCCTCCGCTCCGCGCTTGCCTGCCCCTTTACGCAGCAGCGCCGCCACGAAATCAGCCACTCCCTGGGTGCGCCCCTTCCGCTCGTCGTCGTAACGGCCAGCTTCACCGCCACTGTGAGGCTGACGATGGGCAGGCCGCGTCGTGGCACCACCACGGTGCAGCGGCCCGCCGGCCGCGCGCGCCCCCGGTCCGACCAGGATCGCGCTGCGGGACCAGGAACGTTGCTCATTGTTGGCATCTGAATATGCCACAGTGAGCAATCCCAAACGACGCGGACGCGGTTCTTGATCCGCGATGATGGATCGCCTACCGTCCAACCTGCATGAGGTTGCGCGGTGCGGAATGGTTGTTTGTGGTGTTCCTCGCTTCGTGCGGAGGTGGTGCTGGCAGTGGCTCCCCATCGTCGAGTGGCGGACGCTCCGGAACTGGCGGCCTTCCCAACGGCAGCGGCGGTCAAGAGACCGGCAGCGGCGGCGCCGGCAGCGGCGGGACCGCCTCGGGAGGTATCGGAGCTCCTGGCACTGGGTCGGGCGGAGTCACCGGTGAAGGCGGCACGAATTCAACCGTGCCCAGCGATGCCGGCGTCGATCAAGTTAACGGCGGTGGCGGCGGTGGCGGCGTATCAGGAGTGGGAGGTGGCGCTGGCTGGTGGGACGGTGCCTGGACGAAAAGAAGCAAGGTCACCATAACGGACGCGGACCTGAAGGAGGAGCAAACCGATTTCCAGGTACCGGTCCGGCTTGACTCCACGAACTTCAACTACGCGGCAACACGAGCCGGCGGCGCCGACCTGCGGTTCTTGGACGCCAGCGGCAACATCCTGAATCATCAGATTGATACCTGGGACACTGCCGGAACATCCGTCATCTGGCTGCGGCTGCCCAAGCTGATGGTCGGATCGACGCTGGTGTGGCTGTATTATGGCAATCCCGCGGCCGAGAGCCCCACGGACGCGCAGAAGACGGCGGTCTGGCCGGCACCCTACGCCGGGGTCTGGCATCTGTCGGGCGACGCCAAGGACGCCACGCCCCACGGTTTCGACGGGATGACTGTTGTTGGTGGCAGCTTCGTGGCGGCGAAACAGGGTCAGGGCTTCATGTTGAACCGCGCGCAAAAGGACCACATCGACCTGAAGCCAGACATCAAGCTGGTGGCCGAAGCCACCGCGTGCACCTTTTCGGCGTGGATCAATCCCAACAACATCGAGGATTCGGTGAATGGGATGGTGATCATGACGTTGGGCAAGTGGTTCACCAACAATCACAACTCATACGCCGACTTCAATGTGAACGCCGCGGGACAGATGATTTCGCACGTTGATCCGGGACCCAGCACCACCGCGGGTGGCTATACGCGTGTGAACTCCGACTCGGGAATTATCAAAGCCAACGAATGGGCCTGGGTCACCTACGTCATCGATCTCGCTGGCTCACAGGAGCGCTTTTACAAGAACGGCGCTCTCGCCAGCACCAAGAACGCCACGTTCCTGGCCAAGTCATTCATCAACATGGTGTCGTCGCGAACGGTCATTGGAACCGAAGAGGACAACATCGATCACTGGTACACGGGCACGATGGACGAGCTCCGGCTAGAGACAGGCATCCGTTCAGCAGCCTGGATTGCGTCGCAGTACCGTTCCATGACGGTCGCGCAATTCGTCAAAGTCGACCCCGCAGAGAGCAAGCCCTAGTGCACCGCTCGTCGTGACGCCGCAGTGACCTTGGGGACCAGTGTGACCAGTGTCAGGTTCTCATTGCGCCAGTCCCAGTTCCAACGGATGCGCATGTGGAAATCAGGCGTGGCGTCCGGCTTGCTGCTGGTTGGGATGTTGGGCTGCTCTTCGGCCCGCGCCCCTGCCATGAACCCCCGCGACGGTGACCTGCCAGGCGCAGCCGGGCGCCCGGACGCTTCCGCCAGTGGTGGCGGCGTCGGTTCGGGCGGGTCCGCCAGCGGCGGCGCCGCCGGTGCCGCTGGAGGCGAGGCGCCCGCAGACGCCGGCGCCGCTGATGGGTCGCGCGTACCCGCCGACGCCGCGGAGCCGACGCTTACCTTGAAAGAGTTGCAGGATCGCTACCTCTCTTTCAAGTACGGCATGTTCCTTCACTTCAACATGTCGACCTTCGCCCGCCAGCCCAACGTCGGAGTCGTCGAGGAGCACGAGCTGGGTGGTGAGGATGAGAAGCTCTTCAACCCGACGGCGTTGGATGCCGGACAGTGGGCCGACGCCGCCGTCGCCGCCGGGATGAAGTACATGGTGCTCACTGCCAAGCACCACGGTGGCTTCGCGCTGTGGGACACCATGGTCTCCACGCACGACGTGGGCAGCAGCAGTTGGAAGGGGGGCAAGGGGGACGTGCTGCGCGAGTTCGTCGACGCCGCCCGTGGGCGGGGCCTACGCGTGGGCTTCTATTTCTCCATTTGGGACGAGAGCAACAACGCGACCACGCAGTTCATCAAGGACCAGCTCAAGGAGCTCTTGACCAGCTACGGGCCAATCGACGTGCTGTGGTTCGACGGGTGGGGCTGGAAGATCGGGTACACGGCGGTTCCGTATCAGGAGATCCACGACTTCATCAAGTCCTTGCAGCCGAACTGCCTCGTTCTGGAGAACAACCACAAGAGGGCGCTGCAGCAGACGGAGCTGGTCGGCTACGAACAGAACGACGACGGCCTTCCCACCAACAACACGCTGCCGGCGGAGGTGGCAGGCAACATCCGCGCGGACGGGGTCTGGTTCTATCACCCGGCCGGCAACTGCACCCTCAAGACCGTCGATGATCTGGCCGGCGAACTGAAGGCCAGCAACGTCGCCCACGCCAACTTCCTGCTGGATGTCACCCCTGACGATCGCGGGTTAATCCCGCAGTGTCAGGTCGATCAGCTCAAGGCGGTCGCCATGCGCGCGACCAGGTGACGCGGACCAGTCGGGCCGCGGCTCCGGCATCCACTCCGCTTCCAGATTGATCTCACGGACAGCAGTACGTGTTGGTGACGTCGCCGATCGAACGCGCGACACAAGGTGGGGGTAGATCGAGCAGTACGCATCGGAAGTAGTGAGGTGTCGTTCCGCTGCACCTCGAATCCGAAGATGGCACCGCGACGCAGCCGCGGGAGATGCCGCCGTCGGTGCAGGCGATCTGGATGCAGCCGACGCCCGCTGGTGCGCAGAGATTGCAACTGGCGTTGCAGCAGAACTGACCCGCGCCGCAGGTGGCGGTGCCGCAGGCCACGACACCACTTCCGCCACCGCCCTCACTACCCGGGGCGCCGCCCGCGCCGCCGCGTCCGCCCATAGCTCCCCCGGTGGCACCGCCGCGTCCTCCCCCTCCCCCGCCGTTACCGGCCGTGCCGCCACTGGCACGCCCCCCTGTGCCGCCGGCGTTTCCGCCGCGCCCACCCGACGCACCGCTGGAGCCCCCTGGATTTGCGCCACCGGTGTTGGTTGCCGCGCCGCCGGCTCCCGAACCTGCTGTGCCCAGCGTACCCCCGGTACCGCTCCCTTCCGTACCGCCTGCCGCAGCGCCGCCCGCCGTTCCGGAGACTCCGCCCGAGCCGCTCTTGCCGCCGCTAGCGTTGTTGCTCGAATCTCCGCCGGCGTCCGTCCTGACGGTGTTCGATCCGCAACCGCTGAATGCCGAACCCCAGACCAACGCGATGCAGGCGAGCCAAACCCTCATGTCAGCCTCCCCAACCGTCCACAATAGCCTCAACGGGACGCGGGGCCAATCGCGGCGGGTAAGTATACAAGGCCCCGGCTGTCGTACCGCGCGCCATGCGGGTATTCTTCGTTGACCGATGACCGGATTGTCATGGTGTCATCCGGTACGCGCCCCGCGAGTGCCGCCGATTCGGCGCCGAGGTGTGCGTCCGTGACCAGCAAGACCTTGCCCGGTGGGGTGGTGCACAAGCTCCCCGCGGACCTGCAGGCGGCGCTGAGCGCACATCCCACTGCGGTTGCTGCCTGGGGGGACATCACGCCTCTGGCACGCAACGAGTTTATCTGTTGGGTAGAGGATGCGAAGCAAGAGGGCACACGAAAACGCCGCATTCGCCGAACGCTGGAAGAGCTTGAAGAAGGCCAGCGGCGGCCTTGCTGCTGGCCTGGGTGCAAGCACCGGGAGCGCACCAGTCGCTAAGCGCCCCACCGCAGCGCAGCGTCCCCACATCACTGCCGGCGTCCGTGAAGCGCACCGACGGCCGGCCCACGGCGAGCTGACGTCCTGACGTCCGGGCGTCCTGGCGCTTTCTATGGCCGGGGGCGGCGCAAATCCAGCGTCAGCGGGAACTCCTGGTCGTGCTCCTCGGGCGGGGCCTCCTGCGGGCCGGGGGTGTGGCCGAACGGGAAGAACCGCGACACGCGCCGCCCCTCCGCCTCCAGCGCGTTGGTGGGGAGGCGGTCGTAGGCCTTCCCGCCCGGGTGCACGACGTGGTACGTGCAGCCGGCGACGGCGCGACCGCTCCAGGTGTCGATGACGTCGAAGACCAGCGGCGTGTTCACGGGGATGGTCGGGTGCAGCGCCGACGGCGGCTGCCAGGCGCGGTAGCGGACGCCGGCCACGTACTCGCCGGGGCTGCCGGTCGGGTGCAGCGGCACGCGCCGCCCCCCGCACGCGATGACGTGGCGCAGCCCGGTCATGCCCTTGACCTTGACCTCGATTCGCTCCAGCGACGAATCGACGTAGCGCGCGGTGCCGCCGACGGCCACCTCTTCCCCCAGCACGTGCCAGGGCTCGATGGCCTGCCGCAGCTCCATGGCCAGCCCGTCGGCGGCGATGGCGCCGCACAGCGGAAACTTGAACTCGTGATGGGCGGCGAACCACTCACGCTGGAATGAATAGCCGGCGCCGCGCAGGTCGCCGAGGACGTCGTCGAAGTCCCGCGCCACGAAGTGCGGCAGCGTGAAGCGATCGACGAGGCCGGTCCCCCAGCGCACCGGCGGGTGCCGGTAGGGCTCGCGCCAGAACCAGGCGGTCAGCGCCCGCAGGATCAGCTGCTGCGTGAGGCTCATCTGGTGGTGCGGCGGCATCTCGAACGACCGCAGCTCGACCAACCCCAGCCGCCCGGTGGCGCTGTCGGGGCTGTAAAGCTTGTCGATGCAGATCTCGGTCCGGTGCGTGTTGCCCGTGACGTCGACCAGCAGGTTGCGGAAGATGCGGTCGACCAGCCACGGCGCCGGGCGCCCGTCATCGGGCACCTGCGCGAACGCCAGCTCCAGCTCGTGGATGCTGTCCTGGCGGGCCTCGTCGGCGCGCGGGGCCTGGCTGGTGGGTCCCACGAACAGCCCCGAGAACAGATACGACAGGGACGGGTGGTTGATGGTGTAGCCGATGAAGCTGCGCAGCAGGTCGGGGCGCCGCAGGAACGGGCTGTCGGCGGGGGTGGCGCCGCCCAGCACGACGTGGTTCCCGCCGCCCGTGCCGGTGTGACGGCCGTCCAGCATGAACTTCTCGGTGCCGAGGCGACAGTGCGCCGCCTCTTCGTACAGCGCAGACGTGACGTCGCTGAGCTCGCGCCAGTTGCGCGTGGGCTGGATGTTCACCTCGATCACGCCCGGATCTGGCGTCACCTGCAGCTTCTCGATCCGCGGATCGAACGGTGGCGGATACCCCTCGATGCGCACCGGCTGCTGCCGGTCGCGGGCGACGTCCTCGATCACGCCGACCAGGGCCAGGTACTCCTCGGCCAGGGACAGCGGCGGCATGAAGATGTTCAGCACGCCCTCGCGCGGCTCCACGCACAGGGCCGTGCGAACCAGCGCGCCCGGCGTGGCCGCCCGCTGGGATCGCTTGGCCGGTGCCGGCGACTGCCCGCGCACCGGAACCCCCAACGGCGGTCGGGCCTCCAGCGGGTCGCGCTCGTGCGGCAGATCGCGTTGCTCCTTCGGCTCCCAGGGCAGCGCATCCAGCGGCAGCCGGTAGCCCATCGGCGAATCGCCGGGGAGCAGGAACAGCCGATCGCCGCGCAGCGACCAGACGCCGCTCTCCCAGACGAGGCGGTCACCCTCGCCCCCGCGCGCGCGCAGGGGCAGCACGTGTCCGGCCGGCGTCGCCAGCCCCGTCCCGAACACGCGCGCCAGCCGGGCGCGCTCGATCGGGTCGTCGAGGCGGCTCTTCAGCACGTCGACGTTGGCGGGCAGCCGGCGTTCGCGCCAGAGGTAGTAATAGATGTCCTCGTAGCCGGGCAGCGCCAGCTCGGACGCGATCCCCAGGCGCATCGTGAGCGCCGCCATGAACCGCTGCGCGTCTCCCGCGTCCGCCGGGCGGGCCGGCTTTTCCTCGGCGAACAAGGCCGGGTCCGTCCAGATCGGTTGGCCGTCGCGGCGGAAGTAGCACGAGAAAGCCCAGCGCGGCAGCGGCTCGCCCGGGTACCATTTGCCCTGACCGTGGTGCAGGAGACCCCCGGGCGCGAAGCGGGCGCGCAACCGCCGCAGCAGCTTGTCGGCCAGGCCGCGCTTGTTGGGCCCCATCGCGGCGGTGTTCCATTCCTCCGCGTCGCGGTCGTCGATCGACACGAAGGTCGGCTCGCCGCCCATCGTCAGGCGCACGTCGTAAAGAGACAGGTCGGCGTCGACCTTCTCGCCCAGTCGATCGATGGCCTGCCACTGGTCGTCGCGATACGGCTTCGTGACCCGCGGCTCTTCGGCCAGCCGCTGCACCTTCATCTCGAAGGTGAACTCCTCGACCACGCGATCGCGGTCGTGGCGTTCGGACCAGCTGTAAGAGCCGGTGATGGGCGCCGCCGTCGATGGCACGGCCGTGCAGGCCAGCGGGATGTGCCCCTCACCGGCCATGAGGCCGCTGGTGGCGTCGAAGCCGATCCACCCGGCACCGGGCAGGTAGACTTCGATCCAGGCGTGCAGATCGGCGACGTCCTGGGCCACGCCGGCGGGGCCTTCGATGGGAATGACGTCGGGCCGCAGCTGGATCGAGTAGCCCGAGACGAAACGCGCCGCGAACCCGAGCCGCCGCAGGACCTGCACCTCCAACCAGGCGAAGTCGCGGCACGACCCGTGGCCGCGCGTCAGCGTCTCGTCGGGCGCGAACACGCCCGGCTCCATCCGCAGGTCGTATCGAAGCCGCTGCGAGATCTCGCGGTTGACGTCGACCAGTAGATCGATGGTCCGCATCTCCTTGCGGACGAACCGGCGGCGCATCTCGACGACCAGGTCGTCCAGCCGCGGCCCGCCCGCCTCCAGCTCGAGGTAGGGGCCGAGCTCGCGCGCCAGCATCGCCTCGTAACTGAACGGATAGGTCTCGGCTTCCTTCTCCAGGAAGAAGTCGAACGGGTTGATGGCCACCATCTCGGCGACCAGATCGACCTCGACGGCCAGCTCCTCGGCGGGCTTTGGAAACACCAGCCGCGCCTGGTAGTTCCCGAAGGGATCCTGCTGCCAGTTCAGGAAGTTCTCGGCCGGCGAAACGCGCAGGGAGTATGAGAGGATGGCGGTTCGGCAGTGCGGTGCCGGCCGAAGCCGCATGACGTGCGGTTCCAGCGTGACCGGACGATCGTACCGGTACCGCGAACGGTGGCTGAGGGCGACGCGAATGGACATATGAGCTGGACCGCGAACACTACCGTACTCAGGTTGTCGTGAACGCCGTTTTGCCGGCAGGTCAAGAACGTGAAAACTCGCCCATGAAGCTCTTCGCGTGCCAGCGCTGTCACCAAATCTTGTTTTTCGAGAGCGTCGTGTGCACCCGGTGTGGCGCGACCCTCGCCTATTTAGAGGATCGGGGCCTGGTTGCGGCCATCGAGCCGGCTGACCCGAGCCTGCCGCCCGGGCCCGAGCGGACCTGGAAGCTGCTGGCGCCCGCCGCGATGCCGGGCGAGGGGGCGCCGAGCTATCGCCTGTGCAAGAACTCCGTCGACCACGAGGTTTGCAACTGGGCAATCCCCGAGGCGGACGCCGCGGAGTCGCCGTTCTGCCTGAACTGCCGGTTGAACCACGTGATCCCCGACCTGTCCGACCCCGCCGCCAAGGCGGCCTGGCGGCGGCTGGAGGTGGCCAAACGGCGGGTCATCTACACGCTGCTGCAGCTGCACCTTCCGGTCGAGCCGCGCGGTCCCGAGCACCCGCACGGCCTGGGGTTCGATTTCCTGAAAGAAGGGAACGGAACGCCCAAGGTCTTCACCGGACACAGCGACGGCCTCATCACCATCAACATCGCCGAGGCCGACGACCCCTTTCGCGAGAAGATGCGCGTCGAAATGGGCGAGAGCTACCGGACCGTGCTGGGCCACTTTCGCCACGAGATCGGCCACTACTACTGGGACCGGCTGATCCAGGACTCGACGTTTCTGGAGCCGTTCCGCGACAAGTTCGGGGACGAAAGGGCCAGCTACGACGAGGCGCGCCAGCGGCACTACGACAACGGGCCGCCGGCCGACTGGGGAACCAGCTACGTCAGCGCTTACGCCTCGATGCACCCTTGGGAAGACTGGGCGGAGACCTGGGCCCACTACCTGCACATGGTCGACACGCTGGAGACGGCGCGCGCCTACGGCCTGGAGCTGCGCCCCCGTCCGGTCGCCGAGCCGCCGGCGCCCAAGGTCGCCGCGCGCAAGCTGGATCTGAACGACTTCGACGAGCTGCTGGACGGCTGGGTGCCGGTCACGATGGCCATGAACAGCTTGAACCGCAGCATGGGGACGGCGGACAGCTACCCCTTCATCCTGTCCGAGGTCGCCATCGACAAGCTCCGCTTCGTTCACCAGGTCGTGGTGGGCTAAAGAAAAAGCCCTGACTCTCAGGCCGCAGCCAGCCGAAGGCGCAAGCCATCGCGCGGGCGCAGGGTCACGCTGGGCCGCAGCTCGAGGCGCGTCTCGGCTGCCGGCTCGAACCGAAACCGCTGCAGGAGCGCGGCCAGCACCAGCTTCGCTTCCATCATCGCGAAGCGGTTGCCGATGCAGACGCGCGGCCCGCCGCCGAACGGGAAGTAGGCGAACCGCGGGAGTCGCTTGGCCAGGTCGTCGCGCCACCGGTCGGGATTGAAGGTGTCCGGGTCGGGGAACAGCTTGGGGTCGCGGTGCACGACCCACGGGGACATGACGAACTCGGCCCCGCGCGGGAACCGGAATCCGCCGACCTCGACCGCCGTCAATGCCTGGCGCGCCATCACCCAGGCTGGCGGGTAAAGACGCATCGTCTCCAGGACGACCAGCTCGGTTTCGGCCAGCGCGGGCAGGTCTTCATAGGTGGGCCGGCGGCCGCCCAGCACGCGCGCGACCTCCTCGCCAAGGCGCGCTTGGCGGTCGGGGTGCTGGGACAGCAGGTAGAGCGCAAACGTGAGCACCAGGGCGGTCGTCTCGTGCCCCGCCAGGAACAGCGTCATGGCCTCATCGCGAATCTGGGTGTCGCTCATGCCGGCCCCGTCCTCGTCCCGGGCGTCGACGAGCAGCGACAACAGGTCGTCGCGCAGGGTCTCGCCCCGGGCGTGGCTCTGCTTGCGTTCGGCGATGATCCCCAGGATGAGGCCGTCGATCTGACGGGCCGCGGCCCGCAGCTTGCGGTTGACGCGCGTCGGAACCCACGCCGGCGGCTGAAACCGCGCCGCCAGGCCCAGGATGCGGCTGAACTCTTCCATCATTTCGGCGATGGCTTGCCCGACGCGGTCAGTGTTTCCGGCCACGCCGGCGCCGAACAGCGCCTCGGCGACGATGGTCATCGTCACCCCCATCATGTCGTCGTGGACGTTGCGAAGCTCACCCGCGCGCCAACCGGTGGCCGCCCGTTCGACGGCGGTCGGCCATCAGCGCGGCGTAGCTTTGAAGGTGGCGCTGATGAAAGGCCGGCTGCATCAGCCGTCGCTGCCGCCGCCAGGAGTCGCCCTCGTTGACCAGCAGCCCCTTGCCGATGACGCGGCCCATGAGGCGGCTGGTCCGGTCCTTGCGGAAAGCGTCCGCTTTCTTGACGAGGATCTCGTCGATGACCGCCGGATCGGCCACGAAGTAAAGGTGCATCGGCAGCCGCGTCCGCACGAACGGGCCATACCTGCGGTGAACGAAGGTGAGCCCCGCCAGCATGTTCCCGCTGAAATTGCGGTGAATGAGGCCGAAATCGCGCCAGGGCGGCCGCGCGGGACGGTCCAGCCTCGGGGCCGGCAGGCCCAGCGCCGCGTGGGTTGTGGAATCGGCAGCCATTTTCCAGGTAGTCTGACCCGGCTTGTCCGACGGTGCCGGGCCTTCCGCTGCTTCCGCGGACGGAATCTTGCTGGGGAGGCCGCCGCCAGATTGGCTGCTGGACTTTTGGCCCGATCCTGGTTAACGCTCCGGGTCCTTGGCCGGGAGGTTCTCAGTGAGGAACGTTCGGACTTCGTACACATGGATTCGGATGGCCGCCCTCACGGCGGCGATGACTTTGGGCTGCGTCGAAAACGACGACAAGAAGGCGCCGCCCCCACCCATCGAGCCGGCGGCGGTCACGCCGCCAGAGCCGGGGCGTGCCGCGATCAGCATCGATCCGGCCATCGCCTACACGATCACGACCGCATCCGGGAAGTGCTTGCAGTTTGGCGGCGGGAGTAAGGACGACGGCGCCGCGGCCGAGACGGTCCCCTGCAGCGGGGGCAAGTCGCAGCAATTCAACCTGCAGACCGTTCCCGGCGGGTACTACACGGTGATCAACGCCGACAGCGGCAAGTGCCTGGACGTTCCGGCCTTCGCCATGGGCGACAACGTCGGCGTGCAGCAGTACCAATGCAACGGCGGCCAGAACCAGAACTGGATCGTGGCGGTCGGCGCGGCGGGCAATGTCCGGCTCATCGCGCGTCACAGCGGCAAGGCGCTGACCGTGGATTCCAGCGGCGGCGACGCCTCCGTCGGGAAGGTGACCCAAAACACCGCCGGCGCCGGCGCCAACCAGCAGTTCAAGATCAAGGGACCGACGCCGCCCGAGGCCGCCGCCAGCGACTCGGGCGCGGGCGGGCGCAAGGGCAAGGAAGGGCGCAAGAAGGGCAAGGCGCCCGCCGCCGCTTCGGCGGCCAAGAAGCCCTGACCGGCTGACGACCTTCAACCGACCGCGGCGGCCGCGCGCAGGGAGACGGCTTCCGCCGCGCGCGGCAGCGTCACGATGAAGGCCGTGCCATCGGTTGGCGAGGACGTGGCCTCGATGCGGCCGCCGTGGGCCGCCACGATCTGTTGCGTGATGAAGAGGCCCAGGCCCAGACCCCGGGATTGGGAGGACGTCCGCGCCCCGCGAAAGGGGTCGAAGATTCGCGGCAGGAGCTCGGGGGTGATGACGCCCTGGTTGCGGACGGCGACCACGATCTCTGCCGCGCCGTCGATCACGACCGTCACCGGGGTTCCCGGCGTGCCGTGGTGGATCGCGTTCGACAGCAGGTTCGAGAACACCTGCAAGAGGCGCGTGGCGTCGCCCTGGTCACGGCAGTCGCCGGTGGCGGTCACCGCGATCCGCCGGTCGGGGGCGGTCCCGCGCACCTCGTCGGCGGCGCGTGTGAGCAGCTCGGCCAGATCAATCGGCGCGCGCTCGGTCACCATCCCTGAGCCGCCCGCCAGTCGCGCGCGCGTCAGGTCCAGCAGCTGATCGATCATGTCGCGCATGCGGGCCGCCGAGGACAGCATGCGGTGCAGCGTCTTGAGTTGCCCGGGGTCGGCGATCTGCCGCTCCAGCAACTGCGCGCCTGTCATCACGGAGCTGAGCGGCGTTCGCAGGTCGTGCCCCAGGATGCCCACGAACATCTCGTTCATCTGAAGGTTGCGCGCCAGCGCGGCCTTGTGCCGGTGAACCTCGAAAAAGACCTCGGCCTTGCTCTTGAGGATGTGCGGGTCGATCGGCTTGAACAGGAAGTCGACGGCTCCGGCCTCGTACCCCTTGAACAGACGGTAGGGATCGCGCGAGCCAGCGGTGAGGAAGATGATGGGGACGTGCCGCGTGCGCTCGGCGCCCCGCATCAGCTCGGCCAGCTCGAAGCCGTTCATCTCGGGCATCTGCACGTCCAGGATCGCCAGCGCGACGTCGTGGACCAGCAGGAGCTCCAGCGCCTCTGCGCCGCTGCGGGCTTTCAGCAGCTCCAGCTCCGGGCGGCGCAGCAGAGCGTCCAGCGCCACCAGGTTCTCTTCGGTGTCGTCGACCAGCAGAAACTTCAAAGGTGCGTCAGTCATCCGAAGTCCTCGGCGTGCGTGAGACGGTGATGCGGGCGATGAGCTCGGCCATCTGCGGAACGTCCAGAACGTATTCGGGGCGCGCGCGCGCGACCGCCGCCTCGGGCATCGTTCGGACCAGCGCCTGATCGGGCGCCTGCGCTATCGCCAGCCCGCCCGCGCGCCGGATGGTGGCCAGCCCGTCGGCGCCGTCGGCGTTGGCGCCGGACAGCACGACACCCGTCAGGCGCGGGCCATACGCATCGGCCGCCGATTCGAACAGCACGTCGATCGACGGACGCGAAAAGTGGAGCAGGTCGTCGGCCGACAGCGCCAGCGTTCCGCCCCGCTCGATGAGCAAGTGGTAGTTGGGCGGGCCGACGTAGATGACGCCGGGCGCCAGCGGCTCTTTGTCCTCCGCCTCCCTGACGGGCAGCACGGTGCGCCCCCCGAGGACGGTGGTCAGGTGACTGGGGCGGTCGGGCGGCAGGTGCACCACGATCACGATGGGCACGGCGGCGGCCGCCGGCAACGCCGGCAACACCACCGCCAGCGCTTCCAGCGCGCCGCTGGAGCCCCCGATGACGATGGCGTCGATCCCGGCTTGCATGTCACAGCTTCTGGTAGAGACGTTGCTCGGGCACGACCTCTCGGAACGCCGCCGCGTGCGAGGAAAACCGCAGCGATTCCTTGCTGCCAAGGCCCAGGAACCCGCGCCGGCACAGCGCTTCCCGCAGAAGCTCGATGGCGCGCTCTTGCAGCGCGCGGTCGAAGTAGATGAGAACGTTCCGGCAAGAGAGCAGCTGGATCTCCGCGAACACACTGTCCGTGGCCAGGCTGTGGTCCGAAAAGAGAATCGCCTTTCTCAGCCGGCGGTCGAACATCGCCGATCCGTAGCGGGCGGTGTAGTAGTCCGCCAGCGAGGCCCGGCCGCCAGCGGCCAGATAGCTGGCGCTGAACTTCGCGAAGCGGGCGATCGGGTACACGCCGTCCTGCGCGGTGCGCAGCGACTCGGGGTTGATGTCGGTGGCGTAGATCTGCGTGCGTGCCAGCAGCCCTTCTTCGTGCAGCAGGATGGCCAGCGAGTACGCCTCCTCCCCGGTGGCGCAGCCGGCCACCCAAACCTTCAGCGACGGGTAGGTCTGCAGGTACGGCACGACCGTCTCGCGGATCGCCCGAAAGTAGCCGGGGTCCCGAAACAGATCGCTGACCTGCACGGTCAGGAACCGCAGCAGCTCCGTGAAGCTCTGGGGATCGCGGCGGGTCTGCTGCTCCAGCGCCGCCACCGTGGGGCACCCGAAGTGCCCCAGCGCCGAGACCAGTCGCCGCTTCAGCGAGGCGGCCGCGTAGCTGCGAAAATCGTAGTGGTACTGGCGATAGACCGCCTCGAGCAGGCTCCCGAGCTCCGCGTCCGCGATGTCGGCGGGCGATGTCACAGGATGCGGGTCGATTTGGTTGATTTGGTTCATTTCGGCATCCAGACCCGCGCCAGTGACAGCAGCTTGTCGACGTCGAGCGGCTTGGCGATGTAGTCGTTGGCGCCGGCGGCCAGGCACTGGTCGCGATCGTCCAGCATCGCCTTCGCCGTGAGCGCGATGATGGGCAGCGATTGGTGCGCCGGCTGCTGGCGGATGCGGCGCATCGCCTCCAGGCCGTCCATCTCGGGCATCATGACGTCCATCAACACCAGGTCGACGCCGGGGTGGTGAGCCAGGTGGTCCAGCGCCTCCCGGCCGTTGCGGGCGATCTCGACCTTGGCGCCGCGCGGCTCCAGCACCGCCGACAGCGCGAAGATGTTGCGGACGTCGTCCTCGACGACCAGCACGCGCTTGCCCTCGAAGACGGCCTCTCGGTGCCGGGCGTCCCTCAGCATCCGCTGGCGGTCGGCCGGCAGCTCGGACTCGACCTGGTGCAGGAACAACGTGACCTCGTCCAGCAGCCGCTCGGGCGAGCGCGCGCCCTTGATGATGATCGAATGCGAGAGCGCCCGCAGCCGCTCCTCGTCGGCGCGCGAGAGCGACTGGCCGGTGTAGACGATGACCGGCGGGAACCCGCGTCCCTCGGTGCGGGACATCTCTTCCAAGCAGCTCGAGGCCGTTGCGGTCGGGCAGCGTCAGGTCCAGCACCATGCAGTCGAACGTCGTCTCGCCCAGGCGCGCCAGCGCATCGGCCGCCGATCCGACGGCCACCGTTTCGACGTCGCGCCCCGCCAGCAGGCGGCAGGTGCTGTCCCGCGCGACCGGGTCGTCCTCGACGACCAGGATGCGCCGCAGCCGCTGCGTGAACTTCGACTCCAGCCGCTTGAGCGCGTCGACCAGCTCCTCGCGCCGGACCGGCTTGATCGCCGTAGCCGGCGGCGCCCATCTCCAGCGCGGTGCGCGTGTAGTCCGACACCGACACCATGTGGACGGGGATGTGCCGGGTCGTCGACCGATGCTTCAGCGCATCCAGCACCGACAACCCCGACCGGTCGGGCAGCCCGACGTCCAGAACGATGGCGCTCGGCCGGTGCTGCTCCGCCAGCGCCAGCCCCTCTTCGCCGCTGGTGGCGTGCAGCGTCTGAAAGTCCATCTCGCGCGCCAGCCCCTGGATGACCGTCGCGAAGTTGGGATCGTCTTCGATGATCAGGATGAGTCGCCCGCCCGCCGGCACCGGTTGCGGCGCCGCCTTGCCGTTGGTGGCGCCGGTCTCCGGCGGCGCTGCGACCGCCGCCGCCGGCGCGCGCGCGGCGGTTGGTTTCGGGCGGCCTGCGCTGCCCGTCCCCTCGTGCGGCTGCTGCGCCGGCGCGGCGATCCGTTCGCGGCAGCGTCAGCGTGAACGTGCTGCCCCGCCCGGGCGCGCTGTCGAGCGTGAGGTCGCCGCCCAGCAGGCGCGCCAGGTCGCGCGAGATCGACAGCCCCAGTCCGGTGCCGCCGTACTTGCGGTTGGTCGTGCCGTCGGCCTGGCGGAACGCCTCGAAGATCACCTCGTGCTGGTCGGGCGCGATGCCGAGCCCGGTGTCCTTCACGTCGAACGCGATTCGGTCACCGTCCGCCTTGCGGACCCGCAGCGCGACGCCGCCGCGCTCGGTGAACTTGCAGGCGTTCGACAGCAGGTTCTTCAACACCTGCTGCAGCCGCGTCGGATCGGTGAAGATCGCCGGCGCGCACGTCCGGTTCCACGGTGGCGCGTCAGCTGGATCCCCTTGTCGCGCGCGAGCGGCCCGAAGCACGTCGACCAGCTCGTCGCGCAGGCGCGCGACCGGGACCTCCTCGGGCCGGACGTCCAGCCGGCCAGCTTCGATCTTCGACAGGTCCAGGATGTCGTTGATCAGCGTCAGCAGGTCGTTGCCCGCCGAGTAGATCGTCTCCGCGAACTTGATCTGCTCGGCGTTCAGGTTCCCTTCGCGGTTGTCGGCCAGCAGCTTGGCCAGGATCAGCGTGCTGTTCAGCGGCGTCCGCAGCTCGTGCGACATGTTGGCCAGGAACTCGGACTTGTACGTGCTGGCCCGCTGCAGCTCGGACTGCGCGCGCGTCAGGTGGTCGCGCTGCTCGTTCCAGCGCGTGCGTCTGCTCTTCCAGGTGCGCGTTGATCTGCTCCAGCTCGACCTGCTGGTTTTCGAGGCGGGCCTGCGAGTCCTGCAGCGCGCGGCTCTGCTGCTCGAGCTCCTCGTTCTGGACCCGCAGCTCCTCTTGCTGGGTCTGCAGCTCCTCGGACTGGCGCTGCGTCTCCTCCAGCGCGTCGCGCAGGTCCGCGCGATCCTTGGTCGACCGCAGCGCCAGGCCGATCGGCTCCGCGATGCGCGCCAGCAGCTCGCGGTCGTGCGGCTGGACGGGGCTCAGAAATCCCAGCTCCAGCGCGCCGTTTGCCCTGCCCGTCGGCGGTGGTCGGCAGGACGATCGCGTAGCGGGGCGGCGCGCGCCCCGACCCCGGAGCTGACCGGGAAGAAGTCCGCCGGCAGCTCCTGCGTCTCGATCGCGCGATTGTCCGCGAAAGCCTGGCGCGTGAGCCCGCCCACCGGCGCGTCGCTCGCCGTCGTCCGGCAGCGCGTACGCCGCCCACGCGCCGCAGCGCTCCGCCCGAAGCCCGCGAAGTAGACAGCGCCGACCGCCGACCTGCAGGTACTCGCCCAGGAACGCTGCCGATCTGCTGGCCCAGGTCCTCGGTCTGTTCCAGCCCCTGCATCCGGCCAGCCAGCTCGCTCTCGCCCGTGCGGATCCAGGCCTGCGTGCGCTGGGCCATGAAGTCGCGCGACGACATGCTGGCCGCCGGCGCCGATCAGGAACAGCAGCAGCGCGGAGCCGCCCCAGATGACGGACGTGACCGACGGTCGTCGCTCGCCTGCAGTTCGCGCCCGCGTCCGTCCAGCAGCTCGCGCTCGTCGGTCGCGCATGCCCGCGATGGTCTTGCGGATCTCGTCCATCGCTTGCTTGCCGCGATCGGTGCGGACGATCTCCAGCGCCTGATCGATCCGTCCGGCGCGCCGCAGATCGATGGTCTGCCGCAGCTCTGCGTTCTTGTTGGCGGCCAGCCGCTCGAGCACCTCCAGCCGTTCCAGCGCGTGCGGCTCCTCGCCTGAGCAGCTGCCGCAGGCGCGCAAACTCGGCCTGCAGCGCCGCCGCCGCCGCATGATAGGGCTCGAGGTACCGTTCGTCGCCGGTCAGCAGGTAGCCCCGCTGGCCGGTCTCGGCGTCCTGAAACGTCGAAAGCAACGCGTCCAGGTGATCGGTGACGTCGATCGTGTGCGCGACCTCGGAAGACGCCTGGGCGCGCTGCCAGGACCGATCGGTAAGAGAAGAAGGCGATCAGGAAGACCGCCAGGATGGCCGCGACGAACCCGGCCTGGCTCTTGGGCGGCAGCCCGGACCGAAAAAAGCCTGCGCGGAGCGATTCACGCGCGATATGCGCGGGCGCGCCAGTCGTTCGCGGAGCCTCAGCCGTGGCCACGGGTTCGCCGAACCTAAGACGCGCGTTCGCAAGGGCCAGGGGCCCGGGGTGAGCCAGAGGTCGTCCGGGCGGCGTTCGGCCGGGCCTAGCCGCAGGCGGCCGCGCGGTCCAGCAGCAGGCGCCGCTCCCGCGCATTCCGCGTGAGCGCCGCCGCTCGTTCGAGCTCGGCGCGCGCTTCCGCCCTTCTGCCCAGCTTCAACAGCAGGTCGCCGCGCACGCTGGGGAGCAGGTGATAGGCGCGCAGGGCCGGCTCTCCCGCGATGGCGTCGACCAGCGCCAACCCCGCGGCCGGGCCGTCCGCCATCGACACGGCCACGGCACGATTCAATTCGACGACGGGTGAAGGCATGACGCGCGCCAGCTCGGAATAGAGGGTGGCGATCCGCCGCCAATCCGTCTGGGCGGCCGTGCGTGCCCGCGCGTGACAGGCCGCGATCTCTGCCTGCAACACATAACGCCCCGCTTCCCCCTGCAGCTCTGCGGCGCGAGCCAGCGCCGCGAGACCTCGGCTGATGAGAAGAGGGTCCCACAGCGCCCGGTTCTGGTCGGGGAGCAGGACCGGATCGCCGTTCGGTCCCACGCGGGCCCGGGTGCGGGAGGCCTGCAGCTCCATCAGAGCCATCAGCCCGTGCACCTCGGGTTCGTCGGGGGCGGCTGCGGCCAGCACGCGTGCCAGGCGCAGCGCCTCCTCGCAAAGCTGCGGGCGAATCCAGGCGTCGCCGGCCGTCGCCGAATACCCTTCGTTGAAGATCAGATAGACGACCGCCAGCACCGATTCCAGGCGCGCCCCGCGATCCTCGCCGTACGGCACCTCGAACGGAACCTGCTTTTCCGCCAGCGTGCGCTTCGCGCGGACGATGCGCTGCGCGATGGTCGGCTCAGGGGCCAGGAAGGCGCGCGCGATCTCGTCGGTGGTGAGGCCGCCCAGCATGCGCAGGGTCAGCGCCACGCGCGCCTCCGGCGGCAGCACCGGGTGGCAGCAGGTGAAGATGAGCCGCAGCAGGTCGTCGCCCACGTCGTCTTCCGCCGCGCGCTCGATCTCGGCGGCCGCCTCGTCCTGCGCGCGTTCCGCCTCCCGCCCCAGCTCGCGGTGCTTTCGCTCCAGCAGCTTGCGGCGGCGGATCAGGTCGATGGCGCGGTTCTTGGCCGCTGCCATCAACCAGGCGCCCGGCTTGGTCGGAATCCCTGTCGACGGCCACTGCTCGAGCGCCGTGACCAGCGCATCCTGCGCCAACTCCTCGGCGGCACCGACGTCGCGAACCACGCGCGCCAGGCCGGCGATCAATCGGGGGGCTTCGATGCGCCACACGGCTTCGATCGCGCGCCGGACGTCCGCAGAGGGCTCCACGCCCCGATCAGAGCACGGCCGGCGTCCGGCGCAAGCCCGGGCATCAGGGGCGCTTGCCGCGCGCCTCGATCTCGGCGCGCAGCTCGGCCTCCTTCTTCAACGCCTCCTCGCCCAGATAGGCGAAATCCTCGTCCGCGAAGACCTGCCGCAGCTCGATCTCGCAGTCGCCGCGGAAGGGCGGCAGGGGACCGCTTGGCCCACTCCAGGGCCTCTTCCTTGGACCGGCACTGCAGGATCCAGAACCCGGCGATCAGCTCTTTGGTCTCCGTGAACGGGCCGTCGATGACGGTCCGCCGGCCGCCCGAGAAGCGGACGCGCGCCCCCTTGGACGACGGGTGCAGCCCCTCGGCGGCCAGCAGGACCCCCGCTTTGACCATCTCCTCGTTGAACTTGCCCATCTGGGCGACGAGCTCGGGGTCCGGCATGGCTCCGGTCTCGGATTCCTGGGTCGCCCGCACCATCAGAATGAACTTCATGATCTTCTCCTTTGTCGTCAGGCCGAACCGCCGGCCCTGACCACGCGACGAACGACCCTCCCCCGGATCGACAAGCCGGCGAAAGAGTTTTCGCCGGTACGGGGGGCCGCGACCGCCCGACCACCACGCGCCGTTCAGCCTCGGGTGGTAGTCTGCCCTGCATGGCTGGACCCGACGACGACGCGCCGGAACCTTGCGAAGAAGAGTCAACCAGTCTGGACGAGACCAACCGCGTGGAGGTGTCACGCGCGGACCAGGAGACGCGTGCCTACAAGAGCGCCGAGTTCCTGTCCGGCCGCGACGCGGGCTTCAAGGAAGGGGTCGAGGCGGCGATTGCCGCGCTGCGCGCCGAGCTCATTCGCGCGCGCGCCACCGATGACGAAATCAAACACATCGTGGCTCGCGTCCGCGCCGGGTCGGCCGGCCGCGGCTGACGGGTGGACGTTCGACGAATCAACCGACGCGCCATTGCGCGGTCGAGTTGGGTGTGCGGTGAAGTCCTTCCCGAGCCCATCCTCATGCTTAGTTTGGCTCCTACGGCAATGTCCGAGGAGGCAATCATGAAGAAGATCCAAGGTGTGGTGGTCGCAGCGTTGTTGGCGGTCTGGTCTTTCCCTGCCGTCAGCCAGGCAAAATCCCTTGCGGCCGACCCGGCGCCCTTGCCCGCCGCGGTGACCTCGACGCGAGCACCGGTCGCCGCTGAAACGACGACAGCCCCGGCTGCAGAGGCCACGCAGCTGGCCCAACGTGAACAGCAGTCGCAGAACCTGCAGGACTACAAGGGCGGCGCGGCCGTCGTGTACGTCGGCAGCGGCGTCCTCCTGGTCGTCATCATCGTGCTGCTGATCCTGTTGATCTGATGCGGCAGCCGCCGCTCTGGTTGGCGGCGCTGGTATTGGCTGCCGCCTCTTGCTACGCGGGGGAGGCGCACGACGTCTCCCCGCGTCGCGCTGCGGCGCTGGAGGCAGACCCGGCCTGGAAGTTCGTCCGCGGCGTCCCGTTCATCGCGCAACGCGCGGACAGCGACTGCGGACCCGCGGCCCTGGCGATGGTCCTGTCGCACTTCGGTGTGAAGACCTCGCTGGCGGAAGTGGCGCAGCTGAGCCCGCCGGACGAAGTCGGGGTCCGGGCGGGCGGTCTTCGCGATGCGGCGCGGGCAAAAGGGATGCAAGCCTTCGTCGTCGAAGGGACGTTCAACGATCTCGTCGACCAGCTTTCGCGCGATCGGCCGGTGCTGGTCGGCCTGGCAAAGCCGATCACCGGCGGTCGCGCCCTGGCGCACTACGAGGTGGTGGTCGGCATCGACCGCACGGACAAGAAGATCGTCACGCTCGACCCCTCGCGAGGCTTGCGCGAAAACAGCCTGGAAGGCTTCGCCAAGGAGTGGGTACCGACGGGGCGCGTGACCCTGATCGTCTTTCCGCGCGCGGCCAGCGGCGCGGCCGGCGCTAGGTCTTCCGGCGCGTCGGCGGCGCCAGATCGCCGGGCGGCCGCAATGGATCGTCGACCTGCGGCCAGCGCGTCTCGCCGGTCCGATCCTGCTGGTCCAGGCGTTCGGCGGCGCGCGCGCTGTCCTCGCGCGGCGTGACGATGCGCGGCTCCTGCTGCGCCTCCTCGGGAATTCCTTTCGTCTTCTTCTCCATGCCAGCGAAGGTGCTCATCGGTCCGCGCGGGAAAAGCGCGACCGCATCAGACGCTTCCGTGCGACAGACCTGCTGAGGTATACGAGGCGCATGTCCGCGGAACACACGACCCTGCCGGCCAAAGCCGCGCTGGACCGGCTGAAGGCCGGGAACCTCCGATACGTCCAGAACGTCCGCAGCGTCGACTCCATGCTGAGCCACAGCCGGCGCGAAAATCTGTTGCCCCCCAGACCCCGTTCGCGATCGTGCTTGGCTGCTCGGATTCCCGCGCGCCGGCCGAGATTGTGTTCGATCAGGGGCTGGGCGACCTGTTCGTCATCCGTGTCGCCGGCAACATCGTGGCGCCCTCCCAGGTGGGCAGCGTCGAATTCGCCGCCGAGCGGTTCGGCACCCGGCTGGTGGTCGTCATGGGCCACACCAACTGCGGCGCGATTCAAGCGGCGCTGGAGGCGCTGGTCGGTCAGCCGGAGCCGGCGTCGCGCAACCTGATGTCGATCGTCAACAGGGTGCGGCCCAACATCCAGGCCCTGGTCACGACGGACTTGGTTCGGGATCCGGCTCGCCTGGCGCGCGAGGCGATGCGCGCCAACGTGCGCGCCTCGGTGAGCCACCTGCGCCACGGCTCCGAGGTTCTGGAACGCCTGGCCGATTCCGGCGGGCTGGCCGTCGTCGGCGCCGAGCTGGACCTGCCCACTGGCGAGGTCATGTTCTTCGAAGATCTTCTTTAGATACCCATCTCTCAATGGTGGTACGGCTCGCCGCGAATGATCGTGAGCGCGCGGTAGATCTGCTCGCACAGGACCAGGCGGGCCAGCCGGTGGGGCAGGGTCAAGGCGGACAGTGACATCCGCACCGCCGCCCGCGCCGACAGCGGTGGCGGGATGCCGTCGGCGCCGCCGATCACGAAGGTCAGAATTCGCGTTCCGCGGGTCATTCGCCGCTCGAGCTGGCTGGCGAAGAGCTCGGTGCTCCAGCTCTCGCCGGTGACCTCCAGCGCGATCACGTCGCCCGCCGCCGGCCAGCGGCGCGCCAGCGCGACGTCGTCATCCACCTCGACGAGCTCCACCGGCAGGTGATGGCGCGCGCGGGCGACGTAGTCGTCGATCAATGCCGCCAGCTGGCGGTCGCGCAGCTTGCCGACGGCCAGGACGACGATCTTCACCCGGTCAGAGCGCGCCGTAAAGCGCGTCGGCCTGGGCCAGAGACGATTCGGGCGGAACGGCCAGCTTCACCCGCGGCGCCTCGATCCACAGACTCTCGAGGTCGTAGAACTCACGCACGGGATGATAAAAGACGTGAATCACGAAGGCGCCGAAGTCCAGCAGAGTCCAGCGGCCGTTGCCCGAGCCCTCTCGCCCCAGTGCATAGACGCCGCGCGCCTTCATCGTTTGCGACACGCTCTCGGCGATGGCGTCGACCTGCCGGTCGCTGCGGCCGCTCACGAGCCCGATGAAGTCGGTGTAGCTGCCCATCCCCGAGACGTCGATCAGCACGGGATCCAGCGCGCGCTTGTCCAGCGCCGCTTGCATGGCCACCACCGCCAGCTCTCGCGTGGCCTGCAGGTCAGCCTGACTGCGCGACGGCTTCGGTGCCTCGGGCGCGAGTCCGCGCCGGTTCAGCTTCGCCTTGGTGGCGCTCGACTTGGCGCCGCCAGACTTGATGCCGGGTCTCGAAGCCCCGCGCACCGGGATTCGCGGCGCCGCGGGGCGACTGCCCGCCGCGCGCTTCGTCTCTGCCTTGGCCGTTTTGACCTTCGCCCCGGTCGGGCGCTGCGTTTTTCTCACCTGTGTCGAATGTAGCAAAGCGACGCGGCCACCGCCAGATGCCGGTCAGGGCGCCGGCGGATGCGGCGCTGGAGCGCGAGCGGCGGCCTCGATGGCCGCTTTGAGGTGCCGTTCGAACGCGAGGACCAGCCGCGTCAAATAGCTCTGCCCCGCCCGGCCCAGCCGGTCCTCGACCGTCGCCGAAGCCCGATCCAGCCAGCGCGCTTCTTCGTCGTCCGGCTCGGCCAAGTCGCCCGGGTCCGCGGTGCGGCCCCCGGTCTCGGACCAGCGGCGCGCGGCCCGCTCGACGCGGGCGCTCATCCAGCTGGGCGCCTCCAGCGCGGACCGGGCCAGAACACGGCCCCCGTCCTGAAAGGCGCCGATGAGCGCCGCGCGTTCGGATTCCGCCAGGGCCCCGAAGATCGCAGCGCGCAGCAACATCGCCTGGTTCCGGTCGATCTCGCCGCCCACGTGCAGCTTGCTGCAATAGTGGTCGAAGAGGGTGCCCAGCTGGAACGTCGTGACCATGTCCTCCGCGCGGCGGCCGATCGCCAGCAGCGCGAAGAATTTTCGCCAGGCCAGCTTCAAGGCCAACAGCGTCGCGGCGGTCAAGGTCGCGTTGCGAACCGCGGTGCCTTCCCGTGGATCGCCCAGCAGCTCGGCGGGCGACTGAGCGATGTCGACCTGCCGGCGCTCGGCCAGCTTGATCAGCATCCCGGCCTTGACGCGTCCCGCGAAGTAGTCGTCCAGCACCGGCAGGGGGATTACGCCCCCCACCGCCGTGGCCAGCAGCGAGCGCCGCACGATGAGGCGGCGGTTCTCGCGCAGGTGCTCGATCGAAGGGGCGGGCGTCGCCGGCGAGACCAGCTCCGGCATCCCCGCTGGGCGGGCAGGGGCCGTTGGGCCGACCGTCGTCTTGCGGGTCGTCCGTCATGGCTGATGCTCCTTCGGTGCCGCCGGCGACCGGTGACTCGGCTCGGCCAGCCCGCGCAGCAGCTCGCGCGCTTCGGGCACGGTGCGCTGCCGTAGGACCAGCTCCTCGGCGGACGGGCGCTCGACCGGCGGCGTCGACGCCACGTCCGATAGGGCCGTGTGCACCTCGATCGTGCCCGCCTCGTCGCCCGATTCTGTCTTGGACTGGAACCCGACCGTGAGATCGATGGCCATCAACGCGCCGGTCGCATCGTCGATCAGCGCGCGGCCGGCCATGGACCGGACGGTCAGGCCGGCCCGCCAGGCCCGCAACCCGTAAACGTGCGGCGGGGCGGCGGAGGCCGCGTCGCCCAGGCCCAATGCATAGCGCGTGGCCGCGGCGCCCCCGACCAACTCGGGCCCCGCATTGTCGATTCGCAACCGCGGCGCCGCCGACCTCGACGGCGGCCCAGGGGCCGCCCAGCGCCTGTTCCAGAAGACGCGTCGGTTCCGGCTCTTCGGCCACCCGTCGGATCATCTTTCCATAGCGTAGCGCAACGGACAGCTCGCGCCCGTAAAGGACGACCTCGCGCCCGCCGTCCCGGTCGTTGTCTTCGTGGACCTTGTAGTTGCCGGCGCGGTCCAGCCACACGTCCGTGGTCGTGGTCACCGCGACCGGCGCCGCTCCGGGGCGTCCCGGCGCTCATCTTCAGCGTGGCGTGGTAGTGCGCGCCGCCCAGATGGCGCAGGGCGGCCGTCATGACCGCCGGCTTCACCGCCTCGGCCAGCGAGACACGATGGGGGCCCGTTTCCGGCGCGCGCGCGTGGCACCCGGCGATGAGCACCAGCGCCAGTCGCGTGATCCGCCCAGAACGAAATTTTCCCTTCAAGGCCTCGCGAACCTTAGCATCGAGCCGCATGGATGATACGGCCGCCCTCCTGTCGTCGCCGCTGGCGACGGCGACGGCCGCGCTGTTCGGCGCCGTCTGGGGCAGCTTCTGCAACGTCGTCATCGCCCGCGTCCCGCGACGCGAGTCCGTCGTGCGGCCCGGGTCGCGCTGCCCCGCTTGCGGCGCGCCGATCCGCGCGGCGGACAACGTGCCCATCCTTGTCCTATCTGTGGCTCCGCGGGCGTTGTCGCGCCTGCCGGGCACCCATCTCGGCGCGCTACCCGCTGGTCGAGGCGCTGGCGGCGCTGTTGGCGGCTGCGATCTGGTGGAAGTTCGTGGCCGCCGATCCGGCCCAGGCGACCGGCGTTCGTCTGGCGCGCTTCGCCTGCTACTTCGCGTTTGCGGCCGTCATGTTGGTGCTGGCGTTCATCGACCTGGCGACGCGGCTGCTCCCCGACGTCATCACGCTGCCAGCGATCCCGATCCTGTACCTGGCCGGATTCGGCGCGCACGGCGCCGGGTGGATCGAGCGTCTGATTGGCGCCGCGGCCGGCTACCTGGTCTTCCGGTTGATCGCCGACTTCTACTACTACGTCCTCAAGCGCGAAGGGCTGGGGCTGGGCGACGGGAAGTTGCTGGCCGTCGTCGGCGCGGTCCTGGGATGGAAGGCGCTGCCGTTCGTGGTATTCGGCGCGGCGTTCACGGGTGCCGCGGTCAGCGTGCCGGTCGCGCTGATCTCCCGCCGCCGGACCGTCCCGGCAGAACCGCTGCGGCACCTGCAGATCCCGTTCGGGCCGTTCCTGGCCGCGGCGGCCGTCGCGTATCTGTTCGCCGCGTCCTGGCTGCAAGGCTGGCTCGAGAACGCGGCGGGTTGAACCCTCGCTGGTCGTTCAGTCTTGGCGCCCGGCATCGCGCGGGGGCGTCGGCCGGCGCAGCAGCCGGCGCCGGGGGTGCGCCGGCGTCGGGCGGAGGCGTCGGCAACGGCAAGCCCCACATGATCCGGCGCTGCTTGTACAGCGGTTCGCCGTAAAGCAGCTCGGAGAGGCAGGGGTGGTAAGGCAGCTGCGAACGTCTCGCTGCCGACCGTCAGCTCGGATTCGCCGTCGGTCGTCACGCGCTTGGCCCCGCCTTCTCGGACCAGCGGACCTCCAGCTCGATCTTGTCGACCGTGTCCAGCTTTTCGGGAAGGCGCCGCCAGTTGTCGTGCAGCACGCGGCGGAGGGTCTTCAGCTGGAAGTCGTTGTAGAACTCGAACTTCTCTTTGCCGCCGCGGATCGGCTTACCGCCGCTCTCTCCCTTCGAGGTCCAGAGCGCTGACGATGCGGGGGGCGGCGACGTCTTGATCTCCAGGGCGTCGAAGTATTCCTGCAGCCCGCACATGTCGTCGAAGCCGACCTGCCCCGGCGGTACGGTCGACAGGTCGCGGCGTATCGCGATCCCGCAACCCAGACGCCAACGCCAAGAGCGCCATCCCTGAGAGCCACACCCGTTTCTGACGCAGCATGCGCATTGGCAGACTACGGCAGATCTCCGTACGCGACTAAAAATTTATCCAAGAAGATGGTGGCGCCTCGACACGTATGCCGGCGCACCGTTTTCGCCTGCAGGCGAGTTTTTGCAGAACTGGCAAGCTAAATCTTGCCGGACCCGGATATAAGGGTCGTCTAGGTCAGCCGATTACGCAGTTCTCACGGACAAATAGCGACTGAATTTTGGCTTGTTTCCGCGATTTTCCCGGCGGAACCACGTGCGGTTACACGGGGTTTGCAATCAGGATGCACTTGCCTACAGTGAACGTGCCGCAGCGAGCAAAGTGATGAAAATGCTTCGACATCCTCCGTCGAAAGAGCTCTGGAAATTCTGCATGGAGCGCTTGCGCGAGCTGCGCGGGCCCGACACCCGGGAACGCGATCTGGCCAACATTCTGGGTTTCGAACATTCGCGGGCCGTTCGCTGGAAAGAAGGCCAGATGTACGTCGACCGGGCCGAGTACCTGGTCCGTTTGGCGGATGCGCTGGACGTCGAGACCATGCTGCTGGTGGCGATGGCCTCCGGCACCCTCACGGTCGAGCAGGCCCACCGGCAGCTGGCCGGCGCTGGCTAGGCCGGAGGGGGACAAGAAGAAGCGCGGCGCGGGCCGTCGCCGAGCCGCTCGAGGTCGCGAGCGACGCCTCTTTGTTCGCTCTCGACAGCGCCAAGTTCGAGGCCGGCGGGCGCGGCGTCGTGCTGCTGGTGTCCTCGAACGGCGAAGGCCGGGTCGAGTTGGGCCAGGCGCTGGGCCGCCACACGGACTTGGGCGGCATGGTCGCCACCGGCATGTCGATCGGCCTCTGCCTGGCCGAGCGCTACCGGCCCGAGCTGACGTTTTTGGACCTGGGCCTGGCGAACGTTCACGCCTTCGACGCGTGCCACGTGCTGTCCAGCCTGACCAGCCGCGCCGGCCGCCGCTCGCGCGTGGTCGCCGGGACCTCGACCATGACCGACGCGGTCGAAAAGCCGGCGTTGATGGCCGGCGCCGCCAACGTCACCCTGTTCCCGTTCAGCGCGAGCTTGTTCGACTCCGAGCTCGATCGCCTGGAAGAGCGTCTCGGCCCGCGCAAAGCCAGCCGCCGTTAGCGCTCGCCCGCCGTCCGATCCAAGGCCATCTGGTACCCTCCGCCCGGATGGAGGGGAATCCAAGCGCCGCGCTCCTGCGCCGCCACGCGGCCTGGCTGCTGGTCAGCGCCGCTTATCTGTTCGCCTCGCCGTACTTCGAGCAGCTGAATAACCCCAACGAGAACGTCCGCGTCTGGGCGACCCGCGCCGTGGCTGTGCACGGGGTGCTGGAGATCGACGACGTCGTTCGCGAGTGGGGCTACGTCAACGACAAGGCCAAGAACGACCGCCACGTTTACTCGAGCAAGGCGCCGGGAGTCACTCTGCTGGGCGTTCCGATTCTGGTCGCCGAACTGAAGGTCGACCGCTGGTTGGGGCGGCCGCCGCCCAGCAAGCGCGGCGATCACCTTTTGGCTGCGGCTCTTCGTGGTGAAGCTGCCCCTGTGCGCCTTCCTGTGGGCGTTCGCGCGCTACGCAGAGCGCGCGACGCGATCGCCGTTCGGGCGCGACCTGTGCGTCGTGGCGCTGGGTCTGGGAACGATGCTTTACCCCTACGGCGGCCTGTTCGTCGGTCACGCGCTGGCGGCTGCGGCGGCGTTCGGCGCCTTCATGCTGATTGACCGCCCGGCGGGCAGCGCGCGAGACCCGAATGCCGGCGCGGCTCCTCGCGGCGGGCCTGCTGGCCGGGGCGGCCGTGGTCTTGGAGTACCAGGTCTTGCTGGTGACTTTGGCGCTGGCGGTGGCGGCGCTGGTGTGGCACCGCCGCCGCGGGCTGTGGTTCGTCGCCGGCACCGTGCCGCCCGCCGTCGCGTTGGGCGCCTACCACCGGGCGCTCTTCGGCAAGCCCTGGGCATTCCCCTACGCGAACATCGAAAACCCGGTGTTTGCGCGGACGGCCCACGCCGCCGGGTTCCACGGCCTGTCGTGGCCGCAGCTGGACGCGTTCCCGGCCTTCCTGCTGTCGCCCGCCTATGGGCTGTTCGCCTTTTCACCGGTATTGGTGCTCGGTCTGGCCGGCGCGGCCTGGCTGGCCTGGCGCGGGCCGTCGCGGCGCGAGGGTTATCTGGTGCTGGCGATCGCGCTGTCGATGTTCCTGTTCCTGGCGGGGATGAGCAACTGGCGCGCCGGCTGGTGCGTGGGCCCGCGCTACATCGCGGCGGTGGTCCCTTTCCTGTTCCTGCCGATCCTGCGGCTGTGGCCGGCGATCGCCCGGCGCAGCTGGGCGACGGCGGCGCTGGTCGGCCTCACGATCGTGTCCGTGGTGCTGAACGTCGTGTCGGGCGCGGTCTATCCCCACTACCCGGAGGCGCTGCGGAACCCAGTCTTCCAGCTGTCGTTCCCGCTGCTGGCGCAGGGCTACACCCCCTACGGCGCGGGCTGGGCGCTGGGGCTGCGCGGGCTCGCCGCGCTGCTGCCGATCGGCGGTGGCTGCGACCGGCGCGCTGGCCCTGGTGGCCGGGGGGCAGGGCCGGCCCGCTTGGCGGCGGCGGCTGGCCCACGCGGGTGCAGCGGCGGGGTTGGCGACGGTCTTCCTGATGGGTCTGGCCCAGTACGCGCGCACGCCCACGCCGGCCGAAGCCCACGCCCAAGCGATGGTTCGGTCGCTGTGGGAGCCGCCGGCGGGAATCCCGGACGCCCATCCGCGCCTGTGAGCGTGCTAAAAGCGCCAAGCCCCGGTCATGGACATCAGCGTCGTCCTTCCCATCTACAACGAACGCGAGAACCTGGTTCCGCTGATCGACGAGATCGCGGCGGTTCTGCTGCCGACCGGCAAGGCGTTCGAGATCATCGCCGTCGACGACGGGAGCCGCGACGACAGCCCGGACATCCTGCGTCGGCTGGCGACCGAACGCTCGTACGTCAAGGCGCTGCTGTTCCGCCGCAACGCCGGGCAGTCGGCGGCGTTCGACGCCGGCTTCCAGGCTGCGACCGGCACGCTGATCGTCACCATGGACGCCGACCGCCAGAACGATCCGCGCGACATCCCCAAGCTCATCGCCAAGCTGGATGAAGGCTACGACATGGTCACGGGCTGGCGCCGCGACCGCAAGGACGGCCTTCTTCTGCGGAAGTTCCCGTCGCGTATCGCGAACGCGCTGATTCGCAAGGTGACCGGCGCGAAAATCCACGACCTCGGCTGCTCGCTGAAGATCTACCGCAAGGAGCTGACCGACCAGATGCGGCTGTGGGGCGAGATGCACCGGTTCATCTCCGTGCTGGCCGACGGGCTGGGGGGCCGGGTCGGCGAGGTGGTCGTCAATCACCGGCCGCGCGTCGCCGGCAAATCCAAGTACGGCCTGATGCGGACGGTGAAGGTCATGCTGGACATGACCACCATCTGGTTCATGCGCCGTTACCAGACCAAGCCGATCTACGTCTTCGGCGGCTTGGGCCTGCTGATGCTGTTCATCTCGGCGGCCATCTCGGCGTTCGTCGGTTACGAGAAGCTGGCGTACAACATCTGGGTGCACCGCAACCCGCTGTTCTTGATCGCGGTGACGTCGGCGTTGATGGGCGTGCAATCGATCGGAACCGGCATTCTGGCCGAGCTGATCGTGCGGTCGCACTTCGAGTCTCAGGGCCATAGCTCGTACGGCATCGGGACGCGCGTCGGGTTCCCGCCTTCGCCCTGACCCATGTGCGGGATCGCCGGGTTCATCGCGCGCGACGTCGATCCGGCGGCGCTGCCGCGCATGCTGGCCGCGATCGAGCACCGCGGGCCGGACGGCGAAGGGCGGTGGCAAGGCGCCTGGCAGCACGAGGCCGGCAGGTGGCAGGTGGTGCTGGGCCACCGCCGGCTGGCGATCATCGATCTCGCCGGTGGGATTCAGCCGATGGCCAATGAGGACGGGCGGGTCGTCATCGTTTACAACGGCGAGCTCTACAACGATGCGGCGCTGCGGGCGGCGCTGGCGCAGCGGGGCCACGCGTTTCGCACGCGCAACAGCGATACCGAGACCATCCTGCACCACGTCGAAGAGCACGGGGCCGGCGGGGTGGCGGCCCTGGACGGCATGTTCGCGTTCGCGGCCTGGGACGGGCGGTCGGGGCAGCTGACGCTGGCGCGCGACCGCTGCGGGATCAAGCCGCTCTACTACGCCGAGCTGTCGGGCGGCGGGCTGGTGTTCGGGTCCGAGCTGACGGCGGTGCTGGCCCACGGCGCGGTCGAGCGCACGCTCAGCGGGGCAGGGCTGGGCTCATACTTCTTCTCGGACTACGTTCACCCGCCGCACACGATCGTTTCGGCCGTGAAGAAGCTGGCCCCCGGCCACACGCTGACCTGGCGCGACGGGCGGCTGGAGGCGCCGCGCCCCTTTTGGCGCTTGCAGGTGTCCGGCGATGATCACGCCGCCGGCGACGACGGCGCGCGTGCGGAGCGGCTGTGGACCGCCATCGAGTCGTCGGTCGAAGCGCAGCTGGTCTCGGATGTTCCGGTCGGCATCTTCCTGAGTGGCGGCATCGATTCCTCGACGGTGGCGGCGGCCGCCGCGCGCACCTCGCGCCGCCGCATGACCGCCTTCGCGATCGGGTTCGAGGACCCCACCTTCGACGAGAGCGGGTACGCCCGGCTGGTGGCGGACAAGCTGGGCGTCGAGCTGGTCATCGAGAAGCTGCACGCCGAGAACCTGCTGGAGATCGCCGACGCGGCCCTGGACCGGCTGGACGAACCGCTGGCCGATCCGTCATACCTGCCAACGTTCTTGCTGTCGCGGCTGGCGGCGCGCCACGTGAAGGTGGTGCTGGGCGGCGACGGCGGCGACGAGCTGTGGGGCGGCTACCCGACCTACAAGGCGCACCGCGCAGCCGCGATCTACGCCGCGATTCCCCAGGTCGTGCGGCGGCAGGTGATCGGCCGCCTGGTCGGCGGGCTGCCGATCGCCGATCGCTACCAGAGCCTCGAGTGGAAGTTGCGCCGCTTTACCGAACGGTTCGACGACGACCGCGTCACCCGGCACCTGCGCTGGATGTCGAACGTCGATCTCCCCGAGCTGGCCGGGGCGGTCCCGGCGGCGCGCGGCACGACCCCGGCGACGCTGGCGATGCCCCACCCGAGCGGCGGCGATTGGCTGAACGCCATCCTGGCGCTGGACTTCGCGACCTACATGCCTGGGTCGGTGTTGACCAAGGTGGATCGCGCGGCCATGGCCCACGGCCTGGAGGTTCGCCCGCCCCTGCTGGGGAACGCGCTGGTCGACCTGGCGTTCTCGCTGCCGTCGCGCGACAAGCTGCGCGGCAAAACCAGCAAGTTCCTGCTCAAGCGCGCCGTGCGCGGGCGCATCCCCGACGAGGTGATCGATCGACCCAAGAAGGGGTTCGGCATCCCCTTGGCTGCCTGGCTTCGCGGGCCGCTGGCGGCGCGCGTGCAGGCCGTCATCGAACAATCGCCGCTGTGGGACCTGGGCTGCGCCGATCAAACCGTCTTCGCGCGCTGGTTCGGCGAGCACCGTGACCGCCGCCGGGACCGAAGCAAGCCGCTGTGGGCGCTTTACGTGCTCGACCGTTGGCTTCGCCGCAACGGCGCTGCCGCGCGCGCCGTTGGCGCCTGATCAGAAGCTCGGCACGAAGCTGACCAGCACCACGAAAGGCGGCCGGGGCGGCGGCGCGGCCAGGCAGGAGCCGCCGTTGCCGTGCCGGTTCAGCGGGATCGCGAAGTCGATCGAGAACAGCTGCTGGTACACGCCGAACGCGTCGTGCAGGACGCGGAAGCTGTAACCAACGTCGTAGTAGATGCTTTCGCGCGACAGGCTGTAGCCGTCGCAGGCGGTGATCGCCGCGGCGTCGAAGAAGAGCGTCCCCGCGAACCCGCGAACCGAGGTCAAGTGCAGCAGGTTCCAGTCCAGCCCCGAGACATAGTCGTCGCGCAGCTGCAGGCTGCCGAGGACGTGCGCGCGCCCCAGAAGCTCGTCGGCGAAATAGCCGCGCAGCGCGGTCGGCCCGCCGGCGCTGGTCAGCTGGCTGCGCAGGCGGATGTCGCCGGCCGTGACCGCGACCTGGCTGTCCAGCGCCAACACATGCCCCGGCGCCACCTCGAAGAGGCGCAGCGCTTCGGCCCCGGCGGAGACCTGCGACAGATTGTCGCCGCTTTCCAGCATGGTCAGCGTGTAGCCGACGCCAAAGTCCACGCCGACCGCGTGCCAGGGGTCGTAGAGGAAGTCGCGGGTGTCGTGCAGCAGGCCGACGCGCGCGTTGACGCGATAGCCGGGCGATTCCGGCTCGCCCACCGCCTTGCCGAACGACGGGTTGAGGCGCGAGAGGTTGAGCCCGCCGAAGGCCGAGGTCGTGAGCTGGTTGTGGGTCGTCTGCCCGCCGAAGTTGTAGTAGTAGGCGCCGCCCACCCCGATGTCGGTCGTCTCGCTGTGGAAGGCCGTCAGGAGGATCTCGTGACGGAGGTCGTGCTGCGGTTTCAACAGGAAGGCGGCCGAAAAGTTGGCGGTCAGCTGCGAGATGTTGAGCAGCGCGCCGAATCCCTGGTACAGGAACCGCCAGCGCTGCGGGCGGCGGTCGTCGTAGCGGGGATCGTCGGATGGCCGCAGCGACCCGACGGCGCTCTCGACCAGACGCTCGCGCGGGTCGATCTCGACGGCCTTGAGGCGCGCCGGCAACTCGACGGTGAAGACGTGGCCCGGCCGATCGTCGTCCCAGCGCAGTGTCTGCAGCGCGCCGCCGCGATCGCGGACCATCACCTCGACCGGCTCGCGGATTGCCGCACCCTCGCGGCGGACATCGATCTCGACGTGGTCCCCGCCGCCGGCCGCGGGAACGACCCGCACCGCTTGCAGCCGGTAGTTCACGCGCGGCAGCGGCCCCAGCCACTGGCGCCAGAACCAGTCGAGATCGGCGCCGAACGTCTCGGCCGCCGCGCGTCGCAACGGCTGCCCCTCGTTCAGCATGCGGCGGGTGAGCGCCGGGAAGGCGGCGGCGCCCAGCAGGTCGAGCAGCTTGTTGTAGATCAGGCGCGGGCTCGGCGCTTCGGCGTCGGCGAACGAGCGAACGTCGTCGCGCAGCGGATCGCGGTCCGCCACGTCGCCGAAGTAGCTAGATGAGGAGGCGAGCTGGGGCGCGTAAAGCAGCTGGTCGACCGCCGGCACGAAATCGAACGGGCGCAGCAGGTCGGCCGCGTACTCGAGCCGGCTGAATTCGGCCACCGCGTAGAGCTCGGTCAGGTAGGCCGCCAGAACGCCGGCCGCGCGCGCCCGATCGGGCGGCGCCTCGTGATCGCCTACCCGCGCCTCGAGGGCCGCGGTCACGATGGCCCGCACCAGCTCGAGGTGATGATACTTGCGCAACCGCGTGACCGGGAAGATGCGGAAGATCTGGTCCGAGACCAGGACGACCGTGCCGTGCTGCTGGACCAGCTGGTGGCGCAGCGGCGCCTCGACCAGCGTGATGGGCGCGGCCAGCGCGGCGTCCGGCGCGCCTGCCGTCGCTGGCCCGCGCAGCAACGAATCGGCGAGCTGCAGCGCGCGGCGCGCGGTCGCCAGCACCAGCGCCGGGATGTCCTCGCGCACGTAGGGCAGGGGCTGGTCCTCGCTGCCGGGCGGGCGCGGCTTGCGGTGGAGGTAGCGCACCAGGTGGTCGCCGACGGTGATGCTGTCGGGCCGCAGAACGCGGTCGGTCACCAGCGTGGGGTAGGGAACGTCGTCACTCTCGACGGCGATGGGCTGCATCGGCCCCGGCCAGACCACCGGCTGTCCGTCCAGCACCAGCGCCAGCGGTTGCGGCGCGCGAACCGTGAGGCGCGCCCGGCCGGCCCGAGCGGGCCCCGCCTTCAGATCGAAGGCGCCGGTGACCTGCGCGGCGGGCATCGGGTAAAAGCCGCCCATGAACCGACAGCGCCGGCCGTCGCAGCCGAATCCGCCGAAGCGGTGGGGAACCCGCACCTCGAAGTCGGTGTCGATCGTGACGGCGTCGCCGGGCGACAGCGGGTGCGGCAGTTCGACCTCGGCGATCGTGCGCGCGCCGGCGGGGGTGTCGATCAGCCGAACCGTCGCTGGGCCCCCGTCGACGCGCGCCTCGGCGATCGTCATGGCCGCCGGCGAGAACAGCCCCGGGTAGAGCCAGTGGTAGGTGACGTCGGTGAGGGCCGGTGAGCGGTGGGCCAGGTGATTCGGGTAAAGCCACAGCGGCACCAGTCGGATGGGCGCGCCGGTCTGGTTGACGACCCGCAGGCGCGCGTGTCCGGTGAGGCGCGACTGCGCCTGGTCCAGGGTTACGTCCAGCGTCACGTCGACGTCTGCGCCGATCGGCGGCGGCGGAGCGGCACGCGCGAGCGGCGCGGCCAGCGCGAAAGCTACCGCCAGCGCCGGGCTCCAGCGCTTCATCGCGACGAACGCACGGTCAGGGGCCGAGCTCCGGCGCGGTCTCGGGTTCGTTCGGGGCGGGCTCTGCGGTCTCGGGAACGATGGGCGTCGTCGTGGGCGTGGCCGCCGCGGTCGCCGTCGAGGCCGCCGCGTCACCGACCGCAGGCGCCCGCCCGTAGTCCACGCCCGGCTTGCGGACGTACGCGGCGATCGGCTGCTTCACGGCCCCCATGATGCGCCCCTCCAGCACCTCGACGGGAACCGGTTTGGTCAGCTCGTAGTAGTAGCCGCGCGTCGTCAGCGCGTAGTGGTAGGTCTGTCCATCGACCTGAAAGCTGCGCTTGACGTTCAGCGGAACCGCCCCGATGCGCTTGAAGGCCTGGTGCCGCAGCACGAAGTCGAACAGGCGCACCGCGCGGTTGTTCACCAGGCGATGACACCCGTGCGAAAAGCGCCGCGCGATCGAGGTGTAGTCGACCGATCCGTGCGTGCGGATTTGATTGTCGAAGCCGCCCCGCTTGGGATCGACGTGAATCCCCATGACCAGGCCGTAGGCCGATTGATAGCCCGGGCCCATGACGTCGGTGTTCACCACCGTCACCGGACCCACGTTGCGATCCAGCACGCGCCGCACCAGCAGGTCCTTGACCGGCGTTCCGTCGGGCGGGATCCAGACCGGCGTGGCGACGATCTGCCTCCAGACGCGCGGGCCGACGTCCGAGTTCTTGTACTTGAAGTAGACCTTCCCGCTCTCGTTCAGCTCGCTGCGCCACGAGCCGATCGTCGTGCGCCACGAGCAGAGCGGAATCTTCTGGCCGTTCCAGCGCACGAACAACGTCAGGTGGGGGTAATGGTCGCGCCGCTGTTCGATCGGCTTGCCGCGCGCGTCGAACGGGAAGTCGTACCAGACGTCGCCGCGGTCGATCTCGGCCGCCAGGTCCATCTGGTCACTGTAGTAGGCGGGCAGCGGGGGCGCCTTGAACGCCACGTGCAGCGTCGGGAAGCCGGCCTGATGTTGGCGAAGAAACGCAATCGCGTCCTCGGGCGTGACGATGCCCAGCGCCGCTGCCAGCGCCTGGACGTGCTCGCCGATGACGTTCGGCACCGGGTGCGGCGTGCCGGCGGCGTCGCGCCAGGTCGGCGGGTCCTTCTTGCGCGTCAGGTTGATCGAGCCGTCCTCGACGATGGCGGCCGCGTCGGCGACCCGTTCGGCCAGCACGCGTTCGAAGGTGTCCAGGATCGCGGCGCGCGTGGGCGCCAGCAGCGCCGCCTGGGTTTCGCCGCCCAGAAACCCCCAGCCGAAGATGTCGTTCTTGCGTTCCCAGCGGGCCAGCGCCTCGTGGGTGGGCAGGTCGAACATCCCGGGCGTGAAGCGGCGGGGCGAGAGGAATCCCTCGCAGACCAGCCGCGCTTGCGTGACCCGCACCGCGCGCAGCCGCACCTGGCCGCGCAGGGCGCGATCGGCGCGCGCCCGCGCCTTGGGGTCGGCGCGCAGCGTGGCGATCGCCGCCTCGGGCGAGGGGGTCAGCCCGGGCGAGCGCGCGGCGGCTTCCTTCAACATCCAGGCGCCGTCGTGGACCGCCTGCTCGTAATCGCGCTTGGCGTGCTCGCGATCCAGGTAGCCGACCTCACCGGTGAAGGCCAGGACTCCGTCGTGATCGACGGCATCGAAGCAGTCCTCGCGCGCCGGCGCCGTGTCCTCGCCGGCGCGCGCCGCCAGCACCGACAACGACGGCGGGATCCCGAAGACCTCCAGGTAATTGCGGGTCGTGTCGCCCGGGCCCGGCGGTTGGCCGTCCGGGTTCAGACGCTCGTTGGCGAGGCCGACGAACGTCTGGCGATAGCCGTTCGGCTTCGAATCCTCCCCTGGCCCGTCCTGCAGGATGAACGGCGCCCATCCGTCGCTGAGATCGACATCCAGCAGCCCGGCCGCGCGAGCTGCCTCGACCGTCATCTTGCGCGCGATCTCGTGGTCGTAGGCGTAGGTCTCGCCGGCCGCCAGAGGTGGCAGCGACGGCCGCGCCGGGATGGGTGGCCGCGCCGGTTTCCGCGCCACCGGTGGATTGGCGTTCCGGGCCGGCGGCGGCGGTACCGCACGGTGCCGGCACGCTGCCGCCAGGCCCAGCGCGCACGCGAGCGCCAGGCGGCGCACGGGCAGGGGGCGGTCACGGCGCGACACGGCCAGGATCTTAGCGTCGTCCGCGCGATCTGCGCGAATCAGTCGCGAAAGTTCAGGAACTGCAGATCGACGCCGTAGTCGCCCTTGCGCAGGAAGGCGATCGCGGTCTGTAGGTCGTCGCGGTTCTTGCCGGTGACGCGCAGCTCGTCCCCCTGGATTTGCGCCTGGACCTTGATCTTGGCGTCTTTGAGCGCCTTGACCATCTTCTTGGCCGTCTCCGTCTCGATGCCCTGCTTGATGAGGATGAGCTGCCGGACCGTCTGACCGCCCGCGGCCTCGACCGTTTGTGGGTCCAAAGCGCGCTGCGAGACGCTGCGCTTGGCCATTCGTTCGCGCAACACCGTCAGCGCGGCCGTTGCGTGCGGCTCATCGGAGGAGCGCAGGACGATCCCCTCGGGCTTCCGTTCGAGGTCCGTGTTGGTCCCGCGGAAGTCGTAGCGCTGGCCCAGCTCCTTGCGGGCTGTGTTGAGCGCATTGTCGAGCTCCATGAGGTCGATCTTCGAGACCACGTCGAACGACGGCATGCCCGCATCTTAAGGCGAAAAATTCGCCAGGATTCGGCATTCAGTTCCTTCGGCCGACTGGCCGATGATCGAGATCGGAGGCCATACTCAATCATGGCGCAGGCCCCCGCCGCCCATTCCGCAGAGGCTGAAAGCCACCCCGTCCCGATCGGCGCGGCGGCGCGGTTCGTCCGTGCCGAGCACCTGCAGCCGGGGTACGCCCCGGGCCCACACGTGGCGCTGACGGTCACGCTGGCCACCATCATCGCCGCTGGGGGCGGGCTGCTGGCGCGCCACGCCCGGCCCATCGATTGGCTGATGGCGCCGGCATTCTTCGTGGTGGCGAACTTCATCGAGTGGATGGTCCACCGGCACCCGATGCACCGCCCCCTGCAGCCGCGGATCATGTACCGCAACCACGCCATGCTGCATCACCTGGCGTTCACCGAGGCGAACATGCCCATCACCCGGCCCGCCGAGCTGGGGCTGGTGATGATGCCCTGGTACACGATGATCGGCCTCTTCGTGGTGGCGTCACCCGTGCTGGTGGTCGCCGGCCTGCTGCGCGGGCCGGGGCTGGCGGGCGTGTTCCTGCTGGCCGCGGTCGCCTACTTCTTGATGTACGAGACGCTGCACGCGCTTTACCACCTGCCCGACGCGACCCTGGATCGCGTCGGCGTCGGGCGGTGGCGGTGGTTCCGGGCGCTGCGGGCGCACCACGGGCACCATCACGTGCTGGGGCGGATGGCGCACGTGAACTTCAACGTGACCTTCCCCCTGATGGACCACCTGCTCCGGACGAACGAGCGGGCGGGTCGTTAGCGCTTCCGCGCGCGCGGCTACTTCATCGAGGCGGCGAGCTTCTTGGCTTCGTTCTTGGTGCAGACCTTGATCGAGGCGTTCACGCTGACCGAGTAGCCCTTGCCCGGAAGGTAGAGCCCGGTCTGCGAGGCCAGCATGGGAGCCGACTTCGGCGACTTGGCCTTGTCCGTCATGTAGACCTTGCCGACCTTCTTGTAGCCGAAGAACGGATTGTTCGGCGCCTCCAGCACCTGCTTCTGCGTCGGCGCGTAGACCTGGACGTAAGTTTCGTCTTCTTTCTCCCCGGCGATCTTGAAGACGTACTTGCAGGTGTCCTTCGAGCCCTCTTCGCCCGCGAACGTCGCCTCCGATTCGCCGCAGGCCGAGTAGACCGCCGAGACCGGCAGATGCGCCGCGATGGCCGGGTCACAGCAGTTCTTGCCGTGCAGCTTGCAGGTCGGCTTGGCCGCCGGGGCCGCCGGCGCGGCGGCCGGCTTGTTCTGCGCGCGGGCGACCAGCGCCGGCACCGTGGCCACGCCGAACCCCGCCGCCGCCGAAACCGCGAGCCCGAACGCAATCCTGGTTTTTCTCTGCAGCAGCATCCAAGCGCCTCCTGAGTGGGAATGGGATGAATCGGAACCGGACGAAAAGGCGCCCGACCGTAGCACAGCCGCGCCGCCCCAGCCCTCCGGTCCCCCGCCCACGCCGCGAACCCCCGTTGACACCCACGCCCCCAGCATGTAGATCCACGGGCCGCATCACCTGGGGTGGTAGTTAAGCTTGGTTATAACGCCGGCCTGTCACGCCGGAGGCCGCGGGTTCAAGTCCCGTCCACCCCGCCGAAATCATTCAGGTTTTACGAATTCGACTTCGCGCCCGATCGGGCCGTAATCCCCTGGTAATCCATTTGCACGGGTGAGCAACGCAAGATGCTCATCACGCGAACACGGATAAGGGGTACGAATTGGCTCGGGTCCTGAAGCAGGGGCCGCGGAACGCGCCGAAGTTTTACGTCCAGTTTGACCGCGGACGGACGTCGGACGGGAAGCGCCTCCGGTGTACACGCCTCCTCAAAGGCGTCGAAAACCTGGCCCAGGCCCGGCAGGAGCTGGCGCGCGTCGAGCGCGACCTCGCGGCCGGCCGGGATCCCTTCCCGGACGGCGTCGTGGTCCCCATTCCGGGCGGTCCTGTCGGCCCCCTGCTTCTCCAGTGGGCCGAATCACTGAAGAACCGGAACGCCCGCGACGACCGGTCGCGGGTCATGCGGCACCTTGATCCTGCCCCGTGCGCGAGCTCATTCACCGACGCAGCTGGCCGACGCGCTGGGAAGCCGCTGACGCCATCCACGAGTACATCGAGGTCTTCTACAACCGCCGACGTCGTCACACGACCCTCGGCGGCAAGGCGCCCGCCGTCTTCGAGGCCCTTGCAGAAAGCGCAGGTCGCTCAGGCAGCGTAGCGAAACCGTCCGCTGAATCGGGGCAGGATCAAGGCGCACCCGATCGTGGCCGCGATGAACAGGACGTAGCTTCTCCGATGCATCCGACTCTCCAGCGTTTGGGTGAGGGGAAAACGTTCGGGCGTCAGCCCTGGACCTTCGACCAGTAGAACTCGTCGATGACGAGGCCAATCGGGTTCGTGGCGAGCTGCTCGTCCGTCTCAGGAATGCGAACGAGCACACGGAACACGCCACGCCAGATGGTGCTCGTGGTCTCCTCGCCGCCTTTGTCCCAGCCCTTCTCGACCCAATCGACCTGCCACGTGTCGGCAGAGAGCTGGACGAAGGACTTGACGTCGACCGTGACCCGCTCGTCCTCGCCGCGCTTGATCGGCTTGCTGCAGAGCCGGTAGCGAACGTCCGAGCAGTGGCGTACTGTCCGGGAACTGCCGTGGCGAATCCGACGAGTAGTGCTCCGACCAGTTACAAGCTCACTGGCCCGATCAATCCGCGCACATTCCTGGGAAACTGTGAGAAGCAGTTCGTGGATGCGCCGAAATGGAACAAGGCATCGGAGCCCGACGTGCTGTTCGTGCTCGGCAAGCTCGTCGGCGATCTGCGCATAGGCGACGTCCGAACGTCGCTTACACCCTGGCGACAATCTTCGTCGAGACCAGCCATACGATTAAGGTCACCGCGCGCACCAAGGACGCTCGTGGCGCCCTGAAGACCCACGTTCTGAAGCAGTGGCGGAATTTCGTACCGGTCAGAGAGGTGATCGGTAGGAAGGACCAGCGCAAATACAAAGACGCCGTCAAGATCTGCCGGCTACCGAACGGAAATGCCCGTGTGACCGAAAAGGACGGCGACCAATGGGAGGTCACGGCGGCGGGAAGTCCGACCCCGATCAAGCCAACCGCACTGCGCGGCACGATACCGAACGGGCCGGTCTCCCCGATTTATGTCAGCGACAAGGGGGATGAGCAGGTCTACTGGGGGCGGGGATATGTGCAGTTGACCTGGTGGTCGAACTACGCGAAAGCAGGCGCCGAACTCGGCCGCGGCCTCGCTCTCCTATATCAACCTGACCTCGTACTGGATCGTAACATCGCCTACGAGATCATGATTCGCGGGCTGACGACGGGGGCGGGCTTCGCGAACGGCCGAAGCTTCGCGAAGTACTTCAACTCGAAGACGGACTACGTCCACGCTCGGAACATGGTTAACGGAGGTGCGAACCTCAAGGACAAGCAGAATTTCGCCGTCATTTGTGAGCGGTTCGAGGCGGCCTTGATGGCGGCGCGCGGGTAGCTCACCGTGAGATCCTCTTGGGTGAAGGCGGTTGCGATCTGGTGTGTAGTGACCGCCAGCGTGCCTACCAGCGCCGCCGACGCACCTAAAGTCGAGAAGCGATCCGGATGGGTGTCGAACCCCACACCAGGTAACTGGAGCCTGATCGACAAGGACGGTGAGTGGGAGATCTCAGCCCAGGGGGAAGAAGGAGCTCTGGAGGGGCTGCCGGAGGATCGCCCTTCGGGTAAGCGCTGGTGGGTGAGCACCAAGAGCGGCGGCTACGGCTACGGATGCATGTCTTTGCAGGTTGCGGTCGACAAGCAGACCAAGAGGGTCCTCAAGATCGACGGTGGAAAGTCACTTCCTCTGACGGCCTGCAGGAAAGACCCGGCGATCCGGAAGCTAGAGCCTCGCTGATCTCCCACGTTCAGTTGTGGGCGGGCTACTGCTCCCGATCACGTCTTCGGCGGCTCGTGTCGGCGCACGTCCGCCGATCTCTCCGCGCCGGCGCGGAAGCTGTCGTGGAACGGTGTTGACGCCCGTGATAGGCGAGCCTTGAATCCTTCGACAGCGGGGCGCAGGGCGAGCAAGGATCGCACCATGACCGCGACCGCGATAACGTCCCTCGGCGAGGTGACCGAGGTGACCGAAAGGGCCAAGCGACGGGCGTTCACCGCCGAATACCCTCGGTGATCACCCAAAACCGGCCATGAAAGATCGCCTCAAAACCGGCCACCAGATGTAGCGGTCGAGACGTTGACGAGGCGGAGGGCCACGTGGTCCTCCGCCGGGATGGCCAACGTCTTGAGCGAAGAAAAACGACAGCAGGTACTTGGACTTGGGCGACTTGGCTGGTCGCTCCGGCGGATCGAGAGCGCGACGGGCGTTCGGCGTGAGACGGCCGGCGGCTACCTGCGGGCGGCCGGAGTGGCGGTGCGCCAGCGAGGCGGAGCGCCGTCGTCCTGGCCGCCAAAACCGGCCACCGCGGAAGAGGTGTCCACCGACTTTTCCTCGGAGAATTCGGCCGATTCAAATTCAAAACCGGCCACCGCCGCGAAGGCGTCCCCCGACCTCGCGGTCGGGCGATCGCCGACAGCGAGCGCCTGCGAGCCGTACCGCGAGGTGATCGGGGAGGGCCTGGCGCGCGGCCGGAACGCACGGGCGATCTGGCAGGACCTGGTCGACGACCACGGCTTCGCGGCTCGCTACGCCAGCGTCCTGCGCTTCGTCCGGCGCCTGCGCGGCGCTCCGGTGCCCGAGGCGCGCGTGGTGATCACGACGGCGCCGGGCGAGGAGTGTCAGGTCGACTACGGCGAGGGGCCCATGGTGCGAGACAAGGCCACGGGCAAGTACCGCCGCACGCGGCTCTTCGTGCTGACGCTCGGCTACAGCCGCAAGTCGGTGCGGCTCATCGTGCCCAAATCCAGCTCGCGGATCTGGGCGGAACTGCACGAGCGCGCTTTCCGCCAGCTGGGCGGAGCGCCACGCCTCACCGTGCTCGACAATCTGCGTGAGGGCGTGCTGACGCCGGACGTGTACGACCCGACGCTGAATCCGCTCTTTCGCGACGTGCTCGCCCACTACGGCGTGGTGGCGCTCCCCTGCCGCGTCCGCGATCCCGATCGCAAAGGGAAGGTCGAGTCGGGCGTCGGTCACGCGCAGCGAACGCCGCTGCGTGGGCTGCGCTTCGAATCAATCGAGGAGACGCAAGCGTACCTCGATCGCTGGGAGGCCAATTGGGCCGACACGCGCATCCACGGGACGACGAAGCGGCAGGTCGCCGTGATGTTTGCCGAGGAGCGCCCCGCACTCCGACCGCTGCCGCTCGAGCCCTTTCGCTACTACCAGCACGGCGAGCGAACCGTGCACCTCGACGGCTGCGTCGAGGTCGAGGCCGCTTACTACGGCGCGCCGCCGGGCTGGATCGGCCGGCGCGTGCGCGTGCAGTGGGACGGCGCGCGCGTGCGCCTGCTCGATCCGGCGACCGGGCAGCTGCTGCGCGAGCACCTACGCCAGGAGCGAGGCCGCCATCGCATCCACCCGGACGACGCGCCATCGCGCACGCCGGCGACGACGGTGCAGCTGCTGCACCGCGCTCGCCACGCCGGCCACCACATCGGCGCTCTGTGCGACCACATCCACCGCACCGACGGTGAGATCGGCGTGAAGCGGATCCTGGGCGTGCTGTCGCTGGCCCGCAAACACGGTGCGCCGACGGTGGACGACGCGGCAAAGGCGGCCATCGAGCTGGGCGCGCCCAGCTACCGCTTCCTGCGCCGCTACCTCGAACGCCGGCCGGCCGCGCCGCTGTCCCTGCGCCAGGTCGACCCGCTGATCCGCCAGCTGTCCCTGTACCGCGACCTCATCACCCAGAAGACAGGAGATCCGACATGAACCTCGTAGAGCTAGATCACGCACTTCGCAAGCTGCGGCTGTCCGGCATGGCCGACGTCCTGCAAACGCGACTACACCAGGCGCAGACAGAGAAGACCGCTCCCATCGACCTCGTCTCAGCTCTCGTCGGTGACGAGCTGACGCGACGACAGGACCGGCTCTTCGGCCGCCGTCTCAAGCAGGCGACCTTCCGCGACGCCGACCGCTCGCTCGACAGCTTCGATTTCGCCTTCAACAAAAGGATGAACCGCGTCCTCGTCTACGACCTGGCCACTGCCCGCTTCGTCGCGCAGCGCGAGGACGCGCTCTTCCTCGGACCGCCGGGCACCGGCAAGAGCCATCTCGCCCAAGCCATCGGCCGCGCCGCAATCCAGCAGGGCCATCGCGTCGTTTACCGCGAAGCTCACGTGCTCATCGAACAGATCGCCGACGCCAGCATCGACGGTACCCGCAAGCAGCTCCTCGCCGACCTGGCCACCGTCCCGCTGCTCATCGTCGACGACCTCGGCATGCGCAAGCTGCCGCACACTGCCGCCGAGGACCTACTGGAACTGATCATGCGCCGCTACGAGCGCGCCTCGACCATCCTCACGTCCAACCGCCCCGTCGAGGACTGGGGCAAGCTCCTCGGCGACACCGCCGCAGTCACCGCACTCCTCGATCGTCTCCTCCACCACGCCCACGTCCTCAAGTGCGGCCCCAGGAGCTGGCGCACCAAGATCCACACGGATTTGCGTCCCGAGGACGCTACGAGCTAGAAACCAACCAGTCTCGATCGCTCCGCTGGTGGCCGGTTTTGACCCGATCCCTGGTGGCCGGTTTTGAGGTGATCCCCGAGGCGAATACAAGCGGAGGATCGTCAAGGAGGCCGAGGCCTGCAAGGGGCCCGGCGAGATCGGCGCGCTGCTACGGCGAGAGGGGCTGTACTCGTCGCACCTGACGACGTGGCGACAGGCCCGAGACCGAGGAGAGCTCGCGCCTGGCGCAGCGACGAAGAAGCGCGGGCCACAGGCCGCGCCGGTGGACCCCACGCGACAAGAAGATCGCCGAGATGGAACGCCAGATCGGCAAGCTGACCACGCGGGCCGAGCGCGCCGAGGCCATCGCAGAAATTCAAAAAAAACTCGCCGCGCTGTTTGGGCGTCCGTTCCCGAACGAGGAATCGTGATGCAGACGGTCGCGCTACACGGTCCAAGGCTTGGCGTGGGCCGCTTGTGCCGGGCGCTGGCCGTGCCGCGAGCCACGTACTACCGGCACCTCGACGCCAAGGCACCGCCACCACGGCCGACGCCGACTCGGGCACTCACCGTCGACGAACGGCAGGCGGTGCTGGGCGTGCTGCACGAGCCGCGCTTCTCAACACCTCGCGATCGACGTGGAGCCTGTCGACGACAACAAAACGGCCGCAGTCAGACTGCGTCAGCTTCACGGATTCGAATCGGGCGCCGAGGCGGGAAAGTTGCTGCGGATGATCGCATACTGAGCGCCACACGTCAGAACAAGCCGATCTGCTTCTCGCGGAGCACTGGAAAGCACTCTTCGATGACGATCACCCTCGCGGTATGCCGTCATTCGCGCCACAACCCGGCGTACCAGGGCCCAAGGGGGTCCTTTTTAGGCACCGCGAAATTTCCCCGCCACCGTAGGTTCAGCGCGACCTCCGTCAGCTCCGCTGCACTCCACGCCAATCGCTGCGAGGCTTGCTGTAAGAGATCGAGGGTCGAAATCAACTCGATGGCTGGGAACATCTCCTGCGCTATTCGACGTTCCTTCCGATCGTCGCTGACAAGTGGCAGCCCCAACACTCCGGCGAGCGCGATACAAGAGGCGTCTGTATCCTTGATCCGTCCCGCCGCAGTTACGAAGGCGTCCACCAAAGCGTCGGTGTCGAGCGCGCGCGTCTCCAGATACCCTCCGTCTCGCAGCGCCGCTGCTGAAGTCGATTCCTTGGTTCTCTGGCCCTCGTCGTCTGGAGGCGTCCACAGGTACATCGCCTCACGGCTGACTTGCGGCGTGTCGAACATGTGGAGTTCCAGACCACGAACGATCGCCACTTCTCGCCCCGTGGCGAGGAGATTGAGCGTGCAGCAGGCGTCGATGACGACTTGACGAAGGGCCATCGGCCGCTCAGGCGGTGCGCAGATCGGCGCCGGTGAAGCTGACGGCGAGCCGCGTTCCATCGTCGAGCTGAATCTGATGGGTCTGCTGATGGACGGCGCGCGCCGTCGCAACATCCGTCGCGAGCACTTCTGCGAACTCAGTCTCGCTCAGGAGCGCCTCGTCGTACGCTGAGACGGCGAGAGCCACATAGCGATCGGGCAATCCAAGGCGCGGAGCGCGACGCGCGGAAGGTACCTCCTCCCGTTTGCCAAGGCCCTGCGGACGTAGACCGCTCTGTACGATCTTGTCGTAGCTCCCCCTCGGGAGCAGGCGGAGCTCCTCCAACCGAAGGGCCATCGCCTGGAACGACACCCCAAAAGTCCTCGCAAGAGCGTAGAGATCGATCGGCGTGAACTTCCCGGCACGGCATCTTTCAGAGAATCTCTTCTGCACGCCGGTTCGGGGCAGAAGGAACTCCTTCGCGAACGCCTCAGGGAATATCTCACCAGGCTGGGTGAGAGGGTCATCTTGCTTCAGAACGTCCCCGCCCTCCCGGTCCCTGAGAAAATGACCGACTTCGTGTGCAAGGGACCACCGCTGACGCTCGACGGGATGCGCCCTGTTGATTGCGACGCACGCGCCAATCTCGTCAGTCCAGATGAGAAAGGCAGCCAGTTTGGCTGGGAGGTGATCGAGGTAGAAGATGCGAAGCCCCGCCTCGGACTCGAAGCGCTCATCGATGTTCATGGCAGGCTCGTCGCCTAGGCCGAGCATCGCGCGGACGGTTCGGGCCGCGTCCTCCCCCTCTAGGCGCGGATCGATATTCGGAGACACGCCCTCCTCCAGAGCGTACGTCTGGAGAGTTTCAAGTGGCGCTGGCGCACGATGAAGATCATGGAGACGCTCGAGTTCGACGTAACGAGCTCCGAGCACGCGCAAACGCTCGACAGCCTGGGTGACAGGTTGCTGTTCTCGATCCACGAATCCGATCCTGAATCGCGGCGACACCTCAGTTCGAACAAGGCCGTCGCGAGTGAGATCGTGCACGCTAGCGCCCAGAATCTCGGAGAGTTTCACGAGCTCCGCGTTGGACGGACGACGTTCACCTTTCTCAATCGCGACGATCGTGGTGCGTGCCAGGCTGAGGCTATCAGCCACTTGAGCCTGGGTAAGACCCGCGCGCTTGCGCGCGTCAGCTAGTCGTTCACCCAACCGCTGCGAAGAGATCACGTTCGGTTTCCTTTCTAGGTTGGCGTGGAGGAGAAGTCAGAGTGGGGCACGCCTTCTCCAAGAAGCTGGAGATTTCTCGCGCGTATCTCTGGTACATGGCGACAACGTGCTTCTCAGAATCGGCGCGGGTCATAACACTTTCAAGCGGCAGTCGGGACGCGAACCGTGCCTCGGGACTGATGGCGACAAGATCGGCGAACGTCTGACACGAGTGCAACTGTGCCGCATGGCCTTCGAAGGCGCGCAGCTCATAGTTGCCGTGGCGACGCATAACGAGGTCCCGATATCCCGTGCGATCGGAGCGCAGCCCGGCCGAGAAGAGACTGATCCGGCGGAATACGCAGGAGGTGCAGACCCCGCAGTGCTCCATCGCGTGGGGCTTGTGACCTTCGCCCTCATCGCAGGACATCGTCAGACTCGCCAATATCGCGATGGTGGTGCCCGCTGCGCGACAGAGTTCGCCCTTCGTCAAAAGGTAGAAGGGCGCGACGACGCGCACGGGACGGTCAAGCACCGAAGTTAGTAGGTCGTCAAACAAGGCGAGGGTCCGAGGATGCATCGCTCTCGTACCCTGGGCACCGACCTGTGCGGACGACATCGGGAGATTAATGCCACCTACGCCAGTCTCGTAGACGCTGAAGGTGGGCATGGCATGGTGCGAGGCCGTGACGGCGCCCATCGCGAGGAATAGAAGTCCTCTGCTGCGCTGAGATGCCTCCATGCGGGCCCTGCTCCGATTCGTGTCACGCAACTGGTGCGCCAGCTTGAGCGAGTGAGCTCTCACACCCAGAGCACAAAGGCCCCGCAACGCAGCAGTCTGCGCGCGACCCCTGACATCGTTCCCACAGGCAGATACCGCCAGGAAGGTTCCTCCTTGTGCCCTGCTGCGAACGAACAAGCCGGCGACTGAGTCGAGACCACCGCTAAACAGTGCGATCTCAGCGGGACGCTTCGTTCCAGCATGGGGGAGCGATTCCTGCAATGCGGGCCGGGCTGCTGCTGAGAAGCTCAGCTCCCAAGTATCGTCGGTCATGAAGTACAGCAGGCGCGCGAGGAACCCCACTTGGCCGTTCCATCGTTTTGGATCCTCCACTGCGACGCGCAGACGAATCGCCCTCTGCCATGCGAGATTTCGAGACGAGCGTCGAAGCCCGACGTTTCGTCGCGGGGACAATCGATCTGCAGCGAGGATCGAGGCCATCACGCGTAGTAGGTCTCGTTCGCAGGTGGTGAAAGGCCCCAGCGCACTGCTTTTGCGAACGCCGTCGAGAAGCATGGAGCCACTGGCGGTCCAGTTCCCGCCGTCGGACGAATGGATGTGCATGGCGGAATCCACGAAGTACTTGTACTCGCGCGGGATCATTCGGGCGCTCCAAGCAGATCTGAGTCGGGCTTGAGATCCGCGTGTGGCCGAGCAAGGCCCAACCTCTTTGAGTCCGGGCGAGTCGCAAGCCTCTCGGCGGCAGCCGATGCAACCGGTGAAAGCAACGCGCGGGCTTCGTCCTTCCGCGAGTGTCCCGAGGTCTCAAGGAATCCGCCGCGAGGGCTAATGATTGCGCTGTCCAGCAGTACCTCGCAGTAGCGCCCAAGAACTCGAATGGGTTCGTACTCGCCGCGCAAGACGGAGCGCTCGGCGACGCTGCGCAAGATCAGATCGAGCGTTGATCCCTTTGCGTGCCGAACAACCTCCCCAATCCGCTCGACGGCCGCGTCTCTCTGGACGTGCGCGAGCAGCGGAGCGGCGCGCAGCCCTTCAAGCTCCCGAAGTACGCCAGGAAGCGACGGGACACCACCGGCCTCGGCGTGCAGAACGTCTAGGCAGCGGGCGGCTGAGAACGGATCCCAAATGCCACCTTCAAGGGCACGTTCGACGGCGTCCGCTGCGTCGCGGCCCAGACGAGTCACTGCCCCGAAAACGTCGCCATCCACGGTTCCTATGATAGATGCCGCGCTGACAATGTCAAGCACGGTGGGCTTGTATTGCACTGATGCTGTGACTTTGTCAGATGCCCGCTCGTCTCGACAACGACCTAGTCAAGGACCGGGATCCGTGTTGAAGCGAAGCCGATCGATCTCGCTTCGCAGGTAGTCCGGTTGGAGATGCCCGTACGTCTCGGTCGTGATCCGCGGATCGCTGTGGCGGAGGATTCGCTGCACGGCGCCCGGGTTCACGCCCGCCATCATGAGGAGGCTGGCGGTCGTGTGGCGCAGGTCATGGAAACGGATCTGCCGGACCTTGGCCTTGGGCCAGAGCTTCATGCCATGGCGCGGGCGGAGCTGGTCGTCAGGCGCGAGCTCCGCGTGGCCACACGCCTGCTTGCGGCAGACGTGCTCCCCGCCCTCCACGATGCCCGCATGCGCGAGGGCGCGCCTCAGCACGTCCTCCAGCGGCGTGTGGCGGCTCAGCATGCGCCCCTGCGGGTCCGGGAAGAGCAGATCGGAGGGCGATGCCTTCACCGCCGCTCGGAGGTAGGGCATTAGCTCCAGAGCGATCGGAATCGCCTCCGCCCTACCGCCCTTGGTCGTGTCGCGATCGTAGGAGCGGTTGACGATGATGAGGCGGCTCGCGAGGTCAACGTCGCTCTTCCTGAGGCCGAGCAGCTCGCCCTTGCGAAGCCCGGTGTAGACCGCCGTCGCGAACAATGGGCGCCAGCGGGTCGGCGTGGCGGCCAGGACGATGCCCACCTCGTCGGCTCGCAGGAAGTCGGCCTTGCGCTTCGGCACGCGGCGCGCCCTCACTTCCGCCGCAGGGTTGACGCCGGACCAGCGGCCAGCGCGGCGCGCGCGGTTGAAAGCCGTCAGGATGAACCGGCGGAGGTGGTTCACGGTCTGCGGGGCGAGCTGGCTCGCCTTCTCTTGGAGGAACATCTCCACGACGGTCGGCGTGACGTCCTGCAGTCGCAGCTCTGCGACCTCGGCGCCGAGGAAGTGCTTCTCGATCGTCGACTGGTTCCGGTCATGCGAAGGCGACTCTGCCGAGTACGTCTTCAACCACCACCCGAAGCAAAGCGCCGAAGGTTCCCCCGCCGTCCTCGGCAGGGAGCGCCTCCATGCCCAGGCGCTGGCGCTCGTGGTTGAGGCCGAGCTCATCGACCATCCGCTTCGCCTCGGTCTTCGTCCGAGCGCTACACGCCTGGCTGCGCCATTTGCCCCGGTTGTCGCGGAAGCCGAGGCGTTCCTGCAGATGAAGGACGCGCTCGGACTGAAGATAGACTTTCGGTAGGAGAGGTGGGTCCATCCGGATGGTCTGCGGCTGTCGGAGCGGAGGTCTCGGCGGCCAGGGCTCGGACTCCAGCTGTCCGGTCCCCACGACGATCGAGAGGCTGTCGTCGGGTCTTCGACGGCCCAGATCAGCTGATCTCGCACGTCAGGATCGAGCTGCGCACTCCTTGCACTGGTTCGCTTCACCGAGACCAGGGCGTGCCACGGGTATCGCGGGGACCCAACGAAACCCTTCATAGCGTCGACGGAAAGGGCAGCACCCTGCGACTAGTGGCCGAGAATGGCACGTCTCGTCATGATCGTAAGCATCTGATATAACGTCTGTTTATAGCCACAAGCGTCGCACGGACCTCGACATTGAAGGTTATGAAATGTTATATTGCCTGGTGAGGCCAGAGTGGAAGCCATCATCACGGAATGGGGTCTTCAATCGTACCTCGACCTTAAAGCCCAACAGGCTTTCACGCGGGATGACTATCGGGACACCATCAGGCCCGACGTTCTTCTACTGAAGAGCTATCCCGCGAATCCGAAGTTCGGAAATAACAAATTTTGGGGACCGGCGACCGACAAAGCGAAGAAGCCCATCGGCCACGGATTCAAGATGAAGTGGCACAATATCGGTCCCGGACACATACAGCTGAGAGTGTGTGTCGCGATCAATGGGAAGGAGGCGCTCCTATGCCGCGCATACGCGAAAGACAGCGACAGCACGGACAAACGCGAAATGGCCAAGCTGAAACTGCACATCAGCGCGATACTTCGGCAACGCCATCAGGTGAGAGGGAAACTGTGAACCCATTCCAAACGACAGACGAGCAACGTATCAACGTTGCTCGTCTCGGGGTCCAGATGACGGATGCTGGCCTTTCTGCACATTTTGTCGTGAGCGCCATGACTCTTGCAGCTAAAGAGCAAGGTGCATACGATTTGATGGAGCTCTGGAGCGAAGCAGAAACTTCGAACGAACGTGACGAGATCGTGGCCGACCTTCAGGAAGCACTAGAAGAATACGCGGATGAGCCGCCGGTGCCGACTGCCAAGCCACGCATCGACTTCGATCGCCTAGACGAGGTCGTGCACAACGTGATGGCACACAAAGCACGGTTGCGTGATCTGATCGATCGACACGGTGGCGTTTCGGCCGTCGCGAAAGTATCAGGCATTCCCCAGCCATCTCTCAGCAGACTCCTAAACTCAGGATCAATGCCGCGTCGGTCTACTCTCTATCGGATCGCGACCGCCCTTGATGTCGAGGAGAGAGAGATAGTTACAGATTGGGTTCGGTAGCTGTCAACCCTGGGAACGCGAAAGCGTGGTTCAACCTTGGTGGCACGCTCTGGAACGCACAGCTGAAAGATGAATTGTCTCTGCCCCCTCCCGATAGGCGCTAAGCAGCGACGCGATTGGCCGTCTGAACTGCGAGAAGGGCGTCAAGTGGCAAACCGCGGACGCCGAGCAGGACCTTTCCGCGCAGTTCGCTATGGATCTCCCCGAGCCACATACGATGGTGCTGCCGCTGGTTCGGGCCTCCCACGGGCTCGCGGGCGTGGAGAACCCTCCGGTTGTCAAAGATGACGATGTCTCCGGGCTTAGGCGTGAACCTCAGGACCCGTCTTCGATCGTTCAGCAGCGCGGCCAGCATCTCGTAGTCAACGTCGGTGGCGGGGTCAAAGACGGGCGACTTCCGCGAAAGGTCCGAGCGATCGGCGCCCAGGATTCCGAGCTCACCCACGCGCTCGACATCGCGATGCCAAACGATTCGAAGCGCCAGGCGACGCTGGGCGCTTCCGGGATCGTCGACAGCGTCGCGCCCCACGCCGACGACCGTGGACGGTTCGTCCCCAATCATTCCGCAGCGCAAAGCATACCCGACGCGCGAATTGCTTAGCTCGGGTCGACTCAGCCGCGCGGTTGAGGGCTACTTGTTCGGGTGCTTGTTCAGCCTCAGCCAGTCCGTCGCAACCGTCCCTTGCCGCGCCACTCCCGGCCGGCATTAGCGCCCAAGCCAGCGCCGAAGCTCGACGAAATCACGATGACGAGAGGGTGTCGGCCAGTCCGGGCTGTCGGCTGTTGTAACGGTTCCATGACTGCGTGAAGGGCGGCAATCGTCAATCCGTACGGACGGCACGGCGAAATCGTGTAACCCCGTCAACCCGGCCGCGTACGCGCTCCGAAGGTAACGCGCCCCCGCCGGGAGCGCGGGTCTGTTCACGCGCACAAAAGGGGCACTCATGAGAACTGCAAACATTCGTTTCGGCATGTGGGTGGTCGGGTTGATCGGTGGGTTGGGGACCGCGGGAAGTCCCGGTTGTTCGGCTGACACCCAGTTGTCAGCCGGGGACACTGTGGCCGAGACGGGCCCAGTCGCCGATGGCGTTCCTACGCAACTGCTGAGCGAAGACCGAACCGAGGGCGCGCCAGGTTCTGCGGTCAGGCTGCGGAATCTGATCAACAGACTGGTGGGCGGCATCGGCAAGCTGCAGGTCCCTGCGACGTTGGCGGCCCTGCCGCAGCCGCGGCAGCCGAACGGGAAGATCGACCCGCGATTCATGATCACCGAGGCCAAGCGCTATCTCGGCAAGATGCTCTTCGCCGATCCCATCCGCAATCAACGCATTCGCCCGCAGTTCGGCGGGATTCCGGCCACGCGGCAGACGATGTCGTGCGCCACGTGCCACAACGGGCTCTTCGCGAGCAAGGCCGGCCAGATCCTGAACCTGGGCGTCTGCGGTGAAGGGATTTCCTTCACTGACGAAATCGGTGTCGTCCATGCCCGGCGCCGTCGCGACGAAAGCATTCCGGGATGCGCCGGGCCGGATGTCGCGCCGACGCTAACCGACACTTTCGCGGGAACGCCTCAGGAGATCAACGGCAACGGAGACGCCATCGACAGCGTGGCGCGTCTCTCGCCGAACGTCCTGGCGGCCGGATTCAGCACGCGGCTGCTGGCAGGTGGCAAGGCCGGGGACACGGGCCCGGGCGGGTTCCATCGAAACGACAATCCGCCGCTGGAAGATCTCACGTTCGCGCTTCAGGACGCCCATCGCATGCTCGAGCAGCAGAGCGCGGCGATCCTCGCCAACCCGGCCTTCGTTCAGGCGTTCCGTGAGGCTTTCCCGCTCGAAGCGACCGCGGCCGATGCTTCGCACGACATGACGAAACTGGTCAACGACGACATGGTTGCCGAGGCGGTAGCGACCTTCCTCCGCACCGTCATCACCCACGATACCCCGTGGGATCGCTTTCTGGCGGGTGACGACACCGCGCTGACCGCTTCGCAGCGCGAGGGCGCGCGTCTCTTCTTCACCAGCGCGAAGGCCAATGGCGCCGGGTGCTACACCTGCCACAGCGGGCCGGCGCTCAACAAGCAACTCGGTGACGAGGCTGGTCTCCTCGTCGAAGAAAATTTCGTGAACCTCGGCCTCCTCGACCACAACTTGCAGGCCCTCAACGGCAAGGTCTTCGCCCAGCCCGGCTTGCGCGACCGTGGGCGTGCCGAGATCACCGGCAACCCGGCGCAGAACTTCGAGTTCAAGGTGCAGACCATCCGGCAGATCAAGGACGCCCGACAGTTCATGCACAACGGCCTCTTTCCCAGCGTGGAGTCGGTCGTGCGCTACTTCAACGACGGCGTGGCGCAGGACCAGACTGCGGGCGGAGCCGGCCAGGATCCATCCTTCTCGTGGCGATTCTCGAATCCGCGCGGCGCAGGCCAGGTGGGGCTTGGGCTAACCAATGAACAGATCCACAACATTACCGACTTCATCGAGAACGGCCTCTACGACCGCGCGTTCGTGACGTTCGACCCTGGCTCGCCCACCGACACCTTGCTGCCGAATGAGCGCGACATGAACTACTCGAAGTATCATCGCTCGCTCGCGGCGAAGGGCGCAGTCGACGGTCGGGTCATCAGCGGGTTGGGCTTCATCAACAACGATCCCCTGTCCCGCCGCGACCTCGGCATCGACCCACCGGTCGACGTGAGCGCGCAGCTGAGCTTTCCCCCGCCGACAATCACGTCGACGGATGACAGTTCGGGCGTCGTGCACCGTTATGTGGTCACGAATACCGGCAGCAAGGTCATCGACACGAACCTTCTGGTCGCGGCATCGCGGATCGACCCACAGGGCGTTCGCATGCTCGACTCGTTGGGAGGTTCCACCGAGATCTCCGCGTCTGGTGTTCCCTATGCGCGGAAGTTTCTCGCATCGGACCAGGGGACGTTGTTGCCCGGCGCGTCGACGGTCGTGACCCTGGTCTTCTACTCGGCCGATGGAAGGACCTCTGTCCCCGCGAACCTCAGCTACACGCCTCGCTTTTACTCAGGGCAGGGGAAGTTGCCCTGACCTAAGGACCTCAACGAACGACCAGGCTCCGCGTCCGAGACGGGCGCGGGGCCTTTTTCGTCGTTTCAGATTCGGGCGAGGCCGGCAACTCCGGTGACGCTCAGACGAGCCGCAACTTCCGAACCATCCACTGCGACTGCCAATGGCGCTCGCGCCGGTAGCACTCCAGGGGCGTCCCTACGGTCGTGATCTGTGCGATGCCGAGGGCGGAGACGTAGCCGGCCATTGGCGCGTTGTTGTGCTCGCAGTGCCACCCGACCGCCCAATGGTAGTTGGCGAGGTGCTCTTTGACAGCGGGGATGGATGCCTGCGCGACCAGCTCGCCGACCCGATCGTGACACGCTTTAGCGAACCGCAGATCGTCTCCATTTGTCCAGGCGTCGACTCGCTCGATGAGGCGGACTCGGCGGGCGACGAGGCAGTCGCCCCCCTCGATGTGGTCGCCGTCGATCTCCGCGCGCCACAGCTCCTGGTGCATCCAGTGGGCGAGATCCTGGGCTCGCAGGACGTGGGCGCCGTTCCCGCATACGGCGAGCGGCCCCTGGGCCTCGACCCACTCGCCCGCGCGCCATCGAAATCCCGTCAACGGCCCGATCCCGCCGCGCTCGAGAAACTTGAAGAAGCTCATTTGCTCGACATCCACTTCCGGAACAGCATCGCCAGGTTTTGCGGCTCAATTGGGGCGGGTTCGGATGGCTCCCGGAGCTGCGCCGTCAGCTCGACCCCGCGGTCGATCTGCTTGAGATACGTCATGCACCAGGTGCATCCGAACAGGTGCTGCTCGAACTTCACCCGGTCCGGTACCGCCAGGGCGTCTTCCTGGTACTCGGTGACCAGCTCCACCACCTCTTTGCAGCTCAGCTGCACGATGTCGCGCACGCTCATGGCGCGCTCCCCTCGTAGTGCCGCTCGAGAGTGGCCCGGATCTTGGCTCGCGCGCGATGAAGGAGCACCCGCTGATTGGCGCTGGAGACACCGAGAATTTCGCCGACGTCGTCGCCAAAGAATCCCTCGACGTCGTGAAGCACGATCACCTCGCGCTGAGCCGGCGGAAGCTCCGCGATGGCCTGCTCGAGCTGAGCACGGAGCTCGACGTTCAAGACGTGCGCCTCGGGGCTTTCGGGGAACGGGTTGGGAGGCGGCCACCAATGGCCCTCCCAGGGGACACCTGGCGGACTGAACCGGCCCGGGTCGACGACCGGTTCGTCGTCGTCCCCGCCGAGCGATGACATCGGAACGGAACGACCTTCTTTGCGTGTTCGCGCGCGGGCGACATTCACCAAGATGCCGCACAGCCACGTTCTCAACGCGGAACGCCCTTCGAAGCGGTCCAGGCTTTCGAGCATGGTCAGCCAAGTTTCCTGCACGACTTCCTCGGCCACTGCGTCGTTCTTGACCCACATCCGCGCCATTCGGATGAGCATTGCCTGGTGGGCTATGGCGAAAGCTACGAAGGCGGCTTCATCGCGCGCGCGTAGCGCCGCGATCAGCGTACCGTCGTCACCTGTAGGCTCTCCCAAGCTCCCCCGCAAGCTCCCTGATACCAGAAGCTCGACCGGGAAGAAAGCCGGGACCGCTCAAGACGCGACAGCCTTGGATAGGACGTGCCGAAGTGCAGTGTAAGCGCGGTGCGCGCGGACCTTGAGCGCGCCTTCGGTCGTGCCCAGGATCGACGCGGCCTGCGCCATCGTCCTCTCCTCCAGCTTGGTCGTCACCAGCGCCAGCCGCTGCACCGGTGGGAGACGCTCCATCGCGTCGAGAAGCGCGGCGTGCGCGGCCTCGTCTAGGCGGGTCGACGGCTGGTGGTCCGCGATGCGCCCCTGTACGTCGGTGGCGATCTCCGGAAGCACCTCGTCACCGTTGGCGAAACGAATCGGTGAACGTCGCCGCCGGCGCGTGTAGTCCAGGAACGAACGATGGGCAATCGTGTAAATCCACGGCAGCGGATCCGCACCGCGAACGTACATCGCCCTGGCCAGGTGGATCTTCATGAAGGTCTGCTGCAGCAAATCTTCGACCACCGACCGGTCGCATGAGCGGGCCAGACCGCTCAAGTACCCAAACAGCTTGGGGGCCACGGCGGCGTAAAGCTCGTTGAACGCGCAATCGTCGCCGTCACAGTAGCGCTGCATCAGATCGATCGTACTCACCCTGGCCCTCCATCCGGAGCAGAGCTCCGCTTACGAACACGGGCCGCCGCACCAACCACCGGGGCCACATCCGCTCGCGCCGGCCGCCACGAGGGGCGCGACGAACGAGCTGGATATGGATGAGTGTCGACCTACGGGAGGGCGTTACAAAATATTTTCGGGGACGGTCATGCCAGGCCGTCGGCCGACGTCTGGCCGGCCGGGACACCCATGCGCGCGAGCAGGTGGTCGCCGACGCGAAGGGCATTCGCCATGATCGTCAACGCGGGGTTTACGGCGGCGCTCGACGGGAAGAAGCTGCCGTCGACGACATAGAGGTTGTCCACGTCGTGCGCCTTGCAGTTGACGTCCAGGGCCGACGCCCTGCTGTCGTTCCCGAAGCGGATCGTCCCGTTCTGGTGGGCGACACCCGCGAGCGGGATGCGATCCCCCAGGAACATGTTGCGCGAAAAGATCCCATCGTGGCATTGGTCGCCGTGAATGCGGCAGCGCTGCTTACGCATGATCTGCTTGAGGACACCATGCAGACGCGCGTGTCCCTCGAGGTTGTTGGGGGTGTACGAGAGCACGATCTGCCCCTCACGGTTCACGGTGACCCGGTTCTCGGGGTCCGGCAGGTCCTCGGACGTGAGCCAGAAGTCGAGAGAGTGCTTGGCCATCATGTCGAGCGTCCACCCCGGGGCGATCGCGGGTGCGCCTGCCTTCAGGGCGTGAAGATCGAGCTTGCCGACGAAAGAGATGTGGCCCATCGGGTGAGGCCAGTCCTCCGTCCCGAAGTAGAAGTCGTTGATTCCGAGCGTCTTCTGAAACACCGTCGGATTCGGGCAGCGCGACAACGCCATCATGACGGAGTTGGTGTGTCCCATATAGTGGCGACCGACCACGTCAGAGCTGTTCGCGAGGCCCCGCGGGTGCCTGTCGTTCGCGGAACGCAGGAGGAGCGCGGCCGAGTTGATCGCGCCGGCCGAGACCACTACGATGTCCCCGGTGTAACGCTCGATTTCCCCGGCCCGCTCGACGACGACGCCGGTCACCTCGCGGCCCGAGGCGCTGGTTTCGAGGCGGGAGACGTAGGCGTTGGTCACGAGCTGGACGTTGCGATGGCGAAGCGCGGGGTCGACCGCGCAGGTTTCGGCGTCGGACTTCGCGTGGATCATGCAGGCGAACCCGTCGCAGGTGTCGCAGCGGATGCAGGCGCTTTTGCGCGGGTCGCTCTCGTCCAACTTCACGCCGAGCGGGACATGGAAAGGATGGTAGCCCCAGCCGGCCAGGTCTTCGTGGAGCTGCTGAATGCGTGGTTCGTGGCTGATGGCGGGAAACGGATAGGGTGCGCTTGCGGGGGGATCCGTCGGATCCACGCCGCGCTCGCCGTGCACCGCGTACAGCCGCTCGGCCCGCGTGTAGTAGGGCTCCAGATCGTCGTACGAGAGCGGCCACGCCGGCGAGAGGCCGCCATGGTGGCGAAGCTCGCCGAAGTCTTCCCTGCGGAGCCGAAACAGGGCGGCGCCGTAAAACTTCGTGTTGCCCCCGACGTAGTAGTTGGTGTGGGGATGGAGCGCCTTGCCGGCTTTATCCTTCCAGACCTCCTTCGTGTTGTAACGACCTTTGAGGTTGACCGCCTCGGAGCTCCAGTTCTCTTTCTCACGCCGAACGTAGTCGCCGCGCTCGAGCAGCAGGATGCGCTTGCCGGACGGCGCCAGGGAGTAGGCCAGCGTTCCGCCGCCAGCACCCGTTCCGATGATGATGACGTCGTAGTGTCGATTGGAGGAAGGTTCTGTTCGAGGCATGTCCGTCTCCTTTCGGACTGTTACGCCACACCGGTCCGGCGGTTACAGTCGAGCTACTGCGCCAGGAGCAGTCCGTGCCCGTCGGGATCGCGAATCAGCCGCGCCCGATGAATCTCGTAGGCAGCGTCTTCGAACTCCACGACGCCCGGCGAAGTCGCTACCCCACCGGCCGCGAGCACGCCCGCGATGGCGGCCTTCGGATCGGCCGCGCGCAGGACTGTCTGCCAGTGGGCAAGATCGTTGGCGTGCAGGTCTGCCGGGGCAGGCTTGCCATCGCGCGGGGCGAGGTATTCGAGCAACTCGACGCCAGGCCCGGACGCCGCGCGCAAGCTGGTGATCCGGAGGTGCGCGCCAGAGACGTTGTTGAGGTGCTCTTGCTCGGTGCCGTAGTTCTCGCTCTCCCCTGAGATCCGGAGGCCGAGCACGTCTCGGTAGAAACGCAGGCTGCGCGCGGTGTCACCCACCCCGATCGCCGTGTGGTCGATGCCCAGGAACAACGACGGCGTCTGGTGCTGCCAGCGTGGGTCGCCCTTGCCGGCGGGGAACCAGATCAGCTCCAGCGTGTGATCGTCGGGATCTGCGAAATAGAAAGCTCGGATGCCGGCGGCCCCCTTGTTCCATTGCGGCAGCGTCTGCGGCTCAGTCGAGACATAGCGTACGTGGTGCTCGCGCAGGTGCCGGTACGCGCGATCCATGTCCGAGACGACGATCGCCAGGTGCTGGAACGTGCGGTCGTTGCTCCGCGTCTCGACCGGAATCGGCCGCCCGCGCGGCGCCAGGTACTGCGTCAGCACGATCGCTTCGTCCCCGAGCCGCAGCCGCGCGCTGCGGGCGTGCGCGCCGAATACGCCTTCAAGCTGCTCGAGCGCAGGACCTACCTTCTCTTCTTGCTGAATGACGGTGAAGGACAAGACATCACGGTAAAAGGCGATGGAACGATCGAGGTCGCTCACCGTCAGCCCGACCGCCCCGACGGCGTCAACGGCGGTTGCCCCACGGCTGCGCACGGCGGCCCCAGAAGCGACAGACGCCACGGCGATGGCCGCCGCGAACGCGACCACTACGGCCAACGCGGCAACCGGAGCCGCTGCCGCCCTCGACCTCCGTGGCGCGGTCACGACCGCTCCTGCAAAGGCGGAACCGGCGGGATGGCCGCCAGCGAACGACGGGCGGTCACCTGCTCGAAGCTGGCCCGCAGGCCGGGGACATTTGCCGCGAGCAATCCGAACTCGCGCTTCGGAATGCTGAGCACCGTCATCGGTTCGACGCACCGGACGGTCGCATTGCGCGGGGCGCTCTCCAGCAGCGCCATTTCGCCGAAGCACTCGCCCGGCCCGAGGGACGCTAGCAGCTCTTCGCCCGTCTTGCCGTTCTGGGGCCGGCGCACGACCTCCGCGCGGCCCGCCAGCAGGATGTAGACCCGATCGCCGAGCTCCCCCTGGCTGAACACCTTCTGACCCGGCTCGAAGTGCTCGTGCATCGCGCCACCGCCACCACCAAGCCGGAGCTCGACCAGCTCGGGGGCCAGGAAAAGATCGAGCGTCCAAGACGTGGCGACCTTGATGCGCCGGCCCCAGCCCGGCATCTTGGCCAGGTAGATCGTTCGCCAGAGAAACCACGCCAGGAACCCGGAGATGCTGATCCCGAAGATCTCGGCCACGGCGTTGCGACGTCCGAGTGATCCCATCTTGCCGAGCCCCTTGAAGTCGAACTCTCTGAGCTTGGGTGTCCGCGCGTGAGGGGACCCCTGCTCTTCACCCTCGACGTCCATCATCGCGGAGATGTTCTCGGCGACGAGCTGTGCCTGTCGCGTCGCGTGCTGCGCGGTGGGTGGGCATGGCGTTCCGTCCTTGGTCGGAACGATTGCGCAGTCGCCGAGCGCCCAAAGATCGTCGTGATCTTTCACGCGCAGCGTGCCGTCGACGAGGAGCCGGCCGTTCTTCGCCTTCAGCAGCTTGAGGCTGTCGACGAGCGGGTGCGGCGAGGCGGGGATGGTCGAGACGAGCGTCTTGGTCGGGACCGTGACGGTGCCACCAGGCCCGGCGAGTACCGCAGATTCGCCGGTGGCCGCCTGCAACCGATAGCCGAGCATGAGTTCGACGCCGCGCTTTCGTAAGATCTTCTGGGCGAAGACGCCCAGCTTTGGCTTCATTTCGGGGAGGATCCGGTCCTGCGCGTGAACCAACACCACGCGGATCTCTTTGGGATTGATCCGGCGGTAAAGCTTGGCTACGTGCCGGACGAAATCGTTCAGCTCCGCCACGACTTCCACCCCGGAAAATCCGCCGCCCGCGACCACAAAGGTCAACAATTGCTTCCGCAGCTCCAGATCGTCCCCTTCGACGTCCGCCTCCTCCAGCGCGCGAATGACCTGGCTGCGAAGGGTGAGCGCGTCGGACAGGTTCTTGAAGGGCAAGGCGTGCTCCGGGAGGCCGGGTAAGCCGCGAAAGTCGGTCACCGTTCCAGGCGCGATGATCAGGTGATCGTACCGCTCGACGTGGGCGTGGGGGCGAAACCCGGCCGCGACGCTGATCGTCTTGTTCTCGACGTCGATCGACTCGACTTCGCGGACGTGGACGTGCGTCCGCTTCAGCATCCGGCGGAGCGGGCAGACCACGTCGGTAATGCCGATGGTCCCCGAGATCACTTCCGCCAGCATCGGCTGGAACACCGTGTAGTTCTCCCGGCAGAAGAGCAGGATCTCGACGTCCTTACGCCGGCGGAGCTTTCGCTCCAATGCCTGCGCCGCGTAGACGCCGGCGAAACCACCCCCGATGATGACGATCCGTTTCATGGACGTGCTCCCTCGTTCGACAACCCAGCTGCGACGGTCGGTGCGCCTGCGCCGGGCAGCGTGCCCGCGCCGGCCACCAAGAGACGGATCCGGTAGATCCCCGTACGCGCGGCGACGTAGAGCGTCTGCCGGTCCGCGTCGCCCCAGGCCAAGTTCGCCGGCTGCTCTGCGAAGCGGATCGTTCCAAGCTGTTTTCCCTGCGGCGAGATCACGAGCAGCCCGCCCGGCCCAGCAGCGTAGACGTTGCCCTTTCGATCGACCTTGAGCCCGTCGAACGCCTGCTCGCCGCGCACGCCAGTCAGATCGAGAAAGACGATCGGGTCGTGCAGCCCGCCATCGGGCGAGACCTCGTACCGGAGGATCACCTTGCGCGCGACGTCCCAGTTGTCGACGTAGAGGTACTGTTCGTCCGGCGAGAAGGCCAGGCCGTTCGGCCCCGTCAGGTCGCGAGAGACCAGCTTCACCTGGCCGTTGATGACGGCGTAAACGCCACTCCACGGCAACTCCTTGCGTGGATCGTCGAAGAACTTCGGCAGGCCAAATGGCGGATCGGTGAAGTAGAGGGCGCCGTCGGATCGGTACACCAGATCGTTGGGGCTATTGAGCCGCTTCCCCTCGAATCTGTCGGCCAGCACCGTCAGCACGCCGTTCTTCTCCAGCCGGGTAACCCGGCGGTTGCCGTGCTCGTTGATGGTGAGCCTCCCCGCTGGATCGAGAGTGAGGCCGTTCGAACCAGGCTGGGCGTAGGTGCCGACGTCGAGGCCTCGGTAGCCGCTCTTGGTCCGGTAGAGCGACAATCCCCCGTCGGGTGTCCAGCGATAGATGTTGTTCGCGTTGGGGTCCGAGAACAGCAGGTACCCGTCCGGGTGCCAGACCGGCCCTTCAGCGAACAGGAAGCCTTCGGCGACCTTCTCGATGCGCGCGTCGCGCGGGACGATCTCGTCGAGCGCGGGCGAAAGGCGCAGGACAGAGCCGGCTTCGTCGCGCACCGCGATCCGAGGCTTCAGGTACACGTCGAGCGTTGCCGACTTTACCCAGATGAAGTTCTGCGGGCTGGCGGAGACCGGACCGTTCATGGCGAAGATGGCGATCTGGAACTTCTGTCCGGGCCGCACGTCGCTTCCCAGGATGACGCGATTGGGCGCGCCGAATCCCTTGACGACGTTGCCGCCCGGCTGACCGAGGACGACCGGCAGCTTGCCGTCGACCCAGATCTCGGCGTAGTCGTCGAGCACCGTCTCGAAGGCCACCGTCGCGCCGGTCGGGTCTAGGGCGCCGATGCGCGCGGGCACCGTAACCGTCAGCCGGTACCAGACGAACGACACCCTTCCGGTGCCGCGTCGTCGCTCCAACGGCGGCAGACTACCTTCACCGGAGAGGTCAACCGCCTCCCACCGGCTATCGTCGAACCCGGCGACCTCGGCGTGCGGCGCTATGTCGCGGGTCTTCAGCTTCTTGCCGCTCGGCTTCAGATCGGGACCAGGCGCGCGCCCGTCAATCGTCACCAACTCGGCGTCGTGGACCCGCCAGGTTGACCCGACCAGAGCGGCGCCGTCCCGGGTAGCGAGATCGACGATCGCGTCTGGACGCCCGAGTGGTGGGTCCGCGGGCGGACGTGGCGGTGCCAGCGCGGCCGCAAGCAGAGCAGTGGTGGCGATGATCGATGGCAGCATGACGCTCTCCTAGCGGACCTTGACGGCGTAGTAGTCGATCGGCCCGGGGACGGTCTGGAACCAGTGCGGGATCCCTTTCGGAACGACCATCACGTCTCCGGCGACGAGCTGGCGGCGCTCGCCACCCTTGATTCCGGCGCCACGAATCTCGCCGGGTTCGATGGTCACCGGGTCGACCATGCTGCCGCCGGTGACGATGGTTGCGGAGCCCGACAGCACGTAAAGAATGTCCGTATCTTCGGTATGGACCTCGGATTTGCCGGCCCCGCTGCGATGGCTGGCATGCACCTTGTAGTCGGTAGTTTCGAGCAGAGGCTCGCCTTTCATGAACGCGGCCTTCACGCGCTCTTTGTCGATGAGGCGCACCGATGCGCTCGGGGCATTCGCCGGCAAGGCTCCCGCCGCAACGGCGGCCAGCTCCTCGTCTTCTTTGGCGCTGGCGGCGCCACTGACGCCGACGGCGCCGATCACCTGGCCGTCGACGATCAACGGTAGGCCGCCGCCAAGCGGCGTAAAGTCGGGGAGCGCCGTCATCGCGGTTCGACCCTTCGCGATCACGTCTTCGAAGAAGCGCGTCGCCTTCTTGAACTGCGCTGCCGTGCGTGCCTTGCCGATCGCGATGTTGGACGCGGCCGGGAAGGTGCCGTCCAGACGGTCCAGCGACATCAGATTGCCGCCGTCATCGACCACCGCCACTGCGCCGGTAGTGTGACGAGCGCGGGCGACCTTCTGCGCCGCCACGATCAGCTCGCGCGCTCCGTCCAGCGTCAGCGACTTTCGCGCGACGACCGCGGGCTCGGCGTGCGCCACGTCGAGGCTGACGCAGACCAACCCCAGCGCCAGGGATGCCGTCACAGTCCTTGTCAGATCGAATCTCATAGCGTCTCTCCTTTGTAGTGGTGCGTGTGCCTCCTCTACGTCGGCGCGGCGTGCTGGTTACAGCGAAACAAATGATCGGCGCGGGTGTAACCGCGACCGGCGAGCGACGTAACAGTCGGTGAAACAACGAACCGGATCGGCTCTCGCCGGTCTCACATCAGACCAGACAAGGAGAACGACATGAGCATCAAGGGAACAATGATTGCGGCGGCTGTGGCGGGGATCTTCGCGATGGGCGCTTCGGGCGTCGCCTCGGCGAAGAAGGGCGGCGACGATGTGGTGTGCGACGGCATCAACTCGTGTAAGGGCACCGGGTCATGCCACGGCGTCGGCCATGCCTGCGCGGGCCAGAACGGCTGCAAGGGCCAGGGCCACACCAAGACCAGCAAGGAGGACTGCCTCGCCAAGGGCGGGAAGATCGTTCCCCCGGCGAAGTAAATGGTCGGAACCGGCGGCGCCGAAGGCCGTGGACGAGCTGGACATATCCCAGCGACGTACGTGACGTTCGGCGCCGCTCCACATCTCTCAGCAGGAGACCGCGACATGACGACGCAGGCGGCGCCAAATGACGGCTGGTCAGAACCGCTCTTCCCAAATCTAGGTCGCGGGGTGGGGCTTCGGCGCGAACACTACCGGCACGTCGTCGAGAACCGCCCCGGCGTCGGCTGGTTCGAGGTGATCTCCGAGAACTTCATGGTCGCGGGCGGGAATCCCCGCCGCGTCCTTCAGTCCGTTCGTCGGGACTACCCGGTGGTCTTGCACGGGGTCTCTCTCTCGATTGGATCATCAGATCCTCTCGACCAGCGCTATCTACGCGATCTCGCCGCCCTCGCGCGGGAAGTCGAGCCGGCATGGATCTCCGGTCACCTTTGCTGGGGATCGGCGTACGGCATCCAGAGCCACGATCTGCTGCCAGTTCCGTACACGGAAGAGGCGCTGGCGCACATCGCCGAACGTGTCGAGCGGGTCCAGGAGCGCCTTGGGCGCCGGATCCTGCTCGAAAACCCGTCGAGCTACATGGTCGTCAAGGGTGCCGAGATGGCGGAGCACGAGTTCCTGGCGGAGCTCGCCCGCCGCGCCGACTGCGGCATCCTGCTGGATGTCAACAACGTCTTCGTCAGCGCGCACAACCACGGCTTCGATCCCCACGCGTACATCGCGGGCATGCCACCCGAGCGAGTAGGCCAGATTCATCTCGCTGGTCACTCGGCCGACGGTGAGCTGCTCATCGACACGCACGACGGCCCCGTGTGCCCCGAAGTTTGGCAACTCTACGCCGAGGCCGTTGCCCACTGCGGTCCACGCTCCACGATGATCGAGTGGGACGTCCATGTGCCAGCATTCGAAGAGCTTCAGCGCGAGCTCGATCGGGCCGCACACTGGTCGCGGCTGGCTTTGGAGCGCGTTAGAGGGGACGGTCGCCGTGCAGCCTAGACGGACCGCGCAGCCAGCGCTGCCGCGGACCAGTCACCCCTCGCTCTTGGCGATGCAGACGGCGATCTTGTCGCGGATCACCCGGCATGGTGCGCGCGCGATCGAGCCCGACGCCAGCTCATTGGTCATGGGGGACGACCGGGCCAGCGCGGAGCAGCGGATCTCCGTGTACGCGCACATGTACCGCGCGCGAATCGCAGAGGCGCTCGCCGCGCAGTTTCCCCGTCTCGCCAAGGAGCTCGGTGCCGACGACTTCGCGGCGCTCTCCGCCGCTTACGTGGCGGAACAGCCTTCCGTTCACTGGTCGCTGCGCTATGTCGGCGAGCGCTTTCCGGACTGGCTGGAGCTCGACGATCCGATCCTGGCCGCTCTGGCCCGCCTCGAATGGGCACGCGCGGACGTCTTCGATCTGGTCGACGAGCCACTCCTCGGTCTCGAAGACCTGCGGACCTGGCCCGCAGATCGCTTTGCCGAGCTGCCGCTGAAGCTCGTCGCCGCGCATCGCCTGGTGAACGTCCCATCCGGCACCGGCCAGCTCTGGGAGTCGATCGGCTCGGGAAAGCCGGACGACTCCCCGTCGAACCCTGCCAGTACTGCGAGCGAGTCGCTGCTGGTCTGGCGCCAGGGGATCGCCGTTTACCACCGAAGCGTCGACGAATTTGAACGCGCCGCCCTCGAGCTGGCGGCGAAAGGCACGCGTTTCGGTGTCGTCTGCGAGAGTCTCGCCGGGAGCCTCGACGAGGAGACGACGGTGGCACGGGCCTTCGCGTGGCTCTCGACCTGGGTCTTGGACGAGCTCGTCGTCGCAACAGACGCCTAGCATCGCTCGGCAGCATCGAGCCTGGCCTGCAGGGGGGGAGCCGCTCTCCCCCTTGCAAGCCAGGGAACCGCGCCTGAAAATTAGGGCTGCGGGTGCAGCAGTGGCTTCGGCAATGACGTCGGCGTTGCCTCACGGGTGCGGAGCCACGACACGAGGCGGTCCAACGACACGGGACCGGCACCGGCGACGGCGAGCCAGATGAAGAAGACCAGGTAGGCCCACTCATCGAAGCCGACCAGAGCCGTGAGTCCGGTGAGGTCGTCCCGCTTCGCAGTCAGGATGGCAACGACCATGGTGAAGGAGAGTGGCAGCGCGACGAGTCGCGTTCCAAGTCCCAGCAAGATCAAGATGCCGCCGAAGAACTCGGTCGCCGCGGCGAGAGTGGCGTTGAACCCCGGCGCCGGGATGTGAAGGCTGGCGAAGAACGCCGTCACGTCGGGGAGCGTGTGCAGCTTGCCCCACCCGGTGCCGATGAAGACCAGTCCGACGGTCAGGCGGGCTAGCGCCGGCCCAACAAAGGAGAGTTTGTCTCCTGTCGTCTCGAGCCTGGCAAGCGTGTTCTTGATGAAGTTCGTGAGCATGGTCGATCTCCTTGGTGTTGACGGTTGTCGTTCTCCGTCAGTACGCCGCAACCGCCGGCTGGTTACATCCGCCAGGCCACCAGGTTCGAGCGTCCGCACGTCGAGCTGTAACCACGCGCGCTCCTCGGCGTATCACCGACATGAAAAAGTCATCGCGAACGGCCGCCTCGGCGGATGCCGGCGCCGAATTTCAGAGGCTGGAAGCCGATCACGTCCGGCAGCACAACTGGAAGCGGTTTGGTCCCTATCTGGCGGAGCGCCAGTGGGGCACGGTGCGCGAGGACTATTCGGCCGACGGGACCTGCTGGGAGTCGTTCCCGCACGACCACTCCCGCAGCCGGACCTATAGGTGGGGCGAGGACGGGCTCCTCGGCATCTGCGACCGCCAGGGGCGGCTCTCCTTCGGGCTGGCCCTTTGGAACGGAGCCGATCCGATCCTCAAGGAGCGCCTCTTCGGCCTCACCGGGCCCGAGGGCAATCACGGCGAGGACGTGAAGGAGCAGTACTTCTACCTGGACTCGACGCCGACGCATTCGTACATGCGCGCGCTCTATAAATATCCGCAGCGCGAGTTTCCCTATTCGTGGCTCGTCGACGAAAACCGCCGCCGCGGAAAGACCGAACCCGAGTTCGAGTTGGCGGACACAGGCGCCTTCGACGAGGGCCGCTATTTCGACGTGTTCGCCGAGTACGCCAAGGCGTCCCCGGATGACATCCTCATCGCAATCACGATCGCGAACCGCGGGCCGGTCGCCGCACCCATCACGGTGCTGCCGACGGTGTGGTTCCGCAATACGTGGTCCTGGGGAAGGACGGGCGAGGGCTATTCGGCGCGACCGAGCTTGGCAGCGACGAACGACCACGAGATCGACATCGACCATCCCTCGCTCGGGCAATATCGCCTGAGCGTCGACGGGTACCCGACTGGTGGCCGCCCGCCCGAGCTCGTGTTCACGGAGAACGACACCAACACCGAGCGCCTGTATGGCTCGCCGAACGCCACCCCCTACGTGAAGGACGCCTTTCACGAGTACGTCGTAGCGGGCCGGACCGATCGGGTGAATCCCGAGCGTCGCGGAACGAAGGCGGCGGCGGTCTACCGCCTCACGGTCCCCGCCGGCGGCGAGGTCCGTCTTCGTCTCCGTCTCACCTCATTGAACGAGGTCGTGGGGCGACCATCGGCGTTCTCGGACTTCGACGCCGTGTTCGCCGCTCGACGTTCCGAGGCCGACGCTTTTTACCAGGCCAAGACCGGGCCGCTATCGACGGACGAGCGGCTCGCGGTCCGCCAAGCCTACGCCGGTCTGCTCTGGTCGAAGCAGTTCTATCACTACGACGTCCGGACCTGGCTAGAGGGCGATCCCGCCCACCCGGCGCCGCCCGCCAGCCGCCGCCAAGGTCGAAACGCCGAGTGGGGACACCTCTACAACCGGGACATCCTGTCGATGCCGGACAAATGGGAGTACCCCTGGTTCGCGGCCTGGGACCTCGCCTTCCACATGATCCCGTTCGCGCGCATCGATCCGCACTTCGCGAAGGAGCAGCTCGTGCTCATGACGCGCGAGTGGTACATGCACCCTAACGGTCAGCTCCCCGCGTACGAGTTCGCGTTCGGCGACGTCAACCCGCCGGTCCACGCCTGGGCCGCCTGGCGCGTCTACAAGATCGCGGTCGACGCCGACGGGAAACGCGATCGCGTGTTCCTGGCCCGCATGTTCAAGAAGCTGCTGCTCAACTTCACGTGGTGGGTGAACCGCAAGGACGCGGAGGGCCGCAACCTGTTTTCGGGCGGCTTCCTGGGCCTCGACAACATCGGCGTCTTCGACCGGTCGCGGCCGCTGCCGACGGGCGGCCACCTGGAGCAGGCAGACGGCACCGCGTGGATGGCGTTCTTCTGCGCGACGATGCTGTCCATGGCGCTGGAGTTGGCCAAGACCGAGCCGTCATACGAGGACATGGCGTCGAAGTTCTTCGAGCACTTCGTCCACATCACGGACGCGATGAACTCTCTGGGCGGCACCGGGCTCTGGGACGACCAGGACGGCTTCTATTACGACAAGCTGCACGTTGGAGACACGGAGGTCCCGCTGCGGGTGCGGTCGCTGGTGGGCCTGTTGCCGCTCATCGCCGTCGAGATGCTGGAGGACGCGTCGATCGCAGAGCTACCGGCGTTCAAGCGCCGGATGCGGTGGTTCCTGGAGAACCGAACCGACCTGGCGGGGCACGTGAGCCTGTGCCGGACCGGGGATCACGGGCACATGTTGCTCGCCATTCCGTCCAAGGAGCGGCTCGTCAAGGTGCTGCGCTACATGCTGGACGAAAGCGAATTCCTGTCTCCGCACGGCATCCGTTCGGTGTCCAAGGTTCACGACCAGAAGCCATACCGCTTCTTTCACGGTGGCGAGGAGTTCCGCGTCGACTACGTCCCCGGCGAATCCAACACCGGCCTCTTCGGCGGAAATTCGAACTGGCGCGGGCCGATCTGGATGCCGGTCAACTACCTGCTGGTCGAGGCGCTCGAGCGGTATCACCATTTCTACGGCGACACATTCAAGGTCGAGTGCCCCGTTGGCTCCGGGCACATGATGAACCTTAAGGAGGTGGCGCGGGAGATCTCGGCGCGCCTGGGACGCATCTTTCTGGCCGACCAGAACGGGAACCGTCCCTGCCACAACGGCGATCGCCGATTCGCCGACGACCCCCACTGGCGCGAGCTGGTGTTGTTCCACGAGTACTTCCACGGCGAGACCGGCCGCGGCGTCGGCGCCAGCCACCAGACGGGCTGGACGGCCCTGGCGATCCGCTTCATCGAGGACATTGCACGAGCACGCGCCGACGATCAGCCCAACACGCAACCTGCTCGCGGAGCGCGCAGCACCGGAACGGAGATTTCGCCATGAACACGAACCGAGAGCGAGAGTGGTTGGAGACCGACGGGCTCGGTGGTTTTGCGTCTGGTACGGTGTCGGGCGTGCGCACGCGCCGGTACCACGGGTTGCTGGTCACAGCCACGACCCCCCCGACCGGCCGCATGGTGCTGGTCAGCGGTCTCGACGTGACCGTCGAGACCCCGGGCGGACACTGGTCGCTCTCGACCCAGCGCTATGCCCCGGACGTCATCGGCGGCGACGGCGAACGGCACGTCGAGAGCTTCGCGCTCGCTCCCTGGCCAACCTGGATCTTTCGGCTCCCGGATGGAACGCGCATTGCGCAAGAGATCCTCATGCGCTCCGGAGCGCCGCAGGTCTTCATCGCGTGGCGACTGCTCTCCGGGTCGCGGGCACCGCGGCCGTCGACGGAGCAAGCCTGGGCGAAGCTGACGGTCCGTCCCTTCATCGCGGGGCGCGATTTCCATGCACTCATGCATGAGAATCAGGCGTTCTCATTCGATCCGGAGATTCGCGGCGACCACTTCCGATATCGGCCGTATGCCGGCGGTCCAACGATCGTCGTGTCCTCGAGCGGGACGTATCAACACCAGCCGCACTGGTACGGGGGGTTCGCGTACGAGGAAGAGCGACGGCGCGGCCTCGACTTCGTCGAGGATCTCGGCTCGCCGGGGCAGTGGAGCTTCGAGCTCGGTGACGGCGAAGGGGCCATGGTCTTCAACTGTGAACGAACGGTGCGTGATCCCACGACGATCCCGGCGCATGATGCGGTCGAGTCGGCACGCGCCTTCGAACGCGTCCGCCGGGCCAAGCTGGGCGGCGCGCTCGACCGCGCGGCCGATCAGTACCTGGTCGCCCGCCGGGGTGGACGGACGATCATCGCTGGGTACCCGTGGTTTGGCGACTGGGGTCGCGACACCTTCATAGCGGTCAGGGGCCTATGCCTCGCCACAGGACGAATCGCGGAGGGCGTCGATGTGCTCTCTGCTTGGGCGGGCGCGGTTTCCGAAGGGATGCTCCCGAACTTCTTCCCCGACGGACAGGCCGACCCGGAGTTCAACGCCGTCGATGCGTCGCTCTGGTATGTCGTGGCAGTCGGCGAGGCGCTCCGCGCCGCTGGGCCGACGCTGGCGGGCGCGCAACGACGCCGGCTGGTCGATGCCGCCGAGGCCATCCTCTCGGGCTACGCATCCGGAACTCGCTATGGGATCCGCGCCACCGACGACGGCTTGCTCGCGGCCGGGGTTCGCGGGCAGCAGCTCACCTGGATGGACGCGCGGGTTGACGGTCGCGAGATCACGCCCCGCATTGGCAAGCCCGTCGAAGTTCAGGCGCTGTGGCTGAACGCGCTCGCCATCGCCGCCGCCTTCGGCACCCCGTCGGCCGGCCGGTGGTCGGAGATCCTCTCGCGAGGCCAGGCCAGCTTCGAGCGAAAGTTCTGGGACGAGGAACTCGGGCGCCTCTACGACGTCGTCGACGCCGATCACCAACCCGGAAAGGTCGATGCGACCTTTCGCCCGAACCAGATCCTGGCAGTCGGCGGACTTCCACTGCCCCTGCTTTCCACGGATCGGGCGAAGCGCGTGGTCGACGCCGTCGAAGCGCATCTCCTCACGCCGCTGGGGCTGCGATCGCTTGCCCCGAACGAGCCCGGCTACTGCCCGCACTACGGTGGCGACCCTCAGGCGCGAGATGGCGCCTATCACCAGGGAACCGTCTGGCCCTGGCTCATCGGTCCGTTCGTGGAAGCCTACGTTCGCGTGCATGGTGCAACGGCCGATGTCAGGCGTACTGCCCGCGAGAGGTTCATCGCGCCGCTTCTCGAGCATTTGAACGATGCGGGCCTCGGCCACGTATCGGAGGTCGCCGATGCCGAGGCCCCGTACGCGCCCGGCGGCTGCCCGTTCCAGGCCTGGTCCGTCGGCGAGTTGCTCCGGCTCGATCGCGTCGTCCTCGTCGATGACCGTCCAGCCAGTCGGTCTGCGTCGCCGGCCATCGACGATGCAGCCGCCGTGACCGTCCCAGGTCCAGTCCTCGCGCTGTAACCAAGCGGATGTCGCGGCGTAGGAACTGCGGAGGGACATCAATGAAACCACCAGCGAAACAGGGAACCACCAGCACCGAGAGAGATTACTTCAGCGAGCAGGGCTTGCCGGAAGCCGTCGAGCCAAGCTGCGCAGTCGTCAAGAGCCTGGTCGGCCAGAAGGCGATCGTGACGGGCGCCAACTCCGGCATCGGGCGCGCCATCGCGCTGGCTCTCGGGCATGCCGGCGCGGATGTGATCGTCAACTACGTCTCGCGCGAGGAAGAGGCCTTCAAGGTTGCCGCCGACATACGGCGCTGCGGCGCCACGGCTATTCCCGTACGGGCGGACGTGAGCAACGAGGCCGACGTCAAGGCGATGTTCACGAGGGCCGTCGACGCTTTCGGGACGCTCGACATCGTGGTCAACAACGCCGGCCTCCAGAAGGACGCCGCCTTCGAGGACTTGTCCGTCGAGGCGTGGGACCTCGTCATGAACGTGAACCTGAAGGGCCAGTTCCTGTGCGCGCGTGAGGCCGTTCGGCTGTTCAAGCGCCAGGGCGTGCGCAAGGAGGTCTCCAGCGCCGCCGGCAAGATCCTCTGCGTCAGCTCGGTCCACGACATCATCCCCTGGGCGGGCCACGTCAACTACGCGGCCTCCAAAGGCGGTGTGATGATGATGATGAAGTCGATCGCCCAGGAGGTTGCCCAGTACCGGATCCGCGCGAACAGCATCGCGCCGGGCGCCGTGCGCACGCCCATCAACATGTCAGCGTGGGACACCCCCCAGGCCTATAACGACCTCATGCGCCTCATCCCGTACAAGCGGATCGGCGAACCCGCCGAGATTGGGCGGGCCGCGGTCTGGCTGGCCTCCGACGACTCCGACTACATCAACGGCGCGACGATTTACGTCGACGGTGGCATGACGCTGTACCCCGGCTTTGAGACCGGTGGCTAGGACGCCGCATCGGTTCGTCATCGCCTTGCCTGTTCCGCGGGCGATGACGGACCCTGATCTGCTTGCGGCGCTCGGGTTATCGACGCGCACCAGATTTCGCGGAGTCCGACGCCGAGCCGCAGAAGATGCAAGGGAACGTATGAACCAGCTTGGCGCACCCGGCGCGCTTCGAGCGAACCATGCGGACGTGCGCCTCCGAACCGGACAACATTCCCAGGACAGGCGCTGTGAAATAGATCCAGATGCCTTGCCAGTTGCCCGCCGGAATGGCCGACGCCAGTGTGCGGGCCGGGTTCATGCTCATTCCGGACAGCGGCGCCTCGAAGGTGATGTAGAGGAAAAGCGTCGCACCGACGAACAGGCCCGTATATCGCGACAGCCGCGCAGATCGCGCCAGCGTCAGGACCATGAGCACCAGCGCGAACGAGATCACGACTTCGCTGCCGAATGCGACGGCAACGCCCGCCGGCCCGGGCAGGGTCGCGACCCCGACCACAGGGGGCGCCAGGAAGGTGTTCCCCAAGATGGCCGCAACCAGCAGGGCACCGGCCAGACCTCCCGCGAACTGGGCGACGACGTAAGTGAAGGCGTCGCGGCCGCTGACGCGACCAAGGCGAAAAAAGGTCATGGTGAAGGCGGGATTGATGTGGGCCCCAGATCGCTTGCCCCAGGGCGAATAGACGAGGCCGATGGCGGTGAGGCCCATGGCGACGCCCATCAGTGCCCGACGCGCAAAGGCGCTGGGGATAGCCTGATGGACAGGCGAGCCGGGGTATTCGAGGATGGTACCCACGACCCCCGCCGAGACCATGAACAGTCCGAGCCCCAGCGCCTCCATGAGGGCCTCGCGCCAATGAATGGAAAGTGCGATCGGTGTTGCCGTGCCTGCGCTCCCGGTTTCGGACGTCGGTCCCATGTTGATCACCTGCGCCTCTTACGCCGCCCTTGGCCGGCGGTTACAGGTCACTTCGAGAGGGCCGTCCAAGTCCCGTCCCACTCGGACGGCGGCGGCCTGGCGATCCAGATGCGACATCTCTCCGCAAGGACCGCCGCGGCCGGATCGGCAGGGAGGCTGTCCAGGAGCTCGAGTGCGCGTTCAAACTGACGATTCAATGTGGCCGCCAGTGCGGCCTCATAGGTTGCGATCCCGTCTCTTCGTGCCTCCGCATCCACCTGCCCCGTCTCGCCGATTAGCTCATAGACCGATACTGCGCGGATCCTTCCTTGCACCGCGACCCGGTCGACGTGACGAAATACGAATGCCTCGCCGACACTGGTCCTCACGTCTTCGCTGACGAGGATGGTGGTGCCGTAAAGTTTGTTCAAACCTTCCAGGCGGGCCGCCAGATTCACGCCGTCGCCCATAGCCGTGTAGCTGAGGCGTTCGGGCGCCCCGAAGTTTCCCACCAGCACCCGGTCCGTGTGCAGGCCGAATCGCGTGCGCCACGGCTGCAGGCCAGCCGTCCGCCACCAGTCGGAGATCGCCAGCGCCTGGGTGGCGGCAGCGCATGACAGAGCCGCGCGACAAGCCGCCGCCGGATGATCGGCGACGGCCTCAGGCGCGTTCCAAAGCACCATGAGCGCGTCACCTATGTACTTGTCGACGGTCCCGGCGGTCGCCTCCACGGCGCGCGTCGCAATCTCCAGATATCGGCCCAGGGCCTTCGCGAGACGATCTGGCGGCATCGACTCGGCGTGGGCGGTGAAATCGGCGATGTCGGTGAACATCAGGGAGACCTCGGTCAGCTCCGCGCCGAGGACGGGATCTCGTCCGCTCTCATACAGCCGGCGCACGAGATCGACGGGAACGTACTTCACCATGGCCCGCAGAGCCGTCTTCGCACGTTCGACGCTCTCCAGGGCCCCTTGAATCTCGGAGAAAGGCGAGGCCAGCGGCTCGCGCGCCGGTTCGAAAGAGAATCCTCGCATCGCTTCGGTCGAGCGCACCAGAGTCGCCACGCCGCGTCCGATCGTTCGGGCACCGACGAAGCCCATGATTGCTATCGCGACCACCACCAGCGCCACCAGACCGAGCAGCCGATCCCGGGCGGTGGCCAACGTGCCGACGTAGGTGCTCTCCGGGACGACGATCCCTACGAGCCATTGCTGCGCCCGGCCCTCGGCGAGCGGCAGCAGCGTCAGGAAGTGGGGTGCTCCGCCTACGACCATTCGTTTGCCGCCCGTGCTCCCTTCGCGCGCGAACGCCAAGGCGGCCGCGATGGCGGCAGGGACCGCGGAGGGAACGACGCGGAGATCGCCTTCCGGATCTGGTTTCCCGTCCTCAGCGACCGCGGCGTACGCGTCCTCTGGTGTGAGCCGCGTGACCAGTCGGCCAGCGACGTCGCAGATGAAGAGACGGTGCGAATCACCCGGTGCCGTTGCGGCGCCAACGCGATCGAGCGTGTCACTGACGATTCCCGCCCGCAGCACGCCCACGAAGCGCGGCGTCCCCTTTGGGCCAGCAGCAAAGATGGCCTTCTGCACCGTCAGCGTTTTGCGCCGCTGGTCCGTCGGAAGGGAAGCGTCGATCTCGCTGAAGGCGAGGTCGCTCCACAGGGCTTGGCCCCGTGCCTCACGGTTGGCGGCGGCCCGGAACGTGTCGTGGAGAGTGGGATCGCCGCTGGCCCCTGGCGTGACGTTCTCGACCACCCGCTGATGAATGGCGCCGGCGCGGTCGCGATATGCCGAGATCTGCCGTCTGCTGGAGCCGGCCAGGACCGCCTGCCCTTCGGAATCGTAATGGTCGAGCGTAGCCATCGTCAGCGTGATATCGGTGAGGGTGCGTAGCGCGATGAGCTCCCCCGTCAGGTATCGGCGAATCGACGCGGGGTCGTGATCGTCCGTGACCGCCGCCGTGAGCGCTTGCTCGAAGTCCTCGAGAGCACGCTCGGCCACGGCGAGGTCCATCTCGACCGCAGAGGCCACCTGGGAAGCACGGGCGATGCGGGCCGCCTCTCCCGTTCGGATCACCGCATTTCCCGCCGTCCGCACCGCCAGGCTGAGGACCAGGCCCGCAACCAGGGCCAACGTCCCCACGACGAGCGCAAAGAAGCGCGGAAGGGTGAGGTGAAACCGGGTTGCGGGCAAGGACGGACTCCTACGTTCCATACGCCACCCGAAGAAAACGTTACGGAGGGAGCTCGGATGCGAGTGCGGTGGTGACGACAGACGTGACCGTTCTCGTGTGCCGGTTTCCGTGAAGCACCGGGCTCGGAACGGCGCCGCTCTGGCGGCGGACGAAATCCGTAATTCCTCCGTAATCCTAAATGCAATCTCAGGCGATTCTGGTGCAACCACCACTGGGCGAGAAAGCCTCAGAAACCCGCAGAAGTCGTGGCCTTCTCGCCACACCCGAATCGCCGGAATACGGGATTTCCGGCCTGTCACGCCGGAGGCCTCGGGGTCAAGTCCCGTCCACCCCGCAGAATCATTGACGTTTTCTAGAGTTTTGGTTCGTCGGCTAAACAGGCCGGAGGCCGTCTTGATCTGGATCGCGATTGGACTCATCGCCGGATGGCTGGCCTCGGCCGTCGTCGGTGGCGGATACGGAGTCGTGGGGGACATCGTGATCGGCATCGTCGGCTCGTTCCTCGGCGGTCTGATCTTCCGCGGGTTCCACCTCCATTCCCCTATTGGAGGGTTGGCCGGCACAATCCTGGTCGCCTTCGTGGGCGCGATCGTGCTGCTGCTCGTTCTGCGCCTGATTCGTTCGGCTGGTACCCGCGGCCTCTAGTTGTCGTTCCCGCCGATGCCTGGCCGCGGGTTGCGTCAGCCGTCATCGGCGCGCATGGTAACCGGACAATGGGTGACAAATCTCCGAAGGCAATGCGCAAGCAGGCCGGTCAAAAGCAGATCAAGACCAACGAAGACGACCGGAAGAAGCAAGCCGCCGTGGCAGCCAAGCAGGTCGCCGCGAAGAAGAAGTAGGTTGGTCCACTGACCGTCCGACGCCCGGGAGAACCACTACAAGTCGCCCGGGGGTTCCCCGATGATGTCGGTCGTGACACGGGACCATGTTGACGTCCCGACGTGCCCTTTACACACGACAACAAAACCATCGTAGCGACGTCGCGGTTGCGCAAGTGAACACGCTGCGTCTGCGGGCGCCGGTCTCGCGTGATACCGCGCCATCCGCCAAGCTGTTCGTCAAGCAGATCTACCAACGATACGCGCGCGACAGCGTCGCGGACGCAGCAGGCGCGCTCAGCTACTACTTCGTTTTTGCGTTGTTCCCATTTCTGTTTCTGCTGACGACGCTCACCGCCTACGTTCCATATTTTCGCACTTCGGCCGACACCCTGCTGTCACGCGCGCGCGACATCCTGCCGCCGCAGGCGATGCAGCTCGTGTCTGCGCACGTCCAGGGGCTGGTCGGGACGCCTCGGCCTCGCTTCCTGGCCGTGAGTCTTCTGCTGGCGCTTTACTCCGCCTCCCGCGGCGTCGACGCAGTCCGCGCGGCGTTGAACAGAGCCCATGGCGTCCGCGAATCGCGGCCGATCTGGAAGACGGAGGCGTTGGCGCTCGGCATGACGGCAGGCGGGACGCTGGTGGTCCTGGGCGCAGTCGCCGGGATGGCCGCCGGTGGGGGCGCAGGCTTCTGGCTCGCAAGACAGATGGGGGTCGCCACTCCCTATGTCTTCGTGTGGCGCTGGCTTCGCTGGCCGATCACCGCGGGAGCGATCGCACTCTGCGCGGCGCTCGGATATCACTTGCTGCCCGATGTGCGTCGGAGGTTCAGGCTTTTCACGCCGGGTTCGCTGCTCGGAACACTGGCTTGGTTCCTGGCCACCTGGGGCTTCGGCGAGTACGCCGCCCATATCGCGAGCTACAACATCACTTACGGCGCGATCGGCGGCGTCATCGTGCTCATGACGTGGTTCTACCTGACGGGATTCATCTTCCTCATGGGCGGTGAGATCAACGCGATCGTCGAGGCGGGTTCTGTCACCCCGAGCCAGCTGCAGGAGGAGGACGGCGAGCACAATGAACAGCGCTCGTTCGGCACCGTGCCGCGGGGTGGCGTCGAACCACGTAGCAGAGCTCGCAGCGAGGCCACCAAATCGTCTACGGCGCGCGTGACGCGTGCGACCTAGCCTTATGGCTCAGGCAGATCTAGGTTCGTGTCTCAGTCGGAAGCACGCGCCGGCCACTGGGCCTGGCCGCGAAACCCCATCGCAAAAGGAAGCCCATGTTGTTTTGGCTCGGCGTCATCTTGCTCGTTGCCTGGATCACAGGATTCGGCGTTTTCCACGTCGCGGCGGCCGCCATTCACGTGTTGATCGTCTTGGCCATCATCAGCATCGTGGTGCACTTCATTCGCGGAAATAGGCGAAGCTGACTCCCCGTAAGTCGCGCATCGGGAGGATCGGCATGAGGCGAGATCACTCGGCAACTCGGCAAGGATGAGTCGGACGGCTTGCACCCCTCTGTTCGGCGATTCGCGGGCGGGGAATCCCCTACGCGCTGCAGGGGCAATCCGGCATTGGTCCGGATCGAGAAGGTTGATACACGAGGAGAGCCAGGCTGCATGGTGGCTGGCAACGCACGGGCGGCGGGAATCGCCGAAGCGGCGATCCCGCTTCGGCGATGAGGGGCGCGCATTGACGGCGCCGGAATGCAAAACCCCGGATGCGCGCCTGGGCGCCGGAAACTCCGGTCGTCGGGTTCGGGTTTGGCGAGTCAATCTGCCTGACCCCGAACTGTGGTGCCGTCGTGAAGCACGAGATCAGTGACATGGCGCCGTGGCGCATGAACAGCGACCACGTGACCTGCGATCGGTGCGCGGCGACCTACAAGGTGACGCTGGAGAATGCCGACAGCACGGCACCGCAAGTCGCGTTGCGGAACGCCACCGACCGTCAGAGCTAGTCGATCCGCGTCGACATCGCTCGCATTCTCGATCGCGGGCTGCTTGACGGTGGCCCGACGGTGTTTATAGGTGTGGCGCGTCGACTACCCCCCGGCGCTGGTGAGTGGCCGGTTCGCGCTCTTTAGCGCCTGGTCCCGTGCGCCAGGGGTGCAGCAACCCGGTCCTATGTTGGCCTCGGGCTTCCTCTCGAACAAGCAAGGACAGGACGAAAATGAAACTCAGACCCCTTCACGACCGGATCCTCGTCACGCGAACGGAAGAGCAGCACAAGACGAGCGGCGGGCTCTTCATCCCGGATACAGCGAAGGAAAAGCCAATGGAGGCGCGTGTGGTCGCCGTCGGAAACGGCAAGCTCCTCGAGAACGGAACGTTGCACAAGCTGACGATTAAAGCCGGCGACAAGGTCCTGTTCGCGAAGTACTCCGGAAACGAGATTACGATCGACGGAACTGACCACCTGATCCTTCGCGAGGATGACGTTCTCGCGGTGATTGAATAACGAACGCAACGAGACTGGAGCCAGAAGTCATGTCAGCCAAAGAAATCGTCTTTTCGGAGAGCGCTCGTCACAGCATCGCGAGCGGCCTCAATACGCTCGCCAACACTGTCAAGTTGACCCTGGGGCCGCGCGGCCGCAACGTCATCATCGAGAAGTCCTGGGGTTCGCCGACGGTGACCAAGGACGGCGTCACGGTGGCGAAGGAGATCGAGCTCGAGGACAAGCTCGCCAACATGGGCGCCCAGATGGTCAAGGAGGTGGCGTCGAAGACCTCTGACATCGCCGGTGACGGCACTACCACCGCGACGGTGCTCGCGCAGGCGATTTACGCCGAGGGATCCAAGCTGGTCACCGCCGGGCACAATCCGATGGACATCAAGCGCGGCATCGACGCGGCGGTCATCAAGATCGTCGAGAACCTCAAGGTCCAGGCGAAGCCCACCAAGGGGAAGACCGAGATCGCGCAGGTGGGGACGATCAGCGCCAACGGCGAGGCCGTGATCGGCCAGATCCTGGCCGAAGCGATGGAGAAGGTCGGCAAGGAAGGGGTCATCACCGTCGAGGAAGCGAAGTCGATGGAGACGACGCTGGAGGTGGTCGAGGGAATGCAGTTCGATCGCGGGTACCTTTCGCCGTACTTCGTGACCGACACGGAACGGATGGAGGCGGTGCTCGACGACGCGTTCATTCTCATTCACGAGAAAAAGCTCTCGAACATGAAGGACCTTTTGCCTGTGCTCGAGCAGGCCGCGAAGAGTGGCCGACCGCTGGTCGTCATTGCCGAAGACATCGACGGTGAGGCCCTGGCGACGTTGGTGGTCAACAAGCTGCGCGGCACCCTGCAGGTCTGCGCTGTCAAGGCACCGGGCTTCGGCGACCGCCGTAGCGAGATGCTGAAAGACATCGCGGTGCTCACGGGTGGACAGGCCGTAACCGAGGATCTGGGCCTCAAGCTGGAAAACATCACGCTCAAGGACCTCGGTCGCGCCAAGCGCATCACCGTCGACAAGGACAACACCACGATTGTCGAGGGTGCCGGCAAGAAGGTCGACATCGAGGCCCGCGTCAAGCAGCTCCGCGTGCAGATCGAGGAGACCACGTCCGAGTACGATCGCGAGAAGTTGCAAGAGCGGCTCGCCAAGCTGGTCGGCGGCGTGGCGGTCATCAAGGTCGGTGCGGCGACCGAGTCTGAAATGAAGGAAAAGAAGGCGAGGGTCGAGGATGCCTTGCACGCGACGCGCGCAGCGGTCGAAGAGGGGATCGTTCCGGGCGGCGGTGTCGCGCTGATCCGGGCGCTGCCCTCTTTAGACGGACTCAAGTTCGACGACGACCGTCAGTACGGCGTCAAAATAATTCGGCGTGCCGTCGAAGAGCCGATGCGCCAGATCGCCGCGAATGCGGGCGTCGACGGCTCAATCGTCGTGGACAAGGTCAAGAACGGCAAGGGTGCGTTCGGCTTCAACGCAGCCACCGAGGAGTACGAGGATCTGGTCAAGGCGGGCGTCATCGACCCCACGAAGGTCGTGCGCGCTGCGCTGCAGAACGCCGCTTCGGTCGCTTCGCTGATGCTTTCGACCGAGGCGCTCATCGCAGAACGACCGAAAAAGAAGTCTGGGGGTGGCGAGGCAGGTGGCGCCGGCATGGGCGGCGACTTCTAGATCAACCGGTCTCGATGAATGTCCAGCTGGGGTCGCGCCGCTCGGCCGACCCCAGCTGCGAAAATCAGGCCGTCGTTGGCGTCCGCTTGCGCCAGCAGAATCCGCACAACGTGGCAGCCGCCACGATGAGCTGTCCACAGAACGAACAGGGGACACGTGAGACGTCAGGGGGCTCGCCTCCCTGGGCGAGCAACCGCACGGCTTCGTCCACCTGGGTTCGTGCCGCTGCTGCCCGACCGCGAACCAGTGCGGCTCCGACATTGCTGTCGCCCGCAGCGAGGAGAACATCCAACCGATGAAGGCTTTCCTGGGCCGCATGCAGCTGTCGAAACACAGCGCCGCGCTCAGTTTCGGTTTCTTTCATGGCGTCTCTCTCCGTCTATAGGTTGATGGAGACCAGTGGTCTCCTGGTCAGCCCGTGCCGGTGCTGAGAGCCGGGTACGGAGACCGTTCGTCTGAGCGCGCCGATGGCGAGTTCGACGTGTCGGTTGAACAGGCCAGGCGTGGGAGCAAATCGGCCAGCCTCGTGTTCGAGCTCCGTCATCGCATTCGACAACGAGAGGAGATCCGCGGCCGCGACGGGCGACTCGAGTCGGAGGCCCTCTCCGCGCAGGATGAGTAGCATCTTGTTCCGAACGTCCTCCTGTCCCGAGAGGGGCACGACATCCAGCGCGAGCATCAGCTCTTTCAAGGCGCCGAACCGCTCTTCGAACCGCGCGGCAGCCAACACCTTGGAGACGGTGGCGACAAGCGGGACGGCTCGCCCACAAATCATCGCGGTCTCTGCCGCCGCGGATTGGACGTCGTGCGCACCGGCACGGGCACTCTGTATTCCGGGATCATCAATTGCCAAATGAATGCCCAGCCCATGCCAATGAAGACGAAGATCGAATCGAACCAGCGTACTGGCTTAGAACGTGTCATGGTGTCCTCCCTCAGCGGGGTCCACCAGGTCGCTAGGCTGGCCGATCATCTGCAGCCCACTCCGCAACGGGCTTCAGTGGTCCAAGCTATACGATTGAAAGTCGTCATTCGCAAGGAACGTGGTGGTCGGCGTGAAAGGACGGGTCGATGCTTCGGACAATAGCTGCGATGTCAGTGGTCGTGTCGGGGGTCGTCGGACCGCCGGCTCGTGCCGGCAATCGAGTGTCCATCCAGGACGGCCTCGCGCTCGTCGTTCCGGACGCGCTCAGCCTCGAGTTCGTTGATGCGGCCGGAAAGGTCCTCTGGGTCGCCTCGACGGTCGTCGCTACCAGGACGCCCCGCTGATTTCCGTCGGCGCGATCATGGCGGCGATGTCCGACGCTCGACCTGGTCGGTTCTACAGCGTGGATGAGCTCGCGGCCGCGCTGCGCGTCGACGACAAGAAGGCGCTACATCAGCAACTGCGGTCGATTGTCGCAGACCCGTACCTGCCGGGAGCGTTCCGGCTCCTGCAATGTTCGTCCGACGAGTTCTACCGCCGCGTCTCCGTCCTTCCGGCGCTCGCATTCGGCGGATCGCCCGAGGCGGCCGTTAGCTAGCGTCATCCAGTGTTCTCCGCGATCTGCCGAGGTCCCTTCTACGAACCGGAGCACGAGCGCGCTGCGACACTACCTGCACGGCGATTATCTGGAAGCAGCCGACCGGCGTCCCGGAAACGTCGTCTATTGCGGGTTTTGTGACGGCTTTTGCCTTCCGGAGCACATCTACGACGAACACGAGCTCGCTCACAACCTCGTTCGACTCAACGCGACTAAGAAGATGTTCTACCGGACCAGGCAGCAGGCTCGCCGCCCCATCGACGCTCCCAACTACCTCGACGGCACCCCGGATCCGGTTCCCGCCGTCCCGAGTTAGGCCGCCTGGCGCGATAATCCTCGTCGATCGCCAACTTACACGTAGGGTGAACACCATGTCCCTTGCACATCTCCGGATCCCGAAAGTCGGACGCAGCGCTCCCGTGTCGGGCACCGTTCTCGCCGGGGAGACGGCTCCCCGGTCCGGGGCCTACTGCGGCGCGACCCGCGAACCCATCTACCGCACCATGGGCGAAGCCGAGGAATCCGGCTTGGAAATCTGCGATAGCTGCGTGGCCGACTTCCGCAGGCAGCGCAAAACACCCTGAGCGGAAGGACCAGCGCACGAAGACCAAGGTCGCAGACCGGCTCAACGCTCGCCGAAAAGCTGAGCGCGGTCGAGGACGCAGCCGCCAGCATGCCCGACAACACGCTGGTGCGTTACTGTCGCAGCGACCCGGCGCCCTGAAAGCTTCATGGACCGGGAGGTCGATCATGTGTGTTCCGGCAGGGGCCTGCTGGCCCTGCTGGTTGAAAACAAGGACCCGATCGCCGCCACAAATGCCACGTGGGCGAGACTCGCCCCTCCCGGCCGTGCAGGTCAGGAAAATGCGCTCGTTACGGGGCCGCGCTGCGAAACACTGCGATGGACCAGACGCCGGTGGACCCGGACTCGGCGTAGTGGTGATCGGTCGAAGTCGCCGTGCCGCCGGAGGATGAGTAGTCGATTACGGGGTATACGTCGGTGAGGAGCCGCCCGTACGTGTTCCAATTGGCCACCGCGCCGACACCGGTCACCGCCGGTTCGAATGAAACCACATCGGCGGTCGCTTCGCCGCTGAACGTGTAAGCGGTGTTGCTCTTTTGCACGCTCCGCAGGCATCCGTGCGACCACAGGCCGTTGAGGCAGGCCGGAACGGAAATCACCCATGCGGTGACGCTCTCTTCCGTGTCCGGGATCTGGTGGTCCTTCCCGCTGGCGATCCACACCGTCGAGCTCACCGGGCGAGTTTCCGTCAACAGCGCGCCCGCACCCTCCAGACTAAGGACTCCGCCACCGCCCAACATGATGTGGCCGTCGGGAATCGCGACGGCGGCGGACGGTCGGTTGCTCACGACGCTCGTGTCGGGGGTCCGCGTGACCAGGCCGTTCAGAGTCGCGTAGTCCATGTCGACCAATTGCATGCCGACGGCGTACGCGCGAACGCGATGGGGAAACGACACGACATGGTCCTTGGATCGCGCGACCCACGCCTGTCCGAATGTCGGGTAGCTGCCCCAGAGCATGGGACCCTCTGGTCCCGCGGCTTGGATCTCGGCGCCTCCGCCCACCAGGACCCAGCCCGGATCGAGCTCACAGATGGACTCCGGGTGGGGCGCAATATCGCTCCAGTCGCAGGCTTTCAGCTTGACCTTTACAAGGCCCGACGTGTCTGACGTTATCGTGCTTGTGATGGCTCCCCTCTCGACCGAAGTCTCGTCGGCCTCTCCCGCCCGGAGTCCGCCGCAGCCAGTCAACGCGCAACCGAGCACCGCGATTGCAAGCGCTCCACCTCGGATCCCAATCGTGTCGATTACCCGCATCGCAGCACCCTCGCATGGTCACTGCGCGCGCGCGGACGAAATTCTTTGCCGCTCCGCCAGGCAAAACCTTGCTGCGAGAAGGGCAAGTTCAAGAAGGCGGGCGAGGCGTACGTTAGCTGGACAGATGGAGTCGTTTCGCAAGCCGAAGGGCCCCGCCACGGCGAGTGATGTCGAGTAGCGGTGGCGCGATGACCGCCAAGCAAGCGCTTGCGTTCGTGAAGAAGCACGGCATCGTGCTGCAGGCGGCGCGCGGCCCTATAAATGTCCGGCGTTGTCGCGCCGCGCGCATGCAAATCCGTGAGTGTGGGGGACGACCTGTCGCTTCATGAAGCATCAATTAGCCGAGAAGATGGCGGTCAGCCAGGTGGAACGACCACGAACGACCGGACAATGCCGGCGGTGCCGAGAACCACACGAGGCTCTCGGGTCGGTCCGGATCGAGGGTCGCGACCGGCCGCTTTCCAATCGCCACCATCCGCTGCACGAGAGGACGAGTGCAAGTCCCGCGACCACCGTGAAGAAAGCCAAGCGTTCTCATGCCAGCGACACCTGTTCTGAGCGGGCGCTTAGTCAGAAGTTGTGGTGCAGACCCATCACGAGACCGCCGCTGCTGGAATCGAAAGCATCGTTCCCGGCGCTGTCGGTGCCGCTGGTGTATCGGAAGGCCACGAGGAGCGCGGTTCGCTGCTTGCCCACGTGCGTCAGGTAGTAAACGCCCACTTCGCCGAGCCCGCCCACCGAGCCCGTCAATGAAGCCTCGCCGCTTCCCGACGAACCGTCTGCCGAAAGGCTGACGCCCAGCTCCTTCTGCACACCGCCGCGCAGCAGAAACCACCATCGCCCTCCGACGTGCAGAAACGTGTGCGCCGCCAGGGAGACGGGAAAACGGAGCAAGGACACGCTGCCGTTCCCAGCGCTGATGGTCTGGTACTTGAGGCTCAACACCGCGCTGAGGCCAAACCCTGCCGCGTCGCCGGCCCACAGAGGCGTCCACATCCCGCCGACGCCCAGCACGACGCCGCCCCCGCCCCTGAGGGTCGCCACCGTGTTCCCATTCTGATCATAGGTATTCGCGAGAGCCGTCCCGCCGAAGAAACCGCCCAGCTCGAGAGCCAGGCCGTTACCGGGGTGCCGCGCCCAGATGGGGTCCTCGTTTTCGTCGGCCGTCGAGTTCGGGCCGCCGCCCAGAGAAGGATTGTTCCGGGAACGCCGCGCGCGAGGCATCTCGGGATCGACCGCCATCGCCACGGGAGCCCCCAAAACCGCTTCACCGGAGGACCCAACTTGCGGCGGCGTTTCGCTGTCGCTCTCGGGCTGGTCGTCTTCTGTTGCGATCGCGCCACCTTTTGCCGGCACCGGCGCCGCGGCCGTGTCGCCGGCCCGCGCGATCGGGCGAGGCCTGTGATTCCACGCGCTGGCAACGGCGGCACAGGTTGCCGACCCAGGCGCCACCTCCACCGAGCGGACCTGGCTCATGGCGCCAACGTCCATCATGGACACCTCGAACCCTCTGCCCAGCTCGTCCAATGAGGCGACGTAGCGGTGTCCAGCTTCAGCCTTGAAACACGCGGCCATGGAACTGGCGTATGGCGCTCCAACCGTCACGACGTGCAGCCCAGGCAGCACGGTGAACAACGAGCCGATCGGTAAGTCCATCCCGTCGATGTTTCGCACCGAGGAGGGCGGGATTGCTTCGACGCGAGCCGTTTCGGTGGCGGGCCGCTGCGGTCCTGGGTACATGGCGACCGTGCACCCCGCCGCGAGCACGCCGCCGAGCGCCACCAAGGTGAGCACCGGCGCCCCTTGGGCGAGAAAGACCTTCATGTCTGGACTGTAACGCAGCTTTTCCGGCCAGATGGCGGCTCGAAGTCATCCGTGCGGAGCCCGTTGCCAGGCTGCACGCGCTCGCGGCAACATCTCTGACAGCGATGATCGTCCACGTACGCCTCATGCGGTCCTCCTGTGCTTTAGGGTTGACCGGGCTGCTCCTCCAGCTATTCCCTTCCGCGCGGAGTTCCGCAGGCCAATCGTATGACGATATTGAGAGACGCCATGCCCACACAAAACCCGCGCCTCGCTGATTTCGCACCCCTGCTGGGCGAGTGGACCACGACCGGTAAGCACCCGTACCTGCCCGGCCGGACGCTGCGTGGCCGCGCCTCGTTCGAGAGTATCGAAGACGGGGCTTTTGTCCGCGTGCGTTCGACGAGCGCGGAACGGGAGATCCCCTCTGGAGTCGCGATCTTTGGGACGGACGATGCGGAGGGCCCAGGAACGATGCTGTACTTCGACGAACGTGGCGTCTCGCGGCGATACGCCTTCGAGTTTCGGGAAGGCGCGCTGGTGTGGTGGCGCGACGATCCCGCCTTCCGGCAGCGGTTCACGGTCACCCTACACCGCGGCGGAAACCGACTATCCGGGAAGGGTGAAATGTCACGCGACGGGGCGCCGTGGGAAGGTGACCTCGAACTGGAATACGAGCGTGCCACGACGGCCGGTTCGTCCGGCTAGCGAGGAGACGGGAGCGTCAGTCATGCGTCCAGCGGCTTCGACGCGCTGGCAATAGGCGTCGAAGGTCCGCTTCCATGCCGGGCGTTCGGTGCACCGCGCCCGGTAGGCCAGGAGGTTCGGGAACGTGGTCAGCGCCGTGAATGACCAGCGAAGCACCTGCGCCTCCCCGGCGAGGTCGCGCGGCATCAGCTTGCCGCTTTTGCGCGTATAGAGGAGCGTGTTCGGCGTGGATGCCGTTGAGGCCGCCCGCGCTGAGTCGGCCCCGCGACCATGGCGTCCCGGGTAAGATCTCGCGGTTGTGTTAGCGCCTGATCCCCGTATCGCCCCCGCTGTCCTGGCTGTCGGCCGAGCCCTTGCCTGGTGCATCAGAGGAGGTCGTTCGCCCAAAGCCGGGACGCCGGCTGGCCGTGATTCTGGGGGCAGGGCATGCCTTCGACCTGCCCCTGGTGGAGGTGGCCAAGGCTTTCGACAAGCTGGCGCTGGTCGACATCGACGCCGAGGCGCTGAATGCGACGGTCACCGGCGTGCTGAAAAGATCCGGGGCTGCGCGCGCGGACGGAACTGCGGCCCCTCGATTTGACGGGCGTGGGCGGACAGTTCGTCCGACGCGTCGACGAGGCTTTAGCCGAGGCACGGGACGGGGCCGAGGCGCGAGATCGGCTGGAGGCGCTCTGCTGGGCCTATCGACTGGCGGCGGCGCCTCGCCTCCTGCCGCCGAGGAGCGCGCGGACTTGCTGGTCTCGAGCTCCGTGTTGAGCCAGGTGTCGTGGCCCCAGCGCGTCTGCAGCAGGACCATCTGACTTCCTTCGCCGATGTGGCCGATCAGGTGGCGCTCACCTGCGACGTGGTCAGCAACGTCACCGGCCTCGACGGTGCCGGCACGGAGCGCAAGAACGGGCAGACCATCCCCACCTTGGGGGTCCCGTCGTTGCTCGAACGCGTCCCCAAGCTGTTTTCTGTCCAGGTGCATGCCAGCTGGGAGTCGGGTTTCTCGAAGCCCCGCGTGTCCGCTACGGCTCGCGTAAGGACGTCGAGGGCGCGCGCCTCACCACGACGTCTCAGAAAATCTGAACGCCTCGCCGTGCGATCAGTCGGGTAGGCCAGGAATGGTCATCGGCACCGCCTTGCGCAGCGACCGGGCTGCTACGTACAAGGTCTTCCGATCCGCGCCCCCGAACGTGCAGTTGGAGGCCGTTCAGGTCGGCACCGTGCCCAGTGCCGCTCCCGCCTAGTGGTGGTGGCTCTCTTGGACGGGGAAGCCATACGCGAGCGCGACACCGACGAACGGCAGGATGTATCCGTCGCCGCTGTGCGCAGCGCTGCAGTGCCCAGCCGTATCGCCGACGCAGACGCCGTCTTGCCGATTCAGGATGTTCCCCACACCCGCGAACCCCCGCACATGCAGGCCCACGCGGGACCCAACCTCGACGCTGACCTCGCCGTTCGCCCAAAGGGCGAGGTCCCAGTGCTTGCGCGCGGGGTCGTCGAAAATGAACGGCTCTACCCACTCGTACGGCCCACCGGACAGGCCAGCGCCGATGTTCAGGTTCAATCGGTCCAGCACCCACAGGCGATAGCGCGCCGTCGCTGCCCATTGCATACCGGAGACGCCGGCCCCGATTCCGGCGCCGACACCAAACGAGCGCCCGCCGAGCTCCGCGGCAGCGCCCGCCAGGCCCAAAGGCGCGCCCAGGCCCAGCTGCGCCTCCACCGACAAAACGCCACCTTCTGGCTCGGGGATCGGTGCAGCCGGCTCCCCCGCCCAGGCCGGCTGGCCCCACACGGCAGCCATCGCGAACGCCGACAGGACGGTTGCGCCCATCACGGCCGCTGCTCGTTCACATTCCGTGCCACTGCCAACCCCGCCGAGCACGGTTCCTCCGCCGCAGACGGTGTCAGAGATTCACCGGCCATGCGCCGAACCCGGCAGGCCCCGCAGGGCCCGGGAAAAGCAGGGGGAGGGAGTTAACGTAGCGCCCCGTTATCGCACAGCGCGCTTACTCTTCCTGTCCCCCTGCACTAGCTAGGAGCGTAAGGCTTCTGTGATCCGCTGGCGCGCTTGCGGCCAGTATTTCGACCATGCGTCCCAAGTTGATCTCGCCCACTCGTTCACCAGGGATCTATAAATGTCCGGCGTTTTCGCGCCGCGCGCATGCAAAACCGTGAGTGATCCTCTCTGACCTGGTGGTGGCGCAGTAACAGCAGCAAACGTGCGCTTACCATCGACCCATCTCTTCAAAGGGCGCGGCAAATGAAGCGGCACCATCGCGGCCACTGATCCGAATCAGTTGGTTCCTGACGGCCATCGGGACCGGCTCGGCACCATTACCCATGGCGACCCACAAGGAGGGTTCGACCATGAAAAAGGCCGTTCGTGTCGCCGTCGTTTCAATCGCGGTACTCACCCCGATATTCTTGCGAGGTCTTCATGGGCGGAGCGCCGCGGTTGCCGCGCCCGAGGGAAACATGTCGGCGGCAGACGCCGAAAAGATCGCCACGGACGCCTACGTGTTTGGGTATCCCCTCGTGACGGTGCACATGACGGAGGCGGTATCGACGAATGTCGCACACCCCGTCGGGACGAAAGCGCCCGTTAACCAGATCGCGAACATGAAGCACTACCCGACGGCGTCATTCCGGGACGTGACAGCCCCAAACGCCGACACGCTCTACTCCTCCGCGTTCATCGATGTTTCGAAGGAGCCGATGGTCTTTTCGCATCCCGACATGGGGGACCGCTACTTTCTGTTCCCATTCCTCGACGCGTACACAAACGTCGTGGAGGTGCCTGGAAAACGCACGACCGGCGGTAAGGCGGCAACGTACGTGCTGACGGGGCCGGGATGGGAGGGCGAGATCCCAACGAACACGAAGCGCATCAAGATCCCGACCAACACCGTCTGGTTGCTCGGCCGTACGTACTGCACGGGCACGCCGGCCGACTACGAAGCCGTCCATGCGCTGCAGGCGAAGTACAAGCTTTATCCGTTGAGCACTCAGGGAAGGGGCTACAACCCAGAGCCAGGCAAAGTCGTCCCGACCATCGACATGAAGACCGCGGTGCGCGATCAGGTCGACGCACTCAAGGGCAGCGACTACTTCACGTTGCTGGCGCAGCTCATGAAGGAAAATCCGGCTGCGCTGGCCGACGCTCCCCTCGTCGCCAAGATGGCCGAGATTGGGATCGTCCCCGGACGGCCGCTAGACCGAACGAAGGCTCCCGGCGCTGCGATCGACGCCGCGCCCAAAGCCGGGCAGGACGCGATCAAGGCGAGGCTTCTCGCGGCGGAGAAGAAGATGGTCAACGGGTGGATGGTCATGACCGATACCGGCAGCTACGGGACGAACTACCTGATGCGCGCACTCGTGACGGTGGTCGGACTCGGAGCCAACCTGCCGCAGGACGCCGTGTACCCGTTCTCGGAGACGGACAAGACCGGCCAGAGCTACTCAGGAAAGAACCAATACCTTGTGCACTTTGCCAAAGGAGAGCTGCCCCCGGTGAAGGGCTTTTGGTCTTTGACCATGTATGACAAGAACTTCTTCTTCGTGAAAAATGCGGCCAACCGGTACACCGTCAGCCCGCGTGACCATCTGACGACCAATCACGATGGATCGACGGATCTGTACATCCAGAACGAGAAGCCGAAGGGCCACGAATCCAACTGGCTCCCAGCGCCCGACGGAGAGTTCACGCTGATGTTTCGCCTGTACTGGCCAAACAAGGACCGCCCGAGCGTTCTCGATGGGTCGTGGAACCCGCCCGCTGCCGATGTTGCGAGCGGCTCGCACGCGGAGCGGTGACCGCCGGGTTTTCGGGTAGGCGCGAAGCGCGCCAGCGGGATGACGGGCGACGGCGCGCGAAGCTGGCGGGCGGGCGGAAGGTCCCTGCCGCGAGTCAGGGACGCGGACGCACACTGAGCGGCTCGGCCTCGACCTGGATGCCAGCTCTGCCGCCGACGATGAGGGATGCGGCGCGACGGCCTGCTTCCCCGATGTGAATGGCCGGTGGCACGGGGGCGATGTCGGTCCAGGTGCCGGGTCCCCAGAAGCGACCGAATCGCAGGACGAGCGTTTCGAGGCCCGAAGCCAGGCCGTTCTCCTCGAGCGCCGCGAGGGCCGCCGCCGCGTCCTCGCCGACATCGAAGGCAATGCTTTCGATGACCAGCCGGCGCGCACCGCTGGCGACGGCGGCCGCCGTGACGACGGGGCCCCCTTCGCGTCGGATGCGGCTGTTGGCGGGGCCAGGCCCGCCGCCCAGATCCGTGAGGAAGTTGACGACCACGTCGGGAGAGCACGCCGCCGCGACGCGCGCGATCGCGCCGGGGTCATAGACGTCGCAGATCTCGGGGCGCGCGCCGAGCGCCCCGAGGGCTCCGGCCTTGTAAGATGAGCGGGTCGTGCCCGTCACCTCGTGCCCCGCGAGGTGGGGCAGGGTGGCACGCCCGAGAGCGCCAGCGGCGCCGACGATCAGAATCCGCACGCGCGGATGATGCCACGCCGCGGGCGGCCGGGCGACCGAGACGCCTACCGAAAGCAGTTGTTCAACCCGATGGTTGGCGTGTTGATCGCGTTGGCGATGAGTTCGTGACCTTGTCCGCGATGAGACAAGCGCATTGGCGGCGAGTAGACGGACGGATGGTGATTCGGGACGAACGCGCTCGGAAGGGGCCGCGCGGGTTGCGTCAGTGGCTATCGGCGCGCATGGTAGCCGGACGATGGGTGACAAATCTCCGAAGGCAATGCGTAAGCAGACGGGTCAAAAGCAGATCAAGACCAACGAAGACGACCGGAAGAAGCAAGCTGCTGTGGCAGCCAAGCAGGTGCCGCCGAAAAAGAAGTAGGTCGATGGTGATGCCTGGCGATGCTCGGCGTGGCGTCCATACGCACCAGAGCTCGCAGCGAGGCCACCAAATCGTCGAAGGCGCAGTGACGCGTGGCCTAGCTTATGGCTCAGGCAGATCTAGGTTGCTCTCCTAATCGGCAAGACGCGCTGGCCGTTGGGCCGAGTCGCGCAAGCCCACTGCAAAAGGAAACCCATGTTGTTTTGGCTCGGCCTCATCTTGCTGGTTGCCTGGATCACCGGATTCGGCGTCTTCCATGTCGCATCCGCGGCCATTCACATGTTGATCGTGTTGGCCATCATCAGCATCCTGGTGCACTTCATTCGCGGGAACAGACGAACGTGACTTCCGCGTAAGTTCGCGCGTCCGGAGGACCACTACCTTCGACGTGGGAAGCCCCCGACATCGCTGGTGTCGCGCTCGCGCTCACATGCGCCGGCGGTTGCGGATCGTCTAGTGCACCGCCGACCGGGGCAGGGGGAGCGGGCGGGGCGCGAACCCCGAGAGGCGAAAGCGCAGGAGGAGCGGCGCCGGACGGCGGGAGCGCCGGAACCGGATGAGCCGACACCGCGCGCAGGGAATCCCCTACAGGCTGCAGGGGCGATCCGGAATTGGTCAGGATCGAGAAGCTTGATACTCAAAAGCAGCCAGCTTCCATGGTGGCTACCAACAAAGGGCGGCGGGAATCGCCGAAGCGGGATCCCCCGCTTCGGCGAAGAGGGGCGCGCACGCGCCGGAGTACGGTACGAACCCAGATGCGCGCCTCGGTGACGACCATCACGCAGCGCTTCGCGAAATTTACGCCGCAGCGGTGGGCGCCAGGAGAGAGTGATTATGGGCGACAAGAAGATGAATCCCGAGCCACCGCGCCTTTCCGCCGCGTATCAGAAGCGAAACGAGATTCTACGCACGGAAGGCCGCCCGCCCGAAAGTCCCGTCGTCGGGTTTGGATTTCGCGAGTCAGCCTGCCTGACCCCGAACTGTGATGCCGTCGTGAAGTACGAGATCAGTGATATGGCGCCGTGGCGCTTGAACAGTGATCACGTAACCTGCGACCGGTGCGCCGCGACCTACAAGGTGACCCTTGAGAATGCCGATGGTCCGGCACCACAAGTCGCGTTGCGAAACGCCACCGACCGTCAGAGCTAATCCATCCGCGTCGAGGTGGCTCGCGTTCTCGATGGCGGACTGCTTGACGGTGGCCCGTCGGTGCTTACAGCTCTCGCGCGTCGACTACGCCCCGCGGTGGTGAGTGGCCGATTGGCGGTCTTTTGCGCCTGCTCCCAAGCACCATGTGTGCCGCAACCCAGTCGGGTATTTGGGGTCGGGCCTCTCTCGAACAACCAAGGACAAGACGAAAATGAAACTCAGACCCCTTCATGACCGGCTTCTCGTCACGCGAACGGAAGAACAGAGCAAGACGAGCGGCGGGCTCTTCATTCCGGACACGGCGAAGGAAAAGCCGATGGAGGCTCGCGTCGTCGCCGTAGGAAACGGCAAGCTCCTCGAGAACGGCACGTTGCACAAGCTGACGATCAAGGCCGGCGACAAGGTCCTGTTCGCAAAGTACTCTGGAAACGAAATCACGATCGACGGCACTGATCACCTGATCCTTCGCGAGGATGACGTTCTCGCGGTGATTGAATAACGAACGCAACGAGACTGGAGCCAGAAGTCATGTCAGCCAAGGAAATCGTCTTTTCGGAGAGCGCTCGTCACAGCATCGCGAGCGGTCTCAACGCGCTCGCCAACACGGTCAAGGTGACCCTGGGGCCGCGCGGCCGCAATGTCATCATCGAGAAGTCCTGGGGCTCGCCGACGGTGACCAAGGACGGCGTCACGGTGGCCAAGGAGATCGAGCTCGAGGACAAACTCGCCAACATGGGCGCGCAGATGGTGAAGGAGGTCGCGTCGAAGACCTCTGACATCGCGGGTGACGGCACCACCACGGCGACCGTGCTCGCGCAGGCGATCTACGCGGAGGGGTCCAAGCTGGTCACCGCCGGGCACAATCCCATGGACATCAAGCGCGGCATCGAGGCGGCCGTCATCAAGATCGTCGAGAACCTCAAGGTCCAGGCGAAGCCCACCAAGGGGAAGACCGAGATTGCGCAGGTGGGGACGATCAGCGCCAACGGCGAGGCCGTCATCGGCGAGATCCTGGCGGAAGCGATGGAGAAGGTCGGCAAGGAAGGAGTCATCACCGTCGAGGAAGCCAAGTCTATGGAGACGACCCTGGAGGTCGTCGAGGGGATGCAGTTCGACCGCGGGTACCTTTCGCCCTACTTCGTGACCGACGCGGAGCGGATGGAGGCGGTGCTCGACGACGCATTCATCCTCATCCACGAGAAGAAGCTCTCGAACATGAAGGACCTGCTGCCGGTGCTCGAGCAGGCGGCCAAGGGCGGTCGGCCGCTGGTCGTCATCGCCGAAGACATCGATGGCGAGGCCCTGGCGACGTTGGTGGTGAACAAGCTGCGCGGCACCCTGCAGGTGTGCGCGGTCAAGGCACCGGGCTTCGGAGACCGTCGCAGCGAGATGCTGAAAGACATCGCGGTGCTCACGGGCGGACAGGCCGTGACCGAGGATCTGGGCCTCAAGCTGGAGAACATCACGCTCAAAGACCTCGGTCGCGCCAAGCGCATCACCGTCGACAAAGACAACACCACGATCGTCGAAGGGGCCGGCAAGAAGGCCGACATCGAGGCCCGCGTCAAGCAGCTCCGCGTCCAGATCGAGGAGACGACCTCCGAGTACGATCGCGAAAAGCTCCAAGAGCGGCTCGCCAAGCTGGTCGGCGGCGTGGCGGTCATCAAGGTTGGCGCGGCGACCGAGTCTGAAATGAAGGAAAAGAAGGCGAGGGTCGAGGATGCCTTGCACGCCACGCGCGCAGCCGTCGAAGAGGGGATCGTTCCAGGCGGCGGTGTGGCGCTGATCCGGGCGGTCTCCGCTTTAGACGGGCTCAAGTTCGACGACGACCGTCAGTACGGCGTCAAAATCATTCGGCGCGCCGTCGAAGAGCCGATGCGCCAGATCGCCGCAAATGCGGGCGTCGACGGCTCGATCGTCGTGGATAAGGTCAAGAACGGCAAAGGCGCTTTCGGCTTCAACGCGGCCACCGAGGAGTACGAGGACCTGGTCAAGGCGGGCGTCATTGACCCCACGAAGGTGGTGCGCGCTGCGCTGCAGAACGCCGCCTCGGTCGCTTCGCTGATGCTCTCGACGGAGGCGCTCATCGCCGAGCGACCCAAGAAGAAATCTGGCGGTGGCGACGCGAGTGGCGCCGGCGCGGGCGGCGACTTCTAGCTCAATCGCTCTCGATGGATGTTCAGCTGGGGTCGCGCGCTCGGGCGACCCCAGCTGCACGAATCAACAGTCGTCTCCTGGCGAGCCTGGCCGCTGCGGAGACGCGGGAACGGAGACCGTTCGTTTACGGGCGCCGATGCCGATCACGGCCGTCTCTGAGGCCGCGGACTGATCTCGCGCGCACCGGCACGGGGATCCTGCATTCCGGGGTCACCAATTGCCAAATGAATGCCCAGCCGATGCCAGCCAAGACAAAGACCGAATCGAACCAGCGTACTGGCTTAGAGCGTGTCATGGTGTCCTCCCTCAGCGGGGTCCACCAGGTCGCTAGGCTGGCCGATCATCTGCAGCCCCCGCCGCAACGGGCTTCAGTCGTCAAGCTATACGATTGGAAATCGTCATTCGCAAGGAAGGTTTCGCACCGTGCACAGACGCGACGGTCGGCGTGAAAGGACGGGTCGATCCTTTGGACAATTGCCGCGATGTCAGCGGTCATTGTGGGCACTCGGCGTGATGACCGGTAAGGTCCGCTGGGTCGCGTCAAGGGGCGCCGCGACCAGGACGGCCCTCTGATTTCCGTCAGCGCGATCATGGCGGCCATGGCCGACGCTCGACCTGGTCGGTTCTACAGCGTCGATGAGCTCGCGGCCACGCTGCACGTCGACGACAAGAAGGCGCTACACCAGCAACTGCGCTCGATCGCGGCAGATGTACACTTGCAGGGAGCGTTCCGGCTCCTGCAATGTTCGTCCGACGAGTTCTACCGGCGCGTCTCCGTCCTTCCGGCGCTCGCATTCGGCGGATCGCCGGAGGCGGCCGTTAGTTGAGCTAGCGAAGCTCTGCGACAGCACAGCGTTCGAGCGTACTCCGAGAGTAACCGGATCGCGGGGGCGACGTAGCAATGAATGTCATGCGCAGACGATTGCTACTGTTCCTGGCTGCGGCGGCTGGATGCGCCTCCCCGGCGCATGGCGCGACGCCGGCGCATGGCGTCCCGTCTTCGGGGCGCCATCCCGTCCTGGTTGAGCTCTTCACCTCACAAGGGTGCAGCGCCTGTCCGCCAGCGGACGCCTTCGTTCGCCAGTTGCCCTCGCTGGGATTCGGCCTGGACAAGGTCATTCCGCTGTAACCGTCCGACCGACGACGTCTTACCGCGCCCGTAGCCGACGGGCAGTCTGGCGTGCATGAAGCAGCGAGAAGAGAGACGTCAGTTCTGGTCGGCGCTTGTGGCGCGATTCGAGAAGAGCGGGCGGTCCCGAAGGGAATTCGCGGCCGACGCGGGCGTCGGGCTCGCGATCTTCCAGTACTGGCTCTACAAGCTTCGGCGTGAGCGCGCGACGGTCGCCGCCAGCAGGGCCGCTGTCCCAGAGGTCCGTTTGGTACCGGTCACCGTCAAGGCGCGGCCGGTTCCGACTCGGCTCGAGCTCCGTGTCGCCGGCATACGGCTCCGGGTCCCCGTTGGCGCGGACGCCGGATACGTCGCGCAGCTGGCGATGGCGCTCCGCGAGGGGCGTTCGTGCTGACGCTCCCGCCGAGCGTTCGGATCTATCTCGCGATCGGCCAGGTGGACATGCGCCGCGGGCACGATGGGTTGGCGGCCATCGTCCACGGGCAATGGAAGCTCGATCTGTACGGCGGCCATCTCTTTGTCTTCCTCGGCCGCCGCGCCGACCGCTGCAAGATCTTGTTCTGGGATCGGGGCGGCTTCGTCCTCTACTACAAGCGCCTCGAGCGCGGGCGATTTCGCCTGCCACGCGTCGCCGCCGACGCGGTCTCTGTCGCGATCGACGCCACCGAGCTGGCGATGCTGCTCGACGGGATCGACGTCGTCGCGGTGAAGCGGCCCCCAAAATGGGAGCCGACCTCGCTCGCGGCCGCCTCGCCCGCGTAGAAATAGCTGGATCATTCCGATCGCTTGCGCCGCCTCTACAGAAAGGGGATCGACAGGATCGGCGCGGTATGATCAAACATGATCGATGGGGCCGCCGGCCGACGACCACGACTGCGGGTGGAAGACTCGCGCCGCGGACCTCGAAGCGAAGCTCGAGGAGGTGGCCGCCAAGATGGCCGCCATGGAGCGCCGGATCCTGGGGCCGAAGAGCGAGAAGCTTCCGCCGATGGATCGGGAAGTCCGCAAGCAGCGACCGGCAGATCCCGCCGCGACGCGCGCGACCCGACGCAAGAACGCCGAGCTGCGCGCCACCCGCGTCGTAACCGAGGACGTCCCGCACAAGGTGCCGGAGGCGGAGCGCACGTGCCCCAAGTGCGACGGCGCTGACCTTCGGCCCGTCGGTGACGGCAAGGTGTCGATGGTGCTGGACTACGTGCCCGGGTACTTCCGGCGCCGCCAGCACATTCGCGAGACGCTGGCCTGCGTGTGCGGCGATCACATCGTGACGGCGCCCGGTCCTGACCATTCCATCGAGGGTGCGCGCTACGGCGACAGCTTCCGTGCTTTCGTCGTCACCTCCAAGTGCGCCGACGCGATCCCTCTTTACCGGCAGGCCAAGCAGATGAGCCGCCTCGGGATCCCGATCTCGCGCAGCACGCTCACGGACCTGCTGCACCAAGCGGCCCGTCAGCTCGCGCCGCTGTCGAAGCGGCTGCTCGAACTGGTCGCCGCCGCGGAGGTCGTGCAAGCGGACGAGACGTCACTGAAGATGCAGCAGCCGAACAAGCGGGGCTTCGTCTGGACCTTCCTCGCGGAGAAGCTCATTGCGTACGTCTTCTCGAGCAGCCGCAGCGGCGAGACGCCGTCGACGGTCCTGGGGGCGAGCACGGGGACGCTCGTGGTCGACATGTACACCGGGTACAACGAGGTCACCAGCACCGGCGGTCGGACGCGGGCTGCCTGTCTCGCGCACGCGCGGCGCCGCTTCTTCGACGCGCTCTCGTACGCGCCGGAGGCTCGCGCCGCGCTCGAACTGATCCGCGACGTGTACGTGGTGGAGCACGACGCAAAGGCCGACGGCGTCGCGCGCACCGACGAGCACACCAACCTCCGCCGAGCGCGTTCGCGGCCAATCATGGACCGCCTGCACAGCTGGCTCGTCGAGCGAAAGGACCAGTACGCGCCGAAGGGCCCCATGGCGAGCGCCGTCCGGTACGCTCTGAACAACTGGGACGAGCTTACCCGCTTCCTCGACGACGCGCGCATTCCGCCCGACAACAATCGCAGCGAGTCGGCGCTTCGAGTCGTGGCTCTCGGTCGCAAGAACTTCCTGTTCGTGGGTCATGAGCAAGCCGGCGCCAACATCGCCGGCCTCTACTCCCTCACCGCCACTTGCGAAGCGAACGGTGTCGAACCCATCGCCTACCTGACCGACGTCCTCGGCCGCGTCGGCTCCCATCCTGCTTCCGCCCTCGACGATCTCCTGCCCCACAAGTGGCGGCCGTCGGGCTGACCACGCCTCGGTCCTCACGCTACCTCGATACCCCGGTCGCCCCCGGTCGTCACGACGTCGCCGGTCGGACGGTTACATTCCGCTGACCTTCCACGTCGACTACTGGGACCGCCTCGGCTGGAAGGATCCGTTCGCGAGCGGCACCTTCACCAGGCGTCAGGAGTGGTACGCGGACTCGGGAAGATTGCGGTCCCCGGACGGCTCGGCCGGCCTCGATGGTCTCTACACACCCCAAATGATCGTGGACGGTGCCGTCCAGTTCTCCGGCCAGCGTCGCGGGACCGCGTTGCACGAGATGGAGCTAGCGGGCATGCGTCCGGCCCGTTTTGATCTCGTCGTCGGTGCCGCGGTGAGAGGGTCGACTGTGGACGTGACAATTCAGAACACGCCGGTCGGCGAGCGGAGGGCTGACAAGGATTGGCGGCTCGTGGCCGCGCTGGCCGCCAGGAACGCCCGCACGGTGGTCGCGCGTGGCGAGAACGCCGGTCAGATCTTGGATGCGGCGGCGGTCGTGCGGGCTCTATCGGATCGCGTAGCCGTACCTTCGCCGGGGAGCTCGACACGAATCGCGCTCTCCAAGCCGGCCGACTTGGCCTGGCCGGACGTTGAGCTCGTCGTATTCGCACAGTCCGAGGTGACGCGCGAGATTGGAGCCGTCCGGGTGCTCGATCCGCTGTCGGGCGGGATGGTGGTCGTCTCGCCGCAGGCCACCGATGTGACGGCCAGGAGGACGACGGCGCGAAGTCCGGAACTCATGCTGTCCTCACGTGACTACTCGCCGGCGCATCGACCTCACGCCGCCGTCGGTGTGCGATGAACGGCGCATTGCGCATCAACGCGTCGGCCGGTGAGCCGCAGTCGATTCTTGGCGAACAGCCAATAACCTGCGCCGAGCAACTGGGAGAGCCGGGAATCCGGCTGAACGCCGCCAGTCGGGAATGGCCCGCCGCTACGTAGAGCTGGCGGACACCTCGACCCCTTCGATCACGCGTCCGTCGGGCAGGCGTCCGTGGATGCGCGCCATGAGTGCTTCGAAGGTCAGGCCGACGGAGGCGGGGTCGAACGACGGGTCGGGCCGGGAATCTCCACGACCGGGGGAACGGTTGTAAAATCATTCGTCCGTAATAAGAGCCCGACAGTCGTAGACGACCTATCGAACCTCGGAGGCATTCGGATGATCCGAATCGTGCTGTGCGCCGTCTTTGTGGCGCTGCTCGGTGCTGGGTGTCATACGGGCGAGTGCTCGATATGCCCGCCCGGTACCCACCCGTCCGATCCCTCGGACTCATGCAGTCTGTGTGTTTGCAGACCAGACGCTGGGCGACCTTGGTGCGGCGACGCGTCTGCGGATACCGCCACACAGTAGGGCTATCGCGAGACTATGAGTCGGAAGACGTCGGCACAGCCGCAGCAGCGGGACTCAGGAGCTGCAGGAGAGCATCGAGCAGCCCGCGCGATGGCGGGCCCAGTCCGGGCGCTTGGCGGCGTAGCGCTCGCGCTCGGGCTGCTCGTCGTAAGGGTGGCGCAGGAGCTCCAACAGCTCGAGCACCAGCGAGGCGTCGCCCTCCTCGGCGGCGTCGATGGCGAGCTGGGCGAGGCAGTTGCGCAGGATGTACTTGGGATTGACGGCGTCCATGCGCGTTTTTGCGCAGCGCGGCCGGCGTCCCCTCCGCCCGGACGCAGGCACCGTAGCGACGAAGCCAGGCGACGGTTCGCGCGCGCACGTCGCCGGTGAGCTCTTCTGGCGTGTAGTACGCGTCGACGAGCGGCGCCAGCAGCGCTTCGTCGGATGATTCGAGATGCACCGGTACGTTCGCCAGACCCCGGAAGAACAGCGTCATATCCGTCTCCGCCATCGCCAGGAGCTGGAAGAGCTCGTCGACGAGAGGCTTGTCCCGGGTGGTCAGCCCCAGCTTGGCGGCGAACAGGCGACTCTCCTCCGCCTCGTACGTCTCCGTGTAGGCGACCAACGCCTCCTCCAGCGGCGGGATGCTGCCGATCAATGGGTAGAGCGCCTCCGCCAGCTTGATCAGGTTCCACTTGGCGACGCGCGGCTGATTCGAGAATCGATAGCGGCGCTCACCCGCGTCGGTGGTGTTGGGCGTGAAGTTGGGGTCGTAGTTGTCGAGAAAGCCGAACGGCCCGTAGTCGATGGTCAACCCGAGGATCGACATGTTGTCGGTGTTCATGACGCCGTGAACGAAGCCGACCCGCATCCAGTGCACCATCAGCAGGGCTGTGCGGCGGCAGATCTCGGTCAACCAGGCGGCGTAGGTCTCGGGCGACGGGGCGCCGAGCTCGGGGAAGTGATGCCGGAGCGTGTAGTCGGCGAGGCGGGTCAGGAGATCCACCTCGCCGCGCGCCGCGAGGAGCTCGAAGTTGCCGAAGCGCAGGAAAGAAGGGGCGACGCGACAGACGATCGCGCCCGGCTCGGCCTTTGGGTGACCGTTGTAGAACATGTCGCGCACGATCTGGTCGCCCGTCGAGACGAGGCTCAGCGCGCGCGTCGTCGGAACGCCGAGATGAGCCATCGCCTCGCTGCAGAGGAATTCGCGGATGGACGAACGAAGCACGGCCCGCCCGTCGGCCGAACGGGAGTAGGGCGTGGCGCCCGCGCCTTTGAGCTGCAGCTCCCAGCGCTGGCCCGCCGCGTTCACCACCTCCCCGAGGCTGATGGCCCGCCCGTCGCCGAGCTGTCCTGCCCAAGCGCCGAACTGGTGCCCGCCGTAACAGGCGGCGTACGGTGCCATCCCCGGCAGAAGCGCGTTACCCGAGAAGACTTGCAAGAAGCTTATCGGACGCGGAGGCCGTCTCCGACAGGTCGAGCAACCGTGCGACCTCGGGCGACCAGGCCACCAGCCGCGGCGCGCTCACCGGAACCGGCGCGATCGGCGAGAAGCAGGCCCCGCGCACGCCGCGCACGGCCCTCAGCGTCTCGGCTTCGCCTGGCAGCTCGCGCACGAAGCTGTTGTCGAAGCGGAGCGATCGAAATGCCCCGTCCGGCTCCAGCCAGACCGGCGCCGGCAGCGACGTCTGGAGTTCGGGCAACGTCACGCCAGCGCGTCGATGTCGGCCAGAAGCGCCGTCACACTGGACGCGCCGAGCGGCGTGCCGTCGGCGGTCGCCATCGCGAAGCCGAGCTCGCAACGCTGGCAGCGGTTGAGACAGTCCTTCACCACCGGCGTGTGCTCACGTTCCCTCAGCGCAGAGACCAGAGCGGCGAGCGGCGCGCCCAACCGCTCGAGAGACTTCCGGCACAGCTCGACCTGCAAGATGGCGCCTACCCTACACGCTACCAGCAGTCGAGCAAAACCTTACGCAGCCGACCGACCGGCAATCGCGGGCGACCTACACGACCGCGGACCAAATCTCCCGTGCGCCAGCACGGGAGACGCCTATTGCGGGGTCACCAATTGCCAAATGAATGACCATACCAACGAAGACGAAGAGCGAATCGACTCAGCGCGCTGCCAGCCGCCTGATTGCCGGAGACGGCCGTCAGCTAGCGAAGCTTTCCGACCACTGCGTTCAGCGTGACTGCCGGCGCGCCCGCTCATGCTACCGTCTGTCCCCTGGAGGCA
>CAVTSM010000004.1:0-222828 GCA_963737345.1 uncultured Pseudomonadota bacterium | reverse complement strand
GACAGCTGCCGCGCGCCTGCGGGGAGAACGCTTTTGAGCCCCTTCGGCGAGCAGCTCCAAGTCCAGTAAGTCCTTCGGTCGGCCAGCGCTCTTCTTGTTCCGGACGAATTCGCGGCGACCGAGAAAACCGACCACGCGATTGCCGATCCGCACGCGCCGACGCCCGCGCCAGGCCTCGGAGAAGGACACGCCACTGATGCTGGTCATGATGTCGATCCGCAACGGCTCCCGGCCGAGCGTGGCCATTCGATCCGGCCGCGAAAATTGTTCCGCTTGAGCGCCTAGCGCGGGGAAGCCGAAAGCCGCCAGAGCCTTCCCGAGACGGGTCGCATTCTCTGCGCTTGGCTCGACCAGGAAGTCGAGGTCACCGGTCGCTCGCGGGCTGCCGTGAACCGCCAGCGCGTGCGCGCCGACCACGACGAACCGGACGCGGTGCAAGCACAGTGATTCGATAAGCTCTTTCCAGTCGCGGGGCAGCTTCACGATAGATCCCCCAGGTCGCCTGCCGAATCGTCTCGACCGCTGAAACCCGCTCGGCAACCGGTCGCGACAACCAGTACCGCGCCGCGTCCCGCGCGGCGTCTTCCGGATTCGTCCAGCGAAACCTCTTCACGCCCGCAGTTTCCCACCTCCGGCCGGGGTTGTGTACCATGGACGACAGCCGCCCCGCGGACGCTGCCTGGGCACCGGCCACAGCCATGCGAGGTGGGTCAATGATCGGAGGAACTCTGTGGCGGCCATTCCTGGCCTTGGTCCTGCTTGTGGCCGTCGCGCACCCGGCGTCTGCGCAGAACTGCATGACGCTGACCTACGCGTTCCAGCCGGACTGCTATCGCCCGGACAGCGGCGCCGCGTGCGTGCAGTCTGTGGACCATCTGGACTTGGGGGTCCAGGTGGCCGTCTGGGTGCAGAGCGCCGATGGAACCCGGTACGTCGACGACCTGATGGTGACCAACGCAACGGCGGTGCGTGGAATCGGCAACCGCCCCGGCCAGTGGAATCTCACGTCGGGCCCGCTGTTCCCGTACGGCAAGCGCCCCATGGCGTTGCCGATCTGGGCACATGCGCGCGGCCGTCTCTATCCCACGGTGCTGTTTCAGGACGGATATGAAGAGCAACTCGGCTTTCACGAGCCCGTCTCCTCGCCGGAGCCGTACTTCTGTCGTCCGTTGATGCCGGACGAGCTGAACGTCGACGCGATCACCTGCCCGACGCCGTTCGACAGCTCGAAAGGCGCGTTTGCGACCACCACCCAGCAGACCCCGAGCCTGCAGCTCTACTATCCGCCGCGACGCGACCTGGGCGCCGGCTTCGCCCCCACCGACGGCGACTGTGCAATCCCAGGGACAAGCGTGGCCGACGGATGCACGGTCGACGCCGCGAGGTACAGACAGCTCGACACGGTGAAGAACGACCACACCCTGGACGCGGTGGCGTCCGCGACCCCGCCCTACGGCCGGATGTACCGCGGATCGTGGATGGTTCCGGACGGCCTCGCGCCCGGCGACTATGCGGTGACGGTCGAGGTGAACAAGGAATACGACTCGAACGCATTTCACCGTCACCCGAACTACGACGACACCCGCCTTCCGGGATTCGGCAGCGACGGGAATTTGGGCCAGCCGTCCGTGCTTTACGTGGTGCCGGTCCACATCGATCTGACCAGCGCCGCGCCCGTGCAGGCGGTTGTGTCCGATGTTGCCGGCTACGGTGACTGGGACGGTGCCACGGGCAGCGTTCATCCGCGTGACGAGACGATCTCGACGGGCGTGCCCGGGTCGGGCGAGGGGCGCTTGTTGATCACCGACGGAGCGGGTGGCCGGGGTCGCGTCCACGTCGAGCTCGCGCGCTGCTCTGCCGCCTGCAGTCCCGCCCCCACCCCTCCTGAGGCGGTCACACACCTCCTGCCGACCGGAGACGGGCTGGCGCCGAACACGGCCAGCTTTTCGTTCCTCGACGCCGGCGCCACCGGCGGAGAGGTGTCCAGCTACGAGGTCAGGTACCAGCCGGGCGTTTCGATGACCGCCGACGAATTTGCCCATGCGATCAGCGTTGGTCGTGTGCCCGCGGCCAGCCCTGGAACCGAAAGCTCGTTCACCATCAGCGGACTGAAACCTTCCACGCAATACGTGGTGGCTGTGCGGGCCATCGACGCGTGCGGACAGGTGTCGCCCCTGGCGGAGCTCGCCTTTCGCACGCCGGAGATGAAGTTCGCCCACCTGTCCGGGTGCTTCATCGCCACCGCAGCCTACGGGTCGGCCGATGAACCCGAGGTGGCGGCCCTGCGCCGGGTGCGGGACTGGCTGCGCCCCTCGAGCACGTTGTTCGCCGCCGCCACGGACCTCTACTATCGCGCCGGACCGGCCGGCGCGGAGGTCTTGCGAAGCAGCGACATCGCTCGCGCGCTGGTCCGGCGCCTGCTGCGGCCCGTTGGGCAGGTGTCGGAGCTGCTCACAGGCGGCCCCGTCCCGACGCGGCCCTGACGCCGTCGGCGCCGGCGCCGAAATCCGCGCGGCTCCGCTTGCGTCCGGCTCCGCCGCGCCCCAGGAATGCCACTGGAGGGTCTCATGTCGAAGGGCGCGAGCGGCATCCTGAAGGGGTTGGTGGTCGGGCTCTGCGCCACCGAGGCGCTGGACTGGTTGAGCATCGCGCTTTACGACCGTGAGAGCGCCGGGACACGAGCCAAGGAGAACGCCGTCCGCGGCAACCGCCACGCCTACGAGCGCGCCGTCGAGAAGGCGGCCCGCCGACTTGGCCGCAATCTGGCGGACGACCAGCTCGGACGCTGGGGGTGGCGCTTGCACAAGCTGTTCGGGCTGCTCGGCGGGCCCGCCTACCTGGTCCTGCGTCGCCGGATGCCGGCGCTGCGCTGGGGCTGCGGCCTGGGATTCGGGGCGGTCTTCTTCCTCGCGGTCGACGAGCTGTTGGTTCCGCTGGCCGGGCTCACCCCGGGCCCGCGCGCCTTTTCGTGGAAGGTGCACGCGCGCGGTGCCGCCGCTCACCTGGCGTACGGCATTGCGGCCGAGGGGACGGCGCGCCTTTTCGAGGCGCCCGAAGGCTCATGCCTCAAAGGCTGACACCTCAAAGGGTCGGCTTGCGAAGGCGTCCGCGAGACAGTGTGAGGTGCTCTTCGTGCTGGATGCCGGGATGTAATACGGTCCCCGCATGCCGACGGTCGAGACAGAAGGCGCGCGGATCGTCTACAGCGACACGGGCCGCGGTGACCCCGTCCTCCTGATTCAGGGCGTCGGGCTTCCCGGCCAGGGCTGGCAGCCACAGATAGACGGGCTCGCCGATCGCTGGCGCCTGCTGGCGTTCGACAACCGGGGCATCGGCGCCAGCCAATTGGTGGGCGGGGCGGTCACGATCGAAAAAATGGCGGCGGACGCCTTGGCGGTTGCCGACGCCGCCGGCGCGCAGCGAATCCATGTGGTGGGACATTCGATGGGGGGCGTCATCGCGCAGGCCGTCGCGCTGGCCGCCCCCGGGCGCGTGCGCAGCCTGGCGCTTCTCTGCACGTTCGCGCGCGGCGCCCAGGCGGCCAAGCTCTCCCTGGCCATGTTCGTCACGGCGCTGCGGATGCGGCTTGGTCCGCGCGCCGCCCGCCGGACCGCCTTCATGTCGGTGGTGATGACCGCCCGCGCCCTGGCCGCCCTGGACAGCGCCGGACGTGCGCGCGAGGCCGAGACGCTGCGCGCGCTCTTCGGCCACGACCTCGCCGACCAGCCGGCGATCGTCATGACGCAGCTTCGCGCCATGACCAGATACGACGCCGGGGCCGACCTGCCCAGGCTGGCGTCAATCCCGACGCTGGTCCTGACCGGCGCCGAAGACCGCATCGCGCGCCCCGCCTATGGTCGCGAGCTGGCTGCCCTCATCCCCGGCGCCCGCTACGAAGAGCTGCCCGAGGCCGCCCACGGCCTGACCATCCACCGCGCCGCCGAGGTCAATCGCCGCCTGGACGAACATTTCCGAAGCGCGGCCGGCTGAGGGGCACGTCGGGCCGTAAGAAGGCCGAGCAGTGGCTGCGAGACGCTGAATTATACTGACGGAGATGGTAGTTTTATCCATATGAAGAAGACGCTACACGTGGACGATCGGCTGCTGGCGGATGCGCGCGCCGCGACAGGGGCGTCCACGGACACCGAGACGATCCGGCTGGGCCTCGAGGCCTTGGTCCGGCACGCTGCCTACCAGCGGTTACGCGCCTTGCGCGGGTCGGAACCTGACGCGAAGGATGTCCCCCGTCGCCCTGAACCAGCGCCGCGCAAGCGCCGCGCCGCCTGATGGTTCTGGTCGATACGTCGGTCTGGATCCGGTTTCTGGCCGACCGAGAACCATTCGCATCCCAGCTCGATCGGCTCCTCGAGCGTGACGAGGTGATGGGGCACGCCCTGGTTCATGGCGAGCTTCTCATCGGCGATGGCGGCGGGCGCGCGAACCTTCTGGCGGGCTACGGCGCGATGTCGCAAGCGGCAGTGGTGCCCCACGAGGACGTCGTCACGCTGGTCCAGACTCGACGGCTCCGCGGCCGCGGGATCGGGTGGCTCGATGCGCATCTGCTGGCTTCTGCCCTCGTCGAAGGCGCCCGTCTCTGGACCGCCGACGCACGTCTCGCGGTCCTCGCCACTGAGCTCCGCGCCGGATGAGCGAAGCCGACAGTGCCGCGCCGGGGTGACCGCGGAACAAGCACGACGTGCGGAACCTGGTACTCTCCCGCGGACAAAATGCGTTGGAGATTCGGGCCGTTCGGCGTGAAGGACCTGTTCACGATGATCAACCTCCTCGGGGGGGTCGGCGCCATCGTCCTGACGGTCGAGGGGCGCTTCGTCGCCGCTGGGACCGCGTTGCTGCTCGGGTACCTGCTGGGCGACACCCTGGACGGCCCGGTCGCGCGCCTGACCAAGACGTCGAACGCCTTCGGCAGCGAGCTGGACACGGCGACCGACCACTTCACCCAGGCCATCGCGCCAGCCGTGCTGGTCTACGCCGTCTACGCCCAGGGCGGTCACCGGGCCGGGGGCATCGCCCTGATGTCGCTGATCGTGACCTGCGCGACCATCCGCCAGGCGCTGTTCTCGGTCGCCAAGCTCGGGGACCCGCTGATGTATTGCGGCCTGCCCCGCACGGTCAGCGGCTACGGCGCCGCGGCTTTCGTGCTGTCGCACCTGTTCTTTGGCCTCAACCCCGCCCGTTACGCCACCGGCGCCGTCATCATCTCGGCCTTCGCGCTCTTGAACCTGTTTCCGATCCCGTACATGACCCACCGCGGCCGCCGCAGGATGCAGCGCTACGTCAAACTGTTGGCGTTCGGGTTCCTGGCCTCCCCGGTGGCAGCCTTTCTGGTCGCGCCGGACTACGTGTTCGACGTGCTGTTCTTCTGGATGTTCGGCTACGCGGCAACGGCCTGGATACCCATCTATCCGGAAGAAAAACGCGCGTTTTACGCGCGCTACCGCCAGTGGACCCAAGAGGTCAGCCGTGAATAGGCCAGGCAATCCGGGTTTGCGGCCCGACCGGCGCATGTAATAGATTTCGCCCCCCGATGTCCTCGTCCCCTGTCGCCGCTCCGGCGGCCGAGCTCCGTCCCCGCGCGACGTTCGAGCTGTTGGCCGGTGGTCCGACCGCCTACGCTCGAATCTTCGAGCGGATCGCGACGGCCCGGCAGAGCATCGTGGTGCGCGCCTTCGAGTGGCGCGACGACCAGACGGGTCGCGATTTGGCCGCCGCCCTGCTGGCTGCCGCCGAGCGCGGCGTCGCGATCACGATCATCAAGGACCACGTCGGCGCGTACTACGAGTACCTCGAGGCCACCAAGCAGAGCCTCTTTCACAAGGACATCCAGCTGATCCCGCGGATCGGGACGCTGGTCATGATGGGATTTTACGGACGCTGGGGCTCGCTGCGGCAAACCCCCAGTCCGGTGGCGGACGCCCTGCGCGCCCATCCGCGCGTGCGCCTCGTCAGCGAGAGGCGCTTCGATCACTCGAAGCTGTACGTCTTCGACGACCAGATCGTGATCCTGGGCGGGATGGGCATCGGCGACGACTTTCGCCACGTGAACGTCGACTTCATGGTCGAAGTCTCGGGCGGGGACGCGGCCCAGCGGCTGGCCGATCGATACGAAGGGCGCGCCGCCTTCGACGCGGCGCGCCCCTTCGACTACCTGCTGCACTCGGTGCGCGGGTGCGCGGTGACGGGCGAGTCGATGGCGGCCCAGCGGTTGGGCCTCATCAACCAAGCGCGCGAGCGACTGACGATCGCGATGGCCTACCTGGGCGACCCGGCCGCGACGGAGGCCCTGGTGGCGGCCGTCCAGCGCGGCGTTCGGGTCACCCTGGTGACGGCGGCGCGCGCCAATGTGGGCGGCGACCTGAACCTGGCGGCCTGCGCGACCGTCATGCGCCGGACCGGCAGCCCCGAGAACCTGCACATCGTGCTGCACCCGACGATGGTGCACGGCAAGGCGATCGTGGCAGACGGCGCCTGGGGCACCGTTGGGTCGACCAACTTCACCGTCTTGTCGCACGGCGATTACGAAGAGGTCGACCTGTTTTGCCGGGACCGCGACTTTGCTTACGCGCTCGAGCGGGCGATCGAACGCGAAGCGCTGGCCGGAACGCCGGCGCGCCTGCCACTCGACTTCCACCCGGTGCGGCTGGCGGTCGAGTGGAGCGTCAGCGCGTATCAGGGACGGAAGCGGGCGCGGCGCTGACGGGCCGCGGGCCCGCTGGCGATCCCACCGCCACCGAAACCGCCACGGCATGCGACCCGGCCACCGGCGCGCGCAGGTAGCGAACCAGCGCGCGCAGCGTTTCGGCCACCGACACCGCCGCGGCCACGATCGCCAGCGGGGCCCCCAACGGGGGCAGCGCCAGGGCCGCCCCCAGCAGGGCCAACTCGATCCAGAGGCTGACCCCCCACGAGAAGTCCACGACCCCCTGGTTGGCGGCGAAGTTGTCGAGCGCGCCGCGCGCCATGTCGCTGGACAGCAGCACCACCACCGCGATGGTCGGCAGCCGATGGGTCGAGACGCAGATCATCGCGACCACCGGCAGGGCCGCGCCGGCCAGCAGGCGCAAGAGGTGCGCCGCGCGATGCGTCCGCAGGCGGGCCAACTCCGCCGCGCCGAGCTTCAGGTAGTCGAGCGCGCTGTACCAGGTGATGAACACGACGGCGAACAGCCACAGCCAGCGCTCGACGGCGGCGCCGAAGAACGAAGCCGCGACGAACGGGGTCAAGGAGACGGCGGCGATCTCGAAGCCGCGCCGGGGCCGGCCGGTGAGGCGCCCGGCGGTGACGACGGTCAGCGCGAAAGCCAAGAGGCCCACGAACAGAAGAATCAGCGGCCGCCCGGACCCCAGGATCGGGATCAAGACCAATAGGCCGAAGCCAATCATCTGCACCCAGGTCTTGGCCTTGGCGATCCCCGAGCTGGGCAAGCGCCGCCCGTTCAGCTCGAGGCTGGAACGCAGCACCGTGACCAGCAGCTCTCGGGAGAAAATGGCGGCCGCCAGCAGCCATGGGATGCCGCCGCGATCGGCATAGCAGCCATAGCAGACGACGATGAAGATCTTGTCGGCGACGGGGTCGAGCAGGGAGCCGAGCACCGTCGGACCATGCTTGCGAGCCAGGTACCCGTCGACGGTGTCGGTCAGGCCGATCAGCGTCCCGATCACGACACCCCAGAGCTGCGTGCTCTGGGTCCCGTAGATCAAAAAACCGACCAGCGGCATGGCGAGCAGGCGGGCCGACGTGACCTGGTTCGCCGTGATGCGCATGCCGCCCCCGACGTTAGGTGCGCGGCACCCGAACGTCAACCGCTGACGCGCCGGGGTGCCCTAGGTTTCCAGCTTGGGCTCTTCGGCGCGCGGCGGGACGGCCGGCGCCGGGGTCGCCGAGCGCTCGTCGAGCAGGGCCAGCGCCACGGCCAGGGCACGCCGGGTCTTCTCGGCGGTCTTGTCGTCGGCGCGGATCCGCTGGAACGCGCGGACCATCTGGTCCTCGTGATCGGCCACCTTGGCTTCGAGCTCGGCGATGCGATCGCGCGCCTGGGCCAGACGCACGTCGCGGCTCCCCAGCTCGGCGCGCGCGGCGTCGACATCCGCCTCGATGCTCCCCAGGCGGCGATAGGCCTGTTCCAGCTCCTGGATGCGGGCAGCCAGCTCGCCCTCGGCGCGGGCCGCGCGGTTCAACGCCTGGTCGGTGTCGGCGCGGTGCCGCTCGGTCAGCTCCGTCTTCTCGGTCAGGTGCCGCCGCTCCAGCTCCGTCACGCGGGCGTGGTGCTCCTCGTCGCGCGCCGCCAGCTCGCTGCGGCGCCGATTCTCGGCCGATTCCAGCTCGAAGACGCGCCGGGCTTCCTGCTCGGCGATGTCCCGCTGCCGTCGCTCTTCGGCCGCCTGGGACTCCTCCTCGTTCCGCCGCCGCATTCCGAGGATTTCGTTCCGGTGGTCGCGCTCCTTCTGCTCGGCCTGCGCGTCGTACGACTGCCGCTCGGTGGCCAGCTGCGCCTGATGCTCGTCGCGCAGCGACGCGATGGCCTTCTCGTGCTCCTTGCGCAGCCGCGCCATCTCGGAGGCCAGCCGCTCGGCGGCCTCGGCCTGCTCGTCGGCCAGCCGGCGCTGCAAAGAATCGATGTCGATCCGGTGGGCGGCCTCGATGCGCGCCAGCTCGGACTGCCGCGCCCCCTCCGCGCTGGCCATCGCCTCGGTGTGCTCGTCAGTCAGGCGCGCCACCTCGACCCGATGCGCCTCCGCCAGGTCGGCCAGCTGCGACTCCATGTCGCCGCGCAGCCGATCAGCCTCGAGGCGCGCGCGTTGCTCTTCCTGGACCAACCGCTTCTTGAGGGCGTCGATCTCGTCGTGCCCCTGGCGCAGCTCGATGTGAGCGTCGTCGAGGCGTGCCTTCAGCTGCTTTTCGCGCTCGGCGGACTTTTCGCGGTCCTGGCCCAGCTCGGCGACCTTTTCGTTGGCCGCGACCAGGTTTCGCTCGAACCCGATCGTGCTCTCTTCGAGGTCGCGCCGCGCGCGGTCGAGCTCGCGGATCTTGTCCTTGTGGTCCAGGATCTGGCGATCCTTGGCGTCCAGCGCATCCCGCAGATCGAGGATGTCCTTCTCTTTGCGGTTGATGATCTCGCGCAGGCCCAGGAACTCGCGTTCCTTCGAGAAGGTGGACGACTGCGTGAACCGCTCGCGCGCCTCCTCGATCTCTTTTCGCAGCGTCTGTCGCTCGCTCTCCAGCGAGTGAATACGCGCTTCGAGCTCGGTGTTGCGCGACTCCAGCTCGCGGACGCGCGGGTCCTCGACCGGGATGCCGAACCGCTCCGAGATCATCCGGCCGCCGTTTTCGGTGGAGCCATCGTCGAACGCCACAGCATCGGGCGGCGGCGGCGCGTCATCCAGGAGCGGATCCCCAGCTCCGGCGCCAGATTCGGCCGAGTTCCGAACACCTCGCCCGGAATCGGCTCCGGCCCCAGCGTGTGGCCGGTGCGGTAGATGTCGGGGTCGAACTCGGACGGCGTCTGCAGCTCGTCGGTCGCCGGATGTGTCTCCGACGCCGGAGCCCCCCCGGACTGCCGGGCCGGCTGTTCCCAAGGCAGGTTCGGGGGCAGGTCGTCATCGGACCAGAGCGTTCGCAGGTCGACCATGTCGTTGGTCGCCGGCGGCGCCTCGGGCGAGTTCGCCTCCAGCGCCGCGAACGCCGCCTGGGTCTCGGGGTCGAAGCGCTCGCCTTCGAACGGATTGCTGGTCACTCCGGTCGTCTCGGACAGGTGCGAGCCCGACTTGCCGTTGACCCCCTCGGCCTCGCCCCCCGGGTAGCGGCCCGGGTCCATGGCCAGCGTCGCCTCTTCGCCGTCATCGTCCTCGGCCGCAGCCGCGCTGACGATGTCGACGTCGTCGTCGTCGGCCATCATGATGTCCGAGTCCGCATCCAGCTCCTGGATGTCGTCGTCGTCGTCGGCCGGCCCTTCCGAAAGATCGAGATTCAGGAGGCCCCCGATCTTCATGAGCAGGTCGGGGCCGTCGAGCGGTTTCAACATGTACTCGTCGGCGCGCGACTTCAGCTTCTTGTGCTGCTCGAACGTCGCGGGCGTCTCTTCGCCGGAAATCAGCACCAGCGGGACGTCGCGCAGGCTGGGGCTCCGCCGCAGCTTGTTGCAGATGGCGTACCCGATCTTCCGCGGTTCGACCGACAGCACGATGATCGCCGGCTTGTGGTGCCGGCTCCAGTCCAGGGCTTGGTCGCCGTTGGGGATATTTTTGACGTCGAATCCGTTGGGCGTCAGCCACCGCCGGATCTGGTCGGCCGTGGCGGTGTCGGGTTCTATGCAGAGCGCGATTCGGTCGGCCATCTCGACTCCAGCGAAAGGGCCGTCATCTTAACAGATTACATCTGCTTCAGCGCTGGAAGGCAGTGGTCACGAGCCTGGTCAGCGCGTCTTCGTCTAGGTCGGCTGTGACGACATAACCAAGGCCCCGATCCCGGTAGGCTGCCGTCGAGATGCCCGGCCCGCTCTCGACCCACACCTCGCGGCCGTCAATGATCCGGCGGTCGGGGGCCTCCATGGGCTGATCGCGCGGATCGAACACCAGCAACGCCACCCGGTGGCCCGTCTGGACGCGGTAAAGCAGGTATGCTGCGGGTCGCTCGCCCACGTTCACCAGGCGGCCGCCGGCGCAGGTCGCGCCGCCGCCCAGGACGGGAACATGGACCGGAAAATCGACGCGCCCGCGGAACCATGACGCGATCGAGCCGCAATCCGACCCTGTGATGTCCATCGGCATTTCGGCGTGATAGCTGCGCTGAGCCTGCTCGAGGACGCGGGACCCCGTTTGCCGCACCGTGCTGGTGAGGCCAATCAGCAGCCCGGCGGCCGCCAGCGCGGGCACCAGGCGGGGATAGGACAGCCAGGGCCAGCGGCGCGGGGCAATCGGCTGGGCGGCCAGTGCCTGCCGCATGCGCCCTTCGAGGCCGGCGGGCAAAGCCGGACGCGGCAGGTGGGCCCGCACCGCGGCTTTGAATCGCCCCTGCAGGTGGACCTGAAGCGCGCATCCCGGGCACGCGACCAGGTGCTGCTCGATCTGTTCGCGGTCCACGCCGTCCAACTCGCGGTCGACGTAGGCCTGAAGCGAGGTCCGCAGCTCCGCGCAGCTCACGATGCTTCCCCTGTTCCTTGCCCTTTGCCGCGACGGCGCCGGTAGGCGGCCATGTCGACAGGCGCTTGCGGGTCGACCGCCTCGGCCGCCGCGGCGGAACGAATGATCCCCTGCTCGACCGCGTAGTCGTGCAGCAGCCCCTGCAGGATCTTGCGCCCCCGAAACAGCCGGCTCATCACGGTCCCGGCCGGGCAGTCCATGATCTCGGCGATCTCCTTGTAGGAGAAGTCTTCCAGGTCAGCCAGGATGACCGCCATCCGAAAATCCGAGGGGACCGCGGCCAGCGCCCTTTCCACGTCCGTCGAAACCATGCGCCCGAGGAGGGCCGTCTCGACGTCGCGACCGTCGGTGCCACCCCCGACGAACTGCTCGAGGTTGGCGGACGACGATTCGGCCTCGGTCATGACCACGTGCTCGCGTTCCCGCTCGCGGTAGCGGTTGCAAAAGACGTTGGTGAGGATCCGGAACAGCCAGGCTTTGCAGTTGGTCCCCGCCTGGAAGGTGTCGAAGAAGCGGTAGGCGCGAAGCAGCGTGTCCTGGACCAGGTCTTCGGCGTCCCTCTCGTTGCGCGTCATGCGCAGGGCAGCCGAATACAGCGCCGGCAGGTGGGGCAGAGCTTCCTGCTGAAAATCGGTTTCGACCGGTCGCCGCTTCATCGTCTGACAACGGGGCAACCCGCCCCGTCCCGTGATTATTCCACAGAGTCCGTCAGTAACATTGCGCGTTAACGAACAGCCGGTCGCCGGTGGTTCCGCCATCTGCGTCCATGTAGTCCGCGTAGGTGGCGGTCAACCCAGTACTGGCGGCGCGCACGACAGCCGAGACGGTCCCGATGGTCCCTTGGGCCGAGGGGAAAATCAGCGCGCCGGACCTACGGTTTCCGGTCTCGTCCAGGCGCCACAGCTCGGCGGCGTGAAGGCGTTGGAAGAGCACGCCGAAATCGCGGCCGAACGGGGCCAGGGCGACGATGGGCGGCTGCAGTTCTGCGCCGAACTCGTTGGCCGGGGCGAAGGGCGCCGGGGAGGTCAGTTTGTTGTCGGACGCCGTGTAGACGCTGAGCAGCCCACCGGCCTGGTCCTGCCAAGCGATGGCATAGCCGGCCGGCGTGGCAGTCACAGTCGCGCAGGTCCCCATCGGGCGGGCGAACACCAGCGTCACGGACGAGTCGATGCCGCCGGATTCGTTCCCCTCGGCGATGATCCAGCCCGGCTGTCCCTGACTGGTCATGGCGGCGTGGTAAACGACCGTCACGTCGTCCTTTCCGGCCGCGAAGCCCAGACAGGTGAAGTCGGGCGCCGCCGCGGCGGCGGGGGTGGGCGCGACCACCATCTGGCCGGTGCTGTCGATCGCGGCGTACATGACCCGCCCCATGCCGTCGTCGATCCAGGCCAGCCCGGCGTGGCCGCCCTTGCGGGAAGAGGTCATGGCGACGGAGGACAGCGGCGGAATACCTTTGGGAAACTCGTGGATCGTGGCTGCGGGGGCCTGCGGCGGCGAGCCGTCAGCCGGGACGGCGATCAAGGCCAGCTCCCCCTCGCCGCCGGTCGCGTCGGCGCTGAGGTACGCGATGAGGACGGTGTCCCCGGGCGTGCCGGCGGGCGTTCCCGCCATCGCGAACACCGGGTCCCTCGCGCCTGCCGGCAGGCCGAAGGCGTGCTCTGGACCAAGCGTCCCCTCGGCGCCCAGCGCCCATCGAACCGCGTTCGCGCCCCGGTCGTATCCGATGAGCGCGTACCCGGAACCGATCGCGTCGAGCCGCGCGTCCGGCAGCAGCGTCAGCGCCGTGCCCGGCACGGTCATCTGCGTCTTGATCTGGCACCCGGCCGTTCCCAGGTCCGCCTGGCAACCGGCTGCCGCGCCCGACAGCGGAACCAGCGCCAGGATCAGGGCGGTTACGCCGTGACGACGGCGCCGTGGCATTTCTTGTATTTCTTGCCGCTTCCGCAGGGACACGGATCGTTGCGCCCGACTTTCGGCTCGTTGCGGCGGACAGGCTTGGCGTCGCCGTCGCCGTCCGCGCTGCCGCCGCCGCCGTTTGAACCTTGCGACCCCTGCGCCTGAGTGTCGGCACCGCCACCCGATTCGACGGTCTTGCGCGGCTTGCGGGCCGGCGCGGCCGGCGCCGACGGCGCTGGCGCGGTCGGCGTTCCCGCGGGAGCCCCGGCCGTCGTGGCAGGCCCTTCCACGCGCTGCAGCTGCATGTGAAACAGCTTCTCGCAGACGTTGCGGCCGATGTTGCTCATCATCTCGCCGAAGATGACGAACCCTTCCTTCTTGTACTCCTGCTTGGGGTCCTTCTGGCCGTAGCCGCGCAGGTGAATTCCCTCGCGCAGCGCCTCCATCGACTTCAGGTGGTCGATCCAGCGCTGGTCGATCTCCTCGAGGTAGAAGACCCGCGCGTAGTGCATCAGGATGTGCAGTGGGTACTCGGTCTCGCGGGCGTCGATCACCTTCTCGACCTGGTCCCAAAGCGATTCGGCCAATGAGTCCCGATCGAGCCCGTGGGTGTCGGAGATCGAGGGATCGAACCCGAAGCACTGGGTGACCGACGTGGTCAGCGCGTCGAGGTCCCAGTCCTCGGCGTGTGTGCCGGGCGGGCACTGCTCGTCGACGATCAGCTGGACCATCTGCTCGCTGAGGTCCAGGATGCGCTCTCGCTGCTGAATCAGCGACGACGCGACGTCGGTGGCCAGGCGGTCCAGCGTCGCCGTGCGATCCTCGACGATTCCGTTGGTGTCCGGATAGGCGCCCCACTCGCGGTAGATCAGTGAGCGCAGGTGGCCTGGGTGCACCGGCACCGTCGCGACCTTGACCCCTTCCGGCGCCTCGGGGTCGGGGACGCGCGCCTGCGACAGCGCGTCGCACATGCGGGCCAGGATCGGCCGCACCGCGGACGACAGATTCGCCACCGTGAACTTGCCCGACTCGGTCGGCAGCGGCGCGTCGGTCTTGGTGATGCCGCGGTCCTTCTCTTCTTGAGTCGGCTCGGGGGCGTAGCGCCCTTCCAGCACTTGCCGGCGCAGCGCGTACACCGTCTTGCGCTGCTGGTTCATCACGTCGTCGTACTCGAGCAGGTTCTTGCGGATGTCGAAGTTGTGACCCTCGACCTTCTTCTGGGCGTTCTCGATGGCGCGGTTGATGAGGCCGTGCTCGATCGGCACGTCCTCTTCCATCCCCAGCCGCTCCATCAGGCCAGTGATGCGCTCGGCGCCGAAGATGCGCATCAGGTCGTCTTCCAGGGACAGGTAGAAACGCGAGCTTCCGGGGTCGCCCTGGCGGCCGGCACGGCCCCGCAACTGGTTGTCGATGCGCCGGGACTCGTGCCGCTCGGTGCCGAGGATGTGCAGGCCGCCGGCGGCGAGCACCTCGACCTTCTCCGTGTCGCACTGGGCCTTGAAGCGCTTGAATGCGTCCTCGTAGCCGGCCTGCTTTTCGGGCGCCAGCTCGTGGCCCGGCTTTCCCGCGTTTTCGGGATCGACCTCGGCGCGCGCCATGAACTCGGCGTTGCCGCCCAGGATGATGTCGGTCCCGCGGCCAGCCATGTTGGTCGAGATCGTGACCGCGCCCTTGCGGCCCGCCTGCGAGACGACGAAGGCTTCCTTCTCGTGCTGCTTGGCGTTGAGGACCGCGTGCGGAATGTTCTTCTTGCGCAGCAGCGAGGCGACGACCTCGGACTTCTCGACGCTGACGGTGCCGACCAGCACCGGCTGCCCGCGCTTGTAGCAGTCCTCGATCTCGTCGCAGACGGCGCGGAACTTGCCGCGTTCGTTCTTGTAGACCACGTCGTGCGCGTCTTTGCGCTGGATAGGCTTGTTGGTCGGGACGACGTTGACGTCCAGCTTGTAGATCTTGTGGAACTCTTCGGCCTCCGTGTCGGCCGTGCCGGTCATGCCGGCCAGCTTCTCGTAGAGGCGGAAGTAGTTCTGGTAGCTGATGGTCGCCAGCGTCTGATTCTCTTCCTGGATCTCGACGCCCTCTTTGGCCTCGATGGCCTGGTGCAGGCCGTCCGACCAGCGGCGCCCCGGCATCTTTCGCCCGGTGAACTCGTCGACGATGATGATCTCGCCGTCGTCCACCAGGTAGTTCACGTCGCGCTTGTACAGCGTGTGGGCCTTCAAGGCCTGCGTGACGTGGTGCAACCACTGGATGTTGGCCGGGTTGTAGAGGTTCCCGACCCCCAGGCGCTGCTCGACCCGCTCGATGCCGGTGTCGGTCAGGATGGCCGAATGGGCCTTTTCGTCGACGGTGTAGTCGATGTCCTTGCGCAGCCCGGGGATGATCCCGTCGACCTTGTTGTAGAGGTCAGCCGACTGCTCCGCCGGCCCCGAGATGATGAGCGGCGTGCGCGCCTCGTCGATCAGGATCGAGTCGACCTCGTCGACGATCGCGAAGTTGTGGCCGCGCTGGACGTAGCGCTCGATCGAGTCCTTGATGTTGTCGCGCAGGTAGTCGAACCCGAACTCCGAGTTCGTTCCGTACGCCACGTCCGACCGGTAGCTGAGCTGGCGCTCTGCGTCCGACAGACCGTGCACCACGATGCCGACGGTCATTCCCAGGAACTTGTAGATTCGACCCATCCACTCGGAGTCGCGGCGGGCCAGATAGTCGTTGACGGTGATGACGTGGACGCCCTTGCCTGCCAGTGCGTTCAGGTAGACCGGCAGCGTGGCGACCAGCGTCTTGCCCTCGCCGGTCTTCATCTCGGCGATGCACCCCTTGTGCAGCACCATTCCGCCGATGAGCTGCACGTCGAAGTGGCGCATGCCGAGGACGCGCTTGCCCGCCTCCCGGCAGACGGCGAACGCCTCGGGCAGGAGGTCGTCCAGGGTGGCGCCGTTTTCGAGGCGCGACCGGAAGTCGACGGTCATGGCCCGCAGCTCGACGTCCGACTTGGCTTGCATGGCCGGCTCGAGCTCGTTGATGCGCTCGACAATCGGCCGCATGCCCTTGAGGACGCGGGCGTTTTTGGTGCCGAAAATCTTCTTGGCGACGAAGCTGATCATGGAATGGGGCACCGCCCCATTGGGCGGCTTTACACCATATTGTGCGGACCCCCCAGGTGCAAGCGGCGGACCCGCCGGGCGGCCGGAATTAGGCGGCCGGCGCGGGCCGGACGACCGCCTGGACCAGGCTGGCCACAAACCAAGATAGGGCAATGACGTCGGCCATCGCCAGGACCAGGACCAGCTGCTGAAACAGGCCGAAGACCAGCCACAGGAAAATCGCGGCGTCGCGCCGGCCCAGCTGGAAAAGGAAGGTGCCGACCCCGGGCTTGCCCTGGGTCGCCGTCGACGCGCCCAACTTCTGCCCGCCCGAGAACCACCAGACCATGTCCATCAGATCGCCGGACGCATTCTGCCGGCGCATGTCTCGCATGATGATCAGGTTCGATAGCACCAGCATGGCGCCCCCGGCGATCCCGCAGGCCAGCGCCAGCTCGCTGCCCGACGCACGCCAGAGGCCGGTTCCCGCAGCGACGGTGATGAGGACGTTCAACACGTCGTCGACGAACGTGTCCAACCACGCGCCCAGCCGGGACTGCTGGAACCGGACGCGTGCCAGCTCCCCGTCACAACCGTCCAGGACCGACTGCAGGTGCTGGCAGGCGAGGCCGACGACGACCCAGCCGTAGGCGCCTGTCGCGATCAGAATGCAGCCGAGCAGGCCCACGGCGGCAGCGAACAGGGTGATCTGGTTGGGCGTCACGGGCGTTCGGACCAGCACGTGCCGGGTCAGCCAGATCGAAAGCGGCTTGTTGAAGCGGCGGGCCACGAACCCGAGGTCGGCGCGATAAAGGGCGCCGAAGACCGCGTCTTCGGCGGCCCGGCGGCTGGGCTCGTCGACGACGCGCAAGCCGTCCCAGCGCTTGCGGTCCAGACGGACCACGTCCGCCCCCACCACGGGCGCCCCCAGCGCGCGCCCGATCTCCTGCGCCTCGGCGCGATCGGCGACCGGCCGCAGCTCGACGTTCGGCGGCAGCGTCGCCGGCAGGGGGAGGCTGCCATCGCTGGCCAGGACGACCCGCGTGTCGCCGGCCTGGCCAAGCTGCTTGAGAGCGCGCGCCAGCCCCGTCAGACCGGCAATGATCGAGGTCGCCCCCGGCTGCTCGTCGCGCGTCGCGCACAGCACGACCGTGCTGGTGACCGCGCCGGTCATACGGCAGCTCCGAGGACATCCGTCAGGGCCGCCGCCAATCGGGCCGGAATCTCGGCGGCACGGCGGAGCAGGCGCGGATGCCTCCAGTCCTGGTTGTCGATCAGCGCGTGCGCGCGGCCCACGGGGTCGTGCGCGGCGCGATAGCGTGCCTGGGCCGGAAAATAACGGCGATCGATCCGGCGAGACACCTCTTCGGGCGATCGCCCCTTGGCTTGGTCGCGCGCCATGATCCGGCGGCGGGCCTCCTCTGCGCTGACCTCCAGCACCACCAGCCAACTGTTCGTGGGCAAGCCGGCCCGCAGCAGCATCACGCCTTCCAGGATCGCGGTGCCTGCTCGCGCGGCCACCCCCAGCGCCTCGCCGGCGGCGGCGAAGTCGTAGTAGCCGTCGTAGTAGGCGTCCGCTTCGGCCTGGGGATCCAGGCCGCCGAGGTCGAGCGTCCTGCGGAAATCGTCCACGTGAACGGTCGTCACCGGCTGCCGGTCCGCGGCCAGAGCCTCTGCCAGTGCAGCAGCCAGGCGGGACTTCCCGCTGCCGTCCACCCCGTCAATCGCGACAATCAACGCGCGCCAAGGGGCGACGATCACATCGGGAAGCGAACGCGCCAGTCTGGCGTGAGGAGCTGGCCCAGCGCGCCGGCGGCGCGCACCAGCGAGATGATCAACATGTAAAGCGCGACGACCGGCAGCTGGTCGAAGCACGCCAGCAGGAGCCCCATCAGAACGACGACGTCGCGGCGGCCCAGCAGGATCACGGCCTTGATCTGCGTCGCGCCCGCGCCGCCGACGGATCGCAGGGGCTGGCCGTAAGCAAACCACCAGCGCAGCTTCATCACGTCGCCCTCGCCCTGGCGGATCAGCTCGCGATAAGTGACCGCGGCGTAAAAAAGAGTCAGCGCCGCCGAGACCAGCGCCATCTTCATGTCCAGATAGGTTCCGCCGTGCCGCCACAGCGCGAGCCCGATGGCCAGGATCATGACCACGTTGACGAAGTCGCCGACCATCGTGTCCAGCCAGGCTCCGAGCGCCGTCTGATGCAACCGCACCCGCGCCAGCTCGCTGGCGCAACCATCCAGGACGATCGAGCCCTCGAGCATGGCGAACCCGAGCATCACGCCGGGCGAGGCACCGATCGCGATCGTGAGGGCGCCGTACATGCCGACGAACCCCGCTGCCAGGGTCACCAGCGCGGGCCCGAGGGGGAGCTTCGACACCACGAACCGGGTCAAAGCCGAGGAGAGCCGCCGGTTGATTGCGCGATCGACCAGCCCGATCGTGCCGCGCTGCAGGTCCAGGTAAACCTGGTCCTCGGCCAGACGCCGCGACGCGGAATCGACAACGCGAACCGCGCGATCGAAGCGCGCCGGTTGAATCCAAACGTTGTCCGCCCCCAGCACCATCACCTCGTCACCGAGCTCGGAGCGGAGGCGTTCGATGGCAGCCCCCGCGTCTCCCTCGATTTCGTGGACAGTCATGTGGAGCGGCAGGCGCCGCGGCAGCGGGATGCTGCCGTCGCTGGCGATGAGCACGGTGGCGTCGCGCAGCTTCGCCAGTTGTCGAATCGCGCGGTCGATCACGCGCAGGCCGCCGACCCGCATCCGCGCGCCACGCGCCTCGTCAGCGGTGGCCAGCAACAGGATCGGGATCCGCTCCGCAAGCGCCGGGGTCGTGATACGGGTGACCGCCGCTGGTGTCTCCCGCGCTACCCGATTCAACTCGCCCGCACCTTCGGTCATCATCATGCGACAAAGCCCCCGACGTAAGTCAAATCCACGGGGTGTCCTACAATGCCATCCGGTAATAGACGACTCAAGGGTAATACCTCGGCTCGCGGGTGTTTTTGACGCAGAACTCGTCAGATCGCTGACGAATCAGAGGAGCGAATCTTCGGGCAGGCAGGGCGCGATCACCCGCAGCATCAGCGGGTGGCAAAGGCCGTTGCTCCAGACCGAGCCGCGGCGGCGAAAGAGGTCCTTCTGGTTGTACCTCATGGGCTTACCGTCGCCGTCGCTGACCATGCACCCGGCTTCGGCCAGAATCACCTCCGGCGCGCAGGTGTCCCACTCCTGCTCGGCGGGCGAGAGATTCAACACGGCGTCCAGGTCGCCCCGCGCCAGGGCCATGTGTTTGACCGACGCACCCATCGCCACCGCGCGCGCAGCCAGCCCGGAGGCAGCCAAACATTTGCCCAGCCCCTCGTCGGGGTTCAACCGCGAAATCCCGACGCGCAGCTCGCCGGGCTCACTGCGGCGCGACGTCCGGATCTGGGTGCTGGTCCCGTTGCTGTCCAGGAAGGCGCCCCCGCCGCGGATCGCATGGTAAAGCGCTTGCCGCACAGGTTGGTAAACGACGCCCAGCACCGGTTGACCATCGACGCAGAGGGCGATGTGCACGGAAAAGTCGCCGGTCCCAGCCAGAAAGTCGCGGGTGCCGTCCAGAGGATCCACGATCCACAGGCGGGACTTGCCCAAGCGCGAGCCGTCGTCGGCCGACTCTTCGGTCAGCGCTCCGTCGCCCGGAAATGCCGTGCGCAGGCGGTCCAGGATCAAGCGGTCAGCGGCCTTGTCGGCCTCGGTAACCGGCGACTGGTCGGGCTTGGTTTCGGTCGCGATGTCCGGGTTTCCGTAGAAGCCGAGGATCAGTTTCCCGGCCTCCCGGGCGGTGTCGCAAGCGACCTGATGGGCGCGATCCAGCTGACTCACGGGGCAAGGCTAGCACGGACGGCCGACCCGGCTCGGCGGGCGAGCTTCCGTCTTGGGGCCTGGCTCAGGCGGCGGCGCGCAGTGCCGCTTGGCGGTCCGCGACCTCTTGCATGAAGGCCGCCCGCCCGTCGACCATCTCGCGGAACCAGGTCTCCAGCACCATCAGGTTCCAGAGCCGCTCGCCGTGGTCCTCGCCCCCCCGGTGACGGTCCAGCAGCCCCTCGACGGCGGCCGGCTCGAAGAGCCCGCGCGCGGCGGCCACCGGCGAGAGCAACAGCTCGCGCGCGAAGCCGTGCAGCCGCCCCGCCAGCCAGCGTCGGGTCGGCAGCGCGAACCCGCGCTTGGTGCGGGTGAGGATGGGCGCCGGCACCAGGTCGGCGAACGCCTCTTTCAGGATGCGCTTGCCCTTGTTGTGCCGCAGCTTCCAGCGGCCGGGCAACGCGGCGCCGAGCTCGACCACGTGATGATCGCAGAACGGGGCGCGCGCCTCCAGCGACCAGGTCATGCTGGCGGTGTCGACCTTCGTCAGGATGTCGTCCGGCAAGTACGTGTCGATGTCGAGCTCTGTCAGACGTGTCACCGTGTCGGCGGCGGCGCTGGCCGCTAGCCGCTCGGCGAAGCGCGCCGCGGTCGCGTCGGTCGCGAAGCGCTCGCGCAGCGCCGGGGTGTAAAGCGCCGTCTTCTCGGCGTGCGAGAAGTGACAGACGAAGCGCAAGTAGCGCGCGGCTTCGCTGGCCGGGACAGTGGCCGCGTATTCGCGCAGCCAGCGCGCGGTTCCGCCCGGCGCGCGCGCCATCAGCCCCGTCACCAGCGCGCGCGGGATCGCGGGCAAGCGGGCGATCAGATCGGCGACGTGCGCCCAATTGTAGCGGCGATAACCGCCGAAGGTCTCGTCGCCGGCGTCGCCTGACAGCGCCACCGTCACGTGCTGCCGGGTCAACTCGCACAGGTACCGGGTCGGTACGGCCGACGTGTCGGCGAACGGCTCGCCATGATGGCGGACGATGCTGGGCAGCGCCCCGACCATGTCGGGATCGACGACCAGCTCATGGTGATCGGTTCGGTAGCGCTCGGCGACCAGCCGCGCGAACGGCAGCTCGCCGTGCACCGCCCCACCCTCCGTGAACCCGACCGAAAACGTCTTGACCGGCTGGCTGCTCGCGCGCGCCATGCAGGCCACCACGATCGACGAATCGATGCCGCCCGAAAGAAAGGCGCCCAGCGGCACGTCCGACATCAGACGCGAGCGGACAGCCTCCTCGACGGTGTCTCGCACCCGCCGGCGTGCCTCTTCGATCGGCAGGTTCGCCAGCGTCGGCGCGAAGGACGCCTGGTAGTAGCGCCGCGGCCGGGGCGTCTCGCCGCAACCCACGTCGATCAGGTGGCCCGCCGGCAGCTTGTGGATCTCGTGAAAGATGGTGGCCGGGCTGGGGACGTACTGCAGCGCCAGGTACGCGTCCAACGACTCGTAGGACAGCGTGGCCGGCGTCCGCGGGTCGGCCAGCAGCGCCGCCAGCTCGGACGCGAACACCAGAGCGTCGGGGCGTTGCGCGTAATAGAGCGGCTTTTCGCCCACCCGGTCACGCGCCAGCAACAGGCGGCGCGTCCGGCGATCCCAGACCGCCAGCGCGAACATCCCGCGCAGCATCTCGGGGGTGCGGGCACCGACCTCCTCGTAAAGATGCGCGACCACCTCCGAGTCACTGCCGCCCCGAAATCGATGCCCCTTGGCGACCAGGTCCGCGCGCAGCTCCTGGTGGTTGTAGATCTCGCCGTTGACGACGATGGCGACGCTGCCGTCCTCGTTCAGCATGGGCTGGCGGCCGCCCTCCGACAGGTCGACGATGGCCAGGCGCCGGTGGCCGAGCGCCACGGGACCGTCGGCATGGAACCCGTAGCCGTCGGGGCCGCGGTGAACCATCGCCGCCGCGAACCGCTCGACGGCATCCAGCGGCGCGGGGACGTCGGGGGCCGCGCTCAGCGCGCCCGCGATGCCACACATCGTCGCGCTCCCGTCATCGCCGTCATCATGTCGCTGCCGCCCATCATGTCGCCTGCCGGGCGCCGAATCCACCGCCGCCAACCAGCGCGCCGAATGACGACGTCACGTGCTCGGCGACGCGCAGCGCATTGGCGGTGATGGTCAGGCTGGGGTTCACGCCGCCGGAGGTCGGCATGAACGAGCCGTCGGCGACGAACAGGTTGGGGACCGCCCAGAATCGGCAGTGACGATCCAGAACCGACGCCGTCGGGTCCAGCCCGAAACGCGCGGTGCCGACCGCGTGCGAGAAGCTGTCGATGAGGCGCACCTTGCCGGCGACGCCGCCGGCGGCCCGCAGCAGGCGCCGGGCCTGCGCGACCAGCTGGTCACGGCGCCCGATGTCCCGTTCCGTGTAGCGGTGGTGAACGGCCGCGATCGGCAGGTGCCAGCGGTCGACTTCGGCGCTCAGCGCCAGGCGGTTGTCGGCCTGTGGTTCGTCCTCGGCCACGCAGAGCAGAGTCTGGATGTGGCTGGCGCCCAGGTAGGCCGCCCAGCGGAAGCCGCGCGGTCCCAGCGCCCGGACCACGTCGGGCGGCGGCATGCACATGTCCTGAATCACGCCCAGCGCCGTCCCGTCGGTGGCCCGGACCGATTCGTAAAAGTCGCTGACGCAGACCTGCTTGTGATTCACCGACCCCGGGTTGGTGCGGAACGGAAACAGAAAACCCAGCATCGCGTTGCAGTGCCGCATCAAGTAGCGGCCGAGCGCGCCCGACGCGTCCATCTTGTCGAGGCCAGAGCGCAACAGCAGCGCCGGCGTCGCCAGCGCCCCCGCCGACACGACGAACAGCTTGGCGCGTATCGTGAGGCGCCGCTCGCTGTCGCGGTCGATGGCGTGCAGGGCCACGACGCGGCCGTCGCGCAGCACCAGGCGCGACGCGATGGTGCGGGCCAGAATCGCCAGGCGCGCCGGATTGGCTTTGGCCAGCGCCGTCTGGGCGATGTCGTTCTTGGCGCCGATCCGGCAGGGGAAGCCGTCGCAGGTGAAGCAGTTGATGCACTTGGGCTCGCGCGGGCCGGCGTGATTGATCGCGACCGGGATCTGGAACGGGTGCCAGCCCAGCTTCTGGGCGGCGTCGAAGATCCGGCGCGCCGGATCGGTCAGCGGCGCAGGGGCGAACGGGTACGGGGCCGAGCGGGGAGGCTCGACGGGATCGGCGCCGGCCTGGCCGTGGATTTCCAGCAGCTTCTCGGCGGCCGTGTAATGCCGCTCGAGATCGCGGTAGCCGATGGGCCAGCGCCCGAAGTCGCGCTCGCGCAGGCGCAGGGCTGCCCCGCCGAAGAAGATTGAATTGCCGCCCACCGCCTCGTTGGGGAAGGCGCGCGCGCGGGGGGCGTCCGGGCGCTGGTCGACGTCGATCGGGCTGTCGCCCCGGTAGCGCCCGTCCAGCAGGATCGCGCGGCCGTTCCAGTCGGTGTCGTCGCGGTGCGCCCAGCCGCCCCGCTCGATGAGCAGCACATTCAGCCCCGCGCGCGACAGCGCGTAAGCCATGGTGCCGCCGCCGAAGCCGGAGCCGACGATCGCGACGTCGAACAGAGTCCCCTCGAGGTCGGGGGGCGCGGGCGGATCTTGCGGGGTGGTGGCGGTCATGCGCGGGCGTTCTCGGCCAGCAGCTGATCGTAGACCGCTACCATCTGATCGACCACGAAGCTCTCCGTCGGGGCAAAACGCTCGACGACCCGCGTCCGCCCGCGCCGTCCCATCTGCGCCAGTTCGCGGGCGGGCGCGGCGACCGCGTCGGCCAGCGCCGCCATCAGCGCCGCCTGGTTGCCGGTGGGGATCTCCCATCCGGTCACCCCGGGCTGCACGATGCCGTCGACGTTGGCGGCATGAGACAGCAGCGCCGGCAGCCCCGCGGCCGCCCCCTCGAGGGCGGCGTTGGCCAATCCCTCGTAAAGCGAGGGCATCACCAGCAGGTCGCTGGCCCAGTAGAGGGACCGGATGTCCTTCACGGCTCCCAAGAAACGAACGTGGCTGGCCACATTCCGCGGCGCCGCCAGCCGCCGCACCAGCCAGCTGGTCGCGCGATCGCGCTCGCGCCCGGCGAACAGGACCACCGTGTCGGCCGGCCAGAGGTTGCGGCGCAGGAGGCGGCGCATCGCCAGCAGGAGGCCGATCTGGTGCTTCTGGACGCCGATCCGCCCCGGCAGCAGCAGCGCCCGGGTGGACGGCGCCAGCTCCCAGCGGGCGCGCGCCGCCGCCCGCTCATCGGCCGTCGGCGGCCGAAACTGGTCGACGTCCAAAATGTTGGTGATGACCCGGATCTTGTCGTCGGGCACGCCGGCCCACTCGGTCAGCTCGTATCGGACGCCCTCGGAGTTGGTCAGAATCAGCCGACTGAAGCGCGACATGAAACGCTCGATCAACAAATAGCGAAGCTCCATCATCCGGTTCCGGCAGGCCGTGATGGTGATCGGCACGCCCGCCCGCGCCGCCGCGAGCCGCGCCCAGAAATTGGATTTGTCCCGGTAGGAATGCACGATGGCAGGCTTTTCGCGGCGCAGGATCTCCGTGAGCCGGTCCAGCGCGGCGAGCCCCATGCGACGGACGCCCAGCGCGTGCGCGGGCTGGCCCGGCGGGCAGCGCGCGTCGAAGAAGATATCGTCAGCGTGGTACACGCACAGCACCGGCTCGAAGCGCGCGGGGAGTCGGTTGATGAGGGCCAGAATCTGCCCCTCCGGCCCCCCCTGCTGGAGGTTAGGGATGAAATAAAATATTTTCGTCCTCGCCATGCGTAAGAACGGCGGATTGTAGCGCTCTCATGCCGGGGATCTCGCTCTGCTTCGTCGGGTGCGGGGCGATGAATGCGCGCCACGTCCGGATGTTCAAGCGGCTCCGGAACGGCTCGGCGTTCGCGGTCGCCAGCCGCGCCCCCGAGAAAGCTCGCGCTTTTGGGGGGCGCCTGGGCGCCAAGGACTGCTTCGGCAGCTACGAGGCGGCCCTGGCGTCGGGATATGACGGCCTGGTGATCGGGACGCCCCCGCGCGGGCACGCCGCGCTCATCGAGGCGGCGCTGGCCGCCGGCAAGCACCTGCTCATCGAAAAGCCGGTGGTTGCCCGCTTCGACGAGCTGGAACGCCTCTGGCCAGCGCTGAAACGGCCTGGACGGACCGTGATGGTCGCGGAGAACCTGCACTACGCCCCCTTCCACCGCCGCCTGAAAGAGCGGCTCCGCGACCCCGGCCTGGGACGGCCGCTGATCCTCGATTTGATCCGCCTCGGGCGGTCGCGCCCCACCGGCTGGCGGGCCGACCCCGCCGAGATGCCGCTGGGCGCGCTGCACGAGGGGGGCGTCCACTGGATCCGCCGGCTGCTGGACCTGGCCTCCGTCTTCGAATCGGCCGCCGCCGATCAGATCGTGGACGTCTCGGCCAGCGGTCCGGCCGGTCCCGTCACGACCACCCCCGGCGAGGACACCATGATGGTCGTGGCGCGCCACCGGTCAGGGCTCACGTCGCGCCTCCTGCACACGTGGGCCGTCCCTTGGCGGTTTCCGCCCTTCGACGTGTCGAAGGTGTTGCTCGAAAATGGCGCGTTGTACTTCGACGCCCGCAGCCTGTACGCGCGCGCGTACGGCCCCAGGGGCCGGCGGTGGCTCTGGCCGACCGTTCGCGACGGGGGCGGGTACGCGGCGATGTGGACCGACTTCCTGTCCGCCGCCGAGACTGGCCGCCCGCCCGCGCTGGCGCTAGAGGACATCTTCGCCGACTTCGCGTACCTGGACGCCGCCTACCGGTCGAAGGCCAGCGGGCGGCCCGAGGTCCCGAAGCGGCCGCCGCCCGTCGGGTAAAGGGCGTCAGCCGTCGAGCGGCAACGTCGCGAAGAAGGCCCGCAGCTGGTCCATGATCCGCGCCGCGTCGAAGCCCCACAGCCGCGCCATCTCGGCCGCCACCTCCGACAGCGACCGCGCGCCGTCGACCAGCGTGAGGACGCTGCCGGCGAACACCGACTTTTGGCCGAAGGCGACCAGCTGGGGCGTGAGCGGAATGGGCAGGCTGGCGTCGGCGATCCAGGGCGGCGTGTCGTCGGTCGAGACGAACGGCGGTGCCTCGCCCGTCTTGCGCGCCGCGAACCAAAACACGGTCTCGATGCGCCGCGAGCCGCTGGCGGGCGAGTCGAAGTACGGAACGTCCTCGCGCCCGCGCTTGCGGAGGTCGAAGGCGCTCGACGCCACCAGGTCCCAGATCTCTTCGATGGTGTAGTTCTGGGCCAGGCTCTCCTTGAACCGCAGCGGTCCCAGGTTCACCCAGAGGCCGCCGGGCCGCAGCACGCGGTTGATGGCGGCCGCGGTCTCCCGAAAGTCGCGCCCGGTCGCGTCGACGAACCAGGCGGTCAGCACGGTGTCCAGCGACCCCGGCGCGAACGGGGGGCGCAGGGCGTCCGCGAAGGCGAACGCGAAGCCCTCCCGCACGGCCACCGGGCAGCGGAGATCGCGCTGGATGACGACCTCCTCTTCGCTGTGCGGCGCGACGGGAAACTCGGGGAGTCTCACGGTCTGCCCGCCGAGCAACCGCTCGCCGACCAGCACGGGCAGCGGGTTCACGTCCAGCGCCCAGGTCTCGGCGGGCGCCAGCGACTGATGCACGTCGAGAGCCAGACGGCCGGTGCCGGCGCCGTAGACGGCCAAGCGGCCGAGCGGCTGGTCCACGGCATTGGCGACCAGCGCGCGGGTCAGCTCGGCTTCCTTGTCGCCCCAGACCCAGTCGCGAAACAGGTTCTCCGAGAACTCGAGCAGCGGGTTGACTCCCGGCTCGGGACGCGTCGGCAGCAGCTGGGGCTGCCCCTGCCGCAGGTCTTCGAAGAGGGCCTCTACCCGCGCGCGCTGGTCTTCGCAGGCGGCGATGACGCGGTCGATCCTGGCGCGCGTGCGCGGCGGCAGCTGGGCTGCTCCGGCGTCCGCGTCGGCGCGCCAACCCGCCAGCGTGGCGCGCGTGTCGGTCACGAACTCCGCCAAGCGGTTCAACCACTGCGCGTGCCACAAGGGCGGATCCGGCACCAGGCAGGGGATGGTCCCCACGAAAGGGTACCGGATCTGGCAGCCCGGGCAGCGCAACGAATTGGCGACCAGCTCCAACGTTCCCGTCGCGCAGCGCGGGCACGTGAGTCCGGCGGCCATGGCGGGCGAAAAAGGCATCTGGCCGAACTCAGCCTACAAGCGCCGCAGGGCTACCGAAAGTTGAACGTGACGACGATCCGTTGCGGGTGCGACACGGGATGCATGCTGGCGTGATAGTGGCGTCCGTCGAAGAAGACCATCCGGCCTTTCTTGGGCGCGATTCGGGCCAACTCCGTGAACTTGCCCTCATTCGCGTGGGTCACCGACTGCTCGAGGCCGACCTGGTCGCAGGTCTCGTTGAAGACGACCGTGTCACCGTCGGAGTCGTTGACGTAGTAGAGGCCCACCAGGTGAGGCTCGTAAAAGTCGACGTGCGGGTTGTGGTACGGAACCTCCAGCGGGTTCTGAGGAAACATCCCCAGTCGGACCCGGATGAGGTCGTTCAACTTCAACTTGGCCTTGTCCATGGACACGAACAGCAACGGCACCAGCAGCGCGTTGATGGCGGACTGGACGGGCGCCGGCGATGCGGCGTCGAACGCCATGTGAAAAAATCCTGCGTAGTTGCGGGCGAAGTTCAGTCCGGGGCGGGCGGTCTCCTTGTGAAAGTACCAACCGAGCGCGGCCGTCTCCGCCTCCAGCTGGTCCTGGTACGGCCGGGGGATGACGTCGTCGAGCTGGATCAGCTGCATCGCCCGCCGGCTACGACGACACGATGCCGGGAAGCGGGCCCGTGTACTGGGTCTTGTCGCCCAAGCTGCTCATGGTGACGCCGAAAACGGGCGCCAGCGCCAACCAGACGTCGTTGAACGGCCGGTTGCCCGTTCCGCCCGTCTGCGCCGGCAGCGACCCGTCGGTGACCTTGAGGTACGTGCCGCCCTTCACCTTGGTGTTCTTCCCCCCGAACATCAGCAGCGGAATGTTCTGCTGATTGTGATCGTAGGCGCGCGCGACCTCGGTGAAGTACACGATCACCGTGTTGTCGATCAGCATGTTGCCGTCGATGTCCGGCGTCGTGGCGTACTCCTGCAGCACCGTCGACGTGGCGGCCGAGTAGAACTGGTTGACCTGGTTCAGCCAAGCGTTGGTCGCCGCGTCGCCGGCGTGGCTGGGCGGGTGGTGCGGCGTGGACTGCAGGCCCCCGGCGATCGTGGCCCCCTGAAACGTCCCCGGGAAGACCACCCAGTTGGTCCCCGCCGACCACATGAAGGTCGAGACCCGGCAAAGATCGCAAAGGAATGCCGCCTTGATGAGGCGGAGCTGGGTCTGCCCGAGATCCAGGTGGGGATGGCTGTTGGCGGAGCCCGGAACGTAGTAATCGACGCCGCCGAGATCGCTGTAGACGCTGCCCGAATATGTCTGCTTGCCGCTGCTGGTGTTCGAAAAATCGGGCGGCTGCGTCGGCTTGGCGCAGACCCCGTTCGGCGTGATCGTGCCGTACATCGCCTGAAGGCTCTTTTCGAGCTCGTTGATGGCCTCGGCGTGGGCAGACAGCCGGTCCTTTTCGCTGGCGGGCACGAGCGTCTGCATGCGGGCGAGATCGCTCTTGAGGTACGTGATGACGCTTTCCTTTTGAGCCAGGACCTGCGCGCCGCTCATCCCGGAGGGCAACGCGCCACCGAAAATGCGCTTGTAGACGTTCAGCGGCGACGTCTCCGGGAACAGCGGCTGCCGCGCCTGATCCGGCGAGCTGGCGCCGGCCTTCGGGGCCAGATACGACAGCACGCGCGGCGCCTTTTCGTCGCGGTCAGAGCGGACGTCCGCCGCCAGCTGCAACGACTGAAACGGCGTTGGACTCGAAGCAGCCGATCCGCCGAGCACGGGCGACTTCTGCAGAAAGATCTGATCGATCGAAGGTCCGCCGGCACAATGATCCTGCTGCCCGATACTGCCCAGGGTCGGCACGCCGGTCATGAGGGCCACCATCCCCCCCTCATGCGTGTTCTGCCCACCGTGGTTGTGCGTCGCATCCGTCCCCGAGGTTGCGGTGACGCAGTTCACACCGTCCACCATCACCATGTTCTTTTGAAGCGGCGCGAACGGCGCGCTCTCGACAGGGAGCGTGAAGTTGGTCGTCGTCGCGCCGGCGTTCGGACGCCAGTTGGCGAGGCCCGGAGCCGTGCCCAGCGGATGGTGGATGACGAGGAAGCGCAAAGGCGCGGCGGCGCCCGCGGCGCGCGCTTCGACCGACCGCAGCAACGGCAGCATCACCGCCGCCGAGCCGGCGCCCAGACCGCGAAGGAATGACCGACGAGCAAACTTGTAGGAAATCACTTCGTACCTCCCGTGCGGGCGCGCATGAAGCTGGCCAGGAGCACATTCTTGAACAGCGACTTGATGGTGCCGTCCGTCTGGGAACGGATGGCGTTGATCTCGCAGGTGTCGTACCTCTGAATCTCGGCGCCCATTGCGTAGTTGCTCATCTGCTGGACCGAGCAGCCGTCGATGACGCCGCTCGACACCAGCGCCTTCGTGAACGCTTGAACGCCCGTCAGACTGGTCCCCGCCAGCGGCGACGACGGCACGAAGGTCACGCTGGGGTCGATCGCGCGGCCCGCCTCGTCCATCGTGCGGTAGTTGCCGATGGGCCCGAAGTTTTGCAGGACCCGCGAGTAGGGGTCCATCTGCGAGTGGCAGACCTTGCAAGGCTGGTATGTCATGCGCGAGTCGGACTTCAGGATCTCGCTGTCGCAGGGCGAATCCGGCGCGCTCCCGGCGGGCGAGCTCGGATTCGTGCAATTGATGACCGCCACCGCCTGCGGCGTCGACAGGTCCACCGGAGAACCCAGCGAGTCCTGGCACATGACGTTGTCGTGAATCCCCTTGCCGCGCTTCACGATTGAGTTGGCGGCGGGATCCGAGGCCGACCACAGGTAGGCCGGCTGGGTGAGAATACCGCTGCGTCCCTCGGCGGGGGACCAGGTTCCGGGCACGAAGGTCGAATCGCTGGTCGGCCCCTTGCCGTCCGCGTACGTCACGTTCGGGTAGAGCGTGGCCAGCCGTTGATTGACGTAGACGGCCTGGGAAGTCATCAGATCGTCGATCTTCCCGGATCCGCCCCAAAGCACGCTGTTGACGAACTGCTGCGTCGACGTGAACAGGTCGCTTTCGATCGCCGAAAGATCCTGTTCGGCCGGCGGAAGCTTCGAAAACAGCGCCGTGTCCTTGGTCTTCGAGAAGAGCTGGCTGATGTTGAACCAGCCGAGCACGATGTTGGTCAGGTTCGCCTGAACCTGCGGCAGCGCGAGCAACCGATCGATCTGCGCCGAGATGCCGGCCGTGGTGCCGAGGCTGCCGCTGGCAGCCGCCGCCAGCAGGTCGGAATCTGGCAGCGTCCCCAGCAGCGTGAACCCCAGCTGGCTCGCGACTTCGTACGGGGTCATCGTCGTATCGGGGTACTTGCCGCTCGCATCGGCGCTCGCCGCAGGCCCCAGCTCGGTTCGGTAAATGAAGGAGGGCGAGATGATGATCGCCTCAATCATCAGCTTGATGCCCGTCTTGTAGTCCTGCATCGCGCCTTGCGCGTAGACCTTCATGAGGTTCATCACCTCGCTGGCGTCCAGCGGCCGACGGAAGGCCTTCTCGGCAAAGCTGGACACGAAGCTGTTCGCGCAGGCGGTCTGGGCGGTGGCGGTCGTTCCAGTGCAGGGCGCGATGGCCGTGGTCACCGTGGCGTCGATCGTCGTCAGGACCGCCTCGGCCTGGTTGTACATGTCGTACTGCATCGAACTGTCGACGCCCAGGGTGGAGTCGCTGAAGAACGCAAACGCCTGCTGGCCGCCGCGGCTCGACAACACCGGCGCAGTCTTGAGTTTGAGCAGGGACTGCACGGCCGCGCCCCATTGTTCGACGGAGAGCCGCCAGAGGCGCCGGGGAAGCGCCGGCAGGGGGACGCAGGCGGTGCCGTTGCCGCCCGCGCCAGTGCTCGCCGAACCGCCACTGCCACCGTCGCCGGTCGTCGACGAACCGCCACTGCCGCTGTTCGACGAACCGCCGTTGCCCGGGTGCCCCGACCCCGTCTTGCCGTCGATGTTACCTGTGCAACCCCCGGCACCGATCAGCGCTGCCGCTGTGAGAACACCAAGCCGGAACGTGGCCGTCATAACTGCCCTCCGATGCCAGAGCGTCTGGATTCGCTTCGAGAGACGCCGCCGCGGCCGTTCTCGAACGAAGTTGCCTCATCGCGACGCCGCACACGAAGTGCCGCGCGCGACGGGTGGTGACTCGAACTTCGGTGCGCGGGGCTTAGGCCCGCTTAGGCCGCCGCGAGGTCTCGCAGCCTGGCTGCCGCCTGCTCCGGGGTCAGGTCGCGCTGCGGCTCCGCCAGCATCTCGTAACCCACCATGAACTTCTTCACTGTCGCCGATCGCAGCAGGGGTGGGTAGATATGTGCGTGCAGTTGCCAATGGTCGTGGGCGTCGCCGTCGAAAGGTGCGCCGTGCCACCCCATCGAATAGGGAAACGACACACCGAACAGCCGATCATAAGACGCGAGAGCCTTGGAAAAGAGGTCAGCCAATCCTCGTCGTTCGGCGGGCGACAGATCCGGCAACCGCGCGACGTGTCGGCGCGGCAGGATCAACGTCTCGAATGGCCAGGTCGCCCAGTAGGGCACCACCGCCTGGAAGAAATCGTTCTCGTAGACGACCCGCTGGCCAAGCCCCCGTTCGCGCGACGCGTAATCGACCAACAGCGGCGAGCCGTGTGCGTCGAAGTAGGCGCGCTGCTGGCGATCTTCGGCAGCCGGTTCGGTGGGCAACGCATTCAACGCCCAGATCTGGCCGTGCGGGTGCGGGTTCGAACAGCCCATCACCGCGCCCTTGTTCTCGAAGACCTGGACCCAGCGGTACCGCTGTCCCAGCGCCGCCGTTTCGACGGCCCAGGTGTCGACCACCTCGACGAGCCCAGAGATCGGCATCTCCGCCAGGGTCAAATCATGGCGGGGGCTGAAACAAATCACGCGGCAGATCCCGGTCGCGGATTCGGCGCGCAACAACGGATCGGGGTCACCCGCGGCGACCGGTGCTGCGACCGTGGGCAAGAGCGCCGAAAAATCGTTGTCGAAGACGAACGTCCCAGCGTAAGGCGGGTTGACGGCGCCGCCCGCCCGCTGGTTGCCGGGGCACAGATAGCAGGTCGGATCGTGGGCAGGCCGGCGGGGCCCTTCGGTCGCTTCAGTTTGACCCTGCCACGGGCGCTTGGTCCGGTGCGGAGACACCAGCACCCATTGCCCGTTGAGGGGGTTGTAGCGCCGGTGCGTCTGCGATTCGGGATCGAACGCCATACGACCGGACCTAGACGACGGTCGAGGGGTCGACCAGGTGCGCGCCCTGCGCCGGTCGCGAAACGAAGGTGCTGGCCGCACGCCCGGTGCGCTTTCGGTACTCGGTGGCCATGGTGTTGGCGACGGACGCGACGAACTCGGTCCGCACCAACGAGACCGTGCAGCCTCCAAAACCTCCGCCTGTCATCCGCGAACCCAGCACACCGCCCGCCGGGCCAATCTCGCGCGCGATGTCGACCATGGCGTCGAGCTCTGCCGAGCTCACTTCGAAGTCGTCACGCAATGAGCGGTGACTCGCATACATCAGATGCCCCACCTCCGCGAACTCGCCGGCCTCTAGGTGAGCGGCCGCGGCGAGGGTCCGCAGGTTCTCGGTGGTGATGTGGCGCGCGCGTCGGGCGACCACCGGGTCCAGCGTTCCAGCCGCCGCCTCGACCATGGCCGGCGTCGCGTCGCGCAGGCTGGCCACGCCCAGCTGCCGCGACGCCTCGGCGCACTCCATGCGGCGGCGCGCATACGCCCCGTCGGCCAGCGCGTGTTTCACGTTGGTGTTGCAGATGAGGACGCTGACCTTCGGGTCGGCGAAGGGAATCACCCGCACCACCTCCGAGCGGCAGTCGATGAGCAGCGCTCCGGCGGCGTCGCCGACGACAGAGGCCAGCTGATCCATCACGCCGCAGGGGACCCCCGCGAAGTCGTGCTCGGCCTGCCGGCAAAGCCGGGCCTTCTCCTGCGGATCCAGCGTCGCGCCCGCCGCCTTCTCCAGCAGCGTCGCCGTCGCGACCTCGAGTGCCGCGCTGCTGGACAGGCCGCCGCCCAAGGGAAGGTCGGAGACAATCGCCGCGTCGATCGAGGGAACGACCAGTCCGCGGTCGGCGAACCCGTGCACGACGCCGCGCAGGTAGTTGGCCCAGGCTGGCTCACCGGGGGGCTCCGAGCCATCGAGGCGAATGTCGACCGACGTGTCGAGCGCCGCGCTGTAGACGCGCAGGCGCCCGGCGTCGCCCGGCGCCGGCGCGGCAGCGATCACCACATGCCTGTCGATCGCCAGCGGCAGAACGTACCCGCCGTTGTAGTCGGTGTGCTCGCCAATCAAATTGACCCGGCCCGGCGCCACCGCCAGCCAGCGGGGCGCCCTACCAAACCGTTCCGTGAAGATGCGGGCCGCCGCCGGCACGGCGGTGCCGGGCGCGGGTTCAGCGGGGGCCGGAGCCCAGGACGACGTGACGTTGTTCGGAACCGAACTCACCCCGGGTACCACACCTTTCGCGGATCGTTGGCTGCACGCTGATAGCCCCACGCCGCCTCGATCATCTGCTTGAGGTCGTAGCGCGGCCGCCACCCCAGCAGAAACTTGGCCTTCGCGTTGTCCAGCCACGTCGAACGGTAGGGAGTCGTGATCGGAATGCCCTGGACGCCGCGGGTCTCGCGCAGATAGGCGGCCAGCTCGCCGTAGTCGACGGGCTCATCCATGCAAATGTTGAAGGTCTGGCGGCGCGCCGCCGGGTGATCGATCGCGCAGAAAATCGCGGAGATCAGATCCTCGACGTGCACGAAGTTGCGTTTCACGGGACGTCCGTCGGGATCCAGCATCACGGGAACCGCCCCGCTCTTGACGTAGTCGTCCGCCGCCTGCGCGCCCACCAGATCGCGCCAGCGCGGGCCGCCGAAGACGTCGTCGCCGAACGAGAGCTGATACTTGAAGTCGTCCTTTTCCATGATCCACGGCGCGCGCAGGCAGCAGCCGTTGAGGTCGTACTGGATCATCACCTGCTCCAGCATCACCTCCTCGAGGACCTTGGACAGGGCGTAGCAGCCCGGATACGCGCTGTGCTTCTGGGTCTCCGTGACGGGGATCGGGTGCGGGTAAAAGAAGTGGCCCATCCCGGCGTCGCCGCCGATCAGGATGAACTGCTGGAACGTCTTGCTGGTCCGGCTGGCTTCCAGCAGCCAGAAGAGGCCCTTGACCGCCACGTCCATGATGGACTCCGGCGTCTCCTTGCTGGTCGCCAGGTGCAAGAGATGGGTGACCCCATCCAGCGCGCGGTCCGCGACGGCGCGATCTTCGGTCGAGCCGCTGACGACTTCCAGCCGCGGCCCGGGGGTCAGCTTCCGGTTGTGGCAGAGCGCGCGAACCGTGAAGCCCGAGAACTTCGGGTCGGCCAAGAAGCGCGCAATGAACGCCTGACCGACCTTGCCGGTCGCGCCGGTGACGAGGATCCGGGGTGTGATCGCCGACATGGTCACTTGCTCCGCCGCCGCGAGGCGTTCTTTTCGAAAATTCGATCGACCATGACGGCGGCCAGAATGACCCCGCCGGCGACGACGTTCTGCCACAAGGATTTGCCGACCAGGTTCACCGCGTTGAAGGTGACCTGCATGATCCCGGCGCCGATGAGGACGCCGAACACCGACCCGCGGCCGCCCAGCAGCGAGCAACCGCCCAGGACGGCGGCGGCCACGGCGTGCAGCTCGTACGCAGAGCCGAGCGACGGCGTGGCGCTGGGCAGATAGGCGACGTACAGGATCCCCGCCACGCCGGACAGGCCGGCGCTGGCCACGAAGGTGACCAGCCGGACCCACTGCACTGGCACGCCCGAGAGCCGGGCGGCCTCGGCGTTCGAGCCAATCGCGTAGCAATACCGGCCGAAGAGTGTCCGGTGCATCAGGAAGGCCGTGAACACGATGGCCACCAGCGCGAACCAGAACGGCATGGGCATGCCCAGCCCCACCCCCTCCCCCAGGAAGCGGAAGCGGGGGAACTGGCCCTGGAAGCCGATGTCGGTGCCGCCGGTCAAGACCTCGGCGACCCCGCGCAGCAGCAGCATGGAGCCCAGCGTGACGACGAACGGCTGCACGCCGAGCCAGGTGATGACCAGTCCCTGGGCCAGACCGACCAGCAGCGACAGAGCGATGGCCGCCGTGACGGCGGCGCCGATCCCGAACCCCGCGTACATGGTGAGGTAGCTGGTCGTCACCGCCGAGATACAGATGATCGAGCCGACCGACAGGTCGATGCCGCCGGCGATGATGACCACCGCCTCGCCCAGCGCGAACAGCGAGATGAGCGAGATGTGCCGGACCGTGTTGCGCAGATTGTCCGGGCTGAGAAAGACCGGATTCAGCAGCGCGGTGAGACCGGCCAGGCCGATCATCACGGCCAGCATGGTCAGCTCTTTTTTCATCCGGGCGAGACGCGTCGCCGAAGCGAGGGTCGCAACGGGCCTGGCGGCTGGCTCGGCGGGTATTTGAACGTCGCTCATGTTGGCGCTCATGCGGCTGCGTACCTCAGGATGTTGGCGTCTGTGAGCTGCTCTCGTGCCAGCTCGCCGCGGGACTTTCCCTGGGCCAGGACCAGGGCCCGGTGACAGAGCGCGGCGACCTCTTCGGCCTCCGAGCTGGACACGATGATCCCCGTGCCGGCCGCGGCCAGCTCGCGGACGACGTCATGCACGTCTCGCTTGGCGCGGACGTCCAGACCGCGCGTCGGCTCGTCGAGGAGCAGCACCTTGGGTTTTCGCGCCATCCACTTGCCGAGCACGATCTTCTGCTGGTTGCCGCCCGACAGCCCCGAGGCCAGCTCGCCGGCGCGAAATCGGAAACGATCGATGTAGGGCTGCGCGATGGCTAGCTCGTCTTCCAGCAGGAACTCGCGCAACGACGGCAGCGCCAGGTTTCTCTCGACCAGCATGCTGAGGATCAACCCCTGAGAGCCGCGCTCTTCCGGGACCAGCGCCAGCCCAGCCGCCATCGCGTCGCGCGGGGTCCGGATGGTGAGGGGCCGTCCGCCGACCGTCACCTCCAGCGCGCACGGGCAGACGCCGAACAGCTCGCGAAGGACGCTGCTTCGGCCGGCGCCAACCAACCCCGCCAGACCCAGGATTTCGCCGGCGTGCAGATCGAACGAGACACGACCGCGCACCGACATCACGACTTCCGGCCGCGCCGTGGGCGGCGCCGCCTCGGAGACGCGCGTCGACCCGGCCAGCCAGCCGACCAGCTTGTCCAGCGTCGCCTCCCGGGTCGGCAGATCGGCGACCCGCTCGCCGTCGCGCAGGCAGACCACCCGGTCGGTGATCTCCAGGACCTCGCGCAAGCGGTGCGAGATGTACACCATCGCGATCCCGTTTTTGCGCAGGTCTCGCAGAAGGTCGAACAGGCGCGCGGCGTCGGTTTCGCTGAGCGTGGCGGTCGGCTCGTCGAGCAGCAGCACCTTCGCGTCCAGTGAAAGCGCGCGCGCGATCTCGGTCCGCTGCTTCTGCCCGGGCGACAGCAGCCGCAGCGGGGTGTGTGGATCGATGTCACCGCCCACGCGCTCGAGCACCTTGGCGGCGCGCCGATACAGCGCGGGGCGGTCGATGATCCCGAACCGGTGCGGCTCGTGCCCCAACAACACGTTCGAGCCCACGTCCAGGTCTTCGGCCTGGATCAGCTCCTGGCGGACCAGCGACACGCCCAGCCGGATGGCGTCGGCCGGACTGGCGGGCGACTTGCCGTCGATCGACACGCTGCCCGCGTCCGGCTGGTGAACGCCCGCCGCCACCTTCATCAGCGTCGACTTGCCGGCGCCGTTGCCCCCCAAAAGGCCGACGATCTCGCCCGGCGCCACGTCGAAGTCGACCCCGCGCAACGCGCGCACGCCGCCAAACGACTTTTCGACTTGTTTCAGGGAGAGAGACATGGGTGCAGGACCTGCCGGATCGGTCGTGGAATACCGTCCGCTATTTCTTCAGCTCGCGCAGCTCGTTCCAGAACTGGTCCAGGTTCGTCTTGTCGACGACCAGGATGCCGGTGTCGATGAAGGGCGCCAGCGTCTTACCGTCGCGCAGCTCTTTCAACGCCTTGACCGACTGGTAGCCGAACTGGAAGGGCCGCTGCACGACCGTGGCGCTGATGAGACCGTCGCGAACGGCCTTCAGCGTCTCTTCTTCCTCGTCGAACACGACCAGGATCGGCTTTTCCTTGCGGCTGGAGGCGCGCACGGCGTCGGCCATGCACGGACCGTTGTACGACCAGATCCCCATGGCGAGCACCAGGTCCGGGTAACGCGCCAGCGCGTCCTCGACATTCTTCTTGGCCAGCGCGCGGTCCGCGTGGTCCAAGAAGACCGGCAGGATTTCGATGCCCGGCGTCTTGCCCAGCGTCGCGTCGATGCCCTGCTTGCGCTCGATCGCGTTCTGCATGTCCATGCGACCCACGAACAGCGCGACCTTGCCCTTCGTGACGCCAGCGGCCTTCAGCGCGGCGGCGGCGGTGTTGCCCGCCACCTTGCCGGCCTCGACGTTGTTCGTCCCCACGTAGACCTTGCGAGCCGACTTCGGCGCGTCCGAGTCGGTGGTCACGAGCGGCATCTTGGCGGCGACGCGCGCGAAGAGATCAGTCATGGCATCGGGGTTGATCGGGCTGATCACGACCCCATCGAAGCCCTGCACCAGGATGTCCTCCAAGAATCGCTGCTGGTCGGCGACCTCGCCCTTGAGCGGGCGGAACATGTCCACCTTGACGCCCAACTCCTTCTCGGCCTTGCGCAGTCCCTTTTCGCCGATGTTCCAGAAGTCGGACGAGTTGTTCGTCACGAAGGCGAAGTGATAGCTGCCGGCGGGTGCGGCGCCTGCCCCTGCCTCAGTGTCCTTCTTTTTGCAGCCGACCGAAGTGGCCGCCGTGAGAGCCAACACCAGCGCGCCCACCAGCCGGCGTGAATTCGTCCTGGAAACGAGAAATGCCATGCAGTGCTCCTTTGAGGGCCGCGAAGTTGGCCGGCGCTATTCCGTGGTGAACCGATGAACCATCAACTGCTGGTAGGGCTTGCCTGGGCGAACGATCACCTGGTCGCGCCATGCGGGAACGTTGATCGCATTCGGGAAAGCCTGGGTTTCCAGGCACAGCCCGCTGTGCTGGGGGTACGGCTTACCGCCTTTGCCCGGGACGGAGCCGTCGAGGTAGTTGCCTGAATAGAACTGGACGCCCGGCTGGTCCGCTTCGATTGTCAGGACCCGGCCCGCTTTCGGTTCCACCAGCCGAGCCACCGGCCGCAGCGCCTGCGGCTCGCCGTCGACGACGAAGTTGTGGTCGTAACCGATCGGATCCCCGCCCGCCGCCTGCAGATCCCGGCCGATCGGCTTGGGCGCCGTGAAGTCGAACGCAGTCCCGCCCACCGGCGCCACCTCGCCCGTGGGGACCAGCGGATCGCCCGGCGTGTAAGCGCCCGCGAACAGCGTCAGCTCGTGGTCCGTGATGGGGCCGGAATCCTGCCCGCCCAGATTCCAGTACGTGTGGTGCGCCATGTTGACCAGCGTCACCGCGTCGGTGGTCGCGCGCATCGCGATCCTCAGCTCGTTCTGCCAGGTCAGCGTGTAAACGCAGCTGACCTGGACCGTGCCGGGATATCCCTCCTCACCGTCGCGCGACGTGTAGACCATCCGCAGCGCCGGACCGTCCGCCGTGTCCATTGCCTCGGCGCTCCAAACCACCTTGTCCCAGCCCTTGACCCCGCCGTGCAGGTGATGCGCACCGTTGTTGGTCGCCAGCGCATACGGCCGCCCTTCCAACTCGAACGCGCCGTTGCGGATCCGATTGGCGACCCGACCGACCGTGCTCCCGAAGTACGGGCTGTCGGTCAGGTACCCCTTCAGATCATCGAACCCCAAGACGACGTCGGCCAACTTGCCATCCCGGTCCGGCGACTCCAGCCCGACCAAGGTGGCCCCGTACGTCGCCACCTTGGCAACCAGGTCGTTGCCGTTGCTGAGCGTGTAAAGGTCGACGTTCTTCCCGTCAGCCTTCCCAAACGACGTCTTGGTTATTGCCATCGGGTAGAACGTCCGCGAACCACCGGCCCGTTTACCAGGTGAGGGTCATGCCGGCGTTGTAGGCGTTTACGACCTGCTTCTGCCCCAGCCACCAATCCGACGAAGCCCGAAAGTAATCGACGTCGAGATGCAAGAACTCGGAGAAGTGATAAACGACCGAAGCATTGATGCCCAGCTGATCCTTGAGGACGCTCGCGTTCACCATGCCACTCATCGGATCGACCGCCAAGTCGCCGCTCACCTCATGAACGCGCGTCTCGCCAATGCCTGCTTGCACGTCGACCTGTCCCAGCACGACCTGCGCCTGAGCGTAGAGCCCGTCGAACGTTCGAAGCTGCTTGTTGTGACCGTTCCCAATATCCGCCACGTCGACGACGGCGTTGCTACCGTCGAACGCGTAGTTGAGGCCCAACCCCCGTCCGGTGTGGCCGGCCACTCCGAGGTGGAAGCGAGAGACCTCCAGCCTGCCGCCGGCGCCGCCGCCCCAAACACTGTCGCTGCGCGAGCTGTTGACGTCGTAGATCTTCTGGTAGGCGCCGTTTACGAACAGGTGCAGCTTGACCATACCGGCCACCAGGTCGTACGTGGCCTCGGCTTCAGGACGCCCGAGCTCCGTTCGGTCCCAATAAAGACCGACGAAACGGTTCGGGTCGTAGTATCCGACCGTCAGGACGAAACCACCCAGGCTCGGGGTCGCATACGCGATGCCGGCGCCGAAACCATTGGCAAGCAGCCCGTAACCGACCTGCCCACCGGACGGCCCCTGCGTTGTAAATCCAGCCGGGTTTCCGACACCGTAGCGATGCCCGTACAGAAAGTCGATTTCCGTCGCGCCGCGCGAGTAAAGCGTCGTCGAACGTCCCACCAGGAGCGTCCCGGCCGGCCCCTCGATCTTGAGGTAACCTTCCCGAGCATCCGGGTAGATCGACTCGTACTTGCGCTCGTTCTCGCTCTCGATGTCCGCCCAAATCGAGATATATCCTGACACCTTGACCCGGTCGGTGAGGGGCACCCGTAACCCGAAAGCCAGAATGTTGCCAAGGAAGCCGCTTCGCACTCGCGTCGCGTGGATGGTCCCCTGACCGATCGCGTTCATCGGCAGGGGCGGATTGAGCCCTGGGATGTTTTGGCCGCCGTCTCCAATGCCGGGAAGTGGATTCCCGTTCTTGTCGAACGCCGTGGGTAACGTTTGCCCCGTCACAGCCTCGAAAAAGCCGCCCAGACGGCCCTCGGAGTAAAACTCCAGACCGCCACTCGTTTTCACCAGGACGACCTCGGCTCGAGCCTGTCGCGTGTGGAACACGACTCCAAACGCCAAGCAGGCAACGACCACAGCTGCGCGCACACCAAATCTTGGACGCATCATTGGGCGGCGGTGACGTTCTTGATATCGAAGAGGACCCACTGCCCATAACCCGTCGACGTCTTCCACGGCTGGCTCTGATTGAACGACATGACTGTCGAGTCGAACGGGACGGCACCAGCCAGTGACACTGACTGAGGTGAAGAGCAGTTACTTCCCCTGGTCGAACCACAGTTTTCGACTTGGACACAGTTCGAGTCAAACGACTTGAAGGTAACCGTGCCGCCGGCGGGCACCTTGATGGTGGCGAGATCGTCGATACAAAAGGTCAAGTGCGTAGTCGGGCCGTTGTGCGGGGTCTCGTTCGCGGGAACACCGTTCAGGTAGTACACGTTGTGAGCCGTAGCGCCGGTTCCGGCGACGTTCGTGAGACCGGCGACCGCCGGCGAGACGTCGATTTCGTAGGTGTTGTAGTCGCCGCCATTGTTGGCCGACTGCTGCGTGCCGCCGATCGTGAAGAGATTGTTGAGCCCGCCGTTTCCCTTGATCGGGTTCGTATAACTGGGTGGGAACGTCGCGCCCACGTACTGGTACACTTCGACGATCCCCTTGGCCTCAAGGGTCACATCGTAGATGGTCCCCGGGGTTCCACCGATCGGATAAGTGAAGGTCGTCGTCTTGCCACCGCCGCCGGGGCAAGCGTTCATGCAGTCGTACCCGTCCGTGCTCATTGAGGAGCAGGGAAACTGGGTAAGCGCACCGTCCCATTTGCCGACGATCGACGTGCAGTCGCCGTTGTTGCACATGCCGCCGCCGCTGATCCCGGCGACGCCGCCGGTCCCTGGATTGCCGCCCACGTTGCCTCCGGTGCCAGTAGCTCCCCCGCCGACGCCGCCCGTGCTCGCGCCGCCGGTCCCCGGCAAGCCTCCTCCTGTTCCGCTTCCGCCCTGGCCCGTCACGCCGGTTCCGCCCGTGCTCGTATCGGAGCCTCCGGTGCCCGTAGACCCACCGGTGCTGCCTCCGCCCGTGCCGGTCGAAGCTCCGCCCGTGCCGGTGGAACCACCGCTATTGGAGCTGCCCCCGGTACCTGTTGTAGCGACAGGAGGGGTGTTGCTGCAGGCGGCCGCCGTCAGCAAGAGAGCAGTCGTGGACGCAAAAAGTATAGATCTCATCAGGGGGCCCTCCGGTGAATTCCTGCTGTCTCTTGACGTAAGGATTTGAACAAGAGACCGCGGTTGGTTGCGGACACTAGCAGCGCTCCGAAAGTAAGTAAACAGTTCTTACTAACTATCATGCTGACCCGATCAGGGCGCCGTCGGCACATGGCGGCTCTCAAATGTGGCCGCCCTCCGACAGGTTCACGGGCATGTGATCGGCGCCGTGGATGGAATAAAGGTCGGCAGCATGCCGTTCGCCGACATGAGCACACCGTTGTGCGGGGTGTGTCCTGCCGTTGTGACCGAGTCGCGCGCCGTCGTGCCACTGGTCTCGTCGAACTTGAGGTACAGGACCAATCCCGGCTCATTCCCAGACAGCGCCTTGTGCATCGTGGCTGTGATTTCCGCTGCCGTGTGGGCGACGTTCCAGACACGAAATTCGTCGAAATAGCCGTTGAAGTAGTTGCTGTCCTGCTTGTAGCCGCCAATGCAGATGGGCGAGGCGTCCGTGTTGAGCTGCTTCGTGCTGCCATCTCCCATTGCCGTGATTTTTTCGACGCCATTGACGAAGGTCCGGACAGCCGAGCCATCCCACGTCATGGCGAAGTGGACCCACTGATCGGGGGTCGTCATCAAACCACTCGGCTGATTGTCGTCGTCGAACCCGCCGTTCGTGTATGGGTCGAGCGTGGCGTGATTTCCACTCACTGCGGCGGTACCGAAGTCGAGCCCGAATCCGTGAGCCGGGCGCGCGGTACTTCCGTAGAAAAACATCGTGTTTGCGTTTCCGACCCAGCTCGTCGACGGGACCCACGCCCAGTACTCGATCGTCCGCGGCTTGGTTCCTGTCGGCAAGTCCATGCTGGTCCCGAAATCGACCTCGACACGCGCTGCGGCCGAATCACCGCTCCCGGTGCCGGCACCGTTCTTCGAAAGGGACAATGCATAGCCGGGAGAACAGGGTCCTCCGCCGACCCCCGGCGATCCAGCCGCGCCGCCGGTCCCGCTGCCGCTCCCGGCGGCTCCCCCGGTTGCCGTGTTGCTGCCACCGGCGGCCCCGCCAGTGGCAGTGATCCCGCCAGTTCCAGTCGTGCCACCCGTCATGATCACACCGCCGGTCCCGGGCGTTCCACCTGTGTTCGTGATCCCACCCGTGCCGGTCGAACCGCCAGTGGACGAACCGCCGCTGCCCGTCTGATGCGAGCCACCAGACCCGTTCGAGCCGCCCGTTCCAGAGCCACCGCCTCCGCTGGAACAGCCGACGGCCGTCAGTGCTCCGGCCAGGACTAGAACGACTGCACCATTCAAGGTCACAAAACGGGGACGGTTAGTAACCATGGATTGATGACCTACCACGACGCTTACTATGGGAATAGCGCAAAAGTGGCGCGATGCCGCAGGGCGGTACGGAGTCTGGTATTGGAAGTCGCAGGAAAGGCGAGGTGTCCGAACCCTTGCGTCGATCGCCCCACGAGTTCAGGGCCGCGCTCAAGAGAACTGATTCGCCTTCCGTCCGTAAGCTCGCGGTAGCTCGCCGCACTGCGCCCCGTTCTCCCGTCGGTCTGCTCGACCTCATAGACCGCGGCGGAAAAAAAAACCGGACAGGACCTGCCCCGACACGGGTCAGGCTCAGGCGTCAACGCAGCTTCTGCAGTTGGATTTGGTTGACGTCGAATCGGTCGTCGGCGGCGATTCCGGCCTGGTAGTACCGACGAGCGGCGTCCACGTTGCCCCTGGCCTGTTCAATCTGTCCGTGCAGCGACGCGAGGGCGGCGAGGCGATAGCGGCCGATCGCCGCCAATCTGGCTTGGCCTTCCGGGCCGCGCAGGACCAAAGGAACGGCAGCGTCTTCCGCGCCGGCGAGGACGTATTCGAGAGACGAGAAAGGGACGATGCGTTCGGACACGGCGGCAAGCCGTTCGATCGACGGGCGGTCATCGGTGGCGATCGGCGCACCGGCCGCCCAACGGGACAGGGCCGCACGATCCCCGACGAATCCGCCGAAGAGTTCCTCAAGCTGCTCGAGCAGTGTACCCGCGAGCGCCTGCCGAATTGAGGTCTGCTGCAGCCGGGCGTTCAGGGCTTCACCGTCTACGAGGAGGGGGTCAGATCCGCCGACCAGCCCCAGCACAGGCCCCTGCACGTTGAAGTGGGCGACGAAAGCGTCGGCCTGCGGGAACGCGTTCAAGAATGTTGCCGTCAACGAAGCGAACGCCTCGATCGGCAGCTCATGAAGGGGAACCCATTGAACGAAGATGCCACCCGGAGCCAGCGCCGAACGAATGGCCGCGAAGTGCTCCGCGGTGTAGAGGCCGCCTGCGCCCGAGCGTTGCGGATGGAACAAATCTCCGATCACCACGTCGAATTTGTTGTCCGAGAGGGCCGCGCTCCTCGCGAAGGAGCGTGCATCTGCCCAGCGCAGATGCACGTTGGACCGCGACACCACGCGGTCGTTGGCGCCCGAGAACAACGGTACCGTCTGCAAGATCTCACTAGACAGCTCGGCGGCTTGAACTTCGGCAACCTCGGGATCTTGAGCCACGGCACCCAATGTCGTTCCCGTGCCGACGCCCAGCACCAAAACGCGGTGAGGCGAGCGGTGAAGCAAGAGCGGGATCCACCCTTGCCGCCGCTCCACGAACTTGGAGACGTCGCCGCCGTCGAGAAAACGGCTGCCGGTGCGAAGGCGCCGCGCGCCCGCGGCGGATTCTTCGACCACCACGACGCCGTCAGGCCCGTCCTGAACCAGGCTGCCTCGATCATCCGGGGAGTGGCACCACGGGAACAGCCGCTCGGCGCCCGCGCTCGCCCATCCAATTCCTAAAGCCACGGCCGATATGCCGGCGACGTAACTGACGGTCCTCCACGGGGAACGTCGCCGCTCGCCCTCTGGACGAGACGTCAGGATCGCTCCCAAAGCCAATGCTGCTACGCCGGCCAGCAGCGGCGCGGGCGTGCCACCCCGGGGCAAGAGGACCAACGCCGCCAGCAGGGGAGCGGCCGCGGAACCGACAGAGCTGAAGCTGACAATCCGCGCGAGGCTGTCGTTGTCGTCCGCCACGAGGCCGAGGACGCTCACGAACAAAAATGCCGTCACCGCCGCGCCCGGGCCGACCAGCACCAGCGCCGTCATCACCTCGGCCGTGCGCTCCGCCGCTGCCGAGCCGCCGCGGAAAAAATGAAGTAGCGCGCCGGTCTCACCCAAACCGTAGGCGGCCAGAGCCAGCCCGACGGCGCCGAGCGCGAACGCCACCGGCACTTGCGCACGTCGCGGGGAGACCAGCCTTCCGAGAGCTGCCCCGCAGGCGCCGCCCACCAACTGGGCCGCGACGACTGTCCCGAATGCCGACGCGGTCCCATCGAAGGCGCTGGTGAGGACGCGGATGGCGACGATCTCGAAAAAGATAGCCGCCAGGCCGGCTGCGGCCGACGCCCACAGCAACGAGGCAGCAATTGGACCAGCGTCGCCGGCGCTGGGCGCGCGCCGCACCGCCGCGGTGGGTTTCAACGGAATCTGTCGCCGGTGGAATACCAGCGCGAGCCCTGCCGCCAAGCTCGCGGCGGCGGCAGCCGCGATCAGCGTCAAGCGGACGCCCAAAAACGGCAGCAATCCGAATGTGGACAGCAGCGTGCCAGCTACGGCGCCAGCGGTGTTCCAGGCCTGCAGACTGGAGAGTATCCCGCGACGCCGTTGCTGCGCGATCTCGGGCGCGCGGGCCAGCAGACCGCGACCGAGGACGGCGAAAGCCCCGCCCATGAATATCGTTGCCGGCGCGAACACCACACACGCAAACGCCAGGACCATGGCCGTATGGCCGATGCCCGCGTCGCCCGCCGATATCCTCGGGATCAAGGCTCTGCCGACGGGGGTGGCGAGCAGCGACAAGAGGATACCGGCCGCCGCTCCGCCCAGCATCGTGGTGAACTCGCGGAGCGGCGAGGCACCCGCTGCGACGCGGCGCTCAGCACCGCGGCCCAGCGTCCAGGCGCCGATCGCGTTGCCGACGAAGAACGCGCTCAGCACCGCCTGGATCGACGTGCCGTCGGCGCCGACGAGCCCGATGACCAGCGGTAACCACGCGGTTTCCGCGAGCAGAGCCGAAAATCCAGCGCCGAACGCGAGCAGTGCAGCAAAAAACACCGGCCAACCCTAATTCAAAACTAGCCACTGCACCATCGACCGTCCCTCAGTGAAGATCGGGTTCGTCCCCGGTCCCGCAAGCGGAGGCCTCGTGGGGCGACCGGCTGCCCAAAGGCGCTGGTCAGAAACTACGCAACAAACTATGTTCACGGCCGAAAAGGGTGGGCATGGACGTGACAAGATTTGCCTGGACGGCGTTGTTCCTTCCTCTGATCGTCGGCTGTCCGACGCGGACCGTATACGACGTCGACGGTGCGACGAGCACCGGAGGCGGAACCGCCATCAGGGGCACCGGTGGAGCGGGCGGGGTGGCGCACGCAGGCGGGGGCGGCGGTAACGTCGGAGGAACAACCGGGGGTGCGGGCGGCGCCGGGGGGTCGGGCGCCTCGGATAGCTCGGGCGGATCGGGGGGCTCGGCAACGGGCGGCTCGAACAGCGGATCCGGCGGGGACGCCGGCCGCACTGGCGGAGCGTCGGGGGGCGTTGCCGGGTCCGTCGGACGCGGCGGCACGTCGGGCGCAGGTGGCTCGGCGCCCAGTTGCTCGTCGAAGCAACACGTTTGCGGGGAGACGTGCGCCGACAGCAGCTCCATACAGACCTGCGGGACGCGCTGCGCCCCGTGCCCTGCACCAGCGGGAGGGGCGGCGACGTGCGACGGAACCAGCTGCGGTTTCATGTGCGCCGGTTCGACGCCCAAGCAGTGCCTGGCAGCCGGGATCTGCATCGCTTCGAACGGCTGCTGCACGACCAGTGATTGTCCGCCGAACGCCGGCGGCCAAACCGGCTCGTGCGACACGGGGACGCACACGTGCAATTACACATGCACGGGGTCGACGAAATCGTGCACCACAGGCGGGACGACGGTCTGCATCGGCACCAGCGCGTGCTGTGCGAACAGCGACTGCTCGATGACAGCGGGTGGCCAGGTCGGCACGTGCGCCCCGGCCACGCACACGTGCAGCTACAGCTGCCCGAGCTCGACGAAATCGTGCGCGGCGGGGGCAACGACGGTCTGCATCCCGCCGACCGGCTGCTGCAGCGACAGCGACTGTCCCAAGACAGCTGGCGGCCAAGTCGGCAAGTGCAACACGTCGACTCATGCATGCGGCTACGCCTGCCCTGCCGCAACCCCTGATCTCTGCAGCTCGATCTGTGTCAACACGGCCATGGATCCCAAGAATTGCGGCACGTGCGGTCACGACTGCACGGTGCTGCCGCACGTCGGCAACGGCAGCGCGGTCTCGTGCAGTGGCGGCAGTTGCGTCATCCCCAAATCCGCCTGCTCATCCGGATTCGCCGACTGCTCGACGGCGTCGGGCGACGCGGATGGTTGCGAGACGTCGACGACCACGAACACCAATTGCGGCGGCTGCGGAATTTCCTGCAGCATCGCGAACGGCACGGCCAGCTGCGCTACCGGGAGCTGCATCAAGAGCTGCAGCGGTGATTCTTACATGTGCAACGGCGCGTGTATCGCCAACTCGACGCAGTGTAGCGGGTCGTGCGGAGCGGCCGGATATCAGAAATGCGGATCGAGCTGCATCCCGAACAGCGCCTGCTGCGCGCCAGCGGCCTCCGACCCGCACTACGTCGACAGCGCGAGGGGAACGGACGCCCCCGACCGCGGCGGCTCCGGCGCCTGCGCCTACAAGACGATCGGCTACGCGCTTTCGCACGGGACAGGGAAGATTGAGGTCGCCCTTGGGACTTATTCGAACGAGGCCTGGCCGTTGACCCTCACGGGTTCACAGCAGCTCCTCTGCAATCCGAGTGGCGCCGGTCGCGCGACCATCAAGATGGCGCAAAGCAGCAACGGTCCGTTCGTCGTCCAGCTCAGCGGCAAGAATCAGGTTCATGACTGCATCATCAACGGCAATGGCAACAATGTGACCTGCGTCGACGTCGCCTCGAGCGGCTCGTCGTCGTCGCCGCAGTTGCTGACCAACCTCGATATCGGCGACTGCGCCAACTCCGGCGTAGAAGTGGAAGCGAACGTAACAAATGTGACGGTGCAGAATTCCACCTTCCACAACATCGGTCACGGGATCGCCTGGGACGGGGGCAACACCGGAAGCCAGATGCTCAGCAACACACTCACCAATGTTACTGACTCCTGGGGCGCTTACTGCCTCGTCGATAATCCCGGAGTCACTGGGACGAATAACATCGAAAACAACGGCGGATTGGAATGCTGCTGCAGCGCGACGCTTCCCCACGTCGACTGTGGTGAGTGATAGGTGAGCTCCCCTCCGGAAACGAGGGCCGGCAGGCGCTTGTCTCAACTATCCGCGGGTGACCAATCCACCGGCATGACGAAGCGGTGGATGCCGGCGACGACCAGGCCGCGGGCCGGGCGTTTGGGGGCCAGGGTGACGGCGACGGCGTCGAAGCGGCTCCACAGGGCGGCGCGCTGGATGGCGCCGATGAGGTAGTCGGTGGCGGGGGCGGGAAGGTCGGTGATCCGGCCGACGAGGACGGCGCGGCGGACGCCGTAGAAGTTCAGGCCCGCGCTCACGCAGGTCGCGACGGCATCGAACGTCGCGCGCATCCAGGCGGGGGGCTCGCGCTCGGCGGCGCGCGCGACGTCGGCGAAGGCGAGGCCGTGGCCCCTGGCTTCGCGGTGGCTCTGAATCAGGCCGCGCTCGGAAGCCAGGGTTTCCAGGCAGCCGCGACCGCCGCATCCGCACGGGCGGGTGTTGCCGGGGATCGGCGTGTGGCCGATTTCGCCGCTCATCGGCAGAGGCCCTTGGTAAAGGCGACCGCCCAGCATCAGCGCGCCGCCGACGCCCTCGGCGATGTCGACCAGCAAGAAGTCGTCCGTGTCGGCGCGCGCGCCCAGCTCGCCCAGCGCCAGCGCGCGCACGTTCTGGACCAGGCCGACCGGCGCGGGCCAGACCTGGCGCACCATCCACGTCAGGTCGACTTGCTCTGACCAGTGCAGGTTCGGCGACAGCAGCACGCGCGCCTTGCGTTCGTCCACCACGCCCGACGTGCTGATCAGCACCGCCCACGGTCGCTTGATGTCCAGCTTCTCGGCGCCCTGGACCACGCGTTCCAGCCAGGCCTCGGCGGTCGGCGGCGTCTTGAACTGCACCTGCCACCGCTCGTGCTCGGGGGGCGCCGGCGGCAGCGCCGAGACGCGCGTCCACTCGACGCCCAGATCCATCACCACGAAGTGGGGCCGCCCGGTGGCGAGTCGAAGCTGCTTGCCAGGGCGGCCCACGCTGGGGCGCCCGCCTTCGACCAGCTTGATCTCCTCGACGACACCCGCCGCCACCAGGTCGTCGATGATCTTGCCCGTGGTGGGCTTGCTCATGCCGGTGGCCTTGGCCAGCTCCGCGCGACTGGCGGCCTTACGCGAAAGGAGCTGTTCGAGGATCGTCGCCTGATTAGCCAGCCGCAGGCTGGCGGGAATCGCCGGCACGTCCTCAATCTATCATGCGCCCGACGGAGAACACTCCGACGGGCGCACGCATGAAATCGAGTGCTAGCGCGCGCGCCGGCGGCGGCGCACCGCGATCACCAGCCCGCCGAGAACCGAGAGCGCCAGCAAGCTGGTCGGAGCCGCAGATCCTGCCACGTTGCAACCACCGCTGCTGCCCCCGTCGGTGCTGCCGGTGTGCCCCGCCGCGGCCGTGCCGCCCGTGCCAGTCGCGCCGGAGCCAGCGGCGCCCGTCGTTCCGCCGGTACCGGACTTGCCGCCGCCGCCGCTCGGGGCGTCGCTGGGCTTGGTGAAGGTGCAGAAGCTGTTGGCGCACTTGGCCCCCATCGACGCGCACTTACAGTCAGAATCTTTCGAGCACCAGCCGTCCATGCCCGCCGGCTGACTGCCCGCCGCCTTACAGGTGAACGCGGGGTTCCCCACGTAGTCGCAGATCTCGCCGCCACAGGCGGGATTTGGGCAGTCGATGTCATTCACGCAGTCCGCGCGGGCGTTGCCCGCCGTCGCCAGGACACAGCCGAGGGCTGCCAGGATTGACCACTTGATCGAGATCGCGCGTCCGTTCATGCCGAGCCTCCAATAGTGGAACTATGTTTACCATCAATCGGCGCCGTGTGGGCGACGGCGTTCCCAATTCCAGGCGTGGGAGACGATCTCCTCGAGATCCGCGTGCTGGGGCTTCCAATCCAGCAGGCGGCGGATGCGGTTCGCGTCGGCCACCAAGACCGGGCTATCGCCGGCGCGGCGCGGGGCAACCTGGTGGGGCACGGGCACGCCAGCCACCTTTTCGACCGTGGCCAGCACCTCACGAACGGAGTAGCCCCGCCCGATGCCGACGTTGGCGACGAAGCTGGCGCCTCCCCCGGCCAAGTGGCGCAGCGCCGCCACGTGCGCCGCGGCGAGATCGTTGACGTGGACATAGTCGCGCACAGCGGTGCCGTCCGGCGTCGGATAGTCGTTCCCGAAGACGGCCAGCGCGCCCCGGCGGCCCAGCGCCGCCTGGATGGCCAGCGGGATGAGGTGGCTCTCCGTGGGGTGCGCCTCGCCGAGCTCGCCGGACGGGTCCGCGCCCGCCGCGTTGAAGTAACGCAGCGCCGACGATCGGACGCCGTAGGCACGCTCGTAGCGGGCCAGCACTTTCTCGATCATCAATTTCGAGTCGCCGTACGGGCTGAGCGGCGCGACAGGGTGGTCCTCGTCGAGCGGCACGCGGATCGGGTCGCCGTAGACGGCGGCCGACGACGAAAAGACGATCTCGCGGACGCCGGCAGCGACCATCGCGTCCAGCAGGTTGAGCGTGTTGACGAAGTTGGCGCGAAAATACTTGCTCGGGTCGGTCACCGATTCGCCGACCTGGATGAGCGCCGCGAAATGGATGACCGCGCTGACACGATGCTTCGCCAGGACGGCCCGTATCGCGTCTGGGTCGGCGAGATCGCCGCGTTCGAACGTGCCCCAGCGCAACGCCCATTCGTGCCCCGAGCTCAAGTTGTCGAACACCACCGGCTCCATGCCCGCCGCGTCCAGCAGCTTGACCGTATGGCTGCCGATGTAGCCCGCGCCACCGACGACGAGAATGGACATTTTCTGCTCTCTATAGGCCAACTGCCTGATCGCCGCAACTCCGTCCGGCGGGCCGCCCCGACGCGGGGACCTCGTAGTAGAATGCGCGCGCCGGACGCCACGAAGGCCGAACAATGCGCCCCAAAGTCCTGACGCTGTTTCCCAGAGCCGTGGGCGGCGGCGCCGAGCGGCTGGTGCTGGACCAGATGCGGTTCCACCAGGGGGCTGCCTACGATTTCACGGTCGTCGCGCTTCGCAAAGGAAGGCTCCACGACGAGTTCGCCGCCCAGGCTTGCTACATGTGCGTGCACGCCGGCACGCGCTTCAACCCGCTGGCGCTGGCGCGGGTGAACCAGCTCATACGCTCGCGCGGCGTCGACGTGCTGCACACGCACCTTCAAGAGGCGGATTACTACGGCTACTGGCTGAAGCGCCTCAACCCGCGGCTGATCTGGATTTCGACCCGCCACAACGCCGACGAGTTCCGGACGCGCTGGTTCTGGCGCACGCTGAACCGGGCGATCTCGCGTCCCATGCAGCAGGTGATCGCCGTGTCGAACAGCGTGCGCGAGTTCGTCTCGCGTCATGAGGGCATCCCGCTCGACAAGTCGGTGGTCGTCCGAAACGGCATCGATCTGTCGCGGTTCTCCGAGCTTCCAAACCGGCATCAGGCTCGCACCCGCCTGGGATTGTCCGAAGATGAGTTCACCGTCGGGATCGTCGGCCGCCTGGCGCCCCAAAAGGGGCATAAGTTCTTGCTGGAAGCGGCGGCGCGCCTGCTGCCCGAGATCCCGCGCCTGCGTGTGCTGGTCGTCGGCGAGGGGCACCTCAAACGGCGGCTGCAGGCACAGGCGCGCGCACTGGGGATCGCCCGACAGGTGTCGTTCGTCGGGTTTCGTGCCGACGTCGCCCAAGTTTACCCGGCGATGGATCTCCTGGCCATGCCCTCCCTGTTCGAGGGGTTGTCGCTGGTGCTGGTCGAGGCGCTGGTGTGCGGCCGCGTGGCCGTGTGCGCCCGTGCCCCGGGTCTGGTCGACGTGATCCAGGACGGCAAGAACGGGCTCCTCGTCGAAGTCGGCGATGTCGAGGGCCTGACGCAAGCGATCGCGCGCGTGTACCGGGGCGAGTTCGATCCCGACATGCCCCGCCGCGCGCGCGACGGCGCGCGAGCGGACTACGGCCTCGACACCTACCTTGCCAGCCTCGAGCGAATATACCTGGACGCGGTCAGCGCGCGCGGCTGACGGCCGGCGTGACGAACGCGATCTTCGACGCTAGTGTGAACGCCTTCGTATGTTCAACATCGCATTCCTCCGTGAGCTTCGCGCCGTCGAGATCGAGCTCATCGTGGCGCACTTCCCGCCGAGGGCGCGGGTGCTCGAGATCGGGGCGGGGACGGGGCAGCAGGCGGTTGCGCTGCGCGAGCGTGGGTTCGAAGTCGAAGCGATCGAGATTCCGGACTCGAACTACAAAGACCACCAAGTCTTCCCCATCACGCCGTACGACGGCCGACAGATCCCGTTTCCGGACGCCAGCTTCGACGTCGTGTTCTCGTCCAACGTTCTCGAACACGTGCGGGATCTCGGCGCGCTGCAAGCAGAGATCAAGCGCGTGATGCGCCCGAATGGGATCTGCGTACACGTCATGCCCACCCACGCCTGGCGGTTCTGGCACACGCTGGCGGCATTTCCGGCAGGCGTCCAAGAGGCGATCGCGTTGGCGCGGGCGCCCAAGGCGCCCGTCGGAGCCGTGAAGGGCGCGCTTCGAGCGATGGTCACCTTCGTCAGGATGGTGGGCCAGCTTCTGTACCCGTTCGTTCAGCGGCGGCACGGGGAACGGGGCTCGACTTTCAGCGAGCTCTGGCTTTTTCACCCCGCGGCTTGGCGCCGGCACTTTCGGAAACAGGGGTTCGAGATCATCACGGACGAGCCGCTCGGGATCTTCAACACGGGCCACTTCGTGTTCGGGCCCAAATGGTCCTTCGAAAAGCGTGCTCGTCTCGCGAAGCGCCTTGGCAGTGCCAGCCACCTCTTCAAATTGCGGGCTGAATCAGCCAGGCCCGCGAACCAGCTTGATACGAAGGTTATCGACCCACCGGCGCTCCTCGAGCGGCAGGCCGACCGCAAAAAGCACCGCGACCGCCACGCCAAGGCCTGCAACGAGAACGGAGACGACGCGAAGGGCCGCCGGCCTGATCGCCTCGTGCACACCACACTCGGCGGCGAACGCGGCGATCGCGGCGGTGATCGGCTTCCACAGACCCTTGTTGAACGGCGACACCTTTTCGACGGCCAGGACCTCGATCGAGGCGACGCCTTGGACAACCAGCATCGTGCCCAGGGAAGCGAGCGCGCCGCCGAGGAGGCCGTAACGCGGAATCAGCACCAAGCTCGCCCCGACGTTGAAGCTGGCGCCCAGGAAGTTGTTCAAGAGAATCAGACGCGACCGGCCGCCCGCCACCAGGACCCAGCTGACCAGACCAAACGATGCGCTCACGAAGTGAGCCCCCGCCAGCACCACCACCGCGCCGCCGCCGGCGACGTAGGCGGGACCATACAGGCCACCGAGCAGCTCACGGCGCAGCGCGACCACCGCGCCGGCGAGGAGCGCCGCTACGGTGATTACCCAGCGCGTCGCGAGCTGAAGGTTGTACCGGAGCCGATCGTGGTCATTGAGCTGCACCGACTCGGCCATCACACCGGCCACGATCGCGTCGAACGCATACCGAATATTGGCGATGACGCGGGTCAGAAATTCGGCGGCTGCATAGACGGCGGCGCCCTTGGCTCCGAGATAAGCGGTGAGGATCAAGAGATCGGCCCGCTGATAGGCGACGTTCAGCAGCTCCGCCGAGGAGACCGTGAGCGAAAATCGATTGAACCCGGGTATCCGCGGGGCACGGAGCACGTGATGCAATTCCGACCGCTGAAACACCGTGCGCGCAGCAGCCAGCCCGGCCAGTACCGCGACCAGCGCCGTCGCACAATGCGCGACCGCAAGCCCGCGCAGGCGACCACCCAGCGCCCACGCCGTCACCCCTGCCAGGAGCAGGAGAATCGGCTCGACGAGGCCCCTGACCCAAAAACTCACGCGCGTCACGCGGGCGGCCAGGCTGGCCTGAATGACGATCGTCAGGGCGCCCGTCAAGAGCGGTACGATCGCCAAGATCCGAAGCGCTGGGCCCAGCATCGGCAAACCCAGCGCGTGCGCGATTGCGTCCGCCCCCAGCGCCATTACCCCACCGACGAGAACGGACACCGTCAGACCCAGGCGCAGCCCAGCGCCCAACGCGCGCCGGACACCCTCCGGATCCCGCGCCGCGCGCGCGCCGGCCACGTACCGGAGCATCGCGATGCCGGCGCCAGCCGGGGCCGCTCGTGTCGCCACATCCAGCACCGCCAGCCCGGCCTGGTACGCGCCGTAGATGACCGGCCCGAACAGGCGCGCGAACACGATCTGGGTCGCCGACGTCACCGCCTGCAGCAGGATCGTCAGCGTCTGGACGGCGCCGCTGCGCGCCGCGTGTCGCGCGTCCGCGTCCGCGGGCTGGGGATGATCCGGCCTGTCGGTCACGTCGCGCTCCGATCAGTCGGGCGCGTAGCCAAAGCTGTCGCGCTGCAGGATGGCGTCGGCGTGGGCTCGCTCTTCGGGCACGTCGACCTCTAGCCAGCCGTGGCCGCTGATGTCCCGGCACAGCGGGGGGCGCCCGGTTTCGGCCAGGCGGGCCAGCACGCGCTCGACGTGGATGGCGCGCCCCTCTTCGGCCAGAGCGGCCTCGGCGGCGGCCCAGTAGCGGGGCGCGGCTTCGGCGGGGACCTTCGTCATGCCCACGTACCCGGCGTCGAACGTGGTCAGCGTCTTCGAGATACGCTGGATCCGCCCCCGGGCATCCCGCTCGACCTTCATGTCGTCGGCGGCCAGGGTTCGGTCGGTGTCGATGAAAGCGGTCACCTCGCCGGCCTCCGCCCCGGCCAGCGGCGCGATCGAGGCCCGGTACACGTGGTCGACGTTCATCAACAGAAACTCGTCCTGGATCAGCGGGCGGGCCGAGACCAAAGAGACCAGATTCCCGTCGCGGTAAGCGCGGTTCTCGATCAGCGTGACCGGCAGCTCGCGCCGGGCGATCTCGGCGGCGACCAGGTCGAACGCGTAACCGCCGACCACGACGATACTCGTCGCGCCGGCGGCGCGCGCAAAGCGAACGGCGTGAACCAGCAACGGCTGGCCGCCGACCTCGATCAAGGCCTTGGGCAGCCGCTCGGTGAGAGACCCCAGGCGGCTCCCGAGACCGGCCGCCAGCAGCACGACCTGCATCGGAGCTAGCGGGTGGCGGCGGCCGAGGCGTGGCGCCCGTTGTGCCCGCCGGAAGGCTGGAACAGGGCGGGCAGCGCCGCAAACCGGCGCACCACCGGCACGTGTGGGAAGCGCAGCATGAACCTCTCGGGCGCGAAGGTCGTCGCCACGGCGACGAAGGGGACGCCCTCGCGTTCGGCGATCGCCCCGTCGTGCAGCGAATCCCCGACGAACAGCATCTGCTGGCGATCGACCTGAAAGAACCGCGACACGGCGTCGAAGTGCGGGCGACCCTTGGCCAGCCCGCCCCCGAACCCCAACGTCATCGAAAATTCATAGCTGGACGCCTGGGCAAAGGCGTCGACGTTCTCGACGCCGTTGTTGGACGACACGACGATGCGCACCCCGGCCGCGCGCAACGTGTCCAGCGCCCGGCGCGTGTCGGCCGGCATTTGAATCTTGTTGCACCGGGCGGGCTTGGCGGCCTCGAAGCTGTCCGAGGCGCCGCGGTTCCGCGGGTCACCCGGGTAGATCTCTTCCAGCTGGCTCGCGAACGGCAGGCCGCAGGTGGCTAGATATAATTCGCGCGCGAGGACACCCGGCGTTCCGTAAAAGCGCTCCATCACCTCGGCGGCGATGTCAGCCAGCGTCGGCATCGTGTCGATCAGCGTCCCGTCCAGATCGCACAGCAGCACCTTCGGCAGCGGCAGGAATCCCAAAACGGGGCCGCGCGCGACGTCGGCGGAAGCGCGCGAGGTGGCCGCGATCAGCGATTCGAGGCTGGGCGGAGCGGCAATGCCGGAGACGGACATTGACCGGCATAAGAGCAAACCTGACACCAACCCGCCACATTTCTACAAGTGGCCGTAATCCCGTGCCTCACCCACGCGCCCGACAGGAAAGTGTTCAATTCCTGACACTCCGGCCGGTGGGTTTTCAACGCACCTACGCGCCCACGACGATGATGAAGTTCCAGTGGTTCGATTCGATGCCGTAGCCGAAGTCGACCCCGACCAGCGGAACGGCCACCGACCGCAGGAAGAATCGCAACCCGGCACCGACGTCGTTGTGGATGACATCGCGGCCGAAACCGGAGCGAAATGGGGTCAGGAACGTGCGCGCATCGGTCGTGTCGCGCTGGATGTAGAGTGAATATTGCGGCATGAGGGCGTTGGGATCCGGGACCAGGGTGCCGTTCGGCTGATCCCGGTACCAGACGGCCTGCACGTCGTAGAACCCAAGGGCGCGGAAGTCGAGCGAGCCGACAGAAAACAACGGGAAGTGGTATTCGACCTTCCCCCAGAGCTGGGTGTCGCCCCGGAACTGCTGGCCCAGATAGCCGCGCAGGTTCGACCCGCCGGCCGTGTTCTCGTTCCAGAACGGAAGGTCGTGTCCGATGACGGCGCCGCCCGCGTAAATGAAGTTGTGGGACTTGAAGAACCGGACCCCCTGCTCCCACGCTCCGCCCACCTTCCAGAAGGTGAAGTCGCCGCCGAACGCGGGGCCCCCGAGGTCGAACGAACCGGTGAGCGCCTGGCCGGTCATGACCGCGAACTCGCGGGCCCGAAAGTCGAAGCTCAACATGGCCCGGCCGTACGCGGAGGTGCCGACGGCGGTCGCCGGGACCAGCTTCATCTGCGTCTGCGGATCGTCGGATCCCGGGCCGAAGTAGTCGAATTTCTCGATGTGCCAGGCGACCTGGGTCTTCACCCGCCGCAACCAGGAGACGCCGAAGGCCGGTTCGATCCCGTAGGAAAACAGATGCGTCTCCCGGAACTCGACGGGCTTCGCCAGCGTGGCACCCACGCCCGTGCTGTCGTACTCGGGAACGACTTGTCGCTGGATGACGCCTTGAAGCTGCCAGTACATCCAGGTGCCGAACAGGGACGGATCCCGATACGCCAGCACCAGACCCGAGTCGATCTGCGCCAGCCGGCCGCCGAGCAGCAGCTGCTTGCCGCGGCCAAACAGGTTGCCGTGCACGAACAGCAGACCGAGCGACTTGTTGTTGGCCGACCAGGAGGCCGTCGGGACAGGCGCCCAGGGGAACTTGTCCTTCACGGAGATGTTGATGCGGACGCCGGAGCCGTGCGGCTCCCACCAGACGTTGACGTCGGCGAAGAGCCCGGTGGTGTTGAGGCGCTCGCGCACCATGTCCAGAGTGTCGCTCTGCAGGGTGTCGCCGATGGTGACGCCAGCGACCGACCGAACCGTCGATTCTTCGGTGCGCTGGTTGTCCAAGATCCGAACGTCCGTGATCTGCTCACCGATCGCGAACGCGGGAGCCGCCCCCAGCCCGACCGTCAGACCCAAGACCGCGGCTAGGAGAGCTCCTCGCGAAGCGAGGCGAAGAAAGGCCATGGAAGAAGGATATCGATGCCAGTGCCATTCGTAAACCCGACACCTTCAATACCGTGAGGGGGGCCACATCAGTGGCGGTGTGCGCAACCGCGCCGCCGACGGTGATTTGCCAGGGCGCGAAGGTGCGTCAGCCAGACAAATCCTGCTAAGGTCGGCGCGTGGCGCCCCCAGCCGAAAGTCGCGTCAGCCGTTATCATCACTGGGTCACCCGGCATCCTGTCGGGATCCTGATCGGCGTGCTGATCGTGGGAGCGCTCGCGTCTTTCCTGGCGTCGCGGCTCGAGCTGAAGACCGCTCTCGAAGAGCTGCTCCCCAGCAACGAACCGGGGGTCGTCACCCTGGAACGCACGCAAAAGCGGATGGGCGATCTCTCGCTGCTGCTGGTCGGGATCCGGTCCCCGGATCACGCGGCGAATCTGCGGTACGCCGAAGCTCTCACCAAGAGGCTGCGGGCGTTGCCGCCGCAGGTCGTAAATCTGGCGACCTACGAGATCCAGGATCTGCGGCAATTCTTCCAGAGTAACAAATGGCTCTACGTCTCTGAGGACGACCTCGAATCGATCCGAGACCGCCTGCGCACCGAGATCAGCAAGCGCAAGAACCCGCTGTTCGTGTCGCTGGACGACGAAGAACCGGTCGACCAGCTCCAGCATCGGCTCGAGCACAAGAACGGCATCGAAGAGCGCTTTCCGGGGGGCGTGTTCACCAGCCCCGACGGTCATTACGTATGGATCGCCGCGCTGCCGCCCGGAGGTCTTTTCGGCGGCCACGCCGGCGAGGCGCTTTACAACGCGGCTCGCCAGCTGATCACCGAAGACCCGCCAAGTCGTTATCACCCGCAGATGAAGGCCGAGCTGTCGGGACCGATCGCCACCGGGATCGCGAACCGGCTGGCCATCGAACAGGACCTGGCGGTCGTCACGACCATCTGCGTGTTCATCGTGGTGCTGTCGATCGGCTTCTACTTCCGGCGGCTGCGGGCCATCCCGCTGACCGGCATCCCGGCTTTCGTCGGCGCGGCGACGGCGTTCGCGGTCGCCGACCTGGCGTTCGGGTACCTGAACTCGTCGACCGCGTTCCTGGGGTCGATCATCATCGGCAACGGCATCAACTACGCCATTGTGTTCATGTCCCGCTACGAGGAAGAGCGGGCCCACGGGCGCGATCCGCTGGAGGCGCTGCGCTGCGCGCTCGGCGGGACCTGGCGCGGCACACTGGTCGCGTCAATCGCGGCGTCGGCGGCCTACGCCTCTTTGACGGTGACCAGCTTCCGCGGCTTCTCGCAGTTCGGCGTGATGGGCGCCGTCGGCGCGCTGGCGTGCTGGGCGGCCACGTACACCGTGTTGCCGGCGCTGTTGGTGTTGCTGGATGCGCGTCGCAAGGGCAAGGTTCGCCCCCACCGGCCGCCCATCGAGCTGCGACCACTGGCCGGGTTCATCCGCCGCTACAGCGCCGCGATCAGCCTGGTCTTCATTGCGGTCTCGGTGCTGAGCATCGTGGGCCTGCGTCACTTCCTCAAGGACCCGTTCGAGTACAACTTCCTCAAGCTGAGCGTTCGCACCAAGCCCAACAGCGAAGCGCAGCAGTTCAGCCAGAGCCTGGACAAGCTGTTCGGACGCTGGCCGTCACCGACGGTCGTCCTGGCCGATTCGGTCGAAGACGTCGAGCCGATCAAGCAGACCATCCGCAAGCAGGATCAGGACCTGCCCGGGCCAGATGTCATCGGCAACGTCGTGACGATCTACGACCTGCTCCCGGGCCCGCCGGACGCGCAACACCGAAAGCTGGATCTGATCGCCCAGATCCGGAAACTCACGCACGACCCGGCGCTGGCCCTTCTCAACGACAAGGAGCGGGCCGACCTGGCCAAGATCGACCCGCCGGACGGGCTGCGGCTGTTGCAGCCGACCGACCTGCCGCCGCTGGCGCGCCGCCCGTTCACCGAGAGCGACGGCACGATCGGACGCGTCGTGCTGGTGTACGCGGCCGAGCACGGAATCTCGGTTTGGAACGGGCGTGACCTGCTGCGAATCGCGTCCGTGTTGCAGCACCTGAACCTGCCGAGCGGTAAAGTCGTCGAGACCTCCGGCAGCGCGGTCGTGTTCGGCGCCATGATCCGCTCGGTCTTGCGGGACGGCCCCATCGCGACGGTCGCGTCGCTGATCGCGGTGATCGTCATCGTGGCGTTCACCATCCGCCCGGCGCTGGCGGTGGTGATGGCGATCGGGACGCTGATCCTGGGCGTGCTGCTGATGGTCGGCGCGGCCGGGTGGGCGCAAGTGCACGTGACCTTCCTGAACTTCATCGCGCTGCCCATCACGTTCGGGATCGGCGCCGAATACGCGCTGAACGTCATCACCCGCTACCGGGAAGAGCGGGCCATTTTGCCAGCCGTCGTGTCGGCGGGGGCGGCGGTTGCGCTCTGCTCGTGGACCACCATCGTCGGCTACGGATCGCTGCTGGCGGCACGCAATCGCGCGTTGCAGGGATTCGGGATGATGGCAATCCTGGGCGAGGTCGCCTGCCTGTCGGCGGCCATCGTCGCGCTGCCGGCGCTGCTGACGTGGCTGCGCGCCCGACCGCTGGTGGGCCGGGAATCGCAGGTGCCGCAGGCGGATGACCCTGCGGCGCCGGGCTCCAGCGCGTAGGCGCGATGACCGCGAGCGTATCGGACGCAGCGCCGCCGGCTGCGGAGAGGACGACCTGGTCCGCCCGCACGACCTGGGCGGCGCTGGGCGCCGTGCTGGCGGCGCGCCTGCTGTACCTGGCGCGCTACGGCTGGGACATCGGCTGGATGAACCTCGGCTACTTGGAGCACGCCCGCGAGCTGGCGCTGGGACGGGGCCACGCTTCGGAAGAGCAACCGCTGGCGTTCTTTGCGCTGATCGCCGCCCGGCGGCTGGGGCTGAGCGCGCTCGCCGCCAACCAGGTCGTGTATCTGGCGGCGCACCTGCTGCTGGCGGGCGGCGCCGTCGCCATCGCCCGCTTCGTGTGGCCGGCGGCCTCGCGCCGGCGGCGGACCACGTTCGTGGCGACGCTGGCGCTGTTGCCGCTGCTCGCGTCGCAGTCCGGGCGAAACAACCTCGGGGTCAGCTTGGCGGCCGGTCTGTCGGCCAGCGCGCTCGGCGCGGCGGCAGCGGCGGCCGTACGCGGGCGCTGGGCGCCGGCACTGCTGGCGGCCGGGCTGGCCGCGCTGGCGGCGACGGCGCGGTACGAAGCTCTGGTGACCTGCGGCGGCGCGGCGCTGGTGCTGGCGCTGCTTGACCGGCGCCTGCCCGAGTTGCGCGCCGCGCGCCGGGCGGCTGGCGCGCTCGGCGGGGGGGCGCTGGCGGGCCTGGCGGCGGTCGTCGCGATCCGGCGAGCGCTGGCCGGCGGCGGCGCGCCGAGTGACCCGACCTACGCCTTCTACACGTTCTTCGACGGCCTGCCGATCCTGATGTACCCGCACCTGCCGGGAACGGAATACGGTCGTTACCGAGCATCGGCCGGCTACTTCGGTGGCTTCGACGCGAACCACGGCAGCCTGGTCCACGCGCTCTTGCATCACCCTGGGTTCGCGCTGTTGCGGGTGGTGACGAAGCCGGTCGACCTGTTGCTGGTGCTGCTCTGGCTGTACGCGCTCACGCCCGTGGGGCTCGGGCTGGCCACCCTCGGCGTTGCGCGCCTGGGACCTCGCGCGCGGTGGGGCCGCGGGTGGCTGCTGGCGGCGTACCTGTTGCCGGCCATGATGCTGCTCGTGCCGCAGCAGAACCCCGCCTACTACGTCAGCATCGCGGTCCCGCTGGTGCTGGCCGTCGCGCGCGGCGCCGACCGCCTGGCGGAGCGCCTGCGGGCCACGACGGCGCGCGCGCTGGGCGGGGCGACCGTGGTCGCGGCCATCGCGCTGATTGCGGGGGCGGGAAAGCTGAGCGTCACCAACAGCCGCGTGCTGAACGCCGCCGCACCGTATCTGGAGTCGCGCTGCCAGGACGGCTGCCTGACAAACGTGTTGCCCCAGTCGCTGCGAGACCAGGCCTGGGCAGTCACCGACGCAGGCGCGCCGCTCCCACCGCGCGAGCACCGCACCGAGCGCCTGATCTACGGCGGCCTGAGCGGCCAGCGACCCGAGCTCTACCAGTTTTGCCGCCGCGTCCAGCGCTCTCGCGCGGCCGGCTTTTCGGGCCCGGTCCTCTGGGTGGACGCGCACGTCCAGAGCTTCAAGGTCTTCGACGCCGACTTCGATCCGGAGGTCCGGTACCAGGGGACCACCGATAGGGGCGCGCTGGTCGAAGAGCAGCGCTTCTTTGATGGCGCGGACAGCGTGACCATCTCGCACCTGCCTGCCGGCCAGCCCTGCCGCCCTTGAACGCTTCGCTAGAACCGGTTCACTGTTGAAGCGATCGCGCAGGATTGGTGCGGCCACGACGTGCCAAGCGCAATGCCGTTCGGCTAAGCGCCAGGACGGGAGGGACGCCAAAAATACCCGGAGCACCCAGTCGTGAATCCTGGTCGATCCAGCCCCTGGCGTCCTCGCGTCCTGGCGCTTAAGCGAACTGCATTGGTGCTAAGCGAGGCGGCACTGCGCTCGCTAGTAAGCGACGCCGTCAATCCTTCAAGGTGAAAACGGGCTAGTGCCGCAGGCGCAGGACGTCGGCGGTCGAGACGATCAGGAACAGGCCCATCAGGATCCAGACGATCCCGAAGGTGCGGTGGCGCTTGCGCGCCTTTGCCTGCTGCGGCGTGTCCTCGGACAGCTCCCTGTCAGCGTTGCGGCGGCCCAGAGTGAAGACGCGCAGCGCGCCGAAGATCACCAGCAGGGCGCCGACGACGTAAAAGAACAGGGGGGGGATGACGACGTTCATGTTCAGCTCGCGACCTCGACCGCCCTCAGCTCGCGGATGACGGTCACCCGAATCTGACCCGGAAACCGCATCTCGCGCGAGATTTTTCCGGCGATCTCCGTGGAAAGGTGGACGGCGGCCAGATCGTCCATCCGATTGTGCTCGACGTAGACCCGCACCTCGCGGCCACCCTGGACGGCGAAGGCCTCCGCGACGCCGGGAAAGCTGCGGGTGATCCGCTCGAGATCCTCGACGCGCATCAGATAGCTCTCGTCGGTCTGGCGCCGGGCGCCCGGCCGCCCGCCCGACATCGCGTCGGCGCCAGCCACCAGATAGGCGTAAGGGCTGTTGAAAGGCTCGTCCGTGTGGTGCGCGCCGATGGCGTTTGCCACGACCTCGGCCTCACCCAGCCGCCGCGCAAAGTCGGCGCCGATCACCGCGTGCGATCCGTCGAGCTCGTGAGTCAGCGCCTTGCCGATGTCGTGCATCAGCGCCGCTCGTCGCGCCGTCTTTTCGTCCAGGCCCAGCTCGTCGGCCATCATCCCGCACAGGTAAGCGGCCTCGACGGCGTGCTTCCATTGGTTTTGCGTGTAGCTGGTCCTGTAGTTCAGCCGCCCAACCAGTCGGATGATCTCCGCATGCGCCGGCGGAATCTCCAGCATCTGGAAGGCGCGCCGTCCCAGATCGTCCAGCTCACGGTCCAGGGCGGCCGCAATCTCACGCCCGGCCTGCGCGACCTTGGCGGGATCAGCCGCCAGCGCCGGCTGGCGCTGCAGCCGGGCCAGAACGCGCCGGGCGACCTCACGGCCGACACCGTCCAGGCCCTCGAGACGGATGGCGTCGCGCGGCTCGTTGATCGCCAGCGTCACCCCCGCGGCCGATTCGATGGCCCGTAGGTTGGCGTCATCGGGGCCGGTGATCGCGGCACCCGCAGCTCCCGGCGGCAGCGGAATGATCGCGTGCAGGCGCTCGGTGAGGTAGTGGCCATAGAAGCGGCCGACGGCGATCCCCATGACGCGCTTGGCGCGCTTGGTCGCGGCCTCGACGGCCGCCTCGGTGACCGCACGCGCCGCGCGCGCGGCGCTCACCCGCGTCTCTTCCACCTCCGCCTCGCGCAAGGTCGCCAGAACCTCCTGCGCCGACTGCCGGGCGGCTTTTTCCAGCGCGCCGCGCGATGCGGCGTCGGCCTCGGCCCGCTGCTGCCGGACGGCGCGCGTCTCGGCTTCCAAAGCCGTCACCCGGGCCTTGGCGGCCGCCGTCCGCGCCGCGGCTTCGTCCGCAGCGGCGGCGCGCTCGCGCTGCTCGGCCTGGCGCCGCGCCAAAGCGTTCGTGCGCGTCTCCAGTTCTGCCCGGCGCGCGGTCAGGTCCGCCTGGATGGGCGCCGCCGCCAGGCGAGCCTCTTCGAGCCCAGTCACCTCGACGGCCCGCAGGATCTCGGCGCTTTCGGTCTGGGCGGTGCGGGCGATCGCTGCCGTGATCTGGTCGATGGCCGCCGACATCAGCCGCGCTCGCTGCCAGGCGGCTCTCCGCCCCAGCCAGGCACCGGCAGCGGCGGCCACCGCCACCACAACCAGCACAGCCAAGGTCGACATGGTCATCGGGTAGCCACGGTGAAACGACGGCCCTGGCGCACCCCGATTAGGCTTGGCCGATCCCCAGACCCAGGTGCTCGCGGACCGCGAAGTATTCGTCCGAGATCGACCACAGGACCAGGTCGCGCACCTTGTCCCGCGGGTCGGCGACCCCGATCGAGACCGGCTCGGTCTGTACCAGCCGCGTCGCGACGTCCAGATCGTTGCAGATCAGGAACCCCGCGCGCGTGGCGGTCAGATCGACCGCGTTGGCCCACCGGTGAATGTCCGCCTCGCCTTTGCCGGCGACGAAGCGCTGCACGACCGCCACCAGCTGCTCGCGGGCTTGCGGCGGGACGGTCTTGGTCAGCAGGTCCAGGTAGCTGTTCACCGCCTGGGCCACGTCCGCCTTCACCTCCAGCTTGGGGTGAACCAGCTTCAGCGCCGCCAGGAAAAGGACCTTCAACTCGGCCACCGTCGGAACGACGGTCGGCCAGCGGACGAAGTGATCCGGCCGCATCAAGGTCAGCTTCTTGCCGACGACATAGGCCAGGTCCTTTTCGGGGCGACCCTGCAGCAGGCTGGATCCGACCACGAACGACGGAATCAGCTGCATCTTTTCGCGCGCGTTCGCCAGGTCCAACTCGCCCGGCGATTCCGGCCGCAGATACAGCTCCGGCTGCGGAACGCCCAGCACCTGGTTCACGTAGTTGAAGACCTTGCTGAACAGCAGCTGGTCGGTCGCGACGTCGCGCCGATCCTTGCGCTTGAGGCCCCAGTCCTTGTGCTCTTTCGCCCGCCCGCTCGCCACCGCCTGGCTGACCGTCGCGAAGATGTGCGAGATGTAGCGGTCCTCGTCGGGGTGGTAGATGTTCTTCCACATCTCCTCGGTGAGACGCGCCTTGGCGCGCACGAACCCCTTCGGCCGATATTGTTCGAAGAACTGCTGCTCCTCGGCGTCGGCCTTGCGCAAGAAGGCCATCGCCGCCGCCACGCACCAGGCGCGGTCGTACTGCTGCATCGCCATGTAGAGGCCGCGCAGCGTCTTCATATAGATGGCCATCTGCCCCAGGTCCTGATTCACGCGAATCAGGTGGCGGTACTCGTTGACCGCCTTGTCGTACGACTCGGGTCCCGACAGCTGATAGAGCTCCGCCAGGATCTGGTGGCGCGGCGTCGCGTCCGGATCCAGCTGCACGCAGACCTCGAAGGCCGCCGTGGCCGCCTTGAAGTCCTTGAGACGCGAGCGGTAGATCTCGCCCAGGCCGTGCCACAGCGCGATCTGCGTCGGCTTCCGCTCGGCCGGCGGCTCCTGACCGAGCCGCTTGATCATGCGGCGGTAGTTGCGCTCCTGGTTCTTCCAGTCCTTCTTCGCGGTCATGATCTTGTCGATCCGCTCGAAGGCCTTGAGGTCGTCCGGATCCTCGTCGAGGGCCTGGTTGTAAAGCTCCACCGCCTCGTCAGTCGAGTGCAGCTCGTAGTTGGCGATGTTGCCGGCGGCGACCAAATAGCGCGCCTTGACCTTGCCGCTCTCCAGCTCGGCCAGCTTGGTCAGGATCTCCATGGCCTTCTTCCACTGCTTGGTCTCACTGAAGAGGTCGAGCAGCGAATGCAGCAGCTGGCGATCGTTCGGCTTGTAGTTGAGCGCCTCCAGATGGGCGGCGATGGCCTTCTGGGGGTTGTTGAGCTTGTCCTTGTAGATGCCCGCGATCTCCTCCGAGATCGTGAACTTCTCGTCCGGCTGGGTCGCCGCCGAGGCCAGCAGGGCCCGCTTCTGCTTGATGACCGCCTCGAAATCGCCGGCCTCGGTGTAAAGGTCGATCAACGCCTGGAGGGTCGCCCGATGCCCGGGCTGAATCTCCAGCGCCTTTTCGAACATGTTCACCGCCTTGGTGCGCTCATTGAGCTTCAGCTTGATGCGCCCCAGGCGGAAGAAGATGTCGACGATCTCGTCGTCCTTCTGCGTGTCCCGGTGGTGGACCAGGATCGTCTGGTAGATGCGGAACGCATCGTCCCAGTGCTCGAGCCGGTACAGGAGGCCAGCCCGATCGACCAGCGTCGGCAGATACGTCGAATCCAGGTCGTAGGACTGCTTGTAGTACTTGAGCGCCTTCTCGTTCTCGCCCAGGCGGTCGGCCGCCTTGGCCAGGCGGTGATAGAGCTGGGTGAGCTCGCGGTTGGTCTTCTTGTCGGCCTTGCGGGCCAGCATCTCCAGCACCGGGACCAGCGGCGCCCACTCTTCGCGCTTGAAGTAGATCTGCGACAGCGGCTCGCCGGTCTCGACGTGCTCCGGATCCAGCTGCATGACCCGCGCGTACAGATCGGCGGCCTGCGCCTCGTCCCCCAGCTTCTCCTGGAAGATCTTGCCGGCCTCGTGCAAGAGGCGCGTCTTCTCCAGCGGGTTCACGGTGGCAGCCTCGGCGCGAACCATCAACTGCGCCGCCTTCTGCCAGTCGCCGCGCCGCTTGTAGATGCCCAGCAGCGACAGCATCGACGGCACGTGCGCCGGATCCTGTGACAGCGCCTCGACCAGGTATTCCTGGGCGGGCTCCGGATCCTTCATCTGCTCGTCGAAGATCCGCCCCAACCGATAGTTGAGATCGACCTTCTGCTTCGGATCGGCGCTGATCCGGATCAGCCTGCGCATCACCTCGACGGCGCGATCCCACTGATCGGTCTCTTCGTAGAGGCGCGCGATCCCGGCCAGCGCCTCCGGGTGGTCGGCCTCGACGCTCAGCACGTCGTTGTAGGCCTCGATGGCGCGGTCCAGATCGCGGAGCTCTTGCTCGTAGATCTGCCCCATCTTCGTGAAGATCTCGATGCGCTCGTTGGCGTCGCTCGCCACCGTCAAGTGCTTGCGGTAGGTCTCGACCAGCGACTCCCACTTGCGCTCTTGCCGGTAAAGCCGCTCGAGATCGCGGTACGCCTTGGCGTTCCGGTCGTCGATGAGGAGGATCTTCTCGATCACGTCCGCCGCCCGATCGGGCTTGGCGAAGCTCTCCTCCCAGATGTTCGCCATCTTCTGGTAGGTGGCGACCCGATCCTCCTCGGGCGGCGAGACCTCCAGCCGGTGCTCGAGGTTCTCGAGGTACTCCTCCATCCGGCCGGTCTTCTCGTAAAGCGTGTCCAGCGCGGTCAGCGCCGGCAGGTTACGCGGATCGACCGACAGGACCTCTTTGTAGGCCTCGACGGCGCGATCGTTGTCGCCCAGCCGATCCTCCCAGAGCTCGCCGACCTGCAGCTTCAGCTTGATGGCGGCGTCGGTGTCGTCGACCACCTGCGACTTCTTGGCCAGCACCTCGACCAGGCGATCCCAGGCCTGCAGCCGGCGATACAAGCGCTCGAGCGCGTTGATGGCGTCGATGCACCGCTCGTCGGTGTCCAGCGCGCGCTGGTACGCGTTGACCGCCTGGGCCGCGTCGCCAACCTGCGTCTCGTAGGTGTCGGCCAGCGCCAGCAGGATGTCGACCTTGGGGGCGGGCTCGGTTTCACAGTCGGCGTGCCGCGCCAGCGTCGAGGCCAGATCGGCCCAGCGCTTCTGCTTGCGGTAGAAATCCTCCAGCGCTTGCAGCGCCCCGATGTGGGCGGCGTCCAGCTGCAGCGCCTGCTGCGCCGACGCGATCGCGTAGTCGACATGCCGCAGGGCGGAGTCGTACCAGCGCGCGATCTTGACCCACAGGTCGGCCGCCTGCTTGGGATCGGCGATCCCCTGCACGACCTGCGTGTAGTCGCCGATCAGCTCGTTCCACTTGTCGGCCGCCGTCGCCAGCCGTTCCAGCTCTTTGGCGACGTGGTCGTTCGAGTAGTCCTCGCGGAAGGCGGCCTGCAGCGTGACGAAGGCGCTGTCGCGATCATCCAGCTGCTGCTCGTAGGTCTCGCTCACCTGCACCAGCAGCTGGATGCGCGCGGCCGCGTCGGGCGCGAACTCGGTCCGGGCCAGCAGCAGATCGATCAGCTTCACCCAGCTCTTGCGCTGGCGGTACAGCTGCTCCAGCTCGATCGACGCGGTGCCGTTGCCCGGATCGATCTGCAGGACGCGCTCGTAGACTTCGGCCGCCGACCCGCCGTCGCCGATCTTGTCGGCCCACAGCGACGCCGCTTGCATGAGGACGTCGACACGTTCGGTCGGGTTGGCCAGCGCTTGGACCCGCCGCTCGAGGATCTCGACCGCCTCTTCCCAGCGCGCCTCCTGCATGAACAGCCGCTCGAGCGCGGCCAGCGCACGGAACTCGCTCGGGTCCAGCTCCAGGACTTCGCGCCAGGCGTCGATCGCGTCCTGGGTCCGCATCAGCGTGTCGCCTTCGAGCTCGCCGAGCTGTGCGAACAGCTCTTTCAGCTCGTCGGTCTCGATCCCGCTGCCACCCAGCTGGCCGACCTGAATCAAGCGGCGCAGGGCCTGCGAGAGCTCTTCCGAGGCGCCGGCGCTGCGGTAGTTCGACGCGATGGCGCGCAGGGCGTCGACGTCCTGCGGATCGATCTCCAGAACCTTCTGCCAGCTCTCCAGCGAATTCCGCTCGCGCGAGAGCTTCTCGCCCCAGATGCGCCCCAGGCGTTTGTAGATGGGGATCCGCCGCTCGGGGTCCGGCGTGGCGGCGACCTGCTTTTCCAGCACCTCGGTCAGCTCGCGCCACTCGCCGGCCATCTCGTGCAGATCGGCCAGACCGGACAGCGCAATGGCGTCCTCGCCGCGCATGTCGACGACCTTGCCCCACAGCTCGACGGCCTTGCTCCGGTCATCCAGCGCGTCGGCGGCCAGCTTGGCCATCCGCGCGTAGCAGTCGGCCAGCGCCATCTCGTCGCTGGTGAGACCCGACAGCTTTTCGTAGACGCCGTACAGATCGGCCCAACGCTCGGATCGGAAGTAGAGGCGCTCCAGCGCGTCCAGCGCTTCGCGCGACTGCGGCTCGTGGTCCAGAACCGCCAGGTAGCAACCGATCGCGCTGTCGGTCTCGTCCAGCGCTTCGGCGTAGACGCGCCCCAGGCGCAGGTTGAACGCCGTCAGCTCCGTGCTGTCGTCGGTGATGGCGATGCGCCGGCGCAGGACATCCGCCAGGCTCTCGTACATCCCCTGCCCTTCGTAGATCCGATCCAGCGACGCCAGCGCCGCGGAGTCCTTCTCCTGCTCGGCCAGCACCGCTTGCAGGGCCTTTTCGGAGCGCTCGAGATCGCCGAGGTCGGTTTCAAAGCTGGCGGCCAGCCGGAGAAGGACGTCCCGGCGGACCGCCCGATCGCGCTCGGGCGAGGCCGCGTCGGTCATCGTGGTGACGTACGCGTCCCACTGGTGCGTCGCCCGCGCCAGGCGCAGCAGCTCGTCGAGCGACTGGGCGGACGATGGATCCTCTTTGACAGCCTCGGCCCACCAGCCGAACGCCGCGACCTGATCGACCAGCTTGTGCTCGGCGATCTCCGCCAACCGGCGCAGCAGCGCCTGTCGCTCGCCGACGTCGGTGACGCGGCCCAGCTGCACCTCGTGAATCTGGTGCAGCTTCTCCCACTCCTCGCCGGTGCGGTAAAGGGGCTCCAGCACCTCGGCGATCTCGATCTGCATGGTGCCGCCCATGAACATCCGTTCGAGGGCGGTCCGCGTCTCCATGTGGGTGGGATCGGCCACCAGGATCTCGCGATAGGCCTCGAGGGCCTTGGGCAGATCCATCAGCGCCAGCTCGTAAATCTGCGCCAGGCGGAAGTTCAGCGCGACGAGCTGCTCGTCGTTCGAGGCGATCGAGATCTCGCGGCGGACGATCTTGGCCAGCTCGTCCCATTGCTGGGCGCGTCCGTACAGCCGATCCAGCGCCACCAGCGCCTGCCGGTTCTCGGGGTCGGTGTCCACCGCCCGCCGGTAGGTCGCGATCGCGTCCTCGATCTGTCCGGTCTCTTCGTCATAGACGCGCCCGAGGCGCAGCAGAAGGTCGGTCTGCCGGCGCGGATCTTCGATCTTGTCCAGCTCGGTCGCGAAGAGGTTGGCCAGCTTGGCCCAGTGTCCGGTTTCGCCGGCCAGCCGTTCCAGCTGGCCCAGCACGTCGGCGTTGCTCGGGTCGATGTGCAGCGCGCGGCCGTAGATGTCGAACGCCGCGTTCTGATGCGACAGGCGGCGCTCCTCGATCTCCGCCATACGGGACAGCAGCTCCACCTTGCGGAGCGGCTCTTCGGCGGCCGCTTGCATCACCTCGTAGACCGCCGCCACCCGGTCCCACTCGCCGGTGCTCTCGTAGATGGGCTCCAAGACCTGGGCCGCCAGCACGGCCGAATCGGCCTCGCCCCCTGCCATCAGCGTCTCGAGAGCGCGAACCGTCGGCTCATGAGCCGGGTCCATCTGCAGCACCTGCCGGTAGGCCTCGACGGCGCGCGCCAGGTCCTTCAGATGCTCGCGCCACAGCTCGCCGATTCGGAAGCGCAGCGACACCACCTCGGCCGGCGACGGCGCCAGCTCGGTCTGCCGCTCGAGGACGGCCAGCAGGTCGTACCAGCGCCCCAGCTGCTGGTAGAGGCGGTCCAGCGCCTGAAGAGCGTCGTAATCTTCGGGATCCAGATCGACGATCGAGCTGTAGGTCTCGACCGCCCGCTCGGGATCGCCGAGCTCGCGATCGTAGACCTGGCCGAGCACGAACAGCATTTGCTTCTTTTCGAGCGGCGTCGCGGCCAGCTCCGCCTTCTTGGCATAGACGTTCTTGAGATCGTTCCAGCGCGCCAGGCGAATGTAGATGCGCTCGAGTTGATCCAGCGCGGTGCGGTCCGTGTCGTCGACGGACAGCACATGCCGGAAGACGCCGACAGCGTGCTCCAGGTCCTCGAGCACTTCTTCGTAAAGCTGCGCGGCGCGGTAGTAGAGAGCCTTCTTCTCCGCCATCGCGTCGACGATCTCGGCTTTGCGCTGCAGCAACTCCACCAGCTGGGCGTAGTTGCCGCCGCGCAGGTAAAGTTGCTCCAACGCATTGGCGGCCTGAAGGTCGCGCGGCGATACGTCCAGCGCCGCGCCGTACGCGGCCGCGGCCCGTGCGTCGTCGCCCAAGTCGACCTCTGCCAGCCGTGCGATCTTGTGATGGAGCGCGTTCTTTCGCTCCGGGTCGCCAACGCGGGAGATGAGCCGCCCGTACCGGTCGACCAGGTCATCGAGCCGTCCCAGCGCGCGCGCCAGCCGCTCGACAGCCCCCTGGACCTCACCGTTCAGCGGGTCCTCGGCCAGGGCGCGCCCCAACGCCTCGTAGGCGTGCGCGGGGTCGTCCAATCCCAGCTCGTAGCCCTCGGCAATTTGTCGGTAAAGCGCGATCTTCTGGTCCGGATCGGGGGCGTGGCGGGCCTCGACCTCGTAAACGGCGATCAGGTTGGCCCAGTCGCCCCTCAGGCGGTAAATCGGCTCCAGCAACTGCGCCGCGTCCAGCTCGTGCTCGGGGCTTTGCAAGATGCGCTCGAGCGCGGAGATCGTTTCGGGGTGCTCCGGTTCCAGCTGCAGGATCTTGGCGTAGGTGTCGACCGCGCCACCCAGCTGGCCGAGGCGCTGCTCGCGCAGCAAACCGAGCCGCCCGAGCAACGCGACCTTCTCCTGCGAAGCATCCTCGACCAACGTCAACTGTCGTTGCAGGTTGTCGGCCAGCTCGCGCCAGTCGCCGCGGGCCTGATACAGCCTGTCCAGCGCGCGCAACGCCGCCATGTTCGACGGGCTGTCCTGCAGCACGACGTTCCAGGACAAGATCGCCTGGTCGGCGTTGCCGAGCATTTCTTCCCAGACCTTTGCGATCCGGGTCCGGATCTCTTCGCGCTCGGCGACGTCGGTCACCAGCTGCGCCTTCTTCAGCAGCGTGTCGACCAGGTCATTCCAGCGTCCCGTTCGCGTATACAGCCGCTCCAGCGCCACCAGCGCCGAGGCGTCCTCGGGCTGGATGCTCTGGGCGCGCCGGAAGTATTCGACCGCGCGTTCGGACTGTTGCAGCTTCTCGTCGTAGGCGACGGCGACGACCAGCAACAGCTCGCGCTCGAGCGCCGACGGCAGGCGGTCCTTGCCCTTGGCCGACAACGCCTTTTCATACAGCGCCACCAGCGGCTGCCAGTTGTCGAGGATGTTCGCCAGAGTCTCCAACGACTCGCGCGCGGGCGTCGAGGCCGGGTTCTCGGTGAACGCGCGCGTGTACGCCTCCCAGGCCTGGTCGGCGTTCCCGAGCTGGCCTTCCAGCTTGCCGATCCGCAGCAGCAGCTCGACGCGCGCCTCGGTCTTCTTCTGGTGCCCCAGCTTGATGCGCTGGACTTCGACGAGACGGGCCAGGTCGTTGGCCGCCTCGTAGATCGGCTCCAGAACCTCGACGGCCGATTGCTGCAGGGCGGGGTCGGCGCTGGAAAGATATGCCTGCAGGGCCGTGCGCGCGCCCGCGTGTGCCGGGTCCAGCGCCAGCGCCTCGCGATAGGAGGCGACCGCGCCGGCGCCGTCGTCCAGGTGCTGCTCCAGCACCTGGGCGCGGCGGAACTTCAGCTCGGCGATCGCCGCGTTGTCGGTCGCAAGGCGCACCTCCGCCTCGATGACCTGCGCCAGCTCTTGCCACCGGCCCAGCTGCTGATACAGGCGATCCAGCGCCGTCAGCGCCGAGACCTGCGTCGCGTCTTGCTTGAGGATCGCCAGGTACAGCTGAACGGCTTTGTCCGGCTGCTTGATCTCGTCTTCATAGAGACCGGCCAGCTTGAAGCGAATGGCCAGCTGTTCGTCCTTGGTCTTGGCTAACTCCAGCTTCTTGTCGTAGACCGCCAGCAGGTCCGCGAAGCGGCCCGTCGCGACGTACAGCCGCTCGAGCGCGGCCACGGCGTTCGGGTCCTTGGGAGCCAGCGCCAGGATCTTCTGGTTGCGATCGATCGCGGCGTCGGGATTTCCCAGCTCGGACTCGTAGGCGGCGGCCAGCGTCGACAACAGCGCCAGCGTCGCCTGCTCATCGGCGGCGGCGCCCGGCAAGGCGGCTTCGTAAGCCTGCACCAGGTCGTTCCAGGACCGGCTCTCGCGCGCGAGACGGCGCGAAGTCTCGATCGCCCAGGCGTCGCTCGGCGACTCCGACAGCGCCGTCAGCGCCACGCGCAGCGCGCCCGGCTTGTCGGCGACCCCCATGTCCAGCAGGTCCGTCAGCCGTTGCAGCCGTGCCTGTCGCTCGGCGGCGTCCCGCGTGTGTTCCAGCTCGACGAACAGGACCTCTGCCAGCCGCTTGACGTCCTTGCTCTTCTCGTAAAGGGGCACCAGCGCCTGCGCGGCATCCAGATTCTGGCCGTCGTAGGACAGCGCCTTTTCATAGGCCTTCTGCGCGCGGTCGGCCTTCTGCAAGCGGTCCCGATAGAGCTGGCCAATCTTGTTCCACAGCGCGACGCGCGCCCGGCCGTCCTCCGACTCGGCCTGCCGCTCGAGGACGCGCACCAGCTCGTCCCACTTGTTCTGGGCGGCGTAAAATCCCTCCAGCGCGTTCCAGTCCTTCTGCTGCAGGTAAAGCTTCTTGAGCGCGTCCTGGGCGCGCCGATTGTCCGGGTCCTGCTGCAAGAGCGCGTTCCAGGCGGTGATCGCCTGCGGGACGTTCTGCACCTTTTCGGTGTAGAGCACGCCCAGCTTCACGTAGATGGCCGCTCGCTTCGAGCCGTCGGTGGTGGTCGCGACCTGGCGCTCGAGCACCGAGCCAAGCTCGTTCCACATCTTCTCGCGTTCGTACAGCTTCTCGAGCTCGGACAGGGCTTCGGCGTTGTCGGCGTCGTCGGTCAAAACCTTCTGCCAAAGGTCGACCGAGACTGCCGCCTTCTTCATCTTCTCGGAGGCGAGCTTCGCGACGTCGATCCGGCGCGCGCGCCGCAGGGCGGTGTCGGTGATCTTCTCGATCTCGCGCTGATTGACCGCGACCAGCTTGTCCCAGTCGCGCCGCTTCTCGTACATCTGCTTGACGAAGCCCAGCGCGTCGGCGTTCTCCGGATCGATCTCCAGGATTGCCTCGAAAGCCTTGATCGCCTCGGCCTGGTTCTGGAACTTCTCCAGAAAGAGATTCGCGATGCGCAACTGCAACGCGACCTTCTCCGCCGGCGACTCGACGACGGCCGCCTTCTTGCGCAGCAGTGAGATCAGATCCGGCCACCGCTTCATGGCCTCGTACTGCGCGGCCAGCTCGTCAGCGGCCTCGAAGTTGTTCGGCTGGATGGTCAGGATCTGGTTGAACGCGTTGACGACCATCACGTCCAGCTTCAGCGGATCGCGATAAATCTCGATCATCTCGCGCAGGACGGGGATCTTGTCCTCGGGGTGCGACCAGTTGGCTTTGTCGACGGCGTCCTTCATCACCTCGATGAAGGCATTCCAGCGCTGGGCGTTCTTGTAGACGCGCGCCAGCTCGCGTCGCGGCGCCCAGGCGGTCGGCGCGGACGCGACGATCTTCTTCCAGGCGTCGATCCCTTTGTCGACCGACTGCTTCTCGGCTTCGAAGGCGGCCTGAACCGGCCCGGCCAGCTCGGCAGGAAAGTCGTCGAGCGCGGCAGACGTGCCGTTAGAGGAGCCGTTGCCGCCGGAAACCGCGGCTTCGTCCTCTTTCTTGCGCTTACCGTGGCCCTGGCCCTGCTTCGACTGCTGATCCACTGAGCTCCTCCAAATCGGATCCGTGCCGACGTCTCCGTCGCCTAAGTATGCGAAACGGAGTAGAAAACAGGACGATTTTTATACCACGCCACGCCCCGTCGAAAAACACCAATCCGTATGTATGTTCGCGGATTTGTCGGGCGTTTGTGCCGTTCAGTTGAGCTCGCCGTCGGATCTCTCGAAGCGCGGCCGCGCTGCGTTCGCTGCGCGGGTCCTGTCACCTGCGCGGGCGCTTCGTCGCTGGATCGCGTGGACGAGACTGGGCTTTGCCCACGGGTAACCCGTCGCGATCCCATCAAACAGACGGACTGCTAACTCGCTGCCGACATGTGGGCATCAACCAGTCGGCGCGATGGATGTGCGCCGGCGATGTCTCTCGGCGCATGCTCAAATCTGGAACGGATTCGGTCGATCGATGCCCGGCCGACAAGCCGGCCCGATGGCGTAGCCGGGGCGAGAACCGCACCGGAGCGTACTTGTCGTACGTGAGGAGCGGAAGCGCAGCCCCGGCCTAGCCAGCGGGTCGGATCGTCGGCCGTCGGTCGTTCGAGAGCTACGGACCACTCAAGGCGTAGAGCTTGTCGTTGGCGGCCTTGATGTAGTTGCCGTCAGCGGTCTTGCCCGACTCGGCGACGAATTTCTGGAGATACTCGCGCGCCTTTTCCTTCTGGTCGTTGCCGTGGGCCTCGTCGTACCAGTCGGAGTAGGCCATGCCGGCGTTGTAGAGCGCGTCGTACAGCTCCGGGTCGTCGCTGATGGCCTTCTTGAATTCGGCGGTCGCCTGCTCGTACTGCTTCAGGTTCTTCAGCGCCAAGCCGTAGCCGTTGTGGCACTCGCCGTCGTCTTCCTTGGCCGTCACGCAGCCCTGGAACACCTGGGCCGCCTCTTTGTTGAAGTCGTAGTCGAGGTAAAGATACCCGAGCGCCACGTAGGACTTCGAGAAGCGCGAATTGGCTTCGATGGCGTGCCGAAGCGCATCGTCGGCCTCTTTGGGTCGATCGAGCTTCTTGTAGACCAGACCCAGACGCCACCAAGCCTTGAATAGCTTCGGGTCGGCCGCGGTGGACGCCTTCAGCGCCTTCTCGGCCTCGTCGATCCGATTGGCCGATAGGTAGGCCTCGCCCAGGTCGTACTGGTAGTTGGCGTTGTCGGGCTTGCGCTGCACCGCCTGCTCGAACGCCTCGATGGCCTTGTCCCACTTGCGCTGCTTCTGGGCGACCTTGCCGAGGTTGTAGTAGGCGATCTCGTACGAAGGATCCGTCTGGATCGCCTGCTTCAGGTCCTTCTCCGCCGAGTCGTAGAGGTTGTTCTTGAACTCCTCGGCGCCTTTGTTGGCCAGCTCGATGGCCTTGATCCGCTCCTGGCTGCAGGTGAAGCCTTCACAAGCCGGGACGACCGCGGCGATCGCCAGAATGACTCCCAGGGAACGATTCATGGTTACTCTCCACCGCCCGCAGGCGTGAGGACGAACGGGTACGAGACGATGACGATACCGCCACCGAGGGGCTTCGGGAACTCCCACCGGCGGACAGCCTGGACGGTGCAGTTCTCGACGCGGGCGTTCCCCATCGTCGAGTTCTGCAGAACCGACGCGATGACCTGACCCGACGCCGCGATGGTGAACTGCACCATGATGCGGCCGCCGAGCTCGGGCTTCTTCGTCAGCTCTTGCTCGTAGCAGTACTTCACCTCGTTGATGTGGCGCCGGATGATGCGGCGGATGATTTCCTTGTCCAGCGACCCGCGGACGTTCGCCTGGCCGGGGATGACGTCCGGCGCGTGGGCGCGGCGACCGCCGAGACCACCGGCGCCGCGGCCGTAGCCGGAGCCGTTGCCGCCGCCGCCACCCTTGCCGATGGTGCCGAGGTTGCCGAGGCCGATGGTGCCTTCGCCGGTGCCACCGCCGCCCGAGCCGGTGCCGACCAGGCCCAGGCCGCCGACGCCGTACGCCTCACCAATCTGGTTGCCGACCAGGCCACCCAGGACGTCGGCCGCGTCGTTGCCGAGCGCCGAGTCACGGCCGAAGATCGAGGCGATGTGCGAGCCTTCGGACTGCTTGAGGACGCCCAAGATGCCGGCGCTCTTGGCCTGCTCCTCGGCGAGCTTCTTGGCGAGGTGCGGATCGGGGTTGTCCTTCGGTCCCTTGAGGCCGTACAGACCCTCCTTGTTCTTGGAGGTCTTCTTGCCCATCTTGCCTTCTTCGCCCTTGTGGCGCTTTCCCTTGCCGCCTTGCTGCGAGTCGTCCTTCTTCTTGAGGAACTCGGGGATGTCCTCTTCCTTCTCCTCCGGCGGCTTGATGAGGAACTTCACGAACCGGTTGTCGGAGTTGAAGAGGTCCAGCGACAGGGACTTCGGGTCCGGCGGGACGGCGAAGATCATCAACAGGAACAGGATCAGGCCGATGCCGGTGCCGACCGTGTAGACCTGCTCGCTCCACTTCCAGGCCAGGAACGGCACCTCCAGCGCGCGCGGGCGCGCCGTGGAGCTGACGACGAAGCTGGTCTCACCGCAGTCGAGGCGAGCGGACCCACCCTGCGGCAGCGAGAAGCTGGAGCCGCGCTGCTGAATGAACTGCTGCAGCGAGTAGCTCTGGCCGTCCAGGTAGACCTCGCCGCCCATCCGCGGCGTCACGTTGACGACGTAGTCGGCGCCGGTCGCGGCGACCAGCGGGTGCGACGACGACGGCACGAAGTCGGGCGAGACGGGCGCGTCGACCTCCGCATCGGAGCCGATGACGAAGTTGGCGGTCGACTTGCCCCGGCGCTTCATGCCCATGTAGGCCAGCGCCATGCCGCCGACCAGGCCGCCGAACACGACGACCGCCAGCGCGGGCGAGCGGTCTTTCCAGAAGAAGGACTTCGACTCCTTGCCAGCCGACAGCCATGCCTCGTACTGGTTCTTTTCGTTGCCGACGTCGATCGCCGTGTAGATGAACGTCCCCAGCGCGAGGACCATCGCCAGGATGCCGGCGTACAGCATCGAGGTCCCCTGCCCGTGGGTCGACTTGCCTTCCGGGTTGAACAGCATCCGGGTCCCGGTGACGACACCGCGGAACACGGTCTGAACCTCCATGGCGCGCGAGCCGTCGTGGACCTCGACCTCGGCACCGGCGCCGGGCGCGCCCGCGAAGGAGGGCGGCGGCGCGTACGCCTGCTGCTGGTAGCCAGCGGCCGGTTGTTCCAGCGTCGGCGCATAGCCGCCCTGCGGACCCGGGGGCGGGGCGTATCCGGGCGGCGGCGCGTAGGCTTGCGGCGGGGCCGAGGCGGGCGGTGGCGGCGCGTAGGCGCCCGGCCGTCCGCCCCAAGCGCCCTGGCCGGGGCCGGGGGTTTCGGACGCGGTCGCCTCGGCGAACGTGACGACCACGCGGCAGTCGCCGAACATGACCTCGTCACCCGACTGCAGCCGGGCCTTCGTGATCCGCTCGCCGTTGACGGTCGTGCCACGGGTCGAGCCGAGGTCCACGACGTGGATCTCGTTGGGGCCGGTGGTCTCGATGACGGCGTGCATGCGCGACACCGTCTCGTCGTCCAGGCGAAGATGAGAAGACGCGAGCTTCCCAATCTTGATCACGTCCTGCGCGAGGATCTCCTCGCGGACCAAGCTGTCCCCTTTGTAGATCTGAAATCGAATGGGGACGTTCACATCGGCCATGGCTGCTGTCTCCTTGCGGGTTACTCAGAACATCGAAGCGCGCGCGATGGCCGACAATCAGGCTCGGAACCCTCAACGGGTGCCGCACCTCCCGCGAAGGACTTGGCTGGGCAGAGCCCAGCTGCGTCCACGCGGCAAACGGGGCCCGGTCAAAGGCCCCGGCCGTTTGTCAGATGTCCTCGAGCGTCTTCAGCATCTCCGGGATGAAGTCTTTGCGAATCTCGATCAGGCTGGAATGCTGCGCCTTCGCGTTGGCCGAGACGTTCTCGCCGTCAGGCCGCTGCAGGTCGCCTTCGACCGTGTCGTCTTCGAAGTCGTAAACGGTCTTGGCCTTGTACGTCGTGTTGGCGTCGTCGCCACCACCAGCCGCGGCTGCGCCGGCCGAATCGCCACCGGCGGCGGGAGCCGCCAGCGCGCGGCCCGCGGTTCCCGCGATCGCGACCGCCCCGAACAGGGCAAAACCGATGATGAGTTTCTTCATGATTCGGGTCTCCTTCATCACTCGGGAGCGCGGTCGCTGGGTATCAGACAACCGCGGCCGCTCCCGGTTCCCAAAAATCTAACATTTCCACACACAGCCCGTACACCTGCGACCAGACGCGAAGACGGGGCCAAACGGCCCCGTCTCTCGGCCAGTCTATCAGGCAGGAACCCTGGGAGGGTTCCTGGGACCTCCCGCGACGACTCCGCTGGGCAAAGCCCAGCTCCTCCGTCGACGCGATCGCGTTAACTACTTCTTTTTTTTCTTCTTCTTGCCACCCGCCGCGGGGGCGGCGGCGTCATCGGCCGGCGCGCCGGCGGCCTTGGCGTCCGCGCCGGCGGCCGGCGCCGGGCCGCCCTCGGGCCCGCCACCCTTGGCGCCTTCGGTCTTGGCCTTGGCAGCGGCCTCGTCGGCCTCCTGCTTCTTCATCTGCTCTTCCATCTGCTTTTGCTGCTCTTCGGCCTTCTTCTGCATCTCCTCGGCTTCGGCCTGCATCTTGGCGGCCTCGTCGAGGGCGACGTAAATTTCGTCGATGTCCTTGATGCGCTTCTCGGCCTCGCGCTTCAAGTTGTCGGGCGTCTTCTCGGTCGCGTGCCCCAGGAACTGGCGGTAGTAGTCCTGCGCCTGGTGCAGCGACGGCTTTTGGCCGTCCTTGTAGTCCTGGTACAGGAGCCCGAGATTGAAGTAGCTCCACGGGTTGGACGGGTCCAGCTTCTGCGCCGACTTGTACTGGGTCTCGGCCTCGTCGATCTTCTTGTTGCCGCGCAGGGCGACGCCCAGACCGATGGCGGCCTCGTAGTTCTTCGGCTGCAGCTCCAGCACCTTCCGGAAGTTCTCCTCGGCCGTGTTGTAGTCCCGGTTGTTCAGCGACAGGACCGCCAGGTTCAGGCGGGCCTCGGGCAGGCTCGGGTTGTACGACACGGCCTTCTTGAACTGGCTGATCGCCGGGCTGATGTTCTTCTTCTTGAGCTCGATGAGACCCAGCGTGTTGTAGACCTCCGCCAGGTGCTTCTTCATCCCGCCGGTGACGCCCGTCCCCTCTTCCCGGACGTTGACCTCCTTGGCCAGCTTGCCGCCTTCGGTGTCGTCGCCGCTCCCTTCCTTGCCGGGCTTCTCTTTCTTGCCCTTCTTTCCACCCTTGGCGGCCTTGCCCTCGCCGGCCTCTTCGACCTTCTCCTCGGCGAACTTGCCGGTCGCGATCTCGTCGGCCTTGGCGATCGCCTGATTGCCGACCAGCTTGGCCATCTCCAGCATGCCCATGTCGTAGTAGATGAAGGCCAGCGTCGAGAACGCCTGTAGGTTGTTGCTGTCCAGCGCCAGGACGGTGCGCAGGTTGCTGACCGCCTGCTGCACGAATTGCCGGCGCTCGTCTCCGCTGGACGCCCGGCGCGCCTTGTCACGCAGAATCTGGGCCAGGTTGTTGCGCGCCTCGACGGTGTGCAGCGGGTCGACCTGGATGGCCTGGTTGAACAGCGATTCCGCCTCGGACGTGTTGCCGCGCTTCCAGGCCAGATAGCCCAGGTTGGCGATCGCGGGGCCGTACTTCAGCCCCTGCCAGACGCGCGCGGCGTCTTCCTGGCGGCCGCACTCGGCCAGCACGGCGCCTTGGTTGAAGCGCGCCTCGAGGAGGTTGGGGTTCGCCTCGGCGACCTTTTTGAAGGCGCTCGAGACGCTGTCGCACTCGCCGCCCGACAAGCCGCCCGACTTTCGCGCGGCCTGGTAGCGCTGCATGGCCTTTTCGAAATCGGCGCGCTCATCCTCGCTGATGGCCCGCTTCTTTTCCTTGGGGATCAGGTCGGCGGCGCCGGCCTTGCTGATGGTCTCGCGGCCGCCGCCCTCAATCGTGCTGTTGTCTTCGCCGGCTTCGAGGCTGGCGGCGTTCTTCGAGCGCGGCTTCTGCTCGCCGCCGCACCCGACGGCCGAAAGGCCGCCGACCGCCAGACCCAGCGCGAGGACCAGTCCCTTGCCTGCCTTGTTCTTCTGCGTCGTCATGGTCTTGGTCCTCACTTCTCGCTCGACGCGTTGGCGGCGGTGGGCGCCGATTCGCTCAGCTCGTCGATGACCGGCGTTTCCGCCATGCTGGTCGCGACATAGCCCGCCTCCGGCTTGACCTCAGAGGCCAGCGGGTACTCGGTCGGCTTCATCTGGTTGAGCTCGCGCTCGCACAGGCGAGACCACTCGTTGTACCAGGAGTAGTCAGTGGCGGCCTTGAGGCAGGTCTCGAACCCCTCGACGGCCTTGGCCTCGATTGGCTCCGCCTTGTCGACCAGCGCGTCGCAGAAGATCTCGCGCGGGCGGTTCCCCCACTCGTCCTGCTCTTTGAGGTCCTTCGGAATCTCGGCGGTGTAGAGCTGGCCGACGAAGTCCGAGTACAGCTGGCCGATGCGCGCGCTGGACGCGATCGCCCACTGGGCCTGCTTCATCTTGAAGACCTCGAGGAACTGGTCGCGCGCGCGGCCGAGGCTCTTCGACTTCTCGTCGAGGTACGAGCCGAACTTCTTGCCCGACTCCTCGGCCTTCTTCTTCTTGGCTTCCGCCTTGCGCTTGGTGTCGTACTGGCTCGGCTGCTGGAAGTCGAGGCCCTCTGGGAACTTGATCTTGAGGAAGTTCTCATACTGGGTCTCGGCCAGGTAGAAGGCGGAGCCGGCCACGGCGTACTGCGCGAGCCCGGCGCGGGCCTCGACGTCCTTCCCGGTGATCTTCGAAGCCGCCGCTCCCTTGTTCCAGATCTTGAGCACGGCCTGGAAGTGTTCCTGCCCCTTCGCGGCCGATTGCTTGTTGCGGTCGAACACGAGGATCTTCGAGCTGGTCGGCGGGCCGCACTGCGTGCGTTTCGCCTCTTTGATCTTCTTGCCCTTCTTCAGCTTCTTGTTCAGGTCGTAAATGACCTTCTGGCGGCCGGTGGCAGCGACGCGCTTGATCTCCAGACAGGCGCCGTCCTCGGACGCCTTCGGGCACGAGGCCTTCCAGGCCAGCTCGCCGAGCCGGAAGTGCGCCAGCACCTGGCGGTCCGGACCGCCCTGCGGCCCCCACTTCTTGAGGTAGCTCTCGAGGTGTTTCTGGAGGGCGTCGTAGTTCTTCTCTTTCTCGTAGACGTCGGCCATCTGGAAGAAGACGCCCGCGGCGTCCTGCGGTTTGCGGCTGCCGTAGAACCTCACGAACGAGTCCATGTCGGCCAGCGCCTTGTCGCTCTCGCCGAGGCCGATCCGGAAGGTGGTCGCGTTGCCGAGCGCGTCGGTCGCCTTCTTCTCACCCGGGAACTTGCTGGCGAAGTCCTCGTAGTGCTCGGCGGCCTTCGAGTAGTAGGCCAGCTGGTGGTAGCCAGCGGCCACCCGGAAGAGGGCCTTTTGCGCCAGCGGGTCCTTCGGGTGCGCCTGGATCAGAGCCAAGCGCGCTTTCAAAGCCTGTCCGACCAGGTGCGCGTTCTGGAAGCACTGCCCGGCGTTCCAGAGCCGCTCGGCGTGCTTCGGGTGATCCGGCAGCGCTTCGGCGGCCGCCAACATGGAGCGGCCACACTCCTTGAAGTTCTTCTCCTTCTCGTACGCGTGGCCCTCCATGTCGTACGTGTCGCTCTTGAGCGAGATCATCTGCTTGCCGAACTCGGGATCCTTCATGAGCTCCGGCATCTCGAGGAACTTGTCGACCCAGGCCACGACCTCCTTGGTCTTGCCCTGGGCGTTCAAGGAGTCGAGCAGCAGGTTCGCCGAGTACAGCGACAACTCGTGCTTCGGGTACTTCCGCACGATGTCCTCGAACAGCTTCGCGGCCTCGTCGAAGTGGTTGTACTCGTAGTAGATGCGCGCCTTGCGGTACTTGATCGTCACCAGCTCCGGCGCGTCGGGGACGTACTTGATGTACGTGTCGAAGGCCCCGATCATCTTCTGCTGATACTCGGGGATCGTCAGCGGCTCGAGCTTCTTGTGCTTCTCGGCCTCTTCGAACTTCTTGCGGTCGTTGTCGACCAGCTCTTTTTGTTCGTGGTCGTCGACGTTGAGCGCGTTCTTCCAGGCCAGAACCGCCGCGTACGCCGCGTCCTTGACGTACTTGCCCGACGGGTTCATCTGAACGACCTTGGTGTACTGCTCGGCGGCGTCCTTCCAGTTCTCGAGCGTCCACAAGAGCTCGCCGTAGTAAAAGCTCATGTCGTACGAGTCTTTGTCCTTCGGGAAGTGCTCGAGGTAGACCTTGTAGACGAACTTATCCAGGGCGTACGTATCCTGGTTCTTCGTCCTCTGGGCTTCCTTGTGCCAGATGAGCGCCAGCTCTTTGGTCGTGTCGTGGAAAGTGTTGCGGCACTCTTCCAGCTGGTCCTTCTTGACGCCCTTCATCTCGGCGACCTTGTCGTAGACGGCACCCAGCCGCTCGATCTCCTGCACCTGGTCGCGCTTGGAGCCGGCCGACAGCGTGTTGCGGACAATCTTGTTCTGCCACTCGCAGATTCGCGGTGAATCCATGTTCATCGCGATGACCTTCTTGTAGACGCGGCTCGAGTCCTGGAACTGACCCTGCTCCCAGTAGAGCTCGGCCAGCGACTCCATCATCTTCGGCGCGTACTCGCCGCCCGTGCGCTGGAAGAACTCCCAGGCCTTCTCGGGCCCGCCCACGTGGGCGTACGCCTTGACGATGTCCTTCTTGGCCTCTTTGATGAGCGCCTGCTTCTGCGCGGCGGTGGCGGTGACCTTGCCTTCGGTCGCCATGCGAACGACGCCCACGAACGTCTCGAGGGCGGTCTTGTAGTCGCCCTGGTTTACGTAGCACCACCCCTTCTTGTAGACCGCGTAGGGGTAGACGCTGGACTTGGGGAACTGCTCGACCTTCTCGTAGAACTTGAGGGCGTTGTCCATCTCGCCTTTGTCGAAGTAGTACTCGGCGAAGGACAGGTACGCGTCGGGGATGTACTTGCTGTTGGGGTAGTCCTTGATGAGGCGGTGGAAGAACTCGCGTGCCTGGTCTTCCTTCTTCACCGACGTCAGCAGGAACGCCAGGCGGAACAGGACCTCGTCCATGCGCTCGTACTTCCGGAACTTCGTCGCGCCGATGTAGGCCTTTACGGCCTCCAGCAACCACTTCTGCTCCTCGGATTCGTACTTGTGCTGCTCTGCGGTCAACGTGCCGCGCTGGTTCGGCGGCAGCTCGTAGATCTTCTGATCCAGCGCGCGTGCCTTGCCAAAGTAGTAGTGCTGCTTCTCCGCGTAGAGCTCGCCGAGGCGGAACAGGAAGTCGGGCTTCTGCGGATCGTCGTCGCCCGTGACCTGAATGAGGCGCTTCATCTTGCTGATCTGCGCCTCGACCAGCTTGATGATGCCTTCCCGCTTCTGCTCGACGAACTGATCGACCGTCAGCACGGGCCCCTTGTCCTTCTTCGGGGGCGGCGGGGCCTCGGGCTTGGTCAGGTTCGTCTGCTTGCCCTGAACCTCGACCTCTTGCTTGCTGTACCGACCTTTGCCGCTGTTGGCGGCGTCGGCGGCGTGCGCGACCGCCGGCACCAGCAGCGCCGCGGACAGGCCCAGGACTCCCATCGCCTGGACGAAGCCGGGCTGCGCCCGCCGACGTCCGCCGCGGGAAGAGGACGGAGCCCCTTGGGGGCTTCCGATGACGATGAAACGGAACTCGCTGCTCATGATTTCTCCACTATTCGTGACTACGACAACCGAACGTTGAGAGTGGACCCTTCAAACGGTTCCAAACTTCGGATTCCAAATTTCGGGTTCCAAATTTGCCGCGACGGGCTCCGCTGGGCCAAGCCCAACGCCCTCCGCGCGGGTGAGAAGCTGTGCCGGGTGCTCAATGACCGTCGCCGCTGGCCGGTTCGGCGCCACTGGCCGCACCCGCGCCGGTGTCCGCGCCGCCACCCTCGACGGGGGCCGCGGGCGCCTCTCCGGTCGACGGAGCGCCCTCCGGCGCCGCGCCGCCGCACTTGTTGGCGATCCTCACCCGGTAGTAGCCGAGCTCGTCGCGCCAGTACTCGCCGTTGAACGGCCAGATCACGTGCTCGTCGTCGGCGCGGATCTCGTTTCGGTGGTGAACGCCTCCGCCTTTGACGACCTGCTGCTCCTGCTTGACCTCTTCTTCCAGCTCGCCCTTCTGGCCGGCCAGAATTTCGTACTCGATCTTGATGACGCGCTTGATGAGCTGCGACAGCTCCTCGGTGAGGCGCTTGATGCGCCGGCGGGCCAAGTCACCAGCCTCGTTCACCGCCAGCGAGCGCTGCAGGGTCAAGTCGGCGAAGACGTTCTGCGCGATGTTGGTCGACTTCCAGGAGGCGTCCGCCTTGTCGTAGCGCTTGAGCTCCGCGTCGAGCTCTTTCACGTAATCGAAGCGCCGGCTCAGCGTCTGGTCACCAAGCACGCCGCGCGCGGCTCGTTCGACGATCTCGGGCAGCCCTGAGGTCTGCTTGCGGATCTTGACCGCGATCTCGTACAGCTCGCCGTTGTCCGGCGTGCCGGTGATCAGCTTCTTCAGCTCCTGGAACACGTCCGGGTAGACGGCGTTGAAGTCGTTGATCGCTTCCTCGGCGCGGTCGTACTGGCAGCTGTAAAAGTAGATCGTCGCCTTGACGGTCAGCCCCTCGGCGACCGACTCGGGCTTGATGTACTCGTCGAAGAACGGCGCCTGGATCGTGTGAATGTTGCCGAGCGCCTTCGAGTACCCCTTGTCCTTGAGCATGAAGTTCGCCCAGGACGACTCGAAGAGGCTGTTCGCCCAGTCGAAGGCGTCCTCGGAGACGCGATCGAAGTACTTCACCGCCAGGTCGTACTGGCCGGTCGAGTAGAACGTGCGAGCCAGCGAAAGATTCGCGATGTCCTCGTACGGCTTGACGTGCGGGTCGTCACTCTGCGCCGCCGTGCGGAGAACCTCTTTGAACGCCTCGACGGCTGGCTTGGCCTGCAACTGTCGGACGTACGTCGCGCCTTCGAACAGCTTGGCCTGAACGTAGAAGTCGCTGTTGGCCGGCACGGCCTGGAACAGCTCGACCGCCTCCTTGAACTGCCCCTTTTGGTAGTAGAACTTGCCGAGCAGGAAGTAGAGCTCGTCGCGGACCTTCTCCAGCGCCGGCTGATCCAGCTCGGCGCGGTTGTACTTGCCGATCTTGTCGAGGATGCCGGTCGATTCGGGCAGCTGCCGGTTCAACGAAGCCAGCCATTTGAGGGTCGCGTTGTAGTAGGCGTGCGACGGCCCCTTCTGCACGATCTTGTCGAAGTACGAGAGCGAGGCCGAATAGAACTTCATGTTGTAGAGGGCCTTGCCCATCCAGAACTCGGCCTTCTGCTTGTTCGGCTCGGTGTCGCCCGACTCGCCCTCGATGACCTTGCTCAGCTCGATGGAGGCCGAATAGTAGTCCTCGCCGTCGTACAGCTTCAGGGCGCGATCGAGCACCTTCGACGGCTGGTCGCCGGAGGCCCCGCCTGCCTCGGGCTGAAAGTCACCACCGTCTGCCGCGGCCTTCTTCTTCTTTGCCGAGGCAGCCGAAGCCGTGAGGAGCAGACAGCTGGTGAGGACGATGCCGATCGCGCGCTTGCGGCTCATGCGGAGACCTCGCTGGTTGTGCTCGGGAGCACAGGCTAGAAGGGGCGGACTGAGGGGCGGGAGGTGGGCGGACGTTTTTACGACAGACGGACGGCGGACGAAACGGAAAGCTTCACGACTGGGCGACTTACATTTCCCGCCACCACTCCACACGCGCGTGTGCCAGCGTGGAGAAGCACACCCCAAAACCGCGTCATCCTACGAAAGCGCGTTCGGAGCTGTCAAGGGATCTCGGCCGGAAATGCATGGATTAGCTTGCGAAAACCCGACTCGCCGACTGCCGCAGAAACCTGACCGAGTCACCCCCCACGCCAGCCACCACCCTGACGGAACGCACCGTTCACCGACGCGCCGGGCGGGCGAGCCGTGGCTTGACAGGGGAGTGCATGTAAGTAACATGGCGCAGCCTTTCCCGGACCTTGGCCGCACGCCGGCCTCAAACAAAGCCTCGGCCTTCATGGCCGCGGCAACCGCACCTGGACGCAAGGAGTCCTCATGAGGATTGCTTCCCGACCCTTCGCTCGCGCCGGTCGTTCCGCGCGAAGCTACTTCCTGGCGATGTTGGGAGTGCTGGTGCTGGGCGGGATGGGGACGACGGGCTGTGAGGACAAGCATATCGGCCGTCCGTGCGAGCTGAACGCGGATGCGGGCGCCACAGGAGCTTCCGGCGGTCCCATCTCGATCATCTCGTCGCCGGTGCTGGCTTGCCCGAGCCGCATCTGCCTGCTGCCCGGCGACATGGCGACCGGGAGCTCGCTGGGTGACGGACCGACCTGCACGGCGACCTGCAACACGGACGACGACTGTCAGGACGCCGAGACGACCAGCAAGAACAACAAAGACGATCCGCACTGCAAGAGCGACTTCGTCTGCATGGTTCCGACCACGAGTGGCCCGTTCTGCTGCCAGAAATTCTGCGTGTGCCACGACTTCGTGACCCGGCCCGCGGGCGGCTTCACGACACCGACGGCCTGCGTGGCGCCCAGCACCTGCGAGAACGTCCACTAGGAGGGGCGAAAGGGGGCCGCGGCGGGCCCCCTCGCCGGCTTACTACGTCGTCAGCTCGAAGGCGTTGGGGATGTGGAGGAGGTCGGGGGGGCGGTCGGGCCAGAAGGTGACGGCGACGACGTCGAACCGGTAGCCGGTGGCAGGTGACGGCTGGTCGGCGAGGTAGAGACGCGCGGAGTGGATCACGCGCGAGCGCTTGTGGGCGGTGATGCTCTCCAGGGGGTGGCCTGAGTCCTCGCCGGTGCGGGAGCGGACTTCGACGAACACGCAGGTGCCCTGGTCGTCGGCGACGATGTCGAGCTCGCCCGAGTCGGCGCCCCGGCGGCACCAGTTCCGCGCCACGATGCGCAGGCCAGCGGAGACCAGCAAATCAGCAGCCAGGTCTTCGGCCTGGCGGCCCAGGCCCGGACGGCGGGAGAGCCGATCGGGCATGGCCTCGGACGGTTACGACGCGGGCGCGGCGGCGGGAGCGGGCGTCGCGGCCGGGGGAGCGGCGGCGGGCGCCTGTTCGGCGACGACCGCCGAGCTCTCCTTGCCCTTGATGCGGGCGGCCTTGCCCTGCAGCTCGCGCAGGTAGTTCAGGCGGGCGCGCCGAACTTCGCCGCGCGACAGGACCTCGATCTTCTCGATCCGCGACGTGTGCAGCGGGAAAATGCGCTCGACACCGACGCCGTACGAGATCTTGCGAACCGTGAACGACGCGCGCGATCCGCCCCGATGCTGGCCGATGACGACGCCCTCGAACACCTGCACCCGCTCTTTGTCGCCTTCCTTGATCAGCGTGTGCACACGCACGCTGTCCCCCGAGCGCAGCTCGGGCAGGTCGGTTCGGCGGTAGCTGCTCTCAATCTCACGCAAAAGCGGGTTCTGGCTCATGGGAAAGCCCGCATATCTAAACGGCTCCTGAGCGCGAGTCAAGTGCCGTGAGCGGTTTGCCCCAACAGGCGCTGCTCTTCCTCGGACAGCGGATGAGCCGCGATCAGGTCGGGACGTCTGGCCAGCGTGACACGGGCGGCCTCGGCCTGCCGCCACTCCGCGATCAAACGATGGTTCCCGGACAGGAGCACCTCGGGCACGGCCTGTTCGCGCCAAACGGCGGGGCGCGTCCACTGGGGGTACTCGAGGCGCCCGGCCGAAAACGATTCGTCGGCGGGCGATTGCCCGCACCCGAGCACGCCGGGGATCAGCCGCCCAACCGCTTCGACGACCGCGGCGGCGGCCACCTCCCCCCCGGCCAGCACGAAGTCGCCGAGGCGCAGCTCTTCGTCGACCATCGACGTGATCCGCTCGTCGATCCCTTCGTAGCGCCCGCAGATCAGCGTCAGCCGCCCCTGCCCGGCCAACTGGCGGGCGCGCGCCTGATCGAAGGGCCGCCCGCGCGGGGTCAAGAGGATCCGATGCGACGGGCCGCGCGCCGCCGCGATCGCTTCCAGAGCCGCCGCCAGGGGCTCGACGCGCAGGATCATCCCCGGCCCGCCGCCGAACGGCGTGTCGTCGACCTGCCGGTATCGGCCCAGGCCGAAGTCCCGGGGGTTCGTGCAGTGAGCCGCCAGCACCCCGGCGGTGATCGCCCGGCCGATGACCGTCGTCGACAGAAACCCGGCCATCACGTCCGGGAACAGCGTGACGATCTCGAACGTCAGCGAGGGCGTGCTGGCCGCGGCGTCATTCGTCGACATCGTCCCACCGAACCACCATCTTACGGCCCGGCACGTCCACCGACACCACATGAGCGGGCACCAGCGGAATCAACCGCTCGATCCCGTCCGCCGCGATGACCGTGGCGATGTCGTGCGCGCCGCTCCAGAAGGTGCTCTGCACGATTCCCAGCGACCGCCCGGCGTCGTCCTCGACGGCCAGGCCCGGTACGTCCTCGACATAGAATTCGCCGGGAGCAAGGGGGGCCAGGGCGGCGCGCTCGGCCCAGACTTCGCTCAGGGTCAGCTTGGCGGCGGTCTCGCGGTCGCTGACGCCCTCCAGCCGGACCAGGTACCCGTCGTTGACCGGCCGGCAGCCCACCAACCGGCGCTTCTCCCATTTGTCGTCGCGGCGGAGCAGGATCTCGACCAGGTCCTCGACCGCGCTGCCGTTGCGATCGTACGGGCGCAGAGCGATTTCGCCCGCGACCCCGTGCGGCCGCCCCAGGACGCCGATCGGCAGCGTCGCGGGCAACTTCTCGGGATCTTCGGTCGCTATTCGAGGATCTCGAGCATGACCCGGCGCCGCGTCTTCACAGACGCAGCCGCCAGGATCGTCCGCAGCGCCTTGGCGGTGCGCCCCTGCTTGCCGATGACCTTACCCAGGTCCTCCTCGGCCACCTTCAGCTCGAACACCAGCGCGTCGGGCTCGGAGACTTCGTCGACCTCCACCTGCTCGGGGTGGTCGACCAGCCCGCGGGCAAGGTAGTCCACCAAGTCGCGCAGGGCGGGGTCACCGGGCTTGCGGTCGCCGTCGGCCATGAGCCGTTCGTCAGGCGGCGGGAGCCGCGGCCTTGCGCTGCCGCCGGAGCAACTGGGAGACGGTCTCGCTCGGCAGCGCACCGTTCTTGAGCCAGTGCTGCAGCCGCTGCTCGTCGACGCGGAACTCGACGGGCTCGCGCAGTGGGTCGTAAACGCCCAGCTGCTCGATGAAACGCCCATCGCGCGGGCTGCGGCTGTCGGCCGCAACGACACGATAAAAGGGAACTTTTCTGCCGCCAGCGCGGGTGAGACGAATGGTCACGGCCATGTTTGAAACTATCCTCGAAAAAGCGGAGCTGCGAACCCTAGCGGCGAGCCCGGCGGCTGTCAAGCGTCGAGATCCTCGGCGATCGGGAATTGCCAGGGCGGCGATCGGATTGCCATAGTGCCGCCAGTCGTGTCCTTCCGCCAGTCATCCACCTTGATCCTCGTCGCCGGTGTCCTCATCGCCGCCGGCACGCTGGGGCGTCGGGCCGCAGGCAGTCCGCCGAAGCCGGCCGATGGGGAGCGCCGTCTCACGATTTTTTATACGGCCGAGATCCACGGAACCTTGGAGCCCTGCGGGTGCACCAGCGATCCACTGGGGGACCTGGCGCGGTACGCGGCGCTGGTCCGGGGGGCAGCCCGGTCGGGCCTGGGTTCCACGCTGGTCGTCGACGGGGGCGGAATGTCCTTCCCCGAGAGCAGCAGCCCCAAGGAGAAGCCCGCCAACGCGCTGCGGGCCAAGTTCCTGGCGCGGACGCTCGAGACGCTGGGGCCGCCGTTCGCCGCCGCCCTCGCGGAGACGGACGTCTCGGACCCGGGTAGCGAGATCGTCCCCAAGCGCCTGGCGGTCAATCTGTCCAAGAATTCGTCCAAGGACTCGTCCAAGACCGCCTCGATCGCACCGTCGCGTCTCGAGACGGTGGGCGGGGTGCGGGTCGGGATCTTCGGGGTCGCCGATCCGGCGCTGGCGCCCCGGGTCGGCGGCGAGGCAGAAGACCCGGTGGTGGCCGCCAAGCGCGAGGTCGCGCGCCTGCGCGGCGCGGGCGCCGAGTTGGTCGTGGCGCTGGTTCCGCTGGACCGCCCCACGGCGCGCCGACTGGCGCGCGCCGCCAGCCCCGACCTGGTGGTGCTGGGCCGCCAGGTGGGCAAGGGGCAGCCGCGCGCCGAGAGCGTCGGCTCCAGCTTTCTGGTATCGCCGGCCGACGAGTTGCAGCGCGTGGGCCGGATCGACGTGGTCTGGCGCGGTGGCGGCCCGCTCGTCGACGCGGGTGGCCCGGATGCAGCGGCCTTGCGCCGGATCGAAATCGACGCGCAGCTCTCCCGGCTGGACGAGGATCTGGCCCGCTGGGCGTCGGGCGCGGGCTCGGATGCCAAGTTCGTGGCCGCAAAGAAGGCCGAACGCGCCGAGCTGCAGAGGGAGCGCGCCGAGATGGATCGCCCGTGGTCGCCGCCGGCGGCGGGCAGCTATTTCACAAACCAGCTGATCCCGCTGCGGCGCAGCTTGCCGCGCGACGAGAAGACAGCGGCCGGCATGCGCCGCCTCGACGGCGAGATTGGCGCGCTCAACTTGAAGACGGCGGCGCCGCCCGTGCCAGCCGAACCGGGGCGCCCGGCCTACGTGGGGGACGCGCAGTGCGGCAGCTGTCACGCGCCGGCCTTGGCTTTCTGGAAGAAGACCGTCCACGCGACCGCCTGGCGGACGCTGGTCGAGGTCAACAAGCAGAACGACTACCGCTGCGTCGGATGCCACGTCACGGGATACGGCCAGGTCGGCGGCACCAGCCTCGGACACACGAATCGTCTACGTGACGTGCAGTGTGAAACCTGCCACGGGCCGGGTTCGATTCACGTCGCACAAAAGGGGCTGGAAGAGCCGCCGGCCGTGCGGCGCGACGCGCCGGCCACCGTCTGCACGGGGTGCCACACCGAGCAGCACTCGGACACGTTCCAATACCAGGCCTACCTGCGCGACGTGCTGGGTCCCGGACACGGCGCGGCCGCGCGCGCCAAGCTGGGCGACGGCGTAACCGGCCACGAGCTGCGAACGACCGCCCTGGCCCGCGCCAAAGCCGCCGGCGCCGCCGAAGCCCAAAAGCTCTGAGGACCCTACGAAACCGCGGTGCCGGACAGCAGCTGGTCCAGCAGGTCGGGCTCGATGTTGCCGCCGGTCACCACGATCACCGTGCGCCGGCCTCGGATCGCCGAGGCGTCGTCCAGCAGGGCGGCGATCGCGGGCGCGGCCGACGCCTCGCAGATGATGCCGAGGGTGCGGTACGCGTAGACAATCGCCTCGCGGATCTGCAGCTCGGTCACCAGCGCGATCTCGGGGAAATAGTCCCGGGCCATGGCGTACGTCCGTTCGCTGACGGCTCCTTCCAGCCCCTCCGCCAGCGTGGGGCCGCCGTCGTAGGTCGTGTAGGCGCGCCGGTCATCCAGCGAGCGGCGCATGGCGCAGTTCGCTTCCGGCGAGGCGCCCAGCACCTTGATTCCGCGCGGCACGACCTCGACGCCGATTCCGCCGGCCAGACCGCCCCCGCCGACCGGGACCACGACACACTGCACATCCGGAAGCTGGGCCAGGATTTCGCGGGCCATGAGGCCGCCGTTGCCGGCGATGACGTGGTCGTCGTCGAACGCCGACACGAAGACGGCGTTGGGGTCGGCGGCGGCGCGCCGCTTGGCCTCGGCCTCGGCTTGGTCGTAGTTCGCGCCCACCACCTCGACCCTGGCGCCGGCGGCCGCGATACCGGCGCGCTTGAATTCGGGTGCCTGCTCAGACACCAGCACGGTCGCGTCCACGCCGAAGGCGCGGGCGGCCAGCGCGATTCCCAGGCCGTGGTTCCCGGCCGAGGCGGCGATGACGCGCTGGTTGCCGCCGGCCAGCGCCAGCGCCGCGACTCGTGCGGCGGCGCCGCGCAGCTTGAAGCTGCCGGTGCGCTGCAGGTTCTCCAGCTTGAGCCACACGTCGGCGCCGGTGCGTCGACCGAGGGACGGCGCCGGGACCAGTGGCGTCACGCGGGCGAGCCGCCGCACGCGATTCGCGACCTCCCCGCCGGTCACTTCGCGCCACACGTCTGGATCGAACATCCGCATTCGGCGGCGCACAACCTACCACGGGGTTGGATTCGACCGACGTGGTTCGGCGCGCTAAGAATGTCGTATGTCGTTCGTCGCACTCGACCGACTGGTGAAGGGCGGCCAGGTGGCCGAAGCGGACGCCCCCCGCGTCGAACAGCTGTGGGACGAGATCCGCCGCCTCAAGCGCGAAAAGCGGGCCTTCATTCCGGCGCACAACTACCAGGTGCCCGAGGTCCAGGCCATCGCAGACCTCGTCGGTGACAGCTTCGAGCTGGCCGTCAAAGCCCGGGATCTTCCGCCAGAGCAGGCGCGAATGGTCGTGTTCTGCGGGGTGCGCTTCATGGCGGAGGGCTGCTACACGCTGGCGCCCGAACGCCCCGTGTATCTGCCGCGGCTCGATGCGCTCTGCTCGCTGGCGGAGGTCGACGCCGACGACGTCGCGGAGCGGCAGGACTTCCTGCGCGCCGCCGGCCGCCGGTTCGCGACGATGACCTACGTCAACACCTACGCGGAGGTCAAGGCGCTGTCCGACGCGTGCTGCACCAGCTCGAACGCGGCGCGCATCGCGGAGCGGCTGGGCGTGCCCGATCTGCTGTTCGTTCCCGACCAAAACCTCGCCTACCAGGTCGCGCTCAAGACCAAGCGCACCTACTTGCCGCCGCCCGAGCCGCACAAGTTCCACCCGCGCGAGTACGCGGAGATGATTGAGCCGCTCATCCGTGAGGGCGAGCAGCAAGGGCTTCGGGGCAACGTCTTTGCGTGGGAGGGCGCCTGCCACGTTCACCACCAGATGAGCGTCGAGGACATCGCCGCCATCCGTCGCGCCGACCCCGCCGCGACGGTCATCGTCCACGGCGAGGTCCGACCCGAGTTGCAGCGGGCCGCCGACGAAGTGATGTCGACGTCGCAAATGGCAAAGTACGTCGAGGCGCACCCGGAAAAGACCCGCTACGCGATCCTGACGGAGTGCGGGCTGGTCGTCCGATTGGAGCTCGATCACCCCGAAAAGCAGTTCTACAAGCCGTGCCGCCTTTGCCGCTACATGAAGGCGACCGACCTCGAGAGCGTCTATCTCACGCTGCGCGACGAGCCGCCCGACCACCGGATCACCGTGCCGGAAGCGGTACGCGAGCCGGCTGCGCGCGCGATGATGCGGATGATTGAACTGGCGAGCTGACGGATGATTGAATGAGCGAGCCGCTCGCGGGCGAGTTGCCGAGTTGGCGAGCCGAGCCGAAAAGCTCAATCAGTCGGGCAGAGCCGGGTCAGCGTGCGCATCAAGAGGTCGAAATCGACCGGCTTGCGGAAGACGGCGGCGAAATCCAGCCCCTCCATGGGCGTCCGGTCGTGCAGCGAGGTGATCGCGATGGTTGGGATGGCCCGCAGCGCGGGCGACCCGAGCTGCGCCTGCCGGACGGCGATGCCGTTCATCCGCGGCAAAACGATGTCCAGCAGGATCGCGTCGGGCAGCGGCTCTTTCTGAAGCCGACGGACGGCTTCCGCGCCGTCGGCGGCACAGCCGACGTAGTAGCCCTCTTGCATCAGCAGCTCAGACAGGTGGGCCCGAAGCGCGAAGTCGTCCTCGATCAACAACAACCGGCGCGGGTCGTTCATGGGGCGCACGGACCGGTTGGCGCCCTCGGCGTCGGTCATACCCTTGTGCTGCTCAGGAATTGCCTCGCCGGTGACGCCCATGAATTTTTGTACAAGTTAGGAGACGTTCCGGTTAAGTCAACAGCGTGTTCGTCAGTTCTGCGTCAACAACTTCGAGGAAATTGAATCGGAAAGGATTCGAACCCTTGTGCCCTCGGGGATCGTCACTAGAGGGAACGGACGACTGATGAGCAGCATCGAGGATAGCTCCTTACCCCCCGCCTCGATCCTGGCCGTGGACGATCACCCAGCCAACCTGCTGGCGCTGGAGGCAATCTTCGAGCCGCTGGACATCGAGCTGGTGAAAGCGTCCTCCGGTCCGCAGGCGCTGAAGCTGGCCGAGCAGCGGCCGTTCGCCGTGATCCTGCTGGACGTCGTCATGCCCGAGATGGACGGCTTCGAAGTGTTGGCGAAGCTGCGAACGATGCGGCTCGCGCGCGAGACACCGATCATCCTGCTGACCGCCTACGAGTTCGACCCGCGCAACATCGAATCGTTGCAGAAGACCGCGCTGGTCGACTACATCGTCAAGCCGATCGCCTCGGGGCTGTTGCGCGCGAAGGTGCGCGCCCTGGTGTCGCTTTACCGCCGGGGCGAGGCGCTGGCTGCACGCGACCGCGACATCGCGATGCTGGCGCACGACCTGCAGACGCCGCTGGCCAGCATCGCGGCCGGTACGCTTCTGCTCTCGCGCGGCGACCTGGACGAGCGGACGCGCACCGTCACCGAACGGATTGCCCGCACGGTGAGGCGCATGAGCGAGATGGTCACCGACCTGACCGACTACGCGCGCGCGGGGCTGGGGCCAATCCCGGTCGTTCGCCGGACGGTCGACCTGGCTCACTTGACAGCGGACGTCGTCGCCGAGTGCCACGCTCTGGATGGGGGTGACCGCGTTCAGGTCGACGCCAGCGGAGACCTGAACGGCGAGTGGGACCCGAACCGGCTGGCGCAGGCGATCTCGAACCTGGTCCGCAACGCCATCACGCACGGCGAGGGGGAGGTGCGGCTGCGGCTGCAAGGCGCCGCCGACGCCGTCGAGATGCACGTCCACAACCGGGGCGAGCCCATCCCGGCCGACCGGCTGCCGTTCATCTTCCAGCCGTTCGAGCGCGGATCCAACGAAGGGCGCGGGCTGGGGCTGGGGCTCTACATCGTGCGCGCCATCACCAGCGCACACGGCGGCACGGTCGACGCGACCTCGTCCCGCACCGAGGGGACCACCTTCAGGCTCTGCCTGCCTCGCCGCCAGCCGGCTTGACCAGGCCCTCGATCAGCGAGAGCAGATACTCGGGATCGATCGGCTTGACCAGGTGCGCGGCGAAACCGGCCTCGGCCGTGCGCTGCCGGTCCTTGTCCTGTCCGTAACCGGTCAGCGCGACCAGGGCTGGGCTCTGCGCGCCGAGGCGCCGCCGCAACTCGCTGCCGAGCTCGTACCCGTCCATGACGGGGAGGCTGATGTCCAGCAGCGCCACGTCCGGCGCCAGCTGGGGCGCAAGCGACAGCGCCGTGGCCGCGTCGTGCGCAATCTCGACCGTGTGCCCCGCGTCGACCAGCAACATCGACAGCAGCTCGGCCGCGTCTTCGTTGTCGTCGACCAAAAGGATCCGGCGGCGGGCTCCCGCCGTCACCGTGGGAATCGAACCGCTCGCGTCGCTGGCCGGCATCACCATTGCCGTAAGTGGTAGCACGGAAAATCCGTCAGAGTCTCGCGATGCGAACCTCCACGGAACCGACGTCGCGCGTCGTGCGCTCGACCAGATCCAGGAGGTCGACGTTCTGGCCGCGGTCGTCGAGCCAGGCGCGGCGCTCTTCGTTCCAATCGAAGTGCCAGGCCCGATCCCGAAAGGCGACCCACAGCTGGCGCGGTGACGGTTGTGGCGTCAGCATGAGCCGCTGTTTCTCGAAGAACGTGAGCGTCAGCGTCCCCTGCGACAGCGAGACCTCCGCCACGTCCGGATCCACGGTTTCGTACGCGCGGTCGATGCGCGCAAAGGTGTCGTCCAGAAGCTCCCGATATCGTTTTTCGTCGAGGGTCACGTTCACCGCCGGGTAAAGGCCATCCAGAAATCGAACCCGGACCGGCGCACCAGCATCGGCACGGGATCGCCCAATTTGTAACCCTTCAGCGCCTCGGCGACATCCGCGGGCGTCCAGACGGCGGTCTTGCCGACCCGCAGGACGACGTCCCCCACGCGCAAACCGGCCTGCGCCGCCGCGCTGTGGTCGGTCACGCGCGTCACGGTCACGCTGCGTCCAGCCGGGGCACGCGCCGCCCGCGCCGGCGTCGGTTCGACGTCGAAGTCGTCGACGTTGGCCATCAGGGGCTCGGGATTTCGCGAGCAGCTGGAGGGGTGTGGCGGCGCGATGTCGCGCACCGCCGCCGCGCGCGGCACCACCTCACGCCAGATGCGCTTGCCGTCGCGCAGGACGGCCAGCTTGGTGCGCATTCCGGGCGTGCTCAGCTGGGCGTCGATCTTGAAGTCCTCGCTGGTCGCGACGTCCCAGCCATTCCAGCTGACCACCACGTCGCCCGGCTCCAGCCCTGCCGCCTCGGCGGGCGATCCCTTCTCGATGCTGGCGATCAGCGCTCCCCGCCCGGAGCTCAAATTCAGCGCGGCCTCCAGCGCCGGATCGATCGGCTGCGCGTCGACGCCCAGGTAGGCGCGACGGGCCACGCCGGTCTCGATCATCCGCGGCAGCAACGCCTTGGCCATGTTCACCGGGATCGCAAACCCGATCCCATGCGCCGGCTGCAGCGGGTGCCCCGCCCAGAAGGCCGCGCTGATGCCGATGACCGCGCCGGTGGCGTCGATGAGCGGCCCGCCCGAATTCCCGAGGTTGATCGACGCGTCGGTCTGGATGAAGAACGAGTAGAGATCGTCGGAGCCGGCCTCGTGCAGCGTCGACCGGTCGACCACGCGCTCCTTCGCCGAGACGATTCCGGCCGTGACGCTGTGATTGAAGCCGTAGGGATTACCGATGGCGATCACGGGCTCCCCCACGCGCACGGCGCTGGAATCGCCCAGCGCCAGGACCGGCAGCGGCCGTTTCGATTGCACCTTCAAGAGGGCGATGTCGGTCGCCAGGTCGGCGCCGGCCACGCAAGCCGGCAGCTCGCGGCCGTCGAACAGCCGGATGCGGAGGTCCACCACGCCGCGCACGACGTGCTCATTGGTCAGAATGTAGCCGTCCTTGTTGATGATGAAGCCGGTGCCGATCGACGTCCGGCCGGAGTCCCCGTCGCCGTCACCACCGCTGCTTTCGGCCAGCTCGCCGCGCACGTGCACCACGGCTGCGCGGGCGCGCTCCGCCAGGTCGGCCAGCCCGGTCGCGGTCTTGGGGTGATGCGGCGCGGGCGTCCACAGGACGGGCTCGCGAGCCCACGCGGGGACCGCGACCAACCAGCAGGCGAAGACAGCGGCGGGAGCCCAGCGCATGAGCGCTGAAGCCTAACCGATCACCTGTCGACGCGGCGGATGAGACGGTGCAGCGCTTGCCGATCAGCGTGCGAGACGTGCTCTTCGGGCGGGCCCGCGTCGGGGTGCGCGGCGGCCACCTGGCTGCCGCCGATGCGCCGGCGAACGTCGTCCACCAGCGGTCCGGCCGCCCGTTTGGTGCCGTCCATCAGGTCCTGCGATTCCTTGCTTTCCCCGATGGCGTGCAAGTGCTGGAACAACGTCTGCGACCCGAGCTTCACGGTCAGCCCGAACCAGGCGAAAAGGACCAGGCCGCAGAGGCCAATACCCAACTTGAGGAGGCGAAACACCCGTCGTCGTCCTCAGCGCAGCGTCTGATTGCTGGCGCGAAAAACAATCTGTCCGGCGGCCGGCACCGCGTCTCGCGCTCTCAGCCGCCGCTGTAACCCGGCGACGGTTCCCCGCCGCGGCCCGGCGGAGACCAGCACGAAGCCCTTCGGCAGCGCGCGTGCACGACCCTCAGAAAATTCGCCCAGCATGGATCACCTGTTTCATCTTCCCAGGCAGATCCCGGCCGTCAAATTTTTCGATCGGCGCTCTGGCGCTATCCGGAGTCGGTCGGAACGAGATCGGCGCCGGTCTGTTTGGCCAGCTCGGCCAGCCGCTTGCGGGCGGCGCGCTCAATCAACCAGACGAGCAGGATCGAGATGTTGAAGAGCAGGAACAGCGGCGCGGCCATCAGCACCTGCGACAGGATATCCGGCCCCGGCGTCAGCACGCCCCCGACGAGGAACGAAAGAATGAGGGCGTACTTGTCGAACTTCCAGAGCGCCTTCGAGCTCACCAGGCCCAGCCAGCCCATGACCGCCAGCAGGACGGGCAATTCGAAGGCCACCCCGGTGCCGAGGAGCATCGCCAGCATGAACCCGACGACTTCGTCCATCATGACGGCGGGCTCGATCTTGAAGTGCAGGTTGCCGGGGAAGATCTCGGCGAACGACAGCATGTACGTCAGCGCCGGCTTGCAAAGCACGGCGTAGCCGAACAGCGCACCGCCCAGAAAGCAGGCCGCCGTCGCCACGGTGACCAGCATCGCCATCCGCTTTTCTTTCTTGTAGAGCCCCGGGGCAACGAACCGCCACAGCTCCCAGAAGATGAAGGGGCTGGCGACCAGCAGCGCGCCGTAAAGGGCCAGCTTGGTGTAGACCCAGAACGGCTCCGTCGGGCTGGCGAAGCGGAACACCGGCTCCTGCCCGGAAAGCGCGATCATCCAGGCGGCGCGGGCTGGCCGCGTCAGGAAGTCGAAGTACGTCTTGACGAAGTAGAACGACGCGCCGATGGCGAGCAGAAACACCACGGCGGCGTTGCGCAGGCGCAAGCGCAGCTCCGACAGGTGCTCGACGAACGACATTCGAGAGCTGTCGACGTCGGCGCTATCCGGTTCGTCGGTGGTGGTCAGGTGGGGTCTCCTGCGCGAGGCGTGTCGAGGCCGTGGCGTACTGAACCACGGCGGTGGGGCCTAGGTCTTTTTCGGGTCGGGAACCAGTGGCCGCGGACTCCCGGCGGGGCCTGCGTCGCCGCTGGGCGGAAGCAGGTCGTTCTCGGACAACACCTGGGTCGCGTTCGGACTCGCGGTCGGGCTGGGCGCGGCCGGTGTCGGTCGCGGGGGCGCAGCCCTGCCGCCGAGTGGCCGGCTCAGACCAGGCAACGGCGGCGGCGTGAGCCGGCGCGCCGGCGGGGGGACGCTGGCCAGCAGATCCGCCTCGGACAACGCTTGGGTCACATTGGCGCGGTCGCCGTCCAGACTGGAGACCGGCGGAACGACGCGTGGGCCGCTGCTGACCGGCGGTGCCGGCGGGGGCTGATGCGCGGCCGTCGCGTGGCTGGCGATCGGCGCGGCGGATGCCACGTCGGCGGGGCGCGGTCGGGCCACCGTTCCGGCGGGGGCTGTCACTGGCGAAACCACAGCCTCGACCTCGCCGGCTTCCGGGGCCGCTGCGGGCGCTTCGACGGGCATCTCAGGCAGCGCGGCGGCGGCTTCGTCGTCCGCAGGCGCCAGCGCGGCGGCGGCCAGGCGCGCGGCCTCTTCTTCCTGCGAGCGCTTGAGCGCCTCTTCGATGTTCTTGCGCATCTGGTCGCGACGCTTGAGCTCTTCGGGGGGGAGCGTGACGGCGTCCCGCAGCTCCTCGAAAGGCTTGCGGAACGACTCGTCCAAGATGATCTCGTTCTTCACGTCGGAGGTCGCTTTACGGATGTCGCGAATGATCTTACCCAGCCCGGCTGCCAGGTCAGGCAGCTTCGAGGGCCCGAGAACAATCAGGGCAAGCAGCAAGATCACGGTGATCTCGCCCATTCCAAGGTTGAACACGGGTGAAATTTAACTCCATAGAACCGGAAGAGACAACGTGAACGGCCCGGTTTCGCCACCCCTCACCCGAAGAGCGGCATCTGCCGCGGTGGTCCCAGCCGGTAGGCGGTGACGCCGCGGGCCCTCAGGAGATCGGCCAGATGGTCGTCCGGGGCCCCAACCAAGGCCGCCTGAGATGCGCCGGTGGCCGCCACATATCGAATCAGGCGCGCGGCATCGGCCCCGAACGGAAAGGCGACGCCATCGGTCGCACCCACGCGCTGCCGCACCGCCTGTCGCGGGGCGTCGGGCCCCACCAACAGGGTCCGCCGGACGCCAGATTTGCTAGCTTGCGCGGGAACCGGCACGCCGGCTGGCCAAAGCAGCAGCTCAGTCGGCGCGAGACGCCCCGAAAACCGCTGCAGGACGGCGCTGGGGCGCACCAGTCCCAACGCCTGACGGTAGACGGCAAGAGCTTCCAGGATCTTTCGATGGGTGCGGGTCGACAGGCCCGCTTCCACCAGGCCCTGGGCGATCACCGGCGCCAGGCCGGGCGGATCGACCAGCAGGACGGGCGCGAGGCCGGCGTCACCGTGGCGGCAAGCGTCGAGCAACGCCGCGCGGGCGGCGGCGCTGTCCGGCAGCTCGAGGTCAGCCGCCGCCCAGCGCGCGTCGACGCAGACCGCATCCGCCGCCCGCAGGTCGGCGCCGTCGCCGGTTGGACCTGCGTAAAGCAGGCGCCGCCCGGCCTGTTCGCACAGCAGCGACGCCGCGCCGGGGAGGTGATCGGACGAGAACAGCTCGAGCCGCAGGTCACCCAGCGCGAACGGCCGGCCAAGGGCAGCCACCAGCGCGTGCGGGCGCAGCCGCGCTCCGACCGGTCCCAGCAACGTCAGGGTGGCGTCCGTCGACAACAATTGGCGACGCCTGTTGCCGCTTCCCAACCGCGGCAGCCCGCCCCGGCGATGCGCGGAGAGGACCGGGGCGTGTGACAGGAACACCAGATCCGACGCGGCAGACCCGTCGCAGGTCACGACGGTGCCCGCGATCCGGATGCCGGCTCGATAAAGGAAGGCGGGGTCGGGCGGGGGGATGTCGCGCATCGCAGCGGGGCCGGCACTATATGTTGCTCGCGGCCGAAGGGGGCCTGTAAGCTCGGGGCCGCGAATGAGTGACGCCAGCCCCCGCTTCCGGCAGGACCTGGCCACGTCCCCCGTCGAGGCGGACGGTGTCCCCTGCGTCGACGTCCGCGATCCCCGGACCGGCACCAGCTTTCGCTTTTACGACTTCGAGTACCAGCTGGCGATCCAGTTGAACGGCCAGTCCATTGACGGCGTGCTCAGCTGGGCGTCGCAGGCCTTCGGTGCCGATCTGACCGCCGACGGCGTGAACGAGTTCGCCGCGCGGCTGGGCGAGCTGGGATTCCTCGAAGCGGACGCGGCGACGACCCTGGAAGTTCCCATCCCGAAGGAGCCCGCCGCGGGCGAGTCGGGAGAAAATCCCGCTGACGAGTGGATGACCGCACAGAGCGCGCAGACCGCGCAGTTCGTCCCGGATGCCGCGATGCTGGGCGCCCAGGAGCGGACGCCGATGCCGGCGCGGATGCCGATCTTGGACAGCACGCCGCCGCCCTCGCCCGTTACCCCGCCGCCGTCCCCTGTCACCCCGCCGCCGTCGCCGGTTACCCCGCTGCCGTCGCTGCTGTCCCATGTCGGTGATGAGCCGACGGTTCGGGTGTCGCTGGACGAGTTCGATGACCGTCCGCCTGCGCCGACTGCCGAGCCACCCACGGTGGAACGGGCGGTCATGCCCCCGCCCCCAAATGCGCCGACCGAACGGGGTTCGGAGACGACACCGGCCTGGGCGCTGGCGCTGGACGGCGAGCCGGCGAGTGGCGCGGCGCCGGCGGGCGGCGAGCCGGCCAAAGATGTTCACCTGCCGGGGGTGCCCGCGCCGACGGTCGCGCCGCCCCCGCCCGGCGTGTCCGAGCGGCGCCAGCCACCGGCGCCCGAGGCCGTCGTCATGGCCGCCTTCACGGCTGACGCCCCCAAGAGCGGGGAGCCGACGCGCCGCTCGAGCGCGCCGGTCGTGATCGGCGTGCTGCTGGCGGCCGCAGCGGCCGCAGCGGCGCTGTGGTACTGGAAAAAGCAGAAACCCGCGCCGGCGCCTCAGGCCGCCCACGTTCACGTGTTGACCCCGGCACCGGCGGCCGTCTACCGCTGGTTCGAGCGCTCCGGCCAGGTGACCGCCGCCGAGATGCTGGCGCTGTCGTTCTCGACGGCGGGGCACCTGGTCGAGCTACTTCCGTCGGGAACCGAGGTCAGGGCGGGCGACGTCATCGGCAAGCTGCAGGCCGCCGCGCCGATCGAGGCCGCGCTGGAGCATCACCGGTCGCGCGTGGGATTTTACAAGCAGGTGCGGGACGCGATGCAGGCCGTCGGCAACACCGCCGCCGCTCACCACGCGACCGTCATGCTGGCTGAGAAAGAGCGCCTGGTCGCCGAAGCCCAGGCGGCACTGGCCCGCTACACGCTCGTGGCGCCCGAGCCGGGCGAAATCGTCGAGACCCTGGCCAAGGTCGGGGCGGCCGTCGCGCCTGGCGCGACCGTTGCCAAGCTCAAGAGCCGCCTTTTGCGAGGGGCCTTCCAGCTGGATCCCGCCGACCGCGCCGTGTTCGCGGCGCTCGACTTCTGCCGCGTCGAGGTCATCGGCCTGGCGCCCCGGGCGTCGAACGAGCCGGTTCGCCGCCCGGGCCGGCCGGTCACCGCCGTCGATTCGAGCCCGCTCGAAGCGCAGGTCGGCCCGCGGTTCGTCGACTGCGACCGGATGCCTTCCAGGGCTGCCGCCGAAGAGCCGCTGGAAAAGCCGCTGGAAGAGCCGCTGAAAGAGCCGCTGGAGGTGGCGCTGCCCGGAGACGTCGGGCTGGTCTCGGGCCAGCCGTTGCGATTGTCGCGCCGGCGCTTCGAAAGCGTGTTCCCGGTGCCGGCTGGCGCTCTGGTCGGTGACGGCGAGCGGCGGGCGGTCTGGATCGCCGGTCCCGACGGCACCAGCGAGTCGCGCGAGGTGACCCTGGCCGAGCTCGGGGACGAGGCCCTGGTCAGCGACGGCCTGCGCGTCGGGGATCGCGTGATCGTCGATCCGCCCACCGATCTGCGCCCCGGCAGCCCGCTGTCGGTCGCGCCGTAACGGTCAGACGCCGATCCGGATCAGCTGCAGCAGCGGCTCGCCGTCGGCCCGCTGCCGTTCCAGGTCCACGCGACACTCGATCGACCAGTCGTCGTCCCCGTCGCCGTCGACCAGCGTCTGCTGGGCGCGAAACCGGTGCGGCTCCAGCTCGTCCAGCTGGGTGCGATCGGGACGCCGGGCCTCGGGCGTGACGAGCAGGAGCTGGTGCTCGGCCCAGAACGGCGCCATCGCCGCCGCCAGCCGCTCTGGTGTCCAGGGCTCGGCATCGCCGGCGCCCACCAGGCGGGCGGCGGCCGCGTGGTCGCGGCGAGCCAGCGCGGCGGCCAGCTTGTGCAGCTCGGCGCGAATGACGGCCACCGCCGACCGTCGCTCTGCCGCCGGATCGACGGAGACGGTCGTGTCGCGCGCCGGGCGCGACCGGCGGCGCGTGGGGTCGGCCAGCGACTCCCACTCGTCGAGCAGACTGGAGTCGACGTCGCGCAGCAGCGTACCGAGGTACGCCAGCACGTCCAGCAGCTCGTCGGTGCGCGCCGCCAGCGGCACCGTCTGCTCGAGGGTCTTCCAGACCTGCGAGAGATACCGCAGCAAGATGCCCTCGCTGCGTTCGATGCCCAGATCGCGAACGTACTGGTTGAAAGCCGCGCAGGCCTCGTACATCGCGCGGGCCACCGACTTGGGGCGCACGTTCTGCTGGCCGACCCAGGGGTGGCGCGCGGCGAAGTCGTCGAACGTCGCGTAGATGAAGTCTCGATTTGGCTTCGGCCATTCGAGCGCCTCCAGCTCGGCGATCCGCTGGTCGTACTCGACGCCGTCGGCTTTCATCTGCGCCATCTTTTCGTCCTTGAGCAGGTCCAGCTGGCGGCGCAGGACTGGCTCGGGGTCCTCGACGATGGCTTCGACCAGCGTCAGCACATCGACGGCGTAGGTCGGCGCGTCGCGATCCAGCACCGCCAGCGCTTCCAGGAGGTAAAGCGACAAGGTCTGGTTCAGCGAAAAGTCGCGCTGCAGCTCTGGGCTGACCTCGACGATGGGCCCGCGGGAGGTTTCGCTGGTCACCACGTTCACCAGCTTCGCGCGGCGCAAGGTCCGAAAATAGGCGGCCGCGCGCCGCCGCTCGGCGCGCTTGTCACGCGGACCTCCGTGCGAGCGGCCGATGATCTGGACGAGGCGCCGATAGCCGCCCTTGGGCGAGCGCGACTGCAGGCAGTTGAGCAGCACGCCGTGCGTGACTTCGAACCGCGACACCAGCGGCTCTGGCGTTCCGTTGACCAGCCGGTCGAAGGTGCCGCGATCCCAATGCACGAACCCGCGCGTCGGGGGCTTGTGCATGACCACCTTCTTGCCGGCGGCCTTCTTGCTGGCCAATCGCTTGTTCTCGACCACGTGGGCCGGCGCCTGCGCGACCACGAACCCCCGCACGTCGAAGCCCTTGCGCCCGGCACGGCCCGCGATCTGCAGGAACTCGCGGACGCCGAGAATGGCCGTCTTCTCGCCGTCGTACTTGCAGAGCTGCGTGAACAAGACGGTGCGAATCGGGATGTTGACGCCCACGCCCAGCGTGTCGGTCCCGCTGACGACCTTCAGCAAGCCCTGCTGCGCCAGCCGCTCGACCAGCAGGCGGTACTTCGGCAGCAGGCCCGCGTGGTGCAAGCCGATGCCGTGCCGGACGAAGCGCTGGATCTCCTTGCCATAGGGCGTGTCGAAGTCCGTCCCCTCCAGCGCGGCGCGGATCGCGTCTTTCTCGGGTTTCGAGCAGACGTCGACGCTCATCAGGTTTTGGGCCTCCTCGGCGGCGGCGCGCTGGGTGAAATTGACCAAATAGATGGGCGCCCGCCCCTGCGTGACCAGCTCGGCGATCGTCTCGTGCAGCGGTGTCTCGCGGTAGTCGAACTCCAGGGGGACCGGGCGCTCCCGCCCGCGCACCGTCGCGACCTCGCGGCCGGTGAGGTCGACCAGCCCCTCGGTGACGGTCGTCACATCGCCGAGCGTCGCAGACATGAGCAGGAAGGTCGTGCGCGGCATGCAGAGCAGCGGCACCTGCCAGGCCATCCCCCGTTCCCGGTCTCCGTAATAGTGGAATTCATCCATCACGACGTAGTCGGCGGTGGCCGCGTCGCGCAGCGCCATGTTCGACAGGATCTCGGCGGTGCAGCAGACGATCGGCGCGTTGCGGTTGATGCTGGCGTCCCCCGTCAACATGCCGACTTGCTGGGGCCCGAAGAGGCGGCAAAGGTCGAAGAATTTTTCACTGACCAGCGCCTTGACGGGCGACGTGTAGACGGAGGTCTTTCCCTCGGCCAGCCCCTTGAAGTGCAGAGCCGCCGCGACCAGCGACTTGCCCGACCCGGTCGGCGTGTTCAGCACGACGTGTTTGCCCGCCATCAACTCCAGCAAGGCCTCCTCCTGTGCCGGGTACAGGGTCAGGCCGGATCCCGTCGCGTAGGTGACGAAACGCGTGAGGATCTCGTCCGGGCCCGCGCCGGGCGGCGGCACGAGGTCCTTGAGAGCTGGCGACGGAGCCGTCGTCTCGGCGGCGGTGGTCAATGCGGGCCCGCTATCTGCGCAGCTGCTTTTCCAGCGTCTTGTATGCCTCGGTGAGGCGCTGGGCCAGGTCGGTGGCGGCCGCCTGCTTCTCGCGGGAGCCGGTGTTCAAATCGGGGTGATACTTGCGCATCAGCCGCCGGTACGACCGCTTGACCGTCTCGAAGTCCGACCCCGCGGGGACCTCCAGGGCGGCATAGGCGCGCCGCAGCGCCTCGTCGGCGGCCGCCGTCCGGCGGGGCGGCGCGGAATGCTCACGAAAGGATTCCCGAGACGTCCGATCGGGACGGGACGCGCCCGGCGGCGGCCGTCCGCCTGACGTGGCGCGCTCGACCTCTTCACGCGCCTGACGGCGCCGCTCGATCTCGCCCTGGAGCTCTTCGTCGGACATCGTCCCGACGTCGCCGCGCACCCTGCCGCTGCGCCGGTCGTCCTCATCCTCGGTGCGCCCGGCCTTTTCGAGCAGCGAGTTCAGCTCGGATCGCGCGAGGTCGATCAGGCGCTTGCCGATGCTCATTTCTCCTTGCTCGCATACAGGCTCTGGCCATCCATTTCGGCCGGCTGCGGGAGCCCCATCTCCTCTAAGATCGTCGGCGCCACGTCGGCGAGGCGGCCACCCTTCCGCAGCTTGCGCCCGGCGGCGTGCGCGCCGACCGCGATGAACGGCACCAGGTTCATCGTGTGCGCCGTGTGCGGCTGGCCGGTCTTCGGATCGATCATCGTCTCGCAGTTGCCGTGATCCGCCGTGATGAAGACCGTCGCGCCGCCGGCCGCCGCCGCGTCGACGATCCGGGCCAGCGCTTTGTCCACGGCTTCGATCGCATGCACGGCGGGATCCAGCTTGCCGGTGTGGCCGACCATGTCGGGGTTCGCGTAGTTGACCAGGATGAACGTCGGCCCGCCGGGCTTGAGCGCATCGACCACCACGTCGGTCACCGGCGCGGCGGACATCTCGGGCGCCAGGTCGTAGGTGGCGACCTCGCGGTTGGACGGCACCAGCCGCCGCTCCTCGCCCGCAAACGCCTGCTCGATGCCGCCGTTGAAGAAATAGGTGACGTGCGCGTACTTCTCGGTCTCGGCCGTGCGCAGCTGCGAGATGCCATGCTTGGACAGGACCTCGCCCAGGATCATCTGCAGGCTCTGGGGCGGGAACGCCGCCGGGACGCCGACCTTGGAGTCATACTGGGTCATCGTCGCGAAGGCGGCCAGCTTGGGGCGTGGCCCACGATCGAAGTACGGGAAGGCATCGTCGCCCGCGTGCAGCGCGAGGGTCAGCTGCCGCGCGCGATCGGCGCGGAAGTTGAAGAAGAAGCAGGCGTCGCCGTCCTTGATGACCGCCCGTGCCTTGCCGTCCAGCCCCTTGCGGACCAGCGGCGTCACGAACTCGTCGGTCAGCCCCTTGCCATCGGCCCCGCCCGCCGCGTACCCCTGCTCGACGGCGGCCGCCAGGTCGTCGACCAGCTGGCCCTCGCCGCGGGTCAGCATCTTCCACGCCATCTCCAGCCGGTCCCACCTCTTGTCCCGGTCCATGGCGAAATAGCGCCCGACGGCCGAGGCCAGCTCGCCGACGCCGATCGCCTTCAGCTTGTCGGCGACCTGCCGCAGGTAACCGGGGGCCGAACGCGGCGGGGTGTCGCGCCCGTCGAGGAACGCGTGCCAGACCACCTTGGTGAGCCCATGCCGCTTGGCCAGCTCGCAGACCGCGTAGGCGTGCTCGAGCGCCGCGTGAACGTTGCCGGGGCTGGTCAGACCGAACAGGTGCAGCGTTCCGCCGCTGGCCTTGGCAGCCTCGACCAGCTTCACCAGCACGGGGTTCTCGTAGAACGTCCCGGTCTCGATCGCCTTGTCGATGCGAACGATGTCCTGATACACGATGCGGCCGGCCCCGAGGTTGAGGTGGCCCACCTCGCTGTTTCCCATCTGCCCCTTGGGCAGCCCGACGTCGTTCTCGGAGGCGCCGATCAAGGTCCAGGGAGACGTCTTGTAAATGCGGTCGAAGGCGGGCGTCTTCGCGAGCCGGATCGCGTTACCGTCTTGCTCGGCGCGCTCCCCGAAGCCGTCCAGCACGACCAGGCAAACGCGTTGCGGAGTTGTCATGGCCGCCAACTCTAACACCGGCGGCCGACGTTCTCACGTCGCGCTGCCGCTCAGGCGTCGGCACACGCTTCGCGGACGACTTGCAGCAGCGCGGGTAGGTTCAGCGGCTTGGGCAGCCAGTTGACGGCGTTCAGATCGCGCGCGTTTTGCTCGACATCCCGGTAGGCCGAGATGACCACCACTGGAATTTCGGCCAGCGATGCCCGCTCGAGTTGCTTGTGCCGGAACGTGCGGCCGTCCATCTTGGGCATCATCAGGTCCAGGATGATCAGGCAGGGATGAGGATCGCCGGCTCCCAGCTTCTCGAACGCGTCGAAGCCGTCCCGCGCGCCGACCGGCTCGAACCCGTGCTCCTCCAGGAACTCCATCAGGCTCTCGCGGATGTCGTCGTCGTCGTCCACGACCATCACCCGGCGCGGTGCGGAGGCGCGCTTTCGTCGCTGGTCGGCCTCGACCTCGGGCAGATCTTCCAGCCCGAATCGGCCATCGGCGTCGCGCGGCTCGACCGAATCGATGACGTCCTCGATCGCCTGCAGGCTGGCCGGCTTGACCAGATGAACGTCGATTCCGGCCGCCTCTGAGCGATTCACGTCGCGCGGCTGAGCCCAGCCGGTCAGCGCCGCGATCTTCGCGCCCCGCGCTCGGCCGGTCCGCAACCGGCGCGCAACCTCGTACCCGTCCATGTCGGGCAAGCCGATGTCCAACAGCACGATGTCCGGCCGGAACGTTTCGGCGGCGCGCAACGCCTCCGTGCCGGTGTAAGCCGCCCGAACCTCGTGCCCCGCGTCCTCCAGCAATTCTCCCAACATGTTCGCCGCATCCTCGTTGTCGTCCACGACCAGCACACGACGGACGCACTTAGCGCCCGGCGAGACCCCACCGTGGAGGGCGGGGTCCAGGCGGGCGAGCAGCGCGTCGGTCCGACGCTCTTTCTCCCGCCAGGCCTGCTCGCACCACAGCCGCTCGACGAATCGGGCCGCGTGGTCCAGCAGGGAATCGAGAAAACCCAGGTCGGCGTCGCGCGGCCGCCGCGCGTCCGCGTATTGCGTCGACACGACGCCGATCAACTCGACGTCGCGGCTGTAAATGGGCGTCGACTGCAGCCCGCGTACCCCCGCCTCCCGCACGAATGAACGCTCGCCGGCGAGGCTCGCCTGGCTGTGCGCGTCCTCGACGATCGTGCGGGTGTGCGGCCCCGAGCCCGCCAGCGCGCCCCCTGCCCGCAACAGGCGCAATCGAGCGGCCAGCGTCGCCGAATATCCGCGCTGCCCGACCACGCGCAGCCGCCCGTCGGCGCGATCCATCATCTCCACGAAGCCCTTTTCGGCATGCAGCAGGGACAAAGTTGCGTCCAGCACCCGCTGCAGCACGTCTTCGACGTCGCCGCACGCCGCCAGCGCGCGGCTGGCGTCGTAAAGAATTCGCAGCGCCTTCAGTTCTTCGGCGCCGTCCCGTTCGGGGATGCTAGGGGCGAGTGCAACGAGCTCCACGTCTGACCTCCACCCACCTCAGGCCCGCGGCGCTGTCCCCTCGGGCGGCAGATCGCCCGCCCCCACCATCGGCAACCGGACTTCGAAACTGGCTCCCCCTTCGGGAAGATTGCGCACGCCAATCGTGCCGTGCTCGCCGCGCACGATTTCGCGCGACACGTAAAGGCCCAACCCCAGGCCGCCATAGTGACGCATGGGCGCCGCACGCTCGAAACGCTCGAAGATCCGGCCCAGGTCCTTCTCAGCCACGCCCGGGCCGTGGTCGCTCACCCGCACCACCGCCTCGCGGCCTTGAACCTCCAGGCTCACGGTCACGGGGTACCCGGCGCCGTACTTGATGGCGTTCGACAACAGGTTCATCACGACCTGCTCGATGCGCAGCCGGTCCCACTTGCCCGTGACCGCCGCCGGGCTGGCGCGCTCGAAGACCAGGTCGCACCCGGCCCGGGTGGCGGTCCCCTTCATGCCGTCAATGACCAGCCGAACCGATTCCGCCAGGTCGAACCGCTCGGGCTTCAGAGTCAGGCGCCCGGTCGCGATCCGGGCCACGTCCAGCAGGGTATCGATGAGGCCGGACAGCCGATCCGCGTTGCGCGCGGCGCGATCCAGCTTCCTGGAAAGCCAGTCTTCAGGCTCTCGCCCCTCCAGGCGCTCGCGCATCGAATACAGCTCGATCTGCAAGGACGTCAGCGGGGTCTTCAGCTCGTGGGACGCGATCGACAAGAATTCGTCCCGGATCCGAAGCGCTTCCTCGGCGCGCACGCGTTGTAGCCGCTCTTCGTCCAGCCGCCGGCGCTCGGTCAGGTCACGGATCACCTTGGCGAAACCAAGCAACGCGCCGGTCTTGTCATGGATGGCTGTGATGATGACGTTTGCCCAGAACCGCGAGCCGTCCTTGCGGATACGCCAGCCCTCTTCCTCGAATCTGCCGGTTCGCGTGGCGATCTCGATCTCGACCTCGCAACGCCCGGCGGCGGCCTCTTCGGGCAGACGAAACACCGAGAAGTGTTGGCCGATGATCTCGCTGGACGCGTATCCGTTGATCCGTTCGGCGGCGACGTTCCAGGTCGCGACCCGTCCCAGCGGATCCAGCATGAAAATGGCGTAGTCCTCGACCGAGTCGATGAGCAGCCGAAACCGCTCCTCGCTTCGCCGCAGGTCTTCTTCAGCCGCCCGCCGCAGGGTCAGGTCGCGCGTGACCTTGGTGAACCCCAACAAAGCCCCGTCGTCGGAGCGCAGAGCGGTGATGACGACGTCGGCCCAGAACAACGTGCCGTCCTTCCGCACACGCCAGCCTTCGTCTTCGACGCGGCCGTCGCGAACCGCCAGGCCCAGCAGGTAGTCCGGCTTGCCGCGCGCGCGGTCGGCCGGAGGGTAGAAGACGTCGATCCGCTTTCCGATGATCTCGCTGGCGTGATAGCCCTTGATGAGCTCGGCACCGCGGTTCCAGGTCTCGATGTGCCCGGTCGGGCTCAGCATGAAGATCGCGTAGTCCTTGACGCTGTCGACGATGACCCGGAAGCGCTCGTCGGCGCTCGCGCGGCGGAGGCGCTCGTCCTCCAGCCGTCGCCGCTCGGTCAGGTCGCGCGTGACCTTCGCGTAACCAACCAGCTCTCCCTCGTCGCTGCGCAGCGCGGTGATGACGACCTCGGCCCAAAATCGGGTGCCATCCTTACGGATGCGCCATCCCTCGTGCTGGACCCGCCCTTCGCGTTCCGTCTCGGCCAGCAGCATCGCGGGCAGGCCACGATCCCGGTCTTCCTGCGTGTAGAACACGTCCATGTTCTTGCCGAGGATCTCCGCGCGCTTGTAGCCTTTGACCAACTCGGCGCCCGTGTTCCAGGTCTCGACCCGGCCGGCGGGGTCGAGCATGAAGATGGCGTAGTCGCGGATGCTGTCGACCAGGACGCGGAACCGGTCGTCGCTCTCGCGCAGCAGCGAAACGACGCGGTTCGGGTCGCGCGGCGCCGGCGGCTCTATCGAACCCGAGGAACGGCTCGCCGATTTTGTCGAACGGGACAAGGACGTTTCCCTGGCTCTAGGGTTGTCCTTTTTTTCGGCGGCGTCCATTCCACGTGGGGCCGAAGCTCGACGGGGCCGCCGCGCTCGGGTGTCTTCTTAGTTGTACATCCCCATACCGGAGGCAACCCCCCGCCGCGCAATAGTTCTTTCCTGGACAGACCGCCTCGCCAGCGGCCGAGTCAGCTCCGGGCGCTGCGGCCTGCATCCAGCACCTCGCGGACCTTTTCGACCAGGACGCGCGCGTTGAACGGCTTGGCCAGCATCGCCGAGCCCGGCGACAACGCTCCGCGTCGTGACAGGGTGGTCTCCGTATACCCGGAGATATACAGGGTCAAAAGCCCCGGCAGTTGCCGTTGAAGCTGCGCCGCCAGATCCTGGCCGCTGCCCCCGGGCATCGTGATGTCGGTGACCAGCAGGTCGATCTGCCGCGCCCCGGCACTGACGATCTGTTTCGCCTGGGCGGGGTCCTTGGCGGTGGCCAGCTGGTAGCCGGCCGCCGTCAGCGCCCGGGCGATGACGGTGCGAACCTGGGCGTCGTCTTCGACCAAGAGGACGGTCTCTGGCCCGCCGCGCGGCACGTGATGCGGCGCCGGGGGGGCCACCGCCGCCTTGACCCCGCTGCGGGGCAGGAAGATCTTGAACGTCGCCCCCTGCCCCGGCTCGCTGTAGACCCAGATGTACCCGCCGGCCTGTCGGACGATCCCGTAGCAGGTGGATAGGCCCAGCCCCGTGCCGCGCCCGGGCGGCTTGGTCGTGAAGAACGGATCGAAGATGTGCTCCTGGGTCGCGGGGTCGATTCCGGTGCCCTCGTCGCTGATGGCGATGACGACGTAGTCGCCGGTGGCGATGTCGCCCCCGTGCGCGGTGCGGTACGGTTCGTCGACCGTCATGTTCGCCGTTTCGATGGTCAAGCTGCCGCCGTTCGGCATCGCGTCGCGCGCGTTCACGGCCAGGTTCACCAGCACCTGCTCGAACGCCCCTGGATCGATCACGGTGGGCCAGGAGTCCTGGGACAGGTGAGTCACGACGTCGACGTCCTCGCCCAGCAGGCGGCGCAGCAAGCGGTCCATCGATGAGACCGCGGCGTTGACGTCGACGACCCTGGGCGTCACCGGCTGGTTACGCGAGAAGGCCAGCAACTGACCGGTCAAGCCCGTCGCCCGTTCGACCGCCGCCAGGACCTCCTGCAGATCCTCGGCGCACGGGTGCGCAGGGCCGACGGCCTCCAGCGCGAACGTCGTGAACCCATGGATGGCGGTCAGCAGATTGTTGAAGTCGTGTGCGACGCCGCCGGCCAACTTGCCGACAGCGTCCATCTTCTGGACGTGTCGCAGCTGCGCCTCCAGCTGCCGGTGCTCGGTCACGTCGACCGACAGCAGGACCAGTCCCTGGGGACACGGTTCCACACGCAGCTCGAAAAGCGCGCGGGCGCCGTCTGGGTAATTGAACTCGTTGGTCAGCCGGCGCGAGACGCGCTCGCGCATGCAGACCTCGAGGTCCCGAAACAACAACGTCTCGTCGATCCCCGGGTAGGCCTCGGTCATGCGCCAGCCCAACAGCTCGACGCGCGTGCGGCGGCCTTGGCGACACGCGGCCTCGTTCAAATACAGGTAGCGCCAGTCGAACCCGATGATTTGGACGCCCTCCGAGATCGCGTCGAGGCTGGCAGTGAGGATGCGGGAGATGTCGGTCCAGTCGTTGCTAGCTCCGGTCACACGGGGCGCCCTTTCCACCCCCCCAGGATTCCCAGTCTAGCAACATTACCCTCGCAATGAGGTCGAATCGCCCGGCTCAACCTGATACGACGACCGGGATGACGCCTGACGCTCCACCCCGCCGCGCGTTCGAAGCTCTACAGGTTCCCGGATATCGCCTGTACCTCACGACCTTCACGCTGACGATGATGGCGGACAACATCGAGCACGTGATCAGCTACTGGCTGGCCTTCCAGAAGTTCCACTCGGCCGCGCTGGGAGGATTCGCGGTGGTGTCGCACTGGCTGCCGTACTTGCTATTCTCGGTCGCGGTCGGCGCGCTCAATGATCGCTTCGACTCGCGGCGGCTCATCCAGGCGGGCGCGCTGATGTTCATGGGCGCGTCGCTGGGGTGGGGTTACTTCTTCATCACGGGCACGCTGCGGATGTGGCACGCCATGGTGCTGCTGATCCTGCACGGCTGCGCGGGCGTCCTTTGGATCACGTCCAGCCAGATGCTGCTCTACGACATCGTCGGACCAGCGGCCCTGGCCAGCGCGGTGCGGCTGAACGCCAGCGCACGGTATCTGGGCGTGCTGGTCGGCCCTGGGGTGGGCAGCTTGATCATGCTGACGGCGGGACCGACGCGCGGAATCTTCCTCAACGCCCTCTTCTATCTGCCGCTGTTCGTCTGGTTGATCGCGGCCCCCTACGGCCGGCGCTTCCGCGGCGAGGGTGCCGGGCTCAAGCGTCAAAGGGTCCGCGGGTTGAGCGACATCGTCCAGACCGTTCGCGAGATTCGCGCTTTTCCCGTGATTGGCGCGATGGTGCTGCTGGCGGGCGCGGCGTCCTTCTTCGTGGGCAACAGCTATCAGGCGCAGATGCCGGGGTTCGCGCACGACCTCGGCCATGGCGATCCCGGCGTGGCGTACACGCTCTTGCTGGGGGCCGACGCCGCCGGCGCGCTGCTGGCGGGATTTCTGCTGGAGGCCCGCGGCGGCCTCGTGCGCACCAGCGCGACCGCGGCGATGAAGCTGGCCATGCTGTGGGCGGCGGCGCTGTTCGGGTTCGCGTTCGCGCGAACCTACCTGATGGCGCTGCCGCTGCTGTTCGCGGCCGGCTTCTTCGAGCTGTCCTTCAGCAGCATGGCGCAAACCTTGGTGCAGATGCAGGCGCCCGACATGTCGCGCGGGCGGGTGCTGGGCCTCTTCAACATGGCCTCCGCCGGGCTGCGCACCTTCAGCGGCGTCACCGTCGGCCTGGCTGGCAGCCTGTTCACGGTTCATGCCTCATTGGGCGCGTCCGCGGGTGCCTTCGCGGCGGCGACGGGGTTGGTCCTCTACCGCCGGCGCGCCCGCGCCTGACAGTCCTGTCGAGTTGCGAAGTCCGCCTAGGACCCTGGCCTGGTTCCTCGGGAACCGGTGAGCCGCCCAGCCGGTCGCGCTTGCTCCGTGTGCGCGGGACCCCAACTTCACAGGCGGTCGACAAGGAGAGAGGGATGCGGGTCGCGTCGCAGCTGGTGGCCATGATCGTGGTGCTGATCGATCTCGCGGCCCGCGACGGCGTGCCCGGGTTGCCCCACCTCTAGGCTGGTGCACCAGATGGTCTGCGGCCAGCACCTGTGGACGAACGTGGCGATCACCGCCGCCCCCTTCGCCATCTTTGCCGCGATCGCCTTCGGTCTGCACCGCATATCCGGCGCCCGCGCGGATTCTCGGGACCGCGGTTGATGGAGAGCGACCATCCGGCTCGGGTCGGTCCGCTGGTTGCGGCGGGCGCCCTGCTGGGGATCGGCCTGGGCGGGTTCATCGACGGCATCCTGCTGCACCAACTGCTGCAGTGGCACCACATGTTGACGGCGCGGCTGCCAGCCACCGACCTCGTCAATCTCAAAGTCAACATGGTGTGGGACGGGCTGTTTCACGCCTTCACCTGGCTGACGACCGTGGCGGGTCTGGCGCTGCTGTGGCGCGCGACCGGGCGTTCGGACGTCGTCCGCTCGACGCGCGCGTTCACCGGATCGCTGGTGCTGGGCTGGGGCCTCTTCAACGTCGTCGAGGGGATGATCGACCACGAGCTGCTGCAGATTCACCACGTTCACCCGGGTGACGACCAGCTGTCGTGGGACGTGGCGTTCCTGGTGCTGGGCGCCGCGCTGATCGCCGCCGGCTGGACGGCGATCACGCGCGACGATCGACAGGAGTGGCCTAGACCACTTCGCGGATTTTGTCGCCCAGCACGTCCTTGATGATCGCGAACCGATTCTCGTCGCCGCGAGCCAGCGCCTTGGCGAAGTTCAAGGCTTGCGTGCTGTTGATGTGCCCCGGCATGGGCGGCTCGTTGGGATCGATGACCGCCTCGACCAGCGCGGCATCCGGTTGCGCGAACGCCTCGCGCATGATCGCGTCCGCATCCTGCGGTCGTTCGAGCGTGTAGCCGCGGATGCCGCAGGCGCGCGCCACCCCCGCGAAGTCGATCGGCTGAAGGTCGACGCCGAACGAAGGGTTGCCCTCCATCACCAGCTGCTCCCACTTGATCTCGCCGAGCGCGTTGTTCTTGAAGACCACGATCTTGATCGGCAGCTTGTACTTGGCGATGGTCGCCAGCTCGCCCATCAGCATCGTGAGGCCGCCGTCGCCGCAAGCCGCGACCACCTGCCGCCCCGGATAGGCGACGGCCGCCGCAATCGCGTAGGGCAGCCCGTTGGCCATGGTGGCCAGCGACCCCGACGCGCTGAACAGCGTGCGCTCGCGAATGCGCAGGTGGCGGGCCGCCCAGGTGGTCACGGTGCCGCAATCGGCGGCGATGATCGCGTCGTCCGCCAGGCAGCGGTCCAGCGCCGCGGCGGCCACCTGCGGCTTCAGCGGCATCGTGTCGCGCGTGGCGCGCGTCTCCATGAGCTCGTTCCACTCGCGCATGCGCTTTTGCGCGCGCTCGAGGAAGCTGCGGTCGCTCTTGCGCTCGAGCAGCGGCAGCAGGGCCGCCAGGATCGCGCCCGCAGTCGCCGACCAGGCCGACCTCGACGGGATGGCGGGTGCCGATCCGCGCGGCGTCGACGTCGATCTGCACGGTGCGCGCCTTGTCCGGCTTGGGCAGGAACTCGATGTAGGGGAAGTTCGTGCCGGCCAGCAGCAGCGTGTCGCATTCCTTCATCGCGTCGACGGAAGGGGCGGTCCCGAGGAGGCCAATGCCGCCCGTCGTGTACGGGCTGTCGTCCGGAAGGACCGCCTTGCCCAGGAGCGCTTTGGCGACCGGCGCGCCCAACGCCTCGGCGATGGCCGTGACCTCGGCGCGCGCCCCCAGGCAGCCGCGCCCGACCAGCATGGCGACCTTGGACCCGGCGTTCAGGACCTCGGCCGCGCGCCGCAGCTCGTCGGGGGCGGGCATCGGCTGAACGTCGATCATGGCGTCGCCCCCGCTGTGGTGCGGGATGTTCGCCTTCGAGCGCTCCTCGTCCTTGCTGGTCCAATCCTGAATGTCCTTGGGGATCGTCAGGTGGGCCACGCCGCGCCGGCCCATGGCGTGGCGGATGGCGGCGTCGACCATGTTGACGACATGGGCGGGGCCCATCACGCGCTCGTTGAACACAGCGACGTCCGCGAAGAGCTTGTCGAGGTCGACGTCCTGCTGATAGTGCGCGCCGATGAGGTCGTGGAACGTGTGACCGGTGATGGCCAGCACCGGTTGGTTGTCCAGCTTGGCGTCATAGAGGCCGTTCAGCAGGTGAATGCCGCCCGGTCCGGACGTTGCCAGGCAGACGCCCAGCCGCCCGGTGTACTTGGCGTACCCGCAGGCAGCGAAGGCGGCGGCTTCCTCGTGGCGGACCTGGATGAAACGAATTCGATCCTGGCGCGTGCGCAGCGACTCGAAGATCCCGTTGATGCCGTCGCCAGGGAGGCCGAACACCGTGTCCACGCCCCAGCCGATCAGTCGTTCAATCAGAAGATCCGCCGTCGTCATCGCCATCGAACACCTCCCTTACCGCCCAGCAACTTAACGATGCGGTGTGACGGCGAAAAGACGCGGTCGGGCCCCGATCCGTCGTCCCCCCGGCGGATGAGGTCCTGTGGAGCGCTACCGGATGAGGTCGCGCGCAGGCCCAGCCGCGCGGAGCCGATTTTTTTTCGAGGGCTGTCGATCCGCGGCTCGCTGGTTCGTCGTCAGGAGGCGGGCGAGGGATGGTCCCCGGCCGCGCCTCTCTCAAGGACAGGAGATTCGATGCGTTACTTCAGTGTCTATACCCACAAGCCCACCGACGCGGCGCCCACGCCAGAGCACATCGCCGCGATGACCAAACTGATCGAGGAGGGCCACCGCGAAGGGTGGCTGGTCATCACCGAAGGGATCGCATTCGGGGAGGCGGGCTTCCGCGTCCAGGCCGATGGCGCCAAGGTGACGGTCACCGACGGCCCGTTCGCCGAAGCCAAAGAGGTCATCGGCGGCTACGCCATCCTGCGGGTCAAGTCGCGCGAAGAAGCGCTGGCGCTGACCCGCAAGTTCCTGGCGGTCACCGGCGAGGGCACTTGCGAGCTGCACCAGCTGTTCGAGATGGGACCGGGGCACGGGTGAGGCGGCGATCCCGTCACTCCGACCAGAGGGCCCCGATTCCGAGCGGCCCCAACTCGGGGCAGCACGAGCAGCCGCAGAGGCCATGGGCACAGGTCAGCGCGACGCACACGCCGTCGTTGCAGGCCTGACCGCAGCCGCAGGCGGGCGTGCAGGTCTTCTGCGGGCACATTCCGTTCGTGCATGCCGCGGATGAGGCAACGAAGCGCGGACGCCGTCAATGCTGATGGCGGTGATGCAGATCCGGGCCGTGCGGGTGCTCGTGCACGACGGCGTCGTGCTGGTGTTCGTGACTGTGCTCGCCCGATACCGGCCGGTCGTGCGGGTGAAGGTGGTGGCCGTCGTCGTGGCGGTGCGGGTGCTCGTGGACCAGTTGGTCGTGACGATGGCGATGCCGGTGCCGTTCCGTCAGGTGCAGCGCCACGCCGGCCGCGAACAAGACGGCGGCGGCGGCTGTCGAAGCGGTCACCCCCCGATCGCCCATCGACCAGGCAGCGATCGCACCGATGAAGGGCGCCACCGCGAAGATCGACGCCGTGCGCGCCGCGCCAATCTGTCGTTGCGCGCGCAGGTACAGAACCAGGCTGAGCCCGTAACCGACGGCACCGCAGGCGATCAGCGACGGCCCGCGCCAGCCCCGCGCCGGCATGTCACCCGCCGCGACCGCGATGGTGGCGGTCACCGCGCAGCCGAGCGCCGACTTCGCGAAGACCACCGCAAACGGGTCGCGCTCGGCCAGCGGGCGAGAGATGACGTTCTCGGCGGCCCAGGCGACCGTGGCGAGCACGATGGCGGCTCCGCCCCAAGGCGTGGATGCCGAGAGCCAGACAGACGCCGAGCCGGAGGTCGAAGGGACTCCGCCCAGCAACAAGAGGCCGCCGGCAAACATCGTTGCCAGCGCCAGCGTGACGCGCCGGCCGAAGGGCTCCCGCCAGACCAGCCGCGCCAGCAGCACCGTGAACACGGCTTCGAAATTCAGCAGCAGCGCCGCCGTGGTCCCCGTGACCCGCTGCAACCCCCAGGCGAGCAGCGTCGGCGCGACGGCCGCGCCCAGGATGGCCACCAGCGCCACGCGGCCCGCATCGCCAGGGCGGAGTGGCACGCGCTGGTGACGGCCCGCGACCACGGCGATCCCCGCGAAGCCGCACGCGCCGCCGTAGAGCAGCGCCGCGGTGAAGAACGGACCCACCTGGTGCCCGGCGCGTTGCGTGAGCGGCACGATCGCCCCAAACGCGACGGCGGCGAGCGCCGCCAGGAATCCGCCGAATGCCAGGATCAGTCGCCCGTGGTCTCGGCGGCGCCTGCGCCTGCGGCCTGGCTCTGGACCTTGCGCCGCACCTCGTCCATGTCCAGCCCCTTCACTTCGGCGACCAGCTCGTCCAGCGCGGCGGCAGGAACGGCGCCAGCCGACCGGCCGAGCAACACGCCGTCGCGCAACACCATCAGGGTCGGAATGGCCCGGATCTCGAGGGCCGCGGCCAACCCCGGCTGGGCCTCGGTGTCGACCTTGCCGAAAACCACGTCCGGATGACGCTCGGCGGCTTGCTCGAATATCGGCCCGAACACCCGGCAGGGCCCGCACCAGCTGGCCCAGAAGTCCAGCAAGACGATTCCCTGCTGGACCGTCCCTTCGAAGTTTTGCTCAGTCACCTGGACTATCGGCATGACGCTCCCTCCGTCTCCTTGAGAGCTTGGCAGCCGGAAAAGGGTTCAACAAATTCCGGCCTCGCTGGCCGTCCGGGCCCCGGCTTCAGGCCAGGGGCGCACCCGCCTCATAAAAGCCGATCGGGCGGACTTCGTAGGCGCCGCCGGGGTTCGCCTCGCCCAGCTCGCGGGCAATCGCCAGCGCCTCTTCCAGGTCGGCGCAGTCCACGACGAAGAACCCCAGCAGCTGCTCTTTCGTCTCGGCGAAGGGGCCGTCGACCACCATCGGCGGCCGGTCACCAGCCTCCAGCCGGCGGCCCTTGCCCTCTTTTCGCAGCGTCCGGGCCGCCCTGGTCGGCATCAGCCGAGCCACCGGCCCCATCTTGTTCTGGCGGATCAAACGATCATTGACCGCCGTGAGCTTGGCCATGACCGCGTCGTCCTCCTGCTTGCTCCAGGAGCCGACGATCTCTTCGGAGTTGTAGCAAAGCAGCGCGTACTTCATCGGTTCGTCCTCCCCGGGATCGGCCGCGGCCACCCATCCGTTCGGCAGTGCGTCGTCGACGGAGACGGGCGGGCAGAGTGAACGAGTTCACAGCCCGTTTGCGAGCGTCACCCTAGTGTCGCCGGGACTCTAGAAAGGAGCCACCGGGATGACAAGTGAGGTCTTTGCCCAGCCGGTAGACGCGCAGGTCGGGGAGCCGTTGCCCGCCAGCGAGGTGCGGCGGGAGGTGATGGCCCAACACCGGCGGCTATTCACTTACGCCAAGATGCTGCTGGGGGATGAAGCCGGCGGCCGAGGACCTGGTCCAGGACACCCTCGAGCGCGCCCTGCGCGCCACGTCATCGCTTCCGTTCGGGAACCAACGCCGGCGCCTGGTTGACGCGGATCATGAAGAACCTTTTCACGGATCGCTACCGGCACAAAATCGCTGTCCGCGAGATCAGCCTGGAGACCACCGCCTGCGCGCTGGCCGCCGAGCCGCCCAGCGATCCCACGTACCTCGACGTCCTCACCAACAGCGACGTCCTGGCCGCGCTGGCGGACGTGGGCGACCGCCTGCGGGAGACGTTCGTGCTCCGTCACGTGGACGGTTTGTCGTACGAGGAGATCGCAGCCCGGTTCGGCGTCCCCATGTCGACGATCGGAACTCGACTGCGCCGGGCTCGCCTGCGCCTGCGCTGGATCATGGAGAAACGGCTGGCGGAGGCTGGTGGACCGCTCGTGATATCGTTCGCCCGAGCGCAAAGAAATGCCTGCGGACGTCACGCGGATGCAGCTGCTACGGCGGGTCTGGCTGTTTGCCGACCTAGCCGACGACGAGTTGGACCAGATCGCGCACCTCGCCCGCGAGAGGACCTGCCCGAGTGGCGAGGTCCTGGTGCACCAGGGAGAGGCATCCGGGGAGCTGTTCACGGTCATCCAAGGTCGCCTGAAAGTGGTGAGTACCGCCCCTGAAGGCGATGAAGTCCTGCTGTCCGTAGTCGGAGCAGGCGAGGTCTTCGGCGAGCTCGCGCTGCTGGATGATTTGCCGCGATCGGCGACGGTGTGCGCGGTCGAACACTGCCGGTTGCTCGTCGTTCCGCGGGCGTCGTTTCGCCCCTTGTTGCTCCGCATGCCGACGCTGGGCTTGCGGTTGCTGCAAATCATGGCTGGACACGTCCGGCGGCTGAGCGCGCGAACGGAAGACGCGACGACGCTGGACGTTCGCACCCGGCTGGCGAAGACGCTACACGAGCTGGGCACCCGGTTCGGCATTCCAGGTCCTCGCGGCAGCATCCGGATCACGCTGCGGCTTTCGCAGCAGGAGCTGGGAAGGTTGGTCGGCGCGACGCGTGAGATGATCAACAAGTGCCTGCGCGAGCTGGTGGCCAGTGGGGCCGTGCGCCACGAAAAGGGCGCACTGACCCTGCTCAAACCGGAGACGTTGCGGGCCGTCGCGGAGGGGCTTGATCTGCGCCGGTCGAAAACCCCGACAAAGAACACGAGACCCAAGGGAAAGCGCCCCTCGAAATAGCGCGCGTCCAACGGCGCCGTCAGGCGGGAAGCCTGAGCCATCAGGCGGGGAAGGAACATTGGGTCTTTAACGGCAGACGCCGCGATTATTTCCCCCACATTCAACGAAATGAACGGGCTGCCTATCATAAGTTACCCAGATGGCTCTTCACGCCCCCCTGGAAAGCGGCCGCAGGTTCATGCCTGGCCGCCTGCCGCTGGGTGTGTGGTTTGCCCTGACCACCTGCGGTGCGCTGGTGGCTCAGGGTTGTGGATCGTCTGGTTCCCAGCCGGGGAGCCCCGGCACCGGCGGCTTGCCCAGCGGCGCCGACGGGGGAACCACCGGCGCTGGCGGCACCCATAGCGGGGGCACGTCGGGGACCGGCGGCGCGGGTCAGACCGGGGGTGCCGGCGGTGGTGGCGCGGACGGAACCGGCGGGCAGGCCGGCGCCAGGGCGACGGGCGGGCGCGCCGGCACGGGCGGCGCCAGCGGCGGCAGCGGGGGCACGAACGTGCCCGATGGCGGCGTTCGCGACGCGGGCCCGGACGCGGACATGGCGGCAAGCAATCCACCGCCGCCCCTGACCGGCACGATGGTGACCGGCACGGTGAAGGTCACGCGCGGCACGACCAAGGGACATCTGCCGGCTGGGTTTGCGGGCTTCAGCTTCGAGAAATCGCACATGAGCGACGGCTTCTTCGTGCCGTCGCACGCCGCCTTGGTCGGCATGTTCAAGCTGCTTGGCCCCGGCGTGGTTCGGATCGGCGCCGACGACGTCAACAACTCGGTCTGGGTTCCAGGCGCCACGTTCGTCACCCCGGGCACGACTTCGCCCAACGTCGGCACCGCCGCGGTGGACGCGCTGGCCCAGTTTCTGACGGCGACCAACTGGAAGACGATCTACGCGGTGAACATGCGCGGCAGCTCGACCCCCGCGACGGCGGTCACCGAGCTCAAGTACGTGGTTCCCAAGCTGGGGACCAGCTTGCAGGCCGTGGAGATCGGAAACGAGCTGAACCTTTACAACGTCTCCACCATCGAGACGACCTGGCACTCGTACGCTCAGGCGATCCACACCAACTTCCCCGGCACGCTGGTGGCCGGCCCCGGCGTCTACCAGGACATCAACTACGCGACGAAGTTCATCAACGGCGAGGGCGCCATCATCGACCTCGTGACCCATCACTATTACCGGGGGCAGGCGGGCACAGCGACGGCCACTCTGGCCAACCTCATGAACCTGGATCCCGCCGTGGCCAGCGGATCGCAGTCGCTGGCGACCGCGGTGCAGAGCAACAACATCTCGGGCGGCTTCCGATGGGGCGAGATGAACTCCTACTCCAGTCACGGCCAAAAGGGGGTCAGCGACGCGCTGGCCTCCGCGCTGTGGGGGGTCAACTTCATGTTGACCACCGCCGGGTACGGCTCGGTCGGGGTCAACTTCCACGGCGGCGGCCAGAACATGGACGGCAACGTCTGCCCCAACGGCGTGAGCTCTTGCGACAGGCCGTTCGTGTACTCGCCGCTCCTCGAGGTGGACAGCCGCGTGACCGCCGCTGGCCCGCTGTTTTACGGCATGCTGCTGGTGTCTCGAATCGGCACGGGCGACATGCTGACCACGACGGCGACGGCCGGCAGCGCAAACGTCCGGGCCTACACCGTCGTGCCGGCCGACGGAACGACGGTCGTGGTCATCGTCAACGGCGAGGCGAGCACCGGTGTGAACGCCAGCCTGGACATCGGCGCCGCCGTATCGAGCGCGACGGCCCTCTACCTGCGTGGCCCGTCGCTGACCTCGACGACCGGCGTCACCTTGGGCGAAGCGCCTGTCGCCCCCGACGGCACCTGGACGCCCAAGACGCCGTATACGCTGGCCCACGCGGGCACCACCATCACGGTGCCGGTCCCAGCCGCGTCCGCGGTGCTGATCACCGCCCGCTGACGCGGGTGCCGCCGCCGCGACGCGGGCGAGCGGTCTTCGCCGGGCGCTTGCGGGACGCCGCCTTGGCCGGCTCTCGATCCGGTTCCTTGGCGCCCTGGGCGCGTTTGCCTTCGTAGCGCGGTTTCTGCGGGTGCCGCTTGTAAAGGAGGATGACGCGGCCGACCAGCTGCACGACGTCGACGCCCGGTTCGCCGTCGAGGCGGTCGGCGACGGCGTGGCGATCCAGCGGGCACTCGCCGCCGATCTTGACTTTGATGAGCTCGTGGTCGGCCAGCGCCTGGTTCACCTGCTTGATGAGCGCGTCGGTCACGCCCAGCTTGCCGACCTGAACGATCGGGGACATCGCGTGACCATGGCCGCGCAGGGCGCGCCGCAGGTCGCCGGGAGGCATCAACGTCATCGCCCCCAACTACCACATTCGAGGCCGGCGCATCCTGCTATAGACTCCGCCGGCCCGTCATGGCCCCCACTCCTGCACCGAACGACGGTCTGCGGAACGAAGCGCTCCGGACCGCGCTGGGCGCCGCCCTGGCGGGCCAGTTCGCGCGTCTCGACGACCTGCTGTCCCGGCTGGGCCGCGGCGACGGGCCGCGGCCGAACCTCCGGCTGGCGGCGGCGTTCGGCGCCGAGATGGCGGCGCAGACGGCCGCGCCGGGCGCTGTCGTCCGGCTGCTGTCGCACCTGGGCGACATCGATGCCGCGCCCGATCAGCCGGCGGTGTTCCTGCCGGTCGCCGCCGCGCACGGCTGGGCCGCCCTGCTGCAGGCGGGCCGCGAGCAAGAGCGCGCCTGGAGCGCGCTGGCGGCGCTGGCGGCCGACGAACGCACGCACGTTCGGCTTGGCGCGCTGGACGCCCTGACGGCCTGGCGAAGCCGGCGGGGCGTCCGCCGAGGGCGGCCCGGCGACGTGCTGGTGAGCCGGGCCCTGGGCTGGCTCGATCTCGAGGATCGCGAGGTGCGATTCGGGGCAGCCGCCGTGGTGGTCGAAGTCTTCGCCGATGCGCACACGCTGGCGGCGCTGGCCGATCCCGAAGCGCTGCTCAGGTATCTGACCCGCGCCATCGACAGCATCGCGGACGCGCCCCGCGCCGCGGAACGCTCGGACGCGCGGCGACGCCTGCTGATGGCGCTGCCGCGGACGCTGGCGGCCGCCGTGTCGAACCTGAACGACGACGAGCTGGGGGCGACCTGGCTGGAGGCGGAGTGTCGTCCGCGCCCGCCACCCGGACGTCCGCCAGGCGCTTTCGAACACGTTGGTCCGGTTCGCCGTCGCGCGGCGCCGACCCGGGTACCGCCGTCACCGACCGGCTGCGGATCGCGCTGCAAGGAAGCGCCAAGCCGGACCGCGATCCGACCCGGCGCCGGCCCGGCGCTGCGCGCGGCAAAGCCTCACGCCCGGTTCGCTGACCTGGGCGCCCGCATCGGCGGTGGTTCTGCGGCGGCGCAGGTCCGTCACTCCTTCCTCTTGATGAAGTAGAGGCTGATGGCCAGCAGGAGAATCGCCGCGGGCGTCAGCAGCACCGCCCAGGTGCGATTGGGAGAGTCGAGGTTGGCCGTCATCTCGGACAGCGAGACGACCAGCATCGTCACCAGGCTGGTCTCCCACAGCAGCACCTTCAGCTCGCTGATGCTGTGGAGCCTCAACCAGCTCGGCAGGGCAGCATCGTCGACGTCGGTCGGGCCCAGAAGAAACAGCTTGGCGATCGAGAGGCCCAGCACCAGAAAGACCAGCGACACGAACAGGAAATCCAGCGAGTGAAGCAGCTCGAGCCCGGGCCGACCCGCGCCGCCCCCGTGAATGCCCAGCACCTGCTGGTAGCCGTGAAGCGCGGACTTGGTGCCAAGCACCAGAAATGCCACCGCATCCAACACGGCCAGAGCCACGATGACGGCCGCGATGTACCGGACCTTGAGGAGGTGGCTGAACATGAAGATAGCGTAGTGGCGAAAGCGCCCCCGGCTATCGATTGCGGCGCTGGCCTAAGGCACCGTCGCCTGTCGTGAACGGCGCTCAGCTCGCGCGCACGGTGGCGGGCTGGGGCGCGCCGGCGGGCGTGGCGACGATCTGGTACAGGTTGTGCTCGCGCGCGCGGAAGTAGCCGGCGCTGACCAGCAGGTAGTACTTCCACATGCGGTAAAAGGCGTCGCCGTATTTGGCGCGCAGGCGCGGCCAGGCGGCGTCGAAGTTGGCCCACCAGGCCATCAGCGTCGGATCGTAGTGCGGCCCGATGTTCTGGACGTCCTCCGGGACCAGGATCTCTTCCATCGCGGTGGCCAGCTGCCCGAGCGTGGGGATCGCGGCGTTGGGGAAGATGTACTTGTCGAACCAGGGATCGATGTGCGTGCGCGGGCCGGCGCCCCCGATCGTGTGAATGAAGACCTTGCCGCCGGGGTTCAGCAGGCGCGCCGCCAGCTCCATGTACGGCCGGTGGTTCTTGGGGCCGACGTGCTCCATGAGGCCGATCGAGACGACGGCGTCGTAGCGGCCGGTCGCGTTGCGGTAGTCCTCGACGCGGATCTCGACGGGCAGCGCGGCGTGGTGCTCGCGCGCCCAGGCAGCCTGCTGGCGCGAGACCGTGTAGCCGACGACGGAGACGCCGTAGCGCTCGGCCGCGAATGCGGCGAAGCCACCCCACCCGCACCCGAGGTCCAGGACCCGCATGCCGGGGGCCAGCCCCAGCTTGCGGCACACCAGATCCAGCTTCGCCTCCTGCGCGGCGTCCAGCGAGTCGGTGTCCTTGAAGTAGGCGCAGGTGTAGATCATGCGCGGGCCCAACATCTCGCGATAAAGATCGTTGCCGACGTCGTAGTGCCGCTCGCCGACTTCGAAGGCGCGCATGGCCTGGACGTTGAAAAGGTGCGCGCGGACGACCTGCGCGCGCAGCGCCCAGCTCTTGCCGAGCACGCTGTCGACGCGCCCGTGAACGGCGCGGACGATCATCTGGTCCAGGGCCTGGCAGTCCCACCAACCTTCCGTGAACGATTCGCCGACGCCCAGCGTGCCGTCGCGGAGCATGCGTTCGTAGGCACGCGTGTCCTTGATCTGCACGTCCCAGGGCGCATCGCCGTTGACGGTGATGCCGGCCGAGGCCAGAGCCTCGCGGATGATGTCGGCGGGGTTGCGGTCCAGCGTTCCGGCGAGCTTGCGGGCGAGTTCGATCATGTAGGCCTCAGGTTGGTGTGGCGACGCTTGGTCCAAGTCTCGGCGGCGGCCAGCGCGGCGTCGACCAGCCGTGGCGCGGGCAGGGGCGCGCCAGAAAACATCCAGGCGAAGCCACGCGCAACGGCCTGGCGGCCGAATCGCGGGGCCGTGCCGCCGCCGCCCTTCGGCGCGCGACGGACCAGGGTGGCGGCAGCCTGCACCGCGCGGAACACGCGCCGGTAGTCCTGGATCACCGGGTGCGCGGCCAGCCGCGCCGGGTATGCCGCGGGGGCGCCAGCCAGGATCGCTTCGGCCGCCGTCCGCCCGGAGATCACCGACGGCAGGATCCCCTCGGCGGTGAGCGGCTGCGCCAGCCCCAGACCGTCGCCGCACAAAAGGACGCTGCCGGCGCCGGTGGCGCGCGCGGCGGCGGGCGCCGCGCCGTCGAGGTGCGCCGGATCGAAGAGGTAGTAGGTGTGGCCCTTCATCGATTCCAGGTCGGCCGCCGCCTCGGCGGGGACGTGGCCGGCCGCTTGAAAGTGGGTGCGGGCCTTCTGCCAGGCGGCGCGCACTTCATGCGGCTCGATGGTCCCGGAGCCGACGTTCAGCCAGTCGGTCTTCGGGACGTTCCACGAATACCCGCGCAGGTCGTCGTGCAACAACAGCTCTGGCTCGCCGTCGCCGCCGGCGCGCGTGCGCGCGATGGCGGCCGGGTCGGCGCGGAATTCGTGCTCTTGGACGCCGACCGGACCGCTCGGGCGGGGCGGCGCAAAGCGGCGCGCGACTGGACAGTGCGTCCCGCCGGCGCCGACCAGATGCCGGGCCCGCAGGCCCCCGACCGACCAGAGACCGTCCGCGTCGCGCGCGAAGTCCTGGACGGCGACGCCCAGGTGCAGGTCGGCGCCCGACCGCCGCAACAAGAAATCGTCCAGCTCGACCCGGCGGATGAACCAGCCGTGGCACGGGATCGCCCGACTTTGGCCGCCGTAGGTGACGTGGCAGGTGCGCCACTCCCAGAGCCCGCCCGGATATTCGCGCGGGGCCAGCGCCAAGGCGTCCCAGATGGGCGCCGAGATCCAGCCGCCGCACAGCTTCACCCGCGGAAACTCCGCCCGGTCGACGATTGCCACGCGGGCGCCCCCCTGCACCAGAAAACGTGCGCAGGTGCTGCCGGCCGGCCCTCCGCCGACGATGATCGCATCGTGAATCACGGACCCGTAACCTGTTCCGTTCGGTAGAAAAGTCAAAGGGCTACGACTTGGTCGGCAAGTGGAGCTTCGCCGTGTACGTCACTTCGCGCTCCGTCGTCAAATCCCTCACCCGAAGCGCCGCCGGGCTGCTGCTTTCCGGCCGGGCGCTCTTCGGTTCTCTAGGGGCAACCTTCGTCGAAGAGACCGTTGCAGTTCTCGTCGACGCCGTTGCCGCAGATCTCGGGGGCGCCGGGGTGGATGGTCGGGTCGTCGTCGCGGCAGTCCAGACACCAGATCACGCCGTCGGCATCTCGGTCGTCGCCCGTGCCGGACGCGCGACAGGCCAGCCAGCTCGACATATAGTCGGCGCGTGCCTGGATGCCGCTTCGCTCGAGCGCGACGGCGGCCTGGAAGTCGGCGACCGTGGTGGTGACGGGCTTGTGCGGGTCGGCCGCTACCGCCGCCGTGATCTGCGCGGCGGCGGTGTCGATCCAGGACTGAATCTGCGGCACGTTCCAGTTGTGAAGCTGGGTGCCGAGCGCCGCGATGTACTGCCCGCGCAGGTTGTCGTCTCCGACCACGATCCGGTACGGCTGCAGCACGTCTTTGACGTCCTGCCGCGCGGACCACCAGTAGATGGGATCGGTCGTGGCGTCACCACGGTAGTCGAGCGACGAATCGAGGTCGTCGGGGAAGAACGCGTACCCTGTGGCCGCACCCTGGTCGTAGAGATAGAAGTTGTGATCGCCGCCGTAAAAGCCGTCGGCGTCATTGAGCATGGCCTCGCCCGCCCACGAGAGCAGCGACGGCGGCAGGTCGACAATCGCCGCCAACTGGCTGGGCGTCGCTGCCGCCCAGAACTGATTCAGCCGCGTCGAATTCGGATTCGTCTCGTTGGTTTCGGCGGTCGACCCGCCCTTCCACAGGTCGCCGTCGGAATTTCCCGGGAACCATTGCTTGACGAAGTGGTGACCGATCCGTTCTTCGACCACGAACAGACCGTACAGGCTGCCGTTGACCATCAGCACGGCGTTGGTCGCGCAGATCGCCGGAACCCCCACCGAACGCAGCCAGGCGTTGGCGATGCGATCGCGCATGAAGGTCGGGTCGGTGCGCGGCATGTCGAAGCCGATCTTGCTTGCGCCGTGGAAGTCGGCCTTGCCGTTGACGTGGTCGAAGGCGACCACGAACTGCATCTTGCCGTTTTGCCCGTCGTACGCGACCGCCTCCCGCCATGAAGAATCACCTTTGAGGCGGATGTACGCGTCGTTGATCGTCTCGCTGCCGTAGTGAAAGACGATCGGGTAATAGGCCGGCGTGTACTGCACGAACATCTCGTCGGGCAATTGTCCGGCATTCATGAACTCGGCCTGGATGGCGGCCCAGTCGTCGGCGGAGACGTCGATTGAGAACGTCTGCAGCGTCTGCGCAAAGAAGTCCGGGCATTGCTGGCCCGCGGCAGGCATCGAGCCGCCCGCACCCGCCATGGCGCCCGAGGCCCCCGCCGCGCCGCCGCCAGTCCCCGCCACCGGCGCGCCGCCCGTTCCGGGCTTGCCGGCGGTGCCGCTCTGGCCGCCGGCCGGCAGGGTGGTGCCACCGCCGGCCATCCCTGCCGCGCCGCTCAGCCCGCCAAGGCCGCCCTCACCTGTGCCTCCGCCGGAAGCTGGCGCACCGCCACCGGCCATCGTTCCGCCCGCGGTACCGCCCCCTGAGGCGGCACCCGCATCCGTCTTTGGCGCACCGCCGGTAGCCATCGCACCGCTGCGGCCACCTTCGTCCCCGGCATCGCCCGGCTGACCGCCGCCCGAACAGCCGGGCCCGATGAGGGCCGCACCGGCCAACCCAACTAAGCCAATCAACTTCTTCACGACGCACCCCCAAGGCGCTGCAAATCCACAATGCAGCGACGATTCCGTTACAGCAACGCGCATGCCGCGCCTCGGGAGGTCACGTGACAGGTCGCGCGCGAAGCGTCCATTACCCGCCGGTAACGGCGCACGCCGTGCCGTCACCCGATCGCCATCTAGGAATGAGCGACGTGCGTGATTATCGCGTCGGGCCGTCAACCGACGGCGAAGTCAGCGGTGACCGCCGCCGTGGAACCCGCCGCCGCCGTGGAAGCTCGGTCCGCCGTGGTAGACGGGACCGCCGTGAAAGGTGGCCCCCCCGTGCCAGCCGGGGCCGTAGTAGGCATGACCGCCGTACGGGTGCCCGTAACCCGGGTGCTGCCAGCCGTAGGCGGCTCGCCCGTACCACGCGTAGTGAGCGCCACCGTAGACGCCGAAGTAAGGTGCCGCGCCCCAACCCCACACCCAGGGCGCCGCCACCCAGGCCCAACCCAAGCTGGGCCCGTAGACGTACGCGTAAGGGGCGGCGTCGGCTTGCGGAGGCTCGTACGTGTACGAGGCCCCGTACGGCATCCAGATCCAGCCGTACTGGCCGGTGTAGAGCCACTGCCCCGCCGGCAGGCCGGGCGGCGGATATGGCGCCGGCTTGGCCGGCGCTGGCGCTGGTTGTGGGCTGGGCCCGGGTTGTGCCTGCGGCGCCGGTTGAGATTGATCTGGCGCCTGAGCGCGCACCGCGGTCCCTGACAGCATCAAGCCGGCTGTCAGCGTCGCGGAACGGATGATGGCGACCAGCTTCATGGCTCTTGTTTGAAGATAGCGTCCCCGGTCAGGCCGATGCCGTACGCCAGCGGCTTCTTTCGTCGTCGAGCCGTGAAGCTCCAGACCGGACGAGCTCATAGCCAAGCGCCCGCCCGGAGCGCTACGATGTCGGCCGGATGAGGCTCTTATCGATCTGCGCGACGGCGGTCGTCCTGCTGCAGCTCGCCGGTTGCGACACCGGGTCCGGCAGCTGCGCCAAGGGCGGTTTGTGTGAGTGCGCCAATGGCACGGACTGCTACCAAGGCTGCGCCGACAGGGACGGCTGCGATCTTCTGTGCCACAACATGGTCCACTGCGGCGGCGTCTGCGGCGACGGCTGCGGGCTCGCCTGCCACGACGTCAACGACTGCTCCGCGTCGTGCGGCGACGACTGCACGGTCGACTGTCACAACACCGTGTCGTGCGGCGCTTTTTGCGGGGCAAACTGCCGCTATGACTGCCACGACGTCGGTCGCTGCGGTGTCCGCGCCGGCGCCGGCAGCGTCATCCAGTGCACCAGCGTCACCACCTGCGCCGTCGAGTGCACGGGCGCCTGCCAGGTCGTCTGCAACGACACCCAGAGCTGCGATGTCACCTGCTTGAACGGACCGGCGGCTTCTTCGTGCGCCGACGGCACGGTACGGTGCGGGTCGTGCTAGCGCATCGCTCGAGGGGAGCACGGCGTGGCTCGGCCGCCATCGGTGTCGCGCTGCTGCTTGCCTGCGGCGTGGCCCAGGCGCGCGACGGTTTCATCGTTCAGGACGGGCGCGCGCCGTTCGATTACACGGCGGAGATCGAGCCGCACCTGGTGTTCGGATCCGGCCCGCCGGGCAACGGCACCGGCTCCGGCCTGGGCGTCGGCGCGCGGGCCAGTTTGGTCATCGCCCCGGACGGCTTCATCCGAGACGTCAACGACTCCGTCGCGATCGGCTTTGGCCTCGACTACGGCCACTACGCCGCCAGGTACGCCATCGACGGTTACCGCGACCGCTGCCTGCATTTCGAGCCCGGTCCCGCCGGCACGCAGGTGTGCACCGACGTCACGTCCAACGGTGGCAGCTACAACTACCTGTTCGTCCCGGTGGTGATGCAATGGAACTTCTGGCTGACAGAGAAGTTCTCGGCCTTCGGCGAGGCCGGCCTGAGCGTCTACTACTTGGGTAGCGACGGCTTCGGCGCCGCCCCCGCCCTTTACGTCGGCGGCCGCCTGCGCCTCACCGACGTCATGACCCTGACGGCCCGCCTCGGCTACCCGACGATCTCGTTCGGCGTTTCGTTCATGCTGTAGGCGATTTGCCCGTTCCAGGAAGTTTTGCTGGCCGCGCCCCGCAGGTACAATGCCGGGCCATGAAGAATCGACCCTCCGCGGGATGGCGGTCTCCAATCGGGGCCATGGTGTTTGCCGTAGCGGTGTTCGGGACCGTTGCCGCCTGTAGCAGCGACGGGACCAGCACCACCGTTGCGCAGCATCAAGTCTTCTTCGTCGGCTACATCTACGACGGCGCGACCGGCCAGCGCTTGCAGTCGGCGGACATCACCGGGATGAGCATCAAGTACCGGGACAAGGTGGTCCACGCAAAGGTCGAGGACGACGGCCGGTTCGTCACCACGGATCCCCTCCCCACCTGGCAGGACTACTCCGTCTACGTCGGGGCGACCGGATATCGGCCGTTCGTCTCCAACAACCCGGGGTTCGACATCCCCAAGTCGCTGCAGATGACGGAGGGCGCGGTCTCGAAGGGCAGCGTGCAGACGTTCGAGTACGCGATCCGCTTGTTCCCGGCCACGCTGGAGTCTCCCAAGGTCACGATCACCATCGAAAAGGGCGACGCCTTGGTCTCCAGCCCGCCACCGGCGCGCGCGGCCGGAACGGTGCGCCTCACGCCGATGTCGTCGTCGGTCGTCCAGCAGAGCGGTTCGTCGATGGATCACGAATGGACGAACGACGAAGACCTGCTGACCCAGACGGTCACCCAGCCGTTCACCGACGGATCGGCGACCATCGCGGTGGGTGCCCTGCTCTACGGCGTCAGCTACCAGGTCGCGATCTTCGACGTGGCTGGCTATCAGCCGCTCTTGTCCTTCAACAACGGCGGCAACCTGGTGACCGCCGGCTCGGTCACCAGCCTGTTCGTCACCTTGCAGCCGGACGCGAAGGCGCCCCTGCGCGTCCTCGGCACGAACGCGGACAAGTGCATGCCGCCGCTGCCCGCTTCGAACGCGTACGCCGCTTCGATCGACATCACGTTCAGCGAGGAGATCGAGGCGGCCGGGCCGACGTTTGCAGAGGACGTCGACAACGGCGTTTCGATCACCGCGGGATCTTCCACCGGCACGTCCTGCCCCCTCAACGCGTCCGTGGATCCAACCAAACAAGAGCGGGGGACCAAGGCGGCCATCAGCGGCCGGGTGCTCACGCTGTCGTTCAATCCGGCGGTTGGTCTGGCGACGATCACGCCGTACGGGACGACCTGCGCGCCGCCCGCGTCGCTCACGGCGGTCGTGTACGCCCTGGCCAACGTGTTCGTGCAACCGGTGGGCGACCCGGTGCGCAAAGCCAGCGTCGGGACGCTGCTGTCGCAGATCTCCAGCTCCGGGTTGACGACCACCGCGACCAGCATCTCGTGCCCGGTGCGCACGAACACCAGCACGTTCTGAGCACCCGATGAAGGCGTTTGTGGCCTCGGCGGTTGGGCTGGCCCTGGTCGCACTGGCGCAGGTGGGTTGCGGGGCGAACAGCTCGCGCCTGGCGGCCTGCGCGCCGGGCGAGACCCGATCGTGCGCCTGCCCGTCGGGTTGGCCGGCCGTCGAGATTTGCACCGCGGCCGGGACCTTCGCCGCCTGCGACTGCGCGGACGGTGGCCTCGGAGGCGGGGCGGCGGGGCGAAACGCCGCCGGGGCAGGCGCACCGGCCGGCGGAAGTCGGGGCGACGCCGGGACCGCCGGCGGCGCGGCCGCGGGAGCGGCGGGAGGTGCAGGCGGCGCAGCGGGCGCGAATCAGGGGGGCGCCGGACAGAGCGACCCTCCGCCCGAGACGGGCTGCGTGCCGAGCGGCAGGTTGATTCGCGGCACCGAAACGTTGATTGATCTGTTTCCGATCGCCGCCGGAATCCTGGTCGTCCGCGGCGATGCAATCCTGCTGCTGGGACGCGACGGGACCGTGCAAAGGATGGTGCCCGCCGCTCGGCCGATCCTTTCGGCGGCATTCGACGGAAAGTCTCTGGTCGTCGCTGACGCGGCGCTGATCACGGTGTTCTCGCCGGCGCTGGACAGCCGCGGCACGGTGTTGCTGACCGAGGGTTGCGTCTCGTCCGTGTTGCTGGACGACGGGGTCTTCGTCTGCGGTCCGGCGAACGACTGGGACCGGGTCTTCTACACCTACGACATCAACGCGATGCGCCCCATCGCCACCTCGTCGCAGAAGTTCACCTACCACGGCAGACCCATGCGGCGCGTGCCTGGCAGCCGTTCCTTCGTCACGGTGACGACCGACTCGTCCCCTTCCGACTTTTATCTTTACCAGGTGCTGCCTGGCGGGACGGATGTCGTGTACGTCAACGAGTCGCCCTACCACGGCGACTTCGCAGCCACGACCACCATCGGGTTCGACACGACCCCCGCCACTCACCTGGTGCAGACGGGCGGGCTGTTGCTCCGCATCTTTGGTGACGGCTGCGACGGACAACACAACTCGTTCACCAGCGGATGCTTCGTGAAGGACGGATCCCTGGGGCTTTTGCCGGCCACGCAGTCGTACCTGGCGCTGGGCAACGACGACGCCGGGCGACTGTTCGCCGTGATCAACGACGGCTCCCCACCGTACTACGCGTACAGCGCGCTTTGCCCGGGCGGGTGCACCGTGCAGCGAATCGACGTGCCGTCGCGGACCGTGGTGGCGCAGCGCAAGCACCAGATGGCCTCCCGGAGGTTCGTAGCCCTGCGTCCCGACCCTGGCTGCAAGATGGTCGCGCTGGGATACGAGCTCGCCACGTCGACCTCGCCCGTCGAGTATTCCGGCTACCAGATCGACCTCGTCGACTACGGCGAGAAGTAGCGACCCGCCGTCGTTCCGGTGAAGCGGGCGCGGCCGCGTCACATGGCCCACCTCAGCGTCGCGACGACCGCCTCGGCCACCGCCGACGACGACGCAGGATTCTGGCCGGTCACCAGCCGGTCGCTCACCACGACGTTCTTTTGCCACATCGGCGCGCCGACGTGCTCGGCCCCGCGCTCCGTGAGCTTGTCCTGCAGCGAGAACGGCACCACGGCGTCCAGGCCAACCGCTCGCTCTTCGGCGTTGGTGAACGCGCTCACCTGCCTTCCCTGCACCAAGGGGCGCCCGTCCGACAGCCTGACGTTCACCAGCGCGGCCGGACCATGGCAGACGGCCGCCACCACGCCGCCGCGCTCGTAGATGGCGGCGGACGCGCGGCTGAACGCGCGGTCGTCGGGCAAGTCCCACATGGCCCCGTGCCCACCGGCGAAGAAGATCGCGTCGTACCGGTCGGGGTCGACATCCCCCGCGGCCAGACTGCGGGCCAGCGTCTCGCGATGCTTCTCGAGAAAGGCCAGGCTGGCGGCGTCGGCGCCGTCGACCCCGTCGAGGGGGATCTGGCCGCCGCGGACGCTCGCGAGCTCGACCGAATAGCCGGCTGCCTCGAAGACGACATAGGGATGGGCGATCTCCGTCAGGTAGGCACCGGTCGCCTCTCCCGGTGTGGCCCTTGGTGGTGTGGCTGGTGGTGGCGATCAAGATGCGCTTTGTTCATGCGCCGACGATGGCGCGCCGCTGGCGCGTCGAGTAGATGACGTAATGACGCATCACCTGTACCATCAACGTACAAATGACCTCGGCGCTGCAGTCGACGTTGCCGAACGTCCTCACGTTCTGTGCCGCCTTCGAGCAGGGCAGCTTCTCGCAGGCGGCGCGGATCTTGGGCGTCACCCCGCAGGCTGCGAGCCGCAGCGTCCTTCGCCTCGAGGAGACCCTGGGAGTGACGCTGTTCCGGCGCACGACGCGCCGGGTGACGCCCACCGACGCCGCGCGCGCGTACTACGTCACGGTCAACGAGGCGCTGGCGTTGCTCCGCCAGGCCGAAGCCGAAGTCTCGACCCGCGAGCGCAGCCGCTCCGGCGTTGTTCGCCTGAGCGCCCCCACGACGTTCGGGCACCACCGCTTGCTCCCGATGCTGGCTGGGTTTCGCGATCGTTATCCCGCGATCGCGCTCGAGATCCACGTCGGCAACCGGAACGTCGACTTCACCGCCGAAGGTTACGATTTCGCGATCCGGGTGGGCGCCATCCGCGAGACCGGCCTCGTCGCCCGAAAGCTGGGCGACTTTCCCCTCGGCGTGTACGGCGCGCCCGCCTATCTGACACGGCACTCTGTCCCGCGCACCCCCGCCGAGCTCGCGCACCACAGCTGCATCGCGTTCGTCATGCCGCGCACGGGGCGGGTGTTGCCCTGGACCTTCGTGCCCCAGCCGCGGGCCTGGATACCGCCCTCCTCGGTGAAATGCACCGAGGACGTCCTTGCCACGGTCACGCTCGCGCGCGCCGCTCTGGGGCTGGCCCAAACCTACGACTTCCTCGTGGAAAGAGAGGTGGCGGCAGGAACGCTGGTCGAAGTGTTGCGTGACTTCCGCGGGGCGAGCCGGGCCTTCTCGGTGGTTTACCCGGCGGCGCCCAAACGCTCGCCTGCCGCGCGCCTACTCATCGACTTCCTGCTCGGCGTTCCCGGCAAGCGAGGCTGACTAGGGAACGACCCGGATGGTGCGCGAGATCCAGCCGGCGCCGGCGCGTTCGTCGTGGACGACGATCCAGATCGTGACGTTTCCGTCGGCCGGAAGGTCCTTGGCGTCGGGCGGGTTGTATTGGCTGTCGAGGTGCACCTGGCCGTCGGCGGACGTGATCAGGGCGGGCGGCTTGCTTTGCCGCTCGGCGGGAGAAAACGTCCCCGCCGTCGCGAAGAAATCGTAACGCAGCAACTCTTGGGCGGAGGTCGCCAAGATGGCGCCGCCTCGCTGAAGATCCTTGGCGTAAAACGTGTACGTCTCGGCGCTGGCCGCGGCCGGCAGCACGTAGAGCTCGTCGGCGCGCGACAGCGACAGCTCGGGAATGTCACCCGCCGCCACCGGGTCCTCGGGGTCACCGCTCGCACTGTTCCGGCTCTTGAAGAAGCTGACGTCGCTGATGGTCGGGTTTTGGTTCGGCGCCTGGTCCGGGTAGACGCTGGGATCGAGCTTGGGCCAGTACACCACCCGCTTCACCGCCTGGACGGCCTGCGCGCCGCGCGTGAAGGTGAAGCTGGTGATGGCGTCCAGGCCGAAGGTGCGGTTGTTGGTGAGCACCGCATCCACCTGGGCGGCGCCGGTGGTGGGACTGGCAAACAACAGCGCCAGCTGCGTCGTGCTGAGGCCGTACTGGAACGTGGGCAGAAAGGTGAATCCGCCGTCCGGCGTGGCGGGCACCGACTGCCCGGCCGGAGGCCCCAACGGGGTGCTCGCCAGCGCCGCTTGCAATGTCGGGTCGGGCAGCGCGGGCGGCGTCGGGCTACACACCCGTGTCGCGGTGCCGGTGGCCGCCGTGATGGCGTCCAGGTAGTCGGGACAACCGAGCGCGCTGGTGACCTCTATCGTCTCGTTCAACCCGGTCGGGTCCACGATCAACGCCGTCAGCTTCGCTTGCCAGTCGGCGTCGCTTCCCGCGCCTGGATCGTTCACGTCGACCAGGAATCCAGGTGGTTCGGCCACAATGGCGAGGACCCGCAAGTCCTTGACGGTGGTGACGTCGTCCAGGTTGCCGCAGCCGGCGACGGCGAGGCTGGCGAGCGCCACGCCCCACCGCCACCCGGACTGCCTCCACATGGTCGGCCTCTTCAAAACAGCCCCCTCACGCCCAGGATCGGAAGGATCGGCAGCCCGCGGATCGCCTCCGAGCCCCGGCATCGGTAGTCGTAGATGGTCGCTTCCGGATTCTGCGCGTTGTACACGTTCTGCACGTCGAGGTATGCGCTCAGTTCCCACAGCCGGAACGTCCAGGTTCGATCGACACGCACGTCGAGCTGATGAAACGTCGGCTTGCGCGCCGAATTGGTGGCCCCGTACTGGCACTGGTACTGGTTCAGATCCGCGTCGTACACACTGCCGGCCACCGGTGTCTCGGGCGCGCCCGAAACCAGCCGGAAACGCCCGCCGAACCGCCACCGACGCCATTGGTAGCTTCCCACCGCGATCACGTTGTGTCGCTGATCGTAGTCGGTCGGGAACCAGCTGGTGTTGGCCGAACCGCCGACGGTCTGGACGTTGCCCATGTTGGGCATCCCCTGCTGGGCGGCATTGACCGCGTAGGCCGTCTGTTCGGACCACGACAGCGTGTAGGCGAGCCAGCCGTAGAAGCGCGCCGTGAACTCGTGCTTCACGATCAGCTCCAGCCCGTACGAGCGTTCCTGCCCGGCGGGCGAAAAGGGCGGCGGCGGCACCGGCTGGCTGTGGCGCCGCACCAGGTAGCCCGTGGCGTCGACGGTCAGCACCGGGCGCAGCCGGCGCTCGAAGCCGAACGAATACTGGTCGGCCCAAATCGGGGGCAGCTTGGGATTGCCGTACGCCGTGTCCAGCAACTGCGGCTCGGGCATCTGGTGAAAGATGCCGGCGCCGGCCTTCCAAACCTGCGCCGGGCTGCTGGTCCAGCGCACGACGAGGCGCGGATCGACGGTTGCGCGCGCCTGACCGACGTAGCGGAACAGATCGGCGCGCAACCCTGGAATCAGCCGAAAGCCGGCGCCCACGTCCCAGGTGGCATCCGTGTAGGCCGCCAGGCCGGCGCGGTTCAAGGGCACGGTGGTGTGTTGGATGGCGGTGGGATCGGTCGGTCCATAGAGCCGCGCATCCGGCTGTGCGGGCAGGTCGAAGAAGAGGTCGTCGCGGTTCGCCAGCGCGTCCAGCCCGGCGCGCCAGGCGAACGTCTTGCTGAACGCACGCGTGAGCTCGTCGCGCAGCTCGAACACCCAGGCGGCGCGATTGACGGCGACCGCGCCCGCCGAGAAGCGCAGGCGGTCATAGCCCAGCGCCGGCGAGAGACTGTTCATCCAGCCCTTCACGTTGGTCGCGTAGACGCCGATCAAGCGGTGAAAGCCCGTCGACGTCCCCAGGTCGATGTCGCCGCGGCTGGCGTCGCGCGAGACGACCTTCAGCGCGTCGTTGCTGCCAATCGCGAACAGCGACAGCTGTCCCGGGCCGACGCGCCGGTGGGCGCCGGCCTGGTAATCCCAGTACACCGGCGCCGCGGTGGTCCCCCCCGAGAGGAACGCCGGCAGCAGCAGGTCGATGTACGAGCGGCGCGCGGAGACCGAGCCCGTCCAGCCAAGCCCGAGCGGCCCCTGCACGTAGGCGGACGAATCGAGCAGGTTCAGGTCGACGAGGCCGTGCAAACGCGGCGTGGGATCGGTGGTCAGGTCCACGTCGACGATGCCCGCGGTCGCGCGGCCATACTTGACGCCGAAATTCCCGGGATAGAAATCGATGCGGTCGATCAACCGCGGCGTGAGCACCGACGGTCCGCCCAGAAAGTGGTACAGGATCGGCACCTGGTGCCCCTCCACGAAGACGCCCGAGTCTTGAGGCGAGGCGCCCCGGATCACCAGCAGGCCCAGCCCGAACGGGGTGCGCGCCACGCCGGGCAGGTTCTGCACGACGCGCAGCGGATCGCCGAACGTGCCGGGGACGGTGGTCAGCTCCGGCTGGCTCAGGGTGTAGCGCGTGACCGCCTGCGCCTCGCGTTTCCCGCGGACCTTGGTCTCGTGCAGAGCCGCCGACGTGGGGGCAACCAGACAGTCCAACGTGGCGGGCTTGTCGGCTGAGACGGCGGCGGCGTCCAGCTCGTACAGACAGGGGTCGTGGTCCGGGCCGGTGATGACGACGCGCAGCGGGACGCCGGGTTTGGCGCGCACCGCGAACCGCCCGTCCTCGTCGGTGACCCCCACGACGACCGACGGCGACGGAGACTCCGCGCGCCCGGCGAGGGGCGTGTCGATGGCGACCTCGGCACCGGGCAGCGGGTCACGGGTTCCCTTCTCGCGCAAGCGTCCGGTTGCCACTATCGGATCGGCGGGCGGCGGGGCCGGCGCTTTGGGCGGCGGCGCCACCCGCGGAACGAAGTGAAGCGTGTAAGAGAACCGCACCGGGCTCGGTCGGCCGTCGATCTCGGCCGGCGAGAAGGTCGAGGCTTTCACGGCGGCCAGCGCCGCCTCGTCGAAACCATGCCCGGCACCCTTCGAGACCAGGGCGTGGGTCACCTGACCCGAGGCGTCGAGGTCGACGTCCATGGTGACGTCGGCGGACAGCCCCGCCGCCAGCGCCTCCGGCGGATACACGGGCTCCGCCGGTCTGATCAACTGCGGCGCCTTGGTCAGCACCGGTGCCGGCGGGGCTTCGGCTGGCTTGTCCCGAACCACCGGCTGGTCCAAATCCTGCCCGACGGCCGGCCCGCCGCCACCAAAGGTCCACAGGAGCGCCAGCAGCCGCAGGCCGCTTTGACCGCGTGGAGCGAAACGCAAGCCCGTTCGAAGCACCGGCAGGCAGCCTAGCTATTTTTCGCGGCTGGGCCACCACTCTGCTTGGGACGGCGGCGACGGTCAGCCTGGCGCAGCCAACCCCTCCCGCCACGCCAGGGTCACTGCTGCGGCGGATTCACGACCACGTAGGTCACCTGTGACCCCGCGTAACGCGGCTGGTACCAGGTTCCGCCGCACTCGTTGTAGGCCATGTTGCCGACCATCACGGTGTGACACGACGGCGGAATCGAATAGGCGACGCTGCCGATCACGGCCGCCGTTCCCACCACCGCGGCGGTCGCGACCGCCGCGCGCGCAACCGGCCGGGCGACGACCGCCGTCCGGACCAACACCCTCGCCTGCGCTGCGCCGCCGAGCGCGAAGAAGAGTCCGAGCGACAATGCCAGCGCCGTTCCGGCCGTTCGGGCCGGCTCCGCCTGTCCGTGGATTTTCATGGCTTACCGGTTCCTTTCACTTGGTCGAAGGCGATGCGAACGGCATTCGCCGGTGTAGAGAAAGCGAACTGATCGTCGCCCAGCTTGACGTTCAGGTTCCAGTCCAGGGTCATGACGTGTTGAGGCTGTTTGCTGTCGGCCAGCGTCGTGATCACCACTTTGCGCGGCAGCGGGCGCGCGCCCTGCTCGATCCAGATTTCCCAGTCGATGTCCGCCTGCCGGATCGCGTAGTGGTCGCAGGCCACGCCGTTCAGGTTCGAGGTCCCCACCAGCTCCGCCGACTTGATCTGCGCCGTACCATCCTGCTCCGTTCCCCAATAGAAGAGGTCGGCCAGCGGCATGTCGAGCCCATAGGTCTTCTCGAGGACGTCCTTCAGCTCTGTCAGGGTGGGGGGCGCCGCGAACTGGGCGTAATAGCCCGGCTTGTCCGCGACCAGCGTGAACGTCTTGCCGTCGTAGTAGATGTGCTCGTGACGGCGGTCGCCGTCGATCTCCATCTCCATTCGGTCCGGCCGGCGAACCTTCAGCAGGACGCTTCCCCCGTACTCGATCTTCTGCCCGGACGCCGCGACGTCGTCGGTGGTCTGCTGCGACTTGACGGTGAACGCCTGCTGGGCGCGCAGGCAGGCGCCCATCCTGTGCAACGCTGCGATGGCCAGCGACGTATCGGTGGCCGGCTTGGCCCATGCCACTTTGGCGTGAGCCCGCGACATCAGCAGCGCGCCGGCCCCGAAAGCGAGGACCGACACCATTCCCACCCATGTCGCGCGCCTGTGCATGCGATGGAACATGGGCTCGCGGCGCGATCGCGCGCCGTCAGCCCGCGCCCGATTCGCGGCGCCGGCCATCGGACCATCCAGGAACGCCTGGTGCTAGCCTGCGGCGGTGTCGGCGAGATCTCCTGGCGAAGTTGGCTCCTACCCGAGCCCCGACCAGCTGGAGGCGCTGTGGCGTGCGCGCGTCGCTGACCTTGGCGGGACTGAGGCCGTGGCGGGCCGCTCGGTGGGGGGACGGCCGCTCTGGCGCTTCGACCTGGGGCGGCGCGAGGAGGGGGCGCCGGCAATTCTGTTGACGGCCCTCATTCATGGAAACGAGGTCATCGCATCGCTCGCGTTGCTGGAGGTGATCGCGCGGCTGGGCGATTCGGGCGCGCTTGCCGCCGAGTCCCGCCGGCTGGTCGTGCTGCCGGTCGCGAACCCGGACGGGTTCGCCGCAAACATGGACCGGTTGCGACGCCGGCGCCCGGCGTGGGTGCGCGGGAACGCGAACGGCGTCGACTTGAACCGCAACTTCCCGCCGGTGGGTCAGCCCGGCGAACGGCGGAGCTGGAACCCCTTGGCCGGGTCGTCCTGGCGCCGCTCGCCCTGGTTCCGCGGCGCGCATCCGCTCTGCGAACCGGAATCGCGGGCCATCGCCGAGGTGGCGCAGGACGTGCGCCCCACCCTGGCCCTTGGCTTTCACAGCTTTGGCCAGCTCCTGCTTCACCCCTGGGGTTACAAGCGCGCGCCACATCCGCGGGCGTCCAGCTACCGGGCCCTCGGCGAAGCGTTCCTGCGCGCCAGGGTCGACGGCGAGTTCGAGGTTCGCCAAACAGCCGCCTGGTACCCGATCGCGGGTGGCCTGGACGACTGGCTCGACGCCACCTTCGGGACGTTCGCGTTCACCGTGGAGGTGAGCCGGCTCGACAGACGACTCTTCCACCCGCGCGCGGCGAACCCGTTCTGGTGGTCCAACCCCGTCGACAAGACAGCGGCGCTGGATCAGGTGGTCCCCGGGGTGTTCGCGCTCTTAGAATCATCTCGCCACCATGTCGGCTGAATCCACCTCGCACATCATCCAGGCGCTGCTGGCCAACCTGGCGATCACGTTGGCCAAGGCGGTGGCCGCGTTCCTCACCGGCTCTGGAGCGCTGCTGGCCGAGGCCATTCACACGGGCGCCGACTGCACCAATCAGGTGTTGCTCTTGATCGGCCTGCGTCAGGCGCGGCGGCCGGCCGACCCGGCGCACCCTCTGGGTTACGGCCGGAACGTCTACTTCTGGTCGTTCATCGTGGCGCTGTTGCTGTTCTCGGCGGGGGGCATGTTCTCGATCTACGAGGGCATTCACAAATTGCATCGCCCCGAGCCCGTCGAGCGCGTCTGGCTTGGCTTCGCGATCCTGGCTTTCTCGCTGCTGCTGGAGGGCGGCTCATTGCTTTCGAACATCCGCGAGCTGCGCCGCCGCGCCAAGGGGGCGCCGTTCTTTCGCGCCCTGCACGACACCAAAGACTCGGACCTGGTGGTCGTGTTCGGCGAGAACGCCGCCGCATCGCTGGGGCTGGTGCTGGCCATGGCGGCGTTGGGTGCCGCCGCCGCGACGGGGGATAGTCGGTGGGATGCCGTCGGCAGCCTCTCTGTCGGGGTGGTGCTGGTCGGCGTGGCGCTGTTCCTGGGCCTCGAGATCAAGGGGCTGCTGGTCGGCGAGAGCGCCGACCCGGACATCGCGACCCGCGTGCGCGAGGTTGCGGCGCGGCAGCCTCTGTTCGGCCGCGTGCTGCATCTGTTGACCCTGCAGCAGGCGCCCGGGGAAGTCGTGGTCCTCATGAAGGTTGCGGTCACCGAAGGGACCACCGCGCGGGCGCTCAGCACCGCGATCAACGATTTCGAGGCCGCGCTGCGCGCCCAGCGACGGGACGTTCGCTGGTGCTTCGTCGAACCAGACATCGATCGCGATCCGCCAACCCCAGCGCCGTGACGGCGCGTCGCGACTGACCAGGTCCGTTCGACGGCCAACGCGGGTAGACTGTGCCGGGCATGCTTCGGACGTTTCCAGCTGGAGATCCCTCTGCCGCCGTCTGGATCGACCTGGCCCGGCCAGACGCCGGAGAAATCGAAACGGTGCGACGCGTGACCGGGCTGCGGGTGCCGACCGAGCCCCAGATCAGCGAGATCGAGTCGTCCAGTCGGCTGGCTTTCGAGGACGGCGCCTACTACCTGTCGGCGCCGATCGTGGCGGACGGGCGCGACGGCGAGCATTCCCTGACGCCGGTCGGCTTCGCCTTTTCGAAGCGCGTTCTGCTGACGATCAGCTTTTCGAGTCTGCCGTCGATCGATGCCGCGGCAGAGCAAGCCGCCGTGCAGCCGCCCAAGACCGCGGAGGAGGCTCTCCTTCGCATCTTCGAGCTGATCGTCGACCGCGCCGCCGACCACCTCGAGCATGCGGGCGCCGAGTCCGACGAGCTCTCGCGAACCGCCTTTCACAACGGGCATCAGACACGCAGGCGCTCGGCGGGGACCAGTGTGGCCTTGCGGCGCATCGGCGAGGTCGCTCACAAGACCTCCCGCATCCGCGACGAGCTGCTCGGTCTCGGGCGGCTCGGCGCCTACCTGGCCGAGGCGAAGATCGAGGGGGCGCCCCCCGTGAGCGCGGCCCGGATGAAAGCCATCCGCGCCGACATCGCGTCGCTGACCGAATACGAGTCCCATCTGTCCAACAAGGTGCAGTTCCTGCTGGATGCCACCTTGGGCTTCATCAACATCGAGCAGAACGAAATCGTCAAGATCCTCACCATCGCTTCGGTGGTAGGAATTCCGCCGGTCCTGGTCGCCGGAATCTACGGCATGAACTTTCGGGTGATGCCCGAATTGAAGTGGGTGTTCGGGTACCCCATGGCGCTGGCCCTGATGGTGCTCACCGGCGTCTTGCCACTCTGGTGGTTCCGGCGCCGCGGCTGGCTGTAGCGGGGTGCGGCGCGCCGGCGGCTCAGTGCCCGCTGCGGAGCCGCTGCAGCAGATCGCCGCTGGCCTGGCAGGTCAGATGGTCGTGATGCATGAGGTAGTACCGCAGCACCTCGTCGCCGTACCTGGGGAGCAGGGGGCGAATCGATTCGGCCGCGGGGCGCGGGGGCTGAGCGGCGGCGCCGGCGGCAATCGCTTCGGTGATGTCCCGATGAAACACGTCCGGGTCGATGGTCCGGTAGAAGCGGAAGTAGCCGGGCAAATAGACGGCGCTGTAGATCACGGCCACCGCCACCGTGACCACCGGGACCAAGCGGCGCGCCGCCCAGCCAGCCGCCAGCACGGCCCCCGAGAACAGCACCACGAACGGCCAGGCGCCTATCGAACGCAGCGCGTGCGGGAGGCCCTCCCAGGTCAAGGCGGCCGGCAGCGTGGCGAGGAACGTGGCCGCGACGGACAGCAGGGCGACCGCGGCCAGCTGTTTCCACTGCGCGTTCAACCGCGGCCACACGGGCGGCACCGTCCCCGCGATCTGCCGCGCGACCCTCCGTCCAAGGCCAATCACCGCCAGCGCCGCCAGAACCAGCGCCAGGTCGTCGACCGGCGAAAGCTGCCCCACGATCTGCGCCGAATGGCGGGTGTTCGGATCGCCCTTGAAGAAGAGATACGAGGGGCGCAGGTGCGTGACCAGGTTGTCGGCCAGGGTCATGAGCAGAAACGGCAGGCGCTTCATGTTGCCGCGGTGTTGCTCCAACCAATCAGGCGAGAAGATGGCCACCGTCATCACCCGTGAGACGGTCTCGCCACTCAGGGTCTTCACGACCACCGCCGCGACGCCCGCGCCAAGCGTCAGCGCCACCGAGCCCAGCCGGGCAATGAACCGGCGGCGGTTCGGTCCATGGGGTGTCGCGACCGCCATGGCCGCCGCCGCCAACCCGATGATCAACGGCGTGGCCAGCCGGAGCGGCGGATAGGAGATCATCGAGAGCGCGGCGGCGGCGCCACTGGCGACGCCCCACAACCACCCGGCGCGTCCCGGCGCGTGCCATAGGCGGGCCAGCGCCCACAGGGACAGCACCATCCAGGCGGGCGCCAGCGGCCCCTCCCAGCCGATGCGCGAAAACTGGAAAGACCACGGGGACAGCAGCGCCGCGCACGCGACCAGATAGGGGAACAACCGCGCGGCAACCGGCCCGGTGTTTGCGTCGGCGGCCGTGGTGCCGTCCGCGCCGCCCGCGTCGGTCGACTGCCCTGGCAGGCGGCGCGCCGCGTGCGCCAGACCGAAAAGGCCCAGGCAGGTCACCACGTTCCAGAACGCGGCCGCGGCGCGAAACGCGCCCTGAGACGTGCCGAACACACGGATCCAGAGCACGTCGAACAACGTCCAGGTGATGGGGAGGCTGCCGCCCCCCATCGCCTTCGAGAACAGCTGGAAGCCACGCCCGTTCACGTCCCGCCCCGTCTCGGCGAGACACAGCGCCTGGGCCGCGTCCCATGCCTCGTCCGTCCAGAAGGCGGGCGGGCTGTCGTTCAGGCCCACGAACCGCGCCACCAGCCAGGTCACCGCCACAATCGACAGGAGCGCGAGACAAACGGCGCGCACCCGTCGCGCCGAAGGATTCCAGAGGCCGCTCATGCGGCGCATTACAGCCTGGCCGGGCGACGACGGGTAGATGAAATCAGCGGCTACGGCACCTTGGCCAAGAGCACGGCGGGCGCGAGGCACATCTCGTCGCGTGTCGTCTCGCCAAGCTGGACGGTCTGCGGCTGAGCGACCCCCTGCTCCTGCAGCGACGCCGCCAGCTTGGCGTTCGCCAGCGTGTTGTCGTACGTGCAGCGGATGGTCATGACGTCCCCGGGCGACAGGGCGGGCAGTTGCTCGATGGGCGCGTCGTACCGGTACACCCGCTGCCAATCGAAGTCCCAGTGCGGGATGGCCAGAAGACACTGGTCGGCGGGAGTCCCGGTGGCTGGATTCGCGTGGTGCACGTTGACCTGGACGGCCGACCCGACCCAGTGTTCGTGGCCGCCGATCGAGAAGATCGGCAGCGACGCCGGCAGAGCCTGCTTCTTGACGGTGCTCGGCAGCGTGAACTGCATGGTCTCCGTGTGTGCCGCGACGCCCGCCGGGATGACGAAGGCCGGACCCGAGGTGGGATCGTCCGGCCCGGGAAGGAGGCCGGTGCCGGAGGCATCCACGGCGGTGCGAAAGTTGCCGGGCAAGATCGTGTAAGCGAAGTACTCCGGGGCCGTCGAGACGAGGCGCAGCTGAACATGCGTCTGGTCCGACGGTGCCGAGCCGAGCGCCTGGTGCGGGTGATAGTGGACCTGCATCACGAGCAGCGTGCCGGCATCCAGCGGCGCCCCGACGTTCGCGGGATAGTCGGTCGGCAGTCCGCCGGGCGCCCAGGCGGCGAGCAGCGCAACCTGCGCGATGCCGGCGCCGCCGAAGCAGTCGTAGCTTTGCGTCGCCTGATCGGTCACCAGCGCGCGGCTGGCGCCCTTCGGATCGGTGAAGAGCAGGGCGTGGTGGACGACCTGGCTGTTGCCGGGGACGACGAAGCTCCCGTTCAGATAAGTCGTCTGGGCAAGACGCGGGTCCAGCACGAAGCAACGGAATTCGTCGGCGGACGGGCTGGTGAGCGTCCACGGTGCCGGCGGCGCGAGGTCCGCGTTCGCACCCGCCAGCGCGATCGGCTGAGGCGTGACCGCGGGCGGCGCGTCGGCGGGGTTGCCTTCGGGCGCTCCTGCCGCGGACCAGGCCGCCAATGTCGCGATCTGACTGTCGGTGAGGAGAGGGTTGTCCTTCCAAGAAAGCGGTGGCGTGCAGTCGGGCGTCGACACCGCGCCCCACGGCGGCATCGCGCGCGCGGAGGTCTGCGCGGCCATCAAAGTCGCGTACGGCTTGCTGTCCGCGTAGGTGACCAGCGGCATCGGCGCGATTCCGTTCGCGACGTGGCACATGTTGCAGTGCTGCTGAAGGATCGGCTCCACGTCCTTGTGAAAGGAGACGGCCGGACCCGGCGCGCTCATCGGCGACGGCCCCTCCGAGCAAGCCTGGCCCGCTGCCGCCAATACGAACAGGCCGACCAGGCCTGCCACGCTCGAGGCCTGACGCAGGTGTGGTGTCATGAGCTGATCAGACCCCTCTCGGCCAAGAAAGACAAACCCCGACGGCGCGGGGCAAGCTCAAGCGTCGTCGTAGGCGACGGCGGTCACAGTCAGCTCCTCGACGCCGCCCGGCGAGCGTACGGTGACCGTGTCGCCCGCGCGATGGCCGAGAAGCGCCCGAGCCAGCGGCGCCACGAAGGCGATCAGCCCCACCGCGGGGTCCGCTTCGTCGACGCCCACGATTTGGATCGCCCGCACGATCGCCGCCCCATGGCCGCCGGCGCTCCGCAGCGTCACCCGGGCGCCGAAACGAATCTCGCCGCGATCGCTCGGCGGAGGCGCCAACACGGCCCTTGCGAGGCCGCGTTCCAGGTCGGCGCGGTGAGCCCCTTCGGCCGCGGCAACCTGTTCGCGCAAGAGCCGCATCCCGCGGGGGCTCACATAGTTCGCGACGCCGTCGGGCAACCGGGCGCGGTGTCGCACCACCAGCGGCTCCTCGGGCCGGTCGTCCCTGGTGAACGCCTTACTCAAACGCCACCCCCACCGGCCAGTTTAAGGCGGCGGTCAGCCAGCGGCCAGCAGTTGACGTTCGACGAAGGTGCGCGCCTCGGCGAGGGTGAAGCAGACCTCCCCCGCCCCGTCGAGCGTCAGCCGCCGGGCGCTCTCTTGCCCGTCCGCCTGTGCTCCCGGGCGTATCACCAAGATCGGCGTCTGCGGAAGCTTCGCGCGCAGCCGGCGACAGATGTAGCGCGCTTGCGCCAACCCGCCCGGCGGGACCGAGACGACGCAGACCAGATCCGGCAACTGCTGAGCCTCGGCCGCGCCTTCGCCCGCGGTCCTCTCGACCGTCAGGTAGGCAGAACCGACAGATTCCAGCTGCACGCTCTCGGGATCGAAGAGCTGGGCCAACATCTCCCAGATGGTTTCGTCGGTCACCGTCCGCGCCGACACGCCGACCACGCGCTGAACGCGCCGCCCCTCGGCGGCGGGCGCGGCGGTCGGGGTCTCGCGCAAGGGATCCGGCGGCGCATCCGCCAGGGCGCGGATGGTCCTCACGACATGTTGGTGATCGGATTCGCTGATCTCGCCGCGCGCGCGGTCGCGATCGGCCAGCAGCAGCGCCGGGATGATCACTTCGTCGAACACGACGGCCCGGCTCTTTTCGTTGAACCGCTTGGCGAGAAGCTCCTCGGCCTCTTCCTCGTCGCCGGACACCAGCCGGTGATAGAGGACCAACTGATCCTCCAGCGCCGGTTGGTCGTCGAGCAAGACGGCCAGGCGAGAGAGACGCGGAACGTGCTTTCCCAGCACCGCCAGGCACACCGTCAGCGGCGTCGACAGGACCAGGCCAAGGGGTCCCCAAAGCCAGGACCAGAAAATCGCCGAGACCAACATGGCCATGGACGAGACGCCCGTCTTGGCGCCGATGACGATGGGCTCGACGCCGTACGCCGTCAGCACGTCCAGGCCCAAGAACAGCCCCAGCGTCGCCACCATCTGCCACCAGCCGGGGAACTGCGCAAAGGCCAGCGCCGCCGGGATCACCATCGCGAACAGGGTGCCCACAAAAGGGACGAAGCGCAGAACGGCGGCCACGAATCCCCACAAGGGCGCGTAGGGAATGCCGATGCCGAGAAGCCCCACCGAAACCGCGACGCCGAAGCTGCCGTTGATGAGGGACTGCTGCGCCAGGAACTGACCGACGCGCTGGCCGGCGTCGTCCAGCGCGCGGGTGGTCAGCGTCACGTGCGCCCGGCCGATGAGCCGAATGAACCGGTCTCTCAGGTCCTCGCGCTTGACCAGGAAGAAGATGACCATCACCAGCACGATGCCCGCTCGGGCAAGCGGCTCCATGACGGGAGCCAGGGCGCTTTCGAGTCGTTCGAACGCGGTGGCCTCGGCGGGCACCACGCGCACGGGCCGCGCCGCCTGGTCGGCCCCCACCTGTTCATCCAGGTTGCGGACGGCACGGTCGACACTCTTGGCGAGCGCGCCGAGACCGGTCTTCTCCGTGCCGCGAAGCGCGATCATCTTGCGCTCGATCGAACCCGAGTACTTGGTCATCTCCGTCGAGAGGCCGACGACCTGCCGCTCGAGGAAGTAGCTGAACCCCCCGACGGCGCCGAGGCCGGTCACGACGACCAGGGCCACCGCGGCGATCCGTCCCAAGGGTCGCTCGAGCCGGCGCACGACCGGACCAAGCGCGAAGGCGATCACCGTCGCCAGCGCCAGGGGCACGAAGATCGCCTGGGCGCGCGACAGGACCACGACGATCAACACCAGCGTCGCCAAACCGCCCAACGCGCCGGACCGTTCCTTTACAGCCGGCGACGAGGTCGTAGCCGCGGGGACGGACGAAAGAATGCTCACGGGCTTCCAGAACGCCCGAGAACCCCGCAGTCGAGAGCGAACCTCACCAGCGCCGACCGAGACGACAACCCCAATTTTTCCATGACTCTCGAACGATAGGTTTCGACCGACTTCACGCCCAGACGCAGCTCTTCGGCGATCTGGGTGTTGGTGAACCCTTCGGCCACCCGCCGCATGACCTCCAGCTCGCGCCCCGTGAGCTGGCTGGTCCCCGGTCCGCCTTGGGGGTCGCTGGACCGCGACCCCGTCGACTGCGCCAGGTCCAGGCCCAGCGACGCGTCCATGAACGTCCGCCCCTGCGCGACGGCCCGAATCGCGGCCAGCAGCTCGGTGTCGACGGCGCTCTTGACAACGTAGCCGATCGCGCCCGCGAGGCCGGCGGCGCGCACGTATCCCAGCTCGTCGTGAAACGTGAGAACCACGATCCGTGTCTTTGGGCGGACCTGCTTGATGGCCGCGATGGCGGCCAGACCGCCCCCGTTCGGCATGCTGATGTCCATCAGCACGACGTCGGGCTCGGTCTCCTTGACCCCCAGCACGGCCTCGGGACCGCTGGCGGCGTCGCCCACCACTTCCATGTCCGGCTGCAGGTTGATGAGGGCCCGCAGGCCGCCGCGGAGGATCCCATGATCGTCGACGACGAAGACGCGGGTCCTCATCGCGCGCTCGGCTTCGATTCGGGCAGCGCGACGGTGATACAGATGGTCGTGCCGTTGCCGGGCGACGACTCGAGGGTCATCGAGCCCCCGACCAGGTGGGCGCGTTCGCGCATGCCGACCAGGCCCAGCCTTCCGCCGGAGAGTGCCCCCGCTGCGTCGAACCCCTTGCCGTCGTCCTCGATCACCAGGCGCACCGCGGCTGGAGTTCGATGGAGCAGAATGCTCACCGCCTTGGGGGCCGCGTGCTTGACCGCGTTGGTCAGAGCCTCCTGAGCCATTCGGTAAAGCGCGATCTCGAGTGACTCGGGGAGGCGCGGCAGGCGCGGGCCCGTCGCATGAACGTCAATCACGTAATCCAGCGTGCGGCTCACCTCGATCCCCAAACGATCGAGCGCGTCCTCGAGACCGAGATCGTCGAGCACGCTGGGACGAAGACCGCGCGCCATGCGCTGAACGCCCTCCAGCGCGGCGGCGACCAGCCCGCGCAACGTCACGGCCGCACGCAACGCCTGACCCAAGTCTTGCGAGGCCTCGACGGCGCGCAACCCGACCAGCAGGGACGCCAGGGTCTGGGCCGTGTCGTCGTGCAGCTCGCGCGCAATCCGCCGCCGCTCCGCCTCCTGCGCCGTGAGAACGTCGTTCAAGAGCGCACGGATGGTCTCTTCGGCGTAGCGGCGCTCGGTCACGTCGAGAACGGAGTCCAGGCTGGCCGGGCGCCCCCTGAACGTGACTGGAAAAGAGCTGACCTCCACGTCGATGGTCGAGCCATCCTTGCGGCGGTGATGCCGGACCGCAGGGGCTTGCGCGGCAACGGCCGCCGGTGCTCGCGTCACGGCCGGTTTGTCCGCCAGGAGATCGGCGATCGTCAACTGTAGGAACTCGTCGCGCGAGTAGCCGTAGTGCGCCAGAGCGGCCCGATTGACCTCCACCAGATCTCCCAGGTCGAGCACCCACATGGGGTCGCGGTTCTCCTCGAATACGCGCCGGCAATCCGCTTGCGCGTCCGACCATCCTGCCACCGTCCCGATTGCCGTCATCGTCAGAACCCTTGAAGCACTATGGCCTCTTTGGGCGGCGACATCGCAACATTCGCGGCCTCGACCGCCGGCGAGCCGACGGCGTCGCCCATCTGGTCCTGCAAATAGATCCGAATTCTACGCTTCAGCTGCTCCTCGACCTGGCGGGCACGTTCGCGCGTCACGCCGAACTTGCCGGCCATCTGCTTCATGGTCAGCGGGTCCTCGCTCATGAAGCGGTCGCGGAAGATCTGCGCGTCGCGGTGCCGCAATGTCACACCGAAGGCTTTCAGCTTGGCCTGCAGGAGCTGAAGGAACTCGGCGTCCTCGACCCGTTCGTCCGGCCCGCGCGTCGACCGATCGCGCAGGACGTCGGCGACCGTGGTCACCGCGGACCCCGCCGTTCTCATGGGGGCTTCCAGCGAGACCTCGGCCCCGGCGAAGTGTTCCGACATCTCGACGAGGTCGCTCTCCTTGACGCGGAGCTGCTTGGCGAGGTTCTCGGTCGTCGACTCGACCCCCGCGCGCTCCAACTCGTCTCGACGCTTGCGCAGGCCGAAGAACAGCTTCCGCTGTGCGAGCGTCGTTCCCACTTTGACGAGCCGCCAGTTGTCCATGGTGAACTTCAGCATGCAGGCGCGTATCCACCACACGGCGTAACTGCAAAATTTGATGCCCCGCGTGGGGTCGTACTTCTCGACCGCGCGAAGCAGCCCCCAGTTGCCCTCTTGAACGATGTCCGCCAGGTCGCCGTCCACGCGGCAGTAGTGGTGCGCCAGCGCCACCACCATCCGCATGTTGGCCACCACCAAGCGCTGCGCCAGCGCGGGATCCCTGGTCCTGACGTACTCGAGGGCGCACCGATGCTCCTCGTCTCGCGACATCGGCTCGCAGCGACGCAGATCGAACTGGGTCCGTGCCTTGGCGCGCGCCTTCAATTGGCCTTGGGGTGGGCCTTGGAGACGACGATCTCGACGCGCCGGTTGTTGGCCCGCCCCTCGGCGCTGGCGTTGTCGGCGATGGGACGATCGGCACCCTTACCCGTGGCCACGGCTTTCTCGGAAGGAAATCCGCGTCCAACCAAGTAGGCCCGCACGGACTCCGCGCGCTGCTGCGACAGCTCCAAATTGCGCGACTGCGACCCCCTGGAATCCGTGTAGCCTTCGATTCCTACCGGCTGCCCGTTGGCGATCAGGGCCACGGCGACCTCGTCCAACCGCGTCTCGGCGCCCGGCAACAGCTTGGCGTCATTCGATCGGAAGAGGACGCCGCCCGACAGCGTGATGACCCTGCCCCGCTCCTCGTCCTTGGCGGCCAGCTTGGCCAGCGCGTCGTTCGCTTCGACGGTCTTCTGTTCGGAAGCCAGCGCCCTCTGCTCGGACGCGGCAGCCTTGGTGTCGGCGTCCTGGCGCGCGGCATGCTCGACCGCGAACTGCTCGGCACCTTGCGCCTGGCCGCGCTTGGCGTCGGTGAGCTGCTTGCGCGTATCGACCAGAGCTGCCTGGGTCCGCTTCGCGCTCTCGGCTTGCTTGTCTTGATAGTCCTGCTTCGCCTTGGCCAGCGCCTGCGCGCCCAGCGCCGTCCGGGCTTGCGCCTCCACCGTCTGAATCGTTCGGTCTGCGATGTAGGCGAGGTCGGCCGTCTTCGACCCCTCGTCGTGCGCCGCGAACGACGCTTCCGCCTCGTCCAGAACCAGCTTGGCCTTGTGAAGGTCGGCAGGCAGCACCTGAAGGGCAGGACCGCTGCTGGCGCGCGCATAGGAAGTCCGCGCGGTGGTCAACTCGACAGGGACGGCGTGGGCGCACCCGAGGCCACCTGCCGCCAGCAGGCCCAAAAGGCCGAACAATCCCAGGAAGAGAGACCGACGCGGTTGTGAAGTTTTCATCGACATGTCCTCGTTACTTGTTCTGTTGAAGCGATTCATCGAGCGTCTTGAATTTGCCGGCCGCCGCTTGCGTCTCCAGCGTTTGCGTGTTCTCGCGGGTGAGCGCGAGGGAGAGGTCGGCGTCGGCGCGGGCGCGCATCAAAAGACGGGTCGCCTCCGGCCGATCGTCCGCCTTCGTCAGGTGCCGAGAGTGCTCGAACTGCTCTTTGGCCAACTCCAAATGAAGTGCGGCCTCAGGGCTGTGCGCGGCCCCGACCTCTTCGGCGGCGCGGATGGCGCCCGCGCTGTCCTCGGCCCCCAGGCTGGGCACGGCGACGACAGGTGTGCTCGACGCCGTGGCGCACCCGCCCAGAAACACGATTGCAAGCAATGGAATGGAAAGCGGCGATGTCATGCGCTCAAGATGCGCCGAACTGGGCGCCACCGGGTCGGGGAAGCCCCCGGGGGGCTTGTAGTGGTTCTCCCGATTCGGCGGCATTTGAGCGGGTGCCTCCGGATTGGCGGCCCACAATGACCCCAACATGAACACGCCAACCGCGGAAGCGCCGGGTGATCGATACGGCGGCATCCCAGTCGAGACCGCCGGCGCGGTGGCGCCTGACGGCGGGCCAGCGCTTGTTCTGGGCGCAATCCGCGTGACGGTCGCGCCCGGCAGCCATGCGTGCCCGGCCTGTCGCCGCCGGGTGACACACCAAGACACGCTGTGTGGCTTCTGCTGGACGAAACGCGGTCCATGCCGCCAGCAACCGGGCGTCCTCGGCGATGATCGATGAGCTCGCCCGCGGCGCTGACGCCGCGACAGACGGCCCTGCCGCCAGCGCGCGCCGTTTCAAACAACGGTTCGGCCCCTTGAGGGGCCTGATGCGCACGCTGGATCTCGTCACCCGAGCTGGCCAAGGGGACGTCATGAACAAGATGCTGCGCATCCTGCGCCGCGAGAGCTTGCGGCTCGAATCTCCCATCGCGGCAGCCGACCTGGCGTCCCTGTCGAATGCCATGACAGAGCTCGAACATGAAGCAGGCCGGTCTCCTCCCACGACGGGCGTCTTCAATCGGCATGTCGAGGAGGCCATCGGCGCCTTCAGCCGGACCACCGAGGCCGCGCCAGCCGAAAGTCGGCCGGTCGGCGGTCAGGCAGCCTGCGACATCGGTAGCGTGAAACAGAACGTGCTGCCGCCGCCGGATTCGCTTTCAGCCCAAATGCGCCCGCCATGTCCCTGCACGATGCACCTCGAGATGTAGAGGCCCAAGCCGACGCCGCGCCGATCCTGGGGCGTGACCTGACGGAATCGCTCGAAGACGGTATCCAGGTGTCCGGGAGGGATGCCAATTCCCGTGTCCCGCACGGAAAACCGCAGCTCGTCGTCGGCGCGGTCGAGCCTGACCACGATGCTCCCGCCGCGCGGCGTGAATTTGATGGCGTTGCCGACCAGGTTGGCGAGCACCTGCAGGATCCGGGCGGGGTCGAAGTCCGCGACCGCTGGCGACGCACCCACGTCCGAGACCAGCGAGATGCCGCTGGCGGCGGCCTGCGTCTGGAACGTATCGACAGCCTCTGTCACCACCTGAGCCGGATCGCCGAGCTGCCCCTTGACCGCCAAGACACCGGCTTCGATGCTCGCGACGTCGACGAGATCGCCGACCAGCCGGTTCATTCGCGCCCCCGAGCGCTGAATGCGGCGGGCGTGCGTGAGGACCTGCTCGGTTTGATGCTCTTCTGCGCCTGATTCAGCCTTGACGATGAGCGCGGCGAAGCCGACGACCGCCGCCAGCATGTTCCGAAGCTCGTGCCCCACGATGCCCAGAAAGTCGTCGCGGGTTGCCACCGCATCGTCGGAGCGAGAACGCTCGCGCGAGAGATCCTGGTCGGTGATGTCGCGTTCGCCGGCCAGCACGGACGCCTCCTGCGCACGCTCGGCGCGCAGGATTTCGTCCGCGTCGGCACGCTCTTTCCGCAGCACGCTGTCCGCGATCCGTCTTTCCGTTTTGACGGCTTGCGTGGATGTGGACGCGGTCGGGTTGGTTGAGGATTGGTGGTCGAGCGTCGCGCGACGTGCGGCAAGCAGCTCGTCAGCCCGCGCGCGCGCCTTGGAGATGACGGCGTCGGCCGCCTCCTCGACCGCATTCAGCTTTTCAGCCAGCGCGTCATCTGCCCTTTGGCGCTCGACCCGGAGGCTCTCGTCGGTCTGCTCCCGCTCGAGGTTGATTCGTTTGTCCGAGTCCACCATGGGGCTAGCAAGGGTACACGACTTCCACGGGGGCGAGGTTGGCCGACACCCGCATCGACGAGTGATCGGTGTACGCGCAAGCCCGACCTGCGCTCTTGGCGCGGTTCGGCTCGACATCGCGTCCGGGTGATCATTCCTCTGGCGCCGCAGCCGGAGCCGCTGCTACCTTATTTTTGAGGAGCCGGCGCGGTTTGGCTGCTCCCCTCCGGCCAGTCGACGCCGCGCTGCGAATTTGCCGTTGTTGTCGAACGAGCAAGAAAGCGCAACTGTCAGCGCAACTGTCCGCGCCGCATCGCGCCAGGCTGCAGACCGCCGGTTTCAGCCTGAGGCGGCACCTCGCCCTCTTCGCCGCGCTGGCGGGAGCCGCGACCGCCGTCGCGATCTGGCTGGCGCGCGCGGCGCGCGTTTCGGATCTCTGGATCGTCCCCGCCTACGTGGTGGTGGCGAACCTGATCGAGTACGCGATGCATCGCCTGCTCATGCATCGGCCGCTGTGGCCGCGCGCGTTCTACCGCGGCCACACGCTGGGACATCACCGCGCGTTTCACCACGATTCGATGGAGGTCGGCGCCTGGGCCGAGCTGGAGCTGGTGATGATGCCCTGGTTCAGCCTGGCGTTTTTCTTCGCCGCCATGGCGCCGACGGTGGCCGCCATCGCGAGGATGCTGGGGCGCGGCGCCGCCGGATTGTTCCTGCTGACCGGGGTCGCAACGTTCGTGCTCTACGAAGGCATGCACGCGCTCTATCACTTCCCCATGCCCGCGCTGCGGCGGCTGCGCGTGCTGGACAATCGCGTGTTTCGCTTCCTTTACGAGCATCACCGCCATCACCACCGGCTGCCCCGCATGCGGTGGACCAACTTCAACATCTCGATGCCGCTCGGCGACCGCTGCTTCGGCACGGTCGAAACCGAGGCCGAGTGGCAAGAGCGGCGCGAGGCGCGATCGCCGGCAGTCGCTGCCGCGAGCGCGCCACCCGAGCCGACCGACGACAAGCACGCGGCGTGACCAGCCGCGGCCCCGGTCACGGCCGGATCGCGACCTTCATGACGCCGTCACGCTGATGGGAGAAGAGGTCGTAGGCGGCCTCGATCTCCGACAGCGGGAAGGGGTGCGTGACCAGGTCCTCGAACGGGAACCGCTTGGCGGCCACGATGCTCATCAGGCGGCGCATCCTCTCTTTGCCGCCGGGGCAGAGGGAATCGACGATGGTGTGATCCCCAAGCCCGGCCGCGTAGGCGTCGAGCGGGATGGTCAAGTGGCCCGAGTACACACCCAGGCTGGACAGGGTGCCACCGGGCCGCAGGCAGCGCAGGCTGTTCTCGAACGTCTGAGCCTGGCCCAGCGCCTCGATCGCGACGTCGACGCCGCCGTCGGTCAGGCGCTTCACCTCGGCGACGACATCCTGCTCTTTGTAGTTGAGGACCACGTCGGCGCCCATGCGCCGCGCGAAGTCGAGGCGCTTGGGAACGCTGTCGACGGCGATGACCAGCGACGCGCCTGCCAGGCGCGCCCCGGCGGTCGCGCAAAGGCCGATCGGCCCCTGCGCGAAGACCACCACCGAATCACCCAGCCGGACGCGCCCGCGCTCGGCCGCCGAGAATCCCGTCGACATGATGTCCGGGCACAGGAGCACCTGCTGGTCGGTGAGGCCGTCCGGAATCTTCGCCAGGTTTGCCTGCGCGTCGGGGACCAGGACGTACTCGGCCTGGCAGCCATCGATGGTGTTCCCGAAGCGCCAGCCGCCGATCGCCTCCGAACCAGCGCCGCCGTGCCCACACTGCGAGGGCACGCCGGTCAGGCAGGCGCGGCACTGACCGCAAGGGGTGATCGCGCCGACGATGACCCGGTCCCCCTTCTGATAACCGACCACGCCCGGGCCGACCTCCTCGACCACGCCGACCGGCTCGTGACCGACGACCAGTCCCTGTCGAACCGGGTACTCCGCCTTGAGGATGTGGACGTCCGTCCCACAGATCGTGGTCAACGTCACCTTGATGACCGCCTGGCCGACACCCGCCGTGGGACGCGGGACCTCGCGCAGCCCGATCTTCCCTTTGCCCTGAAACACCGCCGCTCTCATCGTCGTGCCCATGTTCGTGTCCTTTCGTTCCGAGAATCAGGTCGAGATCGTGATCTCGGCGTTCACGACCCCGCCGCTCGCCGCGCCCAGCTCGAAGCCCAGTGAGTTGCAGACCCGCTGCATGCGAAGGTTCGCCTCCAGGATCTCCGCGTGCACGCGCGAGATTCCTTCGCGCGACGCCACCTCGATGAGCCGCGCCAGCAGCTGCCGCCCGACTCCCTGGCCCTGCCACGGATCTCCGACCAGCAGCGAAAACTCGGCGTCGGCCGTGGCGCGCGCGCGCGTTCGGCTCAACCTGCCCAACGCGACAATCTGCGGCGCGCCTCCGGCCACGTTGCGCTCGGCCACCAGCACCAGCTCCCGATCGAAGTCGGTGAAGCAGACCCGGATAAGACGCTCGTGCGCCGTCCGCTCGTCCAGCCTGAGCGTCTGCGCGTATCGCATCCGGACGCTCTGCTCGCTGAGTGTGGCGTGGAAGGCCACCAGGCCGGGTTCGTCGTCCGGCCGGATTGGCCGGATGCCGATCGCGCTGCCGTCGCGCAGCGTCCCCTTCCAGGCATAGGCCGCGGGGTACGGGCGGATCGCGGGGCGCGGCAGCGCGGCGTCCGGAATCGCCGCGTCGGCCAGGACCACCCGGGCGTCCAGCGCGACGACACCCGCCGCCGACGCGAGCAGCGGGTTGACGTCGATCTCTCGGATGCGTGGGTTGTCGACCACCAGGTCACCGAACCGGACCAGCAGGTTGGCCAGCCCATCCAGGTCGACGGGCGCGCGCCCGCGCACCCCGCGCAACGCGCGCGCGATCCGCGTCTCGGCGATCGCGCGGCGAGCCAGAGTCGTGTTCAGCGGCGGCAGGGCCAGGCTGCGGTCGCGGAACACCTCTACCAGCTCACCACCGAGCCCGAACAACAACACGGGGCCGAACTGGGGGTCGACGCTGCTGCCCAAGATCAGCTCGTAGCCGTCGTGCCGATCGACCATCGGCTGGACCGTCACGCCCAGAAAGTCGCCGGCGGAGGCGCGCGCGGTGACCGCGCTTCGGATGTCTCGGAAGGCCTGCGCGACCCCGGCCGCGTCGGGGACACCGAGACGGACGCCGCTCACGTCGGTCTTGTGCGTGATCGTTCGCGACCAGAGCTTCACGGCGACCGGGAATCCGATCTCCTGCGCCCGCGCGACGGCCTCGGCTTCGTCGCGCGCGGCCCGCGTGGGCGTGACCGGAATACCGTAGCTCTCTAGCAGCGCTTTCGATTCCCCCTCGTCCAGCAAGGTGCGCCCCTCGGCCAGCGCGGCGGCGATGGTCGCGCGCGGGACCTGCGGGCGAACCTGGCCCTCGGCCGCGCGCGCCGGCGTTTCGTAGAGGCTGCGCAGATTCTCGGCGTGCCGCCACATCTGGCAGAAGGTGCGGGCGGCGTCGTCGGGAAATTGAAAGGTCGGGATGCCGGCGCGATTCAAGATGTCGACACCGGCCGCCACGTCCGCGCCGCCCATCCAGCTGGCCAGGACCGGCTTGCCCTCGATCTGACCGTGTTTGGCCAACGATTCGGCGGTCAGCGTCGGGTCGGTCATGTCCTGGGGCGTGAGAATGGCCAGCAGGCCGTCGCTGGCCCGATCCGCGGCGGCGATCTCCAGCGCGGCCGCGTAGCGCGGCGGATCGGCGTCGCCCAGGATGTCCAGCGGATTGGCGTGGCTCCAGGCGGCCGGCAGCACAGCGTCCAGCCGTTCCAACGTCTCGGCTGAAAGCGCTGCCAGTTCGCCGCCGCCGGCGACCAGCGCGTCCGTGGCCAGAACCCCGGGCCCGCCGGCGTTGGTGACGATCGTCAGCCGCGGACCGCTGGGACGCGGCTGGCGGCCAAGGACGTCGGCCAGCCGGAAGACGTCGCCGATGTCGTTCACCCGCAGCACCCCACAGCGACGAAATGCCGCGTCCAGCACCTCGTCGGAGCCCGTCAAGGCGCCCGTGTGCGACGCGGCGGCGCGACTGGCGGCGGCGGACCGCCCGGCTTTGATGACGATGATCGGCTTCGTCAGACCGACCTCGCGCGCCGCCGAAAGGAAGGCCCGCGCGTCGCCGATCGACTCCATGTAAAGGACGATGGCCCGCGTGCGGGGGTCGTCGCCCAGGTAGTCGATGAGGTCGCCCCAGCCGACGTCGATCATCGCGCCAAGTGAGACGAAGGCGCTGAAGCCGACACGCTCCCGCAGGCTCCAATCCAAGATGGCGGTCAAAAGCGCCCCACTTTGGCTGAGGAAGGCGACCTTGCCGGGCAGTGCAATGCCCGCGGCGAACGTGGCGTTCAGCCCGCTGAGCGGGCTCATCACGCCCAGGCAGTTCGGGCCGATGATGCGCATGCGCCCGCGCCGCGCCTGCGCCAGCACCTCACGTTCCAGAGCCGCGCCGGCTGGCCCGCTCTCGTGAAAGCCAGCGGAAATGATCACGGCGGCCGGGATTCCGCGATCGGCGCACTGCCCCACCACGGCCGGAACCGACGGAGCGGGCGTCGCGATCACCGCCAGATCGACCGGCGAAGGTAACGCCGTGACCGAAGCATATGCGCGAAGGCCCAGCACGCTGTCCCGTTTGGGGTTGACCGGGTAGACGATCCCGCCGAACGGCGTGGTGATCAGGTTCTGCAGCAGCGTGCGGCCGACGCTGCCGGCCTTGTCCGTGGCGCCGATCAGCGCCACCGAACGCGGGCGGAAGAACGGATCCAGCGGATGCGCTCGTGACTGATGGAGAACGTCGTGCGCCAGTGACATACCAGCGGCTGGCTCGACGGTGGAAACGGTTGAGGGCATCGGAGTCTCCGCCAATCATCTCAGAGCACGGCGCGTGCCACCGTCAGCTTGGGCGCGGCGCGGTGTCTCGCCGCATTTGCTGCGTGGCCGTGGTGCTGCCGCGCAGGATCTGCGGATTATCGTCGCAGCGCGGTCAGCAGCTCGGGGACGGAGACGATGGCGACGCCCACGGCGCCGTCGGACATTCCGTACGGCAGAACCAAGTCGCGCCCGTTGAGCATCGAGCCGCACGAATAGACGACGTTCGGAACATACCCCTCGCGCTCCGTATCGTCGGGGCCGAGGAGGGGTTCGCGCAGCTGGCCGATCACACGCCCTGGATCGTCGAGGTCCAGCAGGATGGCGCCCAGCACGTAGCGCCGCATGGGCCCAACACCGTGGGTGATGACCAGCCAGCCCTCGTCCGTCTCGACGGGCGAGCCGCAGTTTCCGATCTGCAGCAGCTCCCACGAACGGGTTGGCCGATGCAGCTCCGTGAGGTCGTCCCACCGTCCCACGTCGCTGGATGTCGTCAGGTGGAGATTTTCGCGATCGCGGCGCGAGAGCATCACGTACTTGCCGCCAATGCGGCGGGGAAACAGCGCCATCCCCTTGTTTTGCGCGGCGGCCCCGCTGAGGGTCGAGATGCGAAAGGACACGAAGTCGTTGGTCTGGATCAGCTGCGGCATGATCTCGTAACCGTCGAAGGCCGTGTAAGTCGCGTAGTAGGTCACGGCGCCGCCGTCGTCGGTGAATCGAACGAACCGGGCGTCCTCGATGCCGTGGGTCTCGTGCGGACCGGCGGGGAAGATCACGCGCTCGGACAGCTTCGAATCGGCGGGGAACGTGGTGACGTAGCTGGACGCGGCCAGCACGCGGATGATCTTCATCGTCTCGTAGGCGATGGCGTGGGGCGCCCCCTCGCGCTCGAACGCGCTCAGCCGAACGTCCAGGTCGGCCAGCGTGAACCGCTCCGGCAGCGGACCCAGGATGGACCAGGCGACTTCGTTCCCCGCGTCGAGCTCGACCAGCTTGGCGCGGAACGACGCCTTGTCGTAGCCGGACGGCGGTGCGCGATCGCCCGTGACCAGGCAGGGACCCAGCGGATCGAAGGTGATCGTCGACGTGCGGTCGACCACCCCGGTCCGGAACTCGATCGACGAGATGTGTCCTTCGCCCACCGCGCGCAGGCTCATGACGAATCTGGTTTGACCCGGGCCCACGCCGGATTGATCGGGGGCGGGCACGAGTGACGGATTGAAGAGAGCCGCCCCCTCGACGGAATATTCGTTCGTGAAGTAGGCCCCGATGAGGAGGCGCCGCTCCCGCGACAGCGCGACGTCCCGCAGCCGGTGCGCGACCAGCGCGAAATGGCGCTCGAGAAGCGCCTCGAAGCGCCGGTGTCGCCCGGCGAAGCGGCCGATGGTCTCGGCCAGCACGCGCGCCACCTCATCCTCCGGCAGCGCGAGGATGCGCCCCATGAGCAGGCCGGCCCGGGTGCCGGTGTCGGTGAAGATCTCCTCGCCCGGCAAGTACGGCTTCGCGATCACGCGGCCGGGATCGTGCAAGAGGCGATGCGACGTTCGCTTGATCATAGCGGCTGGGCTAGTCCCCTGATTCTGCTGCCTGTGCGTACTCGAGTCCCTCGCCGGCAAGGTCCAGCATCTCGATGAGCGACAGCAGGAACGACACCGTGCTCTCGGCGCCTTGATTCAAGTTCAGCGCCTCGCGCCCCAGGCCGTCGCGGCATCCGGCCGTCGCCGTGTCGTAGACCGCCGCGCCCAGGCGGTTGGCGCCCAGAAACCAGGCGAACGCCTCGCGCATGCGACGCAGATAGTGGTCCTCGCGGGTGACGAGGTATGCGCCTCGAAACGCCAGCACGAACGCGGCGGCGTCGATCGGCTGCTCGTCGGCGTCGGGGCGAGCGCCGCCCCGGACGTGCCAGCCCGCGTTCCCGACCAGCACCAGGCTGTCGTTGACGAAGCAGGACGTCTCGAGAAACTGCAGAGTCTCCCGCGCGACCTCTCGGCTCTCCGCGTCGCCCGTGAGGGCGTGCGCGCGCCACAGCGCCAGCGGCAAGAGCGCGTTGTCGTAGGTCAGCGCGGGCTCGAACCACCGCCAATCCGCGGTCGCGTCCTGCCGGTAGCGCCGGCAGAGCCGGTCAGCGAGCCGCGCCAGAAGGTCAACGGCGGATCCAACCTCGGGGTGCCGGGCCAGGAAGGCCGTCAATCCCAGCATCGTCAGCGCGGTCCCGCGCGGACCGAGCTCACGCGCGTGGGGCAGGCCCCGCTCGAACATCTGCCGGGCAAGCATGCGCTGCCCCTCGTCGCGCGACAGATGAGCGGTGGTGCCCAGCGCCCAGAGCGCGCGCCCCGTGCAGTCCTCCGACTCCGTCGCCTCCGTACCGGCGAAAGACCGGTCGTAGGTCATGAGGTTTCGGAACCGCCCGTCCGGCCTTTGCGCCGCGTGAAGAAAGGCCAAGTAGGTCAAGACCAGCCGCTTCGTATCCGCCGAGCCGCTCAAGGATTCGGCGTGCAGGGCGACCATCAGGGCGCGGGCGTTGTCGTCGACGCAATAGCCGCTGCTGCGGGCCGGGACGCTGAAGGTTGCGTGTTGAACGATTCCGGTGTCGTCCGTCAGGCGCAGCAAATGATCCAGGCGCAGCTCGGGCAGGCCGCTCGCGCGGGGCTCGTCGCGCCGGCGACGCGCGCGGGCGCGCCCCCGCTCCAGCATCTCGCCGAGGCGCAGGTGCTGCCGGCCGACCTCGGCCCAGGTGAAGGCGCGCGTGTAGGCGTAGCCCTGCTTGCGCACGCGGGCCAGCTCGGCCGGATCGTCGAACAGCCCGCCGATCGTGGTGGCCAGGCCGGCGCTGTCGCCGAAGGGGAACAGGCGGCCGCGCCCCTCGGCAAGCAGCTCCTTGGCGTGCCAGTAGGGCGTCGAGACGACCGCCGCCCCCGCGCCCATCGCGTAAGACAGCGCGCCGCTCGTCACCTGCGCCTCGTTGAGGTAGGGGCTCACGAAGACGTCGGCCGCCTGCAGGTAGCTGCACAGCTCTTCCGTCGTGACGTATTGATCGCGGAACACGACGTGCTCGCGAACGGCGAGTTGCTCGGCCAGCCGCTCCAGCGAGGTGCGATAGGCCTCGCCGTTTTGGCGGAGGACCGCGGGGTGCGTGGCGCCGACGACGAAGTAGACGAGATCCGGATATTGCGCGACCAGGGCCGGCAGGGCCCGGATGACCGTCTCGATGCCCTTGTTCGGGCCCAAGAGGCCGAAGGTGACCAGCATGCGCTGCCCGGCCACGCCGAAGCGCGCCTTCAGCCCGTCCTGATCGCGCGGCGACATGTCCGGGATTCCGTGCGGAATGATCTCGACGCGCGAGATCGGCAGCTCGTAGCGCCGCGCCAGCAGGTCTGCGGCGACCTGGCTCATGACGACCATCACCGCCGCCTTGGCCATCTTTTGGACGATCATCCGCTGCGAGGCCGACGGCTTGTCGAGGACGGTGTGCAGCGTGACGGCCGCCGGGACACGCAGCGCACCCAGGAAGTCGAGGATGTACGCCCCGTCGTCGCCGCCGAAGATCCCGTACTCGTGCTGCAGCGACAGCCAGCGCACGGCCTTGTAGTTGACCAGCTCGGCCGCGCGCGCGTAGTTGCTCTTCGTGCCTTGCCGAATTTCGTACTCGACGTCCGCCGGGTAATTGTAGGTCGAGCCCTCGTCGGTGACGGCCAGGACCAGCGGCTTGACGGTCTCGTCCGCCGCCAGCATCCCCTGCGCCAGATCGCGCGTGAACGTCGCTATGCCGCAACGCCGCGGCGGATACGTGCCCAGGAAGGCAATCCGCGCCGGGACGGCAGCGAGTCGATCAGCGGGCGTGGATTCCATGGCGTCTGGCGTCTCCCTGGACGGGGTTCACCAGGTCGCAACGCTGGCCAATCATCCAGCGGCCCACTCCGAAACGGCGGCTGGTGTTCTATTGGTACGCTTCGCACGCGCGCTCCGCAAGCGAATGTCCCGGAATCGTACCGGCGCTCGACAGACTGCTTGCACCCGCGGGCAGCGGCGCCCAAGGTACGGAGTTGACCAAGGGGGGACCAGGGTGATCGGGAAGATGACGCGGTTCCGAGGCGAAGGCGCCTCGCGCGGGATCGCCATCGGGCCTGCGCACGTCGCCGCCGCCAAGATCACCGTCGCCGAACGACGCATCCTGCGCCAGGATCGCGCCGCCGAGGTCGCCCACCTCGAGGAGGGGATCGGCGCGGCGGACGAGCAGCTCGATCACCTGCAGCGACAGCTCGCCGATCGAAAGGGTGCCGGCGCGGATCTGGTCCAGGCCCACCGCCTCATGTTGCGAAGCCCGGAGGTCGCGGGCGAGGCGCGACGCCTGATCCTCGAGGAGTGCCTGGCTGCCGAGTGGGCGGTCTCGAAGGCGCTCGAGGAAATTCGGATCACCTTCCTTCGCATCCAAGATCCGTACTTTCGCGCGCGGGGCGGTGACTTCGAAGCGGTCGGCGAGCGCTTGATCCGCGCGCTGCTCGGCCTGCCCGAGCTGTGCGCGGGCGCCGAGATGCCCAGCGGCTCGATCGCCGTCGGCACCGACATGGCGCCGTTCGATCCATTTCACCTCCAGGCGGCCGGCGTCCTCGGAAGCGTGACGGAACACGGCGGCAAGACCTCGCACGCGGCCATCGTGGCGCGGGCCCTCGAGCTCCCGTACGTGGTCGGGGTCAAGGACCTCGTCAGTCGCGTGCATCCTGGCGCACTGGTGGTCGTCGACGGCACGCGCGGCGACGTGGTCGTCGACCCGACGGCGGAGGTGCTGCGGACCTACCGCGCGCGCGCAGAGGCGCAGCGCCTGCGCGACACGCAGCTCCTGGCCGAAAAGGATCTCCCCGCGCTGACCACCGACGGTGTCGGGATTCACCTGCGCGCCAACGTCGAGTCGCTGCTGGGCGTCGCGTCGGTGACGGCCTCGGGCGCCGAGGGGATCGGCCTCTTTCGCACGGAGTTCCTGTACCTCGAACGCGCGGACCTACCGACCGAGCAAGAGCAATACGCCGATGCGATCTCGGTGCTGAACGCCGTCGGCGGGCTGCCGGTGACCTTCCGAACCCTGGATCTCGGCGGCGATAAGGTCCCTTCGGCCTTCCGGATGCCGGAGGGGGCCAACCCCGCCCTGGGTGTCCGGTCGATCCGGTTCTCCCTCGAGAGACCGGACATCTTCCGCACGCAGCTCCGCGCGCTTTATCGTGCCGCGGCCTCGGGCACCGTCCGCATCATGCTGCCGCTGGTCACCGGCCCCGAAGAGCTCCAGCGTGCGCTGGCGATCTGCGCGGGCGTGCGGGCGGATCTGGCCGCCGAGGGCGTCACGCATGACCCGGACGTTCCGCTCGGCATCATGCTCGAGACGCCCAGCGCCGCGGTCACCGTCGATCTGCTGGCGCCCGACGTCGACTTCTTCAGCATCGGCACCAACGATCTGATTCAGTACACCTTCGCTGCCGATCGAGAGAACGGCGACGTGGCGCACCTCCAGCGCCCGCTCCAGCCCGCCGTGCTTCGGCTCCTCAAACAGATGATCGACGCCGCGGCGCAGAGCGACGTGCCGATCTCCATCTGCGGCGACATGGCGGGCGATCCCTCGCTGACATGGCTGCTGCTGGGGCTCGGCCTGCGCGACCTGTCGATGGACCCGCATTCGATCCCGATGGTCAAGGCGATCATCCGGCGCTCGTCCCTGGCGCAGGCAGAGGCCCTGGCCGCCGCAGCCCTGAGGTCAGGCAGCGAGCAGGAGACCGCCCGCCTCATTCGAGCCGCGCTCGGCTCGCAATTCGACGCCGACTTCGAAGCGTTCCTGCCGGCGGCAGACGCTTAGCCGTCTCGTTAACCCGGCGCCAGGATCTCGAGCTGGCGGCGGGCGGCGCGGAAGGCGTTGCGGATGGCGACGTAGACGTCGTCGCGCGGAAGGTTGTCGGGGTGGTCGGATCCGACGAGCACGGGTCCGCCCGGCATCTGCAACTCGATCCGAACCCGGTAGTGACGTTCCTTGAACCCTTTGTCGACGGCTTCGATCGCGACGTCGCCGCCGGTCATCGGTGCGGTCAGAGCGCCCAGCCGGGCGAGCCAAGCCCGCACCTCGACCCGCGGGGGTTCGCTCGGCGGGAACCCGTGGAACGTGATTCGACAGGGACGCGCCGCCAGCTGGGGAACCTCCACGATCGGTCGCGGTGCTCCGAGATCATCGGCTGCACCTTCAGCGTCGTCGATCGGGTCGGGGGGCGTCTCCATGCCTCGGGGTAGTTGTTCTTACGCGAAAGCCAGGGTGTTCACAAACGATTCGGTCAGGGAAGCGAATCTCAGGCGCTGGGTCGTGGGGGGTGAGAGGCGCCACAGATGACATGATTGTGACGATGTTCTGTAAGACACCGCACGCTATCCGTGTGACCATAGCGGATGCCCTCGGTTGCATCGCAGTTCTCGGATGCCGGCAGTACCCAAGCGCTGAAAGACCTCCGCGATCGCCTGGACGAGCGCGGACTGTTCGCCGCGTCGCGCTTCTGGACGCGCAAGCTGCTCTTCTGGGTCCCGGCCTTCTTCCTCTCCTACTTCGGCCTCCTGATTCTACCATTCGGGGTCGTCTGGCTGCTGCTCGCGCTGACCGCGTCGGTAGGGCTGCTGACGATGGGCTACGTCGGGCACGACGCCGGCCACTACGCGCTGTCGAAGCGGCGTTGGGTCAACGACATCTGGGGCCAGTTCGCGATGACGTTCCTCTGCGGCATGAGCTTCGGCTTCTGGCGCTCGCGCCACAACGCGCACCACGTCCACTGCCAGGAGGTCGGCGGCGATCCCGACATGCACTTCGGCGTGCTGTTCTCCGTGTACCCCGGGTCGGCCAACTGGCACACCCCGCTCGGGCGATTGTTCCTTCGGGTGCAAAAGTGGGCGTTCTGGCCGCTCTCGTTGTTCTACTGGGTCGCCCTGCGCTACGACGGCTTCCGCGATCTCTTCCAGCGGCCGAAAGAGACCAAGATCGATCGCTTCTTGATGCCGCTGCACTGGATCGTGCTGCTCGTCGTACCCGGGTTGGTGTTCGGATGGACCGCCGCGCTGGTGGCCTACGTGACCGTCTCCTGCGTCTCGTCGTTGATGACGGCGTCGGTGTTCATCCCCAATCACATCGGGATGCGCCGCCTGGCGCCCGGCCATCAGCTCGGCTACCTCGAGCAGCAGATCACGACCAGCCGGAACATCTCGAACCCGAGGCTGCTCGACTTTTACTATGGCGGTCTCAACTCGCAGATCGAGCACCACCTGTTCCCCCGAGTCCCCCACAACCGGTATCGCGAGATGCGGGCCACCGTGCGCGCCTTCTGCGAAGAGCGAGGGATCGCCTACGAGGAGGTCACTCTCTATCGAGCGCTCGCCTCCGTCGGCAAACACCTCGGCGACATGACGTCGGCATACCGGGCGGGCCGACCGGCCGCGGCCGCGCCGTAGTCGGTTATCCGCGCCACCGGCGTCAGCGACGGCGGTGGTTGCGACGCCGCTCGGCTACCGCCGGCAAAGGCGGGGGGCCAAGCGACTGCCGCAGCTCGAACATGGCGCCCGACGTGCGGGCCTCGATCAAATCGTAGGCGGCCAGCACTTCGGAGATCAGCCTCAGCCGGCGGCCGTTGCGCGGGTCAGGGGGCAAGGCGTGCAACGCCCGCACGAGCTCGGCGGGCAGCGCCGTTCCCTGCGCCAGCAGGGCCAGGCTCTGCTCCGTTCGCCGCTGCGCGGCCAGGCCGCCGAGCGCGGCCAATTTGTGGCGGCGCTCGACCTGCCGCAGGACCCTGGTGGCGGCCAGGTAGCGGACGGGCGACGGGCCATCGGTGAAGCTCCGCAGCGCGCTCACCGCCTCGCGCGCCTCGGCCGGCGGGACGGCGCTCAACACGCGCGACGCCAGCCGCAACAACGGCGCCGCCAGACGCGCAGCCGTCACCGAGACGCCACCGACACCATCGGGACCAACAGCACCTCGATCCGCCGGTTCTTTCGGCGCGCGGCCTCGTCGGTGTTGGCAACGCGGGGGTGGCCGGCGCCGAAACCGGCCGCCACGATGCGCCGGTTATCCAGCCCCGCGCTCATCAACACGCGCGTCACCGCCAGGGCGCGCGCCGTCGACAGCTCCCAGTTCGACGCGAACGGGGCACTGCCGCGTAACGCGCGATCGTCGGTGTGCCCCCCCACCAGCACCATTTGTCCCGGCTCCGCTTCCAGCAGCGACTCCAGTTTCGGGCCGATGCGCTCGAGGAACACGCGCCCGTCGGGCCGCAGCGCGTCCGAACCCGAGTCGAACAGCACTTCGCCCTGCAGGATGACCTTGCCCTCTTCGATCTCGATGGTGCCGCTGGGGGCCAGGGCACGCAGGCGGCGCTCGATCCGTTCCTTGTCCGTGCGCAGCGACTGAAGCTCGCGATCGCCCTGGCGGACACGCTCTTGCAGGGCGTGATGCGCGCCGAGGGCCACGATCGTCAGCAGCACGAAGGCCGCCAGCGCCAGAACCACGGCGTCGACGAACGGCGGCCACACGTTGACCGGAAACAGATCGACGCCGCCGCGGCGCCGTCTCACGACCCGGTCTCGCGCGCGGCGGCCTCGGTCGTCGCGGCGGCAGGCTGGCTGGACGCCAGCAGGCGCTCCACGTCCTCGCTGAGGCGCACGAGCTCGTCCAGCACGGCGTTCGGCAGCTCGGGACTGTCGCCGCGCGCCGCGAGCAGCGCGAGCTCCGCCGCCAACCCGCCCAGCTGCGGGACCAGCTCCGCCAGCGCGGGCGACAACGCGCCCACCGCGCCGCGAAGCTCGGCGGCCGCAGCAGCCAGCGCTTGCGCCCCAGCCTCGAGCTGTGCGCTGAGGGTACCGCGCAGCTCGCCCACGGAGGCGACCGCCGCTTGCGTCGTGGTCGTCACGGATTCCAGAGCGCGCGCCGTCGTCGAGACCAGCGTGGCGATGGCGGCCTCCATCTCGGCGCGCGTCGCCGCCGCTGCCGCGGTCATCGCGTCGCGCGACGTGACCGCCGCGTCGCGAAGCTCTCGCGCCACGGCCTCGGTCGTCTGGCGAAAGCCCTCGGTCAGGACCACGCCCGCCCGTTCCAGCGCCGCCGTCTGCGCGGCGGTCGCCTCGTTGGTGTCGGTGCGGGTTTGCGCGACGAGCCGCTGAACCTCGACCCGCACGACGGCCGCGATCTTCTCGGCGCTGGCCGCCGCGCTGGTGGTCCACGACTCCCCGACGAACGCGCGAAGCTCGAGCAGCGCCCGCACGGTGCGTTCGCCCGCGCTGTCGTCGGCGGGCCACAGCTCGGGCAAGAGGACGTGGCGCGTCCGTTCCTGCAAAAGGGCCAGGAGTCGCTCCTGGTGGAGCGTCACGTCTCCCTGGACCAACGTCAGCGCCAGTGTCACCAGGATGGCAACCACGCTGGTCCCGAACGTGACGTGCAACCCTGCCAGCGGTCCGGCGATCAGCGCCAGCGCGCCCGTCGGGCCAGCGGCGCCGGACGCCAGATCGCCTTTCAGCAGCGGCGCCGCCCGGGCCAGCGTCTCCATCAGCCCGCCGAACGTTCCGACCAGCCCGATGAGGACGGTCGTCGCCACCAGGTAGCGTCCGGTGTAACCGCGCTCTGCTTCAGCCGCCGCGGTTGCGTCGGCCAGCAGATCCAAGTCGGGCGACACACCGCGCGCGTGCAGCTCGATCAGCTGCGCGCGCCGCCCCTCGTACAGCGTGCCCGACGGGGGCTGGCCCTGGAGGGCGGCGATCTCGCGCGCGATGTAGCGCCGCGCGCGCACCAAGCTCGCGAACCCGATTGCCGTCACGCCGATGAGCACGGCGACGGCGACGGCGCCCACGACCAGCCGCTGTGCCAGGTACGTCAGCAGCGCCTGAGTGGCGACCGTGACCGAGGCCGCGCCGATGAGCCCGGCGATGAGCCACCGCGCGCGTGTCACCGCCACGCCTCCGACACCTCGTGCAGAGCTTGTCCGAGGTCCAAGAATGGACGTCCGCCCGGCAGAAGCTCCGGCGTTGCCGAACGCAGCCGCAGCCGCAACAACGGCGCCAGACGTCGCTCGAACAGGCGCACCAGGGCGACGCAAGCGTCCAGGACCACCAGCCCTTCGACGGCGATCGCCCGTCGCGCCGCGGGCGAGACCGGCTGCGCCCCAGAGGCGAGACGCCGTCGAAGAGCCGAGATCTCCTCGGCCAGGTCCGCGTCGATGATGGACAGAGAGTCCGCTTGGTCCCACTCCTCGCGCGACCGCCGGATGCAGGCGACCAGCGCCGGCTCCGTGCGCGACGCGAGCCGCTCGAGCACCGCCGCGATCGCCGGTCGCAGGTCGTCACGCGACGGGCGTCGGGACTCCGCCGGCGCCGTGACCGCCCCGGCCGCGAGCTCGGCGGCGACGAACCCGCCGGCCTCTGGCCCGCGAACCCACTGGGGGGTCGTCACGAGCGGCAGGTCTCGCACCGCCTGGACCAAGTTTCGTACAGCGCGCCGTCGAATGGGTCAGCGACAATACGAGCCGCGATCGTGGGTGTCAACGGCCGGCGTCGCGGCGCTCGTCGACAGCGGTCGAGGTCGCTGTTCGAACGTTCGGCGCTGGTGTCCGGACGACCGCGCTGATCGCCGAAAGCCGCGGAATCCAGCCGCTTCGGCGTGGCATGCCGGCTGCTGAGGCAGGGGTCAGTCGGATCAACCACCCCAACTGGAGAATGACCATGCGTTCCTCGATTTCGGTTCTGTTGCTCGTGGCGGCTGTCAGCTCTCGGGCGTTCGCCCGCCCGGCGCGAGAGCCGGCACCGGCCGCGACACTCGCCCCCGCCGCACCGAGCGGCGAGGCTGTCCCGGCGGCCGCTGTCTCCGCCGCGGCTCCCGCCCCATCCAACCGGGGCGCCACCGTCTGGGGCATCCTGCCGTGGAACGGTGTGGGCGTGGGCGGCCGATTCACCTTCCCGCTGGCGGTGGCGCCGCTGCTCGCCAACACCAGCATCCACGACAATTTCGTGCTGGAAGCGGGCCTGGACGTGCTGCGCTGGACGTACGGACAGGACACCCTCTATTACTCGACCTCATTCCACTGGACCGAAATTCTCCCGGTCGTCGGCGTCAGTTGGAACCTTTGGTTCAACGAGCATTTCGCCCTCTACCCCAAACTGGAGGCTGGTTATGCGTTTGGCTGGCTCTCTGGAAACGCCTACAACGCCGGTGGTTACGGGGGCGTTTTCTTGAATGGGGCCGCCGGCGCTCTGTACCGCCTCGACAGCGGATTGACGTTGCGCGCCGAGGCTGGCTACTCCGGTTTGAAGTTGGGCGTGGCCTGGATGTTCTGAGCTGAGCGCGCCTGCCCCGAACGGGGCTTTTCCGGAAAATTTACAACGCCGAGATCAGCTTCGATGATATTCAGGTAGAGGTGGTCGCAATTCGGGCGCGGCATGCTCGGACGCTGCCCCGCCCGGATGCCGATAGCCTCGACGACAAGCCCCTCCGCGAGCACCGGAATTGGGCCCGCCCGCCGGCGCGCGACGCGGGTCCTCTGGGTCTTCCCCGACCGGGTGGCGATGACGCTCGGAGCAAGAAGCGTCGTCGGTCGCGATGAAGCGTGCGACTGCGCTCTGGAAGGGAACGAGGTTTCGCGCCGTCACGCCGAGTTCCGCGTCGACGGACCACTGGTCGCCGTTCGGGACTTGGACAGCCGCAACGGCGTGTTCGTCAACGGGGAAAGAATCGACGATGCGCCGGTCGCTGTCGGCGACGTCATTCGCTGCGGCGAATGGATCGGCGTGCTGGCTGCCGACCCGCCCGGCGCTCCAGCGTTCGGCGAGCTCACGCCCGGCTGGTTCGGCGGAGCGGCGCTGGCGGCGGCGGTCGAACCCTTGCGCCAGCTGTCCGTCGACCTGCCCGTGGTCGTTCAAGGCGAGACCGGCACCGGCAAAGAGGGCACGGCCCGGGCGCTCCACGCTTGGAGCGGCCGCAAGGGCGCCTTCGTCGCCGTCAACTGTGCCGCTCTTCCCGCGGAGCTCGCCGAGTCCGAGCTGTTCGGACACCGCAAGGGGGCGTTCACCGGCGCCGACCAGGCCAGCCCCGGCCTGATCCGGGCGGCCGACGGCGGGACGCTGTTCCTGGACGAAATCCTCGAGCTGCCGGCGGCTTTGCAAGCCAAGCTGCTGCGCGTTCTCGAAGAGCGGCGCGTGCGGCCGCTGGGCGAGACGCGCGACATCGCGGTCGACATCCGGGTCGTCACCGCCACGCAGGAGTCTCTGGCCGACGCCGTGGCGTCTCGCCGCTTTCGGGCGGATCTGCATGCCCGCCTGGACGGCCTGACGGTGGTCCTTCCGCCTCTGCGGGCGCGACGAGAAGACATTGCGTCGCTGTTCCTGGAGTTCGTGCGCCAGCAGTCGGGAGGTCGGCCGCCGGCGATCGAGCCGAAGTTGATCGAGGCGCTGTGCCTTTACGACTGGCCGCTGAACGTACGCGAGCTGGTGCTGTTGGCGCGGCGGCTGCTGGCCTTGCACGGCCACGAGCGCGCGCTCAAGAAGCTGCACCTGCCGGAACGAGTGCTGGCCCCCCTCGAACGCGACGGCGGGGAGAGCTCCCCAATCTCGCCGGCCGCCCCAGACCGGCGCGTCCGCCGCGCCACGGACGATCAATCCGAATTCGAGGCGCTGGTAGGCGCGCTGCGAAGCGCCGAGGGCAGCGTCGCCAAAGCGGCGGCGCTGGTCGGCATCAGCCGCGCACGCGCCTACAGACTCATCGCCGCGCACCCGGACTTCTCTCTGCAGGAGAGCCGGCGGTAGGCGATGGGAGACGTCGAGGAATCACCTGCGCCATCCGCCTCCGATCCGGCCGCGCGGATTGGGATGGTCGTCGACAAGTTCAGTTTGGTCCGGGTGCTGGGGCGCGGCGGGATGGGCGCCGTGTACGAAGCCCGCCACGCGGTGCTTTCGCGCCGGTTTGCCATCAAGTTCCTGCTTCCCGAGCTGGCGGCCAACCGCGAGGTGTTGAGGCGGTTCGAGAACGAGGCCAAAGCCGCCGGCGCTCTCGAGCATCCCAATGTGGCGGCGGTCACCGATTTCGGCCGGGCCCCCGACGGGGCGCCCTACATCGTGATGGAGTTCCTGCAGGGGCAGGATTGCGCCACGCTGCTCCACAGGGTCGGCCCGCTTCCGGTCCGGCGCGCGGTCAACATCGTCACCCAGGCGTGCCGCGGGCTGGCGGTCGCGCATGCGGCCGGCATCGTGCACCGCGATCTCAAGCCCGAGAACCTGTTCGTCACCGACGCCGGCGACGGCAGCGATCTGGTCAAGGTCCTCGACTTCGGAATCGCGAAGCTTCGGGCCACCGACGCCAGCGTCATCACCGGCACCGGGGCCACGTTCGGAACCGCCTTCTACATGTCGCCCGAGCAGGCGCGAGGCGCCGGCGACGTCGATCCGCGCACCGACGTCTGGTCCCTGGGGGTGGTGCTCTATGAGCTGCTCTCGGGCCACAAGCCCTTCGCGGGCGAGCAGTTCTTGCAGGTCATCCATCAGATTCTGAGCCTCAATCCGCCGCCGCTGGCCTCGTTGCGCCGCGACCTTCCGCCGGGTCTGATCGCCGCCGTCGACCACGCCTTGAGCAAAGATCTGGCGTCGCGGACGTCCTCCGTGATGGCTCTGGCGGAGGCGCTGATTCCCTTCGCCGGCGAGCGGTCCGCTGCACCCTCGGGCGCGCCGTTCCGGGGTCCGACGATGCCCACGCCCGCGACGATGACTCCGGCGCAGGTGTTCGCCAGCCAGGTCACCGCACCGCAGCCAGTGGTGGCGCGCGCCACCGACGCGCGCGGCCGCAGCCGAAAGATGGCGTTGCTGGTCGCCATGGGGTTGGCGGCGGTGGCTGCGTTGGCGGCGGTCGCCGCTCGGCGACAGACGGGCGGCGGAAAGGCCGCGGCAGGTGCGTCAGGCCTGCCGGCCCAGTCCGCCGGGCTCATCCCTGCCAAGGCTCCGGCGGCGGTGGTGTCTCGGCCTGCCTCGGCGGAGCCGGCCGAGGCGGCGTCCGCGCCCGCCAGCGCTGTTCGAACACCGTCCGAACAGCGCAAGGCCAGCCGCACCCGCCAGGCCTCTCATTCGACCAGCAAGATGGACCACCCGCCCGCAGCGGCCACGACGGTCCCGAGCCCCCCGCCGGTACAAGCGAAACCGCCGCTCGGGCACCGGCTCCAGATCGACAAGGACGATCCCTTTGGACCCTGAGCGGCGCTGGCACGCGACGTGCTCAGCACGGATGCGGACCGCCGCCATGCTCGCCACCCTCTTTTCATTCGCGCTCACGTTTGGCTGGAAGGCATCCGCGTTCGCCGCGAACGACGACGCCAAGGCGGCCGCGCGCGAGCACTTCCAAAAGGGGCTGGCGGCGTACGAGGACCAGCGCTTCGCCGAGGCGGCCGACGAGTTCGAGACCGCCTACAAACTCTCCCCGGCGTTCAAGCTGCTCTACAACATCGGGCAGGTCGACGTCGCGCTGGGGCGCTCGGTGGAGGCGGTCGACGCCTTCGACCGCTATCTGAAGCAGGGCGCCGGCGCCATTCCAACGGCGCGTAAACGAGAGGTCGAGGACGAGATCAGGAAGCAGCGCGAGCGAATCGGAACCGTCGTCGTCCGGACCAGTCCAGAGGGCGCGGAGGTGCGGATCGACGGCGTGCTCGTCGGCCGGACGCCGCTCGCCAGGCCGGTGAGCGTCAATGCGGGCCGGCACACCGTCGAAGCGCTGCTGTCGGGTCACGCCGCGCTGACCCGCGAGATCGACATCGCGGGCAAGGGGAGCCACGCGCTGGAGATGGCGCTGCAAGCCACGCCCGTCCCCGAAGCCGCGTCGCCGCCGGTCCCAGCCCCTGCCCTGTCCGCCTTCGACAGGGTGGTGATGGAAGGGCCGCGGACGCCCCCCGCCAGCGTCGATGCTGCGCCGGCCGTTCGGCCGGCCCCCGCGACCGAACTGTCGCACAAGTCGCCCGAATCGTCGGTCAATTGGCAGCGCGTCGGCGGCCTGGTTCTCATCGCCGGCGGGCTCGCCACCAGCACCATCGGTGGAATCCAGGCGTACCGCGGCTGGAATCAACAGAACGACGCCAGCAACCGCCTCGCCATGGCGACGACCGACGCGGCGTACGACGCCGCCCTTCCCGACTACAACGCGGCAAAGAGCACCAACCAGCACGGCTGGATCGTGGCCGGCATCGGCGGGGCCATTTTGGTGGGCGGGATCGTCTTGGTCGCAACAGCTCCGGAGAAGTCGAACGCCTTCCAGGTCGCGTCGTGGGTCACGACGGACGCTGGCGGCGTGGTGGTGAGCGGCGTTTGGTAGCGCCGGAAAAGGGACGAGACATGTCGGTACGCGCGGTGTGGGATGCTCGAGGTCTATTCTCGGTCGGCTTGACGGTGGCCCTTCTCGGGGGCTGCGGCAGCTCGCCTCCGGCTCGCCCCACCGGATCGGGGGGCGGCGGTGGGACCGCCATCGGGGGTCACGCCGGCTCGAGCGCGGCCGGCGCGTCCGGCGCGAGCGGGGCGGCTGGCGCATCCGCCGCGAGCGGGACGGCCGGCGAGGCGGGAGCGGCTGGCGGCGGAAGCACGGGGAGCGGCGGCACAGTCGGCGGCGGGGGAGCAGCCGGCGCTGGGACGGGCGGCGCCGCCGGAGCGAACGGCGGCGCCGGGAGCACGGGTACCGCGGGCGACGGCGGCCAGGTGGCCGGCGGCTGCGCGAAGGCTCTCTTCGGGCGCTATCTCGTCCGCGCCGACGGAAAGCCCCTCTATGAGGCCGACGATGGTACCCAGTCCCCCGTCGTCGACGGGATCTCGGGAATGCCCCTCGGCGACGTCTCGACTGTTCAGGAGGCGCGCTCCCACGGCTGCGCCGCGCTCGGTACGGCCAAGACCGCCTGGTGCTGGCGCGCGTACAGCGATGGCAACTCGATGGGACAGCTCGGCAACGGCAGCATGGACGCGTCCGGAGCCCTCTGGCGGGCAACCCAGGTGCTCACGGCAGCGAATACGCCGCTGAAGAATGTCGCCGCGATCGCCGACGGTGAATCGGGGTATTCCGGCAGCTCGAACTCCTGCGCTGTCACAACCGATGGAAGCCTCTATTGCTGGGGCAATGTGACCTGGATTATCAACAATGGAGCCACGCTGTCCTCACCCTACGCCGTGCAGATCACGACGGACGGGCTCACCCCGCTTGCGGCCGTGCAGCAAGTCGCGGTTACGAACGGTGACGCATGCGCCGTCATCAAGGGCGCCTCTTCCAAGGAGGTCTGGTGCTGGGGTCAGAATTACGACGGCGAGACGGGCTCCGGGGACGTCGGCGTGCCTCACCGGTACCCGGTCAAGGTCATCGGACTGACGGATCCGTCGAAGGTCATCCTGCACGGGCAGATTGGGTGCGCCCTCGATGGCGGCGGGGTGAGGTGCTGGGGTCAGAACACCAACTACTTCACCGGGACCGGCTCGATGGCAGCCGCGGTCCTCACCCCGTCGAATGTCATCCTCATGAGCGGTACGCCTCTCAGCATGATCACCGACATCCACGGGGGCGAGTCCTTCACCTACGGAGCGTTCTGTGGATTGGTCGGCAGCAAAGGAACTCTTCTTTGCTGGGGAGGTTCGTTCGCCGGAAACTATGCGCGTGTGGCCGGGCTCTCGAACGTGACCCTCCTCGGTGGCGTAGACGGCGGTGCTGATTGGATCCGATACGTCACGAGCGACGGCGTCTTTCACGTGGGCAACTCCACGCGCGCGCCGAACTGCGGAGCGCTGTGATGAAGGGGAGAGGGAAGATCGCGAGGCTCGCGTCGATGGCAAGTCGCCCGAATCGTCGGTGACCTGGCGGCGGATCGGCGGCTGAGCCCGCGTTCGCCTTCGCTGCCTCGGGCGCCTCGTGGGACAATGGCGCCGGAGGTTCTGGCGGATGGTGCACACGTTCCGACTGCAGGCTGTCTTGCTGCTCACATTTACTGGGGCGGCCTGCGGCAGCTCGCCCGCCGGAAGACCGGCCGCGGGGGCTGCCGGCAGCTCCGGCGGCTCGCACGCTTCGGGCGGTTCCGGCGCTTCCGGCGCTTCCGGGGCTTCCGGGGCTTCCGGCGCTTCCGGGGCTTCCGGGGCTTCCGGGGCTTCCGGGGCCCCCTCCGCCAGCGTCCTGACGTATCACAACGACAATGCGCGGACCGGCCTGAATCCGGCCGAGACCGTCCTCACGCCATCCAACGTCACCGCCAGCAAATTCGGGAAACAGTTTTCGCAGCCCGTCGACAGCTTCATCTATGCGCAGCCCCTGTTCGTGCCCGGGCTGGCCATCGGAGGTCAGGCCCACGACGTGGTCTTCGTCGTGACCGAGAACAACAGCGTCTACGCCTTCGATGCCGGCGCTGCCGGGCCCGTCCTCTGGCACACCAACGTGGGGGCGTCCGTGTCGTGCTCGGACCTCAACAACTGCGAAGACCTCGTCCCCAGGGCAGGCATCACGGGGACACCGGTCATCGACCCGAAGACGCAGGCGATGTATCTCGTGAGCCTGGTCAAGAACGGCGCGGCGTTTCACTACTTCCTGCATGCGGTCGATCTGACCACCGGCGCCGAAAAGCTGGGCGGCCCGGTCGAGATCTCGCCCAGCGCAGCGGGGACCGGCGCGAACAGCCAAAATGGCATGGTCAGGTTCAATCCCGCGACCCACTACCAAAGGTGCGCGCTGCTGCTCGCGGGCGGCGTCGTCTACATCGGCATGGGGTCGAACGCCGAGTCCGACTCGGACAACCACGGCTGGATCCTGGGCCACAAGGCGAGCGATCTCTCGTCGGTGATGACCTTCTGCGCGTCTCCCAACGACAATTGGGTTTCCTTGTGGCAAAGCGGCGGCGGCCTCTCGTCCGACGACGCGGGGTACGTCTACGCCGAGACGGCCAACGGCGCCTTCGATGCCGACACCGGCGGCCAAGACTACGGTGACAGCGCGCTCAAGCTGGATGCCAGCGGCAAGGTCGTCGACTACTTCACGCCCTACAACCAGGCCGCCCTCAACAGCGCCGACCTCGACTTTGGATCGGCGAACCCGATCGTCCTCCCGGATCAGTCCGGATCAGCGCCTCACGAGCTGCTGGCGACGGGCAAGCCGGGAATCCTCTACCTCATCAATCGCGACAACATGGGTCACTTTCACAGCGGCAGCGACAGCCAGATCGTCCAGTCCGTCCCGGCCTTCGCCAATACGGACATCACCGGCGGGATCTTCTCGTCGCCTGCGTACTGGAACGGGCACGTCTATGTCAGCGGCATCGGGGTCAGCATCCAGGACTTCGCGCTGTCCGCCGGAAAGCTGTCGATGGCGCCCACGTCGCGGACGTCAGCACATTTCGACTTTCCCGGAGCGACGGTGAGTGTCTCGTCGAATGGAGCCACCGGCGCGATCGTTTGGGCGCTGGATGGAAGCGCCGGCGTGCTGTATGCGTTCGATGGCACGAACCTCGCCAAGAAGCTCTACGATTCGGCTCAGGCGGCGGGCGGGCGCGACAAATTGGGTCCACCGGTCAAATTCGCTGTCCCGACCATCGCCAACGGTCACGTCTACGTGGGCACCCAGTCGGAGCTCGACGTGTACGGTCTTTTGCCGTAACGGTGCGGCACGCGTCCGGCGGCCCACCGTTGAATTTGCGCGGTCCGCCGCGTAATGGTCATTCCCCCCGATCGACCGGTGGAAGGCCCGTTACTAAGTTGCACCCATGCTCGGCAGAGTCCTCCGCGAACGCCGGGATGAGGTGCTGGAGATCGCCCGCGACAGACTGCGCGCCAAGATCCCCGATCGGCCGGAGAACGACGTGCTGGACCACCTGCCCGGGGTGGTCGACGATGTCATCGAAGAGCTCGAGTCTCCTCGGGAGACTGGACTGGCGCGCGGCGAACACATCCGGAAGCTGAGCGCCGCGCATGGCCGCCAGCGAGAGCAGCTTGGGATCGATCTTTCCCACGTGGCAAACGACTACGGGGTGGTCTGCGACGCTATCGCAGAGGTGGCGAAGCGCCATGACCTGCACGTTCCCGCCGTCGAATGGCAAACCTTGAACCGCGCCGTCGACACGTGCATTGCCGCGGCCATCTCCTCATACCAGGACCAGAGCCTCACCAAGATGCGCCGCCAGGCTGCGTTACACGTCGGCGGCGTGGCCCACGAGCTGCGGAACTCCCTGATGGTCATGCAGACGGCCTTCGACGCGCTCAGGAACGGACGGGTGGGCGTCACCAGCCGGACCAGCGACGTCCTGGAACGGAACCTGCGCTACCTCTCCGTGCTCGCCAACGACCTCCTCGGAGAGAGCAGAGCCAACGCCGACGTGCCGGTGGCCCGCGAGCGCATTCAGCTCGGCGCCTTCCTGGACGAGCTGACGGTTGCCATCCCGAAGCGTGAGGGCGTTCGGGTCGAAACCGCCGTTGAGCCCGACGTGACGGTGGTGGCCGATCGCCAGCTGCTCACCTCGGCGGTGACGAACCTGTTGCAGAACGCGTTGAAGTTCACGATCGCCGGCGGGCGCGTCGTCCTCCGCGGCTGCCGCGCCGGGAACGAAGTCCTGATCGAAGTCGAGGATCAGTGTGGCGGACTGCCGGAGGGAAAGGTCGAAGCGCTGTTTGCGCCGTTCGTCCAACAGAGCGCGAACCGAAGCGGGCTCGGGCTGGGGCTCTGGCTCGTACATCGCGTCATGACCACCCACGGTGGCTCGGTGCGGGCCCGCAACATTCCCGGACAGGGTTGCGTGTTCATGCTGTCCCTCCCAGCCGCGGCCGACGTCAATCGTCGATGACGCGCAGGTCTTCCTGCCAGGGCGAACGGTTCGCCGGATCGCACAACCAAGAGAAGATGGCGCGCGCTTCGACGTATTCGTCGAGGGGCACGTCCGCCAAGGGCGCAGGGAGCTGGTCGATGGTGGTTCCTTCCCATTCGAATCCGGCGATCCCTTTGGTCAGCGCCATCAGCCCGGACGTGCGGAGCTTGTCGCGGCAGCGCCAGACGCGTTCCATCGTCATCACCGCTGCCCGCCCGAAGGTGGGTGGCGGTTGAAGGCGCTCGGGCAGAGCGGGGGCATCTAGACCGACCGCCCAGCACAGCCACACGAGGCCGCTCCAGTCGGCGCGAGCTTGGCGCAGGATGCGGACAATCGCGTCCGGCATCGGGTCCACGCCCAACGTTTCGTCCACCTCGATCTGCAGCACGGCAGGCAGTTGTTCCTCGTCGCGCGGGCTCTCCGCACCGCCCTGGCCGGGCTGTTCCCCGTCAGTGCCTTCGTACTCCTCGGCGGACATCTCGAAGCTCCACCGGGAAAGACCCACCGGGCCATCCGGCAACAGCCCCGCGAGGTCCGGAATCATGAACGCTTCGCTTCCCTGGCTGGCTTCTCGCTCCGCCAGGCGCTGTTTGAGCGCTTCACGCAGAAGGCCCAGCCTGGTGGCGTAGCGTTGAATGACTTGCACCACTTCGTCGGGTGTGCGCGACACGGCCAGCTGTATGTCATCGCCGACCGCGGGGAGGGTCTCGGCGGCGGGCCAGAATGCAAATCGAGGGAAGTAACTCCGCAGCAAAACCTCCAGGAACGTGGCCTGGTCGGGTGACGACGCGCTCAGGCGCGCCACGTCTGCCCGGGCTGCCGCGACGTGTCCCCGCCCCGCGTGAAGCAGGACGCGCGTCGCCAGCGGCTCGGTCTCCTCGGGTGACAGCAACAAGGCCGCGTCGATCAGGTCGAGCGCGACCTGGTCCTTGCCGGGCAGCGCCTTGGCCAGCGTCCACAACACAGGGCTGGCGGCTCCGCCGCGCTTGAGACCATCAATCAAAATCACCGCCGCCAGGCTGGGATCGGCGACGCTCCGTTCCACCGCGTCCGCGGCCTCGCGGCGGGCGGCTTCGCTGCCGAGCCGGATCGAACGTTCGGACAGCGCCTCGACCAGATCGCCGGCAACGCCTGCGGCGGCCGCTGCCCGCGCCGCCGCCACCAGCCCTTCTCCGACCCGGCGCTCCGCGAACATTTGCCGAGCCAACACGCGCCAGGCCTCGGGCGGCCGCGCGGCATCCAGCAACACCGGCGATCCGGCCAGCGCAGCGGCGTCCAACGGCACCCCGAGATCCCGATCCTCTATTGCGGCTCCCGCGTCATCCAGGAGCTCCCATCGCTCGACCACCTGGTCGTTCAGGAACCACCCGCGCTGGCCCCGGGCCCGCGGGTCCGCAAAGTGGCCGGACAAGACGCCAGCCCTGCGATAGGCGCCCGACAACTTCCCGTCGTCGTACTGCGCCTCCCAGAGCACGGTGCCATCTTCCCCAAAGGACTGCGTCAAGCCGTGGTGTTGCCCTTCGCGCAGATTCTCGACCAGCTGTAACGCGCCCGTCTTCGACCAACGCCTCCGCGTGCCGTTCAGTCCCTTCTGTCCCCACACCACACCCGCCTCCCAGCACTGAGCCTGCTCGCTGTAGGAGGCGCCGGCCGGTACACCGGGCGGGGGTTCGGGATGCAGCGCCCCCGAGCTCAACAAGCGTTGGCCAGCGCGGTTGAACCACTCGCGGTCCATCCCGGTTGCGACGGTATAGTCCTCTCGGACCCGCCACGCTCCTGCCGGGACACAGCAGGGCTGCAGGCTTTCGGCGCGCGGGTCGTCGTTGGCATAACGACGGTGAACACCGCGCGCGAGTCCGGCCGCATAGCAGCCCAACGAAAACAAGCTTCCGTCCGGGTGAAACTTCCACACCGGGCCGTTCTCATTGCCGTGCTCGAAAGTGCACACTGTCCACACAGAGCCATCCGCGCGCCAAGATCGGTAAGGGCCGTGCGGACGGCCCTCCGCGTCGGTCTGGACCAACCGCCACTCACCCATCTGCGCGTCCCAGGTCGCGCTGGCCGGCACCCCCTGAGGACGCGGTTGCGCGTCCCCGGACGTCTCGGTCAAAGCGGTGGCAACCGGCGGCGCTTCGGCAACGGTTTCGCTCACCCCGCAAGGATAAGGGGTCGGCCACCGCATTCCAAGCCACCCCCGCCCGCTCGATGGGGCCACCCAAGGACCTGATCGGCCGCGCGGCCCAATTGCCTCGGCCGTGCGCGGCCGGCGATCACTTCGAGCAGACGATGACCGATCCGCACGCGTCCAGTCCCGCCAGGATCGCCGCCCCGCTGGGTGAAAACGCGACGGAGCTGACATCGCCGGCCGGCGTCGCGCGGGCCAGCTCCATGTGGGTCGTGACGCCGTAGATGCTGAGCTGTTTCGTCGAGAACCCGCCGCCCACCGCCAGGAACATCCCGTTTGGCGAGATCGCGACGTCGTTGACCGAGTCGCCGCCCGCGAACGTGATGGGATCGCCGAGCGGCGCCGGTGTCGCCCCGAGCGGGTAGGCGAAGAACCGGACGGCGCCGTAGTCCTCACCCGTGACCAGCTGGGATCCGTCGCGCGAGAAATCCAGCGCCACCGTCGTGCGGCTGCTGGTGCTCGCGGGCACGTCCTTCGACATCGGCGCGAACCCGCTCGCGCCCAGGGAAAACACCGTCGCCGTGCCGTAGTAGGAACCAACCGCGACGGCGACGCTGTTGTCTGCGGCAGCATGCGGCGAGACGGCGAGCGTATAGGGCTCGTTCACGACATGCCCCGTGTAGGCGGGCAGCGCGCCCCCCGTCACGTTGTGAACGAAGACGTCGCCGCCGGCGAAGCCGATCGCGTTGACGCTGACCAGGCGCTGTCCATCGGGCGTGAACCCGACGCCGCGCAGAACGTTCTTGCTGCCGTCGTCCTGGAACGTCGTTCCGGCCGTCCAGTCCACGGCCGAATAGGTGCGGATGCCGGCGTTCGAGCCGGTCAGCGTCGCGGTGTATGCGAGCCGCGTTCCGTCGGGCGAGAACGCGACGGCGTAGCCGTTGAATTCGGGGAGCACCGTCCCGGTCGCGGTCAAGCTGCGGCCGTCGAAGTTCCAGATCTTGACGCGATCGTCGTTGCCGCCGGTCGCGACGATCTGACCGTTCGGCGAGATCGCGACCGAGGCCACGGCGACGTCGGGGCAGCCGCTGGCCGCCGCGTGGCTGAAGGTTCGGCAGTTGGTGATGGGGGGATAGCCGGCCGTCCCGGCGGTGCCGCTCGTCCCACCGCTGCCGGCGGTGCCGCCACGGCCCGCGCTTCCGGTGATGCCGGCGCTGCCTCCTGTCGCCCCCGACCCGGTCGTGCCCGCGCCGCCCCCGCCGGTTCCCGCGGCCCCGGTCGTTCCGCCGCCGCCGCTGACGCCGGTGCTGCCGGCAATCCCCGTGCTGCTGGTGCCGCCAATGCCGGAAGCGCCCCCGGTTGCCGGCCCGCCACCGGCGCCGCCCGCGCTGGTGCCGCCCGTGCCGCCACCGCCGCCATCGCGCGGGCAGACGTCGCCGGGACCCATGAGGATCCGCACCTGCACCGTCGTGCCGGCGGCGGTGATCGTCACGTGGTGGTTGCCCTTGTAGCCGGCACAATCGCCGCCGTGCGGACGCGCGGTCGCGTCGATCCGGATGTCTCCGGTGATGTTGCCGGGAACGTAAAGACCGATCACCGCGTCGTCGTCGCCGGTCAGCGTGGTGACGCTGGGGTAGGTCTTCGTCGGGCCCGGGTTCGCCGCCAGCGTCACCGACATGAGGTCGGTCGCCTCGGCGCCGGCCGTCGCGAGCTTCAGCTGCACCAGCACCAGCGATTCCTTGTCCTTGGCACCACAGCCTCCGCCGAGCGCGATGGTGGTCGCGAGTAGGACCGGGAGCGCGGCACGCCGGATCGAGTCAGTCACGGCGACACTTTATCCCAACCGCGCCGCATCCGACCTGCTGGCCTTCGCTGGGCCGCCAAGGGCGACGAAGACGGCCGAAGATGCGGCGTTCTTCAGAACCTGCGGACGCTGTCGCCCGAGATTGCGCCGGCGCCTCACAACATCGGCGATTGCGGTGTCGGTCCGACAATCCAGGTTGAAGCAGGCCGAATCGAGGGGAAATGACGACAGCCGGGCAAATGGGTGGCACGGCGGTGCGCGATCGCGCGCGCCGCGGCGGGGGCGCGCATGTTCCGCGGGCGCGGTGGCTCTACTGGGTCGCGATCCTGCTGGTGATCCTGGTGGGGCTGGCGGTCGTGATCCGGGTGATCGTGGACCCGATCGCGACCCATTACACCCGGCAGGGTCTGAAGGAAGCCAAGGGAATCAGCGTCGATTTCCAGCGGGTGCACGTGACGCTGCTGCCGCCGGGCTACGAGATCCGGCGCTTCAAGATGCGCGACGGGTCGCGGACACGGGAGCCGCTCCTTTACGTTCCGACGGCTCGAGTCAGCATCGATTGGCGGCAACTCTTTCATGGCCGGCTGAACGCCAGCCTGACGCTGGACCGGCCCAAGGTCACGGTCGTGAATCGTGCGTCGGGCCAGTCGGCCCCCGAGGACGAAGGTGACGCGGACGAATCGGACGCAAAGCCGGCGACGCCCCGAGCCAAGCCCAAGGCGAAGTCGTCGGCTGGCGTCTCCGACATCGAGCGATCGTTGCAACAGTTGCTGCCCCTGCGCGTCGATCGCGTCGACGTCGTGGACGGCGAGATCCTGCTGCGCGACAGCACCGTCGAGACGACGCCGGAAATCTGGGTGAACCGGATCGACGCGACCCTGAAGAACGTGGCGAGCCGGCGTGAGCTGACCGACGGCCGCCCCGCCACCCTGGCGCTGAGCGGCCGGCTTGGACGAAGTGGCGTGATCGCGATGAAGCTGTCGGCGGACCCGTTTGCCAATCCGCTGAAATTCGACGGCGAGCTCAACCTGCGCGATTGGAAGCTGATCGAGCTCTACGACGTGCTGAAGGCCAAGGCCGAAGTGCAAGCAACGGCGGGGACCGTGGGTCTCTACGTCAAGTTCAAGGTGCGCAACAACGCGATCTCCGGAAAGGTCAAACCGGTTCTAGAGAACGTGAAGCTCGAGTCGACCAGCGAGGACGTCGGTGACCGGGTGAAGGCCTGGGTCGCCAACAAGGCCCTGCAGCTCACGGGCGACCGCGACGACAATCGCGGCGTTGGCGTCGAAGTTCCGATCCAAGGCCGGCTGGACCCGAATGAAGAGCTGGGACCGGCGGTCGTCGACGTCGTGCGGAACGCGTTCGCCCAAGGCATCAAGGTGGGCCTCGGCGGGGCGGCAAAGGCGAAGTAGTCACCGCCTGCGCTTCTGCTGGGCTCGACGGCAACGCGCGTGCGCGCCGGGCCACCCGACCAATTTGCAAACCCGAATTGCACGCCAAATGACGCGCGTGCGCGTTGGCACCGCCAACGACAGCGATACCAATTTCGCAAATCCGAATTGCACCGCGAGAGAGAGCGAGCGCGGCCTTCTCCGACGGGAAATCGCCCTCAACCGAATGGATGAGGTTGCCGATAGCACCGCGGACGTCGGCCCCTCATCTCCTGGGATCCGCCAGGCCATTTCTTCCAAGGAGCGATCGGATGCCTCTCATGAAAAATTGTTTGCGCCAATTGCCAGTGCTGTTGTTGATGGCGCCGGCCGTCGGACTTCCCGCCTGCGCCAATCGGGGCATGGAGGCGGTGCCCGACCCGTTCCCGGACGCCGGCCTGGCCGTCCGAACGGGCGATCCGTCCTCTGCGGCGGGAGGCGCAGCGAGCGGCGGCAGTGGCTTCGTCCCTGACGCGGGTGGCATGGGCGGCACGTCCACGGCCAGCGTCGCGACCATCCTGGGAGGCAGCGGCAGCGGCGGCGCGGTGGGCGCGGGCGGCGCGGCCGGCAGCGGCTATACCGTGGGCGCCGGTGCGACGCCGGCGGGCACCAACGTCGGCGAAGGTGGCGCGGGCGGGGCGGCCGCGTGGGGCGGAGCCGGGCCGGCCCCGTTGATAGTCAGCATCGATTTCATCGGCGGGCGCTTCCCGAATTGGCCGTCCAGGGTGGGCGGGGTCGTGCCCGCGACGGAGATGGCGGACAGTGAGACAGCCGGCCTGAAGCCCGCGCCCTACTGGAACGCCGCACCGACGAACATGGGTACCCTCGCAAACCTGCGCGCCTCCGACGGCAGTTTGACCAGTGCGACCGTCAGCTGGAATTCTGCGCCCGACCCGATTCTCCCCGGCGAGTGGGCGAATGGTTTCACCGACGCGCCGGGGGACGTACGCATGCTGAACGGCTACCTCGACCCGCTGTCTTCGCGCTCGCCCGCGACGGTCAAGGTCAGCGGCCTCCCCGCTTCGATGGCCGACGGCTACGACGTTTATGTCTACGCCTACGGCGACATCCCCGACACGGGAACCCGCAACTACCAGTACGCAATCGGCAACACCACGATCACCGTGTCCCAGACCGGCCCCTCCAAGTTGTTTCCCGGCCTCATCCAGGCGAGCTCCAGCGGATCGGGTAACTGCATCGTCTTTCGCAAGGTGAGCGGTGCGAGCTTCACCCTGACGGCCACCCCGGGCGCGACGGGGTCGCGCGCGCCGGTCAACGGCTTTCAGATCGTCTGGCCCAGCGGCTCTTGACGCAACCGGCGCCTGGTGGCTACGGGACCGGTAGCTCGAAGGCGACGGCGTAGTTGGGCTGCGCGGTCTTGGTGGCGGTTCCGACGAAGGGGTCCGAGTCGCACAAGAGGCCCCAGCGGAAGGTGCCCACCTGAGGCGTCGTCATCGCCGTCGCGTCACCGGTGAGGGCGTAGCCGACGAACACGCCGCTGGGCGGCAGGTCCGCCTCGGTGACGATCTGGACGGCGTCGCCCGAGATCTCCACCGACGCAATCGCCAGTCGCCCCGCGGCGCTGCGCAGCTCGAATCCTTTGCCTGCTTTCCATTCGGAAATCGCCTGGTGCGGCAGCTGGAAGGCGTTGTTCCACGCCAGCGGTGGCACAGGGACATGAAAGTGGACCGTGACCATGCGCGGGCCGCGTTCGACCCTGGTGGGGGCCAGCGGCCGCCAGTCGTGGCCCAGGACCACACGCTCGAAATAGATCTGCCCGTACTTCTCTCCCAGCTGGCGATACCCGTCGGTCACCAGGTGCACGTGGTCGACCGCGTAATAGGGATACTGGTACTTGGGTCCCGAGCAGACCACCTCGCCCGGATGGTCGACGCCGATTTTCCACTCCGCCAGCGTGGACGGCGAGCGGTCGTTCAGCGAGTTCTGCTGTGACACGATCATCTGGATCTTCTGCGTCTGGCCCGTGATGGCGGACAGGTCTGTCTGGTAGTCCGACAAGAGCTGGAACAAAGCGTCCTCGTAGCTGCCATTACCGGAATCGGCCTCGCCGTGCGTGACGGTGATGGCAGCCACGCCATAGGTTTTTCCCATGGCGCGCGCCAGGCGCGTGATGGCCTGCGTCTCGATCAGGGTCGCCTGGTACGCATGGCCGTTGACGCCGACGGGGGTCGCGTTCTTGCGCAGAAACACGATTCCTTGGCCATTTTCACCGACCTCGCCGTGGACACCGACGTAGTCGCCGCCGTCGGCGGCCCGCACCAGCACGGTGATCTGGTTGGCCATGGAAGCGTGCGGGGTCTCGCCCGCGATGTTGGTTGGCCATGAGCTCGGGTAGGCCGTCGAGAGCCGGCCGATGGGCTCCACCAGCGGCGCCATCGCCAGCGCCGCGTTGCTCGGGTCGATCGGCCACGGCAGGTTGCCCGTCGTGAGCTTGAGGTTGTGATACGGCTGTGTGGTGGTCGCGACGGGTGTCCCCATCTGCCCCACGGCCAGGCTCTGCCCCGTGCCGACGACGCCGCTCCAGTCCCACGGACGGGCGACCACCATGGGGCCCCGGGCGCCCGCCGCGCCGCCTCCCCCGCTACCCGGGTGGCCACCGCCCGCGAGGCCCGTTCCCGCCGCGCCACCCTGACCGGTTCCACCGCTGCCGCCGATTCCGGTGCTGCCGCCGCTCCCGCCTGATCCGCTGGCCGCTCCTGCCGCGCCGCCTGCTCCCGGCTGGCCGCCCGTCGCGTTGCCGGCGCCGCTACCGCCCATGCCGCCGCTGCCCCGCTGCGCGCCGCCCGCGCCGGCGCCGCCGCCGCCATCTGGCGCGACACTCGAGCCCCCGCACCCAGACGCGGCACCAGCCAGCGCCGCCGCGGCGAGGAGCACGCGGAGCGTTCGATTGCGAACATGCCGGCGGTCAGCCGACCCGGCCAGACCAGTCGATCTCAGGTGCATCAATTCCTCCCTCAGGTGCATCAATTCCTTTTGGCGGCGTCGCCGCTCAGCCCTCGAAGCCGCGGTCCAGGAACAGCTCGAGTTGGCCCACGACTTGGAACCCGCAGCGCTCGAGAATTGGTCGGGACATCGCTCCGGCGTGGATCACCAGGCCTTCCTTGCCCAGGCGCTCCACCTCGGCCCAGCGCGCGGCCAGGATGGCCCGGTAGACGCCGCGGCCGCGGGCGGAAGGTAGCACGCCCGAGCCGCCCATCAAGATGCCCGTTGATCCACAGGCGGAGAATCCGGCCCCCACGGCTTTGCCGTCGATGAAGGCCACGTGGGTGAAGCGATCGTCCCCGTCCTGGGTCTCCCAGAGCGTCGGGGCGGCCTTTCGCCAGGCGACCCGATCCTCTTCCGATTCGTCGAAGGCTTCCAAAACTGCCTCGAGACCGGCGACGTAATCCTCGAAGGTGCGGGCCAGCCGTGCCGCCACCCCATTGTCCGGCTTGGACTTTGGGGGCTCGGCGAGCGCCATGATCGTCATCGTGGGCTCATAGGGCGGCTGCGTGGCTGGAACAAAACCGCGATCGCGAAGCAAGGAAGCAAGCCCCTGCGGGCGAGAGGACGGGCCGACGTGCCAGACGTTGCTGCGCACGTTTCGTTCCCGGAGGCGCGCGCGCACCTCCTTCAGCGTGTCATCCAGCTCGGCCGCCGTGGTTCGCACCCGACAGGTGACGGATTGCAGGGGACTGGGAGACAGAGCGAGAAGATACTTCGGCGTCCGAATGTGCGGCGCGACCGAGGGAACCTCGGCGATGTAGGCGTCCGGCTCCTCAGCGAAGACCCTCAGCGACTCGGACACCGTCATTCAAGGTCATAATCTCACGCGAGGTCCGGTGGCTGCAAATGCCCGCCCCGCAGCTCAGACGTCGAATCAACGGGTTGCCGTGCGCCGATTCGGCCCGCGCGCCGACGGGTGCGTCGCGGGGCTGTTTCCCGTCCTCCCCCGTCGAGGCGGCCGCCGCGTCGGCGGCGCTTCGCTGTCGGACAGGAAAGCCCACCTGGCCAGGCGGTCGACCGCTCGCGCGACGCCCTCCGGCTCGCCGCCTTTGACCAGGATCATGTCGGCTGCGATTCCGAACCGGCTCGCCTCGCGCCAGGCTGACAGCAGCAGGATTGGAATTCGCCGCCCCCAGGGTTGCGCCCGAACGAGGGCCACCAGCTCGTAGCCACCCAGCAGCCGAAGCCCGAGATCGGTGACGATGACGCCCGGACGTGGCCGCACCTGTCCGGTCGAGCGGTAGCTCAGGGTGAGGGCGATGATCGTTACTTCGACGCGCGGGGCGCACGGTATTGTCCGTTGATGCCATCTGACCATCGGCGACTTTCGACGCGCAGCGGTGCTACCGTCGCGCGGCTTCGGGGCTCGACTATCTTCAGCGTCCTCTGCCTGCTGGCTGGCTCCTTTCCATCGGCGTGCAGTAAGGGTGGCCGCAGCGCGGCCACGCCAGGCAGCAGCGACAGCGGCAGCGGCATGGATGCGGCCGGCCGTTCGACGCTGTCGATTTATTGGATCGACGTCGAAGGCGGCGGCGCGACGCTGCTGGTGGCGCCTTCGGGCGAGACGCTGCTCATCGACGGCGGTTTTCCCGGCAACGATGACCGCGACGTCAACCGCGTCCTTTCCGCCGTTCGCGATCTGGCGAAGGCGACCCGGCTCGATTACGTCATCACCACGCACTACCACGTCGATCACGTGGGTGGAGTCACATCGCTGGTCGGAAAGATCCCGGTAGGCCAGTTCTGGGACCACGGGGAGAGCGTCGAAACTGAGCCGTTCTATACGGACTACCTCAACGCCATCGCTGGCCAGACGCGACACATCGCGAAGCCGGGTGAAAGGTTTTCCCTCGGCGAGGTCGAGATCACCGTGGTCACCGCCGCGGGCGAGATCGTCGATCCGCCGCTGCCCACGGCGATGGTCAACCCGCATTGCAGCGACGCAGCGATGATGCCGGAGCGCCCGACGGACGAAAACCCCCAGAGCCTCGGGATTGTCGCGCGTTTCGGGAGCTTCGATTTTTCGGATTTCGGCGATTTGACCTGGCAGGTGGAGGACCGCCTCGCCTGTCCGACGAACCGCGTCGGCGCGATCGATCTGTTTCAGGTCAACCACCACGGATTGGATCTCTCGAACGCGCCCCAGCTCGTACACGGGCTGGCACCGCTGGTCGCGGTCATGAACAACGGCGCGACGAAGGGCGGGTCGCCGCAAGCGTTCGACTCGGTCACGAGCTCGCCCGGCCTTCAGGCGCTCTATCAAATGCACCGCGCGGTATTGAACGACGCCGCCCACAACACGGACGACGCTCTCATCGCCAACGTGCCGGAGTCTCCAGACGGAGCCTATCTGAAGGCCGAGGTGGCGCGCGACGGAACGTTCACCGTGACCAACAGCCGCAACAACGAATCGCGAACGTACAAAGCACGTTGACGCCGGCGGTGCTCGAACGGGACGGGAGGTCGAGCACGACGGAAGCGATTTCCAGAATCCTCATGACAGCGCGCTGATGCTGACCCAGTACCCGTCCGGATCTCGTACCGAGAACTCCCTGGTTCCGGTGCTCGGATTGACGTGCGGCTCTTCTTCCAGGCGAGCGACGAGTGCGCGTGCTCGTGGCAGCGCCTGGTCGAAGTCATCGACGCGAAAGAACAAGAGAAGTCCGTGGCCGGGCTGCGCGCGATCGGGGCTGCTCAACGGCGGATGATCGTGGGCACCCCATTCGTGAAGGCAGAGCAAGACCGTCCCGTCCGAGTCCAGGATTTGCCCGAAATCGCGATGCTCTGGAGCCGTCGCAGGGATCCCGAGCAGCGTCTGGTACCACCGAAAGCTGGCGGCCACGTCCTTGACGCCGATGCGCCGCATGAGTCCTCCTGCGCAAATTTAGTGGTCGGCGGGCCGTTCGGATATCCTGCGCGGCCATGAAAATGCGCGCCGCCATCCTCCGCTTTTCGGCCTGCTTGCTGTTCGCCGGCCTCGGCGCCGGTGGGTCTGGATGCATGGTGTTCGTTCATTTGCCGGTGACGCCGGGGCTCGACGCACTGTCGGAGGGCCAGGTGTTCGCGATGGCGCCGCCGCCAGAGTGGCCCGCGCCCCAAGCCGACAACCCGCGGACGGCGGCGGTGGACGTCGCCTGCGGCGTCGGCCCGCGCCTCTCGACCGGGCAGCTCTACGCCGCCGTCAGCGTGCGCGGCCGGCCTGCCGCCGCCGCCATGCCGCCCCTCAACGTGGCCCTGGTGCTCGACAGGTCCGGCTCGATGCAGGGCGAGCCGTTCCGCAACATGCTGCTGGCCGCCGAAACGTTCGTCGGCCAGCTGCGCGACGGTGACCGGTTGTCGGTCGTGGCGTTCTCGGACGGCGTTTACCTGGCCGTCCCGCCGGTGGTCGTCGACCCGAACACGCGAAACCTGTCGATCGGCGCGATTCGAACCCTGGGCGACGGCGGCGGAACCAACTTCTCGGGTGGATTCCTGGCCGGGCTCGCCCAGGTCTTCAGCGCGTTTCAACCCTGGCAGGCCAACCAGGTCATCCTGTTTTCCGACGGGCAACCGAACATCGGCATCACCGACACCGGCGAGCTGACCCGAATCGCGGCGAGCGCGGCCGAACGCGGCGTCGCCGTCACGACCATCGGCTTCGGCATGGAGCACGACGAGCTTCTCATGCAGGGGATCGCCGACGCGTCGGGCGGCAACTACTACTACGTCGACAGCCCCGCCGACATGCCGCGCATCTTCCAGCAGGAGGCGGGCGCGATCCTGCGGAGCGCGGCGCGCGGGACGGACATCGCGCTGACGCTTCAGCCGGGGCTGCAGCTGGACGAGGTGATCGGTTACGACTACGTGGTCACCGGCAACCAGGTCCACGTGCAGTTCGGCACTGTCCCGCACGGGGAAGAGCGCTACGCGGTGTTCCGTTTCCGCGGCGGGGCGGGCGGCCCCATGCCGATAACCGTTGTCTATTCGGACATGGCGCGGCGGGGACGCTTTGGCGTCGGTTGTGGTCCCGTGTATCAGGCGGCGGCCGGCGGAGCCGATGCGTGGGCCCTGGAGCTTGCCGGCAGATCCGAGACCGCATCCGGGCTGCGAGGACGCGATGGCCTGGGCCGACCAGGGGAGCGAAGTGTTCGTGATTTCGCAGCTCGGGTACACGCGCGGGCTGATCGGCAGCATGCGCGAGCGGCTGGGCCCCCAGGCGCTGGCGGCGGAAGACAAGATGCTGGTCGACGCGCAAACGGAGCTGGGCCTCAAAGTCGCGTCCGGAGCCGCCCAGTCGTTCATGAGCGGCGGCGTCTCCGGCTTGCTTCAATTCGGCCAGGACCAAGCCGTCAGCAACGCGACGACCGCCGTGGCCTACAACGTCGACAAGGCCTTTCAGCCCCTGGCGCCGGTCAGAGTGCAGGTGACGTTCCAGGGCTCGCCCGGAACGCGATACCTGGCTCATGGCACCCGCTACAAGCCCCGGGACCACGACGCCAGCATTCGGTTCAAGCGCGCCCGCTGGAGAAGCTACCAAATGATGCGCGCGCGCTGACCTCGCGGCGTCATGGACGGTGACGGCGTTCGTCAGACGCCCCCACGCCCCCCGGATTCCAACTTCGCCGGCGGCGGGTTAGGAATGCAAGAGTGATCACCGCGCTCTTGGCCTGGCTGGTCGCGATCAACCCGGTGGTCCGCTTCGTCGGTCAGGCGGGATGCCCCAGCACGGCCGATGTCGATGCGCGTTTGCGAACGTTGTTTCCCACGGCCGCGGGTGGCGGCGACCGTGACGTTGCGACGCTGGAAGAAGGACGGACGCACCTGCGCGTGATCGTGCGGCGGCCCGACGGAACGACGTTGGGTCAGCGTGAGCTTCAGCGCGACCATTCTTGCGCGGAGCTGGCGGACGCGGTGGCTTTGGTGGTTGCCACCTGGGAGAGCGACGTCCACCCAGAGTTCGCGCTGGCTTTGCCGCCCCCGGTCGACAGGCCGGCTGCCTCGTCGGTCTCGAGCGACGGCGCGCCCGACCGTTCACCGGATTCGCCGCCGGTCCTCCAGCAGCGGACGCGGCCGGCCGATGGGCCGACCGGCGCAGATCTCGAGTCCGTCGCCACGCCCGCGCCCAGCCGGACGGGCTTCGACATTGGCGCGGCGCTGGTCGCCGCCGCGGCCCCCCACACGCTGGACGGCTCGTTCGAAAGCGACCTGGTGGCGGCGGTGTCGGTGGTGGCCGGGTGGGTGCCACACGGCAGTGGCCCAGGCGCCCGCGTGGCCCTGGGGATCGCCGCCGACCGGGTCATTCCGCTTGCGTCCGGCGATGCGCACTGGCGCCGGGTCACGGCCGCCGTCGGACCGCAGTTCCGGTTTTCCAAGCTCACCAAGACTTCGGTTTTGGATCTGCACGTCGAGCTGATCGCGGCGGGCCTGGACGTCCACGGTCAAAGGTTCTCGGTGAACGGCAACGATTGGTCCTTTGATGTCGGCGCGGGGGCGGGGGCGCGACTTTGGCTCGGCACGGGCACCTGGCGACCATGGTTGGACCTCAGCGTTGCGTTTTGGCCCACCGAGCACGTCGTCTACGCCGCACCCAGCCAAGAGGCGGTCTCGTTGCCTAAAATAGAGACCCTGCTGGCCCTGGGGCTGGCTTTCTGGCGCTGAACGAAACCCTGTAAGATTGGTGGCGGGTTCAGCCACTCAATCCAAGGGAACCGGAATGCCCTCGACATTGGCACGCCCGACCGGCGCCGAAGCGGTTGCGCCCAGCGCCCGGCCAGCGGCGGGCGCCGAGGCCATTGCCGAGATTGGCATGCTTTATCGGCAGCACGCCGACGACGTGGCTCGCTGGGCCGGCCGCCTCATGGGCCATTCAGCCGACGCCGAGGACATCGTTCATCAGGTCTTTCTGGTGGCGCAACGCCGACTGCCCGACTTTCGCGGGGAAGCCAAGCTCACCACCTGGCTGCACGGAATCACCGTGCGCGTGGTCCACGAGGCGCGCCGCCGGCACCGGCGCTGGTGGAGGTGGTCACCGCAAAACAAAGGTGCCGACGCGGCGGACGATGGAGCTTCCAGCGAAGAGTGGGCATCCGAACAGCCGAGCGCCCTGGAGCTGCTGGAAAAGAAGGAAGCGGGTCGCATCGTGTATCAGATCCTGGACCAGCTCGACGAGAAATACCGCACGGCCCTCATCCTGTTCGAGCTCGAAGGCCTGAGCGGACAAGAGGTCGCGGAGGTGACGAAGACGTCGCTGTCCAACGTGTGGGTGCGCCTGCTGCGCGGACGACGACAATTCATCAAATGCTTTCGAGGTTGGGAGTCGTCGGCGAAACGCGACGCGGGCAAGGCAAGGACGCCATGAGCCAGCGACACAACGACCGCGATGCCACTCGGGCGCCACGCGACCCGGCCCTCGAACGATGGGTGGATCTCGGCGCGGCCGGCGACAGCGCTTCGGGGCTGGACGACGTCGAGCATCGCATCGGCAAGCTGCTGGCCAAGGTTTCGGCGCCGCCCCCTCTGGGACGCGCGGCACACGCCCGGGTCGAAGCGCGGCTACTGGGTTCGAAGGAGCGCGAACGGACGGCCAGCCGGGGCTGGTTCGGGCGGCTGGCGATGGGTTCGGGGTTGGGGGCGTTGTCCGTCCTCCTCCTCAGCGGGGTCGTGATCGCGGCGGGCGGCGTGGGGGCGTGGTGGAAGCTGGCCCATTCGAGCGGCCCTTCGCGAGCCGTTCCAGCCGAGGCGCGGGACAAAGCTGGCCCCCGTGAGCGCCACCGGGCGCGGCCTCGCGCGGTGGCGCGTGTGGAGGGACGCCTGGAGGAGAGCACGGCGCAACCCGAGCTCTTTCCCGAGGTGGCGGGGCAGCCCGGTCGTGAGCCTGTGCCCGCGGCGGCGCCGCTTTCATCATCGGTGCCGAGACCGCGAGCGCCCGCGCCCAGGCCGTCCACGGGCCGCGCCGCCGCCGCACCCACCTCCACGGCGCTGGCCGAGGAGACCCGCTTGCTCGGGGGCGCGCTCGGCTCCCTGCGCCAGCAGCACGACGGGGCCGCCGCGCTGGCCGCTGTGAACGTGTACCTGCGCCACTTCCCGAACGGAACGCTGCTCGTCGAAGCGCAACACGCGCGCATCGACGCCCTGCTGCTGCTCGGACGCCGAGAAGAAGCCCTGCACGCACTGGACAGCCTCGACCTCGACCCGATTGGCCGGGGGCAAGAGCTGCTCCTCATTCGCGGCGAGCTCCGCGCCCGCCGGGATTGCGCAGACGCCACGGCGGACTTCGACGTCGTGCTCCGTCACGCGGCGCCGCCCCGGCTCGCCGAGCGAGCCCTGTTCGGACGCGCCGTTTGCCGCCAGCAAGAAGGCCGACCAGGCGCGGCGCGCGAGGACGCCCTCACCTACCTGGAACGATTCCCGGGCGGACGGTTCGCGGATGCGGCCCGGCGCCTGGCCAGCAATGGCGGGCTCCCGTCGACCTCTGGCCCGTCGGAGGAGCGATGATCGCCATTTGTAAGTTCCGCGTCGCCCAGACGCACACACTCCGCATGCCCAAGCCGCGCTCTGCCCTCGTGCTCCTCATCGCATCGCTGCTCGCCGGCTGCAGCACCCGCTATCACCTGGCCGGCGAAGCGGACGGCGGCGCATCCGCCGGAACCTCGGGGTCGGCGAAAGGCGGCACGTTCGGAGGCTCCGGAGGCAACGGCGGAACTGTCGCAGTGGGCTCAGGGGGGGCGGGCGCCACGGTGTCCTCGGGCGGCACCACGGCTGTCCCCATGGGTCCCGTCCCCCTGCAGATCCCGGCACGCGAGGCCGTCACGCGCGTGGCACGCGTCTTGTGGGAGAGCCTTCCCGACCAGGCCCTCGTGCAAATGGCCGATTCCGGCGCGGTGACGACCGATTCGGACGTGCGACGGGTGGCCCTCGGCATGCTCGCCGATCCTCGAGCCCGCGTCGGGGTGGCCCATTTCTACCGCTGGTGGTTGAACCTCGACGCGCTCGCCACGACGACGAAGGATGCCGCCTCGTTTCCCGAATACTCGGCGGCGCTCGGCACGAGCATGGGCGCGGAAACGGAGGCCTTCGCCCTGGACGTGACGTTCGACGGCGACGGACGCTTCCAGACCTTGATGCGCGGGTCGTACTCCTTCCTCAACGAGGATCTGGCCAAGCTCTACGGCGTGCCGGGGGTGACCGGATCGGGGTTGCAGAAGGTCAACCTCGATCCCACCCAGCGAGCGGGGATCCTGACGCAGACAGCTTTTCTGACGCTGAGCTCGACCGTCAACAGTTGGACATATCCCACCCGCCGCGGCTACTTGGTCGCCGAGCAGATCCGGTGCAACGCCCCACCGCCTCCACCGCCGTCCGGCGAGCTCCCGCTGTCCGGCCCCTACCCATCCCAGACGAACCGGCAGTCGGTCATGCAAGCGACGGCAGATGCCGCGTGCAGAGCTTGCCATTCTCTTTTCGATTCTTTTGGATTCGCCTTTGAAGAGTTCGACAGCATCGGGCGGCTGCGCCTCACGGACGGCGGCCAGCCCATCGACGCCTCCGGCCACATCCAGAGGGCCGACGGCGAGCACTCCTGGAAGAACGCCGTCGAGCTGGCCCAGTTCCTGGCCGATGACCCGGACGCCCAACTCTGCATTGGCCGGCAGTGGCTTCGCTATTTGCAAGGCCGCGAGCTGACGGACGCGGACAAGCCGTCGGTGGTGGCCATCGGCAACATCTTCGCCGCGAGCGCCTTCGATTTGCGCACCGGCATTGCCGCCGCGGTTTCGTCCGCGAGCTTCCTCGCTCCCACCGGCGGCCCCCCCTGCACGCAAACGGGCGTCCCCCAGAGCTGCAACGACGACATTCGCATCTCCTCGATCCACGGCACCTGCACGGCGTCGGGCAAGTGCGTCTGCACGGGAACCTACATGCTCAATCCCGCGACCGGACGCTGCCTCTGAGAGCTGGGACGACCGGCAGAGCCCAGGCGTGCCGGCTTCTTGCTTTCAGGACGATCATCTGTTATATAAGACGTGGCTCTCAGCCCCGTCCATGACCATCGAGACCTGTCGTTAGGCGTCCGAAGTCCGTCCCGCCAGGGGGCGGCCCGGGCGCCTTCTAGCGAAAGGGACACATCGATGCGAAATGGCCAGGGTAGATCCGCGTTCCCGGGGAGACTCCGCAGAGCTCCCCGCATTTGGCTGGTGCTTGCGGCGAGCGCAACGTTCGCCGCGTGCTCGAGACCGCCGGGCAGCTTGGCTGACGTCCAGAACGTCCAGACCAGCGGCTCGATCGGCATCGCCCTGGTGGCCGCCACCGGGGTGACGCTGACGGCGGTGACGTACACCATCGCCGGCAACGGCTTCAGCAAGGCGGGCACCATCGACAGCAGCGATTCGCCCGTCGTCAACGGAACGATCGGCGGCATCCCCGCCGGCAAGGGGTACACCATCACGCTGGCGGCGACCTCTATCGAGGGCAATACGACCTTCACAGGGTCGGCCACCTTCGATGTGACTGGCGGCGCAACCACATCGCTGACCATCCGTCTCAACGGCACCCAGAAGGCGGGCAACGGCTCCCTGGCGGTGAACGGCACCATCAACGTCAACCCGCGCATCGACGAGCTGACCGTCACGCCCCAGACCGCGTTCATCGGTGGCGCGGTCAAGCTGCTGGCGGCCGGCGCCGATCCGGATGCGTCGCCGTCACCGCTCACCTATTACTGGGCCACCAGCGGCGGGGTCATCGACAACCCGATCGGGCCCAGCGCGACGCTGACCAGCGCAACGGCCGGCACATTCACGATCACCCTCACGCTGTCGGACGGCGCCGGGACCGACAGCGCGACCACCACCGTCACCTTCGTTCGGCCGGCAACGGGCGGCGCCGGTGGCGCTGGCGGAGGCGTGGCCGCTGGCCCGAGCAAACCCAACATCCTGTTGATCATCGCCGACGACCTGGGCGCCGAGGCGACCAGCCTTTACCCCGACCTCGGCGGGACGCAGGGACAGGTCCCGATCCCGAACATCGAGGCGCTGGCCAGCCAGGGGGTCGTGTTCGACAACGCCTGGGCGAGCCCGGTCTGCTCGCCGACGCGCGGCACCATCGTGAGCGGCCAGTACGGCTTTCGCACCGGCGTGACCACCGTCGGCAACGTTCTGCCGACATCGACGGTCACGCTGTTCGACCGCCTGAACGCCGAGACCCCCTACACGCACGCCTTCTTCGGCAAGTACCACCTGGGCGGCGGATCCATCGACCCTCGCCCCGGGACGCCGTACACGGGCGTGTCCGTACCCGACATCTTGCAGCACGTCCGCGACCTGGGAATCACGACCTACCGGGGAATTCTGGGCGGCGCCCTGACCGACTACTTCAGCTGGACGACGTACGACATCAACGGCCCGCAGATCGCGAACAGCGAGTACACGACGACCGTGCTGACGGACTACGCGCTTGGCTTCATCCAGCAGCAGCAGACGACGAACCCGAGCCGGCCCTGGTTCCTGTACCAGGCGTTCAACGCGCCTCACGCGGCGAACGGGGGCAACAGCCCCTACCAGGTGCCGCCGCCCACGCTGGAGCACGTCAATCTGGACTCGGTCGGCGATCCCGCGGAAGGGAGTTACGCGACCAACATCCCGATCTACCAGGCCGAGATCCAGGCCCTGGACACCGAGATAGGCCGGCTGCTGGCGCAGGTCGACTTCAGCACCACGCTGGTCATCTTCATCGGCGATAACGGCGTCCCGCCGCCGGTCAAGGACACGGCCACCGGGCTGCGTGACGCCAAGGGGAGCGCCTACGAGGGCGGGGTTCGGGTGCCGCTCATCGTGGCGGGCGCGGGCGTGACCCGCCGGGGTCGCGAGGACAACCTGTTCGTCACGGCCGACCTCTACGCGACGATCTTGGACGTCGCGGGCGTGCCCGTCAGCCACGTCAACGACAGCTACAGCATCAAGCCGCTGTTCACGAACGAGGCCGCCTCCAGCGGACGTTCGTTCGCCTTCTCGGAGATCTCCAACGGCACCAGCCAGCGCCAGTACGGATTGCGCGACACCCGCTTCAAGCTGGTCAACAACCTCGGCAAGTGGCAGCTCTTCGACCTCTTCACCGACCCGCACGAAGCCACGGACCTTTACCAGAACCCCCAATACGCGGCGGTACGCGACGCCCTGCAGGCCGACGTCGCGACGCTGAAGGCCGGGGCGGCGCCCGGCTACTTCCAGTGACAGGGACGATCTAGCGCGATCTCGAAGTTTCGATCAGCGCCGCTCCCGTTCCTCAGGTGCGGGAGCGGCCTTGGCCGCCGGCGCCAGCGCCCGGAGCGCCGCCTGGATCGGAGCGTTGTCGGGAAAGCGCAGGCGGGCATCGGTCAGTGTTGCCAGCGCGCGCTGGGTTTGCCCCGTCGAGTGCAGACCGACGGCGTAGGCATAGGCGTAGGCGCTGTTGTTCGGCGCCAGCTCGCGGGCGCGTCCGAGCTCATTGACACCCAGCCGCAGTTCCTGGCGGCGCACCAGCAGCATCCCCAGCGCGAAGTGCGCGTCCGCGGAGTCGGGATAAAGCGCGGCGGCCTTGCGGAGTCGTGTCTCCGCGGCCGCGTCGTCCCCCGCGCCGCGCAGGAAGTCGGCGAAGTTCAGGTTCCCCAACAGCGACGTTTCGTCCCGGGCCAGCGCGCGCTCGAAAGAGGCCCGCGCGCCGGCCGGATCGCCCGCGGCGCGCCGGAGGTTGGCCAGCTCGACCAAGGCCTCCGCGCGATCGGCGTTCGCGCCCAACCACGCCTCATACTCGGCGGCGAGGGCCGGCCAGCTGCCGGCGGTCGCCGTGCCCAGCAGGGGCGCGACGGCCAGACGTACCGCGCGCGAGGCGTCGCTTGCCCCGACCGCCAGGAGCCGCGCGCCCGACCCCGGCGCGGACTTCAGGGCCTCGACCGCGCCCAGCCGCAACCAGGGATCGTCGGCCCGCAACAGCGGCTCGGCGATCGCAGCAGCCTCGACGGGCGCGGCGGCGCCCAGCGCCGACAATGCCGTCGCCTTGGGCAGACCGGCGACCCGTGCGTCGGCCAGCAACGCCCGCACCGAGGCGACCGCGTCCGGCTGCTCGTGCCGCGCGCTCCACAGGGCCGGCCCCAGCAACTCCGCCCCTCCCGGTCCTTGACGGCGGGTTGACGGAGCTGCGCGGCGGTGGCGCGCGATGGCGTCGGCGGCCCAGGCGTTGCCGCGCGCCGCGTGGCAGCTGGCGCACGCGTTGGGCGTACCCAGCGTGGCGCTCAGGTCGGGCCGCGGAACCGCGATGCGGTGATCGCGCCGTTCGTGCACGACCATGTACGTCCGCGTCGGCATGTGGCAGCTCACGCAACGCGCGCCGTCCGTCCCGGCCTGGTGGAAATGGTGCTGCGGGCCATCGAAGGTCGTCCGATCGTGGCATTGAGTGCACAGCGCATTTCCGTCGGCGCGCAATCGCGCGGTGTGCGGCTCGTGACAGTGACTGCAGGCGACGCCGCGCGCCGCCATCTTGCTCTGCAAGAACGAGCCGATCTCGAACACCTCGTCCCGGATCTGCCCGTCGGCGAAGTACAGCCCCTCCTGCAGCAGCTCCGGCCGCCAGGTGTCGTGCATGCGCTCGTGCGACGGATCCTCGTGCAGACGGATGCGCCGGGCGTGGCAGGCGCCACATTGGTCCAGTTGCTCGGCCTGCGTGTGCAACCCGCTCACCAGAGATCGCGCCGCTTCGCTGTTCCGGCCGCTGCGCGCCGCCTCGACGTGCGCTGAGCCCGCGCCGTGGCAGCTCTCACAACCGTTCCCCAGCTCGCTCCACTGGCTGTCGAAGCGGCCGGTCGCGTCCGAGAAGCGTTTGCTGAACGCGGTGGTGTGGCAATCGCCGCACATGTGATTCCAGTTCTGCCGCGGCCTCATCCAGAACAGCGGGTCGGCCGGTGTGACGTCAGCGTCCGGGTACAGATGGAACCAACGCTGGCCGCCCCGCTGGCGCGGGCGCGCGTCCCAGGCGAACGGCAGCGCCTGGATGCGTCCGTCGTCCAGAACGACCAGGTATTGCTGCAAGGGCGCGGTCCCCAGCGTATACGCGATCTTGAATGTCTCGGGCTGCCCCTGCTGGTTCTCCGTCCTGACCTGGAAGGTCGCTCCCGAGCGCGTGAAGCGCGTTTCGCGCCCGAAATACCGGAAGCTGACGTCCGCGAAGTCGCCCAGCACGCTGCTGGCATCGGCCGGCTCCATGGCGTGGCGGTGGTGCGACGACGACCACGCCGCCTGCTGGGTGGGATGACAGCCCGCGCACGCGCCGGAACCGACGAAGCGCGCCGCGGCCGCCGGACCGCGCGTCACCGCCGCCGGATGGCCACCCGACAGCATCGCCACCGTCCCGCCAGCGGCCGCGCCAAGCGCCAACAGGGCGAGCCCGCGCCGCGTTCCGAAAAAGGATGCGGCTCGGCCCCACAAGACCAGTCTTATATACTGGACATGCGTCTTCCGTTCAAGCGTCGTCTGGGTCGGCCAGTTGAGCCCGCCGCCCCGCGGGAGATGTCGACTAGATCTCGCTCAGATCCCGCTTGGATCTTCGTCTTTAAATCTCGTCGCCATGCTTGCGGGGACGCGATATGCCGAATTCACCTAGCCGCGAGACCAGCGTTCGGCGCGGCATGCCCAGCTGCCGAGCGGCCTCACTCTGGTTGCCATGACAGCGCTCGAGCGCCTCGACGATCCGCGAACGCTCGATGGACTTCATCTCGGCCTGTAGATCGCCGGGCTCTCCTGGCCCCGCGATCGGCCCCGGCCGTTGCGTTCCGCGCGCCCGGACGGCCCCCAGCAACGAAGGAGGCAAGTGTTCGGGCAGCACCGCCGCCCCCACACACAGCACCGCCGCGCGCTCGACGACGTTGCGGAGCTCTCGGACGTTGCCCGGCCACGTATGCCGGCGCAGGAGGTCGCGGGCTTCGGCGGAGATCTCGAGGCCCTCCGCCCGATCGATTCCCCGACAGGCAGCGGTCAGAAACAGCTTCGCCAGGAGCTCAATCTCCTGCGGTCGATCCCGCAAGGGAGGAATGACGAAAGAGATTCCGTTGAGGCGGTAGTAGAGGTCTTGCCGAAATCGCCCCTGCCTGACGTCGATCTCCGGATCGCGATTGGTGGCCGCCACGAAGCGCACGTCGATGGGCCGCGGTCGGGTTGATCCGAGGCGCGTCACGGCGCGTTCCTCGAGCACACGCAGCAGCTTGGCCTGGACGGGCAGCGGCAACTCGCCGATCTCGTCGAGGAACACGGTGCCGCCTTCCGCCGCCTCGAAGAGTCCAGCGCGCGCGGACGTCGAACCCGTGAAGGCTCCCTTTTCGCTGCCGAAGAGCTCGCTCTCCAGCAAGGATTCGGCGATCGCGGCGCAGTTGATGGCGATGAAGGGACCCTTCGATCGCGGTGAGTGGGCGTGGATGGCGCGCGCCAGAACTTCCTTACCGACTCCCGTCTCTCCCAGCAGCAAGATGCTGATGTTGCTTCGCGCGGCCCGAGCGGCCTGCGTGTACAGCGCCCGCATCGCGGGGTCGCGAAGGACCACACCCGACACGTCCGTCTCGGGCAGCTCGGCGCTATCCAGGTCTGGCAGCTCCACCCTTCGCTCGCGCCGGAGGACCACGCGGGCGGTCCCGAACAGCAGGCAGTCGCCCACCGACAGCTCGGCCTTCTTACCCAGCAGTTGTCGCACGTTCAAGGTCGCGTTGCCGGCGCCCGGCTGGGCCTTCGCGCGCATGAACGTTCCGTTGGCGCCGCCGAGATCTTCGATCTCGAGACGCTCGCCGACATGCAACACAGCGTGCTGGCGCGAAACCGACGGATCATCGATGCGGACCGTGCTGGCCTCGTCGCGGCCGATGGTGACCTCCCCTGAACGTGGCAAGAGGAACGTTCGAATCTCCTCCCCGGAAAAGACCACCAGCTCGAAGGCCAATTGGGAGGGGTGGAGCAGGTCAACCGGCACGGTCAGCGGAGTATACGCTTGCCGTCCTGCCGCTTGCGCCAGATCTGCTCGGTTGTGCGGCGCGCGCGCAGCTTTTCATCGCAGAGCCGCGATTCAGGCGGTGTTTCGCGGTGGCCCCGCGCTTGCTGTAAGCGCCAGGCGAGGACACCATGAAGACCATCTCCATTCTGCTTTTCGTTTCATCGCTCACGTACGGTTGCGCCGGCAGCCAGCTCGGCCAAGCGGCCGCTCCACGGCATCACGCCGTGTTGGCCCACGGCGCCTCCGCCACGCAGGTCGTGGCGGGCCCGTCCGCGATCCACGCCTACTCGGGCTTCTCGGGCGGGTCGTTGTTCACCGCCCGCATGGTCTCGGGGACCGATGCCGATTGCCAGGCGCCGGCCCCGTCGCCCGAACGATCGGAGCTCCCGGCCGATCGCGTGATCGACTTCGAGGTCGGCTCCGGCTACGTCGCCTGTCTGGCCACGACCACCCCGAGGGGCTTCGAGCTGCTCTGGCACGAGCGACGAGGCCGATCAGCGCCCACGACCATTGCGCTCGCGCGGAGTCACAAGTGACAGCCGACGTCGCTGCCGAACGGGGTTGTGGCGTCCATGCGCTTCTGTGATGCTCCGTCCTTGTCTTGCCACGCGCATCGCTGCGCGACCGCCGCGGTCGCGATCGCCGTCGCGATCGCCGGCTGCGACTCCGCGCGCAGCGGCGGCTCCGACCGCGGCCAATTGCTCACGCCCGACGCGACGGGATGGGTCGACCGAAGCACGACCGGAACCACGGCCATCCAGGGCGCCTGGTATGCCTTCACCGACGGCAGCAGCTGCCTGCCGCGGCACCCCGCCGCGGAATGCTCGACGTTTGTCCCGCCCGATCTCGGCTCGCCGAGCTTCGCGCCGACCGGCGGCCTCGGCATGTGCGCGGCCGGGGTCGCCGCCAAGGTGATCGCGGGATCGGATGGCAAGCCGGACTGGTCCAACATTTGGGGGGCCCGAATCGCCTTCGACCTCAACGACGGCCAAGACTATGACGCGCCCGCGCATGGCGTGACTGGTCTCGCTTTCCACATCGACGCCGAGCCGGCGCGGGGCGCCGAGATGTTGATCATCCTGCCCACCGCAACGGCAAACATCGACGCGGCGTCGTGGGCCGGCGCCACCGCGCCGACCTCGCCCGTCCACGCCGGTCGCAACGAAATCCGGTGGGCTGACGTCGGCGGGCCAAACTACCTTCTTGGCACGAACAATCCGCCGTCACCCTTCGATCCTAAGTCAGAACGAACCCGGGAGTGAAACAGGCGCTCGAGCAGCTGGTCGATCCGCTCACCCGTGGCGACCCGATGTCGCCGCTTCGATGGACCTGCAAGAGCAGAGCGAAGCTCGCGTCGACGCTGGCGAACGACGGATGGCGTGTGAGCTCCACGACGTCGGACGTCTGCTCCACGAACTCGGATACAGCCTGCAATCGGTGCGCAAGACCCGCGAAGGGGACTCGCATCCAGACCGCAACGAACAGTTCGAGCACATCAACGCGACCACCACGTCGTTCCTGCGCCGGAAGCAGCCGGTGATCTCCGTCGACACTAAAAGAAGGAACTGGTCGGTGATTTCAAAAACGCCGGGCGGGAATGGCAACCGCGGGCCACGCCCGAAGAGGCACTGGTGCACGATTTCCCGGGCGATGCGATCGGCAAGGCGATCCCGTACGGCGTCTACGACATGGCCCGCAATGAGGCATGGGTGAACGTCGGCCGCGACCACGACACTAAGGCTCTTCGCGATCCAGTTTGGCGTCAAGACGGACGAATTCGTCGCCAAGTCGTTCGACTTTTGCATCAACGAACTGACGGCGCTGACGGACTGACCATGCGGGCATCGGTGCGTTTCGGAATACTCTTCGGCCTCTTGGCGGGTGTGTCGTGCCGGCAGATCGTGGGCATCGACGATCGCGGGTTCAACCCAGGTGGTCCGCTCGTGTGCGGGCTGCCGACGCTGGGCGCAACGCCCGAGTGTGCGCCGTGCATGCAAGCGTGCTGCAACGCCTCGAACAACTGTGCAAACATCGACAACTGCCCAAAGCTCTCGCGGTGCGTGCAGGGTTGCGCGGCCGGCGACGCACCCTGTCGCCAGCATTGCACCGTCTTGACGCCGTCCGCGCCCGCCCGCGAGGCGCTGGAATTCGTGGAGGCGTGTCGAGACACCCAGTGCGCCGCGGAGTGTACCGGCGGTCCCTGGGCGTGTGTCGGCCGGGTGGAATGGACCTTTCCTTCCTTCGTGGCCCCCCAGCTCGCCATCACGGCGACGCTGGTGCACGAGAGCGATGGCGGCGTCGCCGGGGTGGCGTCAGCGACGGGGCGCGTCTGTTCGATCGCTGATCCCCTGTGCGCGCAGCCGTTCGCGACAGCAATGTCCGACTCGGGCGGCGCGGTAACCCTGAAAGTTGACGTTCACGCGCACCCGTTGCCGCTGTCGGTGTTCGTCGAATTCCGCGCGGACGGTTTCCTCGACACGCTGGTATCCCTCACCACACCACCGGTATCGGGCGCCCTCGACCTCGGCTCCCTGACGATGGATTCGGCGGCCAGCGTCTCGCTTGCGGCCACCAAGGATCTGCACACGACGTACGATCCGACGCGCGCGGTGGTGGCCGTGATGCCGTACGATTGCGCGGGCCGGCCCGCGTCGCTGATCGCGCAGGTCGACTTCGTGGATGCCGACGCGCAGACAAAGACGTTGCAGCCTTACCCGGTGACCGGCGAGGCGGTGGCGATGAAGCTGCCCGTCAATTCGCCCGCGTTCCTGGCGCGCGTCGCCGCCCGTGTCTGGGGAAAGCCGCAGATCGTCGCCACCGCCAGCGTGGTCGTTCGCCCCAACGCGAAGACGTGGGTCAGCTTGAACCCGACGCCTTAGGAGACGGCAGGGCGCGCGCTACTTCTGATCCGCGAACGGATCCGCGGGGCGCGATCGCGGGACGCCTGCGCCCGACCGTCGGGCGGGCACGGCGGCGCGCGCGCTGTCTGGTTCCTGTTTCGGAGGTCGGGCCGCCGTGGTCTCGCCGACGGCCTTCGCGGCGGCGTGCGCGGGGGCGATTTCGCGCGGCAGCTCCGGCGCCGGGGCTTTCGCGACCTCCGGCGTCGCCGCGACCGGGACGGCGTCGGGCTTGAGCGCGCCCGGGCGCGCGACCGCGAGGGCGACCGCCAGCGACACGAGCGCCAGCGCTCCGCCCGCCAGCAGAAGGGGCCACACGCGCCTCCTCGGGTTCGGTGATGCCGCGCCCGTGAACATCCCGCTCGTCGCATGGCCGGCATCGGCCGGCAATCCGAGCGCCTCGGCCAGCGCCTCGATCTGCTCACCCCCCGACGCGAACCGCTGCTCGGGATCGCGGTGACACGCCTTCAGGAACCAAGCGTCGAACGCCGCGCCCAGCGCGTGTCCGCGCGCCGACGGCAGTTCCAGCTTCCCGTGCACGAGATCACCCAGGATGCTCATCATGTCGCCGCAGTAGTAGCTCTCGCCCGCCAGCAGACGGTAGGCGATGAGCCCCAGCGCGCACCGGTCCGCCGCGCCCGTCACCCGGGTCTTGGACGACGCCTGCTCGGGCGCCATGTACTTCGGCGTTCCCAGGATCTGGCCCGAGCCCGTCCCGCCCGTGCCATCCCCGATCATCTTGGCGATGCCGAAGTCGAGCACTTTCACGACCGGCGCGTGCCCCTCGGATGTCGCGAGGAACAGGTTCTCGGGCTTGAGATCGCGGTGGATGATGCCCAGGCGGTGGGCCTTGTCGACGGCGCGCGCGGCCTGGCGCAGCCACTCGACCACGTGGGCGGGGTCGGGCCGTTTCTTCTCTGCGAGCCGTTCGAGGTCGCTCCCCTCGAGCAGCTCCATCACCAAGAACGGCGCGTCCCCGAGCTCGGGGGCGACGTCGGCATCGGTGACGCGGACGACATTGTCACTCTTGATGCGGGCCGAGGCGCGCGCCTCGCGCTTGAAGCGCTCGATAGCCTCGGGCGACGACCCGACCCGCGACAGCAGCAGCTTGAGCGCGAGGCGGTCACCGGTGCGCGCGTGCTCGACCTCGTAGACAGCTCCCATGCCCCCCGTGGCAATGAGACGAATCGGCACGTAACGGGAGGCGATGATCTGGGGGAGGTTCGAGCTCTCGGTCATTTTGACGGCAAAACACCCTAACACGGCCTTGTTGACGCATCCTGCGCGACTGCGCAGATGCTGCTCAGCTGTGCTCAATCGGCGCAACGACCGGCTCGGCAACCGCAGGAAACCGGGTCTTCCGATGGCGGCGCGGGGCGGCCCGCCGCTTGCTGAGACAGGTGTCGTTCGCATAGACAGCACAAAGACAGGAGACCAGCCATGCTCAGAGGTGCATCCGGTTTCGCATTTGCCGCGGTTGTCGCCGTTGTCGCTCTAGCGGCCATCCCTGCCTGCGGCAGTTCCGGGGCGCAGGCCAACCCCTCGTTTTGCGAGGGCCGCGACGGGCTCATCTGTGCCCCGGCGGGGTTTCCCTTCGCGCAGGCGGCCGGCGCCGTCACCGATTACTGCGCCGAGGTCGAGGGCCACTGCCCCGCCGCCACCATCCCGCCCGCGGGAGAGACCGTGGCACGCCTTAGCCAACCGGAGCCGGGCAAGCTTTGTCTGGCCGGAACGCTTCCGTCGAAAGGGGGACGTGCGATCCTGGCCGTCGATTTCATCACACTGAACAAGGACGCAACCAGGGTCACGAAGACATTCGACGCCGACGCGCGTGGTATCACTCAGATGACGTTTTCGATCGATTCACCGCCGCCCGACCCGGGGCTCCTCCTAGCCGTCACCAGCGACTCCAGACTCCCGCCCCCGCAGAGACCCCTCTTCATATTGAAGACGCCTCCGCTCTTCGACCAGGCGCTGAAAGTTGGACAGCCGGGGCCGGTGGTCGCGCCCTTCGCGGACTTCCGAGAGATTCCCGACGGCAATCCGACATTCGACCCGACCGATCTCAACGCCATTCTGATCGAAGTCGGCGCGAAGGATCTCGACTACGACTTCTGCATCCACGACTTCAAGTTCCGGGACGCCGCGGGCAACGAAGTCGCGCCATGATCCGTTGACCCGTCTCGACCGGACGAACAAGATGGCGCGGGTGAGCGGTCGGGCGAAGATCCCCGCTTTGGTGCTGGCGGTGCTGCTCGCCGGTGGCGGGCGGGTGCGCGCCGAGCCCAGCGCCGACGATCGCGCCCTGGCCACGGCGCTGTTCCGGGACGGGCGCGCCCTGATGGTGGCGGGACGCGTCCTCGAGGCATGTCCCAAGCTCGAAGAGAGCCATCGTCTCGACCCGAGTGGTGGCACGATCTTGAACCTGGCGCTGTGTCATGAGCAGCAGGGTGCGATCGCGCGCTCGTGGAGCGAGTTCAGCGAGGCGATCGCCTTCGCCCGTCGTGACGGCCGGCGAGATCGCGAGGAGGCCGCGACGGCGCACGTGCTCTCGCTCGAACCACGGCTGTCGAAGCTGACCATCCTCGTTCCCGAGCGCGCGCGCCTGCCGGGCCTGCGGATCGAGCGCGACGGTCACGAGCTCGGACAGGCGTCGTGGTCGATCGGGATGCCGGTCGACGGCGGCGATCACCAGGTGCGGGCCACCGCGCCCGGTCGCCGGCCGTTTTCGACCAAGGCGACCATCGCGTCCGAGTTGGCCGTCGCGACGATCGAGATTCCGCCGCTCGAAATCGACCCGCTGGCGATGCTGGCCACCGATCCGATGCTCGCCACCCGATCCGTCGCGACGCCCGAGGCGCCGCCGCTGCTTTCGCCCAAGGCGCGGCGGCGGCTCGGTTGGACCGCGGGCGCGGCAGGGGTGGTGCAGCTGGGGGTGGCGGGCGTCTTCGGCTTGGTGGCGTTCGACAAACGCCACCAGAGCGACGATCTCTGCCCGAACGGCCAGTGCGCCAGCCCGTACGGCGCTGATCTCAACAGTCAAGCGGGTCACGCCGCCGACGTCTCGACGATTCTCGTCATCACCGGCTTGGCCACCGTCGCGGTGGCGGTCTACCTCTTGATGACGTCGTCGGCGATCGCCCGATAGGCCGCCTTCCGGGCGGCACGTCGTCGGGCATGGTTCGCTTCGCTCACCGTTGCCTTACGGCAACGCCCTCCTAGCGCCTGCGCAGCTGTCGCTCAATAGCGCTTAGCCGGCGCAACGGTCGGTCTCTGCGACTGCCCGAAATGGCGGTCCCCGCCATGCGGCACTCATGGCGCGCCGATTGCTAATACCCGGCTCGTACGCGTACACCACCAACGGGAGAAGAGTCATGACCCATCGTCCATCGAAGTTCGCTGCAGTTGCAGCCGTCGTCGCGTCGCTTGCCGCGTTCGCCGGCCTGCCGGCCTGCGGCGGTTCTGCAGCGCCCGCCAAGCAGCCATCCTGCGACGACCGCGACGGCCTCATCTGCAGTCCGGCGGGGTTCCCGGGCGTCGTGAGCGCGGTCGCCGTCACCGACTACTGCCTCGCGGACCCGAGCAAGCCGACCAGCTGCCCCGCCACCACCATTCCACCCGGCGGCAGTACGACCGCGCTGCTGACCGAACCGACGGCCGGCAAGCTCTGCATGTCCGGTACTGTCGCAGCCCGCGGATTCGCGGTGCTGGCGCTGAGGTTCTTCGACACGCGCGAGCCGGACGGAACCTTCGCAACCACCTTTCACCCGGGCGCGGCAGGCATCGCCACAATCGCGCTCACGATCGATTCGCCGCCGAGCGGAGGAATCATGCCGAACAGGATTGGCGGATTCCATGTCGAGCTCCCTTCGACTCCGGGCGTGCCGCTGGTCGTGACCGAGCCGGGGCCGCTCCTCATACCGCTCTCCAGCTTCGTCTCGGACGGTAGTCCGCACGTCACTTTGGCCCCAAACGACATCCAGACCTTGGGTTTCGACGTCGGCCCGGGTGACTACGACTTCTGCGTCCATGATTTCAGGTTCCTCGACGCTGCCGGCAACGAGGTCACGCCGTGACGAGCAAGTGGATGCCCGGCGCATCCGTATTCGCGATGGGCGTGGCGGCGTGCTCTTCCGGGGGCGGCGGTCAGGCGATGCGCGATGCCTCCGCGACGGATACGCCCTCGCCTCCGGTTCAGCGCACGGGCTGCGCGGGCCCGCCCGCCCGTCCCGCGGCGCCCGGCGGCTACTTCGTCAATGGCAACACCATCTGCACCGCCGACGCTCGGGTGCACCTGTTTCACGGCGTCGATCGGCCGTCGCTGGAGTGGTCGAGTACCGGCGACAGCCTTTCGCTTGCGGACTTCCGGCTGATGGCGTCCTGGAACGCAAATGTCGTCCGCATCGCCCTCAATCAAGACTTCTGGCTGGCGGCGTCTCCGCTTCACGACCCGAGCTATGCGTCTTTGGTCGACAGCGCGGTGGGTTGGGCGGAGACGGCTGGCCTCGACGTGATCCTGGACCTGCACTGGTCCGACGCCGGCGTGCTCGGTGGCTGCTCGCCCTCCGATGGGTGCCAGCAGCCGATGCCCGACGCCAACTCGATCACGTTCTGGTCCGAGGTCGCGGCGCGCTACAAGGACGACGGGCGCGTGCTGTTCGAGCTTTACAACGAGCCCCACGACGTGAGCTGGGAGGTCTGGAAATCGGGCGGCACCGTCGCGGCGGGCACCGCCACCGTCGGGTTCGAGGCCGCCGGCATGCAGCAGCTCTATGACGCCGTGCGGGCGAACGGCGCCGACAATCTGGTGATCATTGGCGGCCTCAACTGGGCGTACGACCTATCGGGCGTGCCGTCGCATCGGGTTGACGGCTACAACATCGTCTACGCGACCCACCCCTACAACACGCCCGGGCGGCGCCCCACCAACTGGGACAAGTCCTGGGGTTTCCTGACCGCGACGGATCCGGTCATCGTGACGGAGTTCGGCCAGCTCGACGACGCCACCTGCGCGACAGACTACACCGCCTCGCTCATTGGCTACGCCGACGCGCACGCCGCAAGCTGGACGGCCTGGGCCTGGTTTCCCGGCGGATGCAGATTTCCCGCCCTCATCGACGACTGGTGGGCGACCCCGTCACCGACGGGCGCGGTCGTAAAGGCAGCGCTGCTCGGCTACGGCGACCCGCCCGCCTCATCGCCGGGTGGCATCGGTCCTGGCGACGCGGCCGGGCCGCCTCCCGACGGAGGCGTGACGGAACTCAGCTACACATTCGACCACCACACCTGAGGGTGGGTGTTGAACTAGCTACACGGCGGTGCAGAAAGACAGGTAAGGGGTGCGGATCGGCCTGGGGAGGAGTTGGGTGGGCGGTTGGAGTCAACGTTGTGGTCGAGCCCCGCGATGTGCTTCTTGATGTCCTTCTTCATTCGCTTAGTGGCCGCGACGGAGAGGCGCTTCTTCTCCATCGTGAGCATGTCGACGATTTGCCGACGACGGCTTAGAAACGCCTCCAGTTCCTTGGCTTCCGCTGTGGGCAAGGGTCGAGCCGCTGGCCGAACTGCCTCGGCAAATCGAGCCAACACCCGAGCATCGATCCGGTCAGTCTTCGCCAGCACTCCTGTCGCTTTTCGCGAAATCGCGTGTCGGTCGCCAGGCATATGGGGCCAGCGGCTGACGTTTTCGCCAGGATCATGGGGCCAGTCGATCGTCACGGTCATGCGGCCACCCATCATCTGACCGACCGCTGGCTCGGGCATCGAGGACCGAAGGCAAAACAGACCGCCAGGTAGCCACGCGACGGCTGCCGGGAGGTCACATGAGCTTTCGGGAGATCACGATGCAAGACGTACGAGAGGTGTTGCGCCGCCGGATCGAACGCTGAATCGCGCCTTCCGCGACTACACGGAGGCGCGCAAGCTATTCGCGGACACGGCGCGCGTGAGGACGCCGAAGGAAAAGGCACGCGTCGAGAATCAGGTGCCGTACGTCCGCGAGCGGTGCTTCGCGGGCCAGACCTTCGGCCCCGACCTGGGCGGGATCCGGCGGCACACCGAGGCGTGGTGTCGACTTCGGACTCAGTGATCCTTGCTCTCCCGCGGTCTTTGCGACCAAGGGCCGTGGACGATTTACCGAGCCCGTTCCCGACCCCTTCAGTGAATCACATACAAGGGCTAGGGAGAGAGGGCCACCGCCCCGGCAGCGGCCACGCCAACTGGCAGCAGGCCCAGCCGGCGTGGCGTTCCCAAAGAGGATGCGGCTCGGCTGATCACGAGTTGTCGGTAATATTAGACATACGTCTCCCGCTCAAGCGTCGCGGTCAGACAGCGCCGACGGCGTCGGGCGCGCCGAAGGATGAGGTGCGTGTTAACCTGGCAGGGCCAGCGGAAGGAGGATTTCCCTTTGGGCCATATTCGCGCCAGTTCTCCTGCTCCGTCATTTTGTGGCGTGACGCTTCCGGGCGGCATCGCTGTTGTCGTCATTCTTCTGCACAGCGCGACTGGATGCCTGCAGGGCGGGACGACGCAACGAGGTTATCCGCTCTATCCGCGAGCCGCGGGGGATTTGCCCATAGAACAGGTGGCGAGACTGAGAACGTCTTTGCCTCTGGGCGTCTATCCTGCGGAAGGAATGGCGACGATCATTGACTCCGTCGACGACCACAACGTCGCGAGAATTGACAGCTACTTTGAGCTTCAACCCGGCTGCCACGTCGTAAAGACGGGCAATCGCGTGATGATCGGTGGGCGGCGTGGCGGGCGAACGTATCCAATTGCGGCGCGCACATTCGCGCTCAGGACGCAAAAAGGATTTGAGTACACGATCGTGCTCGAGTACGGACAACAGATTGGTTCGCCCCCGCTGATCTACGCTGTCGAGAGCAACGCGCGTGGCATGAAGACCCAATCGACCCAGCCGATGTGGAACCCCGATGAGGTAGCGCGGTGTCGGGCCGGGCCGATTCCATCCTCTTAGATCCATGCAGCGCAGTGGCCGGTCGCGACCGTTGCCGTCGCTGGTCGCGTGCAATAGCGTAATTCACGGCGCAACGTGGTTGGTCTCCCTGGTTGGGCGACGGTTTGCCTGCTGACGGCGACCGCGGCGTGCGGCGGCAGCCCGCCTTCGACAGCCAAGCCCACGCCTGCGCTCGAAAGTGTCAAGCATTGCGGTGCCGGCTGGCAGCCCTTCACGGCGCCCCAGCCCTTGGACCAATACTCGCCGCTCGTCTACCACGACGGAACGCTTTACTACGCGAGTGCCAGAGCCCAAGCCCTGTTGGCTCTCCCAACGAACGGCGATCCACCGACCACGCTCGCTTCGGTCTCCACGAACGAGCTCTGGCTCGAAGAAGACCACTTGCTCTTCTCACAGGCGCGCCCAGGCAACCAAATCTTCAGCCTGCTACCTCTCCGGCGGGACACCCCAGTTGGTGCTCGACGGCGGCGCAGGGCGGACGAGCCCGGGGTACGTCCTCGGACACGCCTTCACGGCCACGGACTTCTACTGGACCGAGAGGAGCCCCACTTCCGATGCGATCCCGCCCACCGTCTGGCATCAGTCGCGCGCAGGCGGCACCGCAGATCAGATGGGAGCGATCACCTTTCAAGCACCGGCCAATCAGACCTCGAGGGTCCCGGCGACCTATCTCACGTCTCGTTATCTCGCCCTTACCCCCGACGCAATCCTGGTGGCGAACGCATTCGAGCTGGCAGTCGAGCTGCCGCTGACCGGGGACCCGCTGGTGCCCCTGGCCCTACCCGCGCCGTCGCCGGATCGCGCATCTGAAGCGACGCTCGCTGGGCTGGACAGCCAGGGTGCGTACTGGTCGCTCCCCGGTGCCACATACGGCCCGGCGCCGTCGGTGGTCCTTTCGCCCGCCGACGGCGGTCCGGCCGGGTGATCTGGTCTGCGGAGCCCGGCGCGTCCGGTCTGAGCATGGCGACGGCCGACGGCGACGGCGGGTGGTTCCTGGTCGGCAACCAGATCTTCGACGATCAGATCGAACACACGACGGTCCGGTCGCTCGACGCCCAGGGCACCTCGACGCTTCTCGGCTGCTCCGCTGGCCCTCTCGACAACTCCTTCTTTTTCGAGCAGCCGTTCGCCGTCGCGCCCGATGCGGTGTACGTGGTGAGCACGAATTTTTCGACGAACACGACCGAGATCGACCGGATCGCGCGCTGAAATCCGCAGTCCAGAGTGCCGTGTCGATCGGCGGGCCGTGGATCCAGCAGCTCAACGGCGTTGGTTTCCGCGCGCCGAGCGGCGGCAACCATGTCGCTGCCCTGCCGCGATCGGGCAAAAGGCCGGACGTCGATTCCCGAAAGGGCCTATGGTCCTAGCAGTGGCCACGAACAATGAAAGCGAATGGGCGGCGGCGGGTCTCGGACTGACCGAGCGTGGATACGTCGTGCTACCGGGAGCGATGCCCGACAACGGTTGGCAAAGGCTGCGGGCCGAGGCCGAGCAACTGTGGGCTGCCGGCGCCTTCGTCGCGGCGCGCATCGGTCGTGGTGATGGTGACGGCGCGCTGCGAGAGAGCGCGGTCCGCGGCGGCTCTGTCTGCTGGCTCGACACGAGCATGCCGGTCGCAACGATGTTCATGGACTGGATGGATGGGCTGAGAGTGTCTCTCAACCGGGGCCTTTTCCTCGGGCTCCGCTCGTTCGAGGCCCATTACGCCCACTACCCGATTGGTGCTTCTTACGGCACTCACGTCGATCGGCACCGCCGGACCAACACGAGGGTCGTCTCCGCGGTCATCTATCTCAACCCAGATTGGCCCGCAGAGGCCGGTGGCGAGCTCGTCATCTATGACGACCTCGGCATCCCTCGAACGATCGTCGTGCCGATGGGCGGGACCCTCGCCCTCTTCATGAGCGACGGCACACCGCATGAGGCCAAAAAGGCTACCCGCGATCGCTGGAGCATCGCCGGATGGTTCCGAACGGGACCATCCGGCGAACCGGCGCTCTAGCCGAACACCCGCTTCTTCAGTTGTCCCGTGACGTCGAGCTGCACGAGCTCGTGGAAGCCGCCAATGGGCGTTCCAGCGATGACCACGATCGGGAACTCCTCGCTCTTGGCCGCGGTGATGACCCAGGACCGCTCGGCCTCGTCGTTGGTGACATCGAGGAGGCGGAACTTGATCTCGCGCGCGTTGAGCAGCTCTTCGACCTTGGTCTTGGTCCGCTGGTCCTTGCCGTCGAAGTAGACGATCACCGGCGCCTGCTCGCGGACGGACGGCGTGACGATCAGCGGCTCAGCGCCGGCCGCCGAAGCATTGCCGCCGGCGTCCGGCCTGATCGGCTTGCCGAGCAGATCGTTCACGGTGCTGGCCACGTCGCGCAGCCGCCGCACCAGCGGGCCGTCGGCCTCTCGGGCCTCGAGCTGCTGGTGCGCCAGCGAGCGCAACTTGCCTGTCAATCCGCCGAGCATGTCGCCGTTCATGAGGTCCAGGGCGCCGTTAGTTGGCGACCGCGGCGCGGACGTCGTTCGCGGCAACGGTCAGGTTGCCGTTGGCCGCGTCGACCTTCGCTCCGCGCTTGATGAGGCGCTTCGTGAAGTCGAGGACCTTGGCGGTGCGGGTCTTCTTGACGTCGTCCACCACGTGCTGCACCAAGTTGGCCGCCGTGCTGGCGACCGAGCCGTGGCGCGGGTAAAAGAGCGACGAGCCGCGCCAGTTCTTGCCCTGCAGGTAGGCGCGCAGGTCGGCGACGGTGAGGCCGTTCTTCTCCAGCTCGGCCTGGTATTCGGCCCGGGCCGCCAGACGCGCCTTGAACAGCATCATCTGCACGCGCGAGTAGACGTTCACGGCGCCGTCGCCGTTGGTCTCGATCGGGCAGAAGATCCCCTGCGGGTACTTCTCGGTGATCATCGACTGGACGCCGTCCGAAACGCCCGCCGACGGCATGCAGCCGAACGGCTTCACCGACAGCGTCATCGTCGCCTTGGCCTTGGCGATGTTGAGGATCAGCTTGCCGACCTCCATGTGCCCTTCACCACCGCGCAGGTGGTTGTTGTAGTAGGGCGCCGCCGCCTCGGCGACGGTGTCCATGTCCGACAGGTGCACGCCGTGCAGGCCCATCAGGTGGCCGATGCCGTAGAACGTCCCCTTGATGGCGTGCTTCGCCAGCCAGAGCATGAGGAGCTTCTTGCGGACGTTGACGCCCGCCAGACCCTTGCGCGACTTGTCCTCACCGCGCAGGACCATCCGCTGCTGCGTGTCCCAGGTCTGCTCCCAGATCATGAAGAGGATCCAGGCCGTCACCGGCTGGATGTCGCACTCGGCGCCCTCCTGCTCCAGGAACTTCTGCAGGCCGTAGTTGCCGTCGCCCTCGGTCGTCATCGCCCAGAACTCGCCGATGATCGAGACCTTCGGCTTCACGATGGTGCGATCGACCTTCACGTTCATCAGGTTGCGGCGCGTCTGGATCAGCGCCCAGAGCAGCGACTTGCCCTTGGGGTCCTGGAACGCGTCGTGAATCAGCTTCTTCGAGGCCTCGACCGCCTGGTTGGTCGACCCGGGCACCACCTCGTAGGGGCGGATGCGGTAGGCGACCATGTTCAGGACGTCGCCGATCAGGATCGCCTTCAGCATCGCCTTGAAGAAGGCGGGGTTCATCTTGAGCCCCTGCTCCTCGCCGGTGGCCTGCTTGAGGCCGCCCTGCTGCTGGAACAGGAGGACCCGGAAGCCCTCGAACCCCGAGTCACGAAGCGCCTTGCGGTACTCGGTCACGTAGGTGCCGAAGCGGCAGGGGCCGCAGGCGCCGGCGGTCAGGAAGACGTGGTTCGCGACGATGTCCTTGACCGGCACCTTCTGATCGTCGCGTAGCCAAGTCAGGTACTTCACCAGGTTGCCGACGGTGAAGTAGGTCGGGTTGCACTGACCGCGGTTGCCGAACTCCTTGCCGAACGTCAGCGCCGAGTTGTCGGGGACGTCGATGGCCTTGACCTTGTAGCCGATGCCGCGCATCGCGCCCTGCAGGAACAGGTCGTGCGCCATCGTCAGGCCCGAGATCAGCAGCGTCGTGTGCGCGCGCTGCCCGCCGGTGAAGGTGGTCGGGTTGTCGTCGCGCCAGTGCTCCTTGCCAGCTTCCAGACCCAGAGCGGCCATCTGTTCGAGCTCGAACTTCTTCAGCTCGGCTTCGACGTCGATGTCGACGTTCGCCTTGGCGTCGAGGACGGGGAGTCGCTTGCGGGTGTCGGTCTGCGTATTGTCGATAGTTTCCACTGTGATTCCTCCGTCCGGGTTAAACGCGGGCCACAACTTCTTGATCGTTGACGAGCTTCTTGACGCCCAGCCGAATCAGGCCGGCATCCGCGGCCGCCTGCGCCGCCGGGTTCACGGGCCGATTGGCCTCGACTCGCTTCGAATACGCGGCGACCTTCTCTTTGGTCTCCGTGATCATCTTCTCCAGCGCCGGGTCCTGCTGCTTGCGGGCCTCGAGCTGTTGCCGCTTGAGCTCCAGCAGCTGGAGGCGCTTCTCCTCCATGCGGAACTTCAGCTCGTCGGTGCGCTTGGCCGTGTCCTCGAGCCGCTCCTCGTGGAGCTTCAGCGAGTGGGCGTAGGTCTTGACGCGGATCTTGATCGAGCCGCCCGGCTTGTTGGCGTCGATGTCGTGCAGCGCCGAGTAGGGCGTCGCCGAGGCCGAGATGATCGAGTCGATGAGCCCGTACGTCGGCGCGTCGTGACCGCACTTGAACGACGACAGATCCAGCACCACCACGTTCGGGTGGCGCGCCGCGAACTTCGCGGCCCAGACCTTCTGCACCGAGTTGGCCGAGTAGTTCTCCGGCCAGACGTCCTGCACCTCCAGCGGCCCCTCGATCCGGCCCGCCTTGATGTCGCTCTCGAAGAACCGATGCAGCCACTCCGGGTCCTTGGGGATCGAGCGCATCGAGAGGATCGGGTACCCGAGCACCTGGAACTCCTCGAGGACACCGTGGTTGAGGCCGGGATCCGAGTGGTACGGGCGGCCGATCATCAGAACCGCGACCCGGTTCTCCTCCTCGACCGTTTCTAGAATCGCGCGCCCCTTCTTCTGAAGGTCGGCGTCGACGATGTCCATCGCCTTCCAGCCCTGCTGGCATGCGAAGTCGCTCTCGTCCTCGGTCACGCCCAGCAGCGGCCCCCAGGCCGCGAAGAGTTGGCTCTTCAGCAGCGCGGGCTCCGTGAAGGTGAGCGCCGGATCGACGTAGGTGATCCCGCGGTCGGCGAAGAAGTCAGTCTCCTTCGTGAAGGCCGCCTTCATGACCTCGGGCGCGCCCGCCACGATGGGGCAAGACGCCGTGTCCATCAGCTTGTTCAGGCCCGGCATGACGTGGGTGATGCAGGGGAAGAACAGATACTTGAGCTTTTTCCCGCCCTCTTCCTGCTGGTGGTGCTCGAACAGCAGGTTGTGGATGTGGGCCTGCGCGACCTTCGACGGGTAGCAGGGATCGATCGACCCGTACTTGCCGCCCTTCTGCCACATCTCTTCCGACGTCTCGTCGGAGAAAACGATGTTCTGCTTCTGCAGGCCCAGCGTCTCCAGGTAGGTCCGGAAGAACGGCGCCAGGGTCCAGTTGTTGAGGACCTTGGGGATCCCGATGCGCACGCTGCGGCGCGCCTGCCAGGATTCGGGCGTCGACCGGTTGAAGTTGCGCTGGATGCTCTTCTTCTTCACGCCCAGCGACAGGAAGGCCTTCTCGACGACGACGTCGTTGATGACCTGCGTCGCTTCCGGCATCGGCTCCGGGTCGTAGAAGTGCCGGAAGACCTGCTTCGACTCGTAGTCGACCAGGTTCGGGAACTCCTTCATCAGCTTCTTGCGCTCTTTGCTGAGCGCGATCATCGCTTCCTCGGACTCGACGGTCCCCTTCTCGCAAGAAAAGCCCGAGATGTAGCGCGAGGTCCGCCCATCCGGCGTCTTCGTGTCGATGAAGGTGCGGGCGCAGTTGTTGGGGCAGAAGTGGCAGCGCGTCGACTCGTCGTTGACCGCCTGGAACTCCAGGTTGATGGCGGCGTCGATGCCAATGAAGGTCGAGAACCCCTTGCGCATGACCACGCGGCGGGTCTCCATGGCGGCGCCGATCGCGCCGGCCTCGCCGGTGTGCGGGTGCACGAACACCTCGGCGCCGGGAACGCGCGCCTTGATGTAATCGACCTGGGCCTTCAGCGCGGCCAGGTTGTGCTGCGTGCCGCCCTGGAGCACGAACTTCTTGCCCAGCTCCGCCATGCGCGGGATCTGAACGACGTACTGCCAGACGTTCTTCGGCAGCACCTGCGCCAGGCCGGCGAGCAGCTCCTCTTTCGAGAAGCCCTCCTTCTGGAAGTTCACGCGGTCGGAGTCGAGGAACACGGCGCAGCCGTAGCTGAACTTGGGCGACAGCTTGGCCTCGAAGGCGACGTCGGCGTAGTCGGTCACCTTGACGCCGAACTGGTCGGCCATCGCCTGCAGCAGCATGCCGTTGCCGGCCGAGCACTGGTTCGACAGGCGGAAGTTCCGGATGTCGCCGTTCTGCATGAACAGAACCTTGATGTCCTGACCGCCGATGTCGCAGACCACGTCGATGTCGCCGAAGTAGTGCGTGGCCGACATCATGTGGGCGACCGTCTCGACGATGCTGGTGTCCGACTTGACGGACTCCTTGAGCACGTCGGCCGCGTAGCCGGTGGCGCCGAAGCCCTTCACCTCCATGATGGCGCCCTGGTCGGTGATGTACTTCTTGAGGCCCGCCAGGATCTCCTTGGTGTCGGCGATCGGGTTGCCCTTCGACAACATGTACGACTTCTTGAGCAGCTCGCCCGTGTCGTAGTCGATGAGGACCGCCTTGGACGAGGTCGAGCCGCCGTCCATCCCGATGACGACGTTGACCACCTGCCCCGGCGCGAAGGTCGCGTCCTGAAACTTGGGGATGGTGTAGAGCTTCTTGAACTCCTCGAGCTCCGCCTTGCCGTGGTCGGCGCCCTGCGTGAGCAGCGGCGGGCCGGCGGTCTCGCCGAGACGCGCGGCGCGCCCGTTGAGGATGAAGTCCTTGAGGCCGTCCATCCCCTTGTAAACGCCGACCTCGGCGTTCTCGTAGAGGCCGTAAACCACGGCGCCGTAGGCCGCGTAGTACTGGGCGTTCTCGGGGACGATGATCAGCTCTTCGATCGGGACGTCCTTGGGATAGGCGTAGCCGCGATCGCGCCAGGTCTCCGGGATGCGCTTGCGCCAGCAGTCGCGCAAGAACGGCAGGTAGGTGTTGGGGCCGCCCAGCAGCAGCACCTTGTGGCGCAGCGTGTTCCCACGCGTCAGCACCGACAGGTTCTGCATGACGATGGCGTCGGCCAGCGAGTTCATGATCTCGAGCGACGGAATGCCGTTCTTGACCAGGTTCACGATGTCGGTCTCGGCGAACACGCCGCACTTGGCCGCCACGTGGTGCAGCTTCGAGTCGTCGAAGCCGATCTTCACGACCTCTTCGTTGGGCAGGCCGACCTTGATGACGCACTTGTCGATGGTCGCGCCGGTGCCCGAGGCGCACTTGTCGTTCATCGAGGTGATGGCGGTCTTGCCGCCCGTCTCCTCGTTCTTCTTGAAGATGATGATCTTGGCGTCCTGCCCGCCCAGCTCGCAGACCGATCCGACGTCGGGGTGCAGCGTCTCGACGGCCAGCGTGACCGCGTTCACTTCCTGAACGAACTTCGACCCCAGGTGGGGACCGATGGGCGCGCCGCCCGAGCCCGTGATGAAGGTGCGGATCTGCTCGTTGCGCAGGTTCGGGAAGGCAACGGCGATGCGTTCGAGGAAGGAGAGGACGAACTCAGCCTGCTTCGTCTGATGGCGCAGGTAGTCGCTCCAGAGGATCTCCTTCGTGACCGGGTCGACGACCACCGCCTTGACCGTCGTCGAACCGACATCGATGCCGACCGCGACTGCCTCAGTCCGAAGATTCACCGGCGACGCTTCTGCAGCCACGCATGCTCCTTTTGAAGGACCGAGGCAGAAAGACTGACACCTCAGTTAAAACTAGACTGACACTTCAGTCTTTGAATCGGGCTCACTGTAGCCATGAGCTTCCGCAAGATCAAGCGCGGGGCCCTAAACCCGGGAAACGCTTAGACGATGCCCGCGACTTTGGGGGCTATCCGGAGGATCTGGCCGTAGACGTCGCCCGTCTCGGGGTCGAAGCGGGGATCGACGAAAATGCGGGTCACGGAGAGCCGATTCATCGCGGCGATGCCCTCTTCGGAGACCAGCTCCTTCGAGGCGACGCCGATCGGTTGCAGCTCCAGCTCAGTGCCGATGGCGGCGGCGAAGTCGATCGCCGCCTGGCTGGAGGTGAAAAAGAAGCCGTGCGGGCGCCGGCACCACATGTCCTGTCCGCTTTGGGTGAGGTACCAGACGCGGTCCGGCAAAAGGGCGACGAAGTCGGGGAGCTCGGGCTGCGCCATGGGATCCGGCGACCTTAGGTAATCCCCGCGGCCCGCGCCAGCGCTTCGAGCGCGGCGGCGAAGAATGGGCCGGCGACCGCCACGGGCTCCTCGCCGGCCACCTCCAGCACGAAGTAGTCGTTGGGGATGACGTCGCCATATCCCATGACCTGCAGGACCCGCACGGTGGCCGGCGGACCCTCGGCGGGGAATGTCACGACCGCGCGCTGGTCGTCGGGGGCGGGCGCCGGCATCGCAACCGCCAGCGGCCGGCCATAACGCCGGAAGATCGCCAGCACCGCGTCGGGGGGCATGGCGGCGACTCGGGCGAAAGTCGCCGGAAGGGACTCCTCTTCAGGAGCCGTCAATGAGACAGCCCTTGAGCGTGAAAGAGATCATCTCCCGTCCGATCTGGGTCATCTCGACCGGCGGAAGCTCGTGCTCGACGAACGCCCACTGCACGACCTCTTTGATGCTTCCAAGCACGCATCGGGCGACGACCTTTGCGTCGCAGGGGCGCACCACGCCCAGCTGCCGCCCTGTGTTGAGCGCGCCGATGAGCATCGCCTCGATGCGGCCGTAGAACTCGGAGAGCTTGCGATCGAAGTCGGCGTCGATCCCCACAGCCTCACGCAGCAGGATGCGCGGCAGCTCCCGGTTGTCGCGCAGCGTCTGCAGGACGCGGTCCACGGTGGCGTTCATCTGATCCACCGGCGGGGGCGCGTCTGCCCCGACCTCGATCCGCTTGACCTGCGCCTGCAGCGTGGTCACCAGGCCATCCAGGAGCTCGTCGAAGATGGCGCGCTTGGATTCGAAGTAGAGATAGAACGTCCCGCGGGCGATGTCGGCGCTCTCGATGATGTCGTGGATGCTGGTGGCGTGATAACCCTTCTGCGCAAAGATCCGGCGCGCCACCGCCAGCACGCCGGCACGCCGCGACTCGCGCAGCCGCTGCGCGCGCGACACACGGCCGTCGATTTTTGGCTCCCCGGTCACGTGCCGCCGCTCGCGGCACGCAGGCGGTCCGGCCAGGCCGCGGCGTCGGCCAGGTGGCGCCCGCCCGGCAAGATCGTCGCGTAGCGCGCCAGCGTCTGGGTCGCCGCGTCCGGCGACGTCCGAGCTTCGAGCTTCGCCGCGCCTAAAAGAGCGCTGAAATACGCGTCGTCGACCACGTCGGTCTCGAGCACACCAGCCGTTTCATCCAGCGCGATCGCCGCTTCGAGGTCCTTCACCGCCTCCGGATAGCGTTCCAGCCAGGCATACGCGCTCGCCC
>CAVTSM010000003.1:0-2240466 GCA_963737345.1 uncultured Pseudomonadota bacterium | reverse complement strand
CGTTAGTTAGCGCCCGGCGTCAGGCGCGATCGACCAGGAGCCGGGCGCTCATCTCGGCGGCCACGCCGTAGGCCAGGTGAGCGGCGGCGCCGCGGGCGTGAACTTTCCAGCTGAAAGAGCGCGGGCCTGGTGTCAGGCCGGCGAGGGGGACCATCAGCTCGTCGACGATCAGGAAGAACAACGCGCCGAACCCCAGGCCGCCGCCGCGGCGCAGGGCCGGGAAAGCGGTGTCCGCAGCGCCAGGTAGGCGGGGCCGCCCAGGAACCCGAACACCTTGTGAAAGCGCCAACCCCAGCGCCCGATCTGGTCGTCGGTCAAATCGCGCCCGAATCGCGCGGCTAGTCTTTCGATTGCGCGCTCGTACGCGTGCCGGTTTCCGCGAACCGCGGTCTCCTGCGCGCGCGTCCACCTGCTCTCGGCCTCGTAAAGAGCGATGCTCAGCCAATCGAGGGCCTGCGTGGCACAGAGCCCGACCACCAACCCCTTCAAGATGCCGCCCGCCACACCCTTCGACATGAGACCTCCAAGGCATCTCTGGGGCGCGCTGGCCCCGGCGGCAAGGTGCGCGGCGTGGATTTCGGCGGCCACGGGGCGGCGCTGGTCCGTGGGACACAACCCCGGCCGGAGGTGGGAAACTGAGGGCGTGAAGAGGTTTCGCTGGACCAATCCGGACGCCGCAGGCGCGCGGCAGCTGTCGCCAAGCGCCGACGCCGCACCGGGGTCTGACCAGAAGCGCGTACTTTGCCGAGTTAGCCAGCGCGCGCCCGCGTGCTAACCTCCGCATCCTGCACACGGTCACGGGCAATATCGTCGGGCTGAAGCCGAGCCAGAAGCACGCGCTGGAGCGCGTCTACCGCCGGCGGGTGAAACCCTCTGAGGTGGCGTCGGCCGAGCTGGGAACGTATCTGTGCGCGGTGTCGCGCGAGATCGAGCGTCAGGTCGGCATCCTGGTCGACCGGCGGGGCGAAATCGAGCACGTCTTCGTCGGCGACGCCTCGCGCATCAACCTGCCGGAGATTGGGCGTCTGCGCGCCGGTCGCGGGCGCTTCCGGGGGCTTCGCCTGGTGCACACCCACCTGCGCAACGAGCCGCTGACCCGGGATGACCTGGTCGACCTGGCGCTGCTGCGGCTGGACCTGGTGGCGGCGATCGGCCTTTTGCCCGACGGGCGGCCGGCGGACCTGCACGTGGCGCACTTGCTTCCTCCCGCGGAGGGGCAGGCCACGGAGCCGTGGCGGATCCTGCCCACGGAACCGTTTCACCGGAGCGCGCTCGACGCCGCCGAGCTGATCGAGGCGCTGGAGGACGAGTTCGAGCGGGTGGCGCCAGCCGCGGTCGCCACCGACACCCGTGACCGCGCGCTGCTGGTCGTCGTCGACCTGAAACGCAAGCGCCCGAAGGGCGTGCCCGGCGGCGAGGGCACCGACTCTGGCGGGCGCGTCGCCGAGTTGCGCGAGCTCTGCCGGACGGCGGGCGTGCGGGTGATGGGCGTCGTCGAGCAGCACCGTCCCGAGCCCGATCCCAAGTATCTGGTCGGTCGCGGCAAGCTGGAACAGGTGCTGATCCGGGCCATGCAGCTGGACGCCAACGCGCTGATCTTCGACCCCGACCTGACGCCGATCCAGGCCCACGCCATCGCCGATTTCACCGACCTCAAGGTGATCGACCGGACGATGCTGATCCTGGACATCTTCGCTCAGCGTGCGAAGAGCCGCGACGGCAAGCTGCAGGTCGAGCTGGCGCAGCTTCGCTATCGGCTGCCCCGCCTGCACGAGAAGAACACGATGATGAGCCGCCTCACCGGCGGCATCGGCGGCCGCGGCCCCGGCGAGACCAAGCTGGAGGAGAATCGGCGGCGCGCGCGCGAGCGCATTCATCGCCTGGAAAAAGAGATCGACCGCTATGGCGAACAGCGCGCGGGGCGGCGCGCCGAGCGGGTGCGGCGCGGTCTGCCGGTGGTGGCGATCGTCGGCTACACCAACGCCGGTAAATCGACGCTGCTGAACACGCTGACCGGCAGCCAGGTGCTGGCCGAGGACAAGCTGTTCGCGACGCTGGACCCCACCACGCGGCGCCTGCGGTTCCCGCGCGAACGCGAGATCATCCTGGCCGACACGGTCGGCTTCATTCGCGATCTGCCGCAGGACCTGGCGCGCGCGTTCCGGGCCACGCTGGAAGAGCTGGACCAGGCCGATTTGCTGGTCCACGTGGTCGACGCGTCCGACCCGGCCCACGAACAACAGATCGCCGCGGTCGAGAAGATCCTGGGCGAGCTGGGTCTGGCCGAAACGCCGCGCCTGCTGGTCTGGAACAAGGTCGACCTGCTGTCGCCCGACGAGCAGGCCCAGCTTCCGCGCGGCGAGGCCAAGCGCCCGGCCGTGCTGGTCTCGGCGCAGGACCGCGCGTCGACCGGGCCGCTGCTGGACGCCATCGAGGCCGCCCTGTGGCGCGAGGGGCGGCTGACCGACGGCGCCCCGCGGCCACCCGCCGCCGAGGCGCACCTGGCATGAGCTGGCTGACGTGGGCGGGGGCCGTGCTGGTCTTGCTCGGCGTCCTCATCCTGGTCCACGAGCTGGGGCATTTCGCCTTCGCCCGTCTGTTCGACGTCAAGGTGCTGCGGTTCTCGCTGGGGTTCGGCCCCAAGCTGTTCGGGTTCACCCATCGCGAGACCGAGTACCGCCTGTCGCTGGTGCCGCTGGGCGGCTACGTGCGTCTGCTTGGGGAGGACCCCGGCGAGCCGATTCCCCCCGTCGACCGGCCGCGCGCGCTGGCAGCCAAGCCGCTGTGGCAGCGGTACACGGTCGTCATCGCCGGGCCGATGTTCAACCTGCTGTTGCCGCTCTTGATCTACTTCGTTCACTACGCCGGCCAGCGCACGTTGTTGCCGCCCACGATCGGGACGGTGTTGCCGGGGCTGCCGGCCGCCACCGCCGGCCTGCTGCCGGGCGATCGGGTCGAGTCGGTGAACGGCCAGCGTGTTCGCTACTGGGAAGAGCTGGAACGCCTGATCTCGAATTCGTCCGGCAAGACCCTGCGCTTCGGCATCCGGCGCGGCGTCGACGCCGAGGAGCGCGACGTGACGCCGACCGAGCTGGAACGCCTCGGTCCCCTCCACACGCGCGAGCGGGTCGGTTGGATCGGCGTGTCGCCGCGGTTTCACCTGCCCGAGATCGGTGTCATCGACCCGGCGTCGCCGGCCGCCCAGGCGGGGCTGAAGACGTTCGACTTCATCACGGCCGTGGGCGGGGTCCCGGTGGGGACCTGGACGGAGTTCGCCAACGCGCTGGAGCACGTGGGGGCCGCGCCGCTGCGCCTCAATTATCTTCGCGGCGGCTACTCGTCGGTCTCGTTCGCCGACATCGAGATTCAAGAGCCCGGGTCCGCGACCGTGATCCCGGCGGCCGTCGCCGATGCCACGGGCCGCCGCCACTACGAGACGGGCCTCCTGTCCGCGGAGCTTTTCGTGTTTTCCGTGGAGCCGGGCAGCCCGGCCGACCAGATCGGCCTGCGCCGCGGCGACCAGATCGAAACGCTGGACGGCGCCCCGCTGCCCCACTGGGACGTCCTGCGCGAGCGGCTGGCCGACCACCCCGAGCGGACGTTCAAGCTGGGCTGGCGCTCGTCCGGGGGAGAGCACCGGGAGGCCACCTTCCGACAGGAGGTCCGGTCCGAGCTGGACGCCTACCGGCAGGACGAGCAACACCTGGTCTTTGGCGCGCTCAGTCGCCTGGCCTGGAAGACCGATCCGCCGGTCCCGATCACGAACCGGTTTGGCTACGCGCTGAGCCACGCCTTCGAGCGCACCGGGCAGATCATCTTCGCGATGACCTACGGCTTCGGCCAGATCGTGCGCGGGCGCGTGCCGCTGACGACCCTGGGGGGGCCGATCATGATCGGCTACGCAGCGGGCGTCGCGGCCGAACAGGGCTTCGACCAATACCTGTGGCTGATGGCGCTCATCAGCATCAACCTCGCCTTGCTGAACTTCCTGCCCGTGCCGATCCTGGACGGCGGCCTGCTGGTCTTCTTCACGCTGGAGCTGTTCAAGCGCCGCCCACCGTCGCCGCGCGCGCGCGAAATCGCGACCTATGTCGGCCTGGTGGTGGTCGTGACGCTGATGTTGTTTGCGATGCGCAACGACGTCGTCCGGTATCTTCTGCCCCGATGAGCTCGCCCTCCCTGTTCCTGTGTCTGGACACGTCCACGCCGACCGCCCGAGTGGCCGTCATCGACGCCGGCGCGCAGGTGCGCTTCTCCGCCGAGGTGACCGCCGATCGGCACGCTGGCCACCTCATGCCCCTATGCGCGCAGGCGCTGCAGGCGGTGGGCGTCGCCGCGGGTGACCTGGCTGGCATCGCCTGCGGCGGTGGCCCGGGCAGCTTCACGGGGTTGCGCATCGGGCTGGCGGCCGCCAAGGGGCTGGCGCTGCCGACGGGGGTGCCGCTCTACGTCGTTTCGTCCCTGGAGGCGCTGGCGCTGGACATCCTTGGCGCCGGGAACGGCCAGGGGGCCGTCGTGACGGCGGTCCCCTGTCTCGACGCGGGCAAGGGCGAGGTCTACGTGGCGGCATACGCCGCCGATCCCGAACGGCTGGTGCGCGCGGTCGCGCCGTCCGTTCGTGTGCAGCCGCCCGAGGTCGCCGCCTGGGTCGCCCCGCTGGGGGCCGCCCTCGTCGCGGGAAACGGCGCCGCCCGCCACCGCGAGCGCCTGGGCGACCTGCAGGCGGCCGATATCCCGGGTCCGACGGCGGTGTCCGTCGGACGACTGGGGTTGCTGCAGCGCGCCCGCGGCGAGGCCGCCGACCTGGCTTCGGTCGTCCCGTTCTACGGCCGCCCCCCCGACATCACGACCAAAAAGGCCTGACCGCGGCCTTGTGCTAACCTCGCCGGCTTCGCCGGAGCTCTTCCATGAACGTGCAGCTGTTCGACACCACCCTTCGTGACGGAACCCAGAGCGAGGGGCTGTCCCTCTCGGTCGAGGACAAGCTGAAGATTGCGCGCATCCTGGACGGCTTCGGCATTCACTACATCGAGGGCGGCTACCCGGGGTCGAACCCCAAGGACGTCGAGTTTTTCCAGCGCGCCAAGTCGCTGAATCTGCGCCACGCGAAGTTGACGGCGTTCGGGATGACCCGCAAAGCGGGTGGGCGCGCGGACGAAGACCCGATCCTGCGCGCGCTGGTCGACGCCCAGACCCCGGTGGTCTGCGTGGTCGGCAAATCCTGGACCCTCCACGTGACCGAGGTGCTGGGCACGACGCTGGACGAGAACCTGGCGATGATTCGCGACAGTGTCGCCTACCTCAAACAGCAAGGGCGCGAGGTGGTCTACGACGCCGAACATTTCTTCGACGGCTTCCGCGCCGATCGCGGCTACGCGCTGGCGACGTTGAAGGCCGCCGCCGACGCGGGCGCCGACTGGCTCGCCCTTTGCGACACGAACGGCGGCACGTTGCCGTCGGCGATCGCCGAGGTCGTGACCGCGGTGCGCGCGGCCGTGCCGACGCGCCTGGGGATTCACACCCACAACGACAGCGATCTGGCGGTGGCCAACGCGCTGTCGGCGGTCGAGGCCGGCTGCCTGATGGTGCAGGCGACCATCAACGGTTGGGGCGAACGGTGCGGTAACGCCAACCTGATCTCGATCATCCCGGCGCTGCAGTTGAAGATGGGGCGGCGCTGCGTCCCCGACGAGAACCTGGCCCGCCTGACCGAGCTGTCCCGCACGGTCAGCGAGATCGCCAACATCCGCCCGCGCGCGCACCAACCGTACGTGGGGCGATCGGCCTTCGCCCACAAAGGCGGCATGCACGTGGCGGCCGTCGAGAAGGTGGCCGCCAGCTACGAGCACGTCCCGCCCGAGCGGGTCGGCAACGCGCGCCACATCGTGGTCTCGGAGCTGTCTGGCCGCGGCAACATCCGCATGCGCGCGGGCGAGCTGGGAATCGACCTGCGCGGCGCCGAGAAGACGCTGCTCGAGCGGGTCAAGGACCTCGAGAGCCAGGGGTACCAGTTCGAGGCGGCCGAGGGGTCGTTCGAGCTGCTCGGCCGGCGCAGCCAGCCCGACTACGCGCCGCCCTTCGAGGTGCTGGACGTGGTCGTCATATCCGAGCGGCGCCGCGGCAATTCCATGTTCGCCGAGGCGACCGTCAAGCTGCGCATCGGCGCCGAGACCGTGCACACCGTGGCAGAGGGCGAGGGCCCCGTGCACGCGCTGGACGGGGCTTTTCACAAGGCGCTGAACCCCCACTTTCCCCTGGTGCGCGACGTCCACCTGGTCGACTACAAGGTCCGCATTCTGGATCCCGAGGCCGCCACCGGCGCGCGCACCCGCGTGTTGATCGAGGCCGGCCAGGGCGACCAACGCTGGAGCACGATCGGCGTGTCCCCCAACATCATCGAGGCGAGCGCGACCGCGCTGGCCGACGCGATGGAGCTGCCCCTGGCCCGCGCCGCCGCCGAGGCCGCGCGGCGGTCCGCCGCGATCTCAGCTTTCCGCGCACACCGATCCCAAGTTCGGCGATGCCTGCCGCCGGTCGTGTCGATCTGGTCTTCGACCTGGCCGTGATCCTGCTGGTGGCCGGCCTCGCCACGGCGCTGTTCCAGCGGCTGCGGCAGCCGGCCGTGCTGGGCTACCTGCTGGCGGGCCTGATCGTCGGCCCCCACCTGCCGATCCCGCTGTTCGCCGACGAGACGGTCGCCCACACGCTGTCCGAGCTGGGCGTGGTGCTGCTGATGTTCTCGCTGGGGCTGGAGTTCAACCTCCGCAAGCTGGTGCAGGTCGCGCCCACGGCCGGCGTCATCGCCCTCATCGAGTGCAGCCTGGCGCTGTGGGCCGGGTACGGCGTGGGGCGCGCGTTCGGCTGGAGCGGGCGCGAGAGCCTGTTCCTGGGCGCGATGATTGCCATCTCCAGCACCACCATCATCGTCAAGGCCTACGCCGAGCAGGGCATCTCCGGGCGGCTGGCCGAGCTGGTCTTCGGCGAGCTGATCGTCGAGGACCTGATCGCCGTCGTGCTGCTGGCGGTGCTGACCGCCGTGGGCTCGGGCGCCGGCCTCTCGCCGCGAGCGCTGGCCTTCACCATCGGCAAGCTGGCCGCCTTCCTGGTCGGCACGCTGGCCTTCGGCATGCTGATCGTGCCGCGCTTCGTCCGGGCGGTGATCCGCCTGCAGCGGCCGGAGATCACCGTGGTGGCGGCGTCCGGGATCTGCTTTGGGGTGGCGCTGCTGGCGCGCAGCTTCGGCTACTCCGTCGCGCTGGGCGCCTTCCTGGGCGGCGCGCTGGTGGGCGAATCGGGGGCCGAGTCGGCGCTCGCGCGGCTGGTCGAGCCCGTGCGCGACGTGTTCGCGGCCATCTTCTTCGTGTCGGTGGGGATGTTGATCGATCCCCAAGTGATCGTGCACCACGCCGGTCTGGTCGCGGTGCTGGCGCTGGCGATCACCACCGTGAAGATCGTCGGCGTCACGATCGGCGTGTTCTTGACGGGAAACGGGATCGCCACGTCGGTGCGGGCCGGCATGAGCTTCGCGCAGATCGGCGAGTTCTCGTTCATCATCGCCTCGGTCGGCCTGTCGCTGCACGCGATCCCGCCTTTTCTCTACCCGGTCACCGTGGCGGTCTCGGCGGTGACCACGTTCACGACGCCCTGGCTGATCCGGGCCGCGGGTCCGGTGGCGGCCACGCTGGACCGGCGCCTGCCGCACGCGCTTCAGACCTACGCGTCGCTGTACGGGGCGTGGGTCGACCGGCTCCGGAACGTGCGCGGCACGGCCACCACCTGGGCGCGCGTGCGCCGTCTGGCGCTGCTGCTGGTGGTGGACACCGGCGCCGTGGCAGCCGTGATCATCGCCGTCTCCAGAAATGCGCCGCGCCTGGTCCGCCTGGCCGCCCGGTTCCACTGGAGCCCGGCACCCTGGCTGATGCGCGCGCTGCTCTGGGCCGTCGCGGCGGCGCTGGCTGCCCCGTTCGCGCGCGGTGCGGTGCGGGTGGCGGGCGCGTTGGGGCTGCGTCTGGCCGTCGAGGCGCTCCCCTCGACGGGGGCGGTCGATCTGTCGGCGGCGCCTCGTCGCGCCCTGGTGGTCACCATCCAGATCGCGATCCTGCTGGCGGCCGGCATCCCGCTGATGGCGGTGACGCAGCCGTTTCTCCCCTGGCTTTCGGCTCCGCTGTTCCTGCTGGTGCTGCTGGCGGGCCTGGTCGTTCCCTTGTGGCGAAGCGCGGCCGACCTGCAAGGGCACGTCCGCGCCGGCGCCCAGATCGTGCTCGAGCGCCTGGCCGCGCAGGGGGCCGAAGCCAACGCGCCGCCGGGCCAGGCCGCCGCCGCCGAAAACGCGCTGGCCGGAATCGGCGCGGCCAAGCCGGTGCGCCTGGCGGGTGTCTCCCCCGCGGTCGGACGCACGCTCAAGCAGCTTCAGCTCCGCGGGCGCACGTCCGCGACCGTGGTGGTCATCGAGCGCAGGCCGGTTGGGTTGATTTACCCGACGGGCGACGAGCCGCTGCAGGTGGGCGACGTGCTGGTGCTGACCGGTAGCAGCGAGGCGGTCGCCGCCGCGCAGGACTTGCTGGAGGGGCGCGCTTAGTTGGGATAGGCGTCGATGTGCGCGTCGATCCAGGCCAGCCGCGCCGTCAGGAAGGCGCGCAGCTTGGCGACCTCGTCCGCGTACGAGCTGACGGGGTACAACGTATAGGGCGGGTAGGTCTGGTTGTAGTTGATCTGGCCCAGTGGCCAGAGCGTGAAGTTCTGCGCGACGGCGTCAGCGCTGAGCGTCACCTGGTAACCGTCCAGGCGCGCCAGCAGGGCGGCTGTAGCTAGCGGTCGGGCCCGCAGCTCGCGCCAGCGCGGGCCCAGGCGCTCCACAACCTCGGGCACCGCCACCAGCGCGCGCCACAGGTTGGTGTCGTGGACGATCCAGCCGCCCGGCTGGTCATTCGGCGGAACGCTCCGGTCGCCCTGCAGGGTGGGTTGACCCAGTGAAAGGTCGAAGTCCCACGGGATCAGCCGGGCCAGGCTGCCGGCGTCGCGGCTGAGATAGACGCTGAGGTTGTAGGCGTCGATGTTCTTCATCATCTCTTGCAGCAGCATCCAATCGACCGTTGCGTCTCGATCCAGCAGCGTCAGCAGCCCGCCGCCGGGATCGTTCGGGGTTTCGAACGCCGCGCCGAGCGCGGTCAACCAGTCCTGAACGCCCGCCAGCTGCGCGCTGGTCGCCTTTTCCTGGTTTGGGTAGACGAGCTGCCAGTGGCTTTCGTCGCCGACGGACAGCGTGGCGACGCCGCCCGAGTCCTGCTTGATGACGAAGCTCTGGCCGGTGCCGTCGTCGGCCGCGATGGCGACCCGATCGTCGTCGCGCTTGATCTTCTCTTCCAGCCGATAAATGCCCTGCGCCTTTCCGTTCAGGGACACCCGGCAATACCGGCCCTTCGCCGCATAGTGGAGCCCCCCGAGCTCGCGGAACGCGTCGAAGGCCAGAGCGTTGCGCATCAGCGAGCGATCGGCCCACATCCCGTCCAGGATCCAGTCGGACTCCTTGCCCATCTGCAGGAGGTCGGTCGGCTTGCTGGCGCCCGTCGCGTCGCGCAGCTCGATCGAATAATTCTTCTTGGGGAACGTCAGCGATGAGCGGCCGTGCAGCTCGACGCCGGCATGGTCGGCGAACTGACTGACGCCCTGGCCGTCGGCCAGGGACAACGCGCAGGTGATCTTGGGCTCGTTCGGGATGGCCTTGTCACAGTCGATGGCAATCTGGCACAGCGCCGGCGGGGCGGCCGGGGCGTCGGTCCCTCCGTCGCTGCGCCCGTCCCGGCCGCCGTCCGGGGCCCCCCCGGCGTCGTGGGCGGGGGCGTCGGCGGCAGGGGCGTGCGCATCGGGCGCCGAGCGGGCCGCATCAGGCAGGCGGCCGTCTTCGTGCGCGCTGGCGTCCAGGTGAATGGCGGCGACATCCGGCCGCTGGTCAGCGTCGACGCGGCCGGTTGGGGGGTCCCCGCGCGGTTGGCCCGCGTCTGCCGTCCGCCACCCGTTATCCCGCGCCACCGTCCCGACGCCCGAGCGTCCACAGCCAGCGGTCACCTGCAGGGCCGCGAGCACGCTGATTGCGTGGAGCCACCGGTCGGCGGGCCGCTTGGGCGCGAGACGCATCGACCAGAGAACCTGACAACGGACCGGCCGCACGGAAGAGCAGCGGAAGCGCGCGGCTCAATCTGAGGAGAGCCGGGCAGCCTCGGCACGGAGGCCGTCCAGAAAGCCGGCGATGGGTCTGGTGCGCTTCAGGGTGGCGCGGCAGGCGAGGCGGACGTCGATGGAGGCGACATCGGCTTCCTCGACGGCGAGGTGCCGGCGGTCGTCGCCGCGCAGCGCCAAGCCCGGCACGAGCCCGATTCCAAGCCCCTGTCGGACGTAGGACAGCAGCAACGACACGCTGGGCACGTCGATTGTCGACAGCGGCCGCAGACGCAGCCGCCCGAGTAGCTCGTCCAGAATGCGTCGCCCCTGGCTGCCGGCCCCGAGGCGCAGCAGCGGCTCCCGGCCAAGTCGCGCCCGGATGGGCTCGCGCCGCCGCCCCGCCGGCCGCGGCGCGATCCAGAAGAAGCGCTGCGTGCAAAGCCGCGTCTCGTCGGGGGTGGCCGCCCGATCCGTGCTGATCATCGCGACGTCAACCTGGCCGGCCGCGGCCAGTCGGCCGGCCTCGATCGAATTGGTGGTGGTGATTTCGAACCGCAGCGGCGCCCCCTCGGCGAACACGCGGCGCAGGACCGGCAGCAGCAACGCCTCGCCCAGGTAGTCGCTGGCCGCAATCCGCAGAGTCGTCACCCGGGCGGCCGTCATTTCGCCCAGCAGCGCCTCCAGCGAGGCGGCCTCGTCGAAGAGACGGGTCAGGCTGCCCAACAGCGCCTCGCCGGCCGCGCTGGGGCGGATGCCCCGGCCGACCTTCTCGAACAGCGCCACGCCGAACCGAGCTTCGATGCGCCGGATCTGCTGCGACACAGCCGAGGCCGTCTTGTGCAGCCGGCGCGCGGCTTCACGGACAGAGCCGGTCTGGGCGACCACCAGGGCGTCGTGAAAGGCCGGGATCAGGGCGGCATCCATAGTTAAGTTATACTTAACGGACGCGGCGGTGCTTGTCACTGGACGGCCGGGGCGCGGCTGGGCCAAGGTGGTCTTCATGAAGCCCCGCACCATGTTCGAGAAGATCTGGGACGCCCACCTGGTCCGGCCGGCCACGGCGGATACGCCCGCCATCCTGTACGTCGACCTGCACCTGGTCCACGAGGTCACCTCGCCGCAGGCGTTCACCTGGCTGCGCGAGCGCGGCCTGAAGGTGCGCCGCCCGGAACGGACCGTCGCCACGATGGATCACTCGACCCCCACGACGCCGCGCGGGCGCGACGGCAAGATTCCGATCCTGGACAACGCGGCGGCCGCCCAGATCGCGACCCTGGAAAGGAACTGCGCGGAGTTTGGCATCGAGCTGCACGCGCTCGGGACCGAAGGACAAGGCATCGTTCACGTCATCGGCCCCGAGATGGGGCTCACCCAGCCGGGTGAGGTCATCGTCTGCGGCGACAGCCACACCAGCACGCACGGCGCGTTCGGTGCGCTGGCGTTCGGCATCGGCACCAGCGAGGTCTCGCACGTGCTCGCGACGCAATCGCTGCTGCAGCAGCCGCCCAAGACGCTGGCCGTCACTGTCGAGGGGCAGCTGCGTCCGGGCGTCACCGCCAAGGACATCATCCTGGCCGTCATCGCGCGCCTGGGAATCGGCGGCGGGACGGGCCATGTCATCGAATACCGCGGGTCAGCCATCCGCGCGCTGTCGATGGAAGAGCGCATGACGGTCTGCAACATGTCGATCGAGGCCGGTGCGCGCGCCGGCATGATCGCCCCCGACGAGACGACCTTCGCCTATCTGAAGGGGCGGCCGCGCGCGCCGCAGGGGGCGGCCTGGGACAAGGCCGTCGCCGCCTGGCGAAAGCTGCCGTCCGACGAGGGGGCGACCTTCGATCGCGAGGAGAAGTTCGACGCGTCGACGCTGGAGCCGATGATCACCTACGGCACGAACCCCGGCATGGGCATCCCCATTTCGGCGGATATTCCGGCGCCGTCGAACGCGACGGCCGCCAAGGCGCTGGCCTACATGGGCCTCACGGGCGAAAAGCGGCTGGCCGGACACAAGGTGGACGTCGTCTTCATCGGGAGCTGCACGAATTCGCGGCTGTCCGATCTACGGGCCGCCGCCACGGTCTTCAAGGGGCGCAAGGTCGCCGACGGCGTCCGTACGCTGGTGGTGCCGGGGTCACAGGCCATCAAGAAGGCGGCCGAGGCCGAGGGGCTGGACCGCGTGTTCACGGAGGCGGGCGCCGAGTGGCGCGAGGCCGGCTGTTCGATGTGCATCGCGATGAACGGCGATCAGCTCAAGCCCGGGCAGTACGCGGTCAGCACCAGCAACCGCAACTTCGAAGGACGCCAGGGCGCGGGCGGACGCACCTTCCTGGCCAGCCCCCTCACCGCGGCGGCTGCCGCCGTCACCGGCCGCGTCACCGACGCGCGCGAGCTGATTTAAGGAGAACGCAGCATGGAACGCATGGACATCATCACCTCGAAGACCGTCCTTCTGCCGGTCGAGAACGTGGATACGGATCAGATCATCCCGGCGCGGTTCCTGAAGGCGACCAGCAAGGTCGGCCTCGGCAGCAAGCTGTTCGCCGACTGGCGGTTCGACGGCGAGGGGAAGCCGAAGTCGGACTTCATCCTCAACCGCCCGGAGGCCGCCGGGGCCAGCATCCTGGTCGCCGGGGACAACTTTGGCTGCGGCTCGTCCCGCGAGCACGCGCCCTGGGCGCTGGTCGACTACGGCTTTCGCGCCGTGATCAGCACGTCGATCGCCGACATCTTTCGAAACAATTCCTTGAAGAACGGGTTCATCCCGGTCGTGGTCGACGCCCCCGCCCACGCCAAGCTGCTGGCCGCGCCCGGCGCGACCGTCACCATCTCCGTAAAGGACCGGACGGTGACGCTGCCCGACGGTGCCAAGGTCAGCTTCCCCATCGACCCTTTCGCCCGGTACTGCTTGCTGCAGGGGGTGGATGAGCTGGAGTTCCTGCTGGCGCAGGAGAAGGAAATTGCCGAGTTCGAAAAACGGCTGAGTCAGTGATTTCCTCACATTGATCCATGCCTCGAGCCGGCGGTATCATCGTCGGTACGGAGGCTCGGGGCATGGATAAAGTCCGCGTGGATCCGGAATCGGCGTCTGTGCAGATGGTGCGGTTGCGTGAACGTCACGGCGAGCTGGAACGGCGGCTGGCGCAGCTGGAACGGCACCTTTCGTTGACCCCCGACGAGCAGGTCGAGCGGATCCAGCTGAAGAAGGAAAAGCTGCGCACCAAAGACCTGCTGCAGCGGCTGGGCGCGGTTCGCGCCTCATAGCGTCCCCATGAACGAGGCGGAGCAAGCCGCCTTCATCGAACGTCTCCGGCGATCGGGCATTCGCGTCGATCGAGAGGGGAGGTTCATCCACGAAGGCGCCGAAGTCACCCATGAAGGGTTCAAGCGGGCGCTCTTCCGGTGGCTGGATTGCCTGCCTCCCCCCGACGGCCGGTATGTGCTTCGCCTCGACGAGCGGCGCTTCGCCTATCTGGACGTGGACGACACGCCCCTCGTCGCTCGTGCCGCCCGCATCGACGACGCGGGCACCGTCTGGCTCGCGCTCTCCGACGGGGCAGAAGAAGCGCTGGACCCTCGCGCGCTGACCGTCGACGGCCAAGGAACCCTCCGGACATCGGTCCGCGGCGGCCGCCTGGAAGCGCGCCTGGCCAGCTCCGCCATCGCGGCCCTTTCGGACCTGCTGTCCGAAGCTGCGGATGCCGGCGGCCGGCCGACCCTCCGCACGCCCCTCGGCGTGGTCCCCATCGCACAACGGTAGCGGCTAGCCGCCGTCCGGCGCGGTCGGCAGCGTCACCTCCAGGCGCGCGCCCCCCAAGGGCGACGGCTGCTCGCTGACGTGGACGTCGCCGCCGTGATCGAGAACGATCTTCCGGACGATCGCCAGGCCCAGGCCGGTGCCGTGCTCTTTCGTCGTCATGTAGGGGTCGAAGATCCGCTCGCGGGCGTCGGCCGGCACGCCCGGGCCGTTGTCGTCGACGGTCAGCAGCGCGGTGCCCGCGCGCGTGCGGGCTGCAATGCGCACCTGTGCGTCGTGCCCCGCCTCGCCCGCGGCGTGAATGGCGTTCTCGACCAGGTTGGCGAGCACGCGCCGGATCAACATCTTGTCGCACAGCGCGGGCACCGGGACGGTGTGCGTGACCTGCAGCGCGTTCTGCCATTCGGGGTGGGCGCGCGCGAAGTCATCGACGACCTGCCCCAGGTCGACGGCAGCCGGCTCGACCTTGGGCAGCTTGGCGAACGCCGAGAAGTCGTCGACCAGGCGGCGGATGACGCCGACCTCTTCGTTCATGATCTCTTGCGCGGTCGCCAGCAGCCGCTGGTACTGCGGATCGTCTCCCCGGTACTTCGAGGCCAGCTCCTGCACGGCCAGCTGGATCGGGGTCAGCGGGTTCTTGATCTCGTGCGCCAGGCGGCGGGCCACCTCTTGCCACGCCGAGAGCTTTTGCAGGTAACCCAGGCGCGACCGGGCCTCCGACAGCTCCGCGACCATTCGGTCGAACGCACGCCCCAGGTCGTCCAGCTCGTCGGAACCGCGCGGGGCCACGCGCACCGTCAGGTCCCCCTCGCCGACCCGACGCGCCGCCTCGCTCAGCGTCGCGACGCGGCCGGTGGCGCGCCGGGCGATGAACAGCCCCAGCCCCGCCGCGACGACCAGCACCGCCACCAGCGCCACCCCCAACCCATGGAAGATCTTGGGCAGGACCACCGGCAGCAGGCGATCGAGCTCGCGTTCCTGCTCCATCGCGGACCGCAGCGCCAAAAAGTTCGAGTAGATCTCGCGCGGAATCCCGAACGTCAGCTCCAGCAGGCGCGGCTCGGCCCCCTTGGGCGCGGGCAGCGCCACCAGGCTGGGGGGCGCCTCGCGCGCTTCGGCGATGATGTTGGCGGGCGCCGACCACTCCTCGACGACGCGCGTGCCGGACAGGATGCGCGCCCGCAGCAGGTCCGGCACCTCGGCCAGCTCGTTGGCGTGCTCGACGGGGTCGGCTCCGATCTCCGCGGCCCGCTCGCGAAAGCCGTCCTTCATCTGGTCGAAGTAGGCCTTGTAGACCTCGACCGCACCGCCCAGCGACTGCCGGATCGCCTCCTGGTGTTGCTCGGTGATGGCCTCGATGCGGCCGATGGTGACCGACATGAGGTATGCGGCGGCGCCCAGCGGCAGCGACGCCACGACGAAGAGCGCGATCAGGATCTTCCATTCGAAACGGCCAGGGAAGCGCAACAGCTTCATGGGCTTCTCCTTGGGGGCGGCGGCGCCGTCGGCAACGCGAACGGCTGCGACACGAACCGGACCTGGCGTTCACTGTCCTCGATGCGCGGGTTCACGAAGATGCTGACGAACGAACCGAAGAAGCTGTCCCCAGCCCCCAGCCGTCGCTGCCCGCGTGAAGGTTGCACCAGCCACCGGCGCACCTCGATCAATAGGTCCTCCGAAATCGGGTTCAAATCGCCCCGGAAAGCCACCACGTAGTTGTGGTTCGCGGGCAGCCGCGCCAGCTGCGCGACGGGGAAGTCGACCAGCACCGCCGTCCGGGCGATCGCCTCCTCGGGCGTGGCGGCCACCCCGCGCTGCTCGGGCGAGGCGTTGGCCGCCGTCCGCACGGCGAACTTCTCGTCCCATAGGTCGTACAAGATCTCGGCACGCCAGACGGCCAGCGCGACCGCGTCCCCGGTCGCCGCGTCCTCCAATGCTGCGCGCACCAGGATGCGGGTCGAGAACCCCGACTTGAGCCGCTGCCGCTCGGCCTCGCCGAACAGGTCCTGAAGCCCCACGCTGACGGCCAACTGACCCCGGTCGGCGGCCACCCCGATGCGGCGGACCGGCAGTGGCTCGTCGGCACGGGCGGCGCCGCCTGCCACCGACGCCAACAGCAACAGGGCAACGGCCGCGGCGCGCATCAGAACGAGCTGCGGCTGAGGGCGTTGGCGATCGAGATCGTGAACACCCCCACATAGGTGTCGAGGCGGAGCCCCAGATCTCCGGTCAAGGTGATGGGCAGCGCGGCGAAGCCGCTGCCTGGGCCCGTGAGGTCGCCGTGGCTGGCCATACCCAGCAAGCCCGCCGCCACGAAGGCGTCACCGCCGTAGACCAACCCGCGACGCCGCCAGATCGGCACCGCGTACTCGACCAGCACGCGGCCTGCGAAGTCGTCGTACCGGTGGTGATCGATCGAAGTCCCCAGAAAATTGGGCGGCGCCTGGGTCGAGAAGTTGATCCCCAGCGCCCGGCGCGGCAGCAGCAGGTCCAGGTCGCCGATGAAGAACCGATCGAAGTAGGGGGCCGGGCCGCTGATGGCCCCCCCGAACAGGTGCAGCCCCAACGCATGGCCGTGCGGCATGGCGAAGTAGATGGAGGCTTCGACGGTCCCTTTGACGAAGGTCGTGCTGGACCCCAACAGCGCACTGGCCACCTCGACCGAGAGGTTCGCCCGGGCGCCCGATCGCGGCAGCACCGGGTCCGACCGGTTGTCGAACTGCAGCCTGCCGGTGGCGCTGCCCACGCGGCTGGCCCCCTCGGGGATCATGAAGTCGATGGGGACGGCGCGACCGTCGGGCAGCGTCTGAATCTCCAACCGCGGCAGCTGGGCGGAGTCCTGCTCTTGCCGGAAGGAAACCGACGCGTGAAAGTTGGCCGGCAAGAGGAGCCCCGCCGTCAGCACGCCACCGATCCGACGGACGCGGGTGGCGACGAACCGCCCGGGGTCACTGTCGTCGTACGCGCCCGACGCCCGGTAGAACTCGCTGGCGTCGTTGTAGAGCCCCGTGATCGACAGGGCGACGCCGTTCGGACCCCCGAGAGGCGGGACGGCGACGTGCAGCCGCAGCCCCAGCCCGGCGTGCGCGTTCGCGACCAGCGGCTGCGTCGAGGCGACGAAGCCCGCGCCCAGGTTGATGCCGCGGCCCAGGAAATTCGTCTCCGCCAGATCGGTGCCGCCCCAGAACAGCGTGGCGGGGCTGGTCGCGGCGAAGATCTCGTTGATGACCAGCGTCCCGCGCTCTTCGACTTCGACGATCAGGACCACGGCGCCGCGGCGACTGCCCCGGGCGACCGACAGGTGTACGTCCAGGAAATAGCCGAGCGACAGCAGCCGGTAGCGCGCGGTCTCGACGCGGCGGTCCGAGGCGTCGACGGCGCGCCCGGGCGACAGCCCCAGCGCCGCCAGCTCTCCGGCGATGAGCGAGCGCTCGGTCTTTCGGTTGCCCGCGACGCGCACGTCTTCGATGACGTAACGCGGCCCGAACGGCGTCTCGTCGAACGCCGGCAGCGGCGCCAGGGACGACCTCATTTCAGCGGCGGCCGCGCCCGCGACGGTGATCACGATCGCGGCAGCCAGGGTGGGCGCGACGGCCCGGGCGATCATCCCGCGAGAATAACCCGAGGCGGGCCTTCTCCGGCGTGACCTGGCGCGCTGACCTTCAGTCGAGGTGCAGGAGTCCCAGATCGGCCAGCGAATCGTAGGTCCGGACCTGCTCCGGCAGGACTTCGCGCGCGATCAACCGCCGCGTGTCGACGTCCAGCTTACACACATCGTCCAGATAGTGTTTGAGCGCCCGATCCTCGCTCTCCCCCAGCCGCCCGATCAGTTCGCCCCCGTCCCCGTCCTCGTCCACATCCTCGTCCTGGTCCTCGATCTCCGGATCCGCCCCCATCTCCCGAATCCGGTCCTCCAGCGTGGCGATCCGCCGCTCGTGTGAGGCAAGACAGGCCGTCAGCTCTTCCAGCTCCGCTTGATCCACGAACAGCGGCAGCGCCCGCCGGTAGCGCGCCGCCGCTGCCCGCTCATCCCGTAGAAACGATCGCAGCGTCTGAACGCTGGCCCCGCCCGCCATTTCCCATAACCTCGGCATTCAACCTGGTCATTGGTCGGCGCCTCGTGAAGATGCCGGGGCGACCGCGGCCAGTAGGTCGTCCCCGTAAAGTTCGAGCTTTTTGGGCCCGATGCCCGAGATGCCGCGCAGCGCCTCGTGCGAGCGGGGGCGCAGCTCGGCGATTCGCATCAGCGTCGCGTCATTGAAAACCACATACGCGGGCACGTTGCGGGCAGCCGCCAGCTCCTTGCGCAGAGCCTTGAGCCGCGCGAACAGGGCCGCCGCCTCGGAGGTCGGAGGCGCCTCGACCGAAGCGACGGACACGGTGCGCCGCCCCTTGGGGACCGCGCGCGCCGCGCCCAGCGGATCCAGGGACCCGCAGCTGTCGCAGGACGTGCCGCAGCGGTCGATGGTCTCGCCCAGATACCGCACCAGCTGGCGGTGGCGGCAGTCGCGCCCCGACGCGAACCCGAACATCTCACGCACCTGGTCCCGCTGCCGGGCCACCGCGGCCGGATCGATCTCTTCTCCGGGGCGCTCGCCGAACCTGTCGAACGCCAGCACGTCGGCCCAGGAATAGAAGAGGATGCAGTCGCTGGGCAGCCCGTCGCGCCCGGCGCGGCCGATCTCCTGGTAGTAGCTCTCGATCGACCGGGGCATGTCCCGGTGGATGACGTAGCGGACGTTCGACTTGTCGATCCCCATCCCGAACGCCACCGTGGCGACGACCACGTCCACCTCGTCCCGCCCGAACGCGTCCTGCACGCTGTTGCGCGCGGACGGCTCCATGCCGGCGTGGTAAGCCGCGGCCGAGATCCCGCTTCCCCGCAGGAACTCCGCCATCGATTCGCAGGCCTTGCGGGACAGCGCATAGACGATGCCGCTCTGGCCACGGCGGTCGTGAACCAGACGCGCGATCGCGCCCCGAACGCCCCGCGCGCCCGCGCCCGGCGTGTCGTCATGTTCACCTTTGCGGTAGATCGAGATCCGCAGGTTGGGCCGGAAGAAGCGCCCCCGAAAGTTGGCGGGGTCGCGCATGGCCAGCTGCGCGATGATGTCGGCCGTGACCGCCGGCGTGGCGGTGGCGGTCAGCGCCAAAACCGGGACGCCCCCGAACTTTCGTTTGAGGCCGGTCAAGTTGCGGTACGCGGGGCGAAAGTCGTGCCCCCACTGGCTGATGCAGTGAGCCTCGTCGACGGCGATGAGGCGCAGGTCCAGTCCGGACAGGGCGCGCCCCACGGAGGCCTCCAGCCCCTCTGGCGCCGCGTAGCAGAGCTCATACGCGCCGTCGGCCAGCGCACGGATGCGCCGCTGACGCTCCTCAGGGGGCAGCGAGGCGCTCAGATAGGTGGCGCGCAGCCCCACCTCGGTCATCGCGTCGACCTGATCCTTCATCAGCGCGATGAGCGGCGAGACGACCAGCGTCAGCCCCCCCAGGATCCGGGCGGGGATCTGATAGGTGAGCGACTTGCCCGCGCCGGTGGGCATGATCCCCACGCAGTCGCGCCCGGCCAGCACCGCGTCGATGATCTCTTGCTGACCGGCGCGGAACGATTCGTACCCGAAGACGTCGCGCAGGACATCCGCCGGCGAAGGGCCCGCCAGCCGGGGACGCGCCGCCGGCAGGTCCAGCCGCGCCTGCACCTGGGTGGCGGTCAGCGCGCTCGCGAGGTCCTTCAGCAAGCGTACGGTGGACGCGCTGAACGCGGCTGGATTTTGCCGGTAGGCGCCCCGCAGCTCGGCGAGGCTACCGCTGCAGGCCTGCCTCAGCGCTGGATCCGCGGGATCGCCGCCCCGCCACCGCGCAGCCAGCGCGCGCGCCGCCGCATCCACTCGTTCGACCATGGGCCCAGACGTTCCGACTTCGCTCTCCATGAACGCCTTATCGGTTGCACGTTAGCGAAGTGACGATCCGAGCGCCAGAGTCACCATCGCGGCGCGAGCTCCTATGAGCTGGCCGAGGTGTAAAGCCCCAGGGCCCGATGCCAGACCCAGCGGGCCAGCCCGGCGAAGGCCAGACCCCCGCCGAACGCCGCCAGAGCCGTTCGCGCCTCCAGCCGGCCGAGGAGCGCCAGCGCCGGGTAGGTCGTCAGGAGGGCAATCGGGAACACGAACGTGAACACGATGCGCAGCGCCCCGCGAAAGACCGAGATCGGCCAGCGGGCGGCGTCGAACAGCGACCCGAACAGGTACGACAGATTGTCGACCTTCACGACCCAGAACGACGCGCTGATGACCAGAATCCAGATTGAATAGAGGATCACGATCGCCAGACCCAGCAGGGCCAGGCCGGCGCCGACCTCCGCCAGGCCCGGCCAGCGGCCCAGCTTGGTGAAGGCGACGGCGAAAATGACCAGAGCGCCCGCGACGTCGACGATGTGCCAGGGTTCCATCTTCGCGGTCGAGACCAAGAACTGCGCGTCCGCCGGCTTCAGCAGCACGAAGTCCAGCGTTCCGCGGCGGACGTGCTCGACGACGGCGGTGAGACTGGGGCTGACGGCTCCCTCGAGCACGGCATGGAGCAAGGTGAACCAGCCCACGACGACCAGCGACTCCGGGAAGCTCCAACCGGCGACGGTCTGGCGCGCCCCGAAGACGATCAGGATGGGCACCAGGGTGACCGCCATCCAGAGCGTGGCGATGAAGCCGCGGACGACGAAGTCGGCGCGATACTGCATGGCCGTCAGCGCCGACATCGTCAGCTGCACCCGCAGCAGCACGGCATAGCGGCGCAGCAGCCTCACGTCATCCCCCGAACGCCGCGAAACGGCGCAGCCCCGCGCGCCAGACCCGCAGCGACAGCACCCCGAACAGCAGCACGTATCCCCACTGCGCGCCCAGCGCCAGCAAGGCCTGCCGCCGCGACATCAGCCCCACCAGGTTGTCGACGGGGAAGGCCAGCATGAAGCGGAACGGGAGCACGTCGGCCGCGTGGCGCAGCCAGCCGGGCAGCACCTCCAGCGGCACCAGGTAGCCCGAGAGGATCGCGTGCACCCCCAGCCACAGCTCGAAGATGCCGAGCGCGCTGTCCACGAAGAAGGCCAGCGATCCCATCAGCACCATCGTGAAGAAGATCAGCAACCAGGCCCCCGCCAGCGAAGCCCCGAACACGGCCAGCAGCAGCGGGTCGTGGTGGAGCAGCCGATCCCCGGCGACCGCCACCAGAATCGCGATCACCGGCGAGATCACCAGCGCCCGCATCGGCACCGCCGAAATGTGGTCCGCCGCCAGCGAGACGACCGGGTGGATGGGCCGCAGCAGCTTGGCCGCCAGCGTGCCGTCGCGGATCTCCATCGACAGCTGCCAGACCACCCAGCTGCTGGTCAAAAGGCGCACCGCCAGGACGCCCAGGTAATAGGCGGTGAAGGCCCGTTGGTCGAAGCGCCCCACCGGCCCGTCCGCGGCGACCGCGCGCCAAAGCGCCAGCATCACCAGCGGCATGTTGGTCGTCAGGATCCAGACCACGAACTCGGCGCGGTAGGCCACCACCTCGGAGATCCCGACCCGCAGCAAGGTCGGAAAGGCCTTCATCGCGCGCGCGGCCTGGGCGGCCAACGCGGGGCGGCGCGGCACGGCGCCCGGCGCGGCGTTCATCCCTGGCCTGCCGGCGGCGCGGGCGGCGCCTCGTGAACGCCAGCCCCGAACAGCTCCCGCATCACTTCTTCGAGGGGCGCCTCTTCGATCGTCAGGTCGACGATGGGCAGCGCCGCCAGCGCGTCGCGAACCACCGCCTGCAGCCGCGCGTGCGGCACGGACAGGACCGCTTGCGCCGGCTCGGCCGAGACCACCGTCCCCAGCCGTTCCAGGTCCGCCCGTTCCACGGGGCGCGCCAGACGGACCGTCAGCCGCTTGTCGGGCCGCACCCGGCGCGCCAGCTCGCGAAGGTCGCCGTCGTAAACCAGGCGGCCGTGATCGATGACCACGACCCTCGGGCAAAGGGCCACCACGTCGTCCATGTAGTGGCTGGTCAGCAGCACCGCCGCGCCGAACCGCTCGTTGTAGTCACGGATGAAGTCGCGCATCTTGGCCTGCATCGAGACGTCGAGCCCGATGGTCGGCTCGTCCAGGAACAGCACCCGCGGCCGGTGCAGCAACGCCGCGACCAGCTCGCACTTCATCCGCTCGCCCAGCGACAGCTGCCGGGTCGGCTTGTGGATGAGGTCGCCGATCTCCAACAGCTCGACCAGCGCCTTGGTCGTCTCGTCCGCCTGGGCCCGCGGCACGTCGTAGATGGCGCGGTTCATGGCGTAGGTCTCGGCCGGCGGCAGATCCCACAAGAGCTGCTGCTTTTGCCCCATGACCAGCGTGATGAGCTGCAGGAACCGCGGGTCGCGCGTCTGAGGCAAGTACCCGCCCACGCGCACGCTGCCCGCCGTCGGATAGAGCAGCCCAGCCAGAATCTTCAGCGTCGTGGTCTTGCCGGCGCCGTTCGGTCCCAGGAACCCCACCCGCTCGCCTTGGGCGATCTGAAAGGACAGCCCCTGCACCGCGTCGACCAGCTCGTACTTGCGGCGGAACACCGAACGCAAAGCGGCGCCGATGCCGGGCGGGCGCTTGTGGACGCGGTAGCGCTTCGACAGGTCCCGGACGTCGATCAGCGGTTCTGGCAGCGGTTCTGGTAGCAGTTCTGGCGGCATCGGAGGCGAGGGTCGGAAGGGCCGAGCTCGGCGCGTTAATCTACACGGTAAGCCGGTAACCGGTGCCGTACACGGAAGCCGGTAACCGCTGCCGCGAGGGGGGTTACGCGTGTGTAACCGGTCGCCGCAGCTCGACGGCGCTGCGGCGCGGCTTTGCGACCCCCTGGGCCAGTGGCTTCGTATTTGCTCACTTCAGCGGTCGTCATGCGAATCGACACAACAGGGAAGTGGGCGGGGAAGCCGAGGGACCGCATCTTGATCGTCGATGACGATGGAGATGCACGAGAGCTCATTGCTTCGGTGCTGGCGGAGGCCGGCTATCTGGTCGAGGTGGCCAGCGACGGTTTCGAGGCCATCAACAAGCTCGCGGCAGTGCGGCCAGATTTGGTTCTGACCGATCTGCGCATGCCCGGTCTGACCGGCGTCGACCTTGCCCAGCGGATTCGCGGGCTGGGGGACGTGCCGGTGATCTTGACGACCGGCGCCGAGACCCACGATCTGTGCACCGGGTCGGAGGCGTATGGGGCGGTGGCCTGCCTGAAGAAGCCGATCAATCTCGACGAGCTGCTCTGGACGATCGACACGGCCCTGGCGTGTCGCGCCGGCTCCGCGGTCGTCAACGCGTAGGTTGGCGAGGCTGGTTGGCCCGATCGCCAACCAGGTTGGTCATCGCGGCGGCGAATGCCCCTGAATTCGAGGCAATCCCGCGGTAATTCGACGGTTGGAGGGTGGCGCGGCCGTTGCTCTTGCGGGGGGCATGAGCCACCGTCGCGCCACCTTCGTTCTCACGATCGCTCTTGCCGCAGGCTGCACGTCGCGGACCCTGGAGGCGCCGGAGATCCGGCCCGCCGTCACGGTCCGCAACACGCAGACCTACCACCAGAACAACAAGCTCGACTTGTTGTTCATGGTCGACGACTCGTCGTCGATGGAAAAGATGCAGACCAAGCTGAAGCAACAGCTGCCGCTTTTCATGCAGATCCTCGAGAGTGCGCCCGGCGGGCTGCCCGACATTCACATCGCGGTCGTCTCGTCGGACATGGGCGCCCCGGGCGACACGACGATCCAGAGTTGCACGCGCTTTGGCGACCAGGGGGGCTTCCGGGCCGCCGCCCAAGACACCTGCTTGGGCACGACGCTGGCGCCGGGCGCCACGTTCCTGTCGTCCGGCGGCGGCGTCGCCAACTTCACGGGCCAGATCAGCGATGTGTTCCAGTGCATCGCGCTGCTCGGGGCCTCGGGGTGCGGCTTCGAGAGCCAGCTCGCGTCGATCGACCGGGCGCTGGGAGCAGACGGACAGGGCCCGCCGCCGGCTCAGAACGCCGGGTTTCTGCGGGACGACGCGAGCCTGGCGATCGTTTTGTTGACCAACGAAGACGACTGCTCCGCACCAACCAATACGAAGCTCTACTCAGAGAACGGCGCCCCCGAGAGCCTGGCGAACCCGCTGGGCCCGATCACGGGAGGCTACCGTTGCAACCGGTTTGGGCACCTGTGCACGAATCCCAAGGCGGGCGCGAAAAACATCATGCCGCCACTCACCCCGACCCCCGATGTGACGGGCAACCCGCCGATCTTGAATCTGACCGACTGCGAATCCAACGACACCGACAGCGGGATGCTGACGCCCGTGCGCAAGTTCATCTCCGACATCCGCGCCCTCAAACCCGATCCCGACAACCAGATTTTTGTCGCCGCAATCATGGCGCCGACGACCCCCTACGCCGTGACGTGGGTGCCGTCGAAGAAGAACAACGCCTCGTCGGAGCAGTGGCCGCAGGTCATGCATTCGTGCGGAGCTGCCGGTGGCGACGACCTGAACCCGGCCGCGACGGACTTGGTCAGCGACGGCAGCTTCGGCGATCCGGGGGTGCGCATCGCCGAGTTTCTCAGCGGCTTTCACGAGAGCGTGTGGGCGTCCATTTGCGCGCCCACCTACGCCAGCGCGCTGACGCGCATCGCGAACCGCATCAACGAAAATTTCTCTCCGCCTTGCCTGACCGGACACATCGCGCTGACGACGGCGGGCACGCCCGACTGTTCGGTCGTCGATCGGGTCTTCGACGCGGCGGACGGCACCTGGCTGGACAAGCCGGTGCTCAACTGCGCCGACAACGGGAACCAGACCCCCTGCTGGAAGCTGCAACCGGCCAGCACGGGTTCCAGCTGCGCCGGTCAGCTGCTGATGGTCGACGAATCGGCCGCCAACAAGGCCGCGGACACGCTCCAGCGCTCCTTCGAGTGCAGCGTCTGCGCGCCCGGGTCCAGCCAGCCGGGCTGCCAGTAAAATGGCGAACTACGGCGCCCGCTTGGGGAGGATCAGCACCGGGCAGGGGGCGTGCTGGACGACGCGATCGACGTTGCTGCCAAACAGCGCGTGAGCCAAGCCGCTGCGCCCGTGGGTCCCCATGACGATCAGGTCGGCGTGGGTGCCGCGGGCGCGGTTCACAATCTCCGTGTCAGGACGTCCGATGAGGGTCGTCGTCTCGCAGGCCAGGCCGGCGGCGCGCACGCGCTTTTCCTCGGCTGCCAGCCCCTGGTCGGACCGGTCCAGCACCCGGTCCATGTCGAGGGGCAGGGTCGCCACGTCGATGGGCGGTGGCAGCGGGTAGGCGGCCTCGACGGCGACATGAACCAGGTCCACCGTCGCGCCCGACCCGCGCGCCAGCTCGATGGCCGTTTCCAGCGCCTCGTTGGACGGGTCGGTGAAGTCGGTCGGCACCAGGATGCGCTTGAGGCTGGCCAGGTTCATGGCTGGATCTTAGGCACGGAACCGGTTTCAGCCACTCGTGGATCCGGGTTGTGTGACCGCGCCGGTGTCGGAGGGCGACTTGACGCGGCCGCGGTGGCTCTGGCAGGAAGGCGCGATGCCCACCCAGGTCGTTGCCTCCCGCATTCGCGGCTTCATCTCGTTGAATGCGCACCCCGCCGGCTGCGCGGCCAACGTCGATGCGGAGGTCGCCGTCGCGAAGGCCGGCGCGCCCGGCACCGGGCTCGCTGACGCGCTGGTGATTGGCGCCAGCACGGGCTACGGCCTGTCCAGCCTGGCCAGCGCCGTTTTCGGATACGGCGCGCGCGGGACGGCCGTTTGCCTGGAACGGCCCCCGCAGGGCGACAAGACCGCCTCCGCGGGCTGGTACAACCTGGCTGCCCTGCAGGCCCGCGCGCGCGCGGCGGGGCGGGACGTGGCGGTCGTCAACGGCGACGCCTTCAGCCGCGAGGTGAAACAGCAGACCCTGGCGCACCTCGAGAAGATCGGCGCGCGACTGGACCTGGTCGTTTACAGCGTGGCGGCCCCCCGGCGCACGGACCCGGCGACCGGGACGACGTACAACTCGGTGCTGAAGCCGCTGGGCGCGCCCTACCGCAGCAAGAGCATCAACCTGGGCAACGAGCAGGTGGTGCCGGTCGAGATTGCGCCGGCCAGCGATGCGGAGGTCGAGGCCACGCGCAAGGTGATGGGGGGCGAGGACTTCGTCGAGTGGGTGCGCGCGCTGGGCGAGGCGGACCTGCTGGCGCGCGGCTGCCGCGCGGTGGCCTACAGCTACGTCGGTCCGGCGCTGACGTTCCCGATCTATCGATCGGGGACGATCGGCAAGGCCAAGGAGGACCTAGAGGCGAAGACACGCGAGCTGTCGGCGTGGCTGGGGAGCCGCGTCGGAGGCGCCGCCTGGGTCAGCGTCAACAAGGGCTTGGTGACGCAGGCCGCCGCGGCGATCCCGGTGGTGCCCCTTTACGTCAGCATCCTTTACAAGGTCATGAAGGAGGCGGGGACGCACGAAGGGACCGCCGAGCAGATCGCGCGGCTCTTTCGCGACCACCTCGGACCCGGCCGCCAGCCGTCGACGGACGCGGAGGGCCGCATTCGCATCGACGATCGCGAACTGGAGCCAGGAATCCAGAAGCGCGTCTCCGCGTTGTGGGAAGAGGTCACGACCGACAACCTCGCGACCCTCTCCGACTACGCCAGCTTCCGGACCGATTTCCGGCACCTCTTCGGCTTCGAAGTTCCGGGCATCGACTACGCGGCGCCCGTCGAGACGGACGTTCCGCTGAGCCTGATCTGAGAGGGCCTTGGACCTCGGGAGTCCCTGTCGACTCCCGATGGCCGGTGCCCGAGGTCCGCTTTACTTCGGCATGGGCTCGTCGTCGGACGCGCCCTTCTTCTTGCCCGCCGCCTTGTTGCCCGCCGCCTTGTTGCCCGCCGCCGGCTTCGTGGCGGCCGGCTTGGCGTCGGCTTTGCCGGCGTCGGTCGTGGTGCCGGCTTTGGCCTTCGGGTGCTTGCGGTCGGGCGAGGGATTGATGTCTTCCGGCTCCGCCTGGTTCTGGATGGTCTCCTTCGGAGAGAGCAGCCGGAACTCGATGCGGCGGTTCTTTTCTTGGCCGTCGTGGGTGTTGTTGTCGGCGATTGGCTTGTCGGGGCCGTAGCCGATGGTCCCGATGCGCTTGTCGTCGATGCCGGCGGAGACCAGGTAGTCCTTGACCGCTTCGGCCCGCTTGCGCGACAGCTTCATGTTGAACTCGCGGCGCCCCTCGTTCGAGGTGTGGCCGGAGATTTCGACGCGCAGGGCCGGGTACTCCTTGAACACCTGCACGGCCCCCTTCAGCAGCGGGAACGACGACGCCTTGATGTCCGCCGAGTTCCGCCGGAAGTTGATCCCCTTGATGACGCCCGTGAACTTCTTGATGGGCGCCGGCACCTCGTCTGGGCAGCCGTCCTCGTCCTGATAGCCGTTCTTGGTCTCCGGCTCGTTGGGGCACTTGTCTTCGGCGTCCGCGACGCCGTCCTTGTCGTTGTCGGGATCCGGGCAGCCGTCCTCGTCCTCGAAGCCATCCTTGTCCTCGGCCTCGTTGGGGCACTTGTCCTTGGCATCGACGATGCCGTCCTTGTCAGCGTCGTCTTCCGGGCAGCCGTCACGCTCGGCGGGGCCGGCCTTGTCGGGGCACTTGTCCTTACGGTCGACGATGCCGTCGCCGTCGCTGTCCTTGTCGGGGCAGCCGCCCGTCTCTTTCGGGCCGGCCTCGTTGGGGCACTTGTCCTGCTCGTCCGGAATCCCGTCGCGATCGGTGTCCTTCACCAGGGCGGCCACCGGGGCCATCGCCGGCGGCGGCGCATGACCGCCCAGCGTCACGCCGACGCCCGCCAGGACCTCCCACCCGGCCGAAAAGCCGTTGTTTTTCGTGTTCGGCTCGGCGAGGACGCGACCGTCGAGGCGAACGTGAAACAGGTTGGTAAAGGCGTACTTGGCGCCCACGCCCGCGTAGAAGTTCGCGTCGGTGTCGCCCGACTTGATCGCGTCATAGCCGCCGCCACCCGAGCTGGAAAGCACGGTGGTCCCGCCGATGCCGGCCAGGACGAATGGCGTCAGCCCCGGGACCGCGTTGGGGGCGATGTTGAGCCGCAGATGAAGACGCTCTGCGCCGAGGAGCGCGCTCTTCCCCTGCTGGTTGTCCTTCGTGGGCATCAGCAGCCCTTCGGCCTCGATGACGAACAGGGGGTGCAGGACCAGCCCGATCCGCAGGCCGAAGGCCCCCGAGGCCTTGGGGCTAGGCAGTGCGGGGTCGTCGGCGACCCCCAGCTCGAGATCATTCGCGAAATGGTGATAGCCGCCGGTCAACCCGAGTTCGACCTTCACGCCCTCCCGGTCCTCTTGCGCCGATACCTGGGCGGCGGCAAACCACAAGGCCAGACCGGCCAACGATGCCGCGCCGATTCGCGTGCTTCTGCTCTCGAGACTCTTTGCCATGGCGCACCACTATAAACGGGTTGATGAATCGTCGAAAGTTTGCGTATTACACGACACCCACCGTGTGGGTCTCACATGGGCGTCGACCTTCACGCGGGTGTTGTTCGTTCGCCGTCACGCGCGCTATAAGTTCGGTCGCCGCCGTCAGTCCCTTGAACAGCCAACGCCCTGCTTCAACCCAGGAGACCTCCCATGATCCGTTTCGCCGCCAAACTGTCCGCCGCTGGTCTGCTCGCCGCCACCCTCCTCGTGGGCGCCGCGCGCGCCGGTGACGACGCTAAGTGCACCATCGCCACCAAGCCGGACACCCAGACCGGAAAGGCCTGTGCCAAGGGCGGCCGAGCGGAAGCCAAGAAGGAAATGAAGGAGATGGTCAAGAAGGCCAAAGCCAACGGCCAAAAGTTCACGTGTGACGGTTGCCACAAGGACCTCGACAACTACGCTCTCACCAAGAACGCGCAGGACGACTACAAGAAGCTCCTCGCAGCCCAGACCAAGTAACTTGCGTCGCGCCCGCCGCGCGGGTGGCGTGTGCGGCGTTCGCGCTCAGAAAAAAAATCATGAAAACCGTCACCGAGTTCTCCGGCATCGTCCTTCGTGAAGCAGCCCAGGTCCGGCGCGCATTCCGGCCGCAAAAGCCCCAAGAGTCGGCCAAACCGCCGGCTCAGGGGGAGGCGGCCGGGGAGGCGCCCGCCGACGGCGCCGTCCCCGCCCAACCCGGCGATGCGGCGGCCGAGGCCGAGGCCCGGCTGGAGGGCGCCGCCGACGGTGGCGGTGGCGAGGTCACCGAGGCGGCCGCACCCGCCGAAGCCGAGGGCGCAGGAGTGCCCGAGGCCGACGCGGCACCGGCGGACGCCCAGGCGGCACCTGCCGACGAAGCTCCCGCGGGCGACGGCGTGGCCGCCGAGGCGGCCCCCGCCGACGAAGCTGCCGAAGGGGAGGCAGCGGCCGGCGAGGTCGCGGCCTCGGAAGGCGCCCCGCCGGTGGAAGCCTCTGCCGAGCCGGATCCCGGCGCCGCGCAGGCGGCAGCAGAGCTGGAGACGAAGCTGGGCATCACCGGAGACCGCCTGGCACGCCTCATGGAGGCGCTCGACGTCATCCGAGATCGGGCCGACAACGTTCGCCTGGTCCGCGTGATGAGCGGCGAGGATCCCCCGCCTGCGGCCAAGAAGCAGGGGGACTTTTACTATCTGGTCGACCTGATGCCGCGCGCCGAGCCGCGCCGCGAGCGTGGCCGGCCTGGAGGCGGTCACGGGCGCGATGATCGTGGCGGCGGTCGCGGTCCCGGCGGCGGTCGTGGCCCGGGCGGCCCAGGCGGCGGTCGTGGCCCTGGCGCCGGCCCGGGTGGAGGTCCCGGCGGCGGTCGTGGGCCGGGTGGCGGTCCCGGCGGCGGTCGTGGCCCGGGTGGCGGTCCCGGCGGTGGATTCGGGTTCGGACGCGATCGAGAGCGACCGGGTGCCGGCGGCACCCCTTCTGCCGGTCCGGGCTGGGTTGTGACGCGTGCGCCGGGCGGCGGTGGGCCCGGCGGCGGTGGGCCCGGCGGTGAGCGGCGCGATCGACGTCCGGGCGGTGGCCCCGGCGGCGGGCGCGGTCCGGCCGGCGGTCCCGGCGGCGGTCGTGGCCCCGGTGGCGGCCCCGGCGGCGGTCGTGGCCCTGGCGCCGGCCCGGGTGGCGGTCCCGCCGGCGGTCGTGGCCCTGGCGGCGGTCCGGGCGGCAATCGTCCCGGCGGTCCTGGCGGCGGCCGCGGCCCCGGGGGCGGCGGCGGTGGTCCGGGCGGCGGCCCGGGCGGTGGACGGCCGCGCCGACCCGGCGGTGGTGGTGGCGGCGGTCCCCGCGGCGGCGTGTTCGTGCGCGGCGGCCAGGGACCGCGTCCGGGCGGCGAGGGCCCGTCCGGCGGACCTCGGCGCGACGCCAAGGGCTGGCCGATCGCCGACACCAACGCCGTGGACACCGACCTGCCGGTTCCCGCGCCCAGGCCGGTGGCGCCGCGACCTCCCGAGACGGAGCCCGCGACGCCAGCGACCGAGCCGACGAAGTCGTCGTAACGCCGACCTATGCCCCCGGGGACGTGGAAGCGGACCCTGGGCGTTGGCGTCTGGTACGGGGCCGGGTTGTCGGCCGTCGTCGGCGTGGTCGCGGCGCCCGCCGCGCCGCCGCCCAAGCTGGCGGCGGAGGCGGCCGTCGGGTACGACGTGCGCGACGCAGAGACCGGCCGCCCGATCCCCTGCAAGCTGACCTTCATCGGCGTCGACGGCACGCGCGACCCGGAATTCACGCGGGTGGATATAGCCCGACAGGAGGGGGACGGCGCGATCGCCGCGTTCAACCGGGTCATGTCCATCGCCGGGGTCGGTGCTGCCCGCGTGCCACTCGGCACCTATGACGTCACCGTCAGCCGCGGACCCGAATGGGAGATCGCCACCGTCAAGCGGCTGAAGCTGACCGCCAAAGGCGCGAACGTCGTTGCCCGGTTGCACCACGTCGTGGACGCCCGCGGCTGGCTGTCGGCCGACTTCCACGTGCACGCCGCCCGGTCGTCGGACTCGCGCGTTCCCATGCACGATCGCATCTTCGAATTCGTCGCGGACGACGTGCAGATGATCGTCGCCACCGACCACAACGTGATCTCGGACTACGACCCGTACATCCGCGAGCTGGACGCCGGCCGCTACATCGCCAGCGCGATCGGTGACGAGCTGACGACGAACGGCTGGGGCCATTTCGGTGCGTTCCCGCTGCCCCGAGATGCCGCGCGGGCGGGGGAGGGGGCGGTGCTGGTCCACGGGCGCGTTCCCGCGGACTTCTTCAAGGACGTGCGCCGCGAGGCGCCGGGCGCGATCATCAACGTCCACCACCCGCGCATCGACGCCGAAATCGGCTACTTCGACCTGGGGCAGTTCGATGCCCGCAAGGATCGGGCGGGGCGCAGCGGGTTTTCCTGGGACTTCGACGCCGTCGAGGTCATGAACGGCTATCAGGACCCCGTGCGGCGCAGCGTGGATCGCGTCGTCGACGACTGGTTCGCGCTGCTGAACCACGATCACCTGGTCACCGCGACGGGCAACTCGGACACGCACCACCTGACCTACAACATCGGCGGCTACCCGCGGAACTACGTGAAGGTGCGCGACGACCGGCCGGAGCGCGCCGACCCCAAGCAGGTGGCCGAGGCGGTCCGGTTCCATCACGCATTCTTCACCACCGGGCCCTTCGTGCGCCTGCTGGTGAACGACGGATCGATGGGCGATCTGGTCCCCGCCCGTGGGGGCAAGGCTCACGCCGACGTGACGGTGCAGGCCGCGCCCTGGGTCTCCGTTAGCCGCGTGACCCTCTACCTGAACGGGCAAGAGGTCCAGCGCTGGGCCGTGCCGGCGGGCGAAGCCGCGATTCGGTTTCACGGCGAGCTGGATGTGACGGTCCCGTGCGCGCCGACGGAGCCGGGCTCTGCCCCGCGGAGTCCGCGCGGCAGGTCGCAGGAACCCTCCCAGGGGTCCTGCCAAAAAGACGGGTACGTCGTCGTGCGGGTCGACGGGGACAAGCCGCTCTTTCCAGTCGTGGGCGACGGCAAGACCTTCACCGCCTACCCGTTCGCGCTCACGAACCCCGTGTTCCTGGACGTCGACGGCGACGGCAAGTACCGCACCGGTCAGCCGCACGGGCACGACTGAGGAAGGAACGTCAGCCGGCGAGCTGCTGGAGGCGCTCGACGACGGCGCGCACCGAGATCGCGCGCGTGAAGATGTAGAGCGCGGCGGTCGGTGACTCGTCGAGCAGCTCCTCGCTGACCCGCAAGGTCTTGCTGGCAGCGAAAAGAATTCGCTGCGGCAACCCCGCGCGCACCAGGTCGACGCGACGGAAGACGGCTTCGCGGCTCCAGAACCCGAGCAGCTCGAAGAACACGCGCGCGCCGTCCGCCGCCCGGGTGAACGCCAGGTCCGGAACACAGATGCCCGCGCCCGGCAGGTCCAGCACCGCCGGCTCGCGCTCGATTTTCCAGCCGGTCTCGGCGCGTTCGAACGCCGCCACGAACGCCGCCAGCTCGTCGGGCAGCACCGGCGCCGGGTGAATCCCGGCCGACCCCCGACCGGCCAGCCGAAAGACCAGCGGGCGCCGGTCGGCGCCCCAGCGGACGTCCGCCTCGATGGTCCACGCGTCGCAGGCGGCGATGGCGGGCAGCGCCAGCGCCAGCTGCAGGCCGTACTTCGCGCTGGCCTGAAAAAGACTCAGGGGCCCGTCGATCTCGATCGCGTAGCCATGGCCGTCGGCCACCCGGGTGATCACCGGCAGCAGGCGCAGGAACTTCAGCGTGCGGAAAAGGTGCCGGTACGTTCCGGCGTCCACCGCGCGCACCTGGGCGGCGACCTTCGTCGCGCGCAGCAGGACGGCCTGGGCCTCGGCCAGTCCGAAGCCGGCCGCCAGCGCCGCCGGCGAAGGAGCCTCGATGCCCAGCAGGCGCTGCGCGCCGGGGCGGTCGGCGAAGAGCGCGTGCTCGATCCCCGCTCCGTCCAGGCCGCGCGGCGCGCCCGACTCTTCCAGCAGCCGGGCCCGGTCGAACGTGCCAGCCCGCCGGGCGGCCGCGGCGCGCCGGAACAGATCACGCCGCAGCTCCGCCGAGGTGTGGGCGTCCATCTCTTGAAACTGGAGTCCGTCGCGAACCAGCTTCGTGACCGCCGCCGCGAGCCGGTGATCGTCTGGAAAGGCAGTCGCCATCTCGCGCAGCGCCTGCTCGACCGCGTCGCGCGACTGGCCGATCTGGGCGCGCGCTTCGTCCAGCAGCGCGGCCGCGATGGTGCGGACGCGCGCGGTCCGCTCCTCGTCGGCGGGCAAGAGGCGCAGCTCGTCGCCGCGGCGGCGGACGGTGACCAGATCAGCGGTAAGCACTGTGGTCGCGCCGCCGCGCGCTGGTGAAGGTCTCGCCCGTGTTCGCCGTGACCAGCTCGTAGAGCAGCGCCCGCTTTCCTTCGCGCGCGCGCAGGATCCGCCCCAGGCGCTGCACGTGCTCGCGGACCGAGGCGCTGCCCGAGACCACCACCGCCACGTTGGCCTCGGGGATGTCGACCCCTTCGTTCAGCACCTTGGACGTGACGATCGCGCCGTAGTCGCCCGTCGCCAGGCCGGCCAGGATTTCGCTGCGGTCACGAATGCGGGTCTCGTGGGTGATGATGGGAATCAGGAAGCGGCGGGCCAGCGCGTAGGCGGTGGCGTTGTCCTGTGTGAACAACAGCATGCGGTCGTCCCGGTGCCGGTCCAGCAGGAGGCCCACGTATTCCAGCTTGGCCGGTGCCGCGAACGCGATCTCCCGCTGGCGGCGATAGGCTGCCATGGCCCGGCGGCCGTCCTCGCCGCGTGCGGCGCGGATCACGAAGTCGGACCACCCCGAGGGGGTGGACATGCGGATGCCGTGGCGAGCCAAAAAGTCCCGGTAGATCCCCCGCGCTTCTTCGTATGCCAGCCGGTCCTGCGCCCCCAGCTCGACGATCAGGCGGACCGTCTCGTAGGGCGCCAGGTAGCCACCCGACAGATCGACGATGTCCTTGCGATAGACGATCGGGCCGCACAGCTCGGCCAGATCCGCGTGGCGGCCGTCGGCGCGTTCGGGCGTCGCGGTCAGCCCGAGGCGAAACGGGGCCACGGCTGCCCGCGCCGCCAAGGCGTAGGCCGGGCCCGGCAGGTGGTGGCACTCGTCGAACACCAAGAGGCCGAACCGGTCGCCCAGGTGCTCCATGTGCAGATAGGCCGAGTCGTAGGTCGAGACGGTCAGCGACTCGATCGCGTATTCGCCCCCGCCAATCAGGCCGACCGGCACGCCGAAGCTGGCTCGTAGGACGTCGTACCACTGTCGCACCAGGTCCAGCGTCGGCGCCAAAATCAGCGTGCTGCGCCGGCGATCGTCGATCGCCAGACAGGCGACGTGCGTCTTGCCGGCGCCGGTGGGCAGCACGACGACACCCCGTCCCTGGGCGGCTCGCCAGGCGGCCAGCGCCTCGGACTGGTAGGGGCGGGGGGTCGGACGAACGAGCAGACCGTCAGGTAGCTCTGCGTAGCGGCGGGCCCGGTCGTCGACCGGGTGACCATCGCGCGCCAGGGCCCGGCGGACGTTTGCGTAGCTGGCCGCCGGGGCGCGGAAGCAGGCGGTGCGCGTGTCCCACACGAACCCCGCGGGCACGGCGGCACCAGCCGGTAGCCCGGCGAGCTCCAGCGTGCCGCCGCGAAAAGCGAGCGTCAGCGGCGCGGCAATCGGTGAGGCATCGGGCGCGATGAGCCATTCTTAGCGCCAGGGACGCCCGATCGGAAAGAGGCAACCTCGTAGGTCGCCTAGCGGGCGACACGTCGTCGGGCATGGTTCGCTTCGCTCACCGTTGCCTTCACGGCAACGCCCTCCTAGGCTCCGTGGATGGTCGACGAGTCGTCGCCCGCGAGCGAGGTCCCCATTCGCACCACCGCCAGCCCGACCCGCGCAGGCGACTGGGCGCTGGTGTTGGCGGCCGCGGGCATCGCCTACCGGCTGGACGAGCGCGAGGGCGCCTTCCTGCTGCTGGTGACCGCAGCGGACGCGCCTGCCGCCTCGGCGGCGGTTGACGCCTACGACGCGGAAGGCGCGCCGCGGCCGGTGCCGCCGGCGCCGGATACGGGCCCAAGCGCGCTGGGACTCCTCATGGGGATCGCGCTGGCGGCCGCCTTCCTGTTCACCGGCGCGGTCGGGCCAGGGTCGACCTGGTTTGGGGCGGGCGCCGCGGACGCCGCGGCGATCTTTCGCGGCCAGGTCTGGCGCGCGGTCACGGCGCTGACCTTGCACGCCGATCTGCTGCATCTGGTGGGCAACGTGATAGCGGCCGGCATCTTCGGGTCGGCCGTCGGTCGCTGGCTGGGCGGAGGCGCGGGGCTGTTCGCGATCGCGGCCTGCGCGGTGGCCGCCAACCTGATGACGGCCGCCGTCCACCGAACCGGTTTCGTGTCGATTGGGGCCTCGACGGCGACGTTCGCCGCGTTGGGCCTGTTGGCTGGATTACAGGTCGTGCGCCGGTTGCGTGGCGAATCCCGGCGGCTTTACGCCTGGGTTCCCCTCGGTGCCGGCCTGGGGCTTTATGCGATGCTGGGCGTCGGCGCCGGCGCCGACACGTATGCCCACCTGTTTGGGCTTGGCATGGGGGCCGCGCTTGGGACGTCGCTGGCGTTGCTGAATGCCCGGGCCCCGCGCGCGACGGCGCAAGCGCTGCTAACCCTGGCGACGGTGGCCGGGATTGCGATCAGCTGGATGCTGGCCCTGAGGGCGAGATGAGCGAAGCGGGGACCACCTGGTCGGTCCCCGCCAGCCCGACGAGAGCCCATGGTGGTCCCGTTCGGGGTTTGCGCGACGCGGGGGAGGTCGGAGACCTCCCGTTTGACCGCTGGCGTCTCGCAGCTCTCAACCGTCTGTCAGTCGTCGCTGGCCTTCGCGATGGGGGCGGTCCGCACCGGGTGCGTGACCTGGCCCGCGCGTTCGACGGCCAGCTTGTCGACATCCGCCCGCCGAAACAGGCGACGTCCGCCAACCGTCCGCATGGCCGGCAGCCGGCCGTTGTCGGACAGGACGCGGACGGAGTCCGCTGACAGTCCGAGGACGCGGGCCGCGTCGCTCGGGGTGAGCAAGTCATTGGGATCGAGCTGCATGAGTGACCTCCGGTTCCTGGAAGCGGCCGTTAGGCGCAAATAACCGAATTAAGCACCAGGTAACCGGATGCAAGAGGTGCCTCCTAGAAATTCGGCCCGCGGTCGACGGAAGCACGGCTTCGCCTGACGTCCGGCTCAGAGGAATTCTGAATTTTTCTCGGAACCGCGGTCTGGGTCGCTGATTTTGACACCGTGCCGCGCGCCGCCGCCATGCTCGGCGTCCGAGCCCGCGATCCACCGCTCTCGAGGAACGCTCCCGGGCGACTGGAAGGAGTTCGGAAAAACGTGTTACAAGGATAACTCAGCTTGGCCGTTCCCTTTTTCCCGTTCCCCGAGGCAAGCATCTCATGAGCATGTGCGCGCGGATGGAGCTGGGCTTCGCTCAGCGCTCTGTTCGGTCTTCGGTCGCGCGCGTGCTGTTCGTGCTCGCGGTGTTCGTGGCGTGGGCATCGCCGGCCGCTGCTCAGAGCGCCGATGACGCGGTCGCGAAGATCACCCAGTTGAACCGGGACGCGGTGAACGCGTACCAAACCAAGAAGTTCGACGATGCGCGCAAGATCCTGAAGCAGGCGCTGGAGCTCGCGCAGACGAACGGCCTCGAGGAGCACCCCATCACCGCGCGGACCCACATCCACATGGGCATCGTCATCATCGGTGGGTTCAAGCAGCGGGACCTGGGCATCAAGCAGTTCAAGAAGGCGCTGGAGATCGAGCCCACCATCAACCTGACGAAGGCGCTGGTCACCCCCGAGCTAACCGACGCCTTCAACGAGGCCAAGGCCCGAGGCAAGACCGAGGGCAAGACCGAGGGCAAAACGCAGCCGCCGCCGGACACGACGAACGCGCCGCCACCTGCGCCGCCACCGCCGCCCGAGCCCGTGGCCCCGCCCCGCGAGGCGCCGGCCACCCCGCCGCCGCCCGCGGCCACGGAACCGCCAGCTCCCGAGAGCAGCGCCCCCGGCCTCACGCACGAACAGGTCGCCGAGGCCAAGCAAGGGAGTGCCATCTCGATCACCGTCGGTGTGTCCCCGGACCTGAAGTTCGACAAGTTGGTGCTCGCCTATCGGCCCGAGGGCGCCGCCGAGTTTTTGGGGCGCGAGATGAAGGCGGTTGCCGAGGGGCGCTACGGGGCTGAGATTCCCCCCACCGCGACCGGCGGAAATTTGGTCGCCTACTACATCGAAGCCGATGACGCAGACGGCAACGCCATCGCGTCGAAGGGGACCGTCGAGGCGCCGCTGACGATCGCGCTTTCGGGTGGCCACGCTGCCGCCAAGAAGAAGCCCGAACGCGAGGAGGCGAGCGACGAGGAACAAGAGGCCCCCGAGTTCCGCTACTTCGCGGCCCTGACGCTGGGGACGGGGTTCGGCTGGGCCACGGGCGTCGGCGATCTGAACCACGATGTTTCGATTGACCCGGCGGGCATGGCCTGGGCCAAGCTGGGCCACATCGCGCCCGAGTTCGGGTACTGGCTGAGCTCGTCGCTGATGCTCTCGCTGCAGTTGCGTTACCAGTTCGTCACCGGCACGACCGACGTGCACAGCGCCGGAAAGGTGTTTCACGCCGCGGACTACGGGTTTGCGGCGTTCGCCAAGGCGACGTGGCGATGGGGTGACAAGAAGATCCACCCGTTCTTTTCGCTGGCGGCCGGCGGTGGCCAGATTCGGCACGTCGTGACCTTCGGCAGCAAGCTGATCCCGGCCGACTGCGGGCCGAACATGAACCAGACCTGCGTCGATACGATCGCGGCGGGGCCGATCCTGGTCGGCCCGGGTGGCGGCGTCACCTACGATTTGACAGAGCGCTTCTCGCTGGTCGCCCAGGCCAACTCGGTGCTCGGCTTCCCGAACTTCACGTTCAACATCGACATCGACCTGGGCGTCGCGATGGGTTTCTAGGAAGCGGCCAGGGCTTCGGCGGGTGTGAGGTGGGCGCGGCGGCGGACGGCCGCGACATGGTCGCGCAAGACGTAGAGCTGGTCGCCGAACGAGGCGGGCGTGCGCAGCTCGCGCACGGCACGCGCGATGTCGTCCAGCCGGGCGACCAGAGCCGCCCGCTGGTCGGGCGCCTCCTGCAGCTGGATGTCGCGCTCGATTCGCATCAGCGCGCCGTACCAACGGTAAATGCGGGACCGGATGCGCCAGCGGTAAAGGGCCGGCAACAAACGCGTGATGGGAACGACCGCCACCACCAGCGGCACCAGCACCACCAGCAGCCGGTCCAGCAGGCTGGCCAGCCAGAAGGGGAGCCACTTGTACAGGAACTGTTCGCCGGACTTGTAGTACCGCTCGGCGTTGCGGCTCAGTGGGAAGTCCCGCGCCAGCGGCGCCGGGAACTCGCCGGCGTTTCGGAAAAGGCCGGGGCCGCCGTGTACCTCGCGCGCGGCCGCAATCAGCAGGTCGGACAGCGCCGGATGTAGATTGTCGCGGGCGACCAACTCGACGGTGGGGCCCACCAGTTGAACCGGCTCGGCGGGGTAATCGTGCTCCAGATCCAGCGCCCCCTCGGGCAGCGTCAGCTTCGAGAGGAACTGGAACTTGCGCGCGTATGCTTCCGCCTGGCGGAAGCTCAAAAGGCGGATGCCGGCGGTCGCGCGCATCTTCTGCATCAGCGCGGGTGTCGCCGCGTCCCCCACGATGAAGATGGCGTCCGCTTCCCCTGCGATCAGCGCGGCCGCGGCCTTGTCGCCCGACAGCTCGATCAGCGTCGTGGGCGGTCCGGTCATGTTGCTGGCGCCCAGCAGCTTCATGGCCAGCGCGTGCGTTCCTGACCCGGCCACCCCGATCGCCAGCCGTTGCCCGCGCAGCTCCGCGAGCCGCTCGACCGGCTGCGGCGCGCGGTAGTAGACGATCAGCGGCTGCTCGGCGAGGCTCCCCAGCGAAACCAGCCCCGTCACGTCGATCCCCTCCTTGACGCCACCCTGCACGAAACCGACGTCGACCTTGGACGTCCGGTCCGCCAGCCGCCGCAGGTTCTCGATCGCGCCGGCGGACGGCAGCACTTCCACCTTCACGCCGTAGCGCTCGATGATCGCCTTGTACTTGTCCGCGAACTTGCGGTAGCTGCTGCCCTCCGCGCCGCTGGTGATCCGGATGATGTGGGGCGGCGCCAGGTGGCTCGACTTCACGGTCAGCCAAGCGCCGGCCGCGACCAGCAGCAGGGCGGGAATCAGGAAGGGGATGAGGTCGCGCTTCCGCATGGCCGGATTCTAACCGGCCATCCGGCGTCAGAGGTTGGCGAGCTCGACCAAAGCCGACAGCGGGATGATGACCGTCTCCGCGCACCGTTCGAGCTCGTCGGCCAGCTCGAAGAAGGCGCGCCGAATGAGGTGTGTCTCCAGGATCAGCGGGCGGTCCTCGGCGGTCGCCATGAAAGGCGCGTCGTCGACGGCGGCCAGATACGCGCGCAGGAATTCGGCCGAGACCCACCGGTACCAGACGTCCGCCCAGGGGAGCACGAACGCGCGGTCCTCCGGCCGCACGACCGTACTTTCCAGCACCGCGGTGAAGGCCGCGTAGTGGAACGATCGGATCATGCCCGCCACGTCGCGCAGACACTCGTGCTTGCGGCGGCGCTCGGCCAGCGCCTCGACGGGTGGCCCTTCGAAGTCGATGATGACGAAGTCCTTGCCCGTGTAGAGGACCTGTTCCAGGTGGAAGTCGCCGTGCGTACGAATGCGCAGCCCGCTCCAGCGCCGATGCAGGAACGGCTCGAACATCTTCAAGAGCTTCTCTTGCCCTTCGGCCAGGCGTTTGGCCGCGTCCAGCGCCGCAGGCGGGATGCGCCCCAGCGAGCCGCGCAGCTGGCGCAGCGTCTTGCCCACGATGTTTCGCATCGACTGGTACTTGGAGCGCCGATCGAGGGCGCTGTACGGCTCGGGCGCGAAGCTCGGATCGTCCGTGGCCGACCCGAGCGTCAGGTGCATGGCCGCCGTCCGCTGCCCCAGAAGCGCCGCCAACTCGTGGTAGGCGCCGATGACTTCGCGCGCGGCGGGTGGCGTCTCGAGTCCCGCCAGATCCAGGAACGTGCTGGTGGGACGTTCGGGCGGCGGATCCTGCCGGTGTCGCGTCAGCGTTCGTTCGAAGTAGCGACGGAGCTCCTCGCGCGCGTGTCCCCAGGCGGTCCCTTCGTTGGCGACGAACGCTTGCAGGACCGCCATGGTGCTCGGCTCGCCGCGCTGCCGCCGGTATTCGATGGCGCCGATGACCGCCGGCGCTAGCCCCGGGACGCGCGCGTCCAGGAACCGCGGCAGCTCCAGCTCCGGGCTGACCCCTTCTTCCAGGCGGCGGACCATCTTCAGCAGGTACTTGTCCCCGTACCGGATGGCGGCCGCGGTGTGGGCAGCGCTGATGTTGGTGGGGTCGCCCGGCGGCAGCTCGACGGGGCCGTAGGCGCGGGCCTGCACGATGCCTGCCGCCCCGACCGCACGTCCGTTGCGGCCGATCGCCTCCAGCACGCCGCGCGCGGTGGCCGGGTGCTCGAGGGCGTCGACCAGCACGGCCTCACCACCCGGCAGCTTCAACCACGCGACCAGCGCCTGCGGCGCGATGGACTGGCCAGCGGGCGCCGGCGGCACGACGGCCAGCGGCAGCACGTACCGCTCGGGGTCGCGGTCGGCGTACTCGACCCGGACCACCAGCATGAAAGTGTCGTCCAGGGCCGCCGCGTCCTCGATCCGGACGCCGCTGACCCGGAACGCACGGCCGGCGAACCAGTGGCGCGTCCCCAGAAAAGCCGGCAGCGCGTCTTCCAGGACCACACGGTCGTCGCCCCGGAACAGACTCTCGGGGCGGTTGCAGGACAACGTCGGCGCCGTGTAGCCCGCGATCAGATCGGCGACGCGGTCGGACGGCGGCGCCTCGATCGAGAACCAGTGGAACGCGTGACCGCCCAGCGTCAGCAGGTACGGCAGGTCGCCGATGGCAGGAAACTCCGTGTGGCCGAAGAGCTCGATGGGACGCATCCCCTTCCACTTGCTGAGGTCCAGCTCGACGTATTGCGGGAACCGCGACAGGTTGGCGACGACCAGGATCGTCTCTTCACCGTACTGGCGCATGAAGGCCAGCACGCGGTAGTTCGCGGCCGTCAGGATCTCCATCGTGCCGCGCCCGAAGGCCTGGAACTGCTTGCGGAGCGCGATGAGGCGCTTCGACCACCAGAGCAGCGAGTTCGGGTTGTTCTGTTGCGCTTCGACGTTGATCGACTCGTAGTGGTACTCGGGGTCGATGTTGATGGGCAGGATCAGCCGCTGCGGGTTGGCGCGCGAAAAGCCGGCGTTTCGATCGGCGCTCCATTGCATGGGCGTGCGGACGCCGTTGCGGTCGCCGAGGTAGACGTTGTCGCCCATCCCGATCTCGTCGCCGTAGTAGAGGACCGGCGTCCCCGGCAGCGAGAACAGCAGCCCGTGCAGGAGCTCCATCTTGCGACGATCGTTGCCGACCAGCGGCGCCAGCCGGCGCCGGATGCCCAGGTTGATGCGCATCTCGGTCGCGTGCGCGTAGGCGCGGTACATGTAGTCCCGCTCCTCGTCGGTGACCATCTCCAGCGTGAGCTCGTCGTGGTTGCGCAGAAACAACGCCCACTGGCAGTTGTCGGGGATCTGTGGCGTCTGCGCCAGGATGTCGAGGATCGGGAAGCGATCCTCCATGTGAATCGACATGAACATCCGCGGCATGATCGGAAAGTGGAAGTTCATGTGGCACTCGTCGCCGTTGCCGAAGTAGGCGGCGGCGTCCTCGGGCCACTGGTTGGCCTCGGCCAACAACATCCGGTCCTGAAAGCGGGCGTCGATGTGGGCGCGCACCTTCTTGATGAAGGCATGCGTGGCCGGCAGGTTCTCGCAGTTGGTCCCCTCGGACTCGAAAAGGTACGGCACGGCGTCGAGGCGCAGCCCGTCGACCCCTTTGCCGAACCAGAAGTCGACGATGTTCAGCAGCGCCTCGTGCACGGCCGGGTTTTCGAAGTTCAGGTCCGGCTGGTGCGCGTAGAACCGATGCCAGAAGTAGGCGTTCGCCACGTGATCGAACGCCCAGTTCGACGGCTCGAAGTCCTTGAAGATGATGCGCGCCTCGCGGTAGCGGTCGGGCGAGTCGCTCCAGACGTAGAAGTCGCGCTCGACGGAACCCCTGGCCGCGCGGCGCGCGCGTTGGAACCACGGGTGCTGGTCCGAGGTGTGGTTCATCACCAGCTCCGTGATGATCCGCAGCCCCCGCCGGTGGGCCTCGTTCAGCAGGTGATCGAAGTCGGCCAGCGTCCCGCAATCGGGGTGGATGTCCGTGTAATCCGCGATGTCGTATCCGTCGTCGCGCTGGGGCGACGGGTAGAACGGCAGCAGCCAGATGGCGGTGACCCCCAGGTCTTGCAGGTAGTCCAGCTTGGTGGCCAGCCCGGCGAAATCGCCGATTCCGTCGCCGTTGCTGTCGTAAAAGGACCGGACGCGCGCTTCGTAGATGATGGCGTCCCGGAACCAGAGTGGGTTCCCTTCCAGAGGGACGCTGCGGTGAGGTGGGCTGATCAGGTGTCTTTTCAAGCCGTGGGCCTCCGTCGGCCGTAGGTGTCGGTCAGATCGCGCATCCGATCGGCGATGGCGGGCGTCAGGGCGCCCGCTTGCAACCGGAAAGACCAGTTCCCCTCGGCGGTGCCGGGGAGGTTCATCCGGAACTCGTTCCCCAACCCCAGCACGTCCTGCACCGGGACCATCGCCACGTTCGCCACGGACATCATGATGGCCCGAATCATCATCCAATGGATCTCCCGACCGTCATCGCCGGGTGGTGCCCCCAGATAATGCAGGGTGTTCCGGCGCTCGATGGCGGTCTGTTCCGCCGTGCGGCTGCCGCTGCCCGGATCATGGAACCACCCGCAGGTGGTGTCGTTGTCGTGGGTGCCGGTGTAGGCGATGGCGTCGCGCGAATAATTGTGCGGCAGGAAGGTCTGCGCCTGTGGGTCGGTCCCGAACGCGAACTGCAGCACCTTCAAACCGGGGAACTTGAACTCGGCGCGCAGCGCTTCGACCTCCGGCGTGACCGCGCCCAGGTCTTCGGCCACGAACGCCAGGGGACCCAGCGCGGCCGAGGCCGCCTGGAACAGCGCCGCGCCCGGCCCGGGGCGCCAGTTTCCCCTGGCGGCGGTGGGCGCCGTGCCGGGGACCTCCCAGTAGCGGGTGAAACCCAGGAAGTGATCCAGGCGGACGGCGTCGAACACCGTCAGCGCCATGCGGAACCGGGCGATCCACCACGCGAACCCGGCGGCCCGCATGCGGTCCCACCGATAGAGCGGATTGCCCCAGCGCTGCCCCGTTTCGCTGAAGTAGTCGGGCGGCACGCCGGCGACGAACGTCGGCGAACCGTCTTCCTCCAGAAAGAAGAGGTCCCCGTGCTGCCACACGTCGGCGCTGTCGTGGGCCAGGAAGATCGGCAGATCGCCCATGAGGCCGATCCCTTGCCGATGCGCGTGTTCGCGCAGCGCGCGCCAGTCGCGGAAGAACCGCCACTGCACGAATCGTTCGTAGGCCATCTCTTCGGCGAGCTCGTCGCGCGCGCGGTCGAGCGCGCCCCGCTCGCGACCGCGCAGCTCGGGGGCCCATTCCGTCCAGACGCCGCCGCCGTGACGGTGCTTGAGCGCCCTATAAAGCGCGAAGTCCTCCAGCCAGTCGGCGGCCCCGGCGACGAACTGCCTGTAGTCGGGATCGCCGCTGCCAAATGCACGAAAGGCGGCCCGCAGCCGCTTTTCCTGAGCGCGCGAGCGGTCGCCCACCCCAAGGAGGCCGTCCGCGATCAGACTGTCCGTGCTGACGAGGGCCGGGTTCCCTGCGAAGGCCGACTCCGCGCTGTAAGGCGAATTGCCGTAACCGGGTGGATTGATGGGCAGCGTCTGCCACCAGCTCTGCCCGGCCGCGGCTAGAAATTCGACCATCTCGTGGGCGCCCGGTCCCAGATCGCCGCCCGGGAGGCTGGTCGGGTGCAACAGGATTCCGGCGGTTCGATCGGACAGCGTCGGAACCTGTGGTGTGTTCATGTCGGGACCTTAATTAAGGTGCGATTCCGCGATTTCAAAGGCCGGCCCGCGGCGGACAGGGCGTTTTCCCCTGCTATAGTCAGGCCATGGGTCGCGTGATTCTCGGCCTCCTCAAGGGCGCCTTCATCGGGGCGGCGATTGGTGCCGGCGCTTTCAAGCTGGGCATCACCAGCGGGTTCCTGGCCATGATCCTTTATGCCGTCATCGGCGGCGTGGTCGGAATGTTGTGTGGCCGACCACCCTGGCGGCAGGAAACCGTCTGGACCACGGCCCTCAAGGGGATCTTCGGCGCGGTCATCGGCGGCGTCCTTTACTGGGGCGCCGGCAAGCTGTTCGGTGGGATGCACCTGGCATTCGCGGCCAAGCTCGGCGCGCCGGCGGACCGCCCCCTGGTCGACATCCCGCTGCTGCTCGGCCCCGTCATCGGCGCCGTCTGGGGACTCTTTGTCGAGATCGACGATGGCGGCTCGTCCGACAAGCCCGCCGCCAAGAGCTCGGGCGCACCGAAGAAGTAGGTCGGCCCTAAGGCGGGGCTTAGGGGCTGCTTCGGGCTCCACTCGCTCGGTTCACTTTGCGCGCGGAGGGGGACGGGGAGCTCCTCGTCCTCCGTACCCAAGGGGTTGGAATCGTCGGGCGGAACAACAGAGCCGCCCGACTCAACTCCGGCCGAGAAGCTCCCCGTCCCCCTCCGCGCGCGCGTTTCACCTCGGCTCCGCTCCGCCAGGTCAGTCCCCAGCCAAGTTACACGCGGAGCGTAACGGTGTTTTTCGACGCCCCCGCCGAAGCGTTGAGTGAGCGGAGCGGCGTCGCGTTAACGCCCAAAGTTAACGGCATCGGCCCGTGGCTACGGCAACGATTACGGATCGAACGCGCCCAGCTCGCGCAGGACGTCGTCGTCGCCCAGGTCCTCGGGCGGCTGGTTCTTCTCCCGGCGCTTGTCGATGAACTGGCGGCGCATGATGAGAAGCGTCTCGGCCAGGCCAAGCAGGATGTAGGCCGTGATGAGAACCAGGAAGATCAGGGCCTTGTCGACGCCGTTCAGCGCGACCAGCACCCAGCAGGCGAGCAGCAGGACCGCCATCTCGATGGTTCGCCGATTGAGCCGGAGATCCTTGAAGGAACGAAACTTGATGCGCGAGACCATCAGGTAGGACAGCACCACGACGACCGCGGCCAGCACGCTGTCGCTCACCATTCGGTAACGGCCCAGGTTGTGGGCGGCGATCACCATCAGGACCAACACGCTGGCCGCCGGTGGGATCGACAGGCCGACCGTGTACTTGCCCGGCCCCTGCTTGCCGGCGGATTCTTCGCGGCGCGACAGGACGTTGAAGCGCGCCAGCCGCATGACGCCGGCACAGACGAACAGGCCAGCCACGAAGATTCCCAGGCGCCCGAAGCTCGTCAGCCCCCACTTGTAGACCATCAACGCCGGGGCGACGCCGAAGGTGATGGCGTCGGCCAGCGAATCCAGGTCCCGGCCGAGATCGGTCTGCGTCTTGGTCAGGCGCGCGACCCGGCCGTCCGCCGTGTCGAAGAAGAAGCCGAAGCAGATCGCCAGCGCCGCCTGGTAGAGGTCGCTGCCCGTTTGACCCGCCGCCGCCGAAAGTGCGATCGAGACGAAACCGCACATGACGCTGGAGAGCGTGAACAGGTTCGGAAGAATGTAGTAGGTCTTCCGGAAGTCCACGCGGCAAAGATAGCATGGGTCCCCCCCCTTCATGATCCGCGCGGTCCTGTCCCTGGCGTCGTTCGTGGTGGCCACTTTCCTGCTGGCCACGGTCGGCGCGTTGAGCGGCATTTTCGACCGCAGCGGCGAGACGGTGTTGAAGCTGGCGCGTCTCTGGTCGCGCATCGTGCTCGGCGTTCCGGGGGTGAAGCTGGAGGTCGTGCAACACGCGCCGTTGGATCGCAAACGGCCGTACATCGTGATGGCGAATCACGCCTCGATGATCGACATCTGGGCCGTCTTCCTGGCCGTGCCCGTCTCGCTGCGGTTCATCGCCAAGAAGCAGCTGGGGGCGATCCCGCTGTTCGGGTGGGCCATGCGGGCCGGTCGGTTCATCTTCATCGACCGCCAGAATGCCGCGTCCGCGCGCCGGAGCATCGCCGAGGCGTCGCGCCGGATCGGCGCCGGGCAATCCGTCGTCATCTTTCCCGAGGGGACGCGCACGCGTGACGGCCGGTTGATGGCCTTCAAGAAGGGCGGCTTTCATCTGGCCCTGGAGTCGGGCGCCGAGATCGTTCCCGTCGCCATCCACGGCTCGCGCGAGCTGATGCCGCGCGGGGCTGCGTTGATCCGCCCGGGCACGGTGCGCGTCGAGATCGGCGCGCCGGTGTCGACGGCCGGGCTGACTGGCGCCGACCGCGAGGCGCTGGCGAACCGGGTGCGCGACACGATCGCCGAGATGCTGGGCGAGCCGCCTCCGACCGACGTCAGTAAAGAACGCGCAAAAGGGTGAGGCCGCGGGCGGGGGCGGTCATGCCGCCGACCGTCCGATCCCCCGTCTCCAGCATGCGAGCGACCGTCGCGGGCTCGAGGCGGCCTCGGCCGACGTCCACCAGCGTTCCGACCAGGATCCGAACCATGTTCTTGAGGAACGCCGTCGCCTCGACCTCGAACGTGACGACGGCGCCCTGCCGGTCGACGTCCAGGCGGCGCACGATGCGGCGGGTGGTGCGGCGATCGCAGTCCGAGGCGCGGAACGCGCGAAAGTCGTGCTCGCCCACCAGCAGCACCGCCGCCGCGCGGACGGCGTCGAGGTCCAGCGGTTGGCGCACGTGCCAGGCGGTGCGGGCCCGCCGCGGCGACCGCACGAAATGGCTCCAGACGGTGTAGCGGTACACCTTGCCACGCGCCGAGAAACGCGCGTCGAAGTCCGGCGCCGCCTCGGCCACTTCGACGAGCGCGACGTCCGGCGGCAAGGCCGTGTTCAGGCCGCGCAAAAGGCCGTGCGCCGGCATCGGTTGGACCAGGTCGAAGCTGACCACCTGGCCGTCGGCGTGAACGCCGGCGTCGGTGCGGCCCGCGGCCCGCACGAAAACGCGTTCGCCCAGCATCTGGTCGATCGCGTCCTCGATGACCCCTTGGACGGTGCGCCGCCCGTCCTGGCGCTGCCAGCCCGAAAAGTCGGTCCCGTCGTACTCGACGACGGCCCGCCAGCGTCGCGCCGCCGTCAAAATTCCAGCAGCAGGCCCAGGGTCCAGTCCGTGTCCCCGAGGTGCATGCGGTTCGACTGGCCGAGGCCGGAGATGTCCGAGTGGAAGAACTCGAACGTGATCGCCGTGTGGTTCACGCCCAGGTCCTCGTCGAAGTCGTGGGCGGCGTCAGGGTCCAGAAAGTCGATGACCAGCGCCAGCCCACCCGCCACGTGCCAGCCCGCCGTGCCGCCGCGGCCGTGGCCCCCGGTCGGATCCGTCGCGATGTTGTCGTTGCCGTCGGTGATCTGCCAGTACGCGTAGTCGAGCCCCACCTTCGCGAACGGCACCAGGGGGAACTTCCGCGTGTCCAAGAAGTAATCGAACCGGTACACCAGCGACAGGCTCATCGGGACGATCTTCATCGTCGAGGTGTCGCCGCTCAGCTTCCCCGTACCGTCCGCCACAGGCGATTTGCCGGTCACGGACCAGTAGCCGGCCCCCAGCCCCAACGCGAGCGAGCCGAACCGGTGGAACAGCTGGTAGTCCAGCTCGCCCCGCATGAGGAGCTTATGAGCGCCGCCAAAGTACTGGTTGTACGGATCGCGTTGGCCGTGGAACTCGCCGTCGACGTCGGGGCGGTACGGCCCGAAGGTCAGTTCGAACGCGAAGCGCTGGGCCGATTTGTACCGGTGACCTTCGCCTTCGACGAGAGCGGCCTCGGTCGCGAAGTCTTGGGCGCGCGCGGGACGGCCGGGGACGGCCGCCAGTGCAGCGACGGCGAGCGGGATCAGCTGCCAACCTCGGCCCGTCATCGGCGCCCTTGGCGGCGACGGCGGCGCGCCAGCGCCAGGGCGGCGCCGATCCCGAGCAGGCCGACCCCGCCCAGCCCCGACCGCCAACCGGGCCGGCGCACGCCGACCGAACAGAAGCCACCCGAGGCGCCCCCGGGTTGCGGCGCGCTGGTGTCGTTCGAGGCCGCGTAGCCGTCGCGGTATACGTCGTAGAAGCTCGAGGTCTTGATCGGCTTGCCGTAGTGAATCTCCGGCTTGCTGGTGTTGCCGCTGTTGTCGATGGCCACGACCGAGGTCGCGTAGACGATATCGTTCTGCAGGATCTGCACGCGGTAGGAGGTCGAGATCGCCGACAGCAGCGGCGAACAGACGAAGGTCGGGTCCAGCCCCTCGATCCCGCCGTCTGCGGTCTTGGCGGTCGGGCACGTCACGAAAGACGCCGAGAAAGGACCGTTCGAGCCCCCGGCGTCATTCGGCGTTTCGTTGAAGACCTGGTATTGACCGGCGCGGCTGCAGAGGATTTGGTAGCCCAGGAGGTCGTTGACCGTCGCCTGATCGACCTGCGTCCACTGGGCGATCAGCGCTTCGTTTCCGCCCGTCACGGTCACCTCGGTGGGGGCCGGCGGTGGCTGCAGGTCGATGTAGACCTGGTCGGGCACGTTGAGGTCGGGGTTACCGTCGCCGTTGTAGTCCAGCAGCACCTCCACGAACTGGTTGAAGTAGGTGTCGGTGGCGCAAGGATCCGCGGTGCTCGTCGCGCCGCCGTCCGCGTTGATCGAATTGTTGTCGAGGGCTGTGCTCATGGTGCGGGCGTCGGTCGTCAGCTCCCACGTCCCCTGGTTGAGGAACGTGGACAGCGATTGCGAGGCGAGTTTCCTGCACAGGCGGGAGTCCCCCTGGTTCAGGACATTCGCGCAGGTGGAACCCAGCCAGACCGAGATGACTCCGATGTTTCCCACGCTGGCCAGCACCTGGGCCCGCTTCGCGAAGCCGCTCTGTTGCAGCGACACGAAGAGGTAGACCGGCATGTTGCACTGGCACCGCGCGATGTTGAAGAAGCGGGCGGATTCGAAGGTCGTCAGGTTGACGCCCTGCTGGGCCTGGATCCCGACGAAGAAGTCGGTGGCCGCCAACGTCGTCGTCGTCCCGGTCGTCCCGCCGGTCCCGCTCAGGATGCTGCCGCCCGTCCCCAGCTGCGCCGCCGCCTGGCGCGCGCCGGCGCAGGCGACGAAGGCGGAGACCGCCAGGGCGAAGCGAAGGGACTTTTTCTGGATCATGGGCGACGCGACCTCTTCAACCGGCTGGCCCGGCAGGTGATGCAAGGAGGATGCCCTCTTCAGAGCGGCGGCCGGGCAGGGACAGCTGGGCAGGGGTGCCGCTCTGGCGAGAGACCGGCGGCCACTCTGCCATTTTGGCAACCGCGGCGCGCGCGAATTCAACGCCGGTCGGCCGGCGCCACCTGAGACAGCGCGCCCGCCAGCGATTGCCCCAACGCCGCCACCGCTGTCGGGTCCACCGCGTGGTCGCCGAATCGCGCGGCGGCGTACTGATCCGTCAAGCTCTGGAAGGGGCCGCCTTCGCGTAGAACGCCGGTGCGGCGAAGGCGGCTCGCGTATTCGTGCGGCGTTTCGTGCGGCAGGCGGGCCCAGCCGCGCCGTCGCAGGCGGTCCGTCGTGCGCCGGTAGAGACGCTCGACAGGTCCATTCTCCGTCGGCCGCGGCCAGTTCGGGCTGGGCGCCAGCCGGCCACGGGCGGCGCGCGCGCGCGCCTGCCAGGCGCGGCGCAGCCGAGGGCGGGCGGCCACCAGCAGCGCGATCGCCGCCAGCAGCATCAGCATGACACCGGCGCGCGGCAAGGCCTGCCGCGGCCCCGGCCCTGCGACGCCAAGCCAGGCCCGGTGCAGCAGCGCCCGCTGCCGGCCCAGGTCGTAGCCGACGATCCAGCGGCTCCACCAGAACTCGAGCGCGTCGCCGGCCTGGCTCACCCGCCCCGGCGCGGTCGCCGGGGGGCCGGGCGGCGTCGCGTCGACCCGAATCCAGCCAGCTTCAGGCAGGAACGCTTCGGCCCAGGCGTGCGCGCGATCCCCGCGAACGGCGACGTAGTGCCCCAGCGCGTTCCATTCGCCGCCCCGAAAACCGGTCACGTAGCGGGCCGGGATCCCGGCCGCGCGGAGCAGCAGCACCGCCGCCGACGCGAAGTATTCGCAGTGGCCCTCGCGCGCCGCGAACAGAAAGTTCGTCACCGGATCGACGCCGGACGGTGGGGCGGGTGGTGTGGTCGTGTAGCCATGCCCGGCGCGGACCCAGCTCGTGATGGCCGCGACCCGCGCGCGCAGGTCCTGCGCGCCGCCCAGCCGCGCCCCCAGCACCTTCACGTCCCGTAGAACGCCAGGCAGCTCGAGATTGGCGAGCCGCGCGCGCCCGTCCAGGAGCGCCGGACCCGTCCCGTGGGACGACGGCGCGCGTGAATAGGCCGTGTAGTGAGCCTGCGCCAGCGTGACCAGCGCGTCGGCGCTGTCTCCGCCGATTCGCAGCGCGATCTCCCCCGACCAGCGCGCTGCCAGCTTGACGGACCCGATCATGCCCAGACGTCCGGCGGGCAGCTCGAACGCGACCGGCCGATCCAGGGCCAGCAGTGCGGTGGCCGGCACCCCCATCGCCTCGATCTCCTGCCGGTCGGCCCCGTCCAGCACCTCCGGCCCGGGGGCTGTGGCGCCGGCTTCGCCGACGAGGGCGCGGCCGTCGGTCTCGGTCAAGACGGTGCGCAGCTCGGGGCGGCGGCTGCGAATCCAGCGGCCGCCGTCGTACGTGTCGTAGACGGCACCGCGAAAATACAGCTGCTCGGCCGCGGCACGCTGCGCTTGTGGGTCCGCCAGCGCGGTGATCCGTGGGATCACCGCCCGCAGGACGACGTCGTGGTGAGCGGCGGCGGCCGTGCCGTACCGCCCGATGGTCACCTCATCGGTGAGCCCCGCGACCGTCGACGGCGCCCGGCCCCCCAGCACGAACCCGGCGCCCAGGCGTGGCACGCACGCGAACACGGCCACGGCGCCCAGGAAGACGGCAACCGCCACCAGAAAGGTGGCGGCGAAGAACGCGCGCCCGACCACGCGCCGCGACCCCAGGATGCGGCCGATGCCGACCTTCTGACTGGGCGCCTGCGCCGAGTGTCGGACCAGATAGTTCTCTTCCATTTCGCGCCGCAGGTGGAAGAGGATCAGCGCCCAGGTGGCCAGCACGACGTAGACGGCGAACGCCGCCACGAACATGAACGTGGCGGTCACCGTGGACGCCACCAACACCAGCAGGAAGGTCAGCGCGTAGATCTGCACGTAGTCGCGGTGGCTGCGCCGGAACAGCAGCTTGTACGCCAGCAAAGCCAGGATCAGATCGAAGGCCGGCGCCAGGTCGGCGTCCGGCATGCGGCGCCAGATGCGCCACACGATCACGGCCAGCAGCGCGCCGGTCGCGCCGCGAACGACGCGCGCCCCGCGGTCGATGGCGATGGCGGCTCTTCCGCCCGCGTCCACCAGATACGAGAGCGCCGCCACCGCCACGAAAACGATCGCGCTGACGGGCGACAGCGCGCGCGTGGTTGCCAGCGCCGCCAGGGCCGAGGCCACCAGCAGGTACGTGACCAGCTTGTGTGCGGCCTGGAACCTCACGCGCCGCCTCGCGCCCCCAGCGCCGGCACCCGCGGCAGATCGATGCGGCCGTCCGCCGTAACCCGCACGGCCGGCCGGCGCCGGCCGCGCCGTTGGGCGCCCGGTTCGGGCGCCACGAAGGCCAGCAGCCGCAGCAAGCGCGTGAGCTGCGCGGGGCCGAGCCCCGGCGCGACCTCGGCGCTGCGGGTCGCGAGGCCCACCGCGATCCCGCGGCGGGTCAGCTCGACACACAGCGCGGCCGTCCGGGAAACGGCCAGCTCGAACCCCTGCGCGCCGGCATCACCGCCGTTGTCGAGCTCGATGACCGCTTCGCGCCCGACGTCGTCTTCGTGTTCGCGCACGAAGGGCATTCCGCGGCGCGCGCTGGTTCGCCAGTGGATGTCACGCGGGTCGTCGCCGGGCCGAAAAACACGCAGGCCCGCCAGGTCGCCGTGCCGGCTGGCGCCCTTTTCTCGGGCAGAGGCGCGGGGCGCCGGCAGCGCCCGCAACACCGCCGCCGGCAGCGGCGCCAGCGCCGGGAAGACGACCAGGTCCAGCGGGGCGGCGATCTCCCGGGCCCGCAGCATCAGGCCGAACGGAAACTTGGTCGCCAGACGAAACCCGGACAGCCGGTGGTGTCCGCGGCGCGGCAGCACGTGGCGGTAGGACGTCTCTTGCGCGCGGCCGGCTGGAAGCTTGAGGAAGTAGCAGCGCTTCTCGATGGGACGGCCGCCGACCAGGTCCTCGACTTCGACAGAGAACGACGGCAGCCGCCGCTTGCCGTTGCCGAGTGAAATTCCCATCAGATACGGCGTGCCGGCATGGATGGCGGGCGGCGGAACCCGGCCGACGCGAAGCCCGGACAGCGCGATCGTCGACAGGACGCTGCTGGCGGCCAGCAGGCACAGCATCATCCCGAACGACAGGAAGAACAGGTTCAGCCCGGCGTCGGCGGCGACGGCGCCCACGAACACCGTCGCCAGCAGGAACCACCATCCCTCGCGCGTGGGCGGAAGCTTGCGCCTCATGCGCGACGACTCACCCTGGCGCGGGGAGGCGATCGAGGATTTCGGCCAGCACGCGTTCCACTTCTTGGCGCGAACGGGGTACGGCGTCCAGGGGCGACGCGGGGATGACCCGATGGGCCAGCACGGGACCAGCCAGCGACTTGAGGTCGTCGGGCAGCACGTAGTCGCGCCCCTCGGCCAGCGCCGCGGCGCGCGCGGCGTTTCGCCAGGCCAGCGCGCCGCGCGGGCGAGACCCCGACCGCCAGATGCGGCGACCGCCGCGTCTCGCGCGCCACCGCCACGACGTAGTCGGCCAGCTCGGCCGAGAAATGCACGCGCTCGGCGGCTTCCTGCAGCCGGCGCACGTCCGCGATGGTCAGGACGGCGGCCAGGCGGGCCAGCTCTTCCTCGGGGCGGCCGGGCGCCTCCAGCAGGATGCGCCGCTCGTCCTCCGGCGCCGGGTAGTCGATGCGCAGCCGCAGGAGAAACCGGTCCATCTGCGACTCCGGCAGGGGATAGGTGCCGTAGTGCTCCTCCGAGTTCTGGGTCGCCATCACCAGAAATGGCGCTTCCAGCGGATAACACCGTCCGTCCACCGACACCTGGCCGTCGTTCATCGCCTCGAGCAGCGCGCTCTGGGTGCGTGGAGGTGTGCGGTTGATCTCATCCGCGAGGAGCAGGTTGGCGAAGATCGGTCCGGGCTTGAACTCGAACTCGCCCGTCTTCGGATCCAGCACCGAAACGCCGAGAACGTCAGACGGAAGCAGATCGCTGGTGAACTGCAGTCGGTGGAACGTCCCGCCGATGGAGCGCGCCAGCGCGCGCGCGAGGGTCGTCTTTCCGACCCCGGGGACGTCCTCGATCAAGCAGGTGGCCGCGCGCGCACAGGGCGATGACCGCGTGGCGAATGACCGCCGGCTTGCCTCGCAGGACGCGGCTGACGTTCGCCTCGACCGTGGCGAAGAGCTCGGCCGGTGCCAGAGCACGCTCGCGAGGCAACGCCGTGGTGGTCATCGACGTCCTCGATTATATCAGCGCGCGGCCGTTGAACGGGTCTAGCCGGCAATTCCAAAAGAATTTAAGCTGCGAGGTCCGGCTTTCTATATAGTCCTCTCGCGCGTTCCTTCGCGCACACATGCTATTCGGAGACTTTCATGCGGGACACTCGTTCGCGTCTGGCTTCGCTGTCGCTGTCAACGTCATTGCTGGTCGTCGTCGGGGTGCTGGGCGGGTGCGGTGACAACGCGCCGAAGTCGGGCACGGGCGGAGGCGGAGGGCACGCCGGGCTGGGCGGCCACGGCGTCGCCGGCAGCGGCGGTGGTGCGCTGGGTGGCAACGGTGGAATGGCGGTGGCGCCGGCGGCGAGGCGGGCTTCGGCGTGGGCCGGCGGGTCGGGCGGCGGCGCTGGCATGGGCGGCGCCGGCGGTGCCCCGATAGCCTGTTACACGACCGCGTTCACGATGCCGGCGGAACAACGCGACCCTGACGGTCATGGACGACACCGACCACACCTGCTCGGACGGGTTCCAGTACACCGTCGAGATCAGCAGCGGGGCGCCGGACGGCACGGATGTCGCCCTCTATGACGGCACCAATCTGCTGAAGGCGTCGACCGTCAACGGCGGTGTCGCTTCGTTCGCGGTCCAACTGGCGACGACCAGCACGGCACAGTCGCTGTCGATCCAGTACCCCAGCACGGCGCCATGCAACGTGACCCGAACGGTGACCGTGAGCTGCTCGGACAACCCGCCGACCTGCGCGATCAGCCAGCCGGTGATCAGCACGACGCACCCCGCGCTGAACGGCGTCGCAGTCTCCGACGGCGGAGACCGCATCAGCTCGACCGGGTCGAACTACCAGGCGACCTTCAAGGTGCAGACCAGCGCCGAGGACGGCCAGCCCGTCACGCTGGCGGTCGACAAACAGGGCTCCGCGGCGGCCCTCACGACGCTGAACGCGACCGCCATGGGCGGCACCGCCACCTTCACGGCGACGCTGCCGTCCGACGGAAACTGGGAGATGGTCGCGACTTGCACGAACAAGAACGGCATCTCCAGCATGTCGACGAAGGCGACCTTCCCGGTCGACACGACGGCGCCGGACCTGACCGTGAACAGCCCAGCCTCGGGACAGTTCGTGGTCGGTTCGACGGTCCCCGTCTGCGGGCAGACCACGTCGACGGACGCCGCGGCCGCGAGCAGCACGCTTGGGCGCCAACCCCACCAACTTCTGCGTGACAGTCGGGTCGTCGGCCACGCCGACCTGCATGGCGATGGCCGCCGTCGAACGCGCCGTCCTGCCTGAACATCCCGTGCCCCAGCGCGTCGGCTTCCAACCTGACCGTCACGCTGAAGGATGCGGCCGGGCAATCCGACATCGCAGACCATCACCGGCCTCACTTGCGTGTCCGCTCTGCCGAGCGTGCAGATCATCGCGCCCGCTTCGGACGCGCCGACGTTCACTGACAAGACGAAGCACATCCTGGCCGCCAGCGCGCCGGTCGGAAACAAGGACCTGGACCCGAATACCGCCGGCGCTCAGGTGAACGTCGTCGCCTGCACGGACACCGTCGGAACTGCCGTCCTGAAGGTTGGCCAGCAGGGCGGGACGCTCGTGCAGCTCGGCGCGACGGTCCCGACGGCCGTCGCCGTTGCCGGCGACAACTGCCCGACGGGCTTCCCGAACGTCGTGAAGTTCCCGGGCGTGACCTTGCCGGAGAGCACCGAGAACGCCGACGGCAGCCTGGCCGCCGCGACCGTCGCTGACCGTGACCGTCACCTCGAACGCCAACGCGAACGCCTTCGGGATCAGCGCCGCCGACGACGTCTGGGTCGACACGACCCCGCCGGCGGTGACCCAGGTCGGCACCGTGTGCGGCCAGTTCATGCAGTCATCCAGCACCGTGCACGAAGATCTGAGCTTCAACGCCGACGACAAGCTCGTCGTCCTCGAGGTCACCAACGGTGCCGCGACCACCACCTACGACATGCCCGCCTACATGAGCGGCGTGGCCACCTTCCCGGGCGTCGCGTTGACCCAGGGGCAGAATGACCTCGTCGTCACCGCGAGCGACCCGGCCGGCAACGCCACCGTGATGTCGCCGAACCCCTGCCCGGTCAGCATCGGGGCCGCGCCCGTCGTGACCTTCACGACCCCGACCGCCGGGGCAGTCCTGTGCCCGGCCGGCGCAACCAGCAGCGCCTGCGTCGCCGACAACGACACCGGGACCGCCGGATGGCAGGGCAGCCTGGCCGTCACCGTCACCGCCGGCGGCTCACCCGTGACCACCGGCGCCGCCGTCACCTTCACCATCGGCGGAACCACCCTCGGCAGCGCCAACCTCGACGCCGGCGGCCACGCCCAACTGAACGGCGTCACCATCCCCGAAGGCGTCCAGACCATCGTCGCAACCACAGCCACCGTCGCCGGCGCGGGCGTCGGAACCGGCAGCGTCACGGTAACCGTCGACACCGCGCCGCCGGCTGCGCCGACGGGGTTGACGGTCACGGTCTTGGATCGCCGAAAAGCGTCGATGCGGCTGACCTGGACCGCTCCTGCCGACGGCGGTGGCGGCAATGTCGCGGGATATCAGATCCGCTACGCCAAAGTTCCGATCGATTCGAACAACTTCGACAACCTCGCCGTTTCCACCGCCGTACCCTACACAGGCGCACCGGCGAGCGCTGGACAGGTGGACGGGATTGCGGTCCCTGGCCTTTACATCGAGAACAACTACTACTTCGCGGTGAAGGCTGTGGACCTCGCGGGAAGCGTCAGCGGCATTCTCGCGACCCCAGGGGTGGGAGCGTGCACGTGCGCCACAAATTGCTGCGCGACGCACTTCAACGTGACGAAGATTCCTTCCACCTCCGGAACTAACGAGTCGTTTGGCAGGAGCGTTTCGGGGGACGGCGATCTCAATGGAGACGGCCTTTCGGATCTCGCGGTCGGGACGTCCGCTGCCGGAAGGGCGTATCTGTTCTTCGGCAGCAGCAGCTTCGGGGCCACGGCTCCTTCCGTCGTGTTTTCAGGAAGCACGACGGGGTTTGGTAATGCCGTTGCTCAGATCGGGGACATTGACGGCGATGGGCAGGGAGACCTGGCTATTTCGGATACGTCGGCAACGCTGAAAGTCTATATCTACAAGGGACGGCAGAACTGGCCGGCCGCTCTCACTGATGCGCAGGCCGACTACGTGATCAGCACCGACGCCAGCTACGCGGGGTCGCTGTTCGGTTTCACGTTGGCGCGTATCGGAGACTTCACCGGTGACGGTGTTGACGACTTCGCTATTCCGGCCCGCAACTACAATGGAGGCGTCGGCCGGGTGGTCATAATTCCAGGCAAGAGCGCTGGTTTTGCCAGCGTGACGCTGCCCGATGCCGCGAAGTCGATTGTCATCGATGGCGATAGCAGTCTGAATAGGCCATTTTTTGGCTACAAAGTTGTTGGCATTGGTCACTTCTACGGCGTGACTCTCGGAACGACGATCGTCGTCTCCGCGGAGGGGAGCACGACCGCTACCTCTCCGGGAAACAATGGCCACATCTACACGTTTCATGGTCAGACCGGCACCAATGGTTCAATCTCCGCTTCGTCGGCGGACGAGGTGCTGGCGGGTCCTGGGGCCGGTGCTCACATTGGAGTCACGCTGACAAACCTCGGGCGAATCGGCGCGTTCCCAGGCGTCGGAATTGGCAACATTCTCGACACGGTCGACGCCTTCGGCGGATCGGGCGGCGTGTATCTGGCCCTTGGAACACCGGCGACCGGGCTGTTCCAGTCGATCAAGCTCGGCTACATCACGCCCGACACGACGAACGGCGGTGTGTTCGTGGGCGGAGGCCTCCCAGGTAGGGACATCTCCCTCTCGTTGATCGGGGACTCGACACCCGACGTGGTCATCGGGGGAGAAGGCGGCCCAGTCGTAGCAATTGCCGACGGCGCAAAGTTGGGCGCGAAGCCTAGCCCGAACGATTTCGGTACGAACGCAGAGGTTTTGATTCCGCTGACCGGATGGAGCTCCGGTGAGGGCAATGACACCTTGATACCCGACATCAACGGCGACGGCGTTCCCGACTTCTGCATCGGCGGTACCGGTCAGCCTGGAGCCATCCTCGTCTTCTGGTAAGTAACTGTGGAGATGTTCGTCCGCCTCGACGGACGATCCTCGTTCGCCGACGTCGTCGTCTCGCCCGAGCCGGCCTGGATCGAAGAGGTCGGCATCCTCCTTGACGGCAGGATTGACAACCTCGCCGACATTCGCAGAGCTCTCGGCACGAGTGAGACCGTCGGAGTTCACGCGACTCTGCTTGAAGGATTCCGCGTTTGGCGGGGCGATCTTTTGCGGCGGCTGGTCGGCGACTATGCCTTCATCATTATCGATAGGCGTCAGCGACAGCTCGTCGCGGCGCGCGATCCATTCGGGGTTCGACCGCTGTTCTATAAGACTGCCGGTCAGACGCTCTGGCTATCGAACCGAATTGGTCAACTCGTCGAAAGGAACGAACCTCTCGACGATCATCGAATCGTGGAATATCTGATCAGGCGCCACGATGCTCCAGGCAGGACATTCTTTTCCAACGTGCGAGAGGTCCCCGCGGGCGCGTTTGTGCTTGCGACCCAGGACTCCCTGACTGTATCGACGTACTGGGAACCCGAGGTGGAGGCGCAACCACCCTTTGGGAACCGGACCGAATTCGAATCCCGGTTTCGGCATCTGTTTCTCCAGGCAGTCGCGCGACGCCTCGATCCAGACCGTCCCGTCATCATTCAGGTAAGCGGCGGTCTCGACTCGTCAGCTATCGCATGTGCGGCTGACATAGTCGGGCGGCCGTCATCAGGGGCGAGGTTCGAGGTGATGGGAGCGGCGGCTGTCTATCCGGGGCTGCCCTGCGACGAATCGGCATATATAGACGCAGTTGCGAGGCACGTCCGCTATCCCATCGTCCGATGGGACGATACCGTGCCGGAATTGGACGACCTTTTCGATCCACATCCCCACGAGCCGGGAATTCGAAATCTCTTCCGGGGCGGCTCTGCAGGAGATCTCCGCCTCGCGAACGATTCGAAGGCGCGCGTCTTGCTCTCGGGGGTGGGCGGCGACAATCTCGGAATAGTCGAAGGCTACGTCGCAGACCTCATCAGGACCCGCCGTTGGCGTGCCGCCTTTACAGAGCTCGTTTGTTTTCCGGGAGCGACCGCGCACAAGAGAATTCGGCGTATTCGACAAGTTCTTCGACAGTCAGTTCCGCAGCGCTTCGAGGGATTCCTGAGCCGCCTACGCATGGCCACGCCCCCGGCGTGGCTGACACCATATGCCCGGCACCTTGCAAGGTCAGTCGGTCCGGCCGGACAGTCGCTGCCGCGCAACCTATCCAACCTGCAGAGGTCTGTCTGGCGTCGCCTTACAGCTCCCGAGATATTTCGCAATGTCTCGATGATGAACGTCGCCGCCTCGACCCACGGCTGCGAGTACCGATTCCCGTATCTGGATAAGGATCTGATCTTGTGCGCCATGGCCGCGCCTCTTGAATGTTGGCCTCGGCCGGGGCCGTTCGCACGTCTGCACCGTGGCCCGCTTGCGGAGATACTGCCTCCGGCGATTGCGACGAGGTTTGGAAAGGCCGAATTTACCCCTGCGGTTGCTAGGAAGGTTCAGGTCGCGGGTCTCCAGGCTCTTAGCGCCTTTGGGGATGAATGGATCTCTGAGCGCTACATCGATCCTGACGCGGCTCGTCAATATTGTCGAGCTGTGATAGCGTCACCGAACACCACCCCAGGTCACCATTGGCTGGAGGTATGGGCGATCCTTACTTTCGAAGCTTGGCTGCGAGGACGTGAGGGATTAGTATCTACGCGCCCACACTAGAGGAGCTGACCCATGAGCGAATCCACGAGCGTTGAGCGTCAGCCCTCCCTTGCGGACGCCCCGTATGAGGCGCCGAAAGTTATTCCCGTTGGAAACCTGAATGATCTGCTCTTGGGCGCGACGGGCCCCCTGTGCGACGCGGGTGACCTTTCTAACCGCGTCGACGACATGAGCGGTACTTGCTGAATGACGTATTTCAAGCGGTAGTGTGGACCGTTCGGGCTGAGCTATCGAAGCGCAAGGCGGGCCCGGCTGTGGTGGTGTCTGCGTTTCGGTCTCGTGGCGCCAGAGCTCGGGAGCGGTCGCCGGAACAGCGCGCCCGATTGCGGCAAATGATCCAAGTGCTGGACCGGTTTTTTCCGCTAGGCCCGAACTGCTATCGACGCGCGCTCGTCGAGATGGCGATGGATTCCGGCGCTGCCCGGGAGCCGTTGCATCTTGGTCTCAACCTTTCGCCACACCCAGCGGGTCACGCGTGGCTGTCGTCTGACGCCCCGGCCACCGCGTACGACGCAGAGCTCCGTATGTAGGCCGCGGCTGCGCGAGCCAGCGGTTCGACACCGCTCGGTACGCGGGTGTGAAAGACCAAAACCGATTCGGCGATCGCCGCTGATAGGTCGAGAAACCGGCGCCATTGGTCCGGGCTGGTTCCGCCGAGGAACAGCGATGCCATGGCCGTCAGCGTCGCGTCGATGGGCTCGAGCTGGTCGTGAACGATCCGTTCTTCGTGTGGAAGCCGTTCTTCGGCAGCGATGAACCAAAGCTGTTGGACGGCCGTTGAGTCGCCATCCCATGCCGCTTCTAGCGCGGCGGTGTCTGATCGCCCGTTCTGGCGGAGCCGCTGAGCGGTGTCCGCAGCCCACTCCTGGATCGCGGCTTCGCCACCAACCTTCACGGAAAGCGGCGATGTCGAGTCGACGACCAGCATATCCTCGGCGATTACGCGGCCGCCAGCTGTCCTGAATGATCTCGCGGTGGTGGTCTTTCCGGCTCCGCTGTCTCCACAGATCGCGATCGTGGTGGACGGCAGCACGCAGGCCGCTCCATGAATCACGGAGCGACCGCGAAGGAAGGCCAGCCTAGGCGCCAGAGCACGCAGGTAATCGTAGAGGTGCGTTTCGTCGAGGACCGGCGGCACGGCGGCGCTGACAACTTGGCCGTCACGCGTGATTGAGAGCTTGGGTGCTCCGTTCGCCAACAGGAGATAGCCCCGTGAGTCGGGGGCGAGCGCGTAGATGAATGGATCTGGGCGGACTCGCCGGGGACCTTCCGCGGCGAGTCCATCGATCACCTGTCGAACGAGGCCCTTTGCGGTCTCGACGTCCGTCCTCAGCTCCGCCGCAATTTGGACCTCGGGCGAGGATCCGTTCTTCAGGATGGCTGCGCAAATTGCTGTAGCGGATCGATTGGTCCGCGAATAGGCGCCGGTCTCGAGATCGACGATGATTCCGCCTTCAGGAAAAGTACGCAGCGCGTAGCGGTCGCGGAATTCCTCAACGTGCATGAGTGTCCGCGTCGGCGACTCTCATCGTGATCAGTCCGCGTTCCATGAGCGTGTCGAGCAACGCCGTGATATCGCGCTCGAGAACTTGCCGATCCACCGCGTACCGGCTCGCCATGCGATCACAGATGACGCGAGCCGGGTGACCTTCAGACAACAGGCTCCAGACTTGCGTTGCGACCGCGTTGAGCTCGAAGACAATCCCAGAGTGCTTGTCAACCAGGGCCCCGCCGCGGCCGAGGACAATCATCTCTGCATCTGGGCGTGGAACAAAAACACGGTCGAGAGGATGCACCGTCCACAGGGTAGCCCGGTTCGTTTGAGCGAGCAGGCGAAAACCGCTGCTTCCGCGACGCCAGTTGAACCACGCGCACCGGGTGGGGCCTCGCCTTCCGCGCCCTCCCTGAGTCCCCGTCGGCCCCACCGGGTGCCGTGCTTCTGACGCCAGACTACCGGAGCGGGGGTCTGCCGCACGTTAACTCTTGGTCACGGGTCGGTTGCTCTTCGGTCACGTTGGGAACCAGGTCTTCCAGACGTCGGGGGCGTAGCCGACGGTGGCTCGGCCGTCGGAGCGCACGATGGGGGTTCGCAGCAGGAGGGGGTCGTCGACCAGCATCTGCTCGATGCGAGGGCCAGTGGGCGCGGCGTATTTGAGGCCGCGGTCGAGGTAGCGCTTCCCCGCGCGATCGATGAGGGCCTCCATGCCGCCGACACGGGCGGCGACGTTGCGCAGCTCGCCGGCGGCCATGCCCTTTTGCGCCAGGTCGACGACGTGCAGCTTGATGCCGCGCTCCCTGAAATAGCGCTCTGCCTTGCGCGAGTCGGCGCACTTCTTGGTCCCGAACAGCTGGACGTTCACGACCGCCAGCTTACCGCGCAACCGCGCCACCCTGCCGGCCGACAATGGGCAATACTATGCTGATGACCGCGAAGAAGGGGCCGGCGACGTATGCCGACATCCAGGCGTTGCCCGAGCACGTGGTTGGCGAGATCCTGGACGGCGAGCTGATTGTCAGCCCGCGGCCGGCCTCGCCCCACGCCTGGGCGGCCAGTCAGCTGGGGGCCGACTTGATCGGACCGTTCGGTCGCGAGAAGGGCGGTCCCGGCGGCTGGATCATCCTGTACGAGCCGGAGCTGCACTTCGGGCGGCAGGTCATGGTTCCCGATCTCGCCGGCTGGCGGCGCGAACGGATGCCGCGTATGCCCGACCTCCCATTTTTCGAGCTGCCGCCGGATTGGGTCTGCGAGATCCTCTCGCCGTCGACAGCGCGCATCGATCGCTCGCGTAAGATGCGCCACTACGCTCGCGTAGGCGTCCATCACGTCTGGCTGATCGATCCGCTCGCGACCACGCTGGAGGTTTACCGCCTGGATGGCGACGGCTGGCGGCTGGTCTACACGTACGCGGGGGACGAAGCGATCCGGCCGGAGCCGTTCGAAGCGGTCCCGCTGGATCTCTCGAATCTGTGGGCGCGCTGACGGCGCGCAACTCCGGGCGCGAGCGGCCGATAACCACGGCATACTATGCTGGTGACGGCGAAGACGGGGCCGGCGACGTATGCCGACATCGAGGCGCTGCCCGAGCACGTGGTGGGCGAGATCCTCGACGGCGAGCTGATCGTCAGCCCGCGACCGGCATCGCCGCATGCCATAGCGGCCAGTCGGTTGGGGATCGAGATTGGCGGCCCGTTCGACAGGGGCAAGGCGGGGCCAGGCGGCTGGGTCATCCTGGACGAGCCGGAGCTTCACTTCGGCCCGAACGTCATCGTGCCGGACCTGGCCGGCTGGCGGCGCGAGCGGATGCCGCACGTGCCCGATGTTCCATTCTTCCAGCTGCCGCCCGATTGGCTTTGCGAGGTGCTCTCGCCCTCGACGGCGCGCATCGATCGCTCGCGCAAGATGCGGCACTACGCTCGCGCGCGCGTCCAGCACCTCTGGCTGGTCGACCCGCTGGCGACGACACTTGAAGTTTACCGGTTGGATGGGGACGGCTGGCGCCTCGTCGATACGTTTGACGGCGACGTCTCGGTGCGCCCTGAACCGTTCGACGCGGTCGAGCTGGACCTGACGAACCTCTGGAGCCGCTGAGGGCCAGCGACTGTCTATGGCAGCGCCTGCTGCGCGGCTCAGGCGACGCGCTTGCGGCGTAGCTTCTCGACCAGCGTGGTGCGGTTCATCCCCAAGAGCTCGGCGGCGCGGTTCTTGTTGCCGCCGGTCCGCTCCAGCGCCTCCCCGATCATCCGTTCCTCGACCGCTTCCAGCATGGCGCGCAGGTCGGTGCCGTCTTCGGGCAGGTTGGGAATGGGCGTGTTCTTGGGCGTGATGCTGCGGGGTGACAGGATGTCCTTCGGCAGGTCGGTGGCGCGGATGATCCCCTTGCCGCGCATCAGGACGGCGCGCTCGATGACGTTCTCGAGCTCGCGGATGTTGCCAGGCCAGCGATAGATCTCGAGCTTCGCCATCGCGGCCGGCTCGAAGCCGGTCACGTCGCGCTTGTGGCGGTTGCAGCTCTTTCGAACGAAGTGCTCGACCAGCAGCGGGATGTCCGACAGCCGTTCGCGCAGCGGTGGCAGCTCGATGGGAATCACGTTGAGGCGCCAGAACAAGTCCGCGCGAAACTTGCCCGCCGCGACCTCCTGTTCCAGGTTGCGGTTGGTCGCCGCGAGGATCCGCACGTCGACCCGGGTCGGGGTCTCTTCGCCGACGGGGTAGAGCTCGCCGTCCTGGATCAGCCGAAGCAGCTTGGCCTGGATGGCGATGTCCATCTCGCCGATCTCGTCCAGAAAGATGGTCCCGCCGTTCGCCTGCGCGAACTTCCCCAGCCGCGTGCTGGTCGCGCCGGTGAAGGCGCCCTTGGCGTGACCGAACAGCTCGGACTCGACCAGGTTCGCCGGAATCGCCGCGCTGTTGACCGGCACGAACGGCTTGTTTTTCCGCGCCGGACCCGGTGTGCAGCGATCGGGCGACCAGCTCCTTGCCCGTTCCCGATTCGCCCGTGATCAGCACGGTGCAGGCGGTGTCGGCGACCTTGGCGATCATGCTCAGCGCCGGCAGCAGCGCGGAATCGTTGCCCAGCAGCCAAGGTGCGTGCTGATCCCGCCAGGCCATCGCGTCCGGCTCTGGCTCGGGCGGCGGCTGGCCGCAAGACGGCGCTGACCGCCTCCTCGAGCGTGCGGGTCTCGAAGGGCTTGATCAGGAAGTCGCGCGCGCCCGCGTGCATGGCGCGCACCGCGTCGGGAATCTCGGCGCTGCCGCTCATCGCGATCACCGGCGTGCCGGGCGCGTGCAGGCGCGCCGCCGCCAGGATCTCGAACCCGCTGACCTCCGGCATCCGGATGTCGGTCAGGATCAGGTCGAAGCGCTCCTCGCGCAGGCGGGTCAGACCCTGCTCACCGCTCTGGGCGATCACCTCGTGGCCGGCGGCTCGCAGCACGCGGCCCAGGCTGCGGCACAGGGACTCTTCGTCGTCGCAGAGAAGGATTTTGCCCATGGTGATGGCGGCGGAAAGCGTCTCAAGTTTCGCATGCCTCGTCCGATTTACGCGAGCTTTTTTTTGGCATGTTGCCGTACAAAGCGGAACACGCGAATTGATGCACTGCCGAAACTGGGCCCGCGCTTGTGGGGCAAAGTGCGTGGCACCCGCGACCACGCACACGTCATGCCGCCGTGCTTGATTGTGGGGGTGCGCCGGTCTAAACCGTCCGCATGAGGGAGCCGGCACGGACCTTGATCGGCGAGATCGAGCGGGTGGTATCCGCCCTGCCCGACGCCGTCCTGTTTCGCGGCGCCGGGGCGGACACGGTGGCGCGCTTCCAGTCGCTCATGGGCATGGCGCCCCCGCCGGGTCTGGCCGCGTTCCTGACCGCGCATGACGGTGGGCTTCTGGGGCCGGACACCCGCGTGCTGACGGTGGACGAGGCAGCGGCCCGCGTGACTGGCAAGCGCCGCGCGGCAGGGCTCTCGACCTGGCCGGCCGGGCTGTGGCCGGTGGTCGATCGCGCGGGCCGGCGGTTCGCGCTGGATGCCGAAGAGGCCAGTGGGGACGGCGAATGGCCGGTGGTCGAGGTCACTGAACAGGGTGTCGATCGGGTCGGGACGTCGTTCCTGCGGTTCTTGAATGTCCTTTGCGCCGAGCTGGCCGCAGCAGGGGTGCGCGGCGAGTCCGCCATTGCCCTGGCCGAGGCCCGCTGCCAGCGCGACCCCGGGCTGGCCGACCACTGGCTGGACTTCGCCGAGCTGCTGGACCCGGAAGGCCGCGCCGCCGAGATCGACGCGACGCTGGCGGCAGCCTTGCGCGCCGCCACGCCGCCCACGCCGGCCCTGATGTTGGCGATCGGGATGCGCGCGGTCCGCAACGGGGATCCAGATGGGGCGCTTGCGCGCCTTCAGCGACGCCATCGCGCTGGATCCGATCGGCGCGCGGGACGACGATGCGCGGCTGGACGCGGCGGCCTGGTCTCGGTGCTGGCGGGCGAACGGGGCGACACCGCCGCGGCGGCTTCGGCGCGGGCGCTGCTCGGTGAGTCGCGGGTGGCGACGGCAGCGTTCTGGCGCGGCGAGGCCCTGGCTGCGCTGGCCGAACCGTCGCACGACGACGGGGGCGCGGAAACCGACAAGCCGGGAACTGTGCCGGAACCGGCTGCGTTCGATGGGCCGATCTCGCGCGTTGGCGCGCTGGCGCTGGACGTGGTGGCAGCGTTGGAGCCGGAGGACCGCGATCTGCCCAAGCTGCGCGCCGCCACGCCGGCGATGCGGCAGGGACTGGCCCGGTTGCAGGCGCGCGCGGGACGAACTGGAGCACGGCGCCTCGGAGGCGGCCGCCCGCTCGGCGCGCGCGGCGGTGGCGCTGCCCGCCGTCAACGGCCTGGGCGCTGCGCACGCATTCCTGGCAGAGGCGCTGAACGCGATTCACGCGACCGACGCGGCGGCGGCCGCCCGTCGCGCGATCGAGCTGAATCCGGTGCTGGTCGACGGCTGGCGCGAGCTGGGCGACGCGGAGCTGGAGACTGGCCACCTGAAGGAAGCCGAGACGGCCTTTCGCCGGGTCATCGCCATGGACGCGACCTATGGCCTCGGTTACGCCAAGCTGGCCCAGGTGCTTCTGGAGGAGGGGCGGACGCTGGAAGCGCTGGAGGCCATCGGCGAGGCGGGCGCCCGCGGCGGCGATCCCTTCTTCATCGCGGCCATCCGCGGCGACATCTACGCCGAGATGGAACGGCACACCGACGCCGCCGAGGCGTACGACCTGGCGCTGGCGTTCGAGCCCGACGATCACTGGGCGCTGCACCAGGCGGCGCTCGAGCACGGGTTCGCCGGCAACACCAACCGCGCGTCCGAGCTGTTCCAGGCGGCGCTGGTCCACGACCGCGACGGCTGCCATCAGACGCTGGTCGACTACGGCGACCACCTGCGGCGGCTCGGCCGCATCGGCGATGCGGTGCAAGCTCTACCGCCGGGCGGTGGCGGCGGTTCCCGGCGATCCCGACTGGAAGCAGACGCTCCGCGAGGCTGAGCGCGAGCTGCTGGCGGCGCCCAATTGAACGGCCTCCCGCGTATATTCCGGCCACAAGTCGGGCGCCGTCCTCGCCGATGAACGCTCCCACGGCACCTGTGTCAGGATAATCCCTCCTCCATGGACCACCTCGAGCAACTGGAACAGCAAAGCGTCTACATCTTCCGGGAAGCGTTTCGCCACTTCGAGCGGCTCTGCATGCTCTGGTCGATCGGCAAGGACTCGACTGTCCTGCTGTGGCTGGCGCGCAAGGCCTTCTTCGGCCACATCCCGTTCCCGCTGGTTCACATCGACACCAGCTACAAGCTGCCGGAGATGATCCAGTACCGCGATCGGCTGGCCATGGAGTACCGGCTGCAGATGATCGTCGGCCAGAACGTCGACGCGCTGGCCGAGAAGGACACGTTCCCGGACAAGTTCGCCGCGAACCCCAAGATGTCCGCCGAAGAGCAGGCGGTCGCGCGCACCGCCTGCTGCGGCCGCCTCAAGTCCGATGCGCTGAAGGCGACGTTGCACGGCACCGGCGTGCGCAAGAAGTTGAACCTCGAGACCGGCAAGTACGAAGTCTTCGAGGACCGGCAGCCCTACACCGGCGTCATCGTCGGCGCGCGCGCCGACGAGGAGGGCAGCCGCTCGAAAGAGCGCTACTTCTCGCCGCGCGACAAGAACAACGACTGGGACGTGGGCGATCAACCGCCCGAGTTCTGGAACCAGTTCAAGACCGACTTCGCGCCCGGGACGCACGTGCGCATCCACCCGCTGCTCGACTGGACCGAGCTGAACATCTGGGAGTACATCAAGCGCGAGAACATCCCGACGGTCTCGCTGTACTACGACCAGGGGAACGGCACCCGGTACCGCAGCCTCGGCTGCGGCCCCTGCCAGTCGCCCGATCAAGAGCACCTCGAAGAACGTCGACGACATCATTCATCGAGCTCAAGAGCGGCAGCTCCGCAACGTCGCCGAGCGGTCGGGCCGCCTGCAGGACGGCAAGCACGGCCTCGAGGAGCTCCGGCGCGAGGGGTACATGTGACGGCACAGACGGCGGCAAAACCAGAGCGCGAAACCTTCAACGTCGTCATCGTCGGTCACGTCGATCACGGCAAGAGCACGGTCGTCGGGCGGCTGCTGGCCGACACGGACGCCCTGCCGCAGGGCAAGCTGGACGCCGTGCGCCGCGAGTGCGAGCGCACGGGCAAGCCGTTCGAGTACGCCTTCCTGCTGGATGCGCTGTCCGACGAGCAGGACCAGGGGATCACCATCGACACCGCCCGCTGCTTCTTCAAGAGCGCGCGGCGCGACTACATCATCATCGACGCCCCGGGCCACATCGAGTTCCTGAAGAACATGATCTCCGGCGCCGCGCGCGCCGAAGCGGCCGTGCTGGTCATCGACGCCAAGGAAGGCGTGCGCGAGAACAGCCGCCGCCACGGCTACATCCTGTCGATGCTCGGCATCCGGCAGGTGATCGTCTGCGTCAACAAGATGGACCTGGTCGGTTACGACCAGGCGCACTTCCGCGCCATCGAGAAGGAGTACCGGGCCTTCCTCGAGGGCATCGGCGCGGTCAGCCCGCGCGCCTTCGTGCCGATCTCGGCGATGAACGGCGTCAACCTGGCCAAGGGACGGCGACGGGCGCCAAGGAAACGGCCTGGTACGACGGGCCGACGCTGCTCGAGCTGCTGGACGCGCTGCCCAAGGCGCCGTCCAAGGTCGACCAGCCGCTGCGCATGCCGCTGCAGGCGGTCTACAAGTTCACCAAGCACGGGGACGACCGCCGCATCTTCGCGGGGCGCATCGAGGCCGGCAAAGTCTCGCGTCGGCGACCGGATCGTCTTCTCGCCGTCCAACAAGGTCTCGACCGTCAAGAGCATCGAGGGGTTCAACACCGCGCCGCGGACCAGCATCGAAGCCGGCTGGTCGACGGGGTTCACGCTGACGCGAGGAGATCTACGTCACGCGCGGCGAGGTGATGAGCCACGCCGAGACGGCCCCCACGGTCTCGACGCGCGTGCGCGCCAACATGATCTGGCTGGGCAAGGCGCCGTTCGCCGCCAACCGCGACTACAAGCTGAAGCTGGGCACCGCTGCCATCGGCGTGAAGCTGCACCAGGTCAACAAGATCATCGACGCCAGTGAGTTGAACCACACGCTGGAAAAGAAGGACGTCGGTCGGCACGACGTGGCCGACGTGGTCCTCGAGACGCAGCAGCCGATCGCGTTCGACCTGTCGGCCGACTGCGAGGCGACCGGGCGGTTCGTCATCGTCGACGGCTACGACGTGGCGGGCGGCGGCATCATCACGGCCGCGGTGGCCGACGACCAGCGGGACCTGCGCGCCGAGGCGCGGGTCCGCGACTTCAACTGGGTGCCGGGCGGCGTCACCGCCGTCGATCGCGCGCAGCGCAGCGGCCACCGGGCGGCGCTGATCATGTTCGTCGGCAAGGCCGGGTCCGGCAAGCACAAGTACGCGCGCGCGCGTCGAGCGGGCGCTGTTCGATGCGGGCCGCTTTGCGTACATGCTGGACGGCAAGAACGTTCTTCTGGGCGTGGACCACGACCTGTGGGTCGACGCCGCCCAGTCCGAGCTGGTGCGCCGCTTCGGCGAGGTCGTCCACATCCTGCTGAACGCCGGTCTGCTGGTGGTCTCGACGACCAACGCGATCGGCCTGGCCGACGCGACCTCTGTTCAGGCGCTGATCCCCGACGCGCCGATGGTGCTGGTCGACATCGATCCCAACGACGCCAGCACGCAGCCCTGTGACCTGCGCATCCGCGGCGACGAGCCCGAGGCCGAGGTCATCGCCCGCATCGCGGAGCTCCTGGAGCGCCGCCACATCACGGCCATCTGAGCGTGGACGCCGCGCCCCAGCCTCGGCCGTTCTCGACGGAGGCGCTGGCGCGAGAGCTCAACCCGGCGCAGGTAGAGGCGGTCGTGCACCCGCCGGGTCCCTTGCTGGTCGTCGCGGGCGCCGGGTCCGGCAAGACGCGGGTCATCACCTACCGGCTGGCGCGCCTGGTCGCCGACGGCGCCGATCCCCGTCGCATCGTGGCGGTCACGTTCACGAACAAGGCCGCGGGCGAGCTGCGCGAGCGTGTCGACAAGCTGCTCTGGGAGCGGATGCGCGTCGGCAGCCGCGGCCTGTGGGTGGGGACCTTCCACGCGATCTCCGCGCGCCTCTTGCGCCAGTGGGGCGCGGCCGTCGGCCTGCGCAAGGACTTCGTCATCTACGACGACGACGACCAGAAGCGCCTGCTCGGCCGCGTGCTGACCGACCTCAAGGTGCCGGACCGCATGTTCCCGGTGCGGCAGGTGCTGTCGGTCATCGATCGCGCCAAGAACCAGGGGACCGACGCGTCGGCCTTCCAATCCAACGACTACTTCGACGACGTGGTCGGCAAGGCGTACCGCCTCTACGAAGAGCGGCTGGCGGCCGCCAACGCCACCGACTTCGGCGGGCTGCTGCTCTCGACGCTGAAGCTGTGCGCCAGCGACACGCCCGCAGCCGGAGAGATCGCCGAGCGATTCGATCACGTGCTGGTCGACGAGTTCCAGGACACCAACAGCGTGCAGTACCGGCTGGTCCGGTTGCTGGCGCGGCGCACCGGCAGCATCACCGTCGTCGGCGACGAGGACCAGTCCATCTACCGGTGGCGGGGCGCCGACATCCGCAACATCCTGGACTTCGAGCGGGACCACCCGGGCGCCAAGCTCGTGAAGCTGGAGCAGAACTACCGGTCGACCGGGAACATCCTGCGCGCCGCCAACTCGATCATCGAGAAGAACAGCGAGCGGCGGCCGAAGCGCCTGTTCACCGAGGCGGGCGAGGGCGACCCGATCATCTTGTTCGAGGGCGAGACCGAGCGCGACGAGGCGGAGTTCGTCGCCTCGCGGATCGAGGGGGGCCTCTCGGCCGCGCGGGCGCCGCGCGACTTCGCGGTGTTCTACCGGACCAACGCGCAGTCGCGGGTGCTGGAAGACGCGCTGCGGGCGCGCGACTTGCCGTATTCGGTGGTCGGCGGGACGCGGTTCTTCGACCGCGCGGAGATCAAGGACCTCATCGCGTACATGCGCGCCGTCGCCAACCCGGACGACGGGCTGGCGCTGCAGCGGATCGTGAACGTCCCGGCGCGCGGCATCGGCGCGGCGACCGTCGATCGCATCGGCGACCTCATCTACGAAAGAAAGATCTCGGCCTGGCAGGCCCTGGAGCTCGTCTCGGGCGACGAGCAGCTCTTGTCGACGGGGCCGCGCAAGAAGGTCGGCGCCTTCGTGGACCTGATGCGCAAGCTGCGGGCCGAGGGAGCGGGACTGGGGCCGGCCGCGCTGGCCGAAAAGGTCCTGGAGCTGACCGGCTACCGCGACGCTCTGGCCAGCGAGGCGACGCTGGAGGCCGAAGGACGCATCGAGAACCTGCTGGAGTTCGTGGCGCAGATGCGCGAATACGAACGCGAGGCCGAAGAGCCGACGCTGCACGGGTTTTTGGAGCGGGTCGCGCTGGCGTCCGACGTCGACGGCTACGATCCCGAAAAGGGCGCGGTGTCGTTGATGACCGTGCACACCGCGAAGGGGCTGGAGTTCCCGGTGGTGTTCATCACCGGCCTCGAGGAGCGGATCTTCCCGCACGCGCGCAGCGTCGACGACGACTCGGCGGTCGAGGAAGAGCGGCGCCTCTGCTACGTGGCGGTCACGCGGGCGCGCCAGCAACTGTTCCTGTCGCGCGTTCGCCGCCGGCGCCTGTCGGGGCAAGAGTTGCCGGGCATGCCCAGCCGCTTCCTGCGTGACCTTCCGCGGGAAGGCATCGAGCAGATTGTCACCGCGCGCCCGTCCGAGTACACCGACAGCTCCAGCGCCGGGCGCGGCCCGTGGGGCGGTCGCTGGTCGCGCGACGAGCCCGAATACCCGCTGAATCGGCCGATCCCGCGCGCCTCGGTGGCGGCTGCGCCTGGCGCTCGGCGCCAGCCGGGCGAGCTGGTCGTCGAGTACGACGCTGACGTGGCGGACGGCCCGGGCCTTCAGGTTGGCAGCAAGCTGCGCCACCCGTCGTTCGGCGTCGGCGAGGTGCGCGCCTGGCAAGGACAGGGCGCCGAGCTGAAGGTCACGATCAAGTTCCCGGCCGTGGGCGTGAAAACGATCCTGGCGCGCTTCCTGTCGAATCCCTGAGCGCCTGGCGCGTGATCCCCGGCCGCCGGTGGTCATCGGCGCGGGCGGCCGCGTCGATCGGAGCGGCCGCCGCTATCGAATGACGGGCAGCTTCTTGGGGGCGCTGTTTCGGACCGAAAGTGCGCAGGCGACCTGGCGCGCGAGGTCGTGGAAGATCTCGGCGACCTTCGATTGCGGGTCCCGGATCACGACCGGGGTGCCGACGTCGCCGGCCGCGCTGATGCTGCCCTGCAGCGGCACCTCGCCCAGGAACTTGATGCCGGCGCGCTCGGCCAGCTTGCGGCCGCCGCCGCGCAGGAAGATCTCTTCGTGATGACCGCAGCTCGGGCAGACGAAGCCGCTCATGTTTTCGACCAGCCCCAGCACCGGCACCTCGACCCGCTGCCACATCGACAAGGCCTTCTCGACGTCGATGACCGACACCTCTTGCGGGTCGTCACCATCACCGCGCCGGTGATGGGCAGCAGTTGCGAAAGTGAAAGTTGCGCGTCGCCGGTGCCGGGCGGCAGATCGACCACCAGGTAGTCGAGCTCGCCCCACAGCACGTCCTCGATGAACTGCTGCAGCAGCTTGTGGACCATCGGCCCGCGCCAGATGACGGCCCCACCGCGTTCGACGAAGAAGCCGATCGAGACCACGCGCAGGCCGTGGTGGACGGCCGGGACGATCTTGTTGCCCGTCTCGACCGACGAAGCCTGTTCGGGCGTGCCCATCATCTGCGGGATCGAAGGGCCGTAGACGTCGGCGTCCAGGATGCCCACCGTCGCGCCCTGCTGCGCCAGCGCCGCCGCCAGGTTCGTGCTGACGGTGGACTTGCCGACGCCACCCTTGCCGGCGGCGACCGCGATGATGTTCTTGACGCCTGGCAGCCGCGGGTTGTCCGGACGATTCGGCCTGCCGCGCACGCGCGCCGAGAACCGGACCTCTACCTCGGTCACGCCCGAAACCTGCCCCACGGCCGCGACGACGGCGGCGGAGATCGCGTCTTTGGACGGGCAGGCTGGTGTCGTCAGCTCGACGCGGACCACGGCGCGCCCGCCGGCCAGCTCGACACCGGCGACCATGCCGGCCGAGACCAGGTCGACCTGCAACGCCGGATCGAGAACCCGCGCCAGCGCGGTTTGAATGTCATCTACGGTGGGAATGCGCGAAGACTGCCCAAGTCGGGCGGGTTCGGCTAGCTCTTTCTGGCGCGCGCGGCGGTCAGCGCCGACAGATGGCCGGGCTGGTCCGGGTGGTGTCCCATTTTCCGGCGCTTCACCGCCAGATAGGCCGCGTTGTGTTGGTTCTCGCCGACCCAGTGGGCGAGGCGCGACGCGACGTTCACCCCCGCGGCGCGCAGGCCCGCAATCTTGAGCGGGTTGTTGGTCATCAGGCGAATCGACCGGACGTCGAGGTCCTTCAAGATGGCCGCCGCCAGGTCATAGCGGCGCGCGTCGGCTTCGAACCCCAGCGCCAGGTTGGCCTCGACCGTGTCGGCGCCGCCGTTCTGCAGCGCGTAAGCCCGGACCTTGTTGCCAAGGCCGATGCCGCGCCCTTCTTGACGAAGGTAGACCACCAGCCCGGTGCCTTCGGCGGCGATCCGTCCCAGCGCGGCGTCCAGCTGCTCGCGGCAGTCGCACTTGAGAGAGCCGATGACCTCCGACGTCCAGCACTCGGAGTGGACGCGGCAGAGCACGTGGGTGCCACCCGCGACATCCCCGCGGACGATCGCCATGTGCTCTTCGACGTTCGGCGCCTCGCTGTTGGCGTCGGCGGCGTCACGGTACACGACCAGCCGAAACAGCCCGTGGGCGGTGGGCAGCTCGGCGTCGGCATATCGGATGAGGCTCATCTGAAAGATTAGATGGGGGAAGCGGCGGGACGTTACCCGACCAGCGGCGGTTGCGGGACTTTTTCAAGGATGTCATCTTAGAAGGCGCATGGCGACGCGTTCCATCCTGAGGTTTCCCGACCCCAAGCTCCGGCAGAGGTCCGCCGAAGTGCAGGCGGTCGACGACGATCTGCGTCAGCTGGTCGCGGACATGGCTCAGACCATGGTCGAGGCCGAAGGCGCGGGGCTGGCCGCGATCCAGGTCGGCGCGCCCGTGCGGCTGTTCATCGTCGACGGCCATGTGGCGGGCGGCGCGGAGGGCTCGGGCCCCAAGGTCTTCATCAACCCCGAGATCGTCGAGATCTCCGAAGAGGCCCAGACCGGCGACGAGGGGTGCCTTTCGTTCCCCGACGTCTTCGTACCGGTCAAGCGCGGCATGCGGGTGCGAGTCCGGGCCATGGGCCTCGACGGGCAGACGTTCGAGGCCGAAGGCGAAGGGCTGTTCGCCCGCGCCATCCAGCACGAGACGGATCACTTGAACGGCCGCCTCTTGATTGATCAGGTCGGCCCGGTCAAGCGCGAGCTCATCAAGCGCAAGCTGCGCAAGGACGCGGAGGCGGAACGGCAAGAGGCGGCAGAGCGTCCTGCCGCTCGTGCGGCCGGCGGTTGATTCCGCCCGCGGGTGCTGCATGTTGACCATCGCGCTTGCCCAGCTCGGGTTCGAGGGACGCCACGGCGCCACGGCGGTCGAGCGGCGCCACACGCGCAAGTTCGAGGTCGACGTCGAGATGGTGCTCGAGGGGACCGCCGCGGAACGCAGCGACCGACTGGCCGATACCGTCGACTACAGCAAGGTGGCGGAGGTGATTGTCGGGATCGGCACCGGCGAGCCGCACCGCCTGCTGGAGTCGCTGGCCCGCCGCATGGTCGATGGATTGCGTGACGGGTTCCCGGGCGTGGGGCGGATCGCTCTCGCGCTGCGCAAGCTGAACCCGCCCAGCTGCCCGGGCCACCCCGCCTATTCCGAGGCCCGGCTGGTCGACGAAGGCCGCCCCCGCTCCCCCCGCTAGCGGCCTGTCTTCTCGCGGCCGACCTTCCGACTACCTTCCGCCCGACCTACCTTGGGGCCGGGCGAGAGGCGACCTCGGCGCGGATGTGGCCGTCCACGGGCGGCGCGCCGTCGGCGGGCCGGATGCGCAAGGTGGCGCCCACGGGCAGGCTCACGTGCGCCATCGCCAGCGCGACGACGCGGCCGTCGGGCAACTGGGCGGCGCTGGTCACCCGGCCGGCCTTGGGCTTGGCGTCGCTCTCCAGCAGGTCGCCGGCGCGTGGCACGGCGGCGCCCGCCAGGTCCAGCACCACCAGCCGCCAATTGATGTGGCCGCGGTCGCGGATGCGCACGATCGGTTCCTGGCCCAGATAGCAGCCCTTGCGTTCGTCGATCGTCTCGGCCAGGCCCACCTCCATCGGGAAGTAGTCGGCCGTGATTTCGACCCCGAACCGAGGCTCCAGCGCGTCGATGCGGGCGGCCTCGGCGGCGGCCGGGTCCAGCACGGGGACACCCGCCCCGGTCAGCCGGTCGCGCAACCCGGAGAGCGCCGCCTGCGGGGCGCCCACCCAGAAGCCGTCGGTCCCCAGCTCGCGCGTCCGGACCAGCCAGAAATCGCCGATCTGGGCGTGGGGCAGGTCGCGCGCAGTGCCCTCCGCCAGGCTGCCGACGGGCAGGCCGGCGCGGTCCAGAAGGTCGACGGCCGCGGGGCCCAAGAGGGACAGGAACGCGAAGTCCGGCACCGCCGCCGCCGTGAAATCGTCCATGATCGCGTAGCGCGCCAGCGCGTCGGCGACCGGCTGGGCCTGGCCCCGATCGACGATGATGCGGACGTCGTCGGGGCGGACGCAGATTCGCAGGTCGGCCACCACCTGCCCCTTGGGGGTCAGCAAGGCGGCCCGGCAACCCCGCCCGACCGGTGTGCCGGCCACGTCGTTCGTGACCAGTCCGTGCAGAAAGCGGCTGCGATCGGCGCCGCCCGCGGCGATCAGCTCCCGGCCGGCGTCGGGGGCCAGGACGGCCTGGCGGGCCAGCAGGTCGAGGTCGCGGGTGGGGGTCGTGATCGTGGTCATTGTCGATCTTGCATAGCGCGCCGCTCGCGCAGCCGCACGGCCCGGCGGCGCTGGGCGTCGGCATAGCGCCGCTTTTCCTCGGACGTTTCGGGCTGCAGCGGCGGCACCTGGCGCGGTCGGCCCGCGTCATCCAGGGCCACGAAGGTCAGGTAGGCGCGGGTGGTCTGGCGCTGCTTGGCGGTCTTCTGGTTCTCGCACAGGACGCGGACCCCGACCTCCATGGAGGTCCGGGCCGCGAAGTTCACCTGGGCCTGGACGATCACGACCTCGCCCTGCTGGACGGGCCCCAGGAAGTGCAGGCGGTCCATGGAGGCCGTCACCACCGGGCCCCGGGCGTGGCGCCCGGCGGCGATACCGGCCGCGACGTCGATCCATTGCATCAGGATCCCCCCGAAAATCGTGCCGTGCGTGTTGGTCAGACCGGGGAGCACCAGCTGCGCCGTCTCGACCCGCGAGGCGCGCGGCGTTCGGCGGGGCGACGATGGCCGGGGGGCGCGGGCGGTGGGCATTGGGAATGCCGGTATCACCGGGCGTGCGCGAGGTCAAACCCCGACGGAGCGACCTCCTGTATTATCGAAGGCCATGACGGTGCGCGTGCTCCTGATCTGGCCGGCGGTGATGGTCGCTCTGGCGACGCATCCGGCCGCCGCAAAGAAGTACACGCTGCCGGAGCTGATCGACCTGTCGCACTCGAACCCGTCCTTGCAGGCGGGCGCCGCCGCCACCGCCGCCATGCAGTCGCAGGTGACCGAGGCGAAGCTGAACTGGCTGCCCACCGGCAGCGTGCTGTCGCTGCTGGCGCCGTCCCCGCGCATCGAGTGCCTCAATCAGTACGGTGTCCCGGACACGAACTTCTGCCTGCGCACCTCGACCCCTGAAGCCAGTCTGTCGAACGTCTCGTGGAACCGCGTGTTCACCCACACCGAGGTGCAGCTGATTCAGCCCATCTGGGACTTCGGGAAGATTTCGGCCGGGATCGCGGCCGCCAAGGCCGGTGTCGAGCTGTCGCGGCAGAAAGAGCGCGGCTCGCGCGCGGACCTCGAGCTGAACGTCCGCAAGGCGTACTTCGGCCTCAAGCTGGCGCGGGAAGTTTTGGACACGCTGGACCAGGGCGCCGGCTACATCGAGGACGCTCAGAAGAAGATCGAAAAGGATCTATCGAAGGGGACCGGCAGCTCGACGGTGACGGACAAGCTGCGGATGCGGACGGTGCATGCGGATCTCGACGCGCGCGTGCTGGAAACGAAGAGGTTGCAGACGCTGGCGCGCGACAGCCTGCGGGTGCTGGTCGGCACGCGAGCTCAGGGCGACGGTCAGATGGACGTCGACGACGACCCCTTCGAGGCCCCGGAGGTCACGAGCCGGCCGGTCACCTACTACGAGGACCTGGCCCGCGTGAACCGCCCCGAGGTCAAGATGCTGGAGTCGGCGGTCAAGGCCAAGCAGGCGCTGGCGGACCTGGAACGGCGCAAGGAGTACCCGGACCTCATCTTGATCGGCGGCGCGGTGTTCGCGCGCGCGCAGACGGTCGACAACCCGACGAACGCATTTTACAGCCACTACTACAACAGCACGACGGCCGGCGTGGCGGCGGGGCTGCGCATCCCGCTGGACCTGGGCCCCAAGATCGCGCGGAGTCACCGGTTGGCCCATGAGGCCGAGGAGGTCGGGTTTCAGCAGAGCGCCGCCCTGGGGGGCATCCTGCTGGAGGTCCAAAAGGCGTACGGCGAGCTGACCGAGGCTCGCGCCCGAGCCGACAGCATGGAACGGGGCGAGAAGGCGGGCCGAGCCTGGATTTCGGCGGTGGCTCAGAATTTCGCGCTTGGCCTGGCCGAAAGTCGCGACTTTTCCGACGCGCTGGTCGCGTTCTTCGGGATGCGCACCCGCTACCTGCAGGCGGTCTACGATCTGGACATCGCGATGTCCTCGCTGGCGCGCGCGACGGGCGTCGCCGACTTTCGCAGCCTGTAGAGTCTGTATCCGCTTCAGCGCGGGTCGGACGCGGCGGCGCGGGCGGTGGTCGCCAGCGTCTCCAGCCGCTCGATGACGTTGCCCAGCTGCAGAGCCTCATCTTCGGACAGCGACAGCAGCCGGCGGCGCAGGTGACCGATTCGCTGCTCGATTTGCGCCAGGGTGCGGTTGGGCCGCTCTCGTCGCGGGTGGGTGCGGATGACGCGCTCGATGGCCGCTTCGGCCGCGATGGCGGCCGTCGACGCCAGAAGCAGTCCCGGCGTCCCGAAGACTTCGACGAACAGGATGGCGGCCACGACGGTCAGGGTCGGGCTGGCGCGGTGCACCTGGAACACATGCCGCGCGACACCCCGTTCCATCCCCAGCAGCAGCGCCAGGGTGGCCAGGCCCACCACGGCGGCCACCTGGCCGTCGACGGCCCAACCGGCCAGGGCGGCCGCGGCTGCCGCCAGAACAGGCCCAAAGAAGGGCACGATTCGCAGGAGACCGACGGCCAGCGCCGGCAGGATCGGCGTCGGGATGTGCCCCAGACGAAACGCGATGGCAACCAGGAGCATCGCGATGGCGCTTTCGGCCAGCTCCGCGCGCAGGTGAGCCCCGACGGCGGCCTCGATGCCGCGCCAGATGCTGCGGGCGCGCGGACGTTGGGGCGCCGGGATCAGCGACAACCAGATTCGCTCGAAGGATTCGTGGCTGGCGCTCCAGTATGCGGACAGCGCCACCACCATCAGAAAGCCGCCCAGCAGATCGATCAGGTTCAGCGTCATGTTCAGCGCGGCGTCCAACAGCGCCGCAGGACGGGAGGCCGCGATGGCGTGATAGAGGGCCGCCGGTTTGGGAAGCCGTTCGTAAAGAAGGCGCCGAATGGGACCAGCGGATGACGGCGGGCGGACGGTGAGCGCGCCGTACGAGCCGGTCAGGCGATCGATGGCCAGGTCCACCTCGCCCAGCAACCCGTGAAGGGCGACGTACACGAAGACGGCCAGGACCGTCATGCCGGACAGGTACACCACCACCAACGCCAGGTTGCGCCCCAGCTGGCGCTCCACCGATTCGATGAGCGGCCGCACGGTCGCAGCCACGGCCAGCGAGATGACGAACAGCGCGGCGACGCCGGCGAACTTCCAGAGCAGCACGACGGCCATCAACGTGGCCAGCGACACGGCCGTTGCGACGGCCACGCGCCTCATGGCCGCCCCTCGCGGTCGGCCAGCAGGCGATCCAGGTCGTACGCGATCCCCTCGATGGCATCTTCGACGCGTTCGGTGGCGGCGCGATCGTCCGTGACCGAGAGGCGCTTGCGCACGTCGCGCGTCAGCTGGTGGATCTCGTAGCGCACGACGCTGAGGGGGCCGCGGCCGACGGGGGATCGCTGGCCCGCGCTTCGGAGCCCAGCAGGAAGCGATAAAGCAGCAGCTGCACGATGGCGGCGATGGGGATCGCCAGCACGGCGCCGGCGATCCCCAGGGTCGACCCGAATGCCGCGATGGCCAACAGCGTCACCAGCGGGCTCACGCCGACGGTGCGGCCCATCATGCGCGGGACCAGCACGTAGTTCTCGGCGAGCTGCAGGAACGCCGCCGCGCAAGCGACCCACAGCACCAGCGCCGGCTTGACGGACAGCGCGACCACGGCGGCGGCGGTCGTCCCCACGATGGGGCCGACGACCGGCACCGCCTCACCGATCGCGTAGAGCAGGCCCAGGGCCGTGGCGTGGGGCAGGGCCATCGCGCGGTAGATGCCGAACGCCATGAGGCCGATCGTCACGCAGACCAGCGATTGGCCGCGCAGGTAGGCGCCCACCGTGCGCTCCACCTCGACGATGAACGCCAGGATGGCGCGCCGGCGCTCGAATGGCGCAAACAGCGCCAGGACGCGCGTCCGGCGCTCGCCCTCCAGCGTCCAGTAGAAGCCCATGATCAAGACGGCGGCGACAGCCCCCAGGTTGCGGCCCAGCACGCCCCCGTACGTGACGACCGTGGTCGCTTGCAGCTTGGACGGCGCCGGCGTGGGCAGGCGTGCCTCGGCCAGGTGCCGCAGCGTCGAGCTTTCAGAGCGGGCCATCTCGGCGCGCAGGCTCTCGAGTTGCTTGGGGCCGCGCGCGACCAGCGCGCTCATCCCGTCGGTGATGGCCGGGCTGACCAGCAGGGCGGCTCCACCGAAGACGCCGGCCAGCGCCAGGTAGATGCCCAGCGCCCCCACACTTCGTGGGACGCCGCGCCGCCGGAGCCATTCGACGCCCGGCTTGACGGCCATCCCGATCGCGATCCCGACGAACAGGATGAAGAGGGCATTCACGAACCGGTAGACCAGCGCGAAGCAGGTCGCCACGCCCAGCACCGCCAGGTTCATCTGAAAGAATCGGCGCACCTCGCCACGGCCGCCTGGTGTGCTGGCGGCAGCGTACCAAGAGGCACCGGACGGCGTACCGGGGACGGAACCGTTCCTTGATCTCGGCGAAAGAGAGCTCACGTTGCCTTTGACAGTTCGTGGAAACTTAAGGTCGAGCGGGGCGAGGTGGATCCAATGTTCGTGGTGGCGGTGGTTTTGTCATTGGTGTGGACGCTGGCAATCGTGAGTGCGACGACAATGGGCGGTTTCGTTCACCTGTTGCTGGCGGGTGCGGTCGGCTTGGTGCTGGCGCGGGTCGTCCAGATTCGGCGGGCGCACCAGCGCATGGCCGCCCGGTCTTGACCGGTCGGCAGCGGGTCTTACGTTCGTCCATGGTGATGCAATGAACTGACTGTGCGGTCCGCCTTCTTCGCCGAGGGAGCTGGGGAAAAGGTGTTAGGGAACGGCGAGGAATTCTGACCCTCATGGTGCTCGGGACGACGGGGCGAGATCGAAACAATCAGTCGGCGTCACACACGGGGGGGCCTCTTTAGGCCCCCCGTTTGCTATTCAGGGCAGCTCGGGCCGCGGTGACATTGTCTTGACGGCCGAGCTTGGATTGTTACCGTGCTCGCAAACTCGAAGGAGCGTGCACGGATGAAGACATCCACGAAGATCGGAACCGGTTTGTTTTTCGTCGCGATCGGCCTCGGCGCCGGCTTGACCCATTCACCGGCCGTCGAAGCCGCTTCGTTCACCCTGACCAGCACCGCGTTCAAGAGCAACGGGACGATCGCCCCCAAGTATTCGTTCAACCAGATGGGGTGCACGGGGGAGAACGTGTCCCCGCCGCTGGAGTGGAAGAACCCGCCGGCTGGGACGAAGAGCTTCGCGCTGATGGTGCACGACCCCGATGCGCCGACGGGCTCCGGCTGGTGGCACTGGGTCGTCTACAACATCCCGGCTGACACGACCGCGTTGCCGGAGGGCGCGGGCGCCGCCGACGGACACGCGCTGCCCAAGGGGACGGTTCAGGGAAACACCGATTTCGGCAAGCCGGGCTGGGGTGGACCGTGTCCGCCGCCGGGCAGCGGCAAACACCACTACAACTTCACGCTGTACGCGCTCAAGGTCGACAAGATCGACGTTCCGCCGGGTGCTTCGCCGGCCATGGTCGGCTTCAACGTGAACGCCAACAAGCTCGGCCAGGCGAAGCTGACTGGCATGTTCGAACAGAAGAAGTAGCCGCCTCGCGTCTACTTCTTGGCGAGCTTCACCGCGGCGAAGCTCTTCACGAAGGCGGCGTACTCGTCCTTCAACTTGGGATAGGTCGCCGTCGTGGCGTTCAGGACCAAGAAGTAGACCAGCCCCTCACGCGTCACGGTCGTGACTTCGCCCAGGTGGGTGGCGCCTTCCGCCCGCTCGCGAAACTGTTCCCGGCGCGTTCCCGGCTGGTGCGGCGGCAGCGTCTTCAACTTCGCGTCTGGAAAAATGTTGCGCGCCCCCTTGCGGGCCAGCGCATCGGCGGCGCCGGCCGGCGGGCGCTGGACCAACACGACCGCCGTTCCGCGCTCGGTCTCGCCGTCTTCGCGCAGCACGCGTCCGGTCTCGAAATCCAGAAGCAGGCCGCTTTCGGGCGAGGCCTGGACGCCCGTGATCCGCCAGGTGAGCGGCCACGCGACGGCGAAATCGTAGGCATCGCTGGCGACGGCACCCCTGTCCGCCGTCGCCGAGAACCGCAGCCGCGAGCCGGTGCCGTCCGGTGTGGCCAGCGGCGCCGGCACCAGCGGAACGTTGGCCGACCTCGCCGCCGCGTCGGCCAGGCGGGCCGCCAGCGCGTCGTAGGGCTGTGCGTCGCGATACTTGCGCAGCTCCGCCGCCGCTTCGCTCTTCTTGCTCTGCGCGGCCAGCGCCCGGGCGGCCAGATAGTGCACGCGGGGCGGCACCTCGGGAATGGCCGTCGCCGCCTCCGCCAGGGTCAGCGCCTTTTCGGCGTCGTCGGCCAGCAGAAACACGGCCGCGCGGGCGAGCACGGCGTCTTCCCGCAGCGGCGTCCGGCGCAGCACGTCGTCCAGCACCGCGGCCGCCTCTTGCTGCGCGCCCGGCCAGTCCAAAGCGGCGGCCAGCGCCAGCGCGCGCCCCGTCAACGCGTGCTGCTCCTCGTGAAAGGCCGGATCTGCGGCCAGCGACCAGGACTCGTCGATGAGGTCGTGCACCTTCTCGTCGACGACCGCTCCGCCCTTCTTGGCGATCAGCGGCGGGCGCTCGGAGATGGTCCGTTCCAGGTGGCGCAGATCGCGCTCGATCTCGCGAACGTGCCCCAGCGAGTCGTCCTTCTTGACCCGAATCCGGTAGGCAGCCACGCCGCTTCGCACTGCCTTGCCCTCGAAGAACGTGGGGTCGGCGTCGCGCGTGGCCGGGTCTGGCCCGTCGCCCGGAGCCAGGGTCACCCAGCTGTCGTGCTGGGCGCCAGCCACCACGGTCATCTTCCCGCAAGGGCCGAGGCCCGCGCCGTGCGTGCGCACCAAAATGTCGCCGGGCTTGAGGTCGCCCGGTGGGACCGTCTCGTAGAGGCCTTTGGGGTTCTTGGCTTCGGCGGCCAACAGCTCGCCCGATCGGATCGGGCTCGGGTACCGCCACCAAGCGGGTGGCGCGTGGCCGGCGTCTTCCTCGATGTCCGGGACGACGCCGCCGCGCTTCTCGACCTCTTCCCAGGTGACCTGCTGCGATCGTTCCCACCCAGCGTCGCGCGGCGGGGTCGGCACCGGCTCGTCGGCGACGCAGCCGCTCTGCAATGGCGCCGCGACAGCAGGCCGCTCGCCGACCCCGACCAGCAGGGCCAGCAGGATCACGCCCCCCAGGCCGACGCCCCTCTGCACGTCAGACGCCGATGAACAGACGATGCCCGAAGTTCGGTTCCAGGTCCGAGCCAAAGATCTTTTCGGCCGAGGCTTTGACGTCGTATTCGACGCGCCGGAACTCGAACAGCTTTCGCTCGGTGTCGTAGACGACATAGCTGGCCCGGGGATCGTAATCCCGCGGTTGTCCGACGGAGCCGACGCTGACGATGTATTTCCACCCCGGGCGCAGCTCGAAGCGGTCGGCCACCACTTCGTGGACCCCGCCCGCAGAGAGCGCGAACGACTTGCACAGGTGCGAGTGGCCGATCAGCGTCAGTGTCGAAAGGTCATCCCAGATCTCCAGACACTGCGCGGCTTGGTCGCGCGCGAAGATGTAATCGAACTCTTCGATGTTCAGCGGCGAGCCGTGGCAGTAATGGACGTCCCCGTCGCGCACGTCGTAGGGCAGGGTCTTCAGCCACTGCATGTTCTCGGGCGTCAGCAGCCGGGCGTGCATGTCCAGCGCGTGGCGCGCCGCATGGTAGTAGTAGGAATAATCCATGCGCCCCGCGACGGCGGCGTCGTGATTTCCCAGGATCGTGTGCGCCGCGCGCGCCCGAATCAGCGCGCAGCACTCGTTTGGGCTGGCGCCGTACCCCACCGTGTCGCCCAGGCAGACCCGCTTGTCGACCTTTTCGTCGTCCAGAGCTCTCTGCACCGCCTCGAGCGCCTCGATGTTGGCGTGTGTGTCCGAAAAGACCCCGATCCGCATCCGCGATCCGTCGACCTGACCGCTAACATTAACACCTCCGCCGCGGGTTTCATGCCAAATCGCGGGCGGCGCCGGCGCGCGCGGCGCCTGACCTTCGGGCCCGGTGGGGCTATTGCACGTCGGTGGCCAGCGGCTGAATCACGACCCGCGCCAGCGCCGACGAGAGCTCGAGCAACGCCGGACGCTGCCGGGCCGCTGTTCGCCGGCCGAGGTACTGGGCGCGGAGCCACTCGCCGTCCCGGCGCGCCCCGCGCAGCACGACCGCCGTGGCCTCGAGCGGCATCGCCGAGCGGGCCCGCAACTCGAACGGCGTGTCCCCGGCGGCGACCCGGACCTCGCCTGCGTAGCTGCGCAGGTCGTAGTGGCCGGCCGGCCGCATCACCCCCAGCAGCACGATGGCGCCGGTGGTCGTCACCAGGCGCACGAAATCGGCGCGGATGTCTTCGGCCCGGATGCTTCCGTCGACCATCCGGGCGTCCACACGGCCGCCGACGAGATTCCTCAGGTCCAGGTCGCCCTCGACCCCATCGAGGTCGACGTCGCCTTCGACCTCGGCCACGTGCTGGCCACCGCGGAGCTGGTGGGTGACCACCCCGCCGCGGACGTCCGATATGCCGATCCGGCCGCCGGTCGTCTCGAGCTTGGCCCCGGCGCGCAGCCCGGAGGCCGATACGTCGCCGCCAAAGGTCTTGGCCTGGACCGCCACGTCCGGCGGGACCTCCAGCCACAGGTCGACGCCGCTCTCCGCCAGCGGCAGCGACCGTTCGCGCCCGCCCAGCTCGACCCGGGTGTCGATCTGGATCTCGCCGTTCTCGAAGGCCGTGTAGTGGACGCGCAGGCGCCCCAGGACTTCGGGGCTGCTCGCGTGCTTGTCGGCCAGGATGTGGATCTCGCCCGGGCGGGCTGTTCCGCGGATGGCCACCCGCCCGAGCGGGTTGTCGATGCGCACCAGCTCGGCGCCGTGGGCGGGGACGACCAGCTCCCGGTGATCGACGAGGGCCTCGTTGGCGTCGGCCGTCCGCACGCCCAGCTGCAGCCCCAGCGTGACCAACAGGGCGGCGCGGATCATCGCCGCGTCTCCTGCCGGAAGGTTCCGCCTCTGTGGACCGCCTCGGCCAAAAATTCGATCTTCTGGCGGTAGGCGGCGAAGAGCTGGTCGCTGCCCAGCGTATCCCCGGGGCTGCGGCGCGCCAGGTCCCGCGAATGCACGATGGCCTCATCCAGCTGGGCCAGTCGTTCGGCGCAGCGAGCCCGTTCCTCCGGGCTCCAGCGGGGCTCTTCCCGCTCGAGCAAGGCCCGCAGCTTCTCGATCGACTGCTCGTAGGCGGCGGCGGCGCGGGCCAGCTCGGCCTCGGCTTCATCCAGTAGCGGATCGGGGGCGATGCGTGCGGCGACCGCCACCGGCGCGGCGATCTCGGCCGTGGATCCCGTGCCGCTCACGCCCGCCCTGGCCTGCTCGGCGCGGTGGGTGCGCCAGGACGCCAGCCCCAGCGCCGCGATCGAGACGGCCGCCGCGCCGGCCAGCGCGCCCACGCCGAAAATGCGCAGCGCCATCCACCAGGGGCGCTCGTGCTTCTCCAGCGCCCCCTCGACCGCCAACCACAAAGTGGGGGGCGGCTCGGGCCGATCCAGGCCGCGGGCGGCGGCCGCCAGCGCGCCCAGCTGACCGGCGGCGGCGGCGCACGCCGGGCAGGACCCGAGGTGCGCCCGCACCCGGGCTGCCTCGGCCGGTGCAAGATCGCCGTCGGCGAAGGCCGAGAGCGTTTCGTCGGAGAACATCGCGCAGACGGGATACTGCTGGTCCGTCATGTGGGTGGGTTCAATCGTTTTCAAGGGCCGCGGCCGTGATGCCGCCCGCCTGCAGGATCGCGCGCAGGCGGGCGCGCGCCTTGTGCAGCTGTGATTTCGAGGTGCCGACGTGACAGTCGAGGATGCCGGCTATCTCTTCGTGCTCCAATCCCTCGATGTCGTGCAGGACCACCACGGTGCGATAGCCGGCGGGGAGCTCGGCCAAGGCTCGCTCGAGGCGGGCGCGCAGGACCGCGTCGCCGCGCGCCGGTTCGACGGCCGGCTGGGTCTCGACGCCGCCCGCCTCGGCCTGGTTGTCGTCGATCGGCAGGCGCGCGCCCGCGCGCCGGCTGCGGTGAGAAAGCGCCGCGTTCACCGCCAGCCGGTAGACCCAGGTCGACAGCGCTGCGTCACCCCGGAACTTGGGGAGGCCCCGAAGATCCGGATGAACGCCTCCTGGGCGACCTCCTCGGCGTCGCCAGGCCCAACGATTCGCAGAGCCAGTCCGTACACACGCCGCTTGTACCGGTGGTAGAGCGCCTCGCGGCTGCCGGGGTCGCCCCGCTTCACCGACGCGATCAGCGCCGCGTCGTCCGCCGCGCGCGATTCCGCCGGTGCGAGCAATCCTTCGAGAGTGGTGGCCGCGGTGACGCCGTACATCGTCGTGTGGGGTGGTTTGATGGGCATCGCGCGGCTCGGGTTGCCTGAAGGCGCTTAGTCCAAACGAGGCAGCCCCTGGCGTCAAGGGAGGGGTGTCACAAAGGTGGTAGATTGCCGCCCCCATGCGGGTCGTCGTCCTGGCCTGTTTCTTCCTGTCGGGCGCCTCCGGGCTGATTCTGGAGATGCTCTGGACCCGGATGCTGACCCTGGTCTTCGGGTCGACCACCCTGGCGGTCTCGACGGTGCTGACCGCGTTCATGGGCGGCCTGGGCCTGGGGTCCTACCTGGCCGGGCGCTACGCCGATCGCCTCAAGAACCCGGTGCGCGCTTACGCCCTGGCCGAGGCCGGCATCGGCCTTTACGCGCTGCTGGTGCCGCTGGTGATGCTGGCCTACCCGGGCTTGAATCGCACGCTCTGGAGCGCCTTCGGCGACCGGTACGCGCTGCTGTCCGTGCTGCGGTTCATCGCGTCAGCCGGTCTCTTGCTGGTTCCGACGACGCTCATGGGGGCGACGCTGCCGTTCTTGGCGCGTCATTTCGTCACCCGTCCGTGGGAGCTGCGCCGCATCGGGCTGCGGATCGGGACGCTTTACTCCGTGAACCTGTTCGGGGCGGTCGCCGGTGCCTTCTGCGCCGGTTTCATTTTCCTGCCGACCATGGGGTTGCGCTGGACGAACGTCACCGCGGCGTCGTTCGATTTGGTGCTGGCCGGGGCCATTCTGGTCGCCCGTCGCGTCCTGCCCGCCGACGCCGGAGGCGAGGGGATCTCGATCGACGAGCGCCTGGACGCCGCGGCTGCGGCCGCCAACTTGGAGGGGCCGGTGCTGCCTCCGCCGCCGGCCATCGACCCCCGCTCGCGGCGCGCGGCGCTGGGGGCTTTCGCGGTTTCGGGCGCGACGGCCATGACGCTGCAGGTCCTCTGGACGCGCGCGCTGGCGGTGCTGCTGGGCTCGTCGATCTTCTCGTTCACCCTCATCCTACTGGCGTTCCTGATCGGGCTCGGCATCGGCGCCGCGCTCTTCGGGCGTGCCAGCCAGCGGACGCCTCACCCGGTGCGGTGGCTGGCCCTGCTGCACCTGGGGACGGCGGTCGCGGTTGGCGCGACGTACCTCTTCACCGACCGGATGCCCTACGTCTTCACCTGGCTGCTGCAATCGACCAGCTTCGGCGTCGACACGATCCTGGCCTGTCAGTTCGTGATGGCCTGCATGATCCTGCTGCCGGCCACAGTGCTGATGGGCGGCGTCTTCCCGCTGACGATGCGGATCGCGGCCGGCGGGCTGGAGTCCGTCGGGCGCGACGTCGGGCACGCCTACGCGCTGAACACCGTCGGCGCCATCGTGGGATCTTTCCTGTCGGGGTTCGTGGTGCTGCCCAAGCTGGGCCTACAGCGGGGCATCTACGTCGCGGTGGCGATCGATCTGGCGCTGGCGGCGCTGCTTTTCGCGGTCGCTCCCGAGCTGCCGGTTCGCAAGCGTCGCGCTGGAGTGGCCGCGGCCATCGGGCTGGCTGCGCTGGGGTTGCTGCTGCCCCGCTGGAACCTGGTCAGCTTCTCGTCGGGATTCTTCCGGATGTCGGTCGCCCGCGAGTACATCAGCCGCAAGATTCGCAAGCACGTCTGGAAGGATCCCAAGCTGGTCTTCTACGAGGATGGCGTGGCGACGACGGTCACCGTCGACCAGTGGGACGCCAAGACGTTTTCGTTGAAGAACAACGGAAAGGTCGACGCCTCGAACGACGCCGACATGCCGACGCAGATCATGGTCGGCCTGTTGCCGCTGCTGTTCTACGATCAACCGGCGCCGCCCAAGGTGGCGCTGGTGGGGTTCGGGTCGGGCGTCACGGCGGGCGCGATCACGCAATACCCGATCGGTTCGCTGGAGGTCGTCGAGCTGGAGCCGGCGATCTACCGGGCGTCGCGTTTTTTCGACAACGACAACCACCGCCCCCTGCAAAACCCGCAGGTCACGGCGCGCGTCGGCGACGGGCGCAATTTCCTGACCCAGCGCAAGGACCAGTTCGACGTCATCGTCAGCGAACCGTCCAACCCCTGGCTGACGGGCGTCTCGAACCTGTTCACGCGCGAGTATTTCCGCGACGTGAAGCGGCGCCTGGCGCCGAATGGCATCTTCTGCCAGTGGGCGCAGCTGTACGAGATGGCGCCCTGGAACATCAAGACCATCTACGGCACCGTTCGCGACGAGTTCCCGTACGTGTACGTCTTCGCCGCCGAGGACCTGTCGTCCGACACGATCCTGGTGGGTAGCATGCGGCCGCTGCCGCTGGACATCGATCTTCTCGAGCGGGCCTTCCAGAACCCGACGGTGCGCGCCGAGGCGCGGCGGGGTGGGCTCAACTCGCCGCACGACGCGCTGGCTTATCTGCTGCTCGGCCCGGAGGAGCTGGAGTCGTTCACCGCGGCCGCGCCGCGAAACACCGACGACAACGCCCGCATCGAGTTCGCGGCACCGCGCGACCTGTTGGGCTACGCCAAGTTCGATCCGTACCTGGCCAAGGTGTACGGCCCGCTGTGGCCCTACGGACGGCTGACCGGTCTGGTGAAGGGGTACGAGGGCCCGCAGCGGAGCGCGCGGGCAGGGCTGCTGTCGCGCAGCTTGCTGGCACACGGCAAGGCGCGCGAGGCCGAGCTGTGGGCCCGGCGCGCCGAGGCGGCGGGGGATTCGACCGAGGCGCAGCACGCGCGCCTGCTGCTGAACCTGGTGTCCACGCGCCTCGACCGTGATCCCGAGATCCCGCTGGCGCCCAGCGACCAGCTGGCCGCTCCGGCGGTGCCGGCGCAGATCGCCGCCGCCCACCCGGAATACGTCCATCAGGTGAAAGAGGAATACCCCTCGGTCATCGCCGAAGTCGGGGATCGCCGCTACGCCACCGCCTACAAGATTTTGGAGAAGTGGCCCGAGGAGATCTGGACCGGCATGGGCCAGGACTTCTCGTTGCTGAGCGGCTTTCTGGACTACAAGGCGGAATTTTACGGCGACGCGATCGACGAGCTCAAGGCGCTGGCCGACGATGCAACGTACGTGGCGCGCCGCCCCGAAGCCCTCTACTACCTGGGCCGCGCCTACTACGCCAACGCCATGTACACGAAAGCCGTCGACGCGTTGGAACGCTACATCCGCTCCCAGCGCATCCTGGACCGCCCGCTGCTGCCCGGCCCGTTCGCGGGTCGTTGATCGCCCTGTCTTAGTCCACCGGGTGGGCTAAGACTGGCGGGCGGGCTGGCCGGCGCGCACCGGCGGCGATTGCCGCCCTCGGCGCTCGCTGCTTGTGGTGAGCGGTCTGGCGACAACTCCCTAAGCGAACCCCTGGTTCTTCCGCGAAGGGGATCTAGCTTCGTGGAGGTGAGCCGCCCGGCTGGGGTTCGCGTGTGAATTCAAACCGGAGGTCCCCATGATCCATTTGTCGACCCGTTCGCTGATTCGCCTGTCGTTGCCCGTCGTCGCGTTGCTGCTGGCCGGTCCCGTTCGTGCCGCCCAGAGTGCCGGCGAAAAGGAAGGCAACAAGATCGAGAAGAAGGGCAATGCCGAAGAGAAGGCCGCCGACGCCGAAAAGGCCAAGGGCGCCAAGCTCGAGAAGAAGGGCAAGGCCGAGGAAGAGGCCGGCAAGAAGAACGACAACAAGCACGAGGAAGCGGCCGGAAAGGCCACCAAGAAGAAGGGCGCCGCGATTGAGAAGGCCGGCGAGGAGCGAGGCGACGAGGCGAAGCAGATGGAGAAGTCCGGCAACGACATCGAGAAGGCCGGCGTCAAGTCCAAGAAAGCCCATGACAAGGCGGGGGAGCCCGCCGCCGGCAAGTGACCGTCGAGCCGGCTTCCGCCATGGCCATCGAGAAGAGCCCTCGCAAGACCGTCATGCTCGTCGAGGACGACGACGACGAGCGTGACGCGTTGGCCGCCCTGCTGGAACAAGAGGACTACCGCGTCCTGCAGGCGCCCAATGGTGCCGAGGCGCTGAAAATTCTCGAGGCGGAGCCGGACGCCTGCCAGATCATCCTGCTGGACCTGATGATGCCCATCATGAATGGGTGGGATTTTCGCCGGCTGCAAAAGCGCAGGGCCGAGCTGGCGAAAATCCCCGTGGTCCTCATGTCGGCAGGCGCGCAGATCGCGTTCGCCGTCGAAGACCTGGACGCAGCCGGCTATGTGACCAAGCCGGTCGAGATTGCGGACCTCATCGAGAAGGTCGAGCGTCACAGCAGTTGATCGGCGGCGGATGATGTCGGCTGGGGGAGCACTGGAGCAGGGCAAGGCGACGCCCAACGAGCGGCTCGGCCGGTACGAGCTCATCGAGCAGCTCGGCACCGGTGGAATGGCCGAGATCTTCAAGGCGCGCGCCACCGGTCCGGGTGGTTTCCAGCGCACGGTGGTCGTCAAACGAATCCTGCCCGCCAACTGCAGCGATCCGTCGTTCGTGCGGATGTTCGTGGCCGAGGCGAAGATCCTGGGGATGCTCCACCACCCGAACGTCATCCAGGCCTACGACTTCGGCGAATCGGACGGGACGCTGTTCTTGGTGCTCGAGTACGTCGACGGTCCGTCGCTGGCGGAGACGGTGAGCGTGCTCAAGGAGGTGGGGCGGCAGATGCCCATCGGCGTCGCGTGCCAGATCGCGCACGACGTCTGCCGCGCCTTGGACCACGTCCACAACCTGCTGGACGCCGACGGCGCGCCGCTGAACGTCGTGCACCGCGACGTGACGCCGTCCAATGTGCTGCTCACCGCGACGGGCACCGCCAAGTTGCTGGACTTCGGCGTGGCCAAGTACCGTGCGTCGCAGGCCCGCTCACAGGTCGGCACGATCAAGGGCAAGCCCGCCTACCTGGCGCCCGAGACGCTGGACCAGCGCGACATCGATCATCGCACCGACATCTTCTCCCTGGGGATCGTCCTGCACGAGCTGTTGACGCTGCAGCCTCTCTTCGAAGGCGACAACCACCAGATCACCTTCTATCGGGTGCTGAACATGGAGATCCCGCCGCCGTCGCAGCTGCGGCCGGAGATCCCGCCCGAGCTGGACCGGATCGTCCTCAAGGCGCTCGAGCGTGACCGCGACAAGCGGTACCAGACGGCGCAGGAGATGGCGCGCGATCTGGACACACTCTTGGTCGCCCAGGCCTTCCGCAGCGAAGACGCCATCGCGTTCGTGCAAGAGCTGGGGGGCCTGATCGCGGCGCGCCAGCCGCCCGAGATCCCGTCGTTCAATCGACTCGGCGGGGCGCGACTGGCCGGGGGCGAACTGGGCGGCGCCCGAACCGACCAGACCCAGGAAACGGAACCGGGATCGCCCAGCCGTGGCGCGAGCGACACCGAGACGGCCGCGACGGTTCCCGGCACGGGAACCCGGAGCAACCTCAGCGAACGGTTCCGCACCTCCCGCGTCGGCCGATTCCTGCTGGGCCGCTCGCGCGAGTAGTTGCTCTGTATGGCCTCCGAGCGACCAGCGGGCGACAAGCCGGTCCGCTGGCGAAGTCGGGCCGAGAACCGGCCCGCAGTTTACTCATGTAAATGAGGACCGGAAGCGCAGGCCCGGCGCAGCCAGCGGGCCGGATCGTCGCCCGGCCCCCAACCGTACCGCACCGCAAGCTTTTAGCGCTTGCTGAACTGGAAGCGGGCGCGAGCGCCACGCTGGCCGTACTTCTTGCGCTCTTTCTGGCGCGCGTCGCGCGTCAGATAGCCAGCCTTCTTGAGGGCGGGCCGGTAGGTCGGGTCGATCTTGATCAGGCTGCGCGAGATGCCGTGGCGAATCGCGTCGGCCTGCCCCGAGAGGCCACCGCCGCTGACGTTCACGAAGATGTCGAAGGTGCCCGAGGTCTCGGTCAGCTCCAGCGCCTGGCGGAACACCATGCGCGAGGTCTCGCGACCGAAGTAATCTTCCAGCGACCGCTTGTTGATGGCGATCTTGCCGGAGCCCGGCTGCAACCAAACGCGGGCGACAGCGTGCTTGCGGCGGCCCGTGGCGTAAATGGCTTTCGAAACGTCAGGCATCGGTCGGGTGCTCCTAGGCGAACTTGACGGGCTTGGGCTGCTGCGCGGCGTGCGGGTGGTTCGGGCCGGCGTAGACCTTGAGCTTCTTGTAGATGCGGCGGCCGAGCGGGCCCTTGGGCAGCATGCCCCACACGGCGCGGAGGACCAGGTCCTCGGGGTGGCGCTTGACCAGCTGCTCCGCGGTCTGCGTGCGCAAGCCGCCGGGGAACAGCGAGTGATCGCGGTACAGCTTGCCCGACCACTTTTTCCCGGTCAGGCGAACCTTGTCGGCGTTGATGACCACCACGAAGTCACCGGCGTCGGCATGCGCGGTGTACGTCGGGCGGTGCTTGCCGCGCAGGATGTCGGCGATCTTGGTGGCGGCGCGGCCAAGGGTCTGACCCTCGACGTCGGCGATGTGCCAGCCGTGGACGAACGAGTCGTTCGCCTGGAAAGTGGGGCGATGGTGCGTGGCTGCGGAAGGCATGGAGCGGAGGTTTCTACTTGAGCGCTGCCGGCTTGTCAATGCGTGTGGAGAAAGCGTCCGATGGCCGCGCACGCCTGCCGCGCGCGGTCGTCCGTCTCGACCAGCGCGAACCGCACGAACCCCTCGCCGCCGGGGCCGAATCCCACGCCGGGTGACACGGCGACCCGCGCCTCGGCCAGCAGCTCGGCCGCGAACGTGACGGCGCCCTTTTCGACGGCCCGTCCGGGCAGCGGGGCCCAGACGAACATCGACGCCGTCGGCCGCGGCACGGGCCACCCCGCTGCCGCCAGTCCGTCGCACAGAATCGCCGCCCGACGCTTGTAGAGCTCGCGGTTTGCGGCGACGTCCGCGTCGCAGAGGGGCGACAGCGCGGTCGCCGCCGCCAGCTGCACGGGCCCGAAGATTCCGTAGTCCAGGTAGCCCTTGATCGTCCCCAGCGCGCCCACCAGCGTCCGGTTTCCGACGCAGAAGCCGACGCGCCAGCCGGGCATCGAGTAGCTCTTCGACACGGTGAAAAACTCGACCGCCACGTCTCGCCCGCCGGGCACGCCGAAGATGGACGGCGCCGGCTTTCCGTCGTGCAGCAGGTCCGCGTACGCGAGGTCCGAGATCACCCAAAGCGATTCACGCTTTGCGAGCGCGACCACCTTCTCGAAGAAGCTCTGCTCGACGACGGCGCTGGTCGGGTTGTGGGGGAAGTTGATGATGAGCCCCTTGGGCTTGCGCGGCGACCGCGCCAGGGCCGCCTCGATCTCGCCGTAGGGATCGAGGCCGGGGCCGGTCGCCACCGGCACGGGCTCGCCGCCGGCGATGATCACGCCGTAGCGGTGGATTGGGTAGCAGGGGTCGGGCGACAGCACGCAATCCCCGGGTCCGACGATGGCCAGCAGCAGGTGCGCCAGCCCCTCCTTCGCGCCGAGGGTGACCACCGCTTCCGTCTCGGGGTCGAACGTCTGGCCGTAGCGGCGCTGGTACCAGTCGCAGATCGCGCGTCGCACCTCCGGTAGGCCGCGCGACGGCATGTAGCGCTGATTCCCGGGCCGCTGCGCTTCCGTCGTCAGCCGTTCGATCACCGCGCGCGGGCTGGGCCCGTCCGGGTTGCCGAGACCGAAGTCGAAGACATCGTGCCCCTCGGCGCGCAGCCGCGACTTCAGCTCGTCGACGGCGGCGAGCACATAAGGGGGAAGCGCGGCCAATCGCGCGAAGCGGTTCGAAGAGGGGTCGGGGGGGCCTGCCATGACAAAAGCCGCGGAACACTACTTGATTGATCGCGCCGGCGCTTGACTGAACATCGGTTCAGTGCCAAACTTTTGGGGTGCTGCCGGTGGCGATCTCGAATCCGCCGAACCCATGGGCGACCACCGAAGTCGAATATCTGGAGGGCGTTCCCGAGGTGCGGCTGCAGGTGTTTGCCGACGGCACGCGCAACATCCTGTCGAAGAACGACAGCCCCGACGTCGGATTCACCTGGAGCGTCAATCCTTACCGCGGCTGTTTTCACGCGTGCGCCTATTGCTACGCGCGCCCGTCGCACGAGTACCTCAGCTTCGGCGCTGGGACCGACTTCGATCGGAAGATCGTCATCAAGCCTGAGGCGCCGGCCTTGCTGCGCGCCGCCTTCGCCCGCAAGAGCTGGCGCCGCGAGACGGTGGTCTTCAGCGGCGTCACCGATTGCTACCAGCCGCTTGAAGCGTCATACCGCCTCACGCGCGGTTGCCTCGAGGTGTGCGTCGAGCGTGCGAACCCGGCGGCCATCATCACGAAGTCGGCGCTGGTCGAGCGCGACATCGACGTGCTGGCCAGTCTGGGCGCCGTCGCTTCGGCGCACGTCACCGTCAGCATTCCGTTCTGGGACGCCGACAAGGCGCGCGCCATCGAACCGTACGTGCCGGCGCCCGCGCGGCGGCTGCGCGTGATCGAGAAGCTGGCGCGCGCGGGGATCTCCGTCGGTGTGAACGTCGCGCCGATCATCCCGGGGCTCAACGACCAAGACATCCCGCGCATCTTGAAGGCGGCGCACGACGCGGGTGCGCGGTCGGCCGGCCACGTGTTGCTGCGCCTGCCTGGCTCGGTGAAGGCCGTCTTCGAGGAGCGACTGCGGGCGGCGCTGCCGCTGTCGGCCGAGCGGGTGCTGCATCGGGTCCGCGAAACGCGCGGCGGCCAGCTTTACGATTCGCGGTTCGGCGTGCGCGGGCGCGGCGAGGGGACGTACGCGCAGGCGATCCAGGCGCTCTTCGATACCTCGGCGGCGCGCCACGGCTTCCGTCCGCACGCCGCGATGGGCGACAACGCCCGCTCGCTGGCGGAAGCGCCGAAGGCAGTCGGCAAGTCGGCTCGGGAGCCTCCGCGCGCGCAGCTGGAATTGCCGATCAAGTGATCGATCCGACGCGCAGCTCGATCGGGAGCCCGCCGTTGCGCAAGCGGTGGTGGTCGGGGAGGGTCAGCCGCAGGGCATCGCCCGCGCCGGGCAGCCGCGCCGGCACGACGATGGCGGCGCGCCACCCGCGAAAGTGCGCGCGCAGGAGCCGTCCCAGATCGCGATAGACGCGCACCGCCGCGCGCGGATCGCCGAGCCGCCGCCCATAAGGTGGGTTGGCAATCACCAGCCCGGCCTGCCCGGGCTGCGGTCGCGCGTCGCCCAGATCGCGGCAAGCGAACGCGATCTGTTCGGCGATGCCGGCGCGCGCCGCATTCCGGGCGGCGCTTTCGATCACCGACGGATCGCGATCGGAGGCGGTGATCGGTGCCGGCGCCGCCGGCCGGACGCGGGCGCGCGCCCGTTCGCGTACGGAGGCGGCCGCGTCGCCGGATGCGGCGAACAGCGGCCAGTCCTCCAGCGCGAACTCTCGATCCAGCCCTGGCGCCCGATCCACGGCTTGCAGCGCCGCCTCGATCGCGATCGTCCCGGCGCCGCAGACCGGATCGCAAAGAGCCTGGTTGGGCTCCCATCCCGCCAGCGCCAACAGGCCGGCCGCCAAGGTCTCGCGCATGGGCGCCGCCCCCACCTCGATGCGGGCCCCGCGCCGGTGCAGGCGCTCGCCGGAGGCGTCGACGCTGAACGTGAAGCGATCCGCCTCGCCGCGTATCAGCACCGCTGCGGTGGCCTGGTCCTCGTCCTTGGCGGCGACGCGGACCCCGGGCACCGCGTCCGCGATCGCCAGGGCGGCGGTCTCGACCAGCGCGCCCGTGTGGTAGAGACGGCAACGCGTGGTACTGGCGCGGATGCTGACCACGGCGCCGCGGGCCAAAAACCGGTCCCAGGGAAGGCCCGCCCCGCGCCGGCGCAGCTTGCCGAACTCGCGGGCCTCGACGCTTCCGACGCGTGCCAGAACCCGGGTGACGGTGCGCAGCCACAGGTTTGCGTCCAGCCCGCCCAGCACAGGCGCCGTCCATTCGACGCCGCCCGCGACCGCTGTCACCTCCGTGGCGCCTTCCAGCGCGCGGACCTCTTGTTCGGCTGCCGGCTCCAGCCCGGGCGCGACCACCGCGAACCAGCGCAGCGCCTCCGGTCCAGCCGCGGTCCGGCGGGCGCGCGGCTGGTGCGGCCGGCGCTCGCCCGGCGCGGGCAGCCGAGCCGAACGCCCGTCGAACTTCAAATGGGCCAGGATCTCGATCGACCCTTCGCGCCCCGCGACGGGCGAGTCCACGTCGGCGACCAGCTGGAAGCCCAGCGCCTGGCCGCGCTTGCGGACCCGATCGACGGCCGCCTGGCGCAGGTTTTGGTCGCGCACCTCGCCGCCCTTGACCTGGCGATCGGGGAGCTCGAACTGAGGTTTCACCAGGACGACCCCCTGGGCGCCGGGGCGTAAACGAAACGCCAGGCCCCTCAGCATGTTACGGGCAGAGACGAAGCTCACATCCACCGTGAAGAAATCGAATGGCCCTTCAGCTTCGTTCAGGGACAGGCGCCGCCAATCCGTCTCTTCCAGGACCGTGACTCGGCCATCCGCACGCAGCGACGGGTGAAGCTGGTCGCGGCCCACGTCGACCGCCAGCACCGAAAGGGCGCCGTGCGCGAGCAAGACTTCCGTGAAGCCGCCGGCCGATGCGCCCACGTCGACGGCGCGGGCGCCTGCCACGGCGCCGGCCAGGTGAAACTGGTCCAGCGCCGCTTCCAATTTCGCACCCGCGCGGCTGACCGGCATCGCGGGCGCTTATACAACGCGGCGGCGTTCAGTCGGCTTGGCGGCGGAGCGCGTTCGCGGATGTGCGGCCCAGGCAATCGACGCACAGAGGGATCCCGCCCGAGCGCGGATCCCGGCGGACCTTGTCGTCCTCATGGTCTGCCCCGCAGGCGCTGCAGACCAGCTTGGGCGCCGGGCGCCGCTCGCCCGCCAGCCCCACCGTCGCCAGCGCGTCCCGCGTGACGATGCCGACCAGGAACGCCCCGGTCACGACCGGCAGGCACGACACGTGCTGCTCGGCCATGATCTGCGCCGCCTCGTCGAGCGTGGTGTCGGGCCCGATGCACAGGACCGGCGAGCTCATGCACTCCCCGATGAACGCCGTCCGCTCGGCGGTTCGCAAGTCCTCGCGGCAGACGATCCCGGTCAAGGTCCCGTTTTCGAGCACCAGCAGGTGATCGATTCCGTTTTCGAAGGCCAGCCGCCGCGCCGAGGCCACGACCGTGTCTGGCGTGAGCGTGTACAGCTCCGTCCCCATCACCTCGGCCACGCAGCAAGACCCAACTTCAGCCATGACATCCATGACTGCCCTCCAAATTAGAGTTTAGCGGACCGGAAGCCCACCCGCCCGTCAGCCCAACACAAACAAGTTGCGTGCCAGCCGCGGGGCGGCGCAATCCCGCTGATTTGGCGTGGCTGAGGTCACGCGGCGTCACCGGCGCCCCCTTTCACGTTACCGGACTGGACTGCGGCAAAAGGCCAGGACCTACAAGGTTCCAGGAAGCCACCTGTAAGTATTGGTGCGCGGCTTGCACGCTCGTCGCCCATGGACAGCATGGGACGTTCACGCATTCTGCTGGTCGACGACGACGACCTCACGCGTGAGCTGTTGCGCGACTACTTTGCGGATGCAGGCTACGACGTCATGGTCGCGGGGAATGGCCGGCAAGCTTGCGAGGCGCTGACGGGCTTCCCGGCCGACCTGGTGGTCACCGATCTCGAGATGCCAGGCATGGACGGCCTCGAGCTGATCCGCTGGCTGCGCCATTCGCGACCGGGCTGCGCGATCTTGCTCGTCACCGCGCGGTCGGATCGTGAATTGCAGCTGTGCCGCCTGGGAAGACAGGCGGGTTTCGAATGCATGCGAAAACCGATCGAGCTCGATCGTCTTGGCCAAACGGCCGAACGGCTGACATCGTCGGAGTACAGGGCAGCGCACCGACGAATGGCGCGCTAGCTGCCCCGGGCGGTACACCGCCGGTTTGCCAGAAGGATGGTCACATGAATGACGCGCGCGGAACGGAAACGGGTAGTGACGAATCGGGACGGCCGGCTTCGAGGGCGTCGGCCGTCGGGCAAGCGGGCGTGGTCCACGCCTTCGTCGATCTCGGCGAGCTGCGGCGGATCATGGGACGCCTGGCCGCGATCGAGGTCTTGCGCCTGATGCTGGAGACGCGCTGACGGCGGTCGCCTGACGATCGCTCAGCGCGAGAAGAACGACTTCGGCCCTGGCGCCGCCGGCCTAGCCTGGGGTGCGGCCGGCGGCTTGTGGGGCTCGGGCAGCTTCTTGAGGGTCACCCGCAGGGTCTGCGGCGCGAGCGCCTCGAAGCGGTAGTGCCGTGACACCGGCGCGTATCCCGCGTGGCTGAAGGTCAGCTCGTACGAGTTCCCCGGCCGCAATTTCAATGTCAGCGGGGTCGTTCCGAATTGGTGCCGCCCGGTCGTCACGTGCGAGCCTTCCGGATCACTTTCGATCAGCACGGGGAACGGCGGCCGTCCTTTCGTGAGGTGACCGCGACCGCCAGCGCTGGAGTCCGTCTCGCTGCCTGGGGCGGGGGGCAGGCTGTCTTCTGCCGGCTCTGGCTCCACCTCGGTCGTCTTCGCGGGTGGTCGTGTCCCAGCGGGGGGCGGGGTGACGACCGGTGCGGCCGCAGGAGCGCCCGGTGGACTCGCGTCGGCGGTGTCCGTGTTCGCGACGCGCGCCGCGGGCTCGGCCGGCGCTGGAGGCACCGCAACGGGCGGCGTGGGCGCGGTTGCGGCGGGGGGCGGCGCGGGCGGGGGCGGGTTCGGACGAACCGCGCTGGCGGGGCTGCGGCCCCGCATCAAGCGGGCGCCCACGCTCAGGCCGGCGATCAGCAGCAGCAGCGCCAGGCCGATCCGAACGGCGGGTTGTCGTTGCCAGGGCCGGTCCGCTGGCGCGAACGCGGGAGGTTTTCGCATCACTTCCGTGGGCGCCGCCGCCGGCGGCGGCGGGGGTGGTTGGTCCGCGGCGCGAACCTCCTCCGCGTCGTCCAGGTTCAGCACCAGGCCTGACTCCTGTCCGGAGCCGGCGCGCAGCGGACCGACCGTCGACCGCGCGGCCGGGGGCTCGGGCGGCGCCTCGCGCGTCACCGGCGGCACGCCGTCCTTGGCGCCCAGCTCCGCCAGCCATCGCTGCAACTCGGTTTGGCCGACGGCCCGGAACGCCACCCGCATCACCTGTTCGACGTCGATCAGCATGTCCTCGGCGCGCTGGTACCGGTCGGCGGGCTGCTTGCCCATCGCCTTGCGAATCACCCGATAAAGCTCCGGGTTCAGGCCCGGCCGAGCGGTCTCCGGCGGCACGTAGTCGCCGTTTTTCACCAGCATCAACGTCTCGTAATCCGTGGGCGCGTCGAACGGGTGCCGGCGCGTGATCATCGCGTACAGGATGGTCCCGACCGAAAACAGGTCCGAACGCGCGTCCAGTGGCGCCGCGGCGGCCTGCTCGGGCGACATGAAGGCGACCTTCCCCTTGATCAGGTTCCCCAGGCTTTTTTCGGTCTTGTTCATCGCTTTCGCGATACCGAAATCCGTCAGCTTGACCTCGCCCTGTTCGCTGATGAGGACGTTGTGCGGGCTGACGTCGCGGTGGACGATGCCCAGCGGTTTTCCGTCGGGGCGCCGCTTGGCGTGGGCGTAAGCCAGCGCCCGGCACACCTCGGCGGTCACGTACAGCGCCAGCGGGGGCGGCATCTGAACGCCGGCCGCCTTGGCGCGCTTCAAAATACGGTCGAGTGACCAGCCGTCGACCAGCTCGAGCGCCAGGAAATACCGGCCGTCGGCCTCGCCCAGGTCCAGCACCTGCACGATGTTGCTGTGATTGAGCGACATCGCGACATGCGCCTCGTCCACCAGCATGTGCCTGAACTGAGGGTCGGCGTAGAACGTCGTAAAAATGCGCTTGAGGACGACGGTCTTTTCGAACCCTTGCGCGCCGTGCTGCTTGGCTAGGAAGATCTCGGCCGTTCCGCCGTCAGTGACTTTCCGCAGGATGGTGTAGCGCGACGCGTGGCTCATCAGCGGGCGACCCGGCCGGACCAAATTACCACGCGTTTCGCTTGATGACGGCAGAACCGCCCGCCAGACTTTCAGGACATGCGGTGCGCGGGATGAGTGGGGCGGGGCGGACCATCTTGCTGGTCGAGGACGATCCGGACGTTCGGGACTCGCTGCAAGACATATTGGAGGACGAAGGGTTCGACGTGGTGCCGGCCTCCAATGGTAAGCAGGCGATCGATTTTCTCACGCTGAACGACCCGCCGGGCGCCGACCTGGTGATCCTCGACCTGCTGATGCCGATGGTGTCCGGGTGGGAGGTCCTGGCGCGAATGACCGCCGAATCCCGGCTGGCTGGCGTGCCCGTCATCGTGCTGAGCGCGATGGCGACGCCCCGCCCGGCGCGGGCGCAGGGTTTCGTGCGCAAACCGTTCTCGGTGGATGCCTTCGTCGGCGAAGTGCGCGCCGTGCTGGCGTCCGGCGGCGGCGACTCCGCCCCCGCTCCCTGACGTAGTGGTAAGGTGGGGGTCCGCATGGATCCTCAACGGCTGCGGGTGCTGCTGGAAGACGTGCAGGCCGGGCGCGCCACCGTCGACGACACGATGGCGGCGCTGCGCGACCTGCCGTTCCGGGCGCTCGATTTCGCGCACGTCGACACCCACCGGCACCTGCGCACGGGCTTTCCCGAGGTGGTGCTAGGGACCGGTAAGGCCCCCGAGCAAATCGCGGCGATCCTCAAGGAATTGGCTGCCGGCGGCGCGGCGGTGTTCGCCACCCGCGTCTCGCCGGAGGCGGCAGCGGTCGTCGTCGCCGACGTCCCCGGCGCGCGGTATCTGGCGCTGCCACGAATCGTCGTCGTGGGCGAGAACCCACCGGCCGACAAAGGACGGGGAGTCATCGCGGTCATCAGCGCCGGCACGTCGGACGTTCCCGTCGCAGAGGAGGCTGCCGTCACCGCCGAGCTGTCCGGCAACCGCGTCGCGCGCATCTACGACGTGGGTGTGGCGGGCCTGCATCGGCTGCTCGCGCACCGCGAGACGGTCGCCGCCGCCGAGATCGTCATCGTGGTCGCCGGTATGGAAGGGGCTTTGCCCAGCGTGGTCGGCGGGCTGTTCGCGCGCCCAGTGATCGCCGTACCGACCAGCGTCGGGTACGGGGCCAGTCTGGGCGGCATCGCTGCGCTGCTGGGCATGCTGAACTCGTGCGCGTCGGGTGTGGCCGTGATGAACATCGATAACGGCTTCGGCGCGGGCCGCATGGCGGCTATGCTGAATCGTATCCGAGAGTGAGCGTGCATCTGCACTTCGAGCCCACGTCCGGGATCGCCGGCGACATGGCCGTCGCGGCGTTGGTCGACGCGGGTGTGCCGGCGGCCGTGGTCCAGCGGGCGATCGCCGCGATGGGCGTCCGCGGCTTGCGCGCCGTCTTCGGCCGGCGCACGCGCGGCGCCTACGTGGGTCGCAGCTTCGATGTGAGCTGGCCGGGGAAACCCAAGCGCCGCCAGACCCGCCGGCCCGCCCCGGACCACGGCGCCACCGAACACGGCCACGAACACGCACAGGGCCACGGCCACGAACACGCACAGGGCCACGGTCACGAACATGCCCACGCCCACGACCATCGCGACTACGCCGAGATCAAGCGGCTGCTCGCGCGCGCCCGGCTCGACGCCGACGTCCGGGCGCTGGCGGGAGACATTTTCCTGCGCATCGCCGAGGTCGAGGCCGCCCTGCACGGCAGAAAGATCGGGCAGGTCACGTTCCACGAGGTCGGCGCCTACGATTCGATCGCCGACGTGGTCGGCGTCGCGGCGGCCATCGCTCACCTGGCGCCGGCGTCGATCGGATCGCTGCCGCCGGTCGTGGGCACGGGCGTCGTGCGCACTGCCCACGGGCCGGTGCCGGTGCCGGCGCCCGCGACGGCCGCCCTGCTGACAGGTGTGCCAATCGTGCCCGAAGGACAGGGCGAGCTGACGACCCCGACGGGCGCTGCGATTTTGGCGGCGGTCGTCGATCGCTTCGGCCCGTTGCCGCCAATGCGCCTGCGGGCGGTCGGGTACGGCGCGGGCACGCGCGAGCTGCCCGATCGCGCCAATGTCCTTCGGGTGAGCCTGGGCGAGCTCGTCGGGGAGCCGGACGTCGCGGCGGCCACGGACGTCGTCTTGATCGAAGCCAACCTCGACGACATGAACCCCCAGCTGGTCGGTCCGTTGTTCGACGCGCTCTTCGAGGCTGGCGCGGTGGACGTCTGGTCGACGCCCATCATCATGAAGAAGGGGCGTCCGGCGTTGCAGGTCTCGGCGCTGGCGCCGGCGGCCACTGGCGCGGCGGTCGAGCGGGCTTTCTTCACGGCGTCGACCACGCTGGGGTTGCGCCGGCGCGCGCTCGACCGGGTCGTGCTGGCCCGGTCGTTTGCGAAGGTCCAGACGTCCTACGGCCCCGTCCGCGTCAAGGTCGCGGCGCTGGACGGCCAGATCCTGGGCGCCCAGCCCGAGTTCGAAGATTGCCGTCGGCTGGGCGCGCAGACCGGCGTCCCCGTGCGGGAGGTCCTGAGCGCCGCCGCCGCCGCCGCCCGCGTGTTGTTGCCGCGCCCGCGTCGGAGCCGGCGACCGTGAACGGCGCCCTCGAGGCGGATGCGCTCGACAGTTTGGCGCAAGCGGCGCAGGTGCTGGCCGTCGGAACGGGCGAAAGTCAGCTCCACGCGGCCGTCGAGCACGTGGCGCGGGCTCTTGGCGCGACGTCCGTCAGCCTGTTCGCGCTGCTGACGGATCCGGACGCTGCGTACCTGGTGGCCGACAGCGGGGGGGACGACCCTTCGCCCGTCTCGGCCGGCGTGCGTTGGTCATTGGACCAGCACCCGAACTTGCGCCGCGCGGTCGACGAGAGCGCCGTCTCGGTGGGACCCGATGCCGCCGGACAGACGACCGCGACGGTCCCCGTCTTGGTCGGCGGTCGCCCGGCAGGCATGCTGGTGGCGCGGTTCCGCGGCGACGAGGCTGCGCAGGGCGCGCTGGCCGCGGCGCGTGTCGCGGGATCGATGCTCGGGATCGTCATCCGCGGCGCCAAAGCGCTGGATCCGCTGCGCGGACGGACCCGTCGTGTCACGCAGTCCGAGGTGCGCGAGGAGGGGCGAATTCGCGCGATCGAGCGCTACCGCGCCTTCATCGACAGCGCGTCCGACGGAATTTTCGTGCTGGATGGCGCGGGCCAAGTCCTCTACATGAACCGCGCCGCCGAAGAGATGACCGGTTACGCGCGCGACGGCCTGGGGGGGAAACCCATCGCCCAGATCGTGCCCGAAGCGTTCCGACCGGGGCTGGCCGCGCGGATCGAGAGGGCCATCGCGGCCGAACCGGTGGAAAACTTCGATCTCGAGCTGGTCACCACGTCGGGCGATCGCATTGCCGTGTCGGTTGCGTCGATCGCCGTTTTGAGCGAGCACGAGGCCGCGATTTTCTCGTTCCGTGACGTGACGCTGGCGCGTGAGCTAGAGCGCGAGTTGCGGCGGACGAGCGAGTTTCTGAACCGCATCCTCAACTCGGCTGTCGACGGGATCATCGCCGCCAACATGCGCGGCACGATCGTCCTCTTCAACCAGGGCGCCGAGCGGATCTGCGGCTATAAGGCGGTGGACGTCATCGGGAAGATTTCGGTCAAACGGCTCTACCCGCCGGGCGTGGGCCGCGAGGTCATGCACCTCATCCGGTCGGCCGAGCACGGCGGCGGAGGCCGGCTGGAGCCGGTGCGGCGCGAGCTGCTGTCGGCGGGCGGCGAGCGGGTCCCGGTGTCCATCTCGGCGGCGCTGGTGCTGGACGACGACGGTCGGGAGATCGCGACCGTGGGCGTCTTTTCGGACCTGCGGGACCGGATCCGGATGGAAGAGCGGCTGGCGTCGGCGCAAGAGAAGCTGGCCATCTCGCAAAAGCAGGCGGTGGCCGTCGAGCTGGCCGGTGCCGCCGCGCATGAGCTGAATCAGCCGCTGACCTCGGTCATGGGCTACGCGCAAGTGCTGATCCGCAAGCTCGGTCCCGACGACGCGCACCTGCCCATGGTGCGGACGATTCTGGAAGAGGCCGACCGCATGGCGGCCATCGTCCGCAAGCTGGGGAGCTTGACGCGTTACGAAACCAAGAGCTACGTGGGCGGCGCGCAGATCATCGACCTGGATCGCGCCGCACAGGAAAACTATTCCGCACCTCCGGAAACGGGTAAAAAAGAGGACGCATGAAGCCCGAAAAAATGACCGAAGCGCTTGAACAGGCCGCCACGCAACTCGGCGTCCAGGTGCGCTACGAGACCATGACCGGCGAAGTTTCCGGGGCGGGCGGCCTGTGCAAGGTCAAAGGGCAGTGGTGGGTCATCATCGACCGCAAGGTTCCGCCGGCCGAGCGCGCCGCGACGCTGACCAGCGCCCTGGCCCAGCTGGACACGGATGGGATCTTCTTGCCGCCCGAGGTTCGCGAAGCCCTGGCCGCCGCCCGTGCCACGCGGCCGGCAACGGACGTCGTTCCCGCGTCGTGAGCCCGACCCAATTCTGTTCAGTCGAGCGCCAGGACGCCAGGGACGCCAAAAGATCAGGAAGACCCATCAGAAGATCCGGATCCGGAGCTCCTGGCGTCCTCGCGTCCTGGCGTTGACCGGACGGCATTCCGACTAGGCCAGGCTGCGGATTTTTTCGGCGAGCAGTGGATCGTCGGCGAGCGCGGCTTCGAGAGCGGCCCGCAGCTTTTCGCGGGAGCCGACGGGCGCGTGCGCGCCAAGGTGCTTGTCGACGATGCGATCGATCACCCGGTCGACCGCCGCCTGAGGCGTGAGCGTTCCGGCCTTCAGCGCGGCCGCCAGATCGGCGACGCCCGAAGCGGCGATCGCGGGCGGCGCGCCACTGGCCGGCGACGCACCAACGGCTTCGGCCGGCTCGAGCCGGTCGGCGAACGGCGCCTGCCCCTCGGCGATCGGACCGCTGTTCTCGGAACCGCCGACCGGGACGCTGCCGGGTGGGCCCCCGTTTCCTGGGCCCGTGATCTTACCTGCCACGCGCGCGCGACCTTAGCACAGTCATGCCCGGATGTTGGACACGGCTGCCTTGGCGGTGTCGTACCTGGCCCGCATGACGTTTGACACCGTCGAGAACTGCTGGCTGTCGTTCTGGATCTGCTGCTGCAGCGCGAGCAACTGCAGGTTCGAGGACTGCCCGCCGTCGAGGAGCGACTGGAGGTCGCCCGGATTTCCGGGCGCGCCCAGCGCCGCCGTCGCCCCCACGCGCGCGTCGTGAACCGCCGCCGCCATCACCGGACCGGCCACGACATGGGTGGCGACCTCGGCCCCGCTCAACAGCAGGGAGACGCCACCCGCCAGGACGTCGTGAAACGGTTTGGGTGGACGCTCTGTCTGGCGGGCGCGGGTGGCGGCGATCTGGAGCTGAGAATCGACCGGTTGACCTGCGGGAATTGGGATGACGGCGTTCGGCATGGGACCCTCCTGATGGGGTATCGGATAGGGCGTCGGAAGGTTGCGTTGCCGGGGTCTCGCGGGTGATCGGTGTACACTCCTCGGGTGGGTCTGTTTCGGGGATTTGTCGCGCCGTTTCGCGGGGGTGTGTTCATTGCACGCCACCGGCTGTGGGCCTATCTGGTCGCGCCGTTGCTGCTGGACGTGGCGCTGGGCGGGGCCGCGATCTACGCCGTCGGCCGCTGGCTCCGACACGAGAGCTGGCTCGTATCGCTGATGGGCAGCCAACCGGTCGTGGCCTGGCTGGTGCTCATCGTTCTGACGTCCGTCGGGGCGGCTCTCGTGTTCATCGTGCTTCAGCCGCTCCTGGTGGCGGTCTTTTCGGACCTGCTATCGGAGCGGGTGGAAAAGGACACCGGGGGCGTGACACCTTCGACGCGGCTGATGCCGTCGATCGCGCGAGCTCTGGCCCACGGAATTCTGAAAGTCGCGCTTTATGGCGTCGCTGTATTCGTCGGCGCCGTCGTTTCTGGCTTCTTGAGCCCGCTCGTCGGCACGGCGATCGGCCTCGGGATCGGGACGATCTTCCTGGCATACGACGGGTTCGATTACCCCTTGTCGCGGCGGGGCGCCACGTTCGGCGCGAAGTGGGCCTATCTGGCGGTGCACCCCGCGCAGACGCTGGGATTTGGCATTGGGGCCACGGTGCTGTACCTGATCCCGTTTGCGATCTTCGTGGCCCCACCGTTCGTGGCTGCTGGCGCGACCCTGGCTTTTCTGGAAAGCGAGCGGACGAAAAAAGCGACCGCGAACGGACCAAAATTCGCTGCCAATGTCTGAATTCTCAGTAATATGAGCCGCTTGAAGAAGCCGGTCCCCTTCGGGAAGTACTACCTCCTCGAGCGTATCAACGTCGGAGGCATGGCCGAGGTCTTCAAGGCGAAGACGTTCGGGGTGGAGGGGTTCGAGCGCCTGCTGGCCGTCAAGCGCATCCTGCCGAACATCGCCGAGGACGAAGAGTTCATCTCGATGTTCATCGACGAGGCGAAGATCGCCGTCCAGCTGCAGCACGCGAACATCGCGCAGATCTTCGACCTCGGGAAGGTCGACGGCAGCTTCTTCATCGCGCTGGAATACGTGCACGGCCGCGACCTGCGCTCGATCTTCGACCGCATGCGCAGCCGCGGCGATTCGCTGCCCGTCTCGATGGCCTGCTACGTGATGATGCAGGTCTGCGAGGGGCTGGACTACGCGCACAACAAGCGGGACGCGCAGGGGCGCCAGCTGCACCTCATTCACCGCGACATCTCGCCGCAGAACGTGCTCATCGGCTACGAGGGCGAGGTCAAGCTGATTGACTTCGGCATCGCCAAGGCGGCAGGCAAGGCATCGACCACCCAAGCCGGCATCCTGAAGGGCAAGTTCGGCTACATGTCGCCCGAGCAGGTGCGCGGGCTGCCGATCGACAAGCGCAGCGACATCTTCGCCGTCGGCATCGTGCTTTACGAGCTGCTCACCGGCGAGCGGCTGTTCGTCGGCGAGACCGACTTCTCCACGCTGGAGAAGGTGCGCAACGTCGAGATCGTCCCGCCCTCTTCGTACAACAAGAAGATCCCCCCCGAGCTGGAACGTTTGATCCTGAAGGCGCTGGCTCGCGATCCGGAGGATCGCTACAGCAACGCCATCGACCTGCACGACGACCTGCAGTCGTTCCTTTATTCGGTGGGCGAGTTCTATTCGCGCAAGGACCTCGCTGCGTGGATGAAGAAGACGTTCGCGACGGAGATCGAAGAGGACAACGCCAAGCTCGAGCAGTACCGGCAGATCGCGCCGCCGGTCGCTGCGTCGGCCGACATGTCCCGCCGCGCGGCCGCGGGTGCCAACAACCCGCCCTCTCGGTTGGGCGCGCCGCCGCCGTCGCCGCCATCGCCCACCAAGAACGGGGGCGCCGTCCAGCAGATGGGCTGGGACGACGAAGAGCTGGACACGCAGATCTTCGACAAAGAGCCGACGGATCCGGGGCGGCAGAAGCCCCCCGAGAAGACCGAAGCGGAGCTGTTCTTCGAGGACGAGGATCGGACCGTCGCGACCGAGCCGCCCCCGGACATCCTCGAGCAGGCGCGTCCGCCAGGCTCGCTGGTCACGCCCAAGCCCGAGCCCACGCTGTCGATCACGCTGGCCAGCGAGGACGCTCCCGCGCCGACGCCGCCACCGCTCGCAAAGCCCAAGCTGCCGCTTCGCCGCCCGACGTTGACGGGGATTCCGGCGCCAGCCGTTTCGCGCACCACCACCCGGCCGGTGGCGCCGATTCCCGCGCCCCCTCCGGCGGAGGTCGGCGGTCCCACGCCGCCGCCGCTGCTGCCTCCGCCACCACCGCCGAGCCGCCGTTCCGGGATGAATCTGCCGTCCCTCAGCGCCATGACGCCGCCTCCCGCGGCGGGCGCGCCGGCACCGCAATTTGGGGCTCCGCCTCCGCCGCGGCGGTCCCCGCGCCAGTCGTTCGCCAGCCAGCCGGCCGGCCATCAGCCTTTCGGCACCGGCAGCTTCGAAGCGCCGACGATGCCCGTGCCCAAGCGCAAGAGCAGCGCCGCGGCCATCATCGTTCTGGTGCTGCTGGCGGGCGTGGGCGGACTTGGCTACTGGTACTACAACAGCACGACCCGGGCCGGACAGATCGAGGTCACCGTCACGCCGCCGGACGCGACCGTGCTGGTCGACAACGTCAAGGTCGGCGATCACTCGCCCGTGTCCCTGGACAAGCCGCCCGGGCCGTACACGCTGTCGGTGATTCGCGACGGCTATGTCCGCTCGGACCAGAACATCGAGGTGCGCGCCGGGCAACGCTTGCCCCTCACCATGACGCTTGAACCTTCCCCCGACACGGGATTCGAGCTGACCAGCGAGCCACCGGGTGGACCGGTGTGGCTGGACGGCGCGCCCATCAAGGCTGCCTCGGGCCAGCAGGCCCGCACCGACTTCCGCGCGTTTCGCATCACCCCCGGACACCACGTTCTGGAGATCAAAGGCGAGGACCGCTTCCAGCCTTGGCGGCAGGAGGTCGACATTCAGCCCGGCGCAATCCAGAAAGTGCACGCCTTGCTGCTGGCCGCCGGGGCGAGCGGAGCGACCGGGGGCGCTCGGGCAGCCGCGGCCGCGCCAGCGCCCAGCGCCCCGCCCGTTGCGGCCAAGCCGGCGCAGCCGCCAGCGCCAGACACCAGCGCGGTTGCCGCGGCCGACAGCGGCGCGCACCATGCGTCGAGCGGCACCGGCCGTCGCCGTCGATCCCACGACACCGCGGCCGAGGGCGACGGCGCCACCAGCCCGGCAGACGACAGCGCCAAGCCTGCCGAGCCGGCGGCCGCGGACTGCTCGATCACCGTGAACTCGGTCCCCTGGTCCGAGGTCTGGATCGACGGCAAAAACACGACCCAGCACACGCCGCTCGTCGACTACAAGGTCCCCTGTGGCAAGCACAAGCTGTCCTTCAAGCGGACCGACATGCAGATCGACCACACCGAGAACATCACGGTGCGCGCCGGCGGCAAGTTCAAGCAGCGCTACACTCTCGCGACGGACGAGTGATGACCGCGACGACGACTGCGCCGGGACCGCCCGTCGATCCCTTTGCTGCCGACCAGGCGCCGTCGCGGGCCGCTCAGCTCGAGGCGACCTGGCGTGAATACTACCGGCGCGCGGCCGAGCCGCCGCGCCACCCGACGGCTCGCGATTTCCTTCACCGCGATTTGCAAGAGGCGCTGGCGAGGCTGATTCCGGCTGACGCATCGGTCCTGGAGGTCGGCTGCGGCGGTGGCGATCTGCTGGCCGCGCTGCCGAACGCGCGCCGCCGCGGCCTCGACTATCTGCCCGAGGTCGTCGCACAGGCGCGCGCCCAACATCCGGAGATCACCTTCGACGTCGAGGACGCGATCGCGCCTCCCGCCGACGTCGCCGCGCGCGCCGATGCCGTGGTCTGCGATCGCTTGTGCCACAGCGTCCTCGACGTCAAGGCACTGCTCTTGGGGCTGAAGAAGCGGCTCGAGCCCGGGGGCCGCATCTACCTGACCGCCTTCAACTACCTGTGGGAAGTGCCGGTGCGGCTGGCAGAGATGGCGGGATTGAAGCGCCCGGCTCCGCAGGCGAACTGGCTGTCGGACGCCGACTTTCGGAATCTCTACGACATCACCGGCCTCGAGGTGGTGCGCTTCGAGGATCGCCTCTTGCTGCCGATCGAGGTGCCGGGCGTCGGGCCGGCCCTGAACCGCTACCTGGTGCGCGCGCCCGCGATGAGCACGGCCTCGCTCTACCGCATCTACGTGCTGCGCGATCGGGGCGTGAGCGCGCCGGTTCGCAAGGCCAGCGTGAGCGTCGTCGTTCCGACCCGCAACGAAGCCGGCAACGTCGCCGCGGCTGCCGCGCGCACGCCGGTCATGGGGACGTCGACCGAGCTCATCTTCGTGGAGGGACATTCGACCGACGACACCTGGGCCGCCATCCAGCGGACGGTGGCCACCTACGACGGGCCGCTGAAGCTGCGTGCTTTCCAGCAGACCGGCAAGGGCAAGGGGGACGCCGTCCGGCTGGGATTCGCGCACGCGACCGGCGACGTGTTGATGATCCTGGACGCCGACCTGACGGTCCCGCCCGAGGACCTGCCGTCCTTCTACGACGTGCTGGCCGGCGGCCACGCCGACTATGTCCAGGGGACGCGGCTGGTCTACCCGATGGAGCCGGGCGCGATGCGCTTTTTCAACAAGCTGGGGAACGTCGCCTTCTCGGAGCTGTTCACCTATCTCTTGCAGCAGCCCATCAAGGACACCCTGTGCGGGACCAAGGTGCTGTGGCGCAAGGATTACGAGCGCATCGCAGCGGCCCGCAGCTATTTCGGCGACTTCGACCCGTTCGGCGATTTCGACCTCATCTTCGGGGCCGCGCGGCTGAATTTGAAGATCGCCGAGATCCCGGTGCGCTACCGGGATCGCACCTACGGCGAGACCAACATCTCGCGCTGGAAGCACGGGTGGCTCTTGCTGCGGATGTCGGCGGTGGCGGCGCGCAAGATCAAGTTCGTCTGACGGCCGGCTGAAAGCGTCCAGCAATCATGTCTTCCGACCAGGATCCGGGGCGTGAGATTCCATCCGACGCGCGGCCGGCTCCGGGGCGGCTGAACACCCTGGTCTTTTCATTGCTGTGTTTTTGCCTGATCGCTTTCGGGGTCTGGCTGGTCTCCGCGGGCAAGCGCTACCGCGAGGGGTACGCGCAGGTCACACGGGCGTGGCACGTGGGCGACGTCGTGTCCGTCGAAGTCACCGTCGTGCGCGAGGACAAGCAAAACCTCGCCTGCGCCTCCGACCGGGTGATCGACGGGCTTCGCTGTGGCTTCGGGCGTGATTTTCGCCCGGTCGAACCCCTGTCAGCCGATGATCCGCACACCCTGCAACCGTTCAACACCGTCGGGAACGAGCTGCTGCTCGGCGCCGGATTGTGGACGTCGCCCGAGCTCAAGGCGGCGCTGCCGGCCACGCGGTTCACGGTGGTTTGCAACTACCACATCCAAGGGGTGGTGGGCTCCGCTTCGATCCGCTTCTCCCCGGCCGCCCCATTTGCTCCGACCGGCAAGACGGTCACGGTCGGATCGTTGACGAATTGCGTGCTGCCGCGATGACCGCCGGTCCCCCGCCCGCGGCCGGCGGCCGCTCGCTTGCGTCGCTGTGGAAGGCGGTCGCTTCGCACGGCCCCCGAATGTCGCATCCGGCCACCGGTGTCCTGCTGGTGCTGATGATCGCCGCCGGGGTGGTGCTGCGCGTTCAGAACGTGGGCTACCCGCTGCACTACTGCTTCGACGAGGATCAGTTCGTCGGCGCGGCGCAACAGTTCCTGATCGGCCTCGACCCTGACGCGGAGTGCTGCCACCCGCCGTTGGCCAAGCTTCTGATCGGCATCGGCATGCTGGTGTTTGGGAACAACCCGATGGGTTGGCGGTTCACGGTGGTCTGTTTCGGGATCCAGAGCGTGGTGCTGGCATTCCTGATCGGCCGGGACTTGTTCGAAGATCGCCGCGCCGGCTGGCTGGCCGCGGCGTTCATGGCGGCCGACGGATTCTACCTTTCGTACGCGCGGCTGGCGTTCTCGGAGGGGTTTCTGACCTGCCTCGCGCTGTGGAGCATTCTCGCGGCCGTGACGGCGCGCGGGTGGGGCGGGGTCCTGGTCAGCGCCCTGCTGGCGGGCCTGTCCGGATCGGTGAAGTGGAGCGGGATGCAGGTCGTGCTGCCGTCCTGCTTCGCGATCTTGATGCTGCGGCGGGTCCCTTGGTACACGCTGGCTGCCTTTGCGCTGGTGCCCGTGGTTCACCTGGGCGTCTGGATGATCGGCCTGGCCATGTCAGGGCAGGCGTACAGCCCGCTGGCGGTCTGGCACGTGATGCAGCATCGCGCGCACCTGCACCTCGGTTTCGCGCACGGTGCCAACCCGATCGAGTCTCCCTGGTATTCGTGGCTGGTTCTCTACCACCCGCTGGTCGTCAAGAGCGCGACCCAGGCCGGCCGGATCCGGATGGCATCCACCCTCGGGAACCCCGTGCTGTGGATCGGCGCCGATCTCTGTCTGCTGGGCCTCCTCGTGGCAGGCGCGGCGGCGGCGTTCAGCGCACGCTGGCGCGAGCGGTGGCAGCGCCTCTTCGATACGACCTTCACGCGGGCGGTGGCTGTTCTGGCGGTCGGCTGGATCTCGATGAACCTTCTCTGGTTCAGCAGGCGAATCGTCACCTACTGGTACCACTATCTGGCGTCCTGGGGCTTCGCGATCCTGCTGCTGGCTGGCGCCCTGGCGCGGCTGGATCGGACCCATCCCAGGCAGGTCCTGGCCTTCGTCGGGCTGGTGTTCGTCGCCTTCGTTTACTTCGCCCCAGTCTGGGCCGAGCTCCCCATCTCGCTGGCGGCCGCCCACCGGCGGTTGATTTTTCCGCTGTGGAGGTGAACGGGTGACCTGCGGCGAACCGGCTTCGATGAGCTTTTCCGAAGAACAGCGTCTGGCGACGATCGAGCGTTTTCAGCGGCACCGCCTGGCCTGGGAGGCCAACGCCGCCCTTCGCGTTCTTTACAGTGAGTGGTACGGCCGGATTGCCGCTGCGCTGCCGCCGCCGTCGGTTGGGCCGCGCGTCGAAATCGGCTCTGGACCGGGTTTCGCGCGCCGGTTCATCCCCGACCTCGAGCTGACCGACCTGGTGCGCGCGCCTTGGCACGACCGTGAGCTGGACGCGCAAGCGCTGCCCCATGGCGATCGCAGCCTGGGCGCGCTGGTTCTGCTGGACGTTCTGCATCACCTTCCGTCGCCGCGACGGTTCTTCGCGGAAGCCGCGCGCGTCTTGCGTCCGGGCGGGCGCCTCGTGATGTGCGAGCCCTATGTGAGCCCGATGTCGTATCCCATCTATAAGGTCTTCCACGCCGAGCCGCTCAGGCTGTGGGTCGATCCGCTCGCCGATCAGACCGCCGCCGGCCCGCGCGACCCGTTTGCGTCCAATCAGGCGATTCCGACCCTGATCTTCGGGCGCGCGCGGAAAACGTTCGAAAAGGAATGTCCGGCGCTGGCGGTCCGGCAGGTCGAGTACCTGGCCGGGCTGAGTTACCTGGCCTCGGGCGGCTTTTCGTATCGACCGGTGCTCCCGATGAAGGTCTGGTCGTTCTTGAATGGTCTCGAAAATCGCCTTCCGCGGGTCGTTCGACGGTGGGTGGCGTTTCGCATGCTGATCACCATCGAGCGGCAGTAGCCGTCGGTCATCGCGGCCGCGTCCAGGCGGTGCACTGGTACAGCGCCGCGGCCACCGGCGCACGGGGCGGGAAGGCGGCGCGCCCGCGCGGCGTCAGAACGCGCCCCAGCGCGGCGGCGATGCGCGCCGGCGGGCTGACGTGGTGGTCGTCGATGCGGTCGAACCCGATCAGCGCGAAGGCGCGCGTCATGAGGGGGCTGACCATCGGGTAGCCGGTCACCAGCGTGCCGCCGGGCGCCAGCGCGCGGGCCAGGCTGCGGGCGGCGCCGTCTGCGTCGGCGATGTGCTCGAGCACCGAGAAGCAAGCGATGGCGTCGAAGTGGCCGGCGGGAAGATCGCCGTCGCGCAGGAGATCGGCCCGCCGGAACTCCGCGCGACAGCTGGGCGCCACCAGCCGATCCAGATTCGGCGCCAGGGTCAGGTCGGTGCCCGTGTACGCGGCGAAGGCGCGGGTCAGCGTCGGCACCAGCACGCCGCTGCCGACCCCCACCTCGAGGACGCGGCCGGCGGGACGGGCGTCCAGGAAGTCGAGCCCCATCTGCAGGCGGTGGCGGTACAGCCAGCCGACCGATGGCTTGTAATAGTACGGCAGCGGATCGTCCGCGTTGTTCGGGGTCAGCGTCCCGCGGGGCGGCAGCTCGAAGCGGATGGCCATGGCTTCAGCGCTTTTGCGCGACCAGGATCATGAAACCGCCCAGGTTGCGCAACACGGGCAGGTCGCAAGCCGTCCGCTCGGCCCACGCGAAGAGGCGCGCCAGCGCCGGCAGGCGGAAGACGTGGGAAGACGGTGTCACGACGCGCACGCCCCGTACGGCGATCAGGTCGACGCCGGCCGGCAAGTAGCTGCGCGCGCGCGCCAGCGTGTCGAATCGCGTGTACACGTCCTTCTCGGTGGTGCCGTCGGCGGCGATCCGCCCCGGGCCGCCCAGCCTCTTGGCCAGATAGCGCAGCGAGAACGGGTTGTAGAACTCGAGCAGCAAATGGCCGCCCGGGCGCACCAGACGCGCCAGCTCCGCCACCGCGCGCTCGATGGGCGGAACGTGGGCCAGGACCTTCATGCTGTAGACCAGATCGAACGACGCCGACGGGAGCGGCACGTCGGTCAGCGAACCCTGGACCACGCGCAAGCCGCGCGCGCGCGCCGGCCGCAGCATGCCGCGGGACAAATCCAGCCCCACCGCCGAGCGGGCGACCGCGGCCGCCTCACGCAGCAGCAAGCCTGTGCCGCAGCCGGCTTCGAACACGTCGCGGCCCGCGCCGAAGCGGCGCACCAGGTCCAGCTCCAGGTCGTCGATCAGCCGGTGGTAGCCGTGGTGGCGCTCGGCCTCGTAGCCGGCGGCGAACCGATCGTAATAGTCCTGCGTCGTGGGGGCGGTGGTCATCGGCTCAGTGATATTGGGGCATCGTGCGCTGCCGGCGTGCAACGAAGATGAACAGCACGCCCGAGAGGCCAAACGCGACGATCGCCGCCTGCAGCGCGCCCGAGATCGGGACGTGGAGCTGGTCGGAGATCCGGCCGATGATGGACGGCGCGGGGGAGTTTCCGAGCACGTGCAGGCTGAACATCGAGACAGCCTGCAGGGTTGCCGCGTATTGAGGTGGTCCCAGCTCGTCGATCACCGCGGCGGAAGGGCCGTTGTAGACGGACAGCAGGAAGGCCGCACCCGCGGTCAGGATCAGGAACGCCGGCTGCCAGGGGAGCGTCAGGGCCAGCGCGCCCACCGGCACCGCGGCCAACATCGAGACGCCGATGGTCATCGCGTGGCCGCCGCGGCGCCGCCGGTTCAGCGCGTCGCCCATGTAGCCGCCCACGATGACGCCGCCGGCGCCACAGAACAGGCCCACGAACGCCATGTAGATGCTGCCGAAGGTGACGCTCAGGTGGCGCTCTTCGATGACCAGCGTCCGCACCCAGAAGATGAGCGCGCTGGCGCCGAAGGTGGCCAACACGCCGCCCCCGACCGCCATCACGTAAGCCGGCGACAGCAGATAGGTGCGGGCCGGCAGGGTCTGCGGGCGGATCAGGCGATCCGGCGCGGCGACGAAGGCGGCCGCCAGTGTCAGCAAGACCGACGGGCCGCCCGCAATCCAGAACACCCCGCGCCACCCGACGATGGGCGCCAGCATGGTTCCTAGCACCAGGCCGCTGGTTCCGCCCAGCGCCATCCCGATGTTGTAAATCCCCAGCGCGCGGCCGCGCTTTTCGGGCGGCGCGTCGGCGCACAGCAGTGTGTTGGCCGACGGTCCGTACGCGCCTTCGCCCACGCCCACCAGCGCCCGGAAGAACAGCAGCATCGGAAACGACGTCGAGAGCGCCGAGCCGATGGTGGCGATCGACCAGACCAGGATGCCCGTGAAGATCACCTTGCGCGGGCCCACACGGTCGGCGATCGGCCCGGAGATCAGCGAGGCGACCGCGAACACGAACAGGTTGGCCCACGCCAGCCAGCCCAGCTTGAAATTGGACAGGTTGAACGCCGAGCCGATGTGCGGCGTCATCCCGTAGACGACCTGGCGGTCGAGGTAATTGAAGAAGTTGATCAGCGTCAGCAGCGGCAGCGCTGGGATGCCACGCGCGCGCACCGCCGGCGGCGGGACCGGCAGAGGTGCTGCTGAAGTCATCGCAAGCTTTCCAGGCAGGCGACGGCTTCGGGACCGGACCAGTCGCGCTTGTTGATGAAGTAATAGCGGACGCGACCGGCAGCGTCGATGAGGAAGCTTTCCGGGTACTGCGTGGTGCCGAACTTCTTGGGCACGTCGTGCGACGTATCCAAAAGGACCCCCATCGCGCTCCCCTTCACGAAAAAGCGGCGGATGGCGTTCCAGTCGTCGTCGACGCTGACCGCCAGCAGGCGCAGGTCGGTTCCGTCGATCCGGCGGGCCAGGTCCTCCAGCGAGGGGACCTCGTCCACGCACGGGGGGCACCAAGTGGCCCAGAAATTCAGCAGCACCGGGTGTCCGCGCTGCGCGCTCAGCGATACGGTGTGTCCGCCCAGGTCCGGGAGCTGAAAGTCGGGCGTCACGCCGCTGGTCAGGATCGGCGGCAGCGGGTCGGGCTTGAGCGCGGCGCAGGCGCCGTCGCGGGTGCGCGCCAGGGTGTCGTGGGTGGCCGCCAGAAATCTGACCGCCACGAACGCCACCGCCAGCGCCGTCAGCGCGAGCGGCGCCAGTCGGCGCAGCCGCGACACACCAACCTCTGGCCGTGTCGCGGCTGGGGGATGCTTCATCGGAAGGGTTCTACCCCTTCTTGGCGAGCTTGCCCTGCTTCTTCGCCAGTTCGTCGTCGGCGATCTTCTTGAACGTCTCCCAGGGGTAGGCGCCGCTGATCTTGCGCCCGTTGATGAACACCGCCGGGGTACCGTTCACGCCGACCGCCTGGCCTTCCTTGGTGTCGGCCGCGATCGAGTCCTTGTACTTCTGCGCGTCCAGGTCCGCCTTGAACTTGGCCATGTCGAGGCCCAGCTCCTGCGCGTACTTCTCGAGGCTGGGGCGATCGAGCGCCGTGTTGTTCTCGAACAGCTTGTCGTGCATCTGCCAGAACTTGCCCTGGGCGTTGGCCGCCATGGCCGCCTCGGCCGCCGGCTCGGCGTTCTGGTGGAACGGAAGTGGGTAGTTCTTCCACGCCATGTGCACCTTGCCGCCGTACTCCTTCTCCATCTGCGTCAGCGTCGGCTCGACGCGCTTGCAGAACGGGCACTGGAAGTCCGAGAAGATGACCACCTGCAGCGGGGCGTTCTTGCTGCCCTTGGCCGGCGCGTTGCCGGCGGCCACCTTGAAGACGGTGTCGTCCTGCTCGGGCGTCTTCTCGGCGCCTTGTGCGGCCTGCGCCGGGGCGGCCGCCACCTCGGTCTTGGCGTCCTTCATCAGGGCGTCATAGACCTTGGATTTCGGCGTCCCCTTGGCGATCAGCCCGTCGGCGTTCTTCAGCTCCTCGTCGATCTTGGCCTTGAACACCTCGTAGGGCTGCGCGCCCGAGAGGAACTTCCCGTTGACGAAGAAGGCCGGCGTGCCGCGCGCGCCGATCTTCCCGCCGGCCGCCGCGTCCGCCTCGATGGCCTCTTTGCCCTTCTGCGCGTCCAGCGCCGCCTTGAATTTGGCCATGTTGAGGCCCAGCTCCTGCGCGTACTTCTCGAACGTCGCGCGATCCTCGTGCTGCTGATCGGCGAACAGCTTGTCGTGCATCTCCCAGTACTTCCCCTGCTCGCCGGCGGCGCGGGCCGCGATCGCCGAGGGCATCGCGTTGGGGTGGAACGGCAGCGGCAGGTCGCGCCACGCCACGCGCACCTTGCCCTTGTAGTCGTCCATCACCTTGTTGATGGTCGGCTCGACGCGGCTGCAGAACGGGCACTGGTAGTCCGACCACTGCACGATCGTGACCGGCGCATCCTTGGCGCCCTTCACCGGCGCGCCCTTGATCTCGGCGCGGTAGCGCACGTTGGCGTCGGGCTCGCCCGGGTTGGCCTTGGGTGGCGGCGGCGCGGCCGCCTTGTCGAGACCGCCTTGCGTCAGCGCGGCGTAGACCTGCCCGCGCGGCGTGCCCGAGGCGATCTTGGCGTCGGCCTTCTTGATCTCCTCGTCGACGACGGCCTTGAAGGCCTCGATTGGCTGGGCGCCCCGGAAGTTGTGGCCGTTGATGAAGAAGTTGGGGGTGCCGCGCGCGCCGAACTTCTCGGCCTCGGCCATGTCGCTCTTGATGCGGTCCTTCCCCTTTTCCTTCTCCATCGCCTCTTTGTACTTGCCCATGTCCAGGCCGACTTCCTGCGCGTACTTGTCGAGGTCAGCGCGCTGCAGGCTCGTCTGGTTCTTGAACATCTTGTCGTGCATCTCCCAGAACTTGCCCTGCTCGCGCGCGGCCTCGGCGGCCAGCGCGGCCGGCATGGCCTGCTGGTGGAACGGCAGCGGGTTGTGCTTGTAGGCCAGCTGGACGTCGCTGGCGTAGTCCTTCATCAGCGTGTCCAGCGTGGCGGCGGCGCGGCTGCAGTACGGGCACTGGAAGTCCGAGTACTCGACGATCGTCACCTTCGGCTGCTTGCTGCCGCGGGTCGGGGCGTCGCCCACGGCGACCTTGTAGACCTCGGTGCCGGCGCCGGGGCCCTTGGCGGCCTGGGCCTGCGCTTGCGCCGCCGTCTTCGCGCCCTTCATGAACGCCGTGTAGACCTGGTTGGCCGGCGTTCCCTGCGCGATCAGCTTGTTGGCGCGCTGGATCTCGTCGTCGATGACCTTCTTGAACTCTTCGTACGGCTGCGCGCCCTGCACGTTGCGGCCGTCGATGTAGAAGTTCGGCGTTCCCTGGACGCCCACCTGCTTGGCGACGGCCAGGTCCGCATCGATCTTCTTCTTGCCGGAATGCGAGTCCAGCGCCGCCTTGAACTTGTTCATGTCCAGGCCGATCTCCTGGGCGTACTTCTCCAGGTCGGGCCGGGTCAGGTTCTGCTGGTTCGCGAACAGCTTGTCGTGCATCTGCCAGAACTTCCCCTGCGCCTCGGCGGCGATGGCCGCCTCGGCGGCCGGCTCGGCGTTGGGGTGGAAGGGAAGGGGGTTGTGGATGAACACGGTGCGCACGTCATTGCCGTAGTTCTTCTCGATCTGCTGCAAAGTCGGCATGACGCGGCCGCAGAAGGGGCACTGGAAGTCGGAGAACTCGACGATCGTCACCTTGGCGTTCGCCGGGCCCTTCATGGGCCCATCCAGCGGCACGCGCACGCGGTCGACACCGTCGCCCGCGGTCGAGCCGCCCGTCGCCGCCGTAGCGGCGCCGCCGGGCGAGCCGCTCTTGTCGCGGGTCGCCAGCCGGCCAAGGCCATAGCCCCCTCCCAGCACCACCACCAGCAAGACCAATACTGTCCCTTTGTTCATGACTGTCTCTCCATTCGGAAACGAAACGCCGCGCGACGAAATCCCAGCGCGTGCGAGCCGCGCGGCCCGCTCCCTCACACGCGCGTCAAATTCACAACCGTTGCTTCGCGGTCAGGCGCGAGGCGGCCGGTCGGGCGGCGCCAGGGCGCGCGCGGGAAGCGCCTGCGCCCAGGTGTGATCGAGGCGGCGCGAGGCCGCCGGGAACAGTGCTGGCAGCGCGACGAGCGCTATCGGCTGAGTCGCCAGCTTCGTGAAATGGCCGACGTCGGGCAGGCCACCGGTCACCGCGCCGGCGTGGTGGGCGCGACGGGTCGAAGGGGCCAGACGCCCCGCCGGCAACTCGCTTTCGGGATAGCGGGAGACGCGGTACCAGAAAGCGGCCGGCGTTTCGCTGCATTCGCCGCTGGCCAGCACCGGGGCCGGCTGCGGCGGCTCGGGGCAGTCGACCTCGGCGGGCGTCGCGTATTCGCGCGGACCGTCGTGGTCTTGCCCGCTGTCGGCGACGAACGCGACCGGCGCATCCCAGGCGCCGTCGCAGCTGGCCGGACCGTCAGCGCAGGTGACGCTGGCCGAGGGTGCGGCGGCGAGCGCGGTGGCGGCGAACGTGAATGCGAGCGCGAGCATCGGCAGAGGGGCCCTGCGGAAACGCTGGAAAGTTACTCCAGGTTGCTGGAGCCATCAAGGCGAGCCGCGATGTGGGTGGTCCTGCCACCCCGGGCCCAGGCCCTTCAGCCGGGGCCGGCGGCCTGGGGGATCCCGAACAGGTCGCGGAGCCGCGGGTATCGGACTTTCGGCAGATCCAGATGGTGCAGGCCGATTCGCAGGGTCACGGTGGTTCCGTCACCCCACGGCCACCACAGGCCGAAGGCGCCGGGCCCGTTCGGCAGGCCACCCCACAGCAGCAGCTGCGCCGCGCGCAGCCCGCCGCACGTGCCCGCCAGCGCGCGAACGTCCTCCGACGCGCTGGGCAGCGTCTCCGACGACCAGGCTGTCGGCAGCGCCGCCTCGATGGCTGCCCGTGCCGCCGCCTCTTGTGACAGTGGGATGGACGAAGCCACGCAGCGGAAACGCCGGTCGTAGCTCCAGTCCGCGGCGGGCCACTGCTCGCGCAGGCGCTTCAGGCCACCAAAAACCGCCTCCCACACATCGTTCACCGCTTCCTCGGGGCTCCCCATTCCCCTGCATATCGCGGAACTCGGGAAAGCCTTGAGTCATCGAGTGCGCCGGGCGATACAGGATCGAAGCTCAGGGATGTTGACCGAACTCGAGCGTCTCATGTACAAGAGACGAGGCGCACAGGCTGTTCCCCCTCCTGAAGCGGGCTTTGCCTGCGAGAGGAAACGATGAGGATTGGTTCCGGAAGGTGGCTGAGTTCGACTCTGGTCGTGGCGATCGTTTCGGCCGCGATGATCCTTCTGCCGATGATGCAGCGGCCCGCGATGGCCCAGCAGGGCTGGGGCCCGGCGCCGGCGCAGGGCTATGGGCCGCCGCCCGGCTACGCTGGCCAGCCCTACTACGCGCCACAGCCGGTAGATGCGGGCCGCGCGACGGCCGAGGCGACGAACGACGCCCGCGCCGACACCAACGGCACCCTGTGGTTCTTTGCCGGCTGTCTGCTGGGTGTCATCGGCATCGTCATCGCCTACGTCGCGGAGGCCACGCCGCCGCCGGCGCGCCTCATGGGGAAATCGCCGGAGTACCTGGCGATCTACACGACGGCCTACAAGTCCGAGGCGCGATCGATCCAGGGGCGCGCGGCGATCTGGGGCACGGCGACGGCCGTGGCGGTGGTGGTCGTCATCTACATCATCATCATCGTCGCCATCGTGAAGAGCGAACCGACGTACACGACCGGGACGACCGCGCTCATCACGAGCCCGTGAGCGGGTGCTGACCGCCACCGTCGCCGCTGCTCTGGCCGCTGCTCTGGCCGCGACGCTGGTCCCGGCGCCTGCCAAGGTCGATCCGCCGCCCGCCGCCGCGACGGGATCCGTCTCCCTGGCGGCGGACTTCGTTCTGAAGACCGTCGACGCCGCCGGCACCGAGACCGTCTCCGGTTCCTTGAGCTTCATCCCCGGCGGCGAGATCTGCGTGGCCGTGAAGTCGCCGCGCCTGCAGGAGATGCACCTGTCGCCGCGCGAGCTGGTCATTTACTACCCGGATCGCGACCTGGCGTTCGTCGCGCGAGTGTTGCCGCCGCAGCCGCCGCCCATGCTGGACGCGCTGGCGGCCGGATTGGTCGATCCGGCCAGCACGCTCCCCGCGGGGTCGAAGCTGCTGGACCGCAAGCGGGCCAACGGCGAGCTGCTGACGCGCTGGCGGGTCGTCGATGGCGGCGGAAAAGAACTGGGCGAGCTGCACGCCGTCGAGACCCGTCAGGGTGCGCGCTCGATCGAGCTGGTCGACGCCAAGGGGCAGCCGCAGCGCCGGTTCGCATTCGGCGAACGCGTCCGGGTCGGCATTCGCACGGTCCCGCGCACGGTCGTCGCGGACTACTACGCGTCGGGCGGCGCCCGGCAGCGCGAGGAGCAATGGACCCTCGATCGGATCGCCCGCTTCGATCCGCAGAAGGGAACGATCGGTTGCGCGAAGCTGGGCCCGCAGACGAAAATCCAGCCCCTCTCTTGGTGATGCGGGGATTGTTGATAACCACGTTCGCCGCCGCGCTGGCCGGCGGCGGGGGCGCGCGCGCCGCGGGAGCCGCGGCGGAGGTTCCCGAGCTGTGGAAGCCGGAGCAGGCCGTCGCGTACCTGCTGGCCGGATCGGAGACCGCCCCGCAGGCGGAGGCCGGGGCGCGCCCCTGGGACGGGGCGCTGGGCAGCGGGGTCACGCGGGCGCTGTTCGGCACGTACCATCTGATGCTGTCGTCGCAGGACGCGGGCGGCTGTGTCTTCACGCCGTCGTGCTCGCGGTTCTCGCAGGCCGCGATCGGGCACTGCGGGCTGTTTCAGGGCGTGTTGCTGACGCTGGATCGCCTGCTGCGCGATCACCCGCTGGCCGTGCCGTATTACCCGCGCGCCGAGGGCGGACGGCTCTTGCGCGACGACCCAGCCCGCTATTGCCTGATGCGGGCCGAGTGAGCGCGCGCGTGCGCAGGTGGACCTTGCCGTTGGTGATCGGGATGGCCCTGGCGTCGCCGTTTTGCGGGATGCGGCGCGCGGCTGCGCAGGCGCCTGTGGAGGCGCCCTCATTCTTGGAGCTCGCCGAGCGTCTGCGCAACCTGGGCAGCTTCGAGGCTTGCGCCGTCGAGGCGTTGCGATACGCCTACCAGCACCCGAGCCAGCGCGAGCGCGGGTTCGATCGCGCCGCCCTTTGCCTGTCGCTGGCCGGCCGCTTCGACGACGCGCGGCGACTGGTGCTGGCGCTTCCCGGCGAAGGAACGCCGCTGGGCCCGCGCACCCGTCTGCGCCTCTGCCTGACCGAGGTGTTCCTGTCCGACCTGGCGGCGCCCGCCTGTCCGGCGCTGGAGCCGACGCAGTCTCCCTCGCCCGACGACCAGCTTGCGCGCGCGACGTTGCGGATGCGGGTCATCCGGGCGCGGCGCTGGGCGGAGGCGCGCCAGCTGACGGCCGCCCCGTCTGCGGCCGGCCTGCCGGGGATCTGGCAGCAACAGGACGAAGAGCTGATCGGCCGCTACCAGGCGTTGCCGCGCAAGTCTCCCTGGTTGGCCGGGGCCCTGTCGGCCGTGATCCCGGGCCTGGGGCGCGTCTACATCGGCCGGGTCGCCGACGGCGTCATGAGCTTCGTCCTGATTGGGGTCACCGGCGCCCTCGCGGCCCAGGGCTTCTACGACGAGGGGCGCGCCTCGGTTCGCGGGTGGATCCTGGGGAGCGTGGCCGCGCTTTTGTACGTGGGAAACGTCTACGGCTCCGCGGTGGGCGCCATCGTGCAGCGGCGCGACGCCGAGGACGCGCTGATGCAGGAGATCGATCGTGCGTACGAACGGCGCCTGGATCCTTAGCGCGCTGCTTGCGCTCGGGGCCCTGTCGGGCGGCCGGGCGATGGCTGCCGAGCCGGCTCGGCCTATCGCCGCCCCCGATTTCGTGGCCACGTTGCTGCGCCTGGGGCTCAGTCGCGAGGCCGGGTGGGAAGCCGGGCGCCTCACCGCAGAAGGGGGGCCGGAGGCGATCGCGGCGCAGACCGCTTACGACGTCGGTATGGCGCTGGCGCTGGACGGTCAGCCCGAGCAGGCCGCGCCGTTCCTGAACGACGCGGCCGCCGCCGTCGAAGACCCGGCGCGCAGCGACGAGTGGCAGCTGGCAGCCGGGGTGGTGCTGCTGCGCGCCCGCGCGTACCCACACGCGTTGCACCTCTTCAGCCGGGTCGAGGAGTTCGGCGTCGACGAGGAGACGCGCGCGGTCGCCGGGCGGCTGCGCTGCGTGGCCGAGGTGTTGGCTCTGGACGCGGCGGCCGCGCGCGCCTGCGTGGCCGCGCTGCCGGCAGGCGCGGCACCCCGCGACGGACGGGCGGACGAGCTGATCGACACCCTGCAGATTCAGCCGCGCCACAGGGCCATCTGGGGCGGTGTGCTGTCGGCGGTTGTTCCCGGTTTGGGGCAGGCCACCGCGGGGCGGGCGGCGGACGGCGCGCTGGCGCTGTTGGTGAACGGCGGGTTCGGCGTCGGCGTGGCCTTCCTGCTGGCCGACGGGGCGGTCGCCGAGGCGGCCCTGCTGGGCCTGGGCCTGGGTCTTCGCTACTACCTGGGCAACATCGAGCACGGCGCCGCCGCATGGCGCGCCGCGGCCGAGCAGCGTCGCACCCGCGCCGCCGAGCACCTGATCCGCATCGTGGGCCGCGCGCCGTGACGAGGGCGAGTTAAGCTTCGCCCGTGCGCGCGCCGCCCTCCGTCGACCTTTACGTGCTGCTGGGCGTTTCCCGCTCAGCCAGCGGCGCGGAGATCCGGCGCGCCTACCGCAAGCTGGCGCTGCAACATCACCCCGACCGAGCCGGCGCCGCCAGCGCCGAGACGTTCGGGCGCATCGCCGAGGCCTATCGGATGCTGTCGGATCCGACGGCGCGCACCGCCTACGACGCGCATCTGCTGCAGCGCGAATCCCAGGGGGCCTTCGCGCCGGGAGCGGTCCGGGGAAACGCCAACGCCTGGACGGTGTCGAACAGCGGCTGGACGGCGAGCTGGGAAAAGCCGATCCCCAACGTCTTGCCGCGCGTGAGCGGTCCGCTCGATCGCTTGCAGGCCGACGGCGTGGCGCGGCTGACCGCCGATGGCGTGCTGGAGCTGTCCCTCAGCGCGGCGGAGGCGGCGGTCGGTGGATCCGCGGTCGTCGAGATGCGCATGCGGATCCTGTGCCCGACCTGCGGCGGGGTCGCTAGCCCGCGCGGCGTCTGGTGCATCCGCTGCGAGCACGCCGGGACGGTGACCGACAGCGTGCCGGTGGTGGTGCCGATCCCGCGCGCGGCCCGCGACGGCATGCTGATCACGGCCAATCTGCGCAAGGCGGGCGTCGCGCAGCAGCGGGCCCGGATCCGCGTCGCCGTATGACGGGTATGCGCGTCCTGCTGGTGACGCCGCCGATGGTGCAGCTGAACACGCCGTACCCGGCGACGGCCTACCTGACCGGATTTTTGCGCCAGCACGCCGCCACGCTGGAGCTGGACCTGGCGCAGGCCGATCCCGCGCTGGAGCTGTTCTTGGGCCTCTTCTCGCGCCCTGGGCTGGCGCGCGTGCGCGAAGCGATCGCGTCCGCCAAGCCGGCCGCGCGGCGGGCCATGGGCCCGTCGGTGGCGGCGTTCCTCGACAACCCGGACCGTTACCTGGAGACCGTCGAGAGCGTGATCGCGTTCTTGCAGGGGCGCGATCCGAACCTGGCGTCGCGGATCGCCGCGCGGACCTTCCTGCCCGAGGGGCCGCGGTTCGCGCCGCTGGCGGGTGACGAGTCGGAGGGGCCGCTCGGCTGGGCCTTCGGGGCGCTGGGGATCGCCGACCGGGCCAAGCACGTCGCGAGCCTCTACGTCGACGATCTGGCCGACGTCATCCGCGACGGCATCGACGCGCGCTTCGAGCTGGCGCGCTACGGCGAGCGGCTGGCCGTCAGCGCGACCAGCTTCGAGCCGTTGCGCGCGGCGCTGGAAGGTCCGCCCACGCTGGTCGACCAGATGACCGACGAGATCGGCGCCGAGCTGGCGCGCCGGCACGAGCCCGATCTGGTGGGCGTCACCGCGCCGTTCCCGGGCAACGTCTACGGTGGTTTTCGCCTGGCCCGGGCCATCCGCCGCGCGCGGCCGGCGGTGCGCCTGGCGCTGGGCGGGGGGTACGTCAACACAGAGCTGCGCGAGCTGCGCGAGCCGCGGGTGTTCGACTACTTCGACTACGTGACTCTCGACGACGGCGAGCGCCCGCTGCTGAACCTGATCCGCCACCTGCGCGGCGACGCCGTGCCGTTGCACCGCACCTTCGTCCGCGAAGCTGGCCGCGTGGTGTTGAAGGCCGATCCGGCCGCCGTCGAGGTTTCGCACGAGCAGGCCGGGACGCCCACCTACGCCGGGCTGCCCCTTCACCAGTACGTGTCGCTGTTCGAGATGCTGAACCCCGTGCACCGGCTCTGGTCCGACGGACGCTGGAACAAGCTGACCGTCGCGCGCGGCTGCTACTGGAAGAAGTGCACGTTCTGCGACGTCTCGCTGCCGTACATCGCTCGATACGAGACGGCGTCGGCCGATCTGATCGTCGACCGGATCGCGGCGATGGTGGCCGAGACCGGGCAGACCGGGTTCCACTTCGTCGACGAGGCGGCGCCCCCCGCCATGCTGCGGGCGATCGCCGAGAGATTGCTGGCGCGTCAGGTCGTCGTCTCGTGGTGGGGGAACATTCGCTTCGAAAAGACCTTCACGCCCGCGCTGGCGCGGCTGCTGGCGCGATCGGGGTGCATCGCGCTCACCGGCGGGCTGGAGGTGGCGTCGGACCGGCTGCTGGCGCTCATGCAAAAGGGGGTGACGGTCGCGCAGGTCGCCCGCGTGACGCGCGCGTTGACCGACGCCGGCATCCTGGTGCACGCGTACTTGATGTACGGCTTTCCGACGGAGACGGAGCAGGAGACGGTCGACGCCCTCGAGCGCGTGCGCCAGCTGTTCGCCGAAGGGTGCATCCAGTCCGCGTTCTGGCACCGCTTTGCGGCCACCGCCTGGAGCCCCATCGGCGCACAGCCGGAACGTTACGGCATCCGGCTGCTGCGTCCGACCTCGACGTTCGCGCGCAACGAAGTCCCCTTCGAGGACCCGGTGGGCACTGACCACGCTCGGCTGGGGCAGGGGCTGCGCAAGGCTCTCTACAACTACATGCACGGCATCGGCCTGGAGCTGGACGTGCGGACCTGGTTTGACCCCGCGCGTGGCCGCCGCCGCGTGCCGCCGCCGGCGGTGCCGCCGGACCTGATTGCGAACGCGCTGCGAATGACGGCACATTGAGCGGCCGATGCCGACCCGCGCCTGGTTCCCGACGCTGATTTATGATGCCCCGCTGCTGCCGCGCGCCGACGCCGCGTTCGCGCGGTCGCTTGTCGAAGACTGCCGGAAGATCCGCGCCCACGACAAGGCCGGGGCGCGCTGGTGCCGGCAGAACTACCCGGCCGGCTACACGTCCTACGGGTCGATGACCAACCTGCACCGTGCGTTCTCGACGTTCATGGACCTCGAAAAGCGGATCCGGCGGCACGTCATGCGCTTCGCGCGGCGGCTGGACATGGACCTCGGCCAGGGGAAGCTGACCATGACCGACTGCTGGCTGAACATGATGTCGCGGCACGCCGTGCACGCGCTGCATCTGCACCCGCTGTCGGTGATCAGCGGGACCTATTACGTGAGCACGCCCCCCGGCTCGTCGCGCATCCGGTTCGAGGACCCGCGCCTCGACAAGTTCATGGGCGCGCCCCCCAAGCGAGCGAAGAGCCGCGACGAGAACAAGCAGCAGATCTCGTACGACGTCGAGGCGGGCAAGGTGATCCTGTTCGAAAGCTGGCTGCGCCACGAGGTCGCCGCCCAGCGCGGCCCAGGCGAGCGCATCAGCATCAGCTTCAACTACGACTGGCGCTGACCCGCCCGCGGTCGATCGATCAGAGGGGCAGGTCGACGACGTTGGCCGGCAGGGCGCCCAGCGCGGCCACGAAACGGTCTGGATGGGCCGGGGTCAGCAGCAGCGGATGGCTGCCGTCCGTCAAGTGCACCACCACCCAGCGATCGGTCCGTGACACCCAGGTCGAGTAGGTTTCGCGGGCGCCCTTGAGGAGGCCGAACGTTCCCCAGAGCCCGCCGGCCCCCACGCGCACGCGCAGCTTGTGCGCGCGCCGGAAATCCGCCGCCTTGACCAGGCGCGCGCCGGCGATCACGGAGCGCGGAATGAGGCGCACGCGGATGGGCCATTCGATGCGCAAGCTGCTCTCGTCGACGATGAACCGCGTCGGGCGCAAGGCGAGCCAGGTGAGCGCGCAGACCGCCGCCAGGGCAGCCGCCCCGATCTCGATGTGGGCGCGCATCGCGGGCGGGCCGGACTTGGCCAGCAGGATGAAGGCGCCCCCCAGGGCCAAGACGGTGAGCGTGAGCTTGCGGACGTCGGCGGTCATCCGGTCGAGCCGAAACGTCGTCATGACCCCTCAAGGTTAACACCCGCTGGCCACGGAGCCCGATCGTCGGTATGAAAGCGGCGAAAGGGAGGGTAGCGATGGCACAGATCAAGGCTGTTCCCGAGGGGTACCACACGGTCACGCCGCACCTGAGCGTCAACGGGGCGCGTGAGGCGATCGCCTTTTACAAGAAAGCCTTCGGCGCCGAGGAACGCCCGGTGGCGGAGGGACCGGACGGCAAGGTCATGCACAGCGAGATCAAGATCGGCGATTCGATCGTGATGATCGCGGACGCCACGATGGGCCCGCCGACGCAGTCGTCGCTGCATCTTTATGTCAGCGACGCGGATGCGCTGTGGAAGCAGGCCACGGCGGCGGGCTGTCAGGTCGCGATGCCGCTCGAGGATCAGTTCTGGGGCGACCGCTACGGCATCTTGACCGACAAGTGGGGCAACCGCTGGAGCATCGCCAGCCACAAGGAAGACGTGGCGATGCCCGAGATGAAGCGCCGGATGGACGAGATGTTCAAGAACATGCCCAAGCCGTAGCGACGCTGCGGCGTTCTCGCATCCGGCGGGCGGTCACGTGCATCCAATGACGACCTGACATGCCGGCTTCCGTCGTTCACAGCGCGAACGTTCCGATCAAGGTGTGGGCGCCCGTCCATGAGGTCGAGAGCTCCGCGCTGGATCAGCTGAAGCGCACGGCGTCGTTGCCGTGGGTGTTCCATCACGTGGCCGCCATGCCGGACGTGCATTTCGGCAAGGGCGCCACCGTCGGTTCGGTCGTCGCCATGCGCGGCGCCGTTTCGCCCGCGGCCGTGGGCGTCGACATCGGGTGCGGGATGGGCGCCATCCGCACGTCGGTGCGCGCGGACGAGCTCCCCGATTCGCTGAGTCCGCTGCGCAGCGCGGTCGAGCGGGCCATTCCGGTGGGCTTCAACGCGCACGACGAGCCCGTGTTCAAGCATGGGATGCCCGACGCGATCGCGCGCGACGGCCTGCAGCTGTTCACCCAGTTCCGCGACCTCACGCCGAAGGTGCGCGATCGGCTGAGCACGGCCAAACGGCAGGTCGGCACGCTGGGCGGTGGCAACCATTTCATCGAGGTCTGCCGGGGCAGCGACGGCCGGGTGTGGCTGATGCTGCACTCGGGGTCGCGCAACATCGGCAAGCAGCTGGCCGAGGTGCACATCGCCGCCGCCAAGCGGCTGGCGCACAACGCCGAGCTGCCGGATCGCGACCTGGCCGTCTTTCTGGCGGGCACCCCCGAGATGGCCGCCTATCGCCACGACCTGTTTTGGGCGCAGCGGTATGCGTTCTTGAATCGGCGCGTGATGTTCCAGTTGTTGTGCGACGTCTTCGCGCGCGTCGTCGAACCGCACCTCGGGCGCCCGGTCGCATACGAGGCGCCCATCCTCTGTCATCACAATTACGTCGCCGAGGAGACTCACTTCGGTGAGGAGGTGATCGTCACGCGCAAGGGGGCGATCCGCGCGGGCGCCGGCGAGCTGGGGATCATTCCCGGATCCATGGGGACCCAGAGCTACGTGGTGCGGGGCCTCGGCAATGCCGAGTCCTTCCAGAGCGCGTCGCACGGCGCCGGACGGCGGATGTCACGCGGCGCCGCCAAGCGCGCCTACACAGTCGAGGATCTGGCCGCGCAGACCGCGGGTGTCTGCTGCCGCAAGGACGCCGGGGTCCTCGACGAGATCCCCGCCGCCTACAAGCCCATCGATCAGGTGATGAAGAACCAGGCCGACCTGGTCGAAGTGGTCGTCGAGCTGAAACAGGTTCTCTGCGTGAAGGGTTGAGCCGGCAAGTTGTTCCAAGTTGTTCCAAGTTGTTTTCATTGACCCGCGGCGGCGCGCGGCTAAGTTCGCCGCATGCGCTACGTGAAGCTCGGTCGCACGGGCCTGAAGGTCAGTCGGTTTTGCCTGGGGACGATGAACTTCGGTCCCGAGACGACCGAAGCCGACGCGTTCGGGATCATGGACCGCGCGCTGGAGCTGGGGATCAACTTCTTCGACACGGCCAACGTCTACGGCTGGAAGAAGGGCGAGGGCGTGACCGAGCAGATCATCGGCCGATGGTTGGCGCAGGGGGGCGGCCGCCGCGAGAAGGTCGTCCTTGCCACCAAGGTGTACGGCGAGATGGGCGACTGGCCGAACGAGAGCCGCCTGTCGGCCCGTCACATCCGCGCCGCCTGCGAGGGGAGCCTGCGGCGCCTCAAGACCGACCACCTCGATCTTTACCAGATGCATCACGTCGATCGCGACACGCCCTGGGAAGAGATCTGGCAGGCCATGGAGCTGCTGGTTCAACAGGGCAAGGTCATCTACGTCGGCTCGTCCAACTTCGCCGGGTGGCACATCGCCCGCGCCAGCGAGGCCGCGGCGCGCCGCAACTTCCTGGGGCTGGTCTCGGAGCAGAGCAAGTACAGCCTGGTGGAACGCTCCATCGAGCTGGAGGTGCTGCCGGCCTGTGCCGCCTACGGCTTGGGCGTCATTCCGTGGAGCCCGCTGGCCAGCGGTGCGCTGGCGGGGTCGGGCCGGCGCGCGGGCAGCGGCGGCCGCCGTGACGGCCAGTGGGGGCAGGCGGAGCTCGCCCGCCACCGCCCCAAGCTGGAAGCGTACGAGCGCTTCTGCCGGGAGTTGGGTGAGGAGCCGGCCGACGTCGCGCTGGCCTGGCTGTTGGCCAACCCGGTGGTGACCGGCCCCATCATCGGTCCGCGCACGCGCGAGCAGCTGGACGGCGGGTTGCGCGCGCTGGACATCCAGCTGGACGCCAAGCAGCTCGCCAAGCTGGACGAAATCTTCCCGGGCCCCGGCAAGCCGGCGCCCGAAGCCTACGCCTGGTGACGCCGGGCGGCGCTGGCCGCCGGCGTCTCCGAGGTTCCTGCTTACCGCTTACATTCGTCCTTGCCCATGGACATCCAGCCCTTGCCCATGTCCATCTCTGCGGTGTGGCCGCCGGTCTTGTCCTTGTGCCACATCGTCTCTTTGATCTTCACCTTGTGGCCCATCATGTAGCCCTCGCCGATGGTGGTGACGCTGTCCGCTTCGGGCTTGCCGGCCTCCATCACGGTGCCGCCCATGCTGTCGACGGACGTGAACGTGAGCTGGCCCGAGCCCTGGTCGTGGCCGATCCAGAACTGCACGGCCATGGGCGGAACGCCCTTCTGCTTGGTCAGCTGGTAGTCGCCCTTCCAGAAGAAGCCGCCCATGTCCTTCTTGAACTTGACGGTCCCCTTGGCCTTGATCTCGGTCGGGCCCATCGTGCCTGCCGGGAAGGTCGCTTCGCACTTCCAGCTCCCCTCGAACGGCTTCATGAACGCATCCAGCTCCTTGGAGGGCATGGGCGGTCCCGGGGGCGGCATGGGAGCTGCCGTGGGCGCGGGCGCGGCCGGCGCAGCGGCGGCGGGCGCTGGCTTGGGCGCCTCGGCCCGCGCGGCGGCGGCCGCGCACAGAACGGACGCTCCCAGCGCCAACGAGAGGATTTTGGTCGGATGCATGTCGGGTCTCCTGTTTGGGGTTCGCTTCTATACGGCTGAACCGGGAGATCGGATCGGGGAAGGCTCCTTGGCGCGGGCGATTCCCTCGAGGATGGCCTTCTTGGCGTCCTCCACGTTGCCCCAGCCGATGACCTTCACCCATTTGTGATCTTCGAGGTCCTTGTAGTGGGCGAAGAAGTGCTCGATTTGCTTGACGGTGATCTCGGGGAAGTCGGTGTAGTTGCGGACCTGTTCGTAGCGGCGCGTGAGGCGCGTCGCCGGGACGGCCAGGATCTTCTCGTCCAGCCCGGCTTCGTCCTGCATCAGGAAGATGCCCACCGGGCGGACGGCCATGACCGCGCCCGGCACGACGCCGCGCTGGTTGGCGACCAGCACGTCGACCGGGTCGCCGTCGCCTGACAGCGTGTGCGGGATGAAGCCGTAGTTGCCGGGGTAGCGCATGGACGTGTACAGGAAGCGGTCGACCACCAGCGTCCCGGCGTCCTTGTCCATTTCGTATTTGATCGGCTCGCCACCGACGGGGACCTCGATGATGACGTTGATCTCGTCGGGCGGGTTGCGGCCGATGGATATGGCTTCGATGCGCACGCGCGCATCTTACCCGCGCGCCGCGCGGGCGGGGGCGGCGGTGGCGTCCAATCCGATCTTTGCCCGGTTGAGCGCGCTGACCGCGGCAGCCCGCAGCGCGGCATCCTGGCCGTCGCCCAGCCCCAGCGCGAACAGGGCCGGCGCCCCGCCGAAGCGCACCTCCAGCAGGGCCGCGTGGCTCCGGGCCAGCCCGCGCACCGGCTGCACGCTGGCGGTGATGACGTCCGCCTGGGCGCCGACGGCGCCGAAGACGGCCGCCACCGGATCTGCCGCGCCGGCCGGAAGCACCGTCAGCCCCGGGGATTCCCGGCGGTAGGTCGCCTCGAACAGCGCGAACAGGTCTCGCGCCGTCAGCTCACCGCCCGCGCTGTCGGCGCGCTCTTGCACGATACGGGCGAAGTCGATCTGCAGGCGGCGCGGCAAATCGAGGCCGTGGGCGGCGCCGATCAGGTAGGCGATTCCGCCCTTGCCCGACTGGCCGTTGACGCGGATGACGGCGTCGTAGGTGCGCCCCACGTCGGCCGGGTCGATGGGCAGGTAGGGCATGTCCCAGACCGAATCCTCGGGGCTGGCGGCGCGCGCGGCGAACCCCTTCTTGATGGCGTCCTGGTGGGATCCCGAGAACGACGTGTAGACCAGGTCGCCCGCGTACGGGTGGCGCGGGTGGACCGGCAGCTGGGTGCAGTGCTCGGCGATGGCCCGGACCCCGTCGATGTCCGAAAAGTCCAGGCCCGGGGCGATCCCTTGCGCGTAAAGGTTCAGCGCCAGCGTGACCAGGTCGACGTTGCCGGTGCGCTCGCCGCTGCCGAACAAGCAGCCTTCCACGCGATCGGCGCCGGCCATCACCGCCAGCTCGGCGGCGGCGACGGCCGTGCCGCGATCGTTGTGCGGGTGCACGCTGAGCACGATCGAGTCGCGCCGGGCCAGGTTCCGGTGCATCCATTCGACCTGATCCGCGTAGATGTTGGGGGTCGACCGCTCGATGGTCGCCGGCAGGTTCACGATGGCCTTGCGCGCCGGGGTGGCGCCCCAGGTCTCGGTCACGGCGTCACAGATCTCCTTCGAGAAGTCGAGCTCGGTCGCGCTGAAGGTCTCGGGCGAATACTCGAAGCCCCAATCGGTCGCGCTGTCGGCGGCGGCCAGGTCGCGGATCTGAGCGGCGGCGCGGGTGGCGATCTCCAGGATTCCGGCGCGATCTTTCTGGAAGACCACCCGCCGGAACACGGGCGCGGTGGCGTTGTAGACGTGCACCACCGCGCGGCGCGCGCCGCGCAAAGAGGCGAACGTCCGGTCGATCAGCTCCTCGCGCGCCTGGGTCAGCACCTGCACGGTGACGTCGCCGGGGATGCGATCTTCCTCGATGAGCCGGCGAACGAAATCGAAGTCCACCTGCGAGGCGGACGGGAAGGCGATCTCGATCTCCTTGAACCCGATCCGGACCAGCGTCTCGAACATCCGCAGCTTGCGGGCCTGGTCCATCGGCTCGATCAGCGCCTGGTTGCCGTCGCGCAGGTCGCTGCTGCACCACAGGGGCGGCCGGGTGATCACCTGGCTCGGCCAGCGGCGGTCCGCCAGCGCGATCGGCGCCGCCGCGACGTACTTTCTCCCCGGGGTCGTGGTCATCATCGAAGGCAGAGTGGCGACGGCCTGGTTATTAGGCAAATTAATAATTCTACTAGCGCGAATAACCTAAATTAATGAATGCGGCGGGCCGGCGCCGCGCCGGGCGGCTGCGCATTCCCCGACGCAGCCGCGCAGAGGTTTTCGCAACAAACCGGGGCCCGCTTCGCACCCGGTAGGTGAAGGGCCTCGCCGCCCGCACTGGTGGCGGCGGCATCGGACTTGCTGGTTGCGGCCGGCATGGCGGTCGTCGACTTCGAGACGGCCCGCGCCGCGCGCGGGCTGAGGGTGGTGTACGCCGAGAATGTCCCCAGCCCCTGGTCACAGGCGGCGCTGGGCCTGTTCGACCTGAAAGGGCTGGACTACGTCCTGGTGCCGTTTCGGAAGTTCGCTCAGGCCGTGCGCGAGCAGACCGGGTCCAACAACGCGCCGGTGGTCCTTTTCGACGACGAGCCGCCGCGCACGGGCTGGGCCGAGATCCTGGCGTTGGCCGAACGGCTCGGCGGCCGCCTGTCGCTGGTGCCGGACGACGAGGATCGGGCCGTGACCATGTACGGCCTGTCGCACGCGATCCTGTCGGAGGGCGGCCTCGGCTGGAGCGTGCGGCTGTTGCTGACGCACGCCGGCCTGACCACCGACGGCCGGCAAGGGTGGCCGGCGCCGGTGGCGGCCTACCTGGCGCCGAAGTACGGCTACGCGCCCGATCGCGTCGTGGCGGCGCGGGCGCGCGCCATCCGGGTGCTGAACTTGCTGGCGCGCACGCTGTCCGGTAGCGCCGCCGCCGGACACCCCTACATGCTGGGCCCCGCGCCCACGGCGCTGGACGTCTACGCCGCGACGGTGCTGGGCGTGATCCTGCCGCTGCCGCACGACACGTGCCCCATGCCGGACGTGGTCCGTCACGCGATCGCGACGGTGGATGCCGGCGTGCGCGCCGCCGTCCCGGCGTCGCTGCTGGCGCATCGGGACCTGATGTACGCCCGACACTTGCGGCTGCCGGTCCGCCTCTGAGCGCGCCCGACGGCGGTCGCAAAGTCGGGGCTCGAAACAGCGGACCCGGCGTATGATGCAGGCTTCGGCGGCGGCGGGCGTCCCTTGCGTTCACGGAGGAGCTGGATGTTTCGGTCCCCTGCGCTTCCTTTGCTTATGCTCTGCCTGCTGGCCCAACCGACCGGCTGCGCGTCGCCCGGTCATCCGGATGGCGCGGGCGGATCGACTGGATCGGGTGGCTCGACGGGCGGCTCCGGCACGGGCAGCGGCGGTGTTCCCAATGCCGCGGGCGGCAGCGGCGGGGGCGGCGCGACCATCGGACGCGGCGGGGCCGGGGGCGCCGCACCCGGCGCGGGCGGCGTGGCGGCCAGTGGGGGAGCCGGCGGCGCGGCAACCGCTCTCAGCATTCCGGGCGCCGGCCATTGCGCGGCGCCGGCCGCGGCCAAGCTGAGTGACGCCCAGGCGGCTTACGCGAAGTGGATGGCCGACCTGGTGACCAGCGACGGTGCCCGCGGTTTCCTTCGGGTCAAGCGGCCGAACTCTTCGGGAGCCGAGGTCAACTCCACGGTTTCAGAGGGGATCGGCTACGCGATGCTGTTGGCGGTTTACGCCGACGATCAGGCGTCGTTCGACAAGTTCTGGAAGTACGCGAACCTGTGGCTGGACGGAAACGGCCTCATGAACTGGTACATCAACGCCGCCGGAACGCAGGCGCTGGGGACCGGCGCCGCCAGCGACGCCGACGAAGACATGGCCTTCGCGCTGGCGATGGCCGACAAGCGCTGGGGAGGGCAGGGCAGCCTCTCGACCACGTACTTGGCGGCCGCCAAGAAGTTGATCGACGCCATGTGGCAGCACGAGGTCGACCACGGACGCAACAACGTGCTGACGCCGGGCGATCAATTCGCCGACGGCTCGGTCATCAACATCTCGTATTTCGCGCCGGCGTACTACCGCGTGTTCGCGCGCGTGTCGGGCAACGCAGGCTGGAACCAGACGGTCGAAGCGACGTACACGGTGCTCGCCGCGACGCTGAACACGCAGAACGGGAACGCCAGCAACGGGCTGGTCCCCGCCTGGTCGACACCAGCCGGCGCGCCGATGCCGCCCGCGGGCACGGGCGATCCGATTCACCACCAGCTGGATTCCTGCCGGACGCCCTTCCGCATCGGCCAGGACTACTGCTGGAACGCCGAGCCGCGCGCGCTCAGCTACTTGCAGAAGATCAGCAGCTTCTACGCGGGCGTGACCGTCGCGGCGATGGTCGACGGCTACGATCTGAACGGCAACCCGCACCCGCAATTCGTCAACGCCGGCAGCCCGCGCGCGGCGTCGTTCGTGGGCGGGGCGGGGGTGGGCGCGATGGCGACCGGGTCGACCTACGCCCAGCTGCGCGAGGACGCCTACGCCAGCGTGGCCACCTTGGGCGACCTGGCGGGCAGCACTTACTACCAGGAATCCTGGACCGCCCTCTCCCTGCAGATGATGACCGGCCTGCTGCGCGACCTCAGTATGTAGCGGTAGGCTGGAGTCGTGGTGGCCCGACGATCCAGCTCGAACCCGCCCAGCGCAGGGGACCGCGGTCGGGGAAAGCGCGACTCCTTCCAGGCGAAACTCGCGCGGTTCGAGGCGACCACTCGGGAGCCGTCCTCCGACGAGGCGCGTGCGGGGCTACGTGAGGCGCTGGGGACTGGTCCCGGGCTGCTGGCGGCGCGAGCGGCGAAGATCGTTCGCGAGCACTCGCTGGCGGGATTCGACGACGACCTGAGCGCCGCGTTTCGCCGCCTTCGCGTCGACCCCGTCAAGAACGATCCGGGTTGCCTGGGCAAGCTGGCTGCGTTGGAGGCGCTCGACTTCGGCAGTCACGGTGACGCCGCGATCTTTCTGGAAGCGACGACCACGTTCCAAAAAGAGCCTGCCTGGGGACCGCCGGTCGACACCGCTTCCGGCGTACGGGCGCGCGGCGTGCTTGCCCTCGCGCGCCTGTCGCATCCCGACCTGTCGCTGGTGGCCGGCGGACTGCTGGCCGATCCGGAGTCGCCGGTGCGTCAGGCTGCCGCCGAGGCACTGGCGGCGAACGGTGACCGGGCGTTGGCCGGCGCTCTCGCGCTGCGCTGGATTGTCGGAGACGACGATCCCCTGGTCATGCTCGCGTGCATGACGGGGCTGCTTGCACTTGCCCCCGAATACGCCCTGCCGCGCCTGCGCGATGCCCTGCATGGCGCTGACGAAGGTGCGCGCGAACTGGCTGCCCTGGTGCTCGGTCCCTCCACGCGGCCGGAGGCGCTCGAGACGCTGCTCGCGCACCTGGAGGCCGCGCCGCGCGCGAGCGAACGGGCACCGACCCTGCGGGCCCTCGGCTTGCAGCGCAACGACCGCGCACTCGCCGTTCTCCTCAGCACCGTGGCGACTGGCCGGATCCAGGACGCGGAGGCCGCCGTGGCAGGACTCGCCGCGCGTCGCTTCGACCCCGGCGTTCGCGAACGCACGCGCGCAGCCGTCCGAGAGAATCCCGCAGCGGATCGCCTCGCCGGCGCGTTGGCCGGCGCGTTTCCGGAAGACGAAGCCTGAGCGTCAGGGCTTGGCCATCGTGCCGCTAACTGTCGCGCGCCCGTGCGCGCTCTCGCCACTGGCCTGGGGCTTCGCCGACGAGCTCCCGAAACAACACGCTAAAGTGTTGCGGCGACGCGCAGCCAACTTCGCTGGCGATGTGCTTCAGTTCGTGCGTGGATTCCAGCATCAACGCTTTCGCCGCCCGGACCTGGGCAGCGCGCTGCTCAATCTTGAAACGCGTTTGCGCCTCGCGCAGCTTGCGCTGAAGATCGCGCGGAGAAAGTCCCAGCGTCCGGGCCACGTCGTTGAGCGTCACGCCCCCAGGTTTTCGTTCGAGCTCGGCACGGACGGCCCCGACCAGCGCAAATTCGCCAGCCGCCGTCATGCGAATGTCCTCCAGTTCCTGCAGCACCTCCGCGGATTCTTCTACGTCGAGCCAGCGCAGCGCCGCCGCGCTGCTGGCGAACACGCGCGTCGGATAGCCAGGATCGAGGACGGAATGAAACCCCGCGACGATGGCGCCCACGAGGCCGCCTGGGCGCAGCACCGCCTGTCCAGCAACCACCCCCGACAGGAGCACGCGATTGACGCGAACGTATTCGGAAAGAACGTGAAATGATCCGACGCCGACCGACTGCATGAGCCGAGCGTCTATGATGGATGCGTGGGGCTGCACCGCGCGCCCACGCTCGCCGTCGAGGGCACGGGTCACCTCACGGACGTGATCCTCCTCGGGCCGTCCCCAGAACATGATTCCGTTGAGGCGCGCGCTCAGCCACCAGACGATCCAGGTCGGACCGACGAGGTATTGGCCCACAGGGCTCGCCAGATACTGATCCAGTGTGGCCGCGCGGCGCACGCCGCAAAACTTATTAACGGATCTCGGGTCCGGCTGATGACCCAGGACGTCCTCATCCAGAAGAAGAACGACACGCCGCTCATGATGGCCGAAGTCGAGTTCCTTGGGCGCTAGGTAACCCCCTCGGATGGTGCCGCGCGCGTTCACGGGCGCGCGGCACCATCCGCATCAAACCCAGAGGACACTCTTGGCTCATCTTCCCTCGCGTAGGCGATACCCGCGAAGGTCGTTCGAGATGAGGCTCCGCGAACCGCACCACTGCTGGCGGGCAGCACCTACTACCAGGAATCCTGGTCCGCCCTCTCGCTGCAGATGCTGACTGGCCTGCTGCGCGATCTCAGCATGTAACGCACGTGCTCGGGCGGTCGTGAGCCCGGGCGGGGGTGCCGGCGCCCTCGATTTTGTAACGCAAGGGGCTCCAGAGCATCCCAGGGGCAGGTTGTCCTCACCGGTGGCTGCCCCTTCTTCCCTTTCTGTTTCCAGCCAGTCCTTCGTCGAGAAGGCGGGCCTGGCGTGGGTCCGCATGCAGGAGCGCACGGACGCGCTCGTCGACCCGCTCGGCCGGATCGCGATGGACCGGCTCCGCGTCGAGCCGGGTGAGCGCGTCCTCGACGTCGGCTGCGGCTGCGGGCAGACGGTGCTCCAGCTCGCCGCGCTCTCGGGCGGGGCGGGCCACGTGCTCGGGATCGACATCTCGCCGCCCATGCTCGCCCGCGCGCAGGAGAGGCTGGCGCAGCAGCCGGCAATCTCCCTCGCGTTGGCAGACGCGCAGACGTTCGCCTTCGCGAGCCCCAGCTTCGACGCGCTCTATTCGCGTTTCGGCGTCATGTTCTTCGACGACGCGCTCGCGGCGTTCGGGAACCTGCGCCGGGGAATGCGACCCGGCGGACGGCTCTCTTTCGTTTGCTGGCAAGCGCTCGCCAAGAATCCGTGGGCGGCTCGCCCCCTCGAGGCCGTGACGCGTCTCCTGCCATCGTCAGCGACGCCGAACACGGTGGGCGACGACCGCCCCGGGCCATTCTTCTTGTCGGATCCCGCGCGGGTGCAGGCGCTGCTGGCAGGCGCCGGTTGGAATAACGTCACGATTGAACCGGTCGTCATGCCCCTTCACTTTGGTGGCGCGGCCTCCCTCGACGAGGCCGTCGCGTACGCGCGCGAAATAGGTCCCGCGGCGCGGGCGATGGCGGAGGCGCCGGCGAACCTCCAGTTGCGCCTCGAGACCGTGCTCCGCGAGGCTCTGGCGCCCTTCGTGACCGACCGTGGCGTCTTCATCGAAGGCGCTGCCCTGGTGGTCGGCGCGCGCGCCTGACGAGCTGGCGACAGCGGAAGCCGAGCTCCGCCCCGATCAATCACCAGCTCAGGAAGCTCTGATCTGCGGGACGGGCTGCGTCTCCGGCCTCGTCTCGCGCGCGGGAGTCGCCGCATAACGCCGTTCGGGCGCGGGGAGACCGCAAGAGGTGCCGTCCACCTGGACGACCTGATCCTCCCAGGGGAGGCGATACCGCCCGGCGACCAGATCGTGCATGAACGTGTACGGGCAGTCGCCGGCGCCGCCCTTCACCGCGACGTACCCGCGGTGCGCCAGCTGGTAGATGTTGTTCTCGACGCCCCAGGTGCGCCGCGCTTGGCGCACCAGATCGGGCCGCACCTCGGCGGTGATGATCTCGTCGGGGCGTCCGCCACCCGTCGCCACCGGCACGCCGTCGAAGTTGACGATCATCGCTTCGCCCATGGAGTCGAACGTCCCGTCCGAGCCGCAGAGGCAGACGGACGCCGTGACCGCCAGGTTCTGAAAGGCGTTCGCCTGGTTGGTGATGCGCCAGGCGTGGCGGATGGGCGCCGTGTAGCCGGCGGTGCGGATGATGATCTCGGCCCCCTTGTAGGCGCACTCGCGCGCCATCTCGGGGAACATCCCGTCGTGGCAGATGATCAGCGCCAGCCGGCTGCCATTGGGGCCGTCGCACACCGGGATGCCGAGGTCTCCCGGCTCCCACGGCTCGACGGGCACCCAGGGGTGCAGCTTGCGGTAGTAGAGGCGGATGTCGCCGCGGTCGTCGACGATGATCCCGCTGTTGTAGGGGTTGCCGCGCGGGTTCGCCTCCATGATCGAGAAGCAGCCCCAGATCCGGTTGGCGACGCACGCCGCCCGGAAGGCGGCCACCTCCGGCCCGTCGAGGCGGCACATGAGCGCGGGATCGGTGCTCATCGACAGGCCGTGCAGGGCGTATTCCGGGAACACGACCAGGTCCATCCCCGGCAGGTTGCGCCGCGCCTTCCCCACCATCCCCACGATCCGGTCGGTCTGAGCCGCCAGCTCCGCGGGGGTCGTCACCGTCGGCAGCTGCAGCTGCACCATCCCGATCACCACGCCGGCCGGCGACTTGTTGAGGCCTCCGAGTCCGCTCATGGACCCATGTCACCACGCGCCAAGTAGCCGAAATGTTTCGACCGCGCGCTTTCTGGGTAACGCGCGCGCCGCGGCTCGGCGTCACCCAGATTTCATGTGTTGGAAACACCTTCTTGACATGCCGTTTGAGAAGCTGCGCGACGGGGAACAAACTTGGATCCGAGCGTTGCCGATTTGAACAAGGGGATGGCCGAGCTGAGGACGATGGTCCTCTCCGGCCAGACCGCGCTGAACATCGTCTGGACGCTGGTCACCGGCTTCCTGGTCATGTTCATGCAGGCCGGGTTCGCGCTGGTGGAAACCGGTCTCACGCGCGCAAAGAACGTCGCCCACACGATGGGCATGAACTTCCTGGTCTACGCGATCGGCATCATCGGGTTCTGGGCGTTGGGGTTCGGCCTGCAGATGGGCGGCGTGGGGGCGCTGTCGACCTTCGGGAACGACGCGACCCTGTCCAGCGAGATGGTCATTCACATCGCCGGCCGAGAGTTCGGCCTGTTTGGAATGCGCGGCTTTTTTCTGTCGCCCGCCGTCTACACGGCGCCGGTCGCGGCGCTGTTCCTGTTCCAGATGGTCTTCATGGACACCACGGCGACCATCCCCACCGGCGCCATGGCCGAGCGCTGGAAGTTCACGTCGTTCGTGATTTTCAGCTTCGTCATCTCGACGCTCATCTACCCGATTTACGCGAACTGGGTCTGGGGCGGTGGCTGGCTGTCGCAGCTGGGCCACAACTTTGGCCTCGGACACGGACACGTCGACTTCGCGGGCAGCTCCGTCGTCCACATGGTGGGTGGGGTGGCGGCGCTGGTGGGCGCCAAGATGATGGGCCCGCGCATCGGCAAGTACTCGGCCGACGGCAAGGCGCAACCCATCCCCGGACACAACATCCCGATGGCCGTGCTGGGGACGTTCATCCTGGCGTTCGGTTGGTTCGGCTTCAACCCCGGCTCGACCTTGTCCGGCATGGACACCCACATCGCCGTCATCGCGGTGAACACGATGCTGGCCTCGGCGACAGGGGCCTTCGGGGCGTATCTGTACATGAAGTTTCGGTTCGACACGCCGGACGTCAGCATGCTGTGCAATGGGATGCTGGCCGGGATGGTGGCCATCACGGCGCCCTGCGCCTTCGTGACCGCGCCGGTGGCGATTTTCATCGGCCTGGTGGCCGGGATGCTGGTGGTCGTCTCGGCGCTGTTCATCGAGAACGTCCTCAAGATCGACGACCCCGTGGGCGCGTCGTCGGTGCACGGCGTCTGCGGCGCCTGGGGGATCCTGTCGCTGGGCCTGTTCGCGGACGGCCGCTACGGCGACGGCTGGAACGGCGTGCCTGGCCCCGTGCGGGGCCTGTTTTACGGCGATCCGTCGCAGTTCGCCGCCGAGTGCGTCGGCATCCTGGCCAACGTGGCCTGGGTCTCCGCGATGACCTACGTGACGCTGAAGCTGGTGGGCGCGGCGGTCGGCAACCGCGTCTCGCCCAGCGTGGAGATTCAGGGGCTGGACGTGCCGGAGATGGGGATGGAAGGGTACAGCGCCGAGCCGCTTCCGGAGTGAACGAAAGGGAGCATGTGATCGTGCAGAACCGAAACATCAACAACAACGACCGCAACGATGACCGTCGCGCCGAGGCGCCGCCTGCCTTGCGCGGATTCTCCGCGCAGCTGCGGGGGGCCAGCCTTTGGGATCTGGTGCAGATCGAATGCCTGTCGCGGTCGCGGCGATCGATGCAGGTGGTGGGCGAGGGGGGCGTCGGGTATCTCTACTTCGATCGCGGGCGCATCGTGCACGCAACCACCGCGCAGGCCGTCGGCGAGTCGGCGGCGCTGGAGATCCTGGCCTGGACGAACGGGTCGTTCCAGGCCAGCGACCGTCCATGGCCCGAGCAGCCGTCAATCCAGACGGCGCTGGAAGGGCTGCTGCTGCGCGCCGCCCAGCTGCGCGACGAGGCCGCCGCCTCCAACTTGGTGGCGTTCCCCGGGCGGACCGGGACCGCGCCCGACCAGGAGAGCTTCGAGGAGTTGGAGCTCGGCGAAGGAGAAGCGGAAGAACTGGAAGGAGAGGGGCACATGCGAAGCTCGAACATCGACGACGCGATCACCGGGGTCAAAGACCCGCGGGCCGTCCGGCCCGAGATCGCGGGAGACTTCACCGTCGTGATGCGGCTTGCCCCCACCGGCGCCATCATCAGTAACCGCGGCGGCAGCGAAGAGTTGGCCGAAACCGTCGCCTACGTGCAGCGCCTGCTGCAGCTCACGGGCGAGATGCTGGGCCTGGGCGAGTTCTCGGCCATGGAGTGCGTCTTCGATGAGGGGCGCTGCCTCATCTTCACGGACAACGGCGACGAGACCGTCGCGCTGCGGCCGCGATCCGACGGGAACCTGCAGCCGCTGCGCGAGAGGCTGGGGCTGTGAGCGCGGTCGACACCCGCGCGCTGGGCGAGGCGGTTCGCGCCAGCCTGGCGACACTCAAGGACGTGGCCGGCATCACCGGCAGCTTCGTGTGCACGAACGACGGTCGCCTGGTCGCGCGCGAGATCCCGGCGCTGTTCGAGGACGCGGTCCTGTCGGAGGCGGGCAGCCGGCTGCTGCGGGTGGGCGAGACCTTCGCCGCCCAGGGCGACGACATCGAGACCGCGGTCGTCCGGTTCGGCGATCACCGGCTGTACTTGAAGACGATCGGTGGCGGGATGCTGTGCATCGTTGTCGCCGGTCCGGTGAACATGCCGGCGCTGCGGATGGCTGCCAACCTGGTCGGCCGCCGCATCGCCCCCGCCGTGTCGCAGGTCCAGCGGGTGCCCCCGCCGGCCCCCCCCGCCACGCCGGCACCCGTGCCGTCCGCCGCGCGCAGCCAGGGCATCCCCGGCATGCGGCGCTTCCGCGGCCGCGCCGTCGAATGAGCGTCTCGCCCCGTCGATAGTCCTGTTCGTCGGGCCCGGAGCGCGTCAGCCTTCTGGGGATGCGCCTCGTCGATCTGGTGATCTTCGATCTCGACGGAACGCTGGTGGACAGCGCGCCGGACATCGCGGCGGCGCTGGCTGCCACGCTGGCGGAGGCGTCCGTGCCGGCGCCGCCGCTCGAGCGCGTGAAGTCCATGGTGGGCGACGGCGCGCGAGTCCTCATCCGGCGGGCGCTGGCCGAGGCTGGCGTTTCCGGCGACGAGGATGCGCTGATGGCGCGCTTCATGGCGCACTACCGGCAGGGGCTGTGCGTCGACTCTCGGCTCTACCCGGGCGTGGCCGAGGCGCTGGATCGGCTGGCGGCGGGGGAAATTCCGGCCGCGGTCGTGACCAACAAGCCGGGCGAGCTGGCCCGCCCGCTGCTGGAACAGCTGGGGATCGCCGGGCGGCTGCTGGCGATCGTGGGCGACGGTGACGGGTTTCCCCGCAAGCCCGATCCGGCGGCGGCGCGCGCTCTTCTGGCCAAGGCCGGCGTCGCCCCGGCGCGCGCGGCGGTGATCGGCGACGGGATACCGGACGTGCAGCTGGCGCGCGCGCTGGGCGCCCGTGCGGTCGCCGCCGCCTGGGGCTACGTCCTGCCCGAGAGGCTGCGGGCGGAATCGCCCGACGTGGTGGCCGCGGGGCCGCTGGCGGCCGTGGCCGCCGTGCTCGATGGCTGAGAGCCGAGCAGCGGCAACAGGCCGGCCGCGCCGAACGCCATCCCGGCCACGCAGACGCCGGTCCAACCGGCGACGTCCCACGCCCACCCGGCCACGACGGTGCCGATCGCGCCGCCGATGAAGTAGGTCACCATGTAGACGGCGTTGATGCGGTTGCGGGCGGCCGGGTCCAGACCGAAGACCACGTTCTGATTCGTGAGGTGGCTCCCCTGAACGCCGGCGTCCATCGCGACGACCCCCAGCGCCAGCACCGTGAGGGACCGCTGCCCGGCCCAGAACAGCGCGAACCCGGCGACCACCGCCAGCAGCCCCGCCGCGTTCAGGGTCCGCGCGCGCACGCGGCCGGTCAGGCGCCCCACGATGGGCGCCACCGCCACGCCGGTCAGCCCGATCGCGCCGAACAGGCCAGCGGTGCGCGCACCGTAGCCGAGGCGCGCCAGATGAAAGGACAGCGTCGACCAGAACGCGCTGAAGGCCGCGAAGGCGCAGGCGCCCACCAGCGCGTGCCGGCGCAGCAGCGGCTCGCGCCGGACAATGCCGCCCAGCGACGCGACGATGGCCCGCCAGGCCAGCGGGTGGGCGGGCGTTTGCTGGGGCAGGGCGACGCGCATGACGGCCGCCAGCAGCACCATCAGTCCGGCCGCCGCGCCGAAGGTGCCCCGCCAGCCGATGGCGCCGGCCAGCGCCCCGCTGGCCATGCGCGACAAGAGGATGCCAGCCAGCAGCCCCGCCATCACCGTACCGATGGCCGGGCCACGTTCGGCGTCGCGAACCGCCCCCACGGCGAAGGGGACCGCCATCTGCGGCAAGCAGGAGGCGAATCCCAGCACCAGGTTGACCGCGGCGAAGGTCGGGTAGCCCGGCACCAGCGCCGTCAGCGCCAACATGACGGCCGCCGCCAGCGCCGTCGACGTCATCAGCCCCCGCCGCTCGCGCCCGTCGCCGAGAGGCACCAGCAGCAGCATCCCCAGCGCGTAGCCGAGCTGCGCCAGCATCATCGCCACCCCGAACGCGCCGGCGCCGACCCCCAGCGACCGGGCGATCATGGCGCCCAGCGGCTGCGCGTAATAGAGGTTCGCGACCGACACGCCCGCGACGACCGCCAGCAGGGCCACGACGTGCCCCGGGGCGCGGAAGGGAAACATGCCGGCAGTATGCCCGGGCCGTCCCTTCAAAGGCTGCTCGAGGCCGTGACGGCCGTTCCGGAGATAACATGTTACATTATCCGTTATGGTCAAGCGAACGCCAGCGGTAGAGGCGATGCAGCGCTACCGCGACCGAATGCGAGCGCAGGGATTGCGGCCCATACAAATGTGGGTCCCTGATACTCGCTCGCCGACATTCCGAGACACTTTCCAGCAGCAAGCAGCCTTGGTGGCGCAAAACGAGCGCAAGCGATCGCGTGAGCGGGATGCGGTCGACTCCTTCTTAGACCAGCAAGACGATTCGGGCTGGACGGCGTGAAGCGCGGCGATGTTGTCACCGTCGCTCTCCCGGGTGCTTTCGGAAAACCGCGGCCGGCCGTGGTCGTTCAATCCGATCTCGTTCCGCCGAGCTTCCGAACGGTGTCGCTGCTGCCGCTCACGAGCCAGATCGAAGCGGCCCCGGCGTTCAGGATCACGGTCGAGCCATCCGCTTCGAACGGGCTGCGAAAGGTGTCTCAGGTGATGGTGGACAAGGTCTCGACGCATCTGCGCGACAAGCTCGGCCCGGTCATCGGCTGCCTCGACGAGACCACCATGGCGCGGGTGACGCGCTCTCTCGCCGTGTGGCTCGGGGTCGTCTGAGCGGCATTCGGGGGGCACCAGCCACCCCCCGGGCCAGCTAGCCTCTCTCGCGTCCGAGAGGCGTGTATATTTCGCCGCGCTCATGGACGCGGCGATCGTGATCGAAGGGCTGGTCAAGCGGTACGGCGACCTGACGGCGGTCGACGGGCTGGATCTGGATGTCCAGCGCGGCGAATGCTTTGGCCTGCTGGGGCCGAACGGCGCGGGCAAGACCACGACCATCGAGATCCTGGAGGGGCTGAACGAGCCGACGTCCGGAAAGGTGGAGATCCTGGGGCGCACCTGGGATCGCCACCCGGACGAGCTGCGCGCGCGCATCGGGGTGGCGCTGCAGGAGACGAAGCTGTTCGACCGGCTGACGGTCGAGGAGACGCTGCAGGTGTTCACCACCTTTTACAGTGACCGGACCATTCCCGTCGGGACGCTGCTGGCCGAGATGCAGCTGGAAGAAAAGCGGGCCACCTGGGTCACGAAGCTGTCCGGCGGACAGCGACAGCGACTGGCGGTGGCGCTGGGCCTGGTCGGCGATCCGGAGGTCCTGTTCCTGGACGAACCGACCACTGGCCTCGACCCGCAGTCGCGGCGCGCGCTGTGGGACACCATCGCGGCGCTGCGGTCGCGCGGCAAGACGGTCGTGCTCACGACCCACTACATGGACGAGGCCGAGCGGCTCTGTGACCGCATCGCCATCGTCGATCACGGCAAGCGAATCGCGCTGGGGACGCCCGCCCAGCTGATCGATCGAATCGGCGGCGCCCACCTGGTCGAGATCACGACCAACCCGCCGCTGCCGCCCGAGGCGCTGGCCGACGTGCGCGGCGTGCGCGCGGCGCGCGTGCAGGGCGACGGGCTGGCGCTCTCGATCGACGAGCCGCACGTCGCGCTGCCGGCGCTGATCGCGCGGCTGGTCGAGCGGGGCGCGCAACCCACCCGGCTGGTGTCGCGGACGGCGACGCTGGACGACGTGTTCCTGACCTTGACCGGCCGCAGCCTGCGGGAGGATTGACCACCATGTCGTCGACGAGATCGCTTTGGGCTTTGAGCAGCGTTCGCCTGAAGCTCTTCTTCCGCGAGCCGGGGTCCATGTTCTGGACGTTCGGGTTCCCGTTGCTGGTCACCGTGGCGCTGGGCGTGGCTTTCCGGAACCAGGGGCAGGCGAAGACGCCGGTCGCCATCGTGGCCGGGCCGGAGGCGGCGCGGGTCGCGGCGGCGCTGGCTGGCGAGCGCGTCGTGGCGGCGCGCATCGTCGACGCCGACGAGGCCACGCGCGAGCTGCGCACGGGCCAGGTGGCTCTGGCGGTCGAGGCGCCGGCCCCGGGCGCGCCGCTGGTCTTTCGGTACGACCCCAGCCGCCCCGAGGCGCAAGCCGCGCGCCGGCAGGTCGACGATCTCTTGCAGAATCACGCCGGGCGGCGCGACGTGGTACCCACCCGCGACGAGACCGCCGTGTCGCGCGGCGGCCGCTACGTCGACTGGCTGGTGCCAGGGCTGCTGGGGCTGCAGCTGCTGAACGGTGCCATGTGGGGCGCTGCCTTCAACATCGTCAACGCGCGCCAGCGCAAGCTGCTGAAGCGGCTGGCCGCGACGCCGATGCGGCGCGGGCACTACCTGCTGTCGTATCGGGTGTCGGGGCTGGTGTTCGTCCCGCTGCAGACGTTGGTGCTGTTCGCGTTCGCGCGCCTCACGTTCGGTGTCGTCATCCAGGGCTCGGCGCTGGCGGTGCTGGGCCTGGCTTTTCTCGGTTCGTGGGCCTTCGCCGGCCTGGGCCTGCTCTGCGCCTCGCGCGCCCAGAACAGCGAGACCGCCAACGGCCTCATCCAGCTGGTGACGCTGCCCATGATGGTGTTCTCGGGCGTGTTCTTCTCGTCCAGCCGCTTCCCCGCCGTCCTGCAGCCGGTCATCCGCCTCTTGCCGTTGAGCGCCTTCAACGAGGCGCTGCGCCACGTGGTCAACGACGGCGCGTCCATCCTTTCGCAGGGCTTCCCGATCGCCGTGTTGGGGGTCTGGACCGCGGTGACCTCGATCTTGGCGGTCCGCCTGTTCCGCTGGACGTGAGCCGGTATTAGGATGTGCGCCCCATGCAAGTGACCGAGAAGAAGGCCGTCACGATCAAGTACACGCTGCGCGACGAAGAGGGCGCCGTCCTGGACAGCACCGACGGGCGCGACCCGCTGACGTACCTGCACGGTGCCGGCAACCTGGTACCGGGTGTCGAGGAAGCGCTAGAGGGCAAGTCGGCCGGCGAAGAGGTCAAGGTGACCGTTTCGCCCGAGAAGGGCTACGGCGTGCGCGAGGAAGACAACGTCCGCAACGTGCCCATTCGAAAGCTCCCGGAGGGCAGGCTGCTGCCGGGCACGACCGTTCAGCTGAACACGAACCACGGGCCGGTCGTGGCGGTGATCAAGGCCCTCAAGGGCGACTATGCGACCCTGGACCTGAACCATCCGCTGGCCGGCAAGACGCTGCGCTTCGAGTTGGAGGTCGTCGACGTTCGCGACGCCACCGAGGAAGAGCTCGCCCACGGCCACGTGCACGGCCCCGGCGGCCATCACTGACCAACCGCCTGGCAGCTCGGGCAGTAGTAGGTGCTGCGCGGCGGATCGCCCTGATACGCGATTCGGATGGGTGAGCCGCAGGCGCGGCAGGGATGTCCGGCGCGCCGGTAGACGTGGTGGCGCGCCTCGCCGCGCGGGGCCGGTCCGCCGCGGGACAGGTCGCGGGTGGTGGTGCGGCTCCAGGGGCCCAGGTTCCGGCGCATGAGCTCCTGCGCGCGCGCGTAGAGCCGCGACAGCGCTGCGTCGTCGACGGACGAGACCGTCGCGAAGGGATCCATCCGCTCTAGGAACAACACTTCGCTTTTGTAAACGTTGCCGATGCCGGCCGCGACACGCTGGTCCAGCAGCAACGGCCCCAGCTGCGTGTCGGCGGGGCGCTGGCGCGCGCGGGCGGCGGCGCCGGCCGGATCGAACGCGGGCCCCAGAACATCCGGGCCCAGCGCCGCCAGGACCGGGTGCGCGTGGGCGAAGGCGGCGCGCAGGACCTCGACCTGCGGGGCGCGCCACCAGATCGCCGTCGCGGCGTCGGTGGCGACGAGCAGGCTGGCGCGGGCGGCCAGCGACGGCGCCACCGGGCGCGGCGGTTCGATGCGCAGGCGCCCTTGCATGCCCAGGTGGACGTGCACGCGCGCCGGACCAACGTCGATCAGCAGGTGCTTTCCGCGCGATTCGACCCCAGTCACAGTCGCGCCCACCAGACGCGGGTAGGCGACGCCGCGCGCCCACAGCGCGGTCACAGTCTTGCCGACCAGCGGCGCTTGTAGCGCGGTGGCATGCCGGTGGATGTTGTCGCCCTCAGGCATGAATGCTCGCGCGCTCAGAAATCTGAGACACCAGACCATCGCCGGCCAGCTGGGACTCGAGGTTTCGTGGCCTTGCAGGCTCCAGCGGCGGCCGCTGCATGTCGAGGGGCATCTCCTCAATCGATCGAACGAAAGGTGCGGAACGACCGACTGCGCGAGCTGCGAGCAGCTGGGTTGCCCGACCATCGCTCGACTTTCCCAGCACGACCCCGGTGCAGCTAGTCCTGCCCTCCGCGGGGCCGGTTCTCGTTCACTGACGCGCGCGGCCCGCCCACCCCTGGCGCATCCAGCACCAGCGCGTTGGGCTCGACGCGAAAGCCGCTCCGCCGCAGCGGCGTGCCGAGCGCGCTCTTGAGCGCGGGCGAACCGTTCACGGTGTCCACGCGCAGCGGTCTGCGCCGGCCGACTCCCAGGCTGCCGCGCAGCGCGTCCACCGCCGCCTGCAGCAGCTTCGGCTCTTCGGTGAAGACGCGAAGCCGCCGGCCACCGCGCTCGACGTACAGGATCGGCGCGCCCTGCACCAGCACGACGCGCGCGTCGGCCACGCGGCGGGGGGCGCTGGCATCGCCGTCGGCCGGCCAGGGGATGAGAGCGCCGTACGGGTTCGCCGGATCGACCGCGGCCAGGACGATCACGTCGTCACCGTCGCGGGCGGCGCGCAGCCGATCGACGGCCCCCGCATGCGCGAACTGGGCGCCGCTCAGACCCTCGACGAAGTGGCCGCGGCGGATCTTCCCCGCATCCTCCAGCGCGCGGAAGACGGGCGCCAGCGACGCGAAGCCGCCCGGCACGCTTTCCAGGACCGCCGCCTCGCGGCTGACCACGCCGTAACGTTCCAGCAGCGCCAGCGCGCGGGCGTGCGCGATCTCCGTCGGCGCCGGTTGGGGCCGCGCCAGCGCCGCCACCAGCGACCACCGCCCCGCGGCCTGCGCGATCAGGTTGTGCGTCGTGTTGCGCATCCGCCGCGGGGCGGTCAGCGCGCGCAGCGGCTGGAACGTGTCGTTGGTGACCAGCCCCGCCCACACGAGATCCCACAGCGCATCGACGACCTCGCGCGTGGTCGCGCTGGGCAGCGCCGCCGAGAGCTGCGCGAAGAAGCTGGCCCCCTGCGCCTCCAGCGCCGCCAGCAGCGCGCGCGGCCGCTCGGCCAGCGCGTCCGGCACGACCCGCGGCTCCAGCAGCGCGCGCGCCCGATCGCGCCGGAACAGCGCCACGCGTCCGTCGTCGCCCCCCAGCGCGCCGCCGCCCACCCAGACGATCTCGCCCAGCGCGCCCAGCTCGTCCAGCATGGCCGGCGAGAAGTCGCGCACGCGGGCCGGCAGGACGGCCCGCTCCAGATCCGAAAACGGGAGGTACGCCCCCTCCAACTGCTCGATGGACTCGCGCAGCCGGGCGGTCCCGCCGCGCGCCAGGCCCACGCCGTGCCAGCGCGGCAGGAACCGCGCCAGCACCTGGGCCTCGACGGGCGCCACCTCGGATCGCAGCCGCGCCAGCGTGCGGCGGCGGATGATGCGCATGACCTCGGCGTCGCACCATTCGTGCGCTGCGCCGGTCCGGAACTGCCCCTGCACCAGACGCCCCGCCTGGGCCAGCGCCTCCAGGATTGGCTCCAGCTGTCCGCGGGCCAGGCCGAATCGCGCGGCCAGGCGTTCGGTCGTGAACGGCGCGTGCGACCGGGCCCAGCGCGCCACCAGACTCTCCAGCGGCTTTTCGGCCGGCGCCAGCAGCGCCAGCGGCGTGCCGGCGGGCGGCTGCACGCCCAGCGCGTCCCGGTAGCGCGCGATGTCCTCCGCCGCAATCCAGCGGTCCTGGCCGGCGATGCGCACGGGCGCGGCCTGGTGCGTTTCGGCCAGCGCGCGCAGCCAGGCGCCCACCTCGCCCGCGGCCGCCGCTTCGGCCCGCGCAGCCAGCTCGGCCTCGGACAGGTCGCCAATCCGCCGCAGCAGATCGTGGGCGGCGTCGCGGTGGCGGACCTGCCGCTCGGGGTCGATCGCCTGCAGCTCGGCTTCCACGTCGTCCAGCGCCGCCGGATCCAGCAGCGCCGCCAGCTCTTCTTGCCCCAGCAGCTCGCGCAAGAGCTGCCGATCCAGCGTCAGCGCCTGCGCCCGCCGCTCAGCCAGCGGCGCGTCCCCTTCGTACATGTACGCGGCGACGTAGGCGAACGCCAGCGACCGCGCGAACGGCGAGGCCGAGCCGGTCTCGACTTCGACGACCCGCACCTCGTGCTGGCGAATCGCCTCCAGCAGGCCCTTCAAGGCCGGAACATCGAAGACGTCCTGCAGGCATTCGCGGACCGTCTCGAGGACGATCGGGAAGCTGGGGTATCGCAGCGCCGCCGCCATCAGATTCTGCGCCTTGAGCCGCTGCGCCCACAGCGGCGTCCGCGCGTTGGCCCGCCGCCGGGGCAGCAGCAGGGCGCGCGCCGCGTTCTCGCGAAAGTGCGTCGCGAACAGCGCCGAATGCGTGAGCTGGCCCAGCACCAGCTCTTCGACCTCTTCTGGGCTCCGGCACCAGGGTCGCGAGCTCCGGCGGGTCGTCCAGCCCCGCGAAGCGCAGCACGATGCCGTCGTCGCTCCAGATCGTCTGCACCTCGAACCCGGCGGACGTCCCCAGGCGCGCCTCCAGCGCCAGCGCCCAGGGAGCGTGCACGCGCGCCCCGAACGGCGACAGGATGCAGATGCGGAAGTCGCCCAACTCGTCGCGAAACCGCTCGATCGTGATGTCGCGGTCGGTGGGCAGCGTGCCGGTGGCCTCGCGCTGGTCAGCGACGTAGCGCCACAAGTTGCGGGCCGCCCGCTTTTCCAGCGGCGCCGCCTTCGCGAGCCAGCTCTCGGCGGCGCGCTGGGTCTTGTCGCCCAGCTCGCGCACGAAGGCCCCCAGCGCGCGCCCCAACTCCAGCGGGCGCCCCGGCCCCTCGCCGCGCCAAAACGGCATTTTGCCGGGCTCACCGGGGGCGGGCGTGACGATCACCCGATCACGCGTGATCTCCGCGATGCGCCAGGTGGTCGCGCCCAGCAGGAACGTCTCGCCGGCGCGCGACTCGTACACCATCTCCTCGTCCAGCTCGCCGATGCGCGGGCCACTTCGGCCCAGGTGCACGGCGTAAAGGCCGCGGTCGGCGATCGTGCCGCCGCTGAGAATCGACACCAGCCGCGCGTCGCGGCGGGGCGTCAGCCGATCCGTCGCCCGGTCCCAGGACAGCCGCGGCCGCAGATCGGCGAATTCGTCCGAGGGGTATCGCCCGGCCAGCATGTCCAGCGTCGCCGCCAGCACGTCGCGCGACAGTCCCGCGTACGGGTAGGCCCGCTTGACCAGCGCCTCCAGCGCCGTGACCCGCAGGCCCGCCGCGCGATCGCCATCGTCCTCGCGCCGCTCGGTCCGCGCCGTGCCACCCTCGGGCACGCTGGCCACGATCGCCACGATCTGCTGGGCCAGCACGTCCAGCGGGCTGCGCGGCACGCGCGTGGGCTCGACGGCGCCCTCGGTCATTCGGCGCGCCACGACCGCCGCCTCCAGCAGGTCGGCGCGGTGCTTGGGGAAGATGCGCCCGATGCTGCGCGCGCCGACCTGGTGCCCGGCGCGTCCGATGCGCTGCAGCCCGCGCGCCACGCTTCCCGGTGACTCGATCTGCACGACCAGATCGACCGCCGCCATGTCGATCCCCAGCTCCAGCGAGCTGGTCGCCACCAGGCCGCGCAGCTGCCCCGCCTTCAGCATCTCCTCGATCTCTTCGCGCTGCGCGCGCGCGACGCTGCCGTGGTGGGCCCGCACCAGCGGCTCGCCCGCCAGATCGTTGATTCCCTGGGCCAGCCGTTCACAGAGGCGCCGGCTGTTCGCGAACACGATCGTGCTGCGGTGCGCGCGGATCAGCTCGACGAGGCGCGGGTGGATGGCCGCCCAGATTCCCGTCGGCGCGCCGCGATGGCCTTCCTCGTGCTCGACGACGCGCTCGCTGCGAACCGCCTCCATCTGTTCGACTGGAACCTCGATGGTCAGGTCCAGCCGCGGCGGCTCCGACGTGTCGATCAGCGCCACCGGGCGGTCGCCCCCCAGGAACCGGCCGATCTCGTCGAGTGGGCGCTGGGTGGCCGACAGGCCAATGCGCTGGGGATCGGCGGCGGTGATCGCCGCCAGGCGTTCCAGCGACAGCGCCAGGTGCGCGCCGCGCTTGGTGGGCGCCAGCGCGTGGATCTCGTCGACGATCACCGTCTCGCAGGCACGCAGCGTGTCGCGCGCCGCCGATCCCAGCATCAGGTACAGCGACTCCGGCGTCGTGATCAGGATGTCCGCCGGATCGCGCAACATCTGGCGGCGCTCGCGGGCGGGCGTGTCCCCGGTCCGAACGGCGATGCGCGGCGCGCGGAACGGTTGCCCCAGGGCCTCGGCCGCGCGCGCGATCCCGGCCAGCGGCGCGCGCAGGTTGCGTTCGATGTCGTAGGCCAGCGCCTTCAGCGGCGAAACGTAAAGTGCCCTCACGCCGCGCGCGGGGCCGGCGTCCTGCCGCGCCAGCCGGTCCAGGCACCAAAGAAACGCCGCCAGCGTCTTGCCGCTGCCGGTGGGCGCCAGCAGCAGGGCGTGCTCGCCCCGCGAGATCGCCCGCCAGCCCGCCACCTGGACGGCCGTGGGTCGCGCGAACGTGGCTTCGAACCAGCGCCGCGTCGCCGGCTGGAAGCCCGTCAAAATGTCGTCGGCGGTCGGGATGCCCCAAGACTGCCGCGTGACGCCGGCCGGCGCAAAGCTGTCATGGCGGCACCCGTTCCGGGGCCACCGACCTGCGCAGCGCTTTGGGGATGTGAGAGCGAGAGCCGGCGCGCTTCAGCGGTGCGGGTGCCACTCGCCGCGATAGTAGTCGTAGTGATCCTCGTGGCGATCCCAGCGGCTGGGTTCCCAGTCATAGCCGCGTCGCGCGCGGACATAGCGGCCGCGGACCCACACGTAACGGTGGTGGCGCCATTCGTAGTGGCCGCGGTCCCAAACGTAGCCGCGCCGCTCGACCGGACGCTCCTCCCGCGGCGGGGGCGGCGCGTCGCGGCCGCCGTGAATCACGATGACGGCAGCAACAGCCGGGCCGGCCGAGAGCCAGACGGGTGACGACAAAGCGGCCAGCGCGGCAAGCGCCGGTGCCAACCTCCAGGCTGCGCTTCTCATGCCTACCCCTTAATCATGCGGACGGCCGCCGTCGAGCCTTGGCTCGACCGGACGGTTCGGGGAGAGGCTGGCTCTTAGCGTCGTGTCGTCGCGCGCCGTTCGTCCCCGTCCTGGGCGCGGGTGGGCCCATACAGAAACCGAATACAGGTCGACGCGAATAGAGCGATCAGCCGGACGGCCACATTGTCCATCGGCGGGTTCATCGGCGGGAGGCGCAAGCAACCTGAGCCCCTTCCCCTGGCTCGCAGACACGACCTTACACCTGGCGCCAGATGATTGGCGGCAGGTGTGCGCCTTCCGCCTTACGGGCGGTCGCTCGAAGACTTAGGGATCAGTCACGCGCGTCCATGATCGACGACCTCTGGTACAAGAACGCCGTCATCTACTGCCTGGACGTGGGCAGCTTCATGGACACGACCGCCGACGGGATCGGCGACTTCCAGGGGCTGGCGCGGCGGTTGGACTACCTGGCCGGCCTGGGCGTCACCTGCATCTGGTTGCTGCCCTTCCAGCCGACGCCGAACCGCGACAACGGCTACGACATCAGCGACTACTACGGCGTCGATCCGGCGCACGGCACCCTGGGCGACTTCGTCGAGTTCTCGCACGAGGCGCGGGTGCGCGGCATCCGCGTGATCATCGACCTGGTCATCAACCACACCTCGGACCGGCACCCGTGGTTTCAGCAAGCGCGCGCCGACGAAAACTCTCGGTTCCGCGACTTCTACGTCTGGTCGAAGAAGAAGCCGCCGGGCGCAAATCAGGGGATGGTGTTCCCGGGCGTGCAGAAGACCACCTGGACGTACGACGAGAAGGCGCGCGCGTACTATTTCCACCGCTTCTACGAGTTCCAGCCCGATCTCGACACCAGCAACCCGGCCGTCCAAGAAGAGCTGCGCAAGGTGATGGGCTTCTGGCTGGAGCTGGGCGTGGCCGGCTTCCGCGTCGACGCGCTGCCGTTCGTCATCCAGAACAAGCGGCCCGACCAAAAGGGCGGGCAGCGCTACGACTACCTGCGCGACATGCGTGAGTTCCTGCAATGGCGCACCGGGGACGCGGTGCTGCTGGCCGAGGCAAACGTCACGCCGGACAAGGACCGCACCTACTTCGGCGACGACGGCGACCGCATGCACATGATGTTCAACTTCCAGACCAACCAGAACTTGTTCTACGCGCTGGCCACCACCGACGTCCGGCCGCTGGTTCGCGCGCTCGAGCGGACACGCCTGCTGCCGCCGACCGCCCAGTGGGCGCACTTCCTGCGAAACAACGACGAGCTGGACCTGGGCCGGCTCACGGACGCGCAGCGAAAGCGCGTGTTCGCCACGTTTGCCCCCGACAAGGGCATGCAGCTCTACGACCGCGGCATCCGGCGGCGGCTGGCGCCCATGCTGGGCGGCGACCAGCGTCGGCTGGAGATGGCCTACAGCCTGATGTTCACGCTGCCGGGGACGCCGGTCATCCGCTACGGTGACGAGATCGGCATGGGTGACGACCTGGCGCAGCCCGAGCGCGAGGCGGCGCGCACCGCGATGCAGTGGTCGGCGGCCAAGAACGCCGGGTTCACGCTGGCGGATCGATCGCGCACCCCCGTCGTGTCCGAAGGACCGTTCGGGTACGAGAAGGTGAACGTGGCCGACCAGCGACGCGACCCGAGCTCGCTCTTGAACTGGACCGAGCGCATTATCCGCATGCGCAAGGAATGCCCGGAGATCGGGTGGGGTGCCTGGCGCGTTCTGGACCCGCGTGCGACCGGCGTGCTGGCGCTGCGCTACGACTGGCGCGGGAACGCCGTGGTCGCGGTCCACAACCTCACGGCCGAGGCGCGCGAGGCGAAGCTGGCGCTGCCCGATTTTCCCGGGCAGCCGCTCGTGAACCTCTTGTCGCGCGACAACAGCCGCGGCGATCGACGCGGCACGCACAAGCTGGAGTTGCCTCCGTACGGGTACGGGTGGTACCGCGTGGGGGGGCTCAACGACCTGCAGATGCGGGAGCCAAAATGACTCGGTGATCACCCGTTCAAACCCGCGGCTTCTTTTTGGGGAGCCGCGGGTTTTTGCGTGTCAACCCGTCAGCTCACTGAAGCGTCCAGGTTTCCAGCGCGATACCGCCCGAGCGCTGATCGAAGATCAGCAGCTGATTGTTCGAGGCGGTGTACCCCTGGGCCTCCGAACCGGTGGTGCCGCAGGTCCAGTTGGTCGTCACCATCGTTCCCGAAGCCGACCACGAGCCCGCCACGTTGAGCGCCGCGCCGTTCGCGTCGACGCCGGCCAGCTCGACAGTGTTGCTCGTGAGCCGGAGAGTGAGCTTGCGGGACTGGGTCGTGACGGCGGTGGCCGGCGAATAGACGGTCCAGCCGGTCAGCACGTACGTTCCGGTCGCGATCGATCCGCCTGCCGGCGTCGCGGCGCTGCCGCTGCCCATCGTCTCGGATACGGCCGATCCGGTGGCGCTGAGGTTCGTGCATGCCCCGGCGGTCCCGCCGGCACCGCCAGCCCCGTTTCCCGTTTGCAAGGTCATGGTGTGCGCCTCATTCGGATCGTCCTGGTTGATCGTCACGATTTGCGTGGCGGTCGCCGTGTACGGCATGGTCACGGTCTGCGTCGCCGGGCAGGTGACGCTGACGATCAGGTTCGTGCCGCTGGTGGAGTAGGTGCCGGAGTAGCGCGCCCCGTCCTTGTTGATGGCCTGGAACGCACCGTTCGACAGGACCCAGGTCTCCTGGTGAGGCGTGTTCCCGTTTTCGCCGTTGTACTGGACCATCTTGGTCAAATGGTAGGTGCCGCTGACGATCGTGCCGCCCGTCATGGCCGGGGGAGCCGCCGGATCGTGGTCCTTGTTCACGACCGACGCGCCGTTGACCAAATTGTTGCAGGCGACCGCGCCGCCGGCGCCGCCGGAAGCGCCGCCCGCCGCGCCCGCATGGCCACCGCTGCCGGCGGTGCCGCCGTTGCCACCAAACGCGCCGGCGGTGCCGCCGGTCGCTGCTCCGCCCACCCCGCCTCCGCCAGACCCGCCGGCTGCCGTCCCGCCCGTGGCCTGTCCTCCCGCGGCCCCGCCGGTGCTCCCGCCCGTCGCCGCGCCTGCCGCGCCGCCCGCGCCGCCGGCGTGTCCACCTGTGGCGGCGCCGCCGATCCCTTTGCCGCCCGCTCCGCCGGAGCCACCGGACCCGCCCCCGCCAGAACCCCCACCACAACCGATCAAGACCACCGCCACTCCAGCGAACCTGACAATGTGCGAACGCAGCATTCAGTCCTCCTGTTTGTGTATGCGCAATTACGGACGCCGCATCGTCAACTTGTTCCAGCGACGGGTCAAGGAAATGGGTCGTCGGCGGGGTGCCGCGGGCGCCGGCACCCGGCGTGCCTCAAGAAGGTGACGTGCGCGCCGATGAGGCGAGCATGGGCCAGGTTGCGACCGCGTCGTGGGTGGAGTGAAGGATGTTCGGGATCATCGCCAGGACCATTCAGTACACGGCCTTCTTCGCCAAGCTGAGCGCCCACCACGTCGTCATCGACGAGTTCGACGCGTCGACCAACTGCGTGCGCACGGTCGTCGCCGAGACCGGCTTTCCCGGGAACAGCGAGTGCATCGAGGCGGTCTGGGTCGCTCGGCGAATCGACCACAGCGACGTGATTTTCGAGGAACAGCCCGAGCCTGCGCCCGCCGCTCCAGCGTCCGAAATGCCGGACCTGGCAAGAAAAGGAAGGATTTGAAGCCGGCTGGATTGTGAACGTCGGCGCCGTGTTTTTGTCGTCGCCAGGGTGCGCCGCACGATAGGTTCATCTGGTGATCGGCGTGTTCGACTCAGGGTTCGGCGGCCTCACCGTTCTGTCAGCGCTGGTCGATCGGCTCCCGGCCTTCGACTACCTCTATCTGGGCGACAGCGCGCGCGCGCCCTATGGCGGCCGCAGCCAGGAGGCTGTGTACCGGTTCACGCGCGAGGCGGTCGAGTTCCTGTTCGAGGCGGGCTGCCCGCTGGTGATCCTGGCCTGCAACACCGCGTCCGCGCGGGCGCTGCGCACGCTGCAGCAGCGCCATCTGCCGGCGCGGCGCCCTGACCGCCGCATCTTGGGCGTCGTGCGGCCGGCGGCGGAGGCGCTTGCGGGCGTTCCCGCGGACGCCGTTCCGGGGACGACGGCACCCGCCGCCAAGGGCGCGGTCGCGGTGCTCGGCACGGCGGGGACCATCGCGTCCGACTCGTACCGAATCGAGCTCGCGAAGCTGGCGCCGGGGCTGACGCTGGTCCAGCAAGCGTGTCCGCTCTGGGTGCCGCTGGTCGAGGCGGGCGAGCTCGACGGGCCCGGCACGGAGTGGTTCCTGCACAAATACCTCGACCCCGTGCTGGCCGCTAAACCTCGCCCCGAGCGCATCCTGCTCGCCTGCACCCACTACCCGCTGCTCCTGCCGGCCATCCAGCGCGTCGTCGATGCGACACCGGGCGCCTCGACTCAGATTCTCGATCAGGGCCGGCTGGTCGCCGACCGCCTGGTCACCTGGATGGCGCGTCACCCCGAGATGGAAGCTCGCCTCGGCCGCGGTGGCGAACGCCGCTATCTCACGACCGACGATCCCGCCTGGTTCGCCGCACGCGCCGAGGCCCTGCTCGGCCGGCCCATCGCCGCCGAAGCCGTGCGCCTCCCGACGCTCGACTGAGGCGCCAGCGCGCCGTCTTCGTCCCGCAAACGGTCGGCGCGGCCATCGCCTTCCGGCGCACAACCGGCCGTTGTTGATTGATGCCGTGTCGGCTGGTACGGTGCGCGCCGCCGCGCTGTCACGCGGGGTAGCGGTCATCGCGTCGTGGACGCATTTGTTGGGGGGATCGGCACATGAAAAGAGCAGGCGCGCGAAATGTCTTCCTTGGTTTGACGTTGGCGGGTGCGGTCGGATGCGCGGGAGCAGAGGACGAGGCCTCGGGCGTGGTGACGACGAAGGGTGGGGCGCTCACCGCCAGCTACCAAGCCGAGAGCGCGTCGGTCGCCATCAGCTTGCAAGCGGGCAACAACGATGTCGTTCATTCGAGCGTCACCGCCGACGGGATGCCGAACATCGACAAGTTCGACATCACCCAAAGCCACACGAACGTTTACCAGGTCGAGAACGCCAACGACATCGACGAAGGCGTCGTCGAGACAATCAACCCCGGATGGACCGGCACCGGCTACGTCAACATCAACAACTTCTCGAACACGTTCTTCCTGCACGTCGTGAGCTCACCAATCGCCGCGTCCGTGACGATGACGGTTCGGTACGCGAACGGCACGAGCGTCGCGCGGCCCATCAAGATCATCGTCAATGGCGTCACCGCTGGCCAGCTGGCCGGTAGCCCCACGGGCTCTTGGTCGACGTGGGCCGCGGCCTCGCTGCCGATCACGCTGCAGGCCGGCAACAACGACATCGTTCACTCCAGCGTAACGTCCGACGGGATGCCGAACATCGACAAGTTCGACCTTCGGTACTGAGCTCACGCCGGGCGGGAGCGCCGAGCGATAACGAGGGCCGTCGCCAGCCACTGGAGTAGGGGACACGGCGCAATTTTGCAATCAGAAACGTCAAAACCAGGAGATCAGATGATTCGTCACCAAACGTTCAGTCGTTCCATGTCTACACTCATATTCGCCGGAGTGGTCGCCGCGACCTTCACGAACGGCCTGCTGGCCGGAGACGCCCAAGCGGCGACCGTCACCGTCGGGACCACCAATGAGACGCTCGGCGACGGGCGGTGCAGCCTGTCAGAGGCGGTCAAGGCCGTGAACAACCACGCGAGCTTCGATGGCTGCACCTTCAGCGGCACGGGCGCGGACACGGTCGTCGTTCCTGCGGGCACGTACCAGGAAGCCGCGATGATCCTCATCACCAGGAGCATGACCATCCAGGGACCCGGCATCAAGAACGGGACCCAGCAGGCGATCGTCAGCGCGAATGTCCAGGATAGTCAGTTGTTCTCTATAGCCGAGGGATCGACCACCATGCAGGTGATCATCAGCGGTCTTGAGCTCTTGAACGCCGGAGGCACCGGGAGCACCGGGATCTCGGCGGTGGGCAACTACCGGGGATCGATCCTGTCGGTCAGGGGATGCTGGATCTTTAGCTTCGATACCTTCGGCGTGAACGTCAGTGGCGTCCATGTGTCCATACAGGATTCATTGTTGCAGGGAAATTCCTTGGCGGCAGTAGCCGCCGATGCGAGGCTCACAATCCTGAATTCCGCGATCGTCGAGAACCCTGACGACGGCGTTTACTTCTCTGGATTTGGGACATCGACCATCCAGAATACGACGATCGCCTGGAACGGCGCTTCGGGGTTGATCCTCGGTAACCTCGACGAACAGCCGGGCGACCTCATGACCATCAGCGCTTCGACCATCGCCTTCAACAAGAGCGGCGCCGGTGTGGATGCGTACGCCTTGAATTATAACGTCGACTCATCGATCATTTCTGACAACAGCGACGGCGCGAACGAACTCGACTGGCGCGGGCATATTGCCCGCCTCACCAATTCCGCGATCAAGTCGACCAATGGCACGGTCATTGGCAGCAACAGCCACAACTTGCTGAACCAAGATCCGCTGTTGCTCGCTGGCACCAATGCCGGTCCGTTCTGGATTGGCGGCGGGTATTTTACGCCCGTCGTTCCGCTGGCACCCGGGAGCCCGGCCATCGACTTCGTCTCGACCGGCACCGGAACCGACCAACGACACTTCCCTCGCGGGATCGCGGGCGGTACGGGGCGGTCGACGCGGTTCGACATTGGCGCGGTCGAAATGGATCCGCACATTCAAGGTGAGACGCTGGTGGTGATTCAAGCATTGACGGGCCCGCATGTTCCCACCACGGACAGTGACAGCCGCTACTCGAACGGGCAGGCCAGCAAGCTTCCCGCCACCAGCACCAACGACTTCGTGACCTACCAGGTGCCGATGCTGAAAGATCTCACCGTTACTCCCGCCCATGTGTCCCTGCGGGTCAAGAAGGGGCCCGACGCAGGAATCTTCCAGCTGTTCTGGTCCGATATCACTTCGGCCGGCACCCTGCACAGCCTGGGAACGATCGATCTGTACGCCAGCACCGCGACCTTCACCACGGTGACGATGCCGAACACGGCCGCTCTGACCACCGATGGCAAGTTCTTCAAGTTCAAGGTGACCGGAAAGAACAGCCGCAGCTCGGGGTACAACCTCTACATCGACACCATCGACCTCAATTGACGTGAACGTCACGGCCGGCGCGCCTGCGCTACGCCGGCCGTGACCGACTGTGGTTGTCGCCTTCGCGATCGAGGCTGTGCAGGCAGTGCTCGATCAGCTTCGGGCGGCGGCATCGTCGCGCGGGATTCCGCCCATGAGGCGACATCCACGGAGCGGGTTCTGGTTGGCGGCGCTGCACGCGCTGGATGCGGGACAGTCTGCTAACTATCCGCTCGAGAATACGATCGACATCAATTCACCTGACACCTGATATGCCTTGGGCCGATGAGCCTGGGTCGTCGCAAGGTCGGTCTCGATCAACCCTCACGGTGGGTCTTCAACCGCATGGCGGAGCACTACGCCGCCCGCCCACCGTACCCGGCTGCGCTGATCGGCGCGCTGGCCGAGATCGCGGGGCCGGTCGGCAGCCGGGTCGGCGACCTCGGCGCCGGGGTCGGCCACCTGGCGCTGCCGCTCGCAGAGCGCGGCTTCGCGGTGGTGGCGATCGAGGCGGCGCAGGCGATGCTCGATCAGCTTCGCGCGGCGGCATCGTCGCGCGGGATTCCGTTGCGGGCGCTGCACGCGGCCGCTGAAGAGTTGCCCCTCGAGCCAGCCAGCCTGGATCTGGTGATCGTCGCCGACGCGCTCCACTTCTTGGACACCGAGCTCACCGCCCGGCAGATCGCGCGCGTGCTCGTGCCGGCAGGCGCGTTGGCGCTGGTGACGTGTGAATTCGGCGATACGCCCTTCATGCGCGGCGTGCGCCGACTCATGGAGGAGGCGGCTCCTCGCCGCCCCCGCGCGCTCACGCAATCCATCGTCCACCTATCGGCCTTGACCGGCGTGCCGCTCACGCGCGAGCAGCGATTTCACGATGAGACGCCCATCGATCACGCCGTCCTGGACTCCATCTTGCGTTCCATCTCGTTCATTGGCCCGGCCATGACCCCGGCCCGGTTCGCGGCCCTCCGCGCGCGCATCCATGCCTTGCCGGACGCGCCGGCCTGGGCCCGAACCTTCGTCCTCCGGACGGGCCGGCGCACGCCGAAGACGCATCGCGCTCGCCCGCTCGACGCGGAAAACTAGGCCGGAACGCGTACGCGGTCGGGCGGGGCTGGCGCAGCCGGTGGTACCGCTCCTCGTGCAGAGGAAGCGCGCTTTGCCCGTGATTCACGGCGCCGTGTGAATGAGCGGCGACGACTGGGGCTTCGCGCCGAAGTCCGCGCTGTCGAGCTCGACGGTCACCTTGGTGATGCGCTTGAGGGGATAGATCACGCGGCGCGAAAGAAAGTCGAACGAGACCGACGGCAAGGGTGGGACCCGGAACGCGCTCACGCGGACGCGGTAGCAGGCCAGCGTGGGACGGACGTCGGCGCTCGGGGCGTGGCTGTCGGCGGCGGCGCGAAATGCATCCAGCGTCACGCGATCCAGCGCGGCGTTCCCCGACGAGCGGCGAAGCGTCACGGCCACCGCGCGGCCGGGGGCGACGCCCAGGCAGACCTGAGCGGTGCGCTCCTCGGCGCCCGAAGCCGCCTGGCGCTCTGCTTCATTGTAGGCGCCCAGCACATCAGCGCGTCGCTCGCCGGCGGGGTCGTCGGGCCTGCGCGGGGGCGCCAGCAACCCGTGCTGGGCATCGTCGAGCGAGCGCAGATAGCCGCGCCCCCATCCCTTCACCGTCTCGGCGGGGCCGAGCGGCAGGCGCTCGGCGATCCGCGTCGCCTCGGGGGTCAGTCGTTCGCGCGCGGCGCGCAGGTAATCGAACATCAGCGGGTGCGCGCGACCGGCGCGCACATTGTCGACCGCGTCCGCCCGGCCTTCCGCCTCGGCGCGCAGCTCAGCGAGGGGACGCCGCGCGCCGTTCTGAGCTGCCGGCGGCGCCAAGAAGCGGTCGAGATCCTCCGCCGCATGCCCTCCACTGGCCGAGCGCGCTTTGGCCGAATCGGCCAGCGCGTCGAACGACAGATTCATTGGGCGGGCGGGACTGGGCGGCGGAGCGGAGCTCGCGGGCGCGCCCGCCACCGCCGGCCTGGCGGGCGGCGGTGGGGTCGCGCGGTGTCCCGTGGGTCTGCGGATCGGCCGCGCCGCCGGCGCCGGTGTCGCGGACAGGGGAGTGATCGCGATCGGCCCCGGTTGCTCGACCAACGCGATCTCGACGGGCGCGGCCACTTCCTCTATGTGGCGCACCACGGGCCTCGAACGTGCGGCCCAACCAACGACCAACAAGGCGGCACCGAAGTGTAAGAGCGCGGACGTCGCGAGCGCGACCGCGGTTCGCCGTCGACGTTTGTCGGACACCACCCACCGTCATCCTCTTCCGACCGCGGCGCGCGACCCCAGGGTTGCTCACATTTGTGCGCTTGGTGGGGAGAAGCAGTCGCCAGGCTAGGCCCAATGCAGTTCGGTTAAGCGCCAGGACGCGAGGACGCCAGGAACTGGATCGACGAGGTTTCACGACTGGAGCAAGCTTGGTCCGAAACCATAGACCTCCATCGCTGCGGCAAGCACTTCTGAAATCCTCATGAGGTTTCTGATGGCTCCTCCGGGTCTCTTGGCGTCCCTCCTGTCCTGGCGCTTAACCGAACGGCATTGAGGCTAGGCCTCCAGCCCTCCGCCCACCGTGACCTGCGCGCCGGCATCGGCCGCCCGCGGTTGTCCCTTGTGTGGTCTTTCAGCGCGTCCGCGGCTCGACCACGGACAGGATGTTGCCGGCGGGATCTGTGAACCAGGCGATGGCCACAGGGCCCCGGTCGCCGCGCACGATCCCTTTGGCGTCTCCCTCGAGCCCGGGCAGCTTGTAGTGCTCGAACCGGACCCCCTGAGCGGTCAGCTGGTCGACGATCTCTTCGATCCCCTGGACCTCGAAGTTGAGGACCGTGAATGTGGCCGGCAGGTGGTTGTCCTTGGGATAGAGAAAGACGCGACCGCCACCACCAAGCGTCACGTCGAGCCCCTCCGCCGTCTCCTCTACAGCCAGTCCCAGCGTTTCGGCGTAAAACGCCCGCGCCTTTCGCAGGTCGTCCACCGAATAGCTGCTGAATGTGTGCGCTTTTCCGAGCATGGTCGTCCCTCCGCCATCACTCTGGTGCTCGGCCGGCATGCGGCAAGCTGCTCGCACTACCGCCGTGCCCGAGAAGCCTGATCTGGCCGTCGTCAATCTCGTCAGGGAAGCGTGTACCGCTTCAAGAACAGCCAGCCAAGGGGCGCCTTGCCGGGCGCGTGTCCCGTGTTCATCGTGCACAGTCCGACCACCACGTCCGCGCCGCAGTGGGGGTAGTACTGGCAGTTGTTGCTGTCCGCGGCCGTGGGGGACCCGGTACAGTTGTCGATCTCTGCCCATTTGTCGAACGTCGCCACCGCGCCCAGGAAGGTGATGGACATGCCCGGGACCAGCGATGAATACAGCCCGGGGTACAGCACCAGCGGATCGTTGCTGCTGCGGAACGACAGCAAGGCGATGGGTCGCTGCGGCTTGCAGGCGTCCACATTTTCCGTGAGCAGATCGAACGAGGCCGGGGCCACCGCGGCAAACAGGTCCGCCGCGTGGCACGCGACGTAGTGAGACATGCCGCCTCCCATCGAGAAACCAACCGCGTAGACGCGCTTCGCGTCGATGCAGGCCATCTTCTCTACGTCGGCCACGAGAGCGCGCGCGAACGCGATGTCGTCGACGTTGGCAACGCAGCAGGGGCCGACGTTCCAGGCGCCGCCGGAGGGGCCGGCCTGTCCAGACGGAAACGCCATCACCACCCCCTCGGGATCCGTGACCGCCGGATAGGGCGATTCCGACCGCCACTGGGGCCCGGAACTGCCGAGCGGATGAAAGTCGACGACCAGCGGCACGGGCCTGGCGCCGTCATAGGCGGCCGGCACGTGCAGCACGTAGCTGCGGTTCGTGGAGCCCACCGGGACCATTCGCATCGAGTCGCCTGGCTTCAGGGCCAGCGTCGGGCAGGCGGCAATTCCACCGCCAACGCCGGAAATGCCACCGCCAGCGCCGCCGCGACCGCCTCGTCCCGCCGCCGCACCGCCCGCGCCCCCGGCTGATCCGCCGCCGCCCATGGGCGGTCCACCGCTGGCGCCGCCACCCGCACCGCCTGTCATGGCGTTCCCCGTGCCTCCGGTCCCCGCCCCGCCGCCGTGCGCACCCCCTCTGGCGTCATCGGCCGGCGCCCCGCCGCTGCCCGCCACCGTTCCGCCTGCGCCGGTCTGTGCTCCCGCCGCGCCTCCAGACGCTGCTTTCGCGCCCCCTGATCCGACATTGCCCCCGTTGCCGCCGGAACCGCACGCCGAAATCATCAGCGCGAGCGCCGCAAACACCTTCGTCATGGCCAGCGTGCCTGGTGGATGAATCCTCATCGCGTGGCGGATCACGGACACGAATGTACCGACTTACCGCCAGTTTTCAGTTTTTCTTTGCGGCGACCCGATCGGCAGCGCTCGTCGCGAGTCAGGGCCCTCGCACGGCGACGTATGGGCGCGAGTAAACGTACGTGTACACCCCGGCCGCGTCCGGAATGAAGGTGACCGGCGTACCGTCCGCGGCCGTAAAGTTGTCGGTCGCGGTGGCCGTGAGCGGGATGGGGTTGATTGGATCGAAGGTCGGCACGAACGCCGAGAGTGTGTTCGCGGTGCGGGTGATCCGGACCGTCCCCAGCGCGAACGGATCGACGTACGTGCCCGTGTACGCGTCGAAACGTTCGAGGCGCGGGGCAACGTCCGGCGCGGTGGACGAAGCGGGAAGTTGGACCAGCGTCTGGATGGCGGTGACCAGACTTCGAACGAACGGCGCGTTGTCGCCGCTGGCGAGCGTGACGAAGCAAAAGTCGAGCTCGGGCAGGCAGGACAGGTTCGCCGAGTAGCCGGCCAGGGCGCCGTCGTGGGCCACCATCTTGACCGCGTAATAGCTCACTTGGCCCTGAGGTGACGGCAAAGCGATGCCCGGCGCGGCCACGACGCCGAACCCGTAGGACGCGCGCCCGGCCGTCTGGGGCATCGAAACTTGCGGTGAGGTCATGGCGGTCGCGAGATCGCGACCGAGCACCTGGTCGTTGCCGTGCACCAAGAACGTCGCCAGCTTCGCCATGTCGAGCACCGACGACCAGGCGTACCCGGCCGGCCGGCCCCACGCGTTGTCATAGGCTTCGGGCCGGACGATCCGCCCGATGTCGGGCGGGGCCTGGCAGCTGGGATCCGCCGCCGGATCGCAGCCTTGTCCGATGGCGTAATCCCCGTCGGCGAGGACCTCGGACGGCAGGAAGACAGTCCGGCGCATGCCCAGCGGCGCCAGCACGCGGTCGTGCATGAGCGTCCGGTACGGCACGCCCGTGACGGTCTCGGCCAGGAGGCCAGCCAGCATGAAACCCGGGTTGGAGTACGCGTGGAAAGCTCCTGGCGGAAACTCGACATAGCCGATCCCGGCATAACGGCCGGTCAGAAAGCCGGCCAGGGCGGCGTCCGTCGATTCGTCGGGCGGCGCCGCCGTCTCGAGGTAATCGTGCAGCCCGCTCGTGTGCGTGAGCAGGTGGCGCGCCGTGATCGCGGCGACCGGCTCAGGCGTGAGCGTGAGGTGGAACGCCGGGATGTAGTCGACCACCGGGCGATCCAGGTCGACCTGGCCCGCCTGGACCGTCTGCAGCAGCCCTATCGCGGTGAGGGACTTCTGCACCGAGCCGATCCGGAACAGCGTCGTGGGCTGCACCGGCGCCCCATCGGGCGTGCTCGGATCTTTGCTGCCGAACCCGCGCGCGAACGTGACCTCGCCATTCTCCACGACGGCGACCGCGACACCCGGGACACCCAGCTGAACCCGCTCGGCCTCGATTGCCGCCACCAGCGGGGCGAACCGGGCGGCGGCGTCGGGCGAGTCGGTGCCGGCTCCGCCGCATCCAACGCAGGTGACCGCGATCAACCCGCAAACCCAACCTTCGGAAATGGCTCTCATGCCTCACAACGGACCAATGCCGAGCTTCTTCGGTTGCTCGGAAGCGCGGATGGGTGATGCCGTCGCTCGAAAACGCGCTCGGTCGTTAGCTGGTCGAGCGCGAGACGACCTGATGCGTTCCAAGCCACCAGGTCGTGCCCGTCGGATCCCTGATACCCGCGGTCCGGTCGCCGTAATCTTGCTGGCGCGGGGCGACCACAGAGGTGGCGCCGGCCTCCAGCGCGCGCCGATAGGTCTCGTCGACGTCCGGCACGTAGAGGTGAAGGAACATGGGTGAGGCGGCCGCATCTGGGCGTTCGCCGACCATGATGACGGCGTCGCGGATGCGCAGCTCGGCATGTCGGATGCGACCGTCCGGTTCGGTGTGGCGCCGGATCTCCTGGGCGTCGAACGCTCTCTTCGCGAAATCGAGCAGCGTGGTGGCGCTTTTCACCACCAGGTACGGCGAAACGGCCGGGTACCCCGCGGGGCCGCCGGTCCCTGCGGCCGGCTCACCCGGGCGGGCGTGGCGCGGTTGATAGACCCCCAGCTTGCCGCCGCCCGGCAACGGCACCTGCGTCAGCTGGCCCCACCCCTGGTCCTGCACGGGGGAGCAACTGACGTTGCGCTTGGCCATTTCGGCGACGAACGCCTGCACGTCGTCACAGATCAGGTACTGCTCGTGGTGGTCGTTTCGCGCACCGGGGTGAACCGCGACCTCGGCCGGCGGCAGCCCGAAGATCAACCAGCCATGCCCGACGTCGACGTGCGCCAAGCCGAGCATGTCACGCAGGAAGGCGCGATCCGCCTCGGGGCTCGTGCTGTAAATGATCGCATGCGCGCCGCTGATCACGCCGCAAACCTACCACGCGCGGCGACTCATCAATGGGGACGACGACCACGACAAGCGCCGCCTGCGGGGATGGTTACCTTACGTCCATGGCGCGAACATTCGACCGTCTCTGGTTGGGACGTGCGGGGCGCGGCGGTTTTGGTACGCAGAGCGTCTCGCGGTTGTCGCAGCCGGACGCGGCCGCCATCGAGACCGTCGTCGCGGTGTTGCTGCCGAGGCTTCGACTGCGCGAACGCCTGCTGCTCGCCGGGGCGCCAGCGCTGGCCGGCCTGGTCGGGCACGTCTTGAAACGGGCAATCACGCGCCGCCGCCCGCGGTTCAGCGTGTTCTCGTCGAAGGGGGAGCAGTCGTTTCCAAGCACGCACGTGGGGCACGCAGCGTCCCTGGCGTTTGCAGCCGCCGAAGTGGCCCGCCGAAAGGGTCAGCGCGGCTGGGTGCAAGCGGCCGCCGCGTCCATGGCCGCCGCCGTCGGACTCTCGCGCCTGCGCATGCGCGCGCATTGGCCGACCGACGTTCTGGCCGGCCTGGTGATCGGGTTCGCATCGGCCCGCCTGGCCTCACGGCTGATCCTGCCACGCGCAGCTTCAGCCTGACGCGTACGGCTCAGCGGGGTTCTCGATCAGGGCAGGCAACCGACGCGCTTCGTATCCAGCACGAGGTCGTCGTAGTAAATGTCGAAGTCGTAGCTCGCGGCGTGCCAGACGTAATACCCGAACCCGAGCTCGGAAAACGCGCCCACCTGACCGGTGGCGGTTCCTCCAAGCGAGATGTTGGTGTACGCGTAGTCCTCGGTGCCGTTGACGAACACGCGGATCTGATCCGGCGTGTCGTTGAACTCCCACTCGAGACAGAACCATTTTCCCCGTGGCATCGCGCCCCCGGCGGGTGAGTAGGCTTCGGTCGATCCGCTGAGCGCATTTCCGCTGGCGTTCACGCCGAGCACGCTCTGCGACGACAGCTGCCAGCCGTTGCCAATGCTGCCCACCTCCAGGTACTTCGCCTTCGGGAAGGTCCCGGACCCGGCGAACAGCACCAGCATGTGCGGGACTGGGGGCTTCGGCGTCACGTTGAGATAGGCGCGGCCGAAATGATGTCCCCGCAGCGCCGCCGGCACGTTCTTGGCGATGATGAAGTCGCCGCTCACCACGTTGGGACGGGCGTGAAACTGAGCGGCGTACATGCCGTGCGCGACAGTGGTCTTCTGAACGGTGACGGTCTGGCCCCCCGATTGGTACAGGCTCCAGACGGCGGGATCGATGGCGCCGCTCTCGAAGTCTTCGCAGAACAGTCCGGCGCAGCCACCCGGCCGGCCTGCATCCGGCGATCCGCCGGCCGCGCCTCCTCCGCCGGCCGTGCCCCCCCCACCGCCCGTGCCGCCCCCTCCGCCGCCCGTGCCGCCGCCGGCTGCGGCGTCGGGCGAGGCATCGTTACCACCGGTCGCGCGACCGCCGCCAGCCTGGCCGGCATGGCCCGCCACGCCGCCCTGCGAACCGCCGCTGGCGGCGGGAGCGCCCCCGACCGCAGCGGCCCCGGCCCCCGTCGATCCGCCCCCGGCGTCACCGCCGCCCGATCGGGAACTGCTGCAGGCGACTCCCGCCACGAGCGCGCTGATCAGGATCGCGGTCGCGGCCCGCGAGCTCGTGATCGTCATCTGCATCCTTCAGGCGACGATGCCAGCGATCACGCCTTTGGTGAGGGAGGCATCTCCGAAGTCGTCGACGGGCGCTCCACCGGCCTTGCGGACGCCGGCCGCGTTCAGGATTGTGTTCAGCATCTGGTTGGTGGTGGCCTTGACGTCCAAGAACTGCCCCGCCTTCAGATAGCTGGTGTTCTTTCCCACCGAGAATATCCAGGGAACTTTGTCGAACGAGTGTTTGCCGTTGGCGATCTGGTTGGTGAGGATGGTCAACCCGTTGTCGAGCAGAGGGCCCGTGGGCGTGGAATAGCCGGCCAGGCGGTCCAGCAGGCCCTTGAAGTAGCCAGCGTGCAGGATGTCCACCTGGCGGCACAGCTCCTGGCCATTGGCGATCGAGCGGTGGGACGCCGTGTGGTACACGAAGTTGGTTGAGCCGATGGTGTAGGTCGAATCGTCTTCGCGGTCACCGACCTTCAGGACGGCCACCCTGGTGTAGTCGGAGGCGATGGCAAAGGCCATCACCTCCATCTGCAGTTGAATCATCTGCTTGTGCGACGCGAGGTTGTAGGGGGCCGGGTCCAGCCCCTGCATCGCCGTGATATCGGCCGCCGGTAGTCCCGAGACCGTCGTGGGGGTGACGTTGACCTCGATGTCGCGGATGGCGGCAAAGTGCTGGTTCAACCTGTCTTTGTCGCTGCTGCTCAGGTCCTTGCGCGCCAGCAGGTCCTGGATCTGCTTGCGCAGAAGATCGTTGACGCTCTTGGCGCGCGTCGCGAGCTGCTGCCTCGCTTGCAAGTCGGCCGGGGTCATCGCCGCTCCGCCCACGACGCCGATGATGCGTTGATAGGCCTTGTACGGGCTGTCCAAGTAAGTACGCGGCTGTTTGGGGCCCAAATAGGAGACGTAGCCCGGGATGTCGTACCCCGTTCCACCGGGCGAGTACTTGCCCGCGTGCAACACCAGCGGCTCGCGTCCGGCAGGGTTCAGTTCCCGCGCCAGGCGCGTGTCCACCGATTCGCCCGTCGCCACGGCCTTGTTTCCATCGCCTGACGGTTTGGTGGCCGTGAGCAGCTGCAGATCGCCCGCGGCATGCATGCAGCCGGTGTCCCCGAACGGGTGGCTGACCCCACGAACCATCAGCAGGCGATCGGCGTAGGTCGACAGCAGACCGGTGGTCCGGGTCGCCGCGTCCGCGTCCATGGCCGCCTTGGTCAGCGCGCCGGTCTGGGTCGGCCAGAAGGTCTCGGGGTCGGTCGCGCCGCCAAAGGCCACACCCGCCTGAACGACGCCGTTGGCATGAACCACGATGATGGTGAAGGGCGGCTGGACGACGGCCTGCGCCTTCGCCCGCCGTGGCATGAAGCCTTCGAGCAGAGGCAGCCCCAGCGTCACGCCGCCGACGCCACGCAGGAATCGCCGCCGCGGGAACATCTGATTGCGATTTGCCATCGACGAGTCTCCAGGTCCTTAAGGCAACCGATTCAGAAAGTTGTCGGCCGTCACCGTCGCCAGGATCAGGTCCTTCATCGACATCTGTCCGGCCCGCGACTTCCGCGCGTACCACGAGACCAACGGCATCTCCTCGGGGGCCAGTTGGCGCCCGTTCAGGTAGGTCACCCAGTTCTGGGTGTAGCAGTCATGCGCCTGCTGACCATCGGCGATGGCGCGCGCGAACTCCGCCGCGCCGCTGTAACTCTTGGCCCCGTCGGTGAACGGGTATGTATCGGCGGAGCTGATGGTCTTTCCGCGATCCATGGTGCGGTATTGCCCGAGGGCATCGAACTCCTCGAAGGCGAAGCCCGCTGTATTGATCCAGGTGGAATGGCACCCCTCGCCGCAAGTCCCGGCCCCGGTGGTCATCTCCACGCGCTCCCGATTGGTCATGTTGGGCGTGATGTCGATGAGGTGTCCTGCATTGGGCGACGGCGGCGGAAGCTTGAAGCACAGCACGCGCTGATTGACGAAGACCCCGCGGTGGATGGAGTCGGGATCATTCTGCAGCGCGTACGACGACAAGAACCCCACCTGGGTCAGGATTCCAGCCCGCTGGGTCGGGTCGAGGTCCGTCTTCACCAGATCCGTACCAAAATTGGCCGCCGGCAGGCCGTAGATGGGCGCCAGCGTCTTGTTCACGAAGCCGACCGGCGAGGTGTAAAGCTCACGAACCCCGTAGTTCTGGTCGTAGATCCAGCGCGTGTAAGACAGCCCCTCTTGCCGCATCGAGGCCGGAGAATCCGGGGTGAAGTTCTTGAACACCGTCGTGTCGCGGGTGATTCCGTCGTAGGTCCCCAGGCGAAACACCTGGAAGTGGAAGTTGTCGCGTCCTTGCGCGCCGGCGGGGCTGTCCAGCAGGCGCGCGGCCTGGCTCTTCACGGTGGCGACGTTCGCCAGATCGCCCGAGGCGGCGGCCGCCGCCAGCGTGTCGTCGGGCATGGTGTTCGTCAGCGCGTATGACAGCTTCGCGGCGATCTCGTAGGGGCTGAGAGGAACCTTGCCGCCGGTGGCCGCGGTGCTCAGCTCGGTTCGATAGAGGAAGTAGGGCGACTGCAACATCTGCTGCAGCACCACCTTCAGGCCCGACGCCAGCGCGTCGCCGCCCGGGTACAGCGTGGGCCCCTGCGCGAACAGCGCCACGTAGTCCTGCACCTCGGTGGCCGCCAGGGGCCGGCGAAAGGCGCGCTGGCCAAAGGCCGTGATGAACGCCTTGCCTTTGCCGGGCACATCCGCCGGCGCGTTGGCCGGCATGATGCGGGCGAGGGCCGCCGCGTCGTTCACCACCTTGTCGGTCAGCGCCGACGCGGCGTCCTGCAGATCCTCACGCAGCTGGGTGTCGACGAACAGGGACTCGCCGTCGTTGTCGAAACCGACGACCGCGTCTCCCGTCACCGTCGAGGCGATGGCGCTGATGTCCGACAGCTTCAACAGGTCCTTGACCGTGTTGACCCACTGCGAGTGGCTGAGTCGAATCACCCGCGAAGTCGGCACCATCGCGGTGGGGGGCGGGTTGGGTGGAATCGACCCGGCGCCGGCGCCGCCGGTCCCCGACTGGCTGCCCGTCCCCGTGCCCGTCCCCGCACCGGCGCCCGGGGAGCCGGTGGAGGGACCGGTGCCAGCCGGCGGCCTATCGGAAATGGTGCCCGTACAGGAGGCGGCAGCCGCCAGTCCGACGGCCAGCAGGAATCGGGCGAGAGGGGCACGGCAGGTGGCCCGCGGACGGCAGAGAAGGAGTCTCGGCATGGCGGCCCCTTTCGATAGCGGACTCACACTCTACAGAAGGCGCCTGGCGACAGGCTGACCGCGTTTGCGTGTATTCAGGGGTGGGCGAAGCGCGGCCTCGTGCCGGTGCTTGACTGGCGCGGGCTGAACAACCGACATTGTGCCGCAAGCACCCAGGTGTCGGTTGCGCACCGTTCCGTGGCGCTGCCCCGCGGTCCGTTAGCTATTCACGTCTTCACGCTCCCAGGGGACTTAGTACTCGGACGAAAAGGCCATGCGCAGGAAATTATAGAGACCTACCTCGGCGGTCGGGTAGTTGTGTTGGCCGTTGCCTGGACCTGCGATGTCTGTCTGAACCGAAGAGTTCGCGGAGGTGATGTACGGGGTCTTCGTGGTCACATCTGTCCATAACGCCCTGAGGGAGCTCACCGCCCCGGTGTCGTTGGCGCCGGCGCTGAGGTACAGATAGTAAAGCGGATACATCTTCGCGTTCTGCGCCTCCATATATTTCGCGATGTCATCGGCGCTGGGAGTACCGGGACCGCCCGCATCAAAGCCGGCAATCCAGGCGAACTCCTGCAAATGGGCGCAAAGGCCAATGGCGATGCTCTGCATGCCACCGAAGGAAAATCCAGCCATTGCCCGCGAAGCGCGGTCTTTCTTGAGTGAGTAATTCGCCTCGAGAAAAGGTATGAGGTCGTTCATCATCTCGCCGCCGAAGCTGTAGTAGCCATTTGCATTCGCGGGGTCCTGCGCACCCCTCGGGTAGACCGCAATAAAGGGCTTGGTGACTCCTGAACTGATCAGGTTGTCGAACAAGTTGACGAGTTTCGGATTCGCTAGGTCAACCCACCGTATTTCAGAGCTACCGAAGCCGTGCATGACGATGATGTACGGATACTGTTTCTGCGGGTCATAGCCCGGCGGCGTATAGATTTTGACCGGCTTCATGATGGCTGTGCTCTGCTTTACCGGCGGCGCGAATATGTCTTCGGGAGCGCCGTCATCTTTGTAGTAGTAAGCGGGGTAGGTTTTGTCGGTGAACTTTCCCGGATTGGCGATGCTCGTTCCGTAGCTGGACGGCACCGACGTCGCACTCTGGGGCGTCACATGCGGGACGCTGGAGCCGCCATTCGCGGTTTGGCCGCTTCCGCCACGCCCAGCGGAACCGCCCGGGGGCGTCCCCGCGGCGCCGGCGGCTGAGCCCCCGGCGCCCGCCCCGCCGCTGGCAGCGGCGCCGCCCTGACCCGTCGCGCCGCCCGTCGCCGTTCCGACGGAGCCGCCCGTCGTCATCGCGCCCCCAGTCCCGACCATGCCGGCGCCTCCACTCCCAGTCGGATCGCTTCCGGCCGCGCCTCCGCGAGATGTTCCAGCGCCACCGCTGCCTGGGACACTCTTCCCCCCGGTTCCGGGGACGCCTCCCGTGTCCGCGCCATTGGAGCACGCCAGCGGCAAGCCAATCGTTGAAAGGAGCACGAATTTCATCAATGTGCGGGCGGCGGTGTCGTGTGGGGCCATGGTTGCTCCTGTTCAGGCTTTTCTGGCTGTCAGTAGCGGTGGTCTCGCGCCAGCGCAGGCTGGTTAACGGAGGTAGGACTTGATTCCCGCATACCAGGTCTGCCCCATGAGCGCGTAGCCGGCGGGGCTGTTGGGGTGCAGATTATCGAAAAGCAAATCCGTCTGGTAGTTGGGGTTGGCGGTGAAGGCGGCATACATGTCCACCATGGCGATGTGCTTGCCGGCGGAAACGCGCGCCTGCACCAGACCCGGGATGGCGTCATTGTAGGCCTGCACCTTGATGTTGTTGGCGTCCGTCTTTGTGGGGGTGATCTTCGCAACAACCAGCAGCCCGTTTGGCATCAAGGTTGTGATGTGGTCGAGCAACTTACCCAGCCGAGCGGGCGCGTTGGGAAGGTCTATGTCCTTGTTGACGTCGTTGGTGCCGATCATTAGCAACACGATATCCGGCTTACTTGCTGGTATTGCGACATCGACTTTGCTGGAGATCCCAGTGCGACCCGCGGCTGCGTTGGTGTCTATGGTGAACCCGGAATAGCCTTCGTGTTTCCTCGGAAACGGCACCATGGTGCCATTGACCAGGACCGTGTCGGGCCCATTGGCTTGGGTCCCGACGAAGGTGATCTTTTTCATGTCCATCACGCTCTGACGGAAGAGCTCGGGGCGGTAGCCTCCCACGGCCATCCCGCCGTAGGTGATTGAGTCGCCGAGCGGCATGATCTTGCATTCCATCCCCGCAGGCGGACACGGATTGAAGGCTGTCGGTCCCCCGTCTCCGCCCCCGCCCATTCCAGCGCCCCCGCCGCGCCCACCAACGACGCCACCGCCTGCGCCACCCGTCGCCCCGTTGGTTCCTCCGTCGGAGCTTTGTCCACCACCGCCACCGGACGCGCTGGTGTTGCCGCCGGCACCACCGGTGGCAGTGCCACCGCTGCCAGCGCCGCCGCTGTTGCTGGCGCCGCCGCTGGCGGATGCTCCTGCGGAGCCGCCGCTGCCCGTGGCGACGTGGCCGCCCGTTCCAGCCGTGGAACCGCCGCTAGCCGATTGGCCGCCTGTGCCGGTCCCTACACCTGACTCTGAGCTGCAGGAGATAAGCGAAAACGAAAGCGGAAACAGTAAGGCAACGAGGGCGAGACTCTTCATCGGGCGATTCTAATAGCCGCCCGGCCCCGTGGAAAGCGCCTCATCTTACCCTCGCTGCGCGGAACCACCGGGCGGGAACCAGGAGCTATCCGTCATCGAGGGCAAGATTGAGGGTAAGAAGAATAAGCGGGTTTTGACCTCCAAGAACAGTGCCCGCCGACGCCGAGGCGGGAGAAGGAAAAGGGAATCAGGCAGTGCGGCGGCCACGCCGGAAGACCTGTTGCAGGACGACGTGCTGGCGGCGGGTGGCGGGGATGTGCTGTCTCGTTGGGACGGCGCCTTCGATGGCATGCACATCCTGATGGGCTATGGCGGCATCACCTACGACAACACCGACGAGGGACGCAAGTTGGCCCAGTACGCCAAGGGCGGCAGCACCGTCATCAACTCGTGGTTCCGGGCTGCCCGCGAGATTCAACCCTCGACGAATGGGGCTGCCGCCCCCGACGGCCCGAACATCTGGGTCGGTGCCATGTGGGTCGGCCGCAGCGGTGTCGATCCCGTCAACGACCACGCCTGGGACTTTGGCTCGGTTTCGGCCGACCCCACCTCGCCCACCTGGCTGGCCGCGATGTGGACGACCTGCTGATTGCCGCGTCAGCCACCGTGAGAGGCCGTCGCAGGGGCGTCGGCTCTCACACGGCTGCTTGGCGGCGAGCTCCCTGAATCGAATGGCAATGCGCGCCGAGAGTCCGCTCGGCCGCGATCGGCGCAGCCGGGCGCACACACCGCGCTCAAAAACGGCCCTTTACAGATCCGAGTAGCCAACCCGGTCTCATTTATGATAGCTCACGCTCCAGGTTCACCTTTCTTGGTACGCAGACTTACCTAACATGGTGCATAAGACAGCTTCGAGAGGTGCTGGTGCTCTTGCCCGTAAACGGGTGGTTGCTTGCTTGGCGCTGCTCTCGACGTCGGCGGTGGCCGGCTCGGCGCGGGCGCAGGTCGCCGAAGGGCGGCGGTTCTCCGTGGAGCGGTTCGATCCGGCGCCCGCCGGCGACCCATTCTTCGGGGTGGCCGCTCCGCAAACCGACGGAAACCTGCGTTTGCACGCGGTCCTCATCGCGGACTATGCGCACGCGCCGCTGGTCCTGAGGTTCGCGGACGATCGCGAGCTGATTGGGACGCTCATTAAGCAGCAATTGTTCCTGCACGCGTCGGTGTCATTGGCGGTGCGAAATCGGCTGCTCTTCAACGTCGACGTTCCTTTCGTGCCCCTCAACCAAGGTCAGTCGCTCACCTTGCCGGGAGGAGAGACGGCCAGTTTCGCGCAAGGCGCGGCGTTCGGCGATGTGCGGCTCGGGGCCCGCGTCCGGGTGCTCGGCGATACCTTTTCCCCGTTTCAACTCGCGTTGGCGGCGTCGGTCTGGGTTCCGACGGGCAAGACCGCCGGCTTCGCGGGCGACGACCGGGTGCGCGTTCGCCCGGCGCTCATCGCGGGTGGCCGGACCGCTCGGGTGCTTTGGTCCGCCACAACCGGGTTCGATTTCCGCCGCCAGGGGAGCTACTTCGACACCAAGCTCTCCAACGAGCTGGTTCTGGGTGGCGCCATCGGCGTGCTCCTGGCGCGCGAGCGGGTGCTCGTGGGCCCGGAGGCGTACGCCATCACCACCGTCGGCAACGGCGCCGAATTTTTGTCCGGCGAGACCACCACCGCCGAGCTGCTGCTGGGCGGCCGGGTACGCCTCAACCCGTTCGTCGCGGGTCTGGCGGCCGGCCCCGGCCTGACGCACGGGATCGGGACGCCCGATGTGCGCGTGGTCGCGGTGCTCGGCTACTCGCCTTTCGACGCGCGTCCCTTGCCGCGTTCCGACCGCGACGGTGACGGCATCCCGGACGACGAGGACGCCTGCCCTGACGTCGCCGGTCCGCGCGATCCCGACCCGCGCAAGAACGGTTGTCCCGACTCGGACGGCGACGGCATCATCGACCGCGAGGACGCCTGCCCGCATGAGGCCGGGCCCCCCTCCGCGGATCCGAAGAAGAACGGCTGCCCGCTGCGCGATCGCGACGGCGACGGCATCTCGGACGATGAGGACGCCTGCCCGGATGTCCCCGGCGTGCGCGACCCCGATCCGAAGAAGAACGGCTGCCCGCCGGATCGAGACGGCGACGGCATCCCCGATCACGAAGACGCCTGCCCCGACGTCCCGGGCGTGCGCGACCCCGATCCCAAGAAGAACGGCTGCCCGCCCGAGAGCGATCGAGACGGTGACGGGATCATCGACAAGGAAGACGCTTGTCCGGACGTACCCGGCGTTCCATCGACGGATCCGCAGTCGAACGGGTGCCCGCCAAAGGTGAAGCTCACCCGCAGCGAGATCGTCATCTTGCAGAAGATTCAGTTCAAATTCGACAGCGCGACGATTCTGCCGGTTTCCCGAGACACGCTGCACCAGGTGGCCGAGATGATCAAAACCCATCCCGAGATCCGGAAGGTCTCGATCGAAGGGCACACCGACGAGATCGGCACGGATGCGTACAACATGGAGCTGTCCAAGCGCCGCGCGCGGGCGGTCATGCGGTGGCTAACCGACAAAGAGGCGGTCCCGTCGGCGCGGCTCACGTACCGAGGATTCGGACGGAGTCGACCGCTCGCACCGAACAAGACCAAGCAAGGTCGAGAGGCCAACCGCCGCGTCGAGTTCAAGATCGTCGAACGCCACGACGAGGACGCCCGACCCGCCGACGCGACCGGCACACGACCGCAGAAGGAAGAAAGGACGACGCCATGATGCGCACAGAACACCGGCACATCTCCCGCAGGCGCCGCTCCTGCCACCGAGCGCTGATGGCCGCGGCAGCGGCGGCGATGGTCGCGGGCGCCTCGACTTCGCCGGCCTGGGCCGATCTCGCCGCTCGCAACGAGGTGGATGTCCGGGGCGACGCCGTGGTCATTGGCAATACACTCACGTTCGACTGCCATTCCGGCAGCCCGCCCCCTCCCGGCGCCTCGATCGTCTGCCCGGTCGTAGCTCCCGTCACCGCCGGTCCGGACCTCTATTGGCACGACAACGTCGCCGATCCGAGCATCATGCCCGAGGACGCGCGCACCAGCGCCAACTTGAGCTTGCCCAGCGGGGTACAGATCGTGTGGGCGCGGCTTTATTGGGCGGCCGTGCGATCGGGCGTGACGCCCGATCTCGAAGTGACGTTGGATCTGCCGCAGGCCACCCCTACCACTGTCACCGCCGACGCGTCGTGGACGGTCATGACCACCGGTCCCGATTCGAGCGGGCTCTACGTCGCGTACCAGGCTTCAGCCGACGTGACCAACTACGTTGCCGCCCACGGGAACGGCGAATATCGGGTGACAGGCGTCGACGCCGCGCCGCTGATGGGCGGCATCGATCCCGAGCAGTTCTCAGGCTGGACGCTGGTCGTCGTGTACAGCTCGGTGCAGGCGCCGTTCCGGCATCTCGCCATCTTCGACGGATTGGACCACATCACGCCCACCTCGCCGAGCTCGCTGATCGTCTCCGGGTTCGACATTCCGGCGGCCGGGATCGGACAGGGAACGATCGCCGTGTTCGGGTATGGCGGCAACGCATCTGTGGTCGGCGACGGCGTGAGCTTCAAGGCTTCGCCGCTCGGCAACGCCGCCAACCCGAGCGACGACGTGTTCAACTCCTCGGCGACGCGTCTCGGCGCGGGTGTTCCCTCGCCGACGCCGGCACTGTCCGGCCAGCCGCGCAGCATGGCCGGCGTCGACATCGATACCTTCGACGTCGGTGCCCTGCTCGACGGAGGTGACGCCAGCGCGCCGGTGTCGGTGACCACCACCGGCGACCTGCTGTTTTGGGGCGGCGCGGTCGCGTCGATCGGTACGATCGAGCCCGACCTCAGCGTCGTCAAGACCGTCCGCGATCTGAACGGCGACCGGATCCTGCGCGGCGAGGTGGTCGAATACACCATCGCCGTTACGAACTCCGGGGTCGACACCGCGACGGACGTGGTGCTCACGGACCAGTTGCCGGCCGCTCTGGAGTACGTACCAGGCACCCTCCGCGTCAGCGCGGGAGAAAACGCGGGCGCGAAAACCGACGACGCGGGTGACGATCAGGGTGAAGTGGCGAACGGCGTCGTCACCGTCAGGCTGGGGCTGGGCGCCGACGCGGCGAACGCCGGCTCCCTGCCGGTGGGGGCAACCACCACCGTCGTTTTTCAAGCGCGGGTCGGCGGGAGCGCGCCCACGGTGTTCAATCAGGCCACGGTGGTGGCGGGCGGTTTGGCTGGTGGTCCCCCCAGGAACTACGAGAGCGACTTCGAGCCGCGCTCGACACACCTGCCGCGCGGGACGGTCGTGGATGTGGTCGAGTGCGACTCGAACGGGGGCTGCGCCGCCGGGAAGGTCTGCGATCTGGCGGTGCTGCGCTGCATCGACGCCTGTATCACCTCCGACAGCTGCGCGAATCCGAAACCAGTCTGCGACCCGGGCGGCCGACAATGCCGCCGCTGCATCAGCGCCGTGGAGTGCCCGCCTGGCCGCCCCATCTGCACGACCGATGGATCGTGCGTGGCGCCAGGCGACACGGGCAACGGAGGTGCAGGGGGAAGCGGTGGCGTCGGCGGAAGCGTTGGCGCTGGCGGAACCGGCGGCGGTGGCGCTAACGGAAGCAGTGGCGCTGGCGGAAGCGGCGGCGCTAGCGGAAGTGGTGGCGCTGGCGGAAGCGGTGGTGCTGGCGGAAGTGGTGGCGCTGGCGGAACTGGTGGCGCTGGCGGAAGCGGTGGCGCTGGCGGAAGCGGTGGCGCGGGCGGAACCGGGGCCCGGGGCGGAAGCGGTGGCGCTGGCGGAAGCGGTGGCGGAACCGGCGGCGCTGGCGGAAGCGGCGTCACGGGCGGAAGCGGCGGCGCGGGCGGCTTCGCGGGCGGCGGCCATGCCGGCGGCGGAGGGGGCCCCACCATCCCGATCGATCGCGGCATCCTGGCCGAGGGCTCCGGCTGCAGTTGCGCGGTCGGCTTTTCGGATTCCTCGCGCGGCTCGCCTGGCTGGCTGCTGGCGGCCCTAGGCGCGACCGTGCTCGCCGTCAGGCGACGGCGCCAGCGCTCCTGATTGTGACGATCCGCTCCGCCCGAACCAGAGCCTGCTGACCAAGCTGAAGGCCGCAGGTGCCGACGCCAGCCTCCATCTGGTCGCCGGCGCTGGCCACGGCTTCACGACATCAAATCTCCCGCGACACGACTACGGCTGATCGACGTTGGCGGCGACGATCTGCGGCTCGAACGTGAACAGGTTCGGGTTTCGTGCGTCGATGACCGCCTTGACCCAGTGCGTGTTGCGCGACCCGAACGTCTGGACGCGGGTGAAATTGGCCAGGACGCCGCCCTTGTCGGTGTTGAGCGGCCTGTCCTGCTTGTAGTAGTGCGAGTCGCCGTGGACCAGCGCCACCTGCCCCGGAAAGGCCGCGGTGGCGGCCCGGAGCGCGGCGACGTAGTCCCCTAGCGCGTCGTACGAGCGCGTGTCGGGCAGGTGCTGCTCGTCATTGAAGTTCGGGTCGGCCTGGAACACCACCATCACGCCCAGCGCGTGAACCTTCTTCGCATAGTCGAAGCCCTGGTTCAGCCAGGCGAGGTCGGCTGCCTTGCGGGCCGCTTCTTCGGCCCGCTGGCGGTCGATTTCGTTCTGGGACCGCGTCTCGCCGTCGATGCCGGGGTATGGATAGTTGTCGTTCGAACCCTGAACGTTGAGCCCGATGTACACCACAGGGCCGTGCTTCCAGCGAACGTTCTCGGAGTAGATGGCGTAGGCGCCGCCTTCGCTGGATTGCCGGGTCAGGCGCAGCTTGCGTTTGCCCAGGCTGAACGGCGTCGACGTGAACAGCGCGCGCTCGTGGTTGAGTCGTTCGATCGGATCGTCCGCGCCCGGGACGGACGTGCCAGCGCCATAGCGGCCCCAGCAATCGGTCCAGTCGTTGTCGCCGGGGAGCCAGATCATCGGCTGCTCGAGCTTCGCGAAGTACCGCAGCGCCGGCGTGTAGAGGTTCTCGTCCGTGCAGGGGCCGTCCCCTCCGGCTTTGAGATCGCCGTCGAAGATCGAGAACACGATGTCCGAGGCGTTCACGTCGGCCAGCAGATTCGGGTACTGTTGTTTGCCGAGGGCGTTGTACGGCATGTCGCCCCACAGCGCGATGCTGTAGCGTTCGGGCTCATCGCCGTCCCGGTCCCAGCCGTGCGCCAAAGCCTCGGGCGCGCGCGGGACCAATCCGACGACCAAGACGCTGGCAACGACCAGCGCGCCGCCCAGGAGAGCACGGGACTTCATCGAGGCTCGTCTTTCCATGAATCGCTCCTTTCGAAATGAGGCCGCGTCCACCTGCCGCGGCCTCACGGAAAGTGGCACGAGCGGCCAGGGCGCCCGGTCACGTTTGCGCGGCGATGCTGTGAAGCGTCCGTTTCGAAAACGGGCAGGCCGTCGTTTCGACGACGCCCACTGGACGCGGGCCGCCCGTGGTGCCTATCCTCTGTCGGCCTGACATGGTGACCGTCACCGACCACGGCCGCGTGCGCGAGCTGTCGCTCTCGCGCCGTCCCGTCAACGCGCTGAACCTCGAGCTGATGGTGGCCCTCCGCTCGCGCATCGGTGAGGCCCGTCGCGACGGTTGCGGCGCGATTTTGTTGTCCGGCCGGCCGGGATGTTTCTCAGCCGGGTTGGATGTCCCCGAACTGTTGCGGCTGGATCGCCCCCAGATGCGCGCGACCTGGCAACAACTCTTCGGGCTGCTGGCTGACGTCGCGACTTCTGACATCCCCGTCGCCGCGGCGCTGACCGGCCACAGCCCCGCCGGGGGCGCCGTGATTGCGATCTGCACCGACTACCGCGTGATGGCGGAGGGTGACTACCTGATCGGGCTCAACGAGGTCGAGGTCGGCCTGCCGGTGCCGGAGGTCCTGCATCGCGTGCTGGTGCACCTGGTTGGGCCGCGAACCGCCGAACGCCTGGAAGTGACCGGCGCGCTGCTGAATCCCGCCGACGCTCTCCGGTGCGGAATGCTCGACGAGGTGGTGGCCATGGCCGACGTTGTTCCGCGCGGCCTGGCCTGGCTCGGGCGGGTGCTGGCCGGCGCACCGTCCGCGGTCGCGACGACCCGGCGCATGGCGCGCCAGCCCCTGTTCGACGCCTTCGCCACCGTCGACGAAGCCCTGATCGACAGGATGCTGGAGGCCTGGTTCTCAGACGAGACCCAGCGCGCTTTGCGGGCGCTGGTGGCGCGCCTCGACGGCGCCCGGGCGGGGCGCGCATGACCCTGGCGGGCAAGACGCTGTTCATCACCGGCGCCAGCCGCGGCATCGGCAAAGCCATCGCCCTGCGGGCGGCGCGCGACGGGGCGAACGTCGCGGTGGTCGGCAAGACCGCCACCCCTCACCCCAAGCTGCCCGGCACCGTCGACGAGGCCGTGCGCGACATCCAGGCGGCGGGTGGAAAAGCCATCGGCTGCGTCGCCGACGTGCGCTTCGAAGACCAGATGGCCGCCGCGGTTTCGGCGACGGTGAAAGCTTTCGGGGGGATCGACATCCTGGTGAACAACGCCAGCGCGATCAGCCTCACGCGCACCGAGGACACTGAGCTCAAACGGTTCGATCTGATGTATGCCGTGAACACCCGCGGCACGTTCCTCTGCTCGAAGCTCTGCATCCCGCACCTCCGAAAGGCCGGCAACCCGCACATCCTGATGTTGTCACCGCCGCTCACCACAGAGGCGCGTTGGTTCGCGCCGCACCTGGCCTATAGCCTCGCCAAGTACGGGATGAGCTTGTGCGTGCTCGGTCTGGCCGCAGAGCTCGCGTCGGACGGAATCGCCGTCAACGCGCTGTGGCCGCGCACCGTCATCCGCACCGCCGCCGTGCAGAACCTGCTGGGCGGCGATCTGACCATGGCGCGAGCCCGCAGCCCCGAAATCGTCGCCGACGCCGCCCAGGTGGTGCTGACCAGCGACAGCCGCGCGCTGACCGGCCAGTTCCTGATCGACGAGGATGTTCTGCGCCGGAACGGGTGCCAGGACTTCAGCCAATACGCGAACGTACCGGACGCCGACCTGCTCCCCGACTTCTTCGTCTGACCACCGGCGAAACCGCCGTCATCGCGGAGGGGCCTGCTGGAACCATCGCGCGACCAGGGCAGCCGCGGCTCCCGAGTCGCCTCCCGCGCCGCACACCGCCGACGAGCAGATGCCGTTGATGCAGGTGGTGTCGAAGGCGCAGAGATTGTTGGTGCCGCAGGCGTGACCGCGCGGCAGGAAGGTGTGGCAGATGCCGCTGCCGGCGTCTCCCAGCGTGCAGGCACCGTTGCAGCGGGTCTCCGTTCCGTTGACGTTGGCGCACGGTTGGCCGTCCTTGGCGGCTGCCACGGCGACGCAGACGGAACTGTCGCCGCAGATGGCGGCGGATTTTGTGGGATCGCAGGAGTAGGCATCCCTGGCCGGGTCGCAGGGCTGTCCCAGCGCGGGAAGCTGGGCGCAGAGGTGGGTGGCGGGATCGCAGACGGCGTTCAGCGGGCAGAGCTGGGTCTCGGCGCACGCGGCGCCGATGGGAACGGGCTTGGCACAGACGGGCTTTGGGCCGCTGGCGGGCGTCAGGGCGCACTTGAGGTCGGCGGGGCAGACCGGTCCCAGGCTCGCGTCGACCTGGCACGGCTGCCCGGCGGAGGCCACCGTGGCGCATGTTCCGCAGGACTCGACGGACGGTGCCCAGCAACGCCCGCTCGCGCAGTGCCAGTCGTTGTTGCACGCGCCGCCCGTCGGGATTGTCCCGCCCTTGGGGAGGCAGGCGGCGACGGTCATCCCCTGCACGAAATCGGTGCAGCTCATCGCGGCGACGCCGTCGCCGCACTGCCGGAGCAGCGCGCTCGTGGCCCCCGTGTGTGGCGCGGCCAGGGCGTCGGCGCAGGCGGGCATGAAAAACGACGCGCAGTCGGCAAGGCTGGTAAACCCGCTCAGCGCGAGTAGCCCCGGCGTACAGGTCTGCAAGCGATCACAGTACTTTGTGGCGTAGGCGGCGCAGGCGTCGCCCGCACCGCCACCGTCGCCCTTCGTTCCGCCGGTCCCTCCGCCACCGTCGAGGACGGTCAGGCCAGCGTCCGTCTTGGTTCCGCCGGCCCCGCCGCCGCCATCCACCTTGTTGGTGGTGGCGTCACCGCAGCCGGCCAACAACAGGCCGACCAACCCGGCCCCCGCCCAGAAAGCCCATCTCGCGGATGACATGCCGCCATGCTACCCGGGGACGCTTGATTCCGGCGCCTCGCAATGCCTCAGTTGGTGAAGCGGAGGTTGTCCAGGATCCACGTTCGGTTGGTCCGGTTGAGCTGTTGACCGGAAGATATGTCCCCACAAGCGGAGCGCTGTGCTCGACAGAGTCATGTCGAGGTCCGTGTCGTTGCGGAGGTTGGCCTCGCGTCGTCGCGGCCTACGCCCGCACCGTGTTTCGGGACGGGCGGCGCGTGATAGCGTGTGGTGCATGCCGCCAAAAGGGTTGCTCGGGTGGCTGGCGGAGCTGGTTGCCCAGATCAATGCCGATCACGATCTCATCGGACCGGGCCGCTACGTTTCGTACAATTTCTTGATCGGTCTGATTCTGATGGGAGTGGCCGCCATCATGCTAGTCGAGCCTGGGCATGGATCTGCTTCGGGGGCCGGGGGACTCGGCGTCATCGGAGTCCTTCTCTGCGCAGGGGTGCCGGTGGCGCGATTTCGACCGGGGGCGGTATATCGGGTCCTGGTCGCGCAGGGTACGGCGCTCGTCGTTCTGTCCTTGATTCTCGCCGCTGGAACGGTGCTCTGGGCGCTGCGAGCGCCGCCGCACGCACCCTTCCGGTATATGCCGGGCTTGACCCTGGTACTGCTCGTCTACGGAACTCTACAAATTGCGGCATATCGCGGAGGGCGAGCGGTGCTCGAGAGGCGACTGCGACGCGCGGCGCTCTTCGTCGGCGTCGTGTGCGAGATTGTGGTGGCCGCCAGTTTGGTCATTCGCCTATATCGCTCGTGATGTCCCCCGCGGCTCGATTGGCGGGAACTTCTGGACCGGCAGGCGTTCAACGGGGGGAGCTGATGTCCAAACACGCACCAACAGGTCCTGGCCGCGTGACGACGAGCAACGTGGTGCCGCCGGGCGGCGTCCGCGCTGTCATGAGCAATTACGACATCGACCTCGACACTCCGAAGCCCGAGCATCTCATCTTTCTCGATAGCCGGGTCGTCCCCGTCCTGATCGGCCGCCGCGCGCGGATCTGGCTGCAGGGATCGGCGAGTCGTACCGGGACGGCGGTCCACAACATGGCCTTGTCAGAGCGGCGCGCGGAGAACGTTGCCGCCTATCTGAGCAGCCGAGGTGTCCCGATTTCGCAGGTGCAGGTCGACTGGGTGGGCGAGGGGCTCGCCGCCGGGGGGATTCCGGAGAACGCGGATGACCGAGCGGTTTCGCTTCTCGCCGCTCCGCTCGTTGCGGCTCCGAGGCCCAAGCCGCCGACGCCGCCGCGAACTCAGCCGACCCCGACGAACACTTCCTTCAAGATCAGACTTCTCGGGGGGCTTTCCGGCGGGGAGGCAATGACGCTGGACCAGCTTTTCTTTCAAATCTGGGATCCCCCGCACCAAATCACCGGCATCTACGTCTTCTCGGGCATCGGTAAGGGCGCCGGCGCTCTTCCGTTGTCCGTGACGCTGCAGGGCCCCTGGAATGACTTTCGGACTACGGGTCCCGTCGCGGTCGACGAATTCGGCGGCGCTGCGCGTTTTACGACGGGCGGCTTGGCCTGGTTCACCCTGAACTACCTGAACATGATGGCGATGCCCCGAGCGACGCGGACCACCCCAAACCCGCTGTCGCTGTCGACCGGGTTCACCGTCGGGGCGGGAGGTAGCACCACCGTCGGGACGATGGTCCTGCAGTTTGCCGGGCCGTTCAACGGACCCTAGGTCTCGGCGTGCCTGGGTGCTTCACACATCTGGCCTCCCGACGGGCCTGGGCCCACGCACGGTTGCTGGCCGTGGGCGCTGCGGTGCTGCTCGTACCAGGGGCGGGCAAGAGCGCTCCCTTTGAGCCCCATGTTTCGGAACAACCCCCTGCGGACAGCCCGCACGTCGAAACGCCGCAGGGTATTGGAACCGTCAAGGCGATCGCCTGGTCACCGGACGGAAAGCGGATGGCCGTCACTCACGACGATCCCTCGTTTTCCGGCCAGCACGCGCTCTCCCTGATCGACGCCGGCAGCTGGCGCGAAACGATGCGTCTCGTGGATGGCGCGCGCGAATCCGTTGATGGCGTCGCCATCTCTCGGGACGGAACGATCGGAGCGGGCAGCTTCAACGGCACGGCGCGTCTTTGGGATCGGGAAGGTCGTCCCTTCGACCTCCTCGATTGCGGACGTGGTGCGGGTGAGCGTGGGCGGGCGGCACCCAACGGTTCGTCGGGGGTCGCCTTCTCGGCCGATGGTAAGCGGGTCGCCGTTCTGTGTACTGATGGCACCCTCCGTCTCTGGAACGTAACTGACGGCCAGCTTCACTTGGCTGGAAAAACGGCGCTGCGCGCGTCCTTCTCGGCGATCGCGTTCTCGCCCGATGGGCGCGGCGTTGCCTGGGGAACGTGGGATGGACTCGTTGCCGTCACCAGCGCCGTGGATGGGGAAACGCGCCGGCTCGGGCGCCACGGCAAGAACGTCATCCAGAGCATCGGGTTCGACGCAGCCGGGACGACACTGGTCTCGAGCAGTCGGGACGGCGAGGTGCGGATCTGGAACCCAACTACTGGGACGCTGCGCAAGGCGATCAAGGTGCAGAGCGGCCTGTCCGTGCCCGCGGCTGTGAGCCCCGACGGGAAGCTGATCGTGACGGGCGGCCCGGCGGGCCTGTGCTTCTGGAACGCGGCGACGGGAGAGCTCCTCGATCGCCGCCGCGACGTCGCCGGAGATCAGGCGGTCGGTGCGCTGGCGTTCCGGCCCGACGGGATACTGCTGGCCGTTGGGGGGACGCGAGGGATAGAGATTCTGGAAGTGGCGGCCGCGCGGCGGTCCGTTGCGGAGATCGCTTCCCTGGGTGATACCGGCACGCATGCCGTCGTGTTTACGCCGCGCGGTGACCGGCTCGCGACTGGTGACGTGGACGGACTTCGTCTCTGGAACCTCGAAGAGAAGATTCCATCGTCCGTGCTCGTCGAGAAAGCGCCCGGCGTGGGCTCCGCCTTGGACATCGTTGTGGATGCGGGACCGCATCCCGCCCGGCTCGTTCCTGCACAGGGAACGAGCGCCGTACACGCGATCGATCCGACTGGCAGGCTGGTGGCCGTGTCAGACCCTCAGGGCGGGATCACCATACGTGGCCGCACGGGGGCTCGATTGACAGCTTCCGACGTTGGCCCCATCGGGGTCCTCGCATTCAGCCCGGACGGAGCTTCGGTCGCGGCGGCCGCCGAGAGCGGAAAAATCGAGATCATCGAACCGACCACCGGCAAGGGCCGGCAGCTCCGATCGCCGCCGGGCGCCGACCCCGTCGGAGCCATCGCGGTGGGTAGCAAAGGCGCGATGGTCGCGGTGGGCACCACCCGCGGCGCGGTCGAGATCTGGGACGCCGCCGCCGGTCAAAAGATCCGCAGCTTGCAAGTGTCGCCGGGGTACCCGCGAGCCATTGCGTTCTCCCCCAATGGGAAATGGCTGGCCGTCGGCATGAGCCAGCGCGGGACGTTGCTGTTCTCACTTCCCAACGGCACGCCCAGTATCCGCCTGAGCGCCGCGCCCGGACGAGACGCCACCTTTGTCGAGTTACTGTCGACCGGCGAGGTCCACGCCTCAGGTGCCGATGCCCAGCGCTTTGTCGCCTGTCGCGCGGGACGTGCGGTGCTGCCACGAGCCGCCTGCAACGCACGGTAACGGTCACGATCAAGGGGCAGAGGGGATGGGAGGCGACGCCGCGGAAACGAAAAAAGTTCCCGCGCGTTCCCGCCGGACGCGCGGCCGATCGGCCGGCGCGTGACTCCCTAAGATTGTGCGGTCGAGAAGACTTGAACTTCCACACCCTCGCGGGTACCAGAACCTGAATCTGCGAGACGGGCGGGGCAGGGGCGCGGAAGGACTGGGTTAGCTTGGAATTGAGGGGGGCGGAAAAGTTCCCGCGTCGTCTGGTTTCGTCCGTGATGTCGGGCGGTTACCGCGGGAACTCGGGCCCTTGCTATTTGGTTCGGCCGCGAAAATACCCCGGCTCACGCTTGTCGTGCGCGACCGCCACGACGTCGACGTCGACGTTGCCGTCGGCCGTCACGTCGTACCGGAGGGCGTAAGGGAACACCAGCAGGCGCCCGCGCCGGTATCCATCCTCCTCGACCGGCCACCGAAGCGGTGCCTCGCAGATGCGGTCGACGGTCTCGAACACGTCCTCAAGGAGTCGCTCGCCAGCGCCAGGCGTGCGCCGATTGTAGTAGGCCAGGGCGTCGAAGAGCTCGGCCTTCGCCTCCTCCAGGAACCGCGCGACTCTATCGGCCACGCAGAATCTTCTGCGCCTCGGCCTTCACTTCGTCGATCGAGAAGAACCGCGCCTGACCCGACTCGATCTTCTGCCGGCGGCGCGCGAGCTCCTCACGCCAAAGGTGCTCAGCGTTTTCGGTTGGTTGAGCTTCCACGCTCTCCCAGATCAGCTCCGCGACGTGGACCCGTTCGGCGGGATCGAGCTTGAGAGCGGCATCGAGGATCTGCTTCCCGGCTGCGGACATGACGTTAGTGTACCGTGCCTGAGCCCGCCGGCCCACCCAGCCTCGTTCGAGGTGCTGCTTTCACAGGGCGAAATGTCGAAAGTGTGCGGGCGTTCTCAGCGCCCGTTCGAGACGACGAATGGGGGTCACCGCAACATGCTCCCCTGGATCGGGTGAGAAGATCGGGAAATCAGCTGGGATCGCCCACTACTTCCGGTGGATGTGCCTCTGATACCCGGTTTCCACGAGACGCTCGAAATCCCCGATGGGTTCCCACGGTGCGCTGTCGCGTCTCGTGGATGGGTACTTTGCCCAGATGGCGTCGGCCAACGGATTCGCGTCACTCACCGGAATCTCGCCTCGTTCCACACGGCGAACGAGCGGGTCGAGCTCGAAATGGCGGGCGCGGGCGAGTTCGTAGTCTTCGCCCGTCAGTCTCTTGTATTCGTCTGCGTCCCGGCCCTGCGAGGACAGTCGGTCAAATCCGGCTTCTAGCTTCGCGATCTTTCGCCTCCAGTACCGGTCGGCGTATCGCTGCTGCCAGATGCCTTCGGCAGTTCGCCTTAGATCCAGCACCGAACGCCCAACGTCAGTGAATTCGGTTTTGGTCCACCCCGCAGTGTGCTGCGACTCTGTCTCAGAACGGTCGCCGAGGAAGTCAGCGAGCAACTCGTCCCCTTCTACCGGTGGCGCGATGCTCGCGTCGTGTCCGATCCGGCGATCCTCGCAGGCGAGCCGGTGTTTCGCGGCTCGGGTCTGTCCGTGAGGCGCGTGGGTGAGGCGCTGGAACGCGGTGAGGAGGTCGCGACGATTCGCGAGGACTATCCGTACCTGACCGCGGAGGACATTGAATTCGCTCCGCGGTACGTGCGCGCCTATCCTCGGGTCGGCCGGCCACGTGAATCCTCCAAGGCTTCTGCTGGATGAGAACCTGTCGCCGTCGATTGCCCTCACGCTGACTCGCGAGGGCTGCGATGTCGTTCACGTTCGCGATCGCGGGCTGCTACAGGCGACGGACGCCCAGGTCTTCGCTCGCGCGTTCGATGAGAATCGGATCGTCGTCACCTGCAACTGCGACGACTTCAAGAAGCTCGCGCGTGACGTCGCGGTGCACGCGACGAGCAGCTGCGCCTCGTTCGAGAAGCGCTCGGACACATCGCCGATGAATTGGCGGCCGGTCGCGACTTGGTGAACCGAGTGCTCCGGATCTGGTCCGATTCGACGCACGTATTCGATCCGCTGCCGTAACCGGATTGGTGCGCGACACGTCCATCGAGGCTACCGATCCGCCTTCGATCGACATCTTCAAACGCGCAGATTCAGGTGACACCATCGGGGAGTTCAGCAGGGCAAGATAAAGAGAGGATGACAGCGGCGTGCAACCACGCGCTGTCATTGGAAAAATGTAGTCATCTGCGGCGGCGGCTCGCGTTGGAGTCAGGGGTCAGCGTGGCCGACGCGCTGGATGCTTATGAGAAGCATCTGGCAATGAAGGGGAACAAGCCGCGCACCGATCTTACGACGATGTACCGGTTGCGACGCTTCTTCGGGAGCGTCGGTAGGCTGGCGGTGATCGGGTTGACGCCGACGGCAGGGCAGAAGCTCTACGACGACTTCAGCCAGGGGAAGACCAATCGAGAGCAGACGATGTCGGTCGATTCGGCACGGAACACGCTGGCCGAGGCGAAGACGTTCCTCGGCTGGGCGGTGACGAAGCGGTGGGCTCGCGCGAACGCGGTCGCGGAGGTGAAGGGCGTGGGCAAGCGACGGCGGGGGAAGCCGCAGCTCACTGTCGATGAGGCGCGGCGGTGGTTGGCGGTAGGGATGGAGATGGCGGCGAAGGACGACGGCGCGGTGACGGCGCTCATGGCGCTGCTGATGGGGATGCGGGCGTCGGAGATCGCCGATCGGATCGTTCGGAATCTGGACGACGACGGACGGTTGCTGTGGATCACGGACGCGAAGACGCAGGCGGGGATCCGGCGCCTGCGGGTGCCGGAGAGCTTGCAGCCGCTGCTTCGGCGGATCGCGCAGGGGAAGCAGCCGACTGATCGGCTGTTCGGGGCCAGGGCGAACCGGCAAACGGTGCTCCGCCATGTGCGGCGCATCTGCGAGGCGGCTGGCGTCCCTACCGTCTCCCCTCACGGGTTGCGGGGAACGCACGCGAGCCTTGCGATGACGGCGGGGGCGACGGGCGACCTCGTGGCGGCGGCGTTAGGGCACGAGTCGTTCACTACGACGGAGCGGCACTATGCTCGGCCGGAGGCGGTTGCCGCTGCTCAGCAGGATGGGGCGCTGCGCGAGCTGGAGAGGAAGTTACGGCCGGTTCCTCGGGCGGCGTGAGCCCTCTCCCTGGCCCTCTCCCTGCGGGAGAGGGGATGAGAAGGGAGGGATGAGAAGGGCCGGTCCGCGGGAACGAAAGAAAGTTCCCGCGCGCTCCCGCCGGACGCGTGACCGATTGGTCGACGCGTGACTCCCTAAGATTGTGCGGTCGAGAAGACTTGAACTTCCACACCCTTGCGGGTACCAGAACCTGAATCTGGCGCGTCTACCAGTTCCGCCACGACCGCGTGTGTTTTCAGCTGCTTACGATATTCGAGGCGGCGCAATATACAGCGGGTACAAAGTGGGTACAACCCCCATCGCGCCAGAATTTGTGAGGTGCGGCCGTGAACCCGCCGGGCGGAGGTGGTCGGCCGGCAGCGTCGGGCCGGAGCACCTCCTCTATCGGCGTGTGGCGATCGCACGTACGCGGCGCCGTCGGGTTGCGCCGTCGCCCGCGATGGCACCGCCCGCGATGTTGAAGAGGTCCCACTGTTCCCGTACTGTGAGCCCGTCGAGATGGGGAGACCAGGAGCGGACGTTCGTGCTCGGGCGAAGGGGTGCCGCGCTCTGGTCCTGGCGGTCATTCTGGCGCGAGGGCTGGCAGGGTCGAACGTGGTGCATGCTGCGCCGGACCCGCTCGACCTGGTCCGCGAGGGTGTGTCTCTTCGCAGGGAGGGGAAAGACGAAGAGGCGCTGGAGCGATTTCGGCGGGCCTACGAAATCGATCACGGCGCCCGCGCCCTGGCCCAGATTGGCCTTGCGGAACAGGCTCTCGGTCGCTGGGCGCCGGCGTATGAGCATTTGACGCAGGCTCTCTTGGCCGTGAGCGACCGGTGGATCGCGACCAACGCCGCTACCTTGCGGGCCTCGTACAATGAGGTGAGCCACCACGTCGGCAGGTTGGAAATCGTGGGCGGATCGCGCGGCGCCGAGGTGCGCATCGACGGCGTTCCTCGTGGTCAGCTCCCGCTCGACAAGCCGCTGGTCCTCCCGATCGGCTCTGTCACGATCACCGTCGCTCGCCCGGGGTTCGTCCCCGTCGAACGGGTGGCCTTCGTCCGCGCCCAGCAGACGACCCGGGAGTCCTTCGATGACTTGGCGCGGATCCCGCAGGCATCGCCCAGCGAAAAGGTGGCCGACGCTCCAGCGCATGGCCAGAACGCGGTACCGGCGGTCGAGCGGCCGGCAGACTCCGAGCCGCCACGGGTCACGGCGTCCGCCGATGAAGGCGCGATATCGACCGCCCGGGCCAGCGCGAAATGGATCGCCTGGGGTGCCGCCGCCGCTGGGCTTGGCGTCGGTATCCTCGGCTACAGCGAACAGTCCAGCGCCGGGAATCAATTCAACAACAGCTGCTACTACGATCAAACAAACGCCATTCGCTTGAAGATAGGAGCGCAGGGGACGGTGGACCAGTGCCGCCCCCTGCCCGGCAAAGTGGACACCTGGTTCGGCGTGGAGGTCGCCGGCTTCGTCGGCGCCGCGGCGCTGGCATCGCTGGGCGTCGTCTTCTGGCTGCTGGAGCCGACATCGTCATCGACTCAAACCGCCTGGCGCGCTTGCGCGCCCGCGACCGCGGGCGGCGGTACCCTGTCCGTCGGGTGCCGGTGGGAGTTTTGAAGCGGTCCGGGACCTCGGCGCCAAGGCCGTGGTGATCAAGGGCGGCATCGCGGTGGTTGCCGCCCTGGCGGCGCTGGCGTCATGCAAGGCGGACCTGGCCCGCTCGTCGTTCGACGCCGACGCGACGGACTCCAGCATCGGAAAGCCGGCCTCCGGCGGAACGAGCGGGCGCGGCGGTGCTGCGGGGATGGGCGGGAAGATCGGAATGACCGGCGGCGGTTCGGGAAGACTGGACGCCAGCACCACGGGGACGGCCGGCGCCCCTGCCGGTTCCGCCGGGACGACTGGCTCGGCAAGCGGGGGCCCGGGCGGCGGAACGGGGGGTGTCCGCGCTGACGCAGGCGCCGCCGCGACCGGCGCGTCGGGCGCCGGCGGGATGAACGCTGGCTCCGCGTGCGGCGAAGGGTCGGCTCTTTGTTCGAACGCGTGCGTCGACGTCACGAACAGCCCGGAGCACTGCGGAACTTGCACCAACAAGTGCAGCGGCGGCTGCTCGGCGGGCCGCTGTTACAAGACGTTGGTCCCGCATGTGAACAACACGTCTCTGGATTCGTTCGCCGTCAATGCGCAAAACCTCTACTACTTGGATCGGCACAGCGGCGACGTGTCTCGGATCCTCCGCGGCGGCGGCGCGGCCACCGTGGTCGCGACAGATCAAAACTATGGGGGCCGCCTGGCTCTGGACAGCGACACGCTGTTTTGGCTGGACGAGGGCAATGTGAGCGCGCCCGGCGGTATCGTGAAAATGCCCCTCTCCGGCGGCCCTTACTCCGAGTTCGTCACGGGCGAACCCAACCCCGTGGCCATCGCCCTCGATGCGACGAACGTATATTGGAGCGACTACGGCCCCCATTTCGTAAAGAAAGTGCCGAAGAAGGGTGGCACCGTCGTCGTGCTGGTATCGGAGGACAACGCCGACGCCGCGCACACCCTGGTAACCGACGACAGGAATCTCTATTGGACGAGCCTGGTTGACGGCGGGACCATCTTCAAGCTCCCCCTGGCGGGCGGCTCGGCGGTCCCTCTCGCCAGCAACCTCTACGCCATCGACTACAACTCGATGAAGGTCACGGCGACCGGGGGAAACCTTTATTTCCTGAGCACGCCGCTTCAAGCGCAACACCTGCTCCAACTGAGCACGAACGGCGGGGCCCCGATGGCTATCGCGGACGTTTCGGGTGCCCCGGTGATCGCGGACGACAGCGCGATCTATGTGGCGGACCTTGCTCAATCGGGCTCTATCAGCAGAATCGACCTGAAGAGCCATGCCGTGACGAAGCTGGCTGCAGAGCCGCGCGGTGTGACCTTCATGGTCGTCCAGGACAACGACCTGTTTTGGATGAACGGCGATGACGAGATCAAATCGACGGCGAAGAGTCCCTGACGTGGACCGGGAGCGCTGGGGCGCGCTCGTCGCCAGCGGATCCGCGAGCGGTCGCATCGTGTTGATCGGCGTCGCCCTCGCGCTGGTTTCGTGTAAGGCGAGCCTCGCGCACCACGACGATCGAGACAATGGTGGCAACGGCGGCGCGTCCAGCATCCATCCCGCGGGTGGAAACGGCGGCGCTCCGGGTGGAGGCGGCAACATCGCGGCGACGGGGGGAGCCGGGGGCGCGCGCGACGGCGGCGCGACAGGCAGCGGGGGGATTCCGTTGGGCAGTGGTGGAACCAGCGGGACCGCCGGCCCAGGCTCGGGCGGAGCCGGCGGACATGCAGGATCCGGCTCGGGTGGCGCCTCGGGAGCGAGCGGCGGCGCAGGTGGCTCCGTCGCTGTCTGCACGCCGATGGACACCCGGTGCACGCCCCAAGGGATGCAGACCTGCAGCAACCAGGGCGCCTGGGGGGCCACGACAGCCTGCGAAAGCACGATCTGTTCGGGGACGAAGTGCCTGCCGAAGGCCGCCGTCCTGGTTGTCACCTACGATGCGGTCTTCACGTACGACGCGACGAACGGCGCCTTTTCCAGCTCGTTTGACTTCAACGAGACCCACCTCTACGCCTCGGCTCTCGGCCCGGACGGCAAGCTCTGGCTGGCCGACGACAAGGCAAACACGATCGTGCATTACGACCTTTCCGGCGCCTCGCTCGGCGTTTTTGCGCCCCTGCCGGATTATTGCGCGGCAATGGCGTTCGGACCGGACGGCAATATCTATGTGTCCACCCAGGCCACGCCGAGAGAGAGCATCGTGCGAATCAACGGCGCCACCGGCGCTTCCATGGGCACTTTCCTGCAAGGGCCGCTCGACTGCAACATCGGCGGAATGGCCTTCCACAACGGCTCTCTCTTCGTGACGTGGGGCGATGCGCGCAATGGAAAGGTGTATCAGTACGACGGCACCAGCGGGGCTCAGGTTGCCGTTCTCTACGACACCGTCGATGAGCCCAATGGACCGCGCACGCCGGTCTTTGATCCTGACGGCAACATGTATGTGCCCATCTGGCAGACGACCCACATCGCCACATTCAACCCGACCGTCAACGCGACCACGTTCAAGTTCGCCGACTATCTCTCTGTCTACCCCACTTATCCGAAGAGCGTCGCGGTCCAGCCTGACGGCCGCCTGCTCGTCCTCACCGATCCCAGCGACGAGCTGATGCGCTATGATCCAAAGACGCGAGTGTTAACCACCTTGCCGACCCGAACTGGGACCCTCGGCCGAGGGCGCGCGATCTATTACCGAGGGCCCTGAAGCTCAGCGCCCGCCCGCGCCTCAGATCTTCAGCTGAAGTTGAACGACCAGGATGGTGGCGCTCTTGTTGAAGATGCCGGGCACGTCGGAGATGGGGTAGCCGCCCGGTTTCATGATCTGGCGCGTGAGGTCGACCAGGAAGCGCACCTGGTGGGTGACGTCCAAATTGAGGGCGCCGCTGACCAGGTAGCGGTCCCCCTCCGGGTGCTGGAGGTCGTCGTTGAGCCATTCGAACCGAGCCGCGGGCATGAGCACGGCCGGCCCGACGGGGACGCGCACGGCGACCAGACCCCAGGCGGCCATGAACGTGCGGGCGTCCATGCGGGTGTGGATGTCCGTCCGATCCCCGTACAGCCACTCACCGCGCACTTCGAGCAGCTCGTTCGAAAACGTCGCGTCGGCGCCCACCGCCGTGCCGTTGGTGACCTGGGAGATCTCGGGCGTATCGGCGTTGACGGCGCTCTGCGGGCGCCAGGCCCCGCCCAGGCCCAGGGTCAAATGCTTGACGACCCGCGACTCCAACCGTCCCTCCAGCAGCAGCGACGGCGCGCTCAAGTCGGGTCCGGCGTGCGTTGTTCCGGTGGTGCCGGACACGTTCTCGGCGCCTTCGCCGGCACCGCCGAACGCGGCCAGGTAGATCTGCAACCAGCGCCGCTTGGGCAGCGGGTCGCCGCGCACCATCACGCCGACGTCGCGGCCGCCGAACTGGGTCACCTTGATCAAGTTGTCGCTGGGCCCGGTTTCGGCGAACTCCCACTCGGCGATCGGCAACAGCTCTTGCAGGCCATACGTGCGCTTGAAGAGGCCGACGGTGAACTGCAGGCGCTTGTACGGTCGAAGCTCGCCGTACACCTGCTTCAACGCCTGCTGCGGGTTCGAGTAGGCGAACTCGGCGAAGTCGACCAGCAGCTTGGCGGACAGCCACTTGTACGGCTGCGCGAACCCGCGCAAGAACGCGCGATTCAGTGAAAACCCGTTGTCCTTGAGCGGGCTCTTGTCGTTGAACTCGTAGTTGTAGCGCGTCTGCAGCAGCATCCGGAACTGGAAGCCGTGAATCTTCGGCCCCAGCTCCGGCTCGTCGCCGAACACGTCGCCGTTGGGGTTCGCGCGCGGCGCGATCTCCTTGGCCTCGGTGACGTCCTCGTCGGCGGCCGCGCCTTGCTGCGCGCTTTCGACGGCCGTTTCTGTCTGGTGCGGCGTCTCGTTCTGGGCAGGCGGCGGCACGGGGATGGGGGGCTCGGCCGGCGCGATGGGCGGCGTGCCCAGCGGCGGAGCGGGAACCACGATCGGCGGTGGCGGCGCGTCGGCGGGCGGCGGTGGACCCGGTTGCGGCGCTGGATCGGGTCCCGCCGGCGGCGGCGCGGCCGGCACCGGCGAGACCGTCCCACTGGCCGGGGGCTCCGAGGCAGGCGCCGGCTGTACACCGGCGTTCGACGGTGTTGGATCGATGTCGCGGCGGTTGGCGTCCTGGGCAATCGCCCTACCGCCGAAGGACGCCGCGATGATCAGGGTGAGCACGAGGGGGCGCACCCCTTGCAATTAAGGATGAGCCGCTGCCTTCACAAGGCCAACCCCGCAAATGGCGCCATCAGAAGTGCGAACAGGTGGCCAGGTAGCAGCTGGGATCGCCGCCCGATTCCTGGTAGCAGCGGTCCAGGGCGTCGTCCTCGACGTCCGTCATGTTCGCCGTGCCGAACCCACGCCAGGTGTCCTCGGTGACCGGGTACTGGTCTCCGTAGGAATCTTCGGCGATGCAGGTGACCTGGTGGATGGCGCCCCACTCCCAGTAGTAGTGGGGCCGCGCGAAGACCGGGTGCTCCCAGTGGCGCCACTCGCGCGCGCCGTAGCTGACGTGCGCCGGCCGAAGCACGCGGATGGGGTGCTGCCGAACCATGGCCCCGTGCGGGTGCACGCCCTGCGGGTGCGGTTGCCAGCGCGGCGGCTCGGGACGACGCTCGGCGTTGCGCACCGGCGGTGCCCGGAATTGTGCTGGCTGCTGCGGCGCGGGTGCCTGCCGCATCTCTTCACGCGGCGGGCCGTGCTCGTCGCGGCGCTGTTCGTGCCGGTCTTCGTGGTGCTCGCCCCGGTGTTCTTCGGCTCTCGCGAGTGAGCCGGTCAACCAGGCGACGGACAGTACAGCCGCGGCGGACAAGGTCAGCTTCATGGCAACCTCCCGGAAGTGGTTGGGTTGCCAATATAAGCATCGTCCTTACGGACGAAACTTCAGCGGTCGTCGTCGTCGGGCGTGATGTCGCCGGTGCGTTCCAGCGCCCGGTACAGGGTCCGCCGGTCGATCCCCAGCTTCTCGGCGGCCTTTTTCTTGTTGCCGCCGCACTCTCCCAGCACCAGCTGAATGTAGCGCCGCTCGAGCTCGCCCAGCGTCGGTCTGTCGGCGATGATTCCACCGTCGCTGCCGCTGCTGCCGGCCGCGACGCCCCCCGTGGCGCTGCCGCCGACCTCCGGCGGCAGGTCCGACGGCAGCACGACGTTCCCCTTGGCCACGGCGACGGCGCGCTCGATCGCGTTTTCCAGCTCGCGCACGTTTCCCGGCCAGCCGTAGGCGGTCAGCAGGCGCAGCGCCTCGTGCGACATGGCGGCGACCTCGCGCCGCTCACGCCGCGCGGTCTTGCTCAGGAAATGGGCCACCAAGCTGGGGATGTCCTCGCGCCGGTCCCGCAACGGCGGCAGGTGGACGGTGACGACGTTGATCCGGAAGTACAGGTCCTCGCGAAACCGCCCGGCTTTGACCTCGTCTTCCAGGTCCTTGTTGGTCGCGCACACCAGGCGCACGTCGACGCGGATAGAGTCGGTGCCGCCGACGGGGCGGACCTCGCCGTCCTGCAGCGTCCGCAGCAGCTGGGCCTGCATTTTGGGGCCCATGTCGCCGATCTCGTCCAGGAACAGGGTCCCGCCGCTGGCGGTCTCGAACAGACCCCGCTTGGCCGCCACCGCGCCCGTGAACGCCCCGCGCGCGTGGCCGAACAGCTCGGATTCCAGCAGCGATTCGGTCAGCGCCGTGCAATTGACCGGCACGAACGGCGCGTTCGCACGCGGCGAGTGCGTGTGGATCGAGCGCGCGACCAGCTCTTTGCCGGTGCCGGATTCGCCCGCCACCAGCACGGTCGCCGTCGAAGCGGCCACGCGGGCGACCAGCTTGTAGACCTCCAGCATGATGGCGCTCTTGCCGACGATGTCCTGCAGCTGCGTCTTGCCGTCGGTCGGGACGGTCTTCTGCTCGGCGACCAGGCGCCGCCGCTCGATGGCCCGCGCGACCGTCAAGCGCAGCTCTTCGATGTTGAACGGCTTCGAGACGTAGTCGTAAGCGCCGCGCTGAATCGCCTCCATCGCCCCCGTCACGTCGCCAAACGCCGTGATCAGGATGACGGGCGTGCTGGGGGCCTTGGCCGTGAACGCCGCCAGCACGTCTAGGCCGCTGGACCGCTCCATCCGCACGTCGGAGACGACCAGGTCGTAGCGGCCGTCGCCGGTCTGCGCGCGGTCGATGGCCTCGATGCCGTCGTCGACGGCGTCGACCTCGTACCCCTCTCCCCGAAGGATCTCGCAGAGCAGATCGCGCGCGACGCGATCGTCCTCGGCGACCAGCACCCGCGTGATGGGGGCCGTCACGCGCGCCCCCCGCTCTGCGCGCGGCCGGAGCCGGTGCCGGGGTCGGTCCGCAGCCGCGAGCGGATCTCGCCGCCGCCGGGCTGGGCCACGCTGGGCGGGCCGCTGCGCGGCAGGCGCACGGTGAACGTCGATCCGGCGCCGGGCGCGCTCTCGACGGAGATGCCGCCCCCCAGCGCCGCCGTCAGCTGCCGGCAGATGGCCAGGCCCAGGCCGGTGCCCTTGCCGCGCCCTTTGGTCGTGTAGAACGGCTCGAAGATCCGGCGCAGGTCGTCGGCGGCGATGCCGTGCCCCGTGTCCCGTACGGTGATGAGCACGTCGTCGCCTTGCGCGCGCGCCTGAACCTCGACCTGTCCGTCCCGGTCCACCGCGTCCAGCGCGTTCGAGACCAGGTTGACGATGATCTGCCGCAAAAGGCCCGGGTCGGTGACGAGCTCGCCAATCTCAGGCTCGACCCAGGCGGTGACCTGGGCGCGCTTGTCCGGCGCGCCGCCCCGCACGACGTCGACCACCTCGTCCAGCAGGCGGGGCAGGGCGGTGGGCTGGCGTTCGGGCTCCAGCGGGCGCGTGGAGTCCAGATAGTCGCGCACGATCTTGCTGATGCGTTCGATCTCGCGCGCCGAGACGTCCAACCGATCGCGCAGCGCCGGCGGCAGGTCCCGCTCGCGCAGCGCCAGCTGCACGTGCCCCGAGACCGACGACAGCGGCGTTCCGATCTCGTGCGCCAGCTGTGCGGCCAGCTGCCCCAGCGTCGCCAGGCGGACCTTCGACGCGTTCTCGAGCCGCATGTCGTTGAGCAGCCGGTTCAGCTGCGCCAGCGCGCCGTTCTTCTCGGACAAGTCGTGCGTCGCCTTTTCGATCTCGGCGGCCAGCCGCTGGTTGAAGGCGCGGATCTGAGCGTCGGCCTGGGACAGCCGTTCCAACATGCGGTTGAAACCTTGCGACAGCCGACCGACTTCGTCCAGCGTGTCGACGGGAATGCGGCGCGACAGGTCGCCCCCCTCCACGTCGCGCATGGCGGCCGCCAACACCTCCAGCGGCTTGCCGATCACCCGCTGCGTGATGAGGCCGGAGACCAGCGTCAGCCCAATCACGAACACGACGGCGAACACGATCGAGATCTGCTCTTCGGTCTTCAACATCGCCTCGACCGGACCCAGGGTCCAGCGCATGTCCAGCGTGGCCTTCCAGGGGCCTTGCAGGTCGACCGGCAGCTCGATGGGCTCCTCGACGGACTCGCCGGCATTTTGTTGGCGCGTGAACCCCAGCGGTTGCCGCACGAACGGCGCGAACCGCGTGATCTCCGGGCGGTCCCCGCGCGGCGCGACGATGCGGCTCGAAGGGGTCGAGGCCTCGCGGTAGACGTACAGGTCCAGGCGGACGATGCGCGTGTGCCTGTTCAGGTAGCCGAGCAGCTTTTCTTCCAGGTCGCGATCGTCGGCGTCCGGCGGGACGCTCTTCAGGTCCTCGACGATGTCGTGGGCCAGCTCTTCGGCGCTGGCCTGCGCGTCCTTGATGATCCGGTTCCGCGTCAGGAACATGCGTCCCCACGACGCGACGCCGACCGTGACGGCGACGCTGACCGCGATCAGCCAGATTTTGGTCCGGATCGTCACCGGTCCGGTAATCTACCTCTTAATTCATGCCGGAACTCGCCGCGCCCGAAGCCTTTTTGTTCGATCTCGACGGGACTCTGGTCGACAGCGAGCGCGAGAACGTCGAATCGGTGGTGCTGGCGCTGCGCCGCTACGGCGCCGAGATGACCGACGACGAGCGGGGATTCGTCGTCGGCCACTCGTGGAACGAGATCTACGCCATGGTGGTGCGGAACCACGCCCTGACGGTGCCGATGCGCGAGCTCATCGACGCCGCCGTCGACGAGAAGGACGCGATCCTGGCCACGAGTGGGCACCGCGCGCTTCCCGGCGCCGTGGACCTGGTCCGCCGGCTGGCGCGCCGTTCCAAGCTGGCCGTCGTGTCGGGTGCCAGCGGGAAAGAGGTGCGGGATGCGCTGGCGGGGATCGGCGTGCGGGAGCTGTTCCCGGTCATCCTGGCGGCCGAGGACTACGCGCACGGCAAGCCGTCGCCCGAGCCGTACCTGAAAGGGCTGGCGGCCGTCGGCAGCGCGCCCGGGCGGACCCTGGTCATCGAGGACGCGACCCCCGGCATTCAGGCGGCTCGAGCGGCCGGGCTGCGCGTCATTGGCGTCCGGGCCGGCAACTTCTCGGGCTATGACCTGTCCACGGCCGACGTGGTGGTGGACACCCTGGCCGAGGTGACCGACGAGCTCTGCGCGCGCCTCATCAGTTGACCGGCGCGCGGATGCGCCTTCGGGGGAATCGATGGTAAAATCAGGTGGTTGTTCGACCACCTTCCGCCCGAGATCACGATCTACGAGGTTGGACCGCGCGACGGGCTGCAGAACGAGTCCCGGATGGTCCCGACCGAGGACAAGATCCGTCTCATCGACGCGCTGTCCGAAACCGGGCTGCAGGCCATCGAAATCACCAGCTTCGTGAACCCCAAGTGGATCCCGCAGCTGGCCGACGGCGGGGAGGTGGCGCGGCGCATCCAGCGCAAACCGGGGGTCGCGTATTCCGCGCTGGTCCCCAACAAGCAGGGGCTGGACGCGGCGATGGCGGCCGGCATGCGCGAGGTGGCGGTCTTCATGTCCGCGTCGGAGACGCACAACAAGAAGAACGTCAACAAGACGATCGCCGAGACGCTGGCCGCCTTCCGCGACACCGTTCCGCCGGCGCTGGCGGCGGGCCTGAAGGTGCGCGCCTACGTGTCGACCGTCTACGGCTGCCCGTACGAGGGCGCCGTCGACCCGGCCAAGGCTCTCGAGCTTTGCCGCGCGCTGAAGGCGCTCGGCTGCTATCAGGTGTCGCTGGGCGACACCATCGGCGTGGCGACGCCGCGCCAGGTGCGCGACGTTCTGGGGCGCGTGCTGGCCGAGATCCCGGCCGCGGAAGTGGCGGTCCACTTTCACGACACGCGCGGGACCGCGCTGGCCAACATTCTGGTGGCCGTCGAGATGGGCATCACCACCGTCGATTCAGCGCTGGGGGGCCTGGGCGGATGCCCGTACGCGCCGGGCGCCTCGGGGAACGTTTCGACCGAGGACGTCGTCTACATGCTGGAAGGCATGGGTGTCCGCACCGGCATCGACCTCGACAAGCTGGTCGACGCCGGCCGCCTGGCCTCGACCTTCGTCGGCCACGAGGTCCCGTCCAAGTACTACCGCGCCGCCATCGGCGCCCGCAGCCGCAGCTCGACGGGGTGAAACCTGGTACGCTGCCGAAGGACGACTGAATGGGGAACGGTCTCGGAGAATTGACGGAAGAACAGCGCCAGTGGGCGCTGCACTCAGAGTCGCTCTGGCGGCGCGCGCACGAAGTGGCAAAGCAATGTCCGACGGTCGACGCGGGGGATGTTTACCACGCGCTTCGCTGTCTGGAGTTGCCGCCGTCAGAGCGCCTGAGGCGTGGTCTGAGCCGTGGAAGACTTCGCTCTCACACCCGCTGAGCGCTCGCTCTTTGCGGCGCTCACTCGACGTGGCGTGCGGTTCATCGTGATCGGCATGGGAGCCGCATTGCTGCAAGGTGCGCCGATCGCGACGCAAGATCTGGACGTTTGGTTCGAGCGTTCTGACGACGAACGCATCAGGCTGGCGGCCGTCGACGCGGGCGGATTTTGGATCTCTGGTTTCGGCATGCAGCCGCCCTCGTTCGGCGGCGAAGGTCTCGACCGTGTCGACGTGGTGCTGACCGCGCACGGGCTGGATGCCTTCGATGTCGAGTATCCACGCACCGTCCAATTCGAGGTCGCGGGCGTGAAGCTTCAGACGCTGACCCTGGAACGCATTCTGGTCAGCAAACGGGCGACGAAACGGCCCAAGGACCTGGCACAGGTCCCTGCCCTCGAGGCGACGATCGCGGCGCGCGCCGCCCAGAAGCCAGACCGATAGCGAAAAGGATCTGCTACCGTCTTCGGGCATGGAGACTGGCTCGGGCGCTGGGCCGCTGGTCGTGGATCGGCGGCGGCAGGCGGTGTTCGTGACGTTGAACCGGCCGGACGCGGCGAACGCGCTGTCGCGGCAGCTGGTGGGCGCGCTGACCGCGCTGTGCGCGGAGCTGTCGCGTGAGATCGCGGGCGGGGGCGACGTCAGGGCGCTGGTGTTGACCGGCGCGGGCCCGCGCGCGTTTTCGGCTGGCGCCGACCTGAAGGAACGGCGCGGGTGGACGCTGGACGACACGCGCGCTTTCCTGGGCGAGATCAACGCGCTCATGAACGCCGTCGACGCCTTCCCGCGGCCGACCGTCGCGGCCATCAACGGCAGCGCCTTTGGCGGCGGGTTCGAGCTGGCGTTGGCCTGCGACATCCGCGTCGCGGCCGAGACCGCGGAGATGGGCCTCACGGAGGTGCGGCTCGGCATCATTCCGGGCGCGGGCGGCACGCAGCGGCTGGCGCGGGTGGCGGGAGTCGCGGCCGCCAAGGAGCTGACGCTGACCGGTCGCCGCATCGGTGCCGCGCGCGCCAAAGAGCTGGGCATCGTGTCCGAGGTGGTGCCGCCGGCGGAGCTCTCCGCCGCGGCAGCGCGCTGGGCGGCCGAGATCGCGGCCGCGGCGCCGCTGGCGCTGACCGCGGCCAAGCGCGCCATCGACGAGGGGGCCGCCCTGCCGCTGCACGAGGCGCTGGCCGTCGAGCGCGCCCATTACGAAGAGGTGCTGGTCACCGAGGACCGCAACGAAGGGCTGGCCGCGTTCGCGGAGAAGCGGCCGCCGGTTTACAAGGGAAGATAAAAGGGTCGGTAATGTCGAGGACGGACGAATTCGGGGCGCTGGGCGCCAAGATCAAAAAGGGCGGCGCGCCGAAGTACCACGATGCCAACGCCGCCGCCGGCAAGCTGTTTTGCCGCGAGCGGATCGCGCTTTTGTGCGACCCCGATTCGGCGGACGGCAAGGGCTTCGTCGAGGACGGCCTATACGCCAACGCGACCGCGCCCGACTTGCCCGCGGACGGCGTCGTGACCGGCATCGGCCGCGTGCACGGCCGGCCAGTGGCCATCATGGCCAACGACTCCACCGTGAAAGCCGGGTCGTGGGGAGCGCGCACCGTCGAGAAGATCATTCGCATCCAGGAGACGGCCGGCCGCCTGCGCCTGCCGCTGTTCTACCTGGTCGACTCGGCGGGCGCGCGCATCACCGATCAGATCGACATGTTTCCGGGGCGGCGCCACGCCGGCAAGATCTTCCACAACCAGGTGCGGCTGTCGGGCGCGATCCCGCAGATCTGCCTGCTGTTCGGGCCGTCGGCCGCCGGCGGCGCGTACATCCCGGCGTTCTGCGATGTCGTGTTCATGGTCGACAAGAACGCGTCGATGTACCTGGGCTCGCCCCGGATGGCCGAAATGGTGATCGGCGAGAAGGTCACGCTGGAAGAGATGGGCGGCGCGCGCATGCACTGCGAGGTGTCGGGCTGCGGGGACCTGCTCGCCAAGGACGAAAAGTCCTGCATCGCGGCCGCGCGCGACTACCTGGCGTACCTGCCGCAGCGGTCGGGGGAGACGCCGCCCCCGGCGCCGCCGCGCCCGCCGCGCCCCGACGCCAAGCGGATCGACGACATTTTGCCGGCCAACCAGAACCAAGCCTTCGACGTCGCCGCGGTCATCGACGCGCTGGTCGACGAGGGGAGCTTCTTCGAGATCAAGAAGCTCTACGCGCGCGAGATCGTGACGGGGTTCGCGCGCCTGGACGGGCGGCCGGTGGGAATCGTCGCCAGCCAGCCCAAATGGAAGGGCGGGGTGCTGTTCGTAGACTCGGCCGACAAGGCCGCCCGGTTCATCTGGCTGTGCGACGCCTTCGGGGTGCCGCTGATCTTCCTGGCCGACGTGCCGGGCTTCATGATCGGCAAGGCGGTCGAGCGGCAGGGGATCATCCGGCACGGGGCCAAGCTGATCTCTGCGGTCGCCGACGCGACGGTCCCCAAGTACTGCGTCGTGCTGCGCAAGGCGTACGGCGCGGGGCTGTACGCGATGTGCGGGCCCGGCTTCGAGCCCGACGCGACAATCGCGCTGCCGCAAGCCATGGTTGCGGTCATGGGCGCCGAAGCCGCGGTCAACGCCGTTTTCGCCAACAAGATCGCCGAAAAACCCGAGGCCGAGCGCGCGGCCTTCGTCGAGGAGCTGCGCGTGCAGTACCGCGCCGACATCGATCTCTTGAAGCTGGCGTCCAACCTACACGTCGACGCGGTGGTCCCGGGTGACGAGCTGCGGGGTGAGCTCCTGCGCCGGCTTTCGGCCGCCGGCGCCAAGGCCGTGCCCGGGTTTTCGCGCCGCCGGCCGGTCCTACCCGTCTGAGGAGGTCGCGATGCCACGCCTTGGACGCCCGGATTTGAAGCTCCTTTCTGCCCATGAAGCGCGCCGGATTTTGAACGGCACGCGCGCGGTGGGCACCGAGCGCGTGCCGCTGGCAGAGGCCGCCGGGCGGGTGCTGGCTGCCCCCTTCGCGGCGCCCGCCGATCTTCCGGCCGAGCGGCGGTCGGTGATGGACGGCTACGCCGCGCGCGCCGCCGATCTGGCCGGCGCGAGTCCCGAGGCGCCGGCCTCTCTGGAGGTCGTCGGGGCCGTGCCGATGGGCGCGGTGTTCGCGGGGGTCGTCTGCCCCGGTCAGGCGGTGTCGATCGCGACCGGGGGGGTCGTCCCGAGCGGGGCCGACGCCGTCGTCATGGTCGAGCAGACCGAGATGATCACCGAAGGCAGGGTCACCGTGAGGCGGTCAATCGCGTTGGGCGCGAACGTCGTGCAGCCCGGTGAGGACCTGGCCCGCGACGAGGCGGTGCTGCCGGCGGGCCGCCGGTTGCGGGCGCCGGACCTGGCGCTGCTGGCGACCTTCGGCGTCACCACGCTGGAAGTTCACCGGCAGCCGCGCGTGGCGCTGCTCTCGACCGGCAACGAGCTCTGCCCGGCGGACGCCACGCCCCTCCCGGGCCAGGTGCGAGACACCAACCAGATCGCGCTGGCCGCCCAGGTCGCGGCCGCCGGTTGTGTGCCGACCTTGGGGGGGATCATCCCCGACGACGTCTCGGCGCTGCGAGACGCCATCCGCGGGCTGCTGGCCGCGCATCACGCGGTGATTTTATCGGGCGGTTCGTCGATCGGGACGAAGGACCTGTGCGCCGACGCGATGGCCGACTTGCCTGCGCCCGGCGTCCTGTTCCACGGCATCGATATCCGGCCGGGAAAGCCGACCCTGTTTGCGCGCGCCGGAAATCGTCCGGTGGTTGGCCTGCCTGGCTTCCCGACCTCGTCGCTGGTCGTCTTCGACGCCTTCATCCGGCCCATGCTCTGGCGATTGGGCGGTGAGGTCGACCGAGACTCCTGGCCGGCCCGGCGGCCGGCCCGCCTGGGCGCCGCCCACAAGTCCGTGAGCGGCCGCGAGGATTACCTGCGGGTGCGGCTGGTTTCGCGCGACGGCGAGCTGTGGGCCGACCCGCTCCCCGGCGGGTCGGCGACGCTCTCGAACGTGGTTCGCGCCGACGCCCTGGTGTGCGTCGCAGCCGACAGCCTCGAGATCGCCGCCGGCGAACCGGTCGAAGCGCTGCTCTACGTCTGAGCGGCAGCGCGTCGACCCGGCTCGCCAGCACCTTCACAGGGTCTTCAGGTAGGCGACCAGATCGCTGATGTCAGCGGCGGAAAGCGTCGAGGTGACGCCGTGCTGATCGCCACCGCCGCAGGCGCCGAAGCGGTCGGCCAGGGTCGGCGCGCACCCGTTGTGCATGTAGGGCGCGCGGCTGCCAAGGCCGATCAGCGACGGCACCTGGAACCGGCCGCCGGTGCCGACGTCGACGGTCTGATTGTTCGTCATCTGTGGCCCCGTGTGGCAGGTGGCGCACCCGTGCCGCGGGTCCTGGAACAGCGCCTGACCGCGCGCCACCGCCGCTGCGTCGGCCGGCTGCGCCTTGGGCGCGCGCGGTTGGCGATCCAGCCAGCCCAACAGCGCCGCGCCTTGGTCGGGCTCCAGCACCGGGCCCGACATGCGGCCCTGGAACACGTCGGTCATGAGGTGGTTGAAGTCCGTCTCGTTGCCGTCCCAGTGAAAGGGTTCGGTGCCGGCCAGGCCGGTCTGCAGCGATTGCGTCCGGCGCGGCCCTTCGCAGCTGAAGTTCCACGTCCTTCCATCCTCGTTTCCTTCGGCGTGGCAGGAGGCGCAGGCCAGGAACCCGCCCGCGTTCGAGTGGAACAGCGTGTGACCGGTGTCGCCGCGGCTGATGGTGGACAGCGAGATCGTGCTGCCGTCGCCCAGAGACAGCATCGCCGGCTGCCGCGATTGGACGACCAGGGCACCCGAGCCATCGAACGCGACGGCGACGGGCTGGCCCACGCTGGGCGGCACCCCCGGCGTCACCGCGGGGCAAAAGACGCCGCTTCCGATCGAACCGCCCTCGCCGAAGGGGCTGTCCGCGCTGGTCCCGCCGCTGCCGCTGCTCGGCGGGGCGCAGCACGGCCCCATGGCACCGGTTCCGGTCGCGCCGCCCGGGGCCGGGCGACCGCCCGTGCCGGTCGCGCCGCCCGTGGCCAGAGCACCGCCCGTGCCGATCGCGCCGCCCGTTGCCGGTGCGTCACAGCATCGCGCGCCCGCAGCGCCCGTGCTACCGGGGCCGAAGACGCCACCGGTATCAGTCCCGAAGGGGGGACCCACATGAGCGCCGGGCGCACAGGGAGCATGCTTGCCGTCCATCGAGCAGCCGACGTGCGAGTCGGTGGCGTCGTTCAGATCGGTCAGGAAGACGCGGGTCAGAGCCGGGGTTCCGTCGATGCTGTCGGCGTCGGTGTTGGTCGCGTTTCCGGCAGCGACGACGGCCACCCGCGTGCCGTCGGGGCTGACCGCCATGTCGACCGCCAGGACCAGTGAGGCCAAGGCGGGCCCGCTGTGTGTGGTGCCGTCGCGATCGATGCGCGTGATGCAGTGGTGCACGATCGCGTCGCAGGGGCCCGGGCCTCCGTAACCGCCGGCCGTCGGAACGACCGGGTCCACCATGCCGCGCTGATGCAGCACCAGCGTGCCACCGCCCGGGGCCGGCACCGCTCGCCAGGCGACGCTGGGCGTGTACATCGCCCCGCTGTGCGCCTCGAACGACGTGAACGCCGGCGGCTGGACACGCCTGGTCACGGTTCCATCCGCGGCCACGGTGAGCAGCTCGGCCGACCGGAAGCGGGTGATCAGCAGGGTGTTCCCGTCGACCAGCACGTCCCGGAGGTCGTCGTCCAGCTGCAGGCGGCGAGCCGCCTCGCCGCCGGCCGCCGGCAAGCTGACCAGCTGGCCGTCGTGACAGGCCACGTGAACGCGGTCGCTGGCCGGCTCGTACGCGAGCCCCCGTGGCGCGGCACAGACCGTGCGTCGCGCGACGACCTTCCCCGTTGCGGGGTCACAAGTCGCGACCGCACCGCCACGGCGAAGCGCGACGTGGACGCGCCCGGCGGCGTCCTGAACCAGACGACCCGGCTCGTCGCCGGGCTGCAAGGCGATCGTATGGGCGACGGTGCGGGAGGGAAGGTCCACGACGTAGATGGCGTCGCGGTCCGGATCGGCGGCGACCGCCGTCTTGCCGTCGGCGAGCACCAGCAGCGTGCCACCGGTGATGGCGGGCGGCGCCGCTGCCTGTGAGTAGGTGGTGCCCAGCTGCGGGGGGAACGGCGAGCGGCCCGATACGGAGGCGCCACCCGTGCCCGTCATCAGCGCGAGCTGGGCCGGGTTGGAGCACAGGTTCGGGTTGAAGCCCGTTCCTCCGAGGCCGAAATCAGTCGTCCCGCCGAAACCGGGAGAGCCGCCGGTGCCTCCGATCTGGGTACCCCCGCCGGGCCCGGTGCACGCAAGCCAACCGATCCCGATCACCGCCGGAAGCCAAAGCCTGTACGAAGCCGGTTTCGTCATTTTGTTCTCTCCCGGAACGAGGGCACCCACGGACGCGACGTCTGCAGCAAGCCAGCAATCGACGTGCCACGCCGGGCAGGCCGGACAATCAGTGTTTCGGGCGGCGGCGTGTTGAGAATCGCTCGCCGCCCTGGCACGCATGTCAGACCTGCCGCTGGTTAAGTCCACCCGGCGCGCCAAACTTGTTCAACTTTGATGCGGGGCTGCCGCGAGCGCGCGGCACGTCATTTGACGGCGTGGCGCGTCCACCGTTACCCTCGACTCGCTCATGATCCGCACCTCGACGGTGTCCGCGGTGGCAGCTGTGACGATCGCTCTGCTGTGCGGCCCGGGGTCCGGCGCTGTTTGGGCGCAGACGCAGACGCAGGCGGCCGGCGCGCCGCAACCGCGGCCGCGCGTCAAGGGGCGGCAGCACCGCCTCAAGGTCGACAGCTCGCCCCAGCAGGCGGCGGTCTACTGGGATGCGGGCGCGACTGCGGCCCCCAAGACCTACGGCATCGCCGGGTACACGCCGCTTACCATCAAGGTGCCGCGCGGCCCCGTGAAGATCGTCGTCGAGCTGGCCGGGTTCAAACCGCAGGAGCAGACGCTGGACGTCCGCAAGAGTCAGACGGTGTCGTTCACGCTCGAGCGCGCGCCGCAGATGGCGCACCTCGACATCGCCGCCAGCGCCGAGAGCGGCGCGGCGGGCGCCGAGGTGTTCATCGACGGTGTCTCACGCGGGACCGCGCCGAACTCGTTCGAGCTGGCGGCCGGGCGCCACCAGATTCGAGCTGCGCAAGGAAGGATACAAGCCGTTTTCGGACTGGCTGGAGGTGGCAGAGGGGGAGCGGCGCACCCGCGACGTGGCGCTGACCAAAGTCGAAGCGCCCGCGGGCACGCTGCTGGTGACGTCGGACCAGGGAGGCGACGTGTACCTCGACGGCGCCAAGAAGGACGCCGCGCCGGCCATCATCCAGGGCGTGCCTGCCGGCGACCACGTCGTCGAGGTCCGCAAGGAGGGCGCGCAGCCCTGGCGCCAGACGGTGACCGTCGTCGCGGGGCAGCAGGCGAAGGTGACCGCCAACTTCGCCCCGGCGGCCGCGCCGGCCGCGCCGGCCACCACGTCCAGTCTTCGCGTCATCTCGAATGAACCCGAAGTCGAGGTGTTCATCGACGGCGAAGGGAAGGGGCGCGCCCCGGTCACCCTCACGGAGCTCAAGCCGGGCGAGCACATCGTGGGCGCCCGCAAGAAGGCCTTCAAGGCCCAAGAGCAGACGGTGCGGGTCGCGGCCGGCGAAAACGCGATCGTCAGCTTTCGCATGGAGGCGGCACCTCCCGACCGGCCGCACGCGGGCTTGAAGGTGCAGTCGACGATTCCGAACGCCGAGGTCTTCCTGGACGGGTCCAGCCTGGGGCGGGCGCCGGTCGACCGCGCCGACCTAGACCCCGGGAAGCACTATGTGGTGGTGCACCGCGACGGGTACACCGACTTCAAGCGCGAGGTCGTCCTGGTCGAAAACCAGTCGGTCGCGCTGGTCGCCGACCTGTCCGCGACCGGCGCGCTGCGCATCCTGTCGACGCCCGAGGGGTCCGAGGTGCGCCTGGACGGCGAGGTGATCGGCAGGACGCCCGTCTCGCGCGACACGGTTCCGGCCGGCGACCACGTCGTCGAGTTCAAGTTGGCCGGCTACTTCGACCACAAAGAAACGATGAAGGTCGACGGTGGACGCGAAAAGGTTTTCTCCGTCGACATGAAGGTCATCCCGACTGGGCCGACCCCCGAGCAGAAGATCAAGCGCCGGCAGGGCATGTCCTCGTTCGGCGCCAAGGTGAACCCGGTGGGTGGCGTGACGGTCGACTTCGGCCTGGGCTACCCCTATTACATCCAGACCCGGGTGATGGTCGGGGCGCTCGCGACGCGGTTCATCGGGTTCGACGTCGGCGTCCAGGTGCGCACGATGTTCGACATCACGGACTTCGCGCTGCGCGGGCGGTTGCAGCTCCTCGAGGCCGGGCCGTTTGCGCTGGGGGCCGACGCCAACGTCATCGGCTTCGGCACCGGCGTCAACGGCCGCAGCACCGTTTTCGGCGACGTCCGGGCGGTCGCGTCGCTGGCGTTCGCCGACATCGCCACGGTTTCCGCCTTCGGACACTTCTCTTGGTGGAGCGACCACTTTTGCCCGAGCCAGCAGCAGATCGCCAACGGCGCCAGCGAGGACGCCTACTGCAACGAGACCAAGGACCCGGTCGCGTACATGCAGAACTTCCCGAACGGCAACCCGACGGCGGCCGACACGGGACATCGCTTTTACGCGGGGCTGGCCGCGTCCGCTTCGATCGACCGCCTGACGTCGCTGTTCTTCGAGATCGAGTTCCTGCCCTTCACGGACATCTACGGGTTCACCCCCCGCAAGGCCTACGAGGGAACGTTCAACCAGGACCTCATCGGCACCGCCGACCACGGCGTTTATTTCACTGGCGGCATGTCACTGAAGTTCTGAATTTTCACTGGAATTTCGGGCCGGAGTTCTTCAACGTAGGCGCCATGAGCAGCACAGCGGGGATCCCCCGCAAGTGGACGGTGGCCGACTCTGCGGAGGCGTACGGCGTCAAGTACTGGGGAAACAGCTACTTTTCGATCAACGAGGCCGGCAACGTGCAGGCCCACCCGGCCGGGCCGGAAGGCGCGCGCATCGACCTCAAAGAGCTGGTCGACGAGGTCGCCCGCCGCGGGATCGGGCTGCCGCTGCTGATTCGATTTTCGGACGTGTTGCGCAGCCGCATCGTCGAGCTGAACGAAACCTTCAAGCGGGCCATCGCCGAGTACGGGTACAAGGGCGGCTACAAGGGCGTCTACCCGATCAAGGTCAATCAGAACCGGTTCGTGGTCGAGGAGATCGTCCAGTTCGGGCGTCCCTACCACTACGGCCTCGAGGCCGGGTCGAAGCCGGAGCTCTTGGCCGTGATGGCCATGCTGGACGACGAAGAGGCGCTGATCGTCTGCAACGGTTACAAGGACGAGGAGTACATCGAGACGGCGCTGATGGCGTCCAAGCTGGGGCGCACGGTTCTGATCGTCGTCGAAAAATTCAGTGAGCTGTCACTCATCGCGGACGTCGCCAAGAAGATCGGCGTCCGGCCGCGCATCGGGATGCGGGTCAAGCTGGCGGCCAAGGGCTCGGGGCGGTGGGAAGCGTCGGGCGGCGACCGCTCGAAGTTCGGCCTGTCGACGCGCGAGGTGGTGGAGGCGATCAACTTCTTGCGCGCCAACGACCTGCTGAGCTGCTTCGAGCTGCTGCACTTCCACCTGGGCAGCCAGATCTCGGCGATCCGGGCGGTCAAAAACGCGCTGCGTGAGGCGGGTCGGTTCTACGTCGAGGTCTTCAACATGGGCGCGCCGCTGAAGTACTTCGACGCCGGCGGCGGCCTGGGCGTCGACTATGACGGCTCGCAGACGAACTTCGCGTCGTCGATGAACTACACGACCCAGGAGTACGCGAACGACATCGTCTTCTCGCTGCAGGAGATTTGCGATTCGGCCAGCGTGCCGCACCCGACCATCGTCACGGAGTCGGGCCGCGCCGTCGTGGCTCACCACTCGATGCTGGTCGTCGACGTGCTGGGCGTGGGCGAGTTCGACGTCGGCAAGGCACCCGACAAGGTCGCGAAGGACGCCTCGCGCGTCGTCCGGAACCTGTTCGAGACCTTTCGCGACGCCTCGCGCAAGAACGTGCTCGAGGCCTACCACGACGCGCTGGAGTACAAAGAAGAGGCGCTGCAGCTTTTCAATCTGGGCAACCTGTCCCTGTCCGAGCGGATGGTGGCGGAGGACATCTTCTGGGCCGTTTGCCAGAAGATCCTGAAGATCGTGCGCGACTTGCGCGAGGTCCCGGAAGAGCTGGAAGGCCTCGAGCGGGCGCTGTCCGACACCTACTTTTGTAACTTCTCGATGTTCCAGTCGCTGCCCGACATCTGGGCGATCGACCAGCTGTTCCCGATCATGCCGATTCACCGCCTCGGCGAAGAGCCGACCCGGCGCGCGGTGCTGGCCGACATCACCTGCGACAGCGACGGCAAGATCGATCACTTCATCGACCGGCGCGACGTGAAGTCGGTGCTGGAGCTGCACCCGGTCAACGGCCACGACTACTACCTGGGCATCTTCCTCATCGGCGCCTATCAAGAGATCCTGGGCGACTTGCACAACCTGTTCGGGAACACGAACACCGTGCACGTGTCGCTGGCAGCCGGCGGCGGCTACCAGATCGAGCACGTCGTCACCGGCGACACCGTCACCGACGTGCTCAAGTACGTCAGCTACCAGCGCGAAGAGCTGGTCGCCCGCGTCCGCCGTTTCGCCGAGCTCGCCGTCCGCGCCAGCCGCATGAGCCTGGAAGAGACCCGCAGCATGCTCCGCATGTACGAAGAAGGCCTGGCGGGCTACACGTACCTCGAACGCGCGTGATCGCTCCGCGCTTCGCGCTCCGCTGCGCGAAAGGGGCTGCGCCCCTCTCGCGGGCTCTCCCCGTGGGCTGAGGGGGGCCGGCGCGGCGGAGCCGCGCCTTCGGGGGGTTGGACCCGCTCGCGATGCTCGCTCTGGCGGTGCGGCAAAATGGAACGGTGATGTAAGATCCGGGGATGGATCTGGCCGGCAAGTTGGGTGATGCGCAGGCGGGTGACGCGCAGGCGATCGATGCGTCGTTGTCGGAGTTGGCGCGGGGGGTGGTGGGGTCGGAGATTCTGCGGATTGCGGCGCAGATTCGGGCGCTGAAGGCGCAGGGGGCGGAGATCTGTAATTTGACGGTGGGGGACTTCGACCCCGCGCAGTTTCCGGCGCCGGCGGCGCTGCTGGACGGGATGCGCGCGGCGCTGGCGGCTGGGGAGACCAACTATCCGCCCTCGGACGGCGTGGTGGCGCTGCGCGAGGCGGTGGCGCGCTACTACGAGCAGCGGCTGGGGCTGAAGTACCCGGTCGAATCGGTGCTGATCACGGGCGGGGCGCGGCCGCTTCTGTACGGGACGTATCGGACGGTGCTGGACCCGGGCGACCTGGTGGTTTACCCGGTGCCGTCGTGGAACAACAACCACTACGCGTACCTGTGCGGCGCGCGCGCCGAGGAGATCCCGGTGCGCGCGGAGACGAACTTCTTCCCGACCGTCGATGCTTTGCGGCCGCACCTGCGGACGGCGCGGCTGGTGCTGTTGAACTCGCCGCTCAACCCCACCGGCACCGCCATCGATCCCGAGGTGCTGCGGAAAATTTGTGAGGCCCTGGTCGAGGAGAACCACCGCCGCCAGCGCGCCGGGGCCAAGGCGGTGTGGCTCTGCTACGACCAGGTCTACTGGCAATTGTCGTTTGGGCAGACGCGCCACGTGACGCCGCCAGAGGTCTGCTCGGACATCGCCAAGCACACGATCATCCTCGACGCGGCCTCGAAGAGCTTCGCCGCGACCGGCCTGCGGGTCGGTTGGGCCGTGATGCCGCCGCCGGTTCGGCAACGGATGGCCGACATCCTGGGGCACGTCGGGGCCTGGGCGCCTCGCCCCGAGCAGGTCGCCATGGCCGCGCTGATGCGCGACGGGGCTGCCGTCGACGCATATCTGGCCGAGATGCGGCCGCGCGTCCAGCAGCGGTTGGATCGGCTGGCGGCGGCGTTCGCGTCGATGCAGCGTGACGGCTACCCGGTCGAAGTCATCGCGCCTCAGGGCGCGATTTACCTGTCGGTTCGCATCGCGATCCCCGGCCACACCAACGAGGCGACGCGCGTCCGTCTGCTGGAGCAGGCCGGCTTCGCGGTCGTGCCATTCCAGGCCTTCGGGCTCCGCGAAGACAGCGGCTGGTTCCGAATCTCGGTGGGGGCCGTCTCGCTGGCGGAGATCGACGCCGCGCTGCCGCGGGTGCGCGCGGCGCTGTCGAAGTTTTGAGCGCTCGCGCGCGTGCAACGCTGGGCCTCCTGGCCGTGGCCGTCGTGCTGCGCGTCGGCCTGTTTCCGTTCGCCGAAAACAAGCACGGCGACGCGCCGATGCGGGCGCTGATCGCCGAACGCCTGGTCCTCGAGCCCGCCAGCGCGGCCCAACCGCGGACCTACTGCCAGTTCGGGCCGCTGCACACGACCCTCATGCGCGCGTTCATCGCGCTGGATCGGGATGCGCCGCGGTCGTCCCGCTACCTGTCGTTGCTGGCAGGGATCGCCGTCTTTTTCCCGTTCCTGTCCCTGGCGCGTCGGCTGGTGGGTCCGCGGCTGGCGGCGTTCGCGGCGTTCGCGCTGGCGGTCTCGCCGCTGCACCTGCAGGCCTCGACCACGGCCGCCAGCGAGGCGCTGTACCTGCTGCTGTGGGTGGCCGCCGTCGATCGGCTGCTGGCGGCGGTGGAGTCGGGCGCGCCGCTCACGTTCGCGGTGGCGGGCCTGCTGGGTGGCCTGGCCGCCCTGACTCGGTACGACGCCTGGCTGGCGCTCCCGATGGTGGCGGCCGCCGCCTGGTTTTTTCCGCGACGCGCGGGGCGGCCGGTCCGCTGGACGGGTCTGATCGTCTTCGCCGTCTCTGCCGCCGCGCTGCCGATCGGCTGGCTGGCCTGGGGAGCAGCGGCCGGCGGTGACCCCCTGTTCTTCGCGCACTACATCTCCAGCGACCACGCCGGGCTGGCGGCGACCGCCGCCGCGCGCTACGGCGCGCTGGTCGGGCGGGCGCGGCAGGTCGGGATCTGGGCGCTGGCCTTCGTCGCCGCGATGACGCCGCTGGGGATCGGGCTGTCGTTCGCCGCTGCGGTCCGGCGGCCTCGACCGCTGCCGCCGGCAATGGCCATCACGCTGGTGGCGGCGCTGGGCCCGCCGGCCGTCTACTTGGCGCGAGGTCTGGCGACCCAGAGCTTCGAGCCGCTGGCCCGGTTCGGGCTGATTCCGGGCGCGTTGCTGCTGCCGTTCGCGGCGACCGCGCTGCCCGAGGCGCGGCTGGCGGCGGCCCGCTGGGTCACGCTGCTGGGCGCGCTGGTTTTCAGCGCGGCGATCTGGGTGGTGGCCACGGCCGGCGGCGGTCGCATCTGGGCCGGGGCCGAGTCGATGGGCGCGCTGACTCGCCTCGACGACGAGGATCGCGCGCTGGCCGCGCACCTGCGGGCGATACGCCCGCTCGGCGCCCGCGTCATGATCGAGCCGTTCGCGTTCGCGGAGATCGGGATCGCGCACGCGGCCGGCATCCCCTGGCAGGACTCCGTGACCCTGACCATCACGCGCACGCCGCGCGCCACCGTGCGCGACAGCCTGCTCTCGACGGGAGCCCTGTTCATGGTCGGCCACGACCACCCGGGTGGTTGGCCGCGCACGCTGCCGGACTGGCCGCGCGAAGGGCGGAGGTTCGGCGACTGGATCGTGATCGGTAGAAAAGACCTGCCAGGGTTATAACGGCGTCGTGCTGCCGCTGACCGCGCTGGCCATCGCCGTGCGCCTGGCCTGGGTTCTGCTGGTCCCCACCCGCCCGGTCGGCGACTTTGCGATGTATCTGGAATCGGCGCGGTACCTCGTCGAGCACGGCAGGCTGGACCCCGAGTTCATCTACATGCCCGGGTACGTCTGGTTGGCCGCCGGGATCTACGCGCTGGGCGGTGGCCTGCTGGCGGTCAAGATGATCGGCGTCGCCGCCGGCGGGTTAGCCACGGCGGCCGCCTACGGCGCCACCCGCGCCGTCTTCGGGCGGCCAAGCGCGATCGCCGCCGGCCTCTTGTGCGCGCTGTGGCCGGCGGGCATCGCCGTCTCCAGCGTGACGGGGACCGACATGCCGGCGGCCGCGCTGCTGGGCCTGGGCGTCTGGGTGCTGGCGGCGCTGGCGCCGCGCCGGCCGCTGGGTGCGCCGGTCGCGTTCGGGTTCGTGATGGGCCTGTCCGTCTACATCCGCGCCATCGCCCTGCCGCTGATCGCCCTCGCGGCGCTGCACTTTCGCGCGCGCGGCGCGCGCTGGGTGCACGTCGTCACGCGCACGCTGGCCGCCGGGTTGGTCGCGCTGGTGATGCTGCTGCCCTGGGGCGTCCGCAACGACCGCCGCTACGGCGAGTTCTTCCTGACGGACAGCCACGGCGGCCACACCGCGCTCGTCGGCGCCAACCCGAACTCCGAAGGAACCTACAGCCGCTCGCTGAACCGCCTGTTCTCGGAGGGGACGGGGTACTCCCTGTTCAAGCCTCCGCACCGCGTGTCGGACCGCGTGGCGTACGCCCTCGCCATGCAATGGACCAAGGTCTCACCCGGTTACGCGCTGGGGCTGCTGGTCGCGAAGGCCGACCGGCTGCTGGGACGCGAGCGGTCGCTGCTTTACTGGCCTCTCTACCGGCAGAGCGTCTTACGTCCTGGGAACTGGTTCGACGTTCACCGGGCCGGGGTCGAACGTCTGGTCGACGGCTTTTACGCGTTCCTGATGGCCATGGCGGCCATCGGGGCCGTCGCCGCCGCCACGCGCCGCAACTGGGCGGCGCTGAGCCTGCTGCCGCTGCCGCTGGCGCTGGCAGCTGTCTACACGCTGTTTTTTGGCGAGGTGCGCTATCACCTGGCGATCGTCGTGCTGCTGCTTCCGTTCGCGGGCGCAGGGGTCGTCTGGACGATCGGCGCCGTGGCTGACGCCGCGGGCGGTCAGGCTTCGCGCCGGCGCCTGGCCGTCGAGGGGCTGGCGGCGGCCGCGGCGGTCGTCCTGCTGCTGGCCGGGTGGCCGCGTCTGGCCGCCGCCGGTGAACGGCTGCGGGCGCGCGATCGCTGGGCGGCCTGCGTCTGCCGCGTGGCGGGCGTCAACCAGATCTGCGATGTCGTGCCTGCGCGGCTGCCGCCCGGCGGCGCGTCACCGGTGCGCGGCGTCTGGGACGGATTCGGGCTCTCGCTCGCAGCGCCGCGCGCCGTCGCCAGTTTGGATCTGCCGGTGCCCGCCGGCCGCTATCGCCTGGTTTTCCAGGCCGAGATCGCGCCCGCAGGATCGGGGGTGGGGCTTACCGTTCAGACCGACGGAGAGCCACCGGCGCAGGCACCATTTTCCGACGGAGCCACCCTTGTGACGGTGACGAACCACTTTTCGCATCCCGGCGGCACCCTGCACGTCGAATTCGTCGGAACTCGCGGAATGAGTGAACAAAAGGAGCCGGGCGCGGCCATATGGATCACGGGAATCGACATTGAGACGGATATCGATTGATGCATAATCGCGCGATGTTTTTTCCGAGGCTCGCCGTGCTGGCCGCGGTGGCCGCTTTGCTTGCGGCAGGGTGTGGGGGCGCGACGGACGACCGGCCAGCCAAGTGGTCCTTCATCTCGGCGACGATCATGGAACCGAGCTGCGCGACCGTGAACTGTCACTCTGAAGTCAGCGCGCGAGGCGGCGTCGACCTTCACGCCCGCAACATCGGCTACTACACGCTGAAGAACGGCTTCTACGTGATCCCGAAGGACCCCGACGCTTCGTCGCTGATGTACCTGCTGAATGCGACCGGAACGCTGCGGATGCCGCCCGACAATCCCTTGCCCGCTGCCGACATCGCCTTGGTCCAGAAGTGGATCGACGACGGCGCGCCGAACGACTGAGCGCGGAGAGCCATGCGACGACTAGTCCTCTACGCGGTCGCGGGCTGGGTGCTTCTGCTCAGCGCCCGCGCTTTCGCGTATCCCCAGTTTCAGTTCAGCTCCGGGACCACCCGCTGCAGCCAGTGCCACTACGATCCGGCGGGCGGCGGCCTCATCACCTCCTGGGGTCGTGACGAATCCGGCGACACGATCAGCCTGGGCGGCAACGGCGCCTTCGCGCACGGCGCCTGGACGCCCCCCTCGTGGCTGGCGGTGGGCGCCGACGTGCGTTTGGCGGGCCTCTACAACAACTCCGGGGGCCCGCAGGGGGCCGAGCTGGCCGCCTTTCCGATGCAGGCCGACGGCTATGCGCGCTTCGCCTTCACCGAGCGGCTCTCGCTGTACGTCCAGGGCGGCATCCGCGGCGACACGCGCCCGGTGGATTCGTCGGTCAGTGGACGCGTGAGCGCGGTGAGCGACCACCTGATCTCGAACGAGCACTACGTGATGTGGAAGTCGGGCGGGACCGGCCCTTACTTGCGAGCCGGGCGCTTCTTCGCGCCCTACGGGCTGCGGTTCGTCGAGCACATCTACTGGGTGCAGCGCTACACCGGCTACGACCTTTACAACGAGACGTACAACCTCTCGGGCGGGTTCGTCGAGGACCAGTGGGAGCTGCACGTCTCCGCGTTCACGCCACCGCCCGAGAGCTTCCCCGACGCCCTACAATCCGTCGGCCGGCGCGAAAGCGGCTTGGCCGCCTACGGCGAAAAGCGCTGGGACGGGACGGCGATGGTGGGGCTGCAGATGCGCCTCGGTTTCGGCACCGGCGTCAGCCGGTACCAGGGCGGCGCCGTCGGCAAGCTGTGGCTGGAAAAGGGGAGGGTCCTGCTGCTGGGCGAAGCCGACCTCATTCGCGCCAACGTCAGCGCGGCGTCGGCCGGCGAGACCCAGGCCGTGACCTACCTGGGCGTCGACCTGTTCCCGAGGCGCGGCTGGATGGTGGGCCTGGCGCACGAGCTCTATCAAGAGAGCCTGTCGGTCAGGGGGAGCGCGCACAACGCCTTCGATCTCGAGATCAACTTTTTCCCCTGGGCCCACTTCGAGCTGTTGGCCCTCGGCCGCTATCAGTTCACGGGAACCGGCGGCCCGACCGAGCCGTCGGCGACGATGTTCATGCTGCAGCTCCATTACTATCTGTGAGAGATCCCATGCGAGCACCCCGTCAACGCGCGATGCTGTCTGGTCTGGTGGGCGCGGTGGCCCTGTTCGGGGTCGCGTCGTGCTCGACGACCGTCGCCCCCGTGCCATCGCAGCCCGCCTACGACATCGACGTCCGCCCGATCCTGATGGCCCACTGCGTGCGCTGCCACGGCGCCGGCGATGCGCTGAACGTTCCGACCAAGCCGACGGGGCCGGACGCCGCCATGGTGCAGAGCCAGACGGAGGTGGACGCGTTCAAGGTCCTCAACTTCTACCTCGACCGATACAGCAATGACGGCATGAAGAACGGCGCGTTTTTCGCGGCCGGTGCAATTGCGAGCAGCGTTTCACCGAAGGCGACAGCGCCCACGCTGATGCCCCCGGCTCCCGCGGCGCGTCTCGACGACTGGGAGGTCGACGTCCTCACCGCTTGGTCCAAACACCCGATTTGCTCGACCGATCCGGATCCCGATCCGGCCGTCTGCCCGAATGGCCCCGGCTAAGACTCGGCTAGGACGCTAGGTCGTCTCGAACGATCGTCGCGGCTCAGAGCTCGCCGCTGGGCGCGTGCGCGTGTTTGCGGTGCTGTGAGCGCCGGCGCTCGTGGTGGCGCTGGTGGTGGTGCGGCCGGCGCCCTTGAACGCCGTGCACCGCCGCGGCCGCCGGGGCCTCGAGTCCCGGCGCCGCGGATGACATCGCGAACAGAACCAGACCCAGGCAGAGCGCGCGCGCCGTCATGGTGTGCTCAGACTGTAGGCGCGCCGGTGGCTGCTCCGCAAATAACGTTCACCGGCCGGTCGCGCGGGCCAGGGCCACGTCGGAGAGCACCAGCTCGTACTGGGCGCGAATCAGGTTGAGGCGAGCCTGGGTCAGCTCGGACTGGGCCTGCAAGAGATCGGTGGTGGTTTGCGTGCCGGCTTTCACGGCGGCGTCGGTGACCCGGTAGGCCTCCTCGGCGCTGGCGACGGCCTGGCTGGCGCTGCCGACGGCGCCGCGCGCGGCGTCGCCCTGGGCCAGGCTGGCGGTCAGCTCGGCTTCGATCTGCCGCTCCAGCATCTCGCGGTCGCGCTGAGCGGCTTCCGCCTGGATGGCGGCCGCCTTGTGCTGCAGCGCCGTGGCGCCCCACTCCCAGATGGCCCAGTTCGCCTTGAGGCCGAGGTAGGCCGAGTTCTTGGGCGCGAACTGCTGCCCGTCGGTGCGGACGTAGGCGGCCTCGAAGTCGATGTCCGGCAGCAACGCGAAGCCGCTGGCGCGGCGCTGGCGTTCGGCGGCGGAGACCAGGTGAGCGACTTGCGCCAATTCCGGGCGGCGCTGGGCTGCCAGCGGCAGCAGCGAGCCCAGCGTTCCGGCTGGCTTCGGGTTGCGGGCGGCGTTCAGCCGTTCGGTCGGCTCGACCAGCGCGAGCTCGGCGGCGTCGCCCGGCGCGATGCCGATGGCGGCGAACAGCTGGGCGCGCGCCGTCTGGGCCTGGCTGCGCGCCTCCAGCGCCTGCTGCTGCGCGTTCGCGACGGCGACCTGGATGCGCAGCAGATCGGCGTTGGTGATGACGCCGCTCTGCAGGCGCGCCTTGGCGACCGTCACCTGCTCTCCCAGTTCGTGAATCGACGCGCCGGCGATCTGTTCCAGCGCCTGCGCCTCGAAGACGCGCAGGAACTGGGTCTCGACGGTGGCGCGCAGGTCGGCCTCGGCGGCGGCCACCTGCGCCCGTTGCGCGGCGCTCTGCTCGGCCTGGGCCGTCTGCTCGTCGTTGGCGCGCAAGAGACCCACCAGCGGCTGCGCGCCGGCGGCCACGAACGTGTTGGTCTTCTGGTCGCGCACGGTGAACGCCATCGGTCCGAACGCCACCGCGAAGGGGGCGTTCCAGTACTGCGCTTCGTCGCTCAGGTGGATCGACGGCAGCATGCGCCGCCCCGTGGACGTGGCCAGCACCTCGCCCGACTCGGCGCGCGCCCGCGCCGCCGCCAGCCGCGGGTTCGACCGCAGCGCCAGCGCGACGGCGTCATCGATGGTCAACGTCCGCGACGCCGCCTGTGCCATCGCCGTCGTCGCGACCAGCGCCGCCAGCGCGGCGCAGCTCCGGATCCCGTTGTGCATGGCGCCTACTTTCGCACGTCGACGGTGACGTCGGCGGACAGGCCGGCGCGCAAATCCACGTCGGTGGGTGGGTTGGTCCACGCGATGCGGACCGGGACGCGCTGCACGACCTTCACGAAGTTGCCGGTCGCATTGTCGGCGGGCAGCAGCGAGAAGCTGGCGCCCGTCCCGCCGGCCAGGCTCTCGACCTTTCCGTCGAAGCTGCGGCCCGGCAACGCGTCGATCTCGATCTTGGCTGGCTGCCCGACCTTCATCTGGCCGATCTGCGTCTCCTTGAAGTTCGCGATGACGTAGGTGGTGGCGGGGACCAGCTGGATGAGCGGCTGGCCGACGCTGACCAGCTGGCCGGCGTGAACCGTCAGCTTCGACGCGAACCCGTCGGCGGGCGCCGAGACCTTGGTGTACCCGAGCTGCAGCTTGGCCAGCGCCAGGGCGGCCTCGGCCGAACGAATGCGTGCGTTGGCGAGATCCGCGTTGGCCCGCGCTGCCGCGATCTGCGGGGCGACGGGGGCGCTCTGGCTGACGCGGCCGCGCGCTTCGCCGACCCGGCTCTCGGCGCTGCGGCGCGTGTCTTCCGCCAGCGCCACCTGCGCCTCGGCTTGGGACTTGGCGGCCTTGGCGGACTCGTAGGCGATCTGCGCCGTGTCGAGCCGCTCTTGCGGGACGGCGTTCGCCGCCCGCAACGAGCGGGCGCGCTGAAGATCGATCTCCGCCTTTTTGAGCTCGGCGTCCGCCCGGGCCGAATCGGCACGCGCGGCCTGCATCTGCGCCGTCGCGCTCTGGACGCCGGCCGCCGAGCCGCTCAGCGCCGCCCGGGCCGTGGCCAGGCCGCCCTTCGACGTCGCCTCGACGATTTCGACCTGCGCCTGGGCAGCTTCGGCCTGAGCCTTGGCGGTCGCCAGCTCGGCTTCGGCCTGCTGCACGCGCGCGTCGTAGTCTCCGGGATCGATCTCGATCAGAAGGTCGCCCCGCTTGACCCGCTGGTTCTCGACGATGTTGACGCGCGTCACCTGACCGGCGACGCGCGCGGCGATCGGGACCACGTCGGCGGCCGTCTGGGCATCGTCGGTCTCTTCGTGCCCAGCCGTCGCCAGCATGTAGATCCCGATGCCCGCCAGCACCAGCACGGCGATGACGCCCAGGATCAAGAAGGGGCGGCGCTTGCGCTTGACGGGAGCCGCATCGGCTGCCGGGATGACGATCGCCGGCGACGACGGCGGCCCGTCAGCGGTTGGTTGCGCGGTGGTGGCTCGGCTCTTGGTGGTGCTTGAGGCGCTTTCCATGGTCCGTGTCCGTTCTTTTCTCGGGCTTGCTCTGTATCAGTGCAGGTCGACTTTGCGGCCCCGCAGGTTGGCGGGCGCTTTCAACAGGAAGGCGAAGGGGATGACGAACAGGAAGGCCACCCCGGCCAGGACGAACATCCGCTCGAAGGCCAGCAGCATCGCCTGCCGCGTGATCATCCCGTCCAGCACGCGGGTGGCGGCGGCCTGCGCCGCGCCCGGGTTCAGGCCGCGCGCGACGAGGCCGGATTGGATCATGCCCACGCGCTGGATCACCTCCGGCCGGCCGGGGCTGAGGTGTGAAACCAACCCGACGCGCGCCGACTGCTGGAAGTGCGGCAGCAGCGTGGCGAAGGCGGCCAGCCCCAGCGACCCGCCGATCTGACGCAGCAGCGAGTTGAGGCCGGTGGCATCCGTCAGTCGGAAGCGCGGGATGCTGGCCAGCGCCACCGTCGTCAGCGGCACGAACAGCAGCGAGAACCCGAACCCCTGCAGGACGATCGCGGCGACCACCGAGTGGCCCCCGGTCTCGAGCGTGTAGTGCGACATCTCGTACGCGCTGAGCGCGACCACCGCCACCCCCATCATCACCAGGATGCGCGGCTGCACGTAATTGTAGAGGCGCCCCACGATCGGAATCGCCACCATCATCGCCAGCGCGCGCGGCATCAGGGCCGTCCCCGACTGGATGGCCGAGAACCCCAGCAGCTCTTGCATGAACAGCGGCAGAGGAAGGTGATCGACATCAGGATCGCGAACATCATGGCGCCGATGAGCGTGCCGGACAGGAAGACCTTGTCCTTGAACAGGCTCAGGTCGACGGCCGGGACGGGCGCGGTCAGCTCGCGCACGACGAAGGCCGACAGCAACAGCCCGGCGGCGATCGTGCAGACCGCCACCGCCGTCGAGGCGAACCAGTCGTTGCGGCTCCCTTCCTCGAGCACGTACTGCAGCGACGCCAGCCCGCCGGTCATCAGCACCACGCCCAGCCAGTCCAGGTTCTTGCGCTGTTCGGCGGCGCGGTCGTGGTTGGCGCGGCGGATGTCCTCCGGCTCGTGCACGAAGCGGGTCACCATGAAGATGCCCAGCAGGCCGATCGGCAGGTTGATGTAGAAGATCCAGGGCCAGTTCAGGTTGTCGATGATGTAGCCGCCCAGCACCGGGCCGGCGGCGGGACCGACGACCACGGCCAGGCCGAAGAGGGCCATCGCCATCCCTTGCTCCTCGGGCGGGAAGGTCTGGCGCAAGATGGCTTGCTCGGTCGGCTGCAGCGCCCCGGCGCCCAGCCCCTGCAGCGCGCGGCACGCGACCATGACCGGCAGCGAGCGCGCCAGCCCACAGAGCGCCGAGCCGATCACGAACAGCGCCAGCGAGAACAGGTAGACGCGCTTTTGGCCGAAGAAGCGCCCCAGGAACGCCGTCAGCGGCATCACCACCACGGTCGCGATCACGAAGCCGGTGGTGACCCAGGTCATCTCCTCGACGGTGGCACCCAGCGACCCGGACAGGTGCGGCGTCGCAACGGCGACGATCGACGTGTCGATGGCGCCCATCAGCGTGCCGAAGGTGACCGACAGCGTGACCAGCCACTTGTTGACCGGCGCGCGCGCCGGCGCGGCGACGTAGGTGCCGGCGGCGGCGCTCACTTGGCGACCCCTTCAAGGAAAGCGCGCAACAGGCGCCCCCCTTCGGCGGACAGCGACTGATCCACCTCGTCCACGACCAGACCGCGCGTCAGCAAGGACCGAATCATGCCCATCAGAAAGAAGGGAGCCAGATCGGCCACGTCGGCGCGGATGGCTTTCTCGCGTACGCCCTGGCTGGTCACCTTCTCCACGCGCGAATATATGTCGCGCATCTTGTCGCGCATCGTTCCGTAGGCGGTCGGGAAGGTCTTCTGGTATTGCCCGGTCTCGCCCTGGATCGCGATGCGCATGAACTTCCGGTGCTGCTCCCAGTGGCCCAAGATGGCGCCCACCAGCGCCTCGAGCCGGGCGCGGAACTTCTGGCCCTCGCTCTCATCGAGCGCCGCGTCCACATGCGCCAGCATCTCCGTGAACCGCGCGGCGGCCAGGCCGCCCAGCAGCGCCTCGCGATCGGCGAAGTGGTTGTAAAGCGTGCCGACCGAGACGCCGGCGCGCGCGGCTATTTCGCCCATGTGCGCCGCATGAAGGCCGGCGTCTGCGAAGACCTCCTCGGCCGCGGTCAGGATCGCCTGGACCGTGGTCTCGCGGAAGCGCTCCCGCAGGCTGGGCGCCGCGGGCCGTTCAGGAGGTGAACGGTCATTCATGTCATGAATATATCGATCGCTTTGTGAACGACGTCAAGGGCCGCGGAGGGGGCCCGTCAGACCGCGGGCCGCGGCCAGGCGCCGCCCAGCAGCACCGGCTCCGGGATCAGCGTGATTCCCAGGCGATTCCGGACAGAGCCGACGATCTCCGCCGCCAGGTCCAGCAGGTCCGAGGCCCGCGCGCCTCCCAGGTTCACCAGCGCCAGCGCGTGGGCTGTCGAGATCCCGACCGGCCCCCGGCGGAAGCCCTTGCCGAACCCGGCATGCTCGATCAGCCAGCCCGCTGAAAGCTTCACCTCATCGGGGCCGGCCGGAAATCGCGGCATCGCCTGGGGGGCAACGCCGGCGCGCCGCGCGACCTCATCCGCGACGGCCACATGCACGATCGGGTTCGTGAAGAATGAGCCCGCGCTGCGGCGGTTGGGGTCGTCGGCCCGGAGCACCATCGACTTCTTCGCCCGCAGCGCCAGAACGGCGGCGCGCGCCTGGGACAGCGTCGGCGCGGCCGTTCCCGTCGCGTTCGTGCCCAGCACCGCGGCCAGCTCCGGATAGCGCAGCGCGGGCGGCGCCCCGGGCCGCAGCACGAAGGTGACCGCCAGGACGATGAAGGCGTCCGGCGCGCGCTTGAAGCGGCTGTCCCGGTAGCCGAACCTACAGTCGGCCGCGGGCAGCTCATGCGCCTGCAGCGTCGCCCGATCCAGCACCCGAACAGAGCGAATGGTTTCGGCCACCTCTTGACCGTAGGCGCCCACGTTCTGGATGGGCGTCGCGCCGGTCAGCCCGGGAATGCCGGACAGACATTCGAGGCCGCCCAACCCGCGGGCGACGGTGTCCGCGACCAGCGCATCCCACGGCTCGCCCGCAGCGGCGGTGATCGCGACCGCGCCGCCAGCCGCGGCCTCGAGCCGACGCCCGCGCGGCGCCACCCGGATCACCAGCCCGTCGAAGCCCGCGTCCGCGGCCACCACATTGGACCCTCCGCCCAAGACGGCGACGGGCAAATCACGTGCCGCGGCCCACCGCAGCGCCGCGGCCACCGCTGCCTCGTCGGTCGCCTCCGTGAAGTGGCGCGCCGCGCCGCCCACCTCCAGCGTCGTCAGCGGCGCCAGCGGCACCTGGTCGCGGATCACGTCCCCAGGATAGCGGGTCGCGGCGTCTAGGTCTTCTCGGGCTGCCACAGCGGCTCGGCCTCACCGTAGAGGCGGGCGGCGTGGCGGCTCATCACGAACAACGCGTCCGACAGGCGGTTCACATAAGGAATGACGGCGGGGCTGATCGGTTCGGCGTCGGCCAGGCGAACGATGAGGCGCTCGGCCCGGCGGCAGACGGTCCGGGCCAGGTGCAGCGCGGCGGAGACGCGCCCCCCGCCCGGCAGCACGAAGCTCCGCAGCTCCGGCAGGTCGGTATTCCAGGCGTCGATCTGTCGTTCCAGCGCCGTGGTGTGGCGGGCTTCGATCACGGGCTGGGTCGGACGGCGATCCACCTCCAGCGTGGCCAGGTCGCTGCCCAGGTTGAAGAGCTCGTTCTGGATGCGCAGCAACAGGTCGGCCAGCGCCGCCGCGCTCTCGGGCGCGCCCGGCTGCGACAGCTCGGTGCGGGCCAGTCCCAGGCAGGCCGACAGCTCGTCGACCGTGCCGTACGATTCGATCCGCAGCGCGTCCTTGCGGACCTTCTGGCCACCGACCAGCCGCGTGTCGCCACCGTCGCCGGCTTTGGTGTAGATCCGGTTCAACCTGACCATGCCCGCCTCATACCAGGAAGCCGCCGCCCTGTTCAAACCGTGGCCCCGCGCGATCCTGTTCGACGCCGGCTTCACGCTGACCTTCCAGGACGGCGAGCGCATCGCGGCTTATGCCGCCCAGGCGGGGCTGACGCTGAGATCCGCACGCGCTCGAACGCGCCGAGCGCGCGCTGCGCGACGAGCTGCGCGAGAAGCCGGGGGTCGTCCTGCGCACCCACGCACGATCGCCCGCGACGGCTGGCTCACCGCCGTATTCCGGCAAGCTGCTCGATGCTTGCCGAGGTCCAGGCCTCCGACGATCTGCTGGATCGCCGCGGCGGCGACGATCCTCGTCAGCACCTGGCCGTGAACGCCTGGTCGCCGCATCGGCACCGGCGTGCGCGAGTCGCTGAGCGCCTGCGCGAAGACGGTCCGACTGGCGGTCGTCTCGAACAGCGAAGGGACCGTCGAAGCAGATGCTGATCGAGACCGGGCTGCGCGAGCTGTTCGAGGTCGTCGTCGATTCGGCGATCGTCGGCGTCTCCAAGCCCGACCCGCGCATCTACCAGACCTGGCCCTCGATCGCCTGGGCGTCTCGGCGGCCGACGCGATCATGGTCGGCGATTCACCGTCGGCCGACGTCGGCGGCGCCCACGCGGTCGGCGTCCGCGCCGCCCTCCTCGACCCCTACGACTTCTACCCCTGGTCGCGCGCGCCACGCTTCAAAGACGTGGCGGCGCTGACCGAGGCCTTGCTCGCGGAGCCGAATCTAGGCCAGCGCGTCTTTCGCGGCCTTGACCGGGCGCGCCTTCAGCACCTTGCGGGCCGGCTTGGCCTTGATCGTGATCGGCTCCTTCGTGAAGGGGTTGATGCCCTGCCGCTCCTTGGTGGCGGGCTTCTTCACGACGACGAACTTGGCGAATCCGGGCAGCACGAAGATCCCGTTCTTCTTCAGCTCTTTGTGGCCGACAGTCGCGAGCGACTCCAGCACCTGGGCGACGTCCTTGCGGGCCAGCTTGTCCTTGTGGGCGTCCGCAATCGTCTGGATGATCTGGGACTTCGTCAGAACCTTCGCCATGTCGTTCTCCTTTGGCAGACTTGCTCGGCGCGGGGCGATGTCACGCCACGCGCGAATTGGGCCAGAACTCTAAGGCGAAAGATCGACGCGACGAAACAAAAAAGCGGCGAAAATCCCCTGAAAACCGCGTTTGCTTGGTCTTTGCTTGCGTGTCGATCGAGCGTTCATTGTACGAAACAGACACGCATGTCGGACAGCGCGCCGCCACGGCCCTTTTTGAAATGGGCCGGCGGCAAGCGGCAGCTGCTGCCGCACATCCTGGCGCTGGTCCCGCCCCGGATCGGGACGTACGTCGAGCCATTCCTGGGCGGTGGCGCGCTGTTTTTCGCGCTCGCGGCCGAGCGTCGCTTCAAGCGCGCCGTGCTCGGCGACGTGAATGCCGAGCTCATTAATTGTTACACGGCCGTGCGTGACGACGCTCGCGGCGGTGATCGCGCAGCTGACTCGGTTGCGCAACACGCCGGCCAGCTATTACCGGATCCGCGCCCAGCGGCCCGAACGCGCTGGACCCGGCGGCGCGCGCCGCGCGGATCATTTACCTCAACCGGTGCGGGTACAACGGCCTTTACCGCGTGAACAGCGACGGGATCTTCAACGTGCCGTTCGGCCGCTACGTCCGCCCGCGCATCTGCGATCCCGATCGGTTGCGCGCCGCCGCCGCAGGCGCTGGCGGGCGTCGAGCTGATCTGCGGCGACTTCGATTCCGTGCTCTGGCGGGAAGCCGGCGGCGGCTGGGCGCAGACGACTTCGTCTATCTCGACCCACCGTACGTGCCGATCTCGAAGACCGCGTCCTTCACCGCGTACGCCGGTGGCTTCTCGATGGCCGACCAAGAGCGCCTGGCCAAGCAGCTCCGCCGCCTGTCGGACAAGGGGGTCGCCGCCGTCCTTTCCAATTCGGACTGCGCCGACACGCGCCGCTTGTACGAGGGACTTCCCGTCGATTCGCTTCCCGCACGCCGGGCCATCAACTCGGTCGCGTCGCGGCGCGGTCCCGTGGCCGAGCTGCTGGTCCACACCCAGGCGCTCGGGGCGGTCGCCGGCGCCGCCTCATGATGCTATGGTGCCGCGCCATGAAGCGCCTCGCCCCCCTCTTCGTCCTGCTCGCACTCGCACCGGGGTGCCAGCCACAAAGCCGGCGGTTCGGCCGGCTCCGCCGAATCGAAGAAGAGCGGACAGCCCGGCGGCCTGCAGGTCGACGAGGTCAAGCCGGGCGAGGGCGCCATTGCCACGCGCGGCAAGACCGTTTCGGTGCACTACACCGGGCGATTGACCGACGGGACCAAGTTCGACAGCTCCCTGGATCGCGGCCAGCCCATCGATTTCCCGCTGGGGTCGGGGGTCGTCATCAAAGGGTGGGACATGGGAATCGAGGGGATGAAGGTGGGCGGCAAGCGCAAGCTGACCATCCCGCCGGACCTGGCGTATGGCGCCCGCGGCACCCCCGGTGGGCCGATTCCCCCGAACGCGACGCTGGTGTTCGACGTCGAACTGGTCGGCGTGAAGTAGCGCGACCGTAACTTTGCGACCCCGCGCGGCATCGGAGGGGATGCGGTTTTCGCCTAGCGAAAGCCGCAAATTCATTTAAGCTCCCCGCGCCTTTTACTGGATCAGAACGAAGGAAAACCACCCGTCATGGCCTCGATCTCACTCGACAAAGTCCGCAACATCGGGATCTCCGCCCACATCGACTCGGGCAAGACCACGCTGTCCGAGCGCATCCTCTTCTACACCGGCAAGATCCACAGGATCGAGGAGGTGCGCGGCAAGTCCGGCGTCGGCGCCAAGATGGACTCGATGGATCTCGAGCGCGAAAAGGGCATCACGATCCAGTCGGCCGCCACCTACTGCGAGTGGAACGGCTTCAACATCAACCTGATCGACACCCCCGGCCACGTCGACTTCACGATCGAGGTCGAGCGCGCGCTGCGCGTCCTCGACGGCGCCGTGCTGGTGCTCTGTGGGACGTCCGGCGTGCAGTCGCAGTCGTACACCGTCGACCGCCAGATGCGCCGCTACAACGTGCCGCGCCTGGCCTTCATCAACAAGCTGGACCGCGCCGGCGCCGACCCGGCCCGCGTGACGAACCAGCTCAAGGAAAAGCTGCGCCACAACACGATCACGATGCAGCTCCCGATCGGCGCCGAGGCCGACTTCGAGGGGATCATCGATCTCATCAAGATGAAGGCCTTCTACTTCGACGGCGACAACGGCGAGGACATCCGCGAGGAAGAGATCCCGGCCGACCGCCTGGAAGAGGCCAAGGCCGCCCGCCACGACATGATCGCCGCCATCGCCGATCACGACGACGCCATCGCCGACAAGTTCCTGGCCGAACAGGAGCCGTCCGTCGAGGAGATCCACGCCGCCATCCGGCGCGTGACGATCGCGCTCAAGATGACGCCGGTCTTCATCGGCTCGGCCTACAAGAACAAGGGCGTCCAGCTGATGCTGGACGGCGTGACCATGTACCTCCCGAACCCGAAGGAGGTGCAGAACATCGCGCTCGACCAGGACAAGAAGGAAGAGAAGGTCATCCTCGACTCCGACGCCAAGAAGCCGTTCGTGGGCCTGGCGTTCAAGCTGGAAGACGGCCGCTACGGGCAGCTGACGTACATGCGCATCTACCAGGGAACGCTGACCAAGGGCGACTTCATCGTCAACAACAGCTCCAACCGCAAGCGCGTCAAGGTGCCGCGCCTGGTCCGCATGCACTCGAACGAGATGAACGACATCGAGACCGCGTCGGCGGGCGACATCGTCGCGCTGTTCGGCGTCGAGTGCGCGTCGGGCGACACGTTCACCAACGAGTCGATCAACTACACGATGACCTCGATGCACGTGCCCGAGGCCGTCATCTCGCTGGCCGTCGCGCCCAAGGACAAGGCCAACGCCACCAACTTCTCGAAGGCGCTCAACCGCTTCACGAAGGAGGATCCGACCTTCCGCGTGCGTCGCGACGAGGAGTCGGCCGAGACCATCATCAGCGGCATGGGCGAGCTTCACCTCGAGATCTACATCGAGCGCATGAAGCGCGAGTACGCCTGTGAGGTCATCTCCGGCAAGCCGCAGGTGGCTTACCGCGAGGCGATCGGCCAGCGCGCCGAGTTCAACTACACCCACAAGAAGCAGACCGGCGGCTCCGGCCAGTACGGCAAGGTGGCGGGCTTCATCGAGCCGCTGCCGGCCGACCACCCGACCGGCTTCGAGTTCGAGGACGACATCACGGGCGGCTGCGATCCCGCGCGAGTTCATTCCGGCCTGCGAAAAGGGCTTCCGGGAGGCGGTCAAGAAGGGTCCGCTCATCGGATTCCCGATCGTCGGCGTCAAGTGCGTCATCAACGACGGTGCCTCGCACCCGGTCGACTCGTCGGAAATCGCGTTCCGCACGGCGGCGCTCATGGGCTTCCGCGAGGCCTACAGCCAGGCCAAGCCGACCATCCTCGAGCCGATCATGCGCGTCGAGGTGCAGTTCCCCGAGGAGTTCCAGGGCGCGGTCATGGGCCAGCTCAACCAGCGCCGCGGCACCATCATCTCGTCGGAGAAGCAGGAAGGCTTCGTGCAGGCGATGGCCGAGGTGCCGCTGAACGACATGTTCGGCTACTCGACCGACCTGCGCTCGGCCACCCAGGGCAAGGGCGAGTTCACGATGGAGTTCCAGAAGTACGCCGAGGTGCCCAAGCAGCAGCGCGAAGTCATGATGGCCGAGTTCCGGAACAAGAAGGACAAAGAGAACAAGTAGCGCTGGTCCGCGCTGCGCGCGCCGTCCAACCGATCAGCGTCCCTACGGCTTGATGGGGACGCTGGCCGACGTGTTGACCTGGTCGGCGGCATCCAGGTAACAGCGAGAGATGTCGGCCTCGTCGAGGAGGCCGATGACCTGCCCCTGGGCGTCGGTCACCTGGATCTCGCGCAGCTTGTTGGCCAGCATCGTCTGGGCCGCCGTGCGCAGGTCGGTGTCGACGGGGACCGAGAAGTCACGGGAGGCGATGGGCACGCCGTTGACGGAGATCGTGCGCATGACGGCCCCGACGCGCGTCGTGCGCAGGACGTCCACCGTGCGATGCACCGGCGACTCGCGCCGGCTCTTCACCTGCGCGTGGTACAGCGACCGGCGCCGCAGGGCAACGAAGGCGATCCCTTCGGCCAGCATCAGCGGCACCAGCAAGTCGTAGCTTCCGGCCAGCTCGCAGACCAGAACCAGCGACGACAGCGGCGTGTGGGCGACGCCGCCGTAGAACGTCCCCATGGCGACCAGCGCGAAGGCGCCGGGGTCGATGCGCGGGTCGTGGATCAGCATCTGCGCCACGCGCCCGAACGCGCCGCCGAAAAGTCCGCCGATCACCAGCGCCGGCGCGAAGTCGCCCGCGCTGCCACCGCTGCCGATCGTCAGCGACGACGCCACGATCTTGGCCAGGCAGAGAAACAGCAGCAGGCCCGCGCCCGCCCAGCCGCCGGGCAACCAGTTGGCGCCGGTGATCGCCACCTGAACGGCGCCGTATCCGCCGCCGAACAGGCCCAGCCCCTGTCCCGGCTGCGCCAGCCGCCACCCGATGAAGACCACGATCGGGACGCAGAAGACGCCCATCGCCAGTCCGCCCAGCCCCGGGCGCGCCCACATGGGGATCGTGAGGCCGGCGGTGATCCGTTGAACGCCGCGCAGGGCGGCCAGGAACATGACCGCCAGGGCCGACACCATCAGCGCCAGCAACCCGTACAGCCACAGGTGCGTGATGACGAACGGGAACCGGCCCGGATGCGCGAACAGCGTCGTTTCCCCGAAGATCGAGATGACCACCGAATAGGCGGTCACGCTGGCCAAGACCGCCGGGATCAGTGCGTCCGATTCGAAGTCGTCGCGGTAAAGGACCTCGACGGCCAGCAGCGCGGCCCCAAGCGGGGTGCGGAACACCGCCGCGATGCCGGCCGCGACGCCCGACACCATCAGGATGCGGCGCTCTTGCACCCCGACGCGCAGCAACCGCCCGCAGAGGGAGCCCAGCGCGCCGCCGATCTGCATGGTCGGCCCCTCGCGCCCGCCAGACCCGCCGGTCCCCAGCGTGAAGATCGACGCCAGCGCCTTCACCCACGACACGCGCTTGCGAATCTGTCCGTCGCCGTGGTGGAAGGCGTTGATCATCGCGTCGCCGCCGCCGCCGTAGGTTTCGGGCGCCAGCTGCGAGCAGATGCCGCCGATCAGCGCGCCGGCCGCCGGGAGCAGGGCCACCAGCCAGGGCCGGAAATGGGTGACCTGGCCGCCCAGCTCGTGAATGAAGGTCTCGCCGCTGGCGCGAAGCGGCCGGTAGCCGCCTAGATCCTCGAGCAGCAGCCGCTGGACGAGCTCGAGCGTCGCGAAGAAGGCCGCGCCCATCAGCCCGGCGGCCACGCCGACCATCGCGGCGTGGTACAGCGTCCGCCCGACGACGCGCAACTCAGGAGGCGTGGCGTCCTTGAGGATGGTCGTCAGGAGCTCACGGCCGGCCACCCGTTTCATTGGGACGCGCGCAAATTATGCCTGTGGTATACGGGGCCTGCACGAATTTCCATGGCCGCTGCCGCTTTTTACGACCTGGACGGAACCCTGGTCCGGACGAACTTGGTCCACGCGTTCGCCTTCAGCGCGCGCAACCAGCAGGGGATCCTGAAGAGCCTCACCAAGACCGCCGCCACCCTGGTGAGCGTTCCGTTGTTCTTGGCGACGGATTTCTTCAATCGGCGCCTGTTCAACGACATTTTCTTCATCAGGTACAAGGGGGAGTCGGAGGATCGACTGCGTGCGTTGGCCGACGAGCTGTTCGACACAGTGCTGCGCCCCTCGATCTTTCCAGGCGCCTACGAGCTCATCGACAAGTCGCGTCAGCTGGGCTTGCGGCAGGTGCTGGTGACGGGGGCGCTGGACCTGACGGTGCGGCCCCTCGCCAAGCACCTCAAGATCGACCACTATGTGACCAACCGGCTCGAGTTCGTGGATGGGTACGCCACGGGCCGGCTGCTGCCCCCGGTGATGGCGGCCGCCACCAAGGCCAGCTGGATGCGCGTCTATGCCGAGAAAGAGAACCTGAGCCTGTCCGACTGCTATGGCTACAGCGACAGCATGAGCGACCTGCCGATGCTGTCGGTGGTCGGCCACCCGACTGCCGTCAACCCCGACATCCGGCTGCGCAACACGGCGTTGCAGCACGACTGGCCCATTCTGGACTTGCGATGACCTGCGGGCGATCAGACAGGAACCCTGGGAGGGTTCCTTGGACCTCCCGCGACGACTACGCTGGGCAAAGCCCAGCTCCGTCAACGCGTTTCTGGGATTTAAGGTGATGAGAGAACGAGCCCCCAAGGTCCTGCGCGGCCCCGTGCCCCGCAACAAGGAAGACGATCAGGTCGTCTACATCGACGGAGATTCCGCGCCGCGCATCCTGTTTTCGGGCGAGGATTTGCTGCTCGAGGATTTGCCGATCGGCACCCGGGTCATTTACCCGAAGCCGCCGCTGGAAGGGCTGGCAAACCCGGGCGCGGCGATCCGCTATGCGCTGAACCACCCGCTGGAGGCCGAGCCGCTTTATGCGCAGCTGGCGCCGGGGATGCGCGTCACGATCGCGCTCGACGACATCAGCCTGCCGCTGCCGCCGATGGTCACGCCCGACATCCGGCAGATGGTGCTGGAGATCGTCCTCGAGCTGCTGGACGCCAACGGCGTCGACGACGTGCACATCATCGTCGCGACCGGCCTTCACCGGCGCATGACCGCCGGTGAGATGAAGCGGATGGTGGGCGCGAAGATCTTCGACGCCTTCTACCCCGATCGCTTTTACAACCACGACGCCGAAGACCCGGACGGGATCGTGCCGCTGGGGCGCACCGATCACCACGAGCACGTGAACATCAACCGGCGGGCGGTCGAAAGCGACCTGCTCATCTACGTGAACATCAACTTGGTGCCCATGGACGGCGGCCACAAGTCGGTGGCGCTGGGCCTGTGCGATTACGAGAGCCTGCGGTCGCACCACGAGCCGGAGACCATCCGCGCCTCGGACAGCTACATGGATCCCAAGCGCTCGGCGCTGAACACCAAGGTCGAACGGCAGGGCGTGCTCATCGATCGGCACATGAAGGTGTTCCACATCGAGACCGCCATCAACAACCGGATCTACGCCGGCGCCACCGCGTTTTTGTCGAAGAACGAGGACGAGTTCACCGAGTTCGACCGCCTGAAGTTCGAGGCCACGCGCTGGGCGCTGTCCAAGATGCCGCGCGCGGCGAAGCGGAAGATGTTCCACGCGATCCCCGCTCAGTACCAGATGGTCGCCTGCTACGCCGGCAAGACCGAGCCGGTGCACGAGCGGATCTTGAAACACTGCTGGGACCAGTATGGCGTGCACGTGCGCGGCCAGGCCGACGTGCTCATCTGCCCGGTGCCGTACATCTCACCCTACAACGTCAATTCGATCCTGAACCCGCTCTTGGTCCAGGTGATGGGGATGGGCTACTTCCACAACTTCTATCGGGGCAAGCCGCTCTTGAAGAAGGGTGGGGTGATGATCCTGACCCACCCCTGCAGCGACGAGTTCGACCACCAGCACCACCCGAGCTACATCGAGTTCTTCAACCGGCTGCTCCCCGAGACGCGCGACGCGATGAAGCTGCGTCACAAGTACGAGGAAGAGTTCGCGAAGAACCCCAGCTACATCGAGATGTACCGGCGTGGCAACGCGTACCACGGCGCCCACCCGTTCTTCATGTGGTACTGGGGCGAGAACGGCCGCCAGCACATCGGCAAGGTGATCGCCGCCGGCGCCGAGAACGCCCACGTTCCCAAGATCCTGGGCTGGGACCGCGCCGAATCGCTGACCGAGGCCATCGCCATGGCCAAGAGCTTCGTCGGCCCGTCGCCGGAAATCACGATGATGCACCACCCGCCGATTGTCATGGCGGACATGGAGTAGGCGCGTATGGCGTCGTACGTACGACTGGGCTAGTATGTACGTACGATGGAAAAGCGCCTGACGAAGACGGGGAACAGCCTCGCGTTGGTCCTGGACCGCGAGCTGCTGGACCAGACGGGGATCTCGGCCGACACGCTGCTCGAGATTTCCACCGATGGCGACGTCATCGTCATTACGCCGAAGCGCAGCAAGTCGCGGGCGGAGAAGCTCCGCGACGCAATGGCGGAAGCGGACGAGCGGTACGGCGGCGTCTTCAAGCGGCTCGCGAAATGACCGATCCGGACTTCCTGACCTTCGACGACGTGCTGGCACTGCACGCCGATCGAATCGAGCGGTATGGCGGCTCTCTCGGACTGCGGGATGCGGGCGGCCTCAGCTCCGCGCTCGGCATGGCCTCCGCAACCTTTGGTGGCGCCTTCTTGCACCCGACGCTCGCGGAGATGGCGGCCGCCTACCTGTTCCACATCTCGCAGGCGCACGCTTTCGTCGATGGAAACAAACGCGTGGCCTTGGCGGCCGCCCTGGCGTTCTTGGCGCTGAACGGTCATCGGCTGGTTGCCGAACCGGATGCGTTGTACGAGCTCTGTATCGGCGTGGCTGCGGGTAATGCGAGCAAGGCGGACGCCGCCGTGTTCATCGAGCGTCATCTGCGGGCGCAGGCGCGCTGATACACCCCGGCGACGTACCGGAACGGATGATTCGTCGTGCGCTGGTCGGGGCGCGTTTCGCTCGGGCTGATCTCGCCTATGCTCTGCCGCATGCCTTCATCCGGTGAATGGCCCGAGCTGCGGGTGGGCGAGTGGCGCCAGACGTATGCGACGCTGCTGCTCTACACCCAGATCGTCGGCAAAATCCGTCTGGCGCTGACGCCCAAGCTGAATCAGTGGTGGAACGTCACGCTGCACGTCACGGCGCGCGGGCTCACCACCGGGCCCATGCCCTATGCCGGGGGCCTGCTGTCGATTGAGTTCGACTTCGTCGATCACCGGCTGGAGATCCAGGACAGCGACGGCGACGTCCGCGTCCTGCCGCTCGACGCAAAGCCGGTCTGCGTCTTCTATTCGGAGCTGATGGCGGTGCTGCGCGAGCTCGGGAGCTCTCCCATTGTGATCGGGCCCCAACCGCAAGAATGCCCGGTGACGACGCCGTTTCGCGACGACCGCGAGCACGCGCACTACGATCGCGCCGCCGTCGGGCGGTTCTGGCAAGCGCTCCGGCGAGTCGAACCGGTGTTCCAGACGTTTCGGGCCGGATTCCGCGGCAAGTGCAGCCCGGTGCACTTTTTCTGGGGCGCGTTCGACCTGGCGGTGACCCGCTTCAACGGAAAGCGCGCGCCGCTGCGGAAAGCCAAGGTCGATCGCGACGCCTACGACGAGGAGGTGATCTCGCTTGGGTTCTGGCCGGGCGATCCGTGGGCCACGACGGGCGCCGCCGAGGCCATGTTCTATTCCTACACCGTCCCCGAGCCGGCCGGCCTCTCGGCGGCCTCCATCGTTCCCGCCGGCGCCTCCTGGAGCCCGGCCCTCAAGGAATTCGTTCTTCCCTACGACGAGGTCCGGCGGGCGGCCGACCCCGTCGCGGCGATCCTCGCCTTCGCGCGGTCGACCTATGACGCGGGGGCGACCCTGGCGGGCTGGAATCGCGAGGCCCTCGCCTACCCCTGATTCAATAGAACGAGATGTCGTCCACCCAGAAGTCGAAGATATCGCCGGCGGAGAAGTTGAAGTCGATCGTGTAGATGGCGTTGGTGTTCAGCGCCGGCGCTTCGAGCCCGAAGTGCCGCTGCCCGAGCCCCACGAACGGGATCCGGTACTCGGTCCAGCGCGTCCCGAGCTGTGTGAGGTCGACGCCGAAGTTGTCGTAGCAGGCCGTGGACCCGGTTGAGGCCGATGCGTCGCACAGGCCACCCTCCGGACGGCTGGTCTTGTCGCTGATGCTGAAGCGCACATGGTTGGCCGACGTGTCTCCGATGCGGGCCCAGAACGTGACGCCCGTCCAGGAGTGGGCGTCGTAAGGCAGCAGGCCCGGGGCACCGCCGTCTACCGCTCCGTATCGAAGCGAGGCGGTCACGAGCGCCCAGCTCGTGAAGCCCTGACCCGTCACGTGCATCGCATGGAGGCTGCCGCAGCGGCCACTGCCCGGGATCGGCTCGGCGGAGGCGTTGCCGTTGGGCACGATGCTGGCGTTGGGGGAGACCGTGTCGCCACCCGTCCACCAAGAACCGTTCCGTCCTCCAACCATCAGGATGCGGGGATCCGTCGCCTCCATGTCGTCGATCATGGCCGTGGGATCGACCGGGCCGCTGCTGGCCGGGCACGCCGTTGCGCTGGATCCGGCTGCCCCACCGCTGGCGCTCGATGAGCCGCCCGCCCCGCCAGAGCCGCTGGGGGCCGCAGGCCCGGCGGCGCTCTCCGAGCTGCAGCCGCCGCTGGCCAGCCCCGCCCCCAGCACGCAAACGGCCATCCAAATCTCACGTTCTCTCATTGCGTTCTCCTTGGTCGTGCCTCACAAGAAACCGGGCAGCGGCCCCGTACACCAGCTGGCCCGCCCGAACGTCGTATCCGGAACGTCCATTGCGTTGAGGATCGAGACCAGCAGGTTGTTGTGGGCCAATCCCTGCCCCTCGTAGTTGAGATAGCGGCCGGTCACCAGTGGGCCACCGCCGCTGCCTGCCAGCACGTAGGGGGCGTCCTGACGGCTGTGCGTGTTTCCCTTCGCCAGCTCGTTGCACCAGAGCACCAAGGTGTTGTCGAACAGCGTTCCGCCGGCCGCGTCGGGCGTGGCTTTGAGCCGCGCGACGAGGCCGGCCATTTGCTGCGCGTACCAGCCGTTGATGTGGGTCAGCTTGGCCACCGCATCCGTGTCGCTGTCGCTGCGGTGTGACAGATCGTGGTGCCCGTCCGGGATTCCCAGCCAGGTGAACCTCACCTGCGACACCGAGCGTGACCACTGCAGAGATGCCACGCGTGTCACGTCGCAGGCCAGCGCCATCGTGAGCAGGTCCATCTGGATCCCGCCGACCGTGGGGAACGAATCGTTGTTCTGCGCGGCGACAGCCGGGACCTTCGGATCGGCGCAGGCCGGATTGCTGTCGCTCAGGTTGGTGGTGAGGCGCAGCTCGATCTCGCGAATGGCGGTCAGGTGAGCGTCCACCCGCTGCCTGTCGCGGCTGCCCAGCTGGCCGGAGACACGCTTGTACTCGGCGCCGACCGCGTCCAGGATCGACGCGCGCCGCGTGCGCTGGTGCGCCAGCGCGACCGGATCGGTGTGAAGGTCCGAGAACACCGTGTTGTAGACAGCCACCGGATCGTCGGTCGGCGGCAGCGGCTGGTTCGCCGCGCGATAGATCATGCGCCCCCAATCGTCGGCGGGGCCAACCTGCACGCCCAGCTCCAGCGAACGGAAAGGGGTCGGTGCAGCCAGCGCTTCGGCGATGCGTTGATCGACCGAGGGGCCGGTCGCCCATCCCGCCGGCGGCGCCCCCACACCGGCGAACGGTCCCGGGTTCAACGGGCTGCCGGTCAGCATCCCGCCGATTCCGTTCTGATGGCCGTCACCACCTGCGCCCTGCTGCAGCAGCCCCTGCACGATGACCAGGTCGGCCTGATGCGGGGCCAGTGCGGACAAGATCGGCGACAGCGTGAAACCCCGTTCGCTGCCGGTGGGCGCCCACGAGGGCAGTGTCCCGTTCGGCGAGAACATCACGATGAAGCGCTTGGATGGCGCGGCGGCGTGCGCGCGGCGCGGCAGCATGGCCTCCAGAAAGGGGAGCGCGATGGCCGCGCCACCCGCGCCGCGCAGGATCGTCCGTCGGGAGAGGCGCTTCATGGTTGAGACTCGGGCGAGAGGTTGCGAAACGCGGCCAACCGGACCGTCTGCCGGACCATCTTCTTGAAATCGCCGTCGGGGCCGGACAGCGCGGCCGCCAGAGCCGAGATCGCGCACAGATCGCCCGCCGTTTCCTCGCTGCGGCCGAAAGCGTAGCGGAACCACTGGGTCGCCGCGCAGCTGGCCACATCGCGGCTGCTCGCCAGCTTGGCGGCCAGGCTGGGGATGCCGTCCAGGTCGCCATCGACGTCGGTCCCCGTCAGCGCGCCCGTCGCATCGACCGGCCGGTCGGCGTCGGTGTCGCGCCAGACGCCCGCCGCGTCTTGGTGCTCGAACGCGAACCCAATCGGATCCATGAGCGTATGGCAGCTGGCGCAGGCAGGATCGGCCGTGTGCTGCGCGAACCGCTCGCGAGTCGGCAGCCGCGGATTCACCACCGGCGGCGCGACCACGACGGTGGGCGGCGGCGGAGGGGGCGGGCGGCACAAGAGCTGCGCGCGCACGAACTTGCCGCGCAGGACCGGCGAGGTCTGGTCGGCCTTGGCATGCACGGCCAGGAATGCGCCCTGGGTGAGCATCCCGGCCCCGCGCGCCGGATCCAATGCGATCCGCTGGTAGCCCGTTCCGCCCGGGGCGGGGAGGCCGTAATAGGCCGCCAGCGACCCGTCGGCGAAGGTCACCGGCGCCGTCAGCAGCGCCGCCAGCGTCGGGCCAGCGTTCCAGGTGTCAGTCAGGAAGAGCGACGTCTCCGTGGCCAGCGCAGCCGGCGTCCCGTCATTCCAATTTCGATAGAGGCTGCGGTTCTTGTCGATCGCGGTGACCGATTCCACCTCCCACCATTCGGTGGCGAAGTGGACGAACAGCTCGGCGGCGCGACCCTGGGCCAGCAGGCGGTCGGTCTGGGCCAGGAGGCCGGCTTCGCTGGCCAATTCCCCTCGCTCGGCCGATCCCAGCAACGTGTCGTCAGGCGGCGCGCCCGTCAGCATGAACGCCAGGCGGGTCGCCAGCCCGTACTCATCCAGCGGCAGGGGTGCCGTTCCGGCTGACTCGGGTCGATAGAGGAACTGGGGTGCCTGCAACATCGTGGCGACGACGCCCGCCAGCCCGTCGCTGGCCGTCGGATCCGCGGTCGCCGCGTAGAGCTGCGCCATCGCCTGTTGCTCGTCGCCCGTCAGCGGCCGCCGCCAGGCGCGGCGGCCGAACGCGTTCGTGAATGCGGCAACGCACGCACTGTCCCCGCCAGTCGGGTCACAGCCCGCAAGCGCTGTCACCCGCCCCTTGTCCGCCAGCAGGGTCGCGGCCGCGGCCAGCGCCGTCTCCAGGTAACGCTGAGCGTGCAGGCTGGAAATGCTGTACGCGGCGGCGATGTCGTCGAAGCCCATCGTCTCCTCGTCGGGAGGCAGGTTCTGAGCGATCGACGCGGCGGCGCCGGTCAGGTCCGCCATCGCCCGCCCGTATTCGAACCGGGTCATCCGACGCAAGGGCGCCGGTCCCGGCTCGGTGGCGCAAAGCGGGGCGCCGGCGGGCGCGGTCGTCCCACCGCCCCCGTGACAGCCGTCGAGAGCCATCAGGATCAAACACCCGGTGAGGCTGAAGCGTCGTGCGAGCATCGGGAACGTCTCCCGATGATCAAGAGTCGTCCGGGGGGGGCGCGGGACCGCTTTTTATGGTCGGGTCTACCGTCCAGTCATGGGCTGACCAACTCCGTGGCGGTTGGAGGCGGCGGCTGGTGCGGGCAAACCCGGGGCTCCGGCTCCGCGGGTGGCGGCGACATGAGGCGGGCGTAGTCGGCGTCGGTCAGCCGTTTGGGATCGCCGGAGTCGACGCGGCAGATGTCCGTCGCCACGATGACCTCACTGGCGAACGCATCACGGCCGGTATCCAGACGGCCAGTCACGATCACCTCGGCGGCGTGCGCCCCGAAGCTGCTGACGACGCAATCGATCCCGCCGCCATGAAGGCGATCGTCTCTGCCGGCGAGGCGGATCGCCAGCCTCCAGTTCGGGCACTCCTTCCGCGGAACAAGGACCCAATCGAAGGAGCACCCGTTGCAGCAGCTGCTGTCGCAGTCCATGAGCGTGCAGGTCGCCGCCCCCGGAACGAGTCGCGCTCTGACCGCCACCGTGCGCTTGCTTTTCACCAGCGCGGCGAGGTCGTCCGGAAGTGGCCGCTTCGCTGCCGCCATGGCCGCCGGCGCGCACGCGTGAAGCGAGTGGACCCACGCGAGGTAGTCCTGGCTGGCTCCTTTGCGGTCGCTGATCGGCAGCGCAACGCTCGCGGCGGCAAGCAAGAGCACCAGCCCACTCACGTTGCGATTGTATTGCGCGCGCGCGACCGAAGACAGTGACCCGAGTTAACCGACCGGCGGGGCGGTGCTATCCGCCGGGCCACAAGGGCTCGCAGCGGTGGCGCCAGGCGGCGTTCGCGCGACGCGACGGCAGCGGCGCGCCGTCCAGCTGGCGCAGCAGCCAGCGCGCCGCGAAGGCGTCATCGCATCCGCGGCTGTCCTGCCACAGGCGATGGCGCTCGGCCCCTGTCAGCTTGACCACCGCACGCCACGGGCGCCCCGTGATCTGTTCGATCGCGCCGGCGAGCGCGAGGTGGTGCGGGAACTGGTAGTCGCCGAATCTGTCCGCCGGATCATCCGGCCTTCCCCACTCCAAAAACTCCCAGTGGCGGTCCGCGACCAGGCGACGTCGCAGCTCGGGGAGCGCGCGCTGGCTACGCAACCACCCGAGCCCGTACGCCGCGGTGAGATCGCCTGCCTCGAGACCGGCCAGCCACCGCTGCTCCAGCACCGCGCGGTTTGCGTCGAACACGGGCAACTCGGTCGCCATCGTCGTGGCGAACCCCGTCGGGCCGCACTTGTCGACCATGTTCCACCACGAACACTCGCGCTGCAGCCGCTGCAGCGCCTCGTCGAGGGCCCGTGCGCGCGGCGTGGCGGCCGGCAGCACCGGCGGCTGAACGACCGCACCCGCGTGGCGGCAGTCGCAGTCGCGACGGCGCGCCTGGCCATGGTCGTGCAGCACCCGATCGGCGAACAACGCGACCCATATCGCGGTCGCAGGGAAGGCGACCCCCACCACCCACCTCTCCCTCCACCTCCGTCCTTGTCGCCGCATACGACCGCTCGATTATAACGCGACTGAGGGTTTCAATGTCCCATCTCGTCGGCTGACAAAGCGGCGCGCTTGCCAACTCTCGGTTGGCCATTGGCTTGAGACCCAATCGCAGACCCGGACGTCGTCCTCGCCGAGCACGGCTGCCAGGGCTTGCCGCACTCTCTTTGTCTTCATCGCGTTGCTGCGCCAGCTTGACGGTTGAACCCTGGTCCGTCACAGCAGACAGTGAGAGGGTCCACAGCCCGGTTGTTCTGGTCGGACACACGGGGCTGTAGCCGTTGCGAATCGGCGCCCGGAGATGTTCACCGACTCTGGCGTTCTGGCAGCCGAGTTCTTCGGTTGTGACGAGTGGTCGTATCGCTATTCATCGCCCTCCGGGCCGCCGACGTTCAACTCCGCTTCCAACTGTTCGATCGTCGGCAACTTGGTGTCCAGTGGTTCCGGTAACGCGCGAACGAGCTGGTACTCCGCCACGCCCATCGGCTGCGTCAAGCCGGAGAGCGCGTACTCAGCCACGAGGCGGTTCTTGGTCTTGCAGAGCAACAGACCGATCGTCGGCTGGTCGTCGGAGGCCTTGACTTGGCGATCCACGGCGGACAGGTAGAAGTTCAGCTTGCCGGCGTGCTCCGGCCTGAACTCGCCGGCCTTCAGCTCGACGACGACGTAGCGTTTCAAACGTGTGTGATAGAACAGCAGGTCGATGAAGAACTCGTCGCCGTCCACCTCGATGCGGTGCTGGCGGCCGACGAAGGCGAAGCCGGCGCCCAGCTCCAGCAGGAAGCGGGTGATGTGGCGGACCAGCGCGGTCTCGATGTCGCGTTCGTGTGCCTCGTCGCCGAGGCCCAGGAAGTCGAAGTGGTACGGGTCCTTCAGTATTTCCGCGGCGAGCTTGGCCTGCGGGGCGTCGATGCGGGCGTCGAAGTTGGTCAGCGCCGCGCCCTGGCGAAGGTGGAGACGGCCCTTGATATGGGCTTCGAGGACCGGACGGGACCAGCCCTCGGCGATCGCCCGTGCCGCGTACCATTCGCGGGTGGCGGCATCCGAGACCTTCGTCAGTAGCACGACGACGTGGAACCAGGGCAATTGGGCAGCAGGTTGCTGCCCAATTCGCACGTCCGGGCATGACTCCGCGAACACCTTCATATACTTGAGGTTTCGAGTCGAAAACCCTCTCATCTCGGGGAAGGCATCCGACAGGTCAGCGGACAGCCGGTCGATGACCTTGGCGCCCCAGCCCTGGCGCTGCTGGCGCGCCACGATCTCCGTGCCGATGTGGTGGTACAGGTGCACCAGTTCCGCGTTCGCCGCCAGCGCCGCCCGGGCACGCGCCCCCTCGATCCGCGACTTGAGCGCCGCGAGCCACGGCGCATATTCCTCGGGGACGAGGAGGCCGCTCATGCGCGGAAGCCGCACATCTGCCGCAGCGATGAGTAGAGCTCCGACTTCTTGATCGCCATCGGTTGTGCCATCGTACAGATAGGCGGCGACCAGCTCAGCAACTTTCAGGCGCGGCTCAGTCGATTGGGCGATGAGCAAACGGGCCGTCAGCTTGTTCGGTTTCGTCGCGCTTGCGGCCGGGCTGGCCGTGCCAGCGTGTCGCTCGCCCCCCCGGGTGGTGGCGTGACGTCCGGGAACAATCACCTAACGGACGCGGTGGCGCGCGATTCCCAAGTTGCACGCTCGACGGCGTCCGACGTTTCTGGGGATGCAGGCTTGTTGACGGGAACAGCTTCCGATTGCGTCGTCGACACGGGGGAGGGCCGGAAGGGCTCCCGAATGGACATCGGTTCGGATGGGGTCGTCAGGATCGTACACCCGAAGCTCGCTGCTGGCTGGAAGCCAGCTGCATACGGGAACAGGGCCGAACAAGGCCAGGTGACGCGGCGGTTTCAATCGATTGTCGGGGACGGCACTGCGTCTGCGCGTTCGAGTCGTTCACCCCTACCGACCGGCGAATCAAATTCTCCTTCGACACGGAAGATCCGTGCGACGACACCCGGCTGAAAAGTCTGCTGCTCGATCGTTGCTTCAACGAGGGCCGCAGGCGAACGCGACCTGGGAGGCCATGACATGGTGGGCAGCCTCAATCAGAGGTCGTCGCCTGGGCGCACGGAAAGCTGAAGAAGCGGGTGGGCCGTGGCGAGTGCTGGGATTTCGCGGACTAGGCGTTCCGCCACGCCGGCGCACGCAGCTCCACCACCACGGGCGCGAACGACGACTACGAATGGGGAACCGAGATCCCGATCATCGCGGCGATGCCCGGGGACATCCTGCAGTTCCGCGATCATGTGGTCACGACCACGACGAGGGCGAAGATCTCCTGGGCGGATGGGAGCCTCTCGCCGGAGCCCGAGGTGGTGTTCGCGCGGCGGCCACACCACACGGCGATCGTGGCTGGTGTCTCGCCGGGTAGGTTGACGATCTTCGAACAGCACGTGAAGCCAGGCGGCGACCACGTTCAGCAGCATACGTTGCCGATCAGGGCCGGTACGACCGTCACGACTGAACACAAGGTGCTGAAGACGAGCACCGGAGGCATGGTGACGGCCACCGTTGTCACAACAGTCACCGTGTCGATTGGCGGCAGAGTCTGGGCGTATCGGCCCGTTCCCGCGTCTGCCGGAAAGTAGATCCCCTACCGGCGCGCTTTGAGCTGCTCGAAGGCGGCGGCGCGGATCTTGGGGTCGGCGTCGCGAAGCTGGCGAACCAGGGCGTCGTGTTCCAGACGGTCGCCGCTGCGGCGCTCGGCGGCCGCGTCGCTGGCGGCGGCGTCGGCCGAGGCAGGCGGCGCTTCGTGGCTCCGCCACCAGCGGTAGACGCGCTCGGCGCGGGAGATCGGGATGCCGGTGTCCACCACCAGGTCGACGACGGTTCGGGGCTGTTCACGCAAGAGCGCAATCAGGGCGGCGTCGGTCCAGCGGGGGCGCGGGCCGGCGGCGGCGGCGGGGCGGGGGAGGGCGCGGCGGACGGTTTCGACCTGGGCGCGGGCGTACCAGGCGGAGCCCATGGCACCCCGGATGGGGTGGAGGCGCCCCTCCTTTTCGAGCTGGCGGACCTTGAACTCGCTGGCGAAGCCCAGCGTCTCGGCCACTTGGCGCCGCGAGAGGTGGTCCTCGAAGCCGGATGGAGGCCTGATGTCTCGCCGCAGTCTCGTGTGCGTATCCACCGACGGCAATAAAACTCCGATGACACCCATCGCGCAAGTTATTCATCAGGCTTTACAGCAGGCTTAATCGTGGCCTCATCGTGGCCTGGCGCGGTCGCGAGCGTCGCATTTGGCATCGCCAGGCGATCGGGGTAAAAAGCCCGGTCTTCATGGAGCTTTCGAACGCGCTGCCGGCTCCGACCCCGGCCCTCTCGATCACCGACATTCTTCGCGGCCGGAACCTGTTCATCCTCGGCAGCACCGGGTTCGTCGGCAAGGTGCTGCTCAGCATGCTGCTGGACCGGTACCCCGACATCGGCCGCGCCTACGTCATGGTGCGGCGGGGCAGCGGCACCGACAGCGAGGCGCGCTTTTGGCAGAGCGTGGTCACGTCGCCCGCGTTCGACCCGCTGCGCGCCAAGTATGGCGGACCCGAGGGTCTGGCCGAGGTTCTCCGCCAAAAGGTGGTGGTCGTCGACGGTGACATCACGGAGCCGAACCTGGGTCTCAGCGAGGCCGAGGCCGAGAAGGTCGCGCAGGACATCGACGTCCTCATCAACTCGTCCGGGCGCGTGACGTTCAACCCGCCGCTGGAGTCGGCGCTGCGCACGAATGTCGAGGGGACCAAGAACGTCATCGCCTTCGCCAAGCGGATGAAGCGGCCGGCGCTGATTCACACCAGCACCTGCTTCGTGGCCGGCAACCGCTCGGGCGAGGTGTGGGAAGACGAGAAGCTGGACGGCTACTTCCCGCGGCATCTCGACCTGCCGGGGACCCACTTCTCCGTCGAGCAAGAGATGGCCGACAACGCCGCCGGCGCGGCGCGCATCCGCGAGCTGGCCGACGACGCGCAGGTGCTGGCCAAGCTGCGCCAGGAAGCGCGCGACCGCCTGCGCGAGGAGAAGCGCGATTTCGACGACGAGGCGTCGCTGAAGCTGGCGGTCGCCCGCGCGCGCAAGGAGTGGATCCGGTCCGAGATGACCCGCCAGGGGGTCGAGCGCGCCGCCAACTGGGGCTGGCCCAACATTTACACGTACACGAAGAGCATGGGCGACCAGCTGGTCGTGCGCGAGACCGGCATCGTGCGGGCCATCGTCCGCCCGGCGATCGTCGAGAGCGCGGTCGAGTACCCGTTCCGCGGGTGGAACGAAGGGTTCACGACCTCGGCGCCGCTGGTCTACCTGGCGCTGAAGGGGCAGAACATGCTGCCCGTCGCGCCCAAGCTGATCCTGGACGTCGTCCCCGTCGACCACGTCGTCGCCGGCATGCTGATGGTCGCCGCGCAGGCCATCGTCGAGCAGCCCAAGCTGGTCTTCCAGCTTTCGAGCGGCGACCTGAACCCGATGCGGATGGATCGGGTGACCACGCTGACGGGCCTCTACAAGCGGCAGCGCTTCCGCGACAAGGAGACCGGCAACAAGTTCCTGAACGAGCTGGCGGCCCGAATGGAGTTTCGCCCGGTCACCGAGGAGCACTTCGATCGCACCTCGCTCCCGACCTTCAACCGGGCGGCCAAGCGGGTCTCGAAGACGCTGGGGCGCATTCGGCCCAGCTGGGGCGCCGGCCGCTTCTCCGAGTTCGTCGACCGCATGAAGAAGGGCTTCGACGAGATCGAGCGCGTCACGACCGAGGCGGCCGAGAACATCACGCTCTTCCGCCCCTTCATCTTCGAGAACGCCTACGTCTTTCGGGCCGACAACATCCGCGCGCTGCGCGACCGGCTGACGCCCGAGGACCAGAAGAAGCTGAACTGGGGGCCCGAGAAGCTGGACCTCTACGACTACTGGATGAACATCCACTTCCCAGGGCTGGCGAAGTGGGTGCTGCCCGAGCTGGACGAGACCTACGCGGCGCGCCCCAAGCAGGTCTACAGCTACCACGACCTCCTGGAGCTCTTCGACGCCACCACCAAGCTGCACGCGACGCGAACCGCGCTGCGCATCGAACGCGGCAAGCGCGACGAGATCTACAGCTACGCCGATCTGCAAGAGCTGGCGTCGCGCATCGGGGTCTTCCTGCTGGGGCAGAATGTCGCCGCCGCGGAGCGCGTCATGCTGTGCGCCAAGAACGCGCCGGAATGGTCGATGGCCTACTTCGGCGTGGTGAAGGCGCACGCCACGGTCGTCCCCGTCGACAACGAGCTGAAGATCGCCGAGTTGGTGAACGTGGCCCGCGCCTCGGGCGCGGTCGGCCTGCTGGTCGGCGACGAGGTCCTCGAGCGCTTGGGCGACGGCCTGGCCCAGGCGTTCAGCGAGGCCGGCCTGCCCACGAAGATCTGGCCGTTCTCGGAGGCCTTTGCGCTCCCCGACATCGAGGTCGAAAAGGCGCGGCTGCCCGGGTTGGCCCGCCGGGTCAGCCCGGACGCCCTGGCGTCCCTGATCTTCACGTCCGGCACCACCGGCCGCCCGAAGGGCGTGATGCTGACCCACCGGAACTTCACGTTCATGGTGTCCGAGCTGTCGAAGATTTTCGAGTTCGGCGTCACCGACGGGATGCTCTCCGTGCTGCCGCTGCACCACGCCTTCGAGTTCAGCGCCGGGCTACTCGCGCCGTTGTCGCACGGCGCGCAGGTGACCTATTTGTCGGAGCTGACGGGCGAGGCGATCTCGTCGGCGCTCAAGAAGGGCCGGGTCACCGCCATCGTCGGCGTCCCCGCGCTGTGGGATCTTCTTCGGCGCCGACTGTTTCAGCGGTTCGCCGACAAGTCGCTGATCCTCGAGACGCTTGATGAAGGTGCTGGCCGCCGCGAACTTCGAGCTTCGGTCGCGCACCGGCTTCGATCTGGGCGTGCTGGCGTTCCTGCCGGTCCATGAGGGGTTCGGCGGCCGCATCCGCTATCTTGATCAGCGGCGGTTCGGCGCTGCCGGCGGATGTGATGAAGGCGTTCTACGGCATGGGTTTCAACTTCTTCGAGGGGTACGGCCTCACGGAAACGGCCCCGGTGTTGACGGTGACGTCGCCCAAGGAGAAACCGATCGCGGGCTCCGTCGGGCGGCCGCTGCCTGGCGTCGAGGTGAAGATCGCCGACCCCGACCCAATAACCGGCGTGGGCGAGGTGATCGCGCGGGGCCGCAACGTGATGGCCGGCTACTGGGAGAATGCCGGACGCCACCGCCGATGCCGTTCGCGACGGCTGGTTCCACACCGGTGACCTGGGGCGGTTCGACGAGAAGGGCAATCTGTACCTGGTCGGGCGATCGAAGGACGTGATCGTCGACGCCAACGGCAAGAACGTCTACCCCGACGAGGTCGAGGAGCTCTACGCGGGCAGCCCGTACGTGAAAGAGCTGTCCGTCGTCGGCGTCCCCGACGGTATCGGGCGAGCAGGTTGCCTGCGCGGTGGTCCCGGAGCTGGACCACGAGCCGGCGCTGTCGCGTGCCGAGGTCGAGGCGAAGATCGAGGAGCACTTCCGGAAAGTCTCCGCCGATCTGCCGATCTGGAAGCGGGTGCGGGCGGTCCATTTCTGGGAGGGGGACCTGCCGAAGAGCGCCAAACGATCGGTCAAGCGACGGGACGTGTCGGCCGAGATCGCGCGCCAGCGCCGCAAGACCGAGGAGACCAAGGGCGCGCTGGCCGTCGCGTCCGGCGACCGCGCGCAGGTCGGGCTGGCTGCTCGACACGGTGGCGACCGTCTCCGGCCGGCGCCGCGCGGACGTCCAGCTCGGCAGCCGTTTCGGCGAGCTGGGGTTCGACAGCCTGATGTACGCCGAGCTTTCGAGCGCGCTGGAGACCGCCGGAGTCGTGCTGCCCGAGAGCGTCGACATCACGACGCTGGGCACGGTCGCCGAGCTGCAAGAGCTGCTGGCGCGCGGCCCGGTCGCCGCGGCGCGCGAGCGGGCCGCCGGGCACGCCGACGATGACAGCGACATCCTCGTGCCGTCGCCGGTCGCCTCGGCCGGCAAGCGCGCCCTGGAGCTCGGGCAGCGCCTGTTCTACGAGCGCGTGCTGGAGACGAAGGTGAAGGGCGGCGCTTCACATTCCCGCACCACACCAGCTTCATCGTCGCCGCGAACCACGCCTCGCACCTGGACATGGGCGCGATCAAGGTGGCGCTGGGCGACGCGGGCAAGAACCTGGCGTCCATGGCCGCCGCCGACTACTTCTTCCGCGGCCGCTACCGCCGCGCCTACTTCAAGCACTTCACCAACCTGGTCCCGATGGAGCGGAGCGGCTCGATCCGCAAGTCCATGGAGAAGACGCTGGAGGTGCTCAAGCGCGGGCGCAGCCTGGTCGTCTTCCCCGAGGGGACGCGGTCGGTGACCGGCGAGCTGGCCGAGTTCCTGCCCAGCCTGGGTTATCTCGCGCTGCGGGCCGAGGTCGGCATCCTGCCGGCGCACGTCGCGGGCAGCTTCGAGGCGCTGCCCAAGGGGACGGCGGTCCCGCGCGCGCGCGACCTGACGGTGTCGTTCGCGCCGTTCCTGGCGCCGGACTGGCTGGCGACGCTGGTGGCCGGGCTGCCCCAGCAAGAGGCCTGGCGGCTGGTGGCGGCCTTCACCCAGCGCGCCGTCGAGAACCTGCGCGACGGGCTGCCGACGCCGCTCGACATCGACGCCGTCCGCTCGGCGTGGGACGGGCGGGCGCTGGGGCCGATCGCCGTGCGCACGCGGCCCGTCCGCCGCCCGCTGCTGAAGTCCGTGCCGTGAAACAGAAACCCAAAGACGACGTCATGAAGAACGCGATCCTGGTCACCGGCGGGACCGGCTTTCTGGGCAGCCACCTGGTCAAGCTGCTGGCCGCGGATCCGGCGACGGCCGTCGCGGCTGCGGGTCCTGGTCCACAGCGCCGCGCCGCCCTGGCTGCGCGAGCTGGGCGTACGCCTGGTGCAGGGCTCGGTGACGTCGCCCGACAGCCTGGCGGCGCGCCGTCGACGGCGTGTCGGAGGTCTATCACCTGGCCGGGCTGGTGTCGCACCTGCCCGAGGACGCGCACCGCATGTACAGCGTTCACGTCGACGGGACGCGCTTTCTGTGCGAGGCGGCCGTGCGCGCCGGCGTGCGCCGCATCGTCATGGCGTCGACCAGCGGCACCATCGCCGTGTCGCGCCGCGAGGACGACGTCGCCGACGAGACGGTGCCGACGCCTGTCGACCTCATCGGGCGGTGGGCCTACTACGCCAGCAAGCACTATCAGGAAGAGGCCGCCCGCCGCGCCTGTGGCGACAAGGTGGAGCTGGTCACCGTCAACCCCAGCCTGCTGCTGGGGCCCGGCGACGATCGGCTCAGCTCGACGCGCTTCATCGTGCAGTTCATCGCGCGCGACATCGCGCTTGATGCCGGCCGGCGGGACCAACGTCGTCGACGCGCGCGACGTGGCGGCGCTGCTGCCGGTGGCGATGGCGCGCGGCACGGCCGGCGACCGTTACCTGGTCGGCGCCGTCAACTGGTCGTTCGCCGACCTCTTCGGCCGCCTCGAGCGGCTGACCAAGATTCCCGGCCCGAAGCTCAAGATCAAGGGCGAGCTGCAGCACCTGGCGTCGCGCGCGCAGGCGGCGCTGTGGAAGCGCATCGGGCGCAAGGTGCCCGTCGAGCCGACCAGCGTCGACCTGGCGCAGTACTTCTGGTACTTCGACGCCGGCAAGGCCGCGCGCGAGCTGGGCTTCGTCCCGCGCGACCCCGCCGACACCCTGCGCGACACCGTCAACTACGTGCGCCGCCACCTGCTGGGCAGCGGCGCCCTGTCATCGAACGAGCCCGCGGGCGGCGCGTCGGGCGCCTGAAGAAGCGCGACCGGTCTCCCTCAGTGACCCTCGCCCACCAGCTGCTTGGCCGCGGGCGTTAGCGCGCGTTCCGGAACCTGGTGCTTCTTGGCCGGGATCGCCTGCAGGTAGGCGATGATCGCGTCCAGGTCGTCGTCGGTCATGCCCGAAAATGCGGAATCAAACCGGCCATCGGCGGCGCCATGGTCTTGCCGTCCAGGCGCCGCCCGGCGCGCAGCGCCTGCTTGATCTGTTCGGCCGTGTAGTTGCCAAGGCCGGTCTCTCGGTCGGTCGTCAGGTTGCGCGGGTAGACCTTGCCCCAGGCGGGATCCTCCATCGGGTCGTCGGACCCCGCGAACAGATTCCCGTCGCTGGGCCCGCGCCCCGTCAGCGAATGGCAGTCGTGGCAGATGGCGATGCCGTGCGCCAGGTACTCGCCGTACTTGATGCGGTCCGCGGCCGGCGGCGCCGTCACGTGGGCGGCCGGCTTGTGGTGAATGAACCCCATCGACTTCGCGAAGCGGACCCCGAACGCAAAGTGGTTCCGGCCGCGGTCGACCGCGTTCTTGACGGGCGGCACCGTGCGGAGGTACGCCACCACCGCGCGCGTGTCGTCGTCGCTCATGCGCCCGAAGCTGCCGAAGGGCATGGGCGGCATCAGCAGCTGGTCGTCGGCGCGCACGCCGTCGCGCAGCGCGCGCACGATCTGGTCGTCCGTCCAGCCGCCGATGCCGGTCTGCACGTCCTCGGTGATGTTGGGGATCGCGACGTGCAGGCCGAACGTGTCGTCCTCGATCCGCATCCCACCCGCGAGGTAAGCGTCGGCGCGCTCTCCCTCGACGAACGAGCCGTTCACGTGCGGCGTGTGGCAGAAGCCGCAGGCGGACACCTGGTTCACGATGTACCCGCCGCGGGTCACCAGCTCCGGGGTCGCGGCGACCTTTTCGGCGGTGACGGGTCGGATCGCCTTGCCGCTGCACCCGGCGGCGACGATCAGCGCCGCGCCAAGATAGTCGGGCGCTTCTTCATCTTCATAGACGTACGCGCAAAGCGCCGGGCAGGATCTCGAAGGTCGCCGGCAGGTGCCCGGGCGTTTCGCCGTCCAGCTCGACGGGGATCTGCGCGTCGGCCTCCACGGGCTCGATGGTCACCCGCGTGACGCGCGCGCTGTCGACCTCGTCCATCTCGATGTGGGTTCCGCCGAACAGACGGCCGATGTTGGCCAGCACCTCGGTCCGCGACAGATCGCCGACGGTCACCAGATCCAACAGGCCGTCGTCGAGGACGGCTTCGGGGCAGATCTTCATGCCGCCGCCGAAGAACCGCCCGTTGCCGACGGCCGCCAGCATGACGCGGCGCCGCTGTCGCTCGCCGCCGTCGGCGCTGATCCAGACATCGGTGTTGTCGTACGAGACCAGGGTGCCGACGGTCGCGCTCAGAAACGCGATCTTGCCGCCGAACCGCTTGCTGGACTGATTGGCGCGCCGGGCCACCGCGCTCGAAAAGCCGAACGAGGCGACGTTCACGAAGTGGCGCGTCTCGGTCTGGCCGTCGGCGCCCCGATAGCTGACGCGACCGACGTCGACCACCCGCGCGGCGCCGTCGCGGATGCGGCGGCCGGCCTCGGCGATGTCGTGGGGCAGCTCCAGCGTGCGGCGGAAGTCGCCGCCGGTGCCGCGCGGGATGATCCCCAACTCGGTGCGGCCGCCAGCGCCAGCCGACAGGATCCCGTCGGCGACCTCGGAGATGGTTCCGTCGCCGCCCATCGCAATCACCAGCCCCCGCCCGGCCTCGGCCTCCCGGCGGGCGATGACGGCCGCGTCGCGCGGGCAGGTCGTAAACGCGCTCTCCAGCTCGCCCAGGCCGTCGGTCAGGGCGCCGCGCAACCGCGCCCAGCGCGCCTCGGTCAGGCCGCGCCCCGAGCGCGGGTTGACGATCACCAGCGGACGCTGCGGATCCAAGGCCTCGACTTTTAACAGATGCGGGCGGGGGCCGGCTATCCTTCGGGGCCCCGCATGCTGGCCGGCATCCTGCTTGGACTCTCCGCGAGCGCCTCCTGGGCTCTGGCCAATGTCGTCGTGCAGCGGGCCGGGCGCTCCGTGGGCGCGCTGCCCGCGCTGTTCTGGGCCTTGCTGGTCGGCATCGGCCTCAGCGCCGCGGGCTCGGCCGGCCTCGACGCCCACACGCTGCCGTTCACGGCCTCCATCGCAGTCTGGCTCGTCGTGGCGGGCGCGTCCGGCCTGCTCGCCTACGTGTGCCTCTTCTACGCCTTCGAGCACGGCCGCCTGACGCTGGCGGTCCCGATCATGTCGTCGTGGGCGGTGCTATCCGCGGCGCTTTCGATCGTCCTTTTCGGCGAGCGCCTGTCCGCCGGGCAGCTGGCCGGCGCCGCCGCCGTCGTCGCCGGCGCGGTGGTCGTCGCGCGCCAGTCCCAAGCTGGCCCCACGGAGACGGCGCCTGCGACGACCGCCGTACGGCGCGGCTGGCTCCCCGCCTCGTTCGGCGCAGCGTTCGGGTTTCGGCGTGCTGATGCCGGCCATGCGCATCCTGTCGCCGGTCTTCGGGTCGGTCGGCACGGCGGGGGCGGTCTACGCGGCCGCTCTGGCGCTGGCCGTCCCGCTGGCCGTCGCGTTCCGGCTGCGCCTGGCGTTCCCACCCCGCGCGGCCTGGCCGGCCATCCTGCTGTCGGGCCTGTTCGAGACGCTGGGGTCGGTCTGCATCACGATGGGTGCGCGCCGCGCGCCGCTGGCGATTGTGTCGCCGCTGGCCAGCCTGGCCGCCGCGTTCACCGTCGCGTTCGCCTGGGCCGTGCTGGGCGAGCGCCCGGCCCGCGGCGTGCTCATCGGCGCGCTGCTGGTCTCGGCGGGCGTCGTCGCGCTGGCGCTGTGATTCTTCCGGCCTCCTAGGCTGCTACACTCCCGCCGCGATGGCGCACCAGTACATCTACACGATGCAGAACCTCCGGCGGGTTCACCCCCCGAACAAGGAGGTGCTGAAGGGAATCTTTCTGTCGTTCTACCCGGGCGCGAAGATCGGCGTCCTCGGCGGCAACGGCGCCGGCAAGTCGACGCTGCTGCGGATCATGGCCGGCGTCGACAAGGACTTCTTCGGCGAGGCCAAGCCCGCCGACGGCACGCGCATCGGCTACCTGTCGCAAGAGCCGCAGCTGGATCCCGACCAAGAACGTCCTCGAGAACGTCGAAGCCGCGGTCGCGTCGACGAAGAAGCTGCTGACCCGCTTCGACGAGGTGAACGCCAAGCTGGGCGAGGACATGTCGCCCGAGGCGATGGAGAAGCTGCTGGAAGAGCAGGGCAAGCTGCAGGACGCCATCGAGGCGGCCAACGGCTGGGACCTGGACCGCACGCTGGAGATCGCGATGGACGCGCTGCGGCTGCCGCCGGCCGACGCCGACGTGACCAAGCTGTCGGGCGGTGAGCGGCGCCGCGTGGCGCTCTGCCGCGTGCTGCTGGAGCGGCCCGACCTGCTGCTGCTCGACGAGCCGACCAACCACCTGGACGCCGAGAGCGTGGCCTGGCTCGAGCACCACCTGCACGAGTACCCGGGGACGATCGTCGCCGTCACCCACGACCGCTACTTCCTGGACAACGTGGCCGGCTGGATTCTCGAGCTGGATCGCGGCGCCGGCATCCCCTGGGAGGGGAACTACTCGTCCTGGCTCGAGCAGAAGCGCAAGCGGCTGGAGTCCGAGGAGAAGGCCGAGTCCGCCCGCCAGCGCACGCTGGCCCGCGAGCTCGAGTGGGTGCGTGCCTCGCCGCGCGCCCGCCAGGCCAAGAGCAAGGCGCGCCTGGCCGCCTACGAGCAGCTGCTGTCCGAAGAGCAGCAAAAGCGCGAGGAGATCGTCGACATCAGCATCCCGCCGGGGCCGCGCCTGGGCGACCTGGTCGTCAAGGCCGACCACCTGCGCAAGGCCTACGGCGAGCGCCTGCTGATCGAGGACCTGACCTTCAACCTGCCGCGCGGCGGGATCGTCGGCGTCATCGGCGCCAACGGCGCCGGCAAGACCACGCTGTTCCGGATGATGACCGGACAGGAAAAGCCCGACGGCGGGACGCTGCGCATCGGCGACACCGTCAAGCTGGCCTACGTCGACCAGAGCCGCGACACGCTGTCCGGCGACAAGACCGTCTTCGACGAGATCGCTCAGGGGGCGGACCAACTGGAGATCGGCAAGCGCAAGATCCCCGCGCGCGCCTACGTGGCCGGCTTCAACTTCAAGGGGACCGACCAGCAGAAGCGGGTCAAGGACCTGTCGGGCGGCGAGCGGAACCGCGTCCACCTGGCCAAGGTGTTGCGGTCGGGCGGCAACGTCCTGCTGCTCGACGAGCCGACCAACGACCTGGACGTCGACACGCTACGGGCGCTCGAGGATGCGCTGCTGGCCTTCGCGGGTTGCGTGGTCGTCATCAGCCACGATCGCTGGTTCCTGGATCGCATCGCCACCCACATGCTGGCCTTCGAAGGCGACAGCCAGGTGGTCTGGTTCGAGGGCAACTACCAGGACTACGAGGCCGACCGCCGCCGCCGCCTGGGCGCTGCCGCCGACCAGCCCCACCGCATCAAGTACAAGAAGCTGATGCATTAGGAGGCGGGTTATACTGGCGCGGATGATTCCCTACGAAGAGCTCGATCGCGCGCTGGCGCGGTGGAAGGCCCGCTCGCAAGGGGGGGCGCCGGTGGACGCCATCCCCGAGGCGGAGGTGTCCGCGTCGGCACCGCTGGACGTGATCGCGGAAGAGACGGCCCTGCCCATCGGACCTGGGGACCTCGGAAGTGTTCCCGACCCGGTGGCTAGCTCGGGCGAGCGAACCGGCGAAATCGACCTGTCGGAAGTCGAGAGCTACGAAGACGTTCAGAAATAGAACCTGATGCCGAGGCCGCCCTCGACCCCGATGCCGATGTCGGGAACGAGCCAGAACGAGGGCACCAACTCGAAGAAGACCTCGAGGAAGTTGGGATTGTTGAACATCAGGTCCAGGCCGATCGGCGCGCGCGCCGCCACGGCGATGCAGTTGCTCTGGCAGCCGCTCCACCAGACCATGCGACCGCCGGCGCCGATGTGCCAATCCAGCTGGGCGGCGCCGCGGACGATGTTCGATTGCCAGAGATAATCGATGTTGATGGTTCCGTTGTGAGCGCCGTACGCGTCGCAGATGTGGTTCCCGTTGTTGTCGGTGTAGCAGTTGCCGTTGACGCCGCTCCAAAAGCCCAGCCCGAAGTCGAGCGCGTTGGTGGGGCCGACCCACAACTTCGCCGACAGGCCCGTGGGATCGCCGATGACGACGCCCAGGCCGAACTTGCGGGAGTAACCAACTTCCGTCGCGCTCGCCGATTGTGCGGCGGCGGCCACGAGGACGAGAGCGCCCAACGTCGCGAGAAGTGTCCGTTTCATGGCGGGTATAGTACGCACGAACGCGCCCGTCGCCCAGTTGCAACATTCGCGTTGGGCGTCACCCTGTTCGCGACGGTGGCGGCGGGTCGGGCGGTGTCGGCGGCCGAAGATTCCGACGTGTTGCCGGCCGTTTCGGACCTGCCCGTGGAGCAGCGCGCGATCCAGGTTGTCGGCGGTGCGGAAAGGGTGGTCGACGCGGCCACCGCGCGCGCGCGCGGGCTGACCGTCGTGGATCTTTCGGACCGGTGGGTGCCGCGCGTGCTGGCCGATCAGCCCGGCCCGAAGGGGGCGACGCTCGAGAACCCGTACCGCGCCATCTACAGCGGCCTGGCGTCGGACCGCGGTGACGGCGACGGCCAGCCACTGGCGACCGGCGAACGCAATTACCTCGACCTGTACGGCATTCCCCCGACGCTGTCCGTGCTGCGCCGACGGTTCCTCGAGGACAGCCGGCGCACCTGCGCCGCCGACATCGACGCCGACGCGCTGCTGGCCGTCGACGAGATTCCCACCTGGGGCGCCAGCACCGAACAAAAGGAGCTCGGCAAACGCCGGGCGCGCGCCGTCCGGCTGGAAGCGGCCCGTGTCGCCGCCGACGTGCCGACGCTGGAGGCGCTGAGTACAAAGGATCCCCGCACCGCCCGCGACGTCAAAGAGCAGCTGGCGTTCGCCGCCCAGCGCGGCGCCTTCGCCGAGGCCGAAAAGCGGCTGGCCTGCGAGGGACTGATGGATCCCAACAAGCACAAGGCTGGCTCGTACGACACCGCGATGCGCACGGCGATGCTGCAGTTTCAGCAAAAGCACGCGGTCATCGACCAGGCCGACATCAAGCGCCCGACGCTGGAAGCGCTGGCTCGCCCGCCGCTGGAGAACGACATGCGCGCGCTCGGACGCGTGCTCTCCGAACGGACGATGCACGCGGCCGGCTTTCTCGAGGACGGCTCCGTGAACGATGCCGCCGCCGCCGGCGCCGGCGCGAGCTCGGTGGTGGGCGCCACCTACCTGGGCGCCGACGGGACGCGCCACCCGGTCCCCGACCTGGCGACCGCCTCCCGCGAGGCCGTGCTGGCGCGCCTGGGGATCGCGACGCCCGCCGACGCCGTCGCCTTTTTCCGCCGCCACAGCCGGGCGGACTTCGCCTGGCTGAAGGTGGCGGCCCGGTTGCCCGCGCCGCCCGAATACTACGGCCCGCAAATGGACCTTTACGCCGAGATCGATCGCGGGGACGTCTGGTACGACTTCCCGTTCAACGCCGCCGGCGTTCGCCTGCCGCAGCCGCGCACGCGGTTTCCCACCTTCACGATGTACGTGAAGTGGCGCGGCGAGCGCGTTCCGCTGGTGCGCTGGCGGACCACCGTCGGCGGTTGGCGTGTCGAGCTGGCCTCCGACGGACAGGAGTATTACCGGTACAAGGGCTCGGACGTGGGGCCGCGCGTCTGGCACCACATCGTCGCCGCCCCGGTCTGGATTCCGCCGGCCAGCTCGCCGCTCGCCTCGATGGTGAAAGAAAAGCGGGTCAACGGAACGTACGCGAAGGTCACCAATTACGACGAGACCGGGCCCGGGTATCTGTCGGCTTACGGTCTGGCGGCGGCAATTCACGAAGAGATGCGGCGCGGCCCGGACGGGCCCACCTTCTTCGACAACGGCATCCGCACGCACGGTTCCTTCGACTACACGTCGCTGCGCGGGCGTTTCTCTCACGGCTGCCATCGGCTGGAAAACCAGCTGGCCGTGCGGCTCTTCAGCTTCGTGCTGGGCCACCGCCGCGTGCGCGTCATCGGCACGATCCCGCTGGGGTCCCGCCGGACTTTTTTCGCGCAGGGCGAGGTCTTCGAGATGCGCCTGCCGAGCCGCGGCTTCTACTTCGAGCTGGATCCGCCGCTGCCCGTCGAGGTCCTGGAGGGCACGGTCAAGGGGCAGCTGCAAAAGCCCATCGCCGGCTATGTTCCCAAGCCCGGCGTGAAGTACGCGTCGTCGCGTCTGCCGACGGCCTCCAGCTCGCCGGACAGCCGCGCCGGCGGGAGCGACGCCCCGTGAGGCGCGCGCCTGGTGCCGCCTGGCTGATCGCGGCCTTGCTCGCGGGCCTGCCCGCCTGCCGGCGAGCCCCGGCGCCAGCGCCGACCCCACCCGCCCCGGCGCCGGCCCCGCCGTCCGTCGCCGCCGCTCCCGAGCAACCCCTGCCGGACGAGGCGCCGGAGCCCCTCGCCGCCGATCCGGCCCGAGGCCAGGTCACGATCAAGCTCCTCGCGGATGCCAGCCGGAAAGCGCACGTGATCTGGGGTCGGAAGGACTTGGGGGCGGCCCCGCTGGAGATCCACCGGCCGCGCGGATCCGGCCCGTTGGACGTGGTGGTGGTCGCGCCGGGCGCCCTGCCGCTGCACACCCGCCTCTTCACCGATCACGATGAAACGCTGAGCCTGCGCCTCTACGATTCGGACTCTGCCCGAGGGCTGCTTGGCTATCCCCGGACCTTTTCTCTTCCAAGTTCGTCGCGATTCACCCAAAATGCCGAGACTTTTCGCCGGCCCCGCCGGTAATCGACCGAGAGGAGATCGAGAGAATGGGCAAGCCGCTGTCGAAGTCGGATCTTATTTCCAAGCTGTCTGAGGAGAACGGGAAGCTGTCCCGCAAGGAAGTGAAGGGGGTTCTCGAGTCGCTGGCGACGGTTGGCTACAAAGAGCTGAAGAAGAACGGCACCTTCTTGGTTCCGGGATTCGCGAAGTTCGTGGTCATCAAGAAGCCCGCCACGAAAGAGCGCAAGGGGATCAACCCGTTCACGAAGGAGCCGACGGTTTTCAAGGCTCGCCCGGCCCGCAAGATCGTCCGCGCGCGTCCGGTGAAGGCCGCCAAAGACGCGGTCGCCTGAATTAAGTCCCTCGTCGGGCGTTCTTAAGAGTAACGCGTCGACGGAGCTGGCTGCGTCCGGCTACGTCGTCGCGGGAAGTTCAAGGAACCTTTTCCGGTTCCTGTCTGATCTTTTTGCGGAGAAACCGGGTGGGCGGATGTCGCACCGCCCGTTTCCCGTACTTACTTTAAGGTCCCGATGAACGAGGGCGAGGAAGCCCAGATAGCGCAGCGGCTGGCTGTCCAGCAGGCCGCCGCGCGCGTATTGCTCGAAAGCAACTCGCTGGACGAAGCCATGTCCGAGGTGTTGCGGCTCCTCGCGACGCAGCTCGGCTGGGCGCTGGCGGTCCACTGGGCCGCGGAGCAGGGGCCCGGGGCACCGCCGGTCTTGCGCTGCCGCGGCATCTGGGCCGACGACGGCGTCATGCGGGCGCCCATCGTCGAGGCGTCCCGGACCGCGGCCCTGCATCTGGGCGAGGATCCCCCCGGTCAGGCGATGTCGGCGCGCGAGCCGATTTGGATCGAGGACATCGCGCAAGCCACCGTCAGCCCGCGGTTGGAGTTGGCCTTGGCGGCTGGGCTGCAGACGGTGGCGGCGTTCCCGCTGCGCGAACGAGAGACGGTTCTCGGTCTCATCGAGCTCTACTCGCGTGACCGCCGCGCCGCCGACGACGGGGCGTTGCATTTGATGACGGCGATCGGGCACCAGGTCGCGCTGGTGCGGCGCCGGATTGACGCGCAGACCGCCGCGCTGAGCGCGCTCGAGCGGACGCGCGATGAGTTGGAGACCGTGCTGCGCGCGCTGCCGGACAGCATCGCCGTTCGCGATGGGACCGGTCGGGTGGTCTACGGCAACGAGCCGGCGCCGGGCGAAGCCGGCAGCCCGGTGACCCAGCTGCAGCGAGCGTCGGCGGCCGAGATGGCGGACGGCTTTCGCATGTGGGACGAGGCCGGGCACCCGGTCGGCGCCGACGACCTCCCCGGTGCGCGTGCGGGGCGCGGCGAGAACGAGGATCGGCTGCTCCGGGTCCGCCGGCTCGGGGCCCCCGACGAGGACCGCTGGATCGCGGTGAAAGCCACGCCCGCCGAGGTGGTCGCCGGGGGCGGCCGGCGCGTCGTCATGATCCTTCGCGACCTCACCGCCGAGCGCCGCAGGCAGGAGTGGGCGGAGGTTCTGGCCGCGGCGGACGCGGCGCTGCGGGCCGCGACCGAGCTGGGACCGGCCCTGGAGAATCTGGCGGCGAGAGCCTGCCGGGGCGTCGCCAGCAGTTGTGCCGTTGCCCTACGGCAGCGAAGCGGCGACCTGACCCTGGCGGCGCTGGCGCGGTCGGGCGTCACCGTGGCCCCCACCGAGGCTCCAGCGTCTTCGGCCGCGCAGATCAAGTTGGCCGCGGCGTCGATCGAAGCGGGCCGGGCCACCCTGACCGATGCGGGGCAGCTGTCGACCCTCGCGGTGCCGCTGGCTCTGCGGGGCGAGTCGATGGGGGCGCTGGTGTTGCAGCAGGACGCGCGCCGCTACGGTCCCCCGGATCTGCTGGCCGCCGAACAGCTGGCGAGCCGCGCCGCCCTGGCGATCGAGAACATCCAGCTGCGCACCGAACGGCAGGAGGCGGCGCGCTCGCGCGAGGACCTGCTGGCCATCGTGTCGCACGACCTGCGAAACCCGCTGGGGGTGGTCATGGCGTCGAGCGCTCTCTTGCTGAAGAGCCCGCTGGTCGACCCACCCGGCAAGGAAGGGCGTTCGCGGCGGCAGGTGGAAGCGATTCAACGCGCCGGGACGCGCATGAACCGCCTGATCCGAGATCTGCTTGATTTTGCAGCGATTCAAGCCGGCCGGCTGACGGTCAGCTCGCATCCGCGCGGCGTGGGCGAGCTGATGCGCGAGGTGTTCGACGCGCTCGCGCCACAGGCCGAGGCCAAATCCCTCAAGCTCATCGACGGAAGCCCCGAAAGCACTCTGCGCGTGGCATGCGATCACGACCGGGTCATCCAGATGTTCGACAACGTGGTCGGCAACGCCGTGAAGTTCTCGAACGAAGGCGGCACCGTGACCGTCACGGCGGAGCCGGACGGGGGGATGGTCCAGTTTTCGGTCATGGACGAAGGGCCCGGGATTACGCCCGAAGAGCTCCCGTACGTGTTCGATCGCGCGTACCAGGCCAAACGGCGAAACCGCGACGGGATCGGCATTGGGCTGTCGATCGCCCGGGGCATCGTCGAGGCACATGGCGGACGCATGTGGGTCGAGAGCCCGGCAGCGCCGACCGGCGTCGGCACGCGGTTCTTTTTCACCCTTCCTGCCGCGCAGCCGTGACGTACACTTAGTCGCCCTGCACCGACGGCAGATGGCGATGGCGAATATGTTGGAAGCGGATACGAAGTTGAATGGTTCCGGCACCAAGCCGGCGACTGGTTCGGTCAAATTGGTGACGGTTGCCCCGGCGGCATCCCAGCCAGACGGTCCCGACCCGGTGTCGCCGGCGAACCTGGCGTTTGCCGAGGACCTTTATTACCAGTACGCCCGTGACCCGGGCGCCGTGACGCCGGAGTGGCGCCGCTACTTCGAAGAGCTCGAGCGCGCGACCGCACGCAACGGTGCGGCCGCCTCGCCGTCCAGCGTCGTGCCCCCCACGTCGTTCACGCGCAGCGTGTTCGACGGCCCGCCGCCGTCCGCGCCGGGCGCCATCCAAAGCCGCATTTCGGTGCGCTTGCTGTCCGAGCGCGTGCAACGCCTGGTCGAGGGCTACCGCGAGTTCGGACATCTGTTCGCCGACCTCGATCCGCTCGGCTTGCTCAAGAGGGGCGCGCCCGAGCTCTCGCTAACCGAATACGGCTTGGCTCAAGAGGATCTGGACCTGGTCTTCAGCAGCGAGAACGTGGCTGGCCCCGACCGCACCACGCTGCGTGACCTGGTGGAGCTGCTGCGCGAGACCTACTGCCGCAAGATCGGCGTCCAGCTGGGGCACCTACACGATCTCGAGCTGCGCTCCTGGCTGCTCCACCGGATCGAGACGGCGCGCAACCGGCTGGCGCTGACCCGCGCCGACCGCATGCAGATCTTCGAGCAGGTGATTGGCGCCGAGGTGTTCGAGCAGTTTCTGCAGAACAAGTTCCTCGGGTCCAAGCGCTTCTCGCTGGAAGGGGCCGAGAGCCTGATCCCCATGCTGGAGCGGATCGTCGAGCGCGCGGCGCGTTCGAACGTCACCGAGATCGTGATCGGGATGGCGCACCGCGGGCGGCTCAACGTGCTCGCCAACGTCCTCAAGAAGCCGGCCTCGCAGATCTTTGCCGAGTTCCAGGACAAGCTGGACAACGTCGCGCCGGACGACAACAGCGGCGGCGGCGACGTGAAGTACCACCTGGGCTACTCCATCGATCGCGTGTTCGGCCAGGGGAACGACGAGCACAAGATCCACCTGTCGCTGACCTTCAACCCCAGCCACCTCGAATGGGTGAACACGGTGGTGCAGGGGCGCGTGCGCGCCAAGCAGGATCGCCTGGCCGACCTGGCCCGGACCCGCTGCTTGCCGATCCTGATTCACGGCGACGCCGCCTTCGCGGGGCAAGGGATCGTCGCCGAGTCGCTGAACATGTCCGATCTCGAGGGCTACACGGTTGGCGGCACGATCCACATCGTGGTCAACAACCAGGTCGGCTTCACGACCTCGCCCCACCACGGCAAGTCGACCACCTACGCGACCGACGTCGCGAAGATGTTGCAGATCCCCATCTTCCACGTGAACGGCGAGGATCCGGAAGCGGTGGCCGTGGTCGTGGACCTGGCCGTCGACTTTCGCCAGCGGTTCCATCGTGACGCGATCATCGAGCTGTGGTGCTACCGCAAGCTCGGTCACAACGAAGGCGACGAGCCCAGCTACACACAGCCGGTCATGTACCGGGTGATCGCCCACAAGCCGTCCATTCGTGCCGCGTATCTGCAGTACGACGCCGCCAACCCGGCGCCCGACGGCGCGGCGCCGATCACCGTCGAGGAGACGGACGCGATCGCGGCGGGCAAGCGCAAGGAGCTGGAAGCCGAGCTGGACGTCGCGACGCGCCTGGAGGCGCCGCCGCGCCCCAGCCAGTTCGCCGGGGCCTGGTCGCGGCTGCGCGGCGGCGCCGACGCCGACGCGCCCGACGTTCCGACGGCGGCGACGCCGGCAGCCATCCAAGAGGTCGTTCGCGCCCTGGTCAAAACGCCGCCCGACTTCCACGTTCACCCCAAGCTTCAAAAGATGATCATCGAGGCACGCGCCGCGATGGGGGCGGGCGAAAAGCCGCTCGACTGGGGCATGGGCGAGGCCCTGGGTCTCGGCACGCTGCTGGCCGGCGGCACGCGCGTCCGCGTGTCGGGGCAGGATTCGCGGCGCGGCACCTTCAGCCACCGCCACGCCGTGCTGGCCGACTACGAGGACGGACACGAGTACACGCCGCTGGCGCACATCGCGCCGAAACAGGGCGCGCTCGAGGTTCGCGACAGCCCGCTCACCGAAGGCGGCGTGCTGGGCTTCGAATACGGCTACAGCCTGGACATGCCCGAAGGGCTCACGATCTGGGAGGCGCAGTTCGGCGACTTCGTGAACGCCGCCCAGGTCATCATCGATCAGTTCATCGTCTCGTCGGAGGCGAAGTGGCACCGGGTCAGCGGGCTGGTGATGCTGCTGCCGCACGGGATGGAGGGGCAGGGGCCCGAGCATTCGAACGCGCGGCTCGATCGCTTCTTGAACCTGTGCGTGAACGACAACATGCAGGTCTGCAATCTGACCACGCCGGCCAACTACTTCCATGCGCTGCGGCGCCAGGTGCTGCGGCCGTACCGCAAGCCGCTCATCATCATGTCGCCGAAGAGCCTGCTGCGGCACCCGGCGGCGACCTCGCCGCTCTCGGCGTTCCTCGAGGGCAAGTTCCAGCACATCATCCCCGACCCCGCCGTCACCGACCCGTCCAAGGTGAAGCGCATCTTGCTCTGCACCGGCAAGGTCTATTACGACCTGGTCGCGGCGCGGGAGGCGCGCAGCTACGACGACATGGCCATCATCCGGATCGAGCAGCTGTTCCCGCTTCGCCGGCATGACCTGATGGAGATCCTGGCCGGGTTCCCGAAAGGGACGCCCGTCGTGTGGGTCCAGGAAGAGCCCAAGAACATGGGTGCTTGGGCCTACATGAATCGCGAGATGCCGGCGCTCTTGGCCGGGGCCCACCCCTGGTCGGGTGTCACCCGACCGCTGTCGGCCAGCCCGGCGACGGGTTCGGCCAAGCGGCACACGCGCGAGCAGACCCGCCTGGTGGCGGAAGCCTTCGGAAAAGGAGCGAGCTGAGATGGCGATCGAGCTGCGGGTCCCGGCGCTGGGCGAGTCCGTGCGTGAAGCGACCCTGGGTGCCTGGAAGCACGCCGAGGGAGACACGGTCAGCGTCGACGAGCCGCTGGTCGAGGTCGAGAGCGAAAAGGCGACCGTCGAGGTTCCGTCGCCCGGCAGCGGCGTGCTCAAGAAGATCCTGCGCAAGGCCGGCGAGACCGTCGCCGTCGGCGAGGTGATCGCCGAGATCGATCAAGCGGCGCAGGGCAAGGCGGCTCCGATGGCAGCGAAGCCCGTGGTCGCCGCGGGTGTCCGCGCCCAAGGTGGCGATCGGGAGGGCAATGGCCGCACCAACGGCGGCCCCAAGTCGGACATCGACGCGTCGCTGCGGGCCGGTCCCTCGGCCCGGCGTGCGCTGGCCGAGAGCGGCCTACACCCCGAGGACGTCCAGGGCAGCGGGCGCGGCGGGCGAATTCAGAAGCAGGACATCGATCGCGCGGTCGAAGATCGCAAGGAAGATCGCAAGGAGGACCGCAAGGTCGCCCACCCGGCGGTCCCCGTCGTGCCGATGGTCGAGCCGGCGCCGCTGGTCCCCGAAGACCTGACGCTGGCCGAAACGCGCGAGCGGGTCGTGCCGATGTCGCCCCTGCGCAAGACCGTCGCCCGCCGGCTGGTCGAAGCCCAGCACACCGCCGCGATCCTGACCACGTTCAACGAGGTCGACATGTCCGGCGTGATGGCGCTGCGCGAGCGCCACCAGGAGCGCTTTTTGAAGCAGCACGGCGTGAAGCTGGGCTTCATGTCGTTCTTCGTGAAGGCCGCCATCGAGGCGCTGCGCGCGTTCCCGGCGGTCAACGCCGAGGTGCGCGGAACCGACGTCGTCTACAAGGACCACTACGACATCGGCGTGGCGGTGGGGGGCGGCAAGGGGTTGGTCGTTCCCGTGCTGCGCGACGCCGACCGGCTGTCGTTCGCGGGCATCGAAAAGGCCATCGGCGAGCTGGCGGTCCGCGCCCGCGACAACAAGCTGGGCCTCAAAGAGCTGGAAGGCGGCACCTTCACGATCTCGAACGGCGGCATCTACGGATCGCTGCTTTCCACGCCGATCTTGAACCCGCCCCAAAGCGGCATTCTGGGGCTGCACGCCATTCAAAAGCGCCCGGTCGTCGTCAACGACGCCGTTGTCGTGCGGCCGATGATGTACGTCGCGCTGTCATACGACCACCGGCTGGTGGACGGGCGCGAGGCGGTCCAGTTCCTGGTCCGCGTCAAAGACTGCGTCGAGAATCCCGAGCGCCTGCTGCTCGAGGTGTGACCAGACAGCCGCCGAATCGCGCGGCGGCCGGCCTACCGCCCGGTTGATGAGCTGGGGGCCAGCTGGTCTTCGGGGGTGCGGGTCACGCTGTCGCGCGGTTGCTGCGCACCGCCGCCTCCGGCGCCGGGCTGACCGCGGAAGATGTCCTTGACCCGTGCCGGACCGCCGCCTTTTTTGGCGGTGGTGGTGCTTTGAGGAATCGGGGGTGTCGGCGGCGCGAGCGGCGCGTCTTGCAGGTCCTGCGGCAGCGCCTCCCGATCGGGCATCGGCGTGCGCTTCGAGTCCAGAGCGCGCGGGGGAGGCGTTCCGGGCGCGGGTGCGGCCTCCGGCGAGTCGGCGGCGGTCGCGCGGGACGGTGATTCGATCAGCGGAGCTCCCGCGTCCGGCCGATCGCCCCGGCGCGTTTCACCGCGGGCGCCGCCGCCCGCCGCGACGCCTGCCGCCACCACCATCAGGCCGACTGCCGCGCGAAGTTCCATCCCCTCAACATGGGGTCGGGAGGCGGTTCACACCAGCGACGCGCGCGTACGAGCTCGGGCGGTCACGCGCCCCTGCCGGGCGCGCGACGGTGGAGGCGCGGGAACGTCGCTGGCCTTTTGGACTCGCTTGGCCGCATACATTGCCCGGTCGGCGTGCGACAGAAGCTCGTCCATCGAATCGCCGGCCTCCGGCCAGCTGGCGGTGCCGACGCTGAGCTCGACGGGGATCGCCGCCGAGAGGTTGGTCGAGGTCCGAGCGGCGCGCAGCCGGTCGAGCAGGTTGCCGCAGTCGGCGGACGAGAGATCCGGCAGGATGACGCTGAACTCGTCGCCGCCGGTGCGGCAAGCGATATCGTGGTTCCGCAGGTGGGCGATCAAGAACTCGCCCACTTCTTTCAGCACGGCGTCGCCAGCGGCGTGCCCGTGCACGTCGTTGACTCGCTTGAACTCGTCGAGATCGATCGCCATCAGCGAAAATCGGCGCTGCGGTCCCGCCCGCCGCGAACGGCTCAGCTCCTCCTGGAGGCGATCTTCGAAGTAGCGCCGGTTCCACAACCCGGTGAGCGGATCGCGGTAGGCCATGGCGCGGTAGACCTCCAGACGCGCGACCTCGCGACGTAGCTGGGCGTTCTCGCGCGCCAGGCGCTCGAGATCGCGGGTCACGTTCGTTTTCGCGGGAGGCAAAGTGCTTTACCTTACCCATAATTTACGACGGAGATCCAGGAAAGTGACGCCCCTCGCCACTTGCGTCGATCACCACCGGCCTCAGCTTGAAAGCTAAGGGAGGGTAGGGACATGTCGATCATCTGGACCTTGATTGTCGGTTTGGTCGTCGGTGCTCTGGCGAAGCTCATTATGCCGGGGCGGGATCCGGGCGGAATCATCGTCACCATGCTGTTGGGCGTCGCCGGTTCGCTGATCGCGAGCTTCCTCGGTCACGCCCTCGGCTGGTACCGCTCGCCGGGCAGCGGGCCAGGCATCGTGGCTTCGGTCATCGGCGCCATGATCCTGCTGGGCATCTACCGGCTGGCGATTCACCGCCGCAGCGTCGTCTGACGCGGCGGCGCCCCTGGGGCAGGGCGATCCTCGCTAGTGGATCGCCTTGCCCCAGCGGGCCAGGATCCAGGCGGTCGCGTCGTCGCGGCGCGAGTAGACGGCGTAGCCGTCGTTGTTTACGCGGCCGGCTGGCGAGAGCTGCCAGAAGAGGCCCAACTGTCCGCCGGAGAGCGCGAACAGGTGGCGCAACCAGGCGTCGTAGTTTTGGGCTCGCTCGACGTCCGGCGCGGCGTAGCCGCACTCGCCCAGATAGGCCACTTTGCCGGTCACCGTCGCCAGGTCCTGGTGGCGCTCGATCCACAGCTCGGCGTCGCGCGCCGTCGAAAAGCCATAGTCGCGCGGGTAGAAGTGGTACGAGAGCATGTCCAGCGCGTCGATGCGCGCCAGCCGCGAGAAGCTGCAGCCCTCGTCGCCGCGCACCGCGTAGTAGTTCGTGAGGCCGATGTAGGGGTCGGGGTCGTCGTCGAAGCCGTCGCCTCCGTCGGCGATCAGCTGGTTCGGCGCGATCTGCCTCAGGAAGCCAGCCAGCTCGGCCACCGTGTCGGGCAGCGCGGTCGTGCCGGCGCAGCTCGCGCAACGCATCTCGTTGCCGATCTCCCAGGCCAAGATGGCGGGCTCGTCGCGATATCGTACGCCGGTGAAGGTGTTCACCCGGTCGACCAGCATCGAGGCGTAGTCCTTCCACCACTGCTTCATCTGGGCGTCGCGGAAAAAGTCGTCGTGCGACACCGGGCTGCCGTACAGCTCGGCGGCCCAAGCGGCATAGGCCGGTATTCCGCCGTACTCGGCCCAGTTGTTCACCAGCGGCACGATCAGCCGGATGCCGCGGCGCTTGGCCTCCCAGACCGCCTGGTCGAGGCCCCGGAGCCCCTCTTCGCGAAACCCTTCGGCTGGGCTGCGACGAATGGACGACGTGTCCTTGGAGTCGTTGAAGCCCCAGATGCGCGCCACCGGCAGCGACAGGCACACCAAATCGTCCAGCACCTCGCGCACGGCGTCCAGGGCCTGCGGATCCTGCTCTTGCTGGGCGTAGGACAGCAGCTGCTGCAGGTAGTAGAGGTTGGTGCCCGTCGACCGGAAGGCGGTCACGCCGTCCAGCAGCAGCTGCCCGTCCTGCCGGCCGACGAAGCCGGAGATGGGCGGCAGCGGGGGGCACCCGGTCGCCAGCAGCTCCTCGGCGCGCGCGCCCAGGCCGGCCGGCTCGGGCGGGGGCGGCGCGCCGCCGCCGCACGCCGCCAGCAGCGTCAGGGCGACCGCTGCCCGCGACACCGGAAGTGGAGCGCCGCCGCGCCACCTCCGGGAGCGCTTCAGAGCAGTCTCCCCCGCAGGATCACGGCCGCCACCGTGAAGTAGATGATGAGCCCGCTCACGTCGACCAGCGTGGCCACGAACGGGGCCGACGCGCTGGCGGGGTCGAACCCCATCCGCCGCAGGATGAACGGCAGCATCGACCCGGCCATCGTGCCCCACAGCACCACGCCCACCAGGCTGCAAGAAACGGTGGCGGCCACGCCCAGGTATTGCGGCCCGTAGGTGTGGAACAGCATCTCCCAGGTGACGATGCGCAGAAAGCCGATCATGGCCAGCACCAGCCCCAGCCCCAGCCCGGCGATGAATTCGCGCCGGATGACACGGAACCAGTCGCGCAGCCGCACCTCGCCGAGAGCCATCGCCCGAATGACCAGCGTCGTCGCCTGCGAGCCCGAGTTGCCGCCGCTCGAGATGATGAGCGGGATGAACAGCGCCAGCACCACCGCCCGGGCGATCTCCTTTTCGAAGAAGCCCATCGCGCTGGCGGTCAGCATCTCGCCCAGGAACAGAACGCTCAGCCAGCCGACCCGCTTGCGGATCATGCGGCGCATCTCGATCTGCAGGTAAGGGGCGTCCAGGGCCTCGACGCCGCCGACCTTCTGCATGTCCTCGGTCGCCTCCTCGCGGACGACGTCCACGACGTCGTCCACGGTGACGATCCCCTTCATGTGCCCCTCGGCGTCGACGACCGGCAGCGCCACCAGATGGCTCTGGCTGAACTGGTGGCTGACGGTCTCTTGGTCCATCTGCTCGGGGATGGTCGCGACCTGCCGCTTCATGATCTCGGCGACACGCGTCCGCACGGTCGCCGTGAACAGCTCGCGGAACGAGACGACGCCCAAAAGGTGCTGTTCGTTGTCGAGGACGTAGCCGTAGTAGATCGTGCGCGGCTGCTCCCGCATCTGCTTGCGGATGTAGCTGATGGCCTCGTCCACGGTCATCTCGGGGCGCAGCCGGATGTACCGGGGGTTCATGAGGCCGCCGGCGTTGTCCTCTGAATACGCCAGCAGGGCGGTCACCTCTCGACGGGTCGGTTCGTCGAGCAGGTTCAGCAGCAACTCGCGCTTCTCGGCCGCGGCAGCCTGGATCAGGTCGGCCGCGTCATCCGGCGGCAAAAGCCGCATCCACGACCGCTGTTCGCGGGCGGGCAGCGCGCAGATGACGTCCGCTTGGTCGCGCGCGGACAGCGAAAAGAAAAAGTCCTCGGCCTCGTCGCGGGGCAGCAGCAGGAAGCCCTGGATCCGGTCTTCTTGCGTCAGCAACGGCCAGACGTCGCGGAGCTCGTCCAGCGACAGCGGCTCGCGCTCTGTCGTTCCAGCGGGCGCAGGCGGAGGCGGCGTCTGGGTGTCCATGGCCAGGAATGCGGAAAATCCGAGAGATCAGCGCTCGGCAGGGTCGGGGCGGTACTCGCAGGCCTCGTAAAAGCGGCGGCCGAAATCCGTGACGTAAAGGGCCTTGCGCTGAACGTCGGGAACCACCCGATCGCCGTCGTCGTCTTTGGGCGCTTCCTTGAGCGGCGCCGGTGGATTGGCCTCGATGCGGGCGATCGCGGCCTGCACGTCCGGGCTTTGCTCGACCGCCTTGAAGGCGCGCGTGTCGTCGGAGACCCGCACCGGGCGGATTTCCGTCAGGCCCAGCCGGCAGAGGTTGTCGATGTAAAAGGGGACGCGCGCGGGATGTTCGCAGCCCGCCGTGACGCCCAGCAGGCTGTAATTGCGCAGCTCCGTCGTAATCGGGCCGCCGTATCGGTAGCGGGCCACGACCGTGACCAGCGGGTAGGGGCCGTCGTGCTGGAATTGGCTCACCAGCAGCACTTCGTCCGCGCTCAGTTGGCGAAGCACATTCAGGAAGCCAGGGTGGACCCGCTCAGAGGTCTGGTCGTCCATGGCGGCGGCCAAAAGGTTCAGGTATCGCTCGCGCACGGCCGCCCCGTGGCGGACGCTGCCGGCCAGCGCCTGCGCGGCAAAGGCCAGGGCTGGTGCGCGGCGCCGCGATCCGGGGATGGCCGTGACGCGGTCGCCGAGGTCCTTCAAGGCCCCGGGCAGGCGCGCCGCCATCTCCGGCATCTGGCGCAGCGGCCCGGACGCCAGCAGCGACAGCGCGTTCAGGCCGCTGGTGAAACCGCCGCTCAGCCCGCCGGCGGCCAGCTCGCGCCCGGGACGCAGCACCAGATCGCGGATCGCGCGCGTGGCGTTCCGCACGGCAGCGCGTTCTTTGCGGAGGAACATGCCGGGGAGGTTAACCGATCTCCCCCGGTCCGGGGACTCACAAAGCTCCCCTAGCCACTGGATCGCATCGGCGTGTCGTCGGTGGCGGCGGGGGGCGCGGCCGTCGCTGGCGGGGCGGCGTCCCCTGGAATCACCCGCAGGCGCGGGGCCGACTCGCCGCGCAGGCGCGCGATGATGCGCGGCCACAGCGCGTAGAGGGTCACTGGCAGAAAGAGACCGAACTCGATCGCCAGCTCGGCCATCCCGTAGCGCGAAAGCAGCCTCATCCCGCGGGGCGCGTCGGGGAACACCCGCCAGGGGGAGTGAAAACGGTGCGGCGACAGCGGCCAGAGGACCGCCAGCCCCTTGCCCCTGGCGCCCAGCAGGTCGAGAAGCAGGTGGCTGGAGACGGCGGCGCCGGCCGCCAGTCCGGTGCGCAGCGCGGGCCAGCCAACCCGGGGCGCGGCGGCCGCGGCGCCAAGCGCGATCAGCAGCGCCATGCCCAGCGAGTGCGAGGCCCCCCGGTGCCCGATCGCGCCGCCATCCGCAGCGCCCAGCGCCACCAGCAGCACGTCCAGGTCCGGCAGCGCCGCCAGCAGCGCGAACAGGAGCAGGGTGCCCCAGGAACAGGAACAGCGCCGGCCACCCGCGTCGGCGTCGCGACCGCCATGCAGCCGGCCGGTGAGAAGTCCGACGGCGACGTGGCCGAAGCTCGCCATATTTCAATTGTGAAGGACGTCACGGCGGTGGGCATCGGTTCCGGAGACCGCGGACGCCGTTTGCGACGACAGCTCAGCACACCGAGGGCAACGCCCTACATGCGCTCAGCCGGTGGGCCCGCGCCGCAGCGCGCGTTATAACGAGCGCATGCCACTCGTGAGCTGCCCTGATTGCGGCCGTCAGGTCTCCACCGCGGCCGCCGCCTGTCCGCAATGTAACCGCCCGCTGGGCCCGCAGGCCCTGGTGCCGCCCGCGGGCGTCGCGGCCGCCGAGGAGGTGGCCTGGGAGGGCGCGCCGTCCGTCAAGGCGATGCTGGGCGACATCACGCGCACCGCGCTGTTCGCGATCGGGCTGCCGATCGTCGCGGCTGTCGGGTTCGCGCCGTTCCTGACGGTCATGGCCGGGCTGGGCCGGCCGATGGCCGACACCGTCGCCGCCAACCGGTCGACCCTGCAGACGGTGTTCACGGTGGCCGTGGTGGTGCTGGTCGTGGCGCGACTGGCGCGGCTCGCCTGGCACATCGCCGTCTTGCGCAGCCACCGCTACCGCGTGTCGAACCAGCGCATCCTGCTGGAGAGCGGCGTGCTGTCGAAGCGCATCGACGAGGTCGACATGCGCACCGTCGAGGACATCGAATTCCAGCAGGGGGTGTTGGAACGGATGCTGGGCATCGGCGAGATCGCCATCATCGCCGCCGACAAGCGCATGGCGCGCTTCCGCCTGCTGGGTGTCGAGAACCCGCGCGACGTGCGCGAGCTGATCCGCGCCAATGCGTTCCAGGCGACGCAGCGGCAGCTGTTCACGCGGACGACCTGACGCGGAGCACGGCGGCCACGCGCCGCGCGGGGCGAATCAAGGAATGGCCCAGTGGCCACAGTTGGCTCCGTTGGCAGTTTTCGAGCCACCCGATGTCGCACGTGCTTGTGATCGACGATGATCCGCGGCTCCTCGCGGAACAGGTGCGACGTGTGTTCCCGACGGACCTGGTCACGGTCGCGACGGAGGCCGGCGCGGGGTTGTCGGCGCTGCGGGAGATGTCGGCGGATGTGGTCCTACTCAGCGTCGGGCCGCGCGATCGGCGTGCGATCGATCTTTACGAGGAGATCCGGCGGCTGGATCCCCTGGTCCCCGTGGTGTTTGCGACCGGCGGCGACAACGCCGAGGTCGCCATCGAAGCCATGCGGCGCGGGGCCTTCGATTACCTGCGGCGGCCGACCGATCTCGAGCAGCTCCGCACCATCTTGCGGGAGGCGATCGAGGTCCGGCGGCAGTCGCGCGCCTACGCCCCCGTCGCCGCGTCGGCGGCCGATGCGGCGGGCACCGATGCGCTGTTCGGCACCTGCCCGGCCATGCTGGAGGTGTACAAGGCGATTGGGCTGGTCGCTGATCGCGACGTCACCGTGCTGGTCACCGGCGAGAGCGGAACCGGCAAAGAGGTCGTGGCGCGCGCCATTCACCGCCACAGCCGGCGTGCCAAGGCGTCGTTCACCGCCTTGAATTGCGCCGCCATTCCCGAGCCCCTGCTGGAAAGCGAGCTGTTCGGCCACGAGAAGGGGGCCTTTACGGGCGCGGACCGCCGCCGCATCGGCAAGTTCGAACGGCACAGCGGTGGGACGATCCTGCTGGACGAAATCGGCGACATCGCGCCGGCGCTGCAGCCCAAGATCCTGCGGCTGCTGCAAGAGCAGAGCTTCGAGCGGGTCGGCGGCAACGAGACGATCCGCACCGACGTGCGGCTGGTCGCCGCCACCCACCGCGATCTGCGCGCGCTGGTAGCGGAAGACAGGTTTCGGCTGGATCTGTTCTACCGGCTGGGCGTCTTCACGATCCACCTCGCGCCTCTGCGCGAGCGCGGCGGCGACATTCCGCTGTTGGTGCAGCACTACGTGCAGCAGTTCAGCCGCGAGCTGGGGCGCGATGTTCGGGACGTGGCGCCGGAAGTCATGGAGAAGCTCTGCGCGTACACCTGGCCTGGCAACATTCGCGAATTGCAGAACGTGCTCAAGCAGGCGGTGCTGCGCGCCCAGGGCAGCACGCTGGTCTCCGCGTTCCTGCCGCCGCTGGGGCGCGCGGCCCGCGGGGCGGCGGTGCTTTCCGCGGAGGTGCCGCGCCGGCCGCCCGCGCCCAGTCTGTCCGAGTTCGAGACCTTCCTGCGCGGTCGCGTCGCTGCGCCGGACGTGAAGGACCTGTACGCAGACGCGCGCGAATACGTGGACCGCTTTCTCTTTACGCTGGTGCTCGAGCGGACGCGCGGCAATTACAGCGCCGCCGCGCAGCTGCTCGGGATCTCGCGGCAGACACTGCGACGGCGGCTCCCAACGCTGGGGATCTCCGTCGCGCGGTCGGTGGCGCTGGATTGAAAGAGGAGAGACCGATGCCGACGATCGACGCCAAGGACGGCTCCGCAATCTTTTACAAGGACTGGGGCAAGGGGCGCCCGGTGGTCTTCAGCCATGGATGGCCGCTGAGCGCGGACGCCTGGGACGAGCAGCTCGCCTTTTTCGCCGCCAAGGGCTTCCGGGCGATCGCGCACGACCGGCGCGGACACGGCCGGTCGACCCAGACCTGGGAAGGCAACGACATGAACACCTACGCCGACGATCTGTCGAGCCTGATCGAGAAGCTGGATCTGCACGACGCCGTCCTGGTCGGGCATTCGACCGGTGGCGGTGAGGTCGCGCGCTACCTGGGCCGGCATGGCACCACGCGGGTCGCGAAGGCGGCGCTGGTGAGCGCGATTCCACCGCTGATGCTCAAGACCGAAACCAACCCGCGCGGTCTTCCGATGGCGGCGTTCGATCAGCTCCGCGGCGGACTGATGAAGGACAAGGCCCAGCTGTACAAGGACCTGGCGTTTCCCTTCTATGGCGCCAACCGCCCGGGGACCAACGTGTCCGCGGGGCTGCGCGAGCAGTTCTGGTTTCAGTCGATGCAGGCCGGCTACAAGGCGGCGTACGACTGCATCAAGCAGTTCTCCGAGACGGACTTTACGGAGGACCTACGGCGAATCGACATTCCGGTTCTGGTCATCCACGGCGACGACGACCAGATCGTGCCCATCGCGTCCGCCGCCTTGCTGTCGTCGAAGATCCTCGCCCACGCGACGCTGAAGGTCTACGAAGCCGCTCCCCACGGCCTGACCGCCACGCACCGGGAGCAATTCAACGCCGACCTGCTGGCTTTCATCACAGCCTAGAGACTTCCGGCGCCACGAGATTCGGCGGTATCCTTCCGTCGCGGCGGCACCCTCCGCCCGCCGGGATGGCGAAATGGTAAACGCGGCGGACTTAAAATCCGCTGACGCGAAAGCGTCTTGTGGGTTCGAGCCCCACTCCCGGCACTGTAAATTCATTGGTTTACGCGCCAGCGCACGGGCCTGGCGGGACCCGCTGCCCAGCGCGTTGCAGTACGTCTGCAGTAGATGTGCTATTGTCGCCTCGTAAGCGACGGGCGCACCGTTCCCGGAGGCCGCGACATGGGGTCAGTCTTCAACCGAGGGAGCAAAGATCGGCCGCTCTGGTACGTGCAGTACCGCGAGAACGGCCGCTGGAAGATGGCGAACAGTCGCCAGACCACCAAGGCGAAGGCGCTGCGCTTCCTACACGCCGCAGAGGAGCGGGTGGCCCAGGGGAAGGTCGGGATCGAACCTGAGAAGCCCGGCACGCTCTTCGACGCGGTGGCGGACGAGTGGTTGCGGCTTCACAGCAAGGTTGAGCTGGTGAGCCACGACGACAACGTGGGCCGGATGAAGCACCTGCGGGAGGAGTTCGGGAAGCTGCAGGTCGCCGAGATCACCGCCGGGCGGATCGACCTGTTGAAGTCGCGGATGGCAGCCGAGCCCCGACGGGACCGGAAGGGCGAGCCGGTGACGGACCCCAAGACGGGCGAGGAGGTGCGCCGGTGGGCGCCGGCTACGGTCAACCGGACGCTGGCCCTGCTGCGCAAGGTGCTGAACGACTGCGTGCGGTGGGGGCACCTCACACACGCACCGAAGGTGCGCCTCCTGAAGGTGCCGGAGCAGCCGTTCTTATTCCTGCGCCGGGAGCAGGCGACCAAGTTTCTGGCGTTGGCGGCGGAGAAGGCACTGAACGACGCTCCCCTGTACCAGGCGGCGATCTATACGGGCGCCCGCATGGGCGAGCTCTACGGGCTGCGCTGGTCGGACGTCGACCTCGAGAGCCAGCAGGTCACCATCGCGCGCAGCTACGAGCAGCCGTTCCCGAAGTCCAAGAAGCCTCGCCATATCCCGATCGGGCCCGAGCTGGTGGCGACCCTGCGCGTGTGGCGCGGGCGGTGCCCGTCGCCGGCCGGACTCGTGTTCCCCCTGCCGGACGGGACGATGCGGCCCCGCGAACGCGCGCCACGCGGGTTCGCCGAGCTGGCGGAGACCGTCCGGGTCCCAGGGAAGGACGCGATCACGTTCCACGACCTGCGCCACACCGCCGCGTCGCTGATGGTGATGAGCGGCGTGAACCTCCGGACCGTTCAGCGGATGCTCGGGCACTCGACCGTCACCGTCACCGAGAAGTACGCGCACCTCGCGGACGACTTCGTGGCGACCGAGATCGCGAAGTTCTCCCTGAATCCGCCGCGTCTACGCGCGGTCTGAGGTTCTAGCCACCACGTGGCGGGTTACCTCCCCGCATCGAAATGAGCTGGTCCGCGATCGTGTCGCCAAAGTGCTTCCTCACTCTGCGAAGTTGACCTTCCTTCAGTCTCACTCGGCTCTCGGAGAATGCATCCTCGCTGAAGTGCGCACGGATACGATCGATGGTTTGTTCGACGCAGCTGGCGAGAGCATCCAAAGACGACCATTTCTGCGCGATGAGATCATCGGCTGCCCTATCTTCTCCCAGATCGCGAAGAACGATCTCGAGATCGAACCACTCGGTTGGCCCTCTCGGCGCGGAGAAATCGCAGAAGAACTGGCCGCGATCCTTCGTCACTTTCACCCAAAGGCCAGGCGATCTGTAATCGACGCTGGCATTTCCGTTGGGGGCGGGGGCGTGCTCGTATCGGCTCCGCTGGTAGCCGAGCTTGATGTCGAGAAACCAGAAAGCGTCCTCGATGTCCTCAGCTGCGCTCATCTCGCGCGCCAACGTCGTGGCGTTAACCCGCGGGCCGCCAGGCCTGTCGAGTTCAACGCGGGGTTGGGTAGCCTCACGCGGCCAATCTTCGGCGCCGAAGTCGCCAGTCATGCTCCAACTCGAAGTTCTGGTCGCGCATTAGTCGCACCTTCATCTCCCGCGCACCCTGTAGCGCCACGGCTTCCCCCGGCGGTCGCAAGGGGTCCCAACCGCGAACCTGGATCCTGAGCGTGGGATGATGATTGAGCAGGTAGCCGATCACGACGGCGTTCCCGGGGTGCACGTTGACCGCCGGGGAGCGATCGGTCTGGCGCGCAACCTCAAGAAGAATCCTCTCAACTACCTGCGATTCAGTTTTGTGAACGCCAACGGTCGAGCCAGAAATCACCGCGAGGTATCCATCGATCGGGTGCGCGAAGCGCCGGCCGTCCCGCTGTGAGTGATGCGAGAGACGATTGAGAATGCGCCCCTCCCCAATATAGGTCGGTCGAGCCTGCGCTCGGGCGTCCCATAGGACGTAGACACCTGTAGCTCCAAAGAGGTCACCGAGGTGCACGTCGCTGAACCGAACGAAGTTTGCGACGATCGTGTACACGGCCCAACGATATCGCCGTTCCGCGGCGCGCGCGAGAGCTGCAGGGGGCGACCCTGGTCGCGGGCGGAAAAGGTCACGCCTGATCGTGTTTCGCATCGGCAGCCACGTAGGCCAGTAGATCCCTCTTTCGCCACCGCAGTACGGCGCGCTTGCCGGTTCTGTTTTCTATGGGGGCGACTGGCGCCCTGCCACGTTCGTGGGCCCGCCTCAAGGCCGGCGGCGTGGTACCGAGAATCCTCGCCGCCTCGACGGCATTGCAGAGCACGTCCTGGGCATCGCCGATAGCGAGCTCGCGTGCCACGTCTCGAAGAGCCGCTCTAACCAGGCGCGGCAGCTCCGAGGCTGCGAACCCCCGTAGAACCTCAAACATTTCCGCCTGAAGCGCCGTCACGGCGAGTCTCCAAAAGGCGGTAGGGACGCGAGTCTGATCACGGGCGGGCGCTCCGGGCGACAGGGCCACGCAAGGGCGAATAGCTGGCAACTGCGGCGAGCATGGGCGGGTGGTCCTCTCACCAGACTTCTCGGCTAGACGCGGTTCGCACGCACCGAATTTGTTTTTCGTGACGGCGATTCGCGCCACACCCGGTCGGAAGAGAACGGCCAGCGAGGGAGCGAATGGCTCCCGCGAGTGGTCCCACGACAACGCCGTACGCTGCAGCTCAACGCCGCGCACTTCGATGACATTGTCGCCAGCAGTAATCCTTCCTCTTCTTCTCGCGCCCATTCCTCAGCGCGGCCTCGCATGCCGCTCGCGGCGAGCCGTCGTAGCCCGGGTCAGTTGTCACACGCCGCTACGACCTGACCCCTTCCGCGCGACGAACAGTTCATCAAAGTGACCGTCGCAGCGCCAGCTCGCCGATCGCTTGAACGATCGCCAGCGACATCGTTCTGAGAGATACAAGCAGAACGCCTGCGGACCTCCTGTATTGTCTCCCAGTCCGCCTGCTGACGTCTCGCCTTCAGCATCGATTCATCGGCGATCTTCCCTTGCGTCGTTCAACGTCGGCGACGCCGCACTCAGATGGCCAAAAAGGATCGGTTCTTCGATCGGGTGGTCCGGTTCTGCAGCCTGAGGGACGAAGGCAAGATAAAGGGCCTGATACGCGTTCCGCGTATCTAGCAGCCCGTGGTGGAAGCCCTTCCGCCGCTCAGGCCGGGAAGTGGACGACCGCGATGGGCGTCTCGAGCGCGAATCGGACCGCCGGGCGGACCTGTCGCCAGTAAGCCCGCAGCGAGCGCAGCAACGCGAGGAGGGCGACCGCAAAAGCGGCCGCCCGGCCCTGGAGGCACCTCGGCTTGCCGACACCGAAGCGCGTTCGCATCAGCAAGGCCAGGTTGAGGCCCGCGATGTGCACCAGGAGCCGCTTGGCGATGTTCTCGTGTTTGCGCAGGTGCGTGCGTCGCATGCCGCCGGTTTCGAAGGCGTGAGCAAAGGGCGTTCGATGAGCTCGCCGCGCAGGCGCATCAACGCGAGGCCGCGGCGTCCGTTCTTGCGTCGACGATTGGCGTACACCGCAGCGCACTCCGCCTGCTGCCCCGGCCATTTCTGCCGACCACGTTGAGGCTCGGCGATGTACGTGCGCCAGCCCGCTTGCTGCAGCGACAGCAGCACCATCTTGCTGTGGTAGCCCTTGTCTGCCACGGCTTCCTCAAGATCTCCCTCACGCTGCGATTCGTCGCCGGCGATCTCGCGGGCGTCGTCGAGATTCTTCACCGCCGCGTCGAGCGTCCCTTCGATGGTCGCCGTGTCTCCCGCCGACGCCGGCACCAGCGTCACTGCCACGACTGCGCCGGTATCAAGGTCGACCGCATGCTCTTCCTTGTGGGCCAGGTGCGTCCGCCCGTCCTTCATCTTCGTGATCTTGGCGTCGGGATCGTTCGGGTTGAACCAGTCGTCGTTCGAGCCCTTCTTCTTTCGCTTCCGATCGAGGCGCGCCAGATCTTCGCGCGTCGGTGTTTCGATCCCCGAAGCCTTGGCCAGGTCTTCGAGAAACGTCTGGTATGTGCGGCCATCGTCGCGCCGAACGATCGAACGCATCGCCGCGTTCGCCTCCAGCGTCGTCGCGTCCACACCGATCGTCTTGCCCTTGATGAGCCCGGCCCCGTCGAGTACGCCCAGCACCCAGGTGAACACGGCCTGATGTGTCTCCAGATCGATCAGCCGCCGCGTCCGCGAGATCGTCGAGTGGTCGGGCGTCAGCTTGCTGGCCGGCACTCCGATAAAGTCACGCAGACTCAGCGAGTCGGCGGCTCGCCAGGCGATCCCTCGTTCGCTATCGATGCCCTCGAAGAACCCGAGCAGCAAGCTGCGGAAGTAGATTCCCGGAGCAAGCCCCGGCCGTCCCATCTTCTTCGCGTAGAACTTCGAGCAGAGCCGCTCGACGTACCGATCGAACCCTTGCTCCCCCAGGACACGATTCACCGCCCGATAGAAAGGATGGCTCTGCGACCGTAGCTGCTGATGCGTGACGAACAGGTCTTCCTGCTCGCCCTCCCGCTTTCCCATTGCCACGTCCGCATCCTGCCCAACCCGAGATCCTGCGTCGATCGTGATCAGGTGTTCAGGTCACCCGAGACTTCCACCACGGGCTGCTAGGCCATCTCAAAAAGGAAAAGCTGATACCTCCCGATCCGCGCAGATAGCACGCGGTGCCTAACTAGCTGTGGGCATTCTGTTTCACCCGATACTTCCGTGCGACAAGGGCGCCGTTCAGGGGCCCGTCACCGACGGGAAGAGACGATGTCGCCGATTTTGGATCGGTCGTCGTACGGGTGGAGTGCGTATTCCACGAAAATCGATCACCCATTCCAGGGAAAAGCGATCACCGATTCAGTCTCCCATCGGGGGGCGGCAAGCCCCCCATACTGGCCATCCGGACGGGCGGCGTGGCGGGGTCAAGAGCGGCGTAAGCCGGCGAGCTTGCGAGCGAACTCTTGATGCCGCTACGCCGCCCGTCCACCCGGTCGCCGGCTCCCTGGGGGTGATCGGGTTGGCGTGGAATCGGCGATCACGATGCCGTGGAATGGGTGATCACTTTCGCCTGGAACACGCAGGTGGAGACTGGTTGCTCATATCTCGCGCGGCCGTGGGGCGCGGCTTGACGCCGGCTTGACGCCGGCCGACGGGACGCCGGGGACGGGCGGCCGGTCGCTCTAGTAGAACCACGCTGGGCAGTGCGGCTGGCGATCTACTGTATTGGTGCTGCACGCCCGAAGTTGCGGGCGAAGATCGATCCGAAAACGCCGGGGGATCGGCTCGCTGGAGCGCGGACCGCGAATCCGATTGCGGGGCGCCAGCTCCACCAACGTCCTGCGTGGCGCCAAGTCGACGGCGCTCCTCGGCGCGCGTGCGCGAATAACGCAGGAGCGGCCCTCAGCGGACATGTGCACCGCCGAGCATGGGAACCGACCGCGCTTCATCTCGCATCTCGGACCGTCTTCGTCATGAAACACGCCCGGTCTATGATGGCCCATGGTCTCTGACCCCGAACGTTCCGTCGCGTTCCGTGCGATGTGGGCACAGGTCGTTTCTCCGGTGTTCGAACGCATGAATAACCTCATCGAGAAGGGAGCGCCGCCGGAACACCTCGTTCACTTCACCGACGCCGCCGGCTTCCTGGGCATAACGAAGGACAAGAAGCTCCGGCTGGGCAGAGCACTCTCGTCCAATGACCCGAAGGAGCTAAAGCATGGAATCCGCCTGGCCAGGGCCGAGATCATCCGGCGCACAAAAGGTGAGAAGACTCTCGCAGACCTAGGGCAAGAAATGCTCTTGAGTCTTGAGGGTAAGAGATCCGATGGCACCAGGGGCCTGCAGATGGATCCTCACATCTGCTGCTTCACCTCGGATGACAGCGTGAGGCGGATCGGGCACTGGGCGATGTACGGTCGCAATGGAGCCGGCTTCGCTCTCAGGTTTCGAGCTGAGGAACTAGCCGATGGCCCCGCCGGTGCCATCAAACCGCTCAAGGGATCATTCGCTAAGGTTGTCTACAAGCTGAGTGAACAGAAGACGCGGACCGAAGACCTGGTGCAGCTCGCGATCGAAAAATGTACCGAGGCCGGCCAATATGCCGCCGACAACTACAGTGGCCGCGACTGGGAGGTGCCTTTCGCCTTTCAGGCGGCCCACGCTATGGGAAGCATCATGGTGGCTCACGCTGCCACCATGAAGGGGCCCGAATTCACGGCCGAGAAAGAATGGCGACTGGTCAATCTCGGCCTCGTGGACAAAATCGACGGTTCGGTGCCCGCGGGACCCTTGCTGCGCACCTTCTACGAGTTCCCATTCGACGCAGAGGTTCTGGAGACCGTATGCGTCGGGCGCGCCCAGGCGGAAATCAACCGGCAGGTAGCGGCGAGGCTGCTGAACGAACGCGGTTTCGACAAGACGAAGCTAGAGAGAGGGAAGGTCGAGCTAAGGGCTCTCTCCTAGCGTCTCGTTCATTCAAGGCGTTCGAGCACCGCCTGTTGCGGATAACCTTGCTGCCGGCCTGACCGGCGCCGAAATGGCCCGGCGGCAGGGGAGGGCCCTCCTGCCGCGGATCCACGGCGCTCCCGACCCCAGGCGATCGTGGCTTCGTGGTATCAAGATGCCGGTGCGCTGCTGGGTATTTGACTGGCCCGGAGTTCCCTACCCGAAGATAGTTCCCGGGCTCCAGCCGTTGCCTCTTCCAGATCCCTATGTGCTGCATCCCGGCCGAAAGTGGATCTACGACGGTCCTTCTGGCCGGGTTTTTTGGATCCTGCATGAATCGCCCTTTGCCGATGATGGCAGCGGCGACGGCCCGAAGCCGTTAATGGCGGCTTCTGGCTTGCCAGCACTATCGGACGCGGACGTACACGCCGCGATTCAAGCGCAGTGGCCGGAGGCAAAGGTGGTCCGAGCTGAGCGGTTGCCGGCCGAGCGTTACCCCCGGATCTGGCGCGGGCGTTTCTCGCGCCCCACGCCAGCTGAGATCCAGGCCTTCATCGGAGCCGACGCATCCGCGAACCTACTGAGAGAGCGCTTTCGGCACGTCCTCATGACAATCGAGCCGGAGCCAGAGAACCGGTTCGCCTACGGTCACGAGCTCAGACAGCTCTTGATCCTCGCCTCGACTGAGGTTGAGAGCGCTTGGCGAGCGGTGCTGCTGGCGAACAAATATCCGGTACCGGGAAACGGAAGGTTCACGACGAACCAGTACTGCAAACTGATCGACCCCTTGCGCCTTACGGAGTGGGAAGTCGACCTCGCGGTGTCAGCCCGATATGGGACGATCGCTCCTTTCCGCGAGTGGGACCCAGTAGACCCGACAGGAAGCCTCACGTGGTACGCGGATCACCACGCCGCGAAACACGATCGCGAGGTGAACTTGGCCAAGGCCACGCTCGGGAATGTGATCAGCGCGATGGCAGCTCTTGAAGTCATGTTGGCCGCGCAAATGGGACCGGACGGCGTACCCGGCTCGTTGGGGGGCTCCATTTTTCGGTTGGTTCGATCGCCTGCGTGGCGTTTGGAAGAAGAATACGTTCCTTCACTTCTAGGCGAAGAGACCACACTGGTGCCCGTTGCATTCTCTTCTTGAGGGAAAGCCCGTATCAGCGGCACGAGCGGTTCGCTAGTCCGGTGCCGCGTAAGTGTCTCTCAGTCCGAGATATTCATCCCGACGCACGGGTAGGTTGCGCGGCTGCGACTCGGCGCGTTCGCTGTTCCATCGCCGCCAACGGCGCACGATCTACTCGCACGGCATCCAGTAGTCGGGCAACGCTTCCTCGGCACCCGCCTGGACGAGCACGTCGTGTTCAGCTTGGTTGATGCCGATGTCCACCTCGAGAGCCCCCCACCCGCTGCCGTCCAGACGTTTGGCCATCCGTGACGCGCCCAGTCCGGGCCAGGCCTCTACGACGACGCTTCTTGGGTCGGTGCATCCGAGCTCGGCGAGCAGGGTGGGTAGCGACTTCGAAGGTCGTTCGGGCTCGGAGGCGGGTAGAGCCACGGAGGTCGCCACGTCAGCGAGGATCGACGCGGCGAGCTGCGGACTCTCCTCGATGAAAGCGTCTTGCACGGCGCGACCGGCGATGGCTCCGCACAGCAGAACGTCGGCGCCGAGGGTCGCCTTGATCGCTTCGCGGAGGATTCGCTCGCCTTTCCAGAGCAGCCAGCCGGCGTAGCGAGACATCGGATGCTCCTCAGGTGGCAGGTACGTCCACGTCGGCAGCTTGCCGCGGTGGATGACGTCGTTCCTCGCGTCGACCAGGGCCATGAACCAGTCCTCAAGCTCGCTCCGCGGCTTGGTTTCGACGATCGTGTCCCCGTCTCGGTTTCGGTAGCTGCGGTGGAGATCGGTCCGCTCATTCGGAGACCAGAGCAATGCGGCCCATGGCAGTAGGTCGCGGTGCTTGGCCGTAGCGTCTTCGAAGAGCTTGCGCAGGAGGCCGGCGCGCGCGCGGCCGTTTCTGCCGCCCAAAAGCGCCTCGAAACCGGTCTCAAGGGCGATTAGGCGGTACTCCATCGTGACTGCCGTTGGATTTACCAGCGCTGAACGGTGCCACTCGGCCGCGGACGCAATAGCTGGTCCGTGGCCACTGCCGCTTCGGACCGCCTCGAAGACGGCCCTGGCCAATTTTCGCGACACGGGGACGGCCTCGCGAATCGGCTGGACAGCGTCAGCGAGCGGAGGCGCTTCCCCGCCGATCTTGTGGCCAAGAACTAGCGTTCGCTTGAGCAAGCCGCCCCTCTCGTGGGCTATCCGGCCGCTCGTTTCGTCGATCGCCTGAATGAAGAGGTCGGGGTTCTCCGTGGTCGCCAGATAGAGCGCCTTGTTCCCATCGTCCTCTTCGGGGAGACGATCGTTCGCGTCGAGCACGGCGAACGTCACTGCCGCTCTGATTGCTCCGATGTCTTCATCGGACGGTGTTGAGCCATCGAAGCCCCTCTCGCGGTGCCAGAGCCATGCTCCGCCGGTGAACCCACGTTTTTCGAAGGAGCGGATCAGGGACTCGGACAGCTCGCGGAACCGACCCGGTGCCCACTCCGTCTCTGGCGGCGGGCTGCCCACGACCCACTCACCGAGCTCGAGGTTCTTGGCCAGCGGGACGGCGGGAAAGAACCCGATGGCCCGACGATCGGGGGGCATCGCAGGAGTCTACTGCCGGCAGCGACGGTGCTGGCGGCCGAGGACCGTCATGGTAAAGATGGAAGTCGGGGTACGCGGGCGATCGAGGACGAGTTACCCGATCGTGATGATCGTGTGAGTAGCCGGTGCGCGGCGCCCGACCGGGGAACGCGCTTGAGCCTACCGCTCACCAGGACCGAGATTCGAAGCTGCGCGTGGGGCGGTCGCGGCGGGTGGCCAAAATAGCTTTGGATACGGCCAGTTGCGCCGATGTGCCCATCCAATGACTTCGTCGGCCGCGGATGGTCCCCCTGGTCCGCGTCTTGCTCAAATTGTAAAAGATTGTTCGTTTTTCGCGTTTACCAGTCGGCTGACGCAAGGATTGGGCTAACAATGCCGTTGAGGAGGGCCTGATGAAGCACCCAGAGATGCCGCAGATTCTCCTTCCGATGTCACCGGAAGACCTGGAGAAGCTCCCTCGGTTGACACAAGAGGCTATCCGCAAGGCGATAGAGGAGGGAGAGCGGGACCGTCGCGCTGCCGAAGCGGCCCCGTCGTCCGCCCCTATCGCGCCCAGAATGCTGTACCGCTAGCCGCGGTGCCAAAGCTCGAGATTGTCCCGTTCTCGCGGGACCTACTGGTTCGTCAGCTCGCACCGCAGGCACCTCGGCCATCCGTCGAGTACCTGGCGGGCTATCTGGCCGAGCTGAAGGTACGTAGCGCGATCGTCGAGCAGGACTACGTCGATCGGCACTACCTCGACGACTTCACGAGCTACTACTCAAGGTCGTTTTCCGCGCCGAAGTCATCGTGCGCGCGGCTACATTTCTTCGAAACAGAGGCAGTCGAGTTAGAGCGTGACATCGCGACCGCGTTCGGTGAAGGCAAGCTGGCGGAAGTGGAGACTCGGCTGAACGGCGCCTACGTCGGGTTCGTGGTCAGCCGCCCTCTTCCAGGAGCGGCGATCGGCCGCACCGTGCTTCGGACCTACCCCGCCGATGCTCGGCGTCACTACGAGGTTCTGCGGCCGTATCACGTGAACCTCTGCGGTCTGCGACTGCGAGTAGACGGGCTCGCGTACCAGGAACAGGACGTAGGGGCAGCCGTCTGCGCTTCAACCGCCCTATGGTCCGCGCTTCAGCGCGTCGCCCACGTGGCCGGCCATCGGACGCCGACCCCGAGTGCGATCACGAAGGCCGCCAACAGCCCATTTCCCGCGAGCGATGGCCTCCACGAACTTCAGATGGCGTCAGCCCTTTCCTGCCTCGGCTATACCGCGGACAGGTTTGTCCCGGCCGAGAACCGGACGCTCTTTAGGGCGAAGTTGGTCAGCTGCCTCGAGTCTCACTTGCCCGTCGTCTTGTTGATGCATCGGAAGGTGACGACCGGCGCCGGGGAGATCCCGGTCGGTCACGCCGTGACTCTCACAGGGTTCAGCGAGCCTCCCGCGGTCGTTGAGGTTCCAGCCGCCCAGCAAAACCTCCCACCGCTCCCGATGAAGTCGGGATCCCTCGACGTCGTCTACGTCCACGACGACAACCTCGGCTCACATGCGCACTACGAATTGTTCGACAGTGACGAACTGGCGCCCGAAGGCTACAAGGCCTTGAATCTCCGACGGGGCATGCAAAATCGAGATGTGCCCTGGTGGACGAAGGACGAGTGGACCATTTCTTCAGCGCTGGTGCCGAAGCCCGAGAAGCTGCGCCTTCCGGTCACCAGCCTGTTTTCCAACATCTACGCGCTACGCCCCCTTCTCAACATCTGCTTCCCGGGGATCACCACCTTCTTTGGGGCTCGCTTCGCCTTGGGTGTGGAATACCGACGTGCTTTGCTGCAGGACAAACGACTCGACTCGTCTCGAATGCGCCATTTCCAGGAGGGCCTTCGCCTGCCACGGCACGTGGGAGTGCTCTCGACGTACCACGCCGACCAGCACCTAGCCGACGTGGTGATCGATGTTAGCGAGGTCCAACGGAATGCGTTTCTCCCAACCGTGTTGGCCCTCGTGGCTCCCGGGCTCCCGGTGAGTAGTCCAGCTGGTCACAACCTTCAGCAGCTTGCAGCCTCTGCGAACGTTCCGATCCTTACTGCTCCTTGAACGGGGCTCGCAGCCAGTGGACTGCAGTACCGGTGCAGTAACCTGGCGTGCCCTGGCGACCTTTCGGACCTACCCATCACCCCCAGTTCTCGACCGATCTCGCGGGCTTTTGGGCCCTTGTCGCCTCCGAGAAAACCGGAGAGCACATGCGGGTCTGACTTAAAATCCGCTGACGCGAAAGCGTCTTGTGGGTTCGAGCCCCACTCCCGGCACTTTGGAGTCACCCGGGGGCAACTGGCCATCTTGCGGTCAGTACAGACCACTTCGATACCACCTGCGCTGATCGCTTCGCACTTCTGCATGGACGTCGTCAGGTCCGACGTCGTGACACGGGGCGGCGGTGATCGCGAAGCCACGCCTCCACGAGGCGGGCCTGATTTCCAGCAGAGGCGGAGAGGTATTCGCGATCGGCGGCCTGTGCCATCTTCGCCGCGCCCGCGGCGTCGCTCACCGCCCACAGGGCCTGGGCAAGCGCGAACTGGGTCTCGGCGCGCTGGGCGGGGTCTGGTTCGCCGGCCTCGCGAATTCGAAGCGCCCGCTTGAGGGGCTCCAGCGCCTCGTTCGGGCGCTGGAGCGCGACGAGGCCCCGGCCGAGACCGGTCAAGGGATAAGCGAGGACGACGTGGTCTGGTCCGAGGGCCGCCTCCCATCTGGAGAGCGCTCCGCGAAAGAACGATAGGGCCTGCGCAGGCTTACTGAGCGCGAGCAAACACTCCCCTGAGTTACTCCAGGCCTGGGCAATGGACGGGCTTTTGGCACCGTACGCGCGAATGACCATGTCCTGCACCTTACGGTCAAGTTGCAGAGCCTGGTCGTACTCTCCCATCCGCGCAAGGATCTCTGCCTCGGCTGTCAGGCTGACCGCGATGTCCGGATGGTCCGCTGGAAGTGCTTTACGTTTCAGCGCCATGGCTTGCCGGGTCAGGCGCAGTGCCGCAGGCAGATCGCCGGCCGCCATTCGAATGTCGGCCCGGTTCTGAAGCACCCACGCTCGCAGGATGTCGTGCCTCCCTCCCATCCGGTCGAGCACTGCATCGGCCAGTTCGGCCCATTGTTCACCTTCGGCTCTTCTGTGAAGGAGGTAACCGACTACTCCAGAGAGCAGGGCCGCGCCTTGCGCCGCGATGTCGTCACGTTTCGATCGGATTGCTGTCCAGACCCCCTCCGTGAGCATCTCGACGGCGCCTGGTTGATAAACCCCTGCATGTTGAAAGCCCCCGACCATCGTCAGGAGCTCGGCCACGATCGGTGGGTATCCGACCGTTCGCGCCGCCTCGATCAGTTTCCGCCCATCACCGAGCGCCTGTTCGTTGTGACCGGTGTCGTGTAGCACCTTGACCCGCGCACCCCGCTGTCGCAGTCCCTCGACGCGCAGGCGCGTGGCCTCGTCTTGCGGAGGGGGGACGTCCGAGATGAGCAATCGCACGTCCGAACAACGTTCGAGCGACGGCAACGCGTTGACTGCATCGACGGCGCTGGCAACCGCTGGTTGGTCGGCCACGGCGAGGACGTCGGTGAGGCTTCTCACTGCCCTGAGTCGTTCGTCGAGGCAGGCCATCCGAAGGTCGAGCACGTGCTCCGACTGCTCGCCCCGGCCGCGTGTGGCCAGGCAAGCTTCCGCGTAGGCGTCCAACCACTTGCCTGTGTACCGATCGAGCAGAACCTCGACGCGGCTCCAGGCTTCCTCCGCGTAGTCGAGGCCCGTGGCGAGCATCGCCGATCGAACGGCGTGGCGCCTCCGACTCTTGTCGGCCGGCTCGCCGTGCGGTTCCCAGATGCCCGCCAGCCGTGCTGGTCCCGCGGTACACATTGCGCCCGGCGTCGGCGCCCCGCGCAACGCGACGATAATCACCACGGAGCCGAGCGCCGCCGTGGCTGCGGCTGCCAAACGCCGGCGCCGACTGACCGGTCGGCGCGCGAGGGCGTGACCGAGAGACAACATGGAGCTCCACCGTTTCGCTGGGTCTACGGCCAGGCCGCGGAGCAAAACGTGGCGCAACCAGAGGGGAACGGTGCTGTTGGGCGGCGCTGGACGGATTCGGCCGCTCACGACGGCGGCCATCAGCTCGCCCGCGCCGTGCCCATTCTCGAGGAAGGGATGGGTCCCGTAGAGGGCCTCATAAAGGGCCACGCAGAAGCTGAATTGGTCCGTTCGTGCGTCGACCCGCTTACGCAAGAACTGCTCAGGCGCCATGTAGAGCGGGGTGCCGACGAGCTCACCCGTCTGGGTGAGGCTCACCTCGATCGGATGCTGGGCCAGTACGTTCTCCGCCTGATCTTCGGGCTCAGCTTCCGGTGCGCCGAAACGCCGAGCCAACCCAAAATCGGTCACGCGGACTGTTCCGTCGATCCCGACCATCACGTTCTGCGGCTTGAAGTCGCGGTGAACCAGGCCATCCGCGTGAGCGGCGGCGAGACCACGGGCGGCATCCAGAAAAATCGCCAGTATCTCGTCGCGGGGCCGATCTCTGGACGACAACCAACTCGACAGCATCATCCCCTCGACGTACTCCATGGCGATGAAGACCCGCCCGCCGTCCAGCGTCCCGACGTCGTGTACGGAGATGACGTTGGGGTGCGACAGGCGCGCGATCACATGGGCTTCACGTAGCAACCGAGCCGCGGCGCGCTGGTCGTCGGCGGCGCTCCTGGGACGCAATACTTTGAGCGCGACACGCCGATCGAGCTTCAGATCGTAGGCGGCGTACACCTCGCCCATTGCCCCCTGGCCCACCGAGGCGAGCAGGACGTAGCGGTCGACACTGGTTCCTGCTTTGAGCGTCTGGAAGAGTGCAGACGTGTCCTCCGCGACTTTCACATCGTCCGGTACGATGCGGCTCGAGGTCGCCGCCAGGGCGGCCGACAGCAAGTTTTCGCAACTGGCGCATTCGCGCGCATGCGCTTCGACCACGGCGAGCTCTGCGCGAGTGAGGTTCCCAGAGACAAAGTGCAGAACCGTCCGCTCGGGCAAGCAGGTCATGGCGAATCCGCGCTGGATGATGCCTCACTTCCCGGGCGTCGCGTGTTAACATCTCCCCGAATGCCGCGGCTGGCGGAGCGTTACCAATCGGTGCTGTCACACGGCAACGCGGAGACGACCGACTGCGCGGCCTTGGAATCCGCGATAGCACGCCTGTATGTGCAAGGCCGCGCGGGTCACCCGGATCTATCGGTCGATGACCTGATGTTTGCCAGGCACCTCGCGCGTTGCCGGGCTCCAATCAATGGTCACGCCGACGGTTTGCACGCGGCGGATCTGTTCCTAGCCTGCGGCGCCGTGGCTGGTGACGAGCGCGCCGTTTTCAGGCTGCACAAAGAGTACTGGCCGATCGTGGTCCGGTATGTGCGACACATCGCCAGCGGACCGCTTGACGACCTCGCCCAGACGCTCTGGGAGACCTTGCTGGTGGGCGACATCACGAGACCAGGCACCCTGACCTTGTACGCGGGGATCGGATCCCTGGCTGGATTCGTCGGTATCACGGCGCAGCGAATGGCCCTACGCAAAGTCCACCGTGACGACCTCGCCGCGCGAACCGCCCGGCGCGCCGCCGCCGAAATCAACGCCATCACCCGGGACTCCGACCTCGAACTGATGCGCCTCCGCTATCGGGACGAGTTTGAGAGGGCGGTTCGGACGGCTCTGGATCTTCTCGACGACCGACAGCGGATGATCCTGCGGATGCGCGTCGTGGATGGGCTCACCGTCGCCCGGATCGCCAGCGTCTATCAGGTGGCTCAGGCGACAGTCTCTCGGTGGCTGGATTCGACCCGGATTCAGATCCGCGAGAACGTTCGCCGGTCGCTGGGGGAGCATCTGTCCCTGACGGAAAGTGAGTTCGAGGGCTTCGTCGGTCTCATGGTGAGCCAACTCGACATCAGCATCTCGAAGGTCCTCGGCGCCTAACAAGTCGCGTCGGCCAGCCCGTCGCTGCGCCTGTGGAGTGGCATTTCGCCCGTCGGGGCGGAGTCGTCAGGTGCGCCGGTAGCGCCGGTGGCGATGGGCAGTATTACACCATCAACTCGGGGATCGGACCGCTGTAGCTTCCGTCACCGAAGGTTTGATCGGGGAGGCCGAAGGCATTCATGATGGAGACGAACAGTTTGATGCCGTGAATGCCCTGCGGCGTCTCTCCGGCCGGGGGCTTCGTCAGAGGGGAACCGCGCCCGGAGGATGGACCCAGGTTCGGCCGTGGGAAGGTCATCCTGGGATAGTAATTGTAGTGGGTACCGTCGACCTTCAATTTTCCGCCCGCGCTCCCCGCCAGCACGACCGGCATGTCGAATTTTACGCGAGCGTTTCCGTCCGAGATCTCGCTATTGAAGTAGGCGAGGCTGTTGTCGAGAACGCTCTTGCCGTCCTCTTCTTTCATCCCATCGAGGCGAATCAGGAAGTTGGCCCATTGCTGCATCTCCCAGCGGTCGATTTCCTTGAGCTTTCGCGGAGCGTCCGCGCTCACATATTGCGAAAGGCCGTGGTGAGACGCCCCGGTCCCACCAATTGACGGAAGGAAGCCGAAGTCAACATTGCTGCGGCTCCGTGCGAACATGAAGGTGACAACCCGGGTGACGTCGCACTGAAGAGCCAGCGCCATGAGCTCCAACATGACGGGAACGCGATCCTGGTATGGAGAATCATCGGTAAGGTCCGTCTTCGAGGGCATGGCGCAGGAACCGCCTATCGGACCCTGTTGGATCTGCTTCTCCACGTCTGCGATTGCCGTCGCGTACTGGTCCAGTTTGGCCCGGTCGTCTTTGCCCAGCACACTGTGGAGCGCCTTCGCCTCGGCGAGGCAGTGATCGAGGACGCTCGTCTGCTTCACTTTGCGCTTTTCGGCCTCCGCGGCGCTTGCCGAGGGATCGAAACCTTTGAAGATGGTGTCAAAGGCGATGCCCGGGTCGGTGATATTCAACTGAGGCGTGTTCTGTTTCCACGAAATGCACTCGGAGTATGTGCACGGCGCCCCATCGCAGCCGTCTCCCATCGTCTTGATGCCGAGCTGTAGCGAGGCCAGGGGTCGGTTGCAGGCCGCGGTGTCGGCGGCGATTCGTTGGTCGAGGCTGGTTCGATTCGGGTCGTTTAGGTTGTTGTGGACGGGCCTCATGGTCAGGAAAGCGCCCGTCCCCGAGGCGGTGTCTCCGGGGGGGGGCGCTGACCCCGCCGTGTCTTGGTAATCGATCCCCGTCACGACGGCGATCTTGCTACGGATACTCGCCAGCGGCTCCAATATGTAGGGCATCGTCCAGTCTTTGCCCGTCGTCGTCGGCGTGAAAGCCGGCATGTGTATGCCGTTCGGGACATAGCCCACGATAAAGCGCTGCCGGGAGGTGCATGCGAGGGCAGCGCGCGCGGGCGCTTCCAGTGACTCTAGGTACGGCAGGCCGATGACGACGGCTGCACCGCCCAAGAACTTCCGTCTGGACAGCCTGGATTTCATCGCGCTTTGCCTCCTTGGTCATGCGTTTGCTTGCAATTCATTGCGCGTCAGGCCCATTCGTTCGGAACGCCTCGCTTGTGGCGACCATGGCAATCCACGACCGCCATTGACGCTGTTGGGCCGCCGGTGCCTGCGCCGCGATTGCCTTCGCGTAATCGAGTCCCGACTGGCCAGAAAACGGTCGCCCGACGGCGTAGGTCAGCAGCTTGCTGGTGACGCACGCGACGTAGCGCGGATCCTTGGCAATTAAATTCGTGAGCTCGACCGCGCCATTGAAGTTGGTACCGTCTGGATAGGTTCCCGTCGTATCGAGAGCGGCGCCGTAATCCAGGGTGCGATAAGCCCCGATGCCATCGAAGTTTTCAAACCCGGCCCCCATCGGATTGATGAGCTGGTGGCAGTCTTTGCAACCGGCGTCGTTCGAATGCACTTCCAAAATGTTTGTGACGGATACGTCTGACCCCTCCTGCATCCACGTCGCCATATGTAGGTCGGGCGGGGCAGGTTGCGTGGGCGAGCACAAGAGGTGGGTGAGGATCCAGTCACCCCGACGAACGCGAGAAGTTCGGTCCGGCAGCGAGGTCCCCATCAAGAAGCTCGTCTGGCCAAGAAGCCCCGCACGGTGGGTTCCGGCCAGGCTCACCTTGCTGAATCCCGGGTCTGTAACGCTGAGGCCGTAGTGCTTGCCCAGGCGGGCGTTGGCGTACGTGAAGTCCGCGTCGATGAGAGTCGACAGAGGAAGATTGTCGGAGATGAGGTGAGAAAAGAATGTGGCCGTCTCGGTTTTCGCGGAGATCCTGAGATCGTCGTCGAAGGAGGGGTAGTACTCGACCAGAGGTGGCGCCACCGTATCGACGCGATCAATGGTCAACCAGCTGTAGGCAAAATGCGTCGTGAGTGCGGACGCCTTCTCATCCTTGAGCATCCGGTCGACCTGGGCCCCAAGCTCGGCGGGGTCGCTGGTCAGCTTGCCGCTGTCTGCGCTGGCCGCGAGCAAATCGTCGGGCATCGTCGACCAGAGGAAGTACGACAAACGGGTGGCCAGCTCGAACGCATTGAGTGCCTTGGGCTGAGTGCCTCCGGGAGCTACCGAGGTTTCTTCCCGAAAGATGAAGTGCGGGGAAACCAGCACGGCAGACAACGCGGCCTGCAACCCATCGTCATACGTCGCGCCGGCGCGCGCTTTGTCGACCAGCGCCATCAAACGGTCGATCTCCGCGGCCGTCGCCGGACGCCGGAACGCTCGCCGCGCAAACGTGGTCAAGATCTGGCGCGCGCAGGTCGCCTCCGCGCCCGCGGTCAATTTGCACGGCAGCACCTTTGTGCGCCACCCGTCCGTCTCCGGGCGCGCATACAGCTCGGCGACCATCCGCAGGGCATTGTTTTGCAAGGTCATGATGTGTTTCGCGCCGAGCGCCAGGAATGCTCCGACGCTGTCGAATCCATCGGCGCTCAGATCGTCGGGCGGCAGCTGGTCGCCCGGAGTGGTTGTCGGACCCAGCAGGTCGCGAACCGTGAAATTGTATTCGGTCCGGTTCAGACGCCGAAGAACGGTGCGATCAGCGGGGGCCACCGCCGAACCGCCGCTGCCGCCACTGCCGATGACCGCGCCGCCGCCACTGCCGATGACCACGCTGCCGCCGCTGCCGATGACCACGCCGCCGCCGCTGCCCCCCGGCCTCTGCCCCGCCCCGCCGATCGCGGGCGGACCTCCGTCCGCATTTGCGTGCTCGCCGACCACCACGGTGCGGTCGCACCCGGCGACGGCGCACAGGCCTAAGGCCAGGATGATCCGCCGGCAGTGCTGAGCCCTCCAAGTGTCGACGCCGCTGCTCATTGTCATCCATGTGCCCGGGCGCGGAAAATGTTTCAGGGCGCCGGTATCTGAGCCACCGATTCGCGAAGGTACCGCTCGGCGTCGGCGCGGTGGTTGCCGTGTGGGAACTGGCGCAGATAGTCGCCCAGCTCGCGGCGCGCCTGGTCGGAATTGCCCAGCCGGGCGCGACAGGCGGCATGCCCATACAACGCCCGCTCCGCCGCCTCATCGCGGGTTGCGGCTGCCGCTACCAATCGAAAATCGTCGAGGGCTTGGCCGCAGCGGCCCCGAATGGCCCGCAATTCACCGCGCACCAACAGCAAGGCGTTGCCGCCCGACCGCTCGCCGAGCGCAACTTGGTCCAGAATTTCCAAAGTCTTGGTCTCGTCTCCCGACCTGAAGAGCGCCTCGGCGCGGACCATCATCGCCTCTTCGGCCAGGCGGCCCCCCGGGTAGAGCCGCGCGTACCGGTCGAGGCGACTGAGGGCGGCGCGCGGGTTCGCGTCCACCCGCAGGTCCCACAGCGCCTCGCTCAGCATCCGGCCCTCGGTCGCTTTCCCACCGGCTTTCCCACCCTGGCTGGGCCCGTTCGTTTCCCCCGGCTGCCTTGCGACGAACGGAGGTGGCACCCGCGCCAGCTCGGTCGGCGAACGTGTATCCGCGACAATGGACGGTGGCGCGGCGACCGGCCTGGGTCCCCAACTCGGCCCGCTGAGCGGCGGCAGTGCGCGCGGTGCGGCCGCGGCAGGCGTGGCCATGGCCAACGCGGACGGTGCCACGCGCCTGATGGGCGGAGGCGGGGAGCTCGCGCTTTGCACCGGCGCTGCCGGCCGGACGGGCGGAGCCGCAACGGGTTCGACGACGGCGTTCTGGGACAGCGCCGCCGCCATGTCCGCAGGGGCTGATGTCGGCGCGTGTGGACGCGCGGCGCGCGCGCCCGGCTTGGTAGGGCCAAGGGGAATGGGGCGGTGAGCGGTGGCGACAGGGGTTGAAATGGCGGGGTGCGAGAAGCGACGAAGCACGCTGCGCGCAGCAAGGGTGGTGGCGGTGCTGCCCAGCAGGAACGCGCCCACCACCAGCGCCCACCGGCGGGCGCTGCCGCGCCACGTTGGCCGGTGCAGGTCGCGTTTGACTGCGCCTGGCCAGGCCTGCTGCGATGAGGTCTGGGCGGCGTCCCGCAGCGCCGCCCTCAGCCAGCGCGCCTCCGGGCCCAGGCCGTCCGCCGCCGCAGTCCACCGCACGGGATCCCCCTGCCCGCCGGACCCGCTGTCGTTGTGATGGCGTTTCATGGCGCCTCGGCAGCAATCAATGGTTTCACGCGTTTAACCAGCGCCTTCCGGGCGCGATGCAGCCACACCCGGACGGTCGCGGCGGGAACGTCCAGAAAGGCGGCGATCTCGGCTCCGCTCATCTCCTCCAATTCGAACAGGACCAGCACCTGACGCTCCCGCTCAGGCAGGGCCTGCAACATCGTGTGCAGCAGCGCCACGCGTTCGCGGACGTCTATTCCCGCGTCCGGCCATTGCTTTTCGGAAATCGGGTGCTCGGAGACCGCGCCGCAATCCTCCCTCCAGATCCGCCGGAACCAAGCGCGGCGGCGGAGGTTGGACACCACGTTGGCGGTAATCCGGAACAGCCATGGGCGCAGCCCTTCGCCACGAAAGTCGTCCAGGCGTCGCCGCACGACCAGAAAGACCTCTTGGACGACGTCGTCGGGGTCGACCCGGGCGCCGCCCAGCCAGGCCGCCCACCGGTTAACGTCCGACGCGTGGGACCGAAAGATGGAGTCGAGCGAAACCTTCTCGGTGTCGGGCACTTCGCGGGCGAGGGTGGCGGCCAGCGTCGGCATGGGTCCTAATGATGTTGATGTGCAGAGCCCCTGCGAATGTTTCAACCGGGCAGCGGAAATTCGAGCCCCAGCATCGGCCCCCCCTGGCCCGAGGCGAGCGGAAGGCGTGCGTCAAGGTTGTTGACGCGCGCAACGTACCGCAGCAGGTCGGCGCCCACCCGAGCCCCCACCCACAGCCGGGGAGCCAGGGCACCGCCACCCAGCGCCAGATTCAAGCGCACGCCGCAGAAGGGCCCCACCGTCGGTTGGGTGGCCGTCTGCGTCGTGGTGAAGGCAACCCCCCGGATCCAGACCAGGCCCGTCTGGATTCCCCCTTCGGCGATCACTGAAAAACGTCGCCACACGAAGCGCCAGCCAGCACGCAAGGTGAGGTCGCCGCGACGCCAGGCCACCTGTCCCTCGGCCAGGGGACGCTCCCATTGCCCCGTGGCTTGGACGCCAACGCCCACCAGCAGTCGTTCCCAGCGCCTGGGAGTCCACGCGCCTTCGACCATGCCGACCGGCGCGCCGCCGCCCGCCGTCGCAAACAGCCAACCGCTGGCGAGCCCCAGCGCGAACCGGCGATTTGCGGTTAGGCGCGGTGGCGCGGGTGCCGACGCGACGACTGCGGTGGGGGAGCCGGACGGCATTGGGGGTGGCGCACGACCGGCGGGAAGATCCAGCGAGTCGCTGGCGGGTGGCGGAAGCAGGGTCAGCCAGGTCGCCGCTATCACCGCAATTTCGTCGGTCAGGGCATTGCAATCCGGGTCCTGCGGCAGCTGGCGGCCGCCGCCGAGCAGGTTCGGACCGTGTTCCAATCGCAGCGAGAGCGTCCCGGGCTGGCTGCCGTTCGAGATGAGCAGCCGCGCCGGCGGAGCGAGCGGCGGCACCAGCGGGAGCATCCGAGCCGCCACCGCCGGCGCGCCCGGACAATCGACGTCAGATTGGATGGTCAGATTCTCGACCTGCTCCGTGGACGCGATGATCAGCAGCGCTGCCCACAACGTCACTCGACCCTTGTGCCACGAAATGGCGAGCCCCCGCAAGCGGGGCCACGACCTGTGCCCGGGCGCGGTCGGCAGTCCGGCTGCCACTTCAACGGTGACCGAACCACGGACCTCGGCACGGTCGGCCCCATTGGCGTGGTGACGATCCTGCTGAACGACGGACACGCCGTCTTCAGGGAGCCAGATACTTGGGGATGGGCCGCCGGCTCGTCACCGGCCGCGTCGATCGCCTCGCCGTGCTGGGCGTCGGGGACGCGTGCGCGCAACTCTTCAACCGGTACGAGAACGGCTGCTGAGCCTCCGCAAGTCGTCGGCGTTTGCGTGAAGCGCGGCCGAAGTCCTGCCGCGTCACCTCCACGCCCGATCCGCCCGACCCGCAGTGCCCGGTGGTCGCCACGACCGAGGGCTCGGGACAGACGGGTCGTCGCCGCAAGAAACGGTGGTGTCGAAGCTTCGAAGGTGTCGCGGCAAACGTCGCACGGGCTGCCGTCGATACTAGTGCCTCGACCAAGACGTACTGCTCACGTCTGGCTTGGTCTTTCGCGCGCTGGCTTCGTTGCTCGTCGCTTACATAGCTACGGCTATGCGCACTCCTCGCGCCTCGCCATCGCGCGAAATCCACGGCGCCAGCCGTGATCACTACGCCTCGGCCGAAGCACTTAGGACTGGGAGTGCGCCGACGCCGCGTGCCGGCCAGCGCCCGCGAGCGTCAAGCGATGACCGCGTGTAGGGAGGTCGAGCTCCGCGCGGGTTTTCGGGTTTCAAACCGGAATCACAGCGGGTAGCCTGCCCAGGTCCAGAGCAGCGCCTCGACGATCAAGGACGAGGCGTAGGTGTTGGCGTGGGCGGCACCCTGGCCATAGACGTAGCGCCAGGCGTATCCCTTGGCCTGTAGCGCGTCGGCTAGTGCTTGGTTGCCGGCGGCGAACCCAGGGAGGTCGTTTGATCCCGAGAACATGTACACCCGCAGCGGCTTCGGAGGATCGGTCATCTGCACCAGGCTGGGATAGGTGCCCGCGCCCGCACCATCCTTGCACAAGTTCGTAAAGCTGCCGTTCAGCGTGACAATCCGCCGGTAAAGCTCCGGATGACGCCAACCGAGCGTGAATGCCGCCGGTCCCCCCGAGCTCTTACCGAGTGATCCTCTGCCATCGGGGTTGCTTGTCAGCTTGAGGGTGGGGTGGCGTTTCTGCACTTCCGGCAGAATCTCCGTGGCTATGAAGCGCGCGTAGTCATCGTCCAGGCAGTCGTATTCCAGCGACCGTTCCGGCCCGTTGTCGCCCCGATTCACGAAGATCGCGGCCATCACGGGTAGACGCTTCTGATGGATGAGATTCTCGAGCACGATATCCGTGTGGTACGCGGTCAGCTGCTCCACCCCGTCCTGGATCACCATGAAAGGGACCTCCGTCCCCTCGACGTATTGTGCCGGGATGAAGATGTCGACCTGGCGGCTGAAGTTCGGAAATACCGTGCTGGTGTTGAAGGTAAATGTGTCCAGCATCGCCTGAGGGACGCCCGGCATGCGCGTCGCCTCGGGCGGCGCATTGTAGGGACCGGAGATCGTCTGCTTTCCATTCATTACGGGCGAAACCACGACACCGCCCACGCGAGCGTCGGATGCACCTCCGTCGGCGTTGGGGTGGCTCTGACCGCCATCGACCGAGGTGCCGGCTGCTCCTCCGGCCGCGGCCTGCCCGGCGCGGCCCCCCCTCCGGCGCCCCCCCCACCGGCAGAGTTGCTGCTGCCGCCGGCGCCTCCGGTGCCGACATTCATGCTGCCACCGGTGGCCCCGCCGGTTCCCTGCGAGGCCGCGCTTCCACCGGTTGGGCCGGATCTCCCGCCGGTTGCGCCGGATCTCCCGCCGGTCGCCGATCCCCCAACGCCTGTCCCGGACCCGCATGAAACAACGACCGCCCCCAGTACGGCGATCAACGCCAAGTGCGTCGGGACCGAAAAGTAGATCCGTGGCAGAGTTGGCCCGTTCGGTGACGTCTTCGTCGATTTCATTGTCGGCCTTCTAACAGAATGCCCATGTTTGGGCCGCTAACCGTGGCGGCGCCAGAGGCGAATGCGAGAATTCTTCCGGGTACCGGTCCAAGGTTGATTCGGCTCCCCCGGGTACCCGGGTACCGGTCCAAGGTTGATTCCCTCGGGTACCGGTCCCGACGGTTACCGGTCCAAGGTTGATTTGGCGACAACCCGAAGCCGGGCCTAACCGAAGACAGCGTATGTCCATTCCGCGCCGGCGCAAGCAGACCCGCTCGTGAGCTTCGCCCCGGCCCATTTCTCGATTCAGGTTACCTCGTCGATCAAGCGTCTTCGGGTGGCCGTGACCGCGGGCCACCCACCGGCCGTCATGAGGACGGACTGCGGCAACACCTACTGCAGGAACTGAGCGAGGCGGGGGGCGATGGTTCCTTGTTCGCAGCTGATCGAGCGGTGACCGCACTCCCCCTTCAGGATCAGTGTCGGCGCTTTGCTGCGCTTGGCAAAGTCGAGCGCAGGGCCCGGCGTCACCACGGCATCGCGTTCGTTCACGACGACGAACAGCTTGGCTTTGGTGGCTTTGACAGCGGCGTCTAGCGAGCCGCCGAACGCCTTGCTCACGTCGTGGCCAAGCATCGCGCGCAATTGGCGGACACGGTCGTTGGCGTCGAAGGGTGGCGGCGTGAGCGCGTGATGCGCGGCCAGCACCTGCTCACGCGTCAACCGGTGGTTGTAGTCGTCAGGCGTGGTCAGGTTCAGATCGCCCAACTGCTGAACGACGCTCAACACCGGCTGGGTCCGGTAGTTTCCACCTTCGAATTCTGGGCTCTGCTCGGTGGCGTCCAGATTCGTTTGCCAGAGCAGCAGGTCGTAGGGGGCCAACCGGGGCGAACCAACCAGCGGGATGATCCGGTCCATGAAATTGGGATACGACACGCCCCATTGAAAAGTCTGCATTCCGCCCATCGAAATGCCCATCACCGCATGCACGTGGGCGAGGCCGAGCACCCGCGTCAGCAAGCGGTGCTGGCTTTCGACCATGTCGCGAATCCCGATCACCGGAAAGCGCCTGCGGGGTTGCTCCACACTATTGGAAGGCGACGAAGAGACCCCGTTGGCCAGCGCTCCCACCAGCACCACCTGGTAGCGCGTGCTGTCCACGAGCCGTCCGGGACCGACGAGCTCTACGAGATCTTTGGTGGTGCCGCCGAACCAGGTCGCCCACACGACGACGTTGGATTTATCGGCGTTGGCCGTGCCGATCAGGCGGTATTCGACCTGACAATCCTTGATCGTCTCGCCGCTTTCGAGCGGCAGATCGCCGATACGGGCGAGCAAGGGCGGCTCGGGATCGGGCGCTCGGCGGAGTAGCGGGACGGTCAGGGCGTCAGCGGGCGCCTTGCCCCCAGCTGCCAACGAGCCACCCGCAGTGCCGGGCGCTGCAGCGCCCGGCGGCGCGCTCGCAGCCGGGCTAGCCGACGACTCGGCTACTTCAAGCCGCCCGGGTTGGTGGGCGCACGAGATCGCCCACGCGAGTAGCCACGGCAACGTTGCAGGAACCAGCCGTCTGATGACCATCGACAATCCCTAACATGATTCAAGAGCGCAAGGATGGCGGAGTGCCGCACTGCCACGCCACCCTAGATGATACGGTCGCGGCTATTTCAGGAAGTCGGCAAGCGGCGTCGCAGGCGTAGTCCCGGCCTTCAGTGCGTCTGCCACCAACATCGATATGGCGTTGCTTGGGGCGCGACGGATACAAGGCTGCCAGGGCCGAACCGCGCGTTCCCTCGCAGGTTGTCGAGTCACGCTACCGGGCGCGACAACGGGCGGTCACTTAAAATCCGCTGCCGCGAAAGCGTCTTGTGGGTTCGAGCCCCGCTCCCGGCACCGCATCGGATCAGGTCAACGGTTGAACGAAACGCCTGGCTCGGGCGACATGGGGGTATGAAGGGACCAAAGGTGACGTGCGGGTTGCTCGCCATCGGCGTCGCGCTGACCATGGCCGGCGCACCAGCGGACGCGGACAATGAACCGTTGCTGGTCGTCGTGGAGGCGCCGCCTGCACTGGAGATCGACGCCGGCGAGGTCCGACGGGTGGTCGCAGGCGAGCTTCACACGCGCACCCTGGCGCCGATCAAGAGCAGCGGAGACTCGCCCGGCCTCGCGCAGATCGTCGCGGTTGAACACGACCGGATAGCGATGTCGTTGCGCACCGTTACTCGCCACCGGCGTCATGGTGTGCGCGGGCGGGGGATCAGCGTACGCGACTGGGGAGACCCCGTTGGTCGTCGAGCGGCCCGACGAGCCGAAACCAGCGGCTCCCACCCGATGGTCGCTGGGCGCCTCAATCGGGCCGATCGTCGCCGTCCTGGAGCAACCCTTTACCAGCGCTTGGCCGCCGACCTATCCCGGGTGGTCGCACGTGACCGCCTGGCAGCTCGAGCTCCTGCGGCGCCGAGACGATCAGCGAATGATCTTCGGCGGTGCGCTCGAAGGGACATACGGCGGGATCGGGCCGCAACTCTTTGCAGCTCACGCGTTCCTCGGGCGGCAGTGGTGGTATGGGGCGTTGACGCTCGAAACGGGCTTCGGCATCGGTCTCGAAGCGGCGGAGGTCGACGCCTTTTACACTGCACCTTTCGGCCAGCACGGCGTAACCGCCCGGACCTACGAGACGTACCATCTCGGCCTCTACTGCCAGGGGGCAATAGCCGCAGCGCTCTCGATCAGCGACTCGCTTGACGTCCTCTTGCAGTTTGCCGTGCATGTGACGCCAACCCACGACGAGGATTGGTTCGGCGCGAGCATGCTCGGCGTGAGATACGCGCTGCCGTGAGCAGGTGCCCCCGCCGCCCTGAAAGTGTCCACCCCGCGGATCCGCGGCTGGACGTGCTGCTGGGGCGAAGTGTTCAATTCGGACGTGAGCGCCTGGAAGAGAACTGGGCGTCGCAGGACATCACTCTATCGAAGGAGCACCTGGGGCGCCTGGAATCACTCGGTACTGACCTAGCTCCGCAAACGACCATGCCCAGTCTCGATGAGCTTCAGGGCCGGGTCGTCATGTGCCACGCGGCGTGACGGCGGCCGCCGACTTGCCGAGATGCAGCGCCCGGCGGACGACCAGCGGCGACAGACCGGCGCGTTCGGCGAGCTCGGTTACCGTCGGGCGTCGCCGGTGCTCGGCGGCGAAGGCGCGGGCGGAATCCAGGACGCGCGACAGCTCCTCGGGGCGCGCCGGGCTGCCGGGCCGCTCCAGGTCGACGCCGGCCGCCTCGAGTGCCCCGATGAGCTCTTCGATGTCGGGATAGCTGACGGGCTTTCGGATCAGCTCCTCGGCGAGCTCATCCAGTGTGAGCCCGTTCGGGTGCGCCGCCTGGAGGGCGTCGAAGATCGGTTGCAAGTGCGGGGAGAGCGCCACCCATCGAGCCTAACAGGTTCCGCGGCGACTGGTCTGGAAGGCGGGCTTTCAGCCTCCCGTCCGATGCGACCCGGCCGCGACAACTTCATTCTTGATGAGGAAGCGGCCTGCGAACGTCATCGGGACGCCGAAACCGCGCCGACCCAGTTCGTCGGTTTCGCGGGCAGCATGAATGCGCAGGTGTGGCTCGGAGCTGTGGCCCGACTGTCCGACCGACCCGAGCATTTGTCCGGCCGCGATCGTGTCTGCCGTGTCACGCGCACCGAGCCCTTCCGGAGGTGGGCCAGCACCACCGTCACGCCCTGGCCGGAACAATCGATGGCAACGTGGTTGCCGGCGGGATCGACGACGTCCCCGCTTGGGATCGACGAATCGGCCAGCCCGTCGACGGCATACCGAACGCGACCTGTGCAGGGGGCGCTGACGTCGCTGCCGTAGACGAGTACGCGGAAGGATCACTGGGCAAGAGGCCTGCCGCTCGGTGAGCCCCGGGACCGAGCTTGGTGATATCGAGGGCAAACTTCTGAGCGGCGCTCACGCGGTGACAATTGACGAGGTACGAAGCACCGCCCTGGACGACATAAAACGCGCCGTTCGACCGGGGGGAAATCGAGAGCGACCGGAGATTCCGATGCCTGCGACATTCGAGCCAGCAGAACCAGGACCGCCATCGAAAACCCGAGGAGCGCTCTGCCCCAACGCTTGGCGCGGGACTGTGCCGGCATTACGGTTGCCAGATTCCGCGGGAGCGCCACGAACACCAGCGCAGCGACGACAGTCGCCACGTCGCTCATCGGACGACTCCAAAAGCGAAGCGGCGACAGCCTATCCCGCGCACGTCGCACGTCGAACGGCAAGTCTCGGCCGCTCTGGCGAAATGAACCTGCCAGAGGGCGCTCGGGAGGGTGTACTGTCGGCGGCGCTGGCGAACCGACATCGTAGGTTACCGTAACCGAGACGGGGGACAGGATGGACGACGGGGTGTTTGCGCGTAAACCGAAGCCGCGACGTGTGCTGATGTGGGCGATTTTGTCGTTGTCATGGCTGACGTGCGTTGAGCGCCGTGAGGAGGTCGCGACGGAGTCGATCGGCTCGGCGCTCACGTCGACGAGCTATGAGGCGGAAACGCTGGCGCGTACGGCGTCGGCGGCAGGAAGCAAGGTCACCTCCGAGGCAGGCGCCAGCGCGGGAGCGTACGTGCAATTCACGAACACCGCGGCGGTTGGTGACTGGATTCAGTTCACCCTGCCGAATGTGGCCGCCGGTACCTACGACGTCGCGATGCTCTACAAATCGAACACCAATCGCGCCATCGTGCAGGCCAGCATCGACGGCGTCACTCAAGGGCCGTCGTGCGACGAGTTTGCCGCCTCGCCTGCCTTTCAAGTTCCTTGCAGCCTTGGGACAGCGGCCTTGTCGAGTGGCAATCATTTGATTCGTTTTACGGTTGTCGGGAAGAGATCGAGCAGCACGAGCTATCTCGAGATCATCGATCAAATCTCCCTCTCGCCCTCGGGCACGGGCGGGACGGGTGGTGGCGCAGGGACGGCAGGTGGCGCGGGGACGGCAGGCGTGGGAACCGGAGGCTCAGCGAGCGGAGGTTCAGGAGCCGCAGGCTCGGGCACAGGAGGCGTCGGCGGTGGCAGCACGGGTGGGAGCGGCGGCTCGGCCGCTGGCACGCCCGCCGCCTACGAGGCCGAGTCTTTGGCACGGACGGCTTCGGCGGCGGGCAGCAAGGTGACCAGCGAGAGCGGCGCCAGCGCGGCCGCCTACGTGCAATTCTCCACCGCCACGCCCGCTGTCGGCGACTGGATGGAGCTCACGCTGCCGAACGTGGTGGCGGGCACGTACAACGTCACGATGCTGTACAAGGCGAACACGAATCGGGGCACGCTGCAGGCGAGCATCGACGGCGTCAGCCAGGGGCTCGCGTGCGACCAGTACGCCCCCTCCGCGGCATTTCAGCGGCCATGCACCCTGGGAACCGCGACCCTGTCGGGCGGTAGCCACAAGATTCGTTTCACCATGACGGGAAGGAACGCGAGCAGCACGAGCTATGAAGCGACCATCGATCAGGTCGCGCTCTCGCCCGCCGGCATTGCGTCGGGATGCGCGGCGGTCAACGTCAATGGCAGCGGCGCATACTCGGTCGCCTTTGGGAGCCCCGCCTGGACGTTCGCCGGCAACCTGGGCGCGGCGGCAAGCGCCATATCGACGACCAGCGGAGCCGATTCGCTCGGCAACTACTGCGAGACGTCGTTCACCTATTCGGCCAGCGGGACCCGCAATTCGCGGATTCGCACCTACGCCACCACCCCGGTCGTCATCTTTAGCGAATCGACTGGGGCGCCGGTCACCAACACACGCAATTTCCCGAAGCTGACCACCATTCCCGGGGTGCCGTACCACATCACCTATCAGGGCGATATCGTACAGTACTCGTTTACGGACCTCACCGCCGACAGTCCGTTCGTCTATTTGGACGGGACGGGCAGCACGTTCATCATCTCAGGGGCTTCGCACTTTCCCAACACGCAGACGGCGACCTCCGGCAGCGGAATCGTTTCGGGCATTCAATCGGACATCACCACGCTGCCGGCGGGATTTCAGGTCAACACGATGTTGGTCGCCGACACCAGCTTCAACCGCGCATATGAGGTCTGGGGACAAGCTCTGCTCGGACTTTCTGGCAAGGCGCCCGCCGCCAACGACGCATCCACCGTCCTGCGCAACTTCGGTTATTGGACCGACAACGGCGGCGCTTACTACTACCAGACGCAGTCGGGGTCTGATTACCAGACCACGCTGCGCAACGTGAGGAGCTACTTTCAACAGAACGGCGTGCCGCTCGCGTACATGCAGCTCGACAGTTGGTGGTACCCGAAGGGAGCTAGCCAATCCTGGTCCGACACGAGCGGCGGCTTTTACACCTATCAGGCGGCGCCGACCCTGTTCCCCGGCGGCCTGGCAGCCTTCCAGCAGTCGCTCGGAATCCCGCTGGTCACCCACAACCGATGGCTGGACGCGGCAAGTCCATACCGGTCGCAGTACCAAGTCTCCGGCAATACCGTCATCGATCCGGCGTTCTGGGTAGACCGTGCGAACTACTTGAAGTCGTCCGGAGTCATCACGTACGAGCAGGACTGGCTGTCTCGCAACGGCCTTCCTAACCAATCCAATCTCACCGATCAAGACGCCTACCTGGACAACATGGCGGCGGGCATGGCCAGCGCCGGGCTCGAGATCCAGTACTGCATGGCAGTCAGCCGGCACATCATGCAGAGCACCAAATACGCGAACGTGACCCAGGCGCGCGTCAGCGCCGATCGATTCGATGCCGCGCGCTGGCGCCAATATTTTTACGGCGCGCGCCTGGCATGGTCGGCGCGACTGTGGCCCTGGACAGACGTATTCAAGACCGGCGAACGCGACAACCTGTTGCTGTCCAACCTTTCCGCTGGAGTGATGGGCGCCGGCGACGCCATCAACACGGCGAGCTTCACGAACATCAAGAAGGCCATCCGTCCCGACGGCGTCATCACGAAGCCGGACGTGCCGCTCCTGCTGCTCGACCGGAGCGTGGTCGACCATATTGCGGGCCGCACGACGAGCGCCTCGATCGCGACGACGTACACGCAACACCCCGGCGGGCGCTTCACTTATGTATTCGGGTTCACCGATGCGTCTGGCGCAACGGCGTCGTTCATCCCGAACGAGCTCGGTTATGTCGGCCAGGTGTACGTCTACGACGTCATCAACGACTCCGGCAAGGTGCTCGCCGCGACGCAGGCGGCGTCGATGGCACTCGCGAAGAGCAGCGTCGCCAGTGCGACGACGCCGTTTCGGAGCGCATACAACGTGGTCGCTCCTGTCGGGGCTTCGGGCATCGCATTTCTCGGAGACCGGGACAAGTTCGTGCCGCTTGCCCGGAAGCGGGTGTCTTCGCTGACCGACGACGGGGTCGTCACGGTATCCGTTCAATACGCGGCCGGCGAGGGACCCGTCACACTGCAGGGATATGCGCCCGCGGCACCGACCGTAACCGCGCTGTCAGGAACCGTGGGGGCAGTGGTCTACAATTCGACGACCCGACGCTTCACCGTTCCGGTGAGCGCGTCCGGCACTTCGGCGACGATCCAGATCAAACCCTGATGCGGTGCCCGGGAAGGCACCAGCCGACGATCAAGGTGGCCATTGTCCATCGAGGCGGAACGGAGGCCGACAGGTCGGGCGAGCGGCTTGGGCGGGCCGCGCGCGGCCACTCGACGCTCTGGGACGTGGGTGAGTGGCCTTTCGGGCCGTTTCACGAAAGTGGCACCGGATGATGAATTTCTGAGGGTGTAACCGGTAGCGATCAGGTCCCCTCGCCGAGTCTCCGGGCTTTCGCTGTGGCACGCGTGATGCTCGATCCGCCCGCCCATGATCAATCGTGCGGTGGCGGTCGTTGCGATTTGCGTCTGGTCGAGCGGGTGCGGCTCGTCGGATCGGCCGGCCGCGGATGCCGGCCGGGGAGCGGGTGGGGCAGCGGCCACGGGCGGTTCGACCGGAGCCGGGGGCGCCTCGGGCGCCGCTGGCGGAGCCGCCGGGACCGGGGCCTCGGCAGGGCATGGCGGCGCCGCGGGAGCCGGCGGCTCGGCAGGTAACGGCGGCACCACGGGAACGGGGGGCTCGGCAGGTCATGGCGGCGCCTCGGGGGGCAGCGGGGCGGCAGGGCACGGCGGCAGTGGTGGCCTGGCCAGCGGCGGGTCTGCCGGACAGGGCGGGGCGGGTGGGGCGGGTTTTTGTCAGGCGGTTCTGGCGCTGGGTCGGTCCTGTTCGACGGCGGACGACTGCTTCGTCGCGAAACACCAGACCAATTGCTGCGGGCAGCGCCACTTCATCGGCATGAACAAGGCCGCGCAAGCGCAATACCAGGAGCTGGAAGCGAAGTGCGAGGCTGGTTACCCGCCCTGTCGATGCGCTGAAGCAGCGCCGACGACCGATGACGGCTCGACCTTGCGGTTCGATGGGACCGCGGCAGTGACATGTCTGCAAGGCGTCTGCACGACCTTCTTATCGGATTGCGGCGCGCCTTGTGGGGCGGGAACCACCTGCTTCACGTGCTCGAACGGCATCCGGTCGTTCGCCGCATGCACGACGACCTGTAAAGGTGCCGCCGATTGCCACGACCCGGCGCTGCCGACCTGTCAGCTGGGAACGTCCGGAAACGTCTCCGGCATGTATTGCACCGCCGACAACGTCCGGTGCGACACGAAATGAACAGTTGACCTCTTCCATGGTCCGCTGATCCGAAAAGGTTGTGCGGGGTCGATCCTCACTTCAATGAGAAACGGCCGCTCCGCGGCGGGCTCTCGGGCAGGCGCCGCCCCTTCCAGACCATGTAGATGGCGGGATAGACCAGCAGCTCCAGGAAGGCCGACGTCACGACGCCCCCCACCATCGGTGCGGCGATGCGCTTCATGACGTCCGCGCCGGCGCCGTGCGACACCAAGACCGGGATCAGCCCCGCCAGGATGGTCGTCACCGTCATCATCTTGGGGCGGATGCGTTTGACGGCGCCGTGGTAGATGGCGTCCCGGGCCTCGGCGCGCGTGGTTGGCGCCCGCTCTCGCCAGGCGAGATCCAGGTACAGCAGCATGACGATGCCCGTCTCCGCGTCCAGGCCCGCCAGGGCGATGATGCCGACCCACACGGCGACGGACAGGTTGTAACCAAGCACGCTCAGCAGCCAGAAGGCGCCCACCAGCGAGAACGGCACCGCCAGCATGACGATCAGCGACTCGACGGCGCTTCGGCTGTTGACCAGCAGCAGCAGGAAGATCACCGCCAGCGTCAGCGGCACCACGATCGCCAGGCGCCCTTTGGCGCGTTCGAGGTAGCGGAACTGACCTGCCCAATCCAGCCGATAGCCGGGCGGCAACTTCACCTTGGCGGCGACGGCGCGGCGCGCGTCGGCGACGTAGTCGGCGATCGGGCGCGTGGTGTCGACGAAGACGTAGGTGTAAAGCCGTCCCCCTTCGTCGCGCAGCATGGCCGCCCCGTCGCGCGACACCACGCGCGCCACCTGCCCGAGCGGGATCTGGGCGCCGCCGGCGGTGGTCACCAGGATGCGCTCGAGGTCGGGGACGCTGGACCGGAAATCGCGCGCGTACCGGATGGTGACCGGGTAGCGCTCGCGACCTTCGACCGTCGTCGTGACGGTCTTGCCGCCGGCCGCCGTCTCCAGGGCCTCTTCCACGTCGGCGACGTTCAGCCCATAGCGGGCAGCGGCGTCTCGGTCGATCTCCAAGTCCAGATAGTGGCCGCCGCCAATCCGCTCGGCGAAGGCGCTGCGCGTGCCGGGGACGTCCAGCACCGCGGCCTCGATCTGACGGGCGACGGCGTCGATGCCCGCGATGTCGGGCCCCAGCACCTGGATGCCCAGCGGGCTGCGGACGCCGGTGGCCAGCATCTCGGTGCGGGTCTGGATCGGCATCCACCAGACGTTGGGCATGCCCGTGAAGGTCATGGCGGCGTCCAGCTTCGAGACCAGCGCCTCCCAGGTTTCGCCGGCCGGCCACTCGGCCGGCGGGCGCAGCTGGACGATCGTCTCGAACATCTCCAGCGGCGCCGGATCGGTGGGCGACGAGAAGCGGCCGGCTTTGCCGAAGGCGCTGGCCACCTCCGGAAAAGACTTCAGGACCCGGTCCATTCGCCGGATGACGTCGCTGGCGCTGGCGTCGCTCATTCCCGGCACGGCGGTGGGCATGTAAAGCAGCGTCCCCTCGTTCAGCGGCGGCATGAACTCGCTGCCCAGGCCCCGGGCCAGCGGGATCGTGATCGCCACCGCGAGCCCGGCGCCGATGATGATCGGCCACCGGAACCGCAGCGACAGCCGGCACACGGGGGCGTAGAGGCGTACCAGCAGGCGCGCGAGCGGGTTGTCCTCCTCCGGCCGAATGCGCCCCCGGATGAACAGCGCCGCGATGGCGGGCACCAAGGTCACCGACAGCAGCGCCGCGCACGCCATCGACAGCGTCTTCGTGTAGGCGAGCGGCCGGAACAGCCGCCCTTCGGTTCCCTCCAGCGTGAACACGGGCAGGAACGCCACCGTGATCACCAGCAGTGAGAAAAAGATCGGGCGCCCAACTTCGGTCAGCGCGCGCGCGACGACGTCGGCGCGCGGCTCGGGCTGGCCGGCTCTTTCCCACTCTTCCAGGCGCTTGTGGATGTTTTCGACGACGATGATGGCGGCGTCGACCATGGCGCCGATCGCGATCGCGATGCCGCCCAGGCTCATGATGTTCGCGCCCAGGTGCAGGGCGGCCATGGGGACGAACGCCAGCAGCACGGCGATCGGCAGCATCAGCACCGGCACCAGCGTCGAGCGGACGTGCAGCAGGAACAGCAGGATCACGACCGCGACGACCACCATCTCCTCGATCAACGTTCGCCGCAGCGTGTGGATGCTGGCCCGAATCAACGTCGACCGGTCGTAGGTCGGCACCACCTCGACGCCCGCCGGCAGCGTGGGCGCCAGCTCCGCCAGCCGGGCCTTGACGGCGTCGATCACGTCCAGGGCGTTTTCGCCGGTGCGCATGACGACGACCGCTCCCACCGTCTCCCCCTCGCCGTTCAGGTCGGCCAGGCCCCGGCGCGGGGCCGGCCCCAGCCGCACGCGGCCCACGTCACGCACCGTCACGGGGGTGCCGTTCTCGACCGCCAGCACCACCTTTTCCAGGTCCGCGGCGCTCTTGACGTACCCGCGCCCGCGCACGAAGTGCTCCGTGCCCGAAATCTCCAGCACGCGCGCGCCGACCTCGTCGTTGGATCGGCGCACGGCGTCGCTGACCTGCGCCAGCGAGACGTGCAGCGCCTGCAAGCGGTTGGGGTCCAGGTCGACCTGATATTCGCGCACGAAGCCGCCGACGCTGGCGACCTCCGCCACGCCCGGCACGCTTTGCAGCGCGTAACGGAGCGTCCAATCCTGCAGCGACTGCAGCTGCGCCAGCGACTGGCCACCCGTGCGGTCGACCAGCGCATACTCGAAGACCCACCCCACGCCGGTCGCGTCCGGCCCCAGCGTCGGCGTCACGCCCTGGGGCAGGCGGGCGGCGATGCTGGACAGGTACTCCAGCACGCGGCTGCGCGCCCAGTAGACGTCGGTCCCGTCCTGGAAGATGACGTTGACGAACGACATCCCGAACATCGACTGCCCGCGCACCGCCGTCACGCGCGGCGCGCCCACCAGCGCCGTCACCACCGGATACGTCACCTGATCCTCGATGAGCTCGGGCGAGCGCCCCATCCACTCGGCGTAGATCGTCACCTGCACGTCCGACAGATCGGGCGTCGCGTCGAGCGGCGTCTGGCGCAGCGACCAGACGCCGGCTCCGGTCGCCATCGCGACCAGCAGCACCACCAACAGGCGGTTGCGCGCCGACCAGGCGATGAGCGCCGCGATCACGGGGTCCGCCCCCAGCGGGGCAGGACGTCGCGCAGCTTGGCCTCGCTGGACAGCAGGAACGTCGCGCCCGTCGCGACCCGATCGCCGGCCGCCAGGCCCGACCGGACCTCGACGTAGTCGCCGGCCTGCGCGCCGACTTCGACCTCCACCGGTTGCAGGCGCCCGCCGCCGCGATCCACGAACACGTAGCGGTGCTCGCCCGACATCAGCAACGCGCTGTCGGGGACGCTGAGTCGACTCCCCAGCGGCGCGTCGATCTGGACGTCGACGAACATCCCCGGCTTCAGCGCCAGCCGCGGGTTGTTGATCTCCAGCCGCGCCTCGATGGTGCGCGTCTTGTCGTTCACCATCGGCGCGACGAAGGCCACCCGCGCGTCCAGCGCCTCGGGCAGGGCCGGCAGGCGGACTCGCGCCGGCTGGCCGACGGACAGGAAGCTGGCGTCCCGCTCGGCGACGGCGGCCTGCACCCAGACCCGCCCCAGGTTGCCGATCCGGTACAGCGAGGTGCCGGGCTCGAGGCGCGCCCCCTCGACGACGTTCTTCTCGATGACGACGCCGCTGCCCGGCGCGACGATGGTGACCCGGCCGTCCGCCCGTCCGTTTTTCTCGATCGCCTGCAGCTGCGCGGGGGAAAGGTCCCAGTACGCCAACCGTCTTTCGAGGCCGCTTGCGAGGCCGCTTGCGAGGCCGCTTGCGAGGCCGCTTGCCAGCCCGCTCGCGGGGGGGCCCGCCGCCCCCGCGCGCCGGGCTGCCAGCAGCTCCTCCTCGGCGGACAGGAGGTCCGGGCTGTAAAGGACCGCCAGCGGTTGGCCGCGGCGGACGGACTTGCCGGTTTCGGCCACGTATAGCTTCTGGACGAAGGCCTCGTACTTCAGCGTCACCTCGGCCAGGTTGCGCTCGTCGACCTCGACGCGTCCGGCGGCCCGCAGGCTCGTCGCCAGCGGCCGCCGTTCGACGGTTCCGAAGGTGACGCCGATCAGCTGCTGGCGCGCCGGCGAAACAATGATCGCGCTGGCGGCGTCGGATCCCGCCTCCTCGATCGCGATTCCGGGCCTTCCGGTCGCCACCTTCATTTTCAGCTTCTGCGGCGGCCGTCCCGGCGCCTCGATCGACAGCGTCAGGAACCAGTTGCCATCCATCGAGAGCGGATAAGTGATGGCGTAGCGCCCGTTCCCTTCGGGCTTCACGTCGCCGCGCCCGCGCATCTCGGGCATCGCACCCATGGCCGGCATGTCCCACACGAACGCCACCTTCGCGTCGTCGATCGCGGCGCCGCCCGGCCCGGCAAGCGCAAGCTCCAGGCGGTTCTCGCCGGTCCGCGGCGGGTCCGGCGCCGGCGCGACCGTCACGGTGAGGTCCCCCAGCCGGGTGGTCCGCCCCGCGGCAAAGGCGGGCACCCCGAGCAGCGACAGTCCGAAAATCACCAACCACTGGGTGCGCTTCATGGCGTCACCTCGTGCGAAACGCGGCTGCCCGATTCGGCCGCCCGGACCAGGCCGACATCGCCGCCGACCGCGCGTTCCAGATCGGCCAGGTGCTGCGCGTACGCGGCCAGGTGCATCGCCAGGTCCAGCGCGTGCATCTGCAGATCGCGTTGAGCGTCCAGCACCGACGCGAAGCTGCCGTGTCCCGCCGCGTACGATCCCATCGCGCTGGCCACCGCCTGGCGCGACAAGGGAATCAGATGGTGGTGCAGCTCGGTCTGCCGGGCCTCGGCCTTCACCTCGGCCAGCGCGTCCTCGACGTCGGCCAAGACGCCGGTCTCGACGGCGTGGGCCTGGGACCGCGCCGCCTCCAGCGTCGCGTCGGCGCTGGCCGTGCGCGCCCGGTTCTTGCCCGCGAAGACGGGCAGATTGACCTGCACGCCCAGGAACAGGAAGTCCGCCGGCGAAGTCGCGCTGCGGAACATGTGCATCTCGCCCGCCGACAGCCCCAGGTCGGGCACGGTGGCGGCGCGCGCCGCGTGCGCCCGGGCGTCCGCGGCCGTGATGTTGGCGCGCGAGGCGGCCAGCTCGGGGCGCTGTTGCAGGGCGCGCGCCCGCAGCGCCTCGACGGGCGGCAGGCCGGGCAGCAACCCGGGCTCCGAGGTGGGGCCCAGATCGGCGCCGGCTGGACGATCCAGAAGGGCGACCAGCTTGGCGACTGCTGCCGCTCGCCGCGCGCGCGCCGCCTCCCGATCCGATTCGACCTTCAGCTCCTCGCTCTGCGCCCGCAGGACCTCGGACTGCTCGCCGCGGGCCGCCGAGACCCGAGCGGCGGCCGCGCTGACCAGCGAGCGCAGGGTCGCCGCGATCTGGTCGTCGACCTCGATCGTGCGGTCGGCCAGGAAGAGGTCGAAGTAGCGCTTGGCGACCTCCGCCTCGACGTCGCGCGCGCGGGTCGCCAGGTCGGCCTGGGACATGGCGGCCGTCGCGCCGGCCTCGGCGCGGCGTGCGCCCCGTTTGTCACCCAGCGGCAGCGACTGCGTGACATTCACCATGAGCGGCACGGTGGAGAGGTCGACCGGCATGTTCCACAGCTGGACCATCGCCATCGGGTCATCCAGGGCGCCGGCCACATCGACCGCGGCGGCGTCGGCGCGCACCTGGGCCTGCGCGGCGTGAATGCGCGGGTTCTTGCGGCGCGCCTCCTCCAGCAGGTCCGAGAGGCGAACCGGCGGGGCGGTTTGGACAGCGGGCGTGAGCGCGAGACAGACGACGAGCGAGACCATTCCTGAACCTCCGGGCATCACAGCGCGAAACCTGGCGACGACAGTCAGGCGCGCAGGCCGTGCCCATCCCCCGGGGGGAGGGAACACGCCGCGCGCCACCTCTGGCGGTCAGGCGGCGGTCAGATCAGGAAGGCGTGCGTCAGCAGGAAGGCGGGCGCGGACCGGCCCGGCGGCGGCCGGACCATGGAGCCGTGCCGCGTCCATTCGGCGGCGGCAAAATGTTCCGTGGGAGCGCGGGCGGCCAGGGCCACGACCGCCCTCGCGGGCGGCAACTCCTGGGCCTGATCGGCGGCGACGGCCGGAGCCTTGGCGTTCGGAACGACGATGCGCTCGCAGCAGCTCGCCTGCTGCACCGCCGGCTGGGCGGGCGCCCGGGGAGCGGGGGCTCCGTCCGCAGCGGCCGGACAGCATGTCTCCGGGACCAGCAGCCCCGACATCGTGCAGCGCAGGGCCGAAAAGCTGGACGCCGACACGGCCAATATGGCCACCGGCGCCAGAAGAACGGCGCACAGCCAGCGGTGGCGTCGGGCGGCCCGCATGCCTTCAGCCTGCAGGCCAACCCGCTCCCCGTCAAGTCCGGCCGAGGTGGCCCGGTCGATCAGCCCTCGATCATCCAGCCGTCGATCATCCTGCCCGCGGTCATCGGCCGTGGGTGCGGCCGCCGCCGCGCGCTTCGTGCAGCCCGCCTTGCGGGTCACGCGGCGCCTCGTCGCGCTTTTGCTTGTCGGCCATCTTGGCGCTCATCTTGTCGCCCATCTTCGGCAGCACCTTGGCCACCGTGGTGTTGATCTTCGACATTCCGCCCACCTTCACGTCGCGCGAGTGCTGGCTGGCGGCCTTGAGGATCGCCTCGGCGACCTCGCTGGGGTCGATGGGGTCGATGGGCAACTTCGGCTCTTTGGCCATGTAGTTGCGCGCGTGCTCGGGGTAGGGCGTGTCGACGGCGGTCGGCTGAATCAGCGTGATCGCCACCGGCGCCTGGTCGACCTCTTCGACCTCCACCCGCAGCGCGTCGGTAAACCCCTTCACGGCGTGCTTCGACGCCGAGTACATCCCCTGCAGCGGCATCACGGCGTCGGACACCTCGCTGCCGAGGTTGATGATCGCGCCGCCGTTGGTGCGCAGGTGCTTGAGCGCGACCAGCGATCCGTGCACGACGCCCCAGAAGTTCGTGTCGAACAGCCGCCGGCTGTCCGCTTCGCTCACTTCATCGAGGCGCCCGTAAATCGATACCCCGGCGTTGTTGACCCAGGTGTCGATCCGCCCGAACCGCTCGATGGCCGCCAGCGCGATCTGCTCGACATCGGCGTGGTTCGCGACGTCCGCGTCGACGGCCATCGCCTCGGCGCCGTTTTGCGACAGGCGCGCGGCCACCTCGTCCAGGGTTTCGCCGCTGCGCGCCGCCAGGACCAGCTTCGCCCCCTGCTCGGCCGCGCTTTCAGCCGTGGCCAACCCGATTCCGCTCGATGCCCCGGTGATGACAATGACTTGCTCGCTCACAGGCTTTAGAGAAATAGCCATGGATCCCCTCCGGCTCGTCCGTTGACGTCACAGTTCGATCTGTTTGCCCCATTCATGGTAGCGACGGTGTCGAGGGCGGCCAGCGGCGAGATCGCTGCGTCAGATGGTGCGGGCGCCGGTATCCAGCGCGCACGGCTCAGTCTAAAATGAACGCGTGCCCGCGCTGTCTCAGTCGGCTGTGCTCGCTGTCGTCGCCATCATCGTCGTCGGAGCGCTGGCCATCCTGGCCGCCGAACGCCACATCGGGTGGTTGCAAGCGATCACCAAGCCGCTGGCGACGGCGCTGCTGTTCGGGATCGTCGGGTGGCCGCACTCGCGCCTGTCCGCCTGGATCGACGCCGGCATCGCGCTGTCGATCGTGGGGGACATCGCGCTCCTCAGCGGGACCGATCGCGCCTTCATGGTCGGCCTGGGGGCGTTCCTGCTGGCTCATCTGGCGTACGTCATGGGTTTTCTTGGCGTCGGTAGCTGGGCGCCGTTGGTCGCTGTCGTCGCCGTGCTGGCGGGTACGCTGACGGTGATGGTGTTGCGCGCGATCTGGCCCAAGACCAGCGGGCAGCACGCGGCGGTCATCGCGTACGGCTCGGCGATCACGGCGATGGTCACGGCGGCCTTCGCCACCGTGGCCGGTGGGCTGCCGAATGCCGTCTGCGCGGCGGCAGGCTCGCTGCTCTTCTATGCGTCCGACAGCAGCCTGGCGCTGAACCGATTTCGGCGCCGCATCCCCCACGCGCCATTTTTGACGCTGGGGCTGTACTGGCTGGGACAGATCGGGATCGCGATCGCCGCGCGCTGATCAGCCGGGGCGAACGGCGCCGGGGACGGCCCAGCGGATCACCGTCTCGCAGGCCCGGAAAAAGCCGATCCGATCCAGCAGCGGGTTCATCCACCCGACGGTGATGCAGTAGGCCTTGTCCTGCGGGGCCGCGTGATGAATGGCGTGGTGCTCGGGCGACAAAATGAGACCGGCCCGCTGCAGCGCGCGCACCCAGCCTGCCGGCCGGTCCGTGTGCGCCCACTTGTGGAACTGGTTCGTGCAGAACACGAACCAGGACGTGAACGTCACCACCGTGCAGGCGAACAAAAACCACCCGGGTGACCGCGGGGTCACCAGCAAAAGCAGCCCCAGAACCGGCGTCACCACGATGCAGTTGTTGCCGTTCGTCTCGATGAAGTCGTGCCGGGTGATGTCTTTGGGATCGACGTGGTGGTACCGAAACGGCGTCACGAAGTTCGGCCCGAAAATGGGGGTCTCGGCGTCGCCGATGGTGTCGCCCGCCCAGTGCACGAATCCGGAGATGAAGTCCGCAAGCAGATACCCGGTCAGCGCCGCCGTCCCCAGACTCCACATGGCGTGGTTGTCCCAGAAGACACGCCCGATGCGCGTCGCGAGGAGACCGAGCGCCAGGAACACGAACCCGATGCTTGAGATTTCGAGCGCGCGGTGACCCAGCCCGTAACTCGGGGTTGGCGCGGATGAAGCCATGACGATGGCACTAGCTTACAGGAAACCGGTCATCCGCCCAACTGCCTAATGAACACCTGAGCAGTGTCGGGAGGCAGGCCGTGCTTGAACAGGACGAACTCCCCTTTTTCGGCCAACACGCCGTAGTGACGGGTCCGCAGCGCGTCCAGCAGGTGGGTGCGATCGTCGCCGCCCGCGGGCAGCCGCGCCAGCACGTAGTCGGCCTCGTTGAATGCGACGCGTAACGAGTAGGCGTTCTTCCGGCTGGAGACGTGGGCGACGATGCTCTCCGAGGCGGCGACGGACGCATCCTGCGGAATCCGCGCGATCAACGAATAGAGATCGTCGTGCCGGGTGCGATCAGCCTGGGTGATGCCGACGCGGTAAGGGGAAAAGCCGCCCCAGGCGGTGTTCCGCTGGAGGACGATCCCGAACTGATAGGACGTGATCAACACGCCCGCCGTCATGACGACCAGCCAGGCGCGGCGGCTGCGCGCCGCCCCCGGCGCGCCGGCCGCCTCGTTGCGCCGGATCCAGGCCAGGTTGGCAACGATCGCGATGAACAGGAACGACGTCCAGTAGGCGGTGTATTGGAACGAGATCTGGATGAGCGGCGGGTAGTGCGTCGCCAGCATCGTGAAGATGAAGCCCGGGATGACGCACAAAAGCGCGATGGGCCGGCGCCACGGGAAGAACGCCAGCGGCGTGACGATCTGCAAGAGATAGACGAGCTTGTCGCGTTCGAGCAGGTTCGTCATCGTGAACGCCGGGTTGGCGAACACGGTCTTGAGAACGCCCCCGAAACCGTTGTCACCCTCGGGCAGCAGCCCTTCGTATTGGTTGATGTAGGCCGGATACCCGTTCAGGAAGTGGGGCATCAGGATCATCTTCACCACCACGAAGTAGACGGCGCTGATGGCAGCCACCAGCAGCCCGGCGCGCGGTCGCTCGCCCGTCAGGACCAGATACAGGCCGACCACCATCAGAAGCGCCGACATGTCCTCGCGGTTGGCCAGGGTCAGGATGACGGCAACCGTGGCCATCACGTTGCGCCGCGATTCCAGCGCCCAGAGGCACCACCACAGGAAGAAGGGGGCGAAGGGCAGGTAGTGGAAGTCGTAGAGGTTGGACCCCTGCAGCGGCGCGTACATCAGCAGCAGGATCGAGAGCAGGCAGGCCGTCCAGTCACCCACGTGCCGGCGCGCGAACGCGTAGAGCGGCAGGGCGGCGCCGCCGACCATCGCGGCCTGGTAGACCAGCAGCGTCTGGGGCCGGGGCGCCAGCCGGTAGAAGATGCCCATGACGTACGAGATGTACGTTTCGTGAAAGCCGAGGTGCGTCGACTCGGGTCCGCCGATGATCGACGTCTTGAACAGCGGGCGGTTGAAGTGGGCCGCGTTCCAGACCAGGTTGTTTTCGATTCCCAGGTCCCAGCCCATCGTCTCGAGCCGGAAGTGGTGCTGCAGCGTGATCACCGAGAAGTAGATCGTGTAGCCCACCCACCCGAGGAGGACGATCGCGAACGGCAGCCATCGCACGGCACCGAGGCGCGCCAGCGCACGCGAGAGGGACGGCAGCAGGCGCGCGCGCAGCCGCGCTGGCAGGATGGGCCCGGCCTCCAGCGACACGCGCATCAGCCCCTGGAGTCCCAAGAGAAACACCGACACCAGCGCCAGGAAGGTCAGCTCGCGCCCCTGGTACCAGAGCTGCCAGTTGAAGAAGAGGGGCAGGAGGCCAATCAGCGACAGCGGCGCCAGCCGGCGCGCCACCCGTTCGACGGCAGCCAGGCCGCCCACCCGCTTCCAGAGAATGCCGACCAGGCCGATCAGCGGGAGCAGCAGCGCGCCGGCCGCCAGGTCGCCGATGACGAATTTGCGCGCGCGCGGCGGCAGCGCGTTGTTCGCCACGTACGGCACCAGGCGGTCGTGCACGCGCACGAACCACCCGGCCAGACCCAGGGAAGCGCCCTCGGCCGTCAGGAATCCCAGCGCGCGCAGGCCCCGTGTCAGCGGCGGCAAGGGCGCGGGTGGCAACGACGGAGGATCGAGCTGGGGCAGATCGCCGGCGCCGGCCGATTCCACGACCGCGCCGGGCGGAGCCGGGTCTTGGCCGGTCGAGGCATCCGCCGGGGGTGCGCCGGCATCCGCCGGGGGTGCGCCGGCATCCGCGGGGGAGGGCGCGGCATCCGCCGGCGGGGCCGTGGCATCCGCCGGGGGGGGGGCGAACGGGTCGAAGGTCGGAACCGACATTTCGGCCGCGCAGTGTAGCCGAGAATCTGGTCTAAGATGGACCCCTCGCTTATGGAACCGGCCGTGCCTCGCCTGACCGTCGTGGTGCCCTGCTATAACGAGGCGCAACGTCTGGACGCCGCGCCGTTGCTGGAGTTTGCTGCCGAGGGGCCCGGCGCGAACATTCTGTTCGTGAACGACGGATCCACGGACGACACGGCGGGCCGGCTGGCGGAGATCGCGTCCGCGCGCCCGGATCGCGTCCGTGTCTTGTCGCTGCAGCCCAACGGCGGCAAGGCCGAGGCCGTGCGATGCGGGATGCGCCAGGCCCTGGATGCGGGGGCCGTCATCGTGGGCTATCTGGACGCCGACCTGTCGACGCCCCCGCGCGAGCTGACGCGGATCGCCCGGGCGTTGGAGCGTCCAGGCGTGGAGGTCGCGCTCGGCTCGCGGGTCGCGCTCTTGGGCACGGACATCGAACGCAGCCCGGTGCGCCACTACCTTGGCCGTGTGTTCGCCAGCCTGGCCTCGTTGATCCTGCGGGCGCGCATCTACGACACGCAGTGCGGCGCGAAGCTGTTCCGCGCCACGCCGGCGCTGTCGGCGGCGCTGTCGCAGCCCTTCATCTCGCGCTGGGCCTTCGACATCGAGCTTTTGGGACGCATGTTGGCGGGTGGCGGCGGGGCGCAGCCACTTCCGCTGGCGGCGATCGTCGAGGTGCCTCTCGACACCTGGCATGACGTGGCCGGTTCGAAGCTGAGCCCGGCGGCGATGGGGCGCACGCTGCTCGAGTTGGGGCGGATCGGCGTGGATCTGGCCGCCCGGCGTCGCGCCGCCGCGAGCTGACCTTGCCCGATCACCTGCGGGCGACTTACCTGCGCCTCGACAACCGCAGCCTGGCGCTGGGGCGGATCGTCCTTGGCGTCGTGCTGATCGCCGACCTCTTGCGGCGCGTGCCGCTGATTCGCGACTTTTACAGCAACCTGGGGCTGCTGCCCAACCACACGGTCCTGTGGCGCCCGGTGGCGCCGCGGATGTTTTCGTTCCTATTCATGGCGTCGCTGCCTGAGGAATCCGCGCTCTGGTTCGCCGTCGCCTTGGTCTGCTTTCTGTGCTTCACGGTGGGCTACCGGACGCGCGTCTTTCAAGTGCTGTCCTTCGCGCTCGCCACCAGCCTGCACGAGCGCACCATTTACGCGGAGAACTGGGGAACGGTCGTGCTGGCCGAGCTGCTGGTCTGGACGCTGTTTCTACCGCTCGGCCGCCGGTTCTCCGTCGATGCGCTGCGGGCCAGCCTGCGCGCGCGCCCGCGCGAAACGCCCGAGGACTTGGCGGCCGGTCCGCCCCCGCCCGACCAGCGGCTCACGACGTCGCTGGCGGCGCTGGGGCTGTTGCTGCAGATCGCCCTCATCTACGGTTTCAACTACGCGTACAAATCCGGGCCGACCTGGCGCGACGGGACGGCGGTCCATTACGTGCTGTGGCAGGACCGGATCGTCACCTGGCTGGGGCTGCAGGTTCGGTCGCACGCGCCGTTCGCGCTGACCCGGTTCCTCACCCAGGCCACGCTGGTGATCGAGGCAGCGGCGCCAGTCCTGATCCTCACGCCGCTGTTCTGGCGCTGGACGCGGTTCGCCGCGGCGTTGTTGCTGGCGGGGCTGCACGTCGGGATCGCGCTCCTCGCCAATCTGGGGATCTTCTCGCCGGCGATGATGGCGCTGCTGCCCTTCCTGCTGGCCGACGCCCAGTGGGCGCTGTTCGTGCGCCTGGTGCCGCGCAAAGGGCGGGCCCGGACGGTCGTCTACGACGCGGATTGCGGTGTTTGCTGGGCGGTGGTCCGGGTGCTGGCCCGGATGGACGTCCACCGGCGCCTCACCTGGGTCGCCAGCGCGCGCGCGGCGTCGCTGCCGGCAGGCGTCGATCCCGCGCTGCTCGAGCGGACCATCCTGGTGGTCGATCCGGGCAAGGACCGGCGCTGGACGCGCGCCGACGGGTTCGCGCAGATCTTCGCGGCGCTGCCTTTCGGCCGCCTCTGGTCCTGGCCGCTGCGCCTGCCGGGGATCCGCGGTCTGGTCAACCGGGCCTACGACGCATTCGCGCGCAATCGAACGGCGATCTCGGCGTGGTTCGGGCTGGCCGCGTGCGGGGTCCCGCCGCCCGGTTTGCGGCCGCCGTCGCCGCCGGTCGCGGAGGGCAGCGCCAGGACGCCGCTGCGGGACTGGTTCGCGGCGCGCGCAGCTTGGGCCCGCGAGATCGGGGCCGCGCTGCTGTTCGTCATTTTCGGCGCCGAGGTGCTGGCCACGAACCCGATCCTGCTCCCCTACAGCCTGCAGGTGCGGCACCGCCCCGAATGGATGGCGGCGGCCACGATGTACCCGAACCTGAGACAGAACTGGGGCCTGTTCGCCCCGGACGCGCCGCTCGAGGAGCAGACGATCGTGTTCGACGCCGTCACGCGCCAGGGGCGGCACGTCGATCCCTTCAATGAGGCTTTCGGGCGGGTGGCGGCCGTCCCGACCGACGACGTGCCGGTTCGGCTTGGTTACTCGTCGCTGGTGTTCGACTACGCGCTGAAGATCCCCGACAGCGGCGTCTATCACCAGGCGCTGATCGAATGGATGCTTCGCTACCCCGACCGGACCGGCCACCCGGGCGACGAAATCGTCGGCTTCCGTGGTTACGTGGTCCAGCACGGCAGCCCGCCGCCGGGAAGCGCGGCCCCGACCGGCCCCACCAAACGCTTGTTCTTACACTGGCCATGAACGCCAGAGAGCTCCGCCGCAAATTCGCCGACGCGTACCTGACGATGGACGCGCGCAGCGCCGGCTTGGGGCGGGTCGTGGTGGCGATCGTGCTGCTCATCGACCTACTTCGGCGGGTGCCGGTGTTGCGCCTCTTCTATACGAACGAGGGGCTGCTGCCGAACCACACGCTGCTCTGGCGGCCGCCGACGCAGTGGATGTTTTCGTTCTTCTTCATGGCGTCCCGGACCGAGGAAGCCGCGCTGGGTTTCGTGATCTGCGGTCTGGTCTATCTGGCGCTGCTGGTGGGCTGGCGGACGCGCCTCATGCGCTTTTTGGCGCTGGTCTGCGTGCTGAGCCTGCACGGACGCGTTACGCTGGTCGAAAACGGCGGCGACTGGACGCTGGGGGAGCTGATGCTCTGGTCGTCGTTTCTGCCGCTCGGGCGGCGTTTCTCCGTCGATGCGCTGGGCGCCAGCTTGCGCCGCCGCCGCGAGACGACCGCCGCCCATTTGACGGGGCCGTTTCCGGGTCCGGTCGATCCCGGACCCGGCGGCGACCCGAACCGGATCGTGTCGCTGGCGGCGTTCGCGATCTTGCTGCAGCTCGCGAACGCGTACTTCTTCAACGCGATCCACAAGGGCGGGCCGACCTGGATGCACGGCTCGGCCGTGCACTACGTCCTTTACCAGAACCGGATGGTCACCTGGTTCGGCGTCTGGATGCGGCCCCACATGACGCCGGCCCTGTCGCGCGTGATGTCATACGCGGCGCTGGCGACCGAGGCCTCGCTGCCCTGGGTGATCCTGTCCCCCTGGAAACGGGTCTGGACGCGCCGGATCGCGGTGTTGGCCGTGATCGGTCTGCACACGGGCTTTCAGATGTTCATCAACCTGGGGATCTTCTCGTGGGCCATGATCGGGTACGCGCCGTTCCTGCTGACGTCAGCCGACTGGGAGCTTTTCGGGCGGCTGGCACGCCGCCGTCAGCGCTCGCTGACCGCCATCTTCGACGCCGATTGCGGGGTCTGCTTTCAGATCGCGCGGGTGCTGGCGCGCATGGATCTGTTCCAGCGGATCCGCTGGGTCTCCAGCGCCGAGCTGCCGGCGGAGTTGCCGGCCGGCGTCGACACCTCGCCCGCGCTGCTGTCGCGGACCATGGTGGTCATCGACCAGAGCAAGGGGCAAACCACCGGGCGCGTGGCAACCCGCGCTGACGGCGTGGCGCTGGTGCTGCGCGCGCTGCCGCTGGGGCTGCTCTGGTCGGCGCCGCTGCGTGTCCCCGGTCTGCGGCAGGTGGCCAATCTCGTTTATGACGCCTTCTCGCGGCGCCGGCGCACGATCTCGGTCTGGCTGGGCCTGGCCGCCTGCACGATCCCGACCCGCCGGGGACCCGCCCTCGGGCTGGCCGGCGACGGGGCAAGCACCGCCGCGCCGGAGCCGCCGCCCGAGGACGGGCCGCTGTACGTGCCCGAGATTTCGGCCGAGTCGCGCACGCCCGCCCGCGTCTGGCTGGGGCGCGCGGCCTGGATCCTGCGCGAAGGGGCCGTGCTGGCGATGCTGATCGTGCTGGTGAACGAGACGCTGTTCATCAACCAGGCGGTGCCGAAACCGCTGCGGTTGGACGAGCCCGGGTGGGTCAAGCGGCTGGTCGCCTACCCGCGGCTCATCCAGGCCTGGTCGATGTTCGCGTCCGACGCGCCGATGTCGGATATGAGCATGGTCGTCGATGCCACGACCGCGGGCGGGCGGCGCGTCGACCCGTACAGCGAGGTGTCCGGCCGCTATGCGAGCCCCGGCGTGGCCGGCATCCCGCCCCGGCTGGACAACAATTCGTTCTTCTTCAACTACTCGCAGCGGCTGCCCGACCAGGGGGCCTACAACCAGGCCTTCATCGAGTGGATTCTGCGGTATCCAGAGCGCACCGGACACGTACAGGACCGCATCGTGCGTTTCGACGCGTACACCGTCGAGCAGGACAGCCCGCCGCCCGGCGAAACCATCCCCCGGAACGTCCGCGCCCACAAATTCCTGTCGTATCCCTGACGGGGGCGCGGGGAACCTCTCGACTATCGGGGCGCGGCCATCTAAAAATGGCGTAGTCATGGCCAACAGCTTCGGTAGTCGAGGAACCCTCGAGGTCGGCAAGCGCAAATTCGAAGTTCACCGGCTCGCGGCGGTGGAGAAACTGGGGCTCAATCCCGGGCGGCTGCCCTTCTCGCTGCGACTGCTGCTCGAGAACCTGCTGCGCCACGAGGACGGCAAGTCCGTCAAAGAGGCCGACATCCGCGCGTTGGCCGCCTGGGACCCGCAGGCCGAGCCGAGCTACGAGATCGCGTTCATGCCGGCGCGCGTCCTGCTGCAAGACTTCACTGGCGTGCCCGCGGTGGTCGATCTGGCCGCCATGCGGGCCGCGGTCGGCAAGCTGGGGGGCGACCCGAAGCGGATCAACCCGCTGCTCCCGGCCGAGCTGGTCATCGACCACTCCGTGCAGGTCGACGAATACGGCACGCCCGAGGCGCTGTCGCTGAACGCGCAGATCGAATTTTCGCGCAACAAAGAGCGCTACGCCTTCCTGCGCTGGGGGCAATCGGCGTTCCGCAACTTCGCCGTCGTTCCGCCGGATACGGGCATCGTCCATCAGGTCAACCTCGAATACCTGGCGCGCGTCGTGTTCACCGCCGAGACGGGCGACGCGCCTGCGCGCGCCTACCCCGACACCCTGGTCGGCACCGACTCGCACACGACGATGGTCAACGGCCTGGGCGTGCTGGGGTGGGGCGTTGGCGGGATCGAAGCAGAGGCGGCCATGCTGGGGCAGCCGCTCTCGATGCTGATCCCGCAGGTCGTGGGGTTCCGCCTGCACGGCAAGCTGCGCGAGGGGTCGACCGCGACCGACCTGGTCCTGACGGTCACGCAGATCCTCCGCAAGGCGGGCGTGGTCGGAAAGCTGGTCGAGTTCTTCGGTCCTGGGGTCTCCGCGCTTCCGGTCGCCGACCGCGCCACGATCGCCAACATGGCGCCGGAGTACGGGGCGACCTGTGGCATCTTCCCGATCGACGACGAGACGCTGCGCTATCTGCGCTTCTCGGGCCGCGCTCCCGCGCAGGTCGAGCTGGTCGAGGCCTATGCGCGCGAGCAGGGGCTGTTCCAGACCCCGCACACCAAAGAGGCGGTCTACACGACGGTGCTGGACCTGGATCTGGCTTCCGTCGAGCCGAGCGTGGCCGGCCCCAAGCGCCCGCAGGATCGCGTGAGCCTCTTTCAGACCAAGCGGTCGTTCGAAGAGGCGCTGCCGTCGCTGGTCAAGCCCAAGAAGAAGGGCGCCGTCCCCAGCGGCGGGCAGTCGACGGCGGTCGGCTTCGCCCCCAGCGCCCCCGCGGCGCCCGAGGTCAAGAACGGCTCGGTGGTGATCGCGGCGATCACCAGCTGCACGAACACGTCGAATCCGTCGGTGATGGTGGCGGCCGGTCTGGTGGCGAAGAAGGCCGTCGACAAGGGCCTGGCCAGCAAGCCCTGGGTGAAGACGTCGCTGGCGCCGGGCTCGAAGGTCGTCACCGAATACCTGGCAGAGGCGGGGCTGACGCCCTATCTCGACAAGCTGGGCTTCAACACGGTCGGCTACGGCTGCACGACCTGCATCGGGAATTCGGGGCCGCTGCCGCAGCCCATCTCCGACGCGATCGACGCGCGCGATCTGGTGGTGGCCAGCGTGCTGTCCGGCAACCGCAACTTCGAGGGACGCATCAACCCCGACGTGCGCGCGAACTACCTCATGTCGCCTCCGCTGGTGGTGGCCTACGCCCTGGCCGGACGGATCGACATCGACCTGGACAAGGAGCCCGTCGGCCAGAGCAAGGACGGCCAGCCGGTCTACCTGCGCGACATCTGGCCGACCAACCAAGAGATCTCCGACACGGTGAAGCGGGCCGTGCAACCCTCGATGTTCCAGAAGTCTTATGGCGTGGTCTTCGAAGGGGACGAGCGCTGGCGCAAGCTGGACGTGCCGCTCGGCGACACGTACGCGTTCGACGCGTCGTCGACCTACATCAAGCACCCGCCGTACTTCGAGGGGATGCCGCGCACCGCGCCGGCCGTCACCGATTTGCGCGGCGCGCGTGTGCTGGCGGTGCTGGGTGACAGCGTCACGACCGACCACATTTCACCGGCCGGCAGCATCAAGAAGGACGGCCCCGCCGGGCAGTACCTGGTCGCGCGGGGCGTCGACCCCAAGGACTTCAACAGCTACGGCGCGCGCCGCGGCAATCACGAGGTGATGGTCCGCGGCACCTTCGCCAACGTCCGGCTCAAGAACCTGCTGGCGCCGGGCACCGAGGGGGGCGTGACCCGCCACCTGCCCGACGGCGCCGTCATGTCGATCTTCGACGCCAGCGAGAAGTACGCAGCCGAGAAGGTGCCGCTCTTGATCCTGGCCGGCAAAGAGTACGGGTCGGGGTCCTCGCGCGACTGGGCGGCCAAGGGTCCGCGGCTGTTGGGCGTTCGGTTCGTCATCGCGGAGAGCTATGAGCGCATCCACCGCAGCAACCTGGTCGGGATGGGAATCGTCCCGCTGCAGTTCCGCGCCGGCGAATCGGTCGCCGGGCTGGGGCTGACCGGCGAAGAAGTGTTCGAGACGGTCGGGCTTCCTGAGTTGCTGGCCTCGGGCTTCGCGGGCGGGCGCGAGCTGACCGTCCGGGCGAAGGCCGCCGACGGCAGCACCAAGGAGATTCGCACCTTGGTGCGCATCGATACGCCGCAGGAGATCGGCTACTACCAGCACGGCGGCATCCTGCACTACGTGCTTCGCCAATTGGCCGGCGCCGGGTAGTGGTTCTTCGCGGCTTGCGCACGCCGCCCGCAGGGAGCAGGCTCCGCGCCACATGATCGAGGTGGTGCCCGGCAGCCCGCTGTTTCCGGCGCGGCTGCAGAAGAAGTTGGCGGCCATCCGGCGCACGAATCCGGGCGTCCGGGTGCTGACGGGCAACTACCTGCACTTCGTCGACGTCGACGGGTCGCTGTCGTCCGAAGAGTCGCGGGTGCTGGGAGAGCTGTTGCGGTATGGCCCCACGCCCAACACCACCGGCGGCAAGGTCACCGTTGCGTCGGGGCGGAACCTCATCGTGGTGCCGCGCCTGGGCACCATCTCGCCCTGGTCGTCGAAGGCCACCGACATCGCGCACGTCTGCGGGCTGGAACGCGTGCGCCGCATCGAGCGCGGCATCATCTATGTGGTCGTCGGCGAGATCGCGGATGAAGCGGGGATCGTCCGCGCGCTGGCCGATCGCATGACCGAGGCGCTCCTCGATCGGGTGGGTGACGGCGCGAAGCTGTTCCAGCAGGGGGCGCCGAGATCGCTGGCGCACATTGCGCTGGGCGCGGACGGCGCGGCCGCCCTGACCGCGGCCAACCGATCCTTGGGCCTGGCGCTCTCGCCCGACGAGATCAGTTACCTGGTCGAGGCCTACCGGTCGATGGGGCGCGACCCGACCGACGTCGAGCTCATGATGTTCGCGCAGGCGAACAGCGAGCACTGCCGGCACAAGATCTTCAACGCCGACTTCATCATCGACGGCGTCAAACAGGATCGGTCTTTGTTCCAGATGATCCGGCGCACGACCGAGGCCAGCCCGGCCGGGGTGCTGTCCGCCTACCGCGACAACGCGGCCGTCATCGAAGGCCCCGTGGCGGCACGCTTCGCGCCCGATCCGGCGACCGGGGTCTACGCCGCCCATCGCGAGACGGTGAACCTTCTGATGAAGGTCGAGACCCACAACCACCCCACCGCCATCTCGCCGTTTCCGGGTGCCGCGACCGGATCAGGCGGTGAGATCCGCGACGAGGGCGCGACGGGGCGGGGCGCCCGGCCCAAGGCGGGGCTGGTTGGGTTCGCCGTGTCGAATCTGCGCCTCCCGGGCGCCGTTCGACCCTGGGAGCGCCCTGCGTCCAAGCCGGATCGGATCGCCAGCGCGCTGGACATCATGATCGAGGGGCCGCTGGGCGGCGCCGCCTTCAACAACGAGTTCGGTCGCCCAGCGCTGTGTGGCACCTTCCGCACCTTCGAGATGGAGGTGGGCGGGCCGAACGGACGCGAGGTGCGCGGCTACCACAAGCCGATCATGATCGCGGGCGGCTTCGGCAACGTCCGGTCCGAGCTGGTCCGAAAGGGCGAGATCCCGCCCGGCGCCCCGGTGGTGGTGCTGGGCGGCCCGGCCATGCTGATCGGCCTGGGCGGGGGGGCCGCATCGTCGCTGGCGTCGGGCGCCTCGGCCGAGGACCTGGATTTCGCGTCGGTGCAGCGGGACAACCCGGAGATGCAGCGGCGCTGCCAGGAGGTGATCGACCGCTGCGCCGCGCTGGGCGCCGACAACCCCATTGTGTCCATTCACGACGTCGGCGCCGGCGGGCTGTCGAACGCTCTGCCAGAGCTCGTGAACGACAGCGGGCGGGGGGCGCGCTTCGCGTTGCGCGACGTGCCGACCGCCGAGCCCGGTCTCTCGCCGCTGGAGCTCTGGTGCAACGAGGCGCAAGAGCGTTACGTACTGGCGATCGCGCCCGATCGTCTGTCGGCCTTCGCCGCGCTGTGCGCGCGCGAGCGCTGCCCGCATGCGGTGGTGGGTCAGGCGACGGCCGACGGACAGCTGGTCGTCACCGACGCGCTGGCCAAAGGGACGGCCGCCGAAAAGCCCATCGACTTGCCGCTGTCGGTCTTGCTGGGCAAACCCCCTCGCACCGTCCGCGACGCCACCCACGTGCCCGCCGCCGTGGCCCCGTTCGCGACCGCCGGCGTCGATCTGGCGGACGCCCTGCGGCGCGTGCTTCGGTTGCCGACCGTCGCGGACAAGACGTTCCTGGTGACCATCGGCGACCGCACCGTCGGCGGAATGTCGGTGCGCGACCAGATGGTCGGCCGCTGGCAGGTTCCGGTTGCCGACGCCGGCGTGACCGCGACTGGTTTCGACGTGACGACCGGCGAAGCGATGGCGCTGGGTGAACGGGCGCCGGTCGCGCTGCTGGACGCGGCTGCCTCGGCGCGCCTGGCGGTGGGCGAGGCGATCACCAACATCGCTTCGGCCCCCATCGGCCGCCTGGGCGACATCAAACTTTCGGCCAACTGGATGGCCGCCGCCGGTTACCCAGGCGAGGACGCGCGGCTTTACGACGCCGTGCGGGCCGTCGGGCTCGAGCTGTGCCCGGCGCTGGGGATCGCGATTCCCGTCGGCAAGGACTCCCTGTCGATGCACACCGGCTGGCAGGCCGCCGGGCAGCCGCAAGCGGTGACCGCACCGCTGTCCTTGATGGTGACCGCCTTCGCCCCGGTGACCGACGTCCGCCGGGTGCTGACGCCCGAGATCCCCGCCGAGCTGGAATCGGCGGCCCTGCTGCTCGTCGACCTGGGCGCTGGGCAGAACCGGATGGGCGGATCGGCGCTGGCGCAGGTGCATGGCGCGCTGGGCAGCGTCCCGCCCGACGTCGACGACCCCGCACGGCTGGCCGGATTCTTCGCCGCCGTCCAGGCCGCCAACGCGGGCGGCCTCTTGGCTGCCTACCACGATCGCAGCGACGGTGGCCTCCTGGTCACACTGTTGGAGATGGCCTTTGCGAGCGGGTGTGGCCTGGACGTCGACGTGAGCGCGCTGGGGCGTGACGCCGTGGCCGCGCTGTTCTCCGAAGAGCTGGGAGCGGTGGTGGCCGTGCGCCCGGCCGACGTGGGCCGGGTCGTCGATGTTTTCGGACGCCAGGGGCTGACGACCGCCGTCCGCCGAATCGGCACCGCGCGCGCCGGCGACGATCGGATCATCGTCCGGGCCTCGGGCAAGCTGCTGATCGACGAGCGCCGGGCCGTGCTGCGCGGCATCTGGTCCGAGACCACCCACGCCATCGCGGCGCTGCGCGACGATCCGACCTGTGCCGACGAAGAGCAGGCGGCGCGCGTTCGCACCGACGATCCCGGCCTTTCGGCCCACCTGACCTTCGATCCGGCCGAAGACGTGGCGGCTCCTGCGCGCGCGCGCGGCGGCTCTCGCCCGCGGATCGCGATCCTGCGCGAACAGGGCGTGAACGGTCAGATCGAGATGGCCGCGGCGTTCGACCGGGCCGGCTTCGAAGCCGTCGACGTGCACATGACCGATCTGCTGAGTGGCGCGCGCGATCTGACCGGCTTCAAGGGTTTGGCCGCCTGTGGCGGCTTCTCCTATGGCGACGTGCTGGGGGCCGGTCTCGGCTGGGCCAAGTCGATCCTGTTCCACGCCCGCGCACGCGAGATGTTCGCGGCGTTCTTCGCGCGCCCGGACACGTTCACGATCGGCGTCTGCAACGGCTGCCAGATGATGTCCGGCCTGAAAGAGATCGTCCCCGGTGCCAGTGCCTGGCCGCGCTTCGTCCGCAACCGGAGCGACCAATTCGAGGCCCGCCTGTCGCTGGTCGAGATCGCGCCCACGCCTTCGATCGTGCTGGCGGGGATGGAGGGGTCGCGCATCCCGATCGCCGTCTCGCACGGTGAGGGCCGCGTCGAGTTCCCGTCGGACGCGGCCGCCGCTCGGCTGGAAGCCTCACAGCTGGTCGCCGCGCGGTTCGTCGACCACGACGGCCGCGCGACCGAACGCTACCCCGAAAACCCCAACGGCTCGTTCCACGGCATCACCGCCGTCACGACCAGCGACGGGCGCGTCACGATCTTCATGCCGCACCCCGAACGGGTCTTCCGCACGCTGCAGCTTTCGTGGCACCCCCCCGACTGGCCCGAGAGCAGCCCCTGGATGCGCCTCTTCCAGAACGCCCGCGCCTGGGTCGACTGACGGCATCAAGCGTCAGGCCGATCCAGCTCTTGCCAGCTCTTGCCAGCTCTTGCCAGCTCTTGCCAGCTCTTGCCGGCTCCTTCAGGTTCCTGGCGTTCTGGCGTCCTGGCGTTTCACACTCACGCTACGGACAGGCCTTCTTGTCGGCCGGAAACCACAAGGTCGTCGTCTCGGCGCAGGCCTTCTGCTGCCGCTCGGCCACGCGCTTGCTCCACTTGGCTGTGCCGCCGATCTTGACCGGCAAGCATTTGCGGTCGGGGTCGCACGAGTAGGCGCCCCAGGCGGCGCTGTCACCGATCCCCAGCGCCATCACGGTGACCGGTCCGATCGACGCCATCGGGATCGCGATGACGAACGACTTGCCCAGCTCCGGGAAGCCGCTGGCGATGGCGGTCTCGGCGCACTTGCGCGTCTCGTCGGCGGTGACGTCCTTGGCGGTGATCCCCTGGCCGCCGCGATCGACGCAAGACTTCACGTCGTGCATCGGCCAGCTCTCGAGCCCCAAGGCTTTGTTGACGGCCACGATGGAGGCCATCATCTCTTTCGACGTCTCCGGCGCCAGCTTGCCGGGGGCCGGGGCGGCGCCAGCCTCGGTGCTGGTCAGCGCCGCCGCCAGCGCAATCGCTGCTGTCATCATGGCTGCCATGCGCGGCAGTCTAAGCCATTCGCGTCGGCTCGGCTGGTTTGGCGCTATTGCAGGGCCAGCGGTTGCAGCAGCTTGACGGCGCGGATGGCGTCGGTGAACCGGATCTGGCTCTCGTTGATTCTGAGATCAGCCTCGATGATCTTCTTGTCGACGATGTCCAGCTGAGTGGACTGCTCCGCCAGGCGGGCGGTCAGCTTGCTGCGCAGGTCGGCGGCCGCGGTGTTCTTCTCGAGGGCCTTCAAGTTGTTGCGCGTCTCGTCCGTCGAGCGCCGCAACTCCGCGTCGGTCGCCGCCAGCTTCTGCCGGTCGGCCTGAGCGTCGACCAGGCCGCGGCGCACGTCCCAGGCGGCTTTCAGCTGCCGGGCGACCGTCGCGTCGGCCGCGCGGTCGGCCAGGTAGCCGCGCACCGCCTCGTCGGCCAGCGGCGACAGCCAGTCCAGCGCGCGCGTCGTCTGCTGGCGCTCGTCCAGCACCAGGTCGATCGTGCCGCGGGCCCCCACCTGCACGGGCACCAGCGCCGTCCCGGTGCCCACGTTGTCCTCGGTCCCGGGCGGGAAGTTTTTCATGCGGGCCCCCGGGTTGCGCGGGTGCTTGATCAGCAGCGTGGCCGGCTCGGCCGCGCCGTTGCGCAGCTTGTAGGTGGTCAGCGAAACGACGTCGCGCGACACCGTCAGCGCGCCCGCCTCGATGTGGTAAAGCCGCGACCCCTCGTCGCGTGACTCGTGTGAGACCTCGACGGCGACACGCCGATCGAGCCCGAAGGGGACCGTCGCGGTGGCGCCGTCGGGCAGCGCATCGGTGACCCCCTGGCCGGCGAAGGCGCCGTCGGCAAAGATCGCGAGAGGCCCGCGCTCGATCAGGCCGCCAGTCTTGTTGACGAAACGCGCGACTCGGAACGGGTGTTGCGCCGACTCCGGCACACCCCCGTCGGGCGCGTAGAGGGCGACGACCTGGCCTGGAATGCGCTGGTCGGCCAGCATCACCATCGTCGAGCTCTTGTCGGGGATGCTGACGGCGGCCGGCAGATCGTACCGGGTGGTGCCGGACTGAACGGAGATCGCTGCCAGCGCCGCCAGATTCCGCGTCGCCCGGGAGTAGCTGGCCGCTTCGGCCACCGGAGAGGCGAGCTCTTTCAGGCTGCTCTCGTCGGCGTCCATCGCGCGCGCGTAGCTCTTCTTGGCTGCGGCGCGCGGGATGGCTCCCGCACCGCCGCCACCAATCCCGCCGAACATCGGTGCCGCCATCGGCGGTGCCGCTGGAGGGGCCGGCGGCGCCGCCTGGGCCAGCGACGTCTCGCTGCGGGGAACCACCGCCATCACGTCGCCGCCGTCGCTCACCGTCGGGCGATCGGGGATGACGGGCGTGCCCAGGGCGGCGTCGAACGCCAGTGGCGCCTCGGCGACCAGCGACAGGCGGACGTCGTTCCAGTCCTCGCCGGAGAGGTTCTGGACGATGCCCCAGGTCTGCAGGCTGGCGCCGTCCCTGTCGATCACCAGCCGGTAGGACGGCCGCCAGACGGGCGTTTGAGCGATGTAGCCGACCTGCAGGTCGTGCTCCTTTCCATCGAGGGCCATGACGACGTGGCGCAGCTCGCGCTTGTCGGCCTTGGCATCGCCCGGTCTTGGCGGAGGCGGTGGATCACCCGCCACTTCCAGCGGGAACGACGCGGACCGCACCGAGCTGCCGCCGCGTTCGAGCACCGCCAGAGTCGCCAGGAAATCGCCCACTTCGTCCTTGCGCACCTCGAACTGCACGCGGTCCGAATCGACGTGGCCGCCACGTTCGAAGTAGCCGACCCCGTTGCGGTAGATGACGACCTTCTTCAGCGACAGGCCGGGCCCGCTGACCGGCGGCACGGTCGCGCACCCCAAGCTGCCGGCCAGCAGCAGCGACAGACCCGTCCACCTCGCATTGCTCCTGCCCTTGGTCGTGTTCATGCCATCCCCGACGCACGAGACAATCGGAAGATCTGGCCGGCCACTCGAGCAGGCAAAAAAAACCCCGGGCCGCTCGCGCGGTCCGGGGCTCTTCGTTTCGAGTCTCTAGGTGAGACTCGAGGCGAAATTACTTCGCTTCGCCAGCCTTCTTCTCGGCGTCGTCGCCCTTCTTGGACTTCTTGGCCTTCTTCTCCTTCTTCGCGCCCGTGTCGCCAGCGGCGTCGCCCGCGGGGGCGTCAGCGGCCTTGGCAACGGTCCAGGCGGTCGGGAGCATCACGGCGAGGGCGAGGAAGATCGTGCGAACGAGCGTCATGTGTAACTCCTGATTGGGGTTGGGTGCGGCACCAGTGCTTCCGTGCCGCGGGCCATCCCCGATGCACCGTGCATGCCATCCCCTCTCGTTCCGGCTCCGCGCGTGATATCAGTGACTTACGCCGGCAGGACGACCTCAGGGGGCGCGCCGTGAGGCGATTCTGCGCCCGCTTCGTGTTCGACATGTGGCGAACCGCCCCACATCGCCCGCATCACTTGGTCGGGGCGGTCAGGATGGCGATGTGGCTGGCGCCGGCCTTCTTGGCGGTCGACATGATGTCGACCGCGGCCCCCAAAAGGACGTTCTTGTCGCCGCGGATCAGCAGCGTCTCCGAATTGGCCTCCGTGAGCGCCTTACGGATCTCCGCCTCCAGGTTCCCGACGTCCACCTTGCGTGTGCCCAGATATAGCTCGTTGCCCTTCGTGACCGTCAGGACCGGATCCGTGTGGCGTTGCGACACAGGGCCCGCGGCATTGGCTTTGGGCAGCACGACCTTCATGCCGGCGCGCGAGGCGACCTCGGACTCGACCAGGGCGGTCGAGGTCACCATGAAGATGATGAGCAACACCAAAAACACGTCGGTCAGCGGGGTGATGTTGATCTCCGCGACCACCGACTCGTTCCCGACGTCGGCGTCGTCACCGCCGCCGCCGCCGTCGTCGAGCTGAACGTTCATTCCCATGGCGTCAGGTTCCGGCGCTGGTGCCCGCGCTCTCGGGCGTCGGGCCGGCTGACGCCGCCGGCCGCGTCTTGGGCATCTCGCTCAGCGCCGACAGGAACTCTTCGCAGTAGAGGCGGTACTGCATGGAGATGCTGTTGATGCGCGCGACGAAGTAGTTGTAGGCGATGACCGCGTAGATCGCGACCATCAGGCCGGCCGCCGTCGCGACCAGCGCGGCCGCGATCCCTTGCGAGACGACCTTGAACCCGCCGGTCCCCGCCACCGACATCGATTGGAACGCCTTCAAGATGCCGACCACCGTCCCGAACAGGCCAACGAACGGCGCCGACGAGCCCACCGTGCCCAGCGCCCACAAGTAGCGTTTGAGCGTCAGCACCGTCGCGTTGCGCTGCGAGTTGACCGCTTCCGTGGTCTTCTGCGGCGTCTTTTGATAGACGCGCAGGCCGCGCTCGAAGACGTCGGCCAGCGGCACCTGCGACATCTCCGATAGGGCGGCCGCCTTGCCCAGCTCGCCCCGCGCGATGGCGTCGATGACCCGGTCCTTGAACTCCTCGGACTTGGGGATGATGTTCCAGAGCGCGTAGAACCGTTCGCAGATCACCGCCAGCCCGGCCAGGGACCAGGCGAGCAGCAGCGACAGGATCAACCACTCGTCCCGAACCAGGTTGCGGATCGTTTCCCAGGACATAGGGGCGCAAGCATAGCAAACCGTCTCTCGTCGGCGTTCAGCCGTCGCCCTATACTGGCGCGATGACGACGGCTCAGGCGGAGGCGCTCCGCCCGCCCCTCGAGCGGCGCCGGTCGGGATTCGCGGTCCGGCTGGTGGCGGTCGAGGTCGCGCTCACCGCCGCCGAAATCCTGGCCATCGTGGGTCCCACGCTGGCGCTGGCTGCGCATTCGCTGCGCGCCAGCGGCGAGTCGTTCCGGATGGGCGCGCTCTTGATCGCGTCGATGGCGGCGGGCTGGGTTCGCGCCGCCGACCTGCTGCGCCCGTTGGTCGCGGCGCGCGACGCCAAGCGCGCGGGCCGCCCGCTCGATCCCACGGCAAGCGCGGCCGCCGAAGCCGCCATGCGCCGCGCGCCCGTCGAGGTCGCCGCCACCCGCTTCGGGATCTGGTCCCTGGCCGTCGTGTATCTGGCCATCCGCCTGGGCTGGGGGCGGCTCTTGGCCTGGCCCTCGACGATCGGCCTGGCCTGCATCGGCGTCCTGCACGCGGGCGGCGCCGCGGCTGCCCGGGGGGCGCTCTGGGGACGGATCCTGGGCCGCACGCGGCGGGCGATCTTCCCGAACTTCGACGCCCTGCGCGAGTTCGCCGCCAGCTACAGGCGGCGGCTCTGTCAAAGCGCCTCCGCGCTCTTGGCCGCCGCCCACGCCGTCAACGCCGCGCTCATCGCCGTGTTCACGGACATGACCTCAGCCCAGTCGGGGACGCTGCTGGCGCTTTCCGTTCCGGCGCTGATCGTGCCGATGGGTCTGTGGTACCGGTCGCTGGTTCGCCGAACCAGGCCCATCGCGCGCTACCTCGAGGCTGCCGCCCGCCGGGCGCCTGCCCGGGAGGATCCCGAGGCGGTGGCGGCGTTTTGTGCCGGGCAGGCCTTGCCGTACCGCCTGGCGGGATCGCAGGCGCTGGCCTGTGCCTTCGGCGTCGTGGCCGTCGTGGTGATCGGGCGGCGGTTGTGCGGGTACGACGCCGCCACCGCCGGCCGCCTGCTGGGCGCCAGCGCGCTGATCCTTCTGGCCACTGGTCTTTACGAGATCCTGCTGTTGCGCGACGTGCTGCGCCCGTTGTTGAGCCAGATCGGCGCCCGCCACCGGCTGCCGGTTGCCCAGATCCGCTCGCCGATCACGCTGCGCGGCAAGCTGGTCCTGTTCTTCACGAACGTCGCGGTCTTCACGTCGGGGCTGGTCCTGCTGTTCGCGCTGTCGCCGCGCCAGGCGCTGGGGACGATGCTGGGATCGATCGCGCTGGCGCTGGCGCTGTCGCTGGGGCTGGTCCTGCTGATCGTGCGCGACATGGTCACCCCGATCGCGGCCCTGGAAGAGCGGTCGGACGAGATGGCCCGAGGCGAGCTGGCCCGTCCGGTGCCTCCGGCGGGCGAGGCGGACGAGATCGGTCGCCTTTCGTTCGCGTTCGAAGAGATGCGTCGCGCCTTGCGCGACAAGTTGCGCTCCACGGAGTCGTTGAACATCGATCTCGAGCGCGAGGTGCGCCGCCGCACCGAGGTGCTGGAGCAGCGCAACCGCGAGCTGCACGACGCGCTGGAGAAGCTGCGCCGCGCGCAGGACGATCTGATTCGCTCTGAGAAGCTCGCCTCGATGGGCCGGCTGGTCGCCGGCATCGCGCACGAGATCAACAACCCGGTGAACGCCGTCATCAACACGCTGGAGCCGCTGGGCGAAGCGATTCGCTCGATGTCCGGCGCACCCGACCGCGAGGCGGCCGCTCGGGCTGCCGCGGAAGCCGACGAAATGCTGCGCGTCGTGCGCCGGGGCGCTGCCCGGACCAAGGCCATCGTGCAGGCCCTGCACAACTACTCGCGCGGGGACGAGCAGCTCCCGCGCGAGCTGAGCCTGTCCCGCAGCCTGGATGACACCCTGGACCTCTTGCGCCATCACCTGCGCGACGTCCGGGTCGAAACGGCGATCGAACCGGACCTGCACATCTCCGGGTTCCCCGGTCAGATCGATCAGGTGTTCATGAACCTCATCACGAACGCCGCGCAGGCCCTCAAGGCGGGGCAAACGGGCAAGCCCGGGACGGTTCGCGTGACGGCCGCCCGCCAGGACGACCGGGTCGAGATCACCGTCAGCGATGACGGCCCCGGCATTCCGCCCGAGGTTCTCCCCCGCATCTTCGACCCGTTCTTCACGACCAAGGACGTTGGGCAGGGTTCGGGGCTGGGGCTCTCGATCGTGCACGGCATCGTCGACCGGCACGGGGGGCGGATCGACGTCGAGAGCCGAATGGGCGAGGGAACGACCTTCCGCATCAGCTTGCCCGCTCATGCCGCCCGCGCCGCGCAGAGCGCTCCGCCGCAATGACAAACTGGCAGTCCGCCGCGGTGAGGCCGCGGCAAGATGTCAGTTTGACAGCAAAGTGGCGTCGTTCGCCAATCTGACGTACCATTGGCTTTAATGAATTCGGGTGGTTGCGTCCTTTCAGGGAAGCTGGCATCCGGGTTGATAGCGCTGGGGGGATGGATCTGATGCCCGCGGACCGAACGGCGCCGACCATCCTGGTGGTCGATGACGAGGCTTCCATCGTCGAGTCCCTTCACAAGATCTTCGAACGCGAGTCGTTGCGCGTCCTGACGGCCGGCTCCGGCGGCGAGGCGTTGGAGCTGTTGCGGCGCGAGCCGGTCTCGGTGCTGCTGACGGATCTCGATGATGCCGGGCATGTCGGGAATGGACCTTCTGCGGGCCAGCAAGAGCATCGCCCCGGAGACGGAGACGGTCCTCATGACCGCCTACGGCACCGTCGAGAACGCCGTCGAAGCGATGAAGCAGGGCGCCTACGACTTCGTCACCAAGCCCATCAAACGGGCCCACCTGTTGCGGGTGGTCAGCAAGGCGATGGAGAAGCGGTCGCTGGTCCAGGAAAACCGTTCGCTGCGCGCGCAACTGGCCGCCGAAAAGCGCCGCGCGCTGATCGGGCAGTCGTTGGCCTGGCGTCGCACAATGGAAATCGTGATGCAGGCGGCGCCGTCACAGGCGACGGTGCTGCTGCTGGGCGAGTCGGGCACCGGCAAAGAGCTGCTGGCGCGCGCGATTCACGAGAGCTCGGCGCGGGCCAACGGGCCGTTCGTCCCGGTGAACTGCGCGGCGCTGCCGGAGACGATCCTCGAGGCGGAGCTCTTCGGTTACGAAAAAGGGGCGTTCACGGGCGCGGTCCAGCGGCACGACGGCCGGTTCGTGCAGGCGGACGGCGGGACCCTCTTTCTGGACGAGATCGGCGAGATCCCGACCCACGTGCAGGTCAAGCTGCTGCGCGTCCTGCAAGAGGGGGAGGTCGAGCGGCTGGGTGGCCGGACCTTGAAGGTGGATCTGCGGCTGGTCGCCGCCACCAACCAGGACCTGCGAGCCGCCGTTCGCGAGGGGCGCTTTCGCGAGGACCTCTATTACCGCCTGAACGTCATCGCGGTGCCCATCCCGCCGCTGCGCGACCGGCGCGACGACATACCGCTTCTGGCCGAGCACTTCCTGCAGCGCTACGCGGCCCGGAACAACCGCCATCTCAGCGGGTTCTCGCGGGCGGCCGCCGAGGCGCTGGCCCGGCACGACTGGCCCGGCAACGTGCGTGAGCTCGAGAACACGGTCGAGCGCGCGGTGGTCCTGTCTCGCGGAACCGCCATCGAGATCGACGACCTGCCCCCCGAGGTGCGCAGCGGTGGCGCGGCGGTCGGCGACGGCAGGACGCTGTCGTTCGTGGTCGGCACACCGCTGGAAGAGATCGAGCGCCGGGTCATCCACGCGACCCTGGCCCATGTGGGCGGAGACAAGCGCCTGTGCGCCCAGCTGCTGGGCATCGCCACGCGGACCATCTACCGGCGGCTGGAAGAAGAGCGCGGCGAAGGCGAGCCCGCCTCCGAGGCTGAGCCGGCCGCCCCGGACGTGCCAAATTGGCAGCGCTCTTCCGTGGGTAGCTCCGGATAACCTACTGAAAAGACTGGCTTTCTGCGGCCGCGCGGCTGGTCCCGGCGTTGCTTGAGAGGTCCCTTCGGTCCTCCATGGAGACGCTGCTCCGCAAATACCTGTCCGCCGTCGATTTGGTCGTGATCGCCGTCTGCGCCATCTTTGCGGCGCGCGCGACCGCCACCGCGATCGAAGCGGGGATGGCCGGCAACGTCCCGAACGTCCAACCGGCCGGCCGGCGCATCGCCGCTCAGCCCACCGGCCCGGTCTACTCGAAGGAGGTCGAGGAGATCCTCAAGCGGAACATCTTCTGCTCGACCTGCCCGCCGATCCTCGGTCAGCCGGCGGCCGCCGGGGCTCCGCCCGTCCCGGAGCTTCAGAAGACCACGCTGACCCTGAAGCTGCTGGCGATCATGTACGCGCCCGAGCCCGCCGACCCACGCTGGTCCATTGCCATCATCCGGGACAACGACTCGATGACCGCCGGCCCGTACAGCATCGGGTCGAAGATCCGCGACGCGACCATCGATGAGATCGAGGAGACGCGCGTCTACCTGGCCTTCGGCGGCGGCCGCCGCGAGTATCTGGAGCTGCTGGATGCCGCGACGCCGGCGCCGGGCGCCGCGCCGCCGCCCCAGCCGCAGCACACGGAGCCGAGAGATCCGCTGGCGGCGGAGCTGGACAAAGGGATCCGGAAGACCGGCAACAACACCTTCGAGGTCCAGCACTCGACCCTGGATTCGATGCTCGGGAACATGGGGGCGCTGGCGCGCGCCGCGCGGATCGTTCCCGAGACCCGCGACGGCAAGTCGGTCGGCTTCCGTCTGTTCAGCGTCAGGCCCGACGGGCCGTTCGCGAAGATCGGGTTGCAGAACGGCGACGTCATCTCGGCCATCAACGGCCTCGAGATGACCAGCCCCGACAAAGCTCTCGAGGTCTACACGAAGCTCAAGACGGCGAATCACCTTTCCGTCGGTCTCGAGCGCAACGGTCAAAAAGTCACCATGGACTACACCATTCGATGAAAAGCAAAACCAGAATCGGGAAAGCCGCGCTCATTGCCGCGGTGGTGACGCTGGGTGCCGCGGCGCAAGCCGCGATCGCCGAGGGGATCAATCAGACCGTGCGGGTGCCACCGGCCGTCGCACCGACGGGGACGCCGCCGGCCATACGCCGGTCCAACCGCCGCCAGCCGGCCGTCACGCCCACCACGCCGCCGGGGACGGCCGCCACCGCAGCGACGGGGACCACGGAGGTCAGCGGCGGCAGCGTGGTCGGTGAAAAGGAGTTCAACTCCTGCAAGAAGTTCCCGGCCGGCAAGCGCATCGTGAAGTTGAATCTGAAGCCGGACACGGAGCTGGGCGACCTCATCTCCTGGATTTCGTCGATCACCTGCAAGCAGTTCCTGCTGCCGGGCACGATCCCTTCCAACAGCAAGAAGGTCACGATCGTCGCGCCCGAGCTGATCACGCCCGAGGAGGCATACCGGCTGTTCCTGGGCGCCCTGGATTCGGTCGGCCTGACGGTGCAGCCGGACGGCAAGGTGCTGCGCATCATCGAGACCGCGAACGCCAAGACCTCGCCCATCCCGCTGTTCGGGATGGATTCGGACATCCCGAACAACGAGAGCTACGTCACCCGGCTGATTCGGGTCGAGAACGCCGACCCGAACGAGGTGGCGCAGGTCTTCGGACGTCTGAAGGGGCCGCAGGGCGACGTGATCGTGTACGCGCCGCAGGGGGCGCTGATCGTGACCGATCTGGCGTCCAACGTGTCCCGCATGATGGCGATCCTGAAGCAGATCGATCAGCCCGGCACCGGCGAGCGCGTCTGGATCATCTCGGTCAAGAACACGTCGGCGGCGGACATGGCCCAGAAGCTGGGCGACATCTTTCAGGTGGCCAAGCTGGGCGGCAAAGGCGCCACCAACACGCCGCCGCCGGCCAACGCTCAGAATCGGATCAAGCCGGGCGACCTGACGACAGAGATGATGATCTCGAAGATCATCCCAGACGAGCGATCGAACCAGCTGATCGTCATCGCCAACGAACGGGCGTACGCCCGCGTGCTGACCCTGGTGCACCGCCTGGACGTGCCGATCGAGGGCGGGGACGGGCGCATCCACGTCTATTACTGCGAGAACGCCAACTGCGACGAGCTGGCGGCGACCATCGGCGCGGTCACCGGCGTGACGGTGACCGGAGCGGCGGGCGGGCGGACGCGCTCGCGCAGCAACAACCAGCCGCCGCCGGCGGCGCCGACGCCGGGCGCCAGCGCGCCGCTTCAGGGGGCGAACCTTCTGTTCGAAGGCGAAGTGCGGATCAACTTCGACCGCCCGACGAACTCGTTGATCATCGTCTCGTCGCTGAAGGACTACCAGTCGTTGCGGCGCGTGATCGAGCTTTTGGACTCGCCGCGCAAGCAGGTGTTCGTCGAGGCGATGATCCTGGAGGTCACGCTGGACAAGACGCGGGACCTGGGAGCCTCGTGGCACGGGGTCAAGCCGCAGAACAACCTGTTCGGCCTCAGCAGCCCCAGCTTGATCGTCGGTGGCCTGAACCCCACGAACACGCTGGTCCCGACGACGGCGCTCGGCGACACGATGCTGGCGGGCATCCTGGGTCCGGTGCTGTCGCCGGCCACGGCGGCGGGCCTGGGAACGGCGGTGACGTCCACGGTCGACATCCCGTCCTTCGGCGTGCTGGTGAAGGCGCTGCAGACCAACAACGACGTCGACGTGCTGTCGAACCCGCACTTGCTGATCATGAACAACGAGGACGGCGAGATCTCCGTCGGGCAGCGGGTGCCGTTCCCGGTCAGCACGATCGGCCTCGGCGGCGCGGCGGCGGGGGCGGCCGGCGCAGCCGGCCTGGGTGGCCTGGGCCTGGGGAACCTGTTTCCGCAGGTTCAGCGCGAGAAGGTCGCGCTGGAGATGAAGCTCACCCCGCACGTCAACGAGCACGACATCATTCGGCTGGAGGTCGACGAGAAGATCTCGGAGCTGGCGCCCGGATCCAGCAACCTGGGTCCGTCCACCTCCGAACGGACGGCCAAGACCATCGTCGTCGCCAAGGATCAGCAGACGATCCTGATCGGCGGCCTGATGTCGGACAAGATCATCAACAGCGTGACCAAGATTCCGCTGCTGGGTGACATCCCCATTTTGGGGTTCTTCTTCCGCAACACGACCAAGCACGTCGTGAAGACGAACCTCATCATTGCGCTCACGCCCTACGTCATCAACGACCAGTCCGATCTGCGTCGCGTGCTGGAAAAGAAGATGCGCGAGCGGCGCGAGTTCGTGGAGCGTTTTGGCGGCGAAGAACGTCCGAACATCGAGTCCGAGATCGACTATCGCCGCAAGCGTGGGATGCTGGAGGAGATCAACCGCGCGGTCCGCGAGCTGGCGCGCGAAGAAGGCGACATGGACAGGATCCAGCGGCAGCAAGCCATGGACGAGTCGGGCCCGGTGGATCTGCCGGTCGGCCCTGGGCCGAGCGGCGGCGCGGAGGCGGCGCCCGGTTCCGCCGCGCCGTCGCCGGGCGGCACGCCGGCGCCCAACGCAGCGCCGGCGCCCACCAGCCCGGCACCCGGACCTGCCCGCTGAAGGTGAACCACGCATGGCCAAGAAGCGCATAGGCGACCTGTTGCTCGAGCTGAAGGGGGGGCCTGGCTCGGCCCTCACCCCGGCCGTCATCGAGCAGGCCGTCGCGACCCAAGGCACCGAGGGCGGTCGCCTGGGCGAGATCCTGATCCGCATGCGCGCGATCACCGAAGAGGATCTGCTGCAGGCGCTGGGCCGGCAGCTGGGGATCGGCTACAGCGCGGATCTGAAGATCGACGAGGTGGACACCGATCTGGCGACCGGCGTGCCGATCGGGTTCGCCAAGCAGCACCGGCTGCTGGCGGTCAAGCGCGACGGCGACGTCACGCTGGTGGCGACCGCCGATCCGCTGGACGTGGGCGCTCTCGACGACCTGCGCATGCAGCTGGGGACCGAGGTGCAGCCGATTCTGGTCCCGTCGCAGCGCATTTTAGAGGTCATCAACGACGTCTACGGCCGCAAGCACGACAAGGGCGGCGAGCTCGGCGAGGGGGAGAACGAAGAGGATGAAGGCGGCAGCGAAGAGCTGGTCGACATCCTGGAGATCACCGACGAGGCGCCCATCATCCGGTGGGTCAACTCGCTGCTGTTCAACGCCGTCAAAGAGCGGGCCAGCGACATCCACATCGAGCCCGGCGAAAAAGAGGTCTTCGTCCGCAACCGGATCGACGGCGTGCTTTACGAGGCGCGGCGGGCGCCGCGGCAGTTCATGCCGTCGATCATCTCGCGCGTGAAGATCATGGCCGGCCTCAACATCGCAGAGAAGCGGTTGCCGCAAGACGGGCGCATCCGCCGCAAGATCGCCGGCAAGGACATCGACATGCGCGTCGCCACCGTCCCGACGGTAAAAGCGGGCGAGCGGGTGACGATTCGTTTGCTGGACCGCGAGTCGGTGCTGCACGACCTGGCCGACATTGGGTTTGGCGACGATCACTTGCGGCAGATCGACGATCTCATCCACCGGCCGCACGGGATCATGCTGGTCACCGGGCCGACCGGGTCGGGCAAGACGACCACCCTTTACGCCTGCCTGGCCAAGATCAACTCGCCCGACCTCAACATCCTGACCATCGAGGACCCGGTCGAGTACCAGCTGGACGGCATCTCGCAGACGGCCGTCAACGAGAAGATCGACCTGACGTTCGCGGCCGGGCTGCGGTCGTTCCTGCGTCACGACCCGGACGTCATCATGGTCGGCGAGATCCGCGATCGCGAGACGGCCGAGATCGCGATCCAGGCGTCGCTGACGGGCCACCTGGTGTTGTCGACGATCCACACCAACGACGCGGCGGGCGCCATCACGCGCCTGGTCGACCTGGGCGTGCAGCCGTTCCTGGTTGCGTCGTCGCTGATGGCGCTCTTGGCCCAGCGCCTGGTGCGGCGCCTCTGCAAGGAGTGCCGCGAGCTCTACAAGCCCGAGGCGGAGGACCTGCTCAGCATCGGCATCGATCCCAAGGCGTTCGCGGCCGGCAAGGCCAAGCGGGTCTACTTCAAGGGGGACGAGAACTGGGTGCCGCCGCCGGGCATGCTCTTTCGGGCCAAGGACGGCGGCTGCCCGGCTTGCCTGGGCGCCGGGTACAAGGGGCGAACGGCGATCTACGAGCTCTTGCCGATCGACGAGAAGATCCGCCAGCTGACCATCAAAAATGCGGACGCGCAATCGGTGAAGAGCCACGGCCAGCAGGCCGGGATGCGCACGCTGCGCGAGGACGGCGCCCAGAAGGTGCTGGCCGGCATGACCACCGCCGCCGAGGTCCTGATGATCACCACCCAGGACGTGGAGTGACGGGCCGTGCCGGTCTATAGCTGGAAGGGGCTCAACACCGCGGGCAAGACCGTCAGCGGCACGCGGGACGCCGACGGACCGAAGGCGCTGCGGCAGGCGCTGCGCAAAGACGGCGTCTTCATCACCGAACACCGCGAGGTGCTGGCCGGCGGCCAGCGCGCGGCGGCGCGTCCGACGGGCGGCGGCGGCGAGAAGGTCTCGGTCTTCAAGCGCGAGATCGACTTCAAGGCCATGTTCGAGCGCGTGCAGCCGCAGGAGATCGCGGCCTTCACGCGCCAGCTGGCCACGTTGATCAAGGCCGGGGTCCCGCTGGCCGAGGCGCTGGGCGCGCTGGCCGAGCAGGGGGACAACAAGAAGCTCCAGATGGTGCTGGCGGAGATTCGCCAGAAGGTCAACGAGGGGAGCTCGCTGGCCGACACCCTGAACGCGCACCCGACGATCTTTCCCGAGCTCTACACGAACATGGTCCGCTCGGGTGAGGCGGCCGGCAACCTGGACGCGGTGCTGGCGCGCCTGGCCGACTTTTTGGACGCGCAGCAGGCGCTGCGGTCGAAGGTGTCGGGCGCGCTCACCTACCCGATCATCATGGTCCTGCTGGGGACCGTCATCATGGGCGTGCTCATGGTGGTGGTGGTCCCGAAGATCACCTCGATTTTCCAGGACATGGGCAAGACCCTCCCCTGGAACACCGCCATCTTGATCTTCGCGTCGGATCTGGCCGGCAGTTACTGGTGGGCGCTGATCCTCCTCGGGGCATTGGCATTCTGGAGTTACCGGCGTTGGTCGCGGCGGCCCAAGGGGCGCGCCGTGATGGACAGACTGCGCCTCCGGCTTCCGTTGCTGGGGCCGATGGTCCGGTTCGTCGCCGTGGCGCGGTTTGCCAGGACTCTCTCGACGATGCTCTCGGCGGGCGTCCCCGTGCTGACCGCGCTCGAGATCACGAAGAAGGTGCTCAATAACACCATCCTCGAAAAAGTGGTTGAGGAGGCGCGTGACGCCATTCGCGAGGGCGAGTCGATCGCCACACCGCTGAAGCGGTCCGGCCAGTTCCCGTCGCTGATGGTGCACATGGTGGCTGTCGGCGAGCGTTCGGGGCAGCTGGAGGCGATGCTGGAAAACGTCGCAACCGCGTACGAACGCGAAGTCGAGGGGAAGGTTTCTCGCCTCACGACCATTCTTTCGCCGGCCCTGATCGTCGGCATGGCTTTGTGCGTGGTCTTCATCGTGTTTTCGGTGCTGCAGCCAATTCTCGACATGCAGAATTTCGTTCAGTGAGGAGAGTCAAATGATCGCAATCGCCTTCTCTTTCCTTTTACTTACCTCCCTCTATTTCATTATAAAATTCTCAACAACAGCCTTCTGGAAAAGGTGGTCGAGGAGGCGCGTGACGCCATCCGCGAGGGCGAGTCCATCGCCACACCATTGAAGCGGTCCGGCCAGTTTCCGTCGCTGATGGTGCACATGGTGGCTGTCGGCGAGCGTTCGGGGCAGCTGGAGGCCATGCTGGAGAACGTCGCAACGGCCTACGAACGCGAAGTCGAGGGGAAGGTCTCTCGCCTCACGACCATTCTTTCACCGGCCCTGATCGTCGGCATGGCTTTGTGCGTCGTCTTCATCGTGTTTTCGGTGCTGCAGCCAATTCTCGACATGCAGAATTTCGTTCAGTGAGGAGAGTCAAATGATCGCAAGAGTCAAGAGAACCAGACAGGGGTCGCTCGACGTTCCGTGCGGCTCGCCGAGGCCGGCTTCACCCTGATCGAGATCATGATCGTGCTCGCGATCATTGCGCTCATCGCGGGGGGCGTAGGCACCGCCGTGTTCAGCCAGTACAAGAAGGCGCAGGTCAAGATCGCCCGCCAGCGTGTCATGGCCGTGAAGAATGGCGTCAGCCAGTACATGATCGACAACAACGGCTGCCCCAAGAGCGTCGACGACCTCATCGCCCAAAAGTATCTGGACCGCGGCAACGCCAAGGATCCGTGGGGCAAGGACTTCACCTTCCGTTGCCCGGGCACCAACGACACCGATAACGCCGACATCTCGTCGGCCGGCCCGGACAAGCAAGAAGGCACTCCGGACGACATCCGCTCCTGGGAGCAGTAGCAGGTCGAGGATCAGCCCATGCGGGACCGGAGACAGCGCGGCTTCACCTTGATCGAGGTGATGGTTGTGCTGTTGATCTTCGGTCTCGTCGCAAGTCTCGGGGTGAAAGGGTTCCGGTCGGTGGCCAAGAGCGATTTGCGCGAGGCGACCGCGCACATGTCGGGCGCGATCCGCTACATGTTCGACCGGGCGTCGATCACCGGGAAGTACCACCGCCTGGTGATCGACCTCAACGACGGCCAGTACTGGCCAGAGGTGTCGGACGACAAGTTCTACGCGCCCAATCAGGCCGAGACGGCCGGCGAGCTGCGCAAGCGCGAGAACGCGGAGGCGGAGGCCGACGAGGAGCAGCGCAAGAAGGCCGACAAGCAGAAGTCGCTCTGGGCATCGGCCAGCAGCAGCTCCTCGTCGACCAGCTTCGACATGTCCAAGCTGGACGTCGGCGATTTCCGTCCCAAGCACGCCCGCTTCGCGGCGTTCAAGGAGACGGCGCTCAAGCCGGTACGCCTCAAGAAGCTGCACATCCGCAGCGTCTACACGCCCCGGTTGACCGATCCGGTCACCAGCGGTCGCGCGTACCTGTACTTCTATCCGCTGGGGCAGACCGAGCCGGCCATCATCACGCTGTCGGACGACTCGGGCGAGAACGTCTACTCGCTGGTCGTCCATCCAATCACCGGGCGTGTTCAGATCTACAATCGCGAAATCCGCCCCAACCTGGGCGTCCGCTATGACGACGAAGGAAACCGGGTCACGCCATGAGGAGGGCGGAGGCCGGGTTCACGCTGCTGGAGATCATGGTCGCGATCGCGATCCTGTCGATCACGCTGGTGGTCATGCTGTCGATCGTCACCAACAACGTCCGGGCCACGAACCACGCCAAGATGACGACCGCCGCGACGTTTCTGGCGAGAACGAAGATGGTCGACATCGAGGACCAGATCCTCGACGTCGGGTTCTCGGAGACGACCGAGACGGCGGCCGGCGCTTTCAAGGAGCTGGGGTACCCGCAATTCCGCTGGGAGACGACGATCGAGCGCATCGAGCTGCCGGCCGACATGGGCCAGCGCGCGAAGGATCAGGCGACCGACGACACCAAGGACGCCAAGGACCCGATGTCCATGCTGACCGGCATCATGGGCAGCATGATGAGCAGCTTCATCGAGCCGGTGCGCATCGGCCTGCAGGAGTCGGTTCGCAAGGTCACGGTGCGGGTGCTCTGGAACGAGCACGGGCGCCGGGACCAGAGCTTCGAGGTCGTGCAGTACCTGACCGACCCCGCCAAGGCCGACATCAACAACTTCGGCGCCGCCGCCAGCGGCACGGGTGCCGCGAACGGCGCCAGCGGTACGGGCGCCGCCAGCGGGTCGGCGAACCCGCTCAACGCGATCAAGGGGCTGGGGCGGTGATGCGGCGTAGGTCGTCTCGTTCGAAACCCTCAAAGGGTCCCGCGCCCCCCGCGAAGGGCTCGCGCTCCCCCACGCGTGGGTTCACGCTGATCGAGGTCATGCTGGCGCTGGCCATCCTGAGCTTCGTGACGGCGCTGATGTGGGGGTCGTTCAGCCAGACGGTGACCAACAAGAAGGCCATCGAGTCGGCGCAGCAGCGGACGCACACGGTGCGGGTGGCGTTGACCCGCATGGCGCGCGAGATCGAGATGGCGTACTTGTCGGGCTCCGAAAACACGGCGCTCAGCAACCGGCGGACGTTCCTGGTCGGCTCGTCGCACAGCGACGTCGACGAGCTACAGTTCTCGACCTTTGCGCACCAGCGGCTGCGGTCGGGGCTCAACGAAGGGGACACCGCGCTCATCTCCTACTACGGCGAGCGGGACCCGGACGACCGGCGCGTCCTCAACCTGATGCGCCGCGAAACGCGCCGCCTGCAGGCCGAGGCACCGGCCGACCTGGCGGGCGAAGCGTACGTCCTTTGCCCCGACGTCGCGCGCGTGAAGTTCTCGTACTACGACCACAAGCTGAAAGAGTGGGTCAATGACTGGAGCACGCTGAACGCCAGCGGCCCCCAGTACCTGCCGACCCACGTGCGCATCACGCTGACGGTCCTCGACGAGCGGGGACAGGAGGTCTCTTACACGACCGACGCGCGCATCCAGATGACCGAGAAGGTCGATTACCGGCCGGTGCGGCAATGACCTTGTTGGAGCGTCTTCGGAAGTGGCGGACGGCGCCGCGCGTGCCGAGAACCAATCGCCAGCGTGGCGTGGCGATGCTGATCGTCATCACCTGGCTGGCGCTGATGATCTCGATCATCGGCGAGTTCACCTACGGCACCAGCGTGGACGCCGCCCAGGCGGCCAACGCGCGCGACGAGCTGCGCGCGCACTACTTGGCGCGGTCCTCGGTGAACCTGGCGCGCCTGCTGATCAAGATTCAGCAGCAGTACATCGATCCGGTCATGGGCCAGCTGCAGAAGATGCTGAGCCAGGCAACCGGGAGTGGTACCAACGGCGCCAACGGAAACAGCGGCGCGGCGGCGGGCACGCAGTCGGCGGCGCCGTCGCTGGGGTTCAGCCTGCGCGTCACCGACTACGCCAGCATGTTGATGGGCTTTTTCAGCGGCTCGAAAGAAGACGTGGCGGGCCTGGGGAGCCTCATCGGCCTGGACACCACCAAGATCACGGGCCTGGGGCTGAAGTCCGGTACGTTCGACGCCCAGATCACCGCCGAGGACGGCAAGATCGACATCAACTGCGGCTCGGGCGTGGCCTCGGATCGGGGCAAGCAGCAGATCCTCTACCGGCTGCTGATGGGGCTCATGTCGTCGCGGCGCTTCGACAAGCTGTTCTCTGAGGCCGACACCACCGGCAACTTCGCGACCCGGAGCGACGTGGCGCGCGCCATCATCGATTGGGCCGACGGCGACGAGCAGATGTTCACGCCGGAGGGGGGCTCGTCCAACTCGGAGGACTACCGCTACGACGCGCACGCCGACCGTTACCGGGCCCACGACAACAGCTATGACACGCTGGAAGAGATCAAGATGGTGCGCGGCGTCTCCGACGGTTTCATGGAGGCGTTCGCCCCCTACCTGACGGTTTACGCATCGGACCCGAACTGCAAGGTCAACCTGGGCGCGATCAGCAACAAGGAGACCGGTGACTGCACGCCGCTGGTGATGGGCATCATTCGCGCGGCGGCGACGCCCGATCCGGCCAAGCCCCCCAGCGATCCGACCGTCTTCGACGACACCGTCCTTTATCCGCTGGCGAGCATCCTGTGCGACCGCGCCTCGACGGCTGGATTCGACAGCCTCAACACCATCACCAGCTTGCTGGCCAACCCGCAGACCGCGGTTTTGCCCGACGATCCGCGCTACCGGATGTTCCAGGGGATGCGGCCGATCCAGATCGACGCCGGGCAACTGGGGAACCTGGCCTACGTCGGGCCGGCGCGCGTCTACCGGGTCGCCGCCACGGGCGGCTCGGGGCGGGTCAAAAAGAAGATCACGACCATCGTCGACACCGGCCGCACGATCGAGAACCTGCTGACCCTGAACGCGGCGTCCGAGAAGGCGGCCGGCGTCCTGCAGTACTGGCGCGAGGAATAGCAACAACCAACATGGCTCACACTGTTTGCGGAATCGATCTCGGGACCTACTCCGTCAAGCTGGCGCTGCTGGAGGCGGGCTTCCGCCAGACCACGTTGCGCGGCGTCGACGAAATCATCGTCCCGCCCGGCGACGCCCCCCTGCTCGAGCGACAGATGCAGGCCGCGCGTGAGGCGCTCTCTCACCTGGGTGGCGAGGTGACGCCCTACCTGGCGCTCCCCGGTGATCAGCTGTCCGTGCGCGTGCTGGAGCTGCCGTTTTCGGAAGCGCGCAAGATCGATCAGGTCGTCGGGTACGAGCTGGAGAGCCAGATCGTGAATCCGATCGAGGACGTGGTGTTCGATTACCTCGTCGCGGCGCAGCGGCCCGAGGGGACCACCGTGCTGGCGGCCGCGGCGCGCCGCGAGGAGCTGGCCGCCTTCCTGGCGACGGCTGACGCGCAGGGGGTGCACCCGCGATCGTTGTACGCGGCGCCCGTCATCTACCGATCGCTGTTTCCGGCCGGGTCCGCCGGCGGATTCGCGGCCGAGTCGGCCGTCGCCGACGCGCCGGCGCCGATCGCCGCCTGCCGCGCGGTGCTCGACTTCGGTCACGAGCGGACCAACGTCTGCATCATTCGCGATGGCAACGTGTTGTTTGCCCGGACGATTCGGCGCGGGGGCGCCCACCTGACGGCCGCCATCGCACGCGCGTTCGGCGCCGATCACGAGCGGGCCGAACAGGCCAAGCGCGGGGAGGCCTTCCTGGCCAGTCCGGGACGGCCGGCCAACAACCCGCTGCTGTCGAAGCTGGACGCGGTCTTGCGTGAGGCGCTGGCGCCCACGATCCGCGAGCTGCGGCAAACCTTGGCCAGCTTCTCGGCGGGCACTCGCCAGGATGTCACGTCGTTGCTGGTGGTGGGTGGCGGCGGCCGCCTGGCCGGGCTGATGACGTTTCTGGAGGCCGAGCTGGGCATTCCGGCGCACCACCCGTCGGTGCACGCGGTCCTGGAGGGTGCCGGAGGTGCCGGTGGCGAGTCGGCGGGTGACGAGGGTGGGGCGCCCGAGGCGGACGTTCACGCGCTGGCCGGCGCGATCGCGCTGGCGGCCGCGCGGGGCTCGCGGGAGATCGATTTTCGTCGCGGGCCGTTCGCCTACCGGGCGAACTACTCGATCCTGCGGCAGAAGGCCGGCCACCTGGCGACCCTGGCCGCCGCCATGCTGTTGGCCGGCGGCATCGATGTCGGCGCCAAGCTGTCGAGCCTCCGAACGGAACGCAAGGCGCTGGACAAAGACCTCAAGACCGCCACGCAAGAGCTGTTCGGCAAGCCGCGCGAGGACGCCGAGGCAGTGACCGAGCTCTTGCGAAAGGGATTCCGCGAAGAGTTGGCGCCGCTGCCCAAGGCGACGGCCTTCGACCTGCTGGACCAGATCTCGCGGAAGGTCCCGCCCGCCGACAAGATCAAGCTGGACGTCGCCGAGCTGGAAATTCGGCCCAAGAAGACCTTCATCAAGGGGACGGTCGACACGGCGGCGGCGGTCGATGAGATCGCGGGCAAACTGAAGGAGATCGATTGCTTCGACGAGGTGACCAAGGGCGCCATCACCGAGGTGTCCGGCGGTGCCAAACAGTTCACCCTCAATGTGGCGACCAAGTGCCCATGACCCCGTTCGCGTCGAGCCCTGGGAGGCAATCGTGAGCGCGTTCGGCAGGATGCGCGAACAGGCGGCCACGCTGGTGCGCCGGCCGCTGGCCTACTTCCAGGGCGAGTGGGAGCGGCTGGCCCCGCGCACGAAACGGTCGCTCACAATCCTGACGGCCGTGGCCGTGGTCGTGATCGTGTTTTTGAGCGCGGCGGTCGCGATGAGCGACGTGACCGATCTCGAGGACGGGAACGCCGCCATTCGCGATGCGCTGACCGCGATCGCCAAGCATCGCGACGAGTATCTGGAGGCGAAGTCGCGCAACTCGGTTCAAGAGGCCCGAATCGGCAACGACCCGCCTCAGCTGGCCGGCGATCTCGAGTCGGCGGCGCGCGCCGAGAACATCCAGATCGCGGAGTCCAGCGAGCGGCCGACCGTACCGGCCGGGCGCCGCTACGTCGAGCATGATACGGACCTCAAGATCCGCGAGACGGATCTGCAGAGCCTGACCAGGTTCATGAAGCGGGTCGAGACCGGCTCCCGACTCATCTTCTTCACGCGACTATCGATGAAGCACCGCTACTCGGACGAGACGGACAAGCTGGATGTCGAGCTGACCGCCACGGCGTTCGAGCGCGTTCGGGAAGACCGCGCGAAGAAGAAGACGGACGGTCAAGCGAAAGCCGACAAGTAGAGGACCCTCATGGTCACCATCGCCCCCGACAAGCTCCGTCGCCTCCGCCGCTCGGCCCTCTATGGGCTGTTCGGGCTGGCGGTGTTCATCGTCGCGCTCTACCTGTCGTTCCCGTCGCAACGGGCCAAGGATGTTGCCATCCGAGTGGCCGCTTCCAAGGACCTGGACGTCGAGATCGGATCTGCGTCGCCGGCCTTCGGCCTGGGTATCGTGTTCCGCGACATCCGCGTCCGCACCCGGCCGGCGACCGGCAAGCCGACGCGCTTCACGATCGAGTCGGCGCGGATCGCACTGTCCCCCTGGTCGCTGCTGTCGTCGTCGAAGACCTTCACCGTCGACCTGGAGGTGTTCGGGGGGCGTATCGCGCTGGTGCAAAGCGGCGCGCCAGGCAAGAAGGGGGCCTTCGCATTCGAGGTGCGCGCGCGGGACATCAAGATGTCCGAAATACCGGGGGTGCGCGAGGCCCTGAACATCCCGCTCGCGGGGACGGCCAAGCTGGAGGCCAAGCTGTCCTCCGCGACGGGGACGCTGGCAGATGCCAGCGGCGAGGCGACGTTCTCGTGCGACGGCTGCGTGGTCGGTGACGGCAAGACGCCGCTGCGCGTGGCTGGCAACCCGTTCCTGTCGGGCGGGTTGACGCTGCCGCGGCTGCGGCTGGGCGATTTTGGTGGGCACGTCGCCATCGACAAGGGGGTGGCCAAGCTGCAGGAAATCGGCGGACGCTCGGCCGACGGCGAGGTCGCGCTGGAGGGGGAGATCACGCTGCGCGATCCGCTGCCCACGTCGACGGTGAACGCCTACCTGCGATTCAAGCTCACTGATGCCTTCCTCAAGCAGGCCAGCGCGTTGCAAACGATCCTTCAGATGGCCGGCGCTGCGGGCAAACGGCCGGACGGGTTCTACGGGATGCGGTTGTCCGGACGGCTGGGTCAAATGAACCCGCCGGTGCTGTCACCGACATCGCCGGTCGTCACGCCGCCGCCGCGGCCGGGATCGCACGCCTCAATCACGCCGCGCCCACCGCCGCCGGCTCCGCCGCCGCCCAGCCCGCCGCCCGCACCACCGGCGGCGGTGGCGGCGGCCGCTCCGGTGCCGCAGCCGGAACCGCCGCCGCCCCCGCCGCCCCCCGCGCCCCCGCCGCCCCCCGCCGCGCCTCCGCCGTCCCCGGCGCCGCCCGCGCCGGCGGCCGCAGCGCCGCCGCCCGCGGCGCCCGCTGGTCCGGCGGCGCCCGCTGGTCCGGCGGCGCCCGCTGGTCCGGCGGCGCCCGCTGGTCCGGCGGCGCCCGGCTCCCCGCCTGCTCCGCCGGCCGGTCCGACCGTGGCGGACGGTGCCTCCGCGCAACCGATGGAACAGCCTTCGCCGGCGGCGCCGGCGCCAGCTCCCGCGGCGCCGCCGTCCGCGCCGCCCTTTGGCCCCGCCCCGCGGCCATCACCGTCTCCGTCGCCCTCTTCGTCGCCCTCTTCGCCGCCCGGCGAAGCGCCTCGTGCCCCCTGACTGTTGGCTTCGCCGCCTCTAGAGGCTGTAGCGGCGGACCTTGTCACAGAAGGTGGACCGCGCGACGGCCAGCGCGCGCGCGGCCCGGCGGCGGCTTCCGGCGTTCCGCCGCAGCGCCCATGAAAAGACCTCGCGCTCGATCTCGTCGAACGTTCGCCCATCCAAACGGATCGCATCGTCGGACACCGGCGTCAGCAGAGCGGGTGCCATCGGTTCCAGGGTGGGGTCCTCCGCCAGGCGGAATGGGCCGGCGGCTGGAAGCTCCAGCGTGGCTGGCGTGATTCGCCCGCCTGCGCGCCCGCCGGTCAGGATGGCGGCCCGGCGGATGACATTGCGCAGCTCCCGCACGTTCCCTGGCCAGTCGGCCGCCTGCAGCGCGGCCAGCGCGTCCGGCTCGAGCACGCGCGGTCCGACCTCGGCCGCGATTTCGTTCAGGAAGTGCAGCGCCAGCTGCGGGATGTCGTTTCGCCTTTCGCGCAACGGCGGCAGCCGCAGGCAGATGCCCGCCAGACGATAGTAGAGGTCTGGCCGAAACGTCCGCCGCTGGACCTCTCCTTCCAGGTTTCGCAGCGTCATGGCCACGATCCGCGCGCGGACGACGACTTCGCCGGTGCCGCCGACCCGCCGGAGCCGCCCCGATTCCAGCACCCGCAGCAGCTTGGGCTGCAGGTCCAGCGGCAGCTCGCCAATTTCGTCCAGGACCAGCGTTCCCGCCGATGCCTCCTCGAACCAGCCGGCCCGCCGGGCGCCGGCCCCGGTAAAAGAGCCGCGCTCGTGGCCGAACAGCTCGCTTTCCGCCAGCTCGCGTGGGAGCGCCCCGCAGTTCACCGCCACGAACGGCCCGCGCGGGTGCGGCCCCAGCGCGTGCAGCGCCCGCGCCAGCAGCTCTTTTCCGGTCCCGCTTTCCCCGGTGACCAGAACGGGCGTCGTGGTCGGCGCCACCAGCGCCGCCCGCGCCAGCATCTTCCGCAGCGCCGGATCATCACCGATGATCCCGGCGAACGCATTCCGCAATTCCTCACCCAGCATGGGCCAGTTGTCGGCGGTCGCGACGTTCTGGTTGCGCGTGCCGGGCTCCGCCGGCTGACGATCGTCGCGGGTGGACCCTTGGGCGGCGTCATGATTTCCTACGTGCCCCATGAATCGTCTGCGCGCGATCGTCCCGGTCTTGTCGATGCTTTGGGCGCTTCCCGTCAGAGGCGCGCCGCCTGCTGCCCCTTATCTCTGGAAGAGCGTCCAGATCGTCGGAGGCGGATTCGTCGACGGCTTCGTCTTCCATCCCTCGGCCAAGGACGTTCTTTACGCCCGCACCGACATCGGTGGCGCCTATCGCCGCAACCCCCAGACCCACCGGTGGGAACCGATGCTCGACTGGGTTCCGTACCAGGACCTGAACTTGATGGGGGTCGAGAGCATCGCGCTGGACCCCTCCGATCCGGAGCGCGTTTACCTGGCCTGTGGCACGTACACGGCCCCCGATGTTCCCGACGGAGCCATCTTGCGTTCGTCGGATCGCGGACACACGTGGGCGCGTGCGAACGTCCCCATCAAGTTCGGCGGAAACGAAGCCGGCCGCGGCAACGGCGAGCGCATGGCCGTCGACCCCAACGACGGGCGCGTTCTGTTCCTGGGGACGCGGCACGCGGGCCTCTGGCGAAGCAGCGACGGCGCGGTGACCTGGGCCAAGGTGACGACGTTTCCGGCGGACGCGCTGCGCCTGGATCCCGACGAGGCCAAGCTGCCGGCCTGGAGCGGCGGCGGGCGCAGCAGCATCGTCTTCGTGGTCTTCGATCCGACCAGCGGCACCCGCGGCAAGGGGAGCCGCACACTTTACGCGGGCGTGTCAGTGATGGGTCGGCCGGGGCTGTTCCGCAGCGACGACGGCGGCGTGAGCTGGAAAGCGATCTCCGGCCAGCCGACCAAGTACCGGCCCAATCACGGGGTGCTGGCCGCCGACGGAAACCTGTTCGTCAGCTACGGCACCGATCCCGGCCCCATGCCGATGGTCGACGGCGCCATATGGAAGCTGAACACGCGCGACGGCGCCTGGCGCGACATCACGCCAGACCGGCCGACCGCCGACCGCAAGTTTGGATACGCCGCGGTCGCCGTGGACGCCCGCGATCCCAAGACGCTGATCGCGAGCACGTTCTATCGCCCGAAGGGGGAGGAGGTCTTCCGGAGCATCGACGGCGGCGCCACCTGGAAGCCGATCTTCGGTGGCGGCGGCGTGCTGGACTACGCGCTGGCGCCCTACGTCAAGGACACCGACATCCATTGGCTCTTCGACGTCGAGATCGATCCCTTCAATCCCGATCACGCGCTGTTCACGACGGGTTACGGCGGCTGGGAGACCGACGACCTGACCAGCGTCGACAAGAACGCGCCCACCCACTGGCGGGTCATGAGCCCGGGCATCGAGGAGACGGTCGCGCTGGCGCTCTACAGCCCGGCCCGGGGCGCGGCGCTGGTCACGGGGATTGGCGACTACTCGGGATTCGTTCACGAGGATCTCGACCGCCCGGCGCCCAAGGGAAACCCCAAGCCGCCGTTCCTGGGAAACACCACCGATGTCTCCGGCGGCGACCAGAGCCCGAGCGTCATGGTGCGGGTGGGGCGTGCCCGCACCGGACGCAATCTCGGCTACACCCTGGACGGCGGAAAGACTTGGCGGGAGCCTGCCTCCCTGCCCGACGCCGCCGCCAGCGAGGGGCACGTGGCGGTTTCATCCGACGGGCGGACGTGGGTCTGGACGCCCCGCGGCCAGGCTGCCCAGCGCACGGTCGACCGAGGCGCGACCTGGACCGCGTGCGACGGCCTTCCCAAGGAGACGCGCGTGGTGGCCGACCGGGTCGACGCGCGCCGCTTCTACGCGATGGATCTGTTCGGCGGGCGCTTCTTCGAGAGCCGCGACGGTGCGGCGCACTTCACGGAGCGACCGCTCGTGTTGCCCGGCGGGCTGCCTCGACGCGGTGGCGACGGCGCGGACAATCGCACCGGCCGCGGCGACGACCGTGGCGGCCAGGACCTTTTGTACCCGACGCCCGGGCGCGCCGGCGATCTTTGGCTGGCCGCGTACGACGGTCTCTATCACGCGGCATCGGGAAAATCGTTCGAGCGCGTCACGCCGGTCCAGCAGCTCCACGCCTTCGGTTTTGGTCGGGCCGCCCCGCGTGCCAAGGTGCCCGCCCTGTACTTGGTCGGAACGGTGGACGGGCAGCGAGGGGTCTTTCGTTCGACGGACGACGCCGCGAGCTGGCTCCGGATCAACGACGACGGCCATCAGTGGGGGCTCGTGCTTCAGATCACGGGCGATCCCAAGCGATTCGGACGCGTCTATGTGGGAACGCACGGCCGGGGGACCTTCTATGGCGATCCCGATGCGCGCGCGCCGCGCCCCGACGTGGCCAAGTGACGGCCCCGGGGGACGCTGTTGACGATGGTGGTAAGGTACGCGCGCTCGCCTTATAGTCGGATTTCCGCAATGAATGACGCGCAGCAAGCTCGGGGACATCGCACGCCAAGTGGGACGATTTGCGTGGCGGTGACGCTCGCACTTTGCGTCTTCGCGTGCAGCAGCAATCCGGGACCGGCGGTGGGAAGTGAGACCGGCGGCGGCAGTGGTCAGGTCACCGGTGGCACGACGGGATCCGGGGGCACGTCCAACGGTGCGGGCGGCACCACCGTCTCAGGCGGCGCGACCGGCTCCGGCGGCCAGGGGACGATCGGCAGCGGCGGATCCCCGGGCAGCGGCGGGGCGCGGGGAAGCTGCGCCGGCACGCTGATGCTTTGCGGCGGGTCCTGCGTCGACACGATGGGCAGCCAGACCAACTGCGGCGGGTGCGGCAAGCCGTGCCGCGCCGAGCAAACCTGCTGGCAGGGGGCGTGCAAGTGTCCCACCGGCCAGGCGGACTGCGGCGGGACGTGCAAGGACATCCTGTCCAGCACCGTGAACTGCGGCGCGTGCAACATGGCCTGCGCGATGGGCGCCAGCTGCGTCAGCGGACAGTGCACCTGTCCCAATGGCGGCGTCCCGTGCAACGGCGCGTGCACGGACACCAACACCGACCCGAAGAACTGCGGCGGCTGCAACAAGCCCGCCTGCGGCTCTGGCACCAAATGCCTGTTCGGCGCCTGCCTCGATCCGAACAGCCTGACCTGCACACCCAAGGCGCAGGGCAACAAGATGTCCAACAACGGCGACTACGTCACGCTCGGCAAGTACTGGATCAACAATAACCAGTGGGGCGCCCACAATGGCTCGGGGTCGCAGTCGATCTGGTCCACCTGCCAGCAGGGTGATCTGGTTGGCTGGGGGACCAGCTGGAACTGGACGGGCACCGCCAATGTCGTGAAGTCGTTCGCCAGCTCCGTCCTGGGCTGGCAATTCGGGTGGAAGCTGACGGGCGGGGGATTGCCCGTGCAGATTTCGTCCGGCCGCAGCATCAACTGCGGTTGGAGCTTCAGCCTCATGCAATCGGGCGGGTCGGCCGACGTCGCTTACGACATCTTCGCTCACAGTCAGGCGATGCCCGGGAGCAACGACAACCCGACGGACGAGATCATGATTTGGCTCTACGCCGCCAACGGCGCCGGGCCCATCGGGATCAAGCAGACCACCGTCACCATCGATGGGACGACCTGGGATCTTTACCGCGGGCTCACGAGGTGGAACGTGTTTTCGTACGTCCGCACCACCAACGCCACCACCGCCGTCATCGACATCATGAACTTCATGAAGGACCTGGTCGCGCGCGGTTGGATGCAAGGGTCGAAATACATCACCAGTGTCCAGTCCGGCACCGAGGTCTTCACGGGGACCGGCCAACTCGACACCAACGGGTACTACTGCCGCGTCCAATGAATCTCTTAGCCGGAGCGTCCATGAGCACGAAGACAACGCTGGTCGAATGTTCTCTGTTGGTCCTGTTGTTGGCAGGAGGCTGCGGGAAATCACCGAGCAGCAGCGGGACAGGCGGCAGCTCCGGGGCCAGCGGTGGCCACACGGGCACCGGGAGCAGCACGGGAACGGGCGGCAACAGCGGCAGTGGAACCGGCGGGAACGCGACGAGCGGGGCGGGTGGCAGCTCCGCCAGCGGGACGGGCGGCGCGACGGTCGTTCAAAAGCTGTGCGCGACAAAGACGAAGATCACCACCCCCGTCTTCATGGACTTCGAGAACTACGACGGCACGGTCACCGCCGACAAGTACGTGACCGCCTTCGGCGGGGCGACCCCCAACACCGGGACCGCCTACGCCGGGATCTACGGCTTTGGCGACGAGTCCGTCACGCCCGTGCTCGGTATCATGGCGGGACATCCACCCAGCAACTGGGCGGTCTCCGAAACCGCGATGCACGCCGCGACCTGGGGAATGGGCGGCGGCCTCTGGATGCAGTGCGTGGATGCGTCCGCGTACAAAGGGATCTCGTTCTGGGTGCGCGGGTCCTCGGGTCCGGGGACGTTTTCGTTCACCATCAACATGGACGTCAACGTGCTGCCGGATGCGACCAACCCGGCCGGGGGTGGAACCTGTCCCGGCACCGCGGACACCTGCAAGGGGGCGACGAAGTCGGATATCCCCCTCACCTCGGACTGGACCCAGGTCAAGCTCCTTTGGAGCGACTTCACGCCAGGGATCTCGGGGACCGCCTCGGTCGTCCCCGACGGCAACAACATCGCCGGCATGCTCTGGAACGTGCCGCTGAGCTTCCACCTGGACCCAGCGGTTGCCGCGGACGCGGCCGGTCCGTACATCGGCGTCCCAGCCGATCTGGTCATCGACATCGACGATGTCTCGTTCATTCCGTAGCCGCGCCATGAGGATCGGACGGCTGGCCGCGCCCGTCGCCGGGTTGGTCGCCAGCGCCTGCTGGACGGGGGCGGCGGCCGCGGCGGTCGCGCCCAATCCGCTGTTCGCTGACCACGCGGTCCTCCAGCAGGGGACAGAGATCCCCGTCTGGGGCACCGCCGACCCGGGCGAGGCGGTCACCGTCGAGATGGGCGGCGGGAGCAGCGCCACGACGGCCGGCGCGGGCGGCAAGTGGCTGGTGCGACTACCGGCCATGCCGGCCGGCGGGCCCTACGTGATGACGATCTCGGGCCGGAATCGGATCGTCCTCTCCGACATTCTGGTGGGCGAGGTCTGGCTGGCCGGCGGACAGTCGAACATGGAGCGGCAGCTGGGGCCGCGGGCGGGGCAGCGCCCGATCGACGACTGGCAGCGAGAAGTCGCCGCTGGGAATTACCCGCAGCTCCGGCAATTTGGCGTGGCTCAGGAAAAGTCGCTGACGCCCGTCGACAAGGTGACGGGGGAGTGGACGGTCGCCACGCCCGAGACCGTGAAGGAGTTCACCGCCGTCGGCTACTTCTTTGGCCGCGACCTTCAGCTGGCGCGCCATGTGCCGGTGGGGCTCATTCACACGTCCTGGGGGGGCACTCCCGTCGAGGCCTGGACCAGCGAGGCCGGGTTGCGCCCGCTGCCGGGGTTCGCCGATCTGCGCGCGGAGATTCAGGCCCTGATCGCGGATCCGGAAGCGGCGCGCGGTCGCTATGCGGCCCGGTTGGAGACCTGGTTCGTGGCACACGACCCCGGCTCGGCGGCGGGCACCTCATGGGACCTTCCGGCGCTGGAGACTGAGGGGTGGAAGACGATGGCGTTGCCCGGCCTGTGGGAAGACGCCGGCGAACCTGACTTGAACGGCGTGGTCTGGTTCCGCAAGACCTTCGACCTGCCCGCAGGGAGCAGCAGCCCAGGGGGCGAGCTCCAGCTGGGGATGGTCGACGACATCGACAGCACCTGGGTCAACGGCGTGAAGGTCGGCACCACCGTCGGCTACAACCTGGTCCGCGCGTATCGCGTCCCGCCCGGCGTCCTGCGCCCCGGCCGCAACGTGGTCGCCGTGCGCGTGCTCGACACCGGCGGGGGTGGCGGGATCTGGGGCGATGGAAAGCTTCGGCTGGTTCTCAAGGACCGGGAAGTCAGCCTGGCGGGTCCGTGGCGGTATCGGATCGGCATGCGGCTGGAGGACGCGCCGCCACCGCCGCCCGGCATCATCGGGGACATCAACACGCCCACGATCCTCTACAACGCGATGGTCGCCCCCCTGGTGCCGTACGCCATCCGGGGCGTGATCTGGTATCAGGGCGAGTCCAACGTTCACCGCGAGCAGCAATACCGGTCGTTGTTCCCGGCGTTGATTGCCGATTGGCGGCGCGCCTGGGGGCACGACTTCCCGTTCCTCTTCGTTCAGATCGCCCCCCATCGCGACATGACGCCGGAGCTCCGCGATGCGCAGCTCTGGACCTGGCGGCACACCCCGAACACCGCGATGGTGGTGACGATCGACTGCGGCGACGCCAACGACATTCATCCCACGCACAAGCAGCCCGTCGGTGCCCGGCTGGCGCTGGCGGCGCGGGCCCTCGCGTACGGCGAGCGCGTCGAATACGCGGGGCCGCTCTTCGAAAGCGTGACCATCAAAGGACCAGCGGCGATTCTCCGCTTCACGCACCTCGGGGGCGGGCTGGTCGCCAAGGGCGGCGCGCTGGACGGCTTCACCATCGCCGGGGCCGACAACACGTTTCATCCGGCGACCGCGAAAATCCGCGGCGCGACGGTGGTCGTGACCAGCCGCGCGGTACCGAAGCCGGTCGCTGTTCGCTACGGCTGGGCCAACGTGGCCGCCGGGAATCTGTTCAACAAAGCTGGTCTGCCGGCGTCGCCGTTCCGGACCGACGGCGGCGATTGACGCCTGGCCTCGCGCGCGATCAGTACGTTCCCAGCGTCACGCGCAGGATCTGCGGCGCGTCGGCGAAGTTCAGCCCCCAGTCGGTCTGGTCGCCGTTCCAGATGCGCAGGAACTTGAACGTGCCGTTCTCGAACGTTCCCTCCTCGACCCGCAGGTAGCTGCGCTGGCGGGCGGAGGCAGGTCCGTTGGTCTGGAAGTCGACCCTGCAGTGAAAGCCGCCGACCAGGAATTGGTTCTCGCCGATCTGCGCGACCAGCGCGCGCCCGACCGGCTGGGCGTTTCCGGGCGGGTGATCGCCGAAGCCGAACTGCGGGACGCCGTAAACGACGTTGATCTTCCACGGGCCTAGGTCGAGGCCCTCTGCCGGCGTTCCCTTCTTTTCGGCGACCGCCCGGACCTTTCCTTCGAAGATGAGCCGGGCCATCTCGCGCATCATCGGGCCGACCAGCCGATAGTTCATCGCGAACGGGACCAGCGATTGGTGGTCGGGTTCCTTCGCACCCAGCGGGAAATTCGAATAGCGGGTGTCGTCGATCCCGAAAGGCGAGAACCCGATCGCGCCGTGTCCGAGGGCCAGGAAGAAGAACGGCGCGTAGTGCGCGGCGCTGGCCGTCTCGGGGATGAAGAGCGGGTTGTCCGCCCGGCCGTAGAGGTCCAGCAGCTTCCGAACCTTGACGGGGTCATCCATGTAGATGTCGGGCGCCAGGATGTCGAGGGCGGGCGCCTCGGCTTTCCAGATCGGCAAAACGTTGTCGGTCGGCCCGCCGCTCTCGTAACTGCCGCTTGGTCCGGGGAGATCGGATCGCGGAGCGCGGCGTTCGCGTAGAGCGGCAGCGGGTATTCCGCCTTCCCGGCCGCCGCGACTTCGCCGATGAACCGGGACACGGCCCAGGCGTGAAAGTACTCGTCGGCGTCCTTGCCGAACACGTCGCGCCAGCCGCTGCTCGCTGCCGGTGGTTTGCGGTTCATCGCCGCCAGGACCTCGGCGGGGACCGGGCTCTGGAACACCTTTTCGGCCGCGGGCGACTGATCTCGAACAGCTCCCCAGGTGCCCGCTTCGTTTTCGACCTGCACCATGATCACCGTGCGCGCCGCATCCACCTTCTTGAGGTGGCGCATGAGCGCGACGAACGCGCGCTTGTCCGCCTCCAGCGTCTCGCGCGAAAACGGTGAGGCTGAATCCACCGGACGGCCATCGGCCCGCAGCATCAACCTGAGCTTCGAGGGGTCCTGGCGCATCCACAGGGGCGTGTAATGCGGGCTCCCGTTCTTCCAGGTCGCGAACCAGAGCAGGACCAGCCGAACGCCGTTCTTGCGGCAATCGGCGATCAATCTGTCGACCACCGACGTGTCGAACAGACCGGGCTTGGGCTCGAACTGTTCCCAGTAGACCGGCATCTCGACGGTGTTGGCCTGGATGGCTTTGATGGCCGGCCACACCTGCGGAAGCACGCCCGGCCAGGCGCTGGAGTTGTTCACCTGCGCCCCCAACATCAGGTAGGGCGCGCCGTCGACGAGCAGGGCGTGACGCCCGTCTTGGTGGACGATGCGCGGGATCGGGGCGCCGGCCGCGCGCGGCGCCGCCGGCGTCGCCAGCAGAACCAGCGCCGCCAGCGCGATCGTGGACGCGAGGCTGTGCATGGGGACGGGAGTGTACCTTCGGCGCGTCGCGGCTGCGGAATTTGCGGAGGTGGGCTGGTCATCTGCCGGCGGTCGTGGAAATATCGCCGCCCCTTTGCGGAGGAACCGTGCGTCGAATCCACCTCTTTCTTCTGTTCGCTAGCGCTGTCGGCTGTGCCTGCCCCCACGGGGCCTCCCAGACCGCAACCCCATCCCGCGTCGTCAGCCTGCAACGCGCCGGCGACGGCGTCTTGTTTCGGTTGGAGGGCGGCCTCCTCAAGCTGGAGATCTGCGCCGCTGACGTGGTCCGCGTCGCCTACGCCCGCAACGAGGCATTCTTCAGTCGTCCCAGCCTGGCTGCGCAACCCAAACGCTGTGACGGCGCGCCGTTCGAGATCGCCGAAACGGCCGGCGCGGCGACGCTGTCCACCGCCAAGCTGCGCGCGCGCGTCGACCTGGCCAGCGGCCGGGTGACCTTTCTCGACCCGGCCGGCACTGTCGTCCTGGAAGAAAAGGAGAGTGGCCGCACGTTGATGCCGGCCACCGTGATGGGCGAGAGCACGCAGCACGTCCGCCAAGAGTGGCTCCCGGCTGCGGACGAGGCGCTCTACGGCCTCGGCGAGAACCAGCTCGGCCTCCTCGATCTGAAGGGCTACGACCTCGATCTGTGGCAGCACAACGGGACGATCGTGATCCCATTCCTGGTGTCCAGCCGCGGCTGGGGCATCTTGTGGGACAACACATCCTTCACGCGATTCGGCGATCTGGGCGAGCTCTCCCCGATTCCGGCCGAACGCCTCTACGACGTGCGCGGCCAGCGCGGCGGCCTGACCGGGCAGTACTACGGCGGCAGTGACTTCAAGCGCCTGGTGGGCGAGCGCGTCGACCGGGTCATCGACATCGCGCTGTCCAGCAAAGAGAAGAAGCCCAACGAGCTCATCTTTGCCGGCCTACCGGAAGGGTCCGCCAGTGTGCGGTGGACCGGCGAGGTGGATCCGCCGACCACCGGCGACTACCTCTTTCAGACGTTCTCGAACAGCGGCATCAAGCTCTGGATCGACGACCGCCTGGTGGTCGATCACTGGCGGCAGGGGTGGCTCCCCTGGAAGGACGTGGCCCGCGTCCACCTCGAGGCCGGACGCCGCCACAAGCTGCGCCTCGAATGGAGCAAGGACCAGAACATGGAGACGGTCCAGCTCCTGTGGAAGCCGCCGGCAGCGGCCCCCGCCACCACCTCGCTCTGGTCGGAGGTGGGCGACGGGATCGACTACACCTTCGTCTATGGCCCCGGCCTCGACGAGGTGGTCGCCGGCTACCGGCGCATCACCGGCCCGGCGCCGATGGTGCCGCGCTGGGCGCTGGGCCTGTGGCAGAGCCGCCAGCGCTACGAGACCGCCCAGCAGAGCCTGGACGTCGTCGAGGGTTTCCGCCGGCGTGGCATCCCCTTCGACACCATCGTGCAGGACTGGTTCTATTGGAAGGAGAACGCCTGGGGCTCGCACCAGTTCGATCCGGCGCGCTTTCCCGACCCGGACCGCTGGGTGCGCGACATTCACGCCAAGCACGCCCACCTGATGATCTCGGTCTGGGGCAAGTTCTACCCAGGAACGGCCAACTTCGAAGCCCTCCGCACGCAAGGATTTCTGTACCCGCGCAACCTGTCCGAGGGGCTGCGCGACTGGGTCGGCGCGGAGGGCTATCCCTACACGTTTTACGACGCGTTCAACCCGCAGGCCGGTCGCCTGTTCTGGTCGCAGATCAATCAGGCGCTGTTCAGCAAGCACATGGACGCCTGGTGGCTGGACGCGCCCGAACCGGATCTGCTGCCCACGCCCACGCTCGACGGGCAGCGGACGCACATGAACCCGACGGCGCTCGGCTCCGGCGCGCGCATGCTGAACGCCTATTCGCTGCTGAACAGCAAGACGGTCTACGAGGGGCAGCGGGCGGCCGCGCCGGACCAGCGCGTGTTCATCTTGACCCGGTCGGCGTTCGCTGGACAGCAGCACTACGGGGCGGCGGTCTGGTCGGGGGACATCACGTCGACCTGGACGGCGCTGCGCGCCCAGATTCCCGCCGGGCTGGGTCTGTCGCTGTCGGGCGTTCCGTACTGGACGATGGACATCGGCGGGTTCGCCGTTCCACCGCGCTTCGCGGCCGATCACCCCAAGCCCGAAGACGTCGAGGAATGGCGCGAGCTGAACGCCCGCTGGTTCCAGTTCGGCACCTTCGTCCCGCTGCTGCGCGTGCACGGCGAGGCGCCCAAGCGCGAGATGTGGGAGCTGGGCGGTGAATCCAGCCCCGCCTACCAGGCCGAGCTGAAATTCGATCGCATCCGCTACCGGATGCTGCCGTACGTCTACTCGCTGGCCGGGGCGGTCACGCATCGAGCCGGGACCATCCTGCGGCCGCTGGTCATGGACTTCCGAACGGACCCCCGCGCCCGTCAGGTGACCGACGAGTACATGTTCGGCCCCGCCTTGCTGGTCAGCCCGGTGACCACCTACAAGGCGCGCAACCGGCCCGTCTACCTGCCGCCGGCCGGCGGCTGGTATGACTTTTGGACCGGTGCGGCGGCGTCCGGCGGCCAGTCGATCGACGTCGCCGCGCCGTACGATTCCATCCCGGTGCACGTCAAGGCTGGCTCGATCGTTCCGACGGGGCCGGCGGTCTCGTGGACGGATGAGAAGCCGGCCGATCCGATCACGTTGTGGGTGTACGCGGGCGCCGACGGTTCGTTCACGCTCTACGAGGACGACGGCGCCACCTATGCCTACGAAAAAGGGGCGTTCGCGGTCATCCCGATGAGCTGGAACGAGGCATCCCGCACGCTCACCATCGGCAAGCGCGAGGGCGCCTTCCCGGCGATGGCCCAACAGCGCACGTTCGACGTGGTGCTGGTCTCGAAAGACAAGCCGGTCGGGTTTTCGTTTGCCCCCCATCCCGACAAGACCGTCCACTACGACGGTGCGCCGGTCAGCCTGAAGCTGTAGCGCGCCCACCGTCTACCCGAACGAGGCACAGAAGAACCCATGAGCAGATCCTTGCGAGCGCTGCTGCTGGCGATCGTGTTGGCCAGCCTTCCGTCGGTGGCTTGCCTGCGGCCGCCGTTGCCGTCGAACACGCCGGAAGCGGCGGCGGCCGGCACCAAGGCCGTTCCCCCGCCGCTGGAAAAGATGACCGAGATCGACGCCTGGGCGGCGGTCGCACAGATGACCCCGGGCACCAACATCGGAAACACGCTGGACAACACCACCAACTGGGAGACGGGCTGGGGCAACCCGCCCATCACCAAGGAGTACGTTCAAGCACTGGCGCGCCTGGGCTTCAAGACCGTGCGCCTGCCCGTGGCCTGGGACACGTACGCCGACGAGGGCGTCATTCAGCCGGACAAGCTGGCCCGCGTCCGAGAGGTCGTGGACTGGATCACCGGCGCCGGCATGTTCTGCGTGCTCAACATCCACTGGGACGGCGGCTGGATCGACTCCGACAAGAAGGACCTGTTCCCGACCACCTTCGCCACCTTCAGCGCGGAGGCCGAGAAGAAGTACCGGTCCTACTGGACGCAGATCTCGACCTTCTTCGCCGGTAAGAACGAAAAGCTGATTCTCGAGGCGCTCAACGAAGAGACGAACTTCAGCGGCGAAGGTTCGATGGCCAAGGCCTACGCGACGCTGACCCGTGTGAATCAGATCTTCATCGACACCGTCCGCAAGACCGGCGGCAACAACGCCCGGCGGCTGCTGCTGGTGATCGGCTACAACACGGACATCGAGAAGACCTGCGCGAGCGGCTACAAGCTCCCCAAGGACACGATCCCCGGGCGCCTCTTCATCTCCGTGCACTACTACACCCCCTACCAGTTCTGTGGCCTCACCGAGGACGCCGACTGGGGGAAGATGATGACCACCTGGGGCACGCCCGAGGAGGTCAACCAGCTCACGCACCTCTTCGACAAGATGAACGAGTTCTGCGTGCGCAATGACATCCCTGCCTTCATCGGGGAATTCAACGCCACCGACAAGAAAGAGTCGGCGCCGCGCGTGCGCTGGCTGACGGCGGTGGCGAACGCGGCGACCAGCAGGCGCATGGTCCCGGTGCTGTGGGACACGGGGCATGAAGTTTCGCGGACCGATCCCTACGCCGCGAGCCCCGAGCTGACGCAAATGCTCCACACGCTGAAGCCGCCGCCGGCGGGCCGCCCGCCGGTAGCCGGGAAATGAGCCCGGCACGGCGATTCTTCTGGGTCTTGCTGGTCACCGCGGGGGGCGCGTCCGGCTCGTGTGTGACCCCGCCCGCTGCGCAATCCCCGGCGACAGGCACCGGGGCCCCGGCGGCCGCACCAGCGGCCGCACCAGTCGCGCCCGCGCCGATTGGCGCGGTGCCCGGCTTACCACAATGCCGTTCGGTTAAGCGCCAGGACAGGAGGGACGCCAAGAGACCCGGAGGAGCCATCAGAAATCTCATGAGGATTTCAGAAGTGCTTGCCGCAGCGATGGAGGTCTATGGTTTCGGACCAGCTTGCTCCAGTCGTGAAACCTCGTCGATCCAGCTCCTGGCGTCCTCGCGTCCTGGCGCTTAACCGAACTGCATTGCGGCTTACCAGGTGCGCTGGCGTGGGATGTCGACCCCGCCCCTCATCGTCCCCAAGAGCGACGCCGCGCACGCGCTGGTGGCGGTGAAGGACCCAACCGTCGTCCGATACCATGACCGCTGGCACGTCTACGCCAGCTCGGTCGCGCGCGGCGGCGTGTACGGAATGGTCTACACGTCCTTCCGCGACTGGAGCGAGGCGTCCCGCGCCCCGCTTTACTACATGGACGCGACGCGCGGCTTCAAGACCTACGTGGCCGCCCCGCAGCTGTTCTATTTCACGCCGCAAAAGAAGTGGTATCTCGTCTTCCAGTCGGGGCCGCCCATGTTCTCGACGGCGGACGACCCCGGCGATCCGACCAAGTGGACGGAGCCGGCGCCGCTGTTCGCGAAGACGCCGGCCATCGTGGACCGGAACGGCGGCTGGCTGGATTTCTGGGTGATTTGTGACGCCGACCGGTGCCATCTCTTCTTCTCCAACGACCACGGCCGCTGGTACCGAAGCGACACCCCGATCGCGAAGTTTCCCTACGGATTCACCGATCCGGTGGTGGTGCTAGAGGACGCCGAAGCCGGCCGCGTTTACGAAGCCTGCAACGTCTACAAGGTCGCGGGCACGAACAAGTACCTGGCCCTCATCGAGGCGTTCGACAAGACGTCGGACTTTCGGCGCTATTTTCGATCCTGGACCGCCGACAGCCTCGAGGGGCGCTGGACCGTCCTGCACGACGACGCCCGCGCGCCGTTTGCCGGCGAACACAATGTGCGGTTCGCGGGACCCCCTTGGACGCGCGACATCAGCCACGGCGAGATGGTTCGCGCCGGCTACGACGAAACCATGGTGATCGATGCTTCCAAGGCGCAGTACCTCTATCAGGGGTTCGACCCGCCTGCGCCGACCGCCGACTACAACGCCATCCCCTGGCGGCTCGGCCTACTGACGTTGTCTTCGTCGAAGTGATATGGTGCCCTCCTTGCGTTCGGAGAGCCTCCCCATGCATCGGCGTTTTCTCTATCAAACAGCCTTCGTGCAAACAGCCTTCGTGTTCGCCGGCCTGGCTTGGCTTGGGTGCGCCACCACCAAGTTGGGCGCGACGCCCGACGATCTGGCGCGCGCGCAGGCCCAGACCAACCGGGGCGCCACCGTTTACACGAACGAGTGCGCCTCCTGCCACGGCGCGCGCGGTGAGGGGCTGGCCAGCGCGCCCGCGATCCTGGGGCCGGGCGCCTTGCCCGAGTATCCCCGCGACACAGGCGGCGTCGGCGATCCAACGGTCACCGACCCACAGCTCATTCAGATCCAGGCGCAGACCCGTCCGGCGGGCGCCCCTTGGCGAGACCCCTTGCGGAATGCGCAGGATCTGTACACCTTCACGACGACTCACCTGCCCAAGTCGCGCGCGGCGAACCTGCACGGGCCCGACTACTGGGCGGTGGTCAGCTACATCTTGGCCGCCCAGGGCGTGAGCTTGCCGGCTGATGGCATCGGCCCCGCCGTCGCCGCTTCGATCCCAATTCCGAAGCGCTAATTACCAGCGAGTGCCCCCTTGGCCGGTGCGGCGGCCGACGCGAAGTCGGCCGCGGCGAGTCGAATTCGTAACTGTTGTTTTCTTTCTTCGGGTTTTTGACGTTTTCCGGTAATGTGCGCCCGCTTTCCCGTACCCCACGCCCCTGACCCCTTGAGACTTGATCCTTCCAGATTCCGCCGTCGGTTCTCCCAGCGGCCCCGAATGCACGGGCCTCGCGTCGTATGAGAACCCGCGGACCAATTCTTTTTGCGGCCCTGGCCGCCTTCGCGTCCGCGGCCCGCGCGGCGCCGCCGGACCAGACCGTCTCCGTTCCCGTCCCCACCGAGGGTGCGGCTCGGCCGAGCGACTCAATTCCTGGGTCGGCGACGCCGCCGGGGCTGGGGTTGTCGCCGGAAGCGCCGTCCGTGCCGCCGGCGCCGGGCGGTCGCGCCCCCTCGTTCGGCGCGCCGGTGGGAGACCCGGGGTCATCCTTCCGGATCGGCGGGCGATTCTTCGGTTGGGAGGCGATCGGCATCGGAAGTCGTCCCTCGAACCCACCGGCCGGCTACTCCGGGACGCCGATTCACGACCCCCTGCTCTCAGCGGGCAAGATTCCGTTCTGGGGCGGCGCGGGTGCGACGCTGAACATGCAGTACGGGACCAAGCACCTCTTGGCCTACGTCGCGTACTACTTTCGCACCAACGGCGAGCAGTTCGAGGGGTACGCGAACCCGCAACTGGGGCCGGCCTTCGGCCAGGCCTACTTGCTCGTGACGCCGGATCCGATCGGCACGCTGCGGTTACAGTTCCGGATGGGCGCGTTCACCGAGATCTACGGCGGACCGGGACAATGGGGGTGGGGCATCTTCGGGCCGATGCTGGCGCTGCGCGGTTACGGCTACACGGCGAACGGCGAGATGGACCTGACCCGCAGCATTCGCCTCACCTTCAACCAGGGCTTCTTGGTCGTTCCAGGGGTCCCCGAGAACTTCGCGCGCGGCGAAAACAACCCATGGATCGAGACCGGCGTCTCGAGCTACGTCGCCCACGCGCACGTTGGGCTCATCATCGACAACCGCTGGACCTTCAGGTTGCACTACGCGACCGATCACGGAACCGACGAGCGCAGGTACCTGACGAATTTCCTGGGCGGGACGCCGAGGGACGGCCGAATGGACACCTACCTGGGCGAGATCCACTGGCAGGGCGTCCCCTGGGGTCAATTCGGCGTGACCGGCGGCGTGTACGATTTCCGCCACGCCGCGGCAGTCGGCGACGGCGTCTGGTGGGGTGTCGACTTCACACAGGGCGCGCGCGACATGGTCAACAAGTTCCTGGGGCCGCTCAGCGACGCCACCGGGAAGGTCGCGGTGATTGGTGGCGAGTACGACTTCAGCCTCTCCAGCCTGCTCTGGTGGCCGCGCAGCTTCACTGGCCAGGCGCCCGACATCCGGGTCGGGATCGCCGCGATGTTGACGCGCACCATTGCCACCGAGGACCCGAGTTACAAGGACATGACCGGCTATTACACGGGGCTCGACACCGAGTATCGGTTCTCGTCCCTGTTCTCGCTGACGTTCCAGGCCTACGGCGAGAGCCGGGGGAGCTACCTCGGCGAGTGGAGTGCCTACAGCGTCAATCCCGGCATTGCGTTTCACAGCGATTGGCTCAGCACCGATCGCATTCAGCTCATCTACGGGCGGCGCTTTTACAGCCGCGCCGCGGACCCCAACTCGGCCCAACCCCTCGATCGCAACATGATTGCGCTCGGCGGCTACATGACCTTTTGATCTGAGAGAGCCTGGATGCAAACCGTTCATTCCAAAGCTCGCCGCCGCATCGTCCTGGCCGCCCTGGCCTTGCTCGCCACGCCTGCGCTGGCCAGGGCCGCCGACGGAACTCCCGAAAGCATTCAGCGGCTGGGACTGGATCCGGGCGAGCCGCAAGCGCCAAGCCCGGCCCCGTCGCTGCCGTTCGGCGTCCAGCCGGCGCTGTCGCGAGAGTACGTGCTCGACTTTCACGGCTACCTGCTGCTGCCAGCGCAGGTCGGCTTTCACCAGCGGCTTAACCCGATGCCGGCCCAAAGCGGGTTGGTGCTGCATTCGCCGCCGCTCATCCCGCAGAACCTGCGGGACTTCGAATACACCGGTATCGTTCCGAACCCCTGGCTACAGCTCAACTTCGTCTACGGCAATTCGACCGTCTCGGCGACGGTGGTCCTGGCCGGGACCAGCGCGATCGACGCAGCCGGTTACTACAATCCCGTCGAGCAGATGGGCGTCAACGACGCCTACATGACCGTGAACCTCAGCAAGAAGGCCGGGTTCCCTTTGAAGGTGAACGTGGGCGCCTTCACCGGCCGGTACGGCGCGATGGGGATGTACGACCTCGGTCGATACGGCACACCCCTCATCGCCCAAACGAACGCCATCGGCGAGCAGATCACCGCCGCCTATCATCTGGGCCAACTGCTGCTGCTGGTCGATCAGTCGCTGGGCGGTCAGCTCAGTCGTCCACCGGCGGGCCTGGCGCCTGCGGGCTGGAACGACTTCGCCGATGCGAACGTCGGCGCGACGTTCGTGAACCAGCTGCACGTCGGCGTGGCCTATCAGCCCCGCGTCCGATTGGCGCTGCACTACTTGACCGCCTGGACGCAGGACGATCTGATTCCCGGCGGCAACATCCCGGACGGCCGCATCACCGTTTTCGGAGGTGATGCGCACGTCAACGCCGGGCGGGGTGGCCACCTCTTCCTGGGCCTGGCGCACACCTGGCTGACGAACGCGTCGACCGTGTCGGGCGCCATCCAGGTCCTGAACGCACGCGGCGGTCCCGAGTTGGTCGCCCACTACCTGGGGCCGAACAGCCACGGCAACGGCGGCTTGACCACCTTCGGCGGTCAATACGACCTCAGCTTGGCGCGCCTGGTGTTCGGACCGGTCTATACAGGCGCCAGCCCCGACGTGCTGGTCAGCTTGTTCGGCATCGGAACCTACGTCACCAGCCAAGACACGGCTTACAACGACGTGCTCAAGCTCAAGGGTGGCGTGGAAGCCACCTATCTGTTCCTTTCGTGGCTGGGCGTGTCCGAGCGGTTCGACCACGTGCGCTTGCACGGCAGCGATTCGACCCAGGCGTTCACGAGCCTGGCCACACGCCTGCTGTTCCACACCGGCTGGAAGAGCCGCGGCGAGATCGCGCTCCAGTACGCGTATTTCCTCTATGGCAGCAACGTCGAGGTTGCTTCGGGCTACCCGCCCCTGAACGATCCCTCGCTGAACCCCGACCGCAACGTGTTCTCGTTGATCGGAACTTTTTGGTGGTAGATCGCGAAAAATGACCAGGCAGTTGGCATCGGCAGTGTGGGGAATTCGTGGGGGGGTGCTGCTCGCCGCCCTGGGCTCATCGCTGGGGTGTACCGCCTACGGGACGTTCAAGGACCTGCCGGTCGACTGCTCCGTTACCGGGGCCTATCAGTTCCTTTCCGTCGACAACTTCGAGGGAGAGATGCAGGCCGGGTTCTTCACCAGCACCGATCCCACGCCGGGGGCGTCGGTGGTGCTCAACCTGGGGACGCCACCCGACGGGCCTCGGTGCGGCAGCATGACCGCCCTCGAGATCCTGTCCTCCGGCAACAACGACTGGGGCTCGTTGATCGGCTACAACAACTTCGGTCCGCGCGATGCTTCGGCCTATGAAGGGGTGTCATTCTGGGCGACCTCGGCCGGGAACACCAACGGCACGATAACGGTGCTGTTCGACGACCCGAACACGCACAACGGCAACGATGACATGAAGCCGACGCCACCGACGGCCAACTGTATCCCGATCCCGATGCCGGTCACCGGCATGGGATCGCCGTCGATCATCACCGATCCCGCCACGGGCGCGCCGCTGTCATCCGGGACGACCACCGCGCCGCCGCCTCCCTACGCGTGCGGAAACAGCTACGTCATGTCGATGATCGTCCGCGGCGGCTGGCACCTCTACACGATCCCTTTCCGCGAGTTCCGCCAGACCGCGATGCCGAATCGCGTGCCAAACGCTTCTTTGACGACGGTCGGCTCCACGCCCGGAACGGCGCTCATCACGTCACGGTTGATGACGTTCACCCTGCGGTTTCCCAAGGGGATCCCGACGGACCTGTGGATCGACGACATCGCGTTTTATCGTCACGCTGGGTGGACACCGCCCACCGGCGACGCCGGTACGGATGCCCCGTAGCAATGACAGCCGGTGTTGGGCTTGAACTAAAACGGAAGGAATCGATGATGGCCAGGAATGCTGGGATTGGAAATGTGGTGGCGGTGCTCGTCGCCGGTTGCGGGCTGATGGCCTGCACGAGCCAACAGGCGAACACCACGGGCAGCGGTGGCGGCGGCGCAGGACCTGGCGGAAGGACCGGCACAGGCGGGTCGGGCGGGGCCTCGACGACCAGCGAAGGGACGCTCTGTCCGCCGCCGGCGGCCACCGGCCTCATCACCGACTTCACGTACGTTGCGGGTGACGCGGGGACCGCCGCCGACACCACGATGGTGTCATTCGGTGACAGCACCACCACCCTCTCTGGCGGCGAGTTCATCTACCCGACCACCGGCACGTACCCGCTCACCTCGACTGTGACGGGCAACAACTGGCACATCACAGGGACGGTGGGCGACTACTCCGGCCTGGGCTTCGTCTTTTACAACTGCAACCGCATCAATGCCACGGGGTTTACCGGGATCTCGTTCAAGATCTCCGGCATGGTCCAGACCAACGCCATCACGTTCGAGGTCGACACGCTGACCGACGCGATCACCCCTTCCTGGCTCAACACTCATGGCGGGACCGCCATGGTGACCGACCCCGGCGCCTGCAAGCCCCCCGAGACCGCCACGCTCAACCAGTACTCGCAGAGCACGTGCGGAGAGCCGACCAAATCGATTCCTGTCACCGCGACGCCCACCACCGTGACCGTACACTGGTCGGATTTCACGACCGGCAAGCCCGACCCCGGCCCCAAGCCGGCCGACATCGTCGGGATCCGGTGGGTTCTGCCGACGCCGGCGGGGGTTGGATTGTCAGCCGTGGCGACGTACGCGGTCGACATCACCATCGACGACGTCACCTTCGTCAAGTAGATGAGGTTCGCGTCCGCGCGTTTGGCCTTGCTGGCCGGTCTGGGTGTCCTAGTCCTCGGGACGGCGGGGTGTCTCTGCCCGCCCTGTCCCGGGGTCACTGTTCCCGCGACGGCGGGCGGCGGCCTGGAGGGGCCCGCGCCGATCCTGACCACCGGCAGCCGCTTGGTGGTTTGGGACGGCGACACCGCCGGCACCGGCGCCCAGGGCTGGGACGCCTGTGATCCCAAGTCGGGCTGCAGCAAGGTCAGCGCGGCTCCGGGCGCGGGAGTGAACGGCAGCACGGGCGTGCAGCTACACGGCGACGGGCCTGGCTGGCTGGGGATGGGGTGGAACCTCTTTGGCTGGTATCCCGAAAACGCCGGCTACGACATGACGCCCTACACGCACCTGAGCTTCCAGATCCGCGTCAACGCGAAGTCGCCCGCCGTCGGGCCGGACCCGGGTTCGGTCGGCGTCCTGCTCGGTTGCAGCCGAAACAAGAAGGACAGCGCGACCATCCCGCTCGAGCGTTACGCCAAGGGCTTCACCGACGGCAAGTGGCACAAGATCGAGATTCCGGTCGGTCTCTTCACGAAGGGCGCCGGCGCCGGGTTCGACCCGCAGTCCTTCTGGGAGTTTCGGATCACCACCTGGAGTGGCTCGCCGCGGCACTTCGACATTTTCGTCGACGACATCGCGCTCGAGAAACACTGATGCCTCGGTGCGCCTGAGTCGATCAACCGCGGTCCTCGCGGCAGGCCTGGGCACGTGGGTGTGCGCCACCGCCTGCGTCGAGACCGGGCACGCGCGCCCGCCGGGGGACGCGTCTGCGTCGGCGGACGCCCGGCCGCAGCCGGCGACCTGCCAGGCGAACCCCGCCGACGCCGCCGTTGCGGACGCGACGATTCCCAGCGGCGACGCGGCGACGACCGGCCCCTATCGCTGGAAGAACGTGGTCATCAAGGGGGGCGGGTTCGTGAGCGGCATCGTCATGAGCCCGGCGCTGCGCGGGTTGGCGTTTGCGCGCACGGACGTGGGCGGTGCCTACCGCTTCGACCCGGCCGACCAGCGCTGGACCGCGGTGACGGACGGGATCGGGCATGCCACCTCGAATCTGGTGGGGATCGAGAGCGTGGCCCTCGATCCGCTCGACCCGAACCGCGTCTACCTGGCCGCCGGTGAGTACCTGACGGCGGGCAACGGCGCGATCCTCAGCTCGACGGACATGGGGCAGACCTGGGTGCGCCACGACATCGACGCGCCGATGGGGGGCAACGTGGACGGTCGCTCGATGGGTGAAAGGCTGGCGATCGATCCGAATTCGACCAGCACGCTCTACTTCGGTTCCCGCACGTCAGGGTTGTGGACCAGCAGCGACTCGGGCGCGACCTGGAGGTCCGTCACCAGCTTTCCGACGACCGGAGCCACCAACGGCGGTGCTGGCTCTGGCAGCGCATCGGGCCAAGGTTTCGGGCTGAGCTTCGTGCTGTTCGACCCCGCGACGGGCACGCCCGGCAGCCCCACCCCTTCCATCTATGTCGGCGTCGGCGTGACCACCGAGACCGCGCTTTATCGATCGACGGACGCGGGAGTCACCTGGCAGGCCCTGCCGGGCCAGCCCAGCGGGATGATGCCGCACCACGCGGTGCTGGACGGCTGCGGCAACGTTTACCTCGCGTACAACAACGGTGGGGGGCCGAACAACATCACGGCTGGCGCGGTCTGGCGGTACACGATCGGCTCCGGCTCCTGGAGCAACGTCAGCCCGCCCGCACGGGGCGGAGGTTTCGGCGGGCTGGACGCCGACGTGGCTCACCCGGGGACGCTGGTCGTGACCACCCTCGATCGCTGGTCACCCGACGAGATCTATCGAACCACCGACGGCGGCGTGACCTGGACGGCGCTTGGTCCCAAAGCGGTCTACGACGTCGCGGGGGCAGCCTGGACGCGGTTCCATAGGACCTTGCAGCCGACCGGGTGGATGGGCGACGTCGCCATCGATCCCTTCGATTCGTCGCACGCGCTCTACACGACCGGGCAGGGGCTCTGGTCCAGTGACGACCTGGCGGCAGCCGACAAGGGTCTCGCGACCCACTGGACGTTCAGCGACGACGGCCTCGAGGAAACGGTGGCGCTGGACCTGACGATCCCACCCGCGGGTCCCTTGTTACTGAGTGGGGTTGGGGACGTGGGCGGTTTTCGGCACGACGACCTGGGCGTCTCGCCGGCGCAGGGGATGTTCGACAATCCGCTCTTCGTCAACACCAGCAGCCTCGATTTTGCCGAGGCGGCACCGAACATCGTGGCGCGCGTGGGGACGAATTCATCCCCCCACGGTGCCACCGGCGCGTACTCCACCGACGGCGGCTCCACCTGGACGCCGTTCGCCGGGGCGCCGGCGGTCTCCGGAACCACCGCCGCCAACGCGGGCTCGATTGCCGTCTCGGCCGACGGCGGCACGTTCGTGTGGTCCCCGCAGCCAAACCGGTCGTCGTCGCCCACCCCGTCTTATTCACGCGACAGGGGGGCCACCTGGACCGCCTGCGCTGGGCTGGCCGCCGGCGCCCAGGTCGCCGCCGATCGGGTGAACCCGTCCAAGTTCTACGCCAGCGCCCGGGGCGCGATGCTGGCCAGCGTCGATGGCGGCGCGACCTTCACCAGCAAGGCGACGTCGTCCTCGGGGCGGCCACGCCCGGTGTTCGGCCTGGAGGGGGATGTCTGGGTGGTGACCAACGCCGGCCTGCTGCGTTCCCAGGACTCCGGCGGATCGTTCGCCCCCGTGGCGGGCGTGACCGGGGCGACCGCGGTCGGTTTCGGCATCCCGCTCACCGCGGCGCAGACCTATCCGTCGATTTACCTGGCCGGTCTTGTCGGCAGCGTCTGGGGGACGTACCGATCCCTCGACGCCGGCAGCAGCTGGCAGCGCATCGACGACGCAGACCACCAGTTCGGGTGGATCAACTGCCTGGCCGGTGACCGCCGCGTTGCTGGGCGGGTGTATCTGGGCACGTCCGGTCGAGGGATCGTTTACGGCGACCCAGAACCGGCAACGCTGGTGCAAGGACGATGAAAGGACCGAGACCCATGGTCATCAGACTCTTCCGATCGATGTCGCTGGCGACGCTGGCCGCCGCTTTGGCGCTGCAGCCCGGCTGCAAGGTTTGCGAGTGCCGCGTTCCGCCCGTCACACCGGGGGCGGTCGCTGGCGGCCAGAATGCGCCGGCGGGGGCGACGCCCGGGGCCGGCTCGGCCAGCGCCGGCAGCGTCCCGTACAACTGGAAGAACGTCGTCATTCTGGGCGGCGGGTTCGTCAGCGGCATCGTGTACAGCCCGGTCCAGAAGGATCTGGTCTACGCGCGCACCGACGTCGGCGGCGCCTACCGCTGGGACGCGGATCACAAAGTCTGGGTGCCCCTCAACGACCAGCTGCCCCGTGACACGAATTTCCTGGGGATCGAGAGCCTGGCCGCCGATCCGGTCGACGCCAACAAGGTGTACATGGCGGCGGGCGAGTACACCGGATCCTGGGTCGGAAACGGCGCCATCCTCAAGTCGACCGATCGCGGCAACACCTGGCAGACCGTCGACGTCCCCATCAAGATGGGCGGCAACGAGAACGGTCGATCGATGGGCGAACGGCTGGCCGTCGATCCGAACCTGCCGAGCATCCTCTTCTTTGGCTCCCGCAAGGCGGGGCTCTGGAAGAGCGCAGACTCGGGGACGACCTGGGAGCTGGTGGCGAGCTTCCCCGCGCCCAACGACGCGCAGGGGATCGGCATTCCGCTGGTGGTGTTCGAAAAGTCGAGCGGCACCAAAGGGAAGGCGACGGCGAACATCTACGCCGCGGTCGCCGATAACAAAGGGAGCCTCTACCGCAGCAGCGACGCCGGTGCGACCTGGAAGCTGGTGGCCAAGCAGCCGACCGGCGTCATGGCCAGCCACGCCGAGTTCGATGCCAGCGGTGAGCTGTACGTCAGCTACCAGAATGGCCCAGGGCCGAACGACGTCACCGGCGGCGCCGTGTGGAAGCTCGATCCGAAGAAGGGCAAGTTCACGAACATCACGCCGGTGGCCCCGAAGGGCGACGACAAGTTCGGCTACGGCGGCCTGTCCGTCGACGTCCAGCACCCAGGGACGGTGATGGTCACCACCATCGACCGCTGGACACGTGGTGACGAGGTCTACCGGACGAAGGACGGTGGCAAGACCTGGAAGTCGCTGCTCGGCAAAGTCGTTCGCGACGACGCGGGCGCGAAGTACCTCTACTGGCACCACTCGCCGCCCGAGCCGATCGGGCGCGGCTGGATGGGGGACATCGCCATCGATCCGTTCCACCCGGGGCACGCCATGTACGTGACAGGCGCGGGCATCTGGGCCACCGAGGACGCGACCGACGCGGACGCCGACAAGCCGACCCACTGGAAGTTTCTGGATCAGGGGCTCGAAGAGACGGTCATAAAGCAGCTGGTGAGCCCGCCCGCCGGGCCACCCCTTCTGAGCGTCATGGGCGATCTCTGCGGGTTCCGGCACGACGACCTGGGCGCCCCTTCGGCGCGCGGCATGTTCGACAACCCGGTTTGCGGCTCAGGCAGCGGCATCGACGTCGCGTGGAGCAAGCCCGACTTCGTGGCGCGCGTGGGCTGGGAGGACAAGAAGCGCTGGGGAGCCACGTCGGTGGACGGCGGGATCAGCTGGGCGCCGTTCAAGGCCATGCCCAAGGGGAAGGGCGCCGGCTCGATCGCGGTTTCCGCCGACGGGACGGCGATGATTTGGGCCCCCATGGAAGGGCCGGTGGTCACTTCGCAGGACCAGGGGGCGACCTGGACCCGGGCCGAGGGACTGCCCGACGCCGAAGCGTCGCCCGACTGGGCACCGGTTCCGTTCCGGCCGGCGGCCGATCGCGTGAACCCCAAGAAGTTCTACGTCCTCGACGCCCGCGGCGGACAGGCTTACGCCAGCGTGGACGGGGGCGCCCACTTCGTGGCCTCGACGACGGGGCTTCCGGCGCTCTCGGACTACCAGTACACCTCGGCGTCGGCGCAGGCGACCCCGGGGATCGAGGGCGACGTCTGGCTCACCAACTTCAAAGAGCTGAATCACTCGACCGACGGTGGGAAGACCTTCGAGTCGATCCCCAGCGTGGGCGAGGCCTACGCCTTGGGGTTCGGCAAGCCCGCCGAAGGGAAGAAGTACCCGGCGTTGTACCTGGTCGGCAAGATCGGCGGCGTGGGGGGCTTATTCCGCTCCGACGACGCCGGCGCCAGCTGGGTGCGCATCAACGACGACATGCACCAGTACGGGTTCTGCACGACGATCACCGGGGACTCGCGCGTCTACGGCCGCGTGTACGTCGGGACCAGCGGTCGCGGCATCGTCACCGGCGACCCGAAGTAGTCCGCGCGCCCTCACGAGCCGAAGCCGACCCAGGCCTCGCCGCGCTCGCCGATCTCCTTCTTCCAGATCGGCGCGCGCTCTTTGATCCTGTCGATGGCTGCGCGGCAGGCTTCGAAGGCCGGGGCCCGGTGTGGCGCCGCGACGGCGATGGCGACGGCGGTTTCTCCGACCGCCAGGCTGCCGACCCGGTGGTGGATCGCCACCCGTGTCCCCGGCCAGGCGCGCTCGATTTCTTGCGCGATCTCCGCCAGCACCGCCTCGGCCATCTCGATGTAGGCCTCGTATTCCAGCCGGACCACGTCGTCGAGGTGATGGCCGCGGCGGCGGACCACGCCCGCGAAGGTCACCACGGCGCCCGCATCGATGCCGCCCACAGCCTCGGTGGCCGCGGCCACGTCGACGCTGTCGGGCGTCATCCGAATGGCGCCGGGGAACGCGCCGCCTGCCACCGGCGGCAGCAGCGCCAGCTCGTCGCCGTCGGCCAGCCGGTGCTCGTCGGGCGCCCAGCTTCGATTGACCGCGGCCTGAACGCGCGGGAGCAGCGACGCGATGCTCGGGTGCCGCCCGGCTATCACGGCCCGGGCCTCGCCCACGGTGGCGCCGTCGGGCAATGCGACGGACTCCTGCTCGAGCTTCAAGCGCTCCCGGAGGATTGCGAAGTAGAGGACCTCGATCCGCATCGCCAGCAACCTTAAGCTCAAGATGGCACGTAGGGCGAAATCGGCGAGAAATCCCGGAAGTCTTGCGGGCCCGGTATCAGTTATTCACAGGTAAAGTCAAATAACGGCGCACATGTAGCTATTTTGCGTGTGCACGTCGCTGTTGATAGTCTTTTTCGGCTCGAACCGAGGGAGCATGCTTAACGCGAGGCCCACTTGAAGCGTCCCCCGACGACTCCCAAGCTCGACGCACATACTCTGAAGACGCATCAACTGTCTCTCCCATTCGGCGCCGGCGCGCCGGCCGGCGAGGAGATAAGCCGATCCGAACGGTCTCTCCGTCAGACGGCCGCCGCGCGCGAAGTGCGGCGTGCGCCGTTGGTCGAGGCGACGACCGACCGGATGGCCGCCGCTCTGGCGCTTTACCTGCCCCCCGGCAAGACGCTGGAGCTACGTCTGACCAACAACCACTACAGCATGATCTCCGTTCGACGAAAGTCGGACGGCTACCGGCTGCGGCTGCACCAGATGTTCGTCGGTGCCGAGCCACGGGTCGTCCGGGCGCTGGCCCGGTACGTCGTGCACAACGACCGCCGCGCCTCGACGCTGCTCGGAGAATACATCGAGCAGAACCAGCACATCATCCGCCAGCAGGCCCGCCGCCCGCGCCGGCTCACCCTGCGGACCGCCGGCAAGTACCATGATCTGCAGGCGATCTTCGACCGCCTCAACGCCGAGCGGTTCGGCGGCTCGCTGGACGCGCGCATCACCTGGGGGCCGGTCACCTCGCGCCGGCAGCGACGCCGGTCAATCAAGATGGGGAGCTTTGCCGTCGAGGACCGCATCATCCGCATCCACCCCGCCCTGGACCAAGCCTGCGTCCCCGACTACTTCGTCGCCTGGATCGTCTTTCACGAGATGCTGCACGGCAAACACGAGGTGCGCCGCGAAAACGGCCGCCGCCGCTTCCACCCCCCGGCCTTCCTGGCCGAGGAGCGCCTTTTCGCCGACTACGATCGCGCCTGCACCTGGGAAAAGCAGAACCTCGACCGCCTGCTGCGCCCGATGTGCGTCTAGCCCGGCGGCAGCGCCTTCTTGAGGATGGCGTCGATCGTCGCGGACTTGGCGGCCGAATACGGCAGCAGCGTTCGCGCGCCGCCGGCGATGGCTTCACGCTTGGCGTTCGCGTATGCCGCCGCTTCGTCGGGGTGGGCGCGCAGGTAGTCGCGGAAGGCGAGGTTGGCGCGCCAGTGGGCGCCGCCCTCTTCGACGAGGGCGACGTTGAAGGCGCGCAAGGCGGTCCGGCGCCGGAAGTAGAGGCGGCCGCCCACACCGGCTTCGCCCAGGTCTTCGTAGCCAAGCGCGACCAGCCGCGGGCGCAGCTCGTCGCGCGCCGCCCAGACGGGAGGGGACGCGCCCAGCATCAGGTCGACGATCGGCTTGCCCGCCAGCCCGGGGACGGCGGTCGAGCCGATGTGCTCGAACTTCAGCGATGCGGTTGCCAGGCCCAGGCGCAGGCGATCGCGCTCGCCGCGGTAGGCGCGCGCCACACGGGGGTCGAAGTCGCTGATCTCAACGGGCTCGTCCAGGTTCACGGCGGCGGATGATAACCGAAACGGCGCGCTTTGACGGGGGCGGATCAACCGCGATCGAGGACCGCCGCGATGCGTTCGGGCAGCGGCTGCTGCTCGATCTCCTCCAGCGGTAGGGGCAGGGCCAGCGACCAGTTGGGCCACTGCTCGACGGTTCCGGGCAGGTTGGGACGCTCGGGCACGGCCAGGGCGTCGTCCAGCGTGGCCAGCAGGACGCGCGACGGCGACCGTGCCAGGGCCCGGTAGGTGGACTCGATCGCCGTATCGACGTCCGCATCCTCGTCGAGCTCGCCCAGACGTCGCACCTTGTCGCGCAGGGATTTCATGCCGGCCTCGTTCGGATCGAGGCCGATCCCCTTTTGCGCGGCGACGTCGAACCCGTTCCACAGTCCGGCGACGGTCGGCAGGTCGTGGGTCGTGACGCTGGACAGCGCCAGCTCGGGATACGCGGGCGGATCGTGCGGCTCGAAGTAGAGGAGGCGGTACGACAGCATCCCGTGATCGGCCAGTTTCTCGCGCACGCCCGGCTCGACGGTGCCCAGATCCTCGCCGACGATGAAGGCCTTGGCGCGCAGGCTCTCGAGCGCGACGATTCCCATCAGCTCGTCGGCCCGCGTCCGGACGTAGCTGCCCCCTTTGGTCCCGAGCGCGCGCGGGATCCAGAACAGCCGGAACAGGCCCATCACGTGGTCGATGCGCAGGCCGCCGGCGTGGCGGAGCATCGCCCGGATGGTCTCGATGAAGGGCTGGTATCGCGCGGCGCGCAGCCGGTGCGGCACGAACGGCGTCAGCCCCCAATCCTGTCCGGCGGCGTTGAACTCGTCCGGAGGGGCGCCCACGGACACGTCGCGCGCCATCAGATCCTGCCAGCACCAAGCATCGGCGCCGGCGACATCCAGACCGATTGGCAGGTCGTTGACCAGCGGAATCACGTCGGCGGCCCGCGCCATCTGGGTGTCCAGGCGCCATTGCAGCCAGGCGTGAAAGTCGACCCGGCGCGCGTGCTCCGCTCGGAAGGCGGCCACGTCGGGGCTGTCCGGGCGGCGCAGCGGCGCCGGCCAGGCCCGCCAGTCCTTGCCGTGCTTCTCGGCGATGGCGCAGTACGTGGCGAAGTCGATCAACGCCTGTCCCTGTCCCCCCCGGTACCAGTCGAAGCCCGTCTCGCCTGGGAAGGTCGCGAAGATCGCCTCCAGCGCCTGCATCTTCAGTTCGAAGATCGCGGCCCGCTCGATGCGCCGCCCCTCGTTCAGCGCCCGGCCGGCCTGCCCCACGCGCTCGCGGTAGCCGGCGTCCAGGTTGTGCCAGCCCGGGACCTCCTCGACACGCAGGTACAGCGGATTGATGAATCGGCGGCTCGACGGGTAATAGGGGCTGGGCTCGATCGGCGGCACCGGCGTCGGCGCGGTCAGCGGGTTGATCATCAGGACCCCCGCGCCGAGGCGCCGCGTGAAGCGTCCCGAGGCGAGCCAGATCCCCGAGATCCCCCATCCCCCAGCTGTCGCGCGACCGCGTCGCGTAGAGCTGGGCGGCGAACCCCCAGGTCTTCAGATCGTCGGGCAGATGACAGCGGCCGGGGCTGACGATGAGCAGCGTCTCGCTGGCGGACGAGGGGTACATGCGGTGGTACCCGAAGGGCAGGTCGGCCGGCAGCTCACCGTCGCAGGGGCGCAAGGTGCCGTCCTCCAGCACCAGGTCGGCGCGTCCTGGCAGGCGGCGATCGCAGCCGGGCAGCACGACGCGCACGGCCCGGCTGCCGTCGTCCTCGGGCGCCTCCGCGCGCGGGTCGGCGTGCATCGCCGCCCGCAAGGCGGCGCGCGTCTGGTCGGATGTCTGGTGTTCCTTGCCGGTTGCGTCGCGATAACCAGCGACGATGCCGAACCGGTCGGTGTCGTTTTCTAGGGCCATGGACGCTTCCGGGCGGTGCCGGAGGCCAGAGCGGCGAACAGCAGCCCCCGGAACACCATCGCCCACGTGAGAAACAGCATCATGATGGGCTTGAGCCACAGCGGCATCGCCAGGATCACCAGCACGAGGCCGTCCAACGAGAACAGAGACTGGATGTTCAGCAGGCGCTCGGCGGCGGTGCCGTGCTGGATGAGGCCGAAGGGGGCCAGCAGCACCGCGGCGATCAAGGTCGTCGGGCCCAGCCATTCGGGCCAGTGCGCCGAGATGAAGCGCCCCGACTCCATCAACAGGGCGAAGGAACGGAACTGCCCGCGCGCCAGGTAGATCAGCTCCGGAACGGCGTTGAAGAACACGACCATCGTCAACCCGACCAGGACGGAGATGATGCGCCCGCGATCGCCCGCGCTGCTGGTCACCAGCTCGACCCCCAGCTGGATCACCCAAAGCGCGAAGAGCACGCTGACCACGTCCCAGAACCGCGCGCCGAAGCTCTCGCGCACGTCGGCGAGGCGAATCCGCTGGTCGGCGACGGCCAGGGACAGAAGATGCAGGTAGCTGGAGATGAGGAACGCCACCACGAAACCCAGCACGAACCCGCCGGCGACGCCGATCTGGGCCAGCAGACCGCGCGCGATCTGCAGGACTGTCGCGTAGAGAAGGAGGGCCACGCCCGCCGGCCAGCCGCGCACGGCCAGGCGAACCGCGCGACTCGCGAGGCGTGCGTAGAGCTTCAGCATCGGGGAATGATACCTTACCAGCCGCGCATGGCCTCCCACGGGCGATACACCATCCGCGGCAAGCTGGCCGACGGGGGAATGGCCGAGATCTTCTTGGCGGTTCAGCACGGCGCCGAAGGGTTCGAGAAGCCCGTCGTCCTGAAGCGCATCCTGACGCAATATTCGGCCGATCCTCAGTTCCGCAATATGTTGCTCGACGAGGCGCACATCTCGATGAGCCTGCAGCACGGCAACATCGTGCAAGTGCTGGATTTGGGCGTCGCGAGCGGCCGATATTTTTTGGCGCTGGAGCTGGTCGACGGCTGGGACCTGGAAAAGATCCTCCAGCGGGCTCACGCGGCGGGGCTGATCTGGCCGTCGGCGCTGGCCCTGTACGTCGGGGCGGTGGTGTGTCGGGCGTTGGCTTACGCCCACGGGCAGAGCCGCGACGGACGGCCGCTCGGGATCGTCCACCGCGACATCAGCCCGAACAACGTGCTGGTCAGCGCCGAGGGCGAGGTGAAGCTGGCCGACTTCGGGATCGCCAAGGCGCAGCGCAAGCGCGAACAGACGGCGGCCGGCGTCATCAAAGGCAAGGTCGCTTACATGTCGCCCGAGCAGGCCCAGGGGGGCGCCGTCGATCGGCGGTCGGACATCTTCTCTGTCGGGTCCATGCTGTATCGAATGGTCACCGACCGCCTGCCGTTCGAGGCGACCAATGACCTCGAATCGCTGCTGCGGGTTCAAAAGGCCGACTTTCCGCCGCCGCAAAAGGTCAAGGAGACCGTCGGCGATTCGGTGGCCACGATCATCCAGCGGGCGATGCGCCTCCTGCCTCGCCGACCGGTACCAGACCGCCACCGACATGCTGATCGACATCGAGCGGGTGCTGCGCACCGAGTTTCACTCGGCCGGGCAGACCGAGCTGAAGTCGTGGCTGGAACAGCTGTCCCGGCGTGACGGCGCGCTGCCCATCGGGCGGCAGCCCATCGGCGTCGGGCTCGACGCCACGGCGACGGATCTGTCGATCGGGACCTCGTTCGAGCTGGTCGACCTCAGCGAATCTGACGCCGACCGAGGCGCAGCGCAGCCGCTCGCCTGCGCCCGAGTGGTTCGGGGCTCCCGACGCCGCCACCCGAGGTGGCGCGCAGCGGGAACACCGCCGAGATCGCCAAGCCGGGCAGGGCCGGCGCCGGGCGGCGCAAGGGGGGCGGCTTCTGGTTCGGCGTGTTCTTCGCCGTCGCGGCCATGATCGGCATGCGCGTCCTGCTGGGCTGGAGCGAGAGCCGGGGCGTCCTGCGGTCGCTCGGGCTGGGGGGCGGCGACGGCGTGCGCGGCGAGCTGCCCGCGCCGGCCCCCACCATCGCGCCGGCGCCGGCGCCCGCGCCGCCCCCGGCGACGACAGCGGCTCCCGCCGTCGCGCCGCCTCCGGTGGCGCCGCCGGCTGCGAAAGCCGCGGCTGTGATGGACGCCGCAGAGCCCATTGCCGCTGCGCCCCCGGACGCGCACGTGGCGCCCGCGGAAGCGGCACCTCCGGCAGGCGGGCCGACGGCGCACGCCGCGCCCAGCGAGGGCGACGAGCCCGACGAGGAGGCGCTGCTGAGAACCGCCGTTCCGAACGCCGAGAACGCCGTCATCGGCGAGGGAGGGGCCGAGGAGGCCGCCCGCGAACGCTCCGCCGTGAGCAAGCGGGCACCCGCCCGCCCGGAGACCGCCATCCTGCACATCACCAGCGCACCGAGCGGCGCCGTCGTGCGGACGACGTCTCGGGTGCTGGGGCGGACGCCGCTCAACATCCACTTTCGGACGGGCAACGTCTACGAGATCGCCTTCATCAAGGCCGGATACGAGACCACCACGCGCCGGGTGGCCGTTCGCGGCACCAACGACCGCAAGATCGCCGTGTCTCTGAAGAAGCGACCACCGCCCAGGCGCACCTCGTTCTTCCACCCGCACCGATGACCCTGACCGTCGCGCCCCTGATTTGTCGCCGCCGCCGACGTTGTCGGCGGCGCTGGCCGGTACCGGGGAGCCGCCTCCAGCCGACCTCGACCATTTGCGGGGCGCCGCCCTGACCGCCATCGCGCGCGCGCGCGCGTCGGCCCAAAAGTCCGGTTCGCCGGTGCTCCGCGAGGTGACGCTTCCGTCCATCGAGCGGCTGGTCGAGGACGCCGACCTGCGCCTCGCGGACGTCACCGACAAAGACGCGCGACGAGGCGTTCGTCCGCGACATCGCTGAAGACGGCGCGTGCCTACGCCGATCGGGTGGCCGCCGGTGAGGATCCCGTACCGCCGCGCGACCGGCGTGATGGTGAAGGCCTACCGCGCAGACTGGGACGGCACGCTGCAGCCGTACGCGCTCTACGTGCCGCGCGACTTCGATCCAGCCAAGCAGCTGGCCGCTGATCGTGGCGCTGCACGGGGCCTACTCGAACCCGCTGCACAACCTGCGGCGGGTGTTCGGCCTCGACAACCGTCCCGGCGAAACGGACGACGAGGCGGCGCGCAACCCGTTGCCGCTGCCGGACGTACCGGCCCTGGTCGTCTCCCCGTTTGGCCGCGGGGCGCTGATGGGGTACGACGGCCTCGGCGAAGAGGACGTGATGCGCGTCATCGCGGACGTCCGGCGCGCCTACAACATCGATCCAGAGCGCATGACGCTGACCGGGTTGTCGATGGGGGGCGGCGCGACCTGGGCGATCGGCCTGCGCCACCCCGAGATGTTCGCCGCGCTGGCGCCGGTCTGCGCCATGAGCAACTTCGTCTCGACGATCCCGCCGTCCGAGCTGCCGTTTTACGACGTCGCGCACCTGCGGGCGCTGTCACCGCCGGCGATCGCCGAGAACGCCGCGCACGTGCAGGTGATGATCTTCCACGGCGCGGATGACCCGACGGTGCCGGTGGAGGATTCGCGGGTGATGGCGGCGCGCTACCGCGCGCTCGGATGGCTGGGCAAGAACGTGCAGCTACACGGAATACCCGGGCGTGAAGCACGACGCCTGGATTCCCGCCTACAAGGGCGCGGCGCTCTTGCGCACCCTGGCTGCCATTCGCCGGGATCCGGCGGCGCCCAAAGGCGCCGCTGTCTCGGCCGCCGCCCGGCCAGGCCATCCCCGGCCGTTACGGCAAGAGCGTTCCGCGGCAGCACCCGCACCTTTATGTGTACGGCACGCACGGCAGCCCGGAGGCCGTCGCCGCCGCCCGCGCGCTGGCGCAGGCGCTGGCCGACTGGGGACCGATGGTCGCCGCCCGGTTCACGGTCAAGGCCGACCGGGACGTCACGGCGGCCGAGCGCGCGCGCTTCAACCTGGTGCTGATCGGGGCGGCGCCGTTCAACGGGCTGGCCCCCGTCATCGCCGGGCGCCCCCACGCCGCTCGGCGATCGGGCCTTCCGCGCGCTGGCGCCCGATGCGGCGGCGCCCAGCAAGTTTGCGCTGGTGTTCGGGGCGGCGACGCCCGCCGGATTCGCGCGGTTGCGCCGCTTCGCGGTCCCCAACCGGGATCACGTCGCGCCGGAGAGCAACCGTGCTTTCGTGGAGGTCCCCTGAGACAAATGGAGGCGACGATGATGACCGCGACGACTGGGCAGAAACTCTGGCAGCCGGCCTTGAAAGTCCCGCGACGACTCCGCCCGGCGAAGGCGAGCTCCGCCAGTGCGAGCGCGTCCAGCGGTGTTCTGATGGCGGCGTTGCTGGTCGGGTGCGGCGGCGGCGGAGGTGGCGGCCTCGTACCTGCCAGCAAGCAGCAGCAACACAACGTCATGGTCATCGATCAGGGGATCGACGTCTCCGTCCCGGACCTGCAGGGGAAGGTGGCCGGCGCGTACACGGAGGTGTGCGCCGACAGCGGCGGCGGCGGCGGTGGGTCGATCGTGCCCGACGGCGGCCCGGTGGACGGAGGGCCGGTGTTCGATTCGCTCAAGGACCTGCTGATCATCGGGTACGGGCAGACCGACGACAGTTGCCACCTGATGCCCGGGATCGTCGTCCAAGTCGGATCCGATGAAACAGATCGCGCAGTACAAGGCAGCGCTGGAACGCCATGATTCGGGCCAACCAGAAGACCGGCGCGCACCTTCACGGCCAGCGAGAGCCAGACGATCCTGGCGGCGGTCGAAAAAGAGCTGGGGACGTTCGACTATCACGGGACCGCCACCTCGACGACAGTCGCCCACAAGAACGAAACCGTGCGGCTGGTGGTGGTCGAGCGCCAATTGATGTCAGAGGAGCAGGTCCAGGCGGGATTCACCTGCTTCGATCAGCGCGAGATCAACCAGGTCGTCGACCTGCTGAGCCGACCCGGAAGTGTTCGCGGCGGCCGCGGCGCAACCGTCCACGCTGGACGCCGATTTCGCCAAGGCGATGACCGCGCACGACGTCGGCTTCGTGAACGAGAGCTTTGGCGCCACTGCCCGCACGGTGCTGGAGGAGATGCAGACCGAGCCATTGCCCGCAGCCAATCGACCTGTCGCGGTACTTCGCGGCGGTCACCGCCATCGACGTGGCGCACGCCGCGACGCTGACGGGGCCGGCGGTGCTCACGATCAAGGCCGCCGGTAACGACGGCGCGCACATCAACACGGGCGCCGACGCGCTGGACTGCAACCCGGGCGACCCGACCACCGTCGCAGGTGGGCAGCTACAACCCGGGCAACGGCGTGCAGAACACCTTCTCGAACTTCGGCGGCTTGCGTCGACCTGTTCGCGCCCGGACAGGCGATCGTGACCATGTACGCCGGCGGGTGGCTGCTGCCCGTCGACGGGACCAGCTTCGCGGCCCCGCTGACGGCGTGGTTGGCTTCGCGCAGCGCCCCGGCACCCGTTCACCGTGGCGACCGCCCGGCAGTCTCTGCTGTCCAGCATCGGACGCGACCAAGGAGCTACCGGCCAGCCTGTTCCCGTCGGACTTCTTCTACACGCCGGCGCAGGTGTCGACGGACGCCATCGTGGTCCAGCCGGCCCGCCCGTTCCGCCATCGCGCCGCGGCGCGGGGTGGCCCCGCTGGACCTGCACCGGTTCCTGGCGCCGCTGCTGCGTTTCCGGGCGGTCCGGGGCGGGTAAACCCGGCGGGCGCACGGAAATCCGATCGAAAAGCGGGCGCGGACGGCCCTATACTGCCGCGCCTATGGCCAGTTTGAAGCTGAAACCAGGAGTCATCACGGGCGACGCTCTCAAAGAGCTGTTCGCCTATTGCAAGACCGCCCAGGCCGCCCTGCCGGCGGTGAACGTGATCGGGTCGCAACTCGGCGAACGCCGCGCTGGCGGCCGCCAAGGAAGCCAAGGCCCCGATCATCGTCCAGCTGTCGCACACCGGCGCGCAGTTCTACGGCGGCAAGACCCTGGACAACAGCGCGCAGCAGGCTTCGATCGCCGGATCGATCGCGGGCGCGCTGCACGTGCGGACGTTGGCCAAGGTCTACGGCGTGCCCGTCGTGCTGCACACCGACCACTGTGCCAAGAAGATCCTGCCGTGGGTCGACGGTGTGATCGCCGCCAGCGAGGAGTACTTCGCGCGCAACGGCGAGCCGCTGTTCAGCTCGCACATGCTGGACCTGTCCGAGGAGCCGCTGGGCGAGAACATCGAGATCAGCGCGCGCACGCTCAAGCGCCTGACCAAGATCAACGCCACGCTGGAGATCGAGCTCGGCATCACCGGCGGCGAGGAAGACGGCGTCGACAACTCGGGCGTCGAGCACTCGAAGCTCTACACGCAGCCGGAAGACGTGCTGAAGGCGTATGACGTCCTCAACCCGATCGGCAGCTTCACCGTCGCGGCCGCCTTCGGCAACACCCACGGCGTCTACGCGGCCGGCAACGTCAAGCTGAAGCCGACCATCTTGCGCGACTCGCAGAAGTACATTCAGGAGCAGCGCAAGACCGGGCCGCACCCGGTGAACTTCGTGTTCCACGGCGGCTCGGGCTCGTCGGCCGAGGAGATCAGCGAGGCGGTCTCGTACGGCGTCGTGAAGATGAACATCGACACGGACACGCAGTGGGCGTTCACGCACCCCATCAAGAAGTTCATGGACGAAAAGGGCGCCTACCTGAACGCGCAGATCGGCAACCCGGAAGGCCCGGACAAGCCGAACAAGAAGTACATCGACCCGCGCGGCTGGCTGCACCTCGGCGAAAAGGGCATCACCGGACGCCTGGTGCAGGCCTTCCAAGAGCTCGGCGTCGTTCGGCAAGTTCGACTTCTAGCCGCATGCCGTTCCCGTCCGGCTCCGCGGCGTTCCGCTCGCTTTTGGCTGAGGGGACGCCGGAGTGTGTGTCCCCTCCGTGCTCAAACAGGTCCTCGCGGGTCGGGGGCGGATCTGCTTGGCACGCGGTGTAGACCGCTGCGGAACTGCGCGCGAGGGACACACACTCCGACGTCTTCTCGACCGGCCGCTTCGCTGCACCTTGTGACCGCCTCCGGTCCGGATGCGGCTCAACGGGCGGTCTCCCGATGTGGGGGACACGCATGTCCAGGTCGAAGCGGGATCGGGCGCCGTCTGGTTGCGCTGGCGGTGATGGCACGAGCCGTCCAGACGGGCGGCAGATTCGGATGCGCCCGTCGCGTCTGGTCGGAGAGCGTGATTTCGACGAGGGCATCATGCCGCCCGAGTTGCTTGATGACCCGCAGGTGGGTGGTCGATTTTGCGCGCGTGAGCCAATGGCGGTTGGTGCCGCTGCGTTCCAGTCGCGTCAAGTCATCGGCCACCAGGAAGTTGCGATCGGCAATGGTCACCGAGTTGTCCGGCAGCTCGGACCAGAATCCGTCGCTGAGCGTCGTTTCCCCAGTCGCGTAGTCGCTGAAGTAAACCGCCGAAAGGAGGTGAGACCGCAATGCCATCACCGCCACCAGACGCACCATCGGATAGGCGCTGCCGTTGCGCGTCCCGCTGCCGCACTGGCCGCCAAACGCCGCCCAGTTCTCGGGGGAGTCCGGCACTTTGAGAGTAGTCCCGTCGAGCCCGTGAAGCGAAAGCCCGCGCCACCGATGTCGGTCAGCGCTTCGCGTCGCCCAGCGATCGGCGGTCGTGGTGAACAGGTATGCGAGCGGCTCTTCTCCAAGGCGCTTTCGGGCCTGCGCGATGCCGCTCTTGGCCGCGGTGTCGCCTCGCGCACCCGGCAACGCCAGCCCCAGCATCATAACCACGCGCTCGATCGACTCCTGGCGCAGCAGCGCCATGCCGATCACCAGCCAGATCGCTTGCTCGGCTGGCAGCCGCCGGCGTCGCACGCTCGCCGTTCCGGTGGCGTCGAGCGCCTCCTCAATCCAGGTCGGATCGATGTGCTCCCGGAATCGCCCGAAGTCCGCGGGAACGACGAAACCGGCAAGAGATTCAAGCGCTTCCTGTAGCTGAATGGCGACCTCCAACGAGATCGCCCCATCCTGATCCTCACCGCGCCCGAGGCAATTTTTCTGCCCTTCCTGCCAGCCCGCCGCGGTGTCTCCTCCGCGCTATGTGAACGGCATTGCTTTTAGCCGGGCGATAGCGCCGGCGGCTGCGCGGCTATCTGGCGGCGAGCGACGAGGCACGGGCCCGGCAGCGGGCCGGCCAGCGCTGCGCCGTCGCGGGCATCGTGCGCGCGTGCCAGGAGACGCGCGCGTCGCCGGTCGACCTGCACGCAGACGCCTCGCCGGCGCGCAAGGTCAGGTCGGTCTCGCCGTTCCACGCCAGCGGCGACGCCGTTCGGCAATCGCCGGTCGCGGCGTCCGCGCGCCAGAACGCGGGCCTGCTGCCTTCTGGTCGACGTTCACGTGAAGGATCTCGATTGGGCCGGTCACCAGAAGAGCCGGTCCTGGCCCCGTGACGCGCGCGCTGCCGCGAACGTCCGTTGCCGTAGCGCAGCCGCCCGCAAAGAGCGCCAACCCCACGAGTCCCATCCCCATCTGCTGCAATGTGTGTGATGTAGTCATGTGTGTCGACTAGACACACTACTTCAAAAACGGTCGAGATGTGATCTCCGCTCGGAAAATTGTATGTAACTTCGCGATACCCGCCGCTCAGAGGTGCTTGCGCAAGGCGGCGATGACTCTGTCATTTTCGGCGGGCTTGCCGACGGTGATTCGCAGCTTTGTTCGCAATTCTGGCGCGGGCCACCAGCGGACGAGCAGCCCCTCGTTCTTGAGCGCTTCGTAAAGCGCGCGGGCGCGCTCGCCGAATTCGACGAGCAGGAAGTTGGCCGCCGGCTCGGGATACGTCGAGGCCCATGGCCGTCAAGCGCGGTCTCCAGGCGGGCGCGCTCGGCGACGGTGCGGCGCACGCACTCGTCGTAGTAGGCGCGATCCTCCAGGGCGGCGACGCCCAGCGCCTGGCTGATGACGTTCACGTTGTAGCTGTCCTTCACCTTCATCAGCGCGTCGACCAGCGGCGCCGCCGCGAACAGCAGCCCCAGCCGCGCACCCGCCAGGCTGTAACTCTTCGACAGCGTGCGCAGCACGACCAGGTTCGGGTGCGCGTCCAGGAACGGCAGCATGCTGGCGTCGATCCCGGCGGCCAGCGCGAAGTCGACGTACGCCTCGTCGACGACGACGATCGCGTCGCGCGCCTCGTCGCAGAGCGCGCGCAGCGCCGCGACCGGCACCAGCGTCGAGGTCGGGTTGTTCGGGTTCGCGAGGATGATCATCTTCGCGCGCTGCCGCGCCAGGTCCGCCGGAAGCCGCAGCTGGCGTCGCGTCGAGCGACGAACGGCAGCCGCACCAGCTCCGCGCCCTGCAGGGACGCGAGCGTGTCGTAGAGGCCGTACGTCGGCCAGGGGCAGGCGACCCGCTCACCCGGCTCCAGAAACGCGCGGTAGAGGATCGTCAGGCAGTCGTCGGACCCGTTGCCGGCCAGCACCTGCGCCGGCGGTGACGCCGAACCGCGTGGCCGGCCGTCTGGCGCAGCTTGCGGCTGACCGGGTCGGGATAAAGCCGCAGGGCATCGTCGGCGATGGCGGCCAGCGTGGCCATCACGCGCGGCGACGGTGGATGTGCGCCCTCATTCGTGTTTAGCTTGGTGAGGTCCGCAATCTGCTCGCCGGGCGTGTAGGCCGGCATCGCCCGGATGGCGGGGCGGAGCAGCTGCAGGGGGTCGGGCGGGGCGGTGGGCTTGTGCTGGCATTTTGAGACCGGGGTAGGCTAGCCGAGATGGCGCGCGTCCTCATCATCGACGACAACGAGACGATGCGCGAGGGGCTGGGGGCCACCGTGCGCCGGATGGGGCACGAGGCCGTCCTGGCGCCCTCGGGCGACGAAGGGCTCCGGCAGTTCGCGGCCGCGCGCGGCGCCGTCGACTTCGTCATCACCGACCTGAAGATGGACGGGCGCGGGGGCCTGGAGGTCGTCAAGGCGGTGACGGAGCGGGACCCCGACTGCCCGGTGATGATCGTCACGGCGTTCGGCACGGTCGAGACCGCGGTCGAGGCCATGCGCCTCGGCGCCTTCGACTTTCTGCAGAAGCCGTTCGCGCCGGAGGTGGTCCGCCTGAAGGTCGCCCGCGCGCTGGAGCTGCGGGCCGAGCGCCGCGCCCGCGAGCGCGCCGAGGCCGAGACGGCGGCCCTGCGCGACGACGCCGCCCGCGCCTATTGCTTCTCCGAGATCGTCGGCGACACCCCGTCGATGCGGGCGGTCTTCGCGCTGATCGAGAAGGTCGCGCCCACCGAAGCGTCGGTCTACATCCACGGCGAATCCGGCACCGGCAAGGAGCTGGTCGCGCGGGCCATCCACGCGCGGTCCAAGCGGGCCAGCGGCCCGTTCGTGAAGGTGAACTGCGGCGCGCTGGCCGAGACGCTGCTCGAGTCCGAGCTGTTCGGACACGAGCGCGGCGCCTTCACCGGCGCCGTCAAGCGCAAGCTGGGCCGGTTCGAGCTGGCCGACAAGGGGACCCTGTTCCTGGACGAGATCGGCGACGTCTCGCCCGGGCTGCAGCTCAAGCTGCTGCGCGTCCTGCAAGAGCGCGAGTTCGAGCGGGTCGGCGGCGAGGAGACCATCAAGGTCGACGTGCGCGTGATCTCGGCCACCCACCGGGACATCGCCGCCGAGGTCAGCGCCGGCCGGTTTCGCGAGGACCTGTTCTACCGGCTGCACGTCGTCCCGTGCGAGGTGCCGCCGCTGCGCGAACGCAAAGAAGACATCCCCCGGCTGGTGGCGCACTTCGTCGCCAAGCTGGCGCCGCGCACGAACCCGGCCATCGATCCGGCGCGCGGTGTGACCGACGCGGCGCTGGCGCGGCTGGGGCTCTACAACTGGCCCGGCAACGTGCGCGAGCTCGAGAACGTGATCGAGCAGGCGCTGGTCTTTGCCGAGGGAAGCGCGATCGACGTCGGCGCGCTGCCGGCTTCCGTGCGCGGGGACATCCCCGAGAACGCGCTGGCGCTGCCCGGCGGCGAGATGTCGCTGCCGGACGTGCTCGAGCACCTGGAACGGCAGCTGATCCAGCGCGCCTACGATCGCAGCGGCGGCGTGAAGACCGAGACCGCGCGCCTTTTGGGCATCAAGACCAGCGCGCTTTACTACAAGCTGGAAAAGTACGGCATCGGCACCATCGAGAGCCGCAGCGAAAAGAGCTCGCCGGCGTTGCCGCCCGGCCGACGAGCAGCTGCTCGAAGACGGGCCGCCGGGCGCCGGCGGAGGTGGTCACGGACGCACGGGCTGACGCCCGCCCCGCGACGCGCCTGCGGGTTGCCGCTGCCCTGGCGCTGGCGGCCGTCGTCATCGGCTGCGCGACCGCCGAAGGAGCGCGCCGGCACGCCCGCGCCGTCGAGGAGGGGCCGGCCAGCTATTACGGGCGTGGGTTCGCCGGACGCCGGACGGCTTCAGGCGAGCGCTTCGACCCGCGCGCCATGACCGCCGCGCACCCGTCGCTGCCGTTCGGCACGCGCGTGCGGGTCACCCGCCTCACCGGCGGCGGCCAATCGGTGACCGTGCGCATCAACGATCGCTGCGGCTGCCCGGGCGGCCGGATCATCGACCTGTCCGAGGGGGCCGCCCGCCGGATGGGGATGATCAAAGCGGGCGTCGTCCAGGTTCGCGTGGAAGTCCTAGGCCAGTGACCCTCCGTCACCGCCCGTGAGCGTGCCCGGCGCCGGCGGCCAACCGGCTCGGTTTTCCAGCGCCCGCCGGCTCAAACGCGGCGTGCGGTCTTGACGCGCAAGATGGGACCGGTCATCGCGATCCCCATCGCGTCCTCGTCGACGGCGCCGTCGACCTCGACCTTGGCGCCGTCCTGTTCGATGGGACGCGTGGCGCCTTCCAGCACGTACGTGTTGCCGTCGTCGGCCTCGAGCTGCCAGTGCCCACCCTCGAGATCGCTGCGCCGGACGGTCCCGCTGAATTTGCTCATGCTGAAATTATAGCCGAGGTCCCCTGACGGAATCCGGAGGTCCTCCTCTCCTATTTCCCGACCTCCGCATGCTTGAAGATCCGACCCGGGTCCAGGCCCAGCGCCTGGATCGTCTCGTGGTTCGGAACGCCGGTTTGGGGAAGGTCGCGCGCTTTCTGGAACTTGCGGAGGCCGCTCTCGAGGGAGCTGTCGTTTTCGTTCTTGTCGTTCTTGTCGAGGTAGCCGCCCTCGGCCAGCTTGTCGCGGATCTGCGCTTCGGCCCCGGGCGCCAGCAGTCCCTGCGGGCTGGACGCGACCGGGATGCCGGAGGTCTGGGCGGGGTTGTCGCGATGAGCGCCCTCGGCGCGGGGCGCAGCCACGCGGTCCGGGTGATCGGCGGGCGGCGTTCGTTCCTCTGCCTGGCCGGGGGTGGACGGCGACGTCGCGTCCGTGGTCTTGGCGTGCCCGCAGCCGAGGCACCCCACCAGCGCCGCCGCGGCGATCGCCCGGGTGCGCGTCATTTGCCCTTACCCTTGTCGTTTCCGGCCGGCTGCGCCTTGGGCGGGCCGGCATCCTTCGACAACGCGTGCTTGGCTTGATCGAGGACGCCCTGCTTGTTCTGGGCCTTGTCGGGCGGCACGTCCCGGAAGCTCGACGACATCCCCTCGACGAACGAGTTTCGGACGACGCCCAGGATGGTCGGCCAGAGTTGGACGTCCGGCGCGTCCAGCTTGCCCTCGATCGGGATCACCGTGGCGACCGCGTTGCGGCCCGGCACACGGTCCGAAAAGAGGTTCAACGTCTTGTCCGCCAGCCAGGCCTTGAGGCGATTTCCGAGGCCGCTCTCAGTCGGCTTCACTTCTACGTTCTTCAGCACCGGTTTCACGCCGCCGCTGATGCGCCCGTCGCGGCTCTTGAACTCGACGAAGACGTCGAACGTCCCGCTGGGCGTTTGCAGCTTGGTGGCCGGCTCGACCAGGTCGTACAGCTCGGCGACCCGCCACCCGCGCTCTTCGACCTGACCCGCAAAGGCCAGCGGCCGCGCGAACGGATTGGCCGACACGAACATGGTGACGTCACCGCTTCGCCCCAGCTTGGCCGACGCGCTGATGGTGACAGGCTCGCCGCCCGACAGCTTGCGGCGGGTGGCCAGGTTCTCGACGGCCACCTCGATTTTGTGGACCCAGAATCTCGGGCTGGTTCTCCATGACCAGGTCCCGGAACAGGAACTCACCGTCGTGGATGTCGACGCGGTCGACCCGCGCGGGCAGCACCTTGCGCAGCATCGGCGCCAAATCCGGCGGTCCGGCCGCCGGCTTCTTCTCCGCCTTCTCGCGGACCGTGAAGATGATCTTTGGCTCGTCGATGCGCGCGTGCGCGGCGAGACGGCCGTGCAGGAGCCCGCCCATGTCCAGGCCGGTCTTGACGCGGTCGGCGTAGAAGAGCGGGTGCTTCCACCCCTTGTCGACACGTTCGTCGATCTTGAGCTGGTGAATCTCGTAACCCGGCGGGAACACCGTCACATGCACGTGGTCGAAGTCGCCCCGCATGGTTTCAGAGGAATTCAGACCTTGGCGCGTGTAGTGCGCCGCGATCGGGTCCAGGATCAGCCGGATCACGACGACGATCGCGATCACGACCCCCAGCGCAATCCACCAGCCCCAATGATGCTTGGGCCGGCTGCGCGGCGCGCTCCTGTCGACCTGCGCCGTGGCCGGCCGGGGCGCCGCCCCACCCAACGTCCCCGCTTCTGATCCCATCAGCTTGAATGTGGGTGTCGGCCTACGCTCTGCAAGCGCCGGGGCGCGCGTTAAGCTGCATTCCGGAGGCAGACATGCTGGGATCCGTCCACGAGTATCCGGTCCTGATTCGCGAGCAGCACCTCGACACCTTCGGTCACGTCAACAACGCGCGTTACCTGGATTTGTTCGAGGAGGCACGCTGGGAGCTGGTTACGCGGAACGGCTATGGCCTGGAGGACGTCGTACGCCTCCGCGTCGGTCCCGTCATCCTCGAGGTCGCCCTCAAGTTCCAGCGCGAGCTGCGCAACCGGCAGACCATCGTCATCAAGAGTTGGATGGACTCCTACGTGGGAAAGATCGCGCGCATGACCCAGCAAATGGTGGACGAGCAGGGGCGCAGCTGTTGCGAAGCCCAGTTCGTGTTCGGGCTGTTCGACCTGTCGGCGCGCAAGTTGATCCCCCCGACCCCCGCCTGGCTGCGCGCGGTCGGGCTGTCCCCGGCCGACTTGGTCACGGCGCCGCCAGAGGGCTGAGGTACTTCTGAATGTAGGTGTCGCGACCGGCGATGAAGTAGTAGGTCTGCATCTGGTACATCGCCACGTCGGCGTCGGAGTACGGTTTCTTCGTGTCCATCGCCACGTAGGGCGCGATTTGAGCGACGACGCGGGCCTGTTCGGCCGCCCACCCGACCTGCATGGCCTTGGCGTCCGCTTCCTTCAGTTGGGTGGCGAATTGCTGGAAGCAGCTCGGCGTCGCGGCGCAGGTCCGGGCCAGGATGGACTTCACCTGGTTGACGTAGTCCCAGTCGGCGGTGGCGAGGGCGTCGTTGATCCCGGTCGGAATGAAGTACAGCTGGTGGGTCGTGGGATCGCTGTACAGCTCCGCGTTGGCGCCGGCCGGCTGGTTGGTTGCGGCGTACGGCCAGCCGCCCCAGTGGCCAACCAGGACGCACACCGCCCAAAATCGCGTGAACTCTTGCAGGTTGACCGTCTGGGCGGCGGCAGCCATCGCCGTTTCGGCCGGCTGCATCGCCAGCGCGTTGGACGTTTGGGTGATGAGCGTGGTGTCCATTGCCCCGTCGTCGTACTGGAATTTGCTCAGGTAGGCAGCCGCGAAGTCGGCGTAGTTGATGGTGTAGACCCCACCCGAGTCGTCCGGGAAAGAGTAGGCCATCAATTGGCTGCGCGGCTCCTCGACCGTCGCGTAGAGGCCAAGCGGCTGGCCGTTCATGGTCACCCAGGCGTGATTGCAGCGTGACGCGGGAACCCCGCCCACCTGCCGGATCATCCAGTAGGCGAGCCGTTCGTGAATCATCGACGGGTCGGTGGCCATGTTGTTCAGCAGGATCTCTTTCAGGCCGAAGAACTTGGCGCCCTTCGTGAACTTGTTGATGTTCACGCGGAACCCGGGCTTCTGGTCGATGGTCATGAACGAGGACGTCCCCTTCAGGTTCACGCCGACGGGACCATAGCCGCGGCCCTGGAAGACCAGCGTCGCCTTGACCCAGTTCGACGGGCTGGCCCGCAGCGCGGCGATGTTCTCGGTGCTGATCTGGAGCTCGAACTGGGGCATGACGTCGTAACCCAGCACGCGCTCACTGACATCACCAGCGTCGGCGATGGCCTCCGGCGGATCGCCGTCTGCTTGTGCGGCGCGCGGCTGTCCCGCGCCGGTCGGGTTGGCCGCCATCGGCGAGACGGTCCACTCGGCCGCCACCCAATTGCCGGAGCCGTCCGGCTCGCGTGAGGCGGACATGTCGGTCGCCTGCGCGCCGTAGGTGAGACGGTCGATGAAGGTTCCGTCCGGTCTGGCCAGCGCCAGCGCGCCCCCTTTGGACGACAACACTATGGACAGGTGGGTCGGGCCGGCCGACGGGTTGCCGTCTGCCCAAAGCACCAGGTACCCGCCGGCGGCGATGCCGACGCCCGCGGGGACGACGGACTTCTTCGGGGCCGAGAAGTCGTCGGTGAGTGCGTACCCCTCGAGCGAGATGTCGACGGTCGTCGGGTTGAAGAGCTCGATCCAGGGCGACGACGTTCCATGATCGTCGGTCACCGTCAGGACATTGTCCGCCATGACTTCGTTGATGCTGAGCTGGACGTCCACCGTCGGATCGACGGGCGTACCGACGACGGTGGAGCCCCCCACCGAGCCGACGCTTCCGGTGCCTCCCGTGCCCCCGGTGCCGTTACTCTTCCCGCCTCCCGAGCCGCAGCCGGCAGCGGCGCTCAGCAACAACACGATCGCCCAACCCCCGGAACCACGCCCCACCGCGCCCGCGCTCATCGCTCTGGACCATTAGCAACTCTGCGGCCACGGCTCGTTCACGCATTGGACGGGCTGTTTCGCGACGCGTTCGTTACCAACAGCGGACACTCTGTTTCCGGATCCGTCCATTTTCGGGAGCGCGCGGCCCGCGCACATTCAGGCTGCGCCCAATTTGCTGCGGTCGGGGTCCAGGCACTGCCCTTGCTAGGTCCACGCCAGGCGAGAACGCGCATGACAAACGTGACCAGACTGTGGCGGGCGCTCGGATCGGCGGCCGTCCTCGTGGGAGTGATCGGGTGCGGCGGGTCCGGCGGCCCGAGTGATACGGGCTCCGGCGCCACGACGGGCGGCGGGGGGACGGGTTCGGCCGTCGGAACCGGCGGAACGAGCGGCGGAGGGCCGGGCGTCGTCGCCGAGGGATGCCCGGACCTCTTCGTCGAGGGCGCTCCGCAAACGTTCTCCGTCCAGATCAGCGACGCCGAGTGGAACGCGATGGACGCCGAGTTCCACAACGTCAACGCGCTGGTCAGCGGTCAGGAGTTCACCGTCTACCACCCCATCGTCCTTCACTACGGGACCGAGACGGTAACGGACGCAGCGATCAAGCTGCATGGCCAGTCGTCCTGGTTGCTGACGGTCATGTTCGACAAGAACCCGAAGATGCAATTCGACATCTCGTTCAACCAGAACAACCCCAGCGGGAAATTTCACGGCCTCAGCAAGCTGATCTTCGACATGCCGCGCGAGGACCTGACGTACATGCACGACCGCCTGGCTCACCACTGGATGCGGCAGGTGGGGCTGATGGCCGGATGCTCGACCAACGTTCGGCTGAACATCAACGACAGCTACTACGGCCTCTATGTGCTGGAAGAGAACGTCAACGGCCACCTGGTCGAAGAGTTCTTCCCCAACAACCCAGTTGGCGATTTGTGGAAGGGCGGCGAGCTCCCGCAGACGAACCAAAGCAACCCGAACTGGGATCGGCTGGCCGCCTTCAAGGCCGCCAAGGACTTTGCATCCATCTCTCAGATCGTCGACATCCCCAATTCCCTGAAGTCGTGGGCCGCCGAGGCGCTGCTTTACGACGGTGACGGCTACTACGGCGGCTTCCACAATTTCTACCTTTACGACCAGGGGACTGCCGGGATGGTGTTTCTGCCGCAGGACACGGATTCGACTTTCGACTGGCTGGTCCAGTTCGATCTGGTCGGGTCGACCGATCACCCCATCTATTGGTGGTACAAGCGCGCGCAGCCGGCCCCGACCCCGGGCGACAAGTGGCTTCCGATCCTGAACGATCCCACGTCGCGCATGCAGTACGCCGACGCGATCGCGGCGCTGCTGGCGAACTGGGACGTGCAGCAGATTCAGGGATGGATCGACAGCTGGTGGAACGACATCCAGTCCTCCGCGCTGGGGGATCCGCACCAGTGGACGACGCCGGACATCATCAAAGGCTCGCCGGGGGTCGCCAAGAAAGAGGTCGCCGCGCGCGCGGCGTATCTGCAGACCTTCGTCGACTGCGAGCACGGCGTGGCGGCAGCCGCCACCGACGCCGACGGCGACGGCTTCAAGTGGTGCGATGAGTGCGACGACGGAAACCCGAACGCCAACCCCGGCGCCGCCGAGGTGTGCGGAAACATGCTCGACGACAACTGCGACGGATTCGTCGACGAAGGCTGCTCGATGGCCAGCAGCCCCTGAGGGGGCGCGCGGCTCGGCTCGATAGAACCATCACCAACCATCAAGAGGACAACCTATGCAGACACGAGGACGGGCAGGGGGCGGCTGGCGTATGGCGCGCGGATGTTCGGTGGCGCTGGTCCTGGCGCTGGCGGGCGCCGGCTGCGGGAGCAGCTCGGACGACACGGGGACCGGCGGCGGGGCCGGCTCTGCGGGAGGCCGCGGCGGCTCGGGCGCCACCGCCGGGGCGGCAGCCGGCAACGGCGGCGCCACGGCGGGCGGCGGTGGCGCGACCGCGGGCAGCGGTGGCGGGGCGACCGCGGGCAACGGCGGTGCAGGGGGGGCGGGGACGGGCGGCAACGGCGGCAGCTCCGGAACCAGTGGTACCGCAGGTCAGGGTGGTGGACTCGGCGGCGGGCCGGTGGGCGCCCACGCGCCGTGGGTCGAGCTGAGCTCGCCCGTGCTCGCCGTTCAGGGAGGGATGGCTTTGTCGGCGGGCGGCAAAGGGCAAAACGGAGGCCTCATCCACTTGGTTGCGAGCGGAGACGTGGCTTTGGATCCGTCGCAGCCGGCGGTGCCGGCGCAGACCATTCCGGCGACCCCCGCCGGCGCGAAGGCGATCGACGATGCGGCGCTGACCGCGGACGTCTCGGCTGGCGGTGACGCCAGCATCGCTTCGGCCAATTCCGGCGGCACCGACGCGACGCGCACGATTACAGCGGGCGGCGACCTCTATGTGACCGGCACGCTGCGCGCAGCCGATCTGGGCAGCGGCCGCCAGGCGCTGACGTTGAAGGCGACCAACACGATCTACGTCAGCGGGACGATCGACGCCAGCGGCGCAGCGGGCAGCGGTCAAGCGGGCGGGGCCGTGAATTTCTCGGCGAAGACGGTGATCATCACCGGCAAGGTCCTGACGGCGGGCGGCGACGGGGGAACGTCCGGCGGCGCCGCGGGTCCGATCGTCATTCAGGTTTCGTCAGGCGGCACGTTCATCACGGGGACCGTCGACGCCTCGGGCGGCAACGTCAACGCGGGCGGGACGCTCATCGCCGGCCCCGGTGCGACCCTCAAGATCCAGTCGGGGGGCGACGTGGGCATTTCGGGAACCGTGCTGGTTCGAGGCGGCGGGGCGGCCAACAGCGGCGCCGGCGCGGCCCAGGGTGGTGACGCCGGTTCGCTGGTCATCGACTCGAACGGCGCCGTCACGCTGGGGGGCGTGATCGACGGCCGCGGGGGCCTGGCCAAGGCCACCGGCGCCGGTGGCGCCGTCACGGCGGGCAAGGCGGGTGCCGTGCAGGTCGGCGAGACGGCTCCGGCCAAGTCCATCGCCATCCGCGTTCCGGTGGTCGCGACAGGTGGAGACGGCCACAGCGCCGCCGGCACGGGCGGCCACCTGAAGCCGGAGCCGGGGACGGGCAGCTTCGTGGTCGCCGGGGCACACGCGGTCGACCTGTCGGGCGGCAACTCGATGACGACACCGGGCGCGGGCGGGCTTTTGGACGGCGGCCCGCGCAGCGAAGGCATGGGCGGCGTTCACGTCAGCGGTGACGTCACCGTCAACGGCGGCTCGATCATGGCGGGTGGCAGCGGGAATGGGGCCGACGGCGGCCGCATCGACCTCGAGATGGTCCCGACGCTGGGGGCGGTCGCGATCGATCAGTCGGCGAACCTGGTCGCGAACGGCGGCGCCTCGGGCGGCACCGGCACCGCCGGTGGTGGCGGACACATCTGGTTCTTCACCAAGGACGGTGACCTCACGTGCGCCGGCCACGTGATCACCGACGGCGGCGAGGCGCCCGATCCAGGCGGCGTCGGCGGCAAGGGGGGCATGATCTACTTCTTCAGCGACGCGAACTTCAACGCCACGACCACGACCGACGCGGCGGGCACCAGTGCGCCCGGGAACTTGTGGATCACCCCCACTGGCGTGCTGCAGTCGAACGGCGGCGCCGGCACGACCGGCGGCAGTGCGCGGAGCGACGGCATGGCCGACCGCGTGCCGCCGTTTCCGACCGAGCAAGAGAGCATCGCCATCTTCCTGAACTGTGACGGCGCCCATGGCAACACGTTCAACTGGATGGCGAACGACGGCTGGCTGTACGCGAACGGCGGTGCGCACAACGGCAACGGCGGCGACATCGTGTACCACGGCATCCCCAAGAACGCGCGCCAGGACCCGCTCTTCGATACCTACGGCGACTACCCCGTGCCGTCGGGGAACATCCAGATGAACGGCGACGGGACCGGCAAGAAGGGCGACTTCGCCGGGCAATAGGCGACGCCGTCCGCCAATAGAATAGCTGGACCTACACGGACCGGCGGCGCTCAGGGGACAAAGAGCGCCGCCGGTTTTCTATTTCCCAGCGCCTGATTGCCCTATGATCTAACTCCGCCGCTTTCAGGCGGGTCCGGGTGCTGTGTCCGTGCAGGTGATGTCACACAGACCGCGCGTTGTCCCGCTGCTGGTCGCGGCGCTGGTGGCGGGGTGCGCCTCGCGCAAGCCGGCCGCGGGCGGCCCGACCCCCGTGGACGCTGGCGCGGTCGAGCCCTTGCAGGCCGATCCGCCCGCCGTCTACGTGGCGAAGGTGAAGAACATTCTGACCGGCTTGCCGGCCACCGACGACGAGGTCGCGGCCGTCTCGGCGGATCCCAGTCAGCTCCGCCCGCTCATCGAGGGGTGGATGGCGCTGCCGCAATACCCGCAGAAGATGATGCGGTTCTTCGAGCTGGCCTTCCAGCAGACGCAGATCAGCACCGCCGACTTCGCCGACCAGGCCGGCGGCCAGCAGATCTCGATCAACGCGACGACCACCCCGTGGCTGATGCAGAACCTGCAAGAGAGCTTCGCGCGGACCGTGCTTCAGCTTGCCGCCGAAGGCAAGCCGCTGTCGCAGGCGATGTCGACGCAGACCTTCATGATGACGACCGCGCTCAAGGAGCTTTACGCGTTCCTCGACGTCTGGCAGGTCGATGACAACGGCAAAGTGACGGACCGCTGGAAGGCCGCCAACCCCGGCGTGCAGATCACGGTCGGCACGGCCTCCGGGCCCATCCCCATCGCCGATACCTTGAACCCGGGCAGCCCCAGCTACATGCACTGGACCAACCCGGACGTCGCGACCGCGAACCCCGCCCTCCCGGGGTGTCAGGTCGACCCGATCGTCTACCCGGCCCGGGCGTTGACGCTGCACTGGCTGCTGCTGGGCTCGCTCGACAATCGCAAGCTGCCGGACGGGACGACTTGTCCGCAGGTGTCCGGCAGCGCTGCCGCCGCGCAGCTGTCGGACGCGGACTTTTCCGACTGGAGAATGGTGACCGTCCGACCGCCTGGCGCCGGGGAGGCGACCACCGCGTTTTACGACCTGCCGTCCTTGCGGCCGGCGAAGAGCCTGACGCTGTCCGTTCCACGCGTCGGCTTCTTCAGCACACCGGCGTTCTTTGCGAATTGGCAGACGAACACCAGCAACCAGATGCGCGTCACGATGAACCAGGCGTTGATCGTGGCGCTGGGCAGGGCGGTCGACGGCAGCGACCCGACGGTGCCGCCGGCGCCGCTGCCGGGGCTGGACACCGCGCACGCACAGCAGGCGGCCTGCGTGGTGTGCCACCGGACGCTCGATCCGCTGCGGTCGATCCTGTCGGCGACTTACTCGTGGAGCTACCACAACCAGCTCGACGCGACCTGGAAGGGACAGCCGGGGCTCTTCGCGTTTCAAGGGGTCACCCAGCCGGTCAGCTCGGTGGCGGACCTGGGCGTCGCGCTGGCCCAGCACCCGCTGCTGGCGCAGGCCTGGGTCCAAAAGCTGTGCACGTATGCGACCTCGGCAGCTTGCGCGACCGACGATCCCGAATTCCAGCGGCTGGTTGCGGCCTTCGAGGCAGCCGGACTGTCGTGGAACACCTTGGTCGCAGAGCTGTTCTCCTCGCCGCTCGTCACCAACGCAGCGCCCGCCAAGGCTGCCGGCGGCACCCCGGCGGTGGCGGTGTCGCGGCGCGACCATCTGTGCGCGGCGCTGAACGCGCGGCTCGGCTTCGCCGACCTGTGCGCGTTGAACGCCCCCTCGAAAAAGCAGCTCGGACAGCCGGTGCCGCGGATCGCTTCGGGGCTGCCCTCAGACGGCTACGGACGCGGCGCGACGATGCCGGTGCTGCCGAACGCGCCGACGCTGTTCTATCGGGCGGGCGTGGAGAACATCTGCGCATCGGTGGCTGCCCAGGTGATCGACGTGCCGGCCAGCAAGCAGGTCGCCGGCGTCACAACCTGGTCCAGCGCCGATCCCGACGCCGCCATCGCGGGGTTCGTGTCGCAGGTGATGGCGCTGACGGCCGCCGACCCGCGCGCCCCGCAAGCGACGTCGATCCTGCAAGCGCACTTCGCGGCCGCGCGGCAGCAAGGGGCCTCTGCCACCACGGCGCTGCAGTCCACGTTCGTCGCCGCCTGTCTGGCGCCGTCGGCGACCGGAATCGGCATGTGAGGAGAGCGCGATGGTGAACCGCCGACAAACATTGCAAGCGACGCTGCTGGGGGCCGGCATGGTCGGGCTGCGCGCGCTGGCGACCGGCCTGCCGCCGTCCTTCCTCTTGAACCCGCGCCGAGCGCTCGCCGACGGGACGGCGTGCGGCACGACCGGCCAGGCGCAATACATCATCCTCAGCACCTCCGGCCAGGGTGATCCGCTCAACGCCAGTGTCCCGGGCACCTATGACGATCCCAACATCGTTCACAGCCCCGACCCCGCGATGGCGCCCACGCCGCTCATGATCCGGGGACAGACCTACATGGCGGCAGCGCCCTGGGCCACCCTGCCGGCCGCGGTGCTGGATCGCACCTGCTTCTGGCACCTGATGACGAACACGCCGGTTCACCCGAACGAACCCCACGTCTTGCAGCTGATGGGGTCGACGACCGCCGGCGAGATGCTCCCGTCGCTGTTGGCCAAGCAGCTGGCGCCGTGCCTGGGGACCATCCAGGCGCAGCCGATCAGCCTGGGCGCGAGCTCGCCGTCCGAAGGGCTGGCCTTCGGGGGGGCGCCGCAGCCGATCATCCCGGCGCTGGCGCTGAAGGCGACGCTGACCAGCGCGGCTGGCCCGCTGACCAACCTGCAGGCCCTGCGCGACCAGACCATGAACCAGCTCTATGACCTGTACAAGAACGGCGCGACCCCGGCCCAGCAGGCGTTCGTCGATTCAATGGTCACCTCGCAGCAGCAGGTCCGCAGCGTCAACCAGAGCCTGCTCGACGCGCTGACGTCGATCACGGACAACGGCGTGGCCTCGCAGATCCTGGCGGCCGTCACGCTGATCCAGATGAAGGTCACGCCGGTCATCGCCATCCACGTCCCATTCGGCGGCGACAACCATCGCGACGTCGGGCTGGCGACGGAGACGGCCCAGACCATCTCGGGGGTGGCGGCGATCGGCTCGCTGATGCAGAAGCTGGCGGCCGCCGGGCTCAGCGACCAGGTGACGGTGATGTCGCTGAACGTGTTCGGCCGAACGCTGGGGCCCGGCAACATCGACGGGCGGCAGCACAACCCGAACCATCAGGTGTCGCTCACGATCGGCAAGCCCTTCAAGGGCGGCGTCATCGGGGGCGTGGCTCCGGCGGGCAACGATTACGGGGCCACGGCCATCGATTCCGCCACCGGCGCCTCGTCGGCGACAGGCGACGTCACGGCGCTGCGGTCGCTGGCCTCCTTCGGCCAGACGATGCTCGCCGCCGTCGGCGCCCCGCCCGCCTCGCTGTCGGCGAACGTCACATCCGGCAAAGTCGTCACCGCGGCCCTCGCGTAAACGGCCGGCGGGCCGGCCGGCGCGATCAGCGAAATCCGAAGGCGCGTTCGATCAGCATCGCGGCGGCCGCGATGATGGCGGCGCACTGGATGGTGAACAGCCAGGCCCAGACCACGCGCACGGCGATGCGCCAGCGAACGCCGCCCAGATGCGTGACGGCCCCGACGCCCACGATGCCCCCCGTGATCACGTGGGTGGTGGACACCGGAATTCCCAGCATGGTCGCCAGAAACAGCGAGATGGCGCCGCCCGTCTCGGCGCAGAAGCCGTGGACGGGCCGAAGGTCGGTCAGGCGCATCCCCATGGTGCGCACGATCCGCCAGCCGCCGGCCAGCGTCCCGATCGCCATCGCCGCATGACAGGCCAGCACGACCCACAGCGGCACCTCGGCATGCTTGGCCAGCACGCCGTTGGCGACCAGAAGGGCCGTGATGATGCCCATCGTCTTTTGCGCGTCGTTGCCGCCGTGGCCCAGGCTCAACAGGGCCGCCGACACGAACTGCAGCTTCCGGAACCAGTGATCGACCCGACGCAGCGCCGTGCGCCGGAACAGCCAGGCCGCCGCCGTCATCAGCGCTCCTGCCAGGACCAAGCCCAGCGCGGGCGAGACCACGATGAACACGGCGATCGGAACCAGTCCCTTCAGCATCACCACGTCCAGCCCGGCCTTGGCGATCCCGGCGCCGATGAGACCGCCGACCAGCGCGTGAGACGAGCTGGAGGGCAGGCCCCACCACCAGGTCAGCAGATCCCAGCTGATCGCGCCGACCAACGCGGCGACGACGAAGGCGTTCGTCACGACCGACGCGTGCACGACGCCGCTGCCGATCGTGTGCGCGACGTGCAGGGGAAAAATCAAGAACGCGATGAAGTTGAAGAACGCCGTCCAGATCACCGCCCACAGCGGGCGCAGCACGCGCGTCGAGACGATGGTCGCGATCGAGTTGGCGGCGTCGTGAAACCCGTTGCAGAAGTCGAAGAACAGGGCGATCGCGACGATCGTGATCAGGGTGGCGGTCATGTGGCTAGGAATCGAGCAGCAGGTTCTCGATCGCGTTGGCGACGTCCTCACAGCGATCGGTGGTGTCCTCGAGCGTCTCGAACACCTCCTTCCACTTGATGAGCGAGATGGGGTCGATTCCGTTCGAGAACAGCTCGGCGAGCGCCGCCCGGAGCACCGTGTCCGCCTCGTTCTCGAGTTTGTTGATCTCCACGCACAGCTCCAGGGCGCGGTCGCGCGTGGACGCTTCGCGCAGGTTGGCAACGGCCTCGCGGGTCACGATGGCCGAGCGTTCCACCAGCTGAACCAGGGCGGTCAGGTGCTGGTTCGGAACGGAGAGCCGGTAGAGGCCCAGCCGGTACGCCACGGATTCGATCTGATCCAGGATGTCGTCCAGGTGCGACATCAGGCGGTGGGTGTCGTCGCGGTCCAGCGGCGTGATGAAGGTCTTCCGCAGCCCGACCACCACCCGGTGCACGATGGCGTCCCCTTCTTCCTCGATCTGCTTGATTTGCCGCGCGAGGTCCGAGGGCGGGCCGTCCTGCGCGGTCAGCATCTTGGAAAGGGTCTGCGCCGCAGCGACGATCAGCCCAGTGTGCTTGTCGAAGTCGTCGAAAAAGGCGTTGTTGCGAGGGATGAGTCGCATCGCCCCGTTAACATAGCGGGACGGCTGCCGATTGACAGGGGTCTCAGACCGCGGTGGCGGCGGCGTTCGTCTGGCGCCGCAGCTCGTCACCGAACAGCTGCTGCATCAACTTGGCGGTGGCGGCCTTTCCGGTGCCGGCGTGCGGGGCCAGCGCGTCCGCGAACTCCATCGCCGACTGGAACCGGTGGTCGGGGTCGAACGCCAGCGCCCGCTCGAGGATGGGCCCGGCCGGGTCCGGCAGCCGGTGCAGCGACTCGAGGTCGTCGCCGGTGACGCCGGTGGCCGCGCGGTAAAGGACGTCCAGGTCGTTGTCGCCCGTGTAGATGAGGGATCCGGTCAGGCAGTAGTAAAGGACGTGCCCCAGCGAGAAGAGGTCGCTGCGGTGGTCGACCGGCTGCCCGCGCGCCTGCTCGGGGGACATGAAGTTGGCGTTCCCCTTGACCATCCCGACCTGGGTCTTGCTGACGCGGCGGTTGGACTTCACGATTCCGAAGTCGCCCAGCTTCACCTCGCCCAGCAGCGACACCATGATGTTCCCGGCGGAGATGTCGCGATGGACGATTCCCATCGGCGAGCCGCTCTTGTCGTGTTTGTCGTGGGCGTAAGCCAAGGCCAGCAGGGTCTCGTGCGCGATGTAGTAGGCCATCGTTTCAGGCACGCCCGCGTCGTGATCGTCGGCGTAGCGGCCCACGAGGCGCGCCAGATCGCGGCCGACGATGTACTCCTGGGTCATGAAGTACTCGCCGTTGACGACGCCGAAGTCGAACACCGGCACGATGTTCGAATGGACGAGGCCCGCCTGCAGGCGCGCCTCGTCGATGAACTGGGCGACGGCTTCCTTGTCGCGGGCCAGCTCCGGGCGGAGCCGCTTGAGGACGAAGTGGCGCGTGAACCCCTCGACCCCGGTGGCCTCGGCCACGAAGAGCTCGGACATGCCCCCCTCGCCGAGCCGATTGACCAGCCGGTAGCGGCCAAACACGGCACCGTTGGTGGTGGCGTTCGGGCGCGCGGGCTGGGAGACCAGCTTCGGCACCGGTGACTGCGGGCTGGGGATCCGGAACGCCTCGCCGTCGGTGATGCGCGCCTTCTTGAGGCCGGGCGCCGTGTGCTCGGTGGAGGCCAGCGCCGTCGCGCGCGGCCGGGCCGGTGTGCCGAACCGCGATGTCGGCTCGTGCGGCACCTCGGCCGGCACGGCGGGGGCGCGCGGGCGAGGCGGCGTGCCGAAGCGGGACGTCGGCTCGTGCGGCGCCTCGGCTGGCGCCGCCGGGCTGCGCGCTCGACCGGTTAGGACCAGGGCCAGGCCGCACAGGGCCAGCCCGCCGGCCGCGCCCCAGGTGAGCGAATGGCCGGAGCCATCCGGCGGGGGCGGCGGACCGACGGCGGCCACCGGCAGCGTGAAGGGGTGGGCGATCGCCAGGATCAGAGGACCGCTGGCCCCGCCGTTCGGCAGGGCGTGGATCTCCGTCGCCGCGACCACATAGGTCTGCTCACCGGCCTTGACCACCGCCGAGGCCAGCGCCTGCTTGCGCGCCGCCGCGACGACCGCGTCCGACGCGACCCCCAGGTCCGGGCCGCGCGCCGCCAGGACGTGGACGGCGTCGAGCACGCGAACCGACGGGAAGTCGGCCCGGAAGGGGCGCCACCAATCTTCGTTGTCGAACAGATCGACCAGCGTCGCGCCGTCCACGTGCGCGCGCAGCGCCGCCACCAGCGGGGCGATGCGCGCCGCGGCGGTCACCGCCTGCTCGGCGCGGCTCTGCTGGGCGGCTTGCTCGCGCGCGCGCGTCGTCTCCGTGGCCAGCAGGGTTGCCTGAGCGCGCGTGCCATCGCCCACGACGGCGCGCGCGGCGATGACCCCGGTCGCGGTCCCCGCCGCAATCAGCGTCACTCCGATGGCCATGCGCGGTTTGAGCATCGGCTAGTCTCTGTACGACCCGTACGCCTGGCCGAACTTGTTGCTGTGAGCGCCCGATTCCTGGTGCTGCAACGTGAACGATACTTGCGTCGGCCCTTCCACGGCCACACGCTGCGTTGCGGGCTTGGTGTCCGGGCTCCACGCCACGACGCGCCGGACGCCGGGTGGAACGTTGTCGATCCGGAACGTGCCGTCGGCGTGCACTTTGGCGTAAAGCACGCTGGGGACCACCAGGACCTTGGCGCTCATCTTCTGGTGCAGGTTGCAAAAGATGTCGATGACGCCCGGGCCGGTCACCACGACCGAGCGCGGCTTGTCGCCCGCCTGGTACGTGCCGAGATCGAACGTGTTGTGCGGCGAGTTCGAAAACACGTTGTGATAGATGGCGTCCATGTTGGGGAACACCAGGTTCGTTCCGGTCTGCACCACCGCGACGCGCGGGTGGAACTGCCGCCCGTCTTGCTTGATCTCGAACGTCTTGCGGTTCTTGGCCGGCATCTTGACGTTCTCGACGTAGACGTAAACCTCCTCGGCCGAGCCGCCGTCGATCGTGACGCGCCCCTCGATGCTGGCCGGCCGGTGGTCGGCGGCGGCGCGCTCCGAACGCGCGGCGGGCTTGTCCCCGCCTGCCTCGCCGGACGAGGGCGGCGCCGCCGGGGGGGCCGCCGACAGGCCCGGGGCCGGCGTGCCGCCCCCCTGACCCTGCAACAGATGAAGCAGCAGATCATAGCGCTGCTGCTCGGTCTGCATCATCTGGATGATCAGCTGGCGCTGTTCGCGCACGTCGTTTTGCAGCTTGTTGAACTCCGCCCGCGTCGGCGGCCCGTCGGCGGCCTTTTCTTCAGCCCGGGCGATGGCCCCCGGTGGCAACAGCAAGCCGCCCGCCAGCAGCGCGGCCAAGAGCCGCTTCCTTGGTTTCGAACCGTTCATGGGGTGCCTCTCACTCATGGTTCATCACCGTCAATCAATCAGGACCAACGACGACGTGAAGATGTCGTTCTTGATCTGCGGAATGTTGCCGTACTCACCGTTGTGGAGGTACTCGGCCTTCAAGATGATCCGGTCCGTGAAGTTCACGTGGAACCCGGCGGTCGCGCGCCATTCCTTGGTCAGGTAGGCGCGGTCGGCGCCGCCCGGCGCGTTCGCGTCGCCCAGCCAGACGAAGGCGTCCCGGTACTCGCCGCGCGCGATGATGCCGAAGTGGGGGAAGAGGTACCCGTCCAGCTCGACGTAGCCGCCCCCGTGCAACTGCAGGCCGTAGGCGTCGTTGGCCGCATCGCCGGGCGACGCGCCCCGGAGATACTGCGCTTTGAGGTCGGCGTACTTGAGATGCAGCTGGTAATCGATTCCCCAGAACCACATCTTGCCGTTGCTGTTCGGCGAGCGGTCCTGCGCGCCCCACGACCCCGACAGGCCCAGCTCCATGTCCAGCGGCAGGGGCGGGTGCAGCGAGGCGCGCCCGCTGACCGTCTTGCCGAGATTGGTGTCGATCTCGTCGTAAAAGTGGAACTGTTCCTGGGTGAATGATCCGTTGGTGACGGCGCCTGCCAGCACGAAAAGGTCGTCCGGGCCGAACTTGGAGCGCATCTTCACCCCCAACGCGGTCCCGATCGTGTAGCGCGCAATCAGCGACGGCGTGATGCCGTAACGCTGGTCAGACTTGCGGTCCCGGTACTCGATCCCCAGCACGGAGTCGAACTTGCCCACGAAGATCGACGTCTTTTGCGAGCTGGTCGGCATCCATTCGAGCTGGGCGATGTCGGCGTCCAGCCAGTCGCCCAGGCTGAAGTTGGACCCGTTGCGCGGCGTGAAGTTGATGCTGGCCGTCGCGATCGCGCTGGGGGTCAGCCCCGCGGTCAACCTGAGGTTGATCTCGTTGGCGATGAAGCCGGGTGCGCCGCCCGAGTGGATGCTGTCGAAGCGGGGAGGGGCGCCGGTCGCATCGCCCAGGTCGGCCGGCTCCCCGCGCGTGTTGACCGGCGTTCCCAGGATGTCGCCCAGAAACACCCAGCCGTAACGTCCGGCATACTCTGGAAACGCCACGTTCCCCTCGTCGCGAACGATGCCCGCGCCGTTGCCCTGCGGAACGAAAAAGCCGAGATCGATGTAGCCCCCGACGATGACCCGCGGCTGGCGTCCGACGATCACCGACTGCAGTTGATCGATGCGCGCTTCCAGCTCGGCGATCTTGGCGATCGGGTCTTCGTGACCTTCTTCGTTGCTGTCGTCGGGTACCACCAGGGTCGGGGCCTCGGCGCCCCGAACCCCGGCGGGAACCAACAACCACGCCGCCAAGACGAAGGATCGGACCGCCCGCCCAACCCGCACCCGCCGAAGGGATCGCTTCATTGCGCCCCCTTACATCGGATCAATCGCCGAAGACTCAAACCCGAACCATGGCGCGGCCAATGAATTGCATCGCTGCGGCGCAAGCCGGTCAGATGCAACCCGCTCAGATGCAACCTAGAAAGGCCAGCAGCGCCTGCTGCGCCGCCGGGTCCAGGGCCGCGTAGGCCGCCGCCGCCGCCGCCGCCTGTCCGCCGTGCGCGGCGATGGCGGCACCCAGGGTTGCGGCGCGGCCGTCGTGCAGGTAGTGCACGTGCTCGGAGGCCCGCCAAAGTGGCGCCGTCCTGAATTCCGAGCCGCCCGAAGATCCCGCGACGAACTGGTCGGCCAGGGCAGGTCCCATGTCGTGGACCAGCAGGTCGGAGTAAAGGTTGATGGTCCGGCCGGGACCCGGGAACGACGGTGTGTGGCAGCTGGCGCACCCGATGGCCGCGAACGTGGCCGCGCCCGCGGAGCCGGTGCAGGCGGCCGCCGGAACCGCCGGATCCAGCGTGTTCAGGTAGGCGTTCACGGTCTGCAGCGGTAGGGCGTCGATCTCCGGCTTCAGGAAGTCCGAACCGCACCCGCGAACCTCGTCTTTGGGCGACAGCGGGTTGGTCATGCCCATTTCGCGCGTGAAGGCGTCACCCATGAATTCGATCAGGGTGGCAATCTGCGCCTTCCACCCGAACTTGCCGAAGCGGCCGTCGGACAGGACGTTGACCTTGCCGCGCACCTCGGGCGGCTGGGCCGCCTGGGCGACGAGGATGTCGTGGTTTTGAACGAAGTCGATCAGCGCCGTTCCACGCAGCGTCATCGCGCTTCGCGGCGAGGTCACGTTGGCCGCCGCCGGAACCCCCGGGGCGAGGCCGCAGCTGAACCCGAATTCCGCGATCGAATGTGTGCGCGCGATCGGTCCACCACGGTCGATGAGCGGGTCGAACACGCCGCCGTCGATGCGGCCGACGCGCGTGACGAAGGTGGCGGGCGTGGCGCCCATGCCCCCCTGCATCGGGTCGTTGTGGCAGTCGCCGCAGGCGCGGGCGTTGAACAGAGGGCCAACGCCCTGGAAGGGGCTGAGGTCCGTCGCGAACATGTCGGCGCCCATGGCCAGCGGATCGATGGCGCCATGGACCTGCGCGTGCGCGACCATCGTCGGCGTGATCAAGCCCGCCCCGAAGGCCGGGACCTCGAGCACCACGCCGTCACCGCTGGGCGTGGCGGCCGTGACCCAGATGGTCTGGGCGTTCTCCGACACCGCCAGGCCATTCACGCGGAAGCCGGGAACCGGTGCGTCGATGCGGAACGCGCCGACCACGTCGCCGCTCTGGGTGATGCGCACGATGCTGTTGTTGCCCCGGTTGAGGACGTAGATGTCCGACCCGCCGCCCAGCGTCGTGTTGCTGGCGAAGTTATCGGCGGCCACCTCCTGCACGGCCGGCGCCAGGTCGATGGGGCGCCGGAAGTACGCCGACTGGATCGATCGCGTCGTGGCCTGAAACATCGTTCCGTCGTCGGTCAGGTCGACGGCGACGATCCGGTTGCCCAGCGGGTCGCTGACGAACAGCGTCCGGTTCGGCACCCAGTTGAACACCATGCCGACGCGCGTGACGGTGTCCGGGTTGGTCGATTGGGTCGCGGCGACGGACAGGTCGGTGAGCGCGTTGAAGGTTCCAGCGGGCGCCAGGGCGTCGACGCCTTTGAGGACGTGGACCTGCACGATGCTGCCGTCAGCCTCGGCCGCCGCGAAGACGGCCTTGGTGCTGGCATCCGGAGACTTGGTCAGAAGGGCGGTCGCCACGGCGGCGCGGTCCAGTCCCTCGGTCGTGGCGCTGTTGCGGTTGGTGAGGCTGCCCGCGAAAACGCCGCCGGCCACCGGGTCCGGGGGCCCCGCCAGCGGCGTGCCGTTCGGGTCGTCGACGGTGATGGTTCCCGCGCCGTTGGCGCCCGTCGGCGCGTTGGCGATCCAGGGGCGGCCACCACCGCGGTTCAGCGAGATCCCCAGCGGCAGGCTGGCGGAGGGCAGTGCAGCCGTCGCGGCGGACGGGTTGTTCACGCTGTTGAGGAAGGCGGGGTCCTGGTTCGCATAGATCTGCGCGCGGCCGTCGGCGCTCTTGGCCTGCCCACCCGCGGCGGCCAGCGCCGGATCGACGCTGACCAGACCGTGGCTGACGTCGACCGACAGCACGCTGCCCGGCGCGTCGCCGGGGCGCGCCAGCGGCGCCCCGAAGCTGGACGAGCTGGCGACCAGCAGCCGGGAGGGATCGAGGACCATTCCAGGCGCCGCGAACGCCGCGAACGCCGGCTTGTCGTGAATCGGGCTGCCCCGGTGGAACGTTCCCACCTGACTGATGGCGCCAGCCCCGGGGATCCCTTGGGCCACGACCCGCGCCCGGATCGGGAACAGGAGTGGTGCGGCGCCCGATGCGATCTGCAGGTCGCCTGCCTCCGTCTGGGGAGTGGTTCCGGCCTGGTCGTTGGCGCAGCCGATCAGGGCCATCGACCAGACGAGGGCGGAAATCCGGATCGACTTTCGAGTCAACCGCATCGTGTGCTCCTTTTCGAACCAGGTGGGTTGTTTTTCAGCAATCGGTGAAACCTCATGGGCCCGGGTACTCTCCCGTCGCGCGCCGGTGGGCCCCGCTGCCGGTCGTTGCGGCGGCTGCGTTCAGCAACGGCGCGTTGGGCGCCACGTGACGGCGTGAGGCGCCGGGCGGTGGCGCAAACACCGATCCAGCCAGCCGCGCCAGCTGCCAGGCCGCCAGGCCTCCCGCGACCGAGGCCGCCGAGAGGATCGCCAGCTTCAGGGCGGCGCCACGGGCCGCCAGATGCATCACCGCCAGCGTCAGCGTGCTCATGGTCGTGCAGGCGACGGCGCCCAGCACCACCGCCCGGGCACCGGCCGAGAGCAGCCCCTTGAGCTCGAGGTGGAGGCCGATGCCGCTCGACACCATGACGGTCGCGAACAAGACCACGCGCTTGTCCAGCGCCAGCGCCGTCTGCCAGGCCGCCGCGTGTCCCCACAGCCGGTCGCCGGCGGCGCGCGCCACGGCGAGCACCACGAATCCGACCACGAACCCCGGGATGTGGCCCCAAATGGTGGGTGCGGCGTCGCTGCTCTGGCCGCCTCGGCCGCGCGCCAGCGAGAACAGGATCAGCACGGGCGCCAGCATCAACACGCGCGCCGACTTGCTGGCCGCCGCCATCTCGGCCCCGCCCGGGCCCATCTGCGCGCCGACGGCGACGGCGCTGGCGAGATCGTTTACGGCCAGCCCGCTCCAGATGCCGCCCTCGTGCGGGACCAGGCCGGCCGCCGCGGCGATCGATCGGAACAGCACCAGCGCGACGGCGCTGTACAGGAAGATCGTCGCCAGCGCGACACCTTGCTCTTGCCGGCGGGCGCCGATCACCGGCGCCACCGCGTTCACCGCCGAGGCTCCGCAGATCATCGTGCCGGCGGCGATCAGGTCGGCCAGGCGCCGCGGGACCCGCAGCGGAACGGCGGCCGCGCGTGTCACCAGGAACGTCGTCGGCAGCGCGACGGCCAGCGCCACGGCGATGGCGATCAACTGGCGCGAATGAAACAAGTTGGCCTCGATGCGCAGCCCCATCAGCACGACGGACGCGCGCAGGATCGTCTTACCGACGAAGGCCAGGCCGACGCCGTAGCGGTTTCGGCCGCGGTCGTGCACGCCCAGCCCCAACCAGCGGCCAAGCGGCGAGTTGACAGCCAGGGACCCGAGCAGCAGCGCGATCAACACGTCCGGCAGCGCCCAGTGCGCCGGAACGACCCGCTGCAAGGCGAGGGCGCCGGCGCCGATGGCGGCGGTCATGAGCACGCCGGGGACGCGGGCGCGCACCGCGCCTGCGCTCGAACCGGCCGTCATGGTTGCCTCCACTCGACGTTGGGAAACGCCAGCTCAGCCAGAAATTCCATCGGACTGTCAGACGTGAGCGCGCTGACGGTTCCAGCCCCGACTGTCTCCGACATGTAGCGCCTGCCTGTGCCCGCGCCGACGTGTTCGGAGTTGATCCGCGCGGCACACCCAGACTGCCAGCGGGTGGACATCGGGATCGCGTCTCATCGACGGGGGAACTTGGAAGTTAAGAAGGCGGGCAGGAAGCGTGTTTGCCCGTACAACTCCTGCCCAGTCAGTCTCCGACATGCCCACCTTCGTCGGCTGAAAACGACATGCGAATCGGCTCAAGCGCGCCAATGCCGCGGCCGAAATCCCGTGTGCGTGAAGGAGACCCCGATGCGACGCAGCTCTGGTTGTTGGGTGACGTTCGCGATGGCAGCCGCCGCCGCCACGCTCGGTGTCGCCGGTTGCGACCAGGGCGGCTTCCTGTGCGGCGGCACGGACGGGATGTGCGGATGGACGTCGCAAGACATCGCGCGCGTCGAAGCGCTGGGCGGGATGCCGGCCACACCACCGGACGATCCGTCGAACGCGTATGTCACCGACGCAAACGCTGCGGCGCTGGGCAAGCAGCTCTACTACGACACGCGCTTTTCCGGACCATCGAACTGGCAGGACGGCCTCGGGCGCGTGATGCCGTTCGGGCGCACGGCCATCGGCAGCAGCGCGGGCGTTGCCTGTGTCAGCTGCCACGATCCCGGCCACGGCGGCGCCGATCCGGCCAGCACGCCCGGCGACGTGTCGATCGGCGCCGGCTGGACGTACAACAACGGTCTCACGACCTACAACGCGCAGTACTACACGTTGCACCTGTGGAACGGGCGCGCCGACTCGTTGTGGGGGCAAGCGTTCTCGGACAACGAGAACGCCCTGACGACGAATGGCAATCGCTTGCGCACCGCCTGGTTGATCCACGACCTGTACAAGAACGTGTATGAGTCGGTGTTCACCGCCTATCCCTTGCCGATGAGCGGTTCGGTCGCGGCCGTGCAAGCGACCGTCGAAACCACCGGGCAGTGTGCGCTGGCGGGCGGCGCCTGTCCCAGCGGCTGCCGCAGCGTCACCGCGACGACGGGCGCGACGGGCTGCTGGCCGCGGTTCCCGCTGCAGGGCAAGCCCGGCAAGAAGGCTGGCTGCCAGTCGGGCGACGCGGCAGAGCCGTTCGGCGACGCCTACGACTGCATGGATCCCGACGACCAGAAGGCCGTCACACGGGTGCTGGTCAACTTCGGCAAGGCGATCGCCGCGTACGAGCAGACACTGACGTTGCCGCCGGCCCCTTTTGATCAGTGGGTCGCCGACGTCCAGGCCGGGCAGGGGGCATCCTCGACGGCGATCTCGGGGGACGCGAAGGCCGGCGCCTTGCTGTTCGTGGGCAAGGCAGGCTGCAGCGACTGCCACAACACGGCGCTTCTTTCCGACAACAAGTTCCACAACGTCGGGATCGGTCAGATGGGGATGGGTGTGCCGAGGATGGCGGATTGCCCGGCGGGAGCTGCCTGCGACTGCGCGCCTGTCAGCGCGGACCACCCGAACGGACCCAAAAATTGCTTGCCCCACGGCGCGCGCGACGGGATTCAGAAGCTACAGGCCAGTCCCGTTCGTCGAGACTCGATGTGGAGCGACGACCCGACCGACCCGTCGTCCGCCACCTACGTCAAAGCCAGCTTGGACACGGTTCCGATCGGCGCCTATCGAACCCCCAGCCTGCGCAACTGCACCCTCACCGGTCCGTACATGCATGACGGATCGATCGCCACGCTCAAGGACGTGGTCTGGCACTACAGCCAGGGCGTCTCGGATCAGGCGACGCCGGGCGCACCGGCGGCGTCGTTCAAGGCGCTTTATCTCAGCGACGAGGAGCAGGCCCAGCTGGTCGCGTTCCTCGAATCGCTCGAGTCCCCGACGCCCCCGGCCGCCGCGACCACGCCCCCAGTGCTCCCGTAGCGCCGACACCCTTCGGTCAAGCGCCAGACGCCAGGCGCGCGCTGGGGCGAGGCTAGTTGTTCAGCGCGCCGGCCTTGATCCAGGCGTTGATGAGGTTGATCATCGGCGCCGGCAGCTTGGGCATGCCCCGGGGCATTTTTCCGGTGTTCACCTCGGTGAACAAGGTCGAGGCGTTGGGGTTGCCGGCCGCGACTTTGTTGCTGGCCGTCGTGTATGCGGATGACTGCGACGAGAAGTTTAGGCCGCCCTGCGTGCCCGGGCTATGGCAGCTGCTGCCCTTGCACGACACCGACAGAACCATCTGGTAGACCTGCGTGAACGTCGCGCCCCCGCCGCCTGCGCCGCCCGTGCCAACGGCGCCGCCCATGGGGCCCGTGCCGCCCGTTCCGATCATGCCGCCCGTGGCGTGGTTCCCGCCGATGCCCTGGGTTCCGCCGGTGGCGACGACGCCTCCGGTGCCGACGGTTCCTCCGGTCGCGCGGGTGCCACCCGTACCGGTGATGCCACCGGTCGCGACGACCCCACCGGAGCCCGTCGATCCACCGGTCTGCGTCGTACCGCCGGTTCCACTTCCCTGCGATCCGCCGGTGGCCTGTGATCCGCCGGTCGGCGAGCCGCCCGTCCCGGGCAGCGCGACTCCTTGGATGTCCTCGCTCTCGGCGCAGCCGCCCTGTACCACGAGCGTCAGGACTCCGCAGCCGACGAGGCCCAAGATCAACTGTCGCGCAAACCGGGTTCCCTGCATGGTCACTCTCCCTGGACGTTACGAGGGCAATCCCCCTCGGGCGAAACAACGCGTCCGCGGTCGGCGTGGCTCATCAGGGCCGGTAACCTCGCCGCGGTCGCGCTCTTGGATAGGGGCGCTCCCGCAGCGATTGATTTCACAAAGTGGTCCTCCTATATGTGGCGCCCTGTTAAATCCGCCACTTACGAGGGCAGCAGGGCCCGCATCGGTGAACGGCTGAGCCGCTGGGCCGCGTAGACGTCCAGCGCGCTCACGCCCGTGACGGCGCCCAGGGCGCCCGCCACGCGACGCCGGTGGATGCTCCCGCGCAGGGCGGCGAACAGGGCCGCCAGGTCCAGCGCGTCACCGGCGATTCGCGCCCACAGGCCCTTGGCCGGGCGCGGGGACGCCAGGATGGCGATCCCGGCGGCGATCTCCCGGACGCCGAACGTCTGCAGCAAGCGCCGATGCTCGTCGCCGGCGCCGATCCGGCGGTCGCCGGCCTCGTCTGTGCGCAGGGGACGACCGAAAAAAAGATCGCGCAGCGATTTCGGCTTCACGTCCCGTTCGAAAGCTGAGCACCCGAAAATCGTCGAGCAAGTCCCCGCTCCCCAAGCGCGCGAGGTTGGTGTAAACCCCGAGCGTGGCTCTCCTGCATCGCGACGGTCGGGCTGGGGGGTTCGCATGAGCGCGCCCCTGGAAGCTGGCGGCGAGGCGACGCCGGCGTTCGACGTCGCCGGTCGCGTCGCGCTGGTCACCGGCGCCGCCCGCGGCATCGGGCGCGCCTGCGCGATCGCGCTGGCCCGCGCCGGCGCGGACGTCGCGCTGGGGCTGCGGGCCCAGGAGTCGGCTGGCGACGTGGCCGACGCGGTGCGGGCGCTCGGCCGACGCGCGCTGCCTCTGCAGATGGACGTCACCCGCCGCGGCGAGATCGCCGCCGCCGTGGCCGAGGCGGCGCGCGTTTTCGGACGGGTCGACATCCTGGTCAACAACGCCGGGATTGGCCCGCCCGCGGCCGCCGAATCCGTGACCGAGGATGACTTCGACGCGACGTTGGCGGTCAACCTGAAGGGGACCTTCTTCGTCAGTCAGGAGGTGGGTCGGCTGATGATCCGCGCGGGGGGCGGGCGAATCATCAACCTGAGCTCGCAGGCCGGCTTCGTCGCGCTGCCGACGGAGTCGGTCTACTGCATGACCAAGGCGGCCATCGCGCACCTCACCAAGTGCCTGGCGGTCGAGTGGGCGCCTCACGGCATCAACGTCAACGCGGTCGCGCCGACGTTCGTCCGCACGCCCGGCACCGTGAAGTGGCTGGCCGACGAGGATTTCCGGCGCGACCTTTTGGCGCGCATCCCGCTCGGGCGGGTGGGCGAGCCGCCCGACGTGGCGGCGGCGGTCGTGTTCCTGGCCTCGCCGGCGGCCGCCATGATCACCGGCACGACGCTGCTCATCGACGGCGGCTGGACGGCGCGCTGATCGGGCGCCTTACCGGCGGCTGGCCGCACGCAGCTGCTCGTCGAAGCTGGCGGCGTCCGTGTAAAGCAACATGCAGTCGCCCATGTCGGCGAATCGGCGGACGAAGTCGGCGGTGATCTGCACGTAGCGCGAGGCGGTCAACATGTGGATGCGGTGCAGCTCGTCGCGGTGACGGCGCAGCCAAGAGGCCCACACGTTGCTGACGTCGATCGAAGCGCCGGTGGTGTTGCGGGCGTCGACGAACAGCTCGAAGGAACCTTCGGCCAGCAGGCCGTCCAGCGCGCGCAGCGGGCGATCACCGTGCTCGCCCACGTCCCGCCCCGCGATGACGACCACCACCACCGCCGGGGCGACGCGCTCGATCGAGAAGCTGACGTTAGAGCCCACCAGCTCCGTTCGCTGTCCGTTGTCCGTCACACGCGAATGCTGACACCGGCCCTCGGGTCGGGCAAGCTGCGGCGGATGACGAGATCGCTTGGCTGGGGCCTTCTGTTCGTCCTTTGGTTGGCGGCTGTTCCGGCCCGCGCGCAGTTCGGTGACCCGTTGAAGGTCACCTTGAAGATCACCCCCGTCGCGAACGGCGTGTCGATGATCGAGGGGGCCAACGGCTTCGCGGGCGGCAACGTCGCCGTGACCGTGGGCGACGACGGCGTGTTCGTGATCGACGACGAGCTGGCGCCGCTCAGCCCCAAGTTGAAGGCCGCCCTGGCGTCGCTGTCGAAGAAGCCGGTGCGGTTCGTGGTCAACACCCATTGGCATGCGGACCACACGGGCGGAAACCCGGCGCTGGCGGCGGCGGGGGCCGTCATCGTCGCGCACGACAACGTGCGCAAGCGGGTGAGCGTCGATCAGGTCCGGCAGTTCATGGGCAAGCAGATGACGATCGCGGCGCTTCCGGCGGCCGCTCAGCCGGTCTTGACCTTCACGGAGGACGTCACGCTGCACCTCAACGGCGACGACGTGTACGTGGTTCACGTCCCGGCCGCCCACACGGACGGCGATTCGATCGTGCACTTCAAGAAGGCCAACGTGATTCACAGCGGCGACGCCGTCATTCCGGGTTTTCCGCTGGTGGACATCGACAGCGGCGGAACGTTCGACGGCTTCATCGGGGCGGCCGACAAGGTGCTGTCGCTGGCCGACGAGAACACCAAGATCATTCCCGGCCACGGCGCTGTCATGACGAAGGCCGACGTCACGGCCTTTCGACAGATGCTGATAGAGGCCCGCACGCGGGTCACCAAGTTGATGGCGGCCAAGAAGACGGTCGACGAAGCCAAGGCGGCCAAGCCGCTCGACGACATGGAGGCCAAGTGGGGCCAGGGCTTCGTCCATGGCGACTGGGTGGTCGAGAGCATCTACAAGACGCACGCGGCGGCGCCGCCCGCCCCCGACAAGGGGCACGGCAAACGCGGCGCCACCAAGTAGCGCCCGCGGAGGGCGGGATGGAACGGCGCGCGCGCCGGCGGCAATGGGCGATGGCGGCCGCGGTCACGGGGCTGGTGATCGCCACGTCGGCGTCAGCGCGGGCGGACGCGCTGGCGGCGGTGCGGGCCCGCGGCGCGCTGCGCTGGGGTGCCGATGAACAGGGCGGTGAGCCGTACGCCTACGAAGACCGAAGCCGCGGCGGCACGCTGGTCGGCTTCGAGGTCGATCTGGCGGACGCGCTCGGCCGAGCGCTGGGCGTCCGAGCGACCTTCGTCCAGAACGACTGGTCGACGTTGATCCCGTCGCTGGAGCGGGGCGGCTTCGACGTCGGCCTGAACGGCATCGAAGTGACGCCCGCGCGGGCGGCGCGCGTCGCGTTCACGCGCCCCTATTACATCTTCAGCGAGCGGCTGGTGGCCCGGCGCGGCGACGCGCGCGTCCGCGACCTGGCTTCGCTGCGCGGGCTGCGCGTCGGCACGCTGGCCAACACGCAGGCCTGGGACCTGCTGCGGGAGGCCGGCGCCGTGGCGGTCCCGTACGAAGGCGTCGACGAACCGTTCGTCGACCTCGAGCATGCCCGCACCGACGCCGTCCTGCTGGACGACATCATCGTGGCACGATACCTGGGCCGCCACCCGCTGCTGGCGAGCGTCGGCGACGTGGCCGACGGGCGCTACGCAATCGCGCTGCGGCCGGCGGATGCCGATTTGCGTGCGGCGCTGGACCGCGCTCTCGGCGAGCTGATCGCGTCCGGCAAGTGGCGCCGGACGCTGGCCCGCTGGGGGCTCGACAACCCACGCCAGGCAGCTCTGGCGCTGCAGGCGTCCGGGGCGGCCGAGCCGGCCGTCGCGCCTGCGTCGCTGGCCGCGACGGCCGCGCGTCCGCTGACCGCGCGGCAGCTGGCGCTGTTCGGGCAAGGCGCGCTGGTCACGTTGGTCCTGGCGCTGGCCGCCATGTTGCTGGCCGCGCCACTGGGGCTGGCGCTGGCGCTGGCCCGAACCGAATCGCCCTCGCGCCTGTTGGGTCGATTGGCGGCGGCCTATGTCGAAGTGGTGCGCGGAACGCCGGTGCTGCTGCAGCTGTATTTGCTCTACTACGGGCTGGCGGGGGTCGTCTCGCTCAGTCCCTGGACGGCCGCCATCCTGGGCCTGGGGCTGAACTACGCCGCCTACGAGGCCGAGATCTACCGCGGGGCGCTGGCCGCGGTGCCGGCCGGCCAGTGGGAAGCGGCGCTGGCGATCGGGATGACGCGGCGGATGGCCCTCCGCGAGATCATCCTGCCCCAGGCGCTGCGGCTGGCGCTGCCGGGCGTGACCAACGATTTCATCTCGCTGCTGAAGGACAGCTCGCTCGTCTCCGTGCTGACGGTCGTCGAGCTCACGAAGCGGATGACCATCACCGCCGTCGACAACCGGGGCTGGCTGGCGCCTGGCCTGCTGTGCGCGGCGACGTACTTCCTGCTCGGCTACCCGTTCGCACGCCTGGCCCGCCGGCTCGAGCGGCAGAACACCGCGGCATAAAACGCGCCCGCCGCCCGCGCGCTCGTGCAGTTCGCACGAGGCGCGCTGACACCCTGGCTGCAAGTTGCAACGCGGCGGCCCCCGAGGCTGCCGCTGCCCGGCGGTCCGCCTTGGCGCGCTCCGTGCACCTGCTGGGTGCGGTCCATGCCTGCCCGTCGATGAGCCACCAACCAGACGAAAAGACCCGCCACCCATGTCCCAGCCCAATCACACCGCGATCACTCCTGAACCAGCGCCCGTCGACCCGCGTGCGCACCTGCGCACGACCTCGTCCGGGTTGGCGGACCTGTCCGTTCCCGACACGACCGATGCCGCCGCCCCGTGGGCGGCGCGGATCAAGCGCACGCTGTTCGGCAACCCGCGCGATCTGCACGACACGCGCATCTTCCATCAGATCTCGCTGATCCCGTTTTTGGCCTGGGTCGGGCTGGGCGCCGACGGCCTGTCGTCGTCGGCCTACGGTCCCGAAGAGGCATTCCGGAACCTGGGGGCGCACACCTATCTGGCCGTCGCGCTGGCCGCGGTGATGGCGTTCACGGTCTTCATCATCTCGGCGGCCTACCGCGGGATCATCGAGGCGTTCCCCCACGGCGGCGGCGGCTACGTCGTCGCGACCAAGCTGCTGGGGCGCGCGGCCGGCGTGACCTCCGGCTCGGCGCTGCTGGTCGACTACATCCTGACCATCACCGTGTCGATCGCCGCCGCGGGCGACGCGATCTTCAGCTTCCTGCCGCCCGCCGCGCTGGGCATGAAGATGCCGCTCGAGATCCTGTTCATCTTGTGCCTGACGACGATGAACCTGCGGGGCGCCAAGGAGTCGGCGATCGCGCTGGCGCCCGTGTTCCTGGTGTTCGTGTTCACGCACCTCGCGCTGATCGTGGGCGGCGTGGTCGGCCGCGTGCCGGAGTTGCCGGCCCTGTCCCATTCGGTCAGCACCGGCTTTCACGGCGGCCTGTCGACGCTGGGTTTGGGCGGCATGCTGCTGCTGTTCGTGCACGCGTACTCGCTGGGCGGCGGCACGTACACGGGCATCGAGGCCGTGTCGAACGGGCTCCCCATCATGCGCGAGCCGCGCGTGCAGACCGCCAAGCGGACGATGGTCTACATGGCGACGTCGCTGGCGTTCACCGCCTCGGGCCTGCTGCTTTGCTACTTGCTGTGGCACGTGACGCCCGTCGCCGGCAAGACGATGAACGCGCTTTTGGCCGAACGGCTGACCGCGCACCTGCCGCTCGGGCGCGTGCTGGTCGTCGTCACCATGATCTCCGAGGGGGTGCTGCTGGTCGTCGCCGCCCAGGCCGGCTTCATCGACGGTCCGCGCGTCCTGGCGAACATGGCGGTCGACTCGTGGGTGCCGCGCCGCTTCGCCGCGCTGTCGGATCGCCTCACCACGCACAACGGGATCACGTTGATGGGCGCCACGTCGCTGATCGCGCTTCTGTACACGAAGGGGGACGTCGGCCAGTTGGTCGTCATGTACAGCATCAACGTCTTCCTGACCTTCTCGCTGTCGATGTTCGGCATGCTGCGCGCGACCTGGCGGCAGCGGCGGGCCGCGAAGCACTGGGTCCGCAAGCTGGCGCTGTTCGGCGTGGGTTTTGCGCTCTGCGCGACCATCCTGGTCATCACGGTCCTGGAAAAATTCCGCGAGGGCGGCTGGATCACGTTGCTGTGCACCGGCGCCGTCATCGGCCTCTGCTTCGTGATTCGCGGCCACTACCGGCGCGTGCGCTACCGGCTGGCGTCGCTTTACCAGGACGTCAAGCACCTGGGCGCCGCCGCCGTCCCGCCCATCCCGATCACGAACACCGGCGCCCCGACCGCCGCCGTGCTGGTTCCCAGCTTCGGCGGGATCGGCATTCACACCGCGCTGAACGTGTTTCGATCGTTTCCAGGGCACTTCAAGAACCTGGTGTTCATCTCGGTCGGCATCATCGACTCGGGCGGCTTCAAGGGCGCCGAGGCGGTCGAGTCGCTGGAGGCGGACACCGAGGCCATGCTCAAGCGATACGCCTCCGTCGGGACAGAGCTGGAGGTCCCCTCCGAGTACGTCTTTTCGATCGGGACCGACGCCGTCGCCGAGGCCGAGAAGCTGTGCCTGGCCGTCATGCGCAAGTTCCCCATCGTGACGTTCTTCGCGGGCAAGGTGGTCTTCGAACGCGAGCGCTGGTACCAGCGCCTTTTGCACAACGAGACGGCGCTGGCGATCCAGAAGCGGCTCTACTGGGCGGGTGCCACCATGGTCGTTCTGCCCGCCCGGGTGACCGGCGCCAGCTGACAGGTGTCAGCTGACTGACGCGGCGTGGCCTTCGTCCGCGCGCGAATCCCGCTACAATGAATGGAGACGGAGGCTCCACGTGACCCTTCCATTCGTGACCGACCCGGATCGAACGCGATTTTGTTACCTGCGGCTGCGCCGCCTCAAAGAGGCCACTCACGACGCGGCCGTGGTGGTGGCGCTGGCGCGCGAGCTGGAGGTCGCCGACGGCACACTGTCGGGAATCGAAAAGCGCATTGACGAGCTGCGGGCCGCGGCCGGCTCCTTCTGGCACGACGTCGCGGTGCCCGAGATTCTTGCGGCTTCGATCTTCAAGGCCCGGGCCTACGCCCCCGACGCCGTCGACGCGTTCTTCCGTCCGGTGGCAGCGCTGCAGGACTTGTCGAAGCCGTTGTCCGAGTGGCTGCACGTCTCGGGGCTGACGCCTCAGTCCGGCGGCGTGCCGCGCACCGGCCGCGCCAATCTGATCGGCCACCGGGGCGGCGGCACGATCGCGGCCCCGCGCACCGTCGGGATCGAGGCGGTCAACGACCCCACCGAGATCGCGGCGACGCTGGCCGACAAATCGATCGACAACAGCCACGCGGCGTATGTGGCCTGCACGCCGGCGGTCGCCGCGGGCTACCTGTGGTTGAACGCCAGCCGTTCGGGGAGCTGGGACGCGGGGGCGCTGGAGCGCGGGTTGCAGCCGTCCGGACGGGGGCTGCTTCTGGTCGAGGGGGACGCGGTCGCGCAGGCGATCGCCCCCAAAGAGCGCAAGCCCGACAAGGCCCTGCTGCAGCAACTGGCTGTCGATCTGCAGGCCGGTCCGCGCAAAGTCTGAACGTCAGCGCAGCTCGACCACCGAAGCGCCGTCGCCGCCCTGACGGGGCGTGCCGGGCGCCCAGCGCGCCACGTAGGGGGAGTCATCCAGGTAGGCGCGGATCCGCTTGCGCAGCGCGCCGGTTCCGTGTCCGTGCACGACGATGAGGTGACTCTGTCCGGACAGCGCGGCCCGATCCAGGCCCGCCTCCAAGGCCGCAACCGCCTCGTCGCCGTCGCGCCCGCGCAGGTCCAGCGTGTACCCGCCCGACGGTGAGACCAGCGCCAGCGGATCGTCGCCCGACGGGCGCGGCGGCTCCGCGGCAGAGCGCCGCGGCTGTTGCCCGCGCGCCTTGCCCGCGCCAGCCGGCGCCGCGCGCAGCTCTTCAGCCGACACCTCGACGGTCATGGCGCCGACGGTCACCTTGGCGCGGCCGCGCGCGTCGGGTGGCTGCGCCAGCACGCCCGACTGGCCCAGCCGCTCGATGAAGACGCGCGCGCCCGGCTCCAGGCGGGGCGCCGGTGGCCGGGCCTCGGGCTCGGCGTCGGGCAGCGCCATTCGCGCCTTGGCCTCGTCCCCGGCGCGGGTCACGGCGGACCGGGCCGCCTCGGCGGCGCGCGAGGTGTTGGCGGCCTGCGCCTCGCGCACGATGGCGCGCAGCGCTTCGCGCGCCTCGGCAACCGCGGCCTCGACCGCCTCGCGGGCGTGGCGCCCCAGCTCGCGTTCGCGCCGCTCCAGCGCCTCGGCGGCGGTCCGTTGCGCGTCGGCGGTGGCGGTCGCCTCGGCGGTCGCGTCGGCCAGCCGCTCGGCCTCTTTGGCCAGCCCGGCCTCGCGGGCCTCGAGCCGTGCGATCACCGACTCGAGACTGACGCTGGGGGCGCCGGCCAGCGCGCGCGCCCGTTCCAAGATCGACGGCGGCATCCCCATGCGGGCCGCGATGTCGAAGGCGTACGAACGCCCGGGCGCGCCCACGATCAACCGGAACGTGGGCTGCAGGTGCTCGAGGTCGTACTCCATCCCGGCGTTCGCGAAGCGCGCGTCCCCTTCGCCCAGCGCCTTGAGGCTGTCGTAGTGGGTCGTGATCACCGCCAGCGCCGGTCGATCGGCCAGCGCCTCGGCGGTCGCGCGCGCCAGGGCCGCACCCTGGTCCGGGTTGGTCCCCGCCATCAGCTCGTCCAGCAAAACCAGCGTCGCGCCGTCCCGCGAGCCGTCCAGGATCCGCACCAAGTTGCCGAGGTGCCCCGAGAACGTCGACAGATCGCCCAGCACCGACTGCTTGTCGCCGATGTCGCTCAGCACCGCGTCGAAGAACCCGACCCGGCTGTTGGGCGCCGCGGCCACCAGCAGTCCCGCGCGCGCCATCTGCGCCGCCAACCCGATCGCCTTCATGAGGACGGTCTTGCCGCCCGCGTTCGGACCGCTGACCACCAGGATCCGCGCGGCCGCGCCGCCCAGCGCGACGTCGTTGCTGATCACCTTGCCGCTGGCCGCCCGGCCGCTTTCGGCACCGCGCGCCAGCGCCAGCAACGGGTGGCGCAGCTCGTTGAGCTGCAGCGCAGGCGCGTCTCCCGCTTCGGCGATGGCGATGGCGTTGCCGTCGTAGGCGACGCCCAGTCGTCCAGCCGCGGTCCGGGCGTCCAGCACACCCAGCGTCTCCGCCGTCCGGCGCAGCGCCTTGGCCGCGATGGCGACCTCCATCGTGACCGCCTCGAGGATGCGCCGCGACTCGCGCCGGATGTCGAGCTCGAGGACCTTCAGCCGGTTGTTGGCGCCGACCAGCGCCGTCGGCTCGACGAAGACGGTCTCGCCCGTGCGCGAGGTGTCGTGCACGATCCCCAGCCCCATCGACTTGGCGCTGGCCTTGAGAGGCAGGACGTAACGGTCCGACCGTACCGTGAAGTACTCGTCCTGCAACACGGGCGCGAACGTGTCGTTCCGGATCAGCGCCTCGATGGTGGCCCGCGCGTGTGCCGCGACCTGCTGGCGTTCCGCGCGCAGGCGCGCCAGCTCGTAGGACGCCGTATCGCGGATTTCGCCCGTGCCGTCGAAGGTCTCGCCGATCGTGTGCGCCAGGTCGTCGGGCGGCGCCAGCTCGCGCGCCAGCTTGGCGATCTCGGGCGCGGCCTCGGCGTACGCGCCCCAAAAAGCGCGGGCGGCGGTCGCCATTCCGCACAGCAGCGCGACCGGCCGCAGCTCCTCGGCCCCGAGGACGATCTGCTTTTCGGCGGCCACAAGCGCGGGTTCGATCTCGGGCGCGGCCAGGGCGGGGGGCGTCCGGCCCGCCCGCAGCAGCGCCGCCACTTCGGCCACCTGGGCCATCCAGCTCCGCGCCTCCGCGGCGCTCGACGCCAGCGGCAGCGCCGCGCAGAGCGCCCGCCCGCGCGGCGATTCGGCGGCCGCGGTCAGCCGGGTCGCCAGCTCAGCCCAATCTTCGATCATCGGACGATTTATACGCGGTCAGCGGCGCCGGAGCAGCGCCTGCGCCGCGGCCAGTCGCTGTTCCAGCTGGCGGACGGTGGCCATGCTGATTCGTTTGATGCCCACCTTGCGGTTCAGCTCGCTGTTGATCTCGGCGTGGGTGCGGCCGGTCGTATGGACCAGGTCGATGACCGCGCCCGCGTTCTGCTCGCGCAGCTGCCGGCGGCGGGCCAGCGCGCTGTTTTTGGGCAGCGCACTCGGCACTGGGTCGGCGACGGGCGGCGGGACCTGGCCGCCGATGCCGGGCGCCTCCAGAGCCGCCGGCGCCGGCATGGGCTCGCCGCCGCCACCGCCGACGAAGTCGGGGATTTCACCGTTCGGGTCGTCGTCCGACGTGACGTCCGGCGCGTAGACCCGTGGCGCCTCCAGGGGCCGGCCGTTTTCGTCCAACGGCGTCGCCGAGATTGGCGCAAACAACGAGAGCTGCTCCGACAGATCGCGCTCGGTCTCCGTCTTCTTGGGCGGCGCATCGCTGTCCTCGCCGCGCGGTCCGCCGTCGTCGTCGCGCGACTCTTTGCGCAGGCAGTGGCGGCGTTGCTCGGCGATGCCGGCGCCGAACTTCCGCAGGCGCACGTCATCCGGAATGAACATGTACGCCGCCTGTCGGCCGAGGCTCGCGTTCCAGCGCACCAGGCGGCCGACCGCCTGCCGGAAGAAGAGCTCGGTCACGGTGTTCGTCGCGTAAACGCCGACCCGCAGGCGCGGGATGTCGACCCCCTCGGAGACCATGCGCACCGCCACGATCCAGGGCGCGATGCCGTCGGCAAAGCGGCTGATCTTGTCGGAGGCCGCCGGGTCGTCGGAGGTGGCGATGGTGGGCGAGATCCCCAGCCGTTCTTCCATCACGGCCGCGATCGCCTTGGCGTGCTCTTGATCGATCGTGATCGCCAGCCCAGCCGCCCGCGGGTCCTGCCTCCGCAGGTGCATGAGCTGCGCGTGGGCCTGGGCCAGCACGGTCGGCATCCACTCGCCGGTGACGTCCAGCGCGGTGCGCAGGCGCTGGCTGGCCAGCTCGCGCGACAGCCGGTCCTCGAACGTCGCCTCGTAGGCGCTGCCGTCGGGCGCCGTCCACTCCATCCGGCCGTTGATGCGCGGAAAATACACCGGCCGCACGACCCGTCCGTCCTGCAGCGCGTCGCCGTAGCCGTACTCGTAGTCGGGCTGGGCCAGCTCCCCCGTGTAGTTGATGAACGGGATCGTCCGTTGATCGGAGCGGAAGGGCGTGCCCGACAGGCTCAGCCGCCGCCAGGCCGGGTCGAACGCCTGCCGGATTCCGTCACCCCACGCCCGGCTGTCGCCCGCGTGGTGGATCTCGTCCAGGATGACCAGCGATTGGCGAACCATCGGCCGCAGGGAGGCCGGCGAGACGGCGACCTGTTGATACGTGACGACCACGCCGTGCGCGTCGGCCGGCAGCCCGCCGTAGCCGACGTTCCATTCAGGGTCCAGGTGGATGTCCAGCCGCTCGGCGGCGTGGGCCCACTGGAACTTCAGGTGCTGGGTCGGGACGACCACGACCACCCGGCGGACCGAGCGCTCGACCAGCGCTCGGCGTGCCGCGGTCAGAGCGAACGTGGTCTTGCCGGCGCCTGGCGTCGCCACCGCCAGGAAGTTCGGCGCGCCGCTGGCTTCGAACAGCGAAAGCGCCGCGCGCTGCCAGGCCCGCAGACCGGTCGCGCCCGCCGGTGAAGCCCGGCGTCCGGTTGAGCCGGCGGTCGTGAAGGCAGCGCTGTCGAACGAGGACAAGGGCGATCGCTCCAGAGGAAGGCGGGCCAGAGTCTGTCCGGTCGGGCCCTGCATCAACAGCTAGACAAAGAAAAATGTCCGCCGGCAGGATCGCGGCGCGTCTAGGGGGTGAAAGCCGGTCATGAAGGCCGGCTTCGAACCAAAGGAGAGACCATGAGCCAGTTTCTGTTCGTTTACCGGGGTGGAATGGGTGACGCGTCGCCCTCCGACATGCAACAGCAGATGCAGCGGTGGATGACCTGGTTGAAGGATCTCGGCGAGAAGGGATTCATCAAGGACGCCGGGCAGCCGCTCGAGCGAACCGGCAAGGTCGTGTCCGGTAAGCAGAAGATCGTCACGGACGGGCCGTTCGCCGAGAAGGATCTGGTGAGCGGATTCACCATCGTGGAAGCCAGGGACCTCTCGCATGCCGCGGAGCTGTCCATGGGCTGCCCGATCTTCCTCTACGGCGGCTCGGTCGAGGTCCGTCCCATCGCCAAGATGTAAACGGAAGATGTGACGGAAGATGTGACGGCGATGGACCTGGACGGGCGCTTCTTCCGCCGCGAAGCCGGCCGATTGACCGCCGCGCTGACGCGCCTGTTCGGCGTCCACAATCTCGCGCTGGCAGAGGACGTGACCCAGGACGCCCTCTGCCGCGCGCTGGAGGTCTGGAAGTTCCGCGGGCCGCCGCCCAACCCGTCCGCCTGGCTGATGGCGGCCGCCAAGAACCGCGCCATCGACGTGCTGCGCCGCGAGCGGACCGCGCGCACCTTCGCGCCCGAGGTGGGACGCTGGCTAGAGACCGAATGGACGCTGCGCCCGACGGTGGACGCGCTGTTCGCGGCCGACGCGATCCAGGACGACCAGCTTCGGATGATGCTGTCTTGCTGTCACCCGCGCCTGCCCGAGCCGGCGCAGGTGGCGGTCATCCTGCAGGTGCTCTGCGGGTTCAGCGTCAACGAGATCGCCGGCGCCTTTCTGGACAGCCCGGCGGCCGTGGAAAAGCGGGTCACGCGCGCCAAGAAGGTGCTGGCCAGCTCGAAGACGCTGTTCGATCTGGGCGACGCCCGCCAGGTCGCGGTGCGGCTGCCGGTGGTTCATCGGGCGCTTTATCTGTTGTTCAACGAGGGCTACCACGGCGCATCGCCTGAGTCGGCCGTGCGCGTCGAGCTGGTGCAGGAGGCGATGCGCCTGGTTTCGTTGCTGCTGGATCACCCCACGGGCCAGACAGCGGCGACGCGCGCGCTGGCGGCGCTGATGTGCCTGCACGCGGCACGAATGCCGTCGCGCGTGAACGAGGCAGGCGATCTGACGCCGTTCTTCGAACAGGACCGGGCGCGGTGGGACGGCGGGCTCATCGCGCAGGGGCGGCAGCTGCTGCACGAATCCGCCGCGGGAGCCGAGATCACGCCCTATCACATCGAGGCGGCAATCGCCGGCGTGCACGCCTGGGCGCCTTCAGCGGCCGAGACGGACTGGGGCGCCATCGTGCGCCTCTACGACGCGCTTTTGGCGTTGCGCCCGTCGCCCGTCATCGCGCTGCACCGGGCGATCGCGGTCGGCCAGCACCAGGGTCCCGCGCGCGGGCTGGAGGAAATAGCCGCGATCGCTGGTCGCGATCGCCTGGAACACTATCCGTTCTACGCCGCCGCTCTCGGCGAGATGGAGCTGGCGTGCGGCCGAGCCGAACGGGCGCGCGATCGGTTTCGCGAGGCGCTGTCGCTGGCCCGCAACCCGACCGAACGACGATCCTTGGAGAAGCGCCTGACGGCCTGCGGCGACTAACTGATGGTCCGCCTCAGAATGTTGAGGGGAAACGCCCGATAGGCGACACTTTTCGGGACCGGGCGGTTGGTCCCACAGTTGCTGCGCTTTGTGAGATGGATTCCAGGATGAAACTGCGCTTTTTGGCCCTTGGCTTCGGCTTCGCCTGGATCGCCGCGGGTTGTGGAACGGTGTCCACCACGGGCGGGACGGGCGGCAGCGGTGCCGAGGGCGGTGGCGGCCAGGCCGGCGGCACGCCGACCCCTGGACCGGGCGGCCACGCGGGGGGCACCGGCGGGACCGGCGAGAACCCCGGCGGCGCGGGCGGCGCGGGCGGCGGCGGCCCCGGCGGCGAAGGCGGCGTCTCGGGTGGACACGGCGGCGGCACCTCCGGGAGCACGGGGACCGGTGGACATGCCGGCACGGCCGGCGGAGGGCACGGCGGTCAGACTTGCGATGACATTGCGGCCGCGTTTCAGGCGGCGCTGCCGGAAGCAGAATCTTGCATGCCGGGGGCGACGCACCAGTGCGAGAAGTTGGCCTCGACCAGTCCGCTCGGGGGCTGTCCGGGTTGCGGGCAGTACGTGAACGACGACACCATGCTCAACGCTCTGCGCACCCAATACACGCAACAAGGTTGCCAGCGCAGCAACATCTTTTGCCCGCAGTTCTTGTGCATCCAGCCGCAAAAGCAGGGATGCATGCCCAGCGACGCATCGGCGGGTGGGACCTGCAGGCCGATCGTCTCGACCGGCAGCAACTGATAATTCCAGGGAAGCAGAGCCGGCCAGCTCACCAGGTCGTCGGCGCCATCACGTCGTCGTCGCCACCGACCTCGCTGACGTGCGCTGCCGGTGCCGATCCCGGCGTTTGGGCGGGCCGGGTGGCCGCCACGGAGCCACGTGTTGCGACGCGCGAGCGCCCTGCCGGCTCCGATGGCTGCGGCGCCGGCACGGTCCGCTCGCCTGCGAGCGGGGCGTCCTTACGCAACACGGTCACCACCGGAATCGGCATGTTGGGGACGAAGGCAACCGTCTTCGGCTGGAAGCCGGGCTTCTGGATCAGGACCTCGACGGGCGTATCGCTGTAGGCGATCTGAGTCGACAGGGGCGTCGTTCCCAGAACGGTTCCGTCCTTGCGGGAGACTGTCGCGCCCCCAGGGTCGGAGCTGAAATTCACGCGCACGGCTTCGGGGGTGGCGGCGGCCTGGCTGGCGGCGGGGAGCGCGGCGGCGGCGGGTGGCGCGGCCCTCCGGAACCCGAGGTTCGCGACCGCGCCGACGGCCAGCGCGGCTGCACCGGCCAGGAACATTCCGCGGTGTTTTCGCTTCGGCCGGGGGTGTTCGGTGAAGATCAGCTCGCCGGTCCCGCCGCGCACGATGTCGCTGGGGCCGCTCAGCCGCCGCGGGCGGGCGTCCGGCGCCGCCGGAAGCGTCGCCGCCACGTCCAGCAGCGCCAAACGCAGCTCGGCCATGGACTGAAATCGGTCGCTGGGCGCCTTCGCCATCGCTTGCTGCAGGATCTGGTCGACGGTGGCCGGCAGCGCCGGTACCAGGGCGCACACGGACGGGGGCGCCTCGTTGACGTGCTTGAGCATGACCTCGCCGTAGCCGTCGCCCGTGAAGGGCACGCAGCCCGTCAGCATCTCGAAAAGAATGACACCCAGGGCATAAATGTCGCACCGCTGGTCGACCTCCGCGGTGCCAGCGCATTGCTCGGGGCTCATGTAGAACGGCGTCCCCATCACGATTCCGGCACCCGTGCTGTGGGTCGGAATCGCGCCGTCCCGGCCTTCCTTGCCGATCAACTTGGCCAGACCGAAGTCGAAGACCTTCACGAAATCGGCGGTCCCCTCGCGCTCGATGAGCAGGATGTTTCCCGGTTTGAGATCGCGATGGATGACGCCCTGGTCGTGTGAGGCCTGCAGCGCGTCGGCGATCTGCGCCGCGATGTTGAGCGCCCGTCTCGCCGGAAACGGACGCCCGATCTCGTCGGACAGCATCTGCCCGTGCAGATACTCCATGACGAAATAGAAGTCGCCGGCGGGCGTCGTCCCGAAGTCTGTGATGCTGACGATGTTCTCGTGCCCGATCTGGTTGACGGCACGCGCCTCGGTCACGAAGCGCGAAACCACTTCCGGGTTGCGCGCAAAGTGGGAATGGACCGCCTTGATGGCGACCTTGCTGCCGATGACGGGATGCTCAGCCAGGAACACCTGGCCCATGCCGCCTTCGCCCAGCTTGGCAGTGACCCGATAATTTCCGACCGTCTCCCCGACCGCGATCATGTCCCTGCGATCACCTAGCAAGCTCTGGGCCGACCGCGAGGTCGAGCAACTTCGCAGATCCGTGCCTCCCGCGTGGCCTGTCGGTGACATCCGATGGCGGAGCAGGTTGAGCCGGTTACTGATCGCCGGGTGGGCAGGGGACGAGGGGCGTGATAATCACGAGCCGACTGCGCCCATGGATGAGATTTTCCTGCGTTCCCGGCGCCATGTTGCGGCCGGCGTGCTGGCGGCCTGCGGATCGATGCTGCTGGGCTGCCTGCTGGGCTGCGCGACGGTGTACCCGATCCCGGCGCGCCCCCTGGCCGACGAGGACGGCTCGCAGCTCTGGCTTCGCTATCCCGCCGTATCTCTGCCGAGCCGGCTGGCGGAGTACCGAGCCGCGCTCACGCAGATCGTGAAGGGCGACAGCTCGGCCACGCTGCGGGCCGCGCAGGCGGAGCTTCTGGGGGGACTGAGCGGTCTGACGGGCAGGTCGATTCCGATCGTCGAGCAGCCGACCATCTCCGGCGCGGTGGTGCTCGGCACGCCCGCTTCGTCGACGATCGTCCGGGCGCTGTCGCTGGGAGCGCCGCTGGGTGCGGCCGGCGCCGAGGGGTACGTCATCCGGGCGACCACGGTCGGCGGTAGGGCGGCCATCGTCGTCGCCGGCAACACCGACGTCGGCGTGCTCCGTGGCGCGTTCGCGCTGCTGCGGCACCTGCAGTGTCACCGCCCATTGGCCGGGCTGGCGCTGACCGGCGCGCCCAAGATCCAGCGACGCATCCTCGACCACTGGGACAATCTGGACGGCAGCGTCGAGCGCGGCTACGCGGGCAAGTCCCTGTCGCAATGGAACGACCTGCCGGACAGGTTGTCGCAGCGTTACACCGACTACGCGCGCGCCAACGCGTCGATCGGCGTCAACGGCGTGGTGCTGAACAACGTCAACGCAAACCCGCAGATCCTGAACCCCACCAACTTGACCAAAGTCGCCGCCCTGGCGACCGCGTTCCGGCCGTACGGAATCGCCGTCTACCTGTCGGCCCAGTTCGGGGCGCCCAGGGCGATCGGCGGCCTGAACACCGCCGATCCGCTGGACAGCCGGGTGAGGCAGTGGTGGGCCAACCTGGCCGACAGCATCTACCAGAAGATCCCCGACTTCGGCGGGTTCCTCGTCAAGGCAAACTCGGAGGGGCAGCCGGGCCCGGCCGACTACGGCCGCACGCACGCGGACGGCGCGAACATGCTGGCGGCCGCCCTGGCGCCACACGGGGGCGTCGTCTTGTGGCGCGCGTTCGTCTACAAGAACGACGGCACGGATCGCGTCGGCCAGGCGTACGCCGAATTCAAGCCGCTGGACGGCAAGTTCGACCGCGGGACGATCGTGCAGGTCAAGAACGGCGCGCTGGATTTTCAGCCGCGGGAGCCCTTCCATCCGCTGTTCGGTGCCATGAGCAAGACGCCGGTGGCGCTGGAGGTGCAGATCACCAAGGAGTACCTGGGCCAAGACACGCACCTCGTTTACCTGGGGACGATGTGGCAAGAGACGCTGCAGTCCGACACGTTCGGCAAGGGGAAGGGGTCACTCGTCGCGCGCGTCGTCGACGGAAGTCTGACCGGCTCGCCCATCAGCGCGATGGCCGGGGTGGCCGGCATCGGCGACGACGCGAACTGGATGGGATCGCATTTCAACCAGGCCAACTGGTACGCGTTCGGACGGCTGGCCTGGAACCCGGACCTGTCCGCGCGGGAGGTCGCTGACGAGTGGATCCGCCAGACCTTCTCGAACGACCCGGCCGTCGTCGCGCCGGTCACGCAGATGATGATGAAGTCGCGGCAGAACTGCGTGAACTACATGGAGCCCCTGGGTCTGGTCCACATGATGGCCTCGGGCCACCACTATGGCCCGGGGCCCTGGGTCAGCGACCAGCGCCCCCCCAGCGCCAACCCGACCTACTTCGAAAGGGCGGACGGCGGCGGGATCGGCTTCGATCGCACCGCCGCGGGCAGCAACACCGTCGCGCAGTACGCGCCCCCGGTGGCGCGCACGTTCGGCACGCGGAGCACCACGCCTGACGACTTTCTGCTGTTCTTCCAGCACGTGCAGTGGGACGACAAGCTTCCATCGTCGGGGCGGTCGATCTGGGAGGAGCTGATTTACCGCTACAGCCTGGGCGTCGACGCCGTGCAGACGATGAGGGAAGAGTGGGCGACGGTGAAGGGGCGCATCGACACCAGGCGGTTCGACGACGTGGCCGGATTCCTGCAGATCCAGCACCACGAGGCGCGCTGGTGGCGCGACGCTTGCCTGACCTACTTCGCCAGCCTGAACAAGAAACCGATCCCGGCCGGATATTCGCCGCCGCAGCAAACGCTGTCGTACTACAAGGGGCTCACCTGCCCCAGCGACGGGAACAAGCCGCGCTGCCCCGCCGTTTACACCGGCAATCCGTCGCCGGCCATCCTACCCTAGCCGGATGTGGCGGCGGTTGCTGCGCCTGTTCGGCTACCTGCTGGCATCGCTGGTTGGGCTGGCGGTCGTGCTGGTGGTGTTGGCCTGGTTGTCGACCGGGCATTTCTCCGCGTTTGGCGGCAACCCCGATCCGACGCCGCCTGCGCGGCTCGCCCGAGTTCGTGGACGGAAAGTTCCAGAACCTGGAGCCCACGTCGTTGATGTCCGGCCGCCGCTGGTTCTGGGCGATGCGCGAGTGGCTGTTCGGCAAGCAGATGCGCCGGCCGATCTGCGCGCTGCCCATGGTGACCGACACGGCGCGCCGCTTGGCCGTTCCACCCGCGTCGGGCCTGCGCGTCACCTGGCTGGGGCATTCGACGACGCTGGTCGAGATCGACGGCGCGACGGTGCTGACGGACCCGATGTGGAGCGATCGCGCCTCACCGTCGACCTGGTTCGGCCCCAAGCGCTTTCACCGGCCGCCGCTGCCGCTGGACCAGCTGCCCAAAGTCGATGCCGTGATTGTCTCGCACGAGCACTACGACCACCTGGACCAGCAGACGGTGCGCGCGCTGGCGGCGCGGGGCGTGGCCTTCCACGTTCCGCTGGGCATCGGCGCGCATCTGGCCGCCTGGGAGGTGCCGGCCGCGCAGATCGTCGAGCACGACTGGTGGCAAGAGGCGGCGCTGCCTGGCGGCGTGCGGCTGGTCGCGACGCCCTCGCGGCATTTCAACGGCCGCCTTCCGGGGCGAACGGGCGCGCTGTGGACCTCCTGGTCGGTCGTCGGCCCTCGACACCGGGTGTTCTTCAGCGGCGATACCGGACCGACGGAATCGCTGCGCGAGGTGGCCCGCCGCGAGGGACCCTTCGACGTCGCGCTGATCGAGGTCGGGCAGTGGAACGCCGCCTGGGGCGACATTCATCTGGGGCCGATCGGTGCGCTGGACGCCTTCGCCCGGAGCGGCGCCAAGGTCCTGATCCCGATCCACTGGGGGACGTTCGTGCTGGCGTATCACGATTGGTCGGAGCCGGCCGAGACGCTGCTCGTCGAGGCCGCGCGGCGCGGGGCCGCCGTGCTGACCCCCCTGCTGGGCGAGCCGATCGAGCCGGTCGCGCGGCCGGCTCCCCAGACCACGGCCTGGTGGCGCGCCTATCCACCGCTGGCCGCGAGATGTCCCTGAAATAGGCGGCGCGGGAGACGCCATGCATTCGATCTTGTCGGCCTGGGAGAGCTTCTACGTGATCATCGGGAGCGCGGCCGCCGCCTTGATTGGCCTGCAGTTCGTCGCGTCGGTGCTGGGGGCGGAGCTGCGCGTGGTCGGGGGCGAGGGCGTCACGCGCGCTTTCGGCACCCCGAACATCGTGCACTTCGGCGCCGTCTTGCTGATCGCCGCCTTCCTCAGCGCGCCCTGGCCCGCGGCGGCGGGGCCTGCGTTCGTGCTGGGCGCGTTCGGTCTGGCCGGGTCGGTGTACATGCTGCTGGTTGCCCGGCATGCGCGCCAGCAAACGGTGTACAAGCCCGTCCTCGAGGACTGGATCTGGCACACGATCGTGCCGCTGACCGCCTATGCGTCGATGCTGGCCAGCGCCATCTTCCTGCCGCGCGCGCCCGAGGAGACGCTGTTCGCGGTGGCCGCCAGCGCGTCGCTGCTGCTGTGCACCGGCATCCACAATGCCTGGGACTCGCTGAACTACATCGCGCTCCGGCGGCGCCAGGCGGCCGCCGACGAACAGGCGGCCAAGGCCGGGGCGACCGGGCAGGGCGACCCCGGGCTCGATCGCTGAACTACAATCGCTGAAGCAAGCCTGGCGCTACTCGAACCGGTGCAGGATCGTGTAGGTCGCCTGTCGCGGTGGGGCGCCGGGGGTGTGAATCGCGAGGGAGATGACGTTGTCGGCGGGCAACGCCGCGTAGTGACGCTGGCAGGCGACCAGGACCGCGCCCTCGGCGGGTCCGAACGGATTCGGCGGCGATGCTCGCCAGAGCCGCGTCGCCCTCGGTGCGCCGCTCTCCCTGCCGCATCCGGCCCGCGATGTTCCGGCTGGTCCCGAGCACGAATCGGTCGACGCGCTCGGGATCGGCGATCCGGCCGGCCCGCGCCGCTTGCAAGACCGCCAACAGCACCGCCTGCACCAGGTCGCGGGCGCGGTCCTCGTCGCGCAGGTGGCGCAGGCCGTAGAGGCGAATGCGCGGCGCGAACCGCCGGCAGAGCTCAGCCTCGGCGGCGCGCGCATCATCTCGCCGGGCGGCAATCGTGCGCAGCAGCTCCGCGTCCGATGGCTGCATCGGCGGGCAAGCGTAGCATGGGCGGGCCGCGCCCGATTCAGACGCCCAGCGCGTCACCGAAGGCCCGCAGCAGGGCGCCGCCGTCGCCGCGGTAAGAGCTGCCGTGCATGAGCGCCAGCGTGCGAGGCTCGGCCGCGGCGAGCTTGTTCAGGATCGCGCGTGCGTGAACGTCGATGGCGACGCTGGCGGGGGAGGCCTGTCGCATGGCCTCCGACGGGCTCAGCACCTCCGATTCGGTCAGGGGCGGCAGGTCGGCCCCGCCGTGCGTGAAGAGATCGCCGCACAGCAGCGTCCGGGTCGTCGATTCGAACATGTAGCCGCACTCCCAGTTGTGTGGAAGGTGAGGCGCGTCGAGCCAGCGGAGGCGCTTGGTCGGACCAAGGACAATCTCTTCGCCGTCGGCCAGCGCGCGGGGCGGTCGATCGGCCATGTCGCCCGAGGTCATCGCGGCAACCTGGCTGCAAACGGGGCGCGCCTGGGGGGCGACCGCCAGCCAGTCGTTCAGAGCGCCGCACTCGTCGGCCTCGACGTGGGAAAACCCGATCCAGCGCAGGCCCGCCGGATCGATGACCCGCGCCACGGCCCCGCGCACCAGCGGGAACAACCCGCGCATGCCCGTGTGGAAGAGCAGCGGCTCGTCGTCGACGACCAGGAACTGATTGAAGGTGAAGCCACCCGGGAACGCGGCGGGTGGGATGGGGGTGCTGATGCGGTAGATCCCGGCGGCGATCTCGTCGACGGTCGTGCTGGATTGGGTCGCGTTGCTCATGTCGATCCTCCACCCCTATGTACGGGGAGCCGCGCCAGCGTTACAGCCGAAGCAAAAAAAAGAGCTGAGCCTCGGGCGCGCGCCGGCGGTCGCGATTGGTCTCTCCCCCGTCTTGGCCATGCCCCACGCTGACCGGGTACGATAGGGCCGTGAACGACGAATTCGCGGCGGGTCGGGTGGCGTCCGAGGTGTTGGGTCACCTCGAACGGCGCCGCGCCGAGATCGCCGCCGACGATGCCGCCGTGCGCGCCGAGCTGGAACGGGCGCTGGCGCCCCTGCGCGAAGCCTACCGCGAGTCTGCGCTGCCAGCGGCGTACTTCGAGGCGCTGGAACAGGAGCTGCGCGAGGTCGTCCCGAGCCAATGGCGCGGGCCCGCCCAGGCTTTCACGGCGCTGGAGGCGCGGGGATTCGGCAGCTGGCGCGGCGGCGACGTCCATGCGCGCCTGGCCTACGTGTTCCTGGGCCTGGTCGTGGGTGGCCTTTGCGTGTCGGCGCCGTTCATCCCGATCTGGGAGAAATGGTTCCCGTTCGCGCTGGCTGTCGCGGCCTGGTGGTTGCCAGATGCCCAGGCGGCGTGGCACCGTCGTCGTTATGCGGGGCGTTTGGGCGAGATCGTGAGGGACATCGGGCTGCGCCAGCCAGCGCTGGAGGCGCGCGTCAGTTTGGCCGAGCTGCTTCCGTCCGACCGTCCGCCGGGCGGAGCTGACCCGCGATGAAGGACGTCATCACCCCGCGTGAGCCGTTCGATTGGCGCCGCGTCCGGGGCGTGGCGCTGGATCTTCTGCGGCGCCTCTTGCGCGTGCGCCTGCTGTGGGCCATCGGCGGCGCCGTCCTGGTGCTGTACATCCTGTCGGCCTCCTGCTCGACCTACGTTCCGCCCAACATGGTCGGCGTGCGGCAGGTCTATTACGGCAAGGGGGCCGGCATCCGCCCCGACGTCTACGGGCCGGGACTGCACTTCATCGTGGCGGGGGCCGAGCGGCTGCACATGTTCCCGCACGACACGCAGGTCGTGAACTTCAGCGACTCGCCCAGCGAGACGTCGCAGCGCTTTCGGGCCGCGCCGTCCATCAAGATCCAGACCAGCGACGGCTACAACGTGCAGCTGGACGTCACCGTGCTTTATCGCGTCGAGGACGCGTACAAGGTGTTCGTCGAGGCCGGCCCGGGCCGCACGTTCGAGGACCGGCTGGTCGTCCCGCGCGCGGATCGCATCTTGCGCAAGACGCTGGGCGAGCTGAACAGTGAGCAGTTCTATCAGGGGCCGCTGCGAATCCAGAAGGCCCAGTCGGCGCACGACCAGCTGCGCGACGAAGTCCTGCCCAACGGGATCCGGATCGACGCCGTGCTGGTGCGGCGCTTCGTTTACGACGAGAAGTACCAGCAGCTGATCGAGGGGCGGAAGATCAAGGACCAGACGGTGTTCCTGAGGCAGGCCGAGGCCAAGGCGGCCATCGAGCAGCGCAAGCGCGACACCATCGTCGCCGAAGGGAAGGCCGCCGGCGAGACCGAGCTGCAGCGTGGCCGCGCGGAGGTCGAGAAGCTGCGCGCGCAAGCCGATCTGTACCAGCGCAAGAAGGCCGCCGACGGCAAGCTGCTGGTCGAGCTGGCGGACGCCAAGGGGACCGGGCTCGAGAACGCCGCCTTGCAGGGGGCCGGCAGCGAGAACCTGGTGGGGTTGAAGATGGCGGACGCGTTGCGCGGCGTGCGCGTCATCGTCCTGCCCAGCGACGGCAAGGACGGCACGAACCCGCTGGATCTGGGCGAGCTGCTGCGGAAGTTCCAAGTCCGATGAGGCGTGCGGCGGGCGCTCTGGGGTTGGCGGCGCTGCTGGGCGCGGGCTGCGTTTCGCAGACCACCGGCGAGACCGAGGTGGGCGTGCTGGTCTGCAAGCTGTCGGTGGGATGCGCCGGCAAAGGTGTCCAGCAACAGCTGTACCCGCCGGGCTCGACGAACTTCTTTGCGCCGTTCATCCGCGACTTCTATCGGTTCGACACCAAGGTGCAGAACCTCGAGATGGTGGCGGACGCGCAGCATGGGGACCGCCGCGAGCGCGACGACCTGCAGTTCAAGACCACCGACGGCAACGATATTTCGATGGACGTGACGGTGGTCTGGCAGATCGATCCCAAGATGGCGCCGTCGCTGCTCACCAACGTCGGAGAGTCGACCGAGGAGGTCAAAGAGAAGCTGGTGCGCCCGATGGCGCGAACCCACGTTCGCGACGTGCTGAACGAGCTGGACAGCGAGTCCGTCTACAACTCCGACAAACGGTTCGAAAAGGCCGAAAAGGCGCGCACGGTCCTGACCGCCGTTCTGGCGCCGTTCGGGGTGGTCGTTTCGCAGGTCATCCTGCACGAGCATCGGTTCAACCCCGAGTACGAGCACGTCATTCGCGACCGCAAGCTGTCCGAGCAGCGCGCCGAGCAACTCAAGAGCGAGGCCGAGGCCGCCACGCAGGAGGCGCTGCGAAATCTGGAGACGGCGCGCGGCAAGGTCGCCTCCGACATTGCCGCGGCCGACGGCCGCCTCAAGCAGGCTCAGCTCGGCGCGGACGCCGCCTATTATGCCCAGCAGCAGAACGCGGAGGCCATCCTGGCCGAGCGAACCGCCAAGGCCAAGGCCATCGCCAAGCGAAACGAGGCGCTGCGCGGAAATGGCGGGCGCGCCATGGTGAAGCTGAAAGTGGCCGAGGCGCTGGAGGGCAAGTCGATCGTGCTGGTCCCCTCCGGGCAGGCGGGCGCGGCCTTCAACCGGCTGGACGTCAACAAGCTGGTCGACACCTTCAAGGAGGAAGCGCCCGCGCCGGCCGCCACCACCAGTTCGCCGGGCACTGCCGCGCCCGACTCGCCTAACAACGGCCCGTAGCACATTCTTCCGAGATGACATTCGTGCGATCCCTGCTGCACCTCAACCCGTGGGTCTACCTGGTGGCGGCCGGTTTTGCTGAGATGGGCTTCACCAGCTTCATGAAGCTTTCGAACGGATTCCAGCACTGGGCGTACAACGTCTGCTTCGCGATCTGCGCGATCATCAGCTTCCTCCTGCTCAACCTGGCGACCCGAAGCCTATCGCTGGGGACCGCCTACGCCGTCTGGACGGGCATGGGCGCGTTTGGGACAGCGCTGGTGGGGATCGCCTTCTTCGGCGATCCGACCAGCCCGCTGCGCCTGCTGTTCCTGACCACGCTGATCGGGTCGATCATCGGCCTCAAGTTCGTGTCCTGATGGGCCTCCTGGACGAGCCGGGGCTGGACCGACTGATCGCCGCCGGCTGCGCCTGCGGCAGCCAAACGTTGCTGTTCCGCACCTACGTCGACGGGGTTTTTCCATTCGTCGCCGGCGAGCCCGTGGGACGGGTCGCCTGGGCCTACGACGGCGAGAAGTTCGTCGATGGCGTCTATTCCGTCACCTGCGCCGCCTGCAGCGCCAGCCTGTTTTCCAGCGACGTGTGCCCGCGCTGCCACGCGCCCGATGGCCTGGCGCGGGCGCTGGGGACGCCCAATCGCTTGCCGGTGCCGCTCGCCTGCGCCGACGGGGATTGCGGCGGCGAGGAGATCCGCTACCTGGCTTTCGTTCCGGCGCGCGTCAGCTACGAGCGGGGTCGCGCCGACAAGGCGCGCAGCGCGACGGAGCCGCACGATGACGGCTTCCACGGCCTGCGCGCCACCTGCCGGGGGTGCGGCACGGTCGCCGTCCAGCGCACCGCCGCCGAGGCTTGTCCGCTGTGCGAGGCGCCCGGCCCCCTGCGCGCCCGACCCGGCGCGTAGTTTCACCCTTCGATCGCTCAGACGCCGCCGACCAGCGCCTCGACCCGCAGCATCTTTTCCAGCGACGAGATCGCCTGGGCGTGATCCATCGCCGCGAAGAGGTGCGACTGCTCGACCATGAACCGCTCCGGGTGCCGCTCGAGCAGGCGCACGTAGTAGTCGAAGTAGTGCTCGGCGGCGAGGCTGGCCTTCTGCGCGATCGCGTAGCGGACGACCGCGTGCAGGGCGAAGCGGGCGGGCAGCGGCTCTTGCACCAGCTCCCACCGGCGCAGCGCAACCAGCGCCGCGCGCGCGCCGCCCCCCGCCCGCGCCAGCGTCGCCAGCGCCGGCGCGTCCATGTGATCGCCGGGGCAATGCGCCAGCACCGTGAGCGTGCGCCGCGCCGCCGGCGTCAAGCGCGCCCAGGCCCAGTCGACCAGCAGCCGCACCTCGGCGACGTCGTCCTCGTGGGCCATCACGCGGACGCCGCTCACGCCCTGGTCATGCAACCAGGCGCGGAGGCCCTCGACGCTCACGGCGCGCGACCCGACCAGCGCGTTGGCGATGCCCAGCGCCAGCGGATTCCAGCGCAGCAAGCTGGTGAGCGCCCGCACCGCCGGGAACGCGTTTTGGCGCGACTGGATGAGGGGCGCGATCACCGGGAACACCGAGACACCCGACAGCAGGCAGCGGCGGGCGGTCACGATCCAGGTCACGGGCGTGTCGGCCAGCGCCTCGAAGAAGCGCGCCATGGCGCGGTCGTTCTCGTGATTGTCCAGGACCACCAGCATCGGGCCGGCCGCCTGCAGGTGCGCGCGCAGCGTGGGGACGAGCGGCTCGCGCCGGACGCCCAGCCGCATCGCCAGCATCTGCAACAGCGTCCGGTGGTCCCAGTTGCCGACGCGCAGCCAGGCCACGCCGCCCGGGAAACGCGGGCGAAGCCGCTGCGCCAGCGTCGCCGCCAGAACCGACTTGCCGCTGCCGCCCCCGCCGACCAGCGCCAGCCGGCTCACGCGTCCCGAGGTCAGCGCCGCCGCCAGCGTGGCCAGCTCGGCGCGGCGGCCTTTGAGGTGAATGGCGGGGGGCAGGGCGCCGGGCGAGCGCGGGTCAGCGGACATGCGACGGTTTATACGCTGGCGGCGGGATAGAATCCGCCGATGGAGACGGGTGAGATCGCAATCGTCGAGCTGACGGTCTCGCCGCTGTCCGTCCCGCTGCGCGAGCCGTTCGTGATCGCGTCGGGCCGGGTGGACACCACGCGGGCCGCGCTGGTCCGGGTGACCCTGCACAATGCGCAGGGGCAGCGCGCGACCGGCCTGGGCGAGAGCGCCGCCCTGCCGCCCGTCACGCGCGAAGACCAGCCCGACCTGCTGCGGGAAATCGGCGCGGCCGGAGCTCGCCTGCGCGGCGCGCAGATCGCCAGCGTCGAGGAGCTGGACGCGCTGCTGGTTCAGCACCTGCCGGCGGGCGCCGTGGCGCGGGCCGGCGTGGAGACCGCAATTTTGGACGCGGCCGCGCGCATGCGCGGTGTGCCACTTTACGAGGCGTTGGGCGGGGGGCCCGCGGCGTCGCTGACGACCGACATCACCCTGTCGATCTCGGATCCGCCGTCGATGGCGGCCGCGGCGACCCGCCACGCACAGGCCGGGTTCACCTGCTTCAAGGTGAAGGTGGGTCGTGACTGGCGCGCCGACTGCGCGTCGCTGCGCGCGGTTGCCGCCGCCGTCCCGGGCGCGCGGTTTCGTCTGGACGCCAACGCCGGCTTCTCCGCCGCCGAGGCGCTGTCGTTGCTGGACACGGCGCTGGCGGACGGCCTGACCATCGAATGCTACGAGCAGCCCTGCGCCGCTGGGGACTGGAAGGGAATGGCCGAAGTCGCCGCCCGCGCGCCGGTCCCGGTCGTCGCCGACGAGTCCTTCCGCGGCCCCGCCGATCTCGACCGCCTGCTGGCCGCGCGCGCCGCCGGCGCCGTCAACTTGAAGCTCACCAAGCTGGGCGGACCGCTGGCCGCCCTGTCCCTGGCCCGCCGCGCGCGCGCCGAAGGCCTGCAACTGATGGCCGGCGCCATGGTCGAGACCCGCGTGGGCCTGCTGGCCATGGCCCACGTCGTCGCGGCCCTGGGCGGCGTCGACTGGGTCGACCTCGACACCGCCTTCCTCTTGGCGCACGACCCCTTCCAGGGCGGCTGGCAAGCCACCGGCCCCGAGATCCGACTATTGGGAGAGCCGGGCCTGGGCGTCAGTGTGGTCGAGACAGGAGGTTAGGTGCGCCGCCGACCGCGCTTGCCCGCTGGCGCCGACTGTGTAGACTTCTACACATGGCGACCAACCTTGCGATTGACGACCGCCTGTTGAATGAGGCCGTCCGGGTCGGAGGTCAGCGCACGAAGAAGGCCACCGTAACCCAGGCCCTGGAGGAGTACGTCCAACGGCGGAAGCAGGCGCGGATCCTGGACCTGTTTGGGAAGATCGATTTCGATCCGAGATACGACTACAAGCAGCAACGCCGGCGCGCATGAACATCGTCATCGACACCTCGGTATGGTCGCTCGCGCTTCGCAGACGGCGCTTGGCGTCCAGCGCAGAGACGAGGGAGCTGGCCGAGCTGGTGCGCGAAGGCCGGGCGGCTATTCTAGGGCCTGTCAGGCAAGAGCTCCTCTCCGGCGTTCGCACGGATCAGCAGTTCGAATCGCTGCGAGGTCATCTTCGTGCGTTCCCCGACATACCTTTGGAAGCTGAGGACTACGAGGAAGCAGCCTCGTTCTTCAACAAATGCCGAGCGAGAGGCATCCAGGGCTCCAACACGGACTACCTCATCTGCGCAGCAGCGGCACGACGAAGGTTCGGCATCTTTACGACGGATACCGACTTTGCGCATTTCGCCCGTGTGCTCCCCATCGAGCTCCATGCCCCTCGCGCGTCGGTGACTGGCTAACGACCTGCAACGCCTTGTTGGCGAGCGCCGTCGCGCTGACTTCCAGAGCGCCAGCAGTGCCGTCGCGTCGGCCACTGCCGCTCGTCGAATCGTCATGCTGACGATCCTGCGGAAGGTCCCTGCGGATAGGCAACCACCTCGGCGTGGATCTGGTCGCGCAAGGTCTGTGGTTCCAGAACTTCGGCGGTGCGGCCGAAGCCCAGAATCCAGCTCACCACCTCGGTGGTGCCGCGGACGTCCATGGTCATCTCGACGCCGCCCGGGACGGGACGGAACGTCTGGGTGGGGTGCCACATGCGCCGCTGGACGTAGCGGGCGACTTTGTCGTCGAAGTGGATGCGGACGCGCGTGACCTCCTGGCCGCGAATCAACCCGAAGGCGCCCTCGGTCAGCTGTTCGGGTTTGAAGTCGGCCGGATATTCGAAGTGGTCGCCGCGCAGCCATTCGACGTCGCGAAAGCCGTCCAGGGCGAAGGTGCGGAGCTGGCCGCCGTGGCCCTGGCTCTTGCCGGCCAGGTAGAGCCCCTTCTTGTAGACCAGCAGGGTGTAGGGCTCGAGGACGAAGGTCTTGCGGGCGCCGGAGACGCTCTCGTGGGTGACGCGCAGGCGCTCTTCGCGCAGCAGCGCGGTCATGATGTCGTTGACGTCTTCCAGCCGCCCCTCGTAAAGGTGTCGGGCCTCGTTGACGTCGAACACCTTGCGGTCCAGGTTGCGGACGGCGGCGGAGTCCTTGCGGCGCAGGGTCGCTTCCAGCTTGGCGAAAACGTCGTCCAGATCCTCTTTGAATCCGGTGCCGGAAAGAAAATCGAAGACCCGGCGCGAGAGGAACAGGGCCACCATCTGGGCGGTGGTCAGGGTGATCGACTGGCGGCGGGCGGTCGGCATCAGCCGCCAGACCTTCCGCTTGCCGGACAGCTCTTCGTAAAGGGGCTCGCCGGCGCGCTGGAGGGCCTGGATGTACCGCAGTGCGGTCCGGGGACTGACGCCGAAGCGCTCCGCCACGTCATAGATCGACACGCCCTCGTGGCTGTCCAGCAGCGTTCGAAGCTCGTGAAGGCGCGAGGACGGGGCGTAGCGCGTGACCGTGGCTGGTTTTGGGCGCCGGCGTCGGGCCATTGCGCCCCAGGATAGGCCCTGATTCAGCTGAGACCAGTTTTGTCATAGGTGGGGAGTAGTCTGGTTTTCATCGAAAGGCGGACACCATGGACAACCAGAAGGACAAAGCGATCACGTCGGTGCTCGGGGACATCGAAAAGCAGTTCGGCAAGGGCGCCATCATGCGGCTGGGGGAGGGGGGCGAAGGCGCGCGGCCGGAGGTGGGGGTGATCTCGACGGGGTCGCTGGGGTTGGACATGGCGTTGGGGACGGGCGGGCTTCCGCGCGGGCGCATCGTCGAGGTGTACGGACCGGAGTCGTCGGGTAAGACGACCCTGGCGCTGCACGCCATCGCCGAAGCGCAGCGCGCGGGAGGGGTGTGCGCCTTCATCGACGCCGAGCACGCGCTGGATGTGGGCTATGCGCGCAAGCTGGGCGTGAAGACCGAGGACCTCTTGCTGTCGCAGCCCGACAACGGCGAGCAGGCCCTGGAAATCACCGACATGCTGGTCCGGTCCGAAGCCGTCGACCTCATCGTCATCGATTCGGTCGCCGCGCTGGTGCCGAAGGCCGAGCTGGAGGGGGAGATGGGCGACTCGCACGTGGGGTTGCAGGCGCGCCTCATGAGCCAGGCGCTGCGCAAGTTGACGGGCGCCACCGCCCGCGGCAAGTCGCTGGTCCTGTTCATCAACCAGCTGCGCATGAAGATCGGCGTCATGTTCGGCAGCCCCGAGACGACCACCGGCGGCAACGCGCTGAAGTTCTACGCGTCGGTGCGGCTGGACGTGCGGCGGATCGGCGCGCTCAAGGACGGCGAGCAGGTCGTGGGCAACCGGACGCGGGTCAAGGTGGTCAAGAACAAGATGGCGGCGCCGTTTCGCGAGGCGGAGTTCGACGTCGCCTACGGGCAGGGGATCTCGCGGGCGGGCGAGATCATCGACCTGGGGGTCGAGGCGGGCGTGCTCGAAAAGAGCGGGGCCTGGATCGCCTACGGCGGCGAGCGGCTGGGCAACGGCCGCGAGGCCGCGCGCCAATATTTGCTCGAGCACCAAGAGACGATGAAAGAGATCCGCGGCAAGCTGCTGGCCGGCGCCGGCATCGCGGCCGCCGACGAGAGCCGCCCCGTGCTGCGAAAGGTGGCGTGAGCATGGAGGCCCGGGACGAGACGGAGGTCTGCGGGGTCACGCTCCCGCTGGGCGGACAGGCCAACGACAACTCCAGGACCGAGCGGCCCATCGTTCGGGCCCCCCGGCGTCGAAAGGACGAGACCTACGCGCGCTGGGAGAACCTGATCCTGCCGATGCGTTTCGCCGTTCGGATGTCGGGGTGGCAGACCTGCGGGTGACCATCACCCCTGCAGCCCGGTCACCACCCGGTCGGTGAAGCTGCTGGTCGTCCCGGTTCCGCCGAGGTCGGGGGTCAGGTCCTTGCCGTCGGCGATCACGCGGCGAATGGCGCCCTCCAGGCGGAGCGCGCGATCCCGCTCGCCCAGGCGTTCCAGCATCATGGCCCCCGCCAGCATGACGGCGGTCGGGTTGGCGACGCCGCGTCCGGCGATGTCGGGCGCGGTGCCGTGCACCGCCTCGAAGATGGCGGCGCCCTCTCCGATGTTCGCGCCGGCAACCAGCCCCAGGCCACCCACCAGGCCCGCCGTCAAGTCGGACAGGATGTCGCCGAACAGGTTGGTCGTGACGATCACGTCGAAGCGTGACGGGTCGCGCACCAGCTGCATGGCCGTGTTGTCGACGATCAGATCGCCGAACGCGATGTCCGGGTAGCTCTTGGCGATCTCGCGTCCGGTCTCGAGGAACAGGCCGGACGTCATCTTCAAGATATTGGCCTTGTGCACCAGGGTGACCTTCTGGCGCCGGTTCGCCCGCGCGTACTCGAACGCAAACCGCACGATCCGATCGCACCCGTGGCGCGTGATGATCGAGATCGCTTCCGCCGCGTTGCGCGTCGGATCGATGTAGTGCTCGATGCCCGAGTACTCGCCTTGCGTGTTTTCGCGGACGACCACCAGGTCGACCTTGTCGTAGCGGCCAGGCAGCCCGGCGAACAGGCGCGCCGGCCGGACGTTCGCGTAGAGGTCGAACTCGCGGCGCAGGGCCACGTTCACGCTTGCGTAGCCGCCACCGATCGGTGTGGCCAGCGGCCCCTTGAGGCAAAGGCGCGTCTGGCGGATGGCCTCCAGCGTTTCGCTGGGCAGCGGCGCGCCGTGCGTGACCACGGCCCCCGCGCCTGCCGGGCGCGGGTCCCAATCAATCGAGGTCCCCGTTGCCTCGATCGCCCGCACCGCGGCCCGCACCACCTCGGGGCCAATACCGTCGCCTTCGATCAACGTCACGCGCGTCGCCATGCGCTCACTATATCAACCACTCGAGAGCAGGCTCGTTTCGAGCAAGTCAAGCTCGCGCACCAGCCGGCGGTGGACGTCGTCGTCCAGCTCCCCGGCGCGCCGGAGGCGGTAAAGCTCGTCGCGTTCGGCGGCCAGCGCTCGCAAGCGCAGCTCGCGCGCAGCGTCGGCCTGGCGTCCCGCCTCCTCGGCCTCCTCGCCCGCGCCACCGGAGTCGATCCGGCGTTGATAGAGCTCCGCCACCCGGGCGGCCGCCGCGTGTCGCGCGCCCGCCCCGGCCGAATCGACGGCGGGCACCGCCGTGGCCTGCCGGATCTGTTGCAACGCCGCCCGCGCAGCGGCGACGCGGGCGCCGCTCTCGGTGCCGCCCCGGGGGACGTCGGGCAGCCCCTCCAGGCCCCGCGCCAGCGCGGGCAGAACCAGACTGGCCGACAGCAGGGACAGCAGGATCACGCCCATGGCCAGGCTGATCGCCGCCTCGCGCGCCGGAAAGGGGTCGCCGGCCGCGGTCACCAGCGGCAAGGTGAGGATGCCGGCCAGGGTCATCGCGCCGCGCACGCCCGCCGTGGCCGCCACCAACATGAGCCGCAGCGGCGCCCGGCCCCGGCGCTGGTCACGCGGAAGTTGCCGCAAGATCGTCAGCTGCATCCAGATCCAGACCCACGCGAACCGCAGCGCCCCGATCGCGAGGGTGAGCGCCGCGGCGCTGCCCAGCAGGTGCAGCGTGTGGTCGAGGTCGGCGCCGGCCACGGCATCCGGCAAGCCGCGCACGACGGGCGGCAGGTGCTCGCCCAGCAGGATGAAGATGACGCCGCTCAGCGCCGCCTGGACCGTGTTCCAGACGGCCGCCCGCTGGGTGCGCGTGGCGGCCGTGCCACTGCGGGCCAAGTCCGCGTAGTGCGCGACCATCCCGGCCACGGCCGCGGCCAGGATTCCGGAGACGTGCACCTGCTCGCCGGTCAGGTACGCGGCAAAAGGGATCAACAGGCTGATCAAGATCTGCGTCGCCGGGTCTTCCCCGGTGCGTTGCACCAGCAGGCGGTTCAACCAGGCGATGGCCGCGGCCACGGCGGCGCCGGCCAGGACCCCGCCGCCGGCCACCACCACGAACCGCACCGCCGCGCTCGGCAGCGAGAACTGCCCGGTCACCGCCGCCTGCACCGCGAACGTGAAGCACACCAGGCCCGTGGCGTCGTTCAGCAAGGCTTCGCCTTCGAGGATGTGTGTGAGGCGCGGCGGCAGCGGCGCACCGGCGGTCATCGTCGTGACGGCCACCGGGTCGGTCGGCGACACGATCGCCGCCAGCGCGAAGGCGACGGCCAGCGGCATGGCCGGGATCAGCGCGTGTGCGAAGAGGCCCACGCCCAGCACCGTGAACACGACCAGACCGATCGCCAGCGCCAGGATGGCCTTCCAGTCGCGGAGGAAGGCCCCTTTGGGGATGCGCCAGCCGTCCAGGAACAGCAGCGGCGGGATGAACAGCAGCAGGAACAGGTGAGAGTCGAAAGCGACCCGGAACCCCGCGTAGTGAAGGCCGGCGCCGACCGCGATCTGCAGCAGCGGCAACGGGATCCGGACGGGCAGGAGGCGCGCCGCGAGCGCGGTGGCCACCACCGCCGCCAGAAGCGCCAGCACCATCGTGACGACGTCCACGACTTGGGTATAGCGCGCGGGGGTGGACGGCGAGAAGCCGGCGTCCCTCCTTAGTCCTTCTTCAGCTTGAGCCCGACGTGGCCGCCGCCGGTCTCGACCCGGGGTGCCACCAAGAACAAGCGCCCGGTCGCCGACGGGGCATTCTTGGCCAGCCCGGCTTCGAAAACGGTGGCGCGCCGCAGGGCCAGGGCGCGCAGGTCCTCGTCGGTGGCCTGCGTGTTCTGGAACAGCAACTGCTCCATCTCTGCCGGCGCCAGGCTCTTTTCCAGACCCAGCGCGTTCTTCGGCTTCGCGAACTTTTCGGCCTCGTAGGCCGCCGCGACCAGGCGCGGGCGGTCGGTTGCATCGATCCGCACCTGGTCGGGCGACGAGACCGGCGCGCCCTGCCTGACCAGCTCCGCCACCCGCAGCGCCTTCAGCTTGTGTTCGACCAGGAAGCGCCGAAGGCCTTCGCGATCGCGGTTCGGGTCGGCGCCGCCTTCGATCTCCAGCGACAGCCCCGGTCGCTCTTCCAGCGCCTTGCCCAGGCTGCGAGCCTTCCGCTGGGCGTCCTCGTCCAGCGTGGCGGCCCCGGCCACGAAGTCGATGCGCGACAGCTGGTCGCCGCCCCCGAAGGCCGCCGCGATGAGGGAGAAGGGCGCGGTCGCCGCCTTGACCACCAGGTTGCCCAGCACCTTCAGCACCGCCGGCCACACCTTGAACTGCGGGTCGTCCAACGACCCCGAGATCGGCAGGTCGACGTCGATCACACCGCGCCGATCCTTCAGCAGGGCGACGGCCAGCCGAACGGGCGCGCGCGTCGCCACCGGGCTCGCGACTTTGTCGCCGAACGTGAACTGGTCCAGCACCAGGTTGTTCTTGGCCTGCAGCTTCCGATTGGCGACCTTGTAGTCCAGCGACAGGCCCAGCTTGCCCTTGCCAATGGCGTACCCGACGAATTTGCCGCTGTAGGGGCTGGCGGGCGGCAGCTCGACATCGTCGAGCGCGAGCTGCACGTCCAGGAACAGATCGTGCGCCAGGGGATTGGTCTTGCCGGCGATCTTCAGCTTCCCCGAACGGTTCACGGTGGCGCTGAGATCCACAGCCGCCGTCGATCCCGCGACCGAGGACAGGCCTGCCACGCGCGCCGAGAGGTCGGCGACCTCGGCGGTGTAGTGGGGCTGGACGGACTCGTCGGCGAACACGACCTTCGCGCGCTTCAACACGACGTCGCCGATGCTGACGGCGACCGGGCTGCCGGTCGGCGCGGCGCCGGCCGCGGGTTGCGGGGTCGCGCTGACCTGCTGCGCCGCGACCGGCGGCTGTGCTCCGGGGGGGGCCAGAGCCTGCGCCACGTTCAGCTGCCCCTGCGCGTCCTTCACGACGCGCGCGTCGAGGTCGTCCAGCGCCACCTGGTCGATGCCGACGGCCAGCGGGTGGTTCGTGAGGCGCAGCCCCTCGACCCGGAATGCGCTCCAGCTGACCAGGGGATCTTGCCGGCGGTTGTCGAGCACCGTCAGGTCCGCGACCGCGAGCTTACCGGTCAGGTCGACCTCGGGTGCCGGCTTTGCGCCCCCTTTCGGTTTGGGCATCGTGACGCCGACCTGCCCGTTCAGCGAGACCGTGCCGCTCGTGACCGTCAGCCCGACGCGCTCGGCGAAGTAGGGCTGAAACGGCAGGATCTCCAGATCACCGACATTGAACCGCAGGTTCGCGACCTGCGGATCCAGGCCCGCCGTCCCGGTGACGTCGACCCGGCCGGTGCGGTTGATTCCCAGGTGCAGATCCACGCCGAACCGGCTGCCTGGCGCGGTCGACAGCTTGCTCACGTGCAGGGTGATCGGTTTGACGGTCACCACCGCGGCCGGGGTGACCGCGTGATCTTCGAACCGCGCGCTCCAGCGTTCGAGCTCGACCCGCCCGACGCTGACCGTCCAGGGCGTGGGCGCGGATTCGGCAGTGGGCGGCGGCGTGGCTGCGGCCGATCGGGAAACCCCGGGTGGCGGAACCGCGGCGGGTGGCGGAACCAGGTTCGACAGGTCGACGACGCCCCTGGCGTCACGCGCCATCCGCAGCCGGGCGTCGTGTGTGCCGATCTGCTCGACTGTCACGCTGTGCCGGGCCAGGTCCAGGGCTGCCCCGTGGACGCGCAAGTCGCTCATTCGAAAGAAGTCGTCGCTGGCGGTGCGGCGGCGCAGCGCCAGACCGGCCAGCTCGAAGAAGCCGTCGCTGACCCCGATTCGCGGCCCGGCCTTGTCTTGCTGGAACCGAACGCGGGCGCCCAGGCGCGCGGTCCCGCCGACCACGTCGAAGGCGATCCGGTCCTGCAGGTAGGAGGCGAAGCGTGCTGGCTCGACACCGTCGAGGGCGACGGTCACGTCCGCTGCCAGCGGCGTCAGCTGCAACGTGCCTTGCTGGGTCAGCGTCCCGCCTGGCACCGCCCGCAGCCGCGCCTGCACCTGCGCCGAAACGCCGGGGCGGTTCGAAAGACCGCGCACCGAGATCCCGATGTCGCGGACGTCGCTGCGAAACACCGGCGTCACCGTCTCGTCGGCAAAGTGCAGGACGGCTTTTTCCACCGTGAACGTTCCGATGTCGAACTGCGCCGAGGGAGGCGCCGGCGCCGGTGCCGTTGCCGCGCGAGCCCGGGGGGCGGCCGCCGCCGAATGGGGTGACGGGGTGGGGGCGAGGTGATCGAGGTTCAGCGTCCCGTCGCGCAGCCGGCGCACGCGCAGCTCCGCGCCCGAGACCCGCACGCTGTCGACGTGAAAACGCTGCGCCGTGAGATCCGATTCGCCGATGCGGACGTCCAGCGTGTCCAGCGCTGCCAGCGGGATCCGTTCGGCGCCGCGCTTCTCGCGCACGTCGAGCCCCTCCAGGGCCACGCGCCCCTTGACCTTCAACGATGGGGCGTCGGCGCGCGGCCGCACGAAGGACAGCTCCAACGCCACCGTCAGACGCCCGGATTGCAGCCAGAACGGCAGGCGCATGGGGACGAACGCGACGTACTTCGTCAGGTCCAGCGCGTCCAGGCGCAGGTCGACCATCGTCTCCAGCGACTCCGTGAAGGGCTTGGTGTGCCCGGCCAGCGCGAACGGTGTCCCGTCGATCTCGACGCTGAGCCCGGGTTCGACGAACGAATCGACGTAGACCGGCAGGGTCGAAACGAACGGCACCCCCAGGTTGAGGTGGGTGATCTGATGACGGCTGCGCAGCGGCCGGTCCTCGAACAGAACGGCCGCGTCGCTGATGCGGATGTTGTTCAACGAGAATCGCGGGGTGGCTGGTTCAGGGCCCGGCGGCGGCGGCGGCGCTGTCGGCCGCGCGGCCAGGCGCGCCAGGATGTCGCTGAAGTTGTAGTCGGCGGCGTCGCTGAGGCCGTCGGCCGTTCCCTTGAGGCGCGCCACGGAGACCCGCAACCCGTCCAGCGCGATCTCCGCCAGGACTGGCGCGCGTCGAAACACCGACGACAGCTGGGCGTTGACGTAGAGCTTGCGGAAGTCGACGAAAGGCGAGCCGCCGTCGGCCTCGAAGACCCGGAAACCCTCGACGGTGACCGACAGCGCGAACGGGTTCACCCGCACGCGGGCAATCGTCACCTTGCGGCCCAGAAGCTCGCCGAGCTGCTTTTCGGCCACCCGCCGGGCAATGGGCGGAACCACCCAGAAGCCCGCGATGGCGAACAGAGCGATGCCCGCGGCCGCTCCGATCGCCAGCCGGCGCGGCCACCGCCTCACGGACGGTCTTCCGGGATTCGTCCGGCGCGGCGCTCGGCCCTGTCCGGGGGAATCGCGCGCAGGCCCCACATCCGGCGCCGGCGGCGTTCCCCAGGCGCGGCCGGAAGCGGCGCCGGCGTCGCGGCTTGCGGTCTGGTCAGCGTGATGGTCCCCGAGCCGCTGTCGTCATTGTAGTAGTGGCCGTTGGCCCACCACCTCTTGCGGGTTCGGCCGAACATCAAGATGCAGGTGCCCCTGGTTGGCCGGAACATGACCCGTGTTCCATCCAGGCCGCGGGTGACTGAATCGTAGTGGTAGGTGTATTGCAACATGAGCCGATCGGGATCGAGCTCCGTGCGGATGATCGCCATCTCACTGGTGGATCGCACCCAGGGCGTGTGGCCGTCTTCGATGACCTCGCAGATCACCAGCATCTCGTTCCAGGTCTGGCGGATCTCGACGCTCGCCTTGGCGAGCTTGGTGGTGCTGGCGTCGTCGAACGGCCCCTGCACGGCGATCGAGGCCTCGTACTTGCCCTTTATGCAGGGGGGACGGGTCGCCCCCGTGAACCAGTAGAGCGGCGCGGCAAACCAGGTCCGCCAGAAGAGGCGCCGGAACAGGCAGACCAAGATGCCGAAAGCCGTGATCGAGCCGGCCGACGTGATGAGCGAACCCACCCAGGCGAGCTTGGCGTCGGGAGCCGACAACGCGAACGCCACCCGGTGCGAGATCGAGTTGCTGGCCGGGTGAAGCAAAGTGGAAATCGCAATCGACAAGATGCCCAGCCGCCCATAGACCTGGCTGCGCCCGCTCGGTGTGTCGGCGAGAACGGCGTAGTCGTGGCCTCGCGGCATCGCGGGGCAGAACAGCACGATCCGTCGGTGGTTCGCAAGGGAGCGCTGTACAACTTCGCCCGATGCGGGCGACGATTTGCGGGAAGCAAAATGCCCGCTGCATCGAGGGTGGGCGCGGTTACGTCCGTTTCGACAACGCAGGCGATCGCTCGTGCTGCGGGCGGTCGATGTCAGCCGAACCGGGTTCACGCGTTTCCGGCGGGTTAACCGGTCGTTAAATGTTGGGGTCTGCCGTACAACGCCGCTCGCGGGTGGCGTAGCATGGCCGGATGGCCGCTGAATCGGGGGATGGACCGACCGCGTCCGCTGGCCGGGCGCTGAACCTGACGGTGCCTCAGCGCGCCGAGCGGGTCGAGGCGCGCGACCTGCACATCAAGATCCTGGGGCCCTGCGGGGTCGAGTCGCCGGTGGCGGCGCGGCTGGGCGGCGCGGCGCTGCACGCCGTCGGAAACGCCGACCGTATCCGGCTGGACGACCGTGTCTCGAAGGCCGCGCGCGACGCCGGCGAGAGCGGCGACATCCCGACTTTCGAGCTGGCCGGGCCGCGGAACAAGATCTTCTTCGATCCGACCCGGCTGCGCTGCGGGATCGTGACGTGCGGTGGTCTTTGCCCAGGGATCAACAACGTGGTGCGCGGCCTGGTGCTGGAGCTGACCCACGCTTATGGCGTGCGCGAGATCTTCGGTTTTCGCTACGGCTTCGAGGGGCTGGTCGCCCGCCATGGACACCAGCCGCTGCGGCTGGGCCCCGAGGAGGTCAGTGAGATCCACCACAAGGGCGGGACCGTCCTCGGCACCTCGCGGGGCAGCCACGACCCGCGCGACATGGTCGACACGCTGGTGGCCATGGAGATCGGCGCGCTGTTCGTGATCGGCGGCGACGGCACGCTGCGCGGCGCCGCGAAGATCGTCGAGGAAATCGAACGCCGCGGCCTGGCCATCGCGGTGATCGGCATCCCCAAGACCATCGACAACGACATCCACTTCATCGATCGCAGCTTCGGTTTCGAGTCGGCGTTCACCGCCGCCGTCGAGGCAATCCGCGGCGCCCACGTCGAGGCGAACGGCGCGCGCAACGGCATCGGCCTGGTCAAGCTGATGGGGCGGCATTCGGGGTTCATCGCTTGCCACGCGGCCCTGGCGTCGACCGACGCCAACTTCGTCCTCATCCCCGAGGTGCCCATCTGCCTCGAGGGCGAGCGCGGTTTCCTGGCCAGCCTCGAGCGCCGCTTGGCCGAGCGAGCGCACGCCGTGGTGGTCGTCGCCGAGGGCGCGGGGCAGGACCTTTGCGCCAGCTCGGCCGGCGGCGCCGGCTCGCCCGCCACGGACGCCAGCGGCAACCTGCGCCTGCAGGACATCGGCCTCGTGCTGCGCGATCGCATCAACCGGCACTTCGCTGCCCGCCGCATCGACGTGACGCTGAAGTACATCGATCCCAGCTACCAGATTCGCAGCGTGCCGGCCTCGGCAGGCGACAGCGTCTTCTGCTGGAACATGGCCCGCAATGCCGTGCACGCCGCGATGGCCGGCAACACAGAGATGATCATCGGCCAATGGCACGGTCACTTCGTCCACGTGCCCCTGGCGCTGGTCACCCGATTCCGAAAGCAGGTCGACGTCCACGACGACCTCTGGCTGTCGGTGCTGGAAGCGACCGGGCAGCCGGTCAGCTTCGAATAAGCAGCCGGCTCGCGCCCTCGGAACGGCCACCTCGCGTGCGCGAAGCTGACGCCCGCGTCGTGGCATTGCTATGGTTCCGGCCATGAGCCTGATCCTTTGGGGAAGCGAGATGGGGAACAGCCCCTACGTGCTCTCGTGCTTCGTGGCCCTGCGCGAAAAGCAGATCCCATTCGAGCTGCGGGCGGTGTCGCTGCAGAAGGGCGAACACCATCAGCCGTCGTTCACGGCGCTGTCGCTGACCGCGCGGGTTCCGGTGCTGGTCGACGGCGATCTGTCGCTTTCTGAATCCAGCGCCGTCGTCGAATACCTGGACGAGAAGTTCCCGCCGCCGACCTATGCGCGGGTCTTGCCCGTCGATACCGTGCACCGGGCGCGTGCACGCCAGGTGATGGCCTGGGTCCGCAGCGACGTGTCGGCCCTGCGCGAGGAACGGCCAACCGACTACGTCTTCTTGCCGCCGGCGGTGGTGGGGTCGCCGCCACCGCTGACGCCCGCCGGCCAGAAGGCGGCCGAAAAGGTGGTCCGGGTCGCCGACAGCTTGATCCCCGACGCGGGCGGACCGCTCTTCGACGCCTGGTGCATCGCCGACACCGATCTCGCGATGATGCTCTGGAGGCTGTCGCGCACCGGCTATCCCGTGCCGCGCAAGCTGCGCGAGTTCGCCGATCGCGAATGGGAGAGACCGTCCGTGGCGGCGTTCGCGGCAATGCCGCGCCCGCTCAGGTTGGCGTCGACGCCGCCTGGCGCCGGGCCGGGCCAGCCGTAAGCGAACGGCGGAGGTGGCATCAGCGATCCCGGACATTGGCGCTGTTTAATCTGGCAGCCGAATTCGACGCAGCTGCCTTACGAATTGTAGCTCGCAGGGTGTGTGTGGCCGCCGGCCGTGGCATGCTCTGCCTCCATGAGCGGCGTGGCGGCAGAGGGGGACGCCCTGTCCAATTGGCTAGGAGCCGAGGGGTGCGCAACCCTCGACGCCATCACGCGTGAAGCGCTGGACGTCGTCGGCGTCATCGACCCCGCGTTGACCGTCCGGTACGTCAACTGGACCAAGGCGCCGCTCACCCGGGAGGCCGTCGTCGGCCACAGCGTTCTGGACCTGGTTCCACCCGGGTACAAGGAGATCGCTCGCGAGACATACCTGCAGGTGCTTCGCACGGGCCAGCGGACGCGCTTCGAGACAATCTATGCCGAGGGCGAGTCGGTTCTGATCTGGGACGTGCGGGTGGGGCCCATCCGCTGCGACGGCCAGGTCATCGGCCTCATCGCGATCACGAACGACGTCACCGAGCAGCGGCGCGAGGCGGCCGATCGCGATCGCTTCTTCTCCCTGTCGCTGGACATGTTCGTCGTCGTCAGCCCGAACGGTCGGTTCAAGCGGACCAACCCGGCCTTCGCCGAAATGTTGGGGTACCGCGCCACCGAGCTTCGCGACAAGCCAATCGTCGATCTGGTCCATCCGGACGATCGCGTTCGAACGCGCGAGACCCTGGAAGCGGTGCTGCGCGGGGCGAAGATCGCCGATTTCGAAAACCGGTGCCTTCGGAAGGACGGTCGGGATCTGGTGTTCTCGTGGCGGGCGACGGTCGACCCGATCACGCGCGACGTTTATGCCGTCGCGCGCGACGTCACCGCTCACCGTTCCGTCGAGGAGCAGCTGCGGCAGGCTCAAAAGATGGAGGCGGTGGGCCAGCTGGCGGGGGGATCGCCCACGACTTCAACAACCTGTTGCTGGCAATTCTGGCCAACGCCGAGGTGGTGAGGGCGGCGGTGCCGGGCGGCTCCGAGACGGAGACCTGTGTGGGGGAGATCGAAGCTGCCGGGCGGCGGGCCGCGACCCTCACCAATCAGCTCCTGGCGTTCAGCCGGCGGCAGCCGTTCCGCCCGGTCCCCGCCGACATCAATCTCTTGATGCACGGGCTGACGGACATGTTGCGACGGCTCCTGCCCGAGAACATCGCGCTGACCTTCATCCCGGGGCAGGACCTGCCGGCGATCAACGCCGATCCCGCGCACCTCGAGCAGGTGATCGTCAATCTTTGCGTCAACGCGCGCGACGCCATGCCGCGGGGCGGGCGCCTCAGCGTCCAGACGCGCAAGGTCGCCGTGGACGCGGCGACCTGCCACACCCATCCCTGGGTGACGCCGGGGCAGTTCGCACAGGTCACGGTGACCGACACGGGAATCGGCATGACCAGCGAGGTGCGGGAGAGGGCCTTCGAGCCGTTCTTCTCGACCAAGGGCGCTCAACGCGGCGGGACCGGGCTGGGCCTGGCGACGATCTACGGCATCGTCCAGCAACATGGGGGGCTGGTCCGCGTGAGTAGCCAGCTGGGCGAGGGAACCTCGGTCAGCATCCTGCTTCCCGGCGAGGGTCGCCCGGCCGTCGAAATGGTCGACCCGGGTCGGGCCAGGCCGGCCGCCAGCCAAGAGACGATCCTTCTGGCAGAGGACGAGGAGCGGGTGCGAAAGGTGATCGTGATGGCGCTGGAGCGGGCCGGCTATCGGACGCTCGCGGCGGCGGACGGGCGCGAGGCCATCCGCTTGTTGCGCGACAGCGCCGGGCCCATCGATCTGGTCGTCCTCGACGTGGTGATGCCCGAGCTGGGCGGCCCGGACACCTGGGAGCAGATGCGCACGATGCGCGACGACCTGAGCGTCCTTTTCATCAGCGGCTACGCGGACGACCACCTGCTGGCTCAGTTGCCCTCCGACGCGGAGGTGTTGGGCAAACCCTTCCGCATGGAGGAGCTCGTGAACCGGGTTCGTAAGAAGCTGGCGGTCCGTTCCTGAGTTAGGCTGGGCGCCGTGTCGCAAAGTCTGCTGATCGTCGAGGTGTCCGTTCACGTGAAGCCCGATGCGGTGGAGGCGTTTCGCGCGGCCACGCTGGCCAATGCGCGCGCCAGCGTCCGCGAGCCGGGGATCGCGCGGTTCGATGTGCTTGCCGACCGGGAGGATCCCACCCGCTTCGTGCTGATCGAGGTGTATCGGTCGGCGGAAGCACCGGCCGCGCACAGGGCCACCGCTCACTACGCCGCCTGGCGTGACGCCGTCGCCGACCTGATGGCCGAGCCGCGGACGCGGCGCGAATTCACCAACGTTTTCCCGGAGGCGGACGGCTGGTGAACCCGTTCGAGCTGGCGACCGCCGGCCGCGTGCTGTTCGGCGCGGGCGTGCAGCGCCAGCTGGCATCCGCGGTGGTTGCCGCCGGTGCGCGGGCGGTGCTGCTGGTCACCGGTTCCAGCCACGGGCGGGCCGCGACCCTGACGGCCGACTTGGAGGCAGCGGGGCTGTCGGTCACGCGGTTCCCGATCGCCGGCGAGCCGACGCTGGACGCCGTCCGGGCCGGCGTGGCGCTGGCCCGGGCCGCGGACACCGGCACCGACGCCGTGGTGGCCGTGGGCGGCGGAAGCGCGCTCGACGGGGGCAAGGCGATTGCGGCGCTGGCCGCCAACCCCGGCGACGCGCTCGATTACTTGGAGGTGGTGGGGGCGGGCCACCCGCTCGAACGGCCGCCGCTGCCGTTCTTCGCCGTGCCGACGACGGCGGGCACCGGGTCGGAGGTGACGCGCAACGCGGTCCTGACGGTGCCGGGCGCGCGCGTGAAAGCCAGCCTCCGCAGCCCGCTGATGCTGCCCCGGGTGGCCGCAGTCGATCCGGACCTGCTGGGCGGTTTGCCGCCGGCGGTGGTTGCCTCGAGCGGCCTCGACGCCCTGTCACAAGTGATTGAGCCGTTCCTCTCGATCCGCGCCAACCCGCTGACGAACGCGCTGGCCCGCGACGGGATCGGCCGTTCTGCGCGCGCGCTGCGGCGCGCCTACGCGGGGGACCTGGCCACCGACGCCGGCCTGCGCGAGGACCTGGCGCTCGCCAGCCTGACGGGCGGCCTGTGTCTGGCCAACGCGGGGCTGGGGGCGGTGCACGGGTTCGCCGCGCCGGCCGGGGGCATGTTCGGGGCGCCCCATGGCGCCGTCTGCGCGGCGCTGCTGCCGCACGTGCTGGACGTGAACCTGCGTGCGTTGCGGGCGCGAGCGCCGGACCACCCGGCGCTGCCGCGCTATCGCGAGCTGGCGGCGTTGTTGACGGGGGCGCCGGCCGCCGACGTCCGGCCGGAGGACGGCGTGGCATTCGTGGCCGTGCTGACCCGGGACCTGGGTGTGCCAGGGCTGGCGAGCCACGGCCTGCGCGCCGCCGACGTACCGACCCTGGTTTCGAAGGCCAAGGAGGCCAGCAGCATGAAGGGAAACCCGCTGCCGCTCACCGACGCCGAGCTGACCGAGATCGCGCAGCGGGCGATGTGAGCGCGCGCGACGCGTGGTAGCCTCCCGCGGATGAGAGGCGCTCTGTTCTTGGCATTCGCTATTTCTGTTGGGCTCTCCACGACGCGCGCGCAAGCGCGGCAAGGCGTCACCCAGACGGCCTTCGGCCAGCTGGACGACGGCCGGAAGGTGACGCTCACGACGCTGACGAATTCGGCCGGCGTCGAGGCGCGCATCATCAACTACGGCGCAATCCTGGTCTCGTTGAAGGTTCCCGACCGCCAGGGCACGCTGCGTGACGTGGTCCTCGGCTACGACGACGTGAACGGCTATGTGAAGGACAAGAGCTTTCTGGGCGTGACGGTCGGCCGGTACGCGAACCGCATCGCGCGCGGCAAGTTCACGCTGGACGGTAAGACCTACCAGCTGGACATCAACAACCCGCCCAACCACCTGCACGGCGGCGCCGAAGGGTTCTACAAGAAGCTGTGGCAGAGCGCGCCGGTGAAGGGAAAGGATGGCCCGGGCGTCAAGCTGACGTACGTGAGCCCCGACGGTGACGCCGGCTATCCGGGCAAGGTCACCTTGACCGTGACGTACACGCTGACCAGCGACAACGCGCTGCGGATCGCGTACCACGGCACGACCGACAAGCCGACGCTGCTGAACTCCACCCATCATTCGTACTTCAACCTGAGCGGCGATCCGACCAAGCCGATCCTCGACGAGCAGCTGACCATCGACGCTGACAAGCTGACCCCTGTCGGCGCGGACCTGATCCCCACGGGCCAGCTGCTGGACGTGGCCGGGACGCCGATGGATTTCCGGCAGCCGACCCGCATCGGCGCGCGCATCGACGCCAAGGACCAGCAGCTCGACTTCGGCAAGGGCTACGACCACAACTGGGTGCTGCGCGATCCGGGCAAGGGCGTGCGCCGCGCCGCTGAGCTTTATGACCCGCAAAGCGGCATCCTGATGGACGTGCTGACGGATCAGCCCGGCCTGCAGTTCTATTCGGGCAACTTTTTGGACGGGACGATCCATGGCAAGCACGGCATCGCTTATCAGCACCGCACCGGCCTCTGTTTGGAAGCGCAGCTGTTCCCGGACGCGCCCAACCATCCGGCCTTCCAAAGCGCCACCCTTCGGCCGGGCCAGGCCTATACACAGACCACCGTCTACCGTTTCTCGGTGCGATAGCCGCCGGCGCGTTTCGCCGAATCACACGAGATCGACCCCGCACCAGGCACGCTGTCGGTCATGATGGGGGCATGCTGCTGTCCCCGGACGAAGGACCTCCGTTCGAAGTGCTCGAACGCGACGGGCCTTCGTGCTTTTTCATCGTCTGCGACCACGCGGGTCGGCTGATCCCGCGCGCCCTCGGCTCCCTGGGACTGTCGGACGCCGAGCTTGCCCGCCACATCGGCTGGGACATCGGCGCCGCGGGCGTGGCGCGCCGCCTGGCCGCGGCGCTGGGCGCACACGCGGTGCTGCAGCGGTATTCGCGCCTGGTCATCGACTGCAACCGCCCCTTGGAGGCGCCGGATTCGATCGCCGCCCGCAGCGAAAGGACGGCGGTCCCGGGTAACGCCGCGCTCGACGCCGCGTCCGCCAAGGCACGGGCCGAGGCCGTGTTTCACCCGTATCACGAGCAGATCCGTGTCGCGCTGGACCGGCGGGCGGCGCGCGGGCAGCCGACGGTGCTGCTCGCCCTTCACAGCTTCACCCCCGTGTTCATGGACGCGCCTCGCCCCTGGCACGCCGGGGTCCTTTACGATCGCGACGCGCGTCTGGCGCGGCCGCTGCTCGAGGCGCTGCGCGCCGACGGCGAGCTGGTCGTGGGGGACAACCAGCCGTACCGGGCCAGCGCGCAGACCGATTATTCGATCATCGAGCACGGCGAACGGCGCGGGCTCCCGCACGTCGAGCTCGAGATTCGCCAGGACCTGATCGCCGACGAACAGGGCCAGGCGGCGTGGGCGCAGCGTCTGGCGCGCCTGCTGCCAGCCGCCGCGCGAGACTTCACGGCGGCCACCACAACACCACCAGGATGAGGAACAGAATGCGGATCCGCGTCGGCTACGAGCTGAACTACGAGTTGCCCCAACCCACACCGATGATCTTGACGCTGAATGTGCACCACAGCCGCGTTTCGGACCTCGCGCAGCCGGACCACATGAAGACCACCCCGGCGGTCCCCACCGCCCCCTACCGGGACGGCTTCGGCAATTGGTGCACGCGCTTGGTGGCCCCGGCCGGTCACTTCCGGGTGACCAGCGACGCGATCGTCAGCGATACGGGCGCGCCCGACCCGGTCGAATCGTCGGCCGTCCAGCACACGGTGCAGCAGTTGCCCGAGGAGACGCTGGTGTTTCTGCTGGGCAGCCGCTACTGCGAGACCGACAAGATGTCGCAGATCGCGTGGGATCGGTTCTCGAGCGCGCCGCTCGGTTGGGGGCGCGTTCAGGCCATCTGCGACTTCGTCCACCAGCACATCCAGTTCGGGTACGAATTCGCCAGTCCCACCAAGACGGCCTGCGAGGTCTACAACGAACGCAAGGGCGTGTGCCGCGACTTCGCGCACCTGGCCATCACCTTGTGCCGCTGCATGAACATTCCGGCGCGGTATTGCACCGGTTATCTGGGTGACATCGGCCGGCCGGCCGACCCGTCGCCCATGGATTTTGCCGGGTGGTTCGAGGCCTATTTGGGCGGCGCGTGGCACACGTTCGATCCACGCAACAATGTGCCGCGCATCGGCCGGATCCTGATCGCGCGCGGGCGCGACGCCGCCGATGTCGCGATCACGACCACCTTTGGACCCAACACGCTGGAGAGCTTCCGGGTTTGGACCGACGAGGTGGCCGGCGCATGACCTACTGCGTGGGCGTGCTGTTGAAGGACGGCCTGGTCCTGGGATCGGACTCGCGCACCAACGCGGGCGTCGACGACTTCGCGTCGTTTTGCAAGATGACGGTGTTCGAGCGGCCGGGCGATCGGGTGCTGGTGCTGTTGAGCTCTGGAAGCCTGGCGGGCACGCAGGCCGTCGTGAGCCTGCTGGCCCAGAACGCGGCGGCGGTGGACGGCGCGGCAGAATTGCGCAGCATCATGACGGCCGGGACCATGTTCGACGCCGCGTGCATCGTCGGTGATGCGATGCGAGCCATCGAGCGGCGGGACAAGGAATACCTGGAACGCAGCGAGCTGACCTTCAACGCGTCCTTCATCCTGGGCGGGCAGATCCGAGGCGAGCCGATGCGCCTGTTTCGCATCTACGCCGAGGGGAATTTCATCGAGGCTGGGGCCGGAACACCCTTCTTTCAGACCGGAGAGGCCAAGTACGGCAAGCCCATCATCGATCGGGTCATCGATCCCTCGACCAGCCTGAGCGACGCGGCCAAATGCGTGCTGGTGTCGTTCGACTCGACCATGCGCAGCAACCTGTCGGTGGCCATGCCCATCGACCTCATCTGCTACGAGCGCGACGCGCTGCAGGTCCGCAAGCGCCGTCGCTTCGAACCGGGTGACCCTTACTTCGGCGCGCTCAGCAAGAAGTGGAGCGAAGGCGTGCGCGCCGCCTTCAAGGAGTTGCCCGAGCCGCAATGGTAGGTTACCGCGCCTCGTCCCCATGATCGCCACCACCAACCTCGCCAAGGAATACGGAGCCCGCGTGCTGTTCGCGGGCGTGTCGCTGCAGCTGAACGCCGGTTCGCGCTACGGGTTGGTGGGCGCCAACGGCTCGGGCAAAACGACCTTTCTGAAGGTTCTGGCCGGCGACGAAGAGGCTTCGGCCGGCACGGTGGCCATCGCCAAGCGGGCCCGCGTCGGCGTGCTGCGCCAAGATCGCTTCCTGGATGACGACCAGATCATCTTGGACCTGGCCATGCGCGGCGACGCCGTGGTCTGGAACGCCCTGACGGAACAGCGGCGCCTGATGCAGGCCACCGGTGACGTGGACGCGGGGCGCATCGCCGACCTCGAGGACGTCGTGGCGGCGCATGACGGCTACACCCTGGAGGCACGGGCCAGCGAGGTGCTGGAGGGGTTGGCGATTCCGACTCGACTGCACCGGTCCCCGCTGTCGACGCTGTCGGGCGGATTCAAGCTGCGCGTGCTCCTGGCCCAGGTGCTGGTGGGCGGCGTGGACATCCTGCTCCTCGACGAGCCGACGAACCACCTGGACATCCTGACCATCCGCTGGCTCGAGAAGTTCCTGGCCGGGTACGCGGGGTGCGCCGTCATCATCTCGCACGACCAGCGGTTTTTGGACAACGTCACCACGCACACGCTGGACGTCGACTACGGCACGCTGACGCTGTACACGGGCCGGTACTCGCAGGCCATCCTCGAGAAGGCGGCCGCGCGCGAGCGAGCCGAGACCAGCGTCGCGCGCGCGGAAGAAGAGATCGCCCGCAAGCGCGCCTGGGTCGAGCGGTTCGGCGCCAAGAACACCAAGGCCACGCAGGCCCAGAGCCGCCTCAAGCAGATCGAGAAGATTGAGGTCGCGGAGCTGGCCGACAGCTCGCGCCGCACGCCGCAGTTCCGGGTCACGCCCGAGCGGCCCAGCGGGCGGGAGGTGCTGGACCTCGAGGGGGTCTCGAAGTCCTACGGCGACAAGCGCGTCTTGACCGACGTGTCGCTGACGGTCCGCCGCGGCGAGCGGGTGGCGATCATCGGCCCCAACGGGCTCGGCAAGTCGACCCTGCTCCGCATCGCCGTCGAGCGGCTGGCCGCCGACGCTGGTCGGGTCAAGTGGGGGCACGAGGTGCGCGTCGGCTACTTTCCGCAGGATCACCGGGAGGTGCTGCAGGACGCCGAGGCGACGCCGCTGGGTCTGCTGACCGCGCTGTGCCCGGCCGAGAGCCCGACCTTCGTGCGTGGCCAGCTTGGCCGGGTCTTGTTCTCGGGGCCGGACGTCGACAAGGCGGTGGGGTTGCTGTCGGGCGGCGAGGCCGCGCGGCTGGTGTTCGCTCTGCTGGCCGTGCAGAAGCCGAACGTGCTGGTCCTCGACGAGCCCACCAACCACCTGGACCTAGAGGCCATCCAGGCGCTGGTGGAAGCCGTGAAGGCCTATGCCGGCACGGTGGTGTTCGTGTCGCACGACCGCTGGTTCGTGAGCGAGCTGGCCACGCGCGTCGTCGAAATCACCAGCCAGGGGCCGCGCGACTTCAAAGGGACGTACGCCGAATATCTGGCCAAGCTGGGCGACGACCACCTGGACGGCGACGCGGTGGCGTCCAAGGCGCGCGCCGAACGCAAGTCCGACCCGGCACCGAAGGGTGGGGGCGGTACCTGGGAAGAACAGAAGAAGCGCCGCAACCGCGCCGCCCAGCTGCCCAAGCTGAGGGACAAGCTGCTGGCCGAGATCGAGCGTTGCGAGGCCCGCAAGGCCGAGATCACCGGCATCTACGCCGACCCGAGCTTCTTCCAGCGCGCCACCCGCGACGAGATCGACGCGCTGGTCGCGGAGCAGGAGGCGCTGGCCCCGAAGATCGAGCGCCTGGTCGGCGAGTGGGAGGCGGTCGAGCGCGAGATCGAGCTCGATCAGTCCGCCGGTAGCGACGCCGACCGCGCGGTTCGGTAGTCCCAGCACAAGAACGCGGCGCCCAGCACCTCGCCGGCGAAGGTGACGGGGCGAAACATCGTGCCCAGGTGCTGGGTGACGCTTGCGAACGGGTAACTGGGGAAGTGCCAGCCAAAGAGGGGCCAAAGGAGCGTCCGCAAGTCCATCGACAGGCCCACGAAGTCCAGCGCCAGATGGGTCACGACCCCGATCGCCAGCGCGCGCACCCAGTGCGATCGGGTGAGCAACGCCGCGGCGCCGATCGTCACAAGGAACAACCCGGTGTGGCCGAACAGGTGCGTGCCGGAGATGAGCCCCGCCTCGGCGCCGCGCTTTCCCGTCCACCACGACCAACCGTAGTAAAGCGGCTTGTCGATCAGGTCCGGGAGCAGAGCGCCGGCGAAGAATGCCCGCTTCCCGGCGCGCGAAAACTGGCGGAACGGACGCGCCGCCAGCCACTTGCCCATGCCCAGATGTCCGAGGACGAACATCGCGGGCGCGACGCTATCATAGTGTCCGCGGCACGACGGGCCATGCGCGGCGTCAACGGATGACCCGAGCGGGCCGGGGGCCGCCCCTTCAAGGAGGTTGCGACCCGTGTCCACGTCCGCCCGGCCCGTGAACCCGCCGCTCAGGCAGGTGTGGCTGGCCGCGCTGCTGCTCCTCGGCACGCTGGTCGCCTACTTGCCGGCTTTGCACGCGGGGATCATCTGGGACGATCGCGGTTTCATCATGGACAACCCCCTCATTCAGCGGGCCGGCGGTCTATGGCGATTCTGGTTCAGCACCAAGCCGGTGGACTACGACCCGGTGACCTCGACGCTGTGGTGGATCGAGTGGCGCCTGTGGGGGGCAGACCCGGTCGGGTACCACCTGGTCAACCTGCTGTTGCACGCCGCGGATGCCCTCTTGTTGTGGCGTCTGCTGGTGCGGCTGGAGGTTCCGGGAGCGTGGCTGGCGGCGGCGCTCTTCGCCGTCCATCCCGTCAACGTCGAGTCCGTGGCCTGGATCGCCGAGGGAAAGAACGTGCTGGCGATGTTCTTCTACCTGGCCAGCCTGTCGTGCTTCCTCAGGTCGCAGCCGCTCGGCGGGGCGCAACCGCTCCGCGGGTCGCGGCGCTGGTACGGCCTGGCACTGGTCGCCTTCCTGCTGGCCTTGCTGAGCAAGACGGTGGTGGCGCCCATGCCCTTCGTTCTGCTGGGGATTGTTTGGTGGAAACAGGGTCGGCTCAGGCGGGCGGACCTGCTGGTCGTGTTGCCCTTCTTTCTTCTCGCCATCGGTATCGGATCGATCTCGTTCTGGTTTCAATCCCATCGGGCCATCGGCGCGGAGGTCGTTCGCACCGACGGCGTCGCGGCCCGGCTGGCCGGCGCCGGGTGGGCGATCTGGTTCTACCTTTATAAAGCGCTGCTCCCGCTGAACCTCCGGTCGATTTACCCGCGCTGGCAGATCGATCCGCGCGCCTGGTGGTCCTACCTGCCGGCGCTGCTCGCGATGGCCGTCTTCGTGGCGTGCTGGCGCGGCAGGCGGAGGTGGGGAACCGGCCCGCTGATCGGGTTTTGCTACTTCGTCGTGATGCTCTCTCCTGTCCTGGGTTTCATGAACATCGCCTTCATGAAGCTGTCGCTGGTCGCCGACCACTGGCAGTACTTCGCGATCGTGGGCCCCCTCGCGCTTTGCGCGGCGGCCATCGCGACCGGGCAGGCAAGGCTTGGGGCGCACGCGCGCGGTGCGCTGGCTGCAGCCGCCGGGGTCCTCCTGGTCGTGATGGCGTCGTCGACCTGGCGGCACGCCCAGCTCTACCGCGACGCGGGGGTCTTCTGGCGAGCGGTGCTCGCGACCAGCCCGGACTCCCCGGTCGCCCACAACAATCTGGGCGCCTTTCTGCTGGGGGAAGGCGACTCGGACCAGGCGCTCGCGCACTTCGCGACCGCGGTGAAACTGCGCCCCGGCGACGCGAAGGCTCAGTACAACCTGGGCGCGCTGCTTCGCGAAAAGGGCCAGACGGAGGCGGCGATCACCCACCTGCGCCGGTCGGTGGAGCTCCAACCGAGCTACATCGAGGCCCAGAACGGGCTGGCCCGCGCGCTCGCCGGAAGCGGCGACTGGGATGGCGCCTTGGAATGCTTGCAACGATCGCTGGCGATGGACCCCGATCAGGCGGAGGCCCACAACAATCTGGCCAATGTCTTGCGCCAAAAGCGGCAACTGCCGGGCGCGATATCGGAATACGAGAAGGCGCTGGCGTTGCATCCGGATTATGCGGCTGCCCATTTCAACCTGGGTGAGGTCCTTCGCGCCCAGGGGGACCTTCACGGCGCCATTGACCACTACAAACGGGCGCTCGAGCTTCGCCCGAATTTTGCACCCGCCCTACGCCGGCTGGCGACCGCGCAGGATGAGGAAACGAGGCCCCGATGAGGGCCGGCCTGTGACGCCCGGTCGGTGTCGAAAGGAGGACTGACCCGTTTCGACCGTTCGCCTCCCCTTGGACGGGGAAGGAGCTTCCATGCAGAGAAAGGCCCCCCGTTTCCCGATGTTCATGCTGGCGACGCTGCTGGCCGCCGCCTGCTCGAAAGGTGGCCAGGGGGGCGCTTCCACGGGCGGCCAGACCGGCAGCGGGCAGGGGGGGAATGCCGCGGGCGGCCAGACCGCGGCTGGCCAGGGGGGGAACTCTGCGGGCGGGCAGACCGGCAGCGGGCAGGGCGGCAACGCCGCGGGCGGTCAGATCGGGAGCGGCCGGGGGGGCGACTCTGCGGGCGGGCAGGTGGGCAGCGGCGGCAGCGGCGGCATGATCGGCACCGGCAGCGGCGGCACCGGCCAGAGCCCCGGCGGCAATGTTGGTTTCCCCTTCCCAGGGCCCGACAGTGAAGCGGACTACAGCATGGACGTGGGCTGGCAGTTCAACAAGTCGGACGTCAGCGGCGCGCAGGCGACCGCGTTTGCCGACACCGGCTCCGGATGGACTCAAGTCAGCACGCCCCACACCTACAATGACGTCGACTCCTTTCGGATGCTCATCGACCACGGCAGCGGCGATCAGGGGATGTACGAAGGGCCCGCGTGGTACCGAAAGCACTTCAAGGTGCCGGCCAAATATGCCGGCAACAAGATGATCGTCGAGTTCGAGCGCCTCCGAGAGAGCGCGACCTTCTACATCAACGGGACCAAGGTCGGGGACCCCTATACCGACGGCGTTTCACCGTACGGCCTCGACGTCACGGGGAAGGTGACGGCCGACGGCACAACCGACAACGTGCTGGCGGTCCGGGTCGACAACACCGGGGGCGCGAACTACTGGGATTCGAGCGCGATGTACCCGCCGTTCGGCGGACTCACCGGCCACGTGTGGCTGCACGTCCCGGGCAAGATCTACCAGACGTTCCCGCTCTATCAGAGCCTGAAGACCTCCGGCATCTACATCTACGGCACCGACTACGCGAACATCACCAACAACACCCCGCAGGGTGACACGGGCAACCTGACGGTGAACGTCGAGTCGGAGGTGAGCAACGAATCGGGCAGCGCCGCCGCGGCCACGCTGGGGGTCAAGATCGTCGACGCCGCGACGGGGGCGACGCTGACCTCGTTCTCCGGTATGGCAACGCCATTGCCGGCGACCGGTGCGACGGTTCTCAAGGCCAGCGCGCCCGTGACGGGCGCGAAGTTGTGGAGCGATCTGCACCCGAACCTTTACAACGTCATCACGACCATCACGGTCGGCGGCGCGGTCGTCGACGGACGCGGCACGCTCACCGGATTCCGCCAGACCGCGTTCAAGGGCGGCGCGGGCACGGGCGGCGTCTTCATCAACGGCCGGTTCGTCTACCTGCTCGGCTTCGCCCAGCGGGCGACCAATTCCTGGGCCGGCCTAGGCCAGGCCGTGCCGGACTGGATGCATGACTACAACGCCAATCTGATTCGAAGCGCCAACGCCAACTACACCCGTTGGATGCACGTGACGCCCCAAGTCTCCGACATCCGATCCGGCGACAGGTACGGCCTGGTCAGCATCGCGCCCGCGGCCGACAAGGAAGTGGCGAATCCATCGGCCAGCCAATGGTCGGCGCGAATGTCCGTCATGCAATCCACGATGATTTACCTGAGAAACAACCCCAGCGTGCTTTTATACGAGGCGGGCAACAGCCCCGTGTCGGCCAGCCAGATGCAGGCCCTGGCCATGCTCAGGAACACCTGGGACAAGTACGGCGGCCGCGGCAACGGCGATCGCGACATGGAGGACAGCGCCGCGCTGGCGTCCGCCGACTGGTTCGGCACCATGATCGGGTACGACGCGGGCAACCTGGGCAGCGGGTATTTCCGTGGTTACTCGGACGCCTACCGCAACAAAGGGCCGGTCATCGAAGAAGAGGATTTTCGTGACGAGGTTCTGCGCGGCATCTGGGATCAGTACTCGCCGCCGCACGTCGGCGGCTTCATCCCCGGAACGATGGACACGTACAACGAGACCTCGGAGGTCTTCACGGTGGGCGACGGGGCGGGCAATCCCGGACAGGTGTCGCGGCTCAATGCGTGGCTGAAGCTGGAGAACATTCGCAACACGACGCCGGCCGATTCTCGGTACTCGGGCTACGCATCGATCTACTTCTCGGACGAGAACGCCGACGGCCGTTTGAACAGCTCGGCGGTCTGCCGCGCGGGCGGCAAGGTCGATGCGGTGCGTCTGCCCAAGGAGGCCTACTACGCTTTCCGCGTCGTCGGCAACACGCAGCCGGACCTGCACATCGTCGGACACTGGACGTATCCCGCTGGCACGAAAAAGACCATGTACGTGGTGTCGAACACGGCTTCGGTCGAGCTGTTCGTGAATGGCACGTCGGTGGGGAAAGCGGCCAGCCCCAAAGACGGCTACACCTTCAGCTTTCCGAACGTCACGTGGGCTTCGGGCAGCGTCAAGGCGGTGGGCTACGATTCGACCGGCAAGCAGGTGGCCCAGCATGAAATCAAGACCACGGGGCCAGCCGTGGCCGTGAAGCTCACGCCCACGACGGCGCCGGGCGGCCTGCTGGCGAACGGCGCCGACGTCGCCATGTTCGACGTCGAGGTCGTGGATGCGATGGGCCAGCGCGTTCCCACCTACGGACCGACGACCAGGGCCACCAACAATCAACCAACCGGCGAGCCCAAGATCACGTTTGCGGTCACGGGCCCGGGGACCTGGCGGGGCGGGGTCAACGAAAGCATGCTGAATTCGACGAACAACCTCTATCTGTACACCGAAGCCGGGATCAACCGCGTCTTCATCCGCTCGCAAACCGCGGCCGGCACCATCACGCTCACGGCCTCCAGCCCAGGGTTGACCTCTGCGACCGCGACGGTGACCTCCGTCGCTGTCCCTGTCGTCAACGGCTTGCTACCGCGGTAGCCGCCGCGTGGGCGTTCTCTAAACATCAGGCACGCTCGCCGCCTGGGGACGAGCGTCTGAACCAGGCGACCAGCAGCAACAGAGAGGCGACCGATACCGCAGCGCCCACGACCACCGTCGTGGGCCTGAAGCGAAACCTCACCCGGTGTTCGCCGGCCGGCACGACGACCGCTCGTTGTGTGAGGTTGGCTCGGTAAATGGGTGTTGCGCGGCCGTCGACGTCGGCGCGCCAGCCGGGATAGTAGGAGTCCGAAAAGACCAGGATCGCAGGTCGGGGCGCCCGAACCCGCAGCTCGGCGTCATTGCTGCCGACCCGCACGGCCTCGACGGTGCCGTCCGTCGCTGCTTCCCCCCCTTGGAAGTCCGGGGGGCGCACATCCAGCAACACGGAGCGAGCGGGATCGAAACCGTCCGACGCCAGCGCGTCCAGTGCGCTCGAATCGTCGCGCACCACCGTCACGTCACCGACCAGATGGGCGAGGGGAAGGAGGTCGTCGTTTCTGTACAGGTAGGCGCCGCCGTACAGCCCCACAGGGGCGAGGTGTGGCGCCGGAGTAAGCGGCCAGAACGACGTCAGGTACTTCACGTCGTACATGCGCATCAGCTTCCAGAAGGTCGGCGTCGGTTGAAACAGGCCGCCGCGCGTCGAGGCGGTTCGCGTGATGACGCCGGCGCGATTCTGGTCGCCCCACACGTCGACCAGGTAGTTGGGAATCAGATTCGCGTACCCATTCGGTGACGACAGGCCGTAAAGCAGGTTGGTGCTGGGCTGGATGAACTCCCGCTGGTCGACAAAGGGTTGTAGGTTCCCTTCCCAGCCCTTCGCCTCTTGAAACGTCCTGCGGTGAGCGTGATTGCCACCGATGCACAACACGCGAAACAGGGAGTTGTCGCGCCGCAGGATCTCGACGGTGGCCGGCGGCTGCACCCAAGCGTCCATGTCGGCGATCGGGTTCTGTCGGAGCTGGGCGGCAAGCAGGTCGACGGTGGTGATCACCACGACCAGCGCGGGAATGAACGAGAGGCGCCGCCCTGCAAGTGTTGCCGCCAGGCGCGTCAGTCCCAAAACCCCCAGCGCAATCAGCGACAGGTCCGTGATCAGGAGCAGCCGGGTCGGGAAACGAAAGTATTTCATTCCCGGCACCGCATGGAAGACCAGCCAGTACGCCGGCGTCGCGGGGCCGAGCACGAGGATGTACGAGGCGGCGGCGGCGATCGCGAAGAACTTCACGTGCCAGCTCTTCCAGCACAGCAGCGTCGCGTAGGCGGCCAGCAGGAAGGTCATCAGGCCGACGTACCCGTAGTCTTCCCAGAAGATGCCTTTGCCGGTGTACGTCGCGTTGCCGATGTCGCCATTGCCATAGGGGGACAGGAAGCTCCAGAAGCTGGCCGGGTCGTAGGCGAAGCGCGACGCATATTCGAAGGTCACGCCCCCCGACCGCTGCGACAAAGAGACCAGCTCATAGGTGGGGATGAGCTGCACGGCCGCGAGCAGCGAACCGAGCGCCAGCGCCGCCGCGAACCACGCCAGCCGCTTGCGTGCGTCGCGCTTGTCGGCCTGCCTCGCGCGCTGATGATTGAGGAGGCGCAGCGGGAAGTACAGCAGGTACAGAACGCCGCAGGCGTAGGCGACCTGCGGATTGCCGGCCAGGTGCTGCATTCCGAAAACGACGGCAAACCACAGCAGCGGCCGGGAGGAGCCGCGCACGACGGCGCGCTCGAGGAGAAGGAGCCCCAGCGGCAACCAGCAAGCGCCGTTGGTCATGCTGAGATGTTTGAGGTGCGCAATCAGAAACCCGCTGAACGCAAAGGCGATCGCGCCCAGCAAGCCCGCCCGCACATCGCCTCCCAGCTCGCGGGCGTAGGCGTACATGCCGACGCCCGCGGTGACCAGCGTCAGCAGGATGGTCGCGTTCAGCGCGACGTACGGCGGCAAGAGACCGTAAAGCACGATGTTGAGCGGGTAGCAGACGCCGGCTTCGGAGCGGGCGAGAAGCGGAAACCCACCGTATATCTCGCGCACCCACAGCGGCCAGTGACCGGCGTGGAGAGCTTTCCCGAGCGCAAAGCGGTAGGGAAAGTTCTCGTTCATGAGGTCGCTGGCAAAGATGTCGTCGGTCACGACGACGCCTTTCATCAACGTCAGCTTCCAGAACGCCGCCAGAATCAGGGCGATGATCGCGGCAACCGGCATCAAAATACGATCCCCACCCGCGCCGTCGCGAAAGGACGCCAGCGCTCGGGCGTCCAGACCGCCAGGGTTGTCCCCGGACGAACGGCCGTGTATCGCGGCGCCAGCAGCGCCAACTCGATGCCCCCGTCGATCCCCGCGACCAGGCGCCCGAACCGTTGCTGGACGGTGGCCGTGCCCAGCACCAGCGGATCAGTGGCCCAGAAGGCCGGGGTCGCGCCGGTCCCGGCCGGCGCGACGTGCGTCAGGTCAAAACCCGCACCGATTCCGAGGGAAGCCGAAAGGTGGGTGGTCAGCCGGGCCGGGAGTGCCGCGAACAGTCTCAGGCCCGAAGAAAGCAGCACGGCGCTCACACCCGGGCTGGTCGCGCCGAGATCGGGGCTGTTCAACGCGACGGCAAATCGCTGCAGCACGGCGACGCCCAAACGGAGATGCGGCCAGAGCAGCTCCGCACTCAGACCCGGGCCGTGGGTGACGACGCCCGCGGACAACCTGGCCCCGCCGTAGCCGGCGGCGATCACCCATCTGGGTCGGGTTCGGCCGGTGGCCGGCGCCGGGGAAGCGGGGGGAGCGGGGCTTGGCACGATCGGGGGAACCAATGAGCGCGCGAACTCGGCCCGGCTCACGCCCAGCGGCTGTCCCTCGAGGATCGCCTGCACGGCGCCATCCACCACGAAGCGAATCAGCTCCAGCTCGACCTGGTCGGGCACCGGGTGAACGGCCAGGGCACGGACGTAGACGAGGCCGGTCGGCTCACTGACGAAGTACATCGTCGGCTGAGGCGCCACCAGGTCCAGCCAGACGCGCGCCACCGGCGGCGCCGGCGCTTGCGGCGTCAAAGGGCGGGCCAGTTGCGACGGATCGAGCCGGGGAACCACGTTCGCGTCCACCTGCAACCCGCGTCGCGCCAGGGCGTCGCGGAGGACCGCCAGGATGTTCTCCGACGCGGACTGGTCGGCGGCTACGACGAGGTCGATCCGCGGGGCGCCCTCCCGCGCAGGCGTCTGGGCCGCGGCCGTTGTGCCGAGCGCGAGCACGGCCAGCAGCAACCCGAGCCGGGTCCATCCGGCGAGGGTCGTCAGCATCGGCTGGACTTCAGCGCTCCAGCTCGGCCAGGCGATTCTTGGCGCGCGGCGCGTAGACCGTCTTGGGATATTCGGCGAGCAACGTCCGCCAGGTCTCGCGCTCGGCGGCGCGGAGCCCGAGGCGCGCCTGCGCGCTCGCGCGGCCGGCCAGAGCCTCCTCGGCGGCCTCGCCCCGCCGTGCCAGGTGCTGGTCAAATTGCTCTATAGCCTGCGCTGGGTGGCCGGTGTCCAGCAAGAGCCGTCCGGCCAGCGCGAATGACAACCGGCTCGCGCGCGCGGTCGGGTAGAGGCGCTGCAGCCGGCGAAATACCGCGATGGCTTGCTCCGGGCTGTTCTGCTCGCGCAGCGCAGAGGCCCGTTCGAACAGCGACGCCGCGCTCGGTTGCGTCCGCGCCAGCTCGTGCGGGGCGGGGCGGCTGGCCGGCGCGGCAGGCGCCAGCGACGGGGGCGGCGCGGCATGGGGTTCGGCGGCTGGCTCGGACGTTCTTGTGGCCACCTTGCGAGCCGAGCGGGTGGCGGCGATGGAGATGACCGCATGCGGGTAACCACCCGCCTCGCTGGTCGCACGCCTGACGCGCCACCAAGTTGCACCGGCCACACCGCCGAACGCCAGCAACATGGCCGCGGTGACCAGCGCCCACCGCCGCCACGGCGGCGCGGCAAACAGCCCCCGGCGACCTCGACGTTGGCCCCACGCGAGCGCCCCCTCGACCGCTCGCCGGTTCAGCAGGTCGTCCCAGGGCTCCGGCGCGTCGATGCTTCGGGCGGAACGAATCAGCGCCAGGTGAGCGGCACAGGCCCGGCAGGCGGAAAGGTGACGATCCAATACCTGACGATGACCAGGTCCAAGCCTGCCCTGAACGGCGCGATCGAGGAGCTCCTCCGGATGGAGGTCCGGGTCGGTTTCCGTGGGCCCCGGCGCCCTGTCCACCGGCCGGCTCACCCGTGATCCTCCAGCCTGCGGCGAAGGTACTCCTTGGCGACACGCAAGCGGCTCCTGCTGGTCTCGGGCGGCACGCGCATGGCCAGCGCAATCTCCTCGACGGAATATCCCAGCACCATGCGCATCACGACCGTCTCCGCCTGAACCTTGGGCAGCTCGTCGATGAGGTCACACAAGAACCAGAGGTCGGAGCCGGCGTCCTGCCTTCCGAAGGTCGCGCTGACCGCCTCCTGGTCGGCCAGCACGCGCACACGCTCCTCCCGGGTGCGGCCCCGTTTACGTGCGGCGATCGAGCATCGCAGGGCGATGCGGCTCGCGTACCCGACGATCGTCCCCTCGAATCGGTACTTGGGCAGCGCCCGCAGGATCTCGATCAGACACTCCTGGACGGCATCTTCCAGATCGGCGTGGCCGGGTCCCATGACCGCGCGACAGACGCCACGCACCGTCGGCGCGATCCCCTCCAGGAACCGGCGAATCGTCAGCGGCTCGCCCGTCCGAACGGCCTGCTCCGCCAGCGCCGTGAGCGCGGATGCCCTCCCCGCAGCCGTCGCGCGCGCCGGATCAGCGGACAGCGTCAGCTCGGCTCTATAGGAAGTGGTCGACATGGTTCAGTGCTCGACGTCCAAGATCAGCGCCAGGCCTCGTAGAGCTGGCTGACCCCGGTGGTGCGGTCTGAAACGAACACGATATGGTGTCCGTCTTGGGACATCCAGGGGTCTCCGTCCCAATGGTCAGGCGAATTCAGGCGATCCAGAGGGATCGGCGTCCTCGAAAATGGCTGCGACACGGTCGGGCGGCTAACCTGGAAGAGATCGGACGTGCTGCCATTGGACGGCCCACGAGAGCTCCAGACCAGCGACAGGCCATGGTCGAAGAGCGCCGGATTTTCGTCCTGCCGGGACGAATTGATCTCGGATAGTGCTGTCACGTCCGTCCAGGAGGCTTGCGGGTCCGGCCGCGACGCCCGGTACAGGCCGGCGTTGATGGTGTTGCGCTCGGACGCGAAGACCATGTTCAAGCCGCTCGGGTCCACCGTCGGTCCCATGTCCAAAGTCGACGAGCCGAGCCCGGTCATCTGTTGAGGCACACCCCACCGTTGGCCTCTCGCCGAACGCCGGGAAACGTAAAGGCGATACCCGTCGCCGGCACGGTCGCTGGAAAAGGTGATCGTCAGCCCGTCCGGCGAGACGTCCGGGTCGACATCGTTACCCGGACTGGACAGCTCCGCCTGGATGATGGCCGGCTTCCAAGCGGAGTTGATGCCGGGGCGTGTGCTGGTCCAGATGTCCGAGACGGCGTTGGTGTCCGACGAGACATAGATTTCCAGCTCGTCCGCCGTCAGGCAGGGATCGTGCAGGTCCAGCGTATCGGCGCGGAGGCCAGTGACAAGGGTCGGCTCCGAAAAGGCAGCAAACGCGTCCAGTTGAACGGCGATCACGCGGTCTGTCTCCATGCATCCCAGGCCAAACAGCATCGCCGCCAGCGCGACCCTGGCGCGTACAAAGCGGCCCCACGGCGCATCGCAGCGGGCCGATCCGCTCACCATACCAAAGAGGGGGGCCACCCCGACGACTTGATGCACGAAAACGCCTCGCGCAAACGTTGCCGTCTCAATGACCCGCGCCGCCCCCGGCGCTCCCCTTTCCCCTCGAATGCTAGGATCGCCGCGCGTGCAGCTCGAAGAGCGGGTCTTTTCCGTAAAGAAGCGTTTTTTGGCCATGTACAGGCTGGCCCACGCCGGACACGTGGGCAGCTCCCTGTCGTGCGCCGAGATCCTGGTGTTTCTGAAGTATGCCTGGATGCGCGACCAGGACACGTTCGTTTTGTCCAAAGGCCACGCGGTGGCGGCGCTCTACGCGCTGCTCGCCGAAATGAACGCCGTCGATCCCCGCGAGCTCGAATCCTTCTGCGGCGAAGGGACCCGCCTGCCCGCGCATCCGCCGGTCAACACGCTCGAGCAGATCCCGTTCGCGACTGGCAGCCTGGGGCATGGGCTGTCGCTGTGTGCCGGAATGGCGGTCGGCGCGGCTCTCAAGCGCAGCGACCGGCGCTTCTTCTGCCTCACCTCGGACGGCGAGCTCGACGAGGGGAGCACCTGGGAGGCTGCGCTCTTCATCGCCCATCGCAGGTTGACGAACCTGGTGTGGCTCATCGATCGCAACCGCATTCAGGCCCTGGGCGGAACCGAGCAGGTGCTCGCCCTGGAGCCGCTGGACGCCAAGCTGGATGCGTTCGGATTCGAGGTGGTCGCCGCCGACGGACATGATTTCGCGTCCCTGGCTGCCGCGCGCGACGCGTGCGCAGGCGTTCAGCGTCGGCCGATCGCCGTCATCGCCCGCACCGTCAAAGGGCACGGCGTGGCGTCCATGCAAGACGCCGTCGCCTCCCATTACCTGCCCATGGACGACGCGCAATATCGCCGCGCGCTGGAAGAGATCTCGGTCGCGCATGCCGCTGCCGTCGCGCGGGCGCGCCATGCGGGATGAGTTCGTGCGGGCGATGGTCGCGCTGTTCCGCGAGCGCACCGATCTGGTTTTCATCACCGGCGACGTCGGATACCTGGCGCTCGAGGAGATTGCCGGCGTCTACGGCGAACGCTTCGTCAACGCGGGAGTCGCCGAACAGAACATGGTGTCGCTGGCGGCAGGTCTGGCGCGGGAAGGGCAGCTTCCGTGGGTGTACAGCATTGCCCCGTTCGTTGCCTTTCGTCCTTACGAGCAGATCCGAACGGACGTCTGCCTGCACCGGCTTGCCGTCAAGCTCGTCGGAAACGGCGGCGGATATGGCTACGGCATCATGGGACCCACCCATCACGCCCTCGAAGACGTCGGCGCCATGCGGGTCCTGCCCCACATGCGGCTCTATCTGCCGTTGATCCGGGCGGATGTGGCTGCCGCCGTCAGCCTGATGGCGCACGACCCACTGCCGAACTACTTGCGGCTGAACATCGCCGCCGAGATCATCGGGAACCTTCCCCCGTTCGCGCCGTGGCGAAAGATCAAACCCGGCCGCCGGTGCGTGGTGATCGGAATGGGACCGGTCCTCGGAAACCTGTACGACTTGGGCGATGAGGCGCTGCTCGAGGACGTCGAGATCTGGAACGTGGGAATGCTCCCCCTCGGCGCGATCCCGGCTGACCTGCTGGCGAGCATCGAGGAAAAGCAGCGCGTCGTCACCATCGAAGAGCACCATCTCGCATGCGGGATGGCAGAGGCCTTGAGCCACCTGCTGCTGGCGAGCGGCGTGTGCCCGCGATCGTTCAGCAGCCTGCACGCAAAGGGTTACCCCAGCGGCCGTTACGGCAGCCAGCGCTGGCATCAGGAAGAGAGTGCGCTGGCGGGAGAACAGTTGCGTGGACAGCTGGAGCGGGCGGTCCGTGGCTGACCCCGGTGCGCCGCGAATCTCGGCCGTCATCGCCTGCTACAAGGACGCGCAGGCGATTCCGCTCATGCACAGGCGCCTGTCCGCCGTGTTCTTGGGCCTGGGCGTCGACTACGAGATCATCTTCGTCAACGACGGCAGCCCCGACGACACAGCTCTGGTACTGCAGGAGCTCGCCGCCCAGGACGACCACGTGCTGGCCATCGAGCACTCGAGAAACTTCGGTGCACAGAACGCGTTCCTGAGCGGGATGGAGCTCGCCACCGGGGACGCGGTCGTCCTTCTCGACGGGGATCTTCAAGATCCGCCCGAGGTCATTCCGGCCTTCTACGAAAAATGGCGCGCGGGGAACGAGGTCGTCTACGGTCGCCGATCGAAGCGCGAGATGTCGGCGGCCATGTCGCTGGCGTGCAAGGCGTTTTATCGCGTGTTCCGGGGCGTCGCCTATGTTCCCATCCCTGTCGACGCCGGCGAGTTCTCCCTGATGGATCGGCGGGTCGTCGACGAATTGCTCGCGTTTCCGGAGACGGACCAGTTCTTGCGCGGGCTTCGGGCCTGGGTCGGCTTCAGGCAAACCGGCGTCGACTACGTCCGCCCCGAGCGCGCCTTCGGGCGGTCGACCCATACGCGGTTGAAGAACCTCTGGTGGGCCAAGAAGGCCATCTTCTCATTCAGCTCGGCCCCCATCGAAGCGCTGAGCTACACGGGCGCCATCTTGACCTTCGTGACGTTTGTCGCCCTGGTGTACCAGCTCGTCGACAGCCGGCTCCGTCCCGAGGTCCCCCACGGCATCTCGGCGATCGTCGTTCTGGTGCTGTTTTGTGGCAGCCTCAACCTTCTGGCCATCGGCGTGGTGGGCGAGTACCTGGTGAGGACGTTCGAGGAGGTCAAGCGACGACCGAAGTTCATCAGGACGGCGATGTGGCACGGTGGAACCGGTTTCCGCCGCGCAGCCGAGATCGAGAGCTTCGTGACGCGAAGAAGGGCTGCCCAACGTTCAGCGGAGCCCGGTGCAGGTTAAAAGCGTCCTCATCACCGGGACGACCTCGGGCATCGGCCGGGGGCTACTCGAACACTACGCCGCCCGCGGCGTGAAGGTGATCGCCGTGAACCGCCGCCGCATCGCGGAGCCGGAAGCGCGCCAACCGTCCGTCCGTTTCGAGTGCGTCGATGTCCGTTCAGGCAAGGCCGTCGACGACCTGGTCACAAGCCTGTCCGCGGCGGGAGAACTGCCGGACGTCTTCATCTTGAACGCGGGCATCAACCGCCTCGACAACGCCGAGACGTTCGACCTGCCGCTTTACCGAGACGTCATGGAGACGAACCTCTACGGCGTGCTGAACTTCATCGGTCCGCTGACCCGCTTGCCGCCCACCGCCGGCTCCCCTCCAAACGTCGAGCGGCACATCGTCGCCATCAGCTCGATGGTGGCCTACGCGGGGAACCCCTTGGGGCTCGGTTACCAGACCAGCAAGCAGGCGCTGACCGCCTGCTTCGACGTCTGGTCGAACATGTACGAGGGGTCGGACCTGGTCTTCAAGCAGGTCGTGTTGGGACCCGTTCCGACGTCGATCTACACGATGCGGGACAAGCTCCCCGCCTGGATGTTCCTCATGAAAGATCTCTCGTCCGCCTCGCTGGACGGCGCGGTCCGCGCCATCGCCCAGTTCGCGCCGACCCGTCGGAAGAAGCTGGTCTACCCGCGCCGCGCGCTGGCTGTATTCGGCGCCGTCCGCCTCGCTCGAGCGCTGATCCCGGGATTCATGCAGGCGCGCCGTCAGGGCAGGCGGCGCGTGTAGCGCAGATCTGCCCGCGATGTTAACCCATCGCCGCCATCGCGCGTCGCACCCCGACGCGGAACGTCGCGAGCCGGTTGACCACCGTCCGGCGGGAGACCCCCAGGACGTCGGCGACCTCACGCTGGTCCAGCTCGTCGACGTACAACAGCCAGGCAACCCACCGGGCCTGCTCGGGAAGGCCGCGCGTGATGCGGGTGGCGACCTCGCGGGCGACCATCGCCGTCGAGGGGTCGTTGGTGCGCCCGGTATGGCAGCGCAACAACAGCTCAGTCTGTCGCCTCTGATTTCGGAGCTGGTTCAGGCAGTAGTTGGTGGCGACGCGGAACAGCCACCGGCGCTGGTGGTCGCCATCGGAGATTCCCTGCAGGTGATGAAAGGCGCGGGTGAAGACCTCCTGGGTGGCATCCTCCGCGCCGGCGCCGTCGGCCAGCAGCTTCCGGCAGTGCCCGTACACGGCGCGTCGGTGCGCGCGGTAGAGGCCGCTATAGTCCTTATGTTTCGGCTGTAAACATGGTAGTGACATGGCGTGAGTTGTCGCGGCGAGTGGCCACGGCATCGCCGGGGTCTCTAGCGACGGGCGTGCCAGCTGAGGGACATGAAGAATTCGGGCGAATTTCCAGTAGGTGGCGAGTCGGAGGGCGTGACGGGGTGGCCGCAAGTGGGCCAGTCGCCGCCTCAGCTGGCCCAGTTTGGGCCGCTTGGGTCGGTGAGCGCGTGTGAGCTCACTCAGTTCTTCCCGGGCGCGCTGCTGATCGTCGACGGCGCGACGCATCGGATCCTGCACGCGAGCCGCGTCGCGCTGGAGGAGCTGGGTCTGGGCGCCCGCGCGCCAGCGGAGCTACGGCTAGAGGAGGTGATCGACGCGCCATTGCCAGGCGCGATCGCGCTCGGACGTCCGTTCTCGGCCGGGTGTCGCTGGACCGGCAATGCCGCCGAGCCGTTCGACGTGCACGTCAGGATCGCGGCCGTCTCCGCGCTGACCTGGGTCGCGCTCGTCCGACGGGGACCCGATCCCTTGCGCATCGCCGAGGAGCTTCGGGAGGCGAATCGTTTTCTCGAGGCGGTGGTCGAGAACATCCCCGACATGATCTTCGTCAAGCGAGCGAGCGACCATACGTTCTTCCGGTTCAATCGCGCGGCCGAAGAGCTGCTCGGGTGGCGTCACGAACAGCTGGTCGGCAAATCGGACTACGACGTCTTTCCGCCGCAGCAAGCCGACTTTTTTCGGGCCAAGGACCTGGAGATTTACGCGAGCGGCGAGCTGCTGGAAATCCCCGAAGAGCCGATCTCCACGCGCGAAAATGGCGTTCGCTGGCTGCGCACGAAGAAGGTGCCGGTCTACGACGGCGATCGACCGCTTTACCTGGTCGGCATCTCGGAGGACATCACCGATCGCAAGCTGGCGGCCGAGCGGGCGCGGGCTCTCGAGCGCGAGCTGGCGGCCGTGGTCGTGAAGGCGAACGACGCGATCGTGACCTGGACGCCCGACGGACACGTCGTGTCGTGCAACCCGGCGGCCGAGCACCTCTACGGTGTCAGCGCGGCGGACACGGGCCTCACGATCGACGCCCTGGTCCCGGCGAACATGCGGCCCGAGCTGCAGGCCAACACCGAGCGGCTGCTGGCCGGGCAAAAGGTGCCCGTCACGCACACCTATCGGCTGCGCGGGACGCGGGAAATCGAGGTCGAGGAGAGCCTCTCGCTGATCCCGGGGGCCGGCGACCGTCCGGCCCGCATCGCCAGCATCGCCCGCGACATCGGCGAGATTGCGCGGTTGCGCAGAGCCGCCGAGATCCTGGCGGGCGCGGCCACCGAGGGCGAGCTCGTGCCGCTGGCGCCGGCCATGCGTGAGGTGGTCGAAGCCGCCGACGTCGTGGCGCAGGACGGTTACGCCAGCGTGCTGTTGCTCGGGGAGACGGGCGTCGGCAAGGGCTGGCTGGCTCGCCGAATTCACCGGCGGAGCGCGCGGGACAAGAAGCCGTTCCTGGACATCAACTGCGCCGGTCTGGCGCCGCAGCTCCTCGAGAGCGAGCTGTTCGGGTACGAGCGCGGCGCGTTCACCGGCGCCACGGCCGCAAAGCGCGGGTTGGTCGAAGCGGCCGACGGGGGCACGCTGTTGCTGGACGAGGTCGGCGAGATTCCGATGACCGTTCAGGCGCAGCTGCTCACGTTCCTCGATGAGCATCGGTTCCGGCGCGTGGGCGGCACGCGCATCATTCAGGCCGACGTCCGCATCCTGGCGGCGACCAACGTCAACCTGGCCGAGCGCGTCGCCCGCGGGCTGTTCCGCAAGGACCTGTACTACCGGTTGAGCGTGGTTCCCATTCAGATCCCGCCGCTACGCGAACGGCGCGAGGAGATCTCGGCGCTGGCGCGCAGCATCGTCGCCGACCTGGGACGACGCGCGAGCCGGCCTGTCCTCGCCAGCCTCAGCCCCGCCGTGACGGCTGCGCTCGAGCGATACGATTGGCCGGGCAACTTCCGCGAGCTCCGCAACACCCTCGAGCGGGCGCTGATCCTGAGCCGAGGCGACACCATTTCGATGTGTCACCTGCCGCCGGAGCTCTTGACGACCGCTGCCGCAGGCGATCGCTCGATGCGACTGCAGGACGTGGAACGCGCGCACATCCTTCGGGTGCTGGCGTCGTGCGGCGGCAATCGCACGCGGGCCGCGGAGGTGTTGGGTATCAGCCGGTCGACGCTGAAGCGCAATCTCGCCGAGATGGCCAGCGCCGGTGTCCCTGTCCCGGGGGCCGCGGGTGCCGATGGCAACGACGACTGAACCCGTCTTCCGGCCCCATCTGAAGAAGGCCTACCACCACGGCAATGTCCGCCGCGAGCTGGTTGCCGCGGCGCTGGAAATCATCAACCGCTTCGGGCCGCAGGCACTCACGCTGCGGGCCGCTGCCAAGCGCCTGGGTGTCACGGCCGCGGCGCCCTACCGTCACTTCGCGAACAAGAAGGCGCTCCTGGCCGCGGTCGCCACGGAAGGATTCACGACTCTCCTCGGCGAATGCCGCGCCGCCACCGACGAAGCGGGCGAAGACCCCTTGGCCCGCTACGAAGCCATGGCGGTTGGCTATGTGCGCTTCGGGACCGCACACCCGGGCCACTTCGGCGTCATGTACGGACCGCAGGTCGACTTCGGAGACGTGGCGGTGCCGGAGCGCCGGGCGGCCTTGCGAATGCTGATGGACGCGATCGAGGCCTGCCAAGCGGCGGGCCTGGCGCGCGCGGCTTCATCGCGCCACATCGCCAACCAGGCGTGGGCCTACGCGCACGGGCTGATCACGCTCTACCTGCACGGCCTGCTGCATCGCTCTGTCGATGTCCCGGCGCTGATCGAGCTCGCGCGCGACATCCGCGTCTTCCTGCAGGTGCAACCTGCTCCCGCTCCCCGACCGCGGCGGTCGTCGAAGCCGGCACCCTCCAGGCGCGAGAAGTGACCGCCGGGTCGGTTGGCTTCGGGCCGGTTACTTCAGATATGCGGCGAGAGGGCTGTTGATTCGGGCGAGCTCTTGCGACGCCAGGGACGCCATCTCGGTCGCTCCCTTCTTGTTGAAGTGCGCCTTGTCGCCGTTGAAGGTCAGGGCGTCCGCCGCGGTCTGGCCAATCATGTTGTAGTAGTCGACGGCGCGCGCGTTGAGGTCGTCGACCAGCAAGCCCTTGCTCTTGCCGACGGCGATGGTCGCGTCGCAGTACGGCTGCAGGCGCGTGTTGGTCTCTTTGCCGCCGGCCCAGACTTGCAGCGGGGAGGATGTGGTCGGGATGAAGGTGGCCTTCTTGGCCGCGACCTCGTCCGCCATGACCGCCATCCGGGACTGGAAGTCGGCTGCGCTGACCGGACCGTGGGCCGTTCCGCTGTCATTGATCCCGAACGCCGCCATGACGTAGTCGCCGGCCTTCACGTTGCCGATCAACGTCTTCCAGCGGCCCGAATAGAAGGTCTGGATGTTCGCGCCGCCCTGGGCCTGGTTGTCGATCGTGACCTTGCTGATGAAGAACTGCCCCAGCTCCTGCCCCCAGCCCTCCTGCGTGGTGCTCGAGGCGTAGTTGGCCATCGTCGAGTCGCCCGCCATGTGGATCGTCAGGGCGGGCAGCGCCTGCTGATCGGGCTTGCCTCCGCTGCCACCTGTGCCGCTGGCGCCGGCGCCTCCGGCAGCGCTTCCGCCGCTCCCGCCGGCCACGCCGCCGGTTCCGGCCGTCACGCCGCCGGTTCCGGCTGCCACGCCGCCGGTTCCGGCCGCCACGCCGCCGGTCCCCAGCGAGTCATTGCTGCCGCCGCTGCCACCCGAGGCCGTTCCCCCCGTGCCGCTCGGCGAGGAGGATCCGCCGGTCGATGCCGTCGTGCCCCCGCTGGCCTGGGTCGCCCCGCCCGTCGCCCCGTCTGCCGGGCTCGCGCTGCCCCCGCTGGAACAGGCGCCCGCGGTCAGGAAGAGGGCAGCGGCGGGCCAGACGACGACCCACAGCCGGCGGATCTCAGAACCACGAAAAGTTCGGGGTAGGCGAGTCACGGTCGCGGATGTTACCGGAGATGGAGCCGGGATCGCCCTGACTCCGACAGCGCGGTTCCTGACAGCGCCGGTGGCAGCGCTGACGGAGACGTTGCCGCGATCGGTCACAGTAAACCAAAGCAAGAGAACACCAGGTCGGCCGGCGGCGCGGCCGGCGTCGGGCTGCGGAGCGTCACCGAGGCTGGCGGGCCGCCCTGCGGCGTCAAGGTCATGAGCTGGAACGTTCCCAGTGGTCCACCGTCCGCCGTCTGTACGTTACCGAACGTCAGCGTGTACGGGGTGCCACCCACGGCGAACGTCAGGGATCCGTTGCCGCTGTGGGTCTGCTGGAATTGGTCGATCGGCCGCTGCGCCAGCGCGTTCGGCGGTCCGTAATAGATGGACCGCCCTCCGAAGCGCGCGGATGGATTGGGGTCCGCCGGCACCGTTTCGACAAGCACGGCGCCGCCGGCGACATCGGCCACGTAGGAGATCACGTTCGGCGTGTTCACCACCAGCATGCCCTCGACCGCGCTCGGCGCAACCACGGCCAGGGCGGTCACGCCTGCGTCCGTCTGGCCCAGGAACGCGCGTGACCCGCTGGGCCCCAGCGCCACCCCGGTCGCGTTCGCCCCGTCGGTGCTGACGAGCAGGTCGTACGAAGCGCCGCCGTCTCCAGGCGGCGGTTGGACCGTGAAGAGGTACTCGTTGGAACCCATCTGGCCGGTCCCGGTCACGTGCTGCCGGACGAGGGTGCCGGCACGCGACACGAACACGCCGTTGGCGGCGGCCACGTACAGCGTACCGTCCGTGCTCTGACCGATGCCGATGACCTTGCCCACGGTGATGGGCTGCGGCGCCATCGGATCACAGGGGGTCTGCCCGGCAGCCCCCGTGCCGCCTGTGCCTGTGACGGGCCCGTTCAGGTGGGAAGACCCCGTGCACCCGCCGCCCGCGATGAACGTGAGCAACAATGAGAGACAACCCACCGTCCGCATGCGCTGAGCATAACCTCAGGGGTGGGCCGCGAAATAGGCCCCGTACACGCGGGCCACATCGGCGGCGCCGGCGGTCGTGTACTGCGGGTGATCGGCGACGAAATCGGCGCAGGTCGAAACGTAGAGCGGCGGCAGCGCGACGACCAGGCCGGCCGGCGCGGTCGCCGCGGCCACGGCCGCGATCGCCTGATCCTCGGCTGCGGGGATCGACTGCTCGGCGTCGGCCGCCGTGCTGCACGCGGTCGGGGCGTTGCCGGGCGAGCGAATCAACGTCCCGAGCGCGATCTGCCGGACGCCGGGATACTTGGACCGGATGTTCTGGACGACAGAGTTGGTTTGCGTCTGGTACGTCGATTCGGGCGGGAAGGGGGGCGATTGCGTCACGATGAAAATCACCCGATCCGGCATCTGGGCGCTTTGCGCGCACGCGTGCCCGGTCTCCAGAGGCGCCGTCCAGGCGGCGTCGTTTGGATCCGCCCAGGCGCCGACATAGTGGTGACCAACGACGACGAGCTCCCAGCGTTTGGCGTCGATGCCCGGGTAGGTCAGGAACCCACCATCGAACCACTGCTGGGTGGTCGTGTTGCCCAGGACCAGCGTGCAGCCGAATTCCCGGGAGGTGACATCCGCGCCCGCGTCGCGCCCTGGGCCGCCACCGCCGCCTGCGCCGGGATGCCCTGCGCCGCCGGCGTGCCCGCCGCTGCCGGCGCCGCCGGATGCACCGCCGGATGCCGAGCCGCCGGCCGCGTCATTCCCGCCGGTTGCTGCGCGCCCGCCCGCGCCGCCGCTGCCCGCCACACCGTCGCCGCCCGCCGCCGGCTGCCCCGCGGCACCGGCCGAGCCGGGTGCGCCCCCCGTGGACGCGCCCCCCGTCCCTGCCGCATCGACAGCCGGCCGGACGGATGTGGACCCGCCACACGCCGCCAGGACCATCGATCCGATTAGAAGGACGCCCCGCCCGAACGATTTCATCGTTGCGAAAGGGCGCCGGTCACGGAAATTCGCGCACGATATGGCCGACCGACTTCGACCTTCCGCCCCCTTGTCCCAGGGACGACCCATGCGCGACTGTCGATTCCGTGTGATCCCAAAACGAGTCGCGGCTGCGACCGCCCTGGTGCTGGCGACACTGCTGAGCGCATGCGGGGGAAGTACCTCAGCCGGCGGCGGATCCGGTGGGGCCGGCGGCGGATTCGGCGGAGCCGCCGGTGGGGAACGCGCCGGTGGCGGGGCGGCGGGCGCGCCTGCCTCTGGCAGCGGGGGTAGCTCGCCTGGCGCAGCGGGTGGCCTCGATGGCGGCAGCACCGGTGGCGCGCCGGGAGCCGCCGGTGCGCAAGGGGGCGGAGCCGCGGGCCGCGCGACCGGAGGTGCCGCAGGCGCCGCGGCAGCCGCCTGTCCGGCCCATGGCACCTTGCCGGCGGGGTCGTGGGCCGTCCGATTGGCGGACGCGGTGCTGGCCCGCTGGCCGGATCCGGCGAACATCACCACCCCCGCCGGGTGGGAGTACAACCATGGCATCGTGCTGCGCGGGGTGCAGCAGGTCTGGAACCACACCTGCGATCCGCGTTATGTCGCGTACATCCAGAAGTACGCCGACGAGAACGTCAGCGCTGCCGGCGTCGTGAACATCCCCGCGGCGCACAGCTTCGACAACATTCAGCCTTCCGTGCTGCTGCCGTTTCTGTTTCAGCGCACGGGTCTGGCCAAGTACCGCACCGCCGCCGATCAGATTCGGGCCCGCTACGACGACATTCCGACCAACGCCGACGGCGGGTTTTGGCACAAGCAGACCTACCCGAATCAGATGTGGCTGGACAGCATGTACATGGGCGAACCATTCCTGGCCCGCTACGGCGCCGTGTTCGGTACCTGCGGCAGCTTCTGCAGCGACACTGTTTTCAAGCAGATGTTGCTGCTGGCGGCGCACGTCCGCGATCCGGCGACCGGCCTCCTCTATCACGCCTGGGACGATAGCCCGGCGGGCAAGACGGCCAGCTGGGCCGACCCGACGACGGGGCGCTCGCCGATCGTGTGGGATCGGGCGCTCGGCTGGTACACGATGGCGATCGTCGACATGCTGCCCGACCTGCCGGCGGGCCCGAATCGCGACAGCTTGGTCTCGATCTTGTCAGGCATCGCCGCCGCCCTGAAGGCGTTTCAGGATCCGGCGACCGGCCTCTGGTTCGAGGTCGTCGACCAAGGAAGCCACGACGACGATTGGGTCGAGAGCTCCGGCAGCGGCATGTTCGTCTACGCCCTGAAGGTCGCTGTCGATGGCGGGTTCCTCGATCCCACGTACCTGCCGGTCGCCACTCGAGGGTGGCAAGGCCTACAGACCAAGCTCACCGTCGACGCCAGCGGGCTACCGTCCATTTCCGGTGCCGTGCAAGGCGTCTCGGTGCAGGGCAACTACGCCGGCTACATCAACCAGAAGACGCTCACGAACTCATCGCACGGCCTCTGTGGGATCCTGCTGGCAGCCAGCGAGATGGAGGCGCGTTGAGAGCGCTCTTTTTTCGCGCTAGCGCCGGTCGCGCCGTGTGACCGCTCGCTGCGCCAGGCGATGGACGGCTGGGGCGGCAACGGCGCCGGTGGCGAATCCAGCCAGCGCCTGGGCGGCGTCGACGGTGGTAAATCGGCGCCGGAATTCACCGGTCTGGCCCGGTTGGCTGCCGCGTGCGCCCGGGGGCGACGTGTTCCTGCACCTTGTTGTACCGCGCCGCCAGGGCCAGGAACTCCTTGCGCGCCTTGTGCAGGCGTGACCACACCGTGTTGACGGGAACGCCGTGAATGCGGGCAATGTCCTCGCCCGACAAACCGTCGATTTCGAACAGGACGAAGGTGGCCCGGCGATCTTTGTTCATCTTGCTCAAGATCGCGTAGAGCACGCGCTGGGTCTGCTTTCGCTCCAGCTCGCCGGCGGGGCCTTCGCCGTTGAAGGGAAGGTCGTCGACGCTGTCGACGTGGTCGCGCGTGAAGACCTTCTTGATCCAGGACAGCTGCCGAAAGTCTCTGACCTTGCGCCGGGTGATCTGATAGAGCCAGCCGGCCGGGTTGCGTCCGTCGAACGTATCGATGCGTTTGCGAACCACCAGGAAGACTTCCTGGGCGATGTCTTCCAGCTCCGATTCTTGGCCGCCCAAGGCGCGGACCCACTTTAGGACCGCCTCGAACCAGTCGCTATAGAACGCCGGCAGATCAGCTCGACCGATCGTGCCAGCCGAGCGCTGGGGGACGGGCTGCACCATGGGCCGCGGGGCCTTCGTCAGTGAAAACTGGCGGTGCATTTAGAGAGTACATGGTTTGCCCGGAACCAATGCTTTGCGAAAACCAGAGTCCCCAAGGCGGCTGGCGGCTCGATTGTGTTAACGCGGTGCCGTACGCGTTGTGACCGAGCAATCTGGGTGTGCGTGGATGTCCTACGGCGTCGGCTGGCCGGCGGCCAAGGGCCTCACCTTTCCGCAAAGGTGAGCCGCCTCCCTCGCCATTGGTAGGGAACACGGACCTGTTCGTGTGGAGGCGGCTATGACGTCAGACCCGACGGGAAGCATGGTCCAGCGTGTGGCACGGAGCCCGTGGGCCGTGCTCGCGTTGGGGACGATGGTCGCGTTCACCGGTGGATGCAGCGGGCGGATTGGCGACGACTCGTCGGTAAGCCAGCCAGGGTCGGGAGGTGCGCACGTCGCCACGACGACCGGCGCCGGCGGCGGGGCGGCCAGCACCGGTGGGACCGGCACCGGTGGCGGCGCGGTCGCTTGCGGGCCGGCGATCGACCCGGGCCGCGTCACGATTCACCGCCTGAACAACTTGGAGTTCAACAACACCGTCCGGGACCTGCTGGGGGACACCACCGAACCGGCGTCCAAGTTTCCGCCGGACACGGGCGGGGCGAACTTCGACAACAACGCGGACGTGCTTGGCATGAACCCGCTGTTGTTCGAGGGACTCGAGTCGGCGACCGACACGCTCGCCAACGCCGCCGTGGCTTCTGGCAGCCCCGCGCTGGCCAAGATCATCACCTGCGACCCCACCAAGGCGGGCGAGTCGGCGTGCGCCACCACCGTGATGACGGCGTTCGCCCGCCGCGCCTGGCGCCGCCCGCCGACCAGCGAAGAGATCTCGCGCCTGACCGCGTTCGTGACGCTGGCCAAGAACAACGGCGACGGGTTCAACCAGGGCATCGCGCTGGCGATCAAGGCGGCCTTGCTGTCGCCGAACTTCATGTTCCGCCCGGAGCTGGACCCGGATCCGGCGGCGGCGGCACCACGCACGCTGAACAGCTACGAGGTCGCCAGTCGCTTGTCCTACTTCTTGTGGTCGAGCATGCCGGACGACGTGCTCGCCGCGGCCGCCGACGCGAACCAGCTTCAAGACGCGGCGTCGGTCCAACAGCAGGCCACGCGGATGCTGGCCGATTCCAAGGCCAGTCAGTTGGTGACCACGATGGGTGGCGAGTGGTTCGGCACCTACAAGATGGCCAACGTCACGCCGTCTCCGATGTCATTCCCGAATTACGACGCGGCTCTGGGCGCCGCCATGACCCAGGAAACGACGTTGTTCCTGACTGACTTCTTCACGGGGACAGGCAGCTTCCTCGACGCGCTGGACGCGCCCTACACCTACGCCAACGCGCGGCTGGCACAGCACTACGGGCTGTCGGGTGTTTCCGGCGCCGGCTTTCAGAAGGTGTCGCTGGCGGGAACCCAGCGCTTGGGCGTGCTGATGCAAGGGTCGATGCTGACCAGCACGTCCTTCCCCACGCGATCTTCGCCGGTCAGGCGCGGCCAGTGGGTGCTCGCCAACATCCTCTGCGCGCCGCCACCGTCGCCGCCCGACAACGTTCCCCCGCTGGATCAGACCGTCGTGCCCCCCGGCTCGTCCCAGCGCGTCCAGCTGGAGGCGCACATCGGAAACCCCGCCTGCGCCAGCTGTCACAAGCTCATGGACCCGATCGGCTTCGGGCTCGAGCACTTCGACGGGATCGGGCGCTGGCGGGACATGGATGGAACGGCTTCCATCAATGCGACGGGCCAATTGCCCGACGGCAAGAGTTTCGACGGCGCCTTGCAGATGGTGGCCGGCTTGAAGCAGCAGGCGCCGGCGATCTCGGACTGTGTCTCGCAGAAGATGTTCGCCTATTCGCTGGGACACGATCCCGGCCCCGCGGACAAGTGCCAGCTGAATCAGCTGTCGTCGCAGTTTACGAGGGCGAACTACAACATCCGGAGCCTCATCATGCAGATGGTCGCGAGTGACTCGTTCCGCATGCGTCGCCCCGTCGCACCAGGAGGTATCTGATGGCCCGCCGACCGGTGTCACAAAGAATCCCAGGGTGGTGGTCCGTCCCGCGACGGTCCTTCCTGCGTGGCTCGGCGGCGATGATCGGTCTGCCGATCCTGGACATCATGGGGCCCAGCATCAAGCGCGCGCAGGCGGCCGGGGCGCCCCCAGCGCGGCGGTTCGTCACCTTCGGAATCCCGGCCGGCGTCAACAACGCGGCCTGGAAGCCCAACGGAACCGGAACGGATTACACGCTGTCTTCCACCCTGATGCCGCTCGGGCCCCTCAAGAGTGACGTCAGCATCCTCATGGGGGTCAACAACAACCCGGCCAATGGGCCTCGCGGGCACACCTGCGGCATCGGGGCCTTTCTCACCTGCTTCAGGATCCCGATGACCGATCCGGGCGTGACCGAGAGCATTTCAGTCGATCAGGTCGCGGCAAACTACCTCAAGCAATTCACCAGGCTGCCCTCGATCGAGCTCACCACCCGGATCCTGCACGAGACACCCAACGGGGAGAGTGGATTTTCGCCCGCGTACAAGAACGTGGTCTCCTGGACCGACTCGAAGACGTCGCTGCCTTTCGAGGAGGTTCCGCTGAACGCGTTCAACCGGCTGTTCGGGACGTCGATCACGACGACCAACGGCGGGAATGCCGGGAATGCCGCCGCCGCCGCCAAGGAGGCGCTGTACCGCAAGAGCGTCCTCGACAACGTCGCCAGCGACATCGCCGCCATCCGCGCGCGGGGCAGCGCCGCCGACCAGGCCAAGATGGACCAGTACCTGACCAGCTTGCGGCAGCTCGAAAACCAAATCACCACCAACCCGCCGCCACCGTCGGGGGGCGCCTGCATGCCCGGCACGCCGCCGCCCGCAGGCCGGCCGACGGACATGAACATTCAGGCGCACGTCAAGCAGATGCTGGACATCATGGTGATGGCCATGCAGTGCGACGCGACCCGCGTTCTCACCTTCTATTACGAGAACACCGTCACCGCGATCGTTCACAGCTTCTTGAACGTCAACGTCGATTATCACGGCAGCGTCACGCATCACAACAACGATCCCCAGAAGCTGGCGTGGTACGCGACGGTCAACAACTGGCAGGTCAGCCAGCTCGCTTACCTACTGGCGCAGATGAAGGCAATCAAGGAGCCCGACGGAACGCTGCTGGACAACTCCGTGGTCTTCTTCTCGAGCGAGATCAGCGACGGCAACTCGCACAACCACTCGAACCTGCCCATCGTGTTGGCGGGACGGGGTGGGGGAATGCTGAACCCGGGGCGGGCCATCCAGTTTCAGAACGCCAACGTCTCCCAGCTGTTCATCTCGATGCTGGCCACGGTCGGCGTCAGCGTGAAGAGCTTCGGCGACGGGACCAGCCCGCTGGCGGGGATCTGATCCGCAGTCCCCGCTTCAGCGACGGAAGCGCGCGGTCACCGGGCGGACAGCGCCCGCTCGATGGCCGCGCGAAACGGGCTGTGCGGGTAGAGGGCCAGATATTGCGCCGCCTGCGCCGGACCGTCGGCATCGCGTTCTGCCAGGGCCGCTTCGACCACGATGGCCCGGGCTTCTTCGGCCAGAGCGCCGCCGGGGTACTGATGCAGGTAGCGCGCTGCCAGTAGGCGAGCGCGCCGCGCGTCTCGCGCCACCCGCAGCGCGCGCGTCGCTTCGACGACCAACGAGGGATCCTCCGCCATCGCGAGGTCCGCGTGGGACCTGCTGCGCGGATGGTTGTCAGCCGACGCGCGCGGCGCCGCGGGCTGCGGCATGGGCAGCGGCGCGGCGGCCGGGCTGGCTTCGACCTTGGCGGCCTCCGGATGACGTTCCAGCGCCAGCGGCCGCCGGCGACTGGCTGTCTCGGGAAGCGCCGAGCTGGTCGAGCTGGAGCCTGCGACCAGCTGGCGGCAGGCGCGCACCAGGTTTGCAGGCCAATTGGTGAAGGCAGCGCTGGCGATGGTGGTGCCGCCCAGCAACAACGCGGCGACCACGATCGGGCGCAGCCAGGCGGTCCGCCGGTGCGGCTGGCCCTGGCTGAGACGCAGGAGCATCCGTTGCCGCTGCGTCGGGCTGACGCAAATGGGATCTGCGCTTCTCACCAGGTCGACTGCCCAGGGCGGAGGCGCCTCTTCCCCCGCGGGGCCATCCTCGTCCAACCACCTTTCCACCGTTGCGTCCTCGTTCAATTCTCGGTTCCCCATCAGCGAGCAATCCCCTCACGCGTGCGCCGGTACTTCTCGGCCAAGGCGACGAACTCTTTACGGGCCATGTGGACCCGCCACCAGACGGTGCGCACGGGAACGCCCTGGATGCGGGCGATCTCTTCTCCGGTGAGCCCGTCGATTTCGAACAACACGAAAGCCGCGCGCCGGTCCTCCTGCATCTTGCCAAGGAGCGCCATCAAGATGCGTCGCTTCTGCTTTCGCTCGAGCGCTCCGGCCGGATTGTCTCCGTCGTGCGGCAAGGTATCCAGGTCGTCGACGTGATCACGTGTGAACACGCGGCGAATCCAGACCCGCCGGCGAAAATCGCGGACCTTGCGCCGCGTGATCTGGTACAGCCACCCCGCGGGATTGGCGCCGTCGAAACGCTCGAAATTCTGGCGAGCGACCAGGAAGACATCCTGGGCGATGTCGTCGCGATCTCCGTCTGGCCCACCGAGGGCGCGCACGGATCGAAGCACGTGCTCGAACCAGCGCTCATAGAAATCGCGGAAGTCGCCGCGTGTCACGGGCGCCGCCGCGCCGGCCGGAGCCGACGGGACCTCCGCCGTGGCAACACGCGTCAACAGGTGAGCCCCACGCATCACTTCAAAGATGGCACGCCTGGGGGGATTCCTTCGAAAAATGCGCCTCTGGCGTGCCCTGCAGTCTGTGGAAAACCGACGATCGCGTGGATCGCCTCAAGGCAAGATGTCCGTGTTGGGGCCGCTGACGGTCGCGTCGCCGAACGTGTTCGCCGCAATCCCGAAACCGTTGAGGATCGAGACGAACGTGTGCTCCGTGTGGGGCCCCCCCTGGGGCCCCACCATGGGGCGGGGGAACGTCATGTTCGTGTAGCTGATGTGGCGGCCGTCGATCTTCAGTTTGCCGCCGGCGCTGCCGGCCAGCAGGACGGGCATGTCCCATTTGTTGTGGCTGTCTCCGTCCGAGATTTCGCTGCTGCAATACAGCAGCGTGTTGTCGAGGACGGTCTTTCCGTTCGAGTCCTGCATGGCGTCCAGTCGCTGAAGCAGACCGGCCAGCTTCGCGATCTCCCAGCGGTTGATCTGTCGGAGCATCGCGATGTTGTTGGCGTTCATGGCGTGATGCGAGACGCGATGATGCGGGCAGGACTGGTTCACCAGGAACGACCAGTCGAGGAGGCTGGAACCGCGGGCCATCATGAAGCTCACCACCCGCGTCATGTCGCACTGGAAGGCCAGCGCGATGATGTCGATCATGGCGTTGACGCGCGTCTCATAGGAAGCCGAGTCCATGCCCGGCGACTTCGCCATTGCGCACTGTCCCGCCGACGCCGTGTTCTGAATCTGCATCTCCAGCGCGTGCACCGAGGTCTGGTATTCGTCGAGCTTGATGCGATCAGAGGGGCTGAGCGCCGTCCGCAGGCTCTGCATTTCGGACAGCGCATGGTCGAGAACGCTCTTGCGCAGCGTCTGGCGGCGGGCGGCATCGGTGGAGCTGGCCGTCGGGCTGCTTCCCGCGAAAACCGCGTTGAACGCCTGCAGCGGCGAGACCTGGTGCGGCAGCGGGTTGTTGGCGTCGTACGACACCGTGTGGACGAACTGACAGGGGGCCGAGTCGCACGTGTCCTCGGGCACCGTCAAGCTCAGCTGCAGCGACCCAATCGGCCGCATGCAGGCGGCGGTCTGTTTGGCGATGACTTGATCCAAGCTGGTGCGGTTGATGTCGGTGTAGTCGTTGGCGATCTTTCTCATCGTCAGGAACCCGGCCGTTCCCGCCGAGTGGCCGCCCGGGTTGCTGGTCGTCGAGGCCATGTGGTCGTGCCCGGTCAGCACGACGATCTTCGAACGCACCGGGGCCAGCGGCTCCAGGATGTACGGCATCGTCCACGTCGTGCCGGTGGTGGTCGGCGTCCAGTCGGGCATGACGACGCCGCAAGGCAAGAACCACGACAAAAAGCGTTGCGTGGGCCCGCAGGTCGCCGCAGCTTGGGCCCTCGAACCGGCGCTCATGACCGAAGGCAGAAACGGCAGGCCGACCGTCACGGCAGCGCTGCGCAGGAACCGCCGGCGGGATGTCCGATGGACGCTCATGGTGTCGCCTCTCCTCGACGGGTGGTGAACGCATCGCTGGTTGCGACGGCGGTGATGAGGCCGCGCCAGGTGGCGTGGCCCTCCGCGACCAGCTTGGCCGCCAAGCCGGCGGCGTACGCTTTCGCGTCGGCGCTCTCGAACGATCGTCCCACGGCATAGGTCAGCGCCTGCTGCGCCATGCAGGGGATGAACTTGGGGCTGTTGGCGATGGCGTTGGCCAATCCGGCGGCGCCGTCGAAGTTCGTGCCGTTGAAGGTGCCGGTCGCGTCAATCGACGCGCCGTTGTCCATCGTGCGATAGCTGCCGATGGCGTCGAAGTGCTCGAGCGCGTACCCGATTGGATCCATCAACGTGTGGCAGCCGGAGCAGGCCGGCTTGGAGGCGTGCGCGTCCAGCTGTTCGCGGGCGGTCGTGCCCGCCGGCATGTTGGTGGGCAGCATCGGGACGTTGGGCGGCGGTGCCGGCGGCGGCGTGCAGAGGAGCTGGGACAGCACGAAGTATCCGCGCTTCACGGGGGAAGTTCGGTCGGGGTACGACTTGCCCATCAGCAGGCTGTCCTGCGTCAAGAGACCCACCCGCTGCGTGCCGGCCAGAGAGGTCTTGACGAAGCCCTGACCGGACACGGTCACGCCGTACTGGCTGCCGAGGGTTCCGTTCAGCATGCTGAAGTTGGCCGTGACCAGCGATTGCAGCGGTAGGTCTTCCGAGACCAGCTCCTGGAAGAACAGCACCGTTTCGTTCAAGGCCGACGTGCGGAGTGCGTCGGTGTAGGTCTTGAAGGTCGCCTCGTTCGGTTTGACCGTGTCCAGAAAGTGGACCTGCAGCCATTGGCCGCCGAAGTGCTGCGCGAAAGCAGCCGCCTTCGGATCAGCGAGCATGCGCGTGACCTGGGCCTGGATCGCGGAAGGATTGCCCGCCAGCCCGCCGGCCTGAGCCGCCGCCGTCAGCGCGTCGTCGGGCATGCTGGACCACAGAAAGTAGGAGAGGCGGGTGGCCAGCTCGTCGTCAGAAAGAGCCACCTGCGCCGAAGAGCCGGGTGTCTTGTCCTGTTCGACCAGGAACAGGAAGTGAGGCGAGAGCAGCGCCGCCTCCAGCGCCAACTTCAATCCGTCGGTCGCCGCCGTACTGCCGGCGCTGGCGCCGGACATCGATCCGGACATGGCGCCGGACATCAATGCCACATAGCTGCCGACCTCCGTCGCGTTGGTCGGGCGACGGAAGGCGCGTGGCAAGAACGCGTTCAGGATTTGCTGCGCGCACTTGGTTTCGGCGCCGGCCGTGAGGGCGCACGGCAAGAGCCGCATGCGCACCGAATCGTTGGTTGGTCGCGCAAACAGCTCCTCGATCAGCGCGGTGGCTGCCACCTCCAGCTGTTGAGAGAGGGCCGGCGAAATGCTCAGGGTTTCCCCGATGGTGTCGAAGCCGTCGCTCACGTCGTCCAGCGGGAACATGTCGGCCGGCGTCAACTGCGTTCCCAGGAGGTCGCGAACCGTGTTGTTGTATTCGGCGCGATCGAGCCGGCGCAGCGTGGTCCGCCCCGGGTCGAGCACGGTGGTGGCGCTGGGCGCAGCGCCGCCGCCACCGCTGCTCGACGAGTCGGTACCGCCCGTGCCCCCGGCCCCTGTGGCGCCCCCTTTGCCTCCCCCGGCCCCGGTCGTCGTCCCCGGGCTGGCGCCGCTGCCTGAGGGGGCAGAGCTCTGACCCGGCATCGAAATCTTGCCCACACACGCCCCAAACACGACTGGGAAGACCGAGACGGTTACCACCAGGCGTAGCTGTGACATGGTGCCTCCGCCGGCGAGCTGTCGCGACCGAGCGCTCACGACGCATCAATGGGGAGGCTGGGGGCCAACCTTTGTGCAATCGTCCGGGGATCGTCTGTGCGGAGCCGGGCGAGGACCACCAGGCGAAGGAGCGGGGGTGGGGCCGCGGACCCCACCCCGCTCACACCGGGCCGACCGGCAGGGAAAAGAAGAAGGTGCTCCCGGCGCCGAGCGTGCTCTCGACCCACACTCGGCCGCCGTGCGCCTGCACCGTCCCGTTCACGATGGCCAGGCCCAGCCCCGACCCAGGGCGCCCGGCCTTCTGGGCGAGCCAGAACCGGTCGAACAGATGCGGCAGATCGTCTGGCGCGATTCCGCTGCCCGTGTCGGCAACCCAAAACTCGACCTCGCTTCCCGCCGCGCGCGCCCCCAGCGAGATGGTGCCTTTGCGCGTGAACTTGATGGCGTTGTCGAGGAGGTTCTCGAAGACATGCAGCATCCGATCCTTGTCGACCCACACATCCGGCACATTGCGAGCCACGTAACCGTGGATCTTCACCGACGGCGAGGCGGTCTTTTGGCGTGACGCCTCCAGCACCTCGACGATGAAATCCCCAACCGGGACCTGTGTTCGCGAGAGAGCCAGATGACCAGATTCGATCTGCCTGATCTCGACCACGTCGTTGAGAATCTGGCTCATCCTCATCACGGCGCGTTCCAGGCCGTCGACGGCGGTCATCGACCGGCGCTCTGGAGGCCCGGGCGGCTGCCGCAGGAGCGACAGCTGCATCATGAAGCTCCCCAGTGGATTACGAAGGTCCCGGGCCACGATCGAGAGCACCTCGTCGCGTGCCTGGGTTGCGCGCTTTTCGGATTGGCGGAGGCGCGCCCCTTCGACGAACAGAGCGCAGCGCCGCCCGATCTCCAAGGCGATGGGCAGGTCTCGTTCGTCGAACGACTCGGACGCCGAGCCGAGACCCATCACGCCGACGCATGAATCACCGACCAGCAGCGGGACGAAGAGCGAGCTCTTGATGTCGGCGGCGCGCAAGGCCGTCATCTGTTCGGGAGACTCTCCCCACCGCGCGAGCTCGTCGGGGGTGATCGCACGGATCAGGGGCTTTCGGTCGCGAAGGACCTGCCTGGCGATGTGATCGGCGCCGACCGTCGCGGGCAACTGCATGATGGCCTCCGCGATCCACGCCTTGTCCGGGTCGGGGGTGGCGACCACCGCGCGGCGCAGCTCCCCGTTGGGCTCGACCAGGTAGAACACACCCAGGTCGGCCAGGTTCCGCACCAGCAGCGGCGCGACCTCGTCCAGGGTGCTGTCATGGTGGGCCGGGCCGAGGGCGCAACCGATCTCGGCGAGCAGGCGATGTTCTCGCTCGGCCCGCTTTTGCGTCCTCAGGTCGCGAATCGACATGCTCGTCCGGACCTGTCCATGTCGATCCGTGAATATCGTCGAGGAAACCTCGACGGGCACTCGGCTGCCATCGCGGTGGATCATCGTGAGCTCGCCGCGCGCCCTTCCGGTGAGACGCCGCTCGTCGAGCAACTTGGCAAGTCTGGGGTCTTCGGACGCCACGAGGCCCCGACGGCCAAGGGTGCAGATCTCTTCCGCCGTCCGTCCCAGCATCTGGCAGATGGCGGGGTTCGCGTCCAGCACCTGGCCGGAAGGGCTGGTCAAAAGCACGCCGTCCAGACAATTGTCGACCAGAGAGCGATATCGCTCCTCGCTCTCGCGGACAGTGGCGTAGGCGGCGCGCAGCTCTTCCGTGGCCCTCGCGGCCGAGCGCGCGTTGGTTTCGACGTGACGAATGACGAGGTCGGTCGCCAGCGCCAGCAGGGCCGACTCCAATGACGTCACCGCCCCCAGACGCAGCCAGTTTTGGAGCCTGAACGGATCGACCTGTGGCGACACCAGCGAAAGATTGCTGTTGACCACGAGCACGCCGACGACGAGGTAGCCGAGTGCGGTTGCAGCGATCATGAGGAGCCCGGCCACGCGGCCGCCCACGATGATCCCCAAAACGCAGGTCGCCACCACCACCACGTCGAGGCCCACGGCGAAGCCGAACCGGAAAGTCAGAAGGAAGGCGGCGACGAAGACGATCGAGATCCCGGCCATCGCGCGGCCCCGGACGGAAAGGCTTTTCCACAGGCGGAGGCCTGGCAACACGAGCGCCACCGCGACCAGCGGCAGCAGGTCTTGCCAGCCGCGCTGTCGCCGCCCCACGAGAGCGGCCAGCGTAGCCACCGGCCCCAGGATTGCGAACATCGTGAGCGTCCCGCTGGCGACACCGTCGCGCCACCAGGCCGGGTCCGCGGGCGCACGGTCGCCGAAGGCCGAAGGGGGAGGGGCAGGTGTCACTTGAGCGGTCGTCATGTCTCGTTTGCGAGCGCCGGCCAGCGACGCGGCGCGGCCAGAGTATCAGTTCGCGACGCCCCGCAGCCAGCGAAGTCGTACAACATTTCTGCATTGGCGCAGCGACACCGACGGTTCGACCCGCTGACACCCTCCTGCGGGGTTCGCGCCCGCTCGCTTCGAGATCGGCGCGGACGCGACCTTGCCTACATCAGGGAAAATGGATACGTGACCACCTGGCTCATGTTCGACGCCGGGAACCGCAGGCCGCCCAGAACGCCCCTGATGCAGCCGGTGAGCCCGCCTTTGTGCAGAATGACGGGTGCCTCGACCTGAACCCCTTTGACGATCCCCGTGCGCTGGATGCGGAACCTCACCGTGACCCGACCGGGGACATACGTGTACTCGTCCGGCCGCGACCGCGCGACGCAAGCCAGGATCGCGTCTTCCTTGGTGTGAAAACGCCCGTCGATCTCGTCCTGCGACAGCTCGTGCCCGACGGCGTCCTTCGAAAAGTCGAGGCGCGTGGTCTCGGTTCGCGACAGGTCTTCGCCTTGCCACACGATTTTCAGGTCCGCGGGGCGCAGCTTGATCGGCTCCGGCTCGGCGACGGGCTCTCGGCGGCCGCCGGCGGGTGCCGGCGTGGGTGCCGAGATCGTGCCGAACACATCCGAGGGCGCCGCCTCCGTCGTCGCCGCACCACCTGGCGCCAGCGGGGCGCGGTCTTCCGGCGTCGCCGGTGCGAGCCCCGGCGACGCGCCATTGCTCTCCGCCCCTTCGTCCGGCTGTGGAGACGCAACGAACACCTCGTTCCGCGCGAGGCGCCGCGCGCCACGCCGCCGCCGCCGATGGCGGTCCTTACCCGCTTTGGCGGGCGGGCTCGCGGCAGCGACGACCGGCGCCTTCGTCGCCTGCAGTGACTGCCGCCAGTAGAAAACGCCGGCCAGGCCCGCGGCGGCGAAGATGAGCAGCAGCAAGAACGCCTTCAATGTTCGCGAGCGAGGCTACCACCAAGCACTACGACGCGAGCGCTCGATTGAACGCCATCATGTCGGGATAGTGATAGACGGCCGATGTGGCGGGCGTGTTCAACGCGGCTGCGATCATCGCCTTCGCGATCTGATCGACGGTGATCGACTTGTACTTCGAGGGCGTCATGAAGGAAAACGCAGGGAGTACTTTCTCGAGCAGCCAGGGCGTGTGCCGCGAGCCGATGATCATCGCCGGGCGGAAGATGCTCACGACAGGCGGGCCGTTCTGTTTCACGGCCTCCTCGGCCTCGCCTTTCACGCGCGCGTACCGGGCCATCCCCGCGGCGCCGGATCCAGTCGCCGCGGCGGTGGGATCAGCGCCGGCGGCGGACATGAACGCCAGGTGGCTCACCCGACCGGATGCCTTCAGCCCACGCGCAAAGGCCGCATTCAGCTGCACGTCGACCGCGCGATGGGCGTCGATCGTGAGCTTCGCGGTGCCGGCCCCTACGCCCAACGTGCTGAAGCCGACGACGTCTCCTTCCAGCGAACGAACGGCGTCCGCCGTGGCCGCCTCCAGCGCGGCTGGGTCCATGGCCGGCACCAACTTCTCGCGGAGCTCGACACCCGCCTGCCGTGCCGTCGCGACCTGCTCGGGCTGCGAGCGGCGCCCCACGGTCACGATTGGGGCGAACGAGCGACCGCGAATCAGCTCCCTGAGCAGCGCGTTGCCCACCGATCCGGATGCACCGAGAACCACGGCCGTTCGTCTGTCCGACATGAAGCCGCGAGCGTACTCCTTGCTTGCTCCCTCTGACACGGTCGGTAGGGTCTTCCGGGGACAAGGGCTGGGGGCAGACGGTGGCGGGGGGCCCTTCGTTTTTCCCGGAAAATCTGCTAAAAGCGGCGCCAGTGAACGGCAATTTCTTCGAGAGTCACGCGCTGGCGAAACGCGCCATGAGGGACAACCTCTTCACGGAGGTCTACGTTTCGGCGGCGGTCACCACGCCCATCCAGGTCAAGGGATGGGTGAATCAGGCAAATCCGTACGAGCGGCACGGCCGGCGCTGGCACCTTTATGTCTCGCGCGTCGAGATCTTGCGGCGCCTGGCCGCCCGGCACCGCAAGAATGCCCCAGCCTGACGGCATCTCCCATCTGGTCGAAGAAGGGATCATCGACGCCGTCCACGCGCGGTTGATGAGCGGAAAAGAGGCCACGGTCTACGTCGTCGAGCGCGAAGGGCACCTCGGCGCGGCCAAGGTCTACAAGGCGCGGGACGAGCGGACTTTCAAGAAGACGGCCAGCTACGTCGAGGGACGGAATCAAACCCGCAACTCGCGCGACCGCCGCGCGATGCAGAAAAAGAGCGCTTACGGGCGCGGGCTCATCGAGGACAACTGGCAGGACATGGAGTTCCATGCGCTGCGGGCCGCGTTCGACGCCGGTGTGCGCGTGCCGGAGCCGTACTTCCTCTACGAAAACGTTCTGTTCATGGAGTTGATTGTCGACAGCGCAGGCGCGCCCGCCTCGCGCGTGGCTGACTTCGTCTTCACGGCCGAAGAGGCGACCGCGCTTCATCAAGAGGTCTTCCTTCAGGTGAAGGGGCTGCTCGGGACGGGACGCATTCATGGCGATTTGTCGGCCTACAACGTCCTCATGGCGGCGGCCGGTCCGACCATCATCGACATGCCCCAAGTCGTCGAGGTGGCGGGCAACAACAACGCCCGTCAGATCCTGCGGCGTGACCTGCGAAACTTGACCGAGCACTTGGCACGCTTCGACGCCCGCCTCCTGCGGGTGGCAGACTGCGGCGACGCGCTGTTTCACCACCTTCAGCGCGGGACGTTGGACGCCGTCACCGCCCCCGAGGTGGGCGCCCCCGAGCACCGCACCGGCGGCCGCGCGGGAAGCGGCCGGCGGAGCCGCGACGCCGAGCGCGGACGCGTCGGCCGCGACAAGACCCGCACGGCGGGGGCGTCCCCGGCCGGCCCACACCACGGCCGGCGTCGCGGCGGTCGCTGAGCCTGCCGTCGACGCGACGCTAACTCGGCAGCCCGACCTTGAATTTCTTGCCCTTGATGCGGCCGGCGCCGAGACGTTCCATCGCGCGCTGCGCGCTGGCTTTCGCGATGGCCACGTAGGAAAAGCGCTCGTGAATCTCGATCTTGCCGACGTCGCTGCCGGGAAAGCCGCCCGCCTCGCCCGTGAGCGCGCCCAGGATGTCGCCCGGACGCAGCTTGTCCTTGCGGCCGCCCGAGATGTACAGCGTGACCATCGTGGCATCGGCGTGAACGGCTGAACCCGCGGTCCCGGCGCCGGCGCCCGCGCCCTTCCGGCCGGCGCCCGGCAGGGCCTGACGCTCCAGCGAGGACCCGACGGCGGCTTCGATCGCCTTCACCTTGCCGCGATCCTGCGGGCCGACCAGCGACACCGCCAATCCTGCGCTGCCCGCGCGTCCCGTGCGCCCCACGCGATGGACGTAGATCTCTGGCTGAAACGGCAGCTCGAAGTTCACCACCAGATCCAGTCCTTCGATATCCAGGCCGCGCGCGGCGACGTCGGTGGCCACCAGCACGCGAATGCTGTGATTGCGAAACTTCGCCATCACGAAGTCGCGCTCTCGCTGATCCAGGTCGCCGTGCAGGCTGGCGCTGCTGACCCCTGCGGCGGCCAGCGCCTGCTGGACACGGCTCACAGTCGCCTTGAAATTGCAGAAGACGATCGTCGACTGAGGGGCCGACGCGGGCGGGGGCGTGCGCAGGATGGCCAGCAGCGCCTCGAGCCGGTGGTCGTCGTCCACGACGTAAGCCAGGTGGCGCGAGCGAGCGCGGGGACCGTCGGGTTCGCCGATGGTGAGGCGCGCGGGAGTTGCCTGATGCGCCTCGGTCATGGCGTCGATCGATCGCGGAAAGGTCGCGGAAAAGAACACGGTCTGCCTGGGTTTGGGCGCGCGGCTGAAGATCTGTTCCATCTCGGCGCCGAACCCCATCTCCAGCATGCGGTCGGCCTCGTCGACGACCAGGGTGACGACGGCGCTCAAATCCAGCGAGCCGCGCACGATGTGATCGAGGGCCCGCCCCGGCGTTCCGACGGCGACGTGCACGCCTCGCTCCAGCGCCGCGAGCTGAGGCTTCATCGGCTGTCCACCGGACAGAACCACGACCGCCAGGCCCGGCTCGCGCCGGCCCAGCTTGCGGATCTCGCCCGCGACCTGCGCGCAGAGCTCACGCGTGGGACACAAGATCAGCGCCTGCGGCGTCCGTTGGTCCCATCTCATCTTCTGCAAGATCGCCAGCCCGAAGGCCGCCGTCTTCCCGCTGCCGGTGGCGGACTGTCCGATCACGTCCCGACCGGCCAGCAACAGGGGGATGGCCTGCGCCTGGACGGGCGTCGGCGCCGCGAAGCCCAGCTCGGCCACCACCTGACACAAGCTGGCGGACAGCCCGAGCGCGGCGAACCCGCCGTCAGCGGCGGAAACAGGCACCGGCCGGCGCGTCGTCATGGAGCCTCTTACCAACTGCGCGAAGAAAGTCCACGCAATTAGCCGCGCTTGGGCGCCCTCTGTCACTTCGTGAAGTGCAGGATCGCCCCGGTCCCGAATACCCGGGAGCCGGGCGGAATGTGCAGGGGAGGGACCGCAATCTCGAGCCGTCCGGGGACAACAGGCGAAGCGATCCCGGGCGCGGGCGGCACGGGGCACGCCCCGGGCGCGACGTCACAGCTGTCGCAGATCGCGACGCCTGCGGCCGGGACGACCTGCCCAGCGAACGGGACCTCGAGCTGAAGATACGCCCCGGCGTCTTGGCCCCGCCCAGAGCTGTCCAGGACCCAGACCTTTCCGGGACCTTTCAGAAAATCCGCAGGCAGGGCATACGGCACCGTTCCCCGGCAATCGTCCGCTAAATAGTCGCCGAGGGACGCCCGGGTGATCGTGGCCGCCACATAGTGCGAGCGGCCGTCGGTCATCCGAATGATTGCGACGTTCGTGTCGGCGATGTTCGGCGTATTTGGCGGCAAGCCTGCGCCGCTGGTCAGAAGAGCTGGGGTGACCCCCTGGCAGTCGAGTACGAGGATCGGCTGGACGGCCGGAGCGGCCGCCCGGTTGCACGACGTGCATGGCCGTCCGGACGTCGTCGACGGTCATGTTCCAGAATCCGAAGAAATTCGTGGCGAACAGGGCTGGATCACGGCGCGCGGGTGCCTGCCGGTAGTAGCGGACGAACGCGTCGATGCCCTGCGTGCGAATCAGGTGACGCGCGAAGAGGCCGCCTTGCTCATAGACGTCGGCGATCGCGCCCAGCGCGGTTGCCGCCACGGCCGGCTGCCACGAGCCGTAGAACCTCAGGTCCGTGCCGGCCTCGGTGTCGCAGCCGATCGCTTGGGCGGTTCCCTCGACGATGAACGGAACCGGCAGGGCGCCCGGCGCGACGAGCTCCATGTACGCGTGCATGAGCTCGTGCTCGTGCGGCAGGTACGCGGCCGCGATCTGGAGTCTGCCCGGGACCTCGCAGCCCGCCGGGGTCTCGTTACCGACGAATTCGACGTCGCAGGCGTCGGTGATGTGCTGGCCGGTCATCAAGTGGTAATCGATCTTCTGCTTCCCCTCGGGCATCTGCAGCATCGTTTGCTTGTCGGCCCAGTCGGACTCCAGGGCGTCCAGCGCTGGCTGCGCGTCCTCGGGAAAATGGAATCTGCTCGGCTCCAGATCCGGATCGATGAACAGCCGGAAGTGCGCCGACTCGCCCACCAATTTTCCCGGGAGCGAAACGCTACAGCCCGCGATCACACCGGAAACAACAGAGACCGGGAAAGCCGCATCACCTGCACTCCAACCTGCGGGGCAATTGCGCCGGCGCCGGCCTGATCGTTGGCCGGAAGATTGTCCCACGGATGAAGACTCGCCGCTTCGAGGGCGCCGGTCAACCAATCGCAATCGCAACCGCGACGCGAACCGCGCGCGCAGGCGAGACAGCGGACGTTTGGGGCCGGCGTTGACGGCGTTACACCGTTACGAGATGCTGGTTTTGTGCAAAATGCTCTTGCGCGGTGGGTGTTGGTGGGATTCGTGGCTTCGACGGTGACCTGCGGCGGAAGTGGCGGCGGGGCCGGCACGCAGTTTTGCGCGAGCTGGGCGGCGGGCTTCTGTCACCGGCTGTTCGCCTGCACGCCGGCCGACCAGCGCGGCCAGGACTTCCTCGGCGGATCGTCCGAGGCGCAGTGCACGAGCCTGTGGAATGCCACCTGCGCCAACCCGCCGCCTGCAGGCGAAACGTTCGACGTGAACTGTTCGAGAGGGGCGCACGTCAACGTGGCGGCCAGGGCGGCGTGCTCGGATGAGCTCGACACGATCAGCTGCGACGCGTTCAACTCGCCGGACTATGTCAGCGTGTGCACGCAGGTCTGCGCGGCCAGCGCGGCAGGCGACGGTGGCGCCGGCCACGGGGGCGGCGGCACCGCGGGCGGCGCGGGGAGAGCTGGTGGGGGCCCGCCAGTGGATTCGGTGAGCTTCTGCTACGCGACCTATGATCGGTTGTGCGAGCTCGCGTTTACGTGCTCGACGCCAGCAGCCCAGCGCGACGCCCTCTTCATGGCCGAGTACGGCGCCAATCTGACGGAATGCCGGAGTCAGAGGGCGTCGGCCCAGTGTGCCGGCGCCGTCTGCACGCCGAGCTACAACGCAGCCGCGGGCGCCTCATGCGTGTCGATTCTGTCGGCGTACACCTGTGACGATGTCGCCATCAACGGAGCCCCTGCCTCTTGCACGACCGCGTGCCCGGAGCTTGCCTCGCCCGCCGGAACCGCGGGCACGGGTGGTGGCGCCGGTGCGGGCGGTGGTGCTCGTGGCGGCAGCGGCGGGACGGCTGGCGGCGCTGCAGCGCGCGGCCCTAACCTGATCGCGAATGGCGACTTCGCGGACGGCGCCACCGACTGGGGCGTCACGCCCCAAGCGGGATCGGTGGGCGCGCTCACCGCTCAGGGCGGGAAGCTGTGCATGCAGCTTGCCGCCTACTCGGCGGCGACGATCGGCTGGCCCCTCGACGCGGCGACCGCCGTGGCGCTCGCGGGAGGGATCTCCTACACGCTGTCGTTCCAGGCCAGCAGCTCCGCGCCGCTGGCCTCGTTCCAGGTGAAGGTCGGGCAGGCGGTCCCGCCGTATACGGGCGTCGACTTTTCCTGGTTCGGAGATTCGCCCAACGCTGCGCCGGAGGCGTTCACCCACGCTTTCACGGCGACCGCCGACGATCCGAAAGCGGGCCTCGCCTTCAACGCCAGCACCGGCGCCGCCGGGGCCACCGTCTGTCTGGCGAACGTCGCGCTGACCGCTCCGGCGCCCTGAGGTCGATCCCCGCAAACCAGCTGTTTCTGACTTCGCCCGCGAGCGATGCATCTGACGAGCCTGTTTCGGCTCGAACCATGTTAGGGATTTTCGATGGCTAGCAAGCGGTTGCTTCCAGCGACGTTGCCGTGGCTCTTCGCGTGCTCGCTCGGGCACGACGTGAGCAAGGCGTTCGGCGGCTCGATGGAAACCGCCGTCAACGCCGTCAAAGCCAAGCTGCTCATCGTCGTGAACGAGCGCGACGCCATGGTCACCCCGGGCCCGGCGCTCGATTTTGCCAAGCGCGGCAAAGCAACGACGCTCATCCTCGAGGGTCCCTGCGGGCACCGCTCGACCGGCTGCGAGGAAAAAACGATCGCGGCTCGCATCGCTCAGTTCCTCCAGTAGCATCGCCCTTTATCATCTAGAGACCCCCGATGGCTTACCCACGACACACCGCGACGTTCCTGGGCCTGAAGGGGGCGCTTCTGGTTGGGGCGCTCTCGGTTTCTGGTTGCGCCGCCTCGGACGGGAACGGCCGGCTGGGCGGCAGCGGCGGCGCGGGGGGCCTGTCTGCTACGGGTGGCGGGTCGGGCGGCGCGCGGGCCAGCGGGGGGGCCGATGCGGCCAGTGCCGGCGGCAGCTCTGGAACGGCTGGTGCGGGCGCGACCGCCGCCGAGGGCGGCCAGGGAGGCGCGATGGCGTCCGGCAGCGGCGGGTCGGGCGGCCGTTCCGGGAGTGGAGGCACGGCGGGCGGCGCGGGCGGCAGTGGCACGGGCGGCAGCGCTGGGGCCGCGCCGCGCGGAAAGGCGGCCTGGAACGCGCCCCAAAACGGTAATCCCTTCGTTCCGGGCTACTTTGCCGACCCATCGATCTTCTACGACCAGGACGCGCGGATGTTCTACCTTTTCGCCACGACGGACGGTTCGTGGATCAGCTACAGCGCCGAGCCGACCGTCTGGTCGTCGACGGACTTCGTGCACTGGAAGGCGCACGCGCTCTCGCTGCCCGCCGGCTGGCCGAAGTCGCAGCTGTGGGCGCCGTCGGTCATCAAGCACCCGAGCAACGGGTTCTACTATCTGATCTACGCGGCCGGCGGCCAGGGCACGTTCATCGCGCAAGCCACATCTCCGCTCGGTCCCTGGAAGACCGCCAGCAGCGCCACTGGGCCGCTCTACAAATCGGGGCAGATGTGGGGCGCCAACGACGGGTTCGACGCCCAGTTCTTCGTCGACGGCGACGTCGTTTACATGACGTTTGGCGGCGGAGGCTCTTGCGGTATCGCGCGCTTGGCGTTTGCGCAGGATGGCACCGCGTCGATCGACGACACCGACCCACGCATGACCGACGGCAGCAGTCACAAATTCAAGAGACTGACTGGCCTCGGGAGCTATTTGGAAGGGTCGGTCATGTTCAAGAACGGCAGCCAGTACTTCCTCGCGTACTCGAACAGCGCCTGCCAAAACTACAACGTTCAATATGCCGTCGCATCGTCGCCGGTTGGGCCGTTCACGCACACATCCGGTGCAATCGTCCAAAGAGACAACGGCAAGAACCTGCTCGGCCCGGGGCATAACTCCGTGCTCAAGTACGGTGACGACTGGTACATCGTCTACCATCGTCAGCATTATCCGTACGTGGACGTCAAACGACAGACGTGCATCGACCACATGGTCATCAACGGCAGCACCATTTCGGCCGGCGTACAGACGCATGAAGGGGTCTTCGCCGGAGCGGGGACTCTCGAATCGTTCGTGGCGCAGAAGCGCGCGTCGAGCGAGCCCGACTTGGCGTTCGGCAAACCGGTCCTTGCCTCCAGCGAGAGCAATTACAAAGGTGGGACCTCTGGCAACATCCGCGAAACTTTCCCCGCCGTGAGCGCCGCCTACGCTGGCCGATACGCCGTCGACCACAACTACGGAACGCGGTGGGCGCCCACCACATTGCCGGGGACTCTGATCATCGATCTCGGGGCCGATCTGGCCATCGGCCGATGCGAGACGACCTTCGAGTACACGGTGCGCGCCTATCGGTATCGGATCGAGTCGTTGAGCCAAGCCGAGGCCGCGACGCTGTCCGCCGCCCAGAGCTCGACAGCGTGGCACATGTACGCGGATCGGTCGAACAACAGCGACAATCTTTCGCCGGTGGTCGACACCGCGCGTGCCACGGCCCGGTACCTGCGCATCACGCTCGTGTCCGCCGATCTTCCGAACTCGGCGGACGAGGTCCACACCATAGTAGAGACCGACTACGCGGATCACCTGAGCGTTTCGGAATTCAGCGTCTACGCCACCGTTCCATAAACGCCGCTGCTCGGCTGCGTCTGCGAAGGCGTCCGATCGCGACGGCCCCGCTTGACAGGTCTGCGTTCCGTCTGTATCGCTACCGGCAGGGGGGGGCGGGAGACTGGTATTGCGCCCAGGTGGTACCCACCAGGAGGTATCGGTCTATGAGTGCGGGGGTCGTCTCCCTAGACGAAAAGCTTTCGACATCGCGTGAATCGACGCTTTTCCGGGGAAAGGGCGAGTTTGGCGATGTACGTCGGATTCTCGCGCTGGTCTCCACGTCGGACCGTCCGACTGAAGGGTGGCTCGCGCGAGCGGAGAACGAGTATCAGTATCGTGATGTGCTGGCGCCGCCGTGGGCGGCGCGACCGCTGGCGCTCCTCCGGCGCAACAGTCGCACCGTGCTGGTCTTGGAGGATCCCGGCGGCAATCCCCTGGCGCCGTTCCTAGCCCGCGGGCTTGGCATTGCGGACTGCCTTCGCCTCGGCGTGGCCCTGGCCCATTGTGTATCCGAGGTGCACGACCGTGGAATCATTCACCGGGACATCAAGCCGTCGAACATTCTGATCGATTTCGCGGCCGATCCCCCCGTCGCCAGCTTGACCGGGTTTGGAATCGCCACACGAACGGCGGACGAGCGGACAGAGGGAGGCTCGGCGCAAGAGATCGCCGGAACACTGGCCTACATGGCGCCGGAGCAGACCGGACGAATGAACCGTTCCATCGATTTTCGCAGCGATCTGTACACGGTGGGCGTCCTTCTTTATGAAGCCGTGGTCGGCGATTTGCCGTTTTCATCGGATGACCCTCTCGAGGTGATCCACTGGCATGTGGCACGGACACCGGTCTCGCCAGCCGATCGAACGCCACGCTCCGGTGAGGCGATCCCGGCCCAGCTCTCGGCGGTAATCATGAAGTTGCTGGCGAAGACGCCGGAAAACCGCTACCAGACGGCACGCGGACTCGAAGCGGATCTTCGGCACTGCCTGACCCACTGGGAGGTGAGCGGACGCATACCGCCGTTCGAGCTCGCCAAGGAGGACATTCCGGATCGGCCGCTGATCGCCGAAAAACTCTATGGGCGCGAGCGGGAGGTTGCCCAACTCCTTTCCGCGTGGGAGAGGGCGGCGGCCGGAGGTCGTGCCGAGGTGGTCCTGATCTCTGGCGCCGCCGGTGTCGGGAAATCCACGCTGGCCGGCGAGCTGCGCCGCACGGTGCTGGCGTCGGGCGGCCTATTCGCCGCCGGAAAATCCCAAGAGGATCGGCGCGGCGTCCCGTATGCGACCCTGGCGGAGGCGCTCCGGGGCGTCGTCCGGTCGATTCTGGTCCAACCCGAAGAAAAGCTGGAGTCCTGGCGGCGCGCGCTCACCGCGGCCTTTGGGGTAAATGGGCGTGTCGTTGCCGAGCTCGTTCCCGAGATCGAGCTTCTGGTGGGCGCACAACCCGCCATTCCGGACCTCGACCCGCGAGAGACACAAAACCGCTTCCGCGCGGTCTTCACGCAATTTCTGGAAACGCTCAGGACCAAGCAACCCCCGCTGGTCCTGTTCTTCGATGATCTGCAATGGGTTGACCCGGCATCCCTGGCACTGATCGCGCACATCGTCTCTCATCCTGCGGGCAGCGAAGGCCTGCGACACCTCCTGTTCGTCGGGGCGTACCGCGACGACGAGATCGCCGAGGACCATCCGCTCTCGGCCGTGTTGCCGTCCCTGCGGTCGCCCCGTGTGGCGACCACGGAGCTCGTTCTGGCGCCCCTGGGAGTCGACGATCTGGCGTCCTTCGTCGCTGCCATGTTGCGGACACCGCCTGAACGCGTCCAGCCCCTGGCGCGCCTCGTTCACGCGCAAACCGGCGGAAATCCATTCTTCGCGGCCCAGCTCGTGATGGCGCTGTACCAAGACGGGCTGCTGCGTCTGGCGGCCGGCTCCGACCTGTGGGTGTGGGATCTCGACCGAGTTCGCGCCAAGGGGTTCACCGCCAACGTTCTAGACCTTCTCGCTCGTACCCTGATGCGTCTGGAGCCATCGGAGCGCGATACGCTCAAGACGCTGGCGCTCCTGGGCATGCGGGCAAACGTCGACATCTTGGCGCGCGCCCTCGACGCCCCGGTAGAACGAGTGCGCGATACGTTTGCACGGGCCAAGCTGACCGGGCTGGTGTTTCGCAAGGATGACACGTACGCCTTCGTCCACGACCGCATTCGCGAGGCAGCCTACGCGCTCATTCCAGCGGCCGAGCGCGCCCAGGCGCACCTGCGTACCGCACGCCTGCTGATTGGGCACCGGCGCCCTGACGATATCGCGGAAGACGAGCTCTTCGCTCTGGCGAGCCACTTCAGTCACGCGATCGCCTCAATCGATGACCGGGCTGAGCGCGAATCGGTGTGGCGCCTCGAGTTCCGGGCGGCAAAGAGAGCCAAGGGCACCGGCGCGTTCCACACCGCGCGTGCCTATCTTCGCTACGCCCGCGTGCTGTTACCGGAGGACGCCTGGCGGACGCGCTACCACGACACGTTCGCCACGATGCTCGAGCTCGCGGACTGCGAGTTTCTCGTCGGAAGCGTCGACGCGGCCAGCCCGCTGTTGGACGAAACGCTCGCGCAAGCGGCATCCCCGATCGATCGCGCCGCCGTCCAGATCTTGCGGATCAGGTTGATGCAGGTGTCCGGAAACCTGGTCGAAGCGCTCGCCACCGGCCTGGAGGCGCTGCGCCTCCTGGGGGTCGAAATCCCGGAGGAGCCCCGCGCCGCCGAGGCCGAGATCCGGACGGAGCTCGCCGAGATACGCGCTCGCCTCGTCGGTCCGGGCGTCGCCGAGGTCCTCTCGCTGCCGGACATCAGCGATCCCGCTGCCCGCCGCCGTGCGGAGATGATCCTCGACCTCCTGACGGAGGTCAGGAGAGCGGCTTATGCCGTCGCGCGACCAGTCCACGCGCTGGGGATCCTGAAGGCGGTGAGATTCTGCCTGGACAATGGGAACACCCCGGCGGCGTGTTTCGCCTATACCGGCTACGCGGCGAACCTGGCGAGCCTGTGGGGGGACGTCCCCTCGGCAATCGCCATTTCCAGCATATCGCTGGCCCTCAATCGCCGGTACCACGACGCCAAGCGCACGCCCGCGCTGGAAGCAAGTCACGGCGCAGCGGTGCTGTATTGGGGCCGCCCGATCGCGGCGTGGCTGCCGATCGTCGTGGGCGCCTTTGCGGGCGCGATCAACGTTGGTGACTTCGTCTACGCGGCCTACATCGCGTTGGGCTTGGGTTGGTTGGCAATCGAGGTGGGACTGCCGCTCGCGCAGGTCAGGCGCGAGTTGAAGCCCCACCTAGAGTTCGCAACCGCAACCGGCAACGAGGTGGTTCGCCAAAGTGTTCGCCTGTACGAACAGTTCGTGGCCTGCCTCGAGGGAACGACGAACGGACCGTCGAGTTTCGAGGACGCCACCTTCAGCGAAGAAGATGCGGTGGCCGCATTCCGCCGGTCGCAGTACAAGGCCGGGCTCGTCTTCTTCCACGCGTTGAAGCAGATCGTTGCATTTCTCTCCGGCCGCTACGAGCAGTCGCTGGAGCATGCACGCGCGGCCAGTGGGCTGCGCGGTGATCAGTTCGTGCTTCCAATCCAGACGGTGGGCCACTTCTTTCATGCGCTTGCAGTGGCGGCGCTCTGGGCCGATGCCGGGCCGGAGCGCAGGGCCGAGCTCAGTGCCGAGTTGGAATCGGCGCTCCCCATGCTGAAGCTCTGGTCCGAAAACTGTGCGGAGACGTTCTCGGCCCGGTACGCGCTGGTCTTGGCAGAGAAGGCACGCATGGAGGGGCGCGACGCCGAGGCCATGTTGCTTTACGAAAAGGCGGCCAGCTCGGCGCGCGACAACGGGTTCGTCTACCTGGAGAGTCTGGCTTGCGAGTTGGCGGGGCGGTTCTATCTCGCGCGGGGCCTGCATAAGAACGCTTCCGCCCACCTGCGCGATGCGCGCGCAGGATACCTGCGCTGGGGCGCGACCGCGAAGGTCGCCGCTCTCGACCGAGAATGTCCCGACCTCGAAAAGCAGACGCCCGCAGACAGCAGCGTCACGATTGGCGCAGAGCTCGTGGCCCTGGACTTGGCGAATGTCATCAAAGCGGCCCAGGCCGTATCGAGCGAGATCAGCCTGGGAACCCTGACCGAGACGCTGCTGCGAATCGTCATCGGTCAAGCCGGCGCGGATCGTGGACTCCTCCTCTTGTCACGCGGCGAGCTCGTGACCGTGGAAGCCGAGGCGATCGTCATGGGTCAAACCATCGACGTCCGCCTGCAGGGTGGGCCGATTCGCGAGGGGCAACTGGCCGAGTCTGTCCTGCGGTACGTGGTGCGAACGCATGAGCACGTCGTGCTGAATGACGGCGAGACGTCCGGGGCTGCGGCTCACCTGTTCGCGGGCGACGAATATCTCAGGGATGGAAGGCCTAAGTCCGTGCTGTGTCTGCCGCTCCTCAAGCAGTCACGCCTGGTGGGCGTGCTTTATCTCGAGAACAGCGTCGCCTCGTCCGTATTCACCGCGCGATCGATCGCCGGCTTGGGTGTGCTGGCGTCCCAAGCGGCCATCTCTCTCGAGAATGCGCGGCTCTACGAGGATCTGAAAGCAGAGCAGGCGCGGCTCGAGCGCCGTGAAAGGGCGCTGCGAGAGTCAGAGGAGCGGTTCTCGAAGGCATTTCACAACGGTCCCACCGCCATGGCGATCGTGACGACGAACGACTGGACATTCGTGGAGGTGAATGAAAACTTTCTGTATCTGTTCGGTCATGCGCGCGAGCAGGTGATCGGGCGCGCCAGTCACGAAGTAGAACCGTGGCTCGACCCTCTGTTGCGCGACGTGGCGCCGCGCCTGCCTCTGGGGGCACCGTTCCAAAACGAGGAGCGGACCGTCGTCATACGGTCGGGGCAGACGAAGACGTTGCTGGTGTCGGTCGATCAAATCGAGCTTGGCAGACAGACCTGCGTGCTGGCCAGCTTCGGCGACCTCACCGAGCGAAAGCGCATCGAAGAGCAGTTTCACCAAGCGCAAAAGATGGAAGCCATCGGCAGCTTGGCAGGGGGCATTGCTCACGACTTCAACAATCTGTTGACGGCCATCAATGGCTACAGCGAGCTTTTGCTGATGAGCGCGGACATCGCCCCAACGCTGCAGCCGCTGATCCAGGGAATTCGCGCGGCGGGAGGGCGAGCTGTGGCTCTCACGCGTCAGTTGCTCGCGTTCAGCCGCAAGACCAGAGTGGAAAGTCGCGTCCAGCGGCTAAATCCCATCGTCGCGGAGATGGAGACCATGCTCGCGCGGCTCATCGAAGCGAACGTGAAGCTGACGACGCGCCTCGAAGCGGCGGACGCGTGGGTCGACGCGGACCGCACTCAGATCGAGCAGATTCTTCTGAATCTCGTCGTGAACGCACGTGATGCGATGCCCAAGGGCGGCACCCTGACCATCGAGACCAGCATCGTCCAGCACGACAAACCGTCGAACGACACCATGCTGGACGCGCCCGCGGGACGCTATGCGATGCTCACCGTCCGTGACACGGGAACGGGCATGACACCGGAAGTGCGCGCCCAGGTGTTCGATCCTTTCTTCACGACGAAGGAGGTCGGAAAGGGAACCGGCCTGGGTCTGGCCGTCGTCTACGGGATCCTCAAGCGCATGTCCGGCGCCATCGAGGTCATCAGCGCGCCTGAAAAGGGAACGACCTTTCGCATCTACCTGCCCAACGTCGATGCGCCCAGCTCGGGGGGGGGCAAGGCAGGGGCAGAGGTGGCGCGGGCGCCCGGCGCCGACCGCGGTGGAGAGACCGTGTTGGTCGTGGAAGACGAGGATGCCGTCCGGGGCTTTACGGAGCAGGTCCTTGCCTCTCAGGGATATTCCGTGCTCACCGCGCGCAACGGCAGAGAGGCGTTGGACATCATCGATCGCGCCGAGCAAGCGCTCGATCTCGTGATGGTCGATCTCGTCATGCCGGAGATGGGCGGTCGAGAGCTGTCGCAGCACATTCGCAGGCGGCGCCCGACGCTCCCCATACTCCATACCTCCGGGTATTCGACCGAAGGATCGGGGGCGCCGGCCGACTCACCAGAGCCGGATTCCGAGCATTTCCTGGCCAAGCCTTTCGGCTCCGTCGACCTCATTCAAAAGGTTCGGGCGATCCTGGATGCTGCGCAGGTCGAGAAGCCTGGCCGCCGATAGCTCGACCCACCGGAGGGCAGGGAAAATTCCTTTCTTGCCGGGGCTGGCGTAGGCTCTCCGGCATGGCCGTCAGCGACAAGCGGAAACAGAGTCTCTATTTTCCAGAGGAGATGTTGAAGGAGATCGGGGCCGAGGCGACTCGCCAGGATCGCTCGCTCTCCTGGATCGTGCAGAAGGCCTGGAAGGCCGCTCGCAAGGACATCATGAATATTCCTTCGGTGGAAAACGGTCCTCCGGATCAAGCCAAAACCGACGGCTCCTAGGGCGCTCCTGCGGGCCGGCGGCTCGTGCTTCGGCCGAGGCACTAGAACCGGGTGATGAACTCCCACATCCAGGTGGAGCTTCCGGGTGGCAGACCGTGTCCGCCTTGGAACGAGCACACCCGGGTCGGGTATTCGGGCCTGCAGCCGGGGAAGTCGGTGCAAACCATGGCGCCGGACATCCAGAGCGGAATGGGGTTGGGCACCATGCACCCATTCTCCATGCCCCGTTCCATGGCGATGAACTTGGACCCTTGCATCTTGGCTTCATCGCTGACCCAGGGGCAGGTGGTGTCGGTCGTTCCGGTCGATTGCATCCACGCGATCGGAGCGTGGACCTTCGGGGGAATCTCGATGTTGTAGTTGGCCGGCGACATGCCGACCGCGGCGCGAATGATGCTTTGAAGAGTGACGGAGAGCATGTAGCTGAACATGCCGCCGTCGCTGAACCCGACGTGAAAGACGCGCGACTCGTCGACGCAAGCGTTTGCTTTCACGAAATTGAGAAGGTCCGTGAACAGCGCGACGTCCTTGGTTCCTCCCCAGGCGCCCTTCACGCCGCTGGCTGAGACGAAGATGGTCGAGGTGGCGGCCGCCGCAATTTTGCGGAGGCTGTAGTAGCTCTCGTTCTGGATGTCGTTGCCCTCGCCGCCGATGCCGTGCGACCCCATGATGTAGCGATACGGCGTGTTCATGTCGTAGTTGTCCGGCATGTCAATCACGTAGTCGCGCATCAGGCCGGCGCTCATGATGTGGCGGTACGCAGGGTATTTGCTGCTCGTGATCGTCGTCGGTTTGCCACAGCCGGCGCTTTTGACTGGCGGATTCTTCAGGGGGTAGCCTCCTGCCGCCGGTGCGCCACCTCCGCCTCCCGTGCCCGTTTGGCCTGCGACGCCAGTGCCACCGGTCGCTGCCGCACCGCCGGTCGCCGCCGCACCACCGGTCGCTGATTGACCGCCGGTCGCCGGCGTTCCGCCGGTGCTGGTCACGCCACCGGTCGCGGTGGTCGGTGCGCCGCCCGTGCTCGTCGCGCCGCCCGTGCCGGAGGTCGGCGTAGATCCGCCGGTGCTGGACGTCGTCCCTCCGGTTGCCTTCGAGCCACCGGTCCCAGTCTCCGTTCCTGCCCCTTGGCCTGCGCACCCCGCGACGATGGTTGCCAAGGCACCTACGGACACAAATAAACGAATGGACGTCATCGCAATTCTCCTCGAGGTCTCGGACAGCCAGGCCTGGCCCTCGTGCCGCCGCAAAACGAACTGTCGAGGCGCCTGAAGCTCTTTGCCGCCGACATTTGTACTACTCGGGATACAGGGGCCGTGGGCGAGAAACATTCACCAAAAGCGACCGCCTGCGAGCCCTTCAGTTTGCCGCGTAAGTTTTTTGAGCCCGGCGACAAATTTGGTGATTGATCGGCAGCCACTCAAACCACTTTGTTCGGGCATGGCGTATATCCGTAGCCTGCCGTTGTGCGAAGAGGACCTCGCCCCTTGCACTCGCGGAGATCAATCCCAGCGTTCGTGAACGTCGGGTCCTCGTCGATGCCGGAGCTGGAGCTCGGCGACGCGTTGCGGGGTGCCGAAACGGGGCGAAGAAGACGGGAGCCTAGAGTCCAGGGTTCCGAGCAGCTCGCCGCGTTGGCCGCAGGCCGCCAGCAGCATGAGTACCGCCACGGCTGCGACCGATCCCGAAGCCGTCGTCGCAAAACTGTTTTCAGGTGCAGCTTGACCGGCAATGGCGATTTCGACATCTTGATCCAGGGATGGCGCGGCGATCGAAGCAATTGGCCGGAGCCGCCGATCACGCGGTCAGCACCGACGAGCTGCTTCCGCTGGCCAGGTCAGCCGCAGAAGGTGACCCGGCAGCCGCCGCGACTCTGGTCGCGCAGGTGGGCGGGTCGATGCTGACCGTTGTGCGCCGGGTGCTGGGCGACAGGCACCCTGACGCGGAAGACGTCGCGCAAGAGGCCACCATCGCTTTTCTCGGCACGCTGCCGACGTTCCGCGAAGAGTGCAGGGTGGTCCACTTTGCCAACCGGGTCGCGCTGGTGACCGCGTTAGAGACGCGGCGCCGCTTGCGCAGCCGCCGCCGCTGGTTCGACCCAGACGGCCGGAACCTCGAGAACGTTCCGGACGCCGGACTCCCGTCGCCACTGGCCACCGCGGTCAGCAGCCGTCGGCGCGAGCTGGTGCGGCAGCTGCTGGGCGAGCTGCCAGCCGTGATCGCCGAGGCGCTGGCGTTGCACTTCCTGCTCGATCACACGGTGGAAGAGATCGCCGTGATGTTGTCCGTTTCGCCACACACGATCTGGAGCCGTCTGCGGTTGGGGAAGAAGGCACTGCGGAAGAAGCTGCAGCGCGACCGGCTGCTAGCGGAAATGTTGGGGGTGACCGAAATGGGGAACCACAAGGGGTGGGCTAAATGAAGGCTCCCGATTGCAACACCGATTTGCTGGTCCGCGCGCGCCGTCGCACGCTCACCAGCACGGAGACGCTGGCCTGGCACAGTCACTTGGTCGATTGCCCGTCGTGCCGTCTCGCGCTGCAGGTCGCCGAAGACTTCAAGCTGGAGTCGGCTGGCGGAGCCGACGACAGCGCCGTGGTTCTGCGCATGTCGGCGGCGGCCAGACGGTGGGCCGACGAGCGCGGTCGCCGGCGCGTACCGATTCGTGCTGGCCTTTGGCGCCCGGTGAGGATCGCGGCCATGGCCGCCTCTTTGTTGCTGATGGCAGGCACCGTGAGCGCCTTCTGGTTGTGGCGGCACCCGCAATCTGCCGAGTCGTCGGCGAAGACCCGGACGACCGCGCCTGCACGCCGGGCGCGGCTGTTCGCGCGCGCTGAGCCGGCGGCGGTGACACCCGCGCCGCCGCCCGTCGCGCCCGAACCGGCCGTCTCGTCGCCGCCGGCCAGCGTGCGACACGCCTCGCGTCCGATGTCGCCGGCGCTGCTCCTGCAGCGCGCGAACGAAGCGCGGCGCCAGGGCGACGTCGCCCAGGCGATCGCGCTTTACCACCGGTTGCAGCAGCTGTTCCCGGCATCCTCCGAGGCGGTGCTGTCGGGCGCGCCGCTCGGCGGGCTGCTTCTCGAGCGCGGCGGCGCCCGCGCGGCGCTGGAGCAGTTCGACCGCTACCTCCGCGCGGCGCCGACGGGCGTTCTGGTGCCCGAGGCGCTGTACGGACGCGCCCGTGCCCTGCGCGCGCTCGGCGAGGCGACCGAAGAGCAGCGGACGTGGCGCCGCCTGGTCGCTGCGTTTCCAGATTGCCCATACGCTCCCCTCGCGCGGCGGCGTCTCGCAGATTTGCAGTGAGCGCCGCGCCGCGCGGGCCGGTAACGGTTGCGGTGATCCTGGTCGCCGTGATGCTGGCTGTAAGCGCGCGCGCCGCGCCTGCGCCTGACGGCTTGCCGGCAGAGCTGGCGGCGTCGCCGTCGGCCGCCAGGGTCGAAATCGCGGTCGTTGGAACGGCAAGCGATCTGCAGCGGGTCCGCGGGTTGTTCGGAGCGGGCGGTCTGGCCGGCGCCACCTCGCGGTGGCTGCGCGTCCCGCGCTTCGATCCCATCGACGTCGTGCATGAGCACCGGCCGCCGGAGCCGCGCGCCGTGCGCTGCTGGGTGGATATGTCCACCCCGGGCCGCACGCGGCTATTTTTTGCAGCCGGTTCCGGTGAGCGCTTTGTGGTCCGTGACGTCGCCGTCTCGCCGTATTTCGACGAGATGGATCAGCAGGCGCTGGCGGAGGTCCTCGAGCGCTCGGTTGTCGCGTTGCTGGAGGACGAGCAGGCTGGTTTGGATCGAGCGCAGACGCAATCGTTGCTGGAGAGCCGCCGCTCGCGCGAGACACCCACGCCGGTGACCGTCGTTCGGGTGACGCCGCCGCCGCCGTCGCCGCGCACCTTCCGCGTGAATCTGGCGGCGTTCTACGCCGGGCAGGCGCTGCCGCTGGCGCGCCCGGGAGGCAACACCGTGGAGCTGGTTCATGGTCCCGGTCTGTCCCTGACCGGGGGCACCGGCGGCCCGCGGCGGCGCGTGGCGATCTGGGTGGCCGCGCAGCTCCAGTTCCCCGACCGACAGGTGGCCAACGACGTGGGCCTCGAATTTCAGACCACGGCCACCCGGGCGGGCCTGCAGTTGCAGCAAACGATCGGCGATGACGCCGTCGACCGTCGATTCCGACTTTCCCAGGTGATCGTCCGCGTTGGCACCGGCCTGGACCTCGTACACTTGACGCCAGAGCCGGGCGCTGTCGACCGAGCGGCCATGTTGACGCCCTCCCGTTGGTCCGAGAGCCTTGTGTTCACAGCTGGCGCGGGGGCTGCCCTGCGGCTCGGGCGCCGGGTGGGGGTGGCGGTGAGCGCCTTCGTGGACATTCTGCCGACGACCGTGCATTACGATGTCGCCGCTGGAGGCCACGTCATGCCCGTGTTTTCGGCGGCGCGGGTGCGGCCCGGCCTGGCGCTGGAGCTGGCCATCGGCGTTCTGTGACCGACCGCGACACACTTGTGATCTCCTGATTGATTGCTGCTCCCGCATCGCACCTTGGGTGCGATGCGGTCTCCACAGAGCTTCCTCGTGGTCGTGGCGCTCGCGGTGTCGAGCTGCACGGGCAAGATTGGCGATGTGACACGGCCCGGTACCGGCACGGGCACCGGCAACAGTACCGGCGGGGGGACCGTCGGGATGGGCTCTGGCGGTTCGAGTGTGCCGGGGGCGGGTGGTACGACCACGACGTCGGGGCCACTCGTCACGTGGACTACAAGAATTTCATGAACGAGCCGAAAGTGAACACCGATCACCACTCTCTGTCGCACGACCCCAACAAGACCGCGGATCACGGCTACCGCTTGGTCGACCGCTGGATCTTCGACCAGATCTTCTACATGCTGAACAAGCTCGACAAGATCATCGAACCGAACGGTCTCTCGGTCCTCGACAACAGCCTGGCGATTTTCAAGAGCGACGTGGGCGACGGCTTGCAGCACTGGCACAACGCGCTGCCCATCGTGATCTGGGGATCCGCGGGCGGGAGGTTTCCCGCGGGGCGATCGATCATGCAATGAGCTGGCAGCTCATGCGCGCGCGCGACCGTCCTCCGGGATTTGTCGAGCGGCGGAGCACCGTGCGGAGCTACAATGCCGCCATGCCCGGCGTCATGCAGGCGCGCACCGCGGCGGGCGAGCACATCGTCAGGGTGGACATGCCCGCGGCGATCACGGCCAACACCAACCGCAGGACGGCACCATTGACAATCCAAGAGCTCAGGCGACGGCAGGGTCAGGGCGCGAACACGCGGGGAACCTGCTCGACCAACCGGTTGAGGGTGGGGCTGGCGCTTGCTTACGTTCTCGGCGCGGGCTGCGGCGGAAGCGCGGCCACGCCTCCACCCGTGGGGAACGGCGGCCGACCCGGAAACGCGACGGGGGGCATCGATGGGCGTGGCGGCTCGGCCGGGATGGCCGGACACCCTTCATCGGGCGGCGCGGGAGGAGTCGACTCCTCCGGCGGCGCGGGGCCGGTTGACGCCGGGCCCCAGCCGGGGGGCACAGGCGGTGCCATGCCACCGAGTGACGCGGGTGTGGTCCCAGGCGCAATCACGCCGCAGCGTCTCCGTTGCGAGCTCCGGGATTCGCCGCTGGGGATCCAGACCGCCACGCCGCGGCTGTCCTGGGAGCTGGCGGCCGGCGGCTCCGCGCGGGGGTTGAGTCAGACCGGCTACGAGGTCCTGGTGGCAAGCTCGCCGGACATGCTCGCGATGGGGCAGGGGGATTTGCTGGCCACCGGCGTCGTGGCGTCCAGTGATCAGCGGCTGGTTTACGCAGGTAAGGCGCTTGGGTCTCTGGCGCGCGCGTACTGGAAGGTTCGGATTCGGGACCAGAGCGGCGCGATGTCGGGATGGAGCGCGGTTGCGGAGTTCACCGTGGGCTTACTGGCCGCCTCCGATTGGTCGGCGCAATGGATCACCGGCGCATCGACGGGCGCGTTGCCGCTGTTCAGGAAGGAATTCACGGTCGACAAGCCCGTCCGGCGGGCGCTGCTCGCCATATGCGGGCTTGGCCAGTACGAGGTCAGGGTCAACGGCACGAATGCCAGCAAAGCCGTGATGGAACCGGCCTGGACAAACTACGCGAAGACGTGCGACTACGCCATCTACGACGTGACGTCCTCACTCGTGCAAGGGGCGAACGCCCTGGGGGTGCTGCTGGGAAACGGGATGTACAACGTTCCTGACAACAGCCGATACACGAAGTTCACTGGCTCGTTCGGCGCTCCCAAGCTGATCTCGCGGCTCGCCATCGACCTCACGGACGGGACGAGCACGACGGTCGCCAGCGACACCTCGTGGAAAACCGCGCCCGGGCCCATCACCTTCACGAATATCTACGGCGGCGAGGACTTCGACGCGGCAAAAGAGCCCGCGGGTTGGGATAAGGCCGGTTACGCGGCGACCGGTTGGACCAGCGCGACCGTCGCCACAGGGAGCGCGCCCGCGCTGGTGGCCGCCGCGGCTCCGCCGATCAAGATCATGCAGACCTTTCCCTCCGGCAAGGTGACGCAGCCGAGCGCCGGGATCTTCGTCTACGACCTCGGCCAGAACTTCTCGGGCTGGCCGCTGCTGGAGGTCCAGGGACCGGCGGGCGCATCCGTCACCATGCGGACCAGCGAGCTTCTCACCAGCGCCGGTCTCGTGAGCCAGAAGAACTCGGGGTCGCCCGTGTCCTTCACGTACACCCTGAAGGGCGGCGGCACGGAGACCTGGCACCCGCGCTTTGCGTATACCGGTTTTCGGTACCTGCAGGTCGAAGGCGCGGTCCCGGCCGCCCAAGCGGCCAGCTTTCCCGGCCGGCCGCAGATCACCAATCTCAGCGGCCAGTTCATCTACAGTTCGGCCGAGTCGGTCGGACAGTTCACGTCGTCGGACCAAGACCTGACACGCATTCACGCGCTGGTGCTGGCGGCCTTTCGCAGCAACCTTCAAAGCGTGCTCACGGACTGCCCGCACCGCGAGAAGCTGGGCTGGCTGGAGTCCCGCCATCTGCTGGCGCCCAGCATCATGTTCAATCACGACGTGGCTTCGTTTTACGAAAAGGTCATCGACGACACGCGGGACGCGCAGACTTCGTCGGGCCTCGTGCCAGACATCGCGCCCGAATACACGGTGTTCGACGCGGGATTCCGCGATTCCCCCGAGTGGGGAAGTGCCTACGTCATCAATCCTTGGCAGGTGTACCAGATGTACGGGGACGACCAGCCGCTGGTCGCCCACTACGCAAACATGAAGCGCTACGAGGCCTACCTGGCCAGCAAAGCATCGGGGAACATCATCAGCTACGGCCTGGGCGATTGGTACGACGTGGGTCCGGCGGCGCCGGGCAATTCGCAGCTGACGTCGGCGGGCGTGACCGCGACGGCGACCTGGCTGCAGGATCTGGATGCGCTCGGACAATCGGCGATGGTGGTCGGCAACACGACCGACGCGGCGCAGTTTGCCGCCAGGGCCACAACCGTGACCAGTGCGTTCAACGGCAAGTTCCTGAACAGCAACGGCACTTACGATCGGAACAGCCAGACCGACAACGCGATGCCGCTGGCGCTGAACCTGGTCCCCGATGCCCAGAAGGCGGCGGTTCTGAGCAGCCTGGTCAGCAGCATCACGACCGCCAAGAATCGGGTCACGGCCGGCGACGTTGGCTTTCTCTACCTCCTGCGCGCGCTCACGCAGGCCGGTCGCAGCGACGTCGTCTATGCGATGGCCAAGCAATCGGCGGGCCCTGGTTATCTCTATCAATTGAGCCGGGGCGCGACGACCCTCACCGAAGCGTGGGACGCGAACCCTTCCAGTTCGCAGAACCACGCCATGCTCGGCCAGATCGAGGAGTGGTTCTACGGCGGTCTCGGCGGCATCAGCCCGGCCAGTCCCGGATGGAAGCAGATCACCATCCGGCCCCAAATGCCGGCGGGCCTGGATTCCGTCGCCGTGCAGTACCATTCGGTGAGAGGGATCGTCGCCAGCAGCTGGCAGCGCGGAGCTGGCGGCTTGACGTTGTCGGTCACCGTTCCCGTCAACACGACCGCGACGGTGACGATTCCGACGGCGAACGCCGCCGCCGTGACTGAAGGAGGCGCGCCCGCCCAGGGCGCGCCGGGGGTCATGTCCGCGAGCAGCGCCGCGTCCGGACTGACTTTGGTTCTGGGCTCCGGGCAATACCGGTTCGCCGCACCCTAACCGCTCAGGCGCGGCAGCGCCGTCCCAGCCACAGCGCGTGCACGGCGTTCGAGTGGCCACGGGCGGGGACGCGCACGAGACGCGTCTCGAAATCAGCCGCGCGCAGGCGCGCGGTGAAGGCGCGAGACTCGAACGTCGACCAGATGGCAAGGACGCCGTCCTGACGGAGAGCCTCTCGGGCGCGCCGCAGCCCCTCGCGCGAGTAGAGGTGCCGGTTGTCCCGGGAGGTGAACGCCTCGGGGCCGTTGTCGACGTCCAGTAGGATTGCGTCGTAGTGGTCGCGCGCGCCCGCAATGACGCCGGCGACGTCCGCCTCGATGACGCGGACGCGTCGATCGAGGAGGGGCCTGCCCGCGAGGTGGCCAATGAGCTCTCGGTTCCAGCGGACGACTGCGCTGACGAGCTCGACCACGTCCACGGCGGCGTCGGGCCCCAGCGCCGCCAGCGCCGCGCGCACGGTGAAGCCCATTCCCAGGCCGCCCACGAGCACGCGCGCCCCGGGCCGGGTCGCCAGGCCAGCGCAGCCGTGCTCGGCCAGCTTCTCCTCGGATCCGTGGCTCCGGCTGGTCATCAGCAGCTCGCCGCCGATGCGGATCGAGTGCTCGTCGCCGCGGCGCGCGAGCGTCATCTCGCTGCCGTCGCTCATGACCGCGCGGCCGAGGGTTTTCCAGGGAAGCAAGGCGCGGAACGCTACACGGTCGGGGGCAAGCGCGCCACCGCGCGTCCGTTCTCGCGGCAGCGGCCAGCGGATGCTCGACCAGCGACCACAATCTAGCCTTCGCTCACACGTCGACCTTACGCAGCCGCAGCGCGTTCGCGATGACCGACACGGAGCTGAACGACATCGCCGCGGCTGCCATCACCGGCGTGAGGAGCAACCCCAAGGAGGGGTAAAGGACGCCGGCGGCGACCGGGATTCCCAACGCGTTGTAGACGAACGCGAAGAAGAGGTTTTGCTTGATGTTAGCCAGCGTGGCGCGGCTCAGGCCGCGGGCGCGCACGATCCCGCGTAGATCTCCTTTTACCAGGGTCACGCCGGCGCTCTCCATCGCCACGTCCGTCCCTGTTCCCATGGCGATCCCGACCTGCGCCTGTGCCAGCGCCGGCGCGTCGTTGATGCCGTCGCCCGCCATCGCCACGAACCCGCCCTGCGCTTGCAGCCGCTTGACGGCGGCGGCCTTTTCGGACGGCAGCACCTCCGCCACGACCTCGTCGATCCCCAGCTGTTTGGCGACCGCCTCGGCCGTCGTTCGGCTGTCGCCGGTGAGCATCACGATCCGGATGCCTTCGGCGTGGAGCTGCCGCAGCGCCTCGCGCGTGGTCTGCTTGATTGGATCAGCGACCCCGACCAGACCAGCCAGCCGATCGTCGACGACCAGGAACATCACCGTCTGCCCATCCACACGGAGCGCGGCCGCGCGCTCGGCCGCCGCTCCGCTGGCCACGCCCATCTCTTCGAGCAGCTTCGCGTTGCCGAGCGCGACCTTTCGCCCGCCGATCTGGGCGCGCACGCCCTTGCCGGGCAGCGACTCGAAGCCGTCCATCGGCGCGAGCTGGATGCCACGCGCGCCCGCCGCAGTCACGATGGCCGCAGCCAAAGGATGCTCGCTGCCCCGCTCGGCGCTGGCGGCCAGTCGTACCAGCTCGTTTTCGTCGATGCCTGCCAGCGCGACCACGGAGACCAGCCTGGGCTTCCCTTCGGTGAGTGTCCCGGTCTTGTCGACCACCAGGGTGTCCACCTTGCGGAGCGTCTCGATGACTTCCGCGTTCTTGAACAGCACGCCCAGCGTGGCCCCCTTGCCGGTGGCCACCATGATCGACATCGGGGTCGCCAACCCCAGCGCGCACGGGCACGCGATGATCAGCACCGCCACGGCGTTTACGAGCGCGTGTGCGAGACGCGGCTCTGGACCGACCACCGCCCAGACGACGAACGTCACCAGCGCGGCGACCACGACGGCGGGAACGAAGTAGCCGGCCGTCACGTCCGCGAGGCGCTGGATGGCCGCCCGGCTGCGCTGCGCTTCGCTCACCATCTGCACGATCTGCGCGAGAAGCGTCTCGGAACCAACCCGCTCGGCCTCGACGACCAGCGCGCCGGTGCCGTTGACCGTGGCGCCGATGACCCGTGCGCCCGCTTCCTTCTCGACGGGCATCGCCTCCCCGGTGATCATCGATTCATCGACGGAGCTGTGCCCTTCGACCACCTTGCCGTCGGCGGGCACCTTCTCGCCCGGTCGCACGCGCAGCCTGTCGCCCACCTTCACGTCGGCCAGCGGCACATCCTCTTCGCCGCCGTCTTGTCGAAGGCGCCGCGCCAGCTTCGGAGCCAGGCCGAGAAGCGCCCGGATGGCCGCGCCAGTCTGACTGCGGGCGCGCAGTTCCATCACCTGTCCGAGGAGCACCAGCGTGACGATGACGGCCGCCGCCTCGAAATAGACGCCCACCTGCCCGGCTTCGTCTCGGAACGACGCGGGGAACACGCCCGGCGCGACCGTCGCCACCACGCTGTAGGCGTAGGACACGGCGACGCCAAGGCCAATCAGCGTGAACATGTTCAGGCTCCGGCGCCGCACCGAATCGACCGCGCGCACGAAGAACGGCCACCCACCCCAAAGGACGACCGGCGACGCGAGCGCCAGCTCGAGCCAGGGGCGGGCGCGGCTCATCACCAGCGCCTCGACGCCCGCGAACGGCAGGAGGTGGGCCATCGCGATCAGCACCAGCGGAACGGAGATGGCGACGCTGATCCGAAAGCGGCGGCGCATGTCGACCAGCTCGGCGTTCTCCGGCTCCTCGGCGGTGATCGCCCGCGTCTCCAGCGCCATGCCGCAAATTGGGCAGCTCCCCGGTTGGGCGCGCACGATTTGCGGGTGCATGGGGCACGTCCATTCGGTGCGCGTCTCCGGCGCTGGCGGCGTGTTCGGCTCGAGCGCCATGCCGCATTTCGGGCAAGCGCCCGGCTCCGCCGCCCTGACCTCCGGGTGCATCGGGCAGACGTAGGCGGTCCCGCTCGTCGCCGGTGCCGCAGCGCTAGCCGTGGCAACCGCAGCAGCCGATTGGCCCGCGAAGCGCCTGGGATCGTTCTGGAATTGGTCCAGGCACCCCTGGCAGCAGAAGAGGTAGGTCTTGCCGTCGAAGGTCACGCGGAGCGGCGCGTCCGACGGCACAGCCATCCCGCACACGGGATCGGTCGAGGCCGGCGCGCCCGCCAGGGCGAGCTTCTTCGGTCGAGCATGTGCATCCGCGTCGCCTACGGGCATTCTTCTCTTCTCCTGGCCATCGATCTTGCAAGGTTGCAACCTTGCAACCCGCTGGCCAGAGGCTGTGATTGGAAGAGAAGACGTGCAACATCATTCGTCGTCGCGGCCGGACCCGCTTTTCACTGGTGCGCCATGACGGCACGCATCTGGGCGTCCTTGTCCTCGAGAAGCTCACCCGATACGTCGACGACGACCTTCTTCAGCTGGCCTGTGAAGGCGAACGGCGCCCGGTAGTCGGTCGTCACGCCGGACCCATCGTCGCGCCCGCACGACAGCCCCTCCGTGATGCCGATGCTGAGCGGGATGGTGATCGGCAGGTCACCCTGGCCGGCCAGCTGGCCGTCAACGTAGAGTTGCGCGTGCGCGGGTGTTCCCTTCCCGTGCGCCAGGTCGGGCTTGCCGGTCGGTTCGAACTCGAAGCGCAGCTCGTGGCGACCATCGCCGACCGTCGTGTCGGTGACGACGTGGAATTGCTGCACGCCGAGGAAGTTGTAGGCGTAGTGCAGCTTGTGATCCTTGATGTAGAGCGCGTAGCCACCCGTCGAACCGCCCTGCGCGACCAGGACACCTTCAGCGCCGTTGGCGATGTCGACGGTCGCGGTGATGCTGTGCGGCCGGTTGAGAGTGTGCGCGGCGATCGGGTTCGAGACCACGGACGTGCGCGGGTAGTAAACGTACAGGTTGCGCGGCGGCGCGAGTTGCGGCCTCTCGGCGGCCAGGCGCGCGGTGCCGCGCGCGTCGAGCGGCAGCACCTTGTACTTGCCGGCCTCGACGTACCAGAGCGCGATCATCTCGATCAGCTTGTCGCGGTGCTCGGCGGCGAGGTTCTTGGTCTCCGAAAAGTCTTTGTCGACCTGATAGAGCTCCCAGCCCTTTGCATCTAGCTCGCGCAGCTTGTCCTCCGTGATGGCCAGGTCGCCGAAGCCCATGCCCGCCTCCGCGAACGACGGCCCCGGCACCGGGCAGACCGCCCGCCACCCGTCGTGATAGATGGCGCGGTGGCCCATCATCTCGAAGTACTGGGTGTGATGACGGGTCTCGGCCCTGGCGTCCCCGAAGGCCTGCGCGAACGACACGCCCTCTATTGGAGACTGGGTCACGCCGCGAACCGCCTTGGGAGCATCCAGGCCCAGAGCGTCCAGCACCGTCGGCACCATGTCGATGAGGTGCGCATATTGATTGCGAATCTCGCCCCGGGCCTTGATGCGCGACGGCCAGTGGACGATGAACGGATCGGACGCGCCGCCGCGGTAGGTCTCGCGCTTCCAACGGCGAAACGGCGTGTTTCCCGCCCAGGCCCAACCCCATGGGTAATGGTTGAAGTACTTCGGGCCGCCCAGCTCGTCGATCGCCTTGAGGTTATCCTCCAGCGTCTCGGGGACGTTGTTGAAGAAGAGGTTCTCGTTGATCGACCCGTGCGGCCCGCCTTCGGCGCTGGCGCCGTTGTCGCTGATCACCATGACCAGCGTGTTGTCGAGCGCTTGTACCTGCTCGAGAAACGCGACCAGCCGCCCGATCTGATGGTCGGTGTGCTCGAGGAAACCGGCGAAGACCTCCATCATTCGCGCGTAGAGGCGCTTCTCGTCGGCGCCCAGGCTGTCCCAGGCAACCGTGTCGGGATCGCGCGGGGACAGCTTGGTGCCCGGGGGCAGGATGCCAAGCGCCAGTTGGCGCTCGTACACCTTCTGCCGGTAGGCGTCCCAGCCGTCGTCGAACTGTCCTTTGTATTTGTCGGCCCACGCGCGCGGCACGTGGTGGGGCGCGTGCATGGCGCCCGTGCAGAAATACATGAAGAAAGGCTTCTCGGGTGCGACCTGCCCGGCGTCGGCGATGAACTCGATCGCATGGTCGACCAGATCCTCGGTCAGGTGATAGCCCTCCTCGGGCGTACGCGGCGGCGTGACCTGGTGATTGTCGTAGACCAGGTCCGGGTAGTACTGGCTGGTGTCACCGCCCATGAAACCATAGAAGCGCTCGAAGCCGCGCCCAAGCGGCCACCGATCGTAAGGGCCGGCCGCGCTGCACTGCTCGGTGGGGGTGAGGTGCCACTTCCCGAGCGCCATCGTGTTGTAGCCGTGGGCCAGCAGCATCTCCGACAAGAATCCGTTTTCGAACGGAATGAGGCCGTTCGAGCCGGGGAAGCCGGTGGCGCCCTCGGTGATGCAGGCCATCGCGTTCGAATGATGGTTGCGCCCGGTCAGCATGCAGGACCGGCTGGGCGAGCAGAGCGCGGTCGTGTGCATGTTGTTGAAGCGCAGCCCGTTCGCGGCGAGCTTGTCGAGGTTGGGCGTCCGGATCGGCGAGCCGAAGCAGCCGAGCTGTCCGAACCCCGTGTCGTCGAGGACCAGATAGAGCACGTTGGGCGCTCCCGGCTTGGCCCGCAGCGGCTGCGGCCATGCGGGCGACGACTCTCCCACGGTTCGTCCCATTACCCCTGGAAATGCCGTGCCCTGTTCGTATTCCTTGATGGCCATCGCGGTCCTCCTCGTCGCGCATCAAGATAGGTCGCCCGCAGGCGCGGGAAGAGTCGGAGGACGACGCATTCGTCGGGCCGGCCCTCAGAGGGGTCAGAGCGCGGCGCCGTCGAACATCTCGACGGCCAAGGCGTACTCGTCGAAGTCCTGCAGGCAGTGCAAGTTGATCGCGACCGATTCCTTGCCGCTTTCGTCGGTGCCGTTTGCGAACGAGCGGACGCCGCACGTGCCGCAGAACTTGCCCTGACCGAGCCACGCGCACAGATCACGCGGGTGGAAAAGTTCTTGCGCGAGCGAGCCCCCGCCCGTGACGCCGACTCCGATCAAGCCAACGCGACCGTCGACCTCGCAGAGGCCGACCGCGAGCTGCTGCGCGTCGCGCAGCTCGCCGCACGCGCCGGGTTGACCGTACGGACGCTTGAGCGCCTGTTCAGACGCCACGTCGGCGTGTCCCCCAAATGGATGCTGCGGCGGTTCCGCGTGCAACAGGCCGCGGCTCGCGTCGCGGCGGGCGAGGTCGTCGCCTGGAGCGCGCTGGCATACGACCTGGGTTTCTTCGATCAGGCGCACTTCATCCGCGAGTTCAAGCTGCAGATTGGCAGTACCCCGGAACGCTACTCGGCAGCGGTGACCCGTTGGACCGCTGACGGACACTCTAGACAGTCGGAGCGGGGATAGTCTCTGGCGGACGCCTACTGCGAGACGGCGGCCAACGACTTATCGGCGCGGCTCATGAAACGACCGTCGCCCAGACGATACGAGTGCTCAGCGTGGATGTCGCCCGATGCGTGCTTCGAGAAGGTCCACTCGCTGACGACGCGCTTGGCGCAGGCGGCGACCTCGAGGTCGGTGTTGGCGGCCCAGACCGCCTCCGCGTCGCGCACCCGACCACTCCGTTCGACGGTGAAGCGAACGACCACGGTGCCGGCCGAGACCTGGGCTGGAACGACTCGACGCCTGCGCGCGACCTCGATGCGGCAGTTGGCGACCGATCTTTCCGTCTGCTGGTACTCCTGCTCCGAGAGGCCCGTCGCCCGGGGCAGGGTGGGCTCTTCGCGGTCGCCGCTGGCGGGAGCCACCTTGGGGGCGTTTCCGACGGCTCGCCCATCCGGAATGCGCGCCGCCCCGACCGGCACCTCCGCCCGGGGCGATAAATCGCCGACCCGGCCCGTCCCGTTCATGGCGGCATCGATGCCCGCCAGTCCGCCTTGCCGATTGTCGGCGCGCGCGCTGCCCGCCGCCACCCAGAGCACCATCCCCATCACCCAGCCGCCCGCCTTCATGACATGTTCTCCGATCTGGGTTGAACAGCAAGGATCTTGCCACCCAGAGATTCCGCCGAATGGCCGGAAGGCGGTTACCTAGCGGGAAGGCTGGGCACCGCGCGGCGGAACGGATCGGTAACTCGGCGCGGCTCCAAGGGCGACAGCTCAGCGACGGCCGAGTTTCTGAACCGTCCTTAGCGCCATTCCTGGCTTGCCCGACTGATCACACCCGCTCGAGCGGAGGATGACGTCACCGGCGTATCTTCCCGTGACCGCGTTCGTTCGCAGACGTAGACGCCACAAGGAGAATCGCCATGGCCACAGCACTGCTGTTCATTGGATGGAACCGCCCCATCGCGGGCAAGGAAAACGACGCCTGGAAGTACTTCATGGAGGAGGGTGACATGGCGCTGACCAAGTTCCAGACGCAGGGATACTTCGAGCGGATCGAACGCGTCGCGCTGACCCCCCACGGCGGATCGATGAATGGGTTCCTGCTGCTGTTCGGCGAGCGCGCCAAGCTGGACGAGCTACGCCGCACCGACGAGTTCGAACGCTTCTCGATCCGGCTGGGGACGCTGTTCGAGGGCTATGGGGTCGTACCGGGCCTCAACAACGAGGGCCTGCAGAAGGCGATGGGCCGCCTCAAGGACTTGATCACCTAGTGCTGGGAGGCTTCCACGAGGGGGACGGGCCGGTCCGTATTCAGCCCGCCCAACCTCGCGGGGCGCCCGTCCCGAGGGGACGCCCTCCCGGCCACGTTACGGCGCTTGCAAGATCCACTGCTGGTTGTTGCCGCCGTTGTACTGCCAGAGGTCGACGAGTGTTCCGTTGGCAGTCGAGGAGCCGGCCCCCTCGATGCACGATCCCGTCGCATGCGCGGGCGTGATCCGGAAATACCCGCCCGACGTTGACGCGAACGTGTATTTCTGATTGTTGTTGCCTTTGTAGTCCCACAGCTCGACCTTCGTGCCGTTGCTGGTGGCGCTGCCTGCGACGTCCAGCGCTCGTCCGCTTTGGACGCCAACGATCTTGTACTGGTTGTAACCGAGGCTGGTGACGGCCCAGCGCTGGTTCGTGCCACCATTGTAAGACCACTGGTCAATCTGCGTACCGTTCGCGGTGCCGCGATTCAGAGCGTCCATTGCCCTGCCGCTGTTACGGTTGATGACTCTATAAGTGCCTCCAAATACGATCCCGGCTTCGCTGTACTTCACGAGCTGGGGAATCCTGTCAGCTTGAGCCGTGCCGGTGCGGCTATCACTGGCAGCATAGACACCCCCGCGGTTATCGACGGCGATGTGGACAAACGTATCGTCCATATTGCTGGGACCATTGTACAGCTGGCTCCAGAGCACATGCCCCTGAGGATCATAGACGATGACGAGCGCGTCGCCTGCCGTCGTTCCGGATACGTACGCGTTGTCGTTTGCGTCCAGGGCGACCGCCATGTCCAACCCTCCGTCGCCGCGAAACCAGCTGACCGCCCCGGTGGCTGCGTCCAACTTGTACATGGTCTGCGCGTTTATGTTTTGAGCGCCAACCGCATACAGTTGGCCGCGGCTGTCGAGGGCTAGCGCGTTGAAACCGTTCGTCTCCCGGTCCCCGGGCGGCGGGCCAAGAGTGCGCGCCTCCCAGGCCTGCGCCCCGGTCGCGCTGTTCAGGCGTCTGACGACCGGGTTGTCGTCGACTCCGGGACCGTTGTCGATGTAGCCTGCGATATAAAGATTGTTGCTTGCATCGACCAGCGCGGCGCGCACGGCGACTTGGCTACTCGCCCACCGCAGCGTCTGCAAGTCTGACGAATAGCTCCGGATCCCTTCGGGACCGCCGTAGAACACATTGTTGGCAGAGTCCAGGACCAGCACGGAGTCCGGCATGTTGCCCCCGTAATCAACGGTACTGGGCGGCGGCGATCGAAGGCTGTTCTGGAACGCGCCAGTCGAGGCATTGACTCTCAAGATTGCTACCGGCGCGGTGGGCTGCGAAAAATTGGCGCTCGTTCCGATCACGTAGACGCTCCCGTTCGTGCCAACGACCACCGGACCACCCGCCATGTGCTCGCCGCCCGAACCGATCGTGTAGCTGTTCGTCCACAGCACCGTCCCGGCAGGCGAGATCTTCGCCAGTCCGAGGGCGGAGGCCATTGACGAAGCGTCGACATAAGAGATCAGCGAGGAGACATAGATGTTGCCCGCGGAATCGAGCGCCACATGGCCGGAGAGGGACCCGGCGAGCTGACCTCGATACATGATGGCTGGGCTCGTCGACCACAAGACCTGCCCAGCCGAGTTGTACTTGGTGACGTTGGGGTCATAGAGGGAATTCACGATGACATTTCCGGCTGTATCCACGACGGCCGAAGGGTCCTGGTATCCGGTGGTCCCTGCTTGCACCGCCCACGACAAGGTTCCGGTCACCGCTGCCGAGGCCGTCCCGGCCAGGGCCGCCAAAGTCGATAGCGTGAGGCAGGTCGTCGTGATGGAAAATCGTGGTCCCATGAGTCTCCCCTCTCTAAATATGTGAGTTTGTGGGTTCGCGTACGCTACCCGAACGATCGCGGTGGGAAATGTTTCCGTGGGCGGAGCGATCAGTCGAGCTTTTTCAGGCCGTCGGACTAGGAACGTCGCGACGGTGAAAAGAATTCGACGAATGGGTGGGAATACCTGTCTCCGCGTCCGTTTGCCTAGACGGTGCGAAGTAGAGATCAAGCGGTCGCCGCAAAAGGGAGGAGTGACGATGAAACGGATGATTGTCCTGGCAATCCTCGTGGTCGGAGGCCTGTCGTTCGGTGTGTATCGGGCGAAGGCCGGTGAAAAGACAGCCAACACGGCTTGGGTTTCGCTAGACAGCTTGGCGGCTGGTGGGGCAATGAGCGACGCGCGGCAGAGCGCCGACGCAACCCAGGCTATTAGCTGCACGATTTCGTATGAAGGAAACGGGGAATGCTGGGTTGAGGACGCCGCCGGAACATTCCTGCGCTGTGGCACGTTCGACCCCGGGTTCATTCGCACCATCCGGTCAATTGCCAGCGACTCGCTAATCCAAATTGGCTCCACTCCCGACGGGATCTGCAATTTCATCGGCGTGACCAACGACTCACGGATTGCGCCGAAGAGCCGTTAGCCGATGAGCTCATTATTGAGGGAGCGCTCACTCTGGCTCCTCACGCTTGCGACGGTGGGCGGCGCCGTCGTGGGGCGCGTCGCCTATTGCGAAAGCTATCACCGCGGCCTGCGGCACGCGCTCGAACATCGACACGAAGCGATGTTGGCCTTCGGCCGGGTGCTCGACCGGACGGTTGCGATGGACGCGGCTCCTTGTCCGCCGCCGCTTGGAATCCCTGACATCGAGACTTCCGGGGCCTCGCGCAACCCCACGTGGGCGCCGGCCGGGCACGCTCAAACGGTGACCCAAGGGCCCGCCGACCTGCCCGGGAGCGAGGAAGCGTACGCGAGCGGTCAGCGACTGGTGTCTGCGGCGCTTGCGGCGCAGGTCTGGGGGCAATCTGACGCAGGCCTCCTGCACAACCTCATACCCCTGATGACGCGCGACCAAAGAAAGAGCCTGCGCCGGCAAGTCATCGATGCCCTGAACAATGGGCAGATGCGCACGGACCTCGCGCTGCCGTTCTGAAACCGCATAGTCACGACAAGGAGATGCCATGAAACGTTACTTGGTCGGAATCGCTGCGGCGGGCCTCGTGGCCGCCGGTCTGCTGGGCGCCGCCCAGGCGGGACGGCGGCAGACAGCAGCCGTGTCCGTCACTTCCACGGCCGCTTCGGGTTCGCTCGGCTCCGCCCGGCGAAGCTCCGACTCGACGCAATATATCGGGTGCGACGCTTCGGGATCGATCGGTTCTCGCACGATGGTCTGCCGCGCGAAGAATGCATCCGGCGTGACCAAAACCTGCGTTGCGAGGACCACGGATCAGCGAGACCTGGTCCACGACCTGAAGGGCGACTCGTTTCTGTCGTTTACCGTCCGGTCCGACGGCACATGCGACTCGATCACCGTATCCAACTACTCGGACTGGATTCCCAAGTAACCCGGGAGACGTGATGCAAAGAAAGCACTTTCTCTATGCCATGGGAGCGGGGCTCGGGCTCTCCCTCAGCCTCGCTGCCAGCTCGTCTATCCCCGCACTCCGTCGCGACAATCTCGTGAAGGAGGTCAGCGCCCAACAGGCGGTGCTCGAGGACTTGAGCGAGCAGGTCGCGCGGCTCGCCACCCGACAGACGACCTCGTGCCCTGCAGGAACGTCCCTGTCTTCGTTGCAGGTCAAGGAGATCGCTCGAGCCGAAGTTGCGTCCGCCATTGCCGCGGCCCGCGTGGGCGGCGGTACGCAACTGGCCGTCGACCGCGAAACCCCTGCCGCGCCAACAGCGGAGAACCTGCAGGCGTTGAGCCGCGGTCAAGAGCTCATGCGCGCCGGTTTGTCGGCGAAACGTTGGACGGATAAGGACGCCGTGGAGATGCATGAAGTCTTCCGGCATCTCACCCCCGAAAACGCTCAGACGTTGGCGCGTCAGATCGCCGCCGCCGTCAACCGCGGGGACCTGTCCCTGCAGCTCAGTGAAGAACGCGTGCCATTTTGAAGAGGAGAGCCATCATGAAAATATCGAAGACGCGCCGAATGGCCGTTGGGCTGGCAACGGTGACATTGACTGGTGTCATCTCGATTTGCGCGGCGCGAGCAGGTTCCAAACAGAGCAAGAACGTCGTCGTGACATTGGGGGCGACGACGTCGACGGCGTCGGGCTCCCTCGCGACGGCCAGAAACAGCACCGATACGGCAGAGGGGATAGGTTGCACGATTTCGACCAACATGACGCCCACCGGCTCGAGCACAGAATTGTTCTGCTCTGCGGCATCCAATCGTTCTCTTACCGGCGGCAGTACGGTCAGGGGCTCCTGTGAGACCGAAGATCCGGCATTGATCAGCATCGCCGAGTCACTCAGGGGCGATTCGTTCCTGACCTTTTCATGGAACAGCGAAGACGACTGTACCAGCATCAAAGTGGAAAACTATTCGTACGCCGCGCCCAAGCTCCCGTAACCCTTCAGCTGAAAGGCAAACGTGATGAAACGCGCAATGTTCGTTGGGGTGCCGGTGCTCGTGGCTCTCGTGTCCGGCTTCTTGTTTGTGGCGCATGCTGGCAACAAATACGAGGATCAAGTGTTCGTAGAGCCGACTCTCGCGGCCGGCGCCCTGGGCTCGGCCCGCAACTCGCCCGACGCGAGCCAGTACATCGGCTGCTCGAGCACGTCGGACAGTTCGGGCGCCCGCGCCACCTGCTCGGCGTGCGCGTGGGGAACCTGCAAGACCTGCACGACCAGGGACGCGAAGATGATCTCCAATGCGCGGTCCCTCAAGGGCGACGGATACGTTCAGTTCCAGATCAACGGCGACGGAACCTGCGCGACGCTCGACGTGTTCCTGAACTCGTACAATCCGCCGAAGATCCCGTGACACCCGCACCGCGTTGAGGCAGTAAGCGGAGACTGCCGACACGAACGGTAGACCGGGTGTGTCCGATAGGGGGGCCGGTGGCCGGCCGAGGGTCGGGGCGAACGCCTGGGCGGGTTTGAGCAGGGGCGATCGAGTGCGGCGCAGCCCGGTCGACCGGGAGGCCCTCTTTGGCGGCGGGCGTCGCCGCGTCTTCCTCGGACGCAGCGACCTCCGTGGCGAGCGACCCCGTCCGCCTCTCGCGCGGCGCTGCCCGCCGTGTTGCTGGTTCCGGCGGCCGGACCGACGTGCGCTCGGCACGTTCGGTCACCGGCCGCGGCGAGAAGCTGCTACTGCCTCGCGCAGTGGTTGATCGCGCTTCGGAAGGTAGGGACTCGAGCACGAAGCGCGGGGCGGTTCGACCGCCGAGGAGGCCCGGGGGCGGCGGCAAGTTGACGGATCCTCTCGGATTTACGGAGGATTTATGCTCCCAAAACCCGCGCGCATGGTCTATTGTGGTGCCCCCCGCAACCGGGAAGTCTTACATCCACCAGATCTGCTCGCTTTTTGTGAGCATTAAGGCCCAGTGGGGCCCTTGGTCTAGCGGATGAATGATCTAGCAATGGAGGGGAGTTCTTATGCCTCGAGGTGACGAGACCGCGAATCCCGCACACGTGCGCCGCATGGAACTGCTCGGTCCCGCCCTGGCGCTTTTGATGGCGGTCGGATGCGGCTCCTCTGCAGGTCGCGGCGAGGCGACCGGCGGCACGTCGAGCACCGGTGGCAGCACCGGAGGCGGCGCCGGTGTTACCTCGGGGAACTCAACCGGTGGAGCGGGCGGTTCGAGCGCGGCGGTCACTGGCGGACGAACAGGGACGACCGGCGGCAGCGGCGGCGGAAGCGCCGGCGGAAGCGGCGGGAGCGCCTCGGGTGGCAGCACAGCCACAGATGCGGGGACGGGAGGCAGCACGAAGCCCGACGCTGCGGCCGACGGTACGGGTGGCGGCGGTGCGCGGGATGGAAGCAGCAACGTGGCACCACCGGTCCAGGACAAGAGCTCCCACTCGCCCATCGAACCCGCCCCGGCGGGCTACAAGGTCGAAGGCAACGTGATCTATGGTCCCCTGCCAGCGCAGCGGCTCGACGTCTTGTACCCGGAGGGCGCTGGCCCGGGCGGCACCCAGACCCTTCCCGGGGTCATCTTCTTCCACGGCGGTGGTTGGACCGGGAGCGACAAGACCGGCGCACCCTTCTGGATCGAGCGCTACCTGTCTCACGGCTTCGTCGTCGTCACGGCCGAGTACCGCCGGGCGGACGGCAGCTCCACCGGGGCCATCGCCCCCGCGGCAGTGGAGGATGCGCTGCTGGCCGCCAAATGGTTCTGGGATCATCTCGACTATTATCACGTGGATCGCACCAAGTACGTCGTGTCCGGCGGCTCCGCGGGCGGCCACCTGGCCCTGATGGTGGGCATGGCGACCGCGGCGGCGCAGGCCGGGCCCGTCAACCCCACGGACTTCCGGATCGCCGCCATCGTCAATGGCTACGGCCCGACGGACGTGGCCGACTTGATCAAACGCGGCATCTCGTTCGCGATCAAGTGGCTGCCAGCGAACACGCCCAACCGCGACGCCATCGCCATGCGGATGAGTCCCATGACCTACGTCCGCAAGGACATTCCGCCGCTGCTGACCGTGCAGGGAGATGGCGACCCCACGGTGCCGGTCGACCAGAACCAAAAGCTGACGGCCGCGCTGAAGGCCGTAGGTGCCGATGCCACCCTCCATCTGGTGGTCGGGGCAGGCCACGGCTTCACGAACTCGACCTGGCCCGATGCCGAAAAGGCCGTATTCGACTTCCTCACCAGCCACGGAATGGGAAAGTAGGTGGCGCCCTACTTCTGCGCGGCGTTCGCCCGTACGCCGCCATCCCCGCCAGGAATCTGATGCGGCCGAGGGCAATGCTCGTAGCGGCGCTGGCTGGGGCGTCGATGGTCTTCCGGTTAGGCAGCGCTCTGGCGGCCCCGGACCCCGGTCCGCTGGTCGTCTCTGGGGACGGCATCACCTACTTCGATGGGCGGGTTCGCTCGCCCCTCGCCGGTGTCGGTACGCGGGGCGACCAGGCTTCGAACCGGCTCGTGTTGGACGTGGAGGGCATGTCGACCGTGATGATCGATCGCACGCGCCATCGCATCACTATCGTCGACGCGCACCTTTACACCACGAACCAGACCATCACGGATCTGACGTTGCTCGGTACCGCCAAGGGCCAGGACGGCGCACGCGTTCCGCTGGCCGTGCACCTCACGGTCCAGAAGAACGGTGCCAACATCTCGACCGATCTGCACCGGCACTGGACCGTACCGGGCACACTGACCGCCGCCGAGCTGGAACCGTTCGACGTCGCGTACAACGACGGGAAGACCGACAAGGTCATCGTCACCAGCGACCAGTTGCTGCGCGTCGCCACCGACACCGCGACCGGCTACACCATCTCCGGAAACCCCATCGAGGTGCAGGACAACCTCGCAGGGCACCCACCGTCGCTGAAGCCGGGCGCGGCCTTCGCCGACGTATCGGTCGGCGTCGCCACCAAGGGTACCAAGACGATGTTGGTCCGCGCCGAGCTGCGTTCGCTGGATGCGGGCAACACTGCGCTCGCCGGTCAATCGCTGGCCGCGCTGTTGGAACGGGGAGCTTGGCAGCTTCGTGTGACGTTCCTCTCGCGCTTGCTGCCAAAAGAGACATTGCGCCGGGAGCTGTACCTGCTCGGCCTCGACGAGCTGCCGTCGATCGCAGGCGGGCTCGCGGCCGGCCTGAAGAAAGGTGACCCCCTGACGTTTACGTTCCGAGGCGGAAAGGGGCGCCTCGCGTGGGGCCACCTGCACGACGATCTGACGTCGCCGCTCGATTCGGCGCGATCATTTTTCGAGTTCAACCTCCTGGGTGCGATGTTGAGCCGGCGGGCGGCCCAAGTTTCGGCGGCCGTCGCCGCCGCCAGCCGCCCTGCGAAAACGCACTGACCCTCGTCAAAGAGGGCGGGCCGTCTCTCGGGGACAACCGCCCGCTTATTGCGCCTACGCCTGTGAGTTGAATCGAACATCGCTTCCGGCGGCCGGACCGACGTGCGCGCAGCACGTTCGGTCACCGGCCGCGGCGAGAAGCTGCTACTGCCTCGCGCAGCGGCTGCTCACGCTGCAGCCCCGGGTGTACGGATTCGCCTCGGCGCCGGGCTGACAGTTCGTATAGCTCGAGCCCTTCCTGCTGCAGGGGACACCGTTCTTGCCAAGAGCACCGTAGCTGATGTAGGTGCTGCTGCCCTCGCCTCGGATGTTCGTCATCTCAGTGCGAGAGAGCGGCGTGGGGGCGGGGACGGACGCGGGGGCGGGGGCGGGGGCGGCTGCGTGCGCAGAGCCAGCCAGAGCCGAGAGGGCGAGCGCACAGAGGGCGAGCTTCTTGATGATGGTCATTGGGTCACCTTTGGTTTCGGGTGTTGGGGAGTCGGATCCGGAGCGGATCCACCTGTCCCGTCACTTGGCGGGGCAGGCTTTTGAACAACCCATCTGCCCCCCTGACGGGATTGCGCGCTGACCGTCGCAAAGAAAAGAGCGGCTGAGCGACGTTCTTTCGGATGACGCAACGGCGCATAGGGACGGCCAAGAGATCCGTTGATGGCAGCCAGCTCGATGTGCATCTGAGCGCAATGCCCTGAAGCCGCCGCACCGCCCCAAACGGTCGCTGGCCTACCACTGGTCGGTTTTGTTTGCGGCGGTGAACGCCGGGCCCCGTCAGAGGACAGATGGTGCTCCCAAGCCTGCGCCGCCAACTGACGGGGCAGGTGGCCCCGATTGGGCCGACGCCAGAACTTAGACAAGGAACGGTGAAAGCAATGGCCCGCATCAAGACGATTCTTTTCTGTGCTCTCAGCCTGGCGGGTCTCGCGAGAGCCGCGCAGGCGGCCGATCCGGCGAAGCTCTCTCGGTTTCAGATGAATTGCATCCGAAGCGTGAGCGCCTCCACTCCTCGAAATCCCGTCATCTTCTTCTGTCCGGACGGGTCACCAGGCGGACGGAACTGCCGCCCTGAAAGGTGGCGGGTGCGTCCTGCTTCTCCGGTTCGCGCGCGCTAACGGAAATGGCGAGCGGTGGCCCATTCCTCGACGATTGACACGTCGGGGCAGAGGCTGCGCGCCGGTGCGACTGGGCCAGCGGCTCGCTGTGTTGTGTTGTTTGCGACGATCACTGTTGGGCGCCGTCAAGGGAGTAGATGAAAAGGACATGTCCACGGTGGTTGACGAAGCGGCTCCTGCTCGTTGCACTGAGCGTCGGAAGTGTTTTTGTGGCGCGCCCCTCGCGCGCCGAGAACGAGGGCACTCTCAGTGTCGTGTTGCGCAACGGTAAGCACCTGCAGGGTGAGCTGCTGTCGCTGAATCATCGGGAGACGAACATGCGCGTCGCCTCCGCCCAGACCTTGAGCTTCCGCACCAATAGAATCGTCAAGCTTGATTCACGGGTGCCGTACGCGGTTGAGACCGAAGCAGGAGAACGGCTGAAGGGGAACGTCAGCATTCGCACGGCGCGACACGGACAGATGGTTTACATCGCCGCCGCGGAGCTGCGGAGGCTGTCGCTGTCCAGCGTCGTGTCGATGGGCCCGGTCACCGTGCCAGAGACCGACACCCCAGCGCGGCGCGAACCGGAGCAGCCAGCCAAACAGGAGGCTTCTGCTGAACCCGAGAAGCCGTCACCGACAGCCGCGAAGCCGACCGCCGAGGCAGCTGTCGCTAACGACAAGAAGGAGAACACCGACAGCAAGAACGCCAAAAACCACCAGATCGGCAAGGCGGTCGACGACGAAGAGGACGCGCACAGTCTGTTTTTGCGACACGTGTCCGTGTTGCTCGCCAGTCGCGAGATCGAAATCGATCTCAGCTTCTTGTACTTGTATGACCGCGTATACGATCCGACGCAGAATCGTCTGACCTACTCTCGCGATGGGCAGGCGTCGTTGGCGCTGTCGGTCGGAATCGTCTCGTTCCTCCAGGCCACCCTGTCCGCTCCCTTGGTCTTGAACCAGGAGCACGCGTACTCGTACGCCGACTCGAGCGAACAAGTGTCGACGAACATCCGACTTGGCGACGTCACAGGCGGCCTCAATCTGCAGGTCCTCCGCGCAGCCCGGTGGTGGCCCGATGTCATGCTCTCTGCGGGCTTGTCGCTTCCGCTCGGTTTGACTTCCAGCAAGTCTGTCGACCAGGCCGGAAGAGTTCATGTGGGGTCCCGAGCATTCAACGTCGCGGTAAGCATGGTGAAGACGTCTGACCCGGTGAGCATCGTCGTCGGCGCGTCGTATGGCCACGTATTCGACCAGACCATCGCGGGCCAGCTCACCGAATCGGGTGATTTCTGGGGATACGTGTTCGGCCTCGGTTTCGCGGTCAACACCAGGGTCTCGCTGCTGGCGAGTTTTCACGGGGGGTGGCAAGCCCCGTCGCGCGTGGCTGACAAACCCATCGTGGATTCGGAAGCCGAACCCATGACCATGACCACCGGAATGATCTATGCGATTGCCAAATCCTGGTACGTGTCGCCCGCCGTCACCTTTCCCATCAATACGGACGCTGCCGCCGTGGTGCTCGGATCGTCCATCTCGCATCGGTTTTAACTGCCGTGCGAACCATCGTGTGTCTCGTGCTCTGCCTGCTTGCCTCCTCGTGCGCCCACCACGCGCAGGACAGTCGGCCCCTCGGCGGCGGGCCGCTGGTGAAGAGGATCCGCAGCTGGAAATCGCTGCATGAGGACCGGATCGTGATGCAGTCCTCCGACTACTCCTGCGGCGCTGCCGCTGTCGCGACCTTGCTGAATTACTACTTCGACGACCCGGTCGCAGAACCGGCGATCATGGATGCCGTTCTCAAGAGCCTGCCGGCGGCGGACCAGAAGGACCGGAAGAAGCAAGGATTCTCGTTGCTCGACCTCGCCGACTACGTGACCGCCCGCGGCTACGAGAGCGCCGGCTTTCGGCTGACCATCGGTCAGCTTCAAAAGGTCCAGCTGCCCGTGCTCGTTCACCTCTCCGTCCTGGGGGACAGGCACTTTGTCGTGCTCACGAAAATCCGCGGCGACCAGATCTACCTGGCCGATCCCAGCCGGGGGAATCTGCGCCTGCCTGTCGATGACTTCGCGAGCGAATGGACGCACATCGCTCTGGTGGTCACCAAACCGGGAAGAACGCTCCCTCCTTCGACAGCAGATTCCGATGATGACGAGGTGCGCGACCGCATGCTCTCCGCCTACCGGACCGTGGTACGGGGTCTGCCATAGCGTCGGCTGGCGCTGCGTTGCCTAGGCTAGCGGAGCTTGCTGAGGCTGACGTCCATGTCGCTTCCAAGCACGCGGACGATGCTGTCGACCTCCTCGCCGGAGGCACCCACGGCGGCGCCCAGGTGATGCCGGGTGCGCTCGAGCAGCTGGTTCCGCGCCTGCGCCAGCCAGCGCGCGATGGTGGCGCGGTGCACGCGATACGACGTCGCCAGGCCGTCGAGCGTCAGCCCCTCCGCGAAGTGAAACCGCAGCAGGTTTCGCGCTCGCACCGGCAGATCCCCCAGCGCCGCATGCAGCGCCTCTCGAAAGGCGTCCCGATACAGATCGCGCAACACCGCGATTTCGGGATCGGCCCCCGCGGCGGCGACATCCATCGGCTCGCTGCCGGCTCGTCCAGCCGTTGACCGCTCGCGCCGCAGATCCAGCGCGACCCGGACGGCGACGACTCGGATCCAGCCACCGAGCGGGCCGGAGCCGCGGTACTCGCCGATCTTGGTGGGCTGCCCCGGTGCCGGTGCGACCAGCAGCTTTTGCCGAACCAGCTGAGCGACCTCGGCGCCGAAGTCGGCCGAACAATCGATCCGCGCCACGAAGTCGGGGATCTCGCGGAGGGGACCGGCCTCCAGGATCGACAGGGCAGCCTGATCGCCGGCGGCGCATGCGGCCGCCAGATACAGGTCTCGCGCGTTGCTCCTGACCGCATCGGCGGAGATTGCCTCTTCCACCGGCAGCAGCCGCGCCGCTACCTCCGCCTCGGAGAGCGAGATCGCCGGGAACGCGTCACGCCCCTGCGACATTACCAACCGCACCAGCGACGCTGAAGCGGATGCCGCTGGACTGGTACTCTCAGGATCCACGATGCTGACATAGTATAGAGCCAGCCTCGACGTCTTGGGGTCCCGATGCCGCCTTCATGTCCGTCAGAAACATCCCTCCTGGCCTTCAGCCGCGGCGAGCTGGGGATCGCGGGCGTCGATCAGCTCGATGCGCACATCGACGCATGTGAGGTCTGTCGGACCGTCGTCGCCCTGTTGATGCCCCGACCGTCGGGGCGGGCGCGGCCGGCGTCACGCCGGCCCCGCGCCGCGTCCGTGACGCGTCCGTTGCCCCCGCCCCGTCGGGCCACGGCGCCGCGCCTGACCCCCGGAATACGCCTGGCCGATCGATATCACGTCAAGCGCCTCATCGGCCGCGGAGGGATAGGGGAGGTCTACGAGGTCGAAGATCAGCTCCTTGGTGAGAGCGTCGCGCTGAAGGTGTTGTCGGAGGAGCTTGCGGCCGACGACCGCGCGAACCGGCGCCTCAAGCGCGAGGTCCTGCTGGCGCGGCGGATCCCGCACCCGAACGTCTGCCGCCTCTTCGACATGGGGCGCGACGCCGACCTTCTGTTCCTCACGATGGAGCTCCTCCCGGGGCCGACACTCTCGCAACAGCTGCGGGCCAGCGGCCGCTTGCCGTCGGGACAAGAGCGGCACGTCATCGAACAACTTTGCGCCGGACTGGATGCGGCGCATCGAATGGCGATCATCCACCGTGACTTCAAGGGCGAAAATGTTCTGCTGGTGTTCGATCAGACCGGCAGTGGGCAAACCGGCAGTGGGATGCCGCGGGCGGTCATCACCGACTTCGGCCTCGCGCGCGCGGCGCAACCCGACCTGTTCGCCGGCGCCGACGCCACGACCCTGCGAGGCACGATACTCGGGACCATGACGCACGCTGCCCCGGAACAGCTCGCCGGAGCCGCCGTGACGACCGCGGTCGACGTTTACGCACTGGGGGTCGTTCTTTACCAGATGGTCACCGGGGGTGCGCTCCCCTTTGCCGGGGTGAGCGACGCCGAGGCCGTCCACCTCCGGCTGCGCGGAACCGTGCCCTCACTGCGCGGGCGCGTGCGCGATCTCTGACCCCACCTGGGAGGCCGTCATCCTGCGCTGCCTGGACCGCGACCCGGCGGCGCGGTTCGGATCCATCAAGGCTGTTGCCGACGCCCTGCTCGCGTGACATGGTCGTCACCTTCCTGGCGCATGCCCCTGACGGCGCGCGGGACAGCCCCCTGCAGTGTGAGCTAAACTTGTAGGGGCGACGTGACGTCAAGGTTTGATCCCTCGATGAGTTCGTTTGGCGTAGTCAGGGATGGCCCCAATATCGGCGCGGGCGATCTGCTTCTCCGCAAGTACCGCGTCGAGGGGGTCATTGGAAGAGGAGGGACCAGCGTCGTCTTCGCCGCCCGGCACGAGCAGCTGGGCACGGCGGTCGCAATCAAGGTGTTGACCGTTCATGTCCAGAACGACGAGCGCGCGGCGCGACGGTTCTTCGCCGAGGCACGCGCGGCGGCGGCCCTGCGAACGCCACACGTCACGCAGGTCATCGACGTCGACGTCGACGAGCTCGGACGACACTGCCTGGTCATGGAGCTCCTGCAAGGGCGGGACCTCTCGGCCGTCATTCGCGATGAGAGCCCGCTTCCGGTCGAGCGAGCGGTCGGATTCGTGTCCCAGGTCTGCGCCGGAATGGAAACGGCGCACGCGGCGGGCATCCTGCATAGAGATCTCAAGCCTCAGAACCTCTTCCTGACGACCGCGGTCGACGGCGCGCCGCTGGTCAAGATTCTCGACTTCGGTGTTTCAAAGATCATCAACGATCCGACGCTGCGGGTCACGGGGACGTCGACCACCGACACCGGCGCGCTGCTCGGCACGCCCCTTTACATGTCGCCCGAACGGCTCCGAGCGTCGGCTGAAGCCGACGCACGCGCCGACGTCTGGGCCCTCGGGACGATCCTGTTCGAGTTGCTCACCGCAGAACGTCCTTTCACGGCGGCCACGCTGCCCCAGTTGATCGCGGCCTTGCTGTCGGAAGATCCTCCCGCCTCGCTGGTGAGTCGCCGTCGCGACGTCCCGGCTGCGCTTGGCGAGGTCGTAGCAGCCTGCCTGCAGAAGGACGTCGCGCTCCGGATGCCCAGTGTGGCGCACTTGCGCGAGGCCTTGCGTCCCTGGACACCAGACTGGGGGCTTGGTGCGGCGCAAGTCGAGCCGGCGACCTCCTTGCGCCCGAACCGTCGGCCGCGGGGGACGGCGCTGCGCGTGGGCGCGTTGGTCGCGGGCGTGGCGCTGGCGCTGTTCGGTTCCCGCCTGCGGCTGCATCGTTCGGCCTCCACCGCCGCGCCGGTGGTTGCGCCTAGCGCTCGCGCCGACCACGTCGCGTCGGCGGCCCGGGTCGAAGTCGTCGCCGTGGGGATACCGCCCCGCGAAACGGAGTCGAGCCCCAGGGCCACGCCCCCCCTCCCACCGTCGGCACGGCCGCGGAAGAGATTGACCCGCGCCGCTCGCGCAGATCCGCACCACCGCCCAGTAGATCCGTTGCAAGAGAGACTATGACCCGGAGGCGTGCGACAATCGCGGCATCGAGCTGGTGAACACCCGGGGCGGCGGGCGCACGCGCGACCGCTCCCGCGCGGCCGGTGGCCTGGTCTGGGCGGCGTTGGCGCTCGCCGCGGCGAGTGGCGTTGCCGAGCAGCCGGCCCGCGCCGACGACGCCAAGCTGGCCGAGACCTTGTTCAAGGCGGGGCGGGCACTCATGTCGGCGGGGCGAGTCCCCGAGGCCTGCGCCAAATTCGCCAAGAGCCAGCTCCTGGATCCGGCGACGGGGACCTTGCTCAACCTCGCCGCCTGCCACCAGGCCGAGGGGAAGCTGGCCTCGGCCTGGGCTGAGTATCGCGAGGCTGAGCTGGCCGCCCGTCGCCGCAATCGTCCGGACCGCGTGCGGTTCGCCGGCGAACGGATCGCCGAGCTGGAGCGCCGCCTTTCGTACTTGACCGTTCATGTTCCGGCCGAGGCCCGCGTCCCGGGGCTGGAGGTCACGATCGACGGCAGGACGATCGCCGCCGCTGCCTGGGACGTCGAGGCGCCGATCGATCCCGGCGCGCATCGGGTCGTGGCGACCGCTGCGGGCCGGTCCCCGTTCGTGCGCGTGCTGACCTTCGCCGGCGACGGGCAGCGTCTGACGGTGGCGATCACGTTCATGGCGCCGCCGCTGCCCGCGGCTTCGACCCCTTCCGCGGTCAACGTGGTGGCGCCGCTTGGGCCGCTGCCGCTCGAGGCAACGTCCCAAAAGTCCTGGTGGGGGCGACGCGGGACCGCGCTGGCCATCGGTGGCGCTGGTGTGGCGCTGGTCGCGGTCGGCGTGGTGTTCGGCTTGCGCGCGTTCTCCGAGTGGAGTGAGCGCGATGATTGTTGTCGGAACGCCACCCAGCCGTGCACCCCGGGCCTAACGTCCGCCTGGATCGCGAACATTACGCTTCCGCTCGGCTTGCTCGGTGCAGGAGCCGCAACATACCGGCTGTGGCGCGGAGCATGGTGAGGCCGGTGCGCATCTTCGCGCTGGCGACGGCGTCGGTCCTGGCGTCGATGGCGTGTCAGAAAGTGGTGGGCATCCATGACTACCGGCCCCGGGCGGACGCCGCCGGTAGCGGCGGGCCGGGCGGTGGTGCTGGCGCGCCGGCGCCGGGCACGGGCGGCGGCGGCCAAGATGGGGGGCACGGCGACGGCCAGGGTGCCGGCCAGGACGGCGGCGTGCCCGAGGCCAAGCAGTGCCCGGCGTCCACGACGTACTGGACGGGCACCGCGTACAGGCTGAGCGCCGGTCCGCACAGCCAGGGGAGCGGCCAGGGTGAATGCGGGTTCCCCAACGCCGAGCTGCCGGCGACCGGGTATTACGCCGCCGTCGACGCGACACTCTTCAACAGCATGCCGACCTGCGGCGCCTGCCTTCACGTCGAGAACGCGAGCGACCCCACGGCCGCCGCTGAGGTCGAGATCATAGACGCCATCGGCGCTACCGTCGTTGCAGGTGACCACGCCTTCGCCGTCGACGACGCTGTGCATGACCTGCTCATGCCGAACGGCAGCAATCCCCGCATCAAGGCCTGGGTCGTGCCGTGCGGCGCGGCGCGCACGATCAAGCTCAGATTCCAGACGACCGGCGGCGTTCCTGCGATCTACGTTTTCGAAACGCGGTTACCCGTCGAATCCGTGCAATTCAAGACGGGGCAGGGGACGTACGCCAGCCTCACCCGGGGCACCGACGGGTTGCGCGGCATCTGGTCGCCGCCCGCCGGCGTCACCGCCGGTCCGAACGCGACCTTCAGGCTGACCGATCAGGTCGGCGACTCCGTCGAGGTGACGGTTCCGGTCCAGTCCGGCACGCTCGACACGCACGTGCAATTCCCTGCCTGTCTGCCCTGACGGTCGCCCTCGGGGCAGGTGGCGCGGTCAAGCAACTTCGCCACCCGCCCAGGACCACGGCAACACTCGCCGCTCAGCCTCTTGGCTCGACCACGTCTGGTCCGCCGACGTACCGGGAAGCATGCTGTCTCGTGTGGTTGTCGCGAGACGGATTCGAGCAGGAGAGGAGATGGCCATGCGAGGAACAGTGCTGTACGGAACCAGGGATATCCGCTTCGAGGAGGTGCCAACCCCCACGATCATGCAGCCGACGGACGCCGTCGTCCGAATCTCCGCCGCCTGCGTGTGCGGCTCGGATCTCTGGCCTTATCGAGGCATCAGCCCCGTCGCGAATTCCACGCCGATGGGCCATGAGTACTGCGGCATCGTCGAGGAGGTGGGCGCGCTGTCCGAACAGTCAAGCCAGGTCAGTTCGTCATCGGGTCCTTCTTCGCGTCCGACAACACGTGCCCCAATTGCCGAGCGGGATACCAGACCTCGTGCCAGCACCGCGAGTTCGTCGGTGGCGCGCAGGCCGGCCGCCTACGGGTACCGCTCGCCGACGGAACCCTCGTGGCCACGCCGGAGGTCCCCCCCGCGGACCTGGTCCCCAGCCTCCTCGCTCTCTCGGACGTGATGGGGACCGGCTGGTTCGCGGCGGACGCGGCGGCCGTGAAGCCAGGCAAGACCGTCGCCGTGGTGGGCGACGGAGCGGTCGGGCTGCTGGGCGTGCTCTCGGCGAAACAGATGGGCGCGGACCGGATCATCGCCATGAGCCGGCATGAGGCGCGGCAGAAGCTGGCGCGCGACTTCGGTGCAACGGACATCGTGACCGAGCGGGGTGACGAAGGCGTCGCGCGCATCAAAGAACTGACGAGCGGCGTCGGCGCCGATTCTGTGCTCGAGTGCGTCGGGACGCAGGAGTCGATGCTGCAAGCGATCCACGCCACGCGTCCCGGCGGCGCCATCGGTTACGTCGGCGTCCCGCACGGCGTCGCCCTGGACGGCGAACAGATGTTCTACGCCCACGTCCACTTGCACGGCGGCCCGGCGCCGGTCCGACGCTATCTCCCCGAGCTCATCGACCTCGTCTGGAAGCGGAAGATCGACCCGGGCAAGGTGTTCGACCTGACGCTGCCGCTCGAACGCGTGGCCGAGGGCTACCAAGCGATGGACACCCGCCGAGCGATCAAGGCTTTACTCCGGCCGGAGGCGTGACCATGGAGATCAGTCGAAACGGAACGCGCGAGAAGGTCACCGACGAACACTGTTCAGCGAGGACAACCCCGTGACCCACCGTCGTTCCAATCGAGCATGGCCGCAGCCACGACGAAGCTCAACGTGGGGACACCATCCCCACGGATGAGGCGTTAGCCAAGCTCCGCCGCGATGAAGCATGATCGAAGGCGGCGCACGCTTGGCGGCAGTCAAACGCGAATGATGGGGGACCACTAACGCGGGATGTAGCCTTCGGAAATGATCCGTCCGCTCGCGGCGTCGATCACGAACCGTGCCTTTGCTCCCAACCGGCCGGCGTTCGTCTCAATTTCATAGCGGTCATTCTGCCCGAACCAGCCGCGGCGCAATTCGACAGAGACCGGCTCGACGAACGCCCAGTGTCTGTCGGCAGCGCGTGCCCTGGCGATGTTCAACGCGGTCTCTGAGTCGATCATCAGTTGCTCGGCACCGGTCCCAAGGAGATCGACACGTGAAACCTCGTGCCACCGACGATGATCGTGCCTATTGTCGAGCCTTCGCCTGTCAATTGGTAAACCGTGACGTAGCCGTGGTCCAACGGGAATCTCAAAGCCCGCAGGCCGGACGTGAGACCATTGACTCGAAGCTGAGCGTACCCTTCCGCGAGCGCTTCCTCGAGATAACGAAGAAGTGCCAAGCGAGCGTAGGCAGACATCTTCAGCTGGGCGCGAAGCTTACGGAGCGGGCCGGTCCGCGGACTAAAGTAACGATGCACCAGTTCGTGCAGGAGCGTGAGTCGTTGTTCCGGCCAGGGCTGATCACGCGCGATGACGATTTCGCCGAAGCCCGTCGTCCCGCCGAGGGTACGCCCCGGTAGGCTCGGTGGACGCGAAACGCGGAGCTCATTGCCTGCCGGCGGTGCGGGGCCCACCTCCGGCGGCGGGTACGCTTTCGGCGCTCCCCGCGCGAGCGCAGCTCGCGCCTGGCCATGCAACAAAATCGCCTGAACCGTGGACACTCCAAGCAGGACCACCGCTCGGGCAAAACTCTGCCCTGCTTGCTCCAAGTCCGAATCCGAGCGCGCTCCCAGTGCGAGCTTCGCGAAATCGTATAAGCAATGGGCTCCCTCTAGAGCTGAAAAACCGAGAACGACGACGCCTGCACCCAGAAGAACGAGGTCCACAAACTCTCCGATTCCGAATGCGTGCGAGCCGATCCAAACGACCAGCGTTCCGCCGATGACGGCGAGCGATGTCGGTTCGAGCATCGACGTGACCATCGCCCGCCCTTCGCCGGGCAAATGTGGGATGGACCTTCGCAGCGCCTCGGCAACGCGCTCGACCTTTGACATCCGAGCGATCTCGTCAGGAGACGCCATGGCGAAACGACGATACCCGGCTCGCCGCGACTGCTCAAGAGGGCGGTCGCTCGTCACAAGCCTTGATCGGGCGTCGCTCCGCGAGCGCATCGATCGGGCCCGAACGAGATAGGATGCGCCGGCCGGCTGGGGACTGGACCCTCCGGTCGCCCGTGAATGGAACGTTCAACGACACTCAAGCTCCGGCCGGCGGATCCGTTCGACCTGATCCGATGGCTCGCCCGTAGCCAAAGCGATCCGCGCAAGGCGGTCGCCGAGCTCGTGCAGAACTCGCTCGACGCGAATGCGCGGCGCGTGACGATCGAGCGGCGGCGCGTGCGAAGGGCACCGGCTCTCGTCATCCGCGACGACGGTGAGGGTATCGTGCCCGAGCTTCCGCGAGGCAGCGCTCCGCGCAATCGCGACCAACATCGGCCACTCCCGCAAGCGGGGGTTGTCTCCCCGCGAGCGCCACGATGAGATCGTCGCCGGGAAGTACGGCATCGGCCTGCTTGGCTTCTGGTCGGTCGGCCACCGCATGGACATCCGATCGCGCGTTGGAGGCGGCGAGGTCTGGGCGCTGCGGATGGTCGAGGACCAGGAGCGGGCGGAGCTGGTCCGCGATCGCATGGCGTTCGAGACGGCCGACACCTTCACCGAGATTGTCATCAGCGAGCTGCACGACTCGGCGCAGCGGCTCCTCACCGGACGGCGACTCAACGATTACCTTGCGTCGGAGCTGCGAGGGATGCTGCTCGCAACGGGTGCTGGGCTCGAGATCCACGACGGCCTCGCGCGCGGGCTCGCCGAGCGTACGTTTACCGTCGTCCCGCGCCGGTTCGTGGGCGAGCGGCTGGCGCTCCCCGAGAGCGCTTCCGTCCAGGGCCATCCACCCGCGCGGATCGAGCTCTACCTGACACGCGGCGAGGACCGCGCCGCCATCGAAGTGAGCTCGGCCGGGACCCTGGTCGCGGACGACGCGGCGGAGCTGCGCGCCGAGGGCCTCGATCGCTCGCCTTGGACCGGGCGCGGGCTCACCGGCCTCATCGAGTTTCCCGCATTTCAGAATCCCCCCTGGGACACGGCGCGGGGTCGTTCCCGACGCGGCGTCAGAGGCGTTCGCGCGCGCCATGGCGGACTACGCGCCGTTGGTCGAGGCGGAGCTGGCGCGCTTCGAGCGCGAGCGACAGGCCACCACCAGCCGGCAGACGCTTGCCGATCTCCGGCGGGCGCTGCGCGGCTTGCGCGCGCGACTGCCGCAATACGAGTTGCCGAAGGTCGAGGAGCGGGTGCCTCCGTCCGAGGGAACGACGCCGATCGCTGGCAGCGGTGCCGCGCCGGAAGGGATGCCGCTTGCGGGTGACGAGAACGGTGGCGATGTCGCCAAAGCCGCCGGCGACGAGGACGAGGGTGCCCGCGGGGAGGAACCGTCGCTGTTTCCGCCGGGGCCATTGGCGCTGGTCCGCCTCGTTCCGTCCGAGATCGTCGTTTCGCCCGGTCGCGAGCGGCGCGTGCAGGCCGTGCCCCTCGATCGTGACGGTCGGCACGTTAGCGGGAAGGTCAGCTTCTGGTGGTCGAGCGACAACTCGGCTATCGCCATCGTCGGCGAGGGGCCGAAGCCGCTCGTGCGGGTGCAGCCCGACGCTCGTCCCGGAATGCGCGGCGCGATCTTCGTCGTGGCAACGCATGCGGAAGCGCGCGCCGACGCCTCGGCGACTGTGCTCGTCGCCGACCGCCCTGACCTTTCGGCGGATCTCGCGTCCGGCGTCCCCGAGCCTGAGCTGATCGACGATCCAGGCGCGCGCTGGCGCAGCCGGTTCGATGGACAGCGGTGGCAGGTCAACGCAAGCCACGGAGACTACATCGCGCTGCGCGGCGAGGGCAGGACCCGCCTCCGCTACCTGCTCGCACTATTTGCGAAGGAGGTCGCCCTCCGGGCCCATGGTGTGCCCGGGAGTGAGGAGGCTCTCGAGAGCCTCGTGGAGATCCTGGCCCACGCCGAGCGCAGCCTTTCGGCCGTGTAGGGGCCTGCCCCCATCTGGCGTGGCCGCCGCTCCCGACGGCCGATCACTGGGTTTTGTGGAGGCGCCGGGAGTCGAACTCGGGTCCGGCGATGTCGCAGGAGAGTGCAGGAGCGAGCAGGGGTTGCCGTGCTTCGCGACGGAGACCTCTTCGACGAGGTCGGCCGCGCTGTGGCACCTCCTATCGATCGATCTCGCCTCCGGTCTATTCCCTGAAACCCGGATCGAACTTCGGGGCTTCAGTACTAGGTCGAAAGCGCCGCCGGCACCTATGACCTCGGGCACGGAACCCGCGCGGCCGAAAAGAAGCTGTCGGTCGAGCTATTCGTCGACTGCGCGCCTTCTGCGCCGAGCGCTACTTCGTGGCGTTGTAGAGCTGCATCACCGCGGTCGGCGAGAGGACATGGTTGTACATGCGCACGTCGTCGATGAGGCCGCTGAAGTTGCCGGCGCCGAAACGGCCGTTGGCGCCAGTGCCAATCCAGTACTCCCCGGCCCAGTTGAAGCCGCTGCACCCTTCGCCGCAGTTGCTGGTCGCCGCCGTCGAGCTGACGTCGGGGTTGCCGTCGATGTAGCTCAAAAGGCCGTTCGATTCGTCGAGGACGTAGGTCATGAGGTGCCAGTTTCCGTCGTTGACGGTCACGACGCCCGACATGTTGACCTCGGACCAAGCGTTGTACTGCAACGTCGAGCCGGTTCCGCTGCCCACGACGCGGTCGTAGCCCGAGCCCCAGGTTGCGTTTCCTTCGACGACCTGCAGGCCGCCGGGTCCCGTGGCGGTGGTCTTGAACCACATCGAGAAGGTCATGTTCCCCTGCGGGATGGCGATGCCGGTCCCTTGGTTGATGGCGTTGTTGGGGAAGGGGACGCGGAGGTAGCCGTTGCCCGTCAGGGAGATCGCGCCCGAACCTTGCTTGCCGGCGGTGGGAAGGAAGGTGACGCTTCCCTGCACGAATCCGGGGAGGTTGTTGGGTCCGCTGTCGGCGGCCTTGGTCGAGCCGGCGGCGTCGTCCATTTTCCAGTAGCCGATGAGCCCCTGCGAGAGGTTGGCGGTGCAGACGGCCGAGACGCAGGTCTCCCCGAGGGCGCAGGACTTACCGCAGGCGCCGCAGTTGGCGGCGTCGCTGTTGGTGTTGGTCTCGCAGCCGTCCGATTGAGCGTGGTTGCAGTCCGCGTAGCCGGTGTTGCAGGCCGCCAGGAAGCAGCCTCCGCCGGAGCAGGCCGCGGCGCCCTGCGCGAACGCGCAGCTGTTGCCGCAGGTTCCGCAGTTGCTCGGATCGAACGAGGTGTTGGTGCAGAGCCCACCGCAGACGGTCTCGCTCCCCGAGCAGTTCGCCTTGCAAACGCCGCCCATGCAGGATTGGCCGGCGCCGCAGGCGTTGCCGCAGGCGCCGCAGTTGGCGGTGTCGGTGGCAAAATTCGCGCAGTAGGGCGCGCCGCTCGACGGGGTGCACTTCGACAGCGCCCCGCAGGTGAGCGTGCAGCCGCCGTTGCTGCAGACCTGGCCGGACCCGCAACTGTTGCCGCAAGAGCCGCAGTTGGCGTTGTCGGTGGTGAGGTTGGCGCAGTAGGGGGCGGCGGTTGACGGCGTGCAGGTCGAGAGCGATCCGCAGGCGATCGTGCAGACGCCGTTGGTGCAGACGTCAGCGCCGGTGCAGACCGCGCCGCAAAAGCCGCAGTTGGCGTTGTCCGTCAGCGTGTTGGCGCAGTAGGGGGCGCCGGTCGACGGGCTGCAGGTGGTGAGCGCGCCACAGGTGAGCGTGCAGACGCCGTTCGAGCAGACGTTGGCGCCGGTGCAGGCATTGCCGCAAGAGCCGCAGTTGGCGTTGTCCGTCGTCATGTTGGCACAGTAGGGCGCACCGGAAGACGGCGAGCACTTGGTGAGCGCGCCGCAAGAGAGGGTGCAGACGCCGCTGTTGCAGACCTGGCCGGTGCCACAGATGTTGCCGCAAACACCGCAGTTGCTGCTGTCGGTGCCGGTGTTGGCGCAGTAGTCGCCGCCGGAGGACGGTGAACACTTGGTGAGCGCGCCGCAAGAGAGGGTGCAGACGCCGCTATTGCAGACCTGGCCGGTGCCACAGGCGTGTCCGCAGGCGCCGCAATTGATGTTGTCGGTCGCCGTGTTGGCGCAGTACGGGGAGGCGCTGCTCGGCGTACACTTGGTGAACGCGCCGCAGGTGAGCGTGCAGGTGCTCCCCTGGGCGGTCATCGCGATGGCGATCTGCGTGTTGTCGGCGCCGGCGGCGTTGGTCGTGACGGTCAACGCGCCAGTGAGTACAGCGCCCGCGGCGCTGGTCGTCGGGATGATGCCGGCCACAACCGTCAGGTGTGCGCTCGAGCTGGGGGCGACGTCACCGGTGAGCGAGCCGTCGGCCGCAGCACCCTGCAACGAGAAGGTGCCCCCGAGATCGATGGAGGCGCGATAGTGGAGCGTCGCCGTCCCGGTGTTGGTGAACGAGAAAGGAAGCGTTCCGCCCGCCGCGCCGCAGTCGATCGCTCCGAAGTCAATCGGCGTCGCGGGGATGGTCGTTGCTGGCGCCGGGGGAGGGGGTGGGGGCGGGACGTCGATTCCAGCGTCGACCGGCCCCGCGTCCGTGTTTCCGCCACCCGTGCCTGCCATCGCCGCACCGCCAGAGCCGCCAGTCGCGCTCCCGGCCGCACCGCCAGCGCCGCCGGTCGCGCTCCCCGCCCCGCCACCGCTGCCGCCCGTCGCCTGGCTGCCGGCCGCGCCGCCCGTGCCGACGGTGCCACCGCCGCCCCCCGTGCCGACGCTACCGCCTGTGCCGACGCTGCCCCCCGTGCCGACGTTGCCGCCCCCCGACCCGCCGGCGAAACCGCCCGCGCCTGTGCCGTGGGTGCCGCCGGTCGCTGCGCCGCCCGCACCGCCTCTGTGGGCGCCGCCGGCCCCGGCCGCTCCGCTGCCCCCGGGAGATGAGTCGCCGCAGGCAACGAGAAACATTCCGCTCATCGCCAGGATGGCGAGACCGTTCACGAGCTTGAGTTTGGCGCGCATCTGTTCCCGTCCTATCGGCGAAGCGGCGCGTCTTCTGAAGCGCGACGCAGATATGTCCGCGTGTGTTTCGTCGCTCGGAGTCTCTGCGGCACGCGCCGACGTGCTCTTGGCCGCGATCGCGGGGCGTGTCATGACAGTCGCGACCTTGTTGGTCAGCTCGCCAAGACTTGGGCCCGGTCCCAGTAGCTTTCTCCCCGGCTGCTCACCCTCCAGCGCCGGCGCCGCGGCAGCTCGAAGCCGCCGGGTCCGGTCAAGTTCTCGAAGGCGCGAAGATCGGCCGCGGTCAGGACCAGACGTCCGGGGCGACCGCGGCCCCACCGGGGCCAGCGGACTACGGCGCTGGAGACGGAGGCGACGGGGATCGATGCTTGCGCACGGGATCGAGCTCGCGATCACTCCGGATTTCAGCGCCGACGCGGTCAGTCCGGCGCTGGACCCGCCACTGCAGGACTAGCGAGTCGCTGTCGACGCGGAGCAGTCCGTGTACGGTCTCGACCGTCGCGGTGATCTCTTTGCCGCTAATCACTCCATTTGAGCGGTGCAGTGTGAACGGCAGGGCGGGAATGTGCGGCATGCAGGGGCCCAGTCTACTCGGTCGCTCGACCGTCGAGTGAGACGGACAGGGTGGGCAACCCCGCAGCGTCTTCATCGAAGCGAATGGTGCCCCTCCGGCAAACTCACATCCGGAGGTCGGGTCCATCGATGCGTTCGAGATGCGCGCCGCGGAGCTCGGCGGGCATCCGACAGGACTGGTCGCCTCGCGGCCAGCCGGGGAGCGGTGCTACCGGCCGCGTACGTGAAGCGGGTCCAGTGCAGGACGTCCAGGCAGTCGCGTGTGAGAACGCGGTCGAGGGCTGTGTACGCGAGACGTACGCGGCGATGCTCGCGTGCAGGCGGCGCGCGCGGCGACCGATCCCGCGATCCGATCCGCGATGGTCGCCATCGCGCGCGACGAGACCCGACGTGCTGCACTTGCTTGGGCGGTCGATGGCTGGTCGCTAGCTCTGCTCCATTCCGCAGCCTGTCACCGCGTCCGCGAGGCGATCGAACAGCTCATGGAGCGCCGCGCGCCACCTGTGTCCGCATGTCCCCCAGTGTTCAGTCGATCCGCGTGTAGGTGAGATCGAAGTCCTTCTTCCATGTCTTGTGGTCGGGGGCGATCTCCCAGGTGCCGTCGATCCGCTTGCCATGGGCGGTGAAGGTCCCGTTGTAGCGCTGGGAAAACTCGAACGGCGCGAAGTCGGGCCGGGTCCGCGCCGCCTTCCAGACACCGTTGGCGAGGCTCATCTCGTAGACGCGCGCGACGCCGCGGTCGTCGAAGTAGTGCTGAAGGAAGGTGCCGCGGCCGACATCCCACCCGATCACGGCTAGGCCATTCGGCGCCTCCGGAATCGGCACGGTCCAGCGTTGGATCACGAACGCCTTCTCACCCATCCACTCGAACGTGACCCGGGCGCCGATGTCGGGCAGCTCCGCCGGCCTCTCCTCGCCCGACATCACGACCGCCATACTCCACTCGCCGATCAGGGGCTCGAGGCGAAGGTTCTCGTTCGCGGGCTGCGGCATTCGGGATCCTCTTTCGTCCTGGTCTCTATGAGAACTCTGCGGGCTCGAGTCTGCTGAAACCCTACGCTTGGACGAGGTTGTTCGCATCATCATTTCGTCCGGCTTCACGTCCTTGACATAGGTCGCGATGACTCGGCCATGACCAAACGGATCCACCCATTCGCGAATCAAATGGCCAACTCACCGTGCTCGTTAGTGCCGATCCGGATCGCGTCTTCCACCGTCGACACGAAGATCTTCCCATCGCCGATCGTTCCCGTTCGCGCCGCCGCGACGATGACTGAAACGACGTCGCTGAGCATGGCAGTGCTGACAAGAATTTCGATCCGGACCTTAGCTACGAAATCCACCATGTACGCGGACCCTCGATAGACCTCGCGGTGGCCACCCGTTCGGCCAAATCCCTTGACGTCCGAGATCGTCATTCCGCCGACCCCGATATCGCGCAGCCGTTCTTTCACTTCTTCCAGACGGTGCGGCTTGATGATGGCCTCGACCTTGTTCATGCACTCCACGGTTGCAAGGGGAAGACCAAGTCATGACGGCAGCTCGCCCCTTTTCGAGAGCGACCCTCGGTAGGCCGGGACAGGCATTTTTCTTTGCGTTCCGATCATCGGCTCGTGCAGATGTCAACCTCACCGACGTAGCCGATCGTCCGGCACAGACGGGTCGACCTGATCGCGCAACCGGTATCCGACGCCCGGCTCGGTTACCAGGAGCCGGGGCCTTGCGGGATCGTGTTCGATCTTGCGTCGAAGCTGGGCCATGTAGACGCGCACATAGTGGTGTTGTGCTGCGTGGCCCCGGCCCCAGACCTGCTCGAGAATCTGCCGTTGCGTCAGCACGCGCCCGGCGTTCTGGGCAAGCAGCGTCAGCAGGCGATACTCGATCGGGGTGAGATGAAGCGTCTGGCGTGCCAGGGTCACTTCTCGTCGCACGAGATCGATCCGCAAAGGACCGACTTCGATTGTGGGTGTCGATCCGCCCGCTGGTTCGCTCGAGCGCCGCAGCGCGACCCTGATGCGCGCCATCAGCTCGTTGACGCTGAAAGGTTTCGTCAAATAGTCGTCGGCGCCCGCGTCCAGGGCTTCCACTTTGTCCGCTTCCCGGCCGCGGGCGGAGATGACGATGATCGGCACGCGGGACCAGCCGCGAATCTCACGCGCGAAATCGATGCCGTCGCCGTCCGGCAGGCCGAGATCCAACAGAATCACTTCGGGCGACTGGCTGGTGGCCAAAACGAGTGCATCCCGGGCGCTGCCCGCCTCCAGGAGACGAAATCCGTGGGACGTCAGAGAAGCCCGCAGAAAGCGTCGCATCTGAATCTCGTCCTCCACCACCATAACCAGCGGCCCGCTCATGATGCCCGCTCCGCGGGTTGCGTTGACGGGGCGGTATCGGCCTCGGGGGGGACTGACGGTGGTCGCTCCCGTTGTGGCAACGTCAACTGAAACACCGCGCCACCCCCCGGACGGTTCTGGGCGAGCAGCACCCCTCCGTGCGCTTGCGCGATTCCGAGGCAGATGGCCAGACCGAGACCCGCACCCGGCGGACCATCGTGCTGTCCGCGGTAGAACTTCTCGAAGATCCGTTTCTCGCTGCCAGCGGCCAGCCCCGGGCCCCGATCGGCGAGCTCGACAACGATCGACTGTTCTCCAGCAATGGCAGAAATCTCGAGCAGACTCCCGGGCGGCGTGTACTTCGCCGCGTTTTCGAGGAGATTGACGAACAATTGCTCGAGCAGGATCGCATCGACGGAAACGAGCGGCAGATCGTCCGGCAAGGAGATGCGCACGGGTCGGGCTCCGAGCTGCTTCTCGAGCCGCGTCAGTGCGGCGCCGACCACCTCTTCGAGCGGGACCCAGTCTCGTTTGACGACGACGGCGCCGGACTCGAGGCGCGTCATGTCGAGGAGGTTTCTCACGAGGCGTTCCAGGCGGTCAGCTTCTTCGCAGATGGTCTCGAGCAGCTCGGTATTCTCGGGGTCGGAGGCCGCCTCGCGCCGCTCCCTGAGCGTCGTCGCGGCGCCGGTGATCGCGGCCAACGGCGTGCGCAGGTCGTGCGACATCGCGCTCAGAAGGGCGCTCCGCATCTCTTCCGTGCGCGCCCGGAGCAGCGCGTCGGTCGCGCGCTGCTCGTGCCGTCGAACCCTCTGCGTCAGGCCGCTGAATAGAATTCCGACGACGAACATCATCGCGAACGTCAACAGATGGCGCTGGTCGTCGACGACGAAGGTGAAGAAGGGCGGGATGAAGAAGAAGTCGTAGGCCAGGACCGACATCGTCGAGGCGAGGAGCGCGGGACCACGCCCGAACAGGGCGGCTGCCACCATGATGCTCAGCAGGTAGAGCGTCACGAAGTCCGGGAGCGCGAGGTGGCGGCGACCGAGTACGCCGAGGCCAGTGGCGGCCGCGACGAGCGCGACGCCGGCTACGTATCCTCGCAACCCAGACGGGCTTTCACCGGTGCGGGACCCATCCTTCGGAGCTCCGTCGTTCACGCCCCCTAGGAGAGCACAGGTCAGCCGAGCGCGCTCAGGCCGCCGGGCGGCTCTGGCGCTGGGGCGTCACGGCGCGGAGGCACCGGCGCTGCCAACTTCGCTCCGATATGATAGCCAACACGAGCCCAATCGCCGAGACGACCCAGAGTGTCAGAGCAAACCGGCGCGGTCCTGGCCACGACCAGTCCGGACGGACAGCGGCAAGCCAGACGGGTGCGCTCACCGCAACCACGACGTAAAGCGCTATGTCCCTGAGACGCTGCGCGCGCTCGAGGCCAGCATGCGCGGCGAGAGCCCTGTGGAGCTTCGACCCCGAGCGATCCGGATCGGTAGAAGAATGCAAGATGAAGAGATCCTGCGGCATGTGGCGCTCTTCATTGTCTAACCGGAGACCGCCTCAGGAAGCCGTCAAGATGGACGCCCGGACGATCAATAAAGTGTAAAGACGGCCCACTCGGTCACTTCAAGGTGCGATGGTCTGGGCGACGCTCGACATCATTCCGATCGGGTTGGACAATATGTCGGAAGGTATACGCATATGCCGACGAAACGAATCATCCGCCCGGCCCCATCCACGCGGCCTACGCGACAGGCCCGTGCGCTCGGGGGGATCGTGCGTTCGCGTGAGCTCGAGGCACGCGGCACGCGGCACGCCCAGGGGCGCCATCGGCCGCCTGGTGGAGGAAGGGCAGTTGGTACGGCTCGGGCGTGGCCTATACGCACCGGCGGACTTCTCGCCGACGGAGCATCACGGACTTGCGCTGGCTGCGGCCCTGGCCCCGACGGCTGTGGTGTGCCTGCTATCGGCCCTACAGTTTCACAGGCTGACGACCCAGGCGCCTTTCGAGGTGTGGCTGGCCGTCGCAGGCAAGGCTCGCAAGCCCAGGCTGGCAAGTCTTCCAGCTCGAGTGGTGCGGTTCGGCGCGCGCGCACTCAAAGAGCGCGTCGAAGTCCACCACATCGAGGGGGTTCCGGTGCCCATTACCTCGATCGCCCGTACGGTCGCCGACTGCTTTAAGTACCGGAACAAGATCGGTCTCGATGTCGCGCTCGAGGCGCGGAGGGGATATCGGCGAACACGCCGTTCCATTGACGAGCTCGTTCGTGCCGCCCGCGTCGTCCGCGTGGAGCAGGTGATGCGACCCTATCTCGAGGCGATTGCGGCATGACGAAAGGCGAGGCCACGGGATCTGGCTGCGTCCGTGCGCAGTCGCCTGCTGGCATTCGCGAAGGCGCGCGGGGAAGACTTCACGTTCATTCTCACGCGCTACGGGCTCGAGCGTCTCCTCTACAGACTCGGGCGCTCTCCTCACGCAAAGGACTTCGTGCTCAAGGGCGCGATGCTTTTCCCTCTGTGGTCAGGGAATCCGCACCGGTCGCCGCGTCACAAGCAAAGCCGGCCGGCGAACCTACTTGAGGCGGCGAACGGCGAACTCCTTGGCTGCTTCGACGAACAGACGGAGCGGGGCAGAGCCCTTCGTCCGGCTGGGGAAGAAGATGAAGAAGCCGGGGGCGTTCATCTGCGCATCGTCGCTGACGACGCCGCCGCGGACCGGGACCCGCCAGTTTCGGCGGCCGCGCTCGAGCTCCCACGCGTAGAGCGAGCCAGTCGTCCTCGACCGGAAGGTGATGCATTCGTGGCGGAGGAGATCCTCCGGCCGCCCAGGGGTGCCGTGAGTCGCGAGGTAACTCGGGGCAGCGACCACGACGAAGCGGAAGGGGTCCGTGAGCCTGACGTGAACCATGTCACGCTCGATCGCTTCGCTGAGACGCACGCCCGCGTCGAAGCCCTCCTCCACGATATTGACGAGCCGGTCCTCGAGCGAGATCTCCACCTCGATGCGGGGATGACGCAGGCGGAAGTTCGGAAGGACCGGCGCGATCACGAACGGCACGGCCACGGGCGGGACCAGCGCTCTCGACGAGACGGCGTCCTGCGTCCGTCAGCGCAACGCTTCGGGTCGTCCGAACCAGTAGGACGACCCGAAGATGCTCCTCGAGCTGCTGGACCGCCTGACTGACGGCGGATCGCGAAACGCCCAACTCACGCGCCGCGCTGCTGAAGCTGTGCAGGCGGGCGACCGCGAGAAAGGCCTGGAGCTGCGGGACAGGGGGCGTGTTCATCAGGAATGCCCTTACGGGTCATCCGTATTGTCCAGCGCAGCTTAACAGCCTATTGGCTCGACCGCGTCTAGTCCGCCGACGTACCCGGAAGCATGCTGTGTCGTGTGGTTGCCAGCGAGAACGGATTCGAGCAGGAGAGGAGATGGCCATGCGAGGAACAGTGCTGTACGGAACCAGGGATATCCGCTTCGAGGAGGTGCCAACCCCCACGATCATGCAGCCGACGGACGCCGTCGTCCGAATCTCTGCCGCCTGCGTGTGCGGCTCGGATCTCTGGCCTTATCGAGGCATCAGCCCCGTCGCGAATCCCACGCCGATGGGCCATGAGTACTGCGGCATCGTCGAGGAGGTGGGCCGCGCTGTCCGCTCAGTCAAGCCAGGTCAGTTCGTCATCGGGTCCTTCTTCGCGTCCGACAACACGTGCCCCAATTGCCGAGCGGGATACCAGACCTCGTGCCAGCACCGCGAGTTCGTCGGTGGCGCGCAGGCCGGCCGCCTACGGGTACCGCTCGCCGACGGAACCCTCGTGGCCACGCCGGAGGTCCCCCCCGCGGACCTGGTCCCCAGCCTCCTCGCTCTCTCGGACGTGATGGGGACCGGCTGGTTCGCGGCGGACGCGGCGGCCGTGAAGCCAGGCAAGACCGTCGCCGTGGTGGGCGACGGAGCGGTCGGGCTGCTCGGCGTGCTCTCGGCGAAACAGATGGGCGCGGGCCGGATCATCGCCATGAGCCGGCATGAGGCGCGGCAGAAGCTGGCGCGCGACTTCGGTGCAACGGACATCGTGACCGAGCGGGGTGACGAAGGCGTCGCGCGCATCAAAGAACTGACGAGCGGCGTCGGCGCCGATTCTGTGCTCGAGTGCGTCGGGACGCAGGAGTCGATGATGCAGGCGATCCACGCCACGCGTCCCGGCGGCGCCATCGGTTACGTCGGCGTCCCGCACGGCGTCGCCCTGGACGGCGCACAGGTGTTCTACGCCCACGTCCACTTGCACGGCGGCCCGGCGCCGGTCCGACGCTATCTCCCCGAGCTCATCGACCTCGTCTGGAAGCGGAAGATCGACCCGGGCAAGGTGTTCGACCTGACGCTGCCGCTCGAACGCGTGGCCGAGGGCTACCAAGCGATGGACACCCGCCGAGCGATCAAGGCTTTGCTCCGGCCGGAGGCGTGACCATGGAGATCAGTCGAAACGGAACGCGCGCGTCGGGAAAGGGCCCGGCAGAACACTTCACCGGCAACGTCCGGATCGATCCGCTGTTCCAATCGAGCGCGCCGGCGCGTGCCGGTGGCGCGTACGTGACCTTCGAACCGTGCGCGCGCAGCGACTGGCACAGCCACCCGCTTGGGCAGACCCTGATCGTCACGTTCGGGTGCGGTCTTCACCAGCGATGGGGCGGACCGATCGAGGAGATCCGGCCTGGTGATGTCGTCAGCGTCGGACCCAACGAGAAGCACTGGCACGGCGCTTCGCCCACCACGACGATGACCCACATCGCGATCCAGGAATCGCTCGACGGAAAGGCAGTCGAGTGGCTCGAGAAGGTCACCGACGAACAGTATTCAGCGAGGACAACCCCGTGACGCACCATCGTTCCACTCGAGCCGCCAGCACCTTCTTGGTGCTCGCGGCCATTGGACCGTCGTCGTGCAAGCGAAGCGAACCCGGCGAGGGGGCTGCGAACTCGATCGTGGGCGCCTACCGGCTCGTCTCGTTGGAAGAGCCCACCTCAGGTGGGACGCTTCACCGCGCAGACTGCACGGGTTCGCTCGTTCTCACGCGGGAAGGTCGAATGTCGGTGCAGGTCATGTGCCGCGACGGGCAGGCCGCGACGGGCAGCGCGCCTGTTCAGTACGCGCAGGGCGGCTATGAGGCCTCGTTTGGCAGCTTCCATGTCGACGATCCAGGCCACAGCTTCTCGTTTCACGTCGAGGGAGCACTGGTCCGGGCGCTCGTCGGCAAGGATCTGAAACGTGTCTACGAACTCTCCGGGGCCCAGATGGTGGTGATGCCGCCGACCGCGGACGAGCACTGGCGCGTGACGTGGGAACGCTACTAAGCCGCGGCCCCGAACCCGAGAACTAGGAGAAGACATCATGAGTACGAAGAAGGAACCGAGCGCGGTGCGCCAGTCGTTGGGAGAGCTCGCCCCGAAGCTGGTCGATCTGACGGACGACATGCTTTTCGGTGACGTCTGGGAACGGCCGCAGCTCTCCAAGCGCGATCGCAGTCTGATCACGTGCGCGGCGCTCATCTCGATGGGCAAGACGGAGCAGATGGACTTCCACTTCCCGAACGCGATCAAGAACGGTGTCACACAGGAGGAGTTGATCGAGGCCATCACCCACCTCGCCTTCTACGTCGGCTGGCCGAACGCCATGTCCGCGGTGAACCGGGCGAAGGCGCTCTTCGGGAACAAGGAGCGGCCATGATTCGCACACGGACCCTGGGCCGGCAGGGGCTTCAGGTCTCCGCCGTCGGTCTCGGCTGCATGGGCATGAGTTGGAGCTACGGTCCGCCCAAGGACAAGAAGGAGATGGTGTCGCTCATCCACGCGGCGGTCGGCCGAGGCGTCACCTTCAGCACCGCGTCGACCCCGACGTACCGATCGAAGACGTCGCCGGCGCCGTGAAGGACCTCATCCGGGAGGGAAAGGTCAAACACTTCGGGCTCTCCGAAGCCGGAGCGAAGACCATTCGCCGCGCGTACGCCGTCCAGCCGTTGACCGCCGTCCAGAGTGAGTACTCGCTGTGGTACCGCGAGCCCGAGAAGGAGATCATCCCAACGCTCGATGAGCTGGGAATCGGGTTCGTTCCCTTCAACCCGCTCGGCAAGGGGTTCCTCGCCGGGCGCATCGACGAGACGACGAGCTTCGATCAGACCGACTGAGGGCGATTCCGTCGCTCGTGGGGGTGATGCCGCCGAAGGCTCACAGCAACTCTGCGGTGCGAGCTCCGCCGAGGCCACATCTCAGCTGGCGCGTAGCCACCGCCGCCGCTCGGCCGAGAATGCTCGTGTAGGTCGGGAATGAAAGAGGAATGCGGGCGAGGTCGTCCACGCGCATCTCGGCCGCGATGACGATCGCCGCCGTCTGCACGATGTCGACGGCGCGGTCGCCGACGATGTGGCACCCGAGCGCCATTCGGGTCTGGCGGTCGACGATGAGCTTGCAGAAGCCATGTGCTCGCCCATCGAGGATCGGCCGCGTCGTTGCGTCGAAGCGCACGAGCGCGACGACGACGTCGCGTGTTTGGCGCGCCTCGGCCTCGGTCGCGCCCACGCTCGCATACTCGGGATCGCTGAAGCTCCCGATCGGCGACACCACGTCCTCGACCGCCGTCTCGGGTCCCCGGACGGCGTTGGTCCCGGCGACGAATCCGTCTTGTACCGCCTGTGGCACCAGCATCAGCCGCCCAGTCACGTCTCCGGCCGCGAAGACGTGCGGCGCAGAGGTTCGCAGGTGAGCATCGACGGCTACGAACCCCCGCACGTTCGTCTCGACGCCGGCGGTCGTGAGATCGAGCGCCGCCGTCTCGGCCGTCCAACCCACGGCGACGACGGCGAGCGCGGCTTCAGCCGAGCTTCGCGCTCCGTCCTTCGAGAAGATCATCCTGACGCCATCCGGCGTCTTCTCGAACGCCTCGATCGATCCGAAGCCCTCGTGCACGCCGATTCCGGCCGCGCGGAAGGACTCCGCGACGGCGGCAGAGACCTCTTCGTCCTCGCTCGTCAGGATGCGCGAGGCCGCCTGGTAGAGCTGCACGCGCGTCCCGAAGGCGCCGAAGATCGAGGCGACCTGCACACCTGTCGCGCCGCCGCCGATCACCAGCATCGTCGGCGGGACCGACGTCAGGCTCCAGGCGTCGCTGTGGGTTGCCGTCAGCTCGAATCCAGGTACGCCGAGACGCCGGCTGGTCCCGCCCGTGCAAACGATGACCTTCTCAGCGAGGAAGCCGAGGCCGCTCTCGGTTTCGACCGTGTGCGGCCCGGTGAAGCGGGCCAGGCCGACGCGCTCGTGCACGGTGACGCTGGCCGCCCTGATCTCCGCGTCGAACGTCGCGTGAGCGCGCACCTCGCCGACCACCTCGCGCACGCGCGCAAGCAGCCGCGCGTAGTCCAGCACCGGCGCGGGCGCAGCGATGCCGTACCGCCCGAGTTGCCTGGCATCGCGGAGCAGCCGCGCCGCGTGCGCCAGCGTTCGTACCGGGACGGGTCCGTCATGGGCCGCCATGCCGCCGAACTGGTCGCGCGTGAGGAGGGTGGTGCGAGCGCCCAGGTCGCCGGCACGGAGCGCGGCGACCAGACCCGCCGGTCCACCGCCAACCACCAGAACGTCCACCGTCGTGTGCTTCATGTGCGAAGGTCGGCGAGCCAGCGCAGCGCGCGCAGTCCGGGCATGAAGCAGTACTCGCCTCCCCGCGTGACGACGAAGCGGGGCAACCCGCGCAGCAGCCTGGGAATTGGCTTCTTCGGGATCGAATACCTTCCGTCCCCGTCATGGGGCGCCGCGACGGGATCCTTCATGTCGCCGAGCCCCAGGAAATCGCCGCCGTTGATCCACTCGGATTGCACGAACTCGAACTGCCGCCCCAGGTGGGCGCCCACGAAGGCAAACATCAAGCCGCGGTCCGCGCCGTCGTCGTCGAGCGCGCCCGCCGGGAGCTCGGGCCCGTACGCCGTCCCGCGGCGAATCATGCGGTGCAGTCTGACGACGCCAGCCACGGACGCGTCGCGCGGGTTCACGCGCCGGATGTGGGACCCGGGCGGCGTGGCGTAACCTGTCGCATCGTCTCCGAAGCCGAAGGTGTTATTGCGTCGCGGATCGGCGCCCAGTTCCGGGTCATCGTGGAAGGGGCACACCGCCAGCGGCGCCCCGCTGCGCCAGCGTCCCATCATCTTGGCCGCGAGCAGCTCCTCGTCAGCGGGGTCGCGCGCGCGCTCCTTCAAGAACCGGCGGAAGGCCGCCACGCGCTGGTGCAGCTTGCGGAACACGACGTAGGTGCCGTTGCGTCCCAAGACCTCGGGCGTGGGCAGGGGGGCCATACCACCGGTTTCGTCGGTGTAGCCGAGCACGAACTCGCCCGCCTTGAACGGCGGCTCGTTGGCGTTGCTGCCGGCGATGCCGCTCCCCTCGATCGCGGGATGGCTGATGCCGTCCCTGAATCCGAACGGCTCCGTGCCGGTGGACAGCGCGTGGCAGTCCTGGCGCCAGATCGCGCGAACCTCCGGCAGGTCACGCAGCGCCTGCTCCGCGCGCGCGAGCGCCGCTTCCAGGCGCGCGTGATCCGGCGACACCCCGACGATCACGACGTGTACGGCGGCGGTTCCGAGCGGCGGCTCCCACTGTGCGGGGTCACTTTCTCCGGTGTCGCCGAGGGCGGCCGCTCGTACCGCCATCCCCTGGCGAAACTCCCAGGCGAAGCTGGCGAGAGAGTCGGGCGGAACACCGAGCATCTTCAGGCCCTCGTAGGTGAGCGCCACGCTGACCCACGTGTCAGCCGCGGGGCTGGTCGCGTGGGCGGCCGACGCCACCACCTCCGAGAGACGCCCCATCAGCGCCCGCCCGGCGCGCCGATCATCGATGCGAAGCAGCAGATACGTCGCGGCGTACGGAGAGGGCCGGGGCCGGAGGATGCCACTCTGAATGTCGCCCAGCTCCAGCACGACGTCAGCCGGCGGTCGCGATGTTCTTCCAGAAGCGTTCCAGGCTCTGGTCGGCGCCGAACAGCGTGCTGAACACCGTGGAGTCGACCACCAGCACGTCGCCCGCCCGACGACCCTCGGGGCGCATCCACACCAGCGTGTTGAACTCCTTGTTGCCGGCGTTCGTGAACGGATGCGGCCTCGTCAGGTCGATTGGCTGTCGCGCCAGGACGTGAACAGAACGCGCGTCCTCCGTCGTCACCGCGTAGTGCGGCAGGTGCATGTGGAAGTTGAAGTTGCGTACCCCAGCCAGCCAACCACGCGTGTCGAGGTCCTTGGCGACGGTCAACGGCGCGATGCGACCGTTCTCCGCGGCGTTCACCGCTGGGCGCAGGCCCCATCGATTCTCAACCGGGATCCCGAGGCCGCTCATCAGCGCGCGCGTGTAGGTGCCGAAGCGTTGCTGCCTCGGCACCAGCGCGTCCCCGTGGTGCAGGTACTCCATGTTGCGTTCCTGCAGGTCCGCCGACTGCCCGACGTCGTGGTGGGGGCCGATGACCAGGCACGTCCCTTCGCGCTCGAGGAAGCGGCGAACGGCCTCTATCTCGGCGGGCGCGGGCACCTGCTCCGTCACCATGTGGTCCAGGCCGAAGACGAACAGCGTGTCCGTGTCGGCCAGCACCCGCTCATCGAGCGGGAGCGCGAAGCCCGCTTGATCGACGCGCTGGAACATCGCGACCGCGTGGCCCGTGACCTCCTCGACCACGCGCTGGAACCGCACCCACGCCCAGAAGAACAGCTCGAGCGATCCACCGATCCCCTGCTGGAACCGCGACGCGTCCCATTGCGGCCCTTCGTAGGCCGGCCACAGCACCCGCCGCACCTCGGTCATCGTCGAGAACCGGTTGTCGAGCGCCGCCGGGCTTCGATTGGCCTCGGCGGGGTAGCTCCAGGTGATGTACGCGCTCACCCGTCGGCGGCCCTTCGTGTACGGCCGGGCCTTGTGGTCCTGGTTGTAGCTCCGCGCGACCTTCACGTCTCCCATGGCTTACGTACTGCTCCCATCGCTCACTGCATCTGCTCGAGCATCTCGGCGAGGGCGGACTTGATCTGGAGCGCCTTCTTGATCTCGTCGCTGCTGAAATAGGGATACTCCCCGTATTCGAGAAAGCTAGGACATTGGTGGTCGCGGATGAACTTGATGAACGCCGGCGTGTTCGTCTTCCAGTCCATCGGGAAGTCCTCGAGGTTCTCGAACGTGGTGTCGATTCCGACCTTCCGGAACAGCGCGACCGCGTCCTCGGTGTACTTGTCGAAATCGGTGTCGAAGATCCCCTGGTACATGAACCGGGTGTCGTTATCGAACAGGACCCAGCGCAGGTAATGGAGCTTGAGGGGAGCCAGGATGTGCGGGTCGGGCTCCAGCGCCTTCGCGAGCCGTTCGCCGTAGGCGCGTATCGCGTCCGCCTTGCCCGGCTTGACCTTGGCGATGAGCGTGAACCCGTAGCACGCCGGCGTCTTCGGGTAGATGGGACCGTACTTCCCCTTTTCGAGGTGGTCGGTCGACTTTGGGATGGCGACGGCCTTGGGTTTGATCTCCATAGGACATAGATAGGGGCGGTGAGTGCGTCGCCGCGACTCGGCCAAATCCTGATCTTGCTCGGGGGCGTCGGCGGTGCGGCCGTCGCCAACGCTCAGACGCCCGTGACGGGCCACTACCCTCCCGGCCAGTCGGGGATCCGCGGCGCGAGCACGCCCGAGCCCGGCTTCGCCGTCACGAACTTCAACCGGCTGTTCACGAACATCGACGTCCCGTCGGCGGACGGCGCCGAGGCACCGAGCAGTGATGAGCTGCGCTACGCGAACATCACGATGTTCACCTGGACGACCGACTGGGAGGTCTTCGGATTCCGATACGGAGCCCTCGCCGGGATCCCGGTCGCAACCGGTGACCTGTCTTCGCCAGCGCCCGAATCCGGCTTTGGCCTCGGGGACATCCTGCTGACGCCGATCTCCCTCTACGGCAAGAGCACCTCGTTCGACTACCAGCTCCAGTTCACGGTCTGGACGCCGTCGGGCCATTTCTCGCCTGGGTCGGCGAGAAACCGCGGCACGGGCTTCTGGGCGTTGGTCTATTCGTTGGGTGGCGTTTACTACCCCGTGGGCAATCGAGAGGCATGGAGCCTCTCCGCCGTCGCGCGCATCGAGCAGAATTTCCAGCAGCGCGGCTCCGGGATCGAGCCCGGGTCCGACGTCGTCATCGACTGGGGCGTGGGGCGCGCATTTCGCGTTGCCAACCGTTCGCTCGACGTCGGCGTCTCGGGGTTCGGAGTCTGGCAACTCACCGCGCAACAGGGCGGCCCTCCCGGAACAGATGAACAACGCTACCGACTCCTCGGGGTCGGACCAGAAGCCAGTCTGCCCATCTTCAGGGCGGCTCACTCTTCGGCTTCGCATCCAGATCGAGCTCGCGGCACGCGACATCGTGCGCGGGAACAACGTCTGGATCATTTTCAACTATCGATTCTGACGAGGCAGGAGCGCGTGGGAGAGCAGTTTTGGGGGGTGGGCGCGGGGAAGGGGACCGAGAAGGAGAACCAGATTGCGCGGGCGGAGTTGAAGGAATTCCATCGAGGCCACGCAGCGCAACGTCCAGCCGGGAGGGTCCGAAGGCGAGCTGCGAGCGGAGGCGGCGCGCATCGTCGCGATAGACACGCATCGACGCAGAACCTATCCTCAACCACCCGAGTCGAAAAGGAGCCACAATGATCAAGAACATGCCGTCTGTCCTGGGGTTTGCAGCGCTGTTCATTTTGGGGGCCTCGGCCACCGCATATCCGGACAGCTTGCCGGGGCTCGTCGCACAGCCGCTCGGGAGCAACGCGACGTGCGTCAACCGGAACAGCATCTCGACAGGTGATAACGCCATCTACAACAATTGTGGCAGCCCAATCGCAGTGTGGGCTCCTATGCAAAGCCGAGTGACCGGCAACTTCCGCTTCTTCGCGACCGCACCTGCGGGAGAGGGGGCGAGCTGCACCGTGTATGGCAAGGATTTCTTCAACAATCCGATTTTTGTTCTCGGCCCGACTAACATCAACGGCCGCACCCAGGTCGGCGGGACGGCTTTCGGCGCGGTGAATGCCAGCACCACGATCTTCTACAAGTGCATCCTCCTCAACGGGGGAAGATTGCAAGCCATCGATTCGCAGCAGTTCTAGGCTCGCAGCTGCTAGCGTCGGGCGCGTGAGCTAGGCTCCGTTGCACAGGGCGAACCGGCCCCTGTGCAACGGACGCGGCATCATTGTGAAAGGCAAGAACGATGAAGAGATCGCGCATGATTTGGTGGGGAATGCTGGGACTGCTCATTGCAGTCGTGGCCATCGATCGGCGCGCAACCAGACGCCAACTGGACGACCTTCGGCACAGGTATGACATGATTGCCGATACAGAAGCATCCAGGGCGAATGAACTGGGGAACGTCGCTCGCACACAGCTGGCGTTGCTGGCCGGAGCCGCGAAGATGACCCCTGTCGCTCCTCAGACGACCGCCAGGCCGCCGAGCCCCGGCGAAGGTTCGAAGCCCGATTCACAGCCGACCTCCAAGCGCCCGGAGCCGCCGACCTACACCGAGCACGCGGCGCACATCGAGGAGTTTCTTTCCCACGAACCCCGCGACCCGAACTGGTCGCAGCGAGCGGAAAGCCAGATCGCGACCGCGCTCGCGCCGCTCGCCGTCGGCAATGCGCGGATTGAGAACGTGACCTGTGGCAGCACAATCTGCCGGGTAAGGGTAAAGGACACGACGGAGGACGGCCTCCGCGACCTGGTGAACCAGATCTTCGATACCCGCGAGAACGCCGGCTGGATGGGAAGCATGTTTGTGGCGCATGATCCGGCTGCGCCCCCCGATGTGTTCGCCAGCGTGGTATTTTTTGCGAAGGAGAATCATCCCATCCCATTTATCTTGAACTAAGGCCAGTCGGGTGGCCCCAGGGACTGTCGTCTCCGGGGCGCCCACGGATCCGGACGAGCGGATTTCCCGCATCCGGCTCTTCGGCTCACAGATGTGCTGCGCGGGGGTAGAGGCGATGGACCACGACCGGCGACGGGAGCGGATACCGCTCCAGCAGCCGGGCGAATCTGCGCCACTGCATCGTCTGGCGTCCTGTCCGTCGATCGAGCCAGCGGCGCCAGAGGGCCCGACTCGTCGAGCAGCATGAATCACGCAAGCGCGCCAGCGTGGTTGGCCGCGTCGAACCGAAAGCGAACGTGCGAGCCCAAGCGCTCGTAACGGGTGCCGGCCTTCCCAGGGCGAAATGGATCGTAAGCGTCGTGCAGATCATCGAACCGCGATCGCTTGGCGATGTCCAATCGTATGACACCTGAGTCCAACAGCATACGCGAGGTCGATCCTCGAACAGGTGTGATGGTCACCCGCGCAGCCCGTATATCGTCGCGAACGATGCCCCCAAGGTCGCCAACTTGCGCGCACTGTTTCCCGAGCTCTATCGCGAGCCGCGCCGAGCAAGGTAACCAGAGCGGTTACCGAGCGGAGGCGTCGGGTGGCGGTTGTTCTTCCTCTCGGCGCACGTGCCGGATATGCTGCTCCCAGCGCTCTCGCCCGCCATCTTCGGGTCGACGATTGGCGTCATGACACTTCAATGAAAGGGAACGGCAATGACGCGGAGTATGGTCGCAACGCTCCTTATCATCTCAACTCTGGTGCTCGGAGGGGCGTGCGCTCCGCAAGACAACTCTTCGGACGAGGGAACTGGCGGTAGATCTTCTGCAGGAACGACGGGTACCGGCGGAGGACTCACCAGTACCGGTGGAGGATCTGGGGGTACCGTTGGAGGATCTGGGGGCGACACGGGCGGCGCGGCGACGGGGGGGCAGACGACGGTGGGGACCGGCGGGACGCCGGAACAATCCGGAGGACATTCCGGCACCGGAGGTTCAGCCACGGGCGGGGATTCGTCGGACGGAGGCGGCGGAGCGGTGGTCACGGGGACAGGCGGTGCCGCAGGCGCGGGAAGCGGAGGAACAGCTGGCGCCGTGGGCCCGGCGGGTGGCGGCGGGACGGTCAACTATGCTCCGTGCCCCACCGACGGCAGTCCTTGCAAGATATTGCCGTTCGGCGATTCGATCACGCAGGGCGTCGCGTCGTCGGACGGGGCCGGCTATCGCTCGCAGCTTTTCAAATTGATCGTAGCGGCAAAACAGAAGGTGACCTTCGTCGGCTCCCTATCCACGGGACCGACGACGGTTTCCGGGGTGGCCTTCCCGCGCTCGCACGAAGGCCACCCCGGCTGGAAAATAGGCGGCAGCGGTTCCACCGGCGGCTCCGGCATCTATTCCCTGATACCCAGTCCCGCGCTGAACGATAAGCCGCACATCATCCTGCTTTTGATCGGGGCCAACGACGTATTCTCCCAGGTCACGGACGGCATGGCCACGCGGTTGGATGCCTTGCTGGACAAGCTCGCGCCGGCCGCGCCGACTGCCCTGATCGTGCTCGCGCAGATGACGCCGATCGGTACGTCGAACAACGGGCATACGGCCGACCAGGTGGCCGCGGCCAACGCGGCGCAGGCGGCATACAACAGCAAGATCCCAGGAATCATCCAGGCGCACGTCGCGAAAGGCCACCACATCATCGGCGTCGATATGAGCAAAATGCCCGTGTCCGATCTGACCACCAGTAGCATGCACCCGAACGACAAAGGGTACGCGTACATGGCGGGTATCTGGTATGCCGCAATCAAGGACTTGTTGCCCTGAAAACGGGGGCTGTGGGCGAGTCCGAGAAGGCGCAGGCAGTTACGGGCCCTACGTCACGGCTGCCGGCGAGATGGCGTTTGACGGGTGTCAGGGGAAGAAGGGACTGGACGAGCCTGCCGGAGAGAGAGCGATGAAAAAGTCGTCAGGTCCAGCCTCCTCAAGGTCAAGTCGGACACCATCAGGTCCTAGATTCAGTCGCGCGCGCTGACTGCGAGTCGGCCAGGCCGCGACGGCAAGCAGCCGACGAGAGCCCCAGCGTCGTCCGGGCCCGGATCCCGTCGGCATCGGCGGGGCGGCCGGCGCGTCACCAACCGTTGGATATCGTACACCTCGATTCGCATGACGCCCCTTCGGGCGCGGGGGGGTTCTGGTACCCTGATGACGTGCGAAGGAACCGGGCGGCGCATTTTTTTGTGGGTTCGCTGTTGCTGGCCGCGTGCGGAAGATCGGGGTCGGGGTCCGGCACGGCGGGTGCGGGCGGGCTCGGCGCGTCGCGGGGTGGCGCGGGTAAGGGGGGAATGGCCGGCGCGGGAACGGGGACAGCCGGCGCGGCGGGCGGCGGGGCGAGCGGAGGCACTGTTGGCGCCGGCGGCGCTGCGGGCGTCGGTGGTGCGGGTGGTTCGGGACGGGGCGGCTCGACGGGCGCAGGTGGCGCCGGCGGATCGGGCACCGGCGGATCGGGCGGAGCCGGCGGCGGCGCGGGCGCGAGCGGGTCGAGCGGGAGCTGTCTCGCTCACGACATCGATCTGACGCCGACGCAACTCTCCGGGCAGATCACGATCCAGGGGGGCACGAGCTTGACCGGGAGCGCGACGCTGGATCTCCGCACGGCGGCCGGCGACAGGGCGCTGCTCTCGACGACGCCGCCGGGCGGGACGAACATCATCCAGCTCGCGCTGCCCGGGACCTACGACCTCTATTACAGGTTCACCAAGGCCGGGCCGGGGCTCCCGGTCAACACGTTGGCGAAGCTACAGAGCGGGCTCGTGATCGCCCCCGGCGCGCAGACGCTTGACGTCGTCGTCCCGGCGACGCCGGTCACGGTGGCGTTGACTTTGACGGGTATCACGACCGCGAACGTCGCCGGGGACTCGATCCACCTGCGGACGGCGGCCGGGGACGATGCGACGCTGGGGACGTCCGCGACGCCGGTGGTGCCCGGGACGTACGATGTCTACTACGTTCCTGCGTACGCTACGATCGGTCCGCTCAACCGGTCGGCCAAGCTGCAGAGCGGGTTCGTGGTGGGCGCGAGCCCGACGACGCTGAACGTGAACATCCCGTGCGCCACGGTCTCCGGAACGTTCACCATGAGCGGCTCGAAGACGCCCCCGGCGAGCGGCGCCGGGGTGCTGTTTCTGCAGACGGCCGCGGGGGACGGCGCGCTCATCGCCCAGTCGCTCGGCACCTACACGGCGTCGGTGATCCAGGGGACGTACGACCTCTACTACCAGAACGTCTCGGCGGTGTCGGGGGTCAACGCCTACCAAGTCCGCAAGCTGCAGAGCGGAATCGTCGTGGGCCCGAGCCCGCTGACGTTGAACGTGGACGTCCCGCTGACGACCGTCTCCGGGACGGTCACGGTGAACGGCGCGCAGATCGCGTCGACGGGCGGCATCGGGAGGCTGATCCTCCAGAACGCGACGGATACCTGGCCCTTCGCGCCCACCACCTCCGACCGCTACACCTCCACATCCGCGGCCATGTACTCGACGGGGATCGCGCCCGGGACGTACGACCTCTACTACAAGGTCATAACGGCGGGGACGGGGGTCCCGAGCAATACGCTGGTCAAGTTGCGGAGCGGCGTGGTCATCGGAACCACCAGCCCGCAGACGCTCGACGTCGACATTCCGGCGACCACGGTGACGGGAACGATCACGGTGAACGGCGCGCAGGTCGACCCGTCGATGGGTACCGGGGGCCTGCACCTGCGAAACGCGACGGGCGACGACGCGCTCCTGGCGACGACGGGGGTCGTCGGGGCGTATTCGCAGCTGGTGGTGGCCGGGACGTACGACCTCTACTACGCGTTGGTGGCCGGCGGCGGCGGCGTCCCGTACAACCAGTCGGCCAAGCTGCGAAGCGGGATCGTCGTGGGGTCGGCGCCGCAGGCGCTGAACATCGACGTGGCCGCGGCGATGGTGTCGGGGGCGATCAGCCAGAACGGCGTGCAGATCTCGAGCATGCCCAGCAAAGTCGCCTACCTGATCTTGCAGAACGCGAGCGGGGACAAGGCCCAGATTGGGAGCACGTTCTCCGCCACGTACGCGACGTCCGTGATTGCCGGGACGTACGAGCTCATGTACGCGGTGCAGGTCGTGAGCTATGGGATCGCGACGAATACGCTAGCGGATCTGGGGTGCTACGGGGTGCCTTGAGAGGGGGCAGATCAGAGGGCAGCCGCGGTGCGCAGCAGCTCGACGTGCGGGTCAACGCGAGTCATGAAGACTACATCGCGCTGCGGGGCGAGCCTCGGACGCGCCTCCGCTACCTGCTCGCCCTGTTCGCGAACGAGGTCGCCCTCCGCGCCCACGGCGTGCCTGGGAGCGAGGAGGCCCTCGAGAGCCTCGTCGAGATCCTGGCCCACGCCGAACGCAACCTGTCGGCCGTGTAGCGGGACGGCTGCTCCGACGGTCGAGGCACACCGAATCCCAGAGGTCCCAGGATGGGAATATCGACATTGCTCCCAAAATGGGAACGGACTATAGTTGTCGATGGAGCTGGATGCGTATCCTGAGCCGGGGAACCCGGCGTGACTTCTGGCGGAGGCACCCGGATGCCGAGGGGCCGCTGAAAGCCTGGTTCGCGGAGGTGGCCAGGTCAGAGTGGAAGGCGATGATCGACATCAAGCGGCAGTACGCGACCGCCAGCATGGTCGACAGCGAGAGGGTCGTCTTCAACGTCGGCGGCAACAAGTACCGATTGGTGGTCAAGCTCTGGTTCCCGGGGCAGGTCGTCTGGATCAAGTTCATCGGCACGCATGGCAGTTACGATCGGATTGACGTTAAGAAGCTGTGAAGAGGAGCGGGAACATGGACATCCATCCCATCAGGAATGAGCGCGACCACGCCCGAGCGCTGAAGCGCGTGGAGAAGCTGTGGGGTGCGCGACCCGGGACACCTGCGGCCGAGGAATTGGAGGTCCTGGCGACCCTGATCGATTCCTACGAGGCCAAGCATCATCCGGTCGACCCGCCCGATCCAATCGACGCGATCCTCTTCCGCATGGAGCAGATGGGCCTCAGTCGCGCCGATCTGGTGCCGATCATCGGGAGCCGCTCGCGGGTGTCCGAGGTGCTCAACCGACGCCGCGACCTGACCATCGCCATGATCGCGCGGATTCGCGAGAAGCTGGGGATCCCGGCGGACACTCTGATCGGGCGGCAGCGGGCGGCTTGAATTCGTGTGCCGTCTTCTCGATCCGGCCGAGCCCGGAGCGACGCTCGATACGTTGGAGCGCGCCTCGGTCGCGCTCGGGCTCGACCTGCAGATTCGCCCCGTGTCTCACTCGCGTCCCAATCGGGCGTCGTCGACGACCTCACCGAAGGAGCGGGCGGCGTGACTGAAGTGTGACCCGAAAGACGTCCGACAGATCCGCGCTTCATCGGCCGCTGGCGGATCTCCGAAATAGAGCTGTGGGCAGCGGACTTCATTGACCTCGACGTTCCCGGGCACTTCACGTTCGCGGACGAGCAGGGCGGCGAGTTCCAGTGCGGGATGGTCGTAGGTTGGATGGACTGTCGCTACGACAAGGAGAGGGCTCGGGTGGAGTTCTCCTGGGAGGGCGCGGACGACGCGGATGATGCACGAGGCCGTGGGTGGGCAGAGCTCGATGGCGACCAACTCCGAGGACGCATCTTCATTCACAGGGGCGACGACTCGGAATTCGTTGCCACCAAGGAGCCTGCGAATCCCGCGCCGAAATCTCGTGTCCGCCGCCGCCCGCGTCCATGAGCGAGTACCAGTACTACGACTTCCGCGCCATCGATCGTCCGCTGACGTCGTCTCAGCGAGCGGAGCTGGGCAAGATCTCGACGCGCGCCAAAATATCGTCGACGAGCTTCACAAATTTCTACACGTTCGGCGATTTCAAAGGGAATCTGGCCGCGCTGGTCGAGCGCTACTTCGACGCCTTCCTCTACTTGGCGAACTGGGGGACGCGCGAGGTGATGTTTCGGGTGCCGCTTGGTGGGGCCCCGTCCCCACACCTCCTTCGCCGCTACCTCTCCACTCGTGTCCAGGCGGCAGCGTGGTTTCGCGTCGTGGCGCTCACGTCGTCGTTGGATTTCTCTCCGAGAACGAAGAGGAAGACTGGGAGAGCGATGGAGAGGGAGAACTGGCTTCGATTGTCCCGGTTCGATCCGACCTGCTGATAGGCGGCGTGCGCGTCCTCTATCTGGGGTGCCTGCTGCGCGTCCGGAGGGCGAGGTTGCCGAGGACGTGACGGAGCCCGACTTTCCTGCGGGGCTCGCTCGCTTGTCCGGGGGCGAAGCGGCGCTGGTCGATTTCCTCCGGATAGATCATCACCTGATTGCGGCGGCGGTCCCACGGCGTATCGTGCCGGAGGTTTCGCGCGCTGAGCGACGGCTTCGGCAAGAACCGTAGAACCAAAGATCATTACGTGTTGCGGAGGCGCCGGGAGTCGAACCCATGTGAAGGGTCCGAACAGAAACGAGGCGCGACGCGGACTTACCCACCAAATCCACGAAATCGTTTGGACAAGTCGCTCCCGTTCGATCCCGCGCCGTCCCACATGCTGCCGCCCTTCGGTGCAGAGTCGGGGCACAAGGAGGGCACAAAATTTCGAGCCAGCGCCTGGTCTGGCGGGGCGCGCTCGGATAGATTGAATCCATGAGCGGACGCGCCCAGAAGGTACTCGGCGAGGCCCTCGAACTCACGGATGAGGAGCGGGCCGAGGTCGCGCTCGAGCTCGTCGCCAGCTTGGACGGGCCAAGGGACGCTGGCGCCGAGGACGCTTGGGTTGTCGAGATCGAGCGTCGTGCACGCCGCGTTCTAGCTGATCCCGACGGTGGCGAAGACTGGTCCGCTGCGCGCGCCGAGATCGAATCAAAGCTACGTCGACCGTGAAGCCCGTCCGGGTCGAGCCGGAGGGGAAGCAAGAGCTCGCGGCTGCCGCCGGATGGTACGAGGAGCGGCGTGAAGGTCTTGGTCGGGAGCTTCTGCAAGAGGTCGACGCCGTGCTCGCTGCGATCGCTCGCACGCCGAGCCGGTTTCCGCTCTACCCGCGCGTAGCACCGGGACTTGGAGTTCGCCGCGCTGTTGCCCGACGTTTCCCGTATTCGATCGCCTTTATCGACCTTGCCAACGTCGTCCGTGTTCTCGCCGTTGCTCACGACAAGCGGCGTCCCGGGTACTGGGTTGGACGACTGAAGGGTTCCTGAGCAGTGACGGGAGACGCGCGGTTTCTCGATCATGACACCCTCGATTTGCTTCGCGGCCGGCACGCTGCGTGGCGCCTGCTGCGCGCCGAGCATGCTCCGCTGATCCTGAGCTTTCTGCATCGCGTGTTCGTTGTGCCGAACGCTCGTGCGATGGCGCAACCCGAGCTGACGTCGCGGCTCGACGACTACCTCTTCGAGCTCCGGGAGCGCCTCGGTGAGGGCGTCTACCCGCGTTCAGCGACCGAGTATCTCGATTCCTGGGCGAGCGACGAGGCCGGCTATCTCCGCAAGTATTACCCGGCGACAGGCGGCGACGAACCCAGCTTCGATCTGACCTCGGCAGCAGAGAAGGCGATCGAGTGGGTGACCGGGCTGCGTAGCCGTCCGTTCGTCGCGACCGAATCGCGATTGCTCACGGTCTTCGAACTCCTGCGCCAGATCGTCGAGGGCACCGAGCAAGACGCCGGCGTGCGTCTCGCTGACTTGCGAGGACGGCGCGACCAGATCGACAGCGAGATCCGGAGGCTGGAAGCCGGCGACGTCACGTTGATGGACGCCGCCGCCGTGAAGGATCGCTTTCTTCAGCTCGCGTCGACCGCACGCGCGCTGCTCTCGGACTTTCGCGAGGTGGAGCAGAACTTTCGCGAGCTCGATCGCGGCGTGCGGGAGCGCATCGCGCTCTGGCAAGGCAGCAAGGGAGAGCTGCTGGAAGAAGTCTTTGGCGAGCGGGACGCGATCGGGGACTCGGATCAGGGGCGCAGCTTCCGCGCTTTCTGGGATTTTTGTGATGTCCCCCTCCCGGCAGGAAGAGCTCACCTCGCTGCTCGAGCGGGTCTTGGCCTTGCAAGCTGTCCAAGCACTCTCTCCCGAGTCGCGGCTCGGGCGCGTCCACTATGACTGGCTCGACGCCGGGGAGGTCGCGCAGCGGACCGTCGCCCGTCTCTCCGAGCAGCTTCGTCGGTTCCTGGACGATCAGCTCTTCTTCGAGAACAAGCGCATCATGACCGTCATCCGCGAGATCGAGCAAAGCGCGCTCGCCCTGCGCTCGGAGCCTCCTGCCGGGCCGTTCGCAGAGATCGAGGACAGCGCCGCGGCCGTCGAGCTCCCGATGGATAAGCCTCTCTTCGTGCCACCATGGAAACCCGTGGTCGACAGCGCCGGCGTGGACGTCGGCGACGCGCGTATCTCCGCCGACGCCCTCTATGAACAGGTGTACGTCGACCGCGCGCGGCTCGCGGACAACGTTCGACGGAGCCTGGAGACGTTTTCGCAGGCTGGGCTGGCTGCTATCGTCGAGGCGCACCCGCTCGAGCACGGGCTCGCGGAACTGGTGGCCTACCTCGCGATCGCGAGCGAGGACGGCCGCCACGTCATCGACGACCAGCATCGTCAGACGATCCAGTGGATCGACAGCCAGGGCGTCGCCCGCCAGGCCACGCTGCCACTGGTCATCTTCCATCGATGACCCGTCGCGAAGGACTGGACGCAGGCCCTCCCCTTCTGGCAGGAAGATCCCGTGTCTGACGCTCCCGAGCCCCAGGGCGAGACCGAAGCACGCGCGGCGCTGCTGCAAATCGTAGGGCGGCGAACGCTACCCATTCCCGCGGAGTTGATCGTCGACCACGTGCTCCGTCTGCGGGGAGACCGGGACTGGCCGGTCCGTCGCGCGGCGCTCGAGGCCGTGCTTCGCCGGCTCGCCTCGGCCCGGGCGCAAGAGATCGTCGTCGTGGCCGGGCCGAAGGACGGATCGGGGGGACGACACCGCCTCGCGCGAGCGGGCGGGGCCAGGGCGCTTCCCTATGACGTACGCCTGTGGTCGCTGTCGCCTCTTGCCGGTGCGTGCGATTGCGCGGACTTTTCGCGCGGGGCGCTCGGGATCTGCAAGCACATCGGGGCGGTGATTGCTCACCTCGCCTTCAAGCCCCGATCGTTTCGGCGACTGCTCACCGCTCCGGCCGGCGTGCGGTACGGGGTAGTCTGGGATCCGGCCGTCGACGCCGCCGCGGCGGGCGATCTGCTCGCGGCCATTCGCTTCGCGCCGGCGCCGCGAAAAGCCGACGGGCACGGGCGCGCGGCCTCGGCGGGGCCGGGCTTCGTTCGATCGAGCGAAGCCGGGGTGTGGCGCCTGCGTACCACCCATGCGTCCGATCCCGTTAAGCGGATGGGGCTGGTCGAAGCTATCGCCTCGCGCGTTCGACGGGCTGGCGGGGCCGTGGACCCTGCTGCGCGCGCGGTGCTGGCCGAGGAGCACGATCGGCTCTCCCGGATTATTCGCCTGGGCCGGGCGCGGCCGTCCCTGACCAAGGCGATGTCCGCCAGCGCGCGGCGGCGCCCCCTCTATGCGTACCAGAAGGACGGGATAAGCCGGTTCTTGCTCCAGGGCCGCTTGGTGCTGGCGGACGACATGGGGCTCGGCAAGACCACGCAGGCCGTCGTCGCCGCGACGGCTCTCTACGACTCCGGGCTCGTGCGGCGGGGGCTCATCGTCGTCCCGGCGGCGCTCAAGTCGCAGTGGGAGCGCGAGTGGCAGGCGATCTCCGCAGCGCCCGTTCGCGTCGTAGACGGCGGGAGCGGCGTCCGCCGCGAGCTCTACCGGTCCATGCGCCGGGGGTTCCTGGTGACGAACTACGAGCAGGTCATCAAGGACCTGGGCGTGATCGCCACATGGTCGCCGGAGCTGGCCGTGCTCGACGAGGCGCAGCGGATCAAGAACTGGGCGACGAAGACCGCGCTCGCGATCAAGCGGCTCAAGCCGGAGTACCGGCTGGTGCTCACGGGCACGCCGCTCGAGAACCGGCTCGACGAGCTCGCCTCGATCGTCGAATGGGTGGACGATCGAGCGCTCGAGCCGAAGTGGCGCCTCGGTCCGGCACACAGCACCTATGCGGACGGCCAGCGCCAGGTGATCGGCGCTCGCAACCTGGGCGAGCTGCGCGCGCGGCTGGCGCCGGTGCTCCTCCGCCGTACGCGGGCGGAGGTGCTCGGTCAGCTTCCGCCCCGCCAGGACACGACGATCCCTGTCGACCTCACCGAGCGCCAGCGCGAAGCGCACGACGCGCTCAACCAGCCCATCGCGAAGTTGGCCGCCATCGCGCGCCGCCGACCGCTGGCGCCGGCGGAGTTCCTCCGGTTGATGTCGCTGCTGGCGACGCAACGGATGATCGCGAACGGGGTGGTGCTGCAAGCGTTCACGGCCACCTGGCCCGAGGTTCGAGACCGCCGGCCGACGGCAGCGGTGCTCGAGTCGCTCGACGCGCCGAAGCTCGCCGAGTTGCGCGAGCTCGTGGCGAGCCTCGTCGTCACGCAGGGCCGGAAGGTCGTGGTGTTCAGCCAGTGGAGGCGCATGCTGGAGCTCGCGGCGTGGGCGGTATCGGACCTGCTCGCCGCCGCCGGTAAACGGGCGCTGTTCTTCACCGGCCAAGAGGCTGCGCGCCGCCGGACACACAATCTGGTCGATTTCCACGACGATCCGTCCGCAGCCGTGCTGTTCCTGACCGACGCCGGCGGCGTCGGTCTCAACCTTCAGAAAGCCGCCAGCGCCTGCGTCAACCTGGAGCTCCCCTGGAACCCCGCGGTCCTCGAGCAGCGGATCGGCCGCATCCATCGTCTCGGGCAAGACCGGCCCATCGACGTCTACAACCTGATGAGCCGGTCATCCATCGAAGAGCGGATCGCCGGCCTGGTGGCCGACAAGCGGGCCCTCTTCAAGGGGGTGTTCGAAGGCGTCACCGACGAGCTGCGCTTCGACGGCGGGAGCCAGATGACGAGCCTGCTCGAGACCCTGACCGCGCCCGAAGACGCCTCAGCTTCGGGTGACGACGCGAGCGACGACGGTGCTGACCCGTCGACCGCTATCGTCCAAGATTTCGGCGGGGGCGACGCCGAGGCAGCGGAGCCTGGGGCGCTCGCGGGGCAAGGGGCCGCCGCGTCGACCTCCAGCCCAGCGCCGGCCGTTCAGGACGGTGTCGCCGCGCTGTTCGGGGCGGTCACCGTCCAGCGACGGGCCGACGGCGGCCTCGTCATCGAGGCGCCGCCGCAGGCGGCGCGCGCGCTGCAGTCTCTGTTCGAGGGGATGGCGCGGTTGATGGCCATGGCAGCCGATGGAGCCGGTGCGGGCGCCCGAGACCCCGCGCCCCTTACGGGCGAAGTGGAGTAGCCTCCCTCTGACGTCCGCGTGGATTCCCAGGCCAACAAGCTGTCGACGCTGATCATCTCGCTGCTCAAGGGCGTGGTGTACCGCGACGGCGACGAGGCGCTCTGGCAGTCGCTGGGGGAGCTGCAGATCCGGGTCCGGGAGTACGTCGCCGTGCTGGGGCTGGAACTGGTGCTGGACGAGGCCGAGGGGTGCGCCTACTTGCGACAACGGGCTGCGGGGGAAGGGGAGGCGCTCCCGCGGCTCGTACCTCGCCGGCAGCTCAGCTATCCGGTGAGCTTGCTGCTCGTCCTCCTGCGCAAGAAGCTCGTCGAGCTGGATGCTGCTGGCGGCGATACGCGCCTTGTACTCAAGCGCGACGAGATCGTCGACCTGATGCGCGTCTTCCTCCAGGATGTCACCAACGAGGCCCGGGCGCTCGATCGCGTCGAAGCCAACATAAACAAGGTGGTCGAGCTTGGCTTCCTGCGGCGCCTGCGCGGGCGAGAGGACGAATACGAGGTCCGGCGGATCCTGAAGGCGTTCGTCGACGCGCAGTGGCTCGGCGATGTCAGCCAGCGTCTGGCCGCCTACCGCGCCCACGCCGCCGCTGCCTCCATCGTCGGGAAGGGGGAGGCGGGATGAGCGGCTCGGGCGGCGACGTGCAGCCGCTGCTGGACTTCGCGGCGTCGGACGAGCGCGCGGGTTTCCGGCTCCTGCGCCTCGAGGTGCTGAACTGGGGGACGTTCCATCAGCAAGTCTGGCCTCTCCAGCTTGCCGGCGACAACGCCCTCCTAACCGGCGACATCGGCTCGGGGAAGTCGACGCTGGTCGACGCCGTGACGACGTTGCTCGTCCCTCCGCAACGGATCGCCTACAACCGCGCCGCTGGCGCCGAGCTACGGGAGCGATCCCTGCGCTCGTACGTCCTCGGATACTACAAGGCCGAGCGGTCGGAAACCGGGGCGGGGGCACGGCCGGTGGCGTTGCGAGACGCCAACACGTACTCCGTGATCCTGGGGCACTTCTTCAACGAAGGATACGGCCAGCATGTGACCCTCGCGCAGGTGTTCTGGATCAAGGACGCCGAGGGGCAACCCGCGCGGCTCTACGTGCTGGCAGACGAGGCGTTGTCCATCAAGGACCACTTCGCCGGTTTCGGCACCGAACTTGGGCAGCTGCGCAAGCGCCTGCGTGGGCAGCCGCGGGTAGAGGTTTGGGACAGTTTCCCGCCCTATGGAGGCGCGTTTCGACGGCGCTTCGGGATCGAGAACGAGCAGGCGTTGGAGCTCTTTCACCAGACGGTGTCCATGAAATCGGTGGGCAGCCTGACCGACTTCGTGCGCGAGCACATGCTGGAGGAGATCCCGGTCACCGAGCGCATCCAGGCGCTGTGCGCCCATTTCGAAGACCTGAATCGCGCGCACGAGGCGGTGCTCAAGGCCAAGGAGCAGATCGCGCGGCTCACGCCCATCGCCGCCGACTGCGAGCGCCATGCCGAGCTGACCCGACAGATGGACGAGACGCGTGTCTGTCGGGACGCCCTGCGGCCCTGGTTCGCCGAGCGCAAGCGGGAGTTGCTCGAGACGCGGCTCGCCAATCTGGCGGAGGAGGCGGCGCGCACCGGGGCGCAAGCCGATAAGCTGGAGAGCCGGTTGCGCGAGCTGCGCGGCGCGCGCGACGACGTCAAGGAGGCGATCGCGCGCAGCGGGGGCGATCGCCTCGAGCGGCTGGGGGCTGAGGTCGCGCGCAAGCAGGTGGACAAGGAGGAGCGCCGCGAGCGCGCGGCACGTTACGAGAAGTGCGCGGCCGCCGTCGGTCTGCCCGCGGCGTCCGACGAGGCGACGTTCTTCACCAATCAGCGCGCGGCGGAGGAGGCCCGGCGGGCGTCCGCGGATCGGCAGGCTGCGGCGCAGAACGCGCGCACGGACGCGGAGGTGACCTTCCGTCGGCTGCGCGACGAGCACGAAGAAATCTCGGCGGAGCTCACCTCGCTGCGCAACCGGCGGTCTAACGTGCCCGCGCGGATGCTGGAGCTGCGACGGCAGCTCTGCGCAGCTCTCGGCGAGGTGGCCGAGGACGATCTCCCCTTCGCGGGCGAGCTTATCCAGGTGCGGTCCGAGGAGCGCGCCTGGGAAGGCGCGGCCGAGCGTCTGCTGCACAACTTTGGCCTCTCCTTGCTGGTGACCGACGACCACTACGCCCGCGTCGCCGATTGGGTGGATCGCACCCACCTCAGCGGTCGCCTGGTCTACTACCGTGTCCGGGACGCGCGCGGGGCGGAGCGGACGGGCCGTCCGTCCGCCGAAGCGGGCCCGCGTTCGCTGGTTCGCAAGCTGGCTGTGAAGCCGGAGTCGCCCCTCTACGAGTGGTTGCGTCAGGAGCTGGCGCAACGCTTTGACTACGCCTGCTGCGACAGCCTCGAGCAGTTTCGCCGCGAACAGCGGGCCATCACGCGGGCTGGCCAAACCAAGGGCCGGGGAGATCGCCACGAGAAGGACGACACCCACCGCATCGACGATCGGTCGCGTTACGTTCTTGGCTGGTCGAACGAAGAGAAGATCGCCACGTTGGAGGAGCAGCAGGCCGACCTCCAGCACCGCTTACAGGCGGGCGGCGTCGAAGTCGCGCGCCTCCACGGCGAGCTTGAGGCGCTGTCGCAGCGCCTCGCGGATCTGCAGCAGCTTCTCTCTTGGTCCGTCTTCCGTGAGCTCGACTGGAAGCCGCTGGTCGTCGACATTCAGACCTTGCAGGACGAACGAGCGCGCCTCGAAGCGGCGTCTGATGTCCTGCGCGCGCTCGCCGAACGCCTCGTCGGCGTCGAGCGGGACATCATGGCCGTCGACGCCGATCTCAAGGGGAAGACCGCGCAGAAGGCGGAGATTGCGCTCAAGGAGAGCCAGGCCCGCGCATTGGCTGACGACTGTGCGGCCACCGTGGCTGTCGCCTCGCAGGAGGCGCTCGACGCCTTCCCGCGAATCGCCGAGCTCCGATTAGAAATGGGGACCCTGAGAGGGTCGCCAAACCCTCCCGCGAAGGACTCCGCCGGGCAGAGCCCGGCTTCGTCCACGCGTTCGCTCGTGCCAGGTCCTCAGACGCTGACGGTCGAGTCATGCGACAACCGCGAGAAGGACATGCGCGAGTGGTTGCAAGCGCGCCTCGACGCCGACAAGAAGAAGGTCGACCACCTCACCGAAAAGATCGTCACGGCAATGGCTGCCTATCGAAAAGACCACCCGCTCGAGACTCAGGAGGTGGACGCGTCGGTCGCCGCCGGCGGCGAGTACGTCGCGATGCTCGAGAAGCTCCGCTCCGACGACCTGCCGCGATTCGAGGCGCGCTTCAAGGAGCTCCTCAACGTCAACACCATCCGCGAGGTGGCCAACTTCCAGTCGCAGTTGCACAAGGAACGGCAGAACATCCGGGATCGCATCGGCGTCATCAACCGCTCGCTCCGGGAGATCGACTACAACCCAGGCCGCTACGTCGTGCTTGAGGACGCGGGGACCACGGACGTCGAGATCCGCGATTTCCAGCAGGACTTGCGGGCGTGCACGGAAGGGGCGCTGACGGGCTCAGAGGAGGAGACGTACTCGGAGCGCAAGTTCGAGCAGGTCCGCCAGATCATCCAGCGCTTCCGGGGCCGGCCGGGTACCGAGGAGCTGGATCGCCGATGGACCCGGAAGGTCACGGACGTGCGCAACTGGTTCGTCTTCGCGGCGTCCGAGCGGTGGCGCGAGGACGATCGGGAGCACGAGCATTACTCCGACTCGGGCGGCAAGTCGGGCGGGCAAAAGGAGAAGCTCGCCTACACGGTGCTGGCCGCGAGCCTCGCGTATCAGTTCGGGCTCGAATGGGGCGCCAAACGGTCGCGGTCCTTCCGTTTCGTCGTCATCGACGAAGCCTTCGGACGCGGCTCGGACGAATCGGCGCGATACGCGCTGGCACTGTTCGCGAAGCTGCGGCTCCAGCTCCTCATCGTGACCCCTTTGCAGAAGATCCACGTGATCGAGCCGCACGTGGCGGCGGTCGGGTTCGTGCACAACGAAGAGGGGCGGCGGTCGCTGCTGCGAAACCTCACGATCGAGGAGTACCGCGCCGAGCGCGCCCTCCGCGCAGGTGCCTCGAAGGCATGACCTGGACCACGCCCGACGAGCTGCGGGCGCAGCTTCAGCGCCGCTGGGATCGCGGCGAGCTTCTCTCCCCCGGCGAGCGCGAGGCGGCTTTCCCGATGCCGCTCCGATTCAGACGGCCCACGCCGCGCGAGCTGCTCGAGCGATTCGCGGAGGTGCGAGACTGGATCGCCGCGCTCGAGGCGGCCAGTGGGGCCGGCTACGGCATCGTCTGGTCCGAGATCAACCACCGGCAGCTCGGCGCGAATCGGGTACCGTCGGGCGCGGTCGTCGCCTCCCTCGACGATGCGCTCGGAATGATCGGCAAACGCCGCGCGGCGGCCCTCTACGCCGCGCTCGTCGGGGCGACGGACGCAGCCTGTCCTGCCCTCGGGGCATGGGTTCGGCGGCGGCCACTCGTGGCGCTCGAGAACGCGGACGACTGGGACCGGGTCCTCGCGGTCGTCAACTGGTTCGCGGCACACCCACGTCCGGCGATCTACCTCAGGCAGATTGACATCGAGGGGGTCGACACGAAGTTCATCGAGATGCGGCGGGCACTCATCGCCGAGTTGCTCGACCAGGTGCTGCCCGAAGGATCAGTCGAGGCCGCCCGATCACCAACGCGCGAGTTCGAAGAACGGTTCGGTCTTCGCCCGAAGCCGCCGCTCATCCGATTCCGCCTGCTCGACGACAGTCTGGCGCTCCATGGCCTGACGGACCTCGCCACGCCAGCGTCTGAGTTCGCCCGCTTGCGCCTCGGCGTTGAACGCATCTTCATCACCGAGAACGAAATCAACGGACTGGCTCTCCCGCCAGCTCCGCGGAGCCTGGCGATCTTCGGTCTCGGCTACGGGCTCGTTCGTCTCGGCGCCATCCCGTGGCTGCGAGATACGGCCGTGTCGTACTGGGGCGACATCGACACGCACGGATTCGCGATGCTCGATCGGTTGCGTGCGCTCTTGCCGCACACCCGTTCGTTCCTCATGGACGAGGAAACGCTGCTGGCGCACCGGCAGCAGTGGGGTCGAGAAGACGTCCAACACGAAGGAGCCCTACCGCGTCTGGCTCCAGCAGAGCGGCGCGTCTACGATGCCCTACTTGCGGGTAGCTGGGCGCCCAGCCTCCGGCTGGAGCAGGAGCGCATAGGTTTCTCGTGGGTCCAGCGTGCGCTGGCCGAAGCCGTTCAGCGCGGCTGAGGACGCGAGGCGCGCAATCGCCTGAAGCGCACGGCCACCGTGTTGGTGGCGGTCAAGAAGGGCGACGCTGGCGAGAAACTATGGACGACCGGAGAGGGCGGCTGGCGCTGACGAGCACCCGTCCGCCATCGCGGCCAGCACGGCTCTCGGGTCGATCTTTCGCTTGAACCTGACGACCCGCGCTCCAAGAGGGAGGTCCGCCTCGGAGCATCCCCGATCGGCATCCACGCACACGATCAGGTCGCCGTCGTCGAGGTAACCGAAGATGGCTTTCCCGTCCTTGATCCTAAGCGGCAGGAGCTCTTCGGTCAGCAAGGCTCTCTCGCATTCTCGCGGACCGTGCGATTTCTGAAGTTCCTCGCGAGAGCAGCTCGTAGATCCGCGCGCGCTTGCCAGGGGCTGGGCGTAGGAGACGCCCGACGCGCTGAAGGTACTCACGCTCGCCGAGCCGCCCGGCTACGATGATCGCGATGTCGGCTTCCGGGACGTCGAAGCCTTCGTTGAGGACCTGGGCCGATACCAACGCGCGGAGACGCCCCTCACGAAATGCGGCGACTGCCTCCGCGCGCTCCTTGGCTCCTGTTTCGCAGGTCAAGGGCATGACCAGGTGCTCGCGCGCGATCTCGTACGCGCTCGGGTTGCCATGGCTCTCGGCGATTTCGGTCACCTTCTTGCCAGGTCGATGCCCTTGGGCCCACGGCGTCTTCTCCCACTCGTAGATCAGAAACTGGTCGGCCGCGCAGACCTGGCAAAATGCCTGGATGGCCTCGTCTCGTTGCTTGAGGACCATCATCAAACCTGCGCAACCGCGTGCGCGACAACTCACGAGCGTTTCGCGCACCTCCCCGAGCCCCAGAGGACCGCCGTACTCGATGTACTGCGCGACCCGGATGCTCTGCTTGCGGAGACGGGGCTCGATGGGGAGCGAGCCGTTTGCGTTGAGCCAGTGCCACGGATTGACCACGACGAACTTGGGCATCGGAGCGGCGAAATGTACAACGACGAGAACCCGGCGGCTCGCCGGCCCTTGAGCGACCGAAGGTGTGCCCCGCGCTTTGAGGAATCGGAATGGTGCCACGTGCCTCCTCGCAACGGCGCCGGGTTTTCGGGGGAACGGCAGCGGCGGGGCTGGAGGCAGTCGTCTGCAATCAGCGAAAGGATACGACCCGCCTCCCGCGGGTTCGTCGAATCCCACCCATTGTTGGGGCACAAGGAAGGCACAAAATCGAAAATGAAGCCTAACTAGGCGTGGTTTTGTGGAGGCGCCGGGAGTCGAACACCGGTCCGGCGAGATCGCAGGAGAGTGCAGGAGAGCGTGGAAGAGCAGTTTCGGGCGACAAATCGGGCATTTGCGGGGATTTCGGCGAGACGGCGAGCGCGCTGCAGAGTGGCGGGGAATCGGGACAGTGTAGCAAGGTAGCAAGCGGAGCGACGCCCACTGAACTGCTCGAGCTGGTCGGCTCCGTGATCATCGCGCTCGATGCCGGCGAGACCGAGGTCGCCAGGGCGCAGTTGCAGGCGCTCGCGGAGGCGGTCCGGGCCCTGCGTCACGGCTGCGGGCGAAATGGCGTTTGACGGGTGTCGGGGGGAAGAAGGACTGGATGATCCTGCCGGATAGAGCGATCAAGAATTCGTCGGAGACCGATGAAAATGTGCGTCATATCGCGGACCAACATGGCGTTAGGGCTGGCATCGACCACGCATGCCGGGTCGAAACTCCATCGGATGCGCTTCGTATCGGGAGTGGCCCCGGCCTCCTCGAACGTGCCGGGGCGTCGTGCAACCTAAAGTTTGCGAGGTCGACACAAACGATCGGCCGGAACCGCGGTAGTAGGCGGTCCTACAAAAGGAGCGGACTATGATCATGCGACGCTGGCTGCTTGTGGCGATGTCTTTAGGAATGCTGGGCGCATGCGGACAGAGCGACCCGGAGCTTTCGAGTGGTGCTGTGGGGTTTGCAGCACCAGCCGGGGGGGCCGACCGTGGCCGGGATCGAGACGACGACGATCAGGGCGACCGCGGCGACGATCATGAGGACGGTCGTGGGCGGCGCATCCGGCACGTCCTTCTGATCAGCGTGGATGGCATGCACGAGAGTGACCTTCGCTGGTACGTCGCCAACCACCCACACTCGACGTTTGCCAAGGTGACTCACTCTGGCACCGAGTACACCAATGCGGCGGCCTCCAACCCGTCGGACTCCGACCCGGGCGGCACCGCGCTGATGACCGGCGGTAACCCCAAGTCGACCGGCATCTTCTATGACGTCGAGTACAGCCACAAGGTCGACGAGGCGGGCGCTGCCTGCACCCCGGGCCAGCCGGCCACCGGTGGTGACGTCATCTATGACTCGCCGGATGACGCGCTGGCGAACGTCCCCGACTTCATCGACCCCGCGAACGGCGCCTTCCCGTCGTTCGACGAGGACGGTTCGATCTTCGCCAACGGCGTTGACACCAACCCCGCCGCGATCATGGACCTGAAGTTCGACCCGGAGACGTCGCTCAACGCGGGCACGTTTCCAGTAGACCCGAAGACCTGCAAGCCGATCACCCCGTGGGACTACCTGGGCGACAACACGATCTTCCAGGTCATCCACCACGCCCGCCTGCGCACCGCTTGGTCTGACAAGCACGAGGTCTACGCGTCGTTCAATGGTCCGGGCTCGCACGGCCAGAGCATCGACGACCTCTTCGCGCCGGAGATCGACTCGCAGGCTGTCATGCCGAACGGTGTTCCTTACCCGCAGGACGACGACTGGGCGCACATCAACGCCGCCACCAAGCAGTACGACGGTTACAAGGTCCAGGCCATCCTGAATGAGATCGACGGTCTCGACCACTCGGGCAGGACCCACGTCGGCACCCCGGCCATCTTCGGCATGAACTTCCAGACCGTCTCGGTCGCGGAGAAGATCCGCTCGACTCCGACGACGTTGATCGGTCCGGACGCGAACGGCAACTACACCACCAGCGCTCCGGAGGCAGGTGGTTACCAGTGGGTCAACGGTCAGCTCGTTCCCGGCCCCGTCCTCTCGAGCGCGCTCGACTACGTCGACGCTCAACTTGGCCGCATGGTTTCTGCGATCAACAAGGACGGCCTCGCGGGCTCGACGACGATCATCGTGACGGCAAAGCACGGCCAGTCGCCGCAGGATCCGAATAAACTCATCACCGTCAAGGACGGCCCGATCGTCAGCGCGATCAACGCCGCCTGGGCGCAGGCGCACCCGAGCAACACGAGCCTAATCGTTGCCGGAACCAACGACGACCTGTGGCAGTCCTACCTGTCGGACAACTCGCAGGCCGCTTGCGACTTCGTCAAGAGCTACCTGTGGGACCACACCGCTGATGGTTTCGACGTCAACAAGAACCCCGTCACCGTCCAGCACTCGGGCCTCGCCGAGATCTGGGCCGGCGCTGCCGCGGCCCACTTCTTCGGTGTCTCGGTCGACAACGGCAAGTACCCGGACGTCTTCGGCAAGGTCCAGGAGGGCATCGTCTACGCGAAGCCGACCAAGCTCGCCGAGCACGGTGGTATGAACACCGGCGACCGACATGTCCTGATGGTTGTCAGCGGCCCGGGCATCCCGGTTCAGGTCGAGTGCACCCCCGTAAAGACCACCCAGGTCGCCCCGACGATCCTCGCCCTTCTGGGGCTCAACCCCGACGCGCTGACGGCCGTCCAGGTTGAGGGCACGGAGGTGCTCCCGGGCCTCGGCGGACCGCACGCCCGACGCTAACCATGCGTCGGATGCACGCCGGTTAACTGCAGCACTAGCAGGAGGCCGGGGCGAATCGCCCCGGCCGTCTCTTTCGACGACACCAAAAAATGCCGTGCACCTATGTCGGGTTGGCCGCACTCGGTGCGAGGCCCGGCGCACCGTGACTGAACTGTTGCTGGACGCCGGGTCCAGAGGAATTCGATTCTCCTGGCGTCGACATTCGCCGACACCGTCCTGAACTAGGAGGCCCCCTTGAAACTCGCGCATGCTCGTCTAGACGCCATGATCGCTCTGCTGCTGTGTGGAGCCGCGTCTGCTGTGATCGGCTGTGAAAAGGGGCCATCGGCGGGCAGCACCGCGCCAGACGCGAGTCTCGGCAGCATCGGATTGGCGCTGACCCTGGCGGGCAGCACGACGGTGTCCAACGCGACGTACACGATCGCGGGCCCGGGCAGCTTCTCGAAGGCCGGAACGCTCGACGTCAGCCACAGCACCACGTTGTCGGCGGTCATCGGCAACCTGCCAGCGGGCTCCGGCTACTCCATCGAGATCGACGCGACCAGCACGGACGGCACGACCGCCTGCATCGGAACCGCCACGTTCACCGTGACCGCCGGCGCGACGACGGCTGTTAACGTTCATCTGACCTGCCATCAGGGCGCCACGACCGGCAGCGTCTCGGTCAACGGCACCATCAACGTGTGCCCCGTCGCAGACGGAATTTCAGCGAGCCCGGCCGAGATCGGCGTCGGCTTTCCCATCTCGCTGGCGATCGCCGCTCATGATCCGGACGGTGGGCCCTCGCCGCTCAGCTATGTCTGGTCGGCTTCCTCGGGGGCTTTGACGGGCGCCACCACCAGCACGCCGACCTTCGTTTGCAGTACGTCTGGCCAGGTGACGTTGACGGCGACCGTCTCGGACGGGGATCCCTTGCCGGCCTGTGCGGCTTCGCTGTCGGTGGTGGTGACCTGTGTCAGACTCCTCGCGCCCGGTTCGCTGGTGATCAGCACCAGCACCTACGATCGGACGCAGGGCGCCGTCGCCTCCCTGACGCCCGGCACGACCCAGCTCGCTAGCTCGAACACCGCCACGGTGGCAGCTACCTCGGACGGCAACTACGTCACCGTCTGGAACAACGAGAAGGTCGACGCCAGCTTCGGTGTGACGTCACCGATTCAGCTCCTCGACATCGATCCGGCCAGTCACACGGTCCTCGGCAAGGTCACCGTTCCCACCAGCCAGGTGGTGACGAGCTTCCCGTCGAAGTCCGAAGTAGGCCTCCACATCACGAGGGACGTGAGCGGATCACACCTGGTGTTCGTCGGCTACGGCGGTGCCGGCGTCGGCGCGCTCGACGTGTCGAACTCCGACGCGGTGGCCGGGCAGGATCCGACCAACCCGGTCAGCTTCGCATTCGGGGCGAGCTACGCGTTCCCCCGGACGATCGTCTCGATGGACGCGAATGGGAACGTCGTCTACACGCCGACCATCAACTACGGCGGCAATAACGGCCGCTCCGCGCTGCTTGGGTCGAACGGCCTTTACTACAGCGTCGGGAATGCCAACAACGGCAACGCTGCCGTGTTCGGCTCCGCCGCGAACGGCACGAACCCGGACGTCACCGAGACGACCGGCCTCGAAGTGGTCAACCCCATCAACGCCGCGACCTGGAACGCGGTCGCCCCGGTGGCCAGCAACTCGGCCGAAGTCAATCCGCTGCTTCAGTTCACCTTCACCGGCAAGGCCGATAAGCCCGGCAAGGACGACAACTTCCGCGGCGTGACTGAATTCGGTGGGGCGCTGTACTTCACCAAGGGGAGCGGCGGCAACGGCATCCAGACCGTCTACACGGCCCTGATCTCTGGCGTCCCGGGGCTGCCCACGCTCGCCAACGCGGCCTCGGCGACCATCAGCATCGTCCCGGGCTTCCCGACCGACCAGGCCAAGTTGGCGCTCGCCGACAAGACGACCGGTGGCAATTTCACGCCATTCGCGGTCTTCTTCGCGAACGCCACCACGATGTACGTAACCGACGAAGGGTCGGGGAACTCGGTCGACGCGGGAACCCACGCCGGCCTCGAGAAGTGGAGTCTGGTCAATGGCACCTGGCAGCTCGACTACGTCTTGACGGCAGGCTTGATCGGCACGATCGACAGCGGTCTCACAGGCGCGGACGGTGCCTGGCCGGCGGTCACCACGGTGGGCCTGCGCAATCTGACCGGCGTCATCAATGGCGACCAGGTCACGCTGTGGGCGACCACCTCGACCCTGAGCACCTCGGGTGACAACGGCGCCGACCCGAACAAGGTCGTCGTGATCACGGACCAGCTGTCCGCCACGACGCTGCCCTCTGGCGAGTCCTTTGGTGTCGTCGTCGGCCCGACCTACGGAACCGTTTACCGCGGGGTGGCGTTCGTGAACTAAGCGAGGAGTGTCGAAGCCCCTTCCCGGCCAGGTGAGCGCAGAGCAGACACAGCCTCGGCTGCCGGGCCGGCGTCGGCGAATGCGCTCCCTAGCTAGGAGCCGTCGGTCCCAAGCTCCCAGAGGACCCCTTGAACTGTGGTGGGCGTGCTTGGCACTGGTTTGGGCGAAGCCGAGCCTTCCTCACCTGCGACGACCACCGCGCGTACATCGTCGACGATGGGACGGTGGTACCGAAGGGCAAGTTTCCGCGGCAATGTGGCAGCACGGTCGGCGCTCTGGCGTACGCGAAAGGTGAGGTGTATGCGACATGCGGCAAGACGTTGTGGAAGACAGACGGCGTGACGTGGCGCCGTATCGAGGTTCCCAAGGAGAGGTCCAGGGAATTGTCGTCAGTCACGTTCGCGGACGGGTGCGTCTTTCTGGCCGGCGAGAGGACTGTGTGGCGATCGTGCGAGCGCTAACGTGAACTGACGACGACGGCACTATGCCGTCGTCCCCTGCAGGAACCGCCAGCGCAACCGGTGACGCCAGCATTGCGTTCGCGAGCGCGACCGCAGACACACCGCTTGCTACACTCGCCGCGGATTCCAAAGGAATCCGCGGCGATGCGCGGTGGAGGCGCCGGGAGTCGAACGGGGGTCCGGCGAGATCGCAGGAGAGTGCAGGAGCGCATAGGAGGGTAGTTTCGGGCGCGGAATCGGGGGTTTGCGCCGAAAATGGCAACGCCGCGACATCGCAGGAAAATGGTGGAGCAGCGGCAGCGTGTAGCAACGTAGCAAGCGGGCCGACGGCCGCTCGGCTGCTCGTCCTTGTCGACGCCGCGATCATCGCGCTCGACGCCGGCGCGAGCGAGGTCGCCAGGGCGCAGTTGCTGGCGCTGGCGGACGCTGTCCGGTGCCAGGTCACGGGCGGCGGGAGAAATGGCGTTTGAACCGGTGTGATGGGGGAAGAACGGACTGGATGACGCGCCCAGGGAGAGCGATGAATTCGTCACGGCTCGCAGGTCACGCGGCGGACAAACATGGCGTTTGGCCTGACATGAGACGAAAAGGAACAGGTTGGGTGCTGGTCAGCGAGGAAGACCTGCGTGAGCTCGTGCGGGACGAAGTCCGCAAGGAGCTTCGCCATCACCGGGAGGAGATGCTCGAAGCCCTTCGCCTCCACGGCACGCCGCCGAAGAAGAACGAACCAGACTCCGACGAGCTCCTGACCGTCGAGCAGGTGGCGCAAACCCTCAAGGTCATCCCGGACACCGTGAGGACCTGGATCCAACCGGGCGCGCTGACGGCGAGTCGGCCAGGCAACGGCACGCGACCCGGTCGCAAGTATCGTGTCCGCCGATCGGACCTAGATGCATTTGTCGCGTCATCCCAGCGGGCGCCTGCATCACCAGCAGTCGGCATCGGGGCCGAAACCGAGCGGAATGCGGCCGGGACGGTTGGCCGCGCGCCCAAATCAGGCGGCGCGCAGATCGACCTCGAGCCGCGTGCCCAGCGCCGCCGCCACGCGCTCCAGCATGTCGAGGGTCGGGTTGTAGTCGGGATCTTCGAGGCGCGCGACGGCGGGTTGGCTCAGTCCTGCGCGGCGAGCCAGATCCGCTTGCGTCATGCCAGCTCGCTTCCGCGCCCATCGCACGGCCAGCTTGACCGCCAGCTTTGCCGGCACGGGAACCTCCATGGTTCGCCCTCGACCTTTCCAGCGAAGCTTCTTCGGTTCAGGCGGCGCCTGCCCTGATACGAGTTGAGCCTCCAGCCAACCGGCCAGCGCCTCCTCGGCACGCTCCGCGATATCCTCACCCGGATCAGCGAACGTCTGGCACCCCGGGCAACCGGGGAACTCCGCCAGAGTCTGCTTGCCTTCCTTCGTCACGACGGCCGTGTAGTACATGGTCTTCACCTCAACTGGATGCCCGCTTGACGTTCGATGCTCGCGAGCGTTCCGCGTGGGATGTCCTTCTTCGGATGTGGGACCGTAACGATCCAGGCCTTCGTCGGATGCTTGAAATGATGATCCCTTCACCCTGACCTCGGACCAGCCGCCGCGCTTGAGCGCGCGGATCACGTCGGCCGAGCTCACGAGAGGCCAGTATACCATATATGGTATCTACGGCCATTCGAAGTAAGGGCCATCGCCGAAATGAACCACAACCTGGTCCTCCCCGTCGGGACCCGAATCGTGACCCGGGTCGAGTGAAGACAGACCCACGTCGAAACGCGGGTCACGCTTGATCTCAGTGGTACGACGCGACTGGAGGACTCCGATGCCGAAGGACAAGGATGTGAAGAAGGTCGTGCGCGCGCGGATGGCCAACACCGGCGAGAGTTACAGTATCGCCAAGCTGCGCCTCGCTGGGGCCAGCAAGCCTCGGAGCGTCGTAGCGCGACCCAGCAGCGTGTCCCCGGAAGCGTCCGCCGCGCCGGCGATCTACCAGGTGAAGATCACCCTCAGCGAGATCACGCCCGCGATCTGGCGTCGACTGCTCGTGCCCGCAGACACCTCGCTCGGTCGGCTCCACCGCATCATTCAGGCCTCCTTTGGCTGACTCGACTACCATCTCCACCAGTACATCGTGGACGAGCGGTACTTCGGCGACCCGAATCCCGAGTTCGCCGACGAGCTCCCGCCGCCGATGACGAACGAACGTGACGCCACCCTGCGCGACATCGTCGCGGCGAAGGCGATCGTCTACGAGTACGACTTCGGTGACAGCTGGAGGCACGTCATCGAGATCGAGAACGTGGCGGTCGCTCTTGACCCCGGCGTGAGATGCCCCGTCTGTACAGGAGGCGCCCGGTCTCGCCCACCCGAGGACTGCGGCGGGACCGCTGGATACGAGGAGCTGCTCGAAGTTCTCGCCGATCCGAAGCACGAGAAGCACGCCAGCATGAAGAAATGGGTCGGCAAGAAGCTCGACCCGGAGAACTTCGATGTCGCGGCCGTGAACCGGGCGCTGCAGAAGGCCGATCGGACCTGGACGCATTTGTCGCGGAAGCCGAACGCCGGCCTGCCCGGCCGGAGATCGTCGTGGCGTCCGAAACGTCAGGCATTTCGGGCGGGCTGACCTGCCGCACGCCTTGATCAGCGGCCTCGTGGTCGATGCCGTCGCATCGATGCACAGAGGGCCATAGGCACCTCGACCCGTTCCGGATAAGCTGGTGACGTATTTGGGGAGGGTCCCATTTTGCAGATCAGTCGCTTAGCGTATGCCGTGGTGGTCTCGTGCCTCGTTCTGTCGACCGCCTGTTCCGGTAGCGATAGCGGCAAGACGGGCACCGGGGGAAGCTCTGCGTCCGGCGGGGCCGGCAGCGCCGGCCATGTCGGAACCGGCGGTACGCCGGCAACCGGCGGTCTTGGCGGAAATGCAGGGGTCGACGGAGCCGCCGGAATCGGCAGAAAAGCGGGCCTGGGCGGAGGCGGCATCGGTGGGGGCGCCGGAACGGGCGGACTCCGAGGCCTGGGCGGAATGGCAGGCGTTGGCGGAAGCGGGGGAACGGCCGCACAGGCGGGCGGAGCGGGCGGGTGCCTGCCAACTCCGACCACGCGCAATGATGCCGCGTGCCCCAACCCTGGTGTGCTCGGTCAGTTCAACTGGCCGGTCTCCTCGATCTCCTGCTCTGCCGGCCTGATGTGCCAGTTCCTGGTGAAGACCGGCGAGTTCCCCTGCACCCAACCGCCCAGGGTCGTTCAGTTCGTGTGTTGCGGGTCGGGATTCGTCGAAGGACTCGACGGTTCTGCCTGTTCTCCGGACGCCGCCGCCGATCGCTGAGCGGGAGGCACATCCGATTGCGCCTGGCGTTCACGGCGAACCTGCGCTGATGCGCGCCGCGGCGAGCGCGCCCGCTGCCATCCCGACCACGACGCCGGCGACGCCCAAGACGCCCAAACGAACGCAACCCAGGCTCGCGGCGAGCGCGGCCACCGCGCCCGCGGTGAACCAACTCCAGAAGCGCTCGCGCCGCCGCGCCTCGCGCACGGCGATCACGACGCCCGCGCCTAGTCCAACCAGAACGGAGAGCCCGAGGCAAAGGGACGCCGATCCGTCGGCGCCGCAGCGAAGGCCCAACCGCGCCAGAATGACCCCGGCCGCGAGGGGAATGCTGCCTGCGAGAAGGCCGGTCGTGACGGCCTCTGTCCCTTTCCTATCGCGCCACCGGAGCCAGATGGCGAGTCCGAGCAGCAAGACCGACGCGCAGCCGCACGCCTCGCGAGCCCTGGTCTCAAGCAGGCATATCACCGCCACAGGGATCACGATCAACGCGATTCGCGACGCCATGCGCACGCGCCCCGTCTCGTAGGCCCACAGGCCACGCGCTCTCAGGTGTTCAAGGTTGACCATAGATTCTCCTCCAAGCCGTTCGAAGCCGGTCGAACGCGCGCTGCCGTCGCTTCCTGATTGCCGCCCCGCTCGCGGTGCTCGAGCCGGGTCCTTCGACGAGCCCGAGAGCGATCCGATCGTCCTCCGAGAGCGCGCCGACGACGACCGTCAGCGCGGCCTCGAGCTCGCGCCTCATGATCGCCTCCTCCTGGGAGATTGTCGCGTCCATCTGACGATCGAGACAGGCGTGATCGCTCTCCTCGCGTCCCGGCCCGGCTCCTGGCCCGAAAGCGAACCGCCATGAACCCGAGGACGCCCGAGAAGACCACGGCTGCCACAACAATCTCCGCCCCGGGCCTCAGGACACGAGCGATAGCGGCGGCTGCTCCGCCCCCGATGCCCACAGCGGCCAGCATCGGCAGCGCGCACACAGCACAGCAACCCAATAGGGCTGCCAGGCTTGCCCATCCGACGCGACGCTTCGACAGGAAAGAGTCCGGCTTCGGAGTACCTGCGATTGTGTTCATGAGGCCTATAGGCGGATGCCGCGGGGCCGTGACTGCCGAATCGCCAAAGATTCTCGGTCACGACCGAAGGCTGCCCGCCTACCGTAGCGGATAGAGCCGAATGGACTCGACGCGCCGGAGAGCGATTCATGACGCGATGGTGCGTCTTGCCGACGGCGAGCGCTCGGCGGTATCGAGGCTCGTCGATGAGCTGTGGCCGGTCATTCTGGCCTTCGCTCAGGGCGGAGTGGGCCACGAGCAGGATGCCGAGGATGTGGCGCAAGACGTCTTCCTTCGCATCTGCTCCCGCATCTCCAATTTCGACCGCACGCGCGATGGCCTGTCGTGGGCCTTCGGCATCGCCGCATTCGAGATCATGACTGTTCGTCGTCGGCGACAGCGGCGATCCGAGGCGGTTGCGGCGGCTCCTGCGCTGTTCCGCGAGGGAGGGCCCGCTCAGATTCCCAGTCCGGCTTAGCCGAAGCAGCGAAGGGGACCGGAGCCGGTCGCAGACTGTTCTCGCGCTCGAGCGCGGTCAACGCCCCGGTCGTTTGCACCGCGGACCTGACGCACGCGCAGGTTCAGATCGACGGCTACCGCGCCGCCTTCCAGCGCCTCATCGGTGCCGAGAGATTCTCCGGTGGATTCCGTTGGACCTTCCGCGCAGAGCTCGGCCTCGAATCGCAGCTGCGCGGGCTCGCAGAGCGCGAGGCCGATTGCTGCCGATTCTTCAGCTACTACCTCATCACCGACGGCGACAAGATCGTCTGGGAAGTCAGAGGCGAGGACCGCGTGTCCTCGGTGCTGGATGAGTACTTTCACCTTCCCGAGCGACTTCGGGGGGAGCCGCGTGAGGTCCACGATGTCGCCGCGCTGAAGCGTTCAGCCGAGAAGGCGGGCCTAGGCTCAATGCCGTTCACATAGCGCGGAGGAGACACCGCGGCGGGCTGGCAGGAAGGGCAGAAAAATTGCCTCGGGCGCGGTGAGGATCAGGATGGGGCGATCTCGTTGGAGGTCGCCATTCAGCTACAGGAAGCGCTTGAATCTCTTGCCGGTTTCGTCGTTCCCGCGGACTTCGGGCGATTCCGGGAGCACATCGATCCGACCTGGATTGAGGAGGCGCTCGACGCCACCGGAACGGCGAGCGTGCGACGCCGGCGGCTGCCAGCCGAGCAAGCGATCTGGCTGGTGATCGGCATGGCGCTGCTGCGCCAGGAGTCGATCGAGCGCGTGGTTATGATGCTGGGGCTGGCGTTGCCGGGTGCGCGAGGCGACACCGCGGCCAAGAGCGGCATCGCGCAGGCCCGAAAGCGCCTTGGAGAAGAGCCGCTCGCATACCTGTTCACCACGACCGCCGATCGCTGGGCGACGCGAAGCGCTGACCGACATCGGTGGCGCGGGCTTTCGCTTCACGGGCTCGACGGGACTACTCTCAAAGTGCCGGACTCCCCCGAGAACTGGGCGGCGTTTGGCGGCCAGTGCGGCAGCGGGACGCGCAACGGCAGCGCCTATCCGATGGTGCGTCTGGTGGCGGTGATGGCATTGCGGTCTCACCTCCTTTCGGCGGTTTACTTCAGCGACTACGCGACTGGGGAAACGACGCTCAGCGACGGATTCTGGTCCGAGCTGCCGGACAACTCGGTGACCATTGCCGATCGCAACTTCCTGGTGGCCGATGACTTGACGCGACTGGAACGCAGCGGCACCAACCGCCATTGGCTCACGCGCGCAAAATCGACCACCCACCTGCGGGTCATCAAGCAACTCGGGCGGCATGATGCCCTCGTCGAAATCACGCTCTCCGACCAGACGCGACGGGCGCATCCGACTCTGCCGCCCGTCTGGACGGCTCGTGCCATCACCTACCAGCGCAAGGGCTTCCGGCCGTCGAGGCTGCTCACGTCGCTTCTCGACGAGAAGCGATATCCGGCGGGCGAGCTCGTCGCGCTCTATCACGAGCGGTGGGAATTGGAGCTCGGCTACGACGAAATCAAGACGCACATGCTCGACCGGCAAGAGGCCATTCGCAGCCGAACCCCGGCCGGTGTTCGGCAGGAACTCTGGGGCATCGCGCTCGCCTATAACCTGGTCCGCTTGGAGATGGAACGCGCTGCCGACGAAGCCGGCGTCGAGCCAAACCGGATCAGCTTCGTCAACGCCCTGGCGCTGATCCGAAACGCATGGCTGGCATGGTCCACGCTGCCTCTAGCACCGGGCCGAATTCCCGAAGGACTGCTCTATTTGCGCCGCTGCCTCAAGCTTCTCGTCTTGCCCCCGCGTCGCTCCGAGCGAGCCTACCCACGCGCCGTGAAGGTAAAGATGAGTGCCTACAATCGCAAGGCGCCCACCGGAAAGGGCCGTAAGTGAACGGCATTGGGCCTAGGCTTCGTCGCGGAAGCGGGCCCGACTGGCACATAGATGTACCCAGCGGTCGGGACCGCGAGGCACCCCTAAGCGAGCGGCGCGACCTCACCGCGCGCCAAGCTGATCACGCCGCACTCAGCTTTCTGAGGGCGACCGGACGGACAATGCTGCAATATCGATAAGTTGCGTCACGGACTGAGTGGTCCGTAGGTTGCTGCCATGAGGCGGTCATGAAGCGACACGTGCATCTGGCGCTGTTGGGATTGGCGGTCGGGCTTACGGGCGCATGCGGGTCGGTGACCGGCACGAGTGACGGGGGCACAGGCGGAACCGGAGCCGGTGGCCACGGGGGCGGTCCGGCTGGGAGCGGTGGCAGCAGCGGAGGCGGAGGCGGCCACGCGACTGGCGGTAGCGGCGGCGCTCCTGGGACCGGTGGGACCGGCGTGGGCGGGCATGGTGGAACGGGCGGAGGTGGCGCGACGGGCGTCGGCGGAAGTGGCGCGGGCGGACATGCCGGTGGAAACGGCTCGGGCGGCGCGACTGGCGGATCGGGCGGTGGAGCCGGTGGCGGAAAAGGCGGGGCCGGTGGAAAAGGCGGCAGCGTGGGTACCGGCGGCGCGTCGGGAGCGGGTGGCACAGGAGGCGCGCATCAATGCGGCCCCGCTCCGAGCTGCTCCACCTGCACCACTGGCACGTGTTGCGGGACTGCCTGCTGCGGCCCGGGGGAGTGGTGTGACTCGAGTGGAACTGTTGCCCAGTGTCGGTGCGGCAGCGGATCGGCGTGCACCAGTGGGAACTCCTGTCAGTCTGGAGGGCCCGCAGCTATTGGCGGGGCGAGCGGCACCAGCTCCTGCGGCTACATATGCTGCGGCGCGAGCCTCATTTGCCCCATCTCTCGGCTGGCCTTCAAGCGCGACGTCGAGCAACTCGACGTCGCTGCGCTCAAGGGCATCTACGCAGAGTTGCGCCAGATCCAGCTGACCACCTACCAATACAAGACCGATCCTACTTCATCGCCCCGCCGGCTCGGCTTCATTATCGATGACACGAAGACGGCGTACCCGATCAACGCGGACGGGCAGTCGGTCAACTTGTACGGCTACATGAGCATGGCCGTCGCGGCGATCCAGGTTCAGAGCCGCGAGATCGAAGCGCTTCGTGCCGAAGTCGAGCAGCTGCGGCGCGAGCATTCGAAGCACCGTCCGGTTCCTGCCGGGCCGGGTCGATGAAGGGTCTTCAGAGTCGAGGCGCTCGAATCGTGGTACGCGCGACTCGTCGTCGAGGAGTGTTGAGCTCGACCAGCCTCCTGAGTGCGGTCGTCTTCGTGGCGACCTTTTCTGCATTCGCTTGCAGCAACTCCCCTTCGAGCGGTGACGGAGGGGCAACCGGCGGTTCGACGGGAACCGGTGGCGCGACCTCCGGTATGGGCGGCGGTCGCGGAGGCGAGACGGGCGCAGGCGGCTCGAGCGGTGGGGCGACGGGCACCGGTGGGCAAGGTGGCGCGACCGGTGGAACGACCGGCCATGGTGGTGGGGGCGGCGGCGGACACGGAGGCGGAGGTGCCGCGGGAGGTGGGGGTGGTCTGGGTGCTACCGGAGGCGGGGGTGGAGAGGGTGGCGGCAACGCGTGCATCCCCGTCGGCCAGCCTTGCTCCGGGACCGACCGATGCTGCGCACCCGCGGTGATCTGCGCGGGCACGTGCATGACGGGGGTCAGCGATCGGAACATGAAGCGCGACTTCGCCCCGGTAAACGATGACGAGGTCCTGAAGGCTGTCGACGCTCTCCCGATCACCAGCTGGAGCTACAAAGACGACGGCACGAAAGCTCGCCACATCGGCCCGATGGCGCAGGACTTCATGTCGACGTTCCACGTCGGATCGAACGACAAGACGATCCTGCAGGTGGACGGTGACGGCGTTTCTCTGGCGGCAATCAAGGCGCTGAGTCAGCGGGTCAAACAGCTCGAGGCTCGCAACAGATCGCTCGAGGATCAAGTTTCGGCGCTTCGCGCGGGGTTGCCGCGCTCGCATCGGGGCGGCGAGACTCGTCGCCCATCAGGAGCGCCGTGACCCGCATAGCATCCTGCCTTGGCCTTCTAATCATCGTGGCAGGATGCGGCTCATCGTCGGCGGGCGGCGGATCCGGCGGATCCGGCGGATCGTCCGGTGGCGGTGGAGCGCTCGGGGGGAGCGGCGGTCGCGGAGGAAGCGCGGGCGGCAGCACCGGAACCGGCGGCGGTGGTGGAGAGGTAGGCAACGCCGGCGGACACGGAGGAGCCGGCGGCGCCGCGGGTGGTGGAGGCGGTGTGAGCTGCGCCGGTACGTCGTGCAGCGGCGGACAGGTTTGCGTGCACCCGTCTTGCGGGGGCGGGACGCCACCGCAGTGCGATCCGGGGCTCGTCGATGGAGGACTTTGTCCGAGTGGGTGGACGTACGAGCCGCAATGTCCCGGGAGCGGTACCGTTCCGGGATGCGTACCGCCACCCTGTACGCCGCCCGCTCCGTTTTGCGCCGACGTGCCCGCGGCTTGCTCCGGGACTCCAACGTGCAGTTGCATTCCGACAAGCCTCTGCAAACAAAACGGGGGCTCGGGGGGCTGCCAGTTCGCCAACAGCACAGAGGTCATGTGCGGATCAGCATGAACAAGCGCTCTAAGCGACAGGAGTATCCGATGGCGATTCCGAGAGTTTCGTTCCGGCACCGGCTGTATGCACCAACCTCGCTGGTCTTCTCGGTCGGATTCGCGCTTGCGATCATTCACGCTCCCGGTTGCTCGAGCACCGGCGGGATGGCTGGAGCGGGGTCCGGCGGTAATGCCGGGGGCGGTGCCATCGGTGGATCAGGTGGCGTCGGTGGTAAAGGAGCAGGCGGAACATCGGGCGGCGGCTCGGGTGGTGTGGGTGGCAAAGGAGAAGGCGGCGCGTCGGGCGCCGGCTCGGGAGGCTCCGGCGGAAAGGGTTCCGGTGGTGCGTCCGGTGGCGCCGGTGGCGTCCAGACTTACAGTTGCGGCTCGGACACCTGCACCGTCGGTCAGTCCTTCTGCTACGCGTTCACGCCGGGCACCGCCGGAGCCACCGGCCGCTCTTGCCAGGCGACGCCCTCCGCGTGCGAGTCGTCCCCGAGGTCCTGTGCATGCCTCTGCCCTCCCTCGTCAAATCCGGCGATCGGCTGCGTTCCCGTCGGCATGAGTGACGGATATTTCTGCTCCTGCGGCGACGCGAACGGCGTCGTCAACGTGAGCTGCGCGGGATCGTGAGACCGTCTGGCGATTTAGTGACAGGTCGAGAAGGTAGCGACGCACGTCCGCGCATAGCTGACAGGGACCAGGAGACGCGGGTCAAGGTGTAATCCGATGAGCCTAATGGGGGACTAACTAATGAAGGCATCGACTATTCGGTTTCAGCTCGCCAGCCTCGTCTTGGTCGCGTTCTGCGCGTGCGGCGGCGGCAACGGCGGTGGGGTCGACGGAGCGGCTGGCGGGGCGACGGGAGGCAAAGCCGGAGCTGGCGGCGCTACTGCGGCCGGCGGCGCGGCGGGGATTGGAGGACGCGGTGGTACCGGAGGGATCGGTGGCACCGGGCTCGGCGGCCGCGGCGGCTCCGGCATCGCGGGCATGGGCGGATCAGGAGTGGGCGGCTCGGGAGCGGCCGGTCACGGAGGATCTGGGGGCAAGGGAGGATCTGGAAGCGGCGGAACGGGAACGGGCGGAGGGGGAACCGCCGGCGGCGGTCACGGTGGGGCAGGCGGTAGCGCCGGCCCGGGAGGGACGGGCGGTGGCGTCGGTGGTGCTGCTGGAACCGCCGGATCGCAGCTGCAGGATTGCACCGGTCTGATCTGCGGGTCGAATCAGCAGATCGTGAACGTGCGAAGCCCCGCACTGGGCACCACCCAGTGCGCGTGCCCACCCGTTCCGAGCGCGGGCCAGTGTTCCGACTGCACTTGTGGAGAGCCCCTGTGCGCCCACTACGGCGGACACTGCTCAGGATTCACGGTCGGGATCGGGCTCATGTGCTCCCAAAACGGCTGACCAACGCCGTCGCGTCGAACCATTTCGTGCGCCGCCGCGCCGGCGCCGCTGAACGGGTCGGACATCACGCGCTGCAGGCGTCGATCGCGGGCGCACATGGACGGTTACCATCGCGGCTGATAACGTTTCGACCGGTGAGGCATCGGGGTGGAATGGGCGAGCGCTTGTTGTTGGCGCTGACCCTCTCGTTGGGCTGCGGGTCGTCGCTCGCTTCGAACCACGATGGCGGCCCCTCGGGACCGACACTCAGCGTCCTGGCCGGCGTGCCCGGACGGCAGGCCGTCGCCGACGGCGTGGGCGCCAAGTCCCTGTTCGACGGGCCCGATTCGATCGTGACTGACGGCGCCGGCAACCTCTACGTGACCGACGCCAGCAGCCGGGTACGGAAGATCGTCATCGCCAGCGCCGCTGTGACGACGCTGGCCGGACACGCTCCCAGCAACGGGAGCGTCGACGGAACCGGCACCGGCGCCGCGTTCTACGGCGCGCACGGCATCACCTACGACGGGCAAGGAAACCTCTTCGTCGCCGATCTGCAGACCATCCGGAAGGTCAACATCGCCACCGCCGCGGTGACGACCGGGCGACCTCAAGAGTGACGGGAAGGGGAACCTCTTCGTCGCGGACAACCAGAACGGTGCCATCCGCAAAGTCGTGCTCAGCACCCTGGCGGTGACGACGGTGGTCGGCGTTCTGGGACAGCACACTCAAGTGCTCGGCCCCCTGCCCGCCGGCCTTCTGCTACCAGAGGCGCTGGCGCTCGACGCCTCGGGAGCAATCTACATCTCCGACGAGTCCGCGATCCTGGTGGCCCGCTGAACCTCCCGGGAGGGCCCGAAGGCTCAGGAAAAGCAGGGGGACAAGGTTGACGGAGCGCCCCATTATCAGGCCAAACCGCGTTTGTTGTCGTACGCCTTCATGAAGTAACACCGCAGACCGGCCTCATGGGTGACGGTGGGGGCCATAGCTAAGGACCAGCGCGGCTGAGCTTACTCGAAGGCAGTCGCTCCGCAGGGCGACTGGCTCGCGGTTATCCGGCGCGAAAGCCAGGATCCCACCCCAGCTCTCGGCGGGCCTTGTCGATCGCGAGGGCTGGGCTGGGCTCGGCGATGTTGTAAACGCCCGGAGCTCCGCGCTCGATGGCGAGCACGGCGGCGTGCGCCGCTGCGTCCACGTGCACGCCGGGGATGCTAGCCGGCGTTGCGTTCGCCCCCCCACCGTAGAACGAGCCGTAGCGTAGCACGACGCCTTCGACGGGGGCGGCGTCGAGGACGGCTTCCTCGAGTGCGATGACTCCACGCGCAGTGACCGCTTGCGGTCCGTCCTCCGCGCGGTCGAGGGGATCGCCTTCGCGGTGGGGCAGCGGGCCTGGGGCATAGACCCAGGCGATGCTTTGGGCAATCAGCCGGCGCACGCCGGTGGCCCGCGCGGCGGCGACGAGGTTCTGGGTGCCTTCCTTGCGAAGGCGGCTGGTCTTGGCGCGGGTCTCCGCGATCCGATCGGGCTGCAAACCGCCGGAGAGATCGGTCAACTGATGGATGACCACGTCCGGGCACGCCCCCTTGATCGCGTCCGCGACCGCCTGGCGGTCGAACACGTCGAGCACGATCGGACTCACTCCCGATCGCTCCAGGTTGGCCGCCCGCATCTTCGACCGGGTCGTTCCGAACACGCGATGACCACCCTGCACCAGCAGGGTCACCAGAGGCTTGCCGATTACGCCCGCAGCGCCGGCAACGAAAACGATGGGCACGCCCGACAAGCTAGTACGGCCGCGCGGGCAGACAAGAAAATCGAGACCACGTCGCCGCGATGACGAGCTGTTTTACTTATCCTCAGACACGTCGGCTGCGATCGCCGACGACTGTCGCGCTGGTGGGCAGGCGGGCCAGCCTACGGCGTGAGCGTAACACCCGGGCGCGCTGGAGAATGGTGGGGAATCGTGCAGGTGTAGCAACGTAGCAAACGGGCCGACGCGCGCTACAACGACGCCCGCTCAGTTGCTCGAGCTCGTCGACGCCGCTATCGTCGCGCTTGATGCCGGCGAGACGGAGGTTACCAGGGCGCAGTTACGGATGCTCGGCGAGACGGTTCGGGCCCGAAGCCGTCGAAGCGACGAGATCGAGACGGCGCGTTTTCAGAGCGGCGGTCCTGGCCTCTGAGGAGCGCTTGCGTCCTATACGCTATTAGCGTAGTATGGTCACCGTGGAGCGACCGCTTCAGACCGTCGTCGAGACGGCCGAGTTCCTGACCAGGTCGTCGAAGTTGATGTCGGATGAGCAGCGCGCTCGAGTCGTGGAGATGTTGGCCCGAGATCCGGAGTGTGGCGAGATTCTGCAGGGAACGGGTGGTGTGCGAAAGGTTCGCGTCGCGCTGGCCGGGCGTGGGAAGAGCGGTGGGGCGCGGGTCATCTACTATTTTCACAGCGAGAGGTTGCCAGTGTTCGCTCTGACCGTATTCGCGAAGAACGAAAGAGCCAATCTGACGCCCGCCGAGCGAAACGCGATGGCGGCGGTCGTTCGGGCGATCAAGCAGCAACTGGAGAGGTGAACATCATGAGCAAGAAGGCGTTCGATTCGATCATGGCGGGCCTCCAGGACGCGCTCGCCTACACGAAGGGTGACAAGGCGCGCGGGCGGGCGACCGCATTCGACGCGCGTGACCTCGATGTGGGGAAGGTACGCGGCAAAGTCGGCCTCTCGCAGGACGAGTTCGCGCGTGCCTTCGGCGTGAGCGTCGGCACGCTCCGAAACTGGGAACAGAAGCGCGTGCGGCCGGACGGACCTGCGCGCGTTCTGCTCACCGTGATCGATCGCGATCCGGTGTCTGTCTTGAAGGCGCTGCGGATCGGTCCGAAGGGCGCGGCGACGAGGCGTCGGCGGGCGGCCTAACGGGAATTGGGCGAGGGCATCGGATCCCGAGTCCCTTCTCGCCAGGGTCAGTCGCGCCACAAGACCCAGGAGATCCAATCGCTGGCGTCGGGACAGCTCGGTTGGGGGACCGCGACGCCGTGGAGGCTCGAGAACCGATAGGGCGTTCCATGGAGCGCGATGGATCGCGTCTCCCCCGGCGGCACGCTGACTTCCGTGTCCCCCGAGACCTGGAGGGCGCGCGCGATACTCTCCCCGCATTGGTCCGCTCGACGCGCAAACGGCCGGCCCCAGTTGATCGCAAAGGGTCCGCCATCACCCTCCCGTAGACCGAACCAGGTCTCCATCGCGATGAGAGGGCCCGACTCGTCGAGCAGCATGAACCACGCAAGCGCGCCAGCGTGGTTGGCCGCGTCGAACCGAAAGCGAACGTGCGAGCCCACCCGCGCGCGCAACGTCGCGGGAGCGCCCAGCGCCGGCGTCGGGAGGGGGGCGAGCGCCTCGGGGAACGGCGAGAGGTCGACCGCGGTTATGGCGTACATGATCCGCCAGGTCTGGCGACTTCCGTCCTGCACGTCGATGTACCGCTGCGGCTCGTCCGCGCAGCTGATCACGGTGCTGGTGTCCGCCGCTTGGCGCTCCCCAGCGGGTAGGACGCCGGATCCCAACAGGGTTCCATCGATCTGGAGATTCGCTTCGTGCGATTCGGAGGCTCCCGGCGCGCCTCGCAAGCTAAGACAGACGTCGAGCCTCAGGTAGTCGTTCCAGCTCCATCGTGTCTCCGGCGTCGGAGGCGGTGGCCGGGACGCGACCTGCTTCCCGAACTCGACCCTCGCGACGATCGTCGCAGCCGCCACCGCCAAGGAGAGCCAGACGCGCACCGCCTGCCTTCCCGAGCGGTCCGGCATCCCGATCCATGGACAACCAAATCCGCCGAGAGTTCCAGCCGGCGAACACCCGACGCGTCAGTGCCGTACGCGAAACGGTGGCGAACGGTCGTTCGCGAAGTGGAAGCGGCGTAAGTCGCTTCTGGGACCCGGGAAAACTAACCGGGTCCGTCGACTGACGGCTTCGGCAAGATCATTAGGTTTTGTGGAGGCGCCGGGAGTCGAACCCGGGAGAGTGACGCAGAAAAACCCAATCGGTGAGCCGACTTGCACAATGGTTACGCTGGCTTGGGGGTTTTGCAGGAGTTGTTTGGGGTCGCTTGGGAACGGCTGGAGTCGCCACAATCCGGTTGGTCGTGGTGAGAGCGTGGCGAGAGAAAATGGCCGTTCGGGGCCCATCATGAGTCCGAAAACTAGTGCTTGCGATCCGAAGTTCGTTCCGGGAAGCCGTGAACGTCTTGGAGGGTCCAGGGGAAGGTGTCGGCGACGACGGTGACGAGCTCTTCAAGCGAGCCGCGAAACGGGGTCGGCTCCCAGCGGCCGTGATGATCGGCGATGTGGAGGAACCAGACGTGGACGCCGTCGCGGGTGAGGCGCAGATGCTTGTACGCGTCGCCCTGAGGTCCTGATTCGACGATGACCGTAGCGCCGTGTTTGCGCGCACGGAGGTGGGCGAAGTCGCGGGCGTGAAGCAGGCGCTCTACGGTCTTGGCGTGGGATTCTTCAGCTTGCTGCTTGGGCATCGGAGGTCGCCACAGGTGCGGCTTGCCGCCGATTCTTGACGTGGTCCGTCCGCCAGGTCCAGCGAAACGGATGGGCCTCGGCTCTGTTCCAGTGCTGGATGAAGGCCTCGACCTCGTTCTTCTGGTGCTCCATCGACCCGAAGTCGCCGTAACGAAGGATTCGCCGGTGGAGGATCGAGAACCGAGATCTCGACCTGGTTCATCCACGAGGCGTGCTTCGGCGTGTAGGTGAAATGGAATCGGCCGCCATGGCGAGCATTGAAGCGCAGCCAGCGGTCGTCCTTGCCATCGTAGTGGACGTTGAGGTTGTCCCAGACCACGTGAACTTGCTGCGTGGGATATCTGCGCGCCAGCGCCTCCATGAAGTCGACCAGCGCGGGGGCCGTCCGACGCGGCAGCACGCGACCCAGAACCTTTCCCGTCGCGACATCGAAGGCCGCCAATAGCACCTGGGTGCCGTGCCGCTTGTACTCGTACTCGTATCGGACGGTGCCGTCGTCGTGGGACACGTGAGTGGGATGACGCCGTTCCAAGGCCTGCATCGGCTTCTCGTCGACACACACGACGACCGCGTCTTTGGGAGGATCGAGGTAGAGGTCGCAGACCGCCTCCGCCTTGGGCAGGAAGCTCGGATCTTCACTGTGAAGCCACTGGGCAATGTGGTGTGGGCGGATCTCCTTGAAGCGCAGGATCCGGCCAATCTCGCTGGTGCTGAGACGGTACCCGGTCTTCGCCGCCAAGACGTCCGAGAGCGAGGCGTAGGTCCACACGTCCCTGAACCGCATGATCTCGTGATTCGGCCGCTCGCATGCCAGCCGCACCAGCTGACAGCGAATCGCCAATGGCACCGTCGCCGGCCGGCCGCTGCGGGCAGCATCTTTCAGCGTCTCCAGCGATGGCCTGTCCTCGAATCGGGCCTTCCATTTCCTTACCGCCCGTCCCGTCCATCCCACTGCTCGCCCGATCTCTTCAGTCCCGCGCCCTTCATGCGCGTAAAGCACAATCCTGGCACGCTGAACCACCAGATGGATGTCGCGGCCGCGCCACACGAGCTCCTTCAGCTCGCGAAGCAGGTCGCGCTGGACATGTAGACGCCGAGGGTCTGGGCCGCGTGGCACATCCTATCGATCGATCTCGCCTTCAAACTATTCCCCGAAACCCGGATCGAACTTCGGGCCTTCGGTACTAGCGAGTACGAGGCAGCCCTCTTGGCAGACATCCGGGCCGTGGTCCGGGAAGAACTGCGGCCCCTGCAGTCGATCGCACACCCCACCCGCCGGCCGTCGGCGGCCGCCACCAATGCAGCCGAGATCCTGAGCGTCGGGCCGGTGGCAGAGACTGTGAAGGTAGCCGCCACGACAGTGCGGATGTGGATTCACTCGGGCCAGCTGCGCGCGATCCGGCCGGGCGTCGGGCAAAGGGCCGGGGACGCACGTTCCGGGTTTCGCGGGCGGATCTCGATCAGTTCCTCGCGTCCGTTCAAGAACGCGTGACGGACGGCGACGCGTAGGGCTCCGGCGGTTCAACCTCTAATCAGCCCAACCGAGCGAGCCGAGCCACGGGGATCGAGCGCCATCGGGCGTGGGCACCGAGCGCTCATTCACCACAATTGCTCGGAGGCCTCGATCGCCCTATGGTACGCGGTGTGCTGCGCTCCCGGATTCTACGGACGGCCGCTCGATATCACTGTTTTCAAAATAGCAAGCGATTACGCATGTTTACGATGGAGCCTCGGCCAGTGCTTACGGATCCCCACGGGTCTCTGGGACAAGCTGTTGGGGTGTGCCGGAGCAGCTTCGTCGAGGTAACCCGGTAGTGGTGTCGCCGATTCATCTGTCACGGTTACACGAGGTCTGCGACCTCAGCCCCGGCCTCCTTGGCCATTTCGGGGAAGCAGCGTCAGTGATGCTGGACAAGTTTCATACAACCCCTCCACCCACCACGCCGATGAAAATGGAAGTGAACGGCGAAGGAGCAGAAAATCTCTGCCTGGACTGGGAGTCGCCTACTACAGCAACAGTGGAGAGCCACGCGAATGAGAAGGACGCAACCGAGGCGGGCGCCTACGGAGTTGCCGTCGCCGCTTGCCACTCAATAGGATTTCGCGTTCGTCGCCGGGTGCATCAGGGCTCCGGAGCTGATTTTCTGATGATCCGCGAGAATGAACCCGACAATGACTTTCACAAGCTCGAGGTCTCCGGGATTGCGCGTGGCGAATCCGCGATACAAACGCGGCTCAGTTCGAAGATCGCCCAAGTTTCGGGGGGTGATCTAAATCGGCCTGGAGTCGCCGTGGTTGTGGGCTTTGAAGTAGCTCTTGTAGCAGTCGAAAGCACCTCATGACTGGGTTCGACGATATTCGTGGCCGGAAGGCTGAAGCTCTGGCGTTCGACGCCGAGAGAGCGTGGGCGCACGGCGACCTTGTGAAGGCATACTCCCTCTTTGCCGACGCTGCGGCGCTCGAGACCGCAGCGGCCAAAGATGTTCCAACGGCGCAACCACGGGTTCGGAGTGTGCTTGCGGTAAGCGCCACGGCGCTCTGGTTCAAAGCAAAGAGGTTTGCCGACGCGGAGGCAGTTGCCCTCGATTTCCTCCGTGAACCAGCCCTGTCGGAGCAGGCCAAAAAGGAATTGCGGCACCTCCTGGAGCGTTGTTGGCGAGAGGCAGAGATATCCAACGCCATCCCGCAAGGCGGTGAAGTAGAGCCTATCGAGATAAAGCTCGATGGGGGCGAAGTTCGATCTGGCGCCGCACCGTCTTCCGTAGTTCGAGAACGCCAGGTTACCGCGTCTGCCTTGCTGGTTAGAGTCGCCGAGTGGTGCGCGAAGAAGCCCTTCCGGGTCCGTGGGGAGGCTCATGAAATAATGCGTCGCCTCACAGTCTTCGAGACTCCGGCTTTTGCGGGGAGCTATGGGTTGCGGCTCTATCTGGCTGGCGGACAACAGGCCGACTTACCTCAGATTGAGGGTGTATCACCTCGGTCGGTGGCGTCCGCTTTTATGAATTTGGCGACGGCGGCGCTCGATCCAGGGGACTCACTCTCAGCCGTCGTTCCCGAGAGTGAGTACCGAGATGCTTTTCTCGCTGGCTTCAGAGACATGGCACCGGACGGAAAGCGAGTTGGATCGGTTACATTCTCTCATCCCGTCTGGTATGCGAATGCAGCGCCGCGTGTGTTTCAGCCGGAACACCGAGAGCAGTTGACGAAAATTCTGGAGAGGCGGCCGCCAGGCGTAGTTGTTGAAACAACTATTGGTGTCTTGAAGGTGATTAATCTCCACGCCGAGTCCCCATTCTTGGGGATTGTTACCGAGAAGGCAAAGCCTGTTACCAAGATCCTGTTCGACAGGAGTGGATTCGAGGAGACGATCGGTCAGAAGCTTAACCGCGTCGTGAAGGTGCAGTACGAGGTTCGTAAGAAGAAGAACCGATACGAGAACCATGCAGTTGACGTAAGTCTCGTGTCGGACGAGATGCCCTGGGAATCAGTTGCGAGGATCGCAATCGAAAGCGCGCTGCGCGAGGCTCAGTTTGACGCGGACGCAAGAGTGGTTTCGATTCCTGCGGAGGATGCTCGCGGGGAGCGGACCATGCAAGAGTTCGAAACGCTGGAAGAGCTGCGCGAGGAACTCTCGGAGCGAGCCACAAATGAATGGTACGCGGCGGTGCCGTTCGACTCGGGCGTTGCTGTTTTTGACCTCAGCAAGTTCGACCTGGAGAGCCTTCTTGACCGGGCCCTGGAAGAACATCGGGGTCAACTCATCCAGCTTGGATGGCTCTCGCCATGAGTAAAATAGACGCGGCATAGGACGGACAGGGCCAATCAGCCTGAACGCTGGAAGTCAGCTACTGGAACTACGAGGGTCTCCCCGCCCGCTCGGACGAGTGTACAATCGCCTTGCGGCCTGATAGGCCCGTCGAACGCATGCGCTGGATCGCCCCTTCCGCCAAAGACGCCGCCACCGTCACCCTGGAAAAGCGGCTTTGGGAGGGCGCGGACGCTCTTCGGGCCAACAGCGGTCTGACCTCCGCGCAATATTCGCAGCCGGTTCTCGGCCTCATCTTCCTGCGCTTCGCTGACGCCCGCTTCGCAGCCCGCCATGTGGAGCTGGCCAAGGCGGCCACGGGCCGACGCGGATCGCGCGTCGACGATCCCGGCGGCCTATCACGCTTCCGGAGTGCTCTTCCTTCCGGCCGAAGCGCGCTTCGACGAGCTACTCGAGTACCCGGAGGGCGGGCGAAACAACAAGTCGATCGGCCAGGCGGTCGACGACGCAATGCGTGCCATCGAGCGCGACAACCCGCAGCTCGCGGGCGTCCTTCCCAAGACCTACCAGCTCTTCAACGCGCGCCTCCTCAAGGGCCTGCTGAAGACGTTCTCGACGATCCCGCTCGACCTGGAAGGGGACTCGTTCGGGAAGATCTACGAGTACTTCCTCTCCGAGTTCGCGATGACGGAGGGTCAGGGCGGCGGGGAGTTCTACACGCCGACCAGCATCGTCCGCCTGATGGTGGAGATCCTCGAACCCTTTCAGGGACGCGTCCTTGACCCGGCGTGCGGCTCGGGCGGCATGTTCGTGCAGAGCGCGCGTTTCGTCGCCGAGCACCGCAAGACCAACGCGCTGTCGATCCACGGGGTCGAGAAGGTCGACGACACGGGCCGTCTCTGCCGCCTCAACCTGGCGGTCCACGGTCTGGAAGGAGACATTCGCCACGGCGGCGAGATCAACAGCTACTACGACGATCCGCATAATCTCGTCGGCCGCTTCGACTTCGTGCTGGCCAATCCGCCGTTCAACGTGGACAAGGTCGACAAGGACCGCATCCGCGACTCGGTGGGCCCCGGTCGACGCTTCCCGTTCGGCGTCCCGAAGACGGACAACGCGAACTACCTCTGGATCCAGGTCTTCTACGCGGCGCTGAACGGTCAGGGACGCGCGGGGTTCGTCATGGCGAACTCGGCGTCGGACGCGCGCAGCTCGGAACTGGAGATCCGTAAGCAGCTTGTCGAGGCGCGCGCCGTCGACGTGATGGTGTCGGTCGGGCCGAACATGTTCTACACGGTGACGTTGCCCTGCACGTTGTGGTTCCTGGACCGCGGCAAGGCGCACACGAAACGCAAAGACCAGGTGCTGTTCCTAGACCTGCGCCACGTCTACCGGCAGGTGGATCGCGCGCACCGCGATTGGACGCCGGGGCAGATCGGGTTCCTGGCGAACGTCGTGCGCCTGTACCGCGGCGAGGACATCGACGTCACCTTCGGCGGCGACGAGGCGACCGAGAAGCTGTGCGAAGTATTCGGCAAGAAGCCGAAGTACGCGGACGTGCCCGGGCTGTGCAAGGTCGCGACGGTGAAGGAGATCGAGGCACAGGGGTGGAGCTTGAACCCGGGCCGCTATGTCGGGGTAGCGCCGGGGGAGGATGTGAGCGACGAGGATTTCCTGACGCAGTTCGAGGCGCTTAACGAGGAGTTCGAGAAGCTCACGATCGAGGCGCGGAAATTGGAGAAGACGATCGGGACGAACGCTGCGGAGATCCTCAACTCCTGATGCTCCCGCCCACCACTACGCTCAAGCTCGAGAGTGTTTGTGCCCGGATCACCGTCGGTCATGTAGGGCCGATGGCATCGGAATATGTCGACGAAGGAATTCCCTTTCTTCGGTCGCAGAACATCAAACCGTTCCGCCTGGATCTCGATGACGTCAAGTTCATCACCGCAGCGTTTCATGAACGCCTGCGGAAATCAGCCCTGCGTCCAGGCGATGTCGCCGTCATTCGAACGGGGTACCCGGGTGTGGCAGCTGTGGTCCCGCGCTCACTTCCCGATGCAAATTGCGCCGATCTCGTTGTGATAACTCCGACCTTATCTCAACTGGATCCGTACTATCTCGCCGCGATTTTCAACTCCACCTGGGGGAAGGCGACGGTGGCGGGCAATCTTGTTGGCGTCGCCCAACAGCATTTCAATATCGGCGCCGCTCGCAATCTGGATGTTGTTCTTCCATCCATGGCAGTTCAACGACGAGCAGTCGACATCTTCTTGGCGTACGACGACCTCATCGAGAACTGCGATCGGCGGATTCGGGTGCTCGACGAGATGGCACGGGCAGTCTACCGCGAGTGGTTCGTGAACTTCCTCTATCCGGGGCACGAGAAGGTACCCCTCGTCGACTCGCCTCTCGGGCGGATTCCCAGGGGATGGTCGGCCGGTTCGATCGCCAAGGCGACTAGGTTTCTCGGCCGTGGCATCACGCCCACTTACGACGAGGATGGATCGTCGGTCGTGATCAATCAAAAGTGTATCCGCGAGTCTCGACTCGACCTCAGTCCTGCTCGCCGGCAGTCGAAGGCGATTCCAGATGAACGCCTTGTGCGAGCGGGCGATGTGCTGATCAACTCGACAGGGGTCGGTACGCTCGGTCGTGTCGCACAGGTGCTAAAGGAGATGGGTAATTGCACCGTAGACACGCACGTCACGATCGCCCGTCCGGCCGATCGGATCGATCCGGCTTTCTTTGGCCTGGCGCTCTTGGGTCTTGAGGAAACCTTCGAACGTAAGGGAGTGGGTGCCACCGGCCAGACAGAGTTGAACCGCACATCGATTGGCGAGACGGCGCTGGTCATTCCCGGGTTCGATTGCCAACTGGCATTCGGCGACCACGTCCGACCCATGCGCGAGGCGACCCTCAACCTGCAGGAACGTTCGGCCATCCTGCGAAGGACCCGCGACCTTCTCCTTCCCCGCCTCCTCTCCGGCCAGCTCTCCGTCGACGTCGAGTCCGCTGCATGACCTCGCACGCCTACTCCGAGAAGGCGCTCGTCGAGCAGTCGGCCGAGGAGATCCTCGCCGACCTCGGCTGGACCCCAGCGTCGGCGGCCAAGGAGACCTTCGGTCCATCCGGAACCCTCGGGCGAGACTCTCCGCGGGACATCGTTATGACGGGTCGCCTCCGCGCCGCACTCGCGGCCCTGAACCCGGCTGCGCCGCCCGCCGTCCTGGCGCTGGCGATCGACGATCTCCTCCGCGATCGGGTCGCGATGGGGCCAGCCGCCGCGAACCGCGAAGTCCACCGGCTGCTCACCGATGGCGTGACGGTCACGACCAAGGACGCGCGCACCGGGGAGGAGCAGCCCGACGACCGTCCGCGTCGTCGACTGGGAAGCGCCCGAGCGCAACGACTTCCTGGCAGTCCGCCAGCTCACGCTGAAGGGTCCGCTTTACACCTGCATCCCCGACGTCATCCTGCTACGTGAACGGCCTGCCCTGGGTCGTGCTCGAGCTGAAGCACCCCGGCGTTTCGCGCGCGGCAGGCGTTCGACGAGAACCTGACCAGCTACAAGCACCCGCAGAACGGCGTCCCGCGGCTCTTCGCGTACAACGCCCTGCTGATCGCCTCGAACGGCACCGACAGCCGCGTCGGGCTCGCTGACCGCCGATTGGGACCGCTTCTTCGAGTGGAAGCGCGATCGAGCGCGAGGACGAGCCCCGCCGCGTCTCGCTTGAGGTCCTGCTGCGCGGCACCTGCGACAAGGGGCGCCTGCTCGATCTCGTCCAGAACTTCACGCTCTTCTCGGAGCACAAGAGCGGCCTGGCCAAGATCCTGGGCCAGAACCACCAGTTCCTGGGCGTGAACAACGCCATCGGCGCGACGCTTGGATGCGCGCGCCGCCGGCCACGGGCGCGGCGGGCGTGTTCTGGCAGACGCAGGGCTCCGGCAAGAGCTTCTCGATGGTCTTCTACGCGCAGAAGATCCTGCGCGCCGTCCCAGGCAACTGGACGTTCGTGGTCGTCACCGACCGCGTCGAGCTGGACGATCAGATCGCCAAGACCTTCGCCGCGTGCGGGGCAGTCGAGGACGCGACCAAGTGCCACGCGGCCAGCGGCGCCCACCTGCGGCAGCTGCTCGGCGAGAACCACCGCTACGTCTTCACGCTGATCCACAAGTTCCAGAGCGCTGGATGTGCTTGTGCGACCGGCGCGACGTCATCGTCATCGTCGACGAGGCGCACCGCTCCCAGTACGACAACCTGGCCATGAACATGCGCGCCGCTCTGCCGAACGCGCTGTTCGTCGCGTTCACCGGCACGCCGCTGATCGCGGGCGAGGAGCGCACCCGCGAGGTGTTCGGCGACTACGTCAGCGTCTACGACTTCCAGCAGTCGGTCGAGGACGGCGCGACGGTTCCGCTCTACTACGAGAACCGCACGCCCGAGCTGCAGCTGACGAACCCTGACCTGAACGACGACATCTACGACGTCATCGACGCAGGCGACCCTCGACGAGGAGAGTGAGGCGCGGCTGCAGAAGCTGCTGGGGCAGCAGTACCACCTGATCACGCGCGACGACCGTCTGGAGACCGTGGCCAAGGACATCGTCCAGCACTTTCTGGGGCGGGGGTTCCAGGGTAAGGCCATGGTCGTGTCGATCGACAAGGCGACCGCGCTGCGCACCTACGAGAAAGTGCGGCGCGAGTGGGCTGCCGAGACCGCCCGCACGCGCGAGGCGATCGGGCGCCTGGGCTACGACCTGCCCGCCGCCGAAGGCGCGGAGCTGAAGGAACGCCTGCGGCGCCTTCAGGCGGTCGACATGGCGGTCATCGTCTCGCCGGGACAGAACGAGATCGAGGACATGCGGAAGCTCGGGAGTCGACATCGTGCCGCACCGGAAGCGGATGGCCGAGTCGCAGCCGCCTCTCGACGAGAAGTTCAAGGACCCCGACGATCCCCTGTCGCTCGTGTTCGTCTGCGCCATGTGGCTCACCGGCTTCGACGCGCCCAGCGTCAGCACGCGTCTACCTGGACAAGCCCATGCGGAACCACACCCTGATGCAGACCATCGCACGGGCGAACCGCGTTTACCCGGGCAAGCAGAGCGGCGTGATCGTCGACTACGCCAACGTGTTCGCGTCGCTGGAACAGGCGCTGGCGATCTATGGAACCGCCGGCAGCAACCAGACCCCTGTCCGCGATAAGGAGGCGCTGATCAACGAGTTACGGACCGTGTTGGCGTCGCTCGATCGATTCTGCGAAGGCGTTGGCGTAAACCTGGGAACCATCGAGGCGGCGGCACGGGCGATCGATCGACTGACGCTGGTGGGTCAGGCCGCGAACGTCCTGGTTGCGCCGGACGAGCAGCGCAAGGCGTTCCTGGCCCAGGCGAGGCTAGCCGAGCGGCTCTACTCGGCGGTGAAACCGCATAAGCACGCGCACGAGTTTGCGGTGCGCATGTCAACGGTGACCGCATTGTCGGAGAAGATTCGCGCTGAGACGTCGCCGGAAAAGGTCGACCTCGGCGACGTGCTGCGGCTTATCGGGGAGGTTCTCGACGCCTCGATCGAGGGCGCCGAGATGATCCGCGAGGGACCCGCCCCGATCGATCTGTCGCGGATCGACTTTCAGGCGCTCTCCGAGCGGTTCAAAACGTCGAGGTCGAAGAATCTCGATCTTGCGCGGCTCAAGGCGGCCATCCGCGCCCAGCTCGACCGAATGGTTGCAGTCAACGAAACGCGGGTCGACCTGCGAGAGAAGTTCGAGACCCTCATCGCCGACTACAACGCCGGAAGTACGCAGATCGAACAACTCTTCCTGCAGCTCCTCGATCTGAGCCGCTCTCTGACCGACGAGGAAGCGCGCCATGTTCGCGAACAGCTCACCGAGGAGGAGTTGGTCGTCTTCGACCTCCTTACCCGCCCCGGCCCCGACCTGTCGACTGAGGAGCGCGACGAGGTGAAAAAGGTCGCCCGCCAGTTGCTCGGTCGGCTCCGCGGCATCTTCACCGTCGACTGGCAGAAAACCGCCCAGGCCCGCGCGCGAATCCGCGACGCCATCGAGGACGCGCTCGACAGCGGCCTACCCCGCGCGTACACGCCAGATGTGTTCAAGGCCAAAGCAGGCGTCGTCTTCCAGCACGTCTACGAGCGCTTCGGACAAGCAGCGTAAGCTCCACCCGGAGACGGGTCGAATGGGACGGGCCGCTTCTAAAGGGCCTGGTTACGTCTCGATCAGGAGGTCGGCGGCCACCGGCGTGAACTTACCGTCACACCATCGTTGCCGCCGGGCCCCGGTCAGTCCGTGAATAGGTGTGCCAGATCAGAGAAGAACCAAGTGTCGAACCGGTCGGCGAGCGACGGACGCTCTGGCAGTCGCTCGGGCTCGCTCGGCGGGGTCGCGTCTGCCCGGTTGGTGGGCCCTGCGACCGAGGGGGAAACCGGCATTGGCACCGGCGGTGGTTGGACGGGCGCTTGTGACCCGGCCGTCGGGAACATCAAACGGAACCGTTCACGGGCTGCCCTCTCGGCGCGATCACGTTCGACCTCTCCTGTTCGCCAGGTCTTCCGGCTTCCGTCTGGAAGCCATACTTCTGCGTCCCAGACGCTTCGTCCGAATTTCCGATAGAGGTACAGTCGCAGTTCAGCCATCGACGGCGACGGTGGACAGTGCCTGTCTGCCCAGGAGATAGCCGAGAAAGAACAGGAGAACCAACAGCGTGACCGCCCGCATTCCCCGAGGATTCACCAGGTTGTGCGCTCTCGCAAGGCGGAACCGACGGGGTGAACCGCGACGTGCCGCCGCGCACCGCGACCCTCATCGGGTTGCTATTGCGTCGTCTTCTTCGCGTTCCCGGGATATGGCACCCAAATGATGGGCAGCTTCAAGCCGTCAAAGGTCATGTGATTGACGAGATCATCCGCTGACATGAAGTGATTCTTGGCAGACAGTTCCCTGCCAACTCGCTCCGCTTCTGCAAGAGACAGATCATCGTCATACGAGTGCTCGCCGTCAGCCCAAAACAAGTCAACGACCGCTCCTGCGATCCGGAGCGCCTCCTTCTTCGTGTGACCAACCCGACGACAAAGCTGTGTAGCCAAAAACAAATGCGCGGTTCGTCCGGGACGTTGCTTGCCTTGCGCGGTCGACCGGGAATAGGCGCGCAGGACCATGACGGGCGGCAACGTCCCGTTCGCCGCCTGATCTTGGTGCAACTCGGTATCGCAATGTCTACACCGTCGTCGTCCGTCGGCCAGAGTCTCGATCTCGTGTGTGCAGACCCGGTACATTCGATCTCGGACGGTTTCCATCAGCTGCAGAAAAGCGTGCATGGTACCGCGCAACTCGGACACCGCCGGTGCGCTCGTGTCGTTGGAAACCGACCCCTCAACGAACTCAATGGCGCCGTTTAGCGGTGAGATGATCTGTCGTAAATACTCGCCCAGCGCGGGGGGGACCGGGACACAAACAACGGTCGCTATGGCGAGGTGTCGGTATAGGTGATCATCTAGTCCGGGGCGCAACTGTCGAATACGGCGCTCGATTTCGTTGATCTCGATGGGCTCGAATCTAGGCTCCCGAGCTACTGCTACGACGGTCACCGTTGCATGTGGCTTTGGGGTACCCATGGTGCGCAGTGTAGCCCGACTCTGGGACGCGGGGGCTCCCCATGGAACGCAATGGTTCCGAATGTGGTTCAGACCGCCATGGGATCTCCATTATGAAGATCCGCCCCGGGATCTCCGTTACGAAGATCCCCCTGGGATCGTCATTATGACGATCCCTCCCGGGGTCATCGTCTCGTTTGCCCGCGTTGAACAGGCGCTGGCGCTCTGGTCATCATCGCGGAATGACGATGCCCCAGGGTTCAAGAGGCGAGGTGGTCGCTCCCCTCGCTGCGCCGAGTGGTAAACCGATGGCGTGGGCTTGGCGTTCTTCGGACGCCTCGCCTCTTGAGCCCTGCTGGGTACCCATCGGGAACCCGGAGGCGCTGCGCGCCGGGGAGCGCGAGGGGGCGGAGCCCCCTCGTCCGGGTGCCGGCCAGGCCGGCACCCCTAACCTTGATACTTACGGAACAACTCGTCCGCCCGTACCACCGGGACCCGCCCTGTTCGGTCCGCAGTGGCTCACGCTGCCCGAGTACCGGCAGCGCGCCGCCGACGAGCTGAAGCGCCAAGCGCTCTGGCACGTTGCCCACGGGAAGCGGCGGCGCAATTTCATCCGCAAGGCTCGGGCCCTCATCGCGTGCGGCCAGTTCGCGCGGGTTCAGCGGTGCGGGACCTGCGGAAGCGCTGATCCCGGGTCCGTGCGCGTTCAGTGCGACTGCGATCTGCGCTGCTGCCCGACGTGTGCGCGCCGCCGCGCCGACGTTGCCCGTAGGCGGCTCGATGAAAGATGGAACCACGGTGAGCGGCCGCGCGACATGGCGCTGTATCTCCTCACCTTCACGCGGAGGTACGACCCGAATGACGCAAATGATCTTTCCGTCGAAGGGCTGAAGCGGCGAAAGCAGATCGTTCGGGAGTCCGTCGGCTACGTCTGGAAGAAGTACCTGAAGAAGCTCGGACGGGCGATGGCCATCGCTGTCGAGGTGTCTCCTCGGGGAGCGGTCCACATCCACGCCCTATTCCACGGACGACGGCCGGACGCGAACAAGTTGCGCGCCGTCTACATGTTCCGCGCGGGCGATTCGCCGTTCGTCAACATCAAGGCCGTACAGCGTCCGGCGAAGGCGATCCGCGAGGTGGCGAAGTACATGATGAACGCCGCTTCGCCGAAGAACATGCGACTCCTCCGCGGGGGCCGCGGTGAGTTCATCGATCCGATTCTGGCGGCGCGCGCCGAGGTCGCCTTCTCCGGAGATCGCCTGTTCGAGTGCTTGGGTGCGTGGCGCGGCGCGGACGACGAGGAGGACCTGCCGGAGACCGCGCCTACATCGTGCCCGCATTGCGGCGCATGCAACTGGAGGCCGGCTCTCGTCCGCCTGGGGTCGCTGCTGAACGAGCTTCCACCTGACTGGATCCCGCGATTCGGGCGCGCGGGACCTGGCCTGAATGCACACAAACCTCGTCCGAAGGAGACCGATCATGTCTGAAGAATCGATGGTTCCGAGCTGGGTCCGTACGGCCGCGCGTGTTGACCGGCCGGAGATGAGCGCTTGGTACAAACCCGAGGACGGCGATCTCGACGGCGTCCTCATCTGGCGCGGGCAGCAAGAGAGCCCGACCTCCGGCGATGTCTACAACGCGTACGCCGTACGCCAGACGGCCAGCGGGAAGGTGTTCGGTGTGTCGGAGCGCGCAGGCCTCCGCGATCTTCGGTCGGTGCGGGTGGGGAGTAAGGTCTTCATCCATCCGACCACGGTGAAGGTGCTGGATAGCGGGCGAAAGATGCAGCAGTTCGAGGTCTTCGCCGAGGAGCTGGAACCCCTGTCTGAACCGACTCGGGGAAACGGTTCTCGAAGAGGCGGAACTGGTTCAGACGGTGGTCCTGCGCCGTCTGAAGGAGCGCCGTTCTAGCCATGGAAGGTGCGGAGAGGCCCGGGGGCGGTGCGCCGCCCGAAAGACCGGTGATGACTGTGCGAGAGGCCGCATCGATGCTGCGGATCGACCGGAAGACCTTGTATGCCGAGATCCAAGCAGAGCGGTTTCCCGCGATCCATCTGGGGCGAGCGATTCGCATCTCTCGCTCGGTAGTAGCGTCCGCTCTGGAGCAGGGCCGCTTCCGTCCGCCCGGGGGACGGCACGGTGGCTCGAAGCCTTAGCGACGCCGCACCAGCTGGGGGGCGTTCGTGAGCATCGACGGGCACGATGGCGCGACGGGCCACGGGCGCGGAACCGAGGGGACCTCGTCTTCTCGATCGGGGTTCGACGACCTCCCCTTGGTTCTGACCTCGCGTGAGGCCGCCGCGATGCTGCGCGTGGGCATCAAGGAGCTGAGGCAGCTGGTCGATCGCGGGGAGCTGCCGGCCGCGAGGCTCGGTCCTCGACGTGTGATTCGGATCGCAAAATCGGCAGTCCTGACGCTGCTCGCCAGCACGGTTCGAGGCGGGTCAGCGGATGTTAGAGTGGAACCGTGCAAGTCGGTCCGCCGCAGATGGAAAGGAAGACCATGTGCGCGTACCGAGACCTGAGATCGGGCGGCCGCTGGAGATATCGCAAGCAGATCCGTCTTCCCGACGGATCGCGCGAGCGGATCGAAGGCACGCCCAATCTCAACACGAAGGAAGCAGCAGAGAAGGCCGAGCGAGACCACATCATGCGGCTTGAGGAGGAGATCCGAAATCCTCAGGCCCCGCCCAAGGAGGTGCCCACGTTCGAGAAGTTCGCGCCGGAGTACATGACCATCAGCGGAACGACGAACAAACCCAGCCAGCTGGAGACGAAGGAATCAATTCTTCGCGTCCACCTGACACCTATCTTCGGGGGAAAGCTCCTCGACGAGATCGGGTTCGCCGAGATCCAGGACTACGTCGCGATCAAGATCCAGAAGGGGCTCTCGAAGAAGACGATCAACAACCACCTGACTGTCCTTCGGCGCCTCTTGTTCGTCGCCAGGAAGCGAGAGCTGATCGATGCGGTGCCCGAAATCGAGTGGCTGAAGGCGCCAAAACCCGAGTTCGACTTTCTCGACTTCGACGAGGCTCAGCGCCTCATCGATGGCGCGGAAGACGAGTGGAGGCCGATGATCACGGTGGCCATCAAGACGGGGCTACGGCTGGGTGAGCTGCTCGCACTCCGGTGGCGGGAAGACGTCGACCTCGTGAAGGGCCAGCTCCGCGTGAGACGGTCAGTCACGAGAGGCGTGGTCACGACGCCGAAGAGCGGGAAGCCGAGAGAGGTCGACCTCGGGGACGAGGCGATCGCGGCGCTGAAGAATGCGAGGCACCTCAAGGGGCCACTCGTGTTCTGCGGCGACGATGGGCGGATGCTCGGCAAAAACGAGGTCAAGCATCCGCTATGGCGCGCGTGTCGAAAGGCGGGCCTGCGGCAGATCGGCTGGCACGTCCTCCGGCACACCTTCGCGTCGCACCTCGTGATGCGAGGGGCGTCGCTCAAGGCGGTCCAGGAGCTTCTCGGACACGCCACGATCGAGATGACGATGCGCTACTCGCATCTCAGCCCGATCGCCCGACGTGAGACGGTCCGGCTCCTGGACGGCATCCCATCCGGTGGTGAGAGCGTGGTGAGAAAGTCTGAGATTGGTACCTAAGTAGTTAGAAGAATTGTGGAGGCGCCGGGAGTCGAACCCGGGTCCGGAAGCGCTCTGCTCAAGCCACTACGTGCGTGTCCGGTGATTTGGTTTTCGACGCGGGGTTGGCCCACCGGCCGGGCGTCCCTGCGCTTATCCTCCGAAGTTTCGCGACCGTGCCCGAAGGCTCCTGCACGGTCACTAGCCCGCTAGATGGCCGATTCCCAGGGCCGCGGGCGGCTCCCTGGTGCACGGTCTCGTCCGCTGTTTAGGCGGCGAGAGCGAACGCGTTGTCGTTCGCTGTTGTTTTTTTTGCCCGTTTTTACGAGGCCTCGGGCGCCTCGGCACGCGACTCGAACTTTGCTCACCCCCGTCGAAACCGTTTCGCCCCCGTCCCACTCACTGGACGGCTTGCAGTATAGCGGACTCCTGGGTAAGAGGGGGCGATGACCTCTGCGGGCGTGGGCGTGGCCGTCAATTCTGACGGCTTCACGGCGGCTGGGCTCGCGGCTCACCGCGCGCGCACGGCTGCGGGCGCCGAAACTGTCGAGGTCGCGGTGGTCTTCGCGGGCACGCGGCACGACGACGACGAGTACAGCGGGGTCCTCTCCGCCGTCCGACGCACGCTGCCGAGCGCCATCATCCTCGGCTGCTCGGCCACGGGCGTCCTCACGGGCTCGGAAGAGCTGGAGAACGCCAGCGCGGTCGCGGTCCTCGCCCTCGGCGGCGACACGCTCCCGACGCCCATCTTCGTCTCCGGCGTCCGCGCCGATCCGCGCGGCGCGGGGGCGCGCCTCGGGCGTGAGGCGCTTCGCACGCTCCGCGGCGACGGCGCCGGCGCGGCGATCGCGGTCCTGGTCGACCCGTCAGAGCTGGACGCCACGGACTTCGTCGCCGGCATCGCCGACGCGGCGCCCGATCTTCTGATCACGGGCGCGGGCGCCTCCGGCGGCGAAGCGGGCTGCCGCATCTTCTGGAAGGACGCCGCGCAGACCGACGGCGCGGTCGCGCTGGTGATCCCGCCGACGCTGCACCCCAGCCTGGGCATCACGCAGGGCTGCCAGGCGGTCGGCGCGCCGCACACGATCACCGCCGCCGAGGGAAACCTGATCCTGGAGATCGACGGCCGCCCCGCGGTCGAGGCGCTGGAAAAAGCGCTCACCGATCCCAACCACCCGGGCCTGCGCCAGATGTCCGGACACCTCCTGGCCGGCATCAGCGAGCTGGGCGCGGGCGGCCGCTCGGACTACATGGTCCGCCCGTTCGAGATCGCGAACAGCGATCGCCCCGCGCTGGCGGTCTACGAACCGGTCCGCACGGGGCAGACGATCAGCTTCACGTTGCGCGACGCGATCGGCGCGCGCGAGGACATGAAGGCCATGCTGGAAGAGCAGGCCACGTCACGCCCGGCGCCGCCCGCGTTCGGCTTCTACTTCAACTGCGCCGGCCGCGGCAGCGCGCTCTACGGTCAGGCTGGCCTGGACCCGGAGCTGATTCAGCGCCGCTTTGGCGCGGTCCCCGTCGCGGGACTCGAAAGCTCTTTTGAAATCGCCCCAACCTGCGGCCGCCCGCGCATTCACATGTTCACGGGCGTCCTGCTGCTCGCAGGCTAAGAAAGGGGCCTCTGACCGTCCGAAGCCTGACGTCCGAGGCCCTTATTCTCTACTTATCTTCCCACCAGAAGACGGTGATCGCGAGGCAGTGGAACGCCTCGTCCGACGACTGGGTGACGATGGTGTCGACGACCTGACACGCAGGATGCTCGCGAATCCAGGCAGTCACCTTCTCACCCAGGTTCTCGCGCTCTTGCGCCATCGTCGCCGAGAAAACCTTCACGCCGTTGAAACGCGCTGTCGTGTGATTTTGATGTTGTGGCATCGCTCGGTCGTCCCCTTCGATGGGATCTCGTATAGCAGCGTTTCAATACGTCGGGCAACAGCCGAAAAATTTACTTACCGTCGGTGCGTTCCGTCGCCGCGTCGCTGGCAGCGCTGGGCAGCGCCGGCCGCTCGGGAGCAGGCCCTAGCCCCATCTTCGCCTTCAGCTCGGCGAGCGCCATGTCCGACCCGGTGCCGCCTTCCAGCTTCTTGAACTTCTGCTGCAACGTATCACCGGCCAGCTCGCCGCCCAGCTCGGTCGACGCTTCCGACTCGGCCTCGATCTGCTCGACCTTCTGGTTCATCCGCTCGAACGTGTCGAACGCGCTGTTCTCCGACAGGCCGCGCATCGTGTCCTGAATGGCCTTCTGCGCCTCGGCACGTTTCTGACGCGCGATGAGGATGTTCTTCTTCCTCTTCGCCTCTTCGATCTTGTCGTTCAGCGTACGCAGTTGGTCCTTCAGTTTTTCGACGGCGTCCTTCTGAAGCTGCCACTGCTTGCCGAACTCGCCCTGCATGTTGTCGTGCTCGCTCTTGCGCGCCAGGGCTTCCTTGGCCAGCGCGTCGTCGCCCGCGCGCACGGCCAGCATCGCCTTGCGCTCCCACTCGGCCGACAGCTCGACCTGCTCGTCCCACTGCTTCTTCAGGCGCTTCTCGTCGGCGATGGACGTGGCGACCTGCTTCTTGGCCTCGACCAGCTGGTTCTGCATCTCCAGCACGATCTGGTTCAGCATCTTCTGCGGGTCTTCCGCCTTGCTGATCAGATCGTTGAGGTTCGACTTGATGAGCGTTCCGAGCCTGGAAAATAGTCCCATGAGTGGTTGGTCCTAGATGCGCGCCGCGGCGCTGGTTGCGGCAGACCCGACGTACTGGGCGAGTTGGGGTTGATGCTTCGCGACGGCCATGGACATGTCATCGATCACTGCCTGGAATTCATTGAGGTCCAGGTTCTCCATTTCCAGCGCGTGAACGATGACGACCGTGTCGCCCTCCAGCCCATACGCGCCGTGCACCATCTCGGTCGTGTTCAGGGACAGCAGGGTCCGGAACAGCTCTTCGCGGCCGGTCTTGGGGGCATCCAGCGACCTTCATCCGGAACGCGACCACCGGCCCCGCCAGTGAAATGACCATCGGCGGACCGTCGGTCTTGACCAGCCACATCCCCGGATTCACCGTCTCGTGTGGGACGCCCATCCGCAAGCAGGTACGACTCGACGTCCTCGGCGCTCTTCATTCGCCGAAGGTTAGTCGATCAGAGCCCCATCGACAATCTGCCCTGTTTGTGGTACCCGAGACCCGCCGAATGATCGATCCCACCAAGCTTCCGCGCCACGTGGCGATCATCATGGACGGGAACGGCCGGTGGGCTCAAGAGCACGGGCTGCCGCGCGTCGAGGGTCACCGCCAGGGCGCCAAGGCCGTGCGCGAGGTGGTGCGCGCCGCGCGCGAGATCGGCCTGCGCGCGCTGACGCTGTACGCCTTCTCGGCGCAGAACTGGCAGCGCCCCGTCGAAGAGGTCGCGACGCTGATGCAGCTCTTGCGCGACTACGTCATCGAAGAGCGCGACGAGATCATGGACAACGACATCCGCCTCATCGCCATCGGCGAGGTGGACCGGCTGCCGCCGTTCGCGAAAGAGCCGCTGGACGCGCTGATGCGCGATTCGGCCGGCAACCGCGGCATGACGTTGTGCCTGGCGCTGTCCTACGGCGGGCGCGAGTCGATCGTCGCCGCCGCGCGCGAGCTGGCGCAAGTCGGTCGCCGACGGCTGCCTGACGCTGGACGAGATCACCGAGGACCGAAGCTGACCGGCTCGCTGCAGACCGGCGGGCTGCCGCAGCTGGACCTGCTGGTCCGCACGTCGGGCGAAGAGCGCCTCTCGAACTTCCTTCTGTGGGAAGCGGCCTACGCCGAGCTCTACTTCACAGAGACCTACTGGCCGGCGTTCGGCAAGACCGAGCTCTACCTGGCGCTGGAGTCGTACCGCACGCGCGAGCGGCGGTTCGGCCGCACCCGCGAACAGATTCGCAGCGCCGGCTAGCCGGGATGTCGAACCTGGCGCTGCGGGCGCTTTCGGCCGTGGTCGCGCTGCCGCTGCTGGCGCTGCTGGTGCTGTGGGCGCCGCCGCTGGGCTTCGGCCTGCTGGTGCTGCTGGTGGCCGGCCTGGCGCTGCACGAGTGCGCCGCCATCATGCTGGCGGGGCGCCGCGCCGCGCTTCCGGGCCACGATCGTGGCGCTGGGGGTCGCGTTCACGGCGGCGCTCTACTTCGCGCCCGGGCTGGCGTTCCCCTGGACGCTGGCGGCGCTGACGGCGACGGCGGCGGCGGTGCTGTTCGACCCGGGCGAGATCCCGGCGGCCGGCCACCGCCTGGGCGCCGCGGTCTTCAGCGTCCTTTATGTGGGCGGGCTGGCGGCGCCGCTGGCGCTGCTGCAGCGGGACGCGGCCCACGGGCGCGCCTGGGTGCTGCTGGCGGTGGCGGTCACCTTCGGCAACGACACGGGCGCCTACTTCGCCGGCAAGGCGTTCGGGCCGCCACAAGCTTTACCCCAAGGTCTCGCCGGCCAAGTCCGTCGAGGGGGCGGTCGGCGGGATGGCGGCCTCCGTCGGGATCATGTTCCTGCTGCAGGCGACGCTGGCCCCGTGGCTCACGGCGATCGACTGCCTGGCGGTCGCGCATCCCGGCCGGCGTCATCGGCCCGATCGGCGACCTGGTCGAATCGCTGATGAAGCGGGCGGCCGGGCGTCAAAGATTCCGGACATCGTCATCCCGGGGCACGGCGGGATGCTGGACCGCATCGACGCGCTGCTGTTCGTCGGCGCGTGGGTCTACGTCTACGCGATACACCTGAAATGAAACGACCCCCGCGCGGGTTCACCGAGCGGGGGTCATAGGCAGAAGCGGGAACGGTGAGGCTAAGCGAAGGTTTATTTTGGGTTAAAGCGGCGCCGGGCTGAGTTCCCAGTAAACCCCGGACCGGAAGGCTAGGTCACACCGGCCTGAGCCGGTGTGAGGGGAGGAGTGGAGCGTCGAGGCGAGCCGAAACTGGTCTCTACGCTTCCGTCACACAAGGTGAGCAAGTGATGTGCCGAAGGGGCCATTTGTGGCGATCTCGTTGATTTGGTGGAAGTTACGTGTTAAGCGTCGAACCGCCCCCCCGAAGTTTTCGTGATGAACCCTGACATTTCCGTCAGCCTGTGCCTCCGGTGCACACGCCCTTTTTCCTTAGCCTCAGCTTCGTTGACGTATGGCGTCCGATAGCCTGATCGTCATCAATGCCGACGGACCCGAGACCCGGGTCGCGCTCGTAGAGGACGGCTATCTCGGCGAGCTGTACATCGAGCGCAAGCGCGAGCGCGGCATCGCCGGCAACATCTACAAGGGCCGGGTCGAGCGCGTGCTCCCCGGGATGCAGGCGGCCTTCGTCAACATCGGCGCTCGAGAAGAGCGCCTACCTGCACGTCTCGGACGTGCGCGGCACGCCCGACGACCTCAAGCGCCTGTTCGCGGGCGACTCCAGCGGCGGCCACAACGAGGACGAGGACGAAGACGCGGCTGACGCGGCGCGCGTCGGCAGCGGCGCGCGCATCGAAGACCTGCTGAAGGAAGGGCAGGAGATCGTCGTCCAGGTCACCAAGGAGCCCATCAGCACCAAGGGCGCGCGGACGACGCGCTACGTCTCGCTGCCGGGGCGCCACCTGGTGTTCATGCCGACGGTCGACCACGTCGGCATCTCGCGGCGCATCAGCTCGGACAAGGAGCGGCGGCGCCTGCGCGAGATCGTCGATTCCATGCGGCCGCCCGGGTCGGGCTTCATCGTGCGCACGGTCGCCGACGGCGTGTCCGAGCGCGAGCTGAAGTCGGACATGGAGTTCCTGATCAAGCTCTGGAACGAGGTGGTCCGCCGTTCCGAGAGCGGGCGCTGTCCGGCGCTGATCTACAACGACCTGGACCTGCTGCTGCGGACGGTGCGCGACCTCTTCACGGCCGACGTGCAGAAGATGATCATCGACTCGCGCAGCGAGTACGACCGGGTGAAGAAGTTCATCGCGGCGATGATGCCGGACTTCACGGGGCACATCGAGCTCTACGAGGGCAACGACCCGATCTTCGACGGCTACGGCATCGAGATCGAGATCGACCGCGCGCTGGAGCGCAAGGTCTGGCTGAAGTCGGGCGGCTACCTGATCGTGGACGAGATGGAGGCGCTGACCGCCATCGACGTCAACACGGGGCGGTTCGTCGGCAAGAGCAGCCTGGAAGACACGATCACCAAGACCAACCTCGAGGCCACGCGCGAGGTCGCCGAGCAGCTGCGCATCCGGTCCATCGGCGGCATGATCGTCGTCGACTTCATCGACATGGACCGCCCGCACAACCGCGAGAAGGTGACGCGGGCGTTCAACGATTACCTGCGCAAGGACCGCAACAAGGCGGCGGTGACGCGCATCTCGGAGCTGGGGCTCATCGAGATGACGCGCAAGCGGACGCGCGAGTCGCTGCTGCACACGCTGACCGAGCCGTGCACCGCCTGCGAGGGCAAGGGCTACACGAAGTCGCGGCGCACGGTCACCTACGAGCTGTTCCGCGAGCTGCGGCGGCAGGGCGACCTGGTCGAGGGCGACACCGTCCTGGTCGAGGTCCACCCCGAGGTGGCGCAGGTGCTGGCCACGTCGGACCGGCCGTTCCTGGAAGAGATGGAGAAGCGGCTGCAGAAGCGGATCGTCGTGAAGGCGCGCGGGTCGTTCCACGTCGAGGACTTCGAGATCCGGTCGCCCAGCGACAAGGCGCCCATCGAAAAGTCGGAGATTGCCGGGTCGGCGCGCGAGGACGCCAAAGAGGGGCCGAAGGGCGGGCGGCGCAAGCGCCGGCGCCGGCACCTGGGGCCGCCGGCCGAGGTCGAGGCGGCGCTGGCCGAAGAAGAGGCCAACGCGATCGATCCCGAGTCGCTGGCGCGGCGCAGTCGCAGTCGAACGACCGGTCGGCGATCGGCGCGAGCGCAGCGATGACGGCGACAGCGTGCCGCCGTGCGCGGCCGCCGACGAGCCGCCGGGCGAACCGCAGACGTAGGTCTTTCGCCGGGAGGGCAGGGGGATGGGCGTGGTTCGGGTCTGCTTCGTCTGTCTGGGGAACATCTGCCGGTCGCCGACCGCCGAGGCCGTGATGCGGCACCTGGTCGCGGCCGAGGGGCTGGACGAGCAGATCGTCGTCGAGAGCGCCGGCACGGGCGACTGGCACGTCGGCCACCCGCGCGACAAGCGCAGCCGGGCGGTCGGTGAGGCGCGCGGCATCCCGCTGACGGGCGTGGCGCGGCAGTTCGTGGCGGCTGACTTCGACCGCTACACGCACGTCATCGCCATGGACCGCGCGAACCGGGACGAGCTGCTGAAGATGGCGCGCGGGCCGCAGGACCGGGCCAAGGTGGCGCTGCTGCGCTCGTTCGATGCGACAGCGCCCGCGGACGCCGAGGTGCCGGACCCCTACTACGGCGGGTCGCGCAGGGCTTCGACGAGGTCTTCGACATCTGCGATCGCGCCTGCCGCGGGCTTCTGGCTCAGCTCAAGCGCGAAGCCGGGGTGTGAGCGTGGACGCCGGGCTGCGGCGGGCGCTGGCGGCGGCGCTGGGCAGCGACGTCGCCGACGCGCGGCCGCTGGCCGGCGGCGACATCAACCAGGCCTACGAGATCCGGCTGGCGGACGGGCGGCGGCTGTTCGCGAAGACCAACGCCCGATCGCCCCGGCGGGATGTTCGCGGCCGAGGCGCGCGGGCTGGCCTGGCTGGCCGAGGCGCGCGCGCCCTGCGCATCCCGGCGGTGGTCGCCGTCTCGCCGCCCGAGCGGCGGCCCAGTTCCTGGTGCTGGAGCTGGTCGAGATCGGCCTGCCCGCACGCGACTTCGACGAGCGCCTGGGCCGCGGCCTGGCCGCCCTGCACCGGTTCGGCGCGCCTAACTTCGGGCTGGACCACGACAATTTCATCGGCCGCCTCCCCCAATCCAACGCCGTGGAATCAACCTGGGAGGGGTTTTACCGGGAGCGCGGCTGGAGGCGCAGCTGCGGCAGGCGGTGGACGCGGGGCGGGCGAGCTGAGCGGATGCGGCAGGGGTTCGAGCGGCTGTTCGCGGCGCTGGAGGGGCTGGTCGGGCCCGCCGAGCCGCCGGCGCGCCTGCATGGCGACCTTTGGGGCGGGAACCTGCTGTGCGACGCGGCGGGCGCGCCCTGCCTGATCGATCCGGCCGTCTACGGCGGCCACCGGGAGGTGGACCTGGCCATGATGCGCCTCTTCGGCGGGTTCGGCGCCCGGGTGTTCGCGGCCTACGAAGAGGCCTGGCCGCTGGCGGACGGCGCCGCCGAGCGGATCCCGCTTTACCAGCTCTACCCGCTGATGGTGCACGTGAACCTGTTCGGCGGGGGGTATGTCGGGTCGGTGGAAGCGACGCTTTCGCGCCTGATTTGACGCGCAAATCCCGGGGATTCGCCCGACGCTGACGACCCCGCGGCCGTCGTGCTAGGGTCCGACCCGCATGATGGAATATCGGACGCTGGGTCGGACCGACTGGCAGGTCTCGACGGTCAGCTTGGGGACCTGGGCGCTGGGTGGCGGGTGGGGAGTCATCAACGAGGACGAATCCATGGCCGCGCTGCACCGCGCCGTCGACCGCGGCGTGAACTTCTTCGACACCGCCGACATCTACGGCGACGGGCTGGCCGAGCGGCTGATCGCCCGGCTGCGGCGCGAGCGCAAGGACCCGTTCTACGTCACCACCAAGGCCGGCCGGCGGCTGCCCAAGCAGACCGTCCAGGGGTACACGCGCAAGAACCTGACCGCCTGGGTCGAGCGCAGCCTGAAGAACCTCGAGGTCGAGACCATCGACCTCCTGCAGCTGCACTGCCCGCCGACGGACCTCTACTACCAGCCGGAGGCGTTCGGGATCCTCGACGACCTGGTGAACGCCGGGAAGATTCGCTTCTACGGCGTCAGCGTCGAGCGGGTCGAGGAAGGGCTGAAGGCCATCGAGTACCCCGGCGTCCAGTCGGTGCAGATCATCTACAACATCTTCCGCCAGCGGCCGGCGGACCTGTTCTTCGCCGAGGCGCGCCGGCGCAAGGTCGGGATCCTGGCGCGGCTGCCGCTGTCGTCGGGGATGCTGGCCGGCAAGATGACGCGCGAGAGCACGTTCGCCGCCGAGGACCACCGCAGCTTCAACCGCGAAGGCGCGGCCTTCGACCGGGGCGAGACCTTCTCGGGCGTCCCGTTCGAGGTGGGGCTGCAGGCCGTCGAGGAGCTGCGCGAGCTGGTGCCGGCCGGGGCCACCATGGCCGGCCTGGCCCTGCGCTGGATCCTGATGAACGAGGCGGTCACCTGCGCCATCCCGGGCGGCAAGCGCCCCTCCCAGGTTGATGAGAACTGCGCCGCCGCGGCCCTGCCGCCGCTGTCGGACGAGACGATGTCCGAGGTGCGGGCGCTCTACGACAAGAAGATCAAGCCGTACGTCCACCACTACTGGTGACAGGCGCTGACGGAGCTGGGCTTTGCCGAGCGGAGTCGTCGCGAGGGTTCCTGTTCAAGGGAATGGCAACGATTTCGACAGTTTGAGATTTTTTCGCCTGCGTTCGTCGAAACGCGCGGCCGTCCTTCGTCGCGTGTGTGAGGACGCGAAAGGAGACAGACGATGCGATTCATCATCATGCACAAGAATGATTCCCGCACCGAGGTGGGGGAGAAGCCGCCGATCGAGCTGATCAACAAGATGGGCGCTTTCATTGGGGAGCATGCCCAGGCGGGGCGGTTCCTCGACGGCGCGGGCCTGGGAGCCAGCAAGACGCGCACGCGGCTGGTTTGCCGTGGTGGAGAGGTCACCGTCAAGCACGGGCCCTACCGCGGCGAGCACGAGCTGCCCGCGGCCATGCTGACCCTGAAGGTGCGGACGCGCGACGAGGCGATCGGCTGGGCCGAGCGATACGGCAAGATCCTGGGTGACGGCGAGATCGAGCTCGGGAAGCTGCAAGAGGCGTGGGACATCGGCGTCGCGCCCGAGCCCGAGAACCCGCCGCTGCATTTTCTGCTGATCGAGAAGGCCGACGCCGCGACCGAGGCGGGCGGGCGCAGCGCCAAGCAAAAGGCCGAACTGACCCGCCTCAAGACGGAGATGACCAAGGCCGGCGTGCTGGTGAATTCGCTGCGCCTGCAGCCGAGCGCGACCGCCAAGCGCCTGATGTTCCGCAACAACGACCTGCAGGTGATCGACGGCCCGTTCTCGGAGTCCAAGGAGCTGATCGGCGGCTTCTCCATCATGGAGTTGCGCGACATCGACGAGGCCATCGCGCTCTGCCGCCCCTACGCGGCCATCCTGGGCGGCACGCTGGAGATCGACGTGCGCGCCGTCGAGCCCAACGACGCCTGAAGGGCCGGCGGTGGTCAGCCGCCGCGGGCCGCCTGGAACAGCAGCGGCAGCGGCGGCTTGTGGCCGAGCGCCAGCTCGACGGCGCGGGCGGCCTGGTGGACCAGCATACCCAGGCCGTCGGCGTAGCGGGCGCTGGTCGGCTGCACGGCGACGGCCAGCGGTGTCTCGCTGCCGTACGCCATCTCCAGCACGGCGCTGCCCGGCGTGAGCGCGGCCAGACCCGCGCGCGCCGCTGGGTCGGCCCAGGCGGCTGCCGGCACGGCCGAGACGACCGCGTCCGCCGTGCCGATGGACTCGGCCAGGGCGTCGCCGATCCACGGCCGCACGGCTGACCAGCGCCGCTTGCGCGGGCGGAAGGCGCCGTCGTGATCTCCTCGGCCGGCTCCGGCCGGCGGGCCACGATGGCCACCTCGGCGCCGGCCCGAGTCAGCGCCTCGACGGCGCCGGCCGCCGCGCCACCCGCGCCGACCATGACCAGCCGCCGCCCGGCCGCCGACCTGCACGCTCAGATCGCCGAGCGCGGCGATCAACCCGGCGCCGTCGGTGTTCTCGGCGCGCACGATCGACCCGGCTGCGGCGAACAGCAGCGTGTTGGCGGCGCCCGACGCGCGCACCTCGGGCCCTGCGCGTCCGCCAGAGCGGCGGCCGCCGCCTTGTGCGGGATCGTGACGTTGAGGTACCGGTACCCCGCCGCGCGCAGCCGGCGCGCCAGCGCGTCGAATCCTGGCCGCGTCGACGCTGATCGCCTCGTACTGCCCCTCGATCCCCAGCGCGCGGTAGGCGGCGTTGTGGATGGCGGGCGAGCGGCTCTTGCTGACGTCCGCCGCCCAGCACGGCCGCCCGGATCATCGGCCGCCGCCCCTTCTTGCTGCCCTTCGTGCTGGTGGCCTTCGTGGCGGCCTCCGTACCGGCGCGCTGATCGCGGGGCCCGGCGACGGTCGCGTCGAAGGCGCCTTCGCGGACGCGCACGTGCACGCGCTCGCCGGGCGCAAGGTCGGCGGCGCGCGTGACGATGTGCCCGTCGGCGCGCTGGGTGAGGCTGAAGCCGCGCTCGAGCACTTGGGTCGGCGACAGCGCGCCCAGCTTGCCGCAGGCGGCGTCGACGGCGTGGCGGCGCCGCGCCAGCGCCGGGCGGATCGCCGCCTCCAGCCGGTGGCGCATCGCCGCCAGCTCGCCGCGCTGCTCGCCGATGCGGCGGTGCGGGTGGGCGCGGTAAAGCCGGGTCTCGGCCGCCCGCAGCTCGGTGCGTGCGGCGGCCATCCGCCGCGCCAGCACCCGGCGCGCCCGCTCGACGCTGTCGTCCATCCGCTGGCGGCGCTCGTCGAGCAGGCGCCGCGGATCGCCCAGCCGATTGCGCGCCCGCTCGAGCCCGTGGCGCGCCGCGCGCAGCGACTCGCTGGCGGCGCGGCTGGCGCGGCGGCGCAGGTTCACCAGGTCCAGCCGCACGTCGTCCAGAACGGGGACCGCCTGCTCGGCGGCCGCCGACGGGGTCGGCGCGCGCAGGTCGGCGACGAAGTCGGCGATCGTGAAGTCGGTCTCGTGCCCGACCGCCGAGATCACCGGCACGCGGCAGGCGAAGATCGCGCGCGCCACCGGCTCTTCGTTGAACGCCCACAGGTCTTCCAGCGACCCGCCGCCACGCGCCACGATGATCACGTCGACGTCGGGCAGCGCCTCGAGCCGCCGCAGCGCCGAGGCGATGGCCAGCGCCGCGCCTTCGCCCTGCACCGGGGCCGGCGACACGACGATCGGCAGCGGAAACCGGCGGTGCGCGATGCGGATGATGTCGCGGACGACCGCGCCCTGCGGCGACGTCACGACGCCCAGGCGGCGGGGCAGGAACGGCAGCCGCCGCTTGCGCGACGCCTCGAACAGGCCCGGCCGCGCCCAGCCGCTGCTTGAGCTGCTCGAACGCCAGCGCCAGCGCGCCGGCGCCGGTCGGCTCGATGTCGACGACGGTCATCTGGAACTTGCCGCGCGCCTCGTACAGCGTGAGCCGCCCCCGGCAGCGCACCGCCAGCCCTTCCTTGATCGCGAACTTGAGCCGGCTGGCCTCGCGCGAGAACAGCACGCAGTCCAGCGACGCGTCGCCGTCCTTGAGGCAGAAGTAGATGTGCCCGGGGCCGGTGCGCTTGAGACCCGAGATCTCGCCCTCGACCAGCACGTCGGCGAACCGGCTCTCGAGCGTGGTCCGAGCGGCGCGCAGGAGCTCGCCCACGGTGTAGATGCGCGGCGCCGGCGGCGGGATCGGCGCGGGCAGCGGCGGCGCCTGCGGCGTGACCGCGACGGCCGGCGGCGGGTCGGACGTGGCGGGCACCAGCGGCGCGGGCGACGCCAGCGGGACCAGCAGTGACAGTTGTTCGCGCGCGGGCGGAGCCTCCGGCGCCGGCTTGCGCGTCATTTCGCGGCCCGGGCCGCCGCGCGCTCGTAGTCGGCCGCGCTGGCGCGCACCACCTCGAGGTCGTGGTAGGCGCGGTTCTTCTCGTCGGAGGTTTGCTTCGCGATGCCCGCGTAACCCCAGCCGCCGTCCTGGCCGCGGGCGAACAGCAGGCGCCCGCCGTTCTCCAGCACGGCTTCCGCCTCTGCGTCGCTTGCGCCGGCCTCGAAATGCACGCTCCCCATGACCAGCATCCGCGTCATCGGGATCATGTGCGGCGCGGTTTCGTTCTTGAACAGCTCGCGTGCGCTGGGAGCCGTGGCCGCCGGCTCGTACTTGCGCTTTTCACGCTCGCGCTCGGGCCCCTCGGGATAGTTGCTGAGGACGATGTCGTAGGCCTCGCGGTGCGCCTTCTGGATCGTCATCAAATCCCAGCGCGTCGCCTGGTCCAGCGCGTCGAACAGCGCCGCGCCGTCCGCATTTTTGACCGCCTGGGCGAACCGCTGGTACGCCTCTTCCGGGGTCTTCGACTTGTGGCGGCAGCCCGCCAGGCCCACGGTCGAGACGACGGACCGCTGCCACCAGCAGAGCCACGCCGCGTCCTGAGTTAAAGCGCACCTGCCGCACGCCTCACACGTAGCGGAAAGGGCGCGCCGGGGCAAGTCGGGGCGGCCGAAAGAGGACGGCGTTTGTGCTAGTCTCCGCCGGGCCCGACAGCCATGACCGAACCGGCCCAGACCGACCGAGCCGCCGGCGCCGCGGCCGGCGACGTCGACGAGTTCGCGCACATTCCGCGCGCGCGCGGCCGCCACCCCATCGTGGCGCTGGCGCGGCGCGCTGCTGGCGTTCTTCCTGGTGTTCCATGAACGGCGCGACCTGCGCTACGCGATGCTGGGCGGCACGCCTCTCGACCTGGGACGCGCGGCGGCGCTGAACACGTCGGCTGCCGAAGGGCTCGAGAACCGCTACGTCCGGGTGACCGGCACGCCCGATCGCGAGAGCGCGCTGGAGATCGACACCAAGGGCTCTTGGGTCTTCACGCAGCTCTTTCGCGTGCTGGGGACGGGCGACCGCCTGTTTCGTTCACCGCCCGCCGAGCCCGCTGCCAGCGGCGCTGGCCGAGTCGGACAGCTTCGAGGGGCGGCTGATCCGGGTCGACGACCTGTCGTTCGCCGCCGCCATCCGCAAGTACTTCGCGACCACCGTCGTCGGCGACGCACTTCTTCGCGCCCGGCGCCTTCGCCGCCGCGCTTTCCGGCGCGCGCGCCGGGCGGCACGCTGTCGGTCAACGACCTCAGCGGCGACCCGGTCACGCTGGCGCCCAGCAGCCTGGTGGCGGTCGACGTCGTCGAGCCTGACCAGGTTCGCCTGGGGCTGCCGAAGGCGCGCTTTGCGACCGACGCCGACGCGCGCGCGGCGATCACCTCGCGCGGGGGCGAGATCGTGACGGCCCTGGGCGAGATCAAGGGGCGGGCGGCCAGCAGCGCGCCCGAGGCCGGCCCGCTGTCGTCGACCACCGAGCCGCCCGTGCGCTGGACATTCGTGGTGCGCTTTCCGGCTGCGTCGCGCCAGGCGGCGCTGGACGCGCTCGGCAACCTGGATCACGACGTCGAGATCCGCGACGCGCGCCAGTCGCTGCAGCTGCGGGTCGAGGAGATCTGCTGCGGCGGGCGGGCGGCGGTCTGGTCGTGCGGCCCGGGCAGGGACCCGCCGCGCGAGCTGCCGGCCGCGACCGTCGCGGCCGATCCACACCGTCGAGCCCGTCGTCATTCCCCCCGACGCCTACCTGCTGGTCGAAGGCGACCGGCCCCGCCAGCACCTGCCGACCGTGCTGATCGCCGCCATCCTGGTGATGTTCGGGGCCGTCAACCTGGTCGGCCTGGGACGCGACCTGCGACGATGACGCTTACGGATCTACGACACGCGCGCCGGAAAGAAGATCCCGTTCGTTCCGCTGAAAGAGGGGCGGATCGGGATGTACTCGTGCGGCATCACGGTCTACGACCGCTGTCACGTCGGCCACGCGCGCATGATGGTGGCGTTCGACGTCATCGCGCGGCACCTGCGCGCGTCCGGGTACGCCGTGACCTTCGTCCGCAACATCACCGACGTCGACGACAAGATCATCAAGCGGGGCGAGGTCGAGGGGCGCACGGCCGCCGAGGTGGCCGAGCACTACACGCGCCTCATGCACGAGGACCTGGCGGCGCTGGACGTCAAGCCGGCGGACTTCGAGCCGCGCGCCACCGAGCACATCGCCGAGGTGCTGGAGATCATCCGTCACCTCGAGGCGCGCGGCCTGGCGTACGCCGCCGCCGGGGACGTCTACTTCGCCGTGCCGCGCTTTCCGCAGTACGGGAGCCTGTCGAAGCAGAGCGTCGAGGACCTTGCGTTCGGGCGCGCGCATCGAGGTGGGCGAGCAAAAGCACAACCCGCTGGACTTCGCGCTGTGGAAGGGCGCCAAGCCGGGCGAGCCGGCGTGGGAGAGCCCGTGGGGCCCCGGCCGCCCCGGGTGGCACATCGAGTGTTCGGCGATGGCGCACCGCTACCTGGGCGAGCCGTTCGACATCCACGGCGGCGGGACCGACCTCATCTTCCCGCACCACGAGAACGAGATCGCCCAGTCAGAGGGCGCCTTCGGCGACGGCCGGTTCGCGCGTCACTGGCTGCACTCGGGCATGGTGAACTTCGGCGGCGAGAAGATGTCCAAGTCGCTGGGCAACGTCGTCACCATCCAGAAGGTGGCCGAGTCCCACGACCTGGAGGCGCTGCGGCTGCACCTCATCGGCGTTCACTACCGCAGCCCGGTGCTCTTCACCGTCGCGCGCGACGAGTCGACCGGCGCCCAGGTCTACCCGGAGCTGGAAGAGGCCGAGGCGCGCCTGGCCTACTTTTATCGAACGCTCGATCGCCTGGCCGCCGCGCCCGACGACACCAGCGCCGGCGAGGTGGTCGCCCCCGCTGATCAGACGCTGGCGGTCTTCAAAGAGGCGATGGATGACGACTTCAACACGGCGGCCGCGGTCGGACACCTCTACGACGCGTTCGTGCTGGCCAACAAGCTGCTGGACGACGCCAAGGCCGCACCCAAGGACGTTCGGCGCCGCACGCTGGCGCGGCTGCGGCGCGACCTCGACGCCTGCGGCGAGACCCTGGGCGTCTTCCGGCGCGAGCCATCCGCGTTCTTGAACGCCTATCGGTCGCGCCTTTGCACCCGGCGCGCCATCGACCCAGCAGCCGTGGAGGCCCGCATCGCCGAGCGCGCCGCCGCCCGGGCCGCCAAGGACTTCGCCCGCGCCGACGACATCCGCAAGTCCCTCCAGGCGACCGGCGTCGAGCTGATGGACACCCCCGCCGGTACGACCTGGCGGGTGGTCTAAACCGAAACCGCGGAGTCCCCTCTCCCCGTTGGCGCGGGGCGAGGGAACGGAAACCCGTTCTGGTCCCCTCACCCCGCGGCAGCGGGGAGAGGGTTAGGGAGAGGGGTAGCCACCTAGCGCCCGCAGAATCGCGTCGAGAACGGCGCTCCGGTCGCGGAAGACGAGATTGGTTGGAAACCGAACTACCGCGATGCCTTGCCGACGAAGGAAAGCCGCGCGCCGCCGGTCGTAGTCCTCCGCCGTCGGGCTGAAGTGTTGACCACCGTCGAGCTCGACGGCCAGATGCCGGTTGGGGCAGTAGAAGTCGAGGATGTACGGGCCGCACGGGTGTTGGCGCCGAAACTTGAAGCCGGCGAGTCGTCTGGCTCGCAGGTGAGACCACAACGCGGCCTCAGCATCCGTGCTGTTTCGGCGCAGAGCGCGACGACGGGCGAGCGAGAGGTCCACGCGACCGTTTTCGGCGCCGTGTCGTCATGGTTGCTTGCGCAACGGAGCCCCTCTCCCTAGCCCTCTCCCCGCTGTCGCGGGGAGAGGGGATAAGATAAGAACGTTCCTGTAGCCCGCTCCTGCGGGGAGAAGCGTTCCCTACTCCCGCTCGCCGCTCCTGCGGGAGAAGCGTTTCCTATTCCCTCTCCCCGCTCCTGCGGGGAGAGGGTTAGGGAGAGGGGGACGCCAGGACCTCCTAGCCGCCGGCGGTGTTCGTGCGCGGGGGGGCGGCGGCGGCCGGGCCCTGGCCGTCGCGGCCGTTGTTCACGCGCTCGCGCAGCTCTTTGCCGACCTTGAAGAAGGCCAGTCGCTTGGGGCGGACTTGGACCGCCTGGCCCGTGCGCGGGTTTCGGCCCTGGTATTCCTTGTATTCGCGGATGGAGAAGCTGCCGAACCCGCGAATCTCGATCCCCTCGCCGCGGCAGAGCGCATCGACCATCGAATCGAACATCTGACAAATGAGCAGCTCGGCCCGCCCGTGGGGGAGCTTGGCGCGCTCGGCGATGAGGTCGATGAGATCGGCTTTCGTCATGTCACCGGCTCGCCCACTGTACCTGTCAGTCCTCACGGAAGTCAAAGGTTCCGAAGGTTTACGAGTCGGTACAGACTACCCGAGGACTTCCGCGCCGTCGAGGTAGGGGCGAAGCGCCGCCGGAACGTCCATTCGCCCGTCGGCGCGCTGGTAAGTCTCGAGGACGCCAATCAGCGTCCGGGGCAGGGCCAGACCCGACCCGTTCAAGGTGTGAACGAACTTGGGTTTTTCCTTGCTGTCCTTGTCCTTGAACCGGATCCGCGCGCGCCGGGCCTGGAAGTCTCCGAAATTCGAACAGGAGCTGACCTCCAGCCACTCGCCGCAGCCGGGCGCCCACAGCTCCAGGTCGAACTTGGCCATCGCCGAGAACGACAGGTCGCCGGTGCACATCTGGACGACCCGGTAGGGGATCTCCAGCGCCTTCAGCACGTCCTCGGCGTCCGCCAGAAGAGCGGTCAGCTCATCCATCGACCCCTCGGGGCGGACGAACTTGACCAGCTCGACCTTGTCGAACTGGTGGCCGCGCTTGATGCCGCGCGTGTCGCGCCCGGCCGCCATCTGCTCGCGGCGGAAGCAGGCGGTGAACGCCACGTGGCGGATCGGCAGCCCGCCCCCCTCGAGGATCTCTTCCCGGTACATGTTCGTGACCGGCACTTCGGCGGTCGGGATGAACCAGAAGTCCTCCTCGGCGTCCCGGTACAGGTTCTCGCCGAACTTCGGCAGGTTGCCGGTGCCGACCAGGCATTCGCGGCGGACCATGTAGGGCGGGTAAATCTCGACGTACCCGTGCTTGCGGGTGTGGACGTCCAACATGAACGTGATGAGCGCCCGCTGCAGCCGCGCCCCCCACGACTTGAGGACGTAGAACCGCGAGCCGGAGATCTTCACGCCGCGCTCGAAGTCGATGATGCCCAGCGCCGTTCCCAGGTCCCAGTGCGGCTTGGGGGCGAAGTCGTAGGCGCGCTTGGCCCCCTCCTCGCGCACGACCTTGTTCTCGCTGTCGTCCTTGCCGACGGGCACCGACGGGTGGGGCAGGTTGGGCAGCTCCAGCATCAGCTCTTCCAGCTTCGCCTCGGCGGCGGCCAACTCGGCGGCCTTCGACTCGATGTCCCGCTTCAGCGCGGCGCCCTCGGCGACGGCGCGCTCGCGGTCGGCGCCCGGCGCGGCGCGGCCGATGTCCTTCGAGATCTTGTTCTGCGCCGCTTGCAGCGTCTGCGACTCGTTCTTGAGGTCGCGGGCGCGCGCATCGGCGGCGATGACCTTGTCGAGGTCGATCGGGGCGCCCAGACGGGCGTAGCCCTGGCGAACTTCCTCGAGATTCTCACGCAGGAGGCGAATGTCGATCACGGCGCGGCAGTGTACCTCTACATCCAGAGGCGCACGAGCGCGACGGTGACCCCGCCGCTTGCCTGCTCGTTCCGACCGAGGTGGTCGAGCGGGATGTCGCCAAAAAGCGTCCCCTGCAGCCGCCAGCGCTCGCCGATCGGCAGCAGCCCCGAGAGGCCCGCGGTGGTCAGGCGCAGCTCGGTGCCGGGTTGCGCGGCCCCGTTCAAGCTCGTGTCGCCGCGGTCGAGGAAGCTCACGTAGGCGGCCAGGGCGGCCTCGCTGTCGAACACGATCCCGGCCACGCCCAGCGCGCTGAACTGCCACGGGAACGACGTGGTCGTCGACCCGAAGCCCGGCGCGTCGACGGTGCGGTCGCGGCTGTAGGTCAGCCAGGCCTGCAGGTCGAAGTAGAGCGCGCCGTGAATCTTTTCGAACGCGGCGCCCAGCGACGCGTTCAGCGTCCCGGTGCCGGTGGCGTCCGTCCCGGCGGCGTTCGTTCCGCTGCCGGCCGCCTTCCCCGTCGGGAAGACCAGGCTGCCGACCAGGGCGAAGCCGGGCCAGTACAGCATCTCGGACGCCAGCCTGAAATCGTAGCGGGCCGTCACGGCCAGGTCCCCGAGGCCGCTGCCTGTGCTGGCCTGGCCCGATTCGACCCGCCGGGTCTCGACGAAGGGCAGCACCACGCCGCCTTGCGCGCGGCGCGCGATTCGGAACGAGCCGGCCAGGTCCTGCTCGAGCTCCTGTTCGGTTCGCGACGCCGTGAACTGGCCGCCCGCGCCGAACGAGCCGAACGCCGCGCGCGCGCGAAGCTGCACGCCGGCCGAGGCGTCTTCGTAGGGCGCGAGGCGAGTCGGGTTGACCAGCGCGCCGCCGGCGCAGCAGGCCTGCGCCGCAGCGCGGGCCGGCCAGCCGATGCCCAGCGCGGCGGCGGCCAGCAGCGCTAGGTCACGGAATGTCGATCGGCGGCTGGGCGGTGTCATCAATCGAAACCCCGGCGTCGCCGGCGCGCTGGATGCGCGTGCGCAGCACCCAAGCGCCGGACATGTAGAAATCCAGAGGCGCCGCGACGTAGACGCCCGGCGCGGTCTGCGTGATGGCCGCTTGCACCGAAGCGCCGTGACCATGGGCGAGCATCCAGGGAACAACGGTCAGCGTCGCGTTTGCGACGGGGGCTCCGTCCTGGTCGGTCACGGCCAGCTGGCCGGCGTCGTAGCCGACGGTGGGTGCCGGTGGAGACCACCAGACCGCGATCGACAGCGCGCCCGACGCAGACGCGACCGTCACCGCCGGTTCACCGTCGAAGATCAGCGGCGCCGTCTGGGGCGTGGGCGAGGCGCCGCAGCCCGCGCTCGTGGCGATGGCCCAGGCGAACGCAACGGGCAGCGCAACTGCACGCAGCGCAACGACAGGAACGCGCATCCGGGCAGTGTGGGACAGGCACCGGCCGGCCGGGATGCGTAAAAAATTCGCAGGACCGATCCCGGTGCGTGGACGGAGCTGTCTGATTGCTCAGCGCGCGCGAACCAGCGGGAGCGTGACGGCCGCTAGCGCCGCGGCCAGCGCCATGCCGCCGACGTGCCCCAGCGCGACGTGTCCGGCGTTCGCGAACGGGCAGATGAAGTGCAACACCAGGCCACCCAGCGCGCCGCCCGCCGCGCCCAGCGCCAGCCCCAGGCGAGCGCCCCCCATCGGTGCCAGTCGCCGCAGCGCCAGCATTCCCGCCACCAGGGCGGGCGCCGCCATCAGCAGCGCGAATCCCGCGCAGTGGCAGGCCGTGCCGGCCAAAGTGCGGTGCAGGTCCTCGGGCCGCAAGCTGACCCCCGGCGCCTCGAGGCTGGCGCACAGCACGAATACCAACACCGCCAGCACGGCGCCCAGGCCGGCGCGCGAGCCACGGGCCGGCGCCGGCAAGACATCGCCGCGCGCGGGGACCAGCGCCGCCGCCAGCGACACCGCAAACGCGATCGCCCACAGCGCGGCGGCCGCCACGACCCACCCCGGGGGCAGCGCGATCAGGTCCTGCCGCCGCTCGTGCGACGCCAGCACCAGCACCGGCACCGCCAGCGCCGCGGCACCCACGGCGGTGAAGGCCCCCAGCCGCGAACGCGTCCGCACGGGCTGCATGCCCTGCACGGCCGCCATCAGGGCCGGCGCGGGGGGCGGCGGGTCGAAACGCTCGGGGGGCAATCCGTCGCTCAGCTCGTCCGGTTTCACGACGTCTCCTTCTGCAAGCGTGGCGCGCCGTCGTCGCCTGCGCCCGTCTCGCCGTCGTCCGGACCGTCCTTGCGCAGCACGCGGCGCAAGGTCAGGTAGGCCCGGTGGGCGCGTTGCTTGATGGCGCCCGGGGTGGTGCCCGCGATCATGGCCGCCTCGACGGTCGAGCGGCCGTGCACCTTGGTCAGCAGCAGCGCCTGGCGCTGATTCTCGGGCAGGCCGTCCAGCGCGGCCAGCGCACCGCGCGTGGCGCTGGCGCTGGGCCGATCGGCCGCGTCCTGGTGGGCCTCGACGGGCACACCCGTCACGTGCGCGGCTGGCTCGGCCGGCAGCGCGCCGTCGCTGGTCAGCCGCACCCGGGCGCGCTTGCGCTTGCGCAGCTCGTCCAGCGCCGTCCGATGGGCGATGGTGTACATCCAGGGAATCGGGTTGGCCCCGGCGACGTAGGTGCCGCGCGCCTCGTGCAGCTTCAGGAAGGCCAGCTGCAAGGCGTCCTCGGCCGCGCCGCGATCGCGCAGCAGGCCGAACAGATAGCCGAGCAGCCGCGGCGCCAGCAGCGCGTAGAGCGCCTGAAACGCCGCCGCGTCCCCGCCGCAATAGCGAGCCATCAGTCGCGCAGCCTCGGTTGCTTCTGCCTCCACTCACCGCCCATTTAACACCGATGACCCCTCAGGCGCGATCACGCCTGCGCGAGAGCAGCGCATCTATGGACAGGGGGCCGGCGCCCGCCACGGCCAGCCAGACGAAGAACACCAGGTAGCTCCACTCCTCGAACCCGACCAGCGCGGTCAGGCCCGTGATGTCGCCGCGCTTCGCGGTCAGGATCGCGACGACCATGGTGAAGGCCAGGGGCAGGGCGGCCAGCCGCGTGCCCAGGCCGGCCAGCACGGCGATGCCGCCAAAGAACTCCGTCGCCGCCGCCAGCCGCGCGTTGAAGCCGGGCGCCGGGATGTGCAGCGACGCGAAAAAGTCCGTCACGTCGCCGAGGCTGTGCAGCTTGCCCCAGCCGGTGCCGATGAACACCAGCCCGACGGTCAGACGGGCCAGGGTGGGGCCGACAAAGGCAATCCGATCGGCGCTGCGCCGGAGCCGGTCCAAAAGGGCGATGGGGTGCATGGGTCCTCCTGCCTCTCCTACGCCTCCCGGCCGCCTGGGTTACGTTTCGCGGATTACGTTTGAGGCGATGCCCCTGCGGACCAAGCGCTGGAACGATCCGGCCGAGCCAGGCGACGGTTTTCGGCTGCTGATCTGCCGGATTCGCCCGCGCGGTGTGTCGAAGGCAGCCGAGACGTGGGACGACTGGTGGCCCGACCTCGGGCCCAGCCGCACGCTGCTCGACGACTTTCACGGCAAGCGCGGGGCGCCCATCAGCTGGGCGGAGTACCGGCGGCGCTACTTGAGCGAGATGGGGGGGGCGGCGCAGCTCTGGCGGATCCGAGACCTGGCGCGGCGGGCGGCGGAGGGAGAGGCGGTCACGCTGCTGTGCTCGTCGGCGTGCACGGATCCGGCGCGCTGCCACCGCAGTTTACTGGCCCGGCTCATAGAGTCCGCGCCGCGCACCGGCCGACATGGTGATTAGGCTGAGGGTATGCGGTACAAGCTTCTTCGATCGATGTTGCTGGGGTTGGCGGTGGGTGTGGTGGGCGTCCCGATGGCGCGGGCCGATGCGACGCGGCCGGAGGCGGGCGCCACGGCCACCCGCGGCGGCAGCGGCGCCGAACGAATGGGCGGACAGCCGGAGATGGGCGCGCCGCACGCACCGAGCATCGTGGGCCAGTCACCGCTCTCGCTGCAGGCCGGTGACCCGTACGACGTCGAGAAACAGCCGAAGGCCGCCCCGACGCCCGCCCCGACGCCCGCCCCGACGGTCATCCTGGTCGTGCCGCCGCCGGCACCGCCCGCCGGGAACGAGAATGGTTCCGACTTGAACGATCCGGGCGAGACTGGCAAATAGGGACGGGTGAGCGGCGCCGAGGTCGTTCCGGGCAGCGATCGACCCGCGGTCGCCGCCGGGCCGACCCACATTTTCTACGCGACGGCGTTCGTCGAGAACCTGCCGCTGCGGGACCTGGTGGCGGCGTATCCGGAGGCGCGGCGGCGGCCGCACGAGATCGCCTACCGCGCCGACGAGGGATCGGTGTTCATCTTCCCTTTCGGGGCGGTCGTCTTTCGCGATCTGTCGCCGGCGGCGCGCGCGCGCGAGCTTGCGCGCCTGCACAAGGCCCGCCCAGGTCTCACGGCCGCCACGGTCAGCGAGGAGATGACCGTGCGCGAGGACCCGGGCCGCACGCCGGACGTGGCCGACGGCGTGCTGACGCTGGACTATCTCAGCGCCGACCGGGCCAGCATCGTGGCGCTGACCGTCGCCCAGAGCGCGGCGATGGAGTACTACGAGCGCATCGTCGACGAGATGTTCGCGCGCACCGACCGGCAGCTGGTTCAGCGCATGGAAGAGCGCGGCACCGTGCCGCTGCGGACCCGCCCGCTGCACAGGTTCATCGGCGCCGCCGTCGCCACCCGCAACGAGGTGTTGACGATCCTGCACCTCCTCGACAAGCCCGACGAGGCCTGGGACGACATGGGGATGAACCGCATCTACGACGAGCTGCGGGCGGAGTTCGATCTGGTCGACCGATACCAGGCGCTGGAGCTGAAGCTGCGCAGCGTCCAAGAAGCGCTGGAGCTGGTGCTGGACGTCGCGCGCGACCGCCGCCTGGTTTTGCTCGAGGGCGCGGTGGTTCTGCTCATCGTGCTGGAAGTCGTGCTCAGCGTCCTGCGCCTCCACTAGTGTCGATGAGACAGACGCCCGCTCCCGTCGGGTCGTCGATGCCGCTCATGCGCCCGGCGGGAACATCGCGCGGCGGCAGGTAGAGCGACGCGCCGAGCGCGACGGCCCGGCTGGTCTCGGCATCGACGCCGCGCACGCGGACGTATGGCAACCAGTGCGGGTGCACATTCTCGGGGTGCTTCATCAGGCCCGCCATGCGCCGGCCGTCGCGGACGAGGATCCGATAGGTGCCCATCTGCCCGAGATCGACGGTCTCGATCGAGCATCCGGCCAGCGCGGCGTAGAACGCGGCCGCTGCCTCCGCGTCATCGGTGAGCAGCTCGTCCCAGCAGAACGCTCCGGGTACGGGCTCCGCCGGCGCGGCAGCTCCGGCGTCCCGCAAGCCGAACAACGCGCCCTGCGGATCGACCGCCACCGTCAAACGCCCGGCGCCTGGCATGGGTGCCGGCTCGCGCAGCACGCGCGCGCCCAAGGTGCGTGCTCGCGCGACGCTGTCGTCGAGAGCCGCGACCGTGAGGAACGGCAGCCAGAACGCAGGAACGTGAGGAGGCGCCTGTGAGATCGTGACCGCGCCGATCGCGGCGCCCTCGAGCGCGCACAAATGGCGCTCGCGCGGGCTGCCGGCGCTCGCATCGGCGCTCGTCCAGCCACAGAACGCCTCGTAGAACCGCAATGCCCGCGCGCAATCCCGCGTCTGAAGCTCGTGCCAGTCGAACCCGATCGCCGCCGTCATGCGGCCATATTATCGCCGGCGCGCGAGCGACGGCAGACGTTGCGCTCCGCGCGCGCTCGCCAAACGCTCAGTCGCTGGCGGCGGCCAGGCGGCCGGAGGAGGGGACCACCAGCAGGCTGGGCGGGCGGCCCGCGTCGTCGCGCCGGCGGGGCCCGTGCGCGCCCAGCAGATCGCTTCGGGTCAGGATGCCGACGGCGCGGCCGGGGGCGGCCCGATCGACGACCACCAGGCGGCCCACGCCGGCGCCGACCATCTGATCCAGGGCCTGGCGCATAGAGCTGTCGGTGAAAACCACCACCGGCGGGCGGCGCACGAGGGTGCGCAGCTGGCCCGTCGCCGACGGCGACAAGAGGTCACGGCGGGTCAGCACGCCGATGACGCGGGCGTCGCGCTCGACGACCGGGTAGCCTTGATGATCGGCGCCGGGGGCGCCCGAGGCCAGCCAGGCGCGCGCCGCGTCCGCCGTGGTATCGGCCGCGAACGTCACCAGCTGGCGCGTCGCGCTGTCTTTCACCAACAGCTGGTCCAGCAGGTCGGCGGCGTACTCGCTGCTGACGCGCACGCCGCGGCGGGCGATCTTCTCGGTCATGATCGAGTTGCGCATCAGCAGCGACGACAGGAAGTGCGCAGTCACGCCTCCCGCCAGCAGGGGCAGCAGCGCGATGGGCTGCCGGGTGGTCTCGAATGCGAACACAATCGACGCCAGCACCGCGCGCGAAGCGCCCGCGAACATGGAGGCCATGCCGACCAGCGCGGCCACGCGCACGTCGAGCCCCACGCCGGGCGCCAGCGCCACGACGGCCGCTCCCAGCGCGGCGCCCAGGCCGCCGCCGATGGTGAACAGAGGGGCCAGCGTTCCGCCGGAGGTCCCGCTGCCAAGCGAGATCGACCACGACACCAGCTTCCAGGCGCACAGGACGACGATCGCCGTGATGGTCAGGCGACCGGACAGGATGTGATCGATGTTGTCGTAGCCGACGCCCAGCGTGTGCGGCGCGATCAGGCCCACCACCCCGACGGCGACGCCGCCCAGGGCCGGCCACCACATCCAGTGCACGGGCAGCTTCTCGAACGCGTCCTCGATCGCGTACACCAGCTTCGTCACCGCGACCGACGACACGCCCACCAGCGCCCCGATGAGGGCGTAGCAGGCCAGCGAGGCGGCGTTGGCCGGCAGGAAGGCCGGCGCGTCAAAGGCGGGCGCGGTCCCGACCAGCGCGATCCGGACGGTGGTGGCGGTCGCCGCCGCCAGCGCCACGGGGATGAGCGAGCGGGCGCGCAGCTCGAACAGCAGCAGCTCGACAGCCAGCAGCGCCGCCGACACGGGGCTGCCGAAGGTGGCGGCCATTCCGGCCGCGGCGCCGGCCGCCAGCAGCGTCTTTCGCTCGGCGGCCGTGGTGTGCAGGATCTGTCCGACCAGCGAGCCCAGCGCGCCGCCGGTGGCGATGATCGGGCCCTCGGCGCCGAAGGGGCCGCCGGTGCCGATCGCCACGGCGGCTGACAGCGGCTTCAGGAATGTGATGCGGGGCGGGATCCGGCTCTGGTTGGTCAGCACCTGCTCCATGGCCTCGGGGATTCCGTGGCCGCGGATGGCCTTCGAGCCGTAGCGGGCCATCAGCCCCACGACCACCCCACCCACGACGGGAACCACGATCACGGCCAGGCCCAGGTGGTTCCCGGCCGGCGACGTGAAGCTGCTGGAAACCCGGCCGTAGAACGCCAGGTTCGTGATGAGGCCGATGAGTCGGGTCAGGATCTGCGCGATGAAGCCGGCCGCGACCGCGATCGCGATCGACAGCCCGCACACCCAGGCGACGCGCCCATCGACGGGGCGCACGTCGACCGGCATGTGGGCGGCGTCCAGAGCAGGCGCCATCGACGGCGCAACGGGCAGAGCGCCCTCGATCGAGGCGCCGGTGGTTTCATGAGGGTCGGGCATTTGGTCGGTCCTCTTCTTCGAAAAACATGGGGGCGGCGGCCTGATCCGGCAGGCCCAGCGCGTCGATCAGCGCGCGCAGCGAGGTCGCCAGCGCGCGCCGCCGCGCCGGTGCCAGCGCGCGGATCGCATCGACCAGCATCTCTTGCGCGACGGCCGGCGCCGTCCGGTGAAGGGCGCGCCCGCGCGGCGTCAGCGTCACGATCTGCCGGCGGCGGTCCTCGGGCGACGGCGAGCGGGCCACCAGGCCCCGCGCCGCCAGCCGGGTCACCACCACCGAGACCGAGCTCTGGTGGGTCATCGTCCGCTCGGCCAACTCGTTGATCGAAAGGCCGCCCGGCTGCGCCGCCAGCACGCGCACGACGAAGAGCTGCGCGCCGCTGATCCCCGTGCGCCCCTGCGCCACGCGCGCCGACTCGCCCAGCGCTCGAATCAACCTGCGGATGGCGTCCAGCGCCACGACGCCATGGCGGTCCGGTGCGCCCTTATGCATGGGAACCCATATAATTGGCCGGGCCTGCGCCGTCAAGCGCTGTCGTCGGTGGAAGTGTTAGTAGTCGGGCCCGGTGGGCGCGACTTTGGTGTCCAGCGCCAGCGGCAGCTCGTACGGCTTGGGGCCGTAAAGGAAGCGGTATTTGGCGTAAAGGCTGGTCACGCGCTTGACGTACTCGCGCGTCTGCGCGAACGCGATCAGCTCGACGAACTCGTCGGTGGGGTGGCCGGTGTGCTGCGCGCACCAGCGCGCCATCGCGCGCGGCCCCGCGTTGTAAGCGCCCGCCGCCAGCGGGATCTCGCCGGCGAATTTCTTGAACAGGGAGCCGATGTACAGGGCGCCCAGGTGAATGTTCACGTCGGGCTCGTAGAGCTGATCGGGGAAGAACGGCTCGCCGGCGGCGGCGGCGACCTTGGCGCTGGTGGGCGGGATCATCTGCAGAAGGCCGCGCGCGTCGGCGTACGAGACGTCGTGCGGGTCGAAGCCCGATTCCTTGCGCATGATCGCGTAGAGGTACAGGTCGGGGTTGCCGGCCGGCGGGCCGAACTTCTCGACCAGCGGCGCGTAGGCGCGTGGGAAGGCCGCTTCCCAAAAGGCGCGCACGCCGCCATCGTCGTGGGGATCGGCCGCCAGCGCGCCGGGGTCGTGCGATTCGGCGAAGCGATAGGCCCGGTGAAAATCGCCCGCCCGCCTGTAGAGCCCCAGCAACCACGCCGACGCCTTGGCGCCGCCCGCGCGCTGCAAGATGGTCTTTTCGGCACGCTCCATCTCGTCGCCGGCTTCTGCCCCGAGGCCAGCCTCCGTCATCTCCAGCGCGCGCGCGACGCCGGGGAGGCTGGCGGCCTTGGCGGGGGTGACGACCTCGACCTTCTTCGACGGCAGGCGCACGGGCTCTGGCTGCCCCGCCTCCGCCAGGCGCGCCCGCGCCAGGAGGCCATAGAACGACAGCGGCGCGCGGCGCACCAGCGCCCGGTACTGCTCGCGCGCTTCAGACTTGGCGGCGTCGGTGCCGCCCAGCTTCTCGCGAAACCGGGCGCGCCAGTAGGCCACCCGATCGCCGCGCTCGTCGGTGGTGATGCCTGTCGCGGGCAGGCGCGCGTAACGTTCCAGGCCGCTCGTCGCGGCCGCCGTGTCGCCCAGCAGGAAATGGGCGAACGCCACGCACCAGGCCGCATCGTCGGCAAACGGGCTGGACCCAAACCGCGCCAGGGTCGCCTCCAGCGCCGGAAGTCCCTCCCGGAAACGCCCGCGGTTGTACTCCAGCCATCCCGACAGGTACTGCGCCTCCGCGGCGTAGCGCGAGTGCGGGTACTCGGCGACAACCCGCCGGTAGCCGGTGATGGCTTCGTCGTCGCGATCCGCGCGCGAGAGCGCCCGCGCGCCGTGGAACGCCGCCGAGGCTGCCTTGTCGCCGGTCAAATGCGGCACGGCCGCCAGCAACATCTCGCCCGCCTTGGCGTAGTCGCGGCGCATGTGGAACTTCGTCATGCCGATTTGGTAGTCGCGCTCGGCGGCCTGGTCGGGCGGCAGCTGCGCGGGCAGCCGGTCCAGCTCGGCCAGCGCCTCGTCCCAGTGCCGATCTTTGGTCAGCGACTCGGCCCGTCGCAGCCGGTCGCCGGCGGATAGCGCGGCCTCCGCGGCGGGGGGCGGAGCTGCCGGGGTCACCGTCGCGGGGGCTTGGCCGGTTGGAGCGGAGGGGGCCGCCCGGCGCAGCGCCTCGTCGGCCAGCGGGTGCGCGGGGAACTCGCGGGCTATGGCCAGCAGGCGCTTGCGCGCGCCATCCGGGTCGCGGGCTGCCAGCTCTTCGGCGATCCTGAACCGCAGCAGCGGCAGGTCGGCGGTCGTGGGCGTCGCCTTCTTCAGCAGGCGGTCGTAGGCCTTGACCGCCGCCACCCTGTCGCCGAGCATCCACTGGCAGTCGGCGATTCGAAAGGGGGCCATCGCCGCCGCGCGCCCGCCGTCCTTGGCATGACCGGCGCGCTCGAAGGCCGCCCGCGCGGCTCGGTAATCGCCGTCGTAGAACTCGCTTTCGCCCAACAAGAACGCCGCCCAGTCCTCGCTCTTCACGCCGTCAGCCAGAGCGGCGCGCAGCGCGCGGGCGGCGTCGTGATACGCGCCGGCGCGGTAGGCGGCAACCCCGCGACCCAGGTGCCCGGCGCCGGATGCGGCGCCCACGGTGGCGGGTGCGAGCACGACGGACAGCAGCAGCGCGGAGGACAGGCGCGACACACGCGCATTTTACCCACGCAAAGGTCGGCCGACGCAACCGCCGGCGCGCCGCCACCGAAAAGGAAGCGACCTATGATAGAAGGGAGACCGCGATGGGAAGCGTCAACAAGGTCATCTTGATCGGCAACCTGGGCGCCGACCCAGAGCTGAAGTACACGCCGTCGAATCGGCCGCTCTGCAACCTGCGGATCGCCACGACCGAGGTCTTCAAGGACAAGTCGGGGCAGCGGCAGGAAAAGACCGAGTGGCACCGGATCACGGTCTGGGGTGACCAGGCCGAGAACTGCAACAAGTACCTCGCCAAGGGGCGCTCCGTTTACATCGAGGGGCGCTTGCAGACGCGCTCTTACGATAAGGACGGACAGAAGCACTACGCCACCGACATCGTCGCCGATCGCGTCGTCTTCCTGGGCAGCGGTGGAGGCGGCGCCGCGGGCGGGGGTGGTGGCGGCGAAAATCGCGGTCGCTCGGGCGGCGGTTTCGGCGGCCGCGGCGACAGCGCTCCGGACGAGCCGATTGAAGGCGGCGGCAGCGGCCCTGGCCCCGGCCCGTCGGACGACGACATCCCGTTTTGAAAGCCTGACTCGGCCGACGCCGGCATGACACCGGGGAAGACCCGGTTCCGCCGACGCGCCGCTTCCCCTCCCGGCGCTCCAGCCCGGGGGGCAACCTGCCGATTCCACCTGAGATTCCATGTGGGTGGGTCGCTGGCAGCTGGCTCTGTGCGCGCTCGGCGCCGGGCTGTGCGCGCCCTCCCTGGTCGGCGGAAGCGACATGGCCGCTCGCCGCGCGGCCGTGGTGGAGCTGCAGGCCGAGCCCCGTTCGAGCGCCGTCGCGGGCACCGTCCCGGGTGACACCGGGACGCCCTTTGCCTCCCCGGGCCACGGTCCGCACGTTCCCTTCCGGGTCCTGGCGGCGCCGCGCGAGGTGGTCCTCTCGTTCGACGACGGTCCCGACCTACGCGGGACGCCCCTGATCCTCGACGAGTTGGATCGCCGCGGGCTCAAGGCGATCTTCTTCGTGACGGGGTGGCGCCTCAAGGGCGATCGCCCGGAAGAGGTGGCGCGGCGCGAGCTGGTCCGGCGCATCGCCGCGCACGGCCACCTGGTGGCCAACCACACGATGAGCCACCACAACCTCTGTCAGAAGCCGGCGGAGCAGGCCAACGAGATCGACGAAAACGCCGAGCTGATCGCGGCCACCACGGGCGTCCGTCCCTTCCTGTTTCGCTCCCCTTACGGAGCTTTCTGCCGCAGCCTGGACGCGACGCTGCAGGCGCGCGGGTTGGTCGACATCGGCTGGAACCTGGACCCGCAGGACTGGAAGGTCGACCGCGACGAGGAGTACGTCTACAAGTACCTGACGCGGAAGCTGACCCAGCTGAGGGGGCGCGGGATCTTGCTGCTGCACGACACGCACCAGGCGTCCGCGCACGCGCTGCCCCGGCTGCTCGACTGGATGGCCCGGGAAAACGCGCGGGACGTTCGCGCCGGGCGGGCGCCCATCACCATCACGGACTACCGCGCGATCGTTCCCCGCCGGGACCTGGCGGCCGGGGGCCTGCCGCAGCTTGTTGGCGCCCTGGTCGCGGACGCGGCAGGATCAGTTCAGCGCCACCTCCGCTGATCCGGGGCGGGCGGCCCCCACCATGTTCCTGTTCCGCGACATCGCGCCCGCCGATCTGGATGACCTCCAGCGGGCGGCGGTCCACCTGGATTCGGTCAATCTGCCCGATGATCGGGCGTCGCTGACGGAGATCATCGCCCGGTCGCGGGCGTCATTCGCCGAGGAGCTTCCGGTCGCCGATCGTTGCTTCGTGTTCGTCACCACGGACGGGTCCCGCGGGCCTGTGCTGGGGACGTCGATGATCTTCGCTCAGCATGGCAGCCGCCGGACGCCGCACGTCTATTTCGACGTGCTGGACGAAGAGCGCTACAGCGAGACGCTGGACGTCCACTTTTCTCACCGCGTCCTGCGCATCGGCTACAACTACAAAGGCCTGACCGAGATTGGCGGCCTGGTGCTGCTTCCCGAGCTGCGCCGCCATCCAGAACGGCTCGGGCGGTCACTGGCGTACGTCCGCTTCCTGTACCTGGCCCGACATCGGACGCTGTTTCGGGAAGAGGTGCTGTCCGAGCTGATGCCGCCGCTGGAACCCGACGGGACCAGCCTGCTGTGGGAGTCGCTGGGACGGAAGTTCACCGGGCTCAGCTATCAAGAGGCCGACCGGCTGTCGCAGACCAACAAGGAGTTCATCCGGGCGCTGTTCCCGCAGGACCCGATCTACGTGACGCTGCTGCCGCCGCACGTCCAGGAGCTGATCGGGCAGGTCGGTCCGGACACGCGCGGCGTCGAGAAGATGCTGCGCGCGGTGGGGTTCTCGTACGCGAGCCGCATCGATCCTTTCGACGGTGGTCCGCATTTTCAAGCGCCCACCGACGACATCTCGGTCGTGCGCGCGACCGGCGCGGCGCGCGTCGCCGACCCGCTGGCGCCCGAGCTGACCGCACCCGTGCGCACGGTCTTGGTCGCGCGCGAGCGTCCGGCGCCACCCCGGTTCGTGGCCGTGCGGGCCGAAGCGCGCTGGCCCGCGCTGCCCGAGCCCGACGCGCGCATCCACCTCGCGGAGGAGGTGCGGCGCGCGCTGGACGTGACCACCGGGGACGAGGTGGCCGTGGTCGCCGTCACGCGCGACCCCTGAGTCGCCCCGCGGCCCGCGTTCTCTGTTAGGGTCTAGACCGACATGTCTTCCACGATCTTCATCGTCGACGACGAGAAAAACATCCGCCGCACGGTGCGGATGGTGCTGGAGGGCGAGGGGTTCAACGTCGAGGAGGCGTCGAGCGGCGAGGAGGCGCTGGCTCGCCTGCCGGAGGTCGCCGCCGACGTGCTGTTGCTCGACGTCCAGCTTCCGGGCATCTCGGGCCTCGACACGCTCGAGCGGATGGCGAAGCTGAAGGCGGAGACGCAGCCGACGATCATCATGATCTCGGGGCACGCCACGCTGGCCGACGCCGTGCGGGCCACCAAGGCCGGCGCCTACGATCTCATCGAAAAGCCGCTGGACCGCGAGCGCCTGATGGTCGCCCTGCGCAACGCGCTCGAGCGGCGGGCCATGGCGCGCGAGGTCGAGGGGCTGCGCGCGATGGCCGAGGAGCGCTCGGAGATGGTCGGGCACAGCGCGGCCATGAACGCGCTCAAGGCGCAGATCGCCAAGGTGGCGCCCACCCGCACCCGCGTTCTCATCACCGGCGAATCCGGGACCGGCAAGGAGCTGATCGCCAAGGCCATCCACCGGCAAAGCGCGCTGGCCACCAAGCCCTACGTCAAGGTGAACTGCGCCGCGATCCCCAAGGAGCTGATCGAGTCCGAGCTGTTCGGCCACGAGCGGGGCGCCTTCACGGGCGCGACGGCGCGCAAGCGGGGCCTCTTCGAGATGGCGGACGGCGGCACCATCTTCCTCGACGAGATTGGCGACATGAACCTGTCGGCGCAGGCCAAGGTGTTGCGCGTCCTGCAGTCGGGCGAGTTTTCGCGCGTCGGCGGCGAGCAGGTGCTGAAGGTCGACGTGCGCGTCATCGCCGCCACCAACCGCGATCTGCAGGCGGCCGTGGCGGGAGGCGAGTTCCGCGAGGACCTGTTTTTTCGCCTGAACGTGGTCCCACTGCGCGCGCCGCCCCTGCGGGATCGCGCCGACGACGTCCCGCTGCTGGCGGCCACCTTCGTCGAGCTGGCCTGTCGCGAAAACGGCATGAAGGTGAAGCCGGTCTCGGACGAAGCGCTGGCGGTCCTGTCCGCCTATTCCTGGCCGGGGAACGTCCGCGAGCTGCGCAACGAGATCGAACGGCTGGTGATCCTCTCCGAAGAGAGCATCGGCGTCGGTGACCTGCGCGAAGAAATCGTCGCCGAGGTGTCCCGCCGGCGGCGCGACGCTGCCGCCGCGCCGGCCGAGCTGCCCCGGGTGGACCTGCCGGCCGAGGCCCGCGCGCTGCCCCTGCGCGAGTTTCGCGACCACATGGAGCGCGAGTACATCCGCATCAAGCTGGACGAGAACGGCTGGAACATCTCGCGCACGGCCGCGCTGCTGGGCATCGAGCGCACGAACCTGCACAAGAAGATGCGCGCGCTGGGGCTGTCGCGCGACAGCCAAGGGACGCCGCCCGCGTGAGGCGGGGCGGGTTCGGTCTGGCCGGAATCCTGGGGTTCACGGCGGTGGCTGCGGGCGCCTTTGGCGCGCACGCGGTGCGGGCCCGGCTGACGCCGGCCATGATGGAGGTCTACCGGACCGGCGCCCTTTACCACCTGGTGCACGCGGTCGCGGCGCTGGCCGTGGTGGCGGCGGGCGAGCGGCTGCGGCGCGGGCGGGCCATCCTGACCCTCCTCACCGCCGGCGTGGTGGTGTTCGCCGGCAGCCTCTACGCGCTGGCGCTGACCGGTGTCGGCCTGCTGGGCGCCGTCACCCCGCTCGGCGGCCTGATGTTGCTGGCGGCCTGGGCCCTGCTGGCCGCCGAAGCGCTGCCGGCCTCGACCCGGTAGCGGGCGGGGCGTTTACCTCAGCACCGCCCAGATCGCGGCGGCCGTCGCACCCAGCAAGCTGGTCAAAAGTCCCACGCCCGTGAGCAGCTTGCGCTGGTCGTAGTGGGCCTGCATCTGCTCGATGAGCGCGATCTCCGACCCGCGGTCGGCGATCGTCGCCGTCAGGCGATCAATCGTCTGGTACGTCGAGAGCAGCGCGCCGTGCGGCGCCCGGATCTCGGCCGCCACGCGCCCCAGCTGCTCGGTCAGCTCGGCGGCCTCGCGCTCGGCCAGAACCCGATCGCGCTGGCGCCCGGCGATGCTGGCTGCCATCGCGGCCGCGGCGGCGCGCCGGGCGGCCACCGCCTGTTCCAGCTTGGTCTTCGCCCCCGCGGCGGCGTTCCGCAGCGCGATCGAATTGTCGCGAAGGTCCGCCAGCTGGCGGTCCAGTCGCTCCGTCAGCGCTTCGAGGGCGCGCTGCTCGTCGGCCAGGCCGACCGCCTCGTGGGCCAGCTGCGCCGCCCGCGCCTGGCTCAGCCCGCCGCTGGCCATCTCGCGCGCCAACCGGGCCCGCTCGTCCTTCACGCGCCCGAGACGCGACCCCGCGATGCCGCGGTCGTCGGCGGCGCCCCGCAGGATCTCGTCGGCGTCGCGGCTGGCTCGGTCACTGGCCCGCCACTCGGCTTCGGCCGCCTCTTCCTGGGATGTCAATCGGGCGGCCTCCGCGGTTTGCAGCGTGTCCGCGGCTGTCAGAATCCGCGACCGCCGCCTCGCGGCGGGCGTGGGCCCGGCCGATAGCCTCCAAAAGGCCGGTCAGGTCCGGGTGCTGGATCCCCTCCCGCAGGATGGTCGTTCCCAGCTCGGTGACGGCGCCGGTCAGCAACGCCTCGGCCCCCGCGCGCTCGTCGACCAGGCGGCGGCGTCGCTCGCCCGCGTCCAGCTTGTCCCGCAGGTAGACGTAGATGTAGCCGATGGCGTCGCCGGCCCAGCGAATCCCGGTGGGCGACGACTTTGACGGGGCTCCCCCGCCGCCCCGCGACGACGACGTCAGGGCAACCGTGGCGGGTCCGGTCAGACGTCCGGTCAGACCCAGCGGACGCGGGGTCGCTGCCATCGTTCGCGAGTAAGCCACCGGCGCACGGACCCGATCGGGAATACCCCCGGCCGCCACCAGCTTGCCCGTGGGCGCACCAAGCCACCGGCCACACTGGCAGCAGAAGCTCAGGTGGTCGGCGTTGGCGTGAGAGCAGTGCCGGCAGGCGCGCATCGACGGTGGTGAGTTTACTTTATCCGTGGTACCGATTTGATATGAACGCCGCCGCCAAGACGAGCTGCCAGCTCATCGAGAAGACGTTGCGCAAGAGCCCTGCGTTCAAGAAGGTCGACGAGGGGCTTTACGTCGTGAAGCAGGGATCGTCGATCGTCATGATCAACGTCATCGCCTGGAACCCGGATCGCGCGGTGGTCCGTTGTGTCGCCCAGCTGGTCAAGGGCGTGACGATGGAGGTCCCGCTGGCGCTGCAACTATTGGAAATGAACGCCCTCTTGCGGTTCGGCGCGTTCGCGTACGTTCCGGCCGGCGACGTGATCATCTTCTCGCACACGCTCTTGGGCGGCGACACGCTGGATCAAGAAGAGCTGACCACGACGATCCGCGACGTGGCCATCATCGCCGACGAGTACGACGACCGCATCGCGGCGCGCTACGGCGGGCAGACCATGCAAGAATTGCTGGAAGAGAGCGTCGTCGAGCACTTCCGCTCGGCGCACGGTCGTGACCACTTCAAGGCCTAGGCGCGAAGGGTCGATTAACGGACGGGGCGCGTCGTGACAGGCGCGAAGAACAACATTCTCGAGGCGGTCGGCGGCACGCCGATCGTCAAGCTGCAGAAGCTGGCGCGCCACGTCGCCGCCGACATCTACGTCAAGTGCGAGTACCTGAACCCGGGTGGCTCGATGAAGGACCGGGTGGCGCGCAACATCGTCACCGACGCCGAGCGCCGGGGCCTGTTGGGGCCGGGCGGCACGATCGTCGAGGCGACCAGCGGCAACACCGGGATGGGCCTGGCGCTGGTCGCGGCGCTGCGCGGCTACAGCTGCGTCTTCGTCATGCCCGACAAGATGTCGCCCGAGAAGGTGGCCGGGCTGCGCGCGTTCGGAGCCCGGGTGGTGATCTGCCCGACGGCCGTCGAGCCCGAGGACCCGCGCAGCTATTACCAGACCGCCAAGCGCATCGTCGCCGAGACGCCTGGCGCGTTCTACGCGAACCAGTACCACAACCCCGCCAACCCCGACGCGCACTACACGTCCACGGCGCCCGAGATCTGGGAGCAGACCAACGGTGAGGTCGACGTCTTCGTGGCGGGCATGGGGACCGGCGGCACCATTTCGGGGTGCGGGCGGTTCTTCAAAGAGAAGAAGCCCGGCTTTCGCCTGGTGGGCGTCGATCCGATTGGGTCGCTCTACTACGAATTCGTGAAGACCGGCCGCATGACGCGCCCGTTTGCCTATTACGTCGAGGGCATCGGCGAGGACTTCCTGCCGACCACCATGAACCTGAAGCTGGTCGACGAGATCGTGCGCGTCGACGACAAGGAATGCTTCCTGATGACGCGGGAGCTGGTCCGGCAAGAGGGCCTGTTCGTGGGCGGCAGCTCGGGCGCGGCGGTGGCCGGGGCCATCAAGTACGCCGAGGCCACCAAGCGCAAAGAGAACATCCTGGTGCTGCTGCCCGACGGCGCGCAAAAGTACCTGTCGAAGATCTTCGACGACAAGTGGATGCGCGAAAACGGCTTCCTCGACGAGCCCGATCCGCTGGGGACCGTGGGCGAGCTCTTGCGCCGCAAGAAGCAGCGCACCCTCATCACCGCCAAGAAGGGTGAGTCCGTGCGCGAGGTGATCGCGAGCATGCGCGACACGGGCTTTTCGCAGCTTCCGGTGCTGGAGAGGGAAGGCGGCCGGCTGGCGGGCATCGTGGCGGAATCCGACCTGCTCGACTTTCTGGTCAAGGGCGAGGGAGGCCTGGACGCGCCGATCGACACGTTGGTCGAGTCGGACTACGCGACCGTCTCGCCGGCCACGCGCGTCCACCTGCTGCGCAACATCTTCAACGACGCCAAGATGGTCGTCGTCGAGAGCGGGGACACGATCACGGGCGTGATCACCAAGATCGATCTGATCGAGTTTTTGGCCGAGCGGCGGGCATGAAAAGGCAGCGCGCGGCGCCCGCGCCCAAGTTCGAGACGCTGGCCATTCACGCCGGGCAGGCCCCTGAGCCCGTCACCGGCGCGGTGATGACGCCCGTCTTCTTGACGTCCACCTACGCCCAGTCGGGTCCCGGCCGCCACAAAGGGTTCGAATACTCGCGCACCCAGAACCCGACCCGCTTCGCGCTGGAGGCGAACCTGGCGGCGCTCGAGGGGGGCGCCTGGGGTCTGGCTTTCAATGCCGGGGTAGCCGCCTCGACCGCCGTGCTTTCGACCCTCGACGCCGGCGATCACGTGGTGGCCGGCGACGATGTTTATGGCGGCACCTACCGGCTGTTCGACAAGGTCTTCCGGCGCTTCGGCCTGACGTTCACCTACGTCGACGCGCGCGACCCCGGTACGGTCGCGGCTGCCATCGGGCCCAAGACCAAGCTCTGCTGGATCGAGACGCCGACCAACCCGCTGCTGCGCCTGGCCGACATCCGCGGCGTGGCCCAGGCCTGCGCGGCCCGCGGCGTGCGCCTGTGCGTCGACAACACGTTCATGACCCCATACTTTCAGCGCCCGTTGGACCTGGGCGCCGATCTGGTCGTCCACTCGACGACCAAGTACCTGAACGGGCACTCGGACGTCGTCGGCGGCGCGGTCATTGGCCGCGACCCGGAGCTGCGCGCGCGGGTGGCCTTCGTCCAAAATTCGATGGGCGGCAGCCAGCCCGCGTTCGACAGCTTCCTGGTCCTGCGCGGCACGAAGACGCTGGCCGTGCGCATGGACCGGCACCAGCAGAACGCGCTGGCGATCGCCCGCTGGCTAGAGGCGCGTCGCGACCTCGACGCCGTCATCTACCCGGGCCTGAGGTCGCACCCCCAGCACGCGCTGGCCCGACGCCAGATGAGCGGCTTCGGCGGCATGGTGGGGTTCACCTTCGGCAACGGGCGCGGTGCGCTGGGCAAGGCGCGCCGCTTCTTGGAACGGCTGCGGGTCTTCACCTGCGCCGAATCGCTGGGCGGCGTCGAGTCGCTGGCCGAGCACCCCGCCATCATGACTCACGCGTCGATCCCGCCGGACCGGCGCCGCGCCTTGGGCATCAGCGACGGCCTGGTGCGGTTGTCCGTCGGCATCGAACATGCCGACGATCTGATCGCCGATCTCGATCAGGCGATGCGCGCGTAACCGGCGCGCCGGTGGGCAATCGCGGCCAGCAGCGCATCGATCGACCCGCGCAGCAGGTCGGCCATGGCGGGGCGCGCCAGGATTGTCTCTACATCCAGCCGGTCGCCCGCCATCGCCGCCGGCAGGGCTGCTTCCAGGGTCACGCCGCCCATCACGCAGATCGTCTCCAGGAGCGCCGGGTGAGCGAACGCCGAGCGCGGCGATGCGTTCAGGAGCAGGATGGGCTTTCCCTCCAGCTCGCCGCTGCCGACCAGCCAGTCGAGCGCGTTCTTCATGACGCCCGAGACACCATGCGCGTACTCGGGGCTGCAGATCATCAGCCCGTCCGCCTCCCGCAGCGTCCGTCGAAACGCCAGCACCGCTGTCGGCGCGCGTCCGCCGTCCAGGTCGTCGAGGTCGGGGTTGAAGGGAGGGATCTCGCCCAGATCTTCGTAGAGCGCCAGCTCGACGCCCGCCGGCGCCAGCCGCGCCGCCGCCGCCAGCAGCGTCGCGTTCTTGGAGCTGACGCGCAGGCTGCCCGAAATGGCCAGGATTCGCGTCGTCATCGTCATGGAAAGCCTGGGCCGCCGCGGCCCGGTGTGCAATCGGCGTACACCTGGACGGCGCCAAACTGGACGTAGTTCTGGCAGGCCTGGCCGTGCAGATGCAGGCGCCCGTTCCTGGCATCGTACGTCCAATCGTCCGTCGTGCCGCCCGAGTAGGGAACGTTTCCGACCCTGATCGCATTCAACGCGGGCGGCGGGTTGGTGACGGTCCCGTTGCACAACGCAGTCGCCATCGCGTTCCCCACCGCGATGCTCACACCGTTTGCCGTCGCCGCCGGGACCAAATACGGCGGCGACGTATTCCCGTTGGCGGCGTTGGCGATGTCGTAGAGGCAACTGGAGCTGCTTGGGTCAGCGTTGCCGATGGCGACGATGAGAAGACGGATGTTGTCGCGGCGGAGGGCGTCCGCCTCCCTGATTGCCGCGCTACATTCGTCCGAACTGCAGTCACCTTTGGGATCGCCGTCTGTCAGCAGCAGCACGTATCGCGGACTTCCCGGCGTCATCAGGTTTCCCAGCGCCCGGCCGGCAGTGTCCAGCGCGGCCGCGGCGGGGCGGTCTGCGCTGGAGACGCACGCGTTTGACGACGTTTCGCAGGAGGTGGTCGCCTGAAAGCTCGCGAAGCTGGTGGTGTGCACCGCCTCCTTCGCGCAACACTCCGGCAGGCCGGCGCAGCCCGCTCCGCCGTTCGGAAAGTCGACGAACCAAAATCCGATCGGCGGTCTGAAGTCCCCTCCCGGGCTGTGAAGCCCGACGTTCGAATAGAGGGCATGGAGTGCCGCCGACAGGTGCGTCGTGTCAGGGGCCATGGGCGCATTCGAAAACGGCTGGTTCATACCGGTCGAACGGTCGAGCGCGACGACCATTTGGGGCGTGTCCCCGACGAATACCGGTGGGCCGCCCGAGCAGCGCCCGTCGACCGTACCAGCGTCGCCTTTTCCCGCGGCACCACCCCCTTTGCCAGCGCCAGCGGCACCGCCAGCACCAGCGCCACCGCCCCCGCCACCCGCGCGACCGCCGCCACCCTGGCCGGCCGCTGCGCCGTCCGGGGCCGTCCGGTAGAGGTGCAGCGATTGGTCGCAGCCGGCTGTCAGCGCGACCGCCGCCATCCCGACCAGCCAGCGGCGGCGCAGCTGGCGCATGCCCTAGAGGTGCGAGCCCCCGCCCGCCAGCGCCTCGGCTTCGTGGCGGAAGCGGCCGGTCGGGTACGCGCGTAGATACCCGCGGGCCGCCTCGGTCGCGGCCGGGTCGCCCAAGGTGGAAAGGCACTCCGCCCGGTGGAAAGCGGCGGCTTCGACGGCGGCGCGCGGGCGTCCGGCGCCGGTTGCCATCTGATACATGCCGACGGCGTGTCGGCAGTCGCCGCGCGATCGGTAAAGGTCCCCGGCCAGGCGCGCGATCTCGGCGCGTCGCTCGCTGTCGGGCCGCCGGCGCAGAAACTCGCTGGCCTCCATCAGAGCGCCGTCCGCGTCGCCAGCGCGGGCAAGAGTTTCGATGATCGAGACGTCCGCTTCGACACGCAAGATGCCGGCTGGATACGTCGCCCGGTACTGGCGCCACGCGGCTACGGCCGCGGCAGGCTGGCCCATGCTCTCGTTCAAGACTTTGCCGATCGCGTAGGCGGCGTTCTCCGCGGCGGGCCCGGTTCCCTGGGCTGCCAGGCTGCGGTAAAGCTGCAAAGCCCGGGGTGCATCGCCGGCGGCCGCGGCCGCCCGCGCGGCGATGGATGGGTCTCGCGCGTCGGTGGCGGCTGGCGCGGCGCTGTCTGCCGAGCCGCCCGGCGACGAGAGCGCGACGCTGCGTTGAGGGCGGGGGCGAGCGTGGGCGATGAACGACGGCACGGCGAACGAGGGGGCCGCGGGCGTCGGATTTCCGCTGGAGGGTTGGTTGCTGGTTTCGCGCCGCGGGCTCCGCCAGCTCTCGCCGGGGGTGAGGCGCGCCAGCGGCCGTTGGTTGGCCGCGTCCCAGACCTCGACGATTCCTTCCTCGACGTCGACCAGGACGCCCGCGTCCTGCACCGAGATGCCAAACCGCGTGCCGACCACGACGACGCGATACGCCTCGGCACGTACGACGAAAGGGCGCCCCGGGGGGCGGTGAGGGACGCTGAATCGCACCTCACCGGCCTCGACCCGGGGAGCGCCGTCGTCGATGCGCATCACACCCGAACGGCCGATGACGGTCTCGACTCCCCCTTCCAGGGTCAACCGCCGGGCACCGGGACCGGCCACTTTCTCGATGTTCGCCGTCGTCCGCCCGTGCGCCACCGGCGGGCGCTCGGCGGCGCGCGGCCACAGCCACACCGCCGCCAGGACGCCCAGCACCGCCGTGCTGGCCACGCCGCCCGCGAACCAGAAACTGCGGTGGGTGGTCTCCGGGCCAACCGGGTTGGCGACCGCCGCCCACCCGCGGCGCAACGTCATGTCGTCCGGACCGCGCAGGGCAGCCTCGTCCAGCGCACGCCGCAACTCGGTGGCGATGCCGTCCGATCCCTCGGGCCAGTGACGGTCGGTCACTTGATCCTCCGCTTGGCCATCGCCATCAGCTCGGCGCGGGCATAGTGGAGGCGCGACCAGGCAGTGTTTTCCGGGCAGCCGGCGATCTTCGAGATCTCGTCGATGGGTAGCCCTTCGATTTCGAAGAGGACCAGCACCAGCCGCTTCTTGGGCGACAGCTTGCCGATCAGCTCATCCAAAACCTGCAGGCGCTCGCTTCGTTCCGACGCGTCGGGCGCGGGGGGCGGCAACGGCTCGCGGACCAGCAGCGTCGACAACAGACCCCGCAGCCGGCGGCGACGCGCCATCCGCCCCGCATGCCGCGCGGCGATCCGGTAAATCCAGGTCGATAGCCGCGCCTCGCCCCGGAAGTGGCCCAGGCTGCGGTAAACGGCGACGAAGACCTCTTGCGCGGCGTCCTCGCGGTCTTCGGCCGGCACGCCGAAGGCGGACAGGAACCGGTGTACGACCGGGGCGTAGCGCTCATAGAGGGCGCGCCAGGCCGACGTGTCGCCTCGGCGGCAGCGGGTCACCAACTCGAGGTCGGCGCTCGGGCTACCGCTGGTGCCGGACTGAACCGCACGACTCACGCCTGGGGTGTTCACGCTGCCTCTGAACCCATTAGTGACCCGCCCACCCTCAATTCATCAGTAGAACCAAACGCCCAATTCTAGCCCAAGCTCCGCCCGCAGCCGTGGCGTTTCGAAAATCTTTAGGCGGTGCGCGTCATCGAACACCGTCACGAGAAACCCGACGCCCCCGGCGGCCATGGTGCGCACGAAAATGTCGTGCGCCAACGGGATCGTCCAGGCCAAGAGCGCGTCGACCGCTGGCGCCGCGCGAGTCCGTGTTTCCCTCGTCCCCTGGGTGGACGTCGCGAAGACCACATTCACGTCGGCACCGAGACCGGGTTCGAGACGTCCCCGACCGACCGGGAAGCCCAGATAGACGTCGATGGCGATCGGGACCTGCACGATGGTCGCCTGGCCGGCCGCGGGGTTGTCGGACGCGGGCGAAGGCACCACGTTCGGGTAGCGGCTGCCCACGGAAAGTCGGAGGCCCAGCCGCCGGCCGCGGACCGTCCGCTCGACGGCTCCGGCCAGCGAGGCTGCCGCTTGCAGCGGCCCTCGGTCACCGGCGCTGCCAGAAATGCCGACCGCGAGCCACCAGTCCGGAGGATGAAGCGGACCCCGGGGGCGTTCGGGCGGGCGCTCAGGTAGCGGGCGCTCGTCCGTTTCGGCAGCGGGGGGCTTTGGGGACGCAGCCGCGGGCGCGGCCGCCGGCGGAACCGGCGGCGCGGTCGATTGCGCCGGCGGCGCCGGAGCTGGTGGTGGCGGTTTGGGCGCGACGGCCGGCGCCGCCGACGGCACCTCATACCCGACCTCGTGCCAATAGCGGTCGACGATCAGTGCGGCAGTTTCCGCCAGGGCCACGCAATCGGCCGCCTGGATCCGCGCGCCGCTTGCGGGCGCGACACGGCGCCGCAGCAACGCGCCGCCCTCGGCATCGCTGAGGTCTACCCGCAGCGTGCCCGCTCCGTCGGTGGTGACCGACAGGCGTAAGGCGATGGGCCCAGGCGCGCGGCCGAGCGGCAGCACCACACCCGGCAGGTGAGCGGAGACCGCCTGACTGACCTGCCGGGGCGACGGGCAACCATCGTCCGGGCCGGCCGGCAGCAGGATCGCGATCGCGGTCGCGGACGCGAGGGCGACGAGCACGGCGCCATTATCTCAGGGAAGCGTCGATCTGCGACAGGACGCGCGCAATGCCCGTCGCGAAGGTCTCGGCGGCCGGTAGCAGGCTGACGATCAGGAACGTGCCGCCCCGCATGTCGAAGAAGTATCCCGGGTGCACCAGAACGGACGACTCACGCGCGAGGCTGACCGCCCAATCACCGTCGGTGGGGTGGGCCGGAACTCGCAAGACCGCCGACCACCCGCCCTCGGCCGGCAGCAGCGAGCAAGCCGACCCGGCCGGCAGCGCGCCGGCCAGCGCCGCCAGGTTTGCGGTGACCCGGGCCACAATGTGCCGACGGATGTCTGCGCCGGCCAACAGCAACTCGGGTAACGCTCGCTGCACGGGCGCCGACACCGACAGGTACGTGTCCCCGATCAGGTCCAGCGCGGCCAGCGCCCGCTCCGCCTCGCGGCCGCCGACGGCGATCCAGCCGAGCTTGAGATGGGGGAGCCCGCAGGCCTTCGACAGACCGCCCAGGCTGAAGACGGCGGCCGCCTCACTGGCCTCGGGCGCGGCCGCCGCACACGCCACCCGATCGGGGCTGGCGCCGAACGCGTACGGGGCGAAGACCTCGTCGGACACCAACGCGAGATCGCGCTCGCGGCAGAACGCCGCCAGCCGTTTCAGCTCGGGGCGCTTCAGGTACGAGCCGGTCGGGTTATTGGGATTGACCACGACCACGACGCGCGCTCGGTGACCGGCGCGCTCGCCAGCGGCGGCGGCGCTGTCCAAGCTGGCGAAGTCGACGTGCCAATCACCGTCGAAGGCCAGCCGATACCCGAGGCTGGTGACGCCCTCCAGCCGGGCCAGATACTCGAACAGCGGATAGCTCGGCTCCGGAACCAGGACCGCGTCCCCGGGGTTGCAGCAGAGCTTGAACAAAAAGCCGTACGACTCGCTGGAGCTGGCGGTCAGAACCACCTGCCCCGCTGCGACGGCGATCCCCGCCCGCGCGTAATCGTCCGCGACCGCCAGGCGCGCCTCCGGCAGACCCAGCGGCGCCGGGTGATAGGGCCCGGCGGCCCCGCGTGCCAGCGCCCGCGCCAGCGCCGCCGTGGGATACGGCAGCCCGATCCGGGTGGGATTGCTCTCGGTGAGATCGATCAGCTGGCCGCGAGCGGCCGCCTCGCGGGCAGCCGCCGCCAGCTCGTTTTCTTCCGTGTCCCAGAGCAGCCGTGTGGAACGCAGACCGCCAGTATCACTGACCTTCTTTGGTGTGGCACTGGAAACAGCCGAAGCCCGTCTTGGTCTGCGGCGTGAACTCGGGCATGCCCAGCAAGTGCGCCATCTGAGGCTTCACCTTGGTCGCCATGAACTGCATCATCGCCGGCTTTTCGGACATCAGCTTCTGAAACCCGTCGGGCGTGGCCGGCAGCTTGGGCAGCTTGGGGTTGGGCATCGTGAACTTCCCCTGCATGACACCGTCGCCGTGACAGGTCAGGCAGGTCATCGACCTGTACCGATCGGCGTTGAACCCGGCGAAGGTCTCCTTCATCTGCGGCATGACCACGCTCTTCATGTAGTCCTTGCGCTGCTCTTTGCTCATGGCCGCCCAGTTGATCGTCGGCCCGCTGGACTCCTTCGGCGCGCTGTCAGCCGGTGCCGGCGCCGCCGTCGCGGCGGGCGCCGCCGCGGGAGACGCCGCGGGCGCGGGTGCAGGGCCGGCCGGTGCCGCTGCCGCGGTGGCGGGGGGCGGCGCCGCGGGCTGACTGGCCGCGCAGCCCGTGGCGGACAAGGTGACCGCGAAGATCATGACCGTGCTCTTCCGCATGAACGTCTCCTGGATTCCCATAGAAGTGCGTCTATCTGTCTATACTCTGGCTGTATCTATCCTGGCCGTTCGTCGACGCGCAAGCCGCCGAGGAGGGCGCCGCCGCCAAGGCGACGGTGAGCGAAGCGACCGTGCCCCACCACGCGCCGCTCAGCAGGCGACCTAGGCGGACCGGAGCCGACGACGTAATATCAATCCGATGGGGCTCGATCTGCGCGATCGGTTGCGGAACGAGGTACGCGTTCACCCGCGGGTGGCCCAGCAAGGGTTGTTCGAGGGAGGTGAAGTGCGTGTCCGGATGGCCGCGACGATCCCCCCGCTGGTCCCGTTCGGCGAATCCGACTACCACAGCGCGGTCTGGCTGATCGACTGGGACCATCGGTTGCCTTCTCGACAGGCGATTTTGCGGCTGTACGCCTGCTACACGCCCGCCGCCGGACGAGAGCTGGACGAGGCGCTGGCGACTCGCCAGCGGGAGATCGACGCGGAGGATCTTTTCCCAGAATTCGACGTCCCGGACTTCGGCGGGCTGCCGGCCGACGAAGCCTACGAGGCCGAGATGGATCTCAGCGCCAGCCCCGGCCGCCTGCGACTGGTCAGCGAATGGCGGCGGCAAATCCAGCCAGGGGCCGCCGCTCAAGCCGTCGACATCGTGCGGGCATCGGCGCCCTTCCGCGAGCTGCGCGTCAACGGCCGCGTCCGGCCCCCTGGCCTCGGCGATCTCGAACCCACGGAGTGGTCGCCCCCTTGCGAGAGCGGCCACGTCCGCTGGGCGTTGGACGTTTGGTACCTGCTGACGTTCAACGGGATGATCGGCGAAGGCCGGGCCTTCCTGGTCGACCTGGTCGAACGGCAGGTCGTCCGCGAGCGCGACTTCCAGTTTCGCGCGGGCTGAGCTCGGTCAACGCGCGCGGGCTACTTGGCGACCGTTCCGCCCTTGGCCTTGCAGTCTTTCTCGCTCAGTTCGATCCAGCCTTTGCCCTTGCAGGCGTTCTGTCCTGCGCAACCGCTGGTCGCGGTCGAACAGGCGCTCTTGCCCTTGCAGCTGTTCACGCCCTGACAGTGGACCTTGGCCGATTCCGCGGCCGAGGCGGCCAGGGTCGCCCCTGTGCTGAAAAGCCCTGCCGCGATGGCGGCGATCATCGCTCCTCGGTTCGTCATGTGTCGTCTCCTAGGATGGTCGAGTTGCAGCCAGGGTCGTAGCCGGTTTTGCGGGCCCGTCCCTCTTTTTGGCAGCCCGGGGGATGCCCATCTTACGGCACAGGCTGGACCCGTGGGGTAGTCCCGCCAAGGGAGAGATCAAATGGCCGAAAAGAAAGAACAGCGGCAGGATGCGCCCGGGCGCAGCAAGGTCGAGATCGAGGAGGAGGTCGACGAGGCCTCTGACGAGTCGTTCCCGGCCAGCGACCCCCCGAGCTGGACGATGGGGCGCAAGCAGCAGCCCGCGGGCGATAAGCAGGAAGCCGAGAAACGCGAAGCGCCGCGGCGGCCCGGTCACTGAGCAGAACGCGTTGCGCCGTGCGCGCCCTAGACCGGGCGCGCGCGGTGCATACGGTCCTTGTCGTGGGAACCATCACTGAAAAGACCTCCGCTGAGCTCACGACCTCGCGTCCAAGCATCGACCTCGACGTGGGGGGAAACGACTTTCTGCTCCGCGGGAAATTCGCGGCTTGGGAGTCCGGCCTGGCTTACGGGCCCGATCTCGACCGCGTCAACGTGCGGCTGGCCATCGATGCGACCAGCGGCGTCACCAGCGGCACGGACCTTTTCGCCTTCTACAGCCGCGACGTTCAGCCGATGGGCAATGGGGCTTATCGAGCGGTCGGTGTGTTCCGCGGCGCCCGCGGCCCTCGCCAAGCCGAGCTGTCCATCGAAAGCCCGCCGGGACACACGGCGCTCATCGCGGTCAGCTTCACGGCCACCAAGCAGGACTTCGGCGACGGCTGGCACGATCTGATCGAGAACGCCGTCCCGCTGGGCGAACGCTCCGAAGATGGACCGGTTCGGATGGCACATGCGTGGCTGGTGGCCCCGCATCTGGCCGCCGCGTGAGCCGCCGGTCCGGGTCGATGGTGTAGGCTGAGGTCGTGCGCCGTTCGGTGTTGCTGCAGGTATGGGTTCATTGTCCTCACGTGGGGCGAACGGTCGCCGCGGCACGAAACGCGGCGACCGATCGTCTGGTGAGCTGCTCTAATGCCGCCGAGTGTCGGGATCCGGCTCCCGTGTCCGCGCTGCCCGACGCGGACAAGCCGTACCCGCGCGGGTGCGCCGTCTACCCGTCGCTGGCCAAGTGACAGCTGAGCCGGCGTATTACGGCGTAAGCCGTAGAGGTAAGCCAGCTTTTGTTATTCTCATTGATCAAAGTTGCCGTATAGTCACGCGCGTTGCTGTCGTCGTCGGAGCGAAGCAGGTGTAAGGGGACGCTGCGGGTGGTGCCTCACGTTGCGGGCGCCAAGGTCGCGCTATGCCCGTACTGCCACCGAACCGTAGAAATCATGCGAGAAGTTCGGGGAGGTGAGGCCGCGATGCTAAAGAGTCACCCAAGCCGCCGATACTGATCCCCGGAAGTGAGTCGCTTCGAACTTGCGCATTGGCATTTCATGCGTAGGGTTTTGGCGTCTCACTCCTTAGGTACGACATTGTGATCTCCACTTCTCGAGAAAACGGGCGCACGGTCTTCGCACTGGTCACCGCATCGGTCATTTCGCTGGTGGTCTGGGGCCTCGTGATCGTGCTCAACGTCCGATAGATTCGCGGTACTGATTGCTGTAAGCTCGGTTCCCCTGTCGAGGGAGGCTGAGCGGGCTTGATGGACCGAGAGGCGAATGCTACCGACACGGCGGTCCAGGACCGCCCGGTCAGGGGTGCGCGCCGGCAGGTCGCGGTCCGGCGGCGGCGTTCGCGCAAGAGCGTCCGCCGCGACCGCTGGATCGTCGCCCGCTCCCGGAACCGGACTTTCCGCACGGCGGCTGTTTGCGCGGGCGTCCTGCTGCTGATGGCGCTGGGCCTCTATTTCGGGCTGTCTCACCAGGATTCACCGCCGGGCGGCGAAGGGGCGGCCGGGGCTCTAATCGTGGGCCCGCACGGAATCGTCTAGCCGTCGTTTTCTGGGTCGCCGGAGCCGCCCTTGAGCAGCGGTTCGCCCGACCCGGCGGGGATGCCCAACGCTTCGGCCAAGCGGCGCACCATCTCGCGGAAGGTCGCCTCTAGCTCGGCCGCGGTCGCCAGGTTTGCCTGCAGCCGGGCGCCGGCCATCGTGCCGTGCCCGCCGGCCGCCCCGTCGTGCGCCACGATGTGACGCATGACCGCACCGGCGCGGGCGTTGTCGACCTCGGTGCGCAGTGAGAGATACGCATTGTGCTGGTACTCCCCCATGCACAGCACCATCTTCGCCCCCTCGTAGGAGAGCAGCAGGTCGGCGATCTCGGCCACCAGGTCTGGGTAGCCCAACGTGCCCAGGTTGACGGCGACCAGCGTCCCGAAGGTCTCCGCGGACCGAAGCGCCCGGTCCAGCGCGGCGAAGTGCGCCCGCGGCACCTTGGGATGGGTCATCCGGTAAAGGAGGTTGTGATCGACCAGCGGCACCAGCTCGAGGTAGGCGCTCCGTTCGGCGGCCGTCGCCTCTCGCCCCAGATCCCGGGTCTCCGTCCGCAGTGCGAAGAAGAAGGCGGTCGCCAGCTTGGCGTCGATGGGGGCGCCGCGGGCCCGCAGGTACTCGAAGACGATGGTGCACGTCGCCCCGAAGTTGGCCCGCACGTCGCACCATGGCGCGCGGGCGCTGGCGGGGCGGGGCGGGTGGTGATCGATCACCACGTCGATCGAATGATTCGCCGGAAGCGAGTTGTTGCCCGTCTCCGGCTGGCTGTCGACCATGGCGATCAGGTCGAAAGCGTCGGGACTCAAGGCATCCACCGGTGTGAGGTGAATGCCCAGCGTCTCGACCATCGCGCGGTTCTGGGCGCGCCCCACGATGCCGCCGTGGCCCAGGGTCACCGTGGTACCCAGCTCGCGCTCGAACAGCCGGCCCAGGCCCAGGGCTGCCGCCAGGGCGTCCGGGTCGGGATTGTCGTGCATGTAGATGAGGGCGCTCCTGCGCCCGGCCAGCGCGGCCAGCGACTGTCCCAGATCGAACCGAGCGGTTTGGGGTGGCTCTCCCATGGCGAGCTACGGCGCAGGCCGGATGTGGAGGTTGTCGAACGCGACGTCCGCTTCCCAGTCGTCGACCGCGAAATAGCCGTGCGCCGGGCCAGAGAGCGGTTCGGGATCGGTCCAGGCCAGAAATGGCCGTCCGTCCACCTGCCAGTCGAGCGCGCCCTGACGCCGTGTGATCGCGAAGTGGTACCGTCGCCCGGGCTCGACCCGCAGGTCGGCCCGCTGCGCCTTGCGTCCGGCGCCGTGCTCTTCCTGCCGGCAGATCACCGACAGCGAGTTGTGCCAGCCGCCGAAGATCAAGACGTATCCGGTCGAATCGTAGCTCCCCTTGTCGGGATCGAACGACTCGCCGTCGCCGAACACCTCGACCTTGATGTCACCGTCGGGGCTGTTCGAGGTCACATCGAGATCGATGGCCACGTCATTCGGTAGTCGGCGGCGCAGCCATGCCGGGTGGTTGTAGGCCCTGGACACCTCCAGCTGACCCCCGTTCAGCCGGTAGGCGACCGGGGAGGTCGCGTTCCAGTCGGCCCCCAGCTCCGTTCGATCGAAGGCGTCGTGAAACTCCGAGGAGATCGCCGGTCTTCCTCTGCAGCCGGCCAGCGACGCGAACGCCAGGCCCGAGATCCAGGGCAGCCACGCGCGCATCCCCAGCAAAATACCGTCGACGTCGGGCGGGTTCAAGCACGCCCTCCGGCCGCCGCTTGGTCCGCCAGCTCGTAAAGCAGGCCCCACCGAATCCCGCGGTCGCTCACCCACACCTCCGAAGCGCCCGCGGCCGCGGCAATCCCGTCCAGAATCACGGCACCGGCCAGGATCACGTCGGCGCGGCGGGGGTCCAGCCCCACGATGCGCTCGCGCTCAGCCTGCCGGCTGGCCGCTAGCCGGCCAATCTCACGCTCGAGGCCCGCCTTCGACAGGCGGTACCCGTGAACCCGCGCCGGGTCGTAGCTGGCCATCGATTGCGCCATCGCGGCCAGGGAGGTCACCGTCCCAGCAACCCCGACCAGGCGGGCGCCCGGCACGAAGGGGATCCCGGTCAGCCCAGCGGCCACAGCGGCGCGCAGGCTGGCCAGCTCGTCGGGCAGCGGCGGATCGTGGCGGATGTGCTGCTCGGTCAGCCGGACCGAACCAAGCGGCAAGCTCCGGGCGCTGGTTGGGCTTCCCTCCCGGGCAGTCACCACCTCCGTCGAGCCGCCGCCGATGTCGACGACCACGAGCTCGCCGCGGCGGGTCTCTGGAAAGGATTCGATGACGGCACGGTAGGTCAGGGCCGCCTCGCGCTGTCCGTCGATGACCTCGATCGTCCCGCCCAGGATCTCGGCCGCTGGGCCCAGAAAGTCGCCGCCATTCGGGGCCCGACGCAACGCCTCCGTACCGACGGCCGCAATGCGGGCGCCGGCCCGGCGCACGATCTCGGCATACTCGCGCAGGGCGGCCAGGGTGGCGTCGATTCCCTCCCGCCCCAAGGCCCCACCGGCCCCGATGCCGCGGCCAAGGCGGGTGATCTCCGCCCGCTCCTCGATCCGCTCGATGGCGCCGCTGGCGCCGACCCGCGCCACCAGCAGCAGCGTGGTGTTCGTTCCGACGTCGATCGTCGCGAGCGTCATCCTGCCGAGCTTGCGCCCAGTGGCGCCTCCGCGTCCAGCGGCTGGAGCCGGCCGGAAGCCCCGCTTCAGGGCGACGCGCCGGCGCTCTGCTCAGCTTGCCCGGCATACTCATCCGGGTGTGCCTCGAACTCGTCGTGACACGCGTCCGAGCAGAAATAGTAGCGATTTCCCTCGTGATCGGCCCAGGCCTTGGCCGTGGACTCCTCGACCGTCATGCCGCAAACGGGGTCAGTTGTCATGAGGACAACCTGCCTCCGCCTGAAAAGGGGGCAAGCAGAGCAGGGCGGCGAAATACGTCAGTGACGGACGGCTGGGCCCCACGACGGAGACGAGGCGCTCCCCTTCCAGACCTGGACCTCGTGGTGGGTCTCGGGGTTCTGGACGAACAGCCCACCGCGGCTGGACACATAGGCCAGCAGGCGTCCGTCCGGGGACCAGGTCGGGTCCAGGTTCGATCCATGCCCCTGCGTGAGGCGGTCGACCTTGCCGCTGCGCACGTCGAGCAGAAAGAGGTCGAACACGCCGCGCTCGTCACGGCCCGTGAACGCGATCTGGGACTTGTCGGCGCGCGGGCTCCAGCGCGGCGTCTGGTTGTACTTGCCCTGGAAGGTGACCCGCTTGGCCCCGCCGCCGTTGGCGGACATGACGAAGATCTGCGGCGATCCTTGCCGGTTCGAAACGAACGCGATCTGTGACCCGTCGGGCGAGAAACAGGGCGAGCTGTCGATGGCCGGGTTGTTCGTGAGCCGGGCCTCGACGCGGCCGTCGCTGGGATCGATGCGATAAATTTCCGAGTTGCCTTCGTACGACATGGTCAGCGCCAGCGCGCCTGAGCGCGACCAGGCCGCGCCGGTGTTGAGGCCAGGCTCTTTCGACACCCGCCGCGCCCGTCCGCCGCCCGCGGACACGATCCAGAGGTCGGGGTTGTTGCGGAGGTACGACGTGAAGGCGATCTCGGTACCGGCGGGCGAGAAGGCCGGCAACAGGCTGTCGGAGCCCATCTTGGTGACGACGGAGGTGCGCCCGCCGTCCATGTCGACCACGGCAATCTCGTGGGGGCCCCGCCCGGCCAGCGCCAGCGCGATCCGTGAGCCGAACACGCCGGGCTGGCCCGTGAACGCCTTGACGACGTCATTGGCGAACTCGTGAACCTCGTCGCGCAAGTCGCCGGTTCGATAGGACTTGGACAAGACGGCGGCGTCGCCACGGGCGACGACGTACACCCGCCCATCCAGCGCACCAGCCGTGACCTTCATCTTGACGACCGCCTGCGCGCCCACCTGCGTCCAGAGCGCGGAGGAAAAATTCAGCCCTTCGGATTGGAGCTGCGCCGGGAATGACGCCGGATCCAGGATCTGGAACAGGCCCGTGATGTCCATGTCCTTCGACAGCATCTCGGCGGCGCCGCCGTCGGCCTCACCGTCGGCGCGTGGGACGGCCAGCTTCAACAGGGCCACGCCGGCGCCTGACAGCTGCACGGCCGGCAGATCCTCGTCGGCGCCGGCCTGCGCGCGGGCAATCGAGGGCGCGGTCAGCACGGCGAGCAGCGACGCGAGGAACGAAAGACCTCCGAGGGACCGGCTGGTCATTTTTCGCACCGGACTCTCATACCACGGACCGTCGGTGGCGGCGGCGGCACCTTGGCCGTCAGCTTGGCCGCATCGACGCAGGCATCATCGACGAAGTTGTTGCCCGACGATTTGACCAGCTTGATGCCGGTCAGCGTGCCGTCACCCGCGATGTGAAAGACGATCTCGGGCGGGTTTTGGATTTGGTCCAGCGTCAGTCCCGCCGGGAAGTTGTAGTTCTGGTGAAGCATTCCGACGACCTGCGCCTGGTACTGATCCCCGACTGCCGCGTTCGAGGTTCCCAGCCTGCTGCCGTTGAGCGCGCCTTCGTCAGGTTCCTCGTCCGCCGCCAGCGCCTCCAGCTTGCGCGCCCGCTCGAGCGCCTTTTTCAGGTCCTTGGAGATCTTGGGGTCTTCGGGGCGCGGCGCTTCTTTCGGCGCCGCCTTGGCGTTCGGATCCTCCGCGATCTTCAACGTCGGCTGGGGCGCGGTCGCGCGCGGCGGCTGCGTGACCCGCGGCAACCAGAACTTGTCCCTGGGCTTGCCCAGCTTGACCATCTCGGCGCGCACGAAGTCGTGCGGCACGATGAGGGGCACCTCGTTCGTGTTGTGCGCGGCCGCGACGGCGACCAGGACGCCCCCGTGTAGCGCCAGCGTGACGATCATACCGGCGAAGTTTCGGCGCGACCCGCGCCGTTGTTGCTCGCTGGGCATCGGCTATTCGAGCGGGTCGGTCACCATGCCCAGCTTGTCGACGCCCGCCTGCTTGGCGGCCGCCATCACCTTGACCACGTCGCCGTAGCTGAGCGCGCGGTCGGCGTGCAGGTACAGTTCGTGGTCGGCGTTCAGTTTGGCGTTGTTCTTGAGCACCTTCTCGATGTCGTCCCAGGGGATCTGCAGCTTGCCCAAGAACACGCGCTTGTCCTTGGTGACCGTCAAAATCAGCTTCCCTTCGTCGTCCGGGATGGTCTGGGCCTTGGCTTCCGGGAGGTTCACATCGACACCCGTCTGCAACATCGGCGCCGTGACCATGAAGATGATCAGCAAGACCAGCATGACGTCGACCAGGGGCGTGACGTTGATCTCTGTCAGTGCGCCGCCCGAGCCGCTGCTCGTGGACATCGCCACTAGAAGAACCTCCGCCGCACGATGTTGAGGAAGTCGCTGGAGAACGTCTCCATCTCGGCGGTGATGACGCGAATGCGGCGTGTGAAATAGTTGTACGCCATGACCGCCGGGATCGCGGCCATGAGGCCGATCGCGGTCGCGACCAGCGCCTCCGCGATGCCGGGCGCGACGGTGGCCAGGTTGGCGGCGCCCTTGGCGCCGATGTTGCGGAACGAATTCATGATGCCCCACACGGTCCCGAAGAGGCCGATGAAGGGGGCGGCGCTGGCGGTCGTCCCCAGCAGCGGCACGCGGGACTCCATCTCCGTGACGGCCGAGGTGCGCGCCCGATCCAGCGCCCGCTCGACGCTTTCGATGTCTCCCAGCAGCGCGTCGGCGCCGGGATCGGCGTTCTCCTGGCGGCGCTTCTGCAGCTTGGCCAGCTCGGTGTAGCCGGCGCGAAAGACCTCACCCACCGGCGAGGGCGCCGCGGCCTCGCTCATCCGCCAGATCTCGTCGAGGCGACCGGTCTTCCAGAAGGCGTCCTGGAACTTCGTCGAGCGTGACGAAGCGGCCGACAGGTACAACGCCTTCGATCCGATCACGAACCAGGACGCAGCGGACATCAGGATCAACAACCCGAGCACGCCCTTGACGACCGGGGACGCGTTCAGGATGAGAGAGATGATGTCCAGGCGCGCTTCTCCGGCGCCGGCCTGCAGGATGAGCGGTAACATCGGGCGTGACCTCCTTGGGGGGGGCGGCGGCCCCGCGACGACGGGGACGTGCCGGCCGCAGTTTGACACGATTGGACCCCATTCCTAACCTCCAGTTTCATCCCGACGCGCCAGCCAGCCGCTTGTTCTCGATGCCCACCAGAAACTTCGTCCCCGTCTTCGTCCCGATCTTCGTCGCGATCTTCGTCGCGATCTTGGCGCTGGCCGCCGCGCTGATCCCGGCCTGCGTCTCGATCAACGGCGGCGCCGTCGAGATCAGTTGGATCGTCGTTGCGCCTGATGGGCGCGGGATCACGAATTGCGGCTGCGCGGATCCGGCCATCGCCAAGGTTCGGTTGGTCCTCAAAGGGGTGGGGGGGACCATCGACGGCGCCACACCCTGTGCCGGAAAGGCCCAGTGCGATTTCGCCTGCCAGCGACAAACCGGGGCCACGGCCTTCGACATCCCCCCGACCGGACCTGGCGAATCTTACGAAGTCTCGGTCATCGCGGTCGATGCAGCCGGGGACCCGGTCCCGCAGAGCGCCATCATGACTCCGGCACCGATCTTGTATCAGGTGGTCAGCGGGCAGCCGACGGAGGTGGAAGCCTTCGCCCTGGTGGCCCCGTGCGCGCCGAGCTGCGACGGCAGTCTCTGCGCGCCGCAATGATCCCTGGACATCGATTCACGAAGGAGTCGTCGAATGAGATCCACCACGTCCATGCGCTGGCTTTGGGCGCCGCTGTTCCTGGTCGGCCCGATCGCGATCGCCCTGGCCGCTTCCGGCTGCATCGTCGAGACCGGGCCGGACAGCGGCGACGGCACGGGCGGGCCCTGCTACCCCAATCTGATCATCGACTACGAGATCCAGAACGCCAGCGGCGCGCCGGTGACCTGCGCCGGGGCCGGCGCCGTCACCGTGCAAGCGACCGTCGACGGGGTGATGTTCCCGATCGCCTGCCCGGCAAACAGCTCGGCCGAATCGCTCACGGTGCCGCTGCAGGGCCTCGGCACGTACAACGCCACCATCGACGTCTATGACAGCAAGGGGAACGCGCTGGCACCGGCCCAGAGCAGCTCGTTTTCGATCGGCAGCTGTGGCGACACAGAGACACAGAGTCCGGCGATCTTGGTTGTAACGCCCGCCACAGCGGGCTGACGGTCGTCTCGCCGCCACGGCGGGCTGACGGTCGTCTCGCCGCCGACCGGGGGCTGATGATATAAGCCGCGCATGATTCGGCGCTGGGCCCTGGCTCTGTCCTTGCTGGCCCCCATGGTGGCCGGCGGCTGCAGGCACGATGGAACGCTGCAGGTCAGCTGGGACTTCATTGGGAACCAGGCGCCGGCCAGCGCCTGCAGCCAGCACGGCGTCGACTCGATTCTGATCCAGGGCACCAGCACCGGTGGCGAGGGTGCTCGCGCCGTGACGATCTGCACGCCCGGTTATCGGAGTCTCAGCGTGGCGGAAGGGACCTGGACGGTGAACGTCACGATGTTGGATTTCGAGGGGGCGACCATCGCCGCCGATCCGAGCCTTCCCGGCCCCAGCGCCACCTCCACGGTCACCCTGGACGCCCCCGGCGCGGTCAGCGTCCACCTCGACCCGGCGCCCGCTTGCAGCGACGGCGTCGACAACGACCGCGATGGTCGGGTCGACGTGGCCGATCCGGACTGCCAGAACGATCCCAGCGGGACGGCCGAGTAACCCGGCCCGGCGCCGGGGCCGGTCTAGGCTACAATCGAGGAGTAATGCCCGATCTGCCCTCCCGGCGCCGCCCAGCTCGTCCCTCCTGGTCCGAGCCGATCGCCGAACGCTTGACGCCCGCCATCAAGGCGTTCGTCATCACCGACGCGATCCTGTACGCCTTTTACGTATTCGTTCGCGAGGTGAGGGGGCCGATGACCGCCCACCTCGCGCTCGGCCCCGGGTTGTGGCACGGCGAGGTCTGGCAGCTGGTCACGTCGCTGTTCGTCCACTTCGATCTGCTGGGCTTCATCTTCAACATCATCGGGCTCTGGTTCGTCGGCGCTTTCATCGAGCGCACCCAGGGCACCCGCCGGTTCGTCTCACTGTTCCTGGTTTCGGGGGTGCTGGCCAACGTCGCGCTGGCTGGAATTGCGCACCTGCGAACGTACCAGTCCGGCGTGGTGTTCGACGGCTGCTCGTTCGCGATCCTGGCGCTTTTCTGCGCTTTTGGCCGGATCTACGGGCGGGCGCCGACTCAGGTGTTCGGCGCGCTGACGATGCAGGCCCGACACCTGGCCTGGATCTTCGTGGGCTGGGGCGTGGTCGCCAGCCTGCTGCGCGCGGACTGGGCCCAGCTGATGGCGACGCTGGTCGCGGCGGCCGTCGGGTACCTGGGTGCGGCGCCCGGCGGGTTCCGAGAGGCCTGGGGGACCTTCCGAATTCGCCGCCTCAAGCGGCGCTATCGGGTCCTGGATGGCGGAGCGGGCCCCGTCCGGCGACCCCCAAAGAGTTACCTGAATTAGCGCCTGCCGCGGCGCGAAGGCGCGGGGTCTTTGCATTCCGGCGCGCGCGACGCTAATTTCCCGTGTTCGACAACCGAAGAGCTGGGGGAGCCGCCCGAAAGGCTGAGAGGCGCCGCCGACATGAGAGTCGGCAGGCGCGACCCCTGAACCTGATCCGGGTAATGCCGGCGAAGGAAAGCGAGACACGATGAACAACGGAAGCGATGGGAATGGCGGCGCGGGCAAGCGCGGTCTGCCGATGGTCGATGACCCTGTCGAGGGACTGGCGCCGCTGGGCGAGCTGCCTGGCTCGGAGCGGGTCTTCCTGACCGACGGCGAGCTGCAGGTGCCGGTCCGGCGCATCACGGTCGGCGCGGGCGAAGCGCCGATTGACGTCTATGATCCGGCCGGTCCGCGCAACGTCGATCCCCACGTCGGCTTGCCCAAGCTGCGGCAGCCGTGGATCGCGCGCCGGATGGCGCGGGGAGACACGAACTTCAGCCAGATGCACTACGCCCGCCGTGGCGAGCTGACCGAGGAGATGCGATTCGTCGCGCTGCGCGAAGGCGTCACGCCCGAGTTCGTGCGGGACGAGGTCGCGCGCGGGCGGGCCATCATCCCGGCCAACCGCAACCACCCGGAGGCCGAGCCGATGATCATCGGGCGGAACTTCCTGGTGAAGATCAACGCGAACATCGGCAACTCGGCGGTCTCGTCGTCGATCGGCGAAGAGGTCGACAAGCTGCGCTGGTCCGTGCGCTGGGGCGCCGACACGGTGATGGACCTTTCGACCGGCAACGACATCCACGCGACGCGCGAGTGGATCATCCGAAACTCGCCCGTGCCGATCGGGACAGTGCCGATCTATCAGGCGCTGGAGAAGGTCAAGGGCAAGCCCGAGGACCTGAACATCGACGTCTTCCTAGAAACGCTGGTCGAACAGGCGGAGCAGGGCGTCGACTACTTCACCATCCACGCGGGCGTGCTGCTGCGGTATGTGCCGCTGACCGCGCGGCGGGTCACGGGCATCGTGTCGCGCGGTGGCTCGATCATGGCCAAGTGGTGCCTGTCGCACCACCAAGAGAACTTTCTGTACACCCACTTCGAGCGCATCTGCGAGGTGATGAAGAAGTACGACGTGTCGTTCAGCCTGGGCGACGGGCTGCGGCCCGGCTCGATCGCCGATGCCAACGACGAAGCGCAGTTCGCCGAGCTGCAGACGCTGGGCGAGCTCACGCAGATCGCCTGGAAGCACGACGTGCAGGTCATGATCGAAGGGCCCGGCCACGTGCCGATGCACAAGATCAAAGAGAACGTCGACAAGCAGCTGGAGATCTGCGCCGAGGCCCCCTTCTATACGCTGGGGCCGCTGGTGACCGACATCGCGCCGGGGTACGACCACATCACGTCGGCCATCGGGGCGGCGATGATCGGCTGGTACGGCACCGCGATGCTCTGCTACGTCACCCCCAAAGAGCACCTGGGGCTGCCGAACCGCAAGGACGTCAAGGACGGCGTCATCGCGTACAAGATCGCCGCCCACGCGGCCGACCTGGCCAAGGGGCACCCGGGCGCTCAGAAACGCGACGACGCGCTCAGCCGGGCGCGGTTCGAGTTTCGGTGGCAGGACCAGTTCAACCTGTCGCTGGACCCGGAGACGGCGCGCGACTTTCACGACGAGACGCTGCCGGCGCCGGCCGCCAAGGGGGCGCACTTCTGCTCGATGTGCGGGCCGCACTTCTGCTCGATGAAGATCACGCAGGACGTGCGCGAGTACGCGGCTGAGCAAGGGATCGCGGCCAGCGACGCGCTGGCCGCGGGGCTGCAAGAAAAGGCCGCCGCTTTTCGTGAAGCCGGGCAAGCGCTTTACGTCGGCGACGCGGAGTAGCCCAATTCGCGCCGGCGTTCTACTTCTTGCGATCGGGGTCGGGCTGGCGCTGATGCCGGCGTGCACGAACAACGACGACACCGGGCCAGCGGTGCCCGTCGACCCGGCCGTGATTTACGCGCAGATGTGCTCGCGCTGCCACGCGCTGGACGGGCGGGGGGACGCCGAGATCAGAAAGACGCTGCCGGCCGTGCGCGACTTCCACGACCCCGAGTTCCAGGCGCGCGCCACCAACGACTCGATCGCGCGCGTCATCATGGCGGGCAAGGGGCAGATGCCGGCGTTCGGGGCGTCGCTGAGCGTCCCCAAGATTCAAGAGCTGTCGGGTTACGTCCGGCGCCTGGGCCGCGGAGCGCCGCCGCCGTGACCCGTGCCGCCGCGCTGATGGCCGCCGTCTGGCTGATGGCGTTCGCCAGCGCCGCCTCGGCGGCCTCCGCCAAGGACGTGGCGGAGGGGCGCCGCCACCTGCGCAAGGCCAACGAGCTGGCCGCCGACGCCAAGTGCGACGCGGCGGTGCGCGAGTACACGTTCGCCTATCAGAAGCTCCACGACTCCGTCGTGTTGTTCAACCGGGCTGAGTGTTACCGGCGTCTGGGGCAGAACGGTCCGGCCGCTCTGGATTATCGGGCGTTCCTGGACGCCTTTCCGCGCGCGCCGAACCGGGCCGAGGTCGAGGCCCGCCTGGCCGCCATGGAGGGACTGCCGCCGCCGGCGGTCACGCCGCCGCCGGTCGCGCCACCACCAGTTCGCATGTTGCCGCCGCCCGCCCCTCGGGTGACCGCGCCGCCGCCGATCGAGCCGCCTCCCGCGGTGACGCTGCCGGCGCGCGTCGCGCCTTCGCCGGCAGCCGAGGTCATCGAAGGGCCAGCCGCGCCGCCGGCTCCCGAGGCGCCCGTGCTCAGGGTCGAAGACCATCCCGCAGCGCCGCAGGCCGCGGATTCGGCCGGCCCGGGGCCGCTCTGGTTGTGGGCGGCCATCGGCGCCGCCGTCGTGGGGGGGGCCGTCGGGGCATACTTCGTTCTGCGGTCGCCGGGCGCCTCGCCGCCGGCGACCGAGCTTGGAAACTACAAATTTTGACGATGCGTTCGCCGCTTGTTCGCCCGCTCTTCGCCTTCGCGGCCGTCGCGCTGTCCACCTGGGGCGCGTCCTGCCAGCGGGCCGACTCGATCTTGCTGGTGGAGGTTTGGGGCGATCTGAAGCTGATGCCCGCCGGCTTCGCCGTGACGGTCTCGCCGCGGCAGATGGCGGCCCGAAACATCCGGGTCGCGCCCCAGGCGGGCGGCGTCATCTCACTGCCTGCCAGCTTCACGATCCAGCTGCCCGGCAACGCCACTGGGCCGGTCACGGTCAGCATCGACGGCCTGGACGCCACCGGGAACATCGTGGCGCAGGGGACCGCCACCCAGCAGAACCTGAACGTCGGCGGCCAGACGATCTTGCCCGTCACGGTGAAGGCGACGGGCAGCATCGCTGTGACCACCCCGCCGGATGGCGGCGCGCCCGACGCACATCCAGCCACCGACGCGCTTCCGGCGGCCGACGCCCATCCTGAGACCGGCACGGGCCCGGCTCTCGAGGCGGGCGTGGATGGGCCGATGGGGGACGCGGCCGCCGTGGACGCCGGGGGACAGTCATGAGTCTCGCGCTTCCCGTGCTGGACGAGGATGGCGGCGGGTTCGAGGACTGGCGCTGGCAGCTGCGCCACCGGATCGCGACCAAGGAAGAGATCGCTGCGCGGCTGCCTCTCACCGACGAAGAAGCGGCCGGCCTCGACGCCGCCCCCGGGCAGTTCCGCGTGGCGGTCACGCCCTATTACTTTTCGCTGATCGACCGGGCCCACCCGGCCTGTCCCGTGCGGATGCAGGTGATCCCGCGGGCGCGCGAGCTGGTGAACGAGCCGGGCGATCTGGTCGACCCGCTGGGCGAGGACAGCCACTCGCCGGCGACCGGCATCTTCCACCGTTACCCGGACCGCTGCTTGCTTCTGGCGCTGGACCGCTGTGCGATCTACTGCCGGCACTGCAACCGCCGCCGGCTGGTCGGCAAAGAGGAGTCGCCGATCACGCGCAGCGATCTGGACCAGGCGCTGGACTACATCCGGCGGACGCCGGCCATCCGCGACGTCCTCATCTCGGGTGGCGATCCGCTGACGCTGTCGACCGCGCGACTGGAGGCGATCGTGGCGGCGTTGCGGGCCATTCCGCACGTCGAGATCATCCGGATCGGCAGCCGCGTGCCGGTCGTGTTGCCGATGCGGATCGACGACGAGCTCTGCGTGATGTTGAAGAAGTACCACCCGCTCTACATCAACACGCACTTCAATCACCCCAAGGAGCTGACGCCGCGCGCCCGCGCCGCGTGCGAAAAGCTGGCCGACGCGGGGATTCCGTTGGGCAACCAGACGGTGCTCCTGCGCGGCGTGAACTCGTCGGCGCGCGTGCTGCGCAAGCTGTTCACGGAGCTCCTGCGCTGTCGCGTGCGGCCGTACTACCTGTTCCAGGGGGACGTTGCCGCCGGCACCTCCCACCTGCGGACGTCGGTCGAGACGGGCATCGCGCTCATGCAGGAGCTGCGCGGCCACATCTCGGGGCTGGCCATCCCGCACCTGGTCATCGACACGCCTGGCGGAATGGGCAAGGTGGCCATCGGCCCCGACGCGGTGGTCGCCCGCGGCCCCGACAAGTGGACCCTGCGCAACTACGAGGGAAAGCTGGTCGATTACCCCCAGCCGGCCGATAAAGACGCCACCTGCGCCTACGACGAGGTGTATTTCACGTCCGGACCCTGAGACGATGGTCGTCGCGGTCATGGCGAGCGGCGACGGCGGATGGCGAGCGGCGTACGAAGGCGCCCAACGGGCCTGGCCCGACGTGACGCTGGCGTTCGATCGATTCGTCACCCACGCGGGGCAGGTGGGGTTCGCACCGCCGGCGGTACCCGACGAGCGCGACGAGGCCAACGCGGCGGATCTGTTCCTGGCCTGCGCCTGCGCCGCCGGCGACCGCGCCGCCCTGCGGGCTCTGGAAGAACAGGTCCTGGCCAAGACGCGTTCCTCACTGAAGCGGCTGGACAGCCGGCCAGAGTTCATCGACGACGTCATGCAGGAGCTGCGGGCGAAGCTGCTGCTGCCGCCCGAGCCACGGATCCTGCGCTATGGCGGGCGAGGACCGCTGCTGGCGTGGGTGCGCGTGTCGGCCAGCCGGATCGCCATCGACCTGATGCGGACCACCCACGAAGAGGTGCTGCCCGCGCCCCGCGAGCCCGATTCGCTGGAAGCGGTCGATTTCGGGCCGGAGGTGCAGCTGCTGCGGGCCGCCTACCGCGAATCCTTTCAGGAGGCGATCGCGGCGGCGCTGGTGAGCCTGTCCGCGAAGGATCGAACCCTGCTGCGCCGGCACTTCGTCGAGTGCATGACCTTGGAGGAGATCGCCGGTCCCTACGGTGTGCACCCGGCGACCATCGCCCGGCGGCTGATGTCGCTGCGGGAGCAGATCGCCGGGGGGGTGCGAGACCATCTGGCGGTTCGCCACCGCTCGGAAGGGGGGGCCACGGCGCTGGAAAGCATGGCCCGGGCCATCCGCAGCGAGGTGCACGTGAGCCTGGCGCGCCTCTTGGGTCGAGCCCCCGAACCGTCGGGTGAACACGAACCGAAATGACCGCGGCGGCGCTTTTGCGATAACCTCGCCCCGTGGTGCCCAAGGGCGGCGGAGGTTCTGCCTGCATCGACGAGAACGGGGTGCTGGACTTCGTTCAGGGTCGGCTGTTGCCCTCCGAGATCGCGCGCGTCGATGAGCACGCGGACGGCTGCCTGTCGTGCCGCATGGCGATCGACGAGGCCGTGCGCACCTTCCGCGAGCGCAACACGGGTCTCGAGCGCCCGGCTGTCCCGGTCTCGACCCGGTTCGTGGCGGGCGACCATCTGGCGGGCCGCTACCGAATCGTTCGCTTCATCGCCCGCGGCGGGATGGGCGAAGTCTACGAGGCCGAGGACGAGATGCTGGGGACGCGCATCGCCGTGAAGACGGTGGCCGCCGCCATCTCCGACAACCCGCACGTCGCCAACCGGCTGAAACAAGAGGTGAATCTGGCGCGGCGGATCACCCACCCGAACGTGTGCCGCATCTTCGACCTGGGCCTGCATGAAGGTGGCGAGCACCGCGGCGACGGCGTCCTGTTTCTGACCATGGAGCTCATCGCCGGCGTCAGCCTCTCGCAGCGCCTGCACGCCGAAGGCCGTTTCTCTCCCGAGGCCGCCCTGCCGGTCGTGAAGGCGATGGCGGCGGCGATCGGCGCCGCCCACGCGGCGGGCGTCGTGCACCGCGACTTCAAGAGCGACAACGTCATGCTGGCGACAGGCGGGGGGCAGGGGCCGCGGGTGGTCGTCATGGACTTCGGCCTCGCACGCGGGACCTGGCTGTCGACACACGACTCGATCGAGGGACGCGGCATCGCCGGCACGCTGGCCTACATGGCGCCCGAGCAGCTGCACGGCAAGCGGGTCGGTCCGGCCGCCGACATCTACGCGCTGGGCGTCGTCATCTACGAGATGCTCACCAGCCAATTGCCGTTCGTGCCGCCGGCGGGTGAGGCGGGGGTGGCCTGGGCGCTTTGGCGGCTGTCCGAGCCGGCCCCCGAAATGCGATCGCTGGTTCGGGACATCGACCCGCGCTGGAACGATCTGGTCGCCCGCTGCCTGGAACGAGAGATCGAGCGGCGGCCAGCCTCGGTGGACGAGGTCGTCCGCATGCTGGAGGGCCAGGCCGGGGCCGCCGCGCCCGCCGAGGTCTCGGCGCCGGTCGTCTCGTCGGCCAGCACGCCCAGCCCGGCGCCGCCGCCGTCGCCGGCGCGGGCGCCGCGGCGCCGGTGGGTCCGCGGCGGACTGGTCATGGGGGGATTGGCGGCGGTGGGCGCGCTGATCGCCATCCGCGCCGCCTCGCCCGGACCAAGCCACGCCTCGGCCGCACTGCGATCGCCCCCGGCGCCGCCGATCGCGCCACCCGCCCAGCCGGCCCAGGCATTCAGGCCGGTACCTCCTGCGGCCGCGCCTCCCGTCCATCCAGTTCAGGTCCAGACCGCCGCGTCGCCCCCAGCGGCCGAAAGCCGTTTGCCCGCCTCGCGCGTCGTGCGCCGCGAGCGGACCGCTGGTGGGGCCGCCCGGCCGACCATGCGCGCAACGCCGCGACCGCCCGCCGTCAGCAGTCCGCCTGCGTCTCCCGAGCCGCGGCCGCGGTCATCCGACCCCGATGACGGGTTCATTTTCAAATGAGGAGCTTCCTGCTGGCGGCGGTCCTGCTGTCGTCATCGCTCGCGGTCCCCGCGCGCGCCGAATCCCAGCTTTCCCCGGCCGCCTCAGCGCCGACGTCCGGCAGCGAGACCACCGCCGACGCCCTGGTCGAGCAGGCCGCGCGCGCCTACGACCGGAATCAACTGGACGAGGCGCTGGCCCTGCTGGCCCGCGCCTACGAGCTCTCTGCGCGGCCGTCGATCTTGTACAACCGCGCGCAGGTTCTGCGCGCCAAGGACGACTGCGCCGCCGCTCTGGACGCCTATTCGCGCTTCGTCGCCGCCGCGACGCCCGACGATCCGAACCGCCCCCGCGCGAGCCGCCGGCGCGACGAGATGCAGGCCTGCGTCGACCGGCAAAAGGCCGAGGCGAAGGCCGAGTCGACGACCGCCGCCCCGCCGCCCGCACCGGATCCAGCCGTGGTCGCGGCGCCGGCCCCGGCGCTGGCTGTCGCCGATCGCACGCCCGCGAATGACCCACCCATCGTCGCGGTCGCCGCCCCGATTCCAGGCGAGCGCGAGGATGACAGCGGCCGTCCCCACCGCGTGATGCGTGTCGCCAGCTGGGCACTGGTGGGCGCCGCCATCGTTGCCGGGGCCGTGGCGGCCGCGCTGGCCTGGCAGGCACACGACGACCAGAACCAGCTCAATCAGGCGATCGACCAGAACACGCCCTGGGACCGATCTTCTTGGGACCCAGTCGCACAACGCGGCCATCGCAACGCCACCTGGGCCCGCTGGCTGGGCGCGGCCGCCGCCGTGGCCGGGGGCAGCGGCGTCGCCCTGCTGATCGTGTCCCGTCCCACAGCGGCCACTGCCCCGATCGCCGGTGCCCCGGCCCCGCAGTCGACCATGGCCCTGATCGGGTGGTCGGGCGCGTTCTGACGCGCCGCTGCCCATGCGACAGCCACCCCCAGAATATTCCCGCCAAACTGCAAGGCGGCCGTTCGAATCCCGTCTTTCAATTGGAATGCCTGCGTGGAGAGCCCTCGCCACCCTGGGCGCGATCTGCGCGTTGTCGGGTTGCTTCGAGGTCAAATACGGCGATTGCCGCGTCACGTGCACCCGCGAGCTCGGGTGCCCGGCCAACCTGACGTGCCTAATCGAACGCGAAACGGCCTCCTCTGGCCTATGCGCGCCGCCCGGAATGAAGACCTGCCTCACCAATCCCGATGCCGCCACGGACGCGTCAGACGCGCGTGAGGCCGGCGTCGACGCCGAGGCCAGCACCGCCGCCGGCCCCCCCTCGATGCTGTGCCACAACGGCAGCTGCCTCTCCCTCTCCGAGTCCATCCGCAAGAACCTGGTCCTACTCCTCTGGCCGTCGAACCTGCCACCGGTCGGGTCGACTGTCCCTGTATGGGCGGACCAGTCAGGGCAGGGCAACGACGCCCGGGCCTTGTCGTTGACCGCCGCCCCTCAGGTGTTTGCGCACGGTGTCCAGTTTGACTCGACCCAGGCTGGTGGCGGATTCATCGTCCGCAATAGCTCCTCCCTGGACTTCGGCTCGGGCGATTTTGCCGTTATCGTCGTCGGTGGACTTTCGTCCGGCGCCACCCCGGTTTCCTTCTTCCGAAAGTCCGACAGCGCCCGCACGAACAGTCGTCAGATCTCGATCGACTGGGGGCTGTCGTCGTCTCAAATGGGCGGGCCGGAGGGCGCGGTGAACGACACCGTTTTGGTAGCGACCGCATCGCTAGGTCAGCCGGCGGTCTACGCGTACACGCTTGAGCGGGCAAACGACCACGTCGAGCTTCACGTCAACGGAACGGTGCTCAGTAGTGCTGACCTTCCCGGGCCAGGCGCTTCCACGAGCAACGCAGCGGACGCGTATGTAGGAGTGAGCAACGTATTCAGCAGGCCGGCCGCCTCGATCGAAGCCGTGATAGCGATCCGAGGACAGATCGAATCCTCCGATTTCAACGGCCTTGAGACCTTCCTGCGGACGCTTTTCGCCACGATGCCCTGACGTCGGGCACCGTGGCGTCCATTGGCAATTGAAAACCTGCCGCGGTTTTTGCAACTAAGGGCAACTGCCGTGACAGATGCTGTTGACTTCGCCGACGCAGATCGAATCCCAGTAGGTTTCTCCGCAGAAGGCATCGTGCGTGTAGACCTGCGCCGCGCATGAGCATGCGTCGGGGTAAAAAGCGTTTCCCTGGGTGCAAAGCGTTCCACAGTCGCATCTGCGCTGGCAGACCGAGCCAACCTCGCCCACGCAAATTCCGTCCCACGCGATGTTGCAACAGAAGGAATCCACAGTGCAGATCCAGGCAACACAGGACGGAAGCCCACAATCGGGCGCAAGAGTACCGCCCGTCTGGCACGGGGAGTGAGCACAAGCCGTTGGGAGCGACATGGCCATCACCTTCGGGGCGGACGGTGTGATGGGCTCGCCCTTCGGTGAGAGCACGTCCAGGGTGACGCTCTGGCCGGGGAGGGCGAGCTGGCCAGCGGTGCTGGCGACGGTGCCGTTGGCGGTGACGCCGACGACGATGTTGTGGTCGGGGCCGACGGCGACGCTGACCTGCGTCGGCTGGTTGGCGACGGCGATTTGCCTCACCCAGGCGAGCTTGCCGGTGGGGTCCAGGCGCGCGATGAAGACGGCGCGCTGGCCGGGGTGGCGGACCTGGGCTTTTAGCCGCTGGCCGCCGAAGTCGATCTCGCCCTGGAAGGTACCGGACAGGACGATGCTGCCGTCGTCGTCGAGGGCGACGCCGGTCGCGGCGTCGTCACCGGGGCCGCCGAATCGCTGGGGCGGAAACACGGGCGTTCCGGCCCGGCTGGTCTTGGTGACGAAAATGTCGGTGCCGCCGGCGCTCGCCAGCTCGCCGCCGGGGACCCGCAAGTTCCCGGCGAACGCGCCGACCAGCACCTGGTTCCCTTGCCGGTCGACGGCCACCGCCGTCTGAAGCTGGGCCGGCACGGGGATCGCGAACGGCCGTCCCCTGCTGTGGCGGCACCCGCCCGCCAGCAACAACCCCAACAACAACGCCATCGAACCACTACGGGTCACCAGCCGGCCTGTTGCGTTCATCGCAATCCCCCAAGGTCTCCGGGCAACGGAGGCGCGAATAATCACTGCAATCCGCAAAATGCGCAAATCCGATCCGTCAAGGAGGTGGGAGCAACGCCGCCCAGCCGCACCACCCACCCGTCCGGGAGGACCCTTGGCCCATGGATTTCGAGCAGAAGATCGTCGCGTTGGTTCCGCAGCTCATTCCGCTCGCCGTACGCTGGTGTAGGAACCGGGCCGACGCGCACGATCTGGTACAAGATGCGGTCGAACGCGGCCTGCGTTGCCGGGCCATGTTTCGAACCGGCGACGCGCCCGACCGCTGGATGTGCACGATTTTGCGGCGGCTTTTCTTGGATGGCCGCCGCAGCGCCCGGCGGCGAACGGAGCTCCTGGCCTTCGATAAATGGCCGGACTTCGCGGCGCCGCCGGTCGATGCAGAAGAGCCAGAGGCCTGGGAGTCCTTCAGCACCGACGACGTTCGGCGGGCGCTGTTGTTCGTGGACGCAAGGTCGCGTGAGATCTTCTCGCTCTTCGAGTTCGACGACGTCGATCAAAGGGAGATCGCCCGGCGGATGTCGATCCCGGCACGGACGGTGGCGACGCGCATCTTCCGGACCCGTGAAAAGCTCCGCGACATCCTCTCCGCGGGAGAGCACCGCCGCGCGTTGGCGCTGGTGCGGCCGGTGAAGCCCGGACCGGTCCCGGGCGGCGACAGGCGGTCTCGCCCGCCCCGCGCCAGACCGATCGAGCCCAAGCGGCCACCCGTCCGCTGCGCGGGCGGCTAACTAACTTTCGAGGCCGGCCGACGGGCAGAAGGGGGCCAGGGTGCAGCCGGCGCAGTTCGGTTTGCGCGCGAAGCAGACGCGGCGGCCGTGCCAGATGATCTGGTGGCCGGCGCGAATCCAGCTTTCGCGCGGCAGGACCTGCATCAGGTCCTGCTCGATGCCCTTGGCGTCGGTCGAACGGGTCAGCGCCAGCCGCATCGACAGGCGCTGGATGTGCGTGTCGACGACCACCCCGTCGGCGATCCCGAACGACGTCCCCAGCACGACGTTGGCGGTCTTGCGGGCGACGCCGGGCAGGGTGGTCAGCTCGGCGATGGTCTTCGGGACCTGGCCGTTGAACCGCCCAATCAGCCCGGCCGCCGTCCCTTTGAGGCTCTTGGTCTTCTGTTTGTAGAACCCGGTCGACCGAATCAGCTTTTCCAGCGTGGGCAGCGGCGCGCGGGCCATCGCCTCGGGCGTGGGGAACCGGCGGAAGAGGTCGGGGGTGACCTTGTTGACCCGCTCGTCTGTGCACTGGGCGGACAGGATGGTCGCGCAGAGCAGCTGGAACGGGTTGTCGTGCACCAGCTCGCATTCGACCTCCGGGTAGAGATCCTCGAGCGCGCCCAGGATCGACCGCACGCGGGCGGGGTCGGGGGGCCACTTGGCCCGGACCGGTCGCCGCGTCGCCTTGGTGATGACTTTGAGACGCGGCATGCGCGGGGGTTATATCATCCGCTCACCCGACCATGGACGAGACCCCCGAAGAGCTGGAACAGATTCGCCGCGAGGCCGATCAGATCGACGTCTACCGCTACAAGAAGCGCTTCCGCGCGCTGGCCGCCATCGGCCTTGGCAGCCTGGCGTCCGGCGTCGTGTGGCTGGTGCTGATCATGGTCGACAGCCGGAAGAACCCTTGCGAGAAGGTGCGCAACTACTTTTGCCACAAGGACCCGGCCGGCCTGCAGTGCAAGAGCTATGAGGGCATCCTCGACGAATCGCTGCACGACGACACGCCCGCCATGCGCTCGAACATCAGGGCGCAGTGCCAGTCCAAGATCGACCGCCTAAAGGAAGACGACGGCATCGACGTCAAGTGAGGGTCGCTGGTGCCAGGCATCCGCAGCACTGAGCGTGATAGAATTGACTTGTGCGGATTCGCGCAAAACCGCCGGCGACTTACGAAGACGTGCTGCGCGCCCCACCTCACATGGTGGCAGAGATCATCGAGGGCGAGCTGGTTCTGAGCCCCCGCCCAGCCAAGCCGCATGCCGCCGCGGCGAGCGCGCTGGGCGAAGAGCTGGGGCCGCCCTTCAAACGCGGCCGGGGCGGACCGGGCGGGTGGATCATCCTCGACGAGCCCGAGCTCCACCTCGGCGCTGACATTCTCGTGCCCGACTTGGCCGGATGGCGGCGCGACCGGATGGCGACAATCGTGGCCGATGAACCGTTCTTCCGGCTGGCGCCCGATTGGATTGCGGAGGTGGTGAGCCCGCGCTCGAGCAAGTACGACCGCACGGGCAAGCTCCAGAGCTACGCGCGCGAAAGGGTGTCCTGGGCGTGGCTCATCGACCCGCTGGCGAGAACCCTCGAGGTTTTCGCGCTGGACGCCGACGGGCGTTGGGTCCTCCGGAACGCGTCCCGCGACGACGACCGCCTTCGGGCCGAACCCTTCGAAGCCCTCGAGCTGGACCTGTCCGTCCTATGGGCCGACGTGGTGATTCCCGAACGCTAGGTAGCCGCGGTCGGGTAACGCGTCAGTGGTGATGACCCGCCGTGGGGTCGAAGATTTTGCCGGGGTTGAGGAGCTGGTTCGGGTCCCAGAGCCGCTTGATCCGCTTTTGCCACTCGATGACCTCGGCGGACTGCTCCCAGGCCATGTAGCGGGCCTTGGCGATGCCGATGCCGTGCTCGCCGGAGAGTGTCCCACCGAGATCCAGCGCGGCGCGAAACACGTCGCCCAGCGCGGCGTCGATGCGCGCCGCGACGGAAGGCTCGCGGTGGTTCTCGTCGGTGAGGACGTTGACGTGTAGGTTGCCGTCGCCGGCGTGCCCGAAGGTCGCCATCAACAGGCCGTGGCGGGCCCCGATGGTGTCCGCTCGGCGCAGCATCTCGGCGATGGACCCTGGGGGAACCACGATGTCCTCCGACAGCTTGAAGGCGTGCGCCTCGCGCAGCGAGCGCGAGACCAGCCGGCGCGTCTGCCAGAGCCGCTCGCGATCGGCGTCGTCGCGCGCGACGATCACCTCGCGCGCGCCTTCGCTCTCGCAGACGGTCGCGCAGCGGAGCACCGAGGACTCCATCCCCTCGGGCTCGCCGTCCAGCTCGACCAGCACGATCGCGCCCGCGTCGGCGGGGAAGGTGAACGGCGCCCGCGGGCGAACGTGTTCGATGGCGGCGCGGTCCAGCAGCTCCAGCGCGCGCGGGCGATAGCCGTGGCGGATGATGGCGCTGACGGCGCGCCCCGCGGCGACGGCGTCGGGCATGACGGCGATGAAGGTGCCCACCGCCTCGGGGCGGCCGATGAGGCGCAGCGTGATTTCGCTGGTCACGCCGAAGGTCCCTTCGCTGCCGACGAACAGCGCCGTCAGGTCGTAGCCGGTCACGCCCTTTGGCGTCTTGCGCCCGAGGCGCATGGTCTCGCCGCCCATCAGCGTCACCGTCATCCCCAGCGTCCAGTCCCGCGTGACGCCGTACTTGAAGGCGCGCGGCCCGCCGGCGTTCTCGGCGACGTTTCCGCCCAGCGAGCAGAAGGCCAGGCTGGCCGGGTCGGGCGGGTAGAACATCGACTGCGCTTCGACCGCCGCCTGCAGATCGCCGTTCAGGACGCCCGGCTCGACCACCGCGATGCGGTCGTCGAGGCTGATGTCCAGGATCCGCCGCATCCGCTCGGTCGACAGCACGATTCCGCCGCGGATGGGCAGGGCGCCGCCGGTCATGCCGCTGCCGGCGCCGCGCGGGGTGACCGGGATGCGGTGCTCGGCCGCCACCCGGAGCACCAGCTCGATCTCGGCGCGCGACTCGCAAAGGACCGCGGCGTCGGGCGGGTAGAACCCCAGTCCCGACTCGTCACGCCCGTAAGTCTCGAGAGCCTCGGGCGTGCGCAGCACACGCTCGCGCCCGAGCTCGCGGGTCAGCAGCTCATGAGGATCCACGTCGTCCCGAGGAGAGCCTGACCCGCCCCGCGGGACGGGTCCAGCCCGTGCGCGCTAAACGCTGAAGGAGCTGCCGCAGCCGCAGGTCGACTTGACGTTCGGGTTGTTGAACTTGAACCCGGCGCCGTGCAGACCCTCGACGTAGTCGATCTCGGTCCCCAGCAGGTACATCAGGCTCATCTCGTCACAGATGAGCTTCACGCCCTTGATCTCGAACGGGCGATCGCCCTCGGTGGGCTGGTCGAAATAAAGATCATAGGAGAACCCGGAGCACCCGCCGCCCTGCACCTTGAGGCGCAGCGCGTAGCTCTCTTCGATGTTCTCTTCACCGCGAATTTCCTTCACCTTCTCCGCGGCCTTATCGCTGAGCAACACCATCGGCGCGTCTTCGTGCGCTGTCTGGTCCGCACCCTTGTTGGCCTCTTGCACCTCGGTCTCGGTCGCTGCGACTGACATCGGTTCTCCTTGTCGGACGGAAGTATAGTCCCCCGCCCCGGGGTTGCCAACCTGGGATCCGAGGATTAGAGGGGGGCCAACACTGAATGGCGCGGCTCGGCATGGTTTGCAAAAACGGCATGGTTGAGCTAGTCATCTCTCGCGATCGGCATAGCTTGCCCAGCGCGAGGCGCTGACTCCCAGCGCACACCTCCCACCTAGCACTAATCGGAGAACATGACATGAAGGACTTCAGGCAGAGGGCGTTCGTCGGGTTGATTGGCCTCGTGTCCGCGGGGCTACTCTCGGTCGGCTGCAGCAGCTCCAGCGACAGCTCCGGCAAGGGCGGCGGGAACGGCACCGGCGGCGCGCACAACGGCGGCAATACGGGCACGGGCGGCTCGGGCGGCGGCGCCAGCGTGAACGCGTGTGGCCCGGCCGGCACCGGTACGACCACGGCGCCCGCGGCCGACCTGATCACCGACTTCAGCAACGCGTCCGCGGCCGACGGCGGTACGAACATCACGTTCGGGACCGGCACCACGGTCCAGGGCGGCGTCAGCACATTCAAGAACCCCGCGAGCGCCGCCGGGACGGTCGCCGTCAGCGGAGGGGCTCTGACGTACACCGCCACGGTATCGATGGCGGGAACGATGGGGGATGCGTACCCGTACAGCGGTTTCGTCGTCTACATCAATGGTCCGGCGTGTGTGGATGCGTCGCAGTACACAGGCGTCCAGTTCTCGATCAAGGGCGACGCGGGCACCTGCGGGCTGGTGTTCGCGTTCAACGACGCCGAGCACGGTGTGGCCGTGACCGACCCCACCCTGGGTGACCTTCGGTCGACCGGTCCGTCGGGCAGCTACTCGCCGCAGAAGCCGCTGATCGTCACCTCGACTGCGACCACCGTGATGGTGCCGTTCAACGATTCGACGCTGGCAAACGGCAGCCCGCCGGTGAGCACGAACCCCGTCGACGCGCACAACCTGACGGGCGTTCAGTGGCAGCTCTCGAATACGCCGACCTCGACGGCCAGCTGCACGGGCTCGATCACCGTCGACGACATCAAGTTCTACAAGTAGTCGACGCGCAAGGGACCACCAAGCCCGGCCGATCTCGCGATCGGTCGGGCTTTTGTATTTTCGGCGCCCCGCGTTGGGCTTAAGCTGCGCCGGTTAGCCCAACCTGAACCCGGAGAACGAGAGATGAAGGACGTCAAGCAGGTCAGCTGGCTCGGGGCCCTGGTGCTCCTAGGCGCCGGTGCGTTGTCGATCGGCTGCAGCAGCAGCAACGGCGGTGGCGGCACCGGTGGCGGAAGCGCGACCGGCGGCTCGGGCGGCAAGGGCCACGGCGGCGCGGGCGGCAAGGCCTGCGGCGGGCCGCCGCCGGCATCCATCGACGCGGGCGTCTGTCAGCAAGCCCCCTGTGACGGCGTGATCGCGACGTTCTCCGGGAGCGACGGCGGCATTCCGATCATGGGCGGCGTGACCACGTGGGGCGGCATCCTCAAGCCGACCTACACGATCGAGAACGGAACGCTGAACATCATGGAGACGGCGTCGCAGTCGAGCGCGCCTCAGTACTTGGGGACCACGCTCTATTTCAACTACTGCGTCGACGCGAGCCAGTTCAGCGGCGTCCAATTCAAGGTCAGCGGCTCGGTTTCCGCGGCTTGCCATTTGATCTTTGGCGCCAATGACGTGGTGCATGACGACAAGTCGACGGACAAGAAAGGGACCTGCGACGCGGGGAGCAGCTGCTACTCGCCCAACATGATGGTGGCCGGCACCGTCAGCAACACCCCGACCGTCGTTCAAGAACCCTGGATCATGGGCAGCTCGGTGCCGGAGGCGCCGCTCGACCCGTCGCGTCTGGTCGGCGTGCAGTGGCAGTTCACGATCGACCCGACGCCCGATGGTGGGACGCCCGGCACGTGCACGGCCGAGCTGCACATCAGCGACGTGAAGTTCTACTAGCTCTCCACCGCCCCGGCGCTTGCGCTTGTGGCGGCGACCCGCCAAGATGCGCCCCCTGCGGGCCCGGATGTGACGTCCGGGCCCGTTCGACATCGTAAGGCGCACGAGTAGGGAGAGACTGGCACCATGAGCTTTGGGAACCTGCTGAAGGACGTGAAGGCGCAGATCCGCGAGACTGACGTCGAGAGTCTGCGCAAGGAGATCGAGGCCCAAAAGGGCAAGGGCGGAAACGGGAACGGCGCGGGGCCCATTCTCGTCGATGTCCGCGAGAAGGACGAGTGGACGGAGGGGTTCATCCCCGGCGCGCGTTGGATTCCGCGCGGGTTCCTCGAGCTGCGGATCGAGGACCAGGTGCCGGAGCGCTCCGCCGAGATCGTCCTTTATTGCGCGGGCGGGACGCGGTCGGCGCTGGCGGCGCGCGCGCTGGGCGAGCTCGGCTACACCAACGTCAAGTCGCTGGCGGGCGGGTTCTCGGCGTGGAAGCGCGCTGGATTGAATTTCGACCGCCCGTTCGTGATGACGCAGGAGCAGAGCCTGCGCTACGCGCGGCACACGATGCTGCCGGAGGTGGGCGAGGCCGGACAGGTCAAGCTGCTCAAGTCCAAGGTGCTGTGCCTGGGCGCGGGCGGGCTGGGCTCGCCGGCGGGCCTCTACCTGGCGGCCGCCGGGGTGGGGACCGTCGGGTTCGTGGACGATGACGTCGTCGACGCGTCGAACCTGCAACGGCAGATCCTGCACGCGACCGACCGGGTGGGGATGCCCAAGGTCGACTCGGCGGCGGCGGCCATCGCCAAGCTGAACCCGGACGTGAAGGTGATCGCGCACCAGACGCGCCTCTCGTCGGAGAACGTCCTCGACATCATCAAGGACTACGACGTCATCGTCGACGGGGCCGACAACTTCCCGACGCGCTACCTCATCAACGACGCGGCGCTGAAGCTGATGAAGCCGGTCGTCGACGGCAGCATCTACCGGTTCGACGGCACGGTGACGACGTTCCTGCCGTTCAACGGCCCCTGCTACCGCTGCTTTTATCCCGAGCCGCCGCCCCCCGACATGGCGCCCTCGTGCCAGGAGGCGGGCGTGCTGGGGGTTCTGTGCGGCGTCATCGGCTCGCTGCAGGCGGTGGAGGCCATCAAGGTCTTGCTGGGCGTCGGCAAGACGCTGTCCGGCCGCCAGCTTCAGTTCGACGCGCTGTCGCTGAAGTTCCGTGAGTTCAAGCGCCCGCACGATCCGACCTGCCCGGTGTGCGGCACCGGCAAGAAGCCGGAAGACATCGAGCTTATTGACTACCAAGAGTTCTGCAACGTCAGGGCGTAATTGCCGGTGCGCCGGTCATCGCGCGCCCGACGTTGTAGAACCACGCAGTGAGAGGATAGCCCCCTGAAGCACAACGGATTTGCGTTCGCGAGCGGCGCTGGAAGCGCGCCCCGCGACCCGGCGCGGGATTTCGCGCTGGGGATCGAAGGCTTCCGCTACGGCGATCTGTACGAGCCCGCGCGGCTGCAGGCGCTCGATGAGCTGTTCCGCGCCGAGCTGGCGGCGGCCCACCCCGACTTGTCGGCGCGGTTCGAAGCCTATCGGAAGGGCGCGCAGATCACGCCGCCCGAGGAGTCGGCGCTGCTGATCGAGGCCGCGCGGCCGCTGGCGGCGATGGTGGCGCGGCTGTTCCAGGTCGAGCCCACGCGGCAGGCGCTGCTGGACACGGCGGCGCGCGAGGCGTCCATCTTTCGACTGAAGACCTTCATCGCGCGGCGAGCCAGCAAGAAGTACCCGGCCGACAAGCTGCCGGCCGGCGATCCGGCGGAGCTGCGGGCGGCGGTGCGCGAGCTCGGCGCCACCTTCCCCGACCTGAACGTCGCCGGCGACGAGGAGCTGACGCTGGCGCAAGTGCTGGACGCGCTGCTCGCGCAAGAAAAGGCGGGCGCCGTGCTGCCGGAGCTGGACCTGCTCGAGCGCTGGGCGGCGGTCCACCGGTTCGCGCCCGAGGCGCAGCCGGCCGTGGCTGCCTGGGTCGCGTTCCGGCACCCGCACACCATCGATTTCGAGGACTTGGTGCCGCTGCGCCGCCCCGACCCCGAGCTGGTCAACCTGACCGAGGGCCACGCGCACCACCGCCGCCGGCGCGACGGATTCGGGCTGACGGACGCGCGCATGACCCGGCGCGAGGTCGCGGCCGAGGCGGACTACTGCATGTACTGCCACGAGCGGGAGAAGGACTCCTGCTCGAAGGGGATGCACGACAAGACCGGCGCGGTGAAGACCAACCCGCTGGGCGTTGCGCTGCGCGGCTGCCCGCTGAACGAGAAGATCGGCGAGATGCACGTCCTGCGCAAGGACGGCGATTCCATCGCGGCGCTGGCCATGATCTGCGTCGACAACCCGATGGCCCCGGGCACCGGCCACCGGATCTGCAACGACTGCATGAAGGCCTGCATCTTCCAGAAGCAGGAGCCCGTCAACATCCCGCAGGCCGAGACCGGCGTGCTCACCGACGTGCTGAACATGCGGTGGGGCTACGAGATTTACTCGCTGCTCACGCGCTGGAACCCGCTCAACCGCGCCCGCCCGTTCGCGCGCGATTACATCGGCAAGAACGTGCTGGTGGTGGGCCTCGGTCCGGCCGGTTCGACGCTGTCGCAGCACCTGCTGAACGCGGGCTTCGGCGTGGTGGGGGTCGACGGCCTGAAGATCGAGCCGCTGCCCGCCGACTTGCTGGGCGCGGACGCCTGGCCGCCGCGCGCCGTCGAGAGCTGGCAAGAGCTGGCCACGCCGCTGGATGAGCGGCCGCCGTCGGGGTTCGGTGGCGTCGCCGAATACGGCATCACCGTTCGCTGGGACAAGAGCTTTCTGACCGCGCTTTATCTGAACTTGGCGCGCCGGCCGACGTTCCGCGTGTACGGCGGGGTTCGCTTCGGCGGGACGCTGAACGCGGAAGAGGCCTTTGCGATGGGGTTCGACCACGTCGGCATCGCGGCCGGGGCGGGCAAGCCGACCATCATCGACGTCAAGAACAACCTGATTCGCGGTGTGCGCAAGGCGTCGGACTTCCTGATGGCGTTGCAGCTCTCGGGCGCGTTCAAGAAGGATTCGCTGGCCAGCTTGCAGGTCCGACTACCGGCGATCGTGGTCGGTGGCGGTCTGACCGGCATCGACACCACGACCGAGGTGGCGGCGTACTACCCCGTCCAGGTCGAGAAGTTCCTCGAGCGCTGGGAGGCGCTGGGGGCGGGCGCGGACGAAGGCGAGCTGGCCAAGCTTTACGACCTCGAAGAGGCCGAGATTGCGCGCGAGTTCCTGGAGCACGGTCGAGCCGTTCGGGCCGAACGGGAGCGGGCCGCCGCAGCCGGCGAGAAGCCGGACTTCGCGCCGCTGGTCGCCAAGTGGGGCGGCGTGTCTCTGGTGTACCGGAAGTCGATGTCAGACAGCCCGGCCTATCGGCTGAACCACGAAGAGATCACCAAGTTCTTCGAGGAAGGCGTTCGCTTCGTCGAGCGGCTGTCGCCGGTCGCCTGCATCCCCGACCAGCACGGCGCGCTGAGCGCCGTCGAGTTCGAGCGCCTGGACATGGTCGAAGGCGACCTGCGTGGGACCGGCGAGAAGGTGAAGCTGCCGGCGCGCAGCCTGTTCGTCGCGGCCGGCACCTCGCCCAACGTGACCTACGAGCGCGAGCGGCCCGGGTCGTTCGAGATCGACGCCAAGGCCAAGGCGTTCAAGAGCCACCGCGCCGTCCAGCGCGAGGACGGCACCATCGCGCTCGAGCCCGTCGCGCGCGGCGAGGTCGGTTTTTTCACCAGCTATCTGCGCGACGGCCGGACGGTCAGCTACTACGGCGACAACCACCCCATCTACGCCGGGTCGGTGGTGCGCGCGATGGCGTCGGCCAAGGACGGCGCGCCGCATGTCGAGGCGCTGTTCGGCAAGCAGATCGCCGCGCTGGATGCGGCCGGGCAGCCGGCGCGCGAGGCGGCCTGGCGCGCCTTCGCGGCGCGGCTGGACGGCGACTGGCGCGCCCACGTCGTTCGCGTGGATCGACTGACGTCCACCATCGTCGAGGTCGTGGTGCGGGCGCCCGCGGCGGCGCGCCACTTCGAGCCGGGACAGTTTTTCCGGCTGCAGAACTTCGAGGCCCTGGCGCCGCAGGTGGGCGTCAAGGGACCGCGCCTGGTCATGGAAGGCCTGGCGCTGACGGGCGCCTGGGTCGACAAGGAGGCGGGGCTGTTGTCGCTGATCGTCCTCGAGATGGGCGGCAGCTCGCGCCTGGTGACCAGCCTCAAGCCGGGCGAGCCCGTGGTCCTGATGGGCCCCACCGGGACCCCGACCGAGACGCCGGCGGGTGAATCGGTGCTGCTGGCCGGCGGCGGCCTGGGCAACGCCGTGCTGTTCTCGATTGGCCGCGCGCTGCGGGCGCAGGGGAGCAAGGTGCTCTACTTCGCCGGCTACCGCCGGCGCGACGACATCTACAAGGTCGACGACATCGAGGCGGCCGCCGATCAGATCATCTGGAGCGTCGACGCGGGCGAGCCGTTCACGCCGCGCCGTCCCCAGGACCAGGCCTTCGTCGGCAACATCGTCCAGGCGATGGGGGCCTACGCCCGCGGCGAGCTGGGCGAGCAGCTGGTTCCGCTCCCCAGCTGCGACCGCGTCATCGCCATCGGCAGCGATCGCATGATGGCGGCGGTCAAGCAGGCCCGCCACGGCGCGCTGGCGCAGTACTTCCGCAAGGGGCACATCGCCATCGCGTCGATCAACTCGCCCATGCAATGCATGATGAAAGAGATCTGCGCGCAGTGCCTGCAGCGCCACGTCGACCCGGTCACGGGGAAAGAGACGATGGTCTTTTCTTGCTCGAACCAGGACCAGCCGCAGGACAGCGTCGACTGGAAGCACCTGGCCGATCGCCTGCGCCAGAACACCGTGCAAGAGAAGCTGACCGATCTGTGGGTGCGCCGGCTGATCTCGACAAACAGGAACCCTGACAGGGTTCCTTGACCTCCCGCGACGACTCAGCTGGGCAGAGCCCAGCTGAGTCAACGCGATCGCGCCCACAGACCTGAGCGAAGAGGTAGCGCGCGCTACTTGCGCGTGAGGTGCACGGTGACGCGCGTTCCACCCAGGTTCAGCGTCCCCGTCAAAGCCTTGCCCGAGCTGTCGAGCGCGCCGTCCAGCTCAATCGGATACCCGGCCGGCCCCGTGTCCGCCGACAGCGTTGGCGAGGCGGTACACGACGTTGCGGTACACGTGCACACCCCGGTGATGCAGAGGTAGAACTTGCCGCAGTCGACGGGGTAATTCGACATCGTACCGTCGGCTGAAGTCCCTTGTGCGTAGCACAATGGGTTCGCCGGGTCGCCGCTTTGGCCCCCCCTGATCCCTGTACACAGCTGTAACCGTATTGCGGCACCAGTCCGGCTGGCGGCATCATTTTGCCGTCTGAAACGCCCATCTGGGTATACCCGGTGACGATGTAGTAGGGGTCTGCAGAGCACACCAGGGGGCGTAGTAATCGAAAGGCTTGAGTCCGATTCGGATGCGGGCGGCGTCGACCTGCGCGGCGTGGAGCGGGTAAAGGAACCCTTCGCGCAGCCCGGTGTCGGCGACGATGTCCTTGGGATATTCGCGACCCGGCGGAAATCCGACGTTCGGATCGGTCGGTGGCGGCAAGAGCGGATCGGTGCCGACCCGAATGCTTCCGTTGCCCTGCGCGTCGAGCGTCATGTGAATTCTGTCCGAGCCCGACGGCTGAAAGGTGTACGCCTCGGCGTAGCCGTCCCATTCGGCCGCGTAGTCGGACAGCTTGCCGCCCAGCTGTTGGGTGTCGCCGATGTTGACGTTTTCGCCGGTCGAACAGGCGAGCGGCCCGGCGGTGAGGACCAGTGACAGCAGCGTGAGTCGGTTCATTTGTGTTGCCTCCTGCTTGGCTCAGTCGCCGGCGCCGGCCGAATCTGTTCCGCCGCAGGCTTGTTCGACACGCGCGCGGTAAGCGCTGGCCGGATAGGCGGCGGCGAAATCGTGCGCCGGGTCGACTCCAAAGGGCTGCGAGCCGCTCGCGCAACGCGCGATGGCGCGCAGGGCGACCCGCTCTTCGCGCATCTGCCCGCCCGGAACCTCGCGCTCGAGATCGTCGAGGTAGGCCCGGGCGAGCCCGGGGTTGCGATCGCGCAACGCGCGTTCCACGTTGCGAAGCGCGCGCACTTCGAGGGCCAGCGACTCGGCCGCGGTCTTGGCGGGCCCGTCGCTGGTTCGGCGACGAACAGATTCCGCGCGCCGGCCGCCTGACATACCGGCCGGTGGCGCCGGCCGCGCGCGTTCGACGGCGGGATCGGCCAACAGCGCGGCTGGTGGCGCCGTCGTCGACGCCGCCGCCGCCACGGCAGGCGGCGCTTGCCCCGCCGCAGGCGGCGCCTGCCGTCCCACCCAGTAACCGCCGGCCGCGCCCGCCGCGGTGAACGCCGCGGTCATCATGACCCGGCCGATCCACGGATGCGTCCCCCATCCCTGCGCCGGCGTGGCCGGAGCAGCCGCGCCGCGCGCGACAGCTGCCCCCAAGCCGCGGCGCACACGTTCCGCGTCACCGGCACTCGGCGACAGACCGCGGCGGGCGCGAGCCAACAGATCTTTCATTTGTTCGTCGTTCGAGTCTCCGATGTCATGCATGTTGTCGGCGCTCCAACGCGCGCTGGAAGTCGGCTCTCGCCCGCCGCACCCGGGTGTAGGCCGTGTTGAGAGGAATCTGCAGAGCAGCCGCCACTTCCGGGACGGTCATCTCTTCGACGAAGGCCAGCATGAAGGCTTCTCGCTTCTTGGTGTCCAGCTTGGCCATAAACCGCTCGACGAACGACGCGGCCTGCGCATGGGCCGCCCGTTCCATTGGATCGGGGCGCGGATCTGGCAGCTCCGGCTGCAGCGGCTCCCACAACGACGACTTGCGGCGATCGCGCCGCCGGTGGTTGGCCGCCACGTGTCGGGTGATCGCGTAGAGCCAGGTGCGGATCGCCGCCTCCCCGCGGAAACCGGGAAGCTGGCGGTGTACGGCCACGAACACGTCCTGGGCCGCGTCGTCGAGGCCGGGCGGCGGCACGCCCAGGCCGCGCAAGCAGCGCCACACGAAGGCGAAATGGCCGGCGTAGACCTGGTCGAAGCTGGGGGCCGACACCGGCTGAGCTGGGGGGGATCGCCCTGACGCTGAACGAGCTTCAAAGTGTCCGCCTCCTGGGTTGGTTTCCGCGGCCGCCCGAATCCGTTCAGAAATTCGTCCAGGAAAATCGCGTGCTCAAAAACCGACTTCCAGCCCGGCGTCGATCCGCAGGCCGACGGCGTCTGGTTGGTAAACGGGGTGCAGGCCATCCAGCAGGTAAGTGGGCCGCGCCAGCGGCATGACGGCTGTCGCGCTGGCGATGAAGGCGATCGTGTCGGTCAACCCGACGGCGGTCCCGAGGCGCGCCCGTCCGGCGCGCCAGAGCGTGGTTTGCGGATTCGGCCGGGCCACACCCTGGCCGGTTGCGCCATACGCGCCCACTTCGGCGCCGCCGCAGGCCAGGACGGTCCACCTGCCCCAGGCCGGCGCAAAGCAGCCGTCGCCCGCCGCGAACATCAGCTGGAAGCGGCCGCCAGCATTTTCGCGCGCCGGCAACCAGCCCACCGTCAGGGCCAGACGGACCAGGCGGCGTCCGAGCATGGCGCCGGCCATCACGCCCGGGCCGGTCCCGGGCAGCTCGCCCGAATCGCCGGCCACTGACAGCGTCAGGCTGGGTCGCCAGCGGGGTGGCGGTGCAGACGGTGCGACCGCGATCGTCGGGACGGCCGTGGGCGGCGGGCCAGGGGCCACGACAGAACCGCCCGCGGTCGCCGGCGGCGCGCCGGTCTCGGCCAGGGCACGAACGGAGACCGCGATCGCCACGGCGGCGGCGTCGGCGAGCTCGGCGCACTTGGCGGCGTCCAGCTCGCGCACGCGCGTGGGGTCGGTCCCGTCGCGGTGGGTGGCCTCGAGCTTGAGGTGCCACCGCCCTCCACGTCCGGGCGCGATGGTCAGCCGGAAGTCCGTGTCAGGCGAATCGGCGAGCGGACGGCCGACCAAATCGGCAACCTCCTGGTTCAAGGTCGCCAGGTCCAGGCAGCCGTCCGGCGCGTCGACGGCGAGCGTGGCCGCCCGGGCCGAGGCCGCGCAGCCGACCAGAATCAGCGCCGAGAACGCGACCCGCGTCCGGTTCGTTCCGAGCATGGCGCCCATCTTACTGCGGCGACCGCGTATCATTGCCGACTGGTGGCTGGTTTCATGGGTGGTGCGCTGCGCGCGCTGGGCGAAGCGCTGGTCCGTCTCTACTATCCGGCGCGCATCGTGGACGGCGCCGCGCGCATCCCCGCGGGTAAGCCGATCATCTTCGTCCTCAATCACCCGAACGGTTTGCTGGATCCGCTGGTGCTGCGGATCGCGACCGGTCGGCCGTCGCGTTTTCTGGCCAAGAGCTCCCTTTTCGGCAACCCGCTGGGCCGGCTCGCGATGAACGCCTTCGGCAGTCTGCCGGTGTACCGCGCGCAGGAGTCGCAACCAGGCGATTCCAATCGCAACGAAGAGACCTTCGCGCGCTGCCGGGCCGAGCTGGCCGCAGGCGGCGTGCTGGCGCTGTTCCCAGAAGGCACGTCGCATTCCGATCCCCAGCTCCGGCCGCTGAAGACGGGCGCGGCGCGCATCGCGCTGTCGGCGGAAGCCGAGCACGACGGCCGGCTGGGTGTCACGATCGTTCCCGTCGGGCTTGCCTACGAACGCAAGACGCTGTTTCGGTCGTCGGTGCTGCTGGTGGTCGGCGAGCCGATCGAGGTCGGGCGCTTGCTTGCCGACTATCGCCGCGACGAGCGTGCCACCGTGACGGCGCTGACCACCGAGATCGGCGCCCGCCTGGACGCGATCGTCCTGCAGGCGGAGTCGCGGGATCTGCTGGCCGGCATCGCCCGCGTGGCGGGTTGGACCAGCGCCACGCCGGACGATCCGGCGGCCCGCCATCGCCGCGCGCGCGAGCTGGCGGCCGCCTACGAGCGCCTTCGGGCCCGCGATGCCGCCCGGGTCGACGCCGTCGTCGCCGAGGTGCGCACGTACTGGCAGACCTTGCGCCGGCTGGGCGTCCGCGATCCCTGGGCCTTGGAGATGGGCGCCCCGCGCGCGGGCGCGGTGCTGGGGGCCGTCGGCCGGCTGATCTTGGCCGCGCCCGTGGCCCTCCTGGGCGCATTACTCGGCTGGTTGCCGTACCGTCTGTCCGGGGTCGTCGCCAGACGCGTCACGGACGACGAAGACCTGCTCAGCACCGTCAAGCTGCTGGCCGGCTCGCTCTTCCTGTTGATCGCTTGGTCGGCCGAGGCGGCGGCGGTCGGCTGGTGGCGCGGCGCGGGCTGGACGCTGCCGGCCTTCGGTGTCGCCGTCGTCACCGGGTACGTGGCGCTGCGGTTTCAAGAGCTGCTCCGGGACGGGCGGGCCGCCTGGCGGGCGCTTTCGATGCGCGCCTTCCATTTCAACACCGCACGTCGGCTGGCGGATCGGCGGCGGGCACTGGCCGACGCCGTCGCGCGCGCCCTGGACGAAGAGTCCGAGGCCTAACCGGGCCGGGTGGCTTCGGCGCGGCCGTCGGTGCGACGCATCCCGACCGCGTTGTAGACGCGCAGGGCGTCGGTCTTGCCCTTGACCCGAACCGGCGGCAGCGGGGCGGCTGCCACCTCGCCCTGCACCTTGCGGTAGGTGGCTTCGGACAAAATCACCTGGCCGGCCTGCGCGACACTACACAGGCGCGAGGCCGTGTTGACGGCGTCGCCGATGGCCGTGTACTGCAGCGCGCGCGAGCTGCCGATGGCGCCGGTCACCACCATGCCGGTGTTGATCCCGATGCCGACGTGAATCTCGTTTTGCCCTTCGGCGGCGCGCGTTCGGTTGAATTCGGCCAGCACCCGCTGCATGTCCAGCGCGCACTGCACCGCCTTGACCTCGGCGTTCTGCATCGGGACAGGCGCGCCGAAGAGCGCGATGACCTCGTCGCCGACGAACTTGTCCAGCGTCCCTTCGTACTTGAAGATCACGTCCACCATCAGCTCGAAGTACTCGTTGAGCATGCGGACGATCTCTTGCGGTTCGCGCGATTCGCTCATCGACGTGAACCCGCGGATGTCCGAGAACAGCAGCGTCACCTCGGACAGGGCGCCGCCCTTTTCCAGCTGCAGCTTGCCCTGCACGACCTGGTCGACCAGGTTGGGCGACAACAGCCGCTGAAACTGCGCGCGCGTCTTGGCCTCGTGCTCGATCTTGCGCGCCAGCTGCGAGTTGTGAATGGCGATGGCCGCCTGGCTGGCGATGCCGCCGAAGATCTGCAGGTCCTTCTCGGTGAAGGCGTTGGTCGCGATCATCGAGTCGAGGTGCATGATCCCGAGGAGCTCGTCGTGGTGGAGGAGCGGCACGGTCATGGTCGACCGGATCCCCTGCATGATGACCGAGTGGGCGGCCGAAAACCGGCTGTCCATCGTGGCGTCCGACGACAGCACCGAGGCTTTGTTGCTGACCACCTCGGCCAGGATCGACGTGGACAGCACGATCTGTTCGTTCTTGCCGTCGCGGGTCTTGGCGATCTTGGGCCGCGGAACGCCTTCTTCCATCAGCAGGATGACGCCCCGGTCCGCGGGGATCAGCTCGAAGGCCTTCATGATGATCTGTTCGAGCAAGAGCTCGAGGTTCACTTCCAGGCCGATGGATCGCCCCAGCTCGTGCGCGAGGCGCAGCTTCTCGTAGTCGCGTCGCAGCACCTCGACGTCGAAGATCTCGCGTTCCGGCAGGAATTCGCGGGCGGTGGACGGCGCCTGGATCTTTTGCCGGATCAGGGCCTCGGTGTGCGACGGCGCGATGGTCACCTTCTGCAGCAGCGAATCTTGCGCTGACCGCTCTTGGAACGTGAGCGTGGTCGAGCCAAGCACGATCTCGTCTCCCTCGCGCAAGACGTGCTCGTGCACGCGATCGCCCCGCAAAAACGATCCGTTCAAGCTGCCGAGGTCGCGAAAGAGGTAGGTGCCGTCCGGTTGCCGCAGGACCTGCGCGTGCTCTTTGGAGACGATCCGGTCCAGGATCTGCAACGTGTTGTCGGGGTGCCGGCCAATCGTGTTGACGCCGCCGAGCTCGTATTCGCGGCGCTGATCGTTGCCCGTGACGATGATCTTGGCCATGCCCGCGGGTGCCTAGACTGGCCATCATAACCTGCCCGCGGGCGCCTTCCGAAGGAAACGGCGGCGTCAGGACGCCGGCTTTGGGGTGGGGAAAGGACCCGCCGGCGTGACAAGGGTGTAAAGTGACGATCCGGTCACCATGTCGGCTCTGACGCCCACGCCGTTGCCGCGCCCTCGCCCGGACGAAGTGACCCAGCCAAGCGTCTCGATGGCGATGGTTGCCGATGAGCACCGCCGCGGGGCCGCCCGGTCGCCCGCGCAATGGGAAGCCGAGGCGATGGCGCTGGTCGACGAGGCGGATGCCCGCGAGGGGGCTGCGGCCGGTGGGTTGCGATACGCGGCCGCGTGCCTCCTGGAAGAGGGGGTTGGCGACGTGGCGGCGGCAATGGACCACCTGCGCCTCGCGCTGGAGGACCCGCCCGAGCTCACGTTTCGTCCCGTGCTGCGGGCGCTGCGGTTGCACGCCGTCGAGACGGGCAGCTTCTGGTCGGCCCTGGACCTGCTGGAGTTCGAGCGGAAGGCCGCCGCCGACCCTGTCGAGCGGGCCGACCTGGCGGTCGAGAAGGCCTATCTGCTGGGCCACCCGCTGGACGCACCCGCCCGCGCCCGTGAGGTTCTGGAAGAGGCGCTGTCTCAGCAACCTGGTCATGCCGCGGCGCTGCTGGCGCTGGAAGAGAACACCCTGGGCGCGCTGGGGCGGGGCGGCGGGGCTGCCGACGGGGCGCTGCTGCAGTCCGTGCTGGAAAGGCGGCTCGCGGCCGCCCGCACCGCGGGCGAGCGCGGGCGCCTGCTGTGCCGGCTGGCGCTGCTGGCCGAAGCCGACCCGACCCGCATCGCGGACGCGCTGGGGTTGTGGCTGCGCGCCCTCGAAGAGGGCCAAGGCACAGGTGAGGTACGGCAGCGCGCCGACGGAAAAGGCGAGCTGCAGCGACCCAGCCTGGGGGCGGCGGCGCTGGCGCGCGCGGGTGCGCGGCGGGCAGCGGCGGCGCTGGGCCGATATCCCGAGCTGGCCCGGGTCGTCGCGCTGGAGGCGGACGCGACCGCCGGGCCAGAGCGGGCGGGCTGGTTGTCGCTGGGGGCGGCGCTGGCTCGTCACCGTCTGGGGGCCCCGGCACGCGCCGACGAGTTGACCGAGGCCGCCCAGGCGGCCGATCCCGCCGATCCGGCGCCGCTTTTCGCGATGACGTCGGCGGCGCTGGCGACCGGCCAATGGGGCAAGGCGCGGCTGGCGCTGGACCGGCAAGCCGAGCTCACGCGCGACAGAGATTGGGCCGCGACGCTGCAGGGATTGGGCGCGCACATCGCCGAGCTTCACGAAGGCAACGACGACGCGGCCGCGGGGCGCTACCGGCGCCTGCTGGAAGCGCGGTCCGCCGATCCGGTGGCGCTGGCGGCGCTGGAACGCATCGCCTCGCGGACCGGCGACGCGGCGGCGCAGGTGGCGCTGGCCGAGGCGGCCGTCGATCGCAGCGGCGAGCCGGACGAGCGGGCGGCGGTGGCCATGCGTGCCGCGGAGCTGGCCGAGACGGCCGGGCACGATCTGCCACGGGCGGCGGCGCTGGCGTGGCGCGCGCTGGAGGCGGTGGCCGGCTACGCACCCGCCGCGCATCTGCTGGAACGGCTGCTGCCCGCGCTGGGGCGCTGGGACGAGATGGCCAAGGTGGTCGAGGTGACCGCCGCGCCGAGCGCGCTGGGCGACGGGGGCACGGACGTCGCTGCGGAAGCGGCGGTGCGGCTGGAACGGCTGGGCGGGCTTTACGAAGACCGCCTGGGGGATCCCGGCAAAGCGCTGGCCCTTTACGGCGAGTGGGTCGAGCTGGGAACGCGCCGGGGCGCGGCGCTGGGCGCGCTGCTGCGGGCCGCCGAAAAGGCGGGGGACGCGCTGGTGGCAGCCGAAGCGGCGCTGCGGCTGGGAACCGAGATTCCGGGTTTCGACAAGGCGACCCGCTTTGCGTGGTGCTTTCGTGCGGGGACGATCTTCGAAGAGCGGGCCGCGGCCGACGACGAGGCCGTCCGCGCCTACGAGGCTGCCCTGGCGCTGGCGCCCGGTTCGCGGCCGGTGCTGGCCGGCCTGGCACGGGCGCATCACCGGCGCGGCCGCTTCGAGGCCCTGGCGGGCGTGCTGTCGCAACAGGCGACCAACGAGCCGAACCCCACCGGCGCTTCCAGCTTCGAGGTCGAGGCGGCGCGCCTGTTCGCGCTGCGCCTCGGGCGCCTGGACGACGCGCTGGCGGCCACCAGCCGGGCGCTGACCTTCGATCCAGCCAACGTCGAGGCCGTCGCCGAGCACGGCCGCCTGCTGCAGCGTCTCGGGCGCGCCGACGAGCTGGTGGCCATGCTGGGCACTCTCGGGCAGACGCTGTCGGACCCGGTCGACAAAGCAGCTGCCTACCGGGTCCAGGGTGAGGTGCTGGAATGGCAGCTCGGGCGCCGGCGCGAGGCGCTGGCCGCCATCGAGCGCGCCGTCGCCACGGGTGCCGACGGGCGCGCCGCTGTCGCGGAGGACCGGCTCTGGCGACTGGTCGGTCGCGGCGCCGAGCTGAGCAGCCGGCACCTCAAACGCCTGGGTGCCGCCGACGAGGCGGCGCGGGCCGCCGGGCGGCAGACACGCGCGCCCGCCACCGCGGAGGTGGGGCTGCGCCTGGATCTGGCGTGGCATCTGCAGGACCCCGAGGCCGCGCTGAACGTCCTGCAAGGGGCGCTGGACGCCGCGCCCGGGGATCCGGCCGTGCTGGACGCCCAGCTGGCGCTGGCTTTTCGGTTCCGCCGCGATCGCGAGGCGGCGTCAGCGTTGGAGAAGCTGGCGGCCGGCAGCGACGACGACGACGGGCGCGCCGCGCTTTGGCAGGCGGCCGCGCGCGCCCGCGAGCGCGTGGGGCAAACGGCGTCCGAAACGTTGCCGCTGTGGAACCGGGTCGTCGAGGCGCGCGGGACAGAAGAGACCCTGACCCTCTTCGCGCGGGCGGCAGCGCGGGCTGGCGATTCCGGCCGCCTCATCTTGGCGCGGCGCCGGCGTGCCGAGTTCGCGGCCGAGCCTCTGATGCGCGCGGTGCTGCTGTGGGAGCTCGGGCGCGCGCGGCTGGAAGCCCGCGACCTGGGTGGGGCGGATGCGGAGCTGGCACGCGCCCTGGAGGCGGACGGCACCTTCCTACCGGCGCTCGCCGCGCTGGCGCAGCTGCGTGAGGGCAACGGGGACGCCCGATCGGCGGCGGAGCTCTATGCGCGCCTGGCCCGCCTCACCAAGGCGCCGGCTCGCGCCGCAGATGCGTTCCGGCAGGCGGCGCGCCTTTACGCGAATCAGGTGCGGGACGACGCCATGGCGGCGCGCTGCCTGGAAGAGGTCCTGGCGATCGAGCCCGAGGCCGAGGCCGACTTCGAGGTCTTGCAGGTGATCCTGCGCGCGCGCGGCGACGACGAGCGGCTGGCGCAGGTGATGCGCCGGCGCGCCGCGGCCGGGACCCTGCCCAAACGGCGGGATCGCCTGCTGGCGCTGGCGGAGCTGCTGCACGCGCGGGATCCCGTCGAAGCAGCGGCGGTCCTGGCGGAAGCCGTCAGGCTGGACCCCGGTTCCGTGGCGGTGCTGGTGCGCCTGGCTGACGTCGAGGCCGAGATCGGGCGATCGGCGGAAGCGATCGCGACCTACCGCGCCGTGATCGGGGCGTCGGCCGATGCGACGGTGGTCAGCGCGGCGTGGGCGCGCATCGGCGACATCGCCGAGCGCGCGCTGGCCGACGGCGATCAGGCGATCGAGGCCTACCGCAATGCTCTGCTGGCCAAGCCCGACGATCTGTCAGCGCTCAACGGCCTCGCACGGGGGCTGACGCGGCGGCGTGACTACGGCGAAGCGGCGATTGCGCTGCGCCGGCTGGCGGGTCTGGAGCCGGAGCCGCAAGCGCGGGTCGGGCACCTGCTGACGCTTGGTGAGCTGCTGGCGGGTCCCGCCGAGGATCCGGACGGCGCGGCCGCCGCGTTCGAGCAGGCGCTGGCGCTGGAACCCGGCCACGATCAGGCGCTGGATCGACTGGACCAGATGCTGACTCGCCTGGACGAGCCGGCGCGCCTGGCGACCGCCCTCGGTCACTACCTGGCGGTGGCGCCGACCTCGCGGGCCCGCCGCATGCGCCTGGCCGCTCTCTGGAGCGGCCCGATGGCCAGCCCCTCGCGCGCCGTCGACGAGCTGCGGATCGTGGTCGCTGCGTCGGATGCGGACGTCGAAGCTCGCGTCGAGCTGGCGCGCGTGCTGGAGGGCGCCGACCGGCTGACCGACGCCATTGCCGAGCACTTGGCGCTGCTGCGTCTCGAGCCGCTGCGGGTGCCATCCTTGCAGGCGCTGCGGCGGCTCTGTGAGCGGGCCGGGCAGCGCCGCCGCGCCGGGCGCGTGGCAGCTGCGCTGGCGGCGCTGGGATTGGCGGAGCCGGCCGAGGCGCGCGCCATCCGCGAAGCGCGGGCGCGCTGGTCACCGGAGGCCAAGGGGATCATCGCCGCGGTCGAATTCGAGTCGGTGCTGCGCCATCCGGACGCGCGCCATCCGGCGACCGCCCTTTTGGCGGCGATGTCCGAGGTGCTGCCCCGGCTGTACGGCCTGGCGGTCGAAGATTGGGGCGTGTCCAAGCAGGATCGGGTGCCGCCGCGGTCGGAGGATCCGGTGCGGGCGCTGGTCGGGTGGGTGGCGATGCTGCTGGGGGTCGAAGAAGGATTCGAGGTCTATCAGGCGCGCGCGATCGCCAGCCAGGTCGAGATCGAAGCCGGGCCGCCGCCGTCGCTGTTGCTGCCGCCGGGGTTCATTGGGCTACCGCGGCAGGAGGCCTCCCTGCAGCTCGGCCGCCAGCTGGGTCACCTGCGTGCGGGGACCCATGCGATTGGCCGCATCCCGGGCAAGGACCTGGGGTTGCTGGTCGCGGCGGGCGTTCGTACCGTCTATCCCGGTTATGGGCGCGGCATCCTGCCCGAGGAACAGCTGAACGACGTCTCACAGAAGATCGCGCGCATGCTGCCGCGCCGGCAGCGTCGGGCTTTCGAGCAGGCGGCGCTGTCGTTTCGCGATGCCGGCCTCTTCGACGGAGATCGCTGGCGGGCCGGGCTGGGTCACACCGGGTACCGCGCGGCGCTGGTCGCCTCGGGCGACGTGCTGGGCGCGTTCGAGCAGATCGCGCGCGCAGATCGACGCCTGGCCGCCGCCGTCCTGCAGCCGGCCGAAGAGCTGTGGGCCGTGGCGCGCACCCACGCCACCATCGTCGAGATGGTCCACTTCGCCGTCGGCGAAGAGCTGGCTGCCCTCAACCGCCGGCTGGGGACGGACTGATCGCGCGTCAGCCTGGCGGGACCAGGCGGAAGGCGGACGGGTCGACGAAGGCGATGCCGCCGTGCAGGGACACCAGCAGCAGATCGCGGCCGGGGCCGGCCGTGTATTCGTGCTCTGACCCGCTTGCCGATTCCAGCAGGCTGCCCGGCCCGTGACGGCGGCCGTTTTCGACCAGCACGCCGTCCAGCACGAAGCTGACCTCCGGCGCGAGGTGCCGGTGCCGCGGGAAGACGGCCCCCGGCCGGACGCGCACGATGCCGGCGGCGGGCGCCGGCGCGCGGGGCCCGGGCGTGAAGTGGAAGTACCTGACGCCGGGCGCGCCGTCGATCCAGGACGTCGCGTCGTCGATTCGGCCCAGCAGCGCCGAGAGCGCATCGGATGCCAGATCCGTCAGCCGCCCCAGGCCGGGCAGGAGCGGCTGGAATCGTCCGATCGCGCCGACGGCCTCCAGCAAGCGGGCGCGCGCCGCCGGCGGCGGGCCTTCGGCTGCGATGTGCGCCTCCGCCCAGGCCAGGAAAAGAGCATCGTCGTCCGAGGTCATCGGCCCGCTCCGCCTCCTCGCGCGGGCGCGATCGCGTCGCGCAGCGCCTCCAGCGCGCGGGCCAGGCGCGATTTCACGGTGCCGCTGGGGATCGCCAGTCGCTGCGCGATCTCGGTGGCCGATAGGCCCTCGAAATAGGTCAGGTCCAGGACGGCGACCAGCTCGGCGGGCAGGGTGCCGAGCAGGCGGCGAACGCGCGCCCCGTCGACCGAGACGCCGGGAGCGACCGACGGTTCGCCGTTCGTTCGACAGACGCTCGGCGACGCGGGATTCCCGCTGGCCGCGCCCGAGGCGGTCGAGGGCCCGAGAGCGGGTCCGCACCAGCAGCCAAGACCGCACGCTGCCGCGGTCGGGCGTGTACTCGCTCGCGTGCTGCCAGACCTCCAGGAACAGGTCGTGCAGCAGATCCTCGGCGGCCGCGGCGTTGCCCAGCATCCGCTTGGCCAGCCCGAACATCATCGGCGCGTGGAGATCGTAAAGCGCCGCCAGCGCCTCCCGGTTCCCCTGTGCAACAGCGGCAACCAGGGCCGGTTCTTCGCCGCGTAGCCGTGAACCGGCGACCTGGGCCGGGCCGGGTTGGTCCTCCCACATCGGGTCCGACCTTAACAGCGGTCGCGCCGCGCTCACAAGCGACATGCAGACGGTACGTGCGCGACCGTCAATCGGATCTCCCGCAAGCGGCCGGATCTTCCGCGAGCGGCCGGATCTTCACTCCGCGAGCGGTTGGGTCGACGCGCTGAGCGCGCGGCCGACGCGGCTGCGCAGGCAGGCCGTCCCCAGCACCGCCTGAAAGCCAAGGAAGATCGCTTGCCCCACCAGACTGGCGGCCAGCACCGCCGCCTGCTGCGTCGCGTGGTCCCCGGGCGCCCAGCGCGCGAAGAAGTACACCATCGTGGCCTGGGTGGTGCCGAGGCCCTGGACGGAGATTGGCAGCACGGCCACGAAAAACACGACCGGCAACGCCGCCAGAGCGTCGACCAGCGGCACGCGCACGCCGAACCCCCACAAAAGGACGATCTGCATCGTGATCAAGGCGGCGATGTGCGGCAGGCGCACGAGCAACGTGCGCAGGTGACCGCGGAAGCCCGCGTTCAAGAGCACCTCGAACAGCGGTCGGGCCGCCAGCCAGCGCGGTCGCAGGACCACCGCCGCGATGTAAACAGCCAGACCCGCGTAGGCGACCAGCACCAACACCACGACCGCGTGCGGCACGGCCGGGGCGGCCGCCAGGCCGGCGGTGGTCAGGAACAGAAGCGCCAGGACGTTGATCCCCATGATGAAGAGGACGGTGGCGACCCCGCGCATGATCGGCACGCGCGCGACGCGGTGCACGAAGTAGATGATCGCCCCTTGGCCGACGTTGTAGTTGATGGCAGCCAAAAGGTAGGTCGCGCCCCGGACCAGCAGCACGTCGGTGAAGGAGAGCGGCGTCAGGTACCAGCCGAACGTCTTCCAGATCGCGAACGAGTCGCCCAGGTAGACGGCCACGATGCAGAGCAGGGCCGCCGGAACGGTCCAGGGGGCGGCGGCGCGCGTGGCGGCGACCACCTGATTGAACGGGATCTTGCGGAAGAGCAGGACCAGCAGCCCGGCCGTCACGACCCACGCCAGCAGCCGAACGAGGCGCTTCGAGTTCATCGCTCGCTTGCTATCACATTCGGGCAGGGTTGAGGCCGCTCCACTCGCGCCAGAGGTCGACCATGGTGGCCGTCGACGACGGATCGTGCCCCTGGCGCGCCAGCCGGAAGAAAACCGCGTAGCGGACGTGCGGCCCCACGTTCGCGGCGGCGCCGTGCGCCAGTTGGTAGTGCGCCAGGATCGCGTCGCCGGCGCGGGCGGTGAGCTGCCGGGGCGCGGGCATGCCGATGCGCGGAAAGCCCTGCAGCAGCCCGTCGGTGCCGTGGGCCGCGAAGTGCGCGGCCAGCGCGCGGTGCGTGCCGGGCCAGACGGTGAAGTTGCCCTGAAAGGGCTGGCTGACGTCGCTCAGGAAGACACCCCCCAGCGCCGTGAAGTGGTAGATGGTGCCGGCCGTGACGCCGTTGAGGGGCCCGGGCATGCCGTCGATGTGCGGATAGGGATCCTTCGGCTGCGCGATCTCCTGCGGAAAACGCAGCGCGATCTGACCGGTCGCGGGCGGCGGCAGCAACCCGGGCCCGATCGCCGCCTCGGCGGCGGCCTCGAGCGCCGTTCCGCGATAGAGGTCCAGGATCGGATCGGCGGCGGTCAGCTCGGGACAGAACGTCTGCGCGCGCAGCGTCCAGAGCTGGCTCTTGTCGATGCCGTGTTCGCCCAGGGAATGGTTGATCGCCTTGAGCGCGGCGTCGACGCGCGCCCGCGGCACGGCGTCGCGCACAATCAGGTAACCGTCGTCGAAAAGCGCCCGCTGTCGTTCAGGCTCGAGGGCCACCGCCCAAATCTAGCAGGCCAGATCGCGTTGACGTAGCTGGGCTTTGCCCAGCGGAGTCGTCGCGGGAGGTCGCAGGAACCCTCCCAGGGTTCCTGATTAAGTCGTCCCGTCGCCCAGCTTGCCGGCGTGGCGGATGTCCTTGCCCTTGACCATGAAGACGGTCAGCTCGCCCAGGTTGGTGGCGTGGTCACCGATGCGCTCGAGGTACTTGGCGATGGACTGCAGGCGCGTCGCCCGGAAGATGTTGCGCGGGTCTTCCATCATGTAGGTCAGGAGCTCGCGGAAGATCTGGGTGTAGTAGGCGTCGACGTTCTTGTCGCGGGCGATCACCCGCTGGGCGCGTTCGACGTCGGCCGCGACGAAGGCGTCCAGCGCCTCGTGCAGCATCTCTTGCACCTCGCGCGTCATGTTCGGCAGGTCCACGTACGGCTTCAACGGCGGCTCGCCGTTCAGCTCCAGCACGCGCTCGCAGATGTTGACGCCCAGGTCGCCAATGCGCTCGAGGTCGGTGACCAGCTTCAGCGCGGTCGTCAGGAAGCGCAAGTCGGAGGCGACCGGCTGCCGGCGCGCCAGCACCTGCATGCAGAGCTCGTCGATCGCGATCTCCAGCTGGTTGATCTTCCGGTCGACGGCGATCATCTGTTCCGCCAGCTCACTGTCGCGATCGATGAGGGCGCGGATGCTGCCGTTGATGATGTCCTCGACCTTGGCGCCCATCAGCAGCAGCTGCTCGCGCAGCCGACGGAGCTCCAGCTCATACTCGCGGTTGGTGTGCTCGCGTGAGGGACTGTTGGTGCGTATCATCCGAATCGCCCCGTTATGTAGTCTTCCGTCCGGGAATCGCTGGGTTTCGTGAACAGGACGTCCGTCCTGTCGAACTCGACCAGCTCGCCCAGATAGAAGAACGCCGTGTAGTCGGCGACCCGCGCCGCCTGCTGCATGTTGTGCGTGACGATGACGACCGTGTAGTTCTCGGACAGCTCGTTGATCAGCTCTTCGATGTGAGCGGTGGCGATGGGATCCAGCGCGGACGCCGGCTCGTCCATCAGCAGGATCTCGGGCTCGACGGCCAGCGCGCGGGCGATGCAGAGGCGTTGCTGCTGTCCGCCCGACAGGCCCAGCGCGCTGTCGTTGAGGCGGTCCTTCACCTCTTCCCACAACGCGGCCTGCGACAGCGCGCGCTCGACGCGGGCGTTCAGCTCGCGCGCGTCGTTGACCCCGCCGATGCGCAGACCGTAGGCGACGTTCTCGAGAATCGATTTCGGGAACGGGTTCGACCGCTGAAAGACCATCCCGATGCGGCGGCGCACCGCCACCGGGTCGATCCCCTGGCCGTAGATCGCGTCGCCGTCCAGACGGACGTCCCCCTCGATGCGGCACCCGGGGATCAGCTCGTTCATGCGATTGAGCGAGCGCAGGAACGTCGATTTGCCGCAGCCCGAGGGCCCGATCAGCGCCGTGACGTGCTGGCCGACGATGTCCATCGAGACCGGGCCGACCGCCTTCTTTGGACCGTAATAGACGGTCAGATCGCGGACCTTCAGTTTGACCTCGGGCTCGGCCTTGGCCAGACCGTTGGCGGCGGTCATCCCACACCTCCCGGGATCCGGCGCCGCATGCGTGCGCGCACCACCACGGCGGCGATGTTCAGCGTGAAGGTCAGCGCCAACAGCACCAGCACCGTTGCGTACAGGATCGGCTTGGTCGCGTCGACGTCCGGCGACTGCGTGGAGAGCACATATACGTGATAGCTCGGGGACATGAACTGAGACCACAAATGTTTGGGCAAAAGCGGCAAAAAGTACGCCGCGCCGGTAAAGAGGATGGGAGCGACCTCGCCCGCGCCGCGGCTGACGGCCAGGATGGTGCCGGTCAAGATCCCCGGCGCCGCCTGCGGAACCACCACGTGCATGACCGTCTGCAGCTTGGTCGCGCCCAGCGCCAGCGACGCCTCGCGCAGCTCACGCGGGACGGCACGCAGGGCTTCTTCGGTGGCGACGATGACGACCGGCAGCGTCAGCACCGCCATGGTCAGCGCGGCCCAGATGAGAGCCGGCTGTCCGTAGATCTTCTCGCCGTGGAAGAACACCTTGTCGATGCCGGCGCCCAGAAACTGCACGAAGAACCCCAGCCCGAACAGGCCGAACACGATCGAGGGGACGCCGGCCAGGTTGGCCACCGCGATCCGGATGGCGCGGGTGACCTTCGAGACCGGCGACGCGTACTCGTGCAGGTAGATGGCGGTGGCCACGCCGACCGGCACGCCCGCCAGTGTCATCAGAATCACCATCTCCAGCATGCCGATGATGGCCGGGAAGATGCCGCCGGCCGTCATGCCTTCGCGCGGCGCTTCGCTGAGAAATGCCCAGGACATGCGCGGCGCGCCGTTGTGGATCACGTCCACCAGAATGACGGCCAGCACCGCCAGAACGATCAGCAGCGTGGCGCCCGTGGCGACGGCCATCGCGCCGTCGGCCACCAGGTTGCGGCGTGTGCGGCGGGCGTTGGCGCGGGCGACGGCGGCGGAACGTTCCGCGGCCGGGATTGCCGTCGGAACGCCCAGCTCGCCGGTCACGCGGTGCCCCCGAGGCGGATCTTCATGCGGCGGATGGCCCAGTCACCGGCGGTGTTGATGCAGAAGGTGGTCAAGAACAGCAAGGTGCCCAGGAAGAACAGCACCGTGTAGTGCGCCCCGCCGAACACGACCTCGGCCAGCTCGGCGGCGATGGTGGCCGAGATGGTGCGGGCCGAATCGGCGAAGTTGCCCGAGACAATCGCCGCGTTTCCCGAGGCCATGAGGACGATCATCGTCTCGCCGACGGCGCGCCCCAGCCCCAGCGCCATGCCGGCGGCGATGCCGGGGCTGGCGGCCGGCAGCACGACCCGCAAGATGGTCTGCCAGCGGGCCGCGCCCAGCGCGGTCGAGGCCTCGACGTAGCTGTTCGGGACGGCGCGCAGCGCCTCTTCGGCCAGCGTGAAGATCACGGGGACGACGGCGAAAGCCAGGGCCACGCCCGACACCAGCGCGTTCAGCCGCGAATCGAGATGCAAGAGGTCCTGGAACCAGGTCGCCATCACCATGAGCGCGAAGAACCCCAGCACGACGGACGGGATACCGGCCAAGAGCTCGACGACCGGCTTGACGATCTCGCGCGTGCGTGGCCGGGCGTACTGCGAGACGTACAGCGCGGCGCCGACGCCCAGGGGCACCGCCACCAGCATCGCGACGACGGTGACCTTGAGCGTTCCGAGGATCAGCGGCCAGATGCCGAACTTGGGGATCTCCGACACCGGCTGCCAGACCGACGAGGACTCGTCGTACCCGGGCCACAGCTGCGGGACGAACATCTTGGACAGCGTGACCTCGGCGCGAACCGCCGTGTCGTAGAAGATGGGCGCCGCCTCCTTGGCGATGAACACCAGGATGAGGACGATCGCCACAATCGCCGAGACGGCCAGGCCGCGCAGCAGCCACTCGATCCCGCGGTGCCAGAACGGCGCCGGCGCCAGCGTCAGCTTGGGCGGCCGCGCCGGCGGGACGGTGAGCTTCGCACTGGTCGTACGTCGTCGGGCCATCGGAAGGGCGCCCTCGGGAAAAGTCACGCTGTGGATAAGAGCACCGAGCGTTGACGAACCTGTGGCGCGATTGTGACAACCAGGTGACAGAGGCGAAACGGCGCGCAACCAGCCAGCAAAAGCCTGATTCAAGAAACGTTTCGGTGGTGTCACGCGCATGTCACCAGCCAGGGGCACCATGCCGCGGAACCCAAAGGAGAGACCATGAAGAGCAGAACTGGGATGAAGATTGCGATGGCGGCGCTGGCCCTGACCGCGGGCGCGGCGAGCGTACGCCCGGCGGTGGCGGGCACCGTCACCGTCAAGGGCTCGGACACCATGGTGGTGTTGGGCCAGCGATGGGCCGAGGAGTACATGAAGAAGCACGACTCGACCACCATCCAGGTGACAGGCGGCGGGTCGGGCACGGGGATCAGCGCGCTCATCAACGGCACGACCGACGTCTGCGAGGCGTCGCGCGCGATGAAGGACGCGGAGAAGAAGCAGCTGGCCGACAAGGCGGGCGGCAAGCCCCCGGTCGAGACGGTCGTCGCCCGCGACGGCCTGTCGGTTTACGTGAACGACTCGAACCCGCTCAGCGAGCTGACGATGGCGCAGCTGAAGGCGATCTTCACGGGCAAGGTCGCGAACTGGAAAGAGCTGGGCGGCCCGGACGCCAAGATCATTCCGTACTCGCGCGAGAACAGCTCAGGCACCTATGTGTTCTTCAAGGAGCATGTGCTCGAGAACGCGGACTACACGCCGCGCGCGCAGGCGATGCCGGGAACGGCCGCGGTCGTCAACGCCGTCGTGAAGGAGAAGTTCGGGATTGGCTACGGCGGCGCGGCGTACGCGAAGGGGATCAAGGTCCTCAAGATCAAGAAGGACGACAAGTCGCCGGCCATCGAGGCGGACGAAAAGACGATCAAGTCCGGCACGTACCCGCTGTCACGGCCGCTGTTCTTCTACACGCGCTCGAACCCGTCGGCCGAGATCAAGGCCTTCATCGACTGGGTCCTTTCGGCCGAAGGGCAGGGGATCGTCACCAAGGTGGGGTATTTCCCCGTCAAGTAGAGGGGTTGGCATCAAACTCGTGCCTGTCATGTTTCGAGGCCGGCACGAGTTTGAAGCGGTGCGTTCACGGACGGCCGCTAATGTGGACGCATGAAGCAGGCCGCGCGGTTCGCGCACATATCTGACCTTCACGTGGGGCGCAGCGCCGAGAACGACGCCAATGCGGCGCACCTTTGCGCCGCGCTGCTGGAATCGGGAATCGATCAGGTCATCGCCACCGGCGATCTGACCCATCGGGGCCTCGCGAAAGAGCTGGCCGCGTTCGAGGCCATGTTCGCTCCGCTCGCCGCTCAGGGACGCCTGGTCGTGGTTCCCGGGAATCACGACTGCCTGGGCGAGGACGTTTCCGGTCAGCTGATGAGCGGCCCGCGCGTGCAGGTGGCCTTGCGCCCCGGTCTTTACATCGTGCGCGTGAATTCGACCGCGCCGCACAATCGTTCTTGGATCAATGGTCACGGCAGCCTGGACGACGCCGACCTGGACGCCATCGACGCCGCGCTGGACGCGGCGCCGGCCGGCGCCCTGGTGGTCATCGCGCTTCACCACCACGTGCTCCCGATGCCGGAGGAACACGTGGCTGAGCGCCTGTCGAACTGGCTGGGTTTTGCCTTCACGTCCGAGCTGTCCAAGGGACGCGAGCTGCTGCGCCGGGTGCGCGGCCGCTGCGACCTGGTGCTGCACGGCCACCGCCACGTGCCGCGCGGCGCGCGCCTCTTCGGTCCGCCGCGGGCGATGCACGTCTTCAACGCGGGCTCGTCCACCGAGCTGGGGCGCGTCCGCGTCTTTCACCACGACGGCGCCGGACAGCTGGTGGGCAACGCGCTGTGGCTGGACATCCCCGCGCCCTGGGAAGACGCCGACCGCGCCTTCGGCGGCGAATCCCAGTTGCCGTCCCCGCTGGCGATTTAGCGCCTCGGTCGAAGCTCTAGACCGCGCGCATCCGGTTGTTCTTGGGGTTGTGCTCGACCTCGGCCAGGCCCAGCGCTTCGAGCACCGGCGGCACGTACATCCCGAACCGCCCGCGCAATCCTTTTTTGAGCCCGTACCATCCCTTGACGGGATTGTTGGACGAGCGTGCCCAGGCCTCGACGGTGTCGGGCGCGGCGGGCTTCTGTTCGTCGGCGCTGCCGAGCAGCATCCAGCCGCCGGCCTTCTTCAACATGACGGCGAGGTCGTCGATGCAGCGCAGGTGATACCGAAGCTGCGTCTTGCCGACCTGCACGACGAGCGCCGGAGGATCGGCGGCCTCGTCGCGGAAGGCCTGGTACGCGGAGGTGCCCGGGGGCGTCTTCAACTGCCAGGGGTCACCCGCGGTTCCGGAGCCTTTGACCTCGTTCATGGATTCTCTCCTTCGTTCGTGTCGGGGCGGAACGACGCGCGACCTTCCGTGACCTCGTCGGCGATGTACGGGACGTAGCGGAAGTCGCGAATCTGCACGACGCGGTCGCCACGCCAATCCAGCAGCACGAAGGCCCGCGGGTGGACGCTCGACCGCGGCTCGTGAATCGCCAGCGCCGGCCGGCCACCGGTCGACGGATCGTCGAGGACGCCCGGGACGACGCGAAAGTCGGGCAGGGCGGCGTAGCGCGTGAAGTACTCGCCCACGCCGGGGCCGCGGCGCTCGAGGCGCGAGACCAGGTCCAATCGGCAGTCTTCGGCCACGAATCGGCGCAGCGCGTCCCAGTCGCGCGCGTTGAACAAGCTGGCGTATCGATGCAGCAGCGCCCGTTCGTCGGCCAGCGCCTGCGCGGACCTTGGCTCGCCGGCTGGCGGCGGCTCTTCGGGCGCGGCCAGCTCGGCGCGGGCGCGCAACGCGGCACGCCCGCGGTGCAGCGCCGCCTTGACCGCCGGCAGGCTGCTGCCTGTGCTCTCGACGATCTCGTCGAGCGTGCAGCCGAGGACGTCCTTGAGGATGACGGCGCTGCGCTGGCCGATCGGCAGCGTCAGGAAGGTCGCCAGCGCGGCGCGAACCACGGCGGGGTCCGGGCGATCGTCGTCGTCGGCGACATCTTCGGGCAGCTCCGCGACGAGCTCGACGACCTTGCGATCGTGGCGGCGCAGAACGTCGATGGCGGCGTTGTGCGCGATCCGGAACAGGAAGGGGCGCAGCGGCGGCATCTCGTGCGCCATGCTGATGGCGTAGTAGGCGCGCGCCAGCGTGTCCTGCACGACATCTTCACCGTCGATGACCGAACCGGTGAGGCGCGCGCAATAGCGGTGTAGCTCGGGGCGGATCTCGCCGACCAGATCGAGAAAGCGCGCGCGGGCCTCTGCCAGCTCGGGCGGGGGGCTGCGACCCTCGCCGGTCACAGAGGCGCGACCCCCGTTCCGCTGAGACCCAGCACGGTCCCGTCGGGGCGGATTTCGCCCTGCGCCAGGTCGACGATGGTGCGGGCCACGTCGTCTGGGGTGAGCGGTGTGCCGAATCTCTCCATGAATTTTTCGGGCGTGAGGCCGCCCAGTTTGGCATAGGCGTGGGCCACGGCGGCGCCCATCTCCGACTGGGCGAGGACCTGCTTTGGCACCAGCGCCAGGAACCGGATGCCCAGCTTCGCCGTGTCGGCGGCGCGCTGCAGGTCGCCGGCCAGGAACATCTGCATGCGTTTCGCGCCCGCATAGCCGCCGGACATCGGCGAGCCGACCAGTGCCGCGCCGCTGGACACGATGATGACCAAGCTGCCAGGGCGCAGCGGGCGGCGGAGCGCCGTCTGCCCGATCTGGAAGGCGATCTTGAGGTCCGTGTTCCACGAGGCCGAGTAGCTCTCCCAGGTTTGTTCCTGGACCAGGGCCAGGCGCGGGCGCGCGCCGGCGCTGAGCACGACCAGAGCGGGATCGGCTTCGTCGATCAACCGGTCCAGGGCCGCCCCGTCGGTGGCGTCCAGCGCCCGCGTCAGGACCTCGCCCGGGCCGCTGACCATGCCGCTCAGTTGGTCCAGCCGCCCGCGGTCGCGGCCGACGGCCCAGACGCGGCGTCCCGCTGCCGCCAGGCCCAAGACGGCTGCCCGGCCGACGCCCGAGCTACCACCCACGACGATCGCTGTGCCCCGGTTGTTGCTCATCTGCGTTCCCTCCAAGCAGACGACGTTCGAGGCGCGCGAAAGGATGCGGCCGGGGATCCGAATTTCGTCACTTCATCGCCAGCAGACCCAGCAGGCACGATGCGGCGTTCGCGGCCAGGGAAACCAGGGCGGCGCGCCTCGGCCGCAGCGCGGGCCAGACCAGGCGGTAGATCGCCAGCTCGGCCAGCACGGCCCACGCCTCAGAGAGGCCGAATTGCGTCCAGCGGCCGACCGCGAGGCCGGGGAACAGGAACCAGACCAGCGGGTGGGTAGCGAGATTGGCGGCGAGAACGGCGCCCGCGCGGCGGGCGAGGCCCCGTTCGACAGCCGCCAGCAACGGGACGGCCACGGCCAGCTCGATGAGCACGGTCAGCCCGAAGGCGCGCAGCCAGTTGGCGACCCAGAAAGTCACGGTTGCGGCTGCGCCGAGGGCGCGCGGCCCACTGGGAGCCCATCGCGGGCCAAGACGAAGGCGAGCACCGCCAGCTCGAGCCAGCCGTGGAACGTTCCCAGCGAAAGAAAGAGGCGGCGCGTTCCGGCCGCGAACAGGAGCCCCATTGCGGCCACCAGCAGCGCCAGCGCGGCGACGGCGCAGACGCCGGGGGCCGTGAGGTCGCGGGTCAGCTCGCGGAAGGCGGCGCGCCAGGTGCGGCTGCCGTCGCCGGCGCGATCGCTTGCGGGGATGGCAACCAGCCAGATGGCGTAATGGACGGATTGCAGGAACGCGAAGCTGGTCGCCAGGGCGACGGCGCGCGTGTCCGACAGGCCCGGCGCCAGCCAATCCGCCGCGGCGAAGATGTGGAGTCCCGCGACCGAGAGGAACCCGTGGCTGACGGTGAAGTCGAGGAGGGCGCCGCTGGCGAGCAGGGCGGCGCCGCCCAGCACCAGGGCGAGGGGCACGAGCGCCAGCCGCCAGCCGCGCCGGAACAGCACGAGCCACAGCAGGATGGCCACCAGATTGTGACCGTGGAGCAAGACGAGTTGCCACAGGCGCGGCGCGGCGATCGCGAAGGTCGCGAGGAGGGCGGCGGCGACGAAAGTAGTGCAACCGCGCGCGGTCCAGCGGCCGGTGCGCGAGGGGGGGCGCGCACGCGTCGCGCCCAGACAGGCACCGCCCGCGGCGCCGGCCAGGACCCAGCCGGCGGCGATGGCGTGCTCGAAGGCCAGCGATGCGGCCCCGGGGTGCGCTTCGGCGAGGACCCGCAACGCCAGAAGCGCCAGCGCGAAGGCGGCGCTGGCGATCAGCCACCAGCGGGGCGACGCGCGGCGGATGAGGAGGTGTCGCACGTCGGCCGCCAGGTGCGGCACGCCCAGGACCAGCGGCGCGACCGCCAGGAGCAGCGAAGGCGCCACCACCGCCACCGCGAACGCCGCCAGGACGTGAACGGAGAGCAGCACGGGGACGCGGACGCGCCGGTGCGCCGCGAGCGTGCGGCCCACGGGGGAGGTGCGCGCCAGCGCGCGCAGCGCCAGCCGCCGGAGGTCGTCGAGCGGCCGCAGGGCCCGCTCGACGTCGACGAGGCCGACGGACATTAGGCGCGTCGTCGCCGGCGGGTCAGAAGGATGGTCAACAGCGCGAAGGACGGACCGACGGCGGTGGTCGCGGGACGTGCGGGCGAGCCGGCCATTGCGCAACCGGACGAAGAGCCAGCGCCAGGCTTGCCCGCGCTGCCCGTCGCGCCACCGGCTGCTGTGGCGCCGGCCGCTCCCGCCGTCCCGCCTGCGCCAGCAACGCCGGGCGCGGCGCCGCCGGTGCCGCCAGCTGCGGCCGTCCCAGCGTCCGACGCCTCGCACCGGTGGCAGGCGTACGTCATGGTGGTCAATCCGCCGTCATGGAACAGAGATTTCGTGCAGGTCGCCTCGACGCAGGTTCCCGGCTTACCGGGTCCATTGATCGCTCCCGCGTTTTGACACGGCTGGCCGGGCGACGTGCATGTGTCCGCCGGCGGGATGTCGGCCCGCGCAGGCTTGCCTCCGCTGGCGACGAGGACCAAAACCAGGAACGAGAACGGGCCGATTCGCATGAACCCTCCGGGGTGTGTGCAGCATCCCCAGCATAGGTCATACCAACCGGGATCTCGCGTCTTGCGCGCGCCGGAGCCGTTTCATTCGCGGCGCGCCTGTCGCGCGCTTTCAGTTTTTCGAGTGCTCGGCTTGCCAGCCGCCGCCCAGCGCCTTGACCAGCTGGACGCTGGCCAGCAGGCGCCGCGTGGTGACGTCGGCCTGCGACCGTTCATTCGAGAGCTGGATGGTCTGCGCGGTGAGCACCTCGAGGTAGGTGGTGACGCCGCCCTTGTACCGTTTGCTGCTGAGGCTCAGCGACTGCCGGGCCGCCTCGACGGCGGCGGTCTGCGCCTGCGCCTCCTCGTCGAGAATCCGCAGCGCGGCCAGGTTGTCCTCCACCTCTTGGAAGGCGAGCAACACGCTTTGCTGGTAGTCGGCCACCTGCGCGGCGTAAAGATCGCGCGCTTGATCCGAGAGCGCGTGGCGCCGGCCAGCGTCGAACAGCGTCTCGACCGCCGACGCGCCCAGCGACCAGAGAAGGCTGGGGACCTGCAGCAGCGTTCCAAGGTTGCCGCTGGCCAGCCCGCCGCTGGCGTTGAGCGTCAGGTTCGGGTAGTAGGCGGCCACCGCGACGCCGATCTGGGCATTGGCGGCGGCGGCGCGGCGCTCGGCCGCCGCGACGTCGGGGCGCCGCTCGAGCAGCACCGACGGGACGGCCGCGGGGACGGCCGGAAGCGGGATCGGCGTCGGGATGGGCGGCAGCGCGAAGGCGGACGCCGGGACGCCGACCAGCGTCGCGATCGCGTGCTCGAAGCGGGCGCGGGCGACGCCGGTGTCGATGGCTTGCGCCTTCACGGTTCGATACTGGGTCTCGGCCTGCGCGACGTCGACGGCGGTCGCGACGCCGCCGTTGAACCGCACCCGCGCCAGTTGCAGCGCGTCCGCGTCGCTGGCCAGCGTATTTTCCAGAAGGCGCCGCTGCACGTCGAGGCCGCGCATTTGAAAGTAGTCGGCCGCCAGCTCGGCCTGCAGGCTCAGTGCGACGTTCGCCAGCTCGGCGGCGTTCGCCTGGGCGGTGGCGCGGGCCTGCTCGACGCCGCGGCGGACGCGCCCCCACAGGTCCGGTTCCCACTGGGCCTGCCCCTGGAGCGTGAAGAGGCTGTAGTCGAGCCGCGAGACCCCGCGGACGACGGTCGGTTGGTTCTCGGAGATGCGGATGCGGGTCGCGGCCGCGCTGACGCCCGCCGTCGGAAAATACGCCGCGCGCGCGACGCGCACCTGGTCCAGCGCCGCCAGGTACTGAGACGTGGCCGCCTTCAGCGTCTGGTTCGAGACGGCGATCTTCTCTTCCAGCGCGTTCAGCTGCGCGTCGCCGAAAATCTCCCACCACTTGCCACGCGCGACGGCGTCGTTCGGCTGCGCCGTCTTCCAGGCGCCGGGCGGCGGCTGCTCTTTGAACGCGACCGGCGTCGGCGCGTCCGGCCGCTTGTAGTCCGGGCCGACGAGGCAGCCCGCCGCCAAGGACGCCCAGAGCGCCACGGCCAGCGGTGCCGCAAGGATCGGTCTACTTGCCCTCATTTTGCGCAGCCGGCGACGCCAGCACGACGTGCACGGTCTCGCCTTCGATGATTGAGTCGCGCGGTTTGGTCGTAGATGCGCGAATCGGTGAAAGCCTGCGCTTGGCCGGCTGAACCAGCGCGAGCGGCAGGCCCGCGATGATGATGAAGGGGCGCCAGGCACGACTGGAAATGTCACGACGATGAGGAGATAGACCAGGGCGATCGAGAATACCAGTCCAGCCACGAGCCCGCGGAACCCGCCCGTCACCCGCCCGACCGCGAAGCACCCGACCGAGGTCGAAGCACCCGAAGCACCGGACCGAGGTTGATATCGCGAAGCACCGGACCGAGGTTGATATCGAAGCACCGGACCGACCGAAGCACCCAGAAGCACCCGAGGGGGAAACAACCGACGGAAACACCCAACCGAGGCTGGCTGCGGGAGGCAAGGATTGGAAGCACCGTGTGGCACTCCCCACGTGAAAGACGCTGGGATCCGGGGGCATCGACCGAGACGACTGATTCGTCGGCGGCGTCCGAGACAGCCTATGTGCGGCATAAATAAGGGTAAGGACGGACATATACGTCGGGCAGTCGCCCGGAGTTCACCGCCGGCTCCGTGAGCGGTTGTGGCGAAGACGGGACTGCGCTCGGCCGTCAATGCGGCAAGGGAATCGGCGCACATACGGCGTTGGCGAAGCGACGTAACCAGTACGTTCCTGCGGGGAAGCAAACGTCCTTGACCCCGGCGATGAACCTGGCTCTCGCCTCGATGTACGCCTCGCGAAAAACGCGGTTGCGAAGCAGCGCCTCCACTCGCCTCCATTTGCTGTGAGCACTGCCCCAGGGATCCAATCGGCGTCGGGGCTCCCGCTCGCCGGGGCGATTGGCCCACGGTTGCCTGAGCACGGCGCGCCGGCCGAGAATCGACGTGCCGGTGCGTCGTCGCTCGACCGCAGCCGATTCTTCGACCTGGCGGACCCGGTCGGCGACGAGCTCGGTGAACTCTTGTGTCGACATGTGTTCGAAGCCGGGGGGAATTGCGAATGACAGCGTGACGGTATCCGGCATCGGGCCGTCTTCGCGAAAGAAGTGCTTTGGACGCGAAGCGGTTAGGGGACGCCCGTGAAGAACGGCCTCCAGCGACGTCACGCCCGGCCAGTGGTGAGCGCGTTCGACCAAGGCGTCCTTGACTGGGTTCGTGAGGGCGTACGTCATCTTGGTGATGGCGTCGTCGGGCTCGACAGCCCGCACGACGCTGGTCTGCTCGGAGGACCAAAAGTTCTCCCAGCGCCCTCGCAACGCGTTCTGGCACTTGGCGAAGAGCTTGTGGAAGTGCTCCAGGAACGCCGGGTAGTTGCCTTCGCGGTCGTAGATTCCAGTGTGGTGGTGATTGCTCATCGCCACCGTGAACAATACCTGGATCCGAAACCGCGCCGCCGCCTCGGCGAGGCAATAGATGAAGGCGTTGTTGGTGTCCTTGTCCGGGCGCATTAGGAACTGTCTCTGCGTGCAGCGCCGCGTGATCATGTACACGCGACCAGGGATCACCTCGCGAGGAATGGACATACACTGTCTTCGGCAAGGCCGGCCTTCGGGTTGTTGCCGAATCAACCTTGGACCGGTGAACGCACGAATCAACCTTGGACCGGTGAACGCACGTGATCGTGTACACGCGATCGGGAATCACCGCGAGGAATGGACATACCCCTGTCTTCGGCGACGGCGGGCCTTGGGGTTGTCGCCGATCAACCTCGGAGCGGTGAACGTCGGAGCGGTGAACGTCGCGCAATTGAACCTTGGAGCGGTGAACGTCATTGGTCCCGACGCTGATGCCCCACCGCCTGCGGTGTCACATTCGGTGCGCGGATCCGACGTGAATGATTAGGCTACCGGCTAGGATCACGGCAAGGCCGATCCAGGTCGACGCCGGGACGGTCTCGCGAAAGACGAAGCGGCCGGTGCAGACGCTCACGACAGCGAAGAAGCCGACGTAGGCGCCCAGCAGCCTCGAGAAGTCGAGGTCCAGGGTGTTCACGATGATGCCGTACGCGCCGAGCACGAGGAAGCCGACCGCGATCGACGCCGGGCCCGCGCGGCGCAGTCCGTTTCGAATCAGCGCGTCCCCACCAACTTCGAACGCTGCGGCGACGAGCATCACCAGCATGCCCACGGAGGAACGATTCATGGCGGCTATCCTAAGGCTAACGCCCAAGAAGTCCGACCAAGGTTGATCTCTGGTGCGACGGTCGGCGGGAGCACGGTAGGCAGGACCCCACGTGGGCAGGGCTTGGGGGGGAGAGCGGGTGGAACAGCTTCAGGCGGTGAAGCCGACCATTGTCAGTCCACCGGCCGCGCGGCGTAGGTGATCTGAGAGACGTAGGTGTAGATGGGCAGGAAAATGGCGACGGCGTCTCCGGTCCGGCCGTCCGCGGAGAAGTGGGTTTGAGCGAACTTGTCGGGCGTGATCGCGACGTTGTCGGGGCGCAGGAAGGGGCCCCAGACGCCGTCCGGCGCCCGGACGCTGACGCAGGTGTGGTCGGCGAGCTCGGCGAGGGATCCGGCGATGTCGGGGCTGTACAGGTGGTCGATCGTGATGGTGGTGACTGAGACGGGGGGGATCGCTGGAAGTGTCACGGGGACGGTGCCCGTCGAGCCGAGCCACGCCTCGGGATCGACCCAGCACCCGACGCGGGTGTAGACGACTTGCAGATCACCGGGGGCGTCTTGTGACAGTGTTCGGACCGACGGCGCGCCGAGGACCAGGGGAAATGCCAAGGTCTCGTTGCTGACGCGCAGGGCAGCGGGAACATGGCCAGACAAGTAGCTGGACAGATCGAGCGTCATGGTGCCTTCGCCACCTGTCTCCATCGCGGCGCCATCCGAAGAGTGACGCGCCTCTGCGCCGGAACAGGCCAGCTCGAGGACGATCATGGTCGTGAACACCCAGCCGGGGAGTCGCATTCCTTTATCTATGCCGGGCCGAGGGGAAACGGCCAAACCATCGCCGGCACGGCCGGCAAGCCGCCACCCGCGCCGGCCAACGTTCGGGCGCGTCACGCGGGCGGCGCCGGAAGTCGGTCGTGACCTTGCCGCTGGCGTGACCCTCGCCGCTACTTGGTGATCGCCGGCGAGGGCGTTCCCGTGTACACGTCCGGACAGCGCGGCTTCGATGCGTCGCTGCCTGGGCACTTGCTGCCCAGGTTCATGTAGTACGCCAGATCGTGCATGGGCGGAGAGTAGCCGCTGGGGATCGATTTGCCCGACACGCTGGCGAAGTAGGTGAGGCACGCATCGCGCCACCAGCGCGCCTCATAGTGTTGGATCTGCAGGAAGTCGCTCACGTCCTTGTAGCGCTTGGCATCGATCCGCCCCTCCACCGTCTTCCAGGCGTCGCGCATCGCGGCCACGGAGTCGACGCCCGCGCTGTATCGATAGACCAGCTCGTTCCAGGTCGTTCGCCCCGACGAGCTCAGCGTGTCGTTCCAGCCGACCCGCTGGAAGAACAGGAGAAAATCGTCGCCGACGGTGGCGCGGTTGGCAAAGCGGTCGCGCACGGCCGGCGCGTACTGCGACACGGCGTTCGTCCCGGTGGAGGTACGGTCGATGCCGATTCCGGTGGTGTCCGCCTTATGGAAGAAGAACGGGCTCACGGTGTTCCCAAGATTCGCGACCCAAGGTGCCGGACCATAGTGGCCATTCGACCCCATCATGTGGACCAGACCAAGCGGCTCCATGTAGTTCACCAGGGCCTGCCGGGACTGCATCATCATGTTGGTCACCGGAGTGACAACGACCGGATCGTTGGACAACGTCTGGCGGATCCATTCGTCGGCGCCGTCGCGCGCCGACAGGTCGGGGTTCCACGCCATTCGCCCGAACACGTACCAGTTCGCTTGATTGAAGTGGGAGCCGGTCCAGTTCACGTCGCTGCCGACGTTGGACACGCCGGCAATGGCGCTGTCGGCGTGACTGTCGAGCGAGCCGTCGATGACCCGTGCCACGATCGATTCCTGTCCGTTGGCGTACGTATCGGACTTCAGGACCTCTTCGAACAGCGCCCCCAGATAGACGAGATGCGTGTCCTCGCCCAGGTACTCTTTGGTTATTTGCACCTCGAGAGACAGGGGCGTTTTGGGCATCGCCCCGAACAAGGGGCTGAACGGCTCGCGGGGTTGGAAGTCGAGTGGGCCGTTCTTGACCTGGACGAAAGCGCCGGCGTTGAACTTGCCGTCGAGGGGCTTGAACTCGTCGTACGCCTGCCGAATGCGGTCGGTGCCGGTGTCTTTGTAAACGAACGCTCGCCACATGACGACGCCGCCGTGCGGTTTCAACGCGGTGACCATCATGTTCGCGCCGTCCGCGTGCGAGCGCCCGTAGTCTCCGGGGCCCGGCTGTCCCTCTGAGCTGGCTTTGACCAGGAACCCGCCGAAGTCCGGAATCTTCGTGTAGATCTCGTTGGCTTTGGTCACCCACCACTGCTGAACGTCCGCGGAAAGCGGATCCGCGGTGGCGAGTCCGCCGAGCTCGATGGGCGCACTGAACCGCGCCGATAGGTAAACCGTGATTCCGTAGGTGCGAAACAGGGTCGCGAGCGCCGCGACCTTGTCGATATTCGCGGTCGACAGAATTTGCGCGTTCGAATTGACGTTGTTGAGGACCGCCCCGTTGATGCCGATGGACGCATTGGCGCGTGCATAATCGCGGTAGCGCTGCGAGATCGTGCCCGGCAGCGTCGGCCAATTCCACAGGGACGATCCGGCGAAGCCGCGTTCGATATACCCATCCATGTTGTCCCAGTGATTGAGCAGACGGCGCTTGATCTTGGGCGCATCCGCCAGCGCCAAGCCCTGCAGCGGGCGATGCATCTGCAGCTGCCGCAGAAATGCGAACGCGCCGTAGAGCACGCCGACGTCCGTGTTGCCCGCCACCACGAACGCGGATTTTCCGCCGACGGTGGTCGCGCGGATGACGTAGCCCTCCTTCCCGACGGCGGTCAGCGTCGACCCGAGCGCCAGATCGCTCACGATCGTCGAAGAGCTGGGCGTGCCAATGATGACCGCGCCCTTGGCCGTCGGCTGGTCAACCAGCGGGATGGTGGTCCCGAGCAGACCGCCGAGCCCGTTCACCAGCTCGCTCTGCGCGGCCTGCAAGGTCGCGGAGCTGCCCGCCCTCACGATTTGCGTGATGGCGGCCTGGTATTCGGCGAGCCGGCTGGGCAGCGCCACCTTGGGGTACCGCAACCAAAGCTGCGCGCCCGTCTCATCGGGCGGGGGCTGTGCCGGCATCGGATAGGGCTCTTGACCGCCGCCACCGGAGCTTCCACCGGCGCCGCCGCCCGACCCCGTCGCGCCTGCACGCCCGGACGAACCGCCCGGACCAGCGATGCCGCCAGAGCCGCCCGTTCCGGTTGCGCCCCCGCCGGTGCCCCCCGTCCCGCTGATTACCTGGCCACCGCCGCCCGAAGCCCCCGGCGTGCCACCGGCCCCGGTGGCTGCACCGGATCCGGTCGCGCCGCCCCTTGCGACCATCGAGCCCGCGGAGCCCCCCGATCCCGCCTGGTCACCAGTGGCGTGTGACGAACATCCGGCGCCGGAGCACAGGAAAAGCAGGATGGCGGGGCGGAGCAGGTGCGATCGCGACATCTGCCTCGAAAGGGGGGCTACTGCTTCATTCGCTCCCCCAAAGTCATGAGGTCGCCGTCGCTGACATCTCCGTTGGCACCTCGCGGCGCGGCTGGTAGAGTCCGCGCCGTGAGCAAGCGCAATCGACCCACGACAGCCGCCGAAGCCGCCCACCGTCGCCGCCGGCACGAGTACCGCAGCGCCCGCAACGCGCCCGAGGCGAAGGCCGCGGCCGCCGCGGCGGCGTCGAAGTCGGCGCCACCGCCGGCGCCGCCGCAAGCCGGCGAAGAAGCCGAAGCCGGCCGCCGAGGGTTAGGTCGCCTACCGGGCGACACGTCGTCGGGCATGGTTCGCTTCGCTCACCGTTGCCTTACGGCAACGCCCTCCTAGTCCTTGACGACGACCGGGTGCTCGGCCGACAGCCGGTACCCGGTGCCGCGCACGGTCTCGACCAGCGAGCCGGCGTCGCCCAGCTTGTCGCGCAGCCGCTTGACGTGGGTGTCGATGGTCCGCGTGCTGACGCCGGGCTTGTAGCCCCACACGTCCTCCAGCAGGTCTTCCCGCGATCGGACGCGGCCGCGGTGTTCCACCAGGTACACCAAGCAGGCGCATCTCGAGGGTGCTGACGTGCACCTCCTGGCCGTTGACGAAGACGTGGTAGCCGTCGACGTCCAGCTCCAGCGGGCCGACGATGTAGCGGCGGCGTTGCGGTGCGGCTGGCGCGCTTGCGGCGGTCGCCGGCGCAGGCGGGCGGCGCGCGCGCAGGATGGCGCCGACGCGCAGGACCAGCTCGCGCACGCTGAAGGGCTTCACGACGTAGTCGTCGGCGCCCAGCTCGAAGCCGACGACGCGGTCGATCTCCTCGCCCTTGGCGGTCAGCATCATCACGGCGGGCTGGCGCGCGTTGGTGTCACCGCGGATGCGCCGGCACACTTCGGTCCCCGGGATGTCGGGCAGCATCAGGTCCAGCAGGACGACGTCGGGCGCGAACCGCTGCACGGCTTCGAGGCCGGCGGTGCCGTTCTCGGTCGCCTGCACGGTGAAGCCCGGCGGCGGTCAGGTTGTACGTCAAGAGCTCCCGCAAATCGGGCTCGTCCTCGACGACCAGGATTCGCCGGTCGAGGTTGGTTTCCCCAGTCATACGCGGGCGACAGTAGTGGAGGGCGGTGACGAATCCGTGACAGGCCCGAAAACAGCCGGAAACTTCGCCCGCCGCTCTATGGCGTCACGTCGATCTCCGCGGACGCGAAGTCGATTCCGCCGCGGTTGTCGCGCAGCACGGCCCACAGGTGAACGGGCCCCGGCGTGGCCGGCGCCGTCCATTCGTTCTGGGTGTAGGTCTCGGGATCGTCCGACGCACGGCCGGTGACGTCGTGGACGAAGCTGCCGCCGGTCGCGTACCACGAGACGCGCAGCGACTCGCGCTGTTGCAGCAGCTTCAGCTGCACGACGTCCCACACCAGGAACGTCTCGGCCGAGTCGTCGCTGAAGTCGGCCTGCAGCGTCACCTTCTGTCCGGCGCCGATCGTCGCTGCCGCGGGCGGCGTGGATTGCCCGGCCGCATACAGCGGCGTCACGAGCGTCGCCCGACGCCAGCCAGCAGACCGGCGATGAGCGGGTTCTGGTTCGCGGTGTAGTCGGTTCGCGTACTGCGTGGCGACGTCGGGTGGCGCGTTGGCGAGCCGGCAGGTCACGCGCTCGAGCGCGAACGCCACCAACCCGGCCGACTGCCAGGTGGCGCGGACGGGCTGGTAGTACCCACCGGTGGGGTCCGGATCCGCGGGACGGGTCGGCGGCTGCCCCTTCATGACAGGCGGCGTCTGCGGACCGAAGATCGAGCAGACGTTCGCCGCCACCGCGCCCATGAAGGTGGGAGCCGGGCCGGCGTCGTCTGGAATCGCCAGGCACGCATCGCTGACGTCGTTGCTGAAGGCGGGCGGATCCGGCAGCAGGCACTGCGCCCAACCAACGTCCGGCGCCGCGATGGTGCCGCTGTCACGTCGACGGCCAGGATGTCGTAGTTGACCATCGCGCCCGGTGTGGCCTCGGCCGGCGTGCCGCGGATGGCCAGGATGCGCGGCCCGGTGACCAGCGACGGCGGCGCGCCCAGGTCCGGCTTGCAGGCGGCCGCGCCGGCCAGGGACATCCACACCGCCAGAACCCAGCGCCGCATCAGAACTCCACCCGCGCGCCGACAATCGTCAGGATTGGAAACCCCGTGATGTAGGCGCGCCGCGAATAATCGTAGTTGTAGATGATCTCTTCGGGGTTCGACCGGTTGGTGACGTTCTGAACGTCCAGGAAGGCGTTCACCTTCAGGCGCCGGTAAATGAACGACTTCTCCAGCCGCACGTCCAGTTGATAGAACGACGGAATCCGGATGGTGTTCTGCGCGCCGAAGATCGGGCGTACTGGTTGTTGATGACGTCGTAGGTGCTGCCCACCACCGGCGTCCGCGGAAACCCCGTCGTGTACCGGAACCGCGCGCCAAGGTCCCACCCTCTCCCAGGTTGATAACTGGCGACGATGCCCAGCGCCTGGGTCTGATCGAAGTCGAAGAGACGCCAGGCGCTGTCCGGGTGGTCGCGCCGCTGGCTGCGGGTCAGCGAGTAGGTGATCCACCCGAAGAAACCGTGGAGCAGCTCTTGCCGAAGAAGAAGCTGGCCGCCGTAAGCCTTGCCGATCTCGTCCTGGACCAGCGTCGCCGCGATGGGCGGCGAAGGGTTTTCGTTGCGCGACACCAGGTCCCAGAAGCGCTTGTAAAACCCGATCACCTCCAGCGTCAGCGTTGGCCGCAACCTGAATGAGAAGCCGCCCGAGAGGTGCGCGGCGCGGGACAGGTGCACCGTCGGGTTGCCGAACACCGGGCTCAGGTCCTGCGGGTCCGGTGGCTGGCCGTAAATGCCGCCGCCTGCCGTCAGGGTCAGCCGCCGGGTGGCGCGGTAGGCCGCCGCCACCCGTGGGTTGGGCAAGTAGGCGAAAACCTTGGCCGCCCGAATGCCGCGCGACAGCGGATCCCCGGGGAGCTGGTCGACGGGGTTGATGGGCAACGAGAAGCTCGCGTACCCGTGCGGCGGCGTCGTTCCGCCCGCCGGCAGGCTGGGGCTCCCCTCGATCAACACCGGCTCGAACCGGAGCCCCGGCACCAGCGACAACCTACCAAGGTTGATTTCGGCGGTGATGTAGGGGGCGGTGTCGATGACGAGCGCGTTCCAGTGATCGACGGCGATGTCGTTGCGGGGCGGCAGGCCAAACACCGTGATGTCGCCCTCGCGAGCCGGCAGCGTCAGGGAGCCGATTCGCTCCAAGGTTGATGAACGGGCCAGCATGTCGATGCCGAAGGAGAGGGTGGTCGATGGGGCGACGCGGCGCCGGTAGCTGGCCCGCAAGCCGTACTGGTAGGTGCGGTTCTGTAGATTCACGGGCGTGTCGCCGAACTGCAGGCGCTGGTCGGCGGTGTCGTAGCCGAATGACGGTGTGACCACGACCGACGCGCCGTCCGGCAGCAGGCGCGTGTACCGCAGGAAGATGCGCTTCCAGCCGGTGTCGGTGTTCTCGCTGCGGACCTCCGTCGGATCGTCGGACGGAATCGCCCGGCGCAGGTGGTCGTCCGACGCCAGGAAGGTGAGCGCCAGCTCTTCGTCCGGCCGCAGCGACCAGGTGGCCCGCGCCTGGTAATCGTCGTACTTGGGGATGGGGACGAAATCGCCCACGTCCGCCGACGTCACCAGCGGTAACGCCTGATCCAGGTAGCTGATTCGCCCGGCCACCGCCAGCCGCAGCCGCGGCGTCGCCGCCCACGAAACCAGCGCCGATGTGTCCAGCACGTCCGCCGCCGCGTACCCGTGCACGCCCGCCTTGGTCAGCGGGCCCAGGTCGATCCGCACCAGCCCACCCAGGCCGCGGCCGTATTCGGCGCCGTACGATCCGGGCGCCAGGTCGATCGACCGCACCAGGTCGGAGTTGATCGTCGAGCGGAACCCGCCCACGTGGTACAGCGACGGGATCTGGACGCCGTCGACGTTGACCTTGGTCTCGTTGGCCGCCGACCCCCAGATGATGAGGTCGCCCGACCCGAACGACGACCGCGCGACGCCGGGCAAGTTCTGCACCACCTTCAGCGTGTCGCCCTGCGTCCCCGGGACGCGCCGCGCTTCCTCGGTGCGGATGCGCGTCTCGACGGCCTCCTTCTTGATGCGCGGCGCGCGCACCACGATCGCGATCCCCTGGTCGTCGTCGTCGCGCTCTTCGACCAGGTACTTCACCGTGCGCCGCTTGCCTGGCGCGATGGTCTCCTCGGTCACCACGGTGACGAGGCGCGGGTGCGAGAGCTGCACCTTGTGCTTTCCCGGCGGAACGTCCGTGAACGCGAACCCGCCGTCGTCGCCGGTCACGCCCGTCACGCCGTCCAGGTCGACGATCTTGACCGCCACGTGCGCCAGCGGCTTCTTGCTCAGGCGCTCGACCACCGTTCCGTCGAAGTTGATCTGCGGCCCGGCCTTGACGATCTGCTCGACGATCTTGAAGTCGTAGCGGTAGGTGATCTTCACGGGCGCCGGCTGGCCGTCGATCTCGGCCGCCTCGAACACGAACTGCTTCGCCGCCGCCACCGCCGCCGCGTCGAAGTCGGGCGTCGCCGCCCCCGTGATCACCTCGACCTCGCCCACCTTCCCGTCGTCGCCAATCTCGATGGACAGCAACACCGAGGCGGTGATCTGCGCGGCGTGCTTGTCAGGCGGGTAGACGGCCGGCACGAACTTCACCAACTTGGGCGGCTTGGTGACGGCGGGAGCCTCCGCATTCTGCGCGCGGGCAGTCGGCGCCAGCGCTCCGGCGACGACCGTCAGAGCGATCAAAGACAGTGTGCGCCTCATCTGCTAGTCGCCCAGCTCGAACCTGGCGCTGAAGGGGACGACGGCACCCGCCACCGGCTTGCCGCACGCCATCGCGGGCCTGAAGCGCCAGCGCTTCAGCGCCGCCACGATCGCCGCGTCGAACGCAGGCTCCAACCCGGCGACCACGCTGACGGACTCGACCTCGCCGTTGGCGCCGATGGTGAGGCGCGCCTTGAACTTCCCCTCGATGCCGTCGGCCTGCGCCTGCGGGTAGACGGTGTAGTCGATCGCGGGCGCCTGCACCTCGACCTCGGGCTTGGTCGGCTCCTCGGCGCACGCGGACTGGCCGGCCTCCTCGCGAGTCCGCTGGGTGCGCCTTTCAGACAACGCCGAGGCGACCTTCACGGGGGCGGCGGCCGCCGCCTTGGGGGCGCGCCCCTCGAGCCCAATGCCGGGGCCGATGTCCATGGCGCTGTTCGACATGGCCAGGTTCATGGCCACCGGCGCCGCAGCCGCCCTGGGGCGCGGGCGCCGACGACGGTGCGGTCTTGGCCACCGGCGCGGCCTTGGCGATCGCCGGGTGCACGATCGGCTTGGGCGCGTGCGGGCGGTTTGGCCGGCTTCGGCTTCTTCTTCTCCTCGGTGACGGCCACCTGGATGGCGCGCCGCCGCAGCTCACGCTTCTGGGCGACCGCGATCAGGCCGCCCGCCAGCGCCGACGTGCAGCACCACGGAGACGATGACCGTGGGCAGTCGCAAACGATTACTCTCCGGCCTGCTGAACGTTGATCGCGAACTTCGTGATCCCCGCCAGCTTGGCCAAATCCAGCACGTGGACGACGTTGCCGTGCATGACCTCTTTGTCGGCGCTGACGACCAGGCTCATCTCGGCGTCCGCGTCGACGGCCGCCTTCATCTTGCCGGCCAGCTCCGATTCCGGCGACCGGCTGCTCGTTCCAGCGCAGCTTGCCGTCCTTGAGGATCTCGACCTTGGTCGGCTTCTCGGCCGTGCCGTCGGTGGACTTGGCGCGCGGCAGCTGCACCTTCAGCGTCTGCGCGACGATGTAGGTCGACGCGACCATCAAGATGACCAGCAACACCAGAACGACGTCGACCAGCGGGGTGACGTTGATCTGCGCGATCGTGCGGGCGCGGCCGCGGCCGCCCGCCATGGTGCCGGCCATCTACGCCTCCACCTCGGCGCTGCGGCCGTTGCGCTCGGCGCCGTCCGCCACCACCGACTTGTGCGGTGGGGTGGGCGCGCATCGCCGCGATGACGACGTTGCCCAGCGCCGCCGCGTTCTCCTCGATGTCGGAGCCCTTCTTCTGAAAGACGTTGTAGAAGATGACGGCGGGCAGCGCGACCATGATGCCGACCGCCGTCGCGATCAGCGCCTCGGCGATGCCGCTCATCACGTTGCCCATCGCGCCCATCTGGTTGTTCCCCAGCTCGCGAAAGGCAGTGACGATGCCCAACACCGTGCCGAAGAGCCCGATGAACGGCGCGTTGTTCCCCAGCGTTCCCAGGAACAGCAGCCCCCCCTCGAAGGCCTTGCGGCGCAGGCGGGTCCCCTTGGCCAGGATCTGCTCGACGGCGTCCGGGCCGTCCTGGTGCCACTCCAGCGCCTCGCGGACGATGGCCGCCTCGACGGACTTGCTCTCGCTCAGCACCTTGCGGGCCGCCCCGACGTCGCGCGCGACCGAACGCCTTGCGCAGGCGATCCGACAGCCTGTCCATGTCGTCGCGGCGTTTGAAGAAGTAGACCCAGCGCTCGATGATGACGCCGATCGACAGGACCGACAGCGCCAGCAGCACGTACAGCACCGCCTGGCTGGCGATGTTCGCGACGAACACCAGTTTCTGCATGAGCACATTTGAATTCATGGTTCTTCCCCTGTTTCGGCTCCGACTCAGTAGATGTGGAACGTGAACGCCGTGCGGCCGGCCCCGGCGCTGTGGCTCCCCCGCGTGTCCGCGTCTGTCGCTTCCCATCGCGCGGAACCCGCCGGGGTCCCGTCGCCCAGGGCGGCCGTCACCTGCCACTGGGCGTCGACTTGGCCGCACAAAGAGAAGGCGTCGACGCGCACGATGTAGTCCCCGGGTGGCGGCCCCTCGGCGAATACGACATCCTCCTGGCGGCGGCCGTCGATGACGCAGTTCGCGTTGGAGTCGAAGTCCAGCTTTCCGGCCGTACCGATGGCGGCGGTCAGTTCCGCGCCGGCCAGCGGCGGCGTCCCCGGCGACGTGGGGCGGCACGCCGACGGGCGTCTTCGACCAGATCTCGATCGGCGTCGTCGGGTCGGCCGGATTCGGCGCCACGACGTGCAGGTCCAGGTCGGCTTCCGTGTCCCAGGTCAGGCTGATCACCAGCGCGCCGGCCGGCACAACCGGGCTGACATTCAGCGCCACTTGCTGGGCGGGACCGACGATGCCCTGCGCGTCGACCCCCCGTAAGAGCAGGGTCTGTGTCCCCGCGGGGACCTCCGGCGACAGAGACATCTTGGTCTGAAACAGGAAGTCGCCCGGCATCTGAAAATCGGCGACCGTGGCCGGAACGATCCAGTGCCCCGTGTCGCCCGCCAGGCCGACGAGCACGCTGCTGCCCTCGTGGACGTCGCCCGACAGCGGCAGGTTCTGCAGCCCCGGCGCGACCTTGGTGGTCAGCAGGTTCACGCTGGTGACCAGCGGCGCGGTGGCGTCGCTCTGCGCGGCCAGTGCGCCCGGCACGTACTGCGCGCCCGAGAGGCGCAGGTAGGCCGTCAGCCCAGGATCGCCGCTGGCGCCCCCGCAACCGGCGGCTCCCCCGAGCAACAGATACAGCGCCAGCCGCCGCATCATCATCATCAGAAGGTCACCTCGCCCCGCAGCGCGAACGTGTTCGACGCCAGGTTCGTCGGCTGGCCCTCGGCGTTTCGGCCGTTGTGATTGCGATTGAGATCGAACTCTGCGATCAGACGCCCCGATACGCCGCGCAGCGCGGCGGCGAACGCGACGGTCTGGTACGACAGCGCGGTCGGCGTGGTCGCGCCCATCACCTGGTTCACCGAATCGGCGTCCGGGTTGTAGAAGTCGTAGCGAACACCGACGAGCGCGTGCGGCCCCAGATCCTGGGTGATGCCCGCGTAGAGGCCCAGCTCGCGGTAGTCGCGCCCGAAGGCGATCGGATCGGCGGGCAGGATGCCGCGATCCAGGTTCTTGGCCCAGTAGATCTCGGTGTAGACGGTGGTCGCGCCCAGCCCCGGCACCGTCACACCCAGGCGAAGGTCGCCGCCGTAGGCGAATCGAGAGAAGCTTTGCGACGGAACGGCGGAGACGCCGGCGATCACCACGACCTCGCCTGTGTCGAGGACGCCGTTGCCGTTGAGATCGTTCCACTGCACGGTCGGCTTGCTGGCCGGCGTGCCGGCGTGAAAGCCCTTGCCGGACAAACCCGAGAACCCGCCCGCCACCCAGACACGCGACGTGATCGGCGTGTCGATCCCGACGCGCCCGACGAAGTCCTTGCCGTTGTTCGGATCGCGCAGCGCGAACGTCCGCTCGCCGATCGGCTCGCCGTTCATGACGGCCAGGGAATAGCGGGCAAAGCGCCACCCGCCCATCAGGCGCGCGCCGGCGTCGTATTCGCCGGGGAACAGGGCCCGCTCGGCGGTGGACCGCTCCAGAAACAGCCGCTCGCGATCGCTCTGGCCAACCTCGAACCCGAACGGGATCTTGAAGAGACCCAGGGTGGCCATGACCACGGGGAGCTCGGGGCCGCGCTGGGCCGGCCACTTCAGCGAGGCCTCCGCGCCGATGATGCGCGCCTGAGGACCGTTGAGGGTGCTGCCGTCGAACTCGATCAGCCCGGCGACCCACCAGCGATCGATGGCGGCGCGAAGCCGCGCGCGCCGGATGTAGAACTGGTTCTGATTCAGGGGGGCGCCCGACGGGCTCAGCTGATCCTGCGAGAGCTGGTTGGCGACGATCCAGTCCGCCTGCAGGTAGCCAGTCAAGCTGAGGCCCAGGCGCGCCGTCAGAACGCCCGGGGGCGCCTGCCTGGCCTGGGTGGACAGCGTCTCGACCTCCGCGGCAACCGCCGCGTCCGCGGTCGCGCGCACCTGACGATCCCTTTCCATCTCCGCGCTGAGGCCTTCCAGCCGGCGACGCAGATCGGCGACTTGCTTGGCCTGGGCCTGCTGCTCGCGGGCCGCATCCGCCGCGGCCGCACGCGCGGCAGCTTCGGCGGCGGCATCCGGCGGAACGGCCGGCGCCGCGGCTGGCTGTTCAGTGCCCGACGCCGGATGCCCCGGCGGTTCTTGCCCGGTGGCCGCCTGCGCGGTACCCGAGAGCAACAGCGCCACCAACCAACCGTGGCGAACCAGACGTGCGCGGTGCGTTCTGCTGAAATTCGAGGACATAAGAGAGCTATCACCTCCATCCCTCGCCCGCCTGTCGAGGCGAGCGAGGGATGCGTGGACCTGCCGCTACGGGCAGGTCGGGTACGTGACCGTCGGTGCCGCGCGCGTCGGCGTGACGCCGCCGCTGGTCGGGGCATTGATGATCGCGGCATTGACGGCCGGCGCGCCGCCCGCGTTGCCGCTGCCACCCGCCCCGCCGGCCCCGCCGCCGCCCGCGCGCCTCACCGCCTCAGTTCCGCCACTGCCCGCGACGCCTGCCGCCGCCCTGGCCAGCCGCGCCCGAACCAGCCGCGCCCGAACCGGCCGCGCCCGAACCCGCTGGCCGCCCGTGCCCGTGAGATGTCCGCCCGTGCCACCGGTGCCGGATGAATTCGAAGAGGAGGAGCAGGCCAGCATCGGGACGCCGCCCAACGCAATCAGAAGAACGAATTTCGTCATCGAGTTACGCATTGGTCTGTCCCTTTCACTCGCAGAAGCCGTGGTGGCAGCTCTTGCCGCCGGTGCAGGTGCTGGCCCCGGTCCCGGTGCACGCGGCGCAGCCGGCGGGGGTCGTCTTGGTCACGGCCGCTTCGAACGCGCAGCCGCAGGGATCGGCGGGCGTGTAGTTGTCCAGCGGCCCGCCGTCCGTGTAGCGCTGCACCTTCATCGCGCAGGTCGGGATCGTGCCGGCGCCGGCCTCGACCACCACCGGGTCGAAGCTGGGGTCGACCTTGGTGCCGTTGATCCAGCCGATGAAGTTGGCGGCCTTCGGGTTCGTGATGGCGCCCGACCCGTCGACGGTGGCCAGCATGTGCTCGTATCCCCAGATGGCGTAGTGACCGTCGCGGACGTTCCGGCGGTCGAAGGCCGACGGGATCGGAGTCGGCGTAGTAGGCCTTGCGTCTGCCCGTACCACTGGAAGGCCAGCTCGGACAATCTGCGTCCGCGGCGTCGTCTGCGGGCGTGCTGCCCACGGCGTCGAACGCGTCGGCGCTGATGAACCCGATGGCCGCCTGCGGGTTGCTGTAGCTCTCGACGCCGGTGATGACGCCGCCCGTTCCGCTCGTCGACGAGCACGCAGAGTCGGCGGAACAGGTCGCCGAGGCCGGCACCTGGATGTTCTTGGCGACGGTGATCTGGGTGCCCGAGTTCGGATCGCGGCAGTAGATGCCGCCGGCCTCGGTGAATCCGGCGACCTGGGCGCCCGCGCCGCAACCGTAGAGGGCGGCGGCCTCGGCGGCCGTCAGGTACTGGGTCGTCGTGTTGGCCTTCGGGACGACGAACAGCATCGCCTGCACCGGGCCCGGGAAGTCCTTGAGCGTCGCCGGGATCGGCTGCGGGACGTTCGTGCACGAATCGTAGAAGACGTCCGAGATCGCGACGTCGGCCATCTGGCCGGCGCCGAATGTACAGGTGTTCTGAGACCAGCGCCGCCGGCGTCTTGGTCGTGTCCAGCGTGTAGTAGTGGGCCGTGCCGGTCAGCGCGGCCGAGAAGTTCGCCACGCCCGAGCAAGAGCCGGGCACCTGGTAGATGATGCTGGTCGGCGTCGTCTCGGCGAGAAGCTTGGCCGCGAACTGCTTGACCGTAGCCTCGAATGCGCTGGAGCCCGTCAGGATGATCGGGTTCGGGATCATGGTGGTGTCGTTGCACATCACCTGGGTGGTCTGCGCCTGTGCGGCGGATGCGAGCAGCAGGGCTGCCGCACCGAAGCCACACGCTGCAAAGCGGTTAGGGCGGTTCATTGAGGTCCTCCGAATGAGTTCGTTGTGTGCGCCAGGACCCGTATCGCGGCGGCAATGAGGGGGTCAACGCAGAACGCGCGCCCAAAATGAAGTGTTGCGACCGCGTGGAATCGTTGACACCCCGGTGACGTTTTCGTTACGGCTGCCCGTCGCATCGCGTGATGCGCACCGTCACCCGAACGTCACGACGGGGATCCCCGTGCGTCGCGTAATCTGTGAATGGCGATGTTTCGTGTGCTGGTGGTCGACGACGATCCGGATATCAACGAGGCCCTTCGGGAGGGATTGCGCCTGGCCGGCTACCAGCCGGTCGCGGCCTTGACCGGCAGCGACGCCCTGGCCGAGGTCGAGCGCCAACTGCCGGACCTGGTGCTGCTGGACCAGATGCTCCCCGACATCGACGGCGTCGAGGTCTGCCGGCGCTTGCGCGCCGCCCCGCGCACCAAGGAAGTCCCGATCGTGTTCTGTGACGGCGCGCTCGTCACCCGAGTCGCGCGTGCGCGGGCTGGCGGTTGGCGCGGACGACTACGTCGTCAAGCCGTTCAGCATGCAGGAGCTGCTTTTGCGCATCGCGGCCGTGCTTCGCCGGGCGGCGCCCGTCCAGATGAAGCTCCCGCCCGACTGGGTGCGGCTTCGCGACCAGTTCAGGGTCTGGAACCGCTACGCCGAGATCCACTACGCGCGCGGCGAATGGCGCGACTGCCTCGAGCTGTCACGCAGCATTCTGCACAGCTGCGCGGCGGCGCTGGGCCCCGACGAACGCCGCGTGTGGACGAGCGGATCGCGCATTGCCGCCGCGCATTGGGCGAGCGCGACGGCGCGTCGGCCTAGCTGCTGGCGCCGCGCCGCGGCGAACGCCGCGTCGACGGACATCAACGTCATCCGGTCGCGCAGCCACAGCGAGATGTCCGCCATGTCCAGCGCGCCCAGGAAGAGACCGCGCCGGCACACGATGGGAAGATGCCAGCTGCGACGCGCGCACATCGCGCGCAGCGCGTCCGCGACGGTGTCGGTCTCCCGCAGCGGCTCATCGCACGGCGACATGATTGTTCCCACGGCGACGACGTGCAAATCCTGGCTGTCCCCGCAGGCGTTCAAAATGTCGCGATCGGTGACCACGCCGACGGGACGGTGGTTTTGCACGACGATCGCGGCGCGGGCCCCCCGGCGCCGCATGGCGGCCATCGCCGCCGCGACCCCAGCTTCGGGCGACAGGATCAGCGCCGGGCCGCGCGGGATCTGTCCGACTGGAACATCCAGGCACAACGTGGTGATCGCGAAGGTCTCTCCACCCAAGCGGGCGCGCACCGCCTCTGCGTCCCCTGCATTTGCGCGCACGTCGAAATCGAACATCTCGTTCCTCCTCCGTGTGTGCCGGCATGATCGCCGACGCCGCGCGGGCAGAGGGTTACGATCGCGCCACGATTTGAAGACGCGGCAGAACGTCGCTGGCGGGAACCGTCGCCGGTGGCCGCCGCTCCGGGTGCGGCACGCCGAACCCGCACTTGAGCTCGATGCGCCGGCGGTCGACACCGGTGTAGCCGATGCCGACGAAGAAGGCGCAGCGCCCGCAATCTTCGATCACGCGCGCGAAGTACTGGGTGCCGTCGTGGCGGAGGTGAATCGGGCAGCCGATCGCGCGCAGCGAGAAGTCATCGTCGACGTTCAGCGATCGCGCCCCCGCGCACCGGCAGCGAAAGCCGGGCAAGTTGTGCTCGCGCGCCGTGTACCACCGCGATGGATCGGCCGCCACGCTCGCGCGGCGCACGACGACGAGCGGCAGGCCGGACCGCGCGTCGACTCGGTTCGGCAGCCGGCTCCTCCCGTCGAGCTGAACGACCAGACGGACGCCGCCGTCTGCATCCGTCAAAAGCAGGTCCGCCCGCGCTCCGTTCGGCAGCCGGGCATCCAGCGTCGCGCGGTGGATGGCGCCGTCCAGCGGCGCCCAGGCCTTCTCGCCGCAGGTCTCACAGGCACGCAGCAGCTGCGGTGCCGTCCCGACCCCCTTGATCCATGCGCGGACGACGCGGTGAAGAGTGCGCTTGGCGGCCGACATGGTCCAGGAGCCGGGAACGTTGCCACAGTTCAGCCACGGCATTGTTACAACTCAGTGACAACCCCGATTACGCTGCAGATCAACGGGAATCCAGCCGCGCCTCGAAGACGGGCAGGTTGAACCAGAAGGTTGCGCCCTTGCCGGGTCGGCTGTCGACGCCCAGCGTGCCGCCCATCGCCTCGACCAGGTGCTTGACGATCGACAGACCCAGCCCGGTGCCGCCCATCTCGCGCGAGCGGCCGCTGTCGACCCGATAGAAGCGCTCGAAGAGGCGCGGCAGGTGGCGCGGCTCGATGCCCGGGCCCGTGTCGGCGACCTCGACGCGAAGCTGATTGCCGTCTCGCTGCGCGCGCAGGGAGACGACGCGTACCGGGCCCGCAATACTTGACGGCGTTGTCGAGCAGATTCGTGAACACCTGCTCCAGCCCCTTTCGATCTGCGCGGGCTGGCGGCAGGTCGGCCGGCGATTTCGTTGCGGACCTCGAACGTCTTCTCCTCGATGCGCGGGCGCAGCAGCCCCAACACCTGCTCCGAGACGGCGCGCAGGGCGACCGGCGTGGCCTCCGGCCGGTACTCCTTGGACTCGATCCGCGACAGATCCAGCAGGTCCTCGACCAGCGAGCCGAGCCGCTGGGCGTTGCGATCGATGATGTCGACGAACCGCCCGGACGCGTCCGGATCGTCCGACAGCGTGAGCCGCAAGGTATCGACCGCCGAGCGGACCGCCGTGATGGGCGTCCGCAGCTCGTGCGAGACGTTGGCGACGAAATCCTTGCGCAAGCGTTTCCAGGCGGCGGATCTCGCTGACGTCGACGAACACCGCCAGGATGCCCTGGGGCTTGCGGTCGATGGCCGGGCAGCGCCGCCGCGTGGACCAGCAAGCGCCGCGGCTTCGGCCCCGTCACCTCGATCTCGCCGGTCACGGCGCCGCCGCCCGACCGCGCGCGGTCCAGGATCGCGTGCAGATCGGCGTTCCGGATCAACTCCAGCGCCGCCCGCCCCTCGGCGTCCGGGCCCAGCGCGAACGTCGCCCGCAGCGCCGGGTTCACCAGCAGCATCCTGTTTTGCGGGTCCAGCACCAGCACGCTCTCCTGCATCGACTGCAGGATGACGCCCAGCAGATCGCGTTCGGATCGCAGCGCCGTCAGCGTCGACGCCAGGTTCCCGGCCATGACGTCCAGCGCGCGTCCCAGAGAGGCGATCTCGTCGCGGCCGGTCGGCCGGGTGCGGACGCCCAGGTCGCCGGCCGCCATCCGGCGCGCGGCGTCGGTCATCCGGCCCAGCGCCCGCGACAGGATCTGAGCCGCCGCCATCGAGATGATGGCCGCGATGACCAGCGCCACCAGCAGGGCCACGGCCAGGATGTGCTGCACCTGCCGCACGGCGGCGTCGATGTCGTCCAGCGGCACCGCCAGCCGCGCCGCGCCGCGCCCGCCGCCCGGCAGCGTCAAGCGGAATCGCGGCGTACAGCAGCCGCTGGTGGACCGTGCCGCTGCTGCGGGTGGCCGTCCCCGGGCTGCCCGCCAGCGCGGCCGCGACCTCGGGCCGCTGGCGGTGATTCTCGACCTGCGCCAGCTGCCGCCAGCGGCACCTGCGAGTCGCCCAGCAGATCGCCGCTGGCGTCGATGAAGGTGACGCGGCCGGCGGCGCTCGAGCTGGTCGGCCAGCGCGTCCCAGTGGGCGCGATCCAGATCGGTCTGCGTGCGCGTGGTCAGCTCGATCAAGGCCAGGCGCGCGAACAGGTCCGCTCGGATGCGATCCTGCAGATTGTCTTCGATGGCGGGGCGCAGGGACAGCTCGGCCGAGAGGATCGAAAAGCCGATGATCGCCAGCGAGACGGCAAACAGCTTGCCGCGCAGATTCAGCTTCATGCGCCGCCGTCGACGTCGCCGCCACCGCCGCCGATCGCCGCCGCGTGGTCGCTGGCCGGCGTGAACCGATACCCGACGCCGCGGACGGTCTCGATGTACGCGCCCGCGCCGCCCAACTTCTCGCGAAGGCGTTTGACGTGCGTATCGACCGTCCGGGTCGTCACGTCGCCGCTCATCCCCCACACGTCGTCCAGCAGGGCAGGGCGCGACTGCACGCGGCCCCGGCGCTCGAGCAGCGTCGAGAGCAGCCGCAACTCCAGCGCGGTCAGCGTCACCTCGCGTTCCTCGACCCAGACCCGGTGGGCGTCGCGGTCGACGCGCAGCTTGCCGAACACCATCACGCCGTGCGCCCCGGCCGCGGGCGGCGGGGCGGTCCGCCGCAGCACCGCCTCGATGCGCAGCAGCAGCTCGCGCAGGCTGTACGGCTTGACGACGTAGTCGTCGGCGCCCAGCTCGAACCCGACCACCCGGTCGACCTCGTCCCCTTTGGCGGTGACCATCACGATGGGGATGTCTTTGGTCGCGGGCGCGCCCTTCACGCGGCGGCAGATTTCGATGCCCGAGACGTCCGGCAACATCAGGTCCAAGAGCACCAGGTCGGGGCGATGCTCATTCACCGCCGCGACGGCATCGCGGCCCCCGCCGACCAGAATCGGTGTGTGGCCGGCCTGGCGCAGGTTGTACGCCAGAACCTCCTGCAGGTCCTTCTCGTCCTCGATCACCAGGATGCGGGCCATCGAATGGCCGCCCTTTTACCACCGGACGCCGAAAAGGGTTCAGTAGCTCTTTTTCCACATGATGTCGGCCGAGCCGGTGCCGACGTCGCCGTATTCACCGGCGAACTCCCAGCGGGCGCCCAGTTGGTACTCGACGTGCACGGCGTTCTTGTTCTGGTAGCGGCTTGGGTCGGCGCCGATCCGCCCGACATAGCCGACGTACAGGCGATCCGTGACGTAGCGGCCCGCTTCGAACTGGGTGCCGCTCAAGCCGCCGCTGCTGCCGGCATCGATGGTCAGCACGTCCAGCGGAAGGCGCTTGGCCAAGCGTCTTCTGCAGCCCGCCCGCGATGGCGCCGGCGATCAGGGCGGAAGCTTCGTTCGCGGCGGCCGAGCCGCTGGATCCACCGCTGCCGCTGTCGCCGAACTGCACGTGGCCGGTGATGATCAGCGTGAAGAGCTGTGACCGGCTGAGCTCCGGGTGATTTGGCGACGTCACGTCGATGGTCAGGTGATCGAGCGGGCCCCTGGCGGTCAGCAGCACCGTGACGTCTTCGACGTCGTTCCGGTACTGGGCCGTGACGTCCAGGATCGGCCGCTCGGGTGGGCCGCCGAACTCCAGGGTCGTGTCGCTCTTGAGGTCGAATCGGCGCCCGAAGGCGTCGATTCGCCCGCGCCGCACCAGCACCTGGCCGAAGATCTCCACCTCGTTGCCCACGCGCACCCGGAAGTTCGGCGCCAGCCCCAGCTCGATGTTCGCGTCGTGGCCGGAGACCCACAGCTTGTGCGGCGCGTTCACCACGATGAGGAGGCTCCGCCAGGGCCCGACACCGCCGGTCGGCGCCGCGGCCGGCTGGGGTGACGGCACGCCAGCCGGCTTTTCCGCCCGCCACGCCCGCGGCCGCCGCCGTGTCCGCGTCGCGCAACCGATCCAGCCGCTCGGTCAGCCCGCGCAGCCGCTTGGCCTGCGTGCGGTTGATGGGCCGCCCGTCCTGCATGATGACGATGTCGGCCGGCGCCTTCAGCGGCTGCAGGTTCTTGCGCTTGTCGTCCGACAGATGAATGCGCGCCTCGCGGATGTCGATCTTGGCGCGCGCGCGTTCGTCTCCGGCCGACCCCGACAGCGCGGCGTTCAGCGTCAGCGTCGCCAGCGGCTGCCCCTCCTGATAGACGGGCATGGTGGTCGCGTCGACCGACCCGGACAGCTCGTAGGCGCCATGCCCAGAGGCGCGCGACAGCGCCGCCGTCACGCGGGCGTGCCCGCCGCCGCTCTTGGCCGTCAGCTCGTCGAGCACGATCTTGTTGGTGTCGGCGTGCAGCGCCAGATGGACGTCCTTGAAGTCGCCCATTCCGTCCACCTCCAGCTCGCAACGCGTGCATTCGACGCGCCCTGAAAATCGCGGGTCGCGCGCGGTGCCGCGGGCCTGAAGGTCGAGATCCAGCAGGCCGCCCGCCCGCGGCAACATCGCGCTCATCCCCGACAACCCACGTAGATCGAGCTGCTGCGCTTTCAGGACCAGCGTGAACGGAAGCTGCTGCGGATCGAGGTGTGTTTGCCAGCAGGGCCGGCAGGCCCAGATCGGCGTGGACGCCCGCGCCGACCGTCAGCTTGCCTCCGTTTGCTGACGCGACCAGCACATCCAGTTCGCCTGTTCGTGCTCGTACCGGGCGGTCAGGCGCGCGTACCCGACCGGCAGCTTGTCCAGCCGCAGGTCGTCGGCCTGGACGTGGGCCAAGACGTGCGGCGCGCGCAGGGTGCCGTCGACAGCGAGGTCCGCGTGAAGCTGGCCGTGCAGCTCGGAGCGGGTGACGTTCGGCTCGTCCGGCCGCGGCAGACCGGCGTGGGTCATGGCCAGCGGGCCGACGACCGCGCGCACGCGGATGGGAATCCCCGCCCAGGCGGCGCGATCGCGTAGGGCGTCCAGCCCGGCCGCCGCGTGCGCCTTGAGCGCCAGCAGCGCGTGGCCGGCCTGCACGACCCGTACGTTGACCTGGGTCGCGTCGTCCAGCGTGGCCTCGACGCGCGCGTCGGTTGCCGGAATCTTGTCGGTCTTGACGCTCATCAGGTCGACCGCCAGTGTCCCGTGGGGCTTTTGTACGGTGCCGCGCACGTCGGCGTGCAGGGACACCGTCCCCTGAACGGCGACGGGCGGGTTCAGCAGCTTGCCCACGGCGGGCAGCGACAGGCGCACCAGATCGACCTTGGCTTCGAAGGGCAGGCGGCCGATCGTTTCGCCGGTGGGCGGACGATGAAGCAGGCTGCGGATCGACGCGCTCGATCTTCGCGGTGACGTCCACCGGTCCGACCAGCGACGCCGCCCCGCGCGCCATTCGCGCGCAGCCGCAGCGCGATCGGCCGATCGCCCTGGCCGTCGAGGGACAGGTCCACGTCGCCGATCGGCTGCTGGGCCACATTCGAGCCCCCGGGCGCGCAACGCCACGGCGACGCGCGGGTTGGCGGCGCTGCCGTCGGCGTCGACGGACAGCGCCACCCGCCCGCGGGCGGCGATCGGCAGCGGCCGGCCCGTGATCGTCTGGACCATCTTGGCCAGCCCGCCCAGGTCGGTTTCGGGCGTCTTCAGCGCCAGCCGCAGCGGTTGCGACGGATTGCGCGGCGGCCAGGACGCCGGCATGTCGAAGTTGGCGTCGACGCCCGTTCCCGCGGCCCGCGCGACCAGCTTTCCGCGCAGGCGTGACGGTGAGAAGCGGACGTCCGCCTGGACGTCGATCTTCCCGATCGCCGCCACGGCCGGCGGAACCAGCGGGCGCGGCAGCCGACCGAGATCGAAGTGCGAGACGGCGAGCCGCGCTCGCCCGGTACCGCCCACCTTGCGGACGTCGGCACGAATTCTTTGTCCGCGGCCGCGCAGGTCCAGCCCGGCCACTTCCAGACGACCGTCGCCAGCCACCACCTTGGTCGGGCCCGCCAGGCTCCACGCCTCGCCGGGGTACCGCAAGGTCAGCGCGTCGATTCGCATCGTGTCGGGATCCAGGCGCCATCCGTCGGCCGTCAGGGCCAGCGGGTACGGCGCAGCCGTCCGGGCGTTGGCGGTGATGTGCGGTCCGATGATGTGCAGCGCGACCTCCAGCCCGGTGATGCGGCGATCCGCCAGCTGCACGGCGGCGGCGGTGACGTCGAGGCGGATCTCCTGCGGGTTGTCGACGCGGGGTAGTCGCGCGCTGAGCTTCAGGTCCCGCACGGCGTCGTCCTGGTAGGTCAGGTGCGGCACGCGGGCAGCGACCTTCACCGCCGGGTGGTGGATGATCCCGCTTGACCGCGACGTCGACGCTCCCGCTGCCCGCCAGCTGAAGCGGCGGCGCCAGGTGGCAGCGCGCCAGGCTGCGCGCCATCGCCGCCAGGTCGGACGCGTCGATCCCCAGCTTGCCGTCGACGTGCGTCCCGTCGGTCGCGGCGTGCCCCTTCACCACCAGCCCGGGGGAGCTGGCGTGCAGGTCCAGCGCGGCGTTGCTGCCGTAGGCGTCGACGTTGATCGCGACGCTCGACTGCGGCGTGTCGCGCATGAGGTCGGCCAGGTTGACGTCGTGCACCCGCAAGACGAAGCCGTCCTGCGACGCGCGCAGCGCACCGAGATCCACGCCGCCCCGCGCCTCGATGCGGGCGCCCACGGCCGCCACGCGCAGGTCGGTGCGGACCTGCTGCGATCCGGTCGCGTATAGCGCGTTGCCCGTCGACGGTCAGCGCCTGCGACATGGATGGGCGGCGCGCCGGACCGCACGCTGATGTCGCCGTCGTGCACCGCGACGCGGCGCAGATCGATGACGAATCCCGGCCCGCTTGGACGCGAGCTTGGGTGAAGCGGCAGGCGCCGGCGTGGCGGCGGCTGCCGGCTGGCCAGCGCCCTCGACACGTTCGAGCCGCGCGGCCCCGCCACCAGGCGCAGCTCGGGGCGATCGATGCGCAGCTCGTCGATTTGCAAGCGGCCGCGCAGCAGGGCCAGCGTCGCGATTCGAACGTCGAGGTCTGCGACCCGCGCGACCACCGCCGCCCTCGGGATCCTTCAGAACCACGCCACCCAGCGTCAGCCGGTTGCCGCCGAACCGCAGCGCTTCGATGGCAATGTCCCCGGCGATCTTGGCGTTCACCTCGCGCATCGCCAGGCGCCGGATCAGGTCGCCGCCGCGCGCGCTCTGCGCGAACGTCCACAGGCCGCCGATCGCCAGAAACGACGACCGCCACCACCGCGAACGCCACCTTCCCGGCAACCCGTGTCGCGCGCCGCATCGCTCAGTACGCCTCCCCGATCGAAATCTGCAGCGCGCAGGCGCTGTCCAGCCTCACGCCCATGGTGGCCATCGTCGACGGCGGGGAGGCGAAGAGGCCGAAGCAGCTCCAGTTCTGCTCATAGGGGATGTTGCATGGGCTGGCCGGTGGCATCCAGGTCGTAAAGCGGCGGCGGCGTCCCGAACGGCAGCAGCCGGCCCAGGTCCAGGCGGATGGGCCCGATGGAGGTGATGTATCGGACGCCGATCCCCACCGCCCACAACATGTTGGGAACGTCGCTTGGCTTGACGAGGCCGGTCGTCACCTGGCCGAAGTCGACGAACCCGGCCAACCGCCAGCTGTCGGTCAGCGAGTAGCGCGCCTCGAAGCTGCCGTCGATGAGGCCGTTGCCGCCGATGGGGACCGCCTCGTACAGCTGCGGTTTGGTCCCGGACACCGGCGCCAGCAGCAGGGGCGACATCCGGCGGTCGGAAAAGCCGCGCATCGACGTCGCGCCGCCGCCGTAGAACCGGGTGACGACCGCCGTGTCCTCGGGGTTGCCCGAGGTCGGCCAAAGCTCGCCCACCCGCAGCCGCCCCGCGAAGGTCAGCGCCTCGTCGTCCAGGATGCTGTAGTAGCCGCGCACGTCGGGCAGCACGCGCAGGTAGCTGAAGTTCCCCTGCAGCGGGCCGCCGCCCTCTTGCAGCGACAGCGTCGCGAAGAAGCCCTTGCGCGGCTCCATGGGCTTGTCGCGGTGGTCCCAGGTGAGGGTCTGTTCCAGGTACGAGAGCCAGACCAGGCACGACCCCGTCGTGGTCTCGCAGCCCAGCGTCAGCGGCGCCGCCGCCGCGCTGTTGATCGGTGAGCCGTTCAGGTAGTCGCCCTCCAGGCGATAGGCCGGGAAGATCGAGATGCGCGACCGCGGCTGCCAGATCACGCCGGTGCCGAAGCGCCCGGCGATGTTGTTGTAGCTCTGCTCGATCGTGCGCTGCAGCTCGACGCTGTTCTGCTCGCGCAGCGACGGGCGGCCCAGGAACCGCGGCTGTTCGAACGACACGCTGAAGTCGAACACCGGGCCGTTGCGCGGCGCGACCGACAGGTCGTTGGCGGCGACGGCCCAGATGTCGGGCAGGAACGCCCAGCCGACCTCGGCGTGGATGGTCAGCTTGCGCAGGCCGCCCTCGAAGTTGCGGTGGCTCCATTCACCGATGAGGCGCGCCTCTTGATGAATCTGGTCGATCTTCAACCCAGCGCCGCCGCGCAGCGTCCGGAACGGCGCTTCGCGCACGGTGACCACGATCGGGATGCGGGCGGTCGCTTCGTCCGGCGTGCCCGGCACGACCCGCACCGTCGAGAAGACGCCCATCCCGAAGACGCGCCGCTGAGCCTCGTCCAGCGCGTCGTCGTTGAAGAGCGATCCGTCGGCGATGGCCAGCCGCGTCTGGTCCCAGACCAGCACGGGCGGGATGCGCGCCTGCGGGCCCGGCCTTCACGTCGATGGCCCCGAACCGGTACGGCACGCCGGGGCGCACGACGATCCTGAGCTCGGCCTGGTGCGAGCTCTGGCCGACCAGCGCTTCGCCCGCGGCCGCGGCGCGGTAGTAGCCGCGCGCCCGGAGCTTGGCCACGATCGCCGCTCTTGCTGGATTCCCAGTCCCCCTCGTCGAAGACCTGGCCGGCGCGCAGAGCCAGCCCGCTGCGCGCCGCCTGCTGGTCGGCCGGCGGCAGATCGTCGAGGCCGCTCAGCTGCAAGCTGGCGACGTGGGTCGGCTGACCCTCATCGACCGCCACCTTCAGCGCAACGCCGTTCTTGTCGTCGGGCGTGACCGAGTCGTGCGCCACGCGGGCCTGGTAAAAGCCGCGCGAAACGTAGAGGCGCACGATTCGCTTCAGGTCCGCCTCCCAGGTGACCGGGTCGAAGTACTCTTTGTGCGCGAACGGCCACCAGCCGGTCTTGCTGCTGAGGATTTTCTTTTTGATCTGCCGAGACGACACCGCGTGCGTGCCGTCGATGCGCAGATCGCGAATCACTGGCGCCTGTTGCTGCTCCTGATGCGCGCACCCCACGGATATCCCCACGCAGACCAAGCCGTGCCACGCGAGCGTGACGCGCGCGCGCCGGAGCCCGGCCCCGCGACGGTCCGCTCGAACCCGTGCCATGTCTGTGCCGAAAATATGGCCACGCTCGCGCTTGTCGGAAGTGCGTTTTGGGAACTGTTGCGCCGGCGACCGAAGGTGCCCAATGGCTGAAACCGGCGGCCGTGACCGGGGGCAGCGCGGCGAAGCTGATACGCTTGGCCGCACATGGATCGGGCCACCGGCCGCGGGCAGCATCGGACCGCCACCTTGCTCCTGCGACTCGGGGCGGGGCTGGCAGGCGCCTTCGTGCTGGCCGTCGTGGCGCTGCCGCTGGCTTTTCGCGGTCCGGTGGCGCGGTGGGCGGTGGCCCGCGCCACGGCGTCCCTGTGCGGCACGGTCCGGATCGGCGGCGCGCGTGCCGGGTGGGCGGCCGCCATCGACCTGCTCTTGGGGCGCCCATTCCCCGTGTCCGTCGACGACCTGGAGATCAAGGGACCGGACGGTCAGATCGTCGCGGCCGCCGCCCGGATCGAGGCAGAGGTCGCCTTTCATCGCGGCGGCGTCGTCGACGTCACCTGGCTGCGCGTCGCACAGGGGCGCTGGCGGCTGGACCTGGACACGGACGGGCTGGGGACAGTGGACGCGTTTCGGGCGGTGCCTCTGGCCGGCCGTGCCGCCTGCGTCGATCCGCACGCCGCGCGCCCGGCGGGCAAGCGACGCGCGGGCGGCGGGTCGGTGACGCTGCGGCGGGTCGAGCTGGCCGACCTGGACGTCGAGCTGACGTTCGACACCTGGGGAATGACGCTTGGCTGGAGCCGCGGCGGTCGGGTCGCTGTCCGCCGGGGGCGATCCGGCGTTTCTGTTCGAGGCGCGCGACGTCGCGGCGCGCGGCGGTTCTGTCCGCATCGGCGGACCCCGCAGCGCGTGGCGCACGGTGGTGCCCTTGGACGCTGCGGCGATCACGCGCGTCGGGGTCCTGCGCGCGGCGCCCACGGACCTGACGCTGGAGGTGGCTCGCGGCCTCACCGGCCGGTCTTGGCTGTCTGGCCGCGCATCGTTCCTGAACATCTTCCCCGGGCCCGGCGGCCGCCCGCCGCCGCCGGCTGGGCTAGACGCCGAGATCCGCTGGGCGTCGTTCGGCGACGCGCTGGCTCGTTTGCAAGCTGCCTGGCGCCCGACCGGTGGCTGGGCGCGCGGCGTCGACGGCGACCTGCACGCGTTCGTCCGCGGCCCATTCAGTGGGCTCGAGGGGCTCCTGGACGTGGACGGCGGGCCCGTCAAGATCGCGGCGCGACTGGCGGACAGTCGAGCGGACCTGCGCGTCAACCTCGCCCGAGTCGAGATCACCCGGATGCTGGACTCGGCCTTGCGACCGGTGCTGGCTGGGGAGTTGCGCGGGCGCTTGCACGCCACGGCGCGGCTGGCGCCCAAGTTTTCGGACGTGGAGGTCGACATTCCGGACGCCGACCTGCGCCTCGACCGGCGCCGATCGCCCCGCGGGCCGGACGCCTACGAGCTGCGCATCGGTGCGGCCGCGCGCCGCGAGCAGCGTCGGCGTCCCGGTCCGCCGGATCCGTCGGACGCGCTGGACGCTTCGATCGAACGGGTGCGGTTGGCCAAGGGGATCATGCAGCTGCGCGGACTGCGGATCGATTGGAGCGGCCTGTCCGCCGCGCTCGACGCCGAGCTGGTCTTGCCGGGCGACTCGGCCAGCGGCGAGCCGACGCGTTCCAGCGTCGATGCCCACGGCAGCCTGGCCGTCGGGGCGCTGCAGGACTGGGTGCCGGAGACGATCGCGTCCGGACCGCTGCGCGTCCAGGCGAGCGCGGCAGGCACCCTCGAGCGCGTCACGCTCAAGCTCGCCTTTCCGCCGCCCGCGCTGCTGGCGGTTGTGGGGCAGCGCTTTGTCCTTCCCCAGCGGATCGACGCGGTGTGGGCCTCGGATGGCGGCCTGCGCGTGACACCGTTTCAGCTGAAGCGCGCGGCGGGTGGCGCCATCCGCCTGGGCGGCCGTCTGGGGCCGGACGATCGCCTGGGGCTTTCGGTCGGCATGAGCGACTACCCGCTGGCGGCCGTGCCTGGAATTGATCGCGCCGGCTTGCCGCCCGCGGCCGGGGTGGTCGGGGCGGACCTGGCGTTGACCGGGACCACGGCACGCCCGGCGATCTCGGGGAAAGTCACCGTCGCGGGGCTGGCCGTCGCGCACAAGCCGATCGGGGACGTCGCCGCCCAGCTCCGGATCGCCGGCGAGGCCGGTGACGTCACCGCCAGCATCGATCCAGGTGTCACCCTGCACGCCCGGGTCAAGCGCCGGGGCGCGCTGTCGGTCGAGGCAGAGATCGACGCGCGCGATCGCGCGCTCGGTGCCTGGTTGCCGCCGCCGCTGGCGGGCGCGCCGCTCACCACCAGCGGGAGGGCCACGCTGGCGTACCACGCCGGCGCGCCGATCGAGGGGGACGCGCAGCTCACCGTGGCCGGTCCCGGCCTGACCGGCCTGCAGCTGCAAGCCCGAGTGCGCGGGTCGGACGCTTCCGGCCACGTGAGCGGCGCCGTCGACGTGGCCCGCTGGCCGCAGCTGTGGCCGCGGTTCGTGAAGGGCGCCAGCGGCGTTCTGGATCTGGACCTGGCCATAAAGGACGCGATGGTTCGGCCCCACGGCCTCGGCGCTCTGCGCGTGACCCGCGATCTGGTGGTGCGGGCTGGCGCATGGCCCGCGCCGCTGACGCTGCCCGCGGGCGGGCGCTTCGACGTCGACGGCACCGCGGTGACCCTCACCGACGTCGCGGTTCGGACGGCCGGTCTCGTTGCGCGCCTCGGCGGCCGTGCCACCTTGGATCTCGACGACGTGGCGCGGACGGCGCTGGCGCTGCGCCTCGAAGGCCAGCTGGACGCCGCGCGTTTTCCCATCCGATTGCCGAGCGGGGTCGTGGTTGGCGGCCGGCTCGGCGCCCAGGTGCAGGTCGGCGGCACTTTGGCGGGGTTGCCCGGGCCGCGCCTCGACGGGACCGCACGGCTCGATGACGTCACCGTCCGCCTGTCGCCGACGACGCCCGTGGCGCGTGTGCGCGGGACGGTCGAGGCGCACGGCGATCGCGTTCGGACGACCGGCGTCGACGTGCAGCTGGATGGGGTGGGCGTGGTGCACGTGGGAACGCCGGACGCACCGGCCGCCGTGCGCGTCGCGTCGCTGTCACCGTTTCGCTTGGCGGACGTCGACGTGCCGTTCTCCGGGACGGATCTGACGATCGGCACGCCGGCCTCGCAGCTCTATTTGCCCGACGTCGACGCTTCGCTGCGCCTGTCGGGCGACGCGCGCGGCGAGCTGACGGTGGGCGGGCAGGTCAGCGTTTCGGGCGGTGTCCTCGATCCGTCTAAGAAGGCGGCGGCCAAAAAGGCGGCGCCTGCGCCAGCGTCGTCGTCGCCGCCGCCGGCCGCCAAACCGCGCGTGAGCGGCGCCTGGTGGCGCGCGCTGCCGGCCCACCTCACGCTGGACGTCGATCTGCGCGGCGTGAACAGAGGGATTCACGTGGAGGTGCCGGTGCTCCCCGACGTGAACGTGGATTTTCGGTGCCACCTGCACGCCAACAATCGCGGCGCGAACTGGTCGGGGCGGCTGCGGGGCGACGGCGCCTACGCCCGCGCCGCGGTCACGATCTTCGACTGGTTCAAGGACGAGGATCTGCGCGGCTGCCAGCTCACGCAATGATCGGCACACGCTCGAGGCGCGCGCGACGCCCGAGCTGCGCCGCGACCTTGGCAGGGGATCTCGGAAGAACGGATGCCAGGGCTGGCCACGGGCCCACGCAGGCACACATTCGTTTCCAAGGAGGGAAACGACATGGTGTTCATTCTTCCAGTGATGGCAGTGGGGCAGGGGCCGGCGGCGCAGCCTCCTTCAATTGAAACACGTGCTCCCGCGGCGCAGGTCGCGGCGGGTGCTCCGTATGCGGGGTGGCGTCTCGTGGCTCAAGCGGGCGCAGGCGCCGCGACCAGCGGCTCGGGGACCAGCGGTGGTGTCGGCAGCTCTGGCAGCATGGGCGCGACCGAGAACTCGGGGCCGGGATACGGCACCACGGGCGGGCTCAATGACACGCCGCCCGCCGGCACCGCGACCGACACCGGCGCCGGAACGGGGGCCAGCGGCGTGAACTCGACCAACGGGAGCACGACTCCCAGCGGCTCGGGTCTGGGCACGCCGACCGACGCAGCCAGGTTCTGTGTCGCCGTCGACCAGCACGCCGGGCACCTCGAGCTCGGGCAGCAGCGCCTCGCCGGGTTCGTCGAGCTACGGCTCGGGGTCGTCGAGCTACGGCGCGGGGAGCACGGGCTCGACCGGTAGCACGGGCAGCATGGGGACGACGGGCTCCCCGGACAGCTCGGGCATGGGCAGGAGCAGCTCGGGCTCCCCGTCGGGGGGGACCGGCGCCGGGACCACGCGGTAGCGGCGTTACGAAACCGAAGTCGAGGTACGACGGCGTCGCGGCTGGTGCAGTTTCCGCTGCACCACCCACCGCGGCGCCGTTTTCATTTTGCGAGCCGTCTGCCGAGCCATCTGTGGCGCGGACGACCCGTTCATGGGTTGAAGGTGACGCCGCCCTCTCCGGGCGGGAACGGCGGCGGCGGCTGGTCCGGCAGCGGGATGAATTCCTGCTCGTCGCCGGGGACCTTCGGGAAACGGGTCAGGTTTCGATCGCGCCAATCGCGGCTGGCCTGCTCCATCTGTTCGGCCGAGCTGGCGACGAAGTTCCACCAGATGTGCCGCGGGCCATCCAACGGACCGCCGCCGACGATCACCAGGCGTGCCGGCTGCAGCGCCCGCAACGCGATGGCGCCGGGGTTCAGCACGACCATGGTGCCCGCCGAAAACGAGCGGTCGCCGATCCCGATTGCTCCTTCCATGACGTAAGCGGCGCGTTCGGGATGGTCGGGGTCGACCTCCAGCGTCGCGCCCGCGTCCATCGTGGCGGCGACGTACAACGTCGGTGACAGCACGCCGACGGGCGATTGGCGGCCGTATGCCGTCCCGGCCACCACCCGCAGATCGACGCCCGGGGTCTGGATCCGCGGCAGGGTCGCGGCCGGGTGATGAACGAAGGCGGGCGCCCCGTTTTCGGCGGATCTCGGCAGCGCGACCCACGACTGGATCCCATGCAGCCGGCCTCCCGCTCTTCGGACCTCGTCGCGCGTCCGTTCCGAATGGACGATCCCCCGTCCGGCCAGCATCCAGTTCACGTCGCCTGGACGGATCGGCTGCACCGACCCCAGGCTGTCACGGTGCAGGATCTCACCCTCGAACAGGAACGTCACCGTCGCCAGGGCGATGTGCGGATGCGGCCGGACATCGATTCCCTGGCCGGGGGCAAAATCCGCCGGCCCCATGTGATCGAAGAAGATGAACGGCCCGACGGTGCGGCGCCGCCCGTCGGGCAGAGCGCGCCGGACGCTGAAGCCGCCCAGATCCCGCGCGCGCGGGGTGATGACCAGGGAGATGGGATCAGGGTTCATGGCCGCTCCGGGTTGACGTGCCCCCCAGTATGGTCACAATCCGCGAATGGCGCCCGTGCCCCGGTTCCGAAGCTCGCGCGTCGTGCTGCTGGTCGTCCTTCCGGCTTTGGCGGCGGCGTGCGCGAAGCAGCCGGCCGCGCCGGAGGTCCCGGGCGTCGAGGGCGTCGATCGTCCGGCCGTCAGCCCGCCCGCGCCGCGCGACGCATCGGCGGACGTAGCGCGCGACGCGCAGGCCGACCGGCACGAGGACGGAGCAGCGGGCGCCCCTGGCCACCGGTTCGTGCACCGCGCCGCCGAGCCGCGACCCGCGCCCGCCGGCGGCTTCAAGGTGACGGGAGCCATCGGCCGCACCGACGCCGAGACGGTCCTGCGTGGCGCGCGCGGCCAGCTGGTGGCCTGCTTTCACAAAGCGCGCGCCCAGACACCCGGCCTGCAGGGGCGCGTCACCTTCCGCCTGTCGATCGACGGGCGTGGCCGCGTCCCGCTGGCCGAGGTCGTCACCTCGACCCTGGGCGGTGGCGACCCCGAGCTGTGCATGGTCGAGGCCCTGCGCGACCTGAAATTTCCGCCTTCGCCCAGTGGCGCCGATTCGACGCTCACCTTCCCGATGACGTTCCGGAACTGACGCGCCCAAGCTTGGTTGCGTGCGTTTGCGGCGCGCTACACTCGATTCGTGATCACGGATCCGATGCCCCGCGCGGCGGCGAGGCGCCGCGAATACGAACGCAGCGACGCGTTGGTCACCATCCCGGTCCCGCCCGGCGAAAGCGTGCAGGCACTCACCCGCGCGCTGGCTGCAGCCGTTTCGGAAGAGGACGCCGCGCAGGTCGAGCGGAGCGGCGTGGCGCTGCTGGCGGCGCTGTCCGAGTTTCACGCCATTGCCGTCCCCGGCCTGCGCGTGATGGGCGTGCGGCCGCACCGGGTCGTCTCCGGCGTCTGCACATACCAGCTGTTCGGCGACTACACCCCGGCGACCCAGCGGATCCGGGTCTGGTTCCGCACCGCCATCCGCGAGAAGGTCTCCAGCCCCAGGGCGCTGCTGAACACACTGCTGCACGAGTTCTGCCATCACCTGGACTGCACACGCCTCGGTTGGCCGCAGAGCTACCACACGCGCGGGTTCTTCACGCGCATCGATCACCTCTATCATCACGCGCTGGCCACACCGGCGACCGCCCGGCGACCGCTGCGCTGGGTGAAGCGCGGCGGCGTCTGGGCCATCGATTGGTCGGCGCTCAATCGCCGGCGCTGATCCGCGGCTTGGCCTCAATCACAGGCTGCTCCAGCCGGCGCCCAGGCCGAAGGGCCGGCCGATGGCGACGCCGGCCGCCACCCGGCCGTGCCGATCGACGACCGCCCAACCGCCGATGGCCGGGCCGCGCGACGTAAACGCGTGCGGGTACACGTTCAGATGAATGAAGTAGTCGTCCGTGTCCGTCACCTGCAGCGATGCGATGAGCGAGTTGTTCCTGTCCAGGAAAACCGCGGCCGTCGGCACGAAGGTGACCGTGTTGGCGACCGTATTGGTCGACGCGTTGTTGAGGTGAACCGCAGCGCCACCCGCCGCGGCCGACAGGGCGTACTCGTCGTTCAACTTGAACGAAAGCCCGCCGGTCGTCGCCTCGCCAAACCACGAGAACAGCGAGAGCCGCCGATAAAAGGGCAGGGCCCACTTGGCCGAGAAGTAGTTGCCGACGTTGTGAAGCTGCCCGCTTGGCGCGGTGAACGACGGCTGCAACGACCAGTCGGCGATGACGACCTGCCGGCTGAAGAAGCGGTTGGGCGCGTCGAAGCTGAAGAGGATGATGCCGCCAATGTCGAACACGTAGAGGTCGGCCAGACAATCGGTGTTGAAGCCCACCACCCCGTGGTTCTCCAGCGACTCGTTGACCAGCGCCGACAGCATCACGGTGGCGGCGGCCCAGACCCGCGGCACGGGCGCATGGTGATCCTCGAACCATTCCTGTAGCGCGCGGTAGGTCATCGCCACCGCCGATCAAGTGCAGGCTGTAATTGGGCGTCCAGCGCGCCGTGACGGGCGTGTAGCTGAGGGGGAAGATCTCCTCCTTCAAGAACGTCCGCCAGCCGTCGGCGGCGATGGCCGGGAACGGGTGCGCCAGGTTTCGCAGCACGTTGCCGGTGTTCGTGCGGTAGTCGAACGAGAAGATCTGGCGCGGCGCGATGTGGTCCTGCAGCACGTCGAAACCGCGGTTCAGGAAGACCCACAGCGGCCCGTACATGGCCTGGCTGCCGTATTCGCGGCCGAAATAGAAGTAGCGCACCGGTGGGGTGTTGGGCGCCGGCGCAGTTTGCGGGGCGGGCGCCTGCGGGTCGGGCGGCTGCGGGTCGGACGGCTGCAGGTCGGCGCGCGCGGGCGCAGCGACCCACGCGACCGCGAACGCAACGGCCGCAGCCAGTCGAAGACGCGCGCGGGTTCCGCGCTGATATAGTGCCCAGATGGCGACCCCCGCACTGAAGCACAACACCTACTTCGACGGCAACGTCCAGAGCATCGGCTTCGAACGTCACGGCCGCCGCGCCACCGCCGGCGTGATCGCCCCGGGCGAGTATCACTTTGGCACCGACGCGCCCGAGCGCATGACCATCATCAGCGGCGAGCTGGCGGCCCGCCCCGACGGAGGGAGCTGGACGACCTACGCGGCCGGCACGGCGTTCGAGGTGCGCGGCCGCAGCGGCTTCGACGTGCGCGCGCTCGAGCCCTGCGCCTACCTCTGCGAGTTCCTGTAGTTCCGACCCCTGCCTTCTACATCAACCTGACTGCTCCCTCCAGTCACGGGCCCGCTCTACGGAAAGGCAACGCTGTATCACAGCGCCGCGCTGCCGGCGGACGTCGTGTCGACGTCCATCCAGATCTTCCCGTGATTGTCCGCGTTTCCATTCTCAGCAGCGGGGCACTTGTGATCGCGGCGACGCGGGCGGCGCTCAGGAACGAGCGTCGACGTGTGGGTACCCGAGAATGAGGCGATCGGTCGTCACCAGGGTCATCCCTTCAGTCCGGCTCGCGGCGATCAGGATGCGATCCACCGGATCGCGATGGATCGGACCAGGCAGCGAATAGGCCTCCTCCATCACTTCGCTGGTGAGGGGCAGCGAGTTCCAGCCGTTCTTCTCGACGCAATCGCGGAACCACATTTTCCAGTGCTCGGGCAGTACAACCTTCTTGCGTTCGGACAGGCAAGCCAGCTCGCCGGCAGTCACGACAGACGTGAAGACTGCGTTCTCCGGATCGACCAGTAGGTCGCGAGTGGGCTTCGACAGCCGGTTCGGATCCTGCGCGATGAAGATGACGGCGCAGGTATCGAGCAGGAGCTTCAAGGCAGTCACTTCAGCGGATCATGGTCATTGCGCAGGGCGTTCCACTCATGTTCTGGCAACGCCGGACCGGTCACGTCGCCGCGAATCTGAATACGGCCCCGGTCGAACCCGAGCTTGGTTCGATTGCGGCGCGGCGGCATTCCGGTGATCCTCGCAAACGGCACATTGCGCCGGCAGATGATGATCTCTTCCCCCTTCGCGACCGCATCCAGGTGCTCCGACAGGTGGTTCTTCAGGTCGGCCACGTTTACGGCCTTCGACATGGACATGATTATGGCCATCTTGGTGGCCAGGCGCAACCGCCCGGAGCGCTGCTCGCCCACGGCGCTGGTCGCGATTTCAGCTTTGCATTGGTCGCGTCTTGCGCCGTAATTGAACGATGGGAGATCTGCATCGGCCGGGCCTGAGCGTCGCTCTGAGCGATCGACCCTGCGCCTGGGCACATCTCGCCGCACTGGCGTCCCTGGCCGCGGCGATCGGCTGCGGGGGCGGAGGCGCCGCGACATCGGGGTCCGGTGGCACGAGCGATGGCGGTCGGGTGGGCACCGGCGCGGGCGGGACGACGGGGGGCGCCAGCGGCACCGGCGGACGGTCCGGCGGGTCGTCCGCCGCCGACGTGGCGCGCCGGCTGGGGCGGGACGCGCACTTCCTGATTGGGATGGGGAACGATCTCTCGAACGACCACAACATGGACGGCGCCTACACGTTGGGCGTGACGCTGGACCTCCACTACGCGTACATGGTCGGTTTGCCGGGCAGCGGCGGTTGGCCCGACTGGAACAGCGGCGGCACGTTCGTGAACATCCTCTCCGATTCGGCGGACGCGCACGGGGTGACGCCCATGTACACGCTGTACGCCATGGCGGCGAACGGCGACGGCAACCTGGCGGGGCTGGCGCAGGGCACCTTCATGACGCCGTACTGGCAGGGGGTGCGCCTCTTGTTCCAGCGCATCGCCGCCTTCGGAAAACCGGCGGTGGTGCACGTCGAACCCGACTTCTGGGGCTACGCCCAGCAAATGTCGGGCGGGGATCCTGCGCAGACACACGTGCTGGTGACCAGCCTGGTGCCCGAGTGCGCCGACCTCACGGACGATCTGGCTGGCCTAGGCCACTGCATCCTGCGGCTCGGCCGGATGCTGGCCCCCAAGGCGGTCATCGGCTTTCACGCTTCTCGGTGGGCCGGCGCACCCAGCGCCATGGTCAGCTTTCTACGCGGCGTCGGGGCTGCCGACGCGGACGTGATCATGGAAGACATGCTCGACCGGGACGCCGGCTGCTTCGAGGCGCACACCGACCCCGCCTGCCAGCGCACCGAGGGGTCCTGGTACTGGGACGAGACAAATCAAACCAGCCCCAACTTCCACGAGTACCTGGATTGGGCAAAGGCGATCGGCACCGGCCTGGGCAAACCGATCTTGTGGTGGCAGGTTCCGTTCGGCGTTCCCAGTGCGACCATGGGCGGCACCCCAGGCCACTATCGAGACAACCGAGTTCACTACATTTTCAGCCACATCGGCGAGCTGGTCACCGCCGGAGGCCTGGGCGTCACCTTCGGAACCGGCGCCGGAAACCAGACATACATCACCAGCGATGGTGGCCAGTTCAAAAACGCCGTCACCGCCTATTTCGCCGCGCCCGCCGCGCTGCCCTGACCTCGATCGCCGCGGGCGCCCGCGTGCGCCGCAGTCCCGAATGACCACCTCGGTGCGGCGCGGGCGCGCGACTACTTCTTCGAGCCGTGCGGCTGGATCGCGCCGACGATCGCCTGCGTGAAGGTCAGCTGAACCACCTGGCCCGGTTGCAGGCTCGGCAGCTTCTGCCGGAGAGCCGGATCCTGAACGGCCACCGTTTCCATGTCACCGTCGGGTCCCTTGAAGGTGACGTGGTTGGTGGTCGGGTCCACGCCCACGACCTCCGCCGAGACCTTGGCGGTCTGACCCGCCATTCCGGGCGCGACGGCCATCGCCTCAGATTCGCTTGGCTTGGTCCCCGCCGGCAGGACCTGCAGGGCGATGCGTTCGCCGTAGTCGATGTCGATCTTGTCGCCCACCTTGAGCTTGTCGAACGCCGCGATCTCGGGCGGCACCTGGAACGTTTGCCTGCCGCCGTCCGGCTTTTTGACGGTCAGATGGCGGGTCGCCTTGTTGATCTTGGTGACCGTCACCGTCGCGTGGGTCATCTCCGTCAGCGACGGCTTGGATCCCGCCATGTCATCGCTCACCGACGTCGAATCGGGGGCCGGATCGGCCGCGAAGGCAGGCGATCCCGCCAGCGCGAGCGCCACCATCGTGAAGCCGACCCCCCCAATAATCCCCTTGGTCCGCTGGTTCTTCATCGTCGACCTCGTCTTGTTGTGACGACCCGCGCCTCGCGGCCATCTCGGCCGAGTCGGGCGGCGTGTCCCCAGCAACCTAACGTCTGGACGCGCGGCGGCTGGGTAGGGCGCCGACGCAAACATCCATTCCTACTTCCAACTTTCCGACTGTCGAACAGTGGGCGTTCGACCCGGCTCGGAACCGGGCGCGACGTCGCCGACTTGCCGCCATGGCGAGCAACAGCAAAAGGCCGCCGGCGGCAGGCCGACCTCCGGGGGTCGAGCAGCCGCCGCCGTAGAAACACTGCGGTTGGGGCGGTGTCTGGCAGGTCTTGCTGCCGGTCCCCGGGTCGTTCGCGCAATACCGGCTGTTGCACCCGGCGGCGTCGCTGCACGGCGCGCCGTTGTCGGCCGCCGCCACGCAGACGTGGTCGCTCGCGTCCATCGTCGCCTCGCCGTCGCAGACCAATCTCGACGCGCAGCGGTTCGTCGCGCAGGACGCGCCCGCCGGCGCGCCCGCCCCGCAGATGCCGTCGAACGATCCGGCCTGGCGCTGGCAGACGCCCCCGATGCACTCGTAGTCCTGCTGGCATTTGCCGCCTGCGCTGACTTGCGGCCGCGCGAACGCCACGTCGCAGGCGGGAAGCTGCGACAGGCTGCGGATCGCCGTCAGATCGGCGCAGGTCGCGGCGCGGATGGCGGCCAGGCAGGCGTCGACCTTGCCCTGGTCGTATTGGGCACGGCCGGCGTTCTCCGAGTCCTGCATGGCCTGCAGCTGCTGCTGGAAGCTCTGCGTCGTTTTCGCCTCGCACTCGGGTTCGCTCGCGCCCGCCGCCGCGTTGCCCATCAACTGCTGAGCGGTGCAACAGGCGTACGCCTTCGGGCAAATCGCTTGTGCGAAGGCCGTGGCGGTTTCGTCGATGGGAATTCCGGAGACCTTGCCGCAGCCCACCAGGACCATGACCGGCAACCAGCCTGCCGAGAACCGAATCTTCATCATGCCCGGCAGTCTTCGATACCGCGCCGCTCTCTCACAAGACCCCCTGGATTCCCTGAAGCCACTGCTGGGACATGAACGCGTACCCCTTGTCGTTCGGATGAACCTGGTCGCTGGTCAACCCGCCGGTCGGGAAAGTCGTGTACATGTCCACCATGGTCACGCGCTTTCCCGCGGCTTGAAACGACTTGACCTCGCTCGCCACGTCGGCGTTGAAGCTGGCGTTGTTCGGACGGTTCGAGGGCGTGATTTGGGCCACGATCAGCTTCGCGTCGGGGCGCATCGTCGTGAGCTTCGTGATCAACGCGTGCAGCTGGGTGCGCACCAAGGTGCGATCCGTCGTGGTGGCGTCGTTGGTGCCCAGCATCATCAGAATGATGTCGGGGACCATCGCCGGCCGCATGTTCGGCCCGCTCGCGATGCCGTCCAGCCAGTGCCCTCCGTTGGGGTTGCGGTTCGCCTCGCCGTATTTGTCGTATTCGTTGCTGTCGAGCCCGTCCAGGTTGTGGTCCGTGTCCGCGATGGTGTAGGAGGCGTGTCCGTCGTTGTGGCGCTGGTCGCTGGGGAGCGGGTTCGCCGTCGTCGTGACCGGCCCTTCCACCGAGCTTCCGACGTAGTGGATGCTGATGCCGGCCGCTTTCAGCAGCGTGTAGAGCGGGCCGCGATAGCCGGCGTTCGACCCGCCGTAGCCGTACGTGATCGAATCGCCGAGCGGCCACACCTGCAGCGGGCCGGTGGTCCCGCTGCCGCCGCCGCCTCCCCCGTTGCGGCCTGCCGTGCCCCCCTGTCCGCCCGGTCCGCCCATGCGGCCGGCGAGACCGCCGGCACCACCCGCACCGGCCGAACCCGGCGCGCCCGCCGCGGCTCCCGCGCTGCCCGCCGCCCCCGACATGCCGGCGCCCGAACCGCCCGTGGAGCCCCGGCTGCCCGAACCGCCAGAACTGCCCCCCGCCGCGTCGCCCCCGGTACCGGCGCGGCCAGCGCTGCCGCCGGTTCCCGCCTGCTGTGACGCGCCTGCGTTGCCCCCCCTCGCCCCGCCGGCGCCCCCTCCAGCGGCGGGCGAGCCATCGCCGCCGCAGGCGGCGTGACAGAGCGAAACAAGCAAGAACAGGGTCCAGTTTCTCCGCATCGCTTCACAAGGGGCGCCCGGTCGGAAATTAGCTGCGACTCAGCCCGTGGCTCGTCGGCCGCTTTCTACCACCCCATCACGCTGCGCAACTCGGTCGCGAGCGCGTTGCCCATCGCCTGCGCCGCCGCCATGTCGGGGTGGCCGCCACACTGCTTGGTGTTGGCGTAGGGACGCATGTCGAACACGCTGTGCTTGAGATCTCCGCCTGCTTTCAGGGTGGCGACCATCTGACTGACCACGTTCGCGGCGCTCTGATCGGTCGTGCTCCCGGTCTTCCACTCGACGACGTGGATGAACGTCGCGTTCGGGTAGTTGGCGCGAATGTGGCGCGCGAGCTTGAGGTAGGCATCGACGTAGGGTTGCCCGGGATCGCCCGTCGAGAAATCGTTGTTGTTGAGGTTCATGACCACGACGTCCGGCTGGAGCTTCGAAAAGTCCCAGGCGGTCTTGTCGGTGGGGATGGCCCAGTCGTAGCGCGCCGGCATGACCGTCGTGGGCGTCGGAGTCGTCGAACCAAAGTTGCGATAGACGCCGATCGCCGACCACGCGATGGTGACCAGATCCGCGCGGACGGCCCGGGCCGCGATGGCGCCGTAGGAAAGGTAATGGTTCTCGATCTTGATCGGCGGACTGCACGCGGTGGCGCTCAGGATGCCGGCGCCGCAAGAGAACGAATCGCCGACCAGCTCGATGCTCCTATTGGGAGCGGCGGGCGGAGGCAGGAGAGACCCGCCGGGGCCGAAGTCCGAGAAGGCGATGAATTCCGTGGGCCCGTAGCTCGCTTCGCTGTCCCTCCACAAAAGTACGTCGTGTGGCCCGTTCGACAGGCCTGTGGCGAGCACGTACGTCGTCTGCCCCGCGGCGGTGAAGATTCTGCTTGGGCGCGCCGCCGTCGATGACGACCTCGAAGCTGTTGCCGTTGCTTCCATCTTGGAGCTGCACCGAGACTTGCGTCCCCATGAAGCGGGCTGAGACGTTCGAGCCTGACCACTCGAGCCGCGTTCCTCCCATCGTCCCCGGAGCCGTGCGCCCGACGATTCGAACGCCCGGCGTCGCCGTGCCTGCGCCGCCGCCGCCGGCGCCCGTCCCACCTGCGCCGACCATCCCGCCGCCGCCCATTCCGATGGCTCCGCCGGTGCTGACGACACCGCCCGCTCCGGTGCTACTGCCGCCGACGCCGCTGGCCTCTCCCGCAGCCGCCCCGCCGCCAGTCCCCCGGTCGATGGCTGAGCCGCCCGTGCCCCCACCAGGGAGACCGCCAGCCCCGCCGGTGCTTTGCCCCGAGCCGCCGGAGTGGCCGGCCGTGCCCGATCCGGGCGGCGCCGTCGCGGCGGGGGCACAGCCGCTCGCCCCACCGACCGCGGCGCAAAGGACGGCGAGAGCGCCGATCGAGCAAGCCGACGACCAGGACGGCGCCCACGAGCATACCCATGAGGGTGGCAAAGTTCGTTTCATGCGGTTTTCCATGTGACGACTCGCAGCCGCCTTCACGCACGTGGCCATTGTCCGGCGCAGGCTCGTTAGCGGAGGTAGGACTTGATTCCGGCGTACCAGGTCTGACCCATTACCACATAGCCTGCGTCGTTCGGGTGCAGATTGTCGTCCAGCCAGGCGGTCTTGTAGCTCGCGTTGGCGGTGATGGCGGCGTACATGTCCACCATGATGATGTGCTTGCCCGCCGAAGTGCGCACCTGCACCACGCCGGGGATGGCGTTGTTGTAGGCCTGTACCTTGGTGTTGCCGGCATCGTCCTTGGTGGGGGTGATCTTGGCGACCACCAACAGGGCATTCGGCGCCATGGTGGTGATTTGGTCGAGCAAGTTGCCGAGACGCTTGGGCGCGTTGGCGAGATCGATATTCTTATTGACGTCGTTCGTCCCAATCATCAACAACACGATGTGCGGCTTGTTGGCCGTCAATGACGCGTCGACGAGGGCCGAGATACCGTTATTGTTGGTGGCTTGATTGGTGTCTATGGTGTCGCCGGAATGGCCTTCGTGCGCCTTCGGAAAGGGCGTGGCGGTGCCGTTGACCGTCACGGTGTCCGGACCGTTGGGGGTGGCGCTCCCGACGAATGTGATCTTCTGCGACGCCATCAAGCTCTGACGGAAAAGCTCGACGCGGTAACCACCGCCCGAGGAGTGGGAGCCGAGGGTGATCGAGTCGCCGAGCGGCATGATCCTGCATTCCATCCCAGCGGCCGGACAGGGATTGAAGCTTGCCGCTCCGCCATCTCCGCTCCCGCCCGTTCCAACGCTCCCGCCGCGCCCACCAACGCCACCGCCTGCGCCACCTGTCGCCCCGTTGGTTCCTCCGTCGGGGCTTCCTCCACCACCGCCACCCGACGCGCTGGTGTTGCCACCGGAACCACCGCTGGAAGCGCCGCCGGTGCCAGCCCCGCCGCTGTTGCTGCTGCCACCGCTCGCCGATGCTCCTCCGGAGGCAGTGCCGCCGCTGCCCGTGGTGCTTCGGCCGCCCGTTCCAGCCGTGGAACCGCCGGTCGCCGATTGGCCGCCTGTACCGGTCCCTACACCCGACTCCGAGCTGCAGGAAACCAACGACAACGACAGCGGAAATAGGAAAGTAAGGAGGTGGACGACCTTCATCCGGCGATTCTAATAGGCGCCCCGCCCTCGAGAGAAGCGCCCCGCCCTTACCGGCCTTGCGCCGAACGTCCCGGGTGGGAACCAGGAGCTATGCTGCGGCGGCTCACGTCGTCACGCATCTGGGGTGCCCTCCCAGGGCGCGCCCAGAGGACCAGATGAGGACCAGCAGGGCCTGGTTCGATCGGGCGGCGGCACGCTCGCGGCGCCAAAAACTCGAGCCGATACGCCTGCTTACAAATCCGTGGAGCTGAACGGGATCGAACCGTCGGCCTCCTCAATGCCATTTATTAGATTGGCTTGTGGTGTCAGGTACTTATGGGACGCAATCGTTTCAAGGGCAGGCGGAACGTCAGCACTTTCGGCATGTTGAGCTTGAAACGATTTCGTAATGCGACAGTGACGGGAGCAGAAGACACCATCGGCGCGCCAGTCACGTAGCCGCACGTTGAAATCGCGGCCTCCGGCGTGACAGGCCGCCCCGGATGTTTCTTGCCGTTACTCCCAGTTATGTAAGTGCCTGAAATTCGCGGCCTACCGGAGCCATTCCCTCACCCTGATCGGGCGGACCTGACGCAGGCGCCGACCCGGCTAGCAAGCCCGGGCTTGTCCTTGCGCAGGAATCATGTGCCTGCCAGGCCCAGCGACTGTGGCACCCAAGTGACGCGCTCCCGAATGCGGGACATCGAGCACGCATGTTGAAATCCTGACGCAAGGTGCCCCGCTCGATTGAAAGGGGGCTGCGGGATCACCATCGTCGCGACCTGTTGGCCCGGTCGTTGCTCGTGTCTCCCGTGTGCATGTCACGCCGAGGGCACACCTGGTCTCCCTGACGATCGCGATTCTATCGACCAGTTGCGCCACTCAGCCGTATCAAACCTATCCGGGACCAAAGCTCCCCCGCGCCGAGACGGCCAACATCGCCGCTAATCACGCGTCGATTATCAGTATCGACGGCGCGGAGTTCCCGGACGGCCCCACGTTCATGCTGCGCGCTGGTATCCATGCCGTGTCGGCTACCGGCATCGACGCCAACGGCTACAGCATCGGGCTCATGACGCTCTGCCTGGCGGCAGAAGGCGGTGCGAACTATCAGGTACGACTGGGCGGGAGCGCGCGGGAGCGCCCTGAAGTCTACGACCTGGACAGAGGTTCCGTCGTGCGGACGTTGTTGGTCCCTATCGGGCAGGACTGCGCGGCGCCGCCGCCCGGGAGCACTGCCGTTGCTGTACTCGTGACTTCTGGCGGACGAGTACACCGCGGGCGCACGCCACCCCCGACCCTTTACGAACGTCACGTCGAGAACGGATCGTCTGATTCTCCTCCCTTCGATCCGGGGATGAGGCTGTTGATCGAGATACCCGTGCGCATCTTGCTGGGGCTGCTCTTCTGCCTTCGGAAATGATCCCGCGCTCAGGCCCGACCACACCGCCGTGGTATTGCTCAACGCGCCGACCAATCGGACGGATAAAGCGATCGCAACCGGTCCTTTTCCGCCGCCGACAGCGGGAAGAAGTGCGGCGTGCCCGACTGGAACGCATCTGGCCGGCAGGACGCGGGGCGCCCGCACATCAGCAGCTTGGGATCGTCGTCGTGCCGCAGGCCGATGGCATGGCCGAGCTCGTGGGCGATCACGTTGGGTAAGACGTTGGGCAACGTGAGCGGCATCGCGCGTCCATTCTTGATCCCGACCACGCTTCGCTGGCTGCCGCGCACGGCGAACGAGATGAAGTTGGCGTCGGACAGGACCACCAGCAGATCGCCCGGGGACGCGTCGAGGCTCGCGGGCAACGTCGCGCGCCAGAAATGGTGCAGGGCCTGCTCGGAGAGATCTCGCATCTCCAGATCGGAAACCGATCCGGCCACCATCGTGATCGCACCGAGGCGGAAGGGGCTTCCCAGCTCGGCGAAGGTCTGGTTCCAGAAGGCGACCGCCTCGCGCACGGCCGGGATGCGCGGGTCGCCGGGCGACGACACGATGGTCAACGCAGGCACCCGCTTCCACCCCGGGATGCCAAACAGCCCCGCGCGGGCAGCGCCGAACCCCACTCCGGCGACCGCGAGCAACCACAACACGCCACGCATCCATCTTCGCTTCACGACAGCTGGGCCCCTCAGAGTCGGTCTTGCCGCCAATCGTACTCGCACAAGGCGGTCGTATCCGCGAGCTGCTCGTCCTGGTTGAAATCGAGGCGCAGGTAAGTGGGGGCAAACAGCAGGTCGAATTCGTTGCTTCTTGAGCCCGGCAGGGCCCGCAGGGCCCGGGAAGTTGGGGGGCTGGAGAGTAGACGGAAGGGTACTTATCGGCGAGAACCCGCTTGTTTCGCCTATCCGCGGGACCGACCGGGGCGCCGATGATAAAAGGAGCCGATGAGAGGCAGATTGGGACGCAGTGCGATCGTCGCCGTCCTGTGGGCGGGCGCATGTGCGACCTCGACAACCGACAGAATCGAAGCTGACGAAACCGTCGATACGGGTCGCTCCTATCTGTACGGCCGGTTCTTCATGAACGCGCCACCGCACCAAGAGAATTTCGGCGGGAAGCAGTCGATGGGCTTCAGAATCCAGTGCGAACACGGCTCCAGCTACACCTTCGGCTCAACGGACAAGCGCAATGTCCAGGTGATGGAGGTCAAGCCGGGACGCTGCTGGTTGATGAGCGTCATCGTCGCCGACGACTTCGGAATGCCTCAAAAGACCCTCCCTGTCGATCGGAAGGACCAGCGCCCGCTCGACTTCGTCGCCGGGCGCGCTTACTACATCGGGGACTATTTCGCGAAGGCCGACTACTGGATCCGCAGCCGGGGCCTCACCAACATCGAACATCTCGAATGGGTCGTCAGCCCGGGCGTGGGCGACCACTACGCGCAGACCACTGCAGAGATGCAGCGAGGCTTTCCCCATTTGGCCGCGCTCCCGACTGTCGCATTGCCGTTGCTCCCTCCGACCGAACGCAAACGGGACAACGGCATCGGCCCGGCGCCGGGCGAACCCCCGATGTCGCCCGCGCGCGCCGCCGTGTTGGCGCCCTTCATCAAACGCACCTACGCGACGCCGGCACAGTGTGAAGCTGCCTGCCCCGCCGGCCAGTGCTTCCCATACCGGGGCGCATCAGGCGCGGCGATGGTCTGCGTGATTCGCTGCAACAAGGACGCCGACTGCCCGCGCGGGTCCGGGTGCAACTGCCCCGATAGCGAGAAGTCGGCAGCGGACTGTGTCCCCATCGCGGTGACTCCGACTGATTCCATGGCGCGAATCTGCCTGGCGGCTCCGACCGCGGAACCGGCGCCCGAACAGGCGGCGTTGAAGCCCTGAGGGCCGCGGCCGAGCAGCGGCCCCGCGGCCAGGAATGTATGCGAGCGACTCCCTACCGGGTTGGTGCGAGGAGGGGGACTTGAACCCCCACTCCTTTCGGAACCAGATCCTAAGTCGTACTTGCCCTTTGGAGCCAATTGGAAGTGACTGGAATCTTAGGAGGTTTTCGAGGAGCCGTCTGGAGCGTTTCGGGGCGAATTGAGCCCCGTAAGCGCAACGAGGTAGAGTCCAATTTCACAACCGGGCACCGCGGGGAAGTCATGAGCCCCGCGGGGGATGGCGCTTCGCACCCGCCGTCCCGGCCCGGGGCTTTCCAACAGGTGCGTCGAACGAGGTGCGAAGGTGCGGACCTATCACGACGAGGAGAAGGTAAGTACGCCCGGCGGGGAGCCGCGCGCTTGGTATCCACTGGAAGCGCGGCCGCACACGGGCCGACGGGCGCTGTGGCGCGCAGTCCTGCGATACGCGCGAGTGGAGTGGCGACGGGAAACCGGACGACGCTGGGATGAGAGCGCGACGTTCAAGGATCGCGAACTGCCAGAGCACGAACTTCGCGCCATCGCTGTTGCCGCCCAGCTTCGCGAAGCTCTGCTCGCCGTCGCTGAGTTCGCCAGCGACTACCAACGCAGGTCGGTTGACCAGACAGTGATCGGTCCCACGGGTTCCGAGCTGCGACCCAAGGAGACCTACGAAACGCGAAAGCTGCTCCAGTTCGTCGAGGACAGGCTGCCTGAGCTCGACAGGCGGGTCGAGGACGGCGACGGACGCAAGATCGCCGTCTCTCGATGGGAGAGTTCATTCTGCGATGAGGAGGGATTCTTCAAGCGACACCCCAGCCTCACGCGCGCGCAGCTCGGGGGGTGGGCGTTGACGGAAAGCTTCTTATCGGCCAGAACCCGCTTGTTTCGCCTATCCGCAACGTGAACGCGCACACCTGTGAGACCTTCGGCGCGCTGGGCGGTTCGGAGTACGTGATGACGGGCATTCGAGCCGATCAGAATTTCTTCAACTGCGGGATCTGATCGAAGGGCGTGGGGGCGCCGAGCACGGCGGCCCCACGCCTTCGCTCGATTGGCTGCGGGCGGGCAATCGGCCGGCCAGAGGGCTTTCCGTAACCGCGTCGCCCTTCCGGACTCGCCGCTACAAAGCTTGCGGGGACGGCAGCATAGGCGTCGCGAAATGCCCGGTTCGGTCCCAGAGGAGTCCCGTGCTCCGGACCCCGTGTCTTGGTGTCACATAGGAAAGGGGCCACGTGGACGACTTGGAGGCTGATGCACGGGCATACGCTGGCAGCCGCGTATCCACTCGGGACAGAGAACACGGCGTCCAGGGGGGATCGCCTTCTCACCTCGGATGCACTTCATTTCGGCGCGAGAGAGGGGCGCAGGCTCCGTTGCTCGCGCGGATCCCGCCAGAGCGGCGACGGTAAGCGCACAGAGGACGATCTGTATCATGCTGGTCATGGGCCACCTTTCGTTGCGTGTTGTCACCCTGGGGGTCCGCCTGGTCCGTCATTGGGGGGACCAGCCGTTGTGAACGCCCCCTCTGCTCCACTGACGGGCCCGGGCCCTCACCGTCGCAAAAGAAAATCACGGCGCGTCGGGCCAGTCCCCGAGGCGGCGCGCTTCTCGAGCACAGCGTCACGCCAGCAACGGCCGGCCCGCGCTGAGACCGCTGCTAGACCGGGGTCAACCCCGACGCGCGGTGAGCAGGCTGGCGTGAGGGTCGCGTGTGGTCGCGGCGCGAAGGGTACGGGCCTATGCCGTGCAACTCTCGAACAGGCAGACGTTGCCGCAGGCTTGGTCGTTCCAGTTGACTGCCCAACCCGCCGCGCACAGGGATTGAACGACGCCGAGGGCGGCATCGTGCGTGGCGGTGGTGCCGACGGAAGGCCCCACGGAGATCTGGTTCTGTGGATGGCGGGCCGCGGCCGGCTGCAGTCCAACGGCACGACCTGTGGGTCGAACGACTTCCCGCAGGCTCACATCCAGATCGCGCGCATCAACGCGTCGACCTTCTCGTTCATCGCCAGCAGCAGGTGTGGAACGCAAGCTTCGCGTTCGCCTAGCCGTACCCTCCGTTGTTGGTGGTCACCCACCAACGCTTACCCGAAGGCCGATCGGGCAGTCCCGCCATGGCTCCCTCTTCCCCCTGGGCTGCGATCTCCCAGTCGCCGTCCCTGTCGATGAGGCTCCAGTTGCCCGGCGTCGGGTTCGAGACCCATCCGGACCGCTTCTCGACCTTTGGTGTGTCGGCCGCATTGGAAGGGACGCTGGCCGTCACGACACACCAGAGCGCCGCCGCTTCGATAATCAGGAATCTCACGGTCGCCTATCACAACCAAACGTCGACCGACGGGGACCCGGCATCGTGATCGTCTACTTGGATGCCGCTCCCGGCAGCGCAGGTGTCGACTTGATCGGGTGCTTGGCGAAGTGTGCTCGCACTGCCTTGGCGTTCTTGAGTCCGAGCGAACTGGTTCCCGCGTCCACCATCAAGCCGAAGCGGCCTTGCTTCCACTGAAAGCAGTCGGTCGAAAGGTAGGCGTCACGGGTGCCATACGGGTGGAACTGGGACAGGATGCACAACTCGGGAGCGCCATCGCCATCGGCGTCGGCCGCAAAAATGCTTTTCACATCTACCGAGAAGCGTCCCTCCACCTCGACCAGCGGCGGTAGCACGGACTTCTTGTAGGTCGTCGATTCCGACGACGGAAGAAGGACCCACCCGGTGTAGTTGGAGGCGTCTCGGTCGGCTTGAAACAGGACCACCACCACCTTCCCGAGTTGACCGAGATTCACGTCGACAGGCTTGGCCGACAGCTCAGCTCTGGATGGAAGGATCCGCATGCCATACGCCTGCACGGTCTCGCCGGGCTGTCGCGGAAGGGCCTCGTCAGCGCGCGCTGGCCGAGCGCGGAGCGCGAAGATAAGAATAGCGGCTGCGACGCCACCACGTGCCCAGCCAGTCACACGCGACGCACGACGACCCGGCGAATGTCGGCGTAGCCAACGGGAAGAGGACCCACAGTCGCGCTCCGTATTAGCGAGATGCGACATGCGTCCCGCCCTTGGCGCGAATGAACTCCTCCTCGATTCGCTTATCGTAGTGCTTCTTGTAGTACTTCTTGCCGTTATATCCGGCCGCGAAGGCCTTCCAGTCGTGTTTCCTCATCGCATCGACCAGTCCGATCGTGGTCACGAACGCGCAAAAGGCATCGAGGTGGGCCCGCTCTCCCTTGAACATCGCGCCGATGAACGAGTCGAGGTTCGCGTGTCCGGCGTGTTTGCAGTTTCTGCCAAGGATCTGGAACTTTCCCCACGACGCCGATCGGAGCGCCGCCGTTCGGTCCAAGAGCATGCCTTTTCGCAGCCTGTCGTACTCACGTTGCCCTCCCCTGTAGAGGGACTGATCCCAGATGCGGCTGGAGATATTTGGGAAGAGGTGATCGAATTTGTGATGTGTGTCGTCGCCGAACTTCTCCGCTTCAAACAGGATCTTCGGGAGCCCTGAAGGAAGAAAAGCCTCGGCCGGCCGACTCGACGGCGGCGACGGCCTTCACCGCCGCGACCTCGCAGCTCAATCTCTTCGCAGCGTCCTGGTAGTCGCTCTCGGCGAGGGCGCTCGCGTTTCCCGCCGGGGCGCGTCAGCGGCGGGTGCTGACCGTGCTCGATGGGGGCATAACCGCCTCCTCACCTTGAAACGATTGGACCGCCAATCGTTTCAAACGGCCTTTCGAGAAAATAAAATCTAATAAATCCGTGGAGCTGAACGGGATCGAACCGTCGGCCTCCTCAATGCCATTGAGGCGCTCTCCCAGCTGAGCTACAGCCCCGGATGCCGTTGCCGGCGACCCCTAACTAGCAGTCCCTCGGCCCCAGGTCAACGGTCACCAGAACAGGCTCTCGAAGCGGCGGGTCCCGCGCAGCCGGTCCCAGTCGTTGTAAAGGGACAGGTCGCGCAGCAGGTCGGCGGGACGGGGCGGGGGGAGGCGCAGGACGTAACCCTCCAGCGTGCGAAGGGCGGGCTCGTCTTCGTGCAACGCGGCTGCGCAGGCGGCCAGGGGGACGGCGTTGCTGGGGTCGGCGCGCGCGGCCTCCGGGACGGCGGCGCGCGCGAGGCGGGCTGCGGCTGCGTCTCCACCCACGGCCTCGGTGGCGCAGCGCCACAGCTGCACCTGCGCGTTTCGCGCCGGAGCCGCCTCGGGGTCGACGGCCTCGCGCAGCCGGGCGCGCGCCTGCGCGTAGAGTCCCGCCGGCAGGCGACCCAGCGCGGCGCGGGTCGCCATCAACTTGTCTCGCAACAATCGCCCGTCTTCGAAGGCCTGCCGCCTGCGGAAGACGTCCCGCAGGTGATCGGGGATGCGCCCGCCGACGCTGGCATTGCGCGCCCGCACGGCCAGCTCCTCGGAGCGGGCGGCTTCGTGCTCGGCTTTCGCCACCGCCAGTTCCAAAGTAGGCGACGGCTGCCGGCGCGCCCGCGCCGCCCAGTCCTCGGCGGCGCGCCGGTAAAGGGGGTGCGCCTCCTCCCAGCGCTGGTCGGCGTCGGCCTCGGCGGCGCGCCGGTACCATTCGTTGGGGAACGCGCGTTCGACGGGGGCGCCGGTGTCCTCGGCGACGACGACGACGGTCGTCCGGCCCGACGGCACTGGGACGGCCGCGGCCCATACCAGGGTGGCCCAGCACGACACCGTCGGCAGCACGGGCCCATGTTAGCTGGATGTCAGCCGGATGTTAGCCGGCGTGACGGTCCCAGTCGGCCTTGACGTGCCTCGGCCCGGCATAGTAGCGACGGGCATGCGCTTGATTGGGCCCGCGGGAAGGGGAGCGGCCTGCGCGCTGGCGTTGTCCGCATGCCACGCCGGCGCCGGCGTCGCGCCAGCTGTCACGCCGGCGCTACCGGCACCGATGGTCGTCATTGCGCGCGCGGAGACGGGGCCGATCACCGCGATGGCCGGTCACGCGCCGTCGCTGTGGGCGGTCGGGGCCCCCGGCCTGCGCCGATGGGACCTGTCCAGCGGCGACTGGGAGGTGGTCGGCGACGCGCAGCTCGCGGGGACGCCCATCACCGCGCTGGCCGCTGACGAGGATGGCGGCGCCTGGGTGGCGACGGCTGGCGAGGTCGGCCGCTTCGTCGCCGACCAGCACGGCGAATGGCGATATCAGGCCACGGGCTCGCCGGGCGAGGTGACCGCGCTGGCGGCGCGCGCGTCGGGCAAAGGCGGCGGCGCCTGGGCGGGCGGACCCGGTGGTCTGTTCCGCTATGACGGGCATCGCTGGTCGGTCATCGACGGCATCGACGGCGCCGGGGTGAGCTGGCTGGCGATCGACGGCGACGGCGGCGGCGTTTGGGTGGCGACGAACGGGCACGGCATCTATCACGCCGACGAGCGCGGCACGACGCCGGTTCCGGGCGGCGCCGCGGTGGGGGCGCCGCAGATCGTCGGGATGGCAACCACCGCCACCGGCACGCAGCTGGCGGCCGGCAACATCGCGGGACAGGGGCGGCTCTACGCGCTGACGATGGCCGGAACGATCGAGCTGCTGGCGCCGGAAGGCATCGCCGTTCGCGGGCTCGTCGAGCGTGGGGGCGACGCGGTCCTCATCGCCGGCCCGCGCGGCGGCGAGCGCGCCTTCGGCCTGCAGCCGCTGGTGCCGGGGCAGCCGGTTCCAGCCGGCGGTCTGCGGTTTGCGGGTTCGACAGGGCTGGGCGAACGCCAGCGGTGGGCGGCCGTGCCGGTCGATCTGTCGGTTCCCCCCGGCGTCACCGTCACGGCCGCGGTCGCGGGCGAGATCTACTGCGGCACGGCGGACCTGGGGGTTGCCAAAGCGGCCCCGGCGCGACCCGACTATCTCCACGGGTCAGAGCTGGTGGGCGACGCCGAGCACTTCTCGGTCACCTGCCTGGCGGCGGACCGCTGCCTGGTCGTGACCGAAGCGGGAAAGGCCTGGCGAACCGACGGCGCCCATTACGAGAAAGCCAACCTGGGTCAGGGACCGACCGCACGGGTGCTGGGTGTCACCGCCGACAGCCACGGGACGGCCTATGCGGTTTCCTCGGAGCCGCCCTGGAATGCGCTGGCGATTTCGCGCCGCGAGCCGGTGCGCGATACCTGGCGACCGGCGGCCCGCGTCGCCATCGATCTGCCCCGGCACACGACGCCCCAGCTGTCATTCCTGGCCGTTTCACCGGCCGGGACCCTGTGGGCCGGGCTGCGCGCGGCCACAGGGGAAGACGACGTCGGTTACGGGGCGGTCGAGGTCGACCTGCAGACGGGCATCAGCGTCCAGCACCACGCCCGCCGGCCTGGCGTTCCGCCGCCCGCAGAGGCGTTGCCGCTGCCCGCAGATCTCGAGGACGTCCTCTTCGACGGCGGCGCGACCTGGTTCGCGTCGCTGTCCGGCGTCTGTCGGTTCCAGCAAGGTCAGCTCCAAAGCTGGGGGGAAGCCGAGGGGCTCCCGAGCGAGCTGGTCTGGGCGATCGAGCGCGCGCCGGACGGAACGGTGGTGGCGGCAACCTCCGAAGGGCTGGCGCGCTTCGACGGCCAGACGTTCCGCCCGTTCGGCGGCGAAAAGTTCCCGGTGCACGGCCTGGCGGCCGACGGTCGGGGAACGCTGTGGGCGGCGACCAACAAGGGGCTGCGTGCCGTGCCGATTGGCGGGCACTGGGATCGCCCTCTTGCCGACGCGCCCGAGATGGTTCCGGGCAGCTTGCGCGACGTCGCGCCGGACGCCTTCGGGCGGGTCTGGGCGCTGACGGTCAACGCCGTCGCGCTGGCCAGCGGCTCGCCGCCTCAGTCGCACCGCTAAGGCACGACGGGACGGTCCCCGGTTCGTGGAACCGGGTTTTCCCGGGCGCCGGACTCGTCGTGGCGGTCCAAGGAACCCCCCTCAGGAATCCCGGTGGGCCGTGATATGGTGCAGGCGTGACCACGCATGAAGGTGGACGTCCATCGGAGCCCCAGATCCCGGACGTGCTGCCGTTGCTGCCGATCCGGGACCTGGTCGTCTTCCCATACATGATCGTGCCGCTGCGGGTGACGCGGCCGGTATCGATGGAGGCGGTCGCCAAGGCGCTGGAAGGCGACGAACGCCTCTGCTTCCTGGTTGCGCAGCGCGATCCCGCCCAAGACGAGCCGACCGCCCAGGGCTTTTACCGCGCCGGCACGATCGGAATGATCATGCGGATGCGCAAGCTCTCCGAGGGGGGGCTGAAGGTGCTGGTCCAGGGGCTCTGCCGCGCGCGCATCCAGCGGTTCGTGTCCGAAACGCCCTGCTACCGGGTGCGGTTGGACCGCAGCGAAGATCGGCCCCCCTCCCGATCATTGGGGATCGAGGCGCTGCTGCGGTCGGTGCGCGGCAACATCGACAAGCTGTCCGGCCTCGGCAAGACCATTCAGCCGGAGCTGTCGATGGTCGTCCAGAGCGTGGACGACCCGGGGCGCATGGCGGACCTCGTCGCCTCCCACCTGACGCTGAAGGTCCCCGAAGCGCAAGAGCTGCTGGAGCTGGATGAATCCGTGCAGCGGCTGACGCGCGTGAACCAGACGCTGGAAAAAGAGATCGGCATCCTGGAGGTGCAGTCGCAGATCCAGAACCGCGCGCGCGAGGAAATGTCGAAGACCCAGCGCGACTACTACCTGCGCGAGCAGCTCCGGCAGATCAAGCACGAGCTGGGCGACAGCGACGTGCACGGCGAGGAGATGGAAGAGCTGCGCGCCAAGGTCACCCGCGCGGCGATGCCCGAAGAGGCCCGCGTCGAGGCCGAAAAGCAGGTGCGGCGCCTGGACCAGATGCACGCCGAGAGCGCCGAGGCCGGCGTCCTGCGGACGTACATCGAATGGCTGACCGAGCTGCCCTGGAACGTCTCCAGCGACGACAACCTAGACCTGGAGATGGCGCGCCGGATTTTGGACGAGGACCACTACGACCTCGAGCAGGTCAAGGACCGCATCCTCGACTACCTGGCCGTGCGCAAGCTGCGCGGCGGCGCCCACGGACCGATCCTCTGCTTTTTGGGGCCGCCCGGCGTCGGCAAGACCTCGCTGGGGCGATCGATCGCGCGCGCGCTGGGGCGCAAGTTCGTCCGCATTTCGCTGGGCGGCATGCGTGACGAGGCCGAGATCCGCGGCCACCGGCGCACCTATGTGGGCGCGCTGCCCGGGCGGTTGATCCAGGCGATGAAGCAGGCCGGCACCAACAATCCGGTGCTGCTGCTGGACGAGGTGGACAAGCTGGGGGCCGACGTGCGCGGCGATCCGTCGGCGGCGCTGCTGGAGGTGCTGGATCCCGAGCAGAACCACAACTTCCGCGACCACTACCTGGGCGTGTCCTTCGACCTGTCGAAGGTGATGTTCATCGCGACCGCCAACCTGCCGGAGACCATTCCGCCACCGCTGCGCGACCGCATGGAGACGCTGCACCTGTCGGGGTACGCCGAAGAAGAGAAGCTGGCGATCGCAGAGCGGTACATCATCCCCAAACAGATCGCCGAGGCGGGGCTGACGGCCAACGAGATCGTGATCGGCCGCGAGGTCACGCGGCGGATCATCAGCGAGTACACGCGCGAATCGGGACTGCGTGGCCTGGAGAAGCTGATCGCGCACCTGTCGCGGCGGGTGGCGCGGCGGGTGGTCGAAGACGCTGCCCGGACGGCGGCCAACCTGACGCCCCCGCCCGCGCGCGGGGCGGTCATCACCGTCGAGGAGGTGCCGAGCTTCCTCGGCCCGCCCCGATTTCTCCCCGAAGAGCGCCACCGCGACCCGGAGATCGGCACCGTCAACGGGCTGGCCTGGACGCCTTACGGCGGCGAGGTTCTGCTGGTCGAAGCGCAGACGATGGCAGGCAAGGGCTCGCTGATTCTCACCGGCCAGCTGGGCGACGTCATGAAAGAGTCGGCGCAAGCGGCGCTGTCGTTCTCGCGCGCGCACGCGCTGGCACTGGGGCTCAGCAGCGAATTTTACGCGGGGCGCGAAATCCACATCCATGTTCCGGCGGGCGGCGTTCCCAAGGACGGGCCCTCGGCGGGCGTGACGATGGCCTGCGCCCTGGTCTCGTTGATCGCCGGCATCCCGGTTCGTCACGACGTCGCGATGACCGGTGAGCTGACCCTGCGAGGCAAGGTCCTGCCGATCGGCGGGCTGAAAGAGAAGCTGCTGGCCGCCGCGCGGGCAGGCATCAAGTCGGTGATCATCCCGGCGGCGAACGCGCACGAGCTGACCGACATTCCGGCCTACGTCACGGCCAAGCTGACCATCCGGCCGGTGCGGACGATGGAAGAGGTGCTGGAGATTGCCTTGTCACGGCCGCTCAAGAAGACGGGCGCCGGCGCGGGCTCGAAGAGCGGGCGCGGCGAGCGGACCGAACGCCGCAAGGTCTCTACGCGCCCGGGCATGGCCTGAGCGCGCGCCTCGGCGGCTAACTCCGGCGGCTCAACGTGACCAGCGGTGGCGGCGTGCCGAGCGGGTCCACCTGAGGCTTCTCCGGCGCCCGCGGGTAAAGGTGCGTGGGAACCACGTTGCCGAGCGCGGCGAGCATGGTTTGCCGGAGGGTGGGGTGCTTGCGTTCCAGGTCGGCGAGCAGCGCCTTCATCTGCTTGCGCTGGGCCTCGTCCTGCGAGCCGCACAACTTGCAAGGCAGGATCGGGAAGTCGCGCGCGGCGGCCAGCGCCGCCAGGTCCGCTTCGGCCGCGTAGGCCAGCGGGCGGATCACCACGAACCGACCATCGTCGGTCGTCAGCCGCGGCGGCATGGCGGCCAGCTTGCCGCCGAAGAACAGATTCAAGAGCAGCGTTTCGAGCGCGTCGTCGCGGTGATGGCCGAGCGCGACCTTGTTGCACCCCAGGTCTGCCGCCGCCCGATACAAGATCCCTCGCCGCAGTCGCGAGCACAGCGAACAGTAGGTCTTACCTTCGGGGACCTTGTCGGTGACGATGGCGTAAGTGTTCTCGTGTAGGATCTTGTGCGGCACGCCCTGCGCCTCTAGCCAGCGTTGCAGCGGCGCGCCGTCGTAACCGGGCTGCCCCTGGTCTAGGTGAACGGCGATCAGCTGAAAGGCAATTGGCGCGCGTGCCTGAAGCGCGCGCAACAGGACCAGGAGGCCATAGCTATCTTTGCCTCCAGAGACGGCCACCAAAATTCGATCTCCGTCTTCGATGAGCCGGTGATCCCCGATGGCGCGACCCACGTCGCGTAAGAGACGGCGTTCCACATCCATGCGAATTGGGTGGGCATGCTACCCTTTTTCTCGAGCGCGTAACGTCCCCGATGTACGACGTCGAAAACAGTTTGCCAGGCAGACGGCGCAGGCGAGGGGGAACCGGCTGGACCGTGGCGGTGTCGGCTTCGGCCGCTGCCCATGCGGCCCTGCTGCTGTCCTTGTGCGTCTACGGGCGGGCCGCGGTCGTCATGCGTCCGGCCAGCGCGCCGCCCGAGCCGACGTGGGCCTCGCTGGCGCCCATCGCGCTGCCGATCGAGGTCGCCAGCCCCGAACAGGCGGCCACCGCCGCGCTGGTCGACCAGCTTCCACCTGCAGAACGGCCGCTGGACGCCCCACCCGGTGAGCGCGACAACGCCGTCGACCGGACCCGCGCTCCCGCCCAGGGCGACGGCCGCGATTGTCGCGCGCCAGCGCCCGACAGCGGCGCCAGCGGGGGCGCGCCGCTGTCGCACGCCTATCGCCTCGACGCCTCGACGCTGCACGCGCGGCTGACGGACGGGGCCGCGGAGTCCCAACCCTCCCGGTTTCGCGTGGCTCATCATCGGGCCTCCCCGCAACCCATGCGCCGCGAGCCGCGAATCGGCATCGGCGACTCGATCCGCAGCCTGACCCCGGTGCGTGCGGCGGTGGCCCTGGCCGAAACCGGCGCCGGCATCCCAGCCGAGGGTGGCGAGCCGGCCGGCGCTGGCGCGTCGGTGGTCTCGCCGCCGCCGTCGGCTTCGTCCGCGCCGGTCGGGGACAAGCCGACCGATGTTCGCGCGGTTGGGCCCCTGGACGCCGAGCGCGGCACGCGGCGGTTCGACGTTCAGACGGCGGGGGTGGCGGCCGACGACCAGACCCAGCGGACGGCTTCGACCGAGATGCACCCCGGCATCACGGACTTTTCGCGGCCCGCTGCGCCGTCGCGTGCTGCCGCCCCGACCGGACGCGGCCCGGCCGAGGCACCCGGTGCCGTCGCGCGGCCGGCTTCGGGAAGCGCCGCCTCCCAGATGGGCGCGCCCGCGCCGCAAGAGGCCGCGCTGGTCGTCGACGAGCGGACCCAGGACCGAACGTACCAGCGGTACTACCAGGAAATCTCGCAGCGCGTCGCACGCGTCCGCGAATTCCCGAAGGCCCTGGCGCTGCGCCTGGAACAGGGGGAGACCATCGTCCAGTTCGTGGTCGGCGTCGACGGACAGCTGCGCGAGGGACCGCGGGTCGTCAAATCGTCAGGATTCAGCGAGTTCGATTCCGCCGCGCTCCGGGCGGTCAAGCGCGCCGCCCCCTTTCCCCCCATGCCGGACCGGCTGAACGCGCGGCCGGTGCCAGTGTCGCTGCGCCAGATCTTCGATAATCCCGTCATCCGGTAGCCACTGATTCCGGTGATGCAGGTGATTGCGGCAGGAAATCTGCGCCGCGTGCGCTAGATTTGTCACGCTGGGAGAGGTTGCATGCGCGTGACGAGCGGCGCTAGGAGCCAACCGGGCCCGGCCCGGCGCCGTGGTGCATCCGGCCACGGGATCCGTTTCTGGATCGCGATTGCCTTGCTGGCGCACACGCAGCTGCTGCTGGTGGGCGGCATCCTGCTGTACGTGTTCGCGCCGCGAAACGACGACCTGGCACGTGGGATGGGCGCCCAAGGTCCGTCGATCGACGTCTCGGCCCTGGATGACGACGCTGCGCGCGAGATTGTCGCGGACCTGGAACGCCAGGAGGAAGAGCGAAAGAAAGAGGAAGCGCGCCAGGAAGAGCAGGCCTTGAAACCGACGGGCCAGGTGGTCGACGTCCCGGCCCCGCGCGAAGAAGTCCGTCCCGATCAGGCGCGCTTCGTATCCGAACACGACACCGCCGTCGACCGCGAGACCAAGAAGTACGGCCGCTTCGAGGACAAGGCCCGCCAGGGCGACCGCAGCGGCAGCGCCGCCGTCTCGCAGCCGGCCGCCCCGAAAGGCGACGGGCGCCTGGCGATGCGAACCCCGGAGCTGGGTCGCGCCCTGCGCAGCGGTGCCCCTTTGCATCCGTCGGCTGGCGGCCCGCCCGGCGCCCACAACGGCGTGCCCGACAGCCAGCCCGCCGAGGAGGGCGGCATGTTCGCGCCCGCCGGGTCCGAGCCACAGCGGCGCCGCGGCGGCGCCACGCGCGGCGGCCTCGGTCCGTCGTTGATGCCCACCCAGCAGCAGCTGGCGCACGCGGTCGGTTCCGGGACGCAGGACGCGCTGGCCAACGTCGACGACGACGAGGAGACGGCGCTCAACTCGAAGAAGTGGCGCTTTGCTTCATTCTTCAACCGCGTCAAGCGACAGGTCGCCGAGCACTGGCACCCCGAGGAGGCCTACCGCCAGATCGATCCGACCGGCATGATCTACGCCCGGAAGAACCGCTACACAGAGCTTCGCATCCAGCTCAAGCCCGACGGTCACCTGCAGAACGTCGCCGTGTGGCAGCCCAGCGGGCTGCCCGTTCTGGACGACGAGGCGCTGGACGCCTTCAAGCAGGCGGCGCCCTTTCCCAACCCGCCGCACCAGCTGATCGAGGCGAACGGGACCATCAACTTCGGGTTCGGATTCCTGTTCGACCTCAACGGTGCGCCCGAGATGCGCTGGTTCAAGTACTGACGCGACCGCGCCGGCGGGGCCGCGTCGGCTCATAGGCTCGGCGCTCGGGATGTCCAGATCTGGATTCTCGGGTTTCCTCTTGTGGGAGCCGCCGTCATGGCCAGGTTGATGGATGGTAGCTGTTGGCGCGCGGGGAGGACCACCATGAGTCTCGGCGGGAAACTTTCGACATGGAGTCGGGTGTCGGTCGTGTCGGGTCTGCTGGCGATGGGGTGGAGCGGTGCGGCGCTGGCCGACGAGGGCGAGATGTCGCCGTCAGCCACGACCTCACCGGTGCTGGATCCGATGGCTCCGTCCAGCTTGCTGGCGGGACCGTCGCTGCGCGAAACGGGTCGGGTCGGGGTCATGCCCGAGGCGGGGCCGCCCCCCGAGTCGCTGACGCCGGGGGCCATGCCCTGGGCCGGCCAGCCTGAAAAATCAGTTCAGCCGGTCGCGGCCGGGTTTGCCGCCGCCCCGCCGCCCCGGCCGCCCGTCGGCACGATCGACCCGATGCTGTTGAACCGCGAGCTGGCCGCCAACCTGGCCAAGGTCGAGGACTGTCGCATCGAGGTCGCGCGCGCTCGACAGGTGGCGCCGGCGGAGGTTCCGGCAGAGCCGCTGCTGCTGCGCTGGACCATCCAGCCCAACGGGCAGGCCCGCGCGCGCGACGTTCTTGCCTCGGCGATGACCGATCAGGACGTCGTCAGTTGCGCGAAGGCCACCATGAGCCAGTGGCAGTTCACGCCGCCGCGTGGTGGCTCGCTGGACCTCGAGCGCACGGTGTCCTTCAAAGGGCTTTAGGCGTAGGTCTCGATCGGCGGGCAGGTGCAGTAGAGCTTTCGGTCGCCAAGGACGTTGTTGAGGCGGCCCACGGGCGGCCAGAACTTGGCGGCTTTCACGAACGGCAGCGGGAAGGCGGCGCGCTCGCGCGCGTAAGGGTGGGGCCAGTCGGCGGACAAGAGCGCCGCCGCCGTGTGCGGGGCGTTCTTGAGCACGTTCCCTTGGCGCGGCGCCTCGCCCCGCTCGACTTCGGCGATCTCTTCGCGGATCGCGATCATGGCGTCGCAGAACCGATCCAGCTCCGCCTTGGGCTCGCTCTCGGTCGGCTCGATCATCAGCGTGCCCGGAATCGGGAACGACATGGTCGGCGCATGGAAGCCGTAGTCCATGAGGCGCTTGGCGACGTCGTCGACTTCGATGCCGGCCAGCTTCTTGAGGCCCCGCGCGTCGACGATGCACTCGTGCGCCACGCGCCCGCGGTCGCCCCTGTAGACGACCGGGTAGTGAGGCGCCAGGCGGTGCGCGATGTAGTTCGCGTTCAGGATGGCCAGCTTCGTCGCGCGGGTCAGCCCTTCGGCGCCCATCAACCGGATGTACGTCCAGGAGATGAGCAAGATGCTGGCGCTGCCCCAGGGCGCCGCCGACACCGCACCCGCGCCGCCGTCGCTGTTGAGCGGGTGCCGCGGCAGAAACGGCGCCAGATGCGGGGCCACGCAGATCGGGCCCATGCCGGGTCCGCCGCCACCGTGAGGGATGCAGAAGGTCTTGTGCAGGTTGATGTGGCAGACGTCGGCCCCCACGTCGCCGGGGCGGCAGAGCCCGACCTGAGCATTTAGGTTGGCGCCGTCCATGTACACCTGACCGCCGTGCTCGTGGACGATGGCGGTGATCCTCCGGATGCCCGCCTCGAACACGCCGTGCGTCGACGGGTACGTGACCATCAGGGCTGCCAGCCTGTCGCGATGCTGGCGGGCCTTGACCTCGAGATCCCCCAGGTCGACGTTGCCGCTGTCGTCACAGGCGACGACGACCACCTGGTATCCGGCCATCACCGCCGAGGCCGGGTTGGTTCCGTGGGCGGACGACGGGATCAGACAGATGTCCCGGTCGGCCTGTCCGCGGCTTTCGTGGTAGCCGCGGATGGCGAGCAGACCGGCGTACTCGCCCTGCGAGCCCGCGTTCGGCTGCAGCGACGCCGCCGAAAACCCGGTGATCGCGCACAGCATGCGCTCGAGGTCGCCGAAGATCTGGCGGTAGCCCTGGGTCTGCTCGACCGGCGCGAACGGGTGCAGGCGCCCCCACTCGGGCCAGGTCACCGGCATCATTTCTGTCGTCGCGTTCAGCTTCATCGTGCACGAGCCGAGCGGGATCATCGCGTGCGTCAGCGACAGGTCCTTGGCCTCCAGCTGGCGCATGTACCGCAGCATCTCCGTCTCGGAGTGGTGCGTGTTGAAGACCGGGTGGGTGAGGTAGGCGCTCCGGCGCCCGGCTTCGGGGCCAAAGGGCAGCTCGGCCTCGCGCGCCAGCGCTTCCACCGATGCGGTGCCGGCGCCGAACACGGCCCACAGCTGCGCCACGTCGGCGGCGGTGGTCGTCTCGTCCAGCGCCACGGTCACCGCGGTGGCGCCGAGGCGGCGCAGGTTGATCTTCCGTGCGCTGGCGGCCTGCAGCCAGGCGGTCACCTGGGCCTCGGTGCCCTCGACCCGAACCGTGTCGAAGAAGTGCCGGTGCCGCAGCTTCCGGCCCGCCTTCTCGAGACCGCGCGCCAGCACGGCGGCCAGGCCGGCCGTGCGCTCGGCGATCGCCCGCAGGCCGCGGGGGCCGTGATAGACGGCGTACATCCCGGCCATCACGGCCAGCAGGACCTGCGCGGTGCAGATGTTGCTGGTCGCCTTCTCGCGCCGGATGTGCTGCTCGCGCGTCTGCAGCGCCATGCGCAGCGCGCGGTTGCCGTGCGCGTCCTCGGAGACGCCGATGAGCCGGCCCGGCAGCTTGCGCGTCCATTCGGCGCGCGTCGCGAAGAAGGCCGCGTGCGGCCCGCCGTATCCCAGCGGCACGCCGAAGCGCTGGGCGCTCCCCAGCGCCACGTCGGCGCCGATCTCACCGGGCGGCGCCAGGACCGTCAATGCCAGCAGGTCCGTCGCCATGGCCACCAGCGTGCCGGCCTCGTGCGCGCGGCGGCAGACGGGCGCCAGGTCGGGCAGCGCTCCGTCGGTGGCGGGGTACTGCAGCAGCACCCCGAAGGCCTGGTCGCGCGCGAAGTCGAACGTCTCGGCCTCGCCGACCCGCACCTCGATCCCCAGCGGCTTGGCGCGCGTGCGCACGACCTCGATCGTCTGAGGGTGGCAGGCGGACGCGACCAGGAAGACGCCGCCCCGGTCCTGCTCGGCCGTGATGGGCGACAGCGCGTGAAGCATGTGCATCGCTTCCGCGGCGGCCGTCGCCTCGTCCAGCAGCGACGCGTTGGCGATCGGCAGGCCGGTCAAGTCGGCCACCATCGTTTGAAAGTTCAGCAGCGCCTCGAGGCGGCCTTGCGAGATCTCGGCCTGGTAAGGCGTGTACTGCGTGTACCAGCCAGGATTCTCGAGGATGTTGCGCTGGATGACCGGCGGCGTGAAGCAGTCCGCGTAGCCCATCCCCAGGAACGACTTCCACACCTGATTCTTGGCGGCGATGCCGCGCAATTCGGCAAGCACCTCGGCCTCGCCAGCCGGCGGTGGGAGGTCCAGCGTGCCGGCGAAGCGGATGTCCTCGGGAACCGTCTCGGCGATGAGCGCGTCCAGCGTGGGCGCCCCCAGCGCCTGCAGCATTTCGGTTTCTTCTCGCGCATCCGGTCCGATGTGACGGTCGGCGAAACGCTCTGACGGGTCCAGCTTCACGCTCACGCGTTCATTCCCCCTGTTCGCGTACGAAGGACTGGTAAGCGGCCGCATCCATCAAGCCGTCCAGCTCTTTCGGGTTGCTGACCGCGACCTGGATCATCCACCCCTCGTCGTACGGATCTTCGTTCACGTACTCCGGCGAGTCCGACAGGGGTGAGTTGACCTTGACGACCTTGCCCGTGAGCGGCGCAAACAGGTCGGAGACGGCCTTGACGGACTCGACCGACCCGAACACCTCGGCCTGCTTGACCGTCTCGCCTTCCTTGGGCAGATCGACCTGGGTGACGTCACCCAGCTGATCGACGGCAAACCGGGTCACCCCGATCGTGGCCAGCTTCTGCCCGTCGCGGTCCTCCAGCCGGGCCCACTCGTGGTCCTTCGTGTAGTAGAGGTCGTCCGGAATCTGCGCGCTCATGCTGTCCCTCTTTCTAGATCTGCTGGGTCTGCTGGTCTGCTGGATCGGGTCGCTTGTAAAAGGGTCCTTTGACGATCTCTGCGTCGACGCGCTTGCCGCGGCAGTCGACGACGATGCGGGTGCCGGGCGCGTCGGTGGCGGTGGGCACGTAGCCGAGGCCGATGTTCTTTCCCAGCGCCGGCGCCGGCCCGCCGGAGGTGGTGGTGCCGAGCGGCTGCCCGTCCGGCGCCTCGATCGGGTAGTCGTGGCGCGGGACACCGCGGCCCAGCATCACGAAACCGGCCAGCTTGCGCTTGACGCCGGCCTGCTTCTGGGCAAGCAGCGCGGGGCGGCCCACGAACGGCGCGCCGTCCAGCTTCACGACCCAACCGAGCCCAGCCTCGAGCGGGGTGGTCGTCTCGTCGAGATCTTGTCCGTAAAGCGGCAGCCGCGCTTCGAGCCGTAGCGTGTCGCGTGCGCCCAGGCCGACGGGCTTGCCACCGACGGGCGCGGCGGCTGCGACCAGGCGATCCCAGAGCGCGGGCGCGTCGCCAGCGTCGCAAAAGATCTCGAACCCGTCCTCGCCCGTGTACCCGGTGCGCGCGACGGCCACGCGCAGGCCGGCCACCTCGGTGGTGGTGATCGAGAATCGCGCCAGCTCACTCAGCGCCGCCGGGGTCAGCGGCTGCAGCGCCCGCTGCGCGGACGGCCCCTGAAATGCGATGAGGCCGGTCTGGTCGGAGGCGTCGACGATGTCGCAGTCGCCGCGCGCGTGCTCGACGAACCAGGCCACATCCTTTTCGCGCGTGGTGGCGTTCACCACGACCAGATAGTGCGCGCTAGACAGGCGGTAGACGATGAGGTCGTCGACGATGCCGCCGGACTCGAGGCAGGCGACCGTGTACAGCGCGCGGCCGTCGGTGAGCTTGCCGAGGTCGTTCGTGATCACCCGCTGCAGCGCCTCGGCCGCGCGCGGCCCGCGGAAGTGAACCTCGCCCATGTGGCACACGTCGAATACGCCGACCGCGGTGCGCGTCGCGCGGTGCTCGTCGATGATGCCGCTGCCATAGCTGACCGGCATCGACCAGCCGCCGAAGTCGACCATCCGCGCGCCGAGGCGCAAGTGAGCGTCGTGAAGCGGGGTCTCTCGCATGCCGGCGACATCCTGGAAGAAAGGTTCGGCGAATTCAAGCGAAGCAGCAGACATGCCGCGCGAGTCGTAACGAACAAAGGGCCACCACGAAAGGATCCGGAAACATGCGATGGGGATACTGATTCGTGAAGGGGCCAGTAACGGGGAAGGCCGGGCGCGGACGACGGGGGGCGTCGCTCCGCGCCCGGTCAGGGTTGCAGGGTTAGACGAGCAGTGAGGTCCGGGAGGGGACCGGTGAGATCGAGACCGAGACCGAGACAAGGTAGGGCAGGGTCGGAAATTCGAAGCTGATGCTCGTTCGGAGATCCGGCGGGAATTTTTTTCGCTACGATTCGGGTTAGCGAGGTTGAGCATCACCTGGGGAGGTCATCATGCAGCTGCGTCACATCAGTCCGCGTTCGATTGATTGGATGGATGCGATGGACGAGGATGCCGGCGGGCGAGGGTGGGAGAGGTTGGCACCCGAGGAGCAAGAGAAGTTGCTCCGAGATCGGCAGGAGAGCGCAGAACGGTCGGTGAGCGGGTACGGGGAGCGGAGGCCAGCACGGCCGTCGGGCTACTTCGCGACGGGCTCGCCTTCCAGATAGGCAACCAGGATCTCCGCGATTCGGTCCTGCGCCCGCCGCGCGTCGTTGGGGTTTGCGACGTCGTTGACGAGGATCGAGAAGACGAGCGGGAGATGCCCGGGAGAGCCGGCGAAGCCTGAGAGGCAGGACACGTTAGCCAGCGTACCCGTCTTGGCGCGGACGTAGCGCTCGGCCAGCGTGGCGCCCATCCGGTGGGCAATGGTTCCGTCCGTTCCGGCGATTGCCAGAGACGCCAGGAACTCGGCGGAGATCCGGAAGTCGTGCGACGCGGCGCGCAGGATGGTGGCGATCTGCGTCGCCGAAAACCGGTTCGAGTCGTAAAGGCCCGATCCGTTGTTCATCTGATAGGTGCCGGGCTTGAACCCGATGCCGGTCAGGTAGCGGGCGACTGCCTTCAGGCCCTTGTCCCAGCTGCCGGGCCGGCCGTTGATTTCGGCGCCCATGGTGCGCAGCAGCTGCTCGGCGGCGAAGTTGTTCGAACGCTTGTTCAGGTCCTGGACGACGACCGCCATGGGCGCGGAGTCGTGTCCGGCCAGCACACGAAGGCCTTGCGACGGCGCGGTCCCGACGCGCACACCGCCCGCGACTGTGATCCCGCGCCGCTCGAGCATCTGGCGGAACGTCTGTCCCAAGAACAGCGACGGGTTGGCGACGCGGCGGTAAATCGTGCGCGGATCGGCCCACACCCAGATCCGGCCGGCGACAGTGACGCGCGTGTGGGCGCCGTCCTCCTTGGTGTCCACGACGGGCGCGGCCGGCCCGCTGGCGGCCGTGACGACGCGCCCAGCGACCGTGAAGTAGGGCGAAGGGGGATCCACGACGATGCGGGCGGCGGCCCCGGCCGCCGGGCCCGGGATGACGGTGACCCCGACGACGTTGCCGTCCAGCGAGGCCGCTGAGGAGGCTGTTCGCGAGGCGGTCGAGTCGTTCCTCTGATCGTAGGCGGGCGGCACGTAGCCGCCGTCGAAGAAGCTGTCGTCGACGACCAGCGCGCCGCGCACCTTGTGCAAGCCGAGCCCGACCAATTCCCCGACGACGGTGGTCAGATCCTCGGTCGACAGCGTGGGGTCGCCCGAGCCACGGAAGTACAGATCGCCGCTCACCTCGCCCCCGGCCGGTAGCGGCGGCCCGCTGGCCGGACCCACCGCTGCGATGGTGGTGCGCCAGCGGTATTCTGGACCCAGCAGCGACAGCGCGGCGGCGGTGGTGACGATCTTGACGTTGGATGCGGCGTTCAGGGGCGTTTTGTCGTCCCGGGCGTACAGCGTCTTGCCGCTGTCCGACTCCAGCACGACGGCCGAGATCTTGGCTTTGGCCAGGGCCGGCGCCTTGAAAACAGCGTCGATCTCGGTCTGAAGCCAGGCGCGGCGCTCGCCCGGGTCGCGCGGTCCCTTGACCGGTTCGGCGCCGGCGCCCGGCCGCGGCGCCAACCCCATGACCGGGCGCGCGCCGGGGTGTGCGACGGCCTTCTCGGGCTCGGCCGCGGGCGTGGTCGGCGCGGCGGTGGCCGGCGGCTCGGCGGGCTTGGCCTGGGCGCGCGAGGCGGCCAGCGCCAGGCTCATTGCCAGGAACAGTCGAATGCGCGCGAACCTCGGCAAGGTCAGCAACCTAACATCCAGGCGCGCCTGCTTCTACTTCGACCCGCGCTAGACTCCGCCGATGGATCTGTTCGCGCGGGCGGCGGCAAAGGACCGGCGGGGGCAACCGCTGGCCGAGCGGATGCGCCCGCGCACGCTGGCCGAGGTGGTCGGGCAGGCGCACCTGCTGGGCCCCGGCAAGCTGCTGCGACGGGCGCTGGATTCGCGGGACCTGCCGTCGATCATCTTGTGGGGGCCCCCCGGCACGGGGAAAACGACGCTGGCGCGCCTGCTGGCGGCCGAGGCGCAGGCCCGGTTCGTTTCGGTTTCGGCCGTCATGGCGGGGGTCAAGGACCTGCGGGAAGCGATTGCCGAGGCGGCGACACGGCGCGACCAGCAGGGCGAGCGCACGGTGCTGTTCGTCGACGAGATTCACCGCTTCAACAAGGCGCAACAGGACGCGCTGTTGCCGCACGTCGAGGCGGGGACCGTCGTGCTGATCGGCGCCACCACCGAAAACCCGTCGTTCGAGGTGAACGCCGCGCTCCTGTCGCGCACGAAAGTGGTCCGCCTGCAGGGGCTGTCGCCGCAGGACATTCGGACGCTGGTCGACCGGGCGCTCGACGACGGGCAGCGGGGGCTGGGCGGACGGGGGCTGGTCGTCGGCGAGGACGTCCGCGACCTCATCGCGCGCGAGGCGGGGGGCGACGCCCGCCGCGCGCTGGCCACGCTGGAGGCGGCCGCCGCCGTCGCGGTGCCGGACGCCGCCGGGCAGGCGACGATCACGGCGGCGGTGGTCGAAGAGGCCGCCCAGAAGAAGACGCTGCTCTACGACAAGGCGGGCGATGAGCACTACGGCGTCATCAGCGTCTTCATCAAGAGCCTGCGCGGCAGCGACCCGGACGCGGCTGTCTACTGGATGGCGCGCATGCTGGAGTCGGGCGAGGATCCGCTGTTCGTGCTGCGGCGAATGGTGATCTTCGCGGCCGAGGACATCGGCGTCGCCGATCCGCGGGCGCTGACGGTGGCGACGGCGGCCGTCGAGGCCTTCCGATTCGTGGGCATGCCCGAGGGGGTCCTGCCCATGACCCAGGCCGCGATCTTTCTGGCCACCGCCCCGAAGAGCAACACGGCGCTGACGACGTTCGCCGCCGCCAAGGAAGACGTGACGGCGCACGGCGCGCTGCCCGTGCCGGCCCAGTTCCGCAGCGGCGGCGGCAGCGCGGGCAAGGCCCTGGGATGGGGGTCCGGCTACCAGTACCCACACGACTTCGAGGGGCACTACGTCTACCAGGAGTACCTGCCCGACGCGCTCCGCGGGCGTCGTTACTACACGCCCTCTGATTCGGGGGCCGAGCGTGCGATCGCCGAGCGCCTGGCCAAGCTGCGCGCGCCCAAGGAGTGACGGCCGTGTCCCAGTTCGTGGCGCTGCTGCGGGGCGTGAACGTGGGCGGCAAAGTCGCCAAGATGGACGCCGTGCGTGCCGCATTCGAAGCGCTGGGCTTCGAAAATGTCCGCACCTATGTCCAGAGCGGCAACGTCTTGTTCGCCGCCAAGGCAGGAACGGACGCGTCGCTGGCCAAGAAGATCGCGGTGCGGCTGGAGAAGGACATCGGTTTCCCCATCGCCGTGCTGGTGCTGTCGGCGAAGGACCTGGCGCGGGTCGTGGCGCACAACCCGTTTCTGAAAGAAGAGGGCATCGACCCGGCCAAGCTGCACGTCACCTTTCTTCATGCTGCGCCGCCCACCGCCGGGTTGCAGAAGATGGCGGGCATTGCGTCGGGCCGCGACCGTTTCCTGGCGCGCGGCGCGACCATCTATCTGCACTGCCCCGACGGGTACGGCCGCAGCAAGCTGGTCAACAACGCCTTCGAACGCGCGCTGAAGGTCGCGGCCACCACCCGCAACTGGAACACCGTCACGACCCTGGCCGGGATGCTGAAGACACCCTCCGCCGGCGGCTGACTCGCGCCTCGCGGCCAGGCCAAGCCCTGTCTTGCGGCTCGATCCGAAACAGGATCGCAGCCGGAGCAGGAGGCGTCGACATGAAAGGGCGGGGTTGGTTCTGGGGGGTGGCGCTGTGCGCGGCGGCCTCGTGCAGCGGCAGCGGCGCCGTCACGACAGCGAGCGGGGGCGCGTCGGGCGGCGGCGCACGGGGAGCGGCGGGCGCCGGTGACGGCGGCACGCTGCCGGGAACGGGCGGCATGCTGCCCGGCACCGGGGGCGCCGACCCGGGAAGCTCGGGCGGCGGCGTCGTCCTGCCGGGGTCGGGCGGCGCGGCTGGTACCGCGGGATCGTCCGGCAAGGGAGGTTCGCCGGCGACGAATGGTCCGACGCCGCTCACCCCCGGTGGCCCGTCGTGTCCCGATCTATTCGACCAAGACGTGATCCGAACGTACGCGGTCGACATCCCGCCAGACGTCTGGAACAGCGTCATGGGCGAGCTCAACAACCTCACGTCGCTGCTGGCCCGCGGCAACGACTTCGTGGTCCGCCACCCGGTCACGCTGCGCATGGGCCCCGAGACGGTCACCGGCGCCACGTTGAAGCTGCACGGCCAGTCGTCCTGGGCCGAGACCGTGAAGTTCGACGGCCCGCGCGCCAAGATGCAGTTCGACCTCTCGTTTCACCAGAGCGATCCGAACGGAAAATTCCACGGCGTCGAGAAGCTGGTGTTCGACATGCCGCGCAACGACTGGACGTTCCTGCACGATCGGCTGGCCCATGCCTGGTTCCGCCAGGCCGGAATCGCGGTTGGTTGCGCGGCCAGCGCCCGCGTCGAGATCAACGGCGCTTACTACGGCCTCTACGTGGTCGAGGAGAACACCAACAAGCGCGTGCTGGCTCAGTTCTTCCCCGACAACACCGGCGGCCTGTGGAAGGCGGGCCAGCAGCCCGAAACCTCCGCGACGTTGCAGCCTGCCAACGTGAGCCGGCAGATGATGTTCGCCAAGGCCAAGGACGTCGCGGCGATCGCCGCGATCGTCGACCTCAAGAGCTCGGTGCTCGAATGGGCGGGCGAAGTGTTGATCAACGACGGCGACGGTTTTTACGGCGGCGACCACAATTTCTACGTCTACGACTACGGGGGAAATGGCTTCGTTTACCTGCCGAACGACACGGACTCGACGTTCGACTGGATGGCGCAGAACGACATCACGCCCGCCAACGCGCATCCGATCGCCTGGTGGTTGAACCGCACCCAGCCCCAGCCGGCGCCGCCCACCGTCTGGGTCGCCGTGCTGAACGATCCGGCCTGGCGCGCACAGTACGTCGCGGCCTTGGCCACCCAACTGGGCAAGTGGAACGTGGCCCAGATCCAGGGCTGGATCGACACCTGGTCGCAGCAGATCGCCGCCGCCGTGACCGCCGATCCGCACACCGTCGTGACGCCGGCGCAGTTCCAGATGGCGGTGGCCCAAGCGCGAGACGTCGTCGCCAAGCGCGCCCAGTACCTTCAGAGCTTCGTCACCTGCGAGCAGAAGCGTCCGGGTCCCCCCGCTGCCGGTGCCGCCGACCTGAGCTGTCCCTAGGAGGGCGTTGGCGTCGCCGTAAGGCAACGGTGAGCGGAGCGCCGGGCTGTCAGTTGCGGAGCGGGTTCCGGACGGACAGCGGCGCCATCCGGCTGAAGTCGCGGTCAGCCGACAGCAACTCACGGACGCCGTGCGTGAGCGCGATGGCGGCGATGCGGGCGTCGTGAACCTTGGCTCCCCGAATCGCGCCCGCTCGGACCAGCTCGGCGAATCGTTCCCAGTAGCTCTCGTCCTCCCCGATCAGCTTGAGCGACGGAGACTCTCGCCAGTGATCCACCTGGGCCAGCGCCGTCGCGATGGGCGTCGGATGCTTGAAGATTTTGGGGTTGGTGGTGATGGCCAAAAACTCGTGCACGCAAGGCCACGGGATTGCCCAGCTCGCGTCGCCTTCGGCCAATTCACGGACGCAGGCGGCCGCCGCCGCATGAAAGGGCGACTCACGCCGGTGCGCGTAGACGAGGATGTTCGTGTCCACGGCGATCATCCGCCGCGCCCCTCATAGGTGAGGTCCCGAATCCGGTCCCAGTCTGTCTCATCCAACCCGTCCACGAGACCGCCGTGTCCCCAGGAGCCGTCTCGCAATCGAAAGCGGGGCTTCCTGACGGCGTCGCGTAAGGCCTTTTCCAGCGCCTCGATCGTCAGGTCCCGTAGTGTCCTGCCGGTCGCGTCGGCGAGCCGGCGAACCCGCGCGTAAAGCCCATCCGGCAGGTCGATCGTCGTCCGCACGCATGAAAGCATATCACGCAATATGCCTTTATGCCTGACCGTGACGCCCGGCGGGCCCCGCAGGACGTCAGGCGAGCTCGGCGGTCATTTCCAGCATGGTGCGGCGGAAGCCCAGGGATTCGAAGAAGGCGTGCGCCTCGGGGTTCTTCCAGGCCGACAGCAAGACCACGCGCGGCGCGCCCTGGTCGCGCAGCTCGGTGAATATCGCGTGGACCAGCGCGCGGCCCACGCCGTGGCGGCGGGCGGCCGGGTCGACGTAGAGGTCGTTCAGCTTGCCGCAGGCGTCGAGCAGGTCGTTCCAGTCGCGCCCTTCCAGCGTGCCGTAGGCGTAGCCGGCGATGCGGCCGGCGTCCTCGGCGACCAGGATGACGGCCGCCTTGCGCTTGATCTCGCGCGCGAAGAACCACTGATATCCATCCTCGACCGGCTCCACCAGCAGGAAGCGCGCCGGGTCGTACCGGTGGTGCAGGCGGACCAGCTCGGCGGCCAGCTTGGAGACGGCGGGCAGGTCGGCGGCGCGCGCGCGGCGGATGTCCATCAGTCCTCGGGGCGGGCGACTTCGACCCGGTTCCGCCCGGCATCCTTGGCCGCGTACATGGCCGAATCGGCCAGCCGCAAGAAGGTGCTTTCCCGGTGCCGATGCGAGCCGCCCGGCGCCAGGTGGTCTCGGTACGACGCCACGCCGATCGACGCCGTGATGCGCGGTGGCGGCTGTGGCAGGGGGGTCCGGCGCAGCTCGGGTTGAACGTCGAAGAACACCGCGTCCGCGATGGCCCGCCGCAACGTCTCGGCTGTCTGCCGCGCGCGCTCGAGGTCGGCGCCCGGCAGAATCACCACGAACTCGTCGCCTCCGTAGCGGGCCACCAGCGCCGCCGGCGGCACATGTTCGGCCAGAAGGCGCCCCACCCGCTGCAGCGTCCAGCTGCCCGCCAGATGCCCGAACTGGTCGTTCACCGACTTGAAGTGGTCGAGGTCGATGAACAGCATCGACAGCTCCGTCCCCTCGCGATCCGCGCGACCGATCTCCTCCGTGAGCCGCGTGTGAAAGTAGCGGCTGTTCGCCAGCCCGGTCAGATCGTCGATGCGCGCTTGCGCCCGCGCGCGGATCGCGTCCAGCGCGTTCTGGATGGACGACGAAATGTAGGCCGCAAAGATGCGCAGCAGCTCCTTGTCGCGCGGCGTGTACGGGGTCCCCGACCGCCGGTTCGCCAGCTGCAGGATTCCGCAGATCGACTCGCCGACCACGATCGGCACCCCGACCAGCGAGCGGATGGCCCCGATCTCGGACGTCAGGTTCAAGAGCGGATCGTCCACCTCCAGGCGGTCGGTCTGCGCCGGACGCCCGGTCGTGTAGACGCGCCCCGAAAATCCGCGGTCGCTGGGCAGCCGCTTGCCGACCACACTCTCGATGCTGGGACCGAAGGCGGCGATGTACGTCAGCCGCGGCGTGGGCGCGCCCGCCAGCTTGGCGCGCGGGTCGTCCAGCAGGATGCCGCCCATTTCGCTGGGGACGAAGTCGTTCGCTCGCTCCAGGATTTCGCGCAGGGTTCCGTCGAGGCGAACGTCCCAGTGCTCCGTGTCGGGATCGCGCCGCGCGCGAACGAAGAAGCGCGCGATCTCCTCGGGTGACAGCGTGTAGATCGGCCCGGGGGGGATGACCGGGGTGGGCACCGACATCTCTTCGGTGCGAAAGCGCGGGACGGCACCGGAAGAAGGCGGGTCTTGCTCTGGCATCCCGCTCCTAGGTTACACGACGTCGGCGGCCTCTGGATCGAACGTCGTGCGGTAGGCGGCGCGAAGGCGGACCCGCCGCTCGAGATCGGCGACCACCACGTCGGCGGCGTCGATGCCATAGAGCTCATGGATGGGATGCAGGCCTCCCGGCGTGAACACGTTCAGCTCCAGGATTCGGTCACCGACGATGTCGACCGCGACGAAGGTCAGCCCATCGGCCAGCAGGCGGGGTCGCAGGATGTCGCAGATCCGCGCCTCGACGGGGCCGAACTCGCACTTGGCCCGCGTGGCGGCCCCGCTGGCCCCTTTTTTCGACCCGCCGCGCGCGCCATTTCGAACACCGTTTCCGGCCCCCGCGACGGCCCGCCTCCGGTAGATGGCCACCTGCTCGCCCACCCGGAGCGGCTCCGCGTTCAGCAGCAACAGGCGCTTTTCCCCCTGCTCGGCCTCGGGCAGGTACTCCTGGGCCAGCGCGTACCCTTCCTTGGTCACGGCGGCGATCATCTGGTTGAGGTTCGAGACCTGCCGCCGCCGGAGGTAGAAGACGTGCTCACCGCCGCGCGGCGCCAGCGGCTTCAAGACCGCGGGGCCGTCCAGTTCCTTGAGGAACGCCTTGAGCCGCGTCTTCGAGCGAGAGACCAGCGTCCGCGTGCGGACATCGGCGGGAAAATCCGACAGGTACATTCGGCTGCCGGCCCGGCGCAGCCCCTCGGGGTCGTTGACGACCAACGTTCCGGCCAACCGCAGGCGCCAGCCGAAGTCGATGAGCGGCGCCCCCGGCCGCCCCTCGCCCTCACGGATTGGGTTGTAACGCAGGAACACGACGTCGAACGACCCCAGCGTGTCCTCCTCGACGACCGCCTCCTCCGAGCTCAGCGCCCGGGCGTATGCGGTGGTGTCCGCGTAATCGCCGGCGCGCACGCGCGTCGTGGTGGCCAGGATGTTGTTGTCGTCCAGAAACGACAGGTCGTCGACCGAGACGAACCGGACCTCGTGCCCGCGGCGGTGCGCCGCCAGGGCCAGGTAGATCCCGCTGAAGGTGGCCTGTTGCGCCCGGACGTCCGCCACGACGAAGCAGATGCGCATCGGGCTTCCTACTCCGGCCGGCTGGTGCCGAACGCCTGGCGGTACCGTCGAAGAATGTCGCTCAGGCGGTCCAGCGGCAGCGCCGGCGCCACGTGTCCCGACTGGCCGCGCATCTCCTCGCTCATGCACAGCGCGTTCACAATCGCCTCTTCGGTGCATTCGACCACGGCTTCGTAAAGTGGGTCGCAGGCCTCGTCCAGCAAGACGCTCACGGTTGCCGTCATCTTCGTGGTCTCGCGCGGGACCTTGTTGGACGTCGAAAAGGCCACGATGATCTCGCCCGAGCCGTGGGCGGCGAAGGAGCCAACCCGTCCGATACCCAGCGCCGCCCGCTTGCACAGGCGCACCAGTTGCGACGAGAGCAGCGGCGTGTCGGTCGCGATGACCACGATGATCGAGCCGGCGTTGCGCTCGCGCCGCGGCTGCCCGAACACCGGCTCCAGCACCTCGCCGACCGGTGCGCCGTCGACCCGCAGCGACCGCATGACCCCGAAGTTCGACTGGACCAGGATGCCGACCGTGTAGTCGACCCCCTCGATGGCCACCCGGCGCGAGCTGGTCCCGATCCCCGCCTTGAAGTCGCAGGTGATGAGCCCGGTGCCGGCGCCGACGGAGCCTTCCGCCACCCGCCCGCCGGTGGCGTGCTCGATGGCGCGGTAGACGTGCTCGGATCGGACATGTCGCCCGACCGCGTCGTTCAGCCACGAATCGTCGCACTCACCGACCAGCGGGATGACGACGTCGTCGTCCCCGCCGATGGTGGGCCACTTCTTGGTCATCCACTTGACCGCCGCATCGGAGACTTTGCCGACGGCCATCGTGTTGGTGAGGAGGATGGGTGTCTCCAGCAAACCCCACTCTTGGACCTGGGTGATGCCCGAGACCTCGCCGGCCCCGTTCAGCACGAACCCGCCGGCGATCATCCGGTTCACGAAGACGTCGGAGTTCGGCAGCACGGCGGTGACGCCCGTGCGGACCGGCCCCTTGCCCACCTGCAGGGGGCCTTCGCCTTCGATGACCGTGGTGTGACCGACCCGAACGCCGCCCACGTCCGTGATGGCGTTGTAGGTCCCGACGGGGAAGCGGCCGATCGAGAACCCCAGCTCGCGGAGGCGGGCTCTCATTCGGACGGGGTGTTGGGGGGAAGTGACGTCGCAAGGACCGTCGGGCCGGGCGTTCCACCTTCGGCGGCTGGCGGAGCCGCCGGCGAGACCGCGGGCGGCGAACCGTTGGCGGGGGCGGCTGCCGGGCGGGGCTCGGGCGCCTTCACCTGCTCGGCCTTGGCCTCACGGCGCTTTTCACGCAGCCGCTTGAGGCCGCCTTCCAGGATCTCGCCGATCAAGGTCCGGTACTCGATGCCGGCCGCCTGCGCGATGAGGCAGAGGTCCGAGTAACCGGGTGTCAACCCGGGCAGCGGGTTCACCTCGATCACGTAGATGTCACCTTTGGGGGTGACGCGCAGGTCGACGCGCGCCACGTCGCGGCAGTCGAGGGCGGCGAAGGTCTCACGGCACACCCTTTCGATGGACTTCAGCTCGACGGGTGTCAACTGCGCCGGGCATTGATAGGCGACGTGCTTCTCCCATTCCTGCTTGATCTGAAAGTCGTAGACCGGCCGCGGGTTGGACTTGTCTTTGAACAGGATCTCCATCGGCGGCAGCACGCGCGGCCGGCGGTCGCCGAGCAGTCCCACCGTGAACTCGCGGCCCGGGATGTAGACCTCGATCAGCGCCGGCTGGCGATAGCGGTCGATGAGCTCGCGCACCACCGCGCGCAGGCTCTCTTCGCCGTCGACGACGGAAGCCGACGCGCTGACGCCCTTCGACGAGCCTTCCTGGTTCGGTTTGACGATGAGCGGGAACTTCAGCTTCGACGACAGCCGCTCGCGGCCGGTCTCCATGACCTGGAACTCGGCGGTCAGGATCCCGTGCTGCAAGAGGACGCGCTTCGACAGCGCCTTGTCGAGCGCGATCGACAGCGTGGCCGCGTCGGAGCCCGTATAGGGGATGCCCATCAGCTCGCACAGCGCCGGGACGGCGGCCTCGCGGTTGCGGCCCGCCACCCCCTCGGCGATGTTGAACACCAGGTCGACGGGCGTCTGCATGAGCTGCCGCGGCAGATCGGCGTTGGCCTCGAACAGCATGACCTGGCCGTAGCTCTCCAGCGCCTCGCGGATGGCGTCGATGGTCTCGGGCGCGTCGTACTCGGCCTCGGTGTCGTTGCCGGCCTTGGTGTCGACGCGCTTGACGTTGAAGGTGAACCCGATGCGCAGCGGATCGGCCGGGCGCCGCTTGCGAACGCCGGGTTTGACGACCAGTCCCTGGCGGCGGGCGGCGCTCTCGACGATCGCGTGCAGGGTTTCGCCGTAATCCAGCCCCTCCCGCGCCGCGGCCGCGAACAGGCTGGCCCCCGGCTCCAGCGACGGCAGCGCGTTGACCTCGAGCAAGTAGATCCGCCCGTCTTCGCCGATGCGAAAGTCGATGCGGCCGACGTCGCGGATGCCCAGCGCCCGCACCGCCATCTTCGAGATGGCGCGCAAGCGCGACACGACGTCGCGCGGCAGGTCAGGCGGGCAGCGCACCGCCACCTTGCTGGCGTCGGCCGATTTGAGCCGGTAATCGTAGAGGTTGAAGCGGCTGCGGGCCAGCGGGTCGACCACGTAGTCGACCGGCAGCAGGATCCCCTCGTCGCCGCGCCCTTCCAGAAACGGAACGGTCACGTCGGTGCCGGCCACGAACTCCTCGACCAGCACGCCGCTCGGGTAGGCCCGCAGCGCGCGCGGCAGCACCTCGCCCAGCACGCGCGCGTCGCGCACGACGGCGTCGTCGGCGATGCCCTTCGACGATCCCTCGTAGTTCGGTTTGACGATGACCGGCAGGGCTAGCCCCAGCGTCCCCGGGTCGCGCATCCGCCGGTATTCGTCAGGCGTCAGCAGCTGCGCGCGCGGCGTGTCGATGCCGCGCTTGCCCAAGACCAGCTTGGTCAGCCACTTGTCCAGCGTGACGGTCAGGACGTAGGCGTCGGAGTTCGTGTAGGGGAATCCCAGCTCTTCGAACAGCGCGGGGTAGAAGGCTTCCCGCGCGCGCCCGCGCCGCCCCTCGGCGCTGTTGAAGATCAGATCGGGTCCGTACGATTCGATGCGCGCAGCCAGCCGCGATGCCGGCCCCGTGACCTCGATCTTCTCGACTTCATGGCCGCCGGCGCGCAGGCCCGCGGCGATGGCGTCGACGGTCTCGACCGTGTCGAACTCGGCCTCGTCCTCGCTGTCGGTCAGCCTCAGATTGTGCGTGAAGGCAATTCGCATGTGAGTCCTTCAGTGCTGGCGGTCACCCTAACAGGATTCCGCCGCGCCCGCCGAGCGCTTCTGCGACCTTCTCGCCCAACTTTTTGAGATCGTCGCTGGGCCGAACCAGATATGCGTCGACGCCCGCCGCGAACGCCTCTTGTACCGACTCGTAAGAGGGGTAGGCGGTGTACAGCACGGACGCGCAGTGTGGCAGGATCTGCTGCGCGTGTTCGATCACGCGCAGGCCCGAAACGCCGGGAAGGTGCCGGTCAGCCAGCACCAGGTCGAAAAGGTTGCTCTTCAGCAGCGTCAGCGCCTCGTCGCCGTCCTTGGCCGCCGTCACGTGATGGGCCTTGCCGAGGTACTCGGCCAGCAGTTGCCGCCGCTGGCCTTCGACCTCGACCAGCAGGACCCGGCCGCCCTTGCCCGCGGTCGCCAGGGGCTTGCGGCGGGCCAGCTGTTCGTCACGTCGCGAAAGCGCCCGCCGAATGCGAAACCGCAGGTCGTCGACGTCGCGAATCGGCTTTTCGATGTAGTCCAGCGCCCCGACGTCCATGGCTTCGATCGCCGAATCGTAAGAGCTGTAGCCGGTGATGAGGACGATGGCCGGCGCGGGCGTCAAGGTGCGCGCGGCGCGCAGCACGTCCAGCCCGGAGGCGCCGGGCAGGTTCTTGTCGGTCAGCACCAGATCGAACCGCCGCTTGCGCATCAGGTCGATGGCCTCTTCGGCCGAGGCCGCCGTCGTCACCCGGTAACCGCCCCGTCGCAGCGCCTCGCGCAGAACCGTCAGCACGACGGCTTCGTCGTCGACGACCAGCACCTCGTGCCCGGTCGGGACCACGGCGGCGTGGGGCCGCGAGACAGTCGCGTCGGCGATCAGGCGGGCGTCGACGTCGTGGGAGGCTGCAGGGGCGCGCGAGCGTTCGACGCCCACCAGCACGCCGTGTCGGGCCAGAAGCTCGATGATGCGCACGCCGGCTGCCTCGCCGTGCCGGCGGGCGGCGGCCGATGCCGCGACGCGCCCGACCAGATCGAAAGCGCTGCGCGGCAGGTAGGCCCGCGCACCCGCGTAGATCGCGGTCGCCAGACGGTCGGACGACGGCCGGGCGTCGATGACGATCAGCGCGGCGCCGGCACCCCGGCTGCGCGCCTCGCCGAGGCGCGGCTCGATCTCGTCGCTGGCTTTGACGTCCACCACCACCGCGTCCGGAACGGCGGCGTCGCTGTGGGCCCCGGCCGCGCGCGCCAACTCGTCGTCTCCCAGGATGGCGATCGCGGGATCCTGACGCGCGTGATAGGCCAGCTCTTCCAGGGCGGCCGTGAGGGCCGGGTGCGACCGGCGCAGCTCATCCTGAATCCCCCCGAAGGCGTTCAGGACGAGCTGACCGCGGGTGCGCGAGCGCCGGAAACCAGCCAGCCTCTTGATGTGGGCCCGCAGCAAAACCTCCAGCTCCGGCAGGGGGCGGGGGAGCACCGCCGCGACCTCACGGGCGAACGCCTGGCCGACGCCCACCGGATCGCTTTCCCCGATGAGGACGACGTCGCTGAACGGGCGCAGCTCGCGCGAAGCCGCCAGCGGATCCCGACCGCGGCGCGGCTCGTAGGGCGCGTCCGTCCGCGCCGAGGGAGCGGGGGTTTGCCCGGAGGCGGGCAGGTCCATGATGGCGAGATCGAACGATTCGTCCGCCAGACGGCCCAGCGCGTCTGACAGCGAGGTCGCCTCCAGCACGAAGCCCTCGGTCGTCAAGGCCGTGGCGATGCGCTCGCGCTCGTCCCTGTCGGCGAGCGCGACCAAAAACCGCTCCTGCCCGCCACGCGCAGCGTTCCGGAGGGCCTCGAGCGGCCCGTGCGGACCATCGGCGTCAGCCATCGAGCAACAGGATTCTACCTTAGGAACGACGATCAAACGCGCGGAGATCGGGGTGCATCGGGGGTTTCTCCGTGAGAAAATTGACCTTAGGTACTCCAGAAGGGAGCGGGATGTCGGAGCGCGATTTGACTGCGATAGACCGGGACCGCGTCTCCGAATGGGACGGCGCCAGCGTCCACCGAGCCGACCGTCCGGGGGACCCGCCGCGGGGAGGGGTCGCGGCCTGGGTCGGCGCTCGCATCGAAGGCGCCGTCGCGCGCGTCGTCGATCTGTACGCCCGCCCGACCAGCACGAAGACTGGCGACGGCGAGGTGGCGCTGGCACGGACGGGCGGCGCCGTCGCGCGCTGGATCTCGTTTCCACGCGGCGTGCGCGTCGCGACGGCGGCGACGTCGTCCGCGGCCGCCGCGCTGGCGGCCTGGGGAATGCTTGCCATGGCCGCCAACGACCTCGGTATCGCGGCGGCGGCGGCGGGCGCCGCAACGGCGCTTTCGGCTGCCTGGGGGCCGCTGGGCGTTCGGATGGCGAACCGGATTCATCGGCTGGTCACGCGGCACAGGCTGCACCGAATTTTCGAGCTGCGCGGCGTCCCCGACGCGCGCGCCGTGGCGGTGCGGGGCGTCGTGATCGCGCGGCGCACGGCCGTGACCGCACTGGAAGGGCGCGCGGCGGTCTGGTCGCTCACGCGCTTTCGCCGGGGCAGCTGGTTGTCGCGCAATTTTTTCCACGAGACGGCGTTCGATTTCCTGCTGGACGATGGTTCGGACGAGCCCGTGTGGGTCGAGGTGGCGGGCGGGATGTTGCTGGACCCGTTTCCCGACGAGCAACGCGTGCAGTTCCACAACACCACGTTGCTGGAGATCGATCACCCGGTGCTGACGCGCCTGCGCCTGGATCAGCGCGAGCTGTGGGCGTCGGAGATCGACATTCAGCCGGGCGACACGATCGAGGTCGTCGGCCGGTTGTCGCGGCGCCTGGATCCCACGGCGCGGTCGTCGTCGGGGCGCGAGCCGGCGCACCGTCGCACCCTGCAGTCAGGGATGCGCGTGCCCGTGCTCATCCGCAAGCTGAAGGGACACGATCCGGCGCTGGCGCGCGTGCGTCGTGTCCTTGCTCACGATCCCCCCGCGCTGACGCCGGGCGAGCCGCCGCTGCGCAAATTTTGAGACGCGCCCGGACCCTGTAGCGATTTGGCGTCCGCTTTGCAACCATGTCGCCTCATGGCGGCTGAATCAGCGCGCCGGGGTCGCATATGAACAAGCTCCTCACGGGAATCGCTGGACTGACTGTTCTCTTGCTTCACACCGCGGCGCGCGCGCAACAGGGCGCCGCGCCGCCGCAGGAGTACCCGCCGGCCTACGCACCGCCGCCGGGCTACGTCCCGCCGCCCACCTACGGCGCACCGCCGCCCTATGGGCCGCCGCCCGTGTACGCGCCGCCGCCTCCCGCGTATCGCTACGCGCCGGCCTACCGTTACGCGCCGCCCAGCTACTACGCCCTGCCGCCGCCGCCCCCGCCGCGCGACGTCCTTTACCGCCCTTTCACGCTGGGTGGTGGGATCGGTTTCGGCGGCCTGGTCTTCGACGATCTGTACAACGGCGACCACGTGCACCAAGGGGGGCTGTCCTACACCTTCCGGCTTGGGTTCGGGTTGAGTCCGGGGCTGCTGCTGCTTTGGGACGTCGAGGGCGCCGTCGCCCAATCCGGCCCATCCACCGTGTCGCAGACCGCCAACCTGCTCGCATTGCAGCTCTTCGTGACGCGCCGCCTGTTCATCAAGGGCGGCTTCGGCATCGCCGACGCCATCGAAGACGACCTGCCGACCCAATGGGGCGCCGCCGCGATGGGGGGCGTCGGCTATGAGCTGGTGCAGGGCTGGAACTGGTCGTTCGACATCGAAGCGACGATCACCGGCGCCAGGTATCGGGACAGCGGCACCGATCAGAACTGGACCAACTGGTCGCTGGTGAACTTCGCGCTGAACTTCTTCTAAGGGGGGCGGCCGGCTACAGCTGGGGGCCGTGGATGTTGACGGTGGCGGGGTCGAAGGCTTCCAGGACTGGGTGGCCGATGGCGCCGGGCGTCGGCGGGTAGCCGAGGGCCCACAACGCGGTGGCGGCCGTGTCGACGGTGCTGATGGGGGTCGTGATCTTGTGGCCGGGGCGAACGCCGGGCCCCCAGGCGATCCAGGGGATCAGCCGATCCACGGGGATCCTGCCGTCGTGGTTGTGGCCGTGGCCGCCATGGTCCGCGGAAAGAATGAACAGGGTGTCCTTGTCCAGGCCCGAAGCGGCGACGGCGTCCAGCAACGTCTGCAGGCACTTGTCGGTGTGGCGCACGGCCTCGAGCTGCGGGGTCGACATCCAGCCGTCCAGATGTCCCAGATCGTCGGGGTCCGAGAAGTGGATGAACTCGATGGCCGGTCGCTTCTCGACCAGGTACTTGCTCGCCTGGTCGACGACCTTCTTACAGAAGTAGCCGGGTCGGGAAAACATGTCGACGGAGCCGGGGTGGGCGATGTGCTCCAACTTCTTCTTGCCGACGAAGGCCGCCGCGCTGCCGCCGTTCTTTTCAGCGGCGTCGAAGATCGTCGGCACGAGGATCCAGCCACGCTCCGGCTTCCACGAGTTCCACCACAGGCCGTGATCCTTCACGTCGAATCCGGAGAGCATCGCCGCGTGCGACGGCAGCGTCGACGCGTGCCGGATCGTCCGCGCCGTCAGCGAATAGGCGGCGTTCTTCATGATCTGTTGATGCACGGGCGGCAGCACGCTCATGAGCGCGTCCGGGCGCAGGCCGTCTTCGCTAATGATGACGACGTGCTTGTAGGGCGGGTGTTGGGCCGGCGGGGGTGCCGGCATCGGCTTGTCTGCGGCGGCCGCTGGGGCGGGCGGGGCGGGCGGAACGGGAGGCGAGGGGCTCTCGGCGGCCGGGTGCCGCTTGCAGCCGGCCAGCAGCGCCAGCGTCACCAGCGCCGCGCGGGCGATCACCCGTTTGGCTTGCGTGTTTTTCAATTTGCCTTAACCTTCCCCCATCAGAACGTTCCGTCTCCGGCTGGCGCTCCTCCGCGCCGCCCATTTCTCCGTCGCCGTTGGTCTCGCGCTGTGTGTGGTCCTGGTCGGCTGTGCGCATGTCGAGCCGTCACCTTGCGCAAGCGACCGCGACTGCAAGCTGAACCGACTCTGCGATGCAGGCCGCTGCACGTGGCCCGCCGAGAGCGCGGCCCGCACACCTGGCTCCACGCTGGTGCAGAACGGGACGGCGCTTCCGCTGCCGCAATATGCGATCGAGCCGGCGCAGGCCATGTTCCGGTTCGGCGCCACCCACCGCGGACGGTCGCCCTTCGCGCTGCCGGCCAACAGGCCGACGGTCTGGTGGACCTTCTCGACGGCGGGACCGATCGTCTCGTCTCCGGCCGTCGCCAGCGACGGGTCGGTGCTGATCGGTTCCCAGGACACCCGGGTATACGCGATCGCGCGCGACGGAACGCTCAGATGGTCGTACGCGACGGGTGACATCATTTTCAGCTCGCCTGCCGTGGCGCACGACGGCACGATCTATATCGGCTCCGACGACGATCACCTTTACGCAATTGCTCCCACCGACGGGAAACCCCGCTGGGCGATGCAGCTGGGGGCCTGCCCCCAGCGGGTCGGCATCGGCCCCGAAGCCAGCCGCTGTGACATCGACGCGGGCCCGACCATCGGTCCTGACGGCGTCATCTACACCGGCGGCGACGGTATCTACGCCATCAACCCGGACGGCAGCTTGCGGTGGCGGTTCACGACCAACGGCCACGTCTCGTCGGCGCCCGCGCTGCTGCCGGACGGGACGGTGGTCGCCGGCAGCCAGGACAACGTGCTCTACGGGCTGACGCCCACCGGTCAGAAGAAGTGGGACTTCCACGCGGGCGGCGACATCGAGGCCGCCCCCGCGATCGGCGACGACGGCACCATCTACGTCGGGTCCGACGATGGCAAGCTGTACGCGCTGGGGCCCGACGGGCTTTTGCGCTGGGCGTTCACGACCGGCGGCGACGTGCGATCGTCGGCCGCCATCGGCAACGGCATCATTTACGTCGGCTCGTTCGACGCACAACTGTACGCCGTCCATCTGGACGGCACGCTGGCCTGGTCGTTCCGGGCTGGCGATCGCATCGTGTCGTCGCCTTTGGTCGACGCACGGGGCGCGGTCCTGTTCGGCTCGCAGGATGATCGCGTCTACTGTCTCGAGCCAGACGGCCACCTCCGCTGGTCCGTCGAGCTGGGCGGCGACGTCGACAGCTCGCCGGCGCTGGCGGCGGATGGCACCATCTTCGTGGGGTCCGACGACCACAAGCTCTACGCGCTGCGCGCGCCCAGCTCGGTCCCCTCCGCGATGGGCAAACCCTAAAAGGAACCATGACTCTTCCGAATCCACACATCGGGCCGCCCTCGGCTGGCCTGCCGGTCCGAACTCTGACCGGCCGAATCAAGATCCACCCCGTTGGCTACGGCTTCGTCGTCCCCGACGACAAGTCCGAGGACGTCCACATCTCACCCCCCAACCGGGGCGCCGCCATGGACGCCGACACAGTCGAGATCGAGGCCTGGATGGGGGCCCGCGGCGTCGAGGGGCGCGTCCTGCGCGTCGTCGAGCGCGGCCGCGCCAAGATCACCGGCCAGCTGGTGCGGCGCGGCCGCCACCAGATGCTGCAGCCCGACGACCCACGCATCTCGGGCCTGGTCGGCCTCTCGTCGACCATCGCGGCAGCCAAGGACGGCGTGGCCGTGGTCGCCGAGATTACCCGCTACCCCGACGTCCCGGATGGGCCGATGGAAGCCGCGGTCCTGAAGGTGCTGGGCGATCCCGACGACCCGCGCACCGAGGTCGAAAAGGTCCTGGCCATCGCCGACGTCGACGAGGGATTCCCCGACGACGTCGAGCGGATCGCCGCCGGCATCGGCGAGGCGCTGACCGACCGCGATCGCGACGACCGCACCGACCTTCGCCACATTCCGTTCACGACCATCGATCCCGAGACCGCGCGCGACTTCGACGACGCGGTCGCGATCGAGAAGCTGCCCCACGGTGGCTCCCGCCTGTGGGTGGCGGTGGCCGATGTTTCGCACTACGTCCGCGAGGGCTCGCCCATCGACGTCGAGGCCCGCCGGCGCGGCTGCAGCATCTATCTGCCGAACCGCGCGATCCCCATGCTTCCGGAGCCGCTTTCGGCGCGCATGTGCTCGCTGGTCCCGAACGAGGACCGGCTGGCGATGGTGGTGCGCATCGACATCGATCGCCAGGGGAACATCGGCCCGCGCGACTACTGCGCGGCCGTGATCCATTCGCAGGCGCGGCTCGACTACCCCGGGGTGGCGGCCGCGCTGGGCGGCGACACGCGCGGCAAGCGCAAGAAGTACGAGCCCTTCCTGCCCGCCTTGCGGGCCATGGATTCGCTGGCCCGCCAACTGCGGGTGGCGCGTCTGGCGCGCGGGGCCTTGGACTTCGATCTGCCCGAGCCCTTCGTCGAGCTGGATCACGACGACCCGCGTCTGGTGCGCGCCATCCGCAAATCGCGCCGCGATCCGGGCGAGCGGCAGGCCTATTCGATGATCGAGGAGTTCATGCTGGCCGCCAACGAGGCGGTGGCCAGCAGTTTTCAGGAACGGGCCGAGGACGCCCTGTGGCGCATCCACGACGCGCCCGATCGCGCGCGGCTCGAAGAGTTCGCCGTGCTGGCCGAGCACTACGGCATCGCCATCGACGTCGACGAGGCCCGCACCCCCAAGGGTTTGAAGCGCGTGCTGGACCGACTCAAAGGGCACCCAGCCGAGAAGGCCCTGTCGTTTCAGCTCTTGCGGTCGCTGAAACAGGCGACTTACGACGTCGTGAACATCGGCCACTTCGGGTTGGCGTCGGCTGACTACCTGCACTTCACCTCACCCATCCGGCGCTACCCGGACCTGGTCGTTCACCGTCTGCTCAAGGCCCGGTTGGCCTCGATGAACCGGCCCGCCGGGGGCTTCAAGCCGGGGGCAACCACCACCGAGCGGTTGGCGTTGCAGAAGATGGCCGCCGACTCTTCGTTCGCCGAGCGGCAGGCCATGGAGGTCGAGCGAGAAGTGATCGACCTTTATCGGGCCTTCTTCCTGCGCGATCGGATCGGCGACGTGTTCGACGGCGTGATCTCGGGCGTGACCGGGTTCGGCGTGTTCGTCACGGTCGACGACCCGTTCGTCGAAGGGCTGGTCCGGATCGACGCGCTGTCGGACGACTACTACAATTACGACGAGACGGGCGCGCGGCTGGTCGGCCGCCGGTCGGGCAAGGCCTTCGCGCTGGGCGACAGCGTCCGGGTCGAGGTGCAGTCGGTCAGTGTGGTCCGCCGGAAGATCGACTTCGCGCTGGCGGACCACGTGCCGCGCCACCGGGCTCGTGACGGCGCGCGCGGCGAACGCGGCAAGCGGGATCGGACGCGCGAGCGCGGCAAACCGGCGGCCGCGGGCTCTCGCGGCAGTCGCCCGGGCGCCCGACCGGGTCGCCAGGACGCTGGCCCGGCACGAAGCAACCGCGGCCGTGGCAGTCCGAAAAGAAAAGGACGCTGATGACGATCCGCGAAAAGCTGGAACAAGACGAAGAGCGCGTCCTATCGCGCTTTGCTCAGAAGAGCCGGGACAGCAAGGGGCGTGACCGCGCCGAGCCCCCCGACCCGGTCCGGCCAATCTTCCAGCACGATCGGGATCGCGTCATCCATTCCAAGGCCTTCCGGCGCCTGGCGGGCAAGACCCAGGTGTTCCTGGCGCCCGAGGGCGACCACTACCGCACCCGCATCACGCACACGCTGGAGGTGGCGCAGATCGCGCGCACGGTGACCCGCGCCCTGGGGCTGAACGAGACGCTGACCGAGGCCATCGTCATGGGTCACGATCTGGGACACACGCCCTTCGGCCACGCCGGCGAAAAGGTGCTGGCCAAGCTGATGCCGGGCGGTTTTCACCACGTCAAGCAGTCACTGCGCGTCGTCGAGGTGCTGGAGAACGAAGGGCAGGGGCTGAACCTCTCCGTCGAGGTGCGGGACGGCATCCTCAAGCACTCGAAGGGCAAGGGGCACGTCATCTCGGACAACCCCAACCTCATGGCGATGACGCTCGAGGGGCAGATTGTCCGCATCGCCGACATCGTCGCTTATGTGAATCACGATCTCGACGACGCCGTCAGGGGCAAGGTCGTCGACCCGGCCGCCGTTCCGGACGCGATCCTGGCGACGCTCGGGCGCACGCACAGCGAGCGAATCTCGCGGATGGTGAACGACATCGTCAGCGCCTCGAACTTGGAAGAAAAGCGCCAGATCCGGATGACGGACCAGGTGCTCGACGCGCTGATCGCGCTGCGCGACTTCCTCTACGAGACGGTGTACGAGCGTCCGATGATCCGGGGGGAATTCGAGAAGGCCCAGCGAATCATCAGCGAGCTGTGGGCCTACTTCCACGACCATCCGGACGAGTTCCGGGCGCGTCATTGGCCCAAGGGGATTCCGGAATCCGACGGCCTGTCGCGGGCCGTGGGCGACTTCATCACGGGGATGACCGACCGCTACGCCCTACGGGTGTACGAGGAATACTTTCTCCCCCGTCGCTGGGAGGTGTACTGACGCGACGGTCTCGTTTCGTCGACGTTTCGAATTCGATGCCTCAAAAGTTACATACGATATGCGTCGGCGAAACCCCCCGTTTACGGACTGCGGCGTAGTCTGAGGCTGCTCACCGACCGTCGGTGAAGTCTTCTGACATGCGAATCGCCGGTTCTGGCTTGCGCGCCATCGTGGTCACCCTGGATCCAGGGCGTACCGAGGCGCGCTCGGAATCCCCCGCCACGCTGCTGCGGGCGCTGGGGCACGAAGTGACGACCATCGGCTACGACCTGGCGGAGCTGGACGTGCGGCCCTTGGGCGCGGACGTGGCGGTGGTCGAAGCGGGCGAGCACCTCGAGATCGGCCGCCACGCCATCAAGCGCCTGCGGCAGCGCCCCGACATGGTGGCGACTCGCATCTTGCTGTGCCTGGATGTGGCGCGCGTCTCGGGCCTCGATCCCGAGATGGGCGCCGACGACTTCATCCTGATCCCGATCAGCTCGGACGAGCTGTCCGCCCGCTTGCGCCAGCTGCAGGCGCGCGACAAGCGCCCCGGAGCGCCGTTGCAGATCCGGTACGGGCACGTGGTGCTCGACTGCGAGATGCGGCAGGCCTACGAAGGGGGCAAGTCGCTGGGCCTGACGCCCTATGAGTTCCAGCTGTTGCGCTTTCTGGCCGACCGGGTCGGACGCGTCTTCACACGGCAAGAGCTGCTGTCGCGCGTGTGGGGGTACCGGCATGTGGGCCGCGTACGCACCGTCGACACGCACGTCCTCAACCTGCGCGCCAAGCTGGGAGAGCTCGGCGACCGCCTGCAGTCGGTGCGCGGCATGGGCTACAAGCTCCAGCGCGCCGACGCCCCCGCCGACGGTCCCGCCGCCAACGCGATCTAAGCGGGATCGAAACGCCAGGACGCCGGGACGCCAGGGCAAGATCTGAACCCTCCTGATCCTCCGGGTTCCTGGCGTCCCGGCGTCCTGGCGCTTTTTACATTCTGGGGTTTAGGGATGAATTTCTAGCCCTGAGGACCCAGTGCGCGCTGAATCTCGCTGGCGATCGCCGCCAGCCAGGTGCGCGCTTTGTCGGCGTCAGCGGCGGATAGAGACTGCACCCACTTGACGTGCTCGACTGCGGCGCCGTCGTCAATGGCCACAGGAAAGGCGGCGATCGCGGCCGGTGTCAGCCGGGGCAGCTTGCGCCCGCGCTCGGCCAGGTAGCTCTCGAGCCGCGTCAGGCGTTCGGCCAGACAGAGGTCCAGGTTGGAAATGGCCTCCTCGTAGACGACCACCAGGTCGGCCGCGTTCGCCCGGCGGGCTCGGGCGGCGCGGACCTTTTCATACCAGGCGCGGAGCGCGTGGAGGTTGCCGATGTAGGCGACATTCTTGCTGACGACCTTGTCGATCCGTTCGTCGCGCGGGCTGTCCAACGGCTCGTCGACGGCGGTGCTGGTGTGAACCACCAGGCGGCCCGCGCCGACGTCGCGGCGCACGACCTGGCCGGCGCCCGTGATGCTGCCGTAACCGACGGCGCGCGGACCGACCAGGCCCGAGGCTCCGCCTAAAAAGATCCGTTTTTGGCGCAGCAGCACGCCGTCGACGGCGTCCCCGACCAGCGACGGCGTCGCCTTGTCGCCGGCCTTGCCCCAGGGGGTGAAATTGAAGTGGATGAACCCGCTGCCCACCTCCGAATGGTCCTTGCGCGAGGTCCCGCCGGCCATCAGCACGTCGCAAAAATTGATGAGGCTCCCCAGCGTCGCGAAGCTGAGCAGGATTGTCTGCTTCAGCCCCACGGCATGCGCGGTGGAGGCTTCTTCCTCGAGGATGGTCCCTTCGCGCGCGTGACCGGCGAACCCCAGGGACGCGCCCCGCAGCAGCACCACACCCTTGGCATACCCGCCGGCAATCGAGGCGCCTTCGCCGAACACCGCGTCGACCAGCGTCGCTGGCCCTTCGGTCCCGACCTGAGCGCCCGGGCCCAGCCAGGTCCGCTTGCCGTGCAATCGCGTGCCGGGAAACAGCACGGCGGTCGGGTGGATCCGGGCGGGGTCCACGTCGTCGTCGACGAAGACCTGCCCGGCGTCCACGACCCGCACGCCTCGATCCAGCAGCGATTGAAGTTGCGCCTTCGGCATCAGGCCCGCCAGTGTACCGGATTCAGCTGGCCGTCGGTGGCAGCCGCGGGCGGATCATGCGCGCGCGGCGCAGGCGGAAGAAGATCCTGGAAACGTCGAACGATCCCATCCGCAGCCGGCGGACCACATCGCGCACCGTGCGCCGGCCGTCGATCTCGTCGAGCACCGCCAGCTCTTCGCGGGTGAGGGTCCCCCTCGGCAGCTCGTCGATCTTGACCTCGTTGCGTACGAACACCTCGTCGAAGGTGGCGATCTCGCGCTCGATGACTCGCCATTCGTCGATGCGGCGATACGCTTCGAGCAGCATTCGATCGACCTGGATCTGCAGCGCCGCCTCGCGCGCCGCCGGACCGGGATCAGCATTGCGCCGAAAGTGGAAGAACCCCGAGGACCAGCGCAGCGTCTCGTACGCCAGCTCGGACGTCTGGCGCAGCAACGCGCGGCCCAGCGCTTCGGGCGAGATGATCCGTCGCGCGACCAGATCGGCGCCAAAGAGCGGCAGCGGAGGGCGCGCGCGGGCGCGCTCTTGCAGGATGGCCGCCAGACGGTCCGGACCGGCCTCGCCCGTCTCGACAACGAAGCGCCCCAGCATCAGGTCCTCGGCGACGCCCACCGCGGTCGCGAAGTCGATGCGCCCGTCCTGGAGCGCCAGCTCGACGCGGGCCTGGGTGGCGGTGTTCACGACGCGCAGCACGCCCGTCTGACGCTGCTCGGCCAGGAGCTCGAAGACTTGCCCCATGCCGATGGCATCCAGATCCCCGGCCAGGGCGAACCCCAGCGACGCGAAGGCGCGCGCCTCGGCCAGCTCCGGGTCGGTCGATTGGGCCAGCGCATCCCGCAACGCCGGACTGACCGGCGCGGGCCCGCCGGAGCCGACGAGGCGCCCGACCACGGCCTGCAGCGCATCGGGCGAGAACGGTTTGCCGATGCTGTCGGCCACGTTGGGCAGCTTGGCGAGGCGCGCCTCGAGATCGCCGGTCTGGCCGCGCGTCGTCATCAGCACGACGGGGACCCGCGCCAGCGCCGCGTCGGCTGAGAGCCGCCGGCAGAGATCAGCCGCGTCGCGCCCCGGGATCGCGTCATCCAGCAGGATCAGTCGGGGCGGCGCCCCCGCCTCGCGCAGGCGCGCCAGCGCCGGTCCATGGTCCCGGTCGGTCACGGTGCGGTGGCCAATCTCGGCCAGCGCTGTCTCGATCACTTTCAGGATGGTCGGGCTGTCGTCGATCGCCAGGACGTAGTCAGACATGATCGCGTTCCGTGCGCCCGGCGCCGCAAGCCTGCGCTCGGGCAGCCGCAGGGTGCGGGCATTGTGCGCCTTTTGAGGGAACCCGGCCAGAGGTGCGCGCGCCCGAAGGGGCGGGAGGCGCCCGCCGATTTCCACCGATTGCACCGATTTCGTCGCTGCGCACCATCGTGGCGGGGACGTCGGGGCAACACCTACAGGTGCCCGGACGAAAGCCGGCGGGAACGTAACGGGGCTCTCGCTTCAGAAGTGGGCGGAATGCGTCGATGACGACCGGGTACTGTCCCGCCCTGTCAATATTAGCGAGCACTTGAACGTGGTCCGATGCTGGAAAGTCTCACCAGGAGCGGCCCCCTGATCCGATCTCCCACCACCCAAGAAGACGCGATCAAAGCCGCGGCGCGCGGCAGTTCGCCTCCCGCCGGACCGCCGGGTAAACGCCCGCGTGAAATGAACGATTTCCCCCGGAAGTTCGGACCATACGTGCTGCTCAAGCCGCTGGCGCGGGGGGGCATGGGGGCTCTGTATCTGGCGCTGTCGGGACCCGAAGAGACGGCCAAGCTTTGCGTCATCAAGACGGTGCTGCCGCACCTGGCCGACAAGGAGTACCTGCAGCGATTCCGGGACGAGGCCAAGGTGGTCGTCCGGCTGTCGCACGGCAATCTGGTCCCGGTCTTCGACTCTGGCCAGGCCGGCGGCGAGATCTACCTGGCCATGGACTACATCGACGGGCGCGATCTCCGCGCCACCTGGAACCGCTGCGCCAAGAAAGGAATCGCGTTCCCGGTCGACGTCGCGGCGCACATCGTGCGCGAGATGGCGCGCGGCCTTTACTACGCGCACACCTTCGGCGACATCAAGCTGGTTCACCGGGACGTCTCGCCGCCCAACGTGCTGCTGTCGTACAGCGGCGAGGTGAGGCTCACCGACTTCGGCTTGGCGTCGTCCACCTTGAAGATTGAAAAGACCGCGCCGGGCATCATCTACGGCAAGGTCAGCTACATGTCGCCCGAGCAGGCCCGGGGCGAGGTCATCGACGGCCGGACCGACCTTTACGCCTCTGGGATCATCCTTTGGGAGCTGCTGACGGGCCGCCAGCTGTTCCCTTCGACGCGGCCGGCGGGAGCGCCCAAAGATCAGCTCACCTCCGACGAGCTGTTGCGCCGCGTCCGCAACCCGGAGATCACGGCGCCGTCCAAGCGCGCCAGCCGGGTCCCGGCCGAGCTGGACCGCATCGCGCTGCGGGCGCTGGCGCCCGATCTGAGGGACCGTTACACGACCTGCGAGGAGCTGCGCCACGACCTGGCCAAGTTCCTGGCCCAGACCTCGCCGGCGACGGACGCCACCCGGGTGGCCAGATTCTTGGGCGAGCTCTACGAGGAGGACATCGCCGCCGAGCAGGCCGAGCGCGAGCAGCTGATCGTTCGGGCGCGGGAGTGGTACGCCGTCACGTTCCCGCGGCCGTCGGCCAAGTCGTCGTCGGCCAACACCGCGCCCATCGCGACCGACAAAAAGGCGGGAGCCGACAAGTTCGAGGCGGACACCGAAGAGCGGCCGATGCGCGAGACGGTGCTCTCGATTCCGATCCGGTTCGACAAGGCACGCGCCGCGCTGGGCAGTCCCGCCGCAGCGGCTCCGCCCAAGATGCCGCACCAGCCGACCACCGCCGAGCGGGCGCTGGACCCGAGCGGCGGGTCGCTGTCGAACGCGGTCATCGGCAGCGTGGTCGGCGGGCGCTATTACGTCCGGCGGCTTTGCGGCGAAGGCGGGATGGGCCGCGTTTACGAGGCCGAGCACATCGACATCGGTCGGCGGGTGGCGCTGAAGATCTTGCACCCGGCCTACAGCCAGACGCCGGATCTCGTCGAGCGACTGCGGCGCGAGGCGCGGGCGGCCTCGAAGATCTCGCACCCCAACGTCGTCGACGTCACCGATTCGGGGACCACGCCCGACGGTGCGTTCTTCTTCGTGATGGAATACCTGGAGGGGATCGAGCTCGGTGAGCTCATCTACCGGCAGGGCAAGCTGGACGTGGCGCGGACGCTGCACGTGGGCGCCCAGATTTGCCGCGCGCTGCAGGCGGCCCACGAGGTCAACGTCATCCACCGCGACCTCAAGCCCGAAAACGTGCTGATCCTGAACCGGGACGGCCAGCCCGACTTCGTCAAGGTGCTGGACTTCGGCATCGCCAAGAGCGGCAGCGACGGCGACTTCGAGAACGAGAAGGACACCAACGGCGACATCCGCCGGCGCCTGACGCACCCGGGGATGACCATGGGAACGCCCGAGTACATGGCGCCCGAGCAGGCAGCCGGCAAGCCGGCCGACCCGCGGTCGGACATCTACGCGGTGGGCGGCCTCCTTTACGAGATGCTGAGCGGCAAGGCACCTTACGAGGGCTCCAATTTCATGGAGATCCTTCACAAGAAGGCGAACACCTTGCCGGCCGCGCTGTCAACGTTCCGCAACGACGTGCCGCCCGAGCTGGAGGCGCTGATCGTGCGCGCGCTGTCCCTCGACCCAGCGAACCGGCCGCGGTCGATGGACGAGATGGGGCGCGAGCTCGCGAACCTCGCGAACACGTTGTTCCCCGGGTTCGGGATGGCGCCGTTCGTCGAGTCCGACAAGTTCCCGCGGGCCGGTGTGCTGGGCGCGTTGCGGGGCGGGGCGGCGCAGGCCAGCGGACTTTACGAGCGGATGCGGCAGCGGTGGCGGTACACCTGGCTGGCGGCGGGCGGTGGCGGCGCGCTGGTGCTCTTCGTCGCCTACCTGGTCACGAGCGCAGCCCTGCACCGGCGTCACCCGCACCACCCGGTCGCGACCGCGGTGCCCGCCGCACCAGCCCTGCCGGTCGCGGCGCCGCCGCCTCCCGCGCCACCGCCGCCTTCCGCGACCGCCGAGCCCGAGGAGGCGGAACCCGCCAAGGCTGACACCGATCGCGACAGCGACAGCGACACGGGCACGAAGGCGAAGACCCGCCCGACGGCCGCCGCCACGCCGGTCCCGGCCGACAACCGCCACCTCCTGCAGGACGCCGAGCGCTTGCTGCACGCGGAGCGCTTCGCCGAGGCGCAGGCGCTGTTCGAAAAGGCTGCCAAGTCGAAGCGCGACCGGCGCGCGGCGCTGCTGGGCCTGGCCGAGATCGCGTTCCAAGAGAAGAACTACGCGCTGGCGGTCCAGTCCGCCGAGCGAGCCGCCGACCGCGGCGGCGGGGTCAAGGCGCACGTGCTGCTGGGCGACGCCCATTTCCGACTGGGCCAGTACAAAGAAGCCGCCCAAGCCTACGCCGACGCGCTGAAGCTCGACCCCGAGAACGCCAGCGCGAAAACGGGGTTGGCCCTGGCTCAAAAAAGAATGTGAGGACCGGCACGCCGGCATCGCTCGCGTAAGATGCGCGCGTGCGCGTTCGGCGCTGGAAGCTGGCCCTGGGCACGCTGGTCGTGGGCGCAAGCGCCCTGGGCGCGGCGGCCGCCGTCCAGCGGCACCGGCTGACCGTCGACCTCGCGACACCGCGGGATCTGCACCGCGTGAAATACGTGGGTTCGGCGGCTTGCCGCGATTGCCACCTGGACCACCTGGCGACCTGGAAGGCAACGTTCCACCGGACGATGACGGCCGAGGCGACGGCGGCGTTCGTCACGGGGGACTTTGCCGGCGCGACGATGACTTCGGCGGGCGTGACGGCCCGCATGGACCGCGCGCCAGACGGCCGATTTCGGATGACCTTTCGCCGCGCCGGGCAAGCCGATCGCGCCGCCACCGTCGACCGCACCGTGGGCTCGCGCCGCTATCAGCAGTACCTGACGAAGATCGGCGACACGTACTGGCGCCTGCCCATCGCCTGGAGTGTCGTCGACCGGCGCTGGTTCCCGATGACCAGCGCCTTTCTGTTTCGCGATCCGGATCCGGCGGCCGCGGGCCACACGACCGACGGAGGGCCGATTTTCGGCGGGGGTGACTTCGACCGCCACGTCACGCGCTGGAACGACAACTGCGTCTTTTGCCACAACGTCGCCCCCGACCCGGCCCGCGATCCGGAGACCGGCCACTTTGCGACCACGGTCGCCGAGCTGGGCGTCGCCTGCGAGGCCTGCCATGGGCCGGCGGCCGAGCACGTGGCCCGCAACGCGGACGCGGCCCGACGCGGACGACTGTTCGACACGGGGGCGGCTGATCCGACAATTGTCAATCCGTCGCGCCTGTCGCCCGGACGGTCGGCCGATCTGTGCGGCCGTTGCCACGGGCAGCGCCTCGCCAATGACGTGGCGCCGTTCCTGGCCCACGGCGACCCGTTCGTCCCTGGCGACGACCTTGCCCTCGAGAGCGAACCGCTGTGGCGCGACACCCGTTTGCACGGCGACCCAACCGCTTTTTCCGCGCGGTTTTGGACCGACGGCACCGCCCGCCTGACCGCCTACGAATACCAGGGGTTGTTGCAGTCGCCGTGCGCGATGCGCGGGCCATTGACCTGCACCAGCTGTCACGGCATGCACGAGGGGGATCCGCGCGGCCAGATCCGGGCGCGCTTTGCGTCTCAGGTGGATGCCATGTGCACCGGGTGTCACCAGGCGCTGGTCGCCGCCCCGGCGCTGGCGGCGCACGCGCACCACGAACCGGGCGGGGCGGGGGCTCGCTGCGTGTCCTGCCACATGCCGCGGATCGTTTACGGCGTTCTGGACGTCCACCGCAGCCACCGGATCGAGGTTCCCGATCCCGCCCGGGCGGCACGCGCCGGGCGGCCGGACGCCTGCACTGGGTGCCACGTCGACCGGACGGTCGCCTGGGCCCAGGCCGCCAGCCGGCGGTTTTGGGGCGCCGCCCGCTATCCGCCCGGCGACGCGGTTGCGGCCGGTACGGCCCCGGCCGAGGCAATCCGCGGCGGGGGACCGCTGGCCCGGCTGATCGCCGCCGACGCGATCGGGCGCGCTCCCCAACCTCTCGACAATCCGACGAAAACCGGCCGGCTCGGGCTCTTACTGCAGTTGATGAAGAATGACTCGTACCCAGCGGTTCGGGAGATCGCCTGGCGGGGTGTGCGCCGCATGGTCGCCGGAAACCCCACGGCTGAGCTGCTGCAGGGCATCGGGTACGACCCCGCGGCAGCCGCAGAGGCCCGGGGCCGGTCGGTGGCGGCGCTCGAGGACGCCCTCGGGGGGGCCCCCGCCGCGGTGCAGCGCGCTTCGATGGCCCCGGGCCGCGCGGAGGCGGACCGAGACCTTGAAATCGGCGAGTGAAGGCCCTTACGGGAAAGCCGGCTCCGTGAATGGTCTAATCGTCTCGCGTCCGCGCCCCCAATCGCCTACGATCCGGGGCCGGCAGCTGTAATGGCCGAAACGTTTCCTCTCAAATTTGGAAAGTACGTGCTCCTGAAGCCGCTGGCGCGCGGCGGCATGGGGGCGATCTACCTTGCTGCGGCTGGTGAGATCGGCTTCCAAAAGTTTTGCGTGGTGAAGAAGGTCATCGCCGAGAAGACCGACCACACGAAGGCCAACCGGTTCCTGGACGAAGCCAAGGTCGTGCTTCGGCTGTCCCACGCCAACCTGGTCCCGACGCTGGACGCGGGCGAGGTGGACGGCGAGTTCTTCATCGCCATGGAGTTGGTCGAAGGCAAGGACCTGCGCGAGATCTGGAACCGCTGCGTGCGGACCCGCACGCGCATCCCCCTGGACGTCGCCCTGCACATCGGCCGCGAGATCGCGCGCGCGCTGGCCTACGTCCACAGCCATGCGGATCTGCGCCTCGTGCACCGGGACGTCGCGCCCCCCAACATATTGCTCAGCTACTTCGGCGAGGTGAAGCTGACGGACTTCGGGCTGGCGCGCAGTGTGCTGAAGCAAGAGAACACCGCGCCGGGGGTGGTGTTCGGCCGCGCCTCTTATCTGTCGCCCGAGCAGGCGCGCGGTGAGCCGGCCGACGCGCGCAGCGACATCTACAGCCTGGGCGTCGTCCTGTGGGAGCTGGTCACGGGCAACCAGTACCTGCAGCTGGCGAATCTGGATGCCGCGACCGCGATGTCGCTGGTGCGCCACCCGCGCGTACAACCGGCCTCGTCGAAGGCGCCCTGGATCACGCCGAACTTGGACGCGCTGTTGCTGAAGGCGCTGGCCCCGGCCCGCGAAAACCGGTTTCAGTCCGCCGAGGAGCTGCGCAAGGCGCTGTCGGAGATCATCACGCAGATCTCGCCGCGGGCGGACGCCGAGCGCGCGGCCGAGTTCCTGCGCAGCCTCTACGACCAGCAGATGAAGGAAGAGCGCGTCGACAGAGATCAGCTGTTGGCGTCGGCGGCTCCGTTGTTCGTGCCGGCGAACGGGCGGACGTCCAAAACGATGGCGGTGTCACTCGCCACGCTGGAGCAGTCCAGCACCAGGCTGCAATTCCCGAAGGAAGACGACGAGTCGCTGGGGCTGAACTTCACCGGTCGGGTCATCAACAACCGATACCGCGTCATTCGCAAGATCGGCGAGGGCGGCATGGGCACCGTCTACGCCGCCGAGCACGTCGAGATCGGCAAGGGCGTCGCCATCAAGATCCTGCACCCGGCCTATTCGACCCAGCAGGATCTGGTCGAGCGCTTCCGGCGGGAAGCGCGGGCCGCCTCGCGCATCGGTCATCCCAACATCGTGGACGTCACGGACTTCGGCTCGACCGAGGACGGCTGCGCCTACTTCGTGATGGAGCACCTCGACGGCATCGATCTGGCCGACGTGCTTTCGCACGAGCGGCGGCTGGACGCCTCGCGCTCGTGCAACATCGCGATCCAGATCTGCCGGGCGCTGGCGGCGGCGCACGCGGCGGGCGTCATTCACCGCGATCTCAAGCCCGAGAACATCTTCTTGGTCGCCCGCGACGGCCAGGCCGATTTCGTGAAGGTGCTGGACTTCGGCATCGCGCGCAGCATGGGGCGGGCGCGGCGACTGACCAACCCGGGCGTCGCAATGGGGACGCCGGAATACATGGCCCCCGAGCAGGCGGAGGGCGGCGCCGTCGACCACCGAACCGACATCTACTCGGTGGGCGCGCTGATCTACGAGATGGTCTCCGGTTCGCCGCCCCAGCTCAATCGCGACAAAGATCTGATTTCGCCGCGCGGCGTGAAGGCCGACGTTCCCGAGGAGCTGGACCGCATCATCATGCGCGCGCTGGAGCCCGACCCCGAGCGCCGGTACCAGTCGATGGGCCAGCTCGAGTACGACCTCGTGAAGTCGCTGTTCGGCCGCCCGCGCGCGGTGGCCGAGCTGCTCGGGTTGCGCGACCCCGAGTCGCGCGGAACGCCGCTGGTGCTGGACGCGGTGGCCCAGTCCGACGCACAGGAGCCGGCGCAGCAGCCGGTGCAAGGGCCGCCGGCGATCGACTACCCGACGGAAGGGCCATCGGCGGTGTCGCCTGGATGGAGCGAAGAGCGGCCCCGGAGCCGGGCGCGCACGATGTCGCCCCAAGCCCCGCCGGTGCGGCCGCCGGCGCGAAAGTGGGCCGGGGCGCTGGCCGTTCTGGGTGTGGCCGCCGCCGTCGCCGTGCCGATCTACCGGCGGCTGCCCTGGAGCACGGCCGCGCGCGACGCCGAGGAAGATTCCGCCACCGCGCCGGCAGCCGCGGTGCCCGCGCGGAACAGCGATCTCGAACGGCGTGCCGAACGCCTGCGGCTGGGCGTCGCCGAGGTCGAGTCGATGCTGGCCGACAAGTTCGGCTTCGCGGACGTCCCGGCGTTGAAAGAGCACCTGGCGAGCTTGCGGGCCGACGGTGGTGGTGCAATCGCCGACCGGCTGTCGGTGCGTGCGAAGCAGCAGCTGGTGCAAAAGGCCGAGGCAGAGCTGGATCGCGGCCAGATCGACGATGGGGTGGCGCACTATCGGGTGGCGCTGGCGCTGGACGCGCACGCCGGCGGCGAGGCGGAGGTGGCGGCGGCACTGAGGACGCGCGCGCAGTCGGCGCTGACCGCGCAGAAGCCGGCGGAAGCGATTCGCTGGGCGCGGGAGGCGCTGACGCTGACCCCCGCGGATCCGTCGGCGCACGCCCTGGTCGCGGAAAGCCTGGCCGGTGCCCGCGACTACCCGGCGGCCGCGAGCGAGTACCAAAAGGCGCTGGTCATACGGCCGGACGATCCGGTGCTGACCCGCGATTTGCAGCAGGTCCGCCACGCGATGGCCGCTTCGACGCCGCCGGCGGGGGCGCGCAGGCGCGCGATCAATCGGGCCGCCACGGCCCAAAGGGCGCCATCAACCGAGTCGCCCGCCGCCCCGTCACATGCGGCCGTACCCCCGGCGGAGCCGGCGGCAGAGTCCGAGCAAACGCCACCCGACGATTCGGCCCAGCCCGGCGCCGCGTCGGCCCCCGAGGCGAAAGCCCCGGCGGAGGCGCCCGTCGAGGCAAAACCGCCAGAGCCCGCCACGGCCAAGCAGCCCGAAGACAAGAGCGAGCCCGAGCCGTCGAAGGAAGCCCCCACCCGGGAGCCGCCCGCGCGCAGTTCGGGCAAGCGGCCCCACGAAGCGGCGGAGGCGTCGCCGTCAGCGCCGGCTCAGCCGGCTGCCGATCAGCAGTAGCAGCTGCATCGCCAGCGCCCGGTCGCCCTCGATCTTGAGGCGTCCGTCGAGCAGGGGCTGCATCGGCGGCAAGGCGCCGCTGCGCAGCCCCTCGAAGGTCGGTGCGTCCAGCCGCAGGGTCGTGCGCGGGCGCCCCGCGCTGACGCCGGCCGCGCCGAAGCCGACGTCCAGCGTCCAGCGTCGCCGGCGGCGGCCTTCGATCTCCACGGCAACGCGGCCGGAAATCTGCCGCACCAGATCGACGTCGGCGGGCTGGACGATCAGAAGGTCGCGCATCGACCAGCCGGGCGGCGCAATCGGCGGCAGGTCGGGATCTTCGACGCCCAGAACGGCGCGCAAGTCCGGCAGGGACAGGCGCATCCAGATGTCCGGTGCCTCGCGGCTGCCGGTCGCCACGGTCAACGTCTCCCCCGCGACGGACAGGTCCCACGGTCCGCCGGTGGTGCCCGCGACGCTCACACGCAACCGCGGGATGCCCGCGGGGGCACGCCAGCCGGCCGCGGCGAACGCCTGCGGCAACCACCGCTCGAAAAGATCGGCGGGGGTGATGTCGGGTGGCGGCCGGTCCCAGCTGTCGGTCATGCGCGCGACGTATGACTATACTCCGCCCCGACCACATGCGTCCCTGGGGCAGATGGGCCGGCGCCGCGGTTCGGGCGGCGGTGATGGCGATTCTGTGGGCCGGGCGCGCGTTCGGGCAGGCCAGCGACCCCGACCTGCGTCCCACGCGCGGCCCCTTCATCACCGGCGCCACGCGCGCCGGGACCGGCGACGCCACCGACACAGAGCTGAACCCGGCGGCCCTGGCGTTGATGCCGGCCGGCGACGCCGAGATCGTGGGGGCGGCGGCCGGGCAGGGCGGCACGATCCCGCGGCGGGGCGCGGGCCTCTACCTGGCGGCGCCGTTCTGGTCCAGCGCGGTTGGATTCGGCCTGACGCGCGTCAGCGGGACGGGGGACGCGCCCATCGACGGGCACACGACGCTGCGCCTGGCGTACGCCCTGCGGCTGGGGCGACACGCGGCCATCGGCGCCGCCTGGGCGCACATCTGGGACGGCACGTTCGCGGCCACCGACACCTTCGACCTGGGTCTGTCGCTGCTGGCCGGCCGCCATCTGGCGCTGGCGTTCACCGTCGAGGACGTCGGCCAGCCCCACCCCAGCTCGCGCGCGACGCAGCTGGCGCGCCTGTGGACGGGCGAGCTGGCGCTGCGCCCGCTGGGGACGAGGCGGCTGGAGCTCGCGCTGGGGGCCGGGCACGCCGAGGGCGATCGCTGGTCCGGCGTCGTGCCGTGGTTGCGCGTGCTGGTTCAGGTGACCGGCGGCTTCGGCCTTTACGCGCAGGCCGAGCGCGTGCCCGCCTACGGGCAGGGGCCGTTCGGCTCTTACGCGTACACCAACGCCGGGGTTGGTCTAACGGTGGATCTCGAACACCTGGGTCTGATGGCGGCGGCGCACGGCTACTTCGAAGGGAGCCGCGCCAAGGCACCCGAGCCGGCCGCCGTGCCGGTCGCGCCAGCGGAAGCGGTGGGGTTTGCGGCCCGCCTGCGCGTCAATGGCGCACGCCAGCCGGCCGTGCTCAGCCCGCCGTACGTCGCGCGGGTGAGCCTGGAGGCAATCCACGACGACCGCGCGTTCTTCCAGGTGGTGCGGCGCCTGCGCGCGCTGGCCGCCGACCCTGGCGCCGTCGCCGTGCTGTTCAAGCTGGAAGGCGTCGACCTTGGTTACGCGCGCATCGAGGAGGTGCGGGACCTCATCGCCGCTCTGCGCGCGCGGGGCAAGCGGACCTTCGCGTATCTGACGTTCCCGTCCACCCGCGAGTACTACCTGGCCGCGGCGTGCGATACGATCGTCATTCACCCCGCCGGCACGCTGGGCGTCAACGGCGTCGCGCAGAACGTCACCTTCTACAAGGGCGCGATGGACCGGCTGGGCATCCGTCTGGAGCTGGTGCGGGCCGGCGCCTACAAAGGCGCGATGGAACCGTTCGTGATGACCGAGCAGTCGCCTGCCGTTCGCGCCAACAAGAACCAGCTGCTGGACGACGTCTTTGGGCGGGTGACGGCCGCCATCGCCGCCGACCGCACGCGCGCCGGCCACCCCATGGATGCCGCCGCCGTCCGCGGGTTGGTCGATCGCGGCGTCTTCGACGCGGGCGCGGCCGCGCTGGCGGGTCTGGTCGACGCCCAGATCGCGGAGGGTGATCTCGAGGCGGCGCTGCGCCGCACGCTGGGCCGCCCGCAGATCGAGGTGCGCGATCCGGACGGCTCGCCCGAGGCGCCGGTGGCCTGGCCGGGACGGCGGGTGGCGGTGGTCTTCGTGGACGGGACGATCGTGGACGGGCCCGGCGCCGAGTTGCCGTTCGGCGTCGGTGGCCTGGCCGGGTCCGATCCGCTGGTGGCGGCGCTGGAGCTGTGCCGGCGCGAGCCGAGCGTGGGCGCCGTGGTCCTGCGCGTGAACAGCCCGGGCGGTTCGGCGTTCGCGTCCGACGTGGTGGCGCGAGAGATCCAGCATGTGCGCGCCGCCGGCAAGCCAGTCGTCGTGTCCATGGGCGATTTGGCCGCCTCGGGCGGCTACTACGTCGCGGCCCCGGCGGACGTCATCTACGCCGAGCCGTCGACGCTGACCGGCTCGATCGGCGTCTTCGGCTACAAGGTCGACGGGCAGAAGCTGATGGAGTCGCTGGGGGTCAGCGTCGAGACCTACCGGCGCGGCGCGCACGCCGACATGTTGTCGGCCTATCGCCCCTGGACCGAGGCCGAGCGTTCCATCGTCGAGAACGAGATTCACCACCTTTACGGCCTGTTCCTTCAGACGGTCGCCGACGGAAGGAAGCGGCAAGGCCTGACCGTCGCGCGCGTCGACGCCATCGGCGAGGGGCACGTCTGGACCGGCGCGTTGGCGGGCCCGATCGGGCTCGTCGATCGGATGGGCGGGATCTCGGCGGCGATTGACGAGGCCGCGCGGTTGGGGGCCGTGCCCCTCGGCAACGACCAGCTCCCGGAGCTGGCGCTGCTGCCGGCGGAGAACAAAGGCCTCTTGCACAAGGTGGCGAGCGCCGCGTCCGCGCTGGCCGCGACCGACGGGGAGGCGGCGGCCGCGCAGCCCGCGCATCTGTTGACCGGCGATGTGCGTGCAGCTGTTCGCCTGTTGGCACCCTACCTGTTACGTGCCGGAAATACGGGCATCGAGGCGCGTTTGCCCTACGAATTGGAGCTGCGATAGCACGTAGCCCAAGCGCAAACGCGCTATCATCGGCGCCGCGCGCCGGCTGGTTAGGGCGCGTTCCCGCACAAGGAGACCGATATGAACCTGATTCGCGCCTGTTTTCTTTTCCTGGCCGTCCTGATGCCGACCACCTGGACGATCGCCCACGCCGCGGACCCGGCTGGTGACAGCGCTGGCGGCGACATGAAGAAGAGCGGCAAGAAGAAGTCGAAGAAGAAGGACAAGGGCGGCGACATGGGCGGCGGCGACATGGGCGGCGACAAGAAGTAGCCCGCGCTCTTGGAAGCGCAGCCCGCCATCAGCGCCTCGGCCCCTCCGATCCGGCATCACTGGATCGTGCGGGTCACCCACTGGGTGAACGCGCTGGCGCTGTTCATCATGATTGGCAGCGGGCTGCGCATCTTCAACAGCTATCCGGCGTTCGCGCGCAAGGGCGAGAGCTTCTGTTGCTATCCCTTCGCGGGACACAAGATCCCGACGTGGTTGACCTTCGGGGGTTGGCTGGCCGGCGCGCGCCACTGGCACTTCGCCGCCATGTGGATGCTGGTCGCCAATGGCCTGCTGTACCTGGGGTTCATTTACCTGCACGGCGAATGGCGCGACCTGGTCCCGCGCCGCGGCGTCGCGCGCGACAGCGTCGAGATGGTGAAGTTCTACCTGGCGTTGCGCAAGGAGCACCCGCGCCAGGGCAAGCACAACGCGCTTCAGCGGATGGCGTACTTCACGATGCCGTACGTCGGCATCGTCGCGGTGATCTCGGGGTTGGCGATCTGGAAGCCGGTGCAGCTCGCGCCGCTGACGCACCTCCTGGGCGGATTCGTGTGGGCGCGCTACTGGCATTTCGTCGCCATGCTGTTGCTGGTCTTCCTGACCCTTGGTCACGTGTTCATGGTGTTTGCCGTGGATCCTTATTCGCTGCGATCGATGGTGACCGGGGGCTACGACGAGGGACGCTCGCCGGAAGCGCGCAACGCGCGCCCGTTCATTCACCTGTTCACGGTGCCGAGCCCGCGGCCCGCGCCGAATCCGCAGCCGCCGGCGGGCGACCCGCCGAAGCCACAGGCGCCGGAGTCCGACCCGCCACCGGCGCAGCCGCCCGTGGGCGAGCCGCCCAAGCCGCCGCCTGACCCCGAGAAGGTATGAGCAAGCTCTGGCTGCCCGGCGCGCGGGTGCGGCATTCGGCCGAAAAGCTGGGCGTCGACCGGCGCGCCTTTCTGGCTGCGGGCGCCGGCGGCGTGACCGCGCTGGCGCTGGGCGGCTGCAATTCGAACGGGCCGAAAGCCGCCGAGCCGATCCTGGCCGCGGCCACGCGCTGGAACGAGAAGGTCGAGCGCGCGCTCTTCAGGCACAACGCCATGAACAGCGCCCCGGCGGGCGCGGCGCTGGCGGGACAGAAGTTCCCGTCGTACTTCGTGGCCGACGATTTGCCGGTGTGGGACGAGAAGGAACGCGGTGCGTGGCGCCTGGAGGTTGGCGGGCTCGTCAAGAACCCGGTGCGCCTGACGCTGGCCGAGCTGAAGAATTTGCCGCGGGTTGCGCTGCGCCTCGAGCACTTTTGCGTCGAGGGCTGGTCGGCCGTGTCGGTGCGGACCGGCGTTCTGTTGAGCGAGATCGCGCGACGCGCAGGCCTCTTGCCCGACGCGCGCTACGTCGACTTCCAGTCGTTCGACGACGATTATCACGAGAGCTGGGACCTCGACAGCGCGCTGCACCCCCAGACCATGGTCGTGTACGGCCAGGACGGTGCGCTGCTGAGCCCCGCGTACGGCGCGCCGGCGCGCGTCTATTCGCCAGTGAAGCTCGGCTACAAGAACACCAAGTACCTGACGCGGATTCTTTTCCTGCCCGAGCGCAATGGCGGCTATTGGAGCGATCAAGGATACGAATGGTACGGCGGCGTCTGAGCGGCTGAGGCGGGGCAGGGGCGAGGCGACCGTGACCGGCGGGCTTCTGCCGCGTATGTAGAGGCAGGAGGCTTCAAATGGCGCGTTTCTCTAGGTTCTTGCTGGTCCCCGCCGCCGCGCTGGCCGTCAGCCTGGCGGGTAACTGCGCGCGCGCCGGCGACCGGGGCGCCACCGTGCTCCCCGCGCCCGCCGCCGACGTCCCCCGCGCCGCCACGCCGGCGAAGGAGAGCGTCGTGTTCTCGGGCGGGTGCTTCTGGGGCGTGCAGGCCGTGTTCCAACACGTGAGGGGCGTCATCGACGCGACTTCGGGTTACGCCGGCGGCCAGGCCAAGACCGCCCAGTACGAGCTGGTCAGCACCGGCACCACCGGCCACGCCGAGTCCGTGCGCGTGACCTACGACCCCTCGAAGGTGACCTACGGCCAGCTGCTGCAGGTGTTCTTTTCCGTGGCGCACAACCCAACCGAGCTGAATCGCCAGGGTCCCGACGAGGGGACCCAATACCGGTCAGCCGTCTTCTTCACCACCCCCGACCAGCAGCGCGTGACCGCCGGTTACATCGCCCAACTGACCCAAACGAAGTCATTCCCCGCCCCGATCGTCACCCAGCTCGCCCCCCTGCAGGCCTTCTACCCCGCCGAGGCCTACCACCAGAACTACGCCGCCCGCCACCCCGACAACCCCTACATCGTCTACAACGACGCGCCGAAGGTGGCCCACCTCCACGATCTTTTCCCCGCGCTCTACCGCAGCCCCTAGCCCCGCGCCGGTGTATATTCCTGCCCCGACGGGGCGTGGCGCAGCCTGGTAGCGCGTCTGCTTTGGGAGCAGAATGTCGGAGGTTCGAATCCTCTCGCCCCGACCGACTTAAGTCCGCGCGGATCCTTTCCAACCGCCACACGCCGGGTCGACGAAGCTGAGCGGCTCGCAGCGTCCCGTAGCAGCCGGGTGACAAGCCGAGCTACACTTGTGGAGATGGGACGCGCGAAGGAAGCCGTCAAGAAGGAGCTGCTCGATCTCGAGCCGGCGGAACGCGCCGAGGTAGCGGAGGACGCGCTCAGGAGCCTCGACGTCACGGCGTATGGGGAGCTGAGCCCGGCCTGGGAAGACGAGATTCAGCGTCGGGTTCGGGCCATCGAGGATGGCAGCGCCGAGCTGATTCCGGGGGAAGACGTCTTCACGGAGATCGAAGCGGAACTGCGGGCCCGCCGTGGTCGAGGGTAGGAGGACCTATCGGTTCGAACGTTCGGCGCGAGCTGACCTTCGCCATGGCGTTTTCTGGTACGAAGAGAAGCGCGAAGGCTTGGGAGCGCGGTTTGCCACCGAGGTACAGCGGGCGATCGATCTCATCGTGCAGGCGCCGCATCGCTGGCCGGTCCGGCACGGCACGCATCGTTACGTCCTCCGCCGCTTTCCCTATACGATCGCTTATCGGTTTACGGCCGCCCAGGTCCTGATCATCGCTGTCGCTCACCATCGGCTTGATCCGGGGTCGTGGGATAACCGGTGACTGCACTGAAGCCGGTGACGTGCCGTCGAAAGGCTACTGACGTGAAGCTCGACCTTTCGCGCTTGCTTGGCCGCAACTGTCAGGTGGGCCAAACCGTGCTGGGCCAGGTTATCCTCGCTCCGATTGCGACTGAGGGGCGCAACTGCTTATCATCGCGCCCGCTATGGGCGGTGACACTCACGCCTCGACTGGTGGAAATGCGGGAATTCAGGGCTCCGGCGGTGCCGCGGGCGCTGGTGCGTCCACGACCGACGCGACAGGCGGATCTGGTGGGCGCGGCGGAAGCGGAGGTGGCGCGGCGGGCGTAGGCGGCGCTGCTGGGGGGAACGGGGCGGCTGGTGCAGTGGGATCGTCGGGGGGAACTGCAGGCAGCGGCGTCACCTGCACGCCTGGTTGCTCGGCCAGCGCCTACTGCGACAACGCCACGTGCCGGAGCAGGGTGACGGAGTTCGCCCTGCAGGACATCGGCGCCAAGCCTCGATACATCGCGGCCGGAGGAGACGGAAATCTTTGGTTCACGGACAGCGCCTACGACAAGGTTCGCCGAATCAGCACCACCGGTTCCATCACTGAGTTTCAGGTCCTGTCGCAGGCCAGCGGCTTGGGAAGGATGGCGCCAGGCCCGGACGGCAATCTCTGGTTCGTCGAAGAGAGCATCGGGAACATCGGACGGATCACTCCCAGCGGTGTGGTGGCCGAATACGCGGCCTCGACCGGAGGTCTCGCGATACCCAGCGGGATCACGGCGGGGCCGGGTGGTAACATCTGGTTCACCGACGCGACTCAAAATCACATCGGAATCTCGACACCTGCTGGAGCGATATCCTACAAGCCGCTGCCGACGTCGAACGCATCGCCTGAGGGGATCACGCAGGGGCCAGACGGCAACCTCTGGTTCGTGGAGAGCGTCTCGATTGCGCGTATGACGGCGGCAGGAACGGTCACGGAATTCGGCGTCCCGACACCTGACCCCAACCTCGTCAACATCATCGTGGGCGGGGACGGCGCACTGTGGTTCACGGAAGCAAACGCCAACAAGATCGGCCGAGTCACGACGACAGGAACGGTTTCCGAGTTCAACGTCCCGACCCCGAACGCCTATCCCTACACGCTGGCCCTCGGTGCCGATATGAACGTCTGGTTCACGGAACAATCAGCATCGAGTCTTGGTCGCATCAATAGCTCCGGCCAGGTGACCGAATTTCCCGTGCCCGCAAGCCCCTATGGGATCGCGCGCGGGCCGGATGGAAATCTGTGGTTCACGGAACAGCAGGCGGGAAAAATTGGCCGGTTCCTTCCGCCGTAACGGCGGAACATGACGCGTCGGTCGTGGATCGCGGGCGTGGTGCTTGTCGGCACCCTGGCGGCAGGGGGAGCCCTGAACCGTGCTGCCATGCATGCAACGTTCGGCATGGACGATTTCGGGCAGCGGGCGATGATCGAGGGGACGCTGACGCCACCACGGGGGCCTTTCACCTCTACGATCTCATCGCGGACGACAATCGGTCAGCACTTCTGGATCGCGGCGTGATCCCCTGGTGGTCCGAGCCTAACCTGACGATCCGATTCCTGCGGCCGCTGCCCAGCCTGCTCATCTGGGTCGACCATCGGCTGTTCGGCAATGAGCCCTTTGGGCCGCACGTACTGTCGTTCCTGTGGTGGGCGGCAGCGGTGCTCGCCGCTCACGTTCTCTACCGGACCGTCGTTGGAAAGCGCGCGGCATGGATCGCCACGGTTGTGTTCGCCGTCTCTCCGACTCTCGCCATACCGGTCGTGTGGCTGGCGAACCGCAGCATCCTCGTGAGTGTGACCTTCGGCGCGTTGGCACTCGCGCTCTACGTGCGCTGGCGGGCTGAGCGGGGTCGCGGCCTGGGACTGGCGACCGCCGGCGCGTTCGGTGCAGCCGCTCTGACAGGCGAATACGCCTTGTGCCTGATTGGGTACCTGATCGCCTTCGAGTTGTGCCATCGCGGAGAGACCGTACGGCGCCGTCTCGTCGGTGCGCTGCCGGCAATGGGACCGCTGTTGCTCTACCTCTGGCGCGCTCGGGTACGGCACCGCAGGAACAGGCTTCTATCGCGATCCGACAACCGATCTTGGGACCTTCTTGCATGCGCTTCCCGGGACGGTTTCTGCCCTGCTGGCGTCGGCCTGGCTCGGCCCTGGCGTGACTGCGCGGTTGCCCGCATCCGAAGCCGTTGGAGCGGCGTTGATCTTCGGTGCCGGTGTTCTGGTGATACGGACTGTCTGGACGGCCCGTCGACAAACGTCTGGGGTCTTGCCGCTACCCATCTCATGGCTCGCCTGCGGCTCCGTCATCGCGCTGTTCCCGCTCGCGGCGACCGAGCCTGCACTTCGCGTTCTTGGCATCGCCGCGCTCGGCATAAGCGGCGTAGTCGGTGTGCTGGTTGAGCAGGGGACGCGCCAGATTCGCCGGCCGTTTCGCGCTTCGCTGGTGCTCGGCGTGGCGGCGCTGGCGACACTCATCCATCTCGTCGTCGCTCCATTCCAGACGCGCCGAATCTCGGTCGATAACGTCGAGGAAGCGAGGCAAAGCCTCGCGCGGTTTGCGACCGTGCCGCAGCGCGCTCGCGCAGCCGACACGGCCTTGGTCGTCCGTGCCACTCAGGGGTTGACAGCCCTCTCTGCGCCCTTCGTCTTACGCGAGGACGCGCCAAAGCACTGGCTGGTCCTGAGCCACACATTCGAACAGACCGCGGCCATCCGCACATCCGCGACCTCGCTCGACGTCGTCCAGGAGAGCACACCGCTTTTTCCACTTGGACGGAACGGAATCGTTCGAACCAGTCCGTTCAGGGTTGGTGATGTCGTTGAAACCGCGACTCTCAGAGCAGCCGTCCTGAAAGTCGACGAGGCTGGCCGGCCGCTCGCGGTGCACTACGAGTTCAACCGGGATCTCGATCGTTCGGACGTGGCATGGATTTCCGAAGACCGCTCCGGCTTCAGCGAAGTCATCCCTCCTCCAGTCGGAATCGGTGTTCGACTGGCCCGGTGAACAACCTCTACAGGTCGTCAGGTCCGCGAGGCGGCGGAACAACCTTGGCTGTCCAGCCGGTGCTTTCAGTACGGCCATTCAGGATGCCAAAGGCCGGATCGCAAGGTGGCATCGCAAGGACGTTGGAGGGCCGCTTGGCCCATCGCGATTCCTCGACGGTGATGAAAAAAGGCCGGCCGGTCGGCGTTGGTTCATCGACGCTCAAGAAGATGACTCCCGGTGCGGGACTCTGGGGATTGCGCTCCGAGTCGAACCGAACCACGAACTCACCCGTCGTACACGACTTGTCAGCAACCCTCTCCAGCATACCGCCCTTCGTGAACCGGGCATCAACGTAAACCTGGTCGCCAACCCCGGCGTATTCGCGAACGCACCGGGCGTCGAGTCCGTTCGGTTCCTGATCCGGAGCCTTGATCGCAGCCCGCAGAATCGTCGCCGACATCTCGCAATAGTCCGACGTCACCGGATTCCCGGAGCGCCGCTCCCGTCCATGACGGTGGGCGCAGGAGGTGAGCGCGACAGCGACCCCAAGCACGCACCAAACCTGGCGAACCGCCCCCATCTACTTCGGCCCGAAGTGAAGCAGCGGCTGACGATCGATCGCGACATCGATGACCTGCTGGGTGTGGAGATTGACCTCGATGTTGTCGAATCTCTTCGCTGTTAGGTAGCCCACCCGCAACTTTGGTGCGAGTGTCGCAAGCTCCCCCGCGAAACTGACGCTCTTGCAGCCCAAGATGTCGACGTGCGCAACACTAGTCCCTTGCAGAGCCGACGCCAGCTGTGCCGGGGTGATCCTCACTCCATGGGAGGTGATCAGCGCATTCGCATTTTGATCGGCGTGACCGTAGTAGACGACCTGTGTGTAGGCGCCGGAGCGAATCGCCGTAGAAATCTCGGAGATGTTGCGCACGAAGGCGAACCGAGCGCCCATGATGCTGGCGTCGCTGCCGACGAAGGCGTCGAGTGCAGTTCGGAGCGCCCGCTCGAAAGACCCCTTGTTCGTGCTCGTCAGGGTGAACGTCTGGCCGGTGCTCTGTCCGCCAGCAGTTTTCAGCCTCATTGTCGGAGGCACGCCATAGATGCAAAGCACTGACACGTCGCTCACGTTTCAGCCCTCCTCCGAGACATCGCCATTCGCACACCCCGCTGCCATGGTGAACTATCGGCGGCCAGGCTAGATAGTTGCGGGCGCTCTTGCTACATGAATTTGGCGATTCGCAGGGGGACTCATGGGGCCTTCCGTCGATGCGGACGCTTCCTGTCGGGGACGGTCAGGGTGGACGCCACGAGCGCCTCCAGGTCCGCGGGCCTCACGCGGATCGCATCGGAAATCCGGACATGCGGCAGTTCGCCGATTTCGCAGAGGCGGTACACGGTCGCGGTGCACACGCCGAGCTGGGCCGCGACCTCCCTGACCGTGAGCAGCCGGTTACGTCCGCCGTACAGAACCCCGAGGTCGTTCGGGGTGGGGGTGGTCGGGCCAGGCGCCGCCGTCCCGGGGTTGTTGGGCCACCCAGGGTGGACCTCGGCGGGCTGCACCCGCGCCCGCGGCCACGCCTTTCCAGATTCGGGTAGCAACCGGGTAACAAAATCCTTGGTACTTCCTGCTACCGGCTGGGACGGCTGGACTCCGGGCGGATCCGACTCTGTAATCATCTCCGATGGTTGCGACGCCTTCATACCGTCTGGAACGCCGTCCTCGTAAATTTGGGAGCAGAATGTCGGAGGTTCGAATCCTCTCGCCCCGACCGAGTTAACTCGACGGAATGGTTCACGGATTCGGAGGGGGGGGGGAACCGCCGAACCCGCCTCTTTCTCGCTCTGAAGTACCGGTGAAGTAAATCCATCCGCCTCCGGTGCCCTTTGATCCCCTCTCCCGCTGCGCCGCGCCGCAGGAGAGGGCCAGGGTGAGGGTCTCCGGCTGCGGCTTCGGCCGGAACGACAGCTTGTTGATCTCCGCCCGCAGGTAGTCAGGAGCGAGGTGGCTGTAGACGTCGGTCGTGGTGCGGACGTCGGAGTGGCGGAGGATCCGCTGCACCGCGATCGGGCTGGCGCCGAACATCATCAGCAGCGACGCAGTGGTGTGGCGCGTGTCGTGGAACCGGATGGGCGGCACCTGGCCGATCGGCCAGAGTTTGAAGTTGCACTTGGGGCAGCGACGCAGGTCTCCGTCGGCCGCCTCCTCTCGGTGGCCACAATCCGGGCGGCGACACTTAGGCGGCGCGCGTAAATTAACTATTCAATCGCAAGGAAGCGTGATCTCCTGCGGTTGTGAGCCGAGACGAAGAGTTGGAAGCGGCCATCGTGGCGAAGTACGCGGTGGTCGCGCCGGTTCTCAACGAGCGTGCGCGTCGTCTGTGGGCGGCGGCGGAGTCGAGATCCATCGGGTACGGAGGTGACTCCGTTGTTTCTGCGGCGACAGGGATTTCGCGGGTAACGATCCGGAGCGGCCGCCGCGAGATCGAAGGCGGAGTCGAGGCCACGACACGGGTGCGCCGAGTCGGTGCGGGACGCCCGGGCATCGAGAAGACGAACCCGGGAGTGAAACAGGCGCTCGAGCAGCTGGTCGATCCGCTCACCCGTGGCGACCCCATGTCGCCGCTTCGATGGACCTGCAAGAGCAGAGCGAAGCTCGCGTCGACGCTGGCGAACGACGGATGGCGTGTGAGCTCCACGACGGTCGGACGTCTGCTCCACGAACTCGGATACAGCCTGCAATCGGTGCGCAAGACCCGCGAAGGGGACTCGCATCCAGACCGCAACGAACAGTTCGAGCACATCAACGCGACCACCACGTCGTTCCTGCGCCGGAAGCAGCCGGTGATCTCCGTCGACACGAAAAAGAAGGAACTGGTCGGTGATTTCAAAAACGCCGGGCGGGAATGGCAACCGCGGGCCACGCCCGAAGAGGCACTGGTGCACGATTTCCCGGGCGATGCGATCGGCAAGGCGATCCCGTACGGCGTCTACGACATGGCCCGCAATGAGGCATGGGTGAACGTCGGCCGCGACCACGACACTCCCCAATTCGCCGTCGCTTCGATCCGTCAGTGGTGGAAGATGATGGGCAGCGGCGATTACCCTGGAACCCCGGCATGCCGATAGGGACGCTCAACACGAGGCGGAGGAGCTTCGCCGTCAAGATGCGGCGAATGCTGGGCGCAGTGTCGGCAACGTCGGTGAGCGATTCTGTTGGCCGGAATACGAGATCAGGCGGTTCCTGAAGGATCGAAAGCGCATAAGCATTCACGACCTTCGAGCGGACCGCCCCATCATCGAGGCGGCCGCGCATGTATCCGTTTACCAGAACGGGGCGATCTGCCGAGACGCTCTGCCGGTGCTGAAGGAGTGGACCGCCGAGGGAGCGAAAGCGCTCTACGCGGGATCGGTCCATGCCAATCAAGTCAAGGCTGCCCGGCGTCGCATGGGGGCTCTCCAAAAGGACGAAGCGTTGCTTCGCCAGATCAACTCGAACCTCGCGGGCTTCTTGCAGATGAGCCCCGACGAATTGAGAGCGCGTGCCGGTGAGGTGCAAGAAGTCCTCCTCGACCTCGCTCGCGTGGTCAGCGCGCGGGCCGAGCGAGGCAAGAAAATGCCCTGACAGACTTCGGCCCGGAGATTCGGGTGAGGCAGCGTCAAGACCTCTTCCTTCATGGCTCGCCGAAGGAACGAGAATAGCGTGAGCGGGGACTTGCTCTACCCGGAACTGTGATCGCCGCGCTCTAGGTACCAGAAGACCTCGAGAGCCGAGGCAATCGGATCGGAGAAGATCGCCTCTGAGGTGAATCTCAATACAGGGAAGCCAAGACCCGCCAAGACCTGATCGCTGCCACTCTTGGCGTCGCCCCCAACGGCGTCGGCGCACTCGACGAAGACGCGCACGATTTCGTTCTTGGCGCCCGGAATGTCGGTGCCGTCCTTCGCCTTGGTCGGATGGTCAAAGTCGGGGACGATGTGCTTCAACTCGACGAGAAGAACGCCGTTGTAGGCCCTCAAGACCGGTTTGGAGTTCCACAACGACCGCTTCGCGGCCTCAGAAACTGCAGCGGGCTCGGAGGGCCCGGGGCAAGCGACGTGTGTTGACGTAGCGGGCGACGATCGCGGTTCAACGGACTCCCAACTGTTCGATCGCCGTCGTAATGGTCGGGGGGAGGGTGGCGAGCGAGCTTAAGGCAGCCTGGGTCCAGGCACGTCCGCGGCGCGCGAGCGATTTCCAGGCGAGCGTGATTTCCCCTGGCGACTCCGTGAGAAGGACCTGCAGAAGCGCGCTGGATTGGGCACGGTCTTTGGCCGCCTTGGTGATGCTGACGGTGCGGGTTCCACGTCGCGCCGCCACAATGAGCTTGTGCAACGCAAAGCGGCCGGGTCGGGGGACGTTGACCAGGGCGCCCGTGCCGCCCAGGATGGCGCCGGGTTGTGTCTCTTCGATGAGGTAGTCCAGGAACCGCAAAGGCGTCGCTGAGGTCCCCAACGTCGGGATCGAAATTGTCCTCGCTCGCTCGCGTCCAACCAACGGGGTGAGGATCTCCACCTCTACCTCGGTGCCCCGGACGCGAAACGTGGTCGCAGGATCGTCAGGGTCGAGGGCCGAGAATCGCGGGATAGGATTGCCCAGCGCGTCTTTGATATTCGCGCGTGGGCCGCCGCGAGCCAGAGCTACGGCGATCGTGTGATCGTGAGCGATGTCGACATCTTCGGTTCGCACGATAGCCTCTTGCCACCGCACGCCAAGCATGTTGCCAAGAACCACGAACGCATGTGAGCCGACGAGTACGCCGCCCACTCGAAAGACCGGAGCCAGCCGTTCGATGACGCTGGCCTCCGCGGCGCCGATCGCGTGCGCACCGCCGGCACGCGCCATCGCAATCAGCTCTGCCCGCGTGGACGCCTCGGTCTTTCCGCGTCGCCAGCGTTCGAGCAGCGCCAGGATCTCGGGAGTCTCCGGCCCGAGGTAGTTCTGAACCTTCCTGCCATCCTCTTGCCGCTGGGCGTACCAGTACCTGCGACCGCGGATCGACTTGGAAACCAGGGAGTCGCCGGCAAGTGGATCCCCAATCTCGGTCGTCAGGAGGAGGTCGAGGAGGCGGGCGTACGCCGTCTGCGCGAGGAGCGGGAGCTTGACGAAGTCGGGCGCGGCCATGGTGTTATACGCCAAAGCTTATCACAGCGTATAACACCCCCCCCCCCGGGGGGGCCGGACGCGGGTCATCCGTCCGGCCGGCGACGCGTGAAGAGCGCGTGCAGCGCCTCTTCGGTCACACGGATCCTGCCCGACGATACAGCACTTGGGCGATGGCGGTCCCCCAGATGGATGTAGCCAGAGGGGCCGCAACCATTTAGCGTGCTTAGCCGAAGTCCACCATGAGTCACATGGTGATGAACCCTTACGACCTCGGCGATCTGCTCGAGTTGGTTCGCCTGAGAGGGTGCGCCGGCTCGTACTGCATGTTCGTCGACCAGGGCCGGTACCCCGGGGCGATCATCATCGCACAGATTCCGGCCGGGGTTGGCCCGGATCGGGGACGGTAAATAGGTCATGGCCACGCTCGTCGCGTATGGCGTACCGCCCAACAAGATCAAGCTGTTCAGCGCTACACATCGCGATCTCCACAAGACGTGGCAGCTTGATCCGAAGGAATTCAAGGGGGAAACGCGCGCCAACTTTGAACGACTGTTCCGCCGATCCCTCCAGCAATCTTTCGGTTCGGAGGTGCCGGACCTGGCGCAGGCCGATTTCGTCCCCGACCTGAGGACCATCAGCGCTGCATTAGCGACACGTCGATACTCTCGCCTCGTCTATTACGGGCACGCGCTGTCCGACGGTGTTACGCTGGCCCCGCTTCACAGAATCGCGGCGCCCCAACTGGCCCACGCCCTGAAGAACTCCGGCGTCCAGCGCTTTGACATCCTGGGATGCAACAGCTCTGCGATCGGTGGCCTGATTGCGACGCTGGTTCCCGGAATGACGGTCGGCACTCTTCGCGGTCGCATCTTCGATGACGTCGAAATCGACATGCGGACGATGAAGCTTCTCGACTTCACGATCGTGCCGCAGAAGATGTTCCCACTCGGCGGGAAAAGACGGTCTGGATTCTCATCACACTCGCGATAGGCCTGCCGGGAGGGGGGAAGACCGCGCGTACGACCAACGTGGACTACTGTCCGATGGTCCTCGAGACCGCGACGCGCATACTCGGGCCATTGACGGATGACGACACGGCTCTGGAAAGGAAGTGTGTCCAGGAGACAGCCTCGGCCGGCGGAGTCACGCACGCTGAAGCGATCGGATTCGATCCGATGCCCGTGCAAACGGTTACGTGCGAGGGGAATGGGTGGGTGGTGCAAATCGGGCGAAGCCCCCCGAAGGCTCCAACAACGTACGTCATCCAGTTTGGGTTCGAGCGTGAGCGCCATGGAGCCAGAAAGTGTTGGGCGCAGCTGCTGTATTCGAACTGGCGTGACGATTCCGCGAAGGGGCGCATACGGGCTCCTCGGGCGTCCGGATGCGGCCCGGTGAAGGGAGTCGTCAAGCGCAAGGCGGACCGGTGGGTAGTCAAGACGATTCCGCAGAAGACTCCGTGACACGTTCGTTCAACTCTTGTGCCGCCGGGTGGAGTTGACCCGGCCTGGTGGACACCCACGCTCAGAGAAACGAGCGTAGAAAAGGTGCCACATGTCGAAGCAGGAAACGAAGCAGGCCCGCCGCACGCATAGTGCGCGGCTTCCGCGGTCGAGTACCGCGGAAGGTCACGGGGGTCTTTCCCGCCATAGATGTCAATCATCCGACCCACGACGCTAGGGTACCGCGCGGATGGGCAGCGGCCGAATGCGCCGACGCGCGGACCCGATCAGGGCTTATCACGGCCACCAAGGGACGCGTTGACGCCGGTCATCATCGTCTCGAAGTTCTTCTGCTCACTTTACTTACGGATGAAATCTCCGGCCATTCGACGACCGACGACCAGGCCGCTCCTGGTTCCGCTTGAACCCCGCGCATCGCTGGCGTAAGACGCCCGGTCCAGCATGATCACCGTTCAGAACCTCTCCGTCGCGTTCGGCAGCCAGACCTTGTTCGAAGACGTGGACGTCAAGTTCACGCCCGGCAACTGCTATGGGCTCATCGGCGCCAACGGCGCCGGAAAGTCGACATTCCTGAAGTGCCTGGCAGGCAAGATCCAGTCGACCTCCGGCTCGGTGAGCATCGAGCCGAACAAGCGGCTCAGCATGCTTTCCCAGGATCACTTCGCCTTCAACGAGGTGCCGGCCCTGACGGCCGTCATCATGGGCCACAAGGTCCTGCACGCGCTGATGGTGGAGAAGGACGCGCTGTATGCGAAGGCCGACTTCAGTGAGGCCGACGGTGTGCGGGCCGGTGAGCTGGAGGCTGCGTTCGTCGACCTGAACGGCTGGGACGCTGAAGCCGAGGCTGCCAAGCTGCTGAGTGAGCTGGGGGTCCCGGCGGCCAAGCACTCTTTGCTCATGAAGGACCTGGCTGATAGCGAAAAGGTCCGCGTCCTCATGGCGCAGGCGCTTTTCGGCAATCCGGACATCCTCCTCCTCGACGAGCCCACGAACCACCTGGACGTCGATTCGATCCTCTGGCTCGAGGAGTTCCTGCTCGACTTCCCGAACACCGTGGTGGTCGTCTCCCACGACCGGCATTTCCTGGACAAAGTCTGTACGCACATCGCCGACATCGATTTCGGCAAGGTGACGCTCTACTCCGGGAACTACACCTTCTGGTACGAGACCAGCCAGATGGCGCTCACGCAGCGATCGACTTCGAACAAGAAGAAGTCTGAACAGATCGAGGATCTGAAGGAGTTCATCAGGCGGTTCAGCGCCAACGCCTCCAAATCGAGACAGGCCTCCTCGCGAAAGAAGCTGCTCGACAAGATCACGCTGGACGACATCCGGCCGTCGTCTCGCAAGTACCCGTTCATTCAGTTCAACGCGGAGCGCGCCCTCGGCAAGGAGGTCGTGAACGTGGAGGGCCTACGCAAGACCGTCGGCGGTGAGGTGCTGTTCGACGGGTTGACCTTCTCGATCGGCCGTGGCGAGCGCGTCGCGCTCGTCGGCGACGACCGGGCGGTTTCGTCCCTCCTCGAGGTCCTGGCCGGAGAATCCAAGCCCGAGGCCGGCACCGTCACCTGGGGACGCTCGACTCAGGTCGCCTACTTTCCCAAGGACAACAACACCTACTTCGTCACTGACAAGAGCGTCCTCGAGTGGCTGCGCCAGTACGCGCCCGACACCAAGGACGAGACGTCCATCCGCTCGTTTCTCGGTCGCATGCTCTTCACCTCCGACGAGGTTCACAAGAAGGTCGAGGTCCTTTCGGGAGGCGAACGGGTGCGTTGCATGCTCTCCCAGCTGATGCTGAAGAACCCGAACACCCTGCTGCTGAATCAGCCCACCAACCATCTCGATCTCGAATCGATCACGGCGCTCAACAATGGCCTCTTGAAGAGTGACGCCTCGATGATCTTCGCCTGCCACGACGTGCAGTTCGTGGAGTCGCTGGCCACCCGGGTCATCGAGTTGTCCGGCAAGACCTCCTATGATCTCCGCATGAGCTACTCGGAGTATCTCGCCGACGTGGAAAGACTGGCCCGGGTCGGCCGGGCGGCTGCGTGACTGCGACCTTCCGGCTCGCCGCTACGGTGGTCAGTGCTTCGTGCGTGCGAGACTCTGCGGATTGCGCTCGGAGTCGAACCGAACGACGAACTCACCCGGCGTACACGACTTCTCGGCGACTCGCTCGAGCGCACTGCCCTTCGTGAACCCGGCATCAACGTAGATTTGGTCGCCGACGCCGGCGTATTCGCGAACGCATCTGGCGTCCAGTCCGTTCGGTTCCTGATCCGGAGGCGTCCACCGAGGCGTTCAGCAGGGGCGTCTGATCTCCGCCGGCCCGCACGACCATCACGGTCGAGCACGAACCCCTAAAGGAGGGCGGCGGCCCCAAGGGCCCCGGGCGGCGGAGACACCAGCAGGTGCGGCGCCGTCGGAACATTCCCCGAGGCCGCCCAGATGCCGAGCGGCTCGCCTCGATGCCGAGCGCTCTGGCGTGCGCGCTGATACCATGCCCCCGTGACTGCGCAACGGAGCCGGAATGTCCAGGTCGGCGCGCGAGCGCGAGCAGCCGCCTTCGTCGCGCTGCTCCCCTCCTTCGCCTGCTCGTCATCGTCCCCGGCGCCGGCGCCGGCGCCGGCGAGCGGGATCGACTTCATGTCGATCGACACCGGCGCGGACCCCTGCCACGACTTCTACCAATATGCCTGCGGCAAGTGGCTGGCCGCGAATCCGCTGCAGCCCGACGGCGCCTACCGACGGCGCTTCGACGACGCCTTCTACGCGATGGTGCCGAAGCTTCAGGGCATCATCCGAGACGAAGCCGCTGGCAAAGGCGGCGCGGGCGATGCCAATCCCGGGATGATTGGACCCTACTACGCGAGCTGCTTGGTTGCCCCGACGCAGATGGGCTCGCGCGCCCTCGTCGAGAAGATGATGAAGTCCATCGCATCAGCAACGTCGCTGGCCGACCTCGCGACGGCGTTGGCCGGACAACGCCTCCTCGGCTCGGGCACCTTGTTCTCGCTGGGCTTCAGCTTCGACGAGGGCATGCCCGCGCAATGGGCGATCCATCTGGGCCAGGGCGGCCTCGAGCTACCCGAGCGGGACGACTACCTGGACCCGACGCGCGCCGATATGCGCGCCGATTACCAGCGGCACATCGCGGACCTCTCGGCCTTCTATGCGACCCCGGCTCCCATAGACCCCACGGCGGTGATGGCTGTCGAGACCGCGCTCGGTACGGCAGCCCGCGCGCCGGACCAGTTGCGCGATCGCCGCGCGCTCTACAACCCGATGTCCCTGAGCGATCTCGAGGCGCTCGCGCCCAGCTTCCCCTGGGAGGGATATTTCCAGGCGCTCGGCCTGGGCGAGGTCACCAGAGTCGTCGTCGCAGACCCCGCCTACTTCAAGATGCTGGACGCGCTTTGGAGCGCCACGCCGATCGCGGCTCTGAAGTCGTACGCCGAATGGCAGCTGGTGCAGGACACGGCGCCGTGGATGGATCAGCAGGTTCTGGACACGGACTTCGCGTTCTGGGCGAAGGACTTCACCGGGGTAGAGAGCGCTCCGTCGCGCGATTGGACCTGCCTCAATGCCACCTTGGGCGCGCTCGGTATGGTGGTGTCGCAGCGTTACGTCAGCCGGTACGTGTTGCCGGCGGTTCGAAGCGAGGCGACCGCGCTGCTCGGCGAGATACGCGCGTCGATGGCGCGTCACCTGATGGATGCGAGCTGGCTCGACGACTCGACGCGCGCCGAGGCCCTTTCCAAGCTCGACAACCTCGTCGAGCTGGTCGCCTATCCGGACGCGTGGCCTGCCTACGACGGCCTCACCTTCGATCCGGGCTCTTACCTCGCGAATCACAACGCTCTCCGGAGCTTCGGGTATAGCCAGAGCATCGCGTTGCTCGGCCAGCCGTACGATCGCCACGCCTGGAACATGGCGCCAATCACGGTGAACGCCAGCTACCTGCAGACGAACGGCCTGCAGATACCGGCCGGGATCCTGCAGCTCCCGTTCTTCAAGACCGGCAACTCGCCGGCGTCGAACTACGGGGGCATCGGTACCGTCATGGGGCACGAGATCACGCATGGGTTCGACGACAGTGGCCGCGCGCTCGACGGAATGGGGCGCCTGCGCGACTGGTGGACACCCGACACGGCCGCTGGGTTTCAGACGCGCGCGCAGTGCCTGGTGGATCAGTTCGCTGGGTACCAGCCTCTCGCGGGGTTGGAGCTCAATGGGCGGCTCACGCTCGGCGAGAACACGGCCGATCTGGGCGGGGTTCGCCTTGCGCTGGATGCACTCGGCGCGGCGCACCCCAACGAGCCTTCACGCGATGGGTACGACAGTCGCCAGCAGTTCTTTCTGTCGTTCGCCCAGCTCTACTGCGAGAACGACCGGCCCGAATACCTGAGCGAGCTCGTGATGACCGATCCGCACTCGCCAGGCCGGTTTCGTGTCAACGGAACGCTCGTGAACGTCCCCGAGTTCGCGGAGGCATTCCGCTGCCCCGGACCCGCTCCCGCAATCGCACTGCCCACCGGCAGGACCGACCTCTGCCAACTCTGGTAATTGCAGCGACAGTCCAAACGAGCTCGAGCAGTATCCGGCGCCGGCATCGCTCGGGGAGGTTAGGCGGCCAGAAAGGCCACCATCCAGGGGATGACAATAGACCGGCTGAACGGCTTCCAATCCGAACGGCTTTCCGTGCACTGATCCGGCATTAAGCACCTGCCTGATTCAGTGTGCGGTCATCCAGAACGGACAGGCCGGAACCAGCGCGGTGGTTACACCTGCGTAACCATAGGCAGGCTTGGGCGTACTCTTCGCAGACACCGCAGTCGCGGTGCACATCGACAAGGAGGTTTCCATGGCTACTCCCGTGAGCGTCACGAAGTTCGAGGTGAAATCCCATGATCAGCCCGATGAGGTCCGCACGCCAGACAAGACGCGTGTCGAGGTCGTGCGGCTAGACGGCTACACGCTGGGCCGCTTCAGTTTTCAGCCGGGCTGGCGCTGGTCGGAATGCATCAAGCCCGTGGTTCACACCGAATCCTGTCAGAACTCGCACGTGGGTTACGCGATATCGGGTCGGCTCACGGTAGTCGGCAAAGATGGCTCGAAGAAGACCATCGGCCCCGGCGATTCGTACACCATCCCGCCTGGCCACGACGCGTGGGTCGACGGCAAAGAGCCGTTTGCCTGCATCGAGGTCATGAGCGCTGAGCAGTACGCCAAGCCGCAGTAGCCGTCAGCGTTCGGCAGAGGCGACTGCCGCTGAGACCGCCGGTGAACCCGAGCGCGACCGACATCGATGAGCGGGTGGATTGGCAACGACGGATCGCCCTCCGATGAATTCCCACCAGCCCCGGGGACGGTGCTGTCGTGCTCGGACAGTCGCGCGGGGAGGGGTATGATGCGGCACCATGGCCAAAGCGACGTTGACTCTGATCGCGGCCACGGCCCTGATCGGCGCGGTGGGATGTTCGACATCAAATGACGGAGGCGGCGGCTCCGGTGGCTCCCATGATTCCGGTGGCACCAGCGGATCGGGCGGTTCGCCCGAGACAAGCACCGGCGGCGCCCCAGCGACCGGCGGCAGCAGCGCGAGCGGCGGCGGCAGCGCGATGGGTGCCGGCAGCGCGACGGGTGGCAACAGCGCGACGGGTGGCGCTGCCACCGGTGGTGCTGGCGGAACCGCCGGCGGCGGTCCCGCTACGGCCGGCAATGGCGGTAACGCAGGCGTCGCCGGCGCGGGCGGGACCACGACGGCGGGGAGCGGTGGCTCCTTTGCCGCGTGTACCCCGGCACGCTCGCACGCCAGCGGAACGACGACGGTCATGATTCAGTCTGGCGGAACGATGCGGAGCTACCTCTTGCACGTTCCCCCCGGCTACGACGGCACCAAACCAATGGCGCTCGTGTTTGACGTCCACGGGCATTCCTCGTGGGCGGCGGAACAATTGCAGCGCAGCAAATGGGACAAGATGGCCGACAAGGAAGGGTTCGTCCTCATCGATCCCGACGGTATTGATAAGGCCTGGAATTCTGGCAGCAGCACCACCAATCTGGTGGACGACGTGGGCTTCTTCCGCGCGATGGTGCAGAAGTCTACCGCGGAGCTTTGTATCGACAGCAAGCGTGTCTATGTGAGCGGGCACTCGAACGGTGGCGGAATGACGTACAGGTTGGCTTGCGAGGCCGCCGACATCTTCGCCGCGGTGGCGCCGGTCTGTGGACGGGTCAGTGCCCTTCCGTGCAGTCCGGTCCGGCCGGTCCCGGTCTTGGCAATTCGTGGATTGAACGACACGACGGTCACCATCGACACCGCCGACGCGGACATCAGCGAGTGGCTCGCGAACGACAGCTGCCCGAACACGCCTGTCGTCACCAGTGGCGTGTGCAAGACCCACCCGGGTTGCGCCGGGGGAACCGAGGTCGTTGACTGTCGGCCGCGTGGAAATCACAACTTCTTCTACGCGACCAACCCCGACAACTACTTGGTCCCAGACAACGCCTGGCCGTTCTTCAAGCGGTTTTCGCTGCCTTAGTCGTCGCGCCGCGCGCGGCGCGCCAGCACGGCCCCCGGCGAAAATGGCCTCCACTCACGCCCTTTCTGCGCCGCCGTGTAGTCTAAGTCTAGGGTCTCGCCCCATCTGGCTGCGGTGGCTCTGCAGTATTAGGTGAAACCAGATGAGCGCGAGTGACCGGACCTACCGAGCAGACCTGCCAACGCGCGGATCGAACATCTCGCTGCTGGGCATTGCAATCGGGTGCCTCTGGGTGGGCGGGGCGTTTGCGGTCCTGTTTGTCACCCTGAGCGCGCGGAACCAGTTCAAGCCGGTCATTCTGGCCGACGAGATGGCCATCTCGGAGCGGGCCATGGCTGCGGAACACCCGACCCGCTGACGGCCGCTCTTCATTCGTCCGGGCCTACCTGGACCTCGTCAGCGCCGATGCACCCGGTGATACTCCACCCGGTGCCGGCACCCACCCATGCGGACGCCGCGGTCGGGGCAGGGATCAATGATTACAGCCACTTGTGGCCCTCGCCTTTTCCTGCAACTTTTAGTCGATTCCGCGGGGCCGGATTCGTCGCATGAGTGAAAGGACGGACCGAACATGCGGAACATCATCTCGCTCGCTCACATTTCTCTCGACGGCTTCATGGCGGGTCCCGGCGGGGACATGAACTTCATCGTCTTCGACGACCAGCTGGCCGACCACACCTATCCACTCATCGACAACGTCGACCTGGCCGTCTACGGACGGGTCACCTACGACATGATGGAAAGCTACTGGCCCAGGGCGGGGCAGGCGCCCGACGCGGACGCGCACACGAAGAGTCATGCGCGCTGGTACGGCGCCGTGAAAAAAGTGGTCGCATCTCGTACGCTCGCGGCGCCGCCGAGCCCGAACGTGCGCGTGGTCGGCGAGGACATCCTCGGCGCGCTGGGCGCCGAGAAGCAGAAGGCGGGTGGGGACATCATGATCTTCGGCAGCCCGACTCTCACGCGCGCGCTTGCTGCGGCCGACCTGATCGACGAATGGCGCCTCACGTTGCAGCCGACGATCCTCGGTGATGGGCTGCCGCTTTTTGGCAAGCGCGAGAACCGCGCGCGGCTCGAGCTCATCTCGTCGAAGGCGTTCAGCACGGGTGTCATCGCGCTTCACTACCTGACGAAGCGCTGACGCGAGTATTGTCGACGACGGAGGAACGGGATGAGGCTCATGATGACGCTGAGCGCGGAGGCGCGGCAAGAGACAGAGATCGAGGCAATCACGGAGTACCTCGAGCGGCAGGGGGTACACGTGCTCGGAACCGAGCAGCTCCTCGACGAAGGCGCCACGATTTCAGAGGACGGCGACTCACCAGCGGTTCTCGCGCGAGATGTCTCCGCGCTGCGTGCGCTCTGGATCGTCGACCTGCCGTCGCGTGCTGCGGCGGTCGAGCTCGCAAAGAATGCTCCCGGCGGCGACGGCACGCTCGAAGTGCGCGAGTCGTTCACGCCCCAAGACTTCGGCGCGCCACCGGATCCGAATCCCCCCGGGGCGGCCCCGCCTTCGGTCCGAAAGCCCGGAACGCGTCGCTACATCGCGATGATTCGGAACAGTCTCGAAGGCGTCGAGGTGCCGACGCCCGAATCACTGGCACGAATGGACACGTACTGCGCTCCTCTCGTCGAGGCCAACACCATGATCGGCGGCGAAGGGCTCAAACCGAGCGCCAAGGGGACGCGCGTCCGTCGATCGGCGGCGCAGCGTTTCTTGCACGACGGTCCGTTCATCGAATCCAAGGAACTGATAGGCGGTTACATGGTCGTGCAGGTGCCGACCCTGGAGGCGGCCATCGATACGATTCGTCCGTGGCTGCGCATTCATCGCGAGGGGCAGCGTACCCGCCGCGCGTCGATTGAGGTTCGCCTCCTGGCGTCGCCTCCGGGGGACCGACCCCAGCCCATCGTTTAAGATGACGGCATGGACCTAGACCAGGCGGAGGCGATGCTGGCCGTGGCCGAGACGGTGGCCTGCCTGCAAGCTTCCTTGCAAGAGGCAAAGGAGCTGCGCGAGGCCTGCTTGGCCGCGGAGATTCCCGTGCTGCTGGCGCGGGGTGCGTGCTGCGGGTCGTCCGGCTGCGGCTGCGCCCCCAAGATCGCGCTGCACGCGCGCGCGGAGGATGTCCCACGGGTGGCCCGTCTGGCGCAGAATCGGTGGCGGCAGATGGCGCTGCGCGAGGGCACCATCGACGAGGGGCACACGGCGGTCGCCAGCCCCGAGGGGGGCGAGGCCGCCTGTCCGGCGTGCGGCACCGCCGCACCGCTCGTCAGCGGTGCCTGCACCGATTGCGGACTGCAGCTGGAGTAGCCCGCCGGCCAGCGCGGCCGTGTGGCCCGAGGTCAACGACCGGCAACTCGAACGCCGGGAGCGCCGGCCGCGCCAGCTCAGTTGCAGGTCTTCATGCCGGCGGCGCCGTCCTGGCACATGGATCCGGCCGCGCAATCGGCCATGGTCGTGCAAGCGACGTTGCATAGGTCCGTCATCGCGTCGCAGTTGAATGGCGCGCAGCTGGTCATCACGGCGCCATCGACGCACGTGCCTTTGCTGCATTGTCGGTTCACGATGGCGGCCTGCTTCGTCGAGCAGCGGGGCGCGCCGCACGCTGTGCCGTCGGGATAGAGGGCGCAGCTGCCGGCACCGTCGCAGGTCCCGTTCTTACCGCAGCTACTGGCCGCCATCGCCGCGCAGCCCATATCGGCCGTTCCGGCCGGGACGGCGGCGCAGGTCCCCTCGCTTCCCTTCACGCCGCAGCTCTTACAGGCGCCACAGCGGTCCATGCCGCAGCAAAAGCCGTCGGTGCAGTGGTGGCTGGCACAGTCGGCATCGGCGGTACACGACGTTCCGTTCGGCGCCGGGCCCTGGCACACGCCCGCCTGGCAGGTGCCGCCTCCGCCGCAGCCTGACCCGGTGGGGTAGGTCTGGCAGGCGCCCGCGCCGTCACACTTGCCGTTCGTGCCGCAGCTGGCGGCCCCCTGATCCTTGCAGGTTCCGGTGGGATCGGCTTTGCCGGCAGGCACTGGCGAGCAGGTGCCGACCTGCCCGGCGAGGTTACAAGACAGGCAGCTCCCGGTGCAGGCGGTGGCGCAGCAGACGCCCTGGGCGCACGCGCCGCTGGTGCACTCGGTGGCGGTCGCGCAGCCGGCGCCGTTGGCCTTGAGACCGCAGGAGCCATTCACGCAGGCAGCGGGCGCCACGCAGTCCGCGTTGGACGCGCACGTCGACTTGCACGCTGAGCCGCCGCACTGAAATGGACCGCACGTGCTGGGGGCCGGGGTGGCGCAAATTCCGCTGCCGTTACAGGTCGAGGCGGGGGTGAACGTGTTCGTGCCCGTCGGACAGCTGGCCCCTTTGCAGGCGGTTCCCGCCGCGTACAGCTGGCAGGCGCCCGTGCCGTCGCACTTGCCGTTGGTGCCGCAAGAAGCAGCGCCTTGATCGACGCAAGAACCTGCCGGATCAGGGCTGCCGGCCGGCACGCTGTGGCACTGCCCGACCGAACCCGGGAGCGCGCACGACTTGCACGCGCCGCCGCAAGCGGTCGCGCAGCAGATGCCTTGGGCGCACACACCTGAAGCACACTGCCCGCCGCTCGAGCAGGCAGCGCCATTCGACGACTTGCCGCAGGAATTCCCGACGCAGCTGTTCCCCGAGGAACAATTCGCGTCGCTCGTGCACGCCGCGAAGCACCGGTTGCCATTGCAGGTGAAGGGCGCGCAGGTCGTGGGCGCCGGCGACAGGCAGTGACCGGCGGAGTCGCACTTGGACGCGGCGCTGTAAGCGCCGGCGGTGCAGCGCTCCGACGCGCAGACTGTTCCCGCTTGGTACTTTCGACAACCTCCGGCGCCGTCGCATTTGCCGTCGGCGCCGCAGGAGGCTGCCCCCTGGTCCTTGCACACGCCAGCCGGGTCGGACGCGCCTGCCGGAACGGGCGTACAGGTGCCCATTGCTGAAGGTAAGCCGCAGCTCCGGCAACTTCCCGTACAGGCGCTGTCGCAGCAGACACCGCCGGCGCAGAAGCCGCTGGCGCATTCCCCGGCGGCACGGCAGGACTGGCCGTTGGGCTTCGGGCCGCAACTGCCGTTGTCGCAAGCCTGTCCGCTGACGCAGTCAGCGTCCGTCGCGCACCGATCGTTGCATGCGCCGGCCGAACAACGATAGGGGGCGCACTTTTCCAGTTCGGGCGTCCGGCAGGTCCCGAGACCGTCGCAGGTCCCCGCCGTGCTCAACACGTCGCCGGTGCACGAGGGCGCGGTGCAGACAGTCTCGACCTTGTAGAGCGCGCAGCCGCCCAGTCCGTCGCAGGCGCCGGTCTGTCCGCAGGAGGCCGCCCCGCGGTCGTGGCAGACCGTGTGCGGGTCCCCGACACCCGCGGCGATCGGCCAGCAGACGCCGGTTCGAGAGGGCTGATTGCAGCTGACGCAAGCGCCGCTGCAGGCCACGTTGCAGCAGACGCCATCGGCGCAGAAGCCCGACCCGCATTCGCTGGCTTTCGTGCACACCGCGCCTTCCGGCTTGGGACCACAACTTCCGGAGACGCATTTGACGCCCGAGGCGCAGTCCGCATCCGAACGGCACTCCGGAAAGCAGGCCCCGGTCGTAGCGTCGCAGCCGAATGGCGCACAGACGATTTGGGCGCCGGGTTCGCAGCTTCCCATTCCGTCGCAAACTTCGGTGCCCGTCACGGCCGCGCCCTGGCACGTGCCCGGTTTACAGGTGGTCCCCGCCGGGTACCGCCGGCAGCTCCCCTGCCCATCACACGTGCCGTCGAGGCCACAGGTGGCGACGTTCGATTTTGGGCACATCGCCGCCGATGATGGCGGGCTCCCCGCCGGCACGAACGTGCAGATCCCGGGGGCGCCAGGCACGTTGCAGGCCTTGCAAGTGTCGGTGCACGCGGTGTCGCAGCAGACACCGTCGACGCAAAAGCCGCTGTGGCAGTCGCCCCCGCAGCCGCAGGCCTGCCCGTCGGTCTTCTTCGGCGCGCCTGCGGCACTGCACGCCACGGGGACTCCGGCGTCGCGGTGGATCGCGATCGCGTCTGCCCCTGTTGCCGTCGTGACTTTGCCGCAACCCGACAGCCAGCATGATGTCGCCAGCGCAATCGCCGCAGCTTGCGCTGCCAGACCTCTGGGGCTCATCGCTTCGGGAATCTGGCCTCGCCCGCGCTGGCGACAAGCCCGAGAAAGCTAATATTGGCGCGAGTCTGGGTGTGCGCGGCTGTGGGACGAAGACGGCAACCACCATCGTCGAACGGCCACGCAATTCGGGTGGCACCCTTTGTTTGCTCGCCTTTCGTGATGGCGCTATGCTCGCTCGCGAAGACGGTTGGCTTGCTTGAAAGCTTTCGTTGGCCGACCGGGCTGACGTTTCCGAGGGGAGGGTGGCGATGGACGCGAACGCAGAGCGGGGCGGAGATGCGCAGGCACCGTTGGAACAGCGCCGTGAGGCGGCGCGCGTGCTGGTCGTCGATGACAATCCGTCGCGCGCACGGCAGGTCGCATCGGCACTCGACGGGGAGCGCGAGATTGCCGTCCTCCTTTGCGCCTCGGAATCTCCGGCGCTGGCGAGGGAGCTGCTTGTGGCCGACCTCGCCCTCCTGGCTTTGGGCGGACGGCGGCCGATCGGGCTCGACGACGGCGCGCTCGCCCGTCGAGCGAATCCCTTCACCGAGATCGTCCTTTATGGCGACGACGCCGACGTCCCAGAAGCGGCCGCCGCCTCCGTCCTCGGCATCACGCGCATCGTTCCGGCGCGCGACATGGCCGCCTGGCTGGCGCGGGCCGGCGGTCCGCTCGCGCGCGGGGCGCGGCTGCGCCGACTGGCGGCAGCCGCCATCGAGGCCGTGCCTCCGCCTCCACGGTTGACCGCCCCGACTCAGCTCGCCACCGGGCAGCCACTTCCCTCCGCCGAGAGGCAGTTCCGGGAGAGGTATATCCGCTACCTCCTCGGTCTTTGCGCCAGCCGGCAAGAGGCCGCCCGCCGGGCGGGCGTTCCCTACCGCATTCTGTGCGACATGATCCGTGAGCTGGGAATCGCTTCCGATTGATCGGAGCCGTGGGCCTGACAACCCGGGCCAGCGCGCGCGGGGCTGCTCGCCGGACTACAACCACTCGATGGCGATCTTGAGAGGGCGCGGAACGGCTGGCGCCCAGGTCACCCGGAGCCAAGGCGCGTTGACGCCGTCGGTGGTCGATGCGTCGGCGCAACCCTGCAAGGTCCCGTCGGCGCACGCGCTGCACGCCTCGAGGCGCGCCTCCCCTCCGCCGTCGTGGCGGATCCGGGTCGTTTGCGACGGTTCGGCCGCGGAGGATTGCAAGCCGAGCACGAACGATTGGTTGCGTGGCCACAGCAGGACGGTGGCTCGGGTGTCGCTCACCACGATTGGCGTGGTCCCGGCGCAGTCGCCTCCGCCCGGCGCCGGCACGCCCGCCAGCGGCACTGGGGTGACGTCCAGAGCGAGGTCGACAGCTGGATCGCTCGTGCTTCCATCGAAGGTCCTCAAGGCGACCGCCACCGGCTGCTCGAAGCTCAAGAGCACCACAGGCGACCAGCTGGCGGGGTCGGCTGGCCATTGGCCGCCACCGTCGGGGAAGGCGCCCGCGGCCTTGCAAGGACGGATCACGGGCGGCTCAGCGCCCGCGGCGTACTCGGCCCGGATGACCGCTCCCGCCGCGCCAGGATCGGCGACCGGGACCGCGAGGCGAAATCCCGACGAGCGATTGGTCAGTGTCACGGCTCCCGACGCGGCGCCAGCCGCGCAGGCACTCAAAGACAGGCAGCCTCGTCTTCGCGGCGCTGCCACCATCGCAGCCCACACATCGTCCAGCGTTTCGCCATAAGCCGCGATGAAGGTGCTGGCGATGGCGTCGGGACCGACCCCGCAGCCAACCTGCCGGTAGAATCGAAGAAACGCGTCGCGGCCCCATGTGTCGACGAGCCAGGTGACCAGCAACCCCGCCGGTTGATACGAAGTCGGGTTCGCCCCCCCGAAGCTCGTCAAATCCCGCCACGAGGAGGGAAGCGCGGCCGGCGATGTCGTCGCGTAGGGACCGGGCTCCGTCGGGGGATCGCAGGTAAGGCTGACCGCCAGCCCCTCGCGAAACATCTCTGTCGCGCAGAAGGCAGGCAACGTGTAGGCGTGCACCAGTTCGTGCAACTCGACAGGGAGCGAGGAGTGAACCTCGACGCGACCATCGGCGAACAGGTGCGTGCAGGCTCTGTCCTCACATACCGAGCGGGCCGCCACCAGTTCGTCGAAGCTCCGGTACTTGAAGTAGTGGATGGGACCTGAGGTGTGCTCCGGCAGCTGGAGCCAACCCGACGCCACCAGAGCGGCGTTGCTCTCGAGATCGTCGATCACCTCGGGGCCCACGGTGCCGTCGTCGGGGCGAGCGTGATAAACGAAGTGCGCGGATGACCAGGTGACCTCGCCGGTCCATTTCGTGGGCGCCACCGACGGCGAACCGCAGGCGGCCAAGACGACGGCAATCAGGCCGCCTGCCACGCGGATGGCGGCCACGACCGGACGGCGGGAACCGCGCCTTCTTATCCTTCGTCGGGGGTGGGCACCGGCGTGGAGAGACGGCGCTGGGGATTGCATCACGGTCGCACGGAGGTCAGCAGGGCCACCGGCCCTATCGACGCCACGGCGGCTCCCGCCGGATCGACGTCGACGAGGGTGAGCTCCGCGCAATCGGCGCCGAGTGACTCCGGCCAGCCCGTCCCTCGCGGGATCAGTCGGAGCTCGAGCCCGGCCACAGCGGTCGGAACGTAGACCACGATTCCAGGCACCGCCCCGCCCGAGCTCCGAGCGGCCGCGCGCTCGCCGGCCGGCGGCGGAGTGGCGCATCGCCACAAGAAGGACGTGGGCGAGGCCTGGTAGGTGGCCGCCAACGACATCACGATCGCCGTCTGGGCCCCGTTCCCTTCCAAACGGGCGCTCACGCAGGTTCCGGATCCGCAGTGCGGCGACCAGGGCCAGCGCGCAATGCGGGCCGCCGCGGCCGACGGCTCGTCTCGTCGCTCCCGCAGCTGCAGCCGCCGCCCCGGCTCGACGCGAAAGACGAATCGCCGGAGCAGGTCCAACCCCAGCAACCCGCGATCGGCGTGGCGTCCGGTCAGGACCATCAAGCGGCTGCGATCGAGCCGAATCCCGCCCATGGCCAGATCGACCGACACGAGCGAGGCCTGGTGGCGAACCATTCCCACCGACCCGACGAGCTCGCCGGGGCCGTCTTCAACCGACAGCCCCAGTGCCTTGGCGAGCGCCTCCGGCAGTGCCGATCTCCAAGCGCCCGTGTCGAGCGTCATCATCACCGGTCGACCATCCATCGCCACGGCGAGCTCTTGCCCGAACGAGACGTTCGCTGCCCCGCTGGCGTTCCCGTTCGGATCGGGCACAGGTTGCAGCGGCAGGTCCGCGATGGCCGTCCCGGCCGGCCACGGGGCCGCGCCCAAGGTGAGCGTGGCCCGATCGAGATCGACCTCCCACGGAAGCTGGCCGAGCAGATCTTGGCCGACAATGTTCTCCGGACCGATGGCCGCGGCGTTGAGGTCGCGCAACGACAGGGTTCCGAGCTGCACCTCGGGGACGGTGACGCTTCTGAGCTCCTGCGTCTCACCGACGGCATCGATCAAGACGAGCTGTCCGTTCGACCGGGGACTCAGTCGGAGCCGGCGCGCGAGGGGCTCCCGGATGACCGTCACCGAGGCGCCGCTGTCGACCGTGAACACCTCTTCGAGCGGCGTCCCGTCGGCCCCCGCCACGCGGACGTTGACGGCCAACCTATCCACGGTGAACGGATCGAGGAGCGGCAAGGTCGCACGAACGTTGGGCGGGAGCGACGGGCCCGGCAGAAAGGCCAAGGGCCTGCCGCAGGAGGCGAGCAGCATCGTCGCCGCGGCCATCGAGGCGAGGCTGGCCATCACCCCCCTGCGACCGGGCCAGGAGCGAGCGGCGCTACCGTGCGGCATGCAAGCTGAGAGACCCCGTTCGATCTTTCGCGAACATGGTCTCGAGCGCCGCCACGGCGGCGCCGGGGTAGCTGGTCTGCGCCAGCAACTTTGGCGCTGCTCGGGGGGTGCCGTCACGCCCGAGAAGAACGCGCTCCAGCCGAACCGTTGCATACGAAGCGGCCGCACAACGAGGGCAGCAGCATACCGTGATCCTCAGCGTCTGGCCCGGATCAATCTTTCGCTCGTCTTTCAGGCCGAGTCGCTCGATGTCACCGGTCGAGACGGCCAGGAGCGCCGTTGTCGCGGAGACCTGCACGTCCGCACGAAGGCGGTCGGTCATCCACGACCGACACCTTGAGCAGGCGGGGGCGGCCGCCGCGCGCGCGGCCAGCAGCGCTGCCGCGATGGCCGCCAGAACGATTTCGAGCCCCCAATAGCCGTACGAACCGGCGTACCCCAGACGAATGCCGCCTTCCCCGCCATACCGGCTGATGAGGACGCCCCGGCGAGCCTGCCAGTCGAGATAGCCGGCTAGGTTCGTGACGCGCACGGCCCCCTCCAGCTCGGGATCGACACCGGCGGCGCGCAACTCGTCCGGTCCAGCACGCAACACCTCCGCCAATCGCGCCTCACCGATGCCGTCCAACGTGCTCTCCAATCGCCGGTACCCGTAAAGATGGAGGCTCGGCATGATGAGCAAAGCCCCCAGGGCCGCGCAGACCGAGGCGACCTTGGGGTTTTGCACTCGGCCGATCCGGATCGCGGCGGCCACGAGCACGCCGGCCGCCGCACCACCGATCACGGGGAAGACGAACACCAGATAAAAGTGGTCGCTCACGGGCCCGCCGCACAACCCGACCAGGATTCCTGCCACCAGGGATGTGGCCAGCACGAAGGCGACGCCGCCGGCCGTGACTCTCCCGGACGGCCGATAGGGGGATACCGCATAGCTCACTGTCGACGACATCGTCCTCCGATCCGGTTGGGCACGGTCGGCAGCGGCCCGACGCTTCGAGGGGAGCGCCGGGCCAGCCGCTGCCGTTGGGTCAGATCGAGATGCAAACCACCAGGTTTCCGCCGGCCGCCCCCGGCAGAGCCTGGAAGCCACACGCCTCGCCACAGCTCGACAGAGAGCCCTTGTTGATGCAGCGGAACGACGTGCCTCCCCCCGTGTCGGTCCCATCGCCGCCGCCCCGAAACGTCTCGGCGCATTGGCAGAGGCACTCGCAATCGAAAAGGTGCTGTATGCCTGCACCGATCCGCTTGAGCGTCGCGCACCCGTCATTGGTCATCGTGGCGAACACCAGCACCGCCACGAGCGCCAGCTTCTTCAGCATCATTTTCATGGTCGTTCTCCCTCTCACAGACAGCCACCGAGACAAGAGGCCAGGTCACGCGCCCGCGAGATCGCAAGCGAGCTGAGACCACTCTCACAAGTCGCGGAACATTCGTGCGGCAGGTTGCAGCTCGGCGTCGCCGCGACACAGCCGATGATGGTGGGGCAGCCGGCAGTCGCCGTGCACGCCTGCGCCTGCGTCGTGCAGTCCATGCACTTGTTCTGTCGGCAGTCACACACGTTGAAGGCGTCGGTGGTCGTCGTCGGAACGTCCACCGCGTCCTGGACCATGCAGGCCACGAACACATCGACACCAACGCCACCCGTGCAGCGATCGTTGTTGCCGCCGCCGTTGAGGATGTCGTCGCCGTTGTTGCCCTCGAGCGTGTCATCACCAAAACCACCGCTGATGGCGTCGTTTCCGTCGTCGCCCGTGATGCGGTCTTGGCCACCACCGCCACTGATGACGTCGTCGCCGGCGCCACCGGAGATGCGATCGTCACCCTCGCCGCCGCTGATGATGTCGTCGCCCCCGTTTCCATTGATGACGTCTTGCGCCCCGAGGCCCAGGATGCAGTCGCGGCCCGGCGTGCCGTTCAGGGTGTCGTTGTTGGAGGTTCCGACGATGATGTTGCTACCCGGCGGGCAACAGGCTGGGTTGTCCCCCAGGAATACGATGACCTGCTGGGTCACCGTCGCCGTCAGGCCACTCGAGGTACGAGCCGTCCAGGTGACGACCGTCCGGCCCGCGGGGAAGAACGACGGCGCGTTGCTGGTCACGGTCACCGGGAACCCGCACGCCGAGATGGCCTGCGGCGGCGTCAACGAGACGGCTCCACAGGTGTTGGCGAACGCCGGCGCCGGGTTCGCGGCGAACATCGGCGCGGGCTCGGTCACGTTGACGGTGACTTGCGTCGTCGCCTCCACTCCTTGGGTGTCGATGACGTGGAGAACGATCGCCTGGTTGCCGGCCGGAAGTGTGAGAGAGACGACCTTGCCCGTGGCCAGCAGGGTTCCGTCCGGCCTGGTCCAGCGATAGGCGGCGATGTCTGCCGGCCCATTCGGGTCAGTGCTCGCCGAAGCATCGAGGGTGACCGGCCTGCCGCAGCTCGCCCCGCCCGACACGCTGGCGCGCGCCGTTGGCGGAAGGTCGGCAAAGGGCGACAGGGCGCTTCCCAGCACCTGCACCGACCCCGACACGTTGATGCTGATGTCGACGCCATCGACCGTGCCGGATGTCTGGAACTGGAATGGGAATATTCCCTGGAACGTCATGAGCTGCCGATTCGCGTCCAGCCGGAGCAGCAGCGGGCTGGTCGTCGTGAGCTGGCTGCCGGCGATCTGCGAGGGAATGGTGATGTGGTCCGAGCCGATGTTCGCGGTGCCGGACATCGTCGCCGAGAAGGAGACGGTCGTGCCGGTGGGCACGATGAACTGAAGGCCATCCGTTTGCATCGGAACCGGACCCACGATGACCAGCGTCGGGTTGTCGAAGATGAGATGAGCCGTGCCGCCCGGCCCGCCGGCGATGGTCAGGTCCTGCGAGAACTGCCCCATGGTGACGCGGAGATAATTGAGATCCCCGGTGCAACTACCCGTGCAGAACGGGTTGTCGAGTCGAAAGATCATGTTGCTACCGCGCTTGATGTCGAACTGCCGCGGCGTATTGCCCCCCGTGGTCAAGAAGGCGAGGGTCTGAGCCGGATCGATCCCGACCACGATGTTGCTCTGCGTGACCGATTGGGCCTGGGCGATCCCTCCGCTGAGGACCAGGGCCGCCAGGGCCGTGAGTCGTTGTGCCGATTTCATGGCTGTCTCCTTGCGTTGTGAGCTGCCTGATGATTCAGATCCGCTCGATCGGCCGCTGTCAGCAGCCACCGAGACACGACACGGTGATGCCGGCTTGCTGGATGGCATCCTGCGCGAACCCGTTCAGACAGGTGCTGGCGCACTCGTTCGGCTGCCGGCATTCCGGCAGACTGTTCACGCAGCGAACGATCGCCCGGCACCCGGCGGTCGCCGTGCATGCCTGGACCACCGCGCTGCAATCGACGCACTTGTTGGCGGGGGCGCACTGGCAGACGTTGAAGTTGTCAGCCCCGGTGCCGCCGGGAATCTGATCGACCCCGTCATCGGCGATGCAGAACATCAGGACGTCGGTCCCGAGGCCGCCCGTGCAGTGATTGTTGTTCAGGCCTCCATCGAGGAAGTCGTCGCCGTCCTGCCCGAGCAGCGTGTCGTCACCAGCATCTCCGAAGGCCCGGTCATTGCCGGCGCCGCAGACCAGACGATCCTGCCCATCTCCGCCGTGCAGCTCGTCGGCGGCCGCGCCTCCGTCGAGGAGATCGTCTCCCGTCCCGCCGAACAGGATGTCCAGGCCGTCTTCGCCAAAGAGCTGATCCTGGCCTCCGCCGCCCGAGACGACGTCGTTTCCAGGGCCACCGTGGATGACGTCGTCCCCTTCGCCGCCACTGATGACGTCGTCTCCACCGCCGCCATTGATCACGTCCTGTCCGCCGAGGCCGAGGATGCAATCTCGTCCTGGTGTCCCGTTCAGGGTGTCGTTGTTGGAGGTTCCGACGATGATGTTGCTGCCGGGTGGACAGCACGCCGGGTCATCGCCGGGGGTCACCACGACCCGCTGGGTGGCGGTGATCCGCTTGCCGGAGGCTGTTGTCGCCGTCCAGGTGACGATCGTCAGCCCGGCGGGAAAGCGCGCGGGGGCGTCGTTCGTGACCCGCACGCTCTCGCATGGCGATGCGGCGCGGGCTTGACCGATGTTGACCGCGCCGCACGTCGCGCTCTCGACTGCGGGCGGCACGAACGTGAAGGTGGGCGGCGGATTTATGACCGTCACCGTCATCGCGTCGGTCGCGACCGAATCGTAAACGTCGGTCACGGTCAAGGTGACGGGGTGCGTTCCCGCTCCGAAGAAGAGCTGCGCGGTTGGCCCCGGTGAGCTGACGCGACCGCTGATTCCCGCGTCCCACGAGTAGAAGGCGATGTTGTTTTCGGGGTCGGTCGAGGCCGAGGCGTTCAGCGTCACCACTTGCGGGCAGGTGAGCGTCAGATCGGGGCCTGCGTTCGCGACCGGTGGCAAATTGTCGAACGCCCCCACGTTCGAGGACGTGAACCGCGCCGAGGCGTCGACCTGGGTGTTGAACACCGGGAAGGTGAAGTCGAACGCACCGTCGATCGAGGCGATCTGGCGAGTCGCATCGAGCCCGATGAGGATCGGGCTCAGCGTTCCGGACGTCTGAGTGCGGAATCCGGGCGTGATGCTTCGGCTGCTGGTGCCCCCGCTCAGGTTGGCGCTGAGCTCGGCAGGTGTCCCCTGCGGCACGACGATCTGGTTACCGATCTTGTTCACCGCGATCGGGCCGTGGATGACGAGCCAGGGGGTCCGGACGTTGAAATTGGCCGGATCGCCACCAATTGTCAGGGGCTGAGTGAAGTCCTGGAAGGAGACCGCCAGCGAGTTCAGCGTGAAGGGACAGACGTCAGCGGTGCAGCCCACGTTCGGGGAGGACAGCGACAGGGTCGACTGCAACACGCGCAGGTCGGAGGGAAGCCCCTCGACTGCAACGGTGATGATTCCGCGCGGGTCGTTGAACTGGACGAGTACGTCATGCCGCACGATCCGCTGCGCGCGAGCCGGTGCTGGTGCCAGGGCGAGCAAAGTCGCGCCGATCGCGGTGACAATCCGTTGCGACGGTGTGAAGGTTTTCATCGGAGCACCACCTCTACGTCTTGAATCGAGACGTCCCATGGGTTGGAAAGCGTGAAGTGATAGTTACCCGGCGGGATGTTGGTTCTCAGGGTCGGGGGCCGGTTGGCCACCGTCGACTCCTGGCCAGCGGGGACGTTGATGAAGGCGATCTCTCCCGTGCACTTGCAGGATGGGAGCGCCGGCAGATCGGTATCCACCGAGAGGTCTCCTCCAGGAGCGGGCGGGAAACACTTACTGGGAAAACCGGCCGCACCGGGTGGGCGCGTGCGGCAATCTGGATCGTTCTGGGACTGCTGGACGACCAGGTCGTGGGGCGAGATCAGGAGGCGGTAGTTGGGCTGAGCCGGGAGATCGTTCCGCCCCGGATTGCAGAATGACCAGACCAGCACCGCATACGCTCGGCCGCCGACCGGGTTGATGATGGGAGAGACGAAGATCGGCGGCTTCACGACCGGTGCCGTGACGTCGTCGTTGCAGGTCTGCGGGTCCAGAGCCGTCCACACCGACGGTGGGGGATTCTCATTGGTGACAGTGTCACGGGTGGGGTTGGTGCCACCCTGAGGGGGAATAGGTGCCGACACCGATACGTTGTCGCTGCAGCTACAGCCGTCGAAGAACGAGGGTGACACCAGCATGGCCATGAAAAGGAGGCGTCTCATGTCACTCGTCCTTGTCGAAGAGGATGTAAGGGCGTTTCTCGGTTAGAAGCGTCGCGATGGCTTCGGACTCTTTGTCTCCCAGCGCCAAACGAAGGCGAACGACCAATTGGTGAATCAGGTTCTCCTGCAAGTGCGCACGCTTGGCGGGTTCCGGAAAGCGCATGATCTCCTCTTGCATGGCCGACACGGCCGCCAACATGGACTCCAGGTCCTTGCGGCGCATGGCTGTTAGCGAACCGCCGCCTTCCAAACGGGAGAGGAATTGCCGGCCGTCGAACACTTCCGCAGGATCGGCCGACGGGTCCCCTCCGGGGGCCGTGCGCGAAGGTGCCGGCCTTTCCGTCGTCCCAACGGTACCGGGGAGGTCGATGCGGGGCAGGGTCTCGAGGCGGCGAAGGAGATCGCCGACGGCGCGCTGGTCGCTTCCAGACTGGGAGAGACTTATGGCCACCTTGGGCCGCGGCTGCTGCGCGCGGTGTATCAACGCGAACGCGCCCGTCACCACACCGACAACCACCAATGGAACCATGATGCGTCGAATAGTCATGCTCGCTCCCTCCCTCCGGCTCTTGGCGCGACCGCTCACCAACCGCGGGCGGGGCGCCGGCGGGCAACGATGATCGCAACGGAGTTCGTATAGCAACGCGACGTCGTCGCGATCCATCGCAGCTTTTCCTACAACTGCGCCTGTCTCGTGGGCAGTTTTCCTACAAATGCATCCCCAGGACGGACGCGACCAACGCGGCGCGCGATTGCACTTCGAGCTTGCGCATGATTGCCGAAATTTGCGTCGCTACGGTTCCGACCGCCGTGCCGCGCTGCCGCGCTATGCCCGCGGTCGGAAGGCCGGCCAGGATGGCGGCCAGGATCTCCCTTTCAGCGGGCGTCAGCGTCTCTGTACGTTGGTGGTGCGGCGGGCCGTGGGCCCTGAAGATCCGAAACCATTCCGACTCCAACCGAACCTGCATGAGCAGCTCGAGGCAGGGGATTCGAATGGGACCGTGTCCCTCCTCGTGCATGATGGCGCGCACGAGATCGGCCTTCGAGCTCGCGCCGAGCTTGCGCTTCGCCCGCAAGAGATAGGTGGATGCCGCCTGCACGGAGATCGAGCACGCATCGGCGATGAGCTTGAACGGCATTCCCGTCGCGGCGCAGCGGGCCACCATTCGTTCGCGCTCGGTGAGGTCGCGGCTGCGGCCCTTTCCCTTGGACGTCACACGCAGTTGCATGACGACGTATTCGTTCATCTCGTGGCGAAAGCGATCGAAAGCCACCCACCGGCCGAAGGGGGACTGGAGGGCGTAACCGTCCGGATAGCCAGAGCCGTCGTCTACCGTCCGAGACAACGCGCGCAGTTGGCGTAGTCGTGCTGAAAGACGGGATTCCGGGTCACCATTGTCACACTCGCCCGTGAGCTCGGGAATCGGTCGGGCGGTGGACGAAACAGGTGGTCGCAGAATCTCTGCGTCCAGGTGAGCCCGCGCCGGGTTGACGCCCGCCGCATCGCCTGGCGGCGAAGGAGCCGTAACCGTCGTCATCGTGACTCCGGGAGTACTTAAGCGACGTCAGGCAACGATGCGTGCTGGGCTGCCAGCGTATGGAGCTGTCGCGCTCGGGAAACCAGAAATCCGCAAATCGCCGTTGTCAGCTGTCTCACCCGCCACACGGACCCTCCTTACGCGCGCGGCAATCCCCCCCCCGAACGACGCTCGCTGTTTCGTTAGCCAGGCCCAAACGGGTACATGTGCAATTATTCCCCGAAAAGATGTTCGGGTATCGAGCGCCGGCGGAGGTGATGCCGCGGCACCGATAACGGTCGGGGTGAAACATGTTCACCGGAGGCCGTTACAGCCGTGCGGCGCAACCTGTTCGCCGCAGGGGCGGGGGGATAGCATGCGGCGGGATGGTTCTCGATGGCCTGAGCTCCTGGGACGATTTCAGAGCGCATTTCTGCTCAGTGCCCGGGAAACCGACGTGGTCGAACTGGCGTCGTTGGGTCACGGATGCAAGGAAATCGCGTTTCAGTTGGGATGCCGGCCTCCGACGGTCGATGTCTACTGGACACGCATCTACCGGAAAACCGGATGCCGTTCGCACCTGGAGGTCATGGCGGCTCTCCTGAAGATGTCCGTCGGCGCGCCAGCTCACCTGAAGGTGAACGTCAGCAGCAATGACGTCATGAGGCCGCCAGCCGTCGCGGACGACGGCATGTCGCCGGCGACGTTTCGGAAAAAGGTCATTCGCCCCAGCAGGCCCATCCGCCATCGTCCTGAAACGCGTCGGTCGTAGCCCAGGTAAGGAGAGATGCCGATGCCCAGCCGGGGCTGGAGCTGTTGCTGCGCTTGGTCGAACAGCAACGAGGCAACCGCGCCGAGGGCGATCCCGGCGCGAACCGGGACGTGCGGCAGTTGCGGATCTTCGATGAAGGCGCCCGCGAGGGTCAAGAGTTCGACAGCATCGGTCAGGTCGTAGGTGGTTCCGGCGAACGACTCCGTGGGGTCGAAGAGAGGCGCGGTCTCCAAGATGCCGCCCACGATCAGATCAGGCGCCACGACTCGGCCGATGGCGATCTCTAGAACCGGCGCCCAGCCCGTCCTGACCGACCCTGGGTTGCCGTCGTTGGGACTCCAGCTTTCGCGCACGTAAGCGGCCCCGATCGCCAGCCGGAGCGACAGCTTGTGCTCGGGTGCCAACCCTTGGTCGGCGCGGGCGGTCGCCGGCAGTAGCAGGGCGGCCAGACCGATCAGTGGCCAGCAAGAGCGCGCGATCAAGGCCTGTCACCATAACCCGTTCCAGAGCAGGCGGCGGGGTTCGCGGCCTTCTCTGGAACGAGGTGACGGTGCCGTGGGTGTAACGGAACGCTGCTGCCGATCAGGGCGTGAAGCGCAGGTTGTCGAGAATCCAGGTCTGACTGGTCTGATTGACGTTCAGCGCAAAGGCGAACGCGCAGTCGTTCAGCGATTGCCGGAGCGTGCTCTGGGTGGCCGCCGGCAGCGGGAAACGCAGCGTGGAATACCGGTTCTGCGGCCTACCCGTCAGCTCGACCTGCCCGATGTACTGGTTGAAGACGTTTCCCGACGGGCAAGTCAGGTACATCTGCAAGGCGCCGGTCCAGAATGGATTGGGCTGGCTGGGCGGCACGAACAGGTCGACGCTGAGAGCGGCGGTGGGGTTCAGGCCGGCGGTCGAGAAGCTGGCTCCACTGATGGCCATGTATCCCTGGCCCATGACGCCCAGGGCGCCGCACCCCTGGGTGATGGGCGAAGTCACCAGAGACAGCGTCGCGTTCGTGGAGCTCCAGCTCAACGGATCTTCGAAGCCGAACAGCCGATCGAGCGGCGAAAGCGCCGCACACCCTTGCTGCGTGCTGTTCGCCGGAGTGCCATTGACGTTTACGTTCATCGTCACGAACAGGGGCTGCCCGTTGGCGTTGGTCACCTGCAGGTCCAGCGCGCCGCGCAGGTTGAGGTTCCCCCCCGACAGGTTGGCCGACCAAGGCGTCGTGTTCGTCGCCAGGAAGAAGGAGTCGACCCCGTTCACCAATCCACGCAAGGCCAGGTTCACGCCGCCCGCCGGCACCGTCTGAGCGCCGCTGTCGGGATCCGGCACCCCACCCAGCACGAGTGGACCGATGTTCGTCGCCACCACGTTCCGGATCTGCGTGCCCAACACCGTCGCGTCGGCCAGGTTGGCGCGAAGCCGATCGATGGATGTCGAGCAGCGCTCGGTCGCCGGATCGCAGGAGGTGCCCACCGTCGCGAAGCCACTGAGCAACCTGACGGGCGTGGTGGTGCCGCCGCCCATCACGGTGCCGATTGTCCCGGCGGTCAGCGCCTTGGTCGCCGTTCCGGTCTCCCCCGGGAGCGGACAGGCGGGTGAGTTCAGCACCAGGCTGGCGATGCTCACGCTGCCGCTCCGCACCCCTGGACCGGCCGGCGGCTTCAGCAAATCGACGGCCGCCAGGTTGGTGAACTCCCCGCATTGGCTGGTCGTCGGGCCGGTGTTCACCGCAAACGACGCGCAGCTCAACCGGTCGGTCGATGGGCGGCAGCTCAGCGATCGTTGAGTGTACGTTATCAGCGCAGTTCGCTGACCGCTCGAGAGGTCGTTGGGTGAGCAGATGCCCTTCACGGGATGTAACGACGGCGTTCTTCCCGGCGCGTCCGTCACGTCGTTGCCGGAGGGAGTGCAGTTCTGGTACGGGTACTTGACGTCGGCGGGCTGCGCGCAATACGCCTGCGCGCAAGCCGCGGTCGGATCCTGGCCGGGCGTGGCGCAGGCGGTCGCCGTGAATGTGACCGGTGCTGCAAACCGGGTGCAGGTGGCAGCGTTTGCGCTCTCCAGTGCACACTCTTGCCGCGTGATGGTGCACGTGATGACCCGGTCGTCGGCGCTCGGCGGCTTCCGCACGGTGACGCTGCCGCAGTCGGCCGCCGCGGCCAGAGTCAATGACAAAGCCGCCAGCTCGGCGCCGATCCCAAATTTGATTGTGCTCCGTCCCATGTGTGTGCCCTCCTGGCCTGGCGTCTACCGCGACGACGGGGCGCCTGGCTTGTAGGGGAAGTCTTTACGTGCGCCTGGCCGCTTCGAACCGGCGCGGGCAGCCGCTACTGGAAGAAGATGGTCGTCGAAGTGACCTGGGCGGCACTGGCTTTCTGAACGGTGAGCGGCAGCTGGACGTAGACGGGAGTCCCGGGAGAGATTGCCGTCACCGCAGCGCAGGCTGCCTCGTCGAAGGCACAGGTCGCGCACGTGTCGACGATGCCGAGCGGCACCGAGAGGGCGGTCGCACCGGGGGGCGGGACAAGGCGCAGGTAGACCACGTTCGACGCCGCGGACGACTGATCGACCTGAACGGACAGACCCAGTCCCAATGCCGACGGCGGAACCTGGAACAGCTCCGCCGCTTCGCAAGTGTCGGACACGAAGTGGCCCGTCGTCGTGCTGGCCAGTGGGGCAAGCACGTAGCCGTGGACCGTCGGCCCCAATCGAATGAGGCCGACCCCCGCCGTGCCGCTTCCGTCGAATGTCTCGCCGTGGCAGTCGAAGTCGTCGAAAATTGCGCCCGAAACCGGGTGCATCGCAATCGTCTTTCCGTCCACTTCTGGAATCGTCCAGTAGGGAGCCGAAACCCGATCGACGGCCAGCGGTTGATCGAGAGGCAGCGACGGCAGTGAACAGGGGCAAAGCGACGTGTCGCCCAGGCCGGTCCCTGGACTGACGGTGTTCATCGCCGACCAAGCCGCGTCGAGGGTGATCCCCCAAAAGCGCTGAAAATGGTCGGCGAACAGGGCCGGATCACGCACCTTGGGCGCCTGTCTGTAGTAAGAGATGAACGCGTCAATTCCGCCGCTCCGAATGAGATAGCGGACCAGCAGCGCCCCCGCAGAATAGCCGTCCCTGTCGAAGCGGGGATCGTCCCCCGGCAGCGCCAGCAGATCCTGCCAGCGTGTCGGTGTGCCCTTTTGCACCCCCAATCCGTCGCCGCAACCGATGGCCCCCGCAAACCCTTCGGTCACCAGCGGGACCGGGGGCGCGTGAGTGCCGGCGAGCAACTCGATGTAGGCGTGGTTCAGCTCGTGTTGGATGGGGACGCCGTCGGCGATCACAATCGGCCCTTGCTGCTCGCACCCGCCGGCGGGACCTCCGCAGGCGGAGGACAACTCCGACGGTGTGACCCAATGATATTCGATGCTGCCGGTTTGCAGCGGCAGCAAGGTCGCCATGTCTCTCCAGTTGCTTTCCAGCGCAACCAGCGCCCGGTCCGTGTCGAGGTCGGGCGGGATCACCACGCCCGAAGAGACGTACAGGCGGAAGTGCGCCGATTCGCCGACGAACGCGCCCGGCAACTGCTGGCCACACGAAGGCGACGACGCCATCGCCAGCAACGCCGCGCAACAGCCGACCGCCCTCATCCCCGTCAGCATACGCCCGGCTGAGCGCCGTCAGTCGCCCTCGTCTCGCTCGAGGTCGCCCAGCCACTTTCGGAGGGTCTTCGGATCGACGCCCAGCTTCTCCGCGGTCTTGCCCCGGTGCCCGCCCGTTTGGGCGAGGGCCCACGACGCGTACCGGCGCTCGAGATCGCGGAGCGGAATGATCTCGCCGTAGAACTCCAGCCCGCTTTCGGGTTGCTCATGCGCGACCAGATCGCGCAGATCCCCGGCGCTGATCTCGGGCGTTCGGGCCAAGAGCACGACCCGCTCCACGGTGTGGGCCAGCTCGCGAACGTTGCCGGGCCACCGGTAGGCGCGCAGCTGGTCCAGCGCCTCGGCGGAGAATCCCCGCACGGGTGAGCCGGGATATCTCTGGCGCGATTCCTCGAGGAACCGCTCCAAAAGCTCCGGCAGGTCCTCGCGGCGGTCGCGCAGGGCCGGCAACACGATGGGAACAACGTCCAGCCGGTACATCAGATCGTGCCGGAACTTTCCCTCGCGCACGAGCTGTCCCAGGTTCCGGTGGGTCGCGGCGATGATTCGAACGTCCACCTCGACCTGCTTCGCGGCCCCGACGGGCCGCACGGTCCCACTCTCGAGGACGTGCAGCAACTTGGCCTGTAACGACAGAGGCATCTCCGCGATCTCGTCCAGGAACAGCGAGCCGCCGTCCGCCTCGGCGAAGAGCCCGGGTCGATCGTGTGTGGCGCCCGTAAAGGCGCCCTTCACGTACCCGAAGAGCTCGCTCTCCAGTAAGGCCTCGGGTAAGGCTGCGCAGTTCACCGAGACGAAGGCCTTCGCCGCGCGTGCACTGTCCGTGTGGAGGGCGCGTGCCACGAGGCCCTTGCCGGTCCCGGTTTCACCGAGGATGATCACAGGCGCGGGCGCGTCGGCGACGCGCTGGACGCGATCGCGCACGGCCTCGATGGCGGCGCTGTGGCCCAAGATGTTCGAGGCCGAAAAGCGGGTGCGCAGCTCCGACTTGAGGGCCAATGCCTCTCGCCGGACCCGGACCTCCTCGAGCGCCCTCTGCAAGAAGATCGCGAGCTCCTCCTGTTTGAACGGCTTCGTCAGGTAGTGATAGGCACCTTGGCGGATCGACTCCACGGCCGTGTCGATGGCGCTGTACGCGGTCATCACAATCACCGGCCGCTCCGGATCCAGCCTGCGAGACGCCGCGAGCAGCTCCATACCGTCGCCGTTCGGCATCCTCAGGTCCGTCACGACGGCGGCGAACTTGTCGGACCCGAGCCGGTCGATTGCTTCGCGCCCGGACCCGACCGCTGTCGCCTCGTAGCCGCGCTCGGCGAGGCCGTCCGCAATCGTCGTCGCCATCTCGAGGTTGTCGTCGGCGACGAGGATCTTCTGACGCCGTTTAACCATCGGCAAGGCCCTGTGCGGGGGGCAGAAGGATCGATGCGCGCGTGCCGCGCGGCACGCGCGCGGAGAACGCCAAGGTGCCGCGGTGACTGGCGACGATCTCGTGAGCAATGGCGAGGCCCAACCCAGTGCCTCCGTCGCGCGACTTGGTCGTGAAGAAGGGTTCGTGAGCACGCCCCACGTCCGCCAGCGAGATTCCCGAGCCCGAGTCCTCGACGGCGACCTCGAGCTGTTCACCGACGCGACGGGCCACGAGGACCACGTCGCCACCGCCCTTGCAGGCGTCACAAGCGTTGAGCAAGAGGTTCACGATGGCGTGCTCAATCAAGGTTGGATCGCCGATCAAGGCCGGCAAGTCGGGCTCGACCTGCTGCGCCAGACTCACCCCTGCCTTGGCGAAGCGGTGCTCGATCAAGGTGACCGCGTCGTCGATGACCTTGCGTGCGGCAATTCGTTGCGCGGAGGGAGCGTCACCACGGGCCAGTCCCAATAGTCCTCGGATGACCTGTGTGATGCCGTCGGTCTGCGCGAGGATCGACCTGACGCTCCCCGCGAGCCGCTCGTCGCTCTCGATCTTCGGCATCATCTGCTCGGCGCGCGCCGAAATGATCCCCAGCGGCGTCGAGATTTCGTGGGCGACCCCCATCGCCAGCGTCCCCATGACCGCCGCGCGATTGGCGCGTTGCAATCGTTCGTCGCGCTGCTGCTGGATACCCGCCACGGCGAGCTCGCGCTCGAGCACGAGCTCGTTGCGCTGCAGCCGCATCGCGATACCCCCGAAGATCAAAACCAGCCCGGCCGCCGTGAAGACGCTCAGCACCAATCGGCGGCGAGCCCAGACCTCGCGATCTCGGTGGCGCTCGGCGCTCGCCACGGCGGCGATGTCCCAAGTGCCGCCCTTGCCCAAGTCCACCCGAGATAGGCCGGCCAGTGCGGTGCGCGAGGGGAGGCCGAACATCCCCGCTTCCTCGCGTGGGATTCGAATGACCGTCTCTCCGCGACGAAGAGCGTCGAGTAAGCGTTGCGACGCGATCTGGTGGCCGTCCGTCGTGCGCAAGGAGGTGTCGCCCGGCGGTCGCACGAGGATCGAGAGCGCCTTGACCCTCTCGATCGAGCGGAGCTGTTGGATGACCTGGCGCTCGTTGGCTCCGCCGGGGTCCCTGGCGCGAAGGACCGCGCCCAGGGCGGCCGCGAGCGTCGCCTGCTCCTGGGCGAAGTCCTGGAAGGCAGCCCGCGACTCACCTTCGGCGTCCCAGTACGCCATCCCGGCGATCGCCGCCACGACGACGACCATCGCGCCCACCAGGATCGTCCTGCGCAGCGCGGGCGGGGTCACGTCGGGGTCGCTCTCCCAGCCAAGAGGGTTCGCATGATCGGCTCGTGACGCGACGAGGAGCATACCGACCCGATCACACGACGCAAGGGTCGGGCCATCGATTGCGCGCGCCAGACGGCGGCGAGCGGCCGCTGGTTGCGACCTGTCGCTGAAATTGGGGAAAATTTCCCCAACGGTCACGGAACGGCTCCCTGTCCCAGGGAACGTGGCGGGCGAAAGAGGGCCGCCGGCCGGGTGGTTCGACGCTGGTACGCAGCGTGCTGGGTCGATGGACGCATGCCACTTCCGCACACCTCCTGGCGCGCGACGATCGCCGTGACATCTCTCGGTGTCGTCGTCGTCGCGGGTTTACCGCCCGCGGCGCGCGGCGCCGAAGGGTTGCCTCGGAATTCGACGGCCGCGCTGCGCGCAATGCCGCTCGACGAGGCGCTCGCCTTCGCGCACGCCCACCACCCTTCGGTGAAGAGCGCGATGGCGCGCGTGACGGCCGCGATGGCCGATACGCGGGTGCCCCGCGCCCAGTGGCTCCCGAGCTTCGGAGGCACACTGCAGGCCTTCGAGGGGACGACCAACAACACGACGGCGTCGTACGTCGGGGTGCGGGGCGTCGACCTCCCCAGAATCGGCGGTACCAAGGTCGGCGGTAGTGGGCTCGGCGACGCGAGCGCCTGGACCCCCAGCACCTCGATGCTCGCCGCCGTCGGCGGCGGGCAGGAGGTGTTCGACTTCGGGAGGATCGCCGCGCAGGCCGCCGTCGCCGACCTGGCGTACGAGGCCGAAAGCCAGCGGGCCGAGGGCGAGCGCCTCCGGCTCGATCTCGTGATCAAGGAGTGCTTCTACGGCGTGCTCGGCGCCCGCCAGGTCCTCCGGGCTGCCCAGGACGCCGTCCAGCGGTCGAGCCTGCACCGGGATCTCGCGGCCGCCGAGGTCAAGACCGGCTTGCACGCGCCGATCGAGCTGACGCGAGCGGAGGCCGAGGTCACGCGCTTCGACGTGGAGCAGATCCGCGCGAGCGGCGCGGTCCGCCGGGCGCAGGCCGTCTTCGCCGCGGCGGTCGGCATCGACGATCAGCTGCTTGATGCCGCCGGGGAACCACCGTCGCTGGCCCCCGTTCCACCTCTGGCCGAAGCCCTGGCGAAGGCCCCGGAACGAGACCCCGCGCTCAAGCAGGGCCTGGCCCACGCCAGGGTGGCCGACGCCATCGCGCGCGCGATAGGAGCCGAGGTTCGCCCCGATCTGGTGCTGACCGCGACGTTGTCCGGACGCGCCGGCACGGCGTCTCCGTCGAGCGGGTCGCTGTCAGAGCAGGTCGGCCCCCTTCCCACCGTTCCGAACTGGGACGTGGGGCTCGTGCTGCGGTGGCCGTTCTTCGATCCGGTCATCGCGGCCCGGCGCCGCGCTGCCGAGGCACGAGCGGTTGGCGCGCGCGCCGAGCTCGAGGCGCTGACCGGCGAGGAGCGCGCCGCCATCCAGGAGACCTACGTCGTATGGGAAGTGAGCCAGGCTGCGCTGGCCAGCCTGGAACGCGCCGTCGACGCCGCGCGCTCGAACTACGCGCAGGCCGAGGCGCGCTTCAAGTCGGGGCTGGGAACGTCCCTGGAGATCGCCGACGCCGAGACGCTGCGAACCGAAGCGGAGATCCAGCTGGCGATCGGGCGCTACGACGTACACCGGGCGCGCGCCGTTCTGGCTCGCGTTCTCGGAGAGCTCGGATGACGGGCAAGGAGATGAACATGAGCGCCGAGACCGAGAGTCCGCCACGATCGGTGCGGAGCCGCCGCCTGCCGATTGGCATCGCTGCAGGCACCGCCAGCGTCATCGCCGTCTGCCTGGTCCTCGTGGCGCGTTCCAGCTCGCACGCCAACAAGGTGGCGCTCGCCGCCGCGCCCAAGGGGGTCACCGTCGTGGAGGCGCGCGCCGCCCGGTATCGGCCCTTTCGGCGTTACGTCGGGACGGTGCAGCCCTGGGTCGAGGCCAAGGTCGGCCCCCAGCTCATCTCGGGCTACGTCGATACCGTCCTCGTGCGTCCGGGCGACGTGGTCAAGCGCGGCCAGGTCCTCGCGACGCTCGACTGCCGCAACGCCTCGGCGTCCTCCAAGGCGGTCGCCATGCAGGCGCGCGCCATCCAGACCGAGCAAGAAGCCCTGGCGCACGAGGCGGCGCGCGTCGCGGAGCTGAAGGAAGGGGGATTCGCGTCGCCCAACGAGATCGAGAAGCGCGCCGCGGAGAGCGCGAGCAAGGGCGCCGAGCTCATGGAGACCCAGGCGAGGATGCAGCGGGCGACGCTCGAGGTGAGCGACTGCGTGCTTCGGGCGCCATTCGCGGGCGAGATCGCCGCGCGGGCGGTCGACCCGGGCGCGTTCGTGCACCCCGGCACGGCGGTCGCCACGGTCGTCGATCGCACGACCGTTCGCATCGTGGCCGAGGTGCCGGAGGCCGACTTCGACGTCGTCAGTCCCCGCACGCCGGTCCAGGTCGTCGCGCTTGCGACCAAGCGCGAGCTGCACGGCGCCATCGCGCGCCGCTCCCCCGCCGCCGACGTCTCCACCCGGACTGTCCACCTGGAGATGGACGTCCCGGATCCCAGCCGGTCGCTGCCGGTCGGCACGACCGCCGAGCTGTCGATCGACGTCGGCCAGCCAGTTCCCGCGACGGAGGTGCCCCTGGTGGCCGCGTCGCTGCGCGGGGGCAAGGCGACCGTGTTCGTGGTCGATGGTCCGGTCGTCCGCAGGGGCGTCTACCCCGTCTTGGGCGAGCGAGGTGGCAGCCTGTTCGTCGATCCGGGTCTGCGGGCGGGCAGCCGCGTCGTCACCGAGGGACGCGCGCTGCTCAAGGACGGAGACCGGGTGGCGTCGTCGCTCGAGGCGCCCCCCGACGCGGCCGCTGTGAAGCTGGCCGGGGCCACGCCGTGACGGGGCTCTCCCTCCGAAATCCCATCGCCATCCTCATGCTCTGCGTGGGGCTGGTGGTGTTCGCGGCGGTGGTGACGCCCCGGATGGCGGTGGACACGTTCCCGGAGCTGACACCACCCGTGCTGGTCGTCGGAACGCTGGCGCCTGGCCTCGGCCCCAAGGACGTCGAAAAGACGATCACCTGGCGCATCGAGAAGTACGTGAGCGCCACGCCGGGCGTCGACTTCGTCCAGAGCACGTCGCGCAACAACCTCTCGGTCGTGTTCGTGTGGCTCAAGTGGGGCACCAATTTGAACTCGGCCCAGACGCTGGTGCAGCAGCAGGTCGCCTTCGCGATGTCCGCGGTCCCGAAGTCGCTGGGCGTCCTGCCGCCCTTCGTGCTCCAGTACGATCCCTCGAACGCGCCCGTCATCCAGGTGGCCGTCTCGGGCGGCGGCCTCACGGGGCCGCAGCTCTACGACTACGCGCTCAACAACCTCGAGCCCGTGCTCGAGGGCATCCCGGGCGTCGCCAGCGCGTCCATCAACGGCGGCCGGCAGCGCCAGATCAACGTCATCGTCGATCCGGTGCGCGCCCAAGCGCGCGGGATCACCTCGACGGAGGTCGCCACGGCGGTGGCGCAATCGAACGCCCTGCTCCCCTCGGGTGAGTTCATCTCGCCGCGGTTCGACGCCAACGTCTACACGAACGCCGTCGCTCCGCGCGCGAGCGACATCGGGGACGCGGCGGTCAAGCTGCGCGGCGGCCACGCCGTGCTCATCAAGGACGTGGCCCGCGTCGAGGACGGCGGTTCGCCCGAGACGCAGTCTGTCGCCGTGAACGGCAACGATGCCGTCTACCTGAACGTGTTGCGGGTGCCCGGGGGCAACACGCTGGAGATCGTCGACGCGGTCAAGAAGGCGGTGCGCGAGCTTCGGAACCTGCCGCCCGGGCTGGAAGTGAAGGCCATCTTCGACCAGTCCCTGTTCGTGCGCACCAGCTACGATGGTCTCAAGCGCGAGATCGTCCAGGCCCTGGTGCTCATCTCGCTGGTCATCCTTCTGTTCCTGCAGAGCGGGCGCGGCGTCCTCATCGCCGCCATCGCGATCCCCATCTCCTTCGCGGTGATCCTGATCGTCCTTTACGTCGCGGGGCAGACGCTGAATGCCTTCACGCTGGGCGGTCTCATGCTGGCCATGGGGCCGCTCGTGGACATCTCCGTCGTGGTGCTGGAATCGATCCACCGGCGCCGCCATGCCGGGCTGTCCGCGGGCGCTGCGGCGCTGGAGGGTGCCAACGCGGTCGCCGTCCCGGCGCTGGCCGCGACGCTCACGACGGTGGCGGTCCTCCTGCCGGTCACGCTGCTGGCCGGGCTGGCCAAGAAGCTCTTTGGCCCGCTGGCGCTCACCGTCGCGACCGCGATGTTCGCCGGGTACTTCGTCAGCATGCTGGTCACGCCGCTCGCCTGCCGAACCTTCCTCAAAGACGCCCGCCCCGGCCGGATCGCGCAGGCGGTGCGGGACGCCGTCGCGCGGATCGCGGACGGCTATGCGGCGGCCTTGCGCGCGGTGTTGCCGCATCGGTTCCTGGTTCCCGCCGCCTGCTTGGCCATGGTCGCGACCAGCGTCTGGATGGTGACGCGCCTGCCGAGCACCTTCTTCCCGGAGATCGACGAGTCGATGGAGCGCGTCTACGTCCGGCTCGCACCAGGCACGTCGCTGCAGGACGCCGCCAAGAAGATCAACGGAATGGGCGCGTTGCTCGCCAAGGAACTGCCGCCCGGCACGGCCGAGCTCGTCCTTACGAACGTCGGCTCGCCGAGCAACGCCCGAAGCGCCATGACCAGCCCGAACAACGGCCCGCACATGGGGTTCATCCGCGTGGCGCTGGTCGACGCCGAACGCCGCGCGCTGAGCCAACGCCAGGTCGCGGACCGAATGCGCCAGATCCTGAACGAGCACTATCCAGGTGTCGAGTTCCTGGAGGGACCGGGAGGGCTGGTCGCCAGCGTGTTCTCAAACGGATACCTGGCGCCGCTGGTGGTCGAGGTCGAGGGCGACAGTCTGGAAGAGCTGGACGTCAAGTCCAAGGCGATCGCGGAGGTGGCGCGCACGGTGCCGGGGATCCGCGACATCTATCCTTCTATCCAGCTCGACTACCCCGAGCTGCGCGTCGAGACCGATCGAACCGAGGCGGCGCTCGTCGACGTGTCCGCGCGCGCCGCCGCCCAGACGACACTGGAGGCGACACTGGGCAACATCAACACCCCCAGCGTCTGGATCGACGACACGAACGGCCAGTCCTACTATGTCGTCACCTCCTACGACGGTCGCGTCGTCGATGACCCGAACGCTCTGTCGCGGGTCCCCGTCCGTATCGGCGAACACGGGGGAGCCGTGACCTTGGGCGCGTACGGCCGCATCCGGCGCGCCGTGGGCCCCATCGCGATCGAACGAAACCACCTCTCGCGCGTCGCGCACGTCCTCATGCAAACCGAAGGGCGCGACATCGGCAGCGCCGCCCGCGAGCTGGAAGACAAGCTCCGCGCCGACCCCCGGACGCGCGGTGTGGACTTCAGCTTCGTCGGCCAGGTCGCGCTCATGCGGACCACGTTCTCCGGTCTGGGCCTGGCCCTGGGCCTGGCCGTCATGGTCGTGTTCATGATCATGGCCTCGCAGTTCAAGTCGCTGCGCCTGCCGTTCATCATGCTGTTCACGATCCCGGTGTCGCTGCTGGGGATCGTGCTGGCGCTGATCGCGAGCGGGCAGGGCTTCTCCGTCACGGCGCTGATGGGGGTCCTCATGGTCGTCGGGATCGCCGTCTCGAACGGCATCCTGCTCATCGACGACGCCAACCGGCGCTTCAATGACGGGATCGACAAGGTCGAGGCCGTCATCGCGGCGGCCCGCACCCGCTTCATTCCCATCGCGATGACGAGCCTGGCCACCGTCGTCGGCCTGCTCCCGACCGCCCTTGGCCTAGAGGCCGGCACCGAATCCAATCGGCCGCTGGCGCTGGCCGTCGTCGGGGGGCTGACCTCGTCGACGCTCCTGTCGCTTTTTCTCGTGCCCGTGATGTTCCTGCTGCTCGCCCGCCGAGACGCGCGTGCTGAAGAGAGCCCTGTCGCAACCGATTTGCTGGAGGTTCGAACATGATCGTCGTCCGCAGTCACTCGACACCCTTCCGTCCGATGTCCGCCCTGATCGCCGTCGCCCTGGGCGGCCTTTCAGGCTGCGCACTCAGACCGCCGGTGCAAAACGTCGGCCCCGTCGTCTCGCGCGAAGGCATTCAATTGGCGGTCGTGAAGCAACGTTGCGAGCAGGTTCAAGAGCCCGAGCTGCCCAACGACAATCTCGCCGAGCTCATGGTGGAGGTCCAGGTCCACAACCCAACCGGCGACCCGGCGACCGTTCGTCGCACCGACTTTCGCCTGCTGGGGCCCGAGGGCAACGTCGCCATCGAGACCTCCACCTGGGGAGCCATCAATCCCATCACCGTCAGCCCCAGCTCTGACCAAACGTTCGAGATGCGGTTCATGGCCCGCGGCGCATTCCAGTGCGCCAAGCCGATGCGGCTCGACCCCGGGAGGGGAATCACCACCGGTGACCGACCGGTCAAGCTCGACGCCGTGAGCTTCGTACCTTCCCGAGGATGACGGCGGTCCCGCCGGTTCGGGCGGTAGACTGTCGCGATGACGGCCAGGACGCGTCGCTGTTCGACGGGCGGGATCGGTCTTGTGCTCGCCGGCCTGATGGCGGCGGGCGGCTGTTCCGGCAGGCCGAGCAACAAGGGAACGGACGCGACCGATGGAAGCGCGCCCGACGCGGCGGTCGACCCGAAGACGGTGGTGGTGTTGCTGCTCCTCGTCGATGGGCTTCAGACCGCCTCGGTTCAGACCGCCACGGCGGCGGGTGCCAAGAACATCAAGTTCATCATCGACAACGGGGTGACGGTCGACACCGTCCACCCCACCAGCCCGGCCTCCCGCCTGCTGTTGCCGGACAACTCGGCGCCGTGGGGAAACGCCACTTCCGGCAACGTCGCCGTCCACACCGGGTGCCACCTGTTCGAGTCGCACCAGATGGACGACATCTTTCTGGCGGCGCGCGCGGCCGGCATCAAGTCGGTGTTCGCCGGCGGCGACGCGAACTACGCGACCTTCACCACCCCGGACTTCCACTACGCCGAGAGCGTCGCCGACGAGACGATGGTCCAGCACGCCATCGACCACTTCAAGAACGACGGCGCTCGGCTGCTGCGCCTGCACCTGCAGCGCATCCGCGACAGCTGGACCGGTCCCGCCGACGAGACCGCGGCCATGTCGGCGTACATCCAGCACCTGCTGGTGGTCGACGGGCTGCTCGGGCAGCTGATCCAGGCGCTGAAGGACGGTGGGGCCTGGCAGAGCACGTACGTGGTGCTCACCTCCGATCACGGGATGGGCGACCTGATGACCAGCACGCACATTCCGGCGCAGGCGTCGTCGTGGAACAACTTCATGGCGTTTTACGGCCCGGGCATCAAGAAGGGGGCGACCATCCCCTATGCCGAGCTGCCCGACGTGGCGCTGATGACCGTGCACTTCCTGGGGCTGGCGCCGCTGAAGGGCCACACCGACCCGGCGGTCACGCTGGACAGGAAGGGGACCACCGGCACCTTCCTGTCGAACATCTTCGAGGGCGCGCCGCGCGAGCTCGCGCACCCGAAGTACATCGAGCAGTACTTGCAGATGGGGACCTTCCCGAGCTCGGCCGACAGCTATGCACCTTACCGGCAGGCGATGCTGCAGCTGATCAACAACTGACGCGAATTTGGGCGGGCAGGTGAAATCTCCCCTCGGTCAGCCGGGAGCGGTCAGGGATCTGCTAATATGCCTATCCGTTGATACGAATAATGGGATATATATAGGCCCTACGCTATCCGACAAGAAGGAGATGGAGATGCCCGAGATCAGCACGTTCAAGAGAGCCCCCGTCGTGAAGGGCAAGCCCGACTACGTGGTCCGCGACCTGTCGCTCGCCGCCTTCGGGCGCAAGGAGATCGACCTGGCCGAGACCGAGATGCCCGGCCTGGTCGCCACGCGCGAGGAGTTCGCGAAGTCCAAGCCGCTGGCGGGCGCGCGCATCGCCGGCTCGCTGCACATGACCATCCAGACGGCCGTCCTCATCGAGACGCTCGAGGCGCTGGGCGCCGAAATTCGCTGGTGCTCGTGCAACATCTTCAGCACCCAGGATCACGCCGCGTCCGCGATCGCCGACCGCGGTGTGCCGGTCTTCGCGGTCAAGGGCGAGAGCCTGGAGGAGTACTGGGACTACTCGTGGCGCGTCCTGCAGTGGTCCGACGGCGGAACGCCGAACCTGATCCTGGACGACGGCGGTGACCTGACGCTGCTGGTCCACCTGGGCGTCAAGGCCGAGAAGGATCCGTCCTTCCTGGACCAGGATCCCGGCCACGAAGAGGGGCGGGTCCTCTACGCGCTGGTCAAGCGGGCGGTCAAAGAGCGGCCGGGCTTCTTCGCCGAGGCCGCCAAGAACATCAAGGGCGTCTCCGAGGAGACGACGACCGGCGTCCACCGCCTCTACCAGATGGCCCAGAAGAAGGAGCTGCTGTTCCCGGCCATCAACGTGAACGACTCGGTCACCAAGTCCAAGTTCGACAACCTCTACGGCTGCCGTCACTCGCTGCCGGACGGCATCATGCGCGCAACCGACGTGATGCTGTCGGGTAAGGTCGTCGTCATCGCGGGTTACGGGGACGTCGGCAAGGGGTGTGCCCAGGCCATGAAGGGACAGGGCGCGCGCGTGTTGATCACCGAGATCGATCCGATCTGCGCGCTGCAGGCGGCGATGGAGGGATACGAGGTCACCACGATGAGCAAGGCCGCGCCGCGCGGCGACATCTTCGTGACCACGACCGGCAACGAGTTCGTGATCACCGAAGCGCACATGAACGCGATGAAGCACCGCGCGATCGTCTGCAACATCGGCCACTTCGACTCGGAGATCGAGATCGCGAAGATCAAGAAGCACAAGTGGGTCGAGGTGAAGCCCCAGGTGCACGAGGTCATCTGGCCCGACGGCAAGTCGATCATCGTGCTCGCCGAGGGGCGTCTGGTGAACCTGGGCTGCGCGACCGGCCACCCGAGCTTCGTGATGAGCAACTCGTTCACGAACCAGACCATCGCGCAGATCGATCTGTGGCTGGCGTCGCAGCGCAAGCCCACGCTCTCGGGCGTGGCCGGCTACGAGCCGGGGCGTGTCTACACGCTGCCGAAGAAGCTGGACGAGAAGGTGGCGCGCTTGCACCTGGCCAAGCTGGGGGTCGAGCTGGAAGAGCTCACCGAACGGCAGGCCGCCTACCTGGGCATCCCGAAAGAGGGCCCCTACAAGGCCGACCACTACCGCTACTAGACCGATTCCGCGCGTCGGCGCCGCCTGCTTGCAAGGCGGCGCCGATGGCGCGGGCGTGCCAACTCAATGGTGCTAGCGCGTGACCATGCGCAGCAGTCCCTGATCGAATTGGGCGGAATAGACCACGTGATGGACCGGGTCGTACGCAAGCTCGTTGGAGCCGGATTTGATGGTGGGGGTGTCGAGGTGAGTCCAGCTGCTTGAATCGGTGATCTTTGCGGTCCAGAACGGCGGTCCGTCGGCGGTCGACGCGATCAGGTTCGCGCCGTCGTCGATGACCGTGACGGCTGGCGGAGAGCTTGGAATCGCGGTCCAGGCGCTGCCGAGGGGAGCACCGGCCCCTGGACGGCTCACGAACATTCCCGTGTTCGTCACACCCAGATAGACGTTTCCGTCGGGCGCCAGATGTGCGCTTCCGGCGTAGCGACCAAAAATCCCGGGCTTGATCGGGTTGGTCCAGTTCTTCCCCTCGTCGCTGGTGAAGAACGCGCCATTTTGTCCGGTGTACAGATAGCTGGTCGGTCCCAGCACGGTGATGCTCGCTCCTTCTTGCCAGCCAGCCACCTGGGGTGGTCCGTTGAACACGGTCCAGGTCTCTCCGCCATCTGTCGTGCTGGACATGCAACTCGCGTTGAACGGCTTCTTTGCATGGCCGGAAGCTCCGCCGGGAGCCTGGCTACCCCCGGAGCTGCCGAGGTGGACCCCCTCCGTCGAGCCCGTGCAGTTGCTGAGGAAGAGCAGCGAGCCGAGCGCCAGCATGAAGCTGGATCTCGGCGGCGCTCGGCGAACAATCGTTCGGAAATGGGGCATGGCGCGACCTCCTCCTCAGGTGCCGTGAGCTGCGAACGGGGCGGTTGTTCGAGCGAAGGCCACCGTTCCGCGTCGCGAGCGACGGATGCTGGCCATGATAGCCTCCCCGTCAGATGGATCGGGCACCTCACCTGCATGCCCGCAGGGGCTCCGCCCAACTGACCACGCTGGTGGCCGTGTTGGCGCTCGCCTGCTCAAAGCAAGCCTCGTCCGGGGGGGCCGGTGGGCAGGGCGCCCAAGGGGGGGGCTCGGCCGGCCGTCCTGGCCTGCAAGCCGGCGGCGCCGGCGGGGGGGGCGGGGCGGCGTTCTGCGAAGCCGTTCCCGCTGCGGGGAGCGGCCTCATCGTGAACGGCTCTTTCGACGATGGCACGACCGGGTGGTTTGGGTTCGGAGGGGCGACGCTGGCGGCGGTGAGCAACCCCGCGTGCGGAGGTCTGGCGGCAGCCGTGACGGGTCGAACCCAGACCTACCATGGGCCGGCGCAATCGCTCATCGGAAGGGTCGCGGCCGGCGAGACGATCGGCCTTTCGGCCTGGGTGCGCGTGGCGGGCGCGCCATCCGCGGCGCTGAAGATGACGCTCAAGACGACCGCGGGTGGGCAGTCGACGTACGCCCAGATCGCGGCAGCGACGGCCATCGACACGGCATGGACGCGCCTCTCGGGGTCTGCGGTCGCGAACTGGACCGGTGAGCTGACTGAGCTCACCGCCTACGTCGAAGGCGCCCCGGCGGGCGTCGACATCTTCGTCGACAATGTCTACGGCTCGAAGCGCGGCCCGGTCGGAGGCACCGGCACCGGAAATCAAGATGGATCCGTGACGGTGGAGATCTCCTTGAGCGACCGCCATCAGACGCTGGAGGGCTTCGGCGCTTCGCTGGCCTGGTACCAAGAGATGCTCGTCGCGCACGCGAAGAAGACCGAGCTTTACGGCCTGCTTTTCAAGGATTTGGGGCTCGACGTTTTGCGTTTCCGCAATCGCTTCGGCCGAACCGGAGAGAGCTCGAGCCTGGCGCCCGAAATGGAGGTTCTCGACGCCGCGACGGCGTCGCTCGGGCATGCCCCCAAGCTGTTGTTGACCTCCTGGTCTCCGCCGGCTGCCATCAAGGCCAACAACGACGACGACTGCAGCAGTGCCGACACGGCGGCCAAGACGTGCACGCTGCGCAAAGTAAACGGCCAATTCGATTACGCTGGATTCGCCGACTACTGGGCAGGCTCGCTCGACGCGTACGCGGCCGCCGGCATCCGGCCAACCTGGATCAGCATTCAGAACGAGCCGGACTTTTCGCCGACAGGCTGGGAGGGGTGCGTTTTCGACCCCACCGAAACCGCCGCCTATCCCGGATACGATCGTGCGCTGGCGGCCGTGGATGCGCGCCTGGCCGGGGGGACGCAGCGACCGGCGATGCTGGGCCCAGAGACGCTGGGCATCCACTACGGCAAGGTCCAGGGCTATCTGGCGGCGCTCGACACCCGGCTGATCGCCGGCATCGCGCATCACATCTACGAGCTCGGCAACGACGGAATCTGGGACTGGAAGACGCCCGGCCCGGACAGCTTTGCCGACGAAATGTTCGGCGTCCAGCTGGCCGCCGGCGGAAAGCCGACCTTCCAGACCGAGTTCAACACCGACGACGACGGCGGCAACACCGGCGGCTTCGAAACCGCGTGGCTGGTGCACAACGCCCTCGTCGAAGAGAGCGCCAGCGCATTCCTTTATTGGGAGCTCGTCTGGCCGCCCGTCGCGGGCGTGGACAAGGGCCTGGTCACGTTGGACGGTGCCACTTATCGGGTTCGCGACCAGTACTATTCGATGAAGCACTTCGCGTACTACACCGATCCCGGTTACGTACGCGTGGGCGCGACGTCGAACCTGCCCGACATTCGCGCCTCGGCGTTCCGTTCCCCCGACGACAAGCGGCTGGTCGTCGTGCTGTTGAACGTCGGGAGTAAGCCCACGCTGGTGAAGATCGCCAGCGGCGGCTTTACGGCCACAGCCGCGCACGTGGTCATATCCGCGTACGAAGCGCCCGGCGCCATGTGGATGGACGCGGGGGCGCTGCCAGCGGGCGGAGTCAATCTGCCGAGCCGCTCCGTCGCGACCGTGGTTTTCGAGTAGCGCTGGGGGCAGCCCGACGGGGAGAGGTGGTTGTCTTCGCCGGCGCCGCCTTGCCGTTGGGGTGGATCGTTCTGCCCTGTTTCAGCATCTCCACGAAACCGGCAATCCGTCGCTGACGTGCGTCGGCGGATTTGACCGCCAGCGTTCGGAAAGTCAGCGAAAACCGGTTCTGAGCGGACAGCGTTTCATAAGCCGCCGACGCATCGCGATCGGCACGAATCGCGGCCAGCAGATCTGCCGGCGGTTCGGACTTGCTCATCCGGTAGGCCGCCGCCCAGCGCCCGTCGCCCTTGGCTGCGTCGACCTGCGCGATGCCGGAGGGCTGCATGCGCCCTTGCTGCGCCAGCCGCTCGACCTTGGCGACGTTTATCTGGCTCCAGACGCTCTTCTTGCTGCGAGGGCTGTAGCGTTGGAGGAAGCTGCTTTCGTCATAGCCTTTGCGGATACCGTCAATCCAGCCCCAGCAGAGACAAACATCGATGGCTTGTTCCGGCGTGATCGATCGCAGGCCAGAGCGCGCTTTGTGGATCTTGATCCACACCTCCTGCTCCTTGTTCCAGTTCTTGCGCAGCCAGGCCTCGAACGCTCGTTCGTCCTCGAACTCGTGCACCTTCCTGGGATCGACCTTTACGCCGGGCATCAAACGAAAGCTTATCGGAATGTCAGCGCGCCGCGCGCTTGGCCGCCACGTCGATCGGGGCGCAGCATGCCGCGGCCGACGGCGCGCTCTGGGAATCGAGAGCCGCCTGCACCGCCTCCAGCGCTTCGACGATCGATGCGCGGCCAGCGGTCGGCAGCCTGGCGAAGACCTTGGCCATGACGTCCTGCTCATCACAGCGTAGGGTTTCGAGTGCGTTGCGGCCCTTCGGCGTCAACGCGACCGTCACCATGCGCGAGTCCTCGGCCGAACGCGCCCGCGCCACGTACTTTTCGCGCTCGAGCACGGACACGTTCCGACTGATGGTCGAGAGGTCGACGCGCAAGGCGGCAGACAGGGCGGTCATCGATGGATCCCGAGCTGCCTGGATGGTACGCAGCATCTGGAACTGCTCCCTGGTCAGAGCCCCACAGCAGATCTCCGTCGACTGCAGCTTGGAGACCCGACGCGCGACAGTCGACAGTGCCTTCGCGAACCTGTCCCCCTGCTTCCCGGCGGCGCCCGTCACCATGTCAGGGCTGCTGAAACCCGCGACCGAGCTTGATCTTGGCGAGGGGCGTACAGCAGGTTGCGCCATCGGCGGCAGCGTCCTCGTCGACGTCGTAGTTGAGGTGGTACACCTCCCACTCGACGCCGTCGGGGTCGCGGACCCAGAACTTGTCTTGATTCGCGTAGCAGCAGCTGGTGTCCATCTCCTCGCGAACCTCGATCCCGCTCGATTTCACCCGGTCCAGCAGCGAGATCACGACCTCGCGCGACGCAACCTGGAACCCGAGATGATCGACGGTCTTCCCCGGGCCCGCCTCTCCCGCCGACAGCGCGAGGTTGATGGGAGCGAACGACGGTAGGAACTTCACATACCCGGGTTTGACCTTCACCGGCTCTGCGCCGAGGAATCGCTCGTAAAAGGCTCGGCTGGCCTCCAGGTTCGACACGTGGAGGTGGATGTGGACGTTGCTCATCGGAACCTCGGCCGCCGGGCGCGTTTGGCCCCAACCTTCGCTCTCGATGAGGGCCTGGATGCGGGCGCGCACCTCGTCGCGGATCTCGCGCACGCGCTCGACCGGCTTTCCCTTGGGATCCTCCAGCGGCCAGTCGTCACGCCGCAGGCCTGGAACGACCGGGCACTTCTCTCCACACCCCATCGTCACCAGCAGGTTCGACCGGGCTGCCAATTCCTGGGTCAGGAGCGTCGGCTGCACCTTCGACAGGTCGATGCCCACCTCCCTCATCGCCTCGAGGACCTCGGGGTGGACGCGCGGACCCGGCTCGGTGCCGGCCGAAATCGCGCGCGCCACCTGCGGGTTGGCGAGCGCGTTGAACCAGGCCGCGGCCATCTGGGATCGGCCGGCGTTATGGACGCATGCGAACAGAACCGTCTTCATGTTTCTCCTGGGGGATGGGCGCGAGCTCCGAGGTGACGAGGTAAGGATGGAGTGCCGGCGCCTTCGGGACCAGCCAGCGGAAGAGGAGGGTGGCCGCCGCGGCGCCGACCACCTGGGCCGCGATGAAGCCCGGGGCGTCGACAGGCCGGATGCCCGCGAACGTGTCGCTGGCGGCGCGCGCGATCGTCACAGCCGGGTTGGCGAATGACGTCGATGCCGTGAACCAGTAGGCGGCGGTGATGTAGGCGGCCACGGCGAACGGCGTCGCGGATGGGCGCGACCGGCTGGTGCCCCAGATGGTCGAGAGGAGGCCGAACGTCGCCACGAACTCACTGAAGAGCTGGGCGTTGCCGGCGCGGGCATGCTGCGACGCGAAGAAGACGGGCTTGCCGAACATGAGGTGAGCGCAGGCGGTCCCGACGAGGCCGCCCACCACTTGGGCCACGACGTAGACGGGGACCTCACGCCAGGGCGTTCCGCCGTGGCTTGCATCGGCCACCGTGACGACTGGGTTCATGTGCGCGCCGGAGATCGGACCGAACGTCAGGATCAATGTCACGAGCGCGGCACCCGTCGCCAAGGTGTTCGCCAGCAGGGCAATCGCGACGTTCCCGCCGGCCAGCGACTGGCCCATGATCCCGGATCCGATCACGGTCGCGACCAGCAGGGCGGTGCTGAGGAGCTCGGTCACGGCGCGCCGGGAAAGGCTGGCTTGAGGTGCGCTCGACACGTTGCTTGTACCATACAATGAAACGCCGGCAGATCAAAGCCGCGGGTCAGGGAGCAACGGTCCCGCGTCCGGGTGGTGTCACGCGGGTCCAGACCTCGACGGGATCGCCCGCCTCGAAGTTGAGCGGAACGAAGAGCTTCAGCGGGTCGTCCGGCGCCGGCTTCGAGAACCGGACCGAGACCTGCGGGATCCCGTCGGCCATGGGTTCCAGGCCGACAAACCGCCGTTCCCCCTGATAGACCAGCGTGGATTGCAGATCCCGCAAGTGCATGACGAGCTTGTCCCCCTTGGCCCGAACCGTGAGCGGCCCGTAGGCAGGATGCTCGTATCTGCCCACGACCTCTTCGATCGGAAAATCGAGCGGGGTCTGGCGGAGAGTCGGCGACACCATCGCCGCTTCCTTGAGCCTTCCCTCCCAGTCCAGCGGCTCGAGCCCGAGAAGGCGATCGTAGGCGCTGTAGGCAATCGCCATCAGAGCATCGGTCGCGAGATCGCGGTTCATGAGGACAATCAGCCCTTGCCCCGTCTCCGGAAGAAAGCCCAAGTGCACCACGAAGCCGTCGATGGCGCCGTTGTGGGCCACCAGGGGATGGCCGCGGTAGGTCTCGTGGATCCAGCCCAACGCGTAACTGCGGTGCCGTACCTCGGGCTCGTCCGCGTCTGGCATCTCCGCTTGCGGGCGATGTAGCTCGCGCCACATGCGCCCGTCGAGAAGCCCTGGCGACCTGGTCGCCTGAAACGTGAGCCAGCGGGCGAGGTCCCGCACGCTGGCTTGCACGGCTCCCGCGGGCGCGATGGCATCCAAACCCTTCGGCACGGGCATCTTCCGGAGCCGGCCCTGGTGGATCGCGTAGGGCGAGGCATGGTCGGCGTCCGCCTCCATCGCTGCCGCCGACAGGAGCGTGCGACGCATGTCGAGGGGGGCGAGGATTCGAGACGCCACGAAGCTCTCCCAGCTCTGGGCCGAAACCTTCTCGACGATTCGACCGGCCACCACGAACATCAGGCTGTTGTATCGCCATTGCGCGCGGGGAGGACCGCTGGGCTCGAGGAACCGGAGGCGCGCGTAAAGGTCATCGCGCGAAAACGGGGCGTGGTACCAGAAGAGATCATGCCGGGGCAATCCGCTCTTGTGCGTGAGAAGATCCCGCACCGTCAACGTCGCTGAGGCGAGCGGGTCTTGCAGCGAAAAATCGGGGAGGTAGGTGCGGACGGGAGCGTCGAGCGCGATCAGGCCCTCGCCGGCCAGGAGGGCGACGGCCGTTGCCGTGAACGCCTTCGAACAAGAGCCCAGAGAAAAGAGAGTGTCGGGCGTGACCGGCAGGCGCTTCTGCACATCGCGGTAACCAAAGCCGCGTGCGATGCGCAGCTGTCCCCGCTCGACGATTCCCACGGCCACCCCGGGTATCTGGTCACGGGCCATCAGACGGCGAATCAGGGGCGCGAAGTCGGCGGGAAGCGCCGTCTGGGCGCTGGCCTCGGGTCCCGCCGCCCCGCGGCCCATCACCGCCAGCACCGCGGCCAGGCCCGGACCGAGCCGCTTCATGCCACCGCGCGCTCGGGAACTCGTTCGGGAATGAGAAACAGACAGACCGTCAGCAGGATCATCACACCGGAGAAAAAGACGAGCCCCATGAAAAGGCCAATGCCAACGTGCAATCCGATCGCCGCCGTGCACCAGACCTTGCGGGTGCCGCGTGGCCATATGAAGAACGCGTAGCCAACCTCCACCAGCAGCGTGCTCCAGCCTGCAAGCATGGGGACCCAGAAAGGTCTGGCCAGCCAGCTGAGATCGAACGTGCTGAAGATGGGCTGTGAGACGGTTTGCCAGATCGCCTCGCCGTTCCACCATTGCCGGCCCATTGCCTTATCCGAACCGGCGGCGAGATAGATCACGCAAAGGTGGAATTGGATCACCCGGAGACAGCCGACCGGAATCGTCTCGTCGCGGCGCGCGGAGGCGGGACGGGACGCGAACGTCCAGGCGCGTCCGGACGGAAACACGAAGAGGTAGAAAAGGAACGTGTTCGCCAGCTGATCCACACCGTAGAAGGACGCAGCACCGCTGGTGACGAGGCTGAGGTGAAGGCCCCAGGCGACAAATGCCGAGAGCCGTGTGCAAATTCCGAGGGAGAGCGAAAGTAGGCTGCCGGCATACCCCGAGAGCAGAACGATGATCGCGGCGTGCAGGCCGATGCCGAGGGGGAGAAAGGCCTTGGCCAGCGTCGGAAGGCCGGGCACCCACGGATCGCGCAGCAGATCGGTGAGCTCCCAGGGAATGATCCCCCGGTTGCCGTGAAGTGAGAGGACGTCGTCGGAGAGCCAGGCCAGATGAACGAGCAGGAGCAGCGGCAGCCCCACCCGGAGTCCCGCGAGCGGGCGAGCCGATACGGGCCGAAACCAGCTGTCGATCGTCATCCAGCGGCGCGTCATCCCGCGGCTCGTCATCCAGCGGCTCCCGTGCGACCTCACGGTGGACCGCTCGACTTGCGGACGAAGGTCGCGTCGTGTAACGACCGCCACCGCGGCCGTGCGCCCAGCCGGTACTCGGCCATCGTGGGCATGACCCAATCCTCAATGTCGACCTGTACGCGGTTCGCTTCCGGATGCGCACCCAGGCGCCCCGCCGCAAGGGCGCCCAGAAACGCTCGGCGCAAGTCTGTGCGCTTGGCCGCGACGTAGATCGTCCCCGCGAGATTCCCGACGCGGAAGCCGACCTCGCGACTCTTTCCGGCTTCCAGCGTCTCTTCGAAGGGCTCTCCGCGCGGAGACGCCAGGGTAAACCGCGCCCGCAGCTGGGGGCCTACCGCGGGAGCGAAGAAGGAATAGGAATCGCCTGCTCCCGACAGCTGGTCATAGAAACGAAGACCTCTGCCGACCGGCCCATGCAGCCGAGCCGTGAGATGCAGACCCCCTGCGACGACGAGCGCAAGGTGGCAACTGAAGCCGCCCACCAGGAGCAAGCGCTTCATGCCACACCTCCCGGTTTATTCGGCAGCCAACGAGATTCGCGGAACCTCGCGAGCCGGCACCGAGAGCTGGTAGCCGAAATCGCTGGGACTCAAGCGAATGCGAATACCTGCCAGTGCGTCCCCGGGGCCCGGGTGCGAGTGCTCGGAATGCTGGATGAGGCGGATGTCCTGGAGCTCGGTCGAGCTCGCCGGACGACGCGAGAGCTTCCATCCCACGCCGAGCACCACCGCGACAATGGAAAGACCTGCTGCAATGTTCCGTTTCATGATGACCTCCCTCCGTCTCAGATGCGATTGCCGTAGACCTTCGACATGATGTCTTGGGCCGTCTTGAGACGAGTCTGGATGGTGGTCGTCAACTCACCCATGAGTTGCTTGACTTCCGGATCCTTGGCGGACCCTTTGTTTGCCTTCAGCAGATTGAGGACGCTCTGCTGAGTGTTTGTGACTAGGGTCATGTATTCCTTGTCGAAGGCATCGCCCTCGAGAGAGCCGAGCAGCACCGCCTCGGCCTTCATGCGCTCGCTCAGGCTCTTGCCCTCCTCGCCTTGCGTGTCCGGGGGAACCACGTCGATCCCCTGCGTCTTGGCAACCGACACCAGCTTTGCGTCCAACGTCGGGTTGGCACTGGCGATGGTGCGCGCATAGCTTTTCACGAGGTCCGACTTTGCCCTCTTCTCCGCCATGTCACTCAGGGTGACGGACCATTGACTGACTGCGTGCAGTGCCGAGAAGCTCTCGCCCAGCTGGGCTGAATGCTCGGTGGTGCCGGCGCCGCCCGAGGCTGGCGTACCGGCGAGCGCCGCTGCCGCACCTGTCATGAAGAGGGGTATCAAAACGGCTGCAAGTCTGGTGGGTGACATGAGTGTCTCCTTGGTGTTGGCGTGCTGGACGTGGGGCCGCGGTGCCCATCGCGAGCCTCACGCCACGGATGCACGAACATGCGCACGGGGCCCGTGATGGGCAGCTAGGTCAACGACCCAAAAGGTCGGCCGACAGCGATCAGACGGGTTAGCGATTGCCGTGACGGTACGAGTCGATGGTCAGCTGCAGCCCTTCGCGCAGGTCAACCTTCGGCGTCCAGCCGATCAGGCGCTGGCTTTCTTGAACCCGTGCGACCCGCTGCGGCTCGAGTGGGCGATCCGCCAGTGCTCCGTACGCCGGGCGCACATCGGGGGCCATGAGCGAACAGATGGTGTCGACGACGGTGGCGGTGGTCACGACCGAACCCGAACCGAGGTCGACCGTCTGGCCGTCTACATTCGGCGAAGCGGCCAGCTTCATCAGGCCTGCGACCACGTCACCCAGGAAAACCCAGTCAACCAGGCGCTTGCCGCTGGAGATCTGCGGGACGCCGCCCGCCAGGATGCAGCGAATCACGTACGGAACCAGCTTCGACTCGTCTTGCTGGCCGGGCCCGTAGACCATGAAGATGCGAGCAATTGCAATCGGGAGCTGGTAGAGCGCATGAAACATGCGCGCGTAGTCGCTGGCTGCCCACTTGGCGGCGGCGTAGGGCGAGCTGGGGATCTTCTGCTCCGCTCCCGGGTCCGGCTCGACCAGCGAGCCCGCCGTGATCATGCGCGTGCAGCCCACCTCGGTGAGCGCGCACATCAGGTTCACGGTCGTCAGCAAGTTGCTGCGAAAACCCGGCAGCACCTGCTTTACGTCCATTGCGCCCGTCACGTGGCTGGCCAGGTGAAACACGTACGCCGGACGAACCGCGCGAATGAGCTCATTGACAGCCGCGGTCTCGGACAGATCGGCGCGCCAATGACGTTGAGCAGAGGCCGGGCCCAGCTCACGACGACTGACCGAATGGACAGCAGCGCCAGCGCGACTCAGTTGCGCGCACAGGGCATTGCCGATGAATCCTGCACCGCCCGTGACGAGCACCGTCTTGCCGCCATAAGACTCAATCTCGCCATTGGCGGGGCCGGATCCGATCGGCTGCTCGTGCGCGCTCATCGTCGTTCGTTCTCCTCGAGCGCATCGATGTGCCGCTCAGCATCCGTGTGTTCGCGACCCGGCAGCAAGGTGCGACAACATCATACCTGGCGGCCAAAACGGACGCAAATCGGCGGCGGCGGGCGTAACATCGGCCCATGGTCAGCTCTCGTCTCTCGTTGCTTGGTTGGACGTTCTTGGTAGCGGTGGCCGGGGCCTCCGGCTGTCACAGCGGAAAGGAGATGACGTGTCCGGCTGTCCTCCAGGCCTGTCCGGCGACGGTCCCCGCCGCCGGCGCGCCTTGCGCCGCGCGCGGGTCGGCTACGTTCTGCGAGTACGGGGACAACCCGTGGTACGGCTGCAACACGATCGCTTACTGCGATTCCCAGGGCGGCTGGTACACGGTCGCCTCCAGCGAACGCGACTGCGCCAGCAACCTCCCGTCCGGCTGCCCGGCCTCATTCGGCGAAGCCAGGTCCGGCGGCCAGACCGCCTGCGCCTCGGCGACCTCTGGGCAGCTCGCCTGCCGCTACCCCGAAGGGACCTGCAGGTGTACGGCGGGGGGCCTCAGCTGCTCCGCGCCCGCGGCGGACGGTTGCCCCGCCGCGCGACCGCACGCCGGGACGCCGTGCGCGGCGCCCTGTACCACATGGGGCTCAGGGATCTGCGACGGGGAAAGCATGAAGTGCCTGTGCGGGACCTGGCAGCTCATCCAGTGCACCGACTGACCTCGACGGCTGGCCTCGTGAAAACAGCCTGGCGTGCATAGCAGTCCGGCGAAGCTACTCGTCAAAAAGGCGTTGCCAAATGCGACTCGTACGCTTTCCTAGGCTGACCTTCCCGTGAGAATCTCTCGGCGCACGTTGCTTTAAGCGTTCGGACCCAGACACACTGTCGAGAGTCCGAGAAGCCCAACCTCGCTCGCATAGCCACGTGACCGCCGCCGCCACCTGCTCAGTTGTGAGGCGGATGTGCTCTTGCCAATCGACAAAGTCCTTCAGCGACTCGAACGTGACGGGAGATTGCGAGTCCTCCAAGAACAGCACACCTTGCGCAACGGCCAAAACGATCTGGGTGTCCATAAAGTCAGCGCGTCCACTCAAACATTTGAAGCACTTGTGGGCCGGATGGCGTGTCGACCGGCACATCTCCGCTAAACACCTTCGTGAGCCCGGCGTCCTGGAGTTCCTTTTGCTCAATTAAGTAATAGTCGCTGCGAATAGCCCTTGTGGGGTCGGGGCCGATGTCGAAGATGCGCCGCTCACTCTTTATCTGTTCCCGTATCCAACGCTTTTGATTCGGTTTCCAGCGCGCCGGATTCTTGCTGCGAGGCTGGAACGTGGCAGCACCGATCTTGTCGGCGACCGGTTCCACTCTAGCCTTCATTGACTCGCCTAAGACGATTGGCGCTTTGCAGGGAGTCAACCCGAATGGATCGCCCCACATGAGCGGGTCGCCCGGATATGCGAACGATTCAAGCCGCGCCGAGAGCGAGAGCGGATCGGCGGAAACGTAAACTCCACCGCTCGGGTCGTAATACCTGAACCGGTTGTAGTAGAGCCCGGTCTCTTCGTCTTCGTATTGCCCGGGCCACCGGAAGGGGCAGGCGGATCTCTGGCCTTCGACGTTCCGGAGCTTGCCGTAGGCGTCGAGGGAGGCGGACCAGACTTGGGCGCCGGCGGCGTCGAACATGGCGCGCGGGGTGCCGAGGTGGTCGGTGACGATGGCGTACTTGGAGTCGCCGACGAGCTTGGCCATGGGGGCGAAGCTCTCGGGCTCGAAGAGCCAGGTGATGGGGGAGGTGGGGGTGCCTTCTTCGGGCGGGGGGCCCTGCGGGGCGTGGGCGGCTTGTTCGGCGCGGCGGCGGCGGGCGGCCATCTCGTCGAGGAGCGGGTCCTCGGCGACTGCCGGCGCGAGCGGGGCGCCCCCGACCTGTTCCACCCATTCGTGTAGGGGGACGTTGCCGTCCCACACCCAGCGGGTGGTCTTGCCGGCGAAGGTCTTCGCGAGGCGCCGCCCCAAGGCGTCGTAAGCGAAGGTCACTTCGTGGCCGTCCGGGCGGAGCACCTTGGCCAGCATGCCGGCGCCGTTCCAGGCGTAAGTCCAGACGCGCTCGGCGCCGCCGGCGGCCCCCGCCTCGACCTTGCGGGTGAGGTTGCCCTCGGCGTCGTAGGTGTAAGTCAGCACGCGGCCGTCGGGCTCACGCGATTCCAGAAGCTGCCCGGCGGGGCCGTACTTGCGGTCGGTGCGCGCCTCGGTCCGGAACAGGTTACCGACGGCGTCCGGCATGCGCAGGTCGACGCGGCCGTCTTCGTAGACGGCCGCCGCCAAGTTCCCGAGCGCGTCGTGCTGGTACTGGACCGGCCCGCGGAGCGCGTCGATGACCAGGCGCAGGCGATCGTTCGGCTCCCAGGTGTACTGCCAGGCGCCGGCAAACTTTCCGCCGGACCAAATCTCGTGCTTGGTTGGCCGGCCCAACCGGTCGCGCTCCCACTTGGATTCGATGCCGCCGGGCAACGTGCGCGCCTCCTCCAGGCCCACGGCGTCCCGCTGGAACTTCGCCTCCCAGGCGTCGCGCGCGCTGGCGCCCTGCGCGCCGGTGCCCGCCCGCACCGCCGTGGCATCGCCCAGCGCGTTCCGCTGGATTCGTTGGTCCAGCCCCTTCGACGACCGCACCCGCACGCGCATCCCCAGCGCGTCGTACTCGGACGCGACCCAGTCGTCGCCGCAGATCTCTTTGACGACCCGCCCCAGCGGGTCCCGCTCGAAGGCCAGCGCCGCCGCGTCGTTCTTGGCCTCGGCCAGCGCGCCGTCGGGGCGGTAGGCGTACGCCTCCGCTGTGCCGTCGCTGTGGTTCACGGCGGTCACGCGCCCGGCGCCGTCATAGGCGTACTCGGTCGTCAACCCGGCCGGGCGCAGCACCTTCGTCACCCGCCCCGCGGGGTCCCGGAAGTAGCGCCGTCGCACGCCGTCGAAGCCGCTCTCGATCGAGACCAGCCCCGTCGCGCCCAGCTCGAACTTGTAGACGTGTCCGTGCTCGTTGCGGATGGCGACCAGCTGCTCCTCGGTGTCGTAGTCGAACGCGACGGTCGTTCCCGCTTCGGCGCGCGAGGCCAGCCGCCCCATGCCGCGATACGTGAAGCGCACGTCGTGTTGCTTGTCGCGCGCGTGCACGATGTTCCCTTCCGCGTCGTACTCGAGCTCGCGGCTGTTGCCGTCCGGCTCGAGGACGCGCGTGACCCGACCGAGCAGGTCGTACTCGCGCCGCTGCACGTTTCCTTTGGCGTCGGTGGCGGCGACGCAGCGGCCAAGCCCGTCATAGGACCAGCGACTCTCGCTGCCGTCGGGGGTGCGAATCGCGTTCAGGTTGCCGTTGCGGTCGTAGGCGAGGCGCGTTTGCTGGCCGGCCGGGTCGGTAAGGCCGACCAATCGGCCGCCCTCCCACTGAAACTGCGTCCGCCGTCCCAGCGGATCGATGCGCCCGGCCAGCTGCCCGCGGCGATCGTAGCCCCATTGCCATTGGTTCTTGAGCGCGTCGCGCGCCACCACCGGCAGATTCCGGTCGTCGAACTCGACCTCGATCATCGCGCCGCCCGGCGCGACCACCCGCGTGCAGTTGCCGCGCGCGTCGTACGTGTATGTCGTTTCGCCGCCGGCGGCGTCGGTCTCCGCGACTTTCTGGCCGGTCTGGTCGTCGTAGGCGTACGTCGTCTCGCCGCCCAAGGCGTCGGTGACGGACACGACCTGGTTGGCCGCGTCCATCTGGTACAGCGTGACTTGTCCCAGCGAGTTTTCGACCAGGGTCCGCCGAGTGGCGGTGTCGTAGGTGATGACGTGGTCGTAGATGCCGCCGTCCCCCCAGGTGCGGATGCAGCGCGCCGCCGAGCCGAGACCGTCGTATTGGAAGTAAAACGACAGCCCGATCCGGTTCGTCTCCTTCACCATCAGATGGGTGACGTACTCGTATCGATAGGCAGCGCCTCCCGCGTCGGTGGCCTCGATGAGATCGCCGGTCGCGCTGTACGCGAACCGCGCCGGCGTGGTGGTCGCTCCGTCGCTGCCGACCGCGTCGATCCGCACCAGCCGCCCCTGCCGATCGTGGTGCAGCACCAACCGGCGGCCCGCTTCATCGGCGACTTCGGCCAGGAGGCCCCGCGCGTCGTACCCATACCGAAGCTCTTGGCCACCGCGCGTCCGCTTGCGGGTGAGCACCGCCACGCGCGCCTCGCCGGTCCGGCCCGGCACCGCGGCGAATTCGCGGACCAGGCCCTCGGCGTCCTCGACCTCGTAGCGCCACGGCCCCAGGCAACGCAGCGTCAGGCGTTCGATCTTGTGGTACAGCGCCTGCCCCTGCGACAGCACGCGGTCCGGCAGGTCCAGCGTGCCGAATTCGACCTCCCGCCCGTCCTCGGTCCGATAGACCACCCGGCCGCGCTCGGGCCAGACGGCCTGGTCCAACGAATGCGACCATCCAAACCCGACCGAGGTTTCGCGCCAGGCCAGCGATGAATCGTAGAAGCGCTCGAACCGCAGCGGCAGGACGCCGGGCAGCTCGACGTCCAGGTGGTCGGTCACCATGCGCCCGGTCGCCACGTCGACGGGGTGGCCGGTCAAGAAGCAGACGGCGCGATTCCAGGCCGAACGCGCGCGCGAAAGCTTCCCCTCGGCCTTGAGGGCCAGCTTTTCGGAAAGCCCCGCGAAGAACTTGCTCTCCTTTTGCAGGGCCCGAAAGGCGGCGAAGAGCTTCTTGCCCAGCTTGGCAGCCTTGGCCAAGAGGGCCGCTGTCAGCTTGCCGCCGGCCAAGAACACCAGCCCCATGATGTCGGGCGACGGCGGGCGATTGACGATCACCAGCGGCCCGGCCGGAATGACCAGCACCGTCGACGTGGGCATCTCGACGGGGTCGTTGCACGACAGCGCGACGTCGCCCAACCGCACGACATGGCTGCCGCCGAAGTGAACCTGCAGGCCGCCGAACATCAGGTCGGCGCTGTCGGACGGCGGTATCTGGAACGGTCCCGGGATCGGCAGGTGCGGCAACGTGAGCTTGTTGGTCGCCCCGGTCCCGGTGTTCGTGACGGGCAGGCTGTTGACCAGCGTGAAGCTGACCCCGCCGGTGGCCGCACCGAACCCGACCGCGAACACCATTCCAGCCGGGTCGAAGACCATTCCCACGAACGGGTTTGGCAGCGGCGTCGGAACCGGTCCGACCGGCGTCGGAACCAGGATGATGTGGATGTCGACGCCCAGGACCGGGTCGTACCACTTGGATGCCAGCATCAGCCGCCCCCCGCGGTCGCCTGGGGCGGCGCTTCCAATTCGGCGGCCTGCGCCTCCAGCGCCTCCGCTTGCGCGCGCAAGCCGTGCTTGCGGCAAACGCCGGCCAGGGCGCGTGCCACCTCCGGCGCGGTGGTCGCCTTGCGGTCCTTGGGCGGGATGCCGTCGGCGATCTCGAGCGCGCGCTGCCAGACGGCGATCGCCTGTTGCTCGCGCCGCAAACCGGCCAGCAACGTCCCCGACATGCGGTATCCCTCGATCGCCAATGGCGCCGCAGCCACGCCGGCCACGCGGCCAGCCTCGGCGTAGGCCAGCGCCGCCTTCTCGGCGTCCTTCAGCATCAGCAGCGCGCCGCCCTTCGACAACAGCGCCTGAGCGCCCAGCTCGGGCAGCTTGCGTTCTTCGGCGCGCCGGGCGGCCGCATCGAACGCGGTGATGGCGTGCTCGGGCGCGCCCCCTTGCAGCGCGTACGCGCCCATCATGATCTCGAACAGCACCGGCTCCCGCACCAGCCGAGCGCCCGCAGCCAAGTCGCGGGCCTCGCGCTGCAGACGGACAGCGTCGGGCGCGCGCCCGTCGCCCATCGCCTCGGCCGCCTGCATGATCGCGACGCGGATCCGCTGCATGACGTCCGCATCGCCGTAAGCCTCGGGCAGGCCGGCCTCAGCCATCGCGCGCTGGCGCTGGGGCGCCGTCAGCGGCGGCGGCCGGTTGATCCGGGGCGGCGGCGGCTCGCGCGGTCCGGCCATTCCGGCTGCACGCGCACCATCCGCACCCGGCGGAGCTGCCGCCATGGCGGCCACCATCGCGGCCATCGCCTGTCGCGCCGCCGCCGCGTCGATGCGGCCGTCGGCGATCTCGGCGCGGGCCCCCAGCGCCTCGGCCACCGGGCGCGCGGGCCCGTCTTCCGGATCCACCGCGACGAATCGGGCGCCCGCCAACTCCGGACGGGTGAGCAGAGCGCCCAGGTCGGTTCGCCAGCCGGCGGCGTCGCTGACCCAGGCTGGCGCGAACACGACCAGCAGCCCCTGCAACGGTGGTTGAACCGCATCCAGCGCTGCCCGAAGCAACCGGGCAAACGCCGCCGCCGGCGTCGAGGCGCCGACCAGCGGGCCCAGCGGGCGAATGACCAACGGCGGATCCGCGGCGGCCGCTCGGTCGCGCGCCTCCGAAAGGGCTTGAGCCAGCTCCTCGGCGCGGGTCGCCCAGCCGCCGTCGTCGGGATCGACGCCGGCTTCCAGCACCACCACGGCTCGTTTGCAGCGGGGCTGTCCTTCCAGACCCGCCAGTTTGGACAAGATCGGCAGGCGCAGGGCTTCCGAGGCCTGGATGTACAGCAGTCGTTGTTCCGACGCCGCCAGATACCAGTTCAGCGCTTCCTGAACCGTTTCCAGCGGCTTTAAGATGGCGTCCATGCCTAGTCCCGTGTCGACCGAGCCGCGGCCGCCCGTTCCGCGCGCGGTGCGCGTTTATAAGGTCGCGGCGTCATTGGCAGTCGTGCTTTTCCTGGCGATCTGGATGCTGCCGGATCTCACCGGTACCTTGCGGCGCGGCGGCTTGCATCCGTGTGCTCGACTGGACCAGCGGTTGTGCGCCGACCTGGGCGCAGCCCGATGCGACGTGTGGACGAACCGCCTGCACCGATCGCTGGCGGCCAGCAGTCAGCCCCACCAATGGCGCCGCAACAAGACCGCGGTCGTCGACGTCATCGGCCACAAGTTGTTCGGTTGGGACGCCGCCCACGAAGACAACCCGCTTTGCTACGACGAGCTGACCGACGACGTGTACCCGCACATCCTCGACGGGATCCGTGCCGCCGTGGACGCGCAGCCGCCCGGACGCTGACCGCATCAACCCACCTTGATGATCGGCGCGGCGATCTGCACCAGCGCCATGCCGGTCAATCCGACCTGCGGGCCCTGCAGCGTTGCCCCGTCGGGAGCCAATTTGAACTGGCTCGGGCCGGAGGTCGCTTGAATGCCGGTTATGCCGTCGAGGACGATCGAGCCGTCCATCTTGAGGGTGATGCTCGCGGGGCCGCACTTGAGCTGAATCTCTTGCAGCGCGGTCACCTGCAGCTTGCCGCCCTCGGCTGCCAAGATTTCGCAGCCGTCGTTCTTGAGGTCGATGTCGCCGACGGACTGGATTGTGACCGCGTCCTTGATCAGCAGCGAGTTGGCGGCCTGGGTGACCTGAAAGGACTTGTCGGCTGTGACGTCGTAGTTGCCGTGAATGGCGTCGATCTTGTCGGACCCCATCACGGTCAGCGCGTCGCCCTGCTTGATCGTCACCTGGCGGCCGGCGTCGACCGCTTCGACGTCCGCGCCGGTCACCGTCATCTCGCGGTCGGCCTTGAAGATCTGCGTCTCTTTCTTGGTGATGGTCGAGGTGCGCGTGCCGGTGACAGAAATGCGTCTCGTTGCCGCCCACGCTCACGCTGCGGTCGCCGTCGACGCTGATCGACTGGTTGCGCTTGACGTGCGTCGACTGATCGCGCTCGGCCTGGACGTGAAGCTCTTCGCTGCCCTTTTTGTCCTCGAAGCGAATCTCGTTGAAGTTGCTGGGGCCGCCGCCCTTGGTGCTGCGCGACTTGATCCCGCTCTGGGTCTTGTTGTCGGGCAGCGTGTAGGGCGGCATGTTGTCCGCGTTGTAGACGCGCCCGGTGATGATCGGTCGGTCCGGATCCCCCTCCAGGAACTCGACGATCACCTCCTGCCCGATGCGGGGGATGTGCATCGCGCCCCACCCCGACCCCGCCCAGACCTGCGCCACCCGCACCCAGCACGAGCTGTCCTGGTCGCTCTTCCCCTCGCGATCCCAGTGGAACTGCACCTTCACACGCCCGTACTTGTCGGTCGTGATCTCCTCGCCCGCTTCGCCGACCACGATGGCGGTCTGGGGGCCATCGACGCGGGGGATGGGCGTCGACATCGACGGTCGAAACGAATCGACCGCGTCCATGATCGTGAACGACGAGCGGAAATAACCGGCGTCGTCATCCGCCCCGGTATCGTGCGCGTTGTTCAATGCCTCGAAGGACGCGGCGACGATCAGGTACTGCTGATTCTGATCGTCGTTGGGAAAGTCCGAGAGCGTGAACAGATCACCGGCGCCCAGGCTCTGCACGTCACCCGACGCGGTCCAGATCTCGGCATCATTCAACTGCGCCGTCAGCCGGTTTCGCACGTGGGTGTCGACGTCGGGCTGCTGCGTATACCCCGCCGGGAAGTCGAACACCTCGAGGCTGGCCTGCTTGAAGACGTCAGGACCCTGCGCGCGGGCGCTCAGGTCGGCGCGCGGCCGCTCGAAGTCGAAGTCGCTGCTGGCCACCGTGTCTGGGCGCCACTGCAGTGCAAACTCCCATCGGTTCAACGTCTCAGCGGTGGAAGGCGTCGCTGAGCCGTCCGGATGGAAGGCGATGGTATCGGATCCCGGGACCGTCTGATGCGCGGTCTGCCCGTCGGCCAGCACCAGAACGTGGCGCCCCTGCTCGTGCCGAAAGAAGTAGTAGATGCCGGCTTTCTCCAGCAGCCGCGACGCGAAGTTGAAATCCGATTCCCGGTGCTGGACGACGAATTCCCGCTCCGGATAATCCTCAGAGAGCTGTTCCTCGAAATCCGCGAAACCGTGCTCGCGGAACAGCGCCTTGACGATGTCCGGCACGCTCTTGTTCTGGAAGATCCGATTGTTGACCCTCCCCGACATGAGGTGGAACCAGGGGACCATGTGGATGGTGTACCGGGCGTGTCGGTCGAAGGTGCCGACCAGAGCGGCCCGCGTCACGACGCCGTGCAGGTAGCGTGGATCCTTTTCACCGCGGTCGACACGAATCGCGACCGTGTCACCGATCAGCGAGCCGATGTCGAAGGTCGGCGAGTCGCTGAGCAGAACGGCGTCGTACGTGAAGCACTGGCTCAGCCCTTCCCGGCCGCTCAACCGCTCGACGGTGAACGTCCCTGCCGGGAACGAACCTTCAATGGCCAGCAGCCGCTCGCCGAAAGGTGCCACGCTCATACCAGTCGTCCTCTCACGGTTCGGCCACCGGGCGCCACTATAACTGTCGCGTGCGGGCGGCGAGCGATGTCCGGTCCGGTAGCCATGGCCATCGGAGAACGCTTCGTCAGCCCGGATATTCCCATGGCGCAATTCGCCCTTGCTGGGATTCGTCAACTCGATGAGAATCGACGCATGGGCGTGCGGCAGAGTGTGTACAAGCACGGCCACGGCAACGGTCATGGACATGCAGCGGCGCACGCCGCTCACGCCCGACCGCACCTCGCTCCGCTGCATCTGGAAGGGAAGCTTCGCGATGACATCGAGCTGCTCCCGCTGCCCGATGGGCTGACGGCCACGCTTCTACAGCACTGTCTGCCCGCTGCAGCAGGGGTCGACAAATGGGTGGGGCCGCTGAACGCCGCCTGCCAGCGATATGAGATCAACAAGACGCTTCGACGGATGGCCGCGTTCCTGGGGCAGACCGCCCATGAATCGAACAATCTGACGCAAACCGAAGAAGCCATGAGGTACACGACCACTGATCGGCTCTTGAAATTATTCAAGATCTTCAAGACGGCAGAACAGGCGATGCCCTATCTGCGCAACGCCGAGGGTCTCGCCAATAAGGTTTATGCCAATCGCGGAGGCAACGGTGACACCAGAGCGGGGATGGATGGCGGTACCGCGGGCGCGGTCTCATTCACCTGACCTTCAGGAACAACTACGCTGCGTTCGCCCGCGACTCCAAGGTCGACGCCGTCAACAAACCCGACCTGGTCGCGACGCATGAGTACGCCGCACTATCGGCCGGCTGGTTCTGGGACGCCCACAACTTGAACCACCTCGCAGACGCCGAGCAGTATCATGCCCTGACGAAGAAAATAAACGCGTCGGAGGACGGGTTTCTGATTCGGGAGTCTCGGCGAAAGACCGCGCTGAATGCTCTCTGCCACGCGGCGGTGGTCAATCTGGCGAGATCTGGCCTTCACGGCGGACGGTTTCTCTGAGTCTATTGGGGCAAGCCCATCTTCGTCAGCCGCTTCTTGATCTCGGCGACGGTCGTGAACGTCGGCTTCCCGGTTCTGACCCACTTGCCGCGCTTGTTGCTTTCGTACATGTCGGACGTGAGGAACTGTTTGTTCAGGCCTTCGAGTGACGTAGCGGTGACCTTCGGTCCGCTCGCCTCGATCCGATAGAACTGGGCGGCGTAGACCGCCCCATTGTTCGCTTGTCCTCCGTAGTGCCAGCCGCAGAGCACCGCCAGGTCTCGCCCGCCCCCCTTGACGGTGCGCGCGAAAAACACGGCCATGAGCTCCGGCGGGCCCCCTTCCTCGTCGCAGCTCGGGAAGGAGGCGTGCTCGAAATGGTCCGGGGACTTTTCGATCAGCAGGTGCCCGACCAAATTGTTGTCGGCGGTGTTGACGAATCCGATGAGGACGAGCTTGCCACCCGCGATTTCGTTCGAGCGGACGACCTTCTGGGCGAGTTGCGCGTCAGGTCCGAGGACGCGCTCCATGAGCGCATCGTCTGTCTCGGATGGCCTGCGCGCCGTATCCGCCCTGGCCACGGCGACCCGAAAGGCCATCACGGCTAGGACCAGCCACTTCGCTTGGACCGGTGTCATGCGCACGCCGGCACTATACCGCAGGCCTTTCTATGAGATTCGGCCGCACCCAGGAACAGGACGCCTGCCCTCTTGGCGGCACCAATGGTAGCTCGGCCAGGTCTCAACCGGATCGCGCTATAATGCCGCGAATGCGACGGACCCGCGTGCTCCACCCCTCGACCGTCGTGATCCTGATGCTCTTCGCCGGGCTCACGCCGGCCTGTCACCGCGCGAGTCCACCCGCCGCGCCGGTGGCCGAGCCCACCAACCCGGCAGCGAACGGCTCGATGCCGGCCTCGGCGCCGGGCGAGGTTGGGCCGCTTGGAAACGACTGCTACGACGCGAAACAGGCGAAGGCATGCCCGCCGGATCCGAGCGATCCCTCCGGGCGGAAGCTGCCGGCGCATGGCGGAGCATGCGGGTTTCCGGCTTGCCGGCCGTGCGGGTCCGAGACTGCGCTGGCGTTCCGCGATGAACACGGCGCGCCGTCATCCGGATTCTGCATGTGCGTGCCGATGTCCGACAGCTCCGGGCGCGGAACTCTTTCTTGCTACACGCCCGGCGCCTGGAAGAGTCTAGCGAAGTAAGTCGGTCGACACCGACGCGTTGGTGCCGCCGGGCGCCCGGGAAGGGGGAGGGATCAAGAGGGAGGGATCAGGCATCGGCTTAGGCGGCCGCGCGAATTGAAATGTTCGACGCCGAGGACGTTGTTGCCGACAAGGAGCGACGATGGCTGGACCTCAGACGGTGGCGGGGCTCGATTTGTCGCCGAAGGCGGGCAAGCGCTACTTCGGCCTGGAGCGCGAGTGGCGCGAAGAGTTCATCTACTTCGCGCTGGTGGATCGCTTTCATGACGGCCGGGCCCGCCCCGCGATCTCGCAAGCGGGCCGAAGCGCGGGCGTCGGCGCGGGCGCGGGGTTCTACGGCGGCAAGATCGCGGGCGTCACGCGCAACCTCGACTACATCGCCGGCCTCGGATGTACGGCGATCTGGCTGTCGCCCGTGTTCGAAAACAACCCGGGCGCGTACCACGGCTACAACATCAACAACTACCTCGACATCGATCCCAACTTCGGGACGAAGCAGGATCTGATCGACCTCGTCGAGGCGGCACATGGCTACGTCCGCAAAGGGGAGCCCTGGCCGATGCGCATCATCCTCGACGTGGTCATCAACCACTCGGGCGACAACTGGCAGTACCCGTTCGACGCCTCCTATGGCTACGCCAACGACCAGCAATTCCCGCTGGACGCGTGGCGGCGGTCCGACCGGCCCCTGCCGGCAGAGTTGCGCGACCCGCGCTACTACCACCGGCGCGGCAACATCTCGTCGGGCGGGTACGACGCCTACCCAGAGAACCAACACGGCGACCTGAGTGGGCTCAAAGATTACGCCAACGACGACGATCAGGCCGGATCGGAGTTGATCAACGTTCTCATCCGCGCCCACTGCTACTGGATCCGCGAGGCCGACGTCGACGGCTTCCGCGTCGACGCCGTCAAGCACATGGGCGAGCTCGCCTGCTCGCGATTCAGCTCGAACGTGCGCGAGTACGCGTACGCCCTCGGCAAGCGCCGGTTCTTCCTTTTCGGCGAGCTGGCCACCCCCGACGATGCCGTCATCGACCGCTACATCGGGCAGAACACCTCGGTGATCGACGGAAGCGAAACCGTCTTCTTCGGCATCGACTCCATCCTCGACTTTCGGCTGGCCCAAGGAAACTCGCAGAACGAGCCGCTCAAGCGGGTGCTCAAGGGTAAGGCCGACCCGGCATCCATCTTTCGGCGGCTCGGCGACCAAGAGAAGCGGGCCCTCAACCGGGGCGAGATTGGCCGTTACCTGGTCACGTTTCTCGACAACCACGACTCCTTCTGGCAGCCCACCGGGCGCTTCGCGAATGGTGCGACCGACGACCAGGTCATCGGCGGACTCGGGTATCTGCTCTGCGCGCTCGGGACGGCGTGCATCTACTACGGAACCGAGCAGGGCTTCTCCGGCCAGGGGAACGACGAGGCGATCCGAGAAGCCATGTTCGATCGCTCGTCGCCGGCAGCGGCCAGCCTGCTCAACACGGAGTGCCGCATCTATCAGGAGGTCGGCAAGATCGCGGCGGTGGCGCGGGCGCGCCCGCCGCTCCGGTTTGGCCGCATGTACTTCCGGCAGATCTCCGGCGACGGCGTGACGTTCGGCCTCCCCTTCGGCAGCGACTACACGCTGGCGTTCTCGCGGATTCTCTACGGCAGCGAGGTGCTGGTCGCCTACAACGTGTCGACCGCGCCCCGCCACGATCGGGTGGTGATCGACTCGACCCTGCACAGCCCCGGCGACCGACTGACGTTTCTCTACGGCGGCAGCGGCTCGGTGACCGTACAACCCCGCGCTCCCGACGGATCGCTGTTCGTCCAACTCGATCTCGCCGCACAGCAGTTCGTCATCCTCGCCTGAGCCCCAGGTTCCTCCGCGCCGGATCGTCTTTGGCGGCACACGATGGACAGCGCCGTAAGCCGCACATTGATCCCTTCGCCGCCCGTCGTCGCGTCCTTGACAGGCCGCTCGCAGGCCCCCAGTAACTGTGATGATCGCCAGCGCGAGGCCGAATCGTGCTGCTGACCGGCGCCACCGGGTTCGTGGGCCGAGCGGTGGAACCCAAACTCGTTTCGGCGGGGTGGCAGGTGCGCAGCCTGACGCGGCGACTGGCTCGCGCCCGCCCGCCCTTCGCGGGCGTGGAATGGGTCCAGGGCGACGTCGCCAGCGCTGCCGACAGCGGGCGCGTGCTCGAGGGTGTGCAGGCAGCGGTCTACCTGGTCCACGGGATGGGGGACGGGAAAGACTTCGCGCAGCGGGAGGTCGAGGAAGCCGGCCATTTCGCCGAGGCTGCCGCCCGCGCGGGCGTCCGGCGGATCGCCTACCTCGGCGGTGTGGCGCCGGCCGGCGAAGCCTCTAGCCACCTGCGCAGCCGCCTGGCCGTCGGCGAGACGTTGCGCGCGAGCCCCGTTCCCACCATCGAGCTCCGCGCCAGCATGATCATCGGTTACGGCAGCCTGAGCTGGCTGATCGTCCGCGATCTGGCCGCCCGGCTGCCGGTGATGGTGCTCCCGTCTTGGCTGCGCTCACGCACGGAGCCCGTCGCCATCGACGACGTGGTCGCCGCGCTGGTCGCGTCCCTCGAGCTGCCGGAGGGCGAAAGCGGGTCCTTCGACCTGCCGGGCCCGGAGGTGCTCTCGGGCCGCGAGATCCTGGACGAGACCGCCCGGCAGATGCAGCTGGCCCCGCCCCTCACCATCCAGGTCCCCGTGCTCACGCCGCGCCTGTCGTCGCATTGGGTCAGGTTCGTCACCCGCGCGCGGTGGTCGGTCGCGCGCGAGGTGGTGGTCGGGCTGACGCACGATCTGCTGGCCCGCGACGACCGGTTCTGGCGGCGGATCGGCCGCGCGAGCCGCCTCTCGTTCGCCGAGGCGGCCCGCCGCGCGCTGGCGGCCGAGCCCCCGACCCCCGGGACCTGGGGGGTGATCGAACGGCTGGTCAGGCGGCGCCATCGCCCGGCGCAGGCCTGAGCGCCGACGCTTCAGGGCGAGTCCGGCACGGCTTGCGCGTAGACGGCCAGGACCTCGTCGTCGGTCAGCGCCCGCGACCAGACGGCGTAATCGTCGATCACGCCGGACAACGAACGCTCCCCTTGGTCCCAGCGGCCAATGGCCAGGTCCGTCGACCCGGCCAGGATGGGGGCCGGTAAAGCCGAGCCGTCGACCCGGACGCCGTCGCGATAGAGGCTGAAGTGGTGGTTGCTTGTGTCGAACACCGCCACGAAGTGCATCCAGCGATCGGTCGCAATGCATTTGCAGTCGAGGACGACGTAGTCGTTGGTGGGGGGCGCGACGTAGTACGAAGCTTCCAGCCATTCGAAGCCGGGCCGCGGGTCGAATTCGATCTCCCAACCACCCATGCCCCGCCGCTCGGAGCCAAGGAGAACGGCCCTGTCCGCAGTGAAGGCATCCCGGTCTGCCTGGGAGAGCTTGATCCAGACGGAGACGGTCCAGTCGGCCGTTGCCTGAGGGAAAGCGGGGAAGATGACGCTGTTGCCGGGCTGCAGGCGCAGCCCCCCCAGCTCCCCCTTCCCGAAGTGGCCCGCGGTCCAGGTCCCGCCGGTGAGCTGGCCGTCGTGCCCATGGCCGGTGCCGTCGGTGACCGTCGTGCCGCTCTGCTCGTCGAAGGCCCAGTGCGCAACCAGTCCGTCCGCCAGGCTACGGTGGACGATCGATACAGCGGTGATCGGTGCCGGCCCGCAGCCCGCCAGGCAGGCCAGCAGCACGAGCGCACCGACAGTCGGCCGCGTCACCAATCGGAGAAGACTCACAGAGACGTCACCAGGGTCAGCGAGGCCAGCAGCGCAGGCCGGCCGATGCGAGCGGCCTCCTGGTTGGAAAATCGTACGGTCGGGTAGGGCGTGGCGATCTGTCCGTGCGCTTCGATGGCCACGGCGAACCGCCGACTGACGGACAGCGTGAGACCGGCGCCGACATCGAACAAGGCGGACCAGGCGTGGCCGCTCGAGGGGCCGTAGGGGAGGCCCTTGGCGCTGCCTTCGACCTGCACCACCAGGGCGCCGGCCCCGATTCCGACCGCGGGGCGCAGGGCGTGACCACGGCGAAAGGCGCTCCGCAGCTCGAACAGACCGAAGCTGCTGGCGACCGTGGCGGTTCCTCTCTCGTTCGTCAGCTCCGGCCGCGTGCCCAGACCGGCGACGGTCAGGCGGGCCTCCAACACCGATGGCAGGCTTGCGCGCAGCCGCAAGAGCGGCAGGTACGCCGGCCCCAAAGAGCCCGAGCTTTCCAGCAGGCCCAGACCAATCTCGAAAGAGACGGACGACGGTGACCGCGGGGGCATCGGCTGTGCGGCCGCTTCGACGCCGCTGGGCGCGCTGGCCACCGGCCGGCTGTTCGCCGCGCTGGCACCACGGGCGAGCTCGAGCGCGCTGGCGCGCAGAAACTCCAAGGTGCGGATCGCCAAGACCTCGTCATCGTGCGTTCCGGCGGCGGCCGGGACCAGCAGGCGCCGGAGGACAGCATGCCCGGCGACGCCGTCGACGACCCACAGCTCGGCAGCTTGCTCGTCCGGGTTGCCGATGAGCGTGATGGTGGCCAGCGAGCCGTCTTCAGGCGTCGGAGGGTCCACCATCCACCGCGCTTCGTCGCCCGCCGCGAACTCGCCGATCGTGACCTCGAAGCCGCCGGCCGTCAGCTCCTCGCGCAGCAAGGTCAAGCATCGCCGCGCGGTCGGGGACATCGCGCTCGACTGCAACAGCCGCACGCGACCGATCGCCGGCGTGGCGGGCGCCGCTGCCGCCGCGGGCGCGACGGTGAGAGCGACGAGTGCGATGGCGGCCGCGAAGCGCCGGGGCCTCATTCGGAGGTCATGGGACACTCACCGGTCCGGCGAAGTCAACGCCCGCGCCGCCCGGGCGTACACGCCTTGCGGAAACTGGCGCAGATACGCCGTCGCGACGGTTCGCGCTTCGTCGATCCGCTGCTGGCGCTCGAGCACGATCATCATCCGGCCCATCGCCTCGGCCGAATAGGCGCCGGAAGGTGCGTCGTGCAGGTAACGGTCGTACCAGGCGAGCGCGTCAGCCGCCCGGCCGGCTGGACCGTCGGCGAGCCGCCCGAGGAGGAACGAAGCTTCTTGAGCTCGCAACGTCCCCGGGAAGCGCTCTCGCTGCGCGAGGAGCACGCGCCGGGCCAGGCGTTCCTGTCCTCGAAATCGGGCGGCGTCCGCCAGCGCGGCCAGGTCCTCGCTGCTGGCGGCGCCGAGCACGTTGCCAATCCCGCGCCGCTGCGCTTCCGCCACGATGCCGGCCGCTTCCCCATCCGCGAGCCGATCCGACCAGCGCGCGCGCGCCGAGCCGGCGCTGGCGGGGGGCCGCGCCCTCTGGGTCGCGGCCGGCTGATCGGGCGCCGGCGGCGAATCGGGCGGCACCGGCTGGAGGGCGCCAGCAGCATTGGCTGGCAGCGGCGCCGCGGCTGCATGGGCCGGCAGGCTCGGCTGCGTCATCGACAACACGCGCGGCGCCTCCGCTCGCACCGACAGCGACTGTCCGGCGCGCAGCGTAACCGTGTCGCTGGGACGAGGGCCGTCCACCGACACGACGCCGCTTTCCATCTGGACATCGAGGCGCGCCTGACTGGCGTTCCATTCGACGAAGAAGGCCGTACCATGCACATGAATGACGAACGGGCCTGCCTGAACCTGCCAGTCGGCTCCCGGCCGGTGGGCGACGTGCACGTGGGCGCGCCCCTCCTCCAGCGTCAATCGCGCCCCGCGCTTACCGACCTCCACGACCCGGGCGCGCGCCCGCGGCATGAAGCGAATGTCGGTCCCATCCGAGAACGCGAGCTCAGGCTCGTGCGCTGCCGAGGGCAGGACGTATCCGTCGACAGGGGGAGCCGCGCCATCCACGGTGTAGCTCAGCGTGGGGAGGCGGCTCGCCGCGGTCCAAGCCACCAGCCCCGCCGCCGCGCAGGCTCCCAGCGCGGCGCCGACGCCGAACGTGCGACGGACGCGTCGACGGCGCGCTTCGCGGGTGCGCGCGGCCGACAGGATCTGCACCGCTCGCCCGCTCTCCTGGTCGGCTGGCGCGGGGGCCTGCACCTCGTCGATGAGGAACGCCACCAGGCTCGCGGTTCCCGCGTCCAGGCCGTCTGGTTGCTGAGAATTATCGGCTGACATGGGCTTTGGTGCTCGCTTGTTCGGTGATGGTGGGGTTCGCCCGCGACCGGTCTGTCGCCTGACGACCCTGGTCGAAGAAGCTGCGTAGTCCCTCGTCGGTGCCCACGGATTTGGCGACGCGCGCCGTGGCCCGGCTGACGAGCCGCTTCGCGGTGCTCAGCGAGACGCCGAGGCCGCTCGCGACCTCTTCGAGGGTCCGCTCCTCCATGTGGCGCAGGACGAACGCGGTGCGCTCGCGCGCGCCGAGCTTGTCGAGGATCGCATAGCACCGTGCCAGCGCTTCCCGGGCTTCGGGGTCTGCCCTGGGCGCCTCGATGTCAGGGACCGAGCCGGTGTCCGAGAGAAAAACCTTGCGTCGCACCCACCGCCGCCGGAGCTCCTGCTTGAGGACGTTCACGGCGACCGTGAGGACGAATTCGCGCAGGGCGGCTGTGTCGCGCAGGGCACTGATGCGCGAAAACACGCGCATGAACGTTTCCTGCGTCAGGTCCTCGACCTCTGGGCGCGGGCCGAGAGCGCGCGCGATCAGGCGCCGTACGCCGGCCGCGTGTCGACCCCAGACCTCCTGCGCGGCCCAGGGCTCCCCGCGACACAGCGCCGCCACGAGCTCGATCTCCTGGGGCCGGCTCGCCGGCGCGTTTGCCGCGGCCGCCGGTTTAGCCGCCGGAGCGCCGACCGAGCTGGGCGGCTGGCCGGCGCGGGCGGCGTCCAAAGCTGCGGGGACGAGTGGCATACCCTGGGGCGCAGTATGCCACGGGAGGAGCTGACCCTCGGTCGCGACAACTGTGGTCACTCTATAGAAGACCCGTCAGCCCGCGAAACCGGGCCACAAAAGTCGCGCCGCGACAGGTCAGCCGAGCGCCCCGGCGCCCCGGCGGGTTCCAGCCCGGGGCCGATGCGGAAAATGTTGCGGGAGGGGGCGCGGGGTTCGACTTATCCTCCCGGGCTGCGCGCAGCGCAGGAAAAGGGAGGGAGCCATGTCCACGAAAGTCAGCCCCGTACCGGCCGGATACCACAACGTCACGCCCTACCTCAGCGTCAAAGGTGCCGCCAAGGCCCTGGAGTTTTACCAGCGCGCCTTCGGCGCAGAGGTGGTCGTGCGCATGGACATGCCCGACGGCCGCGTCGGTCACGCCGAGATCAAGATCGGTGATTCGCACGTCATGCTGGCGGACGAGATGCCCGAGATGGCGGACGCCGTCGCCAAGAGCCCGCAGACGCTGGGAGGAACCACCTGCGGGCTGATGATCTACCTGGACGACGTCGACGCACGATGGAAGCGCGCGATCGACGCGGGCGGAACGGTGAGGCGGCCCGTCACGAACCAGTTCTACGGCGATCGGACGGGTACGCTGGAGGATCCGTTCGGCCACATCTGGACCATCGGGTCGCACGTCGAGGACGTGTCGCCAGAAGAGATGAAGAAGCGCATGGCGGCGTTCACACACGGCACCTGAGCGCATTCGTCGCGCGCGCGCCGCGCGCTACTGAATCTCGAGGAGCTCGACTTCGAACACCAGCGTGGCGTTGGGCGGAATGACGCCGCCCGCGCCTCGTGCGCCGTAGCCGAGCTCCGGCGGGATGAGCAGGGTGCGCTTGCCGCCCTGCTTCATGCTCGCCACGCCCTCGTCCCAACCTTTGATGACGCGCCCCTGACCCAGCGGGAACGAGAACGGGCGGCCGCGATCCAGGGAGCTGTCGAACTTCGTCCCCTTGGCACCGTTCACCCACAGCCAGCCCGTGTAGTGCATCACGCAGGTTTGCCCCTGGGCGGGCGCCGCCCCCGTCCCGGGGTGGGTGTCCTCGTACTGCAGTCCGCTCGACGTCGTCGTCATCGCCATGCGCGACAGGATAAGTCCTTTTGCGCGTCTGTCACCGAATGAACGCGCGGGATCCGTGCGGCCACGAAGGTGGTTCTGCGCGCCGGCTTTGCTCTGATATCGTGGCGGTCAGCGTGTCTCACGATCCGCGTGATGCCTGATCCCCAGACCAGCGAAGTTCTACCCCCCGGCACGGTGCTGGGCGGGACGTATCGGCTGACCCGGCTGCTGGGTGAGGGCGGAATGGGCGCGGTGTACGAGGCCCATCACGCCGGGGCCGGCAAGCGCGTGGCCGTGAAGGTCATGCACCGCGGGCTGCTGGCGTATCCCGAGCTGTCGGCGCGCTTCCGCCGGGAAGCCAAGGTGACGAGCGAGCTCAACCACCCGCACGTCGTGAAGGTGTTCGACCTCGGGTTCGGGCCCGCGGGCGAGCCTTACCTGGTCATGGAGTTCCTGGAGGGCGAGGACCTGCACACCCGGATCGAGCGGGGCGGACCGATCCCATTGCAGACGGTCGTCCAGATCGTGAATCAGGTTGCCTCCGCGCTGGCCGAGGCCCACACCGCCAGCGTCGTTCACCGCGACCTGAAACCGGACAATGTGTTTTTGGTCGGTTCGCCCGACGCGCCGGTGTTCGCCAAGGTCGTCGACTTCGGGATCTCGAAGGTGCTGAAGGTTTCGGCGACGAAGCTGACCGTCGCGCGCGCGATCATCGGCACGCCCGAGTTCATGGCCCCAGAGCAGGCCGAAGGGCGCCACGACCAGATCGACCACCGCACGGACCAGTGGTCACTGGCGTGCGTTGCTTGGGTGGCGCTGACCGGGTGTCTTCCCTTTTCCGGACCGGACCCGAGCGCCACGTTGAATCAGGTGATCTCGGCGCTGCCCACGCCACCCGCGCCCGGCGCGCCGCGCATCGCGCCCGAAGTCGCGTCGGTCTTGCGTCGCGCGCTGTCCAAGCGCCCCTTCGACCGGTTTCCGACGATCCGGGCGTTCGCACGCTACTTCGAGGGCGCTGCCTCCCAGATCGGCGCGGCGGTCCCTGCGCAGGCGCCGGCGGCCCTGCGCGCGCGAGCGGAGGCCCCCGTGCCCGCGCGGGGACGCCGACCCCTGCTGGGGCTGGTGCTGGCGACGACGCTCGCGCTGTTGGCCGGCGCGGCATGGTTGCTGCGCGAGCACCCCCCGATCTCGACCTATCTGGGCCGCGCTCAGGCTCTTTTCCAGCGGCGCTGAGCCGGCCACCCGTCGCCGCGAACGAATCAGGCAGGGCCTGATGCGTTCGCGTTGGGGACACGCACAACGTAGCAAACGTCGGTTGTTAGAGTTCTCCGCGATGGATCCGCGGAGCAACGATGCCATCTAGGATGGACGACGACCTGTCGCGGTATCGGTCCTGGACGGCGCTCCCGCGCCGCCTGCTTCGGTACGGGGTGGCGGTGGCGATCGTCGCGCTTGCGTTCGGAATCAAGAAACTGGTGCAGCCGGCGACCGGGACCGGTGCTCCGTTCGCTCTGTTCTTTGGAGCCGTGCTGGTGACCAGCGTGTGGGCAGGGCCGGGCCCTGGCGTGTGCGCGACGCTGTTGGCCCTGGCCGTGGCAGCCTTTGGCTTCCTCGTCCCGGCCGGATTTTCAGCATCCCAGGCCGCTGCGCAAGCGGCGCTGTTCGCGGTCGATGGTGTCATCGTCGTCTATCTCTCGTTCATCGTGACGCGCGCCCGACGCGTCGCCGAGACGTCCGAGCAGCGATTGCGGATGGCCAATGAGGCCGCCTCGATCGCCAGCTGGGAGCACGACCTCGTGGCGGACCGCATCCGATGGTCGCCGGAAGCGCAGCTCTTGTTCGGTCGCGCTGAACGCAAAGTGGCGTGCTTTGCGGACTTGCTGGCTCTCATCCACCCCGACGATCGCGATGCGTTCCAACGGGCTTACGCGTGGTCGTTCGATCCCGGGCGTGATCGAACGATGAGCTGCGAGGTTCGCGTCGTCCGCCCGGACGGCAGCGTCCGGTGGCTTTCCTGTGCGGGGCGGAGCGATCGAGGGGATCGGGGGCGCGCCGCGGCGCGGGTTTGGCAAGTCGGAACGGCCATCGACGTGACCGAGCGCCGGCAGCGCGAGGAAGAGCTCAAGGAGCTCACGAAGGAGCTGTCCTTTGCCGAGGCGCGACGGCGAGAGCTCATCGAGCTGGCGCCAGAGGCCTTCTTCCTGGCCGACCTCACCGGGCAGTTCAGGGACGTCAACCAGGCCGCTTGCCGCATGCTCGGCTACGAGCGCTCGGAGCTGCTTGGCAAGACGGTCGTCGATCTGCTGCCACCGGACGAGGTGCCGCGTCTGGCGGCGGTGTTCGCGGAGCTGCTGGTCCCGGGGCAGGTGCACGTCGCCGAGTGGAAGCACCGCCGGAAGGACGGCACGCTGATTCCCGTCGAGGTGAGCTCGAACGTCCTTCCGGGCGGCCGCTGGCAGGCCTTCGTCCGCGACATCAGCGAGCGTCGTCGCGTCGAAGACGAGCGACAAGTCCTGGTGTCGTTCCTCGAGAACTCATCGGACTTCATCGGTATCGCGGATCCCAGCGGAAAACCCATCTACCTCAATCCAGCGGGTCGCCAGATGGTTGGCCTACCCGCCGACTACCCGCTGCACGAGACCCAGATCCCCGAGTACTACCCGCCGGAAGAGCGCGCCTTCGTTTCCACCGTCATCCTCAGGTCGACGGTGGAGCACGGGCGATGGAGCGGCGAGACCTGCCTGCGGCACTGGCAGACCCAACGGGCGATTCCCGTCTCCGATGAACACTTCATGATCTTCGATCCGAGCTGCGAGCGGCTGTTGGGGATGGGCACCATCACGCGCGACATCTCCGACGCACGGCGCATGGCGCGCGAGCGGGAGGAGCTGCTGACGCGTGAACAGCTGGCCCGCCAGCAAGCTGAAAAGGCCACGGCGGAGCTGCGCGGCTCCGAGGAGCGGTTTCGGCTGATCATCGACGAGGCGCCAATCGGCATGGCGCTCGTCTCGCTCGACGGGCTTTTCGTCCGCGTCAACCCGGCGTTATCCGAGCTCGTCGGGTATTCCATCGAAGAGCTGCAGTCCATGCGATTTTACGACATCACGCACGCCGATGATCTCGACTCCGACGTCGACCTCTCGGGCCGGCTCTTCCGCGGCGAGATCCCCCGCTACCAGCTAGAAAAGCGCTATGTCCGCAAGGACGGACGTATCGTGTGGATCTTGCTGAGCGCATCGATTCTGCGCGGCGACGACGGCAAGCCTCTCTATGGAATCGCCCAGATGCAGGACATCGCGGAGCGAAAGCGCGGCGAGGACGAACAACGATTCCTGGCCGAGGCCGGCGCCCTGCTGGCCTCGTCGCTCGACTACGAGCAGACGCTGTCCACCCTGGGACAGCTCATGGTTCGTGACTTCGCAGACTGGTGCATCGTCGACATCATCGAAAACGACAATCGTTTGGTGCGCGTCAAAGTGGTTGGTGCGCAAGACAGCCAGGCGCCCTTGGCAGCCCGCTTCGAACAGTTGCAGCTCGATCGACATCAACCCCACCTCGCCAGGGTCGTCTTGGAGCAACGCCAGCCGTACGTCATTGAACGGGTGACGCCCGAAAACCTCCAATCGTTCGCGCAGAGCGAGGAGCACTTGCAGATCCTGCGGGGCATGGACGTCCAGTCGATCATGGGGCTGCCGCTCGCCGTGCGCGGCGAGCTCCTGGGCGTCATGATCCTCATCTCCAGCAATCCGGGCCGCAGGTACAAAGCCGGGGACCTCCGCTTCGCCGGCGCTCTGGCCGAGCGCGCGGCTCTGGCCATCGAAAACGGGCGTCTCTATCGGACGGCGGTGCGCGCCACCCAACTGCGCGACGAGGTTCTGGGCGTGGTCGCTCACGACTTGAGGAACCCGCTGGCTACCATCACGATGCAGGCCAGCGCGTTCCGGCGCCGCGGTCAGGAAAGCGATCGACGTAATCAGAAGCCGATCGAGAGCATCCTGCGCGCGGCCAGCCGGATGAATCGCCTGATTGGGGATCTGCTGGACGTGACCTCGATGGAGGCGGGACAGCTGGCCATCGACCGCGGACGCGTCCCGACGCGGCAACTGCTGGCGGAATCTGTCGACGGTCAACGGCCACTCGCGTCGTCGAAGTTGCTCGAGATGGACCTCGACCTGCCCGAGGACCTGCCGGACGTCTGGGGCGACTACCATCGCCTCCTCGAAGTCCTCGAAAACCTCATCGGCAATGCGGTCAAGTTCACCCCCGCCGAAGGGCGGATCACCGTGGGTGCGGCGACCCGGGAGGCAGAGGTGCTGTTCAGGGTCGCCGACACCGGCAGCGGCATCTCACCCGACAGCCTTCCGCATGTCTTCGACCGATTTTGGCAGGCGAACAAGGCCGCTCGACAAGGCGCGGGGCTGGGACTGCCCATCACGCGAGGAATCATCGAGGCGCACGGCGGGCACATCTGGGTCGAGAGCACCGTGGGGCGCGGCACTGTCTTCTTCTTTACCGTCCCTGCCGCGCCGGGGACCGAGGCGCGCCCCCCCGAGATGACGCACTGAGCTCGAGTGGTCGTTCGCATACAATCGCCTCGATGTTGCTCACCAGGCTGCCGCTCGCGATAATTACAATATCGGCTGGCCTCGCGCTGGCGGCGGCTGCCTGCGCATCGGGCGGGGCCGGCCAGCCCCGGGGTGTCGGAAGTGGCGGCGTCCTCGGAAGCGGCGGGGTTACCGCCACCGGCGGCACCGCAGCGACGCTTGGTGCGGGCGGCCCGGCCAGGGCGGGGGGCGCCGGCGCCGGCGGGCCCTCGACGGCGAGCGGGGGCATGGGAGGCTCCGGTCCGGAAGGAGGGGGTGCGGGCGGGCGCGGTTTCGCCGGCGCGGGCGGACAGTTGGCTCGAGGGGGCGCTGGCGGGACGCCGCGTGCCGACGGGGGGGCAAGCGCCCCTGACGGCGGCGGAATCTCCAGCGCCGACGGCGGCGCTCCCCCCCCGTTCAACGGACCGACCGTCGCCGCCTCGGTGACGGTGACTCGAGGAACCGTCACGGGGCAGCTCGGCCCGCGATTCGTGGGGCTCAGCTTCGAAAAGACGCACCTGACGGACGGGTTCTTCACGGCTCAACACGCGCCGCTGATTGCCCTCTTCAAGTTGCTGGGGCCGGGGAACCTGCGGATCGGGGCCAACGACGTCGACGCTTCGGTGTGGACCCCCTCTGCGACCTTCGTGACGCCCGGAACGACGTCGCCGAACATCGGCACCGCCGAGGTCGACGCGCTGTCTGAGTTTCTCGCCGCGACGGGTTGGAACGTCATCTACGGTGTCAACATGAAGACCGGCACGCCAGCCGCGGCGGCCGCGGAAGCCTCTTACGCGGCGAAGCGAATCGGCGCCGCCCTGGCCGCTCTCGAGATCGGAAACGAGATCAATTTCTTCGCTCCCTTTGCCACCGTTGATCCGACCTGGGAGTCGTTTGCGACGCAGATCCTGAAAGCCGTTCCCGGGTTGCCTCTGGCCGGTCCGGGAAGCGGCGCCGATCCCAGCTTCGACGTTCCGTTTGCGGCGGCGGGGGCGGGACGCGTCGTGCTGCTGACGCATCACTATTACCGCGGCGCCGCGGGGAGCGCTTCGGCCACCATGGCCGGCCTCCTCAGTCCCGATTCGGCGATGCTGAGCCAGGGGCGCACCGTGTCGACGGCCGCCACCGCCAACAAGATCCGAGACGGCTGGCGCTGGGGAGAAATGAACTCGTTTTCGGGACACGGGCAGGCAGGGGTCAGCGACGCGTACGGGGCGGCGCTGTGGAGCATCGATTTCATGATGAGCTCCGCTCAGATCGCCGCCTGCGCCGGCGTCAACTTCCACGGCGGCGGCCAGAACGAAGACGGCAACTCCTGCCCGAACGGTCCGAGCTCCTGTTCCAAGCCGTTCCGCTACTCACCGATCCAGGAAGTGAACAGCCGGGTCACGGGCGCGGCACCACTCTTTTACGGGCTGCTGATGGTGACACGAGCCGGGACCGGCAGCGTGCTGCAGACCCGGATCACGGGAGGGACGACCAACCTCACGGCGTATACCGTGGCGCCCGCGGACGGGTCGACGAGTGTGCTGCTGGTCAACAAGGACGCCACCAGCGCCGTGAACGCCAGCGTCGACGTCGGCGCCGCCCCGCGCGCGGCGAGCGCGCTGTTCCTGCGGGCGCCGTCGCTGAGCGCGCCGAGCGGTATCACGCTCGGCGAGTCGGGCATCAGCGCCGCCGGCGTCTGGACGCCCCGCGCGCCGTACACGCTGCCCGTTCAGGGTGGCGTGATCGGCGTGGTCGTCCCGCCCGCCGCCGCCGTGCTGATCCGCGCCCAATAGGGTCAGAGGCCGGCGAGGCCAGCCACGGCGTAACCGAACCCTGGGTCGCCGATTAGCGTGAGCGAGGGGTTCAGGGCCGGCCCGGACGCGGACCCGTAAAAGACCATCACTTCGCCGGGAAACGGACCGTGGAACATCACGTCGTCGTACCCGTCGCCGTTGAGATCGCCGACCCCGTCGGATTCGATCGGGACCTGCGCGGTGCCGTCGTTCATGGAGCCCGGCACCAGCAGCGGCGCGAAGCGGGCGCAGCTGGTCGCCGCGCACGGGTTCGTGCCGCCGAAGTACACGCGGTTGTGCTCGAGCGTGCTGACGCTGGTTGCCACTCCCGCCAGGACGTCGCCGTATCCGTCACCGTCGACGTCGCCCATCGTCGAGCCGATCGAAATTCCGTCCAGCGAGAGGAAGGGCGTCAGCCCGCCGGGACCGCCGACGAGCAGGGTGCGAGAGCCCACGTCCGTGATCCCGTCACCGTTGACATCGCCCGCCAGGAATGTGAACGGCCCAGGAAACGAGACGCCCGGATCTGGCGTGAACGCCAGGCCGGCGCCCAGATAGAGGAGCGCCGACGGATAGCCCGCCGCGATGACGTCCGGCTTGCCGTCGCCGTTGAAGTCACCCGGCAGGGGATCCATGGCGTTTGGCGTAGCGGGATTGGCGGCCGCGACGCTGAGCGCGGGCGTGGTCGCCAGCCCGCCCGGGCCGCCAAGAAAGAGCTCTGCCGCCGTCTGTCCGCCGACCCATAGATCGCCGTAACCGTCGGCGTTCACGTCGCCGGCGCTGGCGAGATTGGGTTGCTCCGACGTCGCCACCGGCGCCGCGAAGGAGATCGACGCGGACAGGCCCGCTGGGCCGCCGCGGAAGATCGTGACGCTCGGGCCGTTGCCGAACGCGGGATCGACCAAATTCCAGGCCGCGAGATCGCAAAAACCGTCTCCGTCCAGATCGCCGGCCGGCTCGACGGAAAATGCGAACGCAGGGCCAAGCGCGATCGTCTGTGACGGCGTTTGCGGGGGGCCGCTGGAACCGCCCGGGAAGAGCCGCAGATCAGCGCCGCCGGGAGCGCCGGCGATCTGAGAACCGACTGCCAGGTCGCTGTACCCGTCGCCGTTGAAGTCCGGGACGGCGCCCCAGCTGGCCGCGCGCCCGCTGTCACGAGCGGGGATCCGGAGCTGCCACGTCGCCGACGCCTCACCGCTGCCGGAGGCCCGCCAGAACACCGTGCCCGCCGGCAGTGGAGCAGGCGCCCGCGCGGACGAGCCACTCGCCTGGAACGACGCCAGCGACTGCGTGCAAGCCCGATCGCGGCAGACTTCGATGTGCACCTTCGTCGCGCCCGTCCACTGAAACACCGGTTGCCGGGTGGTCGAGATCGACGCTGACAGCGGGGCCGTCAGGCGCGGCACCCCCGCGTGGCCGCCACCCCCTTCACCTTTCAGGATGTCTTCCAAACGATCGCAACTGCCAACCAGCAGCAGTGCGGTCAGCCCCGCGCCGAGCATCCAACATTTCCTCATCGCCATCGCCCACCTCCTCCACTGTTCAACGAGATGCGGGCAACCTTATGACCCCAGCCGCCCGGGTCAATCGGCCGGGGACGTCATTCGGGTTGACGGAGCCCGCGCTTTGCCGCGAGCACGCCGCCGCCGCCTCAGCCTTCTGTAGAAGGTGACGCCGCGGATAGGTGGAACAAGCGGGGTCTGTCCGATGAGAACCCTTCCGTCAACGCCCATCCCCTCGATTCCCGGGGCCCTACGGTCCCCCGGGGCCGTCTGCCACGCCATATCTCCTCGACAATCTTTTGCTTTCTCCAATAGCCCGAGTGCCGCGCGCGGCTACTTCTTCGGCGTGACCGGGATGGCGCGGTCGAAGGCCAGGCCGCTGTGGCCCTCTCCCCGCCCGGTCTTCTTGCGCGCGCCGATCCAGACCCAGGCCCGCCCGTCGCGCCAGCGCGTGCGCTGATAGCTCTGGGTGACGACGATTCCGGCGCGCGGGACCTCTTCCTCGTGAACGAAGTACGGCTGCTTGTCGGCAAGCCCCTGGCGCATCAGCGTCGTGCGCGGCTGGACTTTGCGCGGCTTCTGATCGTCGCCGGGCAGGACGCGCAGCATGGCCGCGCGCTGGAGCTGGACCGACCGGTTCTCGCCGTCGCGATGGACGGGGACGAACGGGATCCAGTTCTCCGGCACGCTGTTCATCACCTCGTAGCGCACGACGGCCGTCGGCGCGGTCGGCACGGCGGCAGGCGGCGGACCGAGCCGCCGCACGACGTCCCGCTCGTGGAACGCGCGCAGCTCCCGCGCCGCCTCGACCCCTTGCTTCGGCTCGCCGGTCGGCAGGGGGATGGTCTTCTCGATCGCCCACACCATGTTCGCCACCTCGTCCCGCACCAGGGTCACCTCCTCGAACGGGCGGCTCTCGTCCACCTTCGCGGCGACCGGCAACAGCAGCAGGCTCGTGTCGGCGAAGTCGAAGGTCTTCCCCTTCTTGTTGACGAGGTACATCGCCCAGCGCTGCCAGTCGTCGTCGAGGCCGCGTCCCGCCGGCTCGATCCAGGTCCGCTCGCCGAACACGTTCTTGACCGCGACGCCGTCGACGTGGGCGATCGTACCGGCAGGCAGCACGTAGGGGACCAGGAACCAGTCGTTGGCGAAGATCAGGCCGAACTCGATCAAAAGCAGCTTCGCGAGATCCGTGGTGTCGGGCTTGATGGCGGAAAAGTTCGTGAGCCCGTCCTCGAAGGCCCACCAGCGCGTGTTCGGCATACCGTTGAAGCTCACCGTGGTGGGGATGACCACCTGCTTCGTGCTGGTCGGGTTCCCCGCCTCGGCCGGCGACGGATCGCCAAGCGAGCTCGCCGGGTCGATGTCCACCGAGTACCAGTCGAGCCTCCCCTGGTAGTACTCCTCGGCCGCGAGGACCTTCTCGCCCTCCGCCGCGGGCGCCGAACAGGCAAACCGGTACTCGAGGCGGCTCGGCTCCCAGGCGTCGTCGCTCCCCGGGCGGGTGATGAGCTTGTCGAACCAGGTGCGGAACCGCGCGGCGACGTCGCCCAGCTGCACCTCGCGGCCGCCCACACCGGCGATGCCGTCGGACGCGGCGCCCCCGTCGACGAGATGCTGGTACAGCGCGGCGCCGTCCATACGCCGCCCAGCGGCCGCCGCAAACGCGCTCCACACCTCCGGGTGCGCGCAGGCCGCGAAATCGGCCGGCTTGGTCGGATCGGGAGCGGCGATGGGATACCGATCGATGAACGCCTGCCGGAGATCGGCGAACGGCATCATCTTCAGCCACTGGCGGCCCATGAGGAGGCACACGTCCAGCGTGAACGACAGCGGCCGCCGCTCCACCTTGGTCTCGAGCGGTAAAGTCTCGTCGAACGCCTCGACGGCGCCAACTTCGCCCGGGCGGTACTTGCGCAGCTTCGAGGTGGTGACCCGGATCTTCGCCGAGATCGGCGACCCGGCGTCGTCGCCCCGGAGCTCGCCGAGCTGCCACTGCCGGGTCAGCATCCAGAGGGCGTCCCGCACGTCTGCCGAGAGGGCGCGCTTGAAGTCCGCCGTGCGCGGCCGCCCCTCGAGGCGGTTCCAGACCGTCACGGTCGGGATGGCGCGTGTCGCGAGCGTGGCGGCCAGGTCGGCGACGATCGTCTGATTGCGTTCAAACAAGCGGGACCTTCTCTCTGAGCGCGTTGTTCATCGCCAGGTTGGCGGAGATCGTCAGCTGCCGCACCGTCATCGCCATGACCGTGGCGGGAAGGAAATGCGCGTAGGGCGTGCTGTCGACGTGGGTCGGTTCGACCGCCCGCACCTTGGCGAGGTCCAGGGTTTCGTTCAGCGCGTCGACGAGGTCGTTCCACTGCCACCTCCCGCGGAACGCCGTCGGCGTCACGAGCAGCATCGCCTGAGGCGCCTCGTTGTTGGGCCGGTCGTAATGGAAGGTGAGGCCGGTCGTAGTCTGCGGGCCGGGGATGACCTCGTTCCACTCGTCGAGCAGCAGCCCGCATTGGCGCGCGTTCTTATCGAACGGCGCGGCGAAGTGGGCGGTGTAGAGCAGCCGCTCGTAGTCGAGCTTGGTGTCGGGCGGGAATTCCAGCGCCAGCCATCGATCGCCGAGCACGAACGGAAGCTGCACCGGCGTCAGCTCCGGCTCGCTGCCGGTCAGCGCCCCGGAGAGCATCACGATCTGCTCCCAGTCGCGGATGCGGTGGCGGGCGCGCGCCACGCCGTACATCCAGGTGTCGACGGGAAACTCAGTCTTGACGGTGTTCGTCAGGTAGTCCAGCAACGAGCCGCTGGCGGCGACCGCCGCGGCGAGCCCGTCACCCTTGGCGGCCGGGAGCGCGAACTCGGGGACGATCACGAAGTCCGATCCGAGCAGGGCCTTCGCCGCGGCGGCCAGCGCGTCGGCGCGCGCGCCCGGGCTGGCCACCTGCAGCGCCATCTGGGCGCCGGCGTCCGCGAGGCGCCGGCCGCACTCGGCCAGCACGACCTTCACGGTGCTCGCCGCGTCCTGGGCAAAGGCGATCATCAGGTTTTGCTCGGCCGCGATCGAGAGCGCCGGGAATTCGAATGCATCAACGGGGAGACACGCGCCGGCGTCCGCGAAGAGCAGCGAGACCTTGGTCCGGGTCGTCGAGGTGAGGCCGACGAACGCCGCCCGCCGGGCGTCGAACGCCGCACGCCGAACATCCAGCTCCGCGCGGTAGTCGGCGGGCGTAGCGGGGAACGGAGAGGCCGTCGCCGTCGAGACCAACTGCTCGGCGCGCGCCAGCTCCGCCAGCCGCTCCTCTTCGCTGGTCGCGGCCGGCAACGCGTCGTACTGGGCGACCAGCGCATCGAAGTCGGTGAGCCGCGCCGACCAGCGGTCGACCAAATCCTTGGCCTTGCCGAGGACGCCACTGAACGCGCGCATCCGATAGTCGTAGGTGAACCCCCAGCCGGTCTGGGGCATCCCGAACGCCGCGGCGCGCGCGAGCAGCCCGGCCGTACGGTCGATCCAGTCGTCGGCGTTGGCGAGGATCTGGGCGCGGTTCGCGACCGGATCCGCGAGCGGCGCGTCGAGCTCGCCCCCGAACGTGCCGAGGTCGATCTCCAGCGTGGTGAGCGCGTCGACGACGTTCTGGAGCCGCTGCGGATCGACCAGCACGTCGCCGTCGTCCGAGGTCTTCGCGTCGTTCGGCAGGGCGATGTCGGTCGACCTCAGCGGCCGTGCGGCGCCGAGCAGGCGCCGGACGTGCCGGGCCAGAGGCAAGACCTGGAACAGGGCCAGCGCCGCTGCCTTCGTCTCCCGGTAACGGATCTCGATCGCACCGTCGGGGCGCGCGCTGCCGGCCATGACGCGGGTGATCCGCTCGTCGAGCTCGGTGAGCGACTGCTCGTGCTGGTCGTCGCGCAGGAGCGGGAGGAGATCGATCGGCTGGACGCCGAGCTGGCTCAAGAGCACCTCCACATCCGCCGGATTCCCGTTCTGATCGCGGAAGTGCACCACGCAGCCGACGTTCCCAAGCGGCGGCAGGACCGACGCCAGCCAGGCGTTGACCGCGGGTTCGGCCAGCGATCGCGGGGTGGCCCCCGGCGCGACCGTCGCCGAGCCGAGCGCGAAGTGCAGCCCCACCCGGTGGGTGATGCCGGTGCCGTCGAACGGCGTGCGCGCAACGAGCGGTTCCGGCGGGAAGGTGGCCTTGCCGTAGGCGTCCAGGGTCGACGCGACGCGGTCGAAGGTTCCGAGCACCGCCTCGTACACCCCCTCCGCCATCGCGAGGTCCGCCACCGCGTCGTAGACCTCCGCGAGCCGCTCCGCTTCCGCGTCGATCGCGGCCGCCTGCGCCGGCGTCGCGTCGGGGAGCCGGTCGATGCCGAACTTGTAGCCCTTGTGGGCGGCCGGCGCCTTGCGAATGTGCTCGAGCAGGGCGACGCCGTCGAGCACGTTGCGCGCCTCGACGTTCTCGATGGCCAGGTCGTCCTGCTTGACGGCGGTCGAGGCGAGGCGGTTCGACGACAGCGGGAACTCCCGCCGCAGCTTGAAGATGAACTGATCGAGCTCGACGCCGAAGTCATCGTGCCCGTCGTGCAGCGCCCGTTCGAACTGGTAGCCGAGCAGCGCGCCCAGGGATTGGCCGCCGCGGATTCCCTCGAGCACGCCGAGGGCAGTCCGTACCCGTTCGGAGGTGACGTTCACCGCCAGCGTCCGGGCGTTCGCGTCGCCCCCGTCGCCGATGTACCCGTTGCGCAGGACCGCGGCCGCGACGGCGTGGTTCAGCGACGGCGCGTGAATGAACCCCTGGTTGGCGCTGTCGCTCGCGAGCGGCGGCGCGCTCTCCTCCGCGAAGTCCTTGGCCACTGCCGGGTCGGGAATGTGCACGGGCTTTGGCACCCGCTTGTCCGGCTTCAGGTCTTCGAGCCAGGCGTACGCGCCGACGTAGAGGCCTTTCTTCTGCCCTGGCCCTTGCCTTTCCCCCTCCGGCGGCGCCGGGCGTCGATCCGGCAGCTGCCCGGGTGGCAGCGCGCGCATGACCTCCAGCTGCGCGCGGACGAGCCCCAGCAGCCACGCGTCGAGGCGGTAGGTGCAGCAGTCGATGTGCTCGGCGAACGCGCGCTCGAGCCGCGCAGTCGGCGCGTCCTTGAGACGTTGGAGCGCGTCGACCTGCTCGCGCAGCGAGCGCGCACCTACCAGCGTCGCCAGCGACCCACCGATGAATTCGCCGATCGTCAGCTGCGGGCTGCCGGTGATGGCAGGCTCGGACTTGTAGAGGACCTCGTACCGGCTCTCGAAGGGCTTGGGCTGCTCGCGGATGTGGATGAAGGGGTCGTCCTGTTTGGCCGCCCGCACCATGTCCGCCGTCATCAGCCCCGACGACGCGTGCAGCCGCAGGCTGGTGTCGTGGTACCCGAGCTGCAGCGCGTGCCGCAGCACCAGGTAGAGGAGCGCGCTCGGCGGCCGATCGCCCTTGAACCCCTCCTGCTTGTACAGGACGTCGACGGACTTCCCGGCCGCGGAAATCAACCACTCGAGGTAGTTCTGCTTGCCGTCCGCCGTCGAGGGACGGACGGGATCGGTCTCGGACAGCGGCGCGTCGTCGACGACCGGCCCGTGCATCGCGCTGGCGTCAGCCAGGAAGAACTTCTTCAACATGGCGGGATCCTCGCTGCCCGAGTAGCCGAGACGCGCCAGCAGATCCCTGCCGGACTGATACAGCCCCGCCAGGACCAGCGCGCCGAAGACCCGACCCAGCCCGTCAAGCGCGAGGCGGTTGAAGATCTGCTCCGCGGATTCGGCCACGCGCTGCGCGTACTCGACTGAGCCCGAGTTGAGCCCGACGATGTCGAGCAGCAGCTGGTGCGGGTCCCCGGACTTGCCCGCGAACGAGACGCCGGCCGTGAGCTTGCGCCAATCGGCGAGGAGGGCCTTCAGCAGGCCGTAGAGGCGGAAGAGGTAGTCGTCGCCGCCCAGGAAGCGGGGGCCGCCGCGCAGCCATTCCATGCGCGAGAACGCGGTCACGGGCAGGATGCCGTACGGCTGCCGGCCGATGCGCACGGCCGGCACCGCGCCGCGCCCGCTGACGTATCGGTTGAAGAAATCGCGCGTGCGCTGCACGGTGCCGTCGCCGAACACCGGCGACATCAGCGTCTCCATCCAGTAGCCGAGCGTGGCGGGGAAGAGCGCGATGTTCATGGCGCGCGCGTCGGCCTGATCGCGGCCGTCGCTGTGGCGGACCTTCGCCAGCACGGCGCTGTCGATTCCCAGCGCCTCCGCCAGCCACTGTCCATCGGCCCGGTCAATCACGTCGTTCGTCTCGGTAAAAAGCGCGTCCTTGGACAGCTCGTCGAAGCTGACGTCGGGGTCCTCGACGCGCGAGTAGCCCGAGCTCCCCGCCTCGGTGTTGTTGGTCGGCGTCCCCTGCGAGACGATCGACAAACCGCTGCGGCCGAGGCGATGGTGCGAAAGCAGCGTCTCCAGCTCTTTCTGCGCCGTCGCGGCGTCGGCGCTGGCCCGCAGGCCGAGCACCAGCACCCGATCGAAGCCGCCTTCCGCCTGCGCCGGCGTGAGATCGACGCGGAACCCCATCCCCACCTCGACCGCCCGATCGAAGTCGGCGAGCCAGCGCATGTCTTCCGGGAAGATCAGCTCGCCGGTCGCCGGGTCCTGGCGTAGCTGGTCGGCGGCGGGCGCGGACGGATCCGGCGCGACGGCAAGCGGCGACGCGACCGGAAGCCCCACTGCCAGCGCCTCCTCGACCCCGTTGCGGTAGCCGATGAACACGAACCGATCGGGCATCAGCTGGGCGGTGGCCGCACGCGTCCAGCCGAATCGTTTGACGTCCAGCTCGTCGGTGTTCGGGAAGACGACGAAGGCGGTGGCGACCGCGATGTCGGCCTTGACCAGCGGCGGCGCCGGGCGGGTCGTGAGGTTGAACGGCACGAAGGCGCCCACCAGCGCGGCGGCGCGCGCGGCGTCGCCGCCCAGCGCGGCAGTGAGCGCAGCGGTGGCGGTCGCGACCCCGGTCTGGTCGTCATCGGCGCGCCAGAACGCCGTCCAGTAGGCGGCCAGCGCGGCCTGCTCGGCGCCGGCTGGCGGGGCCTGGGTGGCGATCGTCAGCACCACGTCGTCCGGCGCCGCCTTGGCCGGCTTGGCGGGGAGGTTCAGCGGCTGGTAGTGGGTGACGATCCACTCGGCGCGGCCCGAGCCGGTGGCGCCCGCCAGCCCGCGCCAGGCGCCGCGCTCCTGATTCTCGATTCCGCCCGCGGCCCACAGTGACGACCAGTAGAGCTGCGCGGCGGTGACCTCGTTCTCGGAGATCATCTCCTCGAAGGTGTCGATCGAACAATCGTCCGGATAGACGCGCACGAGGAGCTGCGCCCCCCTGAACCGTGTCTCGAGCCTGACGGGGATCATGAGGATTGGAAAACGGTCGTCGAGCTCGGAGATCGCCTTTCGCGGATCGCTCAACTCGCTGAAACTGGAGAGCGCGGCTCGCACCAGCCGGTCCGCGTCCAGCGCTGTCCGGCTGGCCCGCTCAGACTGCTCCTTCGCCTCCGCGACCTGCTGTTCGAGCCCGCCGGGGTGGTTGCCTTCACCCCGGCTCAACCCGCGCAGCCGGACCTCGAGCCGCGCCTGGCGCTCGCGGGCGGCGGCGGCGCGGACGCCGGCCGCCGCCGCGTCGAGACGCTGCTTTTGGAGCTGCTGGCGGAGATCGTCGAACGCGGCCATCCGTCCCCCTAGGTTCCCGGCCCGAGCATCAGGCTCGCGTGCATGGCGACCATCACCGGCGCCTGGAAGAAGACGTAGGCCAGCTCCGCGGAGGTCATGTCGGCGCCGTGCCAGGCCACGTTCTTGTCGTCCGCGTACTGCTCGATCTTTTCGGCGTCCGCGGCCTTCGTGGGCTGAACCAGCGGTCCGATCGAGGGCTTGATTTCGATGAACGAGCCGATGTCGCCCGGCTGGACGTCGGGCCACGACAGATCGTTCCAGACGTTCAGGGTCGTCGCCTGGTCGAGGTCGAGGCCGAACGTCGGCTCACCCGGCCGCTGCTTGACGACGAAGAACCAGCCTGGCTCCTCGTCACCGGGTTTTCCGGTGCCCCCGCGCGCCACCTTTGGGTCGAGATCGAACCCGAAGAAGAAGATGTCGGGCGCGATCCGCGCCTCGAACAGCGGCGTCCGGATCTTGTCGGGCGGCGGCTTGGCCGTTTCCTCGGGCCCCGTCGGCTCGTCGAGCTGGCGTTCGAGCGTGGGGTCGATCTTCCCGTGCGTGCGCTGCCAGACCGCGTGCTGAGCGTAGATGACCGCGTTCGGATAGCGTTTGAGGAGCTCGCCCCGGATCACCAGCACGAGGTACGACTTCGAGCCCCGGTTGTTGTGCGAGTCGAGGCCCGAGGTCGCCGGCCACCGATCGAGTGGGGTGATGTCGCGCAGCTTTTCGCGCAACGTGGCGTCGTCGTGGTTGCCGGTGTCGAAGAAGCCCGACACGTCCCAGAACTGCCGGAAGTAGCTGCCGCGCTGATCGGTCGGGTACTCGCGCCAGAGCAGCTCACGCGCGAATTCGTGGTTGAGCCCCACCATGTATGACTCGATGAACTTCTCGTTGGTCTCGAGAAGGGTCACGCTGTTGTCGGCGATGAGGGAGATGTTGGGGAGGAACAGCTCCGAGCTGATGTCCTTGAGCGGCTCGTACATCGGCGTGTCGATCACCGGGTACGCCATCGCCTCGACGAACCGCTCCCCGATCTCGGCGCGGATGCGCCCCGGCAGGGCGACCGACGCCATCACGCGCTTCGGGATGGTCTGGCGGGGATCCACCGTCGCCACCATGCTGGTGGCCACCGCGGCGAGGTCGAGCCGCTTGCGGACCGGCGGCCGGCCAACCACGGCACCGGCGCCGATCAGCGCCGAGATGTCGACCAGCGCCGCCTTGAGCTTCGTCGCCTCGACGCTGTCGCTGGCGCCCGTGGCCGGCACGAAGTCGGATCCCGGCTCGGTGAGGTGGAAGTCGGGATGGGGCGGGATCGCCTCGATCGACGAGGCCGGCGGCGCCGGATCGGCGACGACCTCAGACGCCCTGACGGCGGTGACCCAGCCCGCCAGCCGGCGATAGAGCGCCCAGGCCGCCGCGGCGACGGCGAGGCCAAGCACCAGCCCCACGCCCGGAAAGAGCAAGACCAGGACGATGATCAAGGCCAGACCGAGCAGCAGCGGCAGCCACTGCATCCACGCCGCGCGCCGCAGCCAATCGACGACCAGGGGCGGCGCGTCCTTTGGGACGACGGCCTTCGCCAGGTCGTCCAGCTTGGTGGCGCCTGGCGGCGGCAACCTCGGCGGCGCCGCGCTGACGAGACCAGCGTTCGCTCGCGTCAGCAGGTCCGCCGGCTTGCGCGCGGCCGAAAATGGCAGCGCCGACATCAGCCGCGCGCGTGGCCGCAGCATCCGCCGCAGCGCTCCCGACGTCATCGCCGGCTGGAGGAAGCTGTCGGCGAGCTGCTGGTGAACCGTGGTCCCGCCGTGGAGCACGCGCTTGGCGAGCGGCGCGGTGAGGAGCAGCAGCCCCTGCTGGTTCGCCTTCCCCAGCGGCAGGAGGTGACCGTCGTACCAGGCGGTGGACGCTCCCACGGCGAGTTGCCCGAGACGGATACGGCGATTCCCCTCCAGAACCTTGCCAATCTGGTCCCAGGCGGCGTCCATGAAGCTCTCTTGCTGCTGCTGAACCACGCGCGTGCCGAATCCGGCGCCGGCGCGGAAGCGCGGATCGAGATTGAGCTCGTGTAGCCAGTTGCGGCGGTTGGGTAGGTCCGCGCCCGCGCGGTCCACCAGCAGCCTCTTGGCCATCGCGTGCCACATCCCGTAGAGCGGCGGTGTGATCACGGGGTCGGGGTCGCTGTCGGCGTCACCAGCCGGGTCGTCAATCCCGGCGCCCGCGTTGGCCGCCGCGGCCGCCTGCGCGGCGTAGTCATCCGCCAGGTTGACCAGGGTGGCCAGGTCGACCTGCGTCGGTTGAGGATACGGCGTCGCCCAGTTCTCGTACTTGTTGACCTCGTCGAGCTCCGGCTGGGAGAAGTCGATCTCGGGCACCTTCAGAGCGCCGCCGAGCTTGAGGATGCCGCCGAGGTCCGGCCGGCCGACCTCGACGCCGCGAACAGTGGCGCCCGGATTCTGTCCGTCGAGATCGCGCCTGCCGACGTCGTGGTTGGCCTTGCGCGGCTGCAGCAGGCGCACCAAGGACTCGAAGTCACCCTTGCCGCCGGTCCGGAATTCCCACCGGTAGAAATAAGGGTATCGGGTCGGCGCCGGGCGCCCGGCGTACTCCTCCCACGCGGAGGTCCCGATGTCCGGGAGCGCCGGTTTCGCGTACGGGTCGAGCCCGAGGCCGGCGCGCCGCCCGCTCTCGAACGTCGGCACCACGAACGCGTGGTACCCGCGATTGGGAGCGAGCTTGCGCGGGCAGAGCAGCCGCGAGTACGCGAGGTCGCGATTCTCGTGCAGCGTCGCCTGCAGCTTCGCCAGCACCGCGGCCATGTCGCCGGGGCTGACCTGGTGGATGTCAGCGGCCAGGCCGCGGTTCACGTGGACGTGCGCCCAAGCCCAGAGTTGATCGGCCGGGGGGAACAGCGCGGTGTCCGTGACCTCGATGTAGGGGAGCGAGTTCTTCCGGACGTCCTGCCCGTTCTCGAACTCCGGGTTTAGTTCCCGCTTCTCGAGCACCACCAGCGCGATCCAGGGCCGGAGCCGCCCGTGCGCGTCGGGCGTGAGCGGCGTGTAACGCCAGCAGAAGTCCTCGTCGTAAAATTCGACCGACGGGAAGTAGTTCGACTCGAAGTTCGTGATCAGGCTGCGCGGCTCGGTACGGAAGACGGCGCTCTGGTCGAAGCCCCCCAGGTCGCCCGGGCCGTAGAGCGCAACCTGCCGATCGACCTCTTCCGTCTTGTCGGGGCCGTTCGCGCCGGTGCCGGTCAGGGTGAGCTTGACGTCGATGACCGCGCGGCCGCCCTGGGTGGCGCCACCGACGATCTGATTCGCGATCCCCTGCCGCAGCCAGGGGAGAAACGAATAGGTCCCGATGTCCTCGCTCATGCCGCCTTCTCGTAGCTGGGGATGACGTGCAGCGTGTCGGCCAGGTTCGGTTCGTTCGCCACCGCCTGATTCATGAACTGGCGCGCGCGCGCCTCGCTGGTGAACGAGGCGCTGGCGCCGCTCCAGGCCTTGTTGCTCGACTGCAGTGCCACGGTGTAGCTCTCGTCGTTGACGGTGATCTTGTCGGCGAACGGGTCCAGCTTCTCCTGCTTGGCGTTCGACAGCCCGCACTTGGTGACGGCGGCGCCGCGCAGGAAGAAGGTAAAGAGCGACCCGAGATAGTTGAAGAACCGCCTCGCGGATCGCTTTTCGTTGGAGTCGACGATGATCTGTTCGTAGCGGACGTTGCGCTTGACCATGCGGCTCGAGGCCAGGTCGGCGCCGGCGCTGCCGAGCTCGATCCCCGCCGGCTCGGGGGTGTACGGGGGTCGCGAGAGCTTGTCGCCGTCGCTGAAGTCCTGGAACTGGGCGGGCGCGAACTTCTCGAAGACGTCGTTCTTCTTCGCGAGCCCGCCGCCCGCGACCGCCAGGTGAAGGATCTTCGCGTCGCTCGGCTTCTGGTTGCCGACCTTGTCGAGCGTGATCTCCAGCGGCAGCGCGCGCTGCGCGATCCGCAGCGTACCCACCGGGTGCAGCACCAGCGCGTCGTCCTCCGGGAGCTTGCGCAGGGTCACGAGGAGGTTGCTCGAGACGGGAAGCAGCGCTTGCCAGCTCTCCTGCTTTTCGAGCTCGCGCTTGAAGATCGGCATCACCTCGATCGGCGGTAGGGACGGGTTGTTCGCGTCCCCCCAGCTGACGTCGAAGTCCGCCGACACCTCGATGAAGAGGATGTGGATCGAGCCGGTGCCGTGCACGCGCCAGGGCGCCGGCCCCGACAGCTCGCCGCTGATCGAGACGCTGAACAGGCCCGCCCCGAACACGTTCAACGAGAACGAGGCGGAGATCGACAACACGAAGTGGAACGGCGAGAACTGAAACAGCGCATCGAACGCGAGGTGCCCGGAGATGCTGATCACCGAAAAGCCGAAGAACACCTCCACCGCGGCGCCGAACTGAACCGTGTTCGACGTGACCGCGAAGTAGCCCTCGACGCGCACCTTTGCCCAGTCGGTGTTGATGAGGTTCACCGCGACGCGCTTGGGGCTCGGGAAGGGGAGCGGTGGCGGGTTGAAGGCGGGATGGAAGCCGCCCACGCTGACGACGAAGTTGGCGTCGTCGCCGAAGGCGACCAGCAGGCCCATCTCGCCCTCGATGGTCAGGAAGACCACGTGCGAGTCGTACAACGAGGCAAAGAACCAGATCCGCTTCTTGTCGAACTCGATGGCGCCGATGAAGTTGACCTGCAGCTTCAGCAGCGACACCTCGTCGGTGGGCAGCGCCACCTTCAACACCCCGACGATGGCGATGTCGCCGGGGATCTCGATGATGACGCCGAGGGCGGCCGTGATCAGCGCCGGCGTCCCCCAGCCGAGCTTCGCCATCGGCCCGATCAGGAAGATCCCCTGCTGGGGAGGGAAGAAGTTGCGCAGATCGCTGATGATCTTGGGTGCGTTGGCGACGACGTCCTTCGGGAACATGACGCTCTCGACCGCGTCGGTGCGCACCCCCTCGGCGAGCTTGTCGAGCCGCATCGTGCGGTTGAGGCCAAGCAATCCGCCCACCGCCAGCAGAACGAACCCGAACCCGAGCTGGATGCCGGTGCCGAACTCGGCGGTGATGATGATGAGCAGCGAGAAGCCCGAGGAGCCGTCCGGCAGGCGGGTGTCGATGATGCCGATCGCCGACAGCGCGATCACGCCGCTGAACATCAGCTGCAGGGCGCCCGCGTACTCGCCGCGATCGGTGTCGATGGAGAGGTAGCCGCCGCCCGAGATCACGCCGGCGTCGATGGAGAGGCCTACGCCGTTCGGCGGCTTGAAGGCCAGGCCAACGTCGAACGGGCCGAACTTCGCGTCGTTGCCGGCGGCGAACCGGAGGTCGGCGGTCGCGCCGATGCGATCGACCGACGCCGACAGCGGCCCGAGGGAGCCCTGCAGCGCCGTCGAGATTTCGAGGGCCAGGGCCCCATCGTTCTTGATATTGAGCGCGAGGTAGACGGTCTCCAGTGTGATGGGGCCGAGCTCGCGGTGGACAGGGAGCGCGACCTCCATGCCGCCGCTGGCCCTGACGCGCAGCCCGGTCGGCGCCTGCCACTCGAGCCCGAGGTCGAACTGCCCCTGGATGTCCGCCGCGGAGAGCAGGCTGCCGATGAAGCCGTCGGCGTCGTCGGTCCCGATCTTCAGCGTCAGGCCGTCGACATCGATGAACAACAGCGGATCGATCTGGGCCGTCGATCCATTCCAACCGGCCTTCATGCCGAAGCCGATCTGGGCGTTGTTCGCCGAGATGGTGAGGAGGCCGGTCCCCCCGACGATGTCGAACGGGCGCGCCTCGGGGTTGCGGTCGAAGAAGGCCCGATACTCGCCGGTGATCTGTCCCGCGGTGGGCTTGAGCTGGAAGTCGAGCGGCGGCTTGATGGTCGCGCCTATCCCTCCGGTCATGCGGAAGGTCGACGAGACGCCCACGCCCCATTCGTCCGTGACCTGCTTCCGCGTCTGCTGATCCTCGCCGACATCCGCGAGCAGCGTCGCCTTCAGCCCGGGCGGGGACATCGTCTTGTCGCGCTTGACGACGACGCAGCCGCGGATGGTCGGCTCGCCGCTCACGATGCTGACGTCGACGGACGTCTCCTCCGGGAAGAAGTCCGACGCCAGGTTGAAGAAGCTGCTGGGATCGAAGTCGTTCTCGCCCCAGCGCAGCGCCTGCTTGAAAGCCGTCGCGGGATCGCTGATCAGCGTCTTCAGGCGGTCCAGGCGGAGGCCCATCTTGACGTGCGCGCGGTCGGCGTCCGTCGCCCCGCCCGGCACGTTCTCCCAGTCGAAGAGGCCCGCCAGCTTGAGCGCGAAACCCAGTCGCGGGCGGCCGGCGATGATCGCCTTCGACAGCGCGTAGTCGGCGATCTTCTTCGCCAGCTCGCCGACGAACGCCGACGCGGCCGCCCGGGCCGCGGCGTCCGGGATCGTCGCGGGCGTGACCTTGGCGTCGATGTGGACGATCAGGTGATCGAGTGAGCCGAAGAAGTCGACCAGCCCGGCCCCGATCTTCAGGATCGCGGCCAGCATGGCCAGGTCGTCGCCGCTGGCGGCCGTCGTCTCGAGCTTCTTCGCCCCGTCGCCCACCTTTCCGGCGGCCGCCTTCAGCTGCGCGAGGGCCGTCTTCACGGCCGGGTCCTCGGTGATGGCGGTCGGCAGATCGACACCCAGCCCGTCGGTGGAGAACCCGTCGAACAGCGGCGCGCTGTCGCCCAGCGCGTTCCCGAGCCACACCGCAAGTCGGATGAGGGAGGTTTTCTCGTCGGCCATTCGCCCGCCCGCGCCCGGTCAGGGCTTGGTGTTCGTCACGGCCAGGTTTCCGTCGATGCGGCCGAGCCCGCCCTCCTCGACCGTCAGGGCGGTCGCGCCCGCGTACGAGCTCGGGAAGTCCTTGAAGATCTTGACGACGTCGGCGGCGGTCAGGCTCGCGTTCTTCTGCAGCATCAGCGCGACCACGCCGGTGACGTGCGGGGCGGCCATGCTGGTCCCGCTCAGCGACACGGTCTCCTTCTTCGACTTGCGGTCCGGATCGTCATGGCTGTGGCCCGCGTCGATGTCGACGCCGGGGGCCGCGATGTCCGGCTTCGCGGGCGGCGCCGGGGCGCCGGTGCCGTAGTTCACCAGCGGCCCGCGCGACGAGCTCCAATGCAGCGCCTTGTCGCTGGCGCCGGAGTCGTAGTTCGCCACGGTGATGATGTTCTTGGCGGCCGCGCCGGCGTTGATTTGGAAGCGGTTCTCCTTGACGAAGATGAGGCTGCCGTCGTCGATGCTCTGGCTCAGCCGCGCGCCATATCGCCGCCTCACGCTGGTCCAAACGTGCGCGCGGATGGCAGCGGAGGCGGTGATCCGCAGCTTGTAGCCGGTGCCGGGCCGCAGCCGCTTCTGGGCGTCGGGCGACAACAGCAGAAAGAATTGCTTGCGCGCGACCGTCCCGCGCCCGGTGTCGGTGAGCGTGGTCTGGTGCAGCTGGTGGCCGGTCACGAACTTGCGCGAGCCATGGGTCCCGGTCGTCCCCGCGCCGCCGAAGGCCGCGCCGGCGAAGAACCCCGCCGGCGTGTGATCCGGTAGGTCGAGCTCGACCTTGAGAGTGGGGCCGCTGTTCGGGTAATAGACGTCGATCCCGAGATCGTCCGTCTCGTCCTCGTAGGCGCACTTGTTGTACGTCTGGATGCTCGTGCGCTCGTCGAAGACCTCGAAGGGGATGGTGGCCACCTTGTTCGTGTTGGTGAATTCGATCCGAGCGTGCTGGGCGTTCGGACCTTTGTTGCCACTATTGCCGGCGGAGTTCACCAGGATCCGGCCTTTGGCGCGGACCGGATCGAACGTAAAGGTGAAAAAATCAGCGCCGTTCGTGAACCCGTCGTGCGGCCCCAAGCTGCTGCCAAAGCTGCAGTTGATGACGACGCCCTCGTACTCCTTGGCGATGTCCGGGGCCTTGGCCGTGTTCAGGATGTAATTCACGCAATCCCGCAGGAGCTGGTCGCCGGAGACGGGCGGATCGTTCTGGAGGTCGATCATCTTGACGATGACCAGCCCGGCCTCGGGCGCGACGCCGGTGTACTTGTGCGCGTCCCCGCCGTTCCCCGCCGCGGTGGACGCGACGTGTGTCCCGTGGCCGACGCAGTCCCGGTGGCGAACCGCGGCGCCCCCGTTGAGGGCGGCGGTGATGTCCGCCTGCTTGTATTCGACCCCGTAGGGAGGGCTCTGGAACAGGCCCGCCGCGGGCGGCTTCTCCGCCCCCTGGGCTTTGAGGCCGGGGTCCCAGATCCGCAGGATCCGCGAGGTCTTCGGCGCCGACATGAAATACGGGTGCTGGAAATCGATGCCCGTGTCGATGATGCCGACGATGACCCCTTTGCCGGTGGTCCCACTGAACTTCGAACCGCTCAGCGTCCAAACGGTGTTTCGGACGTTGATGGCCGGGACGCTCTGATCGAGCCATATCTCGGGCTTCCTGCCGATCGTCACCCGGAGCAGGTTCGGATGAGCGGCGAGCGCGTCGAGGTCGACGAGACGGATCATCCCGCTCGCGCGCTGCGGCTCCTCCACCGTGGCCCGGAAGCCGAGATCCTTGAGCGGCCCGAGGTCACCCTGATAGTAGATGGTGACGGGCAGCTCCGTCCCCTGCTTGACCGACGCGTGTGCGTTGGCCCGAACGTTCCCCTTGTCTCGCGCCTCGAGGTAATCGGCGTAAATCGACGCCAGCGGCGGGTCCAGCTTGTCCCACGGAGACATTCTGCGGCACGCTAACTGCTAAAGACGCACGCCGTCAATAAGCTCGACCGTGAACATCCTCGGCTACTTATTGGCTGCGCGTGCGGCTGAGCGGCGGCCGCTGAACGTAATCACCCGGCCCTCATCTGCCCACGTGGGGTCGGGCCCGAACCAAGCCTTAGATTCGCTTTGAGGGGAGGGCTGACGATGAAACGCTTGCTGCTGGCTGCTGTGTTGGCGTTGTCGGGCGCCGCGGGGATCTCTGGATGCGTCGTGCGCGAGCGCGCCGTGGCGCGGCCCGGTGGATGTCCGGGCGGCAGTGTCTGGGTCGAGGGGCACCGCGGCTTCCACGGCGAGTGGTACCCCGGCCATTGGCGCTGCCGCGGGCGCGGCTACTACTAGCCTTAGACGGTGCGGACGCGCAGACGACGCCGGTGAAAGTCGGCGAGCAGCGAATGAGGTCAGCAAAACGTAGCGCGGCGACCTCAAACGGACTACGACTGGTCGGGTCCAGGTGATGAACAAGGGACGACTGGAGGCGTTCAGCGACGGCGTGCTGGCCATCATCATCACCATCATGGTGCTGGAGCTGAAGGTGCCGCACGGCGACAGCCTGGCGGCGCTGACCCCGCTTGGCCCCGTGCTGCTCGCCTACGTGTTGAGCTTCGTCTACGTCGGCATCTACTGGAACAACCATCACCATCTGCTGCACACGGCGACCCGGGTCACGGGCGGGATCATGTGGGCGAACCTGCACCTGCTGTTCTGGCTGTCGCTGCTGCCGGCGGTGACGGCCTGGGCGGGCGAGTACCCGCGGGCGGCCTGGCCGGCGGCGCTCTACGGCGTGGTCCTGCTGGCCTCGGCGTTCGCCTGGCTCATCTTGCAGCGGTCCATCATTCGGGCCGGCAGCGCGCTCGGTCGGATCATCGGCTCCGACGTGAAAGGGCGTGTCTCGCCGCTGCTCTACGCTGCGGGCATCGGGGCAGCTTTCGTTCGACCCTGGGTGTCCGAGTTGCTGTACGCGATCGTGGCTGCGCTGTGGATCGTCCCCGATCGCCGCGTCGAACGCGCACTCACGTCGGGCGGGTGAGCTGAAAGCGTACGCCGCCGTCGGGCGTGTTGTCGGCGGAGGCGTCCAGGCCCAGCACCGCGCAGACACCGCGCACCAGCGCGAGGCCAATGCCGCAATGAACGCCACCGGTGCGCGCCGCATCGCCCCGTGAGAAGCGGTCGAAGATCCGCGGCAGAAGCTCGTCAGGGATGGGCGGGCCGCTGTCGGCGACCTCCAGCAGTGTGTCCCCGCTGCCGCCGCGCACGGTGATCGCGCCGCCGGGCGCCGTATAGGCGGATGCGTTGGCGAGCAGGTTCGTCACCACGATCCGGAGCTTCTCGGCGTCCGTCTCGACGAGGCAGTCGGTGGGGAGCTGGATCGTGAAACGGAGCTGGCGCCCCGCGGCCTCGGCCTCGAAAGGGCGCCAGCAGTCTTCGACCAGCCTGCGCAGGTCCATGGTCTCGGTGGCGACCGCGATCTGCCGGGCGTCCAGCCGCGCCAGCAGCAGCAGGTTCGCGACCAGCGCCTGCATCTGGATGACCAACCCCGTCGCGTCCGCGATGGCGGTCCGATAGGCCGCAGCCGGACGATCTTGTCTGGCCGCCACCTCCAATGTGGTGCGCAGGGCAGTCAGAGGCGTCCGCAGCTCGTGGCTCACGTCCGCGGTGAAACGACGCTCGCGCACGAACGAGGCGGAGAGGCGCGCCAGAAGCTCGTTCAGCTTGCCCACGATGGGCACGATCTCCGAAGGCAGTCCCGCGACGGCGATCGGTCTATCAAGGCCGCCCGCAAGCCCGCCCGCGTCCAGGCGCTCGATCTGGGCCGCGACGGCGCGTGCCGGTCGCAGCCCGCGCCGGACCAGCAGCAGCGTCGCCGCCGCGGCCGCCCCGAACGCAGCCCCTCCCAGCATCCAGAGCCAGCGCGACACGGCGGCCAGCGTTTCGCGGGCCTCCTCGGTTCCCACCGCGGCCACCACGGTCACGAACCGCTTGGACGGCGCGGCGCCTGGCGGCGCGTCTTCCGCCCGCAGCGGCTGGCGGAGCCCGACGGCCCGGCCGGGCCGGCCGTCCGGTAACAGAATGTCGGCGTGCACTGGCTCGGATCCGCGGGGGCCGAGGCGCGGCAGATCGCGCGCCCCCAGCGATGGTGATCGGGCCAGCACCCGTCCGTCGTCGACCCAGGCCTGGAAATACCCGGGGCGGTCGGGGCGCTCGAACTCGGGCAGGGGCTCGGCTTCGAACTCGGGACCGCTCGGTTCGTCCTCGGCCATGCCGGCAATGGCCGAGGCGCTGCCGGCCAGGCGCAGGTCCAACTGCCTGACCAGGGCTCGATCGAGCACGGCGTGCGTTACGGCCGCGAACCCCGCCAGCACGGCGGCCAACACCAGGACCACCGCGGCGGTCAATCGGAAGCCGAGCGATCGGATCACGCCGGCGTCCCGAGCGAGTAGCCGAGGCCCCGATGCGTGTGAATGAGTCGCACGCCTTGCCCCTCGTCGATCTTCTTGCGGAGGTAGCCGACGTAGACGTCGACGACGTTGCTGGCCGGCTCGGCGGCGAAGTCATAGACGTGCTCGCGGATCTCGCCGCGCGTGACGACCTGATCGCGGCGCATCGCCAGATATTCCAGCAGCGCGTATTCCAGCGCCGATAGGGCGATGGCGCGGCCCCCGCGCCGGACCGTGCGGGCGGCGACATCGATCTCGAGATCGGCCACACACACCAGGTTGCTGGGCGCCAGGTAGCGTCGCCGGATCACCGCGCGCAGGCGAGCCAGCAGCTCCTCGAAGGGGAAGGGCTTGACCAGGTAATCGTCGGCGCCCAGGTCCAGGCCGGCGACGCGATCCGGAAGCTGGTCACGCGCGCTCAGCACCAGCACGGCGGTCTGCGCGCCGCGCGCCCGCAGCCCGCGCAGGACCGCGAACCCGTCCAGCTTGGGCAGCATGACGTCCAGCAAGATGGCGTCGTAGGGAGTGCTCTCGGCAAGGGCCAGCCCTTCTTCGCCGTCGCTCGAAGTGTCGACGGCGTAGCCCGCCTCGCGCAGCCCCTGCGCCAGCGAGCGGGCCAGCGGCTCGAAGTCCTCGATCAGAAGAACCCGCACGGCTGCAGTATGCCGCGGGCGCCCGGCGCTTCCGAGCTCTCATCGGATTCTCATGTTCGAAGACTATGAATGGGTGGTGCGTCGGGCCTCGATTCGTGCGCTGGCAGTCGCCTTGGCCCTGGCGGCCGTGGTGATGGTGGGTTCGTCGCGGGGCGCGTCCGTGGCGCGCGCGCAGACGGCGGGGACGCGGCCGGTGACGTTCGCCGCGGCGCGGTCCGCCGGCGAGAGGGCCGCGCCGGACGTGACGCTGGCGGCCCGGCGGGATGCGGTCACGCGCGCGCAGCTGGGCGTGGCGGGCGCCCTGGCCAACCCCACCGTCGGTGTGACGACCGCGCGTGAGACCGCGCGGCTGGGCGCCTCGGTCAGCCTGCCGCTGCCCGTGTTCGGACAGCGCGGCACGGCGATGGCCGCCGCCCAGTCCGATGCTGACGCGGCCGCGCTGGACGTCGAAGCGGCACGCGCGGAGGGGCGATTCGCGGCCAGCATCGCCTGGCTGGACCTGTGGGAGGCCGAGGGACGCGCGCGTCTTTTCGCCGAGGCGGCCGCCGACGCCGAGCGCGTCGCCGCCATCGCGGACGAAAAGTTCAAGGCCGGGTCCGCGCCGCGCGTGGATGTGCTGCGGACCGCCGCCGATCGCGGCCGCGCGCGCGCCGACGCCAGCTTCGCGGCCTCCGCCGTTCCCGCCGCGGCGGCGCGGCTTGCGATCGCGATGGGTGCCCCGAACATGGACCGCCCCGGTACCGAAGGCTCCCCGGACCTGGAGGTCGAACGCCGCGAGCTCGTGGACCTGGTGCGCCTACTGCCCGCCCATCCGGCGGTGCGGAGAGACCGCGGCCGGATTGATGCGGCCGCCGCCCACGTGCGCGCCGAGCAGCGGCTGCGCTGGCCGACAATCAACGCCGAGCTGGCCGTCAACTGGCACGATCCGACGCTGCCGGCGACCGACGTCATTGGCGGACTGGCGTTCGAGGCGCCCGTTTTGAGCCTGCGCGGCGGCGCCATCGCGCGCGCCAGGGCCGAGCAGGCCCTGGCCGAGACCAGCGCGGAGCTGGAGCTGCGCCGCCTGGGCGGCGATCTGGCGGATGCCTGGGCCCGCGCGCAGGGCGCGGGGGGACGGGCGCGGGCACTGGCCACCGACGTGCTGCCGGCGCTCGACGAGGTCCGCCGCATGACGGAGGAGGGCTATCGCGACGGCCGCGTCGATCTGTTGCGGCTCATCGACGCCCAGCGCGCCCGGCTCGACAGCCGGCTGGCCCAGGTCGAGGCGCAGGCCGCGTGGGAGCGGGCCCTGGCCGAGGTCGAACGTGCGGCGGGCACGCGACTGGATCAACGAGGTTCGAATGGCCCGTGAAACCCTGGTGACGGCCGCTGCGCTGCTGGCCGTGCTCGGCGCGGGGTGCCGCCGTCACGAGGAGGCGGAACCTCCGGCCGGCAAGCGCCCGGTCCGCTGCGCAGGCGTCGAGATGGCCACGGTCGAGGACACGATCGAGCTGCGTGGGACGGTGGCGCCGCTGCCCGATCGCGACGCCGAGGTGGCGCCGCAGGTCGCCGGCCGGATCGCGAAGGTCCTGGTGCGCGAGGGAGACCGCGTCGCCGCCGGGCAACCGGTCGCGCGCATCGAAGACGCCGGGCTCGTCGATCAGGCCAACGAAGCGGCCGCGGCATTGGCCAAGGCCGAGGCCGAGCGCCGCAACGCCGACGCGACACGCGCTCGCACGGAGCGCGTGTTCGAGCACGGCATCGCCGCCCGTCAGGAGGTCGAGGACGCGGTCACGCGCGCCGACACGGCAGCGGCGTCCGAGCGAGAGGCCCGGGCGGCCGCCGCGCGGATTCACCGTCAGGTCGAGCGCGCCACGGTGCGAAGCCCGCTGGCGGGCGTCGTCGTCCGGATCTTCCGGCGATCGGGCGAGCTCGTCGACGGTACGCCCAACACGCCGGTCGTCGAGGTCGCGGACCCGAGCCGCCTGGAGCTGGCCGCCGAGGCCACGGCTTCCGATCTCGTGCGCCTGGCGGCAGACGCGCCGGCCGAGATCACGACCGCCGCGCTGCCTGGCGCGCGCTGGTCGGGCGCCGTATCGGTCGTCTCACCGGCGGTCGACCGATCGACGGGCCTCGGCAAGGTCCGCATCGCGATCGCGGTCGCCAACGGACCGCGCCCCCCGATCGGAATCCTGGGCGCCGCGCGCGTCCGCCTGGGCCGCCCGCGCGCCGTCCCGGTCGTCCCCAAGACAGCGCTTCGCAACGGCCCCAGCGCAGAGGTCGAGGTCGTGCTCTGCGGTCAGGACGGCGTCGCGCACGTCAGGCGCGCGGCCCGCGGCGTCTCGACGGGCGACCGGGTCGAGGTGGAAGGGCTCGCCGCCGGCGACGCTGTCGCGCTGGATCCCGTCGGGGTCGCCGACGGCCAGCCCATCGAGCCACGTCGATGACCGGCTGGCTTGTGCGCCGGCGGGCGCTGGTCTGGGTGGTCGCGATCGGTCTGGCGCTGTGCGGTGGGCTGGTCGCGACCGGGCTGCCGAGCGGGATCTATCCGGAGGTCGATTTTCCGCGCATCGTCGTGGTGGCCCGGGGCGGGGATGCTCCGCCGCCGCTCACCCAGGTCGCGCTGGCGCGCCCGCTGGAGGCGGCGCTGGCGACCGTCCTCGGCGTCGAGCGCATCCGCTCGCGCACGATCCGCGGGTCGGTCGAGCTGTCGCTGCAGTTCACGCCGGGGACCGACATGTGGCGCGCGCTGCAGCTGGTCGAATCGCGGGTCGGCGACGCGCGCTCTGCGCTGCCGCCCGCCACCGACATCGTCGTCGAGCGGCTGACGACCACCTCTTTCCCGGTCGTCACGTTCAACCTGACCGGTGGGGTGGACGCGCGGCGGCTGCGCGACCTGGGCGAGCTGGTGCTGCGGCCGGCGATCTCGCGCGTGCGCGGGGTGGGGCGGGTCGAAGTGCTGGGGGGCGACGTGCGCGAGCTGGAGGTGATCCTCGATCCCGCCAAGACGGCGGCCTTGCGGCTCACGCCGGCCAAGGTGGCCGAGAAGGTGCGCGCGGCCACCGTGCTGGCGGCGGTGGGGCGCTTCGACGAGGCGCACGCGCTGGTCACGGTCCTGGCCTCGGGCGAGCCGCGTGAGGCCGCCGACGTCGCCGCGCTTCCCGTGGCCGTGGGCCCCGACGGCAGCCCGGTCCCGCTGTCCGCGATCGCGACCGTCGTCGAGGGCGCGGAAGACCGGCTGGTGCGCGTCTCGGGACCAGGCGGCGAGACGGTTCTCGTCAGCGTGAGCCGACTGCCCGGCGCCAGCACGCCCGACGTGGTGGCGCGGGTTCGCGCCGCGGTTGCCGACGCCGTGGCCAGCTTCCCCGCCGGCGTGCGGGTGACCCCGGTCTACGACCAGGCGGCGCTGGTCGACGAGTCGATGCATTCGGTGCGCGACGCGATCCTGCTGGGGATCGCGCTGTGCGTGGCTGTGATCGCGTTGTTCCTGGGCGATCTGCGGGCCGGCCTGGTCGCGGCGCTGGCGGTTCCCCTCACGCTCGGCATCACGTTCCTGCCGCTCGCCCTCACCGGCCAGAGCCTGAACCTGATGTCGATGGGGGGGCTGGCGGTCGCGATCGGCCTGGTCATCGACGACGCGATCGTGGTCGTCGAGGCGATCCGGCGGCGCCTCGAGCAAGGGGAGCCCGCCGCCCAGGCTGCCGGCGCGGGGGCGCGCGACCTGCTGGCGGCGCTGGTGGGGACCACCGTCACGACCGTCATCGTGTTCGTGCCGCTGGCCTCGCTCGAGGGGGTCGTCGGGCGGTTCTTCGCGGCGCTGGCGGTCACCGTGTCGGCGGCGGTGTTGCTGTCGCTGGCGGTCGCGCTGGCGGTCGTCCCGCTGGCTGCCGCCGGCTGGCTGGTCCCGCGGCGCGGTCCGCCGCCCGGCCCGCCGTGGTACGTCCGGGCCTACGCGCGGGCGGTGCGGCCGATGCTGCGCCGCCGCTGGCTGGGACCCATCGTCGCGCTGGCGCTGGTCGCCGCCGGTGTCGCGGCCGCGCGCGCGGTGGGCACCGGCTTTCTGCCCACGATGGACGAGGGGGCGTTCGTCCTGGACTATTTCCTGCCGGCCGGGACGTCGCTGACCGAAACCGACGCGGTCGCCCGCCGCATCGAGACGGTGCTGCGCCGCGCTGCCCGAGGTCGAAACGTACTCTCGCCGGACGGGTGCCGAGCTGGGGCCGGCCGCCGCGACGGAGGTCAGCCGCGGCGACATCATGGTCCGCCTCAAGCCGGCGCGGGACCGCCACCGCTCGGCCGAGGAGGTGATCGAAGAGGCGCGGGCCCGCCTCGGCCGCGAGGCGCCGGAGGCGCGCGTCGAGTTCGTGCAGGTATTGCAAGACGTGCTCAACGATCTGTCCGGCGCGCCGCGACCGATCGAATTGAAGTTGTTCGGTGACGACTACGGCGTCCTGCGCGGGCAGGCGACGGAGATCGCGCGGCGAATTCGCGACGTGCCCGGGTTGGTCGATCTGTACCCCGGGTTCGAGGGTGAGGCGCCCGCGCTGGCGTTCCGCGTCGACCCCGCGCGCGCGGCGCGCCTGGGGACATCGGCCGCCGAGGTCAGCGCGGATCTGGACGCCGGCCTGCGGGGTGTCGTCGCGGCGACCATCCGCCGGCCCGACCGGCCGATCGGCGTGCGCGTCCGCTACCCCGACGCCGTTCGCTTCGACGGCGCCCAGGTCGCGACGCTGCCGCTTCTGACCGCCGGCGGCGCCGTCGCGTCGATCCAGGCCGTCGCCGACGCCGAGCGCACGGGCTCGGCCAGCACGCTCTTGCGCGAGAACCTGCGCCCCGTCGTCATCCTGACGGCCGATCACGAGGGGCGCGATCTCGGCTCGGTCGCCGCCGACATCGGCCGCGCCATCAGCGACCTTCCGCGCCCCGAGGGCTACGGGCGCGAGCTGGGCGGGCAGGTGCAGGCCCAGCGGGAAACGTTTGGCGAGCTGTCGCGGGTGCTCGGCTTCGGTCTGCTCGCCGTGCTGGTGGTGCTGCTGGCCCAGTTTCGCCACGCGCGCATGGCGCTGGTGGTCATCTCGTCGGTGCCGCTGGCGCTGGTGGGCGCGATGGCCACGCTGCTCGTGGCCGGCGTGCCGCTGAACGCGTCGTCGTTGATGGGCTGCGTGCTGTTGGTGGGCCTGGTGGTCAAAAACGGCATCCTGCTGCTCGAGCAGACCGAGTCGCTGTGGCAGGGCGAGACGACCCTCGAGGAGGCGCTGGTCCAGGCGGGAGCGATCCGCGTGCGCCCCATCCTGATGACCACGCTGGCGACCGTCGCGGGTCTGGCGCCGCTGGCGCTGGGCATCGGCGCCGGGGCCGAGCTTCAGCGCCCGCTGGCGCTGGCTGTCGTGGGAGGCCTGCTGAGCTCTGCCGCCGTCAGCCTGCTGGTGATCCCGTCGCTGGTCGGCCTGGTGTTCTCGAGACGACGTTATGTGACTTGACGAGAATATGAACGAATGAGCATATAAGGAGTGTGAACTCCTCTTTCGCGATCATTGCCGAGCCGAACCGTCGCGCGATCCTGAGCCTGCTGGCCGCCTCGGAGCAGTCGGTCGGCCAGATCGAGCGGCAGCTGCAGATGCCGCAGACGTCCGTCTCGAAGCATCTGCGGGTCCTGCGCGAGGCCGGCTTCGTCGAGCCGCGCGTGGAAGCCCAGCGGCGGGTCTATCGCCTTCGGCCGGAGCCGCTGATGGAGGTGGACGCGTGGCTGGCCCCCTTTCGGCGCTTTTGGACGTCGCACGTCGACGCGCTCGAACGCCACCTCGATCGGATCGGAGAACCACCTGCCCAATCACAGAAGAAAGGAAAGAAGCGATGAGCAACCGTGACAGCTACGTTCCCGGCCCAGCGGCCGGCGCTGAAGTTCAGAAGAATGGCGACAAGTGGACGCTCCTCGTCGTCCGCGAGCTGCGGCATCCGCCCGCGCTGGTGTGGCAGGCGCTGACCGACCCCGCGCACCTGTCAGAGTGGGCGCCGTTCGACGCCGACCGCAGCCTGGCCGCCGTCGGCCCGGTGAAGCTCTCGACCGTCGGCACGCCGACCGCGCAGGTCTCGGAGACGAAGGTCACGCGGGCGGAGGCGCCGCGATTGCTCGAGTACAACTGGGGCGGGCAGGATCTCCGCTGGCAGCTCGAGCCGCAGGGGGCGGGCACGCGCCTCACGCTCTGGCACAACATCGACCGCGGCTTCATCGTCTGGGGCGCAGCCGGCTGGCACATCTGCTTCGACGTCCTCGATGGGCTGCTGGCGGGCACGCCCATCGGTCGCATCGTCGCCGGTGACGCCCTGAAGTTCAGCGGGTGGCAGCGCTTGACGGCCGAGTACGCAAAGCAGTTCGGCATCGAACCCCCCAAGTGGTGAGAGGAGAAGTCATGGAATCGACCCTGCAGAAGCCGGCCGTCGTGGTTGTCCGGGCCGTCGAGACGACACCCCGCGCGCGGGCCCGCATTTTCTGGATCGTCACCGCGCTCTTGTGCTTGCAGCTGACCTTCACGGCGTACGCGCAGCTGCGCCTGCCCCAGGTGGCGAGCGCGTTCACGCACCTCGGTTTCCCCGGCTACTTCCGTGTCGAGCTGTCACTGGCCAAGCTCGTGGGCGTCGTGTTGCTGCTGGCGCCCGTGCCGGCCCGGCTCAAGGAGTGGGCGTACGCCGGCATCGCCATCGACCTCGGCTCGGCGGTCGTGGCGCACCTCGCCGTCGGCGACGGGCCGCAGGCGTGGGGCTGGGCGGTGGCCACCACCGTGCTGTGGGCGCTCTCGTACATCGCGTGGCGGCGCCGGTAGAACCGCACCTGTGCTCCGGACAGCCGTTCAAAGGCTGCCTTGTAAGGATCCGCCGCGTAGAAGGATCGCCGCGTATCTTCGACGCCTGCCTGCGGGCGACCCGGCGACGGTGAAGGCGGGGCTGGCCAGACGCACCAAAACGGACCACCTGGGCCCTTTCCATCGGGCGGGCAAAGTATGTTAAGGTGCTCCTCAAACCCACGGTGTGGTCGATCGCCGAGTGAGCGGGCGGGATCGACGCGCGGCACCGTCGGACCGGGCTGGGTGTGTGCCGCAGGCCTTCCGCTGACTGAAACATCCTTGCGCAAATGCTTCGGGACGCTGTTTTTCGTCGGGCCCGTTCTGGGCGTGGTGGCGTGCGCCAATCGGGGCATGCAGGCCGGCGACGCGGGCCGCGATGTTTTCGAGGCCGGCGGCGGGGCCGGTGAAATGGGGTCGACGGGAGGGGCAGGGGGCAAAGGACCGTCCGGTGGCAATGGCGGACACGCAACCGGCGGCGCCGCTGGCCATTCGGCGACCGGCGGGACCGGCGCGACCGCCGGGATCGGCGGAAACCGGGGCACGGGCGGCATTCCCAGCACCGGCGGGACCGGCGGCATGACGAGGACCGGCGGGACCTCGGGAAGCAGCGCCGGCGGTGCGGCGGGCGCGTCCTCGACGGGTGGGGCGGCAGGCGGCATGGCGGGCGCCGGCGGGCGCGCGGCGACCGGAGGGGCCGGCGGGCGCGCGGCGACCGAAGGGGCCGGCGGGATGGCCGGCAACGGCGGCGCGGGCGGCGCCAGCGATCAGATCATCGTCAGCATCGACTTCATCGGCGGCAGCGTACCGTCGGGTGGAACCAGCGGCGGCTCAGTGGTCCCCGCGCCCGCCATGACGGCCACGGAGACGGCTGGCGTCGAGCTGGTCGCCAACTGGAACGCCGCCGCGAGCAATACGGGAACGCTGGCCAATCTTCTTCAATCCGACGGGACCGCGACCAGCGCCTCGGTGACCTGGAGCTCACCGACGACCCCGGGAAACCCCGGCGAGTGGGCGAACGGATATCCCGACGCGCCTGGCAACAGCCGAATGATGAACGGTTACCTCGATCCGACTGCGGCAACGTTGCCGGCCACCGTGAAGGTGAGCGGCCTGCCCGCGGCGATCACCGGCGGATACGACGTGTACGTCTACACGTTCGGCGACATCGACGACACCGGGACGCGGACATATCACTACGCGATCGGCACCACCACGGTGACGGTCTCGCAGAAAGGGCCGTCGTCGACGACGTTTCCTGGCTTCACCTTGGCCCCTGCCGGCGGCGCCGGAACCTACGTCGTGTTTCATAAGGTCAGCGGGACGACGTTCACGCTGACGGCTACCCCCGGAACGGGTGCTCCGGCGCGTGCGCCCGTCAATGGAATCCAAATCGTCTGGCCACCCGGACCGTGAAACCATCCAATCGTTGAGGAAGTCATGAAAAGCCCATACGTGAAGATCGCATTGTTGTTCATGGCGGGCGCAGGCCTGCATTTGTCGTGCGCGCAGAGCGAAACGACGGACGTCACCCCGACCCCCATGACCGGGACCGGCGGAATCGGAACCAGCTCGACGGGCGGCACGACCGCGACCGGCGGGAGCCAGGCGACGGGTGGAAACGCCACCGGTGGAACAAGCTCGACCGGCGGCACGACCGGCACGGGCGGGGCTCAGGCGACGGGTGGGACGACCGGCACCGGCGGTGTGCTGGCGACGGGCGGCACGACCGGCACCGGCGGGATGGCTGGACACAGCGGAGGGGCCGGGAGCAATGGGACCGGCGGGGCCGGCGGCGGCGCAGCGGCGTCGTTCGCCGACGTCACCGCGCTGTTCGCGGCGAACTGCATCGGGTGCCACACCGGCACCCCCCACACGGACCTGCGTGCGGCGGGACTCTACGCGCGCATCGTCAACCAGAACGACACCAAAGCCCCCTGCACCGCGCAAAAGCTGATTGTCCCCAACAACCCCGCCATGAGCCTCATCAGCAACAAGATCAAGGGGACCAACCTGAACGGGTGCGGCAACCGCATGCCCTCCGGGTGCACGACGAAATGCTTGATGCCGGCGCAGATCGCCACCGTCGACAACTGGATCAACGCCGGCGCGCCGATGTAACGGCGACGCGCTTTCGGTCAACGAACGAAACGGGGGCGGGCGCCACGAGGCCCCGCCCTCGCGTCACTTCACGAAGGTGCGCAGCGGAAGCGTTCCGCCCTTGAGGGCGCCCGCGACCAGACCAGCGATTTGCGTCGCGCCGGTCTCGCTGAAGTGGGTCCCCTCGCTGGGCGTCGCGAACAGCGCCGACAGGTTGGGAACCGTCTTGTAATAGGCGATCGCCAGGTTGGTCAGATCCACCAGCGCGACGTTCTGCGAAGCCGCCAAGTCACGCGCCTGCTGGTCCAAGCCGGCGAATCCCGGGCTGCCCGTGCTGGCGCTCTTCCGCGCGACCGGGGTGAAGAGGACCGGCGTCGCACCCTTGGCGTGCGCGTCGGTGATGTACTTGGTCAAGTTGGCTTTGTAGTTGGTGACGTCCGACGAGTTCTTCTGGTCGTTGTGACCGAACTGGATGAACAGGTAATCGCCCGTCCGCATCGCCGTGCGCGCCGGCGGGAAGAACTTCGAGTAGAAGCTGCTCGCCGTCTCGCCTGAATCGGCATAGTCGGCGACGGCGATGCCGGCGGTCAGGTACTGCGAGAGCTCCTGGCCCCAGCCGCGTTCAGAAGGATCGAGGATCGACGCCAAGTTGGGATCCCAGTCGCACACGGTGGAGTCCCCGGCCATGAAGATGGTCGGCAGGGTCTGATTCAACGCGACGCCGAGGCCGTGCAGGCGGGGTGGCGGTCCACCCGACGGCGCGTCGATCAAAAGGTTCAGCTGGCTTCCGGGTGCCGAATAGCCGTCATGCTGCTCGGCCCGGACGTTGGCGGCGAACGTCTGTTGCACGAGCTGTCCGGCGGGAATCGACATCTGCGGGACCACCACCCGATAGAGCTCCGCCTGAACCCGCGCGACGGAGGCGGCCGCCGGATCTCCCAGCTCGACGGTGACGACGTAGTCGGCCGTGTTGGTCGGCACGGGAATCGTGCACTTGATCGGATTGGTCCCGGTGCAGGACGAAAGCAGCTTCGGATCCAGCGCGACGCCGCCGCCGGCGCCACCGGCGCCGGTTACGGCAGCTGCACCGCCCTGTCCACCGTCGGCTCCGCCGTCACCCTTACCACCCGACCCGGCCGCGCCGGTGAGGGTGCCACCTTCTCCGGTGCTGCCGCCGGCAGCCTGGCCGCCCGTTCCGAGGAGGCCGCCCGTGCCCGGCGGCTGCCCTCCCGCGCCGGGGGATCCGCCGGTGGGGGTGGTCGATCCTCCCGACGCGTGTCCGGCGTCGCCTCCCCGACCCGGGGTGCCGCCGGTACCGCTCGTGTCCGTCATCGCGGGCGACCCACACCCGGCGATGCCCGCCAGGGCTACCGCAACCGCGATCCGCGCCTGCCTGATCCCGATTCGATTCGATGCGGCGCGTACGTATGTCATACGTCGCCTAGGGGGACAACGGCGCGAAATCGATTCAATCGGCCGATGAAAACACGATGGCGCCGGCGTCCTGCTCGACGGCGGGCGCGGCGGCTCGGGCGCGCCCGACGGCGGCGGTCTCCTGCTCGATGCGCGGGAAGGTATAAAGAACGCGGCCGCGCGCGTCGGGCTCGGGTGCGATGTCGCCCCCCAGCTCGACGAGCTCTTGATCCAGGGCCGCCGCCAGGGCCGGCGTGGGAGCGAGCTCTTCGCGCGGGCGTGGGCCGGCGGCGGCGAAGATCCGCCCCAGCAGCCGGCGGCGGTCGTTGCGGGCGCGCAGGCGGGCGGCATCGCGCCGCGCCTTGATCCAACGCAGCGCGGGCACCGCGAAGAACAGCCCCGAGAAAGCCAGCGGAAAGTCCCAAAGCGCCACATGCCAGTTGGCCAGCGACACGTGCAGGCGCGCCTCGAAGGCCGGCACGATCCAGAAGGGCGCCAGCAGATTGAACCCGTTGAACGCGCCGATCATCAGGTTCGTCCCGGCGTCGTTGCCCGTGACCGGAGCGGGCGTCTCCAGCCGTTCCGACGCCCAGCGAGGCGCCACGTCCGTGACGCCGCCGGCCGTCTTGCGCAGCTCCTTGAAGGTGTAGAGGACCACGCCGTCCTCGCTCACCTCCGGTTCGCCGCCGTAGTCGACCATCAATCGGGTCACTTCCTGCTCGGCGCGCGGGAACGTCCATCCCATCAGGCGCACCAGGTCCACGGCCGCGATGCGCCCGCGCTGCGCCCGGATGTACGCGACCAGCTGCTTTTCGTCTGCCAGCGGATCGCGCGCCGGGGCGGGCGGACCGAAGACGAACGCGAACACGCGCTTGTAAAAGGGCTCGCGCCGCCGGCGCGGGGCGAACCGAGATTGCTGTCGCTGGTGACCTGCCGAACCCATGTCCCAGCCCCAGAACCAGAACAGCCCGCCGAATCCGAACCCGCCGTCGTCGTCGCGATCGTTGGAGTTGCTGCGGGCCACGATCATCGCGATCATCATCGCCATGAAGGCGGTGAAATAGGCGATGAGCGTGGTCACGATGGCGGCCTTGAACAGGAACGTGAAGCCCTTCCACAGGCGGGTGCCCAGGGCCGCCGCCCGTTCGCGCAGCGACAACGCGTCCCGGCGCTCGAAGCGCGGATCGAATTCGTAGACCAGCTCGCCTGACTCCGTCGCGCTGAGGTGGCTGCGGTACTCGCGCAGCAGCGCGGAGAGAGCGCGCGCGGCTTCGTCTTCAGGTAGGCCGGAGGCGACCACGGCGTCGGCGCGGGTGAGCTTGGCGTTGCGCCCGCGAAGTGCGTCCAGCATCAGCGCCTTGGCGCGCGGATCCGAGTGGGCCGTGCGCACGGATGGGCGCACGGATTGAGGATCGACGGTTGCGGTGGGGGTGGGGGCGGTGGTCACGAGATCGGTATTCTACGACGACGGCGGCGCAGGGGCCCGATCGACCGTCCGTAACCTCGGCGCGGTGCCGGCATCGAAGCCCGCACACGGAGGTTACGGCGATGACGGTGACTGTGCTCGGAGCGACGGGTAAGACCGGCGGTGCGGCGGCCGAACGGCTGCTGGCGGCGGGCGTCAAGGTGAAGGCGGTCGCGCGCGCGGCGGACAAGCTCGCCGGTCTGGCCGGGAAGGGGGCGCAACCGGTCGCGGCTGACCTGGGCGACACGGCGGCGCTGACCGCAGCGCTGCGCGGCAGCGATGCGGCCTATCTGATGATCCCCAGCGATTACACCAAGCCCGACCTCCTGGGCCAGTACGCGCGCGCCGGCGAATCGATCGCCCGCGCCGTCAAGGACGCCGGGTTGCGCCGCGCCGTGCTCCTCAGCAGCCTGGGCGCCGAAGGCGCTTCCGGGACGGGACCCATCGTCGGCCTGCACGCCATCGAAGAACGGCTGAAGGCGATTGCCGGGCTGAACCTGCTGATCCTGCGTCCTGGGTACTTCTACGAGAACAGCTACGGGACCTTGGGCCTCATCAAGCATCAGGGGATCAACGGGGGCGCGATCGAGGCGGACGTGGCGATGCCGACCATCGCCGCGGCCGACATCGGCGGGGCGGCCGCAGAGGCGCTGCGCGGTGCAGATTTCTCGGGAACGGTGGTGCGCGAGCTGACCGGCCCCCGTGACCTCACCATGACCGAGGTGACGCGCGCGCTGGGCAAGGCCATCGGCAAGGCCGACCTGGCCTACGTTCGTTTTCCCGACGACGGTTACGTCGAGGGGCTGAAGAGCGCGGGGTTCTCGCCCGATGCCGCGCGCCTGTTCCTGGAGATGGCGCAAGCCTTCAACAAGGGGCTGGTGCGGTCGCAGCCGGGGACGGAAAAGATTCGCACCACGACCACCTTCGAATCCTTCGCGGACGGGTTCGGACAGGCTTATCGAGCGGCTTCCTAGCCGAGGACCAGAAGCGCCGGGCTGCGCGAGCTGGTAGTCTGCGCGCCCGTGATTCCCGCTGCCGGCCTGCACCGGGCAATCTGCGAGCGGTGCAGGCGTCCCGTTTCGGTCTGTTTTTGCGAGCACCTCGTGTCGCTCGAGACGCGCACGCGCGTGCTTTTGCTGCAGCATCCCCGCGAGCGGCGGACGCCCATCGGTACCGCTCGCCTCGCGCACCTCTGCCTGCCGGGATCCGAGCTGCACGTCGGCGTCGATTTCGACGAGAATCGGCCGGTCCAGTCGGCCCTGGCCGAAGCCGAGGCCGCCGGGCGTCCCGCGCATCTGTTGTTTCCCGGGCCGCGGTCGGTTGATCTGGCCGAGGCCCGCCTGGCCGGCCCAATCACCCTGGTGGTCGTCGACGGAACGTGGTGGCAGGCGCGCAAGCTGGTCAAGCGCAACGCGCGGTTGGCGGCGTTGCCGCAAATCCGGTTCACACCGCCCGCGCCCAGCCGCTACCGCATCCGGCGCGAGCCAGCCGAGGACTACGTCGCGACGGTCGAGGCGCTGGCGCACGTGCTGGGCGCGCTCGAGGGCGATCCCGCGCGGTTCGCGGCGTTGTTGCGCCCGTTCGAAGCCATGGTCGACACGCAGGTTCGCTACGCGACGGAAGTCCGTGGTGCCCGAGGTCGCCACGCGTTGCACCGCGCGCGGCGCGTGCGCCGCCCCAAGGGTCCGGAGCTGCTGCGCCAGCGCGCCGGCGACGTGGTCTGTTTGCATGGCGAGGCGAACGCCTGGCCGGCGCGCCGGCCGGGCGGTCATCCACCCGAGATCGTCCACTGGGTGGCGCGCCGGCCGCGCACCGGCGAGACCTTCGAGGCCATCATCGCGCCGCGCCGGCCGCTGGCGCCGGCGATCCCCGGCTACCTGCGCATCCCGCGCGAACGGCTGGCGGGCGGCGAGAGCTGGGATTCGTTTCGCGCGCGATGGTCGGCGTTCGCGCGCCAGGACGACGTCCTCTGCAGCTGGGGCCGCTTTCCGTTGGACCTGCTCGAGTCCGAGGGAATTGCCCTGTCGCCCGCGCGCGTGGACATCCGTCCCGCGGTCGGCGCGGCGTTCGGCGCCCGCGCCGGCACGATCGAGGACTGCACGACACGGCTGGGCCTCGCGGCCGCGGCGCCGTTTGCGCTGGGGCGAGGCGGCACGCGCCTGGCTGCGCTTTCGGCCATCGTCGACGAGCTGCTGCGGGCTTGAGGCCGGCGCGCCGCTGCGGCGTCACCTCGGGTGGTGGCGGACCGGCGGCATGGCCAGATCGGTTGCCGAGGGAACGAACCCAGCCACCGTGCCGTGAGTGGGAATCTGAAGCGGCCAGTCGGGCATGAGCGGCCTCGGATCCCAGTAGATTTCCGGCAACGCGCTGGAGGGGCGGATCGACAGCCCGAATCGAACGAAGTGACCGGCACGTTCGGTGCCGGTGTCGCCCACCAAGCCGATGACGTCGCCGGCCTTCACCTGCGCGCCGCGTCGGATGGTCCGGGGCACCGCCGCCAGGTGCGTGTAGTGGGTGAAGACCATCCCGCCGAAATGCACCAGGCGCACCGAGACTTCGCCGCCGGCGTGCTGCAGGTGATCGACGGTCCCGTCGTGCACGGCGTAAACGTGTTCGCCCCACAGCTGCGCGCCGATGTCGACGCTGCGCCCGTCTGCGACCGCGGGCGGGCTGCGGACGGGCCCCGGCAGGGGGTAACTCCAGACCGTGTTGCGAAAGGCGAACAGCCAATCGTCGTCGGTGGGCGGCCAGGCCGGACCTTCGAACACGGCCGCCGGGCGCGGCAGCGGGGCAGGGCGGACCTCCTCGGCGACGAACGAGATCGACTGCGCGCGCGGCACCCGGAACCGGTGCCACAGTTTGGGGGCACCGATCACCGCCAGCGCCACGACCGACCCGCGCAGCAGCCAGCGACGCCACAAGGCGGCGCGTGCACGCTGGCGCGCCTGCACGTTTGCGACCAGGCAGGCCCGTGAGCAATGGACCTCTTCGCGGCCCTCCCGGATCAGCACGAATTTTTCGCCGCGCCCGATGACGTCCCGACAGACGCAGCAGGTGGGGATGGCCGCCATGACCTAGTCGTCCCCGTTTCCGTCCGGCGCGCCGGGGCTGTCCGCGTCGGTGTCGGCCGGCGCGTCGCTGGCGGGGGCAGCGGCGGAGGTCTCGGCCGCGCCGCTTTCGGCACCGGCGGCGTCGTCTGCGTGATGGGACCCGCGCCGTGCCTTGGCCAGTCGGGCGGCGGCCCGCTTGCGGCTCGACAGCAACGGCATCGACCCCAGCGCCAACCCCGGCCGTGCCAGCGTCGTCACCAGACCCGACTCGCCGCCGTCGATCGGAACCCGCACCGGCCACAGCGCGATGAGCGGCTCCGGGTCCAGGTACCGCTCAGGCCCTTCTTTCCAGGGACGAACGGTGATGGCGAAATGAAGGTGCGGCGCCGATTCCTTGACGCCGGTGTCGCCCAGCAGACCGATGACCTGCCCGCTCTTCACATAGACGCCGCGCTCGATCCCGCGCGGAATGGCCGCCAGGTGGAAGTACCAGGTGAAGACGGTACCGTCGTGATGGGCGATCCGGACGAACTCGCCGCCGCGATCGGGATTGGCGTTGCGCTGAACGAAGTCCACCAGGCCGTCGTGAACGGCGTGGATGTGCTCGCCCCAAATCTCGCCGCCCAGGTCGACGCCGCAATGACCGTTGCGGCATTCGGCCGGACGCTGGCCCGGCCGCACCGCCCCAAAGACGCGCGAGTCGGCGCGCGGCATCCGTCGCACCGGTCCGGACAGCGGGTGAATCCAGGCATCGTGTCCCAGCGCAGCCAGCGAGGTGGTGTCCGAGGGGGGCCATTCCGGCCCGAACCAGCCGGGCGGCAGCGCGGCCGGCGTCCCCTCGGCCACCGTCGGGTGCGGCATCATCGCCGCGCGCGCGAACCGGCGCCGCGCCGACCGGTCGGTGTGTGGGGTCAAAAAGGCGGCGGTCAGGACCGCTGCCACGGTGGTGCGCAGGACCGATCGCGCCCGGGATGACCAGCGCGCGCGCCGGCGTTTTCGCCGGTCGAATCGAAAGCACTCGATCGAGCACAGCACGTCGACCGCCCGCGCCTCGACATGGACGTATCGTGTTGCCGGCAGCGGATCGCCGCAGACATCGCAGAGCGTGGAGCCTTCGAAGGAAATGGCTGAAGGCGTTTCTTCGGGGTCGGTCATGCCGCTCGAACCTCCGGCAGGTGGCAAACGCCCAGGGACCGACCATGGTAGCAATTTCCGGCGCGCTCGCGCCCAAATCCGCCGTCACACCGATGTCACGATTTAGTGAGCGGGCATACGCTCAGCCCCGATCGGAAATAGCCTGATCGATGGGGCATCGCGCCGCGATCGGGGCCTAAGCTGCCAATGCCGTTCGGTTAAGCGCCAGGACGCGAGGACGCCAGGGGCTGGATCGACCAGGTTTCACGACTGGAGCAAGCTCGTCCGAAACCATAGACCTCGATCGCGGCGGCAAGCATCTCTGAAATCCTCATGAAATTTCTGATGGCTCCTCCCGGTATCTTGGCGTCCCTCGCGTCCTGGCGCTTAACCAAACGGCATTGGGCCTAAGCTGGCGCGCCAAGCTCGTCGGTGCGGCGCGCTGCTTCGATGAGGAGCATCGTGGTCGGGGCGCCGATCTCGTCGGCGACGGCGCCGACCTCGGTCTGCACGAAGGCGAACCGCCCCTTTACCCAGCCCAGCATCTCGTAGACGGCGGGCTTGCGGCTGCGACGTGAGCCGTCGATGCGGGCGCGGACGATGCGGCCCTGCCGCAGCCACAGGCGGCCAACCTCGTCCGACGCCAGGAGAATCAGCTCGCCCGAGCGGCGCTCGAGATCCAGGAACGTGAGCACGGTGGCCAGGCCAAACTGCTCGAGTTGGCCACGCAGGCCAACATCTCGGGCGACTTCCTTGCCCACCTCGTTCGCAACTTCTTTGGCGGGACCGGTGACGCGAGAGCCGACGGCTGTCATGGCATACAGTTGACCTCGGCTTGCGGCCCACCGCAAAAAAACGAAGCGGGCGACCGACACGAATTTGTGCAGCAGCCGGGAAATGGTTATCGCTCCCGGCCAGGCGCGGACCGGCGCGCCGCGATCGTTGCGTGCCTCGGCATGCGGCAAAACTAAGCCGCCCGTCGAGGGTGTCCGCTGAGCCGGCGGCGGAGTTTGAGGGCGCGCTCGAGCTTGCGCTGGTCACAACATCGGAAGCTGGTGCGGCCGCGGCCCCAGGGGGAAGGCCGCGTCGATGCGCGCCAGGTCATCGTCGGTCAGACGCAGGGTGCCAGCCGCCGCGTTCTCGGCCGTTCGCTCCGGGTGCGCGGACTTGGGGATCGCGAACAGAGGCGCCCGCCGTGCCAGAAAGCCCAGCGCCACCTGGCGTGGGGTGGCGCCGTGCGCCGCCGCGATCTCGCCGAGGACGCGGCCACCGCGGCTGCTCGGGGAGGGGAAGTTTTTGTGACCGAAAGGGCTATACCCGACCACCGCGATGCCGTACCGCTGGCAGGCGGGCAGGACCTCGTGCTCGATGCCGCGCTCTTCCAGATGATAGAGCACCTGGTTGGCCGCGATGTGCCCGTCGCCGGCGATCTCGCGGGCCTCGGCCAGGTCGTCCGCGTCGAAGTTGCTCACGCCCCAGGACCGGATCTTTCCCTGCCCTTGCAGCGTCTCGAACGCCGCGATGGTCTCGGCCAACGGGTGACTGCCGCGCCAGTGCAGGAGGTAGCAATCCAGGCGGTCGGTTCGCAGCCGGGCCAGCGACCGCTCGCAGGCGGCGATGGTGCCGGCGCGCGAAGCGTTGTGGGGTAGCACCTTCGAGACCAGGAACAGCTCGTCGCGCCGGCCGGCGATGGCTTCGGCCACCATCTGCTCGGCCGCCCCGTTGCCGTACATCTCGGCCGTATCGATGTGGGTCATTCCCAGGTCCAGACCGCGCCGCAGCGCCGCGATCGCGCGGGGATGGTCGCCCTGCTCGAGGTTCCACGTCCCCTGGCCGATGACCGGGACCTGAACGTCCCGAACCGATCCGAAAGCGCGCCGTTCCATCGCGCCAATATGCGCACGTTTCCGGCGGGCTGGCGCTTGCGCGGCCGCCTAAACCCGTCGATGCTGTGGGCCGCCGCCGGCGAATTTGATCCGCGGCGTTCAACCGTGCGCAAAGCCGTCGTCTTGGTCTTGGTCTTCGCCGCCGCCAGCTGCGCGCGCCGGGCCTCGCTGGCGCCCGCCAACCAAGCCCTGTTCCAGCGCGGGCAGCAAATCTACGCTCGCTACTGTGCCACCTGCCACGGTCCGGCCGCGAACGGGTACGGCGCGGACAACGCCCCGTCCTTGCGCTCGCCCACGTTCCTGGCATCGGCCAGCGACGTGTTCCTGGCCGGGGGCATCGAACGCGGACGCCCGGGCACGGCCATGGCAGCGTTCGGGCTCAGCTTCGGGGGGCCGCTGCGCCCGGGTGAGTTGGACGCCCTGGTGGTCTTCCTGCGCCAGGGCGTGCCAGCGCCGCACACGCCGCTGCCCGACCGCCCGCGCGGCGACGCGGGCCGCGGGCGGGTGGTGTACGACGCCAACTGCGCCCGCTGTCACGGCACGCCGACGCAACGACAGACGGCCGTTCACCTGGCCAACCCGGTCCTGCTGGGGACCGCAACCGACGGCTTCCTGCGGTACGCGATCGAGAACGGACGCCCGCCGACGTCGATGGTCGCCTGGAAAGGCGCGCTCACGCCGGCGCAGATCGACGACGTGATCGGTTATCTACGCTCGCTCGAGCAGCCGCTGCCGACGCCCCCGGCGGTCCCACCGGAGCCGCTGCCGCCGCGCAGGGGGCCGATCGTGCTGAACCCGAAAGGGCGTGCCCCAAAATTCCAGCTGAAGGACGGCCTCTACGTCTCGATTGATGAGGTCAAGCAGGCGCTCGACGCCCGCCGGCGGCTGGTGATCGCCGACGCACGCGCGCCGTCCGACTGGCTGAACCTGCACATCACCGGCGCCATCTCGACCCCCTATTACGACCTGCGAAGCCTGGATGACATCCCCAAGGACGGCACCTGGGTGGTCGCCTACTGCGCCTGCCCCCATCACGTCTCCGGCCTGGTGGTGGATGAGCTGCGCAAGCGCGGCTACCAGCACACCGCGGTGATCGACGAGGGGATCTTCGCCTGGCAGCACAAGGGATATCCGGTCGTGGCCGCGCCCGGGCTCGCCCCTTCGCCGGCGCCTCCGCCCCGGCGCCCGTAGCGACTCAGTTCGGACGTGTCGCGCGGGGCCGGGAGCCCCAGATGGCGTCCCACCCGCGGCGGTAGGATTCGGTGGCCACCTGGGCGGGGCCGTGCGTCGACGGCTCGGCCGGGGCCGGCGCCTCCAGCTCGGTCTTCACGTCGAAAAGGAACGGGACGTCCTCGCGCGGGCGCAGCGAGACCACTTCGCCCGCGATGGCCTTGCCCTCGACCAGCGGCCGCACGACGCCCGCTTCCACCGGGCCATCCGGCGAGCGGCGACGCAGGATGTGGAGCCCCTGCTCGTCCTTGCCGCATACCGCGGCAATGTCGCCCAAGGGCTTCGGCTTTCGCGTGTTCGCCACGGCTCGATTGTGCCACTCAAACTCGCCGGCGGCACATTCGGTGTCCGATCCCGGGGTCGACCGGCGGCGGCTGGATCTGATATGCATCTTGTACACAAACGTGACCCCGGACGAGTTCATCTTGGTCGTCGACGACGACGCCGACATCCGCGAGTCTCTGACCGACCTGCTGAGCGACGAGGGGCACCAGGTGCGGGCCGCAGCCAACGGCAAGGAGGCGCTGGAGCTGCTGCGCCAGACGGCGGCGCCCTGCATGATCCTGTTGGACCTGATGATGCCGGTCATGAACGGCTGGCAGTTCGTCACCGAAAAGTCGGGCGATCCTGCGTTGTCGGGGATTCCGGTCTGGATCATCACGGCGGCCGGCGACGCGCACCCGCCTCCGTCGGGTGTGACGGGCGTGCTCCGCAAGCCGTTCGGGCTGCGCGAGCTGCTGGACGTCGTCGGTCGCCACTGCTGAGCTGGCCGCCGGCGCGGCGGTGTCGATTTGGCCCGTCCGTTTCACCGCGACCACCGTAGATCGGGTGATGTCGAAGAGACGTTTGGCACTGGCCCCGTCGACCCGTTCTCTCCCCAGCAAAGGGCGCGCGCGCCGAGAGGAGCGCAAACCGCGCAGCACGGCGCCGCGGAAGGAGGTGCCGGTGTGGACCGACATGGAAGAGGCGTTCTTTGCCGCCGCGCCGCCCGACGAGCCGGCGGACGCCGCCGCGCCCGAGCGATTCGACGATCTAGAGCGCGCGGTCCCTGCGCGCGACGACACACCGCTGCTATTGCGGCTCTCCGCCGCCCTCCGGCGGCTGGTCGGCGCCGGCTCGTAGCCAGCCGGCGTTCTACGCCGGCGCGACGAAGCGACGGATCGCGTCCAGCACGCGCGCGTCGGCGTCCGCCTGCGTGATGCCGGCTGCCTTCCGGTGCGCGGCCGACAAGACCAGCGAGTGATCGCCGCCTTCGACGATGACCACCGTGTGCGGCGCCACCATCCGCGCGCGGACCGCCGCCAGGTCATCGAGAGGGCACAGCGGGTCGCGCGACCCCTGCAGAAGAAGCAACGGCGCGCGCAGATCGATCAGGACCTGATCGCGTAGGGCGCCGCTCGAAGCGGCGCGCAACGGGAAACCGAAGCAGATCACCCCGGCCACCCGCTCGTCGAGCGCGAGGTGACAGCCGACCCGCCCGCCCATCGACTTGCCGGCCAGGAACACCGGCCCGCGGGTACGCAGCGCATTGAGGGCACTGCGATGGGCTTCCAGCAGCGCGGGCAGCCGGTCGGGGCGCTTGCGGCCGGCCAGCATGTACGGGTAGTCGAACGTGACGACGTCGCCCAACGTCCGCAGGCGGTCGCGCCAGCCGACCATCCAGGCGGAGGTCGAGGCGGCCCCCGCCCCGGGGGCGAACAGGAACGCGGGCGTGGGCGGCACGCTGCCTACGCTAGCGGGCCGTCATGTGGGCCGCCAGGTCCAGCAGCTTGCTGGCGTAGCCCCACTCGTTGTCGTACCAGGCGATCAGCTTGACGAAGGTCGGGTCCAGCTGGATGCCGGCCTTGGCGTCGAAGATCGACGTGCAGGACTGGCCGCGCATGTCGCTGGAGACGACCTCGTCCGCCGTGTAGCCGAGCACGCCGCGCATCGGCCCCTCGGAGGCGGCCTTCATCGCCGAACAGATGCCGGCGTAGGTTGCCTCTCGCCCGAGCTCGCAGGTGAGGTCGACGACCGAAACGTCCGACACGGGGACGCGGAACGACATCCCGGTCAGCTTGCCCTTCAAAGACGGCAGCACCTTGGTCACGGCCTCGGCCGCGCCCGTGGACGCCGGGATGATGTTCTCGAGGATCCCGCGCCCGAACCGCCAGTCCTTGCCGGAGACGCCGTCGACGGTCTTTTGAGTCGCGGTGGTCGCGTGAACCGTGGTCATGAGGCCGCGCCGGATGCCGAACGTGTCATCCAGAACCTTGGCGATCGGCGCCAGACAATTGGTGGTGCAGGAGGCCGCCGACACGATCGGCTCGCCCGCGTACTGGTCGGTGTTGACGCCGTACACGAACACCGGCGTGTCGTCCTTCGACGGAGCCGAGACGATGACGCGGCGGGCGCCGGCTGCCAGATGCGCCTGGCACTTTTCCTTGGTCAGGAAGATGCCCGTCGATTCGATCACCACGTCGACACCGGCGTCGCCCCAGGCCGACGCCGCGGGATCCTTGACGGCGGTGGTCCGGACGCGCCGGCCGTCGACGATCAGAGAGTCGTCCTGCGCCGTCACGGCCCCGTTGAAGCGTCCGTGGACCGAGTCGTACTTGAGGAGGTAGGCCAGGTGCCCCAGCTCGAGGAGGTCGTTGACGGCGACCACCTGGAGGTCGTCGCGCAGCAGCGCGGCCCGAAAGGCCATTCGCCCGATCCGCCCGAATCCGTTGATTCCGATCTTGAGCATGGACCAGTCGTAGCGCGGCCGGGCCTTGGCGTAAAGGACAACTCTATTGCAATTTGGGACAAGCCTGCCGGTGGCCAGTGGCATAGAATGCAGACGTGGCACGGTCGTCGTCCAAGCGGGTCTGGTTCCTGGTGACGCCGCGGACCGGCATGTTGAACATCGCCGGCCCCTGGGAGGTCCTGGGCAGCGCCAACGACGTGCTCGGTCGCGTGGCCTACCAGCTTCAGGCGGTCGGTCCCAGCGCGCCCGCGGCAGAGACCCGCCACGGTCTGGTGCTGGCTGGGTTGCGGCCATTGCCGCGAACCAGCTCCAAGGCCCCCGACCTGGTCATCGTCGCCGGCGCGCGCGTCGACGCGGCTCCCGCCGAGCACGCGGCCGTGGTGTCGTGGCTGCGGCGAAACCAGGCCCGCATCCCGCGCGTGGCTTCGATCTGCACCGGTGCGTTCGTCCTCGGCGCGGCCGGCATTCTGGACGGGCGCCGCGCCACGACGCACTGGCTGTTCCTGGACCGGCTGCGGGCCCGGTTTCCGGCGGCGCGGGTGGTGGACGAAGGCGTCTACGTGAAGGACGGCCGCGTCTGGACGTCGGCCGGTGTCACCGCGGGGATCGACTTGACGCTGGCGCTGGTCGAGGAAGACCACGGCCACCACGTCGCCATGGCGGTCGCCAAGCGCATGCTGCTGTTCCTGCGCCGGTCCGGCCAGCAGGCCCAGTTCAGCAGCGCCCCGCAGCGCGAAGACAAGGAACCCACCCCGCTGCGGGACATTTCGGCGTTCGTCCGCGACCATCTGGACCAGCCGCTTCCGGTCGCCCGCATCGCCCGGGCGGCGGCGATGAGCCCGCGGACGCTCGCGCGTTGGTGCCGGGCGCACCTGGCCGAGTCACCCGCCCAGGTCGTGCGGCGCCTCCGTCTCGACGAGGCGCGACGGTTGCTGGAAGAGACCACCCTTCCGTTGAAAGACATCTCGGCGCGCACGGGCCTGGGCGACGCCAGCACGCTCTGGCGCGCCTTCACGCAGCAACTCGGGCTGACCCCGGCCGCCTACCGGCAGCGCTTCACGGCGCTGGCGAGCTGAGCGACCGGCTGGCGTCACACGGGCGCGGGTGGCCGGGAGGCGGCCGGCCGGCCGGCAGACGGACGGAGGGTCTGAGCGAAGGTCGCGGCCATCGGCATCCCTGCCTGGCGCGAAACTGGCATAGCTGACTGTTATGCTGGAGGGCATCGAGATGGGCGAATCAGAGGCGACGGCGGAGATCTTGAAAGACATCCGGGACGCGGCGCGGGGCACGAACGGCTGCTTGGCCACGCTCGAGCGTTCACTGGCGGACCGGCTGGACATCGCGGTAGACCGGGCGGACGCGGTGACGGACCGACTGGACGTGGTGGCGTCACGATTGGACCGCGTGGCGCAGCGGCTCGAGCTGGTGGAGTCCACGCTGCTGGATGTCGCCGAACAGAATCAAGTGATCGTCCGGTTCACGCGGTCACTGTGCGAGAGCGACTTCGGCCTCGGGCCGCGCGTGCGCGCGCTCGAGGCCCGAGTGGACAAGCTCGAGTCCCAGCGATGACCTTGGCGCTCCTGGCGCTCGTGCGCCGTTCGCGGTGGGCGGCCGCGGTTGCGTGCTTGTTGGCCATGGCGGCGTGCCACGACGGTGGCGCCGTCCCTCCGGGGCAGGTGCGACACGACGGCGCGACGACCGATGGGGCGGTCAAGATGGACGGCGGGGCAGACCTGGCCACGGGCGGCGACGGCTCGCCGCACGCCGACGCCGGACCAGGCGACGCCGGCATCCCGGCGGATTGCGCGTTGGGGCCCGGCGGCGAGCCGACCGAGCTCCGGTGTACGGGCTTGTACCTCGACTGGAAGACCAAGACCGTCGCACCGGGGGTGCGCCTATACGACCCGGGGCTACACCTCTGGAGTGACGGCGCCTCGAAGACGCGGTGGATCTATCTGCCTCCCGGCACGAAGATCGATACGTCCAACATGGACCAATGGTCGTTCCCGAAGGGCACCAAGCTCTGGAAAGAGTTCGCCGTCGACGGAGTTCGATTGGAAACCCGACTCATCTGGAAGCGCTCCAACGGCAGCTGGTACCTGACGACCTACCGGTGGTCGGCCGACGAATCCCGCACCGACGAGCTGACGGCCGGCGAGGTGGTCGCCGGCGCTGGTGGCTACGAGATCCCGCCTCAGAACAATTGCTTCGACTGTCATTCTGGCCGGTGGGACGTGGTTTTGGGGTTCGAGGCGGTCGCGCTGTCCTCCGCTAGCGCCAGCGGGGTCACCCTGGCGACGTTGCGGGCCGAGAATCTGCTGACCGACCCGCCGGCCGCGCCGCTGGTGATTCCGGGCGATGCCAAGGCGGTCGCGGCGCTCGGCTATCTGCACATGAACTGTGGGACGTCTTGCCACAACCGCGACAACGGCAACGATGCGGTCAGCAGCGGCTTGTTCATGCGGCTCGACGTCGCGACGCTGGGCTCCGTCGAGACCACGGACGTGTGGAAGACGGGAATGAACGTGAACGCCTCGCACGCCATTCCCGGGGTGGCCAATCCGAAGGTGCTGGCGCCTTGTGACGCGGCGTCCAGCACAGCGTATTACCGCATGAGCGTGCGCGACGGCGTGGGCAACAGCCTGGTCAAGGCGCAGATGCCTCCCATCGCCAGCCGCCAGCTCGATCAGGCCGCGCTGGCCACGGTCGCCGCCTGGTTGAACGGCCAGCCCTCCTGTAGCTCGACCGTCAAGCGCTAGCCTTCGGCTTGGCAGCGGCCGCTCAGATCGCGGCCGTTGGCGGCGCGGCAGGGAAGCCGCATGCTTACGAAATGGTGAAGCGCAGCCGGGAGCCGCTGGCCATGCGGCCAGGGGGCCCGATCGTGGCGGCGATGTTCATGGTCGTGCTCTCGTTCGCGGGCGCGCTGGTCTACCTCCAGGTCCACCTGCGGCCGCTGACCCAGGGCGCGCTGACCGTCGTCGAGCACGCCGCACCCAGCATCGAGCATCTGTCCGAGGCGCAGACGGAGCTGACCCGGCTCGGTATGTTCGTGAGCGAGTACGTGACCGAGGACCAGGAGGTCCGGAGCGTCTCGCGTGGCGAGATCGCCGCCGCCCGCCGGGAGCTGAGCGCGAAGTTGGAGGCGTTCCGGCGGTTGTCGGACTTCCCCGCCGAAAATCAGCTGCTGGTTCAGATCGACGGCGATCTGGGGCGCCTGGATCGCGCGACCGTCCGCGCGCTGGAACAGACGGATGCGCGGCACGAAGCCGACGCCATGCAGGCCCTGCACGGAGGCTTTCAGCCCGAGTTGCTGCGGGCCAGCGCCGACTTCGCCAGTTTGAAAGCCCTCAACGCGCGTTACGCCAGCACGGCGGCCGACGCGGTTCTGCGCACCCGACGCGAGGCGATGCTGGTAGCCGTGGGGTTCGGGGGGCTGGGGCTGCTGGTGGCGGTGCTGGCAACGATCCTCGTGGTGCGGTTGCTGGGCTTTCGGGCACAGCTCATCAACCAGCACACCCAGATGCTGCGGGCACGCGCCACCGAGCTGGAGGCGTTCGCCGGGCGGGTGGCGCATGACCTGCGCAACCCGCTGAGCGCGATTGCGCTGCGGGTCCTCGCGGCCAGCCGCCGGCCGGGTCTGGAACCCAAGCTGCACGAAGACCTGGACAAGGTCGCTCGGCAGGTCCAGCGGATGAACGACATCATCGACGGTCTACTGGAATTCGCGCGGGCGGGGGCGACGCCTGCCCGCAACGCGTCGGCCGAGCTCGGCGATGTGCTGGAAGAAACGATCGCGGACCTGCGTCCCGCCGCCGCCAGCGCCGGCGCGAGCATCGCGGTCGAGGCGTTCCCGCCGACGCGGATCGCGTGCACGCCGGGGGCGCTGACCAGCGTGCTTTCCAACCTGGTCGGCAACGCGGTCAAGTACATCGCCGATGGTGCGAACCCCGAGCGGCGGATCGCGGTGCGCGTGCGAGAAGGGCGGGGAGCGGTCCGCATCGAGGTCGAGGATAACGGCCCCGGCCTGCCGCCCGGCTCCGAGGAGCGCGTGTTCGAGCCGTTCCTGCGGGCCAACACCTCGAACAAGCCGGGCATCGGGCTGGGGCTGGCCACCGTCAAGAAGATCGTGGAGGCCTACCAGGGGCGAACCGGCGTCGATTCGCGACCAGGCCGCGGCAGCACGTTTTGGTTCGAGCTCCCGAAAGCGCACTCCTAGGCGCAACCGCCGGGATCCCTTACAGTGGCCCCGAAGGGAAACGGCGTTCGACATGCGACAGCGGAGGGTGTGGGCCACGGAGTTGGGCCGGGTGACCGCGGTGTTCCTGGCCGCTGGGTGCGGCGGCAGCAGCAGCGCGCCCCACGCGCTGCCGTCCGGCGACTATCAGCTGGCCGAAGCCACGGTGTATTTCGAGGTGGCGCCGGCGGGAGCGCGCATCGTCGACGTGCACCTGCCGGGCGGTACGAACCTGCTGACCGGACCGTCCACCGACGCCGCCAACTACGGTTCGACGTTCTGGACCAGCCCGCAAAGCGCCTGGAACTGGCCACCGCCGGATTCATTCGACACTTCGCCTTACGCCGCCGCCGGCAGCGACGCCGATTTGAGGTTCACCGGCCCGCCGGACAGCAACGCCGGCGCACAGATCGGAAAGCACTTTATGGCGGCCGACGCCACGCAGAGCGTCGGCGCCGAATATCGCATCACGGCCGTTGCGCGTGACGGGATGTTCGCGCCCTGGGAGATCACGCGGCTCGGGCCCGGCGGGCTGACGTTCTATCCGACGGGTGGGGACGCGCCGCGGGCGGGCGGCGGGTTTTCGTTGCCTCCCACGCAGACGGCGGCCGGGTGCACCTGGTACCAGCACCCCGGCAGCGCGCCAGGCGCCGATCAGAAGCTGCTCGCCGACGGCTCGGGCGGCTGGCTGGCACACGTGGCCGGCGACGTCGTCCTGGTCAAGAAGTTCGCGGACGTCCCGGCCGGAATGGCCGCCCCGGGCGAGGCCGAGATCGAGCTCTTCGTCGACGGCCGTGGCCGCTACGTCGAAGTCGAGGAGCAGGGCGCGTATCAGCCGGTCCCGGCGGGACAGACGCTCACCTGGCCCGTGACCTGGATCGTCCGCCGCTTGCCCGCCGCTCTGGACGCGACGGCCGGCAGCCCGGACCTGGTCGCCTTCGTGCAGAGCCTGGTGTCGCCCTAGTGCTGGCGGCGGGCTCAGTGCTTTTGGACAGCGCGCAGCGTTGCGAGCGCCGCGGCGCCCGCCAGGATCGAAACGACCGCACAGATGGCGGCGGTCACGTGGACGGCGTGCGTGAACGCGTCGCGCGCGACCTGTAGCAGCCGCGCGCCGTCGGCTGCCGGCAGACGACCGGCGGCAGCCGTGGCACCGCCCAGCGTGTCCAGCGTCGCGCTTCCTGCGGCAGCCGTCGGGAAGGAACCGGTCGGCGGGGACGGATGGCCCGTCATCGGCCGACTCTTCGGCCACCAGCGCCGACGGAGGGACCATCCGGCGACGCGGGCGGGCGTGGCTCCGCCCGATGTTGACGACGATCCCGTACAGCCAGGTGCGCAGCGACGAGCGCTGCTGGAACTCGTTCAGCGATTCCAGCGCCGCCAACCAGGCCGACTGAACGCCCTCCGCGCGCTGGCCTGGTCGCGGACCCAGACCCGGGCGATGCGCAGGAAGGCGGCCTGGTGCGCTCGGACGACCGACTCGAACGCGGCCTCATCCCCGCGCCGCAACGCTGCGACGACGGCGGCATCGCCGGATTGGGACTCGCCGCTCTGGTTCGAGGTCTTCATGGCGCAACGCCGCGTCGGATGATACGAGATCGTTCGATATTCGACCGCCAGACCCGCAGCCAACGAGGAGTGAGACATGCTGGGAGGCAGCAAACTGATGGCATTCCTCGCGACGCGCGACGGTGCGCGGGCCCGCGCGTTCTACGCCGATACTCTGGGTTTGCGCGTCGTGTCCGACGACGACTTCGCGCTGGCGCTGGATGCAGGCGGAACGATGTTGCGCGTTCAGAAGGTCGAGCAGTTCACGCCGCATCCGTTCACCGCAATGGGCTGGCAGGTCCCGGACATCCAGGCGACGGTCGACGCGCTCTCGCGTGCGGGTGTCATTTTCGAACGTTACCCAGGCCTCGATCAGGACGTACGCGGAGTCTGGCACTCGCCCAGCGGCGCGCGGATCGCGTGGTTCAAGGACCCCGACGGCAACACGTTGTCCCTGTCGCAACTGACCTGACGAATCCGCGGTTAGTCGACTGTGGGACACCTGTCAGTGGGTCACTCGGTCCTCTGTGGCCACGGACGCGAATCGGGGAAACTGTTGCTTCATCGCCCGGGTGGTCTCCTGGTAGTTGTCCCGAATGCCTTCGGTGCGCCAGGTATAGCGGTGTACCTCGTACCAGGGAGTCCAGAAGGTCAGCTTGGACGTCCCGCTCATGCTGAAGTCTCCCACGTAATACACGCCACCGGCGTCGAGGATCTCGTTCCGGAGTAGCCGGAAGTTCGCCATCCGCTGCGCGACTCCGCCGTAAAGGATTTGATCCAGCTGGCAGGTCGAAGGGGCAATCGCGATCATCTGGACCTCGTCTCGCGACGAAAAGGTGATCGGGTAAGTGATTCCGCCGCGGCAGCGGATCTCGAAGGACATGTTCTGGCCTGTTATGTAGAAGCGGCCGTAGAGATAGGCGCTGGATTGCTGGTAGGCATCGCCAGGTCGAACGTTGGCCGTCGCACACCCCAAGGCCAGTGCTGACAAGATCAGCATCGCGATGGCGGCGTGGCACCTCGACATTCGATGGATTGTAAAGAACCCGGGCCGGTCCTGCCAAATGAGACCCGCGTGGCTCAGGTGGGACGACGGGTCCGCCTGAAGGGCTCAGTGGCGGGGGTCGGCCGCCTGGTCGTCGGAGTCCGGGGATCCGACGAGGCGTTCGTGAGCGGCGCGGGCGGTCTCGGTCTGCGCCTCGACCGTCTTTTGTTGGCGCCGCACCAAGCCCTGCGTCTCGTCGACGAAGTAGAACGCGACGCGTAAGAAGGCGGCGACCACCGTCACCAGAACCGAGGACAGGAGCCAGCGCAGGACCCCGGAAAACGGCCCCCAGCGGGGGACCACGTCGACGGCATAGGTGCCGGTCAGAGGAACCAGCAGGAAGGCCACCCAGTGGGAGACGCAATAGGGGCAGGACACCAAATATCCGAACCACGTGTCGTGCCCGCCCAGCGCGCGCCGCAAGGGGGCGAAGAGACGCTCGCGCGCGACGGTGTGCGAAAGACCCATCACCACCAGCGAGACCGTCAGAACTTTCCACCACATGCGACGCCCGACCGCTGAAATTGGCCACCACCGACGGTTCGACAAGACCGGCGGACAGAGTAAGTTGTGGTGGATGGCGACACTTCGCAAAGAGCTGCGGCTCGGGACTCCGCCTGAGCGCGTCTGGGACGCGGTACGCGACGTGGGGGCGCTGCACACGCGGCTGGTCCCCGGGTTCGTCGCCGACACCCGCTTGGAGGGAGACGTTCGGGTGGTCACGTTCGCGAACGGGCAGGTGGCGCGCGAGCCCATCGTGACGGTCGACGAGGTCAGCCGGCGGCTGGTCTGGAGCGCGACCGGAGGCCGGACGACTCACTACAACGCCGCCGTCGAAGTGACCGCCGATGGTGCCGGCACGCGGCTGGTCTGGACCATCGACCTTCTGCCCAATGAGATGGCCGGGCCGATCGGCGCCATGCAGGACCAGGCAATCGCCGCCATGAAGCGGGCGCTGGACCGCGCCGCTTGATGCGCGCGGCGATCTTGGCTGTCCAGCTCCCGGACGTCGATGACGCGGCCTTCGCCGCATCGCTGGCGGAGCTGCACCGCCTGGGGCGGACGTTGGGCGTCGAGGTCGTCGGGACGGTCACGCAGAAGAGGGATGCGCTGGATTCGGCCGCGGTGGTCGGGAGTGGCAAGCTGGGTGACCTGAAGGGGCTGATCGGGGTGAAGGCCGGCGGGGAGGGGGACGAGGCGGGGGAAGAGGGCGGGGCAGAGGGAGGGGAAGACGGCGAGGACGAGGACGGCGGCGGGAAGAAGATCGGGGTGGTGTTGGTCGACCATGACATCACGCCGTCGCAGGCCCGGAACTTGGAAAAAGAGACCGGCGTCGAGGTGCTGGATCGGACGGCGGTCATTCTGGAGATTTTTCGCCGGCACGCGCGGTCGCGCGCGGCCAAGGCGCAGGTCGAGATCGTGCGGTTGCAGTACATGGTTCCGCGCCTGCGCGAGTCGGGCAAGGGCAAGGATCGCCAGCGCGGTGGGATCGGCGGCAAGGGGGCCGGCGAATCGGCGCTGGAGCTGGATCGGCGCAAGATCCGCGATCGCATCGCCGAGCTCACGCGCGAGCTGGACGCGCTGGCCGAAGAGCAACGCACGCAGCGCGCCCGCCGGCACGACATGAGCCGGGTCGCGCTGGTTGGCTACACGAACGCCGGCAAGTCGACGCTGATGCGGGCCTTGACCGGCAGCCAAGTGTACGTCGCGGACCAGCTCTTCGCGACGCTGGACACGACGGTGCGGCCGCTGCATCCGCTCACGCACCCCCGCATCCTCATCTCCGACACGGTCGGGTTCATCGACAAGCTGCCGCACGGTCTGGTGGCTTCGTTCAAGAGCACGTTGGACGAGGCGCTGGAGGCCGGGCTGCTGGCCCAGGTGATCGACGCGTCGGACCCGAACTTCGAACGCCAGCTGCAGGTCACGACCGAGGTGCTGGCCGAGATCGGCGCCGGCGACGTCCCGCGCCTGCTGGTGTTCAACAAGATCGATCGCGTCGGCGACGCGGCGGCGGAGGAGGCGGCCACGGCCGCGTTGCTCGCGCGCTGGCCCGAGGCCATGGTGATTTCGGCGCGGCGGCCGGCGGACGTGGCGCGGCTGCACGCGCACCTCGTGCGATTCTTCGCGCGCGATCTGGTCGAGGGTGAAGTGCGCGTCGCTTACGATCGGCAGCAGCTGCGGGGCGAAATCTTCAGCTGGGCCGAGGTGCTGGGCGAACGCTATGAGGACGACGCGGTCGTCTTCCAGGTGCGCGCCCGCCCCGAGGTCCTCGCGCGCTGGCGCGAGCCGAGTTAGGGACCGCGAAACTCGCCGCCCGCCCGAAACGATCCGCGAGGGCCGCTGGCATCACCGAGCGCGGTCCTCGCGACGGTCGTCATCGCGGGGGCGACCCCGCCTGCAGACCGCGCGTCGCCGCCACCTGCCGGCGCAACCGCGCCACCTCGCTCTTGAGCGCGGCGATCTCCTGGCTCTGCGCCTGGATGGCCGCCACCGCCATGCTGGCGTACCCGTAAAGGTTCACCGAGTTGCCGTCCGGATTGATCGGATAGGGCGACGCGGTGTCGTCGATGATGAAGCCCAGACGGGGTGCGTTCGACGCCGGCTCGTCCTTGTAGTGGTAGGTGGTCAGCTTGATGTCGCGCAACTGCGCGTACACGCGCTGGACCTCCTGGGTGTCGAGTTGATGCACCTCGCGCTTGAACGCCCGGCGCGAGATGGGGCAGTTGTTCCCCTGGCAGCAGATCGCCCCGCATTGATTCGCGCCGCCGAGAGGAGACGCGCAGGCGTTGCCGTCTATGCAGGCATTCCCCGTCCCGCAGCGGCACACGGGCGTCGTTCCGCTGCTGTCGCACCATTCGCCCGCGCCGCAACAACTTGTGCCGCAACACGCGCCGTCCTTGCATCGGGTGCAAGCGGAGCTGGGCCCGCAAACGCGGATGCCGCCTTGGCCGCCGGCGCCGGTGCCGCCCGTCGCCGGGGTGCCGCCGGTCGCCGACGCGCCGCCGGTCGCCGCCGATCCAGCGACACCGCCAGTGCCGGCGGCGTCGCTGCTGCTGGTGGTCACGTTCCCGCACCCCGCCGCAACGAACAGCAGCGACACGACCGCCCGTGCGCAGAGCTTATTCATGGTCATCATGTCATTGTCGCACTGTTGGCAACGCGGAGGCCAGCCCGCGAAAGTTCGTTGCGGGTGCGACAGGGATGTCGCGCCTGCCGCTGGGCGTTCCACGCGTATGAGGCGAGTTTCTGGCCGGCACGTTGATTGCTAAACTTGGACGCCATGGCGTGGCGTGCGTTCCTGTTCGGTGCCGTCGCGGCCTTGTTTGTTCTGGGATGTGGCAAGAGCAGCCTGACGACTCGGGACGCCGGCGCTGATCGGCCCGGCAACAAACACCCGATAGACGCGGCGGTCGACCTTGGCCGTGACATCGCCAGCGATGTGGCGCACGACGCGGGAAACGACCGGACGCACGCGGCCGTGGACGCGGCCCCGCTGCAGGGCCGCCGCGCGTTCGACGTGGCGTTCACCCTCACCTTGGCACCGCCGTCGCCGCAGAGCCCGTCGAGTCCGGACTTTTTGACGAACGTGAAGGCGACGCTGGTCCTCGACGCGACCGAGCGGTGGCTTTTGACGGGCGTCGCGGGGCAGGGCGCGCGCGCGCCGATCGCCCTCGACGGCGGCAGAGTGACCGTCATGACGCCGCTGACGTTGACCGTCCCCAGCGACGGCACTTGCGCCGGCACCAGCCTGAATTTCGACGCGCTCGAGCTGACCGTCGGAGACGACGGCAAGCTACACGGCAGGGGCACCGGTCAGGAGTCCTACATCACCGGTGACGTCGGCTACAGCCGGGGTTTCACGGCGATTGTCGACGGCGTCCCCGACACGACCGGGCCGGCGCTGTCCATCCCCACCGATGTCCCGCTGGACCCGCTGGCCCCCGGGCGCTTTGCTGCTTCAGAGCCGCTGCCGGCCGGCACCCAGGCGCGCCTGGTCGGAGCCGACGGCACGGTCGTCGCGCTGACGCCGCAAATTCCGCAGAACGTATCGCCGGCCTTCGTCACGGCCTTCGTCACGGCCTTCCTGGTCCCGTCCGTCTTGCCGTTCGGCGGCAGCTTCCACCTGGAGCTGGATCAGGTGGTCGACTTCGCCGGGATCCAGGCCGCCACACCACCGGGTCCGTCGCTGGTCACGGCGTCCCCACCGCCGCTGCTGGCCGACGGGAGCTTCGAGTCGGCGCCCGCCGGGCCAACGAACGACGGGATCATCTCCGCCGGCGGCGACCTGCCGGTCATCTCGGGCACCAAGAGCCTCTACCTGGCCGATACGACGCCGTGGTTCGGCTGGACAGTCACCTTCCGGCTGGCGGTACATCCCGGCGACAAGACGGTTCGCTTCGCCTACCGGGTCGCCAGCCCTTACCAGGTGACGGGCGTCGGATTCTACGGTTCGGTCGTGATCGGCTCGGTCGGTTCGAAGGTGGCGGCGCTCTCGTCGCTGCCGCTCGGTGCGCCGACCACCGCGGTCACGCGGATGAACGGCACGACCTTGACGCTGGGACCGGTCGCGACCGCGGAGCTGGCGCTACCCGACCCCAGCGCCACCGAGGTGGTGCTGAGGATTGCCACCGCCACGTCCGGGTGTGGCCTGCGGCCGCCCGCCGCGGGGCTGATCGTCGACGACGTGCGCGTCGGCAACTGAGGCGCCGACTAGGCGCGGGCCGCGCGGCTGATGCGGCGGGCCAGCGCCCTCAGGGTGGCGGACGCCCCGGGCGGATTCGAGGATCTCGAAGTCGACGCCCAGCATCGCCATCCAGACCGCCAGCCCCTCCAGCGAAGGCGCACCGGCGGTCAGGACGCACGTGTCGGGACCGGTGCTCTCGAGCATCCCCGCGCTGGCCGAGAGCTTGGGCGTCAGCTCGGCCAGGGGCGCGTGCAGGCGGACCCGCGCGCGGACGCCGTAGGCGTCGACCGAGACGGACTTGGCGACGTACGCGGAAAGCCCGCCCGGCGGCGGCGGCCGGGGCGGGAACACCTCGCCGCGCGCCGGCTTTCCGGCGATGCGATCGACGCGGAAGGTTCGCCAATCCGCGCGGTCCAGATCCCACGCCACCAGGTACCAGCGAAAGCCGGCGCTCACCAGGCCGGCCGGTTCGACGCGCCGCCGGCTCTCGGCCGCGTCCCGGCCGCGGTAATCGAAGCGGAGCCGCTCGGCGTCGCGGCACGCCCCGGCCAGCAGGGCCAGCGTCGCCACGTCGACGACGGCGCCGCGGTGGGGCAGCGGAACGATCGCGCCGTGCAGCGCGCTCACGCGCCGCCGCAGCCGGGCCGGCATCACCTGATCCAGCTTCGCCAGCGCGCCGAGCGTGGCGTCCTCGAGCCCGGCGATCGCGCCAGCCGCGGCGGCCCGTAAGCCGAGCGCGACGGCCAGCGCCTCTTGGTCGTCCAGCAGCAGCGGCGGCAGCTCGGCGCCCGCGCCGAACCGATAACCGCCGCCCACACCGGCGGTCGACGTGACCGGGTAGCCAAGCGTGCGCAGGCGGTCGACGTCGCGGCGCAGGGTGCGCGGCGTGACATCGAGCCGCGAGGTCAGCTCGGCGCCGGTCCAGGAACGGCGCGCCTGAAGCAGCGACAGCAGCCGCAGGAGCCGGGCCGACGTTCCAACCATGCCATCCAGTATCGCATCGATAGAGGACCGAATGTGTCCGCAATCGGGACTAGTCTGTTTTGCACCACCCGAACGGAGGATTCCGATGACCGAGACGAAGACGACGCACGAGGGGAGCTGCCACTGCGGGGCCGTCCGCTTCCAGGTTCGTGCCGACCTGAGCCAGGGACCCAGCCGCTGCAACTGCTCGATCTGCATGCGCATCGCGCAGCTCGGGATGATCGTGAAGCCGGACGCCTTCACGCTGCTGGCGGGCGAGGAAGCGCTATCGGTCTACGAATGGGGCATGAAGGTGTCCCGGCGCCACTTCTGCCGGCACTGCGGGATCCACTGCTTCGGGCGGGGGAACCTGCCCCAGTTGGGCGGCGACTTCGTCTCGGTGAACCTCAACTGCGTCGAGGGGATCGATCCCGCGGCGCTGAAGGTCGCCCACTGGGACGGCCGCCACAACAACTGGGAGGCCGGCCCGCGCGACCAACCGTGGCCGATCCACCCGGCGTCGTGACCTTTCTGCTGCGGCTGTGTACATTCCGCGCATGAAGACCAGCCACTCCATCATGACGTTCGTTTCGGCGCTGCTGCTGGGCGCCACCCTGGCCGCCGGCCCCGCGCGCGCGGCGGCTGACAAGGCCTACCAAGTGACCGGGCCGGTGCTGGAGGTGACCGACACCTCGATCACCGTCCAGAAGAGCAAGGAGAAGTGGCAGCTGGCCCGCACCAAGGACACCAAGGTGACTGGTGACCTGAAGGTCGGCGCCAAGGTGACCATCATGTACACGATGACGGCGACGGCGATCGAAGCCAAAGGCGGCGACGCCAAGGGCGGCGACGCCAAGGCCGCGGCCCCGGCGGCGCCCGCCAAGAAGTAGCCTCGCTTCAGATTCCGGCGAGAGCGCGCTCGGTGCCTGCCCGGCGCCTTGCGCGCTCTTGTTGGACGGCGGCCGCGCACCCGCGCATGAGGGGGCCGAGCCGCTCGGCCAGGAAGTCGCGGAAGAGGCCCACGCGCGCCGGCTCGTAGGCGACCGGCGGCGAGACCAGGCTCAGCTCAGCGCCCTCGACGAAGAAGTCGGGGAGCAGGCGGACCAGCGACTTCCAGCCGGCTCGCAGGCCGCCCTTCATCGCCCATCCGTGGTACGCGTCGGGCACCAGCGCGATGCCGATCCCAGCCGCGGCGGCGTCGACGGCGAAGGACATGTCGTGGGCGACCAGCGGGCCGTCGATCTGGACGATCTCCTGGCCGCCCGGGCCGGACAGCCGGAGCTGATGCCGCTGGGGAAGTCCGTCGAAGAGGACGAACCGGTGCATGGACAGGTCGCTCACGCGCCGTGGTGTGCCGGCCGCGCGCAGGTAAGCCCGCGACGCGAAGAGCCCGTGATCGGTGCGCCCGAGGCGGCGCACAATCAGCGACGAGTCGACGAGCGCCCCGGCGCGCAGCGCCAGATCGAACCCCTCGGTGACCAGGTCCACGCGGCGGGGCGTGAGGACCACGTCCAGCTGCACTTTCGGGTGCCGCGCCAGGAATTCGCCAATCACCCTGACCAGGAAGCCGGTGTTGTCGTTGGTGGCCGTGAACCGGATCGGGCCGGCGATCTCGCGGCTCATGTCCGTCGCCGCGGCGGTGGCGTCCGACAGGCCCGCCAGCGCGGCCCGCGCCCGCTCGAAATAGACGCGCCCCGCTTCGGTCGGCACCAGCTTGCGCGTGCTCCGCTGCAGCAGCCGCACGCGCAACGTCTTTTCCAGCGCGGTGACCCGGCGGCTGACGGACGACTTGGGCAAGCGCAGCGCACGCGCCGCTTCGGTGAAGCTGCCGGCCTCCAGAACCCGTACGAACGCGCTGACCTGATTCAGATCCAGATCGGCTATTGTTGCTGTCATGGCAACGATAGGTTGTCACAGGCCGGGCTAGTTGCCAGCACCGTGGTGATCAAACCTTCAGGTGTCCAAAGGAGAGACACCATGAACACGATTCGCCGCCATGTTCCCACCGCCGCCCGCCTGGTCCTGGGCCTGGTCTTCACGACATTCGGCCTGAACTTCTTCCTCCACTTCCTGCCGATGCCTCCGCCGCCGCCCAAGGCGCTGGCCGCAATCGGGGGCCTCTTGGCCAACGGCTATCTGATGCCGCTGGCCCACCTGGTCGAGCTGGTGGCCGGGGTTCTGCTTTTGACAGGCCTGTTCGTGCCGCTGGCGCTGACCCTGCTGGCGCCGGTCATCGTCAACATCGTCGCCTTCCACTTGGCCGTGGCGCCGTCGGGGCTGGGCCTCGGGTTGCTGGTGCTGGCTCTGGAGATCGGCCTGGCCTGGGCCTATCGCGCCGCCTTCGCGCCGATGTTGCGGGCGCGCACGCGGCTGCCGGCCGCGACCGGCGACGATACGGCGCGCGAGGACCTGCGCGCGGTCGCCTGAAAGGCGTCGCGCCTTCCTTGTGGCGTGGGCCGCGCCACCCGCAGCGGGGCCGGAAATCAGCCGCCGGTCCCGCGGCGCGATCGTATCATCGCGGCATGTTGTTTCCCGACGTCGTCGCTTCGGTGGGGCGCACCCCGCTGGTCGAGATCAGCCGGTTCGCGACCGGGGCGCGCCTCTTCGCCAAGCTCGAGTCGCGTAACCCCTGCGGCAGCGTCAAGGATCGAGTCGGAACGGCGCTGATCGAGGACGCCGAGCGGCGCGGGCGGTTGAAGCCCGGCGCCATGCTGGTCGAACCAACCAGCGGTAACACCGGCATCGCGCTGGCGTTCGCGGCCGCGTCCAAGGGGTACCTGCTGACGCTGGTGATGCCCGAGCACATCTCGCAGGAACGGGTGGCGCTGCTCCGCATGCTGGGCGCGGAGATCCTGTTCACGCCGGGCTCGCTGATGCGCGAGGCGGTGCGGCGCGCCGAGGAGATTGCCGCCAGCACGCCCGGCGCCGTGATGCTGCAGCAATTCCGCAACCCGGCCAACCCCGAGATTCACCGGCGCACCACCGCCGAGGAGATCTGGGTCGACATGGACGGCCAGGTCGACGGCCTGGTGGCCGGCGTGGGCACCGGCGGCACGATCACGGGCGTCGGCGAGGTGCTGAAGTCGCGCCGGCCCGGCTGTCGCGTCATTGCCGTCGAACCGGCCGGCGCCGCCGTGCTGTCGGGCGGCGCGGCGGGCGCGCATCATCTGCCGGGCCTGGGCGCGGGTTTTGTTCCCGAGATCCTGAACCGCGCGATCATCGACGAGGTGATCAGCGTCGACGAAGAGCAGGCGGTGCGCGCGCAATTGCTGCTGGCGCGCAAGGAGGGGATCGCCGCCGGCATGTCCAGCGGCGCCGCGCTGCACGCCGCCGCGATCCTCGCCGGTCGCCCGGAGATGGTCGGCAAGCGCATCGTCGTGATCCTGCCGGACGGGGGCGAGCGCTACGCGAACAACCCGGTCTTCATGGAGCTGTCCCGCAAGATTGGGCGCGCCCCGTGAGGCGTGGCGTGCCGGCGCCTGGCGCGCCGGCCGGCGTGCTGATCGCTCTGCTGGCGACGGCCGTGCCCGCCGCGGCCGCCGGACGTGATCGGCCAGCCCGCAACGCCGTCATCTTCGTCGCCGACGGGCTGCGCCGGGTGTCCGTCAACCCGCAGGACACGCCGGTCATGGCCCGCTTGAAGACGGGCGGGGTGTTCTTCGCCAACAGCCACGCGGTTTACCCGACCTTCACCACGCCGAACGCCTCGGCACTGGCGACCGGGCACCAGCTGGGCGACACGGGCGACTTCGCGAATGCGCTCTTCCCGGGGTTCGCCGTCAACGGGACCGAGACGCCGTTCATCGAGGACGACCGCGCGCTGGCGGCGCTGGACGCGCGCTTCGACGGCAACTTCCTCGGCGAGGAGACTCTGCTGGCGGCCGCGCGCGCGCAGGGGTTCAGCACGGCGGCCCTGGGCAAGGTGGGGCCGACGCTGATCCAGGACGTCACCCAGGGCAACGGCGCCGCGCCTCCCGCGACGATCGTGATCGACGACAGCACCGGCTCCATCGAAGGCGTGGCGCTGGATCCCGCCGTCGCGGCCAAGCTGAACGCGCCGCGGCCGCCCGCCAAGACCGTCCCCAATGTCGACCAGCAGAAATTCCTGACCGACGCGCTGGTCGGGGTGATCCTGCCGGAGTTCAAGCGCCGCGGCCGCCCGTTCGCCGTGGTCTTCTGGTCGCGCGATCCCGACGCCAGCCAGCACAACCAGAAGGACGGCGCGGCGAACTGGCAGGTCGGCATCAACGGACCGACCTCGACGCGCGCCGTCCGGAACGCCGACGACACACTGGGGCGGATCGTCGCCGCCATCGACGCCGACCCTGCGCTGAAGGCCTCGACGGACCTCTTCGTGACCTCGGACCACGGGTTCGCGACGATTTCCCGCGACCGCCCGCCCGGGTTCCTGGCGGCCGATGTGGCGGCCCATCTGAAGCTGCCGCTTTACGATCCGGATCAGCCGGCCGGCGGGGCCGGCACGCACCCGCAGATCCTGGGAGCCGACCACCCGAAGATGGGCGACGGTCTCGTCGGCGGGACGGGCGCTGTCGGTGGTGCCGATGCGCGCGTGATCGTCGCCGCCAACGGCGGCTCGGACCTGGTGTACGTCCCGGGCCGCGACCGCAGGCTGATCGCCGAGGTCGCGACGTTCCTGCTGGGACGCGACTACGTCGATGCCGTCTTCGTGGACGCGCCGCGCGGCGCGATCGCCGGGGCCTTGTCGCTGGCGGACATCAATCTGGCAGGCGCCGCGCGCACGCCGCGCCCCTCGATCGTGGTCGCGCTTCACACCTACGCCCTCGATCCGAAAGATCCCCTGCGGACGCAGGTCGATGTGTCGGATACGACGCTGCAGCCGGGGCAGGGGATGCACGGCAGCTTCGGCCCGGCCGACGTGGCCAACACCATGATCGCGTTCGGACCCGATTTCAAACAGGGCTTCGTCGACCCGGCGCCCGCCGGAAACGCCGACGTGGCGCTGACGATGGCGCGGGTTTTGGGTTTGCAGCTGGCGCGCGGCGCCGGCCACGCCACCGGCCGTGTCCTCACGGAGGCGCTGGCCGGGGGGCCGCCCAGCGTCAGCAGCCATTGCGGCCAGCTGGCCGCGCGGCCCGGCGCAAGCGGCCTTCGGACGGCGCTGCACTTTCAGACCGCCGGCGGCGTTCGCTACCTGGACGCCGCCCAGAAGGTCAAAGGCCCGGTTGTCTGGGGCCCGTGGCGGGAGGCCCTGCCGTGCCGGAAGCCACGCTGATCGCGCGGGACGCCGGATCCATCGTCAGGCGTGGTAGGTCCCGCACGGTCGCGTCGTCGTCCGTGTGGATGGGCGGGCGCCGATCCTTCCAGGGGCGGGCCTCCTCCAGCTGGGCGGCCACGCGGAACAGAGTTGCTTCGTCGCCGAACCTCCCCACCAGCTGACTGCCGATGGGGAGCCCCTGGGGGTTCCAGGCCAGCGGGACGCTCATCGCGGGCAGACCGGTCACGTTGGCCAGCGGCGAAAACGGAATGAACGAGAACACGCGGCGCACCGACGCGTCGATGACGCCCGGGATGCGCAGCAGCACGCCCAGATGCAGCCGCAGGAGCACCTCTTGCCCGACGGCCTCGAGCCCGCGCGGCTTGATGGCGCCCAGCACCGGCGGCGGCGTGGCCAGCGTGGGGGTCAGCATCAAGTCGTACCGCGCGAACAGGTCCGCCATGCTGCGTCCGACGGCGTCCAGCCGCTCGCGCGCCAGCGATGCCTCGACGGCCGAGCGCTGACGGCCCAGCAGAGCGGTGATGGCGGTGGCGGACTCAATTTCGCCGCGTCGCGGGCGGCGGCCGAGGCGCGCCGTCGCGCGGGCCATGAACGCCGCCGTCTCCACGCACACCAGCGTGAAGAAGTCGCGCGCGAAGGCTTCCGCGTCGATGGCCGGGTCGGCCTCCTCGACCTCATGTCCCAGCTCGCCCAGCAGGCGCGCGGCGTCGTCGACCGCGGCGGCGCAGTCGGGGTGAAGCGGCGCGCCCGTGACCTGCGGCCGCTTCGACAGCGCGATGCGCAGCCGCCCGGGGCGCGCGCCGACTTCGTCCAGATAGGCGCGTTCCGGCGGGGGCGCCCAGTAAGGCGACGTCGGCTCGGGGCCTGCGATGGCGTCCAGCAGGGCGGCGCTGTCCCGCACGGTTCGCGTGATGACGCCCGAGACGGCGAACCCGTTCCAGATCTGCGCCAGGTCCGGACCCACGGGCGTTCGCGCGCGCGTCGGCTTGAGGCCGAAAAGACCGCAGCACGAGGCCGGAATCCGGAGCGAGCCGCCGCCGTCGTTTCCGTGGGCCGCGGGCACGATGCCGGCCGCGACCGCCGCCGCCGAACCGCCGCTGGACCCGCCGGCTGTGCGTTGCGGATCCCACGGGTTGTGGGTGGGCCCGTGCGCCTCCGGTTCAGTGACGGGCAGAAGCCCCCACTCGGGCGTGCTGGTCTGTCCGACGGGAATCAGGCCCGCGTTGCGGAACCGGGCGACGATCGTCGCGTCGCGGTCGGCCCTGTGGTTCGCCAGGTACCGGCTGCCTGCCGTGGCGGGGGCACCCGCGACCTCGGCGTAAAGATCCTTCAGCAAGAACGGCACGCCGGCCAGCGGCGCGCGCGTGTCGGCGACGTTGGCCGCGCGGCGGGCGTCGTCTTCCAGCAAGCGGACGATCGCGCCCAGGCGTGGATTCACCCGCTGCGCGCGGGCAATGGCGGCGTCCACGAGCTCGGCGGGCGTGACCTGCCGCTGCCGGACCAGCTCGGCCAATCCCAGCGCATCGAAGTTGCCGTACTCGGTGAAGGCCACGGTCGGGTCAGCGATTGGATGCCAGGGCGACGGCCGCCGCCACCGCCACAGCGGCGGTGGCACAGCGGACCAGCGCGTCCAGCCAGTAAAGTGGCGCCCAGATTAACCACACGTCGAACAAATGCGCGAGGGCCAGGAAAATTCCGAGGAGAACCAGCGCCCGCCGGCCGCGCGGCGGCAGGGGCGCCCCGCCGAGGCGGACCAGGCGCCAGGCCACCGCGACGGCCGCCGCCGCAATGATCAGGTTCGCGCCAGCTTCCAGGATCAGAACGGCGGGCGTCCAGAGATACTCGTGCCCCCGGGGCATGAAGATCTCGGTCGAGAACAGCGCGCGCAGCGGTGACATGGCGCCAGGGTACGTCAGTGCGGCGTCCAGCGCGGCAGGTCGGAAAAAAGGCCATCCACCAGCGTGAGCCGGTAGGAGAGAAAAAGGCCGAACGCGATGCTCGCGAGGCCGCTCAACCCGCACATCACGCGGTCGATCGCGCCAGAGCGCCGCGAGACCGCCGCCAGCGAGATCGACATGGCGACGGTCAGAGTCATCATGCCGACGACGGTGCCGGCCCCGAAGATGGCCAGGTAGACCATCGCCCAACGGCGATCCCGAATGGTCGAGAGCACCAAGAGGGCCACGGCCGCCGACCCTGCCAGCCCGTGAATGACGCCAATCAAGAACCCGCGGCCCAGGCCGCGCGCGCGCGCACCCTGCGCATGATCTGCGCGCTGGAACCCTGAAGGACCGATCAGATTGACCGTCCCCAGCAGGATCAGCATCACCGCGACCGCCATTTCCAAAGACAGCCCCAGCCGCGGCGGGACCACGGCCCCGCACAGGATGATGGCGCCGCCGAAGAGCAGGATCGTCGCGGTATGCCCCGCACCCCAGGCCGCGCCCGCCGCGATCGCCCTTCGCTTGCCCGGCCCGCGGCTGATGATGGTGGTCATGGCGACGACGTGGTCCGGATCGGTCGCGTGGCGCATCCCCAACAAGAGGCCCAGCAGCAGCAGGGCGGCCGGGCTGGCGGCGCTCACGGCCGCCGAACCCAAGGGAAACGCCCAGGCGCCCAGCCCATCGCGAGGTCGTAGCACGGATTTGTAAAAGCGTGCTCTGCAAATCACGGGGGGGAGCTGGCGCATCGGGCATGCTGCCGAGGGGGGGCGCGAGGCTCAGGTGACCCGTTCATTCAAGTTTTCCTGGCCGTTGCCGTTGATCCCTCGTTGCGGGGAAACCTGCAACGCATCCATGAACCATCGACGTTCGACATGCGCGAGGGGGCGCAGGAGCGAACGGGATGCCGATTGATCCTCGGTATGCCGCTCGAGTGACGGCCGCCTCGTCCGAGACCAGCGCGCCGCTGCGACCGGGCGCGCCGGCGGCACCCTCGGCCGCGGCCCCGGTGTGGCAGGCCGGCTCACATTTCAGCCGCTACGTGATCGATTCGAAGCTGGCCACCGGCGGCATGGCCGAGGTCTGGCGCGCTCGCTTGCAGGGCGTGCGCGGGTTCGAAAAGCGCATCGTGCTGAAGACGATGCTGCCGCAGCTGGCCGGCCGCGCCGATCTCGTGGAGATGTTCATCAACGAGGCGACGATCGCGTCCGCCTTCAACCACCCGAACATCGTGCATGTGTTCGACTTCGGGCAGCTCGAGGGGCGCGACTTCATCGCCATGGAGTTCGTGCCCGGGGTGACGCTGCGTTTCGCGCACAAGCGGATGCTCGCCCGTGGCCAGCGGCTGCCGGTCGCCGTCGCGCTGCACGTGCTGGTCGACGTGTGCCAAGCGTTGCACGCCGTTCACGAGCTCGCCGACGCCCAGGGACCGCTGGGTCTGGTTCACCGTGACCTCAGCCCCGACAACGTGATCCTTTCGACCAGCGGAACGGCCAAGCTGATCGACTTCGGGGCCGCGCGCGCGACGGCCCGCACGCCGACGCCGGCCATCTTCGTCGGCAAATACCGCTACGCCGCTCCGGAACGCATCCGTCGGACGGACGAGGACCGCCGGGCCGACGTCTACTCGGCCGGCATCATCCTTTATGAGTGTCTGACCGGGGTGCGACCGTTCGCGGGGTCGGACGCGGAGCTCGTCCCCGTCATGCGCATCGGCCGACTCTGCGATCCACGCGAGCATGTGCCGTCGCTGCCGGCCGCGGTGGCCGACGCCGTGATCCGCGCGACCTCCCCGGACCGCCATCACCGGTTCGCCACCGCGCGCGACCTGGGCGACGCGCTTTCGGAGTGCCTCGGGCACCTGACCACCGCCGGCAAAGAGCGTGACGTCACCGCCTCGCTGGCCGCCCTCATGGAAGGTGGGGCGGAAGCGGTGCCGATTCTGATCGCCCGCGATACAGAGCGCCGCACCACCGACTCCGCGCCGGAGGAGGGGGATGCTCTTTGCGAGGTGGAGATCATCGAGGCCTCGGGACCGATCGCCGCCCGTCCCGCGCCGCCGCCGATGCCGTCGATTCCCGTGCGCGCCGAGCCCGCAGCGCTGGGCTTGACCGCGCCGCCGCCGCCCCGTTGGGGGACCACGCCTTCCAGCGCGCCGCGGCTGGTCGGCTGGCGGCGCACGCCCGACCAGCCGCAACCGGATGGCCTGCGTGACGGCACCCAGCGCGCCGTCGACCTGTTCGACAAGGGCATCGAGCTCCGTGCGGCCGGGCGTTACGGCGACGCGTTGCAGGCCTGGGAACGCGCGCTGGCGCTGGCGCCCGACAACCAGGTCTATCGCGCGAACGTCACGCGCCTGCGGGAACAGCTGAACGAGCTGCGCGGCGCCCAGCACCGCATCCAGCATTGGTAGCGGCGCGAGGCCGCCTCAGGTTCGCGGCCCGACGGGGCAGGAGACGCCGGTGCCGCCCATGCCGCAGTAGCCGTCCGGATTCTTGGCCAGGTATTGTTGGTGATCGTCCTCGGCGTAGTAGAACGGCGGCGCCTCGCGGATCTCGGTCGTGATTGGTCCGTATCCCGCGGTCGCCAGCACGCGCGCATAGGCTTCGCGCGAAGCTTCGGCCGCGCGCAGCTGCTCGGGGCCGTGGGCGTAGATGGCTGAACGATACTGCGTCCCGGCGTCGTTCCCTTGCCGCATGCCCTGCGTCGGATCGTGGTTCTCCCAGAACACCTTCAAGAGCTGCTGGTAAGTGATGTGGCGCGGATCGAAGACCACTTGCACCACCTCGGCGTGCCCCGTGCGGCCCGAGCAGACCTCGCGATAATTGGGGTTCGGGGTGGGGCCTCCGGCGTAGCCGACGGCGGTGCTGAAGACGCCGTCCTGCTCCCAGAACTTGCGCTCGGCCCCCCAAAAGCAGCCCATCCCGAAGGTCGCCACCTCGAGGCCGTCGGGGAACGGGCCCTCGAGCGGCGCGCCGTTCACGAAGTGCCGCGACGCGACGGGCATCTTCTCGGCACGCCCCGCCAGCGCCTCGGATGCCGTTGGAATTTGGTCTTTCCCTGAGATCAGCCGCCACATGCCCCGGAGCATGGCATGATTTCTCGACGACGAATGGCAGCCCCCCTGCCGCGCTTGCGCCACGAATTGGACATGATGCCGTCCCCTCTGGACGGGCAGCCCGGGCTGCTCATCCGGGACCCGATGCGCTATTCGACCGTCACGTTGGTGGTGCCGCCGCCGCTGGTGCCCGGCCTGGTCTGCTTCGATGGGCAGCAAGACGAGGCCGATCTGCGCGCGACGCTGGCGCGGGCGACGGGGCGGGTCACCGTCGCCGAGGCGGCCCGGGACATGGTCGCCGCTCTCAGCGACGCCGGGTTCCTGGACAACGCCCGCTTTACCGCGCTGCGCGACGCGCGCACGGCCGAGCTGGCCGCCCTGGGCGAACGGCCCGCGGCCCACGCCGGCAGCGCCTACCCCGAGCGTCCTGCCTCACTGACGCGCACCTTGCGCGGCTATTTCGAGGGTGCGCCACTTGCTTCCAGCGAGGCCGCCGACGCGGGTGGCGAACGGCCGGCGTTCGGGATCGCGGCGCCGCACGTCAGTCCCGAAGGTGGCTGGAAGAGCTACGCCCAGGCTTACCAGCGGCTGCCGCCTGCCGCCGGCGATCGCGTGTTCGTGATTCTCGCCACGTCGCACTACGGCCCGCCCGATCGGTACGGGCTCACGCGCAAGCCGTTCGCGACGCCCTTCGGGCGCGCCGTCACGGAGATCGCGCTGGTCGACAGGCTGGCAGCCGGCGCGCCCAGCGCCGTGTCGTTCGACGAACCGGCCGGCTTCGTCGAGCACGCGGCGGAGTTCCAGGTCGTGTTTCTGCAGCATCTCTACGGCCCGGACGTGCGGATCTTGCCGGTGCTCTGTGGCCCCTTCGTCGCCGGTCCGCGCGCCCGCCGCCGCCCGGAGACCAGTCAGCGCGTGGCACAGTTCGTCGGCGCGCTGGGCGAGCTGGCCGCGCGCGATTCCCGGCTGACGTTCGTGCTGGGGGTCGATTTTGCTCACATCGGGCTGCGATACGGCGACCGGGCCGCGGCGCGAGCGGACGTCGGCGAAGCCATCGAAGTCGCGCGCCGTGACCGCGACAGGGTGGACCGCATCGCGGCCGGAGACGCCAATGGATTTTGGGACCTGGTGACCGAACGCGGCGACGACGACTTGAAGTGGTGCGGGACGTCGCCCATCTACACATTCCTGCGCGCCGTTCCGGGCGTCAGGGGGCGGGTTCACGGCTACGAGCAGTGGAACATCGACCCGTCCAGCGTCGTGAGCTTCGGGGCGCTTTCCTTTTCCAGAAACTGAAAGACCTTGACCGTCGCGGGGTGCCCGCTGTCAGATGCGATTCGCGGGCGGGGGTCGGTGGGACTGGGGCTCCCCTATGGCTGTTCCTAAGCGCGCTCCGCATAACCTTCTCTTATCGTTCGTGCCTGTCGCCATCGCCGTTGCGGGCGGGTTGGCGCTGGCCACCATGATGGCGGCGGCCGGCTGCCGCGGCACCGAAGTGGGCGATGCGCAGGTTTGCCAGGGAAACCCGGGCGCCGAGTATTGCACCTGCATGCCGAACGGCAGTTGCAACGCCGGTCTCGTCTGTGCGACCGACCTCCAAGAGTGCGTCCATCTGGCCGGTACGCCGCCGCCACCTTCCACCGGCGGCCGCGGCGGCAGCACCGGGGCTGGTGGGACCCATGTCACCGGCACCGGCGCTGCCGGGGGAAGCAACCTGGGCAACGGCGGGGCTGGCTCGGGCGGGTCGGGGAGCCTGCCGCGCGGACCGACGCCGGCGGCCAACGGGACGAACTTCCCGTTCCCCCAAAATCGGCAGACGTCTAACTGCATCTACCCGACCGCGTACGACAACAACGACGTCCGCACCGTGTACGCGAAGTGGAAGGCGGATCTCGTCACGTCCGCCGGCGCCGGCGGGTTCCAGCGCGTGCAGCGCACCGACTCCGACGGGCTGGGGTCGCCGGCCGGCGCTACCCCACGCTATTCGACGGTGTCCGAGGGGATCGGTTACGGGATGATCATCGCCGTCTACATGGGCGACCAGGCGCTGTTCGACAACCTGTGGAAGTACGAGCAGCTCCACGTCGACAGCAACGGCCTCATGAACTGGTCGATCGATGCGTCCGGCAACACCACGTCCGTAAATGGCATGCCTGTGGGGCAGGGCGCCGCCACCGACGCCGACCAGGACATGGCCTGGGCGCTGGTGATGGCGGACAAGCAGTGGGGCGGGTCGGGATCGCTGTCGAAGAGCTACAGCGCCTTCGCGCTTCAGCAGATCCAGAACGTCTGGAACCACGAGATCTATCAGAGCAAGCTGGCCGGTCCCGGAGATGGGTGGGGCCCGACGGATCTCTTCGGCGCCATCAACATCTCGTACTTCGCGCCCTCGTACTACCGGGTGTTCAAGCAGCTCGACCCCTCGCACGCCTGGCAGGACGTGAACCAGACGGTGTTCGACACGATCTTCGGCCCCATGGACGACGGGGCGGGCGCGTTGAGCTCGGCGAACAAGAACGCGGGCAACGGCCTGGTGCCGGCTTGGTGCACCAGCAGCGGCGGCTCGTCGTCGGCCGGTCCGTTCAACTACCAGTACGACTCCTGCCGGACGCCGTTTCGAGTCGGCATCGATTGGTGCCTGAACGGCACCTCGGCGACCACGGCCATGACGCCCATCAATCCGTCGCGGGCCAAGAAGTACGTCGGGCTGACCAGCACGTTCTTCAGCGAGATTGGCGCCGCCAACATCGTCGATGGCTATAACCTGGACGGCACGGTGAACGCAGCGGCGCACCCCGTCTCACAGGGGCAGTCGGCCGCGTTCATCGGTCCGGCGGGCGTTGGCGCGATGAGCAGCTCCTCCTACCAGGTGTTCCTGGACGCCAGCTACAAGCTGCTGAAGGGCAACAACCTGCTGGTGGGCGGCGCCTACTACGAGGAATCCTGGACCGTCATCTCCCTGCTGATGATGACGGGCAACTTCCTCGACTACACCCAGCTCACGCCCGCGCACTGACGGCCGCCGGCGCCGTCACGATTCAGTTGCGGGCGACCGTGCCGGACTGAATCGCCTTCAGCGCGGCGACGCGCGGCCGGATGGCTTCCAGGAATGCGGCGCGATCCGGGACCGGCGCGTCCCGACTGATCTGCAGCTTGCTGGGATCGACGAACGCGCCGTTCTTCGTGACGCTGAAGTGCAGGTGCGGACCGGTCGCCAGGCCCGTCATGCCGACGTAGCCGATGACCTCTTTCTGCTTCACCTGCTGGCCGACGCGCAGCCCGCGCGCGTAGCGCGACAGGTGGTAGTAGCGGGTGGACAGACCCCCGGCGTGCGCCACCACGATGGTGTTGCCGGAGCCGCGCTTCGGGCCCACCTCGACGACCCGCCCGCTGGCCGACGCCCAGACCGGCGTCCCCTGCGGCGCGGCGTAGTCGATGCCCAGGTGCGCCTTCTCGACATGCAGAATCGGGTGAAAGCGCTTCCGATCGAACTTCGAGCTGATGCGCACGTAGCGCAGCGGCGTCTTCAGCATCGACTTCGAGAGCGCCAGCCCGTGTTCGTCGTAGTACTTCCCCGGCTTGTCGCGTGGCGCGCCCTTGCCGTTCCAGAAGAAGGCGCGGAACGTGCCGACGCGGCCCCCGTACTCCGCCGCCAGCACGCGGCCGTACTTGTAGAACTGGCCGGCCAGCATCTGCTTTTCGATGACGACCTTCCAGTGATCGCCGGGGTGCGTGTCGGTGTAGAAGTTCACGTCCCACGCGAACATCTCGACCAGCAGGCTGACCAGCGCCGTCGATTCGCCGGCCTTCTGCACCGATTCGTACAGCGATGATTCGACGACGCCGCCGACCTCGGCGGTGCGGATGTCGACGGTGGCCGCCAGCTTTTGGCCCCGCCAGGCGCCGGTGTCCTCGTCCTTTTGAATCAGGTACCGCAGGGCCGGGGACGGCACGTACTCGAACGACTCCGGCGCGCCGTCCTCTCCCAGGCGCACGACATACTTTTGCCCACCGCGGATGCTGCGCGGATCGACCAGCTTGGCCAGCGCGGCGATCACCTGCGGGCCGGCGGGGCCGAACCCTTCGCGCGCCATGACCTGGCCCAGCGTGTCGGCCGGGGTGAACTTCTTCTCGGCGCTGTCGTCCCGGGCTTCGCCGTCGTCCTCGGGTGGTGGCGCGAACGGCACCTGAAACGGCGCGTGCGGCACCAGCACGCGTGGCGCCGCGGCCTCCGGCGGCGGCGCGAACGGAATGCGGAAGGTCGGCGCCGGCTGTTCCGCGCGGACGGAGCTGGCCAGGATCACCGGCGCTTGGGCCGCCACGGCGACGGGAATCGGCCCCGGCTCGGCGGCGGGCGCTTCCACCGCGGGGGCCGGCACCTCGGCCTGCGCCGTGGGGGTGGCGGGCTCGACGACCGGCCGGGCCGGCTTGGCCGCGACGGCCGGCTTGACGGCGGCTGGCGAGGGCAGCCGGGCCTCCTTCAGGATCTCGCGCCGGTTGACCTCCATGGTCTTGGAGGTCGATTGCAGATTCAGAACCTCGCGCGGGGCGGTCTTGCCGTTGAAGAAGAAGACGTAGACGTTGACGCCGATCAGGCCGACCAGCAGGGCGCCCAGCCGGAGGGAGCTCCTCGTTTCGACCGAGCGGCGTCTACGTCGTCTGCGTGCCAATGGCGACCTCTCGGAGAAACCGGCGCCGGCCGCACGGGCGCGGGGACCTTGGGGCCGGTCCCTTCAAGTAGCACGCGCCTCGGACCCAATCAATTTTCCAGTTACTTCTGCGGTGCTTCAGCCGCGGGCATTGCGGAGCATCTCTTCCGCGTGCGCGGCTGCTTGAGGTGACGGTGCGGCGCCAGCCAACATTCGGGCGATCTCAGCCGGCCGCTCGGCGTCGCTCAGCCGTTCGATTTCGACCTTGGTCTTGCCGCGCGCCGCCGTCTTCGTGACCCGCACGTGGGCGTCCGCGAAGGCGGCCACCTGGGGCAGGTGGGTGATGACGATGACCTGCCGGTCCGCCGCCAAACGCTTCAGCTTCCGGCCGATGACTTCGGCTGTCCCGCCCCCCACGCCCGCGTCGATCTCGTCGAAGACGTAGGTCAGCACCTCGTCCGTCCGGGCCAGCGCCTGCTTGACCGCCAGCATGACCCGCGACAGCTCGCCCCCCGAAGCGATCTTGGCCAGCGGCCGCGGCTCCTCCCCCGGGTTCGGAGCGAACAGGAACCCGACCCGGTCGGCGCCGTTCGGTCCCAGGTCGCGCGGCTCCAGGACCAGCGGCAGGCGCGCCGAGGCGAAGCCCAGCTCCGGCAACCCCGCGGTCACCTTCTTCTCCAGCGCCCGCGCCGCCTCGGCCCGGGACGCCGACAGAGCGGCTGCGGCCCCCGCCGCGCGAGCGTCCGCGGTGGCCACGGCCGCCTGCCGGGCAGCCAGCCCCTCGTCGAAGGACCCCAGCTCGGCCAGCGCGGCCCTGAGCGCCGCCTGTTTGGCGACCAGGTCAGCGACGGTCCCGCCGTGCTTCCGGCAGAGGCGCTGCAACAGGAACAGTCGCTCTTCGACCTCGGCCAACCGGGTCGGGTCCGAGCGCACGCCGCGGGCATAGCGCCCCAGCTCGCGCGCGGCGTCTTCGACCGCTGCCTGCGCGCTGGTCAGGCTCTCGACGACCGGCGCCAGCGCGGGATCCAGCGCAGCCAGCGGCGCCAGCTCGCGCGCGACGGCGGCGATCCGCTCGCTGACCGCGCCGTCGCCGGCGTACAGGGTCTCCTCGCCGCGCGCGCTGGCTCCGAAAAAGCGCTCGGCCCCGCGCAGGCGTTCGCGCTCGGTGGCCAGGGCCTCGTCCTCGCCCGCCTCGGGCCGTGCTGCCTCGAGCTCGCCGAGCTGGAACCGCAGCAGGTCCTCGCGCTCGCCGCGGGCGCGCGCGTCGGCCGAAAAGCTCTCCAGTGCCGTGCGCGCCGCGGTGCGCGCCGCAGCCGCCTCCGCCATCTCTGCCCGCAGCGGTTCGTTTTCGGCGAAGGCGTCCAGGATGGCCAGTTGGCTCTCGGGGTTCGTCAGCGACTGCTGATCGTGCTGCGAGGCGATGTCGATGAGCCCGGCGACCATGGCCGACAAATCAGCGGCCGTTGCCAGCACCCCGCCCAGGTGGGCGCGGCCGCGCCCGTTGCGCGCCACGACCCGGCGCACCAGCAGCCCTTCCTCCACTTCGCGCCCGTCGGCGACCAGGCGCGCGCGCGCCGCCGATCTGGCCGGCAGCTCCAGGATCGCCTCGACCCGGGCCTCGTCGCGGCCGGTGCGGATCACCTCGGCTGCGGCGCGGCCGCCCCGCAGCAGGCCCAGGGCGTCGACCAGGATGCTCTTACCCGCGCCCGTCTCGCCGGTGATGGCGGTCAGGCCCGGCCCGAACGGCAGTTCCAGCTCGTCAATCAGCGCGAAGCCGAAGATGCGCAGCAGCGTCAGCACGGGAGCATTATCGCCGTTCGCGCGATCGATGTTGCATGCAGTCGACTCAGCCGCGTTCGATCTTGCGCCAGCCCCAGGACAACTTCTCGCGCAGGATGCCGAAGAAGCCTCGGGGTGCCTGGTACAGGCGCAGCGGGCGCGTCGCGCGCTGCACCTCCAGCCAGTCGTCCATCTCCAGCTGGTCGCCCCACTGCCCGTCGATCGAGAGCGTGACCGGTCCGCCCGACGCGTTTCGGATCGAGAGCTTCGAGTCGGGCCGGAACACCAGCGGGCGGTTGGTCAGCGTGTGCGGGCAGATGGGGGTCAGCACCAGCGCCTCGAGATCGGGCGTCAGCAGCGGGCCGCCCGCGGCCAGTGAATAGGCGGTCGACCCGGTGGGGGTCGCGACAATCAGACCGTCGGCCTTGTAGGTGGTGATCTCCGCGCCGTCCAGCCGGGCTTCCAGATCCAGCAGCCGGGCGACCGAGCGTTGGGTCAACACGGCATCGTTGACCGCCGACCGGCGCGGCGGGGCGGGCTGGCCGTTCGCACGGCGAATGGACACCGCCAGACGGATGCGCTCCTCGATCTGCAGCCCCCCCGGCAGGCCTCGTCCAGGGCGGCCGCCGCCTCGGCGCGCGCGTACGGGGTGATGAACCCCAGGCTTCCCAGGTTGACGCCGAAGAGGGGCACGCCGTGGTCGGCGGCCAGCGAGGCGCCATAAAGGAAGGTGCCATCGCCGCCCAGGACGACCAGCACGTCGATCGAGGCCGCGAAGGCGTCGGGCGCCACGACGGTCGCGCCCGGAATAGCCCCGGCGTCTTCCGGCAGCGCCACGGATGTGGCACCTCGGGCCGCCAGGACGCGGGCCAGCGTTTCGGCCAGTTCACGCGCTTCCGGCTTGCCGCGCTTGAGCAGAAAGCCGAAGCGCATCGCGCGACTTACTGCGGCGAAAGCTCGTAGAAGATCGTGATCGACAGACAGTGAAACTCACTGTCCGAGCTCTGGGTAACGATCTTGTCCAGAATCTTGGCGCGCGGATTGTCACGGATCCAGCGGGTGATCACCTCGCCCAGCTCCTCACGGTCCTTGGCCTTCGTCGCGGTGAAGACCTTAGCCCCCATGACCATTTTCGTCTGCTCCTTGTCGATCGAGGAATCTCGGAAACAGATTTCCGGCGAGACCTGCGGAATTTAAGGAAACTTGTGCGTTACATACCCTGTTCGTGTGTCTTGTGCAAAGCTTCGTTTTCGCGCGGATGCGGCTTGACGAGGGCTGTTTCCATGTGAAAAATGCCCCCTTCCCAAAAGGAGCCCACGCTTGGAGACATTGCTCGGTCGTCCGCTCGAAGTTGAAGTCAGGGATTCCGTCGACAAGGCGCTGAAGATTCTGAAGCAGAAGATGTCCAAGGAAGGAATCCTGCAAGAGATCAAGCGGCGGCGTTATTACGAGAAGCCCTCCGTGAAGCGTAAGCGCAAGATGCGCGAGGCCCGCAAGCGGCGCCGTCGCGAAGCGAAGCGACGAGTTCCGCGTTAGCCGCTGCGCTGGGCGAGGGGGTGGGCCCCCTCGCCGGTACTCCCTTGGGTACGACCCCGGCGCGGCAAAGCCGCGCCTTTTTATTTTTTGGACTCGCGCCTGACGGCGCTCTGACGCCTCCTAGGTCGAAGGAACATTCGCATGAGTGAGGCGTGGGTTGAGATCGTCGTGGAATTGCCTCGAGAAGCCGCCGAGGTGATGGCGGAGGCGGTGGGAAGTTTGACGGGCGGGGTGGAGGTTCGGGACGGCGACACGATCATTCGGGCGGGCGTGGGACGGGCCGTGATCGTGACGCAGTGTCGGCCGGAGGCAGAGGCGGAGGTGCTCGCCGAGATCGAAGCGGCGGCGCAGCGGATGAAGGAGGCTGGGCTGGGCATCGATCCCTTGTCCGTGCGGCGGCGGGACGCGCACGAGGACGAGTGGCGCGACGTTTGGAAGCAGTACTTCCGCGCGCTGCGGGTCGGCAAGACGTTCCTGGTTCGGCCGAGCTGGGACATGCCGCCGGCGGGGCCCGGTGACCGGGTCATCGACCTGGATCCGGGGCGAGCCTTCGGGACCGGTGGTCACGCCTCGACCCGGCTGGTGATTGCGCTGGCCGAGGAGATCGCCGATCGCTCGGTCCGGCGCTTTCTGGACCTGGGGTGCGGGTCCGGAATCCTGTCGATCGCGGCCGCGCGCCTGTGGCCGGCGGCGACAGGGCTGGCGATAGACGTCGATTCGGAGGCGGTCGCGACGACGGTAGAGAACCTGGCCCTCAACCAGGTGACCACCGTCGAGACGCGCGTCGGCAGCCTGGACGTCACGGCTGGCGCCAATGACCTGGTGCTGGCCAACATCGAAGCGGGCGTGCTCGGCGCGCTGGCAGGGCAGTTCCCGCCTCATGTGGCGCCCGGCGGCGCCGTGATCCTGTCGGGTATCCTGACGGACCAGGCCGACGTGGTGCTGCGCGCTTTCGAGACGGCGGGGTTCGCGCTGGCGGCTCGACGCGACGAAGACGAGTGGGCGGCGTTGCGCCTGCAGCGGCGCTGATGGCGGCGCGCCGGTTGTTCGTTCCGGCAGAACGCCTGGCCGGTTCGACGGCGACGTTGACCGGGTCCGAACACCACCACGTCTCCATCGTCCTGCGCGCGCGCCCCGGCGACGCGCTGATCCTGTTCGATGGCGCCGGCGGTGAGGTCGATGCGCGCATCGTCGGCATCCGCCGCGACGAGACCCAGGTCGAGCTGGGCGCGCGGCGGATCGGCGCGCCCGCCGCGGCGCCCATCACTTTATTGGCGGCGATCCCGCGCGGCTCGCGCATGGACATGCTGCTGCAAAAGACGGTCGAGGTTGGGGTGGCGCGGATCATCCCGCTCGTCACGGCGCGATCCGTGGTCCGCCCGGAGGCTGGCCGGCGGGAGCGATGGACGGCGATCGCGCGAGAGGCGGCCCGCCAATGCGGGCGCCCAGACGTTCCCGCCGTAGAAGGCCCACTCGATCTGAGCGACGCGTTGAACGTCCCCGATCTGGCGCCGCGGCGCCTGGCGCTCTTCGAACGGGAGGGTGCGCCGGGCCTCACCTCGGCACTCGCGGGGCTCGAGCCCGCGCCGACAGCGTTGCTGGTGGGGCCCGAAGGCGGCTGGGAGCCGGCGGAGCGAGACGCGGCGCGCGCGGCTGGGTTCATCGGCGTCGGTTTGGGCGCGCGCATCCTGCGCGTCGAAACGGCTGCCATCGTGGCCGTCACGCTGGCAGCCGCCGCTTACGGCGAGTTCAGTTGAGGCATAAACTTGCCGGTGCTCCGCGCCGTCCTCAGAATGGACCGGTGACCGCTGTCGCTGCCACGATGTCTGGATCCCCGCCGAACCCGTCGCCCTCCCGCCTTCACGAGCAGCCGGTGCTGCGGGTTCGAGTCACGGGCTTCCCGCGCCGCGCCGCCGCCGCGTTCTGCGACCTGGCCATCCTGCTGGCGTTCACGGCCGCCGTCACCGCGGCCGTGGCGTTGGGCCTGCACATGCCGATCCCCAGCGCGCGAGAGATCGGTCCCGACCTGCTGGTGGCCGGCATCCTGGATCGCAACCCGATGGCGGTGGGCGCCGTCGGCCTTCTGATGGGCATCGCAGGTCTTTACCAGCTCTATTTCGCCGGCATCGCCGGGCAGACGCCCGGGATGCGGCTGCTGGGGATCCGCATCATCTGCCGCCGCGGGCGCCCGCCCGGGCCCGCGCGCGGGCTGCTGCGCCTCTTGGCCCTGATCCCGAGTGTGGGGCCGGCGGCGCTCGGATGGCTGTGGGCGATCTTCGATCGCGAGCACCGCGCGCTGCACGACCACCTGGCCGGCACGTACGTCATCCTCGAAGAGGAGTAGCCGGGCGGCGCTCGGCGGCGCCGTCGCCTGGGGCGTGCCGGGGATTCGCGCGGTGATCGTGCTAGATTGCGCGCCCGATGTTCGAGACGCTCACGAAGGGATTTCGCAGCGCGAAGCAGAAGTTTCAGGGGTTGGCCGAGCTGGACGAGGCCACCGTCGACGAAGCGCTGAAGGACGTGCGCAACGCGCTGCTGGAGGCCGACGTCGGCTTCGACGTCGTCCAGGACTTCTGCAAGCGAGTCAAAGAAAAGGCCGTCGGCGTCATCGTGAAGGTGAAGGCGTCGAGCAAAGAAAAGGTCCGGCGCGTCAGCCCGGAGGATCACTTCGTCAAGCTCTGTCACGACGAGCTCGTCGATCTGATGGGCCCCGTCGACACCAGCATCAAGTACGCGAAAAAGGGTCCCACCGGCATCATGCTGGTCGGCCTTCAGGGTTCGGGCAAGACGACGACCGTCGGCAAGCTGGCCCGCTACCTGGAAAAGAACCACAAGCGGCCGCTGCTGGTCGCGGCCGACGTGTACCGCCCGGCGGCCATCGATCAGCTGAAGATCATCGGCGAGCAGCTGGGCGTGCCGGTCTTCGCGGAACCGGGCGGCAAGCCGCCCGAAATCTGCGAGAAGGCGCTGCGCATCGCGGCCGAGACCGGCCGGGACGTGATCCTGTTCGACACCGCCGGTCGTCTGGCGATCGACGAGCCGCTGATGGAGGAGCTGAGCGAGATCGATCGCCGCGTGCACCCGGCCAACATCCTGCTGATCGTCGACGCGATGATCGGCCAGGACGCGGTCGGCACCGCCAAGGCCTTCAATGATCGATTGAACCTGGATGGCGTCATCCTGACCAAGCTGGACGGCGACGCGCGCGGCGGCGCTGCGCTGTCGGTCAAGGCGGTCACGGGCAAGCCGATCAAGTTCGTCGGTATGGGCGAGTCGTCAGACCGGCTCGAGGAGTTTCGTCCCGATGGGATGGCCAGCCGCATCCTGGGCCGCGGCGACGTCGTGGGCCTCGTGCAGCAGTTCGAGGAGGTCGTCGACGAAGAGAAGGCCGAGCAGGACGCGATGCGCATGCTCAAGGGGAAGTTCGACATGAACGACTTCCTCGAGCAAATCGGCGTCCTCAAGAAGATGGGGCCGCTCAAAGAGATGATGGAGAAGATCCCGGGGGCCGCCGAGGCGATCCCCGAGGGCGTGCAGGTCGACGATCGAGAGCTGGTCCGCATCACGGCCATGATTTCGTCCATGACCGGCGACGAGCGGCGCCACCCCGAGCGGTTCATCGTCACCAGCTGGGAAGAGATCGTCGAGGGGGGCAAGCGCAAGAAGAAGCGCAGCGCCTTTTACGACACCAGCCGCCTGCGGCGTGTGGCCCAGGGCTCGGGGCACAAAGAGCAGGAGGTCGCGGACCTGCTGAACCGCTTCGGCATGATGCGCCAGATGATGATGCAGATCGGGATGTCCACCGGCCTGCTGGGCAAGATCCCGGGTTTCAAGCAGCTGGCGCAGGCCAAAAAACTGATGGGCATGGACGTGAGCCAGCTCGCCAACATGATGCAGACGCCATCGGCCGAGCGAGGGACGTTCCAGGCCGCCAAGCGCAACGTCGACCGCGTCAAAGAAAAGCGAAAGCGCAAAGACGCCCGCAAGGCACGCAAGAAGAACCGGCGCTGACAGCCAGGCAGGTCGGTCAAGCGCCAGGGACGGGAGGGCGCTAGCGCGTGCCGCCTACCGCCAGCATCACCAACGCCAGGACCACCATGACCAGCACGCCGGTGGCGACCGCGATGGCCGCGCGTAGGGCTGGGCTCTGTGGCCGTCGCACTGCTGGACGCGCCGCCGGGGCGGGGACCGTTTCCCGCCGCGCCTCGTCGGCCGCCTGCGCCTCGATCTCGCGCAGGTAGCGATCGGCGGGATCGGAAAGCCGCAGCGTGGCCGGTCCCACCCGCACCAGATCGCCGTCCCGCACCCGCAGCTCGCGGCCGGTGTGGTCGTTCACCGTGACGCCGTTCTTCGAGCCCAGGTCCTGGACCACGACGCCGTCCCAGCGGCGAACCACGGCCAGATGCTCGCGGGAGATCTCTTCGGAAGACAGGCGCATGTCGCAGGATTCACCGCGACCGATGACGTACCGCTTGTCGATTGTGGTCAGCCGCAATGGCGGCGCCCGCGGAGCGCCGTCGACGATCGCCAGCACGGGTGCCCCCGCGCCCGGCGATTCAGCCAGCAGGTCGGCCACCAGCCGCCGCGCGATACTGGCGGTGTGCTCGGCGCCGCGCAGCGACGGCGCCGAGCCATCGAACACCACCAGCACGGGGCCGACGGCGATTTGCGCGCCGGGCGCGACCGGCCGTGGCCGGTGTGGGGCGAGCGGCTCGCCATCGAGCAGCGTTCCGTTGGTGCTGTCGAGGTCCTCGACCTGCCAGCCCGTGGCGGTGCGGGTGAGGCGCGCGTGCAGCCCGGACAGCGACGGATAGGGGAGCGGGACCTCGATGTCCGACCGCCGGCCGATCCGAATCTCGCGCGTGTCGTCGGGCAGCTCGACCGTCCGTTCGACCGTCGGTTCGACCGTCGGTTCGACCGTCGGTTCGACCGTCGGTTCCTGGGTGGCCCCCGAGGTCTTGTCCGCCGACGAATTGTCGGGCGGCCAACCGGCCGACGGATTGTCGGCCGGCGACCTCAGCAGGCGCAGGCGCAGCGGCATCGGGCCGCGACTCTAACGCGGAATTCGACCCAGGGTTGCCTGGGCCCGTGCGCGCTCGGCCGTCATTTCCAGCGGCGCTTCGTCCAGAAACTGCCGCAGCTCGGTGGCCGCCTCGGCCTGCCGGGAAAGCCCCAGCAGCGCATCGGCGCGAAGGAGTCGCGCCTGCGCGAAGCCAGGACGCAGAGCCAGCGCATCGTCCGACGCCCGCAGCGCGCCGCCGGCGTCGCCCCGTTGCAGGGCCACGTAGGCGATTGCGAACCGAATTTCCGCCTGCCGAGGCGCCTCCACCACCAGCCGGGCCAGCGCCCGCGCCGCTTCATCCAGGCGTCCCGCCGCCGCCGCGATGGCAGCCGCGGCGAGCCGATCGTCGACGGAGCCGGGGTCGGACGCGATGGCCAGGTCGATCTCTCGCGCGGCGGCGTCCAGATCGCCACTCCGCTTCAGGATCTCGGCCGCGGCCCGGTGAGCCGCCGGGAGCTCTGGATCCAGCAGTAGCGCAGCCTCCAACTGCTCTTGCGCGGCCACGGGGCGCCCGAGTCGCGCCAGGACCAGCGCGTCGGCCGCGCGGGCGTCGGCGCGCTGGGGATCCGCCGCGCAGACCTTCTCCAGCTCCCAGTGCGCATCCGCCAGGCGACCGCGCCGCACCAGCAGCTCGCCCGCCAGCAAGCGCGCTTGCGCGTATCCCGGATCGATGGCCAAGGCCGCGCGCGCCTCTGCGAGGGCGGCGTCTTCCTGCTGCCGGTGCAACAGCACCGTCGCGAGGTTCAGGTGGGCTTCGGCCAAATCTTCATTCAGGCCCAGCGCCGCGCGAAAGCTGCGCTCCGCTCGGCCGTCGTCACCGCGTCGAACGGCCACCAGACCGAGGCCGTTCTGCGCCTCGGCAAGCCGCGGGTCGTACTCCAGCGCCAGCGCGAACGCACTGGCCGCCCGGTCGAGCTCGCCACGCGCCAGCGCAGTCACCCCCGCCGCTTGCAGCTCCACCGCGCGCGGCTGCGCCACGTGCGCCACCGTGGCACACCCGGGCAGCACCAGAAACAGGCATGCGGCGGCGCGACCAGGCCTCATGGCGAATGTTCGGCACCGCCGGCCGTTCGTTGCGCGCACCCGCGCGCACACTGGATGTCGATCCGGCCGTCGGGGGCCAGCGTGACGGTGATCGCGCCGTCGCGGTCGGTCCGCAGCGTGCGGATCCCACGCGCGGCGTACCTGGCGACGACCTCCGGCGCCGGGAAGTGGAACTGGTTGCGCCACCCCAGCGACATGACCGCCAGCCGCGGGGCGACGGCGTCCAGCAGCTCGTCGCTCGACGAGGTCCGGCTGCCGTGGTGAGGCACCTTCAGGACGTCTGCGCTGACGACGTCACCGACTGCGGGGCGGCCGGACAGCTCCCCCTCGCCGTCGGCCTCCAGATCGCCGGGAAACAGGACGCCGTGCGCCCCCAAGGAGACGCGCAACACCAGAGACGCGTCGTTGACGGTCAATCCCGCCGGCGGGGCGATGGCACCGCCGACGAATGGTGCCAGCGGCTGAACCCAGGCTCCGCCCAGCGAACGGGCCACCACGGCAGGGGTGGGGATCTGGTTGGCGCGCGCGACATCGCGCAGCCGCCGGTACTCTGGGTTGCGGCCGTCGTCGCCGCTGGACCAGAAGACATCCGTCGGGAACCGCTGCAGGATTCGAAACAGACCGTTCAGATGATCCGGGTGCGGGTGGGACAGAGCGACGATCTGCAGCCGGGTGATCCCGCGGGCCCTCAGGAACGGTTCGACGATGCGGGCGCCTGTATCGAAGGTCCCGTCGCGCGACCCGCCGCCGTCGATCAGCATCGTGGCGCCGCCCGGCGCCTCGACGACCGCTGCGTCGCCTTGGCCGACGTCCAGAAACGTGACCACCAGCGTGGCGCGGTGCCGCCGCGCATGGTCGCGAATCGCCAGGCTGCCGGCCGCCGCCAGCGCACAGACCAGCGCGGCGTACGCCAACGGCCGCCGCAGGTCGCGGCGCTGCTGAGGACGATCGATCCCCGGTGGGGTCGGCAGCGCCAGCAGCCCCAGCAGGCCCGCGGCGGTCGCACACACCGTTTCCAGCCCGTCGGGCGACCGACAGAGCCAAACCGGCGCGTGCGTCCGGAAGATCTCGGCGATCGCCAGGGCGAGCGTAGCGGCCCAGCCCGCCGCCCGAAGCGGCCACTGTCCGAGGGGCGCCCAGATCGCGCTCATCGTGGCGCCGGCGAGACCAGCCGGCACGACCGCCAGCTCGACCAGGGGGACCAGCGCCAGATTGCCCAGCGGCGCCAAAGGCGTGACCTCGCCGAACCAGTGCGCGACCAGCGGCCCCGTGGCCGCGGTCGCCGCCAGGGTTGCCGCCCCGAACCGCGCCAGCCAGCCCAGTGCGCGCGCGGCGGTCGCGGCCCCGCCGGTGGATCGTCCGCGCGCGCAGAGAGCAATACCCGACACCGACGCCACCGAGAGCTGAAAGGACACGTCGAACAGTTGCAAGGGCTGCGCGACCAGCAGGATCAACCCCGCACCGGCAATCGTGGGGGCCGGCCGCGCGCGCCGGCCGACCAGCAGCGCCGTCAGTCCCAGCGCCAGCATCAACGCGGAACGCTCTGTCGCCACGGCCTCGCCCGTCATCAGCGTGAAGAGGCCGATGACCGGCAGCGACACCGCGGCTGCGACCGCGCGCGGATCCACGAACAGAGCCAGGCCCGGGATGCGCGCCGCCGCCCGCCGCACCACCGCGAACAGAAGCGCCGCCACCGCAGCCAGGTGCAGCCCCGAAACCGACAGCACGTGCGTGGCACCGGCGGCACGGAAGCCGTCCTCGACGGCGTCGCCGACGCCGCGACGCTCGCCCAGGACGGCGGTCTTCAGAAACGCGGCGGCCGGGCCGCTGAGCGCGTGGTCGATCGCCGCCCGCAGGCGGCGGTGCGCGATGTACGCCAGACGCCGCGGACTCCACCCGCCCGGGCCGCGCACGCGGTGAATGCCCGCTGCCGTAGCGACCGCCGACAGCGCGTCGATGCCAGCCGCGCGCAGGGCGAGCACGGGGTCGGGAACGCCGGGATTTTGCGTTCCTCGCAACGCGCGCAGGCGAGCATCGAAGCAGACGACCTCCCCCGGGGCGAAGTCGGGGTCGCCTTCGGCGATCGAGAGCGCCAGCGTTCCCCGCGCGCGGCGGCCGTCCACTTCGGCGATCTCGACGACCAGACGCCAACCGGCGCCGGTCGGCTCCGACCCGCGGGCGACGGTGCCGGCGACGGCGACCGGGGTGTCGGAATTCGTAGCCAGCGCCACCGCTGGGTCGAGCGGCGGCGGACGGGCGGCCTGGCCGCCGCGCACGGCACCGAACAAGACGACCAGACCGGCGGCGGCGACTCGCCCCACGCTCACACGCGCGGTCGGCGGGAAAGCCCGGAGCGCGGTCGCAATCGCCGCGAGCCCCGCCAGCGCGGCCGCGGCAGCCACGATCGTGGTGAGCGCCAGTCGCGCACCGACACCCACAGCGACCGCATCGCCGCACGCGAACGCCAAGGCGCCGATCACAAGTCGCACCAGGAGTCTTCGGAAGTTTCGCGCCCGAGTTGTGGCTAGGAAACCGTCGCTGGTTCGGTTACGGTGATGCGATGCCGTCTTCGTTCCTGATCACCGGAGGCGCTGGTTTCATCGGCTCGTCGATTGCGCGCGCGTTGCTGGCCCGCGGAGATCGCGTCCGGGTGATCGACAACTTCTTTTCCGGCAAACGCGAGAACCTGGCCGACATCGCCAAGGACGTCGAGGTCATCGAAGGCGACATCCGCGACGACCAGGCTCTGGCCCGCGCCGTCACCGGGGTCGAGGTCGTCTTTCACGAGGCAGCGATTCCCTCGGTCCCGCGCTCGCTGGCCGATCCGATCTCCAGCCATGACGCCAACGCGACCGGAACGCTGAAGGTGTTGGCCGCCGCCAAGAAGGCCGGCGTGCGGCGGGTCGTCTACGCGGCGTCGTCGTCGGCGTACGGCGACACCCCCACCTTGCCGAAGATCGAGACCATGCGCCCGTCACCGCTGTCGCCGTACGCCGTGTCGAAGTTGGCCGGCGAGCACTATTGCGCGGTGTTTGCCGGCGCCTACGGCCTCGAGACCGTCAGCCTCCGCTACTTCAATGTGTTCGGCCCGCGCCAGGATCCGACGTCGGAGTATGCAGCCGTGATCCCGCGCTTCATCACCGCCGCCCTGGCCAACCAGGGTGTGACCGTGTTCGGCGACGGGACGCAGTCGCGCGACTTCTGCTTCATCGACAACACCGTCGAGGCAAACCTGGCCGCCGCCTCGGCGCCCGCCGCCGCCGTGTCAGGTGGCGTCTTCAACGTTGCCTGCGGCGCAGCCACCACGCTGAACGAGGTCGTCAAGCTGGTGTCGGACATCGTCGGTCATCCGGTGCCGATCACCTATGCCAAGGGTCGCGTGGGCGACGTGAAGCACTCGCTGGCCGACATCACGGCCGCGCGCGAGCGCCTGGGTTATCGCGGGGCGATCTCGTTCGCCGAAGGCCTCAAGCGCACGGCCGCCTGGTACGCCGACCGCCGCTGAGGCGTCAGCTAATCTGGAGGCCGAGCAGCGTCAGGTCGTCGCGGCCGCTGTTGGTGGCCGATTCGGCCGTCGAGACGATGCGGCGGCTGATTTCGCCGATGTCGTGCGGCGCGCCGGTCACGAGGTCCGTGAACTGGCAGACACCCATGGTCGAGCAGGGACGCCGGGGCGCCGACAGGATCTCGAACACACCGTCGGTGGCCAGCAGCAGGATGTCCTTGGCGGCGACGGAGATGGTCTCTTCGCGGTATTGCGCGTGGGCGACGATGCCCAGAGGTGGACCCGACGAGTACGCGACGCGCGACACGACGCCCGTCGAGCGCCGCAACAGCGGCAACACGTGCCCCGCGTTGGCGAAGATCCAGCGGCGGTTCGGCGCATCCAGCAGCACGCAAAGGGCGGTCACGAACCGGTCGTCCTGCATGCGGGCCGACAGCGTGTGATTCAGCCGCTCGAGCAGCTCTGCGGGGCCGGCAACCTCGGTAACCAGTCGTCGGATGTCGGCGCTGACACGCGACATGGTGAGCGCGGCAGTCACTCCCTTGCCGGAGACGTCACCGATGACACCCATGACGCGACCATTTCCCAGGTCCACGAAGTCGTAAAAGTCACCGCCGACCGCGTAGGCCGGCATGTACTCGGCGACGACCCGCACGCCCGCCGAGTTCTGGCCGAGCGATTCGGGCAGGAACGTCCGCTGCAGGACCCCTGCCGCCGCCATGTCCTGTTCCAGCCAGGAAGTGCCCGCCGTGAGGCTCTGCGCGCGCGAGCGGGGCAGGATTTGCCCGACGCCCTCGGCCAGCGCTGCCAGCATCTCTAGATCATGGATGGTGAATGCGGGCGCGTCGACGCGCCGCTGCACCACCAGGAAACCTTCCAGCGATTTGCCCGAATAGATCGGGGTGGACATCGTCGAGCCGCGCCCCGCTGCGGCGTCGCCCGGCAGCAGCGTCGGGGTGACGGGCATGAGCCCGCGCGCCGCGATCGGCCCCCAGACCGAGTGCAGCGTGGCCAGGAGCCCGGCGCCCGCGCGCGAATCGCGCACGCCCCGCAGCGGCCGGCCCTTCTCGGGCAGGAACAGATCGGAGTCGGCGATATGCGCCCACAGCATCGCCACGACCACCGCCAGACGCTGCGCCAGCTCGGATGGGGATTCGGGATCGCCCAGGGCGGCCACCGCCTGCGCCACGGGGCTGGTGGTCGCCAGGTCCGTCAATCCAGCTTCCACGAGCAGGGGGGCGCTCACGTTAGCCTCGACATTTTGCGAAACCGATTTCATCAACCACCGCGAACGCCTACTTTTCGAGCTCGCCTAAAGTACCCGATGTCGGTTTGGGGTGCCATGCAAAAGCATGAGTCTCCAGGACCCGCGGGGACAGGTCACCTTTTTGACGAATCTCGCAACTCAGTGCCGGGACTTGGATTTCTGAGCGGGCGGCGGCGTACGGGAGTCTGCGTTCAGCATGACGCGGTCCAACCGGAGCAGGCGGAAGATCGCCAGCGGCTGGTCGCGTAGACCTTTGATGACGACGCTGCCCCCCTGGGCCCGAACGCGCTTGTACAGCGACACCAGCGCGCCGACACCGGAGCTGTCGACCATGCGAAGCGTCGAAAGGTCGACTTCGACCAAGGTGGGGCGGGTCTTGACCAGCTTTTCGAGATCGGGTCGCAGGTCCGACACCGTCACCGCGTCGAGCTCGCCCTCGATCGCCAGTTGAGTGATGCCGCTGGCGTTCTTGATCTCGAATCTCATGTGGCACCTTCGGTCTTGCGCGACGCGCTCGAGCGCTCGACGAAGCGCTTGCTCAAGGTGAGCAGGTTGGGGCGTCCAGGTTTGTACGCCATCTCCATGAACGACTGCATGATGAATAGCCCCAGGCCGGATTCGGGGAGCGTGTCGAACTTCGGCCGCGGCACCTCGGTCGGGTCGAACCCGGATCCCCAGTCGCGAAGCTCGATCCGGATGTGGCCGCGCTTGGTCTGGATTCGAAGGTCGATGCTCCCCTCCTTTCGACCCGCGTACCCGTGCAGCACGATGTTGTTGAACGCCTCGCCTACGGCGGAGACCACCTGCATTTGGAATTCGTTCCATGCGCGCCCCTGCGGGCGAGGCGTACACAACTTGCACGCCGTCGAGACCGCACGGAGAGCAACGTCCCTGTGCTCCAATATTCCGAGGAGCTGGAGGCGGATCAAGGCGGGAATCTCTTCTGGAGAGGAAGCGTCCACGGTGTCATATCGGAAGTTCGGAGTTTCGGTGTAGCGTACCTGTGTGGTTCGATCGGTACGCGTCGCAAAAAGAGTGATGGACGTCGTTGGCTCGCTTCTGGGCCTCGCCATTACTTTACCTTTTTTCCCGTTGATCGCGGCGGCAGTCTACATCGATTCGCCCGGCGATATCTTCTTCCGACAGCGGCGCGCCGGACAATTGACGCCCCACCCGGAGGGTACAGAACCTGACGGGTTCTCGCCTCCGAAATTCCGCGAATTCTTCATGCTCAAGTTCCGGTCCATGCGCGCCGACGCGGAAAAGAACACCGGGCCGGTGCTGGCCAGCACCGACGATCCCCGGGTGACGCGGGTGGGGCGCTTCCTGCGCAAGACGCGCCTGGACGAATTGCCGCAGTTCATCAATGTGCTCAAGGGCGACATGAGCCTGGTCGGCCCGCGCCCGGAACGGCCAGAGCTGGCCGAGCAGCTGGCGATGGCCATTCCGTACTTCGAAGAGCGGATGCGCGACCTCAAGCCCGGCATCACGGGGCTGGCGCAGGTCACTCTGGGATATTCGGGTAAGCCGTTGCCCGGCAGCGAAATCGAGCGCTTCGAGAAGGACCTGACGAACCCCTTCAAGGTCGACGGAGCCGAGGACGCGGTCGCCGACGACATGCGCGTCAAGATGCTCTACGACCTCGCCTACTGCGCGGCCATGGAGAACATCTGGACGTTCCTGTCCCTCGAGACGTCCATCATTCTGCGCACGCCGCTGGTCATGATCTTCGGTCGCGGCACCTAGCCGCACCGGCCGGCGTTCGAAGCTCGCGGTGTCGGTTGCTTCGGGGCCGGGCGCCAGGGAGTCGGTGCTGCTTCGCGGGCTGGGATTCACTCCGCGGGGGACGCGGGCCTAAGTGACGCGGCTTCATCGCCCGTGAGGTCCGCCCAGCGCGACGCGAGCCGTGGCGATGAATCCACGTCACATGGCCGCTCCTCTCGGTCGCTGGCATCCTCGGCGAAGACGCCGAGGAGCGCGACCGAAGGCCCCCGCTGCGTGAATCCCAGCCCGCTCGCCCGCACCTCCCTGCTCCCCGTAGCGCGCTGACTCTCCTCCCTGCTCCTCGACAGCGCTCATCCCTGCCGCTCAGGTCCCTGGTCCTGGCAGCGCTCAACGAGAGCAAGGAGGGGGCGCGCGAGGGGACGGGGAGTTGCGCAGCGGGGGCCTTCGGTCGCGCTCCTCGCCGTCCGCGGCGAGGATGCCAGCGACCGAGAGGAGCGGCCATGTGACCGGGATGCTCGCGCCAGGCTGCCCTGGGTTTAAGCCAACCCGCGTGCGCGAGCGTCCCGGTCACTTAGGCCCGCGTCCCCCGCGGAGCAACTCACCGGCCCCGTAGCAGCCCCCGACAAACTAACGGTCGAGCGGGAAGGGCTCGGTTCGGCTACGAGTTGAGGATCTCGGTGATCGGCCCGGTGCAGAACGACGACTCGCCGAAGGTTTGTAACGGCGTGCCCATGATTTTGGCGAGGGTCAGCAAGAGGTCGTTGTGCGAGCGGTCGCCTTTGGGCGGCATGGTGGGGCTCGAGCTGCCGCTCTGATCCAGCGGGAAGGTGACCAGGTTGCCAGTCTTGAGCTGGCCGTTCGCGCCGCCGACCAGCACGAACGGCGTGTCGTCGTGGTTGTGGGCGGCGCCCATGTCGAGCTCGTTGCCCCAGCACACCACCGACTGATCGAGCAGCGAGCCACCGTTCGCGCCCGGCATCGCGTTCAGCTTCTGCGACAGGTACGCGACCTGCGTCGCGTAGAACTGATCGATCGCTTCTTGCTGCGACAGGTTCTGGTACAGGTTCGTGTTGTTGGGGGAGTAGATGTCGCTGAAGGCGGTGCAATGCCCCGTGTTGTCGTACATGCCGACGCACATGCCGCCGAGCGAATAGAACGACGTGGGGCCGTTGTGCGAGTAGTTGTGGTGCGTGTCGGTCTGGTCCGTGCCGAGCCACTTGTGGGTGACCTGGCTGGTCGCCGTCGAGAACTGCAAGCTGCACACGCGCGTCAGGTCGCACGCCAGCGCCAGCGACAGGATGTCCATCTGCAGCTTGGCGCTGGTCGGGAAGTCCGGCTTGGCCGGTATTGCGCCGGGCGCCATGCAGTTCGCGGCAGCCGTCGCCGCCGCCTGCAGCTGCGCGTGGAGGTTGTTCCACCCGTCCTGCAGCGCCTGCAGTTGCTGGCGATCCGTGGTGCACAGGCGCGGCATCAGGCTATTGAGCTCGCTGTTCAGCGTGGCACTCGACGAGCCGAACAACTGCTCGCGGATGTACGTGTTCTTGTCGGGTCCGCTGGAGCTGGGTTTGCTCGGGAAGAATGTCGTCGCGGCGCTGGCCGGGTTGTCGATGGGGTCCACGAACACGCCCGACGCGTTGTAGATCATCCGCGTCTTCACCTCGCGGTCGGTGAAATCAGCCGCGTCGCGCACCATCAGTTGGATCGAAGGGAACGGCGTCCCCGCCGCCAGCTTGGCCGCAATCTGCTGGTCGATGCTGATGCTGGTCGCCGGGCTGCCGCTCGAGATCTGGCCCGTCCACAGCGACGCCATGCCGGCCTCGTGTGAACCCTGGGCGGCCTTGTTGTTCAGGCCGTCGAGGACGAGCACCTTGTTTTGCAAGTTGGTCGTCCAGTTGGTGCCCGCGACCGTCCCGCCGGAGGCGAAGGGCTTGAGCGTGCTGCGGAACGTGAAGTTGCTGGTCAGCGTCCCCGGGCTGCCGGCGGCCGGCCGTTTGACCGAGGCGCCCGACGCATCGGCGGCGCCCCAAACCGGACGCACGCACCCGCAGGGCGTGAACACCAGGACCAGGTAGGTGGGCGCGCTGCCGCCGGCAGCGGCGTAACTGGGGACCCCCCGCAAGAAGGGATAAGTCAGGGCCGAGGCGCCCACCAGCTGAAGGAACCGCCGGCGCTCGAGGGAAACCTTACGGGCGTTCATTTGCAATCGCCTCCGGCGTTCACGGCCGTCCGGTACATGAAGGCATCGCTGCTCACGACAGCCACCAGCAACTTCTGCAGGTTGTAACCGTTCGACTTGAAGGCCTGATAGATCTGCTGCGCCGAGCAGGCGTCCGCCGCCGTCTCGGCCCGCAGCAGCGCGTAGCGCATCTCCTGCAGCGCGAAGCACTGCATCACCTGTTCCGACGTCGACAGCTGGGTCACCATGTCGCTGGTCCCGCTGAATGTCCCGGACATGTCGTTGGGGTTGCCGGGGAAGGGGACGAACTTGCCACTCGAATCGACCTGGCCGCCGTTCTCCATCGGCTGGAACGCGCCGGTGGCGTCGTACTGGTCGAACCCGAAGCCCAGCCAGTCCATCCACTGGTGGCACCCGTTGCAGCCGTCGTTGCCGGCGACGTGCTGCTTGTACGCCTCGCGCGTGGTGCCCATCGTCACCTTCGCGGGCGGCGGCGGGATGGGCATCCCGTTGACGGCGGCCGGCGGGTCCGGCACCTCCTCGCACATGATCTGCTGGCGGATCAGACGTCCCCGCTTGGTGGGGGAGGGGAGCGACGTGTGCGCGTGAGCCGCCAGCACGCTCCCCTGGGTCAAGATGCCGTAGCGCGGGTTCGAGCCGCTGTTGACGTTGGTGGCCGTGGTGAAGGACGGGCTGCCGCCGACGCCGTAGAAGCTGGCCAGATTGCCGTTGATGTACGACGACGGCGACGTGAGCAACGTCTTGTAGTCGCTGCTCGTCGCGACCGCCTGGGTGAACGTGGTCAGCGTCTCGGTGTGGAGGTCGGCGGCGACGCCGGCCGTCCACTTCGTGAACTGCGTGTCCTTCGTGACCGCTTTCATGTTCTCGATGTCCAACCACTGATCGGCGAAGTCGGCCAGGGCCGCTTTGGCCTTGACGTCGGCCAGCATTCGCGTGGCCTGGGTCGCCACGTCTGCCGGCGTCGCCAGGTGGCCGTTCTTGGCGGCGTCGATCAGCGTCTGGTCCGGCAGCGACCGCCACAGATACAGCGCCAGCCGCGTGGCCAGCTCCACCGGCGCCAGCGGCACGGTGTCGCCGGTGGCGTTGGGCTGACCGAACTCGAGGACGAACAGGAATCGGGGCGAGGTCAGCACGGCCTCGATGACCGCCTGGATGCCGCTTGCAAAGTCGAACTTCCCGCTGACCGTCGTGAACAGGTTGTTGAGGTTGGTGGTCTCGGCGGCGTCGAGCTGGCCGCGGAACGCCTTGCCGGCGAAGTTGGTGATGAACTGCTGCGCGCAGGCGGCGTTCTGGGTGTTGCAGCCGAGCAGGTTCGTGAGCTGGTTGTTGTTGTTCGCGGCCAGGGCCGACGCCAGCCCCTCGGCCGCCTCGAGGTACTGCTGGTTCATCAGCGTGCCCGACACGGTGGCGTAGGTGTTGGTGTTGAAATTTCCGGCCTTGCCCGTGTCGATCTTCTGCTCCGAGACGAACTGGTTGGCGGGCTGAGTGTTGTTCGGGTCCAGGCCCAGGTCCCGGACCATGTTGTTGTATTCGATGCGCGAGATGCGGCGGACGGGGGTGCTGCCGACGTTCGCCTTGCCGTCGCTGCAGGACGCGCTGAAGACCGAGAGGCCGGCCGTCGCCTGCTGCATGACCACGTTGCCGCCCGAGCCGGTGTTGTTGCCGCCCGCGCCCGGGGTGCCGCCCGCGCCCGGGGTGCCGCCCGCGCCCGGGTTACCGCTGCCGCCCTTTCCCGACCCCGACCCGCTGCCAGGGCTTCCGCCGCCACGTCCGGCGCACCCGGCCGCCAGGGCCAGCGCCGCGAAGGCGGCAGACCAACACGAAATACGTTTCATCCGCGTCCTTATTCTTGGTTAGGCGGGTCGTACGGGACCGCGCATGGCCCCGTTCCGCACCAGAGCGAAAACGACTCGATCCGGGCATTGTTCATGCCTCTTTTTCGGATCCGCGACGCGCCCCAACGGACCTCGAAAGACACCCAACCCCGCGCGGACGGACAGAGCCGCTCCACACAAAGTCACTGCTCGACGAGGATAAGCACCCAGGGTGGTGACGTGCAAGGTACGGGCAGCCACAAATGATGATTTTGTAGGATTTAGTCCCCGGTGTCGGATAATGGCGCCCAATGTCGGTGTTTCGTGGCCGCTGGTGTGACCCGCCGCGTGGGTCTGATAACGTCTCGCGGACGATGACCAGGACGGCGGGCGCGCTGGCACTACTCGCCGTTGGAATTGCTGCCGGTTCGGCCCGGGCGGACGTCGACGCGGCGGCGATCGCGAACGTGACCGCCGGCGCGACGAACAACCCGCTCAGCCTCGAGGACGGGCTGCCCAAGAGCAACGACGAGTTCACGACGGTCCGGGCCAGCGTTCACGCCCGCTACCAGGGCCAGCGCAGCCAGCAGATCCTGTCGTACACCTACGCGGGCACGTTCTACGCGCAGACGACGGAGGCCAACACCAACACCCACGACCTACTCTGGACGTTGCTCGCGAGCCCGACCGCCCGGACCGAGGTGCAGGCGCAGGTGGACGGCACCTATGGCCGATTGAACAGCATCAACCCGGTCGCGGCCTATGCCGCGATGAACGCGCAGAACCTCGCCGCGGCGGGGTTCGCCGGTCTTCCGGCGGGCCCCGTGACCTACGCGGCCGCGAACGCCAGCTTGAGCGGCGCCTACCGGCCGACCGCCGTCAAGACCTGGTCCGAGCTGACCACCTTCACGTCGTTCATCCCGATCAGCGGGCCCGCCGCGAAGTCGTTCGTGTTGAGACAGAGCGGGCACTTCGATCGGATGTGGGGTCGCGACGCGCTGACCGTCGACCTGATCGGCAGCTACTTCAACGCCTCGTCGACGCCGGACGACGTCGCCGGTCAGTTTCCCGGCACCGAGACGGTCGACGTACAGGGGATGGCGGGGTGGCGGCACGAGTTTTCGCCGGCCGCCTACGTGGCAGCCAGCGCCGGGGTGTTGCTGCTCGAGACGTTGGGGACGGGGGGCACGCTCAGCGTCGAGCCGGTGGTGTCTGCAACCGCGCACTACCAGACCAGGGTCGCTCTGGCCGAGCTGATCGTCTCGCAGTCGGTGCAGTTGAACGTGTACCTCGGTCAGCCGCTGCTGGTCGACGGGGCGATGGGCCGGTTGGTGATCCCCCTCGACCCCTTGGAGCGTCTCACCCTGGTCGGCATCGGAACCGCCCAGCGCGACTGGACGTTCGGACCGCCCCTGGCTGCGGCCGTGGACCTGCTGGCCGCCGACGTGGGGCTGGCTTTCAAGCCGCTGACGTACCCGCTCGTCGCCGCGGTCGACTACACCGCCCAAGAGCAGATCGGGCACATGGCGGGTACAACCACCTACCCCAGCCTGCACCGACAAGTCGTGATGTTGACCCTGACCGCGACTTGGGGAACGAACCCCGGCTTTCGTTGACAGGTCTACGCAGCGCGTGGGACGATGAGCGACCCAAAATGACGTTGCTCGATCGGATCAAGACAAAGGAAGCGCGGGTGGTGGTCGTCGGTGCCGGCTACGTCGGCCTGCCGCTGGCCGTGGAGGTCGCGAAGGCGAAGTTCCAGGTCACCGCCTACGACAAATCAGTCGAGAAGGTGCAGCTTCTCAACAAGGGCGTCTCTTACATCAAAGACGTGCCGTCGTCGGTGTTGGAGCCGCTGGTCAAGGCAGGGACGCTGACCGGGTCGGCGGATCCGGAGGTGCTCGGGTCGGCGGACGTCATCATCATTTGCGTCCCGACGCCGCTCAACAAGACCAAGGATCCCGACAACTCGTTCATCATGGACGCGGCCGAGATGCTGGCGGCGCGCATGAATCGCCCGCAGCTGATCGTCCTCGAGAGCACGACGTTTCCGGGTTTCACGCGCGAGGCATTGCTGCCGCTGTTCGTGCAGGCCGGGCGCAAGCCGGACCAGGACTTCTTCCTGGCGTTCTCGCCGGAGCGAGTCGACCCAGGCAATCCCAAGTACTTCACGCACAACACGCCCAAGGTGCTGGGGGGCATCTCGCCGCAAAGCCTCGAGGTCGCCAAGGCGATGTACGGGCACTTCATCGAGACCATCGTTCCGGTGGCGTCGACCGACGCGGCCGAGATGGTGAAGCTGCTCGAGAACACCTTCCGCGCGGTGAACATCGGCCTCGTCAACGAGGTCGCCATCATGTGCGGCAAGCTGGGGCTCGACACCTGGGAGGTGATTCAGGCAGCGGCCTCGAAGCCGTTCGGGTTCATGCCGTTCTACCCGGGCCCCGGTCTGGGCGGTCACTGCATCCCGATCGATCCGCTCTACCTGTCGTGGAAGCTGAAGACGCTGAAGTACAACGCCCGCTTCATCTCGCTGGCCGACGAGGTCAACTCGTCGATGCCGGAGTTCGTCGAGGTGATGGTGGCCGACGCGCTGAACGCGCGCCGCAAGGCGGTCCGCGGCTCGCGCATCCTGGTTTGCGGCGTCACCTACAAGCGTGACATCGACGACGTTCGCGAGTCGCCGGCGCTGGACATCATCGAGCTTTTGCAGCGGCGCGGGGCCGAGGTGGACTACACCGATCCGCACGCGCCGACCCTGCGCATCGGCGAGCACCAGATGAAGAGCGTCCCGATCGAGACCGCGGGCACCTACGACTGCGTGCTCATCACCACCGATCACCGCAGCGTCGACTACGCCGCGCTCTGCGACCGCGCCCAGCTGGTCGTCGACACCCGGAACGCCACCCGGGCGATGCGCGAGAAGCACGCCGACAAGATCGTTTCGTTGTAGCTCGGGACCCTCAAAGGGTCCCGAGTCTCCCGCTCTCTTCAGCCGAGCGTCGGTCAGTACCAGTTGAAGCCGACCATGGCGGTGAACATATTGGTGTCGCCCGCGCCGCCGGAGCCCGAGGCCGTGTACGTCGCGTTGCCGTAGCGCAGCTGCAGGTCCAGGGCGAAGTTGTAGCTCTGCACGATCTCGATGCCCGCGGCCAGCATGAACGCGAACCCCGAATCGTCGGCCGTGCCGGCGTCGCTGTCGATCGTGATGTGGCCGTAGCCGAGTCCGCCCTTGAGCCAGACGATGTCGTTCACCCAATACTGGATAGCCAGCGTGTAGATGCCGTTCCAGGTCGACCCGCTGCCGTTGAAGGCGTCGTTCGAGAAGTAGTGGTAGCCGCCCCAGAAGTCGCCCATCAGCGCCAGTCGCGGCGCGATCATGCCGCCGATGTGGAACTCCCCCGAGGGCGCGAACCCGCACAGGTCTTCGCAGCTGGAATACACGAAACCACCGATACCGAGTCCGAAGCCCCAGACCAGGCCGCTCCGGTAGACGCCCCGGGGCGGCGGCGGGGGCGGGGGCGGGGGGTAGTAGGCGGGCGCGTACTGCGCTTGCGCGGACGAAGCCGTGCCCAGAACCGTCGCGAGCGCGATGCCGAGCCCGAGGGCGAGGGTGAGGGTCTTGCGGTGCTGGCTCATCGTAAGTCTCCTTGGTGGCGCGGACGCCGCAGGCGTCCCATTCGTGCTTCATTAAGTTTCGTTTGCAGATTTTGGCAACCTTTTCCGATCCTGGCGGTGTCCGGGGTCACGGCCGCGGCGAACATGCTAAACGCATTGATCGATGGCCTGGCATCAGACGCAGATTCGCCTCAAGCCGCGGGCGCGCGGCTTTCATCTGATCACCGCGGAGCTGACTGGCGCGCTTCCCGAGTTGGCGCGGTTCAAGATTGGGCTCGCCCACTTCTTCATTCAGCACACCTCCGCGTCGCTGTGCGTGAACGAGAACGCCGACCCCGACGTGCGCGCGGACCTGGAACGCTGGTTCGATCGGGTTGTTCCCGAGGGAGCGGAATATTTCCAGCACACCGCCGAAGGCGATGACGACATGCCCGCGCACGTCAAGTCGGTCGTGGCCGGTGCGTCGGTGATCGTTCCGATTCGTGACGGGCGGCTGGCGCTGGGGACCTGGCAGGGGATCTACCTCGGCGAGCACCGCGATCACGGGGGCGCGCGCACCGTCGTCGTCACCCTGAACGGCGAGCGCGACTGAAGCTCAGTCGACGCGGTTGCGCGGCTGGCCGGCCAGGAACGCCGCCAGGTTGCGGGTGACCTCCGCCACCAGCCGCGCGCGGGCCTCGACGGTTCCCCAGCCGATGTGAGGCGTGATGACGACGCGCCCGGCCCAGGGAGCGCGCGGGTCCGTCAGCGGGTGAGCGGGCGGTGGCGGCTCGACGCCGAGGACGTCCAGGCCCGCGCCGCCCAGACGGCCGCTTTCGAGCGCCGCGATCAGCGCCGCCTCGTCGACGAGACCCCCGCGGCTGGTGTTGATGAGGATCGCGCCGGGCTTCATCCGGGCCAAGAACGCGGCGCCGACCAGGCCACGGGTCCGATCGGTGAGCGGGCAGTGAAGGGACACGAAGTCACCAGCCGGCAGCGCTTCGTCGAGCGGCGTGCGCGTCTGGTCGGGACGCGGCGGCGCGCCTGGCACGGCCGCCCGGATCACGCGCATGCCGAATGCCTCGCCGATCCGCGCGACGGCACCGCCGATGGCCCCCGCGCCGACCACCACCAACGTCTTGCCGGCCAGCTCCATGAGTGGCTGCCGGAAGAAGCAGAAGTCCGACCAGGATGCCCAGACCCCGGCCTTGACGGAGGCGTTGTGTCCCGCCACGTCGAACGCGAACTTCAGGATCATCCCGAACACCAGCTCGGCGACGGAGTCGGTGGCGTACCCGGGGACGTTCGTGACGGCGATACCAGCGGCGCGTGCGGCAGCCACATCGACGACGTTGGTTCCGGTGGCGGTGATGCCGACGTAGCGAACCTGCGGCAGCGCCTGCAGGTCGGCCGCGCCCAACACCACCTTGTTCGTCAGCACGGCCACCGCGTCGCGCGCGTGGGCGCCCACTTCGGCCGGCTCGGTCTGCGGGTGCACGACCAGCTCGCCCAGCGCCGCCAGCTCGCGCCAGGTCGCTTCGGGCTCACCTTGATCGATCGCGAAGCTGTCGAGGACGACGATGCGCGGCCGGGGAGCCGTCGCGGTCATCTGGACCGCTCGGCGTCTTTGAGCGCCTCGGCCTGGAAGTGTGCGCGCAAGCTGTTGATGACCTCTTCCAGATCACCGTCGAGCAGCCCGGGCAGGTTGTGGCGCGTGAGCCCGATCCGATGGTCGGTCAGACGGTCCTGCGGAAAGTTGTAGGTCCGGATCTTCTCGGAGCGGTCACCGGACCCGATCTGGCTGCGGCGCGCCTCGCGCTCGGCGGTCTGCCGCTTTTCCTCTTCGATGTCGTAGAGCTTGGCCCGCAGCAGTTTCATGGCCATCGCCTTGTTCTTGTGCTGCGACTTTTCCTGCTGGCAGTGGACGATGAGGCCGCTCGGCAGGTGGTGGATGCGCACCGCCGAGTCCGTCGTGTTCACGGATTGCCCACCCGGCCCGCCTGAGCGCATCACGTCGATCTTGAGGTCCTTGGCGTCGATGGCGATCTCGACATCTTCGACCTCCGGCATCACCGCGACGGTGGCCGTCGAGGTGTGGATGCGCCCCTGGGCCTCGGTCGCCGGCACCCGCTGCACGCGGTGCACCCCCGACTCGTACTTCAGCTGCGAGTAGGCGCCGCGGCCGTTGATGCCAGCCACGATCTCGCGGATGCCGCCCGCCGACGCGTTCGACGCCGACAGGATCTCGACGTTCCAGCGGCGTCGCTCGGCGAAGCGGCTGTACATCCGGAACAGATCGGCGGCGAACAGCGCCGCTTCTTCACCGCCGGTGCCGGCCCGGATCTCGAGGAGAATGTTCTTCTCGTCGTTCGGGTCCTTGGGCATCAGCAGCTCTTTCAGCTGCTTTTCGAGGCGCTCTTGCTCGCCTGAGAGCTCCGTCTCTTCCTGGCGCGCCAGGTCGCGCATCTCGGGATCCTTTTGCAGCTCGCGCGCCTCGGCGACGCGCCGGGCGATCTCGCGGTGCTGGCGCAGCACGTCGATCAGCTCGCGCAGATCGGCGTGCTCCTTGCTGAGCTTCTGCATCTGCTGGCGATTCGCCAGCACGTCCGGGTCGGAGAGCAGCCCGGACAGCTCTTCGTAGCGCGCCTCGACCGCCGCGAGCTTTCCGAGCAGCAGTTCGTCTAACAAGGTCTACGAAGACGCGGGCGCGGCCTTGCCCTTGCCGCCAGCGTACTTCTTCTGGAAGCGCTCAATGCGGCCGGCGGCGTCCACGAACTTCTGCTTACCCGTGTAGAACGGGTGGCAGGCTGAGCAAATTTCGACCATGAACGTGCCGCGCGTCGAGAACGTGTCGACTTTGTTGCCGCACGCGCAGGTGATGGTCGATGCCTTGTAGACGGGGTGGATGCCTTTTTTTGCCATGATGGGGTTCCCGAGGAACGGGGTTTTATAGAGGTACGGCGACTAAGATGCAAGGGGGCGCCTTCCAGTGACAGGTTTCCTTTGCGCGACCGGCCCTCGGTATATAGTCCCAGCCGCATGCCCGAAGAGGTGAACCCCGAGCTCCGCGACCGCCGCCTGACGCTTTACACCTACCTAGAGCCGCTCTGGCGAGGCCGGCGCGTGTTGGAGGTGGGGCGCCCCGGGGCCGCCGACCTTCTGCGATCGCTCGGCGCCGCCGAGGTGGTCGTCACGGCAGAGGCTGACCCGCCGCCGGCCGGCCCTTTTGACGTGGTGGTGCTGGCCGAGGGTGCAGCCGCCGTTCTGCGTCCCGGCGCCGTCGCGGGCTGGCGGAAGCTGTTGCGGGCCGGCGGGCGCCTGGTGGTTGCCGGCGGTAACGCCGATCGCCCCGGCGTCAGCGGCGGCATTGGCTACTACGACCTTCAAGGCGCCCTGGCCGCGCAGCTGCCGGCGGTGCAGATGTTGGGCATGACCCCCTTCGCGGGGATCGGCGTGGTCGAGTTCAACGGCGCCGTCGACGCGCTGCGAATCGACGCGCGGCTGGTCAAGGAACCGGAGCCGCCGATCGTCTATGTCGCGGTGGCCGGAAGCGAGGCGGTCGCGGGCCTGGGATATGCCCTGGTCCAGCTGCCCTCGGGCGGGGGAGGATCCGGGGCCTCCCGGCGCGACGAGGTGACGCGCATCTCGGACGTTCGCGCCGAGGAGATCGAAGAGCTGCGGGCCCGGTTGCGGCGGGCCGCCGAGGACCGCGCCGCCCTGGACGCGGAGAATGCACGCCTGCGTCGGGCGGTGGCCGAGGCGGACGAGACGGTGGTGAAGCTGACCCGGCGCACGACCGAGGAGATGGCCGCCGTCGCCGATCGTCTGGCCGCCGGGCTGCGTGCCCCGATCGAGGCGGAGGCGCGCGCGGCAGCGACGGCGCTGGCCGAAGCGCGGGAAGAGGCGGACCGGCTGCGGGTGCGGCTGGCCGAGGGTGAGGCCCGCGCGGCAGCGGCCGAGCAGAGACTCGAGGAGGTCGCCACCCGCGCCCGCGAGCGCCAGACGGCTCTCGAGGACGCTCTCGAGCGGCAGCGGCTGGCCGAGAGCGACTTGGCCCGCGCGCGGCGCGAGCTGGTCCGCGTCGAGACCGACGCCAAGTCCGGGGTGGCGCAGGCCAAGGCGCTGGAAGAAAAGACCCGCGCCGTCGCCGAACGGGATGACCGGATTCTGCGGCTCGAAGAAGAGAAGCAGGATCTGGCCTGGCGACTGGCCGAGCTGGAAGACAAGCTGCGCCAGTCGATCGCGCGGGCCGTGCAAGCCGGCGCGGGGCGGAGCGAGAGCGCGCGAGCCACGCTGTCCGAGACCGCGCTGCCCGCCGCAGCTCCGGCGCCTTCGGTCGCGCGGGGCGCGGACCCGGATATCGACCGCGCGGCGCGCGAGCGGGCGCTGGAGGAGTTCCATCGGGCGGCCGCCGCGCACATGGCGGAGGCGACGGAGCTGAAGGCGTCATTGTCCGAGCAGACGGCGCTGGTCTCGGAGCTAGAAGACCAGCTGGCCGCCGCCGAGGCACGCGCCGCGAGCGCGGTCGGCGAAACGGCGGCCTTGCGGCAGACCGCCAAGACCTTGGGAGAAGCCGACCGCACCCGGCGCGCTCGTCTGGCCGAGCTGGAGGGCAAGCTGCTGCGGCTCGAGCACGAGCGCAAGAACGCTCAGCCGGTGCAAGGGCAAGGGCAAGGGCAAGGGCAAAGGGACGATCAGCGGCTGCGCACCATCGAGGCCGAGCGGGACCGTCTGAGGGCGCGCGTCGGCGAGCTGGAGGCCTCCGCCCGTGCGACCAAATCGAACGGTCATGGAGGCACCGATGCCAGCGTCGCCGTCGCGCGCGAGCTGGAGGTGATCGAAGCCGATCTGCGGGCCGAGGTGCGCCGTCTGGAAGCGCTCGAGGAGCAAGCCAATCGCCGCGCGGCCGCCGGCAGCGCGGGGGGCGATCCGGAGCGGCTCGCCAACACGCTCGAGAACTACCGGGCACGGGCGTTGCGACTGCGCGACGATCTGGAAGGCATCCGCCGGCGGCTGGATTCGCTGTCGCCCGCCGAGATCTCGGGATTTCTCGAGGAGCTGCGCGAGGACCTGGCGGAGCTGGGCGCATGACCGCCACGCCGCCGGTGCCGGTGGCCGTCATCGGCCTTGGTGCCATCGGTCGCGAGGTCGTCAAGGCCGTCCGGGCGCGGCCCGGGCTGACACTGGTCGGTGCGGCGGACCCAGCATTCGTCGGCCGCGACGCCGGCGAGGTGGCCGGCATCGGTGCCGCCGCCGTCCCGGTTCGTGGGACCGCCGCCGAAGCGCTGGTGGGCGCCGAGATCGCGCTGGTGCTGACGGCTTCGTCGGTTTCCGAGCTGGTGCCGATCGTGGACGCCTGCGCCGCGGCCGGCGTCGACCTGGTCTCGACGTGCGAGGACCTCGCCTACGCGCCGCTCCTGACCCCGGAGCTGGCCCGTCGCATCGATGAGCAGGCCGGCGAAGCCGGCATCACGGTGGTGGGCACGGGCGTCAACCCGGGGCTGGTGATGGATCGCCTCCCGGTGACACTGGCCGCGGCCTGTGTGCGCGTCGATCGGATCACCGTCGCGCGGGTGGTGGACGCCGCCAAGCGCCGCGGGCCGTTGCGCGCCAAGGTCGGCGCTGGCCTCACGCCCGAGGAGTTTCAGGCGGGGGTGACGGCTCGGCGGCTGGGGCATCGCGGCTTGTCGGAGTCCTGCGCGCTCATCGGGCTGGGGATGGGGTGGAGCTTCGACGAGATTCGCGCCACGATCGCGCCGGTGCTGGAGGCGCGCGAGGGCATCGCCGCGGGGCGCGTCGCCGGCCTGCGCCAGTCTGCCGTGGGCTTGGTCGACGGGCGCGAGCTGGTCCGACTGGATCTGGAGATGTCCGTGTCGGCCCCTGAGCCGCACGATCGCGTCGTCATCGAGGGCGACCCCCCGCTGGACATGATCATTCGCGGCGGGACGCACGGCGATCGGGCGACGGTCGGAACGGTGCTGAACGCGATCGGGCCGACCCTGATCGCGGCGCCCGGGCTGCGGACCGTGCTGGACCTGGCCCTGCGCGGCTGATCGCGCCGCAGCCTGGGTTTCTAGCGCCGGGCGACGACCAACACGGCGCACTGGTCGGTGGCGGCCGAGGCAGGCCGGAACTGGGCCGCCGCGTAGGCCATCACGGCTGACGGTTTGCTGACCAGCTTCTCTGGAAGCTCCAGCATCCTTCCGCCCGTACAGTCGACCAGCCAGGATTCGACGGGCCCCTCGTACGCCGTTCGTCCCCAGGCCTCGATCGCGCGCTGCGCCCCCGGCGCCGAAACCCGCCCTTCCTGTAGGTCGGCGGCAAAGCGGCGGACCTCGGTCTGATTGCGGGGTGTCACGATCGGCTCCGGCAGGCCCCGCGCGGTCCGGGCGGCGGTCAGCGCGGTCAGGAACTGATCGGCGACCTCGACGTTGGGGGCCTGGCCGGCGGTCACCGGCTTACCCGGCTCGTCGGGCCAGCGGCTGGTCGCGCAGGCGGCCAGAGCCAACGCGAACCCGACGGTGGCCAGGCCAAGGCCGGAACAGTTTGGTTTGCGCACCGGTCACGATCGTAACAGAGCTGGCAAATAATTCGCTCAGCCGCGCCTGGACTCTTCGCGCGCGGCCAGCAGGGCGGCAGGCAGCACGGGCACGAACAGCAGCACGGCCGCCGTGGCGCCCGCGTTCAGCCAGACCAGCTGCTTGAACCCGACGTGGTAGCGGCTGTAGAGGCGGGAGCCCAGCGGGTCGGAGATGGCGAAGAGCGCGACGTTCCGGATGCTCATCATCAGCGAGAAAGCAAAGCTCTCGACACCGGGTGGCGTCGCCCGGGCCAGCAGATCGTAGATCGGCAGCGTCGCCAGCGTGCCGACCAGGGCGGCGGCCGCCTCGATGAACGCCGCTTGCATCGGCGAGTCGTAGCCGAGATAGAGCAGCGTGCTCAGCGCGTTGACGACGATTCCCGTCACCAGCGACACGCGCAGCGGCACCCGGCGGCAGAGCGCGGCGTAAAGCGCCGCTCCGACGATGCCGCCGGCGCCGCCCAGCAGCTGCAGGAAGCCCATGAAACGCGGATCCAGCTTGAGGACGTCCTGCTGGTAATAAAGCATCGGCGTCTGGAAGCCGGGCGCCAGGTACACGAGAAACAGCAGCCCGGTCGCTCCCCACATGGCGCGCGATCGCGCGATCACCCGCAGGTGGTTGCGCGCCATCGTCCAGACCTGTCGGTTCGCCTGCGCGCCCCGCGGCTCGCGATCCAGCAGCAGGACGACCGGAACGAAGGAGAGCACGACCAGCGCGCCGCCCAGCGCCGTCCAGCCGAAGGTGCGCACCGCCAGCCAGCCGCCCACGGGGCCCGCCAGCAGGCTCATCACGCCCTCGAGGCCGTTGCGCAGGGAGGCCAGCCGGCCGGTGGCGCCGTACCGCTGGGCCGCCTCGATTTGCAGCCCGCCGACCACGGTGCTGACGAACACCATGGCGATGTTCAGCCCGGTCATCACCAAGACGAAGCTGCCGTACCGGCGCGGCACGACCGCGAACGCCAGCCAGAACAGCCCCGACAACAGCGAGCCGACCAGCAGGTACCCGCGCCGGCGCGTGCCGAACAGCGGGTAGGCGTCGCAAATGAACCCGGCCAGCGGCTTGACGTACCAGGCGAAGGTCGCGATGGCCCAGAAGTCCGCCACGCGATCGGCCGGCAGGTGCAGCTGGTTCTTCAGCAACAAGCTGAACGGCAGCCGCCCGATGAGCCCGGGCCAGCCGAAGCCGGTCACGAAGATGCCCGCCGCCACCACCGCGATCAGCGCGCGGGCCGGGGGAACGTGGTCGGGGGCCTTCGGCGCGTCGGTGGCGGTCGGCATGCGTGCTAAAAGAGCCTACAGCGTCGAATGAAGATCGCGACCTGGAACGTGAACGGAATCCGCGCGCGGCAGGACGAGGTGGCTGCATTCGTGGCCCGGGAAAAGCCCGACGTGATGTGCCTGCAGGAGATCAAGGCCGGCGCGGACCACATCCCGAAAACGGTCTCGGACATCCCCGGCTACTGGGGGTACTTCCACGGGCACAAGGGCTATTCCGGCGTGGCCTTGCTGATCCGCAAGGACGTGGCGCCCGATCGGCCGCTTTATGTGCACCCCGAATTCGACCACGAGACGCGCATCGCGGCGGCCAGCGTGGACGGCCTGCTGATCGCGTCGATCTATGTGCCGAACGGCGGCAAAGACTTCGCCGCCAAGGTGCGTTTCCTCGAAGCGATGGCGGCGTACGCGCGGCAGCAGCGGGCGATTGGGACCCAGGTCGTCCTGTGCGGTGATCTCAACGTGGCGCGCGCCGAGATTGACGTGCACCCCAAGCAGCGCGACCCGCGCGCCATCGGCCAGCGCGCCGACGAGCGGGCCCTGTTCGAAGCGATCCTGACGGCGGGCGGGCTGCGCGACGTGGGCCGCGAGCGTGAGCCCCACAACGACGCGCTCTTCACCTGGTGGGCGCCCTGGCGCAACATGCGCCAGCGCAACATCGGGTGGCGGCTCGACTACCTGCTGGCCAGCGATGGACTGGCGTCGCGCGTCGCAAGCTGTGTCGCCGATCGCGAGTTCGGCACCAGCGACCATGCGCCGGTCACGGCGGTGTTCGCTTGATCCTGGTCTCCGACTTCGACGGGACGCTGACCGTCGACGACGTGACCACCCTGCTGTGGGACCGCCACCTGACGTACGACTGGCGGCGCGAGCTGTTGCCGCCGACGTACGCAGGCAATTGGACGCCGCTGCAGATGATCGCGCGTGGCTACGGCGACATCCCGGTCGGGCCTCGGCAGCTGCTCGACGAAGCGCGGGCGCACGCGCGGTTGCGTCCCGGGCTGGACGCGCTGGTCTCGTTCTGCCGGGCCCGCGGCTGGCCCTTTCTGGTGCTCAGTCACGGGCTGACCTTCTACATCCAGGACCTCTTACCGCCCGACGTGGCGTTCACCGCCTTCGTCGGAGAGTTCGTCGACGGACGGTGGAACGTGAGGCTGCCGCCGGACGTGGAGGTGGCGCCCGGCCAGGACTTCAAATCACGCGTGGTGGCCGATCTGCGGGTCCGTCATCCTGGATTGCCGACCGTGTACCTGGGCGACGGGCGCCTGGATTTGCCGGCGGCAGAGACCTGCGACCAGGTGTTCGCGGTCCGCGGCAGCAAGCTGGCGGAGCTGTGCCCGCGTGCGCGTCTGTTCGACACGCTGGACGAGGTCGTCGCGGCGTTGGAAGTGCGTTAAGCTCCGCGCCCATGTCCAACCCCACAGCGACGCTGTCCACCTCGATGGGTGACATCAAGGTCGAGCTGTTCACCGACAAGATGCCCATCACCGCCGGAAACTTCGTCAAGCTCGCCAAGAGCGGGTTTTACGACGGGCTGCACTTTCACCGGGTGATCGACAAGTTCATGGTCCAGTTCGGCTGTCCGCACAGCAAAGACCCGAACAGCCCGCGCGCGGGCACCGGAGATTCACCGAGCGGAACGATCCCCGACGAACACCCGGCAGACGCCAAGATCTCGAACAGCCGCGGCACGCTGTCGATGGCGAACAAGGGACCGCAGAGCGGCAGCTGCCAGTTCTTCATCAACGTTGCCGACAACCCGTACCTGGACTGGTTCACGCCTGGCCAGTCGAAGCACCCCGTCTTCGGCAAAGTCGTCGAGGGACTGGACGTCGTCGACGCGATCTCGAAGGCGCCGCGCGACGCACGGGACCGGCCGAAGACGCCGGTGAAGATGATCAAGATCAGCGTCTCCGAGAGCTAACGGACGACGCCCGGGGGGGCGCCGCATGCGCACCATCATCATCGGCGACATTCACGGCTGCCTCGACGAGCTTTTGTCCCTGGTCCGCCTGGCGCGCCGCGATCCGGACGATCGGGTGGTCCTGGTGGGCGACCTGGTCGCGAAGGGACCGGACTCGCCGGGCGTCGTCGCCTGGGCGCGCGAATCGGGCGTCGACGCGGTCCTGGGAAATCACGACGCGCACGTGCTGCGGGCGGCGGCTGGTGACCCGGACGTCCGCCCGCCTCATCGTGCCGTGGCCGATGCGCTGGCCGAGGCCGACCTCGATTGGCTGCGCGCCCGGCCCCTGTGGCTACCGCTGGGCGACTTCGCCGGCGTCCGCCACGCCGTCGTACACGGCGGCTTCGTCCCCGGCGTTCCGCTGGACCAGCAAGAGCGGGACATCGTGCTGAACCTGCGCAGCATCACCGACAAGGGGAAGCCGTCGAAGAAGCTCGACGGGATGCCGTGGGCGGCGGCCTGGACCGGCCCCGAGCACGTCGTCTTCGGCCACGACGCCGTTCGCGGGCTGCAGCGCCAGCCATTTGCGACGGGGCTGGACACCGGGTGCGTTTACGGCAAACAGCTAACCGCTCTGGTGTTGCCGGAGCGCCAGTTGGTCTCGGTCCCCGCCGCGCGCGCTTACGCCGCCATGGCCTAGTTGCCGCTGAAAGGCGGATGAGAGCGCCGGGTCCGGTCGGGTGCTCTCGTGACGGGACGGTGGTTGGCGGCAGCCCAGCAGGCCGACGACAACCCCGATGGTCACCCCGACCCGGATGGTGCGGCGCTCGCGGGCGTTCATAACTGCTATATAAAGCAGTAATTGGGCCAACGAAATATAAGCCAGTAGAACGTAAATTCAGGTACTTAGGTGACGGGGACTGGTAGCCCCACTGTTGAGCACGAGTCAACAGCCGCGCGACCCGCGCAACAAGCCCGGTGCGCTCAGTTTGCCGGCAGCGCGGTCGCCCAGGCGGGCCCCGCGGGTGCGGTGCTTCCGAGGTCCGACGAGGGCACGGGGACGCCGTCGCGGTAGACGACGGTCTGGGTCATCGTCGCCGGCACGCGCGGCCCCGGCGTCAGGATGCCGACCAGGTTCAACGGATCGCAGGCCGACAGGCGCATGACTTCGCCGGCGCGCTCGAGGCGCCGGGTGGCGCGCAGAGCGTCCACGGCTTCCGGCGCGGCGAACTGTTCACCCACGAAGCCGCCGACCAGCCGACCGCCCCGCAGCTCGCCGCTCATCTCGAGGCGGCGATAGACGCGGACCAGGTCGCGCCAGGCCGGCGCGTGCGCCTCCCGGGCGAGGAGATCGCGGAACACCACGCCGTAACGCTTGACGTACTGGCGCGCCAGCGCTTCGTGGCGCGTCTCCTCGTCGGCGCGCTCGGCGCGAAGGATCGACCAGCGCCCGGCGCCGACGGGTCCGCCCGTCCGCCGGATCCACCGCGCGTGCCAGCGCGCCCGCGCCCCGCCGCTGGTCTGCGTCGCCGAGATCAACGCCCGCAGCCCCGAGAATCCGTCGCCCGTCACGCGCCCCGCCGAGACCAGCTCGCCGAGGGCGTCCTCGACTTCGCTCCGAAGCCGGCGCGTGCCCGACACGATCTCGTCCAAAAAGCTCGCGCCGCAGGTCGACAAATGGGCCAGGACCTCGCGCGCTCCGGCCGAAAGCGCCGCTTCCTGGTCGGCGCCGTCGGGCGCCAGCAACCACCCGAGGTCGGGCCGCCGGACCAGCGCGATGGGCGCCGCCCGGCTGGGCGTGGCGCCGCCCGCCCGGGTCGCCAGGCGGCCCCACGTCACGCCGCCCGACAGACAGAGCGCGTCCAGCCAGCCCGCGTCGTAGCCGACCAGGCGCGCGGGAAGGATCGCTCGCTCCCAGGCGCCGGCAGCGGCTTCGAACCCCTGCAGCTGTGCGATGACCCGGGCCAACCCGGGCTGTCCGTGCAGCTGCGAACCTGGACGGACGTTCTGCCAGCCGAACAGGAAGCGCAGGAAATCGGCGGCGCTGACCGGTTCGATCTCGCGGCGCAACCCGTCCAGCATCCGCCGGTTGATGCGGGCCAGCACGCGCCTTTCGCACCACTGCAGGTCCTCGCCCAGGTTCGCCACGAACCGCCCGCGCAGGACGCCGCCGGCGAGCTCGATCTGCGCCAGCGCGCCGTCGACATCCGCGGGCGGCACGCCCAGCAGCGCCGCAATCCGAGCCGCCGTGGTCGGCCCAAGAAAGGGCAGGTGCCCGCGCACGACTTCGGCCAGCGCACCCCCCGGGTCAGACCAGACCGGGGCGCGGCGCGCCGGCGGCTCGACGACGTCGGGTACGAACCGGTGGTCCGGCCAGACGGCTGCCGCCAGCGAGCGGCGTTCGGCGGCCACCCACAGCGGCGCGTCCCGGCCCTGGAGCCGCGCGGCCCGCCGAGCCGTGACGAGCTGCTCGAACAGGTCGCCGAACCCGCGCGCGCGGGCGATCGGCTCGGGAAGCGCACCCAGGTCCAGCAAGAGGTCGTGCAGCTCGTCGGCGTCGCGCGCGTCCATCGGCGACTCGTCCAGGACGGACGCCACGGCCGCGGCATCCAGCCCGCCGATCCGGTCGGCGACCGCGGCCGGCAGCCCGCGCCGGACGCTGACCGCCCGTGTGCGCCGTTCTTCCAGCGGCGCGTCGTCCAGGAACGCGTACGGGTTGGCGTTCAGGATCTCGTGCGCGAAGACCGACGGTTCGGGCAGCTCGCGCGTGTCGGTCAGAATGCGCCGATCGGCGATGCCCTCCAGCACAGCGCGCAGCCCTGCCGCGTCCATCGCCTCGACCAGGCAGTCGCCGATCGTCTCGCGCACCAGCGGGTGGTCGGGCACCTCGATGGCGCCCCCGCCGTGGTTGTCCTGACAGGCGGTCTGGGCCGGAAAAACCGCAGCAATCAGATCCTGCGCGCGCATCCGGAGCAGGGCGGGGGGGACCCGCTTGCCGCCGCGGCTGCGCAGCAACGTGAGCGACCGCATCGCGTTCCATCGCCAGCGCGTCTCGAACATCGGGGCCTGCAGCGCCGCCTGGACCAGCAGCTCCTCGACGTCGTCGGCACGCAACATCGAGAACACCGTCTCCAGCGGGAAGCTGTGCTGGGGGCCCAGGGAGAGCACGATCCCGTCGTCGGTGGCCGCCGCCTGCAGCTCGAAGTCGAACGAGCGGCAGAACCGCTTGCGCAGCGCCATTCCCCAGGCTCGGTTGATCCGCCCGCCGAACGGCGCGTGGATGATCAGCTGCATGCCGCCGGCGTCGTCGAAGAACCGCTCGGCGACGACCCGCGTTTGTGTCGGGACCCCGCCCAGCACCGCGGCGCCTGCCAGCACGTAATCGCGCAGCAGCTCGGCGCCCCGCCGGTCCAAGGCGCAGTCGACCTCCAGCGAAGGGGCGGGATCCTCGCCGCGGGCGTGCGCGCCGGCCACGTGTTGCCGCAGGGCCGCCACTTCGGCGGACAGCTCGCGGCTGCGGGCGGGGCCTTCGCCCAGCCAAAACGGGATGGTGGGCGGCGCGCCGGCCGCGTCCTCGACCCGCACCCGGCCGGGCTCGACCCGCCGGATGCGCCAGGACGTGTTGCCCAGCAGCATGATGTCGCCCGCCATGGACTCGATCGCGAAGTCCTCGTCCAGCGTGCCGATCAGGGTCCCCTCGGGCTCGAGGATGACGTCGTAGTTGGCGTTGTCCGGGATCGCCCCGCCCGAAGTCAGCGCCGCCAGCCGGGCCCCGCGCCGCCCGCGCAGCCGCCGGTTCACCGCGTCCCGGTGCAACAGCGCGCCCGACCGGCCCCGGCTGGTGGCGATCCCTTCGGACAACATGTCCACGACGGCGTCGAAGTCCGCGCGGGGCAGCTCGGCGTAGGGGCCGGCCTGCCCGCACAGCGCGAAGAGCGCGTCCTCGTCCCATTCGTCGCTGGCGCAGGCGGCGACCACCTGCTGGCCCAGCACGTCCAGCGGGGCGCGGCGCAGGGCCACCGCGTCCAGCTCGCCGCCGCGCGCGGCCCGCACCAGCGCGGCGCACTCGACCAGCTGGTCACGCGTCAGAGGGAACAACCTGCCTTTGGGCGTGGCGGCCAGCGCGTGTCCGGAGCGCCCAATCCGCTGCAGGCCAGTTCCAATCGAGCGCGGCGAGCCGATGAGGCAGCAGAGCTCGACCGCCCCCACATCGATCCCCAGCTCCAGCGAGGCGGTGGCGACCACCACCTTCAGGTCGCCCGCCTTCAGCAGCCGCTCGGCGCGGTGACGGCGCTCTTTCGAGAGGCTGCCGTGGTGCGCGGCCACGCTGTCTTTGCCCAGCCGCTCGGCCAGGTGCAGGGTGACCCGCTCGACCAGCCGCCGCGTGTTGACGAACACCAGCGTCGAGCGATGGGCGCGCGCCAGGTCGGCGACGCGATCGTAGAGCTCGGCCCATTGTTCATTCGTGGCGACGGCGCCCAGCTCGTCCTCGGGCACCAGGACGCCCAGGTCCAGGTCGCGCCGCTGGCCCACATCGACGATGGCCGGCAGCGGCCGCCCCGCGCCGACCAGCAGCCGTGCCGCCACGTCCAGCGGGCGCACGGTCGCCGAAAGGCCGACCCGCTGGAGCCGGAGCGGCCGCACCAGGTGCTCGAGCCGTTCGATCGACAGGGCCAGGTGCGCGCCGCGCTTGTCCGGCGCCACCGCGTGGATCTCGTCCAGGATGACGGTCCGGACGTCGCCCAGGCCGCGCCGCCCCGAATCGGACGTCAGCAAGATGAACAGCGACTCGGGCGTGGTGACCAGCACGTGGGGCGGCCGCCGCGTCGTCTCGCGCCGTTCCCGCGCCGTCGTGTCGCCCGTGCGAACCGCCGTCCGGACCTCGGGCGCGGGGTACCCCATCTCGACGGCCAGCGCCTTAATCTCCGCCAGCGGCTGCTCGAGGTTGCGACGGACGTCGTTGGACAGCGCCTTCAGCGGCGAGACGTAGACCACGCTGGTCCGGTCCGGCAGCGCGCCCCCGGCCTCGATCGCCTCGCGCACCAGCCGGTCCAGCGCCCACAAGAACGCGGCCAGGGTCTTGCCCGAGCCTGTCGGGGCGGTGACCAGCACGTCCCGCCCCTCTGCGATGAGGGGCCACGCCTGGGCCTGGGCAGGGGTCGGCCCTCCGAAGCGCCGGCGAACCCATTCGGCCACGACGGGGTGGAACATCCGTTCAGGAGTATACACGTCCCATTCCAGGGTCCCGAATTCCAATTGACGCGGGATCTGGGGTGTTTACCGTGACCCGCGAACCAGCGCAGGAAAAAGGAAAAGAGGAACCAATCTCATGGGCAAAATCATCGGCATCGACCTCGGGACCACGAACTCCGTCGTGGCGATCATGGACGGCAAGGACCCGACGGTCATCGCGAACGAAGAGGGCGGGCGGCTGACCCCCTCGGTCGTCGCTTGGGACGACAAGGGTGAAGTGCTGGTCGGCCAGATCGCGCGCCGCCAGGCCATCACGAACCCCGAGAACACCGTCTACTCGGTCAAGCGCTTCATGGGCCGTCGCTTCGACGAGGTCGGCGACGAGACCAAGCGCGTCCCGTACAAGGTCGCCCGCGGCAACAACGGCGAGGCGACCATCGAGATCCGCGGCAAGAAGGTGTCGCCGCCCGAGGTCTCGGCCCGCATCCTCATGAAGCTCAAGAAGGCCGCCGAGGATCATCTCGGCGAGAAGGTCACGGAGGCGGTCATCACCGTCCCCGCCTACTTCAACGACGCCCAGCGACAGGCCACCAAGGACGCCGGCCGCGTGGCGGGGCTCGACGTCAAGCGCATCGTCAACGAGCCGACCGCGGCCGCGCTCGCGTACGGCCTCGACAAGGGCAAGGACCACCTGATCGCCGTCTATGACTTCGGCGGCGGCACCTTCGACATCTCGGTCCTGGAGGTCGGCGAGAAGGTGGTCGAGGTCATTTCGACCAACGGCGACACCCACCTCGGCGGTGACGACATCGACCAGCGGGTCATGGACTGGCTGATCGCCGAGTTCAAGAAGGACCAGGGGATCGACGTCTCGAAGGACAAGATGGTGATTCAACGCCTCCGCGAAGCCGCAGAGAAGGCGAAGATCGAGCTGTCGTCCGTGGCGGAGACGGAGATCAACCTGCCGTTCTTGACGGCGGACGCCAGCGGCCCGAAGCACATGCAGATCAAGCTGTCCCGCGCAAAATTGGAACAGCTGATGGGCGACCTCATCGAGCGGACGATCGAGCCGACCAAGAAGGCGCTGGCCGACGCTGGCAAGAAGCCGGCTGATATCGCCGAGGTCGTGCTGGTCGGCGGTTCGACGCGCATCCCGATGGTCCAGAAGGTCGTCAAGGAGTTCTTCGGGAAAGAGCCTCACAAGGGCGTCAACCCGGACGAGGTCGTGGCGCTCGGCGCGGCGGTTCAGGCCGGCGTGCTCTCCGGCGACGTCAAAGACATGCTGCTGCTGGACGTCACGCCTTTGTCGCTGGGCATCGAGACGCTGGGTGGCGTGATGACGACCCTCATCCCGCGCAACACCACGATCCCGACCAAGAAGAGCGAGACGTTCTCGACGGCGGCCGACAACCAGAGCTCGGTCGAGGTGAAGGTGTACCAGGGCGAGCGGCCGATGGCCTCGGACAACCGGCTGCTGGGGAAGTTCGGGCTGGACGGCATCCCGCCGGCCCCGCGTGGCGTGCCGCAGATTGAGGTCACCTTCGACATCGACGCCAACGGCATCGTCAACGTGTCGGCCAAGGACAAGGCCAGCAACAAGGTGCAGCACATCACCATCACGGCGTCCTCCGGCCTGTCGGAGGCCGAGATTCAGAAGATGGTGAAGGACGCCCAGGAGCACGAGGCGGAGGACAAGCGGCGGCGCGAGGCCATCGATGCGCGCAACAAGCTCGAGTCGCTCACGTTCCAGGTGCAAAAACACCTGGACGACAACCGCGACAAGATCGCGGAGGGCGACCGCACGGAGCTCGAGGCTGCGCTGAAGGACGCCAAGGAGACCGTCGAGAACAACCGCGACCCGAAGGAGGCGCAGCTGTTCGAGAGCGCCTTCGAGCGGCTGCAGAAAGCCTCGCACAAGATGGCCGAGTCGCTGTACCGCTCGGCGGCGGGTGCAGCTGACGGGGGCGGCACCCCGCCCGGCGGCGAAGGCGGGGCGGCCGGCGGCAGTGAGGGCGGCGCCAAGGACGACGTCATCGACGCCGAGTACACCGAAGGCCCCAAGACCTAGTCAGGTCGAAAGGGCAGGGGCGCAGCCCCGAAGAGGCGGTCCGGTCCCCGGGCCGCCTCTTTTTTGTCCGCGCCTTTCCGAGTCGCCAAGCGGCTTTGGAGCCGTGCTTTGGGCGCCCCGGCGATCAGGGGCCTCTGATGGCGCGGAGCTGCGTCTGCGCGGAGGCGATCCAGCGACGCTCACTGGGGCGCTTTTCGAGGGAAAGGTAGGTCTCGTACGCCTTGCGGGCGTCGGCCTTTCGGCCGAGATTCTGCAGCGCCCGCGCGAGTCCGTAGTAGGCGTCCGGGTCGTTCGGGCGCAGCTTGATGTACCGCTGGTAAGCGTCTACAGCCTCCGCCTGACGCTCGCGGACACGCAGCGCGAACGCCAGGTCGTAAAGGGCTTGCGGCAATTTGGGGTTCCGCTCCAGGCACCCACGAAAAATGTCGATGGCTTCATCGTCGCGATGGACTTGCAGCAACAGCTCGCCCAACGCAAGACGCGCCGTGGTGCGCTTGGGATCGGCGGTGATCGCCTGCTGGTACTTGACGATGGCCTCGTCGATACGTCCACGATCACGCAGGGCCTGCGCCTCGGACAGCTCTCCCGTCGCGGCCGATCCCACCTTGCCGCCATTTTCGGCATCGGTGGCCGCCTTGTTGGCTTCCGGCCCGCCCGGGGTTGGCGGCGGCAGGGCGGGGGGCGACGGCTCTTGGGCGGGCGCTGCGCCGCCGGCACCGCCTCCCAGCTCCGCGATGGTCGCGCGCGCGTTTTCGACCCATTTTTGCGCCGCCGGCTGCTTTTCGAGCGCGATGTACTTCTTGAGGGTCTGGATGGCGGCCAACTTGTCACCCGTGTCGCGCAGGCAGAGGCCCAGACCGTAATAGGGTTCGGGCTTGTCCGGTTCCAGCAGCGCGTATCGACGGTAGGCAGCGATCGCGGGCGCGCATTCGCCCATGCGGCGGCGGACCACGGCCAACGCGTACCAGGCCTGCGCGTGACCCGGATCGGACGCGACGGCCGCTTCGAACTTCTGCGCCGCCTCAGGCAAGCTCTTCGCCGCCATCAAGGCCTGGCCTTCGGCGAACGCTGCCTCGGAAGCGGGCGTGGCGGCGTTCGCAGAGGCAGCGAAGGTCATCAATGCTGCGAGCGCGATCGGGAAATGGCAGCGGGTCGGCACCAAGAGCATTGTAAACGAAAGCACAGGAAATCTTGACGAAACCCACAGGTCGTATAATGTGTGTGAAGGTATGATTTCGGTCATCGGCAGCCTGGTGATGGGCACCTTTGCCTGGGTTCTGTTCTGGGCCACGATCTCGCTCGGCGGCCGGGCCGGGTCACCGCCGCCCAAAAGATGACGGGCGGCGCGCTGGGGCCGTAATTGGGCCTAGCCGGCGGGGCTCGTGCGACCTAAGCTCTGCGCCGCCGCATGCGGACCGTCCGGTACGAGGACTTCACGCTCGGCGATCTGACCGCCATCCGGAACGTTCTCCGGGGCGGTTCGGTCATCGACTGGCACCGGCTGTATTTCAGCGATCGGGACGAGGTCGATCGGTTCCTGCGCGTCAACGAGCTGGACCCGAACGACCTGCACGACATGCGCCGGCTCGGTGAGCTGCGTGCCTCGGCGGTCGAATATTTGGAGCGGCACCTGGGCGTCGAAATCCCGGACGAGGTCGCCAATGGCGTGCCGCCCCGAGATCTTCTGCTGATCGCGTCACAGAAGGGGCGCCGGCGGACGCACGCGTGCGTGGTTCTGAAAGTGATGCACGTCCTGCATCACCTGGCGGGGCGCGAGCTGCTGACGAAGCTGCCGGTGTCGGACGATCAGATCTTCCACCTGGTCGAAGAGAAAGTCCTTCGGACCGTCGAGGAGATCAAGGCCGTGGGCTGTCCGGTCGTGGAATTTGAGTGGAGCCGCAAGGCCGCCGACAGCTTGATTACGAAGCTGTTGGCCAAGAAGGAGTCGATCGCCGCAGACGTCTACGACAACCTCCGCTTTCGGATGATCACGAACACCGAAGAGCAACTGGTTTTCGTGTTGCGCGAGCTGACGCAGCGCCTGGTGCCGTACAACTACGTCATCCCGGGCCAGTCGGTGAACGACATCGTCAAGATCCGCGAGATCCTGTCGCGTTCACCGTCGCTGGAGCGCTTCCTGCCCGAAATCACCGACCTGGCGGCGGTGGCGGCGGACAAGCGGCCCTCGCCGCAAAACGAGTTTTCGGGACCCGGCTACCGCGTGATCAACTTCGTCGCCGATCTGCCGGTTCGCATCGACAAGTATCTGTGCCGGCTGCCCGACGATCCGCTCTTCGCCGAGAACGGCACCATCGTTTTCGTGTTGACCGAGTTCCAGATCATCGACGCCCGCACCGCCGAGAACAACGAAAGCGGCGAGAACAGCCACGACCGCTACAAGGAACGCCAGATGGCACGTGTGAAGGCCCGCCTCATGCACGGCATGAAGGACGACGGCCCCGGCGACTGACCCCGCTCCGCTCCGCTCAACTCTTTCGGCGGGGGCGAGAGGACGGGTATTTGGTCGTCCTCCGTACCCGAGGGGTTTGAATCGGGCGGCGGAACGACAGAGCCGCCGCCCTCACCTCCGGCCGACCAAATCCCCGTCCTCCCGCTCGTCGAAGAGCAGCGCTCCGCTCCGCGCGAAACTCGGCTCGAGGCAAGACCGGGCGGAGCGGAGCCGAGGTGGAACGCGCGAGCGGAGCCTCAATGCTGGCGGAGTTTTTCGGGGTCGGCTTGGGCGGCTTTGACGACGCGGCGGATGCGTTCCGCTCCCTCGAGGGCGTCGGCGATGAGCTCGTGCATCTCTTGCCGGTCGGGATCGCTGGCCGGCGGGAGGCGATCGGCCAACACCTGGAGGTTGGCCATCACGTACGTGAGCGGGTTGTTGATCTCGTGCGCGATCTCGGCGGCCATGGTCGCAAAGACCGCCGCGGTGTTCGCGACGGCGGCCCGCTGTTCGGCTGCTTTCTCGGTGACGGCCCGGATCCGGCCGACGAGCTCGCCGAAATCGAGCGGCTTTCGCAGGTACGCGTCGGCGGCGATCGCGCGCGCCTTGGCGCTCATGTCGGCCGACATGGCGATGATGGGGACGTGGTTCAGACCGGGATCGGCGCGCTGCTCGACCCGGAATTCCCACCCGTCCATGACCGGCATCATCAGGTCCAGCAAGATGAGGTCGGGCGTCCCATCCGCGCGCAGCTCTCGGAGCGCCTCCCGCCCGTTGACGGCGGCCGTAACGGTCGCACCTTCGTCCCGTAAAAGCTCGGTGAGGGCGTCCCGAATCATCTCGTCGTCCTCGACGACCAGCAGCCGGAGACCGTGCAGTAGCCCTCGCAGAGGGGAAACCGCCAACATTCGCTAGAAGCTAAATCCTATTCGTCGCGCTGCAAGTGCCTTGCCGCGTCAAGCCTTTGACGGCCCGATCAGCTCGTTCACCAGCGGACCGTGGATGTAGCGTTCCCCTCCGTCACAGACCATGAAAACGATCGATTTGTCCGAATATTCCGGCCGCGCGGCCATGCGGAGCGCCGCCGCCAGCGTGGCTCCCGACGAGATTCCGGCGGAAATCCCCTCTTCGCGGGCCAGCCGCCGCGCGTGGGAAAAAGCCTCGTCGTCGGAGACGGCGATGACCTCGTCGATGACGTCCCGATTCAGCAGCGGGGGGATGAATCCGGCGCCGATTCCTTGAATCATGTGGTTGGTGGCCCGACGGCCGGACAGCACCGCCGCTGCCGCCGGTTCGACCGCCACGACCCGGACAGCCGGGTTCTTTCCCTTCAACACCTCGCCGACGCCGGTGATGGTTCCGCCGGTGCCCACGCCAGCGACGAAGATGTCCACTTCGCCGTCCGCGTCCTCCCAAATTTCGCGGGCCGTCGTCTCCCGGTGGGCCTGCGGGTTAGCCGGGTTGCGGAACTGGTCCAGCGCAACCGCTCCCGGGAGCTCGTTCCGCAGCGCTTCGGCGCGCGCTATTGCCTCGGTCATGAGGGCGCCCGGGGTCAGCGTGACGCGTGCCCCCAGGTACCGGAGCAGCATCAGGCGCTCCTTCGACATTCGTTCGGGCATGGTGACGTGAAGGGTGTATCCCTTCATCGCCGCCACCTGGGCCAGCGCGATGCCCGTGTTGCCACTGGTCGCTTCGACGATCGCGCCGCCGGGCTGCAGCAGCCCGCGACGTTCGGCGTCTTCGACCATCGCCAGCGCGATCCGGTCCTTCACGCTGCCGCCCGGGTTGCGCAGCTCCAGCTTGGCCAACAACCGCGCGCCGCTGCCGATGCGGCGCAGCTGCACCAGGGGCGTCCTTCCGATCGTCGCGTGCACGCCCCGGTACAGCATCCGGGGATCATCATACGCCCGGGGGTGGGCGTTCGCTGTTCAGAGGCGGAAGCCCAGCCCCACGTCGATGTCGAAATTGAGGGTGAACTTGGGTGCGCCGATCTCGCTGTTGATGGCGGCGATGAGGCCCAGGTTTTCCCCCAGGTCGTACCAGACGCCGAACGTGGGGCCGATCAGGAACGCCCCGCCCAAGATGGCGTCGACGCAGCCCGTGCTCCGGTTCATCCCACAGTTCGTCTGCGGGAACGACACCGCGTGCGCGACGTAGCCGGCGCCGAGCTGACCGCCCACCGTCCAGTGCAGCGGTCCATCGCCCCAAAACCAGGTCGCCCGGGCCAAGGCCGCGACCGCGAAGGTCGTCGGGTTGCAAAAGCTGCTGCCGTTGCTGCCGCAGCCGAATTCGCCGTTGGTGCCGCTGATGTACTGCAGGCGCAACGCCAGCGAGAGCAGGGTCGTCGAATTCAAGAAGTAGCCCGCCTGGGGCTCGATTTGCCCCAGCTGAGCTGGCGCAAACCCCGGTGACGCCAGCTTGTGAGCGGGGTTGAGGTGGCCCGAGCCGCTGGCGATGCCGGCCCCGCTGCCGAGGGTCAGGCCGAGGTAGAAGCCGGCGCCCTTGGCGGAGCCACCCTCCTCGCTGCCACCTTCGTCTTCGTCCCCGGACTTCTTGCGCGGCTTCGCCTTCGGCTTGGCGCGCCGGGGGTGATCGTCGTCGTCGTCGGTTGCCGCATCATCGGCACCGCCCTCGGCCGCCGCCCTGCCGCCCGTTTCACGTCCACCTTCGCGCTCGCCGCCGCCGGCTGCCGCGGCGCCGCCTTCCGCCCCGCCGTTGCTGGCCGCGACGGCCTCGTCGAAGGCCGCCTCCAGCTCCGGCGTGACGATCGACTTGGTCAGCTTGATCTCGGGCTGGATCTCCAGCGCCTTTTTGAATTGCTTGATGCCGGCCTCGCGCTGCTTGAACCCGACGATCGCGACGGCGCCGAAGTGCACATGGGTGCGTGCGGTGATGGGATGCTGGTCCAGGCCCGCCTCGGCGCAAACCTGCAGCGCCTCTTTCAGCAGGTCCTTGGCCGTGTCGTAGTCCTGCTGGTTGTAAGCGCCAAGCGCCTTCTTGTTGAGGTCAGTGACCTTGGCGACGGCAGCCGGATCGCCCGCTGGCGCCGCCCTGACGACGGCGGGAGCAGCGAGCAGGACCCCGACCAACACCACGGCCACCGGAAGCGACTTCAAGCGATAACCAACCATGGCCGCGCATTTAAAGACGGCGCCGGCCCGAACGCAACAGGGGCCCGCGGGCCCCTGGCCTCAGGGGAAGATCCCGCGTTCGGCGTAGGTGCGGGCGATGCGCTCGACGGCGATGGCCATGGCGGCCACCCGCCAGTCGCACTTCTTCATGGCCGCGTACTCGCTGACGGCCAGATAGGTCCGCTTCATGCGTTTGGCCAGCCGCTCTTCGACCTCTTCCAGGTCCCAGCGTTCCGACCGCTTGTTCTGAAGCCACTCGTAATAGCTGACGACCACGCCGCCCGAGTTGGCCAGGATGTCCGGGATCACGTCGATCCCCTTTTCGCGCAGGATCGGTTCGGCGGCGGTCTCGGTCGGGCCGTTGGCGCCCTCGACGATCACCTTCACGTTCAGGGCTTTGGCCTCTTCGATGCCGATCTCCAGCTCCAGCGCCGCAGGGACGAAGATGTCGGCGGTGGTCCCGAAGAACTCCCCTCGCGTGATGGTGTGCGTGCCCGGGTAACCGACGACGGAGCCGGTCTTCTGCACGTGGTCGGTCAGCTTGTAAGGGTTGATGCCGTCGCTGTTGGCGACGTATCCCTTCCAGTCGCCGACGGCGGTCAGCGACGCGCCCGTACGCGCCAGGATCTTCGCGGTGTTCGAGCCGACGTTGCCGAACCCCTGGATCATGTAGGTCGCGCCGTTCAGGTCGAAGCGGCGGTCGCGCGCCCATTCGGCGATGCAGTGGACGATCCCCTGGCCGGTCGCCGACTCGCGGCCGTGCGAGCCGCCCGACGCCAGGGTCTTGCCGGTGACGACGCGCCGGTTGGCGTTCTTGTCGCTGAACCCCACGACGTTCATGTAGGTGTCCATCATCCAGACCATGATCTGGCCGTTCGTGCCGACGTCGGGGGCCGGGATGTCGTACTCGGGGCCGATGTTCGACCCCAGGGCGTGCGTGAACCGGCGGGTGATGCGTTCCAGCTCGGACGCCGAGTAGTCGCGGGGGCGGAACTTGATGCCGCCCTTACCGCCGCCGAAGGGGATGTCGTGCAGCGCGGATTTGTACGTCATCCAGGACGCCAGCGCTTTGACCTCGTCGAGAGAGACCTGCTCGTGGTACCGGATCCCTCCCTTGTATGGTCCCAGGATGTTGTTGTGCTGGACGCGGTATCCCTTGAACATCCGCAACTCTCCGCTATCCATGCGGACCGGAAAGTTGATGATGATCTCGTTCTTGGGCTGCGACAAAATGTCGCGCACCGCTTGCGGCACGCCCGCCACCCGTGCGGCGCGGTCTAGCTGCGCCAGCGCGACCTCGTACGGGTTCGGTTTCTCTTTCTCTTTGCTCGCTTGGGCTGAAACCTGGGCTTCGGACATCACTTTGACCTTATCACTGGGATTGCGTCGGTGGGTGCTTCGAGGCTAACGGGAGGCGCCCGTGCGCTGGCGCTGGAAATTGCGGCCGAGGCGCGCGCCGAGTGGGGCTTCGCCAGCGACCTCATCGCGCGTGGGTTCCGCGCGCACCGCGAGCTCTCGAGCGGGGACCGGCGGCTCTGCGCGGAGACGGTCTATGGGCTCATCAGAATGGATCGGCGCCTCGACGCAATCCTTGAGGAGCTGCTGGGCGGCGAGGCGGTGGCTCCGCACGCCCGGGATGACCTCAAGCTGCTGGTGTACGAGGGGCGCTCGGGGATCCCGCTCGCGGCGCTGGCCGCCGACGCACGACGGATCGGCGCCGCGATTCGGCCCGGCGGGAGTGCCGTCGACCTGGAACGCGCCTTGGCAGAGGATGCGGGCCTGGGCGCGCGGCGCGGGCTGGACCGCGAGGCGGTGCGGCTTTCCTACCCGACCTGGCTCATCGAGCTGTTCGCCGCCGATCTGGGTCAGGACGAGGCGTTCGCGCTGGCCGAGGCCATGAATCGCCGGGCGCCCATGGCGGTGCGGGCCAATACGGGGCGGATCGCGCGCGACCAGCTGGCGGTGCGGCTGGCGGACGAGCAGGTCGCCTCTCACCCGACGCCGCTGTCGCCGGACGGCCTCATTTTCGACACCCGGGTGAACGCTTTCGCGCTGGCGGCGTTCAGGGACGGCCTCTTCGAAGTCATGGACGAGGGCAGCCAGCTGGTGGCCGAGCTGGTGGCGCCGCCGCCGGGCGGGCGGGTCGCGGATGCCTGTGCCGGAGCGGGCGGCAAGACGCTGGCGATCGGCGCCCGTCTGGGCGGCAAAGGGCGGATGCTGGCGCTCGACACCGACGGAAAGAAACTAGAGGAGCTGCGCCGCCGTGCGAGGCGCGCCGGCCTCACCAACCTCGAGGCCCGGCAGGTGGGCCAATCGGGCAGGCCGGTTGGCAACGCGGCCGGCCAAACCGCCGCGCTTCGTCCGGGGAGCTTTGACCGGGTTCTCGTCGACGCGCCCTGTTCCGGGTTGGGCACCCTGCGCCGCAACCCGGAGGCCCGCTGGCGGTTGACCCGGGCCGCTGTCGAGGCGTTTCCGGCGCGGCAGCTGGCGCTATTGGTCGACTACGCGCCTTTGTGCGCGGTGGGCGGCCGCCTGATCTACGCGACCTGCACGGTGGCGCGCATGGAGAACGACGCCGTCGTCGCGCGGTTCCTGGCTGAGCGCGACGACTTCGTCCAGGTGCCGGTCAAGGAGATCTGGGGGCGCGAGCGCGCCGAGCAGGTCGGCGATGGGACCGTCCTGCGCCTCTTGCCCCAACGTCACGACACCGACGGCTTCTTCGCGGCAGTCCTGCGCCGCGTGCGGTGATAGCCTTTGGGCATGGCAGGTGGTCGTCGACGCGCGATGCTGGCGACGCTCGCCGTCGCCGGGATGGCTGCTGCCACGGCCGCCCACGCCGATGTCGGTGGGCCCCCTGCCGCGCCGGACGAGCTCGCGATCTCGGTGCTGACGCTGGGACCGGGCGACCACCCCTTCTTCAAGTTCGGGCACGACGCCATCTGGATTCACGACGGCTCGGACGGCAGCGATCGGGTCTACAACTTCGGCACCTTCACGTTCGATTCGCCGCGGCTGATCCTCGATTTCCTGCACGGCCGGATGACCTACTGGCTGTCGGTCTCCGGCCTCCCGGGCACGGTCGCCGCCTACGAGCACGAGAACCGCTCGATCGACGTTCAGGAGCTGGCGCTGGACCCCGCCGTCAAACGTGCGCTGAAAGAGCGGCTGGAGGTGAACGCCCAGCCGCAGAACCGCGCGTACACGTACGACTACTTCGCCGACAACTGCGCGACCCGGGTTCGGGACGCCGTCGATTGGGCGGTGGGGGGACGGCTGCGGGCGGCTGCCCGCGCGCCGGCCCGGCTGTCGCTGCGCGACCAGGCCCTGCGCATGACGGTTGGCTACCTGCCGCTCTACGTGGCCATCGATCTGGTGTTGGGTCCCGCGGCGGACCGACCCGTCGACCGCTGGGCCGAGATGTTCATCCCCGAGGAGCTGGCCGCCGGGCTCGCGGCCGTGCAGGTGCCGAACGGGGCAGGGGCGGCGACCCCGCTGGTGGCGCGCGCAGCGACGCTTTTCCAGGCGCACCGCGTCCCCCCGCCGCGCTGGCCGCCGCCGTTGCGCGGCGCATTTTTCGGCGTCGGCGTGCTGGTGGGTGCGTTGTTCTGGTTGCTCGGCCGCTCGGCTTCCGCGGCAGGGCTGTCCGACGGGGTGCGGATTGCCGCGCGCGCCGCGATGGGCGTCGTGCTTTCCGTTTGGGGCCTGCTGGTCGGGTTCGTCGGCTGCTTTCTGGTCTACGTCTGGGGCTGGACCGATCACGTCGTTGCGCACCGGAACCAGAACCTGCTGGTCTGCGCGCCCTGGTCGCTGGCGCTGCTGGTGCTGGGCGTCGGGGTGGCGGTCGGCTGGCGGGCGGGAACTCGGGCCGCGCGCGCCCTGGCCGCCGCGGCGCTGGCCGCCACGGTGGCCGCGCTGCTGGTAAAAATCGGCATCGTCCAGCACCAGGACAACGGCCGCTGGATTGCCTTCTTTGCGCCCGCGTGGGCGGGGATCACGGCCGGGTTGTCGCGGCTGCTCCGGCGCTGACGGACGCGCTCAGGCGCGGGCGTGCCGCCGGTGCCAGCTCGGCCCCTCGGCGGTGACGATGAGCCAGCCGAACGTCAGCAGGACGAACGCCGCCCCGATCGCGAACGTCAGCCAGGTGAGCCAGTGCGGGCTGCCCGCCGCCAGCGCGAACAACCAGCTGCCGATCAGGACGAATCCAGCCATCGGCCAGGTCGCCGTCCCTTGCATGTCGGTGCTGGTGGTCGTGCCCAGCCCACCCAGCACCATGACGCCGACCGACAGGTCGACCCAGGACAACCAGTTCGACTGGTTGTAGCCGACGGCGAACATCCAGGCGGTCACCAACACCACGGCGAAGAGAGCCGCAGCACCTCCAGCTCGCTTTTCCATGATCGTCAAGCTGGCCACGATCCGGCCGCGTTACAACAGGCGGAACATCCAGGCTTTCAGGTGGCCGGTCTCGGGCACGCCGGCCAGCTCGGGGTGATCGCGTCCGGCGCCGGCACGGCTGAGCACGTGGGCCGTTCGGCCGGCGTCGGCCAGCGCGTCCACGCAGGTCTCTTCCCACAGCGCGCGGCTCATCCGCCCGGAGCACGAGCAGGCCACCAGCAGCCCCCCCGGCTCGCAGAGGCGCGCGCCGCGGAGGACCAGCTCTTTGTAGGCGCGGGTCGCGGTCGCCAGGCCGGACGCGCCCCCACCGCGCTTGGCCAGCGCGGGCGGGTCGACGACCACCACGTCGAAGGTGGCGCGCGCCGCCTCTAGCGCCCGGAGGCGATCGAACGCGTTGGCGCGCTCGACGGTCAGGTTCGCGAGCCCATTGCGGCGGGCGTTGGCTGCCGCGCGGTCGACGGCCGCCGGGTTCTCGTCCAGCGCCAGGACGGCCCCGCCGCGGCGAGCGAGTGCCAGCGCGAAGCCGCCGTGAAACGTGAACGCGTCGAGAGCCCGGGCCCCGCGCGGCGCCAGCGCGGCGACGGCCGCCTGGTTGTCCGCCTGGTCCAAGAAACCTCCCGTCTTACCGTCGGTCAGCAGATCGGCCTCCAGGCGGTTCTCGCCCAATCGATAGACCACGCGGGTGTCGCGGCCGGTGACCAGCCCGGCGAAGCGCGGCAGCTCTTCGAAGTCGCGCGTGGAGCCGTCGTCCCGCACCACCACCACCCGCGGCTCCAGCTGGGCCCTCACCAGCTCGACGACCTCCGACCGGACGCTGTCCATCGCCGCGGACGTGGTCTGGATGACCACCGCGTCCGCATAACGGTCGACGATGAGGCCTGGGAGGCGATCGCTCTCGGCGTGCACGACGCGGTAGGCGTCGCGCGGCAGGTTCAAGGCGAGGCGGGCTGCCAGCGCCGTCTCGAGGCGCTCGGCCACCACTTCGGGCAGCCGGCGCGGCGCCGCGCCGGGATCGCGGTCGAGCACACGCAACGCGAGGGGGCCGCGCGCGCCCCAGGTGGCGGTGCCGAGCGGCTTGCCGCGCGGGTCCTCGACCGTGACCGTCACCGGGCCGCCGTCTCGGGCGTCAGCCGCGGGTCCCCGGACCAGATCGACCCGGAACACCCAGGGGTGGCCGGCGCGGATGCGGGTGGCACCGCGGGCGCTGACCACCGCGACTGCCACAGCGTCCTTCATCGGTTGGGCGCGCATCATAGGCTAAAATTGGCGACATGGCCGTCGCGCCCGTCGTCCTTCCTTCCGCCCACCCCGATCCCTACGCCACGCGACGCAGCCGTCTGATGGAACGGCTGGGGGCGAACGCCGTGCTGCTGCTGATGTCGCCGCCTGAGCGCCTGCGCAACGGCGACGCGACGTACAAGTACCGGCAGGACAGCGACATCCTGTATCTGACCGGCTTTTCGGAGCCGGGCGCGGCGGTGCTGCTCCGGGCCGGCCACGCGACACCCTTCACGCTGTTCGTGCGGCCGCGTGATCCGGCGGCCGAGACCTGGACGGGGCGGCGGGCCGGGATCGAGGGGGCGGTCAGCACTTACGGGGCCGACGTCGCGCATCCCGTCGACCAGCTGGACGAAAAGTTGGCCGAGCTGGTCATGGGGGTCGAGGAGATCCACTACCCATTCGGACGCGAGCCCGAGTTGGACGCGGCCGTGGCGCGGCTGCTGGGCCGGCTGCGTGCCGCCGAGCGTCGCGGCCGTCGGGCCCCGGTGCGCCTGTGCGACGCGCGCCTGACGCTGCACGAGATGCGGCTCATCAAATCAGCGAGCGAGGTGGACGTGCTGCGGCGGGCGGCGGAGATCACCGCCGAGGCGCACAGCGCGGCCATGCGCGCCGCCCGCCCCGGCGCCAGCGAGCGCGAGATCGAAGCGCTGATCGACTACACCTTCCGCCGGCGCGGCGGTACCGGTCCGGGTTACGGCACGATTGTCGGCGCCGGCGCGAACGCCACGATCCTGCACTACGTCGAGAATGCTTCGGCGCTGGCGGGCGGCGAGCTTCTGCTCATCGACGCCGGCTGCGAGGTCGACGGCTACACGGCGGACGTCACGCGCACGTTCCCCGTCGGCGCGCGCTTCACCGACGTGCAGCGCCGGTTCTACGAGGCGGTGCTGGACACGCAGCAAGCCGCGATTGAGATGGTCAAGCCGGGCGCGACGCTGGACCAGATCCACGAGGCGGTGGTCGCGAGGTTGACCGGTGCCCTGGTCGGGCTGGGCATGTTGTCGGGCGATCCGGCCCAGCTGGTCGCGGACGGCGCCTTCAAGCCGTACTACATGCACCGGACCAGCCACTGGCTGGGGCTGGACGTGCACGACGTCGGCTTCTATTCCGAAAACGGCGCCGCGCGCCCGCTGGTCCCCGGGATGGTCCTCACCATCGAGCCGGGGCTCTACGTCGGCGAAGGCACCGCCGCCCCGCCCGAGTACCGCGGCCTGGGGGTGCGCATCGAGGACGACATCCTGGTCACCGAGACCGGGTACGAGAACCTGACCGCGTCGACGCCCAAGACCGTCGCCGACATCGAACGCCTGACGACGAGCTAGGCACTAGAACTGGAACTCGACGCCGCCGCCGAAATCCAGCACGGCGTAATTGTGGCTGCCGGGGAAGCTGCCGTTGTAGTCGATGCGTCCCAACGAAAAGCCGACCTGGGCGCCCAGCCCCAGCCAGTCGAAGAAGAAGTAGTTGGCGCCACCCACGAAACGAGCGCCGAGGCCCAGCGCGTTGGACGCGCCGTTCGGGAATGCGAACAGCATGCCGACCGCGCTCTCGATGAAGGGGACCAGCGGGATGGGTGTCGCGAAAGTCCAGCGCGCGCCCGCCAGCGTCTCCAGCATGTCGCCCGTGTTGGTGCCGCAGACACCGTCGGTGGCACTGGCGCTGCAACCCGAGTGCTCGTAGTTCAGCTGTAGGTTCAGCCAGACGGGCGCGACCACGCTGTCGCTCACCCTGTACCCGTAGTCGAGGGCCAGCTTGGCGCCGCTCAGCGTGTCGCCCAGGCCTTGGCCGATGAGCACGTGCAGCGCCAGCTGGTTGTCCTTGAGAAACGGGTGCGGCCCGTGCAGCAAGTTCTCGTCGGCGCGCGCGCCGGCCGGCCACGCCAATGTCGCCGCTGCTGCCAGCGGCAGCAACAGGCGCCGCAGCGCGAGGAGTGGATTGCCTGGCCGGACTCGCATAGCCTGAGGCCGCCGAGGATATGGAAGATCGATCGCCACGTACAATTTCTTGCCGTCGCGGCGGGTACCGGCGGGCGTCGGTGAGCCTCGCGCTGCTGCTGGGGGTGGTTGGCTGCGCCGGACGTCACGCCGGTCCGCGCACGCTGGCGGCGCTGGGCGCCGTCGCGGTCGCCGCGGGCAGTGCCAGCTGGGCGGCGGGTGAGCGGATCGCCGACGAGCACGCCTCCGCTTCCAGCGGCTTGTCGCACGGCGGGTTCATCACGGCCGCCGTCGGCCTGGCCGCCATCGTGGCTGCGGGCGGCTGGATGGCGGCGGCGGTCGCCTGCAACGCCGATCCGGACTGCGCCGAGAGCGAGACCTGCCGCGAAGTTCCGGCGCCGCCCGGGGGCGTGCCCTACAAGCAGTGCGTCCCGCGCCAGTGACGGCTACTCGGGCGAGTCCAGGTCGAAGTCCGTCCACTCGTCCATGGCGGTCGACGCGGGCGGCGTGCGCAGGGCCGGCTCCGACCACTCGTCGTGGCCGCTCACGCCTGCCGCGGCGGGAGACGCCCCACGGGGTTTGGGAGGCGGGGGAGGCGCGGCGCTGGGGGGGACGGCGGTGGGGGGGCGGCCGCGGGGGGCACGCCCGCCGACGCCACGGGTGTGACGTCGGTGCTGCGCAAATCCATGGGCAGGGTTTTGCGGCGCTCTTTCTTCTTGGTCAGAAGGATTGGCGTCGCCGACAGGCCAGGGTTCGTGCCCTCCAGGCGAGCCTGCGGGGGTGCGGCGGGGGCGGCGATGACCGGCGCGGGCCCGGACGGCCGGCGCGGCGCCGGTGCCGCGGGAGCGGCGTTGCGCTGCTCCAACGAGCGCCTGAAGCGGACCGATCCGTAACACTGCTGGAGCTCGTCGCGGAGCTCCTCCATCGACTGCTGGCGCTTGAGAGGATCCTTGGCCAGCGCCTTCATGATCAGCGCTTCGGCCTCGGGGGTGATCTCGATGCCGGGCGCCCGTTCGCGCGGCGGAGTGACCGCCTCCGAGACGACCTTCAACATCACGTCCACCGCCGTCTCCCCGGCGAAAGGAATCGACCCGGTCAGCATCTCGTAGAAGATCACGCCCACGGCATAGATGTCCGTCCGCGGGTCGGAGATGCCCACCCGCGCGGTCTCCGGCGCCATGTACTCGGGCGTGCCGAACACCACGCCCTGCTGCGTGACCCGCCCCTCCGCGACGTTGGGGTCTCGTACCTTGGCCACCCCGAAGTCCAGGATCTTGACGAAGTCGAACGCCTTTTCGCGCTCGGTCACGGTGTGCGTCCCGGTCTCGTCGCTGATCTGGCGGATGAGCTCGCGCCGCCCCTCACGCGGGGTCAACATGATGTTCTCCGGCTTGAGATCGCGGTGGACGATCCCCTTGGCGTGCGCCGCCCCCAGCGCGCCCGCGATCTGGTTGATGATGGTGATCGCCCGCAGCAACTCGAGGCGCCGCTCGCGCTGGAGGATCGCGTCCAGCGGTTCGCCCCGCAGGAACTCCATCACGAAGAACACCGTCCCGTCGCTGGACTTGCCGAAGTCGGTGATGTCGACGATGTTCGGGTGATTGATCAGGCTGGCGGCGCGCGCCTCGCGCAGGAACCGCTTGATCGATTCCTCGCGGCCGCCGTAGCCGTCGTGAAGGATCTTCACGGCGACTTCCTTGCCGATGTAGACGTGCTCGCCCCGATAGACGACCCCCATCCCGCCGCGGCCGACGATTTCGTGCAGCTTGTACTTGCCGACGGTGGTGCCGGCGCGGGCATCCGCGGCGATGACTCTGTTCAAGTTGGGCACGCGCGTCGATTCGGAAGACCGGCTGTCGCGATTGGCCCTAGGCGGGACCTCTGGAGGCACTTTCCAACTCTAAAGCATGCCTTTGCGACTTCGGTATTCCTAGTGTTTTTCGGACCGTCGACAGGGGCGTGCGGACACCACAGTGTGCGCGCACTCGCACATCCGAGATGGGCGACAACCGGTGAGGCTTCGCGTATGGTGCCCGACCCATGCGACCCGATGGCCGACGTCCGGACGAGCTGCGCCCCATCACGATCACCCCCGATTGCAACCGCTACGCCGAAGGGTCGGCTCTGATCGCGTTCGGCGAGACGCAGGTGATCTGCACCGCCTCGGTCGAAGAGAAGGTCCCTTCGTTCATGGACGGGCAGGGGCGCGGCTGGGTGACGGCTGAGTACGCGATGCTCCCCCGGGCGACGCACACTCGATCGGCGCGTGGCGGCGGCGGGCGTGGCCAAGAGATTCAGCGGCTCATCGGCCGATCGCTGCGCGCCGCGATTGACGCGCGCGCCGTCGGACAGCGCCAGATCACGATCGACTGCGACGTCATCCAGGCGGACGGCGGGACCCGCACCGCCGCCATCACCGGCGGCTGGGTGGCCCTGGCGTTGGCCCTGCGCCGCCTGCAGCGCGCCGGCAAGATCACCAAAGAGCCGCTGCGCCAGCCAATCGCCGCGATTTCGGCCGGCATCATCGCCGGAGAGGCGCGCGTCGACCTGCCGTACGTCGAGGACTCGCAGGCCGAGGCGGACTGCAACTTCATCATGACCGGCGACGGACGATTCGTGGAGATCCAGGCGACCGCCGAAAAGGACGCCTTCTCCGCGGACCAATACGCGGCGTTGGTGAAGTTGGCGTCGCAGGCGATGAAGACCTTGTTCGCGTGCCAGCAGGAGGCGCTGGGACGGGCGCGTCCGTGAGGGTGGTCGTCGCCACGCGCAACCGCGGCAAGTTGCGCGAGCTGGTGCCGCTGCTGTCCGCCGCCGGCCTGGGTCTGGACCTGGTCACCATCGACGAGCTGGCGCCCGACGCGGAGCTGCGCGAGGACGGCGACACCTTCGAGGCGAACGCGCTGGCCAAGGCCCGGCAGGCGGCACAGGCGACCGGGCTGCCGGCGCTGGCGGACGATTCGGGGCTGGAAGTCGACGCACTGGGTGCCGCGCCCGGGGTCTACTCGGCCCGCTACGCAGGCCCCGGCGCCGACGACGCGCGCAACAACGCCAAGCTGCTGGAAGCCCTCCGCAGCGTCGAGGGTCCCGGGCGCCGCGGGCGCTACCGATGCGTGGCTGCCTTCGTCGATCCCGCGCGCAACCTCGAGCTGACGCGGGTGGGGAGTTGCACCGGCGAGATCCTGGCCTCGCCGCGCGGCGAGGGCGGCTTCGGGTACGATCCTCTATTCTTGGTTCCGGAGCTCGGCCTCACCATGGCTGAGCTGCCGCTCGAGCAGAAGAATCGCCTCTCGCACCGGGCGGCCGCCTTCCGCGCGCTGGCCGAAGCGCTGCGCGGCGCCGCGCGCTAGTGGGTCAGAACCAGATAAAAGGCCAACGTCAGGCCGCCGATGACGACCGCCGAGAGGGCCAGGCTGATGCGCTCGCGCAAGCGACGGCGGCGCTTTTCGTCGCGCAGGTGACGGCGCCCGTGATGCGCGCGCCGGCGCAACGAAGCCTGACGGTAGTACTCTTCCCAGGCGTCCCAGGATCGAGCCAGGGCCGAGCCATTGACGTCGTCGTCTACGGTCGAAGGCGCGTGCTCCATCGCGCGCCTACGTTAGCGCCTTCGTCCCGTTTTGCAACGCAGACTGGTTGGCGCGGCGCGTGAGACGAAGCCAGGCGGCGGCTAACGGACGTCGGGATGGCCGGCGCGGCGGACCACCACCAGCGAGGTCAGGAACGGAATCGCCAGCAGGACGGCCGCGACCAGAGCTCGGGTGACCATGAAAAAGGAAATCGACCGACACCCGCGGGACTTGAGGGGTCGCCGCGACATCCCCATCCTCCTTGACATGGGAACGGTGGGGGCGGGAGATCGCAGCATCATGGCGCTCAAGGATCAACCGGACCGGTTGCCGCTGGTGGCCGATTTGCTGATGGACGCGGCGTACGCCGACGACCGCTTGCACGGTGAAGAGAAGGCTGCCGTCAAGCGGATGCTCCGGGAGATCCTGGACGCGCCGGCGCTGCCGATGGATCTGGACTTTCGGATCGACGAGTTCGATCCCAAGCTGTTCGATCGGGCCGCCACGACGGCCAGGTTTGCGGGCGATCCCAAGGACTTGAAGCAGCGGCTGCTCGAGCTGGTGGCCGCCGTTCACGCGGCCGACGGCGAGATCGATTTCGCCGAGGACGCGCAGCTGCGCGCGGTGGGCGCCGGTCTGGGGCTGGCGCCCGAGGACTTCCAGGACCTGGTCGTGGAGGTCGTCGAAGAGATCGAGCTCGGCGACGACCTGGAACGCCTCCGCTACGGCGGTTGAGCGCCGCTACCGCTGGCGCGGGGCTTCCGGCAACGCCCGGCGGTCTTGGCGCTGCTCGATGCGGTGGCGCCGGCGGGCCTGCCGATCGCTCTCGCCGGGCAACCGCATGCTGATGTCGACGCCGCCCATGACGGCGATGCCCCGCACGCGCAACAAAGGCGCGTCGGGGTCCGGGGTCGGAGGCGCCCGGTTGACGTTCTGGAAGCCGCCCATGACGGCCGTGCCGTGGACCTCCACGGCCAGTCCGGGCGGCACCAGGATCTGTACGCCCCCGAAGATCGCCTTGACCTCGAGATCGATCACGCCGCGCGGAAAGCGCGCCTCGCGCAGGTCGATTGAGGCGCCGCCCATCATCGCGACGACGCGCATCCGGCGGGGGACGGTCCAGGAGCCGCGCCGATCGACGCCACCGAATATGGCGTAGACGGTCTGGGCCGGAGCCTCGAGCGCGCCGCCCGCCTCGCCGGCCGGCACCAGCGCCACCGACGCAGGGGGGACCACCGCGCGGGCGTTGGGCAGGTCGGCCAGCAGCGCCTCGATGTCGCCAGCGACGTCGGATGTGTGGGCCCGGGTCACGCGCCGCTCGAACTCGTCGACGTCCAGTTCGTCCTGTGCGAACGCTTCGGACAGGACGGCGATTGCGCGCTCGCGCACGTCATGCACTCGCTCGGGCATGCGCGAATCTTAACCTCGATCGCCGCGGCTGGGCGCCTGGCCCCGCTCATCCTCGTTGGCGGCCGGCAGGTCGACGGTGAAGGTGGCCCCCTGACCGGGCTCGCTGGTCAGCGACAGGCGGCCGTCGTGCGCCACCGTGATCTCGCGGGCGATGTAGAGACCCAGCCCGGCCCCGGCCGCGCTGGTCCCCGGCACGCGGAAGAACTTGTCGAAGACCGCCGCGTGGTACGTCTTCGGGATCCCCGGGCCGGTGTCCTGGACCTGGATGCGCACCCCCAGCTCCGTTCGCTGCCCGCGCAGGACGACCGTTCCACCCGACGGTGTGTAGCGGACGCCGTTGCCGATCAGGTTGGCCAGAACCAGCTGCATGCGGTCGGCGTCGACGTCCAGGTCGCCGAGCCCGGGGAAAAGCTCGGTCTTCAAGGTGACGCCCTTGTCGCGCGCGGCGGTCGCGAAAGGGGCGGCGCCGTCGCGCAGCAGCGATTCGGCGGCCATCCGCCGCCGGTGCAGCTCCATGCGCCCCGACTGGATGCGCGACAGATCCAACAGATCGTCGACCATCTGCTGCAGGCGCTCGGTGTCCTGGCGGGCGGCGCCCAGCAGGTCCAGCTGCTTGTCGTTGAGGGGTCCGACGGTCTCTTCCACGCACAGGTGGATCGCCATGCGCAGCGAGGTCAGCGGCGTGCGGAATTCATGGGCCACGGTGGCAACCAGGTTGTTCTTCAGCTCGTCGAAGCGCAGGACCCGCGTGACGTCCTGGACGATGACCGTGACGCCCACCAGCCCGCCCTGGTCGGTCGTGACGCGCGTCGCGCGCGGAAGAAAAAACCGATCCTGGCCGTCGGGCCCCGCGCCCGAGACACGCACAGCCTCGTCGAAGCCGCCGGGCGTCTCGGCGACCGCGTCGGTTTCCACGCGCGCGCGCACGCGCTCGACGGCGGCGCGGATTTGCGGCTCGGCGCGGGCCAGCGGCGCCTGGCTCTCCTGGTCGACCGACACGTGCAAGATCCGATCGGCCGCCTGGTTGGCGCTCAGCAAGCGTCCCTCCAGATCGAAGATCAGCACCGGATCGGGGAGGCTGTCGATGGCGGCCTGCGCCTGCTGCTGGGCCTGCAGCAGCTCACCCAGCGAGCTCTTGCGGTACTGCGCCAGCCGGTCGGCCATGAGGTTGAAGTCTCCGGCCAGCGCCCCGATTTCGTCGTGGCGGGTGACCTTGGCGCGAACCTCCATGTCGCCATCGCCCAGGCGGCGAGCGGTCTGGCCCAACACCGACAGCGGACGCAGGATCCGGCGCGTCAGCACCGTCGACGTCAGGAGGCCGATCAGCGCGGCGATGAGCGCTGTCGCCACCATCGCCGCGCTGGCCCGGTCGGATTCGCGGCGGGCGCGATCGCGCTTGCCGACGATGGCGTCCTGATTCAGCTCCAAGATTCGGTCGGCGGCGCGGCGGGTGTCGAGATAGAGCGCGCGCAGCGGCGCGCCGTCGCCGCCGGCCGTGAGCGCGTCCCGGTAGGCGGTCCAGGCCTTGATCAGCGCGACCGTGGCCGCCGGCTCGCCGCGCTCGGTGACGTTGCTGCGCTGGACGGACAGCGCCTGCTCGAACCGCGCCACGTCCTGCCGGTCCAGCGCCTCCTTCATCTGCTCGACGGCCAGCACGCTGCGGTAGTTGTCCTGCAGGATGGACGCGGTGTTGCGCCCCAGTGACGCGTTGGTCAGGGCCGCCAGCAACGCGATCAACGCCAGCGCGGCCGCCAGCGGCGTCTGGGCCAGCAGGATCTTCGCCCGCAGGGTCATGCGCCGTCATCATCCAGCGAAGCGACCAGCACGTCGAACCCGCCGGCCTCGTCGACCAGGCGCGTGGCCAGCGAACGTCCCAGCGCGCGCCGCCACCAGGGCGCGCGGGATCGCCCCACGATGATCTGCCCCACACCGTGCGAGCGCGCGAAGTCGAGCAGCGCCGGAACCGGATCCTCGGCCTTGATGTGTACGACCTCGGCCCCCAGCTCCCGCGCGCGTTCTGCGTTGGCCAGCAGGTGGCGTTGCGCTTCGGAATCGATCAGGTGCGGCGCCTCGCGCGGCGTCTGGACGTAGACCACGAACCAGTCGTTGTTGAGGCGGCCGGCCAGCCGCGACCCGCGCCGCAGCAGCGCCGAGGCGCGCGTCGGCAGCGACGACAGACAGACCATCACGCGGCCGCTCAGGCCCGCCTCGCCGGGGTCGGCGTCGCGGGTGCTCTCGCGGCGGCGCCGCGCGTCGCGGTCCAGGCTCTCGGCGACCTCGCGCAGCGCCAGCTCGCGCAGGGTCGCCAGGCTGCGGTCCTTGAAGAAGTGCTCCCGCGCCCAGGACACCCGGTCGGCCGGATAGATCTTTCCCGACTGCAGGCGGTCGAGAAGGTCTTCGACGCTGAGGTCCAGGTTGACGAGCTGGTCGGCGCGCTTGAGGAATCCATCCGGCACCGTCTCGCGAATCGTGACCCCGGTCGCCCGTTGCACCACGTCGTTGAGACTCTCGAGGTGCTGGATGTTGAAGGCGCCCACTACATCGATACCGGCGTCCAGCAACGCCACCACGTCCTGATACCGGCGGCGGTGGCGGCTGCCCGGGACATTCGTGTGGGCGATCTCGTCGACCACCGCGACCTCGGGGCGCCGTTCGAGGACCGCCTCGAGGTCCATCTCCTCGATGAGCACGCCCCGGTACTGGACCTGGCGGCGCGGCACGATCTCGACGCTGGCCAGCAGGGCCTGGGTGTCGGCGCGCCCGTGCGTTTCGATCAGCGCCAGCACCACGTCGCTGCCGCCGGCCTTGAGCGCGCGCGCTTCTTCCAGCATACGGAACGTCTTGCCGACCCCGGCCGCGAACCCGAGGTACAGCTTCAGCCGCCCGGGCGGCGGTCGCACGCGCTAGGTCCCCTCGTACTTTTTGCGCTTGCGCCACAGCGTCGACGCGTCGATGCCCAGCAGCGCCGCCGCGTCCTCCATCTTGGGGATCCGCTCGAGCACCGACAGGATGTGCTCGCGTTCGATCTCGTCGATCGAGAAGTCGCCCCCCACTGTCGGGCGGCGGTGGGCGCCGCGTGGCACCCGTCCGGGCAGCGCCTCCGGTTCGATGACGGCGCTCGGCCACAGGATGGCGATGCGCTCGATGGTGTTGCGCAGCTCGCGCACGTTGCCCGGCCAATCGTGTTGCTCGAGCGCCCGCGCCGCGTCGGCCGAGATCTCGCGGTGGCGCGGCGGTCCGGCCGCCGCGTAGGTCGCCAGAAAGGCCCGCGCCAGCGGCAGGATGTCCTCGCGCCGCTCACGCAGTGGCGGCATGCGCACCTCGACGACGTTCAGGCGGTAAAAGAGATCCTCGCGGAAGCGGCCGGCCTTCACGTCGGCGTCCAGGTCCCGGTTGGTGGCGGCGATGATTCGGACGTCGCCGTGGCGCGTACGGGTCTCGCCGACGCGCTCGAAGTCCTTTTCTTGCAGAAAGCGCAGCAGCTTGCTCTGCAGTGACGGCGGGATCTCGCCGATCTCGTCCAGGAACAGCGTCCCCCCTTCGGCCACCTCGACCCGCCCCGCCTGATCGCGGATGGCCCCGGTGAAGGCCCCCTTGACGTGGCCGAACAGCTCGCTGGCCAGCAGCTCTTCGGACAGCGTCGGACAGTTGATGACCACGAACGGCTTGGCGGCGCGCGCGCTCTGCCGGTGGACGGCGCGGGCCAGGATGCTCTTGCCGGTGCCGTTCTCGCCGGTGATCAGCACCGGCGCGTCCGTGGCCGCCACCCGAGCGGCCATGTCCAGCACGCCCCGCATGGCCGGCGAGCGGCTGGTGATGTCGACGTCCGGCGCCTCTTCGGCCAGGCGGCGCTCCAGCTCGGCGACCCGCTTGGTCAGATCGCGCTCGGTGCGCAGCTTGTCGACCTGGTGGCGGATCTGCGCGGGTGTGAACGGCTTGGCCAGGTAGTCCCAGGCGCCGCGCCGGATCGCCTCGACCGCCGTCTCGATGGTGCCGTACGCGGTGATGAGCACGATCGCGAGGCGGGGCTCCAGCGCCAGCAGCTTGGGCAGCAGATCGAGGCCGCTCTCGCCGGCCAGCGCCAGGTCGACCAGCGCCAGGTCGTAAGGCTGGCGCGCCAGGGCGGCCAGGGCCGCCTCGCCGGTCCCGACGGCCAGCGCTTCCGCCCCCATCCCCTCCAGGCAGACGGCCAGCGTGCTGCGGATGTTCTTCTCGTCGTCGACGATGAGGACGCGCAACCCGCCTCCGATCGCGGCGGCGTTCTGGGCGGCGGGCATGCCCGGATGCTACCCCGTGAAACGGTCCTGGGGGCATTGCGCCTTGCAACGCGGAGCGTGCGGAAATCCCGCAAAACGCAACGAAACGGACATGTTAAGGTGCGCCCGATGTCGACGAACCCGCTGTCGACCGTGCCCCTTTCAGCGACGGAGATCTGCGAAGCGCTTGCGCCGCTGTTGTTGGAAGAGCGCCGGGCGCGCATCGACGCCGCAGCCGCCACGCGTCTGGGCGGCCTGCGCGTCGTCATCGAGAACCTGCACGACCCCCACAACGGCGCCGCCGTGCTGCGCAGCGCGGAGGCCTTCGGCGTGCAGCGCGTCGAGGTGATCGAAAGCGTCGAGCGCTTCCGGTTTTCCAGCACGGTGACACAGGGGTGCGAGAAGTGGCTGGACGTCGTGCGGCACCGCAGCCTCGCGGCCGCGATGGTGTCGCTGCGGTCGGACGGGTTCGCGATCTACGCGGCCGTCCCGGGCGCCGGCGCTACCCTCGAAGAGCTGGACTTCTTGCGCCCCGCCGCCGTCATGGTGGGCAACGAGCACGAAGGCCTGACCGCCGACGCGATCGCCGCCGCAGACGTCCGGTTCGGAATCCCGATGCACGGCCTCACCCAAAGCCTGAATCTGTCGGTGGCGGCCGCGGTCATCGTCTCGCGGGCCTCCGCGCTGCGCCGGCGCGCGCTGGGGCGCGATGGCGACTTGCCCGAGGACGCGGTCCAGGCGCTGCGGGCCCGCTTCTACGCCGCCTCGGTCCGGGGCGCCGAAGCCGTCCTGTCCCGGGCGGTAGACGCGCGCGGCCGTTGAGCTTTTCTTGAACCGCCCCCTTCGGGGGATAGACTGGCGGGATGGCTGCTGGACCCTCGCTCGACGATCGTGATCCGCGCGGTCCGGGCAAGCGGCGCGGCAGCCAGAAGTCCGGCAAAGGGCTTTCGACGGTGACCCGCGCGGGCCGGGCCGGGCGGCCGACCTGGCTGCGCGTCGTGCGCATCGGGGCGACCATCGCCGTGCTGGGCCTGTTCGCGGGGATCGCCGTGCTGGTCGGCATCTTCAGCTACTACGGCAGCGACCCCAAGCTGCCGGACCTGTCGCGGCTCGACACCTACCGCCCCAAGCAGGTGACGCGCATCCTGGACCGCACGGGCGCGGCCATCGGCGAGATGGGGACCGAAAAGCGGACCGTGGTGCCGTACAGCGCAATCCCGCGCCAGTTCATCCAGGCGGTCGTCGCCGCCGAGGACGCCGACTATTTTCAGCACGGCGGCCTCGACTACCGCGGGATGGCCCGGGCCTTCATCGAAGACGTGCTGCGCGGGCGCCGGGCGCAGGGCGGCTCGACCATCACGCAGCAGGTGGTCAAGAACCTGGTGCTGTCCCCAGAGCGGACCATGCGCCGCAAGGTGCAGGAGATCATCCTCGCCCGGCAGCTGTCGCAGAAGCTGTCGAAAGAAGAGGTGCTGGCGCTCTACCTCAACCAGATCTACTACGGCCATGGTCGCTACGGCTGCGAGGAGGCAGCCCGCTACTACTTCGGCAAATCGGTACGCGACATCGACCTGGCGGAGGCAGCCCTGCTGGCTGGCCTGCCGCAGAGCCCCGAGCGGTTGTCGCCGCGCAAGCACCCCGACGCCGCCAAGACGCGCCAGCGCTACGTGTTGGGGCAGATGACCGAGCGCGGCTACATCCAGCGTGCGACCGCCGACAAGGTGGCGGCAGAGCCGATTCGGTTGGTGCGCGAGCCCGCGTCCGCGCGCGGAATCGCCGCGGAGGCGATCGAGATCGTCGGGGGCGTGCTGTCGGATAAGCTGGGCGAGCAGGCGGCGCTGGATCGCGGCATGACCGTGACGACCACGCTGGACGCGCGTCTCCAAGAGCTGGCGCGCACGTCGCTGGAACGGGGCCTCGAGGACCTGGACGCCCGGCAGGGGTTTCGCGGCCCATCCGGGCACCTGACCGGCAAGGCCCTGGACAAAAAGCACGCCGAGTTGGCGCACGCGCACGCCAAGGGCATTCGCGACTCGGAGATCATCGAGGGGATCGTCACACGCCTGGAGATCGACGCCGGCAACCCCAAGGGCGGGCGGCTGTTCGTCGACGTCGGCGCGTCCGACGGCAAAGAGGGGATGGTCGACTTCACGCTGGAGACCCGCTACGGCAAGGGGCCGAAGCCGCTTTCGGCGCGCTTCAAGCCGGGCGACCTCGTGCGCGTGCGCTGGGCCGGCGACCGGCCGCGGCCCGACGAGGGCGGGCTGGCGCTGGCGCTGGAGCTAGGGCCCCAGGCGGCGATGGTGGTGATGGATCCGGCGACCCACCAGATCCTGGCGCTGGTGGGCGGCTACGACTTTCACGCGGGCGGCTTCGACCGAAGTGTGCGCGCCCAGCGGCAGCCCGGCTCGGCGTTCAAGCCGATCGTCTACGCCGCCGCCGTCGAGGCGCGAAAGATCACGCCGGCCACCATCATCAACGACGCGCCCGAGGTCTACGAGCTGTGGAAGCCGCAAAACTACGAGAAGGAACAGTTCCGCGGGCCGGTGCGCGTTCGCACCGCGCTGGCCGAATCGATCAACACGGTGGCCATCAAAGTTCTTTCGGAGGTGGGGATCGATCAGGTGCGCGCCGTGGCTGGTCGCGTGGGTATCACGTCCACCATCGCCGCCGACGTCGGGCTGTCGCTGGCCCTGGGATCGCTAACGGTCACCCCGCTGGAGCTGGCGAACGCCTATGCGACGTTTGCCGACGGCGGCATGGCCGCCAAGGTCGATCGCACGTCGCTGGTCACGGCCATCGGTGACCAGAAGCTCCCCGTCCCGCAGCTGCAGCCTGGGCTTCCGCCGGAGGTGGCATACGTGATGGTCTCGCTCATGCGCAGCGTGATCGACGAAGGGACAGCCCGCGGCGCCATCGCCGGCAAGCTGCACCGCCCGGCCGCCGGTAAGACCGGCACGTCCAATGGACAGCGCGACGCCTGGTTCGTCGGTTTCACGCCCGACTTGCTGGCCGCCGTGTGGGTCGGCTTCGACGACATGAAGAAGCTCGGGCGGGGCGAGGCGGGCGGCAAGACGGCGGCCCCCATCTGGGCCGACTTCATGGTGAAGGCCACGGCCGGCAAACCGACCAAGGACTTCGCGCAGCCGGCCGGTGTCGTCGTCCAGCGCATCGACAAGGCCAGCGGCCTGCTGGCCGCACAGGGGCAAGAGACCGGTACGCTGGACGAGGTGTTCCTGGACGGCACCGCGCCCACGCAACGGGCTGCCTCCGCGGGGCAAGAGTCCAACCCGGACAAGCTGCTGCTGCAGTAAATCGCGACAGCGATGTCGCGGGTCGCCGCCCCACGCCGGTTGTTGCCCCGCGGATTTCGGCGGTGGCACGGCGGTTGCCTTACCGGATAGTATGAATCAGCGCTGCGTTTTGTGGGGACCGCTGGTGTTGGCGTGTTTGGCGTCGATCGGGTCGCCGGGGTGTGAAACCACGACCTGCACGGCAGACGCAGCTCCTCCGGAGGCGACGTTCCGCCTCCACCTTGCCCCTGCCGCCGACGTGACGGGCCCCGAGACCGTGCGAGCGTGCAAGACCACCGGCTGCACGACCGCGTCCCTTCCGGCGTCTCCCGCCGCCGAGGCCGCGACTCAGGTGACGTTCACGAATTTTCTGGTCATGGGTCAGCTTTCGCTCGGCGCGGGCGGTGTGCGGGTCCTGGACCTCGAGTGGGTTCTGACCGACGTCGATCCCAACAACCCGCACGACGACTACACCATCACGGTGACCGACGCGGCTGGCCAGGTCACGGGCAGCCTGACCGCGGAGGTTCAATACAGACGCGCCGTGGGCATCTGCGACACGGAGACCTGGACCGCCCCGCTCGCGACCGACTGAAGCCGGCCTACTCGCGGACCGGCGTCGCCTTGAGGGCGGCCTTGCCGTCTTTGACGTAGACCGAGAACCGAACGGTGCGGCAGCCGTGCTTCGACACCAGCGCCGCCTTGTTGTCGCGCAGCTTCTGCAAGAACTTCGGCTGGGTCAGGCCGACCAGCGATTCACCGCAAGAGCGCTTGGCCTCGACGAAGTCGTCGAAGACATGGCGGAAATGGGCGTCCTCTTCTTCCTGGTGGTCGTAGGCGACGACGCGGGTCGACTCACCTTCCGGCATCTGCTTGTCGGCCTCGGCGATCAGATCCTCGTCGCCGAGCACGGTGGCCGGCAGGTTCGACCAGGACGCCGGCCTGATGGACGGCGTGGCCGACACGGCGCCCCCGGCGGCCGCGATGGCGGCGGCCGAGAAAGGCTGCGGCGCGGGCGGCGGCGCCAGCGACGGCAGCGGCGGCGGGAACGCCGGCGGGGGCGGCGGGAAGGCGGGGGGAGGCGGCGGCGCCGCGAACGAGGGCGGCGGCGGTGGGAAACCGGGTGGGGGCGGCGGGCCGCCCAGCGGCGAACCGGTCGCCGGCAAATCGAAGGTGCTGCCGCCCGATGGCCCCAGGATCGCGTTCAGATCCTTGCCGGCCATCTCGGATCGGCCGCCGCCCGGCGCATGCGTGAACCGTTCGATCGCGGCGTTCACGTCGCGCGCCAGCCCCCCGATCATGCCCGGGTATTTGTGGTCGTCGATCTTGTGGGCGTCACCGGCGGCGAGCCGCTGCAGCTCGCGCCGCAGCTTGCGCAGGGGCGACTCCACCTCGACCCGCTGCAGGACCAGGCCGACCGCGATCATCGCGAAGGTCATGAACACCAGGCTGACCCACGGGAAGTTCCCCCACTTCAGGTCTTCGGCATGGACGTTGGCCAGCAGGGCTCCCAGGTCGGTCTTGGCCGGCTGCACGCCGACGAGGGCGTAGTAGGCGCGCTGCTCGCCGGCCTGGCCTGGGAAGGGGGCCGCGACGACCAGCAGCTTTTCCTGCCCGACCGCCAGCGGCAGCGCGGGCGTGCGCTTCAATGTGGTGATGTCCGCCTCGTGCTGGCCGACCAGCTCGGGCAGGCCGTTCAGCTCGCCCGCCGGGCGCGACGAGGCCACCACCTTGTCGTGCAGCAGCAGCGCGACGTCGACGTTCAGGTTCTTCTTGAGGCGCTCGACCAGCGCGGGCCCGGTCTCGGCCGCCACATAAATGGCGCCGACGATCCGGTCCTTGCTCTTCGACAGCACGGGCCCGCCGGCCACGCGTTCCAGTTTTCCGCCGACGCCCCAGACGTCGTCCGACAGGTACCCGCGCAGAGCGTCCGCGACCACCTCGATCCCGCCGATGTAGTCGCCGTATTCCTTGTCGTTGCTGCCGCCGACGCGGGCGATGACACGCCCCTTGCCGTCGACCGCCACGATTTCATCGATGCCGCCCGTCGCCAGGTCGGGGATGAGCGTGCGGAAGCGGTCCTGGATCGTGCGGTGAATGACCGCGTACTCACCGGAGCCGCGCGACGCCGCGTCCAACGACTCGGACAAGATGGCGTCGCGGCCCAGCTTGGACACCCGGTCGATCCACTTGTGGGCGTCGACCTTGAACATCTGCTCGGCCGCGTACTGGGCGCGATCCAGGCGCTGCCCTTCCAGCGCGGCCAGCTTTTGCACCGCTGGGCGCGGGGCCACCAGGGCGAACGTCCCCGCGACGGCAGAAACCAGAGCGATGAGGATGAACCAGATCTTCGATAGGAACATGGACTCCTCGTCGCGCTACTCGGCCGCTTCCTTCTCCCCCGAAGCCCCGACCTTCACCGTCAGCTCCTCTTTCGATCCCGTTTCGACTTCCTGTTGCGCGGACCACTTGCCGCGCGTCCAGACCTTCAGGTTCGCCTTGCCGTCGGGGACGCCGCTGATGGCAAAGCCGCCTTTTTCGTCGACGGTGGCGTAGTAGGGCGAGTCGACCACCAGGACCGACACCATGATGTGCGGGTAGTCGGAGTCGCGGATGGCGAAGCCGCCCAGGCTGTCGAACTTTTGCCGGCGGATCGCTCCGGCCGGCAGCAGCTCGGGCGGCATCACCGACGGCGTGGCCGGCGTCGACAAGTTCAGCTTCACCTTGCCGGTGTTCTTGATCTCGATGACCGACCCGGGGCCGACGATCACCAGGCGGGGGCGGGCGTCGAGACCGCCGATTTCGACGGTGACCGTCCGCGCCGGTGGCGGGTGGGCGCCGTTGACGTTCTCGAGCACGACGGCCGTTTCCAGCTTGGCGCCGCCCGTGGTCTGGACCGGCACGTTGCCGTTTTCGAGCCGCCAATATCCCTGGTAAAGGCGGGTCGAGCGCGCGTTGTCGGGCAGCTTGACCGTGCCCTTCACCGTGCCGGCGCGGGCCGTCGAGCCGACCGCGAGCAAGAACGTCGTGGCGAGCGCGAGACGGACAGCGGGGAAAAAAAGGCGGGAGACCATCCGCGAATCACAAGGGGGCAGGGGCCAGGCCCCGCAAGGAGGTCAGCAGGCTAACGTGGGCCTTTCCCTGCTGTCAATGCGTGATCGGCGTCGGGCGGGTGGGCTTTGTTGTTTTGCGATGCCTCACGCAAGAGGCGGGCCGGAACGCCCAGTCGAATTCCCTCGCGCCCGAGCCGATCGAGCAACCGCTTGCGGATCTCGTGACCGGCGGGTGCCTGTAACTGGACTTCCGCCACCTCGAGACCGCAGGCCCAGAGCTGGCCCGACTCCGTGAGATCGGCCAGGCGCGCGGCGGGCTTGCCGCCGATCAACGCCGGCAGCGCGGCGCGTGCGCGCGTCAGCTCGTCGTTCAGGACGGTCTCGACCTTCGTGACGTCGGCGTCGTGCGCGACGGTGATGTTGACCGCCATGCCGACCGGCGCCGCCGGCAGGTGATAGTTGGTGAGGATTGCCTGCGAGAGCTTCTGGTTGGGGACGATGATCGTGTTGTTGGCCATCGTGCGCAGCCGCGCCGACCGCCAGCCGATGGATTCGACGTAGCCCTCGCCGGCCGCCGCGTCGATCTTGATGTAGTCGCCCGCACGCACCGGCCGGTCGGCCAGCAGATAGAGCCCGGCAAAGAAATTGGCCAGGGTCTCCTGCAACGCGAGCGCGACCGCCAGCGAGCCAACGCCCAGGGTCGTCAAAAGCGGCGTGACCGGGACGCCGATGCTGTCCAGCGCCATGATGATGGCCAGCGCGCCCACCAGCAGCCGGACCGCGACGCGCGCCACGCCGACCGCGGGTTTCACGGACGGGTGTTTCGCCGCGTACTCGGTGACCGCGGCGAGCGCGATGCGCACCACCACCAGCGCGCAGGCGAAAACGAAGGCGATGTCCAGCGCGCCCGCCAGCCATCGCCCCAGCCGGCCAGGCAGGCCCAGGTCGGGGACCCAGTGCAGGCCGCCGACGATGACCGCGCAGGCCGTCGGGGTCGCGACGGCCGGACGACTCTTGAGCCAGCGGCCGGTAAGCGCGCGCGCGGCACGCGCCGCGAGCAGCCCCAGGATCACCAGCCCGGCGATCAGGATCGGCAGCGCCACTCGAGGGGGCGCGGGAATGTCGATGCCGGCGAGCCGCATGCCTTCATTTCGTATAACCTGTTTGGCCGCCATGAGCACCCGCCCCAGCAAGTCCCTGGAGACGTTCGCCAACCCCAAGCCCGAACGCGACTACCACATCGTCTTCGAATGCCCGGAGTTCACCTGCCTGTGCCCCAAGACGGGGCAGCCGGACTTCGCGGTGATTCACGTCGACTACGTGCCGGACAAGCTGTGCGTCGAGCTGAAGTCCTGGAAGTTGTATCTCTGGTCGTACCGCGACGAGGGGGGCTTCCACGAGGCGGTGACCAACCAGATCCTGGACGACCTGGTGGCCGCCGTGACGCCCCGTCAGGCCCGCGTCGAGGCGGTGTTCAACGTGCGCGGCGGCATCAAGACCAGCATCGTCGCCACCCACCAGAGCTGAGGCGGCGCTCAGGGCCAGCGGGCGCGAAGCGTCAGCCCCACCAGCTGCGCGATCGTGTGGTAGGTGCCGGGCGGTCCTTCGCGGCCGGTCGTGGAATCCGCCGGCAGCACGTACACCAGCATGTACCCCAGGTCGGCGGTGAACCGGTCGAAGGAGTAGCCGACGCCGATCGTGCCGTCCAGGCGGTTGCCGTCGGGCAGGCCCGGTCCCAGACCCGAAGACGGGATCGTCTGCTGGTCGAAGATGAAGCCGGCGCGCAGGTGCAGGTCGGGGCGAGGAAGGCGGAAATCGCCGCCCACGCGCGCCGTGAAGGCGTTGCGGCCCTCGGGCTGGATGACGTGCTTCGGGGCGCTCTGGAATTGGATGTCGATCTGGTCGTACGTGCTCCACAGGACATAGTTCACGTCGGCTTCCAGAGTCAGGTCCGCGCGCGGCCGGAACATCACACCCAACGTGAACGCGTCCGGCAAGGTGATGGTCGCCGTCCCTGGCTGGTCGGGCAGCGCGGGCGCGAAGTCGGGGTTGGTCGGATCGAAGTCGGCCTGCCCGTTGAATTTCAGGCGGACGCGGCTGCGGTAGGTCAGCGCGGCGTGCAGCTGGTTGGGCAGCGGCCGGTAGAGCAGGGCGGCGTTGCCGCCAAATCCCCAAGTGCCGCCGCCCAGGCGGACGTCGCCACCAGCCAGGGCCGGTAGGCCGTTCGTGAAGTCGACCGCGCCGCGGACCGCGTCGAAGCCGACCGCCAGCGACAGCCGGTGCTCGAGCTGCACGGCCACCGTCGGGTTGATGGCCAGCGTCTCCAGCGACGCGGCCACCGTCGCTTCGCGCCCGATCCAGTCGTCGGGCCAGCGGATGCCGATCCCGAAAGCCGTGTAGACGCCCAGGCCGACCGCCACCCGGTTGCTGACCGGCGTGTTCGCGAACACCGTCGGCAGGAAGAAATTGCCCCGCTGGCTGTCCGTCGAGGCCCCGCCGCTCGCGGGCGAAAAACGGGACTTGGCCGTCACGTAGACCCCGCCCGCGGACGCGCCCGGCCCCATGAACGACAACGCCGCCGGGTTGAACCAGATCGCCGCCGGCTCGTCGGTCGAGGCGGCCACGGCCGATGCGCGGCCGATGGCCTCGCCGGAGAGATCGTAGATCAAGAAGCCGCCCGCGCGGCAGACGCGCGCGCCGCCCACCGACGCAGCGACGGCGGCCAGCGCGCCCGCCAACCAAAGCCGCTTCATGGCGCGACTCCGAAGCTGAAGGCGAAACAGTAAACCAGGTTCTCCCGCTTGATGCCGGTCAGGCCGGCCAGGGCGGCGTTGTCGAACAGCGGTTCGAGCTGCCGGCGTCCGGCTTCGGCCATGGCGGCCTGGGCGTCCGTCAGGCCGGAGATCACGCTGTGCATCTGCGAATCGATCAGGGACCCCTGTAACGTCAGCAGCACCGAAACAGGCGAGGCCACCAGCGGTTGTCCGGCCGGATCATGCAGGCCGTTCGTGAAGAAGAGACCGATCGTGTGATTGGCAGGAAACGGGTTCTGCCCCGTGATGACGATCTCGCCGTTCACGAGCTGCGCGTCGATGCGGGGCAGCCCGTTGACGAGATCCCCCTGCGCGACGGCGTCGAGGTCCATGACAATCACGGTCCCGGCCTGTTGCCGGACGATGAACGGCACGACCGTCGCCGGATCGATCGCGCCATGCACGGCCACGTGGATCTGGTTGGGCGCGGTGATCTGGGGAACGGGCGCCGGCGCGCTGAGCTCGACGACCGAGTTGGTGTGGGTGGGGAAGCCCCACAACACGGCGACCTCCGACTTGGGAATCCCCGCGGCCGCGACCGCCTCCCAGGCGCCGGTCATCAGGTACGCGAGGCGCGCCTTTTCCAGCTGCCTCAGCGTCGCGGCGGCATTCAGTGGGGCCAACCCCTGCGACAGCAGCAGATCGTAGGCGGGGCACGTCCGATCGGGGAGACTGTCGTCCATCGCGCCGCAATCCAGCGGCGACTCTTGCTTGAGCAGCGACATCGTCGGCGAGCCGACGACCTGCGCGCCGGTGGTCGTGCGAACGCCGTTTTCGTAGCCGCGCACCGCGAACCAGTAGAGCGTCCCCAATTCCCAGGTCGGTTGCGGGGCCACCGTCAGGAAGTTGCTGGAGGGATCAAACCCGACGGCGACGTTCACGGGCGCTGCCGTCCCGCTGCCCGTCGTCGCGACGGCCACGACGTTGGTGCCGAGGGTCAGCGTCGCCGAATCCAGCGCCGCGCTGGCGGGCGCCATCGCCGTCGTGGTGGTCGGAAAACCGTTCAACGTTTGCAAGTAATGGTCGAACTCGCAGGCCGCCCGCGGCAACTGGGTCTGCGCGGCGCATTGCTCGGGGACGGGGAGCCCCGCCAGGCTGAAATCGATGCGACCGGTCGCCCGGTCGACCAGCAACAGCGAGGGGCTTGGCACGCGCGGCGGTAAGGGCTCCCACTGCATCGCCGCCGGCACCGGGTCCTTCCCGATGCTGGGCGTGCAGCTTGCCGCCGCGACGGCCAGGCCGGCCACCCCCATGGCGCGCCAGGCTGCCCGCATCACTGCCCGACGATGCGCATCTGCGGCGTGGCGTAGGCCGCGGGAATGTTGGGCAGGCCATCGGCGTCCGTGTCGGGGAAGCTGCCCACGTACTTCAGCAGGGCCTGCCAGTCCTTCAGCTCTTCCACGGCCGTCGTGGTCGGATCCCGATTGACGAAGTTGACGGTCGGATCGATGACCGTCGTGCAGTCGGCGGCCTTCGGCACCACCGACAGCACACCGCCGGTCTGCGCCTTGACGACGCCCAGCAGACCGGCGACGAAGTTGGTCGACACGACCTTGTAGCAGGTGGTCGTGTCCATCGCGTCCAGCGTCTTCACGCCGGCGTCCGTCTTGACGCTGGCGCTGGTGATGCGCGCGAACGCCGGGCGCGTCATGTCGTAGGTGACCGATAGTCCGGACGACACCTGCAGGAAGAAGTCGTTCCCCACGACGTCGCTGGCGGCGTCGAACTGCAGGCCCGAGAGCACGTCCTGCGCGTTCAGGTAGAACGTGACCAGCGGGTATCCCGGGTTTTGGTCGGGGCCGATGCCGTCGGGCAGCACGCGGAACAGATCCTCGAACCAGAGGACGCCGGTCTTGCCCTTCTGGATGTCGGAGCGAATCTGACCGTTCGCCTCGAACGCCATGGCCGGCGGCGCCGTCGGCTGCACCGCGCCGGTGATCTTCAGGTAGGCGTCGGCGACCAGGTTCCCGACGGGTGCCTCGGCGAACGCCGGCAGCGCCAGATCGGCGGCCGTCTCGGCGACGGGCATCTTGTACGTGAGCCCCGCTCCCTGCAGCGCCATGTCGACCCCTGCGATGTAGCTGTCCACGGCGCTCTGGGTGGTGGCGTCGCCCGGGACCTGATCGTCCATCGGTTGCAGCGTGTAGCCGTCCAGCGCGACGGTCGCCGGATCGCCGGCCTTGGCGCCCTTCGTGACCGTCAGCTGTAGGTTGCCGAGATTTTCGCCGTACTTGCCGGCGGTGACGATCCAGGTGCTGCCGATCTGCTTGGGCTGCGTCAGGGCGTCGTGGGTGTGGCCGCTGACGATGACGTCGATGCCGGGCACCGCCTGCGCGAGGACGGCGTCTTCGCCCGTGCCATTGCTGTAGATGCCCGAGTGGGACAGCGCGATCACCAGATCGACCTTGTCGTTGTTGCGCAGGTCCGCGACCATCCGTGTCGCGGCCGCCGCGATCGGCTCGAAGGTCAGCGGGGCCGCTTGCGGCGTCACCGACGCGGCCTCGCTGCCGAGCAGCCCGAAGATGCCCACTTTCAGGGTCCCGACGGTCTTCACCAGCTTGGGTTGAATGACCCCAGCCGCCGCCACTGCCTGCAGGCCGTCGTCCCCCGCGTCGGCATCCGAAAAGTTCATGTTGCTCGAGACAATCGGCACCGTCGGGCCGGCGGCCGTTGCCGCCTGAAGGATCGCCGCTAGCCCCGTGGGGGTCCAGTCCAGCTCGTGGTTGCCGACGGTCGTCGCGTCGTATCCCAGCGCCTTCATCATTGCCAGCTCGGGCGCGACGTGCGTGGAGATGATCTCGAACAACGAGCCCATCATGAAATCGCCGGCGTCCAGCAACAGCACCTGCCTGCCGGCTGTGGACGCCGCCGTTCGGGCTGTCCCGATGGCGGTCGCCAGCCGCGCGAAGCCGCCGGTCGTCTGATCGTCGGCGGTGGTGGCCGGGGTGTAGTCGGCCTCGGGAGACTTGCCCATGAGATGCGAGTGCAAGTCGTTCGTGTGGAGGATCGTCAGCTTCTGCGGGGTGGCCGCCGGCGTTGCGCCGCTGCCGCCACAACCAGCCGCCAGGCCGATCGTGGCCCCCAGCATCCAAGAACTCGCCCAGGAGAGTGCCGACCAACGAGAGCCTGCTACGCGACCAATGCCTGTCATGGAGATCTCCCTGCCAAAAACGGCGCCGGACTGTGAAGGGATGAACGCCAGACGAGGAAAAAATGCCCAGGAAAGTTCAGCCCGCAGGGATGATCTGCCAACGCGCGCGCGTTGGCAAGACCTGGTCGAATGAGTGTTTCGTCGAATCAGTCGACCGGTTAGCTGGCGGCGCAGGCGAGGCATGGTCACGGTCATGGGGCGACGCCAGCCTGTCGCGGGAGACGCTCCATGACTTCAAAGACACTTGATCGCAAAGAGTTCCTGACGCTGACGTTTACGTTGCTGGGAGGCGCGGCGGCGGTGGGGGCCTGCAGTTCCAGCAGCACGTCCGGCGGAACCGGTGGAACGACCGGCGCCGGGACCGGCAGCGGCGGAACCACCGGCGGCGCGTGCGCGAATCCGCTGCCCGAGACCCAGGTGGCCGACGCCAATGGCCACGTCCACACCGTCTCGATACCGGCGTCCGATCTGAATGCGACGACGGATCAAACGATCAACACCAGCGTGGCGGCGGGACACATGCACGCCGTGACACTCACCGCCGCGGATCTGGCGACGATCAAGGGGGGCGGCCAAGTGACGGTCGTGTCGACACAGGCAGGCACGCCCGCCCACCTGCACATGTACACCGTGAGCTGCACCGCCTGACGGCGCGCGCGATCGCGCCGGCGCTTCAGACGTCCAGCTCTGGATATCGCCGGAAGATGCCCTGCTGGTTGAACGGAATACGTCGCGGCGACTGCAGGTAAGCCGCGACCGAAGGTTCGATGGCGACGCGATCGCGCAGTCGCAGCAGGTGCGGCGTCTGGGCAGCGACCCGCGAGAGCGCGCGCGGAAACGCGTATTCGAGCCCGACCATGACCTGGAACAGGGACAGATCCACGTACGAGAGCGCGGCGCCGACGGCGTGCGGGCCGGCGCCCGCGCCGTTGCTTTCGACGGCGCGCTCGAAGTAGCCGAGGTACTTCGGCAAGCGGCTTTGCACGAACGCCCGCGCGCGGCGGGTCGCCTCCGGCTTCTGGTCCTCGTAGTAGAGGCTGGACGCGATCGGGTGGTGCGTGTCGTGCGCCTCCAGCACGAAGTCGGCGATGGTGAGCTGCAGGTGATGCGCGCGCAAGCGACTGCCGTCGTCATCCGGAACCAGCCGCAAACGCGGGCCAAGGTACTGAAGGATCGCCGCCGTTTGCGACAGCGTCACCCCGCCGTGTCGCAGGACCGGGGGGGCAAAGAACGGGCCCCCGCCAGCCGTGCTGGCCAGCAGCGCCTGCAGCACCTTGACCCCGCCTCCCTCTTCCGCGGGCACCCGCGCGACGTCGACATAGGGCGCGCCGGCCGCCTCCAACGCCAGCCGGACGAACTCGCCACGTCCCTGGATGGAAGGCCAGTAATAGAGCTCGTACCGTGCGTTCTCGTCCCCCATCGGCAAACTATAGCCCCTGCCGGTTCCTTCAGATCATTGACGCTGGTGGCAGGCAATGTCTCGGTTTTCTGAGCCGCCGGCGTAGGCGGCCTGCGGCGCAACGCAGGCCGGCGGGCCCGCGAAGTCGGCCCAACATTTGCTGGGTACGGGACCATGAGCTCTTTCCAGACTTGTCTTCGAAAAGGTTCACTGTTCGTCGTACTGGTGGCCGTCGGGTGCGGCGAGGGCCTCAGCGGGCCCGACGACGTCCAGCAGGTCGCGGGCGACGTCCGCGCGGCCGGGACGCCGCCCGATGCGGCCGCCACGATTTCGTTCGATGCGTTCAGCGATGACGTGAGCGCGCGCGCAGCCACCACGACGCGCACGCTGATCCGCAGCGCGGCCGGTTACCAGAGCTTCTTCGGACACGCGCCCCCGCCGGCCGTCGACTTTTCGCGCGACTGGGTGATGTTCTACGCCGCCGGCACGGAGCCCACGGGCGGCTACGGGGCGAGCTTCGTGGCCGTGCTTCGCGCCGGGACCAGCCTGATCGCCATCACGCAATTGTCATCGCCCGGAGCGTCCTGTCCGGTGACTCAGGTGCTCACGGCGCCGTACGCGCTCATCAAGTTCCCGAAGCAGCCGGGAACGTCGGCGCAGTTTTACAAGAGCGACACCATCGTCAACTGTGGGACCGACCAGTGCGCGGGGATCAAGTGCGCGGATGGCGGTCATTGCGATCCCGCGACCGGCAAGTGTATCTCTCAGGCGATCTTCTGCGGTGGGATCGGCGGGATCCCCTGTCCCGGCGCCGGCAAGTGCGTCGACAATCCGAACGACAGCTGCGACCCCAAGGCCGGCGGTGCTGATTGCGGCGGCATCTGCTCGTGCCCGAAGTCGGCGGTGTGCGACGCGAACACGAACTGGGATCCGTCGCCGTCGGTCTGCGCCTGCGTGCCCGTCAAGCCTCCGGTCTGCGGCCCGGTCTGCGACATCTATTGCGACTACGGCAACGTGCTGGACGCGAACGGCTGCCCCACGTGCAAGTGCAACCCGCCGCCGGCCGACCCGTGCGCGACGGTGAAGTGCGCGGCAGGCACGCATTGCGACGCCGGCAAGTGCGCGCCCGACGCGGTCTCGTGCGGCGGCTTCATCGGCAAGCCGTGCCCCGGCCTGGGCAAGTGCGTCGACAATCCGAAGGACACCTGCGACCCCGCCGCCGGCGGCGCTGACTGCCCGGGTATCTGCTCGTGCGTCCAGAACGTCCTTTGCACCACCAACAGCCGGTTCGACAGCTCGCCGTCGGTCTGCGCCTGCGTGCCCGTCAAACCGCCGGTTTGCGGCCCGGTCTGCGACATCTATTGCGACTACGGCAACGCGCTGGATGCGAACGGCTGCCGCACGTGCAAGTGCAACCCGCCGCCGATCGACCCCTGCGAGACCGTAAAGTGCGCGGCAGGCACGCACTGCGACGCCGGCAAGTGCGCGCCCGACGCGGTCTCGTGCGGCGGCTTCATCGGCAAGCCGTGCCCCGGCCTGGGCAAGTGCGTCGACAATCCGAAGGACACCTGCGACCCCACCGCCGGCGGCGCTGACTGCCCGGGTATCTGCTCGTGCGTCCAGAACGTCCTTTGCACCACCAACAGCCGTTTCGACAGCTCGCCGTCCGTCTGCGCCTGCGTCCCTGTCACGCCCGGCATCTGCACGAAAGACATGTGCCCGGGCGTGGGGCCCCTCGGCGCCACGATGATCTGCGCCGACGGCACCACGGCCGGCCCGGTGTGCGCGCCCACCGCCGACGGGGTGTGCGGCTGGAAGGTGACCACCTGCCCGCCCGCGCAGCACTGAGAGGGGGCGCCTCGGGCCCACCCGCCCGAGGCGCGTCCCGCTAATCCCGAACGCAGCGGACGCGGAAGGACTCGATCACGCGACCATAGAGACCGGCGCCCGAATCGAATCGCACGTACCAGGCCCGGTCGGGGCCGTTGACGAACCGAGAGGATGTCCAAAATGGTTCGCCCGGCGTTTCGGGAAACGCATCGCGATTGATCATGGGCGTGGACGAGACGCGCTCGTCGATCAGCGTCAGCAACTCGCCGAGCGTCGGGACGCGCCAGCCGCGTTTTCCGTCAGCCGAAAGGTGGGCGCAGAGCGCGTGGGCCCCATCGAACGTGAGCGTCTGGGCCGAGGTGGCGCGCTGCCAGTGCAGACCCGTATCGAGGTCCGCGACCTCCCCCTTTGCGACGCGGTAGCGCGGCGGTTGATTCGCCGGCCGGTGGGGCGACCGGACGCAGCGGACCGAGAACTGGCTGCTCTTGTCGTCGGTCTTCGGGTACCCGAAGTAGAAGTACACATACCAGGCCGCGTTGGGGTCACCAGCGGCCGGCGACGAGGTCCAGAACCAGTCGTTCGGCGTGTTTGGAAAGATCTCGGTCTCAATCGAGGGCTGGATGCGGGTGGTGTCCAGCAGCGAGACCAGCTCGATCCGGGACGGAAGCCGCCAGTCGGAATGTTCACCCAGGTCCAGGTTCGCGCAGTGACGCCCGGCCTCCGCGAAGGTGTAGAACTTCTGGGGGAGTTCCCGCTGCCACATCAGACCCGTCACACGGTCGACCACCACCTCCGGCGTGCTCGTGTCGTAACTGTGCGGGTGCGGCAATCTCGGCAACCGCGCGTTGGGCATGGGCCAGCGCGCCCAGGGGTCACCGGCTGGGTATGATGCCTCAGCGTGGCCGCCGGTCCCGCCTGCTGCGCCGGTGTGGCCTGCCGTCGCGCCGGTTTCCCCCGCCACTGCGCCGTCGAGCGTGCTGACGCCCTTGGTGCCCGCCGCGTCGGCGGACGAACGCTCGGCCCCACCGCCATGGCAGCCCACCAAGCCGACAGTGAACAGCAGCAGCGGGGCGAACACCGCCGCCGCGTAAGGCAGCCGGATCCTCGACATCGGGAGGCTTGGGGAGCCGCCGTCTACAGCGATTCGCCGGGCGAGGGCTGGCGGTACAGGAACGCCTTCGATGTCACCAGGGACACCAACAGATCTCGAATCGAGAAGCCCGACGTCGCGGCGGCTTTCTGGTAAGCGACCGACATCGATCCCGATTCGGCGGCAGTCTCCGGCCGTCCCAGCAGATAGCGCGTCCATTGCCGGTCGATGCAGGCTTGCGCTTCGGGGCTCTGGGCGAGTTGCTTCGACAGGTCGAGCGCGTTCTGGAACGTCAGCGTCGCGTTCCCTGGCGTAACGAAGGATCCGGTCGAGTCGACGTTCTGGCCCGCCTCGGTGGTCCGATACTGACCATTGCCGTCGTAGTTCTCGAAGGCGAACCCCGGTGGGTCGAACAGGCTGTGGCAGCCCTTCGCGCAGCCTGCTTGGCCGTGCGCGTCGAAGGACTGGCGGGTGGTCCCCTTGTCCACGAAATTGACGGGCGGAAGGACCGCCGGCAGCTTCGAAAAATCAATCTCTCCGCACAGGGCCTTGAGGTAAATCGAGAGCCCGCGGTTGATGGGATGGTCGCGAGTGTCCGATGCCAGGGTGGCCAGGAATGCCACCTGGGTGAAAATGCCGCCGCGCTTCGTGGGATCCAGAGACACTTTGGCGAAGTCGGTGCTCGGAGCCGGGACACCATAGAGGGCGGCCAGGTCGTGATTGATAAAGGCATAGGGTGCCGTAAACAGCGCCTGCAGGGTGCCGTCGCCCGCGTACACCGATGACACGAACTTCGAGAATTCGGTCTTGAGGCTGTTCTTCACGGAATCCGTGAAGAGCGGGCTGGATTTCTCGAGCGGTACGGCGATATCTCGCGCCCCGGTGGTCCCGAAGGTGAACAGCCACTGCTCGTGGAAATTGTAAAGGCCATTGGTCGCGCGGGGGTCGGCCAGCATGCGGGTGACCTGGGCCGCGACCTGCGCCGGCGTCGAGAGCTGATTCGATTGCGCCGCCTGCATCAACGCATCGTCCGGCCCTGTCTGCCATAGAACGGATGCCAGCCGCGAGGCGACCTGCCACGGGGTCAGCGCCACCAGGCCATCCGATCCGGGCCTGGGCGGCGTGGGGCCAACTTCCCAATGGTAGAGGAAATTTGGCGACTGAACCATGGCCTTGACCATCGCGCCGATCGAGTCGGTGAAGCTGAGGCCGAGGCCGCGCACGGTCGAAAACAGGGCCAAAAGGTCCTGCTGCTCCGCAGTCGCGACGGGACGCCTGTACACCTGCTGGCCGAACGTCGTGACGAACTGGGTGGCGCAGGTGGTCTCTGCGGCCGAGCCTGAGGGATTCTTGCACGGGATGGTCAGCTTGCCGGCGGGCAGTCCTGCCGCCGCCGCCTGCATCGCCTTGTCGACGACGGCGTTAGCGGTAAGTTGGTAGGTATCCACCAGCAACTCAGCCACGCTGTCTGGGGCCAGGTAGTCCACCTTGTTGGGCTGCTCGGCCGGCCATGACGTGGTCTCCGCGGGCGCGGTCGTGTCACCCAGCAAGTCGGCCAACAGATGGTCGTACTCCGGGTACGTGAGGCGCCGCATGGGAAGCACACCGGCGCTCTCCGCTGGGGGGGGCGCGGTGGTCACGATGGGCACGCTATTCGGCCCGGCACCAGTCCCGGTCACCGGCCCGCTACCTGCCCCGCCCGCCCCGCTCGCCGGCGACGCTCCAGTGCCGCCCGTGCCGGTGCTGCTTCCGGTCGACTGCCCGGTGTTCGAGTCGTTGCCGAACCGGCCGTTGCAGGCGCCCGTGGCGCCCAACGAAAGGAGGCCGATCGTCGCCAACCAGAATCTGCGTGGATGTCGCGCTTTCATGGCCGTTCTCCGTTCGCGCTCGGTTGTGCTGCGGGGAAACACGTTCAGCCCTTGAGGACCGTCAACTCGCCACCGTAGCTCGCCTCGCCAAAGGTCGAGACGGGCGTCCCCATGGCATTGCAAAGCGCCACCAGCAGTCCGTTGTTGGGGGTGCCGGCAGGCAGGGCCAGGCTGCGGCCCGTCTTGAAGTAGCCGCCGCAGCTTCCAGCCATGATCACGGGTACGCCGGTCGTCTCGTGCGTCCCCGTGCGCATTGAGTTCATGCCGACGAAGACGCTGCTGTCGAGCATCGATTTTCCGGTGCCGTCCGTGATGCTCTTGAGCTGCCCAATCATGTAAGCAGCCTGCGACTGGAACCAGGCGTCGCAGGTGACTTTGCGCATCGTGTTTTCGTGGGCGATCGCATGGAACCCGTTGATGAGGCCGGTGTTGTTGTCCGACGGGAGTAGTTTGCCGCCCGGTGAACTGAACTCGGACCCCAACCAGGACATATCCAGGTACGCGTCACCCTGGTCGCCGATCTGCATGACGGCGACCCGGGTGAGGTCGGCGCCGAAAGCCGCGAGCGCGAGGTCCATATGAAGTTTGGCGATCGCGGGGGTATTCACCGCGCTTGTGACACCCGACGGCTCGCTCGCGGTATTCGGGAAGGCGCAGGTCCCATTTGCGACAGAGATCGGCGCACCTCCGTCGGTCCCCATCGGGGTGCCCTGGCCCATACTCTGGAGACGCATCTCGATGTTGCGGACCGATTCGAGGTGCTCCCCGATGTGCTTCTGATCCTCGGTCCCGACGATCTTAGAAAAGCGATTGAGATCGTTTACGACGTAGTCGAGGATGCTCTTCTGGATCTTGGCCGTATTGTCGACCGGCGGCGCTCCACCTGCCCCACTCTTGCCGCCGGTTCCGGTGACCGGAGGGGGCATCACGGCTGGTAACGCCCCCTTGAAGTACAAGTTGTACAGTTTATTGGGGTCAGGCTCTGGCAGAACCACTTGACCCGACGACGCCCAGGACAGGTACCCGGTGCTGTGGGGGAAGGCCTGCTGGTTGAGGGAGACCAGGCCCTTATAGCCCTTCGCCTGGAGCTGCTTACCCACGTACTGGTCGACCGAGATGGCGCCCCCAAGGTCGGCGTTCGTGCTCCCTACGGTCTTGTAGAACGCGCCGGTCAGCATGCCGGGGAACACAGCGTGGCCGGTCCGCTCGCCGCCGCCCGGCATGTCCTTGATGAATTTGTAGTCGAGCCCCTTCAGCAGCAGCAGGTCGGCCATGTAAGGCTTGAGGGAGTCCTGGAAGCCCATCGAGCCGAGCTGCCAGCTGGAAGGGTCGTTCCCGGCGGTCGCCCAGTTGTTGATGCTGCTCAACATCCCGTTCGTCCAGCACAGGATGAACATTCGCTTGATGCCGCTTACGTAACAGGCTGCATCCGTTTTATCGGATTGCAGCATGGGCAGCAGGGCCGCGCCCGCTCCGATCGATTTCAGCAACCGGCGGCGAGAGAAACGGAGATCGCGCTTCATCATGGCGTCCTCTGGGGGCAGCAGGTCAGGGCCGTCAGCGATGGCGGGTGCGAATACACACGTCGCCGGGGAATGATTAATAGCATCAGCCTGGAGCGCGGCTCGCTAACGGCGCCTGCGCGTGAAACTTCAGGGGAGGGCTTCGGCAGATTGAGACACCGAGAGATAACTAAAAATGTAGCATAATTAAGCGTAATGGCCATTGCCGAAATTGTACCGAGCCGCCCTCAGGCCATCAGCGTGGCGGCCGCCCGGGGTCCTCTCACATGGGCCGCCCGCCACAGACCTGACACGAGGCGCGGGCTGTTCTGCGAGGCGCTCAAGACCGGCCGCCTGGTCGCCGATCACGCGCCCAGCCGCCGCATCGATTTCGCCACCCATCTGCCCAGCCGCTACGAAGACCTCATGATCATGCGCCCGGGGATCGAGCGTGCGATGATGCGGCGTCTCAATTGAACAGCGAGGCGTTCCGCGCGGAAACGCTCCCTCATCGGATGACCGTCCAGCCCGTGCGGCGCGCGACGTCCCGCAGTGTGGCGCCCATATTCCAGGCGAGCCGGATGCCGGCAACAGTGTTGGTTGACAGCTGCCGCTCGGCGAAGACCGAGAGTTGCCACGGGGCAGAGGGCAGGGGCAGCTGCCATTCGAGCGCGACGTAGGGGCCGGCGGTGTTCGAACCGCCGGAGACCAGCGGCCGGGTCAGCCCGACACCCGCGTCAAACCGCAGGCGATCGAGTGGGAACGCGCGCAAGCCGAAGCCGGCGACGACGAAATCGGCGAACACCGTCTGCTGCTGCAGGATGCCGGTGGCGAAGAGCGATGTCTCGCGGGTCAGGTGCGCTTCGACCTGTGCCTGCTCGGCAAGGGCGGTGATCCCGGGGAGGTGCTGGTACGTCACCTGGACGCCCGCCGTCACCGGCTGCCAGTGGCCGGCCACGGCGAGGCCTGCCTCCTCGAACGGTGTGTCGCCAACGGCGGCGGCGCCTAGGTCGACGATTGCCAGGAATCGTGTCGTCAGCCGTTCGGTACCGCGAATGCGGCCAGCGCCCATCAGCCCGGCCGTCCACCCAACTTGGGCCTCGGCAATTACGCCTGGCGTGAAGGTCGCCCGGGGGTTGGCCGGTTCCGGAGCGGACGGCGGCGGCTCCGCTGGTTCGGCCGGCGGCTGCAGCGCGACATTGAGACCAACCAGACCTCCCCATCCGTCATACGCCGGGTTGTAAGAGCCGCCCCCCTGACCGTTGGACAGGTGCGCGACCGCGAGATCGCCGAACAGCGTCAGCCGCGCGCCCAGCGGCACCTCCAACCCGCCGCCCGCGCCGAGGATGAAATCGTAGAAGTCGCCGCCCGGCAGAAGCGGGCCTCGCAAGAACAGCAGGAACCCGGCCGAGAGGCGCGCGTACGGCCGCACGACCCACGTCGGAAATGGAATGAGGCGCATCGCGAGCTCGCCGCCGGCGCCGCCCTGGGCCGTGCGACCGGAGTCAGTCTGCCCGCGCGTTCCCATGAGCAGCGCGGTCGTCCGCAGCCGCAACGTGGGCGCCGCACGCCACTCGATCCCGACCCCCATCGCGCCGGCGTCGATGCCGACGACATCTCTCATCCCCACCAGCCCGCGCGCGTCCGCCGAAACAGCCGTGCGGGCCCGCCAGCTCTCTTGGCCGGGCGCCTCCCGGGCGAGCAGCACCGCCAGGACGAAGGTGATCCGCGAGGACGCGCGCAACGGCGGGATTGTAGCGCTGCCTGCGCGCTCAGCCCCAGCGGACCTGCCGACGACAGGTGGTGCGTCTAGAATGATCCGATCGTCGCCGCGGTCGCCCGGATGACCCTCGCGGTCGTGGTGCTGGGCGCCGTGAAGATCCCACCGTGGCCGCTGCGCCCATCGACGATGCCGAGCGGCGTCGTCTGCCCAACGGTTGTGTGAACTGGTCCCCCCAGCTCTCCAATGCGGATACACTTACGCCCATCAACCTGTCAATACCAATCCGTCGCCCGGTTTCGGCGCTTGGGCTAGTAGCCCAGACGCGGCCATGGCTCCGGCCCGCACGCCTCAGGGTCTGGGCGCGTGGGCGAGAGCCACGGTCGCTTCCTATCAAGCGGAGCCGCTAGTTCCGGATGAACTGCAAGTAATCCAGAGTCAGCTGGTAACCGGAGCTGGAGGTGTTCTTGCCGGTGATGAGGAACTTGAAGTACTTCGTTCCCGCAGACGCCACGGTGAAGTTACCCAGGGTGATCGTCACGAAGTCTGCAGAGGAGCGATAGGCGTCCTGGACGGCGCCCAAATTCGTGTACGTACCGGTCAGATTCGAGGCGGTCTGGACCTGGAACTTGCCGCGATTGTTTCCTCGACGCACACGCACCTTCACCGTGTACGTTCCGGCCGCCGGAAGCGGCGCCCTGTAGGTGACGAAATCATTGGCCGCGTTCGACTGGAGGTACGTCCCCTGTCCGTTGCTGTACGAGGGATCGCTGACGATCGTATGGGAGTCGGACGATTTCGCCGACACGACCAGTCGCTCTGTCTGCCAGGGATCGAACTCGAACGCGCCCATGTCGTAGGCGGTGACGTTGTCGCCGTTGCCGTCGGTCGGACGCGGAAAGCCTCGTTCGTCCAAGTTGAACTGGAAGTACGTGGATTCAAGAATTCCCGAGTCGATCGCCGGGCTGCCCGGCAACAGCGCATGCGTGGCCGGCGTCGAATCAACGGTGGTGAGGGGCCCCAACAGAGGATCGACCCCATAGATGATGTTGCTGCCGCCCCAAACCCCTGATGGGTTGCGAATCAAATCGAATGTGGAGCTCTGGAGGTCGCCCGAGACGTCGGGCGCAGCGCCCCCCGCGCTGTCGGTGTTGTTCGCCACGATCGTATCGACGAGCTGGACCGCGGCGGATGGATCGATGTAGACGCCGCCGCCTCCGTTGCCGCTATTGTTCGCGACAGTGCCAAATGCCACATACACATACGCTCCCGAGCCGGCGTAGATGCCTCCACCGCTGCCATCGGCCAGGTTTCCGCTGATCGTCGAGTGACCGATGATGACGGTGGCGGTGTTGTAGATTGCGCCGCCGCCCCAGCCTTCTGCGTAGTTGTTGGATACCGTGCTGCCGTAAATCGTCAGAAAACCAGAGCCGAAGTTACCGATCCCGCCGCCGTTGATTCCGTCATTGGAATCGATCGTGGTGCCCGTAATGGTCATGGTCGCTGAGTTTTGAATTCCACCAGATGTATCGTTGTCCAACGGGACGTTATTCCTGTTGATCAAACTTCCGGATATGTTCGTCGAGCCGCTGCCACCGATGATGCCCGCCAGCTTGAATCCCGTCACGCGAACGTTACTGACGGTGAGGGTCATGACGGGGCCAGCCGTATTGATGTTGCCGACGCCGCTGACACGGCCAGTGGTGCCGCCTCCTTTGAGTGTCAAGTTGCTGATGGTGACAGTCTGACCAGAGGCCAGCGCACCGTCAGCGACGATCGTGAACAAGTGATCACCCGAGGCGTCCTGACCCTCGTCGCGGCTGCACTGCAGGATCGTGGTTGCCTGGCTGGCTCCGACGATCTGAACAGTCCGCTTGACGATGATCGGGCTGGTGGTGGCAACGTTGAACGTCCCCGCCGGAATCACAATCTTGTCCGAGCTCCCATTGCCTGCCGGACAACCGCCGACAGTAACCCGATTGTTCACCGCTTGAACCGCCTGGTCCAAACTGCAGTTCGTCGTATTGACATTGATCGTGGTTGCGGAAACCACCCCGGCATACGCGCAAACCACCGCGCCAACTCCCCATGCACTCCGATGCTTGTTCATGCTTGTTCTCCCTCGAGTTTCGCTGTCCGAAGATCGACCAACCGTTCAAAAACAACAATGTGAGATATCAACCGTTCGAGCCGATTGCTAGGCGCGGACGTCATGAAAACCCGCACCTCCTTCAGGAAGGGGGGTGATGCAAGAGTTCACGGGCTATCGCAGGCCCCGAGCACACCAGCCATGAGTCCGCTGGCGTTCTGCAAGGATACCCGCCGGACGGCTGATGCTGACCGCCCAAGCATGAGGTCAGCGAGCATCCGGATCCGAATAGCCCGAGGAGCTTTCCGGATCCGGAATGGTCGCTAATGCTCGGCGAACCTAGTTGAGCAGGTTCGTGTTCACGTAATCGGAGTACACGGCATATCCGGTGCTCGCGCTGTTTTTGCCGGTAACACGCAAGCGGATGTAATACGAGAAGTCGTTGTCCAGTGGAATCGCGACATTGTAGTTCCTGACATAGGTCCGCGTCGTGTTCGAGTACAGGTCGACCCGTGATCCAATCGCCGTAACCCCCGTCGCAAACGTTCGATCGGTGGAGACCTCCAACTGAACCATGCCCTCGTTTGGGCCCTGGACGAAGCCCGCGACGAAGTTGTAATTGCGGCTGGGTTGGCCGTCCACGAGATACGTACCTATCGGGAACGTCGCATAGTCCCCAGCCTTAGTTGCCTTCAGCTGAAAAATTTTCCCACCCGAGTAGCTGCTTCCACTCGCCGTCGTGTAGGAGCCGGAGTTCCCCACGACGCCCAGCGCCTCCGTCTCAGTGTTCGGGTCGTACTCCACTGCGCCCATGTCGAACTTTGTCGAGCCCGGAAGCCCAGTCGTCTTGCTGATCCCTCGCGGGAATCCGAGAATGTCGACGGCGGGACTGAGCGTCGACAAAACATCGACGATCGGGCTATTCGGAGCGGGAGAAAATGGGTTGATGGGAATGTGATACACGCCTTGCAACCTGATCATTTCGCCGCCCGCGCCACTTTCGATCAGCGGGTCCTGACCCATGTGCGAGTTTCCGCCCCAGTCCGAGTACCGTGTGCCTGAGGTGATAAGGATATCCGAGTTGCTGACGCCAATTACCCCATCGCCATCCAGATCGGGATCATGGGCGTTCGGTTTGTCGGAGTTGGCATAAGCCAGAATGCTAGCGTTGATGCTGAAGTTACCGGTGCCGTCACCGGAAAGAGAGAGGACTCCTCCTCCGCAACTCTGCAAGCCGTAATCGGGACCATTGGCGCTGCACCCGTTATAAACGATTGTCGACTGAGAGATTGCAAAAGAACCTGTATCGCCTTCAATGTCGACGCCGCCGCCCAAGGTTGAGCCGTTGTTTGTGACTATCGTCGAGACGAGGCTGGACGTGCCCGTTCCGTAGTACGTGATACCGCCACCATTGGAAGAAGCAGTGTTGCTATCGATTGTGCTCCGGGACACGGTGAGATTGTGCGACCCGGCGTCGAAAAATATCCCGCCGCCGGACTCTGGAGTTGTGTTGTTTGCGATATAGGAATCCTGCACGTCGACGTTGAAAGAATTGGCGTACATGCCGCTGAAAGAGAATGCAACTACCCACGAGCCGAGCACATGTACGGTGGAGGTTCCGGAAGAGCCCGATGCCCAAATCCCGCTGATTCCATTCAAAAGGCCTCCCTCCAGGTCGAGGTTCTGAAAGGTCACGGACATCGTACCGTGGGTATCGGCTACGTAGAATAGGGCGCCTCCAGTCACGCTCCCGGAAGCCGCGATTGTCGTACCCGGAACAAACCGCGTGGGATCGGGATTCACTCCCTTGATGGTGACTGGTCGATTTATCTGGAGTGTCCCCAAAGCAACGTAGGTCGCTGCCTGAAGTTGGATGGTGTCGCTTCCGGTTCCTGCCGAACATCCATATGCAGCCGCCCTGGTGTTGACCGCAACGATCGCTTCGGCGAGTCCGCACCCGGGGGCGGACAAGGTCATGTTCGTCGTGGTGATGTTATACGTCGTCGCGCTGGCTACGCCCCCGAGCATTACCAAGCCCCCGCCCAGAACTATCCCAAGAACCCATCGTTTCATCCCGTCTCCCTTGCAAAGTGTGCCCTCGCTGGCCTATTACAGCGACGTCGGTCGGCTGATCGCCGCACGACGTCGAGGTTAGTATCACGTCCGCACGGCGTGAGGACGGGCATTCCAGTTGTCAGCGGTTGCGGCAAAGTTTTGTTCCGTTGCGACGTTGGTTGAGCGGAATATTGCTGGGCGACAGGGTCACCCCCCCGCTGTCTATGCGCCAACCCTCTTCGGTGATCGCTTCTCCCGGCGTCGAGGCCGTGGGTCGGGTCGCGCTCGCGTCGAGCGCCTACCGCGCGGGCGCTCGATCAAAAAAAAGACCGGACCCGAAAGACCTTGCCTTCTGGCCCTTCGGATCCGGCAATGGGCACATCCGCCCCCGCCGACGATTAAAGAAGGATCGCGTTCACGTAGTCGGAGTACACCGCGTATCCCGTGCTGGCGCTGTTCTTCCCGGTGACGCGCAATCGGATGTAGTACTGGTTGTCGCCATCCAGTGGAATGCCGACGTTGTAATTCCTTACATACGTTCGCGTAGAACTCGAGTACAGGTCGACGCGCGACCCGATGGCGGTGACTCCAGTTGCGAATGTTCGATCCTGCGAGATCTCCAGCTGCACCATCCCCTCGTTCGGGCCGAGCACGAACCCGGCGACGAAGTTGTAATTGGGTGCGCCGTCGACGAGTTGCGAAGCCAAGAAAAAGGTTGCGTAGTCGCCGGCCTTCGTCGCTTTGAGCTGATAAATCTTGCCCCCCGAGTAGCTGCTTCCGGTCGCAGTCCCCGTCGTGCCCGAACTCCTCACGGCGACCATCGACTCCGTCTCGGTGTTGGGGTCGTACTCCATGGCGCCCATGTCGAACAGCGTCGAGCCCGTGAGCCCAGTTGTCTTGCTGACCCCTCGCACGAAGCCGCGGGCGTCGACAGCCGGACTGAGCGTCGATAACACATCGAGGATCGGGCTCGTCTTTTCCATTTGGCACAACGGAACGCGGTAGAGGCCGCCGAGCTTGATCAGGTCGTAGTCGAGCTGCGGATCCTGGCCCATGTGCGAATTCCCGCCGCCGTTTGTGTACAGCGCTCCGGAATTCAGAAGAATATCCGAGTTGGTCACGACGGGGGTCGCATCGTCGCTGTGCCAGTCTGTCGGCGCGACCGGATTCTCGTGGTCGTTGTTGGAAACGATGGTCGCGTTCATGCTGTAGCTGCTTGGTGCATTGGCAGCAGCCCAATAGAGCCCGCCCCCGCAAGCGCCTGTGTTCGGGTCGCTGCAGGAGTTGAAGGCGACAGTCGACTGGTTGATCTTGAACGAGCCCCCGTAGGCGTGCACTAAGACGCCGCCGCCAGAAGGGGCGTCGTTGTGGGCGATGGTGACCGCCGTCAGGCTGGAGGTGCCGGTGCCCTCGTAGTCGATCGCGCCGCCGCCGCCGTACGACGACACCGTGTTGTTTTCGAGGGTGCTGCGGGCGACCGTGAGATTGGCGCCGGAAAAGAAGATGCCGCCGCCGCCATTCGGTCCGTCGTTATTGAAAATGAATGAATCCTGTACGTCGAGGTTGAACGAGTTGGCGTCGATACCGCTGTAACTAAATCCTCCAACCCAGCAGCCAAGTACGTGGACAGTCGACCCTCCGGTGTAGCTAAATGCCCAAATGCCAGCCAATGAGGATCCCGCGGCGTAGGGTCCCTGTAGATAGAGGTTCTGAAACGTCACCGACATGGCACCGTTGCTGTCCGACACCACAAAGGCAGTTCCGCCGCTAAATGCGATCGTGGTAGCCAGGCCAAGCGCAGGATCCTGAGCTGCGCCCTTGATCGTGACCGCGCGAGCGATGTCCAGCTCGCCCGAAGTCGCGTACGTCGCGGCCTGAAGCTGGATGATGTCGCTGCCGGTGCCGGCCGGGCACCCATATGCAGCCGCTCTGTTGTTGACGGCGACAATCGCTTCCGCCAGGCCACACTTAGAATCGTTCGTCAAGCTCATGCTGGTCGTGTTGACGTTGATGATCGTCGCGCTGGCGAAACCACCGAGCATGGCCAAGCTCCCACCCAGAACAGTCCCAAGAACAAACCGTATCCGTTTCATTCAGTCTCCCTCGCAAGAAAGTACCCGTCGCTGCCGTACGACAGCCACATCGCCGGCCACCCGCCGACTGACGGCGAAATTGGTATCACGGCCGGTGGGCGGACGAGGCCGGCCTTCCCACGATCTGCGGTGACGGCAAGTTTTTGTTCAGTTGCGCTGTTTGTCCGGCGGAATCGTGCCGGGAGAGCGGCCGCTCAGATGCTCGTGTCGGCGTCCCGGTCAATCCCAGCGTTATCGCCCCCGGCCCGCGTGAACTGCGCCTTCGCCCAGCGCCTGGTCCACTTCGACAAAATCATGCAAGAAGAGGTACGAGCCGTCCCGCGCAGCAGCGTGCGTGCAATCGTCCGCTCGGAACCTAAACTGCGGGTGACCCGCCGAGCAAGGCGCCCAGCGAGAAGCTCAGTGCGCGCAGCAGAGCGGCCATCTCAAAGCCCGATCAGAGCGTTTCTAGCGGTGCTTCTTCTTTCCGCCCTTGGCCTTGCCCGCCTTCGCGATCTTCCCCTTGCCCTTCCCCTTGGCCGCCGGCGCGGGCGTCTCCTCGGCGACCGCCGTCGCGGTGTTCGCGGCGACGACGTCGTTGGCGCCTTGGTTCTCGATGATCGCTTCGGCGACGCGCGTCTCGCCCAACAAATCCCTCGCGCCTGGCAACCTCACGGCCTTCTCGTCCTTGGCGACCTGGGTGGTCAGCTTGTCGATGCATTCCTTGCAGTCGCGTGATCCCAACCGGGTCAACCCAAACAAGATCGCCTGGTGGACCGGATACCGATCCTGGGCCATGGCGGTGATGGGCTGCAGCGCGCCGAGCAGCAGCGGGAGGCCCTGCTTGGCGTTGCCCGAGAAGGCGATGGCGAAGGCGGCCTTTTCGGCGCGGGTCCAGGACGGGTCCTTCAATGTCTTGCCGTAGCAGTTGATGTCTTCGCCGCAGTCTTTGGCGACCTGCATGCGGTCGAGGGCCATGCCGAAGACGCCGGCGGCCGCCGTCTCTTTGTTTGCGAGGGCCTTGAAGGCGTCGTAGGTCTCGGGGCCGGCGATGCGGGCCAGGGCGATGGCGGCGCTGGCGCGGAGGTCGGAGGCGTTTTCGCCGCCGCTCTTCACGTAGCCGGACTTGGCGACCTCCAGCAACACGGGGACGGCGCGGCGGTCGCCCGACAGGTACAACGCGTCCGCGGCGCTGGCGCGCTCGGCGGGGTCGGCCTTGGCGTCCTTGAGATCAGCCAGGATGGCGTCGACGGCTTGCGGCGTCGCGATGTAGCCGAGCGCGATCAGCGCCGAGCGGTGCTCGTCGCCCTTGGCCTTCTGGTGCAGGCGCTCGACCAAGGCCGGCACGGCCTTCTTGGCGCGCAGGTCGCCGAGCAGGATCGCCGCCTTGTGGGGGACCACGCCGGGGGTCACCTCGTCGAACTTGTACTGCTTGGCCATCTCCTGGACTTCGGGGTTCTGCTCTTTCAGCAGCGCGATCATCGGCTCGACGGCGGGCTGGCCGATGCGGACCAAGGCCAGGCGGCACTCCTGGAAAATGCCCGTCCCGCGGCCGGTCATGAAGAGGCCCTTGATCAACGCCGGGATGGCCTGCGGGTCTTTGAACTCGGCCAGGCCGAGAGCGGCGCGCTGGTTCAGCAGGAAGTCCTGCTCGTCGGCCGAGGTGGTCAGGATCTTCATCAGCGTCGGGACGGCCCGCTTGTCGCCGATCTTGACCAAGGCGCGCATGGCGGCGATGCGGGCGCTGTTGGCGCGCGACTTGATGGGCAGGGGCTTTTCGGCCGCCGCGATCAGCTGCGGCACGGCGTCGGTGGCCTTCATTTCGCCCAGCACGCCGGCGGCGATGGTGGCGCGGTCGAAGTCGTCCTCGGTGTAGTCCAGCGCCTCGATCATCACGGGCTTGGTCCGCGGGTCGTTGTAGCGGGCCAGCGCTTCCAAAAATTCGGGGCGCTTGGAATCGTTGTACAGATCGATCAGCGCCGGCACGGCGGGGCGCGCGCGATCGACGTCCATGTTCGCCAGGTGGTCCAGCGCTTCCTTCTGGTTGCGCAAGTCCTTGAGCTGCTTGGCCCAGGTCATCGGGTCGTTGGGGTCGCCCGCGCAGGCGGCGGCTCCAACAGCCAGGGTCAACGCGAGGGCGGCGGTGAGCTGGGTGCGCATGGAGACTCCTTTGGGGCAGCAGCGTATCTCAAAGCGTCAGAAAGGGGCGTAGAAACACAAACGGCCGACCTCCGTCAAGAGGCCGGCCGTCCGGGTTCGATGAGGCGGTGGGTAGGCTAGGGCGCCGGTGCGCCGCCCTTGGCCTTGGGGGTGACCGCGAAGTTCACGTTCTGGTATCCGGCGACGGCCGCCGAGTACATCACCTTCTTCAGCATCTTGAACTCGACGTTCTTGTCCGACTGAATGATGGCGATCCCGTTGAAGTCCTCGCTCGGGTGAAGGAGCTTGTAGTTGTTCTTCAGGGTCACCAGCTTGTCGTGCAGGTCGGCGATCTTGAAATCGCCGGTCGCGGAGTCCTTCATCAGCTCGTCGGCCGTCGCGACCTGCGAGCCGTCCAGCGTGACGACGTCCTTGCTGACGCCGATGACCGGCGCGCGTTCCAGGTCCGTCCAGTTTTGGGCGTCCGGGAGCACGATGTTCTTCTGAACGAACAGGATCTCGCCCGTCGCCGAGAAGGACATCAGCAGGAAGATGACCAACATCGTCATCATGTCGATGTACGCGACCAGGTTCAGCGGTGCGTACAGGCTCTTACGCCCGGCGTGCCCGAGCTTGGCTTTCGCCACCTCGAGGTTGACCGAGTTGAAGAGGTGCGCATGCGGAGGATGAATAGGCATTGCGTGGTCGCTCCGTCAGATCCCGGCGCCGCCAGAATCAATCAATGAGATGTCGGGGAAGCGCGACGACAGGGCCGTGTCCATGGTCTTGACGAGGATCTCGAAGTGAATCGAGTCGTCGCTGGCGACCTGGATGTCGGTCTTGTCGGCGTGCGTGTCCTTGATCTTCTTCAGCTCGTCGCCGAGCTTTTCGTAGTCGTAGCTGTCGCCCTTCTTCGGGATCGGCTGCTGGTCCTGATCGGCCACCAGATTGAACCCGCTGTCGTTGACGAGCACGACCAGCTTGAAGACCTTCTCTGGCGGCGTGTCCTCACCCGCTTGGCCTTGCCCCTTCTGGTGCGCCTCGAGGCGCGCCAGCTGGGACCAGACGGCGGTGATGAGAAGGAACGCCACCATGCACGTCAGAAGGTCGATGTACGGAACCAGGTTCAGGTCGGCATTGACGGATTTTTTCCCGCCTTTGCCGCCGGTATCGACTGAAACGCCCATGGGTGATTCCTCGAAAAAGAGTGGGCGTTAGTACTGCTGGTTCTGTTCGCCACCGCGGCCGGCGACGACCAGGTTCAGCGTCTCGACAGTGGCCTGGTTGATGCCGTCCATCACGTGCTGGGTCATGCCGTTCAGGATGGCGTAGGTGGCCAGACCCAGGATACCGGTGCCCAGGCCGAACGCGGTGCAGTTCATGGCCTCGGAGATACCCTTCGAGAGCATCGTCGCCTTCATCGAGGGGTCGACACCGGCGACGCCGGCGAACGCCTTGATGAGACCGGTGATGGTCCCCAGCAGGCCGGCGAGGGTGGCCAGGTTTCCCAGCATCGCCAGGTAGCCGGTCCGCTTCTCGATCTTCGGCAGCTCACGCAGGGCCTCTTCGTCCATGCCCTGCTGCACGTCCAGCTCGGACCCACCGGCGCGGCGCAGGCCAGCGGCGATGATCTTCGTCACCGGGGCCGGGCTCGCCTGACAGGTGTTGATGGCGCCCTGGATGTTGCCCGAGACGATCTGCGACTTCAGCAGCGACATCAGCTTGTCGACGTCGACCTTCGACTTCGACACGTAGAGCCAGCGGTCGATCGCGATGAACAGGGTGATTCCCAGCAGCAAGAGGATCGGCCACATACCCCAGCCGCCTTCCTGAAAGTGCTCCATCAGAAACATTTCTCGTTCTCCTTGTCGGGTGTCGGTGGAAAGAAAAGTTTGGCGCGGCGGTTAGCCGTGCATCGCGGCCTTGGCCTGGAACAGCATGTTCGAAACGTTCTTCTTCACCTCGGCGATGTCGTCGAGGGTGTTCTGCGTGCGGCCGTTCAGCCAGGCGAAGGCCGCCAGACCGACGATGCCGGTGGTGAGGCCGAACGCGGTGCAGTTCATGGCCTCCGAGATGCCCTTCGACAGCAGGGTCGCCTTCTGCGACGGGTCGACGCCGGCCACGCCGGCGAACGCCTTGATGAGACCGGTGATGGTCCCCAGCAGGCCCGCCAGGGTCGCCAGGTTCCCCAGCATGGCCAGGTAGCCGGTCCGCTTCTCGAGCTGCGGCAGCTCGCGCAGGCCGGCCTCTTCCATGGCCGAGTTGATCTCTTCGTCCGAGCGGTTGGCGCGCATCAGACCGGCCGCGACGATGCGCGTCAGCGGCGTCGAGTTGCCCGAGCACACCTTGATGGCGCCCTGGATGTTACCGGCCGAAATCTGCGACCGGAGAAGAGCCACCAGCTTTTCCTTGTCGATCACGGCGCGGCGCAGATAGACCGCCCGCTCGATCACGATCGAGATGGTGATCATCAGCAGGAAAAGGATTGGCCACATGCCCCATCCCCCCTCGTGGAATGCGTCGGCCAACATCTTGAGAACGATCATCCGGCTCCTCCTTCAGTCCTTCGGTGGGTGCGCAGCCTACGGAAAACGGCAGCGGGCTCTTTGTATGGGGTCAATTCGGTGGGTCAGAAAACACGAACTGCAGACCGCCGTCGCAAACCGCCCCGGCCCAGAAAACCGCAAAGCCTCTGTAGCACTTGTGGTGCCATTCGGTTTCTTCCAGGTTTCATCAGGCTTTCGTACATGTCAGCCGTGGCGTTTTTCCCCGTTCGGGGTGTTTGTCCACATTTGGGATATTGGAGCCGGTCCCGTGCTAGATACTTCCAGCGGCATGGGCCTGACGCGCATCCTCGACCTGATCGTCCTCGTTCTGCTGGCGACGATCCTGCTGATGCCGCGGCCAGACGCGTCCGTCAAGCCGGCCCTGACCGTCGACGCCGAGCGACGCGCGCGCGTGGCCGAGCTGCAGGCCGTGCTGGCGGGACATCCCGATGACGCGGGCGCCACCGTCGAACTGGCCAACATTTTCCTGGACGGCCACCGCCCCGATTGGGCCCTGGCGGCGGTGACGAAGGCGCTGAAGTTCCATCCCGCCGACTACCGGCTGCAGCAGGTGCGCGCCATCGCCTACGCCGACCGGTTCGAGGCCGCGCCCGCTTACGCGGCGGCGCAGGAAGCGATGGCGCTGTGCGAGCAGACGCCGCCGGCCGGTGCGCCGCCCTGCGACGACACCGCCCACAGCCGGATCGCGCTGCTGGTCAGCACGCTGAAATCGATCGCCAACGTCGACATGCGCGGGGCGCCGTACGCGGCCAAGGATCGCATCTTCCACGAGCTGCACCCCGTCTTCGTGCCCCGGCCCAAGGCCAAAAAGCCGGGCGGCGAAACACCCGTCGCCAGACCGGCGGGCGACAAACCGGCTGCCGCGGCGCCGAAGCACCCTTGACGGGCGGGGAGCCGGCCTGCAACATCCGGCGTGCTTTCTGCGCCCGTAGCTCAACTGGATAGAGCATCGGCCTTCGAAGCCGAGGGTTAGGTGTTCGACTCACCTCGGGCGCACCAGCAGTTACCAATGCGAGGGGGTTGACGAAGCGACGAGTGATAGCGTAAGTACCGGCACCGCTTCGTTCAGGGCGCATAGCTCAATTGGTAGAGCAGCGGACTCTTAATCCGTTTGTTGAAGGTTCGATTCCTTCTGCGCCCACCCAAGTTTCTGTGCCGTGCCCCCGCGGGAGACTCTGACCCTAATCGAGAGGCGAGCATGAGCGATCGGAGTCTGAGCAGGCGGAATTTCCTGGGCGTTTCGGCGGCGGGGGTGGCGGCGACAGCCGCCGCGCGCGCGTCGGCGACGGGGACGACGAAGGGGACGACGAAGCCGGCCAAGGCGGGCACCGGCCTGTTCCCGAAGGACTTCACCTGGGGCGTGGCGACGGCGGCGTACCAGGTCGAGGGCGCGGCCTACGATGACGGCAAGGGGCCCTCGGTGTGGGACGTGTTCTGCAAGAAGAAGGGCGTCATCTTCGAGGGCGACACGGGCGACATCGCCTGCGATCACTACCACCGCTACAAGGAAGACGTCGCGCTGATGAAGGCGCTGGGCGTGAAGGCGTATCGGTTCAGCGTCTCGTGGCCGCGCGTGTTGCCCGAGGGGATCGGCGCTTCCAACCCGAAGGGGCTCGACTTTTACAGCCGCCTCCTCGACGAGCTGTTGAAGGCGGGGATCGAGCCGCTGTGCACGATCTTTCACTGGGACTACCCGCAGGCGCTGTACAAGAAGGGCGGCTGGCTGCAGCGCGATTCGGCCGACTGGTTCGCCGAATACACCAGCCTGCTGGCCGACAAGTTCAGCGATCGCATCAAGACGTGGGCGACGCAAAACGAGCCCCAGTGCTTCATCGGCATGGCGCTTCTGGACGGCGTGCACGCGCCCGGTGACAAGCTGTCGTTCGGGCAATACTTGACCGCCGCGCACAACGGCATGCGCGCTCACGCGAAGGCGGTGCAGGTGCTGCGGGCGCGAGCCCGCGATCCGAAGGCCACCAAGATCGGCTACGTGACAGGCACCCAAGTCACGCAGCCGGCGACCGACAGCCCCGACGACGTCGAGGCGGCGCGGACCTCGATGTTCACGGTCGGCTACCGCGGCCAGTGGAACAACACCTGGTGGCTGGACCCGGTGCTGCTGGGCAGATACCCCGACGACGGCGTCGCGGTCGCGGGCAAGGACATGCCCAAGTTCAAGCCGACCGACCTCGACGAGATGAAGCAGCCGCTCGACTGGCTGGGTCTCAACATCTACAAGGCTGGCACCGTGCGGCGCGGGGCGGATGGCAAGCCCGAGACCATTCCGGTCCCGCCGGGCTTTCCGCGCGCTGGATCGGACTGGGAGCCGATCACGCCGGCCTCGATGTACTGGGGACCGCGCTTCATTTACGACCGCTACAAGCTGCCGATGGCGATCACGGAGAACGGCCTCGCGACGCGCGACCAGCTTTTCTTGGACGGCAAGGTGCACGACCCGCAGCGGATCGATTACATGCACCGCTACCTGGCAGAGCTGGGGCGCGCCATCAAGGACGGCCTGCCGGTCACGGGTTATTACGCCTGGTCGCTGCTCGACAACTTCGAATGGGCCGACGGCTACAAACAGCGCTTCGGGCTGGTGTACGTCGACTACCAGAATCAGAAGCGGGTGCCGAAGGACTCGTTCGATTGGTACAAGAAGGTGATCGCGACGAACGGCAAGCCGCTCGGCGAAAAGACGGCCGTCCCGATCACTCAGGTCACGCCGGTCTGACGCTCAGGGCGCGGGGGTTGTCGGCGCGGGCGCGGCAGCGGTCGTTGCCGCCGGGGCCTTCGGCTCCGCCGCGACTCGCATGGCCGGCGCGTAGGTGACCCAGTCGGCCATGGCATCCGCCTGCTCGGCGGGCGAGAGCTTCGTGCCGCGCGCGATGAACCAGTCGGCCGCCTGGTCGGGCTGTCCGCGGGAGAGCAGGGCGCGAAACACCCAGATGCCCAGCTTGGCATCCGCGCTGGCCGCCTGGAGTTGGGCGTCATCGGCGGCGACCAGCGCCCGCCCGCGCATCGCCGGATCCGCGTTCGGCTCGAGAAAGCTCTTGAACGCGGGGAACGCGTCGCGCGCGCCGCGCCGGAGCAAGATGTCGGCCGCCATGCGCTGCACGTCCGGCTGCGGCCGGTGCATGAGGCGCGCGATGAGCCGCGTCGATTCCTCGGTCTGCAGCCGGTCCAGCTCTTTCAGCGCCGCCAGACAGGGGCGGGCGTCGTTCTCTTTGAACAGCACGTAGAGGTCGGCCAGGTTGGCGTCGCCGCCGGCGCGAACGACACCGGCCGCGGCCGCCGCTCGCATGAGCGGCGACGGGTCGCGCAGGAACGGCTCGACCAGGAAGACCTTCGACCGGCCGGCACCCGGGCGGACCTGGGCCAGCAGCGCGGCAGCCTTGATGTCCGGCTTGGTCTCTTCGGTCGCCGCGACCAGCACCTTCTTGACCGACGGATCGTCGATCGCGCCCAGCGCTGTCGCCGCGGCCGCGCGCGTGTCGGCCGCGGCCTTCGGGGACGTCAGAAGTTTGACGAGGCCGTTCAGACAGGCGGGGTCGCCGGCGGTCGCCAGCGCCGCAGCAGCGTTCGACTGGTCGGCCGGATTCGAGCCTTCCAGCATGTCCTTGACCAGCGGGCACACCGGCACCTTCAGGGCCGTGAGCGTCTCGCCCGCCGCGCCAGCCAGCTCCGCGCGGCGCAACGAGGCCTTCAGCCAGTTGATGGCTTCCGCTTCACCGCGCGCGCCCATGATCTTGGCGATCCGGACCGTGGCCCAGGGTTGGTGCAACGACGCCCGCAGCCAGTCGACCGCCAGCATCGTGAACTGTTGGCCGACGTGCTCGCCGTTGCCGCGCGCATAGGCGACCCGGTTGAGAGCCTCGTCGCGTCGTCCCTGCTGGAGCAGCTTGGGGAGCGCGGTCGCGATCGGGTCGAACGCCCGGCGCAAGCTGATGCCGGTATCGCGGCGCTGATCGCGCGCGAACAGCCAGTGAAGGTGCGTCGTGCCATCGTCCGACCGAACGTCCAACGGCGGGCGCGGGAAGGGGACGGTGTCGCGCAGAATTTCCAGGATCGCGTCGTCGAACCCCGGGAACCCTGACGACCGCGTCACCTGCGAGCCGAGGAGCTGGCCGTCTCCGCCGATGACCAGATCGACCTCGGCGCTGCGGTCCGAAACATTCAAGGGGTTGGTCGGCTCCAGCTTTTCGCCGATGAGCCGCAGGAAATTGTCCGTCCAGCGCCGGTGGACGGCGGTGTGCACGGCGTTGAGGTAGGTCGCCTCGGGTCCGGCGGGCGGCAGGGGCAGCGGCGATTCGGGTAGCTTGTCCGCCGGGATGGTCGCGGCCTCGACCGCGCCGCCGGCCAGGGCCGCCGTCAGCACCAGGCTCCGTGAAACGTTCAGGATTCGGTTCATGGCTCGATGAGGGTCCGCGTTTCCGAAGGTGTGGGCGGTTTGATCGTCGGCAGCCGGCCTCAGAAGCTTAATTCCTTTTCCCTTTTCGTGGTATGCGGTCTGGCCATGCCCAGTGGCTCATTCTGGTGTTTCGGCCTTTCGCTGCTCGCGACCGCCGGCTGCGGCCTTCGGCTTCAGATGGTGGACGCCTCCGTCCGCAAGCCCTCGAACGTGGCCGTCTACTTCACGGTCGAGACGCACAAGGGGGCGCCCGTTGCCGGGCTGACGCCGCAGGACTTCAAGATCTACGAAGACCATCAGCCGGTCTCGATCCTGGAAAGTAAGCAGACCATCCTCGAGCCGCAGGTGGCGGCCATCCACTACACTCTGTTGCTGGTCGACACCAGCGGCAGCGTCGTCGATTCGGGCGACATGCCGGCGCTCATCGAGGCGGCTTCGACCTTCGGCGAGCGGGTCGGTCCTTATCAGAAGGTGGCGGTCTACAGCTTCGACGGCAGCCCGCACCTGACGCAGGTGTCCGGGTTCGGGGGAAATGTCCGCAGCGGCGTCTCCGCGCTTGCCACGCGGCGCCCGCGCGACCCGTCGACGAACCTGAACGGGGCGGTCATCGAAGGCGTGCGCCTGCTGAGTCAGCAGATGGAGCATGCGCCCGTCCCGCTGCGCTTCGGGACGCTGGTCGTGTTCACGGACGGCACGGACCGCGCCCACCGCGCGTCGCCCGAAGACGTCGACCGCGCGCTGGACAGCGCCGGCTTCGAGACGTACGTCATCGGCGTCGGCCAAGAGGTCGACCGCCGGCAACTGTCGCGCATCGGACGCTCGGGGACATTCGCGTCGCAGAACTCGGCGGACATCAAGCGCGGCTTCGACGAGATCGGCGCCCGCATCGAGGCGGCTTCGCGGCGCTTCTACCTGCTGTCGTACTGCTCGCCGTCGCGGGCGGGTGAGCACGAAGTCGAGATCGAGGCCGTGGCGGCGGGGTCCAGCGGGCGCCTGTCCTATCGTTTCAACGCCACCGGCTTCGGCCCCAACTGCGACCCGAATCAGAGGCCCGCCTTCGACGTTCACCACCCCCGGCCCGCGCCGCCGCCGAAGGTGGCGGCCGGCCGCGCTGACGCACCCAAGCGCTGAACGTTGCCCGATCGCGGCTGAGCTGGGCCGCAGCGCATCCTTGAATGCGATCGACGGCGGCTTAGGTTTCTCTCTGTAGAGGGAAAGGGGCGAGGGACATGCATCTCAAACTGTCGGAAGTGCGCGGCCGTCCGGTGCTGGACGCCAACGGCGCGGTGATCGGCGACATTCAGGCGCCGCTGGTCGACATGGAGACCTGGCTGGTGGACACGCTGCGGGTGGTCGTCCGCCGGCAGGCTGCGCGGGAGATGGCCCTCGACTGGTCGCTATTCAAGCGTCCGACCGTCGACGTGCCGACCGGGCTGATTCAAGCCGCCGGTGACGCCATCATCCTGCGCGTCTCGATGGCCGAGCTCCGGGAGGCGCCGGCCACCACCGCTCCCGACGAGCGGCTGGCCCCCATCCATTGAGGGCGACGGGCGGGAGCCGCGCCCGATCACGATGCGCGCACCGTGGTTGGAGATGAGGTACGCCCAGATCCAGTTGAGGAACACCGCCAGCCGGTTGCGGAACCCCACCAGGTACCAGAGGTGGACGAACGCCCACGTCAGCCAGGCGAGCAGGCCGGAGAGGTGTAAGCGACGGATCTGGGCGACGGCGCGCGCCCGCCCGATCGTCGCCATGAACCCCTTGTCCAGGTAACGGAAGGGGCGGCGGGGTTCGCCGCGCGTGGCCGCCAGGATGTTGCGCGCCACGGCCCGCCCTTCTTGAATGGCGACCGGGCTGATTCCGGGGAGCGGCGCCGCGTCCCCTTCGGGCGTCAGCGCCGCCATGTCGCCGATCACGAACGCCTCGGGGTGGCCCGGAACGGAGCAGTCTGCAGCGACGATCACCCGCCCCCCGCGGTCGAGGGGGACTCCCAGCGCCTGGGCGAGCGGGCTCGGACGGACCCCGGCGCCCCAAAGGACGGTGCGAGCCTCGATCAACTCGCCCGGAACGCGAACGCCAGATGCGTCGACGTTCTCGACGCGCACGCCGCTGCGGACTTCGACCCCCAGATCCTCCAGTTGCTGGCGTGCCTTGTCCGACAGCGGCGGATCGAAGGCGGTCAGGATGCGCGGCGCCGCCTCGATCAGCACGACGCGCAGCTCTTCGCGCCGGATCCGGTGAAAGTCGGCGTGCAGGATGTCGCGCGACAGATCGGCGATCGCGCCCGCCAGCTCGACGCCGGTCGGCCCACCGCCCACGATGATGAACGACATCAACCGGCGCCGCTCGGCCGGATCGCTGGCCCGCTCGGCGGCCTCGAGTGCCAGCAGCACGCGCCGCCGCACCTCGAGGGCGTCGTCCAGGTCCTTGAGCCCCGGGGCGACCGCCGCCCAGTCGTCATGCCCGAAGTAACTGGTTCCGGCGCCCGCCGCGACGACCAAGTGGTCGTAGCCGAGGGCGCTGCCGTCAGCCAGCGCGACCCGCCGGGCACCGAGATCGATCCCGGCGACTTCGCCCAGCAGCACCTCGATGTTCTGATGGTGGCGCAGGATCGAACGGATTGGGTAGGCGACGTCGGTCGACGCCAGCCCCGCCATCGCGACCTGGTACAGCAGAGGCTGGAACAGGTGATAGTTCAGGCGATCGATCACCGTCACCGCGACGGGCTGGCTGCCCAGCGCCTTGGCGGCTTCGATGCCGCCGAACCCCGCGCCGATGATCACGACCCGGGGCCGCGCCCCATTGTGTCCATCCGTCTTCATGGCTTTTTCCACTCCGGCCTGTACATCACCGCCATCCGAGGCCACGCGTGCGCCACCTTGGGCACGCTGTGCTCCCAGGTCCGCTGGCAACTGCCGCCCATCACGATCAGATCGCCCCAACCCAGCATGAAAGTCCGCGTGGGGCTGGTTCGGCTGCGCGCGCGCAGCAGGAACTTGCGTGGCTCCCCGAGCGAAATGGTCGCGACGATGGCCTGCGGCAGCTCGCGCGCGGTGGTGTCGCCGTGCCAGGCGACGCTGTCGTTCCCGTCGCGGTAGTACCCCAGCGACAGATTGACGAATGTCGTCTCGTAGCGGGCGTTCAGCAGCCGCCGGACCTCTTCCAGCACCGGGTGACCGGGCCCGTCGGCCGGCAGCGCGGCGACCAAGCGCGGGACGTCGACCATTCGGTCGTACATCAGCCGCCGCTCCGTGCGCCAGGCCGTCGTCTGCGCCAGATGATCGAGCAGCGCCTCGTGCCCGCTGACCCAGCCGGGCAGGTGCTCGACCCAGGCGTCCTCTTCCAGCGCGATTCGCCGGACGCGCGCCAGCGCGCCCCCGTCGACAGACGGGTCGCCACCGCCGAGCAGGCTGGGCTGGGTGGAAAGCGCGCGGGTCACAGGGCGAATCTAGCGCGCGAAGAGCGGCGATCCACTCGTCACGGCAAGGTCTGCAAGAAAGCAATGAAAAATTTCGCCCGCACGGTTGTCGACTGACCGCCGTCAGTCAGCTTGTCCGTGGGTCCATACTGCGGCCATGAAACCAAATTCCTACATGCGTTCAGTGGTATTCGTCGGATTGGCAGGTGCGACGTTCTTCAGCGCCTTTGTCGCGCGTCAAGCCGAGGCGGCGACCGTTAAGGTCAACACCACCGTAGAGTCGCGCGGTGACGGCAAGTGCAGCCTGTCGGAGGCTGTCCAGGCGGTGAACAGGCACGGTTCGTTCGATAGCTGCACGTACAGCGGTACGGGCGCCGATATCGTCTCCGTTCCAGCCGGCGTGTATCAAGAGAACACGACCATCTTTGTCACCAGGAGCATGACGATCCAGGGTCCCGGCATCAAGAACGGCGACCAGCAGGCCAAGATCAGCGGCAACGTCCAGTATGCCGACGTATTTTCCGTAGCCGAGGGATCATCCGCCATTCAGGTGGCGATCAATGGCTTCGAGATCTACAACTCGGGCGGCGTCGGAAGCTCCGCGGTGTCCGCAGTAGGACAATACATTGGTTCGCTGTTGACCGTCAGAGGGTGCTGGCTGTACGGCTTCGACATGTTCGGTGCCGACGCCAGCGGCGTCAATCTCGACATCGAGGACTCGTTGATCGAGGCAAACACAACGGGAGTAGTTGCGGACGCGACTCTGACCATCGCTAATTCCGACGTTTGCTCTAACAACGACGTAGGCGTCGCGTTCTATGGTTTCGGGCTCTCAAACATTACAAATACGACCATCGCCTACAACTTTGGTTCGGGATTGTACCTCGGTAACATCGACGAACAGCCGGCAGACCTGCTGACGATTCGCTCGTCGACCGTCGCATTCAACAACGTTCCTGGCGTCGATGCGCGTGCCTCGAATTACAAGGTCGATGCGTCGATCATATCGGACAACACGGACGGCGCCACTAATGAATTGGACTGGAGCGGACATATCGCAACGCTCACCAATTCGGCCCTCAAATCAACATCCGGCGCGAGCATCGGCAGTGCCAGTCACAACTTGCTCAATGTCGATCCGATGCTCTTCAATGGCACGAATGCGATCCCTTTGTGGATTGGCGGTGCCTACTACACATCTGTAGTTCCGTTGTCGCCGGGGAGCCCGGCCATTGACTTCGTCTCGAGCGGCGGTACAACCGATCAGCGACATTTTCCTCGGGGTGTCTCGGGCGGCACTGGCCGGTCGACGCTGTTCGACATCGGCGCGGTGGAGATGGATCCGCACATTCAGGGCGAGACGCTGGTGACAATCCCGGCCTTGACCGGCTCGCACGCACCCACCGTCGACAAGGACTCTCGCTACTCGAATGGGCAAGCCAGCAAACTTCCTGCCACCGGCACCAGCGATTTCGTCACGTATCAGGTCCCGATCCAGCACGATCTCACCATCCCCCCGGTGCAGGTTACGGTCAGAGTGAAGAAGGGACCGGACGCGGGAATCGTCCAGGTGTATTGGTCCGAGGTGTCTTCTCCGGGGGTCGCCGGTACGCTGCATAGCTTGGGCACGATTGATCTTTATTCTTCCACGACGTCGGTCGTCCCGGTGACCCTGCCGAACACGGCTTCCCTTTCGACCGACGCCAAGTACTTCAGGTTCAAGGTGACGGGAAAGAACAGCCGGAGCTCGGGCTACAACGTCTACCTCGACACCATCGATTTCAAGTAACGCGGTGACGCGGCCGGCGCAGGTTCTCTGCGCCGGGCGCGGTCCGCATTCGTACGCCATGGCGCTGGAGATCGGTGGCGGCGCTCTGTACCTATACCGTGAAGGTGCGGGTGCGTCGCGGGAACAACCGCCGAACGTTCCAGGTTCAGACGGCGTTAGCGGACCAGGACGTCCAGCAACGTCGCGATCAAGAATACGACCGAGACGTAGCCGTTCAGGTTGAAGAAGGCCATGTCCAGGCGGGAAAGGTCCGTCGGGCGTACGATCGCGTGCTCGTAGATCAGCAGCGCGACGACGATCGCGACGCCGGAAAGGTAGGGGGCGCCCAGGTGGGCGACCGAGCCCAGCAGCGAGCAGCGCCAGCACGGTCACCAGGTGAAGGAGTGCCGAGGCGACCAGCGACCCGGTGACGCCGAGCCAGGCCGGGATCGAATGAATCCCGGCTGCGCGATCGAATTCCCGGTCCGACAGCGCGTAGAGGATGTCGAAGCCCGCGATCCAAGAGCCGACCGCGATCATGAGCAGGCCGGGCGGCCAACCGAAGTCGCCGCGCACCGCGATCCAGGCGCCGGCCGGGCCCGAGGCGATGGCCAGCCCCAGGAACAGATGGCACAGCGACGTGAAGCGCTTGGTGAAGGAGTAGCCGAACAGAAACAGCAGCGCGATGGGCGACAGCGCCAGGCACAGCGGGCCCAGCGCCGCCGCGCTGAGCACGAACACGGCGGTTGCGACCAGCGTCATGGTCCAGGCCGCCCGCAGCGAGATCACGCCGGCGGGGATCTCGCGCCGCGCGGTGCGCGGGTTACGGGCGTCGATGTGCCGGTCGACGATGCGGTTGAAGCCCATGGCCGCCGTTCGCGCGCCGGCCATCGCCACGATGATGCCGGCGACGCGCGCCACGGTGATCCCGTGCGCGCGCGCCGCGATGGCGGCCGCCGCCAGCGCGAAGGGCAGCGCGAACAGCGTGTGCTCGAACTTCACCATCCGGCCGAACTTCACGACGTGCGCGACCGCGCCGTCGCGGGTCCCTTCGGACGTGCCGGCCAAGCTCATGGGCGCGCCACCCAGCGCAAAGAGGGGGTGGGATCCCGGACCAGCGACTCGAGGGGGGCGTCGGGGGCTTCCACCAGCACGTCCAGGACCCCCGGGCGCTTGCCGGGCGTCAGTGACGCCCAGCGCGGACATGCCCCAGGGCCCGCGCGCCCTGTCGGGTCGCCGCGTCCAGCCAGCGCGCCGGCGGGACCGACGGGAAGTGCGCGGCCAGCGTCGCCATCTCGCCCCACAGCGACAGATCGGGCGTGGACGCCAGGCTGTCCGTGCCGATCGCCAGATGGACGCCGTCCTCCAGCAGGCGATCGACGGTCGGCGAGGCGCCCCCCGATGTGCAGGTTCGACCGCGGGCACAGCACGACGGTCGCGCCCGCCTCGCGCGCGATGCGGCGGTCCTCGTCCACGGCGTGGACCATGTGAACCAGCAGGGGCGGCAGCGGCCCGTCGAAGGCGCCCAGCTCGGCGAGGTATGCGACCGGGCGTCTTGCCCGGCGCGCGCGAAGCGGGATCGACACCCATCGTTCGCAGCACCTCGCGCCCAGCGGCCGCTGCCGTCGCGCAAGAGCGCGATCTCGTCCGCGTCCTCGGCCACGTGGACAGAGGTGCCTTTGCCGGCCGCGCGCGGCCGCCGCGAAGATGCGCCTGAACAGGTCCGCGCCGACGGAGTACGGGGCGTGCGGCGCCGGCACGTAGCCCAGGCCGACTGGCCAACTGCCGGCGGCGTGCTCGCGCTCGCTGCGCGGCGTCGGCCAGCGCGTCGCCGGTCGCCGCCTCGCGTGAGCCGACCAGCTCGTGGAACAGCATCGCCGCCCAGGCCCGCTTCGCCGATGGCGGGTGCGCGCGTCCAGGCTGTTGCCGACGTCGCCGATGGCCGCGGTCCCCAGCCGGACGGCCGCCCGCGCTGCCTGCGCGGCCGCTTCACGCCGCGCTTCATGCCCGGTCTCGACGACGGCTTTCATGAGACGTCGCGCCCAGGGCACCAGGCCCGCCGCCGCCCGGGACGGCGTCGGCCAGCGCGGACAGCTCCAGGTGGCAATGCGCGTTGACGAGGCCGGGGACCAGCACCCCTTCCGCCGGCTCCTCGGGCGCTTCGGGGAAAGCCGCGCGGACCTCGGCGCGCGTGCCGACGGCCCGGATCGTGCCGTCGTCCTCCAGCGCCAGCGCCCCGTCGGCGATCGGCGGCCGGTCAATCGGGATCACCCAGCGCGCGCTGACCACCCGCATGCGCTGCCTCAGGCGGCCGCCAGGCGCTCGTAGCGCATGTTGCGCCGGCGCGGCGTGAATCCGGCGGTCCGGATGTAGCGTTCGATGTCCTCGGCCGACAGCTTGAACACGGCGCCCGCCTGCGACACGACGTTCTCCTCGATCATCGCCGAGCCGAAGTCGTTGCCGCCAAAGCGCAGGCCGACCTGCCCGACCTCGGGGCCCATCGTCGGCCACGACACCTGCAGGCTGGGGAAGTTGTCCAGGTACAGGCGCGACAGCGCGAAGATGCGCAGGTACCGCATGGCGGTCGTGTCGTCGCGCAGCTTGAGGCGTGTCCCCTCGGCCTGGAAGGGCCAGCAGATGAAGGCCGTGAAGCCGGCCGTCTGGTCCTGCAAGGCGCGCAGCCGTTCGAGGTGGCCGATGATGTGGCGCGGCTCCTCGCCGAAGCCGAACACCATCGTCGCCGTCGTGCGCAGCCCCAGCGCGTGCCCCTGGCGCATGACCTCCAGCCAGGTGTCCGTCGTGCACTTGAGCGGCGAGATCGCGTAGCGGATCTCGTCGTCCAGGATCTCGGCGCCGCCGCCCGGAATCGAATCCAGCCCGGCCGCCATCAGGCGCTCGATGACCGCGCGGATCGACATGTTCTCGAGCTCGGCGATGTAGCGGATCTCCTCGGGCGAGAGGCCATGGATTGCCAGCGGGAAGTTCGCCTTCATCCAGCGGAACAGGTCCTCGTACCAGGTGATGGGCAGGTTCGGGTTGAGGCCGCCCTGCAGCAGGATCTGCACGCCGCCCAGGTCGACCGTCTCCTGGAACTTGCGGGCAAGCTCCTCGCGCGACAGCACGTAGCCCTCGGTCTTGTGGGTGGGCGGCCGGTAGAAGTTGCAGAACTTGCAGCGCGTGACGCAAACGTTCGTGTAGTTGACGTTGCGGTCGATGATGTAGGTGACGACGTCTTCCGGGTGCAGCGCGCGGCGGCGCTGATCGGCGGCGGCCCCCAGCTCCAGCACCGGGGCCTCGGCGTAGACGCGCATCGCGTCCTCGGGCGACAGGCGCACGCCGGCGGCGGCGTCGGACAGCAGCGCGTCGATCGAGCGCGGCGCGCGCGTGGTCGACGGCGCCACGGCGGAAACGGCTGCCTCATAGAGGCGCGGGCGCACCGGGCGCGGCAGCAGGCCGGCGGCGCGGGCTCGCTCGAAGAAGGCGGCCATGCCGGACAGCTCTTCGGCGCCCAGGCGATAGCGGATGTTGCGCGTCAGGTACGCCTCGTAGATGGCCGGATCGCCGCCGTGGGCCTCGCCCCAGGCGCGCGCGATGGTCGGCCGGGCAGCCAGCCCCTGTTCCAGGCTGGCCTGCAGACGCGCGATTCCGTCGCTGTCGACGGCGCTCGGCGCGGCCGGCCCAGACCGCGTACACGAACGGCAACCCGGTCAGGTCCTGCCAGGCGCTGCCCAGATCCTGCACGTGCGGGAACTTCTGGGCCGCTGCGAACCCGGCGTCGCCGATGACCAGCGCGCCGGTCGTGCCGGCGACCGCGTCGAGCACCGCCTCGTGCGGCACCTCGTGAAAGCTGCGGCCTCAGGCCGCGCTCGTGACAGAGCAGGCGCAGCAGCAACGCCGAGCTGCGCGACGCGCCGTCGAGCGCGATGGCCTCCAGTTGCTCCCACGGCACTTCGCTGACCAGCAACACCGTGCGCACGGCGCCGTGGCTGGCGATGGCGATGCCTGGGACGATCCGCAGATCTTCCTCACTGGTCGGCGTAGGCGCCCACCGGGATGAGACCGAGGTCGGCATCGCCCGTCGCCAGCCGCTCGGCGCAGCGAGACGGGAGATCGAACGAAAGTTCGAATGGCCGCACGTCCAGCGTCTGTTCCAGCCCGTAGGTGATCGGGCGCGCGTTCAGAAACGAGACGGCCGAGAGGCGGACTCTGTCGTTCACGACACGACCTCCAGGTTGCGGCGCCGCACGTCGCGGCGGAAGGGCTTGTCGGGGACCAGCGCGTCCCCCTCGGCGACGACGTTGTAGAGCGTGTCGCGCTCGACCGGCGTGCGGCCGGCGTTCTGGATGATGCGGATGATCTCGGTCGGGTGCATGACCTGCGGGGTTTCGGCGCCGGCCATGTGGTAGATGCGTTCCTCCTGGACGGTGCCGTCCAGGTCGTCGGCGCCGAACCAGAGCGCCGTCTGGGCCGTCTTGACGCCCAGCATGATCCAGTAGGCCTTGATGTGCGGAATGTTGTGCAGCAGCAGCCGCGCAACCGCGTAAGTGCGCAGGTCCTCGACGCCCGTCGGCCCGGGCAGCTTCATGAGCGCGTTGTTCTCGGGGTGGAACGCCAGCGGGATGAAGGTCTGGAAACCGCCCGTCTCCTCCTGCAGCGACCGCAGCCGCAGCATGTGGTCGACGCGTTCTTCGACGGTCTCGATGTGGCCGTAGAGCATCGTGCAGTTCGAACGCATCCCCAGCCGGTGCGCCACCCGGTGGACCTCCAGCCATTCGTCGGCGTCGCTCTTGTCGTCGCAGATCTTCTTGCGCACCCGCGGCGCGAAGATCTCGGCGCCGCCGCCGGGCAGCGAATCGAGGCCGGCTGCGCGCAGCGTCTGCAGCACCGCCTCGATCGACATGTCGAACTTCTTCGCGAAGTAGAAGATCTCGACGGCCGTGAACGCCTTGAGGTGGATCGACGGCTGGATCTTCTTCAGGCCCGCCAGCAGCTCCGTGTAGTACGTGAAGGGGAGCCCGGGGTGCAGGCCATTGACGATGTGGATCTCCGTGATCGGATCGCCGGCGTCGACGCGGGCCTGCAGCCGGCCCCAGGCCTCGTCCAGGGTCATCGTGTAGGCGCCCTTGTCGCCCGGTTGCAGCCGCGCGAACGAACAGAACCGGCAGCTCGCCTCGCACACGTTGGTCGCGTTGATGTGCAGGTTGCGGTTGAAATAGGTGCGATCGCCGTGCAGGCGTTCGCGCACCTCGTTCGCCAGCCCGCCGACCTCCAACAGGTTGTGGTGCTGGTAAAGCGCCACGCCGTCCTCCAGTGACAGCGGCTCGGCGGCCCGGACCTTCTCGCGAATCTGAGCAAAGGTGGTCATGCGGTCACTTCTTCCAGCGCGCCGCTCCCCAGCCGCTCGCAAGCGGTCAGGCCGGCGCCGCGAATCAGCGTCGCTGCTTCCTTGCGGGTCAGCGACGGGTTGTGGGCGTTGGCCCCCAGGCGCAGCGCGCGCTCGGCCACGATCGGCGCGAACAGCTCGTCGGCGCCGAATCCAAACGCCATCTGCGCCAGCCGCGGCCCCAGGGCTCCGACGTCGGCCAAGAGGTGCGGCACCCGGGTCAAGGCCAGGCGGCACTGCCCGAACAGGCGCAGCGTGTCCAGGCCGTAAGGCTCACCCGCCGGCGCCGGCAGCGCGCCCCAGATCGCGAATGGCGCGGCCGTCGATCTCCGACAGCCGTTCCAGCCGTGCGGCGTCCGACTCGCCCAGCTTGAAGGGCACGCGCACGACGACGCGCAGCCCGGCGTCGGCCGCCGCGCGCGCGACCGGCGAGACGCGCGCCGCGATCAGCAGTCCGGCGCCCGCCTTTCGCGCGGCCTCGAGGCCCCCGAGGGCCTCCAGGTCCGCCTCGTCGACGATCGACTCGGCGGCGTCGCGCGGGCCGCGCCAGGTGCCGCCGGCCAGCAGCTGGCGCGTCCGCACGAACGAGCCGCGGCGGCCGAGGCGCTGGTCGCGCGCCGCCGATGCGCGCCGTCCCAGCGCGAACAGATCCAGGTCGGCCAGCGACGCGCCACCCGACGCGTCGGGCGAAGGAGCTCCGTCGACGGCAGGCTCTGCGCTGGCGAATCCGCGCGGGTCCAGGCTCATCGGGCTCCTCCTTTGGCGTCCTCGGCGCCCCAGCGCGGCATCAGGTGCTGCGGCAGGCCCAGCTGATCCAGGACGCGGCTGACGACGGTGTCCAGCAGCGCGTCGATGGTGGCGGGCTTCGAATAGAACGACGGCGTCGCCGGCAGCACCACGGCCCCCGCGCGCGTGACCGCCAGCATGTTCTCGATGTGAATGGCCGACAGCGGGGTCTCGCGCACGACCAGCACCAGCTTGCGCCGTTCCTTCATCATCACGTCCGCCGCGCGGCCGACCAGGTCGTCGGAGATGCCGTGCGCGATGCGGGCCAGCCCGCCGGTCGAGCAGGGGATGACCACCATCGCGTCCCAGCCGGCGGACCCCGACGCGAACGGCGCGCGGAAATCGCGCAGGCCGTAGCGCTTGAACGGGTACTGGGGGACCTCACCGAGCTCGTGGTTCCACACCTCGTTGCCGGACTGGGTGAAGACCAGTCCCCACCTCCAGCGGATCGGGACCGGCCGCCAGCGGGACCAGGGCGTCCAGCAGGCGCTTGGCGTAGATCGATCCCGAGGCGCCGCCGACGGCCACCACCAGCTTCACGACGCCACCACCATCGTCGCCACGCCCGACGGAAACAGCGGCTCCGTCTCGACGTTCAAAAAGCCAACCTCGCGCATCAGCGCCGCGAACTCGGGCGCGCTGCGAAACCGGGCGATCGACTCCGGCAGGTATCGATAGGCGGCGCGGTCGCCGGTCACCGCCCAGCCGAGCGCGGGCAGCACGTGGGCGTTCCAGATGCGATCGAAGAAGAAGCGCGGGCGTTCGGGGCGCAAGAACTCGAGGATCACGACCCGGCCCGCCGGGTGCACGACCCGCCGCAGCTCGGACAGACCGCGCTTCAGGTCCGACAGGTTGCGGACGCAAAAGGCCGAGAACGCCCCGTCGAACGTATCGTCGCGGTAGGGCAGGTTGTGGCCGTCGGCTGCGTGGGTCTCGATCGTCGCCTGCCGCGGGATCTTGCGGCGGCCGGCCCGCAGCATCTCGCGCGCGAAGTCGGCGGCCGCCACGCGCGCCTTCGGCGCGCGGCGCACGATCTCGATCGCGCCGTCCAGCGTCCCGGCGCCCAGATCCAGCACCCGCGGGTCGTCCTGCGGGTCGTCGCTTATGCCGTCCAGCAGCCGCGCGATGGCCTTCTTGCGCCACCGGACGTCGATGCCGCCCGACATCAGCCGGTTGGCCGCGTCGTACCGGCGCGCCACCCGGTTGAACATACCTCTCACGTCGGCGCCCGATTCGGCCAGCGAGGGCTGCGTGTTCACAGGCCCAGCTCTTTCCAGAAGGCGTCCATCCGCGCGTCGACGGCGGCGTCCATCTTCAGCACCTCCGGCCACTCGCGGGTGAACCCTTCGTCCTTCCACTTCCGGGTGGCGTCGATGCCCAGCTTGCCGCCGAAGCCGAAGCCGCTGGAGGCGTGATCCAGCACGTCGATGGGGCCCTCGGCGAAGAAGACGTCCCGCTTGGCGTCGATGTTGTTCAGCGCCCGCCAGACCACTTCGCCGACGTTCTGCACGTTCACGTCGTCGTCGACGACGACGATGCACTTGGCGAACATCATCTGCCCCATCCCCCACAGGGAATGGCAGATCTTGCGCGCGTGGTGCGGGTACTCCTTCTTGATCGAGACCAGGCACAGATTGTGGAACACCCCCTCGATCGGCAGGTTCATGTCGACGATCTCGGGGAAGGTCATCTGCAAGAGCGGCAGGAAAAGCCGTTCGGTCGCCTTGCCCAGCCAGGCGTCCTCTTGCGGCGGCGGGCCCACCACCGTCGTGGCGTAGATGGGCGATTCGCGCCGCGTGATGGCCGGTGAGGTGGAAGACCGGGTAGTCGTCGGCCAGCGAGTAATAGCCGGTGTGATCGCCGAACGGCCCCTCGCGGCGCAGCTCGTCGACGTCGACGTAGCCTTCCAGCACGAAGTCGGCGGAGGCCGGCACCTCGAGGTCGATGGTCTTGCACTTGACCAGCTCGACCGGCTTGCGGCGCAGAAACCCCGCGAACAGGAACTCGTCGATGCCGTCCGGCAGCGGGGCGGTGGCGGCGTACGGCAGCACGGGATCGCCGCCCAGCGCGACGGCCACCGGCATCCGCGTCTGTCCCAGCTCCTTGTAGCGGCGCATGTGGCGGCGCCCGGTCTTGTGCAGCTGCCAGTGCATGCCGGTCGTGCGCGCGTCGTAGACCTGCATGCGGTAGCAGCCGACGTTGCGCGTCCCCTTGTCGGGATCGCGCGTGATCACCATCGGCAGCGTGATGTAGGGGCCGCCGTCGCCTGGCCAGGTCGTGAGCACCGGCAGCTTGGTCAGGTCCGGTTCGGTCTCGATGACCTGCTGGCAGGGGCCGCTGCGTACGATCTTGGGCGTGGCGCTGGCGACGCGCGCCAGCTTGGGCAGCATGCGGACCTTGTCCATCAGGCCGGCCGGCGGCTGCGACTTCACCAGAGCCAGGATCGCGCGCGCGTGCTCGTCGAGGTCAGCCGACCCCCAGCGCCCAGGACATCCGCTGGCGGGTCGCGTAGGTGTTGATGAGCAGCGGGTGACGAGACCCCTTCACGTGCTCGAAGAGCAGGGCCGGGCCGCCGGCGCGGACCGCGCGCTGCGCGAGCGCAGAGATCTCCAGCACCGGATCGATCTCGCGCGAGACCCGCCGCAACTCGCCGCGCGATTCGAGATAGCGAACGAAGCTGGCGAGATCGTCCCACGACGCGGGGACCGCTTCGGACGTCGTCGCAGATTTGCCGGCGGGGGCGGCCAGGGGAACCGCCGTCATCACGAGCTCCTGTAGGCAGAGGCGTGGGCCAGCGCGGCCAACCCGTCGCGGTAACGGGACGGGGGCAGCGCCTGCAGCGCCGAGACCGCCTCGTCGGCCAGCGCGGCGGCCCTGCGCTGGGCGCGCTCGACGCCCCCTGCCGCGCGCACCTCGGTCAGGATCTCGGCGACGATCTGGGCCGGCACGCCGTGCTCGCCCAGGTGCCCGCGCACGCGTGCGGCCAGCGCCGGGTCGGCCTCGCAGGCCAGCAGCACCGGCAAGGTCAGCTTGCCTTCCTGCAGATCGTGTCCCACCGACTTTCCCGCTGTCGCCTCGTCGATGGCGCTGTCCAGCACGTCGTCGGCGATCTGGAACGCGCGGCCCAGCGCCCGCCCGTAGCGGTCGAGAGGCGGCGCCCACGAGTCGTTGACCGAGCCGCCCACCCGGGCACACCACGCGATCAGCGACGCCGTCTTGCGGTCGATGACCCGGAAGTACTCGTCGACCGACGCGTCGGGGTTTCCCGCGCGCTCGAGCTGGGCGACCTCGCCCTCGGCCATTTCGGTGACCGTCGCGGCCAGCGAGCGGACCATCGGCAGCGAGCCGGTCAGCGCGACCGTTTCGAGGGCGCGGGCCAGGCAGAAGTCGCCCACCAGCACCACCAGGCCGTTGCCGAACACCATGCGGGCCGCGGGGCGCCCGCGCCGCACGCGCCCATCGTCGACGACGTCGTCGTGGTACAGGGTCGCGGTGTGGATCAGCTCGGCCGCGCAGCCGACCGCGATGCCGTGCTCGAACGGGACATCGGCCGCGCGCGCGGCCAGGACCGCCAGCAAGGGGCGCAGGCGCTTGCCGCCGGCGCCCAGCAGATGCGCGCCAATCTGGGGGATGGCGCCAATCGGGCTTTCCATCCGCTCGGCCAGCCGCACCTCGACCGCCCGCATCTCGTCTTCGACCAGCGCCGCCGCCGAGGAGATGGCGCTGGCGCAGTCATTTAGGGACGCGGAGTTCAAGGCGCTGATATTCGTCATAGAAGCGGCCGCGGTCACGATGTTTCTAAATATTCAAAAATAATTGAAAGACGCAAGGGAAACCGCCGGGACAATCGCGCCTGTCCTCAGGGCAGCATGTTCAGGTCCTTGACCGTCACGTACGGGCGAAAGCCGCGCCGCTCAGCCTCTCCCGCTGCCCATCCGGACAAGGCCGCGTCCCCAACGTCCGCGTACTCGATCGTGAAGACCGGCCGGCGTGCCACCGCCAGCGCCTGATCGATCTGGGCCAGCTTCCAGGTCCGCTCTTCGGTCGTCGTCTCGCGATAGAGCCGCCGCCCGAAGTCGTAGGTGGCGAACACCCCCTCGACCACGAAGCCGTCCACGAACGGCGCCGCGTCGACCAGCGCCTCGGTGCCGTTGGCGATGAGCGGGGCGCGCGGGAACTTCTGGTGGATGGCCCGCAGCAGCTCGCGTAGCGCGTCGCGCATGCCACCAAAACGGACGCCGTCCTTCGCCTGCAGGTATGGCGCCGTGTCGATCGTGTCCAGCATCAACCCGTCGAACCCCATGGCCAGTAAGCGCGGGATCTCTTGGTTAAGCAACACCGCCTGCCACTGCGGATCACGCAGGTCGACGCGGATGTTCTCGGGCCACGAGGGATCCGGTTCGACCAGGAACGGTGCGGCCCGGACTTCGTTCCAGTAGTCACGGCGGGGATCGGCCTCGCCGACGCTCAAATAGCCGAGGCGGATCGCGCCCCGCGGCAGCGCCGACAGCGGAATACGCGGGTCCCCGGACAGGACCGCCATCTGCGTGTCGGCCGACTGCTTGGTCCAGTCGATTGCGTCGAGCGCCGCAGACGATCCGATCAGAATCCACCAGCGCTGGACGTGGTCCAGCGAGGCCACGTCCCCCCCGCGTGGCGGCACATGCGCGCACGCGGGTAGGACGCTGAGCGTGAATAGTGCGAGTGCGCGCAGCGTGCGCAACTGCAAGGTCGCCCGGCGCGCCTCGAGCTACTTGGCCGCGGTGCCGCCGGCCGGCGCGCTTTCCCAGCCCAGCGCGGAGTAGACCTCGTCAGCCGAGGTGTACGTCTTGTCGGGCAACGTCTGATCGAACCACTTCTTGTCGTCGGCCTTGAGCCCCTTGACGTGCGAGACGATGGTGGCCTTGGCCGCCGGGTACTTCACCTTCTTGATCTGGTCGCGGAGCTTGTTGTGCTCTTTCAGCTTCTCCTGGTCGTCCTTCGACAACGGAGCTGCCGCGGCCTCGTCGCCGCTGGCGGCCGTCTTGGCGACGGCCGACCGCACCGCGACAAAGCTGGGGACTGCGAGAGCCAACGCCAACACGAACATTCCGCCCTGCTGCAACTTGCGCATGATCGCCTCCGTGGATGAGTAAAAACGATCGCAACGTAGGGTCTGCCGCTGGGCTGTCAAGCCGCGGGTAACCCTCAGCCGTGGGCGCGTTACGACGTCGTGACACGTTCTCTAATCGAATCGCTGAGAAGGGCCCCGAAATCACCGGTCGGACGCCGATGAGTTCCGGGCATGGTGGTTGCAGCTTGTCGCCGCCGTGGCTGCCTCCTGCCGGTCCGTCCGCACTTGCCTGACACGAGCGACGTCGGCCGTTTTCGCCGCTGCCGTCCTTTACTTACTGCTGGTGTCCAGCGCGCGCGCCCAAGAGGTTCCGCTGGCGGGCACCAAGCCCCTGCCGGCGGACGAGGCCCACAAGATCGAGGAGCTCCGAAAGCAAGCGACTGAAACGCTGGCGCGCGGCGACATGGAGAAGGCCCGCCAGGAATTCGAACAGATCCTGAAGACCTTGCCGTACGACGCCTCCGCCGAACGTGACGCCGCGCGCGCGGCCGAGGCGGCGGGGAAGTTCGAATACGCGGCTGAAGCATTGGAGAAGGCCCACCACTTCGGCGGGCACGAGCACGATCCCGAGCTCCACTATCTGCGCGGCGAGGCGCTGTTCACGTTGGGCCGCGAGGAAGAGGCCGAGCGCGAGCACCACATCGCAGAGCTGGAGATCGGTCCCAACCCGTCCGATCGTGCGTCCAAGCTCTGGCTGGCGCGCATCCAGGCACGGAAGGGCTATGTCGTGCTGGCGGATCGGCTCTACGAGTCGATGTTGCCGCCGCCCCCCAAGTTCGATGAAGAGGTTGCGCTGAACCAAGCGGATGCGCACCTGATGAACAAGGACTGGGAGGGGGGCGCCCGGGTGCTGAAGCGATACCTGGGCCTCGATCCCAAGAACGTGCGCGGTCGAGAGATGCTGGCTTGGGCGCTGGAAGCCGACGGGGACCTCAAGGGCGAGCTGGAGGTGCGGCGCAGCCTGGCCGAGGACCTGCCCACGGCGATTCACAAGAAGGATTACGGTCGCGCGCTGGAGCGGGCCGCCAACTTCCGCGCCGCGAGCTTGCAGTATCACGCGGCCCTGGCCGACAACGCGCGGGCGGGCGAGGGCGCCGACACGACGCTGGTGACGTCGTACGAACGGATGCACTACCGCAGCACGCCAGAGGTGGCGGGCGGCGGGCAGCTGCGGTCGGATCCGCAGGCCTGGTCCTGGCGCGCGCAGGCCGGCGGCGCCGTCCCCTTCGGCGCGCATCATCAGGCGGGTCTGCTGGCGTGGCACGACGCCTCGCAGGACTGGCACGCCAACCAGGTCGTGGGCTCGAACGTGCTGCGCGAGACCGGCACGGTGACGGGGATCGGCGGCTACGTCATGTTCGGTCACCGCTACGGGGGCTCGCTGTTGCTGGGCGCCGACGGCCGCTATTCGTCGACGATCGGCGAGGACTCGAGCGGCCACGAGGTCTACGGGCCGACCAGCACCTGGGGGTTCGGGGGGCAGGCCGAGCTCGATTCGCCGTTCGGCGACAACGTGCAGGTCAACATCCACGGCGACCTGAACGAGGAATGGAACGACGCCCCGGTGACCATCCACGAGGGCGGCACGATGACGGGCGTGACCGGACACCTGTTCCTATTCCCGAAGGACCGAATCGTCCTCTTCGACGGTGGCATTCAGGAACGGCGGCTCATGCTGCGGCCTCTGATGCCGGGCGATCCGGCGCCGGTGTCGGACCAGACGCTCGCCTGGGCCGGCCTGGACTTCAACCTGTGGACGGACGGCAAGCGGGTCGTACGCGGCGAATCGCTGGACGAGCGACTGGTGCGGCGCACGGCGCTCAACGACGCAGGCGTGCTGGCCTATCGCCACTACGAGCTGTGGGCGGACTTGCCGCCCGACTTTTACAGCCGCATTTCGTTGTATTCGCGCGCCTCGATCGACAACGGCAGCTTCATCTTTCGCAAGGCGGTCGCCGGCGGACGCGCCGGGTTCGAGCTGCACGCCGGCCTGGGATACGACAACGTGCAGAGCCAGACCCTCACGCAGGGAGGCGGGGCTCTGGTCATCGCGTCCTCGTGGTCGACGCGGCTTCTGGTCACCTACGACATCGTCCACCAAACCACGATTGGGTTGCCCGGAACCCTTCAGATCGGATGGGTCACCTTCCATGCAGATCTCTAACAAGAGGTTGTGGATCGAGGCGGCGGCGGGGACGGCGATCGTCCTCGGCGGGACGGCGGTTGCGTCAGGCGCGCCGCACCTGGGGATCGGCAAGCTGTGCCCGCACCCCGTCTGGCTGGTCGTGCTGGCGCTGTCCGCGCGCTACGGGGTCCGCGGGCTGGTCGCCAGCGCGCCGGTCGCGTGGGGCGCGCTGGCGCTGCTGGGCGGGTCGTGGCGGACGGCGCCGGTGCTGGCCTTGAAGGCGCTGGCCACGCCGTCCGAGCTGGGCGCCCTGGCGGGCGCGCTGATCGTCGGGTTGGATCGCATCGGTTCACGAGCGTCACGCGCACGCTCTGGAAGAGAAGCTGGAGGGCGTCGCCGCCAAGGCGAGCCGCGATGCCGCTGCGCTTGGGCGAGCTGCGGCAAGCGGCGCTGGCCCTGCGCGCGCGCAACGATCGTCTGGACCTGTCGCTGACGTTCCTGCGCGACGTGGCGCGCAAGATCGAGACCGGCGATCGCCTGGCGGCCGCAGAGGCGGCGCTGTCGTTGATCGTCGCGCGCCTGGGCGCCCGGGCTGCCGCCGTGGAGCTGGCGTCATCGGATTCGCGCCCGCTGTCGACGCTGGCGTCGGCCGGCGCCTGGCACGCGGCGGGTGGCTCGGACGTGCCTGACGCGACCGCCGCGGAAGCGCTTGCGCAGCGGCCGCGCCGGTGCGGGCCGTCGAGCTCACGGGCGCCGGTCCGACGGACAGCGATCTGGCGGCACCGATCGTCGTCGAGGGCGTGTCGGTGGGCGTGCTGGTGGCCCGGGGGGCCTCCCGAATGGGGGCGGCCGCGCTGCGCGATCTGGCCGTCGTGGCCGAGTGGCTGGCGCCGGCCTTCGACAAGGCGCGCTCGGGCGCCGACGGCGGCGCACTGGGCGGCGGCCGGCTGGGCCAGCTCCCGGCCCCAGGCTCTGAATCGGCGGCGATCGGCCCGGCGGAGGGCGAAGCGATCGGCACAGAGGGGCGTGGCCTCTCACTGGTCACGATCTGACGATGGCGCAACATACGAGCCACGCGAAAACGCTGCCCGACCTCAAGGTGGACGGGCAGGGTGCTGGGACGCCGTACCTCGACGGGGCGACGGCCGGCGGCCGCACGGGAAGCCGGACCATCGACGTCGCGGTCCTGCGCCATCGCCCGCTGCCGATCGCGCCGTGGATTCTGGCGCTGGCCCTGGATCTGGCGGCGGTCGCGCTGATCGCGCTACGCCCTCTTCACGGCGGCGCGCTGGTCGCGGGGGGGCTGCACGTGGCAGCCGTGATTCCGATCCTGCTGTGGCGCTCGCTCACCAACAGCGAGCGGTGGCTGGGGGCGGGGTTCGCCTTCGCCATACCGGTGGCCGGGGCGGTGCTGGCGGCCATCGCTCTCGGCACCGCCGGGCGTGGCGAGGTGGTCGAGGCCGATCCCGACGCTGCAGCGCCGGACGTCGAGCCATTGCGCGCGGAGGAGCTGCGGCGCCTGGGCGAAGCGCTGCCGTGCTGCGAGGCGCTGCTGACCGGAAGCATCGACGAGCGGCGGGCCATCATCGCGACGCTGACCCGACGCGCCGACGCCGACGCGGTGGCGTTGCTGCGTTGGGCGCTGGGCGCGGCCGATCCCGACCTGGCCGTCGAGGCGGCGCTGGCGCTGGAAGAGATGACCGCATCCTTCGAGACGCGGCTCGCGCAGCTGCGCAAGGCCCTCGCCCGCAAGCCGTCGGCCGAGGACGCGCAGGACGCCGCAGAGCTGGCGACGGACGCGATCGAGGCCGGGCTGGCCGAGCCGGCGCTGGTCCCCTCGCTGGCGCACGAGGCACGCCAGTTCTATGCGACGGCGGCGGCGGTCGCCCCGGCCCGCGCCGGCCAGCTGGCCATCGGCCGGGCCCGCCTCGAGCTGGCGGTGCTGCGCCCGGACGCCGCGCTGGCCGCGATCGACGAAGCCGTCGATCAGGTGAGCGTGGACGCGCAGGTGAGCGTGGACGGGCAAGTGGGCGTGGACACGAAGGCCGTCCTTCTGGCGCTGCGCGACGAGGCGGTGCTGGCCACGCACGCGCTGCCCTGGGAAAGCCCATCGGCCCTGGCCAGCTACCACCCGGCCGCGCCGCCGCCGCTGGCCGTCCACCGCAAGCTTTCCGCCGCGCGCCGGCTGTCTGGTCTGCACCGGCGCGGCACGAACGGCGTCAGCGTCAGCGTCGGCGTCGTTCAGGTGCCGGCGCGCGTCCGGCACGCGGGAGGTCCCGGTTGACAAGCCCTAGCACCGTCGCCGACGTCTGCCTGCTGGTCGAGGGGACGTACCCCTTCGTGTCGGGCGGCGTCTCGTCCTGGGTGCACGACATCATCCGCGGCCATCCCGAGCTGAAGTTCGCGGTGCTGAACGTCGGGTCCCACCCGGCCGCGTACGGCGAGCCGCGCTACCAGCTTCCCGAGAACGTCGTGGGCCTTCACCGGGTGTTCTGTCAGGAGACGGCGAAGCCGCCGCTGGACGGCGACGAGCGGGCGGAGCTGCGCGAGGAGATTCGCCGGCTGCGCTCGGCCGTCGACGCGCGCGACACGCCGGCTCGGGTGCTGGAAGGGTTGCGGCGGATGCACCTGGAAGAGGACGCCGATCCCGAGATCTGGCGGGGCATCCTGGCGGACCTGGCGACCAACGACCTGGGCATGCCCGAGTTTCTGTACGGGCGGGCCAGCTTCGACCTGCTGACGAACATCGCCGAGCAGATCGCCGCCGAGGCGCCGTTTCTGGATCTGTTCTGGCACTACCGCGCCATTCACGTCCCCGTCCTGCGGCTGCTGTCGGCGCCGGTGGTCGAGGCCGCCTGCTACCACGCCGTATCGACCGGCTACGCCGGGCTGGTCGCGTCGGTCTGGAGCCATCGCACCGGGCGACCGATGGCGCTGACCGAGCACGGCATCTACTCGCGCGAGCGGGACATGGAGCTGGCGCGCGCCGACTGGATCCGCGACGCCGCCGAAGCGGACGACGGCGGGTTCGGCCTGCGCACCGCGACCTGGGCGCCACGCATCTCGCCGTTGCGCCGCATCTGGTCGCGGTTCTTCCGCGGGCTGTCGCGCATCACCTACGCGCAGTCGACGCGCATCTTGACCCTGTCGGACGTGAATCGGAAAAAGCAGATCGCCGACGGCGCGCCCGTCGAGAAGATCGACATTGTCCCGAACGGCGTCGACTTGCCCGCCGATCCGCCGCCGCTCTTGCAAGACGACGCCGCGGCAGCCGCGGGCGACGATGTCATCGAGCTGCGGCCGCCGCCCATGCGGGTCGGGTTCGTCGGCCGCGTGGTCCCGATCAAGGACCTCATCACTTTCATCCGGGCCTGCGACGAGGCGCTGCGCTCCGTCGAGCTGGACGTGCGCGTGATCGGCCCGATGGACGAGGACGGCGGCTACGCGAGCCGCTGCCGCGACCTGGTCGCGCGCCTCGGCCGCACCGAGCAGATTCGGTTTCTGGGGCCGATGCCGCCGGCCAAGATCTACCCCGACCTGGACGTCGTGGTCCTGACCAGCTTCAGCGAGGGGCAGCCGCTGGTCATCCTGGAGGCGTACGCCTGCGGTGTGCCGGTCATCGCCACCGACGTCGGCGCTTGCCGCGAAATGGTCGAGGGGCGGACGCCCGCCGACCGCGCCATCGGGCCAAGCGGGTTCGTGACCCGCGTCGCGACGCCCAAAGAGACGGCCGCCGCGCTTGGTCGCGCTGGCCCGCGACCCCAAGCTCCGGCGCCGGATGGGCGGCGGCCGGTCGCAAGCGCGTGACGACCTTCTATCAGCGCCGCGACATGCTGGCGTCGTATCGCGCGCTCTATGCGTCGATGGGGGCGGGCGGCCCGTCCGGGACGGTCGTTGACGGCGCGGCCAGCGCGACGGCGGAGGCTTAGACGTGGCGGGAATCGGCTGGAAGCTGCAGACGGATGATCGATCGCGGGTCGCTGGCCGGTACGATCGGCGCGTACCTGACGGGCGTCGCGGTCACCAGCGCGCCCTGGCTGCTGACCACGGCGGTGCTGACCAGCCTGCGTCTGGTCGCGCGCCGCAGCGGCACCGACTTCGAGATCATCGAACGATTCTTGACGGTCGTCTATGCGGTGACCGTCGTGCTGTCGGCGCCGGTACACGTCGTCGTGTCGCGCTACACCGCCGATCGTCTGTATGACCACCACGTCGAGAAGATCGGCGCGCCGCTGCGGCGCGCGACGGCGCTGACGCTGCTGATGTTCGCGGTGACGGGGATCGTGGTGGTCGCGCTGATGCGGCTGCCGCTGATCGCTGGCCGTCGTGGGCGCGCCGCTGTGCGCGATCGTGGGCGCGCAGTGGCTGATGTTGTCGGTCGGCGGCGGCATGACCTCGCCCGGCGGTCGTGTTGCGGGCGTTCGGCGTCGGCGCGCCGCTGAGCCTGCTGGCGGCCTGGGTCTTCGACCGATCGTTCGGCTTCGGTCCGGCCGGCTACCTCTACGGCTTCGCGGCCGGGCAGTTGGCGACGCTTGGGGATGCTGGTGCAGGGGATCGCGCGGGCGGTGCCCGGTCGCGCCGACGAGTCGGCCCGCTTGTTGCCGGCCTTTCGCGAATACCGCCTGCTGGCCCTGTCGGCGCTGGCCTACTACCTGTCGATCTGGGCCGACAAGATCGTCGTCTACCTGGTGATGGGCGGCGACGCGGCCGCCTTCTACGCGGCGATCGCGGCCATCGCCTGGTTTTCCGTCATCCCGGCCTTCGCCTGGATCTACGTGCAGATCGAGACCTCGTTCTACCAGCGCTTCCGGGCCTTCTACGCGGACATCGAGGTGGGCGCGTCGTTGAAACAGCTCAAGGAGCGGGCGGACCGCATCTCGGTCGAGGCCAAGCGCATCCTGCGCGGCGCCGGCATCGTGCAGGCCTCCGCCAGCGGCATCGCGATCGCGGCGGCGCCGCTGCTGGTGAAGGCGGTCGGGCTGTCGCCGGACGCGACGCCGCTGTTCCGGATGGCGGCCATCGGCGCGGCGGCTCAGATGCTGACGCTGCTGGAGGTCCTGCTGCTCTACTACTTCGATCTGCGGCGAGACGCGCTTCTCATCTCGACCGGCCTGCTGGCGGGCGAGGCGGCGTTCACGCTGGCGGCCTGGGCGGCCGGCTGGTTCCCGGTGTTCGGCTACGTCGTCGCCTGTGCGCTGACCGCGATCGACGGGCGTGGTGCTGGTGCGGCGCCGCCTCAGCACGCTGGTGCTGGACACGTTCCAGTCACAGCCTTTCGGCGTGTCCTGATCGGCGCGAAACCCGCGCGGGTTGCTTCAGTGCTGCTGGCCGAAAGTTGCGGCGCAGCATGACCGGCGCCGTCACCGCGTTGCGCGGTCTCGGGCTCGCCCGAGGTGCCGAGGCCGCCGGGTTGCCGGCGGCGCAAGTCGAACGGAAACGCCATAGAGGTATAGGCCCAGCAGCGCGACGGCGACCACCCAGCCGCAGATCTGGTAGAGGCCGCGCCGCCGCGCCTCTTCCAGCGATCTCGGCGGCCGCGGTCGTGGCCAGCGTGGCGCTGGGCAGGCCGGCGCGCACCTCGGCGGCGATGTTCTGCCACACACGCGGTGGCGGCAGCGACGGCGCCAGCGCGGTGCCCAGGCGGGCGGCGACCAGCGACGCCTGCTCGACCGCCTCGATGCAGCCGCGGTGGGGCGCGCCGCTGGCCAGGTGATGCGAGCACGCGCGCCGCTCGTCCTCGTCCAGCGCGATGAGCGCGTAGGCGGGCGCGAGCTCTTTGAACTCGTCGCAGGTCATCATTTGGCGACCGTTCACGCGAGATCGTCTTTGAGGAGGGTTGCCAATTTTCCGATGGCCAACTTAACCCTCATCTTGACGGTCCCAAGGGGGCTGCCGGTCTTGGTGGCGATTTCCGTCTGCGACAACCCGTCGAAATAAGCCAGCTCTATCGCTTGCCGCTGCTCCTTGGGCAGGGCGGCCAGCGCGTCCGCAACGCGCGATTCGGTCGAGCGGCGCTCCGTGTGCTCGGCCGGCGAGAGGGGAATCGTCGGGTGGGTGTCGATGGCGGTCTCCGCGCCTTCGATGGCGCGACCGGCGGTGCCGGCGGCGCGCAAGCGGTCGATGGCGCGGCTGCGGGCGATGGTGATCACCCAGGCGACCGCGCCGCCTTTGCGGCCGTCGAACTGAGGCGCGCGCCGCCACAGCTCGAGGAAGGTCTCTTGAACGATGTCCTCGGCCTCTTCGGCGTTGCGGAGGATCCTCCGCGCGACGGCCAGGGCGCGCGGCGCCTGCTCGTCGTAAAGGACGCGCAGTGCGGCGACGTCCCCTTCGGCCACGCGGCCGAGCAATTCTCGGTCGCGGGCCTTTTCCTTCCCGCGCTCGAAGGCGGGAAGCAAGGCGGCGGCAATCGACTTGCTCAACGGTCGAAAAGTATTCGCGACGGATTCACCGGTCGCACGCCAAAAGTACGGAAGAGCTGCTGTTTTTGCGCTCATCGCTATGGATGAACTACGGCCGTCACCGCCGGTCGGACGTACGAAATTCCAACTCGGAGGGCCGATTTATTTGACATACCGGACATTTGTTCCGTACCTTACGTATGTTCAGGTATGGGGACGGACACAACGCCGAGGAGGATTCGATGGGCTCGCTGACGCTGGTTCGGGACGATACGCGGGGCATCCTCACGGATCGCCAGCGCGAGATCCTCGAGTTCATCACCCAGTCCATCCGCGAGCGGGGATATCCGCCGACGCTGCGCGAGATCGGCCTGCAGTTCGGGATCCGCTCGACTAACGGCGTGAACGATCACCTGCGCGCGCTGGAGAAGAAGGGGCACCTGCAGCGTGAAGACTTGAAGTCGCGCGCGCTGCGGCCCGTCGGCCCGCGCGGCCCGGTCCGCTCGCCCACCCGCGACGAGGACATGGTCGAGATCCCGATCATCGGGCGGGTCGCGGCCGGTGCGCCGCTGCTGGCCGTCGAGAACGTCGAGGACACCGTCAAGGTCGATCGCTTCTTCATCGGGCAGACCAAGGAAGTCTTCGCGCTGCGCGTGAAGGGCGACTCGATGATCGAAGACGGCATCTTCGACGGCGACTACATCTTCGTGCGCAAGCAGCTGCAGGCCAACCGGGGCGACATCGTGGTCGCGATGATCAACGACGAGGCGACGGTGAAGCGGTACTACCCGGAAGGCGACACCATCCGGTTTCAGCCGGCCAACGCGGCCATGCAGCCGATCTTCGTCCGCAAGCGCGACTTCAAGGCCGTGAACCTCATCGGTCTGGTGGTCGGCGTCTATCGAAAGATGCAGCGCGCCTGAGCTAACCGCAATTCGACGTTCCTGCATCCGGGCGCGATTCGCGTGCTACGCTGACGCCCTCCGATGCAGCAGCGGTTAGCAAAACGCGCGCGCGGGTCCCTTTCGCGCGGCGCACTGATATCGCTGCTGCTGCATTTCAATCTCGTCGCGCCGCTGGTGATCGCGGCCTGGGTGTACGGCGGGCGAGAGGAGGCGCAGAAGGCCGAGGAGGTGGACGTCGCGTTCCAGGCTGCCGACCAGACCGCGCTGCCTGACGATCTGCCGCCCATCGAGCCGACGCCCGAAACGGCGGAGCCGCCCGTCAAGGCGACGCCCGACAAAGACAAGCCGAAGAAGCCGGCCGTCAAGCCGCCGGAGCAGACCCAGAAGAATCAGGAGAAGAAGCCGGAGCCGCCGAAGCCCGAGCCCGAGGTAGCGATTCCGCCCCCCCAGCCGGCCGCGCCGCCACCGCCGCCACCGCCGCCCGAGCGCAAAGCGCACGAGAAGATGGTGGACCTCGACAACGACAAGGACGTTCCGCCGCCGCCCGACGCGAAGTTCCTGGCCCAGAAGAACAACCGCGTCGCCGTCGAGACGCGCGCCGAGGACACCAACCTGCTGAAGAACCAGCAGGGGCAGCAAGCCGCGTCCGCAAAGTCCCAGCGCCAGGACGATCACCCGGGCGCGCAGGACGCAGAAGATCGCGCAGCTCGACGAGCAAAAGTCGCTGCTGGGCCGCAGCGCGCCCGAGGTGACGCCCCACCAGAACCCGGAAGTGTCGCAGCCGCGCGACGAGCGCGAACAGACGCGCAAGTCGCTGCTGGCGCTTCGCGATCCAGCGCCCAAGCACCACGAGCTGACGCCCGAGACGGCCGACCTGTCGCTGCCGCACGCGGCCGACGGCGAGATGCCGCTGCCCTCGCGCGCGACCGCGGCGACAAGAGCGACCCGGCCCAGGTGCCCGACGGCAACAAGATGAAGCTGGCGCTGTCGGCCAAGGACTACGAGTACATGTTCGGCGCGGCCGCTGACGCCGAGCGGCGCCTGGCGCAACAGACGCGTTCGACGCGCCAGGGGAAGTTCCAGCAGAAGCTGGCGCGCGTGCGGGCGGCCGTCGAAAATTTCATCCCCGAGGTGCGGCCGGGAAACCAGACCGCGCTGAACACGCGCGCCGCGCCGTTCGCCGCGTACATCGCCCGCATGCACCGGAGCATCCACGAGCTGTGGGGCTTCGGGCAGCTGGAAGAGTGGGACGACAAGCCCGGCTCCAGCCCGTTCAACAACCGCAACCTGGTGACCGAGCTCGAGATTGTCCTCAATGGGGACGGGACCGTCGATCGCATCGGGGTCGCGCGTTCGTCGGGTTTGATGGAGTACGACGTCGCGGCCGTGGACGTGGCTTACACAGCCGGGCCGTACCCGGATCCGCCGCGCGGGATCCGCTCGTCCAACGGCAAGATCTACGTCCACTGGCGCTTTTATCGGGACGAACGGCAGTGCGCCACGTCGGGCGCCGAACCGTACATCCTGGCGAACGCTTCAGCCGCCGGCGACAAACCGACGCTGCTGGATCCGCCGCGCCCGGCCGCCGCGCCCGCGGCCCCGGCCACACCGCCCGGAGGCGAGCGGCGCCTGCAACGTCTGGACGGCGACGAGGCGCACCGCGGGAAGCGGGCCGCGCTGGAACGCGAGGTGGCCGCCGCCGAGTCGGCCGGCAGCCCCGCGCCGCCGCCTTCGCCTGCCGGTACAGCGGCCGCTGCCGAGAACGCCACGCCTCCCAATACGGGGGACGCCGAGGCAAACGACGCGGCGTTGCGCTGGTTCGCCGCGCTGGCCGGCGGCGACCTCGGCCGCCTTCTGGATCAGGCCGCGCTGCCCTTCAAGACCAACGGCAGGACCGTCACGCGACGGGGCGATCTGCAGCCCATGCTGGCCGACCTCATGTCCGAGGGCGTGAAGCGCCCCACCTCCGTCCGTCTGGTCACCGCGGCCGCCCTGCGTGCCGCGATAGGGAAGCTTCCGCCCGATCTCGAGGACACCGGGGGGCAGCTCTACTCGGCGGTGTCGATCGGAAAGACCGACATGCTGATCCTGGTGCTGGGGCAGCGCGGAGGCGGATGGCGCCCCGTCGGCATGGTGCGCCGCTAGCGTCTCAGCGCAGCTCGACCTGCGCGACGTGGCGCAGGTTCATGTAGTTCACCAGGAAATGCGCGGCGATGGGGCCGGTCAGGTCGCCCGTCCACAGGAAGATCGCGCCGAACAGCAGTCCGGCCCCGAACGAGCTGGCGGTCCAGGGCAGGTGGCGTGCTTTGGGCCCGATGTGCAGCAGGGCGAAGATGGCGCTCGACAGCAGCAGCCCGACCGCGGGCATCAACGCCCCGCGAAAAAATAGCTCTTCCCCGACGGACGAGGCGGCGGCCAGGACGACGATCTCGGCGTCTGTCAGGGGGAACAGCATGTGGCGCAGCTCGCGGTGAAGCGCGCGTGCCCACTCGTACCGGTAGAGGGCCAGACGGGACAGGAATACGACCAAGAGCCCCGCCGCCAGCCCGCAGAGCAGGCTGGCGAGCGTCATCGCCAGGGCTGGTTCACCCCCGCCCAGGCGCCAGACGTCCGGGTGGCCGCGCAGGTTTCCCCACACCAGCGCCGCCCCGGCCAGCACCAGGTACACGGACATGACCAGAGCCGCTCGAGACCAGCTAGACCCGCGCCGCCACATGACTTCTCCCGAACCTCATGCCGCGGTCCGTCGCGATATTACGGCATTTGGGACCCATGCCCATGACAACTTCCAGGACCGGGTTTGCATGCTAGATAGCCAAATGAAATTAAGGTGATAGCCGGCCGCAATCGCGGGAATATTTTTGTAAAGGTTTTGGCGGGCCGGAGGGCAGGGGGCATGATAAACGAAAGGCGCCATGGCGGTCGCGGCTCTTCGCACCCGGCAGAGATCATCCCGCGGCGCCGCGCCGATCTTGCCGACGACGGTACTTCGGGAGGTGGGGCAGCAGAAGCTGCTGGCCACGCGCATCTGTGATCTGGACCTGCGGCCCGAAGGAACCCTGGCTGAATGTGTAGAGCAGGTCATCGGCGAGCTGCGCGCCAAAGGGATCACCTTCGTGCCGGCCTACTACCTGGGCGACGACGACTTCTGGACCGCGGACCGCGCCGTCAGCATCAACATCCCCTGGTACCTCGCGAACCCGCGCGCTGTGGGGCTTGGTCAATGACCACCTCTTCGAGTACACGCGCGAAGAGGTGCTGATGTATCTCCGCCACGAGGCGGGACACGCGATCAACTACGCGTTCGAGCTGTGGCGGAGGCGCGACTGGACGCAGACCTTCGGTGACTTCCGGCGCCCGTACCGCGAGATGTACAACCCGAACCCGTGGAGCCGCGACTACGTTCGCTATCTGCACCGGGCCGGGATGTACCATTACGCGCAGAAGCACCCCGACGAGGACTGGGCAGAAACTTTCGCCGTGTGGATCGAGGGCGGCCCCTGGCGGCGGCGCTACCGCGACTGGCAGGTGGCGTTCGCCAAGCTCGAGTACGTCGACCGCGTGGTGGGCATCGAAGGCGCGTGCCGCGGGAATCCACCCAACGTCCGGTTGGGCCTGCGCGTGCCTTACACCGAGCTCAAGGAGACGGTCGCCGAGTACTTCGACATCGGCGACGCCCTGGATCAGGACATCCTCGAGTACCGCAAGGACCTGCTGGAGATCTTCGAGCGCAAGCCGGGCCACCGGGGCGCGTCCGGGCGCGGCCTGTCGGCGCTGACCGCCAACGCGCAGTCCGCCGCCCGCTTCATCCAGCAGCACCAGAACATGCTGGTCGATCGGATCAGCCGCTGGATCGCGGATTCCGACCGGCGCGTGATCACCAGGTTCCTCCGCCAGCTTCAGGCGCTCTGCACCGCCGAGCACATGGTCGTGCACGACAGCGAGCGCACCGAAAAGCTCGTCGAGGTGACGGTCGTCGCCACCTGGCACGTGGTCGACGGCATCTACCGCCTGTCCTGATCGCGCGCCCTCTCTCCGAATAGTCGTGTAGCTCCCACGCCCGCGGTTTCGTGGGCGGCCTCCCCGGAGCCTGACCGGTTGACGCGGTGTGCGGGAACGCGGGACGTTCGAGACGGTTCCCGCACACATTAAGCGTTGACTCACCGCCGCTAAGTCCGCTAAAGACAGGCACTTCGAACGCGAGGATGGCGGAACTGGTAGACGCACTAGCTTGAGGTGCTAGCGGTTAACAGCCATCGGGGTTCAAGTCCCCGTCCTCGCACTGCAAGTAAGCGATTTTTTAGGCTTACCGGCCCCCACCTCAGGGGCCGCGTTTCTTCATTTCGGATCCAGTAAATTCTGACGCAGCGTGAGTTGCCGCTGTTCGGGACCCACGGAGGACGCCGAGCGTCCGCCGAACCGCTAGCGCCGCGAGTCTGCTGATTCGATAAGCGCCTCGTTATTCCACCGCGTGCTGTGGGGCGGCGTCACGTGTCCTCCGGCGCACGCGACCTGCCGAGCTCGGTGATGGCAGCCGCTGGGCCAGCAGCAGGACCAGCGCGCCTGCGATGGCCGTGGCGGGCTGCATCCAAGAGACGTACCCGATGATCGCGACCTGGGTGGCAAGCCAACCGAAGACGACCACGGCGGCGGCGATCGTCAGGAATCGATCGTGCCGCCAGCGCCTGAATACGGCTACGGCTGCCAAGAGGAAGCTCCCGCCGACGATCACGACGAGGATCAAGCTCGGCACGAAATAGCTCCGGAACGGGCTGCCCTCGAGCCAGTCCTTGGGAACGCCCTTCGCACCAAGCAGCCCGTAGGACCCGCCCGCGAACGCGTTGAGAGCGGCGAACCCCAGCAGCGCTCCGAGAATATTGCGGGCCGCAGCCGTCGGACGGTGCTGGCCCCCCTCGAGTTCGCTGCAGGAATCCGACGAGCGCTCGGTAATGGTGCTTGTCATCATCACGGGTAATCCAGACGCAACATGCGGGCCAGCCGAAGCCTGCAGGCCCGCCCCTGCCGTCATCCGCAGCGGCGCAGATTGAGCGCTCGGGTGATCACTCAGCGCAAACCCTGCGTGTCTGCCGCGTGAATCCCGCAGCCAGGACGATTTCTCGTCAGGGCAGGATCATCCGGCCCGGTGCCGACATGGTGCCATTCTGCGTATGGCAGGAGTTACAGTCGCCTGAGGTCTGCGCGGCCACCATGTCCCGCTCGCCGTTCATGTCGGTAATCTTGGCGTGGAACGGGGTCGCAACCGTGCCGGTGTAATAGAAGTTCCCGGCGCTGTTGGGGGTCAGGGTGACGACCTTCTGGTTGGCGTCCGTGATCACGACCTTCGCGCCAGCCGTGCTGCCGTTCACGCCGTTGCACTGGTTGGGCTCGTGCGCCGTCGGATACAGCGTTCCCGCGATCGTGAACCGCGGCGCCTCGCCACCGGATGACTTGTGGCAGTTGATACACGCCACCCCGGGTTGCATCGAGCCCGATCCTTCCGTACCTCCCGTCCACGTCTTGTGGCTGGTGCAGGTTGGCGCGACCGAGAACGGATCGGGCGGTGGCATTCCGGCGTCCGGAGGGTTCGTGGCCGTCACCGCGGAACAGCCAGTCGTCGGATAGCCAGCCGAGATCCAGCTCTGCACCGCGCTGATTTCAGCGGCAGTGGCCTGTGGGTAGGCGACGGGCGGCATTGGCGCGGTGGTGTTCATCATCCGGGCCACCGCGACCACCGCCATCGTCTTCGTGTGATCGGAGATCGCCGGGGCCATCATCTGGGCGTAATTCGTCAGCGACATCGGTGCGCCCCCCGCGGGATGCGGTCCGTGACAGGTGGCGCACTTGTTCGCGAGCAGCGTGGCCACCTCACACGGCAGGTCGGTCGCCACCGTCGTCGCGCCGGCCGAACCACCGGTCGCCGTGGATCCCGTCGAACCGCCGCTCGCTGGTGAGCCGATTGAGCCGCCCGTCGCGGCGGATCCGGTCGAACCGCCGGTTCCTGACGCGCCGATCGAGCCGCCGGTCTCCATGGACGCGGTCGAACCGTCGCTCGCCGTGGCGCCCCCCGAGGAGCTGCTCGGCCCTCCAGTTCCGCTGCCCGGCGTGGAATCGTTTTCCGCGCCACCAATCTGGCCGACGCAGCCGCCGCCCAGCACGAGCGCGGCCAGCACGGCCGCGAAACGCATCAATCGCCATCCAGGGATCGCCATCTCTCGTCTCCACCAACGTCGTGTACCGGCAAGTACCCCTGGCCGCCGCCAAGCAGGCAGCTCCGAAACGGGAGGCGTCTGCGGAACTCAGCGGGCCTGGCCGCGCGGTCGGAGCGCGAGGACGATGCGCCATCCAACCGCGGCGAAGGCGGCAGCGGCTGCGATCAGCCATCCGCGCGCGGACAGGGGAGCGATGCTGAACAGGGTCGCTGTGCTCGGAACATACATCAGGATCGGAAGGCTGATCCCGGCGGCGCCCCAGATGATCCAGAAACGGAACGAACGAGGCAGGAAGGCGCTCGGTCCCTGAGCGGACGTCGCGCGCTCGACCAGCGCGAGGATCTGGTAGCCGACAATGAGCGTGGCCAGGGCCATGGCTCGGGCGTGGTCAGCGCTTCCGAGGGCGTTCGACGCGTAGAGCGCGAAGACGGCGATCGTCAACAGCGCGCCCGAGACGGCCGAACGGAGAACCGAGGTGCGGGGGAGCATCGGTGCCTTGGGATCGCGGGGAGGGCGGCGCATCAGATCGGCGGGCGGTGCGTCACCCTGGAACAGCAGCGCCGAGACGGGATGAACGATGAGCTCCATCCAGACCAGGTGCAGCGGCATCAGGAGCAGCGGGAGGCCAGCAATCGGTGGGAGCAGCGCCAGTCCGACGATCGGGATGTGGAAGGCGATGAGGTAGAGAAACGCCCGCTGGATGTCGAGGAAGATCTTCCGCCCCGCGGCCACGGCGGCGACGATTGAAGCGAAGTCGTCGTCGAGCAGGACCAAGTCGGCGGCGGCGCGAGCGACGTCGGTGCCGCGCTTGCCCATGCTGACGCCGATGTCGGCGCGCCTCAGCGCCGGCGCGTCGTTGATGCCGTCTCCGGTCATCGCGACGATTTCGCCCTCGCTCTGCAGCGTCTGCACGATCAGGTGCTTTTGGGCGGGAGAGATCCGGGACAGGATCGCTGCGTCGACGATCAAACGGCGGCGCGCGCCCTCGTTGGCGTTCGCGAGTTGCTCGCCCGTGACGATCGCGTCGTCGCGGTGGACAATGCCTGCGGCCTCGGCGATCGCGTGAGCCGTCAGGGCGTGGTCGCCGGTCACCACCTTGATCCGGACGCCCGCAGCCTGGCATTCCCGGACGGCTCCCGGGACTTCCGGGCGCATTGGGTCGCGAAACCCCAGCAGGCCGACGACGCGGAGGTCACGTTCGTCCTCCTGCCTGGTGCCTTGCCCTCCAGTGGGGGCGCTGCGTCCCGCCACCGCGAGCACCCGGAAGCCCTCCGACGCCAGCTGCGTGTGCGCGGCTTCGACGGCCGCGCGCTCCGGGGTGCCTGAAGTGGCATGTTCCAGGATTCCTTCGAGCGCGCCTTTGGCGGCGATCCGGATCGCCGTCGAGCCGTCGGCCGGCGACCAGACGTGGGACATGTGCTTTCCAACGGGATCGAAGTCGTGGTCGCGGACGAGCGTCGAGCTCCCCGTCAGCTTCTGGACGTCGAGGCCGTGCGCCGTCGCGTAGGCCCGGATCGCCCTTTCCATCGGATCGCTGGGCGGAACCTCCGAGGCCAGCACCGACGCCTCGAGAAGCTCGAGCAGCGTCGCGCCGCCCAGGGGAACGACTTGCTCGAGGACGAACTGACCCTGCGTGAGCGTTCCTGTCTTGTCCGTGCAGATCACGGTCGTCGAGCCGAGCGTCTCGACGCTGGCCAGGCGGCGAACCAGCACACCGCGCTTGGTGAGGCGCCAAGCGCCCATGCTGAGGAAGAGCGTGAACACCAGCGGGAACTCTTCTGGAGCGGCCGACATGGCGATGCTGATCCCACCCAGCAGAGCTTCGCCCCAGGCCAGGCCGCGCCAGCGGCCGAGCACCACGACGGCCAATGCGACCGCGCCCGCCACCACGGCGAGCTTCTTGACGAGACGGCCCACCCGGCGCTGAAGCGGCGTCTGTGTCGTGTCCGCGTCGGCAACCAGCCGCGCGAGCTCCCCGAAGCGCGTGCTGCGCCCGGTGGCGACGATCTCGCCGGTACCGTGGCCGGCCAGCACGACCGAGCCGGCATAGAACCGCGCCTCACTGGGCGCGATTTCGATTCCTGCCGCTCGAATGGGGCGCTTGACCTGCGGTTCGGACTCACCGGTCAACGACGACTCATCGATGGCGAGGTTGGCCGCGGACCGGACCATGCCGTCGGCGTGAATGAACTCTCCTTCGGCCAGCACCAACAGATCCCCTGGGACCAGATCGGCGGTGTCGACCGTGCTCTCTCGACCGTCGCGGATGACGAGCGCCCGTGGCGCGACGCTCTTCGCGAGCTTCTTCAATGCAGCGCGGGACCGTGCTTCGAGGAAGACGTCCACGCCGATGACGGGGACCAGGGCGGCCAGCATCACGATGGCGTCTCGTCGTTCGCCGAGCAGGAAGTAGACGCCCGCAGCCACGAGCAACATCACCGCCATCGGATCGAGGAAGAGCGATACGACGTCCTTCAGCCACGCGGCGCGCTCGCGTCCGACGAGCCGGTTGGGCCCGTGACTGGCGAGCCGCGCTCGGGCTTCCTCGGACGTGAGGCCCGCCGGATCGTCTGACGGCGCTTCAATCAACATGGTCGGTCCTCCGCCGTGAGAGGCGGCTGCACCTTTGCTCCGACGCCTTGAGCGAGCCCCATGATGATGAACCCGAGGGCCGACCTCCTGAGCGAGGCCCAGACCGCTCTGATTCAGCCGTTTGCAGCCCGGCCGCGCGACGAGCGGCGACGTCGGACAAACCACACCAGCAGAATCGCTGAACCTGCCGCGGCGGGACGCCCGGGTGGCCCGCCACCTAGTTGGCAGCCGAGCTGCGGGTCCTGTATGTCGGTCGCGGTGCCCGGTGCATTCGGGTCCGTACCGGCGACGATCTCCTGGCAGTCGGGGACGCCGTCGCCGTCGCTGTCGACGTTGTCGGCCTTGACGCGCGCAATTGCGCTCTGAAGGGTCGATGGGGATCCCGACATCCCGTGGGCACGCATCGTCCAAGCGAACGCCGTGAAGACGGTCGCGCCGCTGGTCTTGGCGCCCAGGTGGCAGACGCTGCAGGCCGGGTCCTGTCGCGCATTCAGCTCCCGGGCGATCACACGCGGGAACTGTTCGCGCGCTTGCGCGGCATGTGCCCATGCGGCGAAAGCGCCCGCGGCGCCGAGAGAGAGCGCGCGCTTCATCACAGGTACACGTGAAGTTGGATCACGGAGGACCGGCCCTCCAATCGCATTCCACCCTGGGTCATCGATCGCCAGACGTAGTCAAGCCGCAGGTCAGCATGCCATCCGATGAACCAGTCGACCGAACCCCAGGCGCCATAGGACGTCAGCGCCTCAGGCCCACCAGGACGCCACGTCTCACCGGTCCCGAGCAAGTGAAGCCCCTGCAGGGGCTCGACGTCCGCCTGTAGAAAGGTGGCCACCCCGGTCGCGTGCGGCGCGCCGGTCGGGTCCTGGATGGTGAGGTCGGCTTCCCCGAGTAGCACCAGGGGCGTCCACGGTGTGGCCCGCGCAAAAATCCCGTGGCCCTGGCGCGTATTGGGGACGTTCAGGACGAGATCTTTGGTGGCGCGCGTGACCAGGCTGCTCAGACCGATCGCGTATCCCGTGTGAGGCGTGACCTCGGCGTACGCGCTGTAACCGCGCTCGCGGAAGGCGTCCGGGCTGATCTGGTAGTTGCCGACAATGCCCATGACCTCGCCCCTCAGGAACTGGTTGTTGTAGGCGAAGGCCACCCCGTGCTGCTGCTCATCGTTGATGTCGGTCCGGGTTTCCGCGCGTATCCAGGCATTGTGTTCGATGATGCGCAGGCCATAGGGCAGGTTCATGCGGCCTGCGCGAACGACATAGGTGTCACCGTCGAACGCGTAGCCAACCCAGTGCTCCCGTGAGACGAGCTGGCCGGAGACCGACGCGTACGAGCTGTTCGAGATTACGCCGATGCTGGCCGATGCGCGCCATCCCTCGGCCCGGATCCCTGCCCGGAGATCGGCCTGCATGAAGATGAGCTGGCTCGTGGTGTTCGTTCCGCCGGTCTGTTCGGGAACCTGCGTGATCAAGACTGCCGGCCGGAACGCCCCACCCAGCAACAACCATTCAGGGGTATTGAAAGCACCCCAGAGAAACCTGCCCCGGTGGCTGATCGCCTCATCATCCGGGTTGGCTGACCAGCGAGTCCGCAATACGTCGGCACCTTCGTCGCGCCCGTAAGCGGTCAGCAACCCACCTCCGGACGGGTCGATGTGGCACGAGACGCAGCTCCCGTGCCCGTAGCGGATCATCCAGGTGTACGCCTCGGCGCGCGACGCCTCAGCGAGCGTGATCAAAAATGCCATCACGGCGACTCCGAGTCGCCGACGGTTGAACGTCTCACCCAATTCGAAGCTCTCCCTTGTCACGACCCACCAGAGCGCGACCGCCGATGACCGCGAGCCAGGTCAGTTCTTCACGGGATGGTCTTGCAAGAAGTACGTCTTGAGACGCGCCTTGTCCCAGTCGGACAGCTTGGCGTCTCGGTGAAAAGGAAAGACATAGAACCAGGGAGGCATGGCGCCCGATTCGACTTGATCCCAGCAACTCTCGCGATCCGTTTGACGCTCGTCTTCGTCGGCGTCGCCCCATTTCGAGAAGTTCAGGTGATTGCGTCCCTTATGGACATCGCGCGCCATCAGCCACGAGCCCGGCGCGATGCGGGCGTAAAGGGGCCACCGGGTCTCGTTGGTGTGACAATCGAAGCAAGCACGCCGCATGATCGCGACGACCTCTGGCGATGCGTCAAGGGCGAACCGCTCCGGCGGGTTCGTGCCGATGTCTTCGGTGGGAATTCCCACCAGCTTGGCAGGCGCGACCTGCAGCAGGGCCAAACAGACCAGCCCGGCCACGACGCCGCGTCTAGCGATCTTCGCGACGATCTTCGCGATCTGCCTTTTCGTCATTTCGTCCGCGCTGGCCCACGGGAGAGTACCTTCGGCGCTCAAAACCAGGCAGGTCGCGTTTTGTGCCACTATCGTCCCAAGCCAACCGAGGCGTGCCTGGGGTGCACGCGCTCGTGGTACCTGACCACACATTGGAGGAGCTCACCCATGTCCCAAGTTCTTCGCCGGTCCGCTCTAGCGGTACTGTTGGTTACTCTGCTCGGTGGCGGCGCACGCGCCGCCGATGCGGCGAAATGCACGATCGCGACGAAGCCCGACAGCGAGGTCGGCAAAGCGTGCGCCAGCGGAGGACGCGCTGCCGCCAAGAAAGACATGAAAGAGATGGTCAAGAAAGCCAAGGCCAAAGGTCAGAAGTTCACGTGTGAGGGCTGTCACAAGGACCTGGACAATTACGCGCTGACGAAGAGCGGCAAGGACGATTTCAAGAAGCTCGTCGCCGCGCAGGCGAAGTAGGTCACGCCCGCCCGCGGACCAAGGGCGCTGGGGCAAAGCCTCGAGAACGTCGGCCGACTGTCCCCGAGGGGCTGGCTCGCCCCGATCCGCGCCGCCGCACCTTTGGCGGATTCGGGCGTGTGCCGGAGCGCCCGCGATGGATGAGCCGCGCTGTAAACTCGCTCCGGCCGACCTGCCATGAGAATCGAGTCCTAGTAGGCTCCCCCGCAGAACGAATGCAGATGCGGGTCGGACCAGCTGTTCGCGCTACTATAAACGCCCCGGTTGATTCCCCAGAATCCCGAATCCCAATCGTACGTCCGGTAAGTGCCCTCGGGGACCGGCCAAGTGTAATCGCTCCCGTCGCTGACATGCACGTGGTACGAGCTCGTTCCAATCCCAGCGCAGGCGAAGCCGCTGAAGTGATCGACGTACTCAAAGTCCAGCCAGCTGTAGCCCCCGTTCCAGTGGGTGTAAAAACCCGCATCCCAGAGCTGAGGCATGCACGCGCCGAAACCGCTCATCCAGTTGGTATCGCAGCAGCCATTCCCGCACGCCGGCGGCGGCATCCTCCAGACATTGGTAACCGGCGACGCCGCAGCCGGTCCGCTGATCACCGCTGCCGGAACTCTGTGGACGACCTCGCCGGAGTTCCTGGTGCTTTCCGGGGGAGGCGCTGCTTTCCAGCGGGCCTGAATATCCAGCAGGGACCGCGGAACGGCACCGTCGTGGGAAATGGACGACCAGACTCGACTCAGCACTTCCTCGCGAGCGACCCCGTTCTTGACCAAGGCCGACGGGGTGTTGCCCTCATTGAGGACATGGTCGGTGCCGGCTTTTCCGATTTCGCTAATTAGAACCTCGTTCCCGAAATCATAGAATTCGATGGCGTGTCCGTCCTTCAAGTCGATTGTGGCGACCGGGTGTGGGGTCGCCTCCGTCGCCGTCGCAACCTCGTCGTAACTCGAGGACTCGTCCCCCTGCGCGCAAGACGTCGCGATGAGGGCCAGCGCCCCAATCGACCCTCGAAGCAGGGCAGAAATCGAGTTCTTCATGGCTTCTCCTCTGTTTGAGCGTGCGTAAAAGAGCCATGTAGCCGGTGGGCGGAACGCCGTTCAACCCCATTGCGCTCGCGGGCAAAAAATTGTCCCAGGCGCTGCCAAAAACGGCCCGTTCCGCCAGCAGCCCAGCAACCCGAACGGTGCCGGTACCAACGAACGAGGCCCGGCGTTATTCCTCGGGGTCGGCGTGTGTGACCGGAAGAGGCAGCGCCGTCACAGCGCGCTTGTCGGCCGCGACCGCAACGCTGATCGGGTAACTGGCCGAATCACATCGGACGGTGGCATCGAACAGCGCCGTGCAAGCGTGGGTCTCGGGATCGCAATCTGGACGGCTCCAGCGCCCGCGCCAGCGACACGCCACGCGCTGGAAGAACCAGTCCGGTATCTCGTCGGTGATGGTTGGCGCGACCGAGCCGTCGCGCCAGCTCATCACCAGATCATCTCCCGGCCCGGGAGGCGCGCGCGTGTCTGCCAGCGGCGATTGGTCGTCGCTCGCCCGTCGCGAGGCGGCTGATTCCGTCCACTGCTCGCGTGACGTAATGGCCTCACGAATCACGATGAGCATCCGCCTCGATTCTCTTGGTCGCCAGCGGTGTCGTGAAGTGGTCCGTTGACAAGTCACCGACAGGTGACATAGCTTCGCCTCATGTCGGCTGTTCGGCGCGGGATCGTCAAGGGCCGGCCGCGCGCGCGCAAGGGGAGGGCGGCCCGTCCGCGTGATGCGGACGCCACCAAGCGCCGCCTGATCGACGCCATCGGATCGATCCTGGCCCGTGAGGGGTTCCGCCGTCTGGGTGTCAACGCTGTCGCGCAGGAAGCCGGCGCCGACAAGGCTCTGATCTATCGGTATTTCGGCGGTTTTGGGCAGCTCCTGCAGGCGTATGCCGAGAGCACCGCGTTCTGGCCGACGACCGAGGAGATGGCGGGCGGCCCACTCGACGAGCTGGCGCGATTGCCCTTGCAGGCGCGCGTGGAGCGCGTCGTCGAAAGCTACGTGCACCATCTGCGCATCCGGCCGCTGACACGCGAGATCCTGGCCTGGGAGCTGATCGAGCGGAACGAGGTGACGGCGCGCCTCGAGGAGGTGCGCGAGCGGCGCGGGCTGGCGCTGATGAGCGCGCTCGCGGCCGGACTGCCCGGATCGGTCGACCTGCCCGCCGTCTCCGCCATTCTCGCCGGCGGGGTTCATTACCTGCTCGTGCGATCGCGCCGCATCCGCGTGTTCAACGGGATCGACCTGCTGACGGACGGAGGCTGGGGTCGACTGGCCTTGGCCGCGCGGGCCATGGTGCTCGGCGCCCTTCGCGGCCGATAAAAATTTGCCCGCTATGTCACCTGGCGGTGACTTATCCAGACCCTAAAGGAGGGAGCCATGTACCGAATCGCAATCAGGGCAGTCGTCACCGCGAGCCTCTTGTTTGTCGCGTCGCCCGCCTTCGCTCGAGAGCCTTCGCCGGGGCATGGCTCCTCGGCGGGGGACAGCCAGTTCCCCTCGCACCGGTTCCAGCTCTCTGCTCACCAACCACGGGGCGTCGAGCTGGCCTTCAACTACGGGCTAAGCCAGCCCATCCTCCTGCACGGGTTCAACTCCGCCGTCGAGGTCCGATACCGCCGGTTCGTGGCGACCTACTCGCACGGGCAGGGGTTGGACTACGCCCGGTTCGAGACAGCGGACCAGAAGGCGGCCGGCGCCGCGGTCAAGATGCCGTGGACGACCGGGGGAGGCATCGGCGTGGTGCTGATCGACGAGCTCTGGGTCCTGGCGGACGTCAAAGTGCACCGCTTCACGGTGGACACCGCCGCCGACCACACCGGCTACACGGTCCTCACCGTCGGTGCGGAGCTGGGCTGGCGGTACTTCGTCTGGAAAGGCTTCAACGTCGCCCTGGTCGCCCGTTACTGGCCCAACGTTTACTCGACTGCCGGCAAAGGTGTCACGCTGCACGGTCCAAACGGTCGGACCTTCGTCGATCCGCCGGCCCAGCAGGGGGAATCCGGACTTCTCGCCAACGTGCTGGTCGGCTGGGCGTTCGACCTGTGAACACCGGCCGTCATCGTCTTCCGATGCAGCAGGAGGCTCAGCGTTCCTTGCCGCCCGCCCATCTGCGACGAAAATCCACCCGGGCCGAAGTGCGACGTCGACACTTGCGCGGATAAGGCCGCGTTGTGCAATGCCGGCCGCTGCGCTCTCGGTATCAAACCTCCGCCGGTATGCGAGACGCGGAAGCAGGGCGGCGAGGCGGTCTGCAAGTCGACCTCGGACTGGAAGTCCCTGGCTTCCGATGACTGCCAGAAGTCCGGCCTCCGCCTCGACTCCTACTCGGCCGTTGGAGATTGCGCCGGCGGCTCGCGCTACGTGACCTACAGCTGCTGCAAGCAGTAAGGGCGGGAAGCGCGTCGACTCGGGCTCGTCCCGGGGCGGCGCGCCGGCGGGGCGTTCAAAGCCAGCTGAATGGCCACGGATCGTGTTGCGACTCGGCTGACGGGAGGTTGCTCGCGCACGTGCCCCCGGCGACAATGTCGCCCGTGCGGTCGAGCGTCGAATCGGATCGGGGACTGTTCGCGTTGTTGGTGGGGATGGTGGCTGTGGGAGCCTCGGTCGGGTGCTCCTCGAGCGGCGCGGCGGGGCACGCCGCCGCCGGAGGACACGACGGCGGCACCGACGTCCGCGATGCCGCCGTCGGCGCGCGCGGCGGTGCCGGGGGTGGGCGCCACGACGGCGGTACCGACCACGCCGTGACGCCCGACGCGGGCGGCTGCCTGACGACGCGCCCGACGGATTCCGCCGACCGTCTCGACCCGGTGCGTGGCCAAGGCGCAGGCGATCGACCCGGCGTCGCTCTGCGCGGGCGCGGCGCACTGTCCGGTCACGGCTTACGATCGGCTGACCGCCTCCGGAGAGAGCGACTACCCGACGATCGCACCGATCGGGACCACTGGTGCGTCGGTGATGCTGCAGTTCATGTCGCCGGGTGCGCTGTTTTCGTGCCTGTACACCATGTCCGCGGGCGCGCCGCCCGAGGCGCAGGAGTTCGCGGGTTTGACCCCGATGCCGCTCGTGACCTCGGTCGGCGGCGACCGCGCGATCATCGCGGATGATGGCCAAGTGACGATTCTGCAGGAGACGAGCTCGGGCTGGAACCTGGGCGCCGTGACCGACGTACCGCCGTCTTCGTACTCCTTCGCCGCACTGGGACGCCCAAACGGCGATCTGTTCGTGAGTTACCTCGATACCCGCCGCAACAACGGGGGTCTTGTCCGCCTGCACGACGGCTGCGCGCGCGGTATGGCCCTGCCGGGGCCGACGACGCGCTTTTACGGAATCGACGTGGACCCCTCGGGCGGAGCCTGGGTCGCCGGGACGTACGATGATCCGAATACGTTGGTTACGTCGATCCAGCTGGTGGGGCCCGACGGCACCAGCTTCCAGCCCACCCCGGCGGTCAAGGGGATCGAGACGGCGCAGCAGCCAATCGTGCTCGCGGGGGGGGTGGGCGGCGCCGTCCACTTTCCGACGCTGGTGACGTATGACTATTACGGCGTCCATCTGATTGAGGCCGTCGGGTCCCCCCCCGTCTGGAGCGATCGGGTCATCCCGGGATCGCCCGTGGCGAACTTCACGGGCGCCTGTCCGCCGGAGCAACAGCAGACACCCCCAGGCGGGTGCGGATCCATTCCCACCACCTGCACCCTGGGGCTCGACGGGCCGGTGGCCGGATATGGGGCCGCCCGGACGGCCTCGGGCAAGACCTTCGTCGCCTGGGCGGAGGTCAAGGGCGGACAGAGCAACCTCGGCGTCACGTGCACCAGCGCGGCCCAGGGCGCGTTGTGCGAATGCGCCACCAAGGCGATCTCGTCCCACGGGGGCGGCGCGCTGGTCATCGCGCGCGTCGACAGCGCCACGCCCGGCGAGGTCCTCCGGCTGTCGTTCCCGACCAGCATGGAGATCGCCGTCTACGAATTGGCGATGATCGCCCGCGGTGACACGCTGCTGCTCGCCGCCAACCAGGGACTGCCGACCGGCGGAGGTGCCAGCGACCTCTTGTACTTCGAGATCGACACGACTGGCCTCTAGGAGGTAGCGGTCACTCAGCCGGCGGGGACCCGGCTGCGTCCGTGCGAATCCTCCATCCGGATCTGGCGCATGTTCTCCCGGATCAGGGCGGCCATCGACTCGCACTTCAGGAAGATGTCGGTGCCGAAGTGCTGGGCCAGCTCCTGACGCAGCCGGATCACGTTCTCGGGCGGCGCGATGGTGTCCACGTTCATCGCGTCGAGCAGGATCTCGAGCCGCTGCTGCGAGAGGTCGGCCCGCTGGAGGAGCAGCGTCCGCTCTTCGCGCTGGTACTGGTAGGCGGTCTTGAGGTCCAGCAAGTTGGTCGTGAACTGGACCAGCGGCAGGTTCTCGCGGAAGAACTGGGGCAGGTAGAAGCTGCGGCGGCCGTTGAAGGACTGCTGGTCGAAATCCATGGCACGAATGCGCACCTGCCAGCCCTCGAAGTCCGGGGTCAGAACGAAGACGAAGTTGTAGCTGCGCATGTCGCCGAGCAGGCGGATGAAGCAGCGCTCGTTGAACTTCACCAGCTCCTTGGCGATCCGAATGGCCTTGATCTCGCGGTTGTCGAGCCAGCGCTTGATGAAAACGTCGCCCGGCACGCCGGCCACGTGCTCCTCGACCAGGGTCGCTCCGGAGGTGACGTAGTTGAGCCGGTTGGGAGACAACAGGTGCTCGAGCTCTAGGCCATAGACGCGAGAGGCGTCGGCCTGCTTGACGTAGAAGTAGTCCGGGTTCTCGTTGATGCTGTTGACGATTCGGACTCGGTAGGGCAGGGAGTTGCCGAAGCTGCAGAAATCGATCCGGTCGACGTAGAGGTGGTCGACCACCGAGAGATCGCCGTGCACCTTCAGCAGCGCGTAGACGTACTTGAGATCGACCTTCAGCGCGTCCATCTCGGCCGGCGGGTACAACACCGACTCCCACAACGTGTCTTGCCCCTCCGCGTTCCGCAGCGGCACGCTCTCCCGAAAGCCTTCCAGCCGGTGGTAGCTGACCGGCAGCTCCAACTCGCGCCGGAACCGCGCCAGGTAGGCGGCCAGCCGGGCGCTGATCGGATAGCTCGGCTTCCGAAGCGTGCGGCCGATGACCGTGTTGTCGGCGGCGTCGTTGTTCGAGTCCGGGGCCATGGGCGCGGCGGATCGAAGGTTAACACCGCTCTTCCAAATCTGGCCGCATTGCCCGCGTACCGTCGGCGGCCTCGCGCGTCGGCCGCCGCGCGGCATAATGAACGGATGTCCACTGTCGAGATCGTACCGGCGAGCGCGGATGACCACCTGACGATCGAGAACCTGTTCCAGCTCTATGCGTACGACTGGAGCGAGGTGCTTGGGCTGGACGTCGGCGAGGATGGGCGTTTTCGCCAAGGTCATCTGGAGGGGTATTGGACGGACGCCGCCTGCCACCCCTTCCTGTTTCGAGTGGACGGCTGCCCGGGTGGTTTTGCGCTCGTCTGCGCGCGCAGCCGACTGAGCGGGGTGGTCGGAGTCTTCGACATGGCCGAGTTCTTCGTGATGCGCCGGTACAGAAGGCAGGGAATCGGACGTCAGGTCGCCTGTGCGCTCTTCAATCGGTTCAAAGGAAGTTGGGAGATTCGCCAGAGGGCGGAGCATGCCGCCGCGACCACCTTCTGGCGGGACGTCATCTCTCGCCACACCGGGGGCCAGTACCAGGAACGGACCTGGGACGACGCCAACTGGCGGGGTCCGGTGCAAACGTTTTCGACTGGTTCAAGTACGCTCGGGTGAGGCGCGCTCTCGGCCTCTCAGATATTCGACCGGGGTTCTTGCCCTGCCCGGTCAGTCGCCAAGGATGTCGACGTACGCCGACAGAGATCCGACGTCGGCAGGCCCGCTTGCGACCTGAGCACCGCTCTTCCGAAGAAGGGTCCTTGTACCTTCGGCTTCGCACCGGACGCGATGGGCTGACAGCTCTCTGCGTCGAACGCGCAGGTGTCGCAAATCTCGTCCAGGCCCGAGCGCAAAGTGCCCGAGAAGCTCGAGGCCAGGTCGAGGTAGACCGTCGCCGAGCCGCTCGGGGGGCGTGAGAGCGCGATCGTGAAGCCCCCAAAGAGCGAATCGACGATGGCCCCTGAAAACGGGGCTGCGTCCATGCAGTCATCCGCCAGATACCTGTCCGCGGTCGCCATTCCCAGCGGCGCGACGACATACCACGGTTCACTTCCATCGAGTCGCATGAGGAGGTGCTCTCGGATGAACTCCGGCTGGACGCCGGCGCAGTCCTTGACGAGGATCTCCTGTCCCGCACGGCCGGCGAGCGCCAAGGTCTGCCCCGCCATTTCCGGAAGCGGCCAATATGGTGCGCGGGCAAAATCGTTCACAACGACGCCGGCCGGGTCGAGCGGCGGTAGTGAACAGGGGAAAATCTTTGTCTCCGCGAACCAGGTCGTTCCGGGAGGCGCGTGATGGCTGGCGGTCCATGCATCATCCATGGGAGCGCTCCAGAAGTTCTGAAAGTTTGCCGCAAACAGCGCTGGATCCCGCTGCTCGGGGGACTGCTCGTAATAGCGCAAAAACGCCTCGATGCCGTGCCTGCGAATGAGGTACCGAACGAAGGCCCCGCCCTGGACGGAAACATCAGCAGACGTGGCGTCCGCCGCCACAACCTCTTGCCAAGACACATCTTCGACAGTCAGCGGCGCATCGCCCCCGCAATCGATCGCCTCGGCTATCCCTTCAGCCAAAAATGGGATTGGTTTGCGGTGCCTGCGCAAATACATGTAAGCGTGGTTCAGCTCATGCGCATTCGGCAGCGTCGGTGAGTCGATTTCCATGTCTTGCTCCCAAAGACACGCCCCCTCGTCTGAATCGCCGCAAGCGGCGGTGGTGTGATCCTTCGAGAGCCAGCGATACGTGATCTTGCCGTCTGGCATCTGCAGCATCGAGTGGACGTCCGCCCACTCCGTCTCCAACGCCAGCAAACCATTCGGTCCGTCCAGACCGTCGGGCACGGTGGCGTCGGGATCGACGAACAACCGAAAATGTTGCGACTCTCCGACAAATGTACCCGGCGGAATGGAGCGTCCACACCCGACGAGAGACAGAACCGCCAGGACCGCACCCATGACCATGCCGCCCATCACGGATGGACGAGAGCAGCGCCGATCGCCGAACCCGACCTGTGGTTTTTCACAGTATCCAGCGGGCGACGAGCCTGAGAGGCTGAGCGCGCCTCGCGGTGAGGCGTTGTTGGTTCGGGGGTTGTTCAACGAAGGAGAGGTTGACATGAGAAGACATCTCGCTGTTCGTGAAGCGGAGGCGCTGCGGCGGAAGTGTTAGGAGCGCGGCTTTCCGGCATGCCCAGTGAACGCTCAATGGCGAGGGTGTTCGGCGTGGCCCTGGAGACGCACTGGGCAGACGTCCACACGATGCTCGAGATGCCGGAGGGGAAGATCACCTATTACTGGCTCTCTCAGGACCACGTGACCGCCGCTTGCGGAGAGTCAGACGAAGGGGCGTGCATCTGGGAGCGGAGCCTCGAGATCGACTCCCCCACGCTCCCGAATTCCCACGAGCTCAACCACGCCTACGCGTACCTGCGCAAGCAGCGCCAGCCGGTTCCATTCCTGGCTGAAGGAATCGCCGAGTCGATCGCATGCGAGGGCGACCAACCGACCGAGGTCGCCGATGTCCCCTGGGAAGGGGTGGTCGCGGCGCAGTCCACCTCCGAGGACGTCTATAGCCAGGGCGGCGCCTTCGTCCGCTATCTGATGCGGAAGTACGGCGTCGCGGCCTTTCTGAGCTACTACGAGCAGTCCCCGGAACGACGGGACCCGGCGCTGTTCGCCGCCAACTTCCAGAGCTTCTGGAACGTCACGCTGGACGATACCTGGAGCGCCATTCACGTGAGGCCCTCCGGAGCCGATTGGACGGCAGAGACGAAGATCTGCCCCTGCTCGTTGCCGCCGCTGGAACCGACCGGAACTGTCACGAACGATCCAGCCCGCGCGCCATACTGGCGACTTCCCGAGACATCCGGGCAGACGCTGGCCCTGACGCCGCCAACGAGGGCCTTCGTCAACATATTCCACTGCGCCGGCGTGCAACCCATGTTGAACGGACCGAACGTGCTGGCGAGGATTTCCGGGAGCGAGCCGCGGTACGTGGTGCCGCCCCTCGAGACGGCGACGGTCGGTAACTACCTGGCCGAAGATTGCGCGGACGCGGCGCCCTTCACGGGGCCAATCGTCGCCATGGTCATCGGCGGCGTCACAATCGCCGTGACCCGTCCGCCCGGCGACTCCGCGACGCTGTACCTGGACCTGGCGTCGAGCTTCTCCGGTACGCTGCGTGGCGGGTTGACCCAGATCTGCGGCACCTGCGGATTCGATCAGGGGACCTGTCAGCCCCTTGCCCGGGGCGCGCAGCAGAAAGTGCAGGGACCGTTCTTCGGACGAGCCAGGGTTCCCGCGTATAGACTCGCGCCCGTCTTCGACATTCTCGAAGGCGACATCGATATCATCCCCCAGTAGCGGGAGCGGCGGCGATATCGGGCGGCGATCGTGACGCCGACCGGCACGTTGTAGCCGACACGTCGAGCGAACCAAAGCGTCAGACAACTGTAGCGGTTGGAACCCGCGCCATCGGGTACTCGTAGTCGCTCGGAGGTGCGCATGGAGTCCACGCGACGAGATCAGGCGACGGGAGTTGGGTTGGCGACGAGATGCGAACGTCAGTGCCGCGTGGCTGCCCTCCTGAGCCTGGCTGTTCTCGGCGCAGGATGCGACCGGGAATCGTCCGAAGCCGTTCGCTCGGAAGAGGTAGCAGTGGCGGCGCTGTCGCCGTCGACCGCTCCGCGACGGTCCGGATTCGTCGCGTTTCACGCGCCGGCGGGTGATCGGCCGGCTGCGCGCTTCACCACCGTGGACGGAAGGCCGGGGGCCGTCCTGCCGAACGGGCGTTTCGTCACGCCGGCCGGCGTCGAGGTCAGCGCCGACGCGCCGAAGCCCTTCGGACTGGCGTTGTCGCCGGACGGCAAGACGGCCGCGACGATCAATAGCGGCTCGTCACATTTTTCTGTCACGCTGGTCGCGAACCTGGGCGCGGCCAGGCCTTCATCATCTGCGGCCGCCCCGTCGGCGAGGCGTGTCGACCTCGACGCGAGCTTCATGGGCTTGGTCTTCTCGCCCGACGGCGCCCGCTTTTATGCCTCGGGTGGCGAGAACGGCAACGTCTGGGTCGGTGACACCGCCAGCGGCAAGATCATCGGCTCGGTGAACCTGAACGGAGCGGCCCATCTGCTCTCGGCCCCGCTGTCGCCGAGCATGGGGCCCTCGACCCGCTTCAAGGGCGCTTTCCCCGGCAATATGGAGCTCACCCGCGACGGCCGGTTCCTTTACGTCGTCGATCAGGGCAGCTTTTCGGTGCATGCGGTCGACACCGCGCGCATCGCGACAGGCGTCGACGCCGCGGGCAACATCCTGGAGCCGAACAACCTGGCCGCGGTCGTGAGTCGGACCCAGGTCGGCCGCTATCCGTTCGGGATCGGGCTCTCGCCCGACGAGCGGACCTTGTACGTGACCAACGTGGGCGTCTTCCAGTACCACCACCTCGGACCGGCGACGCCGAGCGGCGACAAGAACCAGGACTACCCGCTGTGCATCCCCGGCGTCGGCTACCCCGATGAGGTCGAGACCGACAGGACTCTCGCGCATCAGGAAGATCGATGCCAACACCATCAGCGGGCTGCCCGCCACGCTCAGCGATCCGGAGGGAATCAGGTGCGGCTACATCCCCGCGGACGTCAGCGTCACCATCCCGCGCCTCGGCAGCCCCAACGCGCGCGAGTCCTCTTCGGTATTCGTCCTGGACCTGGCGAACCGCGCGGCGCCGCGAACGCGCGCGGTGCTGCGGACCGGGACGCGCCGTCGGGGAGATGGACGACGGCATCAAAGCCTACGCGGGCAGCCACCCCAACGCCGTGGTCGCGGGGCGCGGGTTTGTCTACGTTTCGAACGGCAACAACGACACGATCACCGTCATCGACGGGCGCAACGACCGGGTGGTCGACGAGATCTCTCTGTCGGTCTTTCCAGGGTCCGACCGCCGCCTGAAAGGGGTCGAGCCGGTCTCGCTGGCGCTGTCGCCCGACGGACGTAGGCTGTACGTGGCCGAGGCCGGCCTGAATGCCGTGGGGGTCGTGTCCCTCGAGGGCCAGCGCCACGTCGAAGGCCATATCCCCACCGGCTGGTGGCCAAGCGCGGTCAGGGTCAGCCGCGACGGCAGCCGGCTGTTCGTCACCAGCGCCAAAGGCCGCGGCGCCGGCCCAACCTTCGACAAGGATCTGTCACCGAAGCACAGCGTGATCGGCACGCTGAACGTGATCCCCCTTGCGAAGTGCGACGAAGAACTCCGCGGCTGGACACATCAGGTGATGCGGAACAACGGCTTCGAGCCGCTGGAGCACGAGGCCGCGCCGTCGTCGGAGCCGCGTTCTGGCCCCATTCCAGATCGCGCGGGCGTTGCGAGCTCGCAGCTCAAACACGTCATCTTCATCAACAAAGAGAACGCGACGCACGACCTTTTGCTGGGCGACATCACCAGCACGCGTCGCGGCGTCGCCGTCGACGGGGACCCGGCCTACTCGCTGGGCCCGGCGGCCAGCCCGAACCATCACGAGCTGGCGCTGCGCTACACCTTCGGGGACAACTTCTTCCTGGAACCCACGGTGTCCTCCGACGGTCATCGCTGGCTGACGAACACCTACACCGCGGAGATCGAGGAGACGCACTGGCCGGCGTCGTACGGTGGCCGAAAGAACGACTCGGGTGACGACCCCGACGTCATCGCGAACTATCCGGGGCGAATCGGCTTCACGGATGCGAATTCAGTCGCCCGAACCGAACGACCTCAACGAGCACGGCGGCATCTATGCGCACCTGCTGCGCAATGGACTCGACTTCGTCAACTTCGGCAATGGCTACGAGTTCGCGCTGGTCGACGAGGACGGACAGACCGAACCGACGGGCATCCGCGAGCACGCGAACGTGCCGATGGAGAAGATCGTCCGCGATCGCACCGATCACCTGTACCCCGAGTTCAATACCCACATCCCCGACGCGCCGCTGCCTGAACAGCCCGATCGGTTCAACCGGTTCGGCCGCTTCAAGCAGGTCTTCGAAGCGCACTACGTGGACCGCGCCGTCGGAACGTGCAAGCTGCCCAGCTACGTCGATCTCTACTATCCGAACGATCACGGCGGCGGCGCGAACGACATTCACCCGAACGGCCCGACGTGGGACGCGCAGCGGTACATTCAAGACAACGACGCCGCGCTGGGATTGACCGTCGATCTCATCTCGAAGAGTCCCTGCTGGAAGGACACGGTCATCTTCGTGGTCGAGGACGATACGCAGAACGGCCTCGACCACGTGGACGGCTACCGGTCGCTGTTCCTGGCGATTTCTCCCTGGGTGAAGCGGGAACACGTCGCCAAGCGCCACCTCAGCTTGGCGTCGATCTTCAAAACAGTGGACCTCATCTTCGGCATCCCTCCGCTGAACCAGTACGACGCCGCCGCGACGGACCTGCGCGAGCTCTTCACCAGCCACCCGGACTTCTCGCCCTACGAGTTCGTGCAGCCGACCTACCTGGCGATGGGCAAGCCGAGCTGGAAGCGGCTGACGCGGCACCTCGACTTCTCGAAACCCGATCGGGACGAGGTGGCGCTGCGCCGAGCCATCCAGCAGTCGGAGGGGCTGCCGCGACATCAGCCGCCCACTCGCCGCGGCCGTTCGACGGGCCCGAATGTGCGACGTGTCCCGAAAGGTAACCAGAGACCGTGATGCGGATGCAAGGACCTGGCAGAGGGCGTGTGAACGGCGGCTAAATCAAATATGATCCGGCGTCAGCTCAACTTTCCCCCTGGGAGGGCGCCATGAGTGGAGGACGGACCTGGTTGTTGGCTGCGATGGTCGCGGTCGTCGGTCTCGGCTGCGGGTCGGACGCCGGTACGTCGAAGGGCACCGGTGGCGCGGGAGGGGGTGGCGGCCGATCGGGCTCGGGAGGCGTGGCCGGCGGCACGGGCGGGGCAGGTGGTGACGCGGGTTCGAAGGGTGGCGCCGGGAGCGGTGGCGGTGGCGCCGGGAGCGGTGGGGGCGGCGCCGCGAGCGGTGGTGGCGCTGGCGTCGGCACTGGCGGCGCGGGTGTCGGTGGCCACAGCGCGGGCGGTGGCGGCGGCTCGACGTCGGCCAGTGGCGGCCACGCCGGCGGCGGGGCTGGGAACCTTGGCCATGCGGGAGCTGGCGGTGCGACGGGCGGCGCGGGCGGCGCGGGCAAGCTGTGTGGCGGCCTGGCCGGCGTCCGATGCAACGACGCCATCTTGGAATTCTGCAACTTCGGCGACGGCAGCTGCGGTGCCGGAGACAAGCAGGGGCACTGCGAGCTGGCGGGAGGCGCTCTGTGCCAGCAGGTGGTCGTCTGCGGCTGCGACGGAAAGACCTACGCGAGCGCTTGTCAGGCGCACGCGAATGGCGTCGACACGACCAACAAGACGTCGTGCATCGCCGGCAACGGCGGCGACGGCGCCAATTGCGGTGCGGACCAGGACTGTATGAGCGGCTACAAGTGTTGCGTGACGGGGGGGAGAGTCGGATCCCCGATCGCCTGCCGTCAGGTCGCCGCCGGGGCCGCTTGCCCGGCGCTGCCCTGAGCCGTCATTTGGGCAAGAGGTCTTTGATGGCGGGGTACCAGACGCCGGCCATGTACACATAGCCCTGGTCGTTGGGGTGCACGCCGTCGGAGGCGAGGTCCGCCATCGGGATCTTGTTCATGTCGACGCTGATGATGTGCTGGCCTTTTGCCGCGCGTGTTTGAACGATGCCTGGGATTTTTGCGTTGTAGGCATCCCGGGTGTCGTTGTCGGTACGGGCCGTCGTGATCTGCGCGACGACGATGAGCGCGTCGGGGCTGTTCGTCACGAGTTTATCGATCAGCGCATCCAGGCGCGTGGCCATGAGCGTTGGGTCGCGGTACCCGATGTCATTGGTCCCGATGTGCAGCAGGATGATGTTCGGTTTGCCGTCCAGCGCTGGACTGGGGATCAGCGGGGAGAGTTGACTGATCGTCCAGCCAGAGTGCCCCTCGTGCATGCGCGGGAAGGGCTGCCCGGAAACCTCGCTTGGTCCGCTGCTCAAGGAGCCCGTGAACGTGACCTTTTGGGCGGCGGCGACGATCAGTTTGAAGAGTTGCGACCGGTAGCCGGCGCCGTCCGTCGATTTGGCGCCGAGGGTGATCGAGTCGCCGAGCGGCAAGATCTTGCAGGGACTGCCATTCGTCGGGCAGGGCGCGTAGCGAGCCGTCTCACCGGCACCGCCTCCACCGGGGGCGCCGCTCGTGCCCCCCATACCGGCGGCGCCGCCCGTGCCTGTGAGCACCGATCCGGCCGTTCCGCCGGACGGATTCCCGCCCGTGGCTGCGCCTCCAGCGCCTCCCGAATGCGCAGCAGTCTGTCCCGCCATTCCGCCGCTGCCGCCGCCGGGCGTCTGGCCGCCCGTGGCTGCTCCGCCTGTTGCTCCCCCCGACCCGCCACCCGTGGCCCTCGTTCCGCCCGAAGCGCTCCCACCGGTTCCCTCGTTGGGGGCGCCGTCTCCCGAGGAGCACGCTCCCCCCACTGCGAGAACCGTCGCCAGAACAATCGTCGCAGCTAGGTTTCGTCTCATCGACAGCTCCGCTATTGGTAATCCGAACATCAGTTGGCGGAAGGCTGGTACCCGCGCCACGCCCAGACCAGCGCATCGGCCAGGCTTGCCGATTGCACTTGGCCAGCACAATGCCCCGCGCCGAGGCCTTCGACATATTTGTAGTGGAAGCCTTTGGCCTTGAGGGCCGCCGCTGTTCGCATGCCGGCCATGAGCCAGTTGTGGCGCCCCGACTCGGCGGCGGTAGAGCCGTTGTCGTTTTGGTTGGCGTTGTGGAAAATGCGTAACAACTTCTCCCGCCCCATCTTGTCGTTCTTGATGAGCTCGAGATCGGAGTGGTAGTCCCACGCGCCGTGCGGGTACGTGGCCGTCTCGGGGGCCTTGGGATCCTGCTGCGCGACCAGCGTCGCTGAATAGGCGATCACGCGCGAGAAGAGGTCCGGGCGAAACCAAGCCATCGTGAACGCCGCCGCCGCACCGGAGCTGCAGCCGAGCGTGCCGCGGCCGCTGGGGTTGGGGTCGAACTTGAAGTTGGGGTACATCGCCTTGAGGTTGGTCTGCACGGCCGGCATGACCTCCTCGCTGATGTACCGGGCATAGCGATCGGACAAGGTGTCGTATTCGAGGCCGCGTTCGCTGCCGATGCTGTCGCTGCCGCCGTTCGGAACGGCGATGACGATGAAGGGCGGCAACTTCCGCATCGGGTCCGTCGAGATGGTCAGATTGTCCAGCGCGTTCGACACCTGGCCCAACTCGCCGGGGCCGTCCTGGATGATGAGCACCGGCGCGGGCGTGCCGTCCTTGTACATCGCCGGCACATAGCCCTGAATCGTTCGGGTCGTCGCGACCGGCGTCTTGGTGACCGTCGGGTCTTTGCCGTCGAAGATCTTGCTCGCCAGCTGGAAGCTGAAGGTCTTTCCCTTGGGGTTCCCCTTCGAGGTGAGGTCCGATTGGGTCGTGTAGCTGGGCCCGACGGTCGAGTCGCCGTCTCCATCGCTTCCCGGATCGGGAAGGCCCTTTACGACTTGGCCGCCGGCCCCGGTGGTGCCCGCCGTGGCGGCGCCGCCCGCACCTTGTCCACCCGCCCCGGTGGTGCCCGCCGTGGCGCCGCCGCTCGCGCCTCCCGTCGCGGGTGCAGTGGTTCCGCCGCTGCCGGCCGACATCGTGCCGCCGGTCGCTCCCCCCGAGGTGCCGCCCGTCGAACCGCCGGTGGTGCCTCCGGTCGCGGGCGAGCCGCCGGTGCTGCTGGAGTGGCCGCCGGTGCCCGGCGATCCGCCGGTCCCAGAGGGCCCGGCCGAACCTCCCGAAGAGCAGCCGGTGGCGACGAACAGCCCGACGAGGACGGAGGACGCCCCCAGCATGAGACCATTTCGACAGCATCTCCTGTTCATGAGCTTGCTCCTGACTGGCGGCGCAGCGCAGCGCTGGGCGCCGGCGCTCCGTCATCCCTGCGCGGCGTCATTCGCCGAAACCCGACGCATCGACCATACATCGTGGCCGGCCCAGGTGACGCATGGCAAAAGTGTCGGGCCGGCCGTGTCGAGGGAGGCGGGACCCCATGATCCCGAAGTCGCGGTCTCCTCGTCGCTCGCGCCGCAACTGCCCGCAACGCTGCGCGGCGCCGATCGGATCGGTTCTTGCTGCGCTCTGCGCCGGCATGAACCCGACCAGCGGATCCGTGTAGAGCCCCGGCGGTGATTCGCAGCGGCTACAATGCACTCTCGGCGCTCGGGCGTCTGCCGCTGCTGCTGGTCGCGCTCGCGGCATTTTCGAGCTGTCGCTCGCGCGGCGACGCGGGCAACTTGCTGACTGGACGCGCGCCCGCCGTCAGCACCCGCACCCAGCGACCAGAGCGCGTCACCGACGGGGTGATGGCTCCGCTGGGCAGCGCCTGGGATTCGGCGCTGGCAAGCGTGATTGACGCCGGCGGCGGTCTGGAATGGGATCTGGGCGCGTCGACCCAGATCCATTCCGCGTGGCTCGAGGCCGACGCCAACGACGAGTATGCGCTGCTCGCCTCCCAGGACGGGGACGCCTGGCAAACGGTCTGGGAGGCGGCACGGGTGAACGGCGCATCCGGCCAGCAGGTGCGAACGACCGACTCGCTTTCGATCGTCGCGCGGCGCCTCCGGCTCGAACCAAGGGGCGGCGACGGCGCGTATTCGGTCGCAGAGTTTTCGGTGTTCGCCCCCGGCGCCAACGTCGCGCCTCAGTTCCGCCAGGGCAAAGTCGAGGCGGAGGCCGTGGTGCAAGCGCGGGAACGTCACGTTGCGCTCGCCATCGCCGCGCTCCTGGCGCTGGTGTCCCTCGCGATCGGCGTCCTTCTGTCGAGGCGCCCGGTCAGACCCAGCGACCTCGTGCGCGACCCACGCTCGTGGATCCTGTTCGCGGCTTTCGCGCTGGTCGTCGCGACGTCCGCTCGCTATCGCTGGCTCTATCACGGAAACACCATCGACGACGCGTACATCTCGTTCCAATACGCGAAGAACTGGGCCAGTGGAAACGGCGTGGTGTTCAATCCGAGCGAGCGCGTCGAGGGCTACACGAACTTCCTGTGGGTCGCCTTGCTCGCCCCCCTCTGGCCCCTGGTTGGGCACGACGCCTGGCACTTCGCAGCGGCGGCCTGGGTTCTTGCGCTCACGCTGGGCTTGCTCGGCATCTTCGCGGTCGGCACTGTCGCGGCGCGCGTTTTCAGACACCCCCTTTCCTGGGTTGTCGCCGTGCTGTGGCTGTCATTCGACGACGCCTTCATCTGCTACACGGTGTTCGCCCTGGAAAACCAGTTGCTGATCGTTTGTCTCCTGGGCGGGCTCGCCGCGCTCAGCTACCGTTTTCGACACTGGGAATGGGCGCTGGGCGGGAGCTTCGCGCTCACCGCGATGACGCGGCCGGATGGCGTCCTCTGGCCGGCGGCGTTCGTGCTCGCCGCGCTGCCGGCGATCGTCGCGGACCGTTCCCGTGAAGGTCGCGCCTTCGCACGATCGCTGGCGAAAGCGCTCGTCGCTTTCGCGATCCCGTTCGGGGCCTACTTCGCCTGGCGCTGGGCCTACTACGGTTACCCCTTCCCGAACACCTTCTATCTGAAGGTCGGCCACTCGCTGGCCGCCGTCGAGCGCGGCAAAGAGTACGTGCTCAGCTACTTGCGCGAGCGCTGGTGGGTGCCGTTGCTGGCCGTGACGGCGTTTGCGCTGGCGCGCACGCTGTGGATTCGCTGGCTCCTGCTCTATGGCGTCATGCATACGGCGTACGTCATCTACGTGGGCGGCGACTTCTACTCCGGGCATCGCTTTTTGATGGCCCTGACGCCGATGTTCGGGTTGCTGGTCGGGGCCAGCATCGACGCTTGGCTCGGCCGCGCGCCCGACTCGAAGTGGCGGTCGCTGGTCGTCGGGGCGGTCGCGTTCGCGATCATGATTGCCATCCGCGCCGGCACGATCGAGTTCGGGCCGGGCGTCCTCGAGATCCAGGTCTGGAACCGCGAGGTCGACCTGCAGGTCCGCACCATGCGGTGGCTGCACGATCGGGTGCGTCCCGGCGCCAGCATGGCCCTGGGCGACATCGGGGGCGCGGGATTCTTCGCGAACCTGAAGGTTGTGGACGTCTACGGCGTCGTCGACCCCCAAATCGCTCACAAGGAGGTCGCGAGGTTCGGCACGGGCAAGCCCGGCCACGAGAAGGTTGCGACTGCCGGCGAGGTGATGGCCCGCCACCCGACTTACATCAAATGGGGGTTTGTCCCCTTGTCCGGTACCCCGCCGGGCTATTTCATCTTCAACGACTTCCCACCCTCGATCCCGATGGAAGCCCTGTTCGTCAAAGACGACCTCGACCAGGGTCAGACGCTCGCAGAAGGCGCCAACCACTTCTCGCTCAGCGAGCTCGCCGCCTGGACGCGCGAAGGGGACGCCTTCCGCGACGCGCCGACGATGGGCTCTGTTGGTCGTCAAGCGCCGATCGCGGGCGCGTTCGGGCCCTTCGTCGACAGCTTCACGGAAGCGGCCGGGGATGCCGCCCGCGGACGTCTGTTGTCGCCTCCGTTCACGTTGAGCGGCGATCGCCTGCGTCTCTTGGTGGGTGGTGGACGTGATCCGTTGCACCTTCGCGTCTCGCTGTTGGTCGACGGCGAGCGGCGGTTCTCGGAGACCGGGACGAACCACGAAAGCCTGGGCCGGCGCGAATGGGACATCGCGCCCCTGCGCGGCAAGACCGCGCGCATCGAAATCGTCGATAGCGCAACCGGCACTTGGGGGCACATTCTCGTCGACGAAATCGAACAGTGGGCCGGCACCTCACGCCTGCCGGGCAAGCTCTGAGGCGCCTCTTCCGACGAACGAGCGTCCGCGATCCCGCCGGGCGGCGTCCTGCGTTTCCCTATCGGCCTTGCGGGTCCAGGCGCGCGGCGCCTGCCTCGCGCGCCGCCGACAGGTCCAGCACCAGGCGGCCCGCCACCTGAGCGCCTTCGGCCGAGCGCCACTTTCGCTTGCGGGTTTTGCCCTTCGATACCAAATCGGCGAGCTCTGCGCCGGTGATGCGGCGCCCGGCGATTTCGAACCAGATCACGAACGAGCACCCGTCGCGCCAGCGGGAGCAGCCCCAGCCCCGGTTTCCCGCCACCAACGTCCCGGCTTTGCAGCGCGGGCAGGTGAGCGCCGCGGCCACGCCCGTGCGCTCAGCCGCCGCAGTGACCGCGGATGCTGCGGTGTGGACCGGCGTGGTTACGGCAGGCGGTGCCCGGCCGCTCGCCGCGCCGGCGCGGATCGCGGCCACGACCTCACTCACGTACCTTGAGATGTCGGCCATGAAAGCGGCACGCGTCTCCTCACCGCGCGCCACGCGTGCAAGGCGTGCTTCCCAGGTCCCCGTCAGCTCAGGTGACGCCAGGCTCTTCTCCGGAAGGGCGTCGATGAGCCGGATGCCCAGGTCGGTCGCGGCCAGGTTTTTCCCCTCCCGGGTCACGAAGGTCCGCCGGAGCAGAGTCTCGATCGTCGCGGCGCGCGTCGCGGGCGTTCCCAGCCCCGAATCGCGCATGGCGGCGCGCAGCGCGGCGTCGGAGATGTCCCGCCCGGCTGACTCCATCGCGCCCAGCAGCGTCGCCTCCGTGTGGCGGGGCGGGGGGCGTGTCTGTTTGGTGAGGACCTCCAGCTTGCCGTCCAGGCGTTGGCCCTCGACGAGGGGGGGCAGCATCACGCCCCCGTCGGCGTCCCCCGACTCGGCGCCGATCTCCGCGACGTCTTGCCAGCCGGCCGCCAGCCGCACCCTGCCGTGCGCGCGGTAGCGATCGGGCGGCGGGGGCAAGGCCGTCAGGGGCGCGTCCTCGGTGTTCGTTCCGGGGCCCGGCGTTTCGGTCGCCGTCGACGGGTCGTCGTTGGGCGGGCCGACGCGGATGACGACGTCCGTCAGCGCGAACTCCGCGTCCGGGTAAAAGGCTGCCAGAAACCGCCGCGCCACCAGATCGAAGACGCGCCGCTCGTCCCGCGGCAGGTCGTCCAGCCGGACGGTCTTACCCGTGGGGACGATCGCGTGGTGGTCGCTCACCTTGGACCCGTCGAACACGCGGCGCACGGGCGCGGGCGGGGTCGCGAGCAGCGGCTGCGCGAACGGCGCGTAGTCGGGCAGCGCGGCGAGCGCCCCGAACAGCTTGGGCAGCTCCTTGGCCATGTCGCTGGTGAGATGGCGCGAGTCGGTACGCGGGTAGGTGAGGATCTTGTAGCGCTCGTAAAGCGCCTGGGCGGCCGCCAGCGTCGCCGTTGCCGAAAGACCATAACGCCGGTTGGCCGTCCGCTGCAGCGACGTGAGATCGAATAGCAGCGGCGGCGGCTCGCGGACGCGCTTTTGCCGCAGCTGCTCGACGACCGCGGCGTGTGGTCCGCGTGCCGCCGCGTCGCTGCGGGCGACGATCCCCTCGGCCAGGGTGCGCTCCGCCAGACGCGACCTGACGGTCGACCTGACCGTTTTGGCGTCCGGTCGCGCCATTCCCCAGGTGGCCATCACGCGGTGCGCGCCGTCCGCGGGCATGCCCAGCGGGACGAAGAGGCCCCGCACCTCCCAATAGTCACGCGGGCGGAACTGCCGGATCTCCAGCTCGCGCCGAACCAGGATCGCCAGCGTCGGGGTCTGGACGCGACCGATCGAATAGAGCGGCGAGTCGCCCTGTGCCTGGCGGCCTCGGTGCGGCGGGCGCGGGCCCCGGGGAGGCGGCGCGCCGGCCCGCGAGCTCACCGTCACGGCGCGCGTGGCGTTCATGCCGACCAGCCAGTCGGCTTCGGAACGGCAGCGTGCCGCATCTGCCAGCGCGTCGAGCTCGACGCCGGGGCGAAGCCGGGCGAACCCCGCGCGGATCGAGTCGTCCGTGAGGGACGAGATCCACAGGCGCTTGATGGGAAGGCGGCAGCCCGCCAGCTCATAGACGTAGCGAAAAATGAGCTCGCCCTCGCGTCCGGCGTCGCACGCGTTCACAACCTCGTCGAAACGTCGGTCGCGCAGCAGCTCGCGCACGACGCTCAGCTGATCGCGCGTTCCGGGGACCGGCCGCAGCTTGAACGAAACCGGCAGCATCGGCAGGGTGTCGAGGCGCCAGGCTTTCCAGGCCGCGTCGTAGGCGGCGGGTTCCTCGAGCTCGACCAGGTGGCCGATGCACCAGGTGATGACCCGCGCGGCGCCCTCGAAGGCGTGCTGACCCGCGGCGCGCATGCCCAGGACGCGCGCCAGATCGCGTGCAACGGACGGCTTCTCGGCGATGATCAGTTGCACGGGGGCGGCCTCAGCTTACCGGTTCTCGGACGGCAGGCGCGCTTGGTTGCCACCCGAAGTGACTGACGAATAGGCGATCGTCGATGTGTCGATGCGACGCCGGGGAGGATAAGGCCCGAGGTTTGCTGGCGTCAACGACGCCTACTCTCGACGCCTACTCTCGATGCATTCCGTCGCGTCGACTATTCTGCGCGCCATGTCTCCTCGTCGCGTCCACCTCGCCCTCGTCCTGCTGGGCGCGGTGCTGGTGCTGCCGTCCTTGTGGGCGGGGTTCTTCGGCGACGACTATCTGCAGATCGCGCAGCTCGAAGGGTGGTCTGCGAACCCGGTCAGCCCGCTGGATCTGTATTCGTTCGTGCCGCGCGATCGGGCCAAAGTCGCGGCGCTGGTCGACCTCGGCGCCCCGTACTTCATCGCGCCAACCCTCGAGCTCCGGTTTCTGCGCCCGCTGTCGAGCGCGCTCATGGCGATGGATCACGCGCTGTGGGGGCGGCGTCCCCTTCCGTACCACGTTCACACATGGCTCTGGTACGCGGCGCTGCTGGCCCTGGTGGGCGCCTTTTACCGGCGCGCGGCGCCCCGATCCCTTTGGGTGCTGGCCTTCCTGATCTTCTGCATCGACGACGGCCACGCCCTGTCGGTCAGCTTCATCGCCGCCCGCTATGCCGTCGTCTCTTGCGTGCTGGTCTGGGCGGGGCTGGCGGCGCATCTGCGCTGGCGGATTCACGGATGGCGCGCGGGAGCCTGGCTGGCGCCGCTCCTCGGCGCGTTGGGGCTGGCCGCCGGCGAGATGGGCCTCGGTGCCCTCGCGTACCTCGTGGCCTGGGAAATCTGCGAGCGTCGTCCGGGTTGGCGGCGCGCGCTGGCGCCGACCGCGCTGCTGGTCGCGGCATACCTCACCGTCTATCGCCTGGTCGGCGGGGGCGCTCGCGGTTCCGGCGCGTATCTGGATCCTTTCGGCGATCCCCTGGGATTCTTGGCGGAGCTGCCGGCCCGCTTGGCGTTGCTCTCCGGCAATTTGATCCTCCGCACGCCCATCGACTCCGCGTTCTTCGACGAGCGGTTGCGCGCGCCTCTGATCGCCGTCGGCGTCGCCGCGGTGGTGGTCGTCGCCATCTGGCTGCCGCGCGCCTTACGCCGCCTGCCGCCCGACGAGGCCGCGCAGGTCCGCTGGCTGGGCGTCGGCGCCGCCGGCGCGATGGTCGCCGGGACGCCGGGGACACTCGGGGAGCGCCTGCTCTTCGCCGCCGGCCTGGGGGCTTCCGTGGTGGTCGCCGCCCTGTTGCGGGACGCCTGGCGGCTCTTTCGATCGCGGCGCCACCGGGTCATGGCCGGGGCGGCCCTGCTCTGGCTCGGCCTGCCCAACCTGGTCGTTGCCGCGATTGCGCTTCCTGGCAAGACCGTCTTCTTCGCCAAGATGTTCGACGGCTACCGGCGGCTGGCGCGCACGGCGGAAATCGACGCGCCGGTCCCGGCGCGGATCGTGGTCGTCGCCCTCGACAATCTGTTCCCGCTTCAATTGCTCGCCGTTCGGGCCTTCGAACAGGGGCGCACCCCCGCAGAGCTCGCGCTCATCGCCCGCGGGCAGGGCGCCGTCCTGGCGGGACCCGATCGCCTGGGCGAGCTCGGCAGCGGGGTTCTGTCCATGGCCTCCGCGACCCACCGCCTGCGTCGCACCGGCACCGACACGCTGGAGCTCTCGACGCCGGACGGGACGCTGCTCGACGGCGCGTGGCCGAGCGTTTTTCGGTCGCGCGCGCTGCCGCTGTCGCGCGGAACCGTCGTGCGCACCTCGTACATGACTGCCACCGTGCTCGATGATCACGCCGGGCGCCCGACGCGGGTGTCTTTTCAGTTCGAGCGCCCGCTCGACGACCCGTCGCTGATCTTTCTGACATTTCGGGAAGGTGGTCTCCGGCGGCTCACCATCCCGCCCGTCGGCACGGCGCTCGCGCTCCCCCGGCTCAAACCCTTCGAGGCCGCGCTGAAATGACCGTGCGAGGCAGCAGGTGGCGGCGGCATCGCCGCTCGACCCAGCGGCCGGCCAGGCTGCGCTAAAACCGTAGACTGCAGGAGAAGGCGAGCGTTCTCGGCGCCGACATGGGGATGCAGCCGACCGATGCCGCCCCGGTCTCCGCCTCTTTGGGCTCAGTGAGCCAAAGGACCAGCCCCGCGGCCGCGAACGCCGCGCTGGCGGCGAAGCCGGCGATCGACAGCCGATAATCGTTGTCGACGCGATCGCGCCGATCTCGGCAGGTCTGGTCCATGACCATCGCGCCAGGCTTGGGGATCGGCCGCTCGGCCGAATCGAGGACGCAGTCGGCCTTGAACTCGTCGGCCGCGCCGACGTGAAGCAGATAGGCGACCGTGCCCCCCGCCAGCGCGCCCAGCGCGAGCCCGCCCGCAATCCACTTGGCGCTGGCCCGCAGCGACGAGGGCGCCGGCGCGTCAGGCGCGCGCGTGGTCTGGTCGTGGCTTTCCGGCGGCTCGGCGGCCGGGCCGCCCGAGGCGGGCTGCGCAGTCGGCACGACTGGGTCCCCGGCGGGCGGCCGAGGCGCGGGGGGCGTGAGCGGTGCCAGCGTCTCGAACGACTCCCGGCTGACATAGCCCGCCCGTACGACGGTGCGCCTTTGCGCCGGGTAAAAACCCGACGCCGAGAGCTCGATCGTCACCGTACCGGTCGCGATCGTGAGCGGTGCGGCCAGCGGCAGCTTCCCGGCCGCGACGCCATCGACGCGGACGTCCGTTCCGGCCGGTCCCAGAATCTCCAACTTGCCGACGTGCTCCTCGATCGCCGTCAAGGCCTCCGACAGCGTTCCGCGGTTCTTTGCAATCCACGCGTCGCGCGCAGCGAGCGCGGCGACCAGATGATCGTGCGCGGCCACCCAGCGCCCGAGCGCCTGCTCGGCGAGCGCCATTTGCGTGAGCGTCCGCGGCGTCTCTTGCAGTCGATACGCCTCTTGGAACTTTTCCAGCGCGCGCGCGTCGTCGCCCTTGCGGCGCGCCGTGATGCCCTCGTTCACGAGCTCGCCCGCGTCCGCCGCGACGACGGGCCTGGGGCGGTAGCCGCTCATGAGCAGCGTGGCTGCCGCGGTGATGAGAGCGAGTTTTCGTGCGTAGGCGCCCATCGGCCGCGCGGCAGTGTAGACGACGCGGACAAACTCGGCGTGACAAATGCGAGCCCACGTCGCCCTGACACGCGCCGCGGCACAATGCGCACCGACCACGAAAAAAATGTGCGCAGCCAGGGCCGCCCAGGTGTTTGCCTACTGGATACGCACCTTTCTGGCTCTTTCGGCGGCAGCGAGCATCGTCGCGGGACTCGCATTCGTCGTTGGGGCTCGCTCGAGAACCCTTACCCGGCGGATGAGATGCACTTTCGAACCTTGGCCCTGTTTATCGCGCTCGCGCTTTCTCCGTCGGCATGTAAGCGCGATCTCCCCCGCGCTGCCAATTCGGTCGATGGGGCGGCTGACGCGGGCAAGCGCGACGGCGGCGGTGCGATCGTGGATGCACGCCGGAACATTGGCGATGGGGGCGATGCGGGCGGTGCCTGTGGAAGGCCGGGACAGCCCTGCTGCGCCGGTGCGCGCTGCAACGAAGGCGGGGCCTGCGCCGTGGGAACCTGCTCGCCCTGCGGACAACCGGGAACACTTTGCTGCGCCGGTGGCAAGTGTTCGGGCACCACGTCCTGCTCCAGCGCCGGCACGTGCGGCGACTGTGGCGGCGGCGGTCAGCCTTGCTGCGCCGGATCGTCCTGCGCGGCCGGCAACCTGTGCGGCAGCGACGGCAAGTGCGCCGCCTGCGGCGGAGCGACGCAAAGGTGTTGTACCGGCGCGGCCTGCTCGGGCGATCTCATCTGCGCGGGCGGCACGTGTGCTCCCTGCGGCGCGCCCGGCCAGCCGTGCTGCGGAACCACCTGCCAGGCGGGTGCCGCTTGCAGCGCGACGGGCGAGTGCGTCACCTGCGGTGGTGTCGGCCAGCCCTGCTGCGGCTCCACCTGTGCGGCCGCCGGAACAGTGTGCGCGGGCGGCCAGTGCGTCTCCTGTGGAGGGGCGGGCGAGAGCTGCTGCGGCACGACCTGCACCGGCGGACTCACCTGCCAGGGCGGGGCCTGCGGCGCTTGCGGGGGCAGTGGCAAGCCGTGCTGTTCCGGCTCGACCTGCGCGTCGGGGTTCACCTGCGCCGGCGGCATCTGCGCGTCCTGCGGCGGCGTCGGACAGCCGTGCTGCTCGGGAACCACCTGCAACACGGGAGGCGTCTGCGGAACCGACAAGATGTGCGCGGCGTGCGGCGGGGCGGGGCAGCCGTGCTGCGGCACCGCCTGCACCGCCGCCGGGCAGACCTGCGCGACCGGAAAGTGCGTCTCTTGTGGAGCCGTTGGCGACCCTTGCTGCAACGGGACCGCGTGCAACGGCGCGAGCGCGATCTGCGCCTCCGGACAGTGCACCCACTGTGGGGGGCGCGGCGAGCCCTGTTGCGGCGGAAATACCTGCACCGGCAGCGGCCTGCTCTGTTCGTCCGGCACCTGCGCCAACTGCGGGGGAACCGGGGAGCCGTGCTGCGGAACGACCTGCTCGGTGAGCGGTGACGTCTGCCAAAACGGCACCTGCGGGATGTGCGGCGGCATGGACCAGCCTTGCTGTTCGGGTTCCAGCTGCGCCTCGGGCTACACCTGCGCCACCAACAAATGCACCCCCTGCGGCGGTGACAACCAGCCGTGCTGCGGAAGCAAATGCAACAGCGGCGCCCAGTGCACCGACGGAACCTGCAAGGCCTGCGGCACCACGGGACTGCCTTGTTGCGGGACGACCTGCTCAGGGGCGGCGATCTGCTCGAATGGATCGTGCGTCGCTTGTGGGCTCGCGGACAAAGCTTGTTGTTCCGGCAGTTCTTGCAGCGCGGCCGGCACGGTCTGTTCCGGCGGCGCGTGCGCGGTCTGCGGTGTGCGAGACAAGCCCTGCTGCAGCGGTTCCACCCGCTGCGGGTCGGGGTTGACCTGCTCGGCGGGCGGTGCGTGCGTGCTTTGCGGCGGCACCGGGCAGCCCTGTTGCGGCACCAAGTGTACGTCCTCTGGCGATGTCTGCTCTGGCGGGACCTGCGGCACGTGCGGTGGCATGGGGCAGCCGTGCTGCGCCGACGCAACCTGCGCTTCAGGGTTCGTCTGCTCGAGCGGACAATGCAAGCCGTGCGGGACCAACACCGCCGTCTGTTGCGCCTTGATGAGTTGCAACGTCGGCTCCGTGTGCACCGCGAACAACAGCTGCGCCCCCTGCGGCGACGTCGGCGAGCCGTGCTGCAGCGGCACCAGCCGGTGCGCGGCCGACGCGCTCTGTTCGAACAACCAATGCGTCTCTTGCGGGCATTTCAACGAGCCGTGCTGCAACGGCGGCTCGTGCAGCGCGCAAGGCACATCGTGCATCGCAGGAACTTGCAAAGAGTGCGCCGACGGAGATCACCGCTCGTGCGGCGAGTGCGGAAACACGCAGACCTGCAGCGGCGGACGCTGGTCCGCGTGCGGCTCGTGCTGCCCGTCTACTGTGAAGGACGGATGGACGACAGCCATCGATGATGGCCCGTGGAAGTGGTACTTGGGGGACGCCACCGTCGACACGACGAAACATCAGTTGCTCCTGTCCGACGACGACGTCGTCGAGCGCAATCCCAATTACCAGGACGGGTACGTGGTGTCGTTCTCCGTGTACCTGCCGCAGCCGCGGTTCTTGGCCCATGTGAACCTGATGGGATTCACGAACCCGACTTTCCCGGCGTTTCGTCGCATCATCGATGCCAACAATCGAAGTAGACCGCTTTCGTTCGTGGGAATGAGCTACGGTGGGACCGAGGGATCCTTCGGCGCCTGGAACGGCCAGGAAGGGACTACCTCCGCCATCGTCACGATTTACGTGAAGAAGTCGCCGGCGGCGATGGCGGCGCTGGCGACCACGACGGGACTCAGTCTCCAATCCGGTTGGGTGAGTCTCACGGCGGGGCCAGGGGCGACTGGGAACTTTTCGTTCGTCGGTACCAACAACGACAACTACCGCAACGGCGGCAACAGCGCGATCATCGGGCCCATCGCAGGCTGCGCAGGTCTTTCGGACAGCCAGGTCGACGCGCTCTACACGGCCAAGAAGCAGTATCAGCAGTGATGTCCGGGCCGCCTCTGCCGGGCAGCCTCACGTCGAAACGCCTTGGTCTGGAGTGACGGTTGCTGCCTTGCCCGCGTCAGCGTCACGTGGCCGGCGACGGGGGGCTGGCCCGCGCACGTGCAGCGCGCCGGCCGCGACGCGGATCTTGAGCCGCTTGGTCGGCGGACGGACGCCGCCGTCCAGCTCGTAGGCCACGCGCCGCGAGAGCCGCACGACGATCTTCTTGCCGCGGGTCATCTCGACGAACGGCGACCGTTCGGGGCGGCCGCGGGCCACCCCGGACAGCACCCGCACCCACTGCCAGACGCTGTGAGCGGTGACGACGCCAACTTCCAGCATCCCGTCGCCATCCGACGCGTCCGGGAAAACCTTGAAGCCGCCGGTCACGGTGCCGATGTTGCCCACCAGCACCGCGCTGGCCTTGCCCTTGAACCAGGTGGTGCCGTCCACACGCACGGTCATGCCGACCGCCTGCGCCCGCATGGCCTGCAGCCCGCTGCGGAAGTACGCCAGCCGTCCCAGGCGCTTCTTGCGCGTGCTGTCCACGTTCCGCATGACGATGGCGTCGAACCCGGCGCCGGCCATCACCGCGAACCTTTCTCCGTTCACCACACCCACATCCAGGCGGCGACGGGCGCCGTCCAGACCGATTTGAACGGCGCGCCCGATCTGCTTGGGAATTCCCAGGTTGGTTGCGAACAGATTGGCCGTGCCCGCGGGCAGGATCGCCAGGTCGGCCTTCTTGTGACCGGCCAGTGCATCGATGCAGCGCTGGACCATGCCGTCGCCGCCCCACACGAAGATCAGCCGGGCGCCCTTCTTCAGGGCGCGCCGCACCGCCTTGGGCGCCTTGCGGCTCTTCGGAACCTCGAACCAGATCGGCTTGGTGTGTCCGGCCCGGGCCAGCACCCGCCGGAGCTCGGTGAGCCCCCCACCCAGCTTCTTGCCGCTGTGGGCGACCACCGCCACCCGTTCACGAGCCATGTCTAAAAGGTAGTGCCGGCGGCGAGGTTCGCGGTGCCACTTGCGCGTTTTGTTCTTACGTTGGCGGTGCGATGCGTTCGCGTCCGGGCCTGTGCTTGCTGATCCTCGCTGTGGCCACCCTGGGCCAGCCCGCCGCCGCACGCGCGGACGACGCGCGCCAGCCCGCCGCGCCGGCGCCGGCACAGGACGCCGACGCGTCGCGCATCGCGCCCCCCTCGCCGGAGGCCTCGCCCCACGACGTCCAGCAGGCGAAGACGACCGCCCAGAAGGCCGCGCTGACCCCGATCGTTCCCAGCCCGAAAAACCCGCTGCGCCCGGCCTTCCAGCTTTACGCCGAGATCGACCTGCCCGTGCTCGGCATCGGCCTGGTGTTCGGGGAGGCGCGGCTGTTTCGGGCGCAGAAGGCCTACTGCGCGCCGCTGTGCGATCCCAGCACGCTCAATTCCGTCGATCGGGTGACCGCCGGTTACTGGAGCCCGGGATGGCAAACGGCGTCGGACTATGGGTTGTACGCGATCGCGGCCGGCGCTGGCGCGCTGTTGTTCATCGACGAGGGCTTCTATCCGGCGCTCAATGACCTGGTGGTCGTCACCGAGACAGGGCTGGCGGCCACCGCTCTGGCGTCGGTCATGACGATCGCGTCTGCGCGTCCGCGCCCCTACATGTACGGTGAGAAGGCACCACTCGACCAGCGCAACAGCGCGAATGGGGGGCTGTCCTTTCTCAGCAGTCACGCCGCCATCAGCTTCGCGGTCGCGACGTCGACGTTCATGACCATGCGGCGGCTGCATCCGGACTCGAAGGCGACCTGGATCGTCATGGCCGTCGGGGGCGCGGCCGCGGCGTTCGTCGCCACGGCCCGCGTGATGGGCGGCATGCACTTCATCAGCGACTCGCTGGGCGGGACCATCGTGGGCGTCTCGCTGGGCGTCCTCATTCCGTCGCTGCACCGGTCGCCCGTCGCCCTGGTGCCCGTGGCGGGTGACTTCGGACAGCGCGGCATCGCGCTGGCCGCGCACTTTTGACCTACTCCGGCCGCGCGGCGTGACCAGGTTGTGCGGATGGCCTGGAGCCGGTCTCGGGGGGCCGTCACGATCGTTTGCGCTGTGTCGTTGGCCGGGCCCGTGGTCCTCGGTCCCAAGCTGGCCCGCGCCTACACCATCGCCAGCGCCATCAGCAGCGGCTGTCACGAGCGTGTCACCACCGATGCGCTGCGCGCCATCCGGCAAGAGCTGCCCGCGGCGGCGCCGCTGCCAGCCGATGTCGACGAGCAGGCGCTGATTGACGACCTGGAGTTCCCGGTGCCGGCCGATCTGAACGATCTCGGCGGGGCGACTCTGCTGATGGGCGTGCGCGACAACGATCTCAAGGGACGTGCGTCGAACGACGTCACCGAGCTGGCACTGGTGCACGGCGATCCCCGGCTGCAGCGCGAGCACTGCTTGCGCGGCGTTGCCGACGACGAGCCCAACGGGTCGGCCAACGCGATCGCCGCCTGCCACGCCTTCATCCTGGAGAGGATCGCGCAGGCGCTGGCGGGCCTGGACGCGGCAGGCATGCCCGATCCCACCAACCGAACGACACTTTCCGTGTACCTGGCGCTGCGGCATCGGGTCGACGCCTGGCTGCCGACCTACTACCTGCGCATCGGGCAGGCCATCCACGCCGTCGAGGACAGCTTCACGCACGCATACCGCAGCGGGGACGGCATGCAGATCACCGTCGCTCTCAATTGGGTCGACGAGGCGAGCGGAACCCTGGTCACCACCCGCGACGGCCCCCCGCACGCCGGCGAGCTCGATCATTGCGACGACCCCGACGATTTGCGGCGGCAGCGCCGCCTGCTGGCCACCGAGGCCGCCGCCGCGATCCTGCGCGCGACGTTGGATCCGCAGAGCGACGTCGCCCAGAAGATGACCGCCTCGGCGGCGATCCTGGATCACTACGTCGCGTACGCGCCGGGGTGCACCGTCGACAACGGCTGGTGCAGCGCCCTGGAACGAAAGTACGGAAATGGTTTCGGCTGTGCGGTCGCCGCGCGCGGGGAGCCCAGCCCGGCCGGCGGGGCCGCGGTGCTGCTGGGAATCTGCTTGATCGCCCTTCGCCGCTCGCGTCACCGGGGGTTCTGGCGTCGCCGGGGCATTGTGGCTGTCGCGCTCGCCTGCGCGCTGGGCGGCTCCGCCGCCGCCGAATCAGCCGAACGGGACGATCAACCGGCCGGCGGAAAAACCTCGCTCCGATGGGGCGGCTACCTGGGCGGCTCCGCTTCGATGAACTACGGCGGCCTGGCCACCACGGCGGGTGGCCGCCTGCGCGTCGGCGAGCATCTGATCGTGGGCGTCGACGCGGAGTGGAACCCCTGGTTTGCAATCAACGGCGCGTCCAGCGTTCGGGCCGGCGCATTCAATGCTTACGGTACGGCGATCTTGCGGGTGCCGCTGGCCGCCGAGCGCTTCGACCTGCGCACGACCTTTCACCTAGGGACCTCGGTGCTGCTGATAGACCTTTACGGCGCGCCCAAAGGCAGCACTGGCCTTTTCTTTGGGTTCGATCCGCTGGGGGTCGAATGGGCCCTGTCGCGGCGCCTGCATTTGATCTTCGATCCCATCGGATACGCGCTGCCGGTGCCGCAATTGCACGGGGTGCCTCTGGCCTTTCCGCAGTACCGCGCCACCGTCGGAATCGAGGTGTACGGTGGCTGAAGGCGACGGCTCGTGAGCGCGGCGCTGCTGGCGGCGCTGTTGATCACCGCGGCCGCCGAGCCGGCGCCCGCACCGGACAGCGATCGCCCGGCGGCGATCTACGACCTCAACTTGGCGGTCGACATCCCGGTCACCGTGGCGGGGGGCAGCATGGCCCTGGTCCGCATCCTCTTCGAGGATGATCTGGCGCGGCAGACCTGCCCCTGCAACCCCGCCGCGCTCAACGCGCTCGATCGGGGTACCGTGGGAAATCACAGCCATGCGGCCAGCATCGCCGCCAACGTCACCGTTTACGGCGTCATGGCGGCGCTGCCCCTGGCCGATCTTCTGGACCTGGGCGCGCACCGGACCTGGGCGGAGGACATGATGGTTTACGCCGAAACCGTGGCCGTCGACACCGGCCTTCAAAACGGCGTGAACTTCCTCGTCTCGCGCCCGCGCCCCCGCGCCTACGCCGGAGATCCCGAGTACCTCCATTCCGGCGAGGGCTACCTGTCGTTTTACGCGGGCCACGTCTCCACCGCGTTCGCGACGCTCTCGATGGCCGCGTTCACGATTCGCCACCGCTATGGCGAGCGAATTTGGCCCTGGATCGTCGCCGGCCTGCTCGCCTCCAGCGTGGGCGTCGAGCGGGTGGCCTCCGGCCACCACTTTCCCACCGACGTCGCCGCTGCCGCGGTGGCCGGCACCACCATCGGTGTCGTGGTCCCCTGGCTTCATCTGCGCCGCGGGTCGGTCCGCCTGTCGGTCACCGGCATGGCTGGGCGCGGCCTCGGCGTCGCCGCCGTCTTCTGACCGCCGGCCTCGGCGCGTCGCCGACGAGCTACCGAAACTGGGCGGCGAGCCGCGCGCGTGCGATGGCGTCGGCAGGGGCGTCAGGGGGCAGGGGAACATCGGGTCGGCCGAGGCGGGCCAGCCAGTTGCGGTCGAGCGGCCTGGCCAGATCGCCCGCGGCGACGGCGGCCGCCGTGGTCTGCATCTTGTCGCCGATGGCGTCGCCGACGCCCACCGCCCAGCCGGCCAGCAGCAGCGCCAGACGCGTCGCCGTCGAAGCGCTGTAGGTGTAGAGCGTGCACCGGGGCGAAGCGGCGCGCCGGGCCACCGAGAACGCCGCCACCGTCCAGAGCCCCGGGTTCGCGCGCGGCGAAAACGGGTCCCAATAGATGACGTCCGCGCAAGCGGTCTGCTGCGCGAGCGTCTCGAGAACATCGCCGCGGACCAGCCGCCATCGCGTTCGCGCCGTGTGATGCGCGTTCTTCTCCAGCAGGACGCGGGCGGCATCGGCTGGCTCGCCCTGCCACCCGAAGGACTGGCCGGCCGCCAGCGCCAACTGGAGCGCACCGAGGTCGCGTTCGAAGCTGATCAGCTCCAGGCGCGCCGCACCGTCGCCGAGCGCTTCGGAGGCGGAACGGGCGGCGAGCGCGTTCGAGCCGGCGCCCAGGCCCACGTCGAAGAGGGCCAGCCGCTGGCCCGTCCCGGCGCCGATCAACCTTTCGCGCAGGCGAGACTGGCGGACGTAGAGCTGCTCGGCCTCGACGAGGGGACCGACGCCCGGGTGCATGACCTCGCCGTCGGCCAGGCTGCGCATGGCCAGCGCGCCGCCGCGCGTCCGAACGATTTCGTGGCTCGCGCCCTTCTGGCTGGTGGGTTCATCGCAGGCGCGCGCCCCATTCACAGGCTGCTCGTTCACGCCTGGCTCCCGGCGTGCTCGTGGCGGTCAATCTCGGCCAGCCGCTCGCGCGCGAATTGTGCGTAGGCGCCTCGGTCGATGGCCTCGCGCGCCTGCCGCATCAGCTCCAGGTAGTGGTGGAGATTGTGCACGCTCAAAAGGCGCGGGCCGAGCGGCTCGCTGCACTTGAAGAGGTGGTGCAGGTAGCTCCGGCTGAATGTCCGGCAAGTGGCGCAGGCGCAGCGCGCGTCCAGGGCATCGTCGGCGGCAGCGTTGGCGCCGCGCGTGACGCGCACGCGTCCCGTCGACGTGAAAGCCGTCCCCTGCCAGGCCAGGTGCGTCGGTAGGACGCAGTCGAACATGTCGACGCCGCAGCCAATGGCGTAGAGGAGGTCGGGCGGGGTGCCGACGCCCATCAGGTAGCGCGGCGCTGTCTCGGGAAGCAGGTCGACCGCCAGGCCCGTGATCTCCTCGCGCTCGGCTCGCGTGTCGCCCACCGCCAGGCCGCCGATCGCGAAACCGTCGAACGGGTGGTCGGTGAGGAAGGCCGCCGATTGCCGGCGCAGCGCCGGGACCAGCCCCCCTTGCACGATCGCGAACAGCGCCTGCGCCGGATCCTTGCGTGCTGCCAGGCTGCGCAGCGCCCAGCGGTGTGTGCGCTCCATGGCGGCGCGCACGGCGCCTTCTTCGGCCGTCGACGGAATGCAGTGGTCGAGGGCCATCATGATGTCCGACCCCAGCGCCCCCTGCATGTCGACGGATGTCTCGGGTGTGAGGTGGTGGACGCGGCCGTCGACATAGCTCCGAAACCGCGCGCCACTCTCATCGATGGTGCGGTCGCCCGGCAGCGAGAAGATCTGATAGCCGCCCGAGTCGGTCAGCAGGGGACGCGACCAGCGCATGAACTTATGAAGGCCGCCGACGCGCCGGAACAGCTCAGGGCCCGGCCGCAGCAGCAGGTGATAGGTGTTCGCCAGCAGGATCGGCGCGCCAACCGCCAGCAAGTCGTCGGGCGTCAGCCCGGTCACCGTGGCGCGCGTTCCGACGGGCATGAACACGGGGGTCTCGATGGAGCCGCGCGAGGTCACCAGCGTCCCGCGCCGCGCGCGCGAGCCCGGATCGCGCGCGCCACGCGTGAAGCGCAGGGAAAATGCGGACAATGAGTCGGGCGTGTCCAATCAGGGGCGATAGGGTACAACATCGCCATCGCCACCCGCCTTTTCTCGCGCGGGCCGTGCGCTTTGCCGGCCGCCGGCGACGCTTGCAATTTCCGGCATGCAGATCAGGCTTGTCGGAAATGCGCAGCCCTCTCAGGCGTCTCATCGGTGGAACATGCTTGCTCGTGTCGGCTTCGATCGGGTGCACGCGCACCTCAGGCGGCGGGACCCCTGGCGCGGCCGGGACGGCGGGCAGCGTGGTGAGCGACGATTTGAAAGGCGTGGCCAAGTCGACGGAGAAGGCGGCCAAAGACATCGGGCACGCCGCCGCCGGTCTCGCCGACAAGGCGGGCAGCGGCCTCGAGGACGCGACCAACCGGGCCGGCGCCGGCAGCCAGGACGCCTGGCTGACGACGAAGGTCAAAGGAGCCCTGACCAACGAGGGCCTGGACCCTCTGCATGTCCACGTCGACACGGAGGCCAAGGTGGTCACACTTTCCGGGTCTGTCGATTCGGCGGCTCAAAGACAGAAGGCGCTCAGCGTGGCCGCGGGCATCACGGGCGTGCTGGGCGTGAAGGACCACCTGTTCGTGAAGGCGGGCCAGCGCTAGGCCCAATGCAGTTCGGTTAAGCGCCAGGACGCGAGGACGCCAGGAGCTGGATCGACGAGGTTTCACGACTGGAGCAAGCTGGTCCGAAACCATAGACCTCCATCGCTGCGGCAAGCACTTCTGAAATCCTCATGAGATTTCTGATGGCTCCTCCGGGTCTCTTGGCGTCCCTCCTGTCCTGGCGCTTAACCGAACGGCATTGGCGGCTCTTGGCCCCTACCGCGCGACGACCGTCACGGCGCTGCGGTCGTGAAGTTCATCTTGGCCAGCCAGGCGGCCGCCTGAGCGGGCCACTGCGCCATGTCGCCCGTCGCCAGGCGGATGCCGGTGCCGTGCGCCCCGTCGTTGTACATGTGCAGTTCCTCGGCCACTCCCGCGGCCTTGAGGGCGTTGTCGAACACCACGGAGTTTTGAGGGTCGACGCCGGTATCCTTTTTCGAGACGCCGATGAACGTGGGGGGCGTCGCCGCCGTGACCTGTTTTTCGCTCGAGTAGAGCGTCACGTCGGCGGGCGACGGGTTGGACCCGATCAGGTTGTTCCGGGACCCCGTGTGCGTGATCGCGGGATCCATCGAGATGACCGGGTACATGAGGATGCCGAAATTCGGCCGCGCATCCAGCTTGTCGATGTCGTCGAGGTTCGGCGAGGTGCTGGCCGACGGGCGCGTTTCGAGCTGCGAGGCGTTGCTCCCGCCAGCAGAGAACCCGATCACCCCGATGCGTTTCGGATCGATGCCGCAGGCTGCTGCGTTGTTGCGGACGAGGCGCGTGGCGCGCTGGGCGTCAGCCAGGGCAATCCAGGTCTGCGCGTAATCCACGGGCAGCCGATACTTCACGACGAAGGCGCTCACGCCGATCGAGTTCAGCCACTTGGCGATGTCGGTCCCTTCCAGGTCGAAGGCGAGAAGGCTGTAGGCGCCGCCCGGCATGATCATCACGGCCGCGCCGTTCGGGTGGTCAGCCAGAAAAGGCGTGATCGACGGCTTGCTGACGTGCGAAATGTGCCGGTCGTGCACGGCCGGATTGGTGCTCAGTTCCTGGACGGTTTCCGTGAACTTGACGCCTTCGGAACCAGGCGCGGTCCCGCTCCACAAGAAGAACTCCGCGGTTCCGAACGGGCACTGCCCGCTGTTGCCCCCGTTGGGATGAGCGCCGCCGGTCCCCGAACCAATCGGCCCCGTCCCCCCAGCCGAACCGCCCTGAGATCCTCCATCGCCCCGTCCGCCCGTTCCGCCCGCCGCGCCCCCGCTTCCCGTCGTCACTCCCGTACCTCCACCGTTGCCGGTTCCCCCCTCGCCATCATGCCCGCCCGATCCCGAGACACCGCCGCTGCCGCCGCCGGTTCCGGAAGCTGGGGAAGTGCCCCCGCCGCCTTCTGAGCCGCCAGACGCATGCGAGCCGCCGGAGCCCACCATTCCGGAATGTCCCCCCGTCGCACCGGAATCGCTGCCGCTCTGGCAAGCGGCCGACCAACCGATCGCCGCCATGCATAAAAACGCGGTTGATTTCATCGCAACCTAAAACTATCACGCGGGCGCGGACTTGGTGTCCGCGCCCGGTCGGTCTGGTGGAAAAGCCTACTTCTTGGGGGCGCCCGGAGGCGTCGGAAGGTATCCGTAGGGGCGGGCCTCGGCGATCATCCACTCCTTCCCCTTCTTCACCATCAGACAGGGAACGTGGAAGGTCATGGTCGGCATCGCCTTGCCGTCGGGCCCCTTGGCCCCAGTCACCGTGTGCTCCAGCTCGACCCAGGCGGCGTCCTTGCCCACAGGACGGAACTGCGCGACCTGCATTTCCATCTTGGCGCCTTTCAAAATGGTTCCCAGGTCGGCGGCGATCACCTTCTCGACGCCGGCTGGGCCGGTCCCCTTCTGCCCGACCGGGTTCACCAGGCTGCCGTCCTCGGTCCAGAACGCCGAAACGGCCTTCGCGTCACCCTTGTTGAACAACGCGATGAAATCGGCGACCCGCGCTTTGACGGCGTCCTCGTCCTTGGAAGCAGCCTGCGCCGGCGACGGAGCCGCCAGGCACAACAAGCTGAGGGAAGTGAGCGTGGCCAATGCAAACGAACGGACGATCTTGGACGGCTTTGACGTCATACGTGTCTCCTGTTGTGGAAGGCTTCCAGCCCTGCGGCTGGTTTCGACCTCGTGGCATTACGCGCGGCTTGCCTCATTGGATCAAAGAAAGTGCCACATTCCGACCAGCATCACACGACCGCTCGTCGAGCACGACCCCGCCTTGTCTTTATTTTGTTCTCGTGTACCAAATCCCGGCGCGGGCGTTTCCGGAGGCTCAAATGGGGTGCAACGCGCTCGTTGGTCGATTGTTGCGGCGAGTCGCCGCAGGTGAAGGAGAGACGATGTCGTCAGCGCGACGAGTGGGGTTGTTGGCTCTTGTTTGGTGCCTCGCACCGGCTGGTTGTGGAAGCAGCTCGTCAGGATCTTCGGCAACCGGAGGCCACTCGGGCTCGGCTGGCGCCGGAACCGGTGGGGTGGCGACCGCGGGCACCAACGGCGGCGGGGCTCCGGCTGCTGGGTCTGGCGGCGCCGGCGCGGCCACCACGCCGACCGGCGGAACCGGCGTGACAGGGCCGACCCTGGCATTCCTGTGTCCTGCCAAGGCCGGCACGGCAGGCGCGACGGGCATCGGCGGGGCGTCGGGCGCCGCGCCCGGTCCCAGTCTCACCTTCACCAATCAGACCTACGTGGGCGACAGTCGCGTGATCCCAAGCGAAGCGATTTTCAGCTACATCAACAGCTCGGACGATCCGCAGACCCAGGTCATGCGGCTGCACAATGGCGGCACCACATCCGCGCGGATCACGGCCCTTTACGTGTTGGACAACCTGAATACGCCCACGAATCCGCCGGCGACGCCCGGTGAACGCGGCGGCACGCTGTTCCCCCTGAACTACAGCCAGGTCAGTCTGCCGAGCGCGTTCAAGGTGACCACGACCGCATCGCTGCCGATGCAGCTGGCGGCCGGCGCCGACGTCGACGTCACGGTACAGTTCTTGTCGTCGAAGACCCATCCGCCCGATCGCATGCTGAACATCGGAGGTCAGGCCGTCAGCGCCGTGCTGGTCGCGCAGACCGAAACGGGTTGCGTGCCATCCGGCTTGTACGGAGTCGCGTTGTGGAACGACAGCGAGATTGCCTCCGATCCGGCCACCAACCTTCCTTCGGCCAACTGGGCTCGTTACGAGCCGACCTTCGGCCAGTTCGTCGCCACCCTCGGTTATCGGGTGAACCTGGGCGCGGTGTTCATCCAACTGCTGAACACCAATGACACGAGCATTCCCAGCGTGGGTTTCTCGACCGAAGAGGTTCAGGTGCACAAGTTCACCAAGGCAGACAGCAGCGCGCCCGTTCAACTGCTGGCGGTGGGCAGGTTCTCACCACCAAACGACGCACCTTTTGGCTGGTATCCGATCGGCAGTCTGACGGGGGCGCCTGTGGGGGCCGGCGGCGCGGGTGGCGGCGGCAGCAGTGGCAGCACCGCTGGGGCAGGGGGGGCTCCAGTCCGGATCACCGACGCGCAGCCCCCTGCCATACCGGCGACGAGCACCCAAGCGTCGACGCAGCCGGCGCCTTTGCGGGTGGTCGCCACGATGCAGTCGAGCCCGCGGGGCGTGGACTGGAACACGTCCAATCACAGCGAGCAGGTTCTTCCGCCGCTGCGGGAGGACAGCAAGTCGACCACCTTCGACCCCGGCACGATGCCTTTCGGTCTGTGGGTCTTCTCGAACCAGCGCACCGTCGGCAACCCCAGTTCGGCCGGGGTCCCCAGCCCGAACGTCGTGAACGGCGACTACTGCTACACAGAGGACACCCTGAATATTCCGGCAGCCCAAGCTCACCGGGTCCGCGTTTATCCGCTGAAGGATCGGGCGGGAACGCTGGTCCCCAACAGCTACCTCGTCGGCTGGGAGGAAGCCAGCAACGGCGACTATCAAGATTTCGTCTTCCTGCTGAAGAACGTCAATCCGGCACCGTCGCCCTAAGGCCCATCCAGGCGCTTGCCGCCGGCGAACCGCGGGGGACCTGCTCGATCCAATCGAGAGGCTACCTACCCCCTCCCGCGGTTCGTCAGTATCGCCACAGGCCGGATACGCCCGCGGCGCTGGTGTTCACGTAGATCGTGACGCCCGTGCCCACGGCGGCGACGGCGGTCAGTGCCCATAGGACGTTGGCACGGCGGGCGCGGTCCTTGAGATCGCCCGTCGCGGCGTCGTCGCATCCTTGAGGGGTTTTCCCGCATGACTGCTGGAGCTCGTTGAAGCGCTCGTTCGCCGAGAGCCCCGACCAGACGGCGACGCCGGCCAGCGCGACGGTCGCGGCTGCCAGTGACCAGGGGACCCACCGCTGCAGGGGGGGCGTCGCCACCGGCGCCGGTGCCGTCGCCGTCAAATCGACCGCGGGCGGAGAGGAGATCGCGCCGGGCGTCGCGGCCACGGCGGCCATGGGAACCGTCGGCACCGCGGCCGGCGGCGCGGGCATTTCCCGCTGGGCGGGCGGGGCGGCCGGGGGCGGCGGCGGCACGACCGGCGGGGGCGCAACCGCATTGACCGGCGCAGCGGGTGCGACCGGCGCAACGGCAGGCGGCGGCATCACCGGCGCAGCGGCAGCCGACGAGGGGGGGCGGCTGGCCAAGATTTGCAGCTCCTTGAGCTGCTGTTCCGCGCTCCGATGATGGGGACCCCGGGGAGCCCGGCGCAGGTAGTTCTGGAAGCTCCGGATCGCATCGGCGTCGCGACCCGCCGAGCGCTGGCACTCGCCCAGTTCGAAGAGGATGTTCGGGTCGCCGCTCTCGAGGTAGGCGCGCGCGTAGGCGTCGATGGCTTCGGCGAACCGCCCCTGGGCGCGGGCGCTGCGCCCTTGTTCGGCCGATGCGGACGGGGCCGACGGCGTGTCCGATTGCGCGTACGCCGCCGGCAGCCGGGCGGCCATGACCGCCGTGCTCGACAGGGCCAGCCAGAGGCTCAGTGACCTCTTACGTAGATGAGAGCGCACCACGAGCCTCCTCACGATCCCGGCGGCGAGACAATCTGGATTCCGTTCACGGGCGCGCGGGTAATGGGCCCCGAAGCCGGCGTGCCCGTCAGCGTGAACGCGCTGCCCGTCACATTATGGAAGACGATGTAGTTTCCCGACCCGCCCGCCGGCGCCAGCATGAAGCCGGTGAACGTCGTCGCCGAAGGCCCGGTCTGGACGACGGTGATGCTGGCGGTGCCGATGGAGAAGCGGTATGTCCGCGTGCCGCCGGAAACCCCGCCAAAGCAGTAGACATAGACGTCGTACCCCGCCGTCGCCATATCCGCGGGCAGGTTGCTGACCGCGACGGTGGCTGGCATCGCCGAGGACAATGGGTCGAGGTAGCCGTTCATCATCCGGGTGTTCCCCGGCGCGTCCGGGAAACCGTTGCGCCAGACGCCGGGACCCGACGCGCCGGCGGGTGAATTCCACATCGCCGTCACGAGCGTCGACGTGCCGTCGGACTGCGCGAGGCTGGTCAGTTGTCCCATCGGTCCCTGCGCCGAGTTCCAGTGCGAGACGGGCTTGACGCCGGCGACCTCGGTTGGGCCCATGGCCGACAACGCCATGAAGTCCGTCGAGCCGGTGTCGCTTCCTCCAGGTCCGCCCCCTCGCCCAGTGCCGCCGCTGGTTCTGCTGGTACCTCCCACGAAATCGATGCTCAGGATCCGTGCCACCACGCTCCCGGCGGCTCCGCCCGTACCACCCGTGGCACCGCCGGTTCCCGCGCCGCTGCCGCCGCCGGTGCCGGGGGGAGGCATCTTGCCGCCGCCCGCTCCCGCGACTGCCGAGCCACCGCCCACGCCGGACCCGCCCGCAGCATGTCCCCCACCTCCGCCGGCTCCCGATTGGCCAGTGTTCACCACCGGCGCGCCGCCGGTTTGAGTCGCTGATCCGGCGGCTCCGCCTCCTCCAGCCCCCCCTCCGGCTGTGATGGGAATGGTGGATCCACCGGTCTGGCCGGCCCCGGTTTGCCCTTTGTTGCCCTCCAGCGCGGCGTAATCGTACATACAGCCGACGGGCGACAGAACGGCGACGGCAAGCGCCGCGGCGAACAGTCGGTGCCCCCGCCTCCGGATACGTGGCTCTGGCGGCGGCACGTTCCGGGCGTGCTGCTCGCCGGACCTCCGGTCGCCCATCGAAAAGCCAAGACGCTGCGCTCCCAAACGTGTCCCCCTCGTGAGCGGTCGAACCAGATTAGTAAGGTAGCTGAACTAACATATTTATCCGGAAATGCGTGATCGATTTGGGGGGAGGGGGCGTGAAGGCGCCGCAGTGCGCCCTGCTGCTCCCGGGCACTCCCTGATCGACTGCCCGGGTCGCAGCCTCCGGGGGAGGGGGGCGGCGACCCGGGCGGGCGGCCAGGGGCTGACGAGTGCGCGGTGCGGCTCAGTCTTCGGTGGCGTGCAGCGCGCGGCCGAAGGCGTCCATTCGACCCCAGCAGCCCGGAATGCCAAGCAGCTCGATTCGGCCCAAGGGTTCGGGGATGGCGGGATCGATGATCATGTGCTTGCCGTCGGAGTCCAGGCCCAGCAACGTGCGCAGGGCCAGCAGCGGTGCGCCGGTGGCCCACGCCTGCGGGCTGCACGCCGTCGGATATTCCACGGGATAGCCTGTCTTCGACCTCGGGTAGCCGCCGAACGCCTCGGGGAGACGGCCGTCGAACACGTCCGCGGCCTCCAGGATCGCGCGACAGATGCGCGCGGCCTCGGCGCGATAGCCGTATCGCCGCATGCCCCAGGCGATGAACGAGCTGTCGTGTGGCCAAACCGTTCCGACGTGATAGCCGATGGGGTTGTACGAACCCTCGCTGGCGGCCATGGTGCGGATGCCCCACCCCGAGAACAGCTCGTCGCTCATCAGGTGCTTGACGCACTTGTCGGCCTTGTCTTCGTCGGCGATTCCGCTCCAGAGCAGGTGACCGATGTTCGACGTCAGCGAGTCGACCTTCCGCTTTTGCCCGTCGAGCGCCAGCGCGAAGAAGCTGCGTTCGGGGATCCAGAAGTCCCGGTTGAAACGCCGCTTGAGCTCCTCGGCCTCACTCTCCAGCCTTTCGGCCAGAGCAGGATCGTTCCAGACCTCACGCGCCAGGCGCGCGCTGCGGTGCTTGGCGTCGTAGACGTAGCCCTGCAGCTCGCAGGTGGCGCGCGGCGTGGATGCCAGCGTTCCGTCGGCGAAGGCGATCGAATCCCACGAGTCCTTCCAGCACTGATTGTCGAGGCCGGTGTCCATGCGGCGCTCGTATTCGACGTAGCCGTCCTTGTCGCGGTCGCCGTAGTTGTCGATCCAGGCCAGCGCCGCGCGCGCCTCGCGCTCGAGCTCGCGGGCCAGATCGGTGTCGCCGGTCCAGCGCTGGTACTCCTCGAGCAAAATCAGGAACAACATCGTCGAGTCGGCGGCGCCGTAATAAGGCGACTGCGGCCGGGCCTCGAAGGCAGTCATCTCGCCCAGGCGGATCTCGTGAACGATCTTTCCCGGCTCCGCGTCGCGGAACGGATCCTCCTTGCGGGCCTGCACGATCGCCAGCGCGCGCAACGTCGCCGCGGCCAGCTCGGGGGCGAACGCCAGCGCCTGAAAACTGGTGAGCAGACTGTCCCGGCCGAACACCGCCATGAACCAGGGCAGGCCGGCGGCGGGCAGGGAACCAGGTGAGATGCCCGTTTCGAACCGCAAGGCCGCGAGATCGATCATGCTGCGGCGGTAGATCTTGTTCAGCGGATCCCAGCTCGCGACCAGCCGCGGCGCCTGGGCCAGCCAGGACTGCAGATTCTTGTCACGGGTGGGATCCATCAGGGCTGACGTGGTCCGCGGGCGCTCGAGCTCCTCGATGTCGGCCCGACGCCCCCGCGCGACGACGTCGAAGCTAACCGTCCAGGTCGACTGCGCCGGGATGTTGGCTTTGAAGAGGAACCCGTCTTCGCGGACCTCGCCCTTTTTGCTGCTCCTCACGACGGTCTCGCGCACGAAGTCCTCGCGCCGGTAGCCGAGCGTCAGGGTGCCGTCGTCGACGTTTCGGTAGAACTGCCCGACCTTCGCCAGCTTGTCCTTGACCTCGAAGAGATCGGCGAAGTCGGCGCCGACCTCGAGGTTGACGTCCAGCTGGACCGGCTCCTTGCCGTGGTTCTCGATCTCGATCGTCTCCTCGAAGCCGCCCGAGACGCAGCGCTGCCGCATCACGGAAAGGTGGGAATCGACGTAGATGGTTCCGGTCGTCACCGCCTCGAAGAACTGAACCTTGAAATAGGTCTGCTCGTCGACCGACAGCGTCTTCGGTCGAATGCCGCCGACGGTGAGGATCCAGCGGGACAGAAACCGCGTGTCCTCCAGGAACAGACCGTGGTTCTCGGTGGGGGTGGCGTCGAGATCGCCGCGCCGGTCGCTGACGACGAAGGTGCTGCCGTCGAGAATGCTGACGGTATCCAGGCTCATGATAGGTCTCCTTTGCCGGCGTCGGCCGCGAAGGGCGAGCCGACTTGCAAGCCGAGCATCACGCGCGTCCCGAAGCCGCGGTCTCCCGCCAGACGAGCCTGCCGCCGCATCGAGGCGATGTACGGATTCAACTCGCCTTTCAGCAACCTGTGCATGATCGCCTCGTCGGCGCAGATCAGCGTTGCGTCGGCGGGGCCGCTGGTGTCGGGAAGGAGCGAGACATAGGTCCCGTCGACGGCCAGCGTCGCGATGGGCTTGCCCCCAACCGTGATGCGAAGCCGGCCGTATACGCCCGCCAGGCCGGGCGCGTCGCCACCGCGCCACCGCTGCTGTCCTTCGCCCTGCTGGGAATCTTGGTTCGCCATCTGATCCTCCGGAGCAGGAGTATCGACATGGCGTTCAGGCGCCGCGAGTGAGCCGTTTCCTCAAAGGGACAGCTGGGTCAAAGACTTTGCCTGAGCCGAGCGAGGATTGGATCGTGCACGCGGATGATCCCGGCCCGCGGGTGAGCGAGGTCGTACACCAGCCCGATGACCGCCGCCAGCAGGACCGGCGCCACCAACATACCCAGCGGGTGCATCAGCGATTCCAACCCGCAGCCGTACCCGACCGCCAGCATCGCCACGCCGGTCACCAGGATCAGCACCACGAAGACCGTCGGGGGCAGCGGGTCTTGCAGCGCCTCCAGATGCTCGCTGCCGGCGTCGAACATATCGTTGGTCGCTTGGGTCAGAAGCGCCGTGGTCGGCGAATGGTCGGCGCGCGCGGCGGCCGCCACCCGCGTCCAGATCTGATCTTCGAGCCCGGAAGACTGCCGCAGGAGATCGTCGATCCGTTTCTGGTCCACGCCCGCCTCGGCCAGCGCCAGTCGGTTCTCGACGTAGGGCCGTAGGAGCGCCCGCAGCTCGTCGCCGGGTCGGGCGTCGAGCAGGTAGGTCCGCAGATAGGCCGTCCCGATGTCGTTGGCCTCAGCCAGGACGATGTGCTTGCGCGCGTCGTAGCGTGCCTGCGCCATCGAGAACGTGAACCCGATGAGCAGCGCGGCCAGACCCAGCAGCGCGGCCTGCCATGCCGAGGCGTGCGCCTTGTCGCGTGCGTCCCGGCGTCGGGCCGCGCGGATCCCCAGCCGGTAGCCGATCTGACCGGCGGCCGGCAGCCCCAAGAAAAGGACGGCCATCACCCAGACGTAGATCACCGCCGTAGGGTGGGGCGCGCAACGGCGGCGCGAACGTCAGCGCGCGGATGAAAAGTTTCTTCGCATGTCGTCCGCTCCCGTGATGGTGTGTGCGGTAACACCCGGCGCGGCGAAACGGCGCAAAGTATTTCTGCAATGCCGTCGTGCAGCTGCCCGCGCTTGCCGCTGGCGGTGCGCTGCGGCGAGGAGCCGATCAAGGCACGGGCAGCCGGCACATTCCCGGACCGGCGTAGCAACGTCCGAGGACGCAGGCGCCGGAGCATTCCGAGTCCTTCTGACAGGGCTTCCGAACGCAGGTGGCCGCCGGGTCGCCGCCGCAGCTGAAGTCGCGCGGGCATGCGCCGTTCGGGCTGCAGCTGCTCGGCCGGCAATGGTGATTGGCGGCGCAAGTCTGGCCTTCCGGGCAATCGGCGCTGGTCGTGCAGCCGGGGACGCACCCCATCCCGAATGGACACGAGCAGGGGATCACCTCGCAGACCGTCGGGGCAGCGGCATCCGCCTGGCAATCGGTGTCGCTGGTGCACGGATGCTGCGGCGCGATGCAGGCGCCGCCGCAGAGTGGACTGCCGGGGGGCAGGCAAGGAGCGTAGCCGCAGTCGTTCATGCTCCAGCAGGGGCCGCCGTTTGCACCGCCGGCTCCCCCCCGACCGGGGTTCCCGCCGGCCGCGCCGGCCTGTCCGCCGGTACCCGCGCCACCCGCGCCGCCGTGTCCGGCGCCCCAGTGTCCGCCGCTGCCTCCGGTCGCCGCGCCGCCCGAACCACCGCCCTTTCCGCCGGTCGCCCCGCCCCCGCCACCCGTCGCATGCCCGCCGGTTCCGCTGCCGCCGGCGCCGTTGCCGCCCGAGGCGCTCCCGCCGGCAGCCTGCGCTCCCGCCCCTCCCTGGCCGCCGGAGGTCGACCCGGATCCACACCCGAGCGCCAAGGAGACGACCAGACCCAGCACCGAAGCGGCGCGAAACCTCGAAACGGGGCGAAAGTGCATGCCGACCACGCGAGCAAGGTTCGTTCCAAGACCAGGCCCGCGATTCGGCGAGCCCGGCGTCGCCTACCCCTCAGGAACCTGAGGGGGCCATGTCCTGAGCGTCGCTCACTCACCGCCGGCCAGCTCTGCGATGACAGCCGGGGCGACGGCGTGTTGCGGTTCCGGGACCGCTTGCCGGCGCAGGCTCAGGCTGCGAACCAAGACATAGAAGACCGGTGTCAGCACCAGACCGAAGAAGGTCACGCCCAGCATGCCGGCGAAGACGGCCACGCCCATGGCGGCACGAATCTCCGCGCCGGCGCCGGTCGAGAAGACCAGCGGGATGACGCCCATGATGAAGGCGAACGACGTCATCAGGATTGGGCGCAGGCGGATGCGGGCGGCCTCCAGCGCGGCCTCGATGGGCGTGCGGCCTTGATGTTCCAGCTCGCGCGCGAACTCGACGATCAGGATGGCGTTCTTGCAGGCCAGGCCGATCAACACCAGGAAGCCGATCTGGGTGAAGACGTTGTTGTCGCCGCCCGTGAGGTAGATGCCCGCGGCCGCGCACAGCAGCGACATCGGCACGATCAAGATGACCGCCATCGGCAGTGCCCAGCTCTCGTATTGCGCGGCCAGCACCAGGAAGACCAGCAACAGGCACAGCACGAAGACCAGCCCGGTGGTGTTGCCCGCCAGCTGCTGCTGGTAAGTGAGCTCGGTCCACTCGAACCCCACGCCGTTGGGCAGCGTCTCTCGGGCGAGGCGCTCCATCACCGCGACGGCCTGACCCGAGCTGACACCGGGCGCCGGGCCGCCGTTGATGTCGGCGGCCGGGTAGGCGTTGTAGTGCAGTTGCTGGTCGGGACCGCGCGACGCCTTCACCTGCAGCATCGATCCGAGGGGCACCATGGCACCGTCGGCGTTGCGCACCTTCAGCTGGGCGATGTCGTCCGCGGTCGCGCGATGCGCGGCGTCCGCCTGGACGATGACTTGATAAGTGCGGCCGAAGCGGTTGAAGTCGTTGACGTAGACCGAGCCGAGGTAGATCTGCATGGTTCGGAAAAGCTCGGCCAGCGAGAGGCCCGCCTGCTTGACCTTCTCGCGATCGACCTCCACGTCCAGCTGGGGGACATCGATGCGATTGCTCGAGAACAGGCCGGCGAGCTCGGGCGTCTGGCGCGCGCGGCCGACCAGAGCTTGCGTCGCCTTGGCCAGCTCCTCTTCCCCGAGCCCCGAGCGATCCTCGACCTCCATCTTGAACCCGCCCACGGTGCCGAGCCCCATCACCGGGGGTGGCGGGAAGACGGCCACGAACGCGTCCTGGATGCCGGCGAACTTCTGATTCAGCGCCCCCGCGATGGCTGGCCCGTAGAGCTCCTTCGAGCGTCGCTCCTCGAACGGCGTCAGGGCGAAGAAGATGATGCCCGCGTTGGAGGCGTTGACGAACCCGTTGATCGACAGACCGGGAAACTGGACGGCCCCAGAGATGCCGGGCTGCTTGAGGCCGATCTCCGCCATCTGGCGCACCACCGCGGTGGTGCGATCCAGGGTGGCGCCGTCCGGAAGCTGAGCGAACGCCACCAGGAAGCGCTTGTCCTGGGTGGGGACGAAGCCACTCGGCAGGCGCGAGAACGCGAACGCCGTCACGCCCAACAGGGCCGCGTAAACGGCCAGCGCCAAGCCGCGCCGGTGCACGACCCGTCCGGCCGCGCGTCCGTAAGCGTCCGAGCCGCGCGCGAAAACGCGGTTGAAGCGGCGGAACAGCCAGCCGAACAGAAACTCCAGCGCGACGGTCAACCGGTCCGGCTTGGCGTCGTGGCGGCGCAGCAAGATGGCGCTCAGCGCCGGCGACAACGTCAAGGAGTTGATGGCCGAGATCACCGTCGAAAACGCGATGGTCAGCGCGAACTGGCGGTAGAACTGCCCCGTCAACCCGCTGACGAACGCGACCGGAACGAACACCGCGCACAGCACCAGGGCGATGGCGATGATCGGGCGACTGACTTCTTCCATCGCTTTGTAGCTGGCCTCGCGCGGCGACAGCCCGGCGGCGATGTTCCGTTCGACGTTTTCGACCACCACGATGGCGTCGTCGACGACGATCCCGATGGCCAGCACCAGACCGAACAGCGACAGCGTGTTGATCGAGAAACCAAACGCCAGCAGCACCGCGAACGTGCCCACCACGGACACCGGCACGGCCACCAGCGGGATGATCGAGGCGCGCCAGGTCTGCAGAAAGAGCACCACGACGATCACGACCAGCAGGATCGCCTCGAACAGCGTCTTGGCGACCTCGGCGATCCCCTCGCGGACGTTGGTGGTGGGGTCGTAGACGACTTGATATTGAATGCCCTGCGGGAAGTTGCGCGAGAGCTGGTCCATGGTCTCGCGCACCGTGCTCGACACTTTCAGCGCGTTCGAGCCCGGCGCCTGGAAGATGGCCATCGCCACCGCGTCCTTGTTGTCCAGCATCGAGCGCAGGGCGTAGCTTCCCGAGCCGAGCTCGACGCGCGCGACGTCGCCGAGGCGGGTGATCTGTCCGTCGGCGCCGGTCTTGACCACGATGTCGCGGAACTGGTCCTCTGTCGTCAGCCGTCCGCGGGCGTTCACCGTCAGCGTGAAATCGACCGGCTTGTCCATGGGCATGCCGCCCACCACGCCGGCGGCGACCTGGATGTTCTGGTCGCGGATGGCGCCCACGACGTCGGACGCCGCCAGGCCGCGCGCGGCGACCTTGTTGGGGTCCAGCCACACGCGCATCGCGTAGTCGCCGGCCCCGAACATCACGACTTCTCCGACCCCCGGGATGCGCGCCAGCACGTCCTTGACCTGCAGGACCGCGTAATTGCGCAGGTACACCATGTCGTAGCGGTTGTCGGGCGAGACCAGGTGCACGACCATCGTGATGTTGGGTGAGCTCTTGACGGTGGTGACGCCCAGCTGGCGGACTTCCTCGGGCAAGCGGGGCAACGCTTGGCTGACGCGGTTCTGGACCTGCACTTGAGCGAGGTCGGGGTCGGTGCCGACCCGGAACGTCACCGTCAGGGTCAGCACCCCGTCGGAGGTCGCCTGAGAAGACAGGTACAGCATGTTCTCGACGCCGTTGATCTGCTCTTCCAGCGGGGCGGCCACCGCTTCGGCCAGCGCGCGCGGATTGGCGCCCGGGTAGGCGGCGCGCACGACGACCGACGGGGGGACCACCTCGGGGTATTCGCTGATCGGCAGGGTGAAGATCGAGATCGCGCCCGCGATGAAGATGACGATCGACAGCGCGGCGGCAAAAATCGGACGGTCGATGAAGAAACGAGAGAAACGCATGTCGGCTCCTGTGGACCTTCTGAGACGTTCTGAGATTCTGGACCTTCAGATCAGGGCGTCGCGCCCGGTTGGCGCGCATCGGCCAGCATGGGGACGGCGGTGGCGGTCACCCGCATGCCCGGCCGCACGCGCTGGAGGCCGTTGACGACCACCTTTTCGCCGGGCTGGATTCCGGCGGCGACGACGCGGTAACCGTCGACCAGCCGGCCCAGCTGCACGGGACGGTACTCGACGGTGCTGTCCGGCTTGACGACCAGCACGAACTTCTTGTCCTGGTCGGTGCCGATTGCGCGGTCGTTCACCAGCGTCGCCTGATAAGCGGCGCCGCCGACCAGCTTGAGGCGCGCGTAGAGACCGGGCGTGAACAGGTGGTCCTTGTTCGAGAAGACCGCCCGGGCGCGCACCGTGCCAGTCCTGGGATCCAGCTGATTGTCGAAGAAGTCGATCGTTCCCTCGTGCGGGAAGGCGTCGCCTTCGCTGGCCGTGCCCAGCAGGACGCGGGCGCGTCGGTCGCGCGGTCCGCCGCCGGGCTTGCCGCCGAGCTTGCCGTCGCGGTTGCCCTCAGTCTTGGCCGCGTATCGCAGAAAGCTGCGCTCATCGGCGTCGAAGGACGCATAGATCGGGTCCTGCGACACCACGGTCGTCAGTCGCGTGGTGCCGCCCGCCTGGACCAGGTTGCCGACGGTGACTTCGGCGCGTCCGACGCGCCCCTGGATGGGCGAGCGCACCCGCGTCCATTCCAGATTCAGCCGGGCCATCGCCACCGCTGCTTCGGCCGCACGGACCGAAGCGGTGGCGCGCTCGGCGGCCGCCGTGCGGATATCCAGATCCTCGCGGGAAATGGCCTCGCCGGCGGCGAGCTGCTTCGAGCGCTGCAGGGCCCGGCCCGCCAGGGCCGCTGCGCTGCGCGCCTGGGTCAGCTCGGCTTCCGCGCGCGACAGCTCCGCCCGATAGGGGCGGCGATCGATCTCGAACAGCACGTCGCCCTTTCGGACCTCTTCACCGGCATTGAAGACCACGCGCTCGACGTAGCCGGAGACGCGCGGGCGGATCTCGACGGAGTCTACCGCCTCGAGGCGGCCGATGAACTCGTCCCAATCGGTGATCGTGCGTTGCTGGGCGGCGGCCACGGTGACGGCCGGGGGCGGCGGGGTTCCAGCGGCGGACGCCTGCGCAGGTCCGCGGCATCCCGCCAGCGAAAGCGCGGCGCCCAGGGTGAGGGCGGCGCGCGAAGAGTGTCCGATGCGTGTCATGTCGCGCTCCATTTCGTCGTGATTGCGGAATCGTCGTCGCCGGCCTGCGTAGTGCAACCGCCGGGCCGATCGCGGGCCGGGGCGCGCTGGCCGCAACCGCGCGCGATCACGACGTCGCGGGCGGACCACTCCAGTTGCCCGGCACGGTCGCGGCGGCATGTCGTCGGAAGTCGGACAACAGCTGTCGGAAACGGGGCAATCGCCGGCGCCGCCATGAATAAGGTGCAAGCCGCTCGCGTCCGGTCGGCACGGCGCTCGCAGTACGGGGGATCAACGTCGAAACGACGCGAAAGGAAGAATGGTCATGAAAACGCGAACGATGATCGGGACTCTCATCTTGGCCGCGGGCGTCGCCGCCCCGGCGCTGGCGCAAAACAATTCATCGGGCGAGGCCGGCAGCGAGCACGTCCTCTCCCGCTCGCTGTCGGCGGTGCCCGTCGCGCCGGCCGGGTTCGGGCTGCAGTTGGGCGGCGGCGTCACCGGCTTCACGCGGCAAGGCGCGCGTGATCAATTCGGGACGGGCGGCTACTGGGACGTGCGGGCGGTGCTGGGCGCCGGCAGCTTCATCGGGGCCGAGCTGGCGTACGTGGGCAGCGCCCGCGAGATCAACGCCGCCGGCGTGACCGGCAACGCGGCGCTGATCGGCAACGGCGCGGAAGCCGCCGTTCGCGGCAACCTGCCGCTGTCGGTGGGCGCGCTGCGGGTGGAACCCTTCGTGTTCGGCGGGGTGGGGTGGACCTACTACGACATCGCCAACAACGACGCGAACACCTCGGCCATCAAGGACCACGCGAACGCGCTCACGATCCCGTTCGGCGCCGGCGTGGGGCTGCAGTACGCCCACTTCGTCGTCGACGCGCGCTTCACCTATCGCGCGGTGTTCGACGACAAGCTGGTCCAGACCGGCGGCGGCGACAGCCTCGATCTGCAGAACTGGTCGGCAGGGCTGACGCTCGGTTACGAGCTGTGACGCGCGAAGCCCCCTCGAGTCACGCGAGGGGGCTTTGTCTTTTGTGCCGCGGGTCAGGCCCGCCGCAACGGCAGGCGGATCAAGAAGGTGGTGCCCTGGTCGGGGCCCGAATCGACCGCGATCGTGCCGCCGTGAGCGGTGACGATCTCCTGCACGATGAAGAGCCCCAGCCCCAACCCGCGCGGCCGCGGCTGGTCGGGATCGTTGCGGATTCCCTGGGTGAACGGCTGAAACAGCGACGCGATCTGGTCGGGCGGAATCACCGGGCCGTGGTTCTTGACGGCCAGCAGCGCCTCTTCTTCACGCACGTCGATGCGTACTTCGATCGGTGTTTCCGATGACCCGTGGACGATGGCGTTCCCGATCAAGTTGGATAGCACCTGCTCGAGGCGCGTCGGGTCCAGCTGGAACGGCTGGCGGCCGCGCACGTCCAGCGCGATGACGCGATCGGGGTGCGTCACGCGAAGCTCGTCGACGATACGCGCCGCGATCTCGCCGGGCTCGGCCAGCACGGGCCGGGTGGGCAAGGTGCCGCGCCAATTGCTCTCGCTGAAATCCAGCAGCGACTGGACCATGGCCAGCGATCGCTGGGCCGCGCGGTCCATCTGGGCCAGGCGCTCGCGGACGTCGTGGGGCAGATCCTCGCGCGACATGGTCACGCGGGCCAGCGCGGCGATCGCGCTCAGTGGGTTGCGCAGCTCGTGGCCCAGGATGCCGGCGATGCCCGCCATTCCCGGCAGCAAATGTTCCATTCGGAGTGCCTGATAGGAGGTCACGCGAGAGGATGTCATGGCGTCTCCGCGGGTCAACCGCAACTGAAGGTTTCACGACGCCTGTCGCCTTTCCGACAGGCTGCGAGGCGCCGCGACGGCGCTCCCACGCCCATGAAGACGAACGACGGGGGCCGTTCACGACAACAAAAACGACTTTTCGACGGGTGGCGATCGCGCATGAAGTTTGCTTCACTGTGACGGATGCAGGCCCCCGTATCGGAGGTTCGACGGCGCGCTCGGTATCACGCGCTACGCGGCCGGCAGCAGGAGCACGTGACGCAGGGGGTTGCCCGGACGCGCCGTTTTCTGGTGCTGTTCTTTCAGCTGGGCGCGCTGGCTTTGCTGGCTGCGCGCGGCTTTCCTTGGCCGCGGCTTTTGGTTCACGCCCTCATCTGTATCTTTTACCTGTCGGTCTCGCGGTACCCGTCACCACCGACCGAACGCGCGAAAATGCGGATGCTCGTCGGCGGGCTGCTCTCCTTCGGCGCGTGGCTCGGCAATACGGGCGGGTTGTCGAGCCCACTCATTCCACTTGGGCTGGGCATGCTGCTGCCGGCCCTGTTGGTCTTCGACACGCGCAAGCAAATCTGGCTATTCGCCGCGGGCGGGCTGGCCGTGCTGGCGGGCGTGGCGTTGGTGTCGCTGTGGCCGGTGGGAGCGCTGGTCGCTCCGCTGGCGCCGCGGGATGGGCACCCATCGCCAGAGTTCGTGGCGCTGGTCGCTGGCTCTATCTTGGTCACCGCCAGCCAGGTGTCCGGGTTCTGGGGGCACGTGGCCGCCGCCTACGACCAGGTGGCCATCGAGCTGGGCGCCCGGCGCGAGGAGCTGTGCTCGGTCGGCGAGGACCGCACACGTGAGCTGGAAGGCGCCGCCGCGCACCTCGCGCACGAGATGAAGAACCCGCTGGCGTCGATCAAGTGTCTGTCGACCCACCTCGCGCGAGGCTGCTCGCTGGACGCGCGCACCGTCGAGCGGCTCGAGGTCGTCTCGGCCGCGGCCGACCGCCTGGAATCGATCGTCGACGGGTTCGTGTCGCTGTCACGCGGGCTGGGCGATCTGGACGTCCGGCCCATGCACCCCTTCGAGCTGGCGCGCGAGCTCAAGCTCTTGCTCGACGCCCGGGCCAATGACGTGGGGGTCGCGCTGGAGGTGTCGGGGACGCCGGAGGTGGAAGTGAGCGGCGACGCCCGCAAGATCCACCGCGCGTTGTTCTGCCTGGTGATGAACGCCGTCCAGGCGTCGCCCTCGGGTCAAGCGGTCACGATCGACGTCAGTCCGGCGGCAACGGCGCAAGCGGCGGTGCGCATCCGGATCGTCGATCGGGGCGAGGGGATGAGCCCCGAGGTCCTGGCGCGGCTCAAGCGGCCGCCCTTCAGCACACGCAAGCAAGGCGCCGGGCTGGGGGTGGCCGTCGCGCGCACGCTGATCGAACAGCACGGCGGGCGGCTGGAGTACCAGAGCTTTGCTGGCCAGGGCACCACAGCCACCGTCGAGCTGCCCCGCCAGCCGCCCAGCTGGGCGGCGCGCGCCCAAGCTGTTCCCGGACTCGCTGCGCGATCGCCGCGAGGCCAGCTGATGCAAGTGGAAGGTCGGCAGGTGCAAGGTCGGCTCGACGGCCAGGGAGGCCGGGTGCTGGTGGTGGACGACGACGCCTCCTTGCGCTTCGCGCTCGAGGCCGTGCTCGGCGACGCCGGCCTCACGGTGGTGACCAGCGCCAGCGGGGCGGCGGGCCTGCAAAGCTTCGAGACCAACGGCGCCGACGCCGTCCTCACCGACCTGGCCATGCCGGAGATGGACGGGCTCGAGGTGCTGAATCGGCTGCGCGGGATGGATCCCGGCGTTCCGGTCATCATGTTGACCGCCCACGGCTCGGAGCGGGTGGCGGTGGCCGCCATGAAGGCGGGCGCGTACGACTATCTGCCGAAGCCGTTCGACCCGGACGAGATCGTGCTCGCCGTCCGCCGCGCCATCGAGACGCGATCGCTTCGCCTGCAGAACGCGCTCTTGCGTACCGAGAGCGCCCTCGGCCGCGCCATCGTCGCGTCGAGCCCCGCCATGCGGCGCGTGCTGGAGACCGTCGCGCGGGTCGCTCCCAAGGACGTGACGGTGCTTTTCACGGGGCCGAGCGGAGCCGGCAAGGACGTGGTCGCGACCGCGCTTCACGCGCACTCGACGCGAGCCGACAAGCCGTTCATCCGCTTCAACGCAGCCGCGATCCCGATCGAGCTCGCAGAGGCGGAGCTGTTCGGCCACACGAAGGGGGCGTTCACGGGCGCGCAGGCCGCGAAGCTCGGTTATTTCCAGCAGGCGGCTGGCGGCACGCTGTTCATCGACGAGGTCGGCGAGTTGCCGCTGGCCATCCAGGCCAAGCTGCTGCGCGCGCTGCAGTCGGGCGAGGTGCAGCCGGTGGGCGGGCGGCCCGAGAAGGTCGACGCCCGCGTGGTCGCGGCCACCAACCGCGATCTGGCCGCCGAAGCCAAGGCCGGACGGTTTCGCGAAGACCTATTTTACCGCCTGAACGTCGTGCCGATCCGGGTGCCGCCGCTGCGCGATCGACCGGAGGACATCGAGCCGCTGCTGCACGCGTTCGTGCGCCAGTACGTCGAGCGTTACGGAATGACGCAGGTCCAGCTCGAGCCCGACTTGATTGACGCGATGAAGGCCCACGCCTGGCCGGGAAACGTGCGCGAGCTGGAAAACACGGTCGCGCGCCTGCTGGCGCTGGCGCCAGACGAACGCCTGTCGCTGGCGTTGTGGCGATCGTTGGCCGAGCCGCGGTCGGCCGGCGAAGGAGCGGCGGGCGGACTCTCGAAGGGCGATCCAGGTCCGAACTTTCCGCTGCGCACGCGCGTCGAGACGTTCGAGCGCGCGATCATCGCCGAGCAGTTCAGCGCCGCCAAGAACAACCAGAGCGAGACCGCTCGCCGGCTTGGCGTGTCCCGGCCCGCCCTCGTCGAGAAGCTGCACAAGTACGAGCTGATCTGATCTGCCTCTGCGGCGTCGCGGCACCGCGGCACCTGTAAACTCCGACGACAGGCGACGGAACGGCGACAGTCGCGCGCCGCGCGTGAGGCACACAGAAGCCACGGACGATTCGGCGCGCCCGTTGCAGAGGCACCGCGCGCGATGACACAAGGTCACCCGAATTCACGCCGTTCCGTTCAGGCGCGCCGCGCGCTGATGTGTCTCCGCTGTCGTTGGTCTGCTGGCCTGGTCGCCGCCGGCGCGCGCGCTGCAGCCACTGGACGTATTCGTGCGCGGCGCGCGGACACAGAGTCCCGTGAACCGCGAGGCGGCCGCGAACAGCGCCGTCGCCGACGCGCGCGCCAGCGAGACGCTCGGTCACGCGCTGCCCGGGCTCTCTGCCGCGGCCAGCTACACCCGCAACCAGTGGGACGTGGAGTTCGGCGGTCTGGCGGTGCTGCCGCGCAACGAAGTGGACGCCGTGGCGGCTGTCACCGTGCCGCTGGTGGATCTGGCCAAATTCGCGCGCATCTCGGCCGCCCATCGGGCCGCCGAGGCCGCCGTCAGACGGCAGGAGGCGACCGAGCGCGACGTCGAAGCCCAGGTCGTGCAGCTCTACTATCAGCTGGCCGCCGACGTCGCGCTGGTGCAGGTGGCGCGGAACGCGCTGGACGCGGTGCGGGCCAATCTCAAAGTGACCGAGGACGCCGCGCGCGCGGGCACCGTGACCTCTTTGGACGTGCAGCGCGCCACCGTCGAGGTCGAGCGGCAAAGCCAGCAATTGACCAACGCGGAGCTGGAAGTGAAGGTGGTCGCGCGGGCGCTGGCGTCGCGGACGGGTGTGGCCGCCGACACGGCCGGCGGCGCGGCGCTGAACGACGATCTTCGCGCCGAGGCGGGGCTGGACCAGTTCGAAGCGACGGCGCCCGACACGCCGTCGGTGCGAGCGGCCGTTCTCGAGCGGACGGCGGCCGAACGCGCCGCGAGCGCGCAGCGCCTGGTTCTGGTGCCCGCCCTGAGCGGCGCCGCCAGCGAGCGTTACACGAACGCTGTCGGCTTTCTGGGCGGCCACCACACGGCGTACGCAGCCAGCCTTTCGCTGGTGTGGGCCTTCGATTTCACGACTGCGCCCGGCATCCGGGCCCGGAACGGGGAGGCCGCCGCGGCTGCCGCGCGCGAAGAACTTACCCGCCGCGCGATTGGGGACGCGATCTACCGGACCTGGAACGGCATCCAGGCGGGGATCACCCGCAGTCGCTCGGCCCGGAACCAAGCGGCCGTCAGCGCCCGCGCCGCCGAGGTCGCGCGGACCCGCTATCGCTCGGGCGTGGGGACACAGCTGGAGCTCATTCAGGCTGATCGAGACGCATTCGCTGCCCAGGCCGGCCGCATCCAGGCGGATGCCGATCTGTTGAACGCGCGCGCACAATTGCGCCTGCTGGCAGGCGCTGGGGCGAACTGAGCTGTGGTCGAGCGGGACGTTTTGGTTGACCGGCGAGGGTGGCGACGCCACAATGCGTCTTAACCGGGGTCCGGGCGGCGGATGGAGAGTGCAATTGGCGGGTGCGACATCATCGACATCGTCTACCGGTCGCCACGAACGACCGTGTACCGGGGCATACGCCGCGAAGATCTGCGTCCCGTCGCGATCAAGACCCTGACCGACCGCTACCCTCAGCCGCGCGACCTGGCGGGCTTGCGCCGGGAGTTCCGGGTGGCGCGCCAGCTGCGTGGACCGGGCGTCATCGACGTCCTCGGCCTCGCGCCGTGGGAGAACAACCTGGCCCTCATCGAGGAGGACTTCGGGGGCGCCCCGCTGGCATCGGGGGCGCGGCCGGACCTGGGTGAGTTCCTGGCCGTGGCGCTGGCGACCACACGCGCGCTGGTCCGGGTGCACGAGCAGATCATCCACGGCGACGTCAGCCCCTCGAACATCGTGTGGTCGCCGAACGGGTGTCAGGTGCGGTTGATCGATTTCGCGGCCACCATTTCGCTGGACGGTGAGGCTCTGCGGCCGCTCATAGACGAGCTGTCCGCGAGCTCGTTCCCGTACATGTCGCCCGAGCGGACCGGCCGTACCCAGCGCGAGGTCGATCACCGAACCGACCTCTACTCGCTGGGGGCGACCTTTTACCACCTGCTCACCGGGGCGCCGCCGTTCGAAGCGCGCGACCGCGGTGAGTGGATCGATCTGCATTTGACGCGTGAGCCGATCCCGCCGCGGCAGATCGCCCCCGCGGTGCCGCCCGTCGTGTCGGACATCGTCGTTCGCCTGCTGGCCAAGAACCCGGAAGACCGCTACCAGAGCGCCAGCGGTCTGCTGAGGGACCTCGAAGAGTGCCGCCGGCGGTACGAGGCGTCCGGGACGATCGCGCCGTTCGCGCTGGGCGCCGGGGACGTCGGCGCGCGGCTGCAGATTCCCAGTCGGCTGCGCGGGCGTGATGCGGAGGTCGGCCAGTTGCTGCAGGCGCTGGAAGAGGCCCGCGCCGGCGCCGCGCGGTTGGCCATCGTGGCCGGCGAACCCGGGGTCGGAAAGACAGCGCTGGTCGACGAGCTCCGGCGGCGGCTGCCCGGTCTGGGCGGGACGTTCATCGAGGGGAAGTTCGATCAGTTCCGTCGAGATTCGCCCTACGCGGCCGTGGCGCAGGCGCTGCGCCAGCTGGTCATCCACCTGCTGTCTCAGCCCGAGGAGGTCCTGGCCGCACGCCGTGCCGAGCTGCGCGACGCCTTGGCGCCCAACGGCCGCCTGATGACCGATCTGGTGCCCGAGCTCGAGCGAGTCATCGGGCCGCAACCCACAATTCCAGCCAGCAGCCCCGTCGAGGAGCAGAATCGATTTCACGCCACGCTGGGGACGCTCCTACGCACGGTGGCGCGGCTCGAACGGCCGCTGGTGCTCTTTCTCGACGACCTTCATTGGTCGGACGCGCCGACGCTGGCGCTGGTCGATGCCTTGCTGGCAGATCGGGCGGGCGGCTGGCTGCTGATCGTCGGCACCTATCGCAAGAGCGAGGTCGGCCCCGACCACCCGCTCCCGCGGCTGCTGGCGGCGATGGGGGGCCTGCACCGCCTGACGGGCATCGACCTGCCGCCGCTCGACGTGGCGGCCGTCACTGAGCTGGTGGCGGACGCGCTGGCGGCGCCGGCCGAGCGCACCGCGCCTCTGGCCGCGTTGCTGCACGAGAGCACCGGTGGCAACCCACTGGGCGTCCGTGAGCTCATCGGCGTCGCCAACCGCGACGGCGCGATCTGGTTCGACCCCGCCGCGCGCAGGTGGGACTGGTCGATCGATCGGCTGCAGCCCGCCCGGACGGGTGAGGATCTGGTCGAGCTGCTGCTCGAGAGGTTGCGTGGGCTTCCGCCGGCGACGCAGCGCTGGCTGGGCATCGCCGCCTGCCTGGGCGCGGTGTTCGACCTGCGCGGTCTGGCCCTGGCGGGCGACGGGTGCATGTCCGTCGTCGCCGCCGCGCTGGCCGACCCCATGCGCGAGCGGCTGCTGCGGCCCGTGGCCCCCGACGAGTACCAGCCGTCTGGCCGGCCGGTCGAGGCGGGCGGGCCGGCTCTGGACGCCGGTCCGGTGGAGACGCGCTACCGGTTTCAGCACGATCGCGTTCAGCAGGCAGCCTACGCGCTCATTCCCGAGGCGGAGCGGCGCGGGGTTCACTTGCGAATTGCGCGCCGCCTGCTCGACGGACTTCCCGCCGGGGAACGCGAGGAACGGATCGTCGAGCTGGCCAGACACCTCAATGTCGGCGCGTCCCTGCTGAAGGGGGATGCCGAGCGCCGCACGGCCGTCGAGGTCAACCTGGCCGCCGCGCGCAAAGCTCGCGCCACGGCCGCGCACGCCGCCGCCCTGGAGCTGCTGGAAGCCGCGCGGCAGTTGCTGCCTGGGGACGCCTGGCAAACGGCGTTCGACCTGGCCTACGAGATTCACTACCTGGGCTCCGCCTGCGCCTACATGCTCGGAAAGTTCGACGTCGCCGAGGGCTGGGCGCGCACGCTGCTGCACCGCGCGCGCACGCCCATCGACAAGGCGCGGGTGTACGGCATGCAGCTCACGCACCTGACGTTCTGTGACCGGATGGACGACGCCGTTGCCGCCGGATTGCGTGGATTGCGGCTGCTGGGTGTGAGGCTGGCGGCCCGACCGTCGACGGCCCACATCCTGCGTGAGCTGGTGCTGGCCAAGCTGGCTCTGGGACGCCGGCGGATCGCCGACCTGGAGAACGGCCCGGTGATCGACGACCCCGAGCTGCGATTGTGCATGCGGATTCTGGTCGATTTCATCCCGCCGGCGTATCTCACCGGCAACGACAAGCTGTTCGCGGCGGCCGTGCTCCGCCAGGTGCGGCTGACGCTGAAGCACGGCGTCTGCGTCGAATCGGCGGCGGCGTACGCCAGCTACGTGGTCCTGCTGGCGGGGCTCGGCGATCTGACCAGCGCGAATGAATTCGGCAAGCTGGCCCTTCGGCTGACCGCGCGCTTCAACGCCCTCGAGTGGCGCTGCCGAAACCTGGTCCTCTACACGCTGTTCGGCCAGAGCTGGGCGCGACCCTGGCGCGAAATGGTCCCCAATTTTCAGGAGGCGGTGCGGGCAGGGCTGGCCAGCGGGGACCTGCTGTTCATGGCCTACACGTGCGGTTGGGTGCACCTGTGGGACCCGGATGTCGACGTCAAGACGGCGGCCGAAGAGGGGCGCAAGTACCTCGACATCATCGAGAAGACCGAATACCAGAACGCGCGCGACGCCGCGCAGCTGGCGCAGCAGACGTGGGCGAATCTGCTCGGCGAGACCTGCGATCCGCTGTCGCTGTCGGATGCGACCTTCGATGAGGATGCCTGCCGCGAGCGCATGCAGCGCGTGCGCAACGTCTCGGGGCTGGGCATCCACGCGCTCTGCCGGCTGGAGCTGTGCCTCCTTTACAATGCCGAAGAGCGAGGGTTCGCCATCATCCAGAGCTCGCGCCCCTTCATTCGGGCGCTGGCCGGCTCGCCTTACCTGGTCGAATACTGCCTGACTGCCTTCCTGATTTCTGCGACGGTGGCCGGCGCGGCACGGCCGCCCCGTGCCGCGGTTCGCGAGATGCGACGCCAGCACGCCCGCATGCGGCGGTGGGCTGCGCACTGTCCCGAGAACTTCGGCCAACACCTGCTCCTCATGGACGCCGAATGCGCCGCGCTCGCCGGGAACGTGACCCAAGCGACATCCTTGTTCGAGCGCGCCATCGCGGCCGCACGCGACGGCCAGTTCCCGCGCTATGAAGCGCTGGCCAACGAGCGGGCGGCGCGCTTCTTCTCGCGCCAGGGGTTGGGGCGCGTGGCCGCCGTCTACGCGAACGAGGCGCGTTACCACTACGCGCGCTGGGGCGCCGTCCGAAAGGTGCAGCTCCTCGACCGTGCGGCTGAGAGGTTGGGCGCCCATTCGAGCGGCGCCGTGTCGCTGGTCCGGCCCGGCGAGGCGAGCAGCGGCCGCGCGCCGGCTGCCCCGGGCACCGCCGGCGGATCCGGATCGCTGGACGTCGAGACGATGTGGCGGGCATCTCAGGCCCTGTCCGAGGAGGTGATTCTCGAAAAGCTCATGGGCAGGCTGGTCACCAGCGTGCGCGAGAGCGCCGGCGCCACCCGGGTCTGCCTGCTGCTGCGCGAGCACGCCGGGCAAGAGCTGCTGGTTCAGGCTGACATTCGCAGCGGGCGCCCCGCGCAGGTGATGCAGCGAACGCCGCTGTCCGGCGCCGACCTGCCGGTCGGCATGATCCGCTACGTGCTTCGCACGGGAGAGTCCTTCGTCACCGCGGACGCCCTGCGACACCGAGAGCTGGTCAATGAACCGTACACGCGCCTCCACGGCACCCGCTCGATGCTGGCGATGCCGGTCGTGCATCGAGGCGAGCCCCTGGGCGTCCTTTATCTCGAGAACGACGTCACGGCGCACGCGTTCGATCCGCAGCGTGTGGCGACGCTGCGCATTCTGGCCTCCCAGGCGGCCATCTCGCTGCAGAACGCGCGGCTTTACGAACACATTCAGCGGATGGCCGACTCGTTCTCGCGCTTCGTGCCGCGCGAGTTTCTTGGCAGCCTCGGGCGCAGCCAGCTGGTCGACATCGAGCTCGGCGAAAGCGTGCAGAAGGTGATGACCGTGCTGTTTTCCGACATGCGCGGTTTCACCAGCCTGGTCGAACGGATGTCACCGACGGAGAACATCGGGTTCGTGAACGCCTACATCGCGCGCATGGAGCCGGCCATCCGGGCCGAGGGCGGCTTCATCGACAGCTACATCGGCGACGCCATCATGGCGCTCTTCGACGTGCCGCCGGCCGGCGCGGTTCGGGCGGCGGTGGCGATGTTCCGGGCTCTGGACCAGTTCAACGACGAGCGGGCGGCCTCGGGGCAGCGGCGCGTCGAGATTGGCGTCGGGATCAACACGGGTCTCCTCACGCTGGGGACGATCGGTGGCGCCGAGCGCCTGAAGTGCGGCGTCATCGGCGACGCCGTGAACTTGGCCGCGCGGCTCGAAGGGCTGACCAAGCGTTATCACGTCCCGCTGCTCATCTCGGGGCGGACGCGCCAGAGCCTGCCGCCGGAGCTGCTGGCCGCCACGCGCCTCGTCGATCGCGTGCGCGTGGCCGGGCACAGCGAACGGATCGATTTGTACGAGGTGTTCGACGCCGACCCACCTTGGGCCCGCGACGGCAAGAGCGCGACCGCCGCGCGCTGGGACGAAGCCTTGGCGCTCTACTACGATCGCCACTTTGCGGACGCCTCGCGCGCCTTCGCGGACTTGCGCCTGACGCCCGCGCTGCAGCACGACGGCCCCACCGCGCTGTTCGAGGCCCGCGCCCGCCGCTACGCCGCCGAGCTGCCCGGCCTGGATTGGACCGGCGTCGAAGTCTTCAGCGAGAAATAGCGGCAGCCGGCCGAGACCTCCTCCGTGACTAACCTCGCGCGGGGCGGCCGATGTCGGGTTCCTGGTCGGGCTCCATCGTGAGGTCGAAGTTCGGTCGCAGGTCCAAGATGTGCGCCGCCACCAGCCAGCACACCCAGGCCAGGAACCCATACGGAAGGTAGCCGGCATATCCGAGGAGCGGCATCTCTGAGAACGGGTGGAATCGGTTCACGTAGGGGATGTCGTAGAACCAGTAGTTGGGGTTCGTGACTGTCGTGCCGTGAAAGTAGGCGCTGCCGTAGTTCCAGAGCTCCCAGAAGACGCCGTTGATCAGCGCGCCCAGGCCCGCCAGCACGACGGGCGACCAGTTGCCGTGCGTGATGGGCCGGAAGGGTGTCCAGAAGCCCAGCAGGACCAGCGTCGTGCTGAGGACCAGGGGCGGACCCACCCAGAAGAGCGGAAACAGCGCGAACGGAAAGGCTCCGAACAGCACCAGCGAGATCATTCCGCCGGCCAGCAGAAGAGCGAGCGCCCAGCCGGGAATGCGGAGGGACGGCCCATGGTGCCAGCGGTTCCACAACCCGTCGAACGTGTGCAGCAGCGTGTACCACTCGAAGACGGCGGGAAGGACGACCGAGAAGCTGAGAAGGAACCAGATGACTTGTGTGGCCGGCGAGAAGATCCAGTTGACCGGGTACACCCAGAACTCGACGGCGTAGAAGTTGAAGAACTCGAAGAGGCCCCACCCCGGAATCGAGACCAGGGCGATCGTGACCGCGCGGCGGGTCTCGGTGCTGAACATCGAGCGTCCGTTGGTTCGCGCGTAGACGATCCCGTCCGCCGCGAAGATGAACCCCCACCAAAGCGGGATGAAGGTGAGCTTCGCAACCGCGACCGGCCCCCACCAGTGCAGCACCCAGCTGGTCAGGTTCACCGCCAGCCCGATCCAAAACCAGAACGGCAGCGCCCGTCGCGGCCGGCGCTGCCGCGTTCCGGGGCGATGGAATCCGAAGAGCGCGGGCGCCACCAGGAACAGGACCAGGACCCCGGCCACCGCCGCGCCCGCCAGAAAATAGGGCCAGCTGAATCCCGGCTTGACCGCACCGTCGTGGCTGACCGGAAACTCGCCGAACCGGGGCGGCAGCCCGCCCCAGCGCGGGATGGCCCCGATGAGGGGCAGCGCCGCGACCGCCAAGACTGCGAGAATCAACCAGACGTGGTTCCGACCCAACCGCGTGCCCATGCTCCCCCTCCTTCGTGAGCAACCGACGTTCCGTATGCGACTACCAAAGTATCATGAACAAGCAGGCGGGGCTTCGGTTCGGCCGCGGCCGGTCCGGGCGGGTACGGCAGCAGCCCGAGTCGCCACGAAACTGGCGACTCGCAAGTCTTTCAGTCGATGCACTACAAGCGGCGCTCGGGCCCCGACCTCACCTTGGCGTGGCACTCAACCAGGAGATCCCTATGAGCCCAGCGCCGAACGCCACCCGCGAACACAGCCGCCTCGAAGATGCCCGCGTCAACAAGACCCCCTGGCGGAAATGGGGGCCTTATCTCAGCGAGCGGCAGTGGGGTGGGGTTCGCGAAAACGTCAATCCGAACGTCGAGGCTTGGAACGATTTGACGCATGACCAGGCGCGCTCGCGCGCCTATCACAGCGGCGAGGACGGCATCGCCGGGTTTTGCGACGAGAACATGCTGCTGTGCTTTGCGCTGGGGCTCTGGAACGGCAAGGATCCGATCATCAAAGAGCGGCTGTTCGGACTCACGAACAGCGAGGGGAATCACGGCGAGGACGTCAAGGAGTACTACTTCTACGTCGACAGCACGCCGACCCACGCCTACGCGAAGATGCTCTACAAGTACCCGCAGGCGGCCTACCCGTATCAGAACCTGATCGAGGAGAACGGCCGCCGGTCGCGCGAACAGTTCGAGTACGAGCTGATGGACACGGGCGTCTTCGACGAGGACCGCTACTGGGACGTGTTCGTCGAGTTCGCCAAGGACAACCCCGAGGACATCGCCATCAAGATCACGGCCTTCAACCGGGGACCGGAGGCGGCTTCGCTGCACGTCCTGCCACACCTCTGGTTCCGGAACACCTGGTTTGCCGACCCGCAGGCGCCGCGGCCGGAGCTGGAGGCCGTCCAGCACCCGCGCTGCGCCGCCATCGCCGCCCGGCACGAGAAGCTGGGCCAGCGCTATCTGTATTGCGAGGGGGCAGGGGAGCTTCTGTTCACGGACAACGAGACCAACTTCTACCGCCTTTGGGGGCAGTCGAACCCGACCGAGTTCCAGAAGGACGGCATCAACGACTACCTGGTTCAGGGGCGAAAGGGCGCCGTCAATCCGGCCAAGCGCGGGACCAAGTCCGCGGCCCACACGCTGTTGAACGTCGCCCCCGGGCAGAGCGCCACGCTGCGCCTGCGCCTCACCGACAAGGCGCCGGCCGAGCTGCCGGATCCATTCGGTTCGTTCGACCAGACCTTCGGCGAGCGCCAGAAGGAGTCCGACGAGTTCTACCGCGCGGTGATCCCGTCGACGCTGAGCCCCGACGCGGCCAACGTCATTCGACAGGGCTACGCCGGATTGCTCTGGACCAAACAGGCCTACGTCTACGACGTCGAGCAGTGGCTCAACGAGCGCGGCGTGCAACGCGATTCGGGTGGCACCACCCGCAACCAGCACTGGTTCCACATGTACACGGCAGACGTGATCTCGATGCCGGACAAGTGGGAGTACCCTTGGTTCGCGGCCTGGGACCTGGCCTTTCATGCCGTGTCGCTGGGCATGATCGACCCCGAGTTCGCCAAGGATCAGATCTCGCTGATGCTGCTCGAGCGCTACCAGCATCCGAACGGCGCGCTTCCGGCCTACGAGTGGAACTTCGACGACGTCAATCCGCCGGTGCACGCCTGGGCCGCGCTGTTCAACTATCGCCTGAACCGCAAGGGGATGGGCGAGGACGCGCTGCCGTTCCTGAAGAAGACGTTCAACATGCTGCTGCCCAACTTCACCTGGTGGCTGAACCGCAAGGATCGAGACGGCCGCAACCTTTTCGAAGGAGGCTTCCTGGGGCTCGACAACATCGGCGTGTTCGATCGCAGCTCGCCGCTGCCCACCGGCGGTTACCTGGAACAGGCGGATGGCACGTCGTGGATGGCGTTCTATGCGCAGATCATGATGGAGATCTCGATCGAGCTGGCGCTGGTCGACAACAGCTACGAGGACCTGGCCGTGAAGTTCTACGAGCAGGTCGTCAACATCGCCCACGCCATGAACCGCAGCGGGGCCCGCGACGCCCTGTGGGACGAGGAAGACGGGTTCTTCTACGACGTGCTTCGTGTTCCCGGACAGTTCACGACTCGGCTCAAGACCCGGTCCCTGGTCGGTCTGCTGCCGCTGTGCGCGGTTACGGTCTTCAATTCGGCGACCATCATGCGGCTCCCGCGCTTCGTCGAAAAGGCCAAGTGGTTGAAGGCGAATCGGCCCGAGCTCCTGGCGAACATCCACCAGCCGGGCAAGCCGGGCGCCGGCGGCCACCTGATGATCTCCTTGCTGGACGAGCACAAGCTCCGGCGGGTGCTGGCGCGCCTGCTGGATCCGGCGGAGTTCCTGGGCGACCACGGCATTCGGTCGGTCTCCCGCTACCACCTCGACCACCCCTACGTGTTCGAGGCGGGCGGCACGGAGTACCGCGTCGGCTACCTTCCGGCCGAATCGAACACCGGCATGTTCGGGGGCAACTCGAATTGGCGCGGGCCGATCTGGGCGCCCATGAACATCCTCATCGTTCGCGCGCTGATGCAGCTCTACAGCTACTACGGCGACGAGTTCCGCGTCGAATGCCCGACCGGTTCGGGCCAGTACATGAATCTGTACCAAGCGGCCCAAGAGATCTCCAACCGACTGGCCAGCATCTTCCTGCGTGACCATGCCGGGCATCGGCCGGTTTACGGCGGCATCAAGAAGTTCGCCGACGACCCGAACTGGAACGAGTACTTGCTGTTCCACGAGTACTTCCACGGTGACAACGGCGCGGGCTTGGGCGCGAGCCACCAGACGGGCTGGACGGCGACCATCCCGGCGCTCATGCACCTTTTCGCGTCCATCTCGCCCGAGATGCTCCTGCAACCCGAGCACGTGCTCGACAAGCTGTCGCGCGAGTCGGTCGTCGAAGCGCCGGGGGTGGGCGCGTGAACTCGTCGCTGTACCAGATCAACACCCGTGTCGTGTTGCAAGAGCGGGGCGTTGCGCTGCGGCGTCCCGCGACGCTCGACGACCTCGAGGACCAGTTCCTGGACGACATCGCGGCCAAGGGATTTCAGTGGGTCTGGTTGCTCGGGGTCTGGCAAACCGGGGCCGCCGGGCGGGCCATCTCGCGGTCGAACCCGAAGCTGGTCGACGAATGCCGGCGCGTGTTGCCGGACCTCAAGATGGAGGACATCAGCGGCTCTCCGTTCGCGATCGTGGCCTACGAGACCAGCCGGGACTTCGGGGGTGACGCCGCGCTGGCGCGAATCCGGGAACGGCTGGCGCGGCGGGGCCTCAAGTTGCTGCTCGACTTCGTCCCCAACCACACCGCGCCCGATCATCCCTGGGTGACCAAGCACCCGGAGTACTACATCCAGGGCAGCGAGCAGGACCTGGCCGGCGCGCCCCAGAACTACGCGCGCGTGAAGATCGGGCGCGACAGCCGGATCCTGGCCTACGGCCGGGACCCCTATTTCGACGGGTGGCCGGACACGTTTCAGTTGAACTATCGCCACGCGGGTTTCCGGGAGGCACGCATCGCGGAGATCGGAAGCATCGCCGATCGCTGCGACGGCATCCGCTGCGACATGGCGATGCTGCTGCAGCCGCAGATCATCCAGCGGACCTGGGGCGATCGGTCCCGGCCCAGCGACGGCTCACCGCCCAAGGACGATCCGTTCTGGCCGGAGGCGATCGCCGCCATTCACCGGCGCCACCCGCAGTTTCTGTTCATGGCCGAGGTCTACTGGGACATGGAGTGGGAGCTGCAGCAGGCGGGCTTCGACCTGACGTACGATAAGCGTCTTTACGACCGCCTGGTCTCGGAGAGCGCCGTCCCCGTCCGCGAGCACCTGATGGCCGCCCCCGCCTTTCAGGAACGTTCGGTGCGCTTCCTCGAGAATCACGACGAACCGAGGGCGGCGGCGACATTTCCGCCCAACGTTCACAAGGCGGCCGCCGTCGTCACGTTCTTCGTGCGCGGGCTGCGCTTCTTCTATGAAGGGCAGCTGGAGGGTCGCCGGATTCACCCGTCAATGCACGTGGGGCGGCGTCCGGCCGAATCCGTCGACCCGGAGCTGCGTGGATTCTATTCCGACCTCCTGGCTTGTCTGCGGCGGCCGGAGACGCGGGATGGCGACTGGCGCCTGTGGACCTGCCGCCCCGCCTGGCCGAACAACCCGACCTGCGACCAGTTCGTCGTGTCGTCCTGGCAATCGGGCGACCGCCGGCTGCTGACCGTTGTCAACTACGGCGGCTTCCAGGGACAATGCTACGTCACCCTCGGGATGGACGGCCTCAGCGGGCGCACGTTCGAGCTTCGCGATCTCTTGAGCGACCTCAGTTACGTGCGCGACGGAGACGGTCTGGCCGGCAACGGGCTTTATCTCGACATGCCGCCGTGGGGCCACCACGTCTTCGAGCTGCGGGCCCGTTCGTAGACCACCGACGGTGACGAGGCTTCATCCCGTGCCGCAAACGCGTCAACGCAATTCGATCGCGCCTGGTCTGCGGCGGTGCGTCGCTACGTTTGCGGCACGGGAGAACCAAATGACAAATCACACGCAGATGAACAGAGTCCATGGTTTCGTTCTGGGGTCCTTCATGTTGGCCGTCGGGGTCGCAGGCTGCGGAGCAGCCGCGGCGCAAGACGTCGCCTACGAAGACGCGTACGGGGCCGACTACTATTACCCCACTGACGTCGCGGCTGCCGGCGTGTACGCCGGCTACGGCGGGGCCTACGGCCTTTACTACGCCGTTCCGACGGGAACGGTCGGCGGCAGTCGAGCGGCGGCGACCAGCGCTGACGCCGGGACGCCCATGTCCGGCTCGACGTCCGGCTCGATCAACGTGCGCGGCGCTGTCGCTCAGGCCATCCGACAGGCAGCGGTCGGCACCAACGTCTGCGCGGGGCAGGTCACGGTGACCAACCACACCGGCCCCGTCGTGTGCGGCAACGGCTCGGCCGGCGAGCAGATCGTGTTCAACGGGTGCCAGTTGTCATCGGGCGGGACCATCGACGGAACTGTCGACGTGCAACTGACCCGCAGCGGCGCGGATACCAATTGCGATGCGTCCACCACCATCACGCTGGCGTACAACGCCACGATCACGAACCTCGTGTACACCGGCGCCGGGGGGGCGAAGATCGTCATCCCCAGCCAGACCAGCACCGGGACGATCAGCTACCCGTACCAGACGACGCCGACGGGGTTCAGCATCTCGACCACCGGCCAGGTGCAGCGTTTCGGCAGCGGCGGAACGGTGACCTCCGACCGGACGTACACGGGCATGCAGACGTTCAGTTCGGTGTCGCTGGCCGCGGGGTCTTACACCGTCAGCGGAACCCTGACCATGCAGGATCAGGCCGGCGGCAGCGCGGTCCTCACCGGCATGGGGTTGACGCGCGACGATGGGTGTTGCAAGCCGACCGGCGGCACGCTGTCGGTGTCACGCACGGGCGGCAGGTCGCCCGGGCAGCACACCTGGACGTTCGCGAACAGCTGCGGGTCGGCGACGCTGGACGGAAAGAGCGTCTCGCTGCCAGCCTGCTTGTGACGCAGCCGCCGGTGCCGCACGCGACTCAAGGCGTGTGCGGCACCTGCCCGTGATGCCCGTGCGTCCAGATGCGATTGGTCAGGCCGCGCAGCAGGACAAACGGAAAGAACACCAGCAGCAGCCCGACCACGACCGCCGCTGCCGGCCGGACATGCCCCAGGATCAGATACTGCAGCACGCCGTCCAGCACGAAGGCGACGCAGAGCGGGACGATCGCGTCCCGCAGACCCTGGCGCAGGATGGCCCAGCGGTCGCGGCCGCCGGTGACGACACTGGCGAAGAAGGCCGGCTTGCCTTGTCTGGCGTCACGCAGGCCCAGCCGGACGCCGAGAATCATCGCCACCACCGGCTGGATGATCAACCGAAGCTGGAAGCTGCCGCCCATCAACCCCCGCCCGGTCAAATTGCGGACGATCCCCTCCCAGAAACCAACGTGTGTCATCGTCAGGTCCCCCCCTGGTGATCAGTTGGGGGCTGCCGCCGGTGCCGGACAGGCCCGCGGCCGAACGCGGTTACCCAATCAGTAGCCGGACTCCGCGCGGCGCCGCCACTTTGCGGCCGTGGCTCATTGCGCGCGCAGAATGGGGCGAAACCCGAGGTGGCAGGTCGAGGTGTCGACCCCCTGTGGCATTCGGGCGGCGGGGCGGAACCGCCGGCAATAGTTGGGCGCGCAGAGAAACGAGCCACCCTTCGTCACCTTGCGCGGGATGAAGAGCCCCGGCGTGGCGGGGTCCAGGCTCTTGTCGGCGACGCCGCCGCGTGGGTTCTTGGCTGGGCCGCAGCAGCCGCCGGCGACACGGTGGCGTGCCTCGTAGTAGTCGGCGGTCCACTCCCACACGTTGCCCGCCATCTCGTAGAGGCCATAGCCGTTGGGCGGGAAGGAGCGGACCGGCGCCGTCCACTCGAAGCCGTCGGCCATTCGATTCTCCATCGGAAACTCGCCTTGCCAGGTGTTGGCCATGTGCTTGCCGTCCGGCGTGAGCTCGGCGCCCCAGACGTATTCGGCGCCCTCGAGCCCGCCGCGCGCGGCGCGCTCCCATTCGGCCTCCGTGGGCAGCGCCTTTCCCGCCCAGGCGCAGTAGGCGGTCGCGTCGTCGAAGTTGACGTGCACCACCGGATGGTCGTCCAGCCCGTCGATCGAGCTGTCCGGTCCCCAGGGGTGTCGCCAGTTCGCCCCCGGCACGTAGGCCCACCACTCGAAGTGGTTGGAGAGGTCGACCCGGTGCGCGGGGCGCCGGAACACGATGGATGCCGGGACCAGCATTTCGGGTTTGGCGCCTGGATAGTCGTCCGGGTTGGCCGGCCGCTCGGCGCTGGTGACGTGGCCCGTCGCCGCGACGAACCGGCGGAACTCCGCGTTGGTGACGGCTGTCTCGTCCATCCAGAACCCGTCGACGGTGACGGGGTGGGCCGGCGCCTCTTCCGGGTAGTGAACGTCCGAGCCCATGGTGTACGTCCCGCCCGGGACCCAGAGCATGCCTGGGAGCGGAGCCGGGACCGCCGGCGGCGACTCGGACCTGGGGACCGCGGGGGATGAATCGAGAACGCTCAGTCGCATCCCGGCAACAGTAGGCGCGTCCGCCAGCAGCGGTTTGCACAATGTGCGCCGTCGCCGCCGATTCAGGCTCTGCCCGACGCGCCGCCGATCGTCCGTCGCTGCCGCAATCAACGTGGGCGTCCGTGTGCTCACCGCGGCGCCCCTTGTTCCTGACACGCGCGGGGTCACGTTGCCGGCACTGCCACCAGACACACAAGGACGGACACAATGAACACATGCGTGAACAAGAGGATTCGTGGTCGACTTTCGGCAACCCTGGCGGGGCTGGCGCTGTTGGCCGCCACTGCGAGCTGCGCCACCACCGATATGACAAGCACCTGGACCGACCCGTCGGCGAAAGGGGCGGCGCTTTCGAAGGTCGCGGTGATCTGCTTGACCAAGGACGCCGGGCTGCGGCACATCGCCGAGGACGCCGCCGCGTCCCATCTGACCGGGGCGCAGGCGGTCCCCAGCTATCGAATACTGGGTGAGGCCGATCTCAGAGATCGCGAGGCCGTGAAGTCCAAGCTCGCCGCCGCTGGCGTGAACGGCGTCCTGGTCATGCGCCTCACCGGCGTCAGCGAGCAAGTCTCGCCGATGGCCGGCCCCTACGGGACATTCGACGGTTACTACGACTTCGCGGGCGGGGCTGCTTTCGCGCCCGGGTACCTCGAGACCGACACAATCGTTCACATGGTCAGCAACCTTTACGACCTCAATCAGAACAAGCTGATCTGGTCGGGCACCAGCCAGACCTTCGATCCGGGGTCGGCAAAGCAGTTCATGAACGACGTGTCGAAGGCGGTGGCCAAGTCGCTGCAGAAGGACCGGCTGATCATCTGAGCGAGCGCTCGCGCGATCACCCCAGACCTTCAACAGATATCAACACCCAGGAGACGATCATGGCCAGCGCCAAGAAACCAAACATCTTGATCCTGTTCGGCGACGACATCGGCATGTGGAACCTCAGCTACTTCAGTCGCGGCCAGATGGGCTACCGAACACCCAACATCGACCGCGTCGCGAACGAAGGCGTGTCCTTCACCGACTACTACGCGCAGCAGAGCTGCACGGCGGGGCGGGCGGCCTTCATCACCGGCCAGAATCCCGTCCGGACCGGCCTGACCAAGGTCGGCATGCCGGGCGCCACGGTCGGGCTACAGGCCGAGGATCCGACCATCGCCGAGCTGCTGAAGCCGCTGGGATACGCCACCGGCCAGTTCGGCAAGAACCATCTCGGCGATCGCGACGAGTTTCTGCCGACCGTTCACGGCTTCGACGAGTTCTTCGGCAATCTCTATCACCTCAACGCCGAAGAAGAGCCGGAGCTGCCGGACTATCCCAAGGATCCCGCGTTCAAGAAGAAGTTCGGACCGCGCGGCGTCCTTCACTGCACATCCGACGGCAAGGGCGGACAGAAGATCGTCGACACCGGCCCGCTGACGATGAAGCGCATGGAAACGATCGACGAAGAGATCACCGCGCGCGCGATCGACTGGATGGAGAAGCAGGCCAAGGCGGAGCAGCCGTTCTTCCTCTGGTACAACTCGACCGCCATGCACTTCCGGACCCACCTGGCCGACAAGAACCGCGGCAAGAGCGGCCAGGACGACTACAGCGATCGCATGGTGACTCACGACGAGCAGATCGGCCAGATCCTCGACAAGCTGGACGAGCTGGGCATCGCCGACAACACGATCGTCATGTATTCGACGGACAACGGTCCCGAAAACGACACCTGGCCCGACGGCGCCAACACGCCGTTCCGCAGCCAGAAAGACACCAACTGGGAAGGCGGCTGGCGCGTCCCGGCGTTCATCCGCTGGCCCGGCAAGATCGAGCCAGGGTCCGTGCTGAACGGCATCGTCTCGCACCAGGACATGCTTCCGACCCTGGTGGCGGCTGCCGGCGATCCGGACGTCACCCAGAAGCTGCTGGCCGGCCACAAGGTCGGCAGCAAGACCTTCAAGGTTCACATCGACGGCTACAACCTCATCCCGTACCTGACGGGCAAGGAGAAGGAGAGCCCGCGCAACGCCTTCTTCTACATGAGCGACGACGGCGAGGTGATGGCCGTTCGGCACAAAGACTGGAAGTTCGTGCTGGGCGAACAGCGGGCCAGTCAGATGAGGGTCTGGATGGAACCCCTCAACAAGCTGCGCGTTCCGCTGATCTTCAACCTGCGACGTGACCCATTCGAGCGCGCGCAGCACAACTCGAACACGTACTACGACTGGATGATGTATCACGCGTTCCTGCTGTACGACATGCAGGCGTTGGTGGCCCAGCAGATCGACGGCTTCCTGAAGTTCCCGCCCCGACAGCGGCCGGCGGCCTTCAACCTGGACGCGGTCATGCAGCAGGTGCAGGCCCATCACCAGTAGCGCAGACGCCGAGGTGGTCTCGGCGGCGGTGCGGACGTTCTACGAACGACGCCCGTACCCGCCGCCGATCGACAGCCTCGATCGGTACCGGCGCCTCTGGCAGGACAGCCCGAGGCGCCGCGCCGAGCATCACCTGCTGTGGCCGGCCCGGGCGTTCCGGGAGGACCCTTCGATCCTGGTGGCGGGGTGCGGCACCTCGCAGGCGGCCAAGATCGCGCTGCGCTGGCCGCGCGCGCGCGTGACCGGCATCGACTTTAGCGCCACCAGCGTCCGCTGCACGGAGGCGCTGAAGCGCGCGTATCGGCTGGACCATCTCACGGTCCGCCAGCTGCCGATTGCCGATGTGGCGAGCCTGGGCTCCGTGTTCGATCAGATCGTGTGCACGGGGGTGCTGCATCACCTACCCAATCCCGACGCGGGGCTGCGCGCCTTGCGGAGCGTGCTGGCGCCCGGCGGCGCCATGCACCTGATGGTCTATGCCCCTTATGGGCGGACCGGCATCACCATGTTGCAGGAGCTCTGCCGGCGCCTGGGGATCGACAGCGGCGCCGGCGACGACGAGCTGCGCGACCTACTGGCGACGCTGAAGGCGCTGCCGCCCGGGCACCCGCTGGAGTCGCTGCTGCGGACGGCCCCCGATTTGCGGGATGAAGCGGCGCTGGCCGATGCCCTGCTGCACCCACAGGAACGGGCGTACACGGTTTCCCAGCTGTTCGACTTTCTGGTGCGGGGCGACGTCGTCTTCGGACGCTGGTTGAAGCAAGCCCCGTATAGCCCGCGGTGCGGCCTGATGGCGGCGACGCGGCACGCGGCGCGAATCGCGCGGCTTCCCCCGGGCGAGCAGGCGGCGTCGGTCGAGCTGCTGCGCGGCACGATGGTTCGGCACAGCCTGGTGGCGCACGCCGACGCGGCAGCGGCCGCGCGTCACCGGCTGGACTTCACCGGCCAGTTCTGGCAGCGCTACGTCCCCATCCGCGTCCCCGACACGATCACCCTGGAAGAGCGGCTGCCGCCCGGCGCCGCGGCGGTGCTGATCAACCGGACCCACACCTACCCGGACATCTACCTGGCCCTCGACGAGCGCGAAAAGCGGGTGCACGACGCCATCGACGGTGTGCGTTCCGCCGGCGAGATCGCGCGGGCTGTCGGGTGGGTTGACGGCGCCGCAGCGTTCTTCGAGCGCCTCTACGAGCACGATCAGGTCGTGTTCGATGTCTGCGGGTGAGCTCAGAAGGGATGCCAGCCGCGAAACAGGATCATCGCGGCGTGGCCTGCCAGAAAGGCCAGGGGGATGTGCCAGCCGTGGCGCACCCAGGTGCCGACGGAGCGGACGTCGGGCACGGCTTCGGAGACGGCGACGCCTGCCGACGAACCGAACCAGATCATCGAGCCGCCGAACCCGACCGAGTAGGCGAGAAAACCCCAATCGTAACCGCCCTGCACCAGGGCCAGCTTGGTCAGTGGGATGTTGTCGAGGACGGCAGAGAGAAAACCCAGCAGCACGGTGGTGAGGAACGTGGGGCGTGGCAACCGGTCGACCGGCAGCAGGGACGCCGCCAGCACCAGGATCACCAGGAACAGCGCGGCGCGCGCCGCGCGGGCCGCGACGGGCCAGGCGAACGGGCGGAGGCGGCCGCCCACCAGCAGCACCAGCCAAACGACGATCGCCAGCGCCGGCAACGCCTCGGCCCGTGGCCCGAAGACGGCGCTGGCGACCAGGTTGGTGCACGCCAGTGCCGCGATGCTGGCCGACACGACCGCCACCCGAGCCCGGTCGATGGGGGCGGGGCTTGCCGCGGGGGGCGCCAGGGGCGCCCAGCGGGCCTGCTGGCGGGCCGCCGCGACCCCGAAGATCATCAGCGCGACGAAGGCCCCGAGATAGGCCGGCAGCACCGCCGTCGGCCGGATCCCCTCCAGCCACATCATCGTCGTCGTCGTGTCGCCGATGACGCTGCCGGCGCCGCCGCCGTTGGCCGCCGCGACGATCCCGGCGACGTATCCGGGGTGCAGCCGGCTGAAGAGGCGCGAGGCGGCGACGACCCCGATCAGCGCGGCGGCGATGTTGTCCAGCACGCCTGACATCAGCCAGATCAGCGCCAGCAGGACGAAGCAGCCCAGCGCGCCGCGCGGAAGCAGGCGGGGCAGGCGCTCCGGAAGGTGCGATCTTTCGAAGTGGTCGGCGACCAGCGCGAACCCGACCAGCAGGCCAAACAGGTTCGCGAGCTTGGACCATTGCTCTTCCAGCAGCGCCAGCCAGGCGACCCCGCCGCCCGCCAGCCGCGCGACGAAGATCGCGACCAGCCCCGCCGCGGCGATCTCCAGCGAACGGCGTGCGAACAGCGCGACGCCCACCAGGGTGGCGGCGAACAGGACGAAGACGGCGGGGATCCCAAAGAGGGTCAAATGTGCGGACACGAGGCCTACCGGGCGGGCTAGAAGATAGTCCTCATCCGGAGGCGCGGGGCTCAGGAAGCGGCGCGCCGGCCAACTTGCCTGGGCGCCGTCATCGCGTCCAAGGGGTCTTCCGGTCCGTCGTCTACGGGCGCCCCCCCAGCCCGCAACGCCTCCGTCATGCCGATGATGGACGCGCGGGTCTGGCGAACCAGCGCCTCGATGTCGTCGGTGACCGGGCCAAGCGTCGGGATGGCCTCCCCCAGCTTGACGCGGATGACGCCGGGCCGAATCCGAAACCCCACCGGCGGAAAGCAGCGCCCCGAGCCTTCGATCGCGACCGGCACGATGGGCACGCCGGCCTGGCTGGCCAGCACGAACGCACCCTTTTTGAACGCCTGCAGGTTGCCGTCGCGCGAGCGGGTCCCCTCGGGAAACACCAGCACGTTGGCGCCGTCGCGCACGCGCGCGGCGGCCTCGACCAGGCTGCCCATCGCGGCGCCGCGGCGGCTGCGGTGGACGAAGATCATCCCGGTGGCCCACATGTACCAGCCCAGGAACGGGACGTACTTGAGGACGTGCTTGGCGACGAAGCGCAGGTTGACCGGCAGCACCAGGAAGGCGACGACGATGTCCAGCGATGACTGGTGGTTCATCACGAACACGTGCGGGCGGGACCAGTCGATCTCGGGCAGCGGCTCGACGACCACCCGGGCGCCCGACACCCACCGCAGGCCGGGCGCCCACAGGCGGCGCGCCATTCGCAGGGGAATCTCTTGGTCGCGCGTGACGACCGCCACCAACAGCGCGACGGTGATCCACAGCGCCGACCACCCGGCCAGGAACAGCACCTGAAGCAGATTGAGGAGCGGGTACAACACGGACATGGCATTTAAGCGCGGAAGGCCCGCGGCGTGCAACATGGGCATGCCGCCGAACGCTCCGCGCCGCAAACTGCACGGCTCGGGCCTCCACCAGGGCCGTCGCTTGCACCTTTTGCGGCTGGCACCGTGCGTGCAATCTGGTTGCGTCCGTGCTGGCCAATCGGTTTCGCCTGTTCGAGGAGATCGGGCACGGGGGTATGTCCACGGTCTATCGTGCCGAGGACGTCGCCGACGGGAACCGTCTCGTGGCCGTCAAAGTGCCGCTTCCGATGTTTGCGAGCGGCATGGGGGCATGGTCGATGTTCCAGCGCGAGGCCGAGATCCTGGCGGCCCTCGAGCACCCGTCCATCGTGCGCTTCGTCGCTGCCAGCGAGCGCGGCGTGCGATTGTCGTATCTCGTCACCGAGCACGTGGAAGGGACGACCCTGGCCAACCTGCTCCGCACGCGAGGCGCCTTCGCAGAGGAACAGGCCGTCGAGATTACCCGCCGCCTGTGCGAGGCCGTCGAGCACATACACGACCGCGGCATCGTCCACTACGACATCAAGCCGGGCAACGTGATCCTGAGGCCGAACGGAACGATCAAGCTGATTGATTTCGGCCTGGCACACGAGGCCGCCGCAACACGTTTCGCGTGGCCGGCAAGCGCGCTTCCCATCGGGTCGTCCGACTATGTGGCGCCCGAACAAGTCCGGCGGCAGCGGGGCCGCAAGAGCGTCGACGTCTACGGGATCGGCGTGCTGCTCTACGAGGTGCTGACCGGGCGTCCTCCGTTCCCGGGCGACGACCCATTCGTCGTCGCAAGCGCGCGCCTGCTGGGCGATCCACCGGCGCCACGGGCCATCGTCCCGGGCATCTCCAGGGAAGCCGAAGAGATCGCCCTGCGCGCCCTCCGCCGCGATCCGGCCGAGCGGTACGCCAGCGTCGGCGACATGCGGCGCGACCTCGAACAGCCGGGCGCAATCGTGGTGACGGGGCTGGCGAACCGGCTGGAACCGGTGACACCGGGCCGGCGGCGCGCGCGGCTCCTGCGCTATGTCGCCGCCGTGGCCCTGGCGCCGATCGCCGCCCAGGTTCTGCTGTTCTTGCTGCTCTGGCGGCACTTCGTGGAGCGCTGACCTCAGCGCGTTCCGCTGAACCCTTCTTTGGCCAACGTGTCTGCCAGACCCGCCAGCGTCTCGTCGCAAGCGGCGGTCAGGGCGGGCTTCTGGCGCACGGTGAGGCCGAGAGAGCGCACGTTGCTGTTCCGGCGCGAAAGGGCGATCAACTGACCCCCGAGCGCGTCGAACCGATCCAGCGCGGCGCGCGCGGCATCCAGGTGGAGGCGGACCGCGGCAGCCGCCGCCGCGGAGAGACGATCCAGCGCGGCGCGGGCCGCCGATCGGCGCGCGGTCATCTGAGCCTCCAGCCGGTCCATCTCGGCGTCGCTGGCTTCGGCGATGTGGGGCGCCTGCAGGGCCTGGATCTCGCGGACGGCCAGCTCAGCCTGCGCCACGAGCGCCTGCGCCTGGCAACGCTGGTTGGGAGCCCCTGCCGCTGTTGCGGCGTCCAGCGCCGCGATGATCTGGTCGGCGGCCTGACGGACGGGCCCGAACGAAAGCCGCTGGGCTTTGAGGTTCGTGTTCTCCACGGCCAGCGCCAGGATCTCGCGGTCGACCTGCATGTACCGCTGGAATTGCGTGCGAAACTGCCCCACGCGGTCGGCGTCGGGGCCGGACGTGCGCGCCTCCAAGAGCGGCAGGGCCGTGCCTACCGCGTCGGTCGCGACCCGGGCCTCATTCGCAAACTGAAGCGACGCTTCGTCGGTATCCGCCAGCACGGCCCGATCCGAGGCGTCGGACGCCTTCGTCATGTCGACGCGCATCTGGTCCACCAGCCGGCGCGCCTCCGTCAGTTGCACCAAGGCCGGTTGTGACCGCCCCCGGCACCCGAGCGCGAGGACGCCCAAGAGCAGCCCGAACATTCGTCGTGACGTCGCGTTCCACATGTCAGACCCCCGCGGTGACCGGTAACGTGAACCAGAACGTGGTGCCCCGCCCGGGGGCGCTGTCGACCCCTATGCGGCCCCCGTGGGCCTGAACCAGACCCTTCGCGATGAAGAGACCGAGCCCCGACCCCCCTGCAGGGCTGCCCGGGACGCGGAAGAACTTCTCGAACAGGCCCGCCTGGTGCTCCTTCGGGATGCCGGGGCCCTCGTCGGCGATCTCGAAGCGGACTTCCGTGGGGGCGCCGACTGAATGGTCACGGGCGGGTGGGGCGGCTTCGACCCGGGCGCGGATCGTGACGCGGCTCTCGCGCGGCGCGACCCGCAGCGCGTTGTTCAGCAGGTTCGAGAAGACCAGCTGCACCCGATCGGGATCGACGAACACGTCAGGCAGCCCTGGCACCAGGTCAGCGACCAGCGCGACGCCCGCCTGCGCGGCCGCGCTGCTGTGCGCCTCCAGAGAGGGACCAAGCAGGGCGTCGGGGCTCAGCCGCCGACGGCGGAGCTGGATCTGCCCGGATTCGATCCGGGACAGGTTCAAGAGCTCGTCGACGATGACCTGCAAGCGCTCGCAATCCTCGCGGGCCGCGAAGATCAAGTCACCCTGCTTGTCGGTCAGCGCGCCCACAGCGCCCTCGGTGCAGAGGTGCAGCGCCATCCGCAAGGAGGTCAGCGGGGTCCGCAGCTCGTGCGCGACGGTGGCGACCAGATTGTTCTTCAGCTCGTCGAACCGGAACAGGCGGGTCGCGTCCTGCAGCACGATCGTCGCGCCCGTGACGGCGCCGCCCTCGCCGTAGATGGGGGTCGCCCGCGGCAGCAGGATCTTCTCGCCGTCGGGGGTGGCCGCCAAGCGGACCGCTTCCTCGAAGCCTCTGGGGACATACGCGCCCCGGCCGCCGAGAACGTGCGCGCGCAACCGCTCGATCACGGCGCGGACGCCCGGATCGGCGCCCGCGTAGGCGGCGGCCGGTGTGACGTCCGGATCGATCCCCAGAAGGCGCGTCGCCGCCACGTTCGCGCCGTGCATCGCCCCCTCGGCGTCCAACAGCAGGACTGGATCGGGCAGGCTGTCGATCGCCGACTGGGCCGCCTGCTCGGCTTGCAGCAGCTCGCCCAGCGAGCTCTGGCGGTAGCGTTCCAGGTGATCCGCCATCTTGTTGAACTCGCCGGCCAGCGCAGCGACCTCCCCCGCGCCGCGCACCTGAGCGCGCGCTTTGAAGTCGTTGTCCCCGAAGCGGCGCACGGCGGCCGCCACCACGCCGAGGGGGCGCATCGTTCGCGCGATCAGCCAGGTCGACGACAAGAGCCCGCACCCGAGGGCCATGACAATCGCCAGGATCACCAGCTGCTCGAAGCGCGTCGCGCGCTTGTCGGCGCGATCGACCTTGCGGACCATGGCGTCCTGGTTGATGATCAGGATCTGTTCGGCCAGCTCCGCGGCGTGGCGGAACTGGGGCTGCAGCCGATCGAAGTAGAAGCGATCGCGTGCGGCCGCGGCGTCGAGCCCGAGGTAGGCCCGCAGGCCCGCTCGGTAGGTGGTCCACGATGCCCGCAGGTCGCGCGTGGCTTCGCGCTCGCCCGGCTCCGTGATGTTCCCCTCCTGCGCGGTCAGCTCGCGGTCGAAGGTCGTGCTGTTGGCGGCGACGTCGGATTCTGCGCCGGCGGCGTGCCCGGCCAGCACGACGAGGGCATCCGCGTCGAGCCGGTCGAGCGCGCTCTTCATGCGTTCGGCCGCCAGAACGCTGCGGTAGTTGTCGGCCAGGATGAGGCGCGCCTGGGCCCCCAGGCGGCGGGTCACGCCACCGGAGACCACGCCCAGCAGTAGCAGCGCCACCGCCAGCGGCGACTGCGCCAGAATCAGCTTTGCCCGCAGGGTCACGCGCCCGTCTCCTCGTCGGTCGACACGACATGGACGTCCAGGCCGCTCGATTCTTGAACGAGGCGAACCGGAATGGGCGGGCGCAGCAGCTGCCGCCAGGTGGCCCGGTGAGAGCGCCCGACGACGATGTGGCCGACGCCGTGCGACCGCGCAAATTCCAGGATGGCATCGACGACCGCCTCGATGGGGCGGCGGGCGCGGAGGCGCACCACCTCGGCGCCCAGCTCGCGCGCCAGATCGATGTTCGCCAGCAGGTGCCGCTGGACCTCGGCGTCGATGCGGTCCGGCGCCTCCTGGGGCGTCTCGACGAAGACGACGAACCAATCGGTGCTGAGTCGCCCCGCCAGGCGCGATCCCTTGCGCACGAGCGTCGCCGCCCGCGGCGAGGCCGAGGAGAGGCAGACCATCACGCGCGTGCTGTGGCCGACCCGTTCGTGGCCCGCGGCCGGGGCGCCCGCCACCGGCCGGCGCGCGCTGGTCCGCTCGATGCTCTCGGCGACCTCGCGCAGCGCCAGCTCTCGCAGGTGGCCCAGGTTCGCGTCCTGAAAGAAGTGCTCCAGCGCCCAGCCGATCTTGTCGGCGCCGTAGATCTTGCCGGCCCGGAGCCGCTCTTGCAGGTCTTCGACGGAGAGATCGAGGTTGACGACCTGGTCGGCCTGCTTGAGGAAGCTATCGGGTACCGTCTCGCGGATGGCGACGCCGGTGACGCGCTCGACGATGTCCTTGAGGCTCTCGAGGTGTTGCACGTTGAAGGCGCCGATCACGTTGATGCCTGCGTCCAGCAGCTCCAGCACGTCCTGGTAACGCTTGCGGTTGTGGCTTCCCGGGACGTTCGTGTGCGCCAGCTCGTCGACGATCACGATCTCCGGCTTGCGCTTGAGGATGTTGTTGAGGCTCATCTCTTCGATCTCCACGCCGCGGTATTCGATTTTGCGGCGGGGGATGACCTCCAGGCCGGCGATCAGCGCGTCGGTCTCGGCGCGGCCGTGGGTCTCGACGAAGCCGACGACGATGTCGACGCCCCGCCGGCGCAAGGCGTGCGCCTCTTCCAGCATCCGATACGTCTTGCCGACGCCGGCCGCGAACCCGATATAAAGCTTCAGACGCCCGCGCTTGCCGCGTTCGACGAGCTCGAGGAAGTCGTCTGCGCGCGATCGGGCCGGGCCGGCAGCTGTTGACGTGTCGTTCGGCACTTTGAGCCCGAAGAGAGACAGCAAAGAGCGTGCCGCGTCGGCGGGCGCGGCATTCGCCGCGGCAAGCCGGGTATTCCCCCCCTCGATGAAGGTTGTTGCAATCCTGCTCAGCGGCGGTCCCTGCGTTTTGCGCGATTCCCGGCTGCGGCGTGCCGGCGAACGGGCGCCGGACCGGTGGCATATCTGTTGCTCACTCACCCGCTCATGAAGGACGTCGTTCTGGTGTTGGTCACGATTGGCTTCTTTGTTGTCGCGTGGGCGTACACCCGCGCGCTCGACCGCCTCTAGGAGATCGCGATGACTCTCGACTACGGCATTGGCGCATTGATGGCGGTCCTGCTGACTGCCTACCTCGTCTACGCGCTCATCCGACCGGAGAAGTTCTGAGGCTGCCATGACGACCATCGGCTGGATCCAGATCCTGGTGTTCTTCGCGGCGATCGTGGCCGTGACCAAACCCGTCGGCGTGTTCATGCACCGCGTGTTCGAAGAGGGGCGCACGCCGCTGCCGAGGGTTCTGGGGCGCTTCGAGCGCTGGCTCTATCGGCTGTCGGGCGTCGACCCGGCGCGCGAGCAGACCTGGGTCGAGTACACGTTCGCGCTGCTGGCGTTCAGCGCGGTCGGCGTGCTGATCACGTACCTGCTTCAGCGGGTGCAGCAGGCGCTCCCCTTCAACCCGCAGCACTTCGGTGCCGTCGAGCCGACGTCGGCCTTCAATACGGCGACCAGCTTCACGACCAACACCAACTGGCAGGGGTACTCGGGCGAGTCGACCATGAGCTATCTGTCGCAGATGGCGGCGCTGGCCTGGCACAACTTCACGTCCGCGGCGGCCGGCATCTGCGTCGCGCTGGCGCTGGCGCGCGGGTTCACGCGACGGCCGGGGCCGAATGGCAGCAAGACACTGGGCAACTTCTACGTCGATCTGATTCGCGGCATCGTCTACGTTTTTCTGCCGCTCAGCATCGTCTTCGGCCTGGTGCTTGCGGCGCAGGGCGTGATCCAGAACCTGTCGGGCTACGTCGACGTGACCACCCTGGAGGGGGCCAAGCAGACCATCGCCCTGGGGCCAGTCGCGTCGCAGGAGTCGATCAAACAGCTGGGGACGAACGGCGGCGGCTTCTTCAATGCCAACGCTGCCCACCCGTTCGAGAACCCGACCCCCTTCACGAATTTCCTGTCGCTGTTCATGATCTTCGCCATTCCGTCGGGCCTGACGTTCACGTACGGGCGGATGGCGCGCGACCAGCGCCACGGCTGGGCGGTCTGGGGCGCCATGTCGATCCTGTTCTTCGCGGGCGTCGTGGCCTGTTATCACTTCGAAGCCAAGGGAAACCCCGCCTTCGCCGGCCTGCCGATCACCCAGCCGCTGGGGAACATGGAGGGCAAAGAGGCGCGGTTCGGCGTCTCGGCGTCGGCGCTGTACGCGACCGTCACGACGGACGCCTCATGCGGTGCCGTGAACGCGATGCACGACAGCTTCACGCCGCTCGGCGGGCTGGTGCCGTTGGCCAACATTCAGCTGGGCGAGGTGGTGTTCGGCGGAACGGGCGCGGGCCTCTACGGGATGCTGATCTACATCGTCCTGACGGTGTTCATCGCCGGCCTGATGGTGGGGCGCACGCCCGAGTACCTGGGCAAGAAGATCGAAGGGCGCGAGATGAAGCTGGCGATGCTCTACGTGCTCATCTTTCCGCTGCTGGTGCTGGGCTCGAGCGCGTGGAGCGCGGTGACGCCGTACGGCCAGTCGTCGTTGAACAACAACGGCCCGCACGGGCTGATGGAGATGCTGTACGCCTACACCAGCGGCGCCGGCAACAACGGATCGGCCTATGCCGGCCTGAACGCCAACACGCCCTGGTACAACGTTTCGCTGGGGCTGGACATGCTGGCCGGGCGTTTCCTGATGATCATCCCGGCCATGGCGATCGCCGGATCGATGATCGGCAAGAAGGTCGTGCCGCCCAGCCTGGGAACGTTCCCCACCAACGGCTCGACGTTCGCCGTGTTGCTGGTGTCGGTCGTGGTGGTCGTGGGGGCGCTGACCTTCTTCCCGGCGCTGTCGCTGGGCAACATCATCGAGCACTTCGCCGCTCTGCAAGGAAAGGTCTACTGACCATGTTTCGTCCCAAGGCACAGTCACCGTCGCTGTTCGATGGCAACATCGTCAAGCGCGCCGTCGTCGATTCGTTCCGGAAGCTTTCCCCGCGGCAGGTCGCGAAGAACCCGGTGATGTTCGTGGTCGAGATCGGCAGCATCCTGACGACCTTGATCCTGGCCCGCGACCTGGTGGCCCACGCCCAGGCCGGCGCGCCGCTGTGGTTCACGGCGCTGGTCACGATCTGGCTCTGGTTCACCGTCATCTTCGCGAACTTCGCGGAGGCTGTGGCCGAGGGGCGGGGAAAGGCCCAGGCGGACACGCTGCGCAAGATGCGGAAAGAGACGATGGCCCGCAAGCTGACGAACGGGCGCGAAGAGGCGGTCGCGTCGTCGTCGCTGCGCAAAGGGGACGTGGTGGTGATCGAGGCGGGACAGCTGATTCCCGGCGACGGCGAAGTCATCGAGGGGATCGCTTCTGTCGACGAATCGGCGATCACCGGCGAGTCCGCGCCCGTCATTCGGGAGAGTGGCGGCGATCGATCGGCGGTGACCGGCGGGACCAAGGTCCTGTCGGATCGCATCGTGGTGCGGATCGCCGCGGACCCGGGCGAGTCCTTCCTGGATCGCATGATCGCGCTGGTCGAGGGCGCCGCGCGCCAGAAGACGCCCAACGAGATCGCGCTGCACATCCTGCTGGTCGGGTTGACCCTGGTGTTCCTGTTCGCCTGCGTCACGCTGGTGCCGCTGGCCAAGTACTCGAGCATCGCGCTGTCGGCGACGGCGATCGTCGCGCTGCTGGTCTGCCTGATCCCGACGACCATCGGCGGGCTGCTGTCGGCGATCGGCATCGCCGGCATGGATCGCCTGCTGCAGAAGAACGTCATCGCGATGAGCGGCCGCGCCGTCGAGGCCTCGGGCGACGTCGATACCTTGCTGCTGGACAAGACCGGGACCATCACCCACGGCAACCGCATGGCGTCCGAGCTGATCCCGCTGGCCGGTGTTCGGGTCGAGGACCTGGCCCTGGCCGCGCAGTTGGCGAGCCTGGCCGACGAGACGCCGGAAGGGCGCTCGATCGTCAGCTACGTTCACGAGAAGGTGCAGCTTGCCCCGGCGGCGGCCGACGCGGCCAAAGAGGCAGCCAATGCGGCGACGTTCGTGCCGTTCACGGCCCAGACGCGCATGAGCGGCGTCGACGTGGCCGGGCGGGTGATTCGCAAGGGAGCCGTCGACGCGGTCGCGACCCACGTGGAGCAGCAGGGGGGCGCCGTTTCGCCCGAACTGCGGCAGATCGCGAACCGCATCGGTGACACGGGTGGCACGCCGCTGGCCGTTTCGGACGGCGCGCGCCTCCTGGGCGTCATTCATCTAAAGGACATCGTCAAGGCGGGCATCGCCGAGCGGTTCGCGCGGTTTCGAGCCATGGGCATCCGGACGGTGATGATCACGGGCGACAACCCGCGCACCGCCGCGGCGATCGCCAAGGAGGCCGGCGTCGACGACTTCCTGGCCGAGGCGACGCCGGAGGCCAAGATGCGCCTCATCAAAGAGGAGCAGGCCAAGGGCAAGCTGGTGGCGATGACTGGCGACGGCACGAACGACGCGCCGGCGCTGGCCCAGGCCGACGTGGGCGTGGCGATGAACACGGGGACGCAGGCGGCCAAGGAGGCCGGCAACATGGTCGACCTCGACTCGAACCCGACCAAGTTGCTGGAGGTGGTCGAGGTCGGCAAGCAGCTGCTGATGACGCGCGGGACGCTCACGACGTTTTCGATCGCCAACGACGTCGCCAAGTACTTCGCGATCCTGCCGGCCCTGTTCATGGGCGCGTTCCCCGAGATTGCGCCGCTGAACGTGATGCACCTGGCGTCGCCGTTCAGCGCCATTTTGTCGGCGGTGATCTTCAACGCGATCATCATCGTGCTGTTGATCCCGCTGGCGCTGCGCGGGGTGAAGTACCGGCCGATCGGCGCGGCATCGATCCTGCGGCGGTCGTTGCTGATCTATGGCCTCGGCGGCGTCATCGCGCCGTTCGTCGGGATCAAGCTGATCGACGTCGCGCTGGAAGCCCTTCACGCCATCTAGACAGCATCCCGGAGAACCCTCATGCGCAAAGACATCGCCATCGCCGTTCGCGCCTGCCTGGTCACGCTGATTCTGACCGGCGTCATCTACCCGCTCTTCATGACCGGGGTGGCCCAGGCCCTCTTCTCTCGGCCAGCGAACGGCAGCCTGGTTCAGGACGACAAGGGCGCCGTGGTCGGCTCGGCGCTGCTCGGCCAGGTCTTCACCAACCCGGCCTACCTGCAGGGGCGCCCGTCGGCCGCCGGCAGCGGCTACGACGCCACCGCGTCCGGCGGCTCGAACCTGGGCCCGACGTCGAAGAAGCTGCGCGATCGCGTCGATCGCCGACATCGAGCGCCTCCGCAAAGAGAACCCGGACGCGCCGCTGCCGATCCCGGACGACCTGGTCACGACGTCCGCCAGTGGCCTCGACCCGGAGCTGTCGCCTGACGGCGCCCTGTGGCAGGTGTCCCGCATCGCGCGCGCCCGCCAGATCGCGCCCGAACGGATCCGCGCCGTCATCGAAGGAAAGACCGAGGGGCGCGACCTGGGCATCTTCGGCGAGCCGCGGGTCAATGTGCTGGCCGTGAACCTGGCGCTGGACGAGCAGTTTGGGGCGCCGATGGGGGCGCGGGCGGGCAGCGGCGGGCCGGCAGCGGCGAAGTAGGGAGGCGACGGGGGGGCCCTTCTCCCTTTTCCTGACCTTCTCCCCGCAAGCGGGGAGAAGGGACCGGATTGCTCAGTCCTGCTGGCGGGCCGCCGACGATCGCTGCTGGAACGCAGCGATGAAGTCTGCCGCCGCGGTACGCCCAGCGCCCGCCGTGAAGGCCTTCATCGCCTCTTCGTGAAGCAGCGTCAGCACCTGCAGCTTGATGGCGTTGGCGCGGTCGTCGGCGACCAGCGCGGTCAGAGCGCGCGGGCGCGGCAGATCGATCTCGATCACCGCGCGCACGCGCATCGGGATGTGGGTCATCACCAGCAGGCGGTCGGCGAGGAAGATCGCCTCGTCGACGTCGGTGGTGACGAAGAAGTTCGTGCGTCGCTGCTCCAGCGCCGAGGTCGGCGTAGTACTCGAGCATCAGCTGCTTCGTCAGCGCGTCGAGACCGCGGAACGGCTCGTCCAGGATCATGACGCCCGGGTCGTTCACCATGGCGCGACCCAGCTCGGCGCGCCGCTGCATGCCGCCGGACAGGTGGCGCGGGTAGCGGTCGCGGAAGCTGCGCAGGCCGACCCGCTCCAGAAGATCGTCGGCGCGGCGACGGGCGGCCGGCCCCATCTCGCCGCGCGCCTTCGGGCCGTAAAGGAGGTTCTCGTCGGCGGTCATCCAGGGGAAGAGCGCGGTCTCTTGAAACACCACCTGGCGATCGCGTCCCGGGCCCGTCACGCGGCGGCCATCGGCCAGGATCTCGCCGGTGGTCGGCCGTTCGAACCCGCCGATCAGCCGAATCAGCGTGCTCTTGCCGGCCCCCGAGGGGCCGATCATGACCGTGAACTTCCCGTCCTCGACGTCGAACGAACAGTCGCGCACCACCTCACGCGTCGTCGGGCCGAGACCGTAGCGTCTTGCCGACGGCACGCAGCGATAGACGGCTCACCGGTCGGCCCTCAGCCACGGGGTCAGCCGCCCCGAGACGCGGTGAAGCGCGGCGCTGGACAGATATCCCGCGATGCCGATCGAGATCATGCCGACGACGATCTGCGGGTACGACCCGCCGACGTAAGAGCTCCAGATGAAGAAGCCCAGGCCGCCGCCCGACGCCGCCGAGCCTGCCGCGCCACCGCCCGAGATCATCTCAGCGGCGACGACCACCTCCCAGGTGATGCCGATGCTGACGTCCATGCCGACCAGCACCGACGGCAGCACCCCGCGCAGGATCAACCGCCGGAACACGTTCCAGCGCGACGCGCCCATCGAACGCGCCGCCTGGATCAGTCGAATGTCGATCGCGTCGACGCCGCCCAGCACGTTGAGAACGATCGTGTAGAAGGCGCCCAGGAAGATGACGAAGTCGATCGACAGCTCCTGCGTCGGCCAGAAGATGATGGCGGCGGGCACCCAGGCCAGCGGCGGGATGGGGCGCAGCAGCTCGAACACCGGGAAGACCAGGCCGCGCACGGTCCGGCTGAGCGCCATCACCAGCCCGAACGGGATGCCGACCGCGACGGCGGCCAGAAACCCGACGGCCACGCGCTGGAAGCTGAGCAGCCAGCTGCACCAGTAGCCGGCGTCATGAACCAGGTGGGCCCAGGCGGCCAGGACCGCTGTCGGCGCCGGCAGGTTGCCGAGCCACGGCACGGGCCGTCCCAGCCACCGCCCGCTGGTCGCGCCCAGTTGCCAGATCGCGATCACGACCGCGTACGAGATCAACGCCCGTCGGCGCGCCCGCGGCAGCGCGGCATTCAGCACCTGCGACCAGGCGGGGCGCTGCAGGCGCACGCGACCGCGGCTGGGAACGGGCTCCGCAAAAACGTTCGCCGTCATAGGCGTCCTTCCCGTTCGCCCAGCTCGAACGCCTTGCGCGCCTCGTCGTGAACGACCTCCGTCGCTTGCTTCAGCAGCCGGCGGAACGGTTCGCTGGTCACGACGTCGTAACGGCGCGGGAACGGCAGGTCGACGTCCAGGATCAGCTTGGGACGAGCCGGCCGCGACGTCATGACCACCACGCGCGTCCCCAGGAAGATCGCCTCTTCCAGGTCGTGGGTGATGAAGAAGATCGTCACCTGATTGCGCGCGTAGGTCTCCAGCAGCGTTTCGTGCATCACGGACTTGGTCAGCGAGTCCAGCGCGCGGAACGGCTCGTCCAGCAGCAGCACGGCGGGATCGTTCATCAGCGCGCGCACGATCTCGACGCGCCGGCGGACACCCGACGACGTCTGACCGGGGTAGGCTGTCCTCGTGCCCGGCGAGGCCGGCCTCGGCCATCAGCCCGCGCGCCTTGTCCAGCGCGGCGGCGGGCGGCATCGTGCGCTGCACGATCGGGCCGAACGCGACGTTCTCGAGGTTCGTCTTCCAGGGGAACAGCGCGCCGTTCTGGAAGACGACGATGCGGTCGGGGCCGATCGCGGCGCGGGGGCGGTCCGGCGCCGCACAGGACCTCGCCGTCCAGGGTGATGGTTCCGCCGTCGATCTCGTGGAAGCCGGCCACCGCGTTGAGCAGCGTGGTCTTCCCGCATCCCGACGGGCCGACGACGACGCAGATGCCGCCCGCGTCGACGTCGAACGAGCAGCCGTCGACGGCGAGCAAGCCGGACTTCAGCCCGCCGTATCGCTTGACGACGTTGTCGAAGCGCAGCGCGCCGCGGGCGCCGTCACCGCGCGCCTCCGGCCGTCACGTCCCGATCGTGCCAGCCCAGCAGGCGATCGCCCACCCGGCGCACCAGCGCGCTGGTCAGGTAACCGACGGCGCCCAGCGTCAGCATCCCGATGACGATCGTCGGGTACTGCACCATCGTGTACGACGTGTTGATGAGGTAGCCGAGGCCGAACTGACCCGACACCATCTCGGCCGCGACCAGCGAGAACCAGGCCACGCCGACGGAGATCTGCAGGCCGGTGAAGATGTGCGGCAGCGCGCCGGGGATGACGACGTGCCGGAAGATGCGCCAGCGCGTGGCGCCCAGGCAGCGCGCCGCCAGCACGTAGCTGGGGTCGATCGAGCGGACGCCCAGCACGGTGTTCAGCGCCGTCGCGAAGAACGACGCCAGGAAGGTCAGGAACACCACCGGCGTCTCCGAGCCCGAGAACATCACGATCGCCAGCGGAACCCACGCCAGGATCGGGATCGGGCGCAGCACCTCGAAGATGGGGAGCAGGTACTCCTTGAACGTCCGCGACCAGCCGAGCAGCAGGCCGACGGGGACGCCCAGCGCCGTCGCCAGCGCGAACGCCAGCGCGATGCGACGGAGGCTGGTCAGGATGTGGTCGTAGTAGATGCCGGTGTGGATCGAGACGCCGAAGGTCGGGTCCGGGCTGGTCCATTCGCGCGCGATCTGTACGACGCCCGGCATCTTGGCGAACCGCCAGACCGCGCCCACGTCGACCAGCAGCGCCCAGGCGCCCAGAATCAGCGCGTAGCCGAGCACCATCAAGTACGGCCGCGGGCTCTTGAACCAGCCCGCCAGTCGCCACAGCGCCAGCGGCAGCCTGGAGGATCCGGTCGTCGCCGCCATCCGAACGTCCTCGACGCGCTACTTGGTTGCCCAGCTGGTGGGCAGCTCGCCGGTCGCCTTGATCTCGGCGACGGGCGCGTGCAGGCTGTGCTCCTCGAGAATCTGCGCGGTCAGCTCGGGCAGTATGGCGTCGGGCGCCAGCGCCGGGATCGCGATGCTCTTGACCTCGTAGAGGAACGCGGTCGAGCGGTGGATCAGCTCCAGCGACTGCGCGGTGAAGCCGAACGGAATCGTCAGGCGAACGGGGCTTCCGCCCGCCTCGGCCGGGTAGCTGCCGAACAGCGCCTGCCAGAGCGTCTTCTCGTCGAAGCCGGTGGTCTGCTTCTTCAAGAGCGGCACGATCTCGTGCGAGCGCGTCGGGTCGGCCAGGATCTGCTCGGCCTCGAGCTCCGTCTCCAGCCACCCCTTCACGACGTCCGGGCGCTGCTGGATGAGGTCGGCGCGCACGTCGATCAGCGCGCCGTCGTTCTCGCCGAACTGGTTGCCGGTGGCGACGCGCCGGGCGAGTCCCTCCGTGATCAGGCGCGAGGCGACCGGCTCCCACACGACGGCGGCGTCCAGCTTGTGCGCGCGGAACCCGCTCGTGATGAGCTCGATGTTCTGGTTGAGGTACTCGGCTGGGCGTGATGTTGTTCTTCTTGAACACGGCCCGCGCGAACCGGTCGCTGCAGCTCCCCTTGGGAACCGCCACGGTCTTGCCGTTCAACCACTTCAACGCCTCTTGCGGGCTGGCGAACGCAGGCGCGTCGGGGCGCGCGAAGAACACGTTGCACTGATCGTGGCCCAGGCCGATGTTCGCGACGATGCGCAGGTCGGCGACCTCGCGCTTGGTCGCGCCGACGATGCCGGGCATGTCGCCGACGTAGCCGATCTGCTGCTTGCCGGCCAGCATGGCGTTGACGATCAGCGCGCCCTGCAGGCCGACGCTGAAGTCCACGGTCGAGCCGGCGGGCAGGTGGTTCTTCCACAGCGCCAGACCGTTCACGACGGCGCCGGACCAGGCCTCGGCGTAATACGGCTGGTAACCCGACCGTCAGGTGGATCGGGTCGCCCGGCTTGCCGTAGTCGACGGAGGTAGCCGGCGCCGCGGCGGTCGGGGCCGCGCCGGGCGCAGGCGGCGGCGGCGTGGACCGATGGCAGCCGAGGAGCATCACCGCGGCCGCTGCCGCCTTCCCGAAGCGTGTCGTCGTAGACATGGTAGACACATGTCTAGTAAAGTACCGGGCGTCGAGTTGTCAAACCAAAATCGGCGTCCCCGCCGCGGGGGACGCGACTGAGCGGAGGTCTCGCCTTGTCTCGCACCGCCGCCGAATGGGCCGCCCGGCCCAAGCTGCCACCAACCCACTACGTGGACACGCGGCTTTACACCGACGAGGGCCTTTTCCGCGAGGAGCAGGAGAAGATCTTCGACCGGAGCTGGATCATCGCCTGCCACGAGAGCGAGCTGCCCGCGCCCTACGACTACCGGACCTTCCGCCACCCGGGCGGCAAGGAGCTGTTCGTCATCCGCGGCGCCGACGGCGACGTGCGCGCCTTCTACAACGTCTGCCCGCACCGCGGGAACGTGCTGCTGCACGACCCGGCCGGCAACGCGCGCGCCATCACGTGCATCTTCCACGCGTGGACGTTCGATTGCGAGGGGCACTGCACGGGGATCGCGCGACGCAAAGAGGGCTATCAGGACCGCCTGAGCGGCGCGGACCTGGGGCTACGGCGCGTGCGGACCGCCGTCGGGTACGGCGGCTTCGTGTGGGTCAACGTCGACGACGGCGCGCCCAGCCTGGGCGACTGGATCGGCCCCGCGCTGGAGACCCTGGACCCGTTCCTGCGCCAGCCGCTGGAGGTGTTCCACTACCAGAAGGTGGTCGTGCAGACCAACTACAAGCTGTGGCACGACACCAACAGCGAATTTTATCACGACTACATGCACTACTTTAACCGCGTCACCGGGCATGCAGCAGCCCGGCTACTTCCAGCGGCGCTACACGCCGTACCCCAACGGGCACGCCGCCGTCGGCTCGATGGAGGTCCGCTACGATCGCTACGAGGGCAGCGCGGCGCGCGACGTCGGCTGGCCCGGGCTGACGCCGGGCGGCTGGATCCTGGTCGATCTGTTTCCCGGCATCACCTACAACCTGCGCACGTCGGTGATCCGCCTGGACACCGCGATCCCGCTTGCGCCAAACCAGGTGATGATCGAGTTCCGCGGCCTGGGGCTGAAGGACGACACGCCCGAGACGCGCGCCGCCCGCGTGCGCGACCACAACCAGATCTGGGGCCCGTTCGGGCGCAACCTGCACGAGGATCTGCTGGGCGTGCAGGGGCAGGGGATCGCGATGCGGGACGGCCGCACCGACAGCCGCTGGGTGCTGCACGCGCGCGAGGAGGACCACACCATCCACGACGAGATCGGGATGCGGCACTTCTACGCGACGTGGAGCCGCTACATGGGCCGTTCGCCGTCCGATCCGTTCGCGCGAGGGCGGGCAGCCGATGAGCGACGCGCGGACCGCCGTCGCCGAGGTGGTCGCCTCGGCCAGCTTGCGCCTGGACGACGACGACTTCGAAGGCTTCCTGTCGCTGTGCGCGCCGGAGTTTCACTACACGATCGAGGCCTACAGCCCCGAGATCCGCCGCGACATGACCTGGCTGGATCTCGGCCGGGCCGAGCTGGAGGTGCTGTTCCGGACGCTGCCCCGCCACAACAGCGACCACGCGCCGCTGACCCGGCACGTCACCGTCTACACGGTCGCCGTCGACGAGGCGCAGGGCGAGGCGACGGCGGTGTCGGCGCTGCAGGTGTTCCGGACCGCCCTCGACGGCGGCGCGACGTCGCTGTTCGCGGTCGGCAAGATCCACGACGTGCTGACCTGGGACGGCGCGCGCGCGACGCTGCGGCACCGGCGCGTCAAGCTGACGACCCGTCTGCTGGGCATCGGCAGCCACAAGCCGCTCTGAGCGGTTGCCTCACGATCTGTCTCGTATTACAAGACGAAAATTGTGTATACCGCCGGACTCGTCATGAGCCGGCTTCTCTCCTGTACGTGGCCTCGGCGCGATGAGCGCGGCCGAGGCGTAACGACCCGCGGAGCGCGCGCGCGTCGCGACCGCAAGGAGAGAAGCAGATGAGTCCCTTATCCCGACCCAAGCTGACCGTTGTCTTTCTGTTCGTCGCTGTGACTGGCGGCCGGCGCGCCCTTGCGCGCCCTGGCGCAGGACGCACCTGCCGAAAAAGCCGTCCGTTCTGACCCGGCTGTCGCCGTGCCGCCCGCGCCGGGTACTCCGGCGCCCGCCGTGCCGTCAGGTGGGCCGCAGGATCGCGGGTCGGCCGCGCCGCCCCAGCCACCGCCGCCGGTGGCCCCGACCGCCGTCCCGGCCGTGGCGCCGCTGGCAGGGGCGCTACGACGAGATCGATCAGCGCACGCGCGCGCTGGAGAAGAACGCCGTCGGCCCGATCTTCCAGACCGACGAGAACGGCTTCGCGATCATCAGCCGTGAGGGTCTGTACCAGATCCGCTGGAAGGGGCTGCTGCAGGTCGACGGTCGGGCGTTCCTGAACGACTCGACGCTGGCCAACAGCGACACGTTCGTCGCCCGCAAGATCCGGCCGATTCTGGCCGGCACGGTGCTGGGCCTGACCGACTTCTACTTCGCGCCGGACTTCGGCAACAACACGCAGATCGTCGCCGACGCGTTCCTCGACACGCACCCACGTCCCTGGCTGCGGCTGCGATTCGGCAAGTTCAAGCAGCCCTACGGCCTCGAGCGCCTGCAGGCCGACCAGGACCTGGTGTTCATCGAGCGCAGCCTCGATCAGAACCTGACGCCCCAGCGTGAGGTGGGCGTTCAGCTGTGGGGCGACATCGCCGGCGGCATCGTCCGGTACGAGGTGGGCCTGTTCAACGGCACGCCGGACTACGGCCTGCAAGACATCGACAACAACAAGTGGAAGACCTGGGGCGGACGCATCTTCTTCGCAGCCGTTCAACACGCCGGGCCTGCGGTACCTGGGACGCCTCGGCGTCGGCATCGCCGGCAGCACCGGCGTGCGAGAATGGCTCGACGGCGCTGACCAACGGGGCGGCGTCGAACACCTGGCTGCCCGCCTTCAAGAGCGCCGGCCAGAACACGATCTTCAGCTACATCTCCAGCACGACCGACCAGACGCTGACGATCGTGGCCAACGGGCGCCACAGCCGCGTGAACCCGCAGCTGTATTACTACAAGGCCTTCTTCGGCCTGCTGGCGGAGTGGGTTCACGAGTACCAGAGCATCGGGCGTGGCAACGCGACGGGCGCCCTCAACAACTCGTCAGGGCACGTGACGGCGTCGGTCGCGATCGGCGGTGATGAGAGCTACGAGGGCGTGAAGCCGCGGCACGCGGTGGACTTCAGCCGCGGGGAGTACGGCGCGCTGGAGCTCGGGTTCCGCTACAACTGGCTGCGCGTCGACTCGGCGGCGTTCCCGACGGCGTCCGATCCGGCCAAGTCGGTGTCCAAGGCCGACGGTTACGGCGTCGCGCTCAACTGGCAGCTGAGCCGCAACCTGAAGGCGTCGGCGAACTTCGAGCAGACCTGGTTCACCGGCGGTGCCAAGGGCGGGAATCGCAAGACCGAGGACGCATTGATTGGCCGCTTCCAGATCGCGTTCTGAGCGCGCGGGACAGCGGTCAGGCGCGCCGGCATTTTTGCGCTTGACCGCTGTCTTCTAAAACATATACATGTCTTGCTTAATGAGCGCGGACGTAGCAGGACGCTCCGGTCGCCGAGGTGGACGTGGTGGTCGTGGGCGGCGGCAGCGCCGGCAGCACCGCCGCCATCCGCGCGCAGCAGGACCTGCCCATGGGGCGCGTGCTGCTGCTCGAGAAGGCGCACGTCAAGCGCAGCGGCGCCATCGCGATCGGCATGGACGGCCTGAACAACGCCGTCATCCCCGGGCACGCGACGCCCGAGCAGTACGTCAAGGAGATCACGATGGCCAACGACGGCATCGTGGATCAGCGCGCCGTGCTGGCCTACGCCGAGCGCAGCTTCGACATGATCCGCAGCTCGACGGCTGGGGCGTGAAGTTCCAGAAGACCGGCCACCGGCGACTTCGACGTCAAGAAGGTGCACCACAACGGCAGCTACGTGCTGCCGATGCCCGAAGGCTACGACCTCAAGAAGATCCTGACCCGGATGATCCGGCGCTCGGGCGTGCGGGTCAGCAACCGCGTGATGGCGACGCGCCTGTTGACGGCTGCCGACGGCCGCATCGCGGGCGTGCTGGGGCTGAACGTGCGCGACGGCAGCTTCCAGGTGATCCGCGCGAAGACCGTGATCCTGTGCTGCGGCGCCTCGGGGCGGCTGGGGCTGCCGGCGTCGGGCTACCTGTTCGGCACCTACGAGAACCCGGCCAACGCCGGCGACGGCTACGCGCTGGCGTACCACGCGGGCGCCGAGCTGACCGGCATCGAGTGCTTCCAGATCAACCCGCTCATCAAGGACTACAACGGCCCGGCCTGCGCGTACGTCACCGGACCGCTCGGCGGCCACACGGTGAACGCGCACGGCCACCGCTTCATCGAGAGCGACTACTGGAGCGGCCAGATGATGATGGAGTTCTACCGCGAGCTGCACTCCGCGAACGGGCCGGTCTATCTGAAGCTGACCCACCTGGCGCCCGAGACGATCACGGAGATCGAGCGCGTGCTGCACCGGACCGAGCGCCCGAGCCGCGGGCGCTTCCACGCGGGGCGCGGGCACACCTACGGCGGCGACCTGGTCGAGATGCACATCTCCGAGATCGGCCTGTGCAGCGGGCACAGCGCCTCGGGCGTGTGGGTCAACGAGCGCGGCGAGACGACGGTGCCGGGCCTGTACGCGGCCGGCGACATGGCCTGCGTGCCGCACAACTACCTGCTGGGCGCGATGACCTACGGCGAGATCTGCGCCGAGAGCGCGCTCGGTTACCTGCGGGACGCCGAAGCGCCCCGCGCGGCGGACGACGAGCTGGCCGCCGACCAGACCGCCGCCGAGCGGGCGCGCCTGCGCGCGCCGACTGGAGCGGCCGGACGGCGTCCCGCCGCACCAGTACGAGTACAAGGTCCGGCGCCTGGTGAACGACTACCTGCAGCCGCCCAAGACCGGGAACCGCATGACCCACGGCCTGGCGCATGTTCGATGCGCGCCCAGGACGAGCTGGACGAAGTCAGCGCCGCGACCCCGCACGAGCTGATGCGCGTCGTCGAGGCCAGCTTCATCCGCGACTGCGCCGAGATGGCGGCGCGCGCGTCGCTGTACCGCACCGAGAGCCGCTGGGGCCTGTATCACTACCGGCTCGACTACCCGGAGATCGACGACGCCAACTGGTTCGTCCACGTGAATCTGCTACAAGGACGCCAGCGGGCGCGATGGCGGCGCGCAAGCGGCCCGTCGCGCCGTACATCGTGTCGCTGGACGACCACGAGCGGCGCAGCTACTACCGGATCCGCGTCCCCGCCGAGCCGGGCGCGACGCCGTTGGCGCCGCCGGCGACGCCCGCCCGCACGGAGGTCCACTCATGAGTCGTTCGCCGGAGAATCTCCCGGATCGCGAGGCTGTCAAGGCGGCGGCCGCGAAGGTGGTGCCCAGCGCGCAGACGACGGAGCGGTTCGACGTGCCCGTCGTCGTCGACGAGCAGCGTTGCATCACCGGCTGCCACATCTGCATCGACTCGTGCCCGGTCGACTGCCTGTCGGTCAGCCCGGTCAGCGGCAAGGCGCACATGCAGTTCGACGAGTGCTGGTACTGCCTGGCGTGCGAGATCGACTGCCCGAAGGACGCCATCACGGTCAAGATCCCCTTCCTGGTGCGGTGAGACCATGACCGACACGGAACAGGCTGCGCTGGCGCGGCTGCGCAACCCCGATCCCGCCGAGCGGCAGCTGGCGCTGATGGCGCTGGAGGACGTGGCCAGCGTCGATGCGGTGGATGCGCTGATCGCCGCCGCGCGCGACAGCGATCCGACGGTGCGGCGGCTGGCGGTCGGCCTGCTGGAAGACCTGGGCGACGGCCGCGCCGCGCCCGCGTTGATCGCGGCGCTGGAAGACGAGGCCGAGGACGTACGCGCGGCGGCCGGCGCGGCATTGCGCGAGCTGCGGGACGGCGCCGCGGCGACCGCGCTGGTGGACGCGCTGGCGCACCCGGCACCCGAGGTGCGGCGGGCCGTCATCGTCGCGCTGCGCGAGCACCGCGACGACCGATCGCTGGCGCCGCTCACGCGCGCGCTGGAAGATCCGGACGCCTCGGTTCGCCGGGAGGCGGTGGTGACGCTGGCCTATCTGCGGTCGGCCGACACCATTCCGGCGCTGCGGGCCCGCCTGCGCGACGCCGACGCCGAAGTGCGCCGCCTGGCGCTGGGCACGCTGGCGTTCTTCAACGGGCCGGCCTTGCTCCCCGACTTCCTGGCTGCCACCGCCGATGCCGACTGGCGCGTGCGCGCCGAAGCGGCGATCGTGCTGGGGCGCTCCGCGCTCACGCAGTCGATCCCGGCGTTGCTAGCGGCGCTGGACGATCCGTACTGGCAGGTCCGCAAAGAGGCTGCCGTCGCGCTGGGACGCCTTCGGGCGTCCGCGGCGGCGCCCGCGCTGATACGACTCCTCGGCTCCGGCGTCTCCGACCTGCGGCGTGTGGCCGCCGCGTCGCTGGCGGAGGCGGGCGTGCGCGAAGCGTTGCCGCCCTTGCGCGGTCTGGCGCAGGATCCGGACGTCGAAGTTCGCAAGACCGCCGCGCGCGCCGTGGCGCTGCTCGATGCGCTTCCCCAGTGATTCGGCGCTTTCGACGCTGTTGACGAAGTCGACATCCGCAATAACGGAACTGGTTCCGTCTTGGCGGAACAAACGTCGCCCGTGCCGACGCCGATGTCGGCATCTGCTTGCGGCTTGCGATCGCCGGGCGCTACGGTCCGCATCGGAGAACAACCGAAATGGCTGAATTTCCCGCACACGACCGCACCCTGGGCTCTGGCCCGGCTCGCAACCTGGCCAACACCACCAAGACGCCGCCGCAGTGGCGGGGCACGACGCCGCGCTGGCTGGTGAGCCTGCTGCCCTGGACGCCGGTCGAGGCCGGGACCTACCGCATCAACCGCGTCAAGCAGGAGAAGGAAGCGGAGATCGCGATCGCCTGCAGCCCCGGCGACAACGACGACCTGCCGGCCGCTTACATCGACTACGAGGATCCGCCGCTCGAGCACACGCTGAGCACGGTGACGACGACGATCGAGGTGCAGACCCGCATCTCCGATCTGTTTCGCAGCCCGATGGACCAGGTGCGCGAGCAGCTGAGCGTCCTCATCGACATGATGAAGGAGCGGCAGGAGAACGAGCTCGTCAACAACCCGAGCTACGGCCTCCTGCACAATGCTGCCGCCTCGATGCGGGTGCCGACCCGCAAGGGCCCGCCCACCCCCGACGACTTCGACGAGCTCATCACGCGCGTCTGGAAAGAGCCGGCCTTCTTCCTGGCTCACCCGCGCGCCATCGCAGCCTTCGGGCGCGAGTGCACCCGTCGCGGTGTGCCGCCCGCGACGGTCACGCTGTTCGGGTCCCCGTTCATCACCTGGCGCGGCATCCCCGTCATCCCGTCCAACAAGCTGAAGATCGCCGACGGCCGCACCAACATCCTGCTGATGCGGACCGGCGAGAAGAAGCGCGGCGTCGTGGGCCTCTTCCAGCCGGGCATCCCGGGTGAGGCCAGCCCCAGCCTGTCGGTGCGGTTCATGGGGATCAACGCCAAGGGCGCCGCCGCCTACCTGGTGTCGCTCTACTGCGCGGCCGCCATCCTGACCGAGGACGCGCTGGGCGTGCTCGAAGGTGTCGAAGTCGACCGGTACCACGAGTATGGATGATCCCGAGACGCTCGGTCAGCAGATCGCCCGGCTGGCCAACGCGCTCTTCCAGGCGCCGCCGGGTGCCCCTGCGCAGCTGCCGGGCGCCTCGGGGATGCCGGGACAGCTGCCGGCGCCGCCGAACGCGGGGATGCCGGGCATCCCGGGGCTGCCGCAGCCACCGCCGCCCGTCGCGCCATTGCCCAAGGACACCGACTTCCGGTCGGCGCCCGTCACGGCGGCAGGCGGTGGACTCCCCGTCGCGCCGTCTGTCGCGGCTTGGGAGGGGATGCCGGTCAACACGTTCGCGCTGCCGCTGACGTTGCACGACGGCGCGCCGTCTCCGTCGGACACACCGTACTTCCTGCAGCTCGCCGGGCCACCGGCATCGGTGGCCGCGCCCGCCGCACCCGCGCTGCCGGACTGGAACGTCACGTCGGTGGGCGCGGGTCCCGACCTGTCACGCGCGGAACCGTCGCGACCCGAGTTGCCGCGGCCCGATCCGTCGCGACAGTTCGAGACGCGCCTCTTCGATCCGCACGCCATCCGCCGCGACTTCCCGATCCTGCGCGAGCGAATCCACGGGCGAGCCGCTGATCTGGTTCGACAACGCGGCCACGACGCAGAAGCCGCAGGCGGTCATCGATCGCCTGTCGTACTTCTACGAGCACGAGAACTCGAACATCCACCGCGCCGCGCACACGCTGGCGGCTCGCGCGACGGACGCGTACGAGGGCGCGCGCGAGACCGTTCGCCGCTTCCTGAACGCGCCGTCGTCGAAGAACATCGTCTTCGCGCGCGGCACGACCGAGGCCATCAACCTGGTCGCGCAGAGCTGGGGACGCCGCCACATCGGCGCCGGCGACGAGATCGTCATCAGCTGGCTCGAGCACCACGCCAACATCGTCCCCTGGCAGATGCTGGCGGCCGAAAAGGGCGCCCGGCTGCGGGTCGCGCCCGTCGGCAACGACGGCCAGATGCTGCTGGACGAGTACGAGAAGCTGCTGGGCCCGCGCACGCGGCTGGTCTCGATCTCGCAGGTGTCGAACGCGCTGGGCACGATCACGCCGGTGCGCGAGATGATCGCCTCGGCACGGCGGGTGGGCGCCCGAGTCCTGCTCGATGGCGCGCAGGCCGTCTCGCACATGCCGGTCGACGTCCAGGCGCTGGACTGCGACTTCTACTGCTTCTCGGGCCACAAGATCTTCGGACCCACGGGGATCGGCGCGCTTTACGGCAAGACCGAGGCGCTGGACGAGATGCCGCCCTGGCAGGGCGGCGGCAACATGATCGCGGACGTGACGTTCGAGCGGACGCAGTATCAGCCGCCGCCGGGCCGCTTCGAGGCCGGGACCGGCAACATCGCCGACGCGGTCGGCCTGGCCGCCGCGCTGGACTACGTGACGGGGATTGGCCTCCACAACATCAGCGCGCTACGAGCACGAGCTGCTCGAGTACGCGACCGGCTGCCTGACCGCCATCCCCGGGCTGAAGCTGCTGCCGGGCCCCCCGGACAAGGCCGGCGTCCTGTCCTTCGTGCTGGGGGACCTCCCGCCGACCGAGGTGGGCGCCGCGCCTGGACCAGGAGGGGATCGCCGTTCGCGCCGGGCACCACTGCGCGCAGCCGATCCTGCGCCGCTTCGGCTACGAAACGACGGTGCGCGCGTCCCTGGCGCCGTACAACACCCGCGACGACGTCGACGCGCTGGCAGCCGCGCTGCGGCGCCTGCAGGTCGGGAGGGCGCCGACGCGCGGCTGAGTCTTTTCGGTCGTCTCCCTCGTTGCCCTGGTCCTCTTGCTCAGTGACGGTTCGTCCACTATAGTGGACGCCATGATCAACGCGCTGACTGCCCAGGAAGCACGGGAACTGATTGCTCGCGGGGACCTCGACGTCGTCGACGTCCGCGAGCCGGGGGAATGGTCGCGGGGCCACGTGCCCGGCTCTCGGCTGGTTCCGCTCAACAAGCTGCGCAGCGGCGTCAAGGCCGAGCTGCAGCGCGACGGGATCATCTTCGTCTGCGCGGCCGGGGTCCGCAGCCAGACCGCGGCGCAGCTGGCCGAAGCGAACGGGTTTGCGCAGCTCTACAACCTGGTCGGCGGGACCCGCAGCTGGGTCGAAGCCGGCCTCCCGCTGGTCCGGGACTGAGCCGACTCGTGGAGGTGGCCCTGAACGGCACCAGCCCGCCAGCCCGGGACACGCCCGAGACCAGCGAGCCCTTGGTGGCCGTCGCCGCAAACCTGCGGCGCCTGCGGCTCAAGCGCGGCCTCTCGCTGGAGCGGCTCGCGCAGCGCTCGGGGGTCAGCCGCGCCATGCTGAGCCAGATCGAGCTGGGACGCAGCGCCCCCACGATCACGTCGTTGTGGAAGGTCGCCCGGGCGCTGGACGTCACGTTCTCGGCGCTCATCGCGGAGGGCGGAACAGGCGCCCCGGCGGTGGTGACGGCTCGAACCGGTCGCCTCATCACGAACCAGGAGGGAACCTTCAGCTCGCGGGCGCTGTTTCCGGCCGGTGAAGCCAGGCGCGCCGAGCTTTACGAGCTGCGACTCAAGCCGTCCGGCACGGAGCACGCGCCCCCGCACCCGGCGGGCACGACGGAGAACCTGGTCGTCGCCTCCGGCGCCGTCGAGATCGAGGTCGACCGCACCCTGCACCGGCTGGACACCGGCGATGCGATCCTCTTCACGGCCGACGTGCCGCATGTCTACCGCAACGTCACCCCGCGCGAGGCCGTGATGTACCTGGTCATGACCTACGCCGAGCGGGTGGGGTGACCCCGTCTCTTTGTGATTCTTGTCGATCTGAGCCCGCTTCGTTCGTCGTCCGGGCATGATCACTCTCTACGCGTTCCGGAACATCTTTCCCGAGGGCATAGGCGAGACCAAGGACCTCCGCGCGCAGTGGGCCCTCGAGGAGACCGGCCTGCCGTACCGGGTCCACGGCCTCGACCAGACCGCGGGAGAGCTCGACAGCGACGCCTATCGGAAGATCAGCCCGTTCCGCCAGGTGCCGATCCTGGACGACGACGGGTTCGTGGTCGCCGAGTCGGGCGCTGTGGTGCTGTATATCGCCGAGAAGGCCGGGAAGCTGATCCCGCGCGAGGTCCAGGGCCGCACCCGCGTCACGCAGTGGTGCTTTGCGGCGGTCGCCACCGTCGAGCCGACCCTCATCTGCCTGGACTTCGTCGAGATCTTCGACGGCGGCAACGACAAGCTCAAGGCGGAGGTGCGCAAGCTCGCCGGCCGCTGGCTCGGCGACGTCGACCGGCGCCTCGAAGGCCAACCGTGGATCGCCGGCGAAGAGTTCAGCGCCGCTGACATCATGCTGGCCGGCGTCCTTCGCACCATCCGCAAGACCGACTTGATGGAGCCGTTCCCGAACATCAAGGCGTACTTCGCGCGGTGTCAGGCCCGTCCAGCCTGGCAGCGCACGCTGGAGCTCTATGCCGAGCGCTTCGGCGTGAAGGTCGACGACATTCGCTGAGCGCCCGCGCGCAGGCCGTCGACGACGTCGGGCTCCTGCGCTTCGCCGCAGGGTGACGCGGCGCTCGACTGCCGTCGGGCGGACACGGCGTCCGCCAGGGCGATGCCGCCGAAGAGCCCCGCCACCGTGAACAGGGCCGACCACCGCCCTTGTCCCAGCTGCGCCGCGATCGGTCCCGGGCATACGCCGGCCAGCGCCCACCCGATTCCGAACAGCGCGCCTCCCACCAGGTGGCGCACCTGCGGGCGCACGGTCGGCCACGACACGGGCGCCCGCGTGGCGAGCGTCCGCACCTGGAATCGCCGCAGGAGCTGCAGTCCGACGGCGGCGGTGGCGACACCGGTCGCGAACAGCAGCCACAGATAGCTTCGTCGCAGCAGCAGGGCGCCCACGATCTGCTCGAAGTCGGTCATCCGCGTCCAGGCCAGCCAGAAGCCGAACGCGACCCCGGCCAGCGTGGCGAAGCCCCGAACCCGCGGCGTGGTCACGGCGTGCTCCCGCGCCAGACCAGCTGCGCGACCAACACGGCCGTGACCACGAAGGTCATGGTCGTCGCCAGGCTGCCGGTCTGCAGGCGGCCAACCCCGCAGATGCCATGACCGGAGGTGCAGCCGCCGGCCCAACGCGCGCCGAAGCCGATGAACAGACCCGCGACGGACAGCCAGACGGCCTTCGGCAGCAGGGCCCCCCCGAACAGCCTGTCGACGGCCGGGTAGGCCCAGCCCGCCGGGGTCGCTCGCGTCGCCGCCGCGTACAGACCGGCTCCCGCTATGACGCCGATGAAGAACAGGGCGCGCCAGGTGAGGCTGCCCGACGGGCGCCGCGCCCATCCGAGGAAACCGGCCGCCGCCCCGGTCGCGCCCAAAGGCAGGTTGTCCATCCACTGCAAGGCGACGGTGAGAAGACCAATCAGCAGGCCCGCCAAGGGCCATGGGCAGACCGCCGCGACGAACGACATCGTCCGATTCTGCGAGACGGGTGTCCGCGCGGCAAGACGAGTCGCCGGGGATCGCCGGGGTCAGCGTCGGGTCCGGAACACCCCTGAGGACACGGGGCGCCAATTGACCGTCACGGCCAGCATGCCACTCTCTGCCTCTTGGCAGATTCCCCGATACCGGACGCGGTACGCCGCTTCATCTTGCGGCACATTCACACGCTGGAACAGCTCGAGATCCTGCTGCTGCTCCTCGACTCCTCACCACGCGCCTGGGCGGATCACGAGATTGCGTCCAGCCTCCGGACCACGCCCGATTCGGCGCGCACGCGCCTGTCGCGGCTGCTCGGCGACGGGCTGATCGCGCTCACCTCTGATCAACCTCCGAAGTACCTGTACCGGCCGCGCACCGAGGCGCTGGCCCGGGAAGCACGCGCGCTGGCCGCCTGCTACCGGGAACGGCGGGTCGCGGTGATCACCCAGATCTTCGCGCCTGCTGGGCAGCGAGCGGTCTTGTTCGCCGACGCGTTCCGGATCAAGAAAGGGGACAGCTGATGGCCGCGGCGGTCTACCTCTTGTGCGCGCTCACCTCGATCCTCTGTGCGACGCTCTTGATCCGGGCCCACCGGGCCAATCGGGCGCGCCTCCTTTTCTGGAGCAGCCTCTGCTTCATCGGCCTGGCCCTGAACAACGTGCTGTTGTTCGTCGACCTGGTCGTGGTTCCCGAGGTCGACCTCGCGATCGTGCGCGATTTGACCGCACTGGCCTCACTGTCGATCATGCTGTTCGGCCTGGTCTGGGATCAGGAGCGCTGACATGCACCAGCTCATTCTCGGTGCGCTGACGATGGCCAGTTGCACGATCGGCCTCTTCTTCCTGCGATTCTGGAGGCAGAGCCGCGATCGCTTGTTGCTGGTCTTCGCGGCCGCTTTCTTCGTGTTGGCGGTCGACTGGGGTCTGCGAGGCGCCTGGCAGCCGACCCTCGAGACCCGCCACTACTTCTTTCTGGTTCGCCTGCTGGGTTTCGTGCTGCTGGTCATTGGCATCTTCGACAAGAATCGCGGCGGGCCATGAGGGCGCTGACGATGAATTGAGAAGCCTGTCCACCCCCCCAGGGGCGCGGGCGCGCGGGACAGGCCGGATCGCGTAGGATTGCCTCCACGTGAGAACGTCCGGCGGCATCGTCATCGGCCTGGTCGCGCTGGTCGCGATCGTCGGGACCGCGATGTCGTCGGCCACCGTCGAGCAGGAACGCGTGCTGTCCGATTTCACGGCCGAGGCTCGCCGTCAGGTCGGGGCCTCGGCCCAGGCGCTGGCGCGGCTGGACTCGCTGCACCAGGACATCCGCATGCTGACCGACATGGTGGAACGCTCGCGGCGCGACGCGGGCTCGGATCCCCGAACCGAGCGCCGGGTCTGGGAGAGCGCCTTCCGGGCGCTGGCCGTGGTGGTCGTCCATTATCGGATCATCGGGCTCGTCGACGCGGCCGGCCGAATCGACGTGCTGGCGGTCGATCCCAGGGAGCAACCAGGGACCGTCGACACCCTGCTGCCAGAGGTTCGGGCGCTGGGGGCCGCCGTCGCGACCGCGGGCGCCGAACGTCTGGGCGCACCGGCCCGCCTGGGTGACCGGTCGCTGCTCGTTTACGGCACGCCGGTGCGCGGTGGTGGTGCCATCGTGGTGGTCAGCGACGCCGCCCTGCTGCTGCGGGCCGTCGCCTGGCCGCAACTGTCCGGCGGCCGCCTCTTCGTGACGGACCCGGCCGGCGTGATCTGGTCGGGGTGCGAGACGGCCGCGGCCTGCCGCCCGACCGTCTCTGGAACCGCCCAGACGTTCAGCGGTGCCCGCGGCCGTTCGTATCGCGTCGACGCCCAGGAGGCGGCGCGGCTCGGCCTGGTTCCAGAGGCGGCGCTCCGCGTGTCGGAGCCGGTGGCCCGCCCGACGGGCAATTGGCTGGTCACCTGGGTCGCGTCCGCGCAGCCGATGCTGGCGCGTGAGCGGGGCGCCCTCTCGCGCATCGTGACCACCGCGGTTTCGGCCGCCGTGGTCGTGGCGGCCGTGGGCCTGATTCTGTTTCGGCAAGAGCGGCGGGCCGTCGAGCTGGCCAGCCAGCTGCGCAACGCCCAGACGCTGGCGCAAGCGCGCGAGATGGAAAATCAGCTGGTGCGCGCCGATCGGCTCATCACGGTCGGCGTGATGGCGACCGAGGTCGCGCACGAGATCGGGACGCCGCTCAGCGTCGTGCGTGGCCGGGCCGAGCAGGTGCTGCGCCAGGTGGACGGCACCGGCGGCGCCGACGACCTGCGCGTGGTGATCAGACAGGTCGACCAGATCTCGTCGACGGTCCGCCAGTTGCTGGATTTTTCGCGCCGCTCGCCGCTCGACAAGCGGGCCGTGCCCCTCGCGCCGGTGGTAGAACGCAGCCGCGAGCTGCTGCAGCTGAAGCTCGAGGCACGGCGTTTGCAATTGGATCTGGACCTCAGCGAGGACCTCCCGATGCTCACCGCCGACGCCGATCAATTGCAGCAGGTGCTGGTCAACCTGCTGCTCAATGCCTGCGACGCCTCCTCGGCCGGGCAGCGCGTGCGACTGTCGGCGCGGCGCGCGCCCGGCGACATGGTCCGGATCGCTGTCGCGGACCAGGGGGCCGGCATCCCGCCCGAGAACGTGGCGGCCGTCTTCGAGCCGTTCTTCACCACCAAGCCGCGCGGCGAAGGGACGGGGCTGGGCCTGGCCATCGCGGCCGGCATTGTCCGCAACCACGCCGGTCAGATCGACGTCCAGAGCGCCGTGGGCCAGGGGACGACCGTCACGGTGTTGTGGCCAGCCAGCCCCGAGGGGAGGGCTCCGATCGCTCAGAAGGAGAGAGCAGATGTCTAAGTTCAGCGCCCTGGTCGTCGACGACGTTCCGGACATGGCGCAGACCATCGCCAACGATCTGACCGCCGCGGGATTTCAGACCCGCGTTGCCCACGACGGCGCCAAGGCGCTGGCGGCGTTCACGGCCGATCCCACCGACGTGGTGGTCACGGACTTGCGCATGAAAGGCAGCGACGGGCTGGACCTGCTGGCCGGGATCAAGAAGGCCGATCCCGGGACGCCCGTCATCATCATGACGGCCTTCGGCGCCGTCGAGACCGCCGTCGAGGCGATGCGCCGCGGGGCCTACCACTACGTGACCAAGCCCTTCGCGCTGGAGACGCTGCGCGCCCTGGTCGAGCGGGCCTGCCGCGAGCGCGCGCTCACCAGTGAAAACGCGCTCTTGCGCCGCACCCTGCGGACCAATCTGTCAGAGCGCAAGTTGATGGGGAACAGCCTGGCCATGCGGCAGTTGCGGGCCCTCATCGCGCAAGTGGCCGACGCGACGTCGTCGGTGCTCATCTCGGGTGAGACCGGCACGGGCAAGGAGCTGGTCGCGCTGTCCATTCACACCAGCGGCCCGCGCGCCGATCGGTCGTTCGTCGCGGTGAACTGCGCGGCCTTGCCCGAGCACCTGCTCGAGAGCGAGCTCTTCGGCCACGCGCGCGGCGCGTTCACGGGCGCCGCCACCAGCCGCCGCGGCCTGTTCGTCGAGGCCCAGGACGGCACCATTTTTCTCGACGAGATCGGCGACCTGCCGCTGACGTTGCAGGGCAAGCTGCTGCGCGTTCTGCAGTCGGGGGAGGTCCGCCCCGTCGGCTCCGAGACGACCCGCACCGTCGACGTCCGCTGCATCGCCGCCACACACAAGGACCTGTCCGTGCTGGTCGAGCAGGGCTCGTTTCGCGAGGATCTCTTCTTTCGCCTGGATGTGCTGCGGGTGCGCGTGCCGCCGTTGCGCGAGCGTCCCGAGGACATCCCGCTGCTGGTCGACCATTTTCTGCGCCAGAGCCTGGAAAAGTCGTCCCGTTCGGTCCTGGCGGGGTTCGAGCCCCAGGCGCTGGAGTTTCTGGCGAGCTGCGACTGGCCGGGCAACGTGCGCCAGCTCGAGAACCTGGTCGAACGGTTGGTCGTGACGGCGGCGCAGCCCTACGCGCGTTTGGAAGACGTCAAGCGCGCGCTGGGTCCGGCGTGGACCAGCGATCCCATCCCACGCCTCTTGCAAAACCCGTTGAGCCTTCATGATCTGGAAGACCGCTACATCGCGGCCGTTCTCAAGTTCGTGGGCGGCAACAAGCTGAAGGCGGCCGAGATCCTGGGCGTGGACCCTTCGACCGTGTACCGCCGTCAGAAGCGTGGCTGACCGCGCCAGCGGTTTTGCATAACGCGAATTCGGCCCGGCAGATTGCCCGCATGGCCCGACCCCTTGATTCGGGCTGATGACCAGGACGTTTCGGAGAGATTTCCAGGATTGGTCCGCGTGATGACCGCCGCGGATCGCAATCACGCAACCTCCTGAAACGAAAGGCGTGAATCGGGATGCCGTGTGCGTCGGCATCGCCCTTGCTCTTACGTGCGCGACATGTGGGAGCACTACAAGAGAACGTTCAAGTCCGTCCAAGCCGCCATCGCGATCGCGACCATCGGGATCTACTTCGGCCTGCAGCACCGGGTGTTCGTGACCCTGGTGTTCTTTCTGATGATGCAGGCCGGGTCGCTGGTGGGGGCGCTTTGGGCGAATCGCCTGCGTCGAAAGATGCAGGCGCAGTGGTGAACCTCAGTTTGAAAACAGAACAGAACAAGAGAGGGCAAACAGACATGACCAGGACCGACCGCATTCACCGCAAACGACGCTGGCTTGCCGCCATGGCCTTGGCCGTGGCGCTGGTCGGCCTATCCGCCTCGCGCGCGATGGCCGACGATCCCGTACCCGACAAGACGGGCGCTTTCCAGACCACGCCGACGGCCTACTCGGTGCCGGGCTACACCAAGCCCGATCCCGCGAAGGCGACGACCAAGGACCTGGCGGTCGCGGTCGACGCGGTGGCGCAGTCGGCTTCCCACGCGCTGTTCTCCGTGAACTTCGTCTGGGTACTGGTCGCGGGCTTCCTGGTCATGTTCATGCAGGCCGGCTTCGCGCTGGTCGAGACGGGCCTGATTCGGGCCAAGAACGCGTCACACACGATGTCGATGAACTTCGCCGTGTATGCCCTGGGCATGCTGGGGTTCTTCGTCTGCGGCTTCGCCTTCATGTGCGGCGGCATGAACGGCACGGCGATCGGCGGGCCGGCTTCGCTGGGCGGCATTCCGACGCTGCACTCGATGCTGACCGTCGGCGGCGCCGTCAACGGTGACCACGGCTGGGGCCTCCTCGGCACCACCGGGTTCTTCCTGTCGGGCAACGGCTACGACGGCGCGGCCATCGTGCTCTTCCTCTTCATGATGGTCTTCATGGACACGACCGCCACCATCGTCACCGGCGCCTGCGCCGAGCGGTGGAGCTTCAAGAGCTTCTTCATCTTCAGCATCATCGTCGGCGCCTTCATCTACCCGGTGTTCGGCTGCTGGGTGTGGGGCGGCGGCTGGCTGGCCCAGCTCGGGTACCGCCTGGGACTTGGTCACGGCGCGGTCGACTACGCCGGCTCCGGCGTCGTTCACTTGCAGGGTGGCGCGCTGGCGCTCATCACGGCCATCCTGATCGGGCCGCGCATCGGCAAGTACACCGCCGACGGCAAGGTCAACCCGATCCTGCCGCACGACATCCCGATGGTGCAGCTGGGGACGTTCATCCTGGCCTTCGGCTGGTTCGGCTTCAACGCCGGCAGCTCGCTGGCCGGCGGTGACGGCCGCATCGGCATCGTGGCCACCAACACCATGATCGCCGGCATGTCGGCGACCTTCTTCGGCATCCTCTACATGTGGATCAAGTACGGCAAGCCCGATCCCAGCATGATGTGCAACAGCATGCTGGCCGGTCTGGTGGCCATCACCTCGCCCTGTGCGTTCGTCACTCCGGTCGCCGCGTTCATCATCGGCGCCATCGCCGGCGTGCTGGTCATCGTCAGCGTCTTCTTCTTCGACAAGATCAAGATCGACGACCCGGTCGGCGCGATCAGCGTCCACGGCGTCAACGGCGCCTGGGGCCTCATCGCGGTCGGCCTGTTCTCGGACGGCAGCTACGGCGCGGGCTGGAACGCCGTCGGCGCGACCGATTACATGGGCGTCGCCGGCCGTGGCGTGACGGGTCTGTTCTACGGCGACTCCAAGCAGCTGGTCGCGCAGCTCGTCGAGGTGGGTGTGGGCATCGCCTGGAACGTGGTCGTCGGCGGCCTGGCGTTCTGGGTCATCGGCAAGGTGCTCGGGTCGAACCGCGTACCCGCCGCCGTCGAGATCGCCGGTCTGGACGTGCCGGAGATGGGCCTGCCGGGTTACCCGGAGTTCATCCCGACCCGCGCGCCCGAGGATGTGCCCCAGGCCGAGGTGGCCGCCGCCAAGTCGTCGGTGCCGGCGCTGGCCATCACCAGCGGGACCTAATCTGGAATCACCGAACCTGACACTCTGAAATCACGATCCGGGGCCTGGCGCGATTGTGCGCCGGGCCCCGGACCTCCTTTTGAATGATTAAGAACATCTTGGTTTGCTTGGAAGGATCGCCCAGCACGGCTGCGGCGGTCCGTTTGGCGATCGACATCGCCAAGCCGCTGGAAGCGCACCTGGTGGGGCTGGCCATCGTCGATGAGCCGGACATCCGCGCCGGGACGCCGACCAGCATCGGTGGTTCGTCCTTCAAGCACGAGCGCGACGACGCGCTGGTCGCCGAGGCGCACAAGCACGCGGCTGACGCCATGGCGCTGTTCGAACGGCGCTGCCGGGAGGCGGGTGTTCCGGGCCGGCCGCTGGAGATCGTCGGACGCCCGGTCGACGCCATCTTGGAAGAGATGGTCACGCGGGAGCTGACCGTCCTTGGTCGGGACGCCAATTTCAAATTCGAGATCGAGGGCCAGGACAGCCACACGCGGGACGCGGTCTTGCACCGGGCGACGACGCCGGTGCTGGTGTGCCCGGAAAGCGCGCCCGCCTCGCTGGGGTCGAAGATCCTGCTGGCCTACGACGGCAGCGGCGCGGCCAAACGCGCGCTGGCCAGCTTCGCGGCCAGCGGCCTGGCCCGCGGGCGCGAGGTGCACGTCGTCACCATCGACGACAACGGCGCCGTTGCCTGGGACATGGCCAACAAAGCTGTCCAGGCGCTGCAGGCGGCGGACATCACGGCCAAGGGGCACAACCTGGTCTCGCTGCTGTCGAACGTCGAGGTCATCACCAAGCTGGCCAAGGATCTGGGCGCCGGAATGATCGTGATGGGCGCCTTCACGCGCTCGCGCCTCCGCGAGCTGTTCTCGGGCTCGGTCACCCGCAGCCTGGTCGAGACCACCGAAATTCCGCTCTACCTGCAGCACTGAACCATGCTTCACACGCTGACACCGACCTGGGCCGTGGCGCCCTTCGTCGTCTACTTGGTCTCCATCGCCGTCTTGCCGCTGTTTGCGGGCGCGTTCTGGGAACACAACCGCAACAAGCTGCTGGTGGCCGCCATCTTGTCGGTGCCGGTCATCGTCTATTTGGTGCACGGCCAAGGGGCGGAGGGCGGCCGGCTTCTGCTGCACACCGCCTGCGACTACGCGGCGTTCATCGCGCTTTTGGGAGCGTTGTTCACGATCTCCGGGGGGATCTGCCTCAGCGGAACGCTGGTCGGCACGCCGCTGGTCAACACGACGTTCCTGGCGATCGGCGCCCTGCTGGGCAGCGTGGTGGGGACGACCGGCGCGTCCGTGCTGCTCATCCGGCCCATGCTGCGCGCCAACGCGCGGCGTTCCTACTCGACGCACATCGTGGTGTTCTTCATCTTCGTCGTCTCGAACGGCGCCGGGCTGCTGACGCCGCTCGGCGATCCGCCGCTGTTCCTGGGCTTCTTGCGCGGCGTTCCCTTCACCTGGACGCTGCGCCTGGCGGCCCCCTGGGCCTTGGTGAACGGCGCGCTGTTGGCGATTTTCGCGATCATCGACCGGACGCTGACCGCGCGCGAGCGCCAGCGGCTGGGCGCCCGCGCCACCGAAGCCCCCACCGCTGTCGAGCCGCTGCGGCTGCAAGGCGCCATCAACCTGGTCTGGCTGCTGGGCATCGTCCTGGTGGTGTTCGCGATGGGCAGCTTCGGCGGTCAACTGTTCGGCGACGGCTACCTGCGGGCAGGCGTGCAGATCGCCGGCATGGTGGCTTGCGCGGCGCTGTCGCTGGCCACGACGCCGCGCGAGGTTCATGCCACCAACCGGTTCAACTGGGCCCCCATCGTCGAGGTGGCGGCCGTGTTCATCGGCGTGTTCATCACGATGATCCCGGCACTGGCCTTCTTGGGCGAGCGGGGCGCCAGCCTGGGCGTGACCAAGCCCTGGCAATTTTTCTGGGCGGCCGGCGCGCTCTCCAGCGTGCTCGACAACGCGCCGACGTACCTGACGTTCGCGTCGCTGGCGGTGGGCGTCGCCAACGGCCCGCATGGGACGATGTCGATCGACAACCTGGGTGCGCTGGCGGTGCACCCGGTCGGGCAGCATTTGCTGGCGGCGGTCTCTTGCGGCGCCGTGCTGATGGGCGCCATCACGTACATCGGCAATGGCCCGAACTTCATGGTCAAGGCCATCGCCGAGCAGCACCACGTCCGCATGCCGAGCTTCTTCGGTTACACGCTCTGGTCGCTGGCGATCCTGGTGCCGCTGTTCGGCGTCGTGTCACACCTGTTTTTCTGAATCGCCGGGCGGCCCAGGCGCTCGCCCTCGATGGGCAGGTACTTGATGTCGGCGGCCCGCCAGCCGTGTCCGCGATCCAGCCGACGCCGGGCAGGGCGCGCCACCATGAAGGCGGTGTCGGGGAGGCCCTTGATCAGCGGCTCGTGCACGGGATCAACGACTGGCCTGCTCGACGGCGGTCCTCCGCAGCAGCAGCAGCAAGCGGTGGGCTTCGTCGTTGTCGGGGTCGAGGCGGATCGCCTCGGCGAGCTCCGGCTCCGCGTCCTTGTAGTTGTGCAGACTGACCAGCAAGGTCCCCAGCAGCACGTGGGCCGGGGCGCCGGCGCCGGCGGCGATCGCCTGGCGGGCGCGGGCCAGCGCACCGGCCGTGTTGCCGCGTTCGAAGAGCGCATTCGCCTGGCCGACCAGCCGTTCGGGAACGTCGTCGCGTGCCGTCCGCGCCAGCGCCTCTGGTCGTCGGCCCGAGGTTCGCGGCTTCTCGGCGGCTGGACGCGGGGGCGCTTCGGGCGGCAAGGAAGCCGGTGAAGCGGGCGGAGCAGGTGGGGCGGGCGGCGGCGCAATCAGAGCGGGCGGGGCCGCAGGCGCGGGCGCGGCAGCCGCCACAGGATCCCCCGGTTCTGAGCCGCTTTCATCCTGGTGACGCAGAAGCGCGATCCCGGCGCCGGCGACCGCCAGCGCAACCGCCACGGTCAGCAGCGGTCCCCGATCCCGCCGCGGGATGGAGAGGCTGGTCATGCTGGGCGCGATCTGGGCGGGGCGGGGGGGCGACGCGTTGAGGGGCATCGTTCGCCGCGGGCGCGCCTCGGTCGGGGGCGGCTCCACCATCACCAGCCGCCTGGCGGCCGCGATCTCCGCCGTCAGCAAAGGTTGCAACGTGTCCACGTCGAAGCAGCTCCGCAACAGCGCGGCGGTCTCTTGTTGCGGGTCGCTGCAGGCCGGCAAGAACGTGGTCAGTGCGGCACCCAGCTCGTCGGCGCCGCGCGGGCGGTCCTGCGGCGCCAGCGCCGTCGCCCGTGCCACGATTCGCGCCAGCTCGTCGGGAACCTCGGGGTTCAGCGTTCGCGCGTCCGGCAGCGGCAGCTCTTGCGCGTCGTCGGCGCGGTGCCCGGTCAGCAGCTCCCACAGGACCACGCCCAGACCATAGATGTCAGCGGACCGATCCGGCTCCGGCGTTTGGGCCGCCTCGGGCGGCAGGAATCCACGGCGGCCGACGACGATCCCCGTCTGCGCGGGATCTGCGTCGCTGGCCGGGCCTCCTATCCCAAAGTCGATCAGCTTGACCTGACCGGAAAACGCGATCATGACGTTTTCGGGCGCCACCTCGCCGTGCACGATGCTCGAGTCATGGGCGTAGGCCAGCCCGCGGGCCATCTGGTGAACGATGTGCAGGGTGGCGACCAGCGGCGCCGGCTGTGCGCCCAGCGCGCGCATCACCTTGGCCAGCGTGATGCCCTCGATCAGCTCGCGCGCGACGCAGACCTGCCCCTCGACCATTTCGACGCGCAGCGTGCGCGCGACGTTCTCGTGCTCGAGGCGCGCCGCCAGCTGCGCCTGCCGCCGGAACCGCGCCGCCGCATCCGCCGCCAGCGCGCGAATGGGCAGCCGCTTGAGGACGCAGACCTCCGGGTCCCGCAGGTCCGTCCGCACCGCCATCTCCAGCCGCCCCATCGCCCCGGAGGCGCGGAGCAGCAGGTACGGGCCAAAGGAAGCCGACAACGGATTGACGTCGAATACGGACATGCCTGAAGTGGGCAGAAGTGTAAATCGTATGCGAACCGGAGCCCAATTCTCTGCGTGAAACGGCGCTGGACCTTCCTGTTTGGATTGCCCAGAACGCGGTACTCTGGATCGATCGAGGCTTTCTGGGCAGTCCCGTGGTCGATGGCTTTGACGGGATCGTCCGGTGCAAGCTGTGGCCGGCCAGAAATCACGGGCGGTTCACGAAGGAAGATGTCGACATCGATCTGGAAGGCGGAACGGTTCCGTGTTCGGCGGGAGCGACGGCTGCCGTGCCAGACAACCGGCTGGTCCGCTTTCCAGTCGAGCGCTGCCGCCCCTGCGAGATGCGGACCGACTGCACGGCTGCTCGAAACGACCGTGGCCGGTCCGTCGCCCCCCACCCGCAGGAACGCCTACTGCTTCGCCTGCGAGCCGGCCGCGCCATTCGCGACGGACGGGCGGCGCTCCTGGAGCGCGTCACCGTCGAGCACGCCCTCTCTTCCGTCGCTGCCATCCAAGGCCCCAAATCCCGCTACAAGGGCATCCGCAAGAACTCCCTCGACACCGGTTGATGCGCTGCTGTGGCCAACCTCACGTCCTTCGCGCCCGGATGGCCGCCTGATTTACGTGCTCAGCTCTCTAGCTAAAGCATGTGCTTATTCAGCGTCAGGTCGGCGACCAGTTGTTTCAACTTGTGGTGTTCGCCCTCGACAACGCCCGTTTGTTCCACCTATCCCCACGGCGTGAATTACTGGGCGGCGAGCTTCGCGCGCAAATCGTCGAGCGAACGCATGAACTCGGCCTCGCGCCGCTCTCGCTCCGCCGGGTCCTGAACGACGCGCCTGATCGCGGCGCGACCCGGCTCGACGATGGTCACGGGGATGGACTTCAACGTCTGCGCCCGATCGAGGAGTACCGAGAGGTAGCTCGAGAGCTGGGCCTCGGTGTGTAGTGGCGCGACCTCGTGGACCATCACGCCATCGAGCTCCGCCTGCCGCGCCCGCGCTTGCGCGAGCTGCTCCTCGGTTGGGCCCCCAGCGGGAGCGCGCGGACGCGTAGCCTCGACTTGCTGCGGTGCCTGGACCGGCACTGGAATGGGCACGACGAGGCGTTGCAGGTTCGGCGGAAAGGCCCGCCGCGCCGGCTCCGCACCGCGGTCATCGTCGTCGGACGATTCGGCGGCACCGTGCCCGCGGGTCCGGCCTCCGTGGCGCCCGACGAGAAATCCCCCCGCCGCGAGGCTGACCGCACCGAGCCCGATTGCGAGCCACGGCGCGCGTAGGATCATGCGTCACTGCTCCAAACCGAGGCCGTAGCCCGAACCGTTGATGTCCCATATGTAGATAAATCGCCAATTGTATTTTGCATCGGACAGCTGGGAATATATGGAGCTGTAGGCGGGGTCGCTGAACATGAGCTGCTGATTATTGTAGGCCGGACAGCCCGAGGCCTGCGTGCAGTCCGCGTTCGAATAGAAGGAGACGGTGCCTTGCCACGTGCCCCCGCATCCGCCCTCGCTGTAGACGCTAACCACAATCTCCGTGTAGGCGGCGTTCGAAGCGCCCGCTTTGTCGATCTGGACGAGGCAGATATAGCCCTGCGCGTCCGCTCGGGCGTCTCGCCCCAAAGCAACCAGCAAACCACTCACTAGCACCGCGCCGCACACCAACCGGTTCAACGATGACATCCGGGACCTCCTCGTCGTCTCGACCAGCCCGATATTCGTACGACGCAAACTGGCGCGTCAAGTAACAATGCGACGACGGCGAGGCCAGCCGACGCGAAGGCCGGTGCCACCCGCGTAAACGAGACGGCGCGACGTGTCGCCCGCCGTCGACCAGACGCGCGGCGCGCACCATTGGCTCGCGCCGCGCACGCAGGCACATTGGGAACGTCCGGTCGTCGTCACCGGCGTGCAGGTGCTGACCGGTCGATTCGACGAGAGTCAGGAGCCCGCTGCTGCAGCGGTCTTCTGTGATCGACATCGTGCTCGTCGAGCGAGTCGGCCCCGGACGGCGCGAGATCTGCCTGCGTGTACCCGTGAGCGGGCCAGGCGTCACGTACATGACAAGTCAACGCGGTCGTCCGTTAGCGGACAGGCCGTTCAGGCTACTAGCTACACGGCGGTGCACAAGGGCGGTTGAGTTTGGCCCAGGTGCCCGAGGAGGGCGCTGGGGGTCGGCCAAGCCAATGTTTCTGGGGCCGGCTCCCCCTTGGAGGGGAGCCGGTCATCGTGAGACGCGCTGGACGCGGTGCCTCCCGGCGGCGACCAGGTTATTGGCGATCGCCGACCACCCGATGCAGCGATCGATGCCGGCTCGGCCGCGATAGCGGCCGCGAGATTCGAGCCTCGCCGCCGGCGCGCCAAGCACGTCCTTGTTTGAATCAGCGCTGGCGCTCATACGTGACGCGCTCGCGGGTCCGGTGGCCAGGCCTGGGGAGCACTGGATGTTTGACCCCATTTCGAGGAGACGGCGCTCGCCACGCCCTGAGTAAAACCCGCGGTCCGTAGCGACCATCGAGGGCAGCCGCCCGAACGCGGCACGGTGATGCTCGACCGAGGGAACGAGTAGTGGCGCATCAGCCCGCGCTTCGTCGACGGCGACAGTCCCTATCGAACCAGACATTTCTACTTGGCACAAACCCGGACATTTCTACTTGGCGTTGACACCCCCCATTGTCGGAGCTCCGCGACCCGCGTCCCGGTGTGGCGCCTCTTCCACCGGAGAGAAGGTCTGCTCGCTGACGCCGATCTTGCGGATATCTCCACAACCTCCGTGCCGGCCTCCGCGTGCTTAACCGCCGCCTATCCGCGGCGACTATCATCTCGTCATGAATTGGTCCGCGCCGCAATCGGGGGTTGGAGCGCGCAACTCTCCGTCGATGTCATGATTTGGAAACGATGCCGGCGGCACACAGGGCTGGGACGCCGTGAGATGAAAAGGCCGCTGGGCATCGAATGCAGGCACGGTAGTCACAGAAGTGACCGGGTTGCAGTTCGTTTGAGCGCCCTCAAGGATGCAGTCCTGGAGGGCAACACCGCCGCCGTAGCTGCAAACGGCGGCAACTGGATTCTTCACGACCGTATTGAACCAGAACCTGGTTCCAATGCCGGCGTTGTTCAGCTGAACGCCGTACCCGGTGGTCCCGCCATTGTTAGCGATGACGCTGTTCTGGATGATCGCCGTCGCCCCGTTTACGAGAATGCCGCCGGCCGAGTTGCCGTTGACGTAGGACGCGTCGATCGTGACAGAGGCGCCGTTTTCGACGTCGATTCCCAACCCGGTTCCCAGCGACGCGGTCACGCGAAGGATCGTGGCTGTCGTTGTGGCGCCGGTGACCGCAATGCCGCGGCTGGTGCTCGAGCCGCCCAGGTTTACCGTCAGGTCGCGGATCACGACGGTGTCCGAGTTGAGGGTCAGGGCCGTGCCCGACGTGGCGGGAATGCTGCCGGGATCGCCCGCGCTGTTCATGCGACCGATCACGATCGGCTCGACGTTGACTGTCGACAGAACCAGCCGATCGCTGGTCCCGCCCACCACGATGAGCACGTTTCGCGACGGCGACAGCTGGGCGACGCCAGCGGCTAGCGTGCAGAAGGTGCCGGACGTTCCGCCGTCCGGGCAGCCCCGCGCCTCGTCGACAATCACCACCTGGTCGTCGCTCGCGCAATGACCGTCGGCCATACAGACGTGTGGTCCGCTGCCCGCGCAATCCGAATCCGCTTTGCAGGCCGTGCAGGTATGGGCCGCGGTGCAAACCGGGGTCGTGCCGGTGCAATCGCTCATCGCGGCGCACTGGACGCAGACGCCACCGCCGTCTCCAGCGGTCACGCACACGGGCAGGGCGGGGTTCAGGTGCCTGCAATCGTCGGGTTGGTCGCCGCACGCGCGGCATTTCCCTGAGGTCACGTCGCAGATCGGCTTATCCGAAGTGCAGCTGATTGCACCAGCCTCAGAGTCGCAGCGGGCCGGCGGCCGGTCGACCGAGGCACCCGCGGATCCGCCCACGCCACCCACCCCGGCCGCACCGCCGCCTCCGGCGGCTCCGGCCGTCCCACCGGACCCCGACGTGTCGGGCATGCACTTGTGGGTGGGAACGTCGCAAAAGTACCCGGTTCCACAATTCCGGTTGTCCTCGTCGCAATGACCGGCGCGGTATTGCCAGCACCCTGCGCTGGCCAGCCCCGCCCAGACCAACAGAAGGAGGTCCCTGCCGATCACAGCCGGCCTCCGACGGTCAGGCCGAAGGGGCTGGCCGCCACGGTGACGGTCTGCAAGTCGTGGTTGGCGCCGTGGAGGACGACGATGCCGGCCACGACGGCTGCCACGGCCGCGCCCGCAGTGATCGAAGCCGGCAGCAGGAGCGGGAGCTCTCGGGAGCACGAATCTTCGACACCGGCGACGCAGTGCCCCTGCTTCCCGTTCAGCGCGAACAGCACGCCGCTGGCGACGCCGCCGGCGATTCCGGCGCCGATGAGGGTCCAGCCGACGACGCGGCGGGTGCTGCTGCCGTGGCGCGGGGCGGTGTCGGGCGGCGCGAGCATGGGCGGGCCGGTCGGCACCGCCGGGAGCGGGACTGCCGCCAGGTTCGCGTGCAGGGTCGGGACGCGGTCCAAAAGCGAGCTGGCGACCCCCTTGACGCTGTCGACCATCTGCAAGGCCGCGCAGACGTTGCACTCGGCGACGGCGTGATCTTCACGGTCGCTGGCGACGTTCCAGACCCGCAGCTCGATGTGGTAACCGCGCATCTCGTTGCGGCCGCCGGTGGCGATCAGCACGTCGCTGGCACCGCTCTGGGCGGCGGCGACCTTTACGCACTCGCGATCGGCGCAGGCGCCTCCGTCGGGGCCCAGGTCGTAGTTGTGCACGGTCACCGCGTTCTCCAGCGTCCCGCGCAAGTTGTCGCGGATGTCCGCCAGGCTGTCCGGAAGGTCGACGGCGTCTACGACGATGACTTTGGGCCGGGCAATCTGCGGCCCATCTGCCCGCACCCGGGGCGCTGCCAGGCAGAGCGCCGCCACCGCCACCAACATTCCAAGAGAGCGCATTCGACACGACGCTACATCCAGTCGCGTCGGTTCTGCCAGTTCGTTGGCTTCTTCCGCTTCCTTCCGGGCCCCGCGCCCAGCAAGACCAGCGCCGTCGCGAGCGCCAACCACGACCAGCGTTCCCCACCCACCGCGCAACCGCATCCGCCGCCCGACGACGAGCCTCCGCCGCCGCCGGACCCGGCACTCGGGTGACCGCCGGCTCCTCCACCGGCTCCTCCACCGGCGTGACCAGCTGCTCCGCCACCGGCGTGACCAGCGCCCGCGTCCACGCTGGGCACGGGCGCCGCCGCGCTGCAGATGGCGTCCGACCACTGCTGCATGTCGGCGCGGTTGAGGCAATCCGTCTGGCACATGGCCATCACGCAGGTCTGGATGGCCTGGATGTCGCTGTAGGCCATCAGGGGATGCCAGGTCATGCCTTCGTCGGCCGAGGTCTGGATGGCGGCCGGCGTGATCGACGTGTCGGTCGCCGCATACAACGTCGTGCCCCGCGCCGACAGGCCCAGCACGGGAGGCGGGGACGGCAACTTCTGAAACGTCGTCCCGCCGTCCTTCGAGCGGTAGGCGACGCTGTCGCTTCCCTGCACGCCAGCCGCGATCAAGGTGCCGCTGTCGAGGCGCGTGAAGGCGGTCAGGGCGCCGCCGGGCAGCGACACTGGCAGCGCGGCGGTCGCCCCGCCGTCGGCGCTGACCGCCAGGACCTCGCCGCCGGCGCTGCCGGCGCGCAGGAACAACTTCTGCGGATTGGCGGGATCAACGGCGATCAGGCTGATGCTGTACGTTTTCGGAGGCAGGCTGGCGCTGAGATCGTGCAGCGTCCAGTGCCCGCCGCCGTCGGTCGACTGCGCAACCTTGGGTGTGAAGTCCGCGCCGCTGGTCAGGGTCAGCGTGAGCGTCTGCGGGGCCGAACGGGCGACTTCGACGCCGGTCACGTGGTCGCCCGCGGCGGCCGCGTACACGACGGCGTCGTACGACCGGCCACCGTTCGTGGAACGCCTGACCTCCTGCACGGCGCCGGCTCCGCCGTCCGCAGCGGCAGCAGGGGCCACCGCATAAACGCGGCTGGCGTCGGTCGGGTCGGCGAAGACGTCCAACGGGACCACCCGCGGGGCCAGCCCGGTCCCGGCCCACCAGCTGCACCCGACGTCATCGGAGGCGATCACCCCCTGGTCGGAGACGGCGTAGAGGCGATTGGCCGGCGGCGGGCCGAACTGATACAGGGTGGCGAAGGCGTTCAGCGGTTGCTCGCAGCTCCAGGTCCAGCTGTGGCCGTCGTCGAACGAGATGACCAGCCCGAAGTTGGTCCCCATCACAATCTCGTGCGGCAGCGCGGCCGGGGTCATGATGTTCTGCGAGTTCGGGAAAGCGCCGTCCGCGCGCGCCGTGCCAGCCAGGGCGAACACGGGACCGAATCCCAGACTCAGGCAGGCCAGGGTGGCGCAGGCGCCAGCGCGATGCTTCGTCGCCGGCACGCGCCGTCGTTCCTTGCTACGGGGCGCGACGCGGGTTGCGGCGCCGGACCCCGGCCACGACCAACCCCACGGCCAGCGACAGCCAGGACGCCGGGCGCTGCAGCGGGTCCATCGGATCGGTGCTGCACGAACAGCCACCCACCAGCGTCTCGCCGGCCACTGGGCCCGGCGAGCCTCCCGTGCCGAAGCCGCCGGGCGTGGTCGTCCCGCCCGTGCCGGTGGCGCCACCACTGCCGTCCCGCGCTCCGCCGGTGCCTGGAAGCTCGCCGGTCGAGGCCGTCCCGCCGCTGCCGGTGCGCCCCGCGCTGCCGTTACCTCCCCCGGTCGCGGCCCCCCCGCTGCCGGTCGTGCCACCGCTTCCAACGGTTCCGCCCGCGCCGGGCGAATGCGCCCCGCCGTCGCCGCCGGTGCCGATCGCGCCACCGACGCCGGTCACCGGCGGGCTGCCGGCGCAGTTGCCCGGTCCCGGCGCGGTCATCGGTTTGCCGTCCATGCAGGTCGGCGAGCCCGTGCCCCCGTTCGGGTAGGTCACGCTGACGGACGCGCCAGTGGCGCTGATCGATTCCAGCTTGATGGTAGGTCCACCCGCCGGGTCGACGAAGCTCTGCCCAGGCATCGTCAGACCGGTGTACGCCGTTCCCGACGGGGTCATGTTCAAAAGCTCGGTCCAGACGCTGTACTGGCCCCGGCCCGTCGCCGTCATTGACGGCGGCCGGACGTTGTCGCTGACGTAGATGAACACCGTGGGGCCCGAAAAAACCGTCCCGCGGGTCGACGTGCTGTAGGTGTCGAAGATGCCGCCGCTGGTGCGCAACTCGACGTAGTAGTTGTTGAGGTTGACGGCCGTGGTGGGCGCCTGCGGGTCGCTGACGGTCAGGGTGGCGGGGAAGGGGACCTGCAGCACCTGGATGCCGCTGCCGTCGCTGCAGTTGCTCTCGAGAGGCTGCAGGTTGAAGGTGCCCGTCGAGGGGACGCGCACACCGTTACACCCGCCCAGCCATTGCATGTACAGGCGTTCGTAGGCGTTGAATTGCTTGCAGCCGCCGCCCATCGTCGACATGGCGCTGCCGTACTCCGTGATGGTGCACGACTTTCCGGGCGTGGCCGAGAAGCTGGAGGTGCCGCACCTCATGGTGTTGGCGTGCATGAGACCCAGGTTGTGCCCCGGCTCTTGCATCAGCACCACGCACGAGAGCGACCCGTTCATCCAGGTGCGCTTGGCAGGACGCGCAACCGTTCCCTCTTCGCCGAGGCCCGCGAAGTCACAGAGGTTGGTGAGGTTGAAGTAGTAGATGAAGTGGTTGTACGTGCCGGTGATCTTCGGCTCGATCTGCTGGTACATCCGGGTGGTGTCGTTGGTGTCGCAGGTGGTCATCGAATACGGGAACGGCCCCACGACGTCCCCGGTGACCTGGTATTTCCCGTACGAAACTTCTTTGTAATAGTTGGCGAACGACTTGTCGGTCGGGCCGTTGGCGAAGAGCGTCGTCTGCCCGGAGGCGGTCGTCACGTTCACGCCCCGGCCCAGGTCGACCAGGACCAGCGCGTACGTATCCGTGGCACCGGCCGCGTAGGTTTCGGGTTCGCCGGCCGCCGCCCCGATGCCCAGGCGCGGCAGCACGTCCAGGGCGCGGACGTGCATGCGATCGCCTTTGAGGGTCGCCTCGACCGGATCCCCGTGAATTCGGACCTGCGAGCCGGTCGCGACCCCGGGCGGCGTGTCGAAGTCCAGGCGCACCTCGTGCCCGTCGGGCGTTCGAACCGCGTGCCACCACTCGGAGTGGCCGTCGTTGTAGTCCGCCACGTAAGTGACGAATTCGCCGATCACTGCCGAGGGGTCGACAGGGCCAGAATCATCGCTGCTGGGCGCGCAGCCGAGACCAATCACAACGATCGTGAGGGCCGCGGCGCCCGCGCCAGCTCGTCGGCACGCGAGAGGCACGATGTACATACGTGCCCCAACCAGGGGCGGATGGGTGAATTATTGTTTCCTTTTCGACAATCGACCTCAAAAATCCGTAATTTCGGCCATCTCAGGCGGCGCACTGTCGAGCTGGTGGCGTGTAACCTCGCGTTTTTGGCGCTCCGTCAGCCTCTTTTCACCCCTCTTCACCCTTCTTCACCCTTCTTCCGCCGGCGGATCGATGGCGGGCAGCGGCATGGCCCGCAGGCGTCGCACCCGGCGATCGCGGACGTCCAGCACCGTGAAGCGGTACCCGGCCGCCGAGACCTCGTCTCCGGGAACCGGTAATTCGGGCAGCTGGGTGATGACGAAGCCCCCCAACGTCTCGACCTCCGGCGGAACCTTGGGGAACTCGACGCCCAGCTCCCGTGCAGCCACGTCCAGGGTCAGCCGCCCGTCGACGTCGAAGCTGCCGTCCGAGTTGCGGCGGATGGGCGGGATCTCGCCGGCGTCCTGTTCGTCCTGGATCTCGCCCAGGACCTCTTCGACCAGGTCCTCCAGCGTGACGATGCCGGTGAAGGCGTGGCCGGCGCCCAGGATGATGGCGATGTGGACGCGCCGCCGCTGGAACTCACGACGCAGCCACTCGAGGCGGGTGTCCTCGGACGCGTAGATGGGCTCGCGCACCAGCTCGCGCATGCGCTCGGGCCGATTGCCCGAGGCCAGCGCGCTCACGATGTCCTTGAGGTGGACGTAGCCGACCACCCGGTCGGTGGTTGGCTCGATGAGCGGGTAGCGCGTGTACTGGTTGGCCACCGCGATGCGCAGGTTGTCCTCGAAGGGCCGGCCGGCCTCCAGCGTGACGACGTCGCGACGCAGCGTCATCACGTGCCGCGCCAGCCGGTGGGTGTAGTCGAACACCCGATCGATGAGGCGCCGGGCGCCCGGGTCCAGCTTCACGTGCTGAATGACCAGCCGCAGCTCTTCGGGCGAGTGAAGCATCTCCGCCTCGGAGGCCGGCGGCAACCGCAGGATCTTCAAGACCAGCGCGGCCGCCCCTTTCAGCGTCCAGATGATCGGGAACGTCAGCAGGTAAAAGGCGCGGAACGGAACCACCGCCCACATGGCGATGGGCTCGGTCAGCTGGATCGCCAGCGCCTTCGGCGCAAGCTCGCCAAGAACGGTGTGCAGGAAGGTGATGACGATCAGGCTGATCGTGGCGGCCAGCGTGTGGACGGTCCGCTCGGAGATGGTGCCGCCGCGCGCCAGCACCGGACGCAAGAGCGCCGCGAAGGCCGGCTCACCCAGCCAGCCCAGGCTCAGCGACGCCAGCGTGATGCCCAGCTGGCTGGCTGATAGATAGGCGGGGAGCTGGCGCGTGATGGTCAGCAACAGCCGCGCGCGGCGGCGGCCGTCGCGGGCCATCTGCTGGATCCGGGTCGGCCGGATCTTCACGAACGCGAACTCCGAGGCGACGAAGAAAGCGTTGGCCAGGACCATGACCGCCGTCAGGAGCAGCGCGAGACTCGGGTGCATGTGGAAGTCCCGGAGAATCGCACACCGCCCCGACCTGAGGTAGCCGTGCGGAAGGGGTGGCCCCGCCCCCCGCCGGGACGCGTTTGCCGACCGGATCGCCCTTCGGGCTTTGGTGGTAATGTCGCCGGTCGTGAAATCCCGTCTCTTTTATCCTTTACTTCTATCTTTGGGCGCGGCGGGCGCGGCGAGCACGCCTGCCGCCGGTCAGGCGGCGCCCTATTCGTCGTCGGGGGAGTGCACGACCGACAACCTGCTCGCGCTGCGCATGCCGTCCGGGCGCCAGGACCTGCATGGCGACGTCCGGCTGGTCACCGACAACGCCGTCGGGCCAGAGGGTGCCCAGTGGGACGCGCCGATCGGCATCATCCTGGACACGCCGGCGGGGTCCATCACCTACGACCTGGGATCGGTGCGACCGGTGTCGTCGTTCCTGCTGCAGGCCGACGCCAACGACACCTACAAGATTTTCGGCGCCGACGTCGATCGCCCGGAGGCCTACAAGCTGCTGGTCGAGGTCGACAACGTCGTCAGCATCGGGCACGGCCTGCGGACGCGCACGGTCAGCATCGAGGCGACCCCCGTCCGCTACGTGCGCGTCGGTGAAGCCACCGGCGACGGGTTCTACTCGATCACCGAGTTCCAGGCCTACTGCCGGGCGCCCACGCCGTTCCCGCCGAAGATGACGGTGAGCTCGGCGCCGCCGGCGATCGTCGTCCAGCCGGGGTTCTGGAAGTTCGCGTGGTGGGAGAACGACGCCAGCTCGCGCCTCGAGATGTCGCTGGCGATTGCCGGCATCGCCTTGATCGCCTGGGGGATCTGGCTGCGCAAGAAGGGGCGCCCGGATTTCAAGAAGAAGCTTCGCGACCGGCTGCTGATGGTGCTGGGGGTGCTGTCGTTCTGCGCCTATTGGAACTTCTTCAGCTTCCATTTCGGCAACTACGTCCATATGTGGGACACGTTCCACTACTACGTCGGCTCGAAGTACTTCAAAGAGCTCTCCTACGATCGTCTCTACGAATGCGTGGCGGTGGCCGATTCGGAAGAGCCGGGGCTGCGTCGCCGGGTCGAGCTGCGCAAGATCATGAACCTGCGCACCAACATGATGGTCGGCACGCAGGAGGTGCTCGCCAACCCCGAGCACTGCAAGTCGCACTTCACACCCGAACGTTGGACGCAGTTCAAGCACGACGTCGGCTACTTCCGCAGCCACCACGACATCAAGCGGTGGGAAGAGGCGCAGACCGACCACGGCTACAACGGCACGCCGGTCTGGAACATCCTCGGCACGACGCTGGCCAACGCGGCGCCCGCCAGCGACGCGCAGATCAACGTGCTGACGCGCATCGATCCCTTTTTCATCATGGGGATCTGCGTGATGACCTGGTGGGCCTTCGGCTGGCGCGCCATGTGTGTCGCGCTGGCGGTGTTCGCCACCAACTTCCCGTCCCGGTTCTACTGGACGGGCGGTGCCTTCCTGCGCTGGGACTGGCTGTTCTACCTGGTGGGGGGCATCTGCCTCGTGAAGAAGGAACGGCCGCTGCTGGGCGGCTTCTTCCTGGGATACACGACGCTGCTGCGCGTGTTCCCGCTGTTCGTCTTTTCGGGGCCGTTGCTGCTGATCCTGCGGCAGGTGTGGGGCTCCCGCGAGGGGCGCAAGTGGTGGCAGCCGGAGCCGTGGGGGTCCTGGAAGGGGGCGCTGGCGCGCATCGACAAGCGTCTGCTGCGGATCCTGGGCGGTGCGGCGCTGGCGGTCGCGATCCTGATGCCGGTCAGCCTGGTGACCAGCAACGGCATCGAGGGGTACCGCGCGTTCAAGTTCAACACCGAGAAGCACAAGGAGACCCCGCTCACCAACTACATGGGCCTGCGGACGGTCGTCGCCTACAGCCCGTCCGAGGCCGGCCGGGTCATGAAGGACGACCGGCAAGAGGATCCGTGGGGGCCGTGGAAGAGGCAGAAGCTGGTGACCTTCCACCACCGTTTCCCGTTCTACCTGCTGCTGGTGCTCGGGTTCCTGGCGCTGCTCTACACGGCCTTGCGCGACGCCGAACCCTGGGTGGCCTGCGCCATGGGGACCATGGTGATCGCGGTCGGCGTCGAGCTGACCTGCTACTACTATTCGTTCCTGTTCGCGACCGCGTTCCTCTACGAAAAGCGCAAAGACGCCGGCGCGATCATGCTGGGCATCACCGCGGCGACCGGGTTCTTCGACTGGGCGCCCACGCGCTATCTGCCGGACACGAAGCCCTGGGCGAACCTGAAGATGCCGCAGTGGCTGGACGAGCAGTACATGTGGATGTCGGTCGCGACGTTGCTCGGGTTCGTCTGGATCCTCTACCGCTTCGCGTACCCGCCCGAGAACGCCGTCGAGGTGGCGTCCGCCGCCGTCGAGGCGCCGGCGTCCGTGCCCGCAGTGCCGCACGTGCCGCGCCGAAACGCGCGCCGGGGCGGCGGCGGCGGCGGGGGACGCCGTCGCGGTGGCCGTCGCGGACGGCGTTGAGGAACGGTTAAGCGCCAGGACGCCGGGACGCCAGGATCAGAAGCGTTCCGGATTCCCCGGCGTTTCCTACTCTGGCGTTTCGGACCAAATGAAAAAGGCCGCCGGGGAGCTCCCGGCGGCCTTTGATTAGCGGAGGATAACGGGCTTAGCGGCGGCCCTTCTTCTTGGCGCCGCCCCGCTTGGCCGGGGCGGCCTTCTTCTTGGCCGGCTTGCGAGCGGGCGCCTTCTTCTTGGCGGCTGCCTTGCGGGCGGGCGCCTTCTTCTTGGCGGCCGGGCGGCGGCGTGCGGCGCTGGCCCGACCCTTCTTCTTTCGCTTTTGCCCGCCGACGGCGCGCTTGGCGCGCGCGACGTCGCCATCACGATCAACGAAGTAGATGTAGTTGGTATCGATTTCGAAGCCGCCGTCGGCGACTTTTTCCGGGCGCCCTTTGGGCATTCCCGGTTGTTTTCGCTGCACCTTCCAAACTTCGCCGTCCTTCACGAAATACATGAAGTCCTTCTCGCGCTCTACACCCAGCTTTGCGACTTTCTCCGCCATCTCGGCAGCCCTCCGTCAGAAGGTTTGCGAAAAAAACCAAAAGGCATCGTATCGGGGGCCACGATCCTGTCAAGGGGAAGCTTCCGGGAGGCTCTCAAGGGCGCCGCGCGGGACGAGGGCGGCCGGGCGGGTCGCCCCGGCGCGCCAGGTAGACGTGCTGTTCGCTGCTGGCTGGATCCTCCAGCAGGCTGCCGTCGAACCCGGACCAGCGCCCGATCACCGTCAGTCCGGCGTGCTGCAGCCGGACGCCGAGCTCGGCCGGCGTCCAGAGCCGGTGCCGGAGCAGCCGCACGCGGGCCCGTCCGCCGCGCAGGTCGCTGTACCGGAAACGCATCGCCAGGATCGGCTTGTCGCCGCCGTCGGGGCCGCGCTCGACGGTGTGGCTTTCGCGGTAGGCGGTCAGCCGTCCGGTCCGCGGGTGGCGAAAGCGGGTCGCGCCCGAGAGGCCGCGCCGCTCGAGAAATCGCGGTGAGGGGGCGAACACGTCGAACGCCAGCCAGCCGCCCGGGATCAGCGACGCGGCCGCGGCGCCAAGGAACGCGTCCAGCGCGTCATCCGATTCGCAGTGCTGGATGGTGTGGAACGCGGCGATCACCAGGGCGAAGCGGCCGCGCCCGACGGGAAGCGCCTGCAGGTCGCCGCGCGCAAGCAGCGTGCGGGCTCGCGCTTGCCGGCCGGCGCGCCCCAGGCGCCAGGCGGCACGGGCCAGCATGGATGCAGAGCGGTCGACGCCGACCACCACATGTCCGTCGCGCGCCAGCGGCGCCAGCAGGCGGCCGGTGCCGCACCCGGCGTCCAGGATCGGCCCGCCGCGCTCGTCGGCCAGCAGCCGGTAAAACGCGACGTCCTGCCGGCGGCGCCGGTACTCCCAGTCGTAAAGGATCGCGTCGTCGAAGGGGGACTTCACGGCAGCACGTTAACCGAGGTGCTTGACTCGGGCGCGTCGGCCGCGCGAGGTTCCATGGCTGCATGGACGCCATCGTTCTGCTGTCGGGCGGCATCGACTCGGCGACCGCCCTCGCCATGACCCGCGCTGCCGGCCTTCGCTGCCACGCGCTGTCGTTCCGCTACGGTCAGCGTCACACCGTCGAGCTGGACGCGGCCGGGCGGGTCGCCAAGGCCCTGGGCGTCGTCCGGCACGACGTCATCGATCTGGACCTGCGCGCCATCGGCGGCTCGGCGCTGACCGCGGACATCGACGTGCCGAAGGGGCGGGACGAGGCGCAGATCGGCGCCGGCATCCCCGTCACCTACGTGCCGGCCCGCAACACGATCTTCCTGTCGTATGCGATTGCACTGGCCGAGGTGCGGGGCGCGACCGACATCGTGGTCGGCGTGAACGTCCTCGATTCGTCCGGCTATCCCGACTGCCGCCCCGAGTGGCTGGCCGCCATGCAAGAGGTCGCGCGCCTCGGAACCAAGGCCGGCGCCGAGCGCCGTCCGGTGACCATCCGCGCGCCGCTCATCAAGATGTCGAAGGCCGACATCATCCGCGCCGGCATCAAGCTGGGCATCGACTATGGACTGACCCACTCCTGTTACGACCCGGCACCCGACGGCGCCGCGTGCGGCGCCTGTGACGCCTGCCAGCTGCGCCGGCGGGGCTTCGAGATCGCCGGTGTTCCGGACCCGACCCGCTACCTCGCCGTCTGACTTTCAGTCGCCGCGGGCGGCCCAGGGGCCGCCGAAACCGCCCGACCCCAAGAAGGCCGGGCGTAGATCAGGCGTCACCAGCGCGCGCGCCGCGGACGCCAAGCTCCCCAAGTCCATCGGCGGCAACGAGGGCGACACGGTCGCGATCGCGGGGCGCGGCGGTGGCGCACCTTGTGGACGGCGGTCGCGATCGCGATCTCGGTCGCGGCCGCGATCCCGACCATAGCGGCGATCGCCTTCCAGCAGCTCCATGGCCATGGGATCCAGCTCGTCGGCAGCCGGTTCGGCGGGCGCGTCGGACAGCGTCGTCCCGGGCGCCAGGATCGGGCGGGACACCAGCGACGGGTCGGCGGCCTCTGCCTCGGCGACGATGTCGGCCAGCCGCACCGCCTCCGCGTAATACTCGCGCCCCTCGAGGTCGCGACGGTGCCGCCGCCCGCGACGCGAGGGGAGCAGATACCGCTGCACGATCAGGATCTGCCGCGCGGTCTCGCTGTCCCGGCGCGACGGACGCAGCCGCTCGAAGGCAGTGATCAGCGACTGTGTGACGAGCTGGCCGATGTCACGGACTCCGTTGCTGTCCGGGTCCAGCGCGTCGCGCAGCGGCGGGAGCATCAGCGTCGCCAGCAGCAACGCGTTCGACGGCGCGACCGGCCGCTTCAGCGCGGATTCATCCAGCGCCTCGAGGTACCGCCACAGGCGTGCGCGTCGCAGGGCGGCCTGCTCGTCGGCGGGTTCGCCTTTCAGGCTCTTGGCGAGATCGGGGACCATCAGCTCCAGCAGATCGGTCTCGACCAGCAGCTCCAGCGACCGCTTGGCCGCCCCGGCCCGCAGCAGCCGGTAGAACTCTTCCGACACCCGAGCCTGCGCGCACTTCGCGATCTCGGCCCGGTGCTCCATCATCCGCCGGTAGGTCTCCGGCTCGATGGTCAGGTCACAGCGCGCCGCGAACTTGACCGCGCGCAAAATCCGGATCGGATCCTCGCGGAACCGGATGTCCGGATCGCCGATGGTCCGAACGACGCGGGCCTCCAGGTCCGGCAAGCCGCTGACGTGGTCGATGACCTGACGGGTCTCGATGTCGTAGAAGAGCCCGTTGATGGTGAAGTCGCGGCGTCGGGCGTCCTGCTCGGGTGTGCCGAAGACGTTGTCGCGGCGGATCAGAAGGTCGCCGCTCTCGGTCTCGGGACCGTCGCCGTCTTCGTCCTCCATCTCGCGCGGGTTCGCGCGAAAGGTCGACGTTTCGATGATCTTCGGTCCATAGAAGATATGGGCCAGGCGAAACCGGCGCCCGATGATCCGGCAGTTCTTGAAGTGCTTCTTGATCTCGGGCGGGGTCGCACTGGTGACGACGTCGAAGTCTTTCGGCTTGCGGCCGAGCAGCAGGTCGCGGACACAGCCGCCGACCAGGTAGGCGGCGTGACCGAAATCGCGCAGGCGCTGGACGACCTTGACGGCGTCGGAATCGATTTGATCCGGCGCAATGTTCATTTTGGGTAGGCGTAACACGCCGAAATCACGGGAGCAACGAGCGTCTCACCGAGACGGCCCGCAAAACGCCGCCGACCACCAGGAGACTTAGTCGATGCTGGGAGCAAGCGTGCCGTCGGGATCGTCCTCGAGGGACGGACGCTTGCCAGCGCGCGTCTTGGGCGGCGCGTCGGTCGCTGGCGGGACGGAGGAATGGTGGTGTTCCGGCCGCGCGACCCCGGCCGGCGGCGGCGGGGGTGCCGGCCGCGATGCCACGCTGTGGGCGTGGTCGCTCTTCGGGCGGGTTGCTTCGCGCGGCGGCTCGACCTGGGCCGGTTCTGCAGGCGAATCGACCGCCGCGGCAGGTGCCGGCGGGGTGGCGGCTGCCGGCGGTGGCGGGGGAGGCGCGGGCGCCGCGACGGGCGCAGCCTGAGGCGCCACTGCCGCCGGTCGCGCCTGCAGCTCGGGTTCCTCGGTGCTGTTGTGCAGCCAGATGACGACGGCCCCGACGATCGCAGCGATGGCCGCCGCGGCGATCCCCACCCGGAGGCGGACCTTATTCTGCGGTGCCGGCTCGATCTCGACCGGGACGCTGCGGTACCGGTCCGAGCGCGGAAACGCCTGGGCCTCGAGCGGGATTCCCGCCGCCGCCCGTCGCGCCAGGTCTCTCGAGGCCGCCCTCGCCACGTCCGGCTGATACACCTCCAGCGCATGGCTGGTGGGCGCGCTCTGGTCGACGATGGTCAGCTCGCGCGAGCTGGGCTCTTCGGGCGCCGGCAACTTCAGCTCGGGCAACTTCAGCTCGGGCAAATGCAGCATGTGCCCGAACAAAGTTCCGCGCATCCGATCGTCGTAGGGCTTCTCCGGTTCGGGGGGCGGCACGCCGTCCGCCACGCTGTGACCGATGTACGTTCCGCGACCGCCGTCCTTGACCGGCGCGTGTGCGGGCGTCCCCAGCGTGCGCAGCTTCTGCAGCCCCTCTTCCACCTTCACGTCGTCGACGACCGTGGGGCCAGAATAGAACGGCCCCGAGGGCCCCGATGTGGCGCCTGAGTCTGCTGCGTCGGCAGGGTCGACGGGCTCTTCTTCCAGCTCGCCCATCCCCGGAAAGGTCTTCCCGGCCATTAGAGCGGAATGATAGCGGATATCCACAGGGTCTGAAACCGCCGTCTCGACCGGTGGCTCAGCCGGCGGTGCGCCCCTCGCCCGAATCCTCCGGTGGCGGCGCCTAGGATGTGTATAGTTTCCGGCGCCCGGTCCATGCGCGTCTGCTTCGTCGTCAACAGCGCCAGGACGCAAAAAGCGACTTACACCACGTTGCACCTGGCGTTCGCGGCTTACCGGCGCGGGCATGACGTTGCCTTCGCGTCCGTGGATGCCTTTTCGCAGGGAGACGGCGCGGACATTGTGGCCGAGGTGGTACGCGCCAAGCCCGGCCGGCTGAAGGACGCCGCCACCTACGCCAAGGCGCTCACAGGTCCCGACGCGCCGCGTGAGGACACCCGCCTGGTCGACTTCGACGTCATCTTCTTGCGCAACAACCCGAACGCTGGGAACGACGATGGCGATCCCTTCAACCCGGCCCTGGATTTCGGCCGCCGGCTCAAGCAGCTGGGGGTCCTGGTGGTCAACGATCCCGACGGCCTGTCACGCGCCGGATCCAAGATGTACCTGGCCGGCTTTCCCGTCGAGCTGCGCCCGAAGACCTTGGTCACGCGTTCGGTCGACCGGATTCGCGCGTTCCTGCGCGAGCTGGACGGTCCCGCCATCATCAAGCCGCTGGCCGGATTCGGGGGCAAGAATGTCTTCTATGTCGCGCGCGGCCAGAGCGCGAACCTGCAGCAGATGATCTCGACCGTGAAGCGGGCCGGCTACGTGATCGTCCAGGAGTACCTGCCCGCCGTCGCCAAGGGGGACAAGCGCGTGTTGCTGTTGGGCGGCGCGCCGCTGGATGTGGGCGGTGTCGTGGCCGCCTACAAGCGGATGCGACCCAAGGACGACATCCGCAACAACATGCACGTCGGCGGCTCGCGCCGGCGAACCGACTTCTCCGACGCCGAGCGCCGGATCTGCGATTTGCTGCGACCGCGCCTGGTCGCCGACGGCCTCTACTTCGTGGGCGTCGATCTGGTGGGCGACAAAATCCTGGAGATCAACGTCTTCGCCCCCGGCGGCATCGCCAACATCAACGACCTCTATGAGATTGACGTCGGCACGGCGGTCATCCGCGACCTCGAGCGCAAAGTCGAGCTGCGCTCGGTCTATCCCGAGCCAATCCCCCCCCACGTCTTCATGCGCGCCTAGCACTCCGCTCCGCTCAACTCTTCGCCGGGGGCGAGAGGACGGGTATTTGGTCTGCCTCCACTCGCTCGGTTCACTTTGCGGGCGGAGGGGGACGGGGAGCTCCTCGTCCTCCGTACCCAAGGGGTTGGAATCGGGCCGCGGAACAACAGAGCCGCGGCCCTCACCTCCGGCCGAGAAGCTCCCCGTCCCCCTCCGCTCGCGCGTTTCACCTCGGCTCCGCTCCGCCAGGGCCGTAGCCGACTTTCGCGCGGAGCGTAGCGCCGCTCTTCGGCGAGCGAGAGGAGGGGGATTTGGTCTGCCGTAGTTGAGGCAGGCGGCTCTGTTGTTCCGCCTGCCGATTCCAACCCCTCGGGTACGGAGGCAGACCAAATCCCCCTCCTCTCGCCCCCGCCGAAGAGTTGAGCGGAGCGGAGGTGAAATGCGCGAGCGGAGTCCCGCTGGAATGCCCGGGGCTAAAGCTGCAGGTGAAGCGGCAACCCCTTTTCGATGGACTCGGTGGCGCCGTCGGCGACCAGGTGCCAGATGTGGCGGAGCTGGGCTTCGATGACGGTGCCCTCGTCCTCTTCTTCTTCCTCGTCTTCCTCTTCTTCGTCCTCGTCGTCTTCGGCGTCGACGTCCAGCTCTTCGCGCATCTCTTCCAGGACGTCCAGCAGGGCCTGCGACGAGGCGACGCGGTAGTCGCCCACGACGACGCGCCCCTCGAACTCGACCGGCATGTAGATCTCGGCGCCGAGGTCGTGCGCGTCCAACCGGTCGAGAAACTCGGTCAGTGCTTCTTCCGACAAGCGCGCCCCGATCGTGTGGGAGCCATGCTCGTCGACCTTCTCGATCTTGCTTGCGCCGGCCTCGGCCAGCAGCCGGGCGAGGGTCCGCGTTTCCTCTTCATCAAGGCGGTGCGACAACGGCGCCAGCTCGATCTCGGCCATGGCCAATACCGTGCCGCACGCCGACTGAGTCGTCAATGCAAGCAGGGTCGTTGGTGATAGTGTTTGACTCGATGAGCTTGGACATGGGCCGCGCCTTCGCAGAAGCGCGCGAGCGGGCCGGGAGCGCCGTCAAGAACGGCGGCAACGGCATCGAGGTTGCGGCGGCCTTGTCGCGCGACGTCGACGCGCTGGTCATCGCGGCGGCGGGGCCTGAGGTTGCCAAATGCAAGACGCCGGTCGCCATCTTCGCGACGGGCGGCTTCGGACGCTCCGAGTTGGCGCCGTTTTCCGACCTCGACCTGCTGGTCCTGTGCGGCAAGACGCCCGGGGCGGACGTGCAAGCGCTGGCCGAGGCCATCCTTTACCCGCTGTGGGACGCCAAGGTCGACGCCGGACACGCCGTTCGTTCGTACGATCAGGCCCTGTCCCTGCCGGCAAGCGATCTGGCCGCCGCGACCGCGCTGCTGGACGCCCGCTTCCTGACCGGCGACGTCGCGCTGGGCAAGAAGTTCCTGGACGCCTTCCGCTCCCGCGTGGCCAAGACGGCGGCAGACGACTTCGTGGCCCGCCTGCGCGCCGAGCAGAAGGCGCGCCACAGCCGGTTCGGCGACACGATCTTCTTGCTGGAGCCCGACTTGAAGAACGGCCCCGGCGGCATGCGCGACCTGTGCGTCGGGCGCTGGGCGGCGATGGCCCGCTTCGGCACGTCGGACCCCAAGCAGCTGCTGAACAAGGGGGTCATGACCGGCCGGCTGGCCCAGGCGTTCGTCGCCGCCACCGAGTGGCTGCTGCGGGTCCGCATCGCGATGCACACGGCCGCCGGCAGGCGCCAGGACCACCTGCGCTTCCCGCTGCAAGAGGCGATCGCGCCCCTGCTGTGCCCCGACGCGCAGGACCGAGGCGGCGTGATCCGCCCGGCCGTCCACCCGGCTGTCGAGGCGCTGATGCACCAGTATCACGCGCACGCCAAGCTGGTCCGCAACGAGACTGAACGCCTCCTGCAGCGGGCCACGGCCAAGGACGACAGCCGCCGCCCCAGCCAGCCGGTCCCGACGTTGGAGGGCGGCCCCATCGACGCCAGCTTCGTCATCCGGGAAGGCGCGCTGGAGGCCAAGGACGGGTCGGTCTTCGAGACCAAGCCCTCGGAGATGCTGCGCATCTTCCAGGTCGCGATCGCGCACGATCTCACGTTGTCGCTGCGGACCCGCGAGATCCTGGCGGAGCTGGCGGTATCGAACGCCGAAGCGCTGCGCAAGGACCCCGATTCGGGGCCCTGCTTCGTCGAGATCCTGTGCGACCAGCGTGACCGCGCCAACCCGTCGCGTCTCGAACAGATGCAGGACTTGGGGCTGCTGGCGGCGCTGATGCCCGAGTGGGAACCGTCGACCGGCCGCGTCCAGCACGACATCTACCACGTGTACACCGTCGACCAGCACGCGCTCTACGCGATCGGGCGGCTGCACGCGCTGGCCCGCGGCGACCACGCGGACCAATTTCCGCTGCCGACCGAGACCGCGCGGTCCGTGAACCGGCCGGTGGCGCTGGCGGCCGGCACGCTGCTGCACGACGTCGGCAAGCCTTACGGCAGCCCGCACAGCGAGATCGGCGCCGGCCTGGCGGTCGACATCTGCCGGCGGCTCGGCATCGAAGAGGACGACATCCGGCGCGTGGAGTTCCTGGTGCGGCAGCACCTCGTGATGGGGCAGATGTCCCAGCGGCGCGATCTGGACGACATCGGGATGATCTCCGACTTCGCGACCCTGTGCGGCGACGAAGAGAACCTGCGCGAGCTGTACTTGCTGACCTTCTGTGACCTGTCGTCGGTGGCCCCCGACGCGATGTCCAGCTGGAAGGAGACGCTGCTGGGAGAGCTGTACTCGCGGACGCTGGCCTTCTTTCGGCGCGGCCCCGACCTGCTGGGCGCCGAGCGCGCCGAGATCGTCTTGCGGCGCCAGAAGCGCGCGGCGGCGATCCTGGAAGAGCCGGAGACGGCGCCCGCGCTGGCCACCCTGTTTGGAGGCTTTCCCGATCGCTACTTCGCGGACAACTCGGCGCTGCGCATCGCCAACCACGTCCGGCTGATGCGGGCCCGCCGCAACGGTGGCAAGCAGGCGATGATCGAGGTGGACCACCACGAGCGGCTGGGTGTGACCGAGATGGTGCTGGCGGCGCGCGACGTCCCCGGGTTGCTGGCCGAAGTGGCCGGCGTGCTCTACGCCAACCGCGTCGAGGTCCTGGACGCGGCCATCTACACCCGCCACCCCACCGAGACGATGCCGGCGATGGAGGTCGGGGCGCAGGGCTCCCTCCGGCAAGGCTCCCTCCTGAACGATGAGCCGGAGGCGCTGGACATCTTCCGCGTGCGTGACGCCATGGGGCGTGCGGTCACCGACGAGGGACGCTGGAAGAAGGTTCGCGAGGATCTGGAATCGGTGCTGTCGGGGCGGGTCACCGGTGAGGCGCTGGTCGCCAGCCGGCCACGCGGTGAGTCGGTCGCCGCCTGGCGCACGCCGGCGGTGCCGACCGAGCTGAAGATCGACAACGACGTCAGCCGCGATTTCACCGTGCTGGAGGTCGTGACCGAGGATCGTCCCGGCACGCTGTACGCCATCAGCCGGACGCTGTTCATCGAGGGGTTGGACATCCACCGCTCGAAGATCGCGACCGAGGCCAACCGCGCCATCGACGTCTTTTACGTCCGCGACAAGGCCACGCTGGTGAAGATCACCGACCCCGCCCGACAGGCGCAGCTGCGAAGGAGGCTTTTGGAGCTTCTGGCGCGCAGATAGACTGCGCTCATGAGCGCGCTTGCCCCGCTGGTCTCCCTTTTGTTCTCGCTGCTCGCCGCGGCCGACCCGGGCGGCGCGGCGACCCTGCTGGAAAAGGGCGAGCGCCTGTTCCGCGACGGCGACGTGGGCGGTGCGCTCTCGGCGTTCACGGAGGCAGCCGCCGCCGATCCGCGCGACGCGCGGCCGCACTATCTGAAGGGGGTCGCCCTCGAGAAAAAGGGGGACCTCGGCGGGGCCGCCGCCGCGTACAAGCGCGCCATCCAACTGCAGCCGCAGATGGCGGAGGCGCACAACAACCTGGGCGCGCTTTTGATCGGCCGCGGTGACCCGGCTGGGGCTGCAACCGAGCTGGAGGCCGCCGTGCGGGCCAAGCCGGACTACGCGGAGGCGCAGTACAACCTGGGGGTCGCCCGCGACGCGCTGGGGCGCCCGGCCGAGGCCGTGGCCGCCTACAAGCAGGCCGTGCGGCTGAAGCCGACCGAGCCCAGCTACCGCCTGAACCTGGGGGCGGCGCTGCGGAAGACGGGCGACGTGCCGGGCGCGACCGCGGCCCTGAAAGAGGCGACCCGCCTCGCGCCGCGCGACCCGCTGGCCTGGGTGGATCTGGGCATGCTGCTGTCGGACCAGAAGAGCTACGAGGAGGCGGCGGCCGCGCTGGACAAGGCCACCAAGCTGAAGCCCGATTTTGCGCTGGCCTGGAACCGGGCCGGCCGCGTGGCGCTCAAGCGGGGCAAGGTGCCGGAGGCCGTCGCCGCCGCCGAGAAGGCGCGCAAGCTGGACCCGCAGAACGGCGGCTTCGCGGCCGATCTGTGCCGGGCGCTGTTCGAGGCCAAGGACGCCGCCAAGGCGGCCGGCGCTTGCCGCGCGGCCGTCGAGCTGGACCCGAAGAATCCGCTCGGCCATTACGAGCTCATGAAGGTTTTAGTCGCGAAGGGCGAATGCCCGGCGGCCAAGGCGGAGCTGGGCAAGCTCAAGGCGCTGCCGGGCGTCAAGCCCGAGGCTGGCAAGCAGGCCGACGCCATCGCGGCCAGCTGCAAAAAATAAGGGTCGATTTTTCTCGCCACTTCCAAAAAAGAGGCGGTCGAATTTCGGACACGTCTGATAAATTCCCGAGATGCTGCCGGACGGTCATCTTCGCGAAGCCCTCACGTTCGACGACGTGCTCCTGGTTCCCGCCGATAGCGACGTCATTCCGAAGGACGTCGAGGTGCGAACGAACCTGACGCCGAACATTCGGCTGGCCATGCCGATCGTGTCGTCGGCGATGGACACGGTGACCGAGGCGGCGACCGCCATCTGCATGGCGCGCGAGGGCGGTATCGGCATCCTGCACAAGAATCTGACCATCCCCGAGCAGGCGCTGGAGGTCACGAAGGTCAAAAAGGCGGAGAGCGGGGTCGTCGTGAACCCGGTCACCGTCGGCCCCGATCAGAAGCTGGCGATCGCCCTCGAGCTGATGAAGAGGCATGAGATCTCGGGGCTGCCGGTGGTGGCTGACGGACGTCCGGTGGGTATCCTCACCAACCGCGACATCCGGTTCGAACGCAACTTGGACCAGCCCGTCAGCGCGATGATGACCCGCAAGCTCATCACGATCAGCGAGGGGACCAGCGTCGAGAGCGCCAAGGAGCTCTTGCACAAGAACCGGATCGAAAAGCTGTTGGTGATCGACTCGGGCGGCTACCTCAAGGGGCTGGTGACCATCAAGGACATCGAGAAGGCGCAGGCGCACCCTTCGGCCGTCAAGGACGACTTCGGTCGCCTGCGGGTGGGCGCGGCCGTGGGCGTCGGGCCCGACCGCGACGAGCGCGTCGACGCGCTGCTGAAAGCGGGTGCGGACGTCATCTGCATCGACACGGCGCATGGCCATTCGCGTGCGGTGGTGCAGGCGGTCGCCGACGTGCGTCGCAACTTCCCGAAGGCGCAGATCATCGCCGGCAACGTGGCAACGGGCGAGGGCGCTCTGGCGCTGGCCAAGGCCGGCGCCGACGCCGTGAAGGTCGGGATCGGGCCGGGCTCGATCTGCACGACGCGCATCGTGGCGGGCGTGGGCGTCCCGCAGATCACGGCCATCACCGACTGCGCCAAGGCGCTGGCCGGGCAGAACGTGACGGTGGTCGCCGACGGCGGCATCAAATATTCGGGAGACGTCGCCAAAGCCATCGCCGCGGGTGCCAACAGCGTCATGATCGGCAGCCTGTTCGCCGGCACCGACGAGGCGCCGGGCGAGATCATCTTGTACCAGGGGCGCAGCTACAAGGTGTACCGCGGGATGGGATCGATCGGCGCGATGCGCGCCGGCAGCCGCGACCGCTACTTTCAGGGCGAGGTCACCAGCGAGGCCAAGCTGGTCCCGGAGGGGATCGAGGGTCGCGTCCCCTACCGCGGCTCGCTGTCCCAGTCCCTGTATCAGCTGATCGGCGGGCTCAAGTCGGGTATGGGCTACACCGGCTGCCGCACGATTGAAGAGCTGCGGACCAAGGCGCGGTTCGTGCGGGCGACGGCCATGGGGCTGCGAGAGTCGCACGTGCACGACGTCATCATCACCAAAGAAGCCCCCAATTACCGCGTCGAGCAGTGAGCGGAATGTCGCAACACGATCTGATCCTGATCCTCGATTTCGGCGGGCAATACACGCAGCTGATCGCGCGCCGCGTGCGCGAGCAGAAGGTCTATTCCGAGATTCATCCGTTCAACGTGCCGGTGTCGCGCATTCGTGAGTTGGCGCCGCGCGGGATCATCCTGTCGGGGGGGCCCGCCTCGTGCTACGAGGCGGAGGCGCCGCGCATCAGCAAAGAGATCTACGAGCTGGGCGTCCCGATCCTGGGCATCTGCTACGGGACCCAGCTGACGGCGCTCCTGTTCGGCGGAAAGGTGGTCCCGGCCGAGCGCCGCGAGTACGGGCGGGCCACCGTGCGGGTGAAGGGAAGCAGCAACGATCTTTTCCACGGGTTCGCGCCCGACGAGGAGATCCCCGTCTGGATGTCTCACGGCGACCGCGTCGACGCGCTGCCCGAGGGGTTCCACCTGGTCGGCGAGAGCCTCAACTGCCCGGCGGCGGCCGTCGCCGCGCCGTCCCGGAAATTCTGGGGCGTGCAGTTCCACCCCGAAGTGGCGCACACGCCGCGGGGCGGGGAGATTCTGGCCAACTTCCTGTTCCGGATCTGCGGCTGCACGCCCAACTGGACGATGGCCGGCTTCGTGGGCGAGGCGGTGGCGGCGGTCGAGGCCAAGGTCGGCGCCAGCGCGCACGCCGTCTGCGGCCTGTCGGGCGGCGTCGATTCTTCGGTGGCGGCGGCGCTGGTCCTCAAGGCGATCGGCACGCGGCTCACCTGCATCTTCGTCGACACGGGATTGCAGCGCGCCGGCGAGGCGGCGCAGGTCGAGTCGCTGTTCCGCGACGCGTTCAAGGCCGACCTGCGCGTCGTCGATGCCAGCGCGCGCTTTCTGGAAAAGCTGGCCGGCGTCAGCGATCCCGAACAAAAGCGCAAGATCATCGGACGCGAGTTCATCGCCGTGTTCGAGGAAGAGGCCAAGAAGCTGGCCGGGGCCACAGCCGCGGCGGAGTTCCTGGTCCAGGGGACTCTTTATCCCGACGTGATCGAATCGGTTTCCAGCAAGGGGCCGTCCGCGACCATCAAGTCGCACCACAACGTGGGCGGCCTGCCCGAGCGGATGCACCTCAAGCTGATCGAGCCCTTGCGCGAGCTGTTCAAGGACGAAGTTCGGGCTCTGGGCGCCGAGTTGGGGTTGCCGCACCACGTGCTGTGGCGCCAGCCGTTTCCGGGGCCGGGCTTGGCCGTACGTGTCCTGGGTGAGGTGACGCGCGAGCGCTGCGACATCCTGCGCGCCGCCGACGTGATCATCGAGCAGGAGATTCGCGCGGCCGGCCTTTACGAATCCATCTGGCAGTCCTTCGGGGTCCTGCTGCCGGTGCGCACCGTCGGTGTGATGGGTGACGAGCGGACGTACGCCAACGTGCTCGCCATCCGGGCGGTCCATTCCAAAGACGGGATGACCGCCGACTGGGTTCCCTTGCCCTACGACCTTCTGGCCATGCTGTCGTCGCGCATCGTCAACGAGGTCAAAGGGGTCAACCGGGTCGTCTATGACATCTCGTCGAAGCCCCCCGCGACGATCGAGTGGGAATAGCCTCGCCCGCCTGGCGGTGATCGCGCTGCTGGCGGCGGCGATCCCGCGCGCACAGGGGGCGGAGCACGAGGGCGCGCACGAAGCTCCATACGACGCCGCCAGCGACCTCACGTCCACGCGCGACGGCGTGACGATCGACTGGACCGCCGGAACGCTGGGGGCCAGCGGGGGGGCCGCCGCCGACCTGCGCATGCCCAGCGTCGACCTGGCGCGCCCCGGCGCCCTGCGACGGGCGCGCGCGACCGCGCTGGCGCGCTTGCGCGCCGCGCTGGAGAGCCTGCCGCTCGGCAGCGGGCGCAAGCTGGACGCGCCGCGCGTCGAGCGCGCGCTCGGCCGGGCGCGGACCGCCGACGTCCAGTACCAGTCCAACGGCGGCGCCGTCGTCCGGCTGGAGGTCTCCTTCGCCGATTGGCTAGAGGAGGGGTCCCCCCCAAGATCGCGCTCCGCGCTGCGGCGCTGCACCTGGCTGCGGCGCCGTCGGCGCGCGTCGCCGGGCAGGACGTGACGCTGGGTGCCGCGACATACAAGGTCGGCCCTGCGCCCGCCGAGGCTCACCCGGCCAAGACCGACCGAGCGGGCCGCCTGGCCGTCGACGGCGACGCCGACCTGGCCGGGAAGCTCGCGCGCGGCGTCGTCGTGATCTACGTTGGCAAGGTCCTTCGATGAGAACCCTTGGTCTCGGTCTGATGCCGGCCGCTCTGGCGCTGTTGTTCGTGAGCGCGGCGCAAGCGCAGGCGCCTGCCCCCGCCGCTCCCGCGCCGGCCGCGCAACCGGCCGCGGCTCCTGCCGCGCCGGCCGAGCTGGTGCTGGGGCCCGGCGAGCGCATCGCCGTCGGGCAGGCGCCGGTCGTCGGCGGGAACGCTGCCGGCGCCCGTGAACGCGCCCTGGAAGAGGCGATCCGCCAAGCGGTGGATCAGGCTCTTGCCGAGCTGGTCGATCCGGCGACGCGCACGGCACAGGCCAAGGCGATTCGCACGCTGGAGGCCAAGGCCCGCACCTTCGTTCCCCGCTACCGGGCCTTGGAAGAGGGGGAGGCTAACGGCGTCTACACCGTGCGGCTGCAGGCCGAGGTGGACGATGTCGCGTTGCGCCGCCGGGTCGAAAGCTGGGCTGCCGGCACAGCGCCCGCTGCCCCCGTCGGTCCCCGTCGCCCGGCGCCGGTGCTCTCTGTGGCGCGGGCTGATGACGCCCCCGCCAGCGCCGCGTTCGCGCCCGCGGTGGCCGCGGCTGTCGCAGGCGCGGGCTCGCCGGCGCGTCTCGCGGAAGGCCGGCCGGATCCCGCTGCGACGGTCGCTTACGTGGCGGCCGCCGTCACCGACGAGGGGCCGGTGCGTGGGACCGCCGAGATCGCGGCCGCTTGCCAGGGCACGGCGCGCTTTGCCGGCCTGCCGCTGCACCCGCTCGAGACCACCGCGCGCGGCTTCGCAGCCCACCCTGCCGACGCGCGCGCCGCCTGCTTGGCGCGGCTGGCGCCCCAGTTGGCCGCCCAGATTGCGGCAGGCCTGGCGGCGGCCAGCCCAGCGGGGGGCGACCTGCCTTCCGTGGTCATCGACGCGGACGTGACCGAGCCCGGCGCCGTGGGCGCGCTTTTGAAGAGCGTCCGCGAGGTCGGTGCCGTCTCGGGCGCAGACCTGCTGCGGGTTGGCGGCGGGCGCGTCGAAATCAGGGCCCGGACCCGGTCGGCCGCCGCGCCTCTGGCGGCGGCCCTCTCGCGCGACGCCGATGCAATGATCAGCTTGACCGATGTGCAACCGTCCGGAGACGTGATCCGCCTTCGGGCCCGCCTGCGCGCGCCCGCTGCTCCGGAAGGGCATCCATGATCCGCTTCTTCCTGCGACCGCTGGCGACCCTCATCGCGGCGTGCTGGCTGCTGGCGGCCGGCTGCGCGCACACCCTCGAACCTGGCGCCGTCGGCGTGACCGTCGAATCCAACGTTCCCGAGGCGACCGTCTACATCGACGACCTCATGGTCGGCCACGCGAGCGAGTGGAAGAAGGAGGGCCATCAGATCCGCCCTGGCTTCCACCGCATCGAGATCCGGCACCCCGGCTACTACTCCTTCTTTCAGGAGATCGAGCTCCCCCCCGGCGCCAAGGCCGTCGTCCGCGCCCACCTTCAAGAAGTCCTCGACTGACCCAATCCGAGGCGCGGGCGACGCCGTCCCGTCAGCGCTGCGCGCGGCAGGTGTCGCAGGGGCAGTTGGCGCGCAGGTCGCGAAAGTTGTAGATGCCGCTCGAATGGCCGTCGCTCCAATCGATCTGGATGGCGTACTGGCCGATCATGTCGATTGATCGCGCGCGCACGCTGTCGGGGACGCTGGCCGGGTCCAGCAGCGGCTGGCCTGACGTCTCCTCGACACAGTGTGCGCACCGGCAGGCGAGGCGCAGGTCGCGCGCGCGGTAGCGCGTCTCGTGCCCGTCGGGCCACTTGAGGGAGATCGTCGACCGCAGGAGGCCGACGATTTCCTCCGGCATCGGCACGTCAGCGCCCCCCGATGGCGTTCAACTGGTGACGGCGCAACAGCAGCATCAGCAGCGGCGCGACGTGAAGCGCCTGAACGAACCCGCCGCCGTCGATCAAGCGCTGGATCTCGCGCAGCGGGATCAACCGGACGCTCATCTCTTCATTCGCCTCCGGTGCGGCGTCGCCCAGGCGGGTCACCCCCTCTGCCAGGAAAGTGTAGGTCAGATTGTTTTGCAGGGCAGGGTTGGCCGAAAGCGTGGCCAGCGTCGACCAGCGCCCGCCGCCATATCCGGTCTCCTCGCGCAGCTCGCGCTTGGCGGCTTCTTCCAGGGACTTGTCGCCAGGATCGGTGGTGCCGGCCGGAATCTCCCAGGCGACCTTCTCGATGCCGTGCCGATATTGGCGGATCAGCACGACGTCGTCGTCGTTGGTCACGGCGACGACGTTCACCCAGGGCGGATACTCGCTGATCCAATACTTGGGAATGACGTGCCCGTTCGGCAGGGCCACGCGATCGACGCGCACCGTGTACCAGGGCTCGCGCGCCACGTACTCGCGGGTCAGGACCTTCCACTTGCCGGGGTCGTCGGGGAACTGGTCGTCAGCCATTCGGGGTCTCCAGGATCTGTCGGGCGCGCTGGAAGACGGCGCGCATCATGGGCGGGGTCAGCTTGCCGGTGTTGGTGTTCTGCCGGCTCGGGTGGTAGCAGCCCAGCAAGATCGGCAGCCCGTCGCCCAGCCGCGCCTCGCTGCCGTGGCCGAACGCGGGCCGCGGGCGCGGCCGCACGCCGAGCGCGTCGGCCGCGTAGGCCAGATAGGCGTCGTGCCCGATCTTTCCCAGGGCGACGACCACCCGCAGGCGGGGCAGGGCGCCAATCTCGGCGACCATGTGAGGCCGGCAGCGGGCGATCTCCCCGGGCGTGGGCTTGTTGTCCGGCGGCGCGCAGCGCACGGCCGACAGGATGTAGGCGTCGCGCAGGGCCAGCCCGTCGTCAGGCCTGCGCGAGGTCGGGATGTTCGCGAAACCGACCGCGTTCAGGGCCGCCATCAGGAAGTCGCCCGAGCCGTCGCCCGTGAAGACCCGCCCGGTGCGGTTCGCGCCGTGGGCCGCCGGCGCAAGCCCAACCAAGAGGAGGCGTGCATCCGGGTCGCCAAATCCAGGCACGGGGCGGCCCCAGTACGTCTCGTCGCGGTGCGCGGCCTTCTTGTCGCGCGCGACCCGCGCGCAGTAATCGCGCAGCCGCGGGCATTGCTGGCAGGCCGCGATCTGATTGCGGATCACCGCCAGCGACGAGGCGGGGTCAGGCTCCGGCGACCTGGTTCGGGCCGCGGCGGCCGCGCTACTTGTCAATCGGGTAGCCCGCCTCGCGCCAGGCGCGCATGCCGCCGTCCATGGAGATGACGTTCGTGTAACCCATCTTCCGGAGGTTGTCGGCCGCCAGCGCGGAGCGAAATCCGCCGCCGCAATAGAGGATGACGGGCGTGTCCTTGTCCGGAATCAGCGTCTCGATGTCCCGCTCGAGCACGCCGCGGCCGATGTGGCGGGCGCCGCGGGCGTGATCGGCGGAGAACTCGTGATCTTCGCGCACGTCGACGAAATGGAAGTGCTCGCCGCGGTCCAGGCGAGCTTTCACCTCCGCGATCGTGCACTCTTTGACGCGCGTCTTCGCCTCGGCCACCAGCGCCAGGAAACCCGGGCTATGATTCATGACCGGGCAAAGATAGCACCAAGCCACCGGGCGGAATTGACACCGTCGGTGGCTGTCTCCTAGAACAGAAAACAAATCGTGTCGGAGAAGCGAGATTATTACGAGGTGCTGGGCGTCGCGCGGACAGCGGACGCGGTCGAGTTGAAGCGCGTCTACCGCAAGCTGGCGATGGAGCTTCACCCGGATCGCAACCCGGGCAACCCCGAGGCCGAAGCGAGATTCAAGGAAGCGTCGGAGGCCTACCAGGTCCTCTCCGACCCGCAGAAGCGAGCCCACTTCGACCGGTTCGGGCACGCCGGCCCGGGCGCCGGATTCGGCGGCGGATTCCGCGACGTCGGCGACATCTTCTCGACCTTCTCCGACATCTTCGGCGACATCTTCGGTGGAGGAGGTGGCCGCCGCGGGCCGGGGCGTGGCGACGACGTCCAGACCCGGGTCTCGGTCACCTTGAAAGAGGCCGCCACGGGCGTCACGAAGGAAATCAGAATCGTCCGGAACGTCGCCTGCTCGAAGTGCGGCGGCACCGGCGCGGCCCCGGGCAGCGTCCCCGAGCCGTGCCAGCGCTGCGGCGGGCGCGGGCAGGTGATGCACGCGCAGGGCTTCTTGATGATCTCGTCGACCTGCCCGGTCTGCCGGGGCGAGGGGCGCGTCGTGCGCGACCCCTGCACCACCTGCCACGGCGCCGGCGTCGAGGAGCAGCAGGAGTCGCTTCAGGTCGCCATCCCAGCCGGCGTGGAAGACGGGTCGACGTTGCGCATGATGGGCCGGGGCGAAGCCGCCCCGCGCGGCGGACAGCCCGGAAACCTCTACGTCGTGTTGCACGTCGAACCGGACGACCGGTTCGAGCGCGACGGCGCCGACCTGCACACTCAGGTCGAGGTCACCTTCCCGCAGCTGGCGCTGGGCGATCGCATTTCGGTGCCGACCCTCGACGGTGACGTCGAGGCGGAGGTCGCGGCCGGCACGCAGCCGGGCGAGACCGTGGTCCTGACGGGCAAGGGGCTGCCCAACCTGGGCGCCCGCGGTAAGGGCGACGTCGTGGCCCACCTCAAGCTGGTCGTACCGGGCTCGCTCACCGAAGAAGAGGAACAGCACTTGCGCGCCTTCGCCGCCGCCGGCGGCCAGCGCGTGAACCCCGAGAAGACCGGGCTGTTTCGCCGCAAGAAAAAGAAGTAGTCCGTTCGGATAAAACGCCAGGAACGCCAGGAACGCCAAAAAATCCGGAGCAGCCATCAGAGCTCTGGATCAGCCAGCTCCTGGCGTCCCTGGCGTCCTGGCGCTTAGCTGAACGCCATTATCCCTTGGGCGTCGAATCGCCGCGCGGCGCACGCTTGGCGTGCTCGCCTTTGGCTGGGGTGACGCGGGCGCGCAGCGGAATCGCTGGCACCGGTTTGTCGCCGTAGAGCCACGAGTACGCGAAGTAGGACGCCAGCACGCGCTTGGTGTAATTGCGCGTTTCGTCGTACGGGATGGTCTCCATGAATTCGTCCATGTCGAGGCCGCCCCGCTCGCCCAACCAGCGGTCGACCGCCGCCTCGCCTGCGTTGTAGCCGGCGATCGCCAGGGGGGCCGCCCCGTCGAAGCGCTTCCAGAGAAAGCCCAGGAACCGCGCGCCCAGCTCGAGATTCTTGGCGGGGTCCAGCAGCGTCTCGCGCGTGACCGGCGCGCCGTCCGAGAAGCGCCGCGCCGTCTTCACCAGCATCTGTGTCAGTCCGACGGCGTTCGCGAAGGATTCGATGCGCGGCGAAAATGCGCTTTCCTCGCGCATGATCGCCAGCTGCAAGGCCTCGGGCAGCTGATTGGCGCGGGTGTTCTTGGCGACGTAGGCGGCGAACGCGCGCGGGTAGGCGAGCTTCCATTTGGCCGCGTTCAGTCCCTTCGGATACTCCAGCCGGTAGTTCGTCACGCCGTAGCGAGGCAGCGTGTGGGAGGCGCTCCACATTCCACCGCGATCCAGCAGGGTGGCGGTGATCCAGATGACGTCCTCGCCGTCCGCCGCGGCGGCCGCTGCCGCTGCGCTGGTCGCGTGCTTCTCGGCCGACGTCGCCAAGCCCAGCTTGGCAAGCTCGCGGCGGGCGTCGCCGCCCTGGCCCATGCGCGCCAGCTCGACGGCGCGCAGGAATCCGGGCTCGCCGTAGAGGGCGCGCGGCGGGAACGACCAGGCCGGGCTCTCCTTCAGCCCCTTGCGCAACGAAGTGACCAGCGCGTCGGCGGCATGTCGGTTGGCGACCCGCAACCGCGCCAGGGACAGCAAAGCGTAGACCGACAGCGGGTACTCCTTGACGGCGCGCTGGTACCACTCGCGCGCCTCGTCGGGCTGCCCCTGCTTCTCGAAGACCCGCCCCTTCCAGTACTGGACGCGCCCCTCGGCGTACCAGATCTCTTCGTGCGGGACGAGGCGCAGGTTCTCGTCCAACCAATGAAGCGCGTCGTCGAGGTGCCCCGCGCGCCAGGCGCCAAATGCCAGGCGCCACAAAGCCTCGTTCAGGAGATCGCCCTTCGGGTAGCGGGCTGGCACCTCGGCCAGCGCCTTGGCCGCGCCGGCGTCGTCCCCGGCGTCGGTCAAGAGCTCGGCCATCCGGATGCGTGCGTCGTCCGCGTAGCTGTGATCCGCGTGCTCGGCTTCGACCCGCTGGTAGCGCGTGATGGCGGCGTCCCTGTTGCCCGCCGAGGCCCACGACCGCGCGCCCTGGTACAGCGACTTGGCGTGCAGGTCCCGATTGCCGGCGCGGGCGCAAGCCCAGTCCGCTTCGTCGAACAACGGCGCGGCGCGCGGGCGCTGCCGCGCTTTCCAGACGGACTGCGCCCGATAAAAGCGAGCCTTGCAGTCGAGGTCCGGCGTCAGCCCGGGGGCGCCGAGGGCGCCTGCCAAGGTGGTCTCGGATTCCTGGTTGCGGTTGTGGTCGAAGAACACCATGCCGCGCGTGACCAGCTCGCCGGCCGTCCGGCCGCGCACCGTGGCACCCTCGGGCGCGGGCAGGGCGGCGGCGATCTGCTCGAGGCGATCGGCGGCCCGTTCGCTCCAGGCCTCCAGCGGCGCCTCGGCCCACACCCGCCGGTAGATGGCGACCACGTCGGAGGACGGTCCGGTCGGGATCGCCTTCTCCGTCGCTTCCGCCTTCTTGAACAGCGCCTCCGCGCGGCGGGGCCCGTTCGGGAACCGGGTCAGGTACTCGTTCAGCGCCGCCAGCGCCTCGCCCCAGCGCGACAGCGACCGGAGCGCGTCGATTCGCACCAGCGCCGCCTCAGCCTGAGGCACGCTGCCGGCTGGGACCTTCGCCGCCCAGTCGAGCGCGCCCGCCCAGTCTCCGCGCCGAAGCCGGCATCGGGCCGCGTTGTAGGCGTGATAGGGCCCGAGGCGCGGGTAGGTGGTGAAGAGCTCTTCGAACAGGCGCCCGGCACCCGCCCAGTCGCCTTGGTTCAAACGCGAAAGCGCCAACATGTCGGTGGCCGCCAGCCGCTCGCCACCGCGCAGCGACTTCAGCGCGCGTGCAAAACCGGTCTCGGCGGCCGCCCAGTCTTCGGCGCGAAACCGTTCGACCGCCTGTTTGGCGGGGCCTTTCTGAAAGAACGGCTCCAGCCAGGCGCGTTCGAACGCGACGGGCTTGGCGGTGGTTCGGGTTGGTAAAGGGGCGTCCTCGCGGTCGCCATCGTCGTCGCCAGGCGAAGCGTGAGCGCCCGCACCCGCCAGCGCCAGCAGGGCACCAACGACGATCGCGGCTCTCGACACCCGGTCAGACTACGAACCCGGAGCGCGCGCGGCAAAAAAACCAGCGGATCAGCTGATTTTTTCTGCGTCTCAGGCGCCCTGAAAAACCGTCACGCGGTTCCGGCCGCCGTGCTTCGACTTGTAAAGCGCCTTGTCCGCGCGGGAAACCAGCTCGCTGGCGTCCTTGACGACGGGGTCGGGCAGCCCGGTGACACCGACGCTGATGGTGACCGGAATGACCGTCCCTTCGTGCACGAACCGGTGCTTTTCGACCGCTTTGCGCATGCGCTCGGCGACGACCTGGGCTTGAGACAGGTCGATGCCACGACAGATGACCGCGAACTCTTCCCCGCCGTACCGGGCGAACACGTCCTCGGCGCGCAGGGTGGTGGTCAGCAAGGCCGACATATCGCTCAGCACGTAGTCGCCGGCCTGGTGTCCGTAGGTGTCGTTCACTTTCTTGAAGTGATCGATGTCGAACATCACCAGCGCCAGCGCCGACGAGTGCCGGATGGCGAAGGTCAGCTCGCTCTCGAGCCGATCGGTGAAGTACTTCTTGTTGAAGGCCTTGGTCAGCCCGTCGCGCAGGGCCGATTCGTACATTTGCTTCTGGAAGATCTCATCCAGGTTGTCGTGGTACGTGAACTTCAGGATTGTCGTCGATCCGACCAGGATCTTGTCGCCGTCAGCCAGCTCTTTGCGGTCGACCTTGATGCCGTTGCAGAACGTGCCGTTCGTCGATCCGAGGTCGCAAAGGAAGACCTTGTTCCCTTCGATGACCACCTGCGCGTGCTCGCGCGAGATGCCGTCGTCCAGCAACCGGATGTGTGCCTTCTGACCACGGCCGATGACCGTCGTGTCGGTCTCGACCTTGTACATCTCCCCGACGCTCGCGCCGGCCAGGACCACCAGGTAGGCGCGGTCTCGCTTGACCCCCGTCACCGGCGCCTGCGGCTCGAAGATATGGGTTCTCTCGTCGGCCCCCATCCGCACCCCTAGGCTATCACAAACTATTCCGCCGCACGAATCAAGGCCCGCGCGAAATTCGCCAGGCGGCCGCCGGCGGGGCCGAGTGGGGTGACGAGCGCGCAGGCCTCCGCCACCAGCGCCTGCAGTCGGGCGCGGGCAGCCACCGCGTGTTGGTCGTGCTCGGCGTCGTCGCGGTCGTCCGCGTGCTGAAACGCGATTCCGTAAGCCTCACCGTAACGTGCCAGGATCGTGACCGTCTGGGGCGAGGCGCCGGCGGCCAGCGCGCCCACTTCCAGCGCCGATCGGAAGAGGGCGGCGGTCTTCTCCGCATGTAGGACTTCCAACCCTGCGAGCGTGTCGGGTGGTGACTCACCCAGGTCGCGGGCCTGACCGCGCACCATGCCCCGGGCGCCCGCGCCGCGCGCCAGCGCCAGCGAGGCGCGCAGATACCGTTCGGGGGCGCCGGCTCGCTCGCCCGCTTCGGCGATCCATTCGAAGGCCAGCGTCAGTAGGGCGTCGCCCGCCAGAATCGCCGTGGCCTCGCCGAACACCTTGTGGTTGCTGGGACGACCGCGGCGAAAGTCGTCGTCGTCCATGGCCGGCAGGTCGTCATGAATGAGCGAGTAGCAGTGCACCAGCTCGACCGACGCCGCCGCCAGCCGCACGTTGTCGTCGACGCCGGCCGCCGTCTCGGCGGCGGCCAGCGCCAGCAGCGGCCGGATCCGCTTGCCCGGCGCCAGCAGCGAGTACCGCATCGCCTCGACCAGCCGGCCCGGATCGCCGTCGGCCGGCGGCGCGAGCCGCTGTTCCAGCAGACCCGCCAGCGCGGCGCGCTGGACTTCAACCCAGCCGCCCAAGGAATCAGCGGGTGTCGTCATCAGGTCTGATCGAACGGGGTGAGGCGGGGGGCGGCGGCGTTGCCCAGCAGCAGCTCGACCTTCTTCTCGGCGCCGTCCAGGATGGCGGTCCCGCGGCGGCACAGATCCATGCCTTCTTCGAAGGCGCGCAAACTTTCTTCCAGGGGCAGGTTTCCCCCTTCCAGACGCTCGACGAGTCCCCGCAGGCGCCCCAGGATCTCTTCGAACCGGGCGGCCTCGGCCAGCGCGCCACCCGCGGCTGTCGCGTCGGGATCGGCTTTCCCTTCGGTTTTCCCTTCGCCGGGCATGCGTTTTCTGTTGTACCTGGAACCGCATGGCCGTTCCACAACGGAGTGTGCCGCCTTCGCGTCGGCGTCGTTGTATTCTACCGGCCCATGGCCGTCGAAACCCCTCCGCCCGAGCTCGGCGCACCTTGCCCGGGCTTCAGCCTTCCTGCCGTCGATGGCAAGACGTACGCGCGCGACGACTTCGCCGCCTCGCCGGTGTTGTGCGTGATGTTCATCTGCAATCACTGCCCATATGTGAAGGCGGTCGAGGATCGGCTGATCCGGCTGGCGCGCGAGCTGGGGCCGCGCGGCGTTCAATTCGTCGCGATCTGCGCGAACGACGCCGAAGGTTACCCGGACGATGCCTTCGATAAGCTGCGCGACCGCTGGCGCGAAAAGGAGTACGGGTTCCCGTACCTGCACGACGAGGCCCAGGACGTCGCGCGCGCCTTCGGCGCCGTCTGCACGCCCGACATCTTCGCCTACGGGCGCGATCGAAAGCTCGCCTATCGGGGGCGCATCGACGATTCGTGGAAAGACGAGAACAAGGTCACCCGGCGCGAGCTTGCGGACGCGCTGGAGGCGGTGCTGGCCGGCCAGCCGGTTCCCGCGCCGCAGCGGCCGTCGATGGGGTGCTCGATCAAATGGCGACAGCAAGCGTGACGAAGCGGGCGGCGGGCGGCGCAACCACTCACCCGAACCCGAAACAGCACTGGCGCGCCTACCTCGAACGCAAGGGGCTGAAGACCACCCAGCAGCGTGAGGCGATCGTCGACGCTTTCTTGCGTTCGTCCGGCCACGTGGCGCTGGAAGACCTGCTGTCGTCGGCCCGCCGCAAGTACCCGCGGGTGGGCTTGGCCACCGTCTACCGCACGGTGAAGCTGCTGGAAGAGGCCGGGATCGCGGCGGCACGTCACTTCGGCCCGGGACAGACGTTGTACGAAGTCGCCGAAGGGCGCGCCCACCATGATCATCTGATCTGCGACGCGTGCGGCTTCATCATCGAATTCGAGAGCGACGAGATCGAGCAGCTGCAGGATTCCGCCGCGCGACGGATGGGCTTCAACGTGCTCCGGCACCGACATGAGCTTTTTGGGCTCTGCGAACGGGCGCGTGGTATCGCTGGCGGTGCCTGCCCCGGCCTTGCCGCCGGCCGCGAGCCCGATCCGGTCTCGCGCGCCGCTCGCCGCGGCCGGGTTTGACGAGCCGGCGGCTGCGGCCGCCCTCCAGCCCCAACCCGCATCATCCGATCAGTTTCGCGACGGGACCAATGCGGCGCGGTAATCTCGTGGGCGACGAGGGCAGGTTGCGGCACCATTGCGTATGGGGGCCAGCTTCGGTGCTGAGGCGTGCGGCCGTGCTGGCCGCCGTGTTGGGCTGCTGCGCGCCGGCCGTGGCCGCGGACGACCTGCCGGATCCGCCCGCGCCTCCCGGCCCAGCGGCTGGCACCCCTCCGCCGGCTCCTTCGGGCGCGCGGCCGGCTGCCTCTCCGGTCGTGCGCCCCGCGGCGCCGGACGCCGACGAGCCGCTTCCGCCCGGTCTGGCGACGCCGCCCGCGCCTAAGCCCGCCGCGCCGGCGTCATGGCCGACGGCCGTCAAGCCCGTTGCGCCGGCGCCGCCCAAGCCCGTCGCCGTGCCCGCGCCTGCGCCGGCGCCGCCATCCGCCGGCCCCTTTCCTTGGCCGACACTCGCGCCGGCGACCACCGAGGCGGGCACGCATCCATCGGTTCCCGCGCCTCCCGGTGCAGGCGCCCCGGCAGGTCGCGCAATCGGATCGGCGGCGTTCCACGGCTTCCGCCCTAGGACCAAGATTGGCGCCTGGGGCGAGGGGCAGCTGTTCGTCGACGAGTCATCCAACGCGAACGCCAAGCTGCGGTGGATCGTTCTTTCCTTCGAGCACCGGCCCCTCGAGTGGCTGCGGCTGGCGGTCGCAGCGCAGGTCGAGGACGGCCGTCACTTCGGGATGCAGGAGGCCCTCATCGAGGCGGCGCCCCTCCGGGCGCTGGGCACGCGCGCGGGGTTGATGCGGATGCCGCTGGGCCTCGGCAACCTCGAGCCGGAGCCCACCGCAGAGTTGGCAGTCGACCGCCCGCTGACGGACCAGCTGATCATCCCGATGGTCTGGCGGGAACTGGGCGCTGGAATCTTCGGCGAGGTCGTCCCCGGGCTCCGCTATCAGGGCGCGGTCGTGAGCGGCCTGGACGCCAGCGGCTTTTCACCCGTGGCGCCGCTGTGGGGCGGCCGCGGCGATGGCAGCAACCTGGCCATCCACGACGCCGCCGTGACTGGCCGCCTGGAGCTGGCCGACTGGCCCCCGGGGCTCATCGTGGGCGCGGCCGGGTACATCGGCGGAGCGGCGCACGGGCTGCCGGAGCTGTCCGGCGTTCGCTCCGGTCTGGTCGAGGGGGACCTCCGCTACCGCCGGCACGGAGTTACGGTGCGCGCCGAGTACGCCCGCCTCTACGTCGTCAACTCGTACCTCGTGAACGACTATCTGGGCCTGCTGGGGCAAAGCGCGGTCCCGGCGCGCGGGCGCGGCTATTACGTCGAGCTCGGCTACGACCTCTTGCAGCTGGCCGGCCCGGGCGGCAAGCAGGCGTTGGAGCTGTTTGCGGCGTACGAGAACATCAATGCGCGCAGCCAGATGTCCCCCTACAACTACAACCCGCCGGCGATCACGGGGCCGGGGCAGCTGGCGCCCGAGGCGCCATCGAGCGCGCGCGGCTTCGTGCGGGGCGGGCTGGACTATCGCCCGCGGCCCGCGATTGTCCTGAAGGTCGACGTCCAGGTGGCGCTGAACGACGTCGGCGTCCCCGGGGTGCCGTTGCAGGTCGCGGCCGGCGCCCCCGGCACGCCACGGCCGGTCGGCGGCGACGTGACGGACGCCGCCCGGGGCGCCACGCGCGTGGGCATGGCGCTGGGGTTCAACTTCTAGCTTTCGGCCGGGCGGCTCAGTTCGCGCACTGCAGGGCGAGCACCGTGATGTTGTCGGTGCCACCAGCCGCGTTGGCGGCCTCGATCAGGCCGGCCACCGCGCTCTCCAGGTCCGGCGCGGCGCGCACCACCTCGAGCAGCTTGGCGTCTTCGACCATCCCCGATAGTCCGTCCGAGCAGAGCAGGAACGTGTCCCGGTCCTGAATGTCGTGGGCCAGCACGTCGACCTGCACGTGCTCGCGCATGCCCAGCGCCCGCGTGATCACGTTCTTGTGCGGGAACTTCCGCTGCTCGTCCTCGGACATGTTGGGTTTTGCGTCCTTGTAGTCCTCGAGCAGCGAGTGGTCGCGGGTCATCTGCTGAATCGTGCCGCCCCGGATGCGGTAGGCGCGCGAATCGCCCACGTGCGCGATGTAGAACTTGTCGCCCACCACCTGGCCGCTGACGATGGTGGTCCCCATCCCCTTCAGCCTCATCTCCTTGCTGGCGGCCTGGAAGATGCGCTGGTTGGCCATCTTGATCCCGACCACCAGCCGATTTTCGACGTACGACAGGTGGCGGTCCATCTTGTATGGCCAGGTCGCCTCTTCGTCTTTGGTCCGGGCGTAGAACTCTTGGATGACGTCGGCGGCCATTTTGGACGCGACCTCGCCCGAGGCGTGTCCGCCCATCCCGTCGGCCACCAGAAACAGCTGTTCGTCCTCGATCAACGAGAAGTAATCCTCGTTGTGGTTGCGCTTGAGGCCGACATCGGTCTTCGCCGCATAGCGAATGCGCATCGGTTCGGTCGAGCGTACCGGCGAGGTCCCGGGGCGTCAATTGATCGCCGAACCGCGCGCCCCCTTACGGTCGGGGGCGTCCAGAAAACCAGGTCGACAAATCGTTGACATCCCGATCATCGGCGGATAGGGTACCTGCTCAAATGTCTAGTTCCAGGCGCATTCCGCAGCGCGCGGCGCTGCTCGCCATCGGGGACGAGGTGCTTCGCGGCGAAATCAGCAACACCAACGCCGCCTTCATCGCCGAGCGGCTGTTCGAGCTCGGGTACGAGGTCGTCGAGCAGGTGGTCGTGTCGGACGACCCGCAGTCCATCCGGGCCGCGCTGGTTCGCCTGCGGGCCGAGATGGACCTCATCATCTCGACCGGCGGGCTGGGACCGACCGAAGACGACCGGACCGTCGACGCCGTCGCGGAGCTGCTGGCCACCGGGACGCACGCCGACGAACCCTCGCTGGAGGCGATGAAGAAGCGATTCTCGACCCACGGGTTCGAGATGACGCCCAACAACCTGCGCCAGGTGCGCGTGCCGAACGGGGCCGAGGCGCTCCCCAACGCCGCCGGCATCGCGCCCGGCTTCACGCTGCTCTTGGGCGGCGCCGACGCGTACTTTCTGCCAGGCGTCCCGCGCGAGATGGAAAAGATCTTCACCGAAGAGGTGCTGCCGCGGCTGAACCGCCGCCTGGCCGAAATCGGTGGACCACCGCCGGCGGTGCGCACGTGGCACCTCTATGGGATGGGCGAGTCGCACATCGACCACCGTCTGGCCGGCATTTTGAACGGCATCGACGGAGCGACGTTGCACTTTCGGACCTCTGCTCCGGTCAACCACGTCAAGTTGGTCGTCCGGCAACCGGACGAGGCGTCGGCCAAGGCGATTGTCGACAAGGTCGACTCCGAGATCCGCAAGCGAATCGGCCCCGGGATCTACGGCGTCGACGGGGAGACCTTCGTGGCCGCGGTGGCCAAGGCGCTGCGCGCGCAAGAGGCGACCCTGGCCTTTGCCGAATCCTGCACCGGTGGGTTGGCGGGCGAGTTGGCCACGACCGAGGCCGGGGCCAGCAATTTTTTCCGCGGCAGCATCGTCGCCTATTCCAATGACGTGAAGACCAGCGTCCTCGGCGTCAAGCCCGAGACGATCGCCGACTTCGGCGCGGTCAGCGAGCCGGCGGCGCGCGAGATGGCCGAAGGGGCCAAGCGCGTGTGCGGTTCGTCGGTGGCTGTGGCGATCACGGGCGTGGCAGGGCCGGAGGGCGGGGCGCCTGACAAACCGGTTGGCACGGTCTGTTTCGCGATCTGCGGCCCAGGCACGACCCGGACGTCGACCAAGCTGTTCGCCGGCACCCGGGAACGCGTCCGGACGGCGGCCGCCTACTACGCGCTGGATCTGGCGCGGCGCTATTTCGACACCCGCAAGCGATGACCGTCGCTGGGGGCGAAAAGGCGGTCCGCAGCTTCGTGGCGGTGCCGCTGCCGCCTGCCGTGCAGCAGGCCGTGTTCGGTGTGGCTGCCGAGCTCGCGCCGGCGCTGCCCGGCGTGCGCTGGTCGCGGAAGGTCGAGAACCTGCACGTGACCGTGAAGTTCCTGGGGGACGTCGACGCGGCCAAGCTGGCGATTTTCGGCGCCGACCTGCAGGTGGCGCTGGCGGCGTTGCGCACGTTCGACATCGCCGTTCGCGGAATGGGGGCTTTTCCGTCGGCCCGCCGGGCAAACGTCATCTGGGCGGGCATCGACGACCGGACGGGCGGTCTGCAAAAGGCGGCCGCGCTGGTCGAGACGGCGGCCAATACGGCCGGCATCGGCGAAAGAGAGACACGTGCGTTTCGCGGCCACGTGACCGTGGGCCGCGCCAAGGTGGCGGTCGACGCGGGCCCGGCGCTGGCCCGTCTTGGTGAACGCACCTTTGGCGTCGCGACCGTCGACGCGCTTCACGTTTACGAAAGCCAGCTGGGTGGCGGTCCGGACCACGCCGGCTCGACCTACGTTTTGCGGCAGCGCGCCGCTTTGGCTTCCAACTGACCAGGAGAGATCACATGGCGACGACCCCGACCGCGACCGAAAAGGCCGACAAGTCCGACCTCAAATCCGAAGCCAAGCCCATCGAGGCCAAACCGGCGCCGGCCGCCGTGCGCGAGCGCGATCCGGCTCGTGACAAGGCGATCGATCTGGCGGTCTCGACGATCGAAAAGCAGTTCGGCAAAGGGAGCATCATGCGGCTCGGCGAAGGGCTGGCCCCTCCCGAGGTCAAGGTGGTCCCGACGGGATCGCTGGGCCTGGACATCGCTCTCGGTGTGGGCGGGCTGCCGCGCGGCCGCATCATCGAGGTGTACGGCCCCGAGTCTTCCGGCAAGACGACGCTGGCCCTGCACGCGGTGGCCGAGGCCCAGAAGATGGGCGGCATCTGCGCGTTCGTCGACGCCGAGCACGCGCTGGATGTCGGCTATGCCCGCAAGCTGGGCGTGCGCACGGACGATCTGCTGGTGTCGCAGCCGGACTGCGGCGAGCAGGCGCTGGAGATCACCGAGATGCTGGTTCGCTCCGGCGCCGTCGATGTCATCGTCGTCGACTCGGTGGCGGCGCTCACGCCGCGGGCCGAATTGGAGGGCGAGATGGGCGACGCCCACGTCGGCCTTCAGGCGCGCCTCATGAGCCAGGCGCTCCGGAAGCTGACCGGCACCATCTCCAAGTCGAACACGCTGGTCATCTTCATCAACCAGATCCGCATGAAGATCGGCGTCATGTTCGGCAACCCCGAGACGACCACCGGCGGCAACGCGCTGAAGTTCTACGCCAGCGTCCGCATGGACATCCGGCGCGTCGGCGCTCTCAAGGATGGCGAAAAGGTGGTCGGCAACCGGACGCGCGTGAAGGTCGTCAAGAACAAGATGGCGCCGCCGTTCCGCGAGGTCGAGTTCGACATTCTCTATGGCGAAGGCATCAGCCACGAAGGCGATCTCATCGATCTGGGTGCGGAGTGCGGCGCCGTCGAAAAGTCCGGCGCCTGGTTCGGGTTCGGCGGCGACCGCATCGGCCAGGGCCGCGAGAACGCCAAGCAGTACCTGCGCGAACACCCGGACGTCGCGCGCAAGATCGAGGTGAAGGTTCTGGCCCACCACGGCATCAACCGCGACGTCGGCGGGCCGGCCCTGGCGGCGGGCGGCACGGCATCGTCGGCGGGCGCCACCGTCCACACCCTGACCCCGCAGCCCAAGCCTATTTCGGAGAAGAGGTCGCGGTAGGTCTCATCGACGAGAGCCCCGGCGACGGGAGCCTAGGCACCGAAGGGACGTCATTTTACCACGCCCGCGCCCATCGACCCGAGGACGGGCGGTGGGTCTCCTTACGGTGCGACTGGCGCCGAGGGGTGGACCCGTCTACGATAGATCCATGGCGACCAAAAAGCCGGTGCCGGAAGGACCCGTCGAGGTCCCCGACGTCATCTCGATCCTGCCGTTGCGGAACTCCGTGCTGTTCCCGGGGTCGATCATCCCGATCGATGTCGGCCGCAAGAAGTCCGTGAAGCTCGTCGAGGAGGCGATCTCGAAGGAGCGCCCCGTCATCGGGATCGTGACCCAGCGCGACGCGCGGACCGAGGAGCCGGGGCCCAGCGACCTCTACATGGTCGGGTGTGCGGCGCGAATCCTCAAGGTCATCAAGCTGGCCAAGGACAACTTCTCCGTCATCCTGCAGGGGGTTTCGCGCATCCGGATCCTGGAAATCGGCGGCCAGGACCCGTTCATGACCGCCCGCGTCCAGGCGCTGCCCGATTCGCCGGCCTCGGACGTCGAGCTGGATGCGCTGGTGTCGAACGTCAAGGACGTCGCCAAGCGGGTCATCAAGCTGATGCCGGAGCTGCCCAAAGAGGCCAGCGCGCTGGTCGACAGCGTCGTCGAGCCCGGGCAGCTCTCTGACGTCATCATCTCGAACCTGGACGTGCAGGTCGACGAGAAGCAGGACGTCCTCGAGACGTTCGACCTCAAGACCCGGTTGCGCAAGGTGCTGCAGTTCTTGTCGCGCCAGCACGAGGTGCTGAAGGTTCGCGAGAAGATCAACAGCCAGGTGCAGGAAGAGATGGGGCGCAACCAGCGCGAGTACGTCCTTCGCCAGCAGCTCAAGGCCATCAAAGAAGAGCTCGGCGAGATCGACGAGAGCGGGGGCGACCTGGACGACTTCCGAGAGAAGATCGTCGCCGCCAAGATGCCGCCCGACACCGAGAAGGTGGCGATGAAGCAGCTCGAGCGGCTCAAGGTGATGCAGCCGTCGTCGGCTGAGTACACCGTCACGCGCACCTACTTGGAGTGGCTGGTCGAGTTGCCGTGGGCGATTTCGACCGAGGACAAGCTCGACATCCAGGCCGCGCGCGACATCCTGAACACCGACCACTACGACCTCGAGAAGGTGAAGAAGCGCATCCTCGAGTACCTGGCAGTGCGCAAGCTGAAGAGCGACAAGAAGGGGCCCATCCTGTGCTTGGTCGGGCCGCCGGGCGTCGGCAAGACGTCGCTGGGGCGATCGATCGCCCGGTCGCTGGGACGCAAGTTCATTCGCATCTCGCTGGGCGGCGTGCGCGACGAGGCCGAGATCCGCGGGCACCGCCGCACGTACGTCGGATCGCTGCCCGGGCGCCTGGTTCAGGGGATGAAGAAGGCGGGATCGAACAACCCCGTGTTCATGCTCGACGAAATCGACAAGCTGGGCCACGACTTCCGTGGCGACCCCGCAGCCGCCTTGCTAGAGGTCCTGGACCCCGAGCAAAACCACACCTTCTCGGACCATTACCTCGAGGTGCCGTTCGATCTGTCGAAGGTCATGTTCGTCGCCACGGCGAACATCATGGACCCGATTCCGCCGGCGCTGCGCGACCGCTTGGAGGTCCTGGAGCTGCCGGGCTACACGCGCGAAGAGAAGCTGTCCATCTCCAAGCACTTCCTGATCCCCAAGCAGCTCGAGGAGCACGGCCTGTCGAACGAGAAGCTCACGTTCGAGGACGCGGCGGTCGCCGAGGTGATCGACAGCTACACGCGCGAAGCGGGGGTACGCAACCTGGAGCGCGAGGTGGCGAACGTCATCCGAGCGATCGCGGTGCTGGTGGCGGAGGGCAAGGCCCAGCCAAACGAGAAGATCTCCGCCGAGCGCATCGGCGAGCTGTTGGGCCCGGCCAAACACATCTCCGAGGTCGCCGAGCGGACCGCGGAGCCGGGCGTGGCCACCGGCCTTGCCTGGACGCCGGTGGGCGGCGACATCCTGTTCATCGAGGCGACGAAGATGAACGGCAAGGGGCAGCTGGTGCTGACCGGCCAGCTGGGCGACGTGATGAAGGAGTCGGCGCAGGCCGCGCTGTCGTTCATCCGTTCGCGCGCGCGCTGGCTGGGGCTCGAGGAGAACTTCCTCGAAAAGACCGACATCCACGTCCACATCCCAGCGGGCGCCATTCCCAAGGACGGGCCCTCGGCGGGCGTGACGATGTTCATCGCCATGGCCTCGTTGCTGACCAACAAGCCGATCCGGAACGACGTGGCCATGACAGGCGAGATCACCCTGCGTGGGCTGGTGCTGCCGGTCGGCGGCATCAAAGAAAAATTCCTGGCCGCTCACCGTGCCGGCATCAAGCGGGTCGTCCTGCCCGAGCGCAACCGCAAGGACGTGACCGACATTCCGGAGCAGCCGCGCAACGAGATCGAGATCCTGTTCGTCAAGCGGATGGACGAGCTGCTGCCGCTGGTGCTGACCGAGATGCCGAAGCTGGGCATCCTGGCGCCGCACCCGGCGCCTTCAGCGCCGCCCCCGCCCGCGTAAGCACATCGCGCGGCCGGCGGCTAGGTCGCCTAGGCTGCCGCCTCCTTGACCGCCACTTCCGGCACGTGGAAATGGCGGCGCAAGATCGCGTGGCCCAGATAGATGAGCGGGGTCAGCAGCACCGCCATGATCAGCTTGCCGACGTAGTTGTTGACGGCGTTTCCGAGGATGAAGCCCATCGGGCGGGTGCCGACGAGGAACACGAAGCTGACCGACAGGCTGTCCACCATCTGCGAAAAGACGGTCGACCCAGTCGAGCGCAGCCACAACAGCCGGTGGCCGGTCAGCTTGCGCAGGGTCAGGAAGATCGAGATGTCCAGCAGTTGCCCGATCAGGTACGCGGTCAGGGAGGCGACGTAGAGGCGCGCGGAGGTGCCGAAGGCCCCTTGAAAGACGGCGTGCGGGATCGGCGAGTCGGGGCTGGTCGGCAGGTGCAGGGACAGCGTGATGATCGCCCACACGAAGGCCGCGGCGCCCAGGCCGACGAACGTCAACCGGCGCGCCCCTTCGGTGCCGTAGAACTCGTTGACGATGTCGGTCAGAACGAACGTGAGCGGGAAGGGGATGATGCCGGCCGACAGGTTGTGCCCGAAGAACACCCAGAACTTGCCGCCCACGAAGTCGCCCGTGACCAGCGCCGCGACGAACAGCGCCGTAAGCCAGACGTAAAAGCGTTGTTTCCGATCCAAGAAGGTCAGTAAACGCGCCGGTCCAGCCGGCTGTCAATGCTGTAAGGTGCGGCCGTGACCGGCGGTCCCCGACGCGAAACCTTCACCGTCACGGACGAGGATGCCGGCCGCCGCCTGGACCAAGTGTTGGCTTCGCGCGTGGCTGGACTGTCCCGGCGCCAGGCCCGTGTCCTGCTGGACATCGGCGGCGTGTTCATCGATGGTCGCCGGGTCAAGATCGCCGGGCGCGCGATGCACGCCGGCGAAGAGGTGGTCGCGGTCGTCGGCGGGGCCCTGGCCCGCGCCACCGGACGTCCGGGTCGCCAAGCGCGCGGCGAGGACGAGGCCCGGCTTCCCGCGTTTGCGATCGTGTTCGAAGACGCGGACATCGTGGTCGTCGACAAGCCCTCCGGCTTGCTGACCGCGCCGACGCCCGAGAGTGACCGCAACAATCTCGCGTCGATGCTGGAACGCCGGCAGGGCGGTGGGCCGGTCTTCGTGGTGCACAGGATCGATCTCGAGACCAGCGGCCTCTTGGTGTTCGCGAAGACCGACGCCGCCAATCGCATCCTGTCCGAACGGTTTCGCACGCACGATCTCGAGCGCGCCTACCTGGCGGTGGTGGCCGGCGCCTTTCCGGACGGCCTTGCGCGCATCGAGGCGCCGGTGGCCGGCCGCCCGGCCGTGACTCACGTCGCCGTGCGCGAGCGGTTGGGCAATCGGGCGACGTTGCTGGATTGCCGCCTCGAGACCGGGCGGACGCATCAGATCCGGCTGCACGCCCGCGGCGTCGGCCACCCCGTGCTGGGCGACCCGAAATACGGGGCCCCGTTTCCGGCCGCCCCGGCGCCACGTATGGCGCTTCATGCCACCACGCTGGGTTTCGCCCACCCCGTCACGGGGGCGCTTCTCTCGTTCACCAGCCCCTGGCCGCCCGACCTGGCGGCTTGGCTCGATCGCGTGCGCGCGCTCGGTTAGTTGCCTGGCGGTTAGGCCGCGGCCGCTTTGGCCAGGGCGGTGCCCAGCTTCTCGCGCAGGACGAAGTAATCCTCGCTGATCGCGAACCGGAGCAGCTCGCGCAGCGGCTCGTTGGTCGTGGCCAGCCGCCGAATCGCTTCGGGCGTGATGGCCTCTTCGACGGACAGCCCCGCCTCGTCGCGAAGGACGATCTGGGCGGCGATCGGCAGGTCGCCGCACAGCACCAGGCCCGTGCGGTTACCGATCTGGTGAACGACCGTTCGCCAGCGAAGTGAGCTCCACGAAGTGTTCCCCAGCTTCTGGAACAACTCGACCAGCTGTTTCGAGACCTTGTAGGGGACGTTCTTCTTGAGTTTGGCGGCCTGTTCGGCGGCGACGTCCCCGGCGGCCGTCCGGCGCTTGGCGTGTCGCGGGTGAAAGGCGCGCAGCACGCTGGCGAACAAGGCCGTGAACTGTTTGGGGCGTACCCCCGCCGCCAGGATGTACTCCGGGCGCGTCAGCTCGAGCCCGCGCGCGATCCGAAAGCGAACCTCGGCCGCGGAAGCACCGTCGGCCAGCGACGGAGCCAGGATCAGCGCGGGCGGCGCCTGCACGGCGATGGTCACCTCCTGCGTGGCGCCCTCCGCCCGCACGTAAACGGCCGTCTTTTTGTTGCTCAGCGCCTTCGCGACCTGCCCGTAGATGCGCCCCAGGTCCATCTCCGCCATGGGCGAAACCTTATCGCGCGAAGAGACGCCGAAGTCCTCGAGCCGCTGCCCGACCAGCCCCGGCGCGCCGGCCCACAGGCAGGAGAAGATCTCGGACATGACCATCGCCTCGCCGAGCGACAGATGCTGGCTGCGGTCCTGCTCGTCGATGACCCCGGCGTAGGGATCGTCCGGCTTCAGCTCGACGGCGCGATTTTCGTCGAGGAAGGTCCGCTCGGCCGGGGTCGCCGTGCCGAGCAGGGCCAGCAGCTCGTAGCAGCAACGGGTCCGATCCAGCTGCCCGCGACGGAGGTAAAGCGATCCCAGCGCCCGCAGCGACGACGATCGCGTGATGTCCGCGTTCAGAAGCTGCCGGTGATTTTCCAGCGCCGCCGACTCGTGTTCCGGCGCCTGGCCGTAAAGCAACGCCAGCGCCTCGCGCGCCGGAAGCTGCTCGGGGGTCAGCGCCACGACCTGCTCGTAAGCGGCAATCGCCCCCCTCGGATCCTTCGGCTCCAGCAGCTCCGCGTGCTGCTGCCACAAGGTGGCCCGCCGGGCCCGGGCGGCCGGTTGGTCTGCGGGCGGCGGCAGCTCGGTCAGGGCGCGGATCAGCCGCGCGTCCAGGTCGAAGGTGCGGGGCAGCCGGTCGGCCAGCTCGCACAGCGCGGCCAGGGCCCCCTCGTCGCACGGATTCTCGCCCAGCGACTGATCGAGCAGGGCCGCCGCGTCGGCGACGTTGCCCTGTTCGGCCAGCAGCACGGCGGCGTCGCGGCGGCGCTCGGCCCGCTCCTGCGGATCCTTGACGAGCTCGATGAGGGTGGCCGACGTCGCCGCGGCCCCCTCGACGTCGCCCCGCGACCGCTGCACCTTCAACGTCTTTTCCAGCAGAGCAACCTGCTCTTCGGACGGGCCGCCGAACGCCTTGCGCGCCTCGTGGTACGCCCACAGCGCCTGCTCGTCGTCGTCGACTTCCAGGTAAAGGTCGCCCAGCTGTTCGAGGGTCTGGGCGCGCTCGGCCCGGTCAGGTGACTCCTCGGACAGCCGCCGCAAGTAGCTGGCCGCCTTTTCGCGCTCGCCGCGCTCCAAGGCCAGGTCTGCCAGCGCTCGCAGCGAGGCGCGGTGTCCGGCCCGCAGCCCCAGCGCGGCTTCGTACAGCTGGATGGCGTGCTCGGGGCGCCGCAGCTTGATTTCGGCCTGCGCCGCGTGCCCCAGCGCATCGGCGACTTCGTCCGGGTAAAGCGCCGCGTCCGGATGCTCGGCCAGCGTCCCCAGGTGCAGGGCCGCCTCCCGCCACTTGCCGGCCCGGAACCGGTTCTCGCCCATGGACAGCTTCGTCAGCAGCTGTCCGGGTCCCATCTTGTCGGCCTCGAGGAGCTGCCGGTACGCCTCGTCCAGCTTGCCGGTTTTTTCGTGGATCTCCGCCAGGCGCTGGAATAGGCGCGCCGCCTGCTGGGGCTGGTGGCGCAGGCGCCGGACGGCTTCGCCCAGCCGCTTCTCGGCCTGTTCCCACTGACCTTCCTTGTAGTAGATGTCCGCGATCTCCAGGATCGCGGGCAGGTGGTCGGGGACCAGCGTCAGCGCCTCGTCGAGGTAGCGCTGGGCCTCGGCGGCGTCGCTGAACCCCTCCCACGCCACGCGCGCCAGATCGCTGAGGACGGTCGCGCGCGCGGTGGGATCGGCGGTGATCTCCAGCTGCCGTCCCAGAACCTTGCGCGCCTCGTCCCAGCTCGACTCGGCGGCCAGCAACGCGGCCAGGGCCTGCAGCGCTTCGGCGTTGGACGGCGCTTCACGCAGCGCCGCCTCGAAGCAGGCCCGGGCCTGATCCGGTTGCGCCAGCTGCTCGCGGTAGACGCGGCCCGCATCCAACAGCGCCTCGACCGCCTCTGGCTTGCCCGACAGAGCCTTGGCTTCGCGCACACGCGTCGCCGAATAGCCGGCGAAGTCGTTCGACTTGAGGTGCAGCCGCCCCAGCGCGGCCAGCGCGGCGGGGTTGTCGGGGGACGCCTGCAGCGCAGCCTCGACTTCCTTGCGCGCCGCCACTGGGTCGTTGAGGTCGTCGAGCTTGAGCAGGCTCAGCTCGAGGTTCAGCTCTGCGATCCGGTCCGAATTGGCGCGGTCCTTACCTACGCCTTCGCCCACGCCGGGGCGATTGCGCTCGAGGTCAATCCGCTGCTGCAGCACGCGGGCCGCTTCGTGGGCCAGCCCGGCCCGCCGCAAGTTCCGCAGCATCACGGCCAAGAGGTCGTCGTCGGCGATGGCCTCGGCGCCCAGATCGCGCAGCGCCGCCGCCGCGGCCTCTGGGTTGTTCAGCCGGTCCTGCAGGATCTGGGCGCGCCGCCGCACGATCTCGACGCGCTCGGGGCCGGTCGCCAGCGCCGCGCGCTTCTTCAGGATCTCCTGCAGATCGTCGTAGCGTCCGGTGGACTCGTGCAGCCGATCCAGGGCCTCCAGCGCCTGCGCGTCGTCGGGGATTTCGGCCAGCACCGCCTCGTACGCGTCGATGGCGCGGTCGGGCAGGGTCAGCTCACGTTCGTAGACCGCCGCCACTTCGATGCGCAGGGCGCGCGCCTTGTCGCGATCGCCCACCAGGTCGGCCTGAGCCTGCAGCGTGTCGACGACCTTGGCCCACAGGCCGACGCGCGAGTACAGCCGAGCCAGCGCTTGGTGGGCGGCCAGCGTCTCCCCCGGCTGCGGCGGCTCGGCGGTTCCGCGTTCCTCTTCCGACGATTCCCGCAGCAGGCGTTCCAGCGTGTCGATCGCCTCGTACGGTCGCTCCAGCCGTTCTTCGTAGAGCGCCGCCAGCTCGCGCAGGCGAGCCCGCCGCTCCGGGCCGTTCGGCAACGATTCGGTCGGCGCACCGGTCCGCTGCTCGAGGATGTTCGCCAGGTCCTCCCAGCGTTCTTGTGACCGGCAGATCTCCTCGACGCGTCCGATCGCAATCGGATCGTCCGAACGGATCCGGAGGATCGCGCGGTACAGCTCTTCGGCCTCCGCGATCTGGCCCAGCCGTTCACGCACGCGCGCGGCGTCGTGGTGCAGCGTTACGGCGGTCTCGATCGCGCCGAACTCGTCGATGGCGCCCAGATAGATCTTGGCCAGGCGATCCCAGCGCTCGTACTGCTCGGCGATCCGTTCCAGCTCCGCCCGCACGTCGACGTCGCTGATGTCGAGCCGGAAGGCGCGTTCCAACGCGTCCAGCGCGCGCTCGATGTCGTGCTGCCCGCGCTCCCAGACCTCGGCGATTTTGCGAAGGTAGACCCAGCGATCGTCGGCGTCTTCGGCGGGCAGTGACTCGTAAGCGGCGGCCAGCTCTTCCCAGGGCGTCGCGAAGGGCACATCCGCGTGAGGCCCGGCAGGCGTCGCCGGCGGCCGTGCCGCCTCTTGGTTTGCCTCGTCCTCGACCAGCTCGTCTTCCTCGATGACTTCGATCGCGTCGTCGTCGATGGCCACCGCCCCGCTGTCGCTCACGCTCGACGCCTGGACGACCTCGGGAGCCGGCGTCGCTTCAGCCGTTCCCTCGTCCGGCCCAGCCGCCTCGTCGACATCGACCTCGACCGAAACCACATCCAGCCCTTCCCCCCCGTCCCCGTCCCCGTCCTCGTCCTCGATCTGGTCGTCGCTCTGCGCCCCGGCCGCCAGCCCGTCTTCCGCGGCGGCCTCGACCTCCGCCTCTCCCTGCGCCGCCGCCTCGTCGTCGGCCGCCGCGACGGCCTCTTGCACCGGCTCCGCCGCCGTCGGTTCGACCGCGGGTTCGACCGACGGCTGCTCGTATCGCCCGATTTCCGCGGCCAGACGCCACAGGTGCCCGACCACTTCCTCGTCGTCGGGAGCCAGCCGGAAGGCGTTCAGGTACGCGCGAAATGCACGAATCGGATCCTTGACCTCGTGCTCGACCAGGTGCGCGGCGTTGCGCGCGATGGTCAGCTTGTCGGGGAGCTCCTCGGCAAGCGCGAACAGCTGCCCCTGCACCCGGATCGCCTCTTCCCAGCGGCCCGTGATACGGGAGAGGCGCAGGATCTCCTCCTGCGTGCGCGGATTGCCAGGCTCGATCGCGAAGCTGCGCAGCGTCTCGTCCAGCGCCGCCGAAGGGTCGTTCATCCGCTTTTCGCGGACCTCGGCCCGAAGGCGCAGCAGCTCGACGCGCTCTTCCGTCTCGGTGCGGGCCCGCGCGACCTGCGCGTACACGTCCAGCAGGCTCTTCCAGTCGCCGGTCCGCTCCGCCAGGCGCTCGAGGTTGTGCAGCAGCTCGTCGCCCGCCGGATCGGAGGGGAGGGCGTCCACCAGCGTGCGAAACGCGCGGGTGGGGTCGTCCAGCTTCTCCTCGCAGATGAGCGCGATCTTCAGAGACGCGGCCAGCTGCTCGATCGGCTCGACGGCCCGCTCCCGCGCTCCTTCGTAAATCTGAATCAGCTCCTCGTGAAGGCCGTGCCGGTCGGCGGCGCCGTCGACGACCTGCAGGTTCTCGGCGGTCGGGTTCTCGAGGTAGGCGCGGCGGAGCCACTCGAACCCGCGCGCCGGATCGTCCAGATGCTTCTCGTAGATCTCCCCGATTTGCAGCAGCAGCTTGCGCCGCGCTTCGAGGTCCTCCGTCGACTCCAGCAGCTTTTCATCCGCGTAGGCGAGTCGCTGGTAATTGCCGGTCGTCCCGTAGAGGCCAGCCACCGCCTCCAGCGCGTCCCGGTGATCGGGATCGATCTCCAGCACACGCTCGTAGATCGAGATCGCCTTTTTGTCGTCGTCGAGGCGGTCCCGGATCAGCGTTGCCAGCTCCATCGACCGGCGCACCCGTTCGGCCCGATCCTCGGTCAGGAACAGCTGCCGCTCGGCGATCTTGACGACCCGGGCCCAGTCCTCGGCCCGTTCATAGTAGGCCCGCAGGCGCGCGTGAGCCTCGACGTTGCGCGGATCCACCTCCGCGATGAGGCGCTCCAGCGTCTCGGTCGCGGCGGCGACGTCATTCAGCTTTTCGTCGAAGACCTGCGCCCGCTGCAGCGTCAGGGCCACGGCCCGGTCCGGCTCGGCGGCCAGGGGCGCCTGCCGCTCGAGGATCCGGACCAGCAGCGGCCAGGCCTCCTCGGCACTGTAAAGCCGCGCCAGCGCTTCCAGCGCCTCCGGGTCGGTCGGCAGTAGATCCGATAACTGCTCCCAGGCCTTGCGCGCGCGGGTCCGGTCGCCCAGCGTCCCCTCGACCAGGCGGGCCAGCTGCCGCAGGAATTCCGACTGTTCGGCGGCGTCGGCCGTGACCCGCTCGACCTCCATGTCGAGGACGCGGGCCAGGTCTTCGTGGCGGCCGAGCGCCTCGTAGATTTGACGGAGGCCGGCCAGCGCCTTGGCGTCGTCGGGATCGAGGCGCGCCACTTCTTCCAGCTGGGCAGCCGCTCCCGTGGGGTCCTGCAGCTTGGTGTAGAGGATCTCCGCGATGCGGCGGTAAAGCTGCAGCTTCTCGTCGGGATTGGCGGCGTGCTTGGCGTGCGCCTCGAGCACGTGCACCAGATCCGCCGGCTGGCCGGCCCGGTCCAAGATTCGCTCGAGCCGCACCAGGGTGTCGCGGTCGCCAGGCACCGCCTGAAGAATCTCGTTCGCGGCCCACTGCCCCTGGACCAGGTCGCCGGTCCTCTCGTCGTAGATCACCAGCACCCGCCGGAGCAGGCCCACGCGCTCTTGCTTGGCCGTCGTGAGGCCGATCTGCTCGCGGAGCGCGGCGGCCAGCCCCTTCCAGTCCCCCTCGCGCTCGTAGATCTCGACCAGCGCGCGCATCGAAACGGCGTCCAGGGGATCGGCGCGCAGGACCTCCCGGTAGATCTCGATGGCCCGCTTGGGGTTCGCCAGCTTCTCCCGTTGCAGTTGCGCCACGCGGCGCAGGACGTCGATGCGCGCGGTGGCGTCGGTTTGGGCGGCCGCTTCCCGTTCGAGCAGCGCCGCCAGCCGATCCCAGCTCTTCGCCTTCAGCAGGATGCGCCGCTGGGCCTCGCGGGCGCGCACGTGGCTCGGCGCCAGCTCTTCGGCGCGGATCCAGGCAGCCAGCGCGCGTTCGGGATCGCCCAGCTGCTTCTCGGCGACGGCGGCGATTTCTTCCAGCCGCGGCAACAGGTCCTCGACGGCGCCGCCCGCCAGCCGGGCTCGCTCATACGAGAATTCCAGCAGGTCGGCCAGCGCCGCCCAGTCGGCCTTTTCGCGGAAATGCTCGGCGTAGGCCGCCAGCGCGACCTGGTTCTCGGGTTCGATCTCCAGCACGGCGTGCAGGTAAACGGCTGCCTGATCGCCGTCGCCCAACCGGTCGCGATAAAGGGCGGCCAGCTCCAGCATGATGCGGGCGCGGGCCGTCGGCTCGGCGATCAGGCCCAGCTGCCGCTCGCGCAGCTCGGCCAGCTTGGCGTACTCGTGACCGGCCACGTACAGCTCGGCCAGCTTTTCGGCCGCCGGTCCTCCCGGCGGCTCCAGCAAGGAAATGTCGTTGTAGATCCGTTGCGCCTCGACCCGGTCACCCAGCTCGCCCTCCGCCAGCTGCGCGCGCTTGTAGAGGAAGTCGATGCGCTCGGCCTCGGTGGTCGCCGCCGAGATCCGCTCGCGGTAATAGCGATCCAGCTCCTGGAACCGGCGCGCGTCGTAGTAGACGCGCTCCAGCAGCTCCGACGACTCGACGTGGCCGGGCAGCACCTGCAGCGCCTTTCGCAGCGACGCGATCGCGTTGTCGGTGTCGCCCGCCTCTTGGCGCCGGCGGCCGACCTGATAGTAGATGGTCGCCGCGCGTTCGACCCCGTCGGCGCCGATCCAGTTGGGGTTGGCGTAGACGGCCGCCAGCAGCTCCAGCGCCTTTTCGTCGCGCGGGCGGATGCGCACCGCCTCCGACAGGCGCTGGGCGGCCGCGTCCAGCTCTTCCAGCTTTTCGCCGAGGACGCGCCCCAATCCTAGCAGCAGCTCCGCTCGCCGGCGGGCGTCCGCCGTCCCCTCCAGCTCCAGCTCGTAGAGGCGGACGACCGAGCGCCAGTCGCCCAGCGCGCGGTAGATCCTGCGCGCCGATTCGATGGACTTTAGGTGCTCCGGACCCAGCTTGCCGGCGCGCTGGGGGTTTCGGACCGCCCGTTCCAGTTTGGCGAAATGGTTCAAGAAAAGCTGGCCCATCTCGGCTTCCAGCTCGGCGAGCCGGGCGGGGTCCCGCGTGCGCGCGACCGCGGCGGCCTCCATCTCCAGCATCGTCATGTAGTCGGCCGTCCGGCCCTGCTCGCGATAGATGTCCTTTAGCCGGGCGGCGGCGCGGATGTGGCTGGGATCACGGTCGACGGCGTTGACCAGATCGGCTTCGGCGCCTTCTGGGTCGCCGAGCTGGTCCAGGCGCAGCTCCGCGGCGAGATAGAAGAGCTCGCCCGCCTTGGCATTGTCTTCGATCGCCTGGGCGCGCGTCTCGTAGAGCGTCACCAGCCGGTCGTGCTTTTGCGCCTGACGATACGTCTTACGCAAGGCGACGAACGCCTCCGTATCGGCAGGATTCCTTTGGAGGGCGGCTTCGTATTCCCGGACGGTCGGCATGCGCGGGACCCCAAACGTCGAAGCGAGGCAACAGCGGCCGGACTAACGCCGCGTGAGGTCGGTACCCTACCACGGTCCTCCCGGCGAAACCAACCGGCCCGCACCAGGCAAATAGGGCCAAAGCCCCCGATACAAAAGCCTTTACTGCCTTGTCGCTCCGCAGCGACAGGCGCGTGTTCGGGTCACATCCGGCATTGCAGCGCGGCAGCGTCGGTGCCGGCGTCTGCCGGGGCCGCGCAGCTGTAGCCGGGAGCGCAGTCCGCCAGTGTGGCGCAGCCACTGGTGCAGGCGCCATTGGCGCACGCCTGCGGGGTGCAGTCAGTCGGGGCGCCCGGGGTGCAGTGGCCGGCGCCGTCGCACTTGGACGTCGCGCGCAGGGTCGCCGTTCCGGCCGTACAGGCCGCCGGCGCGCAGGTCGTTCCGGCCGGGTAGCTCGCGCAGTGCCCGGCGCCGTCACAGGTGCCGTTGGTTCCGCAGCTGGCGCTTCCCATGTCGGGGCACATGCTGGCTGGAACCATCGTCCCGCTCGCCAGCGGGGTGCAGGTCCCCGGATTGCCGGGACTGTTGCAGGAGGCGCAAGTGCCGCACGACGCACTCCCACAGCAGACGCCTTCGGTGCAGGCGCCGCTCAGGCACTCGGTGCCAGAGGCACAGGCCGTCCCGAGCGGCTTCAGATTCGTGCAGACGCCCGACTGGCAGGTGTAACCAGCCACGCAATCGCCGCTGTTCGCGCAGGTCGTCAAGCAGACGGCTCCGCCGCACTTCAAATGCCCGGGGCAGGCGACCTCCGTCTGGACGCAGCTTCCGGCGCCGTCGCAAGACCCGGCGGCCTTGGCGGTCGCGTCCATGCAACTGGCGGCGCCGCAGCTGGTGCCCGCGCTGGTGTTACGGCAGGCGCCGGCGCCGTTGCAGGTGCCGTCGAACCCGCAAGGCGGCGCGGCGGTGCAGCGCTGGTGCGGCTCCGCGCTGCCGAGAGGAACCGGCCCGCACGTGCCGGCGTTTCCGGTCAGGTTGCAGACCTGGCAGCTGTCACAGCTGGCTGTCGAGCAGCAGACGCCGTCGACGCAATTGCCGCTGGCGCACTCCGTGCCGACGGAGCAAATCTGCCCGAGCCGCTTGAGGCCACACGATCCGCTGGTGCAGAACTGGCCGGGCGCGCAGTCCGCGTCCGCGGTGCAGACCGAGACGCAGCTCTGGGTGGTGGCGCTGCAGGCGAAGGGGGCGCAAGACTGCATGGTGGCGGATTTGCAGCTGCCGGCCCCGTCGCAGGTGCGGGCCAGGTTTGCCGTCGTGGGGGTCGCGCAGGCAGGCGCGGCGCACTGCGTGCCGGCTGGATAGACCGCGCACGAACCGGAGCCGTTGCAAAACCCGGTGGTCCCGCAGCTGGCCGCGCCTTGGTCCGTGCACTGCCCGGTCGGGTCCGTGCCGCCGGCCGCGATCGGCGAGCAGGTGCCCGTGCTCCCGGTCAGCGCGCACGACATGCACTTGCCGGCGCAGCTGGTCGCGCAACAGACGCCCTGGGCGCACACGGTGCTCTGGCACTCGGTGCCCGCCTGGCAAACGGCGCCATTCGGCTTGAGCCCGCACGATCCGCCGTTGCAGGTGGCGGGAGGTGCGCAGTCCGCGTCGCTGGCGCAGGTCGACCGGCAGGCGCCGGGCCCACACGCGAACGGGAAGCACGACCGCGGCGCCGGGACCGTGCACGTGCCAGCGCCGTCGCAGGTGCCGCCCGCCGTGAAGGTGCTGCCCGGCATCGCGCAGGTCGCGTTCGCGCAGGCGGTCCCTTGTGGGTACTTCTGACACGTCCCGGCCTGGCACTTGCCGTCGGTTCCGCAGGAGGTCGGACCGTTGTCCGTGCAGAGGTTCGCCGGGTCCGGCAGCCCGGTCGGCACCGCCGTACAGAGCCCCATCGTGCCGGTCATCGCGCACGAGAAGCAGGCCCCCGCGCAGGCCGTCGCGCAGCAGACCCCCTGGGCGCACTGAGCCGACTTGCACTCCGTCCCGGCCGAGCAGAAGGCGCCGTTTGGTTTGAGCCCGCAGGAGCCCTGGGCGCACACGTTGCCGGGCGAACAGGCCATGTCGTTGCCGCAAGAGCCAAAGCAGCGCGTGCCGTTGCAGACGTACGGCGCGCATCCAATGGCGTCGGGGGCGCGGCAGTTGCCGTTCGCGTCGCAGGTGGACACCGGCGTGTAGACGCCGCTCGCGCATTTCTCGGGCGCGCACTCTGTGCCGCTGCGGTACTTGTGGCACCCGCCGGACCCGTCGCAGGTCCCGTCGGTGCCGCAGGACGAGGCGTGCTGATCGGTGCAGACGCCGTGCGGATCGCCGGCGCCCAGCGGGACGGGCGCGCAGGTACCCAGCGAGGTCGACAGCGCGCAGCTGCGGCAGCTGCCCGTGCAAGCCGTCGCGCAGCAGACGCCGTCCGCGCAGACCCCGCTGCCGCACTCGCTGCCTGCCGAGCATGCTTGCCCCAGGGCCTTCGGCCCGCAGCTCCCGTTCACGCAGGTGTGGCCGCTGATGCAGTCGGCGTCGCTGGCGCAATGGCTGACACAGGCCGTGCCGCTGCAGCGGTACGGCACGCAGGCCTGGACGCCTTGGGCCCGGCAAGTGCCGAGGCCGTCGCAGGTGCCGGCGGTGTTCAGGCGATCTCCGCTACAGGCCGGGGGCTTGCAGACGGTCTCGGCGGCGTACTTGGCGCAGCCGCCCAAGCCGTCGCAGGCCCCGGTCTGCCCGCAGGTCGACTTGTCGGTGGCGTTGCAGATTTTGTGGGGGTCGCCGACGCCCATGGCCGCCGGCCAGCAGGTCCCGATCCGCCCACTCTGGTTGCAGCTCACGCAGGGGCCGGCGCAGGTCACGTTGCAGCAGAAACCGTCGGCGCAGAAGCCGGACGCGCACTGGTTGGCCGCGGTGCACACGGCGCCGATCGGGCGCTTGCCGCAACTGCCGTTCACGCACTTGACGTTGGCGGCGCAGTCCGAATCGGATGAGCAGGCGACGACGCAGCTGTTCGTCTTGGGGTCGCAGTTGTAGGGCGCGCAGATGGTGGCCGGCCCGGGCGTGCAGCTGCCGCTGCCGTCGCAAACGCGAATCCCCCCGATCGACGCTCCGTCGCACCTGCCGGGCTCGCAAACCGTCCCCGCGACGTAGCTGCGGCAGCTCCCCTTGCCGTCGCAGGTGCCGTCTAGGCCGCAGGTCGGGACGTCGCTTTTCGGGCACGTCGCGGACGAGCGGGGTGACTGGCCGGCCGGGACGAAGCTGCAGGTCCCGGGCGCGGAGGTCGTCTTGCAGGACTTGCAGGTCTCGGTGCAAGCGCTGTTGCAGCAGACCCCGTCGACGCAGAACCCGCTGGCGCAGTCGGCGTTACAGCCGCAGGCGGTGCCGTTCGTCTTATGGGCGCCGGCGTCGTGGGAACAGGAGGGCGGGGCGTCCATCCCTCCGTCCCGCTTGGCGGCGCCGTGCGGCGACGAGTGACAGGACGCAACGGCCGAGACGAGCGCGCACCAGACCAGAAGGACCGGCAACGCCCGCCGCCCGATGACGCATTGCAGTCGCTGGCGGTGAAGGACTGGCACTCGGCAGACGATACATCGTGGTGCCGCCGAGCTGAAAATCTAGTGATAGAGGAAGACGATCTCGACCCGGTTGTTCTTGGCGCGTCCGGCGGCGGATCGATTGTCCACGAAGGGGTCCTCGCCACCCAGGCCGCTGACCATCAGGCGCTTGGTATCGACGCCGCGTTCCGCGAGGGCCGAGTAGACGGCCTGCGCGCGGGCCGCCGAAACCGCAATCAGTTCCGTGGACTTACCGCGGTTGTCCGTGTACCCAATCACTTGGACCGGGTAGGTCGGGTACTTCTTGAGCAAGCTGGCCAGCCCGTCCAGCACCGCCTCGTGTCCGGGTGCGATGTTGGGTTCCCGCTTGGTGAAAAGCTGGGGGACGACGATCACGAGACGCTGCAGATCGCCCCGGGGATCGATCCGCACCTTCACGCCGGGAATCAGCGGCGCGTCCCGGGCCAGCGCGTCGTTGCGGGCCTTGTTCTGGTTCGATTCGGCGGCCTGCTCGTACTGGGGCTTGGCGTTGGTGACGGCCTGATCAGCGTACTTCTTGGCGTCGTCGGCCGCGGCCTGCGCACCCGCGAAATCGTTCTTTTTCAGCGCGCCCTCGGCCCGCGCCAGCAGCTCGGTCGCCATCCCATAGTCGGTCTTCGCGTATTGAGCGGCGTCCACGGTGTCGGCGGTTCGCATCGACAGCTGCGCGGCCGCGAGCTTTTGCTGGGCCGCCAGCTGCTGCGACAGGCGCTCTTGTTCGGCCTGGGCCTTCTGCTGCTCGGTGGTCATCTCTTGTGACAGCCGTTCTTTGTCGGCTGCGGCCGTCTTGCGCGCGTCCACGTATTTTTGCAGGAGTCCCAGCTTCTCTTGCTCGCTGGCGAGATCCTTGGAAAGACTGGTGAGCTCCTCTTGCGCGTGCGATTCCTGGCTCGAGAGCGACTGAATCTGTGCCTTCAGCTGATCCTGGTCGTAGACCGCAATCGCGGTCTTCAGCTTGATCTGCGCCATCAACGCGTTACCGCGCGATTCTTCGAGATCGTTGGACTGCCACTCTTCGTGGGCGACCGTGCTGCGGCGGTCCGCCTCGGCCATCAGGTCGGGCGAACGGCGGGCGACGTCCGGCAGCTTGGCCTCGTTCGTCTTCCGGAGGTTGTCGAATGCCTCGAGCTCGCGCGGCTTCTGCGGCGTTGCGCAACCGACACCGACCGCCGCCACAAGCGCAGCCAGAACGATGGCGGCTCGAAACTGCGTCACGGACGCCGGGGCCCTCACTGGGAGCTCCTTTCGAGCGCCTTCTTCTTGTCGATGGTGTCCTGGAGCGCCTTGCGCGTGTGCGCGATTTTGTCCCTGAGCTCTTTCAGCGACGCCTCGTGCTTCTGCTCCTGGGCGCGAAGCTTGGAGACGCTGATCTTGGCTCTGATCAGATCCTCCTGCTTGATCGCGCGATCCAGCACCACGCGCACCTCGTCGTATTCGTGCTTGGCTCGAAGGTTCCACGCTTCGTCCAACCACGATCGCAGCACGGCAATTTCGTCACCGACGGCTTTCAACTCGTCCAGGCGTTCCAGATCGTTCGCCGAGGCACGCTGCGTGTCGATTTGAAGCTGCAAGTCGTCCTCTTCGCCAGCAAGCGCGCGCCCGCTCAGCGCGGCGCAGAGCCCGATCGCGACGGAGAACATCCAAAATCTACCCCACCATCTGCCTGACGCGCCGTTGGTCATCGAATTCCCGGACGACCTTAAGCTGCTGGTACTGCAAGTTCAAGGGGGCCCGCGGTGGTAGTATGCGCACGTGGATTCCGTGATCGAGGTGCGCTATGCCGGCGTCGTGGTCGGACGCGCGACGCAAGTGAAGGGTTGGACCACCGACGGGGCCTTCATCGGCTTTGCCGAACCGCTGCCGACCGGCACGCGGATCGAGTTGCGAGGCGACGAAGTCCGCCAGGCCAAGGTCGAAGAGGCCATCGAATCATCCGATCCCTCAGTCTGTGGCATGCGCGTCTCTTTCCCGTCCCCGTCCCCCTCCCCATCTCCGTCGCCGTCCTCGTCCTCGTCCCCGGCCCCCTCCGACACCACCGCCCCCGCCAACCAAGGCAGTAGCGGCGGGGGGGGCAAGCGACGCCGGCGCCGGTGATCCGCGCCCCGCGGTTGGCGCCCGGCGCCCCCATTCGCGTCGTGGCCCCCTCTGGCCCGGTGCCGCCCGAGGCTTTCGCGGCTGGCTTGGCGGTGCTGCGCGCGCGCTACGACGTCCGCTGGGACGAGCCGACGGTGCTCGCGCGCACCGGTTTTCTGGCTGGGCCCGACGAGCAGCGACTGGCGGCGCTGGTGGACGCCCTGGCCGAGCCGGACGTCGCCGCCGTGATCATGGCCCGCGGCGGATACGGCCTGCTCCGCCTGCTGCCGTTCCTCGATCCGGCGTTGCTGGTGCGCTCCCCGCGCCCTCTGGTCGGTTTCTCCGACGGCACGGCGCTGCTGGCGGTCGCGGCCGGCGCGGGCGTGGCGGCCATCCACGGTCCGGTCGTCACCCAGCTGCCCAGTTTGTCGTCCGACGATCACGCCGCCCTCTTCGATCGACTCGAACGGCCCGGGCCGGCGGTGCTGCTCGACGGTCTCGAAGAAGTCGTTCCCGGACGGGTCCGCGGCCCACTCATTGGGGGCAACCTCGAGGTCTTTTCGCGACTCCTCGGCACGCCGTTTTTGCCCGACCTCGGCGGCGCCATCCTTTTCTTCGAGGACCTCGGCGAGCGCCCGTATCGGATCGACCGGTTGATCACCCACCTGGATCTGGCGGGCGTGTTCAGCGTCGCGGCGGGCGTCGTCCTGGGAGACTTTTCGAGCTGCCGGGAGCCGGAGCCGACACGCGCAGGGACGCCCACCGCCGACGAGGTCCTGGTCGAACGGTTGGGTCGCCTCTCCATCCCGGTCGCGTCCGGCGGCGCCTTCGGCCACGGCACACGCAACCGTCCCCTGGTCACCGGCGCCCTCGCAGAGCTGGACACCCGCAGCGGAACGCTGGTGACCCTGGAAGGCGCCGTGGCCTAGTGACCGATTTCAGCTGATCATGGCGCCGGGCGGGGCCCCGGGCAGCGCGGGGTCAGGCTCCTCGATGCGACCGAAACGTTCCTCGTAGCGGCGCAGGTTGTGTTCCAGCGCGCGCAGCAGGCGCTTGGTGTGCCGCGGCGACGAGATGATTCGCGCCCGCACCCGGGCCCGCGCCGTGGTCGGCTGGATATAGGCGAAGTCGAGCACGAACTCATTGTCGTTGTGGTTGATGAGCACCAGGTTCGAATAGGCGCCTTGCGCCACCGGTTCGTCGATGTCGATCTGAATTTGTGGGACGCCTGCATCGCCTGCGCCCGGTCTCGGTTGGTCGGCCATGCACCATTTATAGCGCCGTGTAATATGAGGCGGTGCGTGTGATTGGCCTCGACCTCGGCTCCCGCCGGATCGGCGTGGCCGTCACGGACGAGCTTGGCCTGTCCGCCCACCCGCACGCCACGATTGAGAGGCATGGCGGCCAGCGCGATCTCGACGCCATTCGCCAGCTGGTGGCGGCGGCGGGCGCCAGCCGCGTGGTCATCGGACTGCCGCTGTCGCCGCAGGGCGAGCGCGGGCGCGCGGCGCTGGCGGCCGAACGGTTCGCGGAACGCCTGCGCGCCGTCTTGGCCGTGCCGATCGATCTCATCGACGAGAGCTTCACCACTGTCGAGGCGACCGACGTGTTGTTGGAGGCGGATCTCTCTCGCGCCCGACGCAAGCAGGTGGTGGACCGCGTGGCGGCGGCGCTGATCCTGCGCCGCTGGCTGGATGCGCACCGGCCCGGAGGCACGACGGCGTGACACGCGAGATGAGGCGGGCTCTGACGGTTTTCGCCCTCACGACCGTGCTGGGCCTGGTCGGCGTGGCGGTGCTGGTGCGGGTGGCTTGGACCTACGGCGATCGCCCCGGCGGCACGGCGCAGGGCAAGGTCGAGATCGAAATTCCGCCCGGCGCGGGCGCCGGCGAGGTGGCCGATCGGCTGGCCGCTGCCGGCCTGATCGGCAATCCAGCCATCTTTCGCCTCTACGCCGGCCAGCGTGGGGTCGCCAGCCGTTTCAAGGCCGGCAAGTACGAGATCGCGGCGCCCGCCTCTCCACGGCAAATCCTGGAGGTGCTGGTGAAGGGGGCCGCTGACGAGTTGGTCGCGGTCGTCGTCCCGCCGGGCAAGAACCTGGTCGACGTCGCCGAGTTGCTGGACGCCGCCGGGGTCGCGCCGCGCGCGGCCGTCCTGATGAAGGCCAGCGATCCGGCTTTTGCCGCCGAGCTGGGTTTGCCGGGCGCGACGCTGGAGGGCTACCTCTTCCCGGACACCTACAAGCTTCGCCCGCACACGCCGGCGGCGCGTGCGCTCATCCCGATGGTGCGGCGCCACCGCCAGGTGTTCGCCGAGCTGAAGGCCACCCACGCCCAGAACGTGGCCGAGCTGAAAAAGACCTTGGGGTTCGACGACGCCAAGATCGTCACCCTGGCCTCCATCGTCGAAAAAGAGACCGGTCGAGGCGACGAGCGCCCGCGCATCGCGCAGGTGTTCATGAACCGGCTGCGGTTCCCCACGTTCTCGCCGAAGCTGCTGCAGACCGATCCGACCATCATCTATGGGTGCACGGTCGCGACGCCGCGCTCGGCCGCCTGCCTGAAGTGGGACGGTCGCATTCGCCGCATCCAGCTGGACGATCGCGACAACCCGTACAACACCTACACGCACGAGGGGCTGCCCCCCGGGCCGATCTCGAACCCGGGGCGGGCCGCCCTCGAGGCGGTGATGGCTCCCGACCACACGCCGTATCTGTACTTCGTGGCCAAGGCCGACGGCACGGGCAGCCACTATTTCTCGAAGACGGTTGCCGAGCACAACGCGGCGGTCGTGAAGTACCAGCGCGGCGGCAAGCCGATGGCCCAATGACGGTCGCGCCGGCGATTGTCGTCGAGGAGCTGGGCAAGACCTTTTACTCGCCGCCGGGGATGCGCGAGCTTGTGCGGGGACGTTTGCACGGGCGGCCGGTCCAGGCGCTGGCGGGCGTGTCGTTCACGGTCGCGCCCGGCGAGATTGCCTGCGTCATGGGGCCGAACGGCGCCGGCAAGTCGACCCTGGTCCGCATCTTGGGCGGTCTGCTGCTGCCGTCTGCCGGGCAGGCGCGCCTGGCGGGCATCGACGCGGGCGCCGGCACGTCCGAGTTCCGGCGGCGGGTGGCGTTCATCGTCGGCGACGAGCGGAGCTTTCATTATCGGGTCACGGGGCGCGGCAATCTTCTCTACTTCGCGGCGCTGCACGGGCTGCCCGGTGGGACTGCGCGGCGCAAGGTCGACGAGCTGCTGGGGCGCGTGGGGCTGACCGCCGCCGCGGACCGCGGCTACCGCGAATACTCCCGGGGAATGCGGCAGCGCCTGGCCGTCGCGCGCGGTCTTCTGGGGGATCCGGACGTTTTGCTGCTGGACGAGCCGACGCTGGGGCTGGATCCGCGAGGCGCCCGCGACCTGCGCGCCTTCCTGCGCGACGAAATCGTGAGGGCGGCCGGCCGGACCGCCATCGTCTGCAGCAACGACCCCGCCGAGGCGCGCGCCATGGCCGACCGCGTGTTGTTCCTGACCGGCGGGCGGCTATCGGCCGAGGCGTCGCCCGACCGCATCGAGCAGGAGCTGGGGCTGTGAGAGCCGCGCCGACCGCGCCGGTGAGCTGGCCGCTCTGGTTCGTCCGGGTGTTCAGCGCCTTCGTCCGGCGCGAGCTGTCGGCGCTGGGCGGGTATCGCGCGGCGTTCTTCATCCGCTTGTTCGGGTTCGGGCTGGCGGTGGGATCGCTGCTGTTTCTCTCGCGGTTCGTGGGTGCCGCCGCAAACCCACACCTGGCGACCTACGGCGGCAACTACTTGGGGTTCGCGCTGATCGGCCTGCTGGGAGCCGAATTCCAGCAGGTCGGCGTGTCCGTGCTGGCTCAGCGCATTCGGATGGCCCAGGTGATGGGCACGCTGGAGGCAGAAGTCGCCACGCCGGCGCCCCCCTGGATGGTCCTGGGCGCGCCCCCGGTGTACGAGTTCGGAATCGCTGCCCTGCGGTCGGGCGCGTATCTGTTGGGCGCCAAGCTGTTGCTGGGCCTCGACCTGTCGCGGGTCTGCTGGGTCTCGCTCGTTTTGGGCGTTCCCTTGATCATCGGGGCCTTCAGCGGGCTGGGGCTGCTGGCGGCGGGCACCACGATGCTGGTTCGCCGGATGAACCCGGTGTCGCTGGTCATCGGCTCGCTGTCGGTTTTCCTCTCCGGCGTCATGTATCCGGTCACGGTTTTACCGGTCTGGCTGCGCGGCGCGGGGGTGCTTCTGCCGCTGACGCACGCGCTCGCGGTGCTCCGGGGCGCGCTGCTGGTGGGGGCTGGTCCGGGCCAGCTCCGCGATTCCCTGCTGGCGCTGCTGGTCTTCGCCGGCATCCTGGCTCCCCTCGGTGTCGCCGTTTTCGCCTACGCTCTTCGCCGCGCGCGACAGGACGGCTCGCTCTCCCATTACTGAGGCTGTATTTGTCGCACCACGAGCGTTCTGCCGCGCGGAAGGCAGCCCACGGCGACGATGCGTCGTGCTACAATGGAGACTCGCCGCACTAGACGATGTTGGGCTGTTCGGGCCTGTGGCCGACGGTCCTGTCCCGAAAAAGGAGATCATCCCGATGGCCGTTTCCGAATCGACCGGCAAAGCGGGCGACACCCCGGCGCTGATCGCGAAGGTCGCCGCCCTCCAGAACCTGAAGGAGTACGCCGAGCTGAATTGGGCCGGCACCTTCGAGGACTATCTGTCCCTGGTGCGCAAGAACCCGGCGGTCACCCGCAGCGCGTTCCAGCGCGTCTACGACATGATCTTGTCGTACGGCCAGGAAGAGTACATCGATAACAAGAAGCGGCTCATCCGCTACAACTTCTTCAAGGACGAGCAGCACGGCGGCCGCGATGCCGTCTACGGGCTGGACATCCCGCTCATGCGCCTCGTGAGCGTCCTGCAGAGCGCGGCCCAGCGATACGGCACCGAGCGGCGCGTGATCCTGCTCCACGGCCCGGTTGGCAGCTCGAAGTCGACCATCGCCCGGCTCATCAAGCGCGGCATGGAAGAGTATTCGCGCACCGCCGAGGGCGCGCTTTACACCTATGAGTGGAACTTGCCGGAGAAGCTGGCCCAGATCACGGGCGGGCAGACCTGCTTCAAATGTCCGATGCACGAGGAGCCGCTGCGCCTCATGCCGCCCGACTGGCGAGACAAAGCGCTCCTCGAGCTGGGAATCAACCAACCCGGCAAACCCCAGGTCTACATCGAGGGCGATCTCGATCCGGCGTGCCGGCTGATCTTCCGCGAGCTGTTGGCCGAGTACAAGGGCGACTGGGCCCAGGTGGTCAAGCACGTGAAGGTCCGCCGCATGATCTTGTCCGAGCAGGACCGCGTCGGGATCGGCACGTTCCAGCCCAAGGACGAGAAGAACCAGGACTCGACGGAGCTGACCGGCGACATCAACTACCGGAAGATCGCCGAGTTCGGGTCGGACAGCGATCCGCGCGCGTTCAACTTCGACGGCGAGTTCAACATCGCGAACCGCGGTGTCATCGAGTTCATCGAGGTGCTGAAGCTGGACGTCGCCTTCCTTTACGACCTGCTCGGCGCCTCGCAGGAACACAAGATCAAGCCCAAGAAGTTCGCGCAGACCGACATCGACGAGGTGATCCTCGGCCACACCAACGAGGCCGAGTACAAGAAGCTGCTGTCGAACGAGTTCATGGAGGCGCTGCGGGACCGGACGGTGAAGATCGACATCCCGTACATCACGCGGGTCTCGGAAGAGCAGCGGATCTACGCCAAGGACTACAACGCCGGCAAGATTCGCGGCAAGCACATCGCGCCGCACACGCTGGAAATGGCGGCCATGTGGGCGGTGCTGACGCGGCTCGAGGATCCGAAGAAGCACCAGCTGACGCTGGTTCAAAAGATGAAGCTCTACGACGGCAAGACGCTGCCGGGCTTCACCCAGGACAACATCAAAGAGCTGCGCAAAGAAGCCAACCGCGAGGGGATGGACGGGATCAGCCCGCGCTACATCCAGGACAAGGTGTCGAACGCGCTGGTCAGCGACCGGGGCGAAGGGTGCGTGAACCCGTTCATGGTCATGAACGAGCTGGAGTCCGGGCTGCGGAACCATTCGCTCATCACCAACGACGAGCAGCGGCGCCACTTCGGCGTGCTCTTGGGGCTGGTCAAGCAAGAGTACGAAGACATCGTCAAGAACGAGGTCCAGCGGGCCATCAGCGCCGACGAGGAGGCCATCTCCAAGCTCTGCGCGAACTACATCGACAACATCAAGGCCTACACCCAGAAGGAACGGGTCAAGAACAAGTACACCGGCCAAGACGAAGAGCCCGACGAGCGGCTGATGCGGTCGATCGAGGAGAAGATCGACATCCCCGATTCGCGTAAGGACGACTTCCGGCGCGAGATCATGAACTACATCGGGGCCCTGGCGATCGAGGGGCGGCAGTTCGACTTCCGCACCAACGAGCGGCTGCAAAAGGCGCTGGAGCTGAAGCTGTTCGAGGACCAAAAGGACAGCATCAAGCTGACGTCGCTGGTCAGCGCGGTGGTCGATCGGGACACGCAGGAAAAGATCGACGTGGTCAAGAACCGGATGATCCGGAACTACGGCTACTGCGAGATCTGCGCGACCGACGTCCTCAACTTCGTCGCCTCGATCTTCGCGCGCGGCGACGTGAAGGACTAGCCGCTCGGATGGACACCGACACGCGCCGCACGCTGGAGTCGCTGCCGACCGTTCACGTCGAGGTGAACGGTCAGGCGGCGGCGCTGCTGGTCAAGCTGATGGGCGACCTCAAGACCGAGCAGCCGATGGCGGTGCTGACGCGCTCGCTGGGCCTCCTCGAGCAGGCGATGGCCGCCAAGGGCAAGGGGCAGCGGTTCGGGGTCTACGACCCCGCGACAGGACGGTTCGTCGACCTGGTGGTGTAAATGGCGCTCAGGATAGATCCCGACCATCGCCGTTTCCGGGACATCGTCCGCGGCAAGATCAAGCAGGACCTGCGGAAGTACATCTCGCAGGGCGAGATGATCGGTCGGAAGGGGAAGGACCTGGTGTCCATCCCGCTGCCGCAGATCACGGTGCCGCGTTTTCGGTTCGGCAGCCGGGATCGGGGCGGCGTGGGGCAGGGCCAGGGCGAGGTCGGCGACAGCCTGGGCAAGTCGGATCCCAACGCGGACGGGAGCGGCAAGGCCGGAGACCAGGCTGGCGAGCACGCGCTGGAGGTCGAGCTGTCGCTGGAAGAACTGGCCCAGATCATGGGCGAAGAGCTGCAGCTGCCGCGCATCGAGCCCAAGGGAAAGCAGCGGATCATCGCGCAGAAGGATCGCTACGTCGGCATCCGGCGCGCCGGGCCCGAGTCGCTGCGCCACTTCAAGCGGACGTTTCATCAGGCGCTGCGCCGGCAGATCATGACCGGCACCTACAACCCCAAGAACCCGATGATCGTGCCGATCCGGGAGGATCGGCGCTATCGGTCTTGGAGGACCAGCCCGATGCCGCAGTCGAACGCCGTGATGATCTTCATCATGGACGTGTCGGGCTCGATGGGGGACGAGCAGAAGGAGATCGTTCGCATCGAATCCTTCTGGATCGACGCCTGGCTGCGCAGCCAGTACAAGGGGCTGGAGTCGCGCTACATCATTCACGACGCGGTCGCCAAGGAAGTCGACCGCGACACGTTCTTCCGCACGCGTGAGTCGGGCGGCACGATGATCTCCAGCGCGTACAAGCTGTGCGCGAAGATGATCGAGGACGATTTTCCGCCCTCGGAATGGAACATCTACCCGTTCCACTTTTCGGACGGTGACAACTGGTCGGTGGACGACACCGTTCAGTGTGTCGAGATCCTGAAGACGCAGATCCTGCCCAAGGTGAACCTGTTCTGCTACGGCCAGGTCGAATCGCCTTATGGGTCGGGCCAGTTCATCAAGGACCTGAACGAGCACTTCGACGAGGAAGACAGCCTGGTCGTCTCCGAGATCAAAGGCAAAGAAGCGATCATGGATTCGATTCGCGACTTCCTCGGCAAAGGAAAGTAAGGAGCCATGGCGGCGCTGCCTCCCTATCTCATCGACATCCAGCGCGAGATCGAGGGCTACGGCCGCGCGTATGGGCTCGATTTCTGGGACGTCGAGTTCGAGATCCTCGATTACAAGAAGATGCAGGAGGTCGCGGCCTTCGGCGGCTTCCCGGTCCGCTACCCGCACTGGCGCTTCGGGATGGAATTCGAGCACCTGACGAAGAGCCACATCTACGGGTTCTCGAAGATCTACGAGATGGTCATCAACAACAACCCCGCGTACGCGTACCTGCTCGAGGGGAACTCGCTGGTCGACCAGAAGATGGTCATCGCCCACGTCCTGGGGCACGTGGACTTCTTCAAGAACAACTACTTCTTCTCGAAGACCAACCGCCGGATGATCGACGGCATGGCGAATCACGCCACCCGCGTGCGGCGCCACGTGGAACGACTGGGCATCGAAAAGATCGAGAGCTTCATCGACGCCTGTCTGTGCCTGGAGAATCTGATCGATCCGATGTCGCCGTTCATCGCGCGCAAGGCGGCGCCGGATCGGGACAAGGACAAAGAGTCACAGACGCAAGAGCTGCCGCGGATTCGCGCGAAGTCCTACATGGACAAGTTCATCAACCCGCCGGACTACATGGAAGAGCAGCGGCGGAAGATGGAGCGGGAGCGGGACAAGCCCAAGAAGAACCCGGAGGAGCCGGAGCGCGACGTCCTGCTGTTTCTGCTGCACAACGCGCCGCTGGATCCCTGGGAGCGCGACATCTTGGAGATCATCCGCGACGAGGCGTACTACTTCGCGCCGCAGCGCCAGACCAAGATTCTGAACGAAGGCTGGGCCGCCTACTGGCACAGCAAGATCATGACCGAGAAGGCGCTGAAGGTGAGCGAGATCATCGACTACGCCGACCACAACGCCAGCGTCTTGGCGACGGCGCCGGGGCAGTTCAACCCGTACAAGATCGGCATCGAGCTGCTCCGCGACGTGGAAGAGCGCTGGGACAAGGGGCGCTTCGGCCGGGAGTGGAACGAGTGCCAGAGCCTGGATGCGCGGCGGACCTGGGACAAGCGGCTCGGCCTTGGACGGAAGAAGATCTTCGAGGTCCGGAAGCTCTACAACGACGTGACCTTCATCGACGAATACTTCACCGCCGAGTTTTGCGAGCGGAACAATTTCTTCTCGTTCTCGGTCAACGATCGGACCGGCAATTACGAGATCGACTCGCGCGAGTTCGAGAAGATCAAGCACAAGATGCTCTTCTCACTCACCAACTTCGGCGATCCCTTCATCTTCGTCGAGGACGCGAACCACGAGAACCGGGGCGAGCTGCTGCTGCGCCACCGCCACGAGGGCACCGACCTGCAGATCGATCACGCCCGATCCACCCTGGGCGCGATGGGCCGCATCTGGCGCCGCCCGGTGAACCTGCTGACCGTCGTGGACGGCAAGCAGAAGATGTTCCGCTTCGACGGCCGCGAGCACACCGAGAAGTCACTGGCCAGCTAAGGGCCTTGGCGGCGGCACTAGGCAGCCGGGTGGCCGGCTTAGATTTCGCCGTCCAGATATTCATGCTTCACCCCGCTCATCTCCTCGACCTGGAGATAGTCGCGAAAGGAGTAGCTGTGCAATCGCACCGGCATGCCCATGACGTTAGCATCGGATGGGGCGAGCGCCTGTTGCCTGGAAGTTGCGGGCCGCGCCCCGCGCCTGTATCCATCGGGCGATGCGCGTGCGGCTTGGCCGGCGGGTCCGCCGGCGCCTCGAGATCGCGGCAATGGCATGTGCCTTCCTGGCATTGGCCGGGTGGGCGGCGTACGAGGCAGCGCAGCCGGGGCCCTGGCAGAGGGTGGTCGCCACGCGCGAAGGGTTGACCGGGCGGCGACTGGCCTCTGGCGACTTCATCCGGCCGGGCGCGCTGTTCGTCGCGCTGCCGCACCGGGCGGCGCTGCGGAAGAACGTCGAGCTGCGCTACGGCAGCCGAGCCCTGGTCGTCCCCGTGCTGGACGTGGGCCCCTGGAACGTCGACGATGACTACTGGACGGCCGGGCGCCGTCCAGCCGCCGAGCTCGGGCGAGGTGCCTTCCGCAAGCCGTCGAACCCGGCGGGCATCGACCTGTCCGATGCGACGTTCGCGGCGCTCGGCTTGCGCGACAACTCCCCGGTCGAGTGGCGCTTCGTCCACCGAGGGTACATCCCCCTGCCGCGCCTGACGGTGACGCGCCACGCCGCGCGGAGTATGCTGCGCGCTCGATAGCATGGAGCCAGTGACGCGCGCTCTGCTCACCCTGGGAGCCCTGGTGGTGGCCGTCGTGGCGGGACGCCGCATCTTGCGCCGCCGCGCTGTCCTGCTGCTGGGCGTTCACGGCCGCGCGCTGGCCCCGGCGGTGGTGGCGTCTGTCTGGCTGGTCGGTCTGCTGGTCGGTCAGCTGACAGGATCGGTCACTGGGATGTCGCTGGTCGCGGCCGCGGCCGTCGTGGCGCTCTGGGCGGTGGTCCGGCGCCGCTTCCCCCGGCTCAAGATCCGCTTCCCCCGCTGGACCACCCTCGATTGGGCGATGTTCCTGTTCGTGGCGGCGGTGTTCTGGTCAGTCGAGTTGTGGGATCTCGACACCCGCCGCGCGCTGACCGCCCAGCTCCTTCACGGAAACCTGCCTGCGCGCGCGCTGAACGACCCCCGGTTTCCGCTGGCCTACCACGCCGTTTACGACGCCCTGGTCGCGATCGTCCTGACCATCGTGCCGATCGACCTCCAGACGGCGATGGGGCTGGTTTCCACGGCCTGCGTGGCCCTGACCCTCTCGAACTTGCAGGCGCTCAGCCGAGTCTTGTTCCGCAGGCCCGCGGCCGCGCAGCTCGCCCGCGCGCTGTTCATGTTCGGATTCGGACCCGTATTCATCCGGTGGGCGGCGAGTGGCTGGAACGTTTACGAGATGCACGGGCGCACCGCCCAGTCTTATGTCGACCTCATCTTGCGGCGCCCGGCCGGCTTGGGCATCGCGTTTTTCACGCTGGCGGTCGCGGTGGTGTTGCCCTGCTATGGCCGCCCGGTCGGTCCGAGCCGCGACGCCGCGGTTTCGCGACTGAAGTGGTTGGTCCCGACGCTGCTGGTCCTTCCGCAGATGTCCGAAGAGGCCGTGTTCTTTCTCTTCGTTTATCTGGCGCCTCTGGTGCTGGCGCGGCGCCTGTCGGTTCGCACAGCGGGTGTCTTGATCGCCGCCACTTTGATCGGTGCGCTGCAATCCGGTGTCGTGCTGGGGGTGCTCGGGCATCGCTCCATGGCGACGCCCACCTTGCATCTGTCGTGGCCGCCGCGGGTCCCCAGCTGGGCTTACGCGCAAGACGGGGTCCCATGGCGCTCGCGCGAGGCGTTCGGGTTCTATTCGCTCGAGTTGGGACCGGTGTTCCTGGCGGCGCTGGGGGTGGCTCTGGTGGGTCGAAACGCCCGCGCGCGCGCAGTGGGTGGAGCGTTCCTGGCGGGCGCCGCCATCGCGATGTTCGCCAGCACGGGGGCGTGGCTCAAGAGCGACCTCGACCGTTTCCTGTTCTACGGGACGCCCCCGGTGTTCATGTTGGCCGCTGCGCTGCCCGATCGGATCTTCGGCGCTCTTCGGGCCGGGCGCGCGGCGCCGAACGCTCTGCTGGTTGGCCTTGGTCTGGTTGTCTGTGGCCCGACCACGATCTATCCGGCTTGGGAGGCCCGCAATCACCTGAACTGGGAATTCCACACCCACACGATCGGCGGCGATCTGCGCCGGGCCCTGGACCCAGTTCGGCCGCGCGAGCCGATCCTCACGACGCTGGATCGCGCCAACGACGTCATCATGGCCGGATTCTTGGTCATCGCTCCCATCGAGACGAACGAGGTCACGCGCGTGACGCCGGCGCTGTTCGACGAGTACGTCCGCGTCAATGCCAGCCGAGCGGTCTGGCTATTTCTGCCGGAGGCCGATCCGCGGGTGGCTGGCCGGCCGCCGGTTGCCCGCGAAGGGGGGTACGTGCTCGTGCGCGCCGTAGCCCCCAGCGCGCCCCGCTGAGCGGCACGTAAATCACCTGCGTGCGCGCGAGGCGGTCGTGCCAGCCGCGCCGCTGCGGGCCCAGGATCCAGAGAAAGCCGGCGTAGAACGGCAGCGCCGAGGCCAGATAACCGGCGAACCGCAGCGCCGCCCGCGCGATCGACAGCGGGCGGCCGTCGGCGGACACGACCTTGAGGCCCATCAACCACTTTCCGGGCGTCTGGCCGGAGATGCGCCAGAAGGTCACCAGATACACGCCGACCAATAGCGGGATCACGGTTGCCACGGCGGCGCTCAGATCGGCGCGGTGGGCCACGCTGCGCATGGCGCGCCCCGCGCCGGTCAGAAACCACACCGTGCCGCGCAGAAGCGCCGCCATCACCACCGCATCGACGAAGAAGGCGACGAACCGCGACACGAAGCCCGCGCGGTGCGCGACCCGCGCGGGCGGCACGATCTCGGCGTCCCGGATGGCCGGGATTCCGGTTCGAACGGCCACGTCAGCGGCGCTCCCCCGGCAGGTGTAGGGCCCGGCGCGCCAGCTCCTCGGCCGCGTCGTCTGCACGCGCCGAGCGCTGGCGCATCTCCGAGATGGCGCCGGCCGCCAGTCCCTGGCTTTGTTCTCGGATCACACGTTTCACCTCCGGGCTGTTGGCGAGCTCGCCGGCCGCCGTTCGCACGAGCCGGCGCAACGTGTGCAGCGCCAGCGAGCGCCCTTCGATTTGCTCCTGCGCGGCGGCGACCCGCAGCCTTGCCAGAGAGCCGGCGGCGCGCGCCCGCCAGACATCGGCGCGCCGCAGCGCCCCGCCCACCGGCGGCAGCCACCGAAGGGCGGCCGCCCGCAGCCGAAGCCGGCGCTGCCGCCTGGGTTGCCCGTCGGGGCGCCGTCCGTCCGCCGCCTGCGCCTGCCGCAGCGTCTCGACCACCTGCTCGGTCGTCAGCTGAAAGAGCCCAATCGCGAAGCGCACGACGAGCCGGGGCATCGACGGCGCGACGGCACCGACGGGGGCAATCTCGGTGATCGTGATTGGCTGTTCGGGTGCTTCCATGTCGATGACGATCAATGTTCGTCGCCGCGCGCGGATGCTGAGTGCGCCACCGGCGCAATCGAACGCAATCGAACAATCGCCCCCCTCCAACATCCCGGTTGGGTGGCGACAAGGGCGGCCACTTCGCGCTAAAACCGTCAACCCTGCACCATGGCCGACCTGCCCAAGACCTACGAACCGACCGAAATCGAACCCCGCTGGTACGCCGAATGGATGACGCGTGGCTACTTCCACGCTGATGCGGCCGCGCCCAAGGCGCCGTTCGCCATCGTCATCCCGCCCCCGAACGTCACCGGGTCGCTGCACATGGGGCACGCGCTGGGGGACACGATCGAGGACATCTTCACGCGCTGGCGGCGCATGGCGGCGTACAACGCCATGTGGTTGCCGGGGTCCGACCACGCGGGCATCGCCACCCAAATGGTGGTCGAGCGCGAGCTGCGCGCCAAAGAAAAGAAGAGCCGGCACGACATCGGGCGTGAGGCGTTCCTGGACCGGGTCTGGCAATGGCGGCACAGCACCGGCGACCGCATCTTCGCGCAGCTCAAGAAGCTCGGCTGCTCGCTGGATTGGGACCGCGCCATCTTCACCATGGACGCGCCGTACTCGGCGGCGGTCATCGAGGCCTTCGTGCGCCTGCACGAAGAGGGGCTCATCTACCGGGCGCGGCGCCTCATCAACTGGTGTCCCAACGATTGCACGGCGCTGTCCGACCTCGAGGTCGACTACGACGAGGGGACGCAGGGCGAGCTCTACGAGTTCGCGTACCCGCTGGCCGACGGCTCGGGCGAGGTGGTGGTGGCCACCACGCGCCCGGAGACGATGCTGGGCGACACGGCGATCGCCGTCCATCCCGACGATCCCCGGCATCAGGCCAAGATCGGCAAGCTGGTGCGCCACCCCTTCGTGGACCGCACGTTCGCGATCATCGCCGACCCGATCCTGGTCGACCCCAAGTTCGGCACCGGCGCCGTCAAGGTGACCCCCGCCCACGATCCGAACGACTTCGAGGTGGGCCAGCGCCACAACCTGCCGATGATCTCGATCTTCGACGAGAAGGGGGCGGTCAACGCCGAGGGGGGACCCTTCGCCGGCCTCGATCGGTTCGCGGCGCGCAAGGCCGTGAAGGCGCGCCTGGAAGAGCTGGGGCTGGCGCGCGGCTCGAAGCCGCACATCCACGCGGTCGGCCACTGCCAGCGCTGCGAGACGGTCGTCGAGCCGATGCTGTCGACCCAGTGGTTCGTCAAGATGGAGCCGCTGGCCAAGCCGGCCATCGAGGCGGTGGAGCAGGGAAAGACCAAGTTCGTCCCCGAGAGCTGGTCGAAGACCTTCTTCCACTGGATGCACAACATCCGTGACTGGTGCATCTCGCGGCAGCTGTGGTGGGGCCACCGCATTCCGGCCTGGTACTGCGGCAAGTGCAGCGAAACCATCGTCGCGCGCACGGCGCCGGCCGCCTGCACCAAGTGCGGCGCCGCCGAGCTGAAACAGGACGAGGACGTCCTCGACACCTGGTTCTCGTCGTGGCTGTGGCCGTTCGCGACGCTCGGCTGGCCCAACGAGACCCGCGAGCTCAAGACCTTTTACCCGACGACGATGCTCGACACCGGGTACGACATCCTCTTTTTCTGGGTGGCCCGCATGCTGATGGCGGGGCTGCACTTCATGAAGAAGGTCCCCTTCCGGACCGTTTACCTCCACACGATGGTGACGGACGAAAAGGGCGACAAGATGTCGAAGGTGAAGGGGAACACCATCGACCCGGTCGAGGTGATCGACAAGCACGGCGCCGACGCCCTTCGCTTCGCGCTGGCCTGGCTGACGACCCAGGCGGCCCAGGGCAAGAACATCAAGTTCTCGATGAGCAACGTCGAGGATGCGCGCCGCTTCGCGAACAAGATCTGGAACGCGGCGCGGTTCTCGCTGATGAACCTAGAGGGCTACGACGCCGATCGGTTCGCGGACCGCATCGCTGACGGGCCGGATCGGGCCGAGCTGGACCTGCCCGAGCGGTGGATCTTGTCGCGCGTGCAGCGCGTGTCCGAAGAGGTGGACGGAGCCCTGGAAGAGTACCGGATCGCAGACGCCGCGCAGGCCGCGTACCACTTCATCTGGAACGAGCTCTGCGACTGGTACATCGAGCTCGCCAAGGTCGGCCTGGCCAAGGCCAACAGCCAGAGCGACGCCGATCAGGCCGCGCGGAACAAGATCCAGGGGACGCTGGTGACGGCGCTGGAGACGGCGATGCGCCTTCTGCATCCGTTCATGCCGTTCATCACCGAGGAGATCTGGCAGAAGCTGCCCAAGCCGAGCGGGGCGCCCCAGAGCATCATGATCACTCTCTACCCGGTGCGCGACGTCCGTTTCCACGACGATGCCTCCGAGGCATCCATGGCGCTGGTCCAAAAGATCATCGTCGCGGTGCGCGGCATCCGCGCCGAACGAAACATCCCGTCGTCGACGCGCCTGCAGCTGGTGCTGGCGGTGGGTGACGACTACAAGAAGACCATCCTCGAGGGCTACCAATCGATCATCGCCGAGCACGCCCGCTGCGGCGAGGTGCGCGTTCGCCGCTCGGGCGGCTCGGGTGAGTACACCGTCGGGCAGACCGCCATGGCGATGGCCGGCGACGTCGAAGTGATCGTCCCGCTCGAGGGGATCATCGACAAGGCCGCCGAGAGGGTGAAGCTCGAAAAGCAGCGGGACAAGCTGGGGCGCGACCGCGATCACCTCCGCAAGAAGCTGGACGACCCGAACTTCACCAGCCGCGCGCCGCTGGAGGTCCTCGACAAAGACCGGGCCCGCCTTGCCGAGCTGGAAGCCGGCCTGGCTCGCATCGAGCTGGCGCTGAACCGTCTCAAACCGTAGGTCTGGTCAGGCGGACGCCCGGGCGGCGGTGCGCTAGGGCGGCGGTTCCTCGGGCGGCGTCCCCGTCGGGGGCGTGTCTCCGCCCGTCTTCTTGTCGTCGGAGACCTTCTTCTTCGAACGTCCTGGGTGCTTCTTGGGCGCTGCCGCCTTGGCTGACGCGGGTGTCGGCTCCGGAATTTGGTTCGCCGTCGGGGCGGGCGGGGGTGGCGGGGGAGCCGCGGGCGATGCCAGGAGCTCGGGCAGGTATCTCTTCGCCGCCCAGGCACCGGCGCCGATGATCGCCAGCGCCAGCATCGCGACGAAGAGGGTGCGGGCGCGCTCGCGAAATCGCCGGCGGGCGAGTCGACCGCGTTCAGCGCGCACGACCCGCTCGAGCCGCCGGGGCCCTGAGTCCGACACGCGCGGGGATGGTATGGGCTCCGCGATCGTCGGCGCCGAAACGTGCTCCGATTGAGGCGGTGTCGCGGGGGCCGTGGTGGTCTTGCTTCCGGAGCGCGATCTGGTCAGCGTACGGGTTTGCTCGCTGGTGGTCTGCGTCGCGGTCTCGTTGGACGTCGAGACGGTGCGCCCGTCGGCGGTGTCGACCACGACCAGCGGATCCTCGTCGGGCAGGAACAGGCCGTGCAGCAGCTTGGACAGCTCCCGGCTCGAGTAGCGCGCGGCGATCAGGGTCCGCTCGAGGTCGCTGGCCATCTCGGCGGTCGACTGGTACCGGGCGTTCACGTCGGTCTCCAGCGCGCGCATCGCGATCCGATCCAGCTCGCGCGGGATGGCGGCGTTGAAGGACGACGGGGTGGGGACCGGCTGCGCCAGCAGCTGCCGCATGCGGCCGATGTCGTTCTTGGCCTGAAACAGCCGGCGCCCGGTCAGCATCTCGTGAAACACGGCGCCCGTCGCGAAGATGTCCGCGCGAGAATCGAACGGGCGGACGTGGATCTGCTCGGGCGATAGATAGCTGACCTTGCCCTTGATGAGCCCCTTTCTGGCTTCCTCTTCGGCGAAGGACGCCGCCCGGGCGATGCCGAAATCCAGGATTTTCACTGTGCCGGTGTAGGCCAGCATGATGTTGGTCGGCGAAATGTCCTGGTGGACGATCTCCAGCGGGAGCCCGTCGGCGCCGTGCAGGGCGTGCGCGTAATCGAGGCCGATGCAGATCTGGCGGGCGATGTCGGCCGCCACCAGGTGGGGCATCATTCGCTGCTCGTGCCGCAAGGTGGTGAGCGCCTCGCGCAAAGTGACCCCCTGCACGCTCTCCATCGCGATGAAGTAGGAGCCATCCACCTCGCCGAACTCGTAGATCTGAACGATGTTCGGGTGCAGCAGCAGCGCGGAGATCTTCGCCTCGCGGATGAACATCGTCTTGAAGTCACCCGTGTCGGACAGCTGCGGCAGGATGCGCTTCAACACCAGCTCGCGCTCGAAGCCCTCGGGGCCGGTCATCATGGCCCGATAGACCTCGGCCATCCCGCCTTCACCGATGCGCCCCAGCAGGCGGTACCGCCCGAACGTGGTCACAGGCCCGGACGAGGGCCGGGGGGTGTCACGCGAGGGCATTGGCCGCTTTCATCGTCGGTTTCAGACCGTGACGTAAAGCCGCGTCACGAATCCGTTCACCTTAAGGTCGCCGATCTCAGGGCAGCGCGCCACCGTCGATCCAGTCGGAGATGGCCCTGAGCTGGTCGTCGGACAGCGGCTCGTCGGGCGGCTCTCGCTGGCCCAACGTTCCTGGGAGCGGCCCGCCGCCGGGGCCGCCGGGAATCAACTTGCGCATCACGTAGCTGCGGGCGGCGCTGAATGGGCTCACCAGGACCAGCTTGGCTCGCTGCCGTGACGGAACGTTGACCAGCGCCTGCCGCGCCTCGGACAGGCACAGCGACACGCCGGCGGCGGGCGCGGGCAGGCATCCGCCATCGGGATCCGCATGGCAGTTGGACGCGCAGCGGCCGGTGAAGATGGCGCTAATGTCGGCGAATGTAGGCGGCGGCGGCGGTGGGCTGCCCGCCGGGCCGCGGCCGGTCGTGAACTCCGCGTGGGCTCGAGGCGCCGAGCAGCCGGCCAGCGACCTGAGGAGCGGGGAGACGGTGATCGAATAGCCGAGCTCTGGCGTCAGCACCGAAATCGGCGCCATCCAGACCGACCGGGTGAGCAGGTCCACCCGGTATGCTTCGGGGACCCGGTACGGCCCCGACGTCACCACCAGGCTGCCAAGCGAGACGGTGTCGGGGTCCGGGTAGTCCGAGAACGTGAGCGTGATCGGGCTGTCGGTGGGCACGCTCTCGGCCCGGGAGGGGGGTGACCAGGCGACGATGTCCATGGGCGCGCAGGTCCCCACATACGGGGTCTCCCCGGTGGTGTTGCTGCAACCGGCGGTTGCGCCGAGACAGCCGAGCATCACCGCCAGCGCGGCGGCGCGGCGCCGGTCAGCTCTCGCTGTAGAGGCGAATCTGCTCGCGCACGACGTCGTCGTTGACGCCGGTCCGCAGGTAGTCCTGCAAGCAGTCGGCCAGGGTGACGACCATGTCGTCGACGCCGCGGTCCTCGACCAGCTTGCCCAGCAGCTTTCGTCCTTCGGGGCTGTCGTCGTCACGCAGAAAATCCCGAACCATGTCCAGGGTGAGATCGCCGGAGAAATCGATTATCGCGTGATCGAGAAGATAGGCGATCAACTGTTTCACCGTGAGACCTCCGAAGGGGTAGGGGCGGGGCGTATCGACAAAGAGACTGGCTTCGCTCATATCGCGGATGGACTCGCCGCGCAAGACCGGCAACGCGTTCCCGCTCCCGGATCGATCGCGTTGACTCTGCTGGGCTAAGCCAGCGGAGTCGTCGCGGGAGGTCGCAGGAAGCCGTCTGAGGGTTCCTGATCAATTGACCATCCGAACGTGAATTGCTACGGTCGGGCGGAATTGCGCCGAATAATGGCCGCTGGAACCCGCTCTGGGCCGCGATCGTCAACCGTTCGGTGCTTCCTTGCGCCGGCCGCCTGTCGTCTTGGCGCTCGGTTGCGGGCCGGTCGAATACATCAACCAAGTCGGCAACCGCGCCGCCTCGGCGGTTTCGGCCGCCAAGCTGGCGTCCGCCGAGCGCTACGCGCCGTACGAATACACGGCCGCGCAGGAGTACCTGCACAAGGCCCGCGAAGAGGCGGGGTACGCCGAGTACCAGGACGCCATCGAGTACGGGCACAAGGCCGAGGACCTGGCGAACCGAGCCCGCGCCATCGCCGTCGAGCGCATGGCAAAGGAAGCCGAGAACGCGCACTACCAGCCCAAGACGCAGAACGAAGAGCCGGCGCCGGCGGACGAGGACGATCCGGTGACGGCCGCGGCCAAGCGGCGCGCGCGCGAGCGGGGCGGAAACGCGCCCGCCGGGACCCCGTGATGGATCGACGCACAAGGCACATCTTCGGGCTGCTGATCGCGCTGACGGCGATGGGCTGCGCGGGCGCACAGATGAAGGGCGACCTGCGCCAGGTGCGGGCCATCGTCAAGGAAGCGCGCGACAACGGAGCCTACAAGTGCGCGCCGCGAGAGTTGGCGCTGGCCGACACCAACGCCGAATTCGTCGAGCGCGAGCTGAATCAGGGTGACTACTTTCGCGCCCGCGATCACCTGCGGCTCGCCGACCAGAAGGCGCGCGAGGCGTACCGGCTGTCGCCACGTGACCGCTGTGTGTTGCCGCCACCCTCCACCAAGCCGGGTGACGCGGACGGAGACGGCATCGCCGACAACGTCGACAAGTGCCCGAACGATCCGGAGGACAAGGACGGTTTCCAGGACGCGGACGGCTGCCCCGATCCGGACAACGACAAGGACGGTATCCCGGACAAGGCCGACAAGTGCCCGAACGATCCGGAGGACAAGGACGGTTTCCAGGACGCGGACGGCTGCCCTGATCCCGACAACGACGCCGACGGCATCCCGGACAAGGCCGACAAGTGCCCCAACGAGGCCGAGGACAAGGACAACTTCGAGGACGCGGACGGCTGCCCGGATCCGGACAACGACAAGGACGGCGTGCTGGATGCGGCTGACAAGTGCCCGAATGATCCGGGCCCTGCCGACAACGGCGGCTGCCCCAAGAAGTACGAGCACATCGTCGTCACCCAAGAGAAGATCGAGCTCAAACAGAAGGTCTTCTTCGACACCAACAAAGCCACGATTCAGCCGCGCAGCTTCTCGCTGCTCGACGAAATCGCGCAAGTCCTGCGGTCGCGGCCGACGATGACCGTGCGGATCGAAGGGCACACCGACTCGCGCGGCAAGCGTGCGCACAACATGCAGCTATCGCAGGCCCGGGCGGAGTCTGTGCGGCAACATCTCGTGGGGCTCGGGATTGACCCCGGTCGTATGCAGGCGCAGGGGTACGGGCCCGATCAACCCATCGAGACGAACAAGACGGCGGCGGGGCGGGAGAAGAATCGGCGGGTCGAGTTCTTCATCACGCAGCAATAGAAAGAAGCAAAGCGCCCATGATCCGTTCCAAGTACATCGCTCTTTCCGCGATCTCCGTGGCTTTCCTGGGCGCCGCCCTGGTGTCGCGGACCGCGCGCGCGCAGGACCAGGCTGTCATCGACAAGCTGGTCCAGATGAACAAGAAGGCGCTGGACGATTACGACACGCTGGACTTCGAAGCGGCCAAAAAGCGGCTTCTCGACGCGCTCATGACCGGCAAGAAGGCGGGCCTCGACAATCATCCTGTTCTCGCGCGGACCTACATTCATCTCGGCGCCGTTTACATCACCGGGTTCAGGGATCGCCAAAAGGGACTGCAGAGCTTCGGCCGCGCCCTGGACATCGACCCCAACATCCAGCTTTCGAAAGGCATCGAGAGCACGGAGGTCGTGGCGGCGTTCGGGGAGGCCCAGCGCAGCCACACGGCCGGTGCCGCGGCGGCGGCTGCGGCCCCGGCGGCCCCCGCGGCCAGCAAGAGCAAGCGGCACGGGCCCTCGCCGGACGCTGAGGGCGAGGAGGCGCCGCCCAGCGCGCCCAAACCCGCCAAGCACCCCGTCGCGGCGTCGAACGATGACGAAGGAAACGAGCCGGACCTGCCGGTGCACATCAACGCCCTCGACTGCCCGACGCCGGACGAGGCGATCATCGACAAGCCGCTGCTGCTCCGCTGTGCAGTGGCGGCGAACCTGCCCGTGGCGGCGGTGGTCCTCGCCTATCGCGCGCCCGGCAAGGACGGCTACACCGAGACGGTGATGACCCGCTCGCCGAAGGGGTGGCTGCAGGCCAAGATTCCCAAGAAGGCGGTGACCGGCAAGTCGATCCAGTTCTACTTCGAGGGGCGAAACGCCAACGGCAAACCGGTCGTCGCGAACGGCGGCCCGGACAGCCCGAACATCGTGCTCTTGGTCGAGGAGTCGTCACGCGGTGAGACCAGCAGCGCGGGCGCCGCCGAAGAGGACGAAAACCCTCTGGCGGACGAGGAGGGGCCGCGCCGCCGACACCTGCGCCTGGGGCACGTCGACAAGGATCTCGAGGGGCTGGACACCCGCTACGGGAAGCGAAAGTGGTGGATCGGGTTGGGCCTCGGCACCGGCTACGGTTACGCCAAGGGCAAAGGCTTCGAGGCGGTGAACCTGTCGCCCGACCCGCAGTTCCACGCCCTTCAGACCGAGTTCCAGCCCGGTCTGGCCTGGGCCGGGCTGGGCCACCTGGCCCCCGAGCTCGGCTACGCCTTCAATCCGGACATCGCCGTGTCGCTGGAAGGTCGGGTGCAGTACATCGGCCAGCCGTCGCAGTACTCGAAGTTCGGCGCGCGCGGGGCGATCTCGGTCCTGGCGAAGCTGCTGTTTTACACGAGGCAGAACCAGTTCCGGCTCTTCGGGTCGGTGCTGGCCGGCGGCGGCGAGGGCTTCCGGTTCATCGTTTACCCGGATGAGGGGCAGAAGAACAAGTACACCGATTTCAAGGACACCATCCTCGGTGGTCCGGTCGTCGCTGGCCTTGGCGGCGGCGTGTACTACGAGCTCAGCAAGGCCGTGTCGGCCGTCGGCGAGATCCACGGCTTGGCCGGCTTCCCGACCTTCTCGATGGTGCTCGACTTCAACGCCGCGCTGCAGGTCAACTTCTACTAGAAACCCCGGCGCATCGGATCGGCGTCCAGAAGGGCCGCGATCCCGGCTGCCAGCCGCGGGGCGCGTGCGTCCAGCAAGGCGCGCGCGGCAGCCGGCAAGGCCTCGGCGGGACCGCCCCGCAAAAGATCGGCGTGCGCCCGCAGCGGCCGCCCGGCCACCATCTCGAACAGCACGGCGCCGGCCGCGTAAAGGTCGGTGGCCGGCGCGCGGGGCGCCCCGCGCAACTGCTCGGGTGCCAGGTAAAGCGGGGTGCCGCCGCCGGATTCGCCGCCGGCGCCGACCAGAGCGGCCGCACCGAAGTCAGCCAGCACCAGGTCGCCGGGGCCGCGCAGCAGCAAGTTGGACGGCTTGAGGTCGCCGTGCACGATGTCGCGCGCGTGCAGGAAGGCCAGCGTCGACATCAGGCCGCGCGCAGCCCGTTCGATTTCCGGCTCAGGCAGGCCGCCGCCGCTGGCGCGCAGTCGATCGCGCAAGGTGCCGCCCGGGATCCATTCCATGGCCAGGGCGCGCGCGGCCTCGTCGATGTCGTACATCGCGACCACGCCCGGGTGGCGCACGGCGGCCGCCAGCCGCGCGCCGCCAAAAAACCGGACCAGCGCCTCGGTCTGGCGTGCGCCCGCCAACTGCGGGTGCAGGACCTTGAGCGCCACCGGAAGGTCCAGCCCCTCGTCGCGGGCCAGGTAGACGGTTGCCGTGGCGCCCCGTCCGATCTCGCGAATCAGGCGATAGCGAAGCGCGTCTACACCCTCCGGCGAGACCAGCGTCTCGCCGCCGTCCGGCCGGGCCGGGATCGGAACCCCGGCGGTCTCCGCCGTCGGGCGGAGTCGGGCCAGGCGGCCGCGCGCCTCCGGATCGTCGATGTCGTCGGCCAGCAGCCGCTCCCACCGGGCGGCCGCCGAGGCCAGGAGACCCTCGGCCTCGTCGAGCTCCGCCAGGAACCGGTCGATGCGCGGGCGCAGGTCCCCGTGGGCTGCCCGGGGCAGCGCCTCCAGTCGCTCCAGGGCCTGCCGTGCCGCCGCCCGCTCGCCGGTGCCCATCAGGAAGCGCGCGAACCGCAGCCGCGCCCCGGCGTCGTCGGGGTGGCGTTCCAGGTACCGTCGCAGGGCCAGCGCGGCGGCGAAGGGATCGCCGGCCCGCTCGGCGCGATCCGCCTCCGCCAGGAGGTCCTCGCGCTTCATTTCGCGGCGCTCATGCGACCTCGAACCGCACGCCGCGTGAGGGGATCTCGATCACGTCACCGTGAAGCAGGTCGCAGGCCGGCCCGATGAAATGACCATCGACGCGAACGGCGAGCTCCGGCGGCCGCTCGAGCCGAAGAACATCGTGCAGCACCTGCACGGCCAGGCCTTCCCCGGCCGGCAGCCCCGGTCCGAGCGGCACTGGCGCGGCGCCAACCAGGACGCGCGCCCCGCGATCGAGCCCCCGCGTGACCTCGACGATCAATCCGTCCCCGGCGGGTCGGAAGGAGAGGGCGCTGGTGGGGCCAAGCGCGATCTCGCCTTCGCCGCGCAGCGGGATCGCCACCCCGGGCGGCAGGCGGGCGCCGCCGACCCGCACGCCGCCCCGCGATCCGCAGTCCTCGACCACGACGCCGTCGGGCGTGGCGCGCAAGATGGCGTGCCGGCGCGAGACCGCCGGGTCGCGCAGCGGGACGCCTAGATCCGCGTCGCGGCCCACCTCGGCCGGCAGCGGCGCGATCCGCAGCCAGGAATTACCCGCCGCCCGTAACGTCACGGCCCGGCCCCGACAGAGCCGCCGCTCGATCGCCGCCGCCCGCTCGCGCAAGGTGGCAGCTTCTTCGACGCCGGTAATGGCGGCGGCCGCGATCACCGCCCGCAGGCGTTCCCCGCCCGTCAGCAGAGCCTCGAAGCGGCGCAGCGTCTCGCCTGCTGCCCGCGCTGTCGCGAGCCGGCGCTCCTCGCGCGCGTGCGCCGCCTCCATGCGCTCGAGGTCGCCCTGGGCACCCCAGGCCAGCGCCGCCTTCTCGTCGGCTCCCAGATCTTCGTAAGCCAGCGCCGCACGGCGATGGTCGCCCGCGCGTTCCAGCAGGCCGGCGCCGCGCTCCAGCGCGCGGCGTTCCACCTCCGTCAGCGGGGGTCGGGCGCAGCGGTCCAGCAGCGCGTCCGCGACCGCCAGACACAACGCCCGCAACTCGTCGGCCTGGGTGCCGCGCGGATTCTTGGGGGCCGCCAGCCCACCCAGCGCGTCGGAGACCAGCCGCGCGGCAGCGTCCAGATCGCCCAGCGCCGCCGAGGGCAGCCCCTCGTCGCCGGCCAGCGACGCGAACAGCGTGGTCAGCGTGTCCCACGACCGGTCCCGCACCAGGCGGCCCACCAGCGCGACAAGGTCGCGGCCGGCGGCCACGCTCAGGGTCGGGTCGGCCGCGCGCGGATCGCGGGGGGTCACGGACCTGATCCTAACAGCGCCCGCGGGGCGCGGCGTGGCATATGATTGCTGTCCCCATGCTCCACCGAGTGGCGGTCGGGCAGCCGCGCTTCAATCTGCCCGGCATGACCGCAGACGCGCGCGGCGCGGCCATGGGGCGGCAGCTGGTCGCCCGGTTTGGCGCCGTGGATCGCCTGGTCTCTTTTCTGCGCCTCCTTTCGGCCGAAGAGAGCCTGGACGATCTGCAGCCCGGATTCCGGATTGTCTATGCGCGCAGCGGTGCCGGTACGCGCGAGGCCCTGGTCTCGATGCCGGCGGCCTCGCAGGAGGTGGGCGAAGCGGCGGCGCGCGCCGCGCGGATGGCGCGCGGTCAGCTGTTCACCGGCAGCGGAAAGCACTTCGTCCAGTTCCGGGACGGGCAGGCACCGCTGGGGTACGACGTCGACGGTCTGGTCGATGCCGAGGGGGACCTGATCCTCTACGGCGTCGAGCAGACGGTCGCCTACCGCGTCGAGAGCGAGCTGCCGCTGCAAAAGCTGCTCTTGCGTCTGTCCCTGGTGCGCACGCACGGGCGGGCCGGCGCGCCGCCGGAGGGGCCCGTCTACCTGACCGCCCGGCGTGGCCTAGGACCGGTCATCGCCGAATACCTGCACCGGCTCGGAAGTCGTGGCGAGGGGGCGCCGGGCACGGGCGCCGTGGCGCGGCCGGAACGACCTGCGGGCGGTGCGCTGGGAAGCTTGCGAGGGGACGTTGCCCAGCCGCCTGAGCCCTTGCGAGCGGCGGCAGCCTTGTGTGAGACGGCGGGCGCCAGCGCGTTTTCGCCGGGCAGCGCGTTCTGGCTGTTCCGGATCGAGCGGTTACCGCTGCGGCTGCACGGGCTTTTGCGTCGCACGCCCGGCGTCGAGCTGTACATCCCGGTGACGACTCACGTCGCGGTCGCCGCCGGGTACCGCCACCCGATTCACCTCGAGTCGTGCCGCGCCAGCTTCCCGGGTGACCGCCTGCACCTGTTCTCGCCGCGCGGCGTGATCGAGGTTGCGCCGCTGCCGGCGCTGGCGGCGATCGAGGACCTGGTGCGCATTGTGCCACCCACCGCCGAGCGCGCAGAGCTGCGCGCCGCTGCGCCGGGAGCGCGCGCTGACCTGTCGGTGGCGCTGCGGCTGGAGGCGGGGGGCGGCCCCGGGCGTGCGGTGGCGGCCCTCATCCCGTGGACCCAGGCCGGGTGGCTACAGCGTCTGGTCTACGCGCTGCCACCGTCGGCGCTGCGCGCCCACCGGATCGCGCTGCTCAAGCGGGGCATCTTGTTGCGCGCCGCCGAGACGTTGGAAGGAATACCGTTCGGCAGTTTGCTGCAGCTGGGCGCGCCGGAGGTGCTGATCCCGATGGGGACGCACCTCGTGCCGGCCGTCTCGCCGGGGATTCTGGCCGAGCGCTTGGGTGCCGTGGGCGGCGCCATGGTGCTGTTCCCCAGTCTGGGTGCTGCCCCGCTGCGCGTGCTCGCCGAGGCGATCGTGCCGTTCGAACGGCGCCTGTTGGCCGAGCTCGAGCCGGCGGTCGCGAACCTGGAGGCGCTGGGCCGGCAGGAGAAGCCCGTCGAAGAGCCCGTGGTCATCGAGAACGATCCTCTCGGCCCGATGCCGCTGTGGGGGTTGGGGCGCCCGTGACGCCCGGCCGATTCGTCGGCGATTTCCTGCTGCCGCTGGTCCGGGGCGGCGCCCTGCACGTTGGCCGCCCGCTGGGCGAGACGACGGTCAGGCGGGTGCTCGAGCTCGCGCGCCGCACGGCCGCTGCGGCCGCTGGCGGCGCCGATCCGGTGCGTGCGCTGGCCCGGGCCCGAGCGGAGGTGGTCGCGCGCTTCCTGCCGGCCGCGGCGGTGCCGCCCCTCGACGAAACGACGGTGCGGCTGGGGGCGGCGCTGCACGACCTGTTGGCGCTCGGCCATCCCGATCTGATCGGGCCCGGCTTGAGCCGCCGGCAAGAGCGCATCGCTGCCGCTGCCCGCGGGCTGGCCGCGGTGGGGTTGCCGCGAACCGCCGCCGAGGCGGTCGCCCGCCATTCGCTGCTCGGCCGCATGGGCGAGATCATCCGCGTCGATCGCACGGTGCGGTTCTGGCTGGGACGCCAGACGTTCGTCGGGCGCACGCCGCCTTCGCGCATCACGGCGCTGCCCGGGCTCCGGCGGGTCCGCGTCGAACAGGCGGCCCGCGTCTGGCTGCGCGAGATCGGCATCCCTGGCCCCGGCCGGGTCGCGTTCGTCGAGCTCAACGCGGCCAGCCCCCTCGGCGAAGCGCTGGATCCGCTGCGGCTGGATCCGCCGCCCGGCTGGGGGCGCATGCTGTCCGTGATCCGATTCCCGTCGCTGGCGCGGGTGGTGGCCGGCACGGCGCTGGACCTGGGGATCGAGCGCACGGGCGACGCGCTGGCGGCGGCGCTTTATCGGTACGTCAGCCTGCACGATCCGCCGGTCGGGCTGCGCCCCTCCGGCGAAGGGGCCGCCTTCGCGCTGCGCTTTTTGGCGCACCTGGTGTGGCTGGACGTGATCTTCAGCGTCGGGGGGCGGGGCCTGTCGGCGCGCAGCGAGCGGCCAGCGGGGGCGGGGCTGGAGCTGGCCGTGGTCCTGACCGCGGCCGAAAAGACGCGCCCCGCCCTGGTCTGGCCGCAGGACGTCCCGCCCGACAGCGATCTCGGCCGGGCGTTCCGCGCGCGGCTGGACGGGTATGCGGCGCAAGCCGCCGCCGCCGGTTCGCCCCGTCTGGTGGCGGCCATGTCGATCGCCGATTTCGCGGTCTCGCCCGTCACGCGCCCCGCCGCGGTATCATGAGGGCACATGTCCGCGGGTGAGCCCCTTCAGACGGCCGTGGCGCCGGCCCTCGACGCCGAAGCGCTGCGCATCGGCCACAAGCTGCGCGAGGTCGGGCGGGCGCTGGACGCCCGGTACCTGGACAAGGCCGAGCTGGTCCGCCTGTTGCTGGTGGCGCTGCTCGCCGGCGAGCACATGCTGATCGTGGGGCCGCCCGGCACGGCCAAGTCGGCGCTGGTGCGGCACCTGGCGCGCCTCATCGACGCGCGTTACTTCGAGTACCTCCTGACCCGCTTTTCGGAGCCGAACGAGATCTTCGGACCGATCGACATCAAGGCGTTCCGCGAGGGGGTCTACCTGCGGCGGGTGGATGCCATGCTGCCGGACGCGGACATCGTCTTTCTGGACGAGATCTTCAAGTCCAACTCGGCGATCTTGAACGCGCTGCTCAGCATCTTGAACGAGCGGCGCTTTTTCACGGGGTCGGCCAGCATCAAGGTTCCCCTGTCGTCGCTGTTCGGGGCGACCAACGAGGTGCCGAACGACGACGCGCTGGGCGCGGTGTTCGACCGGTTCCTGGTGCGCGCGTCTTCGGACAATCTGGACAGCTTTCATTTTCACGGCCTGGTCGAGCGCGGCATCCGCGCCGAGGTCGAAGCTCTGGCCGGCCAGGGCGAGGCGGCCGTGCGGCCGCTGATCACGCTGGCTGAAATCCGCACGCTGCAGGCGCGCCTGGCGACACTGCTGCAATTCCCGGAGGAGTTCCTGGCTCGCTACAAGTCGCTCTGTTTCCAGATTCGGTCCGAGGGGGTGACGCTGTCCGACCGGCGCATCGTGAAGCTGCTGAAGCTCTGCGCGGCCAGCGCCGTCCTGGACGGGCGGGCGGTCGTGGACGACGGCGATCTGTTCGTGCTGCGGCACGTGTGGAACAGCGTCGATCAGATCCCGATCTGCGACGAGATCGTCGCGCCGGTCCTCGAGCGCCACCGGCAGGAGCACCCGGAGGCGCGCGCCGCCGGCCCGCGCGCGCGCGACCTGGACGGAATCCTGGTCGAGCTGGGCGCGATCCGTAACCTGCTGCTGGGGGGCACGCCGCTGTCGGACGTGCAGCTCTTCTCGCAGCTCCGCAACTTGCAGGACATCCGGGCCGCCTTGCAGACCATCGGGACCGACACGGCCCAAGCCATGGCCGCCGAGGTCGACCGTCTTTTGGAAGGCGTGTTCGAATCGTCGAAGTGGACAAGTTGAAGCGGGCCGACAATCGGGGCCCCGCACGCGTGCCGCCGCCGCCGCGCCCCCCGCGCGCCCGGCGGGCGTTCTCCACGTTGGGCGGCGTCGTGGACACGGGAGGCGAGGCGCGCGCCGCGGCGGTGCTGCGCAAGCTCTTCGCCGTCGACGCCGCGGCTGCGCGCGCGCTGACCCACGGATTCCACAGCTACGCGGGCCGGATGCACCCGTCGATCGCGCGCGGCGCAATCGCCGAATGGAGCGCCGTCGGCGACACCGTCGTGGACCCGTTTTGCGGCAGCGGCACGGTGCTGGTCGAGGCCCAGGCGGCAGGGCGGGCGGCCATCGGCGTCGACGCGAGCCCTCTGGCCACCGCCATCGCCCGGGTTCGGACGACGCTGCTGGGCGAGGCCGGCCGCCAGCGGCTGGTCGCGGAGGCGGCGCGCATCGCCGAGGAGGCGGGCGAGCGCGCGCGGCGCCGCAAGCGCCCGGAGGTGCCGCCCTGGGCGCGCGGCGAGATCGAGCGCTTTCACGCGCACGTCCTTTACGAGCTGCTGGGGCTGCGCGAGCTGGTCTTCGAGACCCAGTCGGACGCGGTCGGACGCGCGCTGCGCCTCTGCCTGTCGTCGATCCTCGTCAAGTTCATGCGAAGCGGTCCCGAGGCGCCGCGCGACGGCGAGACCAAGCGGATCGCGCGCGGCGTCCCCTCGCGGATGCTCGCCGATCGGGCGGTCGAGCTGGCCGGTGGTTTGGCGGCGGTGGAGCGGCGCGCGCCGCCCGGGACGCCGGTGCCGCGGGTGGTCGACGGGGACGCGCGCGACCTGCCGATCGACGCGCGGGCGGCGGCGCTGATCGTGTCGTCGCCGCCCTATGCCGGCACGTACGACTACGCCGCCCAGCACGCGGTCCGGTTCGCCTGGCTGGAGCTGCCCCTGCGCAACTTTCGGCGCACGCAAATGGGGGCCCGGACGGCGGCGATCGGCGATGCGCCGGGCGAGGGCTGGGGCGACGCGCAACGGCGCTTCGTGGCCGAGATCGCGCGCGTGTTGCGTCCGGGCGGGCACGCCATGCTGGTGGTGGGTGACGGCGTGGTCGACGGCCGGCCGGAGCACGCGCCCGACGCGATCGCCGCCGCCGGCGCGCCCGTCGGGCTGGAGCCGGTCGCCCGCGCCTCCCAAGCTCGGCCGATCCACGACCGCCGGCTGGCGCAGATCTTCGCAGCTCAGCCGCGACGCGAGCACCTGCTGCTCTTGCGCCGCCGCGGTTGACCGCCGCGCTTTCGCCTCCAGTTTCACAGAAGAGGTGAAGGGCGATGGAAAGCAGGCAATACAATGGGGAGCTTCGGCGGGCAGGGCGGGCGGCGCTCATCGGGCTGGCGGCCACCGCCGCCATGACGCTGCTGATGGCATTGGGGCTGATCCGCCACGGACCGGTCGCGCTGCGGCCGTTCCCCGTCGAGTTCGCCCTGCGGCTGTTCCCGTCCTGGGCGCCTTTGCCGCTGTCCGTCGCGACGACGCTGGCCCACTTCGCCTATGGTGCCGCCGCCGCCGCGGTGTTCTCGTTCCTGGCGCGCCCAATGTCGCCGGGGCGAGGGCTGGCGTTCGGCGTGGCGCTGTGGGTGGTCATGCAGATCTGTTACGTCCCGGCGTTCCTCGGCTGGATGGAGTTCGGCCTTGGGCGGGGTGAGCCCTGGTCGGCGCTGTTCACGCTGCTCCTGCACGCCGTGTACGGTTCGGTCGTGGGTGTGTTGGGGGCCCGCGACGAGCGCGCTCACCACGCCCGCTTCGACGCGCTGGATCGGCTGGAGGTCGTCTGAGGCGGCGGCCCCGCGCGCCGGCCGGTGGTAGCCTGAAGGGGTGGCAGACGCGAGGACGGACGCCGCCGATCGCGAGCTGAGGCGGCAGCTCGCGACGCTGGTTTACAGTCAGGTCACACCGGCTGTGCCGGCGGACGCCATCACGGCGGCCGGCTGGTGGAATCTGGCGGCGCGCCTCGGCTGCCCGCTGCCGCTGGTCGTCGTGCACGACTTCGGTCTGGTCCTGACCGCCGAGCGGCTGGGCGGCGGGCGGCAGGTGCGGCGCGAGCTGGGGCGGGTCCCGGCTCCGATCGGCCGGTACCAGACGCTGCTGACCCGCGTCGCAGCCTCCGAGGCGGTGGCCGAGCTGGGCGCCGCGCCCCTGCGCGACGAGATGCTGGCCGTGATCTTGGTGCGCGTGCTGGGGGACGTGTTTCTGCGCTGGGCGCCGCGGGGAGCTGCCCCGGCTGAGCTCCCGCCCGCCTCCAATCTTTACGACGTCGATCGCGAGGCGCTGGCGCGGGCCCACGATCCCGGCTGGGCGCTGGCCTTCATCCAGCGCCTCATCGACCAGGAGCGCGGCGTGCTGGCCCGCCTCGACCAGCTGGAGGCGGGCGCGCTTCGCCTGCTGGGCCTTTTTTCGGCGGAGGGCGGCGCCGCCGACCTGGGAGATCTGTACCAGCTGCTCGGCAGCGCCAGCGGCGCGACGGACGTGGTCGACTTCTCCCTTCAGCTGCTGCCATCGCTGCTGGAGACCAAACGCCGCCCCTCGGCCCAGCGATTTTCCATCGACGGGTACGTCTCGGTCGAGCGGCGCGGCAACGTGGACGCGCTTTTGCCCAGCGAGCTGGCGCATGACGACGACGTCTTCATCCAAAAGGCCCTCTCGGACGATCTGCTGTTCTACGGCCACGAGCGGCAAAACGAGTCGACCCGGCGGCTGCACATCCTGCTCATCGACGCCAGCGCGTCGATGCGCGGCGCGCGCGAGATCTTCGCGCGTGGTCTGGCGCTGGCGTTGGCCAAGAAGCTGTCCCTACAGGGGGGCGACGTCTGGCTGCGCTTTTTCGACAGCCGCCTGCACCCGCGGTTCGATCTGGGACGGGCGGCCCGTCGCGATCTGCCGCGCTTCCTGGCCTTTCGGTCGGAGCGCGGGCGCAACTACGGCCGCGTGTTTTCGGATTTGACCATGGAGGTCGAGCGGCTGGGGCGGGAAGAGGGACGCCAGGTGGCGATCACGTTCATCACCCACGGCGCGTGCCACATCCCGCTGCCGACCGTCGAGGCGCTGGGGCGGCTCGCGCACCTGACGGGCGTGTTCGTGCTGCCGTCCCAGCCGTTGGATCTCGAATATCTGCCGCGGCTCGCCGGCGTGCAGGTCGTGACGGCAGCTTCGCTGGCACGCCCGGCCGACAAGCGGCGGCGCGCGCTGGAGATCATCGACGAGGCGTCCGGCGCCTGATGCCGAACCAGGCCGAAATTCACGCGCGCGACCGCGCCGACCGGGCGCTGCGGGGCGGCCGCCCGACGGAGGCGCTGGGTCATTACTGGCAGCTTCTGTCGGGGGTCAAAGCCGATCGGGCGCACTACGAGACCTGGCTCGAGGGCGCCGTGACGGCCTACCTGGCGCTGGGGCGCACCCGCGAGGCGGGCTACGGGCTGCTGGCGCTGCGCCGCTACGCCGAGGCACAGCGGTACTTCCCGCCCGCCGAGCGGCCGCTGGAATGGGCGCTGGCGGCGTCGCGCCTGGGGCACCACGGCGATGCGGCACGCCTGCTGTCCGAGCACGGCCACCCGGCGCTGGCGGCGATCGAGCTGGAGGCGGCCGGCGCCAGCGCGGCGGCGCGGTTGGAATGGGAGCGGGTGCTGCGCGATCCGCGCCTGGCCGGCCGCCCTTACGAGACCGTCCTGGCTCATTTCAATCTGGCCGAGGCGCTGTTGCGGATCGGCGATCGGACGACGGCGGCGCGGCAGTTCTCGACGGCCCAGCGCCTGCTCGAGGAGGTCGCCGACGAGTTCGAGACTCGCGGCGAGATGGAACGCGCCTTCGATTGTTACAGCGTGCTGCTGCGGTTGGGGAAGGACACCGGATCGTTCGAGAACGTCGCAGAGGGGTATCTGAACGCCATCCGGGTCGTCGCCTCCCTGGAGGATCGCTATCAGGTCATCCAGTACCACGACGACTTTCTGAGCTACGCGGTCGAAAAGGGAGAGTGGCACGCGGCCGCCATGGCGGCCCGCCAGGCCGCCGACTACAGCCTGCGGGCCGGTCTGCCCTACGACCGCCACTACCTGACGCGCGCGATCGAGGCCTGGAAACGGGCCGCGCACGAGAACGTCTCGGCGGGGGGGCCCGTCGATCTGACCGCCAACGCGCTACACGCCGCCATCGACGCCGCCACGTCCTTGGGAGACCTGGAGTCGTGTGGGCGGTTCTACGCCGAGCTCGCGGAGCTGCCGCTCGCGGACAAGCGCCGTTCCCGCTACCGCGCGCTGGCGCAGCGTTACGCCGCGCTGCCGGCCGAGCCGCGGCCGCCGGTCGTCACGTTTCCCGAATACCTGCGCCGCCCCGACACCTATCAGGACATCTGGCGCCAGGACCTGGTCGAGTGGGAGCTGGCTGGTGATCCGACGGCCGTCCTCGTGCGCCTCGTCGTCGAACGACCGCCGTCGCAGTACGCCCACCAGGCTCTGCGGGCGCTGCTGCTGTGCAACGCGCCCAGCTTTTCGTGGGACAACCCGGCGGCGTTGGCTGGACTGGCAGTGGCCGTCGGCAACGTGAAGTACTACGACGCGCTCAGTCCGCTCGAGCGGCTCTTTGAAAATCCGTCTGCCGAGGTGCGAGCGGGGGTCATGCGCGGGGTGGGGGAGGTCTGCGTGCGGCGGAGCTTTGCTCTCGTTCGCCGCGGCCTGGCCGACGGCGCGCCGCAGGTCGTCGCCGAGGCACTGGCGGCGCTGCGCCAGCTCAGGTTCGCCGACGGCCTGGATCCGCTGGTGCGGATCTTCCGCGAATTCTCGGACGAACGCGTACGCGTCACGGCGCTCGAGACCATCGGCCGCATCGGTACGCCGGCGGCGACGCTGGTTCTGATCGACGCGGTTCGCCAGGAAACGGGTGCCGTGCGTGCAGCCGCGGAGTCGGGTTTGGGGCGCCTCAGCGGCGAGGAGGCCGCCGCCCTGATTCGTCAGGCGCGCGACGCGGAGGTGGGCGAGCGGCGGGAGGCGCTGGACCGCGCCCTGCGATCGCTTCGCTGAGCGCCGCCGATGCCGCGGCTGCGTGCGCTCAGGACTGGCGGCGGCCCAGGATGAAGGAGGCCAGGAACCCGGTGAGGATCAGCCCCAGCACCGGCAGGCTGCCGGCGCCCGCCAGACCGCCGTTCTTGAACCAGAGGATTGCCAGAATCACCGCGGCGCCCAGGACCAACCAGCGCAGCCGTCGCTGGGTCCGGGACAAAGTGGCCGCCTGTTCCTGGCGCACCCGCTCCAGCTCGGCCCGGACCCACTCGACGTCGACGGGCTCGCCCCGCTTTTGCCGGGCGATCTGCTCTTCCAGGTAGGCTGCGCGGTCGCCGGGGTCCGCGGGGGGCATCGCCCAATCATAGCGCGGGCCCGCCTTCAGGGTGGGATTCCGCCCGCCGCGTCAGCGGCCACCGTGGCCACGATCGCGCCGGCCAGCACCGGGTCCTCGACGGCCAGACCGACCTCGCGGTTGGCGTCCAGCGAGGTCGCGGTCAGGTTGGCGGAGCCGAGGTAGACCCGCCGCCCATCGGCCACCACCACCTTGCCGTGGATCGGGGGCCTGTCGACAGCTCGCACGGCGGCCCCGGCCGCGGCGAGCGACCGGAACGTCGCGGGTGCGCGCGCGGCTGGTCCCGGCCAGGCCAGCGTGATCGCCACGCCCCGGGCTCGCGCCGCCAGCAGCGCTTCGACCGCTTCCCGGTCGGCGAGCTCTTCCGTCTCGATCGCCAGCGCCTCGCGCGCGCCGGCGAACAGGGCCAGGATCTCCTGGCGCGACGATTCGGGCGAGGTCACCAGGCGACCGCGCGGCTCGCCCGCCGCGCTGTCTCCAATCTCGTCGGACATGAACAGCGTCTCGGCCGCCGCGACGTCGGCGGCGTCGGTGTCGATCGCCACGTACTCTCGGTTGCCCCCCAGGCCGGCGCTCGTCAGGTTCAGCGTGAGCACGGCCAGCGTCGCGTGGTCGGCGATCAGCATCTTGGCGTGCGTGTACGTGAATCGAGCGGTCGACCAGCGAACGTCGGCACCGGCCGCCGCCAGCCGGGCGTAGGCGCCCTGGTTCGCGGTCTCCGCCTGATAGGGCGCAGGCTCCAGCAGAACCCGCACGTCGCAACCAGCGGCTGCCCGTGCCGCCAGCGCCGAGACGGCGTCGCCGTCGGTGAGCAGGTACATCTCGACCCAGACGCTCTGGCGGGCGCCCGCGATCAAGCGCAGCACCGCTGGCCGTCCGGCGTCTGGTTCGACGAGAAGCTCAATCGCGCCCCGGGGGGCCGCCGAAGCGGGCGCCGCCAGCCCGCACCCAGCCAGCAAAACGAACGCCCCGGCCAGGGCCAGGGCGTGGTTGGCAGCGCGGGTGCTCACGCTGCCTTATCGGACCGGTCCGCGCGCGGTTGCGGCGGACCGGCCGATCCGGGCGATTTGAGCGATTACATGCAGCCGGCGACGTCGACCGTTGCCGTGATGTTCGCCGCGGCGTTGATGCCCTCGCTGCGCAGCCCCCCGCAGGTCCCCTTGGTGATGGCGGAGGTGCTGGCGGAGCAGTCGACCTGCAGGTTACCCGCGGCCGAGACCATGAAGTTCCCTTCGGCAGCCAGGTTCTCGGTCAGCGGGCCAAGGCAGGTCCCGGTGCAGGCGCTCAGGGCGACACACAGGCCGCCGCTGGCGTTCAGGCCGGCAGCGCCCAACGGGACCTGCAGATAGTTCTTGCCTGGGTCACCTGCCGATCCCAGGTCCAGCCCCGACAGGTCGTTGCCTGCCGCGCTGGTCGCACCGCTGCCCACGATGACGCCGTACGAGGTGTTGCCCAGGAATTGGCTGTTCCGCACCTTGACCTTGGACCCACCGAAAAGGCGCAGGCCGTAGTTGCCGTTCTGCCAGGACACCAGGCCGTTGATGCTGTTCGTGACCAGGCCGGCCGCGCCCGGCGTCTGGGCGATGCGGAGGCCGGCCGTCGTGTTCCCGGTGCAGACCACCGTCCCGCTGTTGCTGGGCACGGGGGTCCCCGGCGTGGCCGTGACGCTGACCGAGCCCGTGCCGCTGACCTCGATGCCGTGGGAGGCATTGTTGGCGAAGAGGGTCTGCGTGCCCGACGGGTTGTTGATGTTGGCGGCGCCCCCGCTGATGCGGATACCGTCGGCATTCGATCCCTTCACGCCGACGCCGGCTCCCACGGTCAGCGTGCCGGCCGTGACACGAATGCCGTCGCTGTTCGTGTTCTGCACGGTGACGTTCGCGACGTTCGCCGTGAACGTACCGGTCCCCGGCGACACCAGGATCCCGATCCCGCCCGTGTGATTGTTGCCATCCAGGACCAGGGGCGCGCCGGTGCCGCCCGAGATCCCCGAGTTGTTGTTGTTCAGCTTGAACGCACCTGCGGCCGCGACCGTGACCGTCACCGGACCGCCCGACGTGGTCAGCGTCGTGTTGGTCGGCAGGATGAGAGGCAGGGTGTCGCCCGAGGCCAGGCCGGTCGTGGTTCCGGCGCTGCCCACAATGACGATCTGGCTGCCTGCAAAGGGCGTCGTCGGCATGTGGGCGATGGCCTGGGTGACCGTCTTGAACGCGCAACCGGGGGCCACCGTGCTGCCGGAAAGCCCACTGCCCGTGGCGGTCAGGTCGTTCCCATTGACCGGGTCGACGTACCACTTGTTGCCGCTCACGGCGTTGCAGGCCGTGCAGGTGTGGTTCACGCAAGCGGTGCCCGCGGCGCCGCAGTCGTTGTCGACGCAGCAGTCCCCCGCCACGCAGCTGCCTGAGCAGCAGAAGTCGCCGCCGTTGGCCGAGCAGGCCGCGTTGTTGTTGGCGCAGGTCGCGCTGACACACTTGCCTGTCGAGACGTTGCAGATGTCGTTGGTCCCGTAGACGGGGTCCGACTTGCACTGGGCGTCGCTGGTGCAATTGCCGCAGGTGTTGGCGACAGTCACGCCGCAGATTTGGCCGCTGTTCGCGCCCGTGCAGTCGCTGCTGGTCGCGTGGCAATTGCCGGCGCCACACAGCCCCTGATAGCAGATGTCGCCAGGGTAGCGCGCGTCGGCGTTGCACTGGCTGTCGCCGGTGCTTCCCGCGCCGCAATTCCCGCAGGTGTGCGGCGTCGCCAGGCCACAGATCTTGCCGGCGCTGCAGTCGTTCGAGGTGTCATGGCAGTCGCCTTGGGTGCAGCCGCCGTTGAGGCAGATGTAACCGGTCCCGTAGGCGGTCGTGCTGTTCTTGCAGGCGTTGTCGCCCGCCGTGCCCGAGCCGCAGCTGCCGCAGACGTGGGCCACGGTGGCGCCGCAGAGCTGGCCGCCCGTGCACTCCGCCGACGTGTCGTGGCAGTCGCCTGGGACGCACTGGCCGCCCAAGCAGATGTGCATCGAGCCGTAGGTGGTGTCGGCCACGCATCGCGCGTCGCCGGTCGCGCCGGCCGTGCAGGCGGTGCAGGCGTGGTTGATGCAGAGCTGGTTGCCACCACACTGTGACGAGTCGTTGCAGTTCCCCGAGATGCAGGAGCCGCCCGAGCAGACGTGGTTGGCGCCGTACGCGTCGGTGCAAGCGGTGGTGCTGCTGCACGCGCCACAGGTGAAGTTGTTGCAGACCTTGGTCGAATCACCGCAGGTTGCGGCGTCGTGGCAGTTTCCGACGATGCAGGCGTTGTTCTGGCAGATGTAGGTCGGGCCATACTTCGCGTCGTCGTGGCAGGCCGTGTCGCCGGCCGTCCCGCTGCCGCAGCCACCGCAGGTGTGGGTCGTCAGGTCGCAAACCTGGCCAGCGCCGCAGCCGGAGCTGTCGTGACACGTGCCCCCGACGCAGACGCCGCCGTTGCAGATGTGGTTGGCGCCGTACTCGTCGACGCACTGGGTGTCGCCGTTGCTGCCGCCGCAGGTGCCGCACGTGAAGGCGGTCTGGGCGCCGCAGATGAGGCCGCTGCTCGAACAGTCACCCTTGGCGAGGCAGTTCCCCGCGATACAGGCGCCGTTGTGGCAGACGTGGTTGGTGCCATACGCCGCCGTGCAGTCGTTGTTGGACGTGCAAACGCCGCAGCTGTTGTTGACGCAAACCTTGGTGCTGTCGTTGCAGTTGGCCGCCGTCTGGCAGTTGCCGCCCCCGGTGCCTCCGGGGCCTGCGCCGGCTTGCCCGCCCATTCCGGCGGCGCCACCGACGCCACCGTTACCCGCTCCACCTTGGCCGCCCAGGCTGCCGGCGGTGCCGCCCGTCCCGGTCGTCGTGTTGCCGGCGGTGCCGCCCGTGCCCGTCGTCGTGCCGCCGGCGGTGCCGCCCGCGCCGGTCAGGGCGCCGCCGACTCCACCCGTCGCCAACCCGCCCGCGCCGGCGCGACCGCTGGCGTTCGATCCGCCGCTCGAATGGCCGGCTGACCCACCTTTACCGGCGCCGCCAGCGCCGCCTTTGCCTCCGCCGCCTCCGTCGTCGCTGCCGCAACCCCAAAGGGCGAGCGAAGCGACCATCAGCGTGGCCAACGACGTGGAGCGAAGAGACGATCGAGACGAACGAATCATGCGGGGGCCCCCCTCGAAGATTTGCGAACGACAGTGCGCCAACTGGCGTCGAATTGCAAAAGTCAAACGCCGCGCTAGTGACACGCGAATTGTCGTACTTCTCCGGGGATTCCCTACGCTCACGACCTCCGTCGTTACCGAACCGTCATTGCCCTACATCCTCCGTCGCGACATCCTACATTGGCCCTCGTTGTCCGCTTTTGAAGGTCAGACGGCTCGTTCGATCAAGCCAGCCGCGCCCATTCCGCCACCCACGCACATCGTGATGACGGCGTAGCGTCCCTTGCGCCGCTCGAGCTCAGCTAGGGCCGTCGCGATCTGCCGCGCCCCGGTGGCGCCCAGCGGATGGCCGAGCGCGATCGCGCCGCCGTTCACGTTCACGCGATCGGCTGGCAGGCCCAACTCGCGCAAACAGTAGACCGCCTGCGAAGCGAACGCTTCGTTGACCTCGTAAAGGTCGATTTGATCAATGGATAGACCGGTTTTGGCCAGCAGCTTGCGAACGGCTGGCACCGGACCGATCCCCATGATTGCGGGCGGCACACCAGCCACGGCGAACGCGCGGAAGTAGGCCCGGGGGCGGGCCCCGATGGCCTTGGCCTTGTCGGCAGACGCCAGCACCACCGCGGCCGCGCCGTCGTTGAGGGGCGAGGAGTTTCCGGCGGTCACCGTCCCGGTTGGGTCGAACGCCGGCTTCAGCGAGGCCAGCTTCTCGAGCGACGTGTCGGCCCGAGGCCCCTCGTCTCGGTCGACGGTGAGGTCGCGCCAGACCTCGCCGTCGAAGACGCGGGTCTTGACGGGAACCACCTCGCCCGCGAAGTCACCACGCGCCCAGGCGGCGACGGCCTTCTGGTGGCTGGCCAGCGCGAACGCATCCTGTTGCTCGCGGCTGACGCCGAACTGGCGGGCGACGTTCTCGGCCGTGTTCCCCATGGGGATGTGCGCGTCCGGGAACTGGTCGACCACGGCCGGGTTGAGCGCGATCTTGGCGCCACCCATCGGGATGAGCGACATCGATTCCAGCCCGCCCGCCAGGCCGGCGTCGATTGAACCAGCGGCGATGCGGTCAGCGATGATGGCCGTCGCCTGCAGCCCCGACGAGCAGAACCGGTTGACGGTCATGGCCGGCGTCGTGTCGGGAAGCCCGGCCAGCATGCCGACCTGCCGGGCCACGTTCAGCCCTTGCTCAGCCTCGGGGTGGGCGCACCCGAGCACGACGTCCTCGACGTCGGCGGGCGCGACCTCGGCCCGGCGCAGAGCCTCGCGGGCCGCGAGCGCCCCCAGGTCGTCGGGGCGGGTGTTCTTGAAGACGCCCCGGGGCGCGCGCCCGATGGGGGTGCGGACCGCGGAGAGAATGGCGACGTCACGCATGTGGCTGTTCCTCAATTCCGAAGGGGTTTGCCCTTCGACAACATGTGTTGGATGCGTTCGCGGGTCTTGGGTTCCCCGCACAGCGAGAGGAACGCCTCGCGCTCGAGGTCGAGGATGTGCTGCTCGGAGACGGCCGCCCCGGCCGGCACCGACCCCCCCGAGATGACCCGGGCCAGGTGGGCGCCGATCTTGGCGTCGTGCTCGCTGATCTGGTGGGCGCCCAGCAGGTTGTGGAGCGCCGCCCGCAGCGTGGCCGCACCCGTCTCACCGATGACGCGAATGAGTCGGGGCGGGGGAGGGCGGTAGCCGGCGCGGGCCAGCCCCAGCGCCAGGTCCTTGGCGTCGGCGATCAGGGTCTCGCGCGCCATCGAGATGCTGTCCCCTTGGCGCAGGAACCCGAGGTCGCGCGCCTCCTCGGCGCTGGTCGCCACGCGCGCGGTCGCGAGCGTCAGGTACGGCGCCCGCACCAGCGCCAGCATGTCGAACTGCGGGTCGTCGCTGGCGCGCGCCGATGCGCGGGCCGCGAACTCCATGCAGCCGCCGCCGGCCGGGATCAGCCCGACCCCGACCTCGACTTGGCCGACGTACAGCTCGGCCGCCGCGCGAACGGTCTGGCACCCCATGATGACCTCGCCGCCGCCGCCCAGCGCCAGCCCAGCCGGGGCCGCGACGACGGGCACGCGCGCGTACCGGGTGCGGTTACAGGCAGCCTGGAAGCCGACCACCATCGCGTCGATCGCCTGCGACTGCCCCTGGCCCAGCGCCACCATCAGCGCGAACAGGTTCGCGCCGGCGCAGAACGCCTCGGGTGAGTCGTTGCCGATCACCAGCGCCACGCCGTCGCGTTCGGCGCGATCGACCGCCTTCATCGTCATGGCGACGATGTCGGGATCGATGGCGTTCATCTTGGCGTGGTACTCCAGGCAAAAGACGCCGTCGCCCAGGTCCAGGATCGACGCGCTGCCGTTGCGCTCGACCTCGCCGCCGCGGGCGCGCACGGCATCCAATGAGATGTGGCGCGGGTTCTCGGGCACCGGCGTGAAGCCACCGCGCTGGCCGAGCTGCGCGCGCTGCCCCGGCCCCTCGCTGCGATAGAACTTCATCCCTTCGCCCTGGGCGGCGATCTGCTCGCGCACCCAGCCGGGGACGGTGTAGCCCGCGGCCTCCATCTTCGCGGCGGTGGCTTTCACCCCCAGCGCGTCCCAGGTTTCGAACGGGCCGCGCTCCCAGCCGAACCCCCAGCGCAGCGCCCGATCGATGTCGCTGATCGTGTCGGCGATCTCGCCCAGACGATTGGCGGAGTAGATGAGCGTCTCGTAAAGGACGGTGCGGGCCAGGGCCGAGGCGCGATCGTTGCCGGCCACCATGCGCCGCATCTTTTCGTCGACATCGTCGACGCCGCGGGTTGCGCCGATCGAGTCGAAGCGCGGCTTTTTCTGCGGCCCGTACTCGAGCGTCTTCAAATCGAGCTGCAGGATCTGGTCGCCGACCTTCTTGTAGAAGCCCTGCTTGGTCTTCGCGCCCAGCCACTTGCGGTCGACCAGCTGGGTCAGGACCGGCGGCGGGTTGAAGACCTCGCGGCGTTCGTCGCCGGCCAGCGCCTCGGCGCAGTTGCGCGTGACGTGCATCAGCGTGTCCAGCCCGACCACGTCGGCGGTCCGGAACACGGCGCTCTTCGGCCGCCCGGTGGCGGGGCCGAAGATCATGTCGACCTCCTCGACCGTGTAGCCCTGCTTGACCGCCTCGTCGAGCGTTCGCATCAACGCGAACGTCCCGATGCGGTTGGCGATGAAGTTGGGTGTGTCCTTGGCGCGGACCAGCCCCTTGCCCGCGATGGTTCCGCACAGGGCCTCGGCGCGCGCCAGCGTCTCGGGTGCGGTGTCGGCGCCGGCGACGATCTCGACCAGCTTCAGGTAGCGCGGCGGGTTGAAGAAGTGGGTGATGCAGAACCGCGCGCGGAACCCGGCGCTGCGCCCCTGCATCAGCTCGGCGATCCGCAGCCCCGAGGTGTTCGAGGTGATGACGGCTCGCCCGCCGTAGTTGTCGAGCCGCTCGTACAGCTTCTGTTTGATCGCCAGGTTTTCGATGACGGCTTCGATGATGACGTCGCTGCTGGCGGCCGCCGCCTCCAGATCGTCTTCCAGATTGCCGGCGGTCAGCAGCGTCTCGAACCGCGGCGAGAAGAACGCCGCGGGCTTCGCCTTGCGCGCCGCTTCAATCCCGGCGAGCGCGACCTTGTTGCGGGCGCGCTTGTCGCCGCCTCGGGGCGGCGCGTCCTTGGGGACGATGTCCAGCAGGCGGACGCGTAGGCCAGCGTTCGCGAGGTGTGCCGCGATGGCGGCTCCCATCACACCGGCCCCCAGGACCGTCACCTCGCGCAAGGCGGTATCGGTTGCCATCGTTCGATGATAACCGAGAATCGATAACCGAGAATTTAGAGTTTGGAAGTGGTGGGAACCTTGATACGCCGTCGCTTCTGCCCTCTAATCGTCATCCGATGACCAGTGTGCGCCGTGCTCGCCTGAGTGTGCTGCTTGCGGTCCTTTCGTCGTTGGGCACCACGGCCATCGCGCGCGGGGCAGAGGATTCTCCTGACAAGGCGCTGGCGGACGCGAAGGACGACTTCGAGACCGCCCAGACCTTCTTCGTCCGCGGCGAATTCGACGCCGCCGCGGGCAAGTTTCTGGAGGCCTACGGCAAGAAGCCCTATCCGGCCTTCCTCTTCAACGTGGCCGTCTCGTTCGAGAAGGCCAAGCAGCTGGAGAAGGCCAAGCAGTACTTCGAAAAGTATCTGCAGGACGATCCGAACGCGACCGACGCGGCGCAGGTCAAGCTGCGGTTGGACGTGATCGACAAGTTGCTCGCGCCGCCGGCCCCGCCCGCGCCAGCCGGGGCGGCCGGCGCGCCGCCGGCAGCGGCTGGCGCGCCCGGAATCGAAGCGGCGCCGCCCGGCACGAGCGCGCCGCCGTCCACCGCACCGGGGATCCCCGGCGCGGCGCCGCCAGCGGCCTCCGCCGCGCCGCCTCCCTCGCCCCCTGCCCCGGTGCTGCCCGACATCGACACCAAGGGGCTGCTGGTCATCGACTCGAAGCCGCAGGGAGCCACGATCTACCTCAACGACAAGCGCTCCGGCCCGTTCGGCAAGACCCCCTGGCACGGGTCGCTGGAATCGAAGCCCGTGCGTCTGATCCTGGAGTCCCGCGGCCACAAGCCCGAGGAGCGCGCCGTCAGCCCCCGCTCGGACAAGCTGATCGACGTCTACATCGCGCTTTCCGAGGAGCACTACCTGGGCTGGATCGAGATCGCCTCCAACGTCGTGGGGGCCGACCTCTACATCGATCGCAAGGACATCGGCGCCATCGGGCGTACGCCGTACACCGGGCAGCTCAAGCCGGGCAAGCACACCATCTTTCTGGAAAAGTTCGGGTGGCAGCCCTTGCAGCAGGAGATCGATGTTCCGGCGGGCACCGCGACCCAGCACACGCTGACGATGCAGCCGGCGCAGGCGGGGTGGGTGACGATCAGGGGCAGAGCGACGGTCGGCGGGCAGCTGGTCGTCGACGAGAAGTTCGGCTGCGCCACCCCCTGCCGCGCCGAGCTGGCGCCGGGCAAGCACAAGGTGCGCGTCGAGAAAAAGGGATTCGAGGACTACGAGACCGAGCTGGAGGTCGGCCGCGGGATCGACACGACCATCGATGTCCAGATGTCGCCGCGCCCAGCCCGCGGTCACGCGATCGTCACGGGCGTGGTGGCCCTGGTTTTCATCGGGGGTGGCGCCTACGCCGGAGCGCTGTCGAAGAGCACCAAGGACAGCATCGACACCGACATCAAGAACGGCGTGCTGGTCGACAACACCGACTCGCGGTTCTCGCGCGGAAAGATCGAGGCCATCGGCGCCGACGTGCTGTTCGGGATCGGCGCCATCATCGCGGCGACCGCCATTTACGGCCTGCTCGAACACGGGCCCGACAGCACGGGCGTGACGGAGCACCACAACATCAGCCTGGCCCCGACCTTCAGCCCCGAGGGAACGGGGCTGGCGCTGTGGGGGAGGTTCTGATGCGCGCGCGGCACATGATGACGGCGATGGCGGTTCTGGTCGCGGCGGCCAGCGGGTGCGACTGGCGCGAGTTCGATTCTCTTCGGAGCACGACGCCCGTCCTGGCCGTGGGGGCTCCGTCCGAGTACCCGTCGGGCAACGACTTCGCCCAGCTCTTGATTGCCACGCCGCCACCCAGCGACGGCTCGGCGGCGGCACGTTTCGTGACGGCGGGGTCGCTGCAGACCGCGCTGACCTACGTGACGCTCAGCCGCAGCGGCTCCGCGACCGGGCACCTGGTGAGCAGTCCGACGCTGGACAACCTGGCCGGCCAGCCAATCACGGCGATGGCGTCCATCCCGGGCACTGACCGCGTCCTGCTGGGGGCCGGCGGAACAGTCCTGACGCTGGACCTATCCGTGTCGCCGCCCGCCGTCGGTCCGTTCGCGGGCATCACGCCGGCCGTGGCCGCCGAGCCGTACCTGGGCGTCGGGGTGGCCGCGGGCGCCTTGACCGGTGGCACGACCCCCGACCTGGTGGTTTCATCCGCGTCGGGCCTGCACGCCTACGTCGGTGGCGGCGCGACGGAGCTGGCGGCCGCGAGCTCCGCGGCTTGTCCTATCGCCCTCGTTGGAGGTGTCGTGGGCGGCGACCGCATCCAGCGGGCCCTGCTGATCGCGCCGCTGACCGGCGGCGCGCCGGTGATCGCGATCGGAACGCCCGGCGTGGGCGGCCCTGGAAACGTGTCGTTCTTTGCGGCCGACAACACCGCCGGCACACTGTCCTGCCTGTTCTCGCTGGCGGCGCCGGGCGGCGAGCCCGAGTTCGGCCGCTCGCTGGCGGTGGGGCGATTTCACGAGGGGGGGCTCGACCTGGTGGTCGGCGCGCCGCCGCAGCACGCGTACATCTACCAGGGCCCGATCGCCGCAGGCACGGCTCCGAAAACCACGCTGATCGGCGACAGCACGACCGGCACCTTCGGGGCAGCCGTGACCAGCCTGGCGGCGGTCGGCCAACCGCTGGACGCGGTGTTCGTGGGAGATCCGGCGGCCAGCGTCAACGGCCAACCAGGCGCCGGCGAGGTCATCCAATTCGGCGGTGCGGCGGTCGGGCCCAACCGGGCGGCGACGCTGGCCGACCACAGCGCCGGGACCAACGGCGGCTACGGGTCGTCGGTCGCGGCACTGCCTTTCTGCGCCAGCTCGCCCTGCGCGAAACCGACCCTGCTTCCCTTGGTCGGTGCCGCCAACAAGGCGTTCGTGTACTTCGCGCTGTTCCCCGGCGACGATCCGCGCGCGAAGTAGAAACAGCGCGCGCGGCGCGCCCTAGTGGCGGTGCTTCTTCGAGCTGGCGGTCTTCTTGCCGCCAGACGCGACGACGCTGTTGAGGCCGTCGTCGCCGGTGCTGCCGCCGCTGGGGTTGTCGGGCTTGATCCCTTCGGAAGCCAGCAGGTTGTCGAGCGAGTCCTTCTTGCGCGGCTCGGCCGAGGCGACCTTCTTCGGCGCCCGCTTGGTGCCGGAGCCGGGCTTTTCGATGTCCATCGTGGGCAGCGTCGAGCTGGCGGGGGCGTCGATGCCGGCGGCGCGACCCTGCTTCTTCGGGGGCTCCTTCTTGCGCTGGGCCTCCTCGCGGCGTCCCTGCTCCTGGACAGCGGCCAGGTGGTTCTTGTCGATGCCCGCCTTGGGGCCAACCACCTTGTTCTCCCACTCCAACTGCTTGTCGATGCCGGTCGTGACCTCGCCGCCCGAATCCTTCTTCTTCTTTTCGGCGCGGCTGACGCCGCCGGTGAGCATCACCAGCGCCAGAGCAGCCATTGCCGCGGACTTGAACTGCATCAGAGACCTCCTGGGGGATGTCGCGGGGTCATCAAGTATCGCCTACACCGCGCCGGCGGCAACCACATTGTGGCCCGGATCATACCCGCTGGTGATCATGCCGGCTCGCGGGGGCTTACATCTAACTACATACACGACGGCACGCGCGGTGTGGATATACTTCGCCGCCCCATGGCAGCCGCCAGCCCTTCGAAACCCACGTCCAGCAAGATGTCGCGCGTCCGGAACATCGGCATCGTCGCCCACATCGACGCCGGCAAAACCACGGTCAGCGAACGGTTCCTGTTCTATTCGGGACGGATCCACAAGATCGGGGAGGTCCACGAGGGCGAGGCGACCATGGACTGGATGCCGCAAGAACGCGAGCGCGGCATCACCATCACCGCGGCGGCGACCAGCTTTGCCTGGCGCAACCACGACATTCACCTCATCGACACACCGGGCCACGTCGATTTCACGATCGAGGTCGAACGCAGCCTGCGCGTGTTGGACGGCGCGGTCGTGGTGTTCGACGGCGTCTCCGGGGTCGAGCCCCAGTCCGAGACGGTGTGGCGGCAGGCGGACAAGTTCAAGGTCCCGCGCATCTGCTTCATCAACAAGATGGACCGCGCCGGCGCAGACTTTGGCGCCGCCGTCGCCGAGATTCGGGACCGCCTGGGGGCGCGCCCGGTGCCCCTCCAGCTGCCGATCGGGGCGGAGGATCGGTTCGCGGGGGTGGTCGACTTGGTTCGCGGCAAGGCGCTCTATTTTTCGGGCGACGAAGACGAGGGGGCGCGGGAGGACGACGTGCCCGCGGCCATGGCCGACGAGGTCGCCGCCGCGCGCGAAAAGGCCATCGAAGCGGCGGCGGACGTGGACGACGCCATCGCCAACGCCTTCCTGGAAGGAACGCCCATCGAAGAGGAGGCGCTGAAGGCGGCGCTTCGCAAGGCGACGATCGCCTGCAAGATTGTGCCGGTGCTGGCGGGTGCGGCGCTGCGCAACAAGGGCGTGCAGCCGCTGCTGGACGCGGTGTGCGACTACCTGCCGTCGCCGCTGGAGGTCCCTCCGATGGTGGGGACGGTGCCCGGCTCCGAAGAGCCGGCCACGCGGCCGCCCGACGACACGGCGCCGTTCTCGGCCCTGGCGTTCAAGGTCGCCATGGACGAGGGGCGCAAAGTCGTCTACCTGCGCATCTACTCGGGCGTCCTCAAGGCGGGCGACGACGTCCAGAACGCCCGCACCCGCCGCAACGAGAAGGTGGCGCGCCTCTTCAGCGTGCACGCCGATCGCCGCGAGCGAATCGAACGGGCGGGGGCCGGCAGCATCGTGGTCGCCATGGGGCTCAAGGAGGCCGGCACCGGTGACACCCTGTCGTCGCCGAAGGCGCCGATCATCTTCGAGCGCATCGACATCTACGAGCCGGTGATCGCGCGCGCCATCGAGCCCAAGACCCAGGCCGAGAAAGAGAAGCTGGACTTCGGCCTCGCCAAGCTGGCCGACGAGGACCCGACCTTCCGCTTCGGCGAGGACGCCGAGACCGGGCAGATGATCATCCGGGGAATGGGCGAGCTGCACCTGGACGTCATCGTCGATCGGCTGCGTGTGGAGTACGGCGTCGAGGCGACCGTGGGACGCCCGCAGGTCGTCTACCGCGAGACGCTGGCCAAGCCGGCGGACGGCGAGGCGCGGTTCGAGCGCGTCGTCGAGGACGAGACCCTCTTCGGCCACGCCCGCGTCCACGTCGCGCCCCGGCCGCGCGGAGCGGGCAACGAGCTCAAGATGCAGATCCCTCGGCCGGTACAGGCCGCCGGCGCGACGAAGATCCCGAGACGCCCCAGTCGATCCTGGACGCCGCCATGGACGGCGCGCGCGAGGCGATGCACTCGGGGCCCCAGGGTTATCCCATCGAGGACATCTCGGTCACCATCACGGCCATCGAATACCGCCCCGACGCCTCGAACGCCGCCGGCCAGCGGGCCGCGGTCGGCGAAGCCCTGCGCCACGCCTTCCGCGAATCCGGCACGCGCCTGCTGGAGCCAATCATGAAGGTCGAGATCACCTGTCCTGAGGCCAACGTCGGCGACGTCCTCGGCGACCTCAACGCCCGGCGCGGTCAAATCGAAGACGTCGGCTTCCGCGGCCAGCAGCGCGTCATCCTCGCCAAGGTCCCCCTGCGCCGCATGTTCGGCTACTCCACCGACCTCCGCAGCGCCACCCAGGGCCGCGCGAACTACACGATGCAAATGGACAGCTACGACGCCTGGGAGTGAACCGCTGGGGCCGCCGCACCCCCGCCCACGCGCGCTGACCCTGTCAGGGCATCCCAGTTAACGGTTGAATCAACCTGGAGCACCGCGGCCCCTCCCAAAGGGGAACGGCTTCGTCTCGAGCCTCGAGTGGCAGTGCTTGAACACGAACCTCGCGGGGGGCATCCATGCGATTTCGGATCTGGGCGGCCGGAGCGGTGATTTGCCTTGGACTTCTGCTGACGGCCAGGCGCGGCCAGGCGACGGAGTACTACGTCTCGCCGGCGGGCAGCGACTCCAATCCGGGGACGACGACGGCGCAGCCCTTCGGCACGATTCAAAAGGCGGTGGACGCACCGTCTGCCGGTGACACGGTCTGGTTCCGCGGGGGCACCTACGAGAATTCGAGACAGATCGAGATCACGAAGAGTGGCTCCTCGGACAGCCGGCGCATCAATTTTTTCGCCTATCCGGGTGAGGTGCCGGTCATCGACTTTTCGACCTACGTGTCGAGCGACAGGTCGACGGTGCAGCCGACGATCCTCGTCACGGGGAGCTGGTTGCACTTCAAAGGTCTCGAGGTCGCCAACGGCGCGGTCCAGCCCAGCGGGTCGCACTCGAACGACGCGATCCGCGTGAGCGACGCGCACGACGACATCTTCGAGCTGCTCAACCTTCACCACAACTTCGGTCCCGGGCTGTTCATCGACCACGGAACCGGCGGTCACCTGATCGTCAACTGCGACTCGCACGACAACTACGACAAGAATGGCAGCCAGGGCGACGGCCAGAACGGCGACGGCTTTGGCGTGCACTACCAGTCGAGCGGAGCCAGCACCGTGTTGCGCGGCAATCGCGCCTGGTTCAACTCCGACGACGGCTACGATCTGTACCACCAAGAATTCCCGGTCATCATCGAGAACTGCTGGGGCGTCATGAACGGGTACGCCAACGCCGGAACCGTCAGGCCTCCCGAGGGAAACGGAAACGGCTTCAAAGCGGGAAGCAGCCTGACTGGGGTTCGCCACATCCTGCGGCAGAACGTGGCCTGGAAGAACGCCGACTCGGGGTTCTATGCGAACCACTCGTCGGGCGGCAACACCTGGCTGAACAACACGTCGTACATGAACGCAATTCAATACAGCATGCTGGCCAGCCCGCCCGGCATGGACGGTGTGACCATCACGCTGACGGGCGCCCTGGCTCACAAGATGCGCAACAACATCGGCTTCCCGAACAAGAACCAAGACATGATGGGGGTCGACAGCCAATCGAACACCTGGGACCTGAACATCACCGAGGCGAGCGGCGACTTCGCCAGCACCATGGACGCCGGCTACGCGGGCCCGCGCCAGGCGGACGGGAGCCTTCCGAACCTCGACTTCATGAAGCTGGCGGCCGGCAGTCCCCTCATCGACAAGGGGACCGACGTCCAGCTCCCGTTCGCCGGCGGGCATCCCGACCTCGGCGCCTACGAGTACGGGCTGGCGGGGAACCCCGGATCGGGCAGCGGGGGAGCGCCTGCCACCGGCGCCGGTGGGACGGGCGGAATCACCGACCCGACCGGAACCGGCGGCGGCGTCGAAACCGGGACGGCGGGCGCGACGGGCAACGGCGGGGCGACCGGTGCCGGCGGAACGCCGCCGGGCTCGGGCGGAAGCGGGATGGGCGGGACGACCGCGGCGGGAATGGGCGGCAGCGCCGATCCCGGCCAAAAGAGCGGGCAGAGCGGCTGCGCTTGCGCCGTCGAGGTGCGGCCCAGCCGGTCGGGGATCTGGCTGCCGCTGTTCGCCCTGGCCATCGGGATTCTGACGCGCCGCAGACACGGGCCTGCGCGGACGGCCCGCCGAGCGACTACGAAAAATACGTAAGAACGTGGCGTGGGGCGGTTGGGCCGTCGCCGCTTTCGCGTCCGTGATAGTTCCTCGAAACAGGAGGGCCGCGGCGCGGCCGCGCACCATGGCGTCGACTGTTTTGATCGTCGAAGATCAGGAGGATTTTCGCCTGACACTCGCAGAACTTCTGCGGCTGGACGGGTGGACGGCGTTGGTTGCCGCCAGCGTCGACGAGGCCCTGGAGGTCGCTCACCGCGGTGGTGTCGACATCGTGCTTTGCGATGTCATCCTCCCGGGCAAGCGCGGCCCCGAGTTGCAGCGGGCGTTCGCGGCGCAGCCGGCGCTGGCGGCGGTGCCGTTCGTCTTCATGACCGGCTACGCCCCGCACGCCGAAGAGCTGGCGCCGGCGCCGGTGTTGCTGAAGCCGTTCCCCATCGACCGGCTGGCCGAAATTTTGGGCAGGGTGCTGGACGGCCGCGGCCTCCTGTGACGGCCCCCGACGGGGGGGGAGCCGGTCGCCCCGCCGCAACCGGCTGGACCGCTCGGCCCATGGCACCGCGCCTCCCGGCGTGCTAGAAGCCTGGGACGTTTCTTTCGGGTCCGGGTTTTCGTCTCTGCGTCGGAGCTTCGTCTGCCGGTCGTTCGAGGTCGATTGTCGGCACGCTTGAGGCTCTGCACGACGGCAGTTTCCGTCGGTTCAACGCAGGAGAAAACACATGGGTAGACGTCTTTATGTTGGCAACCTCTCGTACGACACGACCGAGCTCGAGCTGAGGGAGGTCTTCGGGACGGTCGGGACCGTCGCCGAGGCGAAGATCGTGACCGAGCGCGAGACGGGTCGTCCCCGCGGCTTCGCGTTCGTCGAGATGAGCACGGAGCAAGAGGCCAAGGCGGCGGTCGAGCAGCTGAGCGGCCGCGAGCTGGGTGGCCGGACGCTGAACGTCAACGAGGCCCAGGAGCGCTCGAGCGGCGGCGGCAACCGGTCCTCCGGTGGCGGCGGTCGCGGCCGCTGGTAGTTCCTCGCAGGCACGAGTAGCTCGAATGAGCCGGGAACCCCGTGAGGGTTCCCGGCGGCCTGCTCGGCGCCGTTCGTCGATCCGGGCTAGCGGCCCGTAACGCGCAGCCCCCGCGGCACCACGACTCGTTCCAGCAGGTTGAACAGGCCCTGGACCAACAGCGCCAGCGCCGAGGCAGGGATGGCTCCTTGCAGGATCAGTGAGACGTCGTTGAGGCGAATGCCGGCGAAGATCGGCTGGCCGAATCCGCCCGCGCCCACCAGCGCGCCCAGCGTCGCCGTGCCGATGTTGATGACCGCCGCGCTCTGAATGCCGGCCAGGATGGTCCCGAACGCCAGCGGCAGCTCGATGCGCGCCAGGATCGCGCGCGGCGGCAGCCCCAGCGCTTCGGCGGATTCGCGCAGCACGGCCGGGATTCCGACCAAGCCCGCGTGCGTGTTCCGCACGATCGGAAGCAGGCTGTAGAGAAACAGCGCCGCGATGGCGGGCCATCCGCCGATGCCCAGCACGGGTATCATGAAGACCAGCAGCGCCAGCGACGGGATCGTCTGCACCACGCCCACCGCGGCCAGCACGATCTGTCCCAGGCGCGGCCGCCGCGCCGCCAGGATACCCAGCGGCAGCGCGCAGAGAATTGCCGCCAGCAGCGAAACGCCGACCAACGCCAGGTGCTCGCGGGTGCGCTGCCAGACTGCCGGCCAGCGCGACTCGCCGCCGCCGGCCGCGCGGACGCCGAACCGCTGGCCGACGAATTCGGCGGCCACCGACCGCTCGGCAATTCTGTCGATCTTGGCGCGCCCGTTGAGGCGCACCATGGTCGGCTCGTCGATCTGGCCAGCCATCCGTCGCATTTGCGCGAATGCCGCCGGCCAGCGCGCCTCGGCGTCGCGGCGGTAGAGCAGGATCGCGTCGTAGCGCGGGAAGTAGCCGCGATCGTCGGCCAGCACGCGCAGGCCGTCGCGCGCGATCTCCGCGTCCGTCGAATAGACATCCGTGACGTCCAGCGCGCCGGCCGCCAGGCCGCGCATCGCCAGCTCGTGATCCAACCCCTGGGCTTGCGCCTCTGGCAGCGCGTAGCGCGCGGCCAATCCGGGCCAGCCGTCGTGTCGGCGGAGAAACTCGTTGCTGACGCCGATCCGCAGGCCCGGGTGGCCGCCGAGGTCGGAGATCGCCCGGATGGCGAGGCGGGCCGCCGCCGGCTCGCGCATCGCAAGCGCATAGCGGTTCTCGAAACCGAGCGGCCCGATGAAGCCGATTCCGCGCGCCGCCAGGGCAGCCCGCAGCCCGGCCAGGTCGGCCGGCGCGTCGGCGTCCGTCAGGATCTCCTGGCGGAGGGTGCCCGTGTATTCGGGATAGAGGTCCAGCGCGCCCGCCGCCAGCGCGTCCCAGCAGAGCCGCGTCCCGCCCAGGGCTGGCCGGGCTTCCACGGGCGCTCCGGCGGCCGCCGCGAGCAAGCCCGCGGCCTCGGCGAGAATGACCGATTCGGCGAAGGCCTTCGATCCCACCCGCAGCGGCGGCGCCGCCCAGGCGCTGGCGGAGCCGCAGGTCGCGATCGCGAGCAACACCGGGAGGAAGGCCGGGAGGAACGTCGGCAGGAACGTCGGGAGGAACGTCGAAACGATCGCCCGCTTCACGGCGAATTCCCCGGGACAGCGGGCGCCAGACGTCGCTGCGCCTCGACGAAGCGGGTTACGAACGGATCGGCCGGCTGGCGCAGGAGGGCATTCAGTGACCCTTCCTGCACGACGCGTCCGTCGCGCAACAGGAGCACCCGGCGCGCAAAGAAGGCGGCCTCGGCCAGGTCGTGGGTCACGACCACCACCGCTTTTCGCAGTTCGGCAAAGATTCGCGACAGGTCGTCTTGCAGCTCGGCTCGCACCAGCGGATCGATGGCGGCCAGCGGTTCATCCAACAAGAGCAACTCGGGATCCAGAAACAGGGCGCGCATGATGCCGACGCGCTGGCGCTGCCCGCCCGAAAGCTGGCCGGGGTAGCGGTTCAGCGCATCGGCCGGGAAACGTGTCAGCGCAACGAGCTGGTCGAGGCGCGCGGCGATCCGCGCGGCGTCCCAGCCGAGGTAGCGGGCGACCAGCGCGACGTTCTGGCCAGCGGTGAGGTGCGGGAATAGCCCGCCATCCTGCACGACGTACGCCATCCGCCTGCGGGCGGCCTGCACGTAGAGGGCATCCAGCGGGACGCCGCGAAACCGCACCACGCCGGTATCCGGCCGCAGCAGACCCAGGGCCAGCCGCAGGACGGTGGTCTTCCCCGAGCCGCTCGGACCGATCAGCGCCACGGTCTCGCCCTCGACGACCTTCAGGTCGAAGGGCCACAGCACCGTCTGGCCGCGATAGCGCTTGCTGGCGCCCGCCAGCTCGAGGATCGGATCCATGCTCTCCGTCGCGCCCGAGCTTAGACCACCCGCCGCCCGGCAGGGCGGCGCCGGCGACATGGGATCAAGGCAATCGGCGCGCCTAAAACAGGTCGCCGAGCTGCGCGAGGCGGTCGTAGCTGGCGGTCAACCAGACCTTCACGCGCTGACTTTCGATCCTCGTGAAGGTTTCGGCGCCCGAGCCGGCTCCCAAGGCCGCGCCGTTGGCGGCGGCCCAGAAGCTGGCGTCCAGCCGGTCGATCTTCTGCATGACGGCGGGGTTCAGCTCGGGCAGCTCCAAGATCGCGGCGCCCAGGCGCTGGGCTTCCTGGCGAGCGGGCGATCGGTCGAAGAGGCTGAAGTCGTTGCCCCGGCCGTGGTTCTTGACGACGCAGATGCGCGCCTTGTCGCCGGTTCGGTCGAGCAGGCGCTGCAGGGTCACCAGCGCATCCTTGCCGTCGTCGATGACGTGCCAGAAGACGATGCCGACGTTGCTCTCGTTGGCAAGGTCGATGATCCCCGACTCGCCGAGCCAGGCGCCCAGCAGGCGGTCGCTCTGGGCGGGCAGGTCGACGATCACGCGGCGGTCGGCGTCGGTGGCGAAGCTCAGGATCTGGTCCGCGCTGGGGAAGCTGGTCAGATCGATCGCCGTCGTGTAGTCGGCGTAAAAGCGCGCCAGCGCGCCGTGCGACCCGTCGGCGTCCGCCGCCATGAACGGGAGCTTCCGATCGATGCAGTACTGGGCGCACAGGCGCGCGACCACGGACTTGCCGACGCCGCCCTTTTCCCCGCCGATGAAGTGGATGGTGCTCATGCGCAGGAGTGTACGCGCTTCGTATTTCGGACGGGCGACGGCGATGTTTCCATTCGACGGAGGCGGCCTGGGGCCCCTGGGCAGGCTCAGTCCTTGCCGTGCGTAATCGGGGTGCTGGCCGGATTCTTCCCCTCGGCCGCGTCCCGCTGGCGGATGCGGTTGGCGATCTCGATCGCCACGGCGGCGGCTTCCTTGGGCGAAGCGCCGGCGGTCTCTCGCGCGTAGAGGCGTTCGGCGCGCGCGTCCCGGGCGCGCAGACCGCGGTCGTCGGTGTCGTCGCCCGGCAGATCCACGCGCAACTCTTCGATCAACATCCGGACCGCGGCCGCGATGGGCAGGGCCAGCAGCGCGCCCACGATCCCGCCCAGCTTGCCGCCGACCAGCAACGCGATGACGACCACCGCCGACGAGAGCCGCAGCGCCTGACCGTAGACGCGGGGCACGATGACCCGGCTCTCCAGCTCTTGATACAGGATCATCGTCACCAGAATGACGGTCGCCGTGCCCGTCCCGCGCGACAGCGCCACCAGCACGGCCGGCGTGGTTGCCAGCAGCCCACCCACGAAGGGAATCACGTCGGTCAGAGCGGCGAAGGCGCCCAGCGCCAGCGCGTTCGGCACGCGGGCCACCGAGAGCAAGCCGAACGTGAAGATGCCGATCATCACCGAGGTGACGACCTGCCCGCGCAGATAGCCGCCCACGATGGTCCCTAGATTCAGCAGCACGCGGGCGAGGCGCACGTGGTACCGCCGCGGCACGACGGCGTAGAGGGCACCGCGGGTCCGCTCGACGTCCGCGATGAAGTAAATGGCCAGCACGATCGAGGTGCCCGCGTACCCGATCACCTCCACGACGCCCAGGGACGCGGTGATGGCCGCGTTGGCGTTGACGTTGCGGAGCCGGTCCTCGGGCTTGAAGTTGCGGATCGCCCCGGCGGCGGGCGCGGTCAGCCGGTGGGCCTCCAGCACGTCCGCCAGGCTCCGCTGGATCTGGGGGAGCTCGTTCATCGTGCGGGTCACCTGCGTGAGCAGGTCTGGGATCGTGATCAGCGCCGTCCCGACGACGACGACGACGCAGCCCAGGAACACGATGGCGATCGAAAGCCCCCGGCCGACGCCGCGATGCTCGAACCATCTGACCGACGGCGCCAGCGTTCCGACCAGCATCAGCGCGATGACGATCACCACCAGGACCGGCAAGAGCGCGTTCAGCAAATAGACGGCCCCGATGGTCAGCGCCACCGCCAGGATCGTGCGGGGGGCAAGCTCGACCCGGTGGACGATCCGGTGGTCGTCGGGGCGAGCGTCCTGTCTCTGGCCGTTCGGTTGGTCGTCCGCCATCGTGCTGGCCCGCGTTCCCTCGGGTCGTCTCCGTAGGTCCAGGCTCAACCATAATGTCAGCCCAGGCGATCGCAACCGGCGGCGGGCGGGGTATTCGTCAGGGATTCTGGCCGGCGGCGCGGGCCTGTGCCGCGCGTCGCGATAGGCGGTCCGCAAGCCGGGCGCGGGCCCGGTCGGTGACGGCGGGGCTGGCCTGGCGTGGGTTTCCCGACTGGAAGGGCGGGGCCGGGTCGTATTCGAGGCGCAGCTGGATCTCTTCGGCGACGGCGCGGGACGCCAGTCGGGCGGCGAGGTGCAGCCCCAGATCGATACCCGCCGTGACGCCGGCGGCGGTCATGCGGTTGCGATCGACGACCACCCGATCCTCTACGACCGCGGCGCCGTAAGCCGCCAGGTAGGGCAGCGACGCCCAGTGCGTCGTCGCGCGGTACCCGCGCAAAAGGCCGGCCGCGCCCAGCAAGAACGATCCGGTGCAGACGGAGGTGATCCAGCCAGCGCCGCCGCCGGCGGCGCGCAGCCACTCCATCGTCGGCGCGTCGTCCATCTGGGCGATCTGCCCGGCACCGCCAGGGACGCACAGAACGTGAGCCCGCGGAGCTTCGTCGAGGGTTGCCCCGGGAACCAGGCTCACCCCCGTGTCGCAGACCACGGGGTCGCGCGTCTTGCCGACCAGCGTCAGGCGCGCGTGGGGCAGGGCGTGGAGCACCTCGTAGGGGCCCGCCAAGTCCAGGAAGGACATGCCGGGATACGCCAGGAACACGATGTCGATCAGGTCCATGCCACCAAGCTGCCGTCGGGCGGGCGTGGCGTCCATGTCAACTTCATGGCAATTTCTGCCAGATGGTGGGGGCGAAAACCGCGGGCGAACGGATCGTGATCGTCGCGTTCGACGGCGCCCAATCGCTGGACATCACGGGCCCGACCGAAGTGTTCGCGCACGCCGCCCGTGAGCCCGGCGCGCCCCGGTACCAGGTGGTCGTCGCCGCGCGCGGCGTGCGTCAGGTGCGGACGTCGTCCGGGCTCATCCTGTCGGTGGCCCCGCTGGAACGCGTCCGGTGCGGGCGGGGAGACACCGTCCTCGTGTCGGGTGGGAGCGAATCCGGCGTACGCGCCGCCGTGGGCGACGCGCGTTTGCTGGCCTGGCTGGCCCGGCAGGCCGGCCGAACGCGCCGCATTGGCTCGGTCTGCAGCGGCGCCTTCGTTCTGGCGGCGGCCGGCGTTCTGGACGGCCGGACCGTGGCCACGCACTGGTCGGCGGTCGATCGGCTGGCGGCGCTTCGGCCCGCGCTGCGGGTCGACGGCGACGCGATCTTCGTGCGCGACGGGCGGGTCTGGACGTCCGCCGGAATCACGACCGGCATCGACATGTCGCTGGCGATGGTCGAAGAGGATTGCGGCCGCCGCGTCGCCGACCGCGTTGGCGCGCAGCTGGTGCTGCACGCGCGCCGTCCGGGATTCCAGTCGCAGTTCTCTGAGCTGTTGGCTGCTCAGGCGCGGCGCGACGATCCCTTGAGCACCGTGCTGGGGTGGGCCAGTCAGCACCTGGCCACCCTGGACGTCGAGGCGCTGGCGCGGCAGGCGGCGGTCTCCGTGAGGACGCTCCACCGTCTGTGCGCCCGTGCCCTGAGAACGACGCCCGCCAAGCTGATCAAACGGCTGCGCAGCGACCACGCCCGCGTGCTGCTGGCAACGACCGACCTCGCGCTGAAAGAGGTCTCGGCGCGTTGCGGGTTTCGCGACGGCGCCCAGCTCACGCGCTCGTTCACGCGTTGCTTCGGCGTCTCACCCCGCGCCTACCGCCTGCTGCAGGGCGACGTCAGCGGATCTCGGCGGTGACCTGGTCGCGCGCGCGGTAGAGATCCCACAGCTTGGCGGCGACCGTCTTGGGATCGATCGTCGCGTTTCCTCGGTCGAAGGCTGTTCCCTTGACGATGCCCAGCACCATCGCCTCGCCCACGTAGACGCCGTCGGCCTTCAGCTTCTGTGAAAGAAGGCCCACCAGCTTGTGCTTGGCGGAGTTGGCGACGGCCAGCCCCATGGATCCCCACTGCACCGCCATGGCATCCACCTGCGGATCGAAGTAGCCGAGGCCGCCGTTGACGACCAGCACGGCGGCGTCTTTTTGCGCCTTGAGATCGGGCAGCGCCTCGCGCACGACCGCCAGCAAGCTGGTGACGGCGATGTCCAGCGCGCCGCGGATCTCCGGGACGTCGGCGGTCAGCAGATCGCCGGCGCCGCTGGAATAGGCCGTCCACTCGATGGCGGTCAGGGGACCCAGCGCGGCGCGCACCTTGCCGACCAGGGCCCGGGCGGCGGCGGGGTCGCTGACGTCGGTCGGGAACGCGGCGGCGCGGATGCCCTTCGCCTCCAGCGCCTTGACGCCGGCCGCCAAGCGATCGGCGTTGCGCGCGGCAAGCGCGACGGCGAACCCTTCAGCCCCGAACCGCTCGGCGACCGCCGTGGAGATCCCGGGGCCGTACCCACTGACGAGGATTGTCTTTGCCATGGGCACTTCCTTTAGCTCGGAATGTCCGTCGTTCAAGGGACAGGTGGGACCACCGCCGTGCTGCTAACCTCCGCAAATGCCGCCGACGGTCGTCACGAGCCCGCTGCGCCAGCTAGCCCCTCGGCTCTGGGAGGTCGAGCAAGTGCGGCGCATGGCCGGTGTGAACCAGCGGTTGCGGATGACGGTGGCTGCTCTGAGCGGCGGTGGCTTGTGGCTGTTTTCGCCCGTCCAGATCGACGACGCGCTGGCGCAGCAGCTGGCGGCGGTGGGGCAGGTTGCTCAGATCGTGGCCCCCAACCGATACCACCACCTGTTCGCCGCGGCGGCAAAGCGCCGGTACCCGGCGGCCAGCTTGTGGGCGGTCCCTGGCTTGTCGGAGAAGCGGGGCGATGTGCGCTTCGACGGGGTGCTGTCGGGCGAGCCGTCTCAGGCGTCTCAACTGCCTTGGGCCGCGGACATGGACACCTTGGTCCTGACCTCCGTTCCGAAGTTCAGCGAGAGCGTCTTTTTCCATCGCGTCTCGCGCACGCTCATCTGCGCGGACTTTTTCTTCAACATCCGCGCAGAGCCGAGCTTGCCGACCCGACTTCTCTACCGGATGTTGGGCGTGTACGGCCGGCCGGCGCAGAGCTGGTTCTTCCGTAAGGCCACCGACCGTCGCGCGATTCGCCCGCAACTGGACGCGATCCTCGCCTGGGACATCCAGCGAATCTGCATGTCGCACGGCGACGTCCTCGACCAGCGTGCCGGTGCGGTGCTCGCCGAGGTCGTCGCACCGTTCCGGGCCTGACGCCAATCCAGTTCACTTTGCCGTCCGCTTGAAGGACGGCCACGATCCGACCCGCCGGCTGCGCCAAGAACGACTTCTCCGTCAGTGATTCGCTCGAGATAGTCCAGCATTCATGCCATGTTATCCAGCTCCCCCGAGTCGACGTCCCATACTCACACGGTCCTCCACGCCGTAGCCAAGCTGGCGATAGAAGGCCACCGCGTCCGCGTTCGTAGCTCGAACCTGGAGGTTGACCTTCGGGCATCCCAAGCCGCCAAGCCCGGATTCGGCCGCACGCACGAGTGCGGTCGCAATCCCGCGGCGGCGATGGTCGGGCGAAACGGCCAAATGATGAATCCAGCCCCTGACGCCGTCGAAGCCCGCCATCACGGCCCCCACGACATCGCCGTCTGCGACGGCGACGAGAAACAAGTCTGGTTGAACCCTGAGCTTGGTGTCGATCAATGCGGCGGGTGCATTCGAGGGTGGATCGTCGGGGAACACCCACGCCCAAAGCCGCTCGACCTGTTCGCGATCAGCCGTTCGGAAAGCTCGAACAGTTACGGTGGACTCTTGTTCCAACATCGCTCGCGGCTCGTCTGGACAAGGACCGGCCGTTCAGCGGCGGGGACGCGGAACTGATCGCCGTGAAATCGACGGTGACCGTCGCGGCTGCTTCGTCCGTTGCAACCGCGTGTTGGGCCGCGCACGACTGATCAACGGAAACCGTTCCGGATTGTCGATCGATTCCACTGCCAGATCGATGTCCAGGCCTGGCCAGTAAAGGTGACCCGGCGAAGGTCGCTCTACAGACGTGATCTCGCGAACGGTCGCGTCCTGGAACCAGGGGAAGTTGTCGTATGAGATGAAGAGCTCACGCTGGTCGAGTATGAGCCAGAAGCCCGTCGGCGTGACGTTCGTAACCTCAACGCCCGAAGTGACCTTTCCACGCAGCGCGAATTTCATCTTTGTTGTTCTCGAGCAGTCGGAGGGCGGCGGCCACCTGGCGCGCGCTCAGACCATGATTTTGGGCCAGCGCCTGTTTAGGTTCCAGCCAGAACTTCGCCTCGCCGTCGGAGTGCTACGCGTGCACATGTGGTCGCTCTTCCTCTCGAGAGAAGAAGTAGAACCGGTATCCGCCCGCTTTGACTACGGTCGGGCTCACAGCGTCGACCGTACCGCATCCATCGTCAGCGGCCTAAACGTTCTACGGTTCAGCGGCGGGGCGCAAGCCCCGTCCGCTGCAACGCGCGTATGGGTTAGGCGGCTCTGAATGTCGTACCCGGGCGCGGTCTACTCCAATGACACCCGAATCGGATCGATCGAGATAGTGACTTCCTTCTCTCCGTTACCCCATTTGAATTCCGTAACGAGAGCACCTGGCCATTTTTGAACAATGCGCGTCTTTCGTGACGCCGCCGCGAAGAGCACGATGTCACCGGAGGGGCCGTCTTGATAGACCAAGTACCGCCCGCTTGGAGAGATCGAATAGGCGCCATGCTGGCTGAGTTCCTGTTCTCGAAAATACAGGAATCCGAAGTGGCCAATGCCCTCGAAAGACCCTCGAGGGTTTTCCACGGACCGGGTTACCTCACGAAAGCCGAACCCGAGATCTCGGCTCGCTTCGGATAAGACGCGTGGCTTCGCGTTCGCGGTAGCGTGCCCGGACAACGCGAACAGCGCGACCGCTGGGACCACCGACCAAGTTCTTGCGATCAACGTCGACATTGCGTCTCCTCTCCGCGACGACTCGACCTGTCCGAATAACGATCACGCGTTCAGCGGCGACGCGCAAGCGCCGTCCGCTGCAACGCGTGTATGGGCTGACTGTTCCACTTTGGACAGCCCGGGGCAACTCGGGATGATCGACGCGGGACATGCACCCGCGGGCTACGAATCTGCAACGCGGAGCGCCTGACGCTCACTAACTCGGCTTCGAGCCCGCGGGTGTGCCTTTGCCCGTAACGAACACTCAGGGAAAGCCGCTCCCCCGGCTCTCCATATTGCCTTCGCTGGGCGCGGCTCCGCATGTCCCATCGCGATCCTAGTCCAGGAGGTGCCCATGCAAGAAGAGTTCGCGCGTTCATCGGAATCGACTGGGCTGACCGCAAGCACGACGTCTGTCGCCAGGTGCCCGGCGCCGACGTCGTCGAGGCCTCGGTCGTGGAGCATCGACCGAAGGCCATCGAGGAATGGGCTCACAAGCTACGCGAGCGCTTCGCTGGCCAGCGCATCGCAGTCTGCCTCGAGCTTTCCCAGGGCCCGATCGTGTCGGCGCTCCTCGAGCACGACATCTTCGTTGTCTACCCGGTCAACCCCAGCACGCTGGCTAAGTACCGCCGGGCGTTCACACCCAGTCGCGCCAAGGACGACCCGACGGACGCCGCCATCGCCCTCGAGCTCCTCCGGCGCCACCCCGAGAAGCTCAAGCCCCTACGCCACGAGAGCGCCAACATGCGTGCGTTGAGGCGCCTCGTCGAGGCACGACGGGATCTCGTCCAAGACCGCGTCCGGATCACGAACCGCCTCACGTTCACTTTGAAAGCCTACTTCCCGCAGGTTCTCGACTGGTTTCGTGACAAAGAGACCGACGTCTTCGCCGCGTTCCTCGAGCGGTGGCCGTCGTTGTCCGACGCGCAACGCGCTCGTCGCGAGACCCTCGTCGACTTCTTCCACCCCCACAGCTTCCGTCGTGCTTCGGTCATCGATCGCCGAGTCGATGCCATCAAGTCCGAGCGGCCATTGACCTCCGACCCTGCCGTCATTGAGCCCGCCCGCCTGCTGGTCGAAGCACTCCTACCCCAGCTCCGCGCAGTCTCGACCGGCATCGCACGCCTCGATGATGAGATCGCCCGTCGCTGCCAACAGCTACCCGACTTTTCGCTCTTCGCAGATCTGCCCGGCGCCGGCCGCGTCTTCGCCTCCTCGCCTCCTCGCCGCCTTCGGCGAGCAACGTGACCGCTTTGCCGACGCCGCCGCCTTCCAGAAGTACACCGGCATCGCGCCCGTCACCGAGCGCAGCGGCAACAAGCATTGGGTGCACTGGCGCTGGTCGTGCCCGACATTCCTTCGCCAGACGTTCGTCGAGTGGGTCGCCAGCTCCGTCCCGCACTCGTTCTGGGCTCGCGCCTTCTACGAGAGTCACCGAGCAAAGGGTGCGTCCCACAACGCCACCATCCGGGCCCTCGCCTTCAAGTGGATCCGCATCCTCTTTCGTTGCTGGGTCGATCGCACGCCCTACAACGAGTCCCGCTACCTCGCCGCCCTCCAGAAACGCCAGTCTCCCCTTCTCAAGTTCGCCGCCGCCCAGCCTTCATAATCCGCTTGCGGTCCGCCTCAGGGCGCGGGTTGGGACGCATATACCTTCCCTCCTGGGCCGTGATCCTCGGAACGCGGGCGACCCAAGCGAAGTCTATCGGGGGGCAGTTCCTGCGGCGTTAGTCGAGCCAATGCAAGGCGCCGGTTCCCTCTTGTAGAAGGCCTCAAGCTCGCCGCGCTTCTGCAAGTCGAGCATCTTTTCAAGGAAAGGGAAAGCGCGGTAGGCTCAGCCGCGCGCAGTTTCTGGTACGCCTTGAGCGTCCCGTGGATTCCGGCGAGGAAGTTCGCCTGGACATCGCTCGTGCGCTCCGGCTGTTCGATCATGAAAGCCATCGTAGAGAACAGCATCTGCTGCAGGAGGACGGCGTGGTGCGCGGACGTCTCTTTGGCAAACGATGCCAGCACGTTCGCGCACACCGGCACGTGGATGTCGGGCGCGTTCAGGACCAACAGCGCCGCCTTTTGTCGGGCATCGGCTTTGGGCCCCAGCGGATCGACCTCCAGCTCGCGCGCGGCGGGCCGAAGGCCCGTCGGGTTCAACGCCTGGTTAGCCGCCGCGACTTGCGGGCGGGCTTGCGCTTCAGTTGAGAGCGGAGCGCTGCATTCACCGCTTTGGAGGTTTTAAACGCCTCCGCGACATCGGGGGCAAGGACAACCACGTTGGTACCGCGAGCGAAACGCGCCGCGTACTTTCCGCGAACACCGCCCGAGAAATCATACTCAGGCCGCATCTCGTCGGAGTCACGCTTTACCTTCTTAGCCGCTGGCATATGTCCTCCGCTCGCTTCGAGAGGCCATTCTAGCACTGATGATCCGAATGCTGTCGTCGCGGTCCGTGTGCGCACAACCACGAGGTGGCCCGCATGCGTCGCACCGAGGAGCAGGAATCGGTCTTCGTCATCGGAATGATCCGGATCGAACCGGGTGATCGAGAGAGGATCGGCGAAGGCCGTGGCTGCCTCTTCGAAGGACACACCGTGCTTCGAGAGGTTCCGCCGCGCCTTCTCAGGATCCCACCCGAATCGCATCCCTGTGACCTCGTATCCGTGCGGCTAACCAATAAGGTTTGCTGGATGAGAATCGCACGATGCAGGCGATGGGTCCATCGTGGCGAGGCCGACGATCACCTGGCCGGTGTTCGTTCCAGCAAACCCGAGTTGAACTGAGCCGCGGGTCAGGAGCTATGGGGAAAGAAGCTCCCGGGCGGGTGGAACGAGGGGTTGCGGCGAGCGCGGAAGCGACACCGCGAGGTCGCGGGCGTGTGGAACGGCCGCCCTGGTGCCGCGTCTTTCAGTTCCCGCACACGGAGGTCGGGTCTGTCCGATCTGCCTGGGCAGATGTCGGCCCTGCGGTGGTCCGAGCGGAGGTGATGGAGCTGCGCCGGACGGATCATGATGTGTCTGGAGGACGAGATGGGTCGCCGGGGATACGTGGCAGCCGATGGCGAGCGATCGACCGGCCGCGGCAAGCAGGGCACACGAGGACGTCGATGCCCGTGAGGGTGAGCAGCAGATCGCGACACGTCGAAGGAATCGGCGGATGCGGCGTCTGCGCGACGGTGACCTGCTCCGAGAGACAGCGCCGAGCGACTTCGAGCTTAGTGTTGACGTTGGCGGCGGCGACGAGGCCGTAGTGGCGGATCTTGACGAAGCCAGTCGAAAGGTTGCGGGATAACGCGATAAGGGCAGCGAGGTTTGTGTCGTTCTCGAGTTGTACGGAGTGCATTTGTTGCGAAGGATCCGACGGCATGAGCGGGGCCCGCGGGAGCTCGGAATATGGTTGGCAAGCGGGGCTCGTGGTTACGGCTGGGAGCGGAGCGGGGGTAGGTCAACCCGCCGCAACAAAGTGAACGCGATATCATTGTTCTCGACGTAGCACAGGGTTAGGACGCGGCCTGACCCGCGCGCGGTCAGCCGCGGGCGAAGCGGTGCCAGGCGCCGGCGATGCGGCGTTCGTGGGGCAGGAAGGCCAGCTTGTAGGCCATCGAGTGGTTCTCGCGGATGGCCAGACCCAGGTACACCCAGTCGAGCCCCATGGCCCGCGCGACGGCAATCTGGGTGAGGATCGAATACGTCCCCAGCGACAGGCTGGCGTGGGCCGGATCCCAAAACGTGTACACCGCGGAGAGAGAGCGCGCGCCGAGATCGGTGATTGCAACTCCCGCCAGGCGGCCGGCGACGGTGTACCGCACCTCGAAGCCCTCGGCGCAGCTCATCGCGAAGTAGCTTTCGTACCCCAGGGCGTCGATGGGTGGCCGCCCGTCGGCATCCAGGCGCCGGCCGCTCTGGTGCGCGCGGTAAAGGGCCAGGCGCGCTTCGTCGACCTCGATGGGTCCAAGCTCGACGGTGACCAGGGCGTCGCCCTTGGCCTGCGCGCGCCGCTGTGAGCGCGACGGCGCAAACGCCCGGACGTCCACCCGCAACGGCTCGCACGCCGCGCACGAGGGACAGGCCTGGTTGTAGAGCAGGGTGCCGGCCCGCCGGTCGCCTGCCGCCAGGCGTCCGTCCAACTCGGCGGGGGTCAGACGCCGCAGTGGATGCCGCAGCGGCTGGCGCGCCGTCCGGCCGGGCAGGTACACGCAGGGCTCGTCCTCGTCGTGAACGACCAACTCGGGCGGCGTGACGGCCACGATGCGGCCCGACATCCCGACCAGTATGATTCGAAAATGGGGTTCGCGTCGACCCGTGATGGCTTGACGGGCAGGACCTCGATCGGGCAAAAAGCCGGCGGCCAGACGCCGCAATGACCCGCCGCGCCGTTCGCTTGCCCCGCACCGCTGCCGCCTCGACGCTGCTCGTCGCGGTGGTGGTGGCCCGCGCGCACGCCGCCCCGCCGCCGGGCAGCGGCGTCGAGGCCGGCACGGTCGCGCCGCTCGTCGATCGCGTCAAGGGCGCGGTCGTCACGATCCAGAGCACGAAATTCATCCGTCGGTTCGCGGTCGAGGACCCTTGGACCCAGATGCTGCGCCAGCAGTTCGGTCTGCCCGCGCCGCGTGCGACGCGCGAGCGGCAAGAGGCGCTGGGTTCGGGATTCGTCGTCGACCGGTCCGGCGTCATCCTGACCAACAACCACGTCGTGGCCGGCGCTGACGAGGTGGTGGTCAAGTTGGCCGACAACCGCCGGTTCCCGGCCCGCGTGGTGGGCAGCGATCCGCCCACCGACGTGGCGGTCGTGAAGATCGAGCACCCGCCCGCCGACCTGCAGGCCGCCACGCTGGGCGACTCCGATCGGGTGCGGGTGGGGGATTACGTGCTGGCCATCGGCAACCCGCTGGGGCTGGGGCAGACCGTGACGATGGGGATCGTCAGCGCCAAGAACCGCGTCATCGGCGAGCGCCTGGGCGACGTGGACCCGCGCTACGAGGACTTCATTCAGACGGACGCCGCCATCAACCAGGGCAACTCGGGCGGCCCGCTGTTCAACTTTCGCGGCGAGGTCATCGGTATCAACTCGGCGATCATCAACCCCGGCGTCGCCATGAACGTCGGTTTCGCGATCCCCATCGATCTGGCGCGGCAGGTGGCCGACCAGATCCGGAAGGGCGGGCGCGTCGCCCGCGGCTCGATCGGCGTCGGCGCCGAGGACTTCACGCCCGAGCGCGCCGAGCAGATGCATGTCCCCTTCGCGCCCGGCGCGCTGGTCGTCTCAGTGGGGCATGGCTCGCCGGCGGCGGCTGCCGGGCTGGCCCCCGGCGACGTCGTGATCGAGATGGCCGGCAAGCCCATCGACGGCCAGCGGCGCTTGCTCTCGGTGGTCGCGTTCAGCCGGCCTGGCGACAAGCTGAAGCTGGTCTTCATGCGCCAGGGACGGCGGATCGAGACGTCGATCAGCGTCTCCGCGCCGCGCTCGCCCGTCGAGGCCACGGTGCTCGGCATCGAGCTGCGGCCGCTGGACGCGCGCGAGTCGGCGGCGCTGGGTCTGAGCGCCGGCGGGCTGGCCGTGGTCTCCGTCGACCCGCGCGGACCGGCCAGCGGCATGCTGGAAGAGGGCGACGTGCTGCTGGCGCTGGACGGCAAGCCGATCACCCTGGCGCGCTTCAAGGCGGTGGCCGCCCGGCTCGCCAACGGCGATCGCGCGACCCTGGTCATCCAGCGGGGCCGCCAGCGCTTCATGCTGCGGCTGTGATTCAGGCGCCAGCCGTCTGAATGCTGGCGGTGATCTCGTCCAAGAAACGGGTCGCGCTGGTCAGCCCGGCCGGCGCTTCGCGGGCGAGCCGCACCGGGTCCAGATCTCCGTAGCTGTGCGCGATGCGGTTGCGAAGAGACGCCATGGCGGCCATGGCCCCGGCGATTTCCCGGGAGATGGCGCCGCTGGTCGCGAGCAGCTCGAAGGTTTCACGCTGGGAAGTGGGCAACCCGAGGCCGCGGGCCGACACGAGGTGCGCGGCGAGGTCGACCAGATCCTGGATCAGCAGGAACATCTGAAAGCTGATGAAAGACTCCGTCCGCTCGTCCTGACGGATCTCTTCGGGGCGGTCCGGAAGCGCGCGTCGGATCTTTTCGATGCGGTCTCGACATGCGAGCGCCTTCTTGACGAGCAGCTCACCCAAGGCCGGCCTCCTTCATGAGTCTTCGCCGCGCGCCTTCCGCACAAATCCTCATGATTGGCTCGAAATCCCAGTACGCGATCATCGCCTCGGCTCGGAAACGCAACCAAACGTCGTTCTCTCGTTCGAAAATGCAGGCGCCGTCGCGGGCGACTTCGAAACGCAGCAATTCGCCGGCAGCGGCAAGGTCCACGACGTGCGCTTCGCGTTGCAGAAGCGCCGCGATCCGCGAGCCCAGCTCCAGCTGCGGCCAGAACCCGCCGCCCAAGATCCCGATGTCGGCGTCGCTGTCCGGACGGGCGTTGCCTCGCGCGACGGAGCCGAACAAGACCACCAGGCGGACGTCGGGAACGTCCACCAACCCGGCGCTGGCGCGGCGCAGCTCGTTCGTCCGATCGGCGTCCAAGCCTCTAGAATACCCCGTTGCGGCTCAGCGCAGGGCGCGGGCGACGAAGTCGACGTGCAGGCCGATGCCCGCGAAGCCGGCCACGCCCACCACCACGCCGGCGCCCGCGAAGACCCAGGCGACGAAGAGCAGCCGCCGTCGCTGCGTGAGGGCTGCGATGCCCAAAAGCGCGATCGCGACCGACGCCGCCGCCTCGGCCAGATCGAACTGGTCGTCGCGCGCTTCCAGCCGGTCGTACGTGGCCTCAAGCTCTTCGGCGTGGCGCTTGATCTCTTCCCGTTCGCCGTCGTAGTGACGGATCTTGTCGGCGTAATCGGCCAGCTTGCGGTCCAGCGTGGCACGCGCCTCGGCGCCGAGGCCCGGGGTCAGATCGCGCTGGAGGCGCATGGTGTCGAGGGCGGCCTCGGCGACGTTCATCTTGGTGCCCTTGGCCTGGTAATACGCCCAGGCGTCGACGCCCTGCGCCTGCACGTGCTGCATCTTCTCGCTGATGTTCTCGTCCTTGACGTGGCAAAGCGCGCTGAAGGTCGCGGTGATGGCGACGCTGATGGCGACCACGGCGTTGAGGGCGAATTTGCCGACACCGGCGCCGCTTCCGTGTCCGCCGTGGCCGCTGCCCCCGTGGGACCGCTCGATCGCTTCGTTGATCGTTTCGTCCAGCTCTCCCATCCGGTCATCTTACTGCGAGCAGGATCTTCTTAGCATTCGCGGAAGGACCCTTGAGCGATCGGGGACCGCTTGGATGGGTAGCTTACCGAACGGCCGCGAACGGGCGCGGATGGCCGTGGCCGGTTGGTAGCGAGAGAGGAAAATCGCCGCTGCGGCGGTTGGCCACTGCGCTTGGGAGATTTTGGGCCTACATTTCACGGACGAGCCGTGGCCCTGCTCAGTCCCATGCGCCTTCTGGGCGATTACCGCGCGGTCCGCGCGCGCACCGTCGATCTGGCTGCGCCGCTGTCGCCTGAGGACCAGATGGTGCAATCGATGCCGGACGCCAGCCCCACCAAGTGGCACCTGGCGCACACCAGCTGGTTCTTCGAGACCTTCGTGCTGGCGACCCAGCCGGGGGGCGGGCGGGCTTCTGATCCGCGCTACCGGGTCCTGTTCAACTCATACTACGACGCGGTCGGGGACCAGTGGCAGCGGGCGCGCCGGGGCGTGCTGTCGCGCCCCAGCCTGGCGGAGGTTCACGATTACCGGCGATTCGTCGACGAGGCGATCGGCCGTTTGCTGGAAAACGGCGCGGTCACCGAGGCCCAGCTCTCGACGATCGAGCTGGGCGTGCAGCACGAGCAGCAGCACCAGGAGCTGCTGCTGACCGACATCAAGCACGCGTTTGGAACCAGCCTGCTGGAGCCCGCCTATCGCCCGCCACACCAGCACGAGTCGGCGGCGACCGAGCTGCCGCCGGTGCGTTTCATCGGGTTCGACGAGGGTCTGGCCTGGATCGGGCACCAGGGTGACGGCTTCGCCTTCGACAACGAGGGGCCGCGGCACCGGCGCTTCTTGCGCGCGTTCGCGATTGCGGATCGGCCCGTGACTTGCGGCGAGTACCTGGCCTTCATCCGCGACCGCGGCTACGCCCGACCCGAGCTGTGGCTTTCCGACGGATGGCACGCCTGTCAGCAAGAATGCTGGCGGGCGCCGCTCTACTGGACCGAGCGAGAAGGGCGGTTCAGCGTCTACACGCTGGCCGGTGTCCGCCCCTTGAACGAGCACGAGCCCGTCGCGCACGTCAGCTACTACGAGGCGGACGCGTACGCGCGCTGGGCGGGCGCGCGGTTGCCCGCCGAGGACGAATGGGAGCGCGCCGCGACGGAAGCTCCGCCCGAGATGCGCGGGCCAGGGCACTTCGCCGATTCGGGGCGCCTGCACCCCGGCCCGGCGCGGTCCACGTTTGTCGGCGACGTCTGGCAGTGGACTCAGAGCCCGTATACGGCGTACCCGGGTTATCGGCCGCCGGCCGGCGCTCTCGGCGAGTACAACGGAAAGTTCATGTCCAACCAGATGGTGCTTCGCGGGGGCTCCTGTTTCACGCCCGCCGCGCATACGCGGCCAACTTACCGAAACTTCTTTCCACCGGCGGCGCGCTGGCAGGCCAGCGGCTTCCGGCTGGCCAAGGATGTCTGACATGACCAGCGTCGAAGTCGACGTCCTCTCTTCGTCGGGCGCGCTGGAGGGCGGCGAGGGCGCCGGCGCGACACGGCACGCGGTCATGCAGGCCGCGCGCGACGGTCTGTTGCGGCCGGACAAGCGCCTGCCAGCCTGGTTGCTGTACGACGCGCGCGGCTCCGCGCTGTTCGAGGAGATCACGGAGCTGCCCGAGTACTACCCGACGCGCACCGAGCGCGCGATTCTGGCCGCGCACGCAGCGGAGATGGTCGAGGCGGCTGGGCCGCCGGTCGCCGTCGCCGAATTGGGGGCCGGGACCGCCTCGAAGACGCGCCTCTTGCTGTCGGCGTTGCTGCAGCGGCAGCGCGGGGCCGTGTACGTGCCGATCGACGTCTCGCCGTCCGCGCTGACGCTCGCCAAGGCGGCGCTGGCGCGTTTTCGCCGGCTGGCGGTGCACCCGGTGGTCGGTCGTTACCCAGAGGACCTGGCGGTCCTGGACGCCATTCCCGGCAGGCGCCTGCTGCTTTTCTTGGGGTCCAACCTGGGCAACTACGATCCCGAACCGGCCCGTGCCCTGCTTGCGGCCGTCCGCGCGCGGTTGCGCCCTGGCGACGCGTTCTTGATCGGCACCGACCTGCGCAAGTCGGGACGCATCCTGGTTCCGGCTTACGACGACGCCGCCGGCGTGACCGCGCGTTTCAACAAGAACGTCCTGGCCCGGCTGAACAGGGACCTCGACGGCGACTTCGACCTGCAGGCGTTCCGGCACGTCGTCCGCTGGAACGCGGCCGCCTCACGCGTCGAGCTGTATCTGGAAAGCCTGCGGGCGCAAGAGGTGCGACTGCGCGCGCTGGAGACCGCCGTCCGGTTCGCGGCAGGCGAGCGGATCCACACGGAGTCCAGCTACAAATTCACGCGGCAGGGCCTGCGCGCTCTGGTCGCGGCCGCCGGCTTTCGTTGGGAGCGCAGCTGGCAGGACCAGCGGCGCTGGTTCGCGGTGCACCTCGTGCGCGTCCCGGCGTGCTGACGTCAATCGCCGAGCAGGAAGTACTTTTTCTGTGGGGCGGCGTTCGGGGGCGGCGGCGCAGTTTCCGACCAGGGCTGTCCGACCAGCACTTGGCGGACTGGCGGGGACGGGTTAAAGGGACGACATGGAACTAGCGGATCTGAACCAGGACGAGCGGGTGGCCTTGGCGGGGCTGATGAAGCTGGTGGTCATGTCCGACGGCGACGTGTCCGAGGAGGAGCTGGAACACGTCGAGATGCTGGTGGGTGCCTTCGGCGACGACGGTTACCAGCAGGCGCTGGATCAGTTCGAGGCGCGTTTCCCCGATGAACCCGGCTTCAGGAAATTCCTGCAGCAGGGTGTGACGCGGCAGGAAGCGCGCGACCTGATCTTCGAGACCATCCTGGAAGGCGCGCAAGAGGGTGCGCTGGATGACAAGGAGACGGGGCTCCTCGACTGGCTGTCGCGCGCCTGGAACGTGAAGATCGAGATCGCCGACGGCACGCTCTGATCGGCTGACCGGCGCGCCCTTCCGGGCGTTCAGTCAGCGGTCGCTGGCCACGACGGCGCTGAGCACGACCACTGACAGCGCGAAGACGCCAACCGCCGTGAGGAGCGGCCACCGGTCGCGGGCCCAGGCCGCCGGGTCGTCACGAAAGTGCGCCTTTTGCGCCGCCGGGGTCAGCAACAAGGGTGGCCCCATCGCGGCACCGTCGGCCGCGGCGATCGGCGCAACCGGCAGCGCGCCGCCGCCGTTTTGCTGTTGCTCGAGCGTGAGCCGCCGCGCCTCTTCGTCCAGGCGCATGACGGCGGCATCCATCTGCCCGGGTTCGCGGGCGGTCGCGACCAGCGCCGCGTCGCGCGGGACCGCCGTGGCGCTGTCGACGAGGGACAGCTCCACCGGCGCGCCAGGCCCCCCCTTGGGGGTCGCCACCAGCGCGTATCGCGCGCCCATCCGGCGGGCGTGCGCGGCGGCCGTCGCGGCGTCCAGCGCCAGCGCCGGTCGGGCGGGGACGTCGACCTCCATCTCCGGCTGGCCGAAGGGGATGGCGGTACCCCAGGGGGCAAAACCGATCTGTTCGACGCGCAGCAGGTGCTCGCCGAAGACCAGGTCCTTGAATGTCACGCCACCGCCCAGCGGCTGCAGCGCCCCCGCGTCCAGGGCGATCAGCGCGTCGGCTGGACCCTTGACGGCCAGCGTGCCGCGCGGGCGCTTGTGGACGACGTCCAGCGCGCGCTGGAGGTCCGCCAGCGCTTGTGGCGGCAACTGGCGCCCATTCGCGGCGTTTTCGGGCATCAGCGTCGCCGCGCGCAAATAGTCCTCGAAGGCCCGGGTCCGCTCGTCGGTCGCCGGCGCGGTGGGCTGGGCCTTCCAGTCGGCGCGCGCCGTCGCCATGGCCCGGTGCAGATACAGATCGGCCAGCTCGCCCGTCGAGAACCCCGCGCCGCCGGTCGCTGCCGCCTCGGTGGCTGCGGCGTCCAGGTCCCTTTTGGCCTCCGTGAACGCCATCTTCTGCGCGTTGAGGATGCCCAGGCGCGCCTGGTCCGGGCCGCGCGGGGCCGGCGGCGCCGGAACATCCACGACCTCGACCGGGCGAAGGTTGTAGTGGCCGGCGGCGGTCGTGAAATCCTGGCGCGCGCGATCGTTGTCGGGCGCGTCAGGCAGGTGGGCGAAGATGGGGTGGACCAGCGGCGGCGCCGTCTCGGCTCGCGCGGCGGCGGTCGAGATCAGCGCGAGACACGCGGCCAGGGCGACAGAGCGGGGCATCGCGGAATTCTCCCGCGCGGTTCGGCCCCGTCAATTAAGTGGGATTACGCGGCGGTGGTCTTGATCTTGAACGATCGCTTGATCATCCCGAACCAGAAGCCGACGCCGATGACCGTGACGCCGATCAACACGGGCCCGTTCATGACGGCGAAGTGAGGTGCGGCCAACATCGCGAACAGCAAGGGCCCCGAGGCGAAGGTGTTGAAGCGCGAGGCTTTGCCGGCCGTGGCGGCCAGCTTGGCGGCATCCGGGTGCGGCGTCCCGCTGGCGAGCCCGCCCAGGATCTTCTTCTGGCGCGGCCAGATCACGAACCAGACGTTGAACCACATGACGATGCCCAGCAGCATCCCGAACTGGATCCACTCGGCGCGGCCCGTGATGTGGCCGGCTTCGTCCTTCATCAGGTGCTCGGGCCCCATGTAGTGCCACCCGAACAGTGCCAGCCCCAGGATGAACGTGTACATCGCCGACCAGCGGAACCAATAGAACGCCCGCAGCAACAGCTTGGGGTTCACCTTGGGCTTGAGCTCCTTGTCCAAGTCACCCTGGAACGGGACGTTCACCAGATTGAAGAAGTAGAGGTGCCCGAGCCAGATCACGCCGAAGATGACGTGGGCCCACCGCACGATGAGCGCCACCGCCGCCACGCTGAAAAGAGCGTCCATGCCGGTTGCATATCACCGACCGGCGGCGCCCGAAAGCACCCGTTCGCGAAGCCAATCCAGGAGGCGCTGCGCTTCGTCCCGCCGATACGCGCCAAAGCGGCCGCCGGCGAACGGCGCCAGGGCCGCCGAGGCCTGCTCGAAAAGGCGCAGGCGAACCAGGCAGAGGGCGCGGTTGAAGCGGGCCTCGGGCTCGAACGTACCGTGCGGATAACGACGCAGGTACCCGTCCCAGGCGGCCAGCGCGCGCCCCGAGGCGCCGCTCGAGAAGTGCGCCGCATGCGCGGCCCCGTACCAGTGCGATTCCTCGTCGGCGGACGGCGCCTCGTCGGGTGCGGCGGAGGGCAGGGCAGGGATGACCCGGCGCGGGCGCAGGTCGCCTTCCGCGCTGCGCCGGCCGTCGAGCGGCGCCGATTCCGGCAGGGCCACGGCCGCAGGCTGGCTCCAGCGGGCGACCTGCGCTGCCGCCAGGGCCCCCGAGCCAGCGACGGCGACCGCAAGCATCGCGGCCGCCGACCAAGACCGCAGGAGATCGCGCCGGCGGCGGCGATAGACGGCCGTCGCGAGCACGCGGGAACGCGTCGCCGTGCCGTCGGCGGCGCCCGCGGTCAGATCGCGGAACTCGCGCACGGCCGCGCCGATCGCATCGCCGGGCCCCTTCATCGTGCCACCTCCGCGCCGAGTATTTCGCGAAGCCGGCGCCGCGCGTGGAAAAGGCGGGTGCGGACCGTCGCTTCGGGACAGGCGGCCACGTCAGCGGCCTGCGCGGCCGTCATCTCCTCGACCTCGCACAACACGAACGCGACCCGCTGAGGTAGCGGCAGCTGGTCCAGGGCCGCAGCCAAGCGCAGCCCCAATTGATGACGATAGGCGTCCCCTTCCGGGTCGTCCGGTTGGCGCGGATCTTCCCGGCCCAGTCGTTCCAGGGCGCGCTGGCGCCGGAGCGCCGCCCGGCGGTGGCGCCGCACGCGTTTGACGGCGATTCCCAGGACGAACGTCTCCAGGCCGGCCTCGCCGCGAAACCCTCGGGTCGCCGTGGGCAGCGCCGTGAACACGTCCTGCACCACGTCTTCCGCGGCCGCGTCGTCGGACAACAGCCGCCGCGCGAGCACCCGCACGCGCTGGTGCCAGTGGTCGAATGCCGCGGCGAGCATCGTCAGGTCACCCGCACGCAGGCCGGCCAGCATCCCCATATCCGAGAGCTGCGGGGCGGCCGTTGCCGGCGATTCTTGGCGGCGGGCCTGGATCTTCACCACAGCCCGTAGCTGAGTCCGAGCGTCGACGATAGGAACCAATCCGATCCTTCGACGGTCGAGACGTGCGCACCAAGGCGCAGGAACAGGTTGGCCGCGTCGCCCACGGCATGTGACACCGCGAACCCGGCGGTACCGTAGATACCGGCCCCCAGGGTCGGGGTCACCGTCGTTTCGGAGACGATTCCGGCCGCGGTTTGGGTCGTCATTGTCGTCTCTGACGGGGCTGACCGGCGCCCGACGTCTAGACCCAATCCCAGCGTCCCTTCGATTGCCCAGGGGCCGTGGCGGCGGCGCCACCCGCACAGACCGGCCGCTCCAACCGCCTCTGGATTGTAGTTGCCCGTCGTGCCTTCCAGTGACACGGCCAGAAAGAATCGCCGCTCGAGCGAGAACCGTCGCACCTCGAGCCGCCACAGGGTGGCGATGAGCGTGAGGTTCGGGCCGGAGATCCGACGGAAGGAATCGTAGATGCCCATCACCGGTCCCGTTTCCAGGCTGAGAACCCACCGCGGCGGGGACTCCGGCGCCGGAGGGGACCCGGAAGTCACCGCGACCGCCGGTACCTGATACGGGGGCGGTTCTGTTGTCGAGTGAACAGTCGACGGTTCTTCGTCCACCACACCCGGATCAGCACCCGATTTCGCCGAAAGGGCGGGCATGTTCGCGAGCTCGGCGCCCGACGCCGTCGTGCTGGTGACAATTCCGCTCACCTGGTCGCGCACGAGGTTGCCGGCCAGCCAGGAGATCGCTCGGACGCGAGCACCGTGCTCGGCGGGTGCGGGGATCACGCGGACCACCGGCAGAGCGTAGCGGTCGCGCAGCGCAACAGCGATGCGATTTCGTTCGACGCCCACGATCAGCGCGCGCTCGGCTCCTTCCGAGGCTGCGGCCGTCGGGGCGACCGCGGACAGATGCACCTCGGCGGTGATGGCACGCCTGATCTCTACGGGATCCGCGTCAGCATCCGGCGCCGCCTCGACGACGATCAGCAGCGGTTCGTTGTCGGCGGCTGCGGCCATCGGCCAACCGACCATGACGGCCGTCACCCCCAACCCGAACACCCAGCTGCGCTTGTCCATGCCGGAATGTCGCCGGACCCGGCCATTTCGTTCAAGTCCTCCGATTTCCATCCGCGGCTTCAGGGGTCGTCAAATCGGACCAAAGTGGGGTGTTCGTTTTGTTGACGAGTCAATGGCCCGCTGGGTATCGTCGACCGAAGGTCATGAACGGACGTTTCGTCGCGGCACGACTCTTGGTGGCTGGGATCTCGTTGGTGCTGGGGTGCGGTGGTGGATCCTCTGGCGCCGGCGGGACGGGAGGGGGCGGGGGTGCCTCGGCTGGCGGTCACGGTGGCGCGACGCCGGCCGGCGGCAGGGGAGGGACTGCAGAGGGAGGCGCGGGCGGCGGCGGGACGGCCTGCGCGCCCTGTTTCCTGTCGATCGTGAATCGGATCGACTGCGCCCCCACCCCCCACAGCGACCTGCGTCGAGCAGAAGTCCCAGACGACGAATCCCGACGGCACGCTCACGAACGCCGACAACAAGTGTTACTCGGATGGAAGCAAGAGCCTCCAGCGCCAGGTGGTCGGGGCGGCCGACGCCGGCGTGGCCGGCACCCAGTCGGTGGGCATTCAGATCTTCAAGAATGGCGCCGTGTGCGCCAGCGGCGACATTTCGTACGCCGGAACGCTGGCCGACGAGACCGTCACGGAGGTGCTCAAGGACGGGGCGGGCAACCTACTGGCGACGTTGACCTTTATTGTCACGCGCCCCGACGGCGGCGACCTGGTCGAGACCAGAACCGTCACCTGCCCGGGGCAGGCAGCCCAACCTCTCGGCACCTGCCCGTCGACGTCGGGCAGTTCGGTGACCTGCACACCAGGCACCTGCATGTGACCGCGCCGCCGGCTTGTGACTCGTTCCATCGCGCGCTACCCTCGTATTCATGCGGACGTTCACGGCCGTCATCGAGCGGGATCCCGACACCGGCTTGTTCGTCGGCTATGTTCCCGGATGGCCCGGTGCGCACTCCCAGGGCGCCACGATGGACGAGTTGCGACAGAACCTCGAGGAGGTGGTTGCGATGCTTCTCCAGGACGGCGAGCCAAAGCTGGAAGGGGAGTTCATCGGAACGCAGACCGTCAAGGTCGCCTAGCATGGGCGACGTCCCGGTCCTCAAACCGCGTGAGGTGCACTTCACAAGACAACGACCGTCAGCCTTCCCGGAATTCAGGGATAAGTCCATGAGCGCCTCGGACGGACGTTCCTGGACCGTACAAAAAAACGTTTCGCTCGCGGTACACGTTTTCGGCGCGAAGGCAGGGCTCCGTATTTGCGCAGCGGACGCGCTCTCGCCACGCCCTGGGCAGACAGCTTGCGATAGGCGACGACGACCCTGCCTCGAGTCCCGCGGCTGGAGGTCAGTACGCCAGCCGCGCCACGTGCCTTGACGGTAGCCCGGTTAGATCCGCCACCTTCGACTGTATGAACTTTACGAACGCGTGCGCTTGGGCGCCGGCTTCTTGATCTTGCTCTTGATCTGGGCCTTCGCCGTGGCCGTGCCCTTGGGCTTCGGTCCGACGTGCGCCGCCGCTTTTTCCGGGTGGCCCCAGTAGCGGGCGTACATTTCGGTCTTGCGGTACTCGCTGCGCAGGGCCTCGACCATCGCGGGCAGGCGCTTGTAGAGGCGGCGCGGCTTGCGGCGCTTGCAGCGGGCCAGCACGTAGGATGCGATCAGCGGCATCGCGATCGTCGAGTCGACGTAGCAGACGACGGTGTCGGGAAGCTTGTCCGGATCGATCTTGCCCCAGGACACCGCCTCGGCCGGGGTCGCGCCCGAGAGGCCGCCCGTGTCGGGGCGGGCGTCGGTGATCTGGATGAAGTAGTCGTGCCCCTTTTCGGCCACGCCCAGGATCTCCTGGAGCTGCGGCTCGGTCTGCAGCAGGAAGTTCTTGGGGGCGCCGCCGCCGAAGATCATCACGCCCGAGAGGCCGCCGGCCGAGCGCTTGGCGTCCAGCACCAGCGCCGACATCTCCATCACGTCGGCGCCCGGGTCCATGTGGGGGCCGCGGTCCGGGTGAGCGGTGGTGATCGCCGACAGGTTGAGGCCGATCGTCGAATCGCCCGGCGAGGCGACCCACACCGGCACGTCCAGATCATGGGCCATCGCCAGCAGCGACGGCTTGTCGACGCCCACCTTGCGCGCGGTCGCCAGCGCATACTTGCCGATCAGATGGTGCAGCTCGGAACCCGAGATGCGCTTGCCGAACTCCGGCGCCTGCAGCACCCGGTACACCCACTCGTCGGTCTTGTAGAGGACGTCGGCCGGGAACAGCACGTCGTAGACGCGGATGATGCCCTCCTTGCGCAAGGCCACGTCGTGCGCGCCCGACGCCACCTCGGGCATTCCGCGATAAAGCGGCAGCCCCAGGTCGAAGTGCAGGTCGTGGTAGAGGTTGGCGCCCGTCGACGACAGGTAGTCGATGAAGCCCGCCTGCATGAGCGGCACCAGCACGGAGGACAGGCCGGCCGGGGTCAGCGCGCCCGCGATGGAGACGCCGATGGTCGCGCCGCTGTCGATCATGCGCGCGAAGGTCTGGCAGGCCTCGCGCAGGCGGGCCGCATTGTAGGCGTTGTAATAGGTGTCGATCAGGTCGGCGACATCGGCGGAGCCGCGCGCCATGGGCGCGGGGCGAATGCGGCGCTTCGGGTGCAACATGATGGGCGCGCACCGTAGCACAAAGGCCCGCAACGCCGCTCTTACGTCTATGCTATAGGCCGAGAGCCACCCTTGCCGTTTCGCGCCGCCGCCCGCCCCTTCCTGATCGCCTCCGTCCTTGCCGGCCTTTCCTGCGCCGCGCAGCAGGCCGCGCCAGTCGCCGCGTCGTCGGGCGGCGGGACGCCGGGTCAGCCGGCCAGGCCGCCGGCCGCCGTGCGCATCGATCCGCTGTCGGAGAACGGAGCGGCGAAGCCGGCCGGTCTGGCGGCCTTGCAGGAAGAGCTGCAGCGCGGGATGCACGAGCTGTCGTCGCACGGCAAACCGGCGCCCTACTTCATCGCCTACGAAGTCCACGACCGGCACGAGACCAACGTGATGGCCAGCTACGGGGCGCTGGTCCAATCGACGGACCGGCAGACGCGCATCCTGGACGTCGACGTGCGCGTCGGCGACTACAAGCTGGACTCCACCCACGCCATTCGATCCAGCGACTTCGACTTCTCGTCGGAGATCAGCGGCCACCCCGTGCCGTTGCCGCTGTCGGACGACCCGCTGGCGATGCGCGCCGTCGCCTGGAGCGAGACCGATCGCCGCTACGAGCAGGCGGCCGAGCGGCTGGTCAAGATCCGGACGCAGCGGACGCTGAAGGTCGCGGAGGACGACCCGTCGGACGACTTCGCGCGTGAAAAGCCCATCACTTACATTGGGCCGCCCGCCACGCTGACGGTCGACGTGCCCACCTGGGAACAGCGGCTGCGACGGCTGTCCTCGCGCTTTCGCGGGCAGGCCGAGGTTCTGGACTCCGACATCACGCTGCAGGCGAGCAGCGCGAACCGGTGGCTGCTGAACTCGGAAGGGACGGCGGTTCAGACCGGGCGCAACTACGTCCGCGTGCTGATCGAAGCCGACGCCCGCGCCGAGGACGGTATGGAGCTGGAGCGCTTCGAGAGCTTCGACGCCGAGACCGTCGAAGGACTGGGGGGCGAAGAGGCCATGGCCAAGGCCGCCGACGCGGTCATCGCCGACCTCAAGGCCCTGCGGCGCGCCCCGCTGGCCGAGCCCTACGCCGGGCCGGCGATTTTGGAAGGGAAGGCAGCGGGCGTGTTCTTCCACGAGATCTTCGGCCACCGCGTCGAGGGGCACCGGCAAAAGAGCGAGGACGAAGGGCAGACCTTCGCCAAGAAGATCGGCCAGCCGATCATGCCGACGTTCATCTCGGTGTTCGACGATCCCACGCTGCACAAGCTGGACGGGGTCGACCTGAACGGCTTCTATCGGTTCGACGACGAAGGGGTCGAGGCGCAGCGCGCGTCGCTGGTCGAGGACGGCGTCCTGCGCGGATTCCTGCTCAGCCGATCGCCGACGCGCGGCTTCTCGGTGTCGAACGGGCACGGCCGCCGCCAAGAGGGGCGGTCGATCGTGTCGCGCCAGGGCAACCTGGTGGTCGCGCCCAGCCGGGTCGTGCCGCCCGCCGAGCTGCGCCAGATGCTGCGCGACGAGGCACGCCGGCAGGGCAAGCTCTACGGTCTGTCGTTCAGGGACATCTCGGGCGGGTTCACGAACACGGCGCGCGGTGGACCGCAGGCGTTCAAGGTGCTGCCGATCCTGGTTTACCGGGTGTACGTCGACGGCCGCCCCGACGAGCTGGTGCGCGGCGTAGACCTGGTCGGCACGCCGCTGTCGGCGCTGTCGAAGATCATGGCCGCCGCCGACGATTACCAGACCTTCAACGGCTACTGCGGCGCCGAGTCCGGGTTCGTGCCGGTCTCGGCGACCAGCCCCAGCCTGCTGGTGCAGCAGATCGAGACCGAGCGGCGCGACAAGGGGAACGACAAGCCGCCCGTGCTGCCGGCGCCCGCGCTGAGCGCCAGGGGGGCGCCGTGATGATGCGGCGAAACGCGATCGCGTCGCTGGCGTTGCTGCTGATCGGCGCGCCGCTGCCGGCAGCCACGGATGCGCCGGCGGCCGCCGTGCGCCAGAACGACGGCGCCGTAAAGAGCGCCATGCAGGACGAGCTGTCGCGTTCGATGGCCGACCTGCATCTGGGCGATGAATCGAAGCCGTACTATCTCGCCTACACCGTCTCCGATCTGAATCAGGCGACGGTGAACGCGACGCTGGGGGCGGTGACCGTGTCGCACGGCTACCGGGCGCGCGTGCTGCGGACAGACCTGCGCGTCGGTGACCCCAGCTTCGACAACACGAACTTCGAGGGGGGCGCGCGGGTCGAGACGATCCCCTTCGAGGATGACTACGCGGCGCTGCGGCGCGAGCTGTGGCTGCGCACCGACGAGTCGTACAAGTCGGCGCTGGAGACCCTGGCCCGCAAGCGGGCGGCGGCGGAGGGGCAGGCGGGCGCCGCCGAGGAAGAGGGGGCCGTGGGCGACTTTTCGAAAGAGCCGCCCGCGCATCTGGAGGTGCCGTTTCCGTCGGGCGCGGCCGAGCCCGAGGCGCTGCGCGACACGGCGCGAAAACTATCGGCGCTGCTGGCGGAGTTCCCCGAGATCCAGACCTCGCGCGTGGCGGCCACCTACGCGGTCGTGCGGCGCCGGTTCATCTCCAGCGAGGGGTCGTTCGTCGACGACTTCCACCGCACGACCCGCATCGACGTGGTGGCCGATACGCAGGCGCCCGACGGGATGAAGCTGCGCAGCTTCGTCCCCTTCACGGCGCTGACCCCCAGCGGCCTGCCGCCGCTGGCGCACCTGGAAAAGGCCGTTCGCGCCATGGCGAAAGAGCTGGTCGCCATGCGGCACGCACCGGTCGCCACCTCGGGCGCGGGGGCCGTGCTGTTCGAGGGACTCGCGGCGACGCAGCTGGTCAAGCACCTGCTGGGCGATCAGATCGCCGGGACGCCGCCCCCCAAGACAGCCCAGGCCGGCAGCGACGAGGGAAACGACCAGTCGGCCCTGGCGGGCAAGCTGGGGCAAAAGGTCGCGGCAGCGATCGTCAGCGCGGTCGACGACCCCACCATGGTGGCGGGCCCGGGCGGCGCGCCGATCTTCGGCGCGTACAAGATCGACGACGAGGGTGTGCCGGCTCAGCGCGTCTCGGTGGTCGAGCACGGTGTGCTCAAGTCGCTGCTGATGTCCCGCACGCCGCGGCGGGAGATCGCGCATTCGAACGGACACGCCCGGGCACCGCGTTTCGCCTCGCCGCGGGCTCGGGTGGGGGCGCTGGTGGTCTCTGGCGCGCGCCCGTTGCCGCGCGAGGCGCTGCTGGGCGAGCTGGGCAAGATCGCCAAGAGCGGGGGTGTCACCACCTACGTGGTGCGCCTGCTGGAGGAGGACACGCTTCCGGGCAGCGAGGGGGACGACTTGATGTCGCTGTTGTCATTCGGGCTGGGGGGCCACGGGCCGCCGCCCGTGCGGCCGCTGGTCGTCTACCGCCTGGACCACGGCAAGGAGACGCTGGTGCGGGGCGTGCTGCTCGAGAACCTGTTGCCGCGGTCGCTGAAGGACATCACCGCGGTGGGCTCCGAGCCAGTCGTGCAGAACTATCTGGAAGGCGGCGCCGGGTTCTCAGGGGTTCCCTCGACCATCATCTCGCCACCGCTGCTGGTGGCCGACGTCGACATCCGGCGCCAGACCGGACGCAACCGCAAACCGCCGCTCTATCCTTCGCCCCTGGCCGGCAGCGCCGGCGCGCGTTGACGAAGCTGGGCTTTGCCCAGCGGAGTGATGGATGGCGTCGCCGCCCGGGCGCCCTTGAGGTAAGGTAGCCCGATGCCTCGGACGCACTTCACGGTCGGAGACGTCGACGCCCTGATTCCGGCCCTGGAAAAAATCTTCGTCGACGTCCTGCAGCTGCGCGCCGGCCTGCGCGGGCTGGAGACCAAGCTGGAACGCGCCAACGTGCGCATGAGCCGCGAGGAGCTGCTCGAGAGCGATGACGGCTCGCCCGACATCCGTCGCGCCAAGGCGCTGTTCCGCGGATACTACGAGGCGCTGTCGGATCAGCTGGCGCGGGTCAAGGCGCTCGGCGGTGAAGTGAAGGACGTCGAGACTGGCCTGGTCGACTTCCCGTCGCGCCGCCTCGGCGAGGAAATCCTGCTCTGCTGGCAGTTCGGCGAGAAGAAGATCGAGTACTGGCACCCGGTCGACGGCGGCTTCGCAGCCCGGCAGCAGGTCGACGCCGAGTTCACGCGGGCACCGCAGCCCCTGGATTGAGCGGCGCTGTGGCCGGTGAGCCCGAGCTGCGCGCAGCCGTGGACGCCCTCCTGCGGGCGGCTGGGCGCGAACCGACGCGGGATCCGGACCTGGGCGAGACCGGGCGGCGGGTCGCGCAGCTGTGGCGGACCGAGTTCCTGGCCGGCTACGAGATGGACCCCGCCGCCATCCTGGGGGATCCCGTGCTGGGTGAGGCCGACCCCGACGTGGTGGTGGTGCGGGGCCTGCGCTTTCACGCCATGTGTCCTCATCACCTGCTTCCCTATCGGGGCGTCGCCCACGTCGCGTACATGCCGGATGGCAAGCTGGCGGGCTTCGGGCGGCTGGCCGAGCTGGTCGACTGCTTCACGAAGCGCCTCACGCTGCAGGAGAGGGCCACGCACCAGATCGCCGAGGCCCTGCGGCAGCACCTGGGCGCGCGCGGCGCCGGCTGCGTCATGGAGGCCGAACAGCTCTGTCTGGCCCTGCCGGCCGAGAAGCACGATCAGTCGGCCGTCATCACCAGCGCGTTCGTGGGCGAGATGCGCGAACGGCCCGATTTGAAGGCCCGTCTGCTGGAGAACGGCCGGGCGTGAGCGCGCTCGACGGGAAGATCGCCGTCGTGACGGGCGCGTCGAGGGGGATCGGCCAGGCCACCGGGCGCCTGCTGGCCGAAGCGGGGGCGCGGGTCGTCGGGTGCGCGCGGCACGCCACCGGTGACACGGTCGCCTGCGACGTGGGGAACGCCGCCGACGTGGATCGCTTCGTCGCCGACGTGCTGAATCGGCTGGGCCCGCCCGACGTGCTGGTGAACAACGCCGGCATCGCGGCGCGGGGGCGGTTGGACGAGACGCCCATCCAGACCTGGGACGCCGTGATGGACACCAACCTGCGCGGAACGTTCCTGGTCACGCGCGGGTTCCTGCCCGCGATGCGCGCCCGGGGGGCCGGACGCATCATCAACGTCGCGTCCATCTCGGGCCGGCAGGGGACGGCGAACCTGACCGCCTACTGCGCCGCCAAGCACGGCGTGGTCGGGATGACCCGGGCACTGGCCGAAGAGGTGCGCGAGGAGGGCATCGCCGTAAACGCCGTCTGCCCGGGCTCCGTCGACACAGAGATGTTGCGCGTGGGCATGCCGGGTGCCAAACCGGACATGTCCCCCGCCGATGTCGCGAACGTCATCATCTATCTGGCCGCGTACGCGCCCCTGGCGCTGACCGGCTCCTGTGTGGACGTCTTTGGCTGATACCCCGCCCGCCATCACCGAACCCAGTGAACCCGACGCCTCGCTGGCCGCGACGCTGCGCCGCGTGCCGCTGTTCCCGCTGCCCAACGCGGTGCTGTTTCCGCACGCGCTGCTGCCGCTGCACATTTTCGAGGAGCGTTACCGCGTGATGACCCGCGACATCCTGACCGGGTCGCGCTGCCTGGCGATCGGGCTCATCGCGCCGGGTTCGCGGGAGGACAACGACGCACCCGCGGTTCTGCCCGTCGCCGGCGTGGGCGAGGTGGTGATGGCGCACGAGCTGCCCGACGGGCGCTTCAACCTGGTGGTGCGCGGGCGGGCGCGCGTGCACATCGATCAAGAGCTGGTTTCGGATCGGCCGTATCGAATGGTCTCCGCGACCGAGCTTCCCGACTTTCGGGGCACGAATCCTGCCGAGATCGCCGACGCCGACCAGACGCTGCGGGCGTTGATCGGCCGATTGGCCGACGCGATTCCGGAGGGCGGCGAGCTGTTGCGCCAGGTGATTGCCGCGCAGGAGACCCCAGCCGAGCTGGTCGACGGCGTGGCCTCCGCCCTGATCGTCGATCCCGTGCTGCGCCAGCGGCTGCTGGAGACGCGGGACGTGGCCCAGCGCCTCGAGCGCGTCTCCGCCGAGGTCGTCGCCATGACCGCGCGCCTGGTTGGCCCGTCCCCCGCGAACTAGTGCACCGATGTGTTGTAGTTGTTAAGCGGCTCGGGCGTCGCTATATATCCCGCGCATGGGTCGTTCAGTCTCGTCGCGAGTGAAGTTGTGGATCGTCTTGGCGGCGCTCGGGGGGGCATCTTTCGGTGCTCCGTTCCTGGCGCAAGCCAAGCGCGCCCGCCAGAGCAAGAAGGCGGCGGCCGACACTGCCGACTGCAAGACCGACAAGGACTGCGTGCTGGTCACGGACGAATGTTGTCCGTGCAGTCAGGGAGGCAAGCAGCGGGCGATCCCCAAGAAGGAAAAGGACGCCTACGAGAAGGACCGTAAGAAGCGGTGCGCAGACACGGCCTGCACCGAGCAGGTCTCGACCGATCCCAGCTGCTCGCAAAAGGCGTTCTGCGGCGCCGGCATCTGCGAGCTGGGCGACGCAACGGCGGCCCCGTAAACAGCGCGTCCTGTCCTGGTACCCGGCTGGAGCCTAGTTACCACCGAAGTGAGGGCTGGTGCAGGTTCCGGCCGTGTTCGTGAGCGGCCCGGGTGGTCGGGTGATTGTGTTTGCGGTGCAGCTCGCGGGCGACGGGAGCGGGCAGGCGATCGCGGGGCAGACACCGTGAGATTGAGCGCATCCGGAGCTGGTCCATTGCGCCTTCAACCCCTCGAGGGCCGTCGTGTCGTTCACGTAGACCCGACATCCGGGACAGGCGATCGAGGTGTCGATCGGCTGTCGGCACTGCGGCCCCGCGCCGATCGTGCAGGCCTTCGCGGCCGCCAGCGCGTCGGTGTACGCGCTCTGGAGCTGGGAGCAGCTGCGACCCGAGCCGCCGCCGGTGCCTGTCTGGCCGCCGCTGCCCGACTGGCCGCCGGTCCCGACCTGGCCGCCGGTCCCGACCTGGCCGATTTGCCCGGCGGTGCCGCTCTGCCCGCCGGCGCCGAATTGCCCGCCGGTGCCAGGCTCGCCAGCCGTGCCGAGCTGGCCGCCTGAGCCAGTTTGTCCCCCGGCGGCCGTGCCCCCGCCCGTGCTCACGGCGCCACCCGGCGCGCTTTGGCCTCCGGCGCCGCCCGTCGCGCCGCCGCCACCCGCGCTGGGCGAGTGCCCCCCGGTGGCCGTCTCACCGGCGTCGCGCGGGACCTCGACGTTGAGATTGGCGGTGTTCACCGTACATGAGACCGCCAGCAGACAGCCGGCCAGCCAGGGGGGGCATCGCATCTGTGAGGTTTGTGGCCCCTACCGCACCGCGCGGATCGATTTTTCGACCGCCCCGGATCAGTGCGTCCCGTGCGCCGCGTCCAGCGCGGCGCGGACCGACGCCACGTTGGCGAAGGCAACCGCCAGCGCCAGCCCGGCTTCCAGCAGCGGCTCCGCGGCGATGAACCGCCGGGCGACCGAGCCCGTGGTTTCGAGGCGCGGGTAGCTCGACAGGGCCAGCGTTGCGCCGCGCTCACCCTGCGGCACGACGGTCCATCCCAGCCGAGCGCCACGCGTCGCGCCGTCCACGGCGACCCAGCGCGTCTGGCTCTGAAGGGCGTACGTCGCGTCCAGGTCCATGAGCGGCAGGTCGTCCTCGACCCGCGCGCTGGGGGCGCCAGCGCCCGGCAGCAGTTGCACGTTGCGCAACCCGGGGAACACCCGCCAGGTGAGCGGGTCGCGCAGCGCCGGCTCCAACGCACCGGCCGGCCGCCCAATCGCGACAGCGGCGGCGACACCGGCCAGCCGCTCGTCAGGACGCCGCGCCACCAGAGCGACGACACCTGGCGCGCGCGCGGGCGCCAACTCCGAGGCGGCCAGGGCGCGCGCGTCGGGCTGCCAGTCGGCCGGCGGTCCGGGCGGTGCGCTCGGCCGCCACGCACCGGCCTCGTTCGGGTGCTCCGCGCGCAGCGCGACCCCGCGCAGCGCCACGTACGCCACGGCCGCCAGCGCCGCCGGCTCGGCGTAGGGGCTCCGCTTCAAGATTCGCCGCAAGATCCAGTTCGAGCGGCGCACGTCCAGCGACGCGTCGATGAACAGCGTCGCGCCGCCGCCCGCCGCCGCCGCGATCGTGAACACCAGGTGCCCCGGCGCGAAGTCGCCCTCGAACAGGTCGAGGCGCACCTGATCGCCGGCCGCCCGCAGCGCAAATCGGCCCGACAGATTGAAGAGCGGCACTTCCAGCTCCCAGTCGACCATCGAGACGCCCGACGGGTCCCGCCGCGCCTCGGACCTGACCAGTGACGGAATGACGGCGCCGTAGTGGGCGGCGTCGAGCAGCGCGGCCCGCACCGCTTCGGGTGGCGCCTTCACGCGCGTGGCGCCGCGGACGCGCGGCGCCCCCGGCAGGGTGGGATCGTCCACGACCACGACGTCGGTCCGCCCGTCGCCCGGCAACGCGGCCAGCAGGGCGCGCGCGATCTCCGGATCGGCGGCGCGCGCCGCGGCAGGGCCGGCCAACATGAGCGCGCTCAGCGCGATCGCGGCGGGCGCCCGCCGCATGCTCAGGTCTTCTTCTTGATCAACACGCCCGGCGGAATCGTCCGCGCGCGCGGCGGCGGCGTGCGGCCGGCCTGCAGTTGCTCGAGGTAGCCCTCGATCTGCTGGCGCGTCGCGGCCGGCAGCTCGTCGAAGCGCACGCCGACGTCGCCGTTGCCGTCGGGGCCGAGGTGCGCCACCTTGCCGGGCAGGTGCAGGCGCTCGCCGTCGGGCAGCGTGAAGATGATGTCGATGGGCGTCCCCAGCGCGGCGTGCGCGCCGATCGACAGGCGCATGCCGCCGATCGACAGGTTGACGGTGTAGACGGCGCGCAGAGCGCCCCAGTCCGGAAGCCGCACCTCGACGAGCGATCGGGTCGCGATTCGGGGCGCCTGGCGCCGCTCCGGCATCTTGGTCGGAGGTTCCTCTTTCATGGCGGCCTTCCGCGGATGATTATCTCACGGCGTGAAGTGAACACGGAACCCAAGGAGACAGCCATGAAGACGATTGCGTTCGCGGTGTGGGGTTTGCTGCTGGTGGGTGCGCCTTGTGCGTTCGCCAAAGCTGCCAAACCGATCAAGGTGACCATGAACAGCGTGACGGCGGATGGCGTCGGCGCGTCGGTCGGCACCATCACGATCAAAGAGTCGAAGGACGGCGTCACGCTGGAGCCGAAGTTGAAGGGCCTGGCCGCCGGTGAGCACGGGTTTCACATCCACGAGAACGCCAGCTGCGATCCGGCCGACAAGGACGGTAAGAAGACGGCGGCCCAGGCGGCCGGGGGACATCTGGATCCGGACGCCACCAAGGCCCACAAGGGGCCGGGCGGCGGTGGCCACAAGGGGGACCTGCCCAAGCTGGTCGTGTCGGACAAGGGGGAGGCCAAGGACAAGATCGACGTGAAAGGGCTGACGCTGGCCGACTTCCAGGGGCATGCGCTCATGATTCACGAGGGCGGCGACAACTACAGCGACGCCCCCAAGCCGTTGGGCGGTGGTGGCCCCCGCGTCGCCTGCGGTGTCGTGAAGTAACGGGATGGGGCGCCTGGTCGCTTTCGTGCGCCTCGGGCGCCCCCAGTTCCTGGTGGGCGGGTTCGTGCTCTACGGCCTCGGCGCGGCGCTGGCGGTGACCGGCGGCGCCGGGTTCGACGCGGGCCGCTACGTCTGGGGGCAGGTGGTCGTCACGCTCACGCAGCTGATGACCCACTACGCGAACGACTACTTCGACCTCGACGCGGACCGCGCCAACCTGACGCCGACGCGCTGGTCGGGCGGCAGCCGGGTGCTTCCCGGCGGCGTGCTGGCGCCGGTCGTGGCCCTGCGCGCGGCGGTGACGTTGCTGGCGGCTGCGGCTCTGGCCGCCGCGTTGCTGGCCCGACGGACCGGGGCTGGCCCGGGCGCGCTGGCCGCGGCCATGATCGCCATCGCCTGGCAATACAGCGCGCCGCCCGGAAGATTGTGCGGTCGTGGTCTGGGCGAGGCCGCAACCGCCCTGGTCGTCACCCTGATGGTGCCGGTGTTCGGGTTCGTGTTGCAGGCGCGCGCGGTGGCGGCGCCGATCCTGCTGGCGGCCGCGCTGCCGTGCGCGCTGCAGTTCGCCATGCTGCTGGCCATCGAATTCCCCGACGCCGCCGGCGACGCCGCCGCGGGCAAGCGGACGCTGGTGGTCCGGATGGGCCCGCTGCGCGCCGCGCGGCTCTATGCGGCGCTGACCCTGGCGGCCTTCGGCGCGCTGCCGATCTGGGCCATGCTTGGACTGCCTGCGCGGGTGGCGCTGGCGCCCCTGCCGCTGGCGCCAATCGCCGTCTGGCAGGCGTCGCGCGTGGCGCGCGGCGGCTACGGCGATCCGACGCGATGGGGCAGTATCGCGTTTTGGTCGGTGGCGCTGCTGATCGCCAGCGCCGGGCTGGAGTTGGCGGCGACGATCCTGGGCGCCTGAATCGACGTTCCTGCCGCCACGTCGACCAAGCAGCGCATCAGCGGCGGCAGGGCCCGCATGACGTGCAGGGTAGCGCGCGCCAGCAGCGGCCGCCGCACGAGGGCGACCAAGCCGCGCGTCAGCCAGGCGTGGGGGCGCAAGAGGCGCCGCCGCTGGCGATCGAACCGGGCCAGGGCGGCGTCCGCCCGAGCGGTGTCGGCCAGACAGGCGAGGTAGGCGGGGACGGCAGCCGCCAGCCGCTCGGCGGTGACCAGCGCGTGGGCGAGCCCGCCCGCGGTCAGCGGATCGGTCGACGCGGCGGCGTCCCCCAGCAGCACGGCGCCCGGCGCCCACCCGGCACGCGCCGTTCGCGCCAGCCCCGTGCGGCCGGCGGGGGCCGTGATCGGCGCGGCCCCGTCCAAAAGCTCGCGCAGCGCCGGCTGGTCCAGGATCCAGCGCCCGAGCGCGCGGCGCGCCCCCTCGGCCCATTCCTCCTGATCGGCCAGGCCGGCCAGCAGCAACTGCCCGTCGGGCAGCGGCGCGGCGTAGAGCTCGTGGCCCCGGCCCACGAAGATCAAGAGCCGCTCGCCGGCGTCCCGTCCGGCAGCCAGGCGAAAGTGCATCCGCGCGCCCACCCGGCGCCCGCGGGCCGGCGCATCCAGGTCCAGGCTGCGGCGCACGCGCGAGGCCAGACCGTCGGCCCCGACGATCAGCGCGGCCCCGCGGACCTGGCCGCCGACGCGCAGCCCGACGGCGCGGCCGCCGGCGCGCTCGACCCCTTCGACTTCGGCGTCCTCGAAGACGCTCACGCCGGGCGTGGCGCGGGCCGCCTCCAGCAGCGCCCGAATCCAGGTGCAGCCGCCGCTGGCCCAGCGCAACGCCGCCGCGGCCGAACGGGCTTTCCGCGGTCAACCCGAAACCGTGGTACCGCACCGACCTCAGCGCGCGACCACCCACCGCCTCGCGCAGCCCCAGCCGGTCCAGCACCGCCACACCGGCCGGGAGGATCCCTTCCCCGCAGGGCTTCTCGCGCGGAAATCGGCGCGCGTCGTAGACGTCGACCTTTAGCCCCGCCCGCCCCAGCAGCAGCGCCAGCGTGGTGCCTGCCGGTCCAGCCCCGGCGATGGCGACGTCTACCGCCCGGGCCACGGGACGAACCTCGGTTTGTGGGCAAACGCGCGGCGATAGCCGTCGTCGGCCATCAGCACCGATTCTTCCAGCGCCACCCGCCGGCCGAGGACGACCAGATGCAGCAGCGCGCCGGCGGCTGCCGTCAGGACGGCGCCGTGCACCAGCGGAAGCGCCAAGAGCTCGAGGAAGACCGCCACGTAGTTGGGGTGGCGGACGAACCGATACGGCCCGCCGGTGACGACCCCCAGCTCCATCGAGCGGACGACCCGCACGTTCCAGTGCACGCCCAGCGTGCCGATCACCCACCAGCGCAGCAGGTTGGCCGCGAGCAGCCCGATCAACGCGGGGATTCCGAGGGCCGGCACGAAGCGGCGGTGTAGGGCGACCACCTCGATGGCGGCGCCCGCGATGACGCCCGTGTGCAGGGTGACCATGGCCAGGAACACGCGCTCGGGCAGGAGCGGCGCGCCCTGTTGGGCCAGCGCGCGCTGGTGCCGGCGCGACAGCGCCATTTCGATCAGCCGGCCGGCACCGACCGCCCCGCAGAGGATCAGGTACCAGCCGACGGAGCTCACGCGGTCAGCTCCACTCCAAGAGCAGCATCTCGGCCGTCAGCCCTGGCCCGAACGCCGCCAGGATCCCGTGCTCGCCGGCCGCCGGCTGCCGCTTGGTCAACCATTCGTGCAGGACGAAGAGAACCGACGCGCTCGACTGATTTCCGAAGTCGCGCAACACGTCCCACGAAGGCTGGGTGTCGCTGCGCGCCAAGCCCAGCTCTTCTTCTGCGAAGGCCAGGATCTTTCGGCCCCCCGGGTGCAGCACGAAGCAGGAAAGCTGGTCGCGCGAAAGGCCGCGGCGATCGGCCAGCGTTCGGACCAGCCGGCCGATCTCGGACTTCAGCAGCGCCGGCACTTCCTTGGAGATCACCGAATGAAACCCGTCGTCCTCGAGATCGAACCCCAGCGCCGACGTCGACTCGGGGAAGATGTGCGCCAGCGTCTCCAGGATGCGCACGCGGCGGCCGGTGCCGCCGGCGGCAGCGCCGTCCAGTACCACCGCGGCCGCGCCGTCGCCGAACAGCGCCGTCGCGACCAGGTTGGCGGGCGACACATCGGCACGCTGAAGGGACAGGCTCGGCAGCTCGACGGAGATGACCAGCGCCCGGGCCTCCGGAAACCCAATCAGAAAGTCGTGCGCGCGGGCCAGCGCGGCGGCGCCGCCCACGCACCCCAGCTCCGTGATGGGCAGCCGGCGCACGTCGGCGCGAAAGCCGAGCTCGTTGACCAGGTGCGCGTCCAGCGACGGGATCATGATGCCGGTGCACGACACCGTGATGATGAGATCGACGTCGCGCGCCTCGATGTGGGCGGCGGCCATCGCGTCGGACGCCACCTGCCGCCCCAGCTCGATCGCGCTGGTGCGATACCGCGCCTGCATGTCGCTGATCCCGCGAAGCGTCCCCAGCTGCGCCAGCGGCTCGACGCTGTAACGGCGCTCGACGGCCGCGTGATCGAACATCTCCATCGCAGCGTCCATGCGGCGGGGCGCCAGCGGCAGCATCGCGCGCAGGTGCGTCTTGACCTCTTCCTGCGTCGCCGCGTAAAGCGGCACCGCGGTGGCCGTGCTGGCGATGGTGGGCGCGTTCATGGTCGCAGCAACCTAATCGCTGCACACAATGGCACAAGCATGGCTCCGACGCTCAGCGATGCTTGGCCGTTGTCGCCTCCGGCGCACCTGGGCGGGAATTCCTTTGGCCAGCCAGATTCCGGGCTAGAGTCAGGCGGATATGTCGCGGCAAGACGAGCTCGTGGAACGGGGGAAGCGGCTGCTTCTCAATAATTATCGGCAGGCGCCGGTGGTGATGGCACGTGGCGAGGGGTGCGCACTTTACGACGTTGACGGACGCCGCTACCTGGACATGGCGGCGGGCGTCGCCGTGGCGATGCTGGGGCACGGGCACGCCGGGCTGGCCGAGGCGATCGGCACGCAGGCCCGCCGCCTGCTACACGTTTCGAATCTCTACTACATCGAGGCCCAGTTGGAATTCGCCGAGGCGCTGTCGCGGCGCGCGTTCAAGGGACGGGCGTTCTTCTGCAACTCGGGGACGGAGGCGAACGAGGCGGCCCTCAAGCTGGCGCGGCGCTATCAGGCGGTCGCCAAGAAGCAGCCGCAGCGGATCGAGCTGATCGCCTTCGAAAACAGCTTCCACGGCCGCACCTTCGGCGCGCTCAGCGTCACGGGCCAGGCCAAGTACCGCGAGGGGTTCGGCCCGCTGGTCGGGCCGGTCCGGTTCCTGCCCTTTGGCGACACGGCGGCCGTGCGCGCCGCCGTCACCAGCGACACCTGCGCGGTGATCGTCGAGCCGATCCAGGCCGAAGGTGGCATCAACCTGCCGCCGCCAGGCTTCTTGCAAGAGCTGCGGCGCATCTGCACCGATACCGGCACCGTCCTCATCTTCGACGAGGTGCAGACGGGGGCCTGCCGCACGGGAACGTTCTACGCGTTCGAGAGCGAGGGGGTCGTTCCAGACGTGGTCACGCTGGCCAAGGGGCTGGCCGGCGGCATCCCCATCGGTACGATGCTGGCCAACGAAGAGGTCGGGCGGGGGTTCGAACCGGGGACGCACGCGTCCACGTTCGGCGGCAACCCGTTCGCGACGGCCGCGGCGCTGTACATCCAGAACGCGATCGACGACACGGGCCTGCTGGATCACGTGCGCGCGGTCGGAACCCACCTCGGCTCGTCGCTGCTGCGCCTCGGCGAGCGCAGGCGCCCGAAGACCAAGGGCGCGCGCGGGCGCGGCCTTCTGCAGGGGCTGGTCGTCGACGTCGATCCGGTCGAGGTGGTGGTCAAGGCGCGGGCGCGCGGCCTGCTGGTCACGGTGGCTGGCGGCAACGTCGTCCGGTTGGTGCCGCCGCTGGTCGTCACCAAGGGTGAGATCGACGAGGCGATTGAAATTTTGGACGCCGTGCTCGAGGAGGCACGCTGATGAAGGACAGACCGAAGCGATTCCTGGCATTCGACGACCTGCAGCCGGGCGGCATCGAAGCGCTGTTGCGCCGGGCCGAGGAGCTGCGGGCCTTGCGCGCGGCCGGAACGCCGCACGCCACCCGCCCCGGGCGGGTCCTGGGGATGGTGTTCGAAAAGGCTTCCACGCGCACGCGCGCCAGCTTCGAGATCGCCATGTACGAGCTGGGCGGCCACGCCCTTTATCTGGGGATGCAGGGTTCGCAGCTGGAACGTGGCGAGCCGCTGCGCGACACGGCCCGCGTCCTGTCCGGCTATTGCCACGGCATCATGGTCCGAACCTTCGGCCACGACCGCGCCGAGGAGATGGCCCGCTACGCGACGGTCCCGGTCATCAATGGCCTCACCGATCTGATGCACCCCTGTCAGGTCCTGGCGGATCTGCTGACCGTCGTGCAGCGTCTGGGTGGCGGCAAAGATCCGATTCGCGCGCTGCGGGGCGGAAGCTACGCCTGGATCGGCGACGGCAACAACATGGCCAATTCGTGGATCGAGGCGGCCGGCATTTTGGGCCTCGACCTGGCGATCGCTTGTCCTCCCGGGCATGACCCCGACCCGAGCGTCCTGGCGCGGGCCCGGGCCGGCGAGCGGGGGCGGGTCACAGTGGTGCGCGATCCGGCCGAGGCGGCGGCCGGTCGCACGGTCCTTTCGACGGACGTGTACGCCTCGATGGGCCAAGAGGCCGAGGCTGAATCGCGGCGGGTTGCGTTCGCCGGGTACACGCTGGACGCGGCGCTGCTGCGGACGGCGTCGCCGGATGCCATCGTGCTCCACTGCCTGCCCGCGCACCGCGGCGAGGAGATCACGGACGACGTGATCGAAGGGCCGCAGAGCGCCGTCTGGCAGCAGGCCGAGAACCGGCTGCACGCCCAGAAGGCGTTGCTCGAGCTCGTGCTTCCCGCCTGACCGTTCAAGAGGGCGGGGGCGGCTGCCGACTCTTACGGAAGGATGAAGCCACGGGACCAATCCGTGCCCGCCGCCGATGTGGCGGAACGCCGCGCCCGTGCGGTGACGCGCGAGATCCCGGACGACACCGACGTCGACGCGGCCGCCCTCGAAGCGCTCGCCCCTTTGTCCGCCGCCCCGCCGCGCACCCCCACCCACGCTCTCGACACAGCAGAAATCGACTGGGGACGGGATCGCCGCGTCACCGCGATCTCGACCATCCCGGCCCAGCTTGCCGCCGAGATGCTGATGTCGATGTCCGACGAGGCGGGGGACCGCGACGAGGACCATGGCACGCCCGCGGGGCGTGATCCCTCCGTCCCAGCGGCGGAACCCATTCCCGTTCGCACCAACGAGGCGGAGCAACACACGCGCCGGGTGGGCGACTCAGACCGCCAGCGACTGGAGCCTGGGTCTGCCAATGCCTCCGGCAGCGGATCGGCGCCCGCGTCTGGCGGCGGATCCGGCGAGCCGGACCCGATCGCGCGCTGGCGGCAGCGCGCCGCGACGCTCATCGATCGGGCCCGGGCGGCCCTGGACGAGGGCGATCTGACCGCCGCCGTGGATGCCGCGGAAGGCGCGATGCGCGAGGCGGACGAGGCGCCGGCCCCGGGCATCGTCGAGGTGATCGAACCGGCGCGACCCCTGCTGACGCGCGTGTTCGCGGCCTACGTGGGTGACCTGTCGGAGCTGCCGGTCCTGGCGCCGCGAGCCGCCGAGATCGCGCGAGACCGCCTGGGCGAACGCGAACGGGCGCTGATCGGCCGCATCGACGGCCTACGCACGCTGGAGGAGCTGTTCGACGGCTCCGGCCTGGGATCGACCGACGCCCTGCGGATCGCCGCCCAGTTGATCCGCACCGGCGCCATCCGGGTGATCTGAGCGGCGCCGCGCAAGGGGGGTGCACGCGGGCCGGGGGATGTGGTAGGGCACTGCCCATGAAGATCGTGCTCGCGTACTCGGGTGGTCTCGACACCTCGGTTGCCATCGTCTGGTTGAAGGAGAAGTACGACGCCGAGATCGTCGGCTTCTGTTCGGACGTGGGCCAGGGCGAGGACCTCGAGGGGGCGCGCAAAAAGGCCCTCAAGACCGGCGCGGTGTCCTGTCACGTGCTGGATCAGCGCGATGAGTTCGTGCGCGACTTCGTCTACCCGGCCATTCGCGCCGGCGCGATCTACGAAGGCGAGTACTACCTGGGGACGGCGCTGGCTCGTCCCTGCATCGCGCGGGGCATGATGGAGGTCGCGGCGCGCGAGGGCGCGACGGCGATTGCCCACGGGTCGACCGGCAAAGGCAACGATCAGGTCCGGTTCGAGCTGGGCGCCTACTGGTTCAACCCATCCATCAAGATCATCGCCCCCTGGCGCGAGTGGGACTTCAAGTCCCGGTCCGAGCTGATCGCCTTCGCGGCTGCCAAGAACATTCCGGTCGAGGCAACGTCGTCGAAGCCGTACTCGATCGACCGCAACCTGCTGCACACCAGCTACGAGGGCGGGATCCTGGAAGATCCCGACGCCGAGCCGCCCCCGGAGATGTTTCAGCGCACCGCCGACCCGCGCAAGGCGCCCGACAAGCCGCGTGAGGTCGCGATTTCCTTCGAGAAAGGGACCCCTGTCGCCGTCGACGGCAACACGCTGGGGCCGGCCGCCCTGCTGTCCGAGCTCAACGGGATCGCCGGCGAGCACGGCATCGGACGTGCCGACGTGGTCGAGGACCGCTTCGTCGGCATGAAGAGCCGCGGCGTGTACGAGACCCCTGGCGGCACGCTGCTGCACAAGGCGCACCGCGCCGTGGCGTCGCTGACGATGGATCGCGAGGCGATGCGGCTGCGCGACACTTTAGCGGTCGAGTATTCGACGCTGGCCTACCGCGGGTTCTGGTTCTCGCCCGAGCGCGAGGCTCTGCAAAAGCTGGTCGACGCCGTCAACGAGCCCGTCACCGGGGTGGCGAGGCTGCGCCTTTACAAGGGCAGCGCGACGGTGATCGGGCGGAAAGCGCCCCGGTCGCTCTATCGCAACGACATCGTTACCTTCGAGGATGACCGAGGCGCCTACGACCAGCGCGATGCGGGCGGGTTCATCCGCCTCAACGGCCTGCGGTTGCGGACCACAGCCATGGCCAACAAGGCCCGCTGACGCTCGCCGGCAAGGACCCGAGGCTTCCTCTCGGGTCCTTTCCCATCGTTAAAGATCGGCGTCGCGGCTGTCGATGCAGACCACGATGCAGGGTACAGCCACCGTGACCGAAACGACCGGTCATGCAGACGCGGCACGTGCGCAAGCTGGCGCGGCCGAAGTGCTGGTGGTCGACGACGAACCTGTCACCGCGCGCGGGTACGCCCGCGCCCTGTCGGCCGCTGGATACAAGGTCAACGTTGCCCACGACGGCCGTGAAGCGGCTGCGATGGCGAAGGCGCACAATTACGACGTCATCGTGAGCGACATCTCGATGCCGGACATGGACGGCTTGGCGCTGCTCCGCACGATTCGGGAGAGTGACCTCGACGTGCCGATGATCTTCATGACCGGCAGTCCGGCCCTGGAGAGCGCGCTGACGGCGATCGAGTACGGCGCGTTCCGGTACCTCGTCAAGCCCATCTCGCCCGACGCGATGCTGGAGTCTGTGGCGCGCGCCGTTCGTGTGCACAACCTGGCACGCGTGCGGCGCGAGGCGATGCAGGTCCACGAGCTGGAAGGCAAGCCGATCGGCGACCGCGCCGGATTGGAGGCGCGCTTTTCCTCGGCCGTCGAGAAGCTGTGGGTCGCGGCCCAGCCGATTGTCTCCTGGTCCGGGCGCAAGATCTTCGCCTACGAGACGCTGCTGCGCACCGACGAGCCGACGCTGCGGAGCCCGCTGGACTTCTTCGATGCGGCCGAGCGCCTGGGCAAGGCCGCCGAGCTGGGGCGCATCATCCGCCAGCACGTGGCGCGCCAGCTGCGCGAGACGCCGCCCCCGGCGCTGCTGTTCGTCAACCTGCACCCCGCCGATCTGGAAGACGACGAGCTGTACGCGGACGAAGGCGCGCTGACCCCGTTCGCCAAACAGATCGTCCTCGAGATCACGGAGCGGGCGGCGCTGGACCGTATCCACGAGCTGCAGTCGCGCGTGACGCGGCTGCGGAGCCTGGGCTACCGGATCGCGATCGACGATCTGGGCGCCGGATATGCCGGGTTGACCAGCTTCGCGCAGCTCGAGCCCGAGGTCGTCAAGGTGGACATGTCGCTGATCCGCGGCATCGATCGTTCGCCGGTGAGGCAAAAGCTGGTGCGGTCGATCATCACGCTCTGCACGGAGCTGGGGATCCAGCTGGTCGCCGAAGGTATCGAGACGCGCGAGGAGCGCGACTCCCTGGTCAGCCTGGGCGGCGATCTTTGCCAGGGCTACCTGTTCGCCAAGCCGGGGCGCGGCTTTCCAGAGCCGCAAATGGAGACCTGACCGGCCAGTCGGCGGTTCCGGTCACCGCAGGCTCTCGAGGAGCCGGTCGACCTGCGCTTCCGTCTGGGCCAGCGGGCCATCGTTGTCGATGACGTGGCTCGCCACGCGCACCTTTTCGCCGGCGGGAAGCTGCGCGGCAATGCGCGCCTCGGCCTCCTGCCGCGTGAGCCCGCCGCGGGCCACCGCCCGGTCCACCTGCGTCACGGGTGACGCGGTGACGACGATCAGGCCGTCGAAGTCGCGCCAGCGGCCGCTTTCCACCAGCAATGCCGCCTCGTAGAGGGCCAGCGGATGCCCATCTGCGGCCAGGTAAGCCAGCCGCGAGGCGCTGGCCTCTTGAATCAGCGGGTGGGTGATGGCCTCGAGGCGCGCCCGGGCGGCCGGATCGGCGAAGACGATGGCGCCCAGCCTCTTTCGGTCGACCGAGCCATCCGCCCCGATGGCCTGGGGCCAGGCGGCCGCGATCTCGGCGTTGCCGACGGTGCCGGGCGCCACGACCTCGCGCGCCAGAGCGTCGGCGTCCACGACCGGAACCCCCCGGCTGGCGAACATCCGCGCCACGGTGGATTTGCCGGTTCCGATGCCGCCCGTCAGGCCCAGAACCCGGAAACCGTGCCGCATTTGCTGGCAATGGTACGCTAACAGGCCGTGTTGAGCACCGTCCCCGACGTCAGGGAGGCGACCTTCTTCGCGGAGGCGCGCGATCTGGGCGCGCTTCCGCCCGAAGGCCCGCCCGAGATTGCCATCGCCGGCCGATCGAACGTCGGCAAGTCGACGCTGCTCAATCGCCTGGCGGCGCGCCGCGCGCTGGCGCGCACCTCGAAGACGCCGGGGCGCACGCGCGGTCTGGTGATGTTCGACCTGCGCCTCGGCCGCGCGCCGCTGCAGGAGCTCCGGCTCGTCGACCTTCCCGGTTACGGCTACGCGAAGATCTCGAAAGGGGAGCGCGAGAGCTGGGGCCCCCTCATCGAGGGCTACACCCGCCGCCGGCGGTCGCTGGCGCTGTTCGTGATGCTGGTCGACGCGCGGCGCGGCCTGGAAGACGAAGAGCGGCAGCTTTACGAGTGGCTGGGGACCGAGAAGGTGCCCGCGCAGGTGGTCCTGACGAAGGTGGACAAGCTGTCGGCGACCGAGCGCGGCCTCCTGCGCAGCCGCGGCCGGACGTTGTTCCGCGGCCGTGCGCCCATCTTGACCTCGGCCGACACCGGCGAGGGGATCGCCGATCTCTGGAGCGCGATCTTCGAGGCGTCGGCGGCGCTTTCGCCGCCCGCGGGTGGGACCGACGAGGGGGCCTGATGGCGGTCAGCAAGGCCCCGCAGCCGTTCCTGGTCGAGCCGATGCGGGCGGTGGATCTGGACGCCGTGATGGAGATCGAGCGGGTCTCGTTTCGGGCGCCCTGCGCGGCCCAAGTCTTTTTGGAAGAGCTGGTGCGCGACTGGGCGCACGTCGACATCGTGCGCGACCTGGCCAGCCGGTCCGTGATGGCGTTCGCGAACTACTGGCTGGTGGCCGACGAGATTCACCTCCTCAACCTGGCGACGCACCCGCTGGCGCGCCGGGCAGGGCATGCCTCGCGCCTGCTGGCCCACATCGTCGATTTTGCCCGGCGCCACACCTGCCGCGTCGTGACGCTGGAGGTCCGGCGCTCGAACGCCGCTGCCCTACGCCTTTATCGCCGTTTTGCCTTCAGGCCCGTCGGTGTACGACCGAACTACTACGCAGAGGACCAAGAGGACGCAATCGTCATGCTGCTGGAGCTCACGTCGTGACCGCTGCCGCCGCGCTGCCGTATTGGCTGGCGCTGGGCGCCGCCGTGGCTGCGCCGCCGGGACCGCCGGCTCCCGTCGCGCCCGTTTCCAGGGCGTCTACGTCTCGGGCTTCGGCGGCTGTCGCTGCACCGGCCGCTTCGCGCCCCATTCGCCGCGTCGAAACCCAGCAGCCGCAGGTCGTGCTCACGTTCGACGCCTGCGCGACCAAGAAGGGCTGGTACGGGTTCGACCGCGACGTCTTCGAGATCCTGAAGCGCGAGCAGGTGCCGGCCACGATCTTCGTGTCGGGGCTATGGGTCGAGACCCACCCCGAGGCGATGGCCGACCTGACCGGCGACCCGCTGATCGAGTTCGGCGATCATTCGTATGACCATCCGCACATGACGACGCTGTCCGCCGCCCGCGTCGACGAAGAGATCGACGCGACGGAGGCCGCGCTGTCGCGGTACGGCCGGCATGCCGTCGCCTTTCGTCCCCCCTTCGGCGAGTGGAACCGGAAGCTGGTCGAGCTGGCCCGACAGCGGCAGCTTCCGTTGGTCACCTGGGACGTGGTCTCGGGAGACCCTGGCACCCACGCGACCAGCGCCGCCATCGTCCACGCGGTGCTGGGGCAGGCGCGGGCCGGGTCGATCATCGTCTTCCACATCAACGGGCGCGGCTGGAAGACGCACGAGGCGCTGCCCGAGGTTCTGGCCGGGCTGCGGCTGCGCGGGTTCAAGTTCGTCTCTCTTTCGGAGCTGCTGCGGGAGGATGCCGGCCGGGTTGTTCCCATCGGGACGCAGGCCGTGTCGGAGCCGCCCGGGCCCATCGGGCCATAATCGTGCCGGCGCGGATCTCAGTCGCCGCTCCGGCCATCTCCGTCGCCGCACCGGCCTTGGCCAGCGCCCAGGCGGCCTGGATTGCCGCCATGGAGCCGTGGCGCGGCCTGGGCTACACGGCCGCGGGGCTGGCCCGCTATCTCGGGCGCAAAGCGCGCGCGCGCGCCGTGCTGGTCGCGCGCGAAGGGCGCGCGGCCCCCGTCGGGTTGGCGGTGCTGGACGACGGGGTCCTGCTGGGTGGCTTCATCGCGCTCTTGGCGGTCCGCCCGGACGCGGCGGGGCAGGGGGTAGGAACCGCGCTGGTGCAGCAGATCGGCGCCCGCGTCTCCCGCCGGCGGCGCTGGCTGTACGTTTCGGCGGACGGGAACAATCGGGCGGCGCTGCGTTTTTATCGGAGATTGGGCTTCGAACGCGTGGGGCGCTTGCCGGATCTGGTCCGCCCCGGTCGAGTGGAAATCTTGCTGCGACGGCCGGCGGCGGTCGAGTACCATCGGGGAGCCCGATGACGGAAGGTTCCATGATTGGCGAGCAATTTGGGAACTACCGGGCAATCTCGCTGCTGGGCGAAGGGGGGATGGGTGCGGTGTATCTGGCCGAGCACCCCGGCATCGGCCGCCGCGTGGCCGTCAAGGTGCTCCACCGGAACTACATCCGGGACGAGAACCTGCTGGGCCGCTTCTTGAACGAGGCGCGCGCCGCCAACGCCATCCGGCACCCGAACATCATCGAGATCCTGGACTCTGGGACCATCGCGGACGGCACGCCGTTCCTGGTCATGGAGCTGCTGGAGGGCGAGAGCTTGGGCGGGCGCATCCGCCGCGTGGGGGCGCTGCCGACACCGATCGCCGTCGAGTTCGCCTATCAGACGGCCTCGGCCCTGGGCGCCGCGCACAAAAAGGGGATCGTCCACCGAGACCTCAAGCCGGACAACCTCTACATCGTCCCTGATCCGCACGAGCCGGATCGCGAGCGCATCAAGGTGCTGGACTTCGGGATCGCCAAGCTGCAGCAGGGCAGCGCGGCCGACTCTGTGAAGACGCGCACCGGCACGCTGATGGGGACGCCGATCTACATGTCGCCCGAGCAGTGCCGCGGGACCCGCGCGGTCGACCACCGCAGCGACATCTACTCGCTGGGCGTGATCTTGTTCGAGATGCTGACCGGGCAGCCGCCGTTCGTCTCGGAGGGGTTTGGCGAGCTGGTCAACATGCACCTCAACGTTGCGCCGGCCGCTCCCTCCAGCCGCAACCCGGCCGTTCCCCCGGCGCTGGACGCGATCGTCCTGCACATGCTGGAGAAGAACGCCGACCAGCGGTTCCCCGACATGGCCGCGCTTCAGGCCGCACTGAAGGGGGTTGGCGGAACGCAGTTCGTCGTGCGCGGCTCGCAAAACTCGTCGCCTGACCTGGCGGGCCGCACGCCGCCCCCGGCGCCGCTCAGCAACCCCCGGCTGGGCGAGACGACGTTCTCGGCGGGGGCCGGTGAGCGGCTCGACACCGGGCGGGGCGCGGCGCGGCCGGGACGATCGGCGCGCTCGCTGGCGCTGGTCGTCGGCGTGGCCGCCGCAGGCGTGGTCGGGGGCGTGTTCCTGTTCCGAGACGGCGAGAAGGTCGCGCTCGAGCGCCAGGCGCAGGTCCCTAGAGAGGTGCAGCCCACGACCACGGCGCTGGTTCCAAAAAAGGATCCGCCCGTGCCGATCGCGCCCACGGAGCCGCCGGCGCCCAAGACCGTCACCCTCCGTCTGGAGTCCGTCCCACCCGGGGCCAACGTGGTCAACGCCACCAGCGGGGGCGTCTTGGGCGTCACGCCGCTGACCCTCACCCGCCCCAAGGGCGGCGCGCTGAATCTGCGCCTCGAGAAGGACGGCTTCATGCCCAACGGCCGCAACATCGCGCTGGACGACGACCAGACGGTCCAGCTCACGCTCGAGCACAAAGCCAAGCCCCGCGCACGCCGGGTGCGCCCCTCGCTCGACGAGGAACCCGCGAAACTCTGACGGGGGAAAATCAGTCGTCGGTTTGGCGGACGAGGCGCGCGACGGGGATGCCGTGGCGCATGTGGCTTTCGACGATCTCGGGGACGTCCTCGACGGTGACGCCGACGTACCAGACCGCCTCGGGGTAAACGACGACCGTCGGTCCTTCGAAGCAGGGGCCCAGGCAGCCGGTCGAGGTCACGGCGATGCGCCCCCACAGCTCGGGATGGCGGCCGAGGCCCTCTTGCAGGGCGGTCGCGATGGCCGCCGCGCCGCGCGGGCCGCAAGACGGCTTGCCGCCGGCCGGGCGCGCGTTTTCGCAGACGAAGAAATGACGTTCGATGTGGGCCAAGCCGGTGGACGGCACCGGCCGACGGGTTTTCCGCCGTGCCGCCGTTTGTGCAATCCTTAGCCATTCCCGATGTCCCGGCAAGACGGACCATCCGATCAGGCACAGCTTCGTCAGCGCAAGCGGGCCCGGCGGAGCGCGGCTTCGCCGAACCAGGTGTCGGTGACTCCGGTCATCCTGGCGATCGTCTTTCCGGCGATCATCGGGGCCGCCGTCGCGCTGGCGTATTACGGGTACCGGTACGCCGTGGCCGCCTCCGAGCGCAGCAAGGCGTCGCTGATGGAGGGGAACCAGCAGCTGGCAAACCTGCTGATCGAGCAGGTGCAGGATCGCATCGACAAGGCCGACGGTGAGCTCTTCGAGGGCGTCGAGTGGGGCGAGCCGGCCGCCGACCCGCCCGCCAATCTGGACTTGCCGCCGGCGGTCGACTCGGTGGCCCTCATGGACGAGGGGCTGCACATCCGGTCGCTGTACCCGGCACCGGATCCGGTCAAGCGCCGCCGCGAGTTGGAACGCTGGCAAAGCTACGTGCGCGGTCTGGACTGGAAGTCGCTGCAGCCGTGGACGCCCGACCAGACCGGGAATTTCCGGCACCTGCACCAGCTGTTCGAGGGGCGATCCGTGCTCATTGCCTATGCGGCCAAGAAGACGGCGGCGGGCCGCGCGTACTACGTCGCCGCCAAGCTGGACCTGGGCCGCATCGCGAAGAGCTGGATTCCCGACGAGATGGACGTCGTCACGGGGAAGCGGCGGGTGGTCATCCTCGACGAAGTGGCGCGCCCCATCTACGGCGAGCCTCAGCCCCCGACGCCGTTTCAGTACGAGGCGGCGTTCGGCAAGACTCTCTACGCCTGGCGCATCCAGATCACGCCGCGCAATGTCGCCGAGCTGCGCGCCCAGGCCGAGACCGAGCGCCTCCTGGGCGTCCTGCTGGTCCCCGTGTCCACCGTCATCATCGCGCTGGGCCTGGGTGTCGTGTGGCTGTCGGTGCGCGCCGAGCGCCGGACGTCACAGATGAAGAGCGACTTCATCGCCAACGTCTCGCACGAGCTGAAGACACCGCTGTCGCTGATCCGGATGTTCGGCGAGCTGCTGATGACGGGCAAACACAAGGGTGAGGCGATGACGCGCGAGTATGGCGGGATCATCACCCGCGAATCCGAGCGGCTGGCTCACCTCATCGACAACGTGCTGGATTTCGCGCGCCTCGAGCGCGGCAAAGCCAGCTACAGCTTCGCCGAGGGGCGGCTCGAGGATGTCGTCGAGAGGGCGCTGGACGTTTTTCGCCACCGGATCGAAAAAGAGAAGCTGCGACTGACGACGGAGATCGAGCCCAACTTGCCCCCTGTGCGCATGGACGAAAACGCGATGACGCTGGTGCTGCTGAACCTGGTCGACAACGCCGTGAAGTACGCCGGCGACGGGGGCGAGGTCGTGGTCCGGTTGCGGCGCATGCCGGGCGCCGTCGCGCTGTCGGTCGTCGACCACGGGGCTGGCATCGCCGCCGACGAGCAGGGCCGGATCTTCGATCGGTTCTACCGGGCCACGTCGGCTCGGGCCCGCAACGTCCGGGGCAGCGGCATCGGCCTGGCGCTGGTCAAGCACATCGCCGAGGCGCACGGCGGCCGGGTCGAGGTCGACAGCGCGCTCGGCCGCGGGTCCACCTTCACCGTCACGCTGCCGGCCGCCCCGCTGGTGAGCCCGGCCCCCGCCGAGAGGGCCGCCTCGTGACGGGCGGACCCTTCTCGCCGGTCGGCGCCGCCGCCCAGCGCCGCCGCATCCTGATCATCGAGGACGAGCCCGATCTGGTCCGGGGGCTGCGCGACGCGCTGGAGTTCGAGGGGTTCGAGGTGGTGGCGTCGGGGCTGGGCCGGGAAGGGGTGCGCCTGTTGCGCGACCGGGGGGCGGATCTGGTGCTGTTGGATCTGATGCTGCCCGACGCCAACGGCTTTTCGGTGTGCGAGGAGATCCGCGCCACCCACCCGCTGGTGCCCGTCATCATGCTGACGGCGCGCTCGCAGGAGACGGACAAGATCCGCGGCCTGGACGTCGGAGCCGACGACTACGTCACCAAGCCGTTTTCGATCGGCGAGCTGGTGGCGCGCATCAACGCGATCTTCCGGCGCCTGCACCGGGTGGCGCCGGTCAACGAGGAGATCCGCATCGGCGCCGCCGTGATCGATCCGTTGAAGCACGAGCTGGTCCGGCGCGGGAAGACCTACCCGCTGACGTTCTACGAGGTCGAGCTGTTGCGTCTTTTGTGGGAGCGGACCGGGCAGCCGGTCCCGCGGGAGGAGATCCTCGAGAAGATCTGGGGCGTGTCGGGGCACGCCACCACACGCAGCGTGGACAATTTCGTCGTCAAGCTGCGCAAGAAGATCGAGGAGAACGCCGCCAAGCCGCGCCACATCGTCACGATCTACGGGACCGGGTACAAGTTGGTGCCGTGAGACGCCCCGCGCGGGCAGACGGGGCAGGCCGCCGTGCGCAACCCACGCGGCGCGCGCTGCTGGCGACGACTGGTGCCGGCGTCGCCGCGGCCGCGCTGGCGCGCCGGGCGGGAGCGCTATCAGCCACGACCTTCACCGCGCTTCCAAACGTCTGCGTCGACGTGCACTGCCACGCCTTCTGTTCGGCCGACCTGCCGATCGTGGGCTTCGTCGCACACCAGATTCCCGGGCTGACCGAGGTCTCGAGGTTCTTGAGCCGCTGGCCGGAAATCGTCGTGCGCGCGCTGCTGCGGGCGGTCGCCACCTTGCCGAACGCCGTCGCCCCCACCGGCGAAGCAGAGCTGGCGTCGCTTCGGGCGATGCTCGCCCGGCCCGGCCCGCCGGTTGCGCCGATCCCCCCGCTGCCGCCCGGCGCCGTCGACGATCTGCTGGCGTCGGCCGCAAGGGCCCTGCCGTTCACGGTGAGCGAGGCGCAGCGGCGCGCCATCGCGCGAACGCTGGAGACGCTTTACATCGCGGCACACCCGCGGGCCTCCATCGCGGCCACGTTGGCCCAGACCTTCCCGACGGTGTCGTTGTTCACGCCGTCCCTGGTCGACTACGACGCCTGGTCCGACGATCGGCCGCCGACGCCGCTGTGGCAGCAGGTGCTGATTCAAGAGCAGATCGCGCGGCTGGCGGCAGCGGGCCGGGTCGGGCGGGCCGATGCGCGCGTGCACCCGTTCGTGGCCTACGATCCGCGGCGACAGGCCGAGGGGCGGAGCGCTGAGCCCCAGCCAGGCGATGCAGAAGTGGCCGTGCCGCACCCGGGAAGCACCGCCATCGACCTGGTCCGCTACGCCGTCCAATCGGCAGGGTTCCTGGGCGTGAAGCTGTACCCACCGGTCGGCTTCGCGCCGTTTGACAACGTCACCCTGCAACCCGAGTTGCCTCTGGCCAGCGCGCTGGATCGGGCGCTGGCCCTGCTTTACAAGTTTTGCGAGACCCGCGAGGTCCCCATCTTGACGCATGCCAGCGCGTCGAACGAATACGCGCTTGGTCTCCGGCGACTGGTCACGCCGGTGCGGTGGGCGCCAGTCCTCCAGCGTTTTCCCGGGCTGCGGTTGGACCTGGGCCACTTCGGGGGCGAGCTGCCCGCTTGGACGGACGAGGCAATCGCGCTCATCGAGACCCACCCGAACGTGTACGCCGACCTTTCCAATTCGGCGCTGGTTTACGACGACGCGTACGCCGCGCGGCTGCGGGCGCAGCTTCCGGGGCTGCTGGCGCGCCATCCACGGCTCAAGCGGCGCCTGATGTACGGAAGCGATTGGTGGCTCTCGGCTCTGGATCCGCTGGCAAACAGGGCCGTCGAGCGATTCGACGCGGTTCTGTCGCCCGTGCTGACGCCCGACGAGCGCGCGGACGTCATGGGGCGAAACGCGCTTCGCTTTCTGGGCTTCCTCGACGACGACAACCGGCCGCGCTCGGGGGCGGCCGCGCGCCGCCTGCGCCTCTTCTACGGCCGCGCGGCCCGGCCGCTCTGGTTGGTGTGAAGCCGCCAGCCCTGCTAATGTGGGCAGCCGGCGACGGGCCGAACATGCCGGGAAACGCAGGAGATTCACAGTCCAACGACGGCCAGCCGGCGGGGACGCTGCCGCCGGGCTCGCGGCTGGGCAAGTACGAGATCCGACGGCTGCTGGGCGCCGGGGGGATGGGCGCCGTCTTCGAGGCGCATCACACCGAGATTGGCAAGCGCGTCGCGATCAAAGTGCTGGCTGCCGAGCTGGCGGCCGCGCCAGGCGCCCGCACCCGGTTTCTGCGCGAGGCGCAGCTGACGTCCAAGATCAACCACCCCAACATCGTCGACGTCAACGACATGGGGAACGAGGACGGCCGCGCGTTCATCGTCATGGAGTTCCTGGACGGCGAAGACCTGGCCCAGCGACTGGAACGAACCGGCCCGATGCCGGTCGATGAGTTGGTCGACATCATGTTGCCGGTCTGCTCGGCGGTCGCCGAGGCGCATCGGGTTGGCATCACGCACCGCGACCTCAAGCCCCAGAACATCTTTCTGGCCACCGGACCGCGCGGCCTCGAACCCAAGGTGCTGGACTTCGGCATCTCGAAGGGGAACGACACGAAGGCCAGCGCGCTCACCGGCACCGGCATGATCGGCACCCCCTTTTACTTCGCGCCCGAGCAAATCTTGGACGCGCGCACGGCCGGTCCGGCCAGCGATCAGTACGCGCTGGGGGTGATCCTTTACGAGTGCCTGACCGGCCGCCGGCCGTACGAGGCGGAGAATCTGTTCCTGGTTTTTCAGGCGATCGTCGACGCGAACGCGCCGCCGGTCGGTCACCTGCGGCCGGATCTGCCCGTGCCGCTGCAGGAGATCGTCGGCCGCGCCATGCACAAGGCGCCCACCGCCCGGTTTGCCTCCGCGTCCGAGATGGGCCGGGCCCTGCTGCCGTTTGCCTCATCGCGCGTCCGATCCTCTTGGGAGCATTCGTTCGCGACGGCGGGATCCGCGGCAGGGACCACGCTGCCGGCCGCGCTCTCCGCCCCGTTGGCTCCGCTGCCGTATTCGCGACCTGCTGGGTCGACGCCCCGGCCGGCTCGGGCGGTCCCCGCCACGACCCCCATGCCGCGGACGCCGCTGCCGCCGGCCATGGCGCCGGTATCCAGCGGAACCATGCCTTTACCGAATAGCGGCAGCGCCAGCGGCCGGGCGGCACGCGCCCCCGACCCCCAATTCGACGTGGACCTTCGCCCGCGCCGTCGGGCCGGCCCCCTTTTGGTTGTTGCGGGTGTTGCGGCGGTGGTGGCGGTCGTCGGCATCGTGATGGTGCTGCCAGGCCAAGGCCGAGGCCCCTCGGGGTCCTCGAGCTCGGGTGTGCCGCCGGAGAGGACCAGCTTGCCCACCTCCGCCGGGGTGCTGCCGCCGTCGCGGCCCACGATTGACCCGCCGCCGGCGCCGCTGCCGGTGGTCGCCGCTCCGGCTCTGCCAGAGCCCGCGCCTGAACCAAAGCTCGTGCCCAGACCCGCGGCGAAGCTCCCGCCGCCGCGCCACAAGAAGGTCACGCAGGCGCCGCGGCACACGGAGCCGGCCCGCCCCCACCGCGGCCACGCCCCCTCGGACGAGGGCATGCCCACCCTGAACCCGAACGCTGCCCCGATCCTCGACTGACCGGGGCGGCCGCTCCTCGGCCAATCGGTGCCCTCGGGCGGTTCGTGTTATGAACCGGGCGCATGTCCGAGCCCGAGGTCCGTGTCCGCATCGCCCCCTCGCCGACCGGTGATCCCCACGTGGGGACCGCGTACATCGCGCTTTTCAACTACGCCTTCGCGAAGAGCCGCAACGGTCGGTTCATCCTGCGGATCGAGGACACCGACCGCGCCCGGTCGACCTCGGCCTCCGAGGCGGCCATCCTGCGGGCCTTGCGCTGGGTGGGCCTGAACTGGGACGAGGGCCCCGACATCGGGGGGCCCGCCGGTCCCTACCGCCAGTCAGAGAGGGCCGAGATCTATCGGGACCAGGTCGCGAAGCTGATGCAAAGCGGCGCCGCGTACCGTTGCTTTTGCACCGCGGAGCGACTCGAGGCCCTGCGCCAGGAACAGCGCCGGCAGGCCCTGTTCGTCGGGTACGACGGCCTGTGCCGGGGCCTGCCGCGGGAAGAGGGCGAGCGGCGCGCTGCTGCCGGTGAGTCTTTCGTGGTCCGCATGGCGATGCCGCGCACCGGCGAGACCATCTTCGTCGACCGGCTGCGCGGCGAGGTCAAGTTCGACAACGCTCAGGTCGACGACCAGATCCTGCTCAAAGCGGACGGCTTTCCGACGTACCACCTGGCGAACGTCGTCGACGACCATCTGATGGGGATCACGCACGTGATCCGGGCGGAGGAGTGGCTCTCGTCGACGCCCAAGCACGTGGTCCTCTATCAGGCGTTCGGCTGGACCCCGCCCGAGTGGATCCACATGCCGCTGCTGCGTAACGCCGACAAATCGAAGATCTCGAAGCGCAAGAACCCCGTGTCGCTGGACTACTACAAAGACGCCGGCTTCTTGCCGGAGGCGCTGATCAACTATCTAGGGACGATGGGCTGGTCGATCTCGGGCGACCGCGAGAAGTTCACCGTCGACGAGATGATCGCCGCGTTCTCGTGGGACCGGGTCAGTCTGGGCGGCCCGGTGTTCGACCTGGTGAAGCTTTCGGCCATGAACGCCGGTTACCTGCGCGAGCTGCCCGACGCCGAGGTGGTCCGCCGGCTGCGCGACTGGCGCCTCTCCGACGAGAAGCTGGCCTCGCTGGTGCCGCTGGTGCGCGAGCGGATCCAGCGGTTGGACGAGTTCATCCCGATGACAGACTTCTTCTTTTCGGGCGACGTCGACTACGGGGCCGTGGCCAAGGACCTGATCCCGAAGAACCGCGAAGCCAAGGACGTGATCGAGGTGCTGGGCGGGTTCTCCGAGGAGCTGGACGCCGCGCGCGACTTCTCCGTAGCCGGCTTGGAGGCGCTGGCGCGCGCCTTCGCCGAGAAGAGTGGCTGGTCGACGAAAGAGCTGTTCATGCTGCTGCGCCTGGCGGCGACCGGCAAAAAGGCGACCCCGCCGCTGTTCGAGACGTTGACGAACCTGGGGCGCGAGCTGGTCCGGCGGCGCATCCGGCAATGCATCTTCGAGATCAAGAAGCTCCCGCGACCCTGAGCAGCGGCGACCCCGCCACCGGCGAGCTGCGCCCGGGCGAGCCGCTGGGCCTCTACGTCCACTTTCCATTCTGCGCCGTCCGCTGCCCCTACTGCGACTTCGCGGTCGATACCCGCACTGAGATTCCGCACGCCGCGTACGCCGACGCCGTGGTCGCCGAGGTCGCGGCGCGCGCCTCCTGGTTCGAAGGTGCCGGGCCGCTGGTGTCGGTCTACTTCGGCGGCGGGACGCCGGGGCTGTGGCGGCCGGATGCTGTCGCGAGGGTGATCGAGGCGGCCCGCACGACCTTCGGCACGCCGGCGGTTGCGGATCTGGAGATCACCGTCGAGGTGAACCCGGGCGAAGCGGGCGTCGATCATTTGAGCGCGCTGCACGTCGCGGGCGTGAACCGGCTGTCGATCGGGCTGCAGGCGCTGGGCGACGGGCTCTTGGCGGCGCTGGGACGCAACCATGACGCCGCCGCCGGCCCGGCGGCGGTTCGGGCGGCGCGCGCGGCCGGGTTCGACAACCTGTCGGTCGACCTGATGTTTGGCGTCCCGGGACAGTCGCTCGAGGCCTGGGCGCGAGACGTCGCCGCGGTCATCGCGCTGGCGCCCGAGCACGTCTCGGCCTACGCACTGACCGTCGAGCGGGGGACCGTCTTCGGCGCGCGCGACCGGCGCGGCGACCTGGCGCGACCCGACGACGAAGCGGTTGCCGGCATGTTCAACCACGCGCGGGCGGCGTTCGCGGCCGCGGGTTTGGCCGGCTACGAGATTTCCAGCTACGCGCGGCAGGGGAGGCGGGCGCGCCACAACCAGCTCTACTGGGCGCTGGGGCCGTATCTGGGAGTCGGCGCGTCGGCCGCCTCTTTCCGGCCGCTCGCCGACGGCACCGGCTGGCGTTTTTCGAACCCGCGCTCGACCGACGTGTATCTGAGGCAGATGCAGGTGGAGCACCGGCCCGGCGCTCGCCACGTCGAGCGGCGCAGCGCGGGCGACCTGGAAAACGAGGCGGTCTGGCTGGGACTGCGCACCAGCGACGGCGTCGATCGGGCGGCGCACGCGCGCCGGCACGGGCGCGATCCTCTGGCGGGACGCGAGGCGGCTGTTTCGGCCGCCGTCGCCGCCGGATGGCTGGCCGTGGACGTCGCGCGGCTGCGGCTCACGGCGGCTGGACTGCTGTTCGCCGACGAGATCGCCGCGCGGATGTGGCTCTGACGGGCTAGTGCACCGCCGTCGAAATGGCGTCACGTTCGGCCGACGATCCGCGCCGGCCGCTTCGTTGCTCCTGCTCACCATACCTACGGGTATGCCTCGTCGTCGCGCCTCGCGTCCGGCGCGGCTTGTCGGCCTCGGCGTTGACGTTATTTCGACGGCGGTGCACTAAGACCGCTTTCACGTTGAAGCGAATGTGCGACGTGGCCAAGTCTGGCACCTCGCCCGCGAAGCGCTGAAGATCCCACACAAGTCGGGCGTCCGGGTCGGGGACCGAAAAAGATCGACCCTGGGGCGGGGTCGTGATCTACCGGAGGTATGCGGGAAGGATTGCTCGGGGCACTGGATGAGGAGTTTGAAGGCGCGGACTTAGGGGATCCTCGGCTGGAAGAGCGGCTGCTGATACTTGCCTCGGCGCTGGACGATGCGCCGAAGGCGAGCTTGGCGGAGGCGTCGAAGTCGGTAGCGGCGAGGGAAGCGGCGTATCGGTTCGTCGAGAATCACCGGGTGACGATGCAGGCGGTGATGGCGCCGCACGGACGCAAGACCGCGGCCCGGTGCGCGGCGGAGGGCGGTCCTGTTTACGTCGTGAGCGATACGACGGAATGCACTTTTAAGGGGGACCGTCGGGGCGAGTCGCTCGGGCGTGTGCAGGGGGTGCGGCGCGGATTTCTGGCGCACACAGCGATTGCCGTCAGCAGCCAAGCGGACCGCAAGCCGCTGGGCGTGCTGGGGATCGACATCATTGTCCGGGACGACGAGGCCAAGAATCACGCGAACGTCCTGGCCCAAAAGCGCGACCCCGGGCGCGAATCACGCAAGTGGCCATCGATGGTGGATCGGACTGAACAGCTGCTCGGCGGCGTACCCGCGATTCACGTGATGGACCGCGAGGGAGACATTTTCGAGCTGCTGAGCGAGCTGAGCACTGCTGGACGGCGTTTCGTAATTCGGGCTGCACAGGACCGCTGGGTACAGGGAGAAGGAAGGCTATTCACCGCTGTCGTCGGTGCACCCGTGCTGCTGGACCGTGAGGTCAAGCTGTCGCGGCGGGCGAAGACACTTTGGACGACAAAGGGTCGTGGCCACCCCCGGCGCGAGGAGCGCACAGCCAAGCTCGCTATTTCGAGCCGCAGCGTCACGCTGCGGCGACCAAAAACGACGACGGCAGATCATCCCTCGGAGCTGACGGTCAATGTCGTGAACGTGCACGAGCCTGCGCCACCCGACGGGGAGCCGCCGGTGCAATGGCTGCTTCTCACATCCGAAGCAGTCGATTCAGCGGAGCAGGTCGCGGCTGTCGTCGATGCGTATCGCACACGATGGCTGATCGAAGAATTCTTCAAAGCACTCAAGACCGGCTGCGGCTTCGAGGCCCGGTAGCTACGGACCATTCACACCCTGACCAACACACTGGGCATCCTCGCGGTCATCGCGTATCGGCTCCTTCTTCTGCGGTGGCTAGAACGCACGGATTCCAACGCTCCGGCTACCAGCGTCCTCGAGCCGGTCCTCATCGACGCGCTCGCCGCGCGGCTCCGGCACATCAAGGAGCCGAAATCTTTGCCTCCCAACCCAACCGTCGCTGACCTGATGCGCGGCATCGCCCGCCTGGGAGGCCACCACAAGAGCAACGGTCCCCCAGGCTGGCAGCTCCTGTGGAGGGGCCTCCACGACCTGCTCATGTGGGGCGCCGGCTTCGCCGCCGCAAAATCAGCTACTTACTGCGATCAGTCGTGAGCGCTTTCGCGGGAGAGGCGCGGAGGGCGCTCGATCCAGTCGACTCGAAAGCGGTCTAGCCGCAATGCCGTTCACTTACGGCCCTTTCCGGTGGGCGCCTTGCGATTGTAGGCACTCATCTTTACCTTCACGGCGCGTGGGTAGGCTCGCTCGGAGCGACGCGGGGGCAAGACGAGAAGCTTGAGGCAGCGGCGCAAATAGAGCAGTCCTTCGGGAATTCGGCCCGGTGCTAGAGGCAGCGTGGACCATGCCAGCCATGCGTTTCGGATCAGCGCCAGGGCGTTGACGAAGCTGATCCGGTTTGGCTCGACGCCGGCTTCGTCGGCAGCGCGTTCCATCTCCAAGCGGACCAGGTTATAGGCGAGCGCGATGCCCCAGAGTTCCTGCCGAACACCGGCCGGGGTTCGGCTGCGAATGGCCTCTTGCCGGTCGAGCATGTGCGTCTTGATTTCGTCGTAGCCGAGCTCCAATTCCCACCGCTCGTGATAGAGCGCGACGAGCTCGCCCGCCGGATATCGCTTCTCGTCGAGAAGCGACGTGAGCAGCCTCGACGGCCGGAAGCCCTTGCGCTGGTAGGTGATGGCACGAGCCGTCCAGACGGGCGGCAGAGTCGGATGCGCCCGTCGCGTCTGGTCGGAGAGCGTGATTTCGACGAGGGCATCATGCCGCCCGAGTTGCTTGATGACCCGCAGGTGGGTGGTCGATTTTGCGCGCGTGAGCCAATGGCGGTTGGTGCCGCTGCGTTCCAGTCGCGTCAAGTCATCGGCCACCAGGAAGTTGCGATCGGCAATGGTCACCGAGTTGTCCGGCAGCTCGGACCAGAATCCGTCGCTGAGCGTCGTTTCCCCAGTCGCGTAGTCGCTGAAGTAAACCGCCGAAAGGAGGTGAGACCGCAATGCCATCACCGCCACCAGACGCACCATCGGATAGGCGCTGCCGTTGCGCGTCCCGCTGCCGCACTGGCCGCCAAACGCCGCCCAGTTCTCGGGGGAGTCCGGCACTTTGAGAGTAGTCCCGTCGAGCCCGTGAAGCGAAAGCCCGCGCCACCGATGTCGGTCAGCGCTTCGCGTCGCCCAGCGATCGGCGGTCGTGGTGAACAGGTATGCGAGCGGCTCTTCTCCAAGGCGCTTTCGGGCCTGCGCGATGCCGCTCTTGGCCGCGGTGTCGCCTCGCGCACCCGGCAACGCCAGCCCCAGCATCATAACCACGCGCTCGATCGACTCCTGGCGCAGCAGCGCCATGCCGATCACCAGCCAGATCGCTTGCTCGGCTGGCAGCCGCCGGCGTCGCACGCTCGCCGTTCCGGTGGCGTCGAGCGCCTCCTCAATCCAGGTCGGATCGATGTGCTCCCGGAATCGCCCGAAGTCCGCGGGAACGACGAAACCGGCAAGAGATTCAAGCGCTTCCTGTAGCTGAATGGCGACCTCCAACGAGATCGCCCCATCCTGATCCTCACCGCGCCCGAGGCAATTTTTCTGCCCTTCCTGCCAGCCCGCCGCGGTGTCTCCTCCGCGCTATGTGAACGGCATTGGGTCTAGCCGGTCATCGCCATCGACTGGTCGGCGCCAGCTGCATCCGGGAGCTCGGCGCCGACCTTGGTCGCCTCGCCGCCCGTCAGGTGCGAGACGTCCGCGAACGTTTGAAGAGACAGGTGCTCGTCCTGGATGTCGATGCGCGTGACCGCGGCGACCGGCCAGTCGACGCCACGGTAGTGCCGCACGTCGATCCCCAGCAGTTGGCAAAACAGGATGCGCAGGATCGCCTTGTGCGCGACGACCAACACGTTGCCCCGCGGGAATCGCCCTCGCAGGTCGTCCAGCGCCGCCAGGGCGCGCTCGCCGACTTCGCGCGGGTGCTCGCCGTTCGGCGCGCCGATCGACGGGTCCTCTAGCCAGCGCGCGAAATGTTCCGGGTCGCGGCCGGCCGCCTCCGCCTTCGACAGACCTTGCCAATCGCCGTAGGACATTTCGTCGAGCCGCCCGTCCCGGTGGACCGGGAGCCCCAGACGGGCGGCCAGTGGCATGGCCGTGTCCACCGTGCGCGTTCGGCTGCTGGTGACGATCGCTTCCCACGGGACGCACGCGTAGGCATCTGCGAACGCCGCTGCCATCGCGCGCCCATCCGCCGTCAGCGGGGCATCTATGCGCCCGCAGAAGCGGTTGTGGTGGCTGAAGGCGGTCTCCCCATGTCGCAACAGATACAGGCTCAGCACGTCCCGTCCCTCCCCATCGCGACCTGCGCGACCTAGCCGCTCAAACAACGCGCCGTCCCCCAGATCTTTCGCGCTTCGTCCCATCCCAGCCTCACCAATACAAGGCGCGTACCAGCCGCGAACCCCTGGGGATCCGGGCCGATGCGTCTTCGCCGTACCGATTCAGGTGTCCGGGAGTTACGCGGTCGTAACGCCCTGCGAGCCCCTCACCAGCGCGCGTTGCGAGCCAGCTCGAGCGCGCGCTCTTGCCAGTACTCGCCGGCCTTGGGGGCGCCGTTGCACGCGCCGTCGGACTCAGCCGGCTTCTTCAGCCACAGGTACGCGTCGACCAGCTTGTCGGCCGTCTCAGCCGTGGGCGCCGACCCCAGCGCGCGCCCGGGCGGGTTGCACCAGCACTTCTCGTCGTCAGACCCGTTGCAGTCGGTGGGACCGCCGTTGCCGTTCCGGCTGGTGTCGATCACGAAGTGCTTGCCGCCGAGCAGCTTCGAGATCTCCTTGCCGTACTTGAGCTCTTCCGGCGTCGACTTGTAGTTCGAGACGTTCAGCGCGAACCCTTGCGCCTCTTCCACGCCCGCCTCCTTCAAGAGCGCGGCGTCCTCTTTGGCCGTCAGCCAGCCGGAGTGACCGGCGTCCAGATAGACGGCCGTGTTCCCGAGCGCTTCGAAGGTCTGGACCGCAAACCGCATCAGCTCGAGCCGTTCTTTCTGCTGCTCTGCGGTCATGCAGCCCTTCTTCTTCATCAGGCCCAGCGAGTCGGGTTCCAGCACGACGACGGCGCGGCGGTTGCCGATGCCGTTCGCAAAGCTGGTGATCCACTTCTTGTAGTCGTCGCCCTGGGTCGCGCCCCCCTTCGAGTACTGGCCACAGTCGCGTCCGGGCAGGTTGTAAGCGGTGAAGAGCGGGAGCGCGCCGGTCTTGGAGATTATGGTGACGCGGCGGCGAACCCAATTCTCGACGTTCGGGGTCCAGTCGCCAATCCAGTCGGCACCCCCGTTGTCGGCGATCTTCGCGAGAAGAGCCGACGTCTGCGGATCCGTCTTGCTGAGCAGCTTGGACTTGAGGTGAGCTGGCCCGTACGGGTCGACCCATTTGAGGCCGACCCCGGTGAACGGGTTTTGGCCCTTGGTCCAGGCCGGCAAGAACTGCTTGGTGTCCTCGGGATTGAGCGGCTTCTTGTGGGGCGGCGTCGGACCGTCGGAAGCGCCGGCGCCCGGGGCGGGTGACGTTCCCGCGCTGGCCGGTGGGGCGGCCTGGTTGGACGAGCTCGCGCAAGCGGCAGCCACGAGACTCATCGACAACATCACGGTCAGGGGCTTCATGGGCATCGGTCCTCCGGGGCGGTAGCTAGCATGAAAGAGTAAGAGCTCACAATCCGCGGACCCTCATTCGGCGGGGCCGTGGTGGTCCCGGCGGAGGAACTGGCCTTTGCGCGGCGTTCCGTCGCCGGGCCGCCAGCCCTCCCGGCTGAGCACCTGGTAGCCGCTGAACGCCATGGGGCGCGTCACGATCGGATCGAAAGAAGATAGCAACCCGACGTGCAGGTGCGGTGTCTCCGCGTTTCCCGAGTTGCCACAGCGGCCGATCGGGTCACCGCCCCGGACCCGGTCGCCGACCTTCAACGTCACCGAGTGGGCGGCCAGGTGGCGGAACTCGGTGTACTCGCGCGGTGCGTGCTGAAGGATGACGTAGTTGCCGGGCGGGCGTCCTTTGACGTGCGCGGGCCAGTCGCGCTCGCCGCCGGCCACCGCGACGACCGTCCCGTCGGCGGGCGCCAAGACCGGCCGCCCGTAGCAGGCGAACTGGGGCAGCGGCGCGCCGCGCCCGGGCTCCTTCGTCCCAATGCGCTGGGCGGGGACGAAGTCCAGCGCGAACGCCGCGTAGCCGTGGTGCGTCTCGTCGGAGTCGAACCCCTGCAGCACCCCCCAGATGCCGTCGAAGGGGAGGGTCAATCGCGTGACCTGCGGCGGCGGCGCCCGATCCGCCTGCCGCCCCGGCCGCAGCCGGGGCGAACCAAGTGGGCCGGCCAGGAGCGCCAACAGCAGGTGCCACGCGCCTGTCATCGCCGCCCCGGCGCGCGCCGCAGCCCCTCGCGCGCTCGCTGCCAACAGACATACGCCAGCCGCTCGCCGTCCGGATCGCCCCCCATCAACCGCACCGAAGACAAATGGAGCGCCGTCTTCAACAAGACCCGGCGCCGCGCCACCGAAATCCCCCCCACCGAAATCCCCCCCACCACCTCCCCAATCCGCCGTCGCAACCGCCCGATCAGCCCCCCCTCCTCGTCCTCGTCCTCGATCAGCGCCGCCCGCATCGCGCCGGCCTGCGCCCGAAAAACCGCATCACTCTGCCTGCGCATCTCGGCGTCCGCATGGCCATCCGCCCCCCGCCGCTCACGCGCCAGCTCTTCCCGCTCCGCGGGATTCAAACCGAAGCCGCCGGCGATCGCGTCGAACAGCCGCACCCGCGTGACCACGGGATCCTTCTCACCGCCCCCAATCAGCGCCAGAACCGCCTGACTATCGGCCTGGAACAAGGCGTGCAGACTTTCCAACTCGTTCGCCCAAAACCGACCGCGCTCGGGGAAATAGTCGGCGGTCTCCAGCGACGTCAGCGCGCCCGCCTCTCGGGCCTCGTCCAGCGCAACGCGCAGCCGCTGCTCGAAACGTGCGGTCCCATCCTCGCCGCGCGCCTCGCCGCGCGCGCGCAAGCGGACGTGCGGCCGCCGGCCGGGGCCGTCCTCGTAACGCAGGAAGAACCAGGCGTCGATCTCGCCCGCCGCCAGTCCGGCGCCCACGGCCGGGCCGACGGCCTCCAGCAGCAACGCGTCTTGCAGGTCCGCCGGGCCGAACAGTTTGAAGGTCCGCCAGCCCGCGAGCGGGGGCGCCTCGCTGGCGGGCGGAACGCGCCCGAGGTCCTCGGCCGCCCGGTCGCGCGCCGTCGTTCTGACCACCGGCACGACCAGCTCGATGCGCCGCCCGTCTCGATCGATGGTCTCTCCCAGCGGCGGCCAGATCTCGTGAACGCGCGCGACGCCGGCCAGCTCTCGCAGCGCGGAGGGCGCCTCCAGATCGACCGGAACCAGCTCGTCCCCGTCTCCGACCTGCACGTGCCGCGGCAGGCCGGCTGCGCGGCGCCAGCGGGGCAGGGCGGTGCGGCCCGCGCGCCCGGCGCGCAGGGCGGCCGGGACGCGCCAGCTGGCCGGCGCGATGACGAACCCGTCGAGGCTGATGCGCGGCAACCGGTCGAATGCGTCGAGCGGGCCAGGGGTGAACGCCCAGGGGGCGTGCTGTCGCTGCAGCGTCCAGCCGACGGCCAACCGCGCTGCACCGGCGGGCGCCGTGCTCGAGCGGACGCGCCAGAGCGGCGACGGGATGACCGCGGACGTCGGCGCGTCCGCACGATCGCGCAGGGCGAGCGCCTCGGGCCGGGCCGGATCTGCCACCAGGGCCAGATCAGCGAGCGTCAGATCGTCGCGCGCCGTCCAGCGCGAGATGGCGAGGGCGCGCCCGCGGACGGGCGGATGCGTGCAGACGTCGGCGAGCTCGGCGGAGGGCGCGAACGCCACGTCGACCCGTTCCCCGATAGCCGCGGGTTCCGCGCGTTCCGCAGCCGCGATCTCGGCGAGCGCTTCGGTACCAGCCGGGCCCAGCGCGTGGGCAAACCGTCCCAGCGACGCGCCCGCGGGCCCGTGCAGGCCCACCAGCCAGCCGGTGCCCGGGCGCTCACCGCGCCGCGGTGCCGCCGGAATCAGGAACAGCTCGGCTGTGGCGGGCAGGGCCGCGCCGGTCGGCTCGCCGAGGATTTCAGACAGGGCGGTCGCGTCCAGCGCCACCTCGGGCTGGCCGTCACGCGCGGCGCGCGCGAACGCGTCAGCCAGAAAGGCCACCACGCCGGGCAAGGCGCTGGGGGAAGCCGCCGCGGGATCGGCGTCGTCGTCGATGTCGACGCCGTACTGGCCGGTCGCGAGCGCCTCGACGTCGAACGCGCCGGCCCCGTGAAGCTCCGTGCAGGCGTCCAGTCCGTCGACCAACGCCGCCGATGCGAGCCGTTCGGCGCTGGGCGGCGCCAGCGCTTGTTGCAGCCGGATCAGCAGCGGCACCAGCCCGGCGGCACGCGTGACCGCGGCCCGCGCGATCCGCGGCGGCTGCTTCGGCCTGTGGACCAGAACGGCCTGCACCGCCCGCTCGGCGTGTCCCGGCAGCCCCTCGAGCACCGCCGCCCCCCGGTCCCGATCCCCTGCCTGAAACGCCGCCAGGGCAGCTTCCAACCCCTCCCTCTTTGCTGCCAGCCCCAGCGCCCCCAGCCGCCCGATCAAGTGCTCCACCGCCGGTACCCCGATCAACGGCGGCGCCAAGTCCGTCTGCAACAGCCCCCCATCCACCATCGTCAACAACATCTCGTCCACCGCACCCCCGTCCTCGTCCTCGTCCGCCCGTCCCCGCGCCGCCGCTTCCCGCACCCGCGACCACGCGACCCACCCCGTCGCCGCCTCCAAAATCGCCTCCAGACGGCCGTCCAGCTCCGCCTCGCGCCACTCGCCGAACGGATCGCCCGGCCCGATCCAACGGACCGCGTCTGGGCGGCGCAGCAGCGACGGCGCGACCCGCACCGCGACGCGCTCCCGGACGGCGGGATCATCCAGCAGGGCGCGCGCCAATGAATCGAGGCGGCCCCAGCTGGGCGACATCACGGCGGCCGGCGTTCCGGTCGCGATGGCGCCGCGCGGTCCCAGGGTGCCGATGCACACCCCCGCCAGCAGGCCGCTGGGGGTCGGCCGGAACGCCGCCCGGCGGGCGTAACGCTCGAGGGCCCGCCCGCGGGCAGGGCCCGGCTTGGCCGCCGCCAGCGACGGGCTGGCGATCGCGATCGCGTCCGCACCCAGGGGATGCGCGGCCAAGGCACGCGCGGCGCGCGCCAGATCCCGCACGGGCAGCAGCGGCGCCCGGACCAGGACGCGGCAAAGCGGTGTGTACACGGCGCGAGATTACTCGCGCCGGCGATTACCGGTAGGGGCTGGCTTCGGCAGGCCGCGTGATCGACTGGATCGAATCCGGCGGCCGGGTCGGGTCGTTCAGGTTGTCGGTCCCGGAGGGGTTCTCTTCCTGAATGCGGCCGGCCGTGACCGCGTCCAGGTTGTCGCCCATGCAGGCGTCGATCTCCGCGGCCAGGCTGCTCACGCGCTCATGCGCCGTGGTGATGATCGCGAACTGCGACTGCATCACGACGACCTGAGACTTGAAGGTCCGCAGCATCAGGTAGCGCGGCTCGGTCAAGCTGATGACGGCCTTGATTTGGTCCACCTTGTCGTCGATGCAGGTCATGCGGATGATGTCGTGCGACCGATAGGCCAGGATCTTCACATCCTGGGCGTGTTCGATGGCCCGCCGCATCTCTTGATCGTACTGCGTGGCCAGTGCCAGCATCTGATCGGACGAGTAATTTTCTATGGCCTTGGTGACGCCCGTTTCGCGGGCGGTCTGTCCCTCGGCGACCAGCTGCTGCGCAATCGTCTGCTCGAGCGTGGGCGTCGCAGGTTTGGTCGCCTCCTCGGCTCCGTAGACGGCGCCGGCCAGGCCGCACACGACCACGCCGATCCTGACTGTCCTGCCGCGCATGCACGGACCATCGGCGGAGATCCTCGCCGGATTGAGCGTCGTGCGCCGTCACGATTTTGACGGCGCGGGTGGCAGCCGGTTCAGGGCATCCGGCAGCTTTGCGCGCCGGCGGCCGGCAGGTAGCAGTTGTTCGTATAGTCGATGACCATCCGGTCGGTGTTGAACCGCCATCCCAGCGTTCGGATCGTGCGCTTCATGCGCTCGATCCAGCCGCGCGGGACGCCCAGGTCGTCGCGCTCGTAATAAAGCGGGATGATCGCCTTTTCCAGCGTCTCGTACAGCGACAGCGCGTCCCGCCGGTCCTGCTCCTCGACGTTCACGTGCGTGATGCCGTCGCCGATCGCGAAGCCGTTCAGCCCGTCGTAGGCCTCGGCCCACCAGCCGTCCAGCACCGAGAAATTCAGGCCGCCGTTCAGCAGCACCTTCTGACCGCTGGTGCCGCTGGCCTCCTGCGGGCGCCGAGGGTTGTTGAGCCAGACGTCGACGCCCTGCACCAGGTGGCGGCCGACGTTGATGTCGTAATCCTCGATGAAGATGACGTGATTTTTGAGATCGCTGTTCAGCGTCGCGTCGTGCACCGCCCGCAGCAGCTCTTGGCCGGGGCGGTCGGCCGGGTGGGCCTTCCCCGAGAACACCAGCTGAACCGGGCGCTTGGGATCCAGCAGCAGCGGCCGCAGCCGATCGATGTCGCTCAGGATCAGGCTGGCGCGCTTGTACGTGGCGAACCGGCGCGCGAAGCCGATCGTCAGCGCGTCGGGATCGAGCGCGCCGCCCGCCGACGTCACGAACTCTTCGGGGTACTCGTTGCGCCGTCGCTGCTCGGAGACGCGCCGGCGGATGAAGTGGACCAGCGCCGCCTTGAGCACGCGGTGGGTCTCCCACAGCTCGGCGTCCGGCACTCCCTCGATGCGCGACCACATCGTCGGGTCGGCCAGGTGTTCGCGCCAGTCGGTCCCGATGTACTTCGAATAGAGGTCTTGCATGGCGGGCGCCAGCCACGTCCGCACGTGAACGCCGTTCGTGATGTGCCCGACCGGCACTTCGTCCTCCCGGTGGTGCGGCCACAGCACCTGCCAGGACTTGCGCGTGATCCGGCCGTGCAAGGCCGAGACCCCATTCGCGTACCGCGACATCTTGAACGCCAGCACCGTCATGCACAGCGCTTCGCGGTGGTCCTCCGGTCGGATGCGCCCCAGGCCCAGGAACTCGGGCTGCGATAGACCGAGCGAGCGCCGGAGCGGCTCCAGGTGATCGTCCACCAGCTCGGGCGGGAACCGGTCGTGACCGGCGTCGACCGGGGTGTGGGTCGTAAACACCGTGTTCTGGGCCACCTCTTGCGCGCAGGTCCGGAAGTCCGCGCCGGTCTGCTCCATCAAGAGGCGCGTGTACTCGAGGGTCGCAAACGCGCTGTGCCCTTCGTTGAGGTGCAGGCCACCCCACTGGATGCCGGCCGCGCGCAGCGCGCGGATGCCGCCCACCCCCAGCAGCAGCTCTTGCCGGATGCGAATGCGCTGGTCCCCGAAGTAAAGCCGCGCGGCCAGCTGGCGGTTCTCTTCCGAGTTGCCGTCGACGTCGGTGTCCAGCAGCAACAGCTTGTTGCGACCGACGGCGATCTCCCAGACCTGCGCCAGCAGGGTCTCGCGCGACAGGGGGACCTCGATGATGATCGGCTTGCCCTGCGGGGTCTTGGCCGGCTCGGCCGGCAGCAAATCGGCGGGCGACCGGACGTACTCCGCATGCTGCCATCCCTCGCGGCTAATCCGTTGCCGGAAGTACGACTCGCGATAAAACAGCCCGACCGCCACCAGGGGGAGCCCCAAATCCGAGGCGCTCTTCAGGTGATCGCCGGCCAGCACGCCGAGACCGCCCGAGTAAATCGGCAGCGACTCGTGGATGCCGAACTCGGCCGAAAGATAGGCGACGGGGCGGACCCGCAGCGGGCCGGCGTTCACCGAGGCCCAGGTCCGGGTCGCCCCCAGGTACTCGCGCAGCTCCCGGTGGGCGCTGTCGACCCTGGCCCGCAGCGAAGCGTCACGCGAGAGCCCCTCGAGCCGGTCCTGCGAGAAGCCGGCCAGCACCATGACCGGGTTGTGGTTCGCGGCCCGGAAGGCTTCGGGATCCAGGTCCCGGAACAATTTGATGATGTGGGGGTTCCAGGCCCACCACAAGTTGCCTGACAGCTCGGTGAGCTGCGCTTGAAGTTTCTCTCCGGGGGTAACACCTGGCATGGGGCCGTCAATATAAACCCATTTTCGCGACGCCCAGGCCGGAAGTGGTTATAGTTCAGCGCCGACGCACACCCGACATGGACGGACAACAGAGGTTCATCGCGCTGGTCATGGCCGGCGGTAAGGGTTCGCGGCTCTTCCCGCTCACGCTCGATCGCGCCAAGCCGGCGGTTCCCTTCGGCGGGCGGTACCGCATCATCGACTTCGTCCTGTCGAACCTGGCCAACTCTGGGGTTCGATCGGTCTACGTCCTGACGCAGTACAAGTCTCAATCGCTGGCCGAGCACGTTCAGCGGACCTGGGGCGCCCGCAGCTCTTACGACGCCTTCGTGACCGTGGTGCCCGCGCAGATGCGCATGGGCGAATCCTGGTACCGGGGGACCGCCGATTCGGTCTTCCAGAACCTGCACCTCATCGAAGAGTACCGCGGCGACGCCGTGCTGGTCTTCGGAGCGGACCACATCTACAAGATGAACATCCGTCAGATGACGGATTTTCACTTCCAAAAGCAGGCGATGGCCACCATTGCCTGCCTGCCGATCAAGAAGTCCGAGGCCAGCCAGTTCGGCATCGTGCAGGTCGATTCGGAGTGGCGTGTCATCGGGTTCCAGGAAAAGCCCGAACGCGATCCGATCACCATCCCGGGCGATCCCGAGCACTGCCTGGGGTCGATGGGCAACTACGTCTTCGCGCCTGGCCCGTTGATCGAAGAGCTGCGCGCGGATGCCGAGCGCGAGTCGCACCACGACTTCGGGCGGAACATCCTGCCGTCGATGGTGAAGTCGGGCAAGGTCTTCGCTTACAACTTCGGGCTCAACCGGATCCGCGGCGTCTCCGACGAGGTCGAGAACGCCTACTGGCGCGACGTCGGGACGATTGACGCGTACTACGAGGCCAACATGGACCTCAAGAACGTCGTCCCCAGCCTGAATCTCTACAACTGGGACTGGCCGATCGTGACGGCCAACTACCCCGACCCGCCCGCCAAGCTGGTCTTCGACGAGGACACCCGGCGCGGCATGGCCCTGCAGTCCATCGTCTCGGGCGGTTGCATCGTGGCGGGCGGTTTCGTCAAGGACTCGGTCCTCGGTCGCAACGTCTTCGTCGACGCGGGCGCGCGGGTCGAAGCGTCGATCCTGTTCGACAACGTCTACGTCGGCCGTGGCGCGCGGATTCGCCGGGCCATCATCGACAAGAACGTTCGCGTGCCCGAGGGCGACAGCATCGGACACGACCTGGCCCGGGACGGGCTGCGGTACACGGTGAGCGAGGGGGGGATCACCGTCGTACAGAAGGCCCGCGACACGCTCCTCACCAGATCGCGAAACTTCTGACGTGGCCGCTTCGCCGGTCGCGCTGGTGGTTCACGGGCACTTTTACCAGCCGCCCCGCGAAAACCCGTGGACGGACGAGATCCCGCGCGAGCCGTCGGCCGCGCCCCACCACGACTGGAACGCCCGCATCCACGCGGAGTGCTACCGGTCGAATGCCGTCGCGCGCGTGTTCGCGCCCGACGCGCGCATCGAATCGATCGTCAACAACTACGACCGGCTCTCGTACAACTTCGGGCCCACCCTGGCCCGCTGGATCGAACGTCACGACCCACAAGTGATGTTGCGCTTGCGCGCCGCCGACCAGGACCAGACGCGGCGGCTGGGCGCCGGTGGGGCGATGGCGCAGGCCTACGCCCACGCCATCCTGCCGCTGTGCGACCCGGCGGATCGCCGGACGCAGGCGCTGTGGGGGCTGCAGGATTTCGAGCGCCGCTTCGGGCGTCCGGCCGACGGACTCTGGCTGCCCGAGACGGCGGTCTCGCCGGCCACGCTGGCGACGCTGATCGACCTGGGCGTCACGTACACCATCCTGGCGCCCGAGCAGATCGACGGTGTGCGGGCCTCGAGCCAGGACGCCTGGGAAGAGGTCGACCGCGACACCCTCGAGACCGGACGCGCCTACACGTGGCGGCACCCCGACGGTTCGGGCCGCAGCATCGCGCTGGCCGTGTTCGACGGGCCGCTGTCGCGGGCGGTCGCCTTCGCGGATGCCTCGACGCGCGCCGACCTGTTCCTGGACGCCGTGAAGACGGCCGCCGAGCGGTCCAAGGTCGGGGGGCAGCGGCTGGTCCTGTGCGCCTCCGACGGGGAGCTGTGGGGGCACCACAAGAAGTTCGCCGACCTGACGCTGGCCTTCGCGACCCACGTCGAGGCCGAGCGGCGCGGCTTCGAGGTGACGAACCTGGGCGCGTATCTCAGGAATCACCCGCCGGTGTGGGAAGCGCGCCTCGCCCCCGGGCCCGACGGCGAGGGGACGGCCTGGAGCTGCGCGCACGGTGTGGGGCGCTGGATCCGGGACTGTGGGTGCCACATGGGCAGCGGGATGGGGTGGAACCAGGCCTGGCGGACACCGCTGCGCCGGGCGCTGGACACGATCCGCGATGCCGCCGCCGCCTTCTACCAGGATGCTGGCGCCGAGTTGCTGATCGACCCGTGGGGCGCACGCGACGCTTACGGCGCCGTGGTGGACGCTCCCGTCGCCGAGCGTGACGCGCTGCTGGCCGAGTTCGCGACGCCGGCCCTGATCGGCGGCGGCGACGAGGCCCGGGCGCGGGCGCGGCTGCTGCTGGAGCTGCAGCGGGCCACGCTGCTCATGTATGCGAGCTGCGCCTGGTTCTTCGACGACATCGCCGGGCTCGAGGCGTCGCTGGTGTTGCGCCTCGGCGCGCACGCGCTGGACCTGCTGCGCGAGGCCGGGGGCGATCCGCCGGAGGCCGAGGTGCTGGAGATCCTGGCCACGGCCAAGAGCAACCGCCCCGAGGAGGGGACCGGCGCCGACGTCTTTCGGCGGGTGGCCGCCCAGCGTGTCACCGCCGTGCAGGCGGTGGCGGGCGCCGCATTCGAGGCCCTGGCGGCGCCCTACGGCGGGCCAGGCGACCTGCGGGCGGCGCCGGGGTTCGACGTGCATCTGTCGGGACAGCTGGAAGAAGCCGACGACGGCGCAGGTCGGTTCACTGGGAACGCCACCGCGCGGCACCGCCGGACCGGCGTCATCGATGAGCTGGAGGTCCGAGCATCCGCGCAGCCGGGCGCGCTGTTCGAGGCCCAGGTCGACGGCGTGCGCGTCAACTTGGGCGATTTACCCGAAGACGCGCGCGCGGCGCTGATCATGTCGTCGCTGCCGTCGCTGCTGGGCGAACTGGACGATTCGCGGATCGCGCGGCTGGTCGTGGCGGCAGCGCGCCAGCTTCCGCCCGACGGCGAGACGCCCGGAGGGGTCGGCCGCCGGGCGCTGCTGTCGCAGGCGCTGCTGTTGTTGCTCGGCGAGGAGGGCAGCACACCCAGCGCCGAGCGCCTCCACCGAGCCGCAGAGCTCTGGGAGCTGCTGGCGCTTCCGGCGGGTTCGCCCGAACGGCGCGCCATCGAAGAGCGGACCTGGGCGCTGGTGGCGCGCGGCCGGCCGAACGCCGCGCTCCGCGCGCTGGCCGACCTGGTCGGCTTCGCGGCGCACCCCACGCCGACCCCCGTTTCAGGACTGGGCTGACAGGAAGCTTTCCAGGTCGGTCTCGCTGACGGCCGGCTCGCCCGGGGCGACGTCGTCCAGCTTGCCGTCGCGGATCCAGCGTTCCAGCTCGCTCACCAGCTCGAACAAGTGGTCGAACGATTCGACCACGTACAGCAGCGGCTGGTAGTGATCGATCTCGAAGGGCTGGTTGATCACCTCTTCAATCGAGAAGGGGACCCGCCGCACGTCGGGCGCGTCGATCGCGTGCGCGATCTCGCCGAACGACGACAGCAGGCCGCTGCCGTACACCTTCAGGCCGCCAGCCGCCGCGGAGCGCGGGTCGCGCATCAGCCCGAACTCCACGCTGAACCAGAAGAAGCGCGACATGCCCCGGATCTTGCTGGTCAGGACGCGGAGCTTCTGGTGCGGGTCGCCGATGTCGGCGGCGCGCTCGGCCGCGGTGGCCGCCGCCACGCCGAAGCGAACCAGCGCCTCGGCGAAGGCGGGGTCGGTGTGCATGGGCACGTGGCCGGCGACGTCGTGAAAGATGTCGGGCTCCGGCAGGTATTCCAGCTGGGCGCCGTCGCGGATGGTGATGGTCGTCGGGAACTCGCGGCGGCGCAGGCAGTCGAAGAACAGGTACGACGGCACGTAGCCGCTGACGCCGCGCGACCGGAATCCGGTCAGCGGCTGCATGAACCGGCTCAGGTCCTCGAGGCGTGGGATCCCCGCCGGCGACAGGTGAAGCCGAGCCAGCCCTTCCAGATAGCGCAGGTTTGCGTAGCGGGCCCACCGCTCGGTCATGCGGCTGAGCAGGCGTCCCCAGGTCTCCTGGTTCTCGGCCGAGTACAGCTCGTACGGCTGCCGGATGTAGATCTCTCCGTGGGCGCGCGCCTCTTCGATGAAGGGCGCCTTGGTGGTCGTCAACCCCGGCGGGGGCGCCGAAGCCTGTCCGGAGATGGTCTCGGAAGCGGCGCTCATGATCCCCTTCTCCAAAGATATCGACGAAATCGGCGGCTGCCTCAATTAACGCCGGAACAGCTGAACCGGTGCGCCCGGTTCTCCGAACTGTTTCCAGCCAAACCCTGGGTTGTGTGGGGCCGGCTCTTCCCATGTGCGTGCGGCACCGCCTCGGCGGGGACGGCTGGGGCGCCGGCGGCACGCGAGCCGGTGGCGAGCAGGACCAGTTCGTGGTCAATTGGATGCGTCAATGAGCGACGACGGCGAACCTCGCGAACGTCACGACCGGTACGAGCTGGCGCAGGTCAACATCATGCGGCTGATGGCGCCGCTCGGGTCGGAGAAGCTGCAGCCCTTCGTCGCCGCGCTGGACCCGGTCAACGCGCTGGCCGAACAGGCGCCCGGCTTCGTCTGGCGGCTCAAAGGAGCCGAAGGAGATGCGACCGCATTTCGCATCTTCGGCGACGAGATGTTGCTGGTGAACATGTCGACCTGGACCTCCGTCGAGGCCCTGAACGATTACGTGTACCGGACCGCGCACGTCGAGATCATGCGCCGCCGCCGCGAGTTCGCGCTGCCGATCGGCGCCGGCGAGGTTGCGGTGGCTCTGTGGTGGGTCGCCGCCGGGCATCGCCCGTCCGTCAAGGAAGCGGAGGAGCGCCTTCGGCACCTGCGCGCACACGGCCCCACGCCGTTCGCGTTCAGCCCCCGGTCGCCGTTCCCGCCGGCGCCTTCGTCGCCGATGCCGGCGGTGCGCGACGACGACACCTGCTGGGTTTAGCCCCAATTCAGGCCGCGAGCCGCCGCACGCCGCGCCGCTGGCACTTCATGAATCTTCGGGCACATCCGATGAGTGAATCGTGCGCGGCAAAACCTCACTTCACGCCATGTTCGTGGCGCTGCTGCTGGCCGGGTGCGCCAACCGGGGAATGGAGGCGGCGCTCGTATTGCCGGACGGCTCGGGCGGAGAAGGTGAGGCGGGCGGCTCCGGTGGGATCTCCGTCGGAAGTGGCGGTGCGGCCGGCCAGAGCGCGACGGGCGGTGCGGGCAGCGGCGGCGCGGGCACGGGTGGCATCCTGGGGAGGGGCGGGGTGGGCGGCACGGCGGGACGATCCGACACCGGCGGAACGAGCGGCGCCGGTGGAACGGCGGGCGCGGCCGGGCGGGGCGCAACCGGCGGCACGGGCGGCGCTGCTGGTGGTGGCGCAGCGGGACCCGGCGGCGCCGCGGGCGCAACGGCCGGCGCTGGCGGTGGCGCGATCCCCATGCTCGCCTATTACCCGTTCGATCAGACCTCGGGCCCGGTGATCACGGACGCCTCCGGCAACGGTCACAACGGAACCGCCCAGGGCACCGCGGCGTTCGCGGCCGGTCAGATCGGCAACGCCTTGAATCTGAACAACGGAACCTCGGGCAACAACTACGTCGCCCTTCCCGCCAACCTCCTGCAGGGCGTGAACGATCTGACCATCACGGCCTGGGTTCGAGTGCGCACGGACGTCCCGTGGGCGCGCGTCCTCGATTTCGGCGCCAGCACGACCAAGTACATGTATCTGACCTCACACGCGATGGGCCCCGGCCTGAACGCCGTGCGCTTCTCCATCACGACCGGCGGCAACACGCCGGGCGTCGAACAGCAGCTCACCGGGGCGGCGCCCCTGCCGGTCGGAACCTGGACTCACGTGGCGGTCGTGTTGCAGGGCACCAGCAACGGGACCTTGTACGTCAACGCAGCGTCCGTCGCCAGCAGCACGTCGATGCCCCTGCGCCCCTCGGCATTGGGCCCCATGCCCAACGACTGGATCGGCCATTCGCAGTTTTCGGGCGACGACAATTTCGACGGCGAAATCGACGATTTCCGCATCTACGCGCGAGCCCTGACCGCCCCGGACATCCAGGCGATCTACACCCAGCGCTAGCGGCCTTTCCGTCAGTCAAACGCCAGGACACCAGGGACGCCAGGAATCTGGAAGAGCAGAAGATCCGGATCAGGATATTTCAGAAAGCTATTGCGTTTCTGATTGGTTGGCTCGGACGGTGAAGGGTTCGACCACCTCCTGGCACCCTGGCGTCCTGGCGTTTAACGGGATTGCCGCTCGTGGCATCGAAACGGGCGCTTGCCCGGGTAGATCAGCCGGGGCGCGGCCGGCGGGGCCAGCTCGCGCGCCGCGGGAACGCGACGGCCGGCGCGCAGGAGGTCGGCGATCGCGTCACGCAGAGGCGGCCCACCCTCGGAAGTGGCGCGACTTTTCCAGTTTTCGGGCAGCAGGTCGTCGCCGCCGGTGGCCAGAAAATCACTGGTCAGGACGGTCAGGCGCGTCTCGGGCGGGATCGGGCGGCCGTCGGGGCGCGCCAGCGCGACGGCCAGTGATCCCGCCGTGCAGCGGGCGGTGGCGCGCACGCCCGAGACGGACAGGATGCCGTTGTCGCGCGACAAGTTGAGCGCCAGCACCGCCGCGAGCTCGCCCGCGGTGGCCGTGATTGTTGCGAAGCGGTTGTCGAAGGGCAGCGCCTCGTAGAGCCGCCCGTAGGTGAGCGGTCCGGCCGGCAGGTCGGCGCGCAGACCGCCGCCGTTCATCAGCGCGACGTCGGCCGCGGGCCGGGCGGCGCGCATCAGGTCCGTCACCAAATTTCCCAGCGCAGACTCGGTCTTTTGCGCCCGCGGAATGACCTCCGCCAGATCGACCCCCAGCCGCCGTTCGCGCAGCGCTGCTGCGGCGGCGGCTGCAGGCGCGACCGCCGCGGTCGTCGGCCGATCGGGGCTGACGACCTCGCCCTCGTAGGCGGCGAGCTGCACCGAGCCTGGCCGTGGCAGGTCGTGGGGTGCGAAGATCGCGCTGTCGACGACCCGGCCGCTGGCCCGATCGATCGACAGATCGACGCGGTCGAACGCCCTCCCGTTGGCGAACGCCTCGACGATCGGAATTCCGTTCACGCGGTGGGCGACGCCTTTGTGGGTGTGCCCGGCCACGATCAGATCGACCGCCCCGGCAGGTAGAGCCCGCGCGACGTCGAAGATCTCCTGGTGTGTGTCGCACGTCCCGAGGTCGTTCGGGTCGTCGAAGTGGTGGCAGTCACCGCCCGCGTGGGTGAGCGCGATGATCACCGTTGCGCCCTGACGGCGCAGGGCGGCGGCGGTGGCGGCGATGGCGGGGGCCAGCGGCGTCACGGTCAGGCCGGAGAAGTTCGCGGCCAGCGTCGACCGAGGGGTGTCGATGGTCGTCACACCCACAATGCCCAGCTTGACGCCGTCCACCTCCCGCACGACGCCCGGCACGACGTTGGTCCACGCTGGCGGCCGGCCGGTGTCCGTCTCGACGAGGTTGGCGTCCAGCAACGGAAACGGGGCCTCTGCGGCGCGGGCCCGCAACGCGCCGCGCGGGTCGCCGGCGGGATCCTGGTCGCGCGCCTCGCCGGGGCGGACCGAGGCCGCCGGGCCCACGGGGCCGTAGTCGAACTCGTGGTTGCCGAGAGCGGCCGCGAGGTAGCCCAAGGCCGCGTACGCCCGCACCACGGCGGCCCCTTCGTTGAGGTCGGACTCGAGCGTTCCGTGGAACATGTCCCCGGCGTCGACCAGGACCACGGCCCCGCCATCTTGCGCGCGAACCCTCCGCAGGTTGGCCACGAACCCCCCGAAGAGCGGCAGCGACTCGAGATGACCGTGGAGATCGTTCGTGCCGACCACCGATAGCGTGATTCGCCCGCGCGGCGTGGCTGGCCGGTGACAAGCTGGAACGGCCAGCGCCAGCGCCAGCAGACCGGCTAGCAGCCCACGGGTTCGCATCGGCCGCTGGCGGCGGAGCGCGCCAGTGCGTCGAGGACCGACTGGTTCTTCAGCGAATCCTCGAGCGGGATGGGCCCCGCGCGGTCGCCGCCGGCTGCCGCTCGTACGAAGGCATCGATCAATCGGGCGTATTGGTCGACGGCGGGAAACGCCACCCGCTCGGTCACGGGCTGTTCCAGCGTCAGGCCGCTCTCGACGACGATCTCCGACGGAAGGCCGGCGGGCGGGGTCCAGGCCGTCGGCACGTCGATGTGCCCGCGCGCACCCAGCAGCATGGCCCGCTGCATGGGCGCGATCTCCATGCAGCAGGTGAAGCTGGCGTGCCCGCGCGGAAACTCCAGTACGCCGCTGGTCAGAAGGTCGACCCCGGTCTGCGGGTCACGCGAGGCACGGGCGGTGACGGCCGTCGGCTCGGCCTCGAAGCAGAACCGGCTCACGGTCACCGGATAAAAAGCGGTGTCCAGCAGCACGCCGCCGCCCATGGCCGGGTCGTAACGGATGTTGTCGCGGGTCGGCAGGCTGTAGCCGAAAGTCCCCACGAACGCCCGCAGCTCGCCGATGCGGTCCGCGCGCAGCAGGTCGCGCACCGCCAGCCAGCGGGGCTGCAGGCGCACCATCGTGGCCTCGCAGATGGTCACCCCGGCGCGGTCGCGCGCGACGATCAACCGGCGCGCCTCGTCGCCGTTGGTGGCGATCGGTTTTTCGCACAAAACGTGTTTCCCGGCGGCCGCAGCCAGCTCCGACCAGGGAACGTGCAGGTGATTGGGCAGCGGGTTGTAAATCGCGTCCACCTCACGGTCGCCCAGGAGCGCTTCGTACGAGCCGTGGGCCTTCGGAATTCCGTGCGCGCGCGCCGCGGCGGCCGCCTTGCCGGCGTCACGCGACGCGATCGCCACCACTTCGACGCCGGGCACGGCCCGCATCGCCGGCAGCATCCGGCGCGTGGCAAAGTGCGAAACACCCAGGATTCCGAAACGCATCAGCTTTATATGACACTCCCGTCGGGGATCACGCCGTTCTTGGGGACGATGACGATTCCCTCGCGGATGTAGTAGCCCGGGCCGTCTTTCTCTTTGACGCCTTCCTCGTTGATGATGCGGACGTTGCGGCCGATGCGGGCGTTCTTGTCGATGATCGCGTTTTCGATGATCGACTTCGACCCGATGCCGATCGTCGGCACCCCGCGCGCCATGGTCGCCTGCATGTCGTCCAGCGTCTCGTAATGGTCGGCGCCGATGAGCAGGCTGTTTCGGATCCGCACCTCGCTGCCGATGCGGCTGCGGATGCCGATGACGGCGCGGTCCACCTCGACCCCGTGCATGATGCAGCCTTCGCAGATGAGCGCGTTGTGGATCGTCGAGCGTTCGACCTTCGAGGCCGGCAAGAACCGCGGGTGCGTGTACACCGGTCGGGCCGCGTCATAGAAATCGAAGGGCGGGATCGCCTCGCACAGCGCGAGGTTGGCCTGGAAATAGGACTGGATCGTTCCGACGTCCTCCCAGTAGCCGCGGTAGACGTGGGCCTGGACGCGCTGTCGCGGTACGGCGTCGGGAATGACGTGGCGGCCAAAGTCGACCAGCCGCGGGCTGGCCAGCGCCTGCTCCAGCACGTCGCGCCGGAAAAGATAGATGCCCATCGATGCGAGGTGCCCCTGCCCGCCGCCCGGCAGGTCCGACGCCAGGGCCGGCAGCCGGTCGGCCGGCGGTTTCTCGTCGAAGTGAACGATGCGCCCGGTGGCGTCCATCTTGAGGATGCCGAAGCCAGAGGCCTGCTCGGGCGCGACCGGGATGACTGCGACGGTGGCGTCCGCGCCGCTCTCCCGGTGGGTCTTCAGCATCTGCCGGTAGTCCATGCTGTAAAGCTGGTCGCCCGACAGGATCAGCAGGTCGCGCGCGGGCGTGCGGCGCATGTGGCGCAGGCTCTGGCGAACGGCGTCGGCGGTCCCCTGGAACCAGTTGCCGCCTTCCTCGGTCTGCTCGGCGGCGAGCACCGTCACGAACCCCGACGAAAAAACGTCGAACTTGTACGTCATCGCGACGTGCTTGTTCAGGCTCTCGGAGTTGAACTGCGTCAGCACGTACATGTGCCGCAGGTTCGCGTTCAGGCAGTTGCTGATGGGGATGTCGATCAGGCGGTACTTGCCCCCGATCGGGACGGCGGGCTTGGACCGCTTCAGCGTCAGCGGGAACAGCCGCGTCCCGCGTCCGCCGCCAAGGATGATCGCCAACACGTCGTCCATTCGCGGAGTGTATATCCGGTTAGGGGCCCTCGCTACGGGCGCCCCCTCGCTCATTCACCGTCGGGCGAAGACCGTCACCTCGTTCTTGTTGTGGGCCAGCTGCTTGATCCGCGCGAACCGCGCACCCGCGGCGGTCAGACGCCGCGCGAGATCGGCCAGCACGCCGTAGCCCGCCTGCCCTTTGAACTTCACGGTGACGATCAAACGACGGCAAAGGCCAGAGGCGACCCACCGCTCCGCCAGCGCCAGGCTGCGGGGCGGCTCGCAGACGACGTCGGAGACCATCCAGTCGACGGGGCGGGGCGGGGTGTAGACGAACGCGTTGCCGATGACGGTGGCGACGCCGGGATCGTGCGCCAGGGGCGGCGCCAGCGGCGCGCGGTCGACGGCGACGACCCGCGCCTGGCGCTTGCGCAGCGTGGCTGTCCATCCGCCGGGCGACGCCCCCAGATCCACGCAGCTGTCCCCTGGGCCGGGCTCGGCGCCCATCCACAGGAATGCCTCTTCCAACTTCTGGTAAGCGCGCGAGGGCGGCGTCCGGTCGACGCTCACGGGCGCGTCACCGGCGGGCCAGGGCGCCAGGTCGAATCCCCCGAGCGGCAAGGCGGACGGGGCCGCCGCCGACACCAGCATTCTGTCGCGCGACAGCGCCAGCAGCTGGACCAGCATCCAGCGATGGTCGAACGCGGCCGCACCGGCAACCGTCGCCACGTCGGCCGGCTGCCGCTCCCGGCGTGAGGCGCGCTTGCGACGGGCCGCCACCAGCGCACGCAGCTCGCGCGCGACGCCGGCCGCTCGGCTGGCCAGCCCGGCAGGCGGCTCGGCGTGCGCGACGGCGTGGAGCAAAAAGGGGCCCGGCCAGCCGTCGATCGCGGCTTCGACGAGGGTGTACGCCGCTTCGGCCAGCGCCCGCACGGACGGCCCCTCGACGGCGCGCGCGTCCGGGAGCGCCTGGCGCGCGAAGATCGGATCCAGGTCGGCCGCGTCGCCCTCGACGGTGACGACGCCGGGCGCCGGCTGGTGGGCCGGGTGCCCGTCACGGGCCAGCTCTTCGCGCAGCGCCGTCTCCGAACCGGCGGAACAGAGGAAGACGCGCACGCTACCCGCTGGTCGCGGCCTCGAACGCCGGGTCCAGCAGGAACGCGATCAGCTCGCGCGCGGCCGGCCCGCGCAGCAGCTCGGCCCGCGCCGTCGTGTCGCGCACGGGCGTCTCATCGGCGACCGTCTCGGCCTCGGCGATCACCTCCAGGGCCGCGACCGGGTTGCCGGAGACCAGCACGCCGACGCGGTTGCAGGTGTGGCGGATGCCGCGGCGGAACGCTTCCCAGTTGGGCAGTGCCGCCAGGGCCGCTTCGATGTCGGCCAGCAGCTCGGCCCGGCTGTCGGGGCCGCCCATCAACAGCAGCTGCTCGGGGCGGGCAATCCAATCGGCGACGCGTTGGGCGGCCGGATCGGCGGTGGACTTGCCTCCCAGACCGGCCCGCGCCCCCTCGAAAATACGCACCAGGCCGTCAGCGCTGTTCAGCTGGGCGGTCACGAGGCCGCTGCGCAAGGCTTCGATGGCGCGCCCCGCCACGAACGACCACGCGGCCGGGCCCAGACTGGAGGCGTTGGGGCTGATCAGCAGCCCCGCCGGCTGGGTCGGCACCAGGCGCACCCGACGCCTGTCACCTGACGGCTGCGAGATGCGCAGCGCCTGGTCATCGGGGGCCACCACGAACGCCGGCGCCGCCAGCAGGTCTGCGATGCGGCGAAGCTCGATGGCGCGCGCCGGCGCGAGACCGCTCCCCTCGACCGGCTTTGGCGCCTGCTGGTTGGTGTCGAGGCCCAACAACGCCGGGGCCAGTCGGGCCAGCGCGCGGCGCGCCGGACCGGTGGCCAGCGGGTGATCGACCGGTGAGCCGACGCGCAACGCCGGCCCACGGGCCGGCTGGGCAGCCGGCAAACCTTCCAGCAGGTAAGCGGCGACGCCATTCGGGTCGACGAACGCGGCCAGCGAGTAGGCGGCGCGCGCCAGGGCCGGGCGGCGGATGCGCGCGGCCAGGCTGCCCAGCATCAACGCCGGTCCCGGCCGGGCCGGATCGTCGCGCAACATGGGGACCAGCGCCTCGGCCAGCGCCTGCTCGCTGTCGGCGCCCGCCCAGAACCGCGCCCGGGCCAGCATCGGGTCCAGGATCGATTCGATGGCGTCCAGGCCGCGCGCGGCTGCCCGATCGCCCGCCTCCGCCAGCACCCGCGCCGCCGTCACCGCCAACGCGGGGTGTTCGCCGCAGCGAAACCGGGGCGGGGTCGCGGCGCGCGGGCCCGAGACCGCCATCGCCAGCCGGACGATCAGCTCGGCGTCGGCCGGGACCTCCGGGGACAGCGGGGCTTCGGCCAGATCGCCAGCCAGGTCGGCGACGACAGCCAGGTCTCCCTCGGACCAGAAGTGCTCGACCAGCCGCCGCCGCGAGGGAACGAACTTCGGGTCGGCGTCCGAGGACCGCAGGTAGGCGTCCAGCGCCCCGGCCGCGTCGTTCAGCTGGGTCCGACGGATCTCGGCCTGGCGGTACAGCACCGCCGCCCGCTGCCCGCGATCGCTGTAAAGCCGGGCCAGCCGGCCGCACACGTCGGCGGCCTCGGCGGGCATGTCCAGCCTTTGGTAGGCCTGCAGCAACAGCTCGAGGGCGGGGATGCGCCCCGGATCCTGCTCGGCGACCAGCTCGAGGACACCGCGCGCTGCCGGCCAGGCGCCGGTCTCGGCGTAGACGGCCCCCAGCCGGTGGCGCAGATCGGCGACATCGGCGACCGCCCCCGCCGGCAACATGCGCAGCAATTCCTCCAGGCGATGTGCGGCGGTGGTGGTGTCGCCCCGGGCCAGCGCCAGCTCCGACAGGGCCCGGCGCGCCTCGACGCTTTGCGGGCTGAGGATGGCCAGCTCGCGATACAGCGCCTCCGCCTGGCCGAGGTCGCCGGTCCGATGCGCCAGCGCCGCCCGCCGCTGGACCAGCTGCTCGTGAGAGATGGCATCGCCCACGGCCGGGGCTCGTTCCAGCGCGCCGTAAAGTTGCCGAGCGCGGGGCCAGTCCTGGCGGCGAAAGGCCAGCTCGCCCGCCAGCGCCAGCGATGGCGCATGGTCCGGCGCGTCCGCCAGGGCCGCGTCCAGCTCGGTCAGCGCCGCGCCCACGTCGCCCCGGGCCAGCGCCACCCGCGCCTTCGCGACCAGCGCGTTGGCGCGCACGGCCGGCTCCGCCTCGGCGCTGGTCTCGCGCCAGTAGGTCGGGTCGGCCAAACGCGGCACCGCCTCGCCGTCGGGGGCGGGCGCGGGCCTCTCGGGTTCTGGCGCAGGCGCGCGGCCGTCCAGGACCGCCAGCCGCGCGCGCGTTTGCGCCGCCCGTGCCGGATCGCCCAGCCGGGCGTCGTAAAGCTCGACCAGGCGCTCGAGGATCGTCTTTTGCTCTCGGGGACCGCGGGCGGCGACCTCCAGCTTCCGCTCCAGCACCTCCGCCAGCCGGGGCAGCTCGCCGGCTTCTGCAGTTAGCGCCTCCAGCGCCTCCAGCGCCTCGACGCAACCGGGGTCCAGCGCCAGGGCCCGTTCCAGCAGCATGCCGGCATCGCCCGGCAGCGAGAGGCGCTTGCGCAGAATCTCGGCGGCGGCGACCAGCGTGGCGGCGCGTTCGACCTCCGTGGCTTGCACCCGCGAATCGTCTGCCGAGGCAATCAAGGCGCGCGCGGCGGCGTGCGGGTCCCCCCGTCGCGCGTGCAGCTCGACCAGCCTGCGCCAGGCGGTGCCGGCCAGAGGGCCGGCCGCTGCGTTTTCGATACAGGTCTGCAAGGCGGCCAGCGCGCCGTCCTCGTCCCCCTCGCGCTCGCAGACGGCCGCCAGCCGGTGAGCGACGTCGGCGCGCGGCGGCCCTGCCGGGGCGCGCGCCAGCGCCTCGCGCAGCGCCAGCAACTCGCGCGCCGAGCTGGGGTCGGTGGCCTCGAACGTCGCGGCCGCGCCGGTTCCCCAGCGCAGTAAGAGCCGCGTGCCGTCCAGCGAGGCCAGGTGCAGGCGGACCCCGGCGCTGGTGGGCAGCCGGAACCCTTCCGCCACGAACACCTCGTCGAGCGCGGCTCCCAAAGGGTCGTGCGTGTCGAGCTGGACGCCGTCGGGCGGTCCAAACGCTTCGGCCAACAGTTGGCGCAGCCCGTCCGCGGCCGGCCCGTCGCCATCGATCGTCACGCGAACGCAGCGGCCTGGGCCGGCGACCACCGGCGCCCGCGCCGCCGCGCCGGAACCGGTGACGGCCAGCGCGCCTCCGTCCAGCTCCAGCCGCAGCTCGCCGCTGTCCTTGGACGCGGCCGCGGGTGCCAGCTCACGCAGCCGGCTCTCCAGCCGTTCCCGCCGGGCGACCAGCGTCGCCGCGACCAGCCGGCCGCGCCGGTTTCGCAGCTGGTCAGGCGTCGTGGCCGTGGCACCGGGGTGCTCGATCTCCAGGTGTTCGACCAGGAACGCCCCGGCCTCGCGCCCGGCGACCGTCAACACGGCCCGGCCTTCCACCTGGGCCACGGCCATCGCGGGCGCGGCCTTGGGCATTCTGCGCTCTCAGCCTCCGAACTGACGGCGCGGCGAGCAGGGCTCGTAGGCGGGGGTTTCGCTGCTGTCCTCGTACCGCAGGACGTCGGCGTTCACGCTGATCCGGTGACCCTGCTTGGCTTCCAAGCATCGCGCCTGCGTCCAGTCGCCCAGCACCTGCTCCCACTTCGTCAGCTCGGTGTCGCGCGTCAACTGCACCTTGTTCTTTTCGAACTCCGCCAGATCGGGGTCTTTGCGGTCTTTGAGGCGCACCACCACGAACGACCCGCTGACCTCGAACGGCCCGGCCACCGGCGCCGTCGGGGTCAGCGCGAACGCCGCCTTCGCCAGCTGGCTCGAAATCCCGATCCCTTCGACCAGCGCCCCTTCGCGCGTGGCGCGCAGCGAGAAGGGACCCGTTTCTTCCGCGTGGGGCGGGGCGCTCTTGTCGGTCGCGGACGCCGCCTCGGTGTCCGTCGGCGGCGGAAAGAGCTCCTTCATGGTCTTGCCAGGCGCCGCCTGCAGCTTGGCCACCGCGTCATTGGCGGCGGCTTTCGCCTTCACGTCGGCGCGCTCCTCGCGCAGCTTCTCTTCGGCCAGTTCCAGCTTGGCCTGGTCGTAGGACAGCGCACCGCTGCGCTGTCCTTCGACCTTGGTGATCACGAAGCCGTCGGTGCCGCGGAGCGGGCCGACCAGGGAGTCCGTCTTGGCGTTCCAGACCTTGTCCTCGGCCTCGCCGGTCAGGTTTGTCGCGGCGCCCTTCGCGCGCCAGCCCAGCTCGCCGCCGTTGGCCTTGGTGGCGGTGTCGTCCGATGCCTGACGCGCCAGCTCCGCGAACGTCAAGCCGTCGTGGCCGGTCGCCTTGGCGCCCTTCTTCAGCCGATCGGCGAGGCCGTTCGCCTTCGTCTGTGCCGCCTTCTCGACGGCGGGCGTCGCGTCCTTGGGGACCTTCACCAAGATCTGCCGCAGCTTGCGCTGCTCCGGGACCTTTTCGTACACGAAGCGCTTTTGCTCGTAGGCCTGCCGCAGCTTGGCGTCGTTCTTGGCGGCGTACTCCGCGATCTCGGCGTCCGTCAGCGCCACCTCGGTTTGGAACCGCGTCCCCGTAAATCGCACGTACTCGAGGTTCACCTGGCGGTTGCGGCGCACGAACTCGGTCTTGACCTCCTCGGTCGACACCGACACCCCAGCCCGCAGCAGGTCCCGGACCCGGCTGGCCAAGAGCTCGCGCTTTTGCTCCTCGACGAAGCTCTTGGGGGTCAGCCCCAGCTCATACTGAAGGAAGGTCTTGAAGGCGTCATAGTTGAACTTTCCGTCCTTCTGCAGCCGCGGAACGGTGTGCAGGGCGCCGAGCCCAATGATCTTGGCCTCCGCGATCTGGTCCTCGACCTCTTCGTCCGTGACCACGAACCCGAGTCGGTCCGCCTCTTTGGCGAGCAGCTCGCGCTCGATCAGCTTGTCCATCACGGTTTCCTTGAGACGTTCCCGCTTGGCAAGCGGAGCGGGCACCTGGGCGCCCCCCACCAGCATGAAGCCGTAACGAAAGTCGTTGCGTGTGATCGTCTCGCCGGCAACCTGGGCGGCGAAATGTTCGTCGCCGTTCATGACCTGATCGCACGACGTGCCGCGCGATTGCGGCCCGAAGCTGATGACGAAGATCGCGATCAGGAAAAGGAAGAGGGCGTAGATGAGCAACGACTGCGAGGATTTGCGCATCCGCTCGAGCATGGCGCGGCGGAATCTACCACAATGTGGTCCCCGGCCCCTATCGGAGTGGTCGCGGCCGTGATAAAAGAAACTGTCTCGTCGGCGCGGCGGTCCGAGGCGGCGCGCGGGGCGGTCAACCATGCTGCTCGACTGGGTCTACGGGCTCTTCTCCAACGACCTCGCCATAGATTTGGGCACGGCGAACACGCTGACGTTCGTTCGTGGCAAGGGGATCGTTTCGAACGAGCCCTCCGTGGTGGCCGTTCAGCGGTCCGGCAACGGCACCAAGAAGGTTCTGGCCGTCGGCAAGGAAGCCAAGGAGATGCTGGGGCGCACGCCGGGCAACATCGTGGCCGTCCGGCCCATGAAGGACGGCGTCATCGCCGACTTCGAGGTGACCGAGGCGATGCTCCGCTACTTCATCACCCGCGTCCACAATCGACGGACGCTGGTCAAGCCGCGCATCATCATCGGCGTCCCGTCGGGCATCACGGAGGTCGAAAAGCGGGCGGTCCGCGACTCTGCCCTGGCGGCGGGCGCGCGCGAGGTCTACCTCATCGAAGAGCCCATGGCGGCCGCCATCGGGGCGGGGCTGCCGGTCACGGAGCCGTCCGGCAACATGATCGTCGACATCGGCGGCGGCACGACCGAGGTGGCGGTCATCTCGCTGGCCGGCATCGTGGTCGCGAAGTCCATCCGGGTGGCCGGCGACAAGATGGACGAGGCGATCGTTGCCTACATCAAGCGCAAGTACAACCTGCTGGTGGGCGAGCGCACGGCCGAGATGATCAAGAAGCAGATCGGGAACGCCTACGCCACCGACGAAGTTACGACCATGGAGATCAAGGGCCGCGACCTGGTGGCCGGGGTGCCGAAGACGCTGGTCATGAACAGCGACGAGGTGCGCGAGTCGCTGGCCGAGCCCGTCAACCAGATCGTCGACGCGGTCCGGTCGGTGCTGGAACGGACGCCCCCGAGCTGGCGGCCGACATCGTCGACCGCGGCGTCGTCCTGACCGGCGGCGGCTCACAGCTGAAGAATCTCGACGTGCTGCTGCGCGAAGAGACCGGCCTGCCGGTCATGGTCTCCGATTCGCCCGAGTGTGCGGTCGTGCTGGGCACCGGCCGCGCGCTGGACGAGCTCGCGCTGCTGCGCGAAGTTGCGCTTCAATAGTTCGACCTAGGCCCCCACTCCGGCCATACTAGGCGGCCAATGGTCGCGGGCAGTAAGAAGCTGCGCGAAGCCGCCGTCGTGGCGGTCACGTTGCTGGTGGCGATCGTCGCCCTTCGCATGAGCGCCAAAAATCCGGGAGATCTGTCGGCCCTGGACCGCGGCATCCTGCGCCTGGTCTCGCCGGCGCAGGCGGCGATGTCGCTGATCGCGCGCGGCATCACCGGCGTCGCCGGCCGCTACGTCGAGCTGACCCACGTGCGCGCCGAGAACGAGACCCTGACCCGGGAGAATCAAAAGCTGCGCGCCGAGCTGACCGAGATGCGGCGGCTGGCCGAAGAGAGTGGGCGATATCAGCGTTTGTTGGGGTTGCGGGACGTGACGCCGGCCGAGACCATCGCCGCGCGCGTGATCGCCGTCGACGCGTCGCCGTACTTCCGCGTGGCGCGGGTCGAGATCGATCACGGAGAGGGGGCCGTCCGCCACGGCATGCCGGTGCTGACGCCCGACGGGGTCGTCGGTCGCGTCAACCGGGTGGCCGGCAAGAGCTCCGACATCTTGCTGCTGGTCGACCCGCGGTCGGCCATCGACGTCGTCATCCCCCGCACGGGCGGGCGCGGCATCCTGCGCGGCAAGGCCGCCGAGAACGGGTACCGCTGCAGCATCGAATATCTGGCGCGCGGCGAGCCGGCCAAGGAAGGTGACGCCGTGGTGACCAGCGGCCTCGGCGCGGCGTTCCCGCGTAATTTGGCGGTCGGCCACATCACGAAGATCATCCCGGGCGCCGTGGGCCTGTACCAGGAGGTCGAGGTCACCCCAGACGTCGATTTCGCGCGCCTGTCCGAGGTCCTGGTGGTCGTCGCGCCGCCGCCCGCGCCCGATCCCGATCCCGCTGCGAGGCGGCTGCCGGCCCGCGGCCCGATGGTGTACCGATGAGAAGCGCCGTCACGTTGATCGTCGCGTACCTGCTGCTCATTTTGCAGTCGACCGTCCTCGAGCTGGCGCCCGTCCGCATGGCGACCCCCAGCTTGGGGCTGCTGGTCGTGCTGCACGTCGGTTTCTCGTCGAAGTGGACGATCTCGTCGGCCGCGGTGGTGTCGTTCGCGACGGGGTACCTCTTCGATCTCGTGTCCGGCGCGCCGCAAGGGGTCCACGCGTTCGTGTTCGTGCTGATGGCGCTGTTCGCCCGGGCGCTGAGCACGCGCCTGGCCGTCCAGGCAATCGTGTTGTCGGCAGCGACCGCCTTCGTCGCGAGCCTCCTGGCCTCCGCGCTGATCGTCCTCGTCCGCGCCCAGGTCGCGCCCGAGGGCGGCTACGGCGGCCTGCGCCAGGCCCCCCTCGAGGCCCTGTTGACGGGCTTCTTCGCCCCCTTCGTCCTGGGCCTGTTCCGGCGCATTGACGGGAAGGTGGACAGCGCCCGCTCAAGAGTTGGGTTGGCCCGCGGGCCGCACGGGTTCGATCCCATCGCGCGTCGGTGAAGGTCGTTTGATGGAGATTGCCGGACAAGACGCCGAGCTCCCGGAGATCCGGCGCCGCACCCGGTACTTCGCGCTGGCGGTGCTCATCGGGTTTTTGGTGGTCGCGGGGCGGCTCTTCTACCTGCAGGTCATCCAGGGCGACGCGTTCTTCCGGGTAACGTCGGACAACATCGTGCACACGGACGTCCTGCCGGCGGTGCGCGGGCAGATCCGCGACCGCAAGGGGCGGGTGATGGCCACCGTGCGTCCCGCCTACAACGTGTACGTCACACCCCGCCTGCTGACGGCCGAGGGGTTCGCGCGGCTGCGCGCCATTTTGGGAATGAACGGCGACGAGGCGATGGACGTCTGGGAGCGAATCGCGGAGGGGGGCGCCGGCGGCAAGCCGGCCGAACGGTCGATGCTGCTGGCCGAGGACATCTCGCGCGAGGCGATGGCCGCCATCGAGACGGGCGTCGATTTGCCCGGCGTCAAGATCGTCGCCGGGCCGCGCCGGTCGTACCCCATGGGTATGGTGGCGGCGCACGTGCTCGGCTACATGAACGAGGTCTCCGCCGACGAGCTGCGCGCCAAAAAGGACGAGGGCTACCATGCCGGCGACCTCATCGGGCGCACGGGAATCGAGCGGCAGTGGGACGGCTATCTGCGCGGGCGGGCCGGTTTCCAGAAGATCGTCGTCGACCGCCGCGGGCTGCCCAAGCCGGACATTCGCGACATCATCGAAGGTCCGCCCGTCCAGCCGGCGGTGGCCGGCAACAACGTCATCCTGACGCTGGACGCCGATGTCCAGAAGTCGGCCGAGCGAGCGCTGCGCAACGCCTCCGCGGCCGGGGTGGTGGTGCTGGACGTCAACAGTGGACGAATCCTGGCGATGGCGTCGAAGCCGTCATTCGACCCCAACGAGATGTCGGGTCATCTGACGCCCGAGGCCGAGCAGCGCCTGTTGGCCGACCGCTACCACCCGCTGCACGACAAGACGCTGGGCGAGACCTACTTCCCTGGGTCGACGTTCAAGCCGGTGTCGGCCATCGCGGCGCTGGAGGATCGCCTGATCACGCCCGAGGACAAGACCAAGTGTCATGGCTCTTTCGAGATCGCGCGGCGCCGGTTCAAGTGCACCAAGACCCACGGCATCGTCAGCCTGTACGAAGCGATCGTCCAGAGCTGCAACGTCTACTTTTACGAGCTGGGCGCCCGCCCCGGGATGATGGACCGCCTGGCCAAGTTCGGCGGCGACCTGGGCTTGGGCGCGCCGACCGGCCTCGGGCTGAACGGCGAGGACGGCGGGTTCCTGCCCACCGAAGAGTGGTACCGCGAGCAGAAGCGCCTCAACCCCAAGGCCGAAGGGTTCCAGATCGGCCAGGCGCTGAACGCCGTCATCGGGCAGGGTTCGACGCGCGTGACGCTGCTGCAGATGGCGCTCATGTACGCGGCCATCGCCAACGGCGGCAAGCTGTGGTTGCCGCAAATCGTCGAACGGATCGAATCGCCCGACGGACAGACTGTCGAGGAATTCCCCCCCGGGTGCGCCGCGAAATCTCGGTGGCGCCCGAGACGCTGGCCGTCGTACGCCAGGCGCTGGTGGGCGTCGTGAACGAGCACAAAGGGACCGCGTACAAGGCGCGCATCACGGACGTGGAAGTCGCCGGAAAGACCGGCACGGCCCAGGTGCACGGGCGCAAGACCGAGCTCGGTGGGTACGAAGCCGGTGATCACGCCTGGTTCGTGGGGTTCGCGCCGGCCGGCAAGCCGCGCATCGCCGTGTCGGTGCTGGTCGAGCACGGTGGCCACGGCGGCGACGTCTCGGCGCCGGTGGCGATGGAGATCATCCACAATTACTTCGAGAACGTGGCGCCCACCGATCGCGAGGCGCCGCACGTGGGGCTGCCGCGCCGCCACCTCAAGAGCCTGGACGACGACAGCCAGGCGGGGGCTGCGCGATGAACGCGGGGCGCGGGGTCGGGTGGCGGCGGCTGCGGTTCCGCTTCGACTGGACGCTGACGCTGTCGGCGGCGGCCGTCACGACGTTGGGCCTCCTCAACCTTTGGAGCGCCGTCCACGACCGATCGTCGAACCTGTTCTCGCAGCAGATCTCGTGGCTGGGGCTGGGGGTGGCCGTGTTCCTGGGCGTGGCCACGCTGGACTACCGCACCATCAGCCGCTACGCGTACATCTTTCACGCGGCCGGGGTCGCCTTGTTGATCGGCGTGCTGGCGTTCGGAAAGATCGTCGGGGGCGGGCGCCGTTGGTTCGAGCTGGGGGCGTTTCACGTCCAGCCGTCGGAGCTGATGCAGCTTCTGACGGCGATCGCCCTCGGCAAGTACCTGAACGACTCGCCCGCCCTCGAGGGGCGCACCTGGCGCCACCTGGCCATGCCGGTCGTCATCGTCAGCTTGCCGGCCTGGCTGATCGCCAAGCAGCCGGACTTCGGCACGGCGTTCCTGCTGCTGCTGGTCTTCTTCACGATCATGCTGACGGCGCGGCTGCGGATCCGCACGCTGGGCGCCATCATCGGGTTCGCGACGCTGGCCGCCTTCCCCATCTACCAGCACCTCTTGCACGAGTATCAGCGCAAGCGCGTCGAGGCCTTCTTCAACCCCACGTCCGAGGGGGCGTACCAGGGGCGGCAGGCGCTGAACGCGATCGGCTCGGGGCGCTTCATCGGCAAGGGGTACCTGCACGGCACCCAGATCCGGCTGCGCCATTTCCCGGCGCTGTGGACCGACTTTCCCTTCGCCGTGTGGGCGGAGGAGTGGGGCTTCCTCGGCTGCTTCGGGATGCTGCTGGCGTACCTGGTGCTGATCCTGTGGATCCTGAAGATCGCCGGCGACGCGCGCGATCGGTTCGGGGCCACCGTCTGCGTGGGCGTCGCGGCCATGTTCTTCTGGCACGTCTTCATCAACGTCGGCATGGTCAGCGGCCTCTTGCCGGTGGTCGGCGTGACGTTGCCGCTCATCAGCTATGGCGGGTCCAGCATCCTGACGATCGCGGCGGCGCTGGGGATGGTCATGAACATCAGCGTGCGCCGCTTCTCGTACTAGCGCCCGGTTCCTTGAACTTTGGAAATGCGCCCGGGCGCCGATCCGGTGTTCCAGCGGCTCGCTCACGCGCTACGCTGGGGACATGTCGCTGGCCACGAGTCTCGCGCATGCGCAGCTCCGCAATCATTTTCACGCCTGCGCCTTCGTGGCCGGGCCCGATGAGGAACGCGCCGTCATCGATCCCTTCCTCGTCGAAGGCATGCACCGTGGCGAGAAGGCCGTTTACATCGTCGATCCCGCGCATCGCGACGGCCACGAGGCGCGCCTCGGCGCCAGCGCGCCCAGCCCAGAGCTGCTGGAGGTGAAGACCTGGGACGAGGCCCACCTCAAGGGCGGCGCGTTCGATCAGGATCGCATGATGACCGCCCTCGAGCAGATGATCCGCGATCACGCGACCGCCGGTCACCCGCCCATGCGGCTGGTCGGCCAGATGGGCTGGGTGTTCTCGTCGCCGCCGGGCATCGAGCAGCTGGTCGCCTATGAGGCCAGCGTCAACGACATCCTGAACCGCGGGAAGACGCCGACGGTCTGCGTCTACGACGTTCGAAGGTTGAGCGGCTCCCTGGTCATGGACCTGCTGAGGGCGCACCCGCTGACCGTGATGAATGGCGTCCTTCACGAGAACCCGTTCTACACGCCGGCCCGCGAGATGCTGGCCGAGCTGAAGCGCCGCCGCCCGACTGCCTGACCTCGATGCTCGCGCCGCCGTCAGGCAGCTCCGGTGACGGCACCGAACGACTGAAGCGGTGTATCCGGGATCTGTCGGCGCTGAGCGCGCTTCCGTCGTTGTGCGTCGGGCGCACGCCCACTGAGGCGCTGGACATCGTCGTCGACGCTCTGCCGACGGCGCTGGATTGCGACCTCATCTATCTGATGCTGCCCGGCGATCCGCCGCACGATCGGGGTTCGTTCCGGCGGGCGCCGCTGTCGGCGGAAGGGCTGAAAGACATTCGCACGGTCACCGCCACCGACGCCGACGGATCCGAGGCGCAGCTGTTCCTGTGGGGGAGCAAGCTGTTTTGCATCGAGGCCGAGATTCCCGTCGGTGGCGAACGCGGCCGGTTGTTGGCCGGGCGGGCGACGCCGCTGGACGCCGAGACGGATCGCGTGCAGGTGCGCGCGGCGGCCAACGTGGTGGGGACGATCGTCGAGTCGGCCAACGTGCTGGACGCCGCCCGCCGCAAGGACGACTTCCTGGCCATCCTTGGTCACGAACTGCGAAATCCGTTGGCCGCCATCGTCACCGCGGTGGAGCTGCAGAAGCACCGCCGCGCCGTTGGCCGCGAAACGGAGGTCATCGACCGGCACGCGCATCATCTGGCCCGGCTGGTCGACGATCTTCTGGACATCTCGCGATTGGCACGCGGACACGTCGAGCTGCGCAGCGAGCCGGTCTCCCTGGCGACCGTCCTCGACCAAGCTGTGGAGATCGCCTCGCCGCTCGTGTCGCGGAACGGCCACCTGCTGCAGGTGGCGGACGCCGGCGACCTGACCGTGCAGGGCGATCGCGTGCGGCTGGCCCAGGTGTTCGCGAACTTGCTGACCAACGCGGCCAAGTTCACGCCGCCCGGCGGGCGGATCGAGGTCCTGGTCGACCGGACCGCGGATCGCGCGCGGATCAGTGTTCGCGACAACGGCGCCGGTATCGCCGTCGATCAGCTGGAGCGGATCTTCGAGCCCTTCGTGCAGGCCGATCGGTCGCGGGACGTCCTGCGCGGCGGCCTGGGCCTGGGGCTGGCGATCGTCAACAACATGGTCCGCCGCCATCGAGGCACGGTCTCGGTTCACAGCCAGGGACGCGGACAGGGCGCCACGTTCACCGTCGAGCTTCCGACCTCCATCGCCGCCGAGCCGCCCAAAGTCATCCGCCAGCCGCAGCCGGCCGCCGCCCGGGCGCACATCCGCGTCTTGGTCGTCGACGACAACACCGACCTGGCCGAGCTGCTGTCGGAGGCGCTGCAGAGCGAGGGCTTTCAGACCGCCGTCGCCAACGACGGAACCGGCGCCATCGACTGCTGGCGTACGTTCTTGCCGCACGTCGGCGTGCTGGACGTCGGGCTCCCCGACCTCGACGGGTACGAGCTGGCGCGCACCGTTCGCGCCGAACACGGTCGCGGGGCGACGTTGATCGCGCTGACCGGCTACGGCCAGCCGGCGGACCGCCAGCGTGCCGCCGCCGCCGGATTCGACGTCCATCTGGTCAAGCCGGTCGACGTGGACGAGCTGATCAGGCTTTTGGACGAGCGGCTGGTCGCGGAAGAGGAATGAAGGCGGGAGGAGCCTTTAGGGCCCCTCCCGCCATACGAACCAACCGCCTCGGCCGTTCGGAGAGAATTCTTGGCCCCTACTTTCGTAAGGGGGGAGCCACGGAAATGACCGCATCGGGCTTCCCGACTTGCGGGCGTGCACATCCATCGGCCAGTGGCGGCTCCCTAGTGCGTTCTTGTAGGGAAAAGAATCTCTCTCCGTATCGAACCGTGCAGAAGGTTCTCACCCAGCATGGGCAACCGCGTGCGACCGGTCAAGAGCGATTCGGCGAACAGGGCAGGGGCGTAGAAACTCACTGCGCGTGGGCATCGCACGATGGACATTCGGAGGCGTAAGGGCGGAAAATCCCGCGCCATTGCCGCGATGATCGCCGGTCACCTCCGCCGTCCGCGACCGCGCAGCCACGCGCTCTGGCTGCGCTCGCTGCGCGCGCTCTGGACGCTGCCCACCAACCTGCGTCGGCCACGCCGCCGGGCTGCTGGTCAGCGGCCGCCGCCCTCGGCGCGTGGGCGGCCCCGCCGCGCGCGGCTGGCTCTACCCGATCCGCGACGGCCTCGGCCTCGACTGGGTCGGCGCCGTCACCATTGGCCATGCGATCCTCCACCGCCCCGGGCTCCTCGACTCCGGGACCGTCGCCGCGCGCCTCACCCTCGCGCACGAGCTGGCCCACACCCGCCAGCACGATCGCCTCGGCCCGTTGTACCTACCGCTGCACATCCTGGCCCAGACCCTGAGCGCGCTCCTCTCCATCGGGCGTCCCGTCAGCTTCACCCGCGTCCACGACCGCAACCCGCTCGAACAGTCCTGGATCGCCATCTCCGCCAGCGAAACGCGGCGAACCGGCTCGACCCCAGAGATCGACCTCCTGCTCGCGGACTTCGGGCTTTAGCCCCAATGCAGTTCGGTTAAGCGCCAGGACGCGAGGACGCCAGGAACTGGATCGACGAGGTTTCACGACTGGAGCAAGCTGGTCCGAAACCATAGACCTCCATCGCTGCGGCAAGCACTTCTGAAATCCTCATGAGGTTTCTGATGGCTCCTCCGGGTCTCTTGGCGTCCCTCCTGTCCTGGCGCTTAACCGAACGGCATTGGGTTTAGCCCGGTTTGCATTGCAACCGGCCGCCTTGTTCCGCGTTGCAGGCGAAGAACGTAAGCGATCGGTGCGTGGCCGAACGCGCCTGGCCGATCTACTGCTTGCCCGGCTCGCGCGTGACGGGCGTGGGGCCGGCCGGGGGGCCGGCGGGGAAGACGTCGCCGGCGGGGGGCGTCTGGGGGACGCCTTCGACCTTTTCGCGCCAGAAGGCGCCGACGCCGCCCTGGATGGCCGTCGAGACCGTGCCGCGCGACATCAGCTCTTCCTTGTCCAGGATGCCGTCGGCGCGTCGGGTCGTCGGCTTGGCGTGGTCCAGGGTGTCCATCCGGATGGCGTCGCAGGGGCAGGCCTCGGCGCACAGGCCGCAGACCACGCAGCGCAGCTCGTCGATCTCGAAGATGCGCGGGCGCTTCTCGATGCGGCCGTCGGGCGCCTCTTCGGGAACGATGGTGATGCAGTGGGCGGGGCAGACCGTCGGGCACATCATGCAGGCGACGCAGCGGACCTGACCGTCCTCGCGCAGCATCAGACGGTGCAGGCCGCGGTTTCGCGCCGGGTACTGCTTCTTCTCTTCGGGATATTCGATCGTGACGATGTCGGTCTTCTTCCGCATCCCGGTCACGTTGCCGAAGAAGTTCTTCACGAAGTGGCGGAAGGTGACCCCCATCCCCTCGGCGATGGCGGGCAAGTACGCCTGCTGCGCGAGGCTCCCGGGGCGGTGAACGACTTTGACTCCGACGGCCATGGTTTCTCCGAAGTTAGGACTGCGCCCACAGAATGATCAGCGCGGTCGCCACGACGTTGGCCATCGAGATCGGCAGCAGCCGCTGCCACCCGAGCCGCATGAGCTGGTCTGACCGGAAACGCGGCAGCGACCAGCGGATCAGCAGCTGGAACGCGCAGAACGCGAACACCTTCACCGTCCACAGGCCGAACATCGCCAGCACGAACAGAACGTTCGGCAGGTGCGACTGCAGCATGCCGTCCATCCAGCCGCCCCAGTGCCAGCCGCCGAAGAACAGCGTGATCATGATGGCGCTGCTGGTGACGATCTCCAGGAACTCGCCCAGGAAGAACATGCCGAAGCGAAGGCCCGAGTACTCGACGAAGTAGCCGATGATCTCGGGCTCGCCCTCGGGAATGTCGAACGGCGTCCGCTTGGTCTCGGCGATGGCGGCGGTCAGGAACAGGACGAACCCGGCCGGCTGCGTGAAGATGCCCCAGCTCGAGACGTAGTGGCCAAGCGAAAGGATCGAGGTCTGCTGGTCGGCGATCGCGCCCGGCTCGAGCGAGCCGTACACCAGGAATGAGCCGAGCACCGCCATCCCCATCGTGACCTCATACGACATCATCTGCGAGCTGGCGCGCAGGCCGCCCATCATCGACCACTTGTTGTGGGAGGCCCAGCCGGCCAGCGTCGCGCCGTAAACCGACAGCGACGCGATGGCGAAGTAGAACAGCAGCCCGATGTCGAGCCGCGCGATCTGCAGGCCGACGGGCTGACCGCAGGCGGGCGCCGTCTGCAGCAGCTCGCCCCAGCAAAGCGGCGGGCCGAACGGGATGATCGCGGCGACGATCAGCGCCGGGGCCATCGCCATCACGGGCGCCCACATGAACAGGAACTTGTGCGCCTTGCCGGGGACGTAGTCCTCTTTGAAAAGGAACTTCAGCGCGTCGGCCATGAAGTGGGTGATGCCCCACATCCGCCAGTTCGCCTGCTTGCCGTTCCACTTCCAGGGCAGCGGAATGTTGGCGCGGTTCGGCCCCAGCCGGTCCTGCATCATCGAGGACTGCCGCCGCTCCATCCAGGTGAGGATCGACGCCAGGGGCATGAGGAACCCCAGGATCATGAAGGCGATCTTGGCGACCGCCGCCAGCACCTGGAAACCGATCGAGCCGTATTCCATCGTCCGTTAGCCTCGCGTGCCCGCGAAACGGAGCTGCACCGGCAGGTACCGGCGCCCCCAGTCCGCGTCCTTCATGAACTGCAGCTTCGCCTTCGCCTCGGTGAAGACCGTCTTGGCGTCGGTGAAGTCCATGGTGGCGCCCAGGTTGCGCGCCAGGTGCGACAGGATCTCCCAGCCGGGTAGGGCGTCGCCGGCCGGCGGCACCGCCGCGCGAATCCGCTGGACCATGCCCAAGCGGTTCGTGAACGTGCCCTCGCTCTCGGCCCACTCGGCCAGCGGCAGCGCGACCTGCGCGGCGTTCGCCACGGGGTCGCGGTGCGTGCCGACGACGACCAGCGTCTTCAGCTTGTCGAGCGGCAGCGCGCCCGGTGCGCCGTCCTTGCCCAGCACGCCGTGGGTTCCGACCACCAGCAGCGTCGTGACCGCGCCCGACTTGATGTCGTTGGCCAGGTCCAGCAGTGTGCGCAGCCGGCCCGCCCCGATCGCCATCGCGCCGGCCGTGTTGGGGTTCTTGTCGGCGCTGACCAGGATGTCGTCGCTCCACCCCTGGTCCTGCCCCGACAGATACGCCTTGCCGAGCCCCAGGTGTTCGAAGCTCAGCTTGGCCAGGGCGTAAAGGTCCTCGTTGGTCGACTGCGCGCTCATCACGACGCCGACCTCGGCCGGGTTCGCGTCCAGCGCCGCCCGCAAGAGTCGTCCCGCGTCGGCCAGCGCCCTGTCCCACTCGACTGGAACCCCACCCGAGAGCGGGGCCGCCAGTCGATCCTTGTGAACGCGCTTGTACGTGAAGCGCCCCTCGTCGCACATCCAGTGCTTGTTGACGGCCTCGTTGAGGCGCGGGACCAGACGGTAAATCTTGCCGCGGGAGTGGTGCACCTCGACGTTGCAGCCGGTCGCGCAGCCCGGGCACACCGACGGCGTCGTCGACAGCTCCCAGACGCGCATCGAGAACCGAAAGTCCTTGGACGTGAGCGCGCCGACCGGGCAGACGTCCACGGTGTTGAGCGAGTACGGGTTGTCCAGGCGATGGCCGGGGGCCGTGGTCAGCACCTCGTGATCGCCCCGCTGCGCCATCTCGAGCTGGTGGTTCTTGGCCACCTCGTCGCAGACCCGGATGCAGCGCGTGCACAGGATGCAGCGCTCTTGGTCCAGCACGATGTGCGGCCCGATGTCGACGACCTTGTCCTTCTTGACCTTGACGCCGTCGTTGCGCGCCAGCTTGGCGTCCCAATCGAAGTAGTGCTTTTGCAGCATGCACTCGCCCGCTTTGTCGCAGATCGGGCAATCGATCGGGTGGTTCACCAGCGTGAACTCGAGCATCTGCCGCCGCACGTCCAGGGCGCGCGGCGACTTCGTGAACACCTCCATCTTGTCGGCGACCGGCGTGTAGCAGGACGGCACCGGCTTGGGCTGCCCCTTGACGTCGACCAGGCATTGCCGGCAGACCGCCGGCGAGGTGAGCCCGGCGTGGTAGCAGAAGAACGGAACGTCGGCGCCGTTCTGGTTGCAAGCCTCGATCAGCATCGTCCCCTTGGGGACGGTGACGCTCTTGCCGTCGATGATCACCGTCACCGTGTCGGGCGCGGCCGGCGCGCCGGTGGTCGGGTTGGCGTTAGGCGGCGGGGGCGTGTTGGGTGTCGCGGTCATCGGTCGCACTCTCCGCCGATCATGTTGATCATGCCGAACGTCGGGACGACGTCGGCGATGAAGAGGCCGGGCAGCACCTTGGTCAGCACCGCCGTCGCCGGCAAGCAGGGCGGGCGCACGCGGCACTTCCACGGCCGGCCGGTCCCGTCGGAGACGATGTAGAAGCCCAGCTCGCCGTTGCCAGCCTCGGTGTACGAGTAGATCTCGCCGGGCGGGACGTGAATGCCGTCCATGATCAGCTTGAAGTGGGCGATCATCGCCTCGATCGAGTTGTACGTTTCGGCCTTGGGCGGCAGCGTGATGCGCGGATCCGGGTGTGTCCAGCGCCCGGCGGGAATCTGGACCAGCGCCTGCTCGATGATCCGCATCGACTGCACGATCTCCTCGACGCGCACCATGTAGCGATCGAAGTTGTCGCCGACGGAGCCCACCGGCACGTCGAAGTCGAAGCGGTCGTAGACCAGGTACGGGTGGTCCTTGCGAACGTCGTAGGCGAGGCCCGTCGAGCGGCCGACCGGCCCGGTGATTCCCCACGAGACGGCGTCTTCCTTGGTGATGATCCCGATGCCGTCCATGCGGTCGCGGAAGATCCGGTTCCGGTCCAGCAGCTTGCTGATGTCCGACATCACGTCGCGCACGCGCGCCAGCACGGCCAGCAGCTTTTGCCCCCAGTCGTCGGGCATGTCGGCGGCCACGCCGCCGATGCGCATGTACGAGACGGTCAGCCGGGCGCCGCAGATCTCCTCGAGCAGCTCGAAGATCCACTCGCGCGCCTTCAGGGCGTAGAGGAACACCGTGAAGGCGCCCAACTCCATGGCGCTGGCGCCCAGGCAGGTGAGGTGGTCGGTGATGCGCGACGTCTCACCGACGATCACGCGGATGTACTTGGCGCGCTCGGGCAGCGTGTCGCTGATGCCCAGCAGCTTTTCGACCGCCATCGCGTAGCCGATGTTGTTCAGCATCGGCGAGATGTAGTTGAGGCGATCCGTGTAGGGGAAAATCTGCGTCCAGGTCGCGGCCTCGGATTCCTTTTCGAAGCAGCGGTGCAGGTAGCCGATCTGGATGTCGGCGCTGGAGATCTTCTCTCCCTCGACCTCCAGCACCATCCGCACGGTGCCGTGCATGGCCGGGTGCGAGGGGCCCATGTTGAGGGGCAGGGGCTCCGTCGGCAGGTCGGGGACGTTCATGTCCTCTGCGTCCTGAAAGCCGAGCACCACCTGGCGTCTGGGGGGGGCCAGGTTCGCGTCCTTGTCGTCCACTTCGCTCATTCCCGGGTTCCTGCCTGCCGGCGGACCAGCGGCTGCCGTTTCTCTTTCGGGTAGTCCTTGCGCAGCGGATGCCCCACGAACTCGGGGTACATCAGGATGCGTCGCAGGTCCGGATGCCCCTTGAAGCGGACGCCGTAAAGGTCGTAGGCCTCGCGCTCGAACCAGTCGGCGCCGGCCCACAGCGGCACCAGCGTGTCGATCGACGGATCTTCCTCGGGCACGCCGCCGTAGAGGCGAATGCGGTGCTTGAGGCTGACCGAGTAGAGGTGCAGCACCACGTCGAACCGCGGCGCGTCGTCGTACCCGCGCAGCCCCAGGCGATCGACGGCCGTGAGATCGATGAACATCTCGAGCTTGGTCGCCGGGTCGTCCCGCAGGAACTTGGCGACCGCCGTCCACGACTCGCGACTGATGCGCGCCCATTCGTTGCCGAGCGCGCTGCCGAGCTCGATGACCTCGCCGGCGGTGAACTGCGCCGTCAGCCGATCCAGGATGATCTGCGCCATGACTTACTTGTGCCCTTCGCCCAGCTGCTTGGGGCGGATGGCGGCGATGGGCACGTCGTAGCCGCGCTCGGCCTCGATCGTGATCTGGCTGTGGCCTTCGCCCTTTTGGATTCGGTCCTGGAGCAGCATCAGCGCGTCCAGCACCTGCTCGGGTCGGGGCGGGCAGCCAGGGATGTACACGTCGACGGGAACGACCTGGTCGGCGCCCGGCATCGTCGCGTAGTTCTGGTAGAAGCCGCCCGTCGAGGCACAGACGCCGAACGCGACCACCCACTTGGGCTCGCACATCTGATCGTAGATGCGGCGCAGGGCCGGACCCTGGCGTTCGGTGATGGTGCCGACGATGAACAGCAGGTCGGCCTGCCGCGGCGAAAACCGGGGGAACTCGGCCCCGAAGCGCGCGATGTCGTACTTGGACGCCGCCACGGACATGAACTCCATCCCGCAGCAGGCGGTCACGAAGGGGTACTGGAACAGCGAGAACTTCCGCGCCCAGTTCACCGCGGCCTTCAATGATGAGGTGTGAAACTCGAAGCCCATTTGATCCTTATTCTGCTGGCGCCGGCGCTGTGGTCGACCCGGCGATCACTCCCAACCGACGGCGCGCTTCCGCCAAACGTAGGCCAGCGCGACGACCAGGATTCCCATGAACACCAGGATTTCGCCGATGCCGAAGAACGAGATCCCGCCCGTGCAGACGCTCCCCTGCATCGCGCCCGCACAAGACAGGGCCCGGTACTTGAGAGCCCACGGGTACAGGAACGCGGTCTCGATGTCGAACACCAGGAAGACGATGGCCACCTGGTAGAACTTCACGTCGAACCGCGCGCGGGGGCTGCCGATGACCTCGGACCCGCATTCGTAGGGGTAGTCCTTGGCCGCGCTGGGGCGGGAAGGGCCGAGGTACTTGGCGGCGGCGGTCAACAGCAGCGCGAACCCGACCCCCGCCAGGATCATGAGCGCCGCGGACAGGTAATCTGATGTCATTTTGACCGCCGTGGGAAGAGCGAAACCGACGCGGCGATTTATAGAGGTTGCGTGGACGGCAGTCAATCAACTCAAGAGGATAGGGGCCAGGCTTGGTCCCCGGGCACGTCCCGCGCTGGGCGTTTGACTTGGGAACCCAGGATTTCTATATCTAGACGCCCCATGCGCCGCCGAACGTCCTTGTTCTGGTTGACCGGGGCGCTCGCGATCGGGCTCGGCTCGTCCGCCTGTGCCAAATCGCCCGCCGCGGCCCCCGCGGCCGCGGCCCCCGCCGCGGCGGCCGCCCAGCCGAGTGGCGGCTCCGACAAGGCCCCGCCGGGGGTAGACATCTCGAAGCTGGACGATTTCGGCAAGAAGGTGTTCTTCCGGATCGGCAACAGCGAGCCGTCGATCTGCGGGCAGGGGCAGAGCCTGCTGGCCTCGGCCAATGCGGTCAAAGGCGGCTGCGCCCGGTCGGTGAGCGCTCTGCGGTACGTCGTCCGGCTGGTCGACCAGGGGTACACCGATTCGGAGGTGTCGGACGCGCTGGCCAAGCGCTACCGTCCCATCGCGCCGAAGAAGATCGACGTCTCGGACTCCCCGGTGAAGGGGAACCCTAACGCGCGGATCACCCTGGTCGAGTTCGCCGATTACGAGTGCCCGCACTGCAAGCGGTTCCAGCCGGTGCTGCGGCAGATCGTCGAGGAGTTCCCGAACGACGTGAAGCTGTACTTCAAGCACTACCCGCTGCCCCAGCACCCGAACGCCCGCCTGGCGGCGGAAGGCGCGGTGGCCGCCCAGAAGCAGGGCAAGTTCTGGCAGTACCAGGAGAAGCTCTGGGACCATCAAGATGACCTCAATCCCGCCGAGATCGAGAAGGTGGCGAAGGAGACGGGCCTCGACCTGGCGAAGTTCCGCAAGGACGTCGCCTCGGATGCCGTGAAGGCCAAGGTCGCCAAGGACCACGACGAGGGGGCGGCCATCGGGCTGCAGGCGACGCCGACCCTGTACATCGACGGCCGCGAGTACACGGACGGACGCGACACGGACGCCCTGCGCGAGTGGATCAGGGACGAGCTCGGCAAGTGAAGAGGATCAGGCGCGCGCTGACGCTGGCGGTCGCGGTCCTTGGATGCGCGACCAGCGGCGGCGAGGCCGGCGGTGCTGGGCAGCGAACGGTCGGTGCGCCCCTGCCGCCTCTGAAGGTAGACGGCCTTTCGGGCAAGACGATCGACGTCGCCAGCTACCACGGGCACGTGCTGCTGCTGGACGTCTGGGCGTCGTGGTGCGCCCCCTGCAAGCAGGAGCTGCCGGTGCTGGATGCGATGGCGCGGCGTCTCAAGGCGGAGGGGATCGAGATCCTGGCCGTTTCCGTCGATCAAGAGCGCGCCAACCTCGACAAGTTCCTGCGGGCGCGCGGCACGCGCTGGTCGCTGACGGTGGCGCACGATCCCGCGCGGCGAGATCGCCGAGCTGTTGCAGCCGGACAAGATGCCGACGTCGTACGTCGTCGATCGGGCGGGGATCGTCCGCTATGTCAACACCGGCTTCGTCCCGGAAGACGCGCCGGCGATTGAAAAACGCCTGCGCGAAGTCGCGGGAAACTGAAGCGTCGGCTTCAGGGAAGCCGGGGACATGACGATCGAGCCGAAGTCGATGCGTCGTCTCCCGGTCCTGATGGTGGTGGCTCGTCTGGTGGGCGTGGCCCTTCTGGCCAGCCTGGTGGGTTCGCCGGCCCACGCGGCGGCGCCCAACGCGGGATGGGAGCACCGCCAGGCGGAACGCGACGCGGCCGAGGGGCAGCGCCTCTTGAAAGAGGGGCTCTACGACGAGGCGCTGTTCAAGCTGAAGGCCGCCTACGCCGTCGAGCCCGCCGCCGCCACCGCCTTCGGGATCGCGGGCGCGCAACGCGGCGGGGGGCGGACGCTGGAGGCGTACGCCTCGTACGAGAAGCTGCTGCGTGACCACGGGCCGGACCTGAGCGCAGATCAGCGGCAGTCGGCCGAGACGGCGCTGGCCGAGTTGGGCCTCAAGACCGGCACGCTGAAGCTGGCCATCGCGGACGCCGAAACGTCATGCACCGTGGATGGCGAGCCGATTGGGGGCGACGCCGCCCGAAAGCCAATCCGGTTGCTGATTGGAGCGCACAAGGTGGTGCTGGCCAAGCCCGCGGGGACGGCCACCGCCTTCGACGTCATGATTCGCCGGGGGAAAGAGACGGAGCTGGCCGTCCCGCCCCGCCGGCAGGCGGCCGGCGCGCCGGTGGCGGCGGTTCCTGCTGTCGCTCCTCCTTCGCCGGCGCCGCTTCCCTCGCCTCCTGCCGCGGCTGCGGCGGCCGCCGCACCTCGGCCCGTGCCGCCCACCTTCGCGGCACCGCCGGCCACCGCCTCGCCGGCGATCTCTCAGGCGCCCGTCGTGGCGCCGCCGCCCCCAGCTCCCGCCCCCCCGGTTGCGGCTCCTGCACCGGTGCCCCCCGCGCCTCCGCCGTCCGCCCCGGCGCCCGCTGTCGTCCCCCCGGCTGCTCCCGAACCGCCGCCGGCGTCGCCGCCAACCCCCGTCGAGCCAATCGTGCCTGCACCCGTGACCGAGGCTCTGCCGCCGACGTTCGAGCCGGCGCCCGACCACACCTCGCCGGGCGCCCAGGCGCCTGTGCCGGCGACTTCGGAGGATGCGTTGCGGGTCGGCGTGATCCTGGGAGTCGTGTCGCTCCCCCGGCCCGTCGAAGTCGAGGTGGCCTTCAAGGTCGGTCGCTGGTTCGGCTTCGGTGTGGAAGGCAGCTTCCTGCCGCAGCTTTCGGTTCCGGCGGCCGACGCCAAGCTGGACTTGAAGGCGATCCAGGGGGTGTTTCGCTGGTACCCCTTCGGCGGCGTCTTCTTCTTGGGCGCCGGGCTCGGCTACCAGAACTTCCAAGCATCGTTCGGCGAAACCGTCGACAATGGCCACCTGAACATCAGCGCCGACATGTCGGGCGCGTTCTTCATTCCTCAGGTCGGCTGGATGTTCATCAGCGACTCGGGCCTCAGCTTTGGCATCAACCTGGGCCTGCAGATTCCGATCCCGAAGGAACCGGTCGTCACCGCGACCTACAACGGTCAGCCCGTCCCGGCTCAGGCCACCAGCAGCGTCCCCCAAGACGTCGTCGACCAGGCCCAGACCAACGTCGACAACGTCCGGTCGGTGGCCAAGTTCATCGTCCGCTACCCCTTCCCCGAGATCGACTTCCTGCGGCTCGGCCTGTTCTTTTAGGCAGCGACTTCTAGGTAGAGACTTGGCCTTCCGAGTGACGCGCGTCGCTGGACGGATCGACGAGCTTCTGTACGGTGGGGAGGATGGGTCAGGGTTCGCGAGGCGTCGTTGGTGTCCTTCTGGTGTCCTTGCTGGCCGCGGGTTGCTTCGGCGACAAGTCTGCGACACTGACCGTTCCCACGGTGCTGGCGGTTGGCACCTACGCAGCGGTGGGCTTCGGCGACGCCTGTCGGGGCAGCAAGGCCGACCTCTGCAGCCCCGAATCCGTTCAACGAGTTGAATCGATCACCGTCGAGCCGTCCGGGATGTTGGAGATCATTCCCGTCGAGCAGGTGCCCGCCGACTTGCGGCAGGTGGCGCGATACGAAACGGCGTACGCCGCGCACGGCCTGGTCGCCGGGCGCCGGCCGCGTCTGCATCCAGGGTCTGTTCAGCGACGGAGGCCACCGCCGATCTTGTGTTCCGGCGGCCGTGGCCGAGATCGCCCGCGTCACCGTGGCGCTGTCCTGCGGCCCGCTGCTGGACGGCGTGCCGCCGCAGCCGCTGGTTCCGCCGGGAGCGCCGCTGGCGTTCGACATCGAGCTCAAAGCCGCCGACGGCACAGCCCTCACCGGCGACACCCTGCATTCCGTGGACGACGCCGCGTTCACGCAGAGATCGCCCAGGTCGTTTCTCTGGTCGGCGCCGCCAGGCGGCGGGTCGGTGACCTTCGGTTCACCGCTGGACCCAGAGTTTTCTCAGACGCTGTCGACGTACGCGTCCGGCGACGTGACGGCAATCCACGCGGCGATCGGCCTACCGCAACCGCTGGTCCTGGCGCCTGGGCAGGGAATGGACTTCCAACTGGCCGCCGACGTCGGTAGCCGGCGCGCCTGCGGGCCGCCCGAAATCACAGTCCGGACAAATACGCCCAGCGTTTGCACGGGAGAGCAGGGCGCACTCACCTGGACGGCAGGCGGGGGCAGCACGGAGGCGTGGTTCACGACCCTGTCGGAGGGAACATGCCGTCTGGCGTTCGCCGTGCCGGGCGGGGATCGCGACCTCGGGACGCTCGACGTCCCGTACTACCTCGTCGATTCGACGAACCTGCTTGGCCGCGACCAGAGCGCCGGAGAGCCGTGCGCCGGATCGAACCTGCACACCTGCGCGCGCGACCGCGCCTCGGTGCTGGTCTGCCGCTCGAAGCGCTGGGCGATCGCCACCCCTTGCAGCCCCGGGATCTGCGACTACACGGCGCCAGCGGCCGCCTGCCCCGACCCCGCCGGCTGCGCGGTCTGCCGCTAGTCAGACGCGGGGCCCGGCGGAGGTGCGGGTGGCCTGCTTGACGAGGGGGGGATGCGCGTGCTCTCGCTGCGGGTGGCGCCGTCGAGGACGATCTCCGCGCCTCCCCAGATCGTCAGATAGCGGTCGGCGGCCTTGTCCGCCATCAGCATGCCGGTGGCGTGCGACGCGTCGAGCGCGTACTGGCGAAAATCGACGCCCGCGCGCACCCCGAACACGCCGGTGACGCGCACACCGATCGAACCGCCAGCCTCGAGGCCGTACGTGCTCAGCCCCTGCAAGTACTCGGGCGCGCCCAGGTACCCGGCCTGCTTGCCGGAGTCGAGGACCGCCAGGTAAGCGGCCTCGATCTGGGCGTCGATCGCGTTCGCGATTTGGGCGCGTGCGCCGACGGCCAGGCGAGCGAACGCGTAAAAGACGCTGGGGACCGGCGCCAGGCGAGGCGTGAAGAGGAAAACCTGGCCTCCGTATGCCGCCGACACCTGCGGGGTGAAGAAGCCGAGGGGGAAGCGCATCTGCAGACCGAGCAGGAAGTCTTCGAAGATCACGCTCGAGACGTCGCCGGCAGCGGACTTGGACGAGACGCCAAAGCCCCGGTTGAACGAGACCATGGCGCCGAGATTGGACGCCAAGCCGCGGTCGACGAGCGCCCCGGGATAAACCTCCAGCCAGCCGCCCAGCTCTGAACCCGGAGACATCGCGTAGTCCGACAGCGCCGGCGAATGGGCCCCGGCCCAAGTCAGCCGGCGGTAGACGGCGCCGAACCCGATGCCGGCCCGAAGCGCTGGCGGCGGTCGAGGGCCCGTGTCGACGGTCGGCCGGTTGTCGGTTGCCGCGCCGTCGCTGTCGTCGCGGGCCGGACCGCGGGACGACTTTCGCGACGACACCGGGCCGGCCCTGTCGGGCGCGTTGCCCGCTTCGCCCTCGTCCTCATCGGCCGCCGGTTCGGCTTCGCCGGCAGTCTCGCCAGCCGGCTGCGGCGGTCGCGGGGCGCTCGTTTCCGTGTCGTCGGTTTCGTCATTCGCCGCGGGCTTGGCCGCGCCTGGCTGCGGGTGATGACTCGCCGGCGCGTGCTTCGGGTGCTTCTTCTTCCGGGCCGCGGCGGCGGACCCGGACCCCGCCATCAGCGCCAGGATCGCGAACACGATCCCCACCATGGCGGCGAGCCGCCCGCGTGGACGCCTCATGATTCGTGCCTCCTGGCAGCGGTGCGGTCGCTCTGTTGCTCGAGCCGTTCGAGAATCCCGCGCGCTTCGGGGTCGAACGGATCGACTGCCAGCGCGCGCGTGACATACCGGCCGGCCTCGTCGGGCGTGTGCCTCGTGAGGGCGATCTGGGCCAGCAGCGTGAGGCTTCGGACGTCGTCGGGGTTGGCGAGAAGCAGCACGCGCGCCAGGCACTCGGCCGCGCCCAGATCGCCTGCCGCGAGCTGCCCGCGCGCGCGAAGCTCGGTCGCCGCGCGCGAATCGACCCCGTCGAGCACGTTCAGCGCGCGGGCGGGATGCCCGAGGAGGATCAAGAGCCGCGCCAGATCGAGGCGTGCGGCGGCGCGCGCGTCGGGCAGCCGGCCGTAGCGGAGGTCCAAGCTCGCCGCGATGCCGGCCACCGCGCGTCGTTCATCCAGATCCATGCTCGGGCCCACGCGCCCGAACAGTACCTCGAACCCGTCGGTGTAAAGGAGCCTCCAGGCCGGCGTCGTGGCGAGGTGCGCAATCAAGGTGAGATAGCGATCGGGGTTGGCGGTGCTGAGCACCACGTAGCCGAAGTGCTCGCGCGCGTCGAGCGCGTCGAACCGGGCCGGCTCGTCGAAGACGGTCAGGTAGTCCGAATACTCGTGCGCGTCGTGCAGAACGAGGCGGGTGTCGATGTAAGGACGCAAGCCGGGCACCGCGAGCTCGAGGTAGCCGCCGTCGTGATCGGGCGCGAAAATGGCGCCGGTGGCGCCGCTGGCGGCCAGTATCCGGGCCGACTCGGTCGGGAAGTGAAACGGTGTGGGGGTCCCGACGTCCGGCTCGCGCGCGAGCGCAACGCCCGCGGTGGCGACTTCGGACGCCAGCAGGACCGCCAGTCCGACGCGCGCAACCGCGCCGCCGCCGAGGGCAGCCAACCAGCGCGGCCCGCGCAGGCCCGCCAGACGGCGGGCGGCGGCTGGTGCGAGCCCGATGGCTCCGAGCGGCCCCAACACCCAATAAAAGAGGAGCACGTTTCGGTTGGCCATCAACGCCAGCGCGCCGAACGTGCCCAGCGCCAGCACGTGCGCCAGCGGAAGCGCGGGACGAACCAGGACCAGCGCGGCCGCGACGGCGATCAGCACCGCGCGCAGGTGCGCCGTCATCTCGGGCGAGGTTCGCTCGAGCACGAAGGGGGGGATGTTCTCGGCGATCGCGCTGCTGAAGATGTTGCTGCCGCGCGGTGTGATGCGCTCCAAGAGGTGCGCGGGCAGGCTGACGGCGGCGAGACCATAGGGCGTGGCGAACGACACCGCCAGACAGGCCGCCAGCGCCAGGGCCAGCGGGCGGGCCGCGGCCCGTTCGGGCGTCGCCGCCGGCGCCACCAACGCGCCGAGCAAATAGCAGGCGACGAGGGCGGGCCCGAGGGGGGCGAGGCCCTGGCAATTCACCCAGATCAATTGCAGCACCGGCAGCGCGACCAGAGGCGCGTTGCGGGAGACGCCCGCGCGCACCGATTCGAGGACCAGCAGGAACGCCGCCAGGCAGAGCAGCGTCACGAGGATCGGGCGAATGGGCAGCAGGTGCCGCGCGAGAAACAGCAGCCCCAAGGTGGCGACGGCGCAAGCGTCGCGCGCGACGGGACCGCCGCCCCGTTCGGCAGCGCGGGTCGCCAGCGTCGCGCCCGCCGCGACGGCCAGGGCCTTCACCACCGCCAGCCCGACCAGACCGAACGCGCCGTGCACGCCGGCGACGGCGAGCTGGAAAAGCCAGTGAACGTCGATCCACGGCCGGCCCGCGGCGCTCAACGTGAACGGGTCGGTCCTCAGCAAGGCCCCGCGTCGCCACATCTCGTGCCCGGCCGCCACGTGCCAATAGACGTCTCCGTCGGCGATGGGACCGAGCGCGATCAGCGCGGCGCCGACGGCCACCGCGCCGAATACGAACGGCTGTCTTCTGAAAGGCAAGGTTGCCTAGCGATCGTCGATGGGGCTCACCACTTGTACCAGCCCTTCGTCTTCATGATGGTGATGAGCCGCGCGGCCCAGTCCTTGTGCCCCTGCATGTCGAAGTGGTGGTCATCCTGCATCTCGAGCCCGTCGGTGGGGACCAGCTCCAGATTCGAGACGACGGACGGAAGCGTTTTTATCAGAGGCTGCATGAGGAGCCCGGTGGGGCTGGTCGGCGCCAGCTGTCCCGTCGCGCCCTGTTCGTAGTCGCAGAAAAGCACCGGCAGGTTCGGCTCGCCCAGGTCGCTGCGGATGGCGGAGATGATCTGCGCCATCCGCATCGGGAACCCCGGGACCTGCGCACTCGGCAGGTGCTCACCGTCGGTGATACCCAGCATGACCACGATCGCGCCGAAGGTGACGTTCCCCTTGAGGGCCTTCGCCCAGGCCATGAACGCGGAGTAGTACGCACCGGTCGTCGCGTAGTCCAGCGTCGTCGCCGACCCCTTGCCGTACCCGATCGAGATGAATTGGACGTCGCTGCCCGGCTGCCGCGCGTCCTGCGCCGAGTGCAGGATGGCCATGCCCGGCCCGGCGGTGGAGAAGGGAGATTCCGGCGCCGTCGGTTCTTTCGCCGGGGCAAAGGCTCCGCGGTAGGTCCACAGGCCGTCTTGGGTGTTGTAGAAGTACGACATCAGGCTGGCCGGCTTATTGGCCTGCCCGCGCATGTTGGAGTGGCCGAAATGGATGAAGGCCACGGCCTTTTCTTTCGGCACGAACTTGCCGTTGATCGTCACCCCGGCGCCGCTCACGGCGGATCCCCCGGTGCCGCTCACGGCGCCGCCGGTGCCCGTGCTCCCGCCGATTCCAGAACCGCCACTGCCGATCTGTACGCTTCCGCCTGCCCCGCCACCGGTCGCAGGAGAGCCACCCGAGGCCGCCCGAACCGGAGGCGCTCATGCTCCCGCCGGCTCCCGATGTGGTCAGACCAGTCGTCCCGCCTGTGGACGGCGTCACCGGCCCTTCCATGCCGGACGGCGAGGGATGCGCCTGGAGGCCGCAGCCCAGCAACAGAATTACGCAGAGCAGCGGCCGAGCTTGGAACGGCTGCGCCCGTTTCATGATGTCTGCCTTTCTCTGCGGCGTGGTGCAGAACATGACGCCTTGTTAGTGCGCGAGTCCTGGTCTGCACCATCGAATTAAAATGGCGCCAGCGAAACGCCCAGCGACACGGTCCAGGGCATGAAGCCCCAGGGCGACCGGGGTTGCCCGGATTCATCCACATGAATGCCGTCGTATTTGTACGAAACGGAGGCCGCCAGCAGCAGCGCGATCCAGTCGGTGGACCATTCCAGCGAGGCCTGTCCCGACATGCTGGCCAGCGGCGTGAACTGCTCGGAATGCTGGTCGACGTCGTGCCCTTTGAAGCCGGAAAGAACCAGCCCTAAGGATGGAACGAACGGGCCCAGGAAATAGCCGCTGTACCCGTAAACGCTGGCGGTTGGGGCGCGATAGTTGTCCAGCTCGTTGTGGCCGCCGCGATACGCCGCCACGCCGCCCAGCACCACCAGCCCCCAGATCTCGTCCAACGTGCGATCGATGACGACCGCTCCCGTGACCTTGCCGTAGCCGAGCTGAGCGTTTTGGTTGAGCGCTCGCCCCGACGGGTACGTGGCGTCCCAGGTTCCGGTGGGGAGTCCCACGATTCCCGGTCAGCGACGTCGCATTCGTGGCGCCGAGGCGACGCGTCACGAGCAAGCTGATGTCGCCCAGCCCGCCATTCGAATAATCGCCGATCCGGCGTCCGGCGCGCGGTGCAGCGGATCGTCCAGGTACTTGTAAACCAGCGGGAGGATCAGGCCGACGATTCCACTTCTGGGCAATGTCGGCGTTGATGAACGTGTTGACGAAAAAGTTGTGCTCATTGTAGGCGCCTGTTCCCAGGTTCGTGTAACTGACCTGTTCCTGGACGTTGAACAGCCCGCCGGTCACGTTGCGGCCGATCCATTTGAGGCCCGCGCTCGACGCGGCGCCCGCGCCCGCGCCGCATCCGCCGATCGTCTGCCAGCTGGCCAGCAGCCCGTCGAGCTCGGCCACCCGCACGAGGAGCGCGGGATCCGCGACGGTGGCCACCTCAGCCAGCACGATTTGCGAAGACCGTCCAGTCGAGCCGGCGCAGGCGCGCGTCAAGCCGCCCGCGCTCGTGCCAGCGCGCGATGGGCGCATACAGCGCCATCGCGAAGAGTGCGAAGGCCAGCAATACTGAGCTACGAGCTCGCATGGGCGTTGAAATCAGCCGGGCGACGGCGGGCAATCGAGGCAGGCGCGGATAATGTGAACCGCCGAACGTCCGCCTACTTGTATCATACGTGCCTCGGAGAGCGGCATTGGTCTTCACCAGCCACGTTTTTCTTTTCTACTTCCTGCCGCTGGTGCTGGCCATCTACTACGTGTTGCCGTTTCGGGCGCGCACCGCGCTCATCGCCGCATCGAGCTACGTCTTCTACGGGTGGGCGAACCCGATCTGGGCCGTCATCATGTTCTTCGGTTCCAGCGTCGACTACGTCTGCGGCATCGGCCTGCTGAAGCTGTCGGGGCTGCCCGACGAGCCGGGCGGGCTGCCGCCGGTCATCGGTCGCGAGATCCCGCGCACGCGCAAGATGAAGGCGCTGCTGGTCGTCTCGATCGTCACGAACCTCGGCCTGCTCGCGGTCTTCAAGTACACCGGCTTCGTCGAGGAGAACGTCAACGCGCTGGCGCGCGTCTTCGGGCTGGGCCGCGACCTCATCCCGGTCTTCCACGTGGTGCTGCCGGTCGGCATCTCGTTCTACACGTTCAAGGCGATGAGCTACGCGATCGACGTCTATCGCGGCGACGCGCGGCCGATGCGCCGCTTCACCGACTACCTCTGCTTCGAGGCGTTCTTCCCGGACCTGGTCGCCGGGCCGATCATTCGCTACGCGGCGCTCGAGGAGCAGATGCGCGTCCGCGCCCACACGCTGGACAAGTTCGCGCGCGGCGTCGCCTTCTTCGCGTTCGGCATGGCGAAGAAGATCCTGGTCGCGAACCCGATGGGGCACATCGCCGACACGGCGTTCGGCGCCGGCGCGCTGCACGCGCCCGACGCCTGGTTCGGCCTGCTCGGCTACGCGTTTCAGATCTACTTCGACTTCTCCGGGTACTCGGACATGGCCTGCGGGCTGGCCCTGATGCTGGGCTTCGTGCTGATCCAGAACTTCGATTCGCCGTACCAGGCCGACAGCATCACGGACTTCTGGCGGCGCTGGCACATCAGCCTGTCCACCTGGCTGCGCGACTACCTCTACATTCCGCTGGGCGGCAATCGCCTGGGCCCGCGCCGCACCTACGTGAACCTGATGACCGTCATGCTGCTCGGCGGCCTGTGGCACGGGGCCAGCTGGAACTTCGTGCTGTGGGGCGCGATCCACGGCGGCATGCTGGCGTTCGAGCGGGCGCAGGGAAAGAACAGCGTCTACCGCCGGCTGCCGCGGCCGCTGCGCGTCGCGATCACGTTCTTCGTGGTTTGCCTGAGCTGGGTGTTCTTCCGGGCCAAGACGCTGGGCGAGGCGATCGACCACGCTGAAGTCGCTGTTCGGGCTGGGCGGCGGTGAGCCCCGCGTCCGACGTCGGCGGCGGGCGCGATGTACACCCGCTTGCACGTCACGATGTTCGTGCTGGCCGCGCTGTTCGTTTGGAGGGCGCCCAACACCTGGACGTTCACCGCCCGCATCACCGTTCCGCGGGCCGCGGCGGCCATCGGCCTCGTGGCCGTTTCGATCCTCATGATGTGGACGCAGAGCGCAAACCCGTTCCTCTACTTTCAATTCTGAAATGTTTCGCCCATTCTCGCCCCTAGATCGACGTTCGTTACCGCAGGTGTTCATGAGTGTCGCCACGCAGGTCGCCGCGCCCGTCCGGGACTCGCACCGGGGCGGCCCGACCGATCCTTCGCACGACGCCGAGCTGCGACGGGGAATCCTTCACACCCGGATTTCGCGGTCCGTGGCCTGGGCGCTGGTCGTCCCGTTTCTGGTCGTGCTCGCGCGCGGTGCCCGATCGCTCAAGTGGTTCACGACCGGCGGGCGGGCGACGAGTCGGTGCTGCGCGACCTCTTCCGGCACGCGCCCACGCGCGACAACCTGCGCGAATTCGAGGACGAGCTCGACAAGTCGTCCGCCGCGCGCGAGTACTTCCGCCCGCGCATGCAGGAGCAGCTCACGCGGTTCGGCGCACTACGGCAACCGCAAGGCGACCATCGGCTTCGACGGGTGGCTCTACTACACGCCCGGCATCACGGCGGTGGCCGGGCGGCCGTTCCTGGATCCCGACGTGCTGGCCGCCCGGCGCGTCGCGGGTGAGGGCGGCGACGCGTCCGCCGTGTCACCCGACCCGCGGCCGGCGATCCTGGCGTTTGCGAATTATCTGCGGGGCCGCGGGGTCCGGCTGGTGCTGTTTCCGGTTCCGGACAAAGCCAGCCTGCAGCCTGTCCAGTTGCATGGCCGCGCGCGAGACGTGAGCGGCGTGCCGCCCGCGCAGAACCCGGATCGCCCGCGCCTGGCCGCCGAGCTCGAGTCGGCCGGCGTGCTGGTCTTCGATCCGACGCCGGCCGCGCTTCATCCCGGCGAGCCCCCGTATTTCATGCGGCAGGACACCCACTGGACCCCGCAGTGGATGGAGAAGGTGGCCGGCGATCTGGCCGCGTTCCTGCTGGACCAGGGGCTCCTGCCGCGCGACCCGGGCGCGGCTGGCGCGCGCGTTTGGCGGGCGGTCGCGAAATCGGTGTCGCGCGTCGGCGACGTGACGGACATGCTGGGGCTGCCCGAGGGGCAGGCGCTGTTTTCACCGGAGACGTACACGATTCACGAGATTCAAGATCCAGGCGGCGCCCCGTTCGAGCCGAGCGATCACGGCGCCGTGCTCTTGCTGGGCGACAGCTTCACCAACGTGTTCAGCGCGGAACAGATGGGGTGGGGGGCCAGCGCCGGCCTGGGTGCCGCAGCTGGCGCGCGCGCTGGGCCGCGACGTCGACGTTATCGCGCAGAACGACGCCGGTGCGCACGCGACCCGGCGCCTTCTGTACAACACGCTGGCGGGCGGCGAGGATCGCCTGGCGGGCAAGACCGTCGTCGTGTGGGAGTTGGCCTCGCGCGAGCTCGCGATCGGCGATTTCAAACCCGTCGACTGGGCGGCGCTGCCCGCGCCCGGGAAGAAGAGCCCGTGAGCGACGGTCGCCTGGTGCTGGTGACCGGCGCCGCCGGCGAGGTGGGGCGGCGGCTGGTCGGGCCGCCTGGCGCGCGACGGGTGGCGCGTGCGAGCGCTGGTCCTGCCGGGCGATCCGCTGCGGGCGCGCCTGGACGGAACGGGCGCCGAGATCGTGGAGGGCGACGTCCGGGCGCCCGAGACGCTGGTCGCCGCGACGGCCGGCGTCGACTCGGTCGCCCACCTGGCCGCGGTGATCCTGGCGCGCGATCCGCGCGACTACGACGCGATCAACCGGCGGGGGACCGCGAACCTGGTCGCCGCCGCAGCCGCCGCCGGCGTCCGGCACTTCGTCTACGTGTCGTCGGCCTCCGTGGTCTATCCGCGGCTGACGCCCTACGGGCGCGCCAAGCTGGACGCCGAAAACATCGTGGCCGCCGAGAGGCGCCTGGCCCACACCATCGTTCGCCCGACGCTGGTTTACGACGAGACCGGCGGGCAGGAGTTCATGCTGTTTCGCAAGTACCTCCGGCGTTTCCCGGTGGTGCCGTTCGTGGGGCCCGGGCTCGGCCAAAAAGCGTCCCGTCTATTCCGACGACGTGGTCGACGGCCTGGCGCGCATCGTGGGCAACCCGACCTGCTTCGGCAAGACGTACAACCTGAGCGGCCCCGAGCCCATCACGCTGCGCGAGCTCGCGAAGCTGGTGCTGGAGCTCGAGGGGGCGTCGCGCCCTTTCCTGCACGTCCCCTTGCCGATCTGCCGCGCCGTCGCCGCGGTCCTCAGCCGGATCATGGCGAACCCGCCGCTGACGCCCTACGCGGTCGCCGGGTTCACGAACGACGCCGATCTCGATCGCGGCGCCCGCCATCGCCGACTTCGGCTATGCGCCACGCGGCGTGCGGGAGGGGCTGGCCGAGCTGGCTCGCTCGCGTCCGCACGCACGAGCGTTCGAAGGAGAGCTCTCGATGAACAATGTCCCTCGTCCTGGAACGATTGGCCGCCGCCTTGGCCGTGCTCGGCGTCGTGGCCGTCAGCGCGTGCGCGACGGTGGGCGGTGGCGCGCCCGCCGGCACCGAAGAGAAGCCCGATCAAGAGGCCAGCGCGCTGATGAAGGAGGTGGGCGGCAAGGCGAACGGCACGATCGTCTGGTCGAGCTCGCGCCTCGGCAACCACGACCTCTTCGTGATGAAGACCGACGGCTCGAACGTCCACCCGATCACCCACGGCGAGCCGGTCGACTGGTTCCCGCGCTTCGCGCCCGACGGCAGCCGCATCCTGTTCACGCGCAGCAAGAAGGGATGGGTCTTCGAGCGGGACGCCAACACCGACGGCAAGTGGGACATCTACACCGTCACGCCGGACGGCACCGACGAGACCAAGGTCGTCGACAACGCCAGCTGGGGAAGCTGGGTCTCGAACGACGAGATCGTGTTCGCGCGCTCGACCGCCATCGTTCGCCGCAAGCTGGCCGGCGGCGAAGAGACGGTGCTCGTCGACAGCGCGAAGGTGCCGGAGCTGGACGGGGCGCTGCTCCAGCAGCCCGAGATGTCGCACGACGGCAAGTACATCGCCATCACGCTGCGCGGGTCGAAGCGGGAGACGGGCATCTGGAACATTCGCAAGAAGACCTGGACGCGCACCGGAGACGGCTGCCAGATCAACTGGAACCCGTCGGGGCGCCAGGTCTACTGGGTGCATCCGACCGGCAACGGCGGCAGCCGGGTGTTGCAGATGCCGATCAAGGACGGCAAGGCGACCGAAGCGGACGCCAATCTGGACGCGATCACGTTGATCGATCTGCCGGGGCGCCGGTCGCACGAGTACTTCCCGCAGCTCTCTGCGGACGGGCACTGGCTGGTCTGGGCCGCCACCCAGCGCGGCCACGACCACGACATCGCCGACTACGAGATCTACGTCTGGGAGGTGGGGACACCGGCGGACAAGGCGGCGCGGCTCACGTACCATTCGGGGAACGATCGTTGGCCGGACATCTTCATCCCCGGCGCGGCGGCACCCTAGGCATTCCGACATGCGGCGAACGATGACCAGTCGGCCGGGCGGGCGCCATCGGGCGCGAGCCGTGCCGGACAAGCCCCGCCGCATCGCGATCCTCGGCGCCGGCGGTTTCGTCGGCTCGCACCTGGTGCCGCACCTGGCGGCGCGGGCCGACACGCAAGCCGCCGGCACAGAAATTCTGGCGGTCGATCGCAACCTCGACAAGCTGGCCGGCCGGCTGCCAGGCGTGCGGCGGATCGAAGCCGACATCGGCGAGCCCGGCCTGCTTGACGACATCACCGGCGACGCCGACGTCGTGGTGTCGCTGACCGCGATTTGCAATCCGGCGCTGTACAACACGCGCCCGCTGGACGTCATCGACGCCAGCTTCACGGACCTGGTGCCGCTGGTGAAGCTGTGCGCCGAGCGGCAGCGCTGGCTGATTCACTTTTCGACCTGCGAGGTGTACGGGCGCAGCGCGCTCGATGCCGCCGGCCGACCGATGCGCGCGATGGTCGAGGACGAGACGGCCCTGTTCCTGGGCCCGGTCGCACGTGAGCGCTGGACGTACGCGGCGGCCAAGCAACTCCTCGAGCGCGTGATCTGGGCGCACGGGCGCCACGGCGGGCTACCCTTCACGATCGTCCGCCCGTTCAACGTGATCGGCCCGCGAATGGATTTCATTCCGGGCATCGACGGCGAAGGTGTTCCGCGCGTTCTGGCCTGCTTCCTGAACGCGCTCATGCGCGGCACGCCCCTGCAGCTCGTGGGCGGTGGCCGGCAGCGGCGTTCGTTCCTGGACGTCGGCGAGTTCGTGGCGGCGATCGGTCGGATCCTGGACCGCCCCGAGGTCTGCCAGGGAGAGATCCTGAACCTCGGCAACCCGCGCAACGACGTCACCATTCGGGCGTTGGGGCGCGGGCTGGCCGACGCCTACCGGGCGCAAACACCGCACGCGCCCCCGGCGCGGTTCGAACGGATCGACGCCGAGGCGTTCTACGGCGAAGGCTATGACGACACGGCGGTTCGCGTTCCGTCGATCGCCAAGGCGACCCGCCTCCTCGGCTGGCGGCCGCGGCGCAGCCTGCCTCAGATGCTGCCCGCGATCGTGACCGACTACCGGGCCCGCTACGCCGAACAGATCGCCGCCCAGGCGCCGCCGCCGGCGCGCGTGGCCGCGGGCGGGCGGCGCGCTTGATGCGTGTCGTGGTGGTCGTGCCCGCGTACAACGCCGCCCGGCACCTCGAGGGCGTCGTGCAGCGGATCCTCGCCTCGCCGCCCTCCGACCTCGAGCGGATCGTGGTGGTCGACGATGGGAGCCGTGACGCCACCGCGACCGTGGCGCGCGCGCTGGCGGCGCGCCACGCAGAGGTCGTCGTCATCCAGCGGCCCGCCAACGGTGGCTATGGAGCCGCGATGAAGGACGGTTTGGCCGCCGCCCAAGCGGCGGGCGCGGAGGTCGTCGGCACAGTCCATGCCGACGGGCAATACGGGCCCGAGTTGCTGGGAGATCTGGTGACCGCGCTCGAGCGGCGGCGCCTGGATCTGTTGCAAGGCTCGCGGATCGCGGGCGGCGGCGCGCGAACCGGCGGCATGCCCCGCTACAAGATCGCCGGCAACTGGGCGCTCAACAAGCTGGAGCGACGCGTGCTGGGCGTTCCTCTGACGGACTTCCACAGCGGGTACCTGGTGTACGGCCCGCGCGCGCTGGCGGCGATTCCGTTCGCGCGGCTCAGCGACAGCTTCGACTTCGACCTGGAGGCGATCGCCGCCGCGCGCGCCCGCGGCCTGGCCGTCGGCGAGGAGCCGATCCCGACCCACTACGGCGACGAGGTGTCGCACCTCAATCCCCTCACCTACGGGGTGCGCGTGCTGCGCGTTCTCTGGCGATTCCGGCGCGGTGGCTATGCGGGCTGATCGGCGGCGCGTGTCGCCCTGGATGTCAGCGGTGGCCTGGGCGGCGCTGGCCGGCGCCTGCGCAACCGGCGGGCCGGCGTTTCCCTGGCGCGCCGAAACGGGTTCACCAAAAGGCCCGCCGCAGCTCGCGAAGCGCGCCGATGTGGAGACCGTCAATCCGCACTACGATCGCCTCCGCTCGCAGATTCTGATTCGGCGGGTGACGCGCCCGACGCGGGCCAGCCTGGACTACGCCGCGTACCACGCCAATTTCATGAACGCCGATCCGGCGCCTGAGCGCGACGCCGATGCCGGCAAGCGGCCAGACGCCAGTCACCCGTTCGACGGCGCGATCGTGCGCGCCTCGCTGACCGCGTCCATCGAGGCGACGCCTCTCACCGCCGAGGAACGGGCGCACCCCGTGGCCCTGGCGCCATTGGTCGAGCTCCTCGCGGCCAAGCACGTCGCCGGCGCCGATCGCCTCGAGGACGTGGTGGGGCGGGTTCGCGCCGAGAGCTGGGGGTTGGCCGGTGGCCCCCAGATCGTGCGGCAGACCGCCGCCGAGGCCTATCTGCACGATCCCGGCGCAGGCCGGCCCGTCGAGCTCTGGATCAAGATCGAGCTCGCTCCCTGGTTTCGCGCCTTCTCCAAGCTGCCCGACGAGGACGGCGACGGATTCCCAGAGCTCTACGGGCAAGCCGATCCCGTGGGGCTGGGTGATCCCACGGCGATCGCCCGGTTCGTCCGCGAGGACTACGCGGGGCGGCCGCTCTCGCCCGCAGAGGTGACCGGCTGGGCGCACCAGCTGGCTTCCTACTGGTATCCCTCCTACAACACCGACCTCGTCGACGCGCGCGGTGGCTGGCCGTCCGACGACACCGAGCCCGACATCCGCAAGGAGGTTGGGTCGCTTCATTTCGATCACCCGACCGTCGTCATGCGCGGAAAGCCGTCCGGCAAGGCCGTGTACAACGTTTTTCTGGTCGGCGAGGAAGAGGGCGGCGCCACAGCGGCCACGGCGTCGAATGCCTGGCCCAAGCTTGCCGCCAGCAAGCCAACCCCCGATGCGGCCTCCACCGCGCGCGCCATCCGCGCCGAGCTGGCGGCGCACGGCGGTTCCTGGTCCGCGTGGCAGAAAGAGGTCGCGCCGTTCCAGGCTGCCCTCGAGCGCCGCCTGGCCAACTTGCCGCCCGGAGCCAAAGCGCTGGCGGGCGCCGACGGGTTTTTGTTCTACGCCCGATCGATGTCCTACGTGCTCGGCGGTGACCTCGGCAAGCAGCGTGGGGACAAAAACCCGATCCCGGCCATCGTCCGGTTCCGAGATCTGCTGGCCAAGCACGGCGTCGATCTGCTGTTCGTCCCGGTTCCGACCAAAGTCGAGATGTATCCCGAGCGGGCGGCCACCGCGCCGGGCGGCGACCAGACGCCGGTCCGGCGTTTCGCCGGCCAGGTCGTCAATCCGTTCGAGCGCAAGTTTCTCCTCGAGCTGGCGGAAAAAGGGGTCGAGACCCTCGATCTGATCCCGGCGTTCGCGAACGAGCGCGCGCGGGATCCGGCGGCGGGCAAGGGCGAACCACTCTATCAGGCGCAGGACACGCACTGGGGCGCGCGCGGGCTCGAGCTCGCCGCGAAGCTGGTCGCCGAACGTGTCCGCCGCTATCCCTGGTACCGGCCGCTGGGCGCGCATCCGCGCGTCTATCGCAGCAAGGACGCGTCCTTCACCCGGCACGGCGACCTCGTCTCGCGCCTGCCGGAAGCGGAGCAGGCCAAGGTCGCCCCGGCCACGCTGGTCGGGCATCAGATGGTGAGCCCCGACGGCGCGCTCTACGAAGACGATCCGGACAGCCCGATCGTCTTGCTGGGCGACAGCTTCACCGGCGTCTACGAGCTGATGGACTGCGAGCACGCCGGCGTCTCGGCGCACATCGCGCGCGAGGTCGGGGCGCCGGTCGACCTGGTCATGAGCTACGGCGGCGGCCCCAACGTGCGCACCAAGCTGCTGCGGCGAGGGGAGGGGGCGCTTTCCAGCAAGAAGCTGGTCATCTGGATGATGACCGCCCGCGACCTCTTCGACTTCGGCGAGGGTTGGGAGCGATGAGGCCGTTGCCGCTCGGGCCGGCGCGCTTCACGCTGGCCGCTGTCGCGATGGCGACCGGTGGATGCGCGCGCGATGGCCTGGCCGCGCGCCCACCGGGACCGCTGTCCAGCACCATCCTGGCCCTGGCGGCCGATCTGGGCGCCGCGCCCACGGACGTCGCGGACAGCTGGGTGCGCGTCAACGAGATCGCCGCGCAGGTTCGCGAGCGCCACCGGCGTGGCGGCGGCGGCGACTGGATCGCCGACCTGAACGCGGTCGTGTTCGACCAGCTCGGCTTCGAACGCGAGATCGCCAGCCAAGACGTCAAGTTCTTCCGCCTGCCGTCCGTCGTCGCGCAGCGGCGCGCCAGCTGCCTGGGCCTGGGCGCGCTGTATCTGGTCCTGGCCGAGCGCCTGGGCGTCGGGCTCGACGGCGTCATGGTCCCGGGGCACTTCTTCGTCCGCACGCGCGAGCCGGCTCACCGCAACATCGAGCTGCTCCGGCGCGGCGAGTCCATGCCGGACGCCTGGTACCGAACGAAGTACGGCCCCTGGCCGCAGGGGGGCGATTCCCCCTATTTCCGCGCGCTCGATCCCTCCGAGCTTGCCGGTGTTCACTGGTTCAACGCCGGCAACCACCTGCGCGCCGCGCACGACCTGGCCGGCGCGGCGGTCGCCTACGATCGCGCGGCCGCCGCACTCCCGGCCTTCGCCGAGGCCGAGGCCAGCCTGGGCGCGGTGCGCCAGCTGCAAGGCGCGTTGGACCAGGCAGAGGCGGCATACCAGCAGGCTGCGCGCGCGCGTCCGGACCTTCCGGGCCTCGACCACAACCTCGCGCTCCTCAAACAGCAGCGCGTCACCGGTGACACCCACGAAAGGACGCCATCCCCATGATGCTGTTCACGTTCCGAAGAGGCGCTCGACGCGCTGTGCTCGCGGGCGCCATGTTGTTGCTGAGCGCGGCCGTCGCGCACCGCGCGGCGCGCGCCGACGGACCAGCCGCCGCCCCGCCCGCGACGCCCCCGGCGACCGCGCCGATCACCGTCACCGCCAAGCTGATCGAGATTCCGGGCAAGTTCCCCGACGACGAGCTCTACGACTATGCCTACGTCATGAAGTACCAGGTCATCGGCGGGCCAATGGACAAGCAAATGATCCTGGTCGCGCATTACAAGCCGCGCCAGCCGCGCTCGGCCATCAAGGACAAGATGAAGTCCGTCGTGTCCGGCAAAGTGCGGTCGTTCCACGTCGGCGACGTGCAGAAGCTGCAGCTGACCGCGAACATCAAATCCGTCTGGAAGGGACCGGTCGTCGACGAGTTCGGCGCGACCGACCACAAAAGCCCCCGCTACTTCGCCCTGGTCGCCGACCCAGCCTAGTCCCAATGCAGTTCGGTTAAGCGCCAGGACGCGAGGACGCCAGGAGCTGGATCGACGAGGTTTCACGACTGGAGCAAGCTGGTCCGAAACCATAGACCTCCATCGCTGCGGCAAGCACTTCTGAAATCCTCATGAGATTTCTGATGGCTCCTCCGGGTCTCTTGGCGTCCCTCCTGTCCTGGCGCTTAACCGAACGGCATTGGGCCTAGTCCCCCGCTCCGCCTGTGACGCTCGCGTCAGGATCCGGAATGGGAGGCGGTACCAAGGTGGAGCGGAGCGGCGGGTTGAGAAGACGTCGGAGCCTGTGTCCCCTCCGCGCGCAGTTCCGCAGCGGTCTATGGCGGGTGCCGAGCAGATCCGGGATGGACCCGCGAGGACCTGTTTGAGCACGGAGGGGACACACGCTCCGGCGTCCCCTCAACCAAAAGCGAGCGGAGCCCCGCTTACTCGCCCTAAACGACCGGCCCGTCGCCGCGGGCCAGAACGGTGTCGCGGGCGAGGCGCGGATCCTTGTCGGGGTGGTCGGTGTTGAAGTGCAGGCCGCGGCTCTCGGGCCGGCGGCGCGCCGATTCGATGATCAGGTCCGCGACCAGCGCGATGTTGCGCAGCTCGACCAGATCTCCGGTGATCTTCGCGTTCCAATAATAGTCGCGGATCTCTGACCGGATCAGCTCGATGCGCCGCGCCGCGCGTTGCAACCGGCGGTCGGTGCGCACGATCCCGACGTAGTTCCACATCAACCGCCGGATCTCGTCCCAGTTGTGGCTGACCACGACGGCCTCGTCGGGTGAGCCGGCCTCGCCCGCGTACCAGGGCGCGACCTGCGGGGGGCGGTCGACGGACACGTCGCGAACGTCGTCGGCGGCGCGCGCCCCGAAGACCATCGCCTCCAGCAGCGAGTTCGAGGCCAGCCGGCAAGCGCCGTGCAAGCCGGTCATCGACACCTCGCCGATGGCGTACAGGTTCTTCACCGTCGAGCGGCCGTGCTCGTCGACCAGCACGCCGCCGCAGCTATAGTGCGCGGCTGGCACCACCGGGATTGGTTGCCGGCGCATGTCGATGCCCAGCTCCATGCACTTGCGGTGGATGTTGGGGAACCGCTCGACCAGGAAGTCGCCCGGCAGGTGGGTCATGTCCAGCACCACGTGGTCGTCGCCGGTCCGCTTCATCTCGGCGTCGATGGCGCGCGACACCACGTCACGCGGGGCCAGGTCCTTCATCTCGTGATAGCGCGGCATGAAGGCGGTCCCGTCGCGCAGCCGCAGGACGCCCCCCTCGCCGCGCAGCGCCTCGCTGATCAGGAAGGACTTTGCCGCCGGGTGATACAGCACCGTCGGGTGGAACTGGAAGAACTCCATGTTGGCGATCCGGGCGCCGACCCGGTACGCCATCGCCACGCCGTCTCCGGTCGCGACGTCCGGGTTCGACGTGTAGAGGTAGACCTTGCCCGAGCCGCCCGTCGCCAGGATCACCGCGCGCGCCACGGCCGTCACCACCTGCCCGGTGCGCTGATCCAGAAGGTACGCGCCGAACACGGCGTTCGGGCCGCCGTACTTGGCGGTCGTCAGCAGATCGATCGCCACGTTGTCGGGCAGCATCGTGATGCGGTCGGACCGTTCGGCGACCTTGCGCAGCAGCGCTTCTTGAATGGCGGCGCCGGTCGTGTCCTTCACGTGCACGATGCGCCGGGCCGTGTGCCCGCCCTCGCGCCCCAGCGCCAGCTGCCCAGCGGCATCCCGGTCGAAAGGCACCCCCAGCTCGTTGGCCAGCCACCGAATGTGTTCGGGCCCCTCGGTCGCGCAGATCTCGACCGTGTCGCGATGGCAAAGCCCGTCGCCGACCCGCAGCGTGTCTTCGACGTGCGCCGCAACCGCGTCCTCCGGATCCATTGCCCCCGCCACGCCCCCTTGCGCGTACCAGGTGTTCGCGTCCGCCGGTGCCCGCTTGGTCGCGACGACCACCCGCCCGTGCGCCGAGGCCCGCAGCGCAAAGGTCAATCCAGCCAGCCCCGAACCGATGACCAGATAATCCGTCTCCAACACCCCCCAACTCTACAACACCCCCCAACTCTACCCCTTGCCGTCATCGTCCTCGTCCTCGACCCCTGTCCGGCCCGTGTTACGATCACCCCATGAATCGGGCGGCCGCCCTGGTGCTCGCAACCCTCGTCGCCGCGCTGGCGATGCCGGTGCGCGCCGGCACGTTCTGGTCGCGCGAGCGCGCCGACGGCGTCGTCGAGTTCACGAACAAGACGCCCGCCGGCGGACACTGGAAGGTTCTCTTCAAGACCGGACCGGGTAAGGCGGCCGCGCTGCGGGGCGTGACGGATCTGGTGCCCCCGCGCGACGCCTCGCCCGCCCGCGCCACTCGCTATGATCGCGACATCCTGGACGGGCAGGCGTTCTACGGGATCCCGGAAGCGTTTTTGCGCGCCATCATCAAGACAGAGTCGGACTTCGATCCGCACGTCGTCTCCAGCGCCGGGGCGCAAGGGCTGATGCAGCTTCTGCCCTCGACGGCGCGGCTCATGGGCGTGACGGACGCCTTCGACCCCCGCCAGAACATCATGGGTGGCGCCCGCTATCTGCAGGTGCTCGCGCGGCGTTTCTGCAAGACGCCGCCGCCCGCCGCTGCGGTTGGAACCGAAGCCCCGCCGCTGGCGGTCTGCTCCTCCGAAGAGCGGGTGAAGGTGGTCGCCGGGTATCATGCCGGCCCAGCGGCCGTCGACAAATACGGGGGCATCCCGCCCTACGAAACCACGCACGCCTATGTGGCGTCGGTCTTGCGCCGGTACGAGCAGTACCGCGCGCCCGGTCCGACGGCGGAGCGCTGATCGCCGAGCCGGGCCGATGACAGTCGCGCCTTCCATCGCCCACCTGGCCACCGCCAGCGAGTTGGTGGCCGCCAACAAGTTCGGTGACGCCGAAGCGGCCATCCGGCATGCGCTCGACCTCGCGCCGGCCGACGCGAAGGCGCTGACGTTGCTGGCCCTGGTCCGGTACAAGTTGGGACGCCTCGACGAGGCGCGGGCGACCTACCGCGAGCTGGTCGCCGCGGCGCCCAACGACGCCGACGCGCGACGCAACTTGGGGCTCTTGGCCCTCAAACTGGGACACCTCGACGAGGCCTTGCCGGAGCTGGAGATGGCCGTGCGGCTGGCCCCCGGCGACACGCGGGCGTGGAGCTATCTCGGCTACGGCTTCGCCAAGCGCGGCGCGGTGGTCGAGGCAGCGGCCGCCTTCCGGCGGGCCGGTCAGGATGCTTTGGCGGCGGAGCTCGAGCAGACCGCCCAGACGCAGCGCCCGGCTCTGGCGCGCGAGGGAGGAACCCTGGCCGGCGGCGCCACCGGTGATTTCCAGGCCCCGGGCGACCTCGGCCGCGCCGCACCCTCTCCCCCGATGGCGCTGGCCTCGCCGCTTCCGCCGCTGGCCGGCGAGCCCACCTCGATCGGTCGTCGCCGGCGCCCGACGCAGCCTCCCGTCACGCCCCCCAAGGACGGGGCCCGGACGGCGGCCGAACCGTTGCGGCAGCCCGAGCCCGACCCGGCGCCGTTGCTGGCCTACGTGCGTTCTCTCCTCGGCCAGGCGCTCTCGCCGCCGGTGCCGCGGGGGGCCCTGAGGCTGGTCGTCGCCGACGAGGTCTACGTCCGCGCCGACGCTGCGTTGGCAGGGACCGGCTCGCTGCAGTGGGAGGCCGGCCTCCGGCGCGCCCACGGGCGGCTGACGGGGGAGCCGCTGGGCGCCTCGCCGGCCGTCCCGTTCTTTCGCCTGACGGGGGCCGGGGCGGTGTGGGTCGCCGGGGCACCCGATCGCTGGATGCCGCTGCGATTGGCGGACGACGTCCTTTACGTGCGCGAGGACCGTGTGCTGGCGTTCGAAGGCGCGCTGGCCTGGGAGGCGGGGGTCCTCAAGGACAGCGGCGTCGCCATGCTGCAGTTTCGCGGGCGCGGGATCGTCGCGCTGGCGATGCCGCGCGAGCCGATCGCCATCCAGGTCGGCGGCCAGGCGCCCACGCTGCTTTCGGCGGCGCGGCTGTTCGGCTGGGTGGGGCGGCTGATCCCGCACGCGCCGCCATCGGGGGGCACGTCGGCGCCGTTCCAGCTCGCCTGCGACGGAGAGGGCATCGTGTTGCTGGAGGCGGGGGGCTGACGACCTTGGCTGCCCCGTCGCTGCGTCGTGAGCTGACCAACGTCCCCAACCTGGTGACGATGAGCCGGGTCGCGCTGATTCCGTTCGTGCTGGTGTTCATCGACAACTTCAGCCCGCTGCGCACCTTCATCGCCAGCCTCCTTTATCTGGCCGCCGCCGCCGGCGACGCGCTGGACGGCTACCTGGCCCGCACGCGCGGCGAGGTCAGCACGCTGGGCAAGTTTTTGGACCCGCTGGCGGACAAGCTGCTGGTCACGGCGGTTCTGGTGTTCATGGTGGCGCTCTCTCGCGCCCCAGCCTGGGTCGTCGTGGTGACCATCGGGCGAGACCTCGCGGTCAGCGGCCTGCGCAGCATCGCTGCGGCGCAAGGGATGGTGATCTCCGCCAGCGACAGCGGAAAGATCAAGACGGCGCTGCAGCTGGTCTCGATCATGATGCTGTTGATTCACTTCCGGTACCCGATGTTGGGAACCAGCAAGACCGTCGACTACCACCTGGCCGGCCTGGTCGTCCTCTACGTCTCGACGGTGGTCTCGCTGTTTTCCGGCGCCCAGTACATGCGGCATTTCCTCTCAGCGGCGCTGGCGCAGCCGCGCACGCCGGCGTGATCGCGGCTGCCGGGCCGCTGTTGCCGCCCGCCGAGGCGGCCCGCCGGGTGGGCGCCGGCTTCTGGCTGTCGGCGCGCGGCGCGGGAGGCACCGCGCGCGAGCTGGTCGGGGCTCAGCCCGTCGCCGTCCTCGAGGGACGATCGCCGTCGGATCTCGCCTGGCTGGAAGAGGCGTGGCGCGAGACGCGAGCCCGCTGGGCCGACCAAGGGACGGTGCCAGCCGGCGTGCCGGTGGCGGTCGGCTGGTTCTCGTACGAGCTGGGGCGGCGGCTGGTCGGGTTGCCGGCCGATCCGCGGGTCGCGGGCGAGCCGTTGTTCTCATTCCAGTTCCCGGACGCCGTCTGGACGCTGGGGCAGTCCCGCGACGCGACGATCTTGGCGCGTGACCAGCACGCCGCGGCCGCCCTGCGCGATCGCCTGCTGCAGCCTCGGGACCCCGCCCCGGCGCCCTTGCTGGGACACCTGTCGCCCCTCGACGCGCCGGCGGATTTCCTGGCCGGCGTCCGCCGGATTCTGGCCTACGAGGCCGCCGGTGACGCCTATCAGGTGAACCTGTCGCGCCGCCTGACGGCAGCCTGGACGGGAGAGCCGGCCCACATCGCGGCCTTGCTGCGGGCGGCGGCTCCCGCGCCGTACGCCATCTTCATGGCCGACGGCGCGGGCGGGGCCCTCTTCGGCAATTCGCCCGAGCGGTTCTTGGCGATGAACGCCGACGGCGTCGTCGAGACCTGCCCGATCAAAGGGACGCGGCCGCGCGGCGCCTCGCCGGCGGAAGACCATGCGGCCATCGCCGCTCTGCGCGCCTCCGACAAGGACCGCGCCGAACACGTCATGATCGTCGATCTCGAGCGAAACGATCTGGGGCGCGTCTGCCGGCCGGGTACCGTCGACGTGGCGACGCTGGCGCGGGTCGTTTCGCTGCCGACCGTCCATCACCTCGAAAGCACGGTGCGCGGCCTCCTGCGCGCGGGTGTCGGGCTGGCGGCGCTCATGCAGGCGACCTTCCCGGGCGGCTCGATCACGGGCGCCCCCAAGCGGCGCGCCATGCAGATCATCGATGAGCTCGAGCGCGGGCCGCGCGGCGTCTACACGGGCGCGACCGGCTGGTTGGGCGCGGCCGGTGATCTGGATCTGGCCGTCGCGATCCGAACCGCAACCCTGCGCAACGCGCGCCTCGAGCTGTCGGTCGGTGGTGGGATCGTGATCGATTCGACGCCCGAGGGCGAGCTGGCCGAGACGGAGGTCAAGGCGCGGGCGTTTGCGTCGCTCGCTGGTGCCGCACCGCCAGCGTGAGCAGCACCGCGGCGATGGCCAGGCTACCCAGCTGACCGACGGACAGAAACAGCGGCTGGCCCGCCGGCAGCCCCAGGCGCCCGGCCAGCCGCGGTGTCTGCAGGGACAACACCATCCCGCGCAGCGCGTCCCCGCGGAAGATCTCGACGACGAACCGGAGGGCCGCGTAGAGGCTCAGGTAGAGGGCCAAAAGCGCGCCCGGCCGCTGCCGCAGGCGCGGGGCGGCCACCCACAGCACGGCGAAGATGGCGGCCTCACCGGCGGCCTCGTACAGCTGGGTGGGGTGCAGCGGCGGCGTCTCGCCGGCGCCGAACGGCACCGCGCCGGCCTGCCTCAGGACGTCGAAGGCGACGCTGCCGCGCGGAAACGCCACGCCCACGCGCGCGGCGGTCTCTTTGCCGAAGCAGCAGCCGGCGGCAAAGCATCCCAGCCGCCCGAACGCGTGCCCGATTGCCAGCGCCGGCGCCCCCACGTCGCCCACGTCGCCGAACGACCACCCCTGTCGCCGCGCGAACAGGAAGCCCGCCCCGGTCGCGGCCGCAACGCCTCCGTAAAAAACCAGGCCACCCTCCCACAGCCGCAAGACGCTCGTACAGTCGTGCCACCAGGGGCCGGGCCCCTCGGTACAGGCCAGCCAGAACGCGCGCGCGTTCACGACGCCGTAGGTGAGGCGCGCGCCGATCAGGCCAGCGACGATGGTCCAGAACGCCAGGTCCATCACCCGGCCGCTGTCGAACCCGCGGCGGCTCCCCTGGCGCTGCGCGACCCAGACGCCCAGCGCCAGACCGGCGGTCACCAGGACGCCGTATGTGCTGATCGCGATCTCGCGCCGGCCAAAGGGAACTGTGAACAGGACCGGATGCAAGGCCACTCCTGCGGCGCGCCGCTCAGGCCGACGAAGCCGCTTCCTTCCGGTTGCGGAACATGTCCAGCAACATGAGGCCGACCCCGACGCACAGCGCGGCGTCGGCGACGTTGAACGCGGGCCACTCGAGGGTCCCTTTCTTCCAGACGATGAAGTCGGTGACCCGGCCGTACATCACCCGATCGACCAAGTTGCCCACCGCGCCGCCGCCGATCAGGCCCAGCGCGGTGTGCAGGCGCGTGGCTTCGACGGGCGTCTTGCGCAGATAGGCAATCACCATCCCGAGCGCCGCCAAGGCCAGCAGGGTCAGCAGCACGCGGCCGCCCGGCAGGTCCTGGAACATGCTGAACGCCACGCCCGGGTTCTCGGCGTAACGCAGGTCGAAGAAGTTGGGGATGACGACCTTTGGGTTCATGGGACCGCGCGGCTGCAGGTAATTGCGCGCCAGCACCTTGGTCCACTGATCCAGGACCAGGCTGACCAGCGCGAACGCCGAGAACAGCACGTACTTCTTGCGGACCGGCGTCACGCGCCGCTCCCCGAGGGCGTCACCGCACCCGCGCAACGGCGGCACAGATCGGGCGCCGCCGCGCCGGGCGTCGGCGGATCGCCGGTGCGCCGCCAGCAGCGCGGGCAGGTGGGCCCCGGCGCCTCGGCGACGGTTACCCGCGTCTCGGCGAAGGACCCCTCTTCGACGGTCAGCTTCGAAACGATGCAGAGCTCGGTCAACAAGTCGCGGTTCCACTCCCACTGCGGCCGCTCGGCCGCGCTTGGTTGCACCGTCACGGCCGCTTCCAGCGATTTGTGACCGGCGGCGCGGAACGACTCCAGCGCCTGCAGCACCGCCTCGCGCCGGGGGCGAATCTCGTCGGTCCAGCGCCGGTTGGGCTGTCCGGGCGCCTTGCCGGCCGGGACGACCTCGTCGCGCACGACCGCGTGCACGTCGAACGGCTCGCCGGTCACGCGCGACAGCTCGTCGGCGACGTCCTGGGCCGTGAAGCAAAGAATGGGCGCCATCCAGAGCGACAGCGTGCGCGCGATTTCATAGACCGCCGTCTGCACGCTCTTGCGAACCGGCGAGGCGGGCGCCTCGCAGTAAAGCGGGTCCTTGGCCGGGTCCAGATACTCGGCCGAAACCGTGATGACGTAATCGGTCAGCAGGCGGACCACGTCGTGGAACGCGTACCGGCGGTACGCCTCGAACACCTGGTGGTCGCGCTCGCGCAGCACCCCCAGCGCCAGCAGGTCCACCTCGCGCAGCTGATCGTCGTCCAGGCGATCGCGCGCCGGCACGAAGTCGTACAGGTTCGACAACAGGTACCGGCAGGTGTTGCGAATCTTCCGGTACGACTCCGACAGCTGGTTGAGGATCGTTTGCGAAAAAACGATGTCCGACTGGTAGTCGCCCGCCGCGGTCCACAGGCGCAGGAGCTCCGCGCCGTTCTTCTGCATCCAGACGCCGGGATCGACGTAATCGATCTTGGCGCCGGCCGCGCGGGCCCGCGCGATCTCGGACTTGGAGTAGACCTTGCCGCGCTCGTCCAGCACCCACCCGTGCGTCAGCACCGCCTTGTAGGGCGCCTGGCCGCGCGTGGCGGCGGAGGTCAACAGCGACGAGTGGAACCAGCCGCGGTGCTGGTCGGCGCCCTCCAGATAAAGGTCGACCTTGTCGCCCGGGTTCACCAGCTTGCCGTCGGCGACCGCCGCCCACGAGACGCCCGACTCGAACCAGACGTCGACGATGTCGTGCTGCTTTTCCCACTGGGCCTTGCCGCACCGGCAGGTCGGCGCGGGCGACGGCAACAGCGCCTCGGCCGGCAGCGAGAACCACGCGTTCGACCCCTCGCGCGCGAAGATTTCGGCCACGTGCTCGATAACCTCGGCGTCCAGCAGATCATTCCGGCAGCTCGCGCAGCGAAAGGCCGGGATCGGAACGCCCCACAGGCGCTGGCGCGACAGGCACCAGTCGGGGCGCGCCTCGATCATGCCGCGGATGCGGTTCTCGCCCCAGGTGGGGATCCATTGGGTGCGCGCGATTTCGTCCAGCGCGTGCCGCCGCAGGGACTTGGGGTCGTCCGCGTCGCCCAGGCGCGCGAACCACTGCAGGGTGGCGCGGAAGATGATCGGGTTTTTGCACCGCCAGCAGCAGGGGTACTGATGTCGGAGCGTCTCGCCCGGCTTGTTCAGCAAGAGCCCGCGGTCGGCCAGCGCCTGGACGATCTTGGGGTTCGCGTCGAACACGCGCAGCCCCTGCAGCGCGGGATCGACGGCGGCGTCCGCCGTGAGCCGCCCCTGTTCGTCGACGGGCGCGAAGATCGTAAGGCCGTGCTCCCGTCCGACCACGTAGTCGTCGGCGCCGTGGCCGGGCGCCGTGTGCACGAGCCCCGTGCCCGCCTCGAGCGTGGCGTGCCGCGCGAACCAGAGGCGGTAATCGCGCTCGGCATCGCCCTCGGCGCGTGGGAACGGCGGCTGGTAGCGCGTCCCCTCGAGCGCGCGAAAGCCCTCGCGCGGGATGCGAATCCAGCTCTCGGCGGGCGCCTGGATGCCGGTCGCGGCCAGGAACGCGTCGGCCAGGCCGGCCGCCACGATTAACAGCTCGTCGCCAGCGGGAATCGCGACGTAGTCCAGCTCTGGGTTGGCGACCACGGCCAGGTTGGCCGGCATCGTCCAGGGGGTGGTCGTCCAGATGACGAACGCCGCCTTGCGATCGCGCAGGCGCGGGTCGGCCTTGCCCAGGTCGCCGGCGATCGGGAAGCGAACGTAGATCGAGGGCGAGGTGTGGTCCTCGTACTCGACCTCGGCCTCGGCCAGCGCCGTCCGGTGCGTGAGACACCAGTGCACCGGCTTCTTGTCGCGATAGATGAGCCCGGCTCGCGCAAAGCCGGCCAGCTGCCGCGCGATGGTCGCCTCGTAGTCCTTCGACAGCGTCAGATAGGGGTCGTCCCAGGTGCCCAGGCAGCCGAGCCGCTTGAACTCGGCGCGCATGACGTCGACGAACTTCAGCGCGTGCTGCTCGCACTTGCCGCGAAAGGCCGCCGCGTCCATCTCCTTGGCCTTCGGCCCCAGCTCTTTTTCGACCTGCTGCTCGATGGGCAGGCCGTGGCAATCCCAGCCCGGCCGGAACTGGGCGCGCTTTCCCATCAGCAGCTGCGACCGGATGACCAGGTCCTTGAGGACCTTGTTCAGAACCGTGCCGTAGTGGATGCCGCCCGTCGGGTAGGGCGGACCGTCGTGCAAGACGAACGCGGGCGCGGCGGCGGCCTGTCGCGCGTCGAGAATGGTCTCGTACTGCCGCTCGCGCTCCCAGCGCGCGAGCCACTCGGGCTCTCGCCGCGCGAGATCGGCGCGCATGGGAAACTCGGTCTTCGGGAGGTTGAGCGTCGTTTTCCAGTCCACGGGGCCGGCGGATACTACCAAAGGCGCGCCACAAGTCCCGCCCGGTCTATCTGCCGTGCGTGTTAGACAAGAGGGATGGACCAGCGGGTGCCGTGGGATCAGTACTTCATGAACATCGCGCAGGTCGTCGCTTCACGCTCGACCTGTCCGCGCAAGTTCGTCGGCGCCGTGATCGTCCGGGACCGAACCATCCTGTCGACGGGATACAACGGATCGATTCGCGGCATGCCTCACTGCATGGACGCGGGCCACATGATGGAAAACGACCATTGCGTGGCCACGATCCACGCAGAGGCGAACGCCATCATCCAGGCCGCGAAGAACGGGGTGATGATCGACGGCGCCACGATCTACGTGACCGCCAGCCCCTGCTGGAACTGCTTCAAGCAGATCGCCAACGTCGGGATCCGGCGGATCGTCTACGGCGAGTTCTATAGGGACGATCGCATTTTCAGCGTGGCAGAGCGTCTGGCCGTCGACCTCTTGCACCTTCCCAGCCACGTTCCGCCGCCGCAACCCTGACGGGGCGTGTCAGACGCGCGACGTGAAGTCGTCGCACGCGGTCGGCCCACATCCTCCGACATTGTCTGAAACTGGGCCAGGCGTGACGGGCCACACCAAGTTTTTGGTTGACCTCCGGCTTCCGAGTGGACGAACCTGGATGTCCATGCTGCGCAACCTGGCGTTTGGGGCGGCAATTGCGCTGCTGGTCGGCCTCGCGCCGCGCGCGCACGCCCAATCCGGAGACGCCGAGGGCGAAGAGGACAGCGCCGCTGCTGACACAGTGCGCCCCACCCACGCCCATCGGACCCGCACCAAGGTCCGCAAGAAGGGGCGCTTCATCGGGCGCGTCGTTCCGGAGGACAAGCTGCGCGTCGAGCCGCTGCCACGCCCCTCAGGCAACATCACCGTCGTCAGCGCGAACAGCCCGAACGACAAAGCCAGCGTCAACATCTACAATCCCGACGGGTCGTACAACCTCGACGCGCTCGCCGAGCTGAATCATGTGCTGCGCTGCCGGCGTACCGACGACGAGAAGGACATCGACCCGCAGCTGCTGACACTGCTGTCGCACGTGTACGACCATTTCCACCGCCCACTGGAGATCGTCTCGGGCTACCGGAATCAGCGCAAGCAGACCAGCAATCATTATAAAGCGCGCGCCAGCGACATCCGAATCGCCGGCGTCAGCCCCAAGAAGATCGAAGCGTTCGCGGAGACGCTGGATGGCGGCGGAATGGGGATCGGCATTTACCCGCGGGGCGGTTTCGTCCACATGGACGTGCGCTCGCCGCCCAGCTACCGCTGGGTGGACTACTCGCCACCGAACTCGAACGCAGCCGAAAAGCGCCCGCCGCGCGGTTGGAAGCGCAAGAAGCTGCAGTCCTGAGCCATCTGATGGGCACTGGACCTGACGCTCACAGTCAAGTTTCCGGCGCGAGCTGACGAGTTCCACCGGCGCGATGGCTTACCGTTCCGCCGGCCGAGTTGCAGTTTGGGCGAGTGTGCTTCCGATTCTCGCCATGTTCGCCGCCTCGTGCGGCGATAACGTCCCGGCCCAGAGCAACGCCATGGGCGGTGGCGGCGGCCAAGCGAGCGGCGGCTCCGGCGGCACCGCCGCGAGCACAGGCGGCGGGGGCGGTGCCGGCGCGGCGGGGATGGGCGGCGAGGGCGGGATGGGCGGACCCGGCACCGGGGGCGAGGCCACCGGTGGCGAGGCCGGGATGGACGGCGGAGCTGGGATTGACGGCGCGGCGGGGATGGCGGGCACCGGCGGCGTGGCTGGGATGGGCGGCGTGGCCAGTACGGGCGGCGTGGCCGGAACGGGTGGCGCGGCGGGCATGGGCGGCGCGGCGGGCATGGGCGGCGCGGCGGACATGGGCGGCGCGGCGGGCACGGGCGGCGCCGCCGGGCTGGGTGGGATGGGCGGAACGGGCGGGGTGGCTGGGATGGGCGGGGTGGCTGGAATGGGCGGTGCCGCGGGGTGCCAGTCGGCGTCGGATTGCACCGCCGGCCAGGTCTGCGACGGCGCGACGAACGCCTGCGTCGCCTGCGCCACGGACAGCGCCTGCCGCTCCGGGTACGGGCCTCAGCACGTCTGCGTGTCGGGCGCGTGCATCTCGGGCGATTGCCACACATTCCTCGACTGCAGCGACGGCAAGGTGTGCGTGAACAACTTCTGCACCGATTGCTCGACCGACGGTGTGTGCAAGTCGACGTACGGCGCGGGACACCTCTGCGTCTCTGGCGGTTGCGTCGCCGGCGAATGCCGCTCGGCCAGCGATTGCCCGACAGGGAAGATCTGCGACGCCCGCTTCGACTGCAACGGTTGCTCGGCCGACGGCGACTGCGTCTCCGCTTACGGCGCGAACCATCTGTGCGTGAACAACCTGTGCGTCGCCGGCGATTGCCGCCAGACGGCCGACTGCGGGGGCGGCCGGATCTGCGACACGAGCACGCTCAACTGCGTTCCGTGCAGCGATGACGCGAACTGCATGGCGAACTACGGCGGCCAGCAGCTTTGCCTGAGCGGCAGCTGTGTCGCGGGCAACTGCCGCACCGCCGCGACCTGCGGCCCGGGCGAGGTCTGCGATTTGACGACGCACATGTGCGGGGCCTGCAGCACCGACGCCGCCTGCGTCGGGGCCTACGGCAGCGGTTATCTGTGCATCGCCGGCGGCTGCATCGCCGGCCAGTGCCGGACCTCGGGCGACTGCAGCGGGGGCCAAGTCTGCAACGCCGCCAACTACACCTGCAACGCCTGCGCGGCCGACGCAGAGTGCGTGACGGCGTACGGAACGAACCACCTTTGCATCGGCGGCGCCTGCGTGTCGGGCACCTGCCACAGCACCAGCGACTGCGGCGGCGGCGAGATCTGCGACGCCGGCCACAACTGCGGCGCGTGCGCCACCGACGCGACGTGCGTGAGCGCCTACGGCCCGCAGCACCTGTGCATCAACAACGTTTGCGTGGCCGGTCAGTGCCGCACGTCCGGCGATTGCCCGGGCGGAGCGCTGTGCGACGGCCCGACCCACACGTGCCACGTCTGCGCCAGCGACGCCTCTTGCCAGGGCGATCAGAGCTACGGCGTGACCACCGTCTGCGTTTCCGGCGCCTGCATCGCCGGTGACTGCCACGGCCCTTCCAGCGACTGCCCCAGCGGCCAGCTGTGCGGCATCTCGCACGCCGACACCTGCGGGCCGTGCGCCAGCGACGCCCAGTGCCAGTCCGACACCGCCTACGGCGCCGGGTACATCTGTTATCAGGGCATCTGCCAGTTGGGGAATTGCCACGGCACCAGCGCCGACTGCACGGGGTCGAAGATCGGGTTGATCTGCGGCGCCGTCACCACCAACGACTGCGGCCCCTGCAGCGGTGATGCTCAGTGTCAATCCGACCCAGTTTATGGGTCGTCGCGCATCTGCCAGACCACCACCGGTCAGCCAACCACCGGACAGTGCGTCTCGGCGGCTTGCGCATCCAGCGGCCCCTGCGCGGCCAACGCCGGCGACTTTTGCTGCAACAACATCTGCACCTCGGGCAACTGCTGCGTCGACGCCGATTGCGCGGCGCTGGGCTCGCCCTACCGCTGCGTGAACAACAGCTGCACGGGCTGCTCGGCCGCGACCGGCAACACCTACTTCGTCGACCCGATGAACGGCAACGACGCCAGCGCGACCGGCAGCGGCACGGCAGGCGGCGTCGCCACGCCCAGCTGCAGCTTCAAGACCGTCACGCACGCGCTATCCGTCGTCAGCAGCATCGGCGCGGCCGGCACCAAGATCGTGATCGTCGGACAGGCGGGCCTGACCGTCACCCTGGACACGACGGAGACCCTGCCCATCGTCGTGCCGGCCAACGTCGCCATCGCAACCAAGACCGGCCCCATCCGCGTGAACCTGCCGGCGGCCAGCGACACCGCCTTCGGCGGCTTCCGCTTGGTGGGCGATCAGGCCGTGATCTCGCCGGATCCGTCGGCGCCCCTCACGATCGACGGGAACGCGAACAGCTCCGGGATCGGCATCGGCGTGTCGCCGGGGAACGGCAAGACCGCTGCGATTTCCTACGTGACCATCCAGAATACGGGCGGCAACGGCATCGCCGTCGCGAACGGAACCTTGAACATCTTGCAGGGCGTGACGGTCACGAACGCCGGCAGCGCAGCCAAGAAGCACGACGGCCTCAACGTGGCGGGTGGCACCGTGAACGTCACGGTCACCGCCGGCCAAGCGCCCAGCAGCTTCAACAACAACACCCAGCACGGCATCTACGCGACCGGGACCGCCGTGGTGAACATCAGCGGCGTGCCCGTCGTCTCGCCGGCGCCGAACGGCCAGGGTACGGTGATGGCGAACAGCAACGCGTTCGACGGGCTGGAGATCTTCGAGAACGCGGGCGCGGCCGCCCAGAGCCAGGTGGTGGGGCTGGTGGCGTGGGGCAACACCAAGCAGGGCGTGCAGCTCTTCGGCGGTGAGAAGGTGAAGGTCCGGCGCAGCGTGCTGCTGAACAACAAGCTGAACGGCCTGTTCCTGACTGCATCCGATTCGTCGTCGGCCTCGAATGATCTGTCGGGCATCAATCTCGGTAGCGCCGGCGACCCGGGCCTGAACCAGATTCAGGGCGCACTGGGCGCGAACGCCGACCTCACCGGACTTTGCATCTCGATGGCGACGGGGCAGGGGGCGCTGTCTTTGGCCGCGCAGGGGAACGTGTTCTCGGGACCGACCGACTGCACGACGTCGACGAACGGCATCATGCGGGCCAGCTCCTGCTCGAACAACGCCGACCTCGGCATCGTTCCCGCGACCGGCACGACCGTGAACGTCGATCTCACGAACTGCCACTGAGAGCGCTCGCTTCGCTCGCTTCGTGAGGGGGCTCGCCCCCTCACGGGCACCCCCAGATTCCCCCAGATTAACGGCGGCGCCGGCCCGGCGGAGCCGGGCCTTCGGGGGGCTTGGACTCGCGCCTGACGGCGCTCCGGCGCCGACATCGTCGGACGGAGTGGTGATCGTCGGAGGGTTAGGGCGCGGCGCCGGTGGCGATCCAGCTGCGGATGACGGCGACGGGGTCGCGGGGGAGGCGTTTTTTGGGTGGCATGGGGGGGCGGGTGCGGCGTTCGATTTGGGCCAGGAGCTGGCTGGCGGCCGGGTCGCCCGGGACGATGACGGGGCCGTCTTCGCCGCCCTTCATCGCGGCCTCGTAGCCGTCGAGGCGCAGGCCAGCCTGGGCTTCCTTCTCGCCGTGGCAGGAGACGCACCAGCGGTCCAGGATGGGGGCGACGTCCTCCGCGAAGCTGGGCAAGACCGCCGGCGAGGCAGGGGGCGCTGGCGGTGACCCCACGGGTGGCGGGGATGGCACGGCTGGGCTCAGGGCGGCGCGGCCGCGCGAGGCGCCGAGCGCACCCGCCGCCAGCACCAACGCTATCGTCATATTGCGGCAGTAATGTCCGGCAGAACGGGGCTTTTCTTGCAAATCGGATCCTGGTCCTTTAGGGTCCATCACACCTTAGCGCGATGGCTTCCCGACAGCTGGATCTTCCTACACCAGGCAAGGCGAGCGGGGCCGGTGGTGGGCGTGGACGGCGGGGTGGCGGGGCCGCAAACGGCGGCGCCGACGAGCCGCCACCGCCTGCCGACGCCTCGCTGGCCGCCGAGGCGCAACGGCGTTACCTCAATTACGCCGTCAGCGTCATCACGTCCCGCGCGCTGCCGGACGTGCGCGACGGTCTCAAGCCCGTCCAGCGGCGAATCCTTTACGCGATGTACGCGAACCTGCACCTCTACCCCGACGCCAAGTTCCGTAAGTCGGCGACGATCATCGGTGAGGTGCTGGGCAAATTTCACCCGCACGGCGACTCGGCCTGCTACGACGCCATGGTCCGGATGGCCCAGCCGTTCTCGATGCGCGTGCCGCTGGTCGACGGGCACGGCAACTTTGGCTCGCTGGACGGGGACGCGCCGGCGGCGTATCGCTACACCGAGGCCCGGCTGGCGCCGCTGGCGATGGACCTGCTGGCGGAGATCCGTCAGGGCACCGTCGACTTTCGCCCCAACTACGACGGCAGCACCGAGGAGCCGATTGTCGTCCCGGCCAAGATCCCCCAGCTGCTGGTCAACGGCTCCACCGGCATCGCGGTCGGCATGGCGACCAACATCCCCCCGCACAACCTGTCCGAGGTCTGCGCGGCGGCGGTGGCGATGATCGACGACCGCAGCCTCGAGACCAAGGACCTGCTGAAGTACATCAAGGGTCCCGACTTCCCGACCGGCGGTCAGGTCATCAACAGCAAGAAAGAGCTGCGCGAGATCTACGAGCGCGGCCAGGGTCCCATCCGGCTGCGCGGCGAGTGGAAGACCGAATCGGGCGGGCGGGGCGGCGCCGAGCACATCGTGGTCACCTCGATCCCGTACGGCCTCACGAAGGCGGCGGTGGTGGAACGGATCGCCGAGGTGATCATCGCCAAGAAGCTGCCGATGCTGGTCGACGTGCGCGATGAGTCGACCGACGACGTTCGCGTCGTGCTGGAGTTGAAGTCCGGCGCCGATCCGGCGCTGGTGATGGCCTACCTCTACAAGCACACGCCCCTCGAAAGCGGCTTCCACGTCAACCTCACCTGCCTGGTACCGACCGAGAACCGGGAGATCGCGGGGCCGCTGCGGGTCGACCTGGCGGCGATGCTGCGGGAGTTCCTGACCTTTCGCGAGGAAACCGTCCGCCGCCGCTTCGAGTTCGAGCTGGCGGAGCTCGAGCGGCGCATCCACATCCTGCAGGGCTTCGCGATCGTCTTCGACGCCCTGGACGAGGCGATCCGGATCATTCGCAAGTCGGACGGCAAGGCCGACGCGGCCGTCAAGCTGTCCAAACGTTTCGAGCTGTCGGATCCGCAAACCGATGCCATTCTCGAGCTGAAGCTGTACAAGTTGGCGCGGCTGGAAATCGACGCCATCATGCGGGAACTGAAGGAAAAACAGGACCGCGCCAAAGAGATCCGCGCCATCCTGGCCGACAAGAAGAAGCTGTTGCGGGTCGTACGGAGCGAGATCGCCGAGGTCGCCGAGCGCTTCCCCGACAAGCGGCGCACGAAGATCAGCGGCGCCGGCGAGGAGACCGAGTTCGTCGCCGAGGACTTCATCGTCGACGAAGAGGTCACGGTGATCCTGACGCGCGACGGGTGGCTCAAGCGGGTCCGCGAGGTCAAGGATCTCTCGGCGACCCGCCTGCGCGAAGGCGACACCATCTTGGCCGTCATCCGCGGCTCGACGAAAGAGCCGATCGCCATCTTCTCGAACCAGGGCAGCGCGTACGTGATTCGCATCCACGACGTGCCCGCCTCGACCGGCTACGGCGAGCCGGTGCAAAAGCTGTTCAACTTCCGCGACGGCGAGCGGGTCGTCGGCGCGCTGGCCGTGGGGGCCGCATCCAAGGGCGCGCTGGCCGTCGCCGTCAGCAAGGGCGGATTCGGCCTGCGCTTCAACCTGGACCCGCATCGCGAGCTGTCGACGCGTGCGGGGCGCCGCTTCGCCAAGCTCGGCGACGGCGATGAGATCGTCGGCGTCGCGCTGGCCGGCGAAAAAGACGTGCTGTGCGTCGTGACCAGCGACGCCCGCGCGCTGCTGTGCAAGACGTCCGAGCTGCCGGACCTGGCCAACCCCGGCCGCGGCGTGACCGTCATCAAGGCCGGCGACGACGCGGCCGTGGTCGGCTTCGGCGTCGGCGGCGCCAAGGACAAGGACGTCCTCATCGCCGAGACCGACGACGGCAAAGAGCTGCCGGTCGGGCCGGGGCGGTTCGCCGTCACCGGCCGCGGCGGCAAGGGGCACACCCTCAAGCGCAAGACGAAGATCGTCCGCGCGGCGCCGCCGCTGCCCACCACCGCGCCGCCCTTGCTGAACTGACGTGACCACCGGCAGCTACACGTCCGAAGACATCACCGTCCTCGAGGGGCTCGAGCCGGTGCGCAAGCGCCCCGGTATGTACATCGGGGGCACGGACAGCAAGGGCTACCATCACCTGCTGTGGGAGATCGTCGACAACTGCGTCGACGAGGTCATCAACGGGTACGGCACGCGGATCGACGTCACGCTGCACGCGGACGGCAAGTCGGTGACCGTGACCGACGACGGCCGCGGCATCCCGGTGGACGTCAAGAAGGAGTACAAGAAGTCGGCGCTGGAGCTGGTGCTGACCACGCTGCACGCGGGCGGCAAATTCTCGGGTGCGCAGTATCAGTTCTCGGGCGGCCTGCACGGCGTCGGATCGTCGGTGGTCAACGCGCTGTCCGAACAGTTGACCGCCGAGATCAAGCGCGACGGCGCCCTGTGGGAGCAGAAGTACGAACGCGGCAAGGCGGTCAGCAAGCTGCGCAAGGTCGGTCCGGCCCGCGGCACGGGCACGTCGATCACCTTCCGCCCCGATCCCGAAATCTTCGGAAAGCAGGAGTTCTCGGCCGAGACCGTCCGCTTCCGCCTGGACGCCAAGGCGTTCCTGCACAAGGGCCTCAGCATCGTCTTCAAGGACGAAAAGGCCGGCACCAAGGAGACCTTCCAGCACGAGGGGGGCATCGCCGACTTCCTGGCCAAGGTGGTCGCCGATCGCGGCAAGCCCCCCACGGCGCCGCAGGTGTTCTACTTCGAGCGTGGCGGCGACGGCGGGTTCCGGATCGAGGCGGCGCTGCAGTGGACGGAGTCGCACGAAGAGACGATCCGGTCCTACGTGAACGCCATCCCGACCACGGCGGGCGGCACGCACGAGCAGGGGTTCCGCGCCGCCATCGTCAAGGCGGTGCGCGCGTTCATGGAGACCGCCAACCTGGCGCCGAAGGGCATCACCATCACGGCCGAGGACGTGCGCGAAGGCGTGGTCGGCGTGCTGTCGGTGTACATGTCCGAGCCCCAGTTCCAGGGGCAGACCAAAGAGCGGCTCGGCAGCCCCGAGGCGCAGGCCCAGGTCGACAGCGCCGTGCGCCCGGCGCTGGAGCGGTTCCTGTTGGAGAACAAGACCGCCGGCGCGGCCATCGTCGAGCGGATCGCGCTGGCCGCCAAGGCGCGTGAGGCCTCGCGCGCCGCCGCGCAGGCGGTGTCGCGCAAGACGGCGGTCTCGCACCGGCTGAACCTGCCGGGCAAGCTGGCCGATTGCGCGTCGACCGATCCGGCCAAGAGCGAGCTGTTCATCGTCGAGGGCGACTCGGCCGGCGGTTCGGCCAAGCAGGGGCGCGAGCGCAAGACTCAGGCGATCCTTCCCTTGCGCGGCAAGGTCCTCAACGCCGAACAGGCCTCGCTGCAGAAGGTGCTGTCGAACAAGGAGTTGCAGGACGTCGTTTCGGCGCTGGGCTGCGGCGTCGGCGAGGACTTCAAGATCGAACGCCTGCGCTACCACAAGATCATCTTGCTGATGGACGCCGATTCGGACGGCCACCACATCGCGACGCTGTTGCTGACGTTCTTCTACCGTCACCTGCAGCCGTTGATCGCGGGCGGCTTCGTCTACCTGGCCCAGCCGCCGCTGTTCCGGATCGATCACGGCAAGCAGACCTTCTGGGCGCTGGACGACCCCGACCGCCAGCGGATCGTCGCCGGGCTACCCGCGAACGCGCGTCCCGACATCATGCGCTTCAAGGGCCTCGGCGAGATGCAGCCCGAAGAGTTGAAGCGAACCACGCTGGATCCGGCGACACGCCGCCTGCTCCGCGTGCGGATCGAGGACGCGGTCGAGACCGACCGGATCCTGGGCGAGCTGATGGGCAAGGACGTCGAGGCGCGGTTCAAATTCATCATGGACCGCGCCGCCGAAGCCGATCTGGACCTCTGACCGGGCGTTCTGCTGCGATGCGGCGCCGGTGACGCGCCGCTGCCATTTGCGGCAATAGACGGGTCTGCGCTCAGGTCAGCCGGAACAGCGCCGATGAACCTTGTTCGAAGACCATGCACACCCGCATCGAGTCCAGCGCTGCGCCGGCGGCTCCCCGCCGGCTGGAAGCGCCCGGCATCGTCACCTACTTCCAGCCAATCTTCTCGGTGCGGCGCCGACTGGTGGTGGGGCTCGAGGCGCTGTCGCGCGGCGTGGACCTGGGCGGCGAGCTGATCGCCCCCGCGTCGCTGTTCAAAACGGCGCTGGCCGAGGGGCGCTCAGAAGCCGTCGAGGCCGCCTGCCGCGAAAGCGCGGTGCGCACCTTCGCCCAACTGAAGGCCCACCGCGACGAGGTGCTGCTGTTCCTGAACCTGGACGTCGCCGCGACCGCGAACCCAGAGTCGGCGGCAGCCGAGCTGCAGGCGCTGGTCTATGGCGCAGGCCTGCAGCCGTGCCAGGTCGCCGTCGAGTTCCTGGAGGCGCGCTTCGACGAGCCCTCTCGGCTGGCGGCCCTGGCCGCCGCCCTTCGCCGACTGGGGTTCTTGATGGCCCTCGACGACGTCGGCGCCGGCCATTCGAACCTCGATCGCATCCCGCTGTTCCGGCCGGACATCATCAAGATCGACCGCAGCCTGATCACGGACGTCAACGCTGACTTCTACAAGCAAGAGACGCTGAAGAGTCTGGTCAGCTTGAGCCGGCGCATCGGCGCCTTGGTGGTGGCAGAAGGGATCGAGACCGAGGCCGAGGCCGTCACGGCGCTGGAGCTGGGGTGCGACTTGATGCAGGGATATTTCCTGGCGCGCCCGCAACCCGCCGACGCGTTCCAGACCACCGCGGCTGCTGCCAGCGCGATGGGCGCCGTCGAGACCCTGGCGCGATCGTTTCGCAGCCGCATGGTGGGTGAGATCCACGATCGCCGTGAGGCGCACCGCCGGCTCAACACCCTGCTGGGCCGCCTGCTGGGCGAGCTGACGGGGCGCTCGCAAGCGGAGCTGGACGCGGCGCTGGCCCGCGCCGTCCACGACGACCCGCGCATCGAGTGTCTGTACGTTCTCGACGCGGCCGGCCTCCAGGTGACCGACACCGTCTGCAATGAATCCATGGGCCGGCGGCCGGGCGGCGCCATGTTCCGGCCCGCGCCGCGCGGGACCGACCATTCGCTGAAGGAATACTTCTATGTGCTGGTCGACGTCGAGCTGCCGCGGTACACGACCGATCCGTACGTCTCGCTGGCCAGCGGCCATTTGTGCCGCACGATCAGCACCTGCTTTCAGGACGCGACCGACGGCCGCACGTACGTCCTTTGCGCCGACGTCCGCGCGTAAGCTGCTCTACTTCAGGGTCGCGCCGACGTAGACGAACGCCGCGCCCAGCGCCAGCGCGATGCCGACCAAGAGCAGCGGCGAGACGCGTACCTCGATCACGAACGGTCGGTGTAACCACTGCCAGACCGACGGAAGGCGTGGCTCCGACACGCGGGTCATCACGCGCGCGACCAAGTTGGGGGGCGGCTCGACTTCGCGCAGCCTGGCCAGGTCGTCCAAACGGCCTGGCTCCTGCGCGCTGTTCCCTGTCACGACGTGACGCCCACCCGTTCGACGAGGTTCCGCAGCATCGCGCGACCGCGCACGACGCGGATCTTCAGGGTCGTGATGGGCAGGCGCAGAATTCCGCGGATCTCTTCGTAGGACAGATCCTCGGCGTCGCGCAGGATTAGCACCTCGCGGTACTTGGTTGGCAACTGCAAGAGTGCTGCTCCCAGGTGTGCGCGTCGTTCGCCGTGCGAGGCGTTCGTCTCCGGCGTGGGCGGGTCGTACGCGAACGCGGCCTCGATCCCGGGCACGTCACGCTCGAGCGGCTCTTCGGTCCGCCGCCTGGACTTGAGGACGTCCTTCGACCGGTTGACGGCGATGCGCAGCAGCCAGGTCGAAAACGCGCGCGGCCGTCCCTCGGATCGAAAGCGATCCAGCGCGTTGAAGGCGTCGACGAACGCCTGCTGGGCGATGTCCTCTGCGTCGGCGCGACTACCCAGCATGCGGAACGCGACCGCGAACACCAGGCGCTGGTAGCGATGGACGAGCGGGCGGAACGCTTCGACGTCCCCGGTCACACAGCGGTGGATGAGGCGGCTTTCCTCTTCGTCGCGCGTGCCGATGGCGGCGACCGGCGCGGCCGCTGTAGCCGCCGCGGCTATCGCCTTGGCGACGATTGCGCCGCTTTCGTCAGCATCCAGGGCGATGGCGCCCGAGGCCGACGGTCCAGAGTGCTCGGCGTGCCGCACGACCAGAGACTACCGCGATTCACCTGGAACGGGCGGTATACTTTCGACACCATGCGCGAAGCGGGTCGCGGTCGCAGCCTGCCGGCAGCGTCGCTCCGGGCGTGCGGCTTGCGGTGCGCGGTCGCGGTCATCGGACTGGGGCTGTTGCCGCCGGCATCGGCCCGCGCGGCGGACTTGTGGCACGCGGCTGTCGCGCCGCCCGCGGCGCCGCCGGCAAATTCACGCTGGCTGCTGATCGGCGACAATCGAGCGGCTGAAGGTCGTTTCGGGGCTGCGGCAGCCGCCTACGTCGCGGCCATCGTTTCGGGTCCGACGCTCCCCAGCGCCGGCGTTCACCTGGGCGATGTGCTCATGGCTGCGGGGGAACTGGCCGCCGCTCAGGCGTCCTATCGAAGCGCGATCGGCGCGGCTTCCGTCGAGGCCCCGCCCGCACCCGGCGCGCGTGAGTTGGCCCGCCTGGATGACGCCCGCGCGCGTGGGCAGGACAGGGCGCTGGCCTGTTTCGGCCTGGCCGCGGCGCTGGACCGGACCGGGCAGGTTTCGGCCGCGCGGCAGATGGCGCGCGAGGGGTTGGCCGCGGACCCCACAGCCGCCGTGCTGGAGGTCGCCACCCTGCCCGACAGCGACGTTCGAATCGTGCCCGACGGCGAAGTCTTCTACCGCCTGGGCGTCGTTCGCCAGGCCAGCGGGCGGCGCGCGGAGGCGGCCGCGGCCTTCCACGAATACCTCGAACGCGTGCCCGGCGGCCCCTGGACCGAGGCCGCGCAGGCCCACGTCGTCGAGCTGGAGTCACCGGCTGGGCGGCGGCCGGGCCATGCTGGCGCGGGGGGGCCGCGCCTTTTGGCCGTGGCGACCGTGCTGGCAACTGGCGGCGCCCCGGCCCCGCTCATCGACGCGGCCTGGCGCGCGCAGGTGGGGCTGCTGGACGACTGTCTGGCCGAGGGCGCGGCGGTCCTGGGCGCCGGCGCGCCGATGCGAATCGCGATCGAGCTGGAAATCGACGGACAGGGGCGGGTCGTCTCCGCCACCGCGAAGCTGCCGGTGCCCGCGGGCGAGGGGACGCCGCTCGCACGCTGCCTCGAAGAGGCCGTCCGGCGCGGCTTGCGCCTGCCCGCGGCGCCGGGCGGGCGCGGGACGCGCGCTCGTACCGAGCTGCTGATCGGTCTCGGCACCCTCTAAGGCAGGCAGACGAGCGCGGCGCGCTCGACGGCATCGTCGCCGGCGGGTTATAGGTGGGGAGGTGCGGAGCACGCGGCCTCGATACATCGCCGTGGAAGGACCGATCGGCGCTGGCAAGTCCAGCCTGGCCGAGATTTTGGGCGAGGCGTTTTCGGCGCGCGTGATCCGCGAGAACCCCGAGGAGAACCCGTTCCTGGGGCCGTTTTACAAGGACCGGCGGCGGCATGCGATGTCGGCGCAGCTCTTCTTCTTGTTGCAGCGCTACGCGCAGCAGGGCGAGCTGGCCCAAGGCGATCTGTTCTCGCGCGGCGGTGTGGTGTCGGACTATCTGTTCGCCAAGGACCGGTTGTTCGCGACGCTGAACCTGTCGGACGACGAGATGGCGCTTTACGACCGCATCTACCAGATGCTGAAGGTGCGGACCGTGACCCCGGATCTGGTCGTGTATCTGCAGGCGCGCAAGGACGTGCTGCTCGAGCGCATCCGCAAGCGCGGCCGCAGCGAAGAGCGGCCGATCCGCGCCGAGTACGTCGAAGAGGTCGCGCGCGCGTACGCGCAGTTCTTCTTCTCTTACGACGAGGGGCCGTTGCTGGTGGTCAACGCGTCGGACATCGATTTCGTCAACAACCTGGACCACCGTCGCGAGCTGCTGGAGGTGATCGACAAGGCGCGTGCCGGTGTCAGTCACTGGAGCCGCGGCTGATCACCGGCGCTCTGTCGCGCGACCGGTCGCTCTCGGGCTTGGCATCTTTGCGCCTGGTCAGAACCTCGAAGCAGCGTTAGAGTCTTCCACTCGCGCGCGTCCGCCGCGCGCCGCCCAACGGCCGAGCTCGTCTCGGGGAAAGGCCTGGTCCATGAGGGCTCAATCTTCGTGCCGCGTTCTTGCGGCTGTTTTCGTCTTCCCGTTCGCCTGCTCGAGCGGCGGATCGTCGAGCACGGGCGGCGGCGGGTCGACCGGGACGGGTGGGGCGAGCGCGTCCGGGGGCGGGGGGACCGGGGGTGGCGACCGAACCGGCACGGGAGGCACCGTGACCACAGGCGCCGGCGGGACGCCGGGCAACGCAGGCTCGAGCGGCGCGCGCGCATCGGTGCTGCAGCATCACAACGACCTCGCCCGCGACGGCGTCTACGTGGACGGGGCGTTCACGAAGGTCGCAGCCGCTGGCCTGGCGGCCGACAAGACCTTCGCGAACGCGAAGGTGATGGGCAACGTTTACGCGCAGCCGCTGTATCTGGCCGGGGACGGAGCGAACCCGGATGCGGTGATCGTCGCCACCGAGCTGAACAACGTCTATGCATTCGACGCGGCGACCGGCGCCCAGCTGTGGACGAAATCGATGGGGACGCCCGTCGATCATCCGACCGGTAACGGTGCCAGCGGCGATCTGCCCTGCGGGAACATCACGCCAAACGTCGGCGTGACCGGCACACCGGTGATCGATCCGGCGACGCGCACCATCTACCTCGATGCCATGACCGCCGACACGACCGGGACGCGGACCGCCAAGCACATGGTCCACGCGCTCGACGCAGGCACGGGAGGGGAGCGAACCGGATGGCCCGTCGATTTGAACGCCACCGCCAAGTCGGGGTCGACGAACTTTCAATCGTCGCTGCAGAATCAGCGCGCCGCGCTGACGCTGGTCGGCGGACGAGTCATCGTCCCATTCGGCGGTCACGTCGGTGACTGCCAGGCCTATCATGGCTGGATCGTCAGCATCACCACCGCCGGGGCGCCGGCCGTCTCGGCTTGGGCGACGCGCGCCGTGGCTGGTGGGATCTGGGGCTCCAGCGGTCCGGCGTCCGACGGCACGTCGATCTTCTTCGCGACGGGCAACTCGAAGTCGTCGGGAAACGCCGGACCGAACAGCAGCTCGGGCGACAACGGCGGCAGCTGGGGCGACAGCGAGACCGTCTACAAATTTCCGCCCAGCGCGACGCCACCGCCGATGGCGACGACCACCGACTACTTCGTTCCGAACAACTGGGTGATGCTGGACGATCAGGACGACGATCTGGGCGGCACCGCGCCCATCCTGGTTCACGTGCCGGGCGCAACCCCTGCCGACCTGGTGGTGGCGCTGGGCAAAGATCTGAACGCCTACCTGCTGAACAAGGCCAATCTCGGCGGCATGGACGCATCCCCGCTCGCCAAGGTGGCGGTCGCCAGCGGTGGGGCCATCATCCAGGCGACGGCGGCCTACACGACCGCCGCTGGGACGTTCGTGGTGTTCAAGGGCTCGGGACTCAACTGCCCCGGCGGGCAGACCGGCGCCCTGACCGCGCTCAAGATCTCGGCGTCCAGCCCGCCCAAGATATCGGTCGCCTGGTGCGGTGGCCCGACGGGCAGCGGATCACCCGCCGTCACGATGACCAACTCCAGCGGTGCGGACGCGCTGGTCTGGGTGGTGGGCACAGACAACAAGATCTACGGCGTGGATGGCGCCACGGGAACGAACGTCGTCACGACGGCGGCGCTGGGCTCGGCGGTACAGAACATCCAAACGCCGATCGTCGCGAACGGTCGGATGTTCGTGTCGTCGAACAGCCAGGTCTACGCACTGAAGCTCTAACCGGGGCATCGCGTCGCGCGGGCGACGCCAGCCTGGTGGCAATCGCGACTATCTGCGGGACGGCGCGACGACCAGGCCCCACGGCAGGCCGCCGACCTTGATCCGCTTGACGACCGTACCGCTGGCGGCGTCGATGACGGAGACGTCGTTCGAGGGTCCGTTGGCCGTGAAGACGCGCGCGCCGTCGGCGCTGACGCCGATCCCCCACGGTCGCGCCCCCACCCCGTCGATGAGCCGCGTGACGGCCCTGGTCGCGACATCGATCAACGCGACGGATTCGCCGCGACCCGTCGACACGTACAGAGTCTTTCCGTCGGGCGACAGCACCTCGCCCATGGGCCGAGGGCCAAGTGGCGTCTTGGCCTTCGGTTCGATCTTGATGCTGCCGACGGGGACGTGCTTGCGCGCGTCGACGACGGTCACCACGGCGCCGTTTTCGCACGTCACGAACGCCGTGGCGCCGTCGGCAGTGAAGGCCACGCCGCGCGGGCGCGGCCCGGTCGCGATCTGTCCGACGACGGCCAGCTTGCGGGTATCGACCGCGAACACCAGGTTGTCGGTTTCGGCCGTCACGTAGGCGACCTTCCCGTCTGGGCGCAGCCGCACGCCTTCGGGCTCGTGGCCGATCGACACCTTGTGGGTCACCTTGCCCGCGCGCAGGTCGACCACGCTCATCTCGGCGGTCTCTTCGTTCGAGACGTAAAGCATCCGACCGTCGCGCGACACGTCGAACGATTCGGGATCCTGTCCGCTGGGCAGCGTTCGCAGCAACCGGTGCGTCCCCAGGTCGACGACGCCGATCCCGTCGGCGCTGCGGTCGGCGGGCGGCAGCTTGGACTCGTCGACACCAGGGCCCCCGCGCGGAGAGCCCGAGAGCGCCACGTAGAGCAGCTTCCCGTCGGGCGAAATCTTGATCCCGCGCGGGCGCTTGCCGACCGCGATTCGCGCCGCCACCTCACCCTGGTCGACGTCGATGGCCAAAATCTCGCCGCTGTCCTCCGCGCTGACGTAGACCAAGTGAGTCGAAGCCGGCGGGGCCGGCGCACTTGCGTGGGGGGCACCTGGGAGGGGGGCACCTGCGACGGGGGCTCCTGCGACGGCCAGGGGCGCGAGGACGACCACAATCGCAACGGACCATAGGGCGCGGGACATGCCGCATGGATAACGCAGGACCCCGGCGCGCGGCGAACGATTTGTGGCTCATCCTTACGGTCCGACCGCGCTTGACTCGGCCTGGCCAGGGCGCAGAATGTTTGCCATGCGCTGGGAAACCCCGTCGTTCGTCGAGATCAACATGAGCGCCGAGATCGGCGGCTACGGAAGCGACTTTTCGGACCGGGACCCGGTGGGGCCCGTCGTCGAGCTGGCTGCGGCGGACGACCGCACCCTGGCGGCCGACAGCGCCCGGCGCTGAGCGGCCGGGCCTCGCTTCGTGCAAGTCCGCGTCCTGGGATCCGCGGCCGGCGGCGGTGTTCCACAATGGAACTGCGGCTGCGAGAACTGCCGGGAGGCGCGCCGGCCCGGCGGCACCGTCCGGCCGCGCACGCAAGAGTCGGTAGCCGTCAGCCCGGACGGCGAGAGCTGGTTCTTGCTGAACGTCTCGCCCGAAGTGCGGGCGCAGATCGAATCCTTCCCGCGCCTGTGGCCGCGTGATCGCCGGCAGTCTCCCGTCTCGGGGTTGCTGCTGACGAACGGCGACCTGGACCACTGTCTGGGGCTCCTGTCGCTGCGTGAGTCCTACCCACTGGTCGTCTACGCGACCGAGAGCGTGCGCAACGGTTTCACGACCGGCAACGTCCTTTACCGCACCCTCGAGCGTTTCGCTGACCAGGTGACCTGGCGGACGCTGGCCGTGGGCCGCGAACAAGAGCTGGGCGACACGCCGCTGACCGTCACGGCCGTGGCCACGCCCGGCAAGTTGCCGCTGCACCTGGAAGGGATTCGCGCGCCGTCGCCCGACGACAACGTCGGGCTGGTCATCCACGACAGCCGCACGGATCGGACGTTCGCGTACTTCTCGGGCGTCGCCGGGCCGTCGCCCGCGCTGGTCCGTGCCGTCACCGCCGCCGACCTGGTCTTCTTCGACGGAACGTTCTGGTCCAGCGACGAGCTGATCGCGCTGAAGCTGGGCACCCGGCGGGCGGAAGAGATGGCGCATTGGCCATTGGGCGGGCCGGACGGCAGCTTGCCGTTTCTCTCGCGCCTGCGCGGGCGGCGCATCCTGATTCACATCAACAACACCAACCCCGTGTTGCGCGAGGGGAGCCCGGAGCGGCGCGCCCTCGAGTCCGCCGGCATCGAGGTCGGCGCCGACGGCCTGGAGATCAGGCTGTGAGCGGCGCCGACTTGGCGCCATGGCCGGCCGAAGAGTTCGTGGCGCGCTTGCGGGCCGAGGGAGTCCGCCGCTACCACGACCAGCACCCGTTCCATCAACGGATGCACGCTGGCGGGCTGAGCCGCACCGAGCTGCAAACCTGGACCTTGAACCGCTACTACTACCAGACGCGGATCCCGATCAAGGACGCGGTCATCGTGTCCAAGTCCGAGGACCCGGCCTTCCGGCGGACCTGGATCCGGCGCATCCACGACCACGACGGAGAATCGCCTGAGGCAGGCGGTCTGGCGCTGTGGCTGCGGCTGGCGGAGGCGGTTGGTCTCGACCGGGAAGAGGTGGCCAGCTGCCGGCGCGTGCTGCCGGGCGTGCGCTTCGCGTGCGACTCCTACGTGACGCTCTGCCGCGAGAGCCCCCTGGTGGTGGCGGTGGCGTCCTCGCTGACCGAAATGTTTGCGCCCGATCTGATGTCCAAACGGATCGCGGCCTGGGAGCAACACTACCCCTGGGTCGGGGCCGAAGCGCTGGCGTATTTTCGCGGCCGCGTGCCGCGCGCCCGGCGCGACGGCGAAGAGGGGCTGGCGTTCGTGGTCGCTCACGCGACGTCCCGGCCGTTGCAGGAGATGTGCTTGGCGGCGCTGGTGCGCAAGACCGAGATCCTGTGGCACCTGGTCGACTGCGTGCAGGCGGCCGGCGCCGCGGGCGGGCCGGCGTGATCCAGCGCGACACGCGGGTCAGTCTGGCGCGCCATGCGCGGCTGCGTGACGATCCGCGGTCGGGCAAACCGGTGCTGTTGGCGCCCGAGCGCGCGCTGGAGCTGAACGCGACCGGTGCCCGGATCGCCGTCCTGTGCGCCGGGGACCCGACGGTCGGCGAGATCGTCGATCGGCTGATCGCCGAAACCGACGGCAGCCCCGCCGCTGGTCAGATCGAGGCCGAGGTCGTGTCGTTCCTGCGCGCGCTCGAAGACCGGGGGCTGCTGATCGCGCGGGGGCCATGACGAACGAAGCGCCCCGGCCGTACACGCTCATCGCGGAGCTGACCTACCGCTGTCCGCTCGCCTGCGCGTACTGCTCGAACCCGCTGGAGCTCGCGGGCGCCGAGACGGAGCTGGGCACCGCCGACTGGGAGCGGGTGTTTGCCGAGGCGGCGGCACTGGGCGTCCTGCAGGTCAACCTGACCGGAGGCGAACCCCTGGCGCGGCGCGACCTCGAGGCGCTGGTCGCGGCCGCCCGCCGGCGTGAGCTGTACGTCAACCTGATCACCAGCGGCATCCCCGCCGACGCGCCCCGGCTGGCCCGTCTGGCTGCGGCGGGTCTCGACAGCGTGCAGCTCTCCGTCCAGGACGTGGACCCGCGCGGCGCGGCCTGGATCGCCGGACACACGGACGACGAGGCCAAGCGGGCCACGGCCGCCGCCGTGCGGGCTCTGGGCTTGCCCCTCACGTTGAACGTCGTCCTGCACCGGGGCAACATCGGGCGGGTGCCCGAGCTGGTGGCGCTGGCCGAGGGGCTGGGCGCGACCCGGCTCGAGCTGGCGAACACGCAGTATCTGGGTTGGGCCCTGGTCAACCGCCAGGCGCTGCTGCCGTCGTCGGCCGCCATCGAGACCGCCCGCGCGGCCGCGGCAGCCGCGCGCGATCGCCTGCGGGGGCGCATGGAGATTTTGTTCGTCCGTCCCGACTACTATCGCGATCGGCCGCGCGCCTGCATGGACGGCTGGGCGCGCCGCTACATTTTGGTGGCGCCCGACGGTGTGGCGCTTCCCTGCCACCAGGCGCGTGCCATCACGACGCTGAGCTGGCAAAACGTGCGCGATCGGCCGCTGGACGCGATCTGGGCCGAATCTCCTGGTTTTCGGGCATTCCGCGGCGAGGACTGGATGCCGGCGCCGTGCCGCACGTGCGACCAGCGCGCCACCGACTTCGGCGGTTGCCGGTGCCAGGCCTTTGCGCTGGTGGGCGACGCCGCGGCCACCGATCCCGCCTGCGCGCTTTCGCCGGGACACGCCCTCGTGCGCGAGGCGCGCGCGGCCGCCGAAAACGCTCCGGCGGGACCAGCACCCGTTCGCCTGCGGCGCCTGCGCCAGCCCTCTTGAGCCCGCACATGACGGCCGCCATCGAGGTGCAGGACCTTCGCAAGACCTACGACCAGGTCGAGGCGGTGCGCGGGATCGGATTTTCGGTGGGGGCGGGCGAGATCTTCGGTTTCCTGGGCCCGAACGGGGCAGGCAAGACCACGACGATCAAGATCTTGTGCACGCTGCTGCAGCCGACGTCAGGGACGGCGCGCCTGGCTGGCGTCGACGTGGTTGCGTCGCCGTCGGAGGTGCGCCGCCGGATCGGCGTCATCTTCCAGGACCCGGCGCTGGACGACCGCTTGACCGCCGAGGAGAACCTGCAGCTTCACGCGGTCGCCTACCGGGTGCCACGCCTCGACCGCGCGGCGCGCATCGACGAGGCGCTCCGGTTCGTCGACCTGCACGATCGCCGAAAGGACCTGACGCGCACGTTCTCGGGCGGCATGAAGCGCCGCCTCGAGATCGCGCGCGGCCTGGTGCACCGCCCGGACATCCTCTTCCTGGACGAGCCGACGACCGGCCTGGATCCGCAGACCCGCGCGCGCACGTGGGAGGTGCTGCGCGAGCTGCGGCGCAAGTACGGCACCACGCTGTTCCTGACGACGCACTACATGGACGAGGCCGAGAATTGCGACCGCATCGCGATCGTCGACCACGGCCGCATCGTCGCGCTGGACACACCGGCGGCGCTGAAGCACGCGGTCGGCAAGGACCTGGTCGTGGCGCGCACGGCGGACGCCGCGGCGCTGGGACGGCTGCTGCAAGAAAAGTATGGCGTCGCCAGCACGCCCGGCGACGGCGGCCTGAGCTTCATGGTCGAAGAGGGCGACGCCTTCATCGTCAAGCTGCTGACCTCCGACCGGCCCGCGCTGGACGGGATCAGCGTGCGCCGGCCGACGCTGGACGACGTCTTCTTGTCGCTCACGGGCCGGCAGATCCGCGCCGAGGGAGCCGAGAACAACCTGGCCCGCGTGCGCGCGATGGTCCGGAGGCGCTAGGGAGGTGCACGAGCGATGTTAGAGGTCGTCTACGCGCTCTGGCGGCGCGACATGATCAAGTTCCTGCGCGACCGCCGCCAGCTGGTGACGAGCCTGACGCGGCCGTTCCTGTGGCTGCTGGCCTTCGGGTTCGGGCTGCGCGCGTCGGTCCGGCTGCCGGTGGCCGGGGGCGACTTCGTGTCGTTCCTGGTCCCCGGACTGGCGGCCATGACCGTGCTTTTCGCCAGCATGTTCGCGGCGATCTCGATCGTGTGGGAGCGCGAGTTCGGCTTTCTCAAAGAGCTCCTGGTCGCGCCCGTCCCGCGCGGCGCCATCGTGGCCGCCAAGATCTTGGCCGGCAGCGCGACCGCGCTGATCGAGACGGCGATGATGCTGGCGCTGTCGCCGCTGGTCGGCGCGCGTTACAGCGTCTGGGGCGCGCTGGCGTCGCTGCCGGTCCTGGTCGTCTTCGGAATGGGCGTCAACGCGCTGGGGATCATCGTCGCGGCGCGCATGCGGTCATTCGAAGGGTTCGGCAGCGTCGTCAACTTCGTCATCCAGCCCGTGTTCTTTCTTTCGGGCGCGCTTTACCCGATCGCGGGGTTGCCGCGCGTCCTTCGCGTCGTGGTCATCGCCAACCCGATGTCGTACGCGGTCGACGCCGTTCGTGGGCTCTGCATCGGACACCACGGATTTCCGCTGGCGCTGGATTTCGCGGTCGTCGTCGCCTCGGCGGTCGCGCTGGCGGCGCTGGCCACCCGGTCCTTCCGTCGCATGGAGGCGTAACGGCGGGGCGGCGTGCTAGGCTGGCGACGATGTCCGCCACGGCCAAGCCCGACGCGAGGATCACCGCGGCGACGCTGCGGGCGCGCAAGGGGACCGGCGAAAAGACCGTCTTTTTGACCGCCTACGACGTCGTGTTCGCGCGCCTGGCCGACGAGGCTGGGATCGACGCGGTTCTGGTCGGTGACAGCATGGGGATGGTCGTCCAGGGCGAGCGCTCGACCCTGGGGGTCACCGTCGACGACGTCGTCTACCACTGCCGGATCGTCTCGCGGGGTATCGCGCGGGCCCATCTCATCGCCGACATGCCCTTCATGAGCTACCAGGTGTCCGTGGAGGACGGCATGCGGGCGGCGGGGCGCCTCATCAAGGAGGGGCACGCCGAGGCCGTCAAGCTGGAGGGGGGCGAGGAGGTGGCCGAGCTGACGCGCCGCTTGGTGCGGGCCGGGATCCCGGTCGTCGGCCACGTCGGTCTGACGCCCCAATCGATTCACCAGCTGGGTGGCTTCAAGGTCCAGGGGCGCACCGAGCCGCAGCGGGCCAAGGTGCTCGCCGACGCGCAGGCCGTCTCGGACGCCGGCGCCTACGCCGTCGTGCTGGAAGCGGTGCCGCACGCGCTGGCCGCCGACGTCACGAAGGCGATCGGCGCGCTGACCATCGGCATCGGCGCCGGCGCCGAGTGCGACGGGCAGGTCATGGTCATGCACGATCTGTTGGGCCTGCAGCCGGCCTGGAAGCCGCGCTTCGTTCGCCGCTACGCCGAGCTGGGCAAGGCAGCCGGTGAGGCGTTCGCGGCCTACGCGGCCGACGTGCGGGCCGGGCGCTTTCCGTCGCGCGAAGAGACCTACGAGTGACGGAACCAGTGGTCATTCGCGCGCCGGCGGAGATGACCGCCTGGTCGCGCGCCGCCCGCGCGCGCGGCGAGCGGATTGCGTTCGTGCCGACCATGGGCGCCCTGCACGAGGGGCACGTGACCCTGCTGCGCGAGGGGCGGCGGCGCGGCGACCGCCTGGCCCTCTCGATCTTCGTCAACCCGACCCAGTTTGGTCCCAACGAGGACCTGGCCCGGTACCCCCGTGATTTGCCCGGTGACCTGGCCAAGGCGGCCGGCGCCGGCACCGACGTCGCGTTCGTCCCGGAAGCCGCGGACATGTACCCGCCTGGCTTCCAGACCGTCGTCGAGGTGCGCGAGCTGGCGCGCGGCCTGGACGGCGTCTTCCGTCCCGGCCACTTCACCGGCGTTGCGACCGTCGTGGCCAAGCTGTTCAACATCGTCGCGCCCGACGTGGCGCTCTTCGGCGAGAAGGACTTCCAGCAGCTCGCCGTCGTGCGCCGCATGGTCGCCGACCTGGCGATGCCGATCGAAATCGCCGCCATCCCGACCGTCCGCGAGCCCGACGGCCTGGCCATGTCCTCGCGCAACGCCTACCTCTCGCCCGCCGAGCGCGCCCGCGCGCTCTCCCTCTCGCGCGCCCTCTTCGCCGCCCGCGACAGCGCCGCCGCTGGGGCGCGCGACGCCGCCGCGCTGCTGGCCGACGCCCGCGCCGCGCTGGACATCGACGGCCTCGACTACCTCGAGCTCTGCGACGCCGAAACCCTCGCGCCCCTCGCGACAGTCGACCGCCCCGCGGTCCTCCTGGTCGCCGCCTTCATCGGCCGCACCCGCCTCATCGACAACGTGCGTGTCAACTCCTGACAAGCAACCCCTGGGATTGCCGACGCTCGAGTGACTGGACGTCGCCGCATCCGGCGACTACCCTTTGCCGGCCTGGGGCGAGGAGGGGACTGATGCGTCGATTTTCGCTTGTGCTGATGATCGCGTTCGTTTGCGCGGCGACTTTTCCGCTCATTGGTTGCGACCGGGTGCCGCCGACCGGCTGTCCCGGAGGCGAAGCCGCTTCTGTCCCGTTCCTGGGCGTACGCGCCATGGGCCGGTGTGGGGGGCCCGGAGATGGAGGCGGCGGAGGCGACCACGCAGGCGCCGCCACCGGTGGTCAATCGGGTCACGCCGGAGCAGCGGGCTCAGTCGGGATCGGCGGTGCGGCGGGAGCCACGCCGGCCGGCGGGGCGGCCGGGACATCGACTGATGGAGGCGTGCCAAACAGGGGCGGCAGCGGCGGCGTCACGCGCGACGGAGGGGGGGCTCAAGATGCCGGCGGCAGTGGAGGGGCGGCGCTGGACGGAGGCGTGGGCGGGCCAGCTCAGGTCTGTCGCGGCACGCCGTCTCTTCCATGCTCAGCATTCAACGATATCAAGCAGGCCTGTATCCAAGCGGGTTGCACTTCGACGCCGACGTGTAGCCCTGCTGGCGCCTTCATTTTCCCCTGTAACGTGATGTTCAGGGGCGAAGACTGCACGCGGGTTCCATCGTGCACGTTCGACACGGCCGTCGGTCGATGTGTTGGTCCGCTTGGCTCGACGAGTTGCGCCGACCTGAGCGCCGACCGATTGACCTGCAACCTGGAGTTTTCCACCTGCAGGTTCTCGGATGTGTGCAGAGGGACGCCCACACCATGTTCGAGTTTGAGCGTAGCGAACTGCAACACCATGCTGGGCTGCCGCCTCGTTGGTGCGCCCTAACGAATCATCCGCCACAGCGGCAGGTCGCAGCTCGGTCCAATCGCTGGCCCCCGGTTTGTCGCATTGGTACAATCGGTCCAATGCTCGCGCGCGCGGGTTTGGTGTTTTTGGTGTGTTTGGTCGGGTGCAGAGGTGGTGGCTCGCCGCATGACGGCGGAACGGCCGGCGGGGGCGGTACTGGGTTGGGCGGCGCCGGCGGCGTAGCCGGAAAGGCCGTTGGTGGTGGTGCGGGTGGTGGCGGCGTCGGGATTGGAGGGAATGCCGGCTTCAACGCCGGCGGCTCGGATGCTGGCGTTGCGGGTGGTTCCGTCGCCGGTTCGGCGGGTGGCCCGGTCGGCGGTTCGGCGGGCGGTGCCGGGGGTGGCTTCGTCGGCGGTTCGGCGGGCGGTCTCGATGCGTCGGCGGCCGGTTCCAACGGCGCGGTGGGCGGTTCGCACGCGGGAGAAGTCGATGGCGGGTATCCCCTCGCTTGCGGGGGACCGCTCGGTTGGGGCGGCGCACTTTTCGCGGTGTTTTCGCCTGATGCCACCTTGGTCGCCATCGCAACCGCGGCGTCACATGTGGAGGTGCGGCGCTGGCCCGACCTGACGTTGGTCAGCGGGCTCTCCGACGGGATCTACGGCGTTACGGCTGTCGCCTTCTCGGGCGACGGAACGCGGTTCGGCGCGGCGGATGCGACCGGCGTCAAGATTTGGAACATCGCGAACGGCTCGTTGGTGGCCCAGGTGCCGTCCATGGCCAACGCATGGTTGCTGGCTTTGTCGGCGACCGGCGACACAGTCGCTGCAGTCGGGAGTTCGTTTCAGGCGTGGCGGGCCGCGGCGCCGACTCAGATCGCCAACTGGAACAACGCGGGCGTGCCGAGCAGCCTCGCCATTTCACCAGATGGGTCCCGGGTAGCCGCCATGTTGACGACGAATCACACCGACATTCATGCCGCGATGTGGTCGACAGTCGATGGCGCCGTCGTCTGGGACCAGCACTATGGGTTTTCCGGGACGCGGGCCGGGAGGGTGGTGTTTTCGCCCGACGGAAGCCAAGTCGCCCTCGCGTACGGCGCCGTCGCGGTCGTGAAGGCTGCGGACGGCACCACCACCCACGCCATCTTTTCGTCGATGGCTTACGACCCCTGGGCTTTCTCTGCAGACGGCGCGGTTCTCGCCGGGACGGGTTCCGGTGGCTCTGCGGCGGCACTGTTTCGTCTATCGGACGATTCGGTCGTTCGCAGTTACGCGATTCCCGACAAGGGCAAGGTACTGGCGGTTGGTATCAGTTCTTCGAACGCCGTGCGGAGCATCGACGTAACATCGAGCTCGTTCGGTTTCGCTGAGAATGGCTCCATGGCTGCAACCCTGCCGGCTGTGCTCGATTCACAGCTCGACTTCGTTGCCATGTCACGTGATGGGCGCCTGGTCGCGACGGCCCAGCAGCCGACGATGGGCGCCCAAGTCAGGGTCTGGGATGCCGCGACCGGGGTCCAGTTGAAGAGTTTCGGGGGAACGGGTCCCGTCGCGTTTGCTCCGGATGCCTCATTCATCGTTCACTCGGACGGCTACTCCAGATTGGTCGCCGACGCTCTGATCGCAGGCGGCCGCACCTATTCGGTCAATTTGGGCAGCACTTCGAAAGCGGTGGCTTTTTCGCCCGGCGGCGACCTGATCGCGACCGGCAACTCCGACAACACGGCGCAGTTGCTCCGAAGCAACGATGGATCCGTCGCGGCGTCTCTCTGGACGGTGGCAGATGGCCACAGCCAGCCCGTGACTGCGATCACCTTCGCGCACGACGGCCGAAAAGTCGCGACCGGTAGTCAGGATCGCACCGTGAAGCTCTGGAATAGCGGGGACGGAAGTTTCATTCGGACGCTTACGGGATCGAAGGCCGGAATCGCGGGAGTGGCATTCACCTCCGACGATATGCGGCTCGTCAGCGCTGGGTACGAGATCAGCGGCATCACGGATCAGCGCCTCTGGAACGTTGCCGGTGGGACCTCGATCTCCATGAACGACGCCTACGGAACGATGGATGTGAAACTGTCTCCCGACGACCTCACGATTTACCTGCCCGGGACGGGCGCTGTGCAGCGGCTCAGGATGGCCGACTGGTCGGCGCTTCCTTCGCTGCTTGGACACAAGGGGTACGTGACTCAACTCGCGATAGCCGCCGACGGCCGCCGGTTGGCGAGCGTCGCCTCCGACGGTACCGGGCGCGTGTACTGCCTCCCGTGACCGCGCGGCGGAGATTCGTTACAGGCCCGCGGCGACGAGAGGTCTAAAGCGCGGCGATGCGGCCGAGTTTCTCCGGTAGGTCGAGGCGGTAGAAGCGGCGGAGCTCGGTGAACAGGGCGTCGGTGCGGTCGGTGTGAACGTAGCGGCGCTCGAGGGCGGCGGCGTAGCGGTCGGCGCCGTTGTTGGCGGCCTGGTAGCGGTCGCGTTCGTCGGCGTCCAAGTCGTCGGCGAAGCGGACGTCGCCGTAAAGGCGGCGGCGCAGGGCGGGATCGCGACCCGCCAGCAGCACGCAGCAGGCGTATTTGTCGACCTCGGCTTGCAGCTCGAGCTCGAGCTGCGAGACCGGACGGTCCGCGGCGGCGCACAGCGCGAGGTAGATGAAGTGGCTGACGCCCTCGACGGCCAGACAGAAGTCGCCAAAGTTGCGCTGGTCCAGGGCTGTCGCGGGATCGTTTCGTTCCAGGTTGGCGAGCGCGGCGTGATCGACGAACAGCGCCATCGCCAGCTCGCCGCCCGACTGCTGCACGACCAGCTGCTCGCGGGGCGCGCGGGCGCCCGCGCCCAGGGCCGCGTCGCGCGTCTCGGCGTCGACGACGAACGCGTCGATGGGCAGCCGGGTTTCGACCCGGTACAGCGCCTCGAGGCCCAGCTGGAGCCGCGCCAGCACGGACAGCCGCGCCGCGTGCGGTACGCCGGCCATCATTGCGGGCGCCCGTCGCCCTTGCCCGGGACGACGCCCAGCGCGGCCAGACGCGCCGCCGCCGACTCGCTCTTCGTCTCTTGCCAGCGCCGGTAAAGGCGCACGACGTCCTGGTTGCTGGCGGGGAACGCCATCCGCCGGCTGACGAGGGCCAGCGCGCTGACGAACCGGACGAAGTTGAGCGCCAGCTCTTCGAACACGCCGCTGAACGGGTCGCCGGTCCAGCCGGTCCCCCCCGCGCCAGCTCGCCATAGGCCGAGCCACCCATCCCGATGTAGTAGTCGACGTCCACCGGGCCGCCGGCCAGGTGCTCGCTCCAGAAGCCCGACACGTAGAGCGACGTGTCGCCGATCTCCCGAAGCTGGCGGCGCCGCTGCGGCAGGGGGGCTTCGGTCGCGGCCAGCATCCGCAAGGCGATCGGCGTGTCTTCGATTGGCTGGGCTGCGTAGGCGGCCAGCAGCTGAACGATGTAGTGCTCGACCAGCGTCCCCGGCTTCAGACCTTGGTCCCGGAAGGCGCGGTCGACCTCGTCGTGAAAGAACCCTTCGACGTTGCGTGCAAGGTCCATAGCTCAGCTATGTGTATTCATCGGCGGGAAGTCAAGAAAACGTGAATGATTTCATGTACATAACTTGTTTCCAGGTTGGCAGACTCGCTTCCCGGATGCCAGCGCACCAGGCCCAACCCTTTGACGGACGGGGGTTTGCGATTAGAGTCCGGCCCTGGCACTCAACCGTTTCGAGTGCTAATCGAAGTCCTCACCGTTCACCGTTTCGGAGGAGACAGATGAAAGTTCGCCCGCTGCAAGATCGCGTCCTGGTTCGTAGAGTCGCCGAGGAAGAAAAGACCAAAGGCGGCATCATCATCCCCGACACCGCCAAGGAGAAGCCGGCGGAGGGCGAGATCTTCGCCGTTGGCAATGGCAAGACGGACGACAACGGGAAGCTCCGTCCGCTGGCCGTCAAGAAGGGCGACCGCGTCCTCTTCGGCAAGTACAGCGGCAACGAGATCAAGATCGACGGCGTCGACTACCTGATTCTGCGCGAGGAAGACATCCTCGGCGTGCTCGAGAAATAAAGGAGACCGGACCATGGCAGCCAAGGAGATTCTGTTCGACGAGGCGGGGCGTTCCCGCATTCTGGCCGGCGTCAACGCGCTGGCGGACACCGTGAAGGCGACGCTGGGGCCGCGCGGCCGCAACGTCGTCATCGAGAAGTCGTGGGGCGCGCCGACCGTCACCAAGGACGGCGTCACCGTCGCCAAGGAGATTGAGCTCGAAGACAAGTTCGCGAACCTGGGCGCGCAGATGGTGAAGGAGGTCGCCTCCAAGACCTCTGACACCGCCGGCGACGGGACCACCACCGCGACCGTGCTGGCGCAGGCGATCTTCCGTGAGGGCGCGAAGATGGTGGCCGCCGGCCACAACCCGATGGAGCTCAAGCGCGGCATCGACAAGGCCGTCGAGAAGATCGTCGAGGCGCTGAAGAAGATCTCCAAGCCGACCAAGGGGCAAAAGGACGTCGCCCAGGTCGGGACCATCAGCGCCAACGGCGACGAGTTCATCGGCAAGACCATCGCCGAGGCGATGGAGAAGGTCGGCAAGGAAGGCGTCGTCACCATCGAAGAGGCCAAGTCGATGGAGACCACGCTGGACGTGGTCGAGGGGATGCAGTTCGACCGCGGCTACATCTCGCCCTACTTCGTGACCGACGCCGAGCGGATGGAGGTCAAGCTGGACGACCCGTTCATCCTGATCCACGAGAAGACCATCAGCAGCATGAAGGACCTGCTGCCGGTCCTCGAGCAGGTGGCGCGTTCGGGCAAGCCGCTGCTGATCATCGCCGAGGTCGAGGGCGAGGCCCTGGCCACGCTGGTCGTCAACAAGCTGCGCGGCACGCTGCACGTCGCCGCCGTGAAGCCGCCGGGCTTCGGTGACCGTCGCAAGGACATGCTGAAGGACATTGCCGTGCTGACCGGCGGGCAGGCCGTCACGGAAGACCTGGGGATCAAGCTCGAGAGCCTGACCCTCAAGGACCTGGGCCGCGCCAAGCGCATCTCGATCGACAAGGACAACACCACCATCGTCGACGGCGCCGGCAAGAAGCCGGAGATCGAGGGGCGGGTCAAGCAGATCCGCGCTCAGGTCGAGGACACCGCCTCCGACTACGACCGGGAGAAGCTGCAAGAGCGGCTGGCCAAGCTGGTGGGCGGCGTCGCCGTCATCCGGGTCGGCGCGGCGACCGAGACCGAGATGAAGGAGAAGAAGGCCCGGGTCGAGGACGCGCTGCACGCCACGCGCGCGGCCGTCGAAGAGGGGATCGTCCCCGGCGGCGGCGTCGCGCTGATCCGCGCGCTGGCCTCGACGGAGAAGCTGGAAGGCTTGTCGGAAGAGCAGTCGATCGGCGTCGCCATCGTGCGCCGCGCCTGCGAGGAGCCCTGCCGCCAGATCGCGACCAACGCCGGCAAGGAAGGCTCGATCATCGTCAACCGCGTGCGCGAGGGCAAGGGCGCCTTCGGCTACAACGCGGCCACCGACGAGTTCGAGGACCTGGTCGAGGCGGGCGTGATCGACCCGACCAAGGTGGTGCGGTCGGCGCTGCAGAACGCGGCTTCGGTCGCGTCGCTGCTGGTCACGACCGAGGCGCTCATCGTCGAGCGTCCGAGGGAAGAGGCGCCGGCCCCCGCCCCGGGTGGTGGCGGCGGCATGGGCGGCATGGGCGGCATGGGTGGCATGGGCGGCATGATGTAGGCCGACCCGCACCATCTGTTCCATGCGCTGGGAACCCTGGACGGGTTCTCGGGACGGCGAGCCGGCGACAGTCGGCTCGCCGTTTTCATTTGTCGAGCATCAGCAGGAGCGACAACAGGGCCGTCTGCCGGCGGTAACTGAGGTTGCTGTCGGTGCCCAGCTCGTTCGCATAGAACGTGTAGCGCGCGAACAGGCGCAGGCGCTCGGTCAGATCTCGTGACAGGTCGACCCGCACCGTCGAGCGGTTCTCACTGTCGATGCTCTCGACGGTGGTGGCCGACAGGATGGTGACCTGACCGATGGGCTGGTGCTGGCTGTAAAACGCCAGCAGCAGATCGCCGCGCGCCGCCAGCATCAGGCCGCCGGGGAGGCCCACGGCGAATCGGGCGCTGAATGCGTGCCTGATCACCGTCTCGCCGTAGCTGTTCGACAGGTTGTCCTGCAGCGCGTATCCGATGCCCGCCAGCACCCGGCCGACGCGGGTCAGCTCGAGGTGTCCAATGACGAACGTGTCGTGCCGCATCTCGGGGCCCGAGCAGGCGAGGCCCAGCGGGATCCGGGCGCGGAGGGCAGGGGGGCACTCGATGGTGAGCGCAGGCCCGCCGAACGCCCGGTACTCGTACGCCGCCCCCAGCGTCGCCTCCCAGTCGGCGCCGCTGTCCGGCTGGTGCGCCCAGCGAAGATCGGCGCCCGCCGTCGGTGCCTGGAAGTCGAAGTCCCGGTCAGGCTTGAAGACGAACCAGCGGTAGCCGCCGGTCACGGCGACGTCGATGTGCTCGGCCGCCGCCCAACTCAGCTGCAGGGTCGGCGTCAGCGACCGGAAATCGCGTCGCTCGACGGCGGCGGCCAGGCTGGCGGAAGGTCGCTGGAACGCCTCGTAGTACGCGCCCGCCACGGTGAGCGCGGTCCCCGGCGCGAACGATTTTTGCCAGGCCAGCGAGGTTTGGGCGATGGCGACGTCTTCGTCGGCGGCGGCCGGGGCGTCGAACACCTTGCCCGCCAGCGTCGCCCCCATGCTGACGAGCTGGCCCTCAGCGATCGCGTCGGACAGCGCGCCCGACAGCACCAGCCGCTGGACCAGTGACGTGACCAGGGGCGGGTTCTGGGCGCCCGCGACGATCTCGGTCCGGTGCGCGTTGCTGTCGATCTCCAGCCCGGCTTCGGCGCGCACGGTCAGGCGTTCCGCGTCGGCGGGGCCGTCCTCCTGCGCACGCGCCGCCTCCGCCGTCACCAGCAGCAGGACAACGACGGACAGCACCCTCATTCGTCGCCAGTGTACCCGTGTCGCTCGCGCCCGATCGTCCTCAGTGCTCGAGGGCCGCCCGGCGCATCGCCTGGGCTTGCGCATCGATTGCCGCCGCCCTGGCACGCAGCGCCGCCACGGCCCGCTGAAGCGCCGCCAGGGAGCTGGGCGCCCGCCCGCGGTCCAGCCGGCCGAGGTCTGCCACCGTCGCCGGATCCAGCAAATCGCGCAGCTCCAGCGACGCCGTCAGGGGCGCGACCGCCACCGGCGTGGGCGCTCCGGTAGAAGCGCCCGTGACCCCCACGATGGGGGACTGGGGCGGCATGCTGGCTGTGTCGCTGCCGGTCAGCGGGCCCGGGCCGGGGGCGGGGGACGCGCCGGCGGATCGATCGCCGCTGGTCTTTCCAGTCGAGGTCGTGGCGCTATGCGCGGCCTCGGGCCCCGCCGCGATGCTGACCGTCCGGCGCTTGGATTGCTCGAGCGGCGCGAACGGGTCCCGATCCAGCTCGGCTGCCCGACGGCGCAGATCCTGCCGGCTCTTCAACTCGGCAACCCGCGTCTCCAGTGTGTCGGCGGCCGCCCGGACCCGCCGGGACTGGTCGGTCAGGATGTCCGCCTTGGCCTCGAGCTCGGCCGGGCCGTCGCTGGGCGCCGCCGTCGGCAAGGGCCGCGGTTCCGCCGGCGCCGCGGTCAGTCCCATCCGACGCTCGAGGTCGACCAGGCGGTGCGCCAGCGCCTCGGCGTCGGCCATTCGCGCGCGCAGGCGATAGTCGTCCCCCACGCCGCGCCGGGCGCGCTTGAGCGCGTCGATCTCCGCATTGACGCGGTCCAGCTCGGCGCGTAGCCGCAGCCGCTCCGTTGCTGAATCGGCCGCCATCGATGCCGGTGGGGGGGCCGCTTGCGCGCGCGGCACGTTCGTGGCGGCGGCGAGCGCCGCCATCAAGAACAGGGTGAGCCGGAAACGCATGCGTGACATGGCCTGGTTCGCAGATTCTAGAATAGAGCAACCGGCGTACCACTGAACCGGCCTGCAAAGGCACGACACTCTGGGCCGAGCTGGTCCTGGCGCGTCTCAGATTCTTGAGGCCGGCCGCGAATTGACCGATGATTCTCCCGATGCAGCGTGTGGGATCGGTTTCGGGGTGGCGCGCCGCCCTGGTGGTGCTGGGACTCATCGGGTCGGGCTGTGCGACCCAGGCCCCGCCGTCGAGCGACATAAAACCACGCCCGAACCTGACAGCGGCCGACTTTTATCCGCTGAGCCCGGGCTGGAAATGGGCCTACGACGTGGAAAGGGACGGGCTCAACATTCTGGCGACCTACGCCGTGCAAGAGCGGACCGGCGACACGGCCGTCGTCCAGGCAGGCGACGAGAAGCTGACGTACGTCGTCCGTCCTCAGGGGATTGCGCAGGTCGACGCCGGCGTCGCTGGCGATTACGTCATCAAGAATCCGATCGCAGCGGGGGCGGAGTGGCCCGTCAGCGGCGGCAAGGCGCGCATCGCTTCGGTCACGGCCGACTTTCGCATGGAGTCCGGCGAGCACTACCTGGGCTGCATCGTCGTCGAGGTGACGCGCACCGAGCCGGTTCGCATCGCACGCACGACCTTCGCGCCCGACCTGGGGCCGGTCGCGCTGGAAATGCAGGTGCAGGACGGCCCGAAGTTCGTCACGACGACGCGCGCGCGGCTGCGCGCCGTCACCCGACCGGCCGGCGGCGGGTCGCCGTAGCGGAGCCCGCCTACGTCAGCCAGCCGACGAGCGCGGCGGCGCCCGCGAACACCGACGCCCAGGCGACGGCTTGGGCGAAGCGGAGCTCGGCGCGAATGCCGAGCGGCGCACGGGTGCAGACGATGAGCGGCTGCTCGGGGCGGCCCTGGAACAGCGGCGAGACGCCGCCGCGGAAGAGATCACCCCGGTCGTGGTCCGGGGCGACGGTCACCGGTCCCGCGATGTGGACCTCGTCCCCCTGCGCCAGCGACGTCTCGAGGTGTAATGCCCAGTCCGGCCCCGCGATCTCGCGGTAGTGATCGCTGCGGATGAAAGTGACGTGGCGCCCCAGATCGACGCGCGCCGTGCCCCCTTCGTCAGCCACGGTGATTTCGGTGCCCGCGTGCTCATGGTGGCGGATCGCCGGCCCCACGTCGACGGTGTGCCAGTAGACGCAGGATGCGCCGGACAGGGGCCCCCGCAAGCGGTCGGGCGAGACGACTCGGGCGGCCACGTGGGCGATTTCGCCGGTCAGCTCGACGGATCGGATCGGCACCGCCGTTGCCTGCGCCAGGAGCGGCGCCAGCCGGCGGCGGCGCTCGGCGACGGCCGCCGCCAGCCCCAGCCCGGCGATCAGCCAACCGAGGGCGACCCATCCGCCGCCCACGTGAACCATCCCGATCGAGCCGGGGCCGAGCGCAACCTGGCCGATCGAGCCGAGCAGCCCGGCGGCGACCTGGCCAGCGGCCAGCGTGCCCCCGGCCACCTGCCCGATGCCCCAGCCGAGGGCGATGGCGGCTTGCCCGATGCTGATGGCCCCGATCGCAACTTGGCCGACGGCGACGACGCCCACCGCGACCTGGCCGACCGCGAACACGCCGATGGCGGGCGGCCGCCGACCGGTGGACGGGTCGATTCCGCTCACCACATGCACCAGCGGAAGGCGTCCGATCTTGAGGCGCGAACGGTACTCGAACGCGGGCGAGGGTGCCGACTCTGCTGCCGCTGCCGAGTGTACCTGCGCAGCCATGCCTGAAAGCCTACGGCGCTCATTTGGCCCCTGCAATGCCCCGCCCATGAGATCAGGATCAGGATCGGTCTCGATCGGATAGGCTGGGTCCCCTGAAGGGCCCATGACTCCGATGACCGGCCGCGCACCGGCCTTCGCGCTCTTGTTGTCGTGCGTCGCGGCGGCCTGCCGGACCTCCCCGCCGGGGCCGGCCCGCCCGGCGATCACCCGGCCCGCGCCTCGTGTGGCCAGCAACATTTTGCGGGCGGACTACGCCGGCTCTGCCCGCTGCGCCGGCTGCCACGCGGAGATCACCGCGGCCTGGCACAGCTCGCCCATGCATCTGATGACGCGGCTGCCTGAGGCCGCCCAGGTGCGCGCCCCGTTCGACGGCCGCATATTCCGGTTCAAGGACGACACCGCCCGGCTGACGCAGGAGGGCGGCGCCCGATTCGTGGCTCTCGATACGGCCGCGGGTGCAGAGCATCATCTGTATCGGGTCACACGAGTCATCGGCGGCCGGTACCGCGAGGATTTCGCTGGCGTCGAGGTCGACCCCGGCGGCGCGCCGCGGTCCGGCCCCGAGCTGCTCCTGCCGATCTCGTACGTCTTCGAAACCCGCTCTTTTCGCCTCAAAGGATATTCGGTGCTGGTGGGCGAGCGGCCCGGGCTGCGTGCCGGCGGCGTCTGGAGCCAGACGTGCATCTTCTGTCACAACACGGTCCCGTACTTCGACGACATCTGGGGCGCGCTGCACGGCCCGGGTGCTCCTTCCTACCAGGGCGAGGTGGTCGATCGCCTGCTGCCGGAAAACCGGCGGCTGAATCTGTCGGTCGCAGCGGGGCAGGGGGACGCGCTGGTCGCGGCGGTCGGCGCCGAGCTGCGCGCCGTGGGGAGCTTGGCGCCTCTGCCGGCGGAACCGCAGGGGGCGCTGCGGCGCGGTCTACGCGAGCTGCGGGCGCACTTCACCGCGCGGGACTTCGTCGAGATCGGGATTGGCTGCGAGGCGTGCCACGGCGGCAGCCGCGCCCACGCGGACGACCCGAACCTGCTGCCAGACTTTGCCCCCCGCGCTGCCTTCCTGGAGGCGGGCGCCCCGCGCGAGGTGACGCGCGCCGAGCGCATCAACCGTGTCTGCGCCCGATGCCACCAGGTCCTGTTTTCGCGTTACCCGTTCACGTGGGAGGGCGGCCAGCGGCACGGCGCTGATGCGGGCGGCAGCTCGATCACCTCCGGCGAGGCGCGGGATTTCTTGCTGGGCGGCTGCGCGCGCCAGATGTCGTGCGTCGCCTGCCACGATCCACACGGACAAGATCGCCCTGCCGACCTCCGCCGTCTGGAAACGCCGGCCGGTAACGGTGTCTGCCTGCGCTGCCACGGGCAGTACGCCGCGCCCGAGGCGTTGCGCGCCCACGCCCATCACGATCCGGGCGGGGCGGGTGCAAGTTGCGTCGCCTGCCACATGCCGCGCAAGAACATGGGCCTCGGCTACGCGCTCACGCGCTACCACCGCATCGGTCGTCCCGACGATCCGGTGCGCGTCGAGCGCGATCGACCCATCGAATGCGCGCTTTGTCACGCCGACAAGACCGTCGGCCAGCTGGCCGGCACGATGGAACAGTGGTGGGGTCGGCGCTACGACCGCGCGATGCTGCAGGTGCTGTACGGCAGTTTGGACGCGCGCCCGCTGCAGGCGACCCTGACGCGCGGCAAGCCGCACGAGCAGGCGGTCGCCATCGCGACCCTGGAAGCGGCCCACCAGACCGACGCGGTCGCGCCGATCGCGCGGCAGCTGGTGAACCCCTTTCCGCTGGTCCGCTACTACGCGCGCCGGGCGCTGGCGGCTCTGCGTGGAGCCGATTGTGCCGTCGACCTCGACCGGCCGGTGCCGGAGATCGCCGCGGCGGTGCGGGCCTGCGTCCCGGACGCCTTTGCCGCCGAACCCGCGCCGGCCGGTCGTTCGGCCGCCGGACCCGACGTTCCCGACGAGGATTGACCCATCGGGGCGCTACAATCGCCCGCCGTGCCGGAACAACAACCGACAGTTCGCCCGCCCCTGGTCATCCTGACCGGCTTTCTGGGCGCGGGAAAGACGACCGCGCTCAACCGCGTGCTGGGGACGCAGCACCACCGTCGTGTCGGCGTGATCATCAACGAGCTCGGGCGCATCGACATCGACACGCGCCTCGTCAAGAGCCGGGCCGGGGACGTGATGGAGCTGGCGGGCGGCTGCGTCTGTCATGAGGTCCGCGTTCAATCGGAGCTGTGGGCCGCCATCGCCGAGGTGGCGCGTCGCGGGCGTCCCGACGTGGTCGTCCTGGAGACGACCGGGATCGCCGAGCCGTGGTCGATCCTGGACGGGCTGGACGCGCTCGGGGACGACGCCCCGGCGGTGCCAGCCGCGGTCGTGTGCGTGGTGGACGCCGAGGCGGGAGCCGGGCAGCTGGCGCGCCACGAGGAGGCCCGCGCCCAGGTCGAAGCCGCTGATCGCGTGCTGCTGACCAAGCTCGATCTGGCGCCCGCGGAGGCGGTCGTGGCTTTGCATCGGGAGATCGGGCGGCGCAATCCCGCCGCCGAGCGGGCCAGCTTCCCGTCTGGGGATGAGGCCACCGCCGAGATGGTCACCTGGCTGCTGGACGCGCGCCGGGCCGCGCCCGCGTCGCGCGTGCGGCACGCCCATGGGCCGCACGCCCACAGCCAGCTGGCCGCGGTCACGTACGCCGATACGGCGCCGCTGCTGGCCGAGCCGCTGCTGGCGGTCGTCGATCGAATGGGCCCAGCGCTGGTGCGCGCGAAGGGGTTCGTTCACCTGGCCGGCGAGCCGCGCCGCGGATTTCTCGAGCGGGCCGGGCTGCGCACCGAGCTGCGTTTCGGCGAACCGTGGGGCGACGCCGCGCGATCGACGGAGCTGGTGTTCATTGGCGAAGGTCTGGACGCCGGCACCATCCGACGGCAGATCTGGGCCTGCCGCGCCGCCTGAGCGACCGCGCGCGCGTTCTTCTTCTCTTTATTTGCGAATAGTTCGCATATTTTGTCGCGCGGCCTCAAGTATCGCCCGACTCGGTAGCGGTTCTGATTGACCGCGGCGACCCATCGTAGTCCTCTGTGCAGCGCTGATTTGTGGACCACCGCACAAGGTTTCATCAATTCGTTGGAACGCGGCCCTACGTCAGCATCAAGTGTCGTTCGGTTGTCCCCTCCTGCCCCTGAGGACCGCATGCACAGGCATCAACGTACCCGTACGTTCCTGCTCTCAGCGACCGCCGTTGTTCTGCTGAGCAGCTCCGCGTTCGCGCAAGTCGATGCGCCGCCCGTCGCCCCCGCGGCGCCCGCAACGCCCATCGATCAGCCGCCACCGCCACCACCGCCGCCGCCGCCCGTCGAGGTCGCGCCGCCGCCGGCACCGCCGACGCCGCCGGCCGCTGTCCCGATGGCGGCATCCGTGGCTGCTTCGACGGCCATCGCCCCCTCGCAGGCACCGTTCAAGATCGAGACGCCCAACGGCAGCTCGATCAAGATTGGCCTGCTGCTGCAGCCGCAATACCAGGCGGTCAATTCGCTCCCGGGCTCCGCGCTCGACAGCTACTCGCACAACCTGTTCCTCCGCCGGACACGCATCCTGGTGGGCGGAACGCTGTTCGGCACCATCGAATACTTCCTCGACACGGACTATCCGAACCTCTTCCTGTCGTCGAACGAAACGAACGCGACGACGATGGTGAACTCCCAGGTCAAGGCAACGCCCGGGATGAACGTCCAGGACGCGTTCGCGACGGCGAAGCCCTTCGGCGACGTCTTCAAGATCGACGTCGGGTACATGCTGCCGCCGCTGGCGCACAACGCGATCCAGGGCGCCGGTACGCTGCTGGCGTGGGACTATTTCGCGAACTCGTTCCTGAGCGGCAACGCCTTCGGAAGCTCGAGCAACCCCGTCGGACGCGATGCCGGCGTGCAGCTCCGCGGGTTGGTCCTGGACAAGCACCTCGAGTACCGCGCTGGCCTCTTCCAGGGTCTGCGCGACGCTCAGACAGCGACCGACCTGGGCGCCCGGAACTTCTTCCGGTTCGCGGCTCGCTTGCAGGTGAACCTGTTGGATCCGGAGACCGGCTTCTTCTATGCCGGCACCTACCTGGGCGCAAAGCGAGTCCTGTCGATCGGCGGCTCGGTCGACATCCAGGACAGCTACCGCTACTACGCCGGCGACATCTTCGCTGACATGCCCGCGGGGCCGGGTGTGTTCACCGGTCAGGTCAACGTTGCCCACTGGAACGGCCACGGCTTCGTCGCCATTCCGGATGAGACCGCCATCATGGCCGAGGCCGGGTACAACTTTGCCGGCGTGCGGGTGAGCCCGATCGTCCGCTTCGAGGATCTGCTCCTCGCCAGCACCGCCACCGCGCCCAGCTCACACGTCGAGCGCTTCAGCGGCGGCCTCGGCTGGTGGCCCTACGGACACACGAGCAACCTGAAGCTGTTCTTCACGCAGATTCGCGCGTCGAACGAGATGCACGCCCAAAACCAAGTGAACCTGCAGTGGCAGGTCTACTTCTTCTAGACCCCGGGAGGCAGATGGCCATGGAAACGACGGGAAATGAACGGCTCGCCGATCCGGCGACCCTACGACGGGTGATCATCGCCGCGTCGCTGGGGACGCTCTTCGAATGGTACGACTTCTACCTGTACGGCAGCTTGGCGGTCTTCTTCGGGGGCTTGTTCTTCCCGAAGGCCAGCTCGACGGCGCAGTTGCTGGCCAGCCTGGCGACCTTCGGAGCCGGGTTCGGCGTCCGGCCGCTGGGGGCGATCGTGTTCGGCTACGTCGGCGACAAGATCGGCCGCAAGTACACGTTCCTCGTCACCATGGCCACCATGGGCCTCAGCACGGCGCTGGTCGGCCTGCTGCCCACCTTCGCCACGGCCGGGCTGGCAGCGACGGCGCTGCTGGTGGCGCTCCGCCTGCTGCAGGGCTTGGCGCTGGGCGGTGAGTACGGCGGCGCGGCGACCTACGTCGCCGAGCACGTGCCGGATGCGAAGCGCGGCTACTACACCAGCTTCATCCAGACCACGGCGACGCTGGGCTTCCTGCTGAGCATGGGCGTCATCGGAACCCTGCGTACCTCGATCGGTGAGGCCGACTTCAAGGCCTGGGGGTGGCGCGTCCCCTTCCTGCTGTCCTTCGTCTTGCTCGCCATCTCGCTCTACATCCGGCTCAAGATGGCGGAGTCCCCGCTGTTCTCGCGTTTGAAGGCAGCCGGCGGCACCCTGAAGAACCCGCTCAAAGAGAGCTTCGCCAATCCCCTCAACCGCAAGTACGTGTTCCTGGCGTTGTTCGGGGCCACGGCGGGGCAGGGAGTCATCTGGTACACGGGGCAGTTCTATGCCCTCACCTTCATGCAGAGCACGCTGAAGATCGTCTGGAAGGACGCCTATCTGCTGATGTCGGTCGCGCTGATCGTGACCACGCCCTTGTTCCTGTTCTTCGGGCGCCTGTCTGATCGGATCGGCCGCAAGAAGGTGCTGGTCACCGGCTTCGTGCTGGCGGCCCTCACCTACGTGCCGATCTACATGGGCATGAAAGCGTTCTCGAAGCCGCTGGCCTGGGGCCCGATGATCCTGCTGCTCTGCCTGCAGATGGTCTACGTCACGATGGTGTACGGACCGATCGCGGCGTTCCTGGTCGAGCTCTTCCCGACCAACGTGCGCTACACCTCGATGTCGGTGCCGTACCACTTCGGCAACGGCTGGTTCGGCGGCTTCTTGCCGCTCATCGCCACCGCCCTCACGGCGTCGGCCTGGGCGAAGGAGACGTTCGGGGAGAACGCCATCTACGCAGGTCTGATCTTCCCCATCGCCGTCGCCTTGTTGAGCGTCATCGTCAACATGGCGTTCATCCGCGAGACCAAGGACCACCGGATCGACACGCCCATTCGCACCGCCTGATGGGCGGTGGTTGGACCGTCACTTCGTCGTAATTTGCGCCGCGGTCAGCCCGGGAACGGGTGGCCGCGGCGTCGTTCGTAGGCCCGCAGGTAAAGGGCTTCGTAGGCGGCGGCGGCGCGGTCCCAGGAGTTGTCCTGCTGCATGGCCCGCTGGCGCATGGCCTGGATGTGGTCGGGGCGATCGAACCAGGTGGAAACCGCCCAACCCATGGTGTTGGCCAGCGAATCGGGATCGAGGTCGGCAAACATGAAGCCGGTCCCGCCGCCGGTTGCCTCGTCGTAGTTTTGCACGGTGTCGACCAGGCCACCCGTCGCCCGTACGACTGGCAAGGTGCCGTAGCGCAGGCTGTACATCTGGTTCAGGCCGCACGGCTCGAAGCGCGACGGCATCAGAAAGAAGTCGGCGCCGGCCTCGATGCGGTGGGCGCGGCCGTTGTCGAACCGCAGCCAGGCCCGAAATCGATCGCCGCGCTGCGAGTCGGCCCAGGCGAAGAAACGTTCGGCGTCCGCGTCGCCCGTGCCGAGCAGCGCGATCTGCACGTCCCACGACAACACGCGATCGAGGGCGTGCGCGAGCACGTCGAAGCCCTTTTGCGAGGTCAGCCGGCCGATCACGCCGAAGAGGGGGACGTCGGGCCGCACCGCGAAGCCGGCTTCTTTCTGCAGCGCCGCCTTGCAGGCCGCCTTGCCCGAAAGGTCGCTGGCCGAGAACGTCGCCGGCAGGTGGCGATCGCGGGCCGGGTTCCACTCGTCGGTGTCGATGCCGTTGAGGATGCCGATCAGATCGGCGCTGCGGCCCGACAGGACGCCGTCGAGGCCATTGCCGTAGGCCGGCGTCTGGATCTCGCGTGCGTAGGTCGGGCTGACCGTCGACAGCAGCGTGCTGTGGTAAAGCGCGCCCTTGGTCAGGTTCATCGCGCCGAAGTGCTCCAGCTCCCCCGGGTGGTAGTGCTCGCGCCCCAGGCCCGTGACGAACATGGCGTTGCCGTCGAACACACCCTGATACGCCAGGTTGTGAATGGAGTAGATGGACGCCGAGGCGTGCAGCGGCTGCATCCACTCGACGGTGTTGACGTAGAGGGGGATGAGCGCGGTCTGCCAGTCGTTGCAGTGGATCACATCCGGGACGAATCCCAGCGCCTTGCAGATCTCCAGCGTGCCACGCGACAGAAACGTGAATCGCTCGAGGTTGTCCGGATAGCCCTCACCAGGCGGACCGTAGAGGTACGGCCGGTCGAAGTAGCGGTTGAACTCCAGACAATAAAGCGGCACCTCGCTGTCGGGCAGTCGCCCGGTGCGCACGCGCGCGCGCGCTGGTCCCCACCACATCGGAACCGTCAGCAGGCCGTCGAGAATCTCGAAGTCGTTCCAGGGCATGCCCGCGTAAAGCGGCATCACGACGCGGACGTCGATGCCGCGCGCGCGGAGCGCCTTGGGCAGCGCGCCCGCCACGTCCGCCAGCCCGCCGGTCTTGGCGAACGGGGCGCATTCAGATGCGACGAACAGGACCTTTAAAATGGCGGCGGGACCGGACCAGACGCTAGCTGGCGTAGATATGGTAGTCGATCTGCGGGAAAATGTTGTTCCGCGACTCGACGTCGTTCAGCCACCGTTCGTTCACTTTGTCGGCCCGCACGTCGTCGTAGATCTTGTTGAACTGCAAGATGTGCTGGTTGATCCGCTTCGTCGCGTACGGCACTGTCGTGCCTGTCCGCATGATGAACGTCCAGTCGCTCGACTGCGCCAGCATCAATTCACGCGCCGCCTGATTCAGCGCTCGGGTCGTCAGATGATCGGCCACCGGATGGCGTCGCGCCAGCTCCACCATCCGCTCCGCGGCGACGTGAAGGTGGCGGTACGTCCAGGCGTTGGTCTCGTTGATCCAGTAGTCGTTGTAACCCTTGTGGCCCCAGGACGATGCGCAGGGGGTCGCGACCTGGTTCGTGTCGTGCCGATCCAGGTAGTCGCCCGGTGTGATGGTCTCGACGTCTTGCTGGTCGAAGTGAAACTGGCGAAAGACGTCCCCCAGGAAGATCGGCCCCTCGTACCACCAGTGGCCGTAAAGCTCGGCGTCGTACGGGCTGACGATGAGCGGCGGGCGGTCCATGTGGGCGCGCAGATGGCGCACCTGCTTTTCGCGGTTGCCGCGGAAATGCGAGGCGTGCAGCCCGGCTTTGCCGCGCGCGATGTCCGGATCGTACACCCACTTGTCGTGCAGCTGGTTGTGGGTGATGGCGTGGTACTTGATGCCGGTGTAAACCCGGTGCCCCTCCGGATGGATGTACGGCTTGATGTACTCCATCGGCAGGTCGAACCCGATGTCCCGGTAAAAGTCGCGGTAGTGCTTGTCGCCCGGGTAACCCTCCTGGGCGCTCCACACCTGCTCGGAGGACTCCATGTCGCGCCCGAACGCCGCCACGCCCGAGGGACAGTTGAGCGGCGCGTAGACGCCGTAGACCGGCCGCCGATCGGCGAACAGCACGCCGTGCGTGTCGACGAAGAAGTATCGTACCGCCGCTTCGCGCAGCAGCTCGTCGACGCCGGGCACGTAGCCGCACTCGCCCAGCCACATCCCCTTGGGGCGGTGGCCGAAGTGGCGCTCGTACAAATCCGCCGCGACGTGAACCTGCGCGCGGATGGTCGACCAGTTCCGGTCCATCGCCGGGAAGAATGCGTGCGTCGCCGTCGACGTGATGACCTCGACCCGTCCCGCCTCCTGCAGCAGCCGGAACGCCCGCACCAAATCACCACCGTGGCAGCGCCAGGTGTGCCGCAGCGACCGGAACCGGTCGGCGTACATGTACGCCAGGCGCTGGTAGTGCGGTTCGGGTCGGGTGCGATCGATCTCCCTTTCGGCGAGCTCGATCAGCTTGTCGAGGTGCTCGGCGTAGCGGACCTTCAGCAGGTCGTCGGTCAGCATCGTGATGAGCGGCGCCGACAACGAGACCGTGACGCGAAACGGGATGTGGTCGGCGATCAGCCCTTCGAACTGCTGAATCAAGGGCAGGTACGTGCCGGTGATGGCCTCGTACAGCCACTGTTCTTCCATCACCGTCGGATCTTCGGGGTGACGGACGAAAGGCAGGTGCGCGTGCAGAACCAGCGCGAAGTAACCGGTCGGCATGTTCAGTCTCCGCTGGGCTCGCCCGTGGGCGGGGCGTAGGCCGGCAGGGGGTAGTCCGACGAAGGGGAGGGCACGCCCAGGCGCCCTTCGCTGCCGCCGGCGAGCCGTTCACTGGCCCCATACATTCTTTCGCTGGCGCCGCGCGCGTTCTCGCTGCCGCCGCCCAGCCGGCGCTCACTGGCGCCCGCCAGCATCTGCTCGCTGGCGCCGCCGGTAATCCGCTCGCTGGAGCCGCGGAAAAGCCGCTCGGTCGCGCCGGCGAACATGCGCTCGCTGGCGCCGCGCATGCGCAGCTCGCTGGCGCCGCTGAACATGAGCTCGCTGGAGCCGCCGAGACGGGTCTCGCTGGCGCCCATCAACCACAGCTCGCTCGCGCCTCCGAAGAGCAGCTCGCTCGAGCCCATCCAGGCGCGCTCGCTGGCGCCCAGCGCCATCCACTCCGAGCTGCCCGGCGCGTACGCGCCGTTGGTGGAGCCCGTCACCGTCCCGAATCGCTCGGTGCCGCCGCTGACCGCGATCTGACGGCGGAACTCCCACGTGCCCAGGACCCGCCGCTGCGCGCGCGCGCCGATGCCGCGGATGACCACCTGCCAGGGTCCGTAGACGACGTGGACTCGCCCGTGCTCGGTCCGGACGGACATTTCACCGCCGTCATGGACTTCGACGCTGGACGGAATTTCGATCGGGTACGTGAAGGGGCCGGCTTCCCACTCGGTGCGCAGCAGCGGGCCCACCCATTCGCTGCGGGTCAGCTCGCCCGTCCAGGCGGTGCCGGTCGCCTCTTGCCAGTCCCAGCGGCGGTTGAACACGCGGTGTCCGACGGGGACCGGGAACCCTTCCTGCGCCGGGGTCCATTCGTTCCAGCCGCCGCCCGTGCCGCCGTTCGGCGCATCACCGCCCGCGGGCGATCCGCCGCCGCCGTCGCCGCCGGCGGTCGCGCCTGCCGGAAGTGGCCCCTGCGGCGACGCCGCGTACGCGACGTTTCCGGCGCGCACCGTCAGCCACTCGACCGCGCCGCCGGGCGCCGGCTCACGCCTGGGAAAATCCACGCGCCCCGAGCGCGCAATCTTGACGAAGTATCCTTCGTCGGACTTGAGGCCGACCTCGACGCAGGCGCTGGAGGTCGGCTTGTTGATCGCGAAGAACCACTGCCGGTCGTGCCGCTCGATCCGATGGTCGAAGTAGCTGTGGGCGTTGGTGCCGTCGAACAGCCGCCCCGTGATGTCGTAGACCCGCAGGTTGAGCCAGGCCGCCTCGCCACCCCGCCCCAGCGCCTTGCGTGCCGCGGCGACGCCGTCGTCGGTGACTTCCCAGTAGACGTACAGCCGCTCGGGGTCGACGACCATGGCGGTGGCCCGGTTCTGGTCGTATCCCCAGGGGATGTGGGCGGGCATCGGTTCGGTGTCCGCCTGGGGACCGAGATCGAACTTGCTGGGCAGGGCCGTGGGCCCGTTTTCCGGACCGCGCTGGCGGAGCTCGGCTTGGGCCGGATCCAGCGCCGGCGTGGCCGGGTAGCCGAGGGTTGCTTCCACGTCGGCCGGCTGCCGCGCGCCTGCTTTGCGCGCCGCCGCCGGCTCGGCCTGCGAGCGGGCGATCGCGGCGCGCAGGCCGTCGAACGCCAGCTTCACGCGGCCGGCGAGCTCTTCTTTCACCAGCTTGGAGACGCCAGTCAATCCAAGTGTTTGCGCGCAATCGAGCAGCTGCTTGCGCGTGGCTTGCTGAAACAGCTCGTCAGGCGTGAAGGCCGGGAGCCGCGCATCGGGTTTCTGCCCCACGATCACCAGGATCTGAGAGGCGAGCTCGACTTCCGATGTCATCTCCGTTGGCATGAAGGTGGAACGCCCACCAGCTTAATCGCTCGATCCGCGGATGGGGTGAAAAAGTGCGGTTGCAGGAAAATGGGGATTTGCCGCATACGGTGCGCTCGCCGTCTAGAAACGAGACCGAAATACGGCCGGCCCCTGGTCGACGCAACGGTCCGGGACTTGGCGCGCGGGCGGCGCGCTGCTACAGAACCGTCATGTCCCAACACAAAGCGACCATCAGCTGGAAGTCGGACAACGACACCTTCTTGCAGGGCAAGTTCACGCGCGTTCACACCTGGACGTTTGACGGCGGCGCTGCCGTACCAGCGTCCGCCTCGCCGTCGGTGGTGCCCGCGCCCTGGTCCAGCACGGCGGGCGTCGACCCGGAGGAGGCGTTCGTGGCCTCGCTGTCGAGCTGCCACATGTTGACCTTCCTTTACGAAGCACGGAAAGCCGGATTTCGCGTCGATTCATACGACGACGAGGCGGTGGGCGAGCTGACCAAGAACGAGCGGGGCGTCCCCTGGATCAGCAAGGTGGTCCTGCACCCGCGCATCGGGTACGGCGGCGAAAAGCGGCCGACGCCGGCGGATGAGGCGGAGCTGCACCACAAGGCGCACGAGGGGTGCTTCATTGCCCAATCCGTCAAGACGGAGGTAACGGTCGGTTAAGAGTTGGCGGGGCGACGCAGGATCACCTGCGCGATCTGCCAGCGGGCTGGCGCGGCTGTCCGGGCACCGTTCGCCAGGTGCTCGAGCGCCGTCCCCAGCGCGTCCAACTCTGCGGGGTCGACGGTGGCGGCGATGAAGGGGTCGTGCCTCCAGGTTCGGAAGTTCAGCGCGTGCAGGCGCGCCGCGACCGCGCCTGGCAGCACGACCGGCTGCAGCGCCGCCGACTCGACGATCCAGCCGGCCCGCTGGCCCAAGAACGCCAGGTCGCGGCCGATGTGCATGCGCTGGCGATGGGCGGCCTGCATGCTTTCCACGAGCTCGTAGTAACGGGACAGCGCGGGCTCGTCGGAAGTCACGGCCGCCGTTTCTTCCAGGGCCAGCCGGCCGTGTGGCCGAACCGCGCCGATCCAGGCGGCCATCGCTGGCTGGGCGGCAGCCAGATGCGTGAGGATGAAGCGGCCGAACAGCAAATCAGCTGGCGGCGCGGGGAAGGGGACGGTCGTGACGTCGTGTTCGGCGAACACGATCCGCCGGGGCGCCTGCCGCCGCGCGCGCGCCAGCAGCCGTGCCGAGCTGTCCAGCCCGACGATGGCCCGCGCCCCGGTGACGTCCTGAACCAGCGCCGTCGTGTGCCCGGGCCCGCAGCCGAGATCGACGGCGCTGCGGACCGGCTCGCGCGCGAGCCGCGCCAGGAACGCACGCGAGCTGGGCGCGAAGGCGTCGGCCAGGTGGCGCAGTCGCTCGGCAGCGACGTCGTTGTCACCGAACGTGTACGTCGAGCGGAGGGAGGCCGTGCTCGTGCACGCGTTCAGGGTTGCGCGGGTTGCGTCTGATCGGTCATCGAATCGATGTGACATGGCGGCTCTGGCTGGCCGCGACGTCGCTCCCTGTTTCCGATGTGCCCAAAACACGAGAGGCGACCGCCGCGGGTCGCCTCTCCTTTCGTGTGTTCTTGGTCAGATCACGGGCGCCCGGCATTCCTTTGCGCACCACCACCAGCGGGTGGCGCGCCGGGTAAACCCGTAATAGGAACGCGCGAGCATCATCGGATGAGATCCATGATGCGCCCGCTCCCCGCGACGGTCAATGGGCGCGGGGGCGGTTGCCGGCCGGCCTACCTCTTGTTGTGGCCGTTGCCGTTGCCATTGCCGCGGTTGTTGCTGGGCGGCGGTGCGGCATGGGCGGGCGGCGGGGCGCCGGCATGTCCAGGAGGTCCGCCAGCCGCCTGCCCGGACGGCGTCCCCATATGGCCGGGCGGAACACTGCCCGGGTTCTGACCCGGCGGCGTCCCGCCGTGGCCGGGGGGCATGCCGCCGTGGCCGGGCGGCGGGTTGCCGCCAAAGGCGGGCGGCGCGGCGGGCGCGCTCGGCGCGGGCGCGCCCGGGGATGCGCCCGGGCGCATCGACTGTCCGGGCTGCGGCGGGTTGCCGCCGAAGGCGGGCGGAGCCGCGGGTGCGCCTGGTCCGGGCGCGCCGGGACGCATCGACTGTCCGGGAGGGGGCGCGGCAGGGGGCGGGGCGCCGTGCATGTTGGGACCGCCGGGGGGGCCACCGCGCATCTCACCGGCGGGCGGCGGCGCCGCGCGCGTGCCACCACCAGGCTGCTCGTGCCAGCCACCCGCCGGCGGCTGGCGCATGCCGGCTGCGGGCTGATCGTGTCTCGGGGCGGCGGGTTCAGTTCGCCACCCGCCCGCAGGCGCGCCTGGTGCGGTCCGCCACGTCGATCTGTGCGCGGGCTCGGCGCGCCAGGTGCGTGGCTCGTACGAGGGGCGTGCGCGCCAGGTCATGGGTGCACGGCTGCCGGCGTATCCATAGTCGCGGTAGCCGTTCGGCCCTTGCCAGTAGCTGCGGTAGTAGACCGGGCGGCCGCCTTCCCACACGAAGCGCGGGCCGATGTAAATGAAGCCGGGGCGCTGCGGAACCCAGTAACCCGAGTTCCAGTCCCAGTCGTAGCCGTTCCAGTCCCAGTAGCCGCTGACCCAGGTGTAGCCATAGCCCGGGGCATTGGGCTGGTATTCAGGGATCGGATCCGGCGGCGGGGCCGTCGGGTAAGCGGACGGCTCCTGGGGGGCGGGCGGCGGCGGCGGTGCCTCGGCGTACGCCTGTTGCTGGACATAGGCGGGCGGCTGCTCCGGCGGTGGCGGCGGCTGCGCCTCGGCGTACGGCTGCGCCGCCGGCTCCGGCGGGGGAGCGTTGTAGACGGGAGGCGGCTGGGGAGCGGGGCTGACGTAGACCGGGTCGGGGCGGACGTAACAACCCCCGATGGTCGGACCCAAAACCAACACCAACAGGCAGCGCTTAACCCAGGGGCTCGGATCCATCTCACACTCCTCGGTTGTGTGGCGTAGCGTCTTGACCGTATCACGTTCAGACACCGCGCTGCGGCTTCTGCGAAAGGAGATCCTCCATGAACGAACAGACGTGTGGTCAAGAGATGGCGGCTTCGGCGGAAGTCCCCTTGCGATGGCAGGCGCTCATGGATCACGTGGCCGGCAACATGGACGCCCACGCGACGTGGGTCGGCACGGGAACGCCTGCCGCCACGCAAGAGCACGACGCGCTCCGCCGGGTCGCCGCCGCGTATCGCGCGATGGCCTGGGCGGCCGGCAGCGCCGCGCAGGCGATGCACGCGATGAAGGATCTGCCGGCGGCGCCGCACGATCCGGCCAAGCGCGACGGCGCGGCCTGGGCGGCCTGGATGCACGAAAAGATCCGCTTGCAGCGCGAGCTGGCCCACCTTCTGGAACGGCACGCCGCCGAATCCGAGCGTGCGCTGGCGGCGCGCCGGTAGCGGGCGCGCCGCGCTGGCGCTCAGTCGCAGCCGATCTTCTGTGTGCCGATGGCGATGTCGTCGTACCAGAGCTCCGAGGCGGGGCCGCCGTACTTCTCGAACCCGAAGCGCAGGTAATCGTAGGCGTCGATCTTCCAGCCCGTCTGGTGCAGATCGGGCACCTCGACGTCGTTCACCCACACATCGATTGCCGGCGCCCCGTGATCCAGCAGGAGCTCGATGCAGGTCCACACACCGGCTGGCGCCGAAGCCCCAATCTTTCCGTCGGTGTAGTAGTTCCGGTTCGACATCGCTGCCTGAGCGTCGCCGCTGATTGATTCCAGAATCATCTGGTTGTCTTCACCGAACAACAGGTTGTTGCCCATGCCTGGTGCCGCGTAGAGATCGCCACGCACCAGCGTGTTGTGCTTGGCGGTCATCCCGTGGGCGAGGCGAATGTAGAAGCGGAGGTACAGCTTGCCGCCCGCGACCGGCAGTACGGACGCGTCGTGCAGGTTGAGGAAGGTGTCGTAGTCGCTGTCCGTGGGAAGCACGTGAATGGACCGGGCGCCGCCCGCGGCCGGGCTGGTGCCGTCGACGGTGACCTGGCCGGGCGTGGTCTGGGTGGTCGTCCAGGGGGCCGGGGGCGCCCCAGGCGCATCCGCCTCGAAGCTGTCGCAGAAGAGCAGTCCGGGGCGCGCGGCACAGTGACTGCCCATCGCGCCGGCGCTGCCCGCAGCCGCGCCTCCGGCGCCCGCGCCGCCGGGAACCGCGCCGCCGCCCCCACCACCGCTGCCGCCTGAGCCTATCGCTCCGCCGCGGCTGCCGCCCCCGCCAGCCGTGCCGCTGGTTCCGCCCGAGGGCGCGCTGTGGCCGCCGGTATCGAATGCCGCCCGCGCGCCCCCCGTCTCGCCGCCTGCTCCACGCGACGTCCCGGCTGCCCCCGCGGCTCCCGAGACGCCGCCCGCGCCCGACCCACAGCCGACGCACAACGTGCCCGCGAGCGCGATCCACGAGAACTTTCGACGCAAGGTTCGGGCGAACGACATCTGCCCGCCAGTGTATCTCTGCGCCGAAAGGTCCTGTAGTAGGCGGCGCGGACGGCGATCAGGGCAACGTCGTTTTCCTAAGTACAAGGCGGGGCGCGATCCCATTTACAGATTGCGACGCCACCTGGGTCGGGCCGTCACCCAAGGAGATGCCATTCAAAATCACGTCATTACCCGGCTGGGTCTGGTTGTTTTGGGGGCGCTGACTCTGTCGTGCGGCGCCTCTGCGTCGGGCCCCGGCGGCCCGAGTGGCACCGGCGGCAACAGCACGACCGGAACCGGGGGCGGCACCCCGGTCGGAACGGGGGGGACGAGCGCGATAGGCAGCGGGGGCACCAGCTCCTCAGGTCCCGGCGGCGCCGGCCCGGTGGGCGACGGCGGCATGGGCCCGGCCGGGTCTGCAGGCCACGGGACGGCGGGCGGTGGCGGCGCGGTCGTCGCCCAGGGGACCGGCGGGACGGGCGGGGCCGGGAACAGCTCCGGAGATATTTGGGGCGGCCTCAAGAATCCACCGCGCAAGAGCGCCGGTTGCGACAAGCCCGCGACGATCACGAACGGCACCAAGAGCATCATGAGCAGTGGCATGGCGCGGACCTTCATCGTCGACATTCCGTCCAGCTACGACCCGTCCAAGCCGTATCGATTGTTCTATGTCTCGCATGGGTTGGGCGGCAGCGCGCAACAGGTGGCGGGGGCATTCAACTTCTTCGGCCTCAAGCCTCAGGCAACTGCCGCCAACGACCCGGCAATCTTTGTGGCGGGGCAGGGTCTGACGAACGCCAATGGTCAAGCGACTTGGGGCGAGGTCGACCACGCCTTCTTCGATGACGTCACGGCCTTCGTCGAAAACGGTTTGTGCGTCGATTTGACGCGCGTTTTCGTCACCGGAATGAGCATGGGGGGGATGTACACGTATTCGCTCTCCACGGATCGTCAGAAGTCATTTCGGGCCGGGGTCGGTCTGGCGCCGACCAATTTCAACATCTGGCTGCCCAACCCCACGCTCACTGATCCGGTCGCCTGGATGCAGACGACGGGCAACGTCGACACTTTCTGTCCGTGGGTCTCCGACGAAGCCCAGATGAAAGGGTCGAAATTCATCGCGATGGAAAAAGCCACCGCCAACGGCTGCCAGATCCCCAATCCGATTCCATTTTGGCAGGCGGGGGCGCATCTCTGCTACGACTTCGAGGGGTGCAGGCCCGGGTATCCCGTCAAAGCCTGCTCGTTCATGGGCCCGCACACGGACAACAATCGGGACCCGGGCTCCAACGTGAATTGGATTGCCGTAGAGTCCTGGAAGTTCTTCACGCAGTTCTAATTGCATGCTCTCCAGGTCTAATCGCGCGGCTGTGTTTCGCGCCCTGATTGCGGGCGTCGCCATTGCGGCAGCCGCAATCGCGGCGACCACCTCCTGTGGTGGTGCTGGCGGCCGCTCGCCCGGGCGAAAACGGGACCGGTGGGTCGGCGGCCACGGGGCCGGTGGCGACCGGGGGTCATGGGGGGCGCAACGACCAAGCGCGGGGGCGGCGGCGGGGCCGGTTCGTCCGGAACCGGCGGTGGCGATGGAACGGGGTTAGGTGGCGGAGCAGGCGCCGCCGCGGCGGCGTCAGGCGGCGCGCCGGCGGGGAGATCGGGGACCGGCGGCGCGGGCGGCGGCCCCGGCGGCGCGGCGGGGGGCCTGGCGGGTCGCGGCGGCGCCGGTGGTCCGGGGGGCGCCGGCGGCGGCGCGTGGATTCAGCTGTTCAATGGCGTGGACCTCACCGGGTGGACGCCGAAGTTCGCCGGTTCGCCGTTGGGCGTGAACTACAAGAACACCTTCCGGGTCGTCAACGGCGTGCTGGTGGTTTCGTACGACCAGTGCAACTCGTGGAATGGCGAGTTCGGTCACCTGTTCTACAAAACCAAGTTCTCGCGCTACGTGGTCCGCGCGGAATACCGGTTCGTGGGCAAACAAGTGTCCGGCGGCGTCGACTGGGGCTATCTGAACAACGGGATCATGATCCACTGCCAGTCGCCGGAGAGCATGGCCTTGGAACAGCAATTCCCCGTCTCATTGGAGGTGAAGCTGTTCGGCGACGATGGCAGCCCGCCCGTGCCCGGCGCTGAGCCGCGGACCAGCGGCAAAGTCTGCACCCCCGGCACTGACATTCGCGTCAACGGCAATCTCACGATGAAACAACACTGCGTCGAAAGCAGCACCTTTCACCACCCGCCGAACGTGTGGGTCACCATCGAAGCCGAAGTGATGGGCAACGCGCACATCATTCACAGGCAGAACGGCATCGTCACGGCCGAGTACACGGAGCCCCAACTGGACCCGAATGACCCCAACATGGAGCGGGTCTACGCCAAGGCCCTGCTGGACGCCGGCTCGCCGAAGTTGATCTCCGAAGGCTACATCGCCATCCAGGCCGAGACGCAGCCCACCGAGTTCCGCAAAATCGAGTTGATGGTCCTGCCGTGAGGACCGTGATCTTGCCGCCGTCGGCGGCCGGTTCGGACCGTCGGCCGAGGACGGTCTCCTGCAATCCGGCGCGCTCCCTGTCGCCGCCTTGAACAGAGTGGCCGCTTCGGCGCGTTCCTTCTTCCAGGTCAGTCAGTCGAGGACACGAAGCCCGTAACGTGCCTCGAGAGTCGCCACGAGATCGACGTACGCCTTCTGCGCGGCATCGGGGGCGAGACCCTTCTGCTTTTCCCAGGCGTCGAACTTGGCGCGGCCCTTGAAATCGAGCACGCCGGGTCGGGAGCCCGTTACATCACCCTGCGTGCCTTGCTTGTAGAGCCCGTAGAGCTCGAGCAGCTCTGCGGGAGTCGGGGTCGACTTGAGGGTCTTCACGCGCGCCTGCGCGGCTTCGAAATCTTCGGAGGTGCTCACCCATAGACGATGGCACGACCGCGGCGTGGAACAAACCCCCGGCGCTTCTGTTGTTCAGACGTTGGTGTTCACCGGCGGTACGACGGAGGGATCGGGTAACCCTGCGGAGGGTCTCGTGTCGCCAAGCTCGGTCGGGCACTTCGCGTCGAGCGTGTAGGAGGCCATCGAGATCGAATCCGTAGGCGTAGCCGTCGACCAGCAACTCCAGCGGGCGGTTCGCGGCGCCCGCCAGCCCGGCGATATACAAGAGAGGGATGAAGTGGTCGGGGGTCGGCGCGCTTCGCACGTACTCGCTGTGCTTCCGCAGAGAGGGGACCGCGGCCGGCTTCTCCGTGAGAACAGCTCGAGCGGCGTCGTCGAACTGGCGCGCCCAGTCGAACCCGGCCTCTGGTCGGTCCCAGTCGAGCGCCCGCAGGTTGTGCACGATGTTGCCGCTGCCCACGATGAGCACGCCTCGCTCGCGCAACGGAGCGAGGCTCGCTCCGAGCTCGAAGTGGGAGTCGAAGTCCCTGAGCGCGTGGATCGAAAGCTGCACGACCGGGATGTCCGCCTTCGGAAAGGCGTGGACGAGAACTGACCAGGTCCCGTGGTCGATTCCCCAGCTGTCGTGGTCGAGGCCGACGTACTTCGGTTTCACGATGTCGGCGACCTCCTCGGCGAGCTCTGGGCTGCCGGGCGCCGGGTATTCGACCTCGAACAGCTTCTTCGGGAATCCGTAGAAGTCGTGAATCGTGCGCGGCCGCGGCATCGCGGTCACCGCGGTGGCGTTGACATACCAGTGCGCCGACACGACGAGGATCGCGCGCGGTGTCGGAATCGTCTCGCCGAACGTCCGCCACGAAGCCGTGTACCGGTTCTCTTCGAGCGCGTTCATGGGGCTGCCGTGTCCGAAGAACACCGCCGGCATCGGGTGCGCGTTCGCCGTGAGGTTCGAGCCGCTATTCTTTTCACTTTCCGGTGGCATGGTCGTTTCCGCCGGTGGCCATCGTCTCACCGCCGAAGGAAGCTGCATAGTCATGGATGGACTGAAAGGAAGCTCGCCTCTCGCATCCGCAACATCAGGGATGCAAGTGATGGGCGATATGGGGGAATTCGCGGATCGCGTACTGGGGGAGATCGGCCGCGCCCGGCGGCGGGTCGACATCGAGTGCTTCATCGTTCGGGCTGACCGATTGGGGGGCGAGCTGGCGCGAGCGCTGGTAGCGGCGGCGGCCCGCGGCGTCCGGTGCCGTCTGCTCTACGACCCGCTCGGGTGCAGAACTACGCCTCGTTCGTACTTCGCCGCGCTCGTCGAGCGCGGCGTCGAAGTCCGCCGGTTCGGATGGGTGGGCGCTCTCCTGTTTGGCCGCCTGCTCAATAGGCCGGCCGCGCGCAATCACGCGCGCGTCATCGTGGTCGACGACGCCGCGTACACGGGGGGGCACGCTTGGGGCGATGAATGGTGGCCTGCGGCGCGTGGAGGCGACGGCTGGCACGACGTCTGCTGCGGCGTCGAGGGTGCGATCGTGGAGGACTTCGCCACGCTGTTCGAGCGGCACTGGCGTGAATCCACCGCGGCGTACCCGATCGGCGATTACCTGGGCGAACCGCGGGACGGGGTGCGTCTGGTGAGCGACGCGCCGGTCAAGGAGAGCGTGATCCTGGGGAGATACCTCGAGGCGATCGCGGCCGCCCGTCGCCGCGTCTGGCTAGCGAACGCCTACTTTTTTCCACCGCCGTTGCTCAGAGACGCCCTCTTGGCGGCTGGAGGGCGGGGCGTGGATGTGAAGGTCATCGTGCCCGGCATCTCGGACGTGCCCATCATTCAGTATGCGGCCGAGGCGCACTACGGCCGGTGGATGGCGGCAGGCCTCGAGCTCTGGGAATACCAGGGCGTCGTCATGCACTCGAAGTACGCGCTCGTCGACGACGAGTGGTGTCTCATCGGCACGTTCAACGCCAACGTGGCCAGCGTGGCGTTCGCGATCGAGGTGGCGGTGGTCAGCCACCGCGCGTCCGATGCAGCGGCTGTCGCGGCGCAGCTCCAGCGGGATCTGGCCGCCAGCAGTCGGGTCGACGCCGGCCGCTTGAAGGCGATACCGTTGCGCCGCAGGATCCTCGGCCGCCTCGCCGCGTTTCTCATGACTGTCGCGAACGCGCTTTTCCGGCGCCGGGCAGCCTAGCAGCCCGTGGTGGAAGTCTCGGGTGACCTGAACACCTGATCACGATCGACGCACGATCTCGGGTTGGGCAGGATGCGGACGTGGCAATGGGAAAGCGGGAGGGCGAGCAGGAAGACCTGTTCGTCACGCATCAGCAGCTACGGTCGCAGAGCCATCCTTTCTATCGGGCGGTGAATCGTGTCCTGGGGGAGCAAGGGTTCGATCGGTACGTCGAGCGGCTCTGCTCGAAGTTCTACGCGAAGAAGATGGGACGGCCGGGGCTTGCTCCGGGAATCTACTTCCGCAGCTTGCTGCTCGGGTTCTTCGAGGGCATCGATAGCGAACGAGGGATCGCCTGGCGAGCCGCCGACTCGCTGAGTCTGCGTGACTTTATCGGAGTGCCGGCCAGCAAGCTGACGCCCGACCACTCGACGATCTCGCGGACGCGGCGGCTGATCGATCTGGAGACACATCAGGCCGTGTTCACCTGGGTGCTGGGCGTACTCGACGGGGCCGGGCTCATCAAGGGCAAGACGATCGGTGTGGACGCGACGACGCTGGAGGCGAACGCGGCGATGCGTTCGATCGTTCGGCGCGACGATGGCCGCACATACCAGACGTTTCTCGAAGACCTGGCCAAGGCTTCGGGGATCGAAACACCGACGCGCGAAGATCTGGCGCGCCTCGATCGGAAGCGAAAGAAGAAGGGCTCGAACGACGACTGGTTCAACCCGAACGATCCCGACGCCAAGATCACGAAGATGAAGGACGGGCGGACGCACCTGGCCCACAAGGAAGAGCATGCGGTCGACCTTGATACCGGCGCAGTCGTGGCAGTGACGCTGGTGCCGGCGTCGGCGGGAGACACGGCGACCATCGAAGGGACGCTCGACGCGGCGGTGAAGAATCTCGACGACGCCCGCGAGATCGCCGGCGACGAATCGCAGCGTGAGGGAGATCTTGAGGAAGCCGTGGCAGACAAGGGCTACCACAGCAAGATGGTGCTGCTGTCGCTGCAGCAAGCGGGCTGGCGCACGTACATCGCCGAGCCTCAACGTGGTCGGCAGAAATGGCCGGGGCAGCAGGCGGAGTGCGCTGCGGTGTACGCCAATCGTCGACGCAAGAACGGACGCCGCGGCCTCGCGTTGATGCGCCTGCGCGGCGAGCTCATCGAACGCCCCTTTGCTCACGCCTTCGAAACCGGCGGCATGCGACGCACGCACCTGCGCAAACACGAGAACATCGCCAAGCGGCTCCTGGTGCACATCGCGGGCCTCAACCTGGCCTTGCTGATGCGAACGCGCTTCGGTGTCGGCAAGCCGAGGTGCCTCCAGGGCCGGGCGGCCGCTTTTGCGGTCGCCTTCCTCGCGTTGCTGCGCTCGCTGCGGGCTTACTGGCGACAGGTCCGCCCGGCGGTCCGATTCGCGCTCGAGACGCCCATCGCGGTCGTCCACGTCCCGGCCTGAGCGGCGGAAGGGCTTCCACCACGGGCTGCTAGGCTTCGACGAATCAGAGATCATGCGGGCCTCGAGGAGCGACCGGCACCGGGCGCTCCGCCGGTCGGGCGCCAGGATCGCGGAGCAACGTCAATTGGTGACGATGGGAATGTTGAAGTCTTGCCAAGCCGGCATGGTGTTCAACCGCGTGGAATCCTGGTTGTACAGGTAGATCGCGGGATAGGTCACAACCTGGTTGAACTCGCCCGAAATGACCATCGCGGCGATGTAGAGCTGCGAAACCTGGACCAGCGATCCACTGCGGTCAACTTGAGCGGGCGTACCGTACCGATTCGACGAGAAGATCATCCAGTAGTACGTCTTCGAGCCCGACTTCGCGACGGTCGGCGACCAGCGCGGCCAATGGTTGTTGATTCCGGGGCTGGACAGGCCCGTGCAGGCCGGCGGCGTGTTGGCCTGCAGCCTGACCGCCCTCGTGCCCGAGGCTGCGCCCGCCGCAGGCCCGAACTGAACGACATACAGCTCGGCCTGCTTGTTCGCGTACAAGTACCCAGGGCTGGGGACGGCCGTGAACGCGAGGAACTTCTGGTCGGGCGACAAGGCCGGATAGTACTCGTCCATCGACGAGCTCGACGCGCCGGGCACCGGCGTTGCCGTGCCCCCCGCCTTGTTGTTGTACGGGACCTGGTAGATGTTTGCCGGCCCGATCGCGAGATGGCCGTCCTGGGTCCCACATCCCGAGCTCGCGGGACCACCGAGGTTCGACTGCCCCGGATTCGGGCACGCTGCAGAAACGTATACGACCGTGCTGCCGTCCGCGCTCCAGTTTGGGAAACCAGCGGCGTTCTTATCGCCCGTCGCCAAGTAATCGTAAGCCGAACCGTTGACCGGCAGTTGCAAGCCGTTGCTCGCCGTCATGGCGGCCGTCGAGTCGAAATCGATCCACATGAGCTTGCCGGGATAGGCGTCGTCCGTGCTGTAGGGCGAGTTGAAGTCGACCATCTGGCTGGACATGATGCCGATCCGCTCGCCGGAGGTGGCCGGGTGCGTCCAGTGCGCCTTCGAAAACGTCATCGGCCCCCCCCAGGCGTACTGAATCACCGTTGGCAGGCCGGCGGCCCCGCTTGTCGTCGGGCAAGCCGTGTTCAGCGGTGGGTTGCATCCCAAGTAGCCTGGCAACGCATTGCCGTGCAGGGTCGGATCAGGCGAAACGTTGGCGAGGACCGCCGGCCAGGGCCACGCGTCGACGTACGACACGTAGCTGCCGTCCGGCGTGCCGACGTGGCACCCGATGCAGCGTGAGTTCCGCGTGTTGTGCTGATCGTCGGTCAGCACCTCCTGCTGCACCTGATCAATCGTCAGCACCTTGGCCGTGCTCGAGTCTCCGACCGTGAACCCGGACAGAAATGTGTCGTTGACCAGCGACGCCTGCGTCACGCCCGCGCCCTCGATTCCCATCTTGTTGCCCTGCTTCGGATCCGTCGACGAGAACACCACGCTACCGCCGGCACCGACGGGGGCGATCTGGAACTTCATCTTGGTCGTGCCACCACTGATGGACTGGACGGTGACTGTGATGTCCTGCTCGACGATGTGTTGCGCGAGGCTGGCCCACAGTGGTTTCGACATCGTCCAGGTCGCGCCGGGCGCCGAGTAGGACACGTAGTCGGTCGACTCGTTGTCGGCGTGGATCGTGACCTTGAGGTTGCCGGAGTTCCCCGGGACACGGATACGCAACGGGGCCCAGTTGTTCGGGTACAACGCGCCGTCCTCGGGCTCGGTCACGCACGGAGCACCGCCGCTCGGCGTGCCGAACTTGGACGCTACGCTGGGGTCGACGCCAACGTCAAAAGCCGGATTGGCGTTGGAAGCCGTCGGTTCGAAATCGGTGCACTTGCCGGTGCAGCCAGTCGGCGCGATGCCGCTTCCGCCCGAGCCCAAGCTGGAACCGCCGATTCCCCCTTGACCGCCTCCGGACGCACCGCCGCCGCTGTCGCGCCCTGCGGCACCACCGGCCGCCCCCGAGGCGCCGCCGGCCGCCCCCGAGGCGCCGCCGGTCGCCCCCGAGGCGCCGCCTGTGGAGACGACGCCGCCCGCCCCACCGTTGCCGCGAATGCCCGCAGCGCCGCCGACGCCACCCGGGCCACCGCCTCCTGCCGCGATCTGATGCGAGTTGATGCCACCACTCGACTTACACCCGGCGCCAGCGCCCGCGAGCGCCATCGCGACGAGCGCCGCCAGTCGACCGAAGCGGATCACGAGGTGCCCCGTACCGGTAGGGTGTCAGCCCCGACGCCGCCCACGCCCGCCGCGACGAGCTCGCCAATTCGGCGGCCGCAAATGGCCGACGCCTCAGAGCCGTAGGTGCTGGCCGGCGTCGAGGGCGTCAGGGACGCTGCGGCTGCGACCGGCGCAAAGGAGAAGTCGGCCATGGAGGACTTTACCATCGACACCGACGCGACGGCGCATCCCCTCTGGCTGGGCGCTGGCGTTCGGCAGGGCCTGACCGCGCGCCCGCGGCGCCATCACCGCGTTGTTGACGCTGCGACGGCAAGGACAACGTCTGTTCGTCGGTGCGGCCAGCTCTTTCGCACGGCGCCGCCTGGCCGCCGCCAGCCACCAGATGCGGACGCGGGCGGTCTCGACCGCGGGATCCTGGGACCGTTTTCTGGCTCGTCTGAGATATCGTAAAGGGGCGTCTCACCTCGTGGCGCATGGAGCGGAAAAGTCATGTTCAACCAAACCTCACTCTCCGTCTTCGCGGTCGTCATCGCCGCGCTGACCACCGGCGGGCCAGCCCTGGCCACCGAGACCACTCCCGGCGGCACCGGCCAGGCTGCCGCCGAGCCCGCGGTGCCCCAGAAGGCAAACGCCGCGCCCGCCGCGCCGCGACCGGCGGCCGATAACCCGTACCGCTGCAATCCGTCGCAAGACCTCGCTTGCACCATCGTCCGGGAGACGGCCCAGGGGACACTGATCGTAACGATGCGACAGAAGGGCCATTCGGCGGTTGCGCCAGCATGGGTCGTGATCAGCGGGGCGCCGCCGTCGTCGGGTCCTCACCTGGGCGGCACAGTCTACGTAGTACCCAACTCCTCAGAGAGCGCGCAGCCTATCCCTCAACAGGCGGCGGCGATCGCGTCCAACGGCGCCCCAATCCTCGATTAGCGCCGGGCCAACTCCTGCCTGAATCCGGCTCGAGCTAGGGCCTAACTAGGCCCATTGGCGGTGGAGCGGGATACCGGGTTCGACCGGCGACATTCAGGTTGGGAATCGGCGGCAAAGAAGGCCGCAAATACAGTGGTGGACCGGGAGATCGGAAGTACCAACACCTGAAGGGAAACGTCAGCGAAAGGGTGCCGGGCATGCCCGACTCCCGCCGGCCCGGCGCAGGATCGCGGACCAAGTCGGTTGGTGACGATGTCAATGTCGAAGTCTTGGCAAGCCGACATGGTGTTTAACCGCGCGGAATCCTGGGTTGTACAACTAGACGGCACGCCCGTGTATACTCCCACTGGCAGCGGAGTTTGTGCGGAAGGATGGACGAGGTAACGCCGCTCGCGTGCCGATACGGTTGTCTCAGTCGCAGGGGAGGACTTCTTATGAAGAGGCTATCGCTTATCTGCTTTCTGTCTGCGTGCGCGTTTGTCGCGGAAGGCTGTTCAAACGGCGCCGGTGTGAACATAAACACCGGAACCGGCGGAGGTGGCGGTGACGCGCGCGGCGGGGGCAGCAGCACGGGAACGGGCGGCGGAAGTGCCGGCATCGTGGGAGCGGGCAAGGGAGGCGCGGCCGGTTCCGGATCTGCGGCCAAGACCGGCGGAGCCGACGCCGGAGCCGGCGGGATCGCCGGGGGCGGCGGGAATAGCAGGAGCGGGGGGACTGCCGGATCTGCCTGCCCGGGTCAGCAACCGCTGACGGGATCGCAATGCCGATGGGCTACCGAGTGCCCAGGGAACGGGCGTGGGTATTATTGCTCGACGGATCCGGGAAGTATCTCATCGGCGTGCGCGACGCCGTTATGCGTGACACCGCCCCGTCACGACTGCACCGTCGATACCGACTGCCCGACGGGCGACATCTGCCTGACGAGCATAATCAAGTGCTGCAATCAACCCTCGAAGACCTGTCATGTCTCATGCAACGCGGCTGGGGTCACTTGTGCGGCGGGCACCACCTGTTCGCCGGGCACGAAGGGAGCCGACGACTACGGCTGCGCGCCGCTGCTCTGTAATGCCGGGTATACGTGCCCTACCGGGTTTCAGTGCGCGGCCGGAGCGTTGGGGACCGATGCACACGGCTGCGAGGCGCTGCCGTGCAGCCAGACGAGCTGTCCCGCCAACTTCGTCTGCCCGACAACGCCCACGTATAGTTTATGCGCCCCGAAGCGGTGCTCCACTGACTGCGACTGTGACTCTGGGTTCTGCGTCGGGGGGACCTGCGCGAGCGTGCTGGGCACCTGCGTGGTGCCCCGGTTATGACGACCATTCCAGCCGTTGAGGTGCTCCGGCTGGAATACGTGTGACGGCGCCGGCCACGGCCATGTCGCCGGGACCGAACGTGCTCGGGACGGGCGGGACCGCCACGCAGCGGGAGGGGCCGAACGACGCCGCGCAAGGCGACAAGCATGCCATCGGCGCCGATCCCACGAACCCGAACGTTGTCTACGTCTCGGGCGACAACAGCAACGAGATGATCGTGCGTGGCGACACCACCGAGGCCAGAGGCGGGGTCCCCTCGAGGCAGTGGGTCTCGATCTCGTCCGGCGGCGCCACCAACAACACCCGTCCGCGCGCGGAGTCGCGCCATCTCACGTTCGACGGGAGCGGCAACCTCCGCGCGCCACCGGCGTGCGCGCCCCACTGCGCGCAGGGGTCGCCGTGCGCTGGGAACGATGAATGCGGATCAACGGTGTGCACGAACAACGCGCGCGTGCCGCCTCCGTGCTCGGGTCATTGCCGCCCGGGCCTCGGACGTTGTCCGCATGACCATGCGCCTGGGACATTCGGAGCGGGTTCTGGCGCCGAGGCCCTTTAGCCAATCGAAGGTGGACCGGGGGAGAGGTGGCGCGGATCTGCGAAGCGCTCCCGGAGAGGAATCTGCCAGCCACGGCGCCCAGCACGCGTTTCCGCCTTTCGCCCAGGCAACCCCGTCGCATAGGATGGCCCTGGGCGACGCATTTGGCTACGCTGTCGCCAGATGACCTGGTAACCACTGGCCACGAAACCACGCGAGGATGGCGGAACTGGTAGACGCGCCAGACTTAGGATCTGGTTCCGAAAGGAGTGGGGGTTCAAGTCCCCCTCCTCGCACAGAGATGAAATCGTTCGTGAATTCGCCGATGGGAGACGGGGCAGCCGGCGCGCTCCCCGAGACGTGAGCGCTATCCGGGCGCTTAGCGCATGAAGAACCGACGCCAGCAGCTTGAAGAAGAGGAGATTCTCCAGACCTTCCGGCGGGTCTGGGCGGGCGCGCCGGGGATCGCGAGCGCCGAGATCGGAGACGCGCCGGACGTCCGCGGAGTGCTATTCGGCGGACGCCGTTTCGGGATGGAGATCGTAACCCTCACCAACAACGCGCGCGCCCAGAGCGACGCCGCGCTCAGCGGATCGTTCACCAGCGAGCTAAGGGCGGCTTGCGCCACAGCGGGGATCCACGGCTCGTTTTCCCTAAGCCTCGGCGATTGGCAGGCTGGCGGCCTCGTCGACAAGGCCCGGCGAGCTCACGTCGTCGCGCTGCTGGTTCAGCTCGCAAGGGACGCGGGCGCTCGACCGTTGCATCTCGGCGAGAGGGCAATGGAAAGACGAGGGATAGGCGACCTCGGAGGTCTCACCTTCACGCCCGACTCGGAAGGATTCGAGGTCTACTTCGGACAGCACAGTTGGTCGGTTCGCGGTTCGGAGTTTGTCCGCGAGCGCATCGCCCAAAAGGACGAGCGCGCGGCGGACTACCGAGCGGCGATCGGTGACGCTGACCTCTGGCTTTTGCTGGTCGCCGGGACGAAGCTGGCGAGTTCCGTGGTCCGGTCGCCACCCACGGAGACGTTTGAAACCCGGTTCGACCGCGTGTTCTTCTGTCAGGGAGAACAACGCACAGGCGGAGAAACTGCTGCGCACTGCGTGGGGATGGCTCGATAGCGAAGACGTCGAGGTCGCCCTTGACTTCATAGTGGACGTTGCCCGGCTGGACACCGAGTTCAAGGACGGCAAGCGTCAACTGCCGGTCGCGATGTATCTGACCGGTTTGAACAGGGCCACGTTGGAAGCACCGTCGTTCCTCCTGCCCCAGTTCATTGAGCGCATCCGCTCGAAGCTGAGCGCGAAGCAACGCGAGCTGGCGGGCTTGACCGGGGCAGATGACCGACTGCAGATCGCCAGTGCCGCGCCGATGAAGCCGGCTCTGCCCGCCGATGAATTGCGCTTGGCGCTGCCCGTTCAAAACCGCCGTTGAACGTGTCACGTCCCGGCCATCTCGAACGGCAGCACCTTCGCCGCTGGCGGGGCGGCGAACAGGCCGGAGAGGCGATCCGACTCCTGGACGGGGTGGTCCTGCGAGAGGTGCTCGTACCCGTCGGCGGTGAAGCTGACCGAGTGGTGGCCGAGGTTCTTCTGCAGGTGGTCGAACGAGCGTGCCAAGCCAGCGCTGCCTCAGCTCCCTGGGGCAGTGACATGAACGCAGGCTAAATGCAGGCTATTCGCGCGTTCGCGGTCTTTCTATACTGGGACCTGTACGTTGGACAGGCGCAGCCGACGTGAAGGTGATCAGATGAGCAAATCTCTTTTCAGAGGCGGGGCGTTCCTCGCGTGTGCCTTCGTCGTTGGTTGCGGAGGCAGTGGCGGGGGCGGTCGAGGTTCCGATGTCGGTAGCTGGATCAACCGGACTGCGGGAACCGCCGCCGCGCGTCTGCCTTGGATTGGTGTGGCCTCGGATTCGACGGGAACGCAGCTCGTCGCAGTGACCGCAGGTCTCGAACCGGCTGGGGGCGTCTGGATCTCCCCGGACGCGGGCGCGACGTGGGCCAACGTGACGACAGGGACGGCAGCGTCGGGCCAATCGTGGCGGTCTGTGACGTCGGACTCGACTGGAAACCACCTCGTCGCCATCACCGTGTTCAACGTGATCGGACCGCCAGGCGAGGATGTTTGGACCTCCGCGGACGCGGGTACGACCTGGACAAAACGGACAACCGTGACGTCCACCTCCACGTTCGTTGTTGGGCCGACGGTGGTGTCGGACTCAGGCGGAACTCACGTCGTCATTGCCGATGGCGACATTTGGACCTCCGCGGATTCCGGGGCCACCTGGATCGACCAGACGGCGGGAACCGCTGCCGCCGCTCAAGCCTGGGTCGACATCGCGGCGGACTCGACGGCGGCTCACCTGGTCGCCATTACCGCCTATAGCGACATCTGGACTTCTGGGGACGGAGGCGCGACGTGGACCAACCGGACGATCGGAACGGAGGCGTCGGGACAGGATTGGCAGGGCGTCGCGTCGGACTCGACGGGAACCAATCTGGTCGCCGTCTGCAAGCGATTTGGGAGCGCGGGTGGCGTTCCGCGCGGTGGCGACATCTGGACGTCCGCGGACGCGGGCGTGACGTGGACCAACCGGACAGCAGGCACCGCCGCCTCGGGCAAGGACTGGATTGCAGTCGCATCCGATTCGGGCGGCGGTCGCCTCGTCGCCGCATCCGCGCACGGCTTGGCGAACGACGTCTGGACGTCAGCGGACGCCGGAGCAACCTGGAGAAACGAGACGACGGGGACTCCTGCGTCCGGCCAGCAATGGCTCGCCGTGGCGTCGGATACGACCGGCACGCACCTCGTTGCGCTCTCGAGCGACCCACCGGGTGGAGGGCCTTGTTGCCGCGGAGACATCTGGACCAACTGAGTTCCGGCATGGAGATGGCCTATCGAGAGCAGTGGAAGGCGGAGATCGCGGCGATGCGACGGGTGCTGGCCGGCTTGCGGATGCAGGAGGAATGCAAGTGGGGCAAGCCCACGTTCACCGTGGATGGGAAGAACGTCGTCATCCTGCAGGGCTTCAAAGAGTACTTCGCGCTGGCCTTCTTTCAGGGCGCCCTCTTGAAGGACCCTAAAAAGCTTTTGGTCCAACTCGGTCAGGTGCAGGCCGGGCGCGTGATGAAGTTCACCAGCGCGAAGGAGATTGCGGCCAAGGGGGCCACCATCAAGACCTACGTGCGCGAGGCCATCGCCGTCGAGAAAGCTGGGCTGCGCGTCGAGAAGAAGAAGACCTCGGATGTTCCGGTTCCCGAGGAGCTGACCGATCGACTTCGACGGGATCCGCGTTTCAGGCGCGCGTTCGAGGCGCTGACGCCGGGGCGGCAGCGGAGTTACCTCTACCACTTCGGCGCGGCCAAGAAGTCGGCGACGCGGGTGGCGCGGATCGAAAAGGCGATGCCGGCGATCTTTGAAGGCAAAGGGTTCCTGGAAAGGCGTTAGCGCGCCTCAGGGAAGGCGGACGGCGTCACGATCTGGCTCAAGAGGGCGGGTACTTCGGCCGCAGCGTGCTGCCCGGACGCAGCTGGCCGCGGTCGTCGACGTCCGCCAGCACCGCGGGGATGGCCTTCGTGATCATCTTCTTCCAGCCCGGGCCCAGCATGAATTTGGCGAGCATGAAGCCGCCGAAGCCGCGAAAGCCCGTGTGCTCGAAAACCAGCCGCGTTCCGCCCTGGTGCGGTGACAGGGTGTACGTGACGATGGTGGTGTCGCCCGCGTCGTCTCCCTTCCACGAGTAGCGGAGCACGGTCGGCTCGCGCGCCTCGAGCACCTCGCAATCGACGTAGCCGCGCCACCCGGGCTGCGGCTTGGCGACCAGCTTGAACCGGTTGCCGAGGACTGGCTGGAAGCCTTCCGGGCGCATCGCCCACAGCGCGACGAGGGCGGGGTCGGTCAGCGCGCGCCAGACCTTCTGCGGCGGGTGGGGGTAATCGCGGACGATGCGGACGCTGCTCATGGTTTTCTCCGTTTGGGCATGGCGTCGAGGACGTGGCCGAGAACGTCCAGGCGCTCGGCGACGAAAGCGCGATACCCGCGCAGCCACTGGTCGACCAGCGCGAGGGGCTCGGGACGCAGGCTGTAGAAGCGGAAGCGACCTTGCGCCCGCTGCGCGACCAGGCCGGCGCGCTCGAGCACGGCCAGCTGTTGGCTGACCGCCCCTTGCGTGACGTCCACCTGGTCAACCAGCTCGGTGACCGTGTGCTCGCCACCCAGCAGCGCATCCAGCAGCTTGCGTCGCGTGCCCGATGCGATCGCCTGGAAGACCGCCTCGCCTCTCATCGACGGCAAATATATTAGGTACCTCTAATGTGTCAAGCGCAGTCACCCGTCGCCGCCGAGAAATAAATGAACTGTTTCGAGGTGCTTCCGCGACTCATTAACCGGGCGGGCGTCGAAAGGCGGTCGTCGGCGTATCTGAAAACGTCGCGGCACCGGGCCGCCACCTTCTCTGCCGGCACAGAGGCGCAGCCCACGCATACCTGACCATTTCGGCAGCAGCTCCCCCTATCTGTGTCGCGATGCGAATGACGCGACCGCTCACCTGGTCGCCGATGTTCGGATCGGGGGCGGGAGACTCGGCAAGTGCGGGAATTTTGCGGTCGCTCTCACGTTCTGGTCGGAGATGCCTTTGCGGCTCACCGGCCGGACATCGGGCAACAATCTGCCGGGGAATGTTCTCGCTATTACAAAAGATCCGTGGCAAAGCTGCGGCTTTGCCGTCTACCTCGTATGGGAGCCACAACATGAAGACTAAGGCCGTCATTACGCAACTGCTGCGGACGTGCATTGCCGTTTCGCTCATCGGCTCGTGGGGGCTGGCGGGGTGTGGAGGGTCCGACGCCAAGCCGGCGCCAACGCTGATTTCGATCGCCGTGACGCCCTCGTCGCCGTCGATCGCCGTGGACATCAAGCAGCAGTTCGTCGCGACCGGCACCTTCAGCGACAACACGACGAAGAACGTCTCCAGCACGGTGACGTGGAGCTCCGAGACGGCCGCCGTGGCGACGATCTCGTCCTCCGGGCTGGCGTTGGGCGTGGCGGTGGGCAGCACCGTCATCTCGGCCACGCAGGGCAAAATCAAGGGCACCGCGACGCTGACGGTGACGTCCGCGAAGCTGACGTCGATCGCCGTGACGCCCTCGTCGCCGTCGATCGCCAAGGGCAGCACCCAGCAGTTCACGGCCACGGGCACTTACGACGACGCCACGACCCGGGACCTGACCGGCACGGTGACGTGGGCGTCGGAAACGACGGCCGCCGCCACCATCTCCGCGGCCGGCCTTGCGACCGGTGTCGCCACGGGCACCTCCGTCATCTCCGCGGCGCTCGGGGACATCAGCGGTAGCACGACGCTGACGGTGACCGGCGCCAGCCTGGTCTCGATCGAGGTGACGCCCGCGCTGCCATCGATCGCGAAGGGGACCCAACAGCAGTTCACGGCGACGGGCACCTACGACGACGGCTCGACTCAGGTCCTCACGACTGCAGCCACGTGGACTTCGGCGACGCCAGCCACGGCCACGATCTCTGACGCGGCGGCCTCAAAGGGACTCGCCACGGGCGTGGCAGCGGGGACAACTGTCATCACCGCCACCAGCGGCGCCGTGAGCGGGACGGCCACGCTCACCGTCACCGGCGCGACCCTCATGTCCATCGAGGTCACGCCGGCGACGCCGTCGGTCGCGCAGGGGACCAAGCAGCAGTTCGTCGCGACCGGCACCTACAGCGACGGCTCGATCCAAGACTTGACGCTCACCGCGACGTGGGCGTCGGCAACGCCAGCGACCGCCACGATCTCCAACGCGGCCGGCTCGGTTGGCTTGGCCACGGCCGTGGCGGCCGGGACGACCGTCATCTCCGCCGCCAGCGGGGCGATCAGCGGGAGCACGACGTTGACCGTCACCGAGGCGACTCTGGTGTCGATCGAGGTGACGCCGGCGACGCCGTCGATCGCGCAGGCGACCAAGCAGCAGTTCGTCGCCACCGGCACCTACAGCGACGGCTCGACCCAAGACCTGACGACCACGGTCACCTGGGCGTCGGCGACGTCGGCGACGGCCACGATCTCCAACGCGGCCGGCTCGGCCGGCCTGGCGACCGGCGTCGCCGCCGGGATGACCGTCATTTCAGCCACCAGCGGCGCGATCACCGGGAACACGGCCCTCACGGTCACGGGCGCGACGCTGGTGTCGATTGCCGTCACACCGGCGACGCCGTCGATTGCGAAAGGCACCAAACAGCAATTCGTCGCTACGGGAACATACAGCGACGGCATGACGCAGAACCTGACGGCCACGGTGACCTGGACGTCGGCAACTCCGGCCACGGCGACCATCTCCAACGCGGGGGGCTCCGAGGGATTGGCGACCGGCCTCGCAGCCGGCACCAGCGTCATCTCGGCAGCGACCCACGGGATCAGCGGGAACACGATGCTGACGGTGACCGCCGCAACCCTGGTCTCGATCGCTGTGACACCGGCGACGCCGACGATCGCGAAAGGAACCCGACGGCAGTTCGTCGCCACGGGGACCTACAGCGACGGGACGACGCAGAACCTGACCACCACGGTGACCTGGGCGTCGTCGAAACCGGCGACCGCCAGGATCTCCAACGCGGCCGGCTCGGCCGGCCTGGCGACCAGCCTGGTCGCGGGCACGACCGTCATCTCGGCCGCGCGCGGGGCGGTCAGTGGAGGCACGACCCTCACGGTGACTGCCGCGACCCTGGTGTCGATCGCGGTCACGCCGGCGACGCCTTCGATCGCCAAAGGGACCAAACAGCAGTTCGTCGCCACGGGGACGTACAGCGACGCCACGACGCAAAACCTGACGGCCACCGTGACCTGGACCTCGGCGACGCCGGCGACGGCCACGATCTCCAACGCCGCGGGGTCGGAGGGGCTGGCGACGAGCCTTGCCGCAGGAACGACCGTGATTTCAGCCGCGAGCGCCGGCATCCGCGGGAGCACGAACCTCACGGTGACGGCGGCGACCCTGGTGTCGATTGCCGTGACGCCGGCGACGCCCTCGATCGCGAGGGGAACCACGCAGCAGTTCGTCGCCACGGGCACGTACAGCGATTCCACGACGCAAAACCTGACCGCCACCGTGACCTGGTCATCGGCGACGCCGGCGACGGCGACGATCTCGAACGCCAGCGACTCGAGGGGGCTGGCGACCAGCGTCGCTGCGGGAACCAGCGTCATCTCGGCGGCCCTTGGAGCGGTGAGCGGAAGAGCGACCCTCAGGGTCACCGCCGCGACGCTGGCTTCAATCGTCGTGACGCCGGCCCTGCCGTCGATCGCCAAGGGGACGACGCGCCAGTTCGTCGCCACCGGGTTCTTCAGCGACGGGACGACTCAGGACGTAACGGCGGCGGCGACGTGGGGATCGGCGACCACCGCCACGGCCACGATCTCGAACGCAGCCGGATCCAAAGGCCTTGCCAGCGGTGTCGCCGTGGGGACCACGGTGATCTCTGCAAAGATCGGGGCCATCACCGGCAGCACGACCCTCACCGTGACGGCAGCCGGCCTCACGGCCATCGATGTCACGCCCACGGCGCCATCCATCGCCAAGGGGACCAAGCGGCAGTTCATCGCCACCGGGACCTACAGCGACGGGTCGAAACAGGACGTGACGGACGCCGCGACGTGGGCGTCTGCCACCGTCGCGACGGCGACGATCTCGAACGCCGCCGGCTCCGCCGGTCTGGCGAGCGCGGTGGGCGTCGGCAGCACCGTCATTTCGGCGACGGTGGGTGCCATCAGCGGCAACACGACGTTGACGGTGACGGCCGCCGTCCTGACGTCGATCTCGGTCACGCCTGCAATGCCCTCGATCGCGAAGGCGACGAAGCTGCAGTTCGTCGCCACGGGCACGTACAGCGACTCGACGACGCAAACTCTCACGGACGCGGTGACGTGGGCGTCGGCCACGGCGGCGACGGCCACCATCTCGAACGCGGCCGGCTCGAAGGGGCTCGCGTCGGGCATCGCCGAGGGGACCTCGGCGATCTCGGCGACGCTGGGCGCGGTGAGTGACAGCACGACGCTCACGGTGACGCAGGCGGTCCTGGTCTCCATTTCGTTGACGCCAGCCGCACCGACCATCGCCCACGGCACCAAGCAACAGTTCGTCGCGACGGGCACCTACAGCGACGCGACGACGCAGGACATCTCGGACAACGTCACCTGGGCGTCGGCGACGACGGCGACGGCGACGATCTCGAATGCGGCCGACTCGGCCGGGCTGGCGACCGGGGTGGCCGCCGGGCACTCGGTCATCTCGGCGACATTGGGTGCGGTGAGCGGCAGCACGATCCTGACGGTGACCGGCGCCACGCTGGTCTCCATCGCGGTGACACCACCCGCGTTTTCGATCGCCAAGGGGACCCAACAGCAGTTCATCGCGACCGGGTTTTTCGACGACGCCTCTACCCAGGACGTCTCCGACACCGCGACCTGGGCGTCCAGCATGGCCAGCGTGGCGACGGTCTCGAACGCGGCCGATTCGAACGGTCTCGCCACCGGCCTGACGACCGGGACGACCACAATCTCAGCGGCCATCGGCGCGATCAGCGGCAACACGCCGCTGACCGTGACGCCCGCGAAGCTGGCCTCGATCGCGGTGACGCCCGCAACCCCGTCGATCGCCAAGGGGACCAAGCAGCAGTTCGTCGCCACGGGCACTTACGCCGACGGGTCGACGCAGGACCTCAGTGGCACGGTAACCTGGGCTTCGGCGACGCCAACCACGGCGACGATCTCGAACGCCGCGTCCTCGCGCGGACTCGCGACCAGCGTCGGCGTCGGCACGACCGAGATTTCCGCGACGAGCGGGACCGTGGTCGGCAAGGCCACCCTGACGGTGACGGCGGCGACGCTGATGTCGGTGGCGGTGACCCCGGCGACGCCGTCAATCGCGAAGGGGACGAAGCAGCAGTTCGTCGCGACCGGGACCTACAGCGACGCGACGACGCAGGACCTGACCGGGACGGTGACCTGGGGGTCGGCGACCACGGGCACGGCCACGATCTCCAACGCCGCCGCGTCCAAGGGCTTGGCGAGCGCCGTCGCCGAGGGCACCACCCAGATCACCGCGACCAGAGGCGCGGTCGTGGGCACGACGGCCCTGACGGTCACGGCGGCGACGCTGGTTTCCATCGCCGTGACGCCCGCGACGGCTTCCATCGCCAAGGGCGCGACGCAGAATTTCGTCGCCACGGGGACGTACAGCGACGCGAGCACGCAAGTTCTGACGGCGACGGCGACCTGGGCTTCCGCCACGCCCGCCACGGCGACCGTCTCCAACGCTGCCGGTTCGCGAGGACGTGCCACCGGCCTGGCGGCCGGGAGCACGCAGATTTCTGCATCCGAGGACGGCGTGATAGGTCACGCCACGCTGACCGTCACACCTTAAATGACTTGGGCGGGCGGACGACGCCCGCCGTTCTTGCTTACCGATGTTGGCATGCAGCCAAGCTGAGCATGCTCACAGCTTGACGGTCTCGAGCTGGTGGCAATTGCCGCAGCTGAAGGCCCCCGGGGCCGGCTTCTGCGGGTCGAAAACGGGTACGTCGAGCAGCTTGCCCATGGCGGGCTCGACCTTCTTCGCCATGAAGTCCGTCCATTTGGGCCAGGTGGGCTCCGCTTTCAGCTTGGCCTCGAAGGCCTCTTTTGTATTCGGCAGCGGGTGAATGTCTTTGCTCGGCATCTTGAACTTGCGCTCGGCCCCGTCGTCACCGTGGCAGGTCCGGCACTCGAAGGTCTTGAACTTCTTGGCATCGAACGCCTGGAAGACCGGTTTCATCGCCGGCATGACGGCCTGCTTCATGTAGGCCTTCTTCTGCGCGTAGCTCATGTCTTTCCAGGCAATCTGTGGCGGACCAACGGTCTTGCCATCAGCAATGCGAACGCGCCCCGGCGCGGCAACCAGGACCAGTGAAAGCGTGGAAATGGCCAACATGGACGCAACGCGTTTGTGCATGGACGCCATATTCCTCTGCGGGGCGTTGTTTTTCCAAACTGCGATGCGGTTCGGTTGATACGGCCGTCTCGAGACGGTTAACTGCTGCAGGGAGGGGCAATGGGAGGGCTCGTTTGGATCAACACGCTGCTCGCCGGGTTCTTCGGCTGCGCGGCGATCCACTACGCCCTTTACTGGGGTTTCTCGCGCCGCGAGCGGGTGTTCCTGGTGTTCTCGGTCCAGTGCGTCGCGTACACCGTCTTCTGTCTGGCGATCAGCACCTATTTCGAGGCAACGACGATCCCGGCCGCGCAGGCCACGCTGAACAGGTTCGTCACGATCGGGGTCCTCCTTCACGTCCTGCTCCTGGAGTTTTTTGCGGCTCTGGGCGCGCGGCGGGACCGAACCTTCCGCGCGATCGTCGCTGGTGGACTGGTCTTCTTGGCCCTGTTGAACCAACGGGCGCCGTTGCGGGGAACCATTCTCGAGCTGCGACCGATTGCGCTGCCGGGTGGCGTCACGGGCCTGCTGGCCATCCGCACGCCCCCCGGCCTGTCGCTCGCGCTCCTTTATGTGTTGGTTCTGGTCATTGAAGGATACGGGCTCTTCGTGGCCAGCCGGATCTGGAAGCGCGACCGCGCCGGTGGGGCTTTCGTCGCGTTCGGCACCGCCGGGTATCTGATTGGAGCGGTGCTCGGAATGCTCGTCGACTTCGCCCAGCTCCGTACGCCGTACGCCGGCGCCCTGCCGCACGCCCTGTTCGTCGTGTGCGTCGCGCTTCACCTGTCTCGCACGTACGCGGCGCGCGGCGCCCGGGTCGTCGCGACCGAGGCGCAATTCGAGGCCCTGTTCGAGCACTCGCCCATCGGGAAGGCCCTGGTCGGAGCCGACGGGCAGTTCCTGAGGGTGAACCGCACCTTCTGCCGGATTGTCGGCTCCACGGGCGACGCACTCTGCGGGCGCCGCCTCTACGAGGTGGTTGGCGAGGAGGACGCTGGGTTCATCCAGGTCGGCGCCGAGCGACTGCTCCGCGGTGACGTCGAAAGCTATGTCTGCGAGACGCGGCTCGTCCGGAACGAGGCTGACCCTCTTTGGGCGCTGCTCGGTCTGTCAGCGGTCCCCGATCCGCAGCGACAGCCGGTCCAGATGATCGTCCAGCTCCAGGACATCACCGAGGTCCGCGCCTACCGCGAGCGGCTCGAAGACCTGGTCGAGCGGCGCACGCGCGAGCTGCACCAGGCCAAAGATGAAGCCGAGCGGGCCAGTCAGGCCAAGAGCTGGTTCCTGACCCACATGTCCCACGAGATCCGCAGCCCCCTGCAGGTGATGCTGTTGAACGCAGCGACTCTCGAGGCTGACCGGTCTTTGAGTCCGGAGCAGCTCAGCTTTATCGCGAGCATCCAGAGCAGCGGCGAGCATCTCGCGACGCTCATCAACAACGTGCTCGACATGTCGACGGTCGAATCTGGCCGATTGGCGCTGGTGAAGAGCCCCTTCGACCTCGCCGCGATGCTGCAGGAGGTACGTGAGATGTTCGCGGCTCAGGCGGTTGGCAATGGGACGAGCCTGTCCGTCGAGCCGATCCGGGACCTGCCTGCATCGCTCCTGGGGGATGGCGGCAAGGTGAAACAGATCGTCATCAACTTGGTGAATAACGCCATCAAGTTCACCAGGCGGGGCTCCGTCCGCATCACCGCAACCTGGAGTCCGGAAGCGCAGACGACGGCAGCCCTCGTCCAAGTCGTGGTCGCCGATACCGGCAAGGGCATCGGCAAACGGGACCTGGCGCGAGTATTCCACCCGTTCGAGCAACTCGAGGCCGGCGCGAACACGGGCGGCACCGGGCTTGGTCTCACCATCAGCCTCGCCTACGCGCGGCTGATGGGGGGGGACATCACCGTCGACAGCCGCGCGGGTGTCGGCAGCCGGTTCACGCTGACATTCCTCGCGAACCGCCAGGTCGACGAACAGGCCCGAGAGCCGTCGGCGCCGCATGGGTCGTTCGCCGCGCTTGCCCCGACGCGGGCCAAGGTGCTGGTCGTGGACGACGTGGACGCGATTCGGGGTGCGGTCGCGGCTTTGCTGGAGAGAAACGCGTTCGAGGCGCGCACCGCTGCGGACGGCGCGACGGCGCTTTTGGTCCACGCCAGCTGGCTTCCGGACGTGGTGCTGATGGACTTGCGCATGCCGGGTATGAACGGGATCGACGCCATTCGGCGGCTGAGGGCGTCCCAATCGAAGGCCGTGATCGGCGCGCTCACCGCCGGGGCCTTTGGGGACGACGAGCGCGAGGCGCGTAACGTGGGCGCCGACTTCTTCATACGAAAGCCCTTCAACGACCGGGAGCTCCTCGATCAGTTGGCGCGCGCGCTTCAATCCAGGTAGCCGGTGGACGACTTGCGCGCGCCCCCTGCCGCGCCGGATAATCGCCGCCCGGTGAGGAGCCTGGTGGTGGCAGATGACAGTCCAGGGATGACCGCCGCGTTGGGCCGTTTCCTGGCGCGTTTCGGTTGGGAAGTGGCCGCTGCCTGTGATGGGCTTGCCGCCTTGGACCTGGTCCGCAGCCTCAAGCCGGCGGTCGCCCTCATCGACATCGGCCTGCCCAAGCTGGACGGGTTGGAAGTCGCGCGCCGCATTCGATTGGAGGGGCTGGGATGTCATCTGGTGGCCATGTCCGGCTTCGGAACGGAGGCGGACCGAAATCGGTCCCTCGAGGCCGGATTCGCCATCCATCTGGTCAAGCCGATCGCTCCGGCCGTGCTTTCGGCGACGCTGGAGGTTGGGCTCGCCCGGACCATGTCGGGCCGGGCGGGCACGTGAAACAGCCGGCATGAGACAGCCGACATGAGACAGTCTTCGTCCCACCGCATCGCCGCTTGGCTCGCGCATCACATTCGTTCGCCGCTGGCCACCGCCTTGCTCTACATGCACCTCATCGATGGCGAGCTGGGCTCCGCAATCAACCAGGAATTGCGCGACGGCCTGGCGAGCGCCCGAGATGAGATGCTGCGGGTGAACCGTCTGCTCGGCAACCTGGTCGACTATCAAAGGCTCGGGCGGCTGGTCATTGTACCGGCGTTGCTCGACGCGGGAGCCGTCGCCGCCGCCGCGGTCGCCAAAACCGTGGTCGGGACGCAAGCAGAGATTGCGGTCGACGTCTCGCCCGCGGACCTCGTCGACTGGTGGGATGGCGGCGCGCTCGACGAGATTGTGCAAACCCTGCTTTCGCACGCCATTCAACACCGGACCCCTCCGGTCTCCCTGGTCGTGGGCCGGCTTGGCCCCGACTTGCAGGTGCAGGTCCGGGGTGGTGGGCGCGCCTCGTCACGCGAGCTGGCTCGGATGTTTCGGCAACGACTGACGATCCCCCGAGAGCGCGCCTCCACGATGGACCTCGGGATGTGGATGGTCGGTCAGCTCGCAAGCGCACACGGCGGGCAGGCGAGCGCGCGCGCGGACAGCGATGGCACCACGGTCGTGACGGTCACTCTCGCGCCCAGTTCGCCGCAGGCCTGAAGCGGGAAACGCGCCGCCGGGCTGCCGCACCGAAACGCACGCCGGATGCGGTGCGCCGTGTCATGCTACCCACATGGGCAGCGACCGCGTCCGCGTCGGCGTGTCGTCTTGCCTGCTGGGCGAGCGGGTGCGCTTCGACGGGCAGCACAAGCGCGACGCGTTCGTCGTCGACCAGCTGGGCAAGCACGTCGAATGGGTGCCGGTCTGTCCCGAGCTGGAGGTGGGGATGGGCGTCCCGCGAGAGCCCGTGCGGCTGGTCCGCCTGCGGGCGGCTCCGGGCCCGCGGATGGTCGGACTCAAGACGGGCGACGACTGGACCGCACGCATGCAGCGCTTCGCCGCGGCGCGCGTGCGGGCCCTCGACGCGGAAGATCTCTCCGGGTTCGTGCTGAAGGCCAAGTCGCCGAGCTGCGGGATGACGCGCGTGAAGCTCTATGACGCCGACAAGACCGACCGCGCGCCGGAGGCGACGGGGACGGGCCTGTTCGCGGCGGCGCTGCTGCAGCGCTTTCCCAATCTCCCGGTCGAGGAAGAAGGGCGGCTGTGCGACGCGCACCTGCGCGAAAACTTCATCGAGCGGCTCTTCGCGTACGCCCGGCTGCGGCGGCTCTGGCAGACCCGCTGGACGCTCGCCTCTCTGATCGCGTTTCACACCGCGCACAAGATGGCGCTGCTGGCGCACTCGACGGATGGCTACCGTGGCCTCGGGCGGCTGGTCGGCGTGGGCAAGTCGCTGCCGCGCGCCGAGCTCCGGGACCGGTACGAGGCGGACTTCATGAAGACGCTGGCACGGCCGGCGACCCCGGGGCGGCACGCCAACGTCCTCATGCACATGCTGGGGCACCTCACCGGCGACCTGGATGCGGGCGACCGGCAGGAGCTGTTGGCGGCGATCGAGGCGCAGCGCGGCGGGCAGTTGCCGCTGGTCGTCCCGCTGACGCTGATTGCGCACCACGCCCGCAGGCTTCAAACCCGCTACCTGCTGGACCAGACTTACCTTCACCCGCATGGTGACGAGGTCCAGCTTCGCAACCGGGTTTGAAGCCTTGGGCTTAGAATGCAAGAGATGAGGCGCCCCGGCCCAGCCCGCCAGGTTTGGATGCTGCTCGCCGCCGCCGTCCTGGCCGGCTGCGGAGGAAACGGCACCGGCAAAGACGCTGCGAAGGATGCGTCGCGCGAGGCTTCGTTCGCCGTCTGTTCGGGCACACCTGCCGTTCCGTTCACGCCCGGGCTGTCGGTGTTGTCCGCGTCGGGCGCCTATCGCGCGGCGATTCAGGAGGCGGCGGTGACGGATGCATCGGGCGGCTCCGCGCCCGGGACAGGCATCGGCCACGATACGTTCACGGTCGCTGTCACGCCGGCCGCCGACGCCGGCCTGGCGGCCGCGCCGGACGGCCTGACGATGAGCGTGCCGCCCGTCCCCAGCGAAGTGCCGGCCGACCCGTACATGCCGGTCCACAAGCACGGCGGCTCGACAATCCCGGCAATTGCGGCGCAGGGCGGGGGCGTCTTCGCGGTTTCCGGCATCGACTTTTTCATGGGCGGCTACTGGCAGCTGTACCTCGACTTGCACGCCGGCACCGCGGCGGCGGACCGCGTGACCTTTTCAATCTGCATCGCGGCCGATTAGGTTGGACCTGCACGGTGTGAATGCGCCGGCGGTGATCGCCGCCATCCAGGCCCGGGCGGCGCGGTTTCGGGCGGCGGACCGGTCCCCCGACGGGCGCAAGCTGGCGCTGGTCGTCGAGGGCGGCGCGCTGCGCGGGGTCTGCTCGGCGGGCGGTGTGGTGGCCCTGGAAGACCTGCGCCTCACCGACGTCTTCGACCACGTCTACGGCACCTCCGCGGGCGTGATGAACGCCAGCTACTTCGTGGCCGGCCAGGCGCGCCTGGGGATCCGCATCTACTACGAGGACATGAACCGCCGCAGCATCGTGAACCCCTGGCGGTTCTGGAAGATCCTCGACCTCGAGCGGCTGTTCCGGCGCGCCGTCATGGGGAACAAGCGCCTCGACCTCGAGGCGATCCTGGCGGCGCGGTCGCGGCTGTTCATTGCCACGCTGGAACTGGGCGCCGCCGCCGGCCGCCTCTTCGAGGCGCAGGCGCTGGGAACCGCCGACAAGCTGCTGGGCGCTCTCAAGGCGGCGACGGCCGCGCCGCTGCTGGTCCACGGCCGCCTTTCGGTCGAGGGCTCACGCTGCATAGACGCCGGAATCGTGAACGCGTTCCCGGTCGAGGACGCGCTGGCGCACGGCTGCACCGACGTCCTGGTGATGCTCACGCGGCCCGTCGGGTACCGGCGCCGCGCCGCCGACCGGCTGTCGCGATGGCTGTTCAACCGGATCTGCGCGGCCGGCAATCCTCGGCTGGCCCGCGCGTTTGCGATGCGCCACGAAGGGGACGCACGGCAGCGGGACCTGGCGTTCGGCCGCGTGCCAGCGCCGCCCGGGGTGAACATCGCGACCATCTGCACCGACGACGGCGAGAGCGTCCACCGCCTCACGCGGGACGCCAAGTTGCTGCGCGCCAGCGCCCTGGCGTTCGGCCGCAAGACGTTGCGGGCCTTCGGCGCCGACGCAGACGCCTGGACGTTGTGAGCTGAACGGCGCTATTGCGCGGCCAGACCGGCGCAGCGGGCGTGGCTGACGGCCGGCGTGGTGTTGCTCTTGTAGGCGCCCGTCGCGACGCAGGTCATGACCGCGCCGGTCGTGGGGTCGGTCGCCTGGAAGGCGTTCGCGGACGTCGGCGTCCAGTCGAGCAGGGCGCCACCGCCCAGCGTGTAACGCGCGATCTGGGGCGGCACCGCCGGATCCAGATCGCCGCTGGCGACCAGGCCGTCCAGCACGTCGTCGCCCACCGCCTGCAGGTGGACCTTGACGGTCACGTGATCGGGCAGCGCGGCCAGCGTGCCCGAGCCCGGGAACTGGCGCATGAAGTGCGTCTGGTAGCTGGTCGGATCGCTGACGTTCTGGATCAGCAGACCGGGAAGCTGGTTGCTGCGGGCCAGCTTTTGAGCCTGCCAGAACATCGTCACTGGATTGCCGTCGCCGTCGTAGATGCAGTCCCGGATCAGCCACAGGTCTGGATCGGGCGAGCTTTCTTCCAGGGGCAGCGCGCTCGGAAACGCGCCGCTCGCCTCGGGGTTGCCGCTGGCGTAGATGACCTGGCCGCCTTGGTACGCCGTCAGCTCGACCCAGGCGCGTCGATCGGGCGTGGCGCCGCTGGGCCAGCCGTGGCCAGACGCGCCCGCGTTGTCGATGGTCAGCTGCAACCGCCGCGTGGCCGGATTCACGCAAAGCGTCTGTTGCAGCGTCGTGTCCAGCAGCGCCTGGGCCGCCGCGCGTTGCGCACCGCCCTCCGCGGTGGCGACGGCCAGATCCACGGCCGGAAATCCATGGTCGTGCAGGCGCCGGATCTTGTCGGGGCTGGTCGCCGAGGCGGGTCCGTTCCTGCCCGCCATGTGGCACTGGGCGCAGCTCTCGCCGCTCGGCAGCTGCGACAGGGACGTGGCCTGCCATTCGGCGAAGGTGCGCTCGACGTGGGCACCCTGCAGGTTGGCGATGTCGTGACAGCTCCCGCAGGCGGCGGCCGACTCGGGCGTGGCGCCGTCCAGGTAGCGCGAATACGACACCTGGTGCGGCGAGCCGGGGACCGGGTCCTCGAACGGGCCGAACAGGCTACCGTTGGTGGCCAGCTTCAGCGGGTTGTCGTGTGTGCCGGCGACGTCGGTCACCGAATGACAGAAGTAGCAGGTGACGCCCTTGGCGCTGGCCGGCAGTCCGTCCAGATTCGTGCCGTCGGTCATCTGCGCGCGGACAGCGACGGGCGCGTGGCAATTGAGGCAAAAGGTGCCCAGCGCGCCGCTGGTCTCGCGCTGCGCGCGGGCGTTCATGGCCCGGAACACCGGGTCGTCGGTCGCATAGGCGTGCATGCTCTGCGCCCACTGCTGATACTGGGCGGGGTGGCAGGTCTGGCAGGTCGACGGGTCCATCAGCGCGCTGGCCGCCAGCGTCGAACCCGACGAGCTGCCGCAGCCGGCGGCGGCAGCTCCCAGCCCGAGCAGCGCGACGGCCAAGGCGCGACGAGGACGCATGAGCCCTCAAGTATGTCCCGCGGGCAGCGCCGTGTCACAATCTAGCCGTGCGCGGTCGAGGTGTCTCGACGGTCGGGATGCCGGCCGTTTGTTTGGCCGGGCTGCTTGCCGGGACCGGGGGCTGTCATCCGCAGCCCGCGGCCGACAGCTGCCCGACGGCCCCCGTCGACCCACCCTGTCCAGACGCGGTGCCCAGCTTCACCCGGGACATCTACCCGAATGTCTTTGCGCTCTCGTGCGTGCGCTGCCACAGCCCGACGGGCGAGGAGCCGAAGAAGCCGTTCACGAGCTACCAACAGATCTACGGCGCAAACGGGGCCGAGGCGAACGACATCTACATCCAGGTCTTCCAGGCCTGCCTGATGCCGCCCCCCGGCGCGCCGGAGCAGTTATCGGACGTGCAGCGCCAAAAGCTGCTCGACTGGTTCGGCTGCGGCGCGCCCGACACGCCCTGAGGGCCGCCGCCAGGCTACGGGACGCTGATGTAGAAGGCCGCGTGGCCGTGGGGCGAATCCTCCGGCGAGTCGTTGCAGGCTTCGTAGAGGTGGAAGCGCACCGTCCAGTAGTGGCCCGGCATGTTGCCCGGCGCATCGAACCGGATGGGGCCGACCTTGTAGACGCCGGGCGCGATCTCCGGGGCGGCCTTGGGCGGCGGAGGCGCGCCATGGGTCAGCGTCAGTGAGACGTCGGCACGCATCCCGGCGCAGCTGGCTGGCTTGCCGTCGGCCAACCGGATCGCCGTGACGGTGAAATAGGTGTCGGTGTTCTCCTTGATCGGCGTGGACACCCAGCTGAGGTAGTACTTGCAGTCGTCGTCGTAGGCGGCCGAGCCGTACATGGGCGGGCCGTACGGCTCGGCGCTGGTCGTGTCCGCGCCGCCGCCATCGCGGGCGGCCGCGTCGTCCTTGCCGCTGGTTGCCGCCCCCGCGTCCTTCGAGAACGATACGCCGCAGGTCGATTGGTTGGCGGGGATCGAGGACGATTCGGCGACCTGGCAGACACCGATCTCTTGCACCCGTTGCCCGCCATCGGCGCGGTTGCAGTGGCTGTCGAGCGGCCCCAGCACGACGCCGAAGGGCGAGCTGCCGGTCGCGCCGCCGCTGCCGCCGTCGCTGGCGGCCTTGCCGCTGCCGTCGCATCCGGCGCTGAACAGCGTCGCGCTCGCGCCCAGCGCCACGAACATCCGCACCATCCGCATCCCAATTGGCTTCATGGGCGGAAGGCTAAGACGGACAAGCACTGGCGGCGCTGCATAAAATTTTCGCAGCGTGCCCGGCGCGTTTTCGCGCGTCGTTCAAACGCGGGGCGGGTACTTCTTCAATTTCAGCTGCAGCGTGCGCCGCGTGATGCCCAGCCGGCGCGAGGCTTCCGAGATGTTCTGATTGCAGTCGGCCAACACGCGTTGGATGTGCTCCCACTCGGCGCGGGCCAGCGATGGCGCCGCGGCCTCGGCCGGGTGCACCGGCTCGCCGGTCAGCGCGGCGATCACCTGGTCGGCGTCGACGGGCTTGCTGAGATAGTCGTGGGCACCCGCGCGCAGCGCCTCGACCGCGGAGGTGATGCTGCCATATCCAGTCAGCACGACGACCCGCGCCCCGGTCGCGACCTCCCGCAACGGACCGATCAACGACAGGCCGGTCGGTCCCGGCATCCGCAGATCCAGAACCGCAAACGCGGGCTGGTGCGCGCCCGCCGCCGATAGCGCGGACGGTCCATCGGCCGCGGTCACGACGGGGTGGCCCCGATCGCGCAGCGCGCGCGCCAGACGCTCGCGGAAGACTTCGTCGTCGTCGACCAACAAAATGGTCCCCGGTCCGGTCATCGGGCTTGTTCCAGCCGGGGCAGCCACACGCGTGCCGTCGTCCCGCCGCCGGGCGCCGATGCGATGACCAGCTCGCCCCCCACGCGCTCGACGATGGCGCGCGCCAGGAACACGCCCAGTCCCATCCCCTGGCCGGCCGGCTTGGTCGTGAAGAACGGCTCGCCCACGTGGTCCAGGACCGCCGGCGGGATCCCGGCGCCGCGATCGGCGATCTCGAAGACGACCCCGCGCCGTTCGGGATCGGCCGCGACCCGCACGGCGACCGGCGCGCCAGCCGGCGAGGCCTGCCGCGCGTTGTCGACCAACCCGCGCAACGCCTGCGTGAACGCGTGGCGGGGCAGGGCGGCCAACGTTTCGGCGCTGGTGGCGTCCACGGACAGCGTGACCGCCGGGTCGGGCGTCCCGGGCGGGAAGCAGTCCGCCATCAGGTCCCGAACCGACACTGCCGCGAAGCGCTCGCCGGAGGGATCTCCGGCGTCGATTCGCATGCGCGCCAGGATCTGGCGGCAGCGCTCGACCTCTTCGCGCATGAGGCGCGCGTCGGCGGGATCCAGCCCCGCGCGCGCGATCTGCCGTTCCAGCTCCTTGGCCACCACTGCGATGGTCGACAGCGGCGTGGCCAGCTCGTGGGCGGCGCCCGCGGCCAGGGTGGCCAGCGAGGCCAGCCGATCTTGGCGCGCCGCCAGGTTTCGCGAGGCTTCCAGCTCGGCATCGCGGGTGGCCAGCGCCCGCCGCACCCGCAGCAAGAAATGGACGATGAACGCCGCCGCCACACCGAACGCCACCCACATGCCGCGCAGGTGGAGCGCCATGTGCTGGGCGTGGTCGCCGGTCGTCGGCAAAGGCCGGTGCTGGACGTAAAGGACCGCCGAGGATGCCAGCGACAGCAGCACCAGCGCCCAGGTCCAGGCCGAGCGCAGCGTGATGGCCGCCATGGCGATGGGCACCAGGTAAAGGAAGCTGAACGGGTTTTCGGGGCCGCCGGTGAAGTACAGCAGCGCCGAGAACGCCAGCACGTCCAACGCCATGACCACCAGCATCCACGCGTCCTGGGGGGCGCGGGCCCGGGCCAGCAGCAGGCCGCCCACGTTCGACAGGGCCTGGACGGCAACGATGGCCAGCAAAGGCGCCAGCGGGATCGCGACGCCCATCCCGAACCGGACCACCGCGATCGTGACGGCCTGGCCGGCGATGGTCGCGAATCGCAGCCGGACCAGCCAGCTGAAGTTGATGCGGGCGGGCGAGACCGGCTCGGCCATGTTCCCGGACTATATCCGGGTGGGGCGCTGTCGAAAGAGGTTCAGGTCCGCGGGGGGGCTGGCCAGCCGTTCCACCGCATCCAGCAGGACGTGGGCCTGGACGGGCTTGGGCAGCATCTCGAGGCGCCCCCGGTCGCTGCGCATCGAGTCGGGCCGGAAGCCGCTGGCCGTCAGCAAGATGACGGGGATCGGCGCCAGGATCGGATCGTCCAGCTGGGCCCGGCGAAAGTCCCAGCCGTCGACCTTGGGCATCATGAGGTCCAGCAGGATGACCGACGGTCGCAGCCCGCCGCGCAGCTTGTCCAGCGCCTCACCTCCGTCGGCGGTGAGCGACACGGCATAGCCTTCCCCGCTGAGCAGCTCGGCGAGCGCGTTCCTGACGTCGGAATCGTCTTCGATCACCAGCACGGTGTGGGTGGGGCCTGCCACGTCGCTCAAACATTCGCCGGCCGCGCGGGTGCGTCAAGAGGTGCGCTTTCGAAAAGCGGTCAAGATCCCCGGGGCGGCCGTCGATGAAATGGCCATGAGCGTCGCGCTCGCCCGCCAGGCCCCGTACCCCGTCCGGATGCAGCAGCGCCGGTGCGGCAAGTGCGGCAAACTCGTTTCACGCACCGCGTACGCCTGCCGCCGCTGCGGCAAATCGCAGCGCATCCGGCCGAAGACGATGCTGCTGGTCGCCTCTATCGGGTTGCTGGTGGCAATGTTCAGCGTCGCCATCCTGAGCGCGTCCGGTGTGTCTGCCCGCTCGGTGCTCGAGGGGTCGCCCCTCGTCTCGGCTCCGGCCGTGCCGAACGCGCGACCGGCGGCGGCACTGGCCTCCGGCCAGACGCCGGAGCTCACCGCCACCGAGCTCTGGTCCGCGTACACGCGTGACGCGGCCGCGGCCGATCGCCAGTTTCGCCAGCATTCCGTGCAGGTCACCGGGACCGTCCGCTCCGTCGATCGCAACTTCGAGGGCGACATGGTCGTCCGGCTTGGGACGCCCGATCCGTTCGATTCGGTGAACGCAACGATCGCGACCCGCAACGATCCCGCGCTGGCGACGTTGGCGAAGGGGCGATCCGTGTCGCTGTTGTGCGTGGGGCACGGTGCCATGATGGGCGCTCCGCTGCTGGCCGGCTGCTTCGTCAGATAGCCCGCGCGGCGGACGCGCGGCGGGCCGCGTAGGCCGCCGAAACCGCGAGCAGCCGCGCGTGCAGCGCTTCGGCCGATGTCTGACCAGGTGCAGTCGGCGCACCCACGAAGCCGTAGGCCAGCGCCGATCCGGCCGCCGCCAGCTCGATCCGAAACGCCTCGTCGCCCATCCCGATGACGGCCGTGCGTTGCGGATGCTGCGCGAGCAGGCTGCGCAGCGCGGTACGGTCGGCGTCGTCGCGCACGGTGGTCGCTACCTTCGCGATCGCTCCCGACGCGAGGGCCTGGCAGCGCGCCGCGACGGCCAGCAGCTCGGGCAGCAACGGCGTGCGGTGGAAATCGTGGTGTGAGACGACCAGCTGCGCCTTCGGGCGGGTGGCAACCAGCTTGGCCACGTCGGCGGCGATGGGCGCGTCATCCTCGATATCCGCCCAGGAGGCGACCTGCAGCGCCTCCCGAAACAGCGCCAATCGCGCGGCCTCGGGGGCGGCGAAGCGACCTCCCTGCGAAGCCGAGCGGATCGTGACCAAGACCGGCGTTCCGGTGGATTCCAGCCGCGCGCAGGCCTGGGCTGCATCGAGGCCGAGTTGCTGGCCGTCGAAGAGGTCGATTCGCGCCTCGACCAGGTCGAATGGCCGCTGGGCGACTGCCAAGGCGGCGCAGTCGGCCAGCGTCGCAGCCCGATCGGCCACGCCGACCACCAGCGGCCCATCCCACGGCTGCAGCATCTCGTGAAACTACCGCGTGTGGGGCGGCCCCGCGACTGGGATCGCGGCGCGGTCGTCAGCCGGCGCCGGCCGCGCCCGCGGTTCCCGGAAGCCCGCCGCCAACACCCCCCAGGCCAGGGGCGCCACCAAGGCCGGAGACGCCGCCCAGCCCGGAAGCCGCGCCGCCTTCGCCGCCGGCGCCGGCCGTGCCCGCATTCCCGGCGGCATCGCCCGCTCCGGCGGCCCCGGCTGCGTCGGCGTCCGCGGCGGCATCCGGCAAGGGGCGCTTCGGCGCGATGGTCGATCCCTCGCTGTTCGTGCAGCCAGCAGCGAGCAATCCCGCCCCCGCCAGCGCGAGCCCCCCGACGATTGCCAGACGACGAGCCGTTCTGCAAACCGCGGTTCGCAAGCGATCAATGACCATCGAGATCTCTCCTGGGCCGAAGTGGGCCGCCCAGCAGAGTACGCCAGCTCGCCCAAACGCGGCAAGTTTGGGTCAAGGAAGCGCCGCGTCCGCGCCGCCGTCCAACACGTCATTTTGAAACGTCGACGGCCCGGGCTTGTAGAGCGAGTCGTCCTCGCATGAGGCCACCGTCGCGGCGGCAGCCACCAGGAGCAGAGCCACCAACGTCGCCAGACGCCGCACCCTTCGATTGTATCCCCGAGCGCGGGGCTGAACACAAAATCCGACCGTGCGCTCCGCAACCGGCTACGATCGCCGCCGATTACTCACCATGAAGACTCATTCAGCGGCCGGATTCCTGAGTGCCCTCGCGCTCGTTCTATCTGGTTGTCCAACTCGGACCGTTTACGACCAGGACGGCGGTCGCGCCGGCGCGGGCGTGCGCGGATCCGGGGCAGGCGGCTTCGCCGGCGACGGTAACGCCGGCGGAGGCGGTCACGCAGGGACTGCCGGGGGCTCGGGCGGCGCTACCGACTACGCGGGCTCCGCCGGGCAGGGGGACGCCACCGGCACATCCGGCGCCGCGGGAACAAACTCCACGGGCGGCGCCGGAGGTCACGCGGCCGGCGGGTCTTCCGGCTCCAGTGGAACGGCTGGCGCCGGAACCGGTGCGGGCGGAACTGGCGGCCAGGCCGGCTCTAGCAGCGGCGGCGCGGGCTCGGCCGGTACATGTGCGCTTCCCTGCGCCGCGACCGCATATTGCGACGGCGGTACGTGCCGCAGCCGTTTCTCTGAATTTCAGACCCCGAGCGGTAAAGCGAGCTATCACATAACCACCGGACCCGACGGGAACATTTGGTTCACGGTCAATGGCGCGAACTCGATCGGGCGAATCACACCTTCGGGATCGGGCGCGATGGAGTTCGTCATTCCGGGGGCGAATGCGCGCCCCACGGGTATAGCGACTGGGGCCGACGGTAACCTTTGGGTCGCGGAAGACGGTGCAAACAAGATCGGGGTGTTCAGCCCCGCCGGCGCCTTGCTACATGAATATCCTCTTCCAACACCGTTCTCCGACCCGCAATCGGTCGTGGCCGGTACGGACGGGAGGGTCTGGTTCGCGGAATACGGGGTCGGGCAACTCGGGGCGATGGATAGCCACGGCAACTTGTCCGAATATCCCGTCGGCGATTCCAACAGTCCCTACGGACTGGCCTTCGGGGCGGACGGATATATCTGGTACACGGCGGAGCCTGCGACGAAAGACCCTTTCAGTGCGGTTGGGTCGATCACGCTCGGTGGAATCCTCAGACCTCAGGTCCGTTTGCCGACGCACACGGTGTTGGACTTCCCCAGCGGCATTGCCACCGCGGCGGATGGTACTGTGTGGTTTACGGTTTCGAACAACAACTTCGTTGGTCGGTTGACAGCTGACGGTACGCCGATCGAGTACACGGCATCCTGGTTGGTCTCTCCGGATCAGATCATTGCCGGACCGGACAGAAACATGTGGTTCACGGACGCAGGCGGCAGTCTCGGTCGCGCCAAATCGGATGGAACGCTAACGCAGTACCCTGTGCCGTCCGGCAGCGCAGCCGGCATAACATTGGGACCCGACGGAAACCTGTGGTTCACCGAAAATTTGTCCGGCAAAATAGGACGTTTTCTCGTTCCGTGAGGAGACGTAGATGACGCCGATGCATGGCTCACCGATGCACCCTTGCATCAAAAGAAAAGGCGCCCGATCCTCGTTCCGGATGGGGCGCCTCTCGACTAGCCTACTGGCTAGCCAGCGGTCCGGTTACTGGGTCTGCGTGCACATCGACACGCCTTCGGCGTGAGGACAGTGCGTCGCGGGAATCCCGCCGCCAGAAGGTCCCTGCCCTTCGACGCCCCAGCAGAGGTGATACGACTGGCACTGTTTTTTGGCCGCGACGCCCATCATGTACGAATCGCGACACTCTTGATCGGTCGTGTAGCCAGCGGGCAGGTTGGTGCAGTTGGCCAGAAGATTCATACAAAAAACATCCGGCGCGAGCGCATCGGCGGTCGACGATGTTGTCTTGCAGTTCGCCATGACCTGGATGCCGGTACCGCCCGCGCCACCGCCCGGATGACCGCCACCGGAGGTGCCGCCACCCGAGGTGCCGCCACCGGAGGTGCCGCCACCGGAGGTGCCGCCGCCGGAGGTGCCGCCGCCCGAGGTGCCGCCACCGGACGTACCACCGCCCGAGGTGCCGCCGCCCGAGGTGCCGCCACCGGACGTACCACCGCCGGACGTGCCGCCGCCCGAGGTGCCGCCGGAGTGACCGCCGACTGCGGTGCCGCCGGTGCCATGACCGCCGGCGCCGCCGGTGCCGTGGCCGCCGGAGCCGCCGGTGCCGCTGGAAGTTGTACTGCTGGAACAACCGAAGGCCGCCATGGCGAGCATGAGGGCTGGCACTACAAGCTTCTTGGTCATCGTCGTCTCCTGGATAGGCAGTGGGTAGTCGGCACTGAAGTCCGAATCAGTTCAAGTTTTTCAGCGGTCAGTTGCGCCGCGGATTGAAAGGTCGAGCGTTCGAACCTTCTCGAAGCGCTGGGCGACGTCTACCCAGTTCCACAGGTTCCATACGGCATCGAAGAAGCTCTTCTTGTCGGGGCCGTACTGCAGGTAGAAGGCGTGCTCCCAGGCGTCCAACACCAGGATCGGGACGCCACCTTGCGTGATGTTGCTCTGGTGGTCGTAAATCTGGGTGGTCACCAGCCGCTGCGCCACGGGCTCCCAGGCCAGCGCTGCCCAGCCGGAGCCCATGATCGTCATGGCCGCCTGGGTCAGCTGGTTCTTGAAGGCCGCGAAGCTGCCCAGGTCCTGCTTGATCTGCTCAGCCAGCGCGCCCGTCGGCTCGCCCCCTGCCTTCGGGGCCAGGTTCTGCCAGAACAGCGAGTGAAGGACGTGCCCCGAGGTGTGGAACGCCAGCGCCTTTTCGGAGGCGGCGATCTTCGCGAAGTCGTTTTTCTCACGGGCCTCCGCCAGCTGCTCGGTGGCCGTGTTGGCGCCGTTCACGTAGGCGAGATGGTGCTTGTCATGATGAAGCTGCATGATCTTGCCCGACACGTGCGGCTCCAGGGCGCCGTAGTCGTAGGCGAGATCGGGGAGGGTGTACTTGGGCATGCGCGCGAATATGGCAACACTGCTGCCTTACGCAAGAGCTTTGTGCCACACCCGCCCACACGAAACGCGCAGGAAATCAATCGCCGATCGCCCGGGCGCGGGCGAAATACGGGCAGTCCCGTAATCGGTCTCCCGAGCGGCTCTGCCACCCGGACGGTGCGCTAACGGTCGAGCAGCCGCTTTTCGCGGCGCAGGCGCTTGCGCAGGACGGCGGCCGCCCGGCGCGCGATGGTGGCCTGGGTCGGCTTCCGTCCCTTCATCGGCTCTTGCTCGCTGTGATGCTCGACGAAGTCGCCCGGCTCGCAGCCCAGCTCGAACATCGTCACTTCGCGCTTGCCGCGCTCGCCGAGCCGGAACGGCACGACGGCGGCGCCGATGCCGGCCCCCACGTAGACGGCGCCGTTCGGCGAATCGTCGGGCGCGTGGTCTCGCGAACCGTAGAGGCCGTGGACGTACTTGTGTCCGGCGACGATCCCCACCGCCAGCTCGTGCAGCCGCGCCAGCGTCACCTGCCCGCCGTGCGTATGGCCCGACAGCACCAGGGGGACGCCGTACCGCCAGAGGCCGTCCGCCTCCTCGGCGATGTGCGAGATCCCCAGCAGCGGGATGTCTTTGCGCAGGCCCTTCACGGCCTCGTCACGCCGGGCGTGTCCCGTGTACGCGTCGTCGAGGCCGACCACCTGCAGCTGCTGCGAGCCCAGCGTGAGCACCGTGTTGCGGTTGCGCAGAACCTCCGCGCCCCCACGCTCGAGCGCACGCCGAACCTCGTCGGCGCCGGACCAGTAGTCGTGGTTCCCGAGCACGGTGATGACCGGAGCCTGGAAGAGGCGGATCACCTCGGTCAGTTGGTCCAGGTAAAGCTGGCTGTGGCAGACGAAGTCACCCGAGATGACGACCAGGTCCGGCTTCTCGGCGTTGGTCATCTCGACCGCCGTGCGCTGCACCTCGAACGGCGTGATGCGGCCGACGTGCAGGTCGGTCAGGTGCGCGATTCGCAGATGACTGAGCTGCCGGCCGTACACCGCCGGCCCGGCGAAACGCCTCAGCTGGATGCCGTAGCGGCGGGCATCACGCGACGGCCGCCAGTTGGCGTGCGCACGCCGCGCGGCGATCCGGGCCGACCACGTCGCCTCGGTCCGCGTCGACTCGGCGTTGGAACGTTCCGGGTCCGGGGCAGGAGGGGACGGTGGCGCCTCGCTCACGGTACAACTGAGTATAAGCCGGCGGGGGCTCCCCGCCGCCGAAAACAGCGGCGCCCGGAAGAGCTTGTTTCCCTACACCAGCTCGAGAAAGGCCCGCGCGGCATGACTCAGCGTGCGCGCTCGGGCGTAAAGAAGGCGCACCTTCCGTTCGACGTGCAGCTCTTTGACGTTGATCTCGCGCAGGGCGCCGCTCTCGACGTCCTGCCGCACCGCCATGCGCGGCAGGAACGCGACCCCGTCGCTGCTGGCGACCAGGCGCCGGATGGTCTCGAGGGTGGGCATCTCCACGTCCATCCGCAGGGGGACCTTGTGGCGGCGGAACTCGCGTAGGACCAGCTCGCGATAGGGCGACACGACGTTGTGGGCGACGAAGGTCTCTTCCCCGAGCTCCGCGATGGAGACCGTCCGGCGCCGCGCGAAGCGGTGTTTGGGCGACACCACGAACGCCAGCGCGTCGGTGTAGATGACCTTCGTGACCAGGCGATCGTCCCCCGGGTCGTAGCTGGCCACCCCCAGCTCGAGGTCGCCTTCCAAGAGCTCGACCGGAATGCGGCTGGACTGGCTGCGGCGCACTTGCACTTTGATCTTGGGAAACTTGGCCCGGTAGCGCTGGATGTGGGGCACGAGATACAGCGTCGACGATTCGTTGGCGCCGATGACCAGCCGCCCGGCCGAGTTGTCGCGGAGCTCGGCCAGCGCACCCGCCAGCTCGCCTTCGAGATTTCGGAACCGCCGCGCGAAGTCCAGCACCGTTCGCCCGGTGTCGGTCGGGACCAGGTCCTTGGCGGCCCGATCGATCAGCTTGTCGCCGAGCTCGTTTTCCAGCCGCTGGATCGCCAGCGAGATGGCGGGTTGAGTCCGAAACAGCTTCTCGGCTGCGCGGGAAAAGCTCCGCTCGGCCACGACCATCTCGAACACTTCAAGCGCGTGGAGCTCCATGTCGGGCGATGCTATCCATAAATAGTCCTTATCGATCCAACAACTTTTATAAATTTGCCAAATTGTTGGCAAAGACCCAAAGTTGAGTGATGGCTTCTTCGTCCCCGACGGTGCAACAGGTCCGCATTTTCGATACGACGCTGCGCGACGGCGAGCAGGCGCCGGGCTGCAGCATGAACATTCCCGAGAAGCTGCGGATGGCCCACAAGCTGGCCGAGCTGGGCGTGGACGTCATGGAGGCCGGTTTTCCCATCGCGTCGGTGGGTGACTTCGAGGCCGTGCAGCAGGTCGGACGCGAGGTGCCGGTTCGGGTGGCGGCGCTGGCGCGCGCGACCGCGCTGGACATCGAGCGCGCGGCCAAGGCGCTGGAGGGGGCCCGCGTGGCGCCCCGCATTCACGTCTTCCTGGCCACCAGCGACATCCACCTCAAGTACAAGCTGAAGAAGACGCGCTCGCAGGTGCTGGACGAGGCGGCGGCCGCCGTGGCCCTGGCCCGCAAGCATGTGGGCGACGTCGAGTTCTCGGCGGAGGACGGCGGGCGAACGCCGGCGGAGTATTTGATCCAGGTCGCGAAGGCGGTGGTGGCGGCGGGGGCGTCGACGGTGAACATCCCCGACACCGTCGGGTACGGAATCCCCGAGGAGTACGGCGCCCTCATCGGTCAGGTGGCGGGGGCGCTGGGCTCGTCGGCCATCGTCAGCGTGCACTGTCACAACGACCTGGGGCTGGCCGTCGCCAACTCGCTGGCGGCGATCCAAAACGGCGCCCGGCAGGTCGAGTGCACGATCAACGGCATTGGTGAACGCGCCGGCAACTGCTCGCTGGAAGAGATCGTGATGGTCCTCAAGACGCGGGGCGACCGACTGCCGTACGTCACCGGTATCCGCACCGAGCAACTTTTCCCGGCCAGCCAGCTGCTGACGGAGATCATCGGCGTCGGCGTTCAACCGAACAAAGCGATCGTCGGGCGCAACGCCTTCGCGCACGAGGCCGGCATCCACCAGGACGGCTACCTCAAAGAGCGGACGACCTACGAGATCATCGAGCCCAAGACCGTCGGCGTTCCCGAAAGCCGTCTGGTGCTGGGCAAGCACAGCGGGCGCCACGCGCTGAAGGTCCGGGTCGGCGACCTGGGGCTGGCCCTCGACAAGGAACAGCTGGACGAGCTCTACACGCGGTTCTCGGCCCTGTCCGACACCAAGAAGGGCATCACGGACGACGAGATCCGCGGCCTGGCGCAGGACGTCGTCAAGAACGTGTCTCGAAAAATAGCGTAATTTTGATTACTTAAACGAACGGCTGAAAACTTCGTAAATAGCCTAAAGCACTAGCTCAAGGGGCCCGATGTCCCGAGCATGGTCCCAAATCGCCTCGCGCGGGGTCTGAGTCTGTTCCTTGTCGCGGCAGGCGCAGCGTCCTGCGGCGGCGAAGCGCCAGCGCCGTCCGGCGGACCGCTGCAAATCGCGGCGATCACCGAGAATGCCCTGACGGCCAACGCACTGACGGCGAACGCCTTGACGGCGAACGCGCTGACGGCCAACGCGCTGACGGCGAACGCGCTGACGGCCAACGCGCTGACGGCGAACGCCTTGACGGCGAACGCCTTGACGGCGAACGCGCTGACGGCGAACGGCCTGCAAAATCCTCTGACGATCGAATTCCTGAAGTACGTCGCCTCTTGCGCTCTGACGCCCAAACAGAGCCTGGACCTGACGGTCGGCGACCACACCATCCACCTGCCCGGGTCGCTGGGCCTGGCGCCGCAGTGGGGCATGCCCAAGGGCTCGTGCGACAAGTCCTGCCAGCGCTGGGTCAGCGGGTGCGTGCTGGCGCGGGTGGACGCGGCTGGCGTCGAGCGCGAGATCTCGATCCGGGGCCTCCACCCGGCGCTGGTCCCGAGCCGCAGCGAGATGACCATGTACACGCAGCGCGAGGCCACCTACTTCGGCAACGTGTTTGCCCCCGGCCAGCCCAAGTTCCTGTGCCTGCCGCCCGGCGCCAGCAGCGACCAGCGTGTCTGCGGCGATTCAATGACCGATTGCCCGATGACCATGGTGGGCTCGTGTGGGCGCGCCTGCCTCTTCCAAGGCCCGTTCGGCGAGTACGACTTGTGCAGTGACAATGGCCGCGCCGCGTCCGGTGACAGTTACTTCGAAAGCGTCACCGTGTTTCTGCCGAAGTCGACGATGTGATCGAGCGAGTCCTCGCCGGCCGGTTCCAGCTGCTCGCCCAAGCCGGGGCGGGCGGGATGGGGGCGGTGTACCGCGCCCGGGACCTGGTGGCCGGGGCGACCGTGGCCGTCAAGATCCTGGCGGGCCGCGACGTCCGGCTGGCTGACCGCTTCGATCAGGAGGCGACGATCCTGGCGGGTCTCGTCCATCCCGCCATCGTCCGGTACGTCACCCACGGCGTCGCCGAGAACGGCGCCCGGTACATCGTAATGGAGTGGATGGACGGCGAGGATCTGGCGACGCGGCTGGATCGCGAGCTGCCTTCCATCGACGACACCATCGCGCTCGGCCGGCGAACCGCCGAAGCGCTGATTCACGCCCACGGTAAAGGGGTCGTTCACCGGGACATCAAGCCGGGCAACCTGTTCTTGCCGGGCGGCAGGATCGATCGCCTGAAGGTGCTCGACTTCGGCATTGCCCGGCTGACCAGCGGCGCGCGCAAGCTGACCCGCACCGGGTCGGTCATCGGCACACCCGGCTACATGGCGCCCGAGCTGGTGCGTGGGGCGCGCGAGATCGGTCCGCGCGCCGACGTATTCTCACTGGGGTGCGTGCTGTTTCAGTGCCTGGCGGGACGGCCGGTGTTCGAGGCCGAGGCCGTGACGGCGCTGCTGGCCAAGATCCTGCTGGTCGAGCCGCCGCGCGTTCGCGAGGTGGCGCCGCACGTTCCCCCCGACCTCGACGACGTGCTGGCGCGGATGCTGGCCAAGGATCCCGAGCAGCGTATGCCCGACGCGAACGCGGTGCTGGCCGCCCTGGACGGCCTGGCGCCGGCGGGGGGCGAGCCGCGGCGTATCGGGCGTGGCCCGCGCACCGTGGCGACGGCGTCGCTGACCGCCAGCGAGCGGCGCGTCGCCTGCGTCGTCATCGCCGGGCCATCGTCCACCGGCGAGAAGCTGTGGGCGGCGCCCGTCGCCGGCCCCGAAGACGAGGTCGGGATTGCCGGGCGCTTGCGCCGCCTGCTGGTGATCGAGGATGACCTGGTGCGCCTTTACGGCGCGCGCATCCACCCGCTGCCCGACGGGTCGGTGGTGGTGTCGTTGCCGGAGTCCGAGCGCGCGACGGATCAGGCGGCGCGCGCCGCCCGCTGCGCCCTGGCGATGCGCAGCATCCTTCCCGACGTGCCTCTGGTGGTCTCGACAGGGCACGGACGCTTCTCGACCTGGTCCGCCGTCGGCGAGGTGATCGACAACGGCGCTCTTCTGCTGCGGGGAACCGCACCGGGGGCCATCCGCCTGGACGACGTGGCGGCGGGGTTGCTGGACGCTCGCTTCGACGTCTGGCGCGACGGCACGGCCGCCTATCTGCGGGCCGAACGAGACGGGTTCGGCGTGCAGCGACAGCTGCTGGGCAAGGACACCCCGTTCATCGGTCGCGGCCGCGAGATGTCGATGCTCACGAACCTGTACGCGGCCACGGCAGCCGAGTCGACGGCCACGGCGGTGCTGGTGGTCGGCGCCGCAGGCGTCGGCAAGTCACGGCTGCGCCAAGAGCTGATCGAGTGGGTCCAGCGCCAGCCTGAGCGGGCCGAGGTGCTCTTCGGCGGGGTCGACTCGGTCGGGGCCGGCTCGCCGTTCGCGATGCTGGCGCGCATGATCCGACGGGCGGCGGGCATCCTGGACGGCGAGCCGATCGAGTCGCGTCGCGAGAAGCTGGCGGCGCGGGTCGGCCGCACCGTCCCGCACGAGATCCGCGAGCGCGTGACCGAATTCTTGGGCGAGATCGCCGACGTTCGATTCGACGATACCCAGCGCGAAGGGCTGCGGGCGGCACGCGCGAACCCTCAGCTGATGGGCGACGGCATGCGCCGCGCGTTCGAGGACTGGCTGATGGCGGAGTGCGCGGCGCACCCGGTGCTGCTGGTGTTGGAGGACCTGCACTGGGGCGACCTCGGCACCGTGAGCTTCCTCGACAGCGCACTGCGGAACCTGCACGACCGGCCATTCATGGTCCTGGCGCTGGCGAGGCCAGAAGTAGAGGAGCGGTTTCCCGACCTTTGGACCGCCCGGCACCGGCAGACGGTCCGGCTGGGGCCGCTGTCCCGGCGGGCCGCCGAGCAGCTGGTCAAGCAGGCGCTGAGCGGTGTGGCCGAGGATGTCGTGGCGCGTATCGTCGAGCGCGCAGACGGCAACGCGTTCTACCTGGAAGAGCTGATCCGCGCGATGGCGGCCGGGCGGGCCGACGCGCTGCCCGACTCCGTGCTGGCCATGGTGCAGGCGCGTCTGGACGCCGAGGGGCCGGACGGCAAGCGCGTGCTGCGCGCAGCCGCGATTTTCGGTGAGCGGTTCTCACGGGCCGGGATCTCGTCGCTGCTCGGCGTGACCGGCGACGACGAGGCGATCGTCGACGCGATCGTCGACGCGATCGAGCGTCTGGCGGCACACGAGCTGATTGCGCGCGTGGCGCCCCCCTTGCGCCAGGATGACATCGAGTACGTGTTCGCGCACGCGCTGGTGCGCGAGGCGGCCTACGCGATGCTGACCGACGAAGATCGGCTGCTGGGGCACCGCCTGGCGGGTGACTGGCTGGAACAGGCCGGCGCGGGCGACGCGATGGTCCTGGCCGAGCACTTCCGGCGCGGTGGCGAACCGTCGCGCGCCGTGCCGTGGTACGAACGCGCAGCCGCGCAGGCGCTGGCTGCCAACGACCTGGGCGCCGCCATCGAGCGCGCCGAGGCCGGCATCGCGGGGGAACCCTCTCAGGGTTCCCGTGAGATCATCGGCCGCCTGCGGTTGATCCAGGCCGAGAGCCACGTCTGGCGCGGCGAGCTCGCCGCCGCCGAAGAGCGCGCGGTCGAGGCGGCTGGCGCGCTGCCGTGGGGCGGGGCGCCCTGGCTGCGCGCCCGCGGCCAGGCGATCATCGCCGCCGCCAAGCGCGGCCGGCTGGACGTGGTCGAGGAGCAGGTCCGGCAGATCGAGGCCTCGGCCATCACCGCCGAAGGCGACGTGCGGAGCGCGCGCATCATCTGTCTGTCATGGGCCGCGAACTACCTCGTCTTTGGCGGCCGGCACGCGGTTGCCGACCCGCTGATAGCGACCATCGGGGCGCTGGCGGCGCAGGCGGACGCGACGCTGGATCCGCAGGCGATGGGCCTCTTGCAACAGGTGCGCGCCGTGCGCGCGTCGGCGGCGGGCGATCTGGGGCGCTGCCTGACGGGCCTCGAGTCGGCGCTGCAGGCGTTCGAGCAGGCGGGCGACGTGCGGAACGCCTGCGCCGTTCGCACGAACCTGGGCTACGTCTACTGCGAGCTGGGGGATTTCGCGCGCGCCGAGGCGGCGCTGCGGCACGCGCTGACGGCCAGCGAGCGGATGGGACTTCACGACCTGTCGGCCGCGGTTCTGCACAACCTCGGACGGGTGCTGGGCTTCGGCAAAGACCTGGCCGAGGCCGACCGCATGGAGCGCGCCGCCATCGAGGCGTTCCGACGGCAGGGGGACCCGCGGCTGGAGGGGGCCGCGCGCATTTACCTGGCAGAGATCCTGACGGCCGCCGGTGACCTGGACGGCGCCGTACGCGAGGCGGCCGTGGCGGTCGAGACGCTGGCGGTCGCGCCGTCGCTTCAGGTCGGCGCCCTGGCGGCTCTGGCGCGGGCGCGCCTGGCCGCGGGCGACGTGGGCGACGGGATGGCCGCCGCACGGCAGGCATACGAGGCCCTGGAGCGGCTGGGCGAAATCGAAGAGGGCGAATCCGTCGTCCGCTGGACCTACGCCGAGGCGTTGCGGGCGGTCGGTGATGACGAGGCCGCGAACGCGGCGCTGCAGGTGGCCCGGCGGCGCCTGCTGGCTCACGCCGAACGGATCGCCGACCTCGCCTGGCGGGAGCGCTTCCTCAACGAAGTGCCGATCAACGCGAAGATCCTCTCCGCGCCACGCCTGCGGACCGGGAGCACCGGATCGCACGCCGCCGCCTGAGGCGGCCCACCCACGAAGCCGTTGAAACTTCCTGGGTCCCGATTATGCTGCGCGACGGTTCATGGCCACCGTCGACGTTCCGCTGAAGAGAGTGAAGTTCGGACACACCGCCCGCAGGGATGGCTGGTGGGTCATGCCGCTGACGACGCTCGTCGTGTTTTCGGCGTTCATCGTGTACGTGACCTGGTCGCTGCTCCAGGGTGACAACTACTGGTACGGCAACTACTTGTCGCCGCTCTACGAGCCCGAGATCTTTGGCGGCTCGCCGCACGCCTGGTTCGGCGCCTGGCGCTGGTGGTGGTTTCCGTTCGTGAAGTACTCGCCCGCGATGTTGATCCTGGTCTTCCCGCTGGCCTTCCGGATGACCTGTTACTACTACCGCGGCGCGTACTACAAGGCGTTCTGGGCCGACCCGCCCGCCTGCGCGGTCGGTGAGCCGCGCGACGAATATCGGGGCGAGGCCAAGTGGCCGCTGCTCATCCAGAACATTCACCGTTACGCGCTCTACTTCGCGATGATCTTCAACGTCCTGTTGGTGATCGGCGCCGTAAAGTCGTTCATCTTCAACGATCCGGCCACCGGGCACGCCAAGTTCGGGATCGGCGTCGGTTCGCTGATCATGCTCACCAATGCCGTGCTACTGGCCGGCTACAGCTTTGGATGCCACTCGTTTCGGCATCTCGTGGGCGGGCTTTTCGACACGATGTCGCGGCATCCGGTGCGCAAGAAAGCCTACGACTGCGCGAGCTGCTTCAACCGGCACCACCCGAAGTGGGCGTGGTTCAGCCTGTTCTCCGTGGGCCTGACCGACGTGTACATTCGCCTCTGCGCCATGGGCGTCATCACCGACCCGAGGATCTTCTAGACATGCCCGTTTCCGAAGTTCATGAGCACGACGTCCTGGTGATCGGCGCCGGCGGCGCGGGGTTGCGCGCCGCCATCGAGGCGTCGGCGGCCGGGGTGTCGGTCGGTCTGGTCTGCAAATCGCTGCTGGGCAAGGCCCACACGGTCATGGCCGAAGGCGGCATGGCGGCGGCGATGGCGCACGTCGACGACCGCGACAGCTGGAAGGTTCACTTCTCGGACACGCTGCGCGGCGGGCAGTACCTCAACAATTGGCGGATGGCCGAGCTGCACGCCAAGGAGGCGCCCGATCGCGTCCGCGAGCTCGAGGCCTGGGGCGCCGTTTTCGACCGCACCAAGGACGGGCGCATCCTGCAGCGCAACTTCGGCGGCCACCGCTACCCGCGGCTGGCGCACGTCGGTGACCGCACCGGGCTCGAGATGATCCGCACGCTTCAGGACCACGGCGTCCACCAGGGCTTCAAGGTCTACATGGAGCACACGATCACCAAGCTGTTCGTGGACGCCGGCCGGATCGCGGGGGCCTTCGGGTACGACCGCGAGCGCGGTCACCTGCGCGTGTTCAAGGCCAAGTCGGTGGTGCTGGCGACGGGCGGGGTCGGCCGCGCCTTCAAGATCACCAGCAACAGCTGGGAGTACACGGGCGACGGCTATGCGCTGGCGTACGACGCGGGCGCCGACCTGATGGACATGGAGTTCATCCAGTTTCACCCGACCGGCATGGTCTGGCCGCCGTCGGTGAAGGGGATCCTGGTGACCGAAGGCGTGCGCGGCGAGGGCGGCGTCCTGCGGAACAAGGACGGCAAGCGCTTCATGTTCGACGACATCCCGGACAACTACAAAGCGCAGACGGCCGACAGCGAGGAAGAGGGCTGGAAGTACACGCAAGGGGACAAGAACTCGCGGCGGCCGCCCGAGCTGCTGACCCGCGACCACGTGGCCCGCAAGATCCTCAAAGAGGTGCGCGAGGGGCGCGGCAGCCCGCACGGCGGCGTCTTCCTGGACATCGCCTGGATCAAGTCGCGGGTGCCGAACGGCGCCGAGCACATCAAGAAGAAGCTCCCCAGCATGTACCACCAGTTCAAGCAGCTGGCGGACATCGACATCACCGAGGTGCCGATGGAGGTGGGTCCCACGACCCACTACACCATGGGCGGCATTCGCGTCGAAGGCGATACGCAGATGTCGACGGTGCCGGGGCTGTTCGCGGCCGGCGAGTGCGCGGCGGGCTTGCATGGCGCCAACCGGCTGGGCGGCAACTCGCTTTCGGACCTGCTGGTGTTCGGAAAGCGGGCCGGCGAGTACGCGGCCAAGTTCGCCAAGGAGCGCGCGCAGGTTCAGATCGACGCCACCCAGATCGACGCCGCGGAGAGGGCGGCGCTGGGGCCGTTCGAGCGGGGCGGTGGCAGTGACGCCGAAGGACCGTACAAGATCCAGTACGACCTGCAGGACGTCATGCAGAAGAACGTCGGCATCGTGCGCACCGAATCCGAGATGCAGAAGGCCGTCGAGGAAATCCAGACGTTGAAGGCGCGGGCTGCCAAGGTGGGCGCCGTCGGCAACCGCGAGTACAACCCGGGCTGGCACACGGCGCTGGACCTGTCGAATCTGCTGGCTTGCTCGGAGGCCATCGCGGTCTCGGCGCTGGCGCGCAAGGAGAGCCGGGGCGGACACTTCCGCGAGGACTTCCCGGACAAGGACGGCAGCTTCGGCACCTTCAACCACGTGGTTCGCAAGGGGCCGGGCGGCCGGCCCGAGCTGCGGCGGGAAACGATCCCGCCCCTGCGCGACGACCTCAAGAAGATCATCGAGGAGAACAAGTAATGGCCGCGGCGAACGCGACGTTCCGAATCTGGCGCGGAGAAAAAGGGCAGGGCGAGTTCCGCGACTATCAGACGCCCGTCTCGGAGGGGATGGTCGTTTTGGACGCCGTCCACCAGATCCAGGCCGATCAGGCCAACGACCTGGCGGTTCGCTGGAACTGCAAGGCCGGCAAGTGCGGCTCGTGCTCGGCCGAGGTGAACGGCATGCCCAAGCTGATGTGCATGACGCGCCTGTCGGACGTGCCGCTGGATCAGCCGGTCACCATTCAGCCGCTGCAGGCGTTCCCGTCGATCCGGGACCTGGTGACCGACGTGTCCTGGAACTTTCGCGTCAAGAAGGAGATCAAGCCCTTCAAGCCGCGCAAGCCGGACGCGCCCGACGGCACCTGGCGCATGCAGCAGGAAGACATCGAGCGCGTGCAGGAGTTCCGCAAGTGCATCGAGTGCTTCTTGTGCCAGGACGTCTGCCACGTTCTGCGCGATCACCACAAGCACGATGAGTTCATCGGCCCGCGGTTCCTGACCTACGTGGCCGCGTTGGAGATGCACCCCCTCGACACGGAGGACCGCGTCCCGGAGCTGCGCAAGGCCCACGGCGTCGGGTACTGCAACATCACCAAGTGCTGCACGAAGGTGTGCCCGGAGGGGATCACCATCACCGACAACGCGATCATTCCGCTGAAAGAGCGGGTCGTCGATCGCTACTACGATCCGCTGAAGCGACTCTTCAACATCGGCAAGAAGTGAATCACGGCGCGCCGGCGTCCGCCGGTGCGTCCATGCCGGCGTCGTGGGGCGCGTCCGGGGCTGCATCGGTGAGGACCACGATGCCGTCGCTGCTGTACGTCCCGGCGTCGGCGCTTCCGCTGTAGATGGGGCCGGTCGGTTTGGCCGGGATGGTGTAGACCGACGGTCCGAGGGGCGGGTATCCCTTGCAGCACGACCCGTTGGCGTTGCTCGTCGGTCCGAACTGGAGGTGCAGGATCTCGTTCGGCCGGTCACTGAAGACGAAGAGGACGTCGCAGGCGCCGGGCTGAACCGCCGTGACGAGGACGTAGGTGCAGGTGGTGGTCAACCGATTGCCGGCGCAGGTGATCCCGGTGCGGGGCGGGCAGGCTGGGCCGCTCACGTCGAGGTCGACCAGAAGCCCGTTCAGCTCTTGGTTGTTGGCGCTGCCGACGTAAACGGCCGTGTTCGGGCAGTTGTTCCCACAGTCGCTGGCGCACCCGCCGCCCGTGAAGAGGGCGGCCACGAAGCCGGTGGCGGCGAGGGCGGCCGCGGCGGCCAAGGCCAGAAGGGGCGTCCGTTTCACGGGCGCAGTGTAGACCAGCGACGGCGGTCGAGGCGTGACGCAAGTCGCGCCCGTTTCTCTTTGCGGCCGAGCTGGACTATTCTCCGCGGCCGCAGGAGGAGAAGATGAGGCAGCTCGCGTTCGTCGCAATCATGGTGGGTCTGGCAGCTTGCGGCCCCAAGCCCGTTCCCGTCACCCCCGCCACGACGCCGCATGCGCCGACGGACCAGAACCCATTCGCGGGCGCGAAGCTGTACGTCAATCCGGACTACGTCGCCACGCTCGAGGGCGTCGCCAAGTCTCACCCGGCCGAGGCGACGCTGTTGAAGAAGATCGAGCAATACCCGACCGCGATCTGGCTGAGCTGGATCAAGGACCTGAAGGCGCTGCCCGCCTACCTGGACGACGCGCAAAAGCAGCAGGACGCGGGCGGCCAGCCGGTCGTCCCGGTGTTCGTCGTCTACGACGTGCCGGGGCGCGACTGCAACGCCGAGGCGTCGGCGGGCGAGCTGCAGCTGACGGAGGAGGGAGAGGCCCGCTACCAGCGTGACTACATCGACGTGATCGCGGCGGCGCTGGCCGCACACCCCAAGCTGCGGGTCGCCTTCGTCGTCGAGCCCGACTCGCTGGCGAACCTGGTCACGAACATGGGGACCGAGAAATGCCAGAAGGCCGAACCGTTCTACAAGCGGGGCATCGCCTATGCGATCGCCAAGCTCTCGCTGCCGAACGGGTTCATCTACCTGGACGCCGCGCACGCGGGGTGGCTGGGGTGGCCGAAGAACATCGCCAAGATCGTTCCCATGTACAAAGAGGTGCTGGCGATGGCGGGCGGGCCCGATCGCATCCGCGGCTTCGCCACGAACGTGTCGAACTACAATCCGGCCAAGGACCCGTCGGCCACCAAGCGGGTTCCCGAATATCCCGCCAACGACGAGCTGGGTTACGTCAACGATCTCGTCAAGCTGTTGCCGTCCGCCGGCATCACCGGCAAGGGGTTCGTCATCGACACCGGCCGCGGTGGAAAGGCGAACGTCAAGACTGTCGGAGCCAACTGGTGCAACATCAAGGGCGCCGGTCTCGGCGAGCGGCCGCAGGTCAACCCGGCCCCGAACGTGGACGCGTACCTCTGGATCAAGGTGCCCGGTGAATCGGACGGCACGGCGGACCCGAAGGCGCCCCGCTACGATTCCAATTGCAGCTCCGACGACGCGACGCCCGGCGCCCCTCAGGCAGGCGACCTGTTCGTGCCGTACCTCATCGACCTCGTCAAGAACGCCAACCCGCCCCTTTAGGGCGACGCTTGGGCCGCTGGGGGCGCGGCTGAGCCAAGGTCCGGCTTGAAGGCCGCGCCCTGTGCTACACACTTAGGGCTTGGCGCAAGGTTCGCGATCTCGTGCGAAGTCGGGGCCGCTTCGTCGCAGCCGGTTCTTCGCGTTGGTGCTCTTCCTGGGATTCGGCGTGCAGATCCCGCTGGTCGTCGGGCTCAGCCGGGCGCTGGGCCGCGCCCTGCCGCCGCTGCTGCTGGCGGCGGCCATCACCGCCGGGTTCATGCAGACGGTGTTCGGGGCCCGGCGCAGCTGGGGCGCGCCCAGCCGGCGCCGCCTTTACCTGGTCCTGTGGCCGTTTTTCATCTGGTGGACGTTCGCGCTTCTCTTCACGGCGCTCTGTCCGCTGGCCTGGCTGATCCGGTCGCTCTCGCACCTGCCGGTCGGTACGGTGCGGGACACCACACTGGTGCTGGCGGGCCTGGGGACAGTCGTGGCGCTCAATGGGCGCCCGCGCGTTCATCGTCGAGAGATCGCCATCGCCGGGTTGCCGCCCGCCTTCGACGGCTACCAGATCGCGCAGATCTCGGATCTGCACTGCGGGCCGTTCGCCAGCGGCGCGCGCGTCGATCGATGGGTGGCGCAGGTCAACGCGCTCGGCCCGGATCTGGTGGCCGTCACCGGAGATCTCATCGCCAGCGGTTCGGCTTTCGTTCCGGTGGTCGCCGCCTCGCTCGGCAAGCTCCGGGGACGCGACGGGGTGTTCGCGTGCATGGGGAACCACGACTACTTCACCGACGGTGAGGCGATGGTGGCTGCGCTGGAAGCGGCAGGCCTGGACGTGCTGCGCAACCGCGGCGTGTCGGTGCGGCGCGGCGATCAGACGATGTATGTGGCGGGCGTCGACGACACCTGGACGCATCGCAACGACGTGCCGCGCGCGCTGGCGGCCAGGCCCGCGCACGCGGCGGCTGTCCTCCTGGCGCACGACCCCGCGCTGTTCCCCGAGGCGGCGGCCCACGGCGTCGACCTCACGCTGGCGGGGCACACCCACGGCGGGCAACTGGGCGTGCCCTTCCTGGCCAAGCGCTACAATCTGGCCCGCCTCATGACCGAGTTCACGACCGGCATCTACAGGCGCGGCCGGTCGACGCTGTACGTGAACCGCGGGCTGGGCGCGACCGGCCTGCCGGTCCGTGTGGCCGTCCCTCCCGAGATCGCGCTCCTCACGCTGCGACGAGCGGCCCCGGCCGAGGCTTCCGACGTCGCGCGCGAGCAGCCGGTTCAAGCCTTGCAGTCGGCGTAGCTGCGCGTCAGCGTCGCGCCACGCTGAGGCCCGCGAAGGATTGGTCGACGGGCATCAGCTCGATCTCGTTCACGTTGACGTGCGGCGGGAGGGTGGCGATCCAGTGCACGGTCTCGGCGACGTCCTCGGGACGCAGCGGCTCGACGCCCCGGTAGACCTCTGCGGCGCGGCGGTCGTCGCCGTGAAAGCGGATGTTCGAGAACTCGGTTCCGCTGGCCATGCCCGGGTGGACGACCGTGACCCGCACGCGGGTGCCGGCCAGGTCTGCCCGCAAGTTCAGCGAGAACTGGTGAACGAAGGCTTTCGTGGCGCCATAGACGTTCGCCCCCAGATACGGCCAGCTGGCGGCGGTCGAACCGACGTTGACGATGTGCCCGCGATCGCGAGCGACCATGGCTGGCAGCACCGCCCGCGTCAGCGTCATCAACCCCTTGATGTTGGTGTCGACCATTTCGTTCCAGTCGTCGAGCGAAGCGCGCTGGGCCGGCTCGAGGCCGCGGGCCAGGCCGGCGTTGTTGACCAGCAGATCGATCTCGGCCAGCTCACCAGGCAGCTCGGCGACGGCACGCTGAACGGCGGCGGCATCGCGTACGTCCAAGGCAATGGTGCGGGCCACGGCGCCTCCCAGTTGGTCGCGCAGCGCGGCCAGCCGCTCGGCGCGGCGGCCGGTGGCAATCAACCGGTGCCCTTCGCGCGCGAAGCGCTGGCAGATCGCGGTGCCGAACCCTGAGGTCGCTCCGGTGACGAAGACGATCATGGCGATGGAGCAGCATAGCGCGGCTCGTCGGCACCAGGCGAGCAGGCGGTGCGCCCGTCGGGCTTCATGTCACGACGGATGGCTGGCCAGCGGGCTGGCGATCGATTCCAGGGACTTGCGCTCGGCGTCGACGCCGATCAGCGCCTCGACGACGCCCCCCACGATCATCGCGGCCGCCCCGGCCAGGTATCCGCGGAAAAGCAGCTCCCGCGATCCGGTGCCGACCAGGTACGCGAAAAGTGCGGGCCCCGCCACGCCGCCCGCGAACGTGCCGCAGGTGTAAAAAAGCGCGATCGCGAAGGCGCGAATCTCGAGCGGGAAGATCTCGCTGACCGTCAGGTACGCCGAGCTGGCCGCCGACGAGGCGACGAAGAAGATCACGCTCCACGACACAGCTTGCGTGAAGCTGGTCAGCATCTTTTCGCGGAATAGCCAGGCGGTGATCGCCAACAGCACGCCGGACAGGATGTACGTCCCGGCGATCATCCGGCGACGGCCGACGGTGTCGAAGAGGCGCCCCATCAACAACGGGCCAAGGAAGTTCCCCAACGCCAGCGGGATCAGGTAGAGGCCGACGCGCTCGGCCTGGACGTCGTAGTAGCGCAGCAGCACCAGGCCGTACGTGAACATCACGGCGTTGTAGAAGAACGCCTGCGTCACCATGAGCGTGAAGCCCAGCACCGAGCGCTTGCGGTGCTCGTGGACCATGGCGCGCCAGATCTCGCGCCAGGGGACCCGTTTGCGGCAGCGGATGCGCAGCTTTTCGGCCGCGGGCGGCGGCGACGGATGCCGGTGAACGACGGCCATCTCGACGTCGCCGACGATCTTCTCGGCGTCGGCGGGATCGCCGTGCACCATCAGCCAGCGCGGGCTCTCGGGGACGTGACGCCGGAGGAACAGCACCGCGCCGCCGATCGCCGCGCCCAGGCCGAACGCGAGCCGCCAGGCGTAGGCAGGCGGAATCCACCCCGTGTTCAGCAACAGCAGCGACGCCGCCGAGCCCAGGGCGGCGCCGATCCAGAACGACGCGTTGATGGCCAGGTCGACATGGCCGCGCACGCGCCCGGGGATGAGCTCGTCGACCGCCGAGTTGATGGCGGCGTACTCGCCCCCGATGCCCGCCCCGGTCAGCGCGCGAAACAGGCAGAACGACGCGAAGTTCCAGGAGAACGCCGTGGCCGCCGTCGCGCTGAGGTACAGCATCAGCGTCAGGCTGAAGAGCTTCTTGCGGCCGAGGCGGTCCGTGGCGTAACCAAAGGACAGCGCCCCGGCCACGGAGCCGAGCAGGTAGATGCTGCCGGCGAGGCCGATCTCGGCGTCGGTCAACCCGAGGGTGTCGGGGCGCTTGAGGACACCCGACAGCGCGCCGGCCAGGTTGCTCTCGAGGCCGTCCAGCAGCCAGGTGATGCCGAGGGCGATGACCACCATCGTGTGCCAGCCGCTCCACGGCAGGCGGTCCAGTCGCGCCGGCACGTCGGTCTCGATCCACTCCGCCTGTTGCTCCGACGACAAGTCAGCCTCGGCGGACCAACGTAAGGCCGAGGCTCAGGGCCGCAATCGAGCCGGGCGCTACTTGCGGCGATCACCTGGCCGCGGGGCGTTCTCCGCGACCTTTCGGTCGCGCGCGACGTCGGCGTTGACGCCCTCGTCGTGCGTCGTCTCGGTCGACGGCCGCTTCTTCCAAGCCTCGTCGTCGCCGCGCCCCTCGTGGGGCCGTTGCTGGTTCATCCGCGACGGATCGCTGCTGCTGTGAGCCATGCATGGATCCTTAACCACGGACAGGGCAGTGGGCACCGGCCCCGCGGCCCCTTGAGTTAGTTGGTTGTGAACACCGGCTCGCCCAGGCGCTCGGCCAGCTGGCGCGGCGTCTCGCCCGACTTGTTCGGGACGTCGGGGCTGGCGCCCGCCTTCAGCAGCAGGCGGATCACGTCGTAACGGCCGCGGGCCGAGAACACCGCGCGGCCAAGCGGGGTGTTGCCTTCCTCGTCCTGGACGTGCACGTCGGCGCCGCGACCGATCAGCAGTGTCGCCGCCTCTGGCACCACCTCTTCCGCGGCGACGTGCAGGGCGGTGGCGCCTCGGCTGTCGCGCGCGTTCACGTCCGCCTTCGACTCGAGCAAGAGCCCCAGCAAGGCCACGCTTCCCCCCAGCAGCGCCGAGAAGATGGGCGTGCGGCCGTCCTCGTCGCGGGCGTCGGGATCGGCGCCGCGCGCCAACAAGGTCCGCACCCGTATCAGATCGCATACGAACGCCGCCTGGACCATTTGCTGGTCCAGGGCCCGGCGCTCCTCGTTGCTGATCGGCATGGCGGCGGAGCTTAGGCGTACCCCGGCGCGGGCGCCAGGCGATCGGCCGGGGACGACCAACCCGAGGCTACATCCGCGGGGGCGCGGATTTCAGGCAAGCTGGATGACGCGCACCGGCGCGGCTCAACGCGGCGAGACGTCACGAGATGATATGGTTTTTCGGCGACTTTGGGCTTGTGGTCGGGCTGGTGAGACTCCAGATTCGCGGACGCCATGAGCTTCCCTTGCCGACCGCCGCCGGGCCTGAGCGCCCGGGCGCGCGCGGCCATCATCGCTGGTCTGAGTCTAGGTATTTTGGTCGGCGGCTGCGGCAAGACCGCGGGCGGTAACAATGCCGACGCTCTCGCCATACACCGGGACGGCGGAACGGACGTTTCGTGCAGCGGCGCGCTCGACGCGAAAAGGTCGAACGGCCAGGCCTGCGGGTGTGCCGCGGACTGCGGCAGCGGTTTTTGTGTCGACGGGGTCTGCTGCGACACCGCCTGTACGGAGAGCTGCAAAGCCTGCAATGTCCAGGGCGCGCCCGGCGTGTGCAGCTTCGTTCCGGCGGGCGGCGCGCCCCGCGCGGCGGAGACCTGTCCAAAGTCGGACGTCGCGACCTGTGGGCTGGACGGCACCTGCGACGGGCAGGGGAGCTGCCGCCAGTACCCGGCTGGGGTCGTCTGCCAGCCGGGCACCTGCCAGGGCGCGGCGGTAACGGGCTCGCAGGTCTGCGACGGTGCGGGACGTTGCGAGGCCGGGCCGCAAACCATCTGCGCCCCGTTCGGTTGCGACGCCACGGCAGGACAGTGCTTCGCCGACTGTCGCTCGGACGCCGACTGCGTCCCCGGCGTCAAATGCGTCGCTGGAAGCTGCGGCCCCAAGCCACAGGCGGCCGTCTGCAGCAACGGCAGCCAGTGCGCCTCCGGCTTCTGCGCCGACGGGGTCTGCTGCAACGTCGCCTGCACCGGGGCGTGCGTCAGCTGCAATCAGCCGGGGCGGCAGGGCATCTGCTGGCCGATCGCCGCGGGCGCGGCCGATCCCCACAAAGTCTGCACCGATCAGGGGACCGCCAGCTGCGGCCAGACGGGCGTCTGCGACGGCCTCGGTGGCTGCGGGGTCTACAAGCCAGAGACGGTCTGCGTCCCTCCCCTATGCAGCGGAGCCGATCACCTGAAAACGGCGGGGACCTGCGACGGCCTCGGCATCTGCCGGTCCGGCAGCGACGAGTCCTGCGCGCCGTTCCGCTGCTCGGGCGGCGCCTGCATCAACCACTGCACCACGGACGCCGATTGCGTCGCCGGCCAATCCTGCCAGAAGGGCAGCTGCGGCCTGAAGCCGAAGGGGCAGTCGTGCGGCGGGGCGGGCGAGTGCGCCAGCGGCTTTTGTGTCGACGGCGTTTGCTGCGACTCGGCCTGCACGGGCAGCTGCCGCAGCTGCGCGCTGTCGACGGCCCCGGGTACCTGCACGCCGATAGCGGCAGGAACCCGCGATCCGCGGAAGATCTGTGCCGATCAGGGAGCGGCGTCCTGCGGCACCGACGGCAAATGCGATGGAAGCGGAGGTTGTCACACGTACCCGGCCGGGACCGTCTGCGCGGCCGAGCGGTGCGCCAGCGGAGCCCACACCGGCGCTTCGACGTGCGACGGCGCGCGGCAGTGCGTGGCGCCTGCGGCGACGCCGTGCGCTCCTTTCGTGTGCAACGGCTCGCGCTGCTTCACGGCGTGCACCAGCGACGCGAACTGCTCGGCGGGCAACTTTTGCACCAACAACTCTTGTGGCAAAGAGCCGACGGGCGCGGCCTGCTCGGCAAGTTCCCAGTGCGCATCGGGGATTTGCGCCCAGGGCGTTTGCTGCGCGACGGCTTGCACGGGGTCGTGCAAGTCGTGCGCGGTGAGCGGATCACTCGGCCAGTGCAAGAACGTGAGCGCGGGCGCGCCGGATCCCGCGGGCTCGTGCGTCGACAAGGGAACCGCGTCGTGCGGAACCAACGGCAAGTGTGACGGGGCCGGCAGCTGCCAGGTCTACGCGAAAGGCACCACCTGCAAGGGGGCGGCGTGCACCAGCGGCACCTTCACGGCCGCAGCCTCCTGCAACGGCGCCGGCACCTGCGTGGCGGGCGGCGCGACGACCTGCGCTCCCTTCGCTTGCAGCGGATCGGGGTGCAAGACCACCTGCCTGGCGGACGCGGACTGCACCGCGCCGGCCACCTGCCAGGGCGGAAGCTGCAAGACCCTGGGCGGCGGCGGAACCGCTTGCAGCAGCGATGCCGCCTGTGCGACCGGCCACTGCACCGACGGCTTTTGCTGCGCGGTCGCCTCGTGTGGCAGCTGCCAGACGTGCGGCCGCAAAGGCAAAGAGGGGACCTGCGCTCCCGTCGCGGCTGGCACGATCGACGCAGCCTGCCCGATCATGGCGCCCACCAGCTGCGGGACCACGGGAAGCTGCGACGGCAGCGGCAAATGTGCCGTCTACGCCGACGGGACGCCCTGCGGATCGACGGCCTGCTCGACGAGCAGCGGCGGCATCGTCAGCCCCCAGTGCAGCAAGGGCACCTGCGTGAACTCGATGGTGACCAACTGCGCGCCCTACAACTGCGAACCCGTCACGGGCGTTTGCAAGGTCCTGTTCTGCACGAGTAAGGACGATTGCGCGCCCGGCTATTCCTGCAACGCGTCCGAGGGGGGCATTTTGAAAACCTGCAACTGAAACCAGGATCCGCCGCGCTCGCAAGCGTGTGAAGGATCGGGAGCGCTCGCGCGAATACGAGCCAGATGGCTCGCGCGATGGCTCGGCTGCTGTTCTTCGCGTTCCTGGTCACGGCGATCCGTTCGGCCCGCGGGGAACCGCAAACACCGCTCAGCCCAACCGTCAGCCCACCCGCCTTGCGCGGCGACACCGGCGTGCCGTATCCGGCCGGCGGGGCGGGGGATGCTTCCGTGTTGCTTGAGATCGTGGTTGCGCCAGACGGCACCGTATCGGAAGCGAACGTCGTCGACGGCATCGAGCCGTTCGCCCAGCAGGCGCAAGACGCGGTCCTGAGCTGGCAGTTCACGCCCGCCCGGCGCGGCGCACAGGCGGTGGCCGCGCGGATCCGCGCGCGGGTCGACTTTCACCAGGAGCCGATGGCCCCGGCTGTTCGCCCAGTCGCCACGCCGCTACCGGAAGCAGCGCGCACGGGTCCCGTCGAGGCGCCGCTGGACGTCACGGTGCGGGGGCAAAGGCGCGAGATCGGGCAGACCACGCTGACAGCCGCCGACGTTCGCGAGATGCCGGGAGCATTCGGAGATCCTTTTCGCGCGGTCGAGGCGCTGCCCGGCGTGGCGCCCATCATAAGCGGCCTGCCGTATTTCTACATCCGCGGCGCGCCACCCAACGACAACGCCTATTACGTCGACGGGGTGCGGGTGCCCTTCCTGTTCCACGTGGGCATCGGCGCGGCGGTCATTCACCCCGCCCTGCTCGATCGGGTCGACTTCTTTCCCAGCGCCGCGCCCGCCGCGTATGGGAACGCCGCCGGTGGGGTCATCGCGGGGCAGACGCGCGCGCCTGCGACCCGCCCGCACGGTGAGGCGAACCTGCGCCTGTTCGACGCCGGCGCGCTGGTCGAGACGCCGTTCCAGGACGGGCGCGGAACCGTCTTGCTGGCGGGCCGGTACGGATACCCCGGTCCGATCCTGGGCGCGATCACGTCCAGCATCAAGCTGGGGTACTGGGACTATCAGGGGCGAGCCACGTGGCGCCTCACGGATCGCGACACCGTCGGCCTGTTCGCGTTCGGCAGCCACGACTATCTCGGCACGGCCTCGACGAACACCGGGCAGAGCGGGCCGATCGTCGAACAGCTCGCTTCGGACTTCCACCGCGTCGATCTCCGTTACGACCACTCGCTGGTCGGCGGGAACGTGCGACTCGCCGCGACGCTGGGTCATGACTCGCAGGGGGGCGCGGGCGCGGAGGACCTCGCGGTGCCGGTCAGGATCACCGATCCGTCGGCGGCCCTGCGGGTCGAGCTGGACAAGAAGCTGTCTCCGGCGATCCGCTTTCGGGCAGGCGCTGGCGGCCAGTACGATACGTACAGCTTCCACCAGCCAGCGGCGACGGCCGACCAGGCGCCGGTCCCGGCCAGCGTCGACCCGCCGCCCACCAACTTCACGGCGGAAGTGCACGCGGACCTGGTGTGGCACGCCGGGCGGCGCGTCGAGATCGTTCCTGGCCTGCGTGCCGAGCTCTTCCAGTCCTGGCGATCGTCGGCTTCGTCGGGGATCGACGAGCGGACGCGCGTCCCCGTGCTCGATCCGCGTCTGTCGATCCGGATGACCCTCACGCCGTCCGTGGCGTGGCTGGCGACGGCGGCGATCGCTCATCAATTCCCGGCGCTGCGCGTGGGACCCATCCCCGGGCTGTTGCTGACGGTCCCCGGGTTCCCGCTGGGTAACAATCAGCTGCAGCGCGCGCTGCAGGCGGCGCAGGGGGTCGAGGTGTCGCTGCCGGCAGAGATCACCGCCACGGCGACCGGATTTTTCTCGCACTGGTCCGGGCTCACCGACCTGACCGCCAACTGCCTTCAGATCATGCCCCCCACCAGACCCGCAGGGCCACCGCCGGAAAACCCGGGGCCGCCACCGGCGATTCCGTACACCTGCCCGGACGCGAAGCCCCAGCACGGCTACGCGTACGGGATGGAGCTGCTGGTCCGGCGGTCGCTGGCGAAGCGGCTGACCGGGTGGCTCTCTTACACGTTGTCCCGGTCGCGGCGGCAAGAGAACTTCATCACGTTGGCCGGAGTCGACGTGCTGACCACCGTGGCCAGCGACACCGATCGCACGCACGTGCTCAACGCCGTTGTCGCCGCTGACCTGGGGCGCCACTGGCGGGCGGGGGCCCGGGGCCTTTTCTACAGCGGCGCGCCCTACTCGGTGCTGTCGGGCAATGTACCGGCGCCGCCGTACAACGACCACCGCACACCGTCGTTCTTTCGCCTGGACGTTCGGCTGGAAAAGCGCTGGCCGCTGGGTAGGGACCGCTCGGTGGCTTTCGTCGTGGAGGGCCAGAACGTCACGCTCAGCAGGCAGGCGAGCCCGATGGCCCTCGACTGCATGGGCGACATGACGCCGCAGGGCGGGACGACCCAGTGCAAGGTGGGGCGAATCGGGCCGCTGACCATCCCCAGCCTGGGCGTCGAGGCGTTCTTCTAATTTCTGGTGATCGCGATGAAGGAATCGGCACCGTCGAGCGAAGATCAGTCGAGAACGACCGCATGAGTTGGAACAGTGCGTCTGTCCTGGCGTTGGTGGCGGCGGTCTTCGCCATCGGCGGCGCTCGACCGGCGTACGCCGGCGCGCCGCCCCGGTGCGCGCCACTGGCCGTCGTCGTGGATCCGTCCGTTCGCGAGCAGTGGCCCGAGCTGCAGGCCATGATCCGCGAGACATTTCACAGCCGGGCCGACGTGGACACCTGCGCCCGGATCGAGGTCACCCCTGTGGGAGCGGGGCTTGGTCTGACGGTAGTTCTTCCCGACAAGCGCATCGCCAGCCGGTCCGTGTCGCGGGCGGAGGATGTCCTGCCGGCGCTAGAGGGATTGCTTCTGTTGCCCGAGCGGGCCCGCGACGACCACACGACCGAGACGACGACCTCGCCGCCGCCGGAACGGCGAGAGCCAGAAGCCCGGCCGGCCAGCTCGCCCGCGGTCGTGCGCCTTGCCACGCCGCCTGCCCCGGTCGATCCCGCGACGCCATTTCGGCTCGAGCTCGACCTTTCGGCCGACGCGCGGACCGGGGACGGCTGGGTCGGCGGCGGGGGCGGTGTCGCCGGGTTCGCAGACATCGCGCACTGGCTGCTCGGTTTTCAGGGACGGATCGACGGCTATCACGCCGCCGACACGGGTGGCCACGGGATGGCGCTGGAGCTGATCGCGCTTGGAGGCCACCGGTTCGCTCTGGGGCCCAACCGGACGCTGGATCTGACGGTTGGACCGGCGCTGGCCCTGCACGCGGCCGCTCCCGTCACGGCGCGCGCGTCCGCTCAGATGCCGCCGCAGATGAATGCCCCCAATGTCTCGAAAATCGACGGCAATGATCGCCTCGCGCGCCTCATCCTGGGATGCCGGTTGACCTTCGGTGCCCAGTCGCTGCTTCGCACGTTCGTTCAAGTGGACGCCGACATCGGCGAGCGGAACCCCGTCAGTGGGTCGACGCCTGACGGCGCCGGTCTTCCCGCCTGGACCGTCGGCCTGGCCGTGGGGGCCGCTGTGGGGACGCGATGACCGGGCGCGCGCCGCCAGAAGGACTGCCAAACGAGGGACCTGCGCGCGACGCGGAGCTCATGCGCCGAGTCGCCGGTGGCGATACCGGTGGGCTGGGCGAGCTTTACGACCTGCACTGCCGATCGCTGCGGCGGTTTCTCTGCCGCGCGACGGGGGATGCCGAGGACGTGGACGACCTGGTGCACGCGACCTTCCTGGCCGCGGCGAAGTCGGCCAGCCGCTACGACGGGCGCCTTTCTTGCCGCCCCTGGTTGATGGGCATTGCCGCGCAGTTGCTCCGGCGCAGACGGCGAACGTTCGGCCGGCTTCTGGCGCTTGTCTCGTCGATCGGCAGCCAGCAGACCGCCACCGCCGACCCGCGGCCGGCCCTTCAGGCGCGCACCGACGTCGACCGAGCCCTGCGCACCCTCAGCGAGCCCAAACGAATCGCCTTCCTGATGGCCGAGGTCGAAGGTCTCACGTGCCCGGAGATCGCCGAGACCCTGGCGATCCCGGTGGGAACTGTCTGGACGCGCCTCCACGCCGCCCGGCGGGAACTGCGTCGTGCGCTGGAGGGGGACGAGCCATGACCGCGGCGACCTGCCCCCGGATGTTCGAAGTGGAGGCCTTGCGCGACCGGCGCCTCGACGGCGCCGCGCGACAGAGCTTCCAGCGCCACCTGGATGCCTGTTCCGTCTGCGCCGGTGAGGCGGCGGCGCTGAACAGGTTGGCGGACCAGGCGAGGGCGGGGACGGACGATCCGCAGACCGAAGACGACCTGCACATCTGGCGCGAGCGGACGCGCTTGGTGGCCGCGTTCGACCGCGCGCTGCTGTCGCCGAATAGGCCGTCCCGGGCGGCGCGCCTGCTGCTGTGGCCGGTGGCGGCGGCGGCGCTGGTTTTCGCGGTGGTCGTGCTTTGGCGGCCGCGGCCCGCGCCCGAAGCCGGGCATGAGGGGCGGGCCACGATCCACGCGACTGGCGGTACCGCCTGGTTCCGACGCCCGGGCCCCGGCGGCCGCGAAGAGATCCTGCTGCAGCAGGGCACCCTGTGGGTCCACGTCGATCGCGCCGCCGGAGAGTGCCCGGTGCGGGTTCTGCTCCCTGACGGCGAGCTGGAAGATGTGGGGACCACCTTCACGGTCAGCGCGGACGGCACGGAGACGACACGGGTGACCGTGGAAGAAGGGAAGATCGTCCTTCGGATGCGGGGGCGCGCTTCCGTCGATCTCGGCGCTGGAGAGGTCTGGTCGGGTGTCGAAGCGTCGAGGGCACCAGTGGTCGACCCGGTCGCGACAGCCACGTCGGCGCCCGCAGAGCTGCCGCGCGAAAGGCAGCGGGCATCGGCCGCGCTCCCGGCTCGGCGGAGCGCTTCCCAGCATCAATCTGCCGTTGCCGTCACCAACGACCCGCTGGTCGCATTCCGGGCTGCCATGGCGGCGCTTCGGGCCGGAGACAACGCGGAGGCCGCTGTCGCTTTCGCGCGTTTTGTCGCCGAGCACCCTGGCGATCCCATGGCGGAAGATGCCGCCTACTTGCGCGTGATCGCCTTCCAACGAATGGGGGCGGACACGGACATGAGACGGGCCGCACAGGCCTACCTGCAACGATTCCCGTCGGGCTTTCGGCGCGACGAGGTTTCGCGCCTGACCCGCTGACCAGGAGCACAGTGTGAAACCGACAGACTTCGTCCAGCAGGTGTTGCTTCGGTCTGGAACCACGTGGGTCCTGTGGACTCTGGGCGGACTCTCCGTCATCACCGTCGCGATCATCGTCGAGCGGTGGTTGTTCATGCGCGCGCGCGACTGCGAGCCGCAGGCGCTGGTCGGGCGCATCCGCCCCCACCTGATTCGCCGCCATTTCGGAGCGGCCGCCGAGGAGCTGGGCAAGACGCGGTCGGTCGCCGCCGCCGTCGCCGCCGCCGGGCTTCAGCTGGCCGCGCTGGGACCGGCGGCCGTCGAAAAATCGATGCAGAGCGCAGTGGCCATCGAGCGCGGCCTCCTCGAACGGTGGCTCACCTATCTCGGCACCGTCGGAAACAACGCCCCGTTCATTGGCCTCTTCGGAACCGTCGTCGGGGTGATCGGGGCGTTCGAGGAGCTCGGCCACGGCACCACGGGCCAGGTCGGGGGGGCCGGCAGCCAGCTTGCCTCGCGAGCCGTGATGGGCAGCATCGCCGAGGCGCTGGTGGCGACGGCCGCCGGGCTCTTGGTCGCGCTGCCGGCGGTCGCGGCGTTCAACTACTTTCAGCGGCGAATCGCCGCGTTGCTGTTGAGCACCGACGCCCTCGCGAACCTGGTGATCGCCTACGTGGCTGACGGGCGCCTCACGGCCGCGGACGACGTCGAGACGGGGCGTGGGCGGTGACGTCGGCGCCGCAGGCCGGGATCATCGCCGGCATCAACGTCACCCCTCTGGTCGATGTCTCGCTGGTGCTGCTCATCATTTTCATCGTCACCGCCAAGCTGGTGGTGACGCCCGCGGTGCCGCTGCAGCTCCCCCGCGCCGCCGCCGCCGAGGAGGTTCAAGTCGTGCTTTCCGTCGCTGTTCCGACCGAGGGACCCGTGGTCGTGAACGGCGCCGCGGTGGCCAGCGACCCCGCAGTCGTGCGTTTGGCCGCGGACGCGCTGGCCAGCCACCGCGATCTGCGCGTCGTGATCAGCGCCGACACCGACGCGCACCACGGACGTGTCATTCACGTGCTCGACTTGCTCGCGCGGGCTGGCGTCACGCGCATCGCCTTCGCCGCGCTGCCTCCGGACGGCAGCAGCCGCTGAGGGCGACCGCGTGTGGCCAGGACGCTCCCGCGCGCCGGACATTGCCGAGGCCATCCTGGGCGTGGCCGCACGGCAGCGACGACGACGCCTTCCGTGGGCGCTCGTTGCGGCACTGGTGGGACATGCGATCGTCCTTGGGGGCGCCCACCGGATGGCGCGCGGCGGGGCAGCCGCTGCCTTCGCGGCGCCGGTCAGAACGGAGGTCGCCGTCGACCTCCGGGCGACCGAGCCGCCTGCTTCGGCGCCGCCGCCTGCCGCGCAGGACCGAGCGCCGACAGAACGTCGGCCGTCCGTAGCGAAGGCGCCAGTTGCTCCCGCAAAGACAGCGCACGCTTCGAGCGCGGCGGCGGCGCAGGCAGCGGCGGTCATTGCACGCCCGGCCGAGAGCGACGCGCCCATTGACCTCACCGCGGATGCGGTCGTGACCGGAAGAGCGGCCGCCTATGCCGGCGGTCTGACGGCCTCGACCGGCACCAGCCGCTCGCCTCTTGGAGGCCCGGCGGCGGGCCCGGAGCTGCAGCCCGGAACGTCATCTGGCAGCGGCCGCCGCCCGAGCCCGGTCTCCCTGGCGACCGAGGACTGGTCCTGCCCCTGGCCCGCCGAGGCCGATGCCGACCGGATCGACGAGCAAACCGTGGTCATCCGGGTCGTCGTGAAAGCCGGCGGCGATCCGCAGAGCGCGGCAGTCCTCACCGACCCCGGCCACGGGTTCGGTGCCGCCGCCCGCGCCTGTGCCATGCGAACCCATTTCACCCCCGCGCGAGACGCGCGCGGAGAACCCATCCCCGCCACCTCCCCGCCGATCAGGGTTCGGTTCACCCGTTGACCGGGCCGTGAAACCTATTCGGCCGGCCGGTGTCCGTGAGGAATGCCGACCACTCCCGAAGAGACAGTCTCCGCGTTCGTCGAATGTATGCAGTCCCGCAACCTGCCGGGTCTGCTGGCGCTGTACGAGCCGGACGCCGCCTTTATCGCTCCCGCCGCCCCGCGGGCCACCGGCCACGCCGCGCTGGCACAAGCCTTCCGCGCGACGTTTGCCCTGAACCCGACCGTCGAAGCTACCCCCGTCGAAGTCGTCGTGAACGGCGACCTCGCTTGGGTCGCCAACACCTGGCGTTTCCGCGGAAACGCCCCCGACGAAACCCCCATCGACCAATCCGGCCGCAGCTCCGTCACCATGCGCCGCCAACCCGACGCCACCTGGCGCATCGCCATCGACCGCCTCTGACGCCGGGGCGGCGACGCGCGAGGGTGGTTACCTGAGAACCGGCTTTATGTCGACGATTGGCGTGCCGTCGATCAGCTCAATCGGACCGACCCGCAGGCGATGACCGTCGACCGCGCGGACGGTGACGGTGTGAAGACCGAGCGGGTTCGGCCGGTCGGGCGACCGCGTCGCGAAGACACCGGTTAGCGGATTGCGCGGGTCGCACCGCGGATGGGTCTGCAGCACACTGCGGTCGGCGCGGTCCAGCCAAGCGATGACGATCAACTCGTCGCCGACTTCGATTCCGCGCAGCGCATCCGCGAATGACGAATCGACCTCCAGCCAGGCGTCGGGCGCGCCCTCCGCCCCCTGCCGGGGCGCCTCCGCGAGCGACCTCAGCTCCGAGGAGATGACCCCGATCGCCCGCAGATTCATGACAGGCCGAAGGTTATGTCGAGCGCAAACGACCCGCCAGTGCCTGCCACGCGACGCTCCTGACGCGAGGCAGGCGTCGTTTTCGGTCACGTTTGGCGATGCCGCCCGGTCTTTGAGGCATGAGGCTCTTCGTCGTTGGCGCGACCGGGCATGTGGGAACGCAGTTTGTGGCTCTAGCGCTCGGTCGCGGGCATTCCGTGACGGCTTTCGTGCGTTCACCCCAGAAGGTGGGGCGCCAGCACCAGGGGCTGTCGGTCATCCGTGGTGATCCCCTCAGCACGGATGCGCTGGCTTCGGCGATGCCTGGACATGACGCGGTGATAACCGCGCTGGGTGTCCGGCCGCCGGCGGCCTTCCGACCCCACACCTTGGTGGGGGACGCCGCCGCGAGCACGGTCGCGGCGATGACCCGCGCCGGCGTGAAGCGGGTGGCGCTGGTCTCCGCGGCGGTCCTGTTCCCCTTGCAGGGGCCGGCGTACGCCTTCTTCCGCTGGCTCCTCAAATACGTCGCCCGCGACCTGGCGATGGCCGAGAACATCCTGCGGGCGACATCTCTGGACTGGACGATTGCCAGGCCTCCGCGTCTCGTCCAGCGCCCGGACGACCTTTACCGCGACCGCACGGGGGCGCTCCCCGCGGACGCGCGGACGATGTCCTTTCGAGCCGTGGCGGCGTTTCTCCTCGACACGGTCGAGCAACGCACGCACCTTCAGGAGATCGTCGGGCTCGCGCGGTGACCCCAAAAGCCGAATCGGAATCGCTCCGGACGTTCGAATCGCTCCGCCACGAGCTCGTCGCGCTCGCATACGGATGCTGGGAGACGCCGGTCGTGCTGAAGACATGGTGCAGGAGGCGTGGCTGCGGTGGAGTCGACACGACGAACCCGTCGAATCGCCGCGCGCGTTCCTGGTCACGGTCGTCACTCGCCTGTGCTTGAACGAGCTGTCGTCCGCTCGTGCAAGGCACGAACAGAGCCGCAGCGACCGCCTGCCGGAGCCGGTCGATCTGGCGGAAGCAGGGATGGCCCGGCTGGAGGCGGTCGAGCAGGTGTCCATGGCCTTCCTCGTCGCGCTCGAGCGTTTGACGCCCGCCGAGCGAGCTGTCCTGCTTCTTCACGAGGTGTTCGACCTGCCGCACCAGGAGATCGCCGCGCTGATCGAGCGAACCCCGGCGACCAGCCGCAAGCTCTTGGAGCGCGCCCGTCTGCGCGTCGCGGACGGCCGCAGGCTAGTCACGGCTTCGCGCGAGGAGCATGCCCGTCTGCTCGGCGCGTTCGTGCGCGCGGCGTCAGCCGGCGATTCAGCGACGCTGCGGAACCTCCTCGCCAAGGACGCTGTGCTCGTCACCGACGGCGGCGAGAAAGGCGTCTCCTACGGCCGGTTCCGCAACCTGCGCGCGCCCCTCACCGGCGCTCCGCGCATCGCCCGTTTCGTCGCCGCCGTGTCCGCGCAGGGCGGTCTGGAGGTCGCTTTCCGCGAGTTGAACGGCCGCGCCGCAGCCGTGTTCTCGCGCGCCGGGCAACCCTTCGCGGCGCTGCTCTTGGGCGTCGAGCACGGCAAGATCCGCCGCCTCTACTTCCACGCGAACCGGGCGCGCCTCCGGTTCGTGGGAAGGGAGCGAGATGTTCGAGAAGGTCGTCGATGAGCTCCGGTCGACTCTAACGACCTGGGCGCGGGCGCTTCTCGAACAGGCCGTTGCGTGCGAGCGTTCCGATGTGCCGTCATACGGCGGGGGCGCATTGGTGGACTGCTTGGTGGTCGTGCGATAGCGTCGTCGAGAGGCCGGAGTATTGAGGGTTCCCATCTGTCTTCCCGGTGGCCTATGTGCTTGTCTGCTGCTGCTCGCGTGTGGCGCAGGCTGCAGCACACCGGCGGTCCCGGGAACGCTCGTTGGCGAATCAGCTCACTTTCGCTTGTTCATCGATCCAGATCTCGATCCGAATGCCGTTCCCCCCTATCTGCAGGGAGTCGGCGCACTCGACGCCCTCGAAACCGATTGGGCCGACAAACAAACGATGCTGAAAATGCCGGAGGGTAGGCCGAAGATCGACTATCACCTGGTTGCGCCGGAAAACCTCGACGCTGCCTGTGAAGGACACGGCGAGTCCGGTTGCGAGCTGAGCGATAGGTTGCAGATCGCCGCGTCCACAGTGCCATACCAACATGAGCTCATTCACGCCTACATGGAACTCGTCGCGCCCGGAGTGACGCCCCTGCCGTTGCTGATCGAAGGGACCGCCGAATCGATCCGCTGTCAGGGGCAGGCGGACGCGCAGACGATGGGTGCTTATCTCCGAGACGACGTTCCATGGCGGCAGGTGGTCACCGAGGCCGCGAGCGACAGGCGCCTCGACGTCTACAGGCAAGGCGGCCTGTTGGTGCGGTACTTGATCCGGACGCAAGGAATCGATGCATTCGTGCGCTATTTCCGGCAGGCACCCGGGCGCCGGGATCCGGCCCTGTTTGCAACGAACTTTTCCGCCTTCTGGAACATGAACATCGACGACGTCTGGGCGGCGATGCACGTTGTTGCTCCCGGCGCAGCAGAGATCGATGCCCCGATCTGCCCGTGCTCCCTACCGGTCGCGGTGGCCGACGGCGAATCGCTGGACAACAATCAAGCCACCCACCCCTACTGGTTGCTGCCGGAAACGGGAGGCGCCTCTCTCGCGCTCACAGCGCCCAGCGGTGAAGCCTTCTCCTTCTCTGACTGCGAAGGGGTCGCGCCCTACTTCCAGTCGAACTTTTCCGCGCTCCAGACCTACCCGGACGCAGTGTTCCTACCGGACGCCGCCCTCGCGATCGTTCAACCGCCGGCCGACGGGCGGCGGCGGTATACCGTGACGCCGATCAGCGCAGCTTCGATCGGCCAATACATTGCGAATACTTGCGGCGGAGGCGTCCCCTACCAGCTCCCGCGAACGTTTCTGAGGGGGCGGGGAGAGCTCTCGATCATCGTCGACCAGACGAGCCTCGGCGGGGTGACCAAGTACCTGCAGGTTCAAATGCCTGGGATCGGGGTGGCGAACCTGGGCCCGAATGTGGACGTCTGCGACAATTGTGGCTTCGGCGAGGGGGCCTGTGTGTCGACATCCGCGTTGGGCGGACCGTATTCGGTGGTCGAGCCTGGGGCCGTGAACGTGCAATGGCGGGTTCCGGCAATCGGTCAGAGCGCCGACTTTCCGAACCCCGCGGGGGGCTGGATCCAATTCACGAATTGAACGCAGACGGAAGCCGAGTGGCTCGATTTAGGTCCGCGTTGATCGCAGCGCGGGGGGCGCGCAGTGAAGTCGCTACACTCCAACGCGGCGCCGGAGCTCGGCCACTTCGACTTCGAGGGCGGCGAGCCGGTCAGCAAGGCGCAGGTCGCTCTCAAGGTGGTCCGAGCGTCCGGCCAGCGCCACGACTTCGGAGAGCGTCTTAGGCGCCACCCCGGCGACGTCAGCCACGGCCGCTTTTGTCTCAGTGCGCAGCAGACCGATCTCCGAGCGGACGTCGTCCAACCCCGCCTTGCTTTCGGCCCGGAACTCCCGCAGGTAGCGCAGCACCAGGTTGTCGGCCTCATCGCTCATTGCGAATCCAAAGTGTACCGCCGGGCGCGCAGTGGCGCTCACCGCCCGCCTCAGGTGACGCCGCGCGCCAGCGTCACCACGACTGAGGCGAGCTATTCGCGCATGCGACCGGAGATGATCCGGCCGGCCGATCTCTCGGCGCTGGACGTCGGCCTCACCCGGTGGGCGGGCAGGGCCCTGATCGACGTGGCAGCGCACCGAACGGGGGACGTCGGGACCACCGTGGGACCAGAGCAGGAAGCGGCGGCGGACGGAACGGCCAATCCCTGAATGGATCCGCTGAGCCGGCGCCCGGGATTGAACCGGGGACCTATGGTTTACGAATTCGCCTCGGCGGCAAGCCTGAAAGCCGGATTTTCCGCGGCTTTCGTGCAGCGCAGTCGGTAACTGGGGCCAAAGTGGGGCCACTGTCGGTGACCTCGGGTACCCGACCCGGTTCGATATCAATGAGGCGTGAGCGCGACGCTCGACAGTCTCCAGTCCGCGATCGACCAGTTGACGGCGGAGGTGCGCCAGCTGAAGACCGCCATTCCGACCCAGTTGGTGGACGCCCGAGCCGCTGCCGCCCACCTCGGCATCTCGTTGCGCACGCTGCGCCGAATGGGCGCTGAGGAGCGCATCCCCTACCGCCGCGTCCGCGCGCCGTACCCTTCGATCTGGCGCGTCTGGCTCCTATTGGGTGATGCTCTGGGGCTACTTGGCTGCCGAGAGCGTTTGCTCGATGTTCATCAACAAGCGGCAGCTGGGGTCGCTGCCCAAGTGGCACGCACGTTCTTCCAATTCGAAGCTGACTTTCATCCACTTTGCGAGGACGTGGCGGTCCTTCTTCTCCAGGCCCAGCGTCATCGCCAGAATTCCGCCCAGACTGCAGGACAAGGCCACGTCGCCCGTTTCCTCGTCTTCCGTGAAGCACCCCCTCGTGTACCAGCCGATGGCCACAGAGCGCAGGTCTTTCCCCTTGGGGATCGTTGTTTGTCCCCTCTCGACCATGCGGCCCATCGACAGGCATCCGAGCGCGACAGAGAGCTTGCAGCCGATCCCGTGGTACTGCGAGGCGAGCGTATAGTTGACCGCGATCGGCTTCCCCGATTCATCCACGTCCTTCCCTTCCTCGTAAGCCATCGCCAGCCTCAAGCACGATTCTGCGGCGTGCCTGCCCGCATCGGTCAGGGCACGGGGTTTTACCTTCTGGGCGAGCGAGCACTCGCGGAACGCCTCTGCAGCGTTGAACTGGTTCGCGTTCGATTCACCAGCGTACGCGGCGTCTCCGACCAGCAAACACCCGACCAGCCAGACCAGGACCTTCGCCACGGCGTCCTTCCACGGTACAGGATTTGTGGCCTGCCCGCGACGTGCAGGATTCCTCGCCTAACCGCCCTCAGCGCTGCTGAGCGATCCGCACCCGCGCCGCAGCCCGGCGGGGCGTGACTGGGGCCAAACTCTGGTCAAAACAGGCGGGGCCACGGCGACAGGCGCGGCCACACGCGTCATGCGACCCTTCGATTTATTCGAAGAAATCGCCTAACTCCCTGAGCCGGCGCCCGGGATTGAACCGGGGACCTACGGTTTACGAAACCGTTGCTCTACCACTGAGCTACGCCGGCGAATGACAGTGCGCGCCGGTACTTACGTCATTCGGGGGCGATCCGTCAACCAATCTGAATGACGGGGCGGCGGCCATTGAAGCGGACATCAGAGCGGACATGCAAGCGCTGCAAGCGTGTGTAACTTATTGAATATATATGGATGTTATGCAAACTATGTCCGGACATGGGAGCGGACTTTCAGGTGGAAGACCGGGGAGAGCCCGCCTCCGGGATAGAGCCGCTGCTCATCGAGGGGGGCTCGCGGCATCGACCGGCGCTGAATGAACTCGTTTTTGATCTGACGCGGCTGTCGGCGGGGTTTCGGCGGAGTGTGCCGCGGGCGATGCAGCCGGCGTTGGCGGAGCTGGTGCGGGCGATGAATTGCTACTACTCGAACCTCATCGAGGGGCACGACACGCACCCCATCGACATCGAGCGGGCGCTGAAGGACGACTACAGCCGCGATCGAAAGAAGCGCGACCTGCAGCTCGAGGCCAAGGCGCACATCTTGGTGCAGCGGTGGATCGACGAAGGGGGCCTGCCGGGCAATCGCGCGGTGACGGTCGGAGGCATCGTCGAGACGCACCGGAAATTCTGTGAGCACCTGCCGGAGGATCTGCTCTGGCTCGAAGAGCCCGACACGAAGGAGCGTGCGCGGGTCGTTCCGGGGGAGCTGCGGCGGCGCGACGTCCGGGTCGGGCGGCACATCCCGGTCAGTCCGGGGGCGCTGCCCAGGTTTCTGGCGCGGTTCGAAGAGGTCTACGGCGGCTTGGGAAACGCGGAGGGGGTGATGGCTGCTGCTGCGGCTCATCACCGGCTGCTCTGGATGCACCCGTTCCTCGACGGAAACGGCCGCGTCGCGCGGCTCATGTCGCACGCGATGTTGCTGTCGGCCCTGGACACGGGGGCGGTGTGGTCGGTCGCGCGCGGACTGGCGCGCAACGTCGAGCAGTACAAAGGCCTTCTTTCCAACTGCGATTTGCCCCGCCGCAACGATCTCGACGGCGGCGGATCGCTCAGCGAAGAAGCCCTCGCGGAATTCACGCGCTTCTTCCTGGGCGTCTGCATCGATCAAGTGCGATTCATGGAGAGCCTCGTCCAGCCCGATCGCCTTCGCGCGCGCATTTTGATCTGGGCGAATGAAGAGATCAGCCTCGGAACACTCCCTCCGCAGGCCGGACGTGTCCTGGAGGCCGTTCTCCATCGTGGTGAATTGCCCCGCGGCGAGGTGGATGCCGTCGCGGGAACCGGCGACAGGCACGGGCGACGGATCTTGTCGGCGCTGCTCAAACGCGGGGTCCTGTCGTCGGACGGCCCCCGTGCGCCGGTGCATCTGGTGTTTTCCGCGGAGCTGGCGCAGCGCTGGATGCCCGGGCTCTTCCCCGAGCTTCCAGGCTGAGGAGGACGCTACGCCACGCCCCTACCCGCCACGATCATTGAGAGCCTGGCCGGCCGCAGCCAGGGGGAGAAAGAGGGTTCGGGGCTGGCTCTCCAGCCGGAGAAATCCGTGGTGCTCATAGAAGGCGACCGCAGCATCATTCTTTGCGTCGACGAGCAGCGTGAACGACGCAGGTGCAGCGGCAATCGCTCGTGTTACAGCGTCGGCAAGCAACGCCGCGCCGAGCTTGCGGCCTTGAAAGACTCGGGAGATCGCCAATCGGCCGATGCGAACGGCCGGCAGGACGGGATACCGCGGCAGTCGCCGCGTAACCTCCGCCGGAAGATCGTGCACCGGGATGCTCGCTGCGGCGAGCGTGTAAAAGCCGGCTACCGTGCCGGTTGCGGCTTCGACGGCTACAAAGCAGTTCGTGACGTGCCGGCGGATGTCCTGCGTTACCTGCGTCCGAAAGTACCGATCCAGGGCTGGTTCGCCAAATTCGCACGGCGACCTATCATGATCGGCGGCGAGCGCCTCCGCACGAAACGGGGCACTCACGCATCGCCCAGGAGCCTACGGCGGTGACGGAATGCGCGGCGCAACGCCGCCGCGGGGGCGGCGGGTTTCAGCAGCGCGGCCGCCAGGCGGGCCTGATCCGCTGAGGACAGGCGAAGAACTTCGGCTTCCTCGATGGCACGCCGTGCGGCGTCCTGCGCAGCAGCCACCACGAAGTCGGTGAGGGTCCGTCCCTGGATTTCAGCCGCGCGCTTCAATAGCGCGTGGACCTCCGTCGAAAGGCGCGCTTCGAGGCGCGCCGTCGAAGAGGGCGAGGTTGCCATGAGCAAAGCATACGGCAAATAGCCGTACAACGCAAGCGCGCCGCGTCATGCCCGCCCCGACGGCACATAGGCGTCTGCAATGACTTCCTAAGGCGGCGCGCGTAAATTAACTATTCAATCGCAAGGAAGCGTGATCTCCTGCGGTTGTGAGCCGAGACGAAGAGTTGGAAGCGGCCATCGTGGCGAAGTACGCGGTGGTCGCGCCGGTTCTCAACGAGCGTGCGCGTCGTCTGTGGGCGGCGGCGGAGTCGAGATCCATCGGGTACGGAGGTGACTCCGTTGTTTCTGCGGCGACAGGGATTTCGCGGGTAACGATCCGGAGCGGCCGCCGCGAGATCGAAGGCGGAGTCGAGGCCACGACACGGGTGCGCCGAGTCGGTGCGGGACGCCCGGGCATCGAGAAGACGAACCCGGGAGTGAAACAGGCGCTCGAGCAGCTGGTCGATCCGCTCACCCGTGGCGACCCCATGTCGCCGCTTCGATGGACCTGCAAGAGCAGAGCGAAGCTCGCGTCGACGCTGGCGAACGACGGATGGCGTGTGAGCTCCACGACGGTCGGACGTCTGCTCCACGAACTCGGATACAGCCTGCAATCGGTGCGCAAGACCCGCGAAGGGGACTCGCATCCAGACCGCAACGAACAGTTCGAGCACATCAACGCGACCACCACGTCGTTCCTGCGCCGGAAGCAGCCGGTGATCTCCGTCGACACGAAAAAGAAGGAACTGGTCGGTGATTTCAAAAACGCCGGACGGGAATGGCAACCGCGGGCCACGCCCGAAGAGGCACTGGTGCACGATTTCCCGGGCGATGCGATCGGCAAGGCGATCCCGTACGGCGTCTACGACATGGCCCGCAATGAGGCATGGGTGAACGTCGGCCGCGACCACGACACTCCCCAATTCGCCGTCGCTTCGATCCGTCAGTGGTGGAAGATGATGGGCAGCGGCGCGTACCCGGACGCCAAGCAGCTGTTCATCACGGCGGACGCGGGAGGAAGCAACGGCTACCGCTCGCTGGCTTGGAAGCATGAGCTCCAGAAATTTGCTGACGACGTGCGGCTGAGCATCCGGGTGAGTCACTTCCCACCGGGAACGAGCAAGTGGAACAAGATCGAACATCGCCTCTTCTGTCACATCACGCAGAACTGGCGGGGCAAGCCCCTGCGAACGTTCGAGACGATCGTCGATCTGATCGGAACCACCAGCACAGTCGCTGGCTTGCGAGTAAAGGCCAACCTCGACAAGCGAAAGTATCGAACCGGCATTGAGATCACGAAGGCGCAGATGAGTGGCCTGGCTTTGCACCCTCACGACTTCCACGGCGAGTGGAACTACGAGCTTCAACCTCGCGACTTGAAAAGTTAAATAGGATCAGCCGCCTAAGGTCGTCCGCGCGACGCGGACATCGAAGCGGTCAGGCCGATCCGGTCACGATGCCGATGATCCGCCCGGGCTTGTAGATGAACTTCTTGATGGTCCGGCCTTCCAGGTGCTTGGTGACGTTGGGGATGGCCAGGGCGGCGGCGCGGGCGTCGTCTTCGGTGGCGTCGCGGGCGATTTCCACGTCGCCGCGCAGCTTGCCGTCGACTTGCACGCCGACGGTGACGCGGTCGTCGATGGTCAGCGCCTCCTCGTGGGTCGGCCAGGGGGCCTGCAGCAGGAAGCCGGTGCCGCCCATGCGCTCCCACGCTTCGTCGCCCAGGTGCGGGGCGAAGGGGCCGACCAGCTTCACCAGCGTGACCAAGTCGGCGTGCGTCGCGCCCGCGCTGGTCAGCGTGTTGACGTACTCCATCAGACCGGCGATGGCGGTGTTGAACTGCATCCGCTCGAGGTCGGCGGTCACGCGCTTGATGGTCTTGTGGCGCAGGCGCTCGTGCGGGTCACCGGCCGGGGCGCGCCCCGCGTCCCATTCCTCGCACAGGCGCCAGACGCGCTTCAGGAACCGGTTGACGCCCTCGATGGCGCGCGGATCCCAGGGCTTGGGCAACTCGAACTCGCCCATGAACATCTCGTAAAGCCGCATCACGTCCGCGCCGTAGTCGCGGATCACGTCGTCGGGGTTGACGCCGTTCAGCTTGGACTTCGCCATCTTCTCGACGGTGCTGGTCAGCGTCTCGCCGGTCGCCTTCAGCACGGCCGTCTCGCCGCGAAACTCGATCTCGCTCGGCTCGTGGTAGCGCCCCAGGCTGTCCTGGTAGCTGTACGCCAGGACGGTCCCCTGGTGGCGCAGCTTCTTGAACGGCTCCTTGGTGTGGACGAGCCCCATGTCGTAGAGCACCTTGTGCCAGAAGCGCGCGTAGAGCAGGTGCAAGACGGCGTGCTCGCCGCCGCCCACGTACAGGTCGACGGCCATCCACTCTTTTTCGGCGGCCGGGTCGAAGGGGCGGGCGTCGTCCTTCGGCGACAGGTAGCGCAGGTAGTACCAGCACGACCCCGCCCACTGCGGCATCGTGTTGGTCTCGCGGCGCGCTGGGCCGCCGCACTTCGGGCAGGTGGTCGCCACGAAGCTCTCGATTCCGGCCAGCGGCGACTCGCCGGTTCCCGTCGGCGCGTAGGTCTCGACGTCGGGCAGGCGCACGGGCAGGTCCGATTCGGGGACCGGCACGACGCCGTCCTTTTCGCAGTGGACCAGCGGGATGGGCTCGCCCCAGTAGCGCTGGCGCGAGAACACCCAGTCGCGCAGCCGGTAGCTGACCGCGCCCTTGCCGGCGCCGCGCTCTTCGAGTTGCTTGATGACGGCCTTCTTGGCTTCGGCCGTGGGCAGTCCGTCGATGGGGCCCGAGTTGACGGCGACGCCCTCCGCAGCGAACGCCTCGTCCGCCTTCACCGCGCCCCCAGCCGCCGGCGCGACGACCTGCACAATCGGCAAACCGAACTTCTTCGCGAACGCGAAGTCCCGTTCGTCGTGGGCCGGGACCGCCATGATGGCGCCGGTGCCGTAGCTGGCCAGCACGTAGTCGGCGATCCAGATGGGGACCTGCTTGCCGTTCACCGGGTTCGTCGCCGTCGCCCCCGTGAAGACGCCCGTCTTGTCTTTGGCCAGGTCGGTGCGCTCGAGGTCGCTCTTGCGCCGCGCCTCGTCTTGGTACGCCCGCACCGCCGCGCGTTGCCCTTCGCTGGTCAGCGCCTCGACCAGCGGGTGCTCGGGCGACAGGACCATGTACGTCGCCCCGTACAGCGTGTCGGGCCGGGTCGTGAACACGCGGATCTCGCGCCCGGCCACCGGCGCCGCGCTCTGGAAGACCACCTCGGCCCCTTCGCTGCGGCCGATCCAGTTTCGCTGCATCGCGATCGTCGACGCCGGCCAGTCCAGCTCGTCCAGATCGGCCAGCAGCCGGTCGCCGTACTTCGTGATGCGCAGCAGCCACTGCCGCAGGTCCTTGCGCACGACCGGGCTGCCGCAGCGCTCGCAGCGCCCCTGGCTGACCTCCTCGTTGGCGAGTCCGGTCTTGTCGACGGGGCACCAGTTGATGGGAACGACCCCCTCATAGGCCAGCCCGCGCTCGAACAGCTTCAAGAAGATCCACTGCGTCCACTTCACGTACGCCGGATCGGTGGTGTCGACCTCGCGCGTCCAGTCGTAGGCGAACCCGACCGCGTCGATTTGCCGCTTGAAGTTGGCGATCGCTTGCTGGGTCGTCACGCGCGGGTGGACGCCGTGCTTGATGGCGTAGTTCTCGGCCGGCAGGCCGAAAGCATCCCAGCCCATCGGGTGCAGCACCCGGAAGCCCTGCATCCGCTTCCAGCGCGTGATGACGTCCGTCGCCGTGTAGCCCTCGCAGTGGCCGACGTGAAGCCCGGCGCCGGACGGGTAGGGGAACATGTCCAGCGCATAGAACTTGGGCTTGGACGGATCGGTGGGGGTCCGGTGCAGCCCGGCTTCCCGCCAGCGGGACTGCCACTTGGGCTCGACGGTGCTGTGGTCGTACGGCATGGAAGGACGAATATATACTGCGCCCCATGAAGATCCTGTTCATCGGCGGGACCGGGAACATTAGCTCGACGCTGACCCGGCTCATCGCCGAGCAGGGTCACGAGCTGCACCTCGTCAACCGGGGCAGGTCCAGCAAGGCTCCCCTGCCAAACGGGGTCGAGGTCATCTCCCACGACGTCCACGGCGGATCGCCACCGGCGGCGCTGCGCGGGGCGCGTTACGACGTGGTGGTCGACTGGATCGCCTTCACACCCGCCGACATTCAGCGCGACGTCGCCTGGTTCTCGGGGCAGCCGGACGCTGCCTCGACGGGGCAGTACATCTTCATCAGCTCGGCGTCTGCCTACCAAAAACCCCCCTCGCACCCGGTCATCACCGAGTCGACGCCGCTGGCGAATCCCTACTGGGAATACTCGCGCAACAAGATCGCTTGCGAAGAGGCGCTGATGCGGGCCTACCGCGCCAGCGGGTTCCCGGTGACCATCGTCCGGCCGTCGCACACTTACGACACCATCGTGCCGGTGGCGGTCGGCAAGTCCGACTACACCATCATCGACCGCATCCGGCGCGGCCTGCCGGTCATCATTCACGGCGAGGGGACGTCGCTGTGGACGCTGACCCACGCCGACGACTTCGCGCGCGCTTTCGTCGGCCTGTGCGGCAACCTGCGGGCCATCGGCCACGCGTTCCACATCACGTCCGACGAGTGGCTGACCTGGGATCAGATCCTGCGCCTGGTCGGGCGGGCCGCCGGCGCCGAGCCGAACCTGGTGCACGTCCCCAGCGCCTTCATCGCCAAGGTCGATCCGGAGACGGGGGCCGGCCTCCTCGGCGACAAGAGCTGGTGCGCGCTGTTCGACAACACGAAGGTGAAGTCGTACGTGCCGGGCTGGCAGGCGCACATTCCTTTCGCCGAGGGCATCCGCCGCACGCTGGCCTGGTTCGACGCCGATCCCGCGCGTCAGGTGGTCGACGAGCAGGCGAACGCGCGCGTGGACGAAACCCTGCGCGCCTGGCGCCGCGAGTCGCGCGGCGCTGGCGGCCCGGACGTCTAGGGACCGCCGAGGACTCCCGTCGGTCCGACGCGCGACAGACTGACGGCGCAGTCGTCGATGTTCAAGATCGTCGGGGCCGGCGTCAGATTCTGGCCGACGTTGACGACGTCCCACTCGACCCACGGGTTGGGCGCCATGGGGCCGGTGACGTCGTAAATCTGGCGGCTGCCCCGGGCGTCGTCGGACAGCCAGATCGTGAGCCGTCCGGACGCATCGGGGGCGTTCCGATAGTAGGCCTCGATCTGGAACCAGGCGCTCACGGGGACGACGGGTGGCGGCGTGGGCGGCTGGAACGGAGCCGCCATCCGGTGATCGTATAACGACACCGCCAGCTCGCCCGCCGGCGTGTTGACGAGGCCGACGTCGAAGAGCTCGGTATTCGAGGCGTCGACGTCGGTGGCCGTGCGCTCGCGGAACTTGAAGATCAGCCAGAAGCCCCCGACGGTCACCGTGCGCGGGATGTAGTACCAGGCGCTGTAATAAGCCGCCGGGGGCAGCCCCCCGCGCCGATTGAGACCCGCGTTCTGCTGGCCGCCGCCGCTGGTGTCGATGGTGAGCTGGGCGGCGTAGTGACCGTGGTGGGCCTGCGAGGTGGACACCTGGATGACGTTTGGGGGGCTGGGCACCGCGTTGGCGCCGCCGCCCATCTGGCTCGTCCACTCGATGAAGGTCCCGGTCTCGAATTGAGCGGTCCAAAGAACGTCCGACCCCAGGTCCATCGCTGGCCCGCAGGCGGCGCACAGCAACAACAGCGAAGCCAGCGCTTTCACAGCCACCCCCAGGACAGGCCAGCGGTCAGGCCGATGCTGAAGGCCGGGGTGTGCCCGAGGATCCCCTGCGGCAGCGCCGAGATGCTGGGCGGTGCGGGAAACCATTGGGCGGCGAGCAGAACAAAGGGCGACAGCCGCCCGTGTCCCAGGATCAGCCCGCCGGCGACGCGCGGGCCGAACGCATAGGCGGCCTGCGATCGCGCCACCGCCAGGTTGAGCGCGCGGGCCGACACGCGCGCGCCGACGACGCCGAGCTCGACGTACGGAACGGCGCGCCCGCGCGTGCTCAGCGACGCTCGGACGTCCAGGTCGGCCGCCGCCGACCACCGCCGAATGCTCACGCCGTCCAGGTTGGCGTCGACGGGCAGCTGGCCGCCGAGCCCCACGACTGGAGCCAGGCGCCGCCGCCCGAAGGCAAACCGCAGCGTCGCCGCCGCCGCCACGGTCGCAGAACCAGAGCCGAGATCCGTCGCGGCGGTCGCGCCCAGCTCGGCGTGGGCGCGCGGCAGCGGTGGCGCGACGGGCGCGACGGGCACGGGCGGCGACACGGGGGGCGGGGCAGGGGGCGCGACAGCGGATGCTTCGGGCCTCCGCCACATCAACGCGATGAACACCGCCGCGAATTGCGCGCGTCGGGCGCAGTCGCGGTTCGGGTCCTGGTACTCGCGGCTTCGGTCGCCGACGTTGATCTGGAACGCGCCGCCCAGGTCCACGATCTGCGCGGGCGCGACCGCCGGCGGCGACGGAGGAACGTGAGAATCACCGGGGCGGGTCGGGATCAGCTCTCCCAGCCGTTGGGCCACCTCGTCCGGCGCCGGGCAGGTGCTGGCGCCGCTCACCAACGCGGGCGGCGCAGGCGCAGCGCTCCCTACCTGTGCGTCGACAGGCGCCCCGGCCAGCGCCGCGGTGATTGCCAGCCCGATGCCGGTCCAGCGGGACAGGGACGCGCTCACCCACTCACCATATCCGAACGGCGACGAAGTTTTTTCAAAGGAATCGAGTCCGACGTTCCATCTATGACAATGCGATGCGCGGTCCTCACCCATCGTTGCGTGTGACCGGGGCGGGGCTCTCGAATGTGGCGCCGGGCGATCGTGCGTCAGTCGTCCGGCGCGACTTTCGCGCGTTCTATGATCTGTGGTTCGAAGACGTGCTTCGCTGGGTGCGCGCGCTGGGCGGGAACGAGGCGGACCGGGACGACATCGCGCAGGACGTGTTCCTGGTCGTTCGCCGGCGCTTCGATCAGTTCGATGGCGCGAACCCTGCGGGGTGGCTTTATCAGATCACGCGGCGCAAGGTGCGGGACTCGCGCCGCCGCGCCTGGATCCGGCGCGTGTTCACGCGCGACCACGTCCACGAGCTGGACGGGCTGGCGTGCGAGCGTGAGAGCCCGTCTGGCGCGCTGGAACGGAAACAGAAGCACGGCGTGCTGGAAACCATCCTGCGTAAGATGAACGCGAATCGCCGGGCGGCGTTCGTGCTGTTCGAAATCGACGGCCTGGCCGGCGAAGGAATCGCCCGGATCCAGGGAGTTTCGATCAAGACGGTCTGGTGGCGGGTTCACGTGGCACGCAAGGAATTTCTGGCGCTGGCGGACAAGTACCGGCGCGCGCATGAGGGGGGCGGGGGCTGATGACCAGACGAAAGAGCGCTGAAGCGGAGACGGTGGTGCGGTGGATCTCTTCCGAGACGGCGAGCAGTGCCGATCCGCCGCCGGCCTGGGTGGTCGAGCTGGTGCGGAGCGCCGAGCCAATCTGCGTTCCGCCCACCCTCAAGCAGCGGACGCTGCTGAGCCTGGGAAATGGACGGCCACGCCCCCGGCATCGATGGCTGCGCCCCCTCGTCGCGTGCGCGGTCCTGATGAGCGGTACCGCCGTCGCCAGCGCCGGATTCACGGGCTGGCCGGCCGATCTGGTCCGCCTCTGCTGGGGCCTGGTGGCGGGTCCGCAGCCGGCGGGCGGGGGCGTGCGCGCGGTCGAAGGACATGGCGCGCCGTCGACGGGGCCCGCCGCCGTCAGAGCCGCCGAGACGGCGCAAGGGGCGCAAGGGCTGGACGATGCGTCCTTGGAGAAGGCGCAACAGGCCGACCCAGCCACGCACCAGCCGAGCCCCGACAGCCGGCGGCGCGCCAAGCTCCGCGTGCCGCCCGGCGAGGACCCGGCGCTGGTCGTCGCGGCGACCCGTGCGCTGCGCGTCGATCGCGACGGTCCACGCGCGCGCTTGCTGGCGACACAATACCTGCAGCAGCATCCCAGCGGCGCGCTGGCCGAAGAGGCACTGGCAATCCAGGTCGAAGCGGCGCTGGAGCACCATGACGCCGACGTCACGGCCGAGGCCGCGAGGTACCTGACGCTCTACCCGCATGGCGCCTTCCGCGCGGTGGCCGAGCGGGCACTTTCCGCGCGGCCGGGCGGCCGATAGGGTCGACGCGAGGCGCACGAAAATTTCTCAAAGGCCGGGGGCGGCGGAGGCCATTGCCTGGTCGAGGCGGAATGCTCCGTGCGAGCCTCGATTGGGAGATGCGCATGTCGAACCGTTCGAAGTCTGCTGGATTGGGCCGTGCATTCGGCCTGGGGATCATTGTCGCGTTGGCTTCTTGCGCCAACATGGACTCGGGCGACGGGACCGGTACGGGCGGAAACGGCACCGGCGGAAAAGGCACGGGGGGGACGGCCACCGGCGGCGCCGGGGCGACGGGCGGCACGACGGCCACCGGCGGCGCCCGGGCGACGGGCGGCACGACGGCCACCGGCGGGGTGATCGGCACCGGAGGCGTGTCCTCGACAGGCGGAATCGCCGGGTCGGCAGGCGCGCCGGGAACGGGGGGCACCGTCGTGGCGACGGGCGGGGCAGGCGGGGACATGCCGGCGGCCACCGGCGGATCGGGCGGCTCTTCCCCGAGCACGTGCGGCGTGGTGCCGGTCGACCCCCAGGCGACGCCCCAGGCTAAGAAGCTGCTTTGCTACCTCTATTCGATCTACGGAAAGAACGTGCTGTCCGGGCAGCAAGAGACCAGCTGGTCGAATCCCGGCGGTGACATCTCTTTTTACACGAACGGCGTCGGCAAGGCGCCGGCCATCCTGGGCGGCGATTACCTGTACCCGAGCGGGACCAGCTCACGCGCGCTGGCGTACTGGAACGCGGGCGGGCTGTCGATGATCCGTTACCACATGGGCGCGCCACCGCTGGCCGACACGTACGACAACTCGATGAAGAGCACCAATTGCGACAATGTCACCAAGTCCGGCAGCAGCGAAAACACGTCGTTCCTCTCCAAGATGGACTACTTGGCGACGGAGCTTGGCACCATTCAGACCGGCCACGGCGCGGTCATCTTGGCGCTGTTCCACGAAACGCAGAGCAACGGCTGGTTCTGGTGGGCCAAGTGCTCGTCCAGCCAGTTCCTCGGCATTTATAAGTACGCGTACAATTACCTGGTGAGCACGAAGGGGATTCACAACCTCGTCCGCTTGATGCCGTACAGCGGCACCCCGACGGCCAGCTACTACCCGGGCAAGGACGGCACCGACATTGCCGGCGGCGATACTTACGCCAACAACCCGCCGTTCACGGGCCTCTATTCATCCATGAAGTCGATCGCCGGAACGACCATGCCTCTGGCGCTGCACGAGACCGGCAAGGTTCCCCAGCCGAGCACGATGTTTCCGAGCGCGGCGCCCTGGTTGATGTGGAACATCTGGGCCGGGTACCAGACGTCGTCCAACTCCATGTCCGACATCAAGAGTGCTTACGACAGCCCGTACACCATCACCCGGGACGAGATCCCCAACCTGAAGTAGTCCATGAACAAGCCGGTCCTGGCCGCAATCGTGGTGGTCGCCGCCGTCGGTGCGGCGACCCTGCTGGCGCGCGGCGGACGGTCCGCGCCGCCCCCCGAGCCGGCGGTGGCCAGGCCCGCGACTTCCGAGGGTGTCGCCGAACCGGCTGCCGGGCCGCCCCCGCGGGAGCCGCCGGCCCCGCCGGCCGCAGCCTCGGCTCCAGCGGTCGTTCGGCGTCCTTCGCCGCCGGCGCCGCTGGCGGAGAGTGAGCTGATGGCGAAGCTGCGTGACCTCGGCGGGGCCGATCCGGCCCAGGCGCTGGCGCTGGCGCGCGAAGGCAACCGGCGATTCCCGAACAGCGCGGACGCTCCCGAACGCGGCGTCGACGTCTGCAAATCGCTGGCGGCGCTGGGCCGGTTCGACGAAGCCCGGGAGGAAGCGCGCCGGCTGGTGCAGGCGTATCCGGACACCCCCTGGGCGCTGGACGTGCAGCGGCATCTGCTGGCCCAACCCGGCGTCCATCCCGGACAGCGGGGCTACGGCAAGGCTTCCGAGCTCGAGTGACCGAGCTCGCGCGCCTTCAACCGCCGGACCTCAGCGACAGGTGCTGCTCAACTGCGGCGCCAGCGTCTGGACGTTCGACTGATAGTTCGGCGCCGAGCCGCTCACGTTCACGCCGATCACGCCTTCGGCGATGCGCGCGTTGATGGTGGCCGCCGTCTGGTTGGACCAGGTGTCCCCCGCCTGCGACAGGCCGGCGCTCTCGTCGACCAGAATGTTCATCCCGGTGAGCGTGTGCAGGTACGAGTACGTGCTGGTCTTGCCGTTGTAGCTGTTGGCGTTGGTTCCGCTGCTGAGGAACCCGTTGGCGTTCCCCACGCCCGTCGTCCAGACCAGGTCCAGGTTGGCTTGCTTCATGGCGTTCCAGAACGAGTTCGTCACCTCGTCCGAATTCCAGGTCGAGTGATCCATCGCCACGACGGCGTTGGGCATGTTGGTCTTGATCGCCGACGTGATCTGGGCGGCCAGCTGCCCCAGCTGCTCGTACGTCAGCGGCTGCGACTGTGATTTCGCGGTGTACTGCACGAAGTCGCCTTCCAGCAGCCACACCAGCGGCTTGGTCGGCCAGGCAGCGTGGCTCTCTTTGGCGTAGGTGGCGTACGCCTGGACGATCTTGTTCTGCGCACAGATTTGTCCGGATGGGCAGGCGGCGTTGGCGGCGCCCAGGATCAGCGCCGACCCGCCGGTCGTGAGGTTGGGGCCGCTGCTCTGATTGCCGTCGGGCAACCCGTTGGCGTGGCCGTAATAGCCGATGATGTAGGCGTAGTACGCGGGAATGATGTTCGTCGACGCCAGCTGCCCCAGCCAACCACAGCTGTCGCATGAGCTGACGGACCCGTCCTTCTGAACGGACGTGCCGGCCCACCTGCTCATGAACTGCAACCAACCGAGGGAGCTCGGCGATTCGCGCGAGCTGGGCGCACCCCATCCGAACTTGCAGCCGAACGGATTGCCGGGCGACCCGAGCTGACCGCCTGCGCCCGGGCCGCCGCCGGATCCCACCGTGCCCCCGCGGCCGCCCGTTGCCTGCGCTGAGCCGCCGGTTCCGGGCGTGATGCCGCCCGTGCCGCCGGCTCCAGTCCGCCCACCGGCACCATCTCCGGTTCCACCGCCTGCGCTGGCGCACGACGTCACGGCGATCGGGATTGCCAGCGTCACCGCCAGCAGGATCAGGAAGCAGGGGCGCGATTCGTCGGTTCGGGGGCGGGGCATACCCTCAGTTCAGGGTACCGCATACCCTCGATTGTGCACCGTTTATCCGACGCGCCGACTCACCGCAGCGCGTGGAAACACGCTTCGATCGCGAACTGACACGAAACCAGTGCTAGCCCGGCGCAGAGCCCAATGCCCACCATCTTCGCCGCAAACCCCAGGCTCTCCCCCCTCACGCCGCCGCTCTCCCCCCTCACGCCGCCGCTCTCCCCCCTCACGCCGCCGCTCTCCCCCCTCACGCCGCCGCTCTCCCCCCTCGCGCCGCCGTATCCAGTCGACTCACCCGCCCCCGCGACACCACCGCCGCCTGTGCTCATGCGCCGGGCCAGTCCCCACGTCATCCGTCATCCCTCCAGCTGAATTCAGCGTAACCGCTGGTCAGTCAAGAGGCGGTTTCGCCGCGGAACGATGTGTGTAAAAACGCCTGCCCGGTGCTAGCGTTGGCCGCCTGACCCTCCGGACCGAGCTCTCGCTGGTTTTGTCGTCGTTGCTGGTCGTTTCGATCGGCCTGGCGGGAGGGACCACCATCTATCAGTCGGCGCGCACGATGCGTCGCGAGCTCACGACCGAGTACCAGCTCTTCGCCGAAAATCGCGCTTTCGCCTTGCGGGACAACTTCGAGATCCTCGAGGACGAGCTGAAGCGGCTGGCCCTTTTGCCCGAGATGAACCCGACCGACGCGGATCTCTTGCAAGAGCAGCAGATCCTGGCTGGCGCGCACGCGCACTCCGTCTTGTACAACACGGCGGTCCTGCTGCTGGATCGGAACGGGCGCTGCGTGCGGTCGGTTCCCGACCGTTCGGCTTTCGGTGGCCAAGACTTTGGCGATCGACCCTGGTTCAAGGCGGTGCACGCGGGCGCGGCCGGTCCGCTGTTCCGCATCACCGACGAGCCCGCTTTGGGGCAGACGCTGAAGATCGTGCAGCCCGTCGTGCGCGGATCGGTTTTTTCGGGCGCCCTGGTCGGCGTCATCGCGCTGGCCGAGAACAACCTGGTCTCGCCGACCTTTCACGAAAACTTGCCGCCTCACACGGACGCCGTGCTCATCGACGAGGACGACGGCGCTGTCATTTACCCGCCGGGGCGCACGGCGCCGGCCGATCGGACCGGTTGGGGCGCCGCCATCGCCGCCGCGCGTTCCAGCGCCGCCGGCACGCTGATCGGGGAGGCCGGGGGGCAAAAGATGCTGTTCGCGTACTCACCGGTCGGCGGGGCCACCCGCTACGCGGTGGTGTTCGCCTGGCCGTGGCGCGTGCTGACCGCCAACATCGAGCAGCAGGCGGCGACCCTGGCCGGCATCCTGGTGTTCGGCATCCTGGTCGCCCTGTTCGCCGGTCTGGCGCTGTCCGCCTACCTGTCGCGGCCGCTGCAGGCGCTGGCCGACGGCGCGATTCGGATCGCGCGCGGGCAGCCGCTGCTTCCGGCGTCGGCGCCCAGGCCGGCCGGAACCGAGGAGATCTCGACGCTGCTGGGTGCGTTCCGTCAGATGGAGCACGCGATCCAAAAGCGCGACCAGGATTTGCGTGAAGGGGCCACCCTGCTGGAGCAGCGGGTGCGCGACCGCACCCAAGAGCTGGTGGCCATCCAGGCCGCGCTGGTCGACGCCGAGCGGTTCGCGGCCATGGGCAAGACCTCGGCGGCCATCGCGCACGAGCTGAAGAACGCGCTCAACGGGCTGGGGATGGCGGTGGAGCTGATCGCCCAAGATCCTCAGAACAGCGCGCGCCTGGCCCGACTGCGCCCGCAGGTGCTGGGAGAGATCGCGCGCCTGCGCGACGTCGTCGACTCGCTGCTGTCGTTCTCGCGTTCTCCACGCATCGCGCGCGGGCCAGCGGACCTGGCGGGGGTGGTGGCGCGCGCCGCCGAGGCCGTCGCGGACCTGGTCGCCGACCGGGCGGTCACCCTGCGCGTCGACGTTCCATCGTCGCTGCCGGTCTGGTGCGACGCGCACAAGATTCAGGGCGTGCTGGTCAACCTCATCAAGAACGCCGTCGAGGCGGGGCACGCCGTCGGTGTCACCGCCCGGACGCGGACAGGCGAGGCGGTGGTCGAAGTGACCGACGACGGCCCCGGTCTGACGGCCGAGGCGCGCGAACACCTGTTCGAGCCGTTCTTCACCACCAAGCCCAATGGCACGGGGCTGGGGCTGCCGACCTCGCGCCGGTTCGTCGAGGCGCACGGCGGGCACATCGAGGTCGATCGCTCGCCGGGCGGCGGGGCGCTGTTTCGGGTCAGGCTGCCGATCGCCACGGCGGCCCAAGAAGAAGCTGACACACAAGCTGACGCCCCTGGGGCCAGCACCGAGGGGACGCCGACATGAAGCCGACAGTGCTGGTCATCGACGACGAAAAGACGTTTCGAATCGTCGCCGAGGAGGCCTTGGCGTCCGAAGGATTCCTGGTGACCACCGCGTCCAGCGGGCAAGCCGGGCTCACCGCCTGGCAGCGCGAGCCGGCCGACCTCGTCATCTTGGACCGCAACCTGCCGGATACCGACGGGATCGCGGTGCTAGAGGCCCTGATCCGCGAGTCCCGCGAGCGGAACGTCGACACCCTGGTGGTGATCGCCACCGCCTACGCCGACGTGGCGAGCGCGGTCCAGGCCCTGAAGCTGGGGGCGTTCGACTATCTGTCGAAGCCGCTGCAGCTGCCTGAATTCGTGGTCACGGTCCGCAAGGCGATCGAGGCGCAGCGCCTGCGCGCGCAGGTGCGCCAACTGGCCGACCGCGCGCACGCGGCGATGGGCGACTTCGTGGTGGGCGTCTCGTCGGCCATGCACAAGGTCATCGACATGGTCGACAAGGTCGCCGAGGCGCCCGACACGACCGTTCTCATTCAAGGTGAGTCGGGGACCGGCAAAGAGCTCATCGCGGACCTCATCGCGCGCCGCACGCGCGGTCGAAAAGAGGGGCCGTTCGTCGAGATCAATTGCGCGTCGGTGCCCGAGAGCCTGCTCGAAAGCGAGCTGTTCGGGCACGAGCGCGGCGCGTTCACCGACGCCAAGACTCAGAAGCGCGGGTTGTTCGAAGAGGCCGACGGGGGGACGCTGCTGCTGGACGAGGTCGGCGAGATGCCGGTGGGGACCCAGGCCAAGCTGCTGAAGGTGCTGGAAGAGATGACCTTCCGCCGGCTGGGCGGGACGCGCGACCTGTCCATCAACGTGCGGGTCGTCGCCGCGACCAACAAAGAGCTGGCCGACGAGGTCGAGCGCGGGGCATTTCGGCTGGACCTTTACCACCGGCTCGACGTGTTTCACATCCGCGTGCCGCCGCTGCGCGAGCGCCCCGAGGACATCCTGCCGCTGGCCGCTCACTTCCTGTCGCGGTTCGCGACGCGGATGCGCAAGCCGGCCAATCGGTTCTCGCCCGAGACGGAGAAGCTGCTGCTGGGCTACGACTACCCGGGCAACGTTCGCGAGCTGCGCAACATCGTCGAGCGGGCGGTGATCCTGTCGACCCGGGACCCAATCGATCCCGACTGCATCGTGATCTCTGGGCCCAGCCGCACGACGACGGCGGGGGCGGCGGCACCGGTGTTTTTCTCGCTGGACCTGGACGCCGCCGGCAAGCCGCCCGATCTCGAAGGGCTGGAGCGGGCCTACATCGCGCGGTTGCTCGACTTCGCGAACGGCAACCGCACGGCGGTGGCCCGCCTCCTCGGCGTGTCGTACCCGACCATCGCCAAGAAGATTTCCGACTACGGGCTGGCCTGACCGGCGTCCGCGCCCGTACCGCCGTCCGGCGCCGCGCTGTTGGGGCCGTCCGGCAGCTGGTAGCTCATGAGCACCTCGAGGTGGCCGCTGTTGTTTTGCTCGCGAATCTTGCCGACCCCGGCGACGAACCACTGCGTCTTCGCCGACCCGCCGCTGGCGGTATCCGTGCGCGTGATTCGGACGGCGCTGAAGGTGCCCGCCGGAACGGTGACAGTCTCGTTCACGGCATCACAGGACCAGTTCTCGGTGACCGTGGTCGTCTTGGGCGGCTTCTTGGCGCTCGTGTGCGCGTCCTCGTAGCTCAGCTGCCAGGTGGCGCCGGCGGTGAGGTGGGCGGGCGATTCGTCGATGCGCAGGTTGTAGGGCGTGTACCAGTCGTCGTTCGACTGCGCCCCGGATGCGTCCAGCGACTGATCGTGCAGCCGGCGCACGTCCGTGTCGGTCATCTGGTACCAGGTGTACTGGGTGGTGGACTTCACCGTCTCCTTCGTCTTGTACGCCATGGTCCCCGCGAACGCACCGCCCACGTCCTCGAGCGCCGTGACGGTGCTGGTCTTCGTGTAAGCGACGTTGTTCGTGTCGGTCACCTGAAAGACCCAGACCGCCCCGACGGACAGCGGCTGATAACGCCCCGTCGTCGCCGCCGGGACCGCGCCGTCGTTCGCCAGCGGTGTCATGACCCCCACGTTCGGCGTCCCACCGCCCTTGGCGCCGCACCCGGCGGCGATCGACAACATCCCGCACACTCCGACAATCCAATTACGCAAGCTCATGTCGCATTCTCCTGTTCCAACGATCACGTTCAGCCGGCCGACCCATTCTTGCCCTCGTCGATGCTCACGCTGCGCACGCCGGTCACCTGCGCCTCGTCCAGGCGCCGCATGATCTCGGAGGCGTCCATCGTTTCGCCCAGCACGGTCTCGACGACCAATCGGCCCACGTCCGTCTCGGGGCCAGGCAGCTCCAACAATCGCGCCCCGGGGAACGAGGCGTGAATGCGCGTCCAGGCCTCGCGCGGCGCGGCCACCAGGATCGCGACCCGCATGAGGCGCAGCCGCGCGCGGCGGCCGGCGTCGAACAGCGCCAGCACCACCGCCGCGAAAAGCGTGGCCACCAGCGCCATCGGCACGGCGCCCAGGCCGCAGGCCATGCCGATTCCGATCATCACGAACATGACGGCGGCGTCGCGCGTGTCCTTGATGCCCGATCGGAACCGAATGAACCCGCCCAGGCCGACCAGACCGAACGCGCGGGCCGTGCTGTGACCGATGACGACCACCATCAGCGCGCCGGCGATCGCGATCAGCGTCTGCGCCTGCGCGACCTCGCGCGCGGGGGGCAGGGCGTTGGGCATGAGACGCCGCCAGAGCCGAAACCCCAGGAAGCTCCCCAGCGCCGCCGCGATGATGAGGCGCACCAGCACGACCTCGAACCGCGCCAGGCCCATGCTGTCGAGGCCAAGCGTGTCGTTGAGATCGAAGCCTCCCACGTTTGGCTCGTCTCCCACGTCAGGCCGCCATCACCGAGGGCGTCAGGCTGGCGCCCGTGGCGATGTTCGCCGCCTGTTTCAACAACGAGATCTGATCCGGGTGGGCGGCCAGCGCCCGCAGCAGCAGCTCGTGGCCGCGGTGACCACTCACCAGGACGCCCAGGCTCTTGATCGTGTTGGCGGGCCAGATGTCGAGGCAGGTCTCGCGCAGGTCCCAGGCGGTGGGGTGGTCGAGGCCGGCCATTGAATCCAGGGCCTCGCGCACCCGGGTGGCGTTGGCGACCCGCAGCGCCCAGGCCCGCGCGTCGTCCATGCCGGCGATGGTCGACAGAACCGCCTTGGGCGCCCGGCCGATGGCCTTTTCGCGCCAGCTCCAGGCGCGGTCGCTGGTGGTTCCGCCCAGCGACGTCAGCGCCGCCACCGGCGCGTTGTCCCGGGCCGCCTTGCGCATCTCCCAGGCCTGCGCCCCGTCGAGGCCGGTCACCGACTTGGCCAGGGATCGGGCGCGTTCGTAGCTGTCACACGCCCGATCGAGCCCCCCGCGCTCGGCAATCCAGCGGGCCCGCAGCTCCCAGGCGCGCGGGGAATCGAGCAGCGCCAGCGACGCCAAGACCGCGTCCGGCGCGCGATCGTAGAGGTCGGCGCGCAGGGCCCAGGCGGTCTCGTCGTCCAGCCCCTCGAGGCTGCCGGCCACCGCCGCCGGAACGGAATCCGCCAGGAGCTCGCGCAGGGTCCAGGCTTCCGGCGTGTCCGCAATCGTGTCTTCCAGCGAAAGCGCGACCTCGGCGGGCGCCGCCTCCATCAGGAGGCGCCGCAGTCGCCAGGAGACCGGATCGCTGAGGCCCCGCAGGCCGCGCGCGATCACCTTGGGCGCGGCGCCGGCCAGCGACAGCCGGCGCGAATCGATCTCGGTCCCCGACATGCCGGCCAGCACGTAGGCGGCCAGCGTCGGCTCGCGGAAGGCGCGGCGATCGACCCAGGCCAGGAAAGCCTGGTACGCAGCCGCGACGCTCTCGACCGCCGGGGTTGCCGCGGGGGCGGGCGTCCCGACCCCCAGCTCGCCGCCCTGAACTTCCTCGCCGGCCCGCGCCCGCAAGATGAGATCGGTCAGTGCGGCGACGACCTGATCCAGGTCGGCGTCGCTGTTATCGACGATCACCCAGCGCGCCGGATCCCCGTCGGCCAGCGCCCGATACCCGGCGCGCAGCCGCACCTGCAGGCCGCTGCCCGTCAGCCCCTTGCGCGAGACCGGGCGGCGATCGGCCGGGTTCATCATCTTCGAAACCTTGCGGCGGCCGCGCGCCACCGACGGATCGACGTCGATGAGGAACGCCAGTTGCGGCCAGACGCCCGCGGCAGCCGTCTCGACGATGGGGCGGATCTCTTCGGGCGGCAGATCCCGCCCGGCGCCGGCCAGCACCTGCGCTGTATAGAAGTAGCGATCCGCGATCACGACGTCGGCGCGCTCCAGCGCGGGGCGGAGGACCTCTTCGGCCAGCTGCACTTCGCGCGCGACGTACAGCATCAGCTCGGCGCGCGGGGTGAGGGCCATGTTGCGCGCATCCCGGCAAAAGTCCCGGATCCCCTGGGTCACCTTCGAGGCGAACGAGCCCCCTTCGCGCAGGTGCTCGACGTCCAGCCCCCGCGCCCGCAGCGCCTTGGCCACCCGATTCGAGATGGTGGTCTTTCCACTCCCGTCGATCCCTTCGAACACCACGAACATCTCGTCTCTCCTAGGCGGCAACGATGGTTGAAGCTGGGGCAAGGACCGGGCCGGTGGGTGGCAGCGGCGCGCGCGGCAGCGTCACCTCGTGTTCCAGCTCGTGCTCGAGCGCCTGCATCCCGATGTGGAACTTGGAGAAGTGCAGCGGGGCGGCGCGCAGGCCGGCCAACAGCGCCTGAAGCCACGCCGGCACAGTCCCCTGGTACTTGACCTCCAGGATGCGCGCCGGGAATGCGGCGACCACCTCGCGGGGGGCGGGCGCGGCCGGCTGGCCGCCGCGGCCCACCGGCTGCGGCCGGCAGAACTGCAGCCCTTCGTCCAGCGTCAGCCGCACCAGCGGGTCGCTGGCGGTCAGACAGACGCGCCGGTACCAGGTGGACAGCCGGGGGGCCATGGTCGGGATGGCCAGCTCGCGCGCGACGATGGCCAGCGGTTGGTTGGTGTCCGCTGCCGCGGCGGCCGGGCCGGGCGCGGCCAGCAGCGCGGCAATCTCGGCTGCGCTGGCGGCGAACCGCACCTTGCTGCGCGACGCGCCCAGATGCTGCTTGAGCTCGATGTAGCCGATGCCTGAAAAAACCGGCGGCTCTTCCGCCGTGGCCGCGAACGCATATTGGCGCACCCGCAAGCGACGGGCGAGTTCTTCGACGGACGAGGTCAGGTAGGCGGCGTCGGCCGTGTCGAAGTACGTCGTGCGCGTGTAGGCGATCGGATGCTCAGGATCATAAGTGGTGAGCTCCGCATGTCCGCCGGCACCTTCCAGGAAGCGCGCCGTCTCGCTGCGCGTCAGGAGAAAGCGCAGCTCATGAGTGAACGGATCCTCGCCCGAAGACTCGCCCGAAGAAGCGGCACCCGTCGACGACGCACCCATGTCGGCCCCTCCTTGTTTCGCCGCTACAGCCGGCGTAGCCCAGCAACGCGCACGCACGCCGCTTGGATTTGCAAGGGCAATGCCGGGGTTCGCCGCCCCGAAACGGCCGAAAGACACGCCTTGGACGCACCTTCGTTACCGGTGCGTAATCTGCTCAGCCGAACGGGGTTACCGGCCCGGAGGGCGCCGCTCGGCCGCCAGCCGCTCGGCGAGCCCCGAGGTGCGCCCCAGGGGACGCGCGATCGCCTGCGCCAAGAGAGGCATTCGGCCGACCACCACCATAGACGCCCGGGCGCGGGTGGCGGCCGTGTAGATCAACTCGCGCGACAGCAGCGGCATGTCGGTGTCGGGGAGCAGCAAGGCCGCGCGATCGACCTCACTTCCCTGGGCCTTGTGAACCGTGATCGCGTAGGCGATCTGCACCAGGCCGCGCAGGGTCGCCAGCGGGAACAGGGCCAGCGAGCCGGCGCGCGGGAAGACGGCGGTCAGCACCGCCGCCCTCGTTCCGGCCGCGACCGGCAGGACGACGCCCTGGTCGCCGTTCATGAGGCCGCGCTCGTAGTCGTTCTCGACGACGATCACGGGGGTGCCGGCCGGCAAGAGATCGAGGGAGACGGGGCCGGAGCCGAGATCGGCGGCGGCACGCCGGGCGATCTCGTCGTTGATGCGATCCGCGCCGGCGCGGCCCACCCGGGTGACGGTCAGCAGCCGAGCTCTGCGGTGATGATCGAGCAAGGCACTGGCCCGCTCCGCGGAAGCCGGACCCAGGGTGCCCGCGGCGATCTCGAGCGGCAGGCGCGGGTCCAGCGCGGCCGGGGCTCGCAGCTGGGTCGCGTACCAGCGATCGATGAAGGCGCCGAGGGCGCGGCGGCCGGCGCTCCCTTGGCCCGGGTCCAGGTGTTCGAACCCCAGGAAACGCAGGGCGGCGGGATCTGAAACAGGCGAGGACGCGGGGAGCTGTCCGGCGGCGATGGCGCGCGCGGCGGCCAGAATCTCGGCCCCGGCGGCGTCGGCGGGGCTCATGCGATGGCTTTCGGTCAGCCGCACGGCGGAGCCGGCCGGCAGAGCATCGCCGGTCGCTGCCAGGTCGCGAAATACACTTCCGGCCGCGATGGCAGGGAGCTGCCCGGCATCGCCGACCAGCACCAGACGCGCCTCCGGGCGCAGGGCGCGCAAGAGGCAGTCGAGCAGCGCCAGGTCGACCATCGAGGCTTCGTCGACGACCATGGCCAGATGGGGCAGGGGGTTGTTCGGGTGGTGCCGGACCTGGCTGCCGCCGAAGCCCCGCCGGGGGCCGTAACCCAGCAGCCGGTGCAGCGTCGAGGGCGGCGGCACGTCCGTGGCTTCCGCGGCCAACGCTTCGGCGGCGCGGTTGGCGGCCTTTCCGGTGGGCGTCGCGACCGCGATGGACGTCGCCGCGATGCCGGCCGCCCGCCACGCGCGGACGATACCGCCGATCACGGCCGTCTTGCCGCTGCCGGGGCCGCCGGTCACGACTGTCAGCCGGCCCTCCAGGGCGGCGGCGATGGCTGCCGCCTGGCCGGCGGTCCAGGTGCGCCCCGCGGCCGCCGGCGGAAGCTCCGTGCGCGGGGCTTGTCGCGCGCGATCCGACATCCGTGCTGCCAGCGCCTCGGCGACCCGCTGCTCGAGCCGCAGATCTCGCTCGTGATAAAGGTACGCGCCCTCGACGATGAATGGCCGCCGGTCACCGGGGCCGGCGACCAGCGGGGCCAGCGCCGGGTGCTCGAGCCGCCCCGCAGCCAACGACATCGCCGCCGCCTGATCGCGGGCCGGGGCACCGAGCGCGCTCAGCCGATCGGCCAGGCCATCGTCCAGCGGCAGGCGCGTGCTCCCCTCGCGGCGCGCTTCGCACGAGGCCAGCACCAGCAGCGCGAAGGCGCGGCGTTGCTCGAGCGGGAGCTCGCCCGGCCAGCTGCCTGCCTCCAGCGCCAGAACCAGCGTCTCCGGCTCCACGTCGGCGCCGACCAGCCCCGCGCTCCAGGCCGGGGGCCAGCGGCGATCTTGTGCGGCGGCCGTCATGGGGCTCCCTCGGCGGTAGGACGGTCCTCGCCCGATTGACCACCCAGCTCGTCGCTGAGCGCGCGCTGCCAGCTTTCCAGCTCGGCGAAACTCGGCCGGCGGCTCCGCACGGCGCCCGGCAATCCCCGCAGGAACACGTACAGCGTGCCGCCGAAGCGGCGTTCGTAGGTCGCGGCGTCCGTGATGCGCAGGGCGCGAACCAGCGCCAGCGCGTAGAGGCGCTCTTGCAGGCCGTAGTTGGCGTCCGCGTGGGCCTCGACCGCGGCGGCGTCCCAGCTGGACAAGCGGTCGGTTTTCCAGTCGATCAGATAGGCACGTCCTTCATGCTCGAAGACGACGTCGACGTAGCCCTTCACGAAGCCGCGGCGCGCGCCGCCGGCCGCCTCGGGGAACGGGAACAGGAACTCCATCTCACGGATGACCCGCGGGGCTGAGGCCAGGCCCGGCAGCGCGCCGCCGACCACCGGCAGCGCCGTCGTCAGCGCGGCGTGCGCCAGCCGGGCCGCGGGCTTCAACTGGGCCGCGTCGCGACCGTGCCGGCGCAGGGTGGTTTCCAGCAGCGTGCGGACGTCCTCGCGCGCGGTCCATTCGTCCAGCTCGGGCGTCGCGCGCAGGGTCTCGAGCGGCACCCGCTCGAGCAGATCGTGCACGAAGATGCCGGCCCGCGCGCCACCCGGCAGCTCGTCTTCGCCGAGCGGGGCCAGCTCGGCCTCGTCGCGCATCTCGGTCGGCGGGCGGTAACCGCTCTCCTCCTGCTTGAGGCGGCTGTACGACGTGTAAGTCGGTCCCAGCCGCTCGCGCGCCAGGCGCGCCAGCTCGGCGGCCGGCGGGGCCGGCACCGGCGCCACACGGGTGTGGTCCCAGGCGAACATTCCCAGGTTGGCACGTGGCCGCAGCGAGTCGCCGGGCGCGCGCGGATCCACGGGCACCTCGCGGACGGCGAAGTGGTGAGCGGCGCCGCCGGCGGTCAGCGCGCGCAGCCGGCGGTGGACGTGCGCGTACCCGCCGTTGACCTTCCAGAGCTCCTCGCGAGCCTCGTCCAGGCCAAGCTCTGCTTCCACGGCGCCGTCGAAGGGGAGCACCAGCCGCTTGCGGGCGCGGGTCAGCGCCACATAGAAGAGGCGCTGGTCTTCGGATTCGGCTTCGCGCTTGATGGCGTCGGCGACCGCTTGGCGCCGCCCCTTTCCGACCACCGCCGCCCGCCGCCCGTCGCGCGTGTAAAGGCGCACCCCGCGCCCCTGGACCGGGCTGAAGCCGCCATAGACGAACACCACGTCGGCTTCGAGGCCTTTCGACTTGTGCATCGTCATGATCTGGACCGCGTCGCGGTCGCTCTCGATGCGCTCCACGTCCCCTTCCTCGGGTGACGGGGCCGTCAGCCCGGCGCACAGCGCCGCCAACCGCCGGACCACGTCGCCCAGCGGGCGGGCCACACGCGCATCCTGGGCGGCCAGCATTTCGAACAGGTGGCGGTAATTCACCAGCCGCCGGGCGCTCTCGCCCAGGAAGAGCTCGCGCGCGAGGACGCCGCTTTCGTCCAGGATGCGCGGGTAGAGACGGCCGAGCGGCTGGCGCGCGGCCGCCGCGTGCCAGGTGTAGAGGCGCGCGTGGAGCGGATGGTCCGCCCCGGCGGCCGCGGCCGCGGGCAAATCGCCCAGCGACAGCCCGAAGAAGGGCGTCAACCAGGCGCGCAGGCGCTTGCCCGGGTCGCGCGGATCGGCGATCGCGCGCAGGAGATCGCGGACCTGTCCCGCCTCTGCAGAGGCGTGCAGGTTCTCCTGGTTGTAGATGACGGCCGCCACGCCCCGGCTGGTCAGCGCCTGCTCGACGGTCCGCGCTTCCCGCCAGGTGCGCGTCAACACGAAGATCTCGCGGGCCACCTGGCCGGCGTGCACCAGGGCCGCTGCCTCGTCGGCGATCGCCCGGGCCAGCGCCTCGCGGACGGCGCGCATCGGCAGCTTGGTGATCTCTTCGTCGGCCGTCACGCGCAGCAACGTGACGGGCGCCGCCGGCGTGGCCGCCGTCATCACCGCCAGCGGGGCGCCTGCGGCCACGACCGGGCGGTAGGTGGGACCATGGCTGAAGAACGGCGCCTCGGCGTCCGCGTCCAGGATCGCGTTGTACGCGTCGACGATGGCGGGCGTCGATCGGAAGTTGCGCGTCAGGTGGTGCCGCTCGTCCGGCGCGGCGATCGCCTCGCACGCGCTGGCGTAGGTTGCGACATCCGCGCCGCGAAAGCCGTAGATCGACTGCTTGGGATCGCCCACCAGGTAGATGGGGTGGGCCGGGCTGTCGGCGAACACGGTCCGGAAGATCTCCCACTGGATGGGATCGGTGTCCTGGAACTCGTCGACGATGGCCAGCTTGAAACGCGCCCGCAGCGTCGCGGTCAGCTCGCCGCCGTGCGGCCCACGCAAGGCATCCCGCACCAGCGCCAGCATGTCGTCGAAGTCGTAGAGGCCCGCGGCGCGCTTGCGAGCGGCAACGCGCTCGGCGATGCGCGGCAGGAACAGCGCCGCCACCGCCGTCTCCAGCGAGACCGCCGCATCCGCCAGCGCCACCACCGGCCCGCGCGCCCGCGCGCCCGCCGCCAGGTTCTCGGTGAGGTAGTCGAACCCTTCCTTGCGCGAGGCGACGATGGGGTCGACCGCCGCCAGGAAGCCGGGTAGGTCGCCGCCGGTGGCGAACAGCTGGGCGGCGGCGTGCAGTGTCTGCAGCCGATCGCGCACCGCCTTGACCGTGCTGTGGTGCCCCACCACGGCGGCCAGCAGCTCGCCAATCTCGGTGGCCGCCAGCGCGCGGGCGGCCGCGTCCACCGCAGACGGCTCGAACGGCGGCTCGAAGGGAACGCGCAGCTGGTGGGCCCGGTAAAGCAGCGATTCCAGCATGGCGGTGGATCGCCGCACCGTCAGGTAGGTCTGGAGATAGGGCGCCAGAGCCGGGTCGACGGACAACTCTTGCCGGATGACCTCGGCGAACGCGGCCGAGAAGGCCGCGCGGCTCTCGACGTTCTCTTGCACCAGCAGACGCCCGCCCGCGAACGCCTGCTCGGTCAGGATGCGCTGGCAGAAGGCGTGGATGGTCGAGATCGGCGCGACATCGATCTGCCGAGCCGCCGCCGCCAGCCGCGCCCGCGCCTCCTCGTCGATCGTCCAGCCCGGCACCGCCGCGCCGCCGGGCGGCGCTGGTTCCGCGGCGCCGACCTTGCGGACCAGCGCCTGGACGCGGCGTCGCAGCTCGGCGGCCGCCCGCTCGGTGAACGTCACCACCAGCATCTCGTCGATCCGTGCGTCGCCGCGCAGCAGCCGGTCGACCACCAGGTGCTCGATGAGGAACGTCTTGCCGGTGCCGGCCGACGCCTCGACGACGGCGGCCCGGTCACGCGGGATGTGGGCCAGTTGGTCGGGGAACGGATGGAAGCCGGGCGCGCTCATCGCCGCCCCTTCCTGCCGGATGTCTGCGCGGCCGGCTGCCCGTCGGCGATGCTCGCGAAGTACGGCCCGAAGCGGCGGGCGGCCAGCTCCTCGGCGCGGCGCTCGTCGGGAACCGGGTAGTCGCGCGGATCGGGCACCGGACCGCGGTCGGACACGAACTGCGTGAAGTTGTCGTCCCGCAGGAACAGCACCGAGGCGCGGACGCTGCCCGGCTCGTTCTTGGCTTCCTGCTTTCGGCGGTGAAACACCGCCTCGCAGGGCAGGAGGTAGGGGTGAACCTCGCTGATCAACTCGCTGGCGAGGGCGGCCAGCACGGCGCGGGCCGAGTCCGGTGTGACCGGCGCGAACCGGCGCTCGTCGGCGCGCGGGCTGCCGTCGTCCTTGGGACGCAGTGTGATCGCACGCGCAGGCCGCGCCGCGCCGTCGAGCACCGTCAGCGCCAGGTGGCTGAAGAACGCCCCCAGGAATTCGCGCTCGGCGCAATCGGCGCGCGGGCTGCCGGACGCGATCAGCGACAACAGGACCCGCGTCCCGTCTGCCTGTTCGGCGACCAGCTCGGTTCGGCCAGCCAGCGGGACGACGCCGAGACTCTCGATTTCCAGCGGCAGGGCCGGCCGCACCAGCGGCGCGCGCAGTCGCTCGGGCGCGGCGCCCAGCCAGACGACCGCGGGCGCCGCCGCCAGCGGCCCCACCGCCAGCCGGACGCCGGCGCGCCAGCAACGCAAAAGGGCCAGGTGCCGCTCGCGCGTGGCCCGCCCGAACAGGCCATCGGCCAGGACGCCGTCCAGCCGCTTGAGCTCCGCGGCGGCGTCGTAGGCAGCCGCCACCGCGTCTTCGGCGCCGTCGGCGTCACCGCCAAGAAGGTCCGCTGCGAGCTCGCGCAGAAACGGGACGGTCTCGAGCCGCGATTCGTCGAGCGGTTCGTTGTCGCGCAAGGCGGCCTCGGCGTCCCCTTCCGCGTCGCCTTCGTCGCGAATCGGGAGCAGCACGCGCGCCGAGGCTTGCAGCGGGCATTCCAGAAACCGGCGCAGATCCGACAGCGTGAGGGGGCGCCGCAGCCGATTGACCGCCGCGGAGATCGCGGGCGGCGCTTGCCAGCCGAGATCGCCGGCCAGTCCGGCCCAGACCCCGGGCGCCAGCGCTGCCCGCAGCTCGCCCAGCACCGGCAGTTGCGGCAGGCCGCCCGCCGCCTGCCGCAGCGATTGCCCCAGCGCCGCCGCTCGCCGCTCGCGCGCAGCCGCCGGAATCACGGCGACGGCCGCGTCATCCAGATGGCGCGCGGCCGGGGGGCAAGGACGTTCGCACGCGCCGTCGAATGTCCGCTCGCGTGCGCCTTCGCCGGTCGGGGCTGGCGCGCCGGCAGCCGACCCCTGCAAGGCCGCGCGCAGATCGTCGATGACGGAGGACGGCGCGCGCGGATCGCCGGTGACCGGATCGCGCGACACGTACGACAGGACCAGCCGGCGGCGAGCCGCCAGCAGCGTCTCCAAGAACATGTGCTGGTCCTGCTCGCGCGGCGTGACGTCGCCCGGGCGCCGGCCGCTTGTCCGCAGGTCCAGCGCGTCCCAGCCGGCCGCGGCCGGGAAAACGCGCTCGTCCAGGCCGGCGACGAAGATGGTATCGAACGGCAGCGCGCGCATCGGCACGAACGAGGCGACCGTCACCCCCTCGGGCGGGCGGCCCAGCCGCGGAATGTCGCCCAAGCGGCGCGCAATGAGCTCGGCCGCGACGGGGAACCTGATTGCCAGCCCCGGTGGAACCGCGGCTTGTGCCCGCTCGACGGCGGCGAACACGTCGCCCAGGGCCGCCTCTTCCTCGGGCGTGTCGGGCAGGATGGTGGCGGCGAACACGCGCCGCAACAGATCCGCGTGGGCCGCGAACGGCGCGGCGCCGCGCTGGGCGGTGTCGGCGTAGGCGATCAGCTCTCGCGCCAGCGTCCCCAAGGCGCGCGCGGCCGCTTCGCCCGACGGCGACAGGTCGGCGGGCAACAGCGGCTCGCCACCCAGCACGAACGGCTCGTCGGCTCGGGAAAGAAACGCGCCCAGCGCGAGCCGCCGAAGGCCCTGGTCCCAGCTGATGCGGTCGCGTTCCAGGTAGGTGCGCGGCAGGCCGGCGCGATCGGCACCCCGGACGATCTCGAGGTCCTCGCACAAGGCCAGCCAGTCCTCTGGATCGACCTCCGGAAACCGGCGTGCGACCGCCGGGTGCATCGCGACGCGCAGGACGTCGGGACGCGCCAGCAGGCCGCGCGGCAGCTCCAGCAGCGCGGCGGCCGCCTCGAAAATCCCCCGTTCCGCCGGTCGCGGCAGGTCGAGCACTGTGCAGGGCAGCCGCGACGCCGCGTCGAAGACCTCGCGCGCGAGCGGCAAGTAGGTCGGCGCGGCGGCGGGCGGCACCACCACCGCAAAGTCCGCGAACGACCGGTGGGGATCGTCGCGCACCGCGGTCCAGATGGCCGCCGCGATGGTCTCCAGCTCCCGCCGGGCATCGGGCGCGGGCTGGATGATCAGCGTGTCGTCCCCCGGGATTGCCGCCTTCGACGCCGTGTCACGCTCGAGGACGCGGCGTTGCAGCGTCGCGAGCGCGCCGCCGCCCGGGGCCTCGATGAAGCGGGCGTCGGCGTCACCTGCGGCCAACTCCAGCAGCAGCGCGGCGTTTTCGCGGCCGGGGCGTGCCCACCCGTCCAGCGCGCCGCCTTCGGGCTCGTCCAGGCGATCGAGATGGTTCGGGCTGAGGCTGTAGACCCATAGGTCGGTGACCTTGCCCAGCTTGCCGAAGATCGGTCCGTAGAGCCGCGCCACGTACGAGATGCCGAAGAGGTGCGCGGCCGGCGCGCGCAGCTGGCTCTCGGGCGTCTGCGCGAACACCTCGGGAAGGGTCATGGCGCCTCGCGCCGCCAGCACGCCCCCGGCCCCGTGCAGCCGCCGCCAAAGCGCACGCTGCCAGACCTGCAACGCCGGATCGACGTCGTCGGCGCTCTGCCCGGCGCGCCAGGCGGCCAGCATCTCGGGCCGTGTGAAGGTGTACTCGTCGAACAGCCCGGCCACCGCCGCGGCCAGCTGAACCCGCTTGCGATCGAGCGCGTCGCCCTCGGCGTTCAGATAGTCGCGTACGGCACCCAGCCCTTCGCCAGACAGCGATCCGGGATCGTGGAACAGGGCCAGCAGCTCGCCCTCGACGCGGTCGCGATCGATCAGGTCCACGCCGGGGCGGCTCGCGCGCGCCACGTCATAAAGGAACCGGCGCAAAAAAGAGGTTTCGACGTGGGCGGCGATGCCCATCCGGCGCGCCAGGCCCTGCTTGACGAACGCCTCCACCAGCGGATTGGGGACCACCAGCGACAGGGGATCAAAGAAATCGGCAGTCGCGCCTCCGACGTTGTCGGCTAGGGCGTCGACCAGCGACTCGAGGCGATTTGTACAGCAAAACCGAATCACGCCGTGGCCGTCCTAGTGAGCTTCCAAGTACAATGAGAAAGTGGCCCCGTTCACGATCTTACTCGTCGAAGACGATCACGACGTGCGTGAGGCGTTGGGCGAGACATTGCGCGATCGCGGGTACGACGTCCAGGAGGCAACCGACGGACAGAACGCGCTCGAGGTCTTGCGTGCCGGCCTCCGTCCGGGGCTCATCCTTTTGGACCTGATGATGCCACGGATGAGCGGGGCCGAGTTTCGAGCCGTGCAACGGGCCGACCCGGCGCTGTCCATCTTTCCGGTCGTGCTGTTGAGCGCCGACGCCCGCCTGCACGAAAAGGCGCAAGGCCTCGCGGTCGATGGCGCGATCCGCAAGCCGATCGATCTGGACCAGCTCTTCGGCGTGATCGAACGTATCGCGCAATCGCCTAGTAGAACCAGCGCATGAAACGCCGCAGCAGCCGTCGCGTGCGGCTGCGGTAGGGAAACATCAGTTGGGGCACGATGATCGGGGACAGCCAGCCGAGCAGAGGGTGGTCCTCGATGATCGTCTCGGTCCGGCAGAACTGCCGGATGGCGTCGGGACCGTGCCGGAACCCCAGGCCGCTCGACTTGACCCCGCCAAGCGGCGCCTCGACACAGAAGTAGTTGACCAGCGCGTCGTTGATGCAAAGGCTGCCAGTCTGGAGCCGGCGTGCGATCGCCCGGGCCTTGGCCACGTCGCGCGACCAGACGCTGCCCGACAGGCCGAACGGCGAATCGTTGGCCACGCGCACCGCCTCTTCGGCGTCGGCGACCCGCATGACCGGCAGCACGGGACCGAAAGTTTCCTCGCGCATCACCGCCATCTGCGGCGTCGCGTCCGCCAGCAGCGTCGGCGCGAAGAACCTGCCGCCGCCCAGATCGGTGCGACGCGCGCCGCCCGCCACGACGCGCGCGCCCTGGCGGACGGCGTCGGCGATCTGCCGCTCGGCCCGTTCGACCTGTGGCGCGAAGGTGATGGCCCCGACGTCGACCGTGATGTCGTCGCCGGTGTCGCGTCCCGGCGGGCCCTGGCGCAGGCGCGCCAGCTCGGCGGCGCACAGCTCGACGAACTTGTCCGCCACCGCCGCCTCGACCAGCACCCGTTCGCTGCGGATGCAGACCTGACCGCTGCCGGCGAATCCGCTCCAGATGGCCGCCTGCGCGGCGCGCGGCAGGTCGGCGTCGGCCAGCACGATCATCGCCGACTTGCCGCCCAGCTCGAGCACCGCCGGGATCGTCCGCGCCGCGGCGGCCTCCGCGACCTTCCGTCCGACGGCTTGGCTGCCGGTGAAGAAGATCATGTCCACCGCGCCGGCGAGCGCGGCACCCGCGTCGCCACGTCCGGGCACGACCTGAAAGACGTCGGCTGGCAGCCCGGCGCTGCGCCACAGGGCTGCCACGCGCAGCGAGGTCAGCGGCGTCCGCTCGGAGGGCTTGAGCACCACGGCGTTTCCCGCGATCAGGGGGGCGACGCAGTCGGCGTAGTTGTTGAGCAGCGGGAAGTTCCAGGGGCCGATGACCCCGACGACCCCGCGCGGGTGGCGGACGACGCGCGCCCGCTTGCAGGCGAAGATGAGGGGGTGCACCAGCTGGTCGCCGAGCGCGCGGCGGCCGGCGCGCCCCGTGAAGTACCGGGTCAGCTCCAGCGTGTAGAAGAGCTCGAAGAGCTCGGCCTCGTAGCGGGTCTTGCCGCTCTCGGCGACCAGGGTGTCGGTCAGCTCGCGATCGTCGCGCAGGGCGCGCGCGAACCGCCGCAGGGCCTGCGCCCGCCGTGCGAAGGGCAGGGCCGCCCAGCCGGGCTGCGCCGCCCGCGCGCGGGCCACGGCGCCGGCGACCTCGGTCGGGCCGGCGGCGGGGACGTCGCCCAGCGGCTGCCCGGTGGCCGGATTTTCGACATGGATCGGGACATGCGCTGGTTCCTCGGCGTCCGGGGTCACGGAAGGCATTACCGCGCCCCGCGCCGACAGCGTCAACCCCCGCAACTCTGATAGACTTTTCCTTCTGTGGAAGCCTCCTCAACCTCGAAGCGGAAGCTGCGCATCCTGATCGCCAAGGTCGGGCTGGATGGGCACGACCGGGGCGCCAAGGTGGTTGCGCGCGGCCTGGCCGATGCGGGTTACGAGGTCATCTACAGCGGCCTGCACCAAACGCCCGAGATGGTCGCCGCCGCCGCGCTTCAAGAGTCGGTCGATGCCGTCGGGCTGTCCATCATGTCGGGAGCGCACATGACCCATTTTCCTGCGGTTCGCGCCGCGCTGGACGCGCGCGGCGCCCGCGAGGTCGTCCTGTTCGGCGGGGGCATCGTCCCCGATGAGGACGCCGCGGTCCTGAAGACCCGCGGCGTCGCCGAGATCTTCACACCCGGGACGCCCACCCAGACCATCGTCGAGTGGATCGAACGCGACCTGCGGGCCCGCGTGGAAGGGGCGGCGGCGTGATGCGCCTGGTCGCAGGTCTGATCGCGACCGCGCTGGTGGGGGCGCCGGCCGGCGGTGCCACGGCAGGGATCGACAACAGCGAGGAAGCGCGCGTGGCCGACGTGCTGCAGTCGGCGCTGGTGGCGCACGGCGCCGACGTCAACCGCTGCTTCGAGCGGGCGCTGGCCGACACGCTGGACGTGTCCGGCAAGATCGATCTGTCCGTCGACGTCGGCGCCGGCGGTAAGGTGACCCACGCCGAGCCGGCGCGCGACGACGTGAAATCGCCTGTGCTGGTGGCGTGCCTGGAGGCGTCCGCGCTGACCTGGACACTGGCCGGCATCGATCCCGGCAGCACGGTGGTCGTCCCGCTGGCGTTCCAAGGACAGGCGGCGCAGTTCTCGATCAAGGTCGCCGACGCGCCAGAGCACGGGCCGTCCGCCGTGGCCCGCAAGCGCCGCCCCGGGGCGCGGGCGCCGGTCCCGCCGTTCTCGGTCAAGCTGCTGGTCGACGAGGCGACGATGCACGCGCGCAAGGCGGCCGTCGCCCAGCTGACGATCGCGCCTGCCAACCGCATCGCGCTCCACCGCCACCCAGGGGCCGAGGTGCTGGTCGTGCTGCACGGCCACGCCCGGGTGCTGGGCGCTGGCGGCGTCACGCCCGAGAAGCTGGACCAGGGGATGGCCGTCTACATCCCCCCGCAGATGCCGCACGCGATCGAGAACATGGTGCGCAGCGCGCCGGCCGTGCTGCTGCAGCTGTTCGTTCCGCCCGGGCCGGATCGGGTTTATCGCGATCCCAAAGATCCCGACGGGCGCGCCGCGTTCGAGGTGCTCCACGACCCGAGGAAGGCCGCCAACCCGCCGGGGGCGCAGTTCATCGTCGCCAGCCCCAGCGACGCCGCCGCGCAGCCTGTCTTCGGCGGCAAGGTGAAGGTGACGCGGCTCTTGGGGCCGGCGCAGACGGGCCCCCTCGAAGACGGCGGTTTTTACCTGGGGCGCCTCGAGGGTGAACCGGGCGCTCAGGTGCCGCGCAACAGCCACGCGGGCAGCGAGGAGATCCTGTTCGTGACGGCCGGGTCCGGCGAGCTCACCGTCGGGAGCGAGAAGATTCCGTTCGCCGCGCACGAGGCGCTTTTCCTGCCAGCCGGCCAGCCGCACTCCGCCAAGTTCACGGGGACGGACAAGACCGAGATGGTGCAGATCTTCGCACCCGCCGGCCCCGAAGATCGCACCAAGGACGCAACCAAGAGCAAACGATGATCGACTTCGAGCTGACCGACGACCAGCGCGTGCTGCAAAACTCCGTACGCGAGATGTGCGAGCGGGTGATCGTTCCAAACGGGCGCCGCTGGGACGAGGAAGAACGGTTTCCCCACGAGATCATCCCGGAGCTGGGCGAGATGGGGCTGCTCGGCATGCAGGTGCCCGAGACTTACGGCGGCGCTGGAATGAAGTGTCACGACTTCGTGATTGCCCTGGAAGAGGTCGCGCGGGCCGACGCGTCGGTGGGCCTGACGATGGCGTCGCACAACTCGCTTTGCACCGGGCACATCCTGCTGGCCGGCAACGAAGCCCAGAAGCGGAAGTACGTGCCGGGGCTGGCCAGCGGCAAAGTGCTGGGGGGCTGGGGCCTGACCGAGCCGGGCTCGGGATTGGACGCCGGCGCCGCACGCACGCGCGCCGTCCGGCAGGGCGATAAGTGGGTCATCAACGGATCGAAGACCTTCATCACGCAGGGGTCCGTGGGCGGCGTGTTCGTCGTGATGGCGTCGACCTCGCCCGAGAAGAAGGCCAAGGGGCTGACCGCCTTCATCGTCGAGCGCGCGATGCCGGGTTTTCGCACCGGCAAGATCATCCACAAGATGGGCCTGCGCGCCTCCGACACGACCGAGCTGGTCTTCGAAGACGTGACCGTGGGCGACGAGCAGCGCCTGGGCGACGTCGACAACGGGTTTTTCGACACGCTGAAGGTGCTGGACAAGGGGCGCATCGGCATCGGCGCCTGGGCGGTGGGCATCGGCCGCGCGGCGTTCGAGGCCTCGCGCCGCTACGCCAAGGAACGGGTGCAGTTCGGCAAGGCGCTGGGCGAGTTCCAGGCCATCCAGCACATGCTGGCCGACATGGCGACCGAGCTGGACGCCGCGCGCCTGCTGGTCTGGCGCGCCGCCTGGATGGCCGACCAGGGGATGCGCACCACGACCGAGTCCTCGATCGCCAAGTACTTCGCCGCCAAGGCGACGGTCAAGGCCTGCAACGCCGCGGTGCAGATCCACGGCGGCTACGGCTATACGCGAGAGTTCGACGTTGAACGCTACCTGCGCGATGCGCGGCTGGCCGAGATCGGCGAGGGGACCAACGAAGTGCAGAAGATGGTGATCGCCCGCGAGCTGCTGCGCACCGCCGCCGATCAGATGACCAGCCAGGGCTGACGCCGGCGTGGGCGCCGCCACCTCCGCCTGGGACGTCGACGGGATCTGCGCGGGCGATCTGCGCGCGGCCGCGCGGTTGATGCGCGCGCTGGACGACGACCTGCCCGGCGCGCGCGCGGCGTTGCGCGCCATCTACCCGCGCGGTGGCCAGGCATTCCTGATCGGCGTGACCGGCAGCCCGGGCGTCGGCAAGTCGACGCTGGTGTCGGCGCTGGTGGCGGCCCTGCGCGCGCGCGGCGAGCGCGTCGGCGTCGTGGCCGTCGATCCGTCCAGCCCGTTCTCGGGCGGCGCGCTGCTGGGTGACCGCGTTCGCATGCAGCGCCACGTCTTGGACGACGGCGTCTTCATTCGCTCGCTGGCGACGCGCGGGCAGCAGGGGGGGCTGTCGCGCTCGACGGCCGCGGCCGTCGCCGTGCTGGACGCCGCCGGGTTCCCCGTCATCTTCGTCGAGACGGTCGGGGCCGGCCAGGCCGAGCTGGACGTCGCCGACGCCACCGACGCCGTCCTGGTCGTGACCGCCCCTGGGCTGGGCGATGACGTGCAGGCGCTGAAGGTGGGCCTGCTGGAGATCGCCGACCTGCTGGTCGTGAACAAAGGGGACCGAGAGGGCGCCGACCGCGCCATCGCCGACCTGACCGCGATGCTGGCCCTGGGCGCCCGGCCGGTCCCGCCGATTCTTGAGGACGACGGCCACCACGGAGGGGGGGATCGAGGATCTGGTCGCCGCGCTGGACGGACTGCGGGGCGCGCCCGCGGCCGAGCGCACGGCCCGGCGGCAGCGGCAAGCCGCGCGTCAGGTGGCGGCGGTGGCGGCCGAGACGCTGCGGGGCCGGGTCCAGACCGCGGTTTCGCGTGCCTCGGGGAGCGATCCCGTCGGCGTCGCCATCAAATCTGTGGCTGACCGCACACTGGACCCCTGGAGCGCCGCCGACTTCTTGATGGCGGTGTTAAAGTAGTCGTCATGCGAATCTCGCTCCGGACAGCAGGGGTGCTGGGGATCGTGCTGTTCGGCTGCTCGCTGGCCATCACACGTGTCACGTTCGACCTGCCGAAGCAGACGTACAGCTTCGACACCAAGATGTGGGTGAACTTGCCCCCCGCCGCGACCGGCCTGGCCTTCCCCAGCATCCCCTGTAGCAGCGATGCCGCCTGCTGCACGCTGGGCGCCGCCGTGAGCCTCGATTGCAACACGACCCCGCTCACATGCCCGGCCGGGACCTGCGAAGCGGACGTCCCCGAATCGCAGAGCTCGTCGATCAACTTGGCGCAGCAGGTGCCGCAGCTGGCGACTTTCCCGGGACACAGCCTGGTGAAGGTCTCGATCGCCAGCATCGGCTACCAGGTCACCGACAACACGTTGAACGTCGACTTGCCGCCGATGGCGATCTACCTGGCGCCGGACGGCATCACCGACGCCCACGACGCCAGCGCGATGCTGTTCGGGACCGTTCCCGCGATCCCGGCCGGCACCAACCCGAGCGGCATGGTGCAAAAGGCCCCCAACGCCGACGAGGTGCTGCAGATGTACACCAGCAACGTCTCGCAGACGTTCAACGTCATCGCCACGACCACGGTCGTCATCGCGGCTGGCACGCCTGTGCCCGACGGTCACTTCACGGTGACGATCGCCGGCGTCGTCTCTGCACAGCTTTGAACGTCGACGTCATCATCGCGGGAGCCGGGCCGGCCGGCGTCGCGACCGCCGTGGCGCTGGCGGCGCGCATCGGCGCTTCGCGAATTCTGTGCCTCGACAAGGCGCAGTTTCCACGCGACAAGCCCTGCGGTGGCGGCCTCACGGGTCACGCCCACGCCGCCCTGGCGGCGCTGGGCCTGGAACTCAGGGTGCCGCGCGTCCCGTGTGGGACCGGGCGGATCGTCTATCGCTCGCGGCAGCACGACGTCGCGATGCAGCGCCCCGTCGACGTCGTTCGGCGGCGCGAGTTCGACGCCGATCTGGTCGACCAGGCGCGCGCACGCGGGATTGAAATTGTCGCCGGCGAGGGTCTGGCTGGCTTTCAGGTCGACGCCGCCGCCGGCCAGGTCACCGTCGAGACCACGCGCGGGCGCCAGCTGACGGCGCGGGTGTTGGTGGGTGCGGACGGCGCGGGAAGCCGCGTTCGCAAGGCCGTGTCGACCGAAGATCGCCCGCCGCTGCGCCTGTTCCAGGCCGAGATCCCGACGCCCCCGTCATTGGCCGACCAGGTGGCGGGCCGCATGATCTACGACTTTTCGCTGATGGCGCGCGGGCTGCGCGGCTACCTCTGGCTGTTCCCCGCGCCCGGCGGGCGGCTCAATGTCGGGGCAATGCACACGCTGTCCGTGAAGAAGTCCGGCGCCCAGATCGAGGCCTTGCTGCGCGACGGCCTGGCCGCTTACGGCGTCACGCTGCCGCAGGGCGCGCGTGGGTGGCCTGCCTGGCGTTCTCGCGCCGGCGCGCGGATCGCCGCGCCGCACCTGGTCTGCGTCGGCGACGCCGCCGGTATCGACGCGCTGACCGGCGAGGGGATTGCCGTCGGTCTCGAGCACGGCCCGCTGGCCGCCGAGGCGATCGCCCGCGCGCTGGAGTCCGGCGATTTCCGCTTCGCGGGGTACGGGCGGGCCGTGGCCCGGTCCGTTGTCGGGCGCGAGCTGGCCCTCGACGCGCGCCTGGCGGCCATGTTGTACGCGTCGCGAACCGCGAACCTTTGGTTGTCGCTGATCCTGTTCGATCGCCGCGTCCAGCAGCTCTACGCCGCGCGCGTGTCCGGCTCGGAGGTGCTGGCGGACCGCGGTGGCGCGCTGGTCGGCGCCCTGGTTCGCCACGCGGTCGCGGCGCCGGCGCGGCTGGCCCGGTTACACGCGGCTTAGCGGCGGTTTCAGGCGCTGACGCGCGAGGCGTTGGGCGCCGCGGGAGCTTCCTGCGACGCGCTCGCCGCCTCGGGAATTGGGCCCGTGGTCGTGACCGGTGCGACCGTGGGCGTGCCGTCGGAGGTCCCGCGACCTTCCCCCCGCCGGCCGGCGGCGGGCGCGGCCGAGCGGCCGGCGTTCACGCGTTCCTTCAGCTCTTTGCCCACCTTGAAGAAGGGGAGCCGTTTCGGCTGTACGCTGACGCGAACCCCGGTTCGAGGGTTGCGCCCCTCGTACGGCTTGTAGCTGCGCAGCTCGAAGCTGCCGAAGCCGCGGATCTCGATCCGCTCGCCACGCTTCAACGCCTGTTCCATCGACTCGAAGATCACCTGCACCAGGAGCTCGGCGCGCCCTTTCGGGATCTTCTGCGCCTCACACAAAACGTCGATGAGATCCGACTTCGTCATCGTCCCGTCATCCCCCCGTTGCCCCGCGCCCGTGGTCGAGCGAAAACGCAACAAAACGTGAGCAACACTTAACCGTACCTCCAATCGCAGGCGCGAGGCAATCCAAAAGCTGCGCGCTGGTGCACGAAGGTAAACGCCCTAGGCCGGGCGGTATTCCCCGAAAACTTCGCGAAACACGTCCGCGATTTCTCCCAGCGTGGCTCGCGCCTTGACCGCGGCCAGGATGAAGGGCAGCAGGTTTTCGCGGCCCCGCGCCCCATCCCGAAGCCGGCTCAGCGTTTGGTGCGCCGCGGCGCCATCGCGCGGTTTGCCGTCGCGTCCTTGGCCGTCGCGTCCTTGGCGCAATTTTTCGAGGTCCTGCCGGCGCGCGGCTTCCAGGGCCGGATCGATCCGCTGCAGCGCGGGGGCCGGCTCGCCGGAGGACCCCTCGGCGAACCGGTTGACGCCGACGATCACACGCCCGCCGCTCTCGACGGCGCGCTGGTGCTCCAGCGCGCGCCGTTCGATTTCACGCTGTGGGAATCCGTGCTCGATGGCGGCGACCATGCCGCCCAGGCCGTCGATCTGGGCGATGAGGGCGGCCGCCCGATCGGCGATTTGCAAGGTCAGCGCTTCGATGGCGTAGGCGCCGCCCAGGGGGTCGACCACGTCGGCCACGCCGCTTTCGTGGGCCAGGATCTGTTGGGTGCGGAGCGCGACGCGCGCCGACGCTTCGGTCGGCAGCGCCAGCGCTTCGTCGTAGCCATTCGTGTGGATCGACTGCGCGCCCCCCAGCACGGCGGCCAGCGCCTCGATCGCGGTGCGCGTCACGTTGTTCAGCGGCTCGCTCGCCGTCAGCGTCGAGCCCGCGGTCTGCGCGTGAAAGCGCAGCATCTGCGAGCGCGGATCGCGCGCGCCGAACCGGTCCCGCATGATCTGCGCCCACAGCCGCCGCGCCGCGCGGAACTTAGCCACCTCTTCCAGCAGGTGGGCGTGCGCGTTGAAGAAGAACGACAGCCGCGGCGCGAAGTCATCGACCGCCAGCCCGGCCGCCTGCGCCGCCTGGACATAGGCGATCCCGTCGGCCAGCGTGAAGGCGACCTCTTGCACGGCGTCGCTGCCCGCCTCGCGAATGTGATAGCCGCTGATGCTGACGGTGTTCCAGCGCGGCAGCTCGCGCGCGCAGAACGCGTACAGATCGGCGCAAAGACGCATCGACGGCGCCGGCGGGTAGATGTACGTGCCGCGCGCGATGTACTCCTTGAGAATGTCGTTCTGCACCGTGCCCGCCAGCGCGGCGCGCGGGATGCCGCGGTCGTCGGCGACCGCCACGTACAGGCACAGCAGCGTGGCGGCCGTGGCGTTGATCGTCATCGACGTGGACACCGCCTCCAGCGGCAGCCCGTCCAGCAGCACGTGCATGTCGTCCAGCGAGGCGATCGAAACGCCGGCGCGGCCGACCTCGCCCTGCGCCAGCGGGTGGTCCGGGTCGCGCCCCATCTGGGTCGGCAGGTCGAAGGCCACCGACAGCCCGGTCTGCCCGGAGGCCAGCAGGAACTTGTAGCGGCGGTTGGACTCGGCGGCCGTTCCGAAGCCGGCGTACTGGCGCATCGTCCAGAGCCGCCCGCGGTACATCGTCGGGTGGATGCCGCGCGTGAACGGGAACTGCCCCGGCGCGCCCAGGTCGCGCGCGGCGTCGAACGGCGGCTGCTGCGCCGCCAGGCTGTCGGCGTCGTAGACCGTCTCGAGCGGGATCCCGGCGGCGGTCTCGACCTTCTCTCGCGACATATCAGGCGACGTCGATCTCGGGGACGTCTCCCTCCACGATCAGGGTCGGCTCGGTCTTGGCCTGGACCTCCGCGACGCTGACGCCGGGCGCGCGCTCGCGCAGGGCCAGCCCCCCGGGGGTCACGTCCAGGACCGCCAGGTCGGTGATGATCCGGTGCACCGCCTGCACCGCGGTCAGCGGCAGCGTGCAGCGCTTGAGGATCTTCTTCTCTTCGGGCGGCGGCGGCGCGCCGGGGGCGGCCTTGCCGCGGGCGACGTGCTCCATCATGACGATGACCCGCTTGGCGGCGGCCACCAGGTCCATGGCGCCGCCCATTCCCTTGATCATCTTGCCGGGGATCATCCAGTTCGCCAGGTCGCCGGTCTCCGCCACCTGCATCGCGCCCAGGATCGCGCAATCGATGTGACCGCCGCGAATCATCGCGAACGATTCGGCGGACGAAAAGAACGCCGCGCCCGGCATGGCCGTCACCGTCTGCTTGCCCGCGTTGATGAGGTCGGGGTCCTCTTCCCCTTCAAACGGAAACGGGCCGATGCCCAGCAGCCCATTTTCCGATTGCAGGACGATGTTCATCCCGGGCGGAATGAAGTTCGCCACCAGCGTCGGCATGCCGATCCCCAGGTTCACGTACATGCCATCCCGCAACTCTCGGGCGGCGCGGCGGGCGACCTGGTCGCGCGTCAGGGCACCCATCAGGCGACCCTCTTGCGGACGGTGCGCTGCTCGATGGACTTTTCGTAGCGGTCGCCTTTCAGGATCCGGGTCACGTAAATGCCCGGGGTGTGGACCTGATCGGGCTCGATGTCCCCCGGCTGCACCAGCTCTTCCACCTCGGCGATGGTGATCTTGGCGGCGCTGGCCATCATCGGGTTGAAGTTGCGGGCGGTCTTTCGGTAGACCAGATTGCCGAACCGGTCGCCGCGCCAGGCTTTGACGATCGCGAAGTCGGCGGTCAGGGCGCGTTCCAGCACGTACTTGCGCCCGTCGAACTCGCGCGTCTCTTTTCCGTCGGCCACCATCGTGCCGAAGCCGGTCGCCGTGTAGAAGCCGGGAATCCCTGCGCCGCCCGCGCGAATCCGCTCGGCCAGCGTGCCTTGCGGCGTGAGCTCGACGTCCAGCTTGCCGGTCATGAAGAGCTTTTCGAAGGTCTTGTTCTCGCCGACGTAGCTGGAGACCATCTTCTTGACCTGGCCGTTCGCCAGCAGGATCCCGAGCCCCTTGTCGTCGATGCCGCAGTTGTTCGAGATGATGGTCAGGTTGCGGGTCCCCTTGCGGCGCAGGGCCGCGATCAAGGTCTCGGGGATTCCGCACAGGCCGAACCCTCCGGCCATCAACGTGGCCCCGTCGAAGATGTCGGCGATCGCCTCGTCCGCGCTGGCGACGGTCTTGTCCATCGTGATCGCCATCATAACCCGTCGCGCTGGCCGCGGTTAGGGGCGCCGGGCGGGGCGGGTGTGCGATACTTGGTCGCCTAACAGAATGCCCATCATCACCTTGACCACCGACTTCGGCGCCCGCGACGGTTACGTCGGCGCCATCAAAGGCGTCATCCTGTCGATCGCGCCCCAAACCAGCATCGTCGACATCGCCCATGGCATCCCGCCGCAAGACGTGGCCGCGGGCGCCGTCGCGCTGGCGCAGGCCGCGCCATTTTATCCCGCTGGCACCATCCACATCGCGGTCGTCGACCCCGGCGTCGGCGGCCAGCGCAGCGACATCCTGGTCGAGGCGGGCGGCCAGTTGTACGTCGGTCCCGACAACGGCGTCTTGTCCTTGGTCGCGCGCGGCCCGCGCCAGATCTTCCGGATCGAATCACCCGAGTTCAGGCGCGAGCCCGTCAGCCCCACGTTCCACGGGCGCGACGTGTTCGCCCCCACGGCGGCGCGGCTCGTCTCCGGCGCGCGCCCGATCGACGTGGGCCCCATCGTCGACGCGATGGTCGAGATCGGTCGTGGTCCCACCCGGCGCGGGCCGGGCCTCGTCGAGGGCGAGGTCATCCACGTCGACGGCTTCGGCAACCTCATCACCTCGCTTCCCGGCGAGGTGCTGGTGGGCGCCCCCGACGCCGACATCGGGGTCGAGGTCGAGGCTGGCGAAGGGTTGTTCGCGCCGCTGGTCGGGCGCACGTTTTCGGACGTGGAGCCCGGTGCGCTGGTGGCCTACGTCGGCAGTGGCGGACAGGTCGAGATCGCGCGCCGAGACGGATCCGCGGCGCGGCGCATGGACGCCTCGCGGGGGACCGTGGTGCGCGTCCGGAGCCCCGAGGCGTGAGGCGCGGCGCTGGGGCGCTCGTCGCCGCGGCGCTGGGCGGCTGCTGCTTGGCTGCCGGCTGCAACGTCGGCGGCGGCTCGGGCTGCGCGATCGGCGAGATCTTCGAGTACAACTGCATCCACGGGGACGGGGGTCCGACTGACCCGACGGCCTACTCGCTGAACCCCGTGTTCTTCGCGGGCGTTCCGATCGAGGACCTGAACGTGAAGAACGGGATGCACACAAACGAGATGCACATCCGTCTGCAGAACAACGGGTTGGCCGTCCAGTACGCCGACACGCTGTACGTCGATGTGCTGAACTCGTACGAGGTGGCACGCTGCGTGCGGGGGGCGACGGACGCGAACGGGGTGCCGCTGTACAACCTGACGGAGCCGCTGCCCGACGGCGGGTCGACGATGTGGTGCGACTGGTCCGCCACGGCATTCAGCGACGGCGGCGTCAGCGACGTCTGCGTTCCCGCCGGTAGTCCCAGACCAGGCGGGTCGCTGGACGGAGGGATGTCGGTGATGGCGACGTCGCCCCGCATTCACCTGACGCCCTACACGGATGTGCGTGCCTCATTTGGGGCGCTGTCCAAGTGTGGCATCACCAACATCACGGGGGTCGCATTCGACGGCTGGATTTCATTCGAGCACTTCGGCAGCGCCGAGCAATCGAAGCTGGCGCCCGACCAGCGAATGCCGGTCCCGTCCGACTTCGTCATCCAGTTCGGCGAGCAGATGCGCGCGAGGTTTCACATCGTGCTCGGCGACCAGATCGTCGTCGTCTCGAAGCAAGAGAACCAGCCGCCGCCGCGGCCGTCGGAGATCGGCGGTACGCTGGACGGCTACTTCGACTTTACCCTGGAACGCGGCCGCAGCGCGCAGCCGTTCCCGTAGGCCGCCGGCCATGGCTGGCGCGCAGGGCCCGGGCGACGACGGCGCACGTTCGGCGGCGACCGTCGCCGTCGAGATCGACAGCCTGGCCCCGGGAGGCGACGCGGTCGGGCGCCAGCGCGACCCTGCCGGCCAAGAGACGCCCGCCGACGGCCGCGCGACCTTCGTGCCGCTGGCCGCGCCTGGCGAGCGCGTGCGCGTCCGCATCGAACGCGAAAAGGGGCGCGTGGCCTGGGGCGAGGTGGTCGCGATCGAGCGGCCGAGCGCGTCGCGCGTCCCGGCCCCGTGCCCCGTCTTTGGAACCTGCGGCGGCTGCCAGTGGCAGCACGTCGAGATCGCCGCTCAACGCGCCGCCAAGCAGGCCATCGTGGCGCGGGCGCTGGGGACGGAGGTGGGGCCCGTGCGCGAGGCGGGGCCGCCGTTTGGCTACCGCGACCGCGCCAAGTGGGCGGTGGGGCAGGGTGGGGCGCTCGGCTTCCGGGCCAGGCGCTCGCACCAGGTGGTGGATCACGGACCTGGCGAGGCGTACGTGTGCCTGTTGCCGGGGCCCGAGCTGGCGCGCGCGTACGGCGCGCTGCGAGCGGTGGCGCCCGGCTTGGCGCCGGGGCTGGAGATCGAGGCTCAGGCGGGGGCGGACGGCGTCCACGTGAACGTCGGGCGCACCGACGGGACCAGCGCGAGCCACGCGCGGCGCCAGGTCGATCGGCTGCAGGCGGCTGGCATCACGGGCCTGTCGATCGCGGGCCAGCCCGTGTGGGGCAGCCAGGCCGTCGACGTGGCCGAGCCCGGCAGCGCGCCCTTGCGTGTGCCGGCCGGCGGGTTCGCGCAAGTGGGCCGGGCGGCGAACGCCGCGCTGGTGGCGGCGGTGCTCGAGGCCGTCGGCGAGACCCCCGGGACGATCGTGGAGCTCTACGCGGGCAGCGGGAACTTCACGCGCCATCTGGCGGCGCGGTGGCCGGGACACGTTCATGCCAGCGACGGCGACCCGGCGGCCGTCGCGCGCGGCCGGGGCAACGCCCCCGGCGCGACCTGGGCGGCCAAGCCACCGGTCGTTGCGGCAGACACCGTGCTGCTCGATCCCCCGCGCGAGGGCGCCGACCGCGCGCATCTGGACGTCGCCTCGCGCGCGCGACGGGTCGTCTACGTCTCGTGCGATCCCCAGACGCTGGGGCGCGACGCCCGCCTGCTGGCCGCCTCCGGTCTTCGCCTGATCCGGGCCGTCGCCCTCGACCTCATGCCCCAGACATTTCACGTCGAAGTCGTCGCCCTGTTCGAGCGCCTTGACCGCGCCCCGCTTTTGCCCTAGAAACCCTGCCGCAGTCCGCGGGAGTAACTCAGTGGTAGAGTGCCACCTTGCCAAGGTGGACGTCGAGGGTTCGAACCCCTTCTCCCGCTCTGAAAAAGCTAAGCAGAATCGGCCAGTTGGGACGCGGTCCCCAGCTGGCCGTTTTCGTTTAGAGAGCCAACACGTACCACTTCCTCACCACCTGCTCCCATCGCTTCTCGAATGCCCGCCAGCGAGATGATTTTGGCGATCCCTCGCGCATCTCGGTCTGCGCGACCGTGCTGTAGTGCTGCTGCATTTGCTCGGTCGCGTGCCCCGAGATGGCACGGGTTACGAGGTCCTTCATCTCCGCCGCTCGCGCCAGGTCCTGATACGTCCGCCTCATTCCCCGCGGTGTCACATGCCTCCCCAGCTTGATCGCCGCCGCCACGTCCCGGAAGGGCTTGTCCAGGACCGAACGAGACCTGAATCCCCCTGTTTCTGACGGGAACAAAAGGTCGCTTTCGGCCTGGATGGGAAGCTACTGATTCCGGCGGAGAACCGGAGCAGCGTCCGACCAACCGCATGGTCGGACCGCCGCCGGGGATAATCAGTTGCAACCGATGCGGGCGGCGCCGACTGCGTAGTCGTCGTACCAGAGCTCTGCGGCTGCACCGGTAGCGAAGCGCTGGAGGCCGAGCCGTGTCCTGTCCACGTTCGGAATGGACACGTTCATTTGGGTCGTGCCGGGGACCACGGTCCCGTCCAGGTACAGTTCAACCGTTCCTTTTCCGCCCATCGCGGCGATGTGCCACTCGAAGCAGCTCCACTTGTCTTGGGGCATGGGAACAGCCGAAGTTCCGTTCTTGTCGCCCAGGGTGTTGGTCGCGATGAAGGACATTTTCTGCGTGTTGAGTATCCGTACGGACGGGTTCGGCGACACATTTTTCTGCGCGGAATTCTGCAAATCGATATAGACGTGATGATTCGTTTCGGCGGTGGTCTTCGCGTACAGCCAGACCCGGCCCCAGAACGAATCATTGGGGAACGGGTATCCCTTGGCGGAGTTGAGGAAAGCGTTCACCAATCCGGTGCCGTACTGGATGTGCACCGAACTCATCCCCGAATGGTGCTGGGCCGTATCGATTGCGATCATGCTCGCGGCGTTCTCGATCATCCAATCCGTTCCCAGCATCGTGCGTTCGAAGTCGTCACAAAAGGCGGCTGCGCCGCACCCGCCGCCGGTGGTCGCGCCGCCGGCGGCGCCCCCGGTGGATTGACCCTGGCCGCCGGCGCCGCCGCTGGCGTTTGTGCCGCCCGTTGCAGTGCCGGCGCCGCCGGTACCAGAATCGGCGATTCCACCGGTACCAGAGCCGCCCGTCGCATCCGTCCCACCGGTCGCCGTCGCGCCCCCCCCGGTGCCGAGATTGGTGCTGCCGCCGGTACCCGGTATCCCGGCTCCACCCGTCGACCCCGTTTTACCACCAGTCGCCGACGACACAGGGTCGCTGGGGGCACATGCTCCGGCGAGGAGCGCGAGAGCGGCGACCCAAGCGAGTCGTGTTGGGTTCGTAAAGCGAATCAGTTGCATTGTCGTCCTTTCAGTTTGTCCCGACAGACCATGGCCCCGGGCGTCATCAGCCTGACCGCCGAATGTACACGGAAGCTGGGAACACAGGGCCTACCGCCTTTGCGCGGTTCGACGATCCCTTCGGTCAGACCATCAACTCGGGCAAGGGGCCGGTGGCGGATCCGTCTCCGAAGGTCTGGTCCATGATGCCGAAGGCATTCAGGATGGCGACGAACACTTTGATTCCGTGCGGTTGTCAACGGCCAGCTTCCGATTGCTGGTACGTCCACGCCTGCGAGAGGCCAGTTCGCCTCGGTCGATTTCGCTCGCGGACATCGTCACCAATCCCTTCGGCATCAGTCCCCCCACGAGAGCGCGCGGTGCGTCTCAAACGGGACATTTCTACTTGGGCCGAAGGAGGAGCATCGTGAGTCGACAAATCGACAGTACGCGCTGAAGGATCGCGCTGTCGCGTTGGGCTCGTCGAGGCGAGCTTTATTGGAGGCCACCTCCCGGATATGTCTGGGATCGAACGACCAGTCGGCTCCGGCCGTCTCCTGAAACGGCCCTTCGTTACGGAGAAACCGCGCGGTCGAAAACGACGAACCGAAACACTGGCCTGCGATGCTGGCGGTCGCCGAGGGGTTTGGCTTGCGGTGCGCGGCGACCCCTTCGCAGGCGGCCGCCATCCTGCAGCAAGAGCTGCCCGGGTTGATGCTGGTCGACCTGGACCTGCCGGCGGGGGGGCGGCCTTTCTTCGCAGTATCCACCAGGGCCCGCATCGCGAAATCCCCTGCCTGGCGGTCACGGCGACCAACGATCCGATGCTGGCCGTCAGCTTCGACGCGCCCGTGTTCTACAAGCCCGACCTGGACGGCATCGACGCCGCCGTGAGCCGGCTGTCCTGGCCCGACGGGCCGACCAGGCGGTGACGCCTCTCACTCCGTGAGCCGCTGGTGGTGCCAGCGGAGGTGGCGTTCCATGAAGCTGCTGACGAAGAAGTAGCCGTGGTCGTAGCCGTCGCGTCGCGCCAGCTCCAGCGGCTGGCCGGCTTCGGCGCAGGCCGCCTCGAACAGCTCGGGGCGCAGCTGCTTGCTCAGGAACGGATCGGCGGTCCCCTGGTCGATCAAGAATCGGCCATTCGAAGCGGTGGCCCGCGCGGACCAGCGCGGCCGCGTCCCACTGATCCCAGGCCCGGCGGTCACCGCCCAGGTAGCCGGCGAAGGCCTTTTGGCCCCACGGGACCTGGCTGGGTGTCCCGATGGGCGCGAAGGCGGAGACGCTCGCGTAGGCGTCCGGGTTGCGCAGCCCGATCACCAGCGCGCCATGTCCCCCCATCGAGTGGCCGAAGATTCCTTGTCGGGCGCCGTCGACGGGGAAGTGGGCTTCGACCACCTCGCGCAGATCGCGCGTCACGTAGCTGTACATGTTGTAGGCGCTCGACCAGGGCGCCTCGGTCGCGTTCAGATAGAACCCGGCGCCTAGCCCGAAGTCGTCGGTCGTGTCGTCGCCGGGCAATCGCGTGGCGCGCGGGCTGGTGTCGCAGGAGACCAGCGCCAGCCCCAGCTCCGCGGCCACCCGCTGCGCGCCGGTCTTGACGGCGAACGTCTCCTCGGTGCACGTCAACCCGGCCAGGTAGGTGAGGACCGGGACGCGCTCGCCCCGCAACGCGGCCGGTGGTTGATACACGGCGAAGCGCATGGGGCCGCCACAGGCGGCGCTCTGGTGTTCGTAGAAACCCTGCAGGCCGTCGAAGCAGCGGTGCTCTTTCTTGGTGACCAGGCCGGACATCGGGCTCACCCGAACTCGACGACGGTGCGGATGGAAGTCCCGGCGTGCATCAGATCGAAGGCCTCGTTGATGCGCGCGAGCGGCAGCTTGTGCGTGACCAGGCTGTCGACGTCGATCTTCCCCTGCATGTACCAGTCGACGATGCGCGGGACGTCGGTTCGCCCGCGCGCGCCGCCGAACGCCGTCCCCTTCCAGACGCGCCCGGTGACCAGCTGGAAGGGGCGGGTCGCGATCTCCTTGCCCGCGCCCGCGACGCCGATGATGACGCTGACGCCCCAGCCGCGATGGCAGCACTCCAGCGCCTGCCGCATCAGCGTCACGTCGCCCACGCATTCGAAGCTGTAGTCGGCGCCCCCGCCGGTCAGCTCGACGAGGTGCGCGACCAGATCGCCGCCCAGCACCTTGGGGTTCACGAAGTGGGTCAGCCCCAGCTTGCGCGCCAGCGCCTCGCGCCCCGGGTTCACGTCCACGCCGATGATCTGGTCGGCGCCGGCTATCCGCGCCCCCTGCACGACGTTGAGGCCAATCCCGCCCAGGCCGAAGACCACGACGTTGGCGCCGGGTTCGACCTTGGCCGTGTAGATGACCGCGCCGATCCCCGTCGTGACGCCGCAGCCGATGTAGCAGATCTTGTCGAAGGGCGCGTCCGGCCGGACCTTCGCCACCGCGATCTCCGGCAGGACGGTGTGGTTGGCGAACGTCGAGCAGCCCATGTAGTGGTGAATCTTGGTGCCGCCCAGCGAGAACCGACTGGTCCCGTCGGGCATGACCCCCTTGCCCTGCGTGGCGCGGATCGCCGTGCAGAGGTTGGTCTTGCGCGACAGGCACGACTTGCAGGCGCGACACTCGGGCGTGTAGAGCGGGATGACGTGGTCCCCCTTGGCGACCGACGTGACGCCCGGGCCGACGTCGACGACCACGCCGGCCCCTTCGTGCCCGAAGATCACCGGGAACAAGCCCTCGGGATCGGCGCCCGAGCGCGTGAACTCGTCGGTGTGACAGACGCCGGTGGCCTTGATCTCGACCAGCACCTCGCCCGCCCTGGGGCCTTCCAGCTCGACCTCTTCGATGACCAGCGGCTTGCCCGCCTGGAACGCCACCGCCGCGCGCGTCTTCATCCGTGACCTCCGGGCGCGAAGCTTACACGACGGCCGCCGCGACTCGCCGCCCTGCCGACTCGAGGAAATGGGCGACGCGTACATCTGTCAGCGGACAACCGGGTGTGGTGTTCACGTTTCGACACCGGTCATCGTCCAGACGGGCGAATCCCCGGCTCTGGCCGGACCTTCGGTGGCGGCCCGGCGGTTGCACTGGCACGGGCCGCATGAGCCAAAGGGTGATTGCAGGCGTCACGATGGTGGCCTTGGCGCTGGTGGGTGGCGCCTGTTCGTACACGGTCGTCTCGCCGCCGGCGCGGTTCGTCAACCTCGAGAGCGCGGGCACGGTTGCGCGCGGCGAGACCGTCGGCGGCGTGCATGGCGGCGCCCTGTCGGGCGTGTTCGATCCGGCCGTGGCGGCCGGGAGCGTGGGCGTGCGCCGCGGCGTGAGCGATGGGGTCGAGGTGGATGCGGACGCCACCTGGGCACACCTGCAATACGACGGCTTCCCCGACCTCGATCGCAACATCTACGCCTTGCGCGCCGGCGCCAAGGTCAGCAACGCCGGCCGCTTCGTCGCCGCGTTTGGCGGGGTGGGGGGCGGTTATGCGCCGGCGGGCGGCGGATTCATGGCCGCCGATCTGGGGGCGGTGCTGTCGCTGCCCAACTGCTACGTCGTTCCGTCATTGATGGGCGAAGGGATCGCCAGCGTCCCTGTGGGCGCCAAGCAGGTGAACTTCGTCTCCGACGACGGAATGGTGGTCGCCTCCGACAAGGCCGTGACCAGCTACGGAATCTCACTGGGCGTAGGCGTGGAGATTCCGCTGTCGCGGACCCGCTGCCGCGAGGGGCTGACGCCGCCGCGTATCCAGCTGGGGCTGGCCGGCACGCGCATGATTCGCTCGGACGCGCCACGCTTCGCGGTCGACGCCAATGGCCACACGACCGAGCGGGACGGGGACGGTGTGTTCGGCCTGACCGCCGGGTTCGAGTTTCCGTTTTGAGGCGGCGGTCCGCGGGCGCGGGGTTCAGCCCGGCAAACCGAGAGGTCGGTGCGGTTGCACGCCGGCCGGGATCCCGCTGGTCACGTCCTCGGTCTTGATCCGCCCGTTGGTCCAGAGGGCCCGGTCGGTCATGGTTCGGTAGACGCGCATCAACGCTTCTTCGACCGCCGGTCCCTCGGGGATCCCGAGCGCGACGGCCACCGCCTCCAGCGTGGCCAGGCGGCCGGGACGCGGCGAGGTCCGCAGCCGGTGGACCTCGCGAAGGTCGGGCGGGAGCGCGACGCACGGCAACCCGGACAGCTCCGGAAGGCGCTGGCGGGTTCGGGCTGCCTGGGACCAGGTTCCGTCCGGAACGATCAGCGTCACCTCACGCCCGCGCCAGGCGTCCAGCGGCTGGGCCTCCGGATCGGGAAACAGCACCAACCCCTGCGCACGGTCCGGGACCATGGGGGACGGGTCCGCGACCGGTGTGCCGTCGGGCGCGCGGCCCCGGTAGACGACGGCGCTGTTCTGCAGGCAGCGCGCGGCCAGCGTGCCGGTGTTCGTTGGCTTGGCCGCTTCCAGCTGGTGGACCACCACCACCACGCGCGTCCGCGTCTCGAGGCGCGGCAGTATCCCGCGGGACAACCCGGCGCTTGTTCTGCTTATCCTCTCGGACAAACCCGCTTGAAAGTCCTATCCCCATCCGAGACGGCGGATGGACGCACAAAGGCGCATGGCCTATGCTGCGCGCCACCAACCGGCGCGCGTTCAATTTTCGACGACGTTCTCGCGTCGCTTCACTGCCGGCACCTGCCGGCTGCCATTCACTCGCGGATCGTCGAGAGTTCGTGGTGTCGTCGCTTTTGCAGGAAGAGGTATCGAGCATGTCCGAGCGAAACGTTCGTTTGTTGGTCAGGGCCGCTGTGGGCGGGACCATCGCCGCCATCATCGGTCTGTCGGGGCCGCTGGCGCGGGCGGCAATCATTAAGGTCGACACCACCAGCACCGCGATCTCTGCGAGCGATGGCCATTGCGGTCTGGCGGAAGCTATCACCGCGGTCAACACGGCGAGAGCGTTCTCGGGATGCCCCGCCGGAACGGGAAGCGACGTCATTCAGTTGAAGGCGCTCCGCTATGATTTCGCGGCCGGCGTGGGGCTCCGCTTGAGCAGAAGCGTGACCATTCAAGGGGTGGCCGGGCTGGCAGGACAGGGGTTGATGCGTACCACCCTCGCCGCGGCCGGCTCGGGTGGTGGTGCCCTGTTTACCCTCGACGACAGCGCCCGCACCATCGCGGTCATCTTCAAGGATCTCTTCCTCCTAGGCGGCGGCTCGGGCTCGGGCAATGCGATTCAGGGCCAAAGCACGCGCGGGACCTCGACGTTCGCCCTGCAGGGCTCCGCCGTCTACACCTTTGGCAACAGCGGTGTCGCCACCAACGGCATCGGGGTGACCATCAACAACTCTGAGCTGGCCTCCAATGGTGTCGACTCGGCCAGCGGGGGGGGCATTTATTTCCTCGCCAGCAAGCAAAACCTGACCATCACCAACTCCACCATCGACGGGAATCAGTGCTCCCTCAGTGGAGGCGGCATCTGGTACGCTGGCGAGGGCACCTTCACGCTGAAAAGCTCGACCGTCAGCTCGAACTCCAGCGGCTACGAAGGTGGGGGCCTGGACCTTTCCGCCGGCACCGGCACTCTTTCCATCGTCGGCTCGACCATCGCGTACAACAACACCGACGGCAGCGGCGGCGGCGTGGCGGACTGGGTGGGCGACGCTGCTTTCCTGTCGTTGGACGGAACCATCATTGCCAACAACAGCGACGCCGATTCTTATGCGCCCGATCTCTGGACTGGGGACAGCAACAGCCCATCGGTCACCAATTGCTTGATCAGCAACGCATCCGGTGCGGATTTCAACAATGACCCCAGCACGAACAACCTGGTCGGTGTGGATCCGCAATTCGTGCACGGATCGGAGGGGCTCAACGGGGCTGGAGGCCCGTTCAACATTCCCGTCCACCGGATCGATCCGTCTAGCCCGGCACGCGACCACATCTCCAGCTTCAGTCTGGCCCAGGACGAGCGAGGGTTCCCGAGGGGCATCGGGTCAGGTCACACGCCGTTCGACATCGGTGCGTACGAGTTTGACCCCAACATGCAAACCGAGACCTTCCCGGTGCTCACCAGCAACGTGGAGAGCCGGGTCATCCAAGACCCGAAGTTCTCGAACGGCTACGGCACCGACCTGCGCGCGGCCGCTCCTGGCGACTTCGTGACGTTCGCGGTCGTCGCCCCCGAGGACGCGTACTACGAGCCTCACGTTCGCTTCCGGACCGGTCCGAACGGGGGAAAGTTTCAGGTCTTCTGGTCCGACCTCCCGAACTTCCCCATGGCCAATTGCCCGGGCCTGGCGAGCACGCACGCGCCGGGACAGTGCCACGTCGAACCGGTGGGACCGCAGATTGATACATATGCGACCACCCCCGGCTATGTCGACCTTCCCCTGCCCTACGACTACCCGTTCATTCGCGGCATCAATTATTTCCAGTTCAAGGTGATCACCAAGACCCACGGCGGCACCGGAACCGGCTATCGCGTGTTCCTCGACTACTTCAACCTCGTCTACCTCCGGGGAGACGGCCAGTAGCCACTTCGCGCCCGAGCCGGCGGCTACTTCGGCGCCGGCTCAGACGCGCGCGAAAACGCCGACGTCGAGCCGGTTGAAGCGGACGAAGTAGTGGGTCTCGCCACCCGAGTCCTCCCCGAACGGGACGCGGAGCGTCTCATTCAGGAGGGTCAGCTGCCCGGCAGCGAGTGTTGCGCCGGGCAGGGCGGCAAGGACCATCCCTTCCGATTCGGGCTCCGGCTTCCCCGCTCGGGTTGCCTGGCGAAGTCGTTCACCGGGCGGCCTGGCCCCGGCAGGGCCCGCCAGGGCCCGGGAAGCATGGGAGGCAGTTGACGGAGCGCCCCAATCTCGGCGATTCGAGGACAGGCCATCGCTGGAGACGCTGAAAGATGCTGCCCGCAGCGGCCGGCCGGCGACGGTGCCATTGGCGATTCGCTGTCAGCTGGTGCGGCTGGCATGCGAGCGGCCGAATCACGAGATCATGCGGTTCAGGGACGTGTGGACCTACGCCTCGCTCTCGGACGTCTTGGCGGCGAAGACCGGGTACCGTCTCAGCACCAGCGAGATTGGCCGGATCCTGCGCTTCAAGGAGATCCGCCCACACCACATTGCCCAGTGGCTTCACAGTGAAGATCCGAGCTTCCTGCCCAAGGCGGAGGCGGTCTGCGACCTCTACCTCGATCCTCCCAAAGACGCGGTCGTCGTGTGTGTCGACGAGAAGCCGATGCAGGCCTTGGAACGGCGTCATCCCACTCACGTGTCCCACGACGACGGCACCGTCCGATACGAGTACGAGTACAAGCGGCACGGCACCCAGGTGCTATTGGCGGCCTTCGATGTCGCTACGGGAAAGGTTCTGGGTCGCGTGCTGCCGCGTCGGACGGCCCCCGCGCTGGTCGACTTCATGGAGGCGCTAGCGCGCAGATATCCCACGCAGCAAGTTCACGTGGTCTGGGACAACCTCAACGTCCACTACGATGGCAAGGACGACCGCTGGCTGCGCTTCAATGCTCGCCATGGCGGCCGATTCCATTTCACCTACACGCCGAAGCACGCCTCGTGGATGAACCAGGTCGAGATCTGGTTCTCGATCCTCCACCGGCGAATCCTTCGTTACGGCGACTTCGGGTCGATGGAGCACCAGAAGAACGAGGTCGAGGCCTTCATCCAGCACTGGAACAGAGCCGAGGCCCATCCGTTTCGCTGGACCTGGCGGACGGACCACGTCAAGAATCGGCGGCAAGCCGCACCTGTGGCGACCCCCGATGCCCAAGCAGCAAGCTGAAGAATCCCACGCCAAGACCGTAGAGCGCCTGCTTCACGCCCGCGACTTCGCCCACCTCCGTGCGCGCAAACACGGCGCTACGGTCATCGTCGAATCAGGACCTCAGGGCGACGCGTACAAGCATCTGCGCCTCACCCGCGACGGCGTCCACGTCTGGTTCCTCCACATCGCCGATCATCACGGCCGCTGGGAGCCGACCCCGTTTCGCGGCTCGCTTGAAGAGCTCGTCACCGTCGTCGCCGACACCTTCCCCTGGACCCTCCAAGACGTTCACGGCTTCCCGGAACGAACTTCGGATCGCAAGCACTAGACCGCTTTCACGTTGAAGCGAATGTGCGACGTGGCCAAGTCTGGCACCTCGCCCGCGAAGCGGGAGGGGTCGGCACCGAAGGTGCCGGGGGAGGGGAAACCTTGCAAGGTTTGCCCCCACCCGACGAGCCTGCGGCTCGTCGGCCTCCCCCGCTTTCGCGGGAGAGGCGCGGAGGGCGCTCGATCCAGTCGACTCGAAAGCGGTCTAGTTCAGTTCGCTCGCGACTGACGAGCGTGGGCGATCACAAAGCGGGGTTTGGCGCGAGGGTGGAGCCGCGGTTTCGGGAAGTCGCTGCATGGCCCAAGCACGCCGTCGCTCCAGAGGATGTCGGGCGTTGGTCCCTGCCGGCGCAGGCTCCCCGACTAGATCGAACCCGGCGTCGGATCGGACTCGACCGGCATGTAGTAGAGCTTGCCGGAGGCGGTGCCGACCAGGTAGTCGCCGTTCGCGTTGTCGGATTCCGGGTTGATAGAGATGCTCGAGACCGCTGAGCCCAAGGCGTAGGTGCGAATCAGGGCGGGCCCTGTCCCGTTGTTCTGATCGATGATGTACACGTTCCCGTTGACGGCGCCGATGGCGATCACGCCGCTGAGATAGACGGGTGCCGTGGCAAACACATCGCTCGACGTGCCAGGTCGCCACGGGTAACCGGTCGCGGCGGTCATCGTGCTGCCCGTCACGCTGTAGAGGTGGCCGTCCTTGTCGCCGAAGATGATGCGATCGGTGCGCAGATCGTAAAAGAGGTTCATCACCTCGCATTGATTCCCGGCGCTGCAGGCCGGCGCTCCGGGATGATTGGTCGCATTCGTGTCCTGATAGCTCAACCCGCCCGTCGTCAGATTACTGGCGCTCAGCGACCAGATCTTCCCGTTGTCCTCCGGAAAGATCACCCTGCCACCAGCCACGGTCACGCGCCCGTTGACCGCGGTGGTCGGTTGGGAGCTGGTGGTGCCTGCAGCCAGCGTCACCGGCGTCTCGTAGACCTTCGCGAGGTGGGCCGTGAAGATGTATGGCACCGATGATATGGTGGCGATGGTAGGGGCGGCGGTGACGGAACCAGTCAAGGCGCTGGTTCCATTGAGAGTCGGCGGGTTGCCCGCCAGCGTCAGGCTGAAGAGCTGGTTGTTCACGCCGCCGCTGTCGAGGCCGCACCAGTAGAGGTTGTTGCTGTCGCTGACCAATGGCGAGCTGGCCGTGGCGCTGCCGGTATTGAAGTACGGCCAGCCGGCTTCCACCGTGAACTGCGTCCCGTCGTCCTTCAGCTTGTACACCCGTCCGAGCGTGGTGACGAGATAGACATAGTGGGTGCTCGATTCCATGTTCCAGCGCGGCGCCCCCAGCAAGCTGCCGACGCCGGCCGGCAGGTCCCAGTAGTACTTCGTTCCGCCGTCCACGCTGCGCGCCAGCAGGCGGTCGGTGCTGCCGCTGAACGTGCGGAACGAGACGTAGGTCCTCCAGTAGGAGAAAGTATTCCAGTCGAACGACGCCGTCGGGAAGCCCTCGATGACCCCGGCGGTGTCCTGGTAAAGACCGGTCTTGCCCGCGCCGAGAACGACGCTGCCACCCGTCGTGTCCTCCGTGATCGAGCTTGCCGACTGGACGACGAAGCCCCCATTCAGTGTGACGGAGTTTGACCCGACGCTGAGCGTTCCCGAGTTGACGTACGCCGTCTTCGTGCTGTCGGTTGCGGCCGCCGAGACGGTGTAGCTGGAGGTCGCCAGCGTGCCGCTGTCGATTGCCAGCGTGCTGTTCACGGTCAGGTTGGATCCCGCGGTGAACGTGGAGGTGCCGCCCGTGTTGGCGTACCGTCCGGCGGCCAGCGCCGCCACCTGGGTGGCGGACAGGGCCGTGTTGTAGATGCGCACGTCGTCGATGTAGCCGTCGACATAGTCGGATCGCGCGGCGGACCACTTGCCGGCCCCGATGATGGTATGGCCGCCGGCGGCGCTCCAAGTCGACGAAATGGTCACGTCCGGACCTTGCTTACTTCCGTTCACGTAAATTCTGGCCACGCTCCCCGTGTACACGCCGCACAGGTGGTACCAGGTCCCTGCCGACGGGGTGGTGGTCGAGTCCGCCTCGTAAAGCGTGCTGACGACACTGTCGACGGAGCGCATCGCGAAATCGAAAAGTCCGGCACCGTTGAGCTGAAGGAAGAAGCCGCTGACGTTCGTGCCATCTATGCTCACGAAGGTCTGGTACAGGTTGGTCGAAGTGAGGTTCACCCAGGCGCAGGCGCTGAAGGCAGCATTCGTCGCGGTGGCCGTCACCGATGCGTCGGCATACTGTGAGCTTGCGCGAGACAGCCTCAATACCCCTGGATCGGAGAACGTCACGGTGGCGGGAACGCTGCTGCTCCAGGTGGCCCCGTTCGCGAGCGTGGCCGTGTACCCGCTCCCGCTCCAATCGTGCGCGCTGGTCCCCTGCGTTTCGTCGAGCTTCCAGTAACCAACCAGGTTGGACTCGGTGGGGTCCTCTATCCGCAGGTTGCTGAAGGCGCTGGTGGCGGTGATGGCGCTGTTGGAAGCGCTGTCGAGGACGACGGTTCCCGAACGCGACGTGAAGGCGCCAGCGTACTGTGCGAATGACCCGGCGTTGACGAGGTAGTTGCTCGACGACACGTCGAGGGTACCGCTGTCGATCGACACCGTGTCATCCACGGTCAAGGCGGTCCCGAGGGTAAACGTCGACGTCCCGCCCGTGTTGGCGTACTTACCGGCGGCCAGCGCCGCCACCTGGGTGGCGGACAGGGCCGTGTTGTAGATGCGCACGTCGTCGATGTAGCCGTCGACATAGTCGGATCGCGCGGCGGACCACTTGCCGGCCCCAATGATGGTATGGCCGCCGGCGGCGCTCCAAGTCGACGAAATGGTCACGTCCGGACCTTGCTTACTTCCGTTCACGTAAATCCTGGCCACGCTCCCCGTGTACACGCCGCACAGGTGGTACCAGGTCCCTGCCACCGGGGTGGTGGTCGAGTCCGCCTCGTAAAGCGTGCTGACGACACTGTCGACGGAGCGCATCGCGAAATCGAAAAGTCCGGCACCGTTGAGCTGAAGGAAGAACCCACTGACGTTCGTGCCATCGATGCTCAGGAAGGTCTGGTACAGGTTGGTCGAAGTGAGGTTCACCCAGGCGCAGGCGCTGAAGGCAGCATTCGTCGCGGTGGCCGTCACCGATGCGTCGGCATACTGTGAGCTTGCGCGAGACAGCTTCAATACCCCTGGGTCGTAGAACTTGACGGTGGGGGGAACGCTGCTGCTCCAGGTGGCCCCGTTGGCGAGCGTGGCCGCGTATCCGTTCCCGCTCCAATCGCGCGCGCGGACCCCCTGCGTTTCGTCCAGCTTCCAGTAGCCAACCAGGTTGGACTCGGTGGGATCCTCTATCCGCAGGTTGTTGAATGCGCCGATGCTGATGGTGCTGTCAGCGGAACTGCCAAGCACGACGGTTCCCGAGCGCCGCGTGAAGCTTCCTACGTACTGTGTGAGCGACGCAGCCTTGACGACGTAGTTGCTGGCCGACACGTCCAGCGTGCCGATATCGAGCGACAGCGCGCCGTTCGCCGTCAATGCCGAGCCGAGGGTGAAGGTCGACGCCCCGCCTGTGTTCGCATATTTTCCGGCAGCCAGCGACGCGATCTGCGTCGCCGAGAGTGCCGTGTTGTAAATGCGTGCATCGTCGATGTACCCGTCGGTGTAGTCGCTGCGCGTCCCCCATTTGCCCGCGCCGATGATGGTATGGCCGCCCGTCGCGTTCCAGGTGGACGAGACCGTGACGTCTCCGGTCTGCTGCGTTCCGTTCACGTACAGCCTGGCGACGCTGCCGGTGAAGACGCCGCACAGGTGATACCAGGTTCCCGTGGCGACGGTGGTGGTTGAGTCCGCGACGTAATAGGCGGTCGTCGTGTTGTCGACGGAGTGCATCGTGAAATTGAACCTTCCGGTCCCACCGTTGAGCTGAACGAAGAACCCACTTATGTTCGTGCCATCGATGCTCAGGAACGTTTGGAACGTACCCACGGAGTTGAGGTTGACCCACGCGCAGGCAGAGAATGCGGCGTTCGTTGGCGTGGCATTTACCGATGCGTCGGCGTATTGCGAGCTCGCGCGCACCAGGCTCAACGCCCCTGGATCAGCGAATTGGACGGTGGACGGGAAGCTGCTGGTCCAGCCGGCCCCGTTGGCAAGCGTCGCCGTGTAGCCACTGCCGCTCACGTCGAGCGCGCTGGTTCCGGTGGTATCGTCGAGCTTCCAGTACCCGACCAGATTTGTCTCGGTGGGGTCCTCGATTCGCAGGTTGTTCAAGACGCCGGTGGCAGTGACGGTGCTGGCAGAGGCGCTGCTCAGGACCAGGGTGCCCGCGTTGTCTTTGAAGGTTCCGGCGGACGCGTTGAAGGTTCCGCTGGCGTTGAACAGGCCCGAGGTGGCCGTAAATGTTCCGCCCGTCAGCGTGAAATTCGAGGTGTACATCGACGCCGTGCCACCAGTGAACGTTCCCGCCGCTTGCGTCCAGCCGCCCGTGCCGACCCGGATGAGATTCGTCCCCTGCGAGATCGTCCCCGTGTACCCCGCCTGGATGCTCATGCCCTGCACGTTGACGGTGGCGTTGATGGTGCAATCCCCGAGACGGGAGGAGGTGAAGGTCGCCGTATCGCTGGAGCCGGGCACCGCGGAGGTGCCGCCGCCGACGGCGATGGTGTTCCAGTTGGCGGCGGTGTTCCAGTTGGAGGCTGACGATGCCACCCAGTAGTAGACCGTCGCATCGGCGCGGCCGGCGACGCCGGTCACCGCGATGAAGCCGAAAAGCGCCGCGGTCGCGGCTTTCAGTGGATGCGGTTTGGTTTTCATGTGTGAGTCCCGACCGTCCACGGGCATGTTTTCGCGCTGGGAGCCTCCCCCCCCGCGGTTGACCTCGGCAGCATTGGCAGTCTTCTCAAGGCGGACCGACAAGCCGCCGAAATAATCACGATGTCTTGTACGGTCCGTTCGTCCGCAGGCGGCGCCGCGTTGGCGCTTGCGCTGACGCTGCTGGCTCTGCCCGCGCGCGCGGACGACTGGCCCCAGCTGGGCCTCGGGCCGACCCGCACCCGACTTTCCGCGGAGATCTCTGGGCCTTCCTTCGGTCAGCGGGGGTGGTCGTTCGGCCTCCCGATGGGCGCGCAACGTGACGCCGTGTACCGCGCGCTGATCGCCAGCCCCGCGGTCCAGGACGGCTTCATCGTGCTGGGGACGTCTGATGGTCAGGTTCGGGCGATCGAAGAGGCGAGCGGAACGTCGCTCTGGTCGGTATCGGTCGGCGCCGCCTTGCGCGCTTCACCCGCGCTGCACGAAGGCTGGACCTACGTCGCCGCGCTCGATGGGCGCCTGCGTGCTCTGCGTCTCGACACCGGCGCCGAGATGTGGCAGCGGGATCTGGGCGGCATTCCCTATTCGTCGCCGCTGGTCGCCGACGGCGGCCTGTTCATCGCCGTGGGAAGCCCGTCGCCCCGCGTGCTCCGCCTGGACCCTGGGACAGGCGCCACGATCTGGTCCACCTCCGAGGCCGCATTGCAACAGCCGTCCGAGACGTCAGTCGCGGTGGCGAACGGTCATGTCATCGTCGGGGAGATGCAGGGGCGGTATCATAGCTTTGACGCCACCAGCGGCGCAAAGCAGTGGACATTCGAGACGGCCGGCGCGGTCAATCTTTCGTCTCCGCTGGTGCAGGACGGGCGCGTCTATATGCTCCCGGGTGGCGATGACAAACGCATGTTCGCCGTCGACCTGCTCACCGGGGTACCAATCGCTGGATGGCCCATCGAGATCGCTGTCCCGGTCGACGCGGCGCCGGGGACGCGGCTCCATCAGGACCGCGTGATCTCGTCAGCCGCTGGCACGAGCGATCGCCTCATGTTTGACATGCGCGTCGACGAGGCGCTCGACACCGCGGCACAAGGGGTCGCGAACCGGTGGCTGATCCGGGAGTACACGGTCGCGGTGGACCTTACGGCGGCGCGGGTTGCATGGATGCTCGCCAACGGTCGCCGCCTCACCGGCGATCCGAATCTCATACCGACGTTGGGGATGTGCCCAACGCCGGCGCTGTTTCACGGATCCCATGGTGAGGTGCTGGCCGCCTCTGCCTCGACGCTCGACCCCCGGATCGCCGTCATCGATGTGGCGGCAGGGGTGGAGCGCTGGTCGGCGCCGCTGTCTGGCCCCACGCGCGGCTCGCCGGTCTTCGCCAACGGCCAGCTCGTCGTCGCGACCGACGCGGGGACGCTCCACGCCTTCGCGTCCAGCAGCAACCTGCCGCCCGGTGTCTCGACCGGCGGTTTTCTTCCGAGCAGCGGCAGCACAGTCGATGCGCAGTCGATAGTCCTCGGCTGGGCGGCCCCGTCCGATCCTGACGGCGACACGCTCACCTATCAGGTTCGCTACGACAACGATGGAGAGATTCTGCACACCTGGCAGAAGGAGCTGACGACAACCAGCACGACCGCTGCCCTGCAGCTGCCCGCCGGCGATTACGTCTTCTCCGTTCGCAGTCGCGACCCGTCGGGCGCCTGGTCTCCGTGGTCTCCGCCGAACGCCTTCCGGGCGGTGGCGATGCCCGCTGTGTCGGTGGACGGCGTGCCGGTCCCGGGCCTGGCGTCTGCTCTTCAAACCGCGCACGCAGGCCAAACGATTGGGCTCGGCGTCGGAACCTACACCCTGTCCGGCACCCTGCATCTGCCAAGCGGCGTGAGCCTCATAGGGGCCGGCCCCCACCTGACCCGGATCGATGCGGCCGGCGCGGCCATCGGAATCGCCGTCGACGGGGGAGGGGCCGCCAGAGCCGAAATCCGCGGCTTGAAGATCGAAGGCGCGGCCATCGGCGTGGCCGTCAGCCACACCAAGGCGGTGGAGCTGCGCAACATCATCCTGCGCGACAATCGAGACGCCGGCCTCGACGTGAGCGCGAGCAGCGAAGCCCAGCTGATCAACGGCACCGTGACCCACAACGGCGTCGGCGTCCGAGCGTTTGGACCGACGCAGCTGCGCAACACCATCATCACCGACAACGAGCACGGCTTGGCGGCTGGGCAGGCGGGCGTGCTCACCACCCGCTACTGCGACCTGTTTGCCAACCGCGCCGACCTCGACAATGTCACGCCAGGCGCCGGTGACCTGACCGTCGCCGTCCAGTTTCAACGGGCCGACGAGGGAGACCTTCGCCTCGATGGCCCGCAGGCGACCACCGACCGCGGGGATCCCCAAGACCCCTTCGACCAGGAACCGCAACCCAACGGCGGCCGGGTGAATCTCGGCGCGTTCGGTAACACCGCGTCGGCGGAGCTCAGCGCCGTCGAGCCGAGCAGCGCCGTCGCCACACCACCACCCCCGGCATCGCCGGTCGCGCCCACCAGTGGCAACAGCGCGCCGCGGGCCGACGGCGGCGGCTGCGAAGTGGGGGGGCGACCGCCGCGCACGACCAACTTCTTGCTTGCGCTGCTGGCCGCCGGCGCGATGGTTGTGCAGCGCCGAGCGGGCCGCCGTCGCTGAAGCTCTCTTGCCCGGTCCATCGAGGCGGACCTCCTGAGGACCCGCCCCCCGGCTCGCCTCAGGGGGGCGACCCGATCATAGGCGCTCGGAGGATGTGCAGGGAGGTCTGACTCCCGAGCATCGCGACCGCGTCGCCGCCCAGGTAAGCGAACTTTACCCACACGTCCCCGTCTGGCTTGGGCGGCAGCGTCAGCGAGCCGACCTGGGTGAAGTGGGCGCTGTCGAGCATGAGCAGGACTCCGCCCGGTCCGTAGTCTGCGCACAGCATCATCATGCGGGTGGCGCTGCGGCTCGCCAGCAGGCAGTTAGCGCCGCCGGCAGGAAACCGCCCGGCGGGCACCGGCGCGTTCGGATTGCCGAGGTCGATGACCTCTCCCGTGCCTGCGTAGACTGCGTTGCCGGTGTAGAGGAAATCGGTCGCGTCGCCGTTGTTGAAGAGGCCGCCGTAGGATTCCATGGTGACGCCCGCGGCGCTCAGCCGAAACGCGAGCAGGTTGTCGTTCTCGCCGGCGCCCAGCAGGTATCCGGGCGGGCCGTTGGTGAGAAAGTGTGCCGCCACTTCGGGGGGCTGAACGAAGTTCGCGCGCGGCTGGCCATCGTCGAGGATGAACAGGCCGCGGCTCGTGAACGACATGTCCCCGGACACCCCGACGGCGATCGAGCCCGGCGTCCCCGGCAGGACGGTGATGGAGATGGGCACGGACGCCTCGTTCGTGGTCAGCAACATGGGCAAGGAATAGGCTGGGCCGGGCAGGGGCGTGGCGCCCGGGGTCACCCGCCGGACTCGTCGCTCGCCCGCCAGGCCGACCCACAGCGTCGAGCCGTCGTCGGACAGCGCCAGCGATTGCGGATCGTTGCCGACGGGGACGACCGATGCCACCGCGCCGTTCGCCGCGTCGACGGTGACGAGCGAGCTGGGATGCGACGCCGCCAGAGCGTCGGAGGCAACGTAGATGAGCTTGCGGGTTGAGTCGAAGGCCATGTCGCGGCCGTAGGCGTCGACGGCGGCGATGCTGCACCCCGGGCAAGGATCGGCGCCGGCGGCTCCGCCGGTTCCGCCGACGCTGGCGCCTCCGCCCGTTCCGCCTGCGCCGGCGGCTCCGCCCGCGCCCCCGTTGGCGTCGAGGGGCGTGCCAAGCGCCGGATCGTGGACGACCATCAGGGCGAACGGGGGGGCGTCGACGGACTGACTGTGCCTGATGAATGCCGCCGCATCGCCGCCCGCATACACCAAATGCGAGTACGTGGCGCCGACGCTGTCGCGAATCGGTACCGTCGCGAGCTCGGCGAGGGTGTCGCTCGCATAGATCCGGAGGTCGGTCCTTTCAACGGAAGGGAACGGCAAATTGACGACGGAGAGAATCATCACCGACATCGGATCGCGGCGCGCGACCTGGCCTGGGTACGGAAGGCGACTCACCCAGTACGGCTCGGCGGCGGCGACGTCGATCACGTCGCCACCGCCGCCCGAGAACACCCGACGGCCGACGTAGGCAAGACTGTCTCGTGCGGTGTCGCGGACCAGGGCCGCGAAGCTCGATGTCGCCGTGATACCAGAGGGGGACGCGGTGTACACGTAGAAGGAACGCCCACCACCGTCGGTGCCGAACGCGGTTCCCGGTGGTCCCGCAATGACGGAGGGACTGGAGAATGCGCCGCCCGCGAGGTTGGTCACGGCCGTCGAACGCGGCACCCCGTCGTCGTATACCCGGACCTCGTTCGTGTCGGAGCCGTTGGACAGCACCGCCACCACCGAGCGCGGGGCGCCAGCCAGCACCGCCATCGAGGCCGCAGTGAAGTAGGCATTGGATCCATTGGATCCAGCTTGGGGCAGGTGCACGAGAGGGCCGACCACCGGAGGGGTCGCGCTCATCGTCACCTTGCGAATCGCGTACGCGCCGTCGATGCCGACCCACAACGTCGAGCCGTCGTCGGATAGCGCCAGCACCCCCGGATCGGAACCAATCGGGATGGCCGACTGGATCGACGCCGTGGACGGATCGACGATCAGGATGGTGTTCGGGTACGCCGCGGCGTCGCCCGGAACGCTGACATAGAGCTCGTTTCGTGCTGGGTCGTAGACGAGATCGCGCGCGTCGATCGCCAGACTCAGGGTTCGGCAAGTCCGACAGGCGCCTCCCCCGGCCCCTCCCCCGGCGCCTCCCCCGGCCCCTCCTATCCCGCCGCCGCGCGCGCCGCCGCCCGGCGTGCCGCCGTTGCCGGTCGAGGGAGCCGCACCGCCTCGACCGCTGATGTCGCCGCTCCCGCCGGCCGTCCTGCCGCCAGTGGCGCTACCGAGGCCACCCGGGCCTTCTGCGCTGCCTCCGGTCCCCGGTCCGAATGTGCCTGACTGGCCGGCCAGACCGGCGCCGGTCCCTGTTGCCGGTCCGCCCCGTCGTCCGCCAGGTGCCACACGCCCGTCCCCGACGGATCCGTCCGCGCGACCGTCAGTGCTCAACGTTCGCCCACTGCAGGCAACGACCAGGACCAACGGCAGCACACCCAGACCAATCCGCCACTTGCGGTTCATCGGCCTCCCTCGTTCGGACCGATAGTAACGAATTCCCGGGAGGCGGTTGCATAGAAACCCTGGCCGAACCCGGATTGTCAGCCCGGAGTGCGCGCGCTCGACCGCGTCGGTCTCGAATGACGCTGTCGGGCGTGTCCCCTCTTGGCGCGCTCGGTCAACTCGCAGGCGAGACCCTGCGCGCCTCGGGGGACAACGGCGGAGAAGCCGTGATACCGTCATCGTTGGCGACGAACATTGTCGCCAACACTTTCAGCGAGGGATATTGGATGCACGACAGAACAGACGCGCGGACACCGAAGTTTGGACATCTGCTCATCGGGGCGATGTTGTCCCTGTCATCTCTGGCATGCGGTGAGCAGACACCAGAGGAAGGGGCGACCCAGACGGTGGTCTCCGCTCTCACCTCGACGAGCTACGAAGCCGAAACGCTGGCGCGCACGGCCTCGGCGGCAGGAAGCAAGGTCACGACGGAAACCGGTGCCAGCGCCGGACAATACGTGCAATTCAACAGCAGCACGCCCGCGGTCGGCGACTGGATCGAGTTCACGTTGCCGAATGTCGCTGCCGGCACTTACGACGTCGCGATGCTCTACAAGTCGAACACCAACCGCGCCATCGTGCAGGCCAGCATCGATGGCGTCAATCAAGGGGCGTCGTGCGACCAGTATGCCGCCACGCCCGCATTTCAGGTTCGTTGCGGCCTGGGCACGGCAACTTTGTCGAGCGGCAATCACGTGATTCGTTTCACCGCGGTTGGCAAGAGGTCGAGCAGCACGAGCTACCTCGAGATCGTCGACCAGATCTCCCTCACGGTCTCAGGTGGAGGCACGGGCACCGGAGGTTCGGGCACCGGAGGTTCGGGGACCGGCGGCTCGGCGACCGGCGGCACGAGCACCGGAGGAAGCGGCGGTGCCGGCGGCGGAACATCCGCGGCCTACGAGGCCGAGGCACTGGCACGCACGGCCTCGGCGGCGGGCAGCAAGGTGACCTCCGAGAGCGGCGCCAGCGGGGGCGCCTACGTGCAATTCACGACCACCACGCCCGCGGTTGGCGACTGGATCGAATTCACCCTGCCGAATGTCGCCGCCGGTACTTATGACGTCGCGATGTTGTACAAATCGAACGCCAATCGCGGCATCGTGCAGGCCAGCATCGACGGCGTCAACCAAGGACCGTCGTGTAATCAGTATGCGGCCTCGTCGGCATTTCAAGTTCGTTGCAGCCTGGGTGCGGCGACTTTGTCGAGCGGCAATCACTTGATTCGTTTCACCGTCACAGGCAAGACCTCGAGCAGCACGAGCTATTTCGCGGTCATCGACCAGATCTCCCTCACCGTCACCGGGACGGTCCCGTACGCTCCGTGCCCGACGGACGGCAGTGTCTGCAAAATCTTGCCGTTCGGCGATTCGATTACCGAGGGCGCCAAGTCGACGGACACGGCTGGCTACCGCTCGCAGCTTTTCAAGTTGGTCGTCGCGGCCAACCAGAAGATCACCTTCGTTGGCTCGCAGACCCGTGGGCCGGCGACGGTGTCCGGCCAGACCTTTCCGGCCCATCATGAGGGGCATGCCGGGTGGACCATCGACCCGGGCTACAACAGCTATAGCGGGATTTCAACGCTGGTGCCCAGCCCCGCGCTCAGCTATGGCCCGCATATCATCCTGCTGCACATCGGGACCAATGACCTGTTCGCCGCCGGCACGAGCAGCATGGCTACGCGCCTGGATGCGCTGGTCGAGAAGATCGCGCAGGACGCGCCCAGCGCTCTGATCGTGCTCGCGCAGATCACGCCCCCCGGTACCTCAAACTCCTCAACCACCGCGGCGCAGATGGCTTACAACAGCAAGATCCCGGGGATCATCCAGGCGCACGCCGCAAGAGGGCAGCACATCATGGGGGTCGACATGAGCAAGATGCCGCTCAGCGACCTCACGTCGGGGGGCGTCCATCCGAATGACGCGGGGTACTCGTACATGGCCAACATCTGGTACGCGGCAATTAAAAACCTGTTGCCGAGATAAGGTGAATCCCGTGCTCGGGCGGCGCATGTCGTGGGTGGCCTTGTTCGTGTTGGTGTTCGTGTTCGCGGCGTCGGCTTGCAGCAGCAGCAGCAGAGGCGCGCCGTTCACGCCGACGACGCCCGTGGCCGATACCTGCGGCATGCTCGCGCTGCCGGACGTTCAGGCCTTGGTGACAGGGGCGCCCGCGGGAACCCCGCTGGCGCCCGGCGACGACGCCGACGTCTGGTCGCGTGCGTGCGCCTGGCAGGCCAGCGGTATGGCGCTGGTGTTGATGGTCGAAGGCGCGTCGACCGCCAGTGGAAACCTGGTGCTCGGCACCACTGTCGAGCTCACGAGCAACAGCACCAGCCAGGCCACGCCGGTCTCGGGCGTGGGTGACAAGGCCGTCTACCTGGTCAACGCCGGGCTCGGCCAGATCCTGAACGCCAAGCAGGGAAGCGAGGTGGTCAGCGTGCAGGTCTCCGGATTCCCCCAGCCCGTCCCGGAGTCGTCCCTGCAGCCGCTCGCCCTGGAGGCGCTCGGAAAGCTCTAGCGATCGTCTGGATAGGCTGGGCAAACGATCGAAGACCGTCAGGCCATCAGCCGCCGCAAGCGGTGGAGCAGTTCCACCGATGCTTCGATCTCGTGCTTCCGGATCGAGACACTCTCGACGTTGACGCCCAGCGGAACGCCTTTGCCGCGGGCATAGTCCGAGGCATCTGCGAAGATTCGCTCGCACAGGTCGACGGACGACGCCAGGGGATCTGCCGCGTGGCACAGGTCATTTTCCAGCCAGCGTGGAAACGCGATGCCCAGCCACTTCATGAACGCCAGCGTCTTCTCTGAGCCGCACGGCGAAAGCGTCAGCACGATCGGCACCGGGGCCACGCCTCGCCGCCCCGCCTCGAGCGCGTAGTCCGACAGCAGCGACTTCGTCGAGGTCACGTCGTAGACGGCCTGGCTGACGAAGAAACGACAGCCCGCCGCCGCCTTGGCCAGGATGCGCGCGTGCTCGTCGCCGGTCTGCGCGTGGCGCTCGGCGATGGCGATGCCTCCTAACAACAAACCCGGCGCGTGCTGCCGCGCCAGCGCGTACGCCTCGGTCAGGCGAAGACTCGCTGGGGCGCGGCGGCTGGGGGCGCCGACCAGCACCGAGAGGCTGGACTCCGCGGGCCGCGCCTGCCCCAGCCACCCCGCGAAGTCGGTTGCGTTGTCGCGACTGACGCAGCGATAGACGATCTTCGGCAGCGAAAGGCCGCCCAGGTGGCCATGCGCGTAGGCGTGCGGATCCAGCGTCGGTAAGAACGGAAACGGTCGCGGCGCCGCCGTCCGCTCCGCCTCGTCTTGCAGGTCGTAGACAACCAGCCCGTCCACCGGCAAGGCGGCCAGTCGCGCCTGTTGCTGGGCGACGATGGCCGGAAGCTCGCTGGGAGGCGTCGCCAGCTTTGGCGGCGCCAGGCCATAGAGGCAAATGCCGGCCTGGCATTCGATGATCTTGTTTCGCAGCGACACGCGGTCACCATACCGCATCCGCCTGCGGCGCCTGGCGGGCGGGGAGGGCCTCGGTCAGCCCGGCTCGAGCTCCGCCATCACGAAGACGCCGCGCTCGAACCGGAGTCTGAAAATCGCGCCGTTTTCGAGAGGAGGAGGGACCACGCCGGTGGTGGCGTGGACGAAGGAGCGGATCGCGCCTCCGTGGGAGACCACCAAGATCGCCCCTGAATCGGACCGCTTGTCCGCCGCGGCCGCGACCTCGACCATGGCAGCGGTGATTCGCTCGGTCACCTGGGCCTGCGGCTCGGCACCCGGGGGCACCGCCCGGCGGTCGGCCAGGTACCGCTCCCAGACGCCCGGGAACCGCTCCGCGCACTCACCGCGGGTGAGACCTTCGAACGCGCCGTAGCCACGCTCGCGCAGTCTGGGGTCGGCCGTGGGCGCCGGTGCGCCGAGATCAGCGGCGACGATCTGAGCGGTCTCGAGCGCGCGAGAGAGTTGGCTTGCGTACACCTGGTTGATGCCTCTGTCGCGCAGCCTCTCCGCGAGCAGCCGCGCCTGTGCCCGCCCGACTTCGGACAGCGGGATGTCCGTGGCACCCTGCCATCGGCCGATCCGGTTCCATTCCGTCTCGCCGTGACGGGCCAGATAGAGGGTGCGCGGTGAAGCCACGGATAAGCCGCTCAGCCTATCAGCCCCGCGTGGCTTTGCCAGCCGACGTCGAACGACCGTTGCGAGACACGCGCACCGGCGGCCCACGGCGCCGCCAACTGCTCGCCGGCCGGTGATGACGAAGGATCCAGGCACCGAGTCTGCGGGCACGCCGTACGCCGTAAATGAAAGATGGGATAGGGTGAATGACTGAACGATGATCGGCGCGGCGGTGTCTCGCAGTTTCACCCTGATCGGAATCGCCGGCGGCACGGCCAGCGGGAAGACCACCGTTGCGCGCCGCATCATCGAGGCCCTGCCCCCGGGCCAGGCGGTCCTGATCCAGCAGGACGCGTACTACCGCGATCGAACGGGACTTACACCGGCGCAGCGGGCCGGGCTGAACTTCGACGAGCCGGACGCGCTGGAGAATGACCTGCTGCTGCAGCACCTGCGCGCGCTGAAGGTCGGTCAGCCCGTCGCCTGCCCGGAGTACGACTTCACGACGCACACGCGCAGGTCCACCGTGCGTCGCATCGAGCCCTGTCCGGTGATCGTCGTGGAGGGGATCCTGCTGCTGGCGGTCCCCACGCTGCGCGACGTGTTCGACCTCCGGCTGTACGTCGACACGGACGACGACGTCCGCCTCATCCGGCGCATCAAGCGCGACATGCTGGAACGCGGTCGCGACATCGGCTCGATCGAAGCGCAGTACATGGGGACGGTGCGCGCCATGCACCGCCTGCACATCGAACCCAGCAAGCAGCACGCCCATCTCATCATTCCGGAAGGCGGCGATAACGCCCCTGCCCTGGACGTCATCGCCGGTCGCCTGCTTTACGGTCTGCTTCCCCGGTAACGACGGACGGGACGGAGCCTGCGGGGCCGACAATCCCGTCAACGCTACTTGGGCAGCAGCCCCTTGATTGCGGGATACCAAATACCGGCCATGTAGGCGTATCCCTGGTCGTTCGGATGAACGCTGCCGGACGTGAGGTCGTTGAGCGGCATCTTGCTCATGTCGACCCCGATGACGTGTTGGCCTTTTGCAACGTGCGCCTGGATGATGCCTGGGATCTTGCTGTTGTACACAATCTCCGCTGCGTTGGCCGCGTCCGTCTGGGCTTGGGTGTGCCCGCTGTTTGTCGTGCCGATGGGCGTGATCTGCGCGAGCACGATCAGCGCACTGGGCGCGTCCGTCGCGATCTTCTCGACCAGCGCGTCCAGGCGCGTGGCCATGCCCGCCCCGTCATGGGTGGGGAACAGGTCGTTCGTCCCGATGTGAAGCAGGATGATGTTCGGACCGCCGTCCAGAGCGGGACTTGGCACCAGCGAGGAGATCCCGCCATAGCCAGGGGTTTCGCTATAGCCGGGATCGATTGTCCAGCCAGCATGGCCTTCGTGCATGCGGGGGAAGGTTTGGCCTGACACCAGCGTCGGGCCGTTGGTGAGCGACCCCGTGAAGGTGACCTTCTGGTTGGCAGCGACGACCAATTTGAAAAGCTGCGAGCGGTAGCCAGCGTCGTCCGATGATTTGACGCCCCTGGTGATCGAATCACCGAACGGCAAGATCTTGCAGGCAGTCCCGTTCGTCGGGCACGGGTTGTACGCGACCGTCTCCCGTCCCCCCCTGCCCGGTGAGGGAGATCTGGTCGATGACTTCGAGATAGCTCGTGCTGCTCGACCTCTTGCCGACGACCCTGAAACGAATCAAGTGATTGCCAGCCGACAACGTCGCCGTCCCCAGGTTGCAGCCAACTTGAAAGGCAGGCGTAGAGGCGTACTCATCACACGGCGACCCTTGATCGACGCCGTCGATGCTGGCCTGCACGATGGCCCGATTGGTGTTCGACTTGTAGAGCATCGCGACGTTGTAAGTACCGGCGACGACGTTCGGCAACGTGAACTGAATCCAATCGCCGACCACCGGCGTGCCGCGTAGACTGCACGTACGCTCCCGCGCTGGCGCCGGTTTCCGAGGTGACCTTGCTTCCTGCCGCCGACGCCGTACGCGCCAGCGTTTCCGCCTCATAGCCCGTCGACGTGAGGGCAGAGAGCACGGATTCCGTGGCGACGTCCTCTCCGCCTTCAACGCACGCCAGCGATAAACACACCAGAGCTCCAATGAGCAAATGTCCAGATGTCGCGGCGCGCGTTGCTGTCCTATCGTGCATCGGTCTTCCCTTTCCTCTCATCAATTGTCGCAGCAGCAATCCGTCATCCTGGCACGGCACGCACGCCATTCAAGGCCGAATCGATCGCCCCTGCTGGCGGAGCCGCCGGCGCGGCGAGCGCGGTGCGCTCAGTTGCCGAAGGTCACGAACAGGTCGGTCGAGTGCGTGCTGTCCACCGCACCGCCCGCCCCCGCGCCGGTCTGCAGCGGCTGCACCGGGTCGGTGTAGTTCGGGAACACCGTGAGCACCTGGCCGGAGGCGGTGGTGAAGGTGACCGAGCCGCTCACCGGGCCAAAGTGCGAGACGCCCGTGAACTCGAACGTGAACTGATAGTAGGTGCCGTGCCCGTGCCCGCTGAAGTTGTCGTGGGTGGTGCTGGTGCCGGCCACCGACAGGTTCATGCCGATCGGGTTCGGGAGGTCGGGGCACAGCTGTCCGGGCCGCACACGTGTCGCGCCCAGCTCAGCCATTGGCAGTCGCCGTCGTCGTCGGGAACGGCCGGGAAGACGGCCACGGAAAACCACCGCGGTATGACACTTGTGTCCGGCCTCTATCGTCGTCGGCGCGCGTTTTGACGAGTGTCGCGACAGCCGAGCAAGTTCAAAGGCCACCTGCCCGGGCCCTGGCGGCCATATCACGCCAGGTGGCACCGGATCTGCTTCGAGAACGGCGAAGCGAGGCGAGGGGAGAGGCGACTATGTTCAATTGCGACGATCTCACGGACGGAATGCAGCCGGATTGTCGGCGCCCTCCTGTCGGCGCCGGCGTCGCCATGATGGCGCTGGTGCTTGTTCTCGGATGCAGCTCCGCTGACCCCGCCGGCACTGGGACGGGCGGTGGAACCGCATCGGGAGGCCACAGAGCTGGGGCCGGCGGCGGCTCAGGAACCGGAGGACCGGGCGCCGGTGGGATGGGCGGTGCGGGCAGGGGCGGCGTGAGCGGCAGCGGCGGCCTGTTGGGAACCGGCGGCCACGAAATCTCCCCGGTCGTCTGCGGACTCGCGCTCTGTCCGTTGACCTACCAGTGCTGCGTCGCCTGCAACGGCACGCGCACCTGCGCGCCGGCCTGCGCCGGGATCGTCTGCACGGACGCGGGCGCTGGAGGCAACGGCGGCAGCGGACCGGCGGACGCGGCGCCACCCGACGCCGGGGCGCTTACCTGCGGGACCATGACGTGCGGGCCGAACGAAGCGTGCGTGCACCCGCCCGGGCCAGGAACCTGCTTGATGCCCGACGGAGGCCATTGCCCGTCGGGCACTTCTTTGACGGGCAGTTGCTGCCTGCCGCCGCTCACTCCCTCCTGCGTGCCCATCGACCGGCCGTGCGGCGGACCGACGGTGACGTGCGCTTGCTTCAGCGCGAATCCGTGCAGTCCGCAGCTCTGCGCCGGCGCGTCGTTTCAGGGCCGCGTCGTCATGTGCCACGGCGCGTGACCGACGCGGCCGACTTGCCGGGGCGAAGCGCGCGGCGGACTCACCATGATCCCGACGCTCCGCTTTCAGCGACTGTTCCTGAGCGGTCTCAACGTCGTTCGGAAGCGAGCTGGGCGCGGAATCGCTGCTCGGCCTCGGCGATGAACGTTCGGTAACCGTTCGGGTCGATGAACGGGTTCGGGCCGCCCTCGCTCATCCGGGCCCGCTTGGCGTCGAGCTCGAAGAAGCTGCCGTGCACGCCCAGAAACACGTCGCACGGAAGCGCCCGCCAGGTGGCGAAGCTGCGCTCGAAGTCGCGGGCGATGTTCGGGTAGCGCGCGTTGCCGACGAGCCGTACGCCGGGGTTGATGTTGGCGCTTGGAAAAAACACCACGTCCAACGGACGACCGCCGTCCACGACCCGCATCGTCCAGGTGATCGCGCCCATGGTGTGTCCCGGCGTGAGGTGCGCGACCAACGTGGTGCCGCCGAGCGTGATGGTGTCGCCGTCACCGACCGTTCGATCGACGGGGCAGGGCGCCCAGGAATAGACCCCGTCGTAGACCGCTTCGCCTTTCCCGCCGGACGCCACCACCCGACCATCGGTCGCGGAGTCGACCACGACCGCCCCCGTGGCGCGACGGACGAGCGCATGCCCCTGGACATGGTCGATATGCGCGTGGGTGGTCAGCAAAAACTTCAGGTCCGCGAAGCGGAACCCCAGCGACTCTACGTTGGTGCGAAGCCGCGGCACGCTGACCTCGAACCCGCTGTCGATGAGGATGTGACCTTCGGGCGTGGTTACGAGGAATTGCCCGATGCCATTGCTGCCGACGTAATAGATGTTCCCGATGACGTGGAACGGCGCGTATTCGCGGTTCCAGCCCCGCATCTCTCGCGGAACACCGGCCTGACTCGCGCAACCGGCGCCAAGCGCCAGTAAGAAAATGGCCACCGCGGCCGCCCCGTCCACCCGCCGGCTCATTGGTGACTATCGCCTTCTTGCTTCCGCGGCAACTGTGGACGGGCGATGGGTGTCAGGCGAGTCGCGGCGGATTGATTTTCCCGCCGCGTCCCCGCCTGTGCGGCGCGTCCCTGTTCATTTGCCGATGTCGTGCGCGGTCAGCCAATCGAACATGGCTTTTTCGGCGTCCGGCCAGGCGGAGGCGGGGGTCGTGAACCCGTGGCCCGCGCCGGCCACTTCGTGCATGGTGACGTCTGCGCCGGCTGCCTTCAGCTTTGCCACCAGGTCTCTGGTATGGGCGACCGGGGCGGTGCTGTCCTGCGATCCCTGGACGGCGATCATGGGCGGGATGTCCATACGCACGTAGGTCATCGGGTTCACCGCCTTGGCTATCGCCGCGCGATTGGGAAGGCTGGCGGGGATCCAGGGGCCTGCCACGCCGCCCAGCTCAGCCTCGATGTTGGCGGGCCCATAGCCATCGACGATGGCCGCGATCTTGTAGTCCGCGGGGGTGGTCGGACCCAGAGCGGCTGCAGGCGTCGTCATCCCGATCATCATCGCCAGGTGTCCCCCCGCCGAAGCGCCGGTGACGACGTAACGGGTTCGGTCGCCGTGAAAGTAGTCCAGATAGTCCCAGCACCATTTCGCGGCCAGCAAAGCATCCTTCACGGCCTCGGGTGCGAACGCCGCCTCGGGGCTGCTGTTCGCCACCCGATACTCAGCGGTGAATACGATGAACCCGTGGGCCAGGAATCGGTCCGAGAAGGTGGACATGCGATCCTTGCCGTTGGCGTCGTTGAAGTTGTGGACCCACCCTCCGCCGTGGAACATCAACACCGCTGGAAGCGTGCGCGTTCCCTTCGGTCCGGCGTCGTTCGGGTACAGAACGTCCAGCCTTTGCGTCGCGAGGGGGCCGTACGCGAAATTGGACTCGACCGTATAGCCGGATGGGGCTCGCGCGACTGGCTGTTTCGACGCGGCGTCGCGGGTGGGCGGAGGCAGCGGCGTGGTGCGTCCACCCGTTCCAGGCGCGCTGCCGCCGGAGCCGCCCGTGGCCCCGCTCGTTCCACCGGCCGGCGAGGTGCCGCCGGTGCCAGCTTGAATTCCCCCGGTGCCAGCTTGGATACCGCCGGTGCCAGCTTGGACTCCCCCGGTGCCGCCTTGGACTCCCCCGGTACTGGAAGAGCCACCAGCGCCCGTGGCCGAGGTGGTCCCGCCGGTGCCGGTCGGCAACATGCCCGTCCCGCCGGAGCCGGTGCTTGTCGTCCCGCCGCTGCCGGGGCTGCCACCGGTCGCGGGCGAGCCGCCGCTGTCCGAGGGCGCGCAACCCGCCGAGAGCAACAGGGCGACGACGAACGTCGTCGCTGGCCAAGCACTCGCAGCGATGAGGGCAGAGTCACCGGACCTTCCGGGTCCCCCGGCGAGCCTACGACCCGGGGCTCTCGGTTGTGTCTTCATCGATCGGGGCGCGAACCGCAACATGGGGTGAGCTCCTCTGAATGTGCATTTTCGCACCGCGTCGGTTGCGATGACCGCGGCGCGGGCAGGTGAAGGGCATCATCTCACCGACGGACGTTGTTTCGGCGAGCCGGGGCCTAACGCCGCATGCGCGCGTGTCGCTTGCCGCGCCGCGTGACGCGCAGCGCGGCAAGCGGCCGGGCGATTCGCGCCGACCTGGTAAGCGGCTCGCGGGGCGGTTCACGGCTTACTATTGACCTCTTCCCCCCTTTTCCCCGCGGCGAGCTTGATTCGCCGAGGTACGACCCCTCCCGCCACAGCCCCGCATCATGCGCTCACCACCCACAGCAATGTCGCGCGTTCACCGACAGTCAGAAGTGAGGCGCCCACGCAGCCAGGCGATTCTCCTGGCCTTGGTCGTTGGTGCGGCGGCTCTGTGGGGCGGGTGCTCCTCGGCGAGCGGCGACGCGTCGGCGGGGACCGGTGGATCGCCGCCGAGCGCGACCGGTGGCACTCACGGCACCGGCGGGGGCGTCGGCAGCGGCGGCGACACAGCCGGTCGAGGGGGTGCGCCGGGAGACCCGGGCACCGGCGGTGCTCCGGGCGATGCCTCGGGCGGCACCGGGGGACAGGCGGCGGTTGGTGGCGGCGGGGCGGACGTCGCCAGTGGCGGGAACGGAGGAAGCGCGGGCGGAGGTAGCAAGGGATCGGGCGGCGTGGGCGGGACCCTCGGCACGGGCGGGTCAGCAGGCGCTGGGACGAGCGGCACGGGGGGCGGCGGCGCCACGAACGCCTACAAGCCGTGCCCGACCAACGGCATGGCTTGCAAGATCCTGCCGTTCGGCGATTCCATCACCCGCGGCGCGAAGTCGACCGACGACGGCGGCTACCGCTCGCCGCTGTTCAAATTGATCGTGGCGGCCAAACAGAAGATCACGTTTGTAGGCTCGGCGGCGAACGGACCCGCGCAAGTTTCGGGGCAGCCCTTTCCGAAGAATCACGAGGGACACGCCGGCTGGACCATCGATCCGGGCTACAACATGCTGTCCAGCAGCTATAGCGGAATCTCGAAGCTGGTGCCGAGCCCAGCTCTGGATGCGAACCCCAACATCATCCTGCTCATGATCGGGACCAACGACCTTTTCGCCAGGGACACGGCCGGGATGGCAACGCGCCTCGAGGCGCTCCTCGACAAGATCGTGCAGAACGCACCGAACGCGCTCATCGTGCTGGCGCAGCTCACGCCGCTCGGGCACGATGACCCGAATTTGACGGCCTATAATGCAAAAATCCCGGGGATCGTCCAAACTCGCGCCGCCAAGGGCCAGCACATCATCGGCGTCGACATGAGCAAGCTGCCGGTCAACGAGCTCACCGACGGCACGCATCCAACGGATCAAGGTTATGCCTACATGGCGAATATTTGGTACGCGGCGATCAAGGACCTCTTGCCGCAGTGACCTCGGAGCAACATAGGCGTATTGCTTGCGACCACCTCGACCGAGACCAATCAGTTCAAAGCGACGCGCGGAAGGTTACTCATGCATCACGACACCATCGGAGTTCAAATGACCAATGAGTCCACAGGACGTCCTCGGATCACGCGCCGCTGGCGCGCCTTGCTCGTTGGCCTCTGCGCAATCGGCCTGGGCTGTTCGGGAGGCGGCGGTTCCGCCCACTCCGGACAAGGAGGCGGTCAGCCCGGCGCTGGAGGCGCGGGCGCGACCTCCTCTGGCGGTACGCCCGGCGCCGGTGGGTCCGGCCTGACCGGAGCTGGTGGGTCGGGTCCCGACGCGACCGGAGGAAGCGGGGCCGTCCAGGGCACCTCCACCGGTGGGGTGACCGGGACGGGCGGGACGGGCGCAGGCGGTTCGGCGCCAGGTATCGGCGGTTCCACCCCCCCGCCTCCTCCAAAAGACCCGTTCAACGTCGTGACGGCTGGCGCGGCGGTCGACATCTACGTCGACGCGGCAGATTTTCCCGCGGTCGTGCGGGCGGTGGGTGATCTCAAGGCGGACGTGCAGCGGGTGTCCGGCACCGCGCCGGCCGTCAAGAACTCGACGACTGGACTTTCGACGACCGCCATCATGGTGGGAACGCTCGGCAAGAGTCCCGCGATCGACGCGCTGGTGACTGCCGGCAAGTTGGACACGGCAGGCGTCACCGGAAAGTGGGAATCAGCCGTCATCCAGGCGGTGGCAAATCCGGTGGCCGGCGTGACGCGGGCCCTGGTCATCGCAGGCAGCGACCGCCGCGGAACCATTTACGGGGTTTACGAGCTGTCGCAACGAATTGGCGTCTCGCCTTGGTACTGGTGGGCGGACGTCGCGCCGGCCCCGTCGACGACGATCACGGTCGACGGCGCGCTCTTCAAGCAGGGCGAGCCGTCCATCAAGTACCGCGGCATCTTCATCAACGACGAACAGAACTTCAGCACCTGGGCGGGCAAGGTCGAGGGCGGCAAGAAGCCTGGCCCGGAGACCTACAAGAAGATCTTCGAGCTGTTGCTGCGGCTCAAGGCGAACTTCATGTGGCCAGCGATGCACCCGGTGTCCGACGAATTCAACAAGTACCCGGAGAACGCGGCCAATGCCGATTCATATGGCATCGTGATGGGATCGTCGCACCCCGAGATGATGTTGCGGAACAACGTGAAAGAGTGGGCTCCATGGTCCAGCGCTCACGGAAATCCCTCGTACGACTACAGCGTCAATCCAGCCACCCTCCACGACTACTGGGACGCGCGCGTTCAAACCAACGGAAAGTACGAGAACGGGTACTCGATCGGCATGCGCGGCGAGCATGACAGCGGTCTGGTGGCCGTGAACGCGCCCACGACGGCGGACAAAGTGACGCTGATGCAGAAGATCTTCGCCGACCAGCGCGGCATCTTGACCAATCGGGTGGGCTCCGACCTCACGAAGATCTTCCAGATCTTCACGCCCTACAAAGAGGTGTTGCCGATCTACAACGCCGGCCTGAAGGTCCCCGACGATGTGACAATCGTCTGGGCCGAGGACAATCACGGCTATACCCGCCAGCTGCCGAATGCGACGGAACGCATGCGCTCGGGCGGCGCGGGCGTTTACTATCACGTCTCGTACTGGGGCGATCCGGTCAGCTATCTCTGGATCAACACGACCCCGCCGGCCGTGGCGCGCGAAGAGCTGCAGAAGTCCGCCGACATGGGCGCCAACAAGCTCTGGGTCATCAACGTCGGCGATATCAAGCCGTCGGAAATCTCCCTCGAGTTCATGATGCGGCATGCCTGGAAGCTGTCGGATGTCACGGAAACGAACCTGGACGACGCGCTCAAGGCCATGGCCACGCGCGACTTTGGTTCCGGGGTGGCCGCCGAGATCACGGACATCGTGACGCGCTACTATCAAATCAACATCGCGCGTCGGCCTGAGTTCATGGGGAAGGCCACCTTCAACTACGTGAACTACGGCGACGAAGGGCAGAAGCGGCTCGACGACTTGACGGCCTTGCTCACGCGCGCCACGGCGGTGTCGGACAGCCTGCCGGCCAACAAGAAGGACGCCTTTTACGAGATGGTCCTCTATCCGCTTCGGGCCAGCCAACTGCAGAACCAGAAGTACATCGCCGCGGGCAAAGCCGACCTCTACGTGGGGCAGGGACGAACGGCTTCGGTGACGAAGTACCGCACCTTGTCCACCACCGCGTTCAACACCATCAAGAGCGATTTGACCTACTACAACAACACGCTGGCCGGCGGCAAATGGCAGAACATGATGGACCCCTACAACAACGGCGGGGGCCAGCCGGTCATCGAAGGAATGCCGTCGCTGGCGGCGGTCCCGGGCGCTTCGGGGACGCTGGGCGTGGCGGCCGAGGGGCAGACGACGGGGAATGAAACGACCCCGCTCAAATTCTCTGTTTACACCGACGACAAGCGGTTCATCGACGTCTTCACCAAGGGGGCGTCGGGCTTCTCGTGGACAGCCACCACCTCGCAGCCCTGGATCAAGCTGTCGAAGATGTCCGGCACCATCACCGATGAGGACCGCATTTGGGCCAGCATCGACTGGGCGACCGCGCCGGCCGGAGACGGCACCGGAACGATCACCATCACGGCAGGGGGGGCGTCCAAGATGGTCTCCGTCACGACCTCGAACCCCGCGACGCCGACGCGAGCCGATCTCGACGGGTACGTCGAGGGCAACGGCTACGTGGCGATTGAGGCCGAGAACTTCTCGCAGAAGATGGACCGGGGCGGCGCCGAATGGCGCGTGTTCAAGCACCTCGGACGCAGCGGCGACTCCGTCAAGGTGCTGCCGGACGCGGCCGACAGCATCACCAGCAATCTCCCCGCCATGTCACCGGAGCTGGACTACAAGGTCTACTTTTTCACCACCGGCTCTTTCCCTGTCACCGTGTTCCGCATTCCCACCTTGAACACGACGGGGGCTTGTCGGCTTGCAATTGGAATCGACAGCGCCGCGCCACAAACCCTCACCGGCGTGCATTCTTCGGATGAGTCCAAGTGGAGCACCAACGCCCTCGAGCAGATCGAGAAGCTCTCTGGCACGATCCAGGTGTCCACTCCCGGGTATCACACGGTCAAGGTCTTCAAGGTCGATTCGTCGATCGCCATCGACCGAATCGTCATCGATACCGGCGGGCTGCGGCCGTCGTACCTGGGGCCGCCGGAGAGCTACCGCCACTAGCGAGTGGCGGCGCGCACGGGACTGGCGCTGGCCTGAGACCTATCATCGGCCCAATAGCCGGCTTTTCCGCCCAATTCCGTCCCAGAGCGGCGGTGGTGACTGGTTTGTTCACCACCGCCGTCCTGTTGATTGTCGGGGGCTGTGCCAAGGTGCGTGCGCCGGCGGCCACCGGCACAGGTGGCGTCCAGGGCGGTGTCGGCCACGGCGGAGCCCCGGACGGGGTGGCGGGGCGGCGCGGCACCGTCATCGACGCCAGCGTCGCGGACTCCCACTCGACGGTGACCGACGGTCCGGGCGTCATCAACGACGGCCATGTCGAGGTGGATGCGTCGTGCGTCGCCGATGCCGGGATGTCCGCGGCGGGGCCGCTGGCGCGCCGGTGCGCGGCGGCGACGCTCAATGAATGCGACGGCCAATCCGACATCAATTCCGCGTTTCCGAACGGGCAAAACGGTAACGGTTTCGACGACGACTGCGACGGAAAGGTCGACGAGGGATGCCCGTGCGGTCCTGCTCATCCGGCGGGGACGACCAAGCCGTGCTGGCTGGTGTCCGGTACAGAGGTCGATCCCACCACAAAAGGTCCCGTCGGATGGTGCGCCAGCAACTCGGTCGGAACGCTGACTTGCCGCGCGAGCGATGATGACGTTCAGGCGCCGTATTGGGACGGCGAGTGCCGTGGCGCGCAGCCTCCGTTCGCCGACGACCTTTGCGCGCCGGGCGATTTCGACTGTGACGGCGTCCAGCACAACAGTCGAACAAAGGACTGTCGGTGCAAGGTCGACGTGCACTGTCCGGCCGATCCGATCGTGACCAAGCCATTTCCGGATCCGAACAACCTGGGCCCGATCGACGGCACCTCGTGGGTGGCGCCGGGGCTGACGGGGACCCATTGGTCATGGACCATCACCGGCGGAGATTGCGACAACATCCTGCCGCACCCGACCTTTGCGGTCTACGGCCAGCCGCGCGCGACCCGCGGCGGGCCGCGACTGTCCGGCAACGCCCCCCAGAAAGGCCTCGGTGCGAACGGCAACCAGCAGGGATTCGTGGTAGGTCCGGCCGCCAACGTCGGCCCGCTCATCTACCCGGCGTTCTCGCTGTCCGGGGACTATCTGGTCAAGGGCGAATGGGACGACCCGACGGGGCATCACAGCTGCACCGTCAAAGTGCAAGTGCGCGCCCCGGGCGTCCGAGTCGAGCTCTGTTGGAACAAGATGCCTGTCGACGTCGATCTGCACGTGGCACGTCTGCAGAGCCCGAAGTCGTGCACGCACGGCTGGTTCCAGACCTGTTCGACCGGCGCCGAGCGGGACGATTGCTACTACGACTCTGACTGTCAGAACGGCTTTGTGGCCAACCCTTCGCCCTGGGGATACGCGCGCAGCCCGGCGGCGTCATGCCATGGCTGGGGGTCTAGCCGCGTGGTGGGAACTTGCGACAACCCGCGGTTGGACCAGGACAACATCGATTGCGATCCAAGCGTCGCCGATCCGATGGAGACAGCCGCCGTGGACGGACTGTTTTGCACTCCAGAGAACATCAACATCGACGACCCGCGTGACGGCGACAAATTCGTGGTGGGCGTGCACTACTACGAGGGCGGCGCGGCAGTGCGGCCGCAGCCTCACGTCAACATCTACTGCAACGGCGAGCGGCGGCTGGCATTCGGCTTCGATCCGACCGGGATGCCGGCGACGACGTTCCCGGTGCTGCGCGACAGCGGGCCGGACGACCGGGGTGACCTGTGGGAGGTCGCCACGGTCCAGGCGCGGGTCAATGGCGGCAACCTCGCCGATTGCATCATCACCCCCATCCATTCGAAGGTGCCCAAGCCGACGAAGGACGGATCGAGCAGCGTCTGCGTAGACACGAACCCACAGAACAGCGCGAGCCTGCTGGGTGTCAATGGTTGGAAGTTCGTCACCTCGGGTGGCTACCCTGCCGACGCGGACGGATTCTGCTGGCACTGAGCCGCGGTCGGACGAGCGGGTCCGACGCCCGACCTCGGGGTTGGGTCTTCCCTACTGGACCAGAACCGAGATCGCGCACGAGGCGATGCCGTTGGCGACGACCTCGAGGGTGCTGCGGCCGCGCTCTTGCTGTGCGGGCACGTCGAAGCTGGTGTGGACCAGCTCGCTCGAGCCGACAGCCATGCTGCTGTGATCGTGCGTGCGGCTGTAAAACACATGTCCCGTCTTGGAGTTCGTGATCCGCACCAGGGGGTAGTTGGTCGCCGCTTGCGCGTCGTCGCCGTAGGCGGCGCCCTGGGAGACGCCGTTGAGCCCTCGTCCCTTGAGGAGGTACGACTTTCCGCGGACGAGGCGAGTCGGTACGTCGACGACCTGCGGCTCGTCGGCGCGCTCTCGACCGCCGGGCGGAGTCGGTGTGAATATCTCGACGTCGTTCGAAAAGTCGGTGAGGAGGATCTGGCCCGTCGGGAGCACCAACATGTTTCCGAAGTAGGAGGTGTCGAACGGGGCACGGGGCGGTGCCGCCGCGGCGGTCAATCGTTTCCCGTCCCATTCGAAGAACTCCGATGGCGGCGCGAAGAATGGGCTCGCCATCATGAGCACCTTTCCATTTGGTTCGAGGGCCGCCGGACCGTCGGCGATGCTGACGCCGTCGGGGAAGTCCGGCCCCGCCTTCCAGCGGCCGCTTCGCGAATCATAAATGGCCGTGTGACCGGCCCCGCAACGATTGCTTCCGGCATAGAAGACGGTTCCGTCGGGGCGCAGGACTCCTGGTCCGACCTCGTGCGACGGTGCGAACTGGTCGCCGCAAGTCGGAGCCGAGTCCCAGAGCTGCACGCCGGTCGCGCCGGCGCTGGACCAGGTCCCCGTTCGCCAGTCGTAAATCTCCGAAGCCATAGCCAAGCGGTCGAAGGCAAAGACATAGGCATCGACCGTCAACACCTTGCCGCCTGGCAAGAGGGTCCATCCCTCCTCGTCGTTGACGTCGCGCTTGCCCTGACCGGTGGGAGTCCACGTCAGGGTCTGCGCATCCAGCAGGGCCGACTCGGTCGTACAGCAATTGGCCTGCATGTAGGTGCCGTTCGCGAGCACGACGCTCTGCGCATCACCGATCGTTTGCGGCAGAAATCCTCCGTTGAAGAACGGGGGAGGCTGCACGGCCGTCCAAGTGCCGGCGATCGGATCGTAGATGGCCCCCTTTGCCGTCCAGGCTTCGTTGAACACGCTGCCGTCGTCGCTGAGCAGATATTCTCCACCCTCGATGATCAGTCGACCGTCCGGCAGCACCGCGGACGAGTGATAGAGCGGGCTGTAGCCGGCAGGCAGCGAGGCGACCTGACTCCACGTTCCGTTCACGTAGCTGCCCGTCTCATCGGGCGTCAACCGCCACCAATCCGGGAAGCCGGCGTCCTGGACCAGCACGGTCCCGTCGGTCAGAAGGACGGGGCTGGAGGCGCCGTCGTAGAGGCTCGGCTGATTCGTCATCGGCGTCCAGGCGGCCGTCGCGGTGTTCCCGGCGGATCGCGCAGCCGCTCGACCGGCATCGGGTGCGCCGATTGGATGGGGAAGGGGCTTCGAGACGTTCGCTCTGACGACGCCTGGCCAGCCCCCCGACACGATCGCAACCAGCCCGACAACGGATGCCCTCGCCCCTGTGTGTGCTTTCATGTGCGCCCTTTCGCGATGTCGTCGGTAGGGTACGGCGCCGTCAGGTGGAAGCCAGCCCGCCGGAGACCTTCGCCCCTTTCGAGGCGCCGTTTGCGGCTTTTCTGCAGCGCCGCCGCGAGATCGGGCGTTCGCTGCCAGGCGCGTGAGAGTAACCTGGTGCCGATGAACCAACTGGATTTGCCGGCGCGCGCCCCGGACCCAGGCGTCGGCGCGCTGTCGGTCGACGCGAAGTGGGTCGCCGACAAGCTCTCGGAGTACGGATTCAAGATGGCCGACCTCGACGCCCTTTATCCGGCGGCCGAAACCATCGCCCTGCAATGGGCGGCGCGGGGCGACGACCTCATCTCAATCGACCTGGTCACGGGCGAGATGCGCCGCCGGTTCGGGCTGAAGTTCAGCAACACGGTGCGGCCCTTCCTGGCCCGGATGCTGCGGGACCGCCGCCCAGCGCTGCGCACCAAGATCGAGGTGACGACCACGTCGCGTGGCAAGAACCGCAACGTGAAGGTCGCCATCGATCATCTGAACGTCGTCGCGGTCATCCACCGGGCGGCCGACGGCGTCGAACAACGCGTCGAGCTCGCGGAGGTGCCAGCGCTGGTGGAGCGAATGAAGGCCGCACAAAAGTCGGCGCCGCGGCGGAAGTCGACCGCCTCTTCGGGGTAGCGCGAACGATGGCCGCGGCCAGGGCGGCGGGAGTCACCCAACCAGCGGCAGCGACACAATGGCCCCGCCGATCCGGCGCTCCCAGAACGCGCGCTCGTCGGGACGGTGGGTGACCATCAGCACCGTGCTCTTCTGTTGCGTGCAGAGGGACTGGACCAAATCCAGCACGCGAGCGCGGTTGTCGTCGTCCAGACCGGAGGTCGGCTCGTCCATCACGACCAGCGGGGGGACCTTGATGGCCGCGCGCGCGATCAGAATCAGCCGCTGCTGGCCGAACGACAGCTCGCGGAAAGCCGCGGTGGGGGCGAGACCCAGATCCAGCCAGTCGAGCCAGGCTTTGGCGCGCGAGCGGTGGCTGGGTGCAACTTTTTGATAGACGCCGATGCTGTCGAACAGACCGCTCAGCAGGACCTCTTCGACGCTGCCGCCGACGCGGTAGTCGCGGTGTAGGCGGGCCGAGACCAGGCCGACGTTTCGCTTGATCTCCCAGACGGTCTCGCCGGTTCCGCGGCGCCGGCCGAAGAGGTGCAGGTCGTTGCTGTAGGCCTGCGGGTGGTCGCCGGTGATCATCTCCAGCAGGGTCGACTTGCCCGACCCGTTGGGGCCTTCGATGAGGGTGTGCTGGCCGGGCGAGACGGTGAAATCGAGGCCCTCGAAGACGACCTGATCGCCGTAGGCGACCCGCCCGCCCACCAGCCGTACCAGAGGCAGCGCGGGATCCAGCGGTTCGATCGAACTGCCCATGTGCGAACTGCCCATGTGCACCGGCGGCGGCGTGTGGGGCGGTCGCTGCTCTGCCGCGCGGGCCGCGAAGGCTTGCGCGGTGCCGCGGAAGATCAAGCGCCGGTCGGCGATGATCAGCACCTGCCGAATCGACTCCAGCGGAAAGGGCAGGGCGCCGGGCAGCGCACCGGAATCGCCGAGATGGGGCTGCGCGCCGACCACCATCACCGGCAGGCGCTCGGCCGCAGCGACGATGGCCTGCGCAATCTCTGGATGCGCGGCGCGGTCGAGGCCGTCGAAGGGGTCGTCCAGGATCAGCAGCGACGGCGCGCGCAGCACCGCCTGCAGCAGCAACACCTTGCGCGCCTCGCCCGTGGAGAGCCTGCGGTAGCCGCGCGCCCGCAGCGCGTCCAGTCGAAATGCGCTGAAGAGTGGGTGCTGGCGCCCGGCGTCGCCCAGCAGTTGGTCGACGGTGCTGCTGGTATCGACGCCCTGCTTGAAGTTGCTCTCGTCGGCCGCCAGCTGCGCTTCGTAAAATGCCTGCTGCGATTCGGCCGAAAGCAGCTGCGCGCCCGCCACGCGCGCGGCCAGGGCGCGCGCGGCGGTCGATTTTCCAGATCCGTTCGCCCCGGTGACCAGCGTCAGGCCGGGACCCGCGGGCGTGATGTCAGCGACGTTCTGCTCAGCCACCGACCGCGATCTGCTTCATCGCCGTCATGTGGCCGCGCAGGGTGGCGCCGACCGTCTCGACGGGGTGGCTCTCGATGGCTTGATTGACGGTCAGCAGCCGGCGGTTGTCGACCTGCTGGACGCCCGGCGCGAACGGCTTGCCGATCACGTCGGCCGGCTGCTTGGACATGAACTCTTTCAGCAGCGGCACGGCCGCGTGGCTGAACAGGTAGCAGCCATACTCGGCGGTGTCGCTGATGACCTTGTTCATCTCGTACAGCTTCTTGCGCGAGATGAGGTTCGCGATGAGCGGGACCTCGTGCAGCGACTCGTAGTAGGCCGACTCGGGCTTCATGCCCACTTCGACCATGCACTCGAACGCCAGCTCGACCCCAGCTTTCACCATGGCCACCATCAAAACGGCGTTGTCGAAGTACTCTTGCTCGGCGATCTTGGCCGAACCGGCCGGGGTCTGCTCGAACGAGGTGTCGTTCGTCGCGGCGCGCCAGCCGAGCAGGTTCGGATCGCCCGCGTCCCAGTCCTTCATCATGTTGGTGCTGAACGCGCCGGTGACGATGTCGTCCTGGTGCTTGCGGAACAGCGGGCGCAGCATGCCGCGCAGCTCGTCGGCCAGCTCGAACGCCTTGATCTTCGCGGGGTTGCTCAGGCGATCCAGCATCAGCGTGAGGCCACCTTGCTTGAGCGCCTCCGTGATCGTCTCCCAACCGTATTGGACCAGCTTGCTGGCATAACCGCGGTCGACGCCCAGGGCCACCATGCGGTCGAAGCAAAGGATCGAGCCCGTCTGCAGCATCCCGCAAAGGATGGTCTGCTCGCCCATCAGATCGCTCTTCACCTCGGCGACGAAGCTCGACTCCAGGACGCCGGCCCGATCACCGCCGGTCGCCGCCGCGTAGGCCTTGGCGATCTCCAGCCCGTCGCCATTCGGGTCGTTCTCTTGGTGCACCGCGATCAGCGTCGGGACGCCGAAGCCGCGCTTGTACTCCTCGCGCACCTCGGTGCCGGGGCACTTCGGCGCCACCATCACGACCGTCAGGTCCTTACGGATCTGCTGCCCCTCCTCGACGATGTTGAACCCGTGGCTGTACGCGAGACAAGCGCCCTTTTTCATGAGGGGCATGACCTTTTGAACGACGTCCGCGTGCTGCTTGTCGGGTGCCAGGTTGCAAACCAGGTCGGCCGTTGCAATGAGCTCTTCGTACGTGCCGACTTTGAAGCCGTTGCTGGTCGCGTTGGTATAGCTGGCGCGCTTTTGCGCGATGGCGTCGGCCCGCAGCGCGTAGCTGACGTCCAGGCCCGAATCACGCATGTTGAGCCCTTGGTTCAGACCCTGAGCGCCGCACCCGACGATGACGACCTTCTTGCCCCGCAGCTTCTCGACCCCATTGAACTCGCCTCGGTCCATGAAGCGGCAGCGGCCGAGCTGGTCGAGCTTCTGGGCCATCGTGAGCGTGTTGAAATAGTTCTGTCGGGCCATGGTCTGACTCCTTGCGCTGGAGAACATCCTCAGCATAGTCGCCCGCCCGCGTTGCGCGTAGCCCGATTGTTGGTAGTCTGAATTGCAAAAATCGCAACATGACGACCTCGGCGCAGCAAGAGCTCAGTGTTTTTCTACACTTGGCGGATAGTCTCCACTTCGCGCGCGCCGCCCAGACCCTGCACATGAGCCCTTCGGCCTTGACGCGCGCGATTCAGCGTCTCGAGGACGAGCTGGGCGAGCCTCTGTTCCAGCGCAGCAAGCGGCGCGTGGCCCTGACCCGGGCCGGCGAGATCTTTCGGGATCACGCGCGGGCCCAAGTGGCCGCACATGCCCGCTTGCTGGAAGCGCTGGCGACCGAGACGGCGGCACCGACGGGGGAGCTGCGGATCGCCTGCACGGTGACCGCCTGCCACTCGATCCTGCCGAAGCTGCTGGCGCGCTGCCGCGAGCGTTACCCCGGGGTCCATCTGCAGCTCAGCACGTCGGACGCCGCACGCTGCATGCAGGGGCTCGAGAAGGACGAGGTCGAGTTCGCCGTGGTGCCGGAGCCTGATCGCCCGGCCTCCGAGCTCCAGTTCGTGCGTCTCGCCCACACCGAGCTGGCTTTCATCGCGCCGGCTTCCGAACCGGATCTGGCGCGCCGCGCCCAGCTGGGGGGCAGCCATTGGGACGGACTGCCGGTCATCTTGCCGCGCCGCGGCCTCGAGCGGCAGCGCATCGATTCGTGGCTGGGACGGCAGAAGGCTCACCCTGACATCTACGCAGAAGTCGACGGCAACGAGGCGATCCTCGCGATGGTCGCGCTCGGCTGCGGTGTGGGGGTCGTCCCGGAGCTCGTGCGAAAGGACAGCCCCCTGCGGGGCCGCATCCAGCAGGTGGAGGTCAAACGCCCGCCGGCCGGCTATCACGTGTCGCTCTGCGCGAAAAAGCGCACCCTGTCACGGCGCACGGCAGCCGCCCTGTGGGAGCTGGCGCCCGCCGCGACGTCCCTTTGAGCGGGGGCCGGGCTCACGGGCTGACGGCCGATGCAGGTTGCCTTGGCGCTTCGATCGAATGGATCGAGGCCGATTCGCCAGTTGCACGCCGCGGCCGTCCAACGGATCATACCCGGCATGCCCGCCCCAGCGGAACGGCCAGTGAACCTCACCATCCTTCGTCGTGTCGCCGCCTGGCTGGTGCTTGTCGTGCCGCTGGCTGTTTTGGGGTGCAGCGGCGGCGACGCCGGAACTGAACCTCAGGCCTCGGGTGGCAGTTTCGGATCGGGCGGCACGACGACCGGCGGCAGGGGCGGCTCCGGTGGTCCGGCGCCGGGCACGGGTGGAACGGCCGCCGGCACCGGAGGCTCCACGGCGACAGGCGGGGTGAACGGCACCGGCGGGTTGGCCGCCGGATCGGGGGGGGCCACGGGCGGCGGCGCAGGCGGCCCCACCGGTGCGAGCGGCGGCGCTTCCGGCGGCGCGGCAGGCGCCGCAGGCATGAGCGGTGTGGGCGGCGGCGCCGCGGGCCAGTCCGGCACCAGCGTCATCGCGGCGGGCGTGCGCTGGGTCGGCCGCGTCGACTTGGCGGACGCGCAACACCCGCGCTTTTCCTGGTCCGGGACGGGGTTCGTGGCGCGTTTTTCAGGAATCGGCCTCTCCATTCAGATCAACAACAGCGGAAGCACCATGCTGTTCAAGCCCGTGGTCGACGGCGCGCCGGGGGCGGTCAAGTCGATCGGCACCGGCCAACAGACCGCCAGCATCGCGAGCGGCCTCGGCGCCGGGATGCACACTGTCGAGCTCTATCGGCAGACCGAGGGCTCGCAAGGGGACTCGCAGCTGATGGGAATCACGATCGCGGGGGGAGCGCTGGTCGCGCCGCCGCCCGCGCCGGCGCGCCTCATCGAGGTGGTCGGTGACTCGATCACCTGTGGCTACGGCACGCTCGGGACGCTGGCAGACAGCAACTGCCTTCCGACGGAGAGCCATTGGGACGCGTACGAGGCGGTCGCTGCCCGCGCGCTGGGCGCCGACGTCAGCACCATCGCCATCTCCGGCCAGGGGGCGTACCGAAACTATGGCGGCGACATGAACAACACGCTGCCGATGGTCTACGCGCGCACGCTGACCAACGACGCCGCGCCGCTCTGGGATTTTCGCACACAGCCACAGGCAGTCATCGTGAACCTGGGCACCAACGACATCAGCAACGCCAAGGGCGACCCCGGAGCGCCCTTCGAGACGGCGTACACGGGTCTGCTCGCCAACATCCGCTCGAAAAATCCGGGCGCGCTGATCGTCTGCATCATCGGGCCACTTCTGAGTGGCGCCGACTTGGCGACCACGCAGGGCCACATCCGCAACTCCGTCAATGCGCGCGTCGCAGCCGGGGACCACAAGGTCGAAATCTTCGATCAGATCACCGCCCAAACCGCCGACAAGGCGGCCTGCCAGTACCACCCGAATCCGGCGGAGAATCAGATCATGGCGAATCAGATCGTCGCCGAGCTGCGCGCGCGCCTGGGCTGGTAGCCCTTCCCTGGTTTAGTCGAAGATCGTCTGGGCGCTGGGTGCAAAGCCGCCGTTCAACACCGGCCCGGGCGACAAGAGGGCCTTCAGGATCGCGCAGCGCTCGGGTTCCGTGGCCGGATCGCAGGTGTCCAGGTCGATCTGCATCTGCTGAACGGGGACCACGTCAAACGGAAGCGGTGCCAGGACGGTCGATTCGAAGGCTTCCGCGTCCGTGACCTGGGTGGCCGGCACCTCGCCACTGTGGCATCCCGAGCAGACGGTTCCGCGGCCGGACCGAATACTGTCGTAGGCACTGGCCAAGCTGAGGGGGGCCGTCAGCGGGAACTCCAGCTGTCCCTTGATCGAGCGAATCGGGGTGGTGTACTCGGCCAGCTCGACGAACGGGCTGCCGTCGCCCTTTGGCACCACTGACATGATGAGGTGGCCCGAAAAGATGAACACGCGCGGGTTCATCGCGCCGGCGAACGAAACCTGCAGGCTGAAGCTGCTGACGACGCCGAGAACGGTCAGCGGGTGTTTGACGGCCGACAGAAAACAGTCCAGCGAGACGGGGGAGCGTTGTGCCACAAGGGCGTTGGCAAGCGCGACGGCGTCGGCAATGCTGGCGGGCGCCGCGAGCGCCGTGTTTGAAACCGTCGGACAGGTGTCGCTCGCCGGCGAGCCCGTGTCCGGCGACGGAGCCGCCGCGTCCTTTCGGTCCTCCTCCTGCGGCGCGGGGCTACAGGCCGCCAGAAGAAGCAGGCCGCCGAGCGCGACGTGAACGCGGCTCGCTCTCGAGAAACCAGGCCTCACGCCCGGTTAGATTAGCAAACGTCGCGCCACCCTGCCGCACGACTGGGTGGCGATGACGCAAGATGGTCCGCGCAAGGATTGCGGCGCCTTCGCGGCCGCGGCGCGCGGCTTGCGCGCGGGGCAGCTTCCGGCATCCGACCGATGCGCCGGCTCGCCGGCAATTTTCCGCCGGAAGATCGGGAATTGTCTCTGGCGGCCTCGTTCCTTCGACACGGATGGCGCACGCTCTCGGTCCGCGCTTCTTGATTGCCGCCGCAGCTGCGGTGCTGCTCAGCCGTGCCGCCCCCGCCGCTGCGGGCCCGCAGGCACGTCCCTGCGCCACGGACAGCGGGCGCAACGGCTCCGGTTGCGTCGAGTCCTGCCCGTTGCGGGGCAGCTCTGCCGGATCGCCGTCCGATCTGTTCCTGTCGAAGTTGCGGACACTGTCGTCGGCGGACCATCACCTGCGGCCCGCCCCGGGAGCGGCGCTGGCGAGGGCGGTCTCACCCTTCCGCGTGGCTTCGATTCCGTTCGGCAAGGAGGCGGCCGGCCGCTGGCGACAGAACGGCCTGTGGGCGGGGCCGTGCGCCGGCCTGACGGCGGTGTTCCGGGCGACCGCGCTCGACGACAAGGACCCGCGCAAGGCGGTCGACGTGTACGAGCTCCGCTACCGGTCAGAGGTCGCCGCCCGGCGCGTCGGGGCGCTGCTCGCGACCTCCTGGGGCTGGAACGGGCGCCCATTCATCACCGTTCAGCGAGGGGCGAGTGTGCTGGTCGCCGAAGGGCGCTTTGGGGCTTGGGGCACGCTGGAGGCCGTGGGGGCGCATTTGGCCGGTGCGATTCCCGCGGCGCCGGGCCCGGCGGCGCTCGGGCTATGCGACAAGGTTGCGCCTCGGCCGCCCATCTTTCAGGGGGAGGGGCTGGCTGTCCACGTGCTGGGCTTCGCGGCGTCCGGCCAGCTCGCCTGGCTGGAAGCCACGACCGCGCAAAGTGGCGCCAGCGTTTGGACCGTCCACGTGACGAACCTGGTCGACGACCGCGAGCTTGCCGCTCGCAAGTTTCGGACCGCGCGGGCGGGAGCAGACGCGTTCTGCGCGGAGCACCGGGCAGACGCGGCTCAGCTGCTTGCGGACCAGGCGGTCAGCGGTGCGGCGATCAGCGCCTTCGACAAGACCGCCGCCGATGGCGAGCCGCTGGCCGTCGCGCTTCGGCGCGATTCGTCCGACCGCACCGAGATCGTGATCGAGGGGCCGCTGGGGACGAAGGTGCTCGGGCGGCTGCCGGCGTCGATCGCTTCGGCGCGCGCGCTGGGATTCATTCGGAGCCCGTTCGAAGAACGCGCGGCCGTGCTGGTCTTGGGCAAGAGCGGCCCCAGCGGGGGGGCCGTCGTTCGGGTGTTCGGTGGCCGCCTGGACAAGCGGTGGCTACCGCACGCGCCATCGCCACGGTTGGTTTCGGCCGCGGCCCACTGATCCCGCCTTGGCGCGGAGCGATCGGCGCGTGACAGGGCGGCCGGTCCGCGGTTCAATCGCTCTGGCCAGGACAGCCGTGTGAGCCGCCGCCGAAAACCCCATCTGCGTTGCGAGGCCTGCCGCATGCATCGCAGCCTGTGCATCTGCAGCCTCTTGCCGCGGCTGGTGACACGCACGCGGGTCGTCCTGGTGATCCATCAGCTGGAGGCGGTCAAGCCGACGAACACCGGCGTGATCGCCGCCCGTTGCCTGGTGAACAGCGCCATCGTCCATCGGGGTCGAGGGCCCGACCAGGACGCCGGCCCGCCGCCCGACGAGATCGCGCCGCAAGGGGTGACGTCGCTGTTCCTGTTTCCGCACGCCGACGCCACGCCTCTGGAGAGTTGGCGAGGTCGCAGCGAGCAGATCCAGCTCGTCGTGCCGGATGGCACCTGGCGTCAGGCGGCCCGGACGCGCGGCCGCATCGCGCGCGGGCTCCCCTGCGTTTCGCTTCCGGCGCGCGGGGTGGGGGCCGGGCGCCTCCGCGCCGCGCCGGGCCCTGGGCGCATGGCCACCCTGGAAGCGGTGGCGGCCGCGCTGGGCATCCTGGAAGGGCCTGCGGTGGACGAGGCCCTCATGCGCGTCTACCGCATCATGACCGACCGGACCTTGTGGACCAACGGCCGCATGCGCGGTGAGGACGTGACCGGCGGAATCCCGGCCGGCGTGCGCTCGCACCTACCGCTCGGATCCTGAGCGCCCATGGGCGGGGCCACCCGCCTCGTCGCCCGGATTCTTGCCGCGCCTGCTCGAGGCGACTAGCTTCGGCGCGTCGCATGGCTCATCGAACAGGTCCGACCTGCCTCGTCGGCGGCGTCCTCACGGTGCTGGCCGGCTTGACGACCAGCGCGCGGGAGATCCGCGCGGCCGAGACGCCGCTGCGGACCGGAGCCGAGGTCTGGGGTGCGGCGTGCGCGGCCTGCCACGGCGCCGACGGCGCCGGTCAGCCCCGCGCGGTCGTCGGGTTCGACGTCGCACTGCCGGACTTTCGCGACTGCACCTTCGCGACCTCGGAGCCGACCGCCGACTGGTTCGCGGTGGTCCACGAAGGCGGCCCCGTGAGAGCGCTCGATCGCCTGATGCCGGCGTTCAGGGGCGCCCTGCGGGACGAGGAGATCGGGCGGGCGGTCGACTACCTGCGGGGGTTCTGCCGCCAGCTGCCGGACTGGCCGCTGGGCGAGCTGAACCTGCCGCGCGCGCTGTTCACCGAGAAGGCTTTCCCCGAGAACGAGGTCGTCCTCACGTCGGTGGTCGCCTTGCGCGGCGCGGGCAATGTGATGAACGAGCTGGTGTACGAGCAGCGGCTCGGGGCGCGGGCGATGTTCGAGGTCGGCGTCCCCTTCGGTGTCGTGAACGTCACGGAGGCCCCTGCGGGCATGGCCGGAGCGGCGCCGGACGGCTGGACGGCGGGGCTGGGTGACCTCGGCGCCGCCTTCAAGTACACGGTCGCGCACAGCGCCTCAACCGGCAGCATCGTCGCGGTGGGCCTGGACCTGTCCGTCCCGACGGGGCGCGCCGACCGGGGCCTGGGTGAGGGGGTCACGGTGCTCAATCCCTTCGTCGCCTACGGGCAGCTGCTTGCCGGCGGCAGCTTCGTGCAGGTGCACGCGGGCGCCGAGCTCCCCGTCGATTTCGACGTTGCCAACCCGGACCTGTTCTGGCGGGCGGCGCTGGGGTGGAGCGTCGCCGCGCATCGGTTCGGCCGCATGTTCTCGCCGATGCTGGAAGTGCTGGGCGCCCGTGAGCTCCACGCCAGCTCCGCCGGCGTGACCTGGGATCTGGCCCCACAGATTCAGGTGACGTTGAGCCGCCGCAAGCACGTACGGCTGGACGCCGGCGCCCGGGTGCCCGTGAACCGGACCGACGGACGTCCGCTGCAGCTTGGCGCGTATTTGCTGTGGGACTGGTACGAAGGGAGCCCGCTCGAGGGTTGGTAGAATGCGCCGCCGGATCGTCCTCTTCCTGCTGGTCGTCGCCCTTGCAACGGTGGTCGCGCGAGCGCCGGCGGCTGCGCCGCTTTTCGCCGGCTCCGACCGGTGCCTGGCTTGCCACAACGGCATGATCACGCCCTTGGGCGAGGACGTTTCGATCGGCTTCGCGTGGCGGGGATCGATCATGGCCAACGCCGCCCGGGATCCGTACTGGCAAGCCGCGGTCCGGCGGGAGACGATCGATCACGCGGGCGCGACCTCGCGCATCGAGGACGAGTGCGCCGCCTGTCACATGCCGATGACGCGCTTTCAGGCGCGCGCCGCCGGGGGGACGGGCGAGGTCTTTTCACGGTTGCGCGACCCGCTGGCGATGGACGGGGTGTCGTGCTCGCTGTGCCACCAGCTGCAAAACGGCGGTCCCGGCTTGGAGCACGACGGCGACTTCCGGATCGACAGCCTCCGCCCCTGGGGAGAACGCCTGGTGTACGGCCCCTACGACGTCCCGCCGCCGCGCGCGAACATCATGCACAGCGCGACTGGTTTTCGTCCCGCGCGCGCGCGCAACGTGGAGACCTCGGAGCTTTGTTCTACCTGCCATACGCTTTACACGACGCCGATCGAGGCGGATGGGGCGGGCCCCGGCGGCAAGGCGGCCGCGCCCTTCCCTGAACAGGTGCCCTACCTGGAATGGCGGGCCAGCGCGTATGCCGGCGAGAAGACCTGCCAGGCGTGCCATATGACCTTCACGAACGAGGCAGTGGCGGCGGCCAGCGTTCTGGGCGAGCCGCGCCGGTTCGCGCGCCACGGATTTCAGGGCGCGAACTTCTTCATGCTGGCGATGCTGCAACGATATGCGACGGAGTTGGGCGTCGCGGCGAGGCCGCAGGAGCTGAGCTTGTCGCGCCAGCGAACCCTGGAGCTGCTGGAGTCGGAGGCGGCGGCGCTGTCGATCGGGCGCGCCGACATCCACAACGGCCGTCTCGAGGTGGAGGTCGCCGTCACCAACCGGGCGGGCCACAAGCTGCCGACCGCCTATCCGTCCCGCCGCGCCTGGCTCCGCTTCGTCGTCACCGACGCGGCGGGCCGGCGGCTGTTCGCGTCGGGCGAGCTACGCCCCGACGGCAGCATCGCGGGCAACGACAACGACCGTGATCCGCTGGCCTTCGAGCCGCACCATCTGGTGATCGAGGCGGCGGAGCAGGTCCAGATTTACGAGTCCGTGCTGGGCGACGCGCATGGCCGCGTGACGACTGGCCTGCTGGCAGCGGCGCGCTATCTGAAGGACAACCGCCTCTTGCCGCGTGGTTTCGACAAGCGCGCTGCGCCCGAGGATTGCGCGGTGCGGGGCGATGCGGCGGACGACCCGGACTTTCAGGGGGGCAGCGACCGCGTCGTCTACCGCGTCGCTCTGCCGCCCGGCGCTGCCGGACCGCTGCAGGTCGACGTCGAGCTGTTGTACCAGCCCATCGGCTTTCGGTGGGCCCACAACTTGGACCGGTACGTTTCGGCGGCCGAGCCGGCCCGGTTCGTCCGCTACTTCGACGCCATGTCCGCTGGATCGGCGACGGCGCTGGCCCGCACCAGGATCAGCGTGTTCGTGCCACGGTGAGGGAACCAATCGGCCCGGCCGGTCGTTGACCCCTCAGGCGCGGAGGGATGCGCGTAGGATGCTCCCCAGGAACCAGCGGTCGAATGGCGGGTCGAGACACGGCTGGCGACGCGGCGCGCCTCATGCGCGAAGCGCTGGCGCACGCCGATGGTCTCCACAACCTGGCCTATCACCTGACCCACGATGGCGCCCGGGCGGACGACCTGGTGCAGGAGACCTACGCCCGCGCGCTGGGAGCGTCCGGCCAGTTTCGGGCGGGGAGCAATCTCCGGGCCTGGCTGTACCGGATCTTGCGCAACACCTTCATCGACCTGCAGCGCCACGAGCACCGGGCGCGCACCGAGGGGGGCCTCGACACCGTGACCGACGGCGAGGGAGCGCCGCCGCCGCCCGAAGGCCGCCCGTTGGACCAAGAGCGAGCGGTCGTTGGGCGCGAGCTCGAGAGGGCGCTGCTGACATTGGCCGAGGAGGCGCGGATGGCGGTCCTGCTGGACCTCGAAGGCTGGACGGAAATAGAAATCGCCGAGGCCCTGGACTGCGCCGTCGGGACCGTCAAATCCCGTTTGTTCCGCGCGCGCGAGGCGCTGCGGGAAAGGTTGCGCGAGCATGACCGGTGATCCGGCGATGACGTGCGAGGCGGTTCGGCCACGGCTGCGTGAGGCCACCCGCCGCACGCTGGACGCGCTCAGCCAGGCTGCGGTCGACGCGCATCTCGAGACGTGCGCGGAATGCCGGAACGTCGCCGCCGGGGAGCGAGCGCTCGATCGGTTGCTGATTGAAGCGCTGCCGCAATACCCCGCGTCCCTGGCGTTGAAGCGGCGGCTGCAGGCGCGCCTGCCAGCCGTGACGATCGCGCCGCCGCGCCCCGCGCGCCGGGGATGGATCGGCATGGGCGCGGCGCTGGCTGCCTGCGCGGCGGCGCTGGTCGTCGCCGTCCGCCGGCCGGCACCCGCGGCGGACCCGCTGGTGGCCGAAGGCGTGGCCGATCACCTGCGGGTCGTGGCCCGAGAGCGACCGGTCGACATCGACAACGGAGGGCCGCATCAGGTTCGGCCCTGGTTCACGGGGCGCCTGGATTTTGCCCTGCCGTCGGTGTTCGGCGGCGACGACGAATACACCTTGCTGGGAGGCGCCGTGGGTTACTACCTCGAGCGCAAGTCCGCCGTGCTCGTCTACAAGCGCGGCCTGCACGTTGCGTCGCTGTCGGTGTTTCCGGCCGCCGGGCTGGCGTTTCCGGCGCCCGGGACGGCCGCGGCTGGCGTGCCAGTCGCCCTACGACAGGAGCGCGGGTTTAGGGTGGTGGTCTGGCGGCAAGGGGAGCTCGGGTACGCCCTGGTCTCGGACCTGGCCAACGACGAGATCCTGGGATTGGCGGCGCGAATTGCGCGTGGTCGCTGATCGCACGGAACCTCCGCGGGCCCTCCGCCGTTGTTTCGTGCGGAGGTTGCACATGACATCCAGATCGAAGCGGTTCCAATTCACCGACTGGGTCTTCCACCCGCCCGTCGACGGCCCACCCGCCACAGGGCTCATGCGGGTCATGGCCGGCGGCGTCTTCTTGTCCGAGGGGATCCTGAAGTTCGTCTACACGAACCAAGGGGTGGGGCGGTTCACGAAGCTGGGTTTTCCGTTTCCGCACTTCACCGCGTCGTTCGTGGGTGGCCTGGAAATCGTCGGCGGGTGCTTGATGATCGCCGGCCTTTTGACCCGGGCGGCCGCCATCCCGTTCGTGGTCGAGATGGTGGTGGCGATTCTGTCGACCAAGGTGGCGTTGTTCCTCGGGACGTCGCCGCTGCCGCTCCCGCCGTCGCCGCCGCGGGTTGGGATCTGGGCCGTCCTGCACGAGAGCCGGTCGGATTGGGCGCAGCTGCTGACGTCGCTTTACCTCATGGCGGTCGGTCCGGGACGCTGGTCGCTGGACGCGTGGCTGCATCGCCGCGCCGGCCCGGTGGTCGCGCCGGGCGTTACGATGACGACGTCGTCGAGCCGGTGATCCGGGGCCGCTGCCGCCGCGAACGGGAGCGGAGCAGCGGGAGCACGACCAGGATCACCGCCGGCAGACCACGCGCCGCCGGCCGACCGGAGATGGAGCACCCGCCGAGGTCACTGCCGCCGTTGTCCCTTGGTGATTTGCCGCCCAGCGATGTGACCGCCGCCGGCGCCGTGGTGGGGGTCGGCCTGAGCACGCTCGTGTCGTCGGTCAGGGCAGCCGGGGCGCTCAGCTCCGCCTCTGCCGTTCCGCCAAACGCTCCCAGGTTGATGCGCCCGCCGTTCGGCGTCGGCTCCGCGTCGACCGGGTCGGCGGGATCGCCCTGGTCCGTCGAAGCCTGCGGTCCGCGAAGCATGAAGTTGTGGCTCGCCGCATCGACGAAGGTCACCGCCGTGGCCAAGTCACCCGTCCCGGCTGTCAGTCCCACGTAGGGGGTCGTGTTGGCGAAGAGATCGTCGTAGCTGCTGGTGAGGCCACCTTCTTGCTGACTCCTCAGGCCGACCGCGTTCCCCGTCAGCAGGCTGTTCTTGATGGTCCCGGTGCCGGCCGAGTCCACGCCCGTGCCGTTGTTCGCCACCGTCAGTGTCGTGATGGCCGCGTTGCCGCCAGCCGAAATCGAGATACCGCTGGTCGTGCAGTCGTGGATGACGAGGTGGCTCAAGCGCACGTTCGTCGCGGTGCCGGTGACCGCCACGCAGGTCGCCGCGCCCGTGACGGTCGCACCGTCCAGCAACCCAGGTGTCTTGGGGTCCGTTCCCGCGAAGCTCACGCCGACGGGCAGCCCGGAGGTATCGAGGGTGGTCCTGCCGGCGCCCGCGCCGCGGAGCGTGACCCCCGCCGGCACCCGCACCGTGCTGGACACGTGAAACGTGCCGGCCCCGAGCTCGATTACGTCGCCGGCCAGCGCTGCGGCCACCGCGCTTTGCAGATTGGCGGCCGGGTTGCCATTGACCATCACCGTGCCGCTGGTCGCGACCGTGAAGGTTTCGGGCGCGGACCAGCCGGACATGGCGCCGTTAGGATCGCGCGCGCGGACCGAGAAGGTGTAGGTCACGCCCGGGGTCAGCGGCACAGTCAGCGCGATGGACGATGCGCCGCTTTCGGAAAAGAGCTGCTGGCCGTAGGTCATCAGGACCTCGCCGTCCGAGTCGACGCGCAGCTCATAGCTCGATTGATCGCCGTCGACGTCCATCGACGGAGACCACCGAAGCGTCACGTCGGCTGCGTCGAGCGGCTGCGGGTTGGCCGCCAACAGCGGCGTCGCCGGCGGATGATTCGCCTCCGACAAACGCCCATCGATCGTGCCGTTCTCCGCCACCGTGACCAGGCGGCCGTTGGCCATCACGGGCGAGGCGAGCGCGCGCCCCGCTGTCGGCCAATTGCCCGTCTCCGTGCCGGTGCTGGCGTCGACGATGTTGACGGTCCCGACCAGCGACGATGCGACGGCCACCATCGGGTTACCGCCGGCTGCCACCGCGAATGCCGCCGGCGTGGGGCAAACGAGGAAGCTCGGGACGTCGTCGGGATCGGTGAAGACGAGGCGGGCGACGGGATGCTGCCAGACGATGGCGCCGCTGGTCGCATCGACCGCCAAGGCGGACTCGCGCGAGAGGTAATGGTCGGCCAGACCGTCGGCATCGGTGTCGAGGGCGTCGTCGAGACGCGTCTCGAGAATCAGGTGACCAGACACCAACGCGAATGAAGAGATCGCGCGGCGCCGGTAGATCCGGGTACCCGCGACATCAGGGTCCGGCGCGGGCAGACTGATTGGCCAGCCGGGGATTGCCGCGCCCGTCGCCGCGTCGACGGCGTGCACGCGGTCGCTCTTTTCGCCACCGGCCATGAAGACGCGCCCAGCCGCGATGAGAGGAGACGCGATGTTGACGATTCCGTCGGCCCGATAGTCCCAGCGCGGCAACCCGGTGGTCGCGTCGAAGGCATAATAGTGGCCGGCGTTGGTTCCGACCACCACCAGCCCGCCGGCAACCGCGGGGGGCGTGTTGCTGAACTGTTCCATCCCGGGCGGCGTCTCCCAAACGACGGCCCCCGTCACGCCGTCGAGACGAACCACCACTTGCCGCGGCAGCCCGGCGCCGACGATCAGGTCTCCGTTGACGATGGCAGGCGAGGAGACGTTGAGACCACCCAGGTTGGAGGACCACAGCGAGCTTCCATCGGCCAGCGCAAGCGCGACGATCTTGCCGCCCAGCGTGGGAACGAACACCCGGCCATTGGCGATCGCCGGCGTTCCCTGAACGCTGGCGCCCAGGGAGACGCGCCAGACCAGCCCTCCGGTGTCGGCGCGCAGCGCGTTCACCACGCCGTCCAGATCGGCACTCACGATGTACCCGTCCGCCGCGACCGGGCTCGCCAGCGCCGGCGCATGAGCCGACGGTGCGAATGACCAGCGCCCGTCCCCGAAGGCCGCGCCCGACCGCTCGGACGACAACCGGCCGTGCGCGGCGTCGAGACCTGGGGTCGGCCAGTCATTGGCGCGCGCTGCACCGACGGCGGCGCAAAGCACACCGGCGACGACGCCGCAGGCCAGCCAGCGGCGCAGATTGGCAGGACGGTCACATGTGGAAAGTCGCGTCATGGTCATTTGAACGTCGGGGTCGGATCCGCCACCAGGTCGAAGTAGTAGATCCGCCCATCGCTGGCCGCGGAAGAGGTCGAGACCATGTACCGCGAGTAGTCGGGATCGAAAGCAATGGTCGAGACCGACTCGGTCGGCCCGAAGCTGTACGTCGCGATGGTCGAGACACCATTCGGCGAGGTGAGGCCGGTGTGGCGGTCGAGCAAGTACAGCTTCCCCTTGGTCGTTCCCACCACCAGCACGCCGCTGTAATAGAGCGGCGCGGCCGTGATCGGATCGGACGCGTCGAGCGTGACCGGATACGTCGTGTTGTACGTGACGCCCGCGGTTCCGCTCCCCGCCCCAGTGAGAACGACGATCTTGCCGCCGGCCGTGCCAAACTGCACCGTGTCCGTGAACGAGTCATAACTGTTCCCGGTGATCGCGCTGCCCGCGGCGTAGCTCCACAGCCAGTTCGCCCCGGCGAAGTTGCTCGGGCTGATTGCCCACATCTTCCCTGCCGAGTCCCCGGCGTAGATGCGCTGGGTTCCGGAGGTGCCCGACGCCAGGCTGGTCCCGAAAGCGACGCGTCCCGTGATGGTGCCGGGTTTGCTGTTCTGGACGAAGCTCGTGCCCGTCACCGCCAGCGAGAGCAGGTCCGCCGTGACGCCCAGGTAGAGCGTCGTCGTTCCCGACTGAGTCACCAGCGTCGGCGACGAGGTCGTCACGTTGAACGGTGTGGTGACCGGCCAGCCCGCCCCGATGACTGCGCCGTTCGACTGCTTGATGCCGGCAAGCACTTGTGCGGACGCGGTCGTCGCGGCCCAGTACAGGTTGGTCGCGTCCATCGACAGACCCGAGGTGATGGTGCAGGTGCAGGAGTAGGCGCCGCTGGTCGCCCAGGAGCTGTCGACCGTGAGCCTGCCCGCCGAGCCGGTGCCGGTGTCGATCAGGCGGTAGACCTTGCCGGTGTTGCTGGAGCTGCCGTTGACGGAGACGTAGAGGTAGTGCGTGCCACCCGAGACAGGGGTGACCCACTGCGGCGTCCCCGTGATGGTCTCGCCGGCGGTGGTGTCAGTCCACGAAGCAATGGCCGCGCCACTCTGGTCCAGCACGTAAACCATGTCGTTCGTCCCGCCGGACGCGTTGTGGAACGCCGCATACGTCGAGTAGTAGATGAAGGTGTTCCAGTCGAAGGCGGCGGTCGGATGGCCAACCAGCGTTCCGGCCGTGTACGCGGCGGCGCGCACGAACTGCACCACGGCGCCGTTCGTGCTTGGATGATCCGCGACGCCGTCGCTGCCGCTGTCGTCGTCGGATTTCTCGGTCGTCGCGCAGATGCCGCTGGAGTTGGATGCGCAGGTGGCCGACCCGAAGAGTGCCCGCGGTCCGGCGCCGCTGCCCGTGCCGTTGCCGGTCAGCGTGACGGCGTAGGTCGTGCTGGCCGTGAGGTTCGCGTCGAACGAGCAGCCGTTCGAGGCGAGGTAGAGCGTCGGCGCGTAAATCTTCAAGAGGGTCGACCCCGAGCCGGAGGTCCCATCCTTGAACGCCACCGAGTCGAACCTGGTGAACGTGGTGACCGCGCTGGTGTTGGCGTTGATCGACATGCCGTTGGCGTCGGTCCTGGTGACGGTCAGGCCGTTGAGGTTCAGCGTGGGGGTTGCGGTGGTTGTCGATCCGACCGTGAAGGCGTAATTGCCGCCCGAGACGCCTTGGATGGTGGCCAGGGAATTGGACGCGATCAGGGTTCCGTCGACCGTCAGAGTGCCGGAAACTCCGACCACGTCCGCCGACGAGCTGAGGGACAGGGTTCCGCCGTTCCGAATCGTCAGGCTGCTGTTGGCGGTCAGGGTGTGCGCATTGGGTGCCAGGACACCGCTGTCCACGTCGAAGGTGCCGCTCGCGCTGAGGTTGCCGCCCAATTGGAAGGTGGCGACGCCGCCGGTGTTCGCGTATCGCCCATTCGCCAGCTGCTTGACCTGCGCGGCGCTGAGGACGCCGCTGTAAAAGCGCACATCGTCGATGAGGCCGTTCGTCCAGTCCTGGTGCGTGCCTCCGTAGATGGCTCCGCCGATGTAGGTGTGGCCCGTCGCCACAAAGCTGCCGCCGCCAATCGTCTGGTCCGTCCCGTCCTGGGCTCCGTTGACGTAGAGGCGGGCGACCGAGCCCGTGTAAATGCCACACACGTGGTACCAGGTGTTCAGTTGGACGTTGACCGTTCCGGTCGTCCAGCCTGCGGCCGATCCCGTGCTGTCGCTGTTGAACACGCCCATCGTGAAGTTCGTGATCCCTGCCGATAGCCCCTTCTTCTGCAGATAGAACGCACCCACGCTGCCGGCGTTCGGGCCGGCGGCGCTTATGACCGTTTGGTTGCCGGTCAGGTTCTTGTAGTAGACCCACGCGCAGGCGGTGTAGGACGAATTGGTGGCCGTGGGCACGCTCGTCACGTCGAGGTAGCTCGTGCTGCCGTCGAACGACATCGCGTATGGATCGTAGTACTCGACCTTCGCCGCCCCTGGAACGGTGCTGGTCCACTTGGAGCCGCCGACGAGCGTCGCGGCGCGTCCGGCCCCTGTCCAGTCGTGTGTCGAGCCCCCCTGGCCTTCGTCGAGCTTCCAGTACCCGACGAGGTTGGTCTCGGTCGGATCCTCGATGCGGAGGTTGTTGTAGGTGGCGGCGGCCATCGTGGCGGCGGTGGAGCTGTCGGCGACGACCGTCCCGGTGCTGGGCGTGAAGGTGCCACCACTTCCGACGATCGTTCCGCGGAGTGTCTTCGACGATCCGTTCAGCTGTCCGGCGGTGAGGGAGACTGTCCGCGCCGGGTCGACGTCCATCGGCCCCGCCAGCGTCCAGGTCCCCGACCCGGTGATGTTGACCTGAGGAAACAGCTGGCCAGCGGCAAGGATGGTGTTGCTTGTCCCGGCTCCTGTGAACGCGACAGTTCCACCGGAAGAGCCGTAGGTTGGTGTGAACACGCCCCCGTAGTTCCGCCAGCTGCCGGCGACGCTCAGTGTGTAGGTGCCGATGGCGAGCTCGCCAGACGCGATCGTGAGATCGCCGCTCACCGTCGGCGAGCCGCTCAATGTCTGCGTCGCGACAGAGGTCCCCGGCTGATTGCCAATGTAGAGCGAGTTGATCTCGCTGGCGGAAAGCACGCGGTTGTAGACGCGCAAATCGTCGATGTAGCCGCCGAACACGCGGATCCCATTGTAGTTCCCGATGTACCCGGTGCCGGCGTTCGAGGTCTGTGTCCCGGAGGGCGTCGTGAGGGTGCTCACCGTCGAGGCGACCCCGTTGATGTAAATGATGGGAGCGTTGGCGGTGCTGCTCGAGTCATACGTGGCCGCGACGTGATACCAGGTGTTGAGCGCCACGGTGTTGGTCGCCGTCTGCCAGGTTCCCGAAACGGTGCTGCGGGCGGACGTGAACTGAAGCGATCGCGTGGTGTCCCCCGACCGGACGTCGGTGCTGGGGTGGATCATGAACTCGTAGCCGGGAAAATCGACGATGCGCGGATAGGTGTCGCCCGCGTATTCGGACGACTGGTAGATCCACGCGGATACCGTGATGGTGTTCGCGGCCTGAGACGTGAATTCCGCATCGTCGGTCGCGCCTGGTCCGAAAAACATACTGCGGGTGTCCGCGAAAGTGATCCCGGTCGGCACCGTCGTCGAGCTGGTGGGCGAGCCGGTCCAGGTCGCGTTCAGTCCGTACCCGGAATAGTCCAGGGAGGGGCTGCTCGTTTCCTCGAGAGGGAAGTAGGCGAGCAGTCCGTCATTGATCGTCAGGTTGTTGAACTGCGTGGTGCCTGTCGTGAAGGCCTGGTCGGTCGACGACGCGAGCATGACGGTCCCGCCATTGGCGTTGAACGTGCCGCCCGACTTGTTGAACGCGCCGGCAAGTTTCAAGAGACCGGAGGTGGAGTTGAACGTTCCTCCCGACAGTAACAGGTCGCCGCCAGTTGGGACCGTGCCGATCTGAACCGTGCTGTTGCCCGCGTTGAAGACGCCCGCGCTCTGGTTGAAGGCGCCGCTGACCGTGAAGGTGTTGCCGGACGCGACGGTGATCGTGACGCCCCTGTTGATGATGACGGCGGCGACGGTCACGGAGGAGGAGATCGAGCAGCTGACCGTCGAGTTGGTGAAGCTCGCGGTGTCGTTGGGGCCGGGAACGCCCGCCGACCAGTTCGTGCCGGTGCTCCAGTTCCCGGTCCCACCGTTCCAAACGGTGGTGACCGCCGCCGCGGCCGGTGTGGCCGCGGAGGCGACCAGCCATGCGGTGAGGGCGATGCCGCACCGCATGGCCAGGACCGTTTTTGTCGCGCTCTGTTTCATTGAATCGGAGTAGGGCTCAAGGGTTGACGGTGGCCTGGACGCCGGTTTCGAGATAGGTGTGCTTCGAGCAGTTCTGCGTGCCGTCCGGCAGGGGATCGCAACTCTGGGGCGAATCATACTGGGAGACGAAGGCAGTCATCGGCATCGACGGGAACGCCTGTAGGTTCGCTCCCGCGGAATCGGTGACGTTCAGAGTGATGTTCAGGCTTCCGTTGAAAGGGTGGCGCGGCGCGTACATCTGGTTGCCACCGTTGTTCCAGCTGAACCCGCCGGCGCAGTCCGCGAGGGCGGTGGTCTGCTGGCAGACCCCGTCGGAGTGGTAGGTCACCTCACCGGCGAACTCGGACATCGCGACGCTGGTCGCGGGAGCGCCGTTCACATTCGCGGTGCAGACGGTGATCCAGTTGAAGCCGCTCGTGTCACTGCCCGCGGCGCACGTCCCGTTGCTCGGATCGGTCGAGCCGGCCGGCAAATTCGAGAGATCGACCAGCGACCAAGTGTCTCCGCCCGAGTTGGCCATCACGGACACGCCCCTGAGCGGGAACGTGACCGGCATCCCCCAGCTTCCATTCAGGGATGCGGATTGCACCGAGCCGCTGAACGTGGCGTTCTCCACGTAAAGAACGTTGCCGTTCGCGTCGAGCACCTGCGTCACGTCGGCGCCCGAGTAGGTCGCGTCATACGCGCTGGCCGTGAACGCAAACCCCGCCCCGAGGCTCACCATGGCGTCGGCGCCGTTGTTTCGCATGTCGTAGTCGCCGGGGCGCACGTTGCCCACGTCGACGTGCAGCCTGTGCTGCCCGGCGGTCTTGAACGTCGCGGTGAAGTGGCAGGTAACCACGCCCCCGGCGTCGACCCAGATCGACGGGACCCGGTCGACGACAGCGCCGTCCGCGGACAGGACGCAGTCGGCGGTGGCGCCGAGGTCGCCCATCATCTCGCGCACCGTGGCGGCGATGCTGGTGGGCAACCCCATGCTGGCCGTCGCCGGCACGTCGATGCGGCCGACCGCCAGGTCCGGCCGGTATTGGACCGTGTCGTCCACGGACAGGTGGTCATTGCCCTTGTCCACGCCTTTGATGAAGGCGTCGACGTTCATGGCTTGCCCGTGGCCCATATGTCCCATCGGCGCCGAGAAGTACCCGGCCGCCGGCTTGAGCTTGAAGTTCATTTCGTCGTGGTGCTTCCGGTCGCCGCGCATGATCGTGAGCTGCATGTGGTCGATCACACCGTTCGGCGCCGAGTCGTCGTCGAAGCTGCCGGTCGTCGCCTCGAAGACGGCGTTCTTCTGCACGTCCAGCAAGGTTCGAACGCCGATCGTGGCGTTGCCCGCTCGCGAGCGGTGGAAAGCGTGCCGGTGGCGGTAGTGCTCGCAGCGCTTGTGAAATCGATGATCACGGTCGTGGTCGGGGTCGTGTGCCGGGCCGCAGGCGGCGTCCGGAATCATCGTCTTTGGATCGTCCGGCATGCCCGCGTGCGCCGTTCCGGCGGCGCCCGCCATCATCGCGGCTGTCCACGACAGGTACAACGCGAGCCAGCGGCGGCCTCCGCGTCGGGGGCTCTGGTGTTCAATGGTGGGGGCTGTCTGTCCTTGGCGCGACCTCGTGTCCATGGTTGTCCCTCTCTTGTGGTAACCCGGCCGACTCAGTGAGTCCCGTTGGCTTTGCGTCCCCCGATCGCTCGAGGTTTGCCCTTGTCACAAGCACTTCCCTGCGAAGTACTGTGCGGTTCGGAGAAGAATCGACGCCGACGGGCGCACCAGATGGGACCAGCAGCCGCGCCCTGCAGGGCGGGGCGGTCACTCTGTCTGGGCCGTTGTGTGGGACGGCTGGCCTCGTCGAGGAGCACATGGTGAATTCGGGGCGCCCCCCGCGCCTATTGATCTCATCGGACGCCGTTCGCCGGGGCTTGAGGCACTAGCCCGAAAATTTCCGTGAGGCCCGCCGCCGTCGCGTCAGCCGCTTGGCGTGAGCAGTTGCCCGTCACCTTCCTGACCCAGCCGCTCAGCGGTGCAAGAGGGCGTCCCAGACGATCAGCTTGGCGGCCAGCGCCGCTACCGTGAGGAGGAACAGCAGGCGCACGAACCGATCGCCGCCCTTGAGGGCCGCGTGAGCCCCCAACCATCCGCCAGCCAGGTTCGCGGCCGCCAGGGGAAGGCCGATCCGCAGGTCGACGATGCCCCCCCAGAAAAAGATCGCCGATGCCGCGACGCAGGAGATGAGGTTCACGGGCTTGGTCACAGCGACCGACTCCATCATGGTTAGGCTGAAACAGACGGTGCAGAGCACGGTCATCAAGGTGGTGTAGCCGCCCGAAAAGAACCCGCCGTAGATACCCAGCAGCGTCGCGGCGAGATAGCCGATGCGCCGCCGGACCGGGCTGGGCGGCGGGGGGGCGGCTTTTCGCTGAAGGGCGATGAACACGACCAGCGCCGCCATCGACACGCCCACGACGACTTTCACGATGGTCTCGGGGAGCTTGACCGCAATCAGCGCACCGATGGCCGACGTGACGGCCGTGAGGATTCCCAAGGGCAGCAGCAGCCCCCACCTGAGGATGCCGGCCCGCGCGAAACGGGCGGTCGCGGAGATGGTCATGAACGTCACCGCGAACATGTTCGTCGCCACCGCCTGCCGCGGCGTCATGCCGACCATGATCATGAGCGGGACGTTGATGAGCGAGTTGCCGCCGGTGATCGCGCCAACCGCGCCAGTCACCAGCATGAGGCCGGTCAGGAACGCGATCTGGGCGGGTGACATCATCGGGTGCATCGGACGCCGAGCGGCGATGCCAGGTCTATTTACTTCATTCGTGATGCTCGCGCGGGCGGCCGCCCCTTGCCCACCGCCCGCGTCCGTGCGAGACGAGCACATGGCCGCCGCCGAGACACTGGTACGGGAGCTGTTCGGGCATGCCGGGATCCAGATCGGGGGCGCCGGCCCCGGCGACATCCAGGTCCACGACCCGCGCTTTTACGGCCGGGTGGTGCGAGAGGCGTCGATCGGGTTCGGCGAATCGTACATGGACGGCTGGTGGGACACCGACGCGCTGGATGTGCTGCTCGAGAAGATCATGCGGGGCGGGCTGCGCCAGAAGGTCACGGGCAGCGCGCGCATGCGTCTGCTGACCGCCAAGGCCATCGTGATGAACCTGCAGTCGAAGGCCCGGGCCGGCAAATCCGTCGAGGCGCACTACGACATCGGCAACGACCTTTACAAGAAGATGCTGGACCCGCGCATGGTCTACACCTGCGGCTACTGGAAGAACGCCACCACGCTGGCCGAGGCGCAGGAGGCGAAGCTGGACCTGGTCTGCCGCAAGCTGGGCCTGCAGGCGGGGATGCGGGTGCTGGATCTCGGCTGCGGCTGGGGAGGGTTCGCCGCGTTTGCAGCCGAGCGCTACGGCTGTTCGGTGGTCGGCGTGACGCTGTCGAAGGATCAGCACGCGCTGGGGCGCCAGATGTGGAAGCACCTGGACGTCGATCTGCGGCTCTGCGACTACCGGGACGTGACGGGAACGTTCGACCGCGTCTCGTCCATCGGCATGATGGAGCACGTCGGCCCCAAGAATCACCGCCACGTGATGGAGGTGGTTCACCGCAGCCTGGTCGACGACGGAATCGCCGTCATCCACACCATCGCCAACAACAAGAGCCGCCGCCACGGGACGCCCTTCGTCGAGAAGTACATCTTCCCGAACGCGGTGGCGCCGTCCCTGGCTCAGTTGGGGCGGGCCATCGAGGGGCTGTTCGTGCTCGAGGACCTACAGAACATCGGCCCCGACTACGAGCGCACGCTACTGGCCTGGTGGGAGAACTTCGACCGCGCCTATCCGGAGCTCAAGGCCAAGTACGACCTGCGCTTTTATCGGATGTGGAAGTTCTACCTGCTGGCCGCGGCGGCGGCGTCTCGCGCGCGGGACGGCCAGCTCTACCACCTGGTCCTCACGAAGGTCGGCCGTCGACAACCCGATTGCCGGGCCAGCTGATCGACGCCATATTGAGCAGTGAAAGGAGGGAGCCATGCTGTACTGGGGCTTTGGCTTCCTGGCGGTCGGGATTGCAGCCTTCATCGTGGGTTTCGGGGCCGGTGTGCCCGGGCTGTCGATGCTGACGAACGTGGCGCTGTTCCTGGGGTTGGCGTTCCTGGCGGCCGGCGTCATGACCACCGACCGGCACGGACACGCACACGGGCACCTGCTGCGACGTCACGCCCACCGCTGAGGAAGACGGAAGGCCAGTGACCTCACGCCTCGGCCGCGAAAGCGGTCGGCGTGGGGGCGCTGTCACGTGAGCGCCCAAACGCGTCCATGGTTCCCCAGGCGCCCGGGATGTCGAGCAATTCCAGCCGGCTGATCTGCGGCGGCAACGAAGGCTCGACGATGAGGTGGCGCCCGTCGGAGTCGAGGCCCAGCAGCGTCCTCAGCATGAGCAGGGGTGCGCCGCTGGCCTGGGCTTCCGGGCTGCACGCGGTGGGGTATTCGACCGGAAAGTGCGTCAGCTCGCGCGCGTATCCGCCGAACGCCTCGGGCGGGCGATGGCCGAAGTGCTCGGTGGCGTCCAAGATGCCCAACGCCAGCTGGGCCGCCTCGCGCCGGTAGCCGTTCTGCCGGAGCCCCCAGGCCGTGATGGCCGTATCGTGCGGCCAGACCGTCCCGACGTGATAGCCGATGGGGTTGTAGGCCGCCTCGGTGGTGGCCATGGTCCGGATGCCCCACCCCGAGAACAGCTCGGGGCTCATCAGCCGGGCCACGCACTCTTCCGTCTTGTCGGGATCGGAGATTCCGCTCCAGAGCAGGTGCCCGATGTTGGAGGTCAGCGCGTCGACTTTCCGCTTCTGACCGTCCAGCGCCAGCGCGAAGAACCCGCGGTCCGCCACCCAAAAGTCGCGGTTGAACCGGTCCTTGAGGGCGTCGGCCTCCGCCTCGAGGCGGGTCGCCCAGGCGGCGTCCTGGTACGACTCGCGGGCCAGCCGGGCGATCCGGCGCTTGGCGTCGTAGACGTAGCCCTGGATTTCGCAGGTCGCGCGCGGCGTCGGCGCGATAGTGCCGTCGCGAAAGACGATCGAGCTCCAAGAGTCGTTCCAGCATTGGTTTTCGAGCCCGGTCTGCGCGTTGCGCCGTTCGTGCTCGACGTAGCCGTCGTGGTCGCGATCGCCGAACTCGTCGATCCAGGCCAGCGCCGCCCGCACGTTGGGCAGAAGGTCGGTCGCCAGCTCGACGTCGCCGGTCCACCGCACGTATTCCTCGAGCAAGACCAGGAACAGGGGCGTCGAATCCGCCCCGCCGAAGTAGGGCGAATGCGGCCGCTCCTCGAAGGCGGTCAGCTCGCCGAAGCGCAGCTCGTGAAGGATCTTGCCCGGTTCTTCGTCCCGGAAGGGGTCGTCCTTCTGCCCCTGCAGCAGCGCCAGCGTCTTCAGCGTGGCCCGCGACATCTCGGGGAAGAACGGCAGCGCCTCGAAGCTCGTGATCAAACTGTCGCGTCCCAAGATCGTCATGAACCAGGGCAGCCCGGCCGCCGGCAGGGCCTCGCTGGTGATCGGCGTCCGGAACCGCAGCGCCGCCAGATCCATCAGGCTGCGCCGGTAGGTGATCCCCAGCGGCTGCCTGGAGCTCACCAGCTTGGGGGCGCGCGCCATCCAGCTCGCGACGTCCTCTCCCCGTTCCAGGGCGGCTGCGCCGCCATTACGGGCGGGCTGCGCCGCGCGCGCCGATTGGGCCTGCAGCGCCCGGACGAACAGCGGCTCGACCTCTAGGCAGACCGTCCAGTCGGTGTGCTGGTCCAAGTGGACCTGGAACCGCAGGCCCTCCTCGGTCCTCTCGACGGGCAGGCTGGCCGACACGGCGGTCTGTCGCACGAAGGACTCCCGCTCGTAGGTGAACAGCAGGCGCTCGTCCTTGATGTGGTGTGACAGCTTGCCCTTTTTGTTGCCCCTTTTGTTGCCCTTGCTGTTGCTGCTCGCGGCCAGCATGTCCCTGACCTCGAAGAGGTCGGCGAAATCCGCCGCCACCCGCAGGCGAACGTCCAGGTCGACCGGCTTGGTGTCGTGGTTCGATGACGGTGATGTCCTCGCTGAACCCGTTGTTGATCGACCGGCGGCGGACGATTGACAGGCGCGAGTCGAGGTAGATGGTCCCGGTGGCCAGCGCCCCGAAGAATCGCACCTCGTTGAACGCCAGGTCGTCGATTGACAGGAGCTTGGGGCGCAGGCCATTCACGCTCAGGATCCACTGGGACAGGAACCGCGTGTCGTTCACGAACAGGCCGTGGACGACGGTGGGGGTCGCCTCCAGGTCACCGCACCGGTCGCTCACGACGAAGGTGTTGCCGTCGAGAATGCTGACCGAATCAAGAGGCATGATGTTCCCCCTGCTCCCATCCGTCCGGGCTGAGTGGCGCGGTCCGGGTCGCGTCGCCGGCCGGCCGGGGCGGCGTTCAGCGCCAGGACCACCCTCACGCCGAGCTCGATGTCGCCCGAAAAGACCAGACGGCCCTGGATGGCCGCCACGACCGCGTTCAGCTCCCCCCGCACGATGCCGCAGAAGGTCCTCCAGGCTGCTGACGCGCAAGCAGGCGGCGGCGTACTCGGGCGATTGCACCGTCAGCGTGACCGAGCCGTGTTGAACGGCGATGGCGCCGGCGCGCTCGTCACCCACCTGCAGCCGAACCGTTCCGGACAAATCCGCCAGCGCCGGAATCAAAACCGGCTCGGCCGGCGCGCGCGGCGAAAGGCTCCCATCTGGTCAATTGGTCGTTCCATCGTCGTCTCCTCGATAGACATGCTGGGCCCCCCTCCTAGAAGGGTCCTGTCGGCCGGGGGAGCAATCGCGTCGCTGAGCCGCCTTCGCCTGTCGGTCGCTCACCGATACCTGCGGCTGGGGCCTGGGCGGCCGCCGAACCGTGCCGAGGGTGGCTTGAACCGCGATGACGACGAAGCAGTGGCTGCGGCCGATTGCGCGGGCGGGGGCCGCGCTGCGCAAGCTCCGCCGAGACGTTTGGAGCACCGATCGAACGCGGCTCAGCGGCGGGGCCGCGTTCGCCAACCGGGTGGCGCGCACGCTGACCTGGACAGCGCGGGGCCTGGTCCGCGATCGGCTGTCGATGCGGGCGGCGGCGCTGACCTACTACACGATTTTTTCGCTGGTTCCGGTGCTGGTCCTGGTCATCTGGGTCGGCAAGGCGCATGCACCTGTCGCCCCGGCTGGTGGGCATCCTCGACCGGACGGGTGACGGGCCGCTGTCCGGCAACCAAATGCTGCGTTCGGGCGCCTCACGGATCGTTCAGGCGGTCGACCGGGCAGCCCAGACCACCGACGGGGTCATCGGCGTCGCGGGGGTGCTGTATGCCGCCGCCCGCCTGCTGCGGAACATGGAACAGTCGTTGAGCGCCATTGCAGGCGCAGGCCTGCGGCGGCCGGGCCATGTGCGGCTGCTCGGATATCTGGTCCTCCTGCTGTTGCCCGCGGCCAGCTTGATTGTCGCAGCCGGCCTGACCGCCGCGCATACGCTGGTCGACAGCCAGGCCTTCCACGCCGCCGTCCATGTGGTGCGCGCGGCGATTCCTGCCGGGGCTGGGTTGGCATTGCTGGCGACCTGGTGTGGTTTGACGGCCCTTTACGCGACCGCCGCGCGGGCCGAGCTGCACCTCAGGTCCTGTGCCGTGGGCGCCGCCGTCGCGACCCTGTTATTGGTGGGCGTGCTCTGGGCCTTCGTCCGGTTCCAGATAGGCTCCGCCCGGGCGGGGGCGGTCCACGCCGGTCTCAGCGCCGGACCGGTCTTGCTGTTGCTGGTCTACTTTTCCTGGTACGTGACCCTGGTGGGCGCCGAGGTGGCGGTCGGGAACGACGTGGACCGAACCTTGGCGCGCGGCGCGTACATGTGGCGCTTGGACGCTGACGGGCGAGCCTGGGCGGCGCTGGCGGTGATGGCGGCAGTCGCGCGCGCCGCAGGGCGAAACGTCGGTCGCGGCCGCGGGCACCAAAGACCTGGCGGGTGAGATCAAGCTGTTTCCGCAGGTGGTGGATTCGCTGTGCGGCCTGCTGGTCGCGCGCGGCCTGCTCGTCGAAGCACAGGCCGGCCAATACCGTCTCAATCGGCCTGCAGCGGAGATTGCCGTTACGACGATCCTCGACGCCGTCAACCGAGACCCGTCGCTCGACTTGGCCCGCGACGCAGCTGGCGAGCACGCTACGCCCCTGCGCCGCACCCGGCGACGTCTCTGCAATTCGGCCGAGGAGATCACCCTCGACCGGCTGGCGTCGCCGTAGAGGGCTCCGCCCGCTCGGCAGAGCGCTACGAACAAATGTTGCCTGTTCGTCACGGCGGCGGCGCGGCCGACACGCGAGCGCCGCCACGACTCAGACGTTGGATGATTCGCTGCGTTCGATGCACCGAGTCGCACCTTTTGCGATTATAGTCCCGCCCCATGAGAGTGGCGGTGGTTGACGATCACGCGGTGTTTCGAGTGGGCCTTCGGCAGATTTTGGTTGGAGGTGGCCACGAGGTCGTGGGCGAGGCTGGCTCGGGAAGGGAGGCGCTTCAGTTGCTGGACCGCTGCCGCCCAGAGGTCCTGATGATGGACATCGGGTTGCCCGGCATGGACGGCGTGTTGACGACCCGGGAGGCCCGCCGGCGCGCGCCCGACACGCGGATCCTCATCGTCACCGCCCACACGGATCTACCGAACGTGATGGACGCGCTGGATGCCGGGGCCGCGGGGTTCGCCCTCAAGACGGACGGCGCGGAGGCGCTCGATCGAAGCGCTCGCGCGGTTGCAGGCCGGCGCACAGTACCTGGCCCCGTCCTTGACGTCGCGGTTGCAGGCGGCGCGCGTGCGCCGGCAGGAGCAGAACGACCTCCTGGCCATCCTCTCGCCGCGCGAACGGGAGATCTTTCGGCTGGCCGCGCAGTGCCTCAAAGCGCGCGAGATCGCCAAAGAGCTGTGCATCGCGCGCAAAACCGCGGACACCCACCTCAATCACATCTACCACAAGCTTTCGTTGCGAAGCATGGCGGAGCTGGTGCGGCTGGCGGCCAATCTGGGCATGGTGGACAACGGCAGGACCCCGCCGGCGGAGCTCGCCGACGCCGTTTAGGAAGCCCGGCCCGCGATCAGGCGGTCCGCAGCCAGCGGCGGCGGCCGCGCATCGACCAGGCCCAGGCCGCGAATACGCCGGTCGATCACTCCCGACGAAGAACGCGAACACCAACATTGGCCATCCGATGGTGTCGCGGATGCCGGCGGTGAAACCGGTCGCGGTGGACCGGGCCAGCGAGTTGAGCTCGCGTTCCAAGCAGGCGCGCGAATCGGGCCCCTGGCACCCGGCCAGCGCCGCGGGCAGCTCCGCGCCGGCGGCCGCCACGGCCGCGGTCGAAGCCAGGGTTGCGGCGTTCGCCACGCCAGCCGCCAGCGGACTGGTTCCGTCAGAGCCGATCTCCTGGAGCAGGCGTCGGGTGGCGCCGTCCACCGCCGCGCTGGCGGCGGCGCGGCTCATCTCCGTGACCAGCGCGCGGAGCCGGGCCTGTTGCTCGGGTGAGTCCAGCGCGTCGATGACCCCGGTCGTGGCGTTTTCGCCCGCGATCCGCAGCGGCGCCTGACCGGCGTTCCGCTGCGGCCTGCAGCGTCTGAATCGCTCCCTTGGCCGCCTGCTCACCGATTCGCTTGGCGCAGCCAGCACAGGTGCCGGCCGTAGCAATCAGGCCGGCCGCCAGCAGCGCCGCGGTCGACCGGGAAAACGCGCCGGTCGCACGGGACCGGCCCCAACGTGCCTTCATCGGGTGCCTCGTGCCGCAACATGGGGCCCGGGGCCCCCGCCCATGTCGCCCTGGGCGCAAACCGCGTTGGCCGCGCTCGTTTAGGCGTTCGACAGGGGCAACGATTACGAACGGGCAGGTCAATGTGAACGTTGCGCCGCAGCCGGGGCGCGTGTCGACCCGAATGGTTCCGCCCATCGAGACCACGATGTTCCTCACGATGTAGAGCCCCAAGCCCAGTCCGCGATGGTTGGCGGTCGGGCCACGCTTGAACGGCTCGAAGATCGTCTCGACCAGGTGGGCAGGGATGCCAGGGCCCTGGTCCGCCACCTCGATTCGAACCCGCTGCCCGGGCGGGTCGCTCGCCACCCGCACGGCAATAGGCGTCCCGGCGCCGTATTTGATTGCGTTGGTCACGAGATTCGTCAGGACCTGCTCGAGCCGCGACCGGTCCCAATCCCCCCGGACTGTTTCCGGCAAATCAACGTATACGGTCGGTTGCTGCGCCGGGTGGGCTCCCTCGAGGCTGGCGACCACATCCCGAACCACCTCGCATAGATCGATGGGCTCCGGGTGCAGGTCCAGACGGCCGGACTGGGCGAGCGCCAGGTCCAACAGCCGATCGACCAGGCCTGACAAACGGCGCTCTTGCCGTTCGAATCATGTCCAGGACGCGGGCCTGCTTTTCGGAGACCGGCGCCTTGTCTCGCTGGAGGGTTTGGACGCAGATGCGCAACGCGCAGGCAGGGGCGCGCAATTCGTGCGCGGCCACGGAGATGAAGGTATCCCGGTCGGTCAGCGCTTGGTTGAGCATCGTTCGCGTCCGAACGTTCTCCAGCGCCAAACCCAGCCGATTGCCGATCTCCTCGGCCAGCGCTATCTCGGCGCACCCATAGATGTTCGTTCCGGCTGGCGAAACTGAGGGTCGCGATTGGACCCCGGATTCCGGAGATCGACGACCGTCAGTGCGCGGGCAGTGATTGTCCGTACATATCTCGGTCCGGGCGATCCCGGCGAGCCGCTCGGCGGGCGCGATCCAGGTCCGCATGTCCCGCCGGAACTCCAGCAGGCGGGCCGGTCCGGAAGCCGTCATTTCATCAACGACGCAGACTCCGCCCAAGAGCGGCAGGGCCACGCGAGCGACGCCCTCCATGATCGAGTCCTGATCGGGCAACAAGAAGCAGCGACCCACCGCCGCCAGAAGCTCCGTGTGCTCCGCAATCGATTCGAAGCCTTCCACTCGATCGAGTCCTTGCATGGCTGCCTCCACCTCCCGGACTTGCTTTGTGCCGGAACGCGCGACGCCTGGCCACTGGATTCGCTCGAGCAACGAGACGCGTGGGGCCTTTCGGGCGATGTATTAGCACCGGCCGATAATGTGTTGACTCTGATCGCCAGGAAGACGACAACGATGAGGCCTCGGCACGTCCGCAACGTGGGGGTCGGGGGTCGGGTGGGGGGAAGCGAGGAGACATGGGAGAGCGCGATTGGTCGGAGCAGATCGAGGTGGCCGGTGCGAGTGCCGGCGGGGAGTCGTTCGAGTCGATCGGAGTCGACGCGCGCGTCCGCGCAAGCGACCGCAGCATCTGCGCAACCCGCGACTTCGGGAAACGACGCAGGCCGTCTCGCCGGATCGTACGGGAGCGGACGGATTCAAGGGCGGTGTTCGCGGAAACACCGGAGCGGGCCTCAGAAGAGCGCGCAGGGGTGACTATCGTTCCGAGCGATGTCATCCAACGGAGGCGCACGCGCATGAACCTCGTACTCATCGATGACCACCCCTTGTTCAGGGCCGGCGTTCGTCAGGCGTTGATAGAAGCGCCCGAATGCCACATCGTCGCGGAGCGAGGGCGGGCTCGCGACGCCTTCCCGGACATCGACGCCCACCAACCGGACATCGTCGTCATCGACGTCGGGTTGCCGGGCATGGACGGGATCGTCGCAACGCGGGAGATCCTCCGGCGCGCGCCCCGTTGCCGGGTCCTGATCCTCACGATGTACGATCAGCTCTCGGACGTGCTCGACGCGCTGGCCGCCGGCGCGTCGGGATACGCCCTCAAGAGCGACGACCCGGCCACGCTGGTCGCCGCGCTGAGGACGCTGGCGCGGGGCGAGCGCTACATCGCCCCCAGCGTGGCAGCGCGGCTGGGTGTCGCACGAGAAGCGCCGGGTCTGGCCGGAGGACGTCCTGGGGCTGCTCTCGGTGCGCGAGCGGGAGGTGTTCCGCCTGGCCGCCGAATGCCTGCTCACGCGCGAGATCGCGCACGAGCTGTGCATTTCACGTAAAACGGTGGACACGCATCTTTACCGCATCCACCGCAAGCTGGGATTGCGAACGACCGCAGAGCTGGTTCGACTGGCAAGCGGTCTGGGGTTGATTCACAGGGGGCGAACGCGCGACAGCGTGCCGGCTGTCGAGGCGTTCCGCGAGGAAGAAACGACGGGAGCGACCGAATGCTGAGTACGACCAGACCGCTGCGGCCATTGCCGCGGCAAATGAGCTCGCTGGTCTACCACGAGCTGAGCACGCCACTGGCCACGGCGCTTCTTTACCTGCGCATCGCCGCCGATCGTTGCGCGACCGGCGGGAGAGCGCGGCGCGGACGGCGGTGATCGTCGCCCAGGGCGAGGTTCGCCGCCTCAAAGGCATCGTCGATCGGGTGGTGGAGCTGGAACGCGAGGGGCGGCCCCACCTTCGTCCAGAGCGCCTCGACCTGGGCGAGGTCGTGCGCCAGACGGTCGAACGGTCGACGGCCCTGACGTCGTCGGGCAGCCCGGTTACCGTCGTGGTCCGGGGGTTCCTGACGTCGCTTGTGGGACGAAATGGCGGTCGAGCAGATCATCACCAACCTGGTCGTCCAACGCGCTGAAGTTCGGCGCCGGGCGTCCCATCGCGGTGCAGGTCCGCGCGACAGAGACGGGCGCGCGCATCACCGTCCGCGACGAGGGGTGCGGGATTCCCCTCGACGAGCATCGGCGGATCTTCGACCGGCACGTCTGCGCGCCGCGAACGGAAGGCGGCGGGTTGGGTCTGGGCCTGTGGTTGGTGCGGGAGCTGGCGATTGCGCACGGCGGCAGCGTGACGCGTGTCCAGCCGGCCGCGCGAGGGTGCGACGTTCCACGTCGTGCTCCGTTCGTTGCAGCCGGAGGTGCCCCGTGGAGCTGCCGCGCGTGCCGATTCCGCTGCCGCGATTCGCGCGTCGCGCCGGAGATCGCGGGTCGGGCGGTGCGCGTCTCGCCGCGCCCGGCGGCCCGCGAACGCCGTCCCAGTCGCGCGTGACCGGCAACCAGCGCGCGGGCGGATCGTTTCCGCCCGCGGCCCATGGCCGCAACGACGGGTTCGTCACCAATGTTCGTCACCAATCTTCGTCACCAATCTCTCGTCACCAATCCGGACGTGAGGACGAACCCGTCGTCATGAGAGCCTGGCTGGCCCTTCTGCTCCTGTCGCTGGCGCTTTCTCTGGGGACGGCTCTGGTGGCGTTCCGGCGCCGCAACGACACCGCGGCCGCGCGATCGTTCGTGGCGATTCCGGTTTGCCACGCGCTGTGGACGGCGCTGGAAATCGTCGGCCTGGCGGTGCGCTCCGTCGACGGCAAGCTGCTCATCAACGGCCTCGAGTGGGTGGCCGGCCTCGGGATGGTGGCCGCCAGCGTCTGGTTCGCCAGCGAATACATCGGCCGCAAGTTTCGCGTCGAGCTTGTGGGGCTGGGTGCTGCTGGCGCCGTGTCCGATCATCCTGATGCTCATCGGCGAGCCCTTCGACCATCGGTTTCACCCCGAGGCATGGGTGCGGCTGACCCCCGAGCCCGCCAGCCTGGAGTACGACTGGGGTTGGGCCGAAGTCTCGCTCATCACGTACGGCTGCCTCATGTCTCTGGTCGCCTGCGCGCTGGTCGTGAGCCGGTTCGCGCGGTGGCCGCGGCGACAACCCGACGGAGCTGATCGTCGATCGTCGCCGGGCTGGGCCTGGCGCCGACGGCGGCGCTGGTCGGCCTGGCGCTGGAGTGTGCGCTGGTTTTCGCAGCGCGACCTCATGCCGCTGGTGTTCGGCGCCTCGGACCTGATCGTCGCGCTGGGGCTGCTTCACCGGCGCGTGTTCCAGTTGGCGCCACTCGCGCTCGAGACGGTGGTCGCGGCGCTTCCCGACGGGGTGGTGGTCTGCGACCGAAACGGATCGATCGTCGAGGTGAACGCGGCGCTGGCCGGCATCCTGCCCTTGCCCCAGGGGCGCGTGTCTGGGCACGCAGGCCTGCCTGACGTTCGCTGCGTGGGCACCGGTGGTCGCGGCCAGCGCCGGCCAGTTGGTGCACACCGAAATGGAGATGTCCGCGCGAGACGGCGCGCCAGTGGCGGCGACGGGCGCGGACACACGGGAAGTGATGAGCCGGCGCTGGCTGGACGTGATTGGGACGCCCGTCCACGACCGCCGCGGTCATCCCCTGGGCGCGGTCGTGGTCTTGCGGGACATCACCGCCACCAAGGACCGGGCGCAGCGACGATTCGAGGCGGTTTTCGACCACAGCTTTCAGCTGATCGCGCTTCTGGACGCGCAGGGGACCATCCTGGAGGTGAACCAAACCGCCCTGGCGTTCGCGGGCGCCACGCGGCGGCAGGTCGAAGGACGGCCACTGTGGGACGCGCCCTGGTGGGCGCACTCGGCCACCATGCGCGAGGAGCTACGGGCCGCCGTGCAGGCCATGGCAGCCGGCGAGTTCGTGCGGTTCGAGGCCATCCACCTGCGGTGCGACGCCAAGACCCGCTACTTCGATTTTTCGCTCACCTCGATCAAGCGGGAGGACGGCAGCGTCGAGTACCTGATCGCCGAGGGACGCGACGTCACGGACCTGCTCAACGCTGAGAAGGAAAACGCGGCGCTGGCCGAGAAGCTGTCGCACGTCCGCCGGCTGGAGGCAATCGGGCGTCTCGCGGCCGCCGTGGCGCACGACTTCAACAATCTTCTAGTGGCCATCATGGGCAGCGTCGAGGCGGTCAGGGCCGACGTCCAGCCCGGCTCCATGGCGGCGCGCGGCCTGCAGGTGATCGAGCAGGCGTCCGAGAGCGCGGCCGGGCTCACCCGACAGCTGCTGGCCTTCGGGCGCCCCCAGCGGGCCGCGATCGCCGCGGTCGAGGTGGGCCGCGTCATCGACCGCACCCTCGCCCTGATCGAGCCGATGATGAGGCCGGCGGTGACCCTTTCCGTGCAGACGGCGCCCGGCTTGTGGCCCGTCCGCATCGACCCCGCCCAGATGGAACAGGTGTTGATCAACTTGGCCATCAACGCGCGGGACGCGATGGCGGGTGGCGGCGTCGCTGTTCATCGCGGCCGAGAACGTGTCGGTGGTCGAGCCGCGCCGCTTTCAAGACGTCGAGCTGCACCCCGGTGACTACGTGAAGATCGTGGTGCGTGATACCGGCGGCGGGATGCCGGATTCGGTCATCGACCGGATCTTCGAGCCGTTCTTCACGACCAAGGTGGCGGGGCGGGGGACAGGGCTGGGGCTGGCCGTCGCTCACGGCGTGGTCCGCGGTTGCGGCGGCTCGATCGAGGTTCAGTCGGCCTTGGGCGCCGGGACCGAGGTGACGCTCTACTTGCCGCGCGGGCCGACAGCCGCCGCCGCGACGGGCGCCACGCCCGCGGCCGTTCGGCCGCTGAAGGCCGCCGGGCTGACCGGGCCCGACGTCATCATCATCGAGGACGAGCACACCTTGCGCGGGTTCGTGCGTGACCAGCTCGCGTCGTGCGGATACCGGGTGCATGCGTATCCGGACGGCGCAGCGGCCCTGGCCGGTGTCGGTAACGGTTCGCGCGGCCAGGTCCCTGCGCTGCTCATCACCGACTTCGTGCTGGCCGACACCTCTGGTCTGTCGGTGGCCGACCAATTTCGAAGCCGCTGGCCGGACCTCAAGGTGCTGTTCTTGTCGGGTTTCGCGGCCACCGCCCACCAGCGGCAGGGGCGGGCGGATGTGCACTTCCTGCCGAAGCCCTTCGACGCCGAGACCCTGCAGCGGACGGTGGCGACGATCCTGGCGGTGCCGGTGGCGCTCAGTTGTTGACGCTGCCGACCAGGAACTGGACCTTCTCGACGACCATTTCGACGGAGAAGGGCTTCAGCAGCACCTCGGACCCGGGAAAGCTGGCGCCCAGCGCCCGACTGGCGGTTACGACCAACACCGGAATGCCCGCCAGGCGGCCGACCTTCTGCTTCTGTTCGTAGAATTGCCACCCGTTCAGGTCGGGCATCATGAGGTCCAGCAGGATCAACCGGGGCAGATCGGCGCCGTCCAGCAGGCGCAGGGCCTCCCGGCCGCTGCTGGCGGTCTGCACCAGGTAGCCGGCGTCCTCGAGGACATCGACCAGGCACTGGCGCAGGTCGGCGTCGTCGTCGACCAACAGGATGTGTGGGGCACCGCTCATGTGAACCGCGGGAGCTCGACGGAGAAGGTGGACCCGTTGCCAAGCTCGCTCTCCACCGCGATGGTCCCGTGGCAGGCCTCGACGATCTGGCTGGTAATCCAGAGACCGAGCCCCAGCCCGGGAAAGTGCCGGTCGGACGAGGCGCGTTCGAAACGTTCGAAGATGCGCGCCAGGGCATCTGCCGGGATGCCCACCCCAGTGTCGCTGACGACAAGACGGACCGTGTCGCCGTTTTCCGAGACCGTCACGTCAATCGGGTGGCCGTGGCCGAACTTGATCGCATTGGACAGCAGATTCGTCACGACCTGGCCGATTCGAAGATGGTCCCAGCGGCCCAAGATGCTCTTCGGCCCGGCGAGCCGGATCGGGCAGCCCGCGCGGTCCGCCGAGTCGCGGACCATCTCGATTGCCTCCCCGACGATGGTCAAGAGGTCACCGTCGTCGACCGACAGGGTCAGGCGCCCCGCCATCAGCCGCGACACGTCCAGGAGCACGTTCACCAGTTGGTCGAGGCGAAGCACCTGGTTCCGAATGACGGTCAACTTGCGGCGAAGCGTGTCGTCCATCAGCCCGCCCTGACTCCGGAGCAGGACCTCCGTCTGCAGGCCCAGCGTCGTGATCGGGCGTGCGTAGCTCGTGCGAGGCGGTGGAGAGAAACTCTTCGCGCAGGTGGACGGTTCGCCGGAGCTCTTGTTCGTGGGTGACGACGCGGGTGATGTCCCGCAGGGTCAACACCGCCACGTCGTCGGGATGATCATGCAGGCCCGGCACCAGCTCGCAGTCAGCCAGCAGCCAGACCTTTCCGCCGGGGGTGTCCCAGACCAGCCGGCGCCCCTGCAAGCGGGTGCGCGACGACAAGGGTGCCAGCTGATCGGCGGGGATCTCGGCCGCTCCCTCCTCGTCGGGAAGCCGGAGGCTGGCGAAGTCGGACAGCGGCGCGCCACGGGCCAGGCGGGTGCCGAACAGGGCGACGGTGGCTCGGTTGGCGAACAGGATTCGAGCCTCGCCCGGTTGCAGCAGCAGCAACGGAACCGGCAGCGAGTCGAGCAGGCGTTCCGTCCAGGCGGTGTGGCGGCGCATGCTCTCGAGCGCAGCCTCCTGCTGCGCGTTGCGACGTCGCATGGCGGTCACCTCGAGGCGGGTCTGAACCCGAACCAGCAGCTCGCGCGCCGAGAACGGCTTGACCAGGAAATCGTCGGCGCCCGCCTCGAGCCCGGCGATCGTCTCCTGCTCGCCGGCCTGCCCAGACACCAGGATCACCGGCACGTCACGGGTGGCGGGTTCGTCGCGCAGCCGGCGCAACAACGTGATGCCGTCGACCCGCGGCATCCGAACGTCGCTGATCACCAGGTCGGGGGTCGTGCGGCGGACCAAGTCCAGGGCGCCAGCCGCGTCGGCGGCGATGCTCACGTTCCACCGCGTCCCGAGGAGCAGAGAAAGCATGTCCCGAACGTTGGGATCGTCCTCGACCACCAGGATTCGCATGCTCGATTCGGAGCGCGCCGGTTCGGGGCCGGCGATGGCGGCGTTGGCGAGCTTCGGGATGGACGACAACGACGAGTTCTCCACGAAGGCTCGATCTGCGCACGCGGCGCGTCGGCCAACAATGGGACGAAGTCTGAGTTCGCAGTCGACGCAGGTCGGCAACGTCGTGCGCATCCGGTCGCGCCCAGCAATCCCGCAGTCGGGACCGAAGGTCCAGGTCGTGCGCGCGGCACGCGGACCGCCGATTCGGTCGACGACGACGGTGCCGTCGGTTGGCCGGCAGCAGCCGCGGGTGCGCGTGAGGTCGGTCTTGGTGACTGTGGCCATGGCCCCGGCGGTGTCCTGGTAGGTCGCCGTACCGTCGACGACGAAGGCGGACCCATCTCCGACGGAAAAGGCGCCGCTGCCATCGAACGTGATGTCCGCCTTCAGCACGTCGGAGCTGTCGAAGGTTTGAATCTCGCCCGACTGGATGGCCTGCACTGTGGTGGGTGTCTGGCCGTAGATGTACGTGGCCGTGGTCGTCACCGATTGAGAGGGGATGAGGATGCGACCGCCGACCGCCCCGCGGATGACCACGCCCGTCAAGGTGAGCGTGTTGCGCAGCATGATCATCGTCGTCGGCGTACAGGTCGCGTCGGACGCGGAACGGCTGGAGGTCAGATTGACCACGCCGTCCACCGTTTCGGTGCCCAGTTGGCAGGCGCTGAAGGTCAGCGTCACGCCGTTGCGAACGGCAGGTGCGGCGGCGCCGTTGCAAGCGGGCGCGGCGGTCTTGATCGCGATCGAGACCTGCCCCGGGCAGACGGTGCCGCCCCGGGCCAGCGTCTGGATCGCGCCCGCCAGCCCCGCCTTGGTTTCGGAGGCGGCAGTCGCGCCCGCGTCACTGACCACCGGCGTGGCATTGGCGGCGGCGAGGATCACCGGGCTGGTCGCCCAGTCGTCCGCCCAGCTTTGGGCGGCGTAAGTGATTGTGTCGGGATAGTAGGCCGCATAGAGGTACGCGTCCTCGTAGGGCGTCACGTCCGCGGACGTGTTTCCGATGCACGCCCCGCAAAAGAGCACCAGTGTTGCGGCCAACGGGCAGTTGATGCGCATGCCGTCTCCTGGAGTTGGAAGGTAGTGGCGCTGCCCGGCACCGCCGACCGCAGAACTTCATTGTCATCCCTTGGCGGACGTGTGCGCGCGCTGCGACGCACTAGCTTCCGAACGGAGGTGAGCGATGGACACGACGGTCAAGAGCAGAGCGCGCGTCAGGCAGGTGATCTGGGCGGTGGCCATTTTCGGCGCCACGTTCTCGATCGGCGCGGTGGGGCGCGCCGACAGCACCTCCGAAGTTCAGACGAAGAATGGCGCGGCACGGGTCGTCCGTAAGACGGCGAAGGTGACCGGCATCGACACCACCGAGAGGGTGCTGACCCTTCAAACAGGTGAGGGGCAGACGAGCTCCGTGAAGGTGCCGGCCGAGATCAAGGGCTTCGAGCAGGTGAAGGTCGGTGACACCGTCGACGTCGAGTACTACGAAGGAATTGCGGTGTCGATGTTGCCGCCCGGTTCGAAGCCATCCATGAGTCAGCGCCAGACCAAGTCCGTGGGCGGTGGCAACGGCGCGGCGGTCGCCGACGAGACCACCGTCTCGGCGGAGATCCTGGCGGTGGATCTGGGGCAGAACATCGTTTCGTTCAAGAGCCCGAATGGCACGCGCACCGTGCAAGTCCGCGATCCGCGGCTGCAGCACCTGTTGCTGAGCCTCAAACCCGGGCAGGTCGTGCAGGTCACCTACCGCCAGGCGACGGCCGCTTCGTTGCGTCTGTCGGGGCACTGATCGTCCGGCGATCGCGGCCATCGCGGCGATCCTTGCCATCGCGTTAGTGGTTCCGCGCCTCCGTTCCGCGTCCTCTCCTCGGCGCGGAACGGAGCGCGGGGCCTCCTTGTCAGCCCCAGAAACGGCAATTCTGGCAATTCGTGCGCGGGCCCCACGTCGTGGTGGCCCGCGCATTTGTTTTGTGGGGTTTCGGGCGGATCCAGGTTCGCCCGACAAGCGACGCTCGGGCAGGGGGACCAGATTCGAGAGCGAGTGAAGGAGGTACGGCAATGAAGACCAAAGTCACAGGGTGGATGGTGGGTGGGATGGCTCTCCTGTTCGGGAGCGCCGCGGGTGCGGCTGAGATGGCCGCCGATCCAATGGACAGCGGACCGTCAGCGGCAGGAGCCTCGGCGCCAGCCTGCCGCGACATCGGCATCACGGTCAGCTTCGATTCGGGGTCGTACGCGCTGGACACGAACGGCAAGGGCGCCCTCAATGGCGTGGCGCAATGGATGGCGGCCAAGGAGTCGCGGACGCTGAAGGTGGCGGGCCACACGGACATCAGCGGCGACCCGGGGTCGAACCAGACGCTGAGCGACAAGCGGGCCGACGTCGTCAAGGACTACCTGTTGCAACATGGGGTCGACGGCAGCCGCATCGGTGCGGTGGGCCGCGGCGAGGAGATCTCGGGCGCGCTGCCGGCCAGTGGCCGCACGGTCACCTTCATCGGGTGCGACAAGACGGCGGTCGCCCAGCAAGAGCCGGCGAGGCCGCGCCGCCGGCGGAACCGGCGGAGGCGCCCGTCGCCGAGTTGCCGCCCCCGGTGCCGGTCGCTCCGGTGCCGGCGCGCCGGTGATGGACGCCGATACGCCTCCGGCCAAGCGCGCGTACGGCTCGCGGGTGGGATTCGCGTTCCTCTTCGGCGGCGGCTACACGGACTTCACCAGCCAGCGGCTGCGTGACACGACTTCCGCCGGCGGCGACTGGGCGGCCCGCCTGGTGGTCGGAACCCATTCGATCATCGGTTTCGAGGCGGCCTACGTGGGCTCCGCGCGCAGCATCCAGCCGCTGGGCGTGTCCACCAACGCCGACCTGGTGTCGAGCGGCGGCACGGGCGTGTTGCGGTTGAACATCCCCATCGTCAGCGGAGACCTGCTGGTCGAGCCGTACGGGTTCGCCGGCCTCGGCTACTCGCACTACTGGATCACGAACTACGACCGTATCGGGTTGTCGGACCTGACGGCCAGCGACAACGTCATGACGGTCCCGGTGGGCGGTGGCCTTTCGTTCGCGCACCGCGCGCTGATGGTCGACGTGCGCGGCTCGTGGGTGCCGACCTACTACAACAACCTGCTGCAGTCGACGGGCGGGAATCTGAACACCTGGGGCGTGAACGGCAACATCGGCGTGGCGTTCTGAGCTGACGTCGTTGGGGCGGCGCCGCTCGGCTCCGAAACCGTCGGGGGCGCCGCGCATCATTGAACCTGTCCGCAGACCGCCGTCGCGACGTCGCATGAGAATGTGGCGTTCGCGCCGGCGAATTGCATCGTGGTGGCGCCCACCGTCACCGTGGCCTGGCCACCGCCCGCCGGGACCTGGAACCGGACGCCCGCCGGGGTCAGCTCGAAGTCGAACGAAGTCGAGCCGGTTCGGCCGGCCACGCCCAGCGTTCCCGTGCACGACGACCAGCAGGTTGGCGTCGGCGGTCGAGGTGGGCAGCGGCCCCAGCAGGTAGAAGATCAGCGTGCCGTCGAGCGAGGCTTTCACCGATGCGGTCGATCCGATGACCGACCCGTCGGGCCCGACGGACGCCAAGCAGTTGGTGGCCGTCGCCCACAAATGGGGCGAGAGCTTGCCGTCCTGGATGATCGCGACCGCCTCCAGCGCGCCGTTGGCGTTCTGGTCGGGAGCTGCGGCCGGGTCCTGCCAGCCGTTGCAAACGCGCTGTACCTGGAGGACGGCGTCGATCGGCGCGCCCCCGGCGGTGAACTTGTGGCGGTCTGTCCGCCAGACCGGCGGCATTGAGCCGCCCCTTCAGCCGGACCAGAAGGTCGACGACCAGGCCGGGTACCCAGCCAAGCTGGAGAGCGTCCAGCCGGACCTGTGCGTCCGTGAAGGCCTGCTGGATGTTCGTGCCGTCGAGCATCGCGGTCGGCATCTCGTAGCTGGCGGCGAGCTGGGCGGTCTCGGCCGCCATCGGTGGTTCGGGAATGGTGAGGTCGGACTGGCAACCGGCGCTGGCGAGCAGCAGCGCGGCGACAACCGGCCCTCCCGTGCGGCGCCGCTTCAAAACAGCACCGCCAGCGAACCGTCGGGAACGATCGTCTGTTTGGGGACGGCGATGTCGAGGCCGGGCGCGAAGTAGTTGCCGTAGCCCGACGCCCAAGATCAGATGGAAGTGGTCCCACAGAAAGGCGACGCCGCCCACCACCTGCCAGGGATGACGAACCCGAGGGACCACCTGACCGTCCAGTTGGTACGTCGTGAACGGGTCCACTGTCTTGCTGGCGCTGAACGCGACGTTGGATACGTAGGGCTGGACGCGCCCCATGGCTGTGATCGAGAAAATTCGGGTCAGGCGAAACTCGGCCATCAAGGCGGTTTGCACGCCGCTGGCGGCGCCGGCACCGTGGGACTCGGCGCCGGAGACGTCGCCGGCGCCGCTCAAATGGGCGTAAACGTAGGTGGCCTCCGCATGAAGGAAGAGGTGATCCTCCGCGTGCAGCGAGACGAACAGCGAAAGCGGAACGTCGAAGAGGTCGCCGGAGCTGTCTCCGCTGCTGAGGTGGGCGTAATAGGTGGCGACGTGGGCGGCGGCGGCCCAGGGTCCGCGGTTCAAGAATTCGTACTTCACGTGCAGGTTGGGAACCAAGACGCTGGTGAAGCTGCGGAGCGCCCAGGCTGGGGGGTCGGTGCCGATCGACAGGTTGTCGAGGATTCCGAACTCGAACGCCAAAATGCCCAGCTTGACCGTGTGGCGGCCAATCGTGTACGCCGTGCGCTCGTCAAGCAACGGAAGCGGCGGCGGCGACGACGTTGAATCGGCCGGCGGTGTCGTTGTGACCTCGACGATCGGGGGGCTTTCCGGATCGGCCGCGCGCGCGGCCGTCCGAGGGACATACGTCAGACCCAAAAGGACGCAGAGTCCGGTTGCCCGCGCGGCCAGACCGCCACCCGGGTGCTTCGGCGAACCATCCATGAGCTCTCCTCTCCGAGAGCTTCAACCGTGGCGTCACCGGCCGAATCCGCCAGGCAGCGGATGACTTCCCGACCCGGAATCAGTCGGCGGCGTAGCGCCCGCCAGCGACCGCTAGAACCGGTGCTCTAGACCGAACGAGATCGTCGGCCCGAACGAGAGCGCCGACCGCCCGCAGGCCAGCGCCGGGTTGTCGCAGGAGGCGCGATCTTCGATCCCGGCGATGCCGAACCCGGCGGAGACGAACCAGCTGCCGGCGCCGCCTCCTCCAATGATGCGGTGGCGCAGGCCCACCGTCGTGAAGACCCACGACTGCATGTCGAGGCCGCCCTCGAGCCGCAGCATCAGCCGGTCCGTCAGCGGGACCTGAAGGCGCCCGAGGATGTCTGAAAAGCCAATCGTGCGGCGCCCCGTGTACTTGTTGGCGGCCAGCGCGTACGCGTATTCCAGGGTCAACGACAAGCCGTCGAGGCGCCCGAGGCGCAGCGTCGATGCCAGCGACACGGCGTTGTGGCCGAACCGCCGCAGCTGTCCCCCGACGCCCAGTCCGACCGCCACATAAGTGGTCGAATAGGCGGCATGCAGGCGGGCCTGGATCTCCGTGCCGGGACCCTCGCCGCTCGAGACGACGCTGAATGGCGCCAGCTCGATCCCGACCGTGAGCGGCGCGCGGAAATCGTGCGCGTAGCGCAGCTCGCCCAGCCCGCCCCAGCTGTTGGCGGTCAGGCCCAGGACCGGACGTATCTGAAGCTCGACGCGATTCGCGGCCGGCGGGCCGGGGTCGCCGGGGACCTCCACCGTCCGGCTGACGGTGGCCGCATCGTCGTCCGCAGCCGCCGCGGTGGTGGCCAGCGCCGCCGCCAGGAGCACCGCCCCAGGCGCGATCAACCGATCACCCGAATGGCTTCCAGCTCCTGCCCGCGGCGCAACCAGGCACGGAGGCGTTCCTCGGCAGGGCGGCCGATCGACGTGGTGGGGCGGGACGCCGCCGGCGGCCGCCAGGGCCGCCAACTCCGGCTGACTGGTGGGCCGGAAAGGCGCCGCGCGCAGCATGGTCGCGGAGAGCTCGACGGCGGGAGGGGGCGGGGGCAGCGACACAGACAGCCCCGCCCGCTGCGGATCGATGCACGCCGACAGGTCGGCAGCCGCGTCCATCCGAACACCCAGGCTGGAGATCCCGAAGCGCGCCGCCAGCGTTGCGAGGACCGAAACGTGGTCGTACGGCGTCGAGACGACCGCGCCCGGCCGTACCGAGGGCCCGACGACCAGCGCTGGAACCCGGAAGCCAATCTGCCGAAAATCGGGGTCGGGGTCGGGGACGGTGGGCGGTGGCACGTGATCGTAGTAGCCGCCGTGCTCGTCGAAGACGATCACCAGCAGAGCCCGCGGCCAGTGCACGCTGGCGGCCAGCGCGCGATGGATGCTGGCCAGGAACGCTTCGGCCAGGCCGAAATCATAGGGCGGGTGCCCGTCGTTGACGCCGAAGTCCGGCTCGACGAACGAGAAGCTGGGCAGCGTGCCACGGGCGGCATCGTCGAAGAACCGGTCGACGGGGACCGGGCTGACCGCGTCGTCGCCCGAAAAGCTGTTCTCGGGAAATGTGACGCTGTACCAGGGTGCGGGGCTGCCGAAGTAATACCCGGCCGAGACGCACCGATCCGCCAGCCGCTCCCAGACGGTCGGCGGCGGGGCGAGACCCATGGGAATGTTCTTCTTGTGACCGGCGGCGGTGGCCGCGTGCAGGTAGTAGCGATTCGGCCAGGTGGGGCCCATCACCGACGAAAACCACCGGTCACAGACGACCCCCTGGTCGGCCAGGCTGTAGAGGTACGGCGCCGTCTCGCGGCGGTGATAGCTCATCACCTCTGCCTGGTTCGCGCCGGCTGTTGACGGCCACGAACCGGTCGTTGGAGCCGTTGTTGAACGCGCGGTGCGAGGAGTTCCAGTCGTGTTTCGGGTCCAGCGTCGAAACGTCGCCGCCGGCGACGTTGACGACAACCGGGTTGCCCGCACCGTCGAGGTTGCATTCGAGCCCAGTCAGCCCGTCGACGACGTCGGCGGACGGGTAGGTCGGGATCGGTCGCCAGCCCCCCCAGCAGATGGTCGAACGATCGGTTCTCCATCATCACCACGACGATCGTGTCGACGGCGGACAGGAGCTGGCGGGCCGTGGCCGCGGGGCCGTTCGCCGCGACGGCCGGCGGCGGCAGCGGGCCGCCTGGGCAGCGATCGCGGAATGAGCCGCAGGCCGTCCCGGTCAGTCCAAGCGCGCCTGCGCCGGCGGCCACCTTGAGCAACGATCGGCGCGAGAACGTATTGCGGGACATGTACTGCACCGCTCGCGCGTCCTTCTGCCCGCGGCGGGCACAGTCTTGAGGGCAGCGCCTGATTGTGCAAGCTGAGCCGAGCGAGAATGATTGCAATCGGCGATCAGCGCGCGCCGGATTTCGGCGAGCGGCGAGCCGCCCAGCGTTGCCGGCATTGGGCGCGGTCCATACGTTCGCTGATGAGCGCGCCGCCATGAATCTCCTGGGCGTCTTGTTGACCCTCTTCGCCCTGGAGCTGCCACCGCCCGCGCCGCCAGCCGGAATCGACGGAGTCCGGCGGCCGGTCCCTTTCGCGCCGTGCCGATGGCGGACGATCCTTCCGTCCCGCGCCCGTCGCTGCCCTACTTGCGCACATTCGGTCGAAACGGCCGTTCGTGCTGGGGTTGGGGACGGTGTGGTACTGGCGCGCGCCGTCGGCCAGCGACTTCGACCTTCACTTCGACAAGCGGGACTGGCGCACGAAGCTGTTCTCCGTCAACGAGCGTGGTGTTCGACGACAACCGATTCTCGACGAACGGGATCGTGCACCCGGTCGCGGGCGCCATCTACTATCAGATCGCCCGCGGAAACGGTCTGGGCCCGGGCGCCTCGTTCGCGTCGTCGTTTCTGGCCTCGGCCGTCTGGGAGTATTTCACCGAGTTCAGAGAGAAGCCCTCCATCAACGACCTGATCCTGACGCCCATGGGCGGGGCCGTGATCGGCGAGGCGACCTACCGGGTGGGGCGCATGTTTGCGGCCGGCCGGCCCAGCGTCCCCAACTGCATCGGCGCGATGGTGTTCTCGCTGGTGGCGACGCTGAACGAGACCTCGGTCTGCCGGTCCGCGTCTCGCCCGCCCTACGACGGCGTCGGGTTTTCCCAGAGCACGCCGCACCGTCTGGACCTCGGGATCGGCGAGTCGTTCGCGCGCTTCGACGGCGGCCCGCTCAGCGGCGCTACGCTCATCGACTTTGCGGCGGTCGTCGTGACGAACCCAGCCTACGGCCGTCCAGGATGGCAGACCGTGCCGGTGCACGCCGGGCAGTGGACCTCGTTCATCGTCGAGGCCCTGCTGTCGGACGGCAACCTGGCCGGCTTCTGGTTGCACACCGACATGGTCTGGTGGGGCCGCTACGCTCGCCGCTTCGCCGAGCCCAGCGGGGAGCAGGGCGCCAAGCCCGACGGGCGCGGGCTGCTGCTTGGCGCTGGATAGCACGTTCGACTACGACACGCGCGACCTTCCCGGCGGAGAAGGACCGGGTGGCGACCGCCGGCATCCTGGGGCCGCGTCTCGAGTACACCAGCCGGCGCGGCCGTGTCACCTGGCGCGCCGACGTCGGCGCCGAGTACGGCTTTTCGATCGTGACCTCGCTGGCCTATCCATTCGCTGGGCCGGCCTTGGCCGGACAGGAGATCAAGAGCGAGCTGTGGCAGCAAGGCTACTACTACGCGCAGAGTCTGGTGGCGCGCGCCGCCCTCCAGGCGCGCATCGGCTTCGTCGAGCTCTCGGCGGCGGCCCGCCTCCTGGACGCGTGGTCCTTCAACAGCGGCGATCGCTATCAGGCGCGATCACCAACAACTTCTCGCTTGTTCGATCAGCGCACCTGGGTTCGGACGGCGGCGACGGTGCCGATCTTTGGCGGTCCTCTGAATGCGATGCTGATGGCTGAGCGGGACGATCGCAGCAGCCACATTCCCGGCTTCAACGTCCACAGCGTCGAGACGCGAGGCGCTCTGTCGATCCTGGCCCGATTCTGACCACGAACCGCCTCGCGTCGGGTTCGACTTCCGGCTTCAGGCCGGCTGACAGCCCGTTTGAACCGTGGCGGGAGCGGCATCCGCCGCGGGCTGGCCCTGTCCGCCCATGCGCCTCAGAAACCGGACGTGCGACAAGAGAGCCTCGCGCATCGTGGGATGCGAGCGGTGTGCGATCCCGTGCTGTTGGCAGGCCGCCTCGACGATGGGCGATAGCGCCGGATAATGAACGTGGCAGGTCTTCGGAAAAAGGTGGTGTTCGATCTGGTAGTTCAGCCCGCCCAGGTACCAGGTCAGCAGGCGATTGTCGCGCGCGAAGTCCACCGAGGTTTCAACCTGGTGGGCGGCGAAGTCGCGGCCGAGTTGCTTGGTCCCTGCCGGAGCCACACGGAACGTGGCCTCCTCGACGCAATGGGCGAGCTGGAACACGACCGCCAGCGTGAAGCCCAGCATGCACATCGTGAGCAGGTACAGAGCGATGACAGAGCTGGCGCGGTGGTGCCGGAGAGGAACCAAGAACGCCAGGGTCAAAAAGCAGACCTTACCGACGCAAAACGAGACCAGGTCCCAACCCGTAGGCCGCGCGACGCGCGTGTCGGCGACGCCCGGCCGGATGAGCGACCGGAAGTCGCCGGACAGCTGCCAGTTGACTGCCAAGAGGGCGTAGAGGCCCCAGATGTAGAGGTGCTGGAAGCGATGAAACCAATAGCGGCGAGCGTGCGGCGACAGGCGAGCCAGGGGACCGAGGCGAATGTCGTCGTCGGACCCCGAGACGTTCGGGTAGCTGTGATGGGCGATGTTGTGCTTGAACCGCCAGAAATAGGCGTCACCACCCAGCAGGTTCAGCGACAGCGCCGCGGCCCGGTTGATCCCGGCGTGCGGTGAGTAGGCGCCGTGGTTGCCGTCGTGCTGGATGTTGAAGCCGACCCCAGCCATCGCCAGCGCCAGCGAGATGGACAGCGGCACGGCCTGCCACCAGCTGTGCGCGCCCCAGACAAGCAGCGCGTACGAGGCGGCCAACCAGCCCAGCAGCACGCCCGTCTTGATGTGTAGGCTGCGATCGCCGTGCCGCGCCCGAAGCCCATCCGCAAAGTAGGCGGACACGCGGGTCTCCAGGTCGCGCCGGAACCCGGTGCAAGGCGCGTAGGTGGGGGGCACCGCCGCGTAAGGTATCACTCCTAGAAAAATTATCGGTCAAATCCCTAGGGTGTCCCGGCAGGGGGGGAGGAGGAGAGCAAATGGGGGGGACGAGAGGATCCGGCGTTACGGCTCAGCCGTCCCCAGATCCCGACTGGTGACGCCGGCAGCGCGGCTGAGCGGGTGTTCGGGCCAAATCAGGGCCGGTGGGCCGTGGCACAGCGGTTGCTGTTCAATACCGTCGAAGGGACGGAACGGGGAGCCATGAAGATCGTGGGTACGGGGCCGTGGGGGAGTCTCTGGTTGGGGTTGTTGGGCATCGCCGCGGTCGGATGCGCCACCGTGCAACCGTTCGTTCCGTCGGATGCGCAACGCGCACGCTTCGACGCGACGATTCGCGCGGCGCAAGCGGGAGCCGGCGACGGCCCCAGCCAGCTCGCCTCGATGCTGGCGGAGGCCAAGTCAGAATTCGAGTACGCCCAGCACCTGCCCAAGTACCCCGAGAGAGCGCGCGCGCTGGCCGAAAAGGCGCAGCATGACGCGGAGGCGGCGCTGCGCCTGGCCCACACCGTCGTGCGGCCGGCACGGCCCGCACCCCCGGCGCTGCCGCCGCCACCCGCGATTCCCGTCGCGAGCGCGGCCGCGGACGCTCCCGCACCACCGCCGCCTTGAAGCGGCCCCGCGTCGCGGGCCTGATGGCCAACGCCGTTTGATCAAGCGCCGGGACGGCAGGACGGGAGGGACGGCAGGAGCACCTCGAGACAGTCCTCACCGCGGTCACCGCGCGTAGGCAGATGTCCTATGGTTGGGCGATGGAGGGACGGCCCGACCGGATCGCCCAGGCGGCGCGGGCGCTGGCGGCTGGCCAGGCGCTGCTGGCGCTGAAGGCGGTCGCGCTGCGAAAGGACGCGCCGGGGACCGCGCTGCGCGGGGTCGCGCTGGCGCAGCTGGGCGAGTATCCGCGGGCGCGGGTACTGCTCCGCCGCGCGGCACGGGCGTTCGGGGCACGCGCGCCGCTGGATCGGGCCCGCTGTCTGGTCGCCGAGGCCGAGGTGATGCTGGCCATGCGCGATCTCGGCCGGCGGCCGGCGTCGCTGGAGGCGCTGGCGCGCCAGCTCGAGCGGATGGGCGACGCGGCCAACGCAGGCCACGCCCTTCTGGTGGCGGCGCGCTGGGCGTTGCTCACCGGCCGTCTGGCCGACGCGCGTCGGGCGCTGGCCGCCGTCGACCTGGACGGAGCCACACCGACTCTGCTGGCGCTCTGCGAGCTGGGGCGCGCCGAAATCGCGATGCGCGAGATCCGTGCTGGGGACGCCGCGCGGGCCCTGGAAGGCGCGCGCCGGGCGGCGGCGTCGTCGCATGTCGCGGCGCTGATCGCCGAGATTGACCGCGCCAGAGCCGCGCTCGGTCGACCCTGCGCGCGCCTGGTCCGGCGCGGCCTGGCGACGGACGTGTCGCTGCGGAACGTCGAAGAGACGTTGGCGTCGAATGAGCTGGTGGTGGACGCGATCCGCCGAACGGTGCGGGCCCGGCGCGCCCGTGCGGGCCTGTCCCGGCGGCCGGTGCTGTTCTCGCTGGTGCGCGCGCTCGGCGAGGCGTGGCCGCAGGACGTGCCGCGGGCTCGCCTCATGGCGGAGGCGTTCGGTGCGCGCGTCCCGAACGATGCGTTCCGAGCCCGGCTGCGCGTGGAGATCGGGCGGCTGCGGGTCGCCCTGCGCGGGGTGGCGGCGGTGATTGCCACGCCGTCCGGCTTTCGATTGTCGCCGGCGCGCGGGCGCGGCGTGGTCGTGTTGGCGCCGCCGCTCGACGAGGGCGCGGCGCTGGCGGTCACCGTTCGGGCGCTGGTCCAGGACGGCGCCGCCTGGTCGACTGGGGCGCTCGCACAGGCGGTCGGCGTCGGACAGCGGACGCTACAGCGAACCCTCCGCGAGCTGGCAGCCCGGGGCGCGGTGCGCCCGCTGGGCGGTGGCCGGACGCGCCGCTGGGTGGCGGCGCCTGTCACCGGATTCGCGACAACCTTGTTGCTCCCCGGCGCGCTGGGAACGAACTAACTCATCGAGGGAGAAACGGCATGACCCGCTCTGTGAAATCAGCCGCGCCGGCCGAAATCGTCCGCGAATACGGACCGCTGCCGGGCATCGGTCACGTGGCGGGAGTGACCTTTGACGGGCGGCACGTGTGGCTCGCCTCCGGGGATCGACTGAACGCGCTGGATCCCGACCGCGGCGCGATCGTCCGGTCGCTGGAGGTTCCGGCCGACGCCGGGACCGCCTTCGACGGGCGTCACCTGTGGCAACTCGCCGGCGGACGCATCCAGCAGATCGACGTCGCGACCGGTCAGGTGCGCAAGACATTGGCGCCGGCCATCGACGGAAACCCATCCGGTCTGGCCTGGGCCGAGGGGACGCTGTGGGTCGGCGACTATGCGGGCGGAAAAATTCACCAGATCGATCCGAAAACCGGCGCGGTCCTGCGCGCGATCGAATCGGATCGGTTCGTGACGGGCGTGTCCTGGATCGACGGGGAGCTGTGGCACGGGACGGGCTCCGGCCCGCAGGGTGCACCCGCCGAGGTGCGCCGGGTCGATCCGGAAACCGGCGCGGTCGAAGCCCGCTTGATGTTTCCAGAAGGCACGACCGTGAGCGGCCTGGAGGCGGCCGGCCCCGATCTCTTGTTCTGTGGCGGGGGCTCCGGCGGCAAGGTGCGCGCCGTTCGCCGGCCGCGCCGCCGGTCCTGACGCCCGGGGAGACGCCTCCGCGGCTGGGCCCATTGACGGCTATTGACGGCCCATTGACGGAGGTGGGCGGGTCGGGGAACCTTGTCGGGTGAGTCGGGGGGTCGTGATCGCGGTGGTAGTGTTGCTGGCGGGCGCGGCGGCGATCGTCGGCTGGCGCGAGAGCCACCGTTCGCCGGCGCCGGCGCCGCCCGTCGCGCCTGCCGCGCCGCCGCGCGCCGAGCCGGTGGCGGCGGTGCCCGACGCGGCGGCGCCGGGCGTCCGCCATCCGGTGGCCGCGGGCGAGCCGGGAAACCTGCCACCGCTCGACGAGTCCGACGGCTACGTCAAAAAGGCGCTCGTCGATCTGGTCGGGCGCAAGGCGGTCGGATCCTTTCTACGCCTCGAAGGCGCCGTGCGCCGGTTCGTGGCGACCGTGAACAACCTGGCCACCGACCAGGCCAGCGCCGGCTCGTGGCCGGTCGACCCGATGCCGGGCGCGTTCGAAACGGAGGCCCGCGACGGCGCGCTGGTCATCAGCCCGCGGAACGCGCAGCGTTACCTCCCATTCGTCCGGTTCGCGGAAGCGATCGACAGCCGCCGCGCGGTCGCGCTGTACTTTCGCCTCTACCCGCTGCTGCAGCGGGGGTACGAGGACCTCGGTTTTCCAGGCAAGTACCTCAATGATCGCGTCGTCGAGGTGATCGACAACTTGCTGGCGACGCCCAAGGTGAGCGGACCGGTGCGTGTGAAGCGGGTGGGCGGCGACGGTGGCAGCTCCGCGAGCGGTCTTTACCTTTACGACGATCCGGCGCTGGAAGCCGCCACCGCAGGACAGAAAATCCTTCTGCGGGTGGGGACCGACAACGCCGCAAAATTGACGGCCAAGCTGATTGAGCTCCGGGCCGCGATCGCTTCGGGACCTCGTCACTAGTGCTTCTCGCTCGATCTCGGCACGAGGTCTCACATTGCGCGGGCACCCCCGTGTGCCTGTGCTACTTTACCGTCGTGCGGGTAGTCCGGAGCTTCGTTGCCCTGTGCGCCGTCGTGGCGCTGGCGGCGGCGTGTCTCGCGGGCGAACCGTCGGGCATGCCCGGTGACGACGGCGACGGCGAGGTAACCCTCGCGTTGGATCTGTCGGCGGTGCTGCCGGCCAGCCGCGCCGAACCGGTGCCGGAGACGCCCGCCCCTGCGGGCGCGGTGTTCCCCCAGGGCGGCGCGCCGCAGGGACGTCTTTCCGAGCTCGACATCTTCCGGCCGCCTCGGCGCACGGCGTAGTCCGTCGTTGGTGAAATCAGTCGGCCGCATCCGCGGCCGGCGAGGTGCTGGCTGCGCCGCTCGCGTTCGCGATGGCGCCAGCCCGTGCCTGAACTTGTCGCCCAGGTGTGTCGATGCTCGTGTACGGCCGTGCTCTGTCCGCTGCGTGTCTGCTCGCTTTTCCCAGTCTTTCCGTGTCGCTCAATCAAGAGGTCGCCGCGGGCTCTCCGCGCGTGGTCACGCTGGCCGAGGCGCTCGCCCGGGCCGAGGCAACCAGCCCGCTGGTGCGGCGCGCCCGCGCGGAACGCGAGATTGTCGCCGCACGTGACGTCGGCGCTTCGTTGCGATTGCCGGCCAATCCGCTGGTCGCGGCGGCTGGCGGCCCCTATCGCGAGCCGGGCGTCAGCTCTGTCGAGCTGCGCCTTCACGCCGAGCAAGCCATCGAGATCGGCGGCCAGCGCGGGGCCCGGCGGGCGGTCGTCGGGCGCGCGCTGGAGGCGGCGACCTGGCGCGAGCAGGTCGCGCGCGTCGAGACCCGGGCGCGCGTGCGGGCCGCCTATGTTGGCGCGCAATTGGCGCGCGCGCACCAAGAGACCGCCGCCGCACGCGAGGGGCTGACCGCCGCGGTGCTGGATGCCGTTCGTGCCCGGGTGGCCACCGGCGCGACCTCCAACGTCGACCTCGAGCTGGCTCGGCTGGAGCAGGGGTTGGCGGCCCGCGAAAGGGCGGCCGCGCTGCTGGCGACGAGTGACCTCACGGCGCGCTTGCGCGCGCTCATCGGTCTTCGCCCCGGCGAATCGATCGCCCTCGAGCCGCGGGTGCCCGTGCCGCCGCCGCGCACCGCAGGCCTGCCGGCGCTCTTGGAACGCGCCGAGCGACAGCGAGGCGAGCTGGCGGCGCTGCGCGCGACCGGGGACGAGCTGGATGCGGAGATCACGCGGCTTGGGCGTGAGGCGATCCCCAGCCCGACGCTGTTCCTGGATTTCGAGCGGGATCGGCCGGGGCAGAGTTTCCTGGGCGCCGGCCTGGCCATCCCGATCCCGCTGTGGCGCCGGCAGCAGGGCGAGCTGGCTGTCGCGCACGCCGAGCGCGCCCGCGTCGACGGTGAACGCGAGCTGGCCGCCCGCGAGGTGGCGCTGGAGGTCGAGCGGGCTTACCAGACGGCGCAGGCGCAGTCCGCCGCCGTCGGTCTGCTCGAACGCGAGGCCTTGCCGGCCGCGGACGCGGTGGTGACGCTGCTGACCGAGGGGTGGAAAGCAGGGAAGTTCGACCTCTTCCGGGTGCTGCAGACGACGCGCGACGCGACGGTGGCACGACGGTTGTACCTGGAGACGTTGGGGGCTGCCTGGGAGGCGACGATCGCGCTCGATCGCGCGGTGGGGGAGCAGGCAGGGGGGACCCCGTGACCGAGGGGGTCGTGACGGTGGGGGAGAAAGGTCACCGGTCGGGTGGCGGCGATGGGGCTGGTCGTGGCGGCCGGGGTGTTGGTGGCGGTGGGCGCTTGGCGGCTGCGGCGAGATCCTTCGCCGCAGCCGCCGGCGGAGGGGCGCGCCGCCGTCGAGCCTGGGCGGATCGCGGCGCCGGCTTCGGCGGCGGGGAAGAACGCGATCGAGCTGGCGACCGTCCGGCCGACCCGGCTTGCCAGCGACCTGCAGCTGGTCGGGACGGTCGGCTTTCACGAGGACCGTTATGCGGTGGTGGGGCCGCTGGTCGCCGGGCGGGTGTCGCGGCTGGTGGCGGGGGTCGGCGACCGGGTGAGGCGCGGCGACGTGATCGCCGAGATTGAGAGCGCCGAGGTCGGCCAGGCGCGGGCCGAGCTGCTGGCCGCCAAGGCGCGGCTGTCGGCGGCGGAGGCGAACCTCCGTCGAGAGAGCGACCTTGCCGATCGCAAGATCTCGTCCGAACGCGAGCGCGAGCTGGCGCAGGCGCAGGCGGCGACCGAACAGGCCAACGTTCGCGCCGCCCTGATGCGGTTGCGGGCGATCGGTCTGGCCCAATCGGACGTCGATCGACAGGCGGCGCACGACACGGGCGGTGTCGTGCGCATGCGGGCACCCATCGCCGGCACGGTCATCGAACGCAAGGTCACGCTGGGGCAGGCCGTCGAGCGCGCAACCGACGCCTTCGCGATCGCCGACGCGTCGCGCGTCTGGGTCTCGCTGGATCTGTACGAAAAGGATCTGTTCCGGGTGGCGCCCGGCCAGACGGTCGACGTCACGACGGAGTCGCGTCCCGGCGAAACGTTCCGCGGCGTCGTCGGGTTCATCGTGCCGGTCGTCGATCCGGCGACCCGAACCGCCAAGGTGCGGCTGGAGCTGGACAACCCGCACGGCCGCCTGCAGGCCGGGCAACTGGTGACCGCTCGGCTGCCGGCCCAGACCAGCGGCACCGCGCCAGAGGTTCTGGCAGTTCCGCGCAGCGCGATCGAACAGATCGAAGGCCGCACCGTCGTGTTCGTGGAAACCGCCGGCGGCTTCGAGCGCCGGAACGTGCTGACCGGCCGTTCGGGGGGCGACCAGGTCGAGATTCGCGACGGTCTGACCCCCGGCGAGCGGGTGGCCGCCCGCGGGGCGTTCCTGCTCAAGAGCGAGCTTTTGCGATGACGTTCGCGCGCATCGTCGAGGGCTCCGTCCGCCATCGAGGGATTGTGCTGGCCGCCTGGGGGGCGGTGCTGGTGGCTTCGCTGGTCTCGGTCGGACGGCTGTCGATCGACGCGGTCCCGGACGTCACCAACACGCAGGTCTCGGTGCTGACCAGCGCGCCCGGGCTCTCTCCGCTGGAGATCGAGAAGTATCTGACCGCGCCGGTCGAGATGGCCATGAACGGCGTCCCCGGCCTGGCCGAGATCCGGTCGGTCAGCCGCACGGCCGTCTCGGCGGTGACCGTGATCTTCCGGGACGGGACCGACCCGTGGCTGGCGCGGCAAATCGTCAGCGAGCGGTTGAAGGTGGCGGAGACCGGAATCCCGGCCGGCTACGGCCGCCCCGAACTCGGCCCGGTCTCGACCGGGCTGGGCGAGATCTACGAGTTCTATCTGGTGTCGCCTCGACACACGCCGATGGAGCTGCGAACGCTGCTGGACTGGGAGGTGGCCGTCAAGCTGCGGGCCGTCCCGGGCGTCGTCGAGGTCAACGGGATGGGGGGCGAGGCCAAGCAGTACCAGGTGGTCCTGGACCCCAAGCGCCTGGCCGGCTATCGCCTCTCGGTCGGAGACGTGCAAGTCGCGCTCGAGCGCAACAACGCTTCCGTGGGCGGCGGCTACATCGAGAAGAACCAGGAGTCGTTCTCGGTCCGCGCCGACGGGCAGTTTCATGGCCTGGATGACATCGAGAGCACGGTCGTCACGGCCGACGCCGACGGAACGCCGATCCTGATCAAGAACCTGGGCACCGTCCGAATCGGGCCGGCCTTACGGTTTGGCGCCGTGACCAAACACGGCGACGGCGAGATCGTCGCCGGCACCGTCATGATGCTGAGCGGCGCCAACTCGCGCGAGGTGGTCCAGGCGGTCAAGGCGCGTCTGGCGAAGATTGAGGCCGAGCTGCCGGCAGGCGTCGAGATCCGGTCGTACTACGATCGCGCCGAGTTCATCGACCGGATGCTGAAGACGGTGACCGTCAACCTGGCCGAGGGCGCGGTGCTGGTCGCGATCATCCTGTTCGTCACGCTGGGCAGCGCGCGCGGAGCGCTGTTGGCCGCCGCCGCGATCCCCTTGTCGATGGGCGTGGCGGTGCTGGGGATGGTCCGGCTGGGCGTGACCGGCAACTTGATGTCGCTGGGGGCCATCGATTTCGGCCTGCTGGTCGACGGCGCGATCGTGATGTTGGAAGTGACGCTGGTCGAGATCGCGGCGCGCCGCGCGCGCGGGCGCCACGACATCGCCTACCTGGTCGGCAAGTCCATGGGGCGGGCGGCTCGGCCGGTGGCGTTCTCGCTGATGATCATCATGCTGGTCTACCTTCCGCTCATGGCCCTCGAGGGGGTCGAGGGGCGCATGTTCCAGCCGATGGCGATCACCGTGGCGCTGGCGTTGGGGGGCGCGATGTTGTTCTCCCTGACGGCATTCCCGGCGCTGGCCGCGACCTTCCTGGGAAAGGCCAAGCACCACGATCAGCCGCAGGGGGGCATTTTCGGTCGAGCTGGGGCGGCCTACGGACGCGTGCTCGCGCGCGTGCTGGCCCGCCCCGGGCCCTTTCTCGCCGCGACGGGGCTGGCGCTCTTGGGCAGCTTGCTGCTGGGGTCGAGGTTGGGCGCTGAGTTCGTCCCCCGCCTGGATGAGGGGGAGCTGTCGCTGGACGTGCGGCGGCTGCCGTCGATCTCGATCACCGAGGCGCAGCGCCTGGGCGTGCAGGTCGAGGCGTCGCTGGCGCGCTTTCCGGAGGCGCGCTCCATCGTGACGCGCACGGGGCGGGCCGAGGTGGCAACCGATCCGGTCGGCCCCGACGAGACCGAGGTGATGGTCAAGCTGCGCCCGAAGGACGAGTGGACCACGGCCGGGGATCTGGACGCGCTGGGCGAGGCCATCAAACGGCAGGTGGAGGCGGACGTCCCCGCCACGTTCGTCTCGGTGTCGCAGCCGATCGAGGATCGCGTGAACCAGCTGCTCGCCGGTTCGCGCGGGGATCTGGTCATCAAGGTGTTTGGGGCCGACCTGACCATCCTCAAGCAAACCGCCGATCGCATCGGCGCCGTCGTGCGGGACATCCCCGGGTGTGGCGACTGGCGGGTGCAGCGCGTCTTGGGCCTGCCACTTTTGGAGGTGACGCCCGATCGCCAGCGGCTGGCGCGCTACGGCCTCAGTGCCGACCGGGTGATGGAGGTGGTCGAGGCCTCGCGCGTCGGGCGGCCGGCGGGAACCATCTTCGAAGGGCCGCGCCGGTTCGACCTGACCTTGTTGTTGCCGCCGGGCGCACTGACGCCGGAAGGGTTTGGCGACCTGCTGGTGGGCTCGTCGGCCGGACAGCTGGTGCCGCTGGCCTCGGTTGCGACGGTGCGCGAGACCGAGGGCCCGGCCGTCATCAACCGCGAAGCGCTCCAACGGCGCGTGCTGGTGGAAGTCAACGTGCGCGGGCGGGACCTGGTCAGCTTCGTCAACGAGGCGCGGGCGCGCGTCGAGGCGCAGGTGCGGCTACCGGACGGGGTCACGCTGGCCTGGGGCGGGCAATTCGAAAACTTCACGCGCGCCAGCCAGCGCCTGGGGTTCGTGGCACCGGCGGCCCTGGGCGTGATCTGCGGGATGCTGTTCCTGATGTTCGGCGACCTGCGGATCGCTGCGGCGGTCTTCGCCAACGTTCCGCTGGCGCTGATGGGCGGGCTGCTGGCGTTGTGGCTGCGGGGCCTGCCCTTCTCGATACCGGCGGCGGTCGGCTTCATCGCGGTGGCCGGCGTGGCGGTGCTGAACGGCGTCGTGCTGGCGGGCGAGCTGGTCCGCCGGCTCGGCAGCTCCGACAGCCCGACGGAGATCGAGGTGCGCCGGTCGGGGGCGGCGGTCTTCCGCCCCGTGCTGACGACCGCGCTGGTGGCGGCGTTCGGGTTCATCCCCATGGCCATCTCGACTCACGCCGGCGCCGAGGTGCAGCGGCCGCTGGCGACGGTGGTCATTGGGGGGATCGTCTCTTCGACGCTGCTGGGCCTGTTCGTTTTGCCCATCGCTCTCAAGCGGCTGGTGCGCACGCCAGACGCGGGCGCCAGCCCGGCTCGTCGAAGCTGACCGGCACCAATCCTTGGAGGGGCAGGGTGAAGGTCCCCTCGGTCGGCCCCCAGCCGACCGCAACCCGCCCGGCTGCGCCGGCGTCGAACCAGACCGTCCCCTCGAGCCGGTAAGGGATGACGAACGTCGGCGCGCGTCCGCGCTTCAGCTCGTCGACCGACTGTACCGCCAGCTGGCGCATCACCGCCAGCAGCTCGGAGGGTTGCAGCGACATGCGCGCGACCACGTCCAGATCGGCGCCGGCCGCCACCTTGGGGGCGAGGAGCGAGGGCACCTGGCTGGCCGATCCCGACAGACCCGCCACGACCAGCAGCGGCGCCGCCGCCGCCGCGTAATCCGACAGCGAATGGATGTCGCGCGAAGAGGCCTGGCAGGCGTTGGGATCGCGTTGATCGCCCCCGCTCGCGCAGGCGGGGCTGTCGGGCGCGCAGAAGCTCACGCAGGCGGCGCCCAGGCGCTGGTTCGAGGCAGCCGGGAACACGGTGACGGCGGCCAGCAGGCTGCTGAGCGGCAGCGGAATCTGATTCGGGTTCGCGACTTTGAAGTGAACGTCGAAGTCGACCGCCATGGTGCCCGGATCGGGGCGACCGCCGAACAGCCCTTGGCAGATCATGGCGGCGCTGCCCAGAGGCGCCGAGACGACGTCCGGGCAATAGTGGGCGGCCAGCTGCATGGCGGCGGGCGCGCGTGCCAGCGTGACGCCTTGGAACGTCAGCGCCGGTGGCTGGATATTCCCCGGCAGCGCGCCGGGGACCGGCAACCCGAGCTGCGCGCACGACGAGCCCGCCGCCGCCAGCACCGCCAACCCGAACATCACCTCGGCTCTCATCTGGATGGGCAAGATGCTGAGAATGTACATCCACTCGGCGGCGCTGGTCAGGGGTGGACGGCCGCGCGGAAGGCCGTGAAGGGCAGGGCGTTCAGCACTTCGATCTCTTCGGACACCGCCGCGCCGGGCCATGGCGACGCCATATTCCAGGTTGTCGAGGTCGCCGATCGCGTGGGCGTCGACGGAGATCACGAACTTCAGGCGCCGGGCACGTCTTCGGCGCGGACGACGGAGGCGACCACGGCGAGCTGGTCGACCGCCTCCTGCCAGCGGCGCACGGGGCCGGCGACGTCGGCGCGCCTGACGCCCGGCTGGCGTGCCACGAACGCCGCCAGCCCCGCGGCCAGGTCGCGCGCGTCCACCAGGCGGATCGCGTCCGTGCGCTGCCGGTACGCGCCGATGGCCGACAGGATCGACGCCTCGGTCTTGACCCCGAAGCCCTTCACCTGGCGCACGCGACCGGCGCGCCCGGCGGCTTCCAGCTCGTCGATGCCGCCGATGCCCAGCGCGTCGTGCAGCCGGCGGGCGCGGGCCGGCGAGATCCCGCGCACCTGGGTCAGCTCCAGGACCGCCGCCGGTGCCTCCGCGCGCAGCTTGGCGGCGATGCGCGACTCGCCGCCGGCGGCGGTCTCGCCGATGACCGCCGCCAGGGCGGGGCCGATGCCAGGCACCTCGGTCAGCGTCCCCTGCGCCAGGCGCCGGGACAGCTGGGCGTCGGAGAGCCCCTCGACCGCCTCCGCGCCGGTCGCGTACGCGCGCGCGCGAAAAGGGTTTTCGCCCGACAACCGCAGCCGCGCGGCGATCTCGCGCAGCTCGGCCGCGACCGCCGCGCGATCCGGCCCGGGAAGGCGCTTCGCCCCCATGTCGTCAAACCTTTGGCCGGCGGGCGGTTTTGTCGAGCCGTGATGTCCGCCCGCGCGTTGTCGTTGCGCCACACCCTGGTCCACGCCGCCGAAACCAGCGAAAATCACCAGCCGCAAGCGCTGGCACGCAACCTGAATCACCGGCTGGGCGATGACCAGACGCGCGATGTGGGCCATGGTGCGGCGCGGCCGCGGCGCGGCGGTATCGATGGTCACGATCGTGGCGTTTGTTCCGCTGGCGCTCCTGCCGGGCGGCTGTACGTCGAACGAGTATGTCATCCCGCACCAAGAGCTGGCGCGTCTGGCCGCGAGGCCACCCTTGCAGCGGGGGGCCCGGGTGCGCGTCGTGCAGCAACTCGGCGGCCGCCGCGCCGAGCCGGTGCCGCTGACCACCCCTGCCGTCCCGCCGTCGTCGGAGGCGGAGACGAGCGACGAATCGGCCGGCCGCGAGGCCCCGGACGTGCAGATCAACCTGTCCGGTGGAGGCTCCGGAAGCGGTCCTTCGAACGGGGGCGTTTCCCGCCCGGGCGGGTCGGCTGGCGCCTCGTTTCACACGGGCGGCGGCCACGGTGCCTCTTTCGCGCATGGCGGCGGCGGCGGCGGTGGCAACGGGGACGCGGCCCTGGTGGTGTTGGTCGTGGTGATCGCCGTCGTCGTGGCCGTCGGCCTGGTCTCCAGCGAGGGTGTTCGCTTCGATGGGTTCGCCGCGATGTCGGCGGCCCAGCCGGTGCACCTGACAGCCGCCGACGGCCGCCAGTCGACGATCCCGATGGGTGACCTGTCGCCCGAATTGGCCGCCGAGACCGTGGAGGCCAAGGTGATGGACGACGAGGGCTACGGAATCCAGCGCGTGGAGGGCGCGCCGCTGGACCGGCGCGGCGGCGTGTTCAAGCTGGACACCGGAACGATCGCCTTCAACGCGGCGGGGACGGCGTCGGTGGGGCCGGCCATGAACATCCAGGCGGGCGTGTTCGTCACCCGGCGGATTGGCCTGCTTGCGTCGCTGGGTCTGGCCGGCGCCAGCGCGGGCGGCGGAAGCGGGCTCATCCCCCGGCACGCCTTCGCTTTGGAGCTGCAGGTCTTCCCGCTGGACGCCGGCCGGTTCCATCTGGGCCTGTTCGGCGACGGCGGCATGGCGCTGAGCGAACGGGTCGCCGGCGGCGCGCTCGTCGCCGAGAGCGGCCCGTCGGTGGGCGGCGGCGCGCTGGCCGAGCTGGACGTCACCTCACGCATGGCGCTGACGGTGCGGGCGGGCGCCACCGTCGCCAAGCTCGACGAATCGTGGACGCCGGCCGGCCTGCTCACCGCTGGCGTCGCGGTCTACTAAAGACGGACCCTGCGGTTCAGAACTCGGCGCGCACGCCAATCGACGGCAGCACCAGCCGAAGGCCCTTCTGAGTCGATCATGTTCGGTCCAATCGCGTCCAGGCCGTAGACCTGCTGGGTCAGCGTCGCGTTCACCAGCTCGGCGTAGAGGTCCAGCTGGAATTTGTCGAAGTAGACGTGCCGGTCGATCCGCAAGTCGAGCTGGTAAAACGGCGGCAAGCCGCTGCGACGTAGCTCCTGCGGCACCGCCGGAGGCGGCGCTGTAAAAGCACGTAGGGGCGGCCGGTGTTGTAGTGGACGCGGCCGCCCAGCGTCGTGCGGCCCCAGCGATAGCCGGCGACCAGGTTGAACACGTGCCGCTGGTCCCAGTCGGACGGGCCGACCGCGCCGCCGCCGTAGGAGCGCAGGTTGTTGGAGAGCGTGTACGACAGCCAGCCGTAAAGGCGCTGCGTCGACCGGTCGCCGCACCAGCAGCTCGAGCCCGTACGACACGGCGTCGCGGTTGATCAGGAAGTCGTCGGCCAGCGGATCGGGGCTGGCTGGGCGTTGGATCGCGAAGGTCGGTGAGCCGATAGCGCTGGTAATACCCGGTGGCGGTGAGCTCGAGCCCGGGCAAGCGCGTGGTCTCGACGCCCACCGACCCCTGCCACGAGCTTTGAAGGCCGAGCATGCTCAGGCCGAATCCGTCGGCGCCTGGAATCTGCAGCGGCAGGCTGGGGAGCTGCGTGAAGCGGCCGCCGGCCACGCGGATTGCCGTGTCCTCGCGCACGCTGACGCGTGCGGCGAGGCGCGGACCCAGGTCGTGCGCGTGGGCGCCCGCCACGTCGTAGCTGTCGAAGCGCAGCTCGGGGGTGACCTCGACGCGCCGGTGCGGGCGCAGAGTCGCCGACGCGTAGCCGGCCAGCAGGGTCGCCACCCGGCGCTTGCCGAGGTCGGACGTGTCCTGCGGCTGAACGGTGCCCAGCACCAGCGGCTCGTAACGGGTGATGTCACCGTCGAAGCCGACCGCCACGTCGGCCGCCGCGAACGAGCGCAGCAGCGCCAGACGGGGCGCCGCCGTGATCGTCGCGATCGTGATGGGATAGACGTCCAGGATCGGCGCGCGCGTGCGATCGGAGCCGACCGCGACCGAGCCTTGCAGGCGGCCGCCCAGCACCGGCACGCTGGCGCGCAGAGCGACGCGGTGAAAGTCGATGTCCAGCTCGTCGACCGACGGCGCGCCCGACGGCGTCGTTCGCGGCCCGAGCAGGTCGTGTGATCCGAACGCCAGCAGCGTGAGCTGAACCGGGCCGACGCGCCGGTCGACACGCACTTGATAGTCCCAGTACGCGAGGCGGATGTTCTGCGCCGAGCAGCGACACCAGCTCGCCGGTGTACGAATAGCGCGCGGCCACCGCCACGCCGCCGTTGCCCGGCAGCGGCGCCGACACCAGCGCGCCGGCGTCGAACAGGCGAACGTCGACGGACGAATGAACGCGGTCCGTGGCGGCGGCGCGCGTGTCCGCCGCCACGATGCCCGCCACGTAGCGCCCGAACTGGGCCGGGTAGCCGCCCGGGTAGAACTGCAGGCTCTCGAAAAAGTACGGGTGAATCACGGATGGGCCCAGCGCCAGGTGGAAGAGGGCGGGGACCCGAATGCTGTCCAGGAAGAACCCGGTGTTGCCGGGGTTCGAGCCGCGCACGGCGTAGATTGGCGCCGGCCAGGCCACGGTCGCCACGCCCGGCAGCGACTCGAGCACGCGCAGCGGATCGCCCATCGTGCCCGCCGTCTGGGTCAGCTCCTCTTTCGTCGAGGCGCATGGCCGGCTGAACCGGCTTGGCGCGGACCACGGTTTCGTGGCGCGCGTGCGAGTCGTCCGGGGTGAGCCGCCAGGTCAGCGGGCCAGCATCCACGCCGCAGACCTCGACGTCGTTCGCCAGCGGCTCGAAGCCGGCCGCCAGCACCGTCAGCCGGCGCCGCCCGCAGGGGAGGGCGGCGTCGAATTCGCCGCGCGCGTCCGTCTCTGCGATGCGCGCGCGCGTCATCGGCGATCGGAGGCGCCGACGACCGGCGCTTGCGTCCCCTTCGCGAGCAGACGTCCGGACGACGCGGCCCATCGCCGGCGGCGCGGCAAGCGGCGCGACCGGCGGTGGCGGCGGCAGCGGGAGCCGGCCCGTCCGTCGAGGTCGTCGCGGCGCCGTCGTCGCGTCGTGGCGTCGCCGGTACCGTCCGTCCCCGCGTCCACGACGCCGCCGTCGGCCACCAAGATGAGCGCCAGCAGGGCAGCGGCGCTGATCACGGCACCGTCGCCAGCCAGATGCCGTCGTACGGGGACGGAAATCGCGCCTGAAACTTGAACGCGACGGCGGCGCCGGGGGCGACCGGGTCTGCGCCCGTGCGCCTCGACGACAGCCGCCATCGCGAACTCCGCTGCGAGGACCGTCGCCTGCCCGTGGCCAGATCGAACACCGTCAGATCTCCCGCCTGATCGACGAGGTGCTGGTTCACGAGCAACCGCGTCCCGCCGACGCCCACGACGACGGCCCCTTGCTCACCCATCACCCGCCTGTCGCCCGTCTCGGGGATCGACGACGTAGACGTTCGTTGAGCTCGGGCGTGCTGGTCCAGGCCTCCACCACGATCAGGCCGTCGGGCGTCTGCCAGACTGCCGATCATGCGCCGACCGCGGGCGTGACCTCGAACCGAGGGCCCGTCGGATCGTCGGCCGATCCGACCATGATGGCCGGGTTGTTCGAGTCGTCCGCGGCGGAGAACCAGTAGATCCCGTCGGCCGTGTAAGAGCGGTCGTGCGCCGCGACTCCGGGCACCTCGATCGGGGCGACGCCCGGCTGCTTGATCCAGGTGGCCGGCGGTCCATCCGGGCCGTTCGGCAGCCACAGCTCGACGTGTCCCGGACGCCATTGAGGGGGTACCCATTGGGCCAGGGCGTCGCGCTGAAGACGTCCTGCGCACCCGTCCTCCAGTCCGTGAACGTCATGGACGCCCGCGAGGTAGTCGGTGGTGACCAGCCAATGCCCGTCGGGCGACAGCTCGAAGGGGACGCTGCCGAGCGGCGAGGGGGTCTCCTGCAGCGTGTTGACGTCCAGCAAGGCGTAACTGCTGACGGTCGGGGTCGGCCGTCGGTCGCCTCAGGACCAGGATCACACCACCGTCGACGCTTCGCGGATAGGCCTTTCGACGCCGGTGGCCAGGTGCTCGGGCGTGCCGCCGGGCGCCAGCCGCATGGCCTCCCGCTCCGCGCGTCACGTAGTAGAGGACTTCGCCGCCGAAGGTACGCCGCCGTCCGAGATCCAGCGGCACGGCGCGATCGTCCGGCTCGTAAAGGACACCCGTGCCGTGAGGTCCAGGTAGGTACACCAACAGCCGCTCACCGCTGGGCGAAAGCACGTAACCCGCGACGAGGCCCAGCTCTGTCCGGTCACCGGTCAGCGGATCGAGCCGCGCCAGGTTGGCGCCATTTCCGTCGAGGGAGCGCACGCTGAAGATGAGCAACCGGTTGCGCGCATCGGTCGGGAAGCACAGACCGGCCACCGAACTGACAGCCGCTGTTGTAGTCACGGGCGACGTTCGTCGCCAGCAGCCGTTCGACGGCTTGGTGGCCGCGTCGACGGAAACGACGTACAGATCGGTCGAATCCTGGGACTCACCCGGTCGGGCGAACAGGATGCGCGTGACGCCATCGCCGGTGGACGGCAGGATCCCCAGCGGAAGGCTGATGCGGTCGGCAACCACTTGCCGTCCGGCCGGCGGGTCGCCGCGCGGAACGCACGCCATGACCAGCATGCCCAGCGCGGCGAAAGCCAACGCGCGCCGCATTTCCCGGCAACGGATCCGGAGAGGCTGCGCGCCACGCATCCGCGCAGAGCGTAATACGAAGCCCCGCGAGGGGCTACTTGGGAACGCGCGCTTCGACCTCCTCGTCGGCGACGGGTTCAGCTGCGCGCCGCAGAGGGGAGGTGTGCCCAGCGTTGATCTCGGCTACACTCGGCGGCTGCGTCGGTTGCGGAATTTGGTACGTTCCTTGCGCCCCTTCGTTGCCGCGGCGGCCGCCAGCCTGGTGTGCGGCACGGCGAACGCGCAGGCGCTGTCGAACAGCACGTTCAAAGCCACAGTCGGGAGCAACGGCGAGCTCTCGTCGCTGCAGTTGACCGGTGACGCGTTCCCGACCAACTACGTCCTGAACGCGACCAACGCGCCCGGGCAGAACACCGCCGACCACGCCTGGGTGGGCGAGCTGATGTTCACGTACCGCCTGGGCGGCGGCGCCTGGACGACGGCGCTCACCAGCCAGTCCGGCGACGTGCGCGCCATCTGCGACGGGCAGCGACTCGATCGCGGTCACCTACCAGAATTCGGCGAACGCCAAGCGGGATCCGCAACTTCAAGGTGGTCGAGACGTACGGGCTCGTCGAACGACTCCCTGTCCTGGCAAATCACCGTCACCAACACCAGCACGCAGACGCTTGGAGATCGGCGACTTCGGGCTGCCTCTGCCGTTCAACGAATACTGGTTCGCGCCGAACGACGTCATTTACGAGACGCGCACCGTGTATCACTCGTTCACGGGACAATCGAGCTCGTACATCACCGTCCAGCGGCCGAGCGGCGTCGGCCCGTTCCTGTTGATGACGCCCGATCCGACCACCGGCGCCGGGTTCGAGTACATGGACAACTGGGTGGCGAAAGAACACCCCGGCAGCGCCTGGGCCGCGGGCGGCGGGATGCCGGCCTGGCCGAGCGGCCTGGACGTCTTCTACATTCATTCGAACGTCATCAAGAGCACCAACCGCGGCTACCTGCCGAACACCAGCCTCACGCTGGCCGCCGGCGCGACCAAGACGTACGGGTTCAAGTTCTTCAAAGTCGCCAGCCACGACGACGTCAAGAGCCGTCTTTACGCCGAGGGACTTATCGATGTCAGCGTCGTGCCCAGCCTGATGGTCGCCACCAACATGCCGGCCACCGTCGACCTGCACACGTCGAAGGTCATCAACGCCGTCACGCCCCAGTACGCGGCCCAGACCAGCGTCACCTCCCTCGGCACCGTGGCGACCGACCACAAACTCTACAAGCTGACCTTCAGTCAGCTCGGTCAGAACAACGTGGTGGTCACGTACGGCAGCGGCGAGACCACCACCCTGCAGTTCTACGTGCTCGAGCCGATTGATGCGGCCATCCAGCGGCACGCGACGTTCATGGTCGCCAACACGCAGTGGCCGAGCGGCGACCTCAAGGGTGTCTTCGACGATTGGATGATGGACACGCACGCCAAGCGCGGCGCCACGGGCGGCGGCGGCTGGGGCGACGACTGGGGCTGGACGCACGCCGAGTTCCTGGCCGAAAAGAACGCCCAGACCCCCGTCGCGGCCGAGGTCTCCGCGCTGGACGTCTACCTGGACGCGATCTGGGCGCGCGCCATCGACAACGCCAGCTACGTCGTCCAGGACTGGTGGTGTCCGGCGGGCACCAGCGCCACACACATCAACAACTGCTACTACGACCGGGCGTACGCATACCCGCACGCTTTCAACACCTACTTCTCGATGTACAAGATCGCGTCGCTGTACCCCGACCTGGTGGCGTATCACGCGACGGCTGACTCGTACCTGATGCGCGCCTACAACATCCTGCACACGCTCTATTCGGGGCACGGCGATCCGGGCACCGGCTACATGGGCGAGCAGACCCTTCCCGACATCGCCGCCGCGCTGACCGCCGCCGGGCACACGACCCAGGCCGCGTTCGTCACCAACGTCATCAAGCAGCTTTACCAGGCGTTCAGCGGCAGCAAGTACCCGTACGGCTCCGAGTACAGCTTCGACAACACCGGTGAAGAGGCGGTGTACATGGCCGCCAAGCAGAACGGCAATACGTCGGTGCTGGCCAAGGTCAACGCCAAGACGCGCGCTTGCCGCGGGCAGGAGCCGGTCTGGTACTTCTACAGCTGACCCGGTCACGTTGAACGGCGAGAACTGGTGGCAGTTCCAGTACACCGCCTCACTGGCGGGACTCGGCATGGATGATTTCGTGCGCACGCAGTCGCAAGCGCCCGAGCTGGATGAACGGCTTTCCTACGCCGCCAAGATTGCCAACATCAGCGCCATCAACAGCGGCCAGATGGACAGCAACCCGGCAAACCTGGGGACGGTCTCCTGGACGTACCAGGCAATGAAAGGGAACGTCTACGTCAACAGCTTCGACCCCGGCAACAGCAGCCTGCACGCAGGCTGGCGGCAGATGTCAGGCGAGGCGGACCTGGGGCTGTTCGGCGCGCTCCGCATCCTCAGCGCGGACGTGACGGTGGATCCCGTGTTCGGGCTGACGGGATACGGCTGCGACGTCGTCCAGGCGAACGCCTGCCTGGGCGTGACCCCGACCGACGGCGTCTTCAAGCGCCTCAACCTCGTCACGCAGAAGCTGAGCCTGGCGTTGGATCGCGACCGCTACACGGCGGCCACCGTCGGCACCAACAACGACGCGATCGGGTTCACGCTGCAGAACCAGCGGCCGGCATCGCCACACACCACCCATGTCACGATCACGGGGATGGCTCCGGGCACCTACCCGCTGTCGGTGGGCGGGATGGCAGCCGGCACGGTCACCGCGACGGCCGGCGCGCCCCTGGTCGTGTCGCTGATGGTCGGCGCCGCCGCGACCACGGCCGTTCAGATCGGCACTCCCTGCACGGTCGGCGGTGGCGGAACGGGCGCTGCCGGGGCGACGGGTGCGGGTGGAACGGCGGCGACCGGCGGAACGGGGGGCGGCCAGGCACCGGCGCGGGCGGGACCCCGGCCAGCGGCGGCGCGCCGGGTGGTGGCGGAGCGCCGGGCGCAGGGGGGACGCCGGGCACGGGCGGGACTCCCGCCGCCGGTGGAACGGGCGTGGCGCCGGGCAGCGGTGGCTGCTCATGCGACGCGGCGCCGGGAGCCGCCGCGCCGTCGGGTGCGGCCAGCCTGGCTGTTGCCCTGATCCTCATGCTCCGCGCCCGTCACCGGAACGGCCGCAGGGCGCGGATCGAGAGCCGGCGGCTTACGTGATACGACCGCCTGAGGTTCCGTTCATCACGGTCCCGCCAGGGCGCGCCGCACTCTCGCGACGAGCGGGCTGTCGGGGTGCGCGGCGATGAACGCCCGTCCAAGGGCATGGGCCCGATCGGTCTGACCCAGGCGAGCCAGCGCCTCGATCTGCAGCGCGGCGGACTCCGGCCGAAACGTCCCGGCCGGAAAGCTGGCATCGTATCGACGCAAGAGCGCCAAGGCACGGGCGCCGTCCCCCGCCGACACCGCCGCACGCGCGCTGTCCAAAAGCGCGATCTCGACCCGAAGGTCGCCGGTGCGCGCGGCCGGCGCCGCACGCCGATGCGGACGTGCCGCGGGTGCGGCCGGCGCAGCTTCCAGCGCTGGCGCCACCATGGCTTTCGGCGCCGGGGCTGCGGTCATCCGCACCGCGGCTGCTGGTTCGGGCTCGGGGCGATGCAGGCGCGACCACCCGACGGTAGCCCCTGCGGCGGCGATGACCAGCACGCCCGCCGAGACGAGCGGCCAGCCGGCGCCCGTGGCCGCGGTTGCCGTCGCCAGGGCCGGTTTGGGCGCCGCAGCGATCGCCGCGCCCGCCGCGATGCCGACCGCGCGCGCCATCCGGCGCCTCAGCTCGGGCGAAGGAGCTTCGCCTGCCGCGGCCGCCAGCAGCCGCTTCTCGAGGTCGCTCGCGCCGACCACCCGCAGGCGCTCGGGGTCGCGGTCGATCATGACGTCCCCTCGCGGCGCATGGCGGTCTCCAGCCGGCTCACGACGCGGCGAAACTGCTCGCGCGCGCGGCGCAGGCGCGACGCGACGGTGCCGAGCGGAATCTCCAGCGACGCCGCGATCTCGGGCGACGAGAGCCCCTCCAGCTCGAACAGCACGAACACCTCGGCCACGTCCGCGTCCACCTGGGACAACGCCAGGTCGCACAGCTCGATCGCGGCGCGCGCGTCCGCCTGATCCTGGCCCGCCACCACCAGCCGGTCCATGTCCTCCTCCAGTTGCCACCTCAGTGTCTTGCGGCCCATGGAACGCGCGACGCGCAAGGCGGTCCCGACCAGAAACGCCCGCTCGCTGTCCGGCTGAATGTCTGTCCAGCCGTTCGGCCGCCACCAGGAAGGTCTGCTGAGCGGCGTCGGCGGCCGCATCCGCCGTCAGCCCACGGCGCCGCAACGTCCGCCAGACCATCGCGTGGTGAGCGACGAACATCTGTTCCAGCCGTCGATTGGGGGCGGTGGCACGCGCCGGGGCCGGCGGGGACACGGGCACGCGTTGCCCGCCGTCCACCTGCCGCGCCGCGCGAGACCTGCCGAACATGCCTCCATCATGCGCCGGCAGGGGCGCTTCGATCACCGAAACCGCAGGCCCAGCGAAAGCCCGCCGGCCACGGTCAGGGCGGCGGCGCGGTGGAACACGGTCGGCGAGAAGGCGTAGGCGTCGCGAATCCATGACGCGACCGCTTCGAAGCGGGCGCCCAGCATCAGCCGCGGGCCCAAGCCGACGCCCAGCAGCAGGCTGGCGCCGCCGGCCGCGAAGGGACGGCTCGCGGAGGCCGGCGCGTAGGTGTTCGAGCCCGTCGCCTCGAGTCTTCCGGCGAGCAAGCTGCCACAGGTCGCGTGCCTCCCATCCTGCTGCCGCCAGGCGCAGCGGGCAGGCGTCCAGGTTGGCGGCGTCCAGCGTGAAGGCCGCCGTCCCGCCGGGCTCGGCGCAGATCGCCCGTCCAGGCGTGCACGACCGACAGCCACCAGCGCGGGGGACCAGGTCGATCCAGTCCTGTCGCGCGTGAAGCGCGCGGCGACCCGAACCCCCGGCATGAGGCGAGGGGCGACCGCCCGCAATGGCTTCGGCGCCCGCTTCGGCGCGACCAGCCGAATCGTGCGGGCGCGGCAGCAGCCGGCGCGGGCGGCGGGGTGTCAGCGATCGCGGGCGGTGGCGGAACCGGCCGGGCCGGCGCGAGTGGCGCCGGCTTGGCGGCTTCGGGCGGTGGCGCCGCCGGCGTCCGCGGCGCGTCGACCCGCTCGGGTGCCTCCGGATCGAGGGCCAGCGCGATGATCAGCGCCAGCCCGTCGCTGGCCTGATCGCAGGACTGGGCGGTGATCCGCCGGACGGCGGGCGGCGCACCAGGCCGCGTCGATCGTCAGCCCGGCAGCGACCGCTCGCCCGCCCGGGGCGCGGGCCAACGTCACGCGCACGGCGACCGTCGCAGTCCTCGGCGAACCGGATGCGGCTCGACCGGGCCGCCACGCGCGCGGCGAGCTCCTCGCGGGTCGTGCACTCCGGCGGCGCGTCGACCTCCAGATGGACGATGGCGCGCGGGGTGGGGAACGCGGCGGCCGGCCGGGTGGGGGCGGCGTGCGCGGCGCCGCCGATCAGCAGCGCGGCCACCAGCAGGGGACGTGACCGCCGCCTTGCGCACCTGCGCGCGATGTTAGCATCGCCGCATGCGCGCGGCGTGGGCGGGTCTGGCCATCGCGCTCGCCACGTCCGGCGCGCTGTTCCGGGCGGACCGTCGTCCTCGGCGACAGCTCGCCGAAGCCGTACCACTTCGCCGCGCCCCAGCTGGTCGCGGAGCTCGCGGCGCCGTTTCACACCGACAACCCGACGCTGACGGCCGACCTGCGCGAGATCTTCTTCACCACCGACCGGGTCAGCGGCAACGGCGACGTCTGGTTCGCGACGCGCGCGGCGAGCCTCGGACCCGTTCGGCACGCCGCAGCCCGTCGCTGCCGTGAACACGGCGGCGTTCGAGACCAGCGCCGCGATCGCCAGCGACGGCCTGACGCTGTGGTTCGGCTCGGACCGAGCCGGGCGGCGCCGGCGGCGTCGACATCTGGGTGGCGCAGCGCCCGTCGCGCGACGGCCCGTGGTCGACGCCCGTCAACGTCGTCGCGCTGAGCTCACCGGCGGACGACATCCCGCGGCCGCCGGGACAGCACGGACTGGTGATGCCGATGGCTTCCGGGCGCCCGGCGCCCGGCAACTCCGACAGGCGAGTACCAGACCTACTTCGCCGCGCGCGGCGTCGGCCGGCGCGCCGTTCGCCGCGCCTGTCGCCATCCCCGAGCTGGACTACGCGAGCCGAAGCACGGTGGACGCCTTCCTGACCGACGACGGGCTCACGCTGTTCTTCTCGTCGGTCCCGCCGCCGCGGACGGCGGGATTCAGGCCGGGACAGACGGCGGACGCGCGTCGTCGGACCTCTACGTCGCGTGGCGCCGGTCGACCGGTGAGCCGTTCTCGGTCACGCAGCCGCTGGACGATCTCAACACGCCGGGCAGCGAACGCGATCCGTGGCTGTCCCCCGACGGCGGCACGCTGTACTTCACGTCCGACCGCGAGCGGCGTGCTGCAGATCTACACGGCCCGCGTGGCAGGCGCGCCCGTGAATCGCAGCCGATTCAGGTGCCCGGGGGCTGCCAGCCCGCGAGCACGACGGTCGGGTCGCGCATCATCGCCGCCGCAGAGGCCGACAGCTGCTTCGAGCCGGCGGCGCGCTGGCTGACGTTGACAGGCTGTCCGCTGGCGTCGACGCTCTGGTACTCCCAGAACCGCAACATCGACGTGCTGCCGCCGCCCGTGATCGTCCAGCCGGTGGGGGCGATGCCGCTCGACAGCTGGCAGTCGATGTACGCGACGTGGCTGGCCGGGTAGACGCTGTCGTCGATGCGCGCGAGCGCGATGCCGGTCAGCCCAGGGTCGGACGTGATCTTGCTGTCGACGAAGACGTATCCGTAGCTGGAGGCCGGGTTGCGCGCCTGCACGATCACGCCCGTTCGGCCGATGGTGCGAAGCTCGCACGCGTCGAAGTAGGCGGCGCCCGTCCCCCAGACGTAGTCGACGTTGCCTTCGATGAGGCAATTCTTCGCGTAGAGGCGCCCGCTCCACAGAAGCGTGTCTTGCAGGCTGATGATGGTGGCGTCGGTGACGACGCACTTGTCGCAGCTCTCGAGGCGCAGCGCCTCGGCCTGCGATCCGCCCTGCGGCGTCTGATTGCGGATGGTGAGGTTCGTGATCGTCAACCCGTTGGCGCCGTCGCCGCCGATCAGCGCGCGGGCCTTCGTGCCCGGGTTCAGGTTGTCGTTGTTCACGCCCTCGAAGATCGTCCCGTCGCGGCTGGCGCCCCGGATCGTGACGTTGGTCTTCGATTTGAAATAGACGATCTCGTGGTACGTGCCGTTTGCGACGGGGATCGTGACGGCCGCCGTGTTGTTGGCCGGCACGACAGTCCAGCGCCCCCTGCAGCGAGCAGAACGGCGCCGAGCCGTCCAGCGCCACCCCCACCGCCGCCTTGTTGGCCGGCGCGGCCGCGGCCGTCGTGAACCGCCAGGCGGTCGATCCGGTCACCGCGAAGCGTGCCGCCGCCGGGCGGCTTGATCGCGCCGGCGTCGACGGTGACGGAGTAGGTCTGGCCATAGCGTCAGCGGCTTCGAGGGCAGATAGATGACGGCGCTGTTCCCGTCGACGTACACGGGGCGCTCGGTCTTGAACGACATGCCGCCGTTGACGGTGGTGGTCGTCGCCGCCGCGACGTCGACGGAGGCCGCCAGCGTGCCGCTGGCGTTGAAGACCTGGATCTTTCCGGAGGTGCCGATCGCCGGCGGTCCGCTGAACGTGATCCGCAGCGGCGGATCGGGACAGACGTCGGTTCCGTTCGGCGGTGGGAAGACGGCGCTGGCGCCGCCCGGCGGGGCCGCGTGACCGGCCCCGCCGCCGTTGCCGCCGCCGTTGCCGCCGCTGGCCGCCGCGCCCGCTGTGTCGCCGGTTCCGCCGGCCGTGCCGCCGCCCGCCGCCCCGGCTCTGTCACCGGTTCCGCCGGTGGCGGGCGAACCCGCGGCCCCCCCGTCGCCGGCGCGCCGGCGGTCCCGCCCGTGCCGCGCCCGCCAGCCCCGGTGGTCTCCCCGGCCGCGCCGCCGACGGTACCGGTCATTCCGCCGGGTGCGCGCTGTCCACCCTGGCCGCCGCCTGGGCCGCCGGCGCCGCTGCGACCACCCTGGCCGTCGGCGGCCACGCCAGCGTCCGGCCCGCAGGCCACCAGCAGCGCGAGCAACCCGAGGCCTGACCGGCGTGCAATCGCGCCGGTCACTTCGGGCCGGCGCCGGCGCGGACGGCGGCTTCGACGGCCGACGCGGCGTCGGGCGTGGCGCTGTAGGGGGGCGTGAACCCGGTGCCGTCGGCCGTCGTCGTGCCGCTGGTGTTCACGAACAGGTTGTTGCGGGCCAGCATGTCGCCGTCTGGTGACGACCTGCAGGGGCGCCTTCACGCCGCTGTAGACGTTGCTCTCGACCAGCAGGTGGGCGCCGTCGCCGGCGTTCGTGCAGTAGGAGTTTCCCGCCGACGTGAAGAGATCGTTGTAGAGGTGGATCTTCCCGGCGCGCGAGCGGGGCATTCGTTGCGACACGTTCTCGGCCCACCAGTCGTGGTGCCAGGTGATGTTCAGGTGACCGACGTCGATGGCCAGGCCGTCGGACGCGCCGATCAGGTTCGAGAAGCGGTGGCCTTCGGCGCCGGTCGAATCGTTGCCGCTGTTGTCGCTGCGCGGGGTGTAGTGGAACTTGGTCCAGGACACGGTGACGAAGTCGGAGCCGTTGGTGATGTCCAGGTTGCCGTCGGTGCCGTCGGAGATGTCGCAGTGGTCGAACCAGATGTGGTGCGACGCGCCGTTCACCGTCACCGCATCGTCGCCCGACGAGCACCCCACCGAGACGTCATAGTCCGGGTCCAGCGCGCAATTTCCGACGCCGTAGCCGACGATCTTCAGGTTGCGGATGATGACGTTCGACGAGCCGCTGAGCCCCAGATGACCGTGCACCTCGGCCCCGCACAGGCCGGCGATGGTCTTGTTCGATCCGATGCTGATCTTGGCGGCGGCAAGGACGCCTTTGACGTAGATGACCGCCGGCGCCGGTACCGGCCGGCCGCCGCCGCCAGTGCCGAAGCTGTCGTCACCACCTGGGGCGTGGCGTTGCCGCCGCCGCGTGGTGGTCGATACGTTCATGCCCGAAACGGCCGCCCAACCCACGAGCGGCTGGCCGCTGGCGGCGTGGTGCAGCTGGACGCACCGCCCGCGCCGCCGGTGGCGGAGCCGCCCGCACCGGTCCCGGCGGCTCCCCCGCGGTCCCCCGACCCGCCGGTCGAGGCGCCGGCGCCGCCGCCCTGGCCGGCGCGCCCGTCCGGTTGCACCCCCGGTCCCCGTCTGGCCGCCGGTCATTCCCAGGCTGCCCAGGTTGCCCGCGTTGCCGGCGTCGCCCGCGGCGGCTGCGCCAGCCCCACCGCCCGAGCCAGCGGTCGCCGGCCCGCCGGTCCCCGTCGCGCCCCCGCTGTGGCTCATGCCTCCCGTGCCGGGATTGCCCCCGCCACCGCCGGGACCGGCACCCGATCCGCCACAGGCGGACATCAGCAGGCAGGCGACGAGCGGGGCGGAAAGCGGCTGACGCATTCGAACCTCCAGACGCGGTACTCGATGCAGAGCGCGCCGCTGCTCAATGCCGGTTACCGCCCGCGTCGATCACGAAATCGACGTCCCGATCGTCACAGCACGAAATTGACGAGAAGTTTCTCCTCGCCACGCAGCAGCTCTTCTGGAAACCGCCACTTCTTGAGGCGGCTGGCATAGCAGCGGCGGACCTCGCGCGGCGCGCTGTCGGCGCCCAGGATCTGGACCAGGTCGACGGCGCCATTGGCCTTGATCTCGAATGCCGCACCAAGCTGCACGGGGGGACCCTGGTCCGGATCGTCGAGGCAGTCGCGCAGCTCGGGCGCTCGTTTGCTGGCGAACGCGCGAAGAGCCTGCGTGCGCTGCGTGTCGTCCATCGGCTTGCGTTCGGGCAGCGGCACCAGGGCCGCGGGCGGCGTGGCGGTCGGCTTGGCACGCCGCGCACCGGCCGCGGCCGCGGCGTGGTTGGTCATGCCGTGCGGTGGTGCGACCGTCGGGTGCGCACACGCCACGGGTGGCGGACAGACGGCGGCCGGCGCCGGCACCGGGGGCGGCGCCCGCCGCAGGCCGACGACGTACCCGGCACCGCCGCCAGTGGCCAGCAGCACCAGCGCGACCGCGGCCCGGCGCGCCCAACGGGCGCGGTCGGACGCGCGGCGGCGGGGCGCAGCCGCGCGCAGCCAGGGGGGCAGATCGCCGGCGTCCGTCACGAAGCTGGGGTCAGGGCGAGTGGCTCGTGGCCAGCGCCGCCACGCTGGTGCCCAGCGCGATGATGTTGTCGCGCGCCTTGCCGTCGATGAGCTCGCAGAAGTCGGCGGCGTGACCGGTTCCCGGGTGCGCGGCGTTCAAGCGCGTTCATCAGCGGCGTGAAGTACGCGTTCGGCGACGGCTCCATCACGTCCAGCAGGGTGCGCGGAAAGCCGGGCAGGGCCTTGCAGCGGCTCTCGAAGCTGGTCTGGCTCTCGCCTTCGCTGGTTGCGATCGAGACCTGCACGACCTGCTCGGGCAAAATGCTCCCGTTCGAGAAAGACAGCCACGACACGCCGCCGTCCGCCTTGGTGTCCCGGAAGATGTCGGCCGGCGACCGGCCGTCGACGTTGCAGGCCGGCGTCCCCAGCGCGCAGCGGCGCGCCAGCGGCTGCAGATAGACGACGATGAACAGGTCGTGCGGCACCGCGAAGAAGGCGCTGCGATCGATGCCGCCGAGCTCGGGCGGCAAGGAGGCGCTGTTCAAGGCCCGGCCGAAGTCGATGAGGTTTTTGGCCTCCGACGTTTTGCCATCTCCCTCGAAGTTCCCCGAAGCGGCCAGCAGCTGCAGCGCGGGGGCGACGTCCGCGTCGTCGATGTTCGCCAGCGTTGGCGCGATGAGCGGCAACAGGTCCTGGTAGTCGGTTCTGCCCGCATCGGCGGCAGCCGCCAGCGCCGCCACCAGCGCCAGCGACGACGGAGGCTGTCCGGCAGCCGCCGAGCGCCCCATCAGCAGGCGCGGCCCGGAGCTGTCGGCATAGGTCGAGATCAGCCCCATGTTGGAGATAGACAGGCCGGCCGACTGCCAAAACGCGGTCAGCCCCGTGATGATGCCGGCGTATTGCTGGGCCAGATTGGCTGACGATTTCTGCAGGTTGGCGACGTAAAGGACGCTCGCCTCCAGCGGTTTGGGCGGCGGCAGCGCATCCGGTCGGGGGATCGGGATGAAGACTCGGACGACCTTGGTGCCCGCATCCTTTCCTCCCGGCGCGACGATTGTGCACGCGGCGCCGAACAGCGCGACGCCGAGAGTCAGCCGAATGATGCGGGTCATAGTGCCACCACCTTTCCTTTGTCCTTCGTATCCTTCGTGTCCCTCGCATCTTGTGGTCCGCGCGCATGCCCGCCTGGCTGGGGCGCGCGCAAGCCGCGGGCCCGCAGCGCGGCGCGCAACGCGGCGAACAGCGCCCGGCGCGCTTCCGCCGTTTCGCGCGGATTGGCGGTCATCGCCAGCGACAGATCCTCTTGCAGCGCCGCCGCCACGGTTTCGGGCAACGCGGCCAGCGTGCGCGCGCCGACCGCGGCTGGCGCGGCGCGCAGGAAGCGAGCCAAAGTCTCAGTCGGCACGGCCATCACCGCGCTGCTGAGGACGTCCTCGGGCACCAGCTCGAACGTCGCCTCGGAGATCAGCGCCCCCTCGACGGCCCGGGCGCGCGCCGGATCGGCGCGGCGCATGGCGTCCAGCATGTCTGCCTGCTCGGCCGGCGGGCGCTCCTCGATCAGCTCGACGGCCAGATCGATCTCACCCGTTTCGCCGCCGTCCAGATGCGCCAGCTCGACGGCCCGCGCCCGCAGCGTGGCCGCGATGTCGATCAGGTGCTCGCGCGCCAGCGCCTTCGGCGAAGCGATTGCGCCCGCCAGCGCGGCCCGTTCTTCGGCGGTGCAGGACTCGAGGTACGTGGCGCGCAGGTGCGCCGGCGCATAGCGCAGGGCGGCCGCGCAGACGCCGGCGGGCTCGGGCTGCAGCAGCGCGGTCAGCCGGGCCGGCGAGACACCCAGCAAGAAGGCGAATTCCTGTTCGACCGGATCGTCGCTTCCCACCATCCGGTGCTTGAGGACCCGCCGGTGCAGGCGATCCGCGACCTCGCGCGAGTCCGTGGGTGTGGAGGTCGCCACCAGCAGGGCGGCCGCCTGGCGCAGCGGCGCCGCGCAAGCCGGATCGCTGCGCAGGTCCTCGACGATGGTGGGGCCGACCAGCTCGACCGCGGCGGCCACCGTCTCGATCTGATTGTCCAGCAGCAGCTCCCGCATCACGCGGCGGGCCAGCACCCGGTCCTCGCGCAGCGCTCGCCGGACCTCGGGCAAGTGGTCGATGGCCGGCGCCGCCGACTTACCTTCGCCCGGGACGCCCGGTGACCCGGCTGCCGCGCGCGGTTCGGAGTCGCGCCGGCGCGCCGCGGCCAGCGCGGCCATCAAGGCGAAGATGAGCGCTCCCACCAGCAGGCCCAGCACGGCCAGACCGATCGCGAACGCCCAGGGGACGCCTCGCGGCGCCGGCGGCTCGGCAGGCGGCGGCGCGGGAGCCACGGGCGGTGCCGGCGGCTGCGCCGCGTGCGCCGGTTGCGGCTGCGGCTGGGCAGGAGGTGGATACGGGTAGGGCAGGGGCTCGCGCGGGGACTGCGGCTGCGGCCGCGGCGTTGGAAACGCGATCACGCTGTCGGTCACTTCTACGGGCACGGCCACCGCGTCCAGTCGGGCCTTGATGAGGTTCTTCAGGTCCTTGCGGAATTGGGCCGGCAGCTTGCTGTCCAGCGCCAGCGCGACCTCGACGCGCTCGGCGACGAACTCGGTCCCGGGCGTCAGCTCCTCGAAGCCCGGCGCCGCGCCGGACGGCAGCGCGGTCGGCCGATTCACCCGGACGTCGATGTACTTGAGCTCGGCCTGTCCGGGCGCCATCTCTTCCAGCACGGGCGCGACCCGCCGCTGGACGTCCTCGCGCACGCGGCTCTCCAGCAGCGCGGCGTCGTTGCCGAATGGGGGACGCCGCTCGGCGTGCGCCACCGGCGCCGCCAGTCCCGCCATCAGCGCGAGCGCGATTTCCAACCCATGACTTGCCTTGCGCTTCATGTTCCTACTCCTAGTGCACCCGGATGACGACCCGGCGGTTCTCGGCCCGGGCGCGCGCCTGCGCCGTCGTGTCCCCCTGAATTGGCGCGGCCGGCCGCGTGTCGGCATAGCCCTGCGCCGACAGATGCTGCGGGTCGATGGCGGCCGCCGTGAACAGCTTCAAAACGTTGATCGCCCGCGCCGACGAGAGCTCCCAGTTGGAATCGAAGCGACCGGTGTGAATGGGGACGTCGTCGGTGTGCCCCTCGATCGCGATCTGGTACCGCGAGTCGATGCTGGGCAGCAGCTTGGCGACGCGGTTGATCGCCGAACGCCCGGCCGGCGTGATGTCCGCTTGGCCGCTCTCGAACAGCAGCGCGTTCTTCAGCTCCATCTTGAGGCCGCTGTCGTCGACCACGGTCTTGACCTGGTCGCTCAGCCCCTGTGACGCGATGACGCCGTCGATCTTCTCTTTCAGCAAGTCCAGCGACGGCGGCGGGCTGTGCTTCGAGATGGCGGCCGACACCTTTTCGAAGCGGTGCAGGTCGACCTTGGACATCGCCAGCGCCAGGATCAGGAACGACAGCAACAGGCTGATGACGTCGACGTAGGGGATCAGCCAGGACGTGTCCTCTTCCTGGGTGTAGGCCAGCAGGTCGGTCTGGTCGACCACCCGGACCGGCCTGCCATTGCGCGCCATCAGGCCGCCTCCGCCGCCGGCGGCGTGCCGGCGCCCGACCCGGACAGCAGCCGCAGGTCGTAAAGCGACCTCCCCTCGGCGATGCTGGTGAGGCCCCGTTCCAGCAGGCGCGCCGACACCGACAGGTTGCGCCCGTAGTTCTCGATGCGCCGCCCGAAGGGCGACCAAATGCCGTACGCCAGGATCAACCCGTAGAACGTCGCCAGCTGCGCGACCGCCATCGCCGGCCCCAGCTGCTCGAAGTTGCGCAGGTTGATCAGCATGTTGACCAGCCCGACGATGGTGCCCATCAGGCCCACGGCCGGCGTGGTCCGCGCCAGGAATCGAAAGACCTCCTCCGCCTCTTTGACTTGCGCCAGCCGCGCGTACGACAACGTCACGATCGTCTCACGCGCATCGGCGCCGCCGCCCGGCTGCAGCAGCAGCGGCCCGATCTCGCGCAGCAGCGGATCGGCGGCTTCGGCCAGCACTTTGGACGCCTCGACGGTGCGCCCCTGTTTGAGCTCGCGCCCGAATCGATAAAGGTCGCCGATCATCTGGGCCTCGGCTCGACGGGCGTGGTAGCGCAGGGCCTGCCCCAAGGTGACCACCGCGCTCCAGATCTCGCGCAGGTCATGGCCGACCAACAGGATCGACGGCGGCGCCCCCAGCAGAAGGATCAAGGCCGCCGGGTGGAAGAACCCGTTGAACCCGGCCGGCATGTGGTGGTGCGTCGCCACCAGCGTCGCCCACAGACCGCCGAGCCCGATGATGATGTGCATCGCCGTCCTGCCTTCTACTTTCCGAGGCGCTGAAGCGCCTCCAGCACCGCGAGGTTGTAGGGGTTGATGCGCAGCACCTGCTGCCACGCCTCCCGCGCCAGCGCCTTGTTCCCCAGCCGCTCGTACAGCGACCCCTTCATCGACAGGACGTGTTCGTCTTCCGGGTATTGCTTTTCGAGCTCGACGAGCTCGACCAGCCCCAGCTCGTAGTGGCGGGTTCGGTAGAGCTCTTTCACGCGCTCGAGCGTGAGCAGGTAACTGGGGCGCGGACCGGACGGCGTCTGCCCGCCGCGCGTCTTGGCGGCGCCCTTCTTGTCGCCGGCTTTGTCCCCGGCGCTGTTCCCGCTCTTGCTCCGCTTTTCGGCCTTCTCGTCGTCGTCGTCGCCGTTCTTGGCGTCGTCGTCCGACGCACGTCGGCTGGATTCGTTCTGTTCCAGGATCTCGCGGTCGGCGGAAGTCATGGTGGCCATGTCGATCCCAAGCGGCGACGCCGGTGCGCCGGTGAGCGGCACCTTGACCTCGTAGGCGGTGGCGATCTCGGGCAGCTGAATCTCCCAGTCGCGCTGCCCGTCCGTCATCCGGATCACGTATCGGGTGCGCGCCGTCTCGCCGCCGGCCGTGTAGGGCGAGCCGCGCAGCAGCTCGGGTGGTACGCGCACGTCGGCTGGGAGGCTGCCGCTGGCGCAGCCCGTGATCCCGCCGGCCAGCGCGAACATCAACGGCAACATCGCCGGCAGCGTCTTTGGAAGGTCAGTGTGCCGCATTGATCACCAGTTCAGCGCCACGCGCAGCCGGAAGCCCAGGCCCCCTAAATCGTAGCCCGAATAGGTCGTCGGCAGGACGTACATGAGCCCCGCCATCAGCGACAGCCGCCACTTGAGGTGAACGTCGACGCCACTTTCGACATAAAACGTGTTCCCTTCGTTGCCGGTGAACATGCCGCCGACCTCGCCGTAGACCCACAGCTCCGGGCGGTTCAGGTTGGGCTTCGAGAGGTTTTGCGAGTAGTACGCCCCCAGCAGGATCGAATTCAGGGCTTGCGGCTTCTTCGTCGTGCTGGGGGGGCCCGTCGTGAAGACGCCGGCGCTGATTCCGAACAGCGTGCCCTGGTTTTCGCCGAACTTCTCTTGCAGCCGGAACGACACCTGCGCGCCGATGACGTCGCCGGTGGGCGCCGCGTATCCCATCTGCGCCAGCCCCAGGGACAGCGCATACCCGTAGTTCGGGCGGCCGGCGATTTTTTGCTCGAGCTCGGCTGCCTTTTCGGCCCGCGACGGGATCCGGTTGCCGGTGCGAAGCAACATCGCCATGGTGCCGTCCGAGCGGTAGGCGTCGCTCCAGATCACGCCACCGTCGGAAGCTCGGAAAGCCGTGGCTTCCATCCAGATGACGTTCGTGTCCGCGCTGTACGTGAAGTCGACGTCCATGAACGTCTTGATGCCCGTCGTCTCGCCCAACCGGCGCAGGTCCTCCTGTTTGACGGCCCCCAGGGTGACCACCCAGGTGCCCCCCTCGACACGCGACCGCAGCGCGTCGCACTCCGCACAGATGCTGACCTTGACAGCGGTCGACTGAACCAACCGCGCGATCAGGCGGGCTTCCAAGGTACGGGCGAATTCGGGGCGCAAGTTGGCCGACAAGCGCACCAGCCGGATGGCCATCGGCGACAGCAGGTTCGGATCGACCAGCGACACCTGGCGTGCGACCTCGTCCAGCATGTCATCCACCAGCTCGAAGAAATCGACGCTGTCGGTCGACCGCCTAATCAGCGCTTCGACCTGACTCTGGGTGGCCGGCTTGGGTGGGGCCCCCGCCGGACCCGCCTGCCGCTGCACGGTGCTGGCGCGGGTGGGCGACCCCGACACCGAAACCACGGGCCGCTCGCCATTGCCGTCGGCAGCCACGGGAGGGCCGGGCGGCCGGCGCGGCCGCTCGGGGTCGACCTTTTGGGGGACCGTCTGCGCGGCGGCTCCCTTGCCCGGCTGGGTCTCGGGTCGGGGCGTCTCCTCCGCGCCTTGGTCGTCGTCGGACGCGGCTGCTCGGTCGCGTTGGCCCGGCTCGCCACGCCCGTTCTGGGCATACGCCGCCGGTGTGCCCGCCAGGCAGACGACGACCAGACATAGACCCTTAAAACGCAATGCCCACCTGGAAACGCACGCCGTGTTGATCATCGTTCAAGCTGGTCGACCAGACCGTGTTGAGGTCGCGGTTGGGGGTCTTCTTGGCGTCGCTGGCGCTCGCCCCCGTATAGAACGCGTGCTCGTAGACGTATTCCATGCTGAGTCGAAACCACGCCGACGCGAGCTGCACCCCAGCGCCGAGGTTGTAGCAGTTGGCGCGCCCCGAGCCCCTCAGCACCGGGTCGTTGCCGTTTTGGCCGTCGGTGTTCAAAAGCTGAAGGTGCGCGTTGGCGATGGTCAGCCCTCCGGCAAGAAATGGGGACACCTTCGTGCCAAGGGGGTACCAGCGGCCGCGGAGCCCGTACACGGTTCGCGAGCAGTCGCCCGCCTCGGGCCCCGCCAGGTCCGCGCAGGTGATCGTTCGCTTGCCCAACCAGGCGGCCAGCTCGGCTTTGCGCAGGAAGGCCCAGCCAAGCGCGACGCCAAAACTGGCCACGCCGGTGCCGACGAAGGCGTCGACGGAAAAAGGACGCGTCACCCGGGCCGGCTGCGTCCGATCGATCCAGCGCTCGATGCGGGCGCTGCGGGCTTCCTCGGCCGCCACCACCTGTTGCCGGCGCTCGGCAGCCAGGTGGCGGTCGAATCGCTGCAGGCGGCAGGCCCGCCGCAGCTGCTCCGCCGTGGCGCTGTCGTCCTTGGGATCGAGCGCCCCCGCCTGCGCGCAGGGATCCTCCGGGACGACTTCGACCAGCGACTGGGCGCGCGCCGTGGCCGCCAGCGTGGCGAAAACCAGCAGCCCCGTGAGCGCCGCCCAGGGGTTCATGGCGTCCTCCCGGCCAGCAGCTGAGAAGGTTTCGCCGTCCAGCGCGCGACCATCGTCGGGTCGCGCCCCTGCGGCACGAACAGCAGCGTCCCGGGCTTCCTCCAGCACGCCCGTCAGATCGATCGCTGGAGGACGAACGTCGTAGGTGCGGTCCACCCGGATGTCGCCCAGCAGGATCGGTCGCCGTTCGGCGCCGACCGTCTCAGCGTAGGCGCGCGCGCCGGCCTTGAGGTGGGCGCTGGCCGCCCGGTAAAGCGTCGTCAGCTCGTCGTCGACGGGGCCGCGCCCCGCCTCGTCCAGATGCCGCTTCAGCGTCGCGACCAGGATCGCCAGATCGGCCTGGTCGTCGGCGTCGACCAGCGCCGTCAACGAATCGCGCGCCACGACCAGCAAGGCACGCTGCCAGTCGGCCGAACGGGCAGTCCGGCGCGTTTCTCGACGGGCGTCAGCCTCGGACGACGCGATCAGCGCGTGCCTGTCCTCCGGCTGCTTTCCACCCGGCTTTGCGGTGCGACTTCGAGCCGACGCCGCGTCGCTGTCGGTCTCCTGGCCGGCCAGCAGGTGAAACGTGCGGGCGAATTCGGCGCGCGCCCCGGCGCGAGCCGCCGCGACGCATTCGCGCGCCAGATGCTGCAGCTGCCGGGTCGGCTCGGGGTCGTTCTGATACAGCCAGTCGAACGTGGCCATGGCCGACAGCGCCGCGCCGCCGTCGAGCGCGCCGGCCGCGAACGCTTCGGCACGCGCCAGCCGTTCCCGGGCGGGCCGAGCGCCTCCAAGACCTCCATCGTTTCGGGCGACACGGGCGAAGCGCGCAGCGTCCGCAGCGCCAGGTCCATGATGGCGGCCAGCGCCGCGTCGGCGTCGACTTCCTGGCGGGAATGATTGTGGAGCGCCTCGCGCGCCTCGGCCAGCAGCTCGGCGCCGCGGTTCGCGTGCGCGTGGGCCTCGGCCTGACGGAAGGCGATGCTGCGCCCCAGGGCATCGTCGCCGTGGGGCGGCGGGCCCAGGACCGCCACCGCGTCATCGGGACGCTGGGCGGCGATCAGCCGATCCGCGATCAGCAACGACAGGGCGCGCGTGGTCGCCGGCGCCAGGTCGAGCCGCAGCGCCGCGCGGCCGTTCGCCAGCACGCTCTGCCGGCGGCGCTCTTCGATCGTCGATGGCGGCCAGCGACGCGGCCAGCACCACCGCACGATGCTCCGCCACGTCCAGCCCGGCGGCCTGCGCCCCCGCCAACCGCTCGAGGCGCGCCAGGGTCGCGCGGGCACGCGCGGCGCGTCCATGCGTCACGTCCAGCACCGCCGACTGCAACCACAACGCCGGCGCGGCCGGATGACCGGCGGGTAAGCGCGTTGGCGGTCGTCCGACACCAGCGCGACCTCGGCGTCGGTGGCTCGGTCGGGGCGTCCCAGCGCTGGAACGGCGTCCGGCGCGCATCGATCGATGAGAACTGGCACGATCGTCTCGTCGGGCCAGCGCTCGGCCTCCAGCGGCCAGCGAATCTGGTCCTGCGCCTGGCCGCCGTCCTTCACCGGCCGGGCGGCATGATCGACCAGCAAGGCGGCGGTGCGTGGCGATCTGGGCGGGGTTGCGGGCCAGGCGGACGCGCTCGATCTCGACGAGGCGCCGCAGTCGGTCCCAGCCGTCGGTCACCGGCGGGTCGTGGCTTGCCGCGCGCGGTACGCGGGCCAGTGGCTCGCATCGCACCAGCGCCAGCAGCTCGGACCAGAAGTCGAGCTCCGGGTCGCGGCGGCCGCGCTCGCGATCGGCGACAGCGGTCAGCGCGATCCCCGCCGCCTGGAACTGGCCGTTGCGGATCGCCGCCGCGGCCCCGTCGAGCAGCGCGTCTCGCGACGGCTCGGACGGAATCGCGGCGCCGACGCGCGGGCCGGCTGCCCCACCGTGCCGGCATCCCACGGCGCCGCAAGCCAGCAGCAAGAGCGCGGCGCCCGCCTTCACAGGATCCCCCCAGCGTCAGCGCCGGCAGCACGCCCCAGGCCGCGATGTTCTGGTCGGATCGGGACTCGCGGTCCAGGGTGACGGCCGCGTCGAAGCGCGCGAAGACGCGCTGGGTGAGGAACACCAGCAAGCCGAGGCCGACGTCTCCGGAGGGCTGCACGTCGCCGCCGTAGTCGTGAATCCCGACGTGCGCGAAGGCCTGCGGCTCGAGGTGGATCACGCCCCCGGCGCCGCTCACCAGGATCTTGCCGTAGCCGAGAGAATAGCGCGCGCCAACCAGTCCCAGCCAGGTCGGCGGGCGGCTGTCGGGCACAGCACCCAGCGTTGCCGCGACGTGCTCGGCCGTGCTGTTGAGCGAGCTCCAGTAGTGGGACAACTGCAGCTCGACCGCCAGCGACTCCAAGAAGTAGTAATCGCCGCCCAGGCGCAGGCCGGGGCTGTTGTAGAAGTCGCCGCGGGCCAGGTACTCGGCCCCGCCGAACAGCAGCACCCGGTGATCCTTCGCGGCGAAGCGGGCCTGGACGCGCGCGACCGGCTGCGGGCGAGGCGCCGGCTCGCGAATGCCGGGCGTCGGGGTCGGGCCGTGGACGGGGGCGGTCACGGCGGGCTGGCCCGCCACCACCGTCAGGAAGGCGCACGCCGCGGCCAGCGACGTCACTTCGTCACCGCGCACGACGAATTGGTCGACCAGGACAACACGCCGGTCCCCGCCTTCGAGACGTACGGGTGATCGGAGCAGTAGCGGGTGCAGACCTGCAGATCCGCAAGGATGCTGACCGGGACGAAGGTGGGCGCCGGCGCGTTCGTCTGGACCGTCGGCAGGTTCGCCACGAAGCCGGGCGGGTTGTTGGCGTCGATCGGCCAGGTCGGTCCACGCCCCAGCCCGATGCGGCTCGTGAGGCCGATCGACTTCATCGTAAGAGGGGCTCTGGGTGCAGACCTTGAAGGTTGCGCCGGCGAAGAGCGCGGTCTGATCGTCCGAGAAATAGGGAACCGCCGCCTGATCGTCGTAGATCTGGCTGATGTAGGGCAGCGTCGTCTGCGCGTAGTTGGCCAGCGCGTTCGCGAGGTCGTTGTCGTCGGGGTCGCCGGCGGACTGCCAGACCTGCTTTCTCCACCAGGCCGGCCCGGTGGCGGCCGCCAGCCCAGGGTTGAACATCCACGAGAGAAGCTGCAGGTCGTTGGGAGGCGACTTGGTCAGATCGGCGAACAGCGTCTGCAGCGATGACGTCAAACTGGCGGGCAGCGGCGCGTTCAGGTTGTTGAAATAGAGGAAATGAAATTGCTGATGGTGTTGTGGAAATCTGAGGACCGCCTGCTTCACGGCTTGGGCCATCGCGTCGGCGGGCAGCGCGCGCGACTGCGGTTGCGCGCACGACGAACCACCGCCCGATGCAGTCGGATCGACAGCCAGGTTCAGGGTCGGCAGCTGCATGACCGGCACGCCGACGCCGTACATCGTCTCCTTCACCAGCGTCTCGATCGCGTCGATGGTGCGTGGCGCAGCGGCTGGGCACGATCTCCAGGTCCAGAACGATCTGGTAAATGATCGGCGACGTCTCGACGGGCGGCGTGTACGTCAGGTGACAGCGGGACGACCTCGGGCAACGTGGCGACGCGCGTCTGGGCCAGCGCCGCCGGGCCGGTGTCGAGCGGGACCGGGCGGATCGCGACGCAGTAGATCCCGTCGTCCGTCAGCGGCGCGGGCGGCGGAAACCGCCCGTCGTGCGTCCAGCGGTGAAAAACCGACACCGTCGGGCGGAGAACCGGACAGACACAGCCCCTTCGTCGGCCACATGGTCCGCTCGTAAGGCCGCGCGAAGACGTACGGACCGTCGGACGCGACCGTGTCCTTGATGTTGACGTACACGGCGTCGTTCCCGGTATGGAAAAATGAGTCCACCGTCACGGATCTGTCGACGGTGCGCGGCTTGGGGCGGCCGCCGGGAAGGGTGCCGTCGCCCGCGTGAACCGCCCGCACCGGTGCGCTGTCCGCGGGCGCGGCGTAGGGGCCCCGCAGCACGTACTGGAAGCAGGAACCGTCGCCGTCGGCGCAGGCGGCACCGCCTCCGGCGTAGACCGACTGCGAAAAATCTAGGGGCTGATATTGCCCGGTTTGGTCGAGAATTTCGAAGCTCAAGCCTTCGGCTGCCGGATTCGGCGACGAGATCCGCCAGCGCACCACAGTGATGTCTTCCTGGGCGCTGTAAACCAGTTCAACTTTTTGTGGCGTAAACGGCGACGGGACGAATTCGATCGGACCGCATGCGCCGGTCGCCAGCACCGGACCCGTGATTAGCAAGGCCAAGGGCCAATGCGCGGCAGCGGGCCCGCCAAATGGGTTGGCGTTGCCCGCCTCGCTGGAAGAGCGTCCTGTTCGCCGTTTGGTCGTGTGAGGGGCGCGCAAATCGGGCTCGGCTCCTTGGCCCCGGCGGTGCATGAAGCAAAGTTCATGCTCGGATTTTTCGATGAAAACGCACCAGTCGTAGTGCCGGGGGCCCGATGATTCTCTCTCAGTTTTGTGAAACCATGATCGAGATGTCGCGAAACCGGCTACGGCGCGCCTGGTTCGTGGCCGCGGCGCTGGTCTTCGCGGCCGGCTGTTGCGGCAGCGGGTCGACGCACAAATGCGATTTCAGCCCGCCTACGAGGTCAAGGACGCCGGGCGCGACGCGGCCCTGGCCTGCGGGACGCAGATGTGCGGGAGGAACCAGGTCTGCTGCATGACCAAGACGCCCCCCTTCGCAAACTGCATCGACCCCAAGGACTTCGTCGCCGACAATTGCGAGATGTTCCAGTTGCAACAGCCGCCTTGCATCGTACCGCAGGATTGCGACGCGGGCGCCGTCTGCTGTTTCCAGTTCGAATCTCTTCTCTTTTTCATGCCAGAAGCCGGACGGGTGCCCGGGTGACGGCACGGACACGCTCCGGACCTGTGCCACCGATCGCGATTGCCCGAAGCTCACGCCCGGCGCCTGCCACCTCTACTCTCAGGCGGGGGAGCTTCAATCTGAACGTCTGCATGCCCTGAGGCGCGCGCGACTTGGTGCTTGCCTGCAGCCCCGCGCCGACGCCGTTCAGGTCCGGGTGCTGCCCGGCGGGGTCTTCAGGCGCACGTAGTCGGCCAGGACGTGCAGCGCCTCGTGCAGGACCAGCTGATCGGCGGGGTGGTGCTCCGTCAGATCGTCGTCCAGACCGTGGCGCGCATTCCGTGCCGCGCCCGCCGCCGCCGCCGGGGCGGGCTTCGGCGCCGCGAGCCGCGCCGGCAGGCCAGGGTGATCGGCGTCCTTCACCGTGATCTCGTAGACCGCGATCCCGTCCGTCTGCCGGCGGACCTGCGCCGCTATCGCGTCGTCGAGCCGCTTGTCCTCCAGCTGCTCCCGGCGCCGTTCGGCCTCGTTCATCGAGACGGTGCCACTGCCGAGCCGCGTGCGCAGGCGATCGATCTGCCGCTTGAGGTTGGCGAAGCCCGGATCGGCGGCCAGCCGCTGGGCCGACGAAGTCCGCAGCGCCGGGAGCTGGGGCGTCACCTCGGCCAGGCGGTCGAACGAGGCGGCCGGGATCGTGTCCCACGGAAGCGGATCGACCAGCTTCGATTCGCCGACCGGCGCCGCCTCCGTCGGTGAGGGAATCACCAGATCGGAGGCCACGCCCCGCAGCTCGGTCGAGGCGCCGCTCGGCCGGTAGAACTTGCTGATGGTCAGCTTCAGCGCGCCCGGGTCGAAGGAATGCCCCAGCCCGGCGCGGTCCATGATGCTGGCCAGCGGCACGATCGTCTGGACGGTCCCCTTGCCGAACGTCGCCGTGTCCCCGACGATCACGGCCCGACCGTAGTCCTGCAGCGCGCCGGCCAGGATCTCCGAGGCCGAAGCGCTGAGCCGGCTCGTCAGAACGACCAGCGGGCCCGCCCAGCGGACGGACGGGTCGCGATCGGCGCCGACCTCGACGGAGCCGCTGGAGTCGCGCGTCTGGACGACCGGACCCCGCTTGATGAAGAGGCCGGTCATGTCGATCGCCTCCTGCAGCGACCCGCCGCCGTTGCGCCGCAGGTCGAGCACCACGCCGCGCACCTGCTCGGCCTTCAACTTGTCCAGCAGGCGCCCCACGTCGGCCGTCGCGCCGGTGCCGCCCCGGTCGTCCTTGCCCGAGTAGAACGACGGCAAATCGATGATCGCCCAGGCGCAGCGGCGTGGTGTTCGGCTGGGGCAGATCGATGATGCGCGCCTTGGCCTGCTGGTCGGCCAGCTGCACCTCGGCCCGCACCAGCCGCACCGTTCGGGCGCCGCCCGGTGCGCCGACGGGCGGCAGGATGGTCAGCGTGACCGGCGTCCCCTTGGGCCCGCGGATCAGCTGAACGATCCGGGTGAGCGGCATGGCGGTCACGTCGACCGTCGCGCCCGTGGCCTGCGCCACCGCCACGATCCGGTCGCCCGCCTTCAGCTCGCCGCTGAGCGCGGCCGGTCCGCCGGGGACCAGCTCGTGAATCGTGCAGACGCCGTCCTCGTTGGCCAGCGTGGCGCCGATGCCGAACAGCGAAAGATTCATGGCGATGGACAGCGACTCCATGGATTCCTTGCCCATGTAGTCCGAATGCGGGTCGTAGACGTGCGCCAGCGCGTCCAGGTAGATCTCCAGCACCTCGTCGTCGCCCAGCGTGCCGACCGTGCGCAGCTGCTGCTCGTGACGGTGAATCAGTGTCCCGGGCACGTCGGCGACCGGCTTGTCGGCCAGCTTCTCTTGCAGCACCTCGGCCCGCAGCGCCTGCTTCCACAGCTCGCGCGCGGAGGCCAGGTCGGCCGGGCGCTCGGCGTGCTCGCGGTCGAAGGTGAAGCTGTCGTGGCCGGTGAACGTGAAACCGCCGGCTCGGAGCAGGGCCGTGTCGAACGCGACCTTTTGCTTCAGCCGCTCGACGTAACGCGCGAAGATGATGTGCGCCGGTCGGGTGTCGCCGTCCGCCCGGGTCGATTGGGCCAGGGTGGCGCGCATCGCGCCGAACTCGGCCACGTCGCTCTTGAAAAACAGTGACCGGGTCCCGTCCAGCGCGTCCAGGTAGCGGTCCAGCAGCTTGCCGGCGAGCTGCGCGTCCAGTGGATGATGCGACAGCTGCGATTGCGCCAGCAGCGACGTCGTGATGCGCGCGACGTTCGCCTCCGTCGTGTGGGCGTCGACCGGCGCGGCCGGCCGCGCGACGGCGAAGGACGAGATCGCAAGGGCGAGGGTGAACGCCGTCAACAGGCGAGGGTAACGGGACATCCCGACAGTATGACGTAAGAAAGCGACCGACACCGCGCCTCCTCATCGGTAGCGCTGTCGAGAACGAACGTTCAGCCTGGCGCACCCCGGTCGCGTGCGGCAAACCAACGCGTGACCCTGCGACGTGTGGACGCCGTTTTGGTGACTGCGTTCGCCGCCGTCGTGCTCGCGTTCGTGGGCGCGACCGGCATGACCCAGCATCGCACGCGGCAAATCGAGAGCGCCGCCTTGAGCATCCAGGGGAACGCGGCGCCCAGCATTCGCTATCTGGCCGACGCCAGGACCGAGCTGCGACGGCTGCAGTTGCTGGTTCACCGGGCGCTCGCGCAGCCAGTGGTTTCGGCCGGCGCGCTGGAGATCGAGACCGGACGGGCCTTGCTGGACGCCGAGCTCGCGGCGTACCGCAAGCTGCCGTTTTATCCGGCGGAAGCGGTCGCGTGGGGGCGGTCAGAGTCGGCGTTGGTGGGCTTCGACGAACAGCTCACCGAGGTTCTGGATCGGGTTCGCCGCGCCGATCGAGCCGGCGCGCTGCGCCGCCGAGGAGCGCCTGGACGCGGCCGGCGAGGACGCGGCCCGCGCTCTGTCGGCCGGCATCGATGCGAACATCGCCGCCGCCGCGGAGCTGGCGGGCGAGATCCGCGAGAGCCGGCGGCAGGGCGCGGTCTGGGCGTTCGAGCTGAATGCGGCGGGCGTGTTGCTGGCAATCTTTGCCGCCCTGGTCGGGCTCCGGATCTCGCACGCCCACGCCCGGGCGGTCGAGGAGCTGCAACAGAGCGCCGAGCGGCGCGCGACCGAGCTGGACGCGTTTGCGACGCGCATGGCGCACGACATCCGGAACCCGCTGGCGGCCGCCGGGCTGATGTTCGACGACATCGGGCGCCGCTCGGGCGACGACCAGCGGCTGCTGCGCCTGGCCGAGCGCGGCCGGCGGGCCATCGCCCACACGGCCGGTGTCGTCGAGGCGCTGCTCGACTTCGCGCGGGCCGGCGCGCGGCCGGCGCCCGGGGCGACGGCATCGCCGGCCGACGTCGCCGAAGAGGTCGCCACGCTGATGCGGGCCCGCGCCGGACAGGTGGGGGCCGACCTGCAGGTTCGCGTGGCGTGTCGGGCGCGCGTGGCTTGTTCGGCCGGGATGCTGTCGAGCGCGCTCGGGAACCTGGTCGCAAACGCACTGACGTATGTCGAGGGCGCCGCCGAACGGAAGGTGACCGTCGCGGTCGAAGGTGAGGGCGGCGACGAGGTCCGCATCACCGTCGCGGACAGCGGTCCGGGCCTGCCGCCCGGACTCGATCCCGCGACGCTGTTCCAGCCCTACGTGCGGGGGCCGCAAGCCCGGGGGCGCGGGTTGGGTCTGGGCCTTTCGACGGTCAGCCGGATCGTCGAGGCGCACGGCGGCCGCCTGGGCGTCGCGACCAGCGCCGCCGGATGCAGCTTCTGGTTCACCCTGCCGCGCGCGGGGGACGAAAAGGGCGCCCACGTCCCGGCTGGCGCCGCGGAGCGCATCCGAGATGTCCCCCAACCGCGGTAGGGCCTTCGGGCTGACAACGGCGCTCGCACGGGACAGGTCGGTTGTCGCGCCGCGAGGAGCGTCTACCTTACGTGAGGTGAGGCGTGCCCGGTGGCCCGGTGTCGCGGCCCTGCTCGCGGGCGTCGCACTGGCGTTGCCCGGCGCCGAGGCCGCGCCGCCACCGGCGCCCGAGCCAGCCTCCGTCTACGACGTGAGCTTGCCCGTCGACGGAGCCGTGATCCTGGCGGGCGCGGTGGGCAGCCTCCTGCCGTACGCGCTGACGTCTCATTTGATCGAGGCCAGCTGTCCGTGCCCGGCGAGCTCGGTGAATTCGTTCGATCGCGGGGTGATCGGCAACGCCAGCGACGGGGCGGACCTGGCCAGCAGCGTCACCTTGGCGCTGGCCTTCGGCGCGCCGCCGGTGGCCGACTGGTTGGCCCTGCGGAACCGGCACATCTGGCTGGAAGATGCCGTCGTGTTCGCCGAGGCGATCAGCGTCAACGGCGCCTTCGTCACGCTCGCCAAGTACGCCGTCCAGCGGCCGATCCCGCGCGTCTACTCGGATTGGGCTGCGGCGCGCGACGCGAGCAACTACCGGTCGTTCTATTCCGGGCACACCTCCAGCGCCTTCGCCGCGCTCTCGACGGCCGCCGTGACCATCAACGCGCGCTACGGCGTCACCTGGCAACCCTGGATCGCGACACTGGTGATCGGGGGAAGCGTGGCGGTGGAACGGGTGCTGGCCGGGTATCACTTCTATACGGACGTCCTCGTGGGCGCGGCGGCGGGGATGGTGGTCGGGACAGGCATCGCCGTCCTGCACCTGCGGGCTCCGCGTGTGCGCGTCTCCGTGTTTCAACCGTTCGGCAGCGTCGGAGCCGGAATCGCGTTCGGCGGCTCGATGTGAGCCGTGCCATGATCGCGCGGCTGTGAGCGCATCCCCCCTTGAAGATCCCGCCGGGGCCGTCGACCTGGGCCCACTGACGGCCTTGCTGGCCGGGCGCCGGGTCGTCGCGCTCACGGGCGCCGGCTGCAGCACGGAATCCGGCATCCCCGACTACCGCGGCGCCGGCCGGCCCGGGCCCCGCAACCCCATCCAGCACGACGCGTTCATGCGCCGGGCCGAGGTGCGCCAGCGGTACTGGGCGCGCGCGACGCTCGGCTGGGAGCGGTTCAAGTTCGCGCGTCCGAACGCGGCGCACGCCGCGCTGGCCCGTCTCGAGGCGGCGGGCCTCTTGGCCGGAGTCATCACGCAGAATGTGGACCGGTTGCATCAGGCGGCGGGGAGCCGGCTGGTGGTCGAGCTGCACGGCGCGCTGGCCGACGTCCGCTGCCTGGGCTGCGCCGCGCATGAGCCGCGCGCCGAACTGCAGGCGCGTCTCCTGGCTGCCAACGCCGCGTGGGTCGCGGCGGCCCAAGGCGTCACCCGCCCCGACGGCGACGCCGACCTCTCGGCCGAGCTGGTCGCGGCGTTCCAGGTGGTCGGGTGCCGCGCCTGCGGCGGTGCGCTCAAGCCCGACGTGGTCTTCTTTGGCGGCACCGTCGCCGAGCCGACGCTGTCCGCTGCCTGGGCGCTGCTGGCAGCGGGGGCCGTGCTGCTGGTGGTCGGATCGTCGCTGACTGTCTATTCGGGGTTCCGGTTCGTCCGGCGCGCGCACGAGCTCGCGATGCCGGTTGCCATCGTCAACCTCGGTCCGACGCGCGGCGATGCGCTGGCGCAGGTGCGCGTCTCGGCGGCCGCGGGTGAGGCCCTGCCCCGGCTGGCGGCCGCGCTGAACGTTGGTCCGGGCGGAAGTGGCCCTGGCTAGCGGTTTTGGGCCCGGCGGAACTGTTCGGACAGCGTGTCCAGATCGTAATGTCCGTCGTGCAGCACGCCGTTGAAGAAGAAGCTGGGCGTGCTGCGGACGCCGGCCGCGCGGCCGCCCTGCACGTCACGTTCGATGCGCGCCGCCACGCCTTCGTCGGCCAGCAGCGCCTGAACGGCCGGGAGGTCCAGGCCGATCTCTGCAGCGTCGTTCAGGAGGTCGTCCCGCTGGGCGCCGCGCCGGTGCTTCATGAGGTGGTCGTGCATGGGCCAGAACAGCCCCTGCCGCGCCGAGGCCTCGGCGATGCGCGCCAGGATCTCTGCGCTGGCGTGCAGGTTGCGCAGCGGGAAATATCGGAACACGACCCTCACCCCGCCGCGGGCCATGAGCTGGTCGACGTTCGCCTGCGCGGCGCGTGTGTGGGGGCAGTCGTAATCGCCGTACTCGACGATGGTGACGGGCGCATCCGGGTCGCCCCGGACGTGGTCGTCAGGCTGGATTGGCGTCAACATGTTCCGGGAGGTCACGCCGCCAATGTTAGCGCGGCGCCCGAATCACCGGCTGCACCGAAAGCGTCAGCCGCTCGGCCCCGCGCATGACGACCAGGGTGTGCGCTTGCCCGGCGCGGTCCTCGGTCAACAGACGGTGCAGGTCGTCGATGCCGGCGGTCGACTGGCCGGCGAAGCTGACGATCAGGTCGCCGTCGCGCAGGCCGGCGCGCGCCGCCGGGCTGTCCCGCTCGATCGAGGCGACGAAGATGGCGCTCTCGATGTTCAGGTTGTGGAAGCGCACGACCCGCCGGTGCAGCGGCACCGTCTGCCCGCCCACCCCGAGGTAGGCACGGCGGACCCGACCCTCGTGGATCAGCTTGCCGACGACGAACGCGGCGGTGTTGACCGCGATGGCGAAGCAGATGCCCTGAGCGGGCAGGATCATCGCCGTGTTCACGCCGATCACGCGGCCTCGCGCATCGCAGAGCGGTCCGCCTGAGTTGCCCGGATTCAGCGCGGCGTCGGTCTGGATGACGTCGTCGATCAGGCGCCCCGTCTGGGTGCGCAGCGATCGGCCGAGGGCGCTGACCACACCGGCGGTCACGGAGCAGTCGAACCCGTAGGGGTTGCCGACCGCGACCGCGATCTGCCCGACGCGCAGGCTGGACGAGTCGCCCAGCGACACGGGCGGGATGTCGGTGGTGAAGGCGCGCACCACGGCCAGGTCGGTGTGTGGATCGTCCCCGACCAGGTGGGCGGGGAAGCGGCGCCCGTCCAGCGTGGTCAACGTGATCTTGTCGGCGCCGCTCACCACGTGGCTGTTGGTCAGCACGTACCCGTCCGGCGTGAAGACGAATCCGGACCCGCTGCCGGTGCCCGTTTCGCGCCCGCGCGACCGGCCGGTCGGCCGGACCCCTTCGACGTCCAGACGAAGGACCGAGGGACTGACCTGATCGGCGACGGCGGTCACCGTCCGGGAATAGGCATCCAGGGCCGCGGCCTCTTCGGTTTGGTGCTGGGCGCGGTCCAGCTGTCGGCTGGCGCTGTTCATGGGATCTCCTTTCGCCAGGGCCCTCAGCTCCCGGCGGGTCAAAGCCCGTGGGCGTTCGCCTCACGGGTGTCGCTCACCGTAAGCGCGGAGCCGCCAGCGTCAAACGGGACCCATTGCGACCGTCGATCCGGCTCAGCGGGTCGCCTGGTCGTGCCACCCGCGGTGGCGCGACGACGAGCTCAGAACCGGATTTGGATTTCGTACCGCCGGTTCTTGGCCTTCTTGGCGGGCGTGTCGTCGGGCGTGACCAGCGGGCGGTCAGAGCCCATGCCCACCGAGATGATCTCGTTCGACGCGACCCCGCGCGACTCCAGCTCGTGGGCGATGGCGGCGGCGCGTTTGGTGGACAGCTCTCTGTTGTGCTCGGGTTTGCCGCTGCCATCGGTGTGACCAGAAACTTCGAATTTGAAGCTGGTTACGCCAGCAACGTTCAAGTGTTTCTTTACGTCGACCAGCGTGTTGGCCAGCTTCTTCAGCTTGGCGTCGCAGCCCGGCATCAACTGATCGCTGTCGGTCTTGAAGCTGCACTGATTTTTCCGGCCTTCGGCCAGCAGGCGGGCGTTGGCTTCCTTGACCGCCTTGTCGCGGGCGGCGTTGCCGGCCGCCCCGGTCGCTTTTCCGGCCAGCTTGCCGAAATCCAGCGCGCGGGCCGGGCCGGCGCCAGCAGCCGCCAGCGCCAGGGCGCCGGCGAGGGGGAGCAGCAACCGGCGCCAGAATTGCGAGACTGTCGTGTGTCGCACCATGGCATCACGCTACCGCCGCGAGGCGGTGGCGTAAAGGCGGGCAAAACGGTTACATTCCGGGTCTATGCGGATTCTGCGCTTCCTGATACTCGCCTTGGTGCTGGCCGGGATTGGCATCCAGTTCATCCCCGTCCAGGACGTCGGCAGCAACCCGCCGAACCGGTTCACGGTGGATGCGCCGCCGCAGGCAGCGGCCATCCTGCGGCGGTCGTGCTTCGACTGTCACAGCAACGAGACGCGCTGGCCCCTCTACAGTCGGATCGCCCCCGGCTCGTGGTTGCTGGCCAAGGACGTCCACAACGGGCGCAACCACCTCAATTTCTCGGAGTGGGGAAGCGTCGACGAGGAAGAACGCCAGGACGACCTCGAGGCCTGCTGGGACCAGGTGGAATCGGGCGAGATGCCGCCCCAAAAATACATCTACCCCTTCCATATGACCGCCAAGCTGTCCGACGCCGACAAGGCGGTCCTGAAAGACTACTTCCTGCGCAACGCCCAGAAGCCTGGCGCGGGCAGTCCCTGAGGGGCCCGGCGGGCACAACCCGCTGCACCGCCTCAAGTTCCACGGCTCGGCTTCCGAAGGGGAAGGTCGCCCATGAGCCCTTCTCTCGCCACAATCCCGACATCGCGCCCGGTCCCTTACGCCGAGCTCTACGCAGGCCAGGTGGCCGTCATCGGGGAGATGCTGGCCAGCCTCGACAGCCTCACCAACGCCGGCCGGCACCACGTGATGACCAAAATCGTGACGTTCGTGCAGGGGCGGCTCGGCACCGTGCCCAGCAACAGCCGGACGCCACCCGAGCGTGCCCGCATCGCCGAGATGCTCGACCACCTTCAGCGTGAGGCGGCCCGACCGCTTCCGGTAGTCGGCGTGTTCACGGAGTCCGTCCAGCGGCTGCTGGCGGTCCCCGGCCTTTTCATCTGAATCGGGTCCGCGGCTGCCGTAACCTTGGGGAGGTTCGCCTCTCTGAGGATCATGGCCGACCTGTTCGATACCGCCGCCGTCCCAGAGCCCGACTCGGCGTCGGGGGTCCCCGACGAAGAGCTGGTGCAGCGCGCCCGCGCGGGTGATCGGCTGGCCTTCGAGCTGCTGATGCGCCGGAACAACCGCCGCGTCTACCGCGCCGTCCGCACCGTCTTGCGCGACGCCGCCGAGGTGGAGGAGGTCATGCAGCAGAGCTACGTCCTGGCCTTCTCTCACCTGGACCAGTTCCAGGGCACGGCGCGCTGGTCGACCTGGTTGTGCCGCATTGCTTTCAACGAGGCCCTGGCCCGCGTGCGCCAGCGCGGGCGCTTCGTCTCGATTGACGCTGCCCAAGATCGACAGTCGGGTGGACAGCCGGACGGACAGTCGCCCGAGAGCTGGCGGTCCGCCGCTCCCGATCCCGAACGACAGGCCCGCACCCGCGAGCTGGGCCGGTTCGTCGAAGAGGCGGTCGAGGGGCTTCCCGACATTTACCGCAGCGTGCTGATATTCCGCGAGATCGAGGGGCTCAGCACCGCCGAGACGGCCGCGATCCTGGATGTCGAGGAAAACGTCGTCAAGACCCGGCTGCACCGCGCGCGCGGGCTGCTGCGCGATCTGATCGAGAAGCGCGTGGGCGAGCAGGTCGACGGGGCTTACGCCTTCGAGGCGCGGCGCTGCGACCGGGTGGTCGCCGCCGTGCTCGCGCGGCTCCCTGCGGCCGTCTGATTTTTCCGCGTCACCTTCGGGTCGTTCCGTTCTCCGTGCGTCAAGGGCCCCCGCGTGGTCGGCCTGGAAGAGGGGGCCTTGCCGCTGGACCCGCCCGCGGATCGGAAGTATCGGAAGAACAGGTTCGTGACCGTCGCCGACGTGGCCCAATTCGTGGTTGCGAACATGCCGCCCGGCAAGGGCGGCAGCCTGCCGGCCGACCAGTACTGGGACATCCTGGCCTTCGACCTGCACGCCAACGGCATCGATCTGCCGCAGCCGTTGACGCCGGAGCTCGCCAAGACTCTGACGATTCCGCGCTGACCTGGAAGAAGGCGGAAGAAGGGCGGAAGAAGGCGGAAGCAGGTGGATGACGCGCGTCAGGGGGCGTGACGCCCTTGCGCGCCGACCGGCTCGACCGTGCTGGCCTGGGGGCCTTTCAGCCCCTGCTCCTCGTGAAAGCGGACCTCGGCGCCCAGGGCCAGTCGTTCGATACCGCCCAGCACGCTGTGGCGGTGAAAGTAGATTTCGCGCCCGTCCTGGCTCTCGAGACGGCCGTATTCCAGGTCAGGCTCCAGATGGACGATGCGCCCGTGCGGCGGCGCCGTGTGGGACTTCACGTTCCCCTTGAGCCGGCGCACGTAATCTTCCAGCCGGCGTCGCGCCGCCCGAAACGCGTCGCGTACGGCCATGTACGCGTCCGCATGCTCGGGTTGATCCCCGGGCGTTCGCGCGACGGCGATCTGCTCGCGCGGGACGTTGATCTCGATGGACACCCGGTAGATGCCGCCGTGTCGGTGGTGCGGGTTGGGGGCCTCGACCGCGACGCGGCAGCTGACGATCCCGTCAAAGAACTGCTCGAGCTCGGAAATCTCGGCACGGATCAGCGTCTCGAGGGCCGGGCTGGAGTCGAGCTGATGAAAGGTGATCTGCGGCTCTGTTTGCATGGGTGACCTCACACGGTGGGGCTACTGCTTACAAAGGTAGGCACGCCCGCGCTCTCTGCTCGCGCCAACCGCCGGCAGCAGCAGATCCGTGCGCGAAGCCTGATGCGGTGGACAGAGCTGGGCCGTGCCCGGCGCGTCGTCGTCCGCCGCAGGCTGTTGCTCGACGGCGCACGCCGCGCGCGGTATCTCTTCGGCTCTGCCGCTGCCCCAAGGAAAAATGAGCGCTCCCATCCTCACCATCTCCGGACTCACGAAGACCTACGCGTCGGGCTTCCAGGCGCTCAAGCGGATCGACCTGCAGATCGGCAAGGGGGAGATCTTCGCGCTGCTCGGCCCCAACGGGGCGGGGAAGACCACGCTCATCAGTGTCGTCTGCGGCATCGTGACGCCGACGACCGGGACGATCGTGGCTGCCGGCCACGACATCGTGCGCGACTACCGCGGCGCCCGGTTTCGGATCGGGCTGGTGCCGCAGGAGCTGACGACCGACGCCTTCGAGAGTGTCTGGGCCACCGTCAGCTTCAGCCGCGGGCTTTTTCGGCGCCCCACCAACCCCGCGCACATCGAAAAGGTGCTGCGCGACCTATCGCTGTGGGACAAGCGGAACGAGAAGATCATGACGTTGTCGGGCGGGATGAAGCGTCGCGTGATGATCGCCAAGGCGCTGGCCCACGAGCCGGAGATCTTGTTTTTGGATGAGCCGACGGCCGGCGTCGACGTCGAGCTGCGCCGCGAGATGTGGGCGATGGTGCGGCGCTTGCGGGCGGAGGGGGTCACCATCATCCTGACCACGCACTACATCGACGAGGCCGAAGAGATGGCCGACCGGATCGGCATCATCAGCAAGGGAGAGCTCATCGTCGTCGAGGAGAAGTCGAAGTTGATGCAGAAGCTGGGCAAGCGCCGCTTGACGCTGAACCTGCAGGACCCGATGACGACGCTGCCGCCCGCGCTCGACGGCTGGCCGCTGGCGCTGAAGGCCGGCGGCAACCAGCTGGAGTACACGTTCGACGCCCAAGACGCCGCCGCCAGCGGTCATCCGCGCGACATCCCGGCCCTGCTGCGGTGCCTGGGCCAGCTGGGAATTGCATTCAAGGACCTGCACACCAGCCAGAGCTCGCTGGAGGAGATCTTCGTCAACCTGGTCGCCGGCGGCTCGGGGGCGCGGCCGTGAGCGACGTCGGCTTCAACCGAACCGGGGTCTGGGCCATTTACCGGTTCGAGATGGCCCGCTTCGTGCGGACCGTCGTCCAGAGCGTCGTCACGCCCGTCATCACCACGTCTCTGTATTTCGTGGTGTTCGGATCGGCGATCGGCTCGCGCATGACCAACGTCGCCGGCGTTCCTTACGGGGCGTTCATCGTCCCGGGACTCATCATGCTGTCGATCCTGACGTCCAGCATCTCGAACGCGTCGTTCGGCATCTACTTTCCCAAATTCACGGGCACCATCTACGAAATCCTGTCGGCGCCCATTTCCTTCGCTGAGATGATCATCGGGTATGTGGGCGCGGCCGCGACGAAGTCGATGATCTTGGGGCTCATCATTCTGGCCACCGCGACGGCCTTCGTCCCCGTCGAGGTCCATCACCCGCTGTGGATGCTGGCCTTCCTGTTACTGACCACCACCACGTTCAGTGTGTTCGGCTTCGTGATCGGCATTTGGGCGAAGGGGTTCGAGCAGCTGCAGCTGATTCCGATGCTGGTCGTCACGCCGCTGACGTTCCTGGGCGGAGCTTTCTATTCCATCGACATGCTGCCGCCCCACTGGCGAACGGTCGCCTTCTTCAACCCCGTCGTTTATCTGGTGAGCGGGTTCAGGTGGAGCTTCTACGACACCGCCGACGTGGCCGTCGGGGTCAGCCTGGCGATGACGTTCTTGTTCCTGCTGGTGCTGTTGGCGGTGGTCGCCTGGATGTTCAAGACCGGCTACCGCCTGAAGAAGTGACGGGCGTGGTGGGGGCGGCGGCCGGCAGCTCGAGGGCAAACACCGTCGGCAGCTGGTCCGTCCCCTCCAGCCAGATGCGCCCGCCCTGCGCGTGCATCGCGACCCGCGCGAAGTAGAGGCCCAGGCCCAGGTTCAGGTGCGCGGAGTCGGCGGCCCGGGCGAACTTCTCGAAGATGGTCGCCTGCGCGTCCGCCGGGATTGCCGGGCCGTCGTTTCCAACCCGCACTTGCACGCGGTCCCCGGCCTGGCTTACCGCCATCTCGATGCGTCCGTGGGGCGGGGCGTACCGAAGCGCGTTGTCCAGCAGGTTGTCCACCACCCGCCCCAAAAGGTCCTCGTCGGCCACCACCCGGGGACCGGGCGGCGGCGGACGGATCACGATCTGGACGTTCTTGAAACCGGCCTGCGCCGACCGAGGGCGCGCCAGCGTCGACAACAAGGCCGGCGCGTCCAGCGTCGTCAGTCGCAACGGGAGCTGGTTGGACTCCAGCCGCGCCAGGTCCAGCAGGTTGGCCGTCACGCGGTGAATCCGGTTGCACGCCGTCCGAATGTCATTGAGGCAGTTGCGCACGTACTCGGGGCTGCCGCTCAGCTCCAGCGACAGGAAGTCCACCATCCCGATGACTGCCGCCAGGGGGTTCTTGATGTCGTGCGCCGCGAGCGCAGACATCTCGCGCTTGAACTGGTCGAGCGCGGCCGCCTGGCGGTGTAGCCGCAGCATCGTCAGGTAGCCGCCCACCTGGGCGGCGACGATCGAGAACAGGCGCATGTCGTCGCGCGTGAAGCTGGCGGCCTGCCGCTCGACCGCCAAGAGGCCCCGCACCTCGTCCAGACCGACGAGAGGCAGCGCCAGCTGGTGCCCGTTGCCTTCGGAGGGCAGAGGATCGTTCTTCTCGATCGCGCTCAAGACCCGCAGCAGACGTGACTCGAGCTGCGACCTCGTCTCGCCCGTTCCGACGGGCATGGAGAGAAGCTCGTGGCGACCGCTACCCTCCGGGTCGAACAGCAACGAGCAGCGGTCGCACTGAAGCAGGTTCTTCAGCAGCGCCAGCGTGCGACTCAGACGCTGGGACTCGTCGACGTTGGAATCCAGCGTGTGCGCAATTTCGATGAGAGCGCGGGTTCGGACGTCGGCGGCCGTGGGCGCGGTCGGCGAAGCCTGGGAGGCGCCGTTGCTCATTTCGAAAAGACGATGCCGTTATCTCGAAAGCCGGGAACCCCATCGAGATTTTCGAGGATCGTGGCGCCGGTCAGCTCCATCAACAACGGTCGGAGCTCGTCGACCAGCGCGCGCATGACGTCCATCCCGTCCGATGCCTCTTGCGACCAGGCCGGCGGCAGTGTGTACCGGTACTCCAGCCCTTGGCGCTCGATGCTGAGCTCGGCGGCCGACGGCAGCCGGCCGGCGACCGCGTTCTTGCTACGGCGCAGCAGCGTCGCTGTCGTCGCACTCCCTAAAAGGTCGGACAGGCCGCGCCAAAGGAGGCCGAACAGGTCGGCGGCGGTGGTCGGCTTACGGCTCCCCGCGTCGGGGACGGGCGTCAAAGTCATGGGGCCCGCCTCACGATCTGGGAGACCAGATTGCGATATGCCGCTTACGCCCTTTTGCTGCCGGGCAGCGCGCTGAGGGAGACAGGATGGTGGCGGGGACGTTTGTTTTGTACGACATTCTCGGGTATCCGGATTGGTCGAGGTTCCCCCCGGAGCTCAACCAAGTCATGTAATTTCGGCTACTTCACGGTCATCGTGAATGAACCAAAGCCGTGTGTCAATCCAGGATGTGGAGATGGTGCGCTGCGTCTTCAGGCGTCGCTCTGACCCAGCCGTATGAAATGCCACGTCATTTAAGCCTTTGACCGATCCGTGTAAAATTTGACCGGTCGATGTAAAATTCCCGCGTGGAGGTTCTGGTTGCGGACGATGACGAAGGGGTAAGGGGGGTCGTCCGGTGCTTCTTGTCGCGGGACGGCCACGCGGTGGTGGAGGCAGAGGACGGACAATCTGCTATCGACATCGTGACCGAACGCGCATCGACCGCGTCGTTCGATCTGGTCATCACCGATCTGCGGATGCCGCGCGCCGACGGCTTCGAGGTGCTCGCGCGGGTGAGGGAGCGACAGCCGCGCACCCCCGTCGTCATCCTGACGGCGCAGGGATCGATTGGCGACTGCGTTGCCGCGATGCGGGCGGGCGCCTTCAATTTTCTGACCAAACCATTCCATCACACGGAACTGGCGGACGTCGTCCGTCAGGCCGCCGACGCGCGCGCACCGATCGACACGCGCCGGCTCGCGCGCTCGCCCCACGGGCGTCAGCTGGTGGTTGGTCTCATCGGCGAGTCACCCGCCTTGCAGGCCGTGCTGGACACCGTGCATCGGGTGGCCGCCAGCTCCTCGACGGTGCTCATCAGCGGTGAGAGCGGCAGTGGCAAGGAGGTCGTCGCGCGGCTCCTTCACGGCGCCTCCAGCCGTTCGGGCGGCCCGTTCGTCCCCGTCAACTGCGGCGCCATCCCGGAAGCGCTGATCGAGAGCGAGCTGTTCGGTCATGCGCGCGGCGCCTTCAGCGGCGCCGTCGAGGCGCACCCGGGCAAGTTCACGCAGGCCGATGGCGGCACGCTGTTTCTGGACGAGGTCGGCGAGTTGCCGTTGCCGCTGCAGGTCAAGCTGCTGCGCGCCGTGCAGGACCGGGAGATCACGCCGGTGGGTGGAACGCAGTCGCGGACCGTCGACGTGCGAATCGTCGCCGCCACCAATCGAGATCTGGAGCTCATGGTGCAGGAGGGGCGGTTCCGCCGCGATCTCTTCTACCGGCTGGAGGTGGTCCCCATTCGGCTGCCGGCTCTGCGCGAGCGCCGCGAAGACATCCCGACTCTGGTCCGTCACTTCTTGGACGAGATGAACCGGCGCTTCGAGCGTGAGGTGGCAATCGCCGAGGACGCGCTGGCGTTGATGGCGCTTTATGCCTGGCCAGGGAACGTGCGCGAGATGGAGAACCTGCTCGAACGGCTGGTGGTCCTGGACGCCAGCGGCACGATCCGCGCCGCCGACTTGCCGGAGCGGATGCGCACCGGGGCGGGCGCTGCGCCGCTGGCAGACCTAGCCGCCAACTTGGGCACGGGTGCGATCGATCTGCCGGCGGTGATGGCAGGGATCGAGGGATCCCTCATCGACCAAGCGCTGCGGCAGACGGCTGGCAACAAGACGCGCGCGGCGGAGCTTCTTGGTCTGAGCCGGACGACCCTGCTCGACAAGCTCAAGCGACACGCCTGAAGTGGTCGCGCCAGCGTCGCGCGATCCGAGAGAGGTGCGCCAGCACCAACTCGGGGGGAGTTGAGTTGATGCTGGCGCTTTTTTTGTTGCTCCCCAGATGAGCAAGGCTCGGGCCAACCTCGTTGGGCAGGCGCCGCCTGGAGTTAGGCGCCACACCGACGGGATTCCGACATCCGGTCCGGCGCCCAGCCGTCGTGTCCCCGACTACAGAAATTTCTTACCCCGCCCAGCTGGCGCGTAGCCGCGCCGCCACATCGATGCGCGCCGGCGACGCCGGCCCCGCGCCCGGACCGCGCGCGACCTCGGGTGTGAAGCGCTGGAATTTGTCGACGATGGCGTCGGGAATGAAGCGGGTACGCGGCGTGAACACATGCCGATCACCCAACCGGTGCTGCTGGCGCACATAGAAGCGGAGTGGGTGAACAACGGACAGGGTGGTCTTGGCGCGCGTCATCGCGACGTAAAGCAGGCGCCGCTCTTCTTCGATTTCGGCGGGATGGCCCGTCGCCAGATCGGACGGGATGCACCCGTCGGCGGCGTTGAGCACGAACACGGTGTCCCACTCTTGACCCTTGGCCGAGTGGATGGTGGACAAGATCAGATAGTCCTCGTCGAGGTGTGGGTGGCCGGCCTCGGCGCCGGTGGCCGCCGGCGGGTCCAATGTCAGGTCGGACAGGAAGCGCTCGCGGCAAGGGGCGGCCGCCGCCAGCTGCTCGAGCTGCTCGAGGTCGCCCAGCCGCGCCCGCGCGTCGTCGTAGAGTCGCGCCAGGTGCGGTTCGTACCACCGGCGAACCAGGCCCATTTGCGCGGCCCATGCCGACGCCGGGTCGCAGAGCTTTCGGTAAAGATCGACGAAGGCCGGCCAGTCGGCGCGGGCCGCGGCGGGCGCCTCGAAGCTGGCCATCGCGGGCGGCAAGGGGAGGGCAGAGGCCGTCACGTGGCGCAGCAACGCGTCCGCCAGGCGAGGCCCCATCCCGGGCAGCAGCTGCGCGACGCGGAACGCGGCCAGGCTGTCGCGCGGGTTCTCGGCCCAGCGCAGGCAGGCCAGCGTGTCCTTGACGTGCGCGGCCTCGAGGAAGCGGAGTCCCCCGAACTTCACGAACGGGATGTTCCGGCGACCGAGCTCGACCTCCAGCGCGTCGCTGTGATGGCTGCTGCGAAACAGGACCGCCTGCTGGCGCAGGGCCACCCCGGCTTCGCGCCGTTCTAAAATCCGCTCGACGACGTAGTCGACCTGCGCCCCTTCGTCGGCGACCGTCGCGAGCACCGGTTTGTCGACCCCGGCGCGCGTCGCGCGAAGCTGCTTGTCGAAGCGTTCGCCGGCCAACGCCATCACGGCGTTGGCGGCGTCCAAGATCGGCTGCGTCGACCGGTAGTTTTGCCGCAGCAGGACCACCTCGGCGGGGGGCTGGTACTGCGCGGGGAAGGCCAGGATGTTGTCGACCGAGGCGGCGCGGAAGCTGTAGATGGCCTGCGCGTCGTCGCCGACCACGGTCACGCCGCGGCCGTCGGGCCGCAGCCGGCGCAGGATCTCGGCCTGAAGCGTGTTCGTGTCCTGGTACTCGTCGACGAGCACGTGATCGTAAAGGGCCCCGATCCGGCGCGCGAACGGGTCGTCGGCCATCAGGTGAAACCAGTAGAGCAGCAGGTCGTCGTAGTCCAAAACGGCGCGCTCGGTCTTCGCTTCGACGAACGCGGCGAAGAGACCGCGCAGCGGGTCTTCCCATTCGAGGCACCAGGGAAAACGGGTCTCGAGCGTCGCCCGCAGTGGCTGCTGGGTGTTGACGGCGCTGGAATAGATGGCGAGGCAGGTCCCTTTGCGCGGAAAGCGGCGATCGGTGCGCGACAGCGCGCGCTCGTGGCGCAGTCGGTCCAAGAGGTCCGCGGCGTCCTCGCGGTCGAGGAGGGTGAACCCGGGATCGAGCCCCACCTCCGGCGCATGGTGGCGGAGCAGTCGGTTGGCGACGGCGTGGAATGTTCCCGCCCAGGGCAGCGTCTCGCCGTTGGCGCGCGCCCCGATCAGGCGCGTCGCGCGGCGGGTCATCTCTTGCGCCGCCCGTCGCGAGAACGTCAGCAGCAGGATTCGCCGCGGATCCGCGCCGCGTGCGACCAGGACGGCCAGACGGTGCGCCAGCGTCTGCGTCTTACCCGTGCCCGCGCCGGCGACGATCAACAACGGACCGTCGCCAGCCGCGGCCGCCTCTCGCTGCGCCGGATTGAGCGGCTCGAGGATCGTTTCGAGGGCGGACGGGGACCCCATGAGGTCCACTATACGTCCGTTCAGCATGGCGAAGAAATTTCAATCCGCCGGTTCGGGAACGCTGCCAAGCCCCAACTCGTTCGCCGATGCGCATCTTGTCCGGACATGCGACGGCTGGTAATGGCAGCGCTCCTCGGAACCTTCGCCTGGGCCTGCACGCCTTCTCCCCCGTCGTCGTCGTCGTCGTCGTCGTCATCGTCGTCCGCGAGTCCGCCCGCCGACGGCAGCACCACCGGTGGCCGCTCTCCCGCCGACGCCCTCCGGTCGGTCATCCCCCACATGTTTGTCATCGCCATGGAGAACGAGAGCGCCGGTGCCATTTATGGCAGCTCCCACGCGCCTTACATCAATGGTGTGCTGGTGCCGACCTACGCCAGCGGCTCCAACTTCATGGACGAACTGCCTTCGCTGCCCAGCGAACCTCACTACATCCAGATGGAGGCCGGAACCAACGCGTTCGCGGACGTGACGTTCAAGACGGACAACAGTCCGTCGACCTCCAACAGCACCTCCAGCACCGATCACCTGGCCAGCCAGATTCGGACGGCCGGCGGTGGGCTGGACTGGATGGTCTACGTCGAGAGCGTCGACCTGTCCGCCGCGCCCTGTCCGATCGCGAACAGCGGAACCTACGTCCCGCGGCACGACCCCTTTCTCTTCTTCCAAGACGTCGCCGGCGCGCCCCCCTCGAAGACCAGCGCCGACTGCGCCGCCCACCACCGGCTGATCTCGTCGCTGAACGACGATCTGGCCGCGGGCGACGTGGCCTCATACGTCTTCATCGTTCCCGATCTCTGCCACGACATGCACGGATCGACGTCGTGTCCCAGCACGGACAATGTGAAGATGGGCGACACCTGGCTGAGCACGGCCATGCCGCCGCTCATCGATTACGTGAACGCCACCGGCGGCGTCATCTTCGTCATCTGGGACGAGGAGAACCACGTGCCGTTCCTGGCCGTCGGGCCGACAGTCAAGCCGGGCTACACGAGCCCGGCGGCGCTGACGCATCGATCGCTGACGAAGACCGTCGAAGAAATGTTGGGCCTGCCCATCTTGCCGACGGTCACCGACGCCACCGACTTCGGGGACCTTTTCGTTTCGGGCTCCGTCCAGCACTAACGACCGGCGAACGCGTCCAGAAGGCCCTGCACGGCCGGCTTGGGGTGCATGTCGGCGTCGAAGAGGAGGGCCCGATGCGGGCCCGGGCCGCGCAGCGGGGCCCACTGCGGGCTGTTGAGCCAGGAGTCGCGGTCCGTGAGGCCCCAGAACGTCACCGCGGTGCAGGCGGGCTCGGCGACGCAGGTGGCGACGATGTCGTGGGCGATCTTCCGCTGGGCCTCCAGCTTCTGGGCGGCGGTGCCGGGCAGCGCGCCGACCGGAACGTCCATCTCGGTGAATTCCACCAGCAACCCCAGCGCCGCGTATCGGGCGACGTTGGCGCGGATGGCTTCCGCCGCCGGCCACCGCCGGGGATCGACGTGCATCTGGAAACCAATCCCGCTGATGGGAGCGCCGGCTTCCTTCAGGCGCTTGCACAGCGCGAAGGCAGCCTCGGACTTGGCGGAACCGGCGCCTTCGATCTCGTAGTCGTTATAGAAGAGCTGAGCCTGCGGATCGGCCGCGTGGGCCTGCTTGAAAGCCTGCTCGATGAACTCGGGCCCCAGCGCCGTGAAGGGCGAGTCCGGACGCAGGCTGCCCGATTCGCCATCCGCCAGGGCTTCGTTGACCACGTCCCAGGCGCCGATTCGACCGCGCCAGTGGCCGGCCACGCCGGCGATGTGCTCGGCGACCGCGGCGCGGAGCTCGTCCCCCTTCAGCCGTTTGGCCCAGCCCGCGATTTGCTGATGCCACACCAGGGTGTGGCCGCGCATGCGCATGCCGTTCTGCTCGGCGAAGGCGACCAGCCGGTCGCCGGCGGCGAACGCGAACACGCCGCGCAGCGGCTCGACGAAGGCCCACTTCATCTCGTTTTCGGGGCTGAGCGAGTCGAACTGGCGGCTCACCAGGGCGCGCGCCGCCGGGTTGTTCAACCGGCTGCTCATCAACGCGGTGCCGACCCGCTTGTGCACCGCTTCGGCCGCCGCGCGCAGGGGCGGGTTCTCCGCGCCGGCGGCGCCGTCCTTGGCGACCGCGTCGGCCGGCGGCCGCGGGACGACGCAAGCGCCGGCGACCATCACCGAGATCGGCCAGAGAACCAGCCAGGCGCGGCGCATGGCCCGCATTCGAGCCGGTCAGGCAGCCGCGGGTGGATTGTCGGCGGCCGGCGGGGCGGCGGGCGCGCCAGCCCGGATGCTCCGCGCGGCCTGGACCATGTGGACCACCTGGTCCAGCACCACCGCGACCAGGATGACGGCGCCGACGATGACGAAGGTCCAGTTGGGATTCAGCCGCCACAGGCGCCGAATGCCGTCGCTGTCCGTATACCCGAGCTGGAACATGTTGATGCCGTTGTCGATGACCCGCATCATCGTGGAGCCGATGACGATGCCCAGCACCGTCCCCTCGCCGCCGCGCAGCGAGCAGCCGCCCAGCACGACGGCGGCGATGGCGTAGAGCTCGTAGGCGACACCGACCTGCTGAGACATCTGACCGATGTACGCCGCGTAGCAGACGCCGGCAATCCCCGCCAGGCCGGCGGAGACCACGTAGGTGGTGGTCTCGACGGCGCGGACGTTGATCCCCGAATAGGCAGCCGCCTCTCGGTTGCCGCCGATGGCGAACACGTAACGCCCCAGCACCGTGTAGTGCAGCACGTACCCGCCTATGGCGATGACGCCGGCGAAGATCAGCAGTGGCCAGGGCAACAGCGGATCGCCGTTGACCATGAAGAGCCCGCCGTTCGCCAGCTTCAGCAAGCGGGACGTACCCAGGCTCAACGTTCCACCCTGGACCAGCGTCTGAGACACGCCACGGATCAGCAGCATGCCGGCCAGCGTGACGATGAACGGCTGCAGGCGCAGCCGCGTGATCAGCAGGCCCTGCAAAAGGCCGATCAGCAGCGCCGCGCCCAGCGCCACGATCACGCCCAGCGCCAGCGAATGGCCGCCGCCGCCGGTGGCCTGCGACGAGATCTTGGCGATGATGACGCCGGTCAGCCCCACCACCGACCCCACGGAAAGGTCGATGCCCCCGGCGATGATCACGTAGCCGCTGCCGATCGCGTAGATGCCCAGCATCGCGATCTGGCGCAGGGTGTTGATGGCGTTCGATTGCCCCAGGAAGTCGGCGTTCGAAAGGAAAAGAACCAGGCAGATCACCACCAGGGCGCCCAGCATTCCCAGCTCGCGTTTCATGCCGCCGCCTTCAGGCTTGCCGTCATCATCGCGCCCAACCGCTCGGGCGACAGGGCCGCCCGCTCGACGATCCCGACCAAGCGACGCTCGCGCATGACCGCCACGCGATCGCTGAGCCCCATGACTTCCTCCATGTCCGAGCTGATCATCAAGATGGCGATCCCTTCGTCTGCCAGCGCGGCAACGTGCCGGTAAATCTCGGCGCGGGCGCCCACGTCGATGCCACGGGTCGGCTCGTCCAGGATCAGCACGCGGGGGCGCATGGCCAGCCACTTGCCTAAAACGACCTTCTGCTGGTTCCCGCCCGACAGGGACGCGACCGGCGTTTCCAGCGAGGGCGTCTTGGTGGCCATCCGCGTGACCTCGGCCTGGGCGACGCGCCCTTCGGTCCGGCGATCCAGCCAGCCCCAGCGGTTGTACTGGCCGACGTCGGGCAGCGAGGTGTTCTCGGCCACGGACATCGGCAGCACCAGCCCGTGGCGCTTGCGATCTTCCGGGGCCAGGTACACGCCGCGATCGATGGCGTCGCGCGGTCGCTGCGGCGCGAACGCACGGCCGTCCAGGGTCATGCTGCCGCGGCGGGCGGGCGTCACACCGAAGATCGTCTGTGCCAGCTCGGTGCGCCCGGCGCCGACCAGGCCGGCGAACCCCAGGATTTCGCCGCGGCGTACGTTGAAGCTGATGCCGGCCGGCGCACCCGGGACCAGCAGGTCCGAAACCTCCAGCAGCGTCTGCCGTCCGGCTGGCGGTGGGTCGGGGCGCGGCGGGAAGTAGCCGCCGCTCAGCTCGCGGCCGACCATGAGGGCGACGATCTTGTCGGTGGTCGCCTCGGCCCGGGCCAACTCGCCTCCGTTGCGGCCGTCCCGCAGCACGGCGATGCGGTCTGACAGCGCCAGCACTTCTTCCATGCGGTGCGAGATGTAAATGACGGCGACGCCGTCCGCGCGCAGCTGGCGAATGATGGCGAACAGCCGCTGCGATTCGTCGGCCGACAGCGAGGCGGTCGGCTCGTCCATCACGATGATGCGCGCCGAGACCGACAGCGCACGCGCGATCTCGACCATTTGCCGCTGGCCGACGGACAACGAATCGACCAGTGTGCTGGGCGAGCAGTCCAGCCCCACGCGCGCCAGAAGTTTGGCTGTCTGTTCGTACGTCCCGCGTCGGGAAAGGGGCGCCAGCCAGTTGCGGGTCGGCTCGTTGCCCAGGAAAACGTTGGCGGCAATGTCGAGGTTGGGCGCCAGCATCAGCTCTTGGTGAATCAGAACGATGCCGCTCTTGCGCGCGTCGCCGACGCCGCCGAAGGTGACCGGCTGTCCGGCGATCCGGATCTCGCCGCCGTCTGGAGGCTGGACGCCGCCCAGGATCTTCATCAAGGTGCTCTTGCCGGCGCCGTTTTCGCCCATCAGCGCCAGCACCTCGCCGGGGCGCGCGTTCAGCGACACGTTCGACAGCGCCGTCACGCCGGCGAAGCGCTTGTCGATGCCGCGCATGACCAGCAGGTCGGGCGCCCGCCGCGAGCCCGATTCAGCGCCTGGATCAGCTTCCATCAGAGGTCCGCCGGCGCAACCGCCGTCGTCAGGAACCCTTCATCTCGGCCAGCTTCGCCTTGAACGCGGCGACGGTGCTCTTGTCGATCACGTCGACGCCGGTGTCGATCACGTGACTGGCCGGCAGCGCGGCCTTGGCCGCGTCGCCCTTGGTCGCGAGCTCGTTCATCCACTTGGAGGCGAGATAGCCGAACATGAACGGCTTTTGCACGACGGTCGCCTGGATGACGCCGTTTTGAATCGCGTCCAGGGTTCCGTCGTCCTCGTCGAACACGGCGGCCAGCACCTTGCCTTGCTTGCTCAGACCCGACAGCGCGGCGGCAATCGCCGGCCCGTTGTAGTTCCACAGACCGACCACCATCGCCAGATCCCGGTGCGCGTTGACGATGTCCTCCACATTCGAGCGCGCCTTGGCACGGTCGGTGTTGTCTTCGCGCTTGTCGACGACGTCGATGTGATGGCCGGCGACCGCGTCCTCGATCCCCTTCAGGCGCTGGCTGGCGTTGTCGGCGGCGAAGGTGCCGACGAAGACCGCGATCTTTCCGCCCTTCGGCAAGAGCTGCACGATCCGGCCACCCAGCGCCTTGCCGGCCTCGTAGTTGTTCGTGCCGATGTACAGCAGGCGCTTGGACTGCGGCGCGTCGGAGTCGACGGTGATGAGGTTCGTCTTCTCGGCGATCTTGTCGAGAACCGGAACCTGATCGTTGGGCGCGACCACGCTGACGGCGATGCCCGCATAGCCCTGACTGGCCAGGTCCTGCAGGATCTGGTTCTGGCTCTCGGCGGTGCCGGTCGACGGGTACTTGAGATCGACCTGAACCTTCCCTTCGCGCTCGTACTTGTGAATGCCCGCGCCGGCAATCTTCCAGAACTCGCTGGGGTTGTTGGTGACGAAGGCCAGCTTCACCAGCTTGGGCTCGGCGCCTCCACCACCGGATGAACGGTGGCAGGCCCCGGACCACACCACGAACCCAAATACGGCCAAAAAAGTGAATGATCTGGCGTTTCTCATGATGCCCTTGTTCCCGAGAGATAGTAGTTTAGGGGCCGATGAGTCAACGACCTTCTCGCTATCCGAACGACAAGTTCACCCCCCGTGCCGAGGATCATTTCACATTTGGACTGTGGACGGTGGGCAATCCGGGGCGTGATCCGTTCGGGCACCCCGTTCGCGCCGTGCTGTCACCGGTCAAGATCGTGCACGAGCTCGCGAGGCTGGGCGCTTACGGCGTCAATTTGCACGACGAGGACCTGATTCCGTTCGAAGCGTCGCCGGCGGAGCGCGACAAGATCCTGCGCGACTTCAAGGGCGCGCTGGCCGAGACCGGCATGAAGGTGCCGATGGCGACGACCAACCTGTTCTCGCAGCCCGTGTTCCGCGAGGGCGCGTTCACCAGCAACGACGCGCAGGTTCGCGCGCTGGCGCTGTCGAAGACGATGCGCGCCATCGACCTGGGCGTCGATCTGGGCGCGTCCACGTACGTGTTCTGGGGCGGGCGCGAAGGGCTAGAGACGAACGCCTGCAAGGACCCGCGGGACGGCATCAAGCGCTTCCGCGAGGCGATGAACTTCCTTTGCGAGTACGTTCGCGACAACGGCTACAACCTCAAGTTCGCGCTGGAAGCCAAGCCGAATGAGCCGCGTGGCGATCTGTTCCTGCCGACCAGCGGGCACATGCTGGCGTTCATCTACACGCTCGACCACCCGGAGATGGTCGGCCTCAATCCCGAGGTCGCGCACGAGGTGATGTCCGGGCTCGACTTCTCGCACGGCGTCGCGCAAGCGCTGGAGGCGGGCAAGCTGTTCCACATCGACCTCAATGGGCAGAAGCCGGGTCGTTACGATCAGGACCTGCGCTTCGCGAGCGAGGACCAGAAGGGGGCGTTCTTCCTGGTCAAGCTGCTCGAGGACGCGCGCTGGGACGGCATGCGCCACTTCGACAGCCACGCGTACCGCACCGAGGATGAACAGGGCGTGTGGGACTTCGCGTACTACAGCATGCGGTCGTACTTGATCCTCAAGGACAAGGTCGCGCGGTTCCACGCCGACCCGGAGATTCGGGAGATCCTCGCCTCGCTCGAGCAGCGCAGCACCGCGCAGACGGGCGGGATGGGGCCGGCGTTCAAGTACGACAAGAAGACGGCCGCCGCGCTGAAGGCGCACACTTTCGACGTCGGGACGATGGCCGCCAAGGGCTACGAGTACGAGCGGCTCGACCAGCTCACGACCGAAGTTCTCCTGGGCGTTCGCTAGTCCCGCTGATGGCGTTCTTTCTCGGCGTCGACGTCGGGACCACCAACGTCAAGGCGCTGGTCGTCGACGGGCGAGGGAGGGCCGTCGCGCGCGCCAGCGAACCGCTGGCGCTGCGCACGCCGCAACCCGGCTGGGCCGAGCAGGACCCGGCGGCGTGGTGGAAAGCGGCGACGCGCGCGATCCGCCGTGCGGTGGGGCAGGGGCGCAGCGCCCGCAAAATCGCGGCGGTTGGCCTGTCGGGGCAGATGCACTCGTCGGTGTTTCTGGACCGCGGCAACCGGGTGATCCGCCCGGCGCTGCTCTGGTGTGACGGTCGCACCACCGCCGAGTGCCGCGAGATCACCCAGCGCGTCGGTGAAGAGTCGCTGCGCGCCTGGGTGTCGAACCCGGCGCTGGAAGGGTTCACGCTGCCCAAGATCCTGTGGTTGCGGAACCACGAGCCGGCGGCGTTCGCGCGCCTGGCGAAGGTGGTGCTGCCCAAGGACTACTTGCGCTGGCAGCTCACGGGGGCGCTGGCGACCGAGCTGTCCGATGCCTCCGGCACGTTGTTGCTCGACGTCGCGAACCGGCGTTGGAGCCGCGAGATGCTGGACGCGATGGCGCTGTCGCCGGATTTGGTGCCCGAGGTGGGCGGCTCGACGGAGGTTCTCAGCACGATCTCCGCGGCTGCGGCGCGCGCGACGGGCCTGACCGCCGGGACGCCGGTCGTCGGCGGCGGCGCCGACAACGCGTGCGGCGCGGTGGGCGTCGGGGCCGTCGCGCCCGGCGCCGTGGTCGCCAGCTGGGGGACGTCGGGGACCGTGCTGTGCCCGACCGACGCCCCCAAGGTCGACCCCAAGATGCGCGCCCACACCTTCTGTCACGCGGCGCCCGACACCTGGTACGTGATGGGCGTGATGCTGACCGCCGGCGGCGCGTTCGCCTGGTATCGCCAGCAACTGGCGCCCGAGCTGGCGCGCAAGAAGGACGCCGACCTGCTCTTGAACCGCGAGGCGGCCAAGGCGCCGATTGGCGCGCTGGAGCTGACGTTCCTGCCTTACCTGCAGGGCGAACGGACGCCGCACCGCGACGCCGCCGCGCGCGCGGCGTTCGTCGGCCTGTCCCTGGCGCACACGCGCGCCCACCTGACGCGTGCCGTGCTGGAGGGCATCTGCTTCGGCCTGCGCGACAGCCTGGAGATCATCGGGGCGCTGGGCATGGACGTCAGCGAGGTGATGATCACGGGCGGCGGGGCCAACGCCCCGTTCGTCCGCCAGCTGCAGGCTGACGTCTACGGAAAGCCGGTCGTCCCCGTCGACCAGCCCGAGGGGCCGGCGCTGGGCGCGGCGTTGCTGGCCGCCGTCGGCGTCGGCGGCTTCCGTGATCTCGCCGCCGCCGCGGCCACGATCAAGCGCCGCCCGCCGGTGGCGCCCCGGCAGGCCGCGCACGCGGCCTACGACGCGCCGTACCGCCGGTTCGCCCGTCTCTACCCGGCCCTGCGCGACGCCCGCTCGACCTGATCGAGATGTCGCGGCCCGCGATGAGCGGCGCGAAAACGCCAGGCGAATGAGCCCGGTGTTCACGGCCTGAGGCTTGCTACTCTGCCTGGGCAATGAGCAATTTGCCCCTCGGCGTCGTGGTGGTGGTGTGCTTGACGACAGCCTGCGGATCGTCGAAGAGCCTCGATGGGCAGGGCGGGCGGCGGCAGGGCGGACGGGGCGGCCGCACGGCCGCGGGTGGTCAGGCCGGCGGCGGTCGGGCCGGCGGTGGCACGGCGGGGCAGGCTGGGCTGGCCGGGGGCGGCGCCGGAGGGGCGGCTGGGAGCGGGGCCGTTGGTGGCTCGCGGATGGCCTGCAGCGACACCGCGACGATCCAGCCCACCATCACCGCCTGCCGCTCGAACGCCCAATGCGGGCCCATCGGCCCCGTGGTCTGCTGTACCACCGGGAACTGTTGGCCGAACGCATGCCCGTTCCCGCCGCTCTACTGTCCGACCGACAGCACGGTCCTGCAATGCAAAGGCGACCAGGACTGCGACGCGGGCGGAACCTGCGTGACCACCAGATCGGGCTGCCCGCAATGTCCCCACAGCGCGTGTCACTATCCGGCGCCGCCTTGCACGCAGAGTCCCGACAGCTGCGCGCCGACGGCGCGCTGTCAGGCGGACGGTGGGATCTGCGTCGCCCTCCTTTGCACCCAAGGCTACGGCTGCGGCGCCGATGATCGATGCGCCGTCGGCAACCCGGCCGCCGACGTGCACGGCTGCGCGCCGGCGCCTTGCAACGACGGGTGGACATGCCCCCCCAACACCCGGTGCACGGCGCCCAGCGCTCCCGTCGACCACGGCTGCACACTGCTGCCGTGCACGAGCGACGGCGATTGCGATTGCGGCTTCTGCGTCAATGGGACGTGCGGGAGCAATCTCGGAGTCTGCTCCTCCCCGCCGGCGTAGTCGTCGACACGCTCGCTCAGATTCTGATCGCAGGTCATGATCGACGATGCGTGACGGCTCGTGCTTCCAAGGTCTCGTCATCTAAGAAGCGGGACCCCGCCCGATCGTGGAACGGCGTTCGCCTCTACACGATCGGGCATTCGACCCGCGCGCTCGACGAGCTGGTCGCGTTGCTGCGGGCGCACGACGTGGGCGTGCTGGCGGACATTCGGACCATCCCCCGGTCCCGGCACAACCCCCAGTTCAACGCCGAGGCGCTGGCCGCGGCTCTGCCGCCCCTCGGGCTCCGCTACGTCCCGCTGCCCCGCCTCGGAGGATTGCGTCGCGCCGCCAAGGACTCGCCGAATACCGCCTGGCGCAACGCCAGCTTCCGCGGGTACGCCGACTACATGCTGACAGAGGAGTTCGAGCGCGGCCTGACGGAGCTGCACGCCCTGACCGCCCACGGCTCGGTCGCGCTCATGTGTGCCGAGGCGGTGCCGTGGCGTTGCCACCGGTCGTTGGTGGCGGACGCCCTCACCGCCCGCGGTGCCGAAGTCGACGAGATCATCGGGTCGTCGCGCGCCACGCCCCACCGCATGACTCCCTTCGCGAAGACGACCCCGGACGGGCGCGTGACCTACCCGGGGCCAGAAGGAAACGACCCGGGAGTTGGATGACCAGGCTCGGCACCATGGGCGCAAGCGCTTCGCGAAACGCGCGGCCCATGTTCCGCGCACCACCGGTGCCCGACATCACGCGGCGGGAAGGTGAGCGGGGAGGCCGAACCGTGGAAACAGGTGGGGGAGCGCGAAGCGGGTGAGCTGCGAGACGCGCCCGTCGCTCAGCGATAGAAGGGTGATGGCGGTCGCCGTGTAGACGGCGTCTTCAGTCTGCGCCCGCCGCCTGCCGACCAGCGAGCCACTCGGGCCAGCGCGCTGACGGGCACCGTCGTCAACTTGAGCGGAGGCACGGCGGCGGCGCCCGATCCGGGCGACGGCTTCGTCCGGCGCGGCTATGTCCGCCCGCCCGCCCGCGTGCAGGTCACGCTGGCCCGGATGCCGATGTCCGCCGACGACTACCAGCGCTGGCAGTCGGCCAGCGCCGGGTGTCCTCAGGCGGACCTCGGCTTGCCCGGCGCCGACGCCAACGGGTTTTATCAATGCGAGGATGGCCCGAAGCCCAGCTGCGATTTACTGATCCAGCTCCGGAGCGGCCTTCACCTGGAGCTGCGGGGGGGCGGCACGACCACCCGGGCCGACGTCGACGCGCTGGCGCGTGGGCTGCCGTTGCGGGCCTGGTCGGCGGCGCTGCCCGTCGCTGAGCATTGAAACCAATTCGCTTGCGACGTCATCATCCACCAGACGGAGGAGGCGACGGTATGATCGTGAAGCGCTTGGCGAATGAACGGGGACACGCGGACCACGGGTGGCTGGACACGCGGCACACCTTCTCGTTCGCGGACTACTACGACCCCCAGCACATGGGCTTTCGCGCCCTGCGGGTCATCAACGAGGATCGCGTGGCGCCGGGCCAGGGCTTCGGGACGCACGGCCACCAAGACATGGAAATCCTGTCGTACGTGCTCGAGGGCGAGCTCGCGCACAAGGACAGCATGGGCACGGGCTCGGTGATCCGCCCGGGCGACGTTCAGCGAATGAGCGCCGGCAGCGGTGTTCGCCACAGCGAGTTCAATGCGTCGGCCGTCGAGGTCGTGCACTTCCTGCAGATCTGGATCCTGCCCGACAAAGAAGGGATCGCGCCCGGTTACGAGCAGAAGCACTTTTCGAACGTCGAGAAGCAGGGACGCTTGCGTCTGATCGCGTCGCCGGACGCGCAGGAGGGCAGCGTGACGATCCACGCGGACGCCCGCGTCTACGCCGGGCGGTTCGGGCGCGAGCAGGCCGCCAGCTTGTCCGTGCCCGACGGTCGGCACGCCTGGGTCCACGTGGCGCGCGGGCGAGCCCGCGTCGCCGGCCACGAGCTGGGCGCCGGCGACGCGCTCGGTCTGTCGGGCGAAAAGTCGATCGCCGTCCAGGGACTGGACGCGGGCGACGACGCCGAGGTGCTGGTCTTCGATCTCGCGTGATCCACGCCGCCGCCACGCTGGTCGTTTTCGCGGCCACGCTGATCCTGGTCTTGCGGCGTCCCCGCGGCTGGAATGAAGCCTGGTGGGCGATGGGTGGCGCCGCGTTGATGATGACCCTCGGCCTGGTGCGCGCGCCCGAGGCGGCCGACACGCTGGCCCGCGGCAAGGACGCGCTGTTGATGTTGGTCGCGCTCCTCTGTCTTTCGGCGGTCGTGGCGCGCAGCGGGTTCTTCGAGTGGGCGGCGATCGTTTCGGCGCGCCGGGCGGGCGGCGACGCCGGGGTGTTGTTTCGCAACACGTTCGTGCTGGGCGCGCTGGTCACCGCCGTCCTGTCCCTGGACACGACGGCGGTGATGCTGACGCCGGTCGTGATCGCCGGCGCCCGGCGCCTGGATCTGCCCGCCAAGCCCCATGTCCTGCTGTGCGCGATCGTGTCGAACTGCGCCTCCTTGCTGCTGCCGGTCAGCAACCTCACGAACCTGCTGTTCGTCAGCGCGTTTCAGATGCCTTTCGCCCCCTTCGTGGCCCGGATGGTGTTGCCGCAGGTCGTGGTCTTGCTGGTGACCTACGCGATCCTGCGGCGCCTGTTTCGTGAGGATCTGCGCCGATCGTTCGGGATCGGACGGCTGCCCGTCGCAGCGACCGCCGTGACCGACCGGGGCCTCTTCCGGGCCAGCTGCGCGGTCCTGGTCCTGGTCAGCCTGGGGTACTTCGCCGGCCCGCCGCTGGGGGTTCCCGTCTATGTGGTGGCATTCGCCGGCGCGCTGGCCCTGGCGCTGTATGCCGCCGCCCGCAACGGCGTGGCACGCGCGGCCTCCTGGCGCTGGCTGGGCGACGTGCCGTTCGGCGCGGCGGGGCTGGCGGCTGGCCTGTTCGTGGTCATCCGCGGGGTCGAGAACCTGGGGCTCGCCCGCCTGTTGGTCCCGGCGGTCGGCCGGCTTGCAGCCCGGCCGCTCTGGGTGTCATTGCCGGTCGCGGCCGCTGCCACGGCGATCGCCTCGAACGCCGTCAACAACCTCCCCGCCGCGCTGGCTGCCCGATCCATCCTGCAGCAGGCGCATGCCCCCGCGCCGCTGGTCCTGGCAGCCTTGATGGGGGCGGACGTCGGTCCCAACGTCACCATCGTGGGCTCGCTGGCGACTGTGCTGGTGCTGACCGTGGCCCGTGCCCGCGGCGTGTCCGTCGGTGCCCGCGATCTGCTCCGGGCGGGGGGGCTGGTCACCCCGGCGGCGTTGATCGCCGCCGCGCTGGCGCTGGCCGCCACGTACCTCTAAACATCCTCGACCCCCGACCTGGCGTCCGGGAGGACGATGCTTATGCTGGCCTCGACCGGGCGCCCCAGCCGGCTGGTGTTTTCCCCTTCGACGATGGCAGACCCCCTTCTCGCCAGCAATGGCTCGAATCTGCTCAGCTTTCCGCCTGCCGATCGGTTCGCGGTGCTCGAATGGGTGCCGGAGGCGATCATGGTTCATGACGCGGAGGGCAGTCTGGTCTTCGCGAACGCCGCCGCCGCCCGTCTGTGCGGTCTTCCGGATGCGGCCGCCGTCGGAGCGGCCAACTTGGACGATTGGATTGGCCAGCTCGAGCTCCAGGACGAGGGGGGCCAGCCATTTCCCCTCTCCGAGCTCCCGGGGCGGCTGGTGCTGGCCGGGCGGGAGGCGCCGGATCGACTGATTCAGTACCGGCAGGACGGCCGACAGGGCTGGGCGTGGCTGTCGGCGCGGACGATCCCCCAGTCGGACCCACCGCTGGCCATCAGCGCCTTCCGGGAGGCGACGGCGATCGTCGGGGCGGCGCGCCAGACCATCGAGGCCGGCGCGAAGGCGCTGGCGCGCAGCGAGCGCCGCTTCCGGTCGCTGGTCGAGGCGACGTCGCAGATGGTCTGGACGACCACGCCCGCTGGCGAGGTGGTCGAGGACTCACCGAGCTGGCGCGCCTTCACCGGCCAGAGCTACGACGAGTGGAAGGGATATGGCTGGCTGAACGCCCTCCACCCCGAAGACCGCCCGCGCGCCGAGGAGGCCTGGCGTGCCGCGGTCGCCGCCAAGAGCCGGTACGAGGTCGCGTACCGCGTGCGGCGTCCCGACGGGACGTACGCCGACACGCTGGCCAGCGGGACGCCGATCCTTTCCGACTCGGGTGACATCGAGGAGTGGATTTGCCTCAACTTCGACATCACCGATCGGGTCAAGGCAGAGGCGTCCTCGCGCGAGAGCGAGCGGCGGTTGCGGCTGGCCCTGGAAGCCGGGCGCATGGGGACCTGGGAGTACGACCTCACGACCGGGGTCGTGCATTGGTCGGCAGCCATCGAGCGGATGCACGGCATCCCCGTCGGCAGCTTCCCCGGCACGTTCGAGGCGTACCAGTCGGACATGCACCCCGAGGACCGCGGGCGGGTGCTGGAGACCGTCAGGCAGAACATCGAGCGCGGCCTCGAGCACCAGTTGCTCTACCGAATCATTCGGGCCGATGGCGCCGTCCGGTGGCTGGAGGCGTTCGGGACCTTCGCGTACGACGCGGCGGGCAAGCCGATCCGGCTGATCGGCGTCTGCAGCGACGTGACCGAGCGGATCGAGAACGAGGATGCACGCAACGCGCTTCGCATTCAGCGGATGCTGGAGGGGATCAGCGACTCGTTCGGCGTCTACGACCGGAACTGGACGGTGCTGTTCGCCAACCAGGCCGCCACCGCCATGGCCGGGCTGCAGCCGGCGGACATCATCGGCAAGAACCTGTGGGAGGTGGCGCCCGAGGCGGTCGGCACCCGCATCCACCAGGAGTTGACCCGGGTGCTGGAGACGGGGCAGCCGGCAACGTTCGAGGAGTACTACGCCCCGCTCGATCAATGGTTCGACATCCACGCGTACCCGGTCCCCGACATCGGGATCGCCGTCTATACGCGCGACATCACGGCCCGCCGCAACGAGCAGGCGTTACAAGGCCGCCTGGTCCGCTACGGCGAGCTGCGCGCCGACGTGGGCAGCGCGCTGTCGCTGCAGCGCGAGGTCCCCGCGATGCTGCAGGCCTGCTGTGAGGCGATCGTCGACCGCCTGCGGGTCTCGTTCGCGCGGATTTGGCTGGTCGACGACGCGGGACAGACGCTGGAGCTGACTGCCAGCGCCGGCAAGTACACGCACCTCGACGGTGCCCACGCGCGCGTCCCGGTCGGCGCTCTCAAGATCGGCCGAATCGCCGCCGAGCGGAAGCCGCACCTGACCAACGACGTGCTCAGCGATCCGTGGGTGGGCGATCCGGCCTGGGCAAAGCGGGAAGGGATGGTCGCGTTCGCCGGATACCCGCTGGTGGTGAACGACCGCCTGGTGGGCGTCATGGCGACGTTCGCGACCGAAGCCCTGCCCGAGGACACGCTGGTGGCGCTGGGCAGCGTCGGCGACGCGATCGCCCAGGGCGTCGAGCGCCGGAAAGCCGAGTTGGCGCTGGAAGAGCGGGCGCGCGATCTGGCGCGATCGAACGCCGACCTCGAGCAGTTCGCCTACGTGGCGTCGCACGACCTGCAGGAGCCGCTGCGGATGGTGGCCAGCTACGTGCAGCTCATCGAGCGGCGCTACAGCGCGAAGCTGGACGACAACGCCCGCGAGTTCATCGGGTTCGCCGTCGAGGGCGTCACGCGCATGCGGCGCCTCATCGAGGATCTGCTGGCCTATTCGCGGGTTGGCACCCGCGGCCGCGCGCCGGCGCCGCTGGACGTGGCAAGGATGGTCGCCATCGCCGAGAAGAACCTGGAGCAGGCCATCGCCGATTCGGCGGCCGAGATCACCAAAGACCCGCTGCCCCAAGAGTTGTCGGCGGACGAGGGACAGCTGATTCAGGTGTTCCAGAACCTGATCGGCAACGCCATCAAATTCCGGCGCGCGGATCCGCCGCGCGTCCACATCGGTGCCCGGCGCGAGGGGGCGGAGTGGGTGTTTTCGGTGCGGGACAACGGCATCGGCATCGAGCGCGAGTACTTCGACCGCATCTTCGTGATCTTTCAGCGTCTCAACCCGCGGGAGATCTACCCGGGAACGGGGATCGGCCTGGCCATCACCAAGAAGATCGTGGAGCGCCACGGTGGACGGATCTGGGTGGACTCGACACCGGGGGTGGGTTCGACGATATCTTTCACGATCCCGGTCACCCCGCGCACCTGGAGATCCGCCTCATGAGCGAAGGACTGCCAATCGAGATCCTGCTGGTCGAGGACAACGCCGCCGACGTGCGCCTCACGGAAGAGGCGCTGAAGGAAGGCAAGGTCCGCAACCACCTGACCGTCGCGCGTGATGGGGTCGAGGCGCTGGAGGTCCTGCAGCGCCGGGGCGCGCACGCCGGCGCGCGCACGCCCGACCTGATCCTGCTGGACCTGAACCTGCCTCGCAAGGACGGGCGCGAGGTGCTGGCCACGCTCAAGGCCGACGACGCGCTGAAGCACATTCCGGTGGTCGTCCTCACCACGTCCAGCGCGGAGGTCGACATCCTGAAGAGCTACCAGCTGCACGCGAACTGCTACATCACGAAGCCGGTGGACCTGGAGCAGTTCGTCAGCGTCGTGCGTTCCATCGACGAGTTCTGGCTGACCGTCGTGAAATTGCCGCCCGAACATGCCTGAGGAACGCGACAAGACGCGCGTCCTGCTGGTCGAGGACAACGCCGGCGACGCGCGGCTGTTGCAGGAGTACCTGGCCGAGGTTCCCGACCAGCCGTTCACGGTGACGGCGGCCGGCTCGCTGCGCGAGGCTGTCGCAGCAGTCGCGGGACAGCACGCGGTGTTGCTGGATTTGTCGCTGCCGGACGCCCACGGCATCGACACCGTCAGCCGCATGGCGGAGGTCGCCGACGGGGCGCCGATCATCGTGTTGACCGGGAACACCGATCAAGACCTGGCGCTGCGGGCCGTGGCGCTGGGCGCCGACGACTACCTGTCGAAGTCGGAGATCACGCCGTCCCTGATCGCCCGCACGATCCTTTACGCGGTCGAGCGGCGGCGGCGGGCGCGGCAGATGACGGCGCTGGAGGTGTCGCGCGCCGAAAGCGAAGTCAGCGCCCGACAGGCTCGTTTCCTGGCCGATCTGGCGTCGGCGTTCGCGATCGCGCTGGACGTCGACGATGTGGTCCAGAGCCTGATCCAGGTGGCCGTGCCCGAGCTGGGCGACTACTGCGGCATCGACCTGATCGGGGGAGATCAGCGTTTGCGCCGGGCCGCGGTGAGGGTCGACGGGTCGCGATCGGCCGAGCATGCGCTGGCCTCCTCGACGCCGACCGAGGTCTTTCCGTCGTTTCAGGCGGTGCAGGGGCGGCGGATCATCGAGGTCCCGGACATCCCCGCTGCCTTGGATGCGATGCCGTTGGATCCCGCTGCACCGCAAAGCGATCGTGTCGCTGGGGTTGCAGGCAGGCGTGGTCCTGCCGCTCATGGCCCGCGACAGGGTCGTCGGCGCGATGATGCTGGCCGTGAGGGCCGGCCGGCAGCTCGACGAGCCTGCGCGCGCTCTGGGCGAAGAGGTGGCGCGCCGGACCGCCCTGGCGGTGGACAACGCCATGCTGTATCGGGCCATGAAGCGCGCGCTGCGGGCCCGCGACGAGATGCTGGCCATCGTGTCGCACGATCTACGCAACCCGCTGCTGATCTTCGGGCTGACGCTGCAGTCGATCCGGCGATCGCTGGACACCGGGCGGACGCCCAGCGCCGAAACCCTGGCCAAGGGAACGCGCGCCATCGCGCGGATGGAGCGCCTCATCAATGACCTGCTGGACGTGGCGCGCATCGACGCCGGAACGTTCGTGGTCGACAAGACATCGATCGATCTGCCGACGCTGTTGCGTGAGGCCGTCGAACAACACAGCCCCCTGGCGACGGACAAGGGCATCCGCGTGCAGATGACCGCCCCCGCCGACCTGCTGATCGACGCCGACCGCCACCGTCTGATGCAGGTGATGGCCAACCTCATCGGCAACGCGATCAAGTTCACGCCCGAAGGCGGCGCCATCGCGGTCAGCTGTGGCCGCGGTGAGCTGGGCGCCCGGGTGATCGTCGCCGATTCGGGGCCCGGCATCGACGCCGAGAGTCTGCCCCACGTGTTCGACCGCTTCTATCAAACCGACGCGCGCAGCGGCGGCGCCGGGTTGGGCCTCACGATCGCCAAAGGGATCGTGGACGCCCACGGTGGCAGCATCGGCGTCGAGAGCCAGCCCGGGCAGGGGGCACGCTTCTGGTTCGAGCTGCCCGCCCGCGCCGAGCTGTCCCAGACCGCCGCCGCCGGCTGAGTCGCCGGCGGACGGCCTGGCATTGCGCCGAACGCGCGGTCCGTCAGTGATCCGTGCCGGCGTCGCTGGCGACCGTAGAGGCCAGCGTGTGCGCCATCGTGAGGTGCATGTTGACCGCGGCGCGCTCTGTTTGTAGCTCGGTCTTGAGGGCGGTGTTGGTGGCGCTGGGGATCAGCGTCTGGTCGAAGAGGTTCAGCACCATCTGGTGCTCCGTTACCTGCGCCATGGCGTAGGCCTTGTCGAACGCCGAACCGGAAAGACCGAACAGCTGATTGTAGGTCATGGTCGCGTTGGTCGAGAGTGTCATGCGCGTCGGGCTGTCGGCCGTGATCAGACTGTTCGCGTCCAGGACCTGTTGCAGGCGCATGACCGCCGCGTTGTGGTCGGTGACCATCATCATCGCGAAATCGAGCACTGCGGGGTTGGTCGACTTGCTCTGCGCGAGCTGGGCCTGCTGAACCTCGCCCTGGTTGGCCGTGAAGGCGACACCGGCGGCCTGCGCATCCGTCAGCGCCGCCGCTGCGCCGCCGTTGCCGCCAGCGCCTGCGCCACCAGCCGCGCCGCCGCTGCCTGCGCCCCCGCCGTTGCCCCCGTTGCCGCCGTTGCCGCCGCTCGCGCGGTTGCCGCCGTTGCCCGCAGCGCCCGTCGTCGCGCCGCCGCCGCCGCCGCCCCCGCCCCCGCTGCCCGCGGCGCCCGAGGTCGCGCCGGCACCACCGTTGCCGCCGCCGCCGGTGGTCGCGCCGTTGCCGCCGTTGCCGGCTCGGCCACCGCCCCCACCCCGGTTGCCGCTGCCCGTGATTCCTCCGGCGCCGCCGCGGCCACCCGTTGCTCCCCCATCGTTGTTGTTCGACGAGCTCGAGCAGGCCGCCGCCCCCAACAACATCGCCGCGCACAACGTCACCGAACGAAATCGAGTCTTCATGGTCGTGTCCTCCATTTGCGCCATCAAGATGCGCGTCTCCGTTTCGTGGGGAAGAGGGGAGCTCATCTGAATTGGCGGACCGCCTAAAGGGCAATCACGGGCGACTTTCAGGGGCAGCCCGCAATCGCGGCGAAAGACTGGCCCCGACGTTGTGAGGCCTTGGCGGATCCTTAGATTGCCGCGCCGGGAGGTCACCATGGCGCTGGACATCACCAAAGAGCGCGGCGTGCCGCTCGACCGGCAGGTCTTCACCTGGCGCGAGCTCGCGGGCCCGACATACAGCAAGTTGGATGAGGACGCGTTCAAATTGGAGGCGGCCGATCCGCACCCCGGCGGGCCGACGCGCTTCGACCTCGAGCGGATCCGCGACGAGGAGCTGGAGCACTTCGCGCTGCTGAAAGGGACCATCGAGTCGCTGGGCGCGGACCCCACGGCGATGACTCCCAGCGCCGACGTGATCGCCGTGGCCAGCCACGGCCTGGTCGAAGCCGTGTCGGATCCGCGCGTCACGCTCAATGAGTCGCTGAAGGCCGTCCTGACCGCGGAGCTCGTCGACAACGATTCATGGCTGATGCTGGCGGACCTTGCCGAACGCCTGGGCCACACACGAATGGCCGCCGAGTTCCGGCGCGCGCTGGCCGAGGAAGAGGATCACCTCGCCCGCGTTCGCAGCTGGCTCAACATCGCCGTCGAGGGCGAGGCCGGCATTACGTCGCGGCCCGGCGACGGCTCGACGATGTCGGTGCCGGCGCCATAGGTCGCTTCACTCTGAGTATGAAACGCGAGGCGCCAGAGGGGTCACCTGGAGCCCCTCTCCCTAACCCTCTCCCCGCTGTCGCGGGGCGGGGGGATAAGAGGGGCAGGGATCCTGTTCCCCGCTGTCGCGGGGCGGGGGGATAAGAGGGGCAGGGATCCTGTTCCCCGCTGTCGCGGGGCGCGGGGATAAGACGGGACAGGGATCCTGTTCCCTCTCCCCGCTCCTGCGGGGAGAGGGTTAGGGAGAGGGGAGGGGCTAGTCGTTGTCGGTCGGGGCGAGCTCGATGAGCGGAATGTCCTCGCGTCGCTTGGGGCCCAACCGCTGGCCAACGGGGGGGCCGAAGAGCGGCGGCTCGACGGGCGACGCGCGAGGGCTGAGCCAATCGGCCATCGGCGGCCGCAGGCGGCGCGGCTCGAGGCGGGTCTCTCCGATCTCGCGGCCGCGCACCGACGGCAGCACGATGTGGTTGGCCCGCGCCGCCAATTCGAGCAGGAAGGCCAGCGGGTTGTACGAATAGATGATCTGGTTGGCGGGCAGTCCGGTCGCCGCCGAAAGCGCGTCCGTCCAAAACAGGTACGGCGCGACGGCGATCGCGTACAGCCGGCGGCGATCGGCCTCGTCCAGGCCGGCCAGCTCGCGCAGGCGGATGAACTCCGCCTCGCTGTTCCGGTCGCCCCATTCGTGGCGATGGCGGATGGCCACGCGCCGGAAGGCCTGCCGTCGATCGAGACTGCCGCTCTTGAAGAAGCGCGCGACCTCGTCGGCGTCCAGCTCTTGATCGCCGTTCCCATCGGCCGGCGTGACGAGGTCCGCCCGCCGCGCGATGCCGGCGTCGTCGCTGGCGTTGACGTAATGGAACGCGCGCCCCAGGTCCCCCGGGAGCTTGTCGGTCGTGAAGATCTCGAAGTGCACCTCCGGTCCTTCCTCCGGGCCCCGGCTCACCGTCCCCACGTAGCCGACCAGGTCGCCGGCCTCGACGCGCTGGTCGACGATGACAATCTTGCCGGCGTCGAAAGCGGCGGCGGCGGCCGGCCCCATCGCCTGCAGCCACGGGACGGTCTTGGCCTCTGGCGAGGTCGACGGCGGCAGGTCGAGGTGCGCCAGCAGCGAATAAAAGGTCAGCCGCGCGTCATCCACGTCGACATCGTGCCGCGTGAGCACGAACGACGTCGACGACAGGCCGGCCGCGCCCCGTCGCACGGCCAGAATGTGGCCCCGGGTCGGCGCGCGCACCGGGGCGTCCACCGCCGCCCGCAGGTGCGCGCCCGAGTGCCAGAGGCGCGCGGCGCCGATCGGGAAGAACCCGGTGGCCCGCTCTTCCGCGTTGAAGAAGGCGGCCCGCCGCGCGGCCAGAAGCTGCGGCTGAACGCGTGGCAACTCCGTGAAGCCGCGGATCTGGACGGGCAGCTCGAACCCGTTCAGCGCCCGCAGGATGCGATCCCAGTCCAGCGCGCCCGGATCCCACTTCTTCCGCTCGATGTGCAGGTGCCCCATGATCCCGGCGAACGACAGCGGTTCGCTCAAGGTGTCCATGATCGGCTTGCCGTTCTCTTCGGGGATGACCGGGCGGATCTTGGGAAAAACGCGCAGCAGGGTGCGGGTCAGCGCCACGATGGCCTGGTACTGCTCGGGGCGGAAATCGTAGGCCTCGTGATCCTCACCGTTGATGACGACGTGCTTGGTTGCGCGCGTGCGGTAGTCGGCCGGCAGCTTCGGCCATTCGTTGCGATCGACGCGCCCGCGATTGCAGATCTCGACGCCGATCGACCCAGAGTTCGCCTCCTCGGCGTGGTAGGCGCGTTCCACCAGGTCCAGCGTCTGGTAGATGGTGCCGTCCGCGTCGATCATGAAGTGCGCCGACAGCCCGCAGCCATTGCCGCTGGGCCGCGGCCGGTTGTGCATCGACTTGAAGCACGAGCGCGAGTTCACGCAGCCGTCGAAGTGCAGCACCAGCTGCGAGATCCGGTCGCGCAACTCGTCCAGGCTGCCGTGCTCGACGCCCTTGCGGACGCCGTAGCGCCTGGATTCGCCGTCGCAGCAGCCACCAGTCTGGTCGATGCAGCGCGTCTGATAGGCGTCGAAGCCCTGCGGATCGCTCCACAGAACGACGGGGTGGCCGACCGCGAACGGCTGCCCCGCCACGACGATCGAGGTGCCTTGCCCGGACGCCGGCTCCGCCGCGCCGGCGCGGCCGCGCGCCAGCGTCAGGCCGATGGCGGCCACGAAGAGGTGATGGCGGGCGGAGAGGGTCATGCGAAGACGGCTGGACATCGTCCGCGCGAAGGGCCGCGGGCAGGGCGCCGGTTTGACCGTCGCTGGGCCTGAACTTATGATGAGGCGCGTCGGGACGTGTTCGAAAAGTTTAAACAAATCTTCGGTGGAGGCGCGTCCCCGACCTCCGAATCGGGCGACCGTCCGCGGGCGGGATCGCCCGGGCCGCGCCGCCCCGCCAAGCCGCGATTGCCGCGCGCGCCGGCTCCCCCCGCCGGCGTGCCGGCTCCCTCTGCGGCCTTGCCGGACCCGCGTCCGCCTGGCCGGATCGCCAACCTGGCGTCGGCCGTCACGCCGCGCGAGGTCCCTTGCCCCAATTGCGGCGAGCCGATGCTCTCCGGGTGGGGGACGACGTGCGGGCGCTGCCGCCCCAACCTGGTCGCCCCCAAGACGCTCTTCCTGGCGCCCGGTCAACTGGCCGCGACGCCGTCGCAGGTGCTGGCCGCGGAGGGAATGACGTTGGGGTGGCTGGTCGTGGTCAGATCCGTCGACGGCGCTCGGCGGGGCGCGCTGGTGGAGCTGACGCACCGGCGGTCCATCCTATCGCGCGCCGGCACCATGCCGCCGGGAACGCCGGGCGTCGTCGAGTTCGCCGACACCTTCATGTCCAGCGGTCACGCCATCGTCACGCGACCGCAGACCGGCAAGCGCGACGGGGCGTTCGAGATCCGCGACCGCGAGAGCGCGCCTTCGGCGAACGGCACCTTCGTGAACTCGCGCCGGTTGAGCGCGGGCGAAGTGATGCGCCTCGGCGACGGCGACGTCGTCAAGGTCGGCGCGACGGAGCTGGTCTTTCGATCCCTGTGGCTTCCGGGGTCCGGCCCGCGGCCCTCATGAACCGGGCTGGGATCGCGTTGGCGGCGGGGGTTGCGCTCTGCGCTTCGCCCGCGATCGCCGCGCCGACGGTGGTGAGCACGCGCCCGGTCGCCGACGACGTGGGCGCCAAGGTTCATTTCCTCATCGGCGGCATCGAGGAGAGCGGGCGGTCGCTGAAGACGACCAACTTGACGGTGTCGGTCGATGGTCAGCCCGCCGTCCCGCTCGCGGTGCAGACGCTGTCCGACTGGGCTGCTGCGGCCGCCGAGGCGAGCAGCAGCTTCCGGCCGTCGGCGGCCATCGGGCTTGTGTACCTCTGGATCGAAGGGGTGCCGCCGGCGGTGCTCGACGGGATCCATTCCTTCTTCCAGCGGATTCCGTCGCGCACGGTCGTCTATCCGACCATCTACGGTCGGATGCGGCAGGGGCGCGCGCGCTTGACCGCCGGCGACATCAGCCGCCTCGACGAGGTCCCCTATCTGGACGGGTATCGCCCGAATCTGATCGACGCAATCAGGCTGAACGCCGCCGACCTGGCGGCCGATCCGGCGGCGCTGAAGGTGCTGCTGGTGGTCACGGACGGCCGCGACTTCGCCGACCCGAAGGGCGAGGGGCCCGGCAAGTTTGCCGATCTCGGCGCACAGCTGCGGCGCGCGGGAATCACGCTGCTGGCGGTTCGATATCGGCCCGAGGCGGACGCGGCGCAAGCGGCCGCCAACCTGCGCGACCTGCACGACGCCGCGGGCGGCTTCCTGAGCGCGAGGGATCAAGTCGAAGACCTCGAGAACACGCTCGAATCGCTGGGGCAGGCCGTCGCAGACCTGCAGCGTGTCGAGCTGGAGGTCCCCTGGACCTGGCGTCTACTCGGCGGCGAGCATCGGTTTTCCGCGCGGCTGACCGGCGCCGACGGCGAGACGATGACGATCGATGCCGGCACCGTGACGGTCGGACCCGGCGAGGCGCGCTGGCTGATGTTCGTGTTGATCCTGGCCGCCGGCGTCACGGCGGCGGGGATGACGATGCTGGCATTGCGGCGGCGGGGCGGCCCCGGTCCGGGCGCGCCCGTCAGCGCCGAGGCGCTGGTCGCGGCGGCGCACGATCTCATCCGGCGCGGCGCCTCGCCCGAGCGAGCGGCCGAGGAGCTGGTCCGCCGGTTCCCCGAGGCCCCGGCCTTCCTGGCCGGAATGGACGAGGCCCTGCTGGTCGATCCCCGCTTCCCCTACCTGCGCACGCGCCCGGGCCGCAAGCGCATGCAGGAGATCCGGGATCTCCTCGCCGAGCGCTCGGGCGACAGCGCCCGTCTGGGCGAGAGCCTGGCGCGGGTGCTGGCCGAGGCCGTCGCGGGGCAGATGCCCGCCGAGCAGGCCGCCGAGAAGGTGAACGCCCACGCCACGGCCGAGGAGCGGGCGGCGTTCGTGGGCCTGGATTTGGACAGCCTTGCCGAGGCGCTGCGCGGGGCGGCGCGGGCGCATCCGCCGCTCGGAACGCCCCGTGCACGCGGCATCGCGGTCGCCATCCAGGACGCGCTGCGCACCGGCGAGAACGCCTCGCAGGGGGTGGCGGTCGGCTGGCTGGTGCGGGCGGGCGGCCCGGGCCGCCGCGGGGAAACGCTGCGGCTGGCCGCCGAACGGACCGTGATCGGCTGCGGCGTCACCTGCGCGGTGCGCATCATCGACGATCCGGCGTTGGCGCCGGAGCACGCCGAGATCGTCGCGCTGGACGAGGAGTTCGCGATCGCACCGCTCGGCGGCGCCGTCCGCGTCGAGGGTCAGCCGGTGACCCGCCGGCAGGCGCTGGTCGACGGCGAGACGATCGATCTCGGGGCCGGGATGTACGTCTTCAAGTCAGCCAGCGTCGGCAACCTGGCCACCGTGCGCGGGACCAAGCGGTCGCATCCGCCGCTGAGCGCCTCTTCATCCGGTGCACGTGCACGTCAGTCGCTGTCGTTTTCGCCGCGCTTGTCGCCTTCGCCCTGGGTGACGCGGGCGTAGGCGCGGGCGAACTCGGCGCCGAAGATGGCGGCGTGCAGCTCTTGGTCGTCGGTGAGGGCCTGGTCGAATCGTTCCAGGTACGCCTTCCACTGCCCCTTGGCCTTGGCCGCCGAGAACAGCCGGCCGCCGACGTCCAGATCGTTGGCCCGCGGATCCAGCGACTGCAGCAGCGCCCGAACCCCTTCGGTGACCGCCTCCATCATGGCGATGTGATGGATGCCGAAGTCCGCGAAGATCGGCGATCAGATCGTGCGTGACGCGTGGCGACGTCGACGCCCGGGCCGAGGAGGTGGTCCAGGATCTCGCGGCTGGTGCGGGCCCGGTGGAGCGGCGTGCGGCCGTTGATGGTGCGGACACCGACCTCCGCGCCGAACTGCTCGTACCCCTTGCGCAGGCCGACGAACGCCTCGCTGAAAGCCTCGAGGATCTTCTGGCGGCGGATCAGCGCGTCGAATTCGGCGTTCTGCTCGGCGACGCTCGGCTCGAACCGGCGGCGCCATGCCGGCGGGCGCCGGCCGACCTCGGCGGCGCGCGCCGGCTCCCGGAGCGGGCGGCGCCAGGCGCGGCGGCGGGGCGGGCGCCCCCGGCAGCATCGGATCCGCGGCGTCGGCGCGCCCCCAGGCCATCGTCTTGCGCGGGCCCGTTTCGTGCTGCTGCCGCCGGTTGACGACCGTCACCTCGATCCGCCCCAGGTGGATGCGCGAGCTATCGGTGAGGGGGGCGGGCACGTTCTTCGCAAGCCGCTTGCCGTCCAGCACCGTCCCGTTCGTCGACCCGAGGTCGTAGTAGTCGACGGTGTCAGCCCCGAAGTGGATCAACCCGTGCCATTCGGAGACGAACGGATCGTCGAGCGCGATGTCGTTCAGTTGGTTGCGCCCGATGCGGACCGGCGACTTCGCGAACGTCAGCGTCCGGTGCGACGTGGAGGTGGGATCCTTGACGGTGACCTCTAGGGGCATGGCGCAGGTCGAAGGGCATCATATCCGATTGCGGCGGCAACCCAGCCGCATTGACAAGCCGCGTGGGGTGATAGCTAATAAGCGCGCACTTTTAGGTCATCATGGCGGTCCGTCGACGTCGATGTTCTGGTGAGCCCGGTCCCGGGGAGCGAACCCTGCGGGCCCGATCTGGAATATGGCGATCCGCTGTTCGCGGCGCTCGAGCGTGCGGCGCAGGGAAAGCCCGAGCAGCAAATTGGTTCCACGATCATCCCGGCGGAGCCGCCCGACTGGAAGGCGGTGGGGCGTCAAGCGACCGAGCTGCTGGGCAGACCAAGGACCTGCGGATCGCGGTCCACCTGGCCAAGGCCCTGCTGCACACGGACGGCCTCAAGGGTTTCGCGGCCGCCCTCACGGTGATCGACAAGATCATCCAGGCCTACTGGGACGGCGTCCACCCGCGCCTCGATCCGGACGACGACAACGATCCGACGATGCGGCTCAATATCCTGGCGACGCTGGCCGCGCCGGACACGCTGGCCGCGCTGCGCGCGACGCCGCTCGTCTCGTCGCGCACGTTGGGCCGGTATCGCATATAAGGATGTCGAGGCGGCTTCGCCCGGCGGGGCCGGCGCAGAGGCGGTGGACCCTCGGCTGGTGCCATCGACGCGGCGGCCATGGACTCGGACCTGGCGGAGCTGCAGGCCGACACCGCGGCGGCCGGCGCATGCGTGGCGGCTCTGGCCAGCCTGGACGCCTCGCTGACTGAGCGCGTCGGCTCCGGCAGCGTCAGCGGCGTGGCCCGCCCTTTCCGGGCTGGCCCAGAAGATTTCGAACTTCTTGAAGGCCGCGTTGACCCGCCGATCGCCGGCGGCTGCCAGCGCGGTCGGGGGAGGGGCCGGCGTGGACGGCGGCATCCAATTCTGCGACTGCGCAGACGATTTCGACGACTTCCCGGGGAAATTGGGTCGCGGGAAGACGTTCTCCGGACATTGGACAAGATCGCGGCGTACTACACCCGGCATGAGCCCTCCAGCCCAATCCCGCTGTTCATCGAGCGGTGCAAGAAGCTGGTGACGATGAGCTTCATCGACATCGTCAAGGAGCTGGTGCCGGACGCCGCGCAGCAGGTCGGGGTTCTGACCGGGCACCGGTCGGAATGATCACCACACAAACGGGGCAGAGTTTTTCATTTAGGAGGCAGGCGGTCACATGAGCAGCCAAAAATTCATCGCGCGCAACCGGGCACCTCGGGTCCAGATCGAATACGACGTCGAGCTGTACGGGGCGCAGAAGAAGGTCCAGCTCCCGTTCGTGATGGGTGTCATGTCGGACCTGTCCGGACAGCCGGCGGAGGCGCTGCCGCAGGTCTCGGACCGGAAATTTCTCGAGATCTCGGTCGACAACTTCGACGACCGGCTGAAGGCGATGAAGCCGCGCGTCGCGTTCGCCGTGCCGAACACGCTGACCGGCGAAGGGAACCTGAACGTCGACATCACCTTCGACAGCATGGACGACTTCTCGCCCGCGGCGATCGCCCGCAAGGTCGGCGCGCTGAACGAGCTTCTGCAGGCGCGCCAGCAGCTGGCGAACCTGGTGACCTACATGGACGGCAAGAGCGGCGCGGAAGAGCTGATCGGCAAGGTCATGCGCGATCCGACCCTGCTGAAGACGCTGGCCGCCAACCCCAAGCCGTCGGATGCGCCCGCCGGCGAGCCGGAAAAGAAGGACAAGTAGTCATGGCCGAGACCGAACAGACAAAAGCGCAGGGCGAGACCGCGACCGCGGAAGCGGGCGACTTCACGTCCCTGTTGCAAAAGCAATTCAAGCCCCAGTCCGAGCGCGCCAAGGACGAGGTCGAGGCGGCCGTCCGGACGCTCGCCCAGCAGGCGCTGGAGAAGTCGACGCTGATCGGCTCGGACGTCGTCGAGTCGATCAACGCCATGATCGCCGCGATCGACAAGAAGCTGACCGATCAGGTCAACGCGATCATGCACCACGCGAACTTCCAGCAGCTGGAGAGCGCGTGGCGCGGGCTTCACTACCTCGTCAACAACACCGAGACCGACGAGATGTTGAAGATCCGGGTGCATGAACGTCTCGAAGAAGGACTTGCACAAGACGCTGCGCAAGTACAAGGGGACCAACTGGGACCAGAGCCCCATCTTCAAGCGCCTCTACGAAGAGGAGTTCGGCCAGCTGGGCGGCGAGCCCTACGGCTGCGTCGTCGGTGACTACCAGTTCGACCACTCGCCGCCGGACGTCGAGCTGCTGGGCGAGGTGGCCAAGATCTCGGCAGCCATCCACGCGCCGTTCATCGCGGGCGCTTCGCCGTCGTTGCTGGGCATGGAGACCTGGCAGGAGCTGTCGAACCCGCGCGACCTGACCAAGATCTTCACGACGCCCGACATTGCCGGCTGGCGGTCGCTCCGGGAGTCCGAGGACGCGAAGTACCTGGGCCTGGCGCTGCCCCGGTTCCTGGCGCGCCAGCCCTATGGCGCGAAGAGCAACCCGGTCGAAGAGTTCGACTTCGAAGAGGACACGGCCGGGGCGACCAGCGACAAGTACACCTGGGCGAACGCGGCCTACGCGATGGCCGTCAACATCAACCGGTCATTCAAGACCTACGGCTGGTGCTCGCGCATCCGGGGGATTGAGTCCGGCGGCGCCGTCGAAGGTTTGCCGACCCACACGTTCCCCACGGATGACGGCGGAGTGGACATGAAGTGCCCCACCGAGATCGCGATCAGCGACCGCCGTGAGGCCGAGCTCGCGAAAAACGGCTTCATGCCGCTGATTCACAAGAAGAATTCGGACTTCGCCGCGTTCATAGGGGCACAGTCCCTTCAAAAGCCGGCCGCGTACGACGATCCGGACGCCACCGCCAACGCCAACTTGGCGGCTCAGACTGCCGTATCTGTTCGCGACCTGCCGATTCGCCCACTACCTGAAATGCATCGTCCGCGACAAGATCGGATCGTTCAAAGAGCGAGCCGCCATGCAGCGCTGGCTGCAGGATTGGATCATGCAGTACGTCGACGGCGACCCCGAGCACTCGACCGAAGAGATCAAGGCGCGCAAGCCGCTGGCGGATGCCGAGGTGGTGGTCGAAGAGGTGGAGGGAAACCCCGGGTACTACACCTCGAAGTTTTTCCTTCGGCCGCACTACCAGTTGGAGGGTCTGACCGTCTCGTTGCGGTTGACCTCGAAACTTCCGTCAGCGAAGGCCGGATAACTCAGGGTAGACCGGGAATAACCCAGGTCGCGATTCGTCCAACAGGACGGGACGCAACTCAACGCAACAAAAGAAGGAGAATGGGTCATGGCGGTCGATATTTTCATGCAGATTGAAAAGGTCAACGGCGAGTCGACGGACTCCAAGTTCAAGGGCGCGATCGAGGTGATCTCCTGGAGCTGGGGTCTCACCCAGTCGGGGACCACCCACACGGGCAGCGGCAGCGGCGCCGGCAAGGTGCAGGTGCACGATCTGACGTTCACGAAGTACGTCGATTCGTCCAGTCCGGTCCTCATGCAGAAGTGCTGCGACGGCACGGCGTTCCCGAAGGCCACCCTGACCATGCGCAAGGCGGGCGCGTCACCGCTGGTGTACCTGGTCATCGAGATGAAGAACGTCCTCATCTCGTCGGGCACAGCCACGCGACGTCGGCGAGCGACGATCGCCAGACCGAGACCATCACGCTGAACTTCGGCCAGGTCTCCTACGCTTACACCCCGCAGAAGTCCGACGGCTCGGGCGGCGCGGCGATCACGACGACCTGGAACATCCCCGGCAACAGCCCGGCCTAAAATCGAAGACAGCCCGAAACCCGCATCGTCGCGCCAGTTGGAATCCACCCGGCGCGGCGAGCACCAACATGATGACCGCAGAGGAACATATCCGCGCCGGGAATCTCGCAGAGGCTCTGGCGGAGCTGCAGGCGCAGATCAAGAAGAAGCCGGCTGACTCCCGGCTGCGCGTCTTCTTGTTCCAGTTGCTGGCGGTGATGGGGCAGTGGGACCGGGCTGCCAGTCAACTGGAGGTCGCCGGGGAGATGGACGGCGACGCCGGCACCATGCGGCAGATGTACCGCGAGGTCTTGCGGTGCGAGACTCTTGCGCCGCGAGGTCTTCGCCGGCCGGAAATCGCCGCTGGTGTTCGGCGAGCCGGCCGAGTGGGTGGCCATGCTGCTGCAGGCGGCGCAGTTGGTCGCTGGCGAAAAGTTCGACGAGGCGCGCCGGCTGCGCGACCAGGCCTTCGAGTCGGCGCCCGCCATCGGCGGCAGCATCGACGACCAGCCGTTCGCGTGGATCTCGGACGCGGATCCGCGGCTGGGTCCGTTGCTCGAGGCGATCGTCAACGGCAAGTACTACTGGATCCCCTTCATGCGCCTGCGCGAGATCAAGATCGAAAAGCCGGTCGATCTGCGCGACGTCGCCTGGACCCCGGTGGCGCTGACGTTCGCGAACGGCGGCGAGACCGTGGCGCTGATTCCGACCCGGTATCCGGGGTCGGAGGCGGCTTCCGATCCGCGCGTCGTCATGGCGCGGCGGACGGAGTGGATCGAGAAGCCCGGTGAGACGTTTCTGGGGTTGGGGCAGCGGTTACTGGCGACCGACCAAGGTGAGTTTCCCCTGATGGACGCGCGCGTGATCAAGCTGGCGTCCCCGGAGGGCGAGACCGCGTCTGCCTCCTCCGTCGTAAGTCGAAATGGCGGAGCTGACCCAAAAAGAACGGTTGCAGCCGTCGTTGCTCGATCGGCTGACCGACGACGAGCGGGAGCAAACCAGGAGTCGCGGGACAAGCGCGTCCTTTCGCCAGCTCGGTTGCGCGAGTGTGTCCGGCGCGATCTGAGCTGGTTGCTGAACACCACCCACCTCGGCGCTCTGGAAGATCTGGATCCGCATCCCGACGTGCAGCGGTCGGTGCTGAACTACGGGATGCCGGACCTGGCGGGACGGACGGCTGTCCAGCGTGGATGCGCGCGTGCTCGAGCGGATGCTGGTCAAGGTGATCGCTGATTTCGAGCCGCGCCTTTTGCGAAGCTCGATCAAGGTCAAGATCATCGCCGACACGCAGAAGATGAACCACAACGCCATGTGCTTCGGCATCGAGGCCGAGCTGTGGGCGCAGCCGCTGCCGCTGCGGCTGTTCTTGCGAACCGAGATCGACCTCGAGACCGGGTCGGTCAACGTCTCCGATCAAGGGCAGGGGATAGCCGCCGATGGATCCGCGCCTCCTGCAATATTACGGGCGCGAGCTGAACTACGTGCGGGAGATGGGCGCGGAGTTCGCGCGCGAGTTCCCCAAGATCGCGGGGCGGCTGGGGCTGGACACCTTCGAGTGCGCCGACCCCTACGTCGAACGGCTGCTGGAGGGGTTCGCGTTTCTCGCCGCGCGGGTGCACCTGAAGATCGACGACGAGTTTCCCGCGGTTCACGCAGCACCTGCTGGAGATCGTCTACCCGCACTACCTGGCCCCGACCCCGTCGATGGCGGTGGTGCAGATGAACCCGAACCTCTCCGAAGGGTCGCTGGCGCAGGGATTCCGGGTGCCGCGGGCGACGGTGCTGCGCAGTGTCCTCGGGCGCGGCGAGCAGACCGCCTGTGAGTACCGGACGGCGCACGAGGTCACCTTGTGGCCGCTGGAGCTGACGGGGGCCGAGTACACCAGCTACGTCGGCGACCTGGGCGACCTGGACCTGCCGCGGCGGGCGCGGGCAGCCCTGCGGCTGCAGCTCAAGACGACGGCCGGTTTGAAGTTTTCCGACCTGGCGATGGACGAGCTCACGCTGTTCGTGCGGGGCAGCGATGAGCTGCCCGGAAAGATCTACGAGCAGATCCTGTCGCACACGATGGCCACGATCGTCCGGCCCCCCGCGCGTCCCGCGCCCTGGCGTCACGTCGTGACCGAGGATCCGGTCGTCTCGGTCGGCTACGAGGATGACGAGGCGCTGCTGCCGTACGGCCCGCGGTCGTTCCAGGGATACCGGCTGCTGCAGGAATACTTCGCGTTCCCGGCGCGCTATCTGTTCGTCAAGCTGCGGGGGCTGTTGCCGGCCGTGCGGCGGCTCACCGGAACCGAGCTGGAGATCGTCCTGGTCGCCGACGGCGACGACCGAACGCTGGACGGCGTCGTCAACACCCAGAACTTCGGCCTGTTCTGCGCGCCGGCCGCCAATCTCTTTCCGCGCAAGGCGGACCGCATCCACCTGACCGAGTCGACCAGCGACTATCACGTGGTCCCCGACCGGACTCGCCCGATGGACTTCGAGGTCCACTCGGTCGGCGAGGTGACGGGGTATGGCTCGGCGGCGGACGTCAAGCAGGTGTTCCGGCCGTTCTACGCCTGGAACGTCGATACGGCCGATAGCGACGCGCAGGCGTACTACACGATCCAGCGGCAGCCTCGCCTGCTGTCGGCGCGGCAGCGGGCCCGCGGCGCCCGTTCCAGCTACGTCGGCAGCGAGGTGTTCGTCTCGCTGGTCGACCCAGCCGAGGCGCCGTATCGCTCGAACCTGCGCCAGCTTTCCGTCGAGACGATCTGCACGAACCGCGACTTGCCGCTGCACATGTCGCTGGGGCAGGGGCGCACGGACTTCACGCTGGAGTCCGGGGCGCCCGTAGAGTCGGTGCGCTGCCTGGCGGGACCCACGTCCCCCTACGCGTCACACGCGAACGGCGAGACGGCCTGGCGCCTGGTGAGCCATCTGTCGCTCAATTACCTGTCGCTGGTCGACGAGGCGGGCGGGGGCGGCGGGAACGCCCGGGCCTTGCGCGAGTTGCTGTCCCTCTACGCCGAGATCTCTGACCCGGGCGTGCGCAAGCAGATCGACGGCATTCGATCGACGGCCTGCACCGGGATCACACGCGCGCTGCCGGTTCCGGGGCCCACGACGTTCGGGCGCGGTCTGGAGATCACGCTCACCGCCGACGAGGGGGCGTTCGAGGGTGCGGGCGTGTTCCTGCTGGGCTCCGTCCTGGAACGATTCTTCGCCAAGTACGTGGCGATCAATTCATTTACAGAGACGGTGCTCCGGACGGTGCAGCGCGGGGAGATCATGCGATGGCGAGCGAGACCGGGGCTCCGCCACCTCATCTAAGCGACGACCAGGCGGCGCGGGAGCGGGCGGGCCGGTGGACGCGCATGCTCGACGGGCTGTCGCGCGCGGCGCACCAGTTCGATTTCTTCCAGGCCATGCGCCGCCTGGAGGCGGTACATCGCGATTCGCCGGACCGACCGCGCTTCGGCGAGGGGTTGCGGCCGGCGGACGAGCCGCTGCGCCTGGGGCAGGAACCGTCGCTCTCGTTTGCGGCGTCATCCTTATCGGGCCTGGCGTCCAGCCCCGAAGGGCCGCCACGCCTGTTGGTGAACTTCTTTGGGCTGCTGGGGCCGAACGGCCCGTTGCCCCTGCACCTGACCGAGTACGCCCGGGATCGGCAGCGGAACGCCGACGACCCGACGATGGCCAGGTTCTTCGACCTGTTCCACCACCGGATGTTGATGTTCTTTTACCGGGCCTGGGCGGCCGGGCAGCCGGCGGTCAGCCGGGATCTTCCCGCCACCGACCGCTTCGAGCTGTACGTCGGGGCGCTGGTGGCCCTGGGGCTCGCCTCGTTGCGGAACCGCGACGCCTTTCCCGATCTCGCCAAGCTGCACTACGCGGGCCGCCTGGCGCCTCATCACCGGAACGCCGAGGGATTGGCGGCCATGGCCGGCGATTTTTTCGGCGTCCCGGCCCGCATCCAGAGCTTCATGGGTGAGTGGATCGATTTGCCCGCCGACCGGCGCTGGCGCCTGGGGGCGGACGGCGGCGCCGGACGCCTGGGGATCTCGTCGATGCTGGGGGCGCGGACCTGGACCCGCCAGCAGAAGTTCAGGGTCGTGCTGGGACCGCTCGATCGCGCGAAGTTTCAGTCTCTGCTGCCCGGGGGGACTGCGTTGCCCAAGCTGACGGCGATGGTCCGCTCCTACGTCGGGGACGAGCTGCACTGGGATCTGCGGCTCATTCTGGAAGAAAAGGTCGAAGAGCCGTTTCGGCTGGGTCGGTCCCGTCTGTCTTGGACCGCCTGGCTGGGGCGCGCCGTGGACGCGCGCCGCGAAGATTTGATCCTCGATCCACAAACAGAAGTGTCACAGTCCGTCAGGCAGCCGGGAACCTAAGGAGCTCACGATGTCAGAGATCAGCCGCGTCGCCCTCTTCGGCAAGTTGAACCCGCTCGGGTACTCGAGCATCGAGAGCGCGACCACGTTCTGCAAGCTGCGCGGAAATCCGTACGTCGAGCTGGTGCACTGGTTCCATCAGATCCTGCAGCAGCAGGACTCCGACCTGCACCGGATCGTGGGCGCCTTCCAGATCGATCCGGGTCGCCTGGCCAAGAACATGACCGAGGCGCTGGACCGGCTGCCGCGCGGCGCGACCTCGATCTCCGACTTCTCGGCGCAGATCGAAGAGGCGATCGAGCGCGGGTGGGTCTACGGCAGTCTTCTGTTCGGCGACACGCAAGTCCGTACCGGGTACCTCATGGTCGGCGCCGTGAAGACCCCGGTGCTGCGCAACGCGCTGATCGCGATGTCACGTGAGTTCGAGAAGCTGCGGGGCGATCGCCTGACCGACGAGTTCGCGGCGATGACGAACGGCTCTCCCGAGGCCGGGGCGCGGCCGACGGCCGCTGGGCCGGCGTCAGACAGCGCGGCAAGCGGCGGCATGGCGCCGGCCGCGATGGGGAAGGGCGAGGCGCTGGCCAAGTTCTCCGTCGACTTGACCGAGCGGGCGCGCAAGAAGGAGATCGATCCGATCTCGGGCCGCAACGACGAGATCCGCCAGATCATCGACATCCTGATGCGGCGCCGGCAGAACAACCCGATTCTGACCGGCGAGGCCGGGGTGGGGAAGACGGCCGTCGTCGAGGGGTTCGCGCTGCGCATCGCGGCCGGCGACGTGCCGCCGCCCCTCAAGGACGTCACGCTGCGCGCGCTGGACGTGGGCCTGCTTGCAGGCCGGCGCCAGCATGAAGGGCGAGTTCGAGAGTCGGTTGCGACAGGTGATCGACGAGGTGCAGTCCTCGCCGAAGCCGATCATCCTGTTCATCGACGAGGCGCACACGCTGGTTGGCGCGGGCGGCGCCGCCGGCACCGGCGACGCGGCGAACCTGCTGAAGCCGGCGCTGGCGCGCGGCAAGCTGCGGACCATCGCGGCCACGACCTGGGCCGAGTACAAGAAGCACATCGAAAAGGACCCGGCGCTGACCCGGCGGTTTCAGGTCGTTCAGATCCCCGAGCCGGAAGAGGACAAGGCGCTGGTGATGATGCGCGGCATGGCGTCGACCCTGGAGGCGCACCACGGGGTGCCGATCCTGGACGAGGCGCTGCAGGCGGCCGTCACGCTGTCCCATCGCTACATTCCGGCGCGCCAGCTGCCGGACAAGGCGGTTAGTCTCCTCGACACGGCCTGCGCCCGCGTGGCCATCAGCCAGAGCGCCGTCCCGGCCGAGCTGGACGACTGCCGCAGCCGGATCTCCGCGCTGGAGGTCGAGCAGGAGATCATCGCGCGTGAGAAGGCGGGCGGTTGGGACACCGCGGACCGTGAGGGCGCCACCCGCGCCAAGCTGGACGCGGAGAAGACGCGGCTGGTCGCGCTGGAGTCGCGCTGGAAGGTCGAAAAGGACCTGGTCGCGAAGGTCAGCGAGATTCGTCGCGGCGGGAAAGGTGCGACCGAGGGCGGCAAACTGAAGGCACTCGAGCACGAGCTTCACCAGATTCAGGGTGAGGCGCCGCTCATCTTCCCGACCGTCGACAAGCAGGCTGTGGCGGCGGTCGTGGGCGACTGGACGGGCATCCCGGTCGGCCGGATGGTGAAGGACGAGATCCAGTCGGTGCTGAAGCTGGCGGACACGCTGAGCCAGCGCGTGATCGGGCAGCGCCACGCGCTGGACATGATCGCTCGGCGCATCCAGACCTCGCGGGCCAGTTTGTCGGACACGCGCAAGCCGATCGGCGTCTTCCTGCTGGCGGGGCCGTCAGGCGTCGGCAAGACCGAGACCGCGCTGACACTGGCCGAGGCGCTCTACGGCGGCGAGCAAAACCTGATCACCATCAACATGAGCGAGTTCCAGGAGGCGCACACCGTCTCGACGCTGAAGGGAGCGCCTCCCGGCTACGTCGGCTACGGCGAAGGCGGTGTGCTGACCGAGGCGGTCCGGCGGCGGCCCTACAGCGTGGTGCTGCTCGACGAGGTCGAAAAGGCGCACCCGGACGTCCACGAGATCTTCTTTCAGGTGTTCGACAAGGGCGTCATGGAGGACGGCGAGGGGCGCCTCATCGACTTCAAGAACACCTTGATCCTGCTGACCTCGAACGTCGGCAGCGACCTCATCGCCAACATGTGCAAGGACCCGGAGCTCAAGCCGGAGCCGGAGGGGATCGCGGCGGCCCTGCGGACGCCGCTGCTGAAGGTGTTCCCGGCGGCGCTGCTGGGCCGGCTGGTCACCATCCCGTACTACCCGCTCAGCGACGAGATGATTGGCGCGATCGTGCGGCTGCAGCTGGGACGGGTCGCCAAGCGGGTCAAGGACGCGCACGGGGTGCCGTTCGAATTTGACGACGGCGTCGTGAAGCTGATCGTCAGCCGCTGCACGGAGCTCGAGAGCGGCGGGCGCATGATCGACGCGATCCTGACCAACACGCTGTTGCCACGGATCAGCCAGGAGATCCTGGGACGATTGGGCGAGGGGCGCCCGGTCGCGCGCGTGGCGGTGTCGACTCAGGCCGACGACTTCACGTACAAGTTCGACTGACGCAGATTACGGCGACGTCGCGAACGCCGCCGCCAGGTCGCCCAGGGTGGCGCCGGGGTTCTCGACCAGGCGGCGCTGCTCCGGGGTGAGCGCGCGCAGCGCTTCGTCCGTCGCGGCGGCGGCCGCTGTCCGAAGCGGCCAGAGCTTCGAGCTGCGGTGACGCGGGTTGGCCAGGTAGGCGAGGGCGGCGGGAGCCAGCGGGCCGATGGTGACCAGCAGGCGCCCTTCGAGACCCTCCGTCCAGATGAGGCCGGGCAGGGCCCGCGGGCCCAGGCGACGGCGGATGATCTCCAGCCACAGGCCGACCGCCTCGGCGGTGGGCGCGGGCGCATCGACCGTGACACCCGCGGCGGCGCCGCCGGTGCGGGCGCGATCGGTCGCCATCTGCAAGGTTCGCAGCGCGTAGGCGAGCGCGGCCGGTGAGCCGCCCAGCGCCTCCAGCACCGTCGCGCGCGGCTGGTGCCGCCACGCTTCGTCGTTCGCGCCGACCGCCAGCGAAGCCGGCTTCAACGCCTGGGCCTGCGCGGCCAGCGTCGGTCCGTCGGAGCTGGCGGCCGCGATCGTCAGCATGACGGCGTCATTCAGGAATGGCGCGACGGCGGCGGGCACTGACGGCAGCCTCTCCGGAAGCCCGGCGGCGTCGATTTCGCTGAAGACGACCAGCGGGAAGGACCGACCAGCCGCGTCGGCGCTGGGGGCGAAGACGCCGGCAAACGCGACGGCGGACTCGGGCGGCGCCAACAGGAAGGCGGTTGGCGTGGCGGGCAGGCTGGTCCCCTCGGCCCGCAGCAGCTCCATCCCGTCTTGAAACCAACGGTCGAGACCGGCCTGCGAGAAGCTGCCCGCGCCCGCGCGCAGGAAGTCGGGCTGGCTCGCCACCTTGCCATAGATGCCCGCGCCGCTCATCGACCGCACCCCGAGCTGCCGACCACGATGCCGCGCGGGATCTCGATCCCGCGGAACGCGTGCAGGAGGGCCGCCGGCCTCACGTCCGCGCGAATGGACGGCGCGCCGCTGGCGGGCGACCAGACGGCCGACAGGTACTCTTCGCCGTCCGACGAGACGGTCAGCTTGGCGTCGTCCAGCAGGCGGAAGAGCCCCCACTCGCCTTCCAGGTAGCCGTATTGCCCCTCGTTGGCGCCCAGGAAGGTGTGGAACACGGCACCGCGCCCCGGCCAGGGGAACTCTTCCCAGCGCTCGCGCGCGTTGAAGTAGGTCAGCTTTCGGCCGCCGGTTTCGAAGGTGAGCTTGGTGTACGGCGCCGACGCGCGGATGCGCATGCCGACCGTGATCCCCAGGCGACTGCCGTCCTTGCCGTAAAGCAGGTCCGTCAGTTGTTGGGCGCGCTTGAGGAACGCCGGCAGGCTGGCCTTGTACTTGACGGTGGCCTGATCCTTCAGCTGGAAGATGGTCGTGCCGGCCGGGTGATCGAAGTCGGCCTGCAGCGCCGTCGCGAAGTACTGCCACAGCGCGCCGCCCTTGGGCTGGAACACCTTGTCGATCTCCGCCACCGGCACCTCGCGCGCACGCCGGCTGGGGTTGAAGGGGTACTTGCCGGCCAGAAGCTGGTCGAACACGACCACCACGTTCTCGCACCATTTGCGGTTGGCGGAGTCGCCGGTTGCGCCGGTGACCGCCAGCTCGGCACCCGATAGCGGCGGCGACAGCATCTTGTCCAGCAGCGCCGCCTCCCAGTTGTGGTCGTTGTAGGTGCCGATCAGCGTCTGCAGCTTCAGCCGCGCGCCCTTGAGCGCGGTGGTGAAAGCCGCCGCGTCGGGCGCGCCGGAGTCGCCCAGCGTGGCCGCGATCTCGCCCAGGACCTGCCCGTAGCTGTCGAGGCCGGTCGGCTTGGTCAGCCCAAAGTTCAAAAAGCTCGAGAACTCCCGCCCCACGTCTTCGGGGCTGGTCAGCTCGTCGCCGCGGCGCCCCCCGGCGAAGTCGCCGCCGATGCCGCCGATGTCGACGCCGGGCGGCAAGCTCTTCTTGGCGTCGTTGAGCTTGTCGGCCAGCGCCGCCTTGCCGGCCGCCAGCAATGCCGTGGCCTCGTCCTTGAAGATCAGCTCGCGGCCGGCGTTCTTCCAGACCGCGTCCAGCGGCTTGGCGGTCACCAGCAGCTTTATCAGCGCGCGGGCGTCGTCGACGCTGGTCGGCTCGCGAATCGCCAGCGAAAGCAGAAAGGCCTTCCAGGCGTCGACGTACCGGCGGAAGTACTCCGTTCGCAGGGTGGTGGCGTCCGCCCCCTCGCGCACCTTGGGCGCGGCCAAGACCCAGGCGTTCTCGTCGTGGCTGTGGTCGGCGGTGAGACGCGTGATCCGCTCACGCACGACCTTCCAGCCGGCAGGCGTGAACGCCCCCGGGACTGTCGGCCCGCCGCGCGTCCCGGAGGTGGCTGGCGGCTGCTGGAACACCGTGACCGCGCCGCCCAGCACGTCGACCAGGTGGACGTCCCGCGGCAGCGCCGGGTCGCGCAGCACGTCGGCCAGCGGATCCCCCTCGTGGGAGCCCACCAGCGCCGTCCGCGCGCGCGAGATCACCTGACCAAGGGCGGGCTTCCGCTCGAGCAGGTCGCTCACCGTCGCCGCGCGCGCCGCGTAGAAACGCACCGCCGCTTCGACGGCGTGCCGGGCGCGCGCAGTGGCGTCTTCACCGGCCATCAGCACCCACAGCTCGCCGGCCTGCCGGCCCGACACGTCCACCCACTTGTCTTTCCAGTGGTCGTTTTCGGGCGCTGGTTCGTCGGCGGCCTTCGGCTGCGTCAGCAGCAGCTCCAGCACCAGGCCATTTTGGGCCTGCGCCTCGTCGGCGTCGCCGCGACCGCGAGCGAAGTCTTGCAGGCGGCCAGCCTCGACCCGCAAAAGGGGCGCGACCAGCAGCTGCTCGACGGCGGCCCGCAGCGGCACCAGCAGATCGTCGCCGGGGTAGAGACCAAACTCGTGCGACAGCTCCGGCCCGTTGATGGCCAGCGCCGACAGTCGGGTGGCCATCGGTTCGGCCCGTTCCAGCGAACGCGAAGACAGCACGGCGTCGGCGCGCTGCTCCGACAGGTGTTCCACGAACGCGCGTCCATCTTGGACCAGCTTCGTGTTGTTGAGGTACGACGAGATCGGCAGCGCCAGGAATGCCGCCGAGATCGCCAGCGCAACCCCGGCGGTCAACCACCGGATCGCGCGCTGCCGGCGTAGGCCGCGCGTGCTGCGGACCGCCACCGCCGCGTCGGGGAACACCACCTGCTGAAACAGATCGCGGACGAAGTAGCTCTTGGGCTTGGTCGTCGAGGCCGCCAGGACGGGCGGGCGGACGCCGAACGCCTCGGCCATGCTGGCCATGACGCGGTCGATGGGGCGCCCCTCTTGCGTGCCGCTGGTGAAGTAGACGCCGCGCATGATGGGCGCGTCCTGGTAGACGCTCTGTCCGAACAGATTCGCCACCAGGTCGATGAGGCCCTGCCGCAGCGAATCGAACTGCCGCGGGAATGCGTAGATGCGCTCGCGTGCCTCGATGCGGCGCTCTTCCGCCATCCGCCGGACGGCGTAGCGCTCGAGCACCTCGCCCAGGTCGTCGAAGTGCTGCGCGAACGCCTCGACATGGTCCTCGTGCTCCGCGGCCACCGGCAGCGTGAATCCCCAAATCTGTCCGCGGTCGCGATCCTTGAGGTCCTCGAACGTCTCGATGAACCCCGACAAGAGGTCGCACTTCGTGACCATCAGGTAGACCGGGACGACCAAGTCCAGTCGCGTGATCACCTCGTCGATCCGCTCGCGGAGCTTGGCGGCCAGGTCTGCGATCTCCTCGGGCGAGCCGGTCAGGTCCGGCGCGCCGACCGCCAGCAAGATGCCGTTGATGGGCTTGCCGGGCCGCGTCCGCTTGAGGACGTCGAGAAACGCCAGCCACTCGTCCCGGTCATCCTCGTCGGTGCTCCAGCGGCCGGCGGTGTCCAGCAGGATCGCTTCGTTGGTCATCCACCAGTCGCAGTTGCGCGTGCCGCCCACCCCGCGCACCTTGGCGCTCTTGCCGACCGGCATCTTGATGCCGGAGTTGCGGATGGCGGTGGTCTTGCCCGAGGCCGACGGGCCGATCATCACGTACCAGGGCAGCAGGCCCAGCGCGTCGCGCCCGGTTCGCCCCAGCTTCGAGCTCTTCAGCGTCTGGACGGCCCGCTCGAATTCGGCCTCCATGGCGGAGATCTCCGCGCGCAGGTCCGGCCGGATGCCGCCGGCGTGCGCCGAGGCCTGCTCGCGCAAGCTGCGCTCGATGGCCGCCGCCGCTGTGCGCGCCGAGACCAGCTTGTAGATGACGTAGGCCAGTAGGCCGCCCACGATGACGGCCGTGGCGGCAATGGCCGGCCACATGGGGACGACGGTGTGGAACACCAGCACCACCGCCCAGGCCAGCGCGATGAAGATCGCCGCGAAGATGTACTTCAGCATGGCCGCCTCAGTGCGACAGCTCGGCGACCCGCGCCGTCAATTCAGCGATCTGATGGGACAGCGACACCTTCAACCCCACGAAGACGGCGATGGCGGCCGCGAACATCCCCAGCGCCAGGTACAAAAAGAGGTTGTTGCGGGAGGCGCGAACCAGCGGTTCGTCGGGCGGCTCGCCGGCCGGCGAGAGGCTGTCGGGCGGCTCGACGTTTCGTTCGACCTCCGGCCGCAGCGAGTCGATGAGGCGCATCAGCTCGAGGTCGCCGCCCCGGATCGAGTACTTGCCCTGAAAGCCGAACAGCAGGCACTGGTAGTAGACGCGCAGCGTGTCCGCCCGCCGCGGGTCGCGCCGGATCTCGGCGAGGCGTGCGAAGAACCCCTCGCCGGCCAGCGTCTCGTTGAAGAACACCAGCTGCAGCGGCTGGCCCATCCAGTAGCCGCGCAGCGGCTCGGGTTTGCCCATCGCGATCTCGTCGGCCAGCGCGACGATCGCATAGGCGGTGTCATCGGCCTCGCGTCCCGACATCCCGGACTCGCGGGCCTTCGTGCGCAAGCTGTCGACGAAGCCCTTCAGGCGGCCGTGCACCGCCTCGGGCGCGATCGCGCCGCCGTCCAGCTCGCGCAATTGGCTGAGCGCGATGAAGCACTCGGAGGTGATCTCGTTGATCTTGTCCATCGCGAACCTCGCTCTCGCCCTCTGTCAACCGGCCCGCGGCACCGCCAGCAGCTCCAGCTTCACGTGCGCCGGATCGAACGGCGGCGGCAGGTAGATGGCCACCCCTTTTTCCTGCTGGATCGACCGCCAATAGTCGTTTTGCAAGTTCAACTGGAAGTAGGTGACGCCGGCGCGCACCGGGATCTCGGCGGGTGGCCGGTGAGTCGCCTGGATCGGGACGCCCGGCGTCGCGGCCGAGCGCAGCACCTGCGGCAACTGCGCCTGCGAGGCGATCTTGCACAGGCCAGGCAGGCGCTGCAGCAGCTGCTCGGGGGGAAGCTCGGACCGCACCGCCAGCACGTAGTGGGTCGCCGTCAGCAGCCGATCTTCGTCCAGCTTGCCCAGGTAGACCGACTGATTCAGGTCCAACGGCACCGAGATGTGCGTCTCACGGATGGTCGTGCGAAGCAGCGCGGTGGCCCGGGCCAGCAGCTCCTCGAAGGTGCCCCGCAGATCGGTATGCGCGAACACCGGCAGCTTCCAGGGCTCCACGTCCGGTGAGAACGTCGCCAGCGCGCCGACCACCTGGATCATGGTCATGTAGAGCTGCGACGGGCTGATCTCGCCGTTGGCCGCCGCGTACGCCAGCACCGGTATCGCCGTGTTGATGGTGCTGAGCTGCAGGAACCGCGTCACGTCACCCGAACTGAATTCGATGCTGGCGCCGTCGCGCTGCCGGCGGTCACCGGACAGCAGGCGCTGCTTGGCGACCATCAGCGCCAACAGCCGCCGGACCCCTGCCATCAGAAAGGGCGACGTGTCGATCCGCAGCGCCGGGGGGATGTAGGCCTCGTTGTTGAGCAGCGCGCCCGCGCCGTCGCGGACGATCTCGGCGATCTTGATCGCGTCGTAGTCGTCGCGCGCCTCGTCGCCGAACAGGATCACGGCGTTGCGGCGCGCGAAGGCCATCTGCAGGTCGGCGGCGTTGCCGGTCAGGTCGGCCACGCTGCGGGTCGCCGCCCGGTAACGGGCCCGGGCCGCCTTCGTGGCGTCCGCGGCCGTGCCCGTGATCTGATCCGTGGCGACGCTGGGCACCCCCTCGCGCTCTTTGGGGACCGCCAGGAACACCTCGCAAAACGGCTGGGTGGGGCTGAAGTGCTCGCCGATCGGGCGAGCAGCCGGGCATTCGGCGTCCTTCCCCTCGAACCCGAGATAAAGGCCGTCCGGCAGGACCCCGACGAAGCGGGTCAACCGCAGCTGGTCGGATCCCAGCGCGCCCGCGTCGAGCTCGACGGAGACGACGCCCCACCGGTACGGCGACAGGGCCGCAATCCGGTCGTCCAGCAGCCGCTCGTGATAGAGGTCCTGCTGCTGCAGATGCTGCGGAGAAACCAGCATCCCCTCTGACCAGACGACCCTCTGCGGCGGCTTCATGGCGTTTTAATCGTCCTCAGGCGATTTTCTTCCAGCGAAAACCGCAGCGTCGGATCTTTCGGGGGCTGGGGCGGCTTGTCGCCCGGCTTGTTGCTCTTCTTTCCGTCCTTTTTGGGATCCGGCGGCGGCGCGGGGTGGCAGAACTGCGGATCGGCGGGCGGCAGCTTCTCGATGGCGCGCCAGGTGGTGCTGCTCGGGCGCCGAAACAGACCGACCACCGCGACGTGGGTGGCGTCCGCCGCGCGGAAGAGGGGCGGATCCAGCTTGGTCCCGGGATTCATGGTGACTTCTTGAAGCGCGACGAAGTCCTCGCCCAGCGTGTCTCGGTCGTGGTCCATGAGGTCGTCGAACGACGCGACCGTGACCCGCCCGGTCCCCTTCAACTGATAGATGCGCACCACGGTGGCCAGGGGTTCGCCGCGGTCGCTGGGATTGAGATGGGCGTCAGCCGTGAGGCTGATGTGGAGCGGTTCGGGCGGCGGGCAGGGCGCGGGGGGAGCGGGCACTGCCGGAGGCGACGACGGGGCGGGCGCCTGGCTATGCCCGCAGCCGGCCACCACCGCGATCGCCGCCGCCAACCCTCTGATTCTAAAGCGCTTGTTACGCATTCCGCGCCCCCGCGCCCGCGCAGCTTGCCAGCAAACCGCGACCCGGCGCAACAGCGATGTGCGAAGCGAGCCCGTGGGAAGGGCCCCGAAACAGCGCGAAAGCACACGAGAACTTGCCGTCTCCGTCGGATCTGGTGAAGTCGGAGCTGCTGACGGACTTCTGCGAGCTGTGGCCCGAGCGGTTCAACAACAAGACCAATCGGGTGACGCCGCGGCGATGGATGCTCCACGCCAACCCGCGCCTGACCCGCCACATCAGCCCCTACCTCGGGCCGGGCTGGATTGACGAGCCCGAGCTCGGCCCGGCTCGAGCATCTGCGGGAGTTCGCCGACGACGACGATTTCCTGGAGGGCCTTCGGGCCGTCAAACAGGCCAAGGAGCGAGGCCAAGAAGCGAGGCCAAGAAGCGCGAGGTGGCGGAGCTGGTGCGCCGGCGGGGAGGGGTGCAACTGCCTCCCGAGGCGATGCTCGTGGTGCACATCAAGCGCATCCAGGAGTACAAGCGCCAGCTCCTCGCCTGTCTGAACATCGTCACGCAATATGCCGAGATCTGGCAGCTCCGCCCCGTGAAGACCTCCTTCGCCCTGCTCGACGAGGGATTCTAGGCCTCCGCCCACCGCCCTCTGCGGGGGCGGTCTTCGGCTAAGCTGCGCCGGCGATGGAGGCTGAGGCGACAGTGGGCCGACGGGGGACGCGCCGCGCGCTCCGGGTCGCGACGATCGGCGCCGCGCTGATTGGCATCTTCGCCCTGTGGGGAGCTCGCGGCGCACTGTCTGGGACTTTCGACGAGAGCAACCACCTCGCCTGCGGGCTGGAATGGTGGCAGTTCGGTACCTATACGCAGTGGACCGAGAACCCGCCGCTTGCCCGACTGGCGATCGCGGCGCTCCCCTACCTGCACGGCATGCGCCTCCCGCCGCCGCCGGGCTTCGACCCCGAGACGCATTCGTGGGATAGGACCTGGGAGCTGGGGACCGACCTCTTGTACGGTGGCGCGGGGTTCGAGACGAACCTCGGACGCGCCCGCCTCGGTACCTTTCCCTTTTTCTTGCTGGCCGTGGCCGCCGCCTGGGGCCTGGCGGACGGACGCCGTCGGCCGCTCGCCGGGCTGGTCGCGGTCGCCCTCACTGCCACACTCCCCGCCCTCGCGGCGCACGGGGCGCTCGCCACCACGGACGTGCCGTTCGTGGGGACCTTTCTTTTGGCTCTGCTGGCGCTCGTGCGCTGGTTCGAGGGGCCCTCGCCGGCTCGGGCCGCGACGGCGGGGGCTGCTGCAGGGATCGCCTTGTTGTGCAAGTTCTCGACGCTGGCGTTTCTCCCCGTCGCCGGGTTGGCCTTGGTGGTCGCGCGCAAAATCGCCCGAAGCCCTGGGGGCCCGCTGGGCGATGGGTCCCCCCGGGCATTTCGGGGACTGGCCGGGCAGGCGGTGCTGGCGGCCACCGTCGGCTTTCTCGTGACCTGGGCCGGTTACCGATTTTCGGTAGGCCGCGTGGACGATCTCACCCCCGAGGTGAAGGGCTGGATCCAGATCGTGCCAACGCCGGCGCATCGCGGCGCGCTGGCCGCCTTCCTCCTGCATGCCCGGCTGCCCATGCCGGAGCTCTTTCACGGCGTTCTCTTCTTGGCCGCTCACGATCGCGTCGGACACGACGCCTACCTACTGGGGAAAACCTCCCACCACGGCTTCCTGGGCTTCTATCCGATCGCGCTGCTCGTGAAAACGCCGCTGCCGCTGCTGGCGCTGCTCCTGCTCGCGTTTCCGCGGCTCGTCCGACCGCGTCCCGGACAGTGGGGCGCCCTCGCCGTCGCGCTGGCGGCGTTCGGCATCCTGCTGGTGTCGCTGCGGAGTCACGTGAACCTGGGGATCCGCCATGTGTTCGTGCTGCTGCCCTTGCTTGCGGTGGCGGTGGCCCGCACCACGGACGATGTGCTGGGTGCCTGGCAGGGACGACGGCGGCAAATGGCGGCGCTGCTTGTGACGACGCTCGTCCTCATACAGGTGGGCACTGTCGTGGCGGCGCGCTCGCGAGCGCTCGGCTACTTCAATGTTCTGGCCGGCTCCGATCCCGCCAAGGTGCTGCTCGATTCCGACCTCGATTGGGGCCAGGACCTGTTCGAGCTGCGGCGTGAGGCGCAGGCGCGCGGCATCGACAGGTTGCAAATCGCCTTCTTCGGCATGTTGCGGCAGTGCCGCCACGGTCTGCCCCACCTCGAGCCGCTCGTCCCCGGCCGGCCAACCACCGGATGGATCGCCATCAGCGAGAACTACTACCGCAATCGCAGCACGTTCATGCTCCTCCGGGACCCCTGCGACATCAATTCCCGTTACCGAGAGGGGCAGGTGCCGCCGGGCTCGTTCGCCTGGCTCGAGGCCCATGTCCCCGTTACGGTGGCCGGTACCTCCATTCGCCTCTATCACGTTCGTTGAGCGATCTCCCAGCGAGGCGCTCCGCCGGATGTCGCCGAGCACCTTACACCGTCGTACCAATCTGCTCTGCGGCTCGGCGTTTTCCCGAGGAAGAATCCGAGCCTTCGGCGTTAGACCGCCAGGGTGTCGCGAGATTGTCGCCGACTTGTTGACGCGGGCCAGAACCGCAGGTCTGATGAAGCGGGGCAGGCGTGATCGGCGAGCGGATCAACAACTACGAGGTGCGTTCGATCGTGGGAGAGGGCGGCATGGGGGCCGTCTATCTCGCCGAGCACCCGTTCATGGGGCGCAAGGCCGCCATCAAGGTGCTCCGGCCGGAGCTCGCGCAGGACCGGGGCCTGGTCGAGCGCTTCATGAACGAGGCGCGCGCAGCCAACGCCATCCACCACCCAAACATCATCGACATCATCGACGTTGGGCTGCTGCCGTCGGGGGTTCCCTACCTGATGATGGAGTTCCTGGAGGGGGAGAGCCTGGCCAAGCGAATCGAGCGCGGTCGTCTCCCGGTCGCCGAAGCCGTCGACGTGGCGACGCAGACCGCCTCGGCGTTGCAGGCGGCGCACGGCAAAGAGATCGTCCACCGGGACCTCAAGCCTGACAACCTCTTCCTGGTGCCGGACGACGGGCGGCCGTTCGGCGCGCGTGTGAAGGTGCTCGACTTCGGCATCGCCAAGCTGCGCGGCGAGCTGTCGGGTGGCGGCGCCAAGACGCAAACGGGCTCGGTCATGGGCACGCCGCCCTACATGTCGCCCGAGCAGTGCCGTGGAATCACCGAGGAGATCGACCACCGGACTGACGTCTACGCGCTGGGGATCATCCTTTTCGAGATGCTGGTCGGCGCGCCACCTTTCATGAGCCCCGGTTGGGGGGACATCGTGCTCATGCACGTCACGAAGCCGGTGCCACCGCCGCGCGCCAAGAACCCGGCAATCCCCGCAGAGCTGGAGGCGGTCATCCTGAAGGCGTTGGCCAAGCCCCCGGACGACCGTTGGCAATCGATGAACGAGCTGGATGCGGCTCTGCGCACGTCCATCGGCGCGCCGCCGCGCGGGTTCGCCTCCGGGTTCCGGCCGGGCAGTGGTCCGGCAGTGCCGGATGGCGACGCGGCACCGGCGCACCTCCGAACGCCGACGACGCTGGGGTCGGCCAGCGGAGAGGTCGCGCCTGGTCAAAACGAGAGCGACCGCGCCGCCGTGCCGCGACGACCGATCTGGCGGCGACCGAGCCTGCTGGTCGGCGGCGGCGCGGCGCTGGCGGCGATGATCGCGACGCTCGCAATCGGGGGCCGGCGCGCCCCTGCTCCCAAGGCGACTGGCGCGGCCACTTTTGCCGCGCCCTTGCCAGCACCCGCACCGGATGTGGCGATCGAGAGATTGGCGCCGCGCACCACCGCGCCAGTGCCATCCGTCAGCCTGCCGGCACCGGCGGAGCCCGCGCGGGGCCCTGGCCGGACCAATTCGATGGCCGCGGCGACCGCAGAACCGGACGACGCCCCCGTGCAGGAGCAGGGCAAGCGGCACGCTCACAGGCATGACGCCCGCGCCGCCAAGAAGACCGCCAGCGCCACACCGTCCGGGCCGACGACGCCCCCCGCGACGCCGGGCCCCGTGCAGGCGCGTTCGAAACAGGTGGAGAAGTGGTGACAGCCAACAATCGTCGCCAGGGGACGTCGCCCGCGCCCCGGCGCGCCGTCAGGCTGGGCCTTCGCGGCGCGCTGGCCTCCCTGCTGGTCGTCACGGCGGTCCCGGGCGCGCAGGCTCAGGACCGCGATCAAAGAGAGGTGGAGGCAAAGAAGAGCTGTCTCGGCGGCCACGCGGACAGAGGAATCGAGCTTCTCGCCGAGCTCTACGCCGAGACCAACGATTCGACCTACATCTACAACCAGGGGCGCTGCTTCGAACAGAACGGCCGCACGACCGAGGCGGTCACGCGATTCCGCGAGTACCTGCGCAAAGAGACGGCGGCCTCCCCGGACGAGCGCGCGCGGCTCGAAAAGCACATCAGCGAGCTCGAGTCCGAAACGCGTGTGTCCGCCCCTGCCGTGGCGCCCGCTCCGGCTCCCGCCCCGGCCGGCGTGGCGCCCGTCGTCGTGGTGCAGGCGGCCGCGACGGGCACGTCGCCGGCGCGCGCGCACCACCTGAAGGTCCTGGCCCTGGTCGTCGGCGGGGTGGGGATCCTGGCTGTGGGTGGCGGCGTCGCCATGGGCCTGCGGGCGAGCTCGCTTTCGGCCGAGGTGAGCAACGACGCCAAAGTGGGCATCTATTCGCAAAGCAAGTTCAACAGCGGTGAGCGGGCGCAGACGCTGGAGACGGTCGGGTACGCGGTGGGCGCCGCCGCGTTGATCACCAGCGCGATCCTCTACTACATGGGCGCCGAGAGCAGCCCGCGGGCCGAGACGCCGGCGGTCAGCGTTTCGCTGGGCCGCGGCGGCGTCGCGGCCGGGATGCGGATGTCGTTCTGATGCACGTGGCAAGCGGGCTGGCGCGGCTGGGGCTCCTCGCCGGCGCGGCGCTGGCGATGTCGACCGCGGGTTGCTTCGATCCGGTCTTTCCCAATGGCCAGATCACCTGCACGACCCACAGTGACTGTCCAGCCGGGTTCTTCTGCGGCGACGGGCGTTGCTACAAGCCCGGCGCCGACGGCAGCCCGCCCGAGAGCACGGGCGGCGGCGGCGGTACCGCGACGGGTGGGCACGGGGGCGCGGCGGGAAGCAACGCGGGTCACGCCGGCGGCAGCGGCGGCGCGGGTCACGGGGGTGGTGGCGGCGGAGGTTCGGCCGGCGGCGGCGGGGGCACGACCGATCGCGACGGGGGCAGCGTCACCGACGGTGGATGCCAGAACACCTGCGCGGCGGGCGACCAGCGCTGCGGCACGTCGGGGCTCGAGACCTGCGTGCCGGTCGGCGCTTGCCTGACCTGGAGCAGCGACAATCCCTGCCCCGGCCGGCAGTCCTGCCAGGGGAGCGCGCCCGTGGCCGCCTGCAAGTGCCCGGCGCCTCCCGGCAATTGCACGGGCGCGGGCAAGACCTGCGTCAACGGCACGCTGGTGACCTGCGCGGTCGACGCCAACGGCTGCGTCTACCAGAGCGCAACGGCCACCTGCGCCGCCACCGAACCGTGCGGCGGCGCGTTCCCCAGCGCCGTCTGCCAGTGCCCCGCCAAACCTGCCGCCTGCAGCAAGGCCGGCACGTTCTGCGATCCGAACAACAACAAGTCGGTCGTCACCTGCGCCGCCGACGCCGCCGGCTGTCTGGTCGTCACGGCCACCACGCCCTGCGCGCAGCCCTGCGCGGGCACGGCCGGCACCGCGACCTGCGGTGCGTGCCCGACGCCACCGGCGGAATGCACCAGCGCGGGGACGCTCTGCGCCGGGGGCAAGCTCGAAAAATGCGGTCTCGACGGCAATGGCTGCCTGGCCTCGCTCAGCTCCACATCCTGTACCGCGCCGACCACTTGCGCCGGGAACCTGCCCGACGCCGCCTGCACCTGCCCGCCGGTCCCGGCGGCCTGCGCGGCGGGCGCGGGAAACAGCTGCTCGGCGGATCGCGCCAGCGCGATCACGTGCGGCCTGGTGAACGGCTGCCTGGTGGTCACCAACACTGTTGCCTGCCCGTCACCACAAACCTGCATGCCATCCACGGGCACCTGCGCCTGCCCGACGGTGACGGCCTGCCAGGCGGGTGCGGGCTCCTACTGCGACGCGACCGGCAACACCGTCGTTACCTGCGCGAAAGTGAACGGCTGCATCCAGTCGTCGTCGAAGGCGTGCGCGGCGGGGCTCACCTGCGCCGACACGACGTTCCCCAACGGCACCTGCCAGTGTCCGGCGCCGCCCATGAATTGCCAGATGGTCGAGACCACCTGCCAGAGCAACACGCTGGTTGCCTGCACGGCCGACGCAAAAGGGTGCCTGCACGAGGCCGACACCAACTGCGCGGCCTCGGGTCTGGTCTGCAGCGGCTCCCGGTGCGTCTGCCCGCCCCCGACCGGGGGCTGCGGCGCCACCACGGGCACGACTTGCAGCAGCGACACCTCCACCCTGACCTGCATGGCCAACGCGCAGGGATGCATTCAGGGGCAGACCACCCCCTGCGGCAGCGGAAAGTACTGCTGGCACACGACCGCCGCTTGCGCGGCGCCCAGCGTGCTCGGCTACCCGACGGATCTCGGCGCCATGGGCAGCCGCCAGACGCTGCTCGGCCAGTCGATCACCTTGCCGGCCGGCACGGCCATCCGTTCATTTGGAATGCTGGTGCCTGCCGCCGGCTCGCAGGTGAGCCTGGGCCTTTACACGGACCAGAGTGGCAGCCCGTTCCAGCTCGTCGCCTCGGCACAGTCGAAGGCGGTGCTGGCGGGCGCGAACGTCTATCCGGCCACGGCAGCGGCAGGTCAGTCACTCACGATCAGCGCCGGCGGCACGTACTGGCTGATGGCGCTGTTCGATCAGCCGACTGTCGTCCGCCAGGCCCCCTCCACCGGCCCGCTGGTGACGGTGAAGTACGTGTCGATCGGATTCGGGGCGCTTCCCACGACGCTGTCGGGGGTGATGCAACAGACGGGTCAGCCGGCCTCCAACTACTATTTGCTCATCACGCAATAGCGCCATACCGCCGCCGCCAGCACATCGGGCGGCTCCAACAACCAGATTGTCGAGGAGCGTGAGGATGAAACGTGGATTCGCGTGGCGACGGAACATGGGTCCGTTCACCTGGGCGCTGGGGCTCTGCGCCGTGTTGGCGGTACGCTCGGCTGCCGCGGCGCCGACCTGCTTCCCGGTCGGTGGCGGCGGCGTTCCCTTCCAGCCCGGGTTGCCCGATTGGTGGACAGGCACCGCGCCGTACGACGACCCGCGCTGGATCCATTCGTATGGCTACAGCGCCGGCCCAGAGAGCTTCAACGTCCTCCTCGACACCACCGGCGGCAGCAAGGCGCTGGTCCTTCGCTGGCACGTGACCGGCGACGGGGGCGGCGCCGCGCCTGGCGACCAGGTCTGGGTCGGCTTTTACAACCCCGCGACCACCGTGGGCACGGTGTTTCAGTTCACGCGCGACGCCCTCGCCAGCACCACGGCCGGCGGGGTGGGCGCCGGTGTGATGAGTGCCAATGCCTGGACCCAGACCGGCACGACTGGTTGGTCCAGCATGACGGTGCCCGCGACCATCGCAGCCCAGGCGCGCCTGGACGCGTTCTGTGACACCGCCGCGCTGCCCGTCACCTGCAACGAGTGGATCATCCGGGCGCGCATCCCCACCACGGCGGCGGCAGGCGGCGTCGACATCGGCGACACGTTCGCGATGTGGTTCGAGGTCGACGCCGACCACGGCGGCACCGGCACCACCGACGTGCTCAAGTTCCCGCTCGGCGCGGCGACGGTCGATCCGACTGCGTTGCCGCTGACCTTCCCGCCGCCGCTCGGTGGCGGTGGCTCCGCCGCCTGGACCAGCATCGACGACACCGGGGCCGCAACCTGCGCGCCGGGCGTCGATCTGCAATCCGAGGACATCACCGTCCAGAACGCTCTCGGCAGCGGGACGACGATCGACATCAACAGCGCCAACACCTTCCACGTCAAGCCGACCAACGCCACCGCGGCCACCTACGCCGGCAACGCCATCCAGGCGCGCCTGCGGATCGCCGACTGGGGCTCGTCGCTGGGGGCGAACCCGCAGTGGGATCCGGTCCCGGATCCCAGCTGCGCGGCGGCGACCGGTGCCAGCGCTTCGATGGTGGGGACAGGCGCCCGGTTCAATCTGCAGTGCAGCTGGACGCTGACGCCGGGCCAGCAGTGCGACTACGGGCACGCTCCGGGCTGCACGCCCGACGCCAGCGGCTTCCGGTTCCCGCACCAGTGCATCATCGCCGACCTGACCTCGCCGTCCGTGGTGGTCCCATTCTCGACATCCAGCGCCTGGAACAACTTCGACTTCGACCACGCGTCGAAGCTGGAGCGGGTGGCCCGGATCGACATCGGCGCCCTCACCCCGCGCGACGTCTACGTCTACGTCCAGACCAACAACATGCCCGCCAAGGTCGAGGAGGCACCACCCACGGCGGGCGACCCGAATGGCCAAGGCAAGGGCCAAGGCAGGAACGAAGGCCCGTCCCGCGTCCTCTCGGCCGCCGCCAAGGAACGGATGGGGGCGCTGGCTGGCGGGCTGGTGCCCGGCCGCGTGACCGAAGAACAGTCGCGCGCCCTGCAGGCGCTGGTCGCGTCGGGAAAGCTCCGCTACTCCGACGTCGCCAAGGTCATGCCGACCTACACCGCGTACGTCTGGAACGACAGCGGCACCACCGTGAAGACCAGGACCGGGACCGCCAAGTTGCTCTCCCCCCAGCCGGCCTTCACCCTGTTCGTCTCCCACGACGGCTCCCTCGACGGCTGGAAACACAGCCTGGCCGGCGCCAACGGCGCCACCGTCAACGAGATCGCTCCCAACTTCTACCGCATCGCCGTCAGCAGCGAAGGCCACGTCGACGTGGTGACGTCCATCGAAGCCCTCGACCACACGCAGGGGCCGCGGCACGGCTGGCTGCTCTGGCTGATCCTGATCCTGGGGATCGTGGTGGTGGTCGTGATCTACCGCGCCGTCCGCGGGTAGCGCCGCCTCCCGGAGGTCCGCTTCTTGATCCCCAGCGCGTCGGCGATCCGCCTATTGGTAGCTCCCAGCGTGCCCGTCGGCGCCGGCGGCCACAGCCGGCGAGGGCGGCGAGCAAGGCGAACGCCCGCAAGCGCCGAGTGGGCCGGTCCTTCCGCTACATAGCTGCGCCAGGCGCGATGCGCCGAAGAAAGGCTTGAAGCTTGGCCAGGGCCGACGGCGGCAACTCTCCGGCTCGCGGCGGCGGCATGATCTCGGGCGATGCGCGGCTCGCCGAAATCCGCTTCCACACCGTTGTCGCCCTTTCGGCATTGAGAGAGCCAAGGGCTTCAGCGTTGAACCGCGCCCGTCGCAACCGGGGGGCCGTGGCACTGTTGTGACAACGAACGCACATGTGGCGGAGGATGGCCGGCGCGTCGTCGGATTCGGCGGCACAAATCCCGACCCCTCCTGCGCCTCCGCGCTCATGAGGTCGGCGGCGAGCTCGAATGGGTCCTTCCCGGCATTTCGGGCCAGGAAAGCGGAGAAACCCGCCTGCGCTTCGCCGCGCTTCGGGGGATCGAGGATGTCGACCTCGTGATACGGAACGGGGAAACCGAGATCTGAGGAACGAAGAAAGATCGTGGCCACTGGCGACGGACGTGAGCTCGTCCATCGGCAACCCCGCGTAAGAGCCGCCAGCCAGGGCACCCATACGGTCCATCGTCGCCAGGATCGCGCCTTCGACATCGCTCCCGCTCGGCGCTCCGCCGTCGGACGGTAACCGCCTCGGATCGCATTGTTGGCTCGCGCTAAACGTTTGAGAAGTGGCCCAATGCATCCAGGGATTCGAGAGCTGACGCCTGAGCAGTCGCTTCGGCGCCGAAGGACCGGCCGGCCGATGGCACGACAGGCAATCGAGGGGCGTGTCCTCGAGATCTCGGTCGACGTAAAGCGTCCAGCCGGTCCATTCGGTCTCGACCGCGGCGGTCAGGAGATCGGCGGGTGAGCAACCAACCCGGTTGCAGACCTGCTCGAACTTCAGCAAGTAGAAGTTGAGGTCTCGGGCCGCCGGATCGTAGCCGACCGGCGACGCAGCGTGCCTGGTCGCGTCCAGTCGCGGCGTCCGTGGCAAATTGCATCCTGACCTGCGCTGACGGGGTCAGTTGCGCGATCGGGGCCGGTGCGGTCTAATCGTGTCATGCACGCATTGCCGCGGTGGTTAGGTGTCGTTGCATCCGGGTTGTTGACGGTGGCGCTGCCCGCGTGTGGGCAGCGGGGGTTGGGCGCTGGCGGTTCGGGCGGCAGGGCAGGGACCGGTGCTGTGGCGGGAGCGGGCGGCGGCGCGGTGGCCGCCGAGCCGCCGGCCGATATCTCCCGGCGCTGGGGCATGTTCGGCTTCGACGACCCAGTGGGGGTGTTCCTGAAAGAGGCGGCCGACGGGACGCTCACGGGACAAGGGTGCGGTCTCGGTCCGCCAGATTCGAAAAGCGTCGAAATCCAGCCTCCGCCCTTCTCCTGCGCAAACCTCTCCGGTAAGGTGACCGGGCACACGGCCTGGTTTTCCTTCCCTATTGCGATTGCGCCACGTCCCGAGGGTTACGCGGCGCGGGTGACCATCTCGACGGACGGCAGCCGAATGGCGGGGAAGTTCGAAGCCAGTGATTTTCCTACAGCCTGGCTGCGCGTCCCCGACGATGGATACTGGCCGACACCAGCGAAGGTCCCAGCGGACGATTTGCTCCAAGGCCGGTACGACCTGACGCTGGTACCCGAGGCCACGACCGGTACTGAGTTCACCGGGCGTGGGACGTACCTCCTCACCTATGCCGAACGCAGGTTCTGGGGCGACCTCGGCAGCTTTTGGTCGAGCGAAGTGTCCGATCCCAGCCTGGGCACCCCGCTGCGTGTCGGCCCAGTTCCGGCGACGGAACCCGGTCTGCCCACATCGCTCACGCTCGATTTCGACGCCACCGGCTTCGTGCGCGTCGTCGCACGCACGCCCTCGGGCGGGCTCTACACTTTCCTGGCCAGTAAGCAGTAAACGGCGGCGTCGCTGCGAAGCGCGAAACGGCGGTTAGGGCGTCTTCACGGCAGGACTCTGTTAGCGTAGATCTTTGCCGCGACAGGGACTGGTCACGTCGCAAGGAGTGGGATGACCTATGTCGAACCTGTCCGCCTCAGCGGCGTCGCCCGGATCGATCCGCCGCCTGCTGTCGCTGTGGCCGCTGATTGTGGTGGCGGCAACCGCGTGCGGTCCCCAAGGCGTCGCCGATCCGGGCTCGGGCGGCGCTGGGGGTCGCGAGACGGGGGGCTCGGCCGCTGACAGTGGAGGCGCCCCAAACAGCGCTCGCGGCGGAAGCGGCGCCTCTGGGACCGGGGGTGCCACCGAGACCGGGGGTACGGTCGGAATTGGCGACGGCGGCATGCCCGGCAGCGCGGGCGCGTCGGCATCGGGTGGCGCGTCGGCATCGGGTGGCGTCGGCGGCGCCACCGGGGGCGGTGGTCGGGGCGGCGCGGAAGCTGGCGGCGGCGCCGGCAGCAGGGGAGGGGGCCCCGCGCCCACCGGCCCGGTGACCGTGTTCATCGCCGGCGATTCCACCGTCTCGAACTATTCGCCCACCGTGGCGAACAAGCAGGCCGGCTGGGGACAGATGCTGCCCGGATTTTTCAATTCGGAGGCCAAGATCTCGAACCAGGCAATCGGCGGGCGAACTTCACGGCGGTTCATCGGAGAAGGGCGCCTGACGACCATCCTGAACGCCATGAAACCGGGCGACTATCTGCTGGTGCAGTTCGGAACCAACGACGGCAACACCACCGCCAAATATCCAGACGGCGAGCCCTACTTCGTGAACACCACCGACTTTCAGATGTACATGAATCAATACATCGACGGCGCACGCGGCAAGCAAGGGATCCCCGTTCTGGTCACGCCGCCCCCACGCGCCTCCTGTACCGGGGACAGTCATACGTTCGGCAACGGCCTGCTTGGCTACTCGGACGCGATGAAGACAGTTGCCGCCGCCAAGAACGCCGCGCTCATCGACGTGAACGCCAAGACGTTGGCGTACGTCGAAATGCTGGGGTGCGTGGCAGCCAAGGCAGACTTCTTTCTGGTGGGCGACGGCACGCACTTTCAACAAAACGGCGCCCGCATCATGGCTGGCTTCGTGGCCGACGGCGTGGTCGCACTCGGCCTGCCGCTGGCCGCCTACCGCCTGCCCTGAACGCCTATTGGGACCGGCGCCGTTCGCCGCGCATCCGTGGGATGCGACGAACCGCCAGCCACAGAAGGGCCACCAGACAGAGCGCGACCGCGGATGTCGGATCGGAGCGGCGGGCGACGCTGCTGCACGCACACCCGGCCGCGGCCTCGCTTTCGTTCGGCGTCGCCGGGGTGCCACTGCCGCCGGTGGCGCCTTGGCCACCCGTCGCGCCCGAGCCACCGGAAGCAGCATTGCTTCCTCCACCCGAAGTGCCACCCGAAGCCGGAATTCCCGAGCCGCCCGTCGAGCTGCCCCCCGTGGCGCTGGCGCCACCGCTGCCCACTCGGCCGCCGTCGCCAGCGCCCCCCGGTCCGCCGCCGGTCTGGCCGCCTCCGCTGCCGCCGTTTGATCCGCCCGCGCCGCCGGCGCCGCTGCCAGCCGATCCGGTATCAGTCAACGGCAGGTCGGGGCTTTCCGTCGTAAAGGACGCGGCAGGAAGGCCCTCCTTGTTGTACAGGCTGAGCACGGGATTGTCGCCCCACGCGTAGCGGACGCGCGTCGGCGTCGGGACGCTCGCGCTGCTGACGACGACGGTGCTGCCGCTGATGGCGGCCTCACCCCAGACCCAGGCGCCGGTGGCGCCGGCGATCGCAAATCCCTTCAAGGCTCCTCCATCGCGAGCCATCAGCCCACCGCCGATATGGGCGAAATTGAGGATCACCTTGTTTCCGGAGATCGACTTCGACGTATAGAGCGGCCCTGAATAAACCAACTCGGGCTCGCCATAGTCCTTCGCGCGCGCTGGCAAAGCCAGCCGATGGCCGGCTTCTGGCTTGTTTGGAAAGTGCCAATCGTCTGCCACCCCGATATCCATGTTCACGCTCATGGCGGTGTTCGGCAGCGCAAGCCCCATCCGCTGCCCTTCGCGAATCGTCGCCACAGGGCTGGTGTTATTGGGATCGGTCTGGATGGCGTGCGTGTTCGAGAGCTGGGCAAAGTAGAAGGGGAAATCTCCCTGTCCCCAGGCCGCCCGCCAGCCATTGATGAGCCACTTGAACCGCTCGCCGTAAGTAGGCCCGTCGGCCGTATTCGCGTTGTTCTCTCCCTGGTACCAGATCGTCCCGCGCAGAGCGTATCCGACGACCGGGCCGACCCACATGTTCCACATGCTGCCGCGATCGCTGTCGGTGACTTCGGGGTGCGCGCTCAATGTGGCCGGATCGAGCCATGCGGAGATCCTGGTGCCCCCGACAGCCGTGACCACCAGGCCAACCGCTCGTCCTGTCTTTTGTTGAAGCTCCTTGCCGAAGAAATAGGCGAGCGCGGACAAGGGCCCTGCCGTAGAAGGCGAAACGACCTCCCAGGTGGTCGTTTCGCCGGGCTGTCTCAGAGTGTAGTAGCGAAGCAGCGGATAGTTTGCCTGGGTGATTTCGCTGGCGAGGTTGCTGTAGAAGTTGAGACGGGTGTCTACATTCGATTGCCCCGCCGCTTGCCACACCTCGCCCACGTAGACGTCATTGAGACTGACGGTGTTGGTCCCCTTGATGGTCAACACGTAGGGACCACCAGCCGGCATCGGGTCGAGCTTGGCGGTCCATTTCCCATTGCTGGGGGTGGTCACCGTCTTCGACTGCGTTGCGATCGTGATGGTGACTTGCTCGCCGCTCGCTGCCGTCCCCCAGATCGGGACGGGCATTTCGCGCTGCAGCACCATCGAGGTCGCGAACGGTGGCTTGACCGCGACGTTGGCGCGCGCCGAGCTCGTCAACGTCGCCCAGACGAGGAGTTCGAGGCATGAACAGAGAACGACGAGATGCCAAACGTTCTTCCGGATCGGCAAGGGACCTCCTGCGCTGGCTTGGGATCTGTTCAAACGAATGGTCGTCGACGGCGGCGGTCGCTCCCGCCACCTCCACTCTGCTTTTACTGGAGCCGTGCCGGCTCGAACGCCTTACTTGAGGTAAGCGGCGAGCGGGATTTGCTGATCGCGCAGTGCCTTGGCGACCACAGCGGCAATCTGGGCAGCGCCCGCCGCCTCGAAGTGCGTATGGTCCTGGCAGAAGAACTTGCCCAACGCCGAGGTGGTCGAACCATAATTGCCGTCGTTGGGACAAAATCCCAATTGAGTGTAGAGGTCCGCCGTCAGCTTCGTCAGATCGATCACGGGCACACCCGCTGCGGTGCCGGCGGCGCGCGTCTGTGGGCCGAAGCCGCGGTTCAAGGTCGCTGCGCTTCCGCTGCAGGCGATGGTGTCCGTCGAGGTGAGCAAAATGGCGTGCCCGCCTCGTTGCTTCGCCGCCGCGGCCATCATTTCGAGATCACTTTGAAACAGCGTCGTGCTGACGTGACGGTCGCAGGTCGAGTCACCGTCGTTGATCCCGAACTCGACGAAGAGGTAGTCGCCCGCTTTCATCTGATCGAGCACCATCTGCCAGCGCGAGTTGAACGTCTTCGGACTGACCACGCAGTCTCCGTTCATCATGGTGTTCGTGACGTTCGGATCGTACAGCCACGTCTGAATGCTCCGTCCGCCGACACCGAGGTTCTTCACCGTGGCTTTGTTGGTGAAGAGCGGCTGAAACTGGCTGCCCCATCCACACGGACAGCTCCCGCTGCACGGCTGCATCGTCGAATCTCCGGCCAACCAGACGGTGATGTTGCCGGTCGGGGGCGTTCCCGCGTCCGGAGCCGGTCCTCCATCGGGCGGACTGCCACCGGTCCCGCTCCCGCCTGCCGATGTGTCCGCACCACCGCCGCCACCTCCGCCGCTCGCAGAGGAACCGCCATCGCCTGTCCCCGCCGTGCCGACACTGCCCCCGGAGCCCCCCGGCTGGCCGCCCGATGCGCCCCCCGAACTCGTCTTGCCGCCCGTCGAGACCGACCCGCCCGTAGCACCAGGCCCGGACCCCCCGGTGGCCGGCACCCCTCCGGTGCCGCTCCCTCCGTTGGCCGACGGATCGCTGCTGCATCCCACGGTGAGCGCTGCTGCCAAACAGGCCGCAACCGCCAAAAACTGGGACGTTGCAGTCCGACGCAACGAGGCGTCCGTGCTGTGGCGCGATCTCACTTCAAATACCCGGCCAAGAGGTCGAGCTCTGCCGGCTACAGACGGACATGCGGCGCTTTTCAAGTTACTTCCCTCCAGATTCTGGAACGGTCGATGCCACGGAGCGTCGTCGCGTAGCCAGCGTCGCGTGAATGTCGCGACGCCCGCACACCATCCATACCATCCGGTGTTTTTTTGCGGAAGCCCGAGCCCTCAACGCTCGCACGTCGCAACGCGCGACAACCCGCCGACGATTGAAAAGGCTGCGCCTTCCGAAGCGCCGCCGCAGCCGGACACGCCGGCGCCGGCACCGGCCGGCGATCGCCGAGCCCGGCAGGTCGCGGCCGGCCTGGCGCCGTCGTTCGCCGATTTGTCGGGCGGGCGCGCCAAGGTCCCGTGATGTTCGCCGCGCGGCTCGGGGGCGCCTACCGGGTTGCGGTGCCCGAGGGCGAGCGCGCACCCAAACCTGGCGGGGACGAACGGGGACTCCGCGTTCTGGGGCGTGCTGGCCTTCGTTCGCTACCTGCGCGCCGTGACGCCCTCGCTTAAGCTGGGCGCCGGCGTCGTGGGTGGTTACGGTTTTTGGTCAGGTCTGGATGAAGGGAACCCGTTCACGCTCGATGCCGGGGCACCGACGGAAGCCTTCGCGATGCCGAGCCTGGGCGGACAGCCGCGGGCCGAGCTTCTGCTGGCCGCCGGCCTGTTCCTGGCCCTCACGCCGGAGTTCCTCTGGAGCAAGATCACCAGCTCCAGTGGAGACGCCATCGCCGACGTGGTCCCGAGCATCAGCCGATTCGACGTCGCGGCCAGCGTCGGCTACGCCTTTTGACGCCGATCATCCTGAAGCGCCGCTTCGGTGATGAGGGCCTCGGGCATCGTCCGAGGCCCTTCCTTGTCAGCGGCGCTTGCGCCCCTTGGGGGAGTTTCGTCCGCCCTTGCGGCTGGCGGACTTCCCCGCGTTGGTGATCTTGGCGGCGCGCTGCTTGCTCATCCCCTTGCGCTTGAGAGCGTTGTACTGCTTCCGGTTCTTGACGTTCCCTCGTCGCGCCATGGTGACCTCCTCTACTTCCAAACCTGAGGCTGCCGGTTCGAGGTGCCAGAGCCCCGTGGCCCCTTGGCAGCTCGAGCGTTTCCGCCTCGCGCCCGCCGCGCCGCTGCTTAGTCTGACGGGGTGAGCACGCCGATCGATGACCTCCTGCGCGCGGCAGCCGCGGACGCGCGGGTCATCGGACTGGCTGGGGGGCTGCCATCCGAGTCGCAGTTCCCGAAACGGGAGCTGGCGCGCGCTTTTTTGCGCGTGCTGCGCCGGGCCGGGACACCCGCCTTGCAATATGGGTGGGCGGAAGGATCGGCCGGCTTGCGTGCCTTCGTCGCTGGACGTCTTCGGGCCCGCGGCGCCGACACCCGGCCCGACGACGTCATCATCACCAGCGGCGCGCAGCAGGCCATCGCGATCGCGCTGGAGCTGACGGCCCGGGCTGGCGACGCGGTGGGGGTAGGCGTCGAAACCTACCCGGCGGCGCTGGAGCTGATGCGCGCGCGGCGGCTGTTGCCCGTCTGCGAATGGCGCGGGCCACGGGTCCGCTACGCCATGCCCGCGGTGCACAACCCGCGGGGCGACGCCCTGACCGACGCGACGCGCGCTGCGTTGCTGGGCGCGCGCGGGGCGATCATCGAGGACGACGCCTATGCCGAGCTGCGCTTCGACGGTCCGCCGCCCCGCCCGCTGCTGGCGGAGGCACCCCAGCGGGTGCTGCACGTGGGCACCTTGTCGAAGACGCTGTCCCCCGGCCTGCGCATCGGGTGGCTGGTGGTGCCGCGCCGGATGCGCGAGCGGGCGCTGCGCCTGAAGGCGGGGACCGACTTGCAGGCCAGCAGCCTGGGTCAGGCGATCGCGGAAGCTTATCTGGTGGGGGACGGCGACCTGCCGGCCGTGGACTGGGACGCGCGCCTGGTGCGGTTGCGCCGGTTCTATCGCCGCCGCGCGACCTTGCTCTCAGGGGCGGTCCGCCTGGCCTTGCCCGACTGGCGATTCACGGCGCCCGCCGGCGGATTTGCCATCTGGGCCGAGGCGCCGGCCGACGCTCGCGCGGTCGACGAGCTGACCTTTCTGCAGGAAGCGGTTCAGGCCGGCGTGGCCTTCGACCCAGGCTCGACGTTCCGACCCGGCGCCGCCCCCGCTCCACTGGCGGTGCGCCTCTGCTTTTCGGCCGCCGCGGCGACCTCGTTCGAGGAGGGCGCACGGCGTCTCGCGCGGGCCTGGCATCGCGCACGGGGCCACAAACCGACCCGGCGAGCGCGGCAAGTCGAGAGGATCCCGCCTCCCTGACGTTCGTCCCCAGGGAGGCCCCATGAAGGCGAAAGAGCAGTGGGTTCCTGCTGCCTTCGCGGATCGTTCCCTTGCTGGGCCCGGCTTATTCGCGCGCGCGAGTACACCTGCGACCTTTGTGGACATGCGGTGACGGACAGTCTGGAGGTGTCGTCCCGCGCCGTGGCCATCCTGGCGGCGGGCGGCCGGGCGGGGCGGCGCGTGAACCTGGACGCCTTCGTCGAGTAGTCACGTACGCGGCCATCTTCAGAGCGGTGAGGCTGTCGTCACGATCGCGCGCAAGACTTCGGCCACGCTCCAGGCCTGGGCAGTGCAGCCGCGGGGCAGGAACGGCGGCTCGGCGTCGAAGATCTCGCTGATGGTTCCGATGCACGCGGCCGAGAGCTCCTGGTCGACGCCGTCCAACAACCGCCGGGTGCCGTGCCGGTCCTCCGGGAACGCCTTCAGCCACGCGTCGACGAACGGGCCGATCAGCCAGCCCCAGATCGTCCCCTGGTGGTAGGCGGCGTCGCGCGCGCGCAGGTCGCCGTCGTACCGGGGCTTGAAGTCGGGGTGCCCCGGCGCCAGCGACCGCAGCCCGAACGGCGTGGCCAGCTGCTCGCGCACGACGTTCAGGACCGGGACCCAGTGGGCGGCGTCCAGCACGGCGTGCGGCAGCGCGATGGCCAGCACCTGGTTGGGGCGGATGCTGGCGTCGTCGCAGGCGCCGTGACGGTCGGGCTCGCCGTCCAGCACGTCGAACAGGCACCCGGTCCGCGGGTTCCAGAAGCGCCGATTGAACGACTCGCGCAGCCGGGCGGCGGCCGCCAGCACCGTCTCGGATCGCAGCGTCCGACCCTCGTGCTGCCCGGCGGCCTCCTCGTCAGCCAGCCAGCCGCCCAGCAGCATGAGCGCGTTGTAGAAGAGGGCGTTGATCTCGACCGCCTTGCCGCGGCGGGGTGTCACCACCCAGTCGCCGACCTTGGCGTCCATCCAGGTCAGCTGGTACCCGGGCGCGCCCTGGCGCAAGAGTCCATCGGCGGGGTCCAGGCCGATCCCGAACCGCGTGCCCGCGAAATGCTTTTCGATGATCTCGACCAGCTTGGGCATCAGGAACCGGCGCGTGTCCACGTCGCCGGTCGTGCGTTCGTACCGTTCGAGCGCGTGAAAGAACCAGAGCGTCGCATCCGCCGTGTGGTACAGGCCCTGGGTCTCGCCTTCGGGGAACAGGTTCGGGATCAGGCCGTCGCGGATGTGCTTGGCGAAGGTGTGCAGGATGCTGCGCGCCTCCGGGTGCCGCCCGGTGAGCAGCGTCAGTCCCTCGAGGCTGATCATCGTGTCGCGTCCCCAGTCCGTGAACCAGGGATAGCCGGCGATGATCGTGCGGGCCTCGTCCCCCTCGGCGTGCAGGCGCGCTTCGTCGGCGGGGCGGACCCGCGGGGTGATGATGAACTGGTCGGCCGCCAGAACCAGCTCGGCGCCGACCCCGTGCTGCAGCACCGGGTGCGCCTGCGCGAGCAGTCGCTGGCGGCGTTCGTCGTCCAGCGACATCGCCTGCTCGGCGTCCAGCTCGCGCAGCCCTTCCCAGGCCTCGGTCGAAGCGGTGAACTGCGCGCCGCCGCCGGGGGCCATCGTGAGCTCGAACCGCCCCAGCGTGTGCAGGGGACCGCGCCAGTCGTAGCCGCGCGACCGTTCGATGCGGTAGATGACGTCCAGCGTTTCTTCGGGCCCGGTCATCGGAACGGCCTTGTCGGTGCGGGCCTGAAGGCGCAGCGCGGGGAGGCCGCCGGCGCCGTCTGTGAGGTGACCTGGCGTCGTGACCTCGACGCCGTCGCCAACCGCTTTCACGAGGTAGGTGCCGGTCGGTTGGTCGACGCGCCCCTCGTGTGAGCGCATCGAGACCGCCGGCTCGAGGCGCAGCTTCACCGGACCGGGCGCCGCGATCAGCCGGTAAGAGACGCGGGTGGTGTTCTGCCGGTACGTGACCACGATCCTCTTTTCGAGCACGATGCCCTGGTGCTCGAAGCGCCAGATCGGGCGGCCGTTGTCGATCCAGAACTCGACCAGGTGCTCGGGCAGCAGCGCGCTGGCCGGTCCTTCCACGCTGGACAGGCGGATCTCCGGACCGTTCGGCGGCAGCAGTGTCTCGACGAGGTGATTCAGCATCAACGTGCGGCCCAATGGCGCCGGCAGCGCGGCGATCAGCAGACCGTGCGAGCGCCGGGTGGGCGTGGCCCCGATCGTTCCGGACGCGTAGCCGCCGAGACCATTGGTCAGCAGCCATTCGCGCCCGAGGAGCGCGTCGGCCGACTCGCCCTCGTGCCAGCCCCGCCGCGCCGGTGCCCCGCTGCTCATGAGATCGCCTCGGGCGCCAGCACCACCGCCGCCTGGCCGGGGATGTTGAAGCCGGCGTCGCCTTCGACCGGCGCCGTCCCCTGGCCGCCGTACTGCGGGTCCTCGCTGGACCACAACGTCCGCCAGCGGTGCCGGTAGGGCGGGGCCAGCAGCGGCTCCGCGATCGAGCCGAGAGAAAGGTCGCGCCCCAAGTTCACGATCAGCAGGCGGTCCCCCGTGGGGCAGGCGAACCGCAGCACCAGCGCGTCGCGATCGATGACCGCGCCGTGGATGCAGCTGCAGTCCCCGCGCGCGAAGGCCTGGTCTTCGCGCCGAAGCCGCAAGAGGTCCCGGTGCAGGGCCAGCCAGCCCCGGTTGCGCTCGCGCTCCGCCCAGTCCAGCTTGCAGGCGGCGAACGTCGTCGGGTCGTGTGGGGTGAGGACCTGGGCCTGCGCCGCTTCCGTCGCGCAGGACGGAAACTGCGACAGGAAGGTGCGGCGCCCCTTGTTGACGGCCTCGGCCAGCTCGGGCTTGTGGTCGGCGAAGTAGACGAAAGGCCGCGTCGATCCCCACTCTTGCCCCTGGAACAACATGGGCGTCGCCGGCCCCAGCAAGACCACGGCGGTCATGGCCCGCAGCATTCCCGGCGAGGTCAGGGTGGTCAGCCGTTCGCCCCGGACCGAGTTCGCGACCTGGTCATGGTTCTCCAGGAACGTGACGAAAGCATTGGCGGGCAGGTCCAGCGCCGGGGTTCCGCGTCGCTGCTTCTGCCAGGCGTAGCGCTGCCCCTGAAAAAGGTACCCCCACTTCACCGCCGACAGGATCTCTTGCGGCGTCCCACGGTAGTCCGAGTAGTAGGCCTCGTTGTGGCCGGTCAGCGCGACGCGCGCCGTGTGGTGAAAGTCGTCGTTCCAAAGCGCATCCAGCCCGAAGCCCCCAGCCTCGGGCGCCCGCACCATCCGTGTCTCCTGCGGCTCGTTTTCGGCGATCAGCAGGCACCGCCGGGCGCCCGCGGCCGAGCGCACGCGCCGCGCGATCCCCGCAACCAGGTGATCGGCAGAGGCGTCGAAGATCTGCTGGGTGGCATCCAGGCGCAGCCCGTCGAAGTGGAACTCCTGCACCCAGTAGCCCGCGTTTTCGATGCACAGCTCGCGCATGCCGGCCGAGCCCGGGCCGTCGAAGTTGACGGGCTCGCCCCATTCGTTCTCGTACTTGTCCGAAACGGTCGTTTTCGAGAACTGCGGCAGGTAGTTCCCGTCGGGGCCGAAGTGGTTGTAGACCACGTCCAGGAGCACGCCCATGCCAAGGGCGTGGGCCCGGTCCACCAGCCGGCGCAGGTCGTCGGGCCGGCCGTAAAGGTGCGTGGGGGCCCACAGGTCGACGCCGTCGTAGCCCCACCCGAACCGCCCCGCGAACTCGGCGACCGGCATCAGCTCGATTACGGTCACGCCGACCTCGGCCAGCTGCGGCAGGCGCTCGGTCGCGGCGGCGTACGTCCCCTCGGGCGTGAAGGTTCCGAGGTGCAGCTCGTAGAGCACCGACCCGCGCGGGGCGATCCCTTTCCAGGCACCGTCCGTCCAAACGAAGGTGGTCGGGTCGACGAGCTCGGAGGGGCCGTGAGGGCCTTCGGGTTGAAAGCGCGAGGCCGGATCGGGATAGGGGTGGGGGTCGTCGTCCAGCCGGAACGCGTACCTGCCGCCCGCGGCCAGCCCGTCGATCACGCCCGAGAACATGCCTTCGCCGTCCTTCTCGGCCGTCAGCGGCGCGCCGCAGTCCAGATTCGGGCCGTGCACGACCGAGACGCGCTGGCGGGCCGGCGCCCAGACCCGGACGTGCGCGCGCCCGTTCGGCAGAACCTCTGCTCCAATGGGAAAACGCCGCCCGCCCGCCGCACCTGGCATGCGCAAGCTAAGGTGATTCCCCACCCCCGCGAGTCAATGGTCCGACTTGAGGGCCCGCGAGGCCCGTCCGGTCTCCGCCGCCAGGTCCGCCAGGCGTTGGGTCGTGTCGCCGTCGCTGGCCAGCTCGTCGGTCGTCCTGGGCGCGCGGTACGTCCAGTTGGTGCCATCCGTGACCGTTGGATCGTTGACGCGCGCGCGCCCACCCAGCAGATCTTCCAGCGTGATGAGCGTCAGCGTCGATTTGGCCCCGTAAAGAGCGCGCAAGATCGCGTCGCGCACCTCTGGCCCGAAGGGGGCGGCCGGGTCGATGCTGGCCAGGGCCGGGATCGTCTGCAGCTCCTTGCGCTGGTCCGGCGACAGCTTGTCCCACCACTCGGCGGTTGTGTCGGTGTCGTGGGTCGCGTTGGTGGCCGCCGAAATCTCCGGCCAGCTGACCGGATCTCGGTAGTGGTCCTGGTCTTTCTCCCACCGCAGGACCCGGTATCCCGCAATCCCTGTCCGTTCGAGCGACGGCCGCAGGTAGGGGGGCAGGGTGCCCAGATCCTCGGCGACCACTTCGCCGAAACGACTCATGATGTGCATCAGCCGCTCGCCCTGCTGAATCTGCTCGCTCTCGTCGGGCGGCCAGAATTCGCCGGGCGGCAGCTGGTCGCCGTTCTTCTGTCCGCCCGGCGCCCCGGCGGGCCGCGAATATTCGCGATAGCAGCCGATCGCGTGGTCGACCCGATAGACGCTGAACAGCTCGCCGCTGCGCTGGGCACGGCGCCGCATCCAGGAGAAGTCGTCCTGCCGCATGGCCTCCCAGTCGTACACCGGCAACCCCCAGTCCTGGCCGGTCGCCGAAAAATCGTCCGGGGGCGTGCCCAAGCGGCGATCGATCCGGAAAAGGGCGCGGTTCGCCCAGACGTCGGCCGAGTCCGCGCCCACGATGAAGGGCAGGTCGCCCATCAGGTCGACCCCCTCCACGCTGGCCTGTCGCCGCGCGCGCCGCCACTGTCGATTCAGCTGCCATTGCAGCCACGCTTCGCGCAGCAGCTCGAGGTTTTGCTCGCGCCGAACCCGCGCCAGGGCCTCGGGCGTGCGGTCGCGCGGACCCGCCGGCCAGTCGGTCCAGGCCTTGTTGGTCTGCTGGTGCCACACGGCGAACAGCGCGTAGTCATCCAGCCAGTCGCGGTTGTCGCGCATGAACTCGGCCAGCTGCCGGCTGCGCGGCGTGCGCTTGTCCCACTCTTCCTTGCGGAACCGCTGGAAGGCCAGGTCGGCGGCCGCGCTCTTCAGCTCGCGGACGCCCTTCCAATCGACCCGTTCGGCGCGCTCGACCTCGTCGATCCGGCTGCGGAGCGCCCCCGGCAGCGCGTCGCGCCCGCCCGCGGACTGGAAGTCCTCGCACTCGTCCAACGCCAGGTACACCGGGTCCAGCGCGAACGCCGACACCGAAGAGTAGGGACTGGGGTCCGCGCCCGAGGTCGGGTTCACCGGCAAGAGCTGGAGGACCGAGAACCCTGCCTGGCCCGCCCAACTGGCGAACCGCGGGATGTCGGCGATGTCCCCCACGCCCCAGCCCTTGCCGGAGCGGATCGAGAACAGCGGGATGACGACCCCCGCCCGCCGCCGGCGTCGCTGCGCCTCCTTCTTGACCACGCGCGCGGGCGCGGCCGCCGCCTCCCGCGCGACCTTGGTGTCGAGCGGCTGGCGCAGGACCGCCAGGCCGCGGCCGCCAACCTTGTAGGTCTCCTTGCACGCGACGTCGGCCTCTTTGTCGGGATTCGACGTGTCGACCTCCACCAACCAGGGGCCGCCCTCGGCCTCGGCGGGCAGCTTGAATTCGATCGGCTCGTGATGCGCGTTCATCAGGATGAGGACGCCGTCGTCCAGCATCCGCTCGCCGCGCTCGTCGACCATCGGGATCGCGTCGCCGCCGAGAACCATGGCCAGCGCCTGGATCCAGGGCTTTTGCCAGTCCTGCGGCGTCATCTCGACGCCGTCGGGACGGAGCCAGGCGATGTCCTTGGACTGCGACTCCCAGATGTAGTTGCCGACGAAGAAGCGGCGCTGCTGCAGGATCTGGTGCCGCTTGCGCAGCTGAATCATCCGGCGCGTGAAGTCGAACAGCTTCTTGCGCCGATCGTCGAGGTCCCAGTGGTACCAGGACAGCTCGTTGTCCTGGCAGTAGGCGTTGTTGTTGCCGCGCTGGGTGCGCCCGATCTCGTCGCCCCCCAGCAACATCGGCACGCCCTGCGACAGGAACAGCGTCGCCATCATGTTGCGCATCTGCCGGTCGCGCAGCGCGACGATGCCGGCGTCGTCGGTCTCCCCCTCGGCGCCGCAGTTCCAGGCCTGGTTGTCGTCGGCGCCGTCGCGGTTGTGCTCGCCGTTGGCTTGGTTGTGCTTCTCGCTGTAGCTGACCAGGTCCCACAAGGTGAAGCCGTCGTGAGCGGTGACGAAGTTGACGCTGGCCTGCGGTTGCCGGCGCTCGCCCTGGTAAAGGTCGGCTGAGCCCGACAGGCGGTACCCGACCTCCGACGCCAGGTTGTCGTCCCCCTTCCAGAACCGCCGGCAGGCGTCGCGGTACTTGCCGTTCAGCTCGTGAAAGGGCTCGGGGAAGTTGCCGACCTGGTAGCCGCCGAGGCCGGTGTCCCACGGCTCGGCGATCAGCTTGACCCGCGACAGCAGCGGGTCCTGCGCGATGATCTGGAAGATCGGCGCCGTGGGGCTGAACTCGCCCTTGCCGACCCGTCCCAGCGTGGCCGCCAGATCGAAGCGGAAGCCGTCGACGTGCATGTCGTTGGCCCAGTAGCGCAGCGAATCGACGATCAGGCGCGCCGCCTCCGGGTGCGAGGCGTTGACGCTGTTGCCGGTCCCGGTGAAGTCCAGGTAGTAGCGTTGCTCGGGCATCAGCCAGTAGTAGGTGGCGTTGTCGATGCCGCGCAGGCTCAGCGTGGGGCCCATGTGGTTCCCCTCGCAGGTGTGGTTGTAGACGACGTCCAGGATTACCTCGATCCCGGCGGCGTGCAGCGCCTTGACCATCGCCTTGAACTCGGCGACCTGAGCGCCGGGGACCTTGCCGGCCATGTAGCGCTGCTCGGGGGCAAAATAGCTGAGCGTGCTGTAGCCCCAGTAGTTGCGCAGCGATTTGTCCTCGAGGAAGCCGTCGTCGGCGAACTCGTGGATCGGCAGCAGCTGCACCGCCGTGACTCCCAGCTTCTTCAGGTGGTCGGTGATCGCCGGGTGCGCCAGGCCCGCGTAGGTCCCGCGCAGCTCCTCGGGGACGGCCGGGTGCAGCATGCTGATGCCGCGGACGTGCGTCTCGTAGGTGATGGTGTTGCGCCAGGGCGTCTCGGGCGGCCGGTCGTTGCCCCAGTCGAACGCGTCGTCGACGATCACCCCTTTGGGGACGCCGGCGGCGCTGTCGCGCTGGTCGATGACCAGGTCGGCGTTCTCGTCGTCGCCCGACTTGTACCCCAGCACCGGCTCTTTCCAGTCGACCTCGCCGAACAAAGCCTTGGCGTAGGGATCGACGAGCAACTTGTGCGGGTTGCAGCGGTGCCCCTGGGCCGGCGCATAGGGGCCGTGCACCCGCAGGCCGTACAGCGTCCCCGGTTTCAGGTCGGGCGCGTAGCCGTGCCAGGTGAAGCCGGTGTTGGTCGGCAGATCGAAGCGGTCGATCTCGCGCCGGGGATCCTCGCGGTCGTAAAGACAGACCTCGACGCGTGTTGCCACCCGCGAGTAGATGGCGAAGTTGGTGCCGCTTCCGTCGTACGTTGCCCCGCGCGGGTACGGACGTCCCGGCCAGATGTGTCGCATCGGGGTTGCAAGCTAAGGATCAGGTATAGTGGCGCAAGACGCGGGACGACTTGGCGTCGATGATCAGAATCTCCTCGACATGAACAAAGCCCCCGGCGCCAAGCGCAACCCTCTTTCCGCGCCGGCGCTGCTGCGCGCTCTGCCCCGGGCCATCGACGACCGGCCGATCTGGGCGCAGCTGAACATCACCTGGCGCTGCAACCTGGATTGCGCGTACTGCACCGAGTACGACAACCAGAAGGATCACATCCCGTTCGCCGACCTGCTGGCGCGAATCGAAAAGTGCCGAGAGCTGGGCGTGCTGCACACCGACCTCATCGGGGGCGAGCCGCTGTTGCATCCCGACGTCGAGCGGCTGTTCGAAGAGATCCGCGCGCGCGGCATGACGTCCGGCATGACGACCAACGGCTTTCTGCTGACCGAGCAGAAGCTGGATCGCCTGCTCGAGGCGGGCCTGGGGCGCTTGCAGATCTCCGTCGACGGCGTGCGGCCGACGAAGGAGACGCCGAAGTCCCTGAAGACCCTGCAAAAGAAGATCGAGCTCTGCGCCGGCCGGCCCATCTGGTTTCGGGTCAACACCGTCATCTGCGACGAGACCCTGGATCAGGTCGAAGAGGTCGCCCGCTTCTGTTTCGATCGCGGGGTCGGCGTCAACTTCTCCGTCGTGCACGAACGGGGGCGGTTGCGACGGCGCCTCAACAACGCGCGCTACATCGAGAAGGTGCGCTGGTTGCGCTCCGAAAAGCAGGCCGGGCGCCCCGTCGCGACCCCGTACTTCCTGCTGGACTACTACGAGAAGACCTTGAACGGCCAGCCGCCCGAATGGACCTGCCTGGCCGGCCAAAAGTGTTTCTACGTGGCTGCCGACGGCCAGTTCCACTTCTGCGCGCACGTGCCGCCGGCCGCCAACTTCAGCGACGTGACCGCCGCCGATCTGGCCCGGTGGGGCGGCGCCAAGGGGTGCGAGAAGAATTGCGGCGTGGATTGCTGCACCCACACCTCGCTCCCCTACTCGGCGTTGGGGTCGGTCATCGTCTCCGAGGTGGGCGGCCGGGTCGGCGCGCTGCTGGGGAAGACGAACCAGCGGTTCAACGGGTAGTTCCAGAGCAGATAGACCAGCGCCGCCACGACGCCCTTGGACGCGGGGTAGGGCAGGCGGCCAAAGCGGGTGAAGAGCCACACGCCGAGCGTGTGCAGCCCCGAGGCGCCGGCCTGGACGATCAGGAACCGCCCGAACGCCGGTCCGGTCGGCGCGTGGCGCGCTGAAAACGCCCACTGCTTGTTGATCGTGAAGTTCGCCAGCGAGCCGGCGATGCTGCCGATCCAGGTCGACAGCACGTAGTTGACGTGGGCCAGCTCGGTCAGGCCGACCAGCGTCCCGAAGTCCAGTGCCGTCGTGAACAACGACGTCAGCACGCTGCGCAGAAACACGTGCCGGGGCGGCGCGGCGGCGATGACCATCACGGGGACGGGGCGGAGGGAAGGGCGGCGTCGGCTTTGCACCCGGCGTCGGGGGCCGGCGCGCCGCCGTCGGGGCAGGCCCATTTCCAGTAGTCCGCCGGGATGGCCTTCCCCGAGTCGTCGGCGACGCCGAACCCGCAGCCCGAAGCGGTGAGCGCGACGGCGGCGGCGAGCAGAAGAGCGCAGGCGGCAAGGCGCGACATGGTCAGCTTCCGAAGGGCAGAATGAGCCGAACGTCGACGGCCCGCAACGGTCCGTAGGCGCTGCCGCTCAGGCTGCCGGTCGCGATCCGGTAGGCGTACACCACGTCGAAGAGGTTGCGGACGTCGACCGCCAGCTCCGGGCGCAGCGGCAGCTCGAACCGGTGCCGCAGCGTCAGATCGACGATCGCCGCCGCCGGCAACGTCGCCGCGTTGGTCGGTCCCGTGCGCAGGCCGCTGCCGAAGCTGACCAGGGCGTCCAGGTGCGTCCGCCCGGTCAGGTCCGCCAGATCGAAGCCTCCGTTGGCGGTGATCCGCTGCGCGTTGTCGGTCGCCTGATAGCCCGTGTACGCCAGCTGGGCCGGCGTGAACAGATAGGACGCCGAAGCGATGCCCGTCCCCTGTGACAACTCGAACGTCAGGTTGGCGAAGCCGTGCAGGCGGCGCAGCAATGTCCAGACGGCGCCCAGCTCGAGACCGGCGGCGCGCCCCCGCCGGTAGTTGTAGTCGGCCGTGAGCGCGGTGTCGCCCACCTCCGCGTCGTCCAGCGTGTGCCAGGACAGGCGTCCCCAGGCCGTGGCGGTCACGCGCAGAGGTCGCAGCACATCGGCGGCCAGGCCCACCTCTGCGTACGCATCGCCTTCGGCGTAGAGCTGGGTCGCGCTCGGCTGCCCCGGGGCGACCAGACCCAGGACGCGCGCCGCCGCCGGCGCATCGTAGGTGGGCGGCTGCCACAGGTAGCCGGCGAACGCGTGCGCGAGGACGCGCGGCGAAACCAGGTACGAGGCGCCCATTCGAAGGCTGGGCCCCCACAGATCGCCCGTCGCACCGTCGAACGCGGCCCGCTGCCAGTCCAGCCGCAAGCCCGGCAGCAGCGTCAGCTTTCCGAGTGTGATGCGGTCCTGCGCGTACACGGCGGCCAGCGCGATCGAGACCTTGTCGGCGCCGGCCACGGTGCCCGCCGGGTTGGGGCCGCCCGCCGCCTGCGCGTCGTCGCGAACGTAGGCGCTGTAATCGACGCGGTTGCGCTGGGCGTCGATCCAGACGCCCGTCTTCAGCTCGTGGCGGCCGACGCCGATCGTCTGGTTGATCGCCCCGCCCACATGCCGCACGCGGTGGGCGACGTCGCTGCAGGTCTGCCCCGGGTCGGCGGTTGGACCCAGCTGGCGGGCGGTGTCACAGGTCAGGGTCGACGTCTCGTCTCGCACGAACGGCGAGACCTGCAGCGTGGCGCGCGCCCCGAAGTCGTGCCACCAGGTCAGCGCCGCGAACAGGTCCAGCTCGGACTCGGTCGGGTCGGCGTCGAACGGGACGAAGTCGGGCGGCTGGTTGCCATACCGGTCGGCCGCGCGCACCGCGCCCGGGGGCGCGGCCGACAGGGGCGACAGCGTCGGATCAATCGGGATCTGGTAGTGGGTCCGACCGTAGGCGCCCAACAGCTGCAGGCGATCGCCGCCGCCCAGACGCTGCTCGATGCGCAGGAACGCGTGTCCATCGTGCAGGCGGTCGTGCAGGATCGGGGAGGCCGCCGGCGGGTCCAGGCCGCGGGCCGTCGTTCCGGCGCTGCCCGCCGCCATGATCGAGAACGGCCCCGCTCGAAAGTCGCCGGCTTCCTGCCAGCGCAGCGTGCCGTAGGTTCCGTACAACACTTGCGCCTCGGCGTAGGGCTTGGGTCCCGGGCGGCGCGTCTGAATGTCGACGACGCCGGTGACGTTCTCGCCGAACTCGACCGGCGCGCCGCCCAGGATCACCTCGGCCCGGTCGACGATCTGCGCATCCAGGAGCTGCTGCAGGTGAGTCTGCGCCGAGGGCGGCAGGATCACGCCGTCCACGCGCAGCTGCAGCCCGGCGAAGTTGCCGCGCGCGTGAACCGCGCCCTGGTCGTCGCGCGTGAACCCCGGCAGCGTGCCCAGGACGTCGTTCAAAGCGCGGGTGGTTCCCCCCGGCAGCGCGTCGATCCCGCCCCGGGTCACCGTCGCCGTGCTGGCCCCGTCCCGGCCGGGCAATGCCTGCGGCGCGTACACGAAGGCGACGTGGGCGGACGCGTCGTCCGCCGGGTCCAGGTGCAGCGCCAGCCCTTCGACGGGCCCGCCCACCTCGAAGGCGTAGCGAAGCGTCGTGAAGCCCGGGGCGCGGACGTCCAGCACGTAGGCTCCCCGAGGAACCGGGGGGACGCGGAACCGTCCCAGGCGATCGGTGTCGGTGGCCTCGACCGGGGCGTCCCTGCCGTCGGGCGCCCGGCGCAAGAGGACCAATTGCGCCTCGGCCACCGGGGCGCCGCCGCGGCTCAGGATCTGGCCTTCGACCTCGGCAGCCTCCGCCGGCGCAGCGGGGGCCACCGCTGTCGCGGGGACTGGCGCCGCCGCCGTGGCTCTCGCGAACAGAAGGGCCAGCGCCAGCGCGGCGGCCCAGGAAGCAGCCCGCATCAGCCGGCGGCAGGGGCGGGCGCGGGCGCGATCCGGACCAGGAAATCCAGCCCGTGCTCCCGCGCCGCGTGCTGCGCCGCCGCCACGAAATGCTCGATCTCGCCGGCCGGCGCTTCGGCGCAATCCAGGCGCAGCCGGACGCGCCGGCCGACGTACTGCGGGTGGTGTTCGGCCAAAAAGCCGTCCAGCGCGTACGCCATGTAGCGGTTGATCTTCTCCTCGATCTGCTTCAGCTGCTGGGGGTGGGCGCCCCAGGCCCGGCGCTCGACCATGACCAGCACGACGTCGCCGCTGTCCGGGTCGGTGGTGATGAGGTCGAGGACCATCGGGTTCTCGACGCCCGGTGCGCCGAACTCGGTCACCATCTGCTCGCGGCTCATCTTTTCCATGGCAGGTGTGTCTATTCGGGGCCCAGCGTCCACCAACAGGCGGGCGGACTCTACAACGAGTATCATGCTTCCATGGGCCATCTGGGCGCGTTGCTGCTGGACGTCCTGGTGCTTCTTGCCGTGCTGGCGGCCGTGATTCCCCCGCTGCGGCGCGCGATCTTCACGCGCGCGATCATGCGGCTGGTCTCGCGGACGCTGCCCCGAATGGGCGACACCGAGCGGATCGCGCTGGAGGCGGGGACCGTCTGGTGGGACGGCGACCTGTTCTCGGGCAACCCGGACTGGACGAAACTGCTGCGGTTCAAGCCGGTGGGGCTGACCGCCAAGGAGCAGGCGTTCATCGAAGGCCCGGTCGCCGAGCTGTGCGCGATGCTGGACGAGTGGCAGATCGAGAACGACAAGGACCTGCCCGTCGATGTGTGGCGGTTCATCAAGTCCAAGGGCTTCTTCGGGATGATCATCCCGGAGGCCTACGGCGGGCTGGGCTTCTCGGCGGCCGCGCACTCGGCCGTGGTCGTGAAGCTCTCCAGCCGCAGCCTGACGGCGGCGGTGACGGTGATGGTGCCCAATTCGCTGGGGCCCGCCGAGCTGCTGCTGCACTACGGGACCGACGCCCAGAAGAGCCACTATCTGCCGCGGCTGGCGGTGGCCGAGGAGATCCCCTGCTTCGCGCTGACTGGCCCCGAGGCTGGCAGCGACGCCGCGGCCACGGCCAGCACGGGCGTGGTCTGCCGCGGCAGTTGGCAAGGGCGCGAAGTCGTCGGCATCCGCCTCAACTGGCGCAAGCGCTACATCACGTTGGCCCCGATCGCGACGCTCATCGGCCTGGCCTTCCGGCTGCGCGACCCCGACGGGCTGCTCGAGCGTGGCCCCGACGCGCCGCCGCGCGGCCCCGACGGCGACCTGGGGATCACCTGCGCGCTGATCCCGGCGAATCTACCCGGCATCGCCATCGGCCAGCGGCACGACCCACTCGGCATCCCCTTCCAGAACGGACCGACCGAGGGGCACGACGTGTTCGTCCCCGTCGATGCCATCATCGGCGGCGCCGCCTACGCCGGGCACGGCTGGCGCATGTTGATGGAGTCGCTGGCGGCGGGCCGGTCGGTGTCGCTGCCTGCGCTGTCGGTCGCGGGCGCGCAGTTCTCGGCGCGCGCGACCAGCGCCTACGCCCTGGTCCGCAAGCAGTTCGATCTGCCGATCGGGCGGTTCGAGGGGATCGAAGAGCCGCTGGCCCGCATCGGCGGGATGGCGTACCTCATGAACGCGGCCCGCGTCCTGACTTGCGGCGCCGTCGACGCCGGCGAGCGGCCCGCCGTGGTGTCGGCCATCGTCAAAGCGTACCTGACCGAGGGGATGCGCGGCTCGCTGGTGGACGCGATGGACGTGCGGGCGGGCGCCGGGATCTGCCGCGGCCCGCGCAACATGCTCGCCCGCGGGTACATCTCGGCGCCGATCGCCATCACCGTCGAGGGCGCGAACATCTTGACCCGCTCGCTGATCATCTACGGACAGGGCGCGATTCGCTGCCATCCCTACGTGCTCAAAGAGATGCGGGCGGCCGCCGCCAAGGACGTGGCCGCCTTCGACAGCGCGTTTTTCGGACACATCGGCTTCATCCTGGCGAACGTCGCCCGGCTGGCCATTCCCGGGCTGGCGGGCGGCAAGACCGGGGGCCCATCCGCGGGGCCGCTGTCGCCGGTCGTCCGGCGCGGGCTGCGTCGCCTGGGGCGGACCAGCGCCGCGTTCGCGCTGGCGTCGGACGTCGCGATGGCGACCCTGGGCGGTCAGCTGAAACGGCGCGAGAAGCTGAGCGGCCGGCTGGCGGACGCGCTGGCCTGGATGTACCTGGGCTCGGCGGCAATCAAGCGCTTCGTCGACGAGGGGCAGCGCAGCCAGGACCTGCCGTTCCTGCGCTGGAGCGTGGACCATGCGCTGTGGCGGATCGACGAGGCGCTGGCGGGCCTCCTGGCCAACCTGCCCAACCGCCCGGCCGCCTGGTTGTTGAGGGTGCTCATCTTCCCGTTCGGTGGGCGGCGCCGCCCGCCCAGCGATCGCGTCGGCGCCGCTGTCGCACGGACGATGCTGGAAGATCCGGCCGCGCGTGACCGGCTGACCGGTGACATCTACCTGCCCGGCGCGGCGGACCCGGGAATGGGGCGGCTGGAGGCGGCCTTCGCCGCTTGCCAGGCGGCGCTGCCGGTCGAGGCCAAGGTGCGCGACGCCGTCCGCGCGCGGCGCCTGCCTCGCGATCCCGAGGGGGATCTGTCCGACCGGGCCGTATCCGCCGGCGTGATCACCGCCGAAGAGCGGCGGGTGCTGGCCGAGGCGGAGCGCCTGCGCGAGGACGCGATCCAGGTCGACGCGTTCGACGACTTGCGGCGCCCCGAGCCAGCGCGGCTCGCTCCCAACGGCGAGGCGCGCCCTAAGCTGTCCGCCTAATCGGTCGGTCTAGCCCGCCGGCTTACGAAGCGCCCTTGACCGGCCGCCAGGGGTCCGCACCTTGGCGGCTGGATGCAGGCGCGCCTGGCGTGGACGACGCTGGTCGCCGTCGCCGCGCTGGCGCCGGGCGTGCCGGCGCGTGCCGATCCGCCCGCCGCGGGGCAACCACCCGCCAGTCACCGCGAGCTGAACATCATTCCGATCGCGGGCGGCGACAGCGACGTCGGCCTCGGCTTCGGCGAGGTGGCCGACTGGGCGCGGGTCGAGCCCGGCCACCCGCAGCCGTACAAGTGGAAGCTGGAGAACGGCGCCTTCATCACCTTCAACGTGCAGGCCGGCGGTCTGGTGATCCCGTTCCAGGACTACTACTTCCTGATGACCTGGTTGGATCTGGGGCCCCAACACCGCACGCGGATCGACATCCGACCGGCGTTCACGGACGAACGCACGCTGAAGTATTACGGCATCGGCAACGCCGCGCCGCTCCCGCCGGATTCCTTCGACATCCGCCAGACGGAATACCGCCGCATGCACCCGACGCTGCTGGTCGAGGCGCGGTCGAACCTGGGTGGCCACTGGTACGCGTTGCTCGGGAACGTCTACACGCAAAATTGGCTGGACGTGCCGGCGAACAGCATCCTGGCGCGCGACGAGCAGTCCGGGACGCCCGAAGTGAAATCGTTCCTGCGCGGCTTCGGGCCTCACGCGGTCGATCTGATCGAGCTGGCCATCCAGTACGACTCGCGCGACAGCGAGATCGTGACCCGCCGCGGGATGTATCACTCCCTCGAGGCGCGGCTCAGCCCCGCCGTGCCCGGCTGGCTGCCGTACGCTTACGTTCAGCTGGACGCGGCCGCGCAGTTCTACGCGACGCCGATTCCGCGCTGGCTGACGATTGCCTGGCGCGGCGTCGCGGACGTCATGATGGGCGATCCGCCGACCTACGAGCTGGCGCGGTTCGACGAGACCCCGGCCCTCGGGGGCAGCAAGGCCGTCCGCGGCGTGCCGGCCCAGCGCTACTACGGCAAGGTGAAGCTGTTTCAAAACCTCGAGGCGCGCAGCGAGCTGTGGCCCTTCAAGGTCGGCAAGAAGGCGCTGGTCCTGGGGGTGGCCGCCTTCCTGGACGGCGGGCGCACCTGGAGCGAGATCAGCCAGGCCCACCCCGACCTCGACGGGACCGGCTGGGGCCTCAAGTACGGGATCGGCGCCGGCCTGCGGCTGCAAGAAGGGCAGACGTTCGTGGTGCGCGCCGATCTGGCCTGGTCGCCGGACGCGCAACCGGTGGGCGCCTACTTCGCGGCGGGCGAGATTTTCTAGAAGACGGCGCGCGACGGCAAGTGGTTGGAAGCCCGCTTCACGGCGGCGTGGTGTAAAACCCGCTCATGCCGCGTCCTTGTGCCCTGGTCACCGGCGCCTCCGCCGGCATCGGTCAATGCTTCGCCGAACAGCTGGCTGCCGCCGCACATGATTTGATCCTGGTCGCCCGGCGTGGGGATCGGCTCGAGTCGCTCGCGGCGCGGTTGCGCGATGCGCACGGCGTCGAGGTCGAGGTGCTGGCCGCCGATCTCGCGTCGCCGGCGGGGGTCGAAGCCGTGGCCGCGCGCGCCGCCCGCTCGCCGCTGGACCTGCTCATCAACAATGCCGGGTTCGGCGGGTACCGGGCTTTCGCCGACGTCGACCCGGAGGTGGCTGACGACCTGCTTTCCGTCCACGTTCGGGCGGTGGTTCAAGTCACGCGGTCCGCGCTACCCGGCATGCTGGCCCGAGGACGGGGCGGGGTCATCACGGTGGCCTCCCTGCTGGCGCTCTCGGGGGCGGCGCCGGCCGGCGCGCCGCTTCCCCAGCGGGTCGTTTACGCGGCGGCCAAGGCTTTCCAGCTGACCTTCACGCAGGTGCTGGCCGCCGAGCTGGCGGGCACGCCGGTGCGGGTCTCGGTCTGCCTGCCCGGCCTGGTCAAGACCGAGTTTCACGAGGTCCAGGGGATCGACACCAGCAAGATGCCGCCCCGCATGCTCCCCGAGGACGTCGCCCGCGCCGCCCTGGCCGGTCTGGCCAAGGGAGAGATCGTCTGCGTCCCGGGCCTGGAAGACCCCGCCCCGCTGGGGCAGATCGAGGACGCCCAGCGCACAGCTCTGGCGGCCGCCCGCAGCGTCGAACTCGCGACCCGCTACCGCGGCTAGGAGGGCGTGCCGCCCGAAAGGCGGCCTGGGCGCCAATGCGTTCGGTTAAGCGCCAGGACGGGAGGGACGCCAAGAGACCCGGAGGAGCCATCAGAAATCTCATGAGGATTTCAGAAGTGCACCGCCGCAGCGATCGGGGTCGATCCAGCCCCTGGCGTCCTCGCGTCCTGGCGCTTAATCGAACTGCATTTGGGGTTAGCCGGCGTATCGGGCGGCGCGCGCGCCTGCTACCCAAAATCGGTCAGGTGGCGGCGGCGGCCTTTGGGCTGGTGCAGCTTGTCCTCGGTCTGCTGGCACTCCACGCAGAGCTCGACATAGGGCATCAGCTCGAGCCGCTTGGGCGCGATGGGCTCCTCGCACTCGACACACAACCCGAATGACTCGGCGTCGTCGTCCAACCGCGCGAGCGCCGCGATGACCCGAGCCAGCACCCCGGTGCGATTCCGGTTCCTGGATGAGGCGATGGACTGAGACATCTCGGCCAGCGGCTGAGTGTCCTCGTCGTTTCCGACGGCGGCCGCCTCCTGGCGGGCGGCCTCGGGGGCGATGTCACCGGCCGCGATGATCTCGGCCTTGAGGGCCAGCAAGCGCTGCCGGAAGTTCTGCCGGGCGGACACGTTCATGCCGCCTCATCTTAGCGCGCCGGACGGGGCGTCCACCCACCGCGGTCCACCGCCTCCCACCTGGGCCCACTCGGTCATCCAAGAAAACGGAAAAAAGCGAAGCGAGGGCATTGAAGGCTAGGGATTCGAAATTAGGCTGGCAAGATCTCGGCCTTCGAATTGGTCTCCGCCTTCGAATTGGTCTGCGACCACAGCCAAAAGAGGACTCTGTAGCATGGCGAACGGAACGGAAACGCCTTCCACTTCAAAGACTTCGAACCGCGCGGCAGGCTCGGCAACCGACGGCTCGGGAACGGCTGGCAAACGCGTCGAGCGGCCGAATGGAAACGGGAACGGCACCGGGAGCCGGCCGGCCGTCCAGATGGCTGGCGCCACGCAGGGCGCTTTCTCCCAGGCCCTGCTGAACGCGCTCAATCGGTTCAAGGGCGGCGACTTCACGGCCCGGATGCCCGGCGACATCGTCGGCATCGAGGGGAAAATCGCGGACGTCTTCAACGACATCCTGGCGGTCAGCGAGCGGCGCACGGCGGAGACCGCGCGGGTTTGCCGCGTCGTCGGCAAGGAAGGGAAGCTGAAAGAGCGGATGCGCGTCCCCGGCGCCGTGGGCGGCTGGGCGGATGACATCACCGCGCTCAACACCCTGATCGACGACCTGGTCTGGCCGACCACCGAGGTGACCCGCGCCGTCGGCGCGGTGGCCAAGGGCGACCTGACCCAGGCCATGGCGCTGGACGTGGACGGTCGCCCCCTTGAGGGCGAGTTCCTGCGTTCCGCCAAGCTCGTCAACAAGATGATCGACCAACTGTCGGTCTTCTCGTCAGAGGTGACCCGCGTCGCGCGCGAGGTCGGCACCGAGGGCAAGCTGGGCGGCCAGGCGCAGGTCAAAGGCGTCTCGGGCGTGTGGAAGGACCTCACGGAGTCGGTCAACCAGATGGCCGGCAACCTGACCGCGCAGGTCCGCAACATCGCCGACGTGACCATCGCCGTCGCCAGCGGCGACTTGTCGAAGAAGATCACCGTCGACGTTCGCGGCGAGATCCTGCAGCTGAAAGAGGCCATCAACACGATGGTCGACCAGCTGCGCGCCTTCGCGTCGGAGGTGACCCGCGTCGCGCGCGAGGTCGGGACCGAAGGGAAGCTGGGCGGGCAGGCGGTCGTTCCGGGCGCCGCCGGCACCTGGAAGGACCTGACCGACAACGTGAACGCGATGGCGTCCAACTTGACCGGTCAAGTCCGGAACATCGCCGAGGTGACGACGGCCGTCGCGCGTGGCGACCTGTCGCGCAAGATCACCGTCGACGTGAAGGGCGAGATCCTGGAGCTGAAGAACACCATCAACACGATGGTCGATCAGCTGAACGGGTTCGCGTCGGAGGTGTCGCGCGTCGCGCGCGAGGTCGGCACCGAAGGCAAGCTGGGCGGTCAGGCCCAGGTTCCGGGAGTCGCGGGCACCTGGAAGGATCTGACCGACAACGTGAACTCGATGGCGTCGAACCTGACCAACCAGGTCCGCAACATCGCGGAGGTGACCACCGCGGTCGCCAGGGGCGACCTGTCGCGCAAGATCACCGTCGACGTGCGCGGCGAGATCCTGGAGCTGAAGAACACCATCAACACGATGGTCGATCAGCTGAACGGGTTCGCGTCGGAGGTGTCGCGCGTCGCGCGCGAGGTCGGCACCGAGGGGAAGCTGGGCGGTCAGGCCCAGGTGCCCGGCGTGGCTGGCGTCTGGAAGGACTTGACCGACAACGTGAACTCGATGGCCTCGAACCTGACCAACCAGGTCCGCAACATCGCCGCCGTCACGACTGCCGTTGCAAGGGGTGACCTGTCGCGGAAGATCACCGTCGACGTGAAGGGCGAGATCCTGGAGCTGAAGGACACCATCAACACGATGGTCGACCAGCTGAACGGGTTCGCGTCGGAGGTGTCGCGCGTGGCGCGCGAGGTCGGCACCGAAGGGAAGCTGGGCGGTCAGGCGCAGGTGCCCGGGGTGGCCGGTACCTGGAAGGACCTGACCGACAACGTGAACGCGATGGCTTCGAACCTGACCGGTCAGGTTCGCAACATCGCCGACGTCGCGACCGCCATCGCCAACGGCGACCTGTCGCGGAAGATCACCGTCGACGTCAAGGGCGAGATCCTGGAGCTGAAGAACACCATCAACACGATGGTCGACCAGCTGAACGCGTTCGCGTCGGAAGTCACGCGCGTCGCGCGCGAGGTCGGCAGCGACGGCAAGTTGGGCGGGCAGGCCGAGGTCGAGGGGGTGGCCGGCGTCTGGAAGAACCTGACGGACAACGTCAACTCGATGGCCTCCAATCTGACTGGCCAAGTCCGCAACATCGCCGAGGTCGCCACCGCCGTCGCGCGTGGCGATCTGTCGCGGAAGATCACCGTCGACGTGCGCGGCGAGATCCTGCAGCTGAAGATCACCATCAACACGATGGTCGACCAGCTGAACGGATTCGCGTCCGAGGTGTCGCGCGTGGCGCGCGAGGTCGGCACCGACGGCAAGTTGGGCGGGCAGGCCCAGGTGCCGGGCGTGGCCGGCGTCTGGAAGGACTTGACCGATAACGTGAACTCGATGGCGTCGAACCTGACCAACCAGGTCCGCAACATCGCCGAGGTCACCACCGCCGTCGCGAACGGTGACCTGTCGAAGAAGATCACGGTCGACGTCAAGGGCGAGATCCTGGAGCTGAAGAACACCATCAACACGATGGTCGATCAGCTGAACGGGTTCGCGTCGGAGGTGTCGCGCGTGGCGCGCGAGGTCGGCACCGACGGCAAGCTGGGCGGGCAGGCGCAGGTGCCGGGCGTGGCCGGCGTTTGGAAGGACCTGACCGACAACGTGAACTCGATGGCGTCCAACCTGACCAACCAGGTTCGCAACATCGCCGACGTGACCATCGCCGTCGCCAAGGGCGACCTCTCGCGGAAAATCACGGTCGACGTGCGGGGTGAGATCCTGCAGCTGAAGGACACCATCAACACGATGGTCGATCAGTTGAACGCCTTCGCGTCGGAGGTCTCACGCGTGGCGCGCGAGGTCGGGACGGAAGGGAAGCTGGGTGGCCAGGCGCAGGTGCCGGGCGTGGCCGGCACCTGGAAGGACCTGACCGACAACGTGAACTCGATGGCGTCCAACCTGACCGGCCAGGTGCGCAACATCGCCGACGTCGCGACCGCCATCGCGCGCGGCGATCTGTCGCGGAAGATCACCGTCGACGTCAAGGGCGAGATTCTCGAGCTGAAGAACACACTCAACACGATGGTCGATCAGCTGAACGGCTTCGCGTCGGAGGTGTCTCGCGTGGCCCGCGAGGTCGGCACCGAGGGGAAGCTGGGTGGGCAGGCGCAGGTGCCGGGCGTGGCGGGCACCTGGAAGGACCTGACCGACAACGTGAACTCGATGGCGTCGAACCTGACCGGTCAGGTCCGCAACATCGCCGAGGTGACCATCGCGGTCGCCAACGGCGACCTGTCGCGAAAGATCACCGTCGACGTCCGCGGCGAGATCCTGCAGCTGAAAGAGGCCATCAACACGATGGTCGAGCAGCTCCGCTCGTTCGCCTCGGAGGTGACTCGCGTCGCCGTCGAGGTCGGCACCGAAGGCCGCCTGGGTGTCCAGGCCGTCGTCCCCGGGGTGGCCGGCACCTGGAAGGACCTGACCGACTCGGTCAACGCGATGGGGACCAACCTGACCGCGCAGGTGCGCAACATCGCGGAGGTGACGACGGCGGTGGCGCGCGGCGACTTGTCGCGGAAGATCACCGTCGACGTCAAGGGCGAGATCTTGGAGCTGAAGAACACCATCAACACGATGGTCGATCAGCTGCGCGCGTTCGCGTCGGAGGTCACCCGCGTGGCGCGCGAGGTCGGCACCGAGGGGAAGCTGGGCGGGCAGGCCGACGTGCCGGGCGTGGCCGGTACCTGGAAGGACCTGACCGACTCCGTCAACGTCATGGGCGCCAACCTGACCAACCAGGTGCGCGGCATCGTCAAGGTCGTGACCGCCGTCGCCAACGGCAACCTGCGCCAGAAGCTGACTGTCGAGGCCAAGGGTGAGGTGGCCGCGCTGGCCGAGACGATCAACAACATGACCGACACGCTGGCGACGTTCGCCGAGCAGGTCACCAACGTGGCCCGCGAGGTCGGCGTCGAGGGGCGCCTGGGCGGTCAGGCCAACGTGCCGGGCGCCGCCGGCACCTGGAAGGATCTGACCGGCAACGTCAACTTGCTGGCCGCCAATCTGACGACGCAGGTGCGCGCCATCGCCGAGGTGGCCACCGCCGTCACCAAGGGCGACCTGACCCGGTCGATCCAGGTCGAAGCGCGCGGTGAGGTCGCAGAGCTCAAAGACAACATCAACACGATGATCGACAACCTGCGCGCGACCACCGATCGCAACCAGGAGCAGGACTGGCTGAAGACCAACCTGGCCAAGTTCACCAGCATGCTGCAGGGGCAGCGCGACCTGGTCACGGTGGGCAAGATGCTGCTGTCCGAGCTGGCGCCGCTGGTCGACGCGCAGCACGGGGTCATCTACCAGATGGAGCGCGGCGACCCGGCCGAGCTGGGGGAGACCGCGGCGCCCAAGATGCTGCACCTCTTGGCCGGCTATGCCCAGCGCAGCGACCAGCCGACAGGCATCCAGCCGGGCGTGGGGCTGGTCGGCCAGGCGGCTGCCGAGAAGCAGCGCATCCTGCTGAGCGACGTGCCGCCGGAGTACACGCAGGTGCATTCCAGCCTGGGGCAGGCTCCCCCGAAGAGCATCCTCATTCTGCCGGTGCTCTTCGAGGGCGAGACGATGGCCGTCATCGAGCTGGCCGCGCTGCGCCCGTTCACGAACACCCACCTGGCGTTCCTCGATCAACTGACCCAGTCGATCGGCGTCGTGCTCAACACCATCGAAGCGACGATGCGGACCGAGAACCTGCTGCTGCAGTCGCAGCAGCTGACCACCGAGCTGCAGACCCGCCAGATCGAGCTCCAGCGCACCAACGAGGAGCTGGCCTCCAAGGCCAAGCAGCTGGCCGAGCAGAACGCCGAGGTCGAGCGCAAGAACAAGGAGGTCGAGCAGGCGCGGCACGCCCTCGAGGAGAAGGCCGCCGAGCTGGCGCTCACCTCCAAGTACAAGTCCGAGTTCCTCGCGAACATGTCGCACGAGCTTCGGACGCCGCTCAACTCGATCCTCATCTTGGGCCAGCAGCTGGCCGAGAACGTGGCCGGCAACCTGACGAACAAGCAGATCGAGTTCGCCAAGAACATCCACTCGGCGGGCACCGACCTCCTGACACTGATCAACGACATTTTGGACCTGTCGAAGATCGAGTCGGGGACCGTCACCGTCGAGCCGGAGGAGATCACCTTCGGGTCGCTGCGCGACAGCGTTCATCGAACCTTCCACCACATCGCCGAAGCCAAGTCGCTGGCGTTCAACGTGGACATCGATCCCGCGCTGCCGCGGACCTTCAACAGCGACACCAAGCGGTTGCAGCAGATCCTCAAGAACCTGCTGTCGAACGCCTTCAAGTTCACGGCCCAAGGACATGTGTCGATGACCGTTCGACAGGTCACCGCCGGGTGGACGCCCGATCACCCGATCCTGTCGGCGCAAGGGATGGCCATCGCCTTCACCGTCGCCGACACCGGGATCGGCATCCCGGTCGAGAAGCAGAAGCTGATCTTCGAGGCGTTCCAGCAGGCCGACGCCGGCACCAGCCGCAAGTACGGCGGCACCGGCTTGGGGCTGGCCATCAGCCGCGAGCTGGCGAACCTGTTGGGCGGCGAGATTCGCCTCAGCAGCCGGCCGGGCGAGGGAAGCACGTTCACCCTCTACCTGCCGCTGACCTACATCGGCTCGGCGCGCGAGTTCACGCACACGTCCTCGCAGCACCTTTACCAACCGCAGCCGGCGGGCACGGCTCTCCAGCTTCCGCCGCCGCCGTTGCAGATGCTGACGGTCGCCAAGAGCGAGGAGGTGATCGTCGACGACCGGGAGGAGATCAAGGAGGGCGACTCGACGATCCTGATTGTCGAGGACGATCCGCATTACGCGCGGATCCTGCTCGGCATCGCCCGCGACAAGGGGTTCAAGGGGCTGGTCGCCCAACGCGGGCAGATCGCGCTGTCGCTGGCGCGCGAGTTCCGCCCGACGGCCATCACTTTGGACGTGTTCCTGCCCGACATGCTGGGTTGGACGGTGCTGGCCAACCTGAAGTTGGACCCGCTGACGCGACACATCCCGGTGCAGATGCTGTCTGTCGAGGAGGAGCGGCAGCACGGGCTGTCCCACGGCGCGTTCTCGTACCTGGCCAAGCCCGCGACCACCAACGAGCTCGAGGGGGCGCTCGATCGGCTGAAGGGCTACCTGCTGCCGCACACCAAGCGCCTGCTCATCGTCGAGGACAACGACCGCGAGCGGGACAGCATCGTCGAGCTGCTGGCTCACGACGACATTCAGATCCAGGGCGTCGGGAGCGGCAATCAGGCGCTGGAGGCGCTGCGCAGTCAGCCCTTCGACTGCTGCGTCGTCGACCTGCGGCTCCCCGACATGAGCGGCTTCGAGCTGCTCGAAAAGGTCCAGGCCGATTCCACGTTGCGGGACGTCCCGATCGTCGTGTTCACCGGCAAGGTGCTGGACGAAAAGGAAGAGGCCCGGCTGCGCCAAGTCGCGAAGAGCATCGTCCTCAAGGACGTGCAATCGCCCGAGCGGTTGCTGGACGAGACCGCGCTGTTCCTGCATCGGGTCATCGCCGACCTGCCGGAGGAAAAGCGCCGGATGATCGAGAGGCTGCACCGCTCGACCGACGCGCTGCGCGGTCGCAAGGTGCTGGTGGTCGACGATGACGCCCGCAACATCTTCGCGCTCACAACGGTGCTAGAGACCCAGGATATGGAGGTCCTCAGCGCGACCAACGGCCGTCAGGCGATCGAGCTCATCAACTCGACGCCAGATCTCAGCGTCGTTCTGATGGATATCATGATGCCTGAGATGGACGGCTATGCGACAATGCGAGAGATTCGAAAGGACGCGAGGTTCCGTACGCTGCCTATTTTGGCTCTGACGGCCAAGGCGATGAAAGGCGACCGGGAAAAGTGCCTGGAAGCCGGCGCCTCGGATTACATCGCGAAGCCCGTCAACACGGATCAGCTGTTGTCGCTGCTACGGGTTTGGCTCTACCGGTAGAGATGCCCGAGCCGATCGACATCCTACTGGTCGACGACGAGGCGCGGAACCTCGACGCGCTGGAGGCCATCCTGTCCGACCCGCAGTACCGCCTGATCCGCGCGCAAGACGCGGATCGGGCCCTGCGGCTGCTGCTGGAGAACGACGTCGCGGCCATCGTCCTCGACATCAAGATGCCGGGCGTCAGCGGGCTCGAGCTGGCGCAGATGATCAAGAACACGAAGCGTTTTCGGCAGACGCCGATCGTGTTTCTGACCGCTTACCTGCTGGACGACCAACACGTCATCGCTGGCTACGACGCAGGCGCGGTCGACTATCTGACCAAACCCGTCAACCCGCAGATCCTGCGGCACAAGATCGCCGTCTTCGCCGAGCTGTTCCGCAAGACGCGGGAGCTGGCCGAGCTGAACGCCACGCTGGAAGAGCGGGTGCGCGAGCGCACGGCTGAGCTCGAGCGGTCCGAGTCCGAGCTGCGCGTGGCGGCCAGCCAGAAGGACGAGTTCCTGGCCATCTTGGCCCACGAGCTGCGCAACCCACTGGCGCCGCTGCGCTCGGGGCTGGACCTTCTCTTGCGCCGGACGGACCGAGAGCCGACGGTCGATCGCACGCTGGGCGTCATGAACCGGCAGCTCGACCACATGGTGCGGCTCATCGACGATCTGCTGGACATCTCGCGGATCAGCCGGGGTGCGCTGGAGTTGAAAAAGCAGACGGTGGACCTGGCCGGCCTCGTGCGGTCGACCGTCGACGCCGCGCGCCCCCTGTTCGAGGTGCGGAACCAGGTGCTGGTGGTCTCGGTCGACACCGACGCCCAGGCGCTGGTCGACCCGACCCGCGTCAACCAGATCGTGACGAATCTGCTGACCAACGCGGCCAAGTTCACGCCGCGCGGCGGCCGCATCGCCGTCGAGCTGACCGTCGAGGGCGGCGCCGTTTCCGTCCGGGTCAGCGACTCCGGCGCTGGCATCCCGGCCGATCAGATCGAGCGCATCTTCGACATGTTCGCGCGCATCACCCACGGGGACGGCGGGGAGTCCGGTTTGGGCATCGGCCTCGCGCTGGCGCGGAGGCTTGCGGAGATGCACGGCGGGCGCTTGACTGCCGAGGCCGGCCACGAACCACAAGGCGCCGGACAGGGCGCTACGTTCGTGCTGACGTTGCCGCTGGCCGTTGGCGCGGCGGCGGCCACCGGCGCCGAGCCCGTCACCGACCCGGGCATGAGCGCGGCGACGCTGAACGTGCTGGTGATCGAGGACAACGAAGACGTCGCCGAGACGCTGACGATGCTGCTGGAAGAGCTGGGCCACCGGGTTTCCCTGGCGCGCACGGGGCGCAGCGGCGTGGCGCTGGTGCAAGAGACGGAACCGAACGTGGTGCTCTGTGACATCGGCCTGCCTGGGATGGACGGTCTGGAGGTCTGCCGGCAAATCCGGGCGCTGCCGACCAAGACCCGCCCGGTCATGGTGGCCGTCACCGGCTGGGGACAGGACGCTGACCGCCGCAAGACGCAAGAGGCCGGCTTCGACCACCACCTGGTGAAGCCGGTCGGCATCGGTAGCCTCAATCAGCTGCTTCAGAACGCCGGCATCCTGAAGGACCAGCGCGAGAAGCGCGCCGTCTAGTGCTTCGGCCAAGAGTCCCCCTCCAGCTCACGGCGCGCACACCTTAACGTCCTCCAACGTCCAACGTGGTTCGCGCTCGATCGCGTCGGGAAGAGCGGTCAGGCGCCCCTCCGCGACGACGTTCTGACCATAGGAGGGGGCATTGCAGCAGACTTGCGAGTCGTCGCCCTGACAGGTGAGGTCTTTCAGTGCCAGCGGCCCGACGGCGCCGCCGCCCAAGAGGATCCGGCCGCTCGTGTGGTTGCAGCAGTGCCGCTTACCGCCGGCGCTCGCACAGCCCTTCATGGTCATGAACGTCCCGCCCACGCCCAGCGGACCTCGGACGCGCACCACCTGACCGGACAGCCTCGCCGCTTGCCGTTCCAGCTGAGACCAGGTGGGAACATCGCCGGCGTCCGGCCCGGCTGTCCGCCGGCTGCAGCGGGGCAGGGGAGCGGCGGACGTCGTGCAACCGCGCCGCACCAAGCAACTCTTGTCATCCCAAGACGCCGGATCGCCGAAACGGAGGACCGCCGTCTCCCCGATGGGCGCCGTCGGTTCCAGCGTCACCGCGACTGGAACATCCAGCGCCTTCGGCGGTGAGTAGGCCTCGCCCCAACAAGACACGCCGCCGTCGCGGAGCGTGCATGCGCTGGCGTCTGAACCTGGGCTGATGGCCAGCAGCCCTCGATCGCGCGGCTTCGGCACGGCGCCCAGACAGGTTTCGGTTCCGCCCTGATCGAAACAGACGGCGCGAGGAAACACCCGGAAGTGCGGGTTGAATGTCGTGGCTCCCGGCAATTGGACCGGTTGGGCCGAACAGGCGGCACGCGGCGCCGGTACCGGCCCGTGCAACGTCGGCCAGGCACGCCGCAGCGATTCGGGGCACGAGCCCGGCGCCCCGAAGATCGCGTCGCGGCTGGCGCCCCAGCAACTGATGCCGTCTTGGTTCGTCATGCACGTGAACAGATTGCCCGCCGCCAGCGTCAGCATGGTCTCGCGCGCGGAAACAGGGACGCCGGTGATGGGTTTGCGCGCGCACGGGATATCGCGACCGTCGACGCGGCACTGGTCGGGTGCCGGAGCGCCCAGTTGACCACCATCGCCACGACCCCAGCATGAGATGCTTCCCCCCCGGGCCATGCCGCCGGGCGCGGCGAACGCACAGGCGTGCCAGGTTCCGACCGCCAGGAACTCCGCCGGCCACACCTGCTGGACAAAGGCCGGGTCACTCAGGCCGGCGTCGGGCCCCGGCGCCGCCCGGCTGCCACCCCGCTGCCCGAAGCTGTCGTCGCCGAAGCAGAACAGGCCTGAGTCCTTCAGCGTGTGAAGGCATGAGAACGTGCCGCCGACGGCGGGGCTGTCCACCCGGTCTGCGCGCTCGTAGGTGTCCTCCCATTTCACGCCGTGGGGATTGAGCCATTGCCAGTTGTCCGGTAGCGGTCGGGCGACCCTTTCGCCGGGCACCGGCGGGTGCCAGCATTGAAAACTCAGCTCTGGCACCGCCAACGCGCACAGATGATCCGCCGCGGTTTCGAACCGCTTGCCATCCATCCAAGGCACGCGCCGCGCGTGCGGCTGCGGCCCCGCTTCCCAACACTGGTACCCCTGGCCCGACCCGGTATCGAACGAAACGCACCCCCAGCGCTCGCCCATGAGCACACCCGTCGCCTTCGGCGGCCGGGTCGCCGTGCTGCGGGCGCGGATCCGCGTGGCTGCCTGGAGCGGCGGAGGCGGCGACGCTTTTGCGCCTCCGTTCCTGTCATGCGCGTCGTCGGCGCGCACGGGATCCGCCAGAGCGGCTGCCATCAGCGGCAAGCAGGCGCCGATACCAACAGCCGTTCGCCACCCAAGGGCCACCGAGGAACGCCAGCGCATCGGGAGCATGATAGGCCCGCAGCGATCAGCGCGCACGCGTGACGGCTCGACCCGTAAGCGATGTACGCGTGAACGGGCGCTACTCAGGGGCGGCGTGGGGGAGGCTGTTTGTCGGCCAGCGGATCGGCATGGCGGTGCACCAGCTTCCACTCGCCGTCGATGTGCCGGAAGAGCTCGGTGACCCGCAATGTCATCGCCACCGGCTCCGGCTTACCCTGCATCCGCACCTCGGCCCTCTGAAACCCAGTCCAAAACGCGACGTCGCCACTGGCACCCGAGTGCAGGATCTCGAACGTGCTGTGGCCACCGGTGGTGAACATCTTCGCGTCCCCGGCGTACCGGGTCGCGACGGCGGCGGCGCCCTCTTCATATCCGCCGTTCGGTGGATAGAACGTCGCCGCGCCGGCGCGCGCGGCGATGCCGTCGACGGGACCAGCGTCGCCGTTGACGTACGCATTCGCCGCCTGCTGTCGCTTCTTCATGAACGCGCCGAAATCGTCCGGGCGGTCCGCACCGAGGCGCCGGATCCACCCGGCGAACGCCGCCAGAAATTTGTCGATGAAGGCCCGCATGTCATCGCTTTCGAGGTGGCCGTCGCTGCCCGCGAACAGGTCGCCGGCGCCGCCGATGTACGCCTCCGGCTGCTGCAGGACCGGCATATCCAGGAATACCAGCGACTGGCGAAGGGCGTGGTTCGCACCGAACGCGCCCATCTTGTAGGGCGTCACGCCCACCACGGCTGCGGGCCGGCCGGCAAACACGTTCTTCCCCTGGGGCCGCGACCCGACATCCAGGGCGTTCTTCAGGCCGCCGGGGATCGAGCGGTTGTATTCGGGCGTGAAGAACAGGACGGCGCCCGCCGCCGCGATATCAGCCCGGAACCGCGACCAGCTGGCCGGCGCGTCCGCCTCTAGATCTTCGTTGTAAAGCGGGAGATCGCCAATTTCCACCAGGCGACAATCGAGGGACGGAGGCGCCTGTGCGATGAACGCGTTGGCGAGCTTGCGGGTGAGGGACTCCTTCCGCAAGCTCCCGACCAGCACGGCAACGACGGTTCTATCATCCATGGCAGCCCAACTTAGGTACGGGGCTAGGCGCGCGGAAGTCGCCGAATCGGCACGTCAGGGGAGCGAAGAGCCGCTCGATGAGAGCGCGGGCAGGCGCAGCCACCGAGCTGATTAAACGGCGGGCGCTGCTACGACAGCATGGCCGGTGGGACGGCCTTGACCAGGTTCTCTCGCAGGAGGCCGATCTTGTTGCGCGCGGCCAGCAATTGCTGGCGCAGGGAATCGGCGCGCCCGCAGAGTTCTTCGAAATCGGCGTTACGCGCGTCTGCGATCAGTCCGGCAGCCTGATCGGCGACGCTCCCCATGCGCTCGCGCAGCTCGTCGAGCTCCGAGAGAAGGGCGGGCAGCTCGCTTTCGCGCAATGAGCGGTCGGCGATCCCGCGCCGCCCGGCCAGATTCTGGGCCATGGTGTTGAGGCCGGCCGCCTGCTGGCCGACCTCTTCGAATCGCGAGGTGAGCGTCGCGTAGTCCTGGGCGCGCCGCTGAATGTCCTGGGCGCGCTCTTGCACGTAGTCTGCTTGCGCCTGCTGCGTATCGCGAGCGGCGCCCAATGCGGCGACCAACGCCTGCGCCTTGGTCTGCAGCTCTTCCTGGCAGCGGGTCACGTCCTTCAGCAGCGCAGCCGCGCTCTCGAGCGCATGGCGCGAGTCCAGTTGCCGTTTTCGGAGCGCCTCGGTCAGGGTCGAGAAGCGGTGGAGCGCGTCGTCGAACGCCTCCGCCGCCGCAGTCAGCGGCGACGACTCGATGGTTCTCTTGGGCGACATGACCTGGGCATCCTAGTGGGTCGGCGTCGAAACGCCAATCGCAGCTCGGGTCGCCGCCCGCCGCTGACTGTGTGGTCGCTCACCGACGGGTGGAGACGCTCACGCCGCTTTCCGGCGGCGGACGACGCCTGCGTCGGGGCGGCGGCGTGTGGCCACGCCCCGCCCGGTGTCCAGCGGGAGACCTTCGTGGTCGCGCAGCGCGCGGTCCAGCGCCGCGCGGGTCACGACCCCCAGCAGGAACGCGCCTGCAGCGACGGGTAGGGCGGCGCTGCCGGTTCGCACGAAAAGCTCGCGCGCGCGGGCGAGCGGCGCGGTCGCGCTCAAACACGTTTCCAGGGGGCGCATCGCTTCGCCAACCAGGACGTCGTCGGAGCTGGCCAGCAACCGATGTTCATCGACGATGCCAGCCAGTACGCCGTCGCGCTCGACCAGCAGAGCCGGCGAGCGTTTCAGCTCCGCGATCTTTCGCGCCGCCGCCACTGTCAGGTGCGCGGGGATGACCGGCGCCGCCGTGAACGGCAGCTCCGCGACCTGCTGCGCTACGCCGGGCAGGGCCCGCAGGCCGGACATTGGAGTCCCTTCCCTGGTTTCCCTGGTTCGTTCGCCCCGCGGCAACCAGTCGGCCGCGGAGGATCCTGTATGTTCTGGCCTGGATTCCATTGCGCTTTCCGTGTCCCGTTAGCCATTCATTCCGCGTGCCAACTTCATGGCCGCGCCGAAATGCGTGCTGACTCGCCTGACCGGTAGGCCCAGCTCCCGTCGCCGTAACGCGCCCACGGTCGAGGTGTTACGAATCGGGAAGCGTCGCCCCCAAAACGCAGCCGGGGCCGCGACCGGCGGAAGTGATCCGTCGGCGGCAGCCCCGGCCTGAGCCCACCCGACCGTCGGGGGTGAACTTGCCTCGTCGCTAGAAGCGCTTCGTGAACAGCGCCAGCCGGTACGTGTGCGCCGGATCGGGCGACCAGACCGAGCTGACCGCCTGGTTCGCGCGGCTCTCGTCGGCGACGACCTGGACGATGCCGACGCCCGTGCCGACCAGAACGCCGCCCGCCGCCCAATACGCGATCCGCGTCGCGTGATCCTGGTGATCCGACAGATAGTAGATCGCGCCGCCCACCAGGAGGCCGGCCAGACCGCCGCACAACGCGCTGACGAAGATCGTACCCATCACGTTGTGAGGCGCCTGAACGTCCTCATGGACTTCCTTGCGCACGGGCGGAGCGGCCGGTTCCGCCGCTACCGGTTGAACCGGGGCCGCCGGCACCGCCGCCACCGGCTGTTGCTGCTGGGCTGGCTGCTGCGGGTTGATGACCTCGATATCGCCGGCACGCGCAACGCTGGTCCCAAGGAGAGCCATCATCACAGTGCCCGCCACTATTCCCATAGTCTTCCGTTTCATGTGCGTCCCTCCGTGAACGGCTGATTGTGCAGCGGCCGTGCCATGGGAATCGTGCGCCATTTCGCGGGTATTGCAGCTCAATCGTTACAATCCACGCGCTCGAGGTTGTAAGGAGGTTACCGACTCGTCCCCATTTCGGGCGTGGCGCAGCCGGACCGTCGAGACAAAAAAAAGCGCCTGCGGGCCCGGGGGCCGCGCAGGCGCTGGTTCCTGCTGATCGCGGTGTCGAGTGCGTCAGGTCGACGCCCGGGCGCCCCCCCTGACCAGGTGCAGGATCAGGCTCAGCACGGCCAGCGCGATCAGGACGTGAATCGCCGCCGAGGCCACGTGAAAGATCCCGAAACCGAGAATCCACGCGATAGCAAGGATGATTGCGAGTGCCAGCAACATGATGACCTCCAGGGTCTGAGTTCAACGGGGAACATAACCACGACCGGCAACGGCGTAGGTGGTTGGCCTTGGAGGTGGGATGTTTATTTGCGGCACCGTCTCAACGGTCGGCTTCCTTGCTGCCGACCACCGTCAGGTTCAGACCGATCTGGATCGAGAGGGGCTTTCCGTCCACGACGATCGTCGTTTTGCCGTTGTGGTACCAGCCAAACGAGCCAGTCGAAAACTCACGCTTGTCGGCGATGAGCTCGGCCGTTCCGATCATGATTCGCACTGGTTCGGCTTTCTCGAGGAACTGGGTTTTCGATATGGGACACGGGGACTTGGCCATGCGCGGACGCTAACACGGATCTCGATTCTGACGCGGGCCGCCGCGCACGACGACCTCAAGCGCGCAGCAGTCTCGGCCGAACGTCTAGTCATAGCCGGGGGGAGCCGGTGGACTATGGCATTGATCCGTTCGCCGGGCAGACATGTGGTCTGGGTCGTTCACGTCCTTTTGCTGGCCACCGCTGCGCCTGCGGCGGCCACCACCAAGACGTGGGCGGCCAATTTCTTTACCTTCAGCACCAACTGGAGTGCGAGCAACAACTGGAGCCCCAGCGGGGTGCCCGGGGTTGGCGACGACGTGGTGTTCACTTCGGGCACCTCGAACTCGAACTGCACGATCGACACCAACGTCAGCGTCAAGTCGATCACCGTCCAGGCTGGCTACACGGGCGCGATCGCCCCTTCGGGCGCTCAGTCGATCACCACGGTCGGCGACATCTCGATCGGGCCGACCCTGTCGGGCGGCAGCTTCACGCTGTCCAGCGGGTTCACGACCGTGGGCGGCGCCTTCAGCCGGACCAACAACAACATGACCGTGAACCCGAACGGCGGGACGCTGATCCTGAGCGCCAGCGGATCGGCGTCACATTCGACGACGGGCGTCACCCTGGCGAACGTCGCGATTGGCGTCAACGTCTCGAGCGGGCTGGTCGGTTACTGGAAGCTCGACGAGACTTCCGGCTCCTCCGCAGCCGACAGCTCGGGTAACGCGAACACCGCGACCTGGCAGGGCGGCGTGTCCCGAATCGCGTCCGTCCCCGGGGCGATCACTTTCGCGGACGCGGAGGCCATCACGCTGGACGGCACCAGCGGCTACCTCACGCTGGGCACGACGAACCTGCCGGCCAACAACGCCGCCCAGAGCATCAGCCTCTGGTACAAGGGCGCCCCGAATGGCGGCAACCAGAACATGGTGGCGATGAGCAACGGTTCGAACAGCGCGATTCAGCTGGGGTTCAGAGGATCGTCGTTGATTGCCTGGAGCTGGGGCGGGGGCACGTTGATCAGCACGACCGCCATCAACGACAGCAACTGGCACCACGCTGTGTACACGTACGACGGAACCACGGACAAGATCTACGTGGACGGCGCCCTGCAGGCCAGCGGTACCAGCACACACCAGACCGCGTCCGTCACGGCGGCGTACCTTGGGACCTATAACGGCTCCGCGGAGCTCTTTGCGGGATCGCTCGACGACGTGCGCGTCTACAACCGCGCCATCTCGGCGGCAGAGGTCGCCATTCTGGCGGCCGGCTCGTCGCCGGCGGTCACGGCAGGCACACATACCTTCAGCACGGACATCACGATATCCGGTTCGTTGACGCTATCGACGGGAACCATCACGGGCACCAAGGCCTTCAACATCGGCGGGGGCTGGATCAACACGGGCGCCTCCTATACGGGAACGGGGACCGTGACACTGCAGTCGACGAGCTCGGGCAACACGCTGCAAACGAATGGCAGCCCGTTCGCCGCGCTGACCATCAATGGCAGCGGTGGGACCTACACGCTGGCCGACGCACTGACCGTCACCAATGCGCTGACGGTGACCGCCGGAACGCTCGCCGCGGGGACGAAGACAATCACCGCCGGCAGCCTGTCCGATTCTGCGACCCTCACCGCGAATGCCGCCATCACGGTGGGCGGGAACTGGGCCATCGCCAGCAGCGGCTCGTTCAGCGGGTCGGCGCCCATCTCCGTGTCCGGCAACTGGACGAACGCCGGGAGCTTCACGGGGACCGGAACCGTGACCCTGACGGGAACGGGCGGCGGACAGACCATCACCTCGGGCGGGGCGCGGTTGGCGGCGCTCGCGATCAACGGCGCCGGCGGCACCTACACGTTGCAGGATCGGCTGGCGGTTCCGAACGGGACGGTCACCCTGACCAACGGCACGCTGGCCTTGGGGACGAACGTCGCGCGGGTCGGCACCATCGCGGTGGGCTCCGGGGCGCTGTCGACGGGGACTGGGACCGTGATCGTCGACCCGCAGAGCGCACAGACGCTGGGGCCGACGTCGTTTTACAACCTGCGCTTCGAAGACGGCGCCGAGAGCGGCCTGGTCGGCTATTGGAAGCTGGACGAGGGCGCCGGCAGGTCGCTCTACGACCACTCGGGGACCGGCAACACCGGCACCCTCTCGGCCTCCGGCGTGACCTGGCAGAGCTCGGTTCCGTCCGGGGTCACGTTCGACGATCCGAAGTCGGTGGCTCTCAGCTCGGGGTACGCGGCGCTCGGCGCCACCGGTATGCCCGCGTCCAATGCGGCCCAGACCATCAGCTGCTGGGTCAGCCTGACCTCGACGGCCGGGAACCAAAACTTCGTGGCGCTGACGGGAACGGGCTTCGTCCAGGTCGGCGTCCGGAACAACAAGTACACCGTGTGGCCATCGGGCGCCGCGACCTCTCTGGTCGGGCCGACCGCTTCCACCGGTGGCTGGCACCACATCGTCTACACGTACGACGGCACGACCGACATCATCTACGTCGACGGAGCGGCCACCAGCGGGAGCTACACCCATCAGACGGGCACGCCGACGGCGGCCTGGATCGGGACGTTCGACGGCGCGTCGGAATTCCTGGCCGGCGCGATTGACGACGTTCGGGTCTACAACGTCGCGCTGACGGCGGCCCAGGTGGCCCAGTTGGCCGCCGGGCGGTACGCGGGCACGGGTGGACAGTCGACCGTGACGCTGGGGGGGAACACGACGGTCACCAACCAGCTGACCATCGACAACGGCATTCTGGACGCCAACGGCAAGACAGTGACCGCGGCGCTGGCGGCGGCCGTCAACAGCGGCACCTACAACGTGAGCAGCGCCGCCCAGACGTTCTCGGGCGGGCTGACCGTCCAGCCAAGCGGCACACTGACCCTGGCGAACAGCGGCGGCAGCGTCGTCCTGGGCGGCGGGACCACCCTGACCATCGACGGCACCCTGAATGCCTCCAGCACCGGCGCGACAATCAAAAGCGTCTCCGGGACCTACAGCTTCAAGGTGGGGTCGTCCGCCTCGGCCACGCCGACCGTGAACGTCTCCGGGCTGGCGGTCCAGAACGCGGCCGGCGGCATGCAGATCGGTTTCAACACCAGCTCCAGCCCGACGGTCACGAGACTGAACAACGTGGCGTTCACCAACGGCAGCGGAAGTCAGCTGCTGCTCATCAGCGCCAAGACGCTTTTCCTGTCGTCGAAAGGTTGCAGCTTCGACGCGGGCGTGACGGCCACGACCACCAAGAGCGTGAAGGTGGCCGGGAACGGCACCGCCGACGGCGAGACCCGGGCCGTGTTCGGCGGCGCCACCTGCGCGTCCGGGACGACCTGCCAGGCCAGCAAGTCGGACGACGACGCCAACAACGACGGCATCGGCGACAACCCGGGCACGAACGCAGCGGTGGTTCAGTTCGTGCGGGCCGCTCAGGACGACACGGCGGGGTCACTGGTGGGGTTCCCAACCGCCGCCTTCGACTGGAACACCTTCAACTACTACGCAACCTACGCGACCTTTCACAACGCGTCGGGTGGCACGACCGACGCCGTCTACGTCCGTGACGAGTCAGGCAATGCCCTCTACGCGTGGACGGTGCCGACGGCGGGCGAGATGATCACCGGTACGCCGCAATGGACGACGATCGGCGGCACGCACTACGTGTTCCTGGCGACCAGCGCCGGCAAGATCTATCGGTTGGTCGATACGGCGACGGGGACCACCTCCGGCACGCTGTCACTGGACAGCGGGGGCGCCTGGAGCACGAACCCGTTCAACTGCTCGTGCACCGTCAGCACGCCGCTGTCCATGGACGCCAGCAATCTTTACTGGGGCAGCACCACCAGCGGAAAGAGCTTCTGGACGCTCGGGATCTCGAACGAGTCCAACCCGAGCCCGGTGTCAATCACGCCGACGGTCACCAACACGGCGCTGACGCTCTGGACCATCAGCGGCACGGCGTACGCCTACATGGGGGTGACCGGAAACGTACTCAAGATCAGCACGCTCGCCCAGTCGATCACCGCGACCAACAGCTCGCCGGCCGGCGCGTCGGTCTGGGGGCGGATCACCGTCGGGTACAACAAGACCGGGACGGCGCGCGTCTACGCTGGCGATGACGGCGGCACCATGTGGGCGCTCGATCCCGGAAGCGGGTTCGCCACGGCCAATGGCCTCTGGCACTACGCGACCGCCAACCCGATCAAGAGCTCGCCGTACTACGACCACGACACCGACACGGTCCAGTACGGCACGCAGGCTGGAACGGTCATCGTCCTCGACGGCAGCGGAAGCGCGTTGAACGCCAGCTATCCGTACACGCCGGCCGGCGGCAGCGGCGACGTGATCGCGGCGGCGCCGCTCTACTACGCGGGCATCCTGGTCGTCGGCTCGACGGGTGGCAAACTCTACTTCCTGGACCGAAACACCGGCACGACGCCGGGCGTATCTGTCGTCAACCAGTACTACTTCGGACCGAACGAGTCGGTGTCCGGGGTCGGCTACGACCCGAGCGTCAACCGATACATGGTGACGACGGCCAATGCCTCGTCCAACGATGGACGGATCTATTACTTCGACCAAGTCAGCGATCCCACGGCGTCGTTCCGTTAGTGTGGCGGCGGGTCAGGCGCGCGTGCCGGGCTGGGTCAGCCGACGCGCCGCCTCGGCTGCATCGCCCGAGTGGACGCCGCGCTCGCGCAGCTTCCGGAACTCCTGCTGAAAGGCAATCAGCTCTTCCTCGGTCGCGTTCTCGAGATCGGCGAAGACGTTGCGCGCCTTGCTGGAGCGAATCAGCTCGTCGAGCTTCAGGTGAATCGCGCGCGCGTCCCGGTTCTGCGTCGACTGGATCAAGAACACCATCAGGAAGGTCACCACCGTGGTGCCGGTGTTGATCACCAGCTGCCAGGCGTTGCTGAAGTGAAAGAGCGGCCCGGTCACCAGCCATGCGACGATCAGGCCGACGGCGGCAAAGAACGCCCAGGGGCTCCCCAGCTTTTCGGACGCGCGGGCCGCGAAGGCGCGGAACCGGTCGGCCGCCGTGACAGGTCGCTTCGAGAGCGCGGCAGCGCTTTGCTTCACCGCATCGCCTGCCCGATCATCTGTTCGGCCCGGGCTTGGGCCCGGTGCCACATGGCGGCTCCGCGCGTTCGCGCGGTGGGTGAGAACCAGAGCATCGCCGCGGCCGCCGCGACGGCCAGCAACGCGACCTTCCGCGGTCCGCGGTAGATGCGCCGGTGGACTCTGCGGATCAACCGGGCCGTCTTGCGGCCGGGCGGGGGAACGGGCGGTGGCTCGGGCGGCACGGGGCGGGGCGCATCGAAGGCCCGTATCGGCCGCGCATCGGCGGCCACCGCGATGGCGGCGACGGCGGGCATCGGAGGTTCCGGTGCTGGCGCAGTGGCCAGTGTCGACTCGGTCGTCAGCGGCGGCGCGCAAAGCGCCGCGCGCAGCGATTCGGCAAACGTCAGGACGTCAGGGAACCGGTCGGCCGGCTTCTTGGCCAACCCTCGCATGATCGTCGCATCCACGGCCGTACCGACCGGCAGGTACCGGCTGGGCGGCGGCGGGTCGTTGTGGACGACCTGGTAAAGGACCGCGATCGGGTCCTCTGCGCTGAACGGCTCACGCCCCGTGAGCAGCGTGTACGTGATTGCCGCCAGCGAGAACTGATCGGTCCAGGGGCCGATCTCGTCGCGCAGCCCGCAGGCCTGCTCGGGCGCCATGTACTGGGGCGTCCCCGCCACATGCGTGTTGTCGGTCAGGCGGGGCCGCCAGCTGGCCTGAGAGATTCCGAAATCGAGCACTTTGACGAAGTCCGGCATCCCCTCGGTGCTCAAGAGCATGACGTTGTCCGGCTTCAAGTCGCGGTGGACGATGCCGCGGAGGTGCGCGGCATACAGCGCCTGCGCGATCTGCTCGACGATGCGGACTGCCGACGCTGGATCCATTCCGCCCCGGTCCGCGAGCACGGTCGCCAGCGGCCGCCCTTCGAGCAGCTCCATCACCAGATAGGGGAAGCCGTCGGGCGTGACGTTGAAGTCCAGCACCTGGACGATGTGGGGGTGCCGCAGCGTCGACGTGATCTCCGCCTCCTGGCGAAAGCGGGTCATGGCTTCCAGGTTCCGAATCAGCCCGCGGTGCAGCACCTTGACTGCGAAGTGTCCCGGCAGCCGGGCATGCGCGGCCGCATACACCGCTCCGCATCCGCCTTCGGCCACCGGATGAAGGATCCGGTACGTATCATGAAGGACGGTTCCTGGCGGCAGTTGCTGCGGCGGCGGCACCAGCGGTTCGGTCCAAGATTTCGTTCCAATATCCAAGTTGTCGGGGTTCATATGCGAGCCTCGCTCGACCGCCATCGTCTTGCAGCAGGTGTGCCGGACCAGGTTGCCGGTTCCATGCGGCAAACGGGAGCGGGCGTTCCCAAACGGGAACATGACGCGGCGCTGTTTCCGATCCCGTAACGCGGGAACCTCGGCCACTGTCCGGAAAATGGCGCGCATGTCGGGCGGATTGCATTGGCACGCGGGTTGTAGAGACCTCGTGCAGAGGAGGCCACGATGCTTTGGACAATCGCTCTCATTCTTCTGGTTCTTTGGGCCCTCGGGCTCGTCAGCTCCGTCACGATGGGCGGGTTCATTCACCTGCTTCTGGTTGCCGCGATCGTTCTGGTCCTGATCCGCGTGATCCAGGGCCGGCGCCCAGTCGTTTGACGACGCCGCCAGCCGGCGCGGTTGCAACCAGACCGCGCCGGCGCGCCGGCGATCAGCAAGATCCCCGCTAGCCGACCCTAGGATTGTGACCTACGATTTTGGGACCCTCTGAGCACCATCTTGGACCCTCTGAGCGCCCTCACATGACCGACCTTCCGTACGTGCCAACGGCGACGGGGATCGCCGGCCTCGACGATATTCTCCGAGGAGGATTCCCGCCGAACCGCGTCTACCTTGTCCAGGGGGATCCCGGTGCAGGGAAGACCACGCTCGGGCTTCAATTTCTGCTCGAGGGTGTTCGCGCCGGCGAGTCCTCGATGTACATCACGCTTTCGGAGAGTCGGGACGAAGTCCTGGCTGTCGCGCGCTCACATGGCTGGTCCCTCGACGGGATCCACATGTTCGAGATGCAGGTGGGACAGCAAGAATTCTCCGACGCCGCAGAGAACACACTCTTCGAGCCTTCGGAGGTCGAGCTCCGAGAGGTGATGCACCAGCTGCTCGCCGAGATCGAGCGCGTGAAGGCCCAGCGGGTGGTGTTCGACTCCCTGTCCGAGCTCCGGCTGCTGTCCCAGCATTCTCTGCGCTACCGCCGCCAAATTCTGCTGCTGAAGCAGTTCTTCTCGCACCGCAACTGCACCGTCTTGTTCCTGGACGACCGCACCGGGCCCGACGAGGACCGCCAGCTTCAGAGCATCGTTCACGGTGTTTTGGCGCTGGAGATGTCCGCGGTGGAGTACGGAAACGAGCGGCGCCGCCTGCGAATGGTCAAGATTCGCGGCTTGCAGCCTCGCGGCGGGTATCACGAGTTCTGCATCGCGCACGGGGGCCTGCAGGTGTTTCCGCGGTTGGTTGCCTCCGAGCACGTTCCGGTTGGCGAGCACGCGCTCCTGCCCAGCGGTGTCGGTGCGCTGGACGCCATGCTCGGCGGCGGCATCGACCGCGGCACCGCCACGCTCATCATGGGACCGGCCGGCGCGGGCAAGTCATCCCTCGCGCTGCAGTACGCGCTGTCGGCCGTGGCGCGCGGCGAGCGTGTCGACCTCTTTGCGTTCGACGAGCGCGTCCAGACGTTGTTGTTGCGAGCCCGCGGCCTGGGGATGGCTTTGGACGCGGCCATCGAGAGCGGGAAGCTTGCCGTTCGGCAGGTCGATCCCGCCGAGATGGGGCCCGGCGAGTTCGTCGCGTCCGTCGACCGCTCGGTCGTTGAAGACCGCACCCGGGTGGTGGTCATCGACAGTTTGAACGGCTACCTCAACGCGATGCCCGAAGAGCGGGCGCTCGCCTTGCAACTCCACGAGCTGCTGGCGGTGCTGAACCAGCGCGGTGTGACGACTTTCATGGTGCTGGCTCAGCACGGCCTGCTCGGGCCGGGCATGACCAGCCCCATCGACGTCAGCTATTTGGCTGACACGGTCATGATGCTGCGGTACTTCGAGGCGGACGGGGCGGTGCGCAAAGCCATCTCCGTCATCAAGAAGCGGAGCGGCCGCCACGAAGACTCCATTCGCGAGTTTCAGATGGGTGGCCCGCAGGGCATCTCCGTCGGACCGCCTCTGTCGGGATTCAGAGGCATCTTGACTGGCGTCCCGGTCTATACCGGCAAAACCCAGGAGCTGATGCCGAGGGGCGCGGGAACCCATCGGGACGAAACGGAGTGAACGCGCCCGCACCCAACTCGCTTGCGATAGCCATCTTCGCGCCGGTCGGGCGCGATGCGGCGCTGGCTTCCGAGCTGCTGTCGCGGGCGAAGATCCAGCCCCAACCCTGCCGGACCTTCGAAGACCTGCAGCGGAACATCGAGAAGGGGACCGGCGCGGTGCTGTTGACCGAGGAGGAGCTGACCCCGCCGCGGATCGCTTGGCTCAGCAACTGGCTGCGGGCGCAGCCGTCCTGGTCGGACCTGCCGATCATCGTGTTCAGCTCGCTGCCGGGCGACTTGCGGCTGCGCGCCCTTGGCCAGCTGCAGGAGGGCGGCAACGTGTCGTTCGTCGATCGGCCGGTTCAGCGGCGGAGTTTCCTGGCGGCCGTCCGGTCGGCGTTGCGCGCGCGCGAACGGCAGTACGATTCGCGGCGCGCCATCGAAGCGCGCGATCAGTTTTTGGCCATGCTGGGGCATGAGCTGCGCAACCCGCTGTCGGCGGTGCGGTTCGCGACCGACCTCATCATGCGCCAGAACGTGCCCGACCCCTGGATCGCCAAGCATGCGGCGACCATCGAGCGCCAGACCGCGCACCTCAATCGGCTGGTGGACGACCTGCTGGACGTTTCGCGCGTGACCTCGGGGAAGGTCATCTTGCGCAAGGAGCGCACCGACATGGCGTTGCTGGCCGCGCGCTGTCTGGAGTCGCTTCACGGGATGGCTGTCGCGCATGGCGTGTCGCTGGCCCGCCGCCCGGAGGCTGGGACGGTGGTCGTCGACGGCGACGCGGTCCGGCTCGAGCAGGTGCTCTGCAACCTGCTGACGAACGCCATCAAGTACACGCCCCGCGGGGGACATGTCGACATCACCGTTTCGGCGCGTAGCGGCGCGGCGGTGGTGGTGGTGCGAGACGACGGCATCGGGATCCCGCCCGATCAGCTGGAGGCGATCTTCGAGGTCTTCAACCAGGCGCCGACCGGGCTCGACCGGACGAAAGGGGGCCTGGGCCTTGGGCTGGCGCTGGTCCGGGCCCTGGTCAACATGCACGGCGGCAGCGTCCGCGCCGACAGCGACGGGCCCGGCAAGGGGAGCACGTTCACCGTGACGCTGCCGTTGGTCGCGGCGCCCGCGCAGGCCGCGCAGCCGAACGCCGCGCCGGCCGCGGCGCACGAGGCGGGGACGCGTCTCGTCCTGGTCGAGGACAACGCCGACATCCGCGAGACGCTGGCCGAGCTGTTGGTGCTGGAGGGCTATCAGGTCGAGGGCGCGGGCGACGGGCCTCAAGGACTGAACCGGATCCTGGCGGTCGAGCCCGAAGTCGTGCTGATCGACGTCGGTCTGCCCGGGTTCGACGGGTACGAGCTGGCGCGGCGCATCCGCGCGCAACAGGGCGATCGGCCGGCGCTCATCGCGATGACTGGCTACGGGCAACCGGACGATCGCGCGCGTGCCTTCGACGCCGGCTTCGACGAGCACGTCGTCAAGCCGGTGAGCGTCGAGGATCTGTCGGCGGCGATCGAGCGCACCCGGCGCAAGAACGCCGCCAGCCATCCGCACGCCGGTGACCTGGGCGGTGGCGGGGACGCGCCCAGGCGGGCCGTGGCCCGAGGCTGAGACCTCGGTCGTGGGTCGACAGGTCAGTCGACGTTCAGGGCCAGGATTTGCGCCAGCGCGTGGTCATCGGTGATCCGGCGCGCCACCTGGTAGACGACGCCGAAAGGGATGCGCCACAGCGCGAGTCGCAGGATCAACGCGGCGCCGCCCGCGCCGTGGGCGCCCCCGGCCCGCGCGTCAGAGGCACCGCTGCCGAAGAGCTCGAGATCGATCTGGCGAAGGAAGGTGGACGGAAGGAGCCACAACGTCGAGGCGTTCCCCCGGTCGACGATCAGAGGATACCGGTAGGTGAGCTCGGCGATGAACATGCGGTCGGTCGCGACGGGGTAGTCCTCGTAACCGCGCAGGGGCTCGTCGAACCGCAGGCCGGGCAACGGCTCGATCTTCACCTCCGGTGGCACGGGCGAGCTGTTTCCGCGGCGGGCGAGCGCCGTCACACCGCCACCCACCTGCAACCAGCGCTGCCCATCGGGCAAGCCGGCCAGGCCGCGCCCCCGAAGGTCCAGCGCCAGCGTGTGGCGGCGCGACAGCGGCAACGGCGTGACGCCGACCAGCTCCAGGCGCACATCGGCCAGCGTGGCGCCGGCCGTGTTCCACGCGCCCGGGTACAGGCTGATGGACGGGAAGGCGGCCGCGGCCCGGCGCGGGCCGGTGTATGGCGTGGCTTCCACCCCCTCGTAGGCGGCGCTGGCGAACGGGCCGGCCACGCGCCGGTGCCAAAAGCGCAGCGTCGGTTCGCCCGGCTGCCGGTCGTCCGTCACGTTGAAGCCCAGCTCGATCGGCGCGCCGTAGACCGCGCGCGCGGCGCGCAGGTTCCCCTGCAGCTCGGTCTTCGTCAGCAGGAAGGGCGCCGGCGCGAGCGGGACCGGTGACATCAGCGCCGGCGCCGCCGGGCGTGTGTCGTGATAGCGCAGCGCCAGGCCGTCCGCGACGATCGTCCAGGGCGCGAGCTGCCGATTCGCGTACGCGGCCGCGACACCGTAGCCGGCCTCACCGCCGTTGAGCTGCAGCAGGCCCTCCAGCGTCCAGCGGTGGAACTGCAGCCGGTCACCGCCCGCCAGCACCAGCTCGCCAAGCAGCGCGTCGCGGCCCACCGCCACCGCCGACACCCCTTGCAGCTGCGGTCGGAACAGGTGATCGAGCGCGTCGTAGGGCTCGTCCCGCTCGATCGCCAAGGCTTCCACGGCTGGCACCGGGGGCGCCACCGCGATGGGCGGCGGCGCGGCCGGCGCGTCCGGCGGCGCGGTGACGATCTGTTCGTCCAGCGTCCAGTTCCAGCCTTCGCGGTTGAGGAATCGCAGGCGGTCGCCCACCATCTGCGGCTCGAAGGCCAGGTAGGGCGCGCGGGTCAGCTGCCGGACGGCGCCCGTCGCGAGGTCACCGAGCTGCACCTGGAACCCGCGGTCCGGCCCATCGGCGGCCAGGTAGACGACGTGGTTCGGGCCCGCAAACGAGGCGTCGTGCGCCGGGCGGCCGTCACCCAGCGTCATCAGCGTCCGTCCGCTGGCGGCGTCGAAGACGCGGATCCAGTGGCGGCCCGTCTCGAAGACGGCCGCCACGATCCGCGTGCCGTCGGCCGAGTAGCGGGGCATCGAAACGAAGTCCCCCGGCGGCGCGGCAACCAGCACCCGCGCCTGGCGCGTCGCCACGTCCAGCAACACGAGATCGTGATGGTCTCCGGCGGCGTAGGAGAACGCATACGCTCGGCCGTCGGGGCTGATCGATCCGCCGCCGCCGCGCAGGTCGCCCAGCACCACGTCCAGCGCGCCGGTCGTGACGTCGACGCGCACGAGCCGGCTGGCCTGAAAGGTCGCCCCCAGATCCAGCGACGTGAAGAAGAGGGTGCGCCCATCGGCGGTGAAGCTGGGCGACCCACACGATTCGGCCGAGGCGACCACCAGACGCCGCGGCGGGAGCACGTCAATCAGCAACCGATCGACGCGGGTCTGCCCGTCCGGGCCGCGCACCACCAGCCGTGGCGGAGCGTCGTGCCCTTCGGTGATCCAGGCCTCGCTGCCGTCCGGACCGCGTCCGTAACGGGCGTCGGTTCCCAGCTGCGCGACCATGCGCTGGCCGGGCGGCCGCTCGACGACGGGCGACCGGCGCGCGACGTCTTCGGCGAATTCTTCGAACAGCGCCGACAGCGTCTTTCCGAACGGTTCGCGGAAGCGCAGGTTGATGCCGAACGGGAAGAGGACTGAACGCGATTGGATCTCGATCAACTTCCAAAGCGGCCATTCGCCGTAACGCTCGGCCAGATAGCGGACGAACGCACTGCCGATCAGATAGTGGTTGCCCAGGAACGCCTCGCGGTTGAACTCCGACAGCTGACCTTCGCGCAGGAAATGGCCCGCCACCCCGGCGCGAAGAGCGCCGTTCCAGAAGGGCCAGGCCAATCGCCCGACGCCTGGCTGCAGGACGGTCTCGTAGTAGACCGCCAGCCCCTCGTCGAACCAGGCGTCGAAGCCGATCTGCGGCGTGTACGCGTTGCCGAACAGCATGTCGATGACGTACGAGAATCCCGCCACCTGCTGCAGCTGCACGTAGTGGGTCAGCTCGTGGCAGGCGATCGTCGCCGGGTCGGGCGGCAGACCGAACTCCAGCGAGAAGGCGTCGATGGTCTGAAGTGTCGGAACCACCGCCCAGGGCGCGTAGCCGCCCCCGATCGGGCTGGTGAGCGCGTTGTTGAAGGTCAGGTCGGGCAGGATGATCGCCATCCGCTGATCCGCGATTCCATTGTGGAACAGGGGGCGCGCCCGCAGCGCGCGCGCGCAGCGTTCGGTGCGGTCGGCAAAGCGGAGGGCTTCTTCCCGCCGCGGGGCCGGGTAGTAGACGCTGAGCGACGTGGTGTCCAACCGGCGCATCGGATCACGGGCCAGGGCCGCCGCGACGTCTTGCGGGAGCTGCGGCTGAACGGAGGCCACGCAGCCGCCCAGCGCGATGGCCAGGCCCAACAGGCGTTTCTGATCGTTCAGGGCTTGCGGCAGGGCGCGCCGGGGCGAGCGCATCGCCCGCAGTCTAACCGGCCTACTTCCAGCTGACGTCGTCGATGTAGATCATGCCCGACCAGGTCCGGCGGTCACCGGTGGCATCGATGCGGATCACCAGCCCCTGAATCTGGGAGGCCCCGGCGACGTTGGCGCGCGGCTCGAAGATGCCGGAGGGCCGTTCGAAGGTGGTGCTGACGGCGTACCACTTGCCTGGGATCAAGCCGGGCGCGTAGGTGTTGCCGGCGCGGCGGCCCACATCGTCGGCCAGGATGCGCGCGTCGAACCGCGCGTCGGCCGGTCCGTCGACGTAAAAGTGGACGACCACCGTGCGCCCGCGCAGGTCGACCGTCTGGGGAAGCTTCAGGATCGCCTCGCCGGTTTGGGGCGGCGCCAGCGCGTCGAAGTAGAGGTCGTAGCGCAGCGAATGGGCGCCGCACCAGGATCGGCTGGCGTCCAGCACCGGGTTCGACATGCCCGAGTGCAGCCCGGCGGCCACGGCGGCCAGCTCGGCGGGACGGTCGAACGAGATCTGTGACGCCGGCCGGTCGTCGCAGGACGGACCGCCGACCGCCAGCACCGGCGGTGGAGGGGCGACCAGCGGTTCGACCGACGGCGGTTGCGGGCTGGACGGTGGCTCGGGCGCGACCGGCGCGTCGAACCGAGGCGGCTGGACAGAAACCGGCGGGGGCGCCGCCCGCGCATCCGAGACGGTCGGCTCGGCCGACGCAATCGCCGTCGGCTTTGCCCGCGGGCGCGCGCGGCGCGGCGGCTCGTCGCGCGGTTCGATCCGCGAATCCGCCGCCGGTCGATTGGCAGCCGGCGGTGGGGCAGGGGGGACGACCTCGCCCACGACCAGCGTCCGCTGGGAAAGGGACGCCACCAGACGCTGTCCGGCGTGAAGCGGGATGCCGGTTCCGGTCAGCGGCCCGCGGACGACGACCGCACCCGACGTCATGCGCAGCTCGAACCCCTCGGCGGGGTTCGCGTCGCGCACCTCGAACTCCGTCCCGGTGACTGCGATGTCGAACCGGCCAATCTCGACGTGCCAGCTGGCACCCGGACGATGCTTGACCGCGAACGAAGCCGTTCCCCGGCTCATCGAGACCGTGGCCCCGGCCGGGCTGCAGCTCTTGATCTGCGCGGCCCCCCCGGCCGTACGGAGACGACCGTGCCATCCGAGAACCGGGCCTCGACGGCCCGGGGTCCGGCCGCCTCGAAGAAGCCGTCGGCCTCCGCCACGGTGCCGTCCACCGCGAATTCCAGGGGACGCGCGCGAACGCTCAGCCAAAGGACGAAGGCCGCCGCTGCCGCCAACCCCGCCAACGACAACGAAAGGGGGCGCCGCCACGGCCGCCCCCGGAGGCGTGCGCCCTGGAACGCGGCGGCCAGCTCGGGCGGCAACGCGTTCGGCGGGGCTTCGGGGCCGGGCAGCGCCTCGGCCAAGAAGTCGCCGATGCCGAGGCAGCGCTGCTCGAGAGCCTTGTCCTGGTCCTTCACGTCTTCACCGTGCGGCGGGCGACCAGCCCGTCTGCGTAACTGGCCAGGGCCGGGTCGCCGCTCATGCGCGCGCCGACCCGTCGCGTGACGCGCGCCAGCCGCCGCTTGATTGTCGAGCGCGGTCGTCCCAGCGCCGCCGCGATCTCCGGGATGTCCATCTTCTCGACGTACCGGGCCACGAACAGTGCCCGGTCTTCGGGATTCACGCCGTCCAGGATCCGGTAAAAGCGCGTGGTCGCCTCGCGCGCCTCGGGGTCCCAGCTTTGCACCGGAATGTCCGGCAGCTCACCGGTGGGCGTGAGCGAGACCCAGCGCCGCACCTTCACCCGGCGAAGCTCGTTCTGGGCGACCCCCAGGGAGATGCCGATGAAGAAGCTACGCAGCGCCGCCGGGTTCCGGAGCTCGTCGATGCGCGAGAAGAACCGCAGGAAGATCTCCTGCGTCAGGTCTTGACGATCGGGTCCGGGGCCGAAGTACCGGCGCAGGACACGCACCGCGACCGGCGAAAAGCGGGTCCAGGCGATCTCCGCCGCTTGCGGGTTGCGGGCCAGCAGCGCATCGGCGAGGCCGCCGTCGTCGTCACGCGACAGAGGCTTGACGATCGACAGGGTGGGCGCAGACATCTCCTGACAACCAGAGTCCCCAACCCCCGTCCGCGGTTCAATCTTTTTCCGCCGCGCGGCACCCCAGGTGGGGCCCGGCGGTCCGGCGTCGTGAGTGCGGCCGCGGCCGATCCGCCGCGCCGATTCAGCGCGTCAGGATGGAGTAGAACACCGTCACCAGCGTGGCGAGCAGCCCCGCCGACAGCACGGCGGCTCCCGCCTCGAACAGTCGGCGCATCCGAGCGCGGTGCCAGGCCAGCGTTTCCATTTGCGAGACATCCATGTTGCACCGTCTTACTTCGGCCGGACGGGCCCGCGGCTTGAACCTCACGGCGCAGCCGCGACGGGCCGGCAGCGGGGCGCGTCAGGCCGGTTCCGCTTCGTCTTCTCGGGCGCCCACCTGAAGCACGGCCAACGTGTGCGGATCGGCGCGCAGCAACGTCGCGTAGACCCAGGCCAGCGCCACGAAGAGCAGCATCGTCTCGTCCTGGAAGTGACGATCCAGATCGGGATCCATCGCGGCCCAGTACCCCCCGATGCAGAGCGCGAGCAGCGGCAGCGCGATCCGCTGGAACGGAACCACCAGCGGGACCGTGCGGGCCGAGCCCTCGCGCGCCTCGGCGAGCAGGGGCGGCGCTGCGCGACGCGCATCGGCCAGCAGCGCCAGGACGAAGACGAAGTGGCTGTAGTAGTTCGACGGGTTCGAGATCACCAGCACCAGCGGCACGGACATGACCATCGCCTGATGCAGGGGCCGGCGGCGCGCCAGCCAGACGACGACGCCGATGCAGGCAATCTCGAGGACGATGAACAGGACCAGGCGAGCCCGGAACACCACGCCCGCGGTGGCGTCGGCGCCAGCCACCAGGGCGCGCAGGCTGATCTCGTTCACGCCGACGTCACGGTTGAGCAACGTGACCTTCTGCAGCCATCGGCCCCAGGATGCGAATCCGTAGAGCGCCCCCGTGAGTAGGACCATTGCCGCCACTGTGATCGCGGCGCTGGCGACGACCCGCACCGTCTCCGGATGCTCCGCCAGCCAATCCTTCAGGCGCGGTGGCCGGCGATCGGCACGCCACTGGTCGGCGAACGACCAGAGCGCCGGCAAACAGACGCCCAGCAGCGCCACGACCGGAAAGGCGCGGATGAGCGCGGACAGCGCCAGGCAGATCCCGCCCAGCGTCCAGCGTTCGCGTTTCAGCGCGGCGGCGCCCAACCCCAGCATGGCGAGCCAGTCGTGCCGCAGCGTCGCGCCGGTCCAGTTCGTGCCGAACATGTAGAGGTCGTTGGCGCCGAACACCGTCATCGCCAGCAACATCGGCCACAGCCCGAACGCGCGCCACATGGCCAGCGCCATGAGCAGAAGCAACAGCGCGTCGACCAAGCCGGCGGCGAACAGCAGCCCCTCGGATGCGCGGGCGTGACCGAGCAGCAGCCGCGCGAAGAAGACCCACACCGGGGTGGCGTTGGCGCCGTGATCCGTCAGCGTCGAGAGGTATTCGGGACCCATGACGTCCATGAAGAACCTCATGTCCTGCTTGAATTCGGCCCAGCGCTCGTCGCTGAAGCGCGCGCGCACCTGGCGGATCTCGTCGGTGAGCTCGCGAACGCGGTGGACGCGGTGGTCGTTGAGCCCCCGCACCTCCTGCATGGCCAGCGACTCCAGCGAGCCGCCCCGGCGTTCTTCGGCGAAGGCCAGGATGCTGGCCTCATAGACGCCGTCGTATTGCAGCTCTTTGAAGTATTTGGCGAACGGCTGGTAGACGCGCAGGTCGTTGGTGTGGACGAACTCGGCCCGTCCATGCTCGTGGTCGAGGAACTGCGGGTGCCCCACGTTGTAGAAGGCCAGGAAGGCGGCGCTGGCGGCGGCGGCCAGCGACAGCGTCACCACGGCTTTGTGCGCCGGCCAGCGGCGGCCCGGCAACGCGTACCGGAGGGCGGCCGCCAGCGCGACGGCCGCCGATGCCGCGCGCACCAGCGCCACCTCGCGGTTCGCGAGCGGCCAGGCATCGGCCATGGCGCTGCAGGTGTACGCGACGGCCGCCAGGGGCGCGGCCGCCGCCAGCGCGACCCGCCATCGGCGCGCGCCGGCGCGCGTGACGCCCAGGAACAACACGAACGCGGCGACGACGTACAGCAGGGACGACCGCACCCGGGCCGCTTGGCTCTGCCCTGCCGCGCGCCGGATTTTTGGCGGCAGCTGGGCCGGGCGCTCCTCGAACAGCTGGAGCTCGGCGATTGAATAGGCGGCGTCACCGCCGTGGACGGTGACGCGGATCCAGCGGCCGTGTCCGTTCAGCCCATCGGCCCAGCGGTCTCGCAGCCCTGGCTCGGGGCGGGGGTGCGCCACCCACAGCACCGCGAAATTCGCGCGATCCTCCGACACGCTGACGACGTATTCGTCGTTGTTGTCGCCTTGCAGATAGGCGGCGTTGATCGGGACGCTGCGACCGAGGTCGTACTCAGCGAACGCGCGATCCGACGTGGCCGTCGCCGCGACCGTGCTGTTCCACTCGTCGCCCTCGAAGCCGGTCGCGCCGTCGGTCAGCGCGCGTACGTTCGAGATGCCGGCTGAGTCGGTCGGGGCCCGTCCAGCCAGCAGGTTCTCCTGCGCGCGGGCGGGGCCGGCCAGCGCGGCCAGCAGGATGAAGGTGACGGCGGCACCGAGCCGCGCAGAAGGGAGTCGGGGGGCCAGACTTGTCATTCGGGGGGGCTCCGGCGCGCGGGGGGGGGCCGGCGCGGGCGCCACTTTACCCCAGCCGAGGGGCGGCAGAGTCCAGGATCTGGTCCGCCTCTGCGCGTCGGTTCGGTAACGCTCCCTAAGGGCCTTCGCAAAGCTCTGCAGCCAAAAAAGAAATTGCGGCCACTTTGACCAAGCGTGCTACGTTTTAGGGCGACTCCTTCGTCTCGGCTTCGTCGTCTCCGCCGGCCCCCTGAGGCGGCCGGAAGGCTCGCGGTGACCGGAATTTCTGAAGGGTTCTGCAGACGGCAGCTCCGTCGGTCACTGAAAGAGGAAGACAATGGGAACGAGACTTTACGTTGGCAACTTGCCCTACACCGTCACCGAGCTGGACCTCCGCGAGCTGTTTGCGGGCCTCGGCACGGTCACGGACGCCAAGATCATCACGGACCGCGAGACCGGCCGTCCCCGCGGCTTCGGCTTCATCGAGATGGCGACCGAGGACGAGGCGCGTAAGGCGATCGAGGAGCTCAATGGCCGCGACGTGCAGGGTCGCCAGGTCGCCGTGAAGGAAGCCGAGGATCGGCGTGGCGGTGGCGGCGGCGGCGGTGGTGGTGGCTTCGGCGGTGGCGGTGGTGGCCGTGGCGGCGGTGGCGGCGGTTACGGCGGTGGTGGTGGCGGCGGTGGCCGTGGCGGCGGCGGTGGCGGGTACGGCGGCGGTGGCGGCGGCAGTGGTGGCGGCGGTGGCCGTCGCCAGCGCTGGTAGCACGCGCCGAACGACATCGACACCTTCTTCCCTGGCGCTTGCCTTCGGCAGGCGCCAGGTGAATGCTGATCGCCGCGCATGACCAGCTCGACTCCGGAGGCGGAGAAGCGCAAACGGTGCTTTTGGGGTCAGACGGAGCCGCTGCTGCGCGCGTATCACGACCAGGAGTGGGGGGTCCCCATTCACGACGACCGCCGCTGGTACGAGAAGCTGCTTCTCGACGGCGCGCAGGCGGGGCTCTCCTGGCTGACGATTCTCAGGAAGCGCGAAGGCTATCGGCGCGCGTTCGCCGGATTCGATCCGGCGCGTGTGGCGCGCTTTGGTGCCGGCGACGTGCGGCGGTTGATGCTGGACGACAGCATCGTGCGCAACCGTTTGAAGATCGAATCGGCCGTCAAGAACGCCCGGGCATTCCTGGCGCTGGCCGACGCAGAAGGATCGTTCGACGCCTGGATCTGGCGGTTCGTGGGCGGCAAACCCCTTCGTGGCAGCAGCCGCGGGCGGGATGACATCCTGGCGCGGACGCCGCTTTCCGATGCGCTGTCGAAGGAGCTGAAAAAGCGCGGGTTCAACTTCGTCGGCTCGACGATCGTTTACGCCTTCATGCAGGCGAGCGGCCTCGTCAATGATCACCTGATCGGCTGTTTCCGGCGCGCCGAAGTGGCCCGTCTGGGCGGCGCCGCCTGACGCGCCGTTGTCAGGGCGCTGGGGCGTCGGAGCCTTCGGCCGTCTTGTCTTGCAGCTGGTAGCCCAGCTTCGCCAGGAGCTCCGGGACCGGGAGCTTGTTCGCGTAGCGCGAGGCGTTCCGAGCCGTCGTGAACGTTCGCGCCCGCATGCGATCGATGTAGAGCGTGCCGCCCAGGTGATCGATCTCGTGCTGCAGGATCCGGGCGTACCAGCCGCGTGCGTCGATCGAGACGGGCTCGCCGCGATGGTCCCGAGCCTCGACGTGAACGGCCCGGGCGCGGGGCACGACGGCCTGGTAGCCGTCGACGCTGAGGCAGCCCTCGAAGAACTCGATCCGTTCGTCTCCCAGCGTGATCTGCGGGTTGATGATCACGTGGAACGGGACCGCCGCTCTCTCGGTGGCTTCCACCTCGGCGACGTCTTCAATCACGGCAAGCTGAAGCGGCAGGCCGATCTGCGGGGCAGCCAGCCCCACGCCGGGAGCGTCGCGCATCGTCTCGCGCATGAGATCGATCAGCTGCGCGACTTCGGCGCTGGCGATCTCCTGCGCGGTCAGTGGGCGGGCGGGCGTTCGCAGGACCGGGTCGCCGGTCTGAACGATCTTGAGCAGCATCCGGCAACTCTAATCACGCGACGGCGGATTCGCGAAAACGAGGCTGCGCCCCCCTTGCGCGTCCACGGACCGGGCTCTAGACCTGCTCAACGGGTGACGCGATGGCGATTGCGACCGAGACGATCCTCAAGACGGACGGGTTCACCGGCTACCTGGCGCGTCCCGAGCGGGCGCGGGGGGCGCTGCCGGCCCTCTTGGTGATCCAGGAGGCCTGGGGCCTCGACGCACACGTCGAGGACGTCACCCGACGTTTCGCTGCCGCCGGCTACGTGGCGCTGGCCCCCGACCTCTACGCGCACGCCGGCATGCGCCCCGAACCCCTGTCGCGCGAGCGCCTGTCGGAGCTGGTGGCCTTTCTCAACGAGGCCGGCCCCGCCGTCATCGGCGACCCGCAGGCGCGCGCCCGTGCGCTGGAGCTGCGGGACGAGCCCGACCGGACCGCGCTGGCCGAGTCTTTCGACCGACTCTCGACGGTGGCCTTCGCGGGCGCCCGACGCGACGACCACCTCATGACGCTGCGGGCGGCAGCCGCCTACCTGCGCACCGAGCGGCAGGAGACCCGCGGACAAAAGCTGGGCGCCGTCGGGTTCTGCATGGGCGGCGGCCTGTCGGGGCTCCTCGCTTGCCGCGATCCGGATCTGGGGGCTGCCGTGATCTTCTACGGCGCCGCTCCCCCGGCCGCCGAGATCCCCGCCATTGGCTGCCCGGTCCTGGGCTTTTACGGTGCCCAGGATCAACGCCTGATGGGTCAGCTGCCGGCGCTGGCCGCCGCGATGGAGGCGGCCGGCAAGAGCTTCCAGCCCCACGTCTATCCGCAGGCCGGGCATGCGTTCTTCAATGACGGTCGAATCTCCTACGACGTGAACGCCGCGCGCGACGCGTTTGCCCGCACCCTCACGTTCCTGCGCCAGGCGCTGGCGGGCTGATCCCGGACAGAAGCTGAGTGAACGCGGCCTCGTCCAGGGTGCGGACGCCGAGCTTGGTCGCCTTCTCCAGCTTCGAGCCCGGGCTGTCGCCCACCACCAGGAAGGTCGTCTTCGCCGAGAGGCTGTTGGTCACCTTGCCCCCCTGGGCCTCGATCCGGGCTTTGGCTTCTTCGCGCGAAAAGGCCGCCAAGGTGCCGGTGATGACGAAGGTCTGGCCCGTCAGTGCGCCGGTGCGGGGCGCGCGCTGCTCTTGCAGGCGCACCCCGGCCGCGCGCAGGCGCTCGACCTGCTCGCGGCTCTCCGGTCGATCGAAGAATGCCCGGACCGCGCCGGCGATGACGTCGCCCACGCCCTCGACCGCGGCAATCTCTTCGGCGGGTGCGGCGGCGATCTTGTCAATCGAGGCGAACGCGTCCGCCAGCGCGCGCGCGGCCGACGCGCCGACGTGCCGGATACCAAAGCCGTATAGCAGCCGATCGATGGGCCGATCCTTGGCGCCTGCGATGGCCGCCGAGAGATTGGCGATGGATTTTTCCTTGAAGTTCGGCAGCTGCCCGAGCTGTTGCGGCGTCAGATAGAAGATGTCGGCCGGCGTCGCGACCAGGCCGCGGTCCAGCATCTCACCTGCCGTCCGTTCTCCGAGGTGCTCGATGTCCATCGCGCCGCGCGACGCGAAGTGGACGATGCGTGCCAGAACCTGGGCCGGGCACTGCAAGTTCGGGCAGCGCGCCACCGCTTCGTCCTCCGGGCGGACGATCGGCGTCCCGCAAACCGGGCAGTCGGTCGGCATGACGAACGCTCGCTGGCTGCCGTCGCGCAGGCTGGGGATGGGCGCGACCACCTCCGGGATCACCTCGCCGGCCCGGCGGACCACCACGGTGTCGCCGATGAGCACGCCCTTGCGCACGACCTCCTCGGCGTTGTGCAGCGTCGCCATGGAGATGGTGACCCCCCCGACCCGAACGGGCTCCAGCATCGCGAACGGCGTCACGGCTCCGGTGCGCCCGACGCTGACCTGGATGTCGCGCAGCTTGGTGGTCTGCTCTTCGGGCGGGAACTTGTAGGCGATGGCCCAGCGCGGGAACTTCGAGGTCGCCCCCAGCTCGTTCACGTCGGCGAAGCGATCGACCTTGATGACGGCGCCGTCGATCTCGTGCTCCAGCGCGTGCCGGCGCGCCGCCATGTCGGCGACGTAGGCGCGCACGTCGTCCAGCGCCGCCAGCGGCTTGGCTTCGGGGTGGGTGCGCAGCCCCAGCTCGCGCAGGTACGCCAGCGTCTCGCTATACGAGGGCGGCGTTCGACCGTCCATGCGGATGAGGCCGTGGAAATAGACGGTCAGCGGGCGCCCGGCGGTGACGGTCGGATCCTTTTGCCGCAAGAGCCCGGCGGTCGCGTTGCGCGGGTTTGCAAACAGCGGCTTGCCGGCGGCGCCCATCTCTAGATTGATGCGGTCGAAGTCGGCGACGCGCAGAAAGACTTCGCCACGGACCTCCAGCCAGTCGGGTGGCGCGTCGCCCCGCAGGCGGTGCGGGACGGCGCGGATTGTCCGCACGTTGGCGGTCACGTCCTCGCCCACGTCGCCGTCGCCGCGGGTCGCGCCGCGCACCAGCCGCCCGCGCTCGTAGGCGACGGCGATGGACACGCCGTCGATCTTCGGCTCGCCCACGTAGGTCGGCTCGCGCCCCAGCCCCTTGAGCACGCGATCCCGCCAGGCCACCAGCTCTTCGTCGTCGAAGACGTTGTCCAGCGACAACAAGCGGGCCGAGTGGCGGACCGGCGCGAAGAGGTCGGAGACGTTGCCGCCCACCCGCTGAGTGGGCGAGTCGGGGGTGAGCAACTCCGGGTGGCGCTGCTCGAGGTCGCGCAGCTCGCGCAGCAGCCGGTCGAACTGGGCGTCCGACACCTCCGGCGCGTCCAGCACGTAGTAACGGTAGCTGTGGTGTTCGATCTCCGCCCGCAGCTCCTCGACCCGCCGCTTGGCGGCTGCCAGCTCGGCTTCGTCGACCGTGTGCACGACCAGTACGTACCACGAACGCGTCAGCCCATTGGACAAGACGCGAACGCGCGTCAGCCAAAACCATACGTGCGGGGCCGCCGCTGGCGCGCAACGGCGGCAAGGGACCAGCCGACCATGGTGGACAGCACGTCGCCGACGGAATTCACCAGCGTGTCCTGGCTTGGGTACGCGAACACCGCGGGGACCAAGTTCTTGAGGACATGCTCGACGATCTCCCAGGCCACCGCGATGCCCAGGGTCGGCCAAAAGCCCAGGCCGATGAGCCCGGCCGCCACCCCCACCAGCCCGTGAAACAACGAATAGCGGTCGAGAGGCGCGTAGTTGATTTCGCCGGGCGTCGCCGTCCGCTCCACGAACATGTCTGAAATCTGAGGCTCGATCGGCCGCTGACCAGGCTGGCCGCTGCGGGCGTCAGCGGCTCAGCTCGACGACCAGGGCCACCACCAGCACCACGATCGGGGCCAAAAGCATCAGCGACCGTGCCGAAAGCGGCGCGTCCAGCATGGAAATGCGCCGACGCGGCAGGGGGCCCGGGACCGGTGCCCCCACCAGCACGGCGGGTTGCTCCCAGTTCCAGGGGGTCGGCACCGGCCGGCGGGCGACGACCGCCGTCCCCCGCATCACCGCCGGTACGCGCCGCGAGCGGCGACCGGGCCCACCCTCGGTCGGGACCGGGGGCGGGCCCTCCACGGCGGCGGTGCGAACCGTCTTGCGCGACGAGCTCGGCACCGCCGAACCCGTCAGGAGCACCGTGGGCGTGGGCGTTTCCGTGCTCGTTTCCAGCTCCGGTTCGACCACCACCGAGGGCAGCGGCTGTCCGCAGGGTGGCGGCAAGCTGGTCGGCAGCGGCTTCGTCGGAAGCGTCGAGGTGACCCGCGCGGCCGCGCCGTACCGCAGCGTCGTCTCGCGCGCAGGCTCCGCGGGCTCACCGTCCGACGCCAGGCGGGGAATCCCATCGCCCGACGACGGGTCCAGCGCAATCTTGGGGATCGCGCTCGGCCCGGAACCGGCGGTCGCTCCTTGGTCGGCTTCTTGGCCGGTTTCTTGGCCGGCTTCTTGGCCGGCAGGTTCGCCGGACGGCTCGCTCGTTGGGGGGCCGTCGAGTCGAAGCTTGTCGACGGTCGGCACCGGCGTCGCGCGCGCGACCATGTCGTCGATGAGCGCGCTGACGCCCGGTTTCAGATCCTCGAAAGCGATCGCCAGCTCGAACCCGCCAGGCGCGGGGGTCACGCGCACCACCCGGCCGGTGACTGGACGCGGCCCGCCCGGCAGAATCAGATCGCAACGGGCTTCGGTCCCGACCGGGCAGCTCTGGATGCAGACCAGCGACATCCCGCCGGTGCCGAGGTCGAGCCCGCGGCCGTAGATTCGCCCGCTGGCATCGGCCGGTGTCAGGCAGACAGCTTCGTCGTACGCGATGCGAGGAGACGCGCGCCGGGACTGCATCGTCGGGCTCCTTCCTGTCCGATTGTGGGCGATCGGCCCAACCAGGGGAAGCAGTCCAGTGCGACGTGCTTCACTTTCGGAGGATATTGCGCGACACCAGCGCCGAGGTCGCGCGATGTGCGATGCCGGGGTCAGAGGCTCTGCGGGACGCCTGGCCAGGGGGGCAGCGGCGGCAGACCCAGGATCTCGCGCACTGGAACGAACGAACGGCGGTGAACCGGGCAGGCGCCCAGCCGCCCCAGCGCACGGACATGCTCGGCGACCGGGTACCCTTTGTGCTGGGCGAAGCCGTAGCCGGGAAACTGCGCGTCAAGCTCGCGCATGCGGGCGTCACGGGCGGTCTTGGCCAGGATCGACGCCGCGGCGATCGAGAGGCTGCGCCCGTCGCCACCCACGATCCGCTCTTGCGGCACCGGAACATCGTGCAATTTGCGGCCGTCGATCAACAGGTGCTGCGCGGCGGGCGCCAGTGCGTCGACCGCGCGTCGCATCGCGCCCAGCCCGGCCCAGTAGATGTTGACGCGATCGATTTCGTCGACCTCGGCGAACGCGACGGCCCAGGCCACGGCCCGCTCTTTGATGACGGGGGCCAGCCGCTCGCGGGTCTCGGCATCCAGCCGTTTCGAGTCATCCACCTCCGGGATGCGCGTTCCGGGCGCCAGGATCACCGCTGCGGCGGCCACCGGGCCCGCCAGGGGGCTCATCCCGGCCTCGTCCACGCCCGCCACGTGGGTGACGCCCCCGGACCACAGGGCGCTCTCGAACCGCAGCATCATGCGCAGGCGCTGCCCCTCCGCCCGGTTCTCGCGGCGGCGGCGCTCGACGGCATCGAGGATGGCACGCGCCCCCGGGCGGGGATCCGCGCGCAGCCAATCTTCGATGGCCGCCGGCAGCGGCCGCTCGCGCTCGACATAGCGCGCGCGCAGCTCGGACAGCGACGGGCGGCGCGCCGGTGGGCTGTCTGTCTCCTCGCTCACGTCAGCGTGACAGCGCAGAAAGGGCGGCCCGCGCCTCGGCCGCGTGCGGGCCATCCGGCGCCAGATCGAGGTATCTCACGTAGGCATCGCGCGCTTCGACCAGGCGGCCGGCCGCCCGCGCCACCGCGCCGACCACCGCGTAAGCGCCGGGCACGCGCGCGTTGGTGGCGATCGCCAGATGGGCGAGCTCGATGGCCTCTCCCGAGCGCCCTTGCGCCAGCGCGAGCTCGGCGCGCTTCGTGATCTGGGTCGCCGACGCAATGCTCTCGTCGATGGGCGGCGGCTGTCGAATGGCCTGGACGTGCAGAATGAGCGCGATGAGCAAGGCCACCGCGCCGGCGATGCCGACCAGGGCCAGCACCCGGCGGCGCGCAGCCTTCGGCACCTGTGAGTCGTAGCGGGAGACGCGCGAGGGATTGGGGTCGCGCGCCTCCATCGCCTTGTCGGAGTCGACCATCCAGTGAAGGGTCGACTCTGACAGCGTCATCTCCTGCTTCGGCTCGGCGGCGGGCGGAGGGTTGTGCGGGGCGGCCTCGGCGCGCGCAGGCCCAGGCCTTTCCCGAGTCGGCTCGGAGGACGCCGATATCGGCTCAGGGGATGAGGGCGTTCCGTCGGACTCGGTTCTCGACATTACCTGCGGCCCTAGAGACTAGTGCATTTAGGGGGGGCGCGCGTCCGGAAAATGGCGCGGAATGGCGGGAACTTCCTGGGGCGGCCCGGCCGGGCGGCTGGTCGCTCCCTGCAACACATCTGTTAACATGGGATCGGATGGCGAAGCCCGTCGACGAAACGACGCTGGAAAGCGCTCCTACCGTCGAGCCGGCTCCGCCTCCCCGGGGTCCCAGTCCCTACCTGGTCGTCATCTCGGGGCCGAGCTTCGGCGAGATGCACCGCCTGACTGGCAGCCGCTGCGTCCTTGGGCGCGGCGACAGCGCAGCCATTCGGCTGCTGGACGATGGCATCTCGCGCGAGCACGCCGCGGTCGAGCGCGATGGCGGCAAGATGGTCCTTCGCGACCTCGGCTCGACCAACGGGACATTCTGCAACGGCGTCCGCGTCGAGCGGCGCGAGCTGGCGGACGGCGACAAGATTTCGGTCGGCGCCTCGACGATCCTGAAGTTCACGTATCAGGACCACGTCGACGAGCACTACCAAAAGCGCCTCTTCGAGTCGGCGCTGCGGGACGGCCTGACGTCGACCTTCAACCGCCGGTACTTCGTGGACCGGCTGAACGCGGAGATGCGCTTTGCCTACCGCCACGACAAGGCGCTGGCGCTGCTGTTCGTCGACATCGATCACTTCAAGAAGATCAACGACACGCACGGACATCAGGCGGGTGATTTCGTGCTGGCGGCCGTGGCGCGCGAAATGATCGCGGCCATTCGGTCCGAGGACGTCCTGGCGCGGTACGGGGGCGAAGAGTTCGCGATCATCTGCCGCGAAATCGAGAAGGACGGGGCGCTGGCCTTGGGCGAGCGGTTGAGGACGGCCGTGGCCGGGGCCAAGTATCAGTTCGAGGGCCACCTCATTCCGGTGACCATCAGCGTCGGCGTGGCGGTGGCGCACAAGCCGCAGGCCGCCCAGCCCCTGATTGCCGCGGCCGACGCCGCCATGTACGACGCCAAGCGGGCCGGCCGCAACCGCGTCTCGTTCCACGACTGAGCCGCCTGACGGCGCTCTGGCGGGGGGCGATCAGAGCGGAAAAGAGCGTTGGGTCGGAGTCTGGTATATGTTGGCGACGCGGATGAGGGGATCCTTTCTGCGCGCCTTGGCGGTCGGTTCGGCGATCGTGGCGCTTGGCTGCCGGCAATCGGCTCAGCTGCACGGCGAAGGTGCGCCCGCCAACCACGCGGGTGAGCCCGGCACCGCGCCGGAACAGCCGGCCGGCGCGCCACCGGCCAAAGCCGCCGCCAAGCCGGTGGGGCCGGTCCCCGAGGCGGAGGCCCTGAAGGCGCGTCCCGACCTTCCGCCCGACCGGCGCGCGCTGGTGGTCATCGGCGCGGCGCCCGCCCGAAACGGCCAGGCCGCCCGGCCGGGTGAGGAGCGCTGGATCGACGCCGCCCTGGCCGAGGCCGCCGGCTACACCCTGGTCGACCTGTCGGACGACTGGACCCCCTACATCTTTGCCGAGCAGACGGGGGCCGACGGACAGCCGTTGCCCAACCGCTACCGGCGGATCATCGTCGGCCTGGCCAACGACCAGCTGGACGAGGACGGCGAGCCACTGCCGCCTGGCGCGAAGAACTACCTCGAGCTCTACGGTATTTTCCCGTCGATCTCCGTGCTGCGCGCGCGCTTCCTCAACGACGAGGAGCATCCCTGCCACGACCAGGAGAGCGCCGACGCGCTGGACGCCGTCGAGACGGTGACCTACGTGCCGCCCGCGGAGATCAAAAAGGACGAGCGCCGCCTGGCCCGCATCCGCCTAGAGCTGGAAGCGGCGCGCCGCAAGGCGCACGCGCCGAGCCTGGACGACCTCGTGGCCAAGCAGCCGAAGTTCGCGCCGCAGGTCAAGCTGCTGGCCAAACGCGCCGCCGAAAAGCCGGCCATGACGGCCGTCGAAAAGCGTCTGACCTGCGAGGGGCTGCTGAACACGCCCAAGGGGCCGAAGCACCAGGCGGGCATTTACGACGATGCCATGCGGCTGGCCGTCCGCCGCTTCCAGCAAAAGCACATGATCTACGAGGCGAACTTCCTGCGGCGGAAGACCGTGGATGCTCTGTCGCGCTCGCTGCTCGACAACGACTACGACGCCTTCGTCCGCGCGTTTCGCGAGCGGGTGGTCGACGGGGCGCAGATCCTCGAGGACGGCTCGGCGGGCAAGTCGCGCAACCTGGTCGACGAGTACACCGCCTCGGCAATCGAACAGCTGGGCCTGTCGGACGCGGCCTCCGTTCTGGCCTTCTTCAAGCGGCACGCTGGCAAGGACGATCTCAGGCGCTTCCGGGTCGCCGTCAAGCTGCCGGCCCGCCCCGATTACTACGGGCCCGAGATGGACCTCTCGATCGTCGTCGATCGCGGCGACGTCTGGTACGACCTGCCCTTCGACGACAAGGGGCACTACAAGCCGCAGCCCCGCAAAAAGTACCCGTCGCTGACGCTGTACACGAAGGTGGGCGCCAAGCAGGTGGCCCTGTCGCGCTGGCGCACGACCATCGGAGGCTGGCGCGCCGACCAGGCCGCGAACGGCTACGAGTACTTCCGCTACAAGGGGTCCGACGTCGGGCCGCGCGTCATTCGCCATGTGGTCTCCGGCCCCGTCTGGATCGCGCCCGCTTCGACGCCCATCCGCTCGCTGGTCAAGGGCAAGCCGGTGAACGGCAAGTGGATGTCGGTCGTGAACTACGACGAGCTGGGCCCGGGGTACCTGTCGGCCTACGGTCTGGTGGCCGGCTACTTCGTCGTCCCGGGACAGAACGGCCGCGCCGACTGGGACAACGGCGTGCGCGCGCACGGGTCGTCTGATTACCTTTCGATCTACAGCCCGGCCGGCTACTCACACGGCTGCCACCGATTGCCGAACCACCTGGCCATTCGCCTGTACTCGTTCTTGCTGCACCACCGGCGCGTGAAGGTGGCGGGCGACCAGCCGATGGGGTTCACGCGCCAGTTCCTTTGGAAGAACACCGTCTACGAGATGCGCATCCCGTCGCGCGGCTACCTGTACGAGATGGACCCGCCGGTGCCCGTCAACGTGCTGGAAGGAAACATCATGGGCGACGTGAAGAAGCCGATCCTCGACTACGTCCCGGAGCCCTGGAACAAGTACCCGCCAGGCCCGCCGCCTCCGGCGCCGACGAACGGTGACAAGGCCGGCGGGGGAGGGTGCTGCGGAGAATGAAGGACACCCCGACAAAGCGCCGGCCGCGCATCGGGCGCTGGTCCGCCGGTCTGGTCGTCGCCGCCCTTTCGTCGTTGGGCGCGCTGGCGCTGCACGCGGCGAATCAGGCGCCGGCGCTACCAGTCGGCGTGGCCGCCCCCGCGCCGGCGGCGGTGCCTCCGTCCCCGAACGTGAAGATCGTCTTCACGATCAACCCGTCGACCAAGAAGGCGATGGTGTTCTGGGGCAAGAAGCGGCTGGGGATCATCGCGCCCCACCAGCCGCTGGTCGTGCCGCGGCCGCGCGACTCGGGGCCGCTGGACGTGGTCGTGAAGTCGGACGGCTACGTTCCGGTGCAGACGCGCGCTTACACGTTCGCGGACACCAAGGTGGCGGTGAAGCTGACGCCCATCGATCAGAAGAACACGCTCCTCGGCTACCGCGAAGAGCTGCCGCCCGACGGCGGCGCGCCGCCCTCTCCGGACGGCGGCGTGTTGTGAACTCGCGCGCGGCGCGGCCGGATGGTGTCGCGCATGGCGATGAGCAACAGGAGCAAGCCGATCAGCACGGGGTCGACGGGCGCCCGAAACGGTGACTGCGCCGTGGCGGTCAGATCGCAGAGCCGGGCGATGGCGTAGGCGGGCGGCCACGCCAGGACGAACAGCGCGAAGCCGCGCCAGGGTAGGCGGCGCGCGCGCAACGACGCCAGGTGCAGCGTGAACGGCACGACGGCCAGCGCGACCTCTTGGTTGAAGAGGTGCGGGTTGCCGAACAGCCCCAGGGCGATCGCCAGCGCGTAGGTCTGGCGGCCGCCGGAATCGCCCGTCTCCGTGCGACGGCGCGCCAGCACCAGCGCCAGCAGCACCAGCGACAGCGCCCACACGCCGTACGCCAGGCGAACGACGGTCGGCTCGGCGGTCGGAACCAGGCGCAACAGCAGGCCGCGCAGGTTGACCATGTTGATCGGCAAGCCGGGGGCGAAAAATCGTTCGAGCGTGTGGACGTGCCGGAGGTAGTCGAACCAGACCTGCGGTCCCAGCGCGATGAGCGGCACCAGCGCCAGCACCGCCCCCGCCACCGCGCCCCGCCACAAGGTCGGCCAGGCGCGCCGGGCTACCAGCCACAACAGAGCGGCGGGCAGGAGCTGCGGCTTGCAGGCCAGCACGGCCAGAGACAGCGCAGCCCGGTTGGGGCGGCCGGTCCTGACGGCGCGAAACAGCTCGAAGGCGGCGACGGCCAGCGGCAACGAGAGCTGGCCGAGCGCCAGGTTGCTGAGGACCGGGAAGAACGCGAAGATCCACAACCAGACCAGCAGGCGCGCGCGCCCTTCGGTCTGCAGCTCGTCGGCGCTGAGCCAGGCCAGGCGCGCCGCGAATCCGAGGTTGGCCAGCGTCCACAGGGCATAGGCGGCCGGTTCGCCGAAGCGGCCGGCGACGATCGCCAGCGGCAGCCCGGCCAGGGCGACGTAGGGCGGGTAGAGGAACGCCATCAGCCCGTCGTCGAAGGGCGCGCCGCCCATGACGGCACGTTGGGCAGCGGCTTGCGCCGCCTGGTCGTAAAGGCGGCCGGCCTGTCCGTGCAGCACCATCCACCAGCCGGTCAGGTAAGAGCTGAAGTCGGTCGACGCCACGGCGTGGGGCCAGCGGAGGCGGCCCGCGAACGTGACGGCGTTCGCCACGACCACGGCCCACAACACCAGCAGCGCGGCGGTCAACGGCCGCATGTTAACCCCGACGCCATCCGGTCGAAAAAAGCCGTCGAAAAAAGCCGTAACCGCGGTCCGTTGCGCGCGTAGCACCGGGGAACCTTCTCAAGGAGAGAGACCATGACCATCAAGGGAGCCATGATTGCCGCGTCGGTCGCGGGGTTGTTCACGATGGGAGCGGCCGCGGTCGCTTCGGCCAAGACCGGCGAAGAGGTGATGTGCCACGGCGTGAACGCTTGTAAAGGACAGGGCGGCTGCAAGGGCGCCAGCCACGCCTGCAAGGGGCAGAACGGCTGCAAAGGCCAGGGGGACGTCAAGATGACCAAGGAAGAGTGCGCCGCGAAGGGCGGCAAGGCGGCCTCTTCCAAGTAAACTCGAGGATTCGCGGCGGCGGTGATCCGCCGCCGCGGCTCACCACCATGGCCACCCCACCGACAGAGCGGCTGTTCCCGGACCTGGGCTTCGGTCTGGGCCTGCGGCGCGAACATTACCAACACGTCGTCGACCAGAGGCCGGCGGTCGGCTGGTTCGAGGTCATCTCGGAGAATTTCATGGTGCCCGGGGGCAATCCGCGTCGCGTGCTCGAGCGGGTCCGCCGCGACTACCCGGTGGTCCTGCACGGGGTGTCGCTGTCGATCGGATCGACGGACCCGATCGATCACGCGTACCTGGACGGGCTCGATGCGCTGGCGCGAGCGGTCGAGCCGGCCTGGATCTCCGACCATTTGTGCTGGGGGACCGCGCACGGATTCAATGCCCACGACCTGCTGCCGCTGCCCTATACGGCCGCCGCGCTCGAGCACGTGGTGGCCCGCGTCTCAGCGGTGCAAGAGCGCCTCGGGCGCCGCATTCTTCTGGAGAACCCGTCCAGCTATCTCGCCTTTCGCGAGTCGGACATGAGCGAAGCCGAATTCTTGGCGGAGGTCGCGCGGCGCGCGGATTGCGGCATCCTGCTGGACGTCAACAACGTCTACGTCAGCGCGCACAACCACGGGTTCGAGGCAGGCGACTACCTGGCCGCGATGCCGGCGGACCGAATCGGTCAGATCCATCTGGCCGGGCACAGCGTCGACGGCGACCTGCTGATCGACACGCACGACGCCGCCGTCCGGGACGAGGTGTGGCAGCTCTACGCCGACGCCGTCCGCCGGTTCGGCCCGCGCGCGACGATGATCGAATGGGACGCGCACGTCCCTTCCTTCGACCGGCTGGCGGCCGAGCTCGAACGGGCCCGCGTCGTGGCCGGCGGCGCGGCCGCGGGCGGCGAGGGTCGGGATGCCGCCTGAGGGTGATCGGCTGGCGCAGTTGGCGGCTCTGCAGCGGGACCTGTTCGCCCGCATCACGGGCTTGCCGGTGGGCGACGCGCCCCGTGCCGCCGAGCGGGTGGTCGGTGACGGGCGTGGCAGTGCCGAGGAGCGCCTGCAGGTCTACGCCACGATGTATCGCTTGCGCGTGGCGGAAGCGCTGGAGTCACAGTTCCCGCGGGTCGCGCGCGCCATGGGACCGGAGGCGTTCGGCGAGGCAGCCGTGGCTTTCGTGGGTGCTGTCCCCTCGCGCGATCCGTCGCTGCGCTGGATCGGCCGCGGCTTTCCGGATTGGCTGGCGGCCCATGGCGCCGAGCGCCCGGAGCTGGTGCGCTGGCGCGGCTGGAGTGGGCGCGCGCAGACGTGTTCGATCCGGCCGATGAGCGGGTCCTGACGGTGGACGACTTGCGCGCGCTGCCGCCCGACAGCTTCGCCGAGCTGCCGCTGCGGTTGATCGAGGCGCACCGGTTCGTCGCCGCCGAGGCCGCCACGCTGGCGCTTTGGGCTCAGCTGCGCCCGGACGGGCAGGGCGACGCGGCCGCGGCCGCGCCGCAGGAGGCGGGCGGCGGCACGCTGGTCTGGCGGCAGGATGTGGCGGTCTACCACCGGGGGCTTGGCGCCGAGGAACGCGAGGCGCTGCAATCCCTGGTCGCGGGCACGACGTTCGGGCTGGTCTGCGACCGCTTGGCCGCTGAGCGCACCGACCAGCAAGCTGCCGCCCGAGCGTTCGGCTGGCTGTCGACCTGGGCTCTGGACGGGGTGCTGGCGCATCCAGAGAGCTCCTGACGGCGCCGCCGCGCGATGTTGCGGGACGGAAACTAAAGGAATTCTTAGAACGTTGATCGAAGCCGCCGCCGTGATTCACCTTGCCGCGCCCATCACGAGAGGTACGATGCGCGCGTCGTGGGTGGAGGTGTGGAATGCGCGCGGTGATCTTGTTGGTCTGTTTCGTGGTGGGAGCGCCCGGGGTGGTCCGCGCGCGCGTCGATCGTGCGAGCTCGGCGGCTGAAGGGGCGCGCCGGCGCGAGCTGATGGCGGAGCTGGCCGCCGCTGCGGCGGAGGCGCCCCCTGCGGCCGGTACCGAGAGCGAGACGGACGAGAAGACCGACGCCGATCTGATGTACGAAGCGTTGCGCGAGTGGCGCGGAGAGCCGCGTGACGGCGCGGCGGTTGCGCGCGTCCTTGCCGAGTCGCAGCGGGTCCACCAGGCGCGGGAGCTCGCGGAGGCCAAGTTGCGCTGGTTGTTCTTCAAAGACCCGTTCGCCGACGACCCGAACCTGCTGATCCCGGTGCGGAAGATCGACCGCCAGCTGCTGGCCGCCTACGAGGCGCGCCATGACCTCGATCGTTCGACCGGCGGACCGGACGAGGTGGCAAGGCTTCGCGCTCAGCTCGCCAACGCGCGCGCCGACGCCGCCGCGGCGCGGGCGGAGGCAAGTCGGTTGCGGGGCGAGCTGGCGCGTTCCGGCAACGCGGCGGGCGGCGCGTGTCTGGGGCGCGCCGCGGTGGGCGGCGCGGGGCGCCTCCACGAGAGCCGCCGCCGGACCTGGCACGATCGGGTGTCAGACGGCTTCGCCGTCGATCCGCCGGGGCGCGAGCAATCGATCCGCGCCAGGCCGCCCGCCGGTTGGCGCAGCAGCGATCCGCGCGGGATCATCGTCATTCCCATCGACACCCCGGTCTCGATCCGCGCCGACATCCCGCGCTGAGTGGAAGTCGAGAGCGTTCAGGCGCGCCTGCCGGCCCGCACGCCGACGAGCAGCCCCAGCGCCACGGCGACCAGCAGGATCGAGAGGGCCTGCGCCGTGCGCAGGTCGGACTCCAGAGCGGTGTAGATCGCGAGGGGCAGGGTCTGCGTGCGCCCGGGCATGTTTCCCGCGAACATCAAGGTCGCGCCGAACTCTCCCAGGGCCCGCGCCCAGGCCAGCGCGGCGCCGCCCACCAGGGCGGGACGCGCGATCGGCACGGCCACGCTCAGGAACAGGCGCGACCGCGAGGCGCCCAGCGTGCGAGCCACCAGCACCACTGCCGGGTCCAACCGCCGAAACGCGGCGACCGCCGCCTGCAGATAAAAAGGCGCCGCGACGAAGGACTGGGCCAGCACCACGGCCGCCGACGTGAAAGGCAGGCCGACGTCCAGCGCCGCCAGCGCGCCCCCCAACAGGCCGCGGCGGCCGAAGGCGAGCAGCAACGCCACGCCCGCCACCGCCGGTGGCAGCACGGCGGGCAGCTCGGCGATGGTCTCGACGGCGCGCCAGCGGCGGCCGGAGCCGCGCGCGATCGCCCAAGCCAGGGGGGTGCCGCAGCCGACGATCAGCGCCAGACTGGCGGTGGTGGTGGCGACGCTGAGCGCGACCGCCGGTATGACCTGCGGGCTTCGCAGCCCGCGCACCAGCTCCGCCGGGGGCGCCGCCAGCAGCAACCCGGCCACCGGAAAGGCGAGCAACAGGAACAGCAGCGCCGCCGCCAGCCCCAGCGTACCCCGCGTGAAGCGATCGGCTCGCGTCGGGGTTGCGCCGGCGCGGGGATTCACGGCGCCGGGCACGGCAGGAAGCCGGCCTGTTTCAGAGCCCGGGCGCCAATCGGCCCCTCCAGGAACTCGATGAAGGCTCGGGCCAGCGGCGCGTGCGCAGCGCCGTGCGCCACCGCGATCGGGTACTCGGCCAGCACGTTCACGGCGTCCGGCACGGGCACGACGCGCACCTTGCCGCGAGCGGCGATGGCGTCTGTCGCGTAAACGATGGCGGCGTCCGCCTCGCCGAGGACCACCTTTGCGACGACCTGGCGGACGTTCAGCTCGCGCGACGCGACCCGCGCCTGGACGCGGGCCGGGAACTCGGCGCCGTACAGCCTGGCCGCCCGGCCCAGCAGCTCCGCCGTGTAATGGCCGATGGGGACCTCGGGCGCGCCCAGCACGATCCGCTGGGCCCGGGGGAGGTCGCCCAGGCTCTGGATCGCCGTCATCTCGGGGCGAGTGATCAGGATCGGCCGGTTGCACGTCAAGGCGACCGGACGCTCGACCAGTCCGGCGGCGGCAAGCGGATAAATCTGGTCGCGGTCCGCGGACGCGAACAGATCCGCCGGAGCGCCCTGCTCGATCTGCGCGCGCAGCTCCTGGCTGCCCGCCAGGTTCAGCACGACGTGGACCCCGGGGTGCTCCATCTCGAACGCGCTGGTGACCGCCGCGAAGGCCTCCTTGAGGGACGCCGCCGCGAACACGATCAGCTCGCGCGGCGGGGCGGCTGCCGCGGGGCGCACCAACGGCGCGGCGCCCAACACCAGGAGCAGCACGAACCCACGCACGGCGTATCCCCCGCTCAGGGCGCTTTGGGCTGACCGTGCAGCACGTGCGCCGCTCGCATCCCGCCGGGCAGGAATCGGTCGAGCTGCCCTTTCGACCAGGCGTGGGCGCCGTAAAGCACCAGCAGACCCACGATCAGGGTACGCCAGGGAAATCCCCGCTCGGCATATTGGTCCCGCACGTCGCGGCGCGAGCCGGGCGGCAGGCGCGCCGAGCTGCTCAGCGTGGCGCCGAACGGAACGTTGATGCGGGCCCGGATGTTCACGGCCCACCCGTTGGCGTCCAAAATGGGCGCGATGTTCCGCCTGCGCAGCTTGATGTACGCCAGCACCACGGAGGGCATCGAGATGAGCAGCACGATCGCCAGGAAGGCGGCGACGGTCGTCAGCGGCCCCATTCGGAACAGGCCCGTCGCGTAGCCGATCAACGCCGTCGCGAAGGTGCCGATGGCGCCGATCGCAACGCCCAGGGCGGCAACCGTGCCGACGTCCATCTTTTTCGGCTCGGCCGGTCGCACGTTGCCGATGTTGGCCGTCGAGGTGGCGGCGGCCGTCAGCGCGCCGTGCGATTGGGCGTCGGCGGCCGCGGCGCGCTTCGCAACCTGCTCTTCCAACAGGCGCACGAATTTCTTGTAGGGGTTCCAGAAGGCCTGGCGCAGGCTGATCGGATTGTCGACGATCTTCGTGATCGTCGCGTCCCAGTCGCGGCCGGCGCGGTCGTAGAAGATGCCGTTGCGGCCGATCATCAGGTTGTCGCTGTCGCCCGCGGTGAAGGCGGCAACGATCTGAACCTTCTCGCCGGTGGCCGGACGCGCGCAATCGAGATAGGCCAGGTACACGCCGGCCAGGCCGGCCATGGTCGTCTGCTTGGCGGCATCGTCGACGCGCAGGCAGAGATGGCAGGCGCGACCGTCCAGGAAAAGCGTGCCGAACTGGAAGATGGCCGGGCGGCTGGCGCTGTAGAAGTCTGCGAAGTTGACGAAGTTCGTGCACAGCCGGAGCAGATCGCGGTGGTAGCGCACCAGGCGCTCGACCTTTTCGACGTTGGCAGCTTCCGCCTCCAGCGCCTTGTCGCGTGCGACCAACCCGGCGATCGTCGCTTCACCGGGCGAGGCCAGAATCTGCCGAACGCGTTCCAGGCCGATCGGCTCGACGCGCGTGGCGGGCTTGCGCGCCAACCAGGCCTCGTGCGGCGCCAGCCGGTCCAGCAGGGCGCGCCAGTCAGCCTCGGTCAGTTCGTTCCGCGCCCCCAGCAGCGGGAGCACCGCCGCCGTCCGCAGGGCTTCGACCGCGCCGGCGTATGACGGGTTTACGGAAGTGGTCAGCGGTAACGGCCGCAAGGCGGCGGCCCGCGCGACCGGCAGCTCGGCCATCCGCTCGGCGGTCGTCGACAGATCGTCGCCGACCAGAGCGGCGTAGGTCTCGATGCTGCCGTTGATGACGTCGTTGGCCCGCGGATCGAAGGCGGTCAGCCGGCAGCGTGCGAAGTAGTCGTCGACCTTCGCGCGCACAGCGTTCACCGCGTCGTATCCGGCCGCCGTTCGCTTCCCGCCCGAGCGGCAGCACCCGGGTGGCGTCGGCTTCCCCCTCCGCGTACCAGTCGGAGTAGGCCCGCGCCTCCGTGAAGAACGCGTCCGCCATCTCAGCGGTGATCCCGACCGCGCCGGAGCGATCCGGGCGTGCCGCCGATGCAGCTGATGACATCGCGGATCAACGCGCGCGTCTGGTCGTCCTCGGCCGCGGCTTCAGGAATGACGCCGTCGCCGTTGAACAGGGTGTTGGCGAAGATCCGCACCGGGTCGGCGACGTCCTCCACGGAGATGGCATCGGCGTCCGCGCGCCCGATGTTGCTCAGGATCTGCCGCGCCGACGCGAGCAGCGCTTGCCCCTCGGGCTGGCGATCGTCGATGGCGGACAGGGGCAGGGTGGGGGACTCCTTCAGTAGATCGTCGGCTGTTCTTCAGGTTGGCGCACGCGAAATCGATCGCGCCCAGCAGCTCGGGCGCGCGCACGCGGCCGTCCTTGTCGGTGTCGATGAGCGCCATCGTGCGGGTGTCCATCTCCAGCCCGGAGATGGGGCAGGCCAGCGCCGCCCAGAGCTTCTGATCGAGCGAGCGCAGGTTCCGCAGGTCTTCGCCGGACGTGATCTTGACCTGATCGAAACCTCCGGCGCGAAAGAAGGTCCAACGATGTGCGTCGCTCATCTGGATCGGTTTGTAACACGCGGCTGCGCCCGGTTGACCGTCGAAGGCGCGCTGTTACACTGCCGCGCCCATGAAACGCCCCCTGCTGATCCTGTCATCCTCACGGCCTCCGCGACCGCGCGCGCGCAGTCCAATCCCGACTTTCGCCTACGCAAAACCCGAGGAGGTGAAGGCCGAGCCCGGCAAGCCCGTCACGCCGCCCGTCGAGTGGAAGGCGCAGGTCAAGGGCGGGCTGATGGTGACCAGCGGCAACTCGCAGACGACCAACGGGACGTTCGCGGCCAGCGTCTCTCGCAAGGAGGGCAACAACAAGCTGGCCCTGGACGGCGGCGCCGCCTACGGCCACTCGAACGTGATCACGCCGATCTACGACGATCCGGCGCATGCCGACGGTCATTCAATCCGCTGACCCGCACCGACGTCGAGACGACCAATAACTGGCTGGCGCAAAGGCCGATACGACCGGTTTTTCACGACCAACAACTCTGGCTACGCCAGCGCGCAGGCCGCGGCCGACAAGATCGCCGGCAAGTCGTTCTTCGGCGGTGGACAGATCGGCTACAGCCGCCAGCTCTACAAGAGTGCGATGCACACGACGCTGGCCGAGATCGGCTACGACTTCTCGTACGAGCGCTACGTGCAGTCGCCCGGCAAGACGCTGGACCCGGTCGCCATCCACTCAGCCCGGCTGTTCGTCGGTGAGATCGCTCAAGCTGACGCCCGAGACCGGAATCAACGCCAGCGTCGAGGCCTTCTTGAACCTGAACAAGGAGACGAAGGCGCTGGACGCGTCGAACGGTCAGCCCGGCGTCGATCCGTTCCACGACACGCGGGTGGTCGGCAAAGTTGGCCTGACGACGACACTCCGTAAGCGGCTCAGCATCGGGTTCGGCTTCACGGTGCGATACGACCAGAACCCGCCGCCGCTGCCGATCCCGTCCGCCGCGAAGGCCAACGTGCCGTACGCCCCCGCCTTCCAGCCGTTCGCCGACAAGGTCGACACGCTGACCGAGGTGAACCTGATCTACACGTTCCTCTAGGCTTACGCGGCCCCGCTGCGCGACGCGAGCAGGTCGCGCAGCAGGCGCGTCCCATCGATCATTGATGGCTGTCTTCGAGAAGTCGCGCGCGTAGACCGCCCGCGCGTTTGCCTGCCAGGCGGCCAGCTGTTCGGCGTCTCGCGGCCAGCTCTCGGAGGCGCTGGGCGGCCGCCTCGACGCCGCGTCGTCCCCCGGGTCGACCGTCAGCCCGACGTCGTGCTGAGCGATCCAGCGCGCGATTTCGGATTCGGGCGGACCGGCGTACAGCACCGGGCGACCGGCGGCCAGAGCGCCGAAAAACTTCGAAGGGACGACGACGCCCGCCCATTCGGGCTGCAAGCTGATGAGGTGCAGGTCGGCCGCGCGCAGCCGCGCGCCCAGCGCCTGCTCGTCGGCGAACGGCGCGAAACGCACGTTGGTGTCTTCGGCTGGATACGGCGGCCAGCAGCTCGTCGTGACGATTGCCGCGCGCCGCGAAGCAAAACGTGACGTCGTTCCCTGACCGGCGGCGACAGGCACGCGCCACGGCCAGCAGCGCCGCGGTGATCGTGCGCCCGCCCCATGGTCCCCGCGTACAAGCAGCGCCAGCTTCGCCTCACCGAAGAGCTTCCGGCGGATCTCGGAATCGGCCGGCTGGTCGATGACCTCGGCCAGCGCCCAGGGGGTCAGCGTGGCTTGGCGCGCGCCGGCGCCGTACGCAGCCAGCCGCTCGCCCATGCGCGGGCCGATGTCGACCAGCGCGTCGTACGATCGATAGGCCCACTTCATCAGGCGCAGCCGCGGCCGGGACCAGCGCCCGTACCGCCGCGTTGCCCGCCCTCCGCCGCGATGGCCTCCGGATACAGATCGAAGCACCAGTGCACCAGCGCCGCCCGCGGCCACAGCCGGCGCAGCGCCGGGCCGATCAACGGCGCGAAGGCCGGGTCCGATCCGATCACCACCGCGTCGAACGCACCCAACCTGGCCGCGCGCGCCAGCCACGCCGAGGTCATCCAGGCGCTGTTTGCCAGCCGCTGGACCGGGCGCGACTGCTTGAGCGGCGGGCGGAACACGCGTTGGATCTCGCCGCCGGCCCAATCTTCCCGTGCGCGATATGTCCGCTGCGGATCGAAGCACGATCGGTTGCTGGTCAGCGCCACGACGTCCCACCCGCGGCGGCGCTGCTCGACCGCCAGGTCGGAGAACATGCGCGCGCTGACGACGTCGTCAGGATGGAAGAAGTGATACAGCAACAGCAGGCGCGGCACGGCCGCGGAAGCTAGGCGTGGCCCGTGCGCCCGTCAAGCATCCGGCGCACGAACGGCTCCCCAGGCGCCGTGCGGTATAGCTGGACGCCGCACGCGCCGATGAAGTATCAAAGATGGGCTTGAAGCCAGCGCGGGTGCTCGTTCTCTTCGACACGGACGGCGAGCCGCCCGCGTCTCAGGAGTACAAGAAGCAGGTCGAGTCGACGGACGAAGCCGAGTTCGACGTCGCTCGCGCGCTGATCTCGAAGGGCCACCACGTCCGGCTGTTCGGGTTCCGCGACAACCTGGATCAGCTGGTGGCCGGGCTTCGCGCCGAGCCCGCCGACGTCGTGTTCAACCTGTCCGAGCGCTTCCGCGGCCAGTCGGCGCTGGATTACACGGTCGCCTCCGTGCTGGAGATGCTGGGGCTGCCGTTCACCGGCGCTTCGTCCGAGGGGCTGATCCTGGCGCGCGACAAGGCGTTGACCAAGAAGATCTTCGCTTACGAGGGGATCAAGATCCCGCGCTTCATGGTGTGCCCGCGCGGCGTCGCGATCCAGCGCCCCAGCGATCTGCGCTATCCGCTGATCGTCAAGCCGCTGGACGAGGACGCATCGGTCGGCATCGCGCAGGCGTCGGTGGTTCGCGACGACGAGGCGCTGAAAGAACGCGTCGTGTTCGTACACGATCGCTTCAAGACCGACGCCATCGTCGAAGAGTTCATCGCCGGGCCGCGAGCTTTACATCGGAGTCATGGGCGGCGATCCGCCGGTCGCGCTGCCGCCCATCGAGATGGTCTTCGGCAACGAATCGACGGCCGAGGCGCGCATCGCGACCTTCAAGGCCAAATGGAGCGTCCGGTATCGCGAGAGCAAGGGGATCCAGAACGAGATCGCCGTGAACCTGTCGCCGGAGGTCCGCCAGCGCCTGGCGGATGTCGCGCTGCGCGCCTACCACGCGGCTGGGCTGCGCGATTACGGCCGCATCGACGTGCGGCTGGCGCACGACGACGCCGTCTACGTGGTCGAGGCGAACCCCAACCCCTACCTGGCCGAGGGCGAGGACCTGGCCTGGGCGGCGGAAGAGGGCGGGCACCTTTATCCGGAATTCATCGAAAGAATCGCCGAAATGGCGATGTTGCGGGGCGGCGGCGGCCGCTGACCTCGCCCGAATCGCCGATAGCCCGCGTGCCCTCCTGATTTGTGGCTCGCCGCGCCCGCCCCGAGACTCCACCCAGAAGTAGCATCACGGTCCGAGGAGGTTCCCTTTGCGCGTCGTAACTAACCTCTCCTTTTCGTTTCTGGCTGCTCTGAGCGGCCTGGTCGCCGGTTGCGGCGTGCTGTTCCCGGGCGGCGGCGGGGGCAGCCCGACCGGGCCCACCTCCAATCAGACCTTCGTCGTCCACAACGTGCGGGTGAACACCGTCGGGTATGCGCCGGGCCGCGCCAAGGTGGCGACGGTGGTGCTGCCCGCCGGGATGAGCAGTCTGGCCGACACGACGGCGGAGGTGCTCGACGACAGCGGCGAGGTCGTCTGGACCTGCACGGTGACGGGCCCGATGACCGACCCTGTCATGAACGACGCCGTCTACTACTTCGCAGACTTCTCGCCGTTCGACACGCGGGGACGTACACCATCAAGGTTCCCGGGCTGGGCACCGGCGACACGGCGACATCGGCGCCGTTCGTCATTGCGCCGGATGCCATGCAGGGGCCGCTGACGGCGGCCATGACTCGCGATGCACGGGCAGCGATGCGGGACGGCCGTGAAGATCACTCTGGCCGGCGAAACCTGGCAGCACGGCGCGTGCCACCTGCAGGACGCCAGCTCGCTGAAGTACCTGACCGGGGCGGACAAGCCGTACAAGAGCGTCGGCGGCTGGCACGACGCCGGGGATTTCGGCAAGTACGTCAACAACGGCGCTTTCGCGCTGGGGATGCTGCTGGCGGCGTGGGAACAGTTCACGCCGACGCTGGCGACGCTGTCGCTGCCTATTCCCGAGCACGGAAGGACCGCCGACGGCGGCACCACCCCGATGCCCGACTTCCTGTGGGAGACCAAGTGGGAGCTGGACTGGCTCTTGACGGCCCAGGCGGCCAGCGGCAATGGCAGTGTCCCGGACAAATTGACGGCGCTGAGCTTCGAGGCCTACCGGACCATGCCGCAAGCCGACGGCCAGCCGCGGTTTTTCTCCGGCGTCGGCACGGCGATGGCGGCGGACTTCGTGGCCGTCATGGCCGCCGCCGCCCGCATCTATCAGGACTATGCGCCGGCGGATGCCGCCAAGTACCTGGCGGCCGCGCAGCAGACCTACGCATACCTGAAGACGACCATCGACCCGCCGTTCGCCGCCAACGACGACCCAACGCCGCGGTCGACCACGAACGTTTTCGGCACCGGCCACTATGCGGAAAGCGACGGCGACAACCGTGTCTGGGCTGCCGCCGAGTTGTGGGAGACGACGGGCGATCCAGCGGCGCTCGCCGATTTCGAGACGCGAGCAGCGAAAGCCGTGTTCGTGGCCGATTTCGACTGGGACAACGTGCAGAATCTGGGTCTATACACGTATGTGCTGTCGCACCGCGATGGCAAGAGCAACCGGGACGCGACCCTCGTCGCGAACCTGACGTCCAGCCTGATTTCGACGGCCGACAAGCTGGCGGCGGCCGCCAAGGAGAACATCTTCGGTCGCGCCATCGGCGACAGTTACTACTGGGGTTCGAACGGGTCCGTCGCGCGGTCGGCGATGACGCTGGCCGCGGCCAACGCCATCAGTCCGGACCCGAAGTACTTGGACGCGATCCAGATGCAGACCGATTTCCTGCTGGGACGGAACTACTACGACCGCTCGCAGATCACCATGCTTGGCTATCATCCGCCGATCAATCCGCACCACTCGCCGTCCAGCGCCGACGGCATTTACGATCCGTGGCCGGGGCTGCTCGTCGGCGGCGCGAACAGCACCAGCAGAATGATCCCCGGTTCGCCTTATAACTGGGTCGACGACCCGGACAAGTACGAGGTGAACGAGATCGCGATCAACTGGAACGCGCCGTTCGTCTTTGCGACGGCCGCGCTGACGCCGCCCGGCCCCTGAGGTAGAGTGGCGCGCGGAGGACAGCTCATGCGCGCATCTGCAATCGTGTGCCTGCGACGTGCAGTGCTGGTTCTGGCTCTCGCCGTGGCGAGCTGCGGATCCAGCAGCAGCTCGAACCCGGACGCGTTCGTCGGCAACTGGACGTTCCAGTCGGGGTCGATCGTCCCGAACTGCACCGGGATCATGCTCGGCGACATCAACCTCACGGGCGACGCGGTGCCGATCACGAAGGTGGACGCCACCCACATCGCCATGATGGTCTCCGCGACCGGCGCGATGTGCAACGTCCGGTTCACCGTCAACGGCAACACGGCCACGGCCGACAGCGGGCAGACCTGCGCGATGATGGACGGCGTCTATGCCGCCACGATGAGCGTCACCAGCTGGACCTTGTCCCTGTCGAACGACACCATCACCATGTCGATGAGCGGCACCGCGGCCGTCGCGATCGTGACGTGCGCGCCGACCTCGACCGGGACGTTGGTACGCGGCGGTTCCGACGCGGCGCAGGGCGGCTGAGGTCTCCGTTAGAGACGGCAGCGGGTGGGTCGGCCGCGCGCCGTGCTATGGATCGCGCGGCAATGACGGTGGAAGCTGGCGCTGCCGGCCGCGCCGGGTTCATCCCGATCTCGCCCGCCCTGCAGCGGCCCGCGCTCTTCGCGCGGCGCAAGTACTGGGCCGAGCGGTTCGGGGTCGCCCCCGTGCTGCCGATGTCGCGCGCCGAGATGGACGCGCTGGGCTGGGACAGCTGCGACGTCATCCTGGTGACCGGCGACGCCTACGTCGACCACCCCAGCTTCGGAATGGCGCTGGTCGGCCGGCTGCTGGAGGCGCAGGGGTTTCGGGTCGGCATCATCGCGCAGCCCGACTGGCGCAGCGTGGAACCGTTCCAGGCGCTCGGGCGCCCGACCGTGATGTGGGGCGTGACGGCGGGGAACATGGATTCGATGGTGAACCGCTACACGTCCGATCGGCGGCTTCGCCACGACGACGCCTACACGCCGGGCGGCGAGGGGGGGCGCCGCCCCGATCGCGCGGTCATCGTCTATTCGCAGCGTTGCCGGGAGGCGTTCGGCGACGTTCCGGTCGTGCTGGGCGGCATCGAGGCCAGCCTGCGCCGGATCGCGCACTACGACTACTGGTCCGACAAGGTGCGGCGATCCGATCCTGGTGGACGCCAAGGCCGACCTGCTGGTCTACGGCAACGGCGAGCGCGCCATCGTCGAGATCGCGCACCGACTGGCGGCCGGCGAGGCCGCCGACGCAATCCGCGACGTGCGGGGGACGGCCTTCGCCCGCCCGGCCGGCGAGCGACCCGCGGGGTGGGCCGAGATCGATTCGCGGCAGGTCGACACGCCGGGCCCGCTGGCGCCGCCCATCGATCCGTACGCCGATACCACGCGGCCGCCGCCTGCGCGCCAGCCACGCCGGCAGCCGGCGGTGGTGCCAGCGGCCGGGCTTCGCCCGCGCCCCGACCGGTCCCGGACGGTGATCCGCCTGCCCGACGCCGACGCGGCAGCGGCCGACCCCGTCCTTTATGCGCACGCGTCGCGGACGCTGCACGTCGAGGCGAACCCCGGCAACGCGCGCGCGCTGGTCCAGCGGCACGGCGATCGCGACGTGTGGCTGAATCCGCCGCCGCTGCCGCTGCCGACCGCCGATCTGGATCGCCTGTACGAGCTGCCGTACACGCGCCGCCCGCACCCGAGCTATGGCGACGCCAAGATCCCGGCCTACGAGATGATCCGGTTCTCGGTCACGATCATGCGCGGCTGTTTCGGCGGCTGCACCTTCTGCTCGATCACCGAGCACGAGGGGCGCGTCATTCAGAATCGGTCGGAAGGGTCCATCCTGCGTGAGATCGCGACCGTGCGGGACACCGTGCCCGGTTGGAGCGGCGTCATCTCGGACATCGGGGGCCCGACCGCCAACATGTACCGGCTGGCGTGCAAGAGCCCAGAGGTCGAGTCGGCCTGCCGCCTGCCGTCCTGTGTCTACCCGGCTATCTGCCCGAACCTGAACACCGACCACTCGGCGCTGATTCAGCTCTATCGGAAGGTGCGGGCCGTGCCGGGCGTCAAGAAGGTGCTGGTCGCGTCCGGTGTCCGGTACGACCTGGCGTCGACCTCACCCGAGTACGTGCGCGAGCTGGCCACGCACCACGTGGGCGGCTACCTGAAGATCGCGCCCGAGCACACGGAGGAGGGGCCGCTCTCGCTGATGCTGAAGCCGGGCATCGGGACCTTCGAGAAGTTCAAGCGTTTGTTTAATGAAGCGTCGGAAAAAGCGGGAAAGAAACAGTATTTGATACCGTACTTCATTGCCTCGCACCCCGGCACGACCGACCGGGACATGCTGGCGCTGGCGCTCTGGCTGAAGAAGAACCGCTACCGCGCCGACCAGGTGCAGACGTTCCTGCCCTCGCCGATGGCGACCGCGACCGCGATGTACCACACGGGACACAATCCGCTGCGGCGCCTCCGTCGCGGAGCCCCGACCATCGCGGTGGCGAAGGGGGCCAAGCCCCGCCGCTTGCACAAGGCCTTCCTGCGCTACCACGATCCCGCGAACTGGCCGCTCTTGCGCCAGGCGCTGAGGCGGATGGGGCGGGCCGACCTGATCGGCAACCGCCCGGAACAGCTGGTTCCGTTGCGGCAGCCGGCGACCGCCAGCGCAGCCGAGGGCGGCGCCCCCCCGCGCCCCTTCCGGACGCAACACACCCGCTGATCGTTTACGAGGGCGGGGAAGCGTCGACCCAGCCGCTGATGCTGGCGCGCCAGCGGGCGAGATCGGGCGCCTGCAGAGCCGCCTCGCGCTCGTCCGCCGCCACCAGGGCGGTGATGCGGACCAGGATGGCGCCGGCCGCCGCGCGGGCACCGGCTGGACGGTCGGCCACCAGGTGGCGGAGCTCGTATCGGAGACGGACCAACTCACGCGTCGATGCGTAATCCATTCGCGTGACCTCCTCTTTCACGGTAGGTGCGCGGCGCCGTCCGTCAATTTTTCTTCTGGCCTTCGCTTTTTCTTCTTCGCTTTCGCGGGCTGGCGTGGTCAACCGGCGTAGACCGCCGTGAGCAGCGCGCCGAGCAACATCACAGCCGCGGTGGCGCTGGCGTGGCGGCGGTCGCAGCGCAACGCCAGTCCACCCAGCGGCCAACTCAGGTACCAGGGAAACCAGGTCGCGGTGCCGAGCGCGATCGCGGCGCCCGACGCCAGCGCCCAGCCTGCCGCCAGCCCGCGCGCGACCGCGGCTGGTGCGCACCACGGTCCAGGAGATGAGGCCGTAGGCGATCGGCAGCAGCAAGAGGCCGGCTTTGCCGCCGCCGGCACGGTGCCCCTCGTGCCACCAAGCGGCGAGGCCCGCGAACGTCCGCGTCCCGTCCCAAAACGGCAGGCCGGAGATCAGCAGCGGGGCCATCGCGAGCGCCGCCAGCCCGACCGTCGAGCGGCCCGGATGTCCTCGATCGCGCCCCGACCAGACCAGCCACGGCACCAACAGCAACGGCACGAGCTTGACGGCGGCGGCGGCTCCGGCCGCCAGCGCAGCCAGCCGCGGGCGCCCGGCTGCGACCGCCGCCAGCGCCGCCAGCACCAGGGCCAGCATGCTGAGATCGTTGTGCCCGCTGCCCGGGCCTTCCAACAGCAGCAGCGGGTTGAGCGCGACGGCCGCGAAGGCGGCTTCGCCGGCCGCGTGGGAGGCCATCGCGCCCGCTGCCCGGCGGGCTGCCGCCGCGGCGGCCAGCAACGCGGCCCCGCTCAGCAGCTTGAACGCCACAACTTGACCGGACACGCCCAGACCACCCGTGGCCCGGACCACCGCCACGGAGACGGCGGTCCACAACGGTCCGTATGGCGAGGCGACGTCACCGCCCAGGAAGGCCGCGACCGGATCGCCCAGGCGGATCAGCGCGCTCTGCGGCGTGGTCATCGGGTTCAGGTGATGAAGCGCGGCGAGCCGGCCGAACCCCACGTACCCGTAAACGTCCGCAGACAAGACCGGGGGACATCCGAGGGCGACCGCCAGCGTCACGGCGACGGCCAGCGCGCGCGCCATCCCCCAAGGCGGCGGGCAGCCGCGCGCGCCCGCCACCAGCAGCGCGCCGTACCCGGCCCACGCGGCGGCGATCAGCAGCCAAAAGCCGATGCGGAAGCCGCCTGCGGTCAGCGCCGCCGCTGGCAGATGCCACAGCCCGCGAAACTGGTCGAGGCCGAGGTGGTTCAAGCCCCATGGGGACGAGACCTCTGGCGGCATGGCGTAGAGCCAGCCGGCCAGCGCCATGGTCGCGCCCGCCACCCAGATCGCAGCGGAGATCGAGCTGGCGCTGGCGGGGAGGCCCCCGCGCTTCATCGGGCCGAGGTGGCGGCCGTGAACGCCCGGACGGCCTCAGCCTCGGGGATCACGCGGTCGGGGTGGAATCCGCAGGAGGCGAGCGTCAGGTCCAGCACCGCACCGCTTCCAGCCCCGACGTGGGCTTCGATGGCGGTGGCGTTCGCACCCGGCGCGGCTTCCAGCTCGATCCAGATGCGCGGCGACGCCGGTTCGGCACCTGCGACCCACCGGCGCATCCCCTCGCCGTAACGCGCGCGAGCGGCTTGGGGTAGGTAGTCCCGGACGACTGTTTGATACGCCAGGTGCAGCGTCGGCTCGGGCGTTCGTTGGGCCAGAGCGTCCAGCCGTTCGGGTACGTCCCCCAGATCCGACATGACGAGCTGGGGTGGCGCGACGGGGTCCGCGGCCAGTGCCCGAAACGCCTCGACCGCGGCCTGCAGCCGATCCAGCCGCGCGGTTTCGCCCGGCCAGACGCAGGCCACCAGCCAGGCCCGATCGGCGTCGCGCGCGACGTCCAGCGGGCTGGCGTCAAAGCCTTGGCGCACGGTGATCCGCGCACCAGCGGCGACGGGCAGAACGTCGCCGCGCGCGTCGGTCCAGATGGCGGGCAGTCGATCGCCGGCCAGGTTCAATCCGGCGCTGCAGCCCAGGTCGTAAAGTGCCAGCGGGCGGGCGCCGCCGGCCAGCGCCGCCGGCCACAGCCAGGCGACGGCGCGCGAGGTCTCATTGGTCTGCACGCTGCGGGTCGCGAGCTCTGCGAACAGGCGCTGCGGCGCGTCTGCCAGCGCCGCCGCCAAGCCATCTCGGGTCGCCGCGTCGGGCCTGGGCTGGCCAGCGCCGATCGCCTCGAACAGCGGGTGGCGCGGGCCGGCCCGCAGCGCTTCCGCCCGCAACGCCGCCATCAACAGCAACGGCCGGTGATAGGTGTTGTGCTGCTTGCGCTCGCGCCAGGCCGCTTCGACGCGCGCGCGCGCCGCTTCTTCAGTGGCGCCGGTCGGGGCGTCGAAGATGGCCGCGGCGCCTTCCAAGAGGCGGTGATAGACGGGCGCGCGGCCGGGCGTCGCGGCGCGCCAGGCCTGCACGTCGTCGGCAAAGCCGTCCAGCCCGCGCCGCATCACGCCTCAATATACCCCGGCGGCACAGCCGGTCCGCGCGCAAGCCGAGCAAAAACAGGCTAAATTCCGCCGACGAGCATGTTTCGCCCCACCGACGATCTGCGCATCGAACGCATCCGCCCCCTGATCCCGCCCGAGATCCTGATGGAGAACCTGCCGCTCAGCGAGCAGGCATCGACGACGGTGGCGGAAAGCCGCGAGGCCGCCGCGCGGATCCTGCGCGGCGAGGACGACCGGCTGCTGGTGGTGGTCGGACCCTGCTCCATTCACGACGTCACGGCAGCCCGCGAGTACGCGCGCGGTCTGAAGGCGCTCGCGACCGAGCTTGGCGACGCGCTGTTCGTGGTCATGCGCGTCTACTTCGAAAAGCCCCGCACGACCGTCGGGTGGAAGGGGCTCATCAACGATCCCGTACCTGGACGGCACGTTCAAGGTGAACGAGGGGCTGTCGATCGCGCGCGGCCTGCTTCTGGATCTCGCCGAGATGGGCCTGCCCGCCGGTTGCGAGTTCCTGGATACGATCACCCCGCAGTACATCGCCGACCTGGTCAGCTGGGGCGCCATCGGCGCGCGCACCACCGAGAGCCAGGTCCACCGCGAGCTGGCCTCGGGCCTGTCCGTGCCGGTCGGGTTCAAGAATGGCACCGACGGCAACACGCAGATCGCCATCGACGCGATCCAGGCTGCCAGCAACCCGCACCACTTCCTGTCGGTGACCAAGCAGGGGCTCTCGGCGATCGTCGCGACGCGCGGCAACCCGGACTGCCACCTCATCCTGCGCGGGGCCAACGGCGCGCCCAACTACGACGCCGCCGCGGTCGGCCGAGCGGTGGAAGCGCTTCAGAAGGCCAAATTGCGCTCGCGGCTGATGGTCGATTGCAGCCATGGCAACAGCCGCAAGGACCCGGCACGCCAGCCGGCGGTGGCGCACGACCTGGCCCACCAGGTCCGGCAGGACGGCAGCGCGCTGGCCGGCGTCATGATCGAGAGCCATCTGGTCGGCGGGCGCCAGGACCCTTCACCGGGGCGGCCGCTGACCTACGGCCAGAGCATCACCGACGCCTGCCTCGCCTGGCCGGACACAATCCCCGTTCTGCGCGAGCTGGCGGACGCCGTTCGGGCGCGCCGCGCGCGAAGGTAGCGCCCGGTTGTCAAGAAACCGCCCGGTGCGGTTTTTTGGCGTTCTCGACCAGCCGTGGTTCGATGAACGGGATGGACATTCGCATCATTTATCTGCCTTCCGGGGGAGTGGCCGAGACGCACGGGGAAATCGTGCGGATCACGACGCCGTCGGCGGGCGCGCTGGCCGCGCACCGCGGGACGCGTTCACACATCCAGGCCACCACCATGGCCGAGGCCGAGGCGGCCGTCGGTCACCGGTTGGTCCCCGGGTTGTGGTCGCTGACGACCGCCGGCGCCAAGACCACGGCTGTCCCCGCCCTGGAACTTTGAAGCCACCGCGGCCATCCTGGTGGCCATGACCGCGCCCGCCGGACCGGCCACCGCCACGCTGCTGGTCAGCTGCCGGGACCGCACCGGGCTGGTGGCGGCGCTGTCGGATTTCGTCTTTCGGAACGGCGGCAACATTCTGGACGCGGACCAGCACGCCGAGGTCGAGACCGGTCTCTTCTTCATGCGGCTGCGCTGGGACCTGGCGGAGTTTCGACTGGCCCGGCCCGACATCGAGACCGCCGTGCGCGGACTGGCCGAACGGTTCGAGCTCGGCTGGGAGCTGACCTACTCGGACGTTCGGCCGCGCGTGGCGGTCTTCGCCAGCAAGGCGCCGCATTGTCTTTACGACCTGCTGCTGGCGCACCAACTGGGCGAGCTGGGCGGCGACTTGGTGGTGGTCGTGTCGAACCACGAATCGCTGCGCTCGGTGGCCGGGCACTTCGGTGTGGCGTTCGAACACATTCCGGTCGGGGCCGACAGAGCGGCGGCCGAGGCGCGGCAGTTGCAGCTGTTGCGCGACCGGCAGATCGACCTGGTCGTGCTCGCGCGGTACATGCAGATCCTGTCACCGCAGTTCGTCGCCGAGTGGCCCGCGCGCATCATCAACATCCACCACTCGTTCCTGCCGGCCTTCGTCGGCGCCAAGCCGTATCACCAGGCCAAGCAGCGCGGCGTGAAGATCATCGGCGCGACGGCCCATTACGTGACCAGCGATCTCGACCAGGGGCCGATCATCGAGCAGGACGTCGCGCGGGTCACGCACCGCGACGACGTCGACGAGCTGGTCCGCAAAGGGGGCGAGCTGGAGCGCCGCGTCCTCACCCGCGCGGTGCGCCTGCACCTGGAACGCCGGGTGCTGGTCTCGGGCAACCGAACGATTGTCTTCGGCTAACGCGCGGCTTCGGTTAGCGCGCTGGCGGACAGCCAGCGGATCTCGCCGAAGCCGGCGATGAGGCGGGCTTCTTCGATCTCGAAGCGCCAGAAGGCGAAGTCCTTCAGCGCCAGGTATTGCGCGGCCTGCGGCCAGCGGGCGACATAGCGGGCGCGGGCGTCGGGCTCGGCGTCGGCCGGCAACGGGACGGCCCGGCCGAGGAGGGAGACGCGCGCCCCCGCCTGGGGGTCGGCGGCCGCGGACCGGTCGCCCACGAAGAGGCCGGCGCGCGGGTCGGCGCGAAGGTTCTGGGTGTGCGCGGCCAGGCCGGACAGCAGCAGCAAGGGGGCTCCGTCCGCGGCCAGCGCGTACGGTGTGACCGAGCCATACGGCGTTCCGGCGTGTCGAACTGACAGCGTCGACAGCACGCCCGTGGATTCGGCCGCCAGCAGCGCGCGGGCGGCCTCGGCCGCCTGATCCGTCGGAGAAGAAGCCACGCCAAGAGTTTACACTCGCGGCATGGAGATCCTGGTGCTGCCGTCGGCAGAGGCGGCCTCTCTGCGCGCGGCGCGGATCCTGGCGCGCCTGGTTCGCACACGACCTGACGCCGTCTTGGCCCTGCCCACCGGAAGGACGCCGGCCGGCATTTACGCCGAGCTGGTGCGCCAGCATCGCGCGGAGGGGCTGTCGTTCGCGCGGGTGACAGCGTTCAACCTGGACGAGTACGCCGGCCTGTCGGCCGATCGCCCGGGATCATTTCGACGGGCGCTGGAAGAGGCGTTCTACCGCCACGTCGATCTGCCCGCCGGCCAGGCGCACGCCCCCGATGCCACGGCGCCGGACCTGGCGGAGGCCTGCCGCCGCTACGAAGAGCGCATCGCCGCGGCGGGGGGGCTGGATTTGGCGTTGCTGGGCGTCGGGCACGACGGACACATCGCCTTCAACGAACCGACCTCGTCACTCGGGTCGCGCACCCGCGTGAAGACGCTGGCTGACGAGACGCGCGCCGCCAATCAGGCGTCGTTCGGGCCCGACCCGGTTCCGCGCCACGCGCTGACCATGGGGATCGCGACGATTCTGTCGGCGCGGCGCTGCGTCCTGGTGGCCCTGGGGAGCGCGAAGGCCGACGCGGTCGCGCGGCTGGTCGAGGGGCCGCTGACGGCCATGGTGCCGGCGTCGGCGCTGCAGCTGCACCCGCACGCCACCGTGATCGCCGACGAAGCCGCCGCCGCGCGCCTGACCTTCCGTGCCTACTACGACGCGGCGGCTGCCGCGAAGCCCGCCGCGCAACCCGAAGACTGACGCGGGCGAACTTGACAGCCGTGCCTCGGACGTGGTGGAAGCGGGGGCGCCGCGCTCCACGAGCGCAGCGCTGACAATCGAATAGTGCCTTCGGTGCCCACGGGCATAACAGGGAAGCCGGTTGAACTCCGGCGCGGTCCCGCCACTGTAAGTGGAGGCCCCTCTCAGGAACCCACTCGGCTCTGCCGGGGAAGGGGAGAGGGGCCGCGAATCGCCAGCGCGCCCCGCGCTGGTCGAAACGCGATCCACGAGCCAGGAGACCTACCGAAGGCCGAGACGCTTTTCTCCGCGCGGACGGAGGTGCCGTCGGCCCGTGACATCGGGCCGCTGGTCCCCTCGTTCGCAGCGAGCGAGGGTTCTTGATGCCGCTTCCCGAGGCGGCTCGCGCGCTGGGCCAGAAGGTCGAGCGCCCGCGCCGCACGACAACCGAGTCCGCTTCCAGCCACCGCCGCCCGGCGGTACGCGGGGTGGCGCTTGCGGGCCTGCTGGCCGCCGCGACGGTGGTCGCGCTGGCGGCCGGGCTGCTGATCGGCCCGGCGCCGCTCTCCCTGCGGCAGGTGGCGGGGGCGATCGTTCGCCGGTTGTCCGGCCACCCCGCCGGGTGGCAGGACGTGGTGGTCGTCTCGGTGCGCCTGCCCCGGGCGGTGGTCGCGCTGCTGGTCGGCGGCGCGCTGGGCATCTCGGGCGCCGCCCTGCAGGGGCTCTTCCGCAACCCGCTGGCGGATCCGGGCGTGCTGGGTGTGTCGTCGGGGGCGTCGCTGGGCGCGGTGCTGGCCATCGCGCTTGGCCTGGCCAGCGTCACCGTCTGGGCGCTGCCGGCGTGCGCCTTCGCCGGCGCCGCCGCCGACGTGCTGCTGGTGTTCGCGATCGCGGCACGGCGCGGGCGCGGGCGGCTGTTTTCGGGGACGCTGCTGCTGGTCGGCGTGGCCGTCGGCGCGCTCAGCGCGTCGCTGTCCACGTTCGTGCTATCGGCAACGCTGGCGCGTTACGACGCCGGCCGCCAGATCGTCTACTGGCTGCTGGGCGCGCTGGAGGCGCGCACCTGGGATCACGTTCTTCTGGGTGGCCCGGCCATCCTGGCGGGGTCGGCCGTCATCGCGGCGCACGCGCGCGAGCTGGACGCCCTGATGCTGGGCGAGATCGGCGCCACCTCCGTCGGCGTCGACGTGCCGCGCGTTCGGATCCGCCTGGTGCTGGCCAGCGCGCTGATCGTCGGCGCGGCGGTGGCGGTCGCCGGCCCCATCGGTTTCGTCGGTCTGCTGGTGCCGCACCTGGTTCGCCTGGCGCTGGGCGCCGGCCACCGCGCGCTCTTGCCGCTGGCCTTCACCGGCGGCGGCCTCTTCTTACTGCTGGCCGACCTGGTGGCGCGGGCGATCCCGGACCGGACGATTCCCGTCGGGGTGGTGACCGCGGCGATCGGCGCCCCCGCGTTCTTGGCTCTGCTGCTGCGGCGCCGCGCCGGCGAGGTGGCGCCATGACCCTCGCAAGCACGGCGCTGGCCGAGGCCGTCGGCCTCGGATTCGGGTACGGCAGCCGCCCGGTGCTGCGCGACGTGAGCTTCTCGATCGGCCCCGGCGAGCTGGTCGCGCTGTGTGGCCCCAACGGAGCCGGCAAGTCGACCCTGCTGCGCCTGTTGCTGGGCCTGCACGCGCCCTCGGCCGGGCAGGTTCGCCTGGGCGGCGCGCCGCTGGGCGAGCTGTCGCGGCGCCAGATCGCGCGCCGGGCCGCGCTGTTGCCGCAAGACGCGCCCGCCGATCTGCCGCTGACCGCGCGCGAAGCGGTCGCGCTGGGGCGGCTGGCCCACCTCGAAAGATTCCAGCCGGAATCCAGCGCGGACGCCGACGCCGTGTCGCGCGCGCTGGCCGCCACCGACATCCAAGCGCTGGCCGGCCGCCCGGTGGCCGAGCTGTCTGGCGGCGAGCGGCACCGGGTCCATCTGGCGCGCGCCTTGGCCCAGGAGGCGCCGCTGCTGCTGCTGGATGAGCCGGTCTCGGGGTTGGACCTCGCCCACCAGTTGCAGGCGCTGGACCTCTTGCGCGCCATGGCCGACGCGGGGCGGGGCGTGCTGGTCGCGCTGCACGATCTGTCGCTGGCCGCGCGGCGCTGCGATCGGATGATCCTGATTTCGGAGGGCACCATCCGGATCGACGCGGCCCCGCCGGACGTCGTCACGCCCGCGCTGCTGGCGGAGGTGTTCGCGGTCGAGGCCCAGGTGCTGCGTGACGGGGAGGGGCACCCTCTGGTGGTCCCGATCGCACCCCTGCCGCGCGCCGAGGGGAATCCATGACCGCCCGCGGTTGCCGCGTCGTCACCGCGATCGCCCTGGCGCTGATCGCGGCGCGGCGCGCGCTGGCCGACGATGCGCCGGGCGCCCGCGATCGCCCCGCGGGCTTTCAAACGACGGTCACGGGGCCGGCGCCGGATGCGACCGCCGCCCGCGCGGATGCCGCGGCCGCCGGCTCGGTGGTCCGGCCGGCCGACAGCCCGCACGCCATCGATGACCTCGGCTCGCTGCTGCTGGAGGTGCCGGGCGTGACGGTTTCGCGCACCGGCGCGGCGGCCGCGTTCTCGACCATCGCGCTGCGCGGATCGAACCCCGACGAGGTGCTGATTGTCGTCGACGGCGTTCCGCTCAACCTCGCCGAAGGGGGCGGCGTGGACGTGTCCACCCTGCCGCTCGGCGACGTCGAGCGCGTCGAGGTCTACCGCGGCACCAGCCCGCTGGCCTTCGGCGAATCGGTGCTGGGCGGCGTGGTGTCCATCGTGACCCGAACCCCGGCCGCAAATCGGCTGACGGCGCAGGCCGGCGCCGGTTCGTTCGGCACCATCTACGGCGACGCGACAGCCGGGGGGCGCCTCGGGCGGGTGCGTCTCTACATCGGCGCGCATGCGCTGGCGTCGCGCGGTGACTACGCCTTTCACAACGACAACGGCACGCCGATCAACCCGGACGACGACTTCATCGATCGGCGGCACAACAACGATTCTCTGGAGGGTAACGGCGTCTTTCGCGCGGCGCTGACCCTGGTTGGTCGCCGGACGTTGAACTTGGGTCTGGTCGGCTTCGCGCGCGCCCAGGGTCTTCCCGGATCGCAAAACTATCCCACCGTGCTCGCGCGGTTTCACACCGCGCGCGCGCTGGCGACGCTGCGGTACGACTCGCGCGACGACCTCGGCCCTGGTGGTCGGCTCTCCGTTCAGGGTTTCGCCGGCCTGCAGCGCGATCGCTTGCTGGATCCCGCCGGCGAGATCGAAGGCCGTGGGGCCGTCACCGCTCACGAGACCACCGTTTCGGCCGGGGTCATCGCGAATGCATCGCGTCCGGTCGGCGCGTGGGGGCGGGCCGCGGCGGTGCTGGAAGGACGTCGCGAGACCTTCACGCCCGTCGACGAGATGGTCGCCTCGCGTTCGGGATTGCCGGCCCGCCGTCTGTCAGGCGTGGCCGGCGTCGAGCTGGACGCGGCGATCCGGCCGCTGGGCCTGCACCTCATCCCGTCGGTGCGCGGGCAGTTGCTCGACGACGTGGTCACCGGCGTGAACGCCGGGGCGATGACGCTGCCGGCGGCCCCGGTGGTGCGATTCCTGCCGACGCTGCGCCTCGGCCTCTGGCGCCCGCTCGGCTCGTCGGCGACGATCAAGGCCAACATCGGCCATTACGAGCGCGCGCCTTCCTTCCTCGAGCTCTACGGAAACGGGGACCAGCGCCTGCTCGGCAATCCCGGGCTGGTTCCCGAACAGGGAACCAACGCCGATCTGGCCCTCTGGATCGATCGCGCCGGGACGTCGATCGGCGTGGCCAGCCGGACCACGCTCTTCGGTGCGCTGACCGAGGACCTCATCACCTGGATCCCCAACGCGCAGGGGATCTCACGCGCCGCCAACGTGAATCGCGCGCGCGTCTACGGGCTCGAGCAGGAGCTGCGGTTGGTTCTGGGATCGCATGCGCGCGTCGTCGCGCAGGGGACGATCACCGCGGCGGAAGATCGCAGCGAAGACGCCGCCGCGCGCGGACGGCAGTTGCCGCACCACCCCCGCTACATGGCCTACCTGCGCCCCCAGGGGGTGCGCTTCGCGCTGGGCGGCACCTGGGAGGGCGAACCTTACGCAGACGTCACGGTGCTGGCGGGCGACTACGCCGATCGCAACAATCAGGTGGCGGTCCCGTCGCGGGCCCTCATCGGCGCCGGCCTGAGCGTCCTTTGGCGCCGGGCCCGCCTGCGTGCCACGGCCAGCGTGTTCGACCTGGCGAACGCGCATCCGGCTTTCGATTTCACCAGTTGGCCGCTGCCGGGACGAAGCTTCTTCGTCACGATGGCTTTCGATTCCGCCGCCGTCAGCCCCGACGGTGGCTTTGCGTACTCGACCCACCCCTGAATTGCGAATCAAGGAGAATACGATGCGTGGTTTGGCTCTTCGAAGTCTGTCTTGCGGACGACTGGCTGTTCTGAGCGCGCTGGCGGCCAGCGGTCTGGCGGCCGGCTGCACCGATTCCGTGCGCACCAACCAACCCGTGTACGCGTCGGCGGGCGCTGGCGGGGGTGGGACGACGGGCGGTCCGGGCGGTAACGTCGGCAACCCCGACGGTGGTCTGGGCGGCGCAGCCAGCGGTGGACAGATCGGACAGGGCGGCCAGGCTGGCCAATCTACGACGACCGGCGCCGGCGGCGTGGTCGTCGGGACCGGCGGCTCCGGCGGCGCGGCAGGCGGCCCGATGGTTCTGGCGCCCCCGGCGCCCATCGGACTGGTCTCCCTCAACAGCGACTACGACACGACCAGCCTGTCGCTGCTCAACAGGTCGGGCGGGTCCGTCAAAGGCGACTGCGTCCATTCGTCGACCCTGGGGAACGGAACCTCGAAGACCATCTCCGGCGATGCCGTCCTGCCGTCGCAACCTCAGCTCGGTGGTCAGATCGTCGTCATCGATCGCGGAAACGGCGCGCTGACGTTCGTCGACCCCTCCGGCTGCTTCATCACGCGGCAGGTCGCCATCCCGGGCGGCGCCAAGACGAACCCGCACGACATCGTCATCGTGTCGGAGCACAAGGCCTATGTGACGCGCTACCAGCTCAACGCGACCGCCGCCGGCCCGGAGCAGGCCGGCAACGACGTCATCGCCATCGACCCCACCACCGGCGGATACCTTTCGCGCATCGGTCTGGACGCTTATGCCTCGACGGGGGCTGGGGCTCAGGTCCTGGCGCGCCCCGACCGGGCGCTGATCGCGGACGGCCGGGTGATCGTCTCCTTGAACCAGATCGACGCCTCGTACGCCACCTATGGCGACGGCGCCGTCGTGGTCATCGACCCGGACAACGACAAGGTCGTCGCCAGCGTCGAGCTGCCCGGCCTCTACAACTGCGAGGGGATGGACTTCGTGCCCGGCTCGCACATGTTGCTGGTGGCCTGCGGTGGCGCCTTCGGCGGCCGGGACCAGCCGTTGCAGTCGGGGGTCGCGGTGGTCGACTTGGGCGCCAGCCCGCCGCGCCTCGATCACGTGGTCTCGTCGGTGGCGCTGGACGGGCACCCGGTCAGCTTCGGCTGGGTGCTGGCCGCTCCGTCGGCTGCCGCGCCGAACCGGGCCTTTGCCGCGACCTTCGACCCGAAGGGCGTCGCGCCGGATGCGGTGTTTCAGTTCGACTTCGTGTCCGGCGCGGTCACGCCGGTCACCACCGCCGCCGCCTTCTCGGTGGGCTCGCCGGCGATGGCCGATCAGCTGCTGTTCGTCCCGGAGGCGCTCTTGAAGGAGCCGAAGGTCCAGCTCATCGACGTGACGGTCACGCCGCAGCCCATCAGCGGGTTCAAGCCCGACCCCAAGAACGGGCTGCCGCCTCGCGCGGTCGCCTGGTATTGATGGAAGGGGGGCAGCCGCGGCGCTGGTCCCGGCGCGCCTGGCTGGCCGCCGGGGTGGCGGGGCCGGTCGCGGCGGCGGCCCTGGCGGGACCACGCGTCCGCGGCGCGCTGCTGGGAACGGCCTCGCTCGCCGATGGCCGCATCTGGCAGCCCCCCGACGGAGGATTCCCGCGCACCCTGCTGGGCCCGGTCGGTGACCGATGGACCCTGGCGACACCTCCGCGGCGCATCGTATCCACGTATCTGGCCGCCGACGAGATCCTGGCGTTCTTGCTGCCGCCGGGGCGGATGGCGGCGGTCTCTGCGTTTGCCGACGACCCGGTGGTTTCGAACGTGGCTGGATTCTACCCGCGCAGCGTGACCCGGGTACGCGCGCAGGTCGAGGCCATCTTGGCGCTGACGCCCGACCTGGTCTGCGTGGCCGGCTATTCGGACGCCGACGGCCTGCGGCTGGAGATCGGGGCCGGCCTGCCCATTTTGCGGTGGTCGCGTTTTGCCACGTTCGCCGACGTGCTCGCGAACGTCCGGATCCTCGGCGCCGCGGTCGGGGCAGACGCGGCCGCCGAAGCGCTGGCTGCCGGGGTCGAGCGCGAGCTGGCCGGGCTGCAGGCCCGTCTGGCGGGCGTCACGCCCGTGCGGGCGCTGTACCTCGACCCGCCCGACTTCAGCGCCGGTGCCGGCACGCTCATCGATGAGATGCTGTCACGTGCCGGGGCGGTGAACGTCGCCCGTCAGGCGCGGCTGGACGGGGCAGGGCCCATCCCCGTCGAGACGGCGCTGGCCTTGGACCCGGACGTGCTGGTCATGCCGGCCGCGCCGGGGGCGCCGCCGCCGCTGGCGATGGTGCGGGCCGCCCCGCTGTGGCGCGAGCTGCGGGCGGCCAGAAGCGGCGCGGTGGTGAACGTCCCGTCCGCGTGGACCGGCGACGTCTCTCACCACGCCGCGCGCGCGCCGGTCGCGATCGCGCGGGCGCTGCACCCCCGCCGTTTCGGCTGAGCACGCCCTCGCGGTCGGGGCCGTTGTCGGGCGGTCATTGCGGCAGCTTGGAACCGCCAGACTCCCCCTGGCCGCCGCCTCCGTCGTCCAGCTCGGCGTCATCCGTCACCGGGGCCGCTGGGAGCCGACCCCGTTTCGCGGCTCGCTTGAAGAGCTCGTCACCGTCGTCGCCGACACCTTCCCCTGGACCCTCCAAGACGTTCACGGCTTCCCGGAACGAACTTCGGATCGCAAGCACTAGGTAGCGCCGCCACGAAGCCCCTCGACGGTTCCGGTCATCCCGAAGCATCACGCGACCGCAATTAGACGTAGGCGCGCTCATCTGAGCACTAGGGTTTACCCCAGTATCCCGGATGAGGAGGGACGAGTAGCCTTTTCTCATGGCAGAGTTTGCCGACGTTCCGGATCGACTGCCGGACCCGTGGGTTGCCTCGGCGAGGGCCGCCACATGCGCAAATGGCTGGAGCTCGGACCGCGAGCTGAGGATGATGAATGGACCCATGGCATGTCCAGGACACTTCAATCTGTCGATCGCTCCGTGGTTTCTCGCCGCCATTGGAACAGCGGCTCCACTGACGGTGGCCGCGGGGCTTCTCGAACCGCGTCCCACCGTCGGCACTCAGGGCACAGAAAGGCCTTGCGGCGTAGTCGAGGTGGTCGACGGCCGCAGTCGGCCGGTGGTCGGGGCGCGCGTCTCAATATCCACTTGCGACCCGTCCGGAGATTGTCCGAACCCAATCGGGTCGCGGGAATGGCTCACAGACCGCCGAGGTCAGGCCTGCGTGATCGACTCTCTCGATTCGAAAGGTACTCTAAAAGGGCTTGAGATCGACGCGCCGTCCCTGAGAGGGGGAGCGTGCGCAGGGTCGAAGCGTCTACGCTACGAGCCGCGCAGAGATGTTCGAGGGCGCCCGGAAGAAATTCGAGTCGTGCTCGATCTGGTCAACCTCGCACGTACTCGTCTTAGGGGGCGAATTCTCTCTAGAGACGGCCGCCCGGTGCGTGGCGCCAAAATCGACCTCGAACACATAGCGGTTCAAAGGCAATGCTCGTTCTCGCCCCAACTGCCGACGGCGACGTCAGTCTCCGACGGCACCTTCGCTTTTCCGGATCTTCCCGGAGACAGCGCAATCTTGCATGTCCGGCACCCGGCTTATGCGCCACGCTCGTTGGAGGTTCAGCTTCTGGCTGGACTCCAGACAATCGAGCTGCAGCCAGGCTCGACTTGGAGAGGACGAGTCCTCTCGACTACCCGCGCAGTCATCGCTGACTGCCGACTTTCACTAGAGGTAAAGTCGGAAACGGTGGCGAGCAGCCGCTGCTCGCCGGAAGGGTTTTCCCTCGAGCACCTCCCCTCAGGTGACGCTCGACTTCTGATTAGCACGGGCGATCAGTCGGTCCTTGGAATGAGGTCACTGAAGAGAACTGTGCATATCGGTGCCGGCAATCGGCAAGAGGACATCGTGTGGCCTGCTGGCACGACGATCGACGGCGACATCGTTCGCCCGAGCGGAGAACCGGTGCCAGGCGCTCACCTGTCGGCCATGCCCAAGGGACCAAATGGCTATCCTCTGCGTGAAGGTCAGGTAACCGCCCAGGCCGATCGGTTGGGCCACTTCGTGCTTCAGGACCTGCCTCCCGGCGCGTGGATTCTTACGGCGGACCTCCGTGAGTCACACCGAACGAGCCTGGAGGTGGACGGGACGACGAACAGGTCTGCCGTTCGACTTCTTGTTCCACCGCCCCCTCACTAAGGCCATGACCATGGACTTTGGATTCGCATTTGGCAAACGCGGAAAGAAGAAGGGCAAACCAACTCAGGGCGATCTTCTCCGTGCGATGTTTACCCTTCGGCAGCCGCCGAAGCACCGGGCAACGACTTTGGTCGACCGAGGTAGTATCGTGTCCCTTAATCAACTAATCGTCTATTTGACGACGGACACCAACGGCGCGATTACTCGCCCGATCGGAAACCTCATGGTGGGTTCTCATGCCAGTGACGCGGCTTTGGAGCTTCCGATGTACGTCGGTCAAAATGGGTTGAGTGAGTACGAGACCCTCCAAGTCGCGATCGATGACCCGACCAGATCCATTGAGATGACGACGGACCTCATCGGTCCAGATCCTGGTGTGGTAAATTTCAGGGGTTGCAATATCGGGAAATCGCAGCCCTTTCTAGATAAGTGGAAGGAAGCTCTTGGCAACGTTAGGGTTTCCGCGCCGAAACACTTCCACGGCATCTTCTCCGGGCCGGAGTATGGATACTGGGAGTCCTTGGTCTACGAGTTCGCCGTGAACCGTCGAGGGGACGAGCCATTCACCACTCTGGCCGATCTAAAGGCCGCATTTCGTGCTCGCACTCCCGCATTCGCGTTCGTTGACGGGACCACTGTCCCGGACGCATATTGGGACAACGAGGACTGGCTGCCGAATAGGCTTCCGGCAGGTGGCTTTCGAGAAATTCCATACACGCTTCACGACAGCATTGGTTCGAGGACAACGATAGGTGCCAATCGTGGGTTGCTCGTTGAAAAAGCGCCGTTCAGCTGGCATATCGACTACGAAACGGCGGCCGAGGTTCCAAAGCCTGATCCCCCTGCGTTCACGAATTGCATCGCGATCTTAAAGGCGAGCTTCGAGGCCGATACTAGTTCGTTATTCAATCCACCGTTCCCGGTGTTCGAGAGGCAGGGCTATGGAGATCTGGATGAGTTTGTATCTGGTCACAGTTGGACGTTCTCGCAGGGAACCAGGAAGCGGAAGGACGGAAAGCGCGTCTTCATGCTCCTTGCTGTCGGCACTCGGATCTCGTACACGCTCTTGATCCCAGTGACCGATCCAGCCCCGGCTCCGGATCCGAAAGTCGGTAAACTCATCACCAACTTCTTTCCGCTCGCGACCTTCGACAAGGTTCCTCTTGACGAGCTTCCGGACGACGGGTTGGTCGAAACAGACGCAAGATATTTCGGAATTACCACCTAGGGTGCTTGCGTGGCCGATCGCGACATCGTTGCAATTCTCGCCGGAGAGGTGGGATTGGCGTTCGAACCGTTCGCTGATGCCGCCGACACGCCCGCGAGACTTGTCGACTTTTTGGAACTGCTAGGCTGGCAGTTCACGACGCCGCCGGCGCCGGTAACGGAGCTCAGCACCTCGATCGATGCGGTCTTGGCTATCGTCACTCCCGGCGATGTCGGCACCGACCAGATCCCTGCGCTTCTGAGCGCCCTGGCGGATGCGTTCGGGGCGATAGCGGATTTGGAATCGGCATCCGGACTATCAGACGACTTCAAGGCCGAGTTTCCGCGACAGCTCGTCGACTACCTGTTGGTCGAATACCTATTTTCGTATCGACCGGCATGGGGTTTTTTTCTCTATGCGCTGGGTATCGTTCGCTACGACGCAGTCGGTCCGCAAGCCGGACGCGGCTCGTTCGTGCGTCGTACCTTTGCATTCGAAGATCTGGGGGACCTCCTGTCCGACCCATTGGGCTACCTCAAGACGGGTTACGAGTGGGGGACTCCCGATTTCGAGGGCGACAGGCTGACTCAAGCCTTGACTGGTTTGCTCAAGGCGTGGAACTTCCGGCTCCGCGAACTGCCCGTTGATCCGCCTCAGGTGCTCGCACAGCTCAAAGCAGGCGCGCTTCCCTCGCCGGACGCCTTTGATTCTGCGGTTCGCCTGATGCTTCTCGGTGACGAAGGCGATCCTGACTTCGGAGCCGGAGTGGGTCTGTTCTTGCTCTCCCAGACGGCGGCCGATGAGCCGGGATTTGCACTGCTTCCTTTCGCGTCGGCGACCTTCGACGAAGCAATTGCGATCTCCGACTCTGTGACACTTGCTTTCGACGGTGAAGTCGATCTGACCGGCGGCGTAGGGATCTTCGTTCGGCCCAACGAGGACGTGCAGTTCCAGGCGGGGCTTGCGTCGGGTGCGCCAACGCCCGTGTCGGGTACGTTCACGGTCTCGCTCCTCCTTGGGCAGGTAGGGAATCCAATCCTCATCCTCGGTGATCCCGCCACGAGCCGGGTCGAGTTCGCCGGGGTGTCGACTACGGGCGGTGTTCGTCTCAGCGGTGGCGGAGTTGAGGTTTTCACAGAGCTTGCCCTGAAGGGAGGAAAAGTCGTCGTCAATCCGTCGTCGAGCGATAGCGATGGATTTCTAGCCAGTCTGCTACCCGCTGGCGGCGTGCAGGCAGCGTTCGACCTCGCCGTTGGGTTCTCGACAACAAGAGGGATCTATTTCGGGGGCGCGGGCGGCTTCGAGATAGCCGTGCCCACGGAACTCCAGGTTGGTCCAATCGACGTTCAGCAGTTGGCGGTCGCCATTCGCCCGGCGGGCGGGGACATACCAGTGAACGTGTCCGCGACATTCACAGCGGACCTGTCCGTCTTGAAGGCGACGGTCGACAAGGTTGGATTCACTGCCGCGTTTGCCTTTCCCGAAGACCGCCGGGGAAATTTGGGCCCGGTGGACCTCGAGTTGCAGTTCTTGCCGCCGACCGGTCTCGGTCTCGCGATTGATTCCGGCTCCGTTCATGGCGGCGGCTTCATTTCGTTCGACCCGACGGCGGGGCGCTACTTCGGTGCGCTCCAACTCTCCATCTACGACATCGCTGTCAACGCGTTCGGCCTGATCGATACCAAGGTCTCGGGGGTTGACTACTCTTTCGTCGTCGTCATCTCCGCTCAGTTCACGCCAATTCAGCTAGGGTTCGGGTTCACGCTCAACGGCGTCGGTGGGTTGGTCGGGATCAACAGGAGCATCGATACCGCCGCGCTCGCCAGCCTGGTTCGGGCGGGACAGTCCGAGGAGCTTCTCTTCCCGAAGAACGTGGTCGCCGACGCGCCGACGATCGTCCGCGATCTGACGACTGTCTTCCCGGCGACGCAGGGGCGGTACGTGTTCGGGCCTTTGGGCAAGCTGGGGTGGGGGACGCCGACGCTGATCACCGGAGAGATCGGGATCATCCTCGAGGTCCCCGGGCTGGTGGTGGTGATCCTGGGCGAGGTGAAGTGCCTCCTGCCCAAGCCGGACGCGGCGCTGGTCAAGCTGAACCTCTCCATCGACGGTGAGCTCGACTTTCCGAACAAGACGTTCGCGATGGACGCGGCCCTGCACGACTCGGTGATCAACGGATTCCCGGTGTCGGGGCAGATGGCGATGCGGGTCAGCTGGGGTACCCAGCCGAACTTCGTCTTCTCGATCGGTGGTTTTCACCCCGCGTACACGCCGCCACCCAACTTCCCCAAGCTGCAGCCGATGGCGCTCGATCTCGGCAGTCACGGGGCGGCGAGGATCAGCGTCAGCGGGTTCTTCGCGGTCACGTCGAACACCGTGCAGGTCGGCGGCTCGGCGACGCTGCACGCGAGCGGCAGCGGCATCTCGCTCGACGCCTCGGTCAGCGTCAAGGCGCTGTTCGTATTTCAGCCGTTCTCGTTCGAGGCGGACATCGACGCCAGCGTGAAGATTTCGTTCCACGGCTATGGGCCCAGCGTGCACCTGTCGGGGACGCTCGCCGGGCCGTCCCCCTGGCACGTCAAGGGGGAGGTCTGCGTCAGCATCCTCTGGTGGGACGCCTGCCTCGGGTTCGACGTGACCTTCGGCGGTAACCAGCAGATCACGCAGCCGGCGATTGATCCCTGGCTCGGGGTTGCCGCGACCGATTCGAGCCCCGCCATCATCGGGCTACAGACGGCGCTCTCTGACCCCGGCAACTGGTCGGGCGCGCTGATCCCCGGAACCGTCAGCTCGGTGACCCGGGCTCAGGGAACTGACACGCTCGTCGATCCGGCCGGCGGGCTGACGGTGCGACAGAAGACGGCCCCTGTCGAGACGCCGAACCCGCTCACGAAGTTCGGCGTGGCGAGGACGACGTCGCCGATCTCGTTCAGCAACGTCCAGGCGACACTGGGAGACGTCAACGCCGGGGTGAAGCTCACGGCCCTCGAGGCGGTGAGCGAGTTCTTCGCGCCGGCGCAGTTCTTCAACATGGACGACGGCAAGAAGCTGTCGTCCGCCGGGTTCGAGCACTACCAGGCGGGCTATCTGTTCGCGACGGCGCAAGGAAACGCGCAAGGCGGGAGCACCACTTCGCCCGCGCTGACCATCGACACCTACTTCATCGCGGGCAACGGAACGATCACGGGGCCCGTGGAGACGCAGCCGCCGCCCAACAACAGCGCCAAGGTGGGCGCCGCGAACACCCGCAGCGCGGTGGCGAAGAATGGGCTGACGCTGGCGGGGACGCGGAGGTTCGTCGATCGCGGCCTCGTGGAAGCCTTCACGGAGAAGGTGCCGACGTTCGTGATCACCAGCAACGCGACGCTGGTGAAGACGGCCGGAGCGCCAGCCGCGGCCGTGCGGTCGGCGACGTTGATCGCGCTCGATGCTTTTCGAGCCCAGAACGTCGAGCAGGCTGCCAGTGTTCAGGTGGCGGCATTTCACGAGGCGGCGTGACCCATGGGTGATGTGAACTTTTATTCGTCAATCCGGCAGGGGGCGGCGCTTGCCATCACGCGGCCGGATTCGGCTCCGTCGGGGGGAACACCGACGACGCGCGTCACGTTGCCTGTAACGCTGAGCTATCCCGCGGAGCCGACCGCCGGCGGCGTGGCGAGCACGACGCTGTCGCTCCTCGGGCCGGGCGACATCGTGGGACTCGACACACGCACAATCGTGCGCACTTTCCCGCGACCCGACGACAACGAGGCAGAGGCGGGATTCCTCTGCCACGTCGACTTCGATCAGGTCGACCTGCCATGGCGGTACACACCCGCGGCCACCGCAGGGAGCATCCCGGGGCGCACCGACCAGATCCGTCCCTGGCTCGCTCTGATCGTGCTCGCTGAGGGGACGGACTTTGGCACGACGGACTTTCGCCCGGCCCAGGGGGACGAGAAGCTGCCTCAGTTGACGGTCGGGAGAATCGACCTGCTGCCCGATCTCTCGCAGGTGTGGGCCTGGGCCCACGTCCAGGCCCAGCAGCTGGTGAGCGACGCTTCGCTCTCCGCTGCGATCTCCGGGCCGCCCGGAGCGCTCGTCGCGCGGTTGCTGTCGCCACGGCAGCTCTCGCCCAGCACACCGTACACGGCGTTCCTGGTTCCGACGTTCAAAGCGGGCGTTTTGGCGGCACAGGGGAAGTCCAGCGATGACGTTGATTGGCTGAGGGCGGCCTGGGACCAGACTTCGCCCTTCCCCATCCAGCTCCCCGTCTACTATTCGTGGCGCTTCCAGACCGGCACTGTCAGCTCGTTCCACCAGGCCGTCTCCGAGCTGAGTCCCGCCGCCGAGCTCCCGCTGACCGTCGGCGTTCGCAACATGGACGTCTCCAATCCTGGGCTCGCGCTCCCGCCGCCCACCAGCGGCCCGCTCCCGGTGGGCGGCGCGCTGCAGACGCGGGAGCAGGCCGTCGTCGCCGATCCGACGCTCTCGACCGCCTGGCTCAACGGCATCGGCAGCCTGATCGATCTCGGCGCCGCGCAGACCCCGCCGGTGGTCGTGCCGCCGATCTACGGCCGCTGGTACGCCGCCGAGGACCACCTCGACTACCCGAGCCGTCCCAATCCGACCAACCCGCCCTGGCTCTCGCTCCTCAATCAGGATCCGCGCTTCCGGGTGGCGGCCGGCCTCGGAACTGAAGTGGTGCAGCGCGACCAGCAGGCCCTGCTCGCGGCCGCCCAGGAACAGGCGTCGGTCCTCGTCAACACCGTCAACCGCCGCCGGAAGATCATGCAGGCCGGGCGTGAGGTGTTCACCCGGCTGGTGAGCCGGCACCTCAACTCCGCGTCGACGGCGACTGGATCGATCTTCTTCGTCACGGCGTTCCTGCACGGCAAGATCCTCTCCTGCACAGGAGGGGGCCCGCCCACGCCGACGATCGGGGGCATTTTGAACGGGTCGCCGTTCGGTGGGCACCTCATCGCCTGGCGGCGTGCTTTTCCGCGCCCTTCCCTCCCCCTCATCAACACGATCAACAGCAACCCGGGCTTCATTCCCCAGGCCAACAATCCGACCAACATGTCGACGCCCGACACGGTCGTCGGCTCCTCCATTCCAGGCGGCCTGCCGGACACAGGCATCAGCACGATCGTCAGCTCGATGTCGTCGGATCAGCTCCTCTACTGGGGCTGCGTCATCTTCTGGTCGTCGCGCAAGTTGCTCTCCACGCAAGCTGGCAAGTACTGGTGGCTGCTGCGCCGCCTGCTGCGGCTCGGCCTCGATTTCATCCAGCTCGCGTCCACGGCAGGGGTATCGAGCGTGGCCGTCCTCCAGAAGCTGCGCGCCGGGACGCTGCTCGGCCACGACATCCAGGTATTGGCGCAGGCGAACGGCTTCACGTCGGTCAGCGAGAACCCGCAACCGATCCTTTCAGACCCGAGCACCTGGCCGCCGCCCCGCATGCCCGCGACAGGCGCAGACAGCGTGCAGGCACAGGCCTTCCGGACCGCTGCCGCCGCGCTGTTCGAGTTCGTCAACCACGCGCCGCTGGCGGGGCCGCACATCCCGGCCGTCAACGTTCCGGGCCTGGTCAGCTGCATCCTGAACGCGGTCTCGCCGGCCGTCACATTCGTGGCCTACGAAAAGGCGGTCCACGTTCAGACGAAGCCCATCGCGTGGCAGGCGGCCGACCAGCTGGAACCGATCCTTCTTCCGCCGACTGTCTCGTTTCCGATGTGGCAGCGGCTCGCCAACATTTCGCCGGACTGGATCCTCCCCAACGTCGGCGACGTACCGCGCAACTCGGTCAGCTTGGTCGAGACCAACCAGAAGTTCGTCGAGGCGTTCATGGTCGGCCTCAACCACCAGGTCAACCGCGAGCTGCTGTGGAACGGCTATCCGACGGACCAACGTGGGACCATCTTCCAGCAGTTCTGGGACCCCAGCGGCTGGGTCGACGGGAATCAAAGCGGAGATCGGCCGGACTCAGCCTTCGTGGACATCACCGAGGTGCGGAGCTGGAGTCGGACCAGCGTGCTGGGCTCGCACACGGGCCGAACCCCGAACGTCGAGCACCTGGTCCTGCTGGTTCGCGGTGACGTCATCAAGCGCTACCCGAACGCCGTCGTCTACGCCGCAAAGGCGGACCTCGATACCAGTACGGGTGCGGTCACCATCAACGACAGCAACCAGATGTACCCCGTGTTCCAGTCGGTGTTGACGGGGGACGTCGCGTACTACGGTTTCGAAATGACGCTGGACCAGGCCCGCGGATCGAGCACGGACGGCGGCTACTACTTCGTCCTGCAGGAGCATCCGTCGGAGCCCAAGTTCAGCGATCCCGGTGGCGATTCGATAGCCGCCGTCCAGCCACTTGCCGAGATCGGCCGCCCGGCAGCGGGCCGAACAGAATGGTCGGAAGGGCAGCCGCTCTTCGGATTGCTCGAATGACCGCCCGCAGGTCGGACACTTCCGCTTCACGCCGACGAAAGATAGACGCTCTGCGGGCAGGTCGCCAGGGCGACAGCCATGCGATAATGCGTCCAAGGTGACGAGCAATGTCGACCCGCCCGCCGAGGGGGCAACGACCCGCCCGCGCCCGACCACGCGCGCTCAGATCACCCTCGAGGGACTGAAGAGGCTGCCCCGGGTGGTCTGGCTGCTGGGGCTCGCCAGCCTCATCAACGACGTCTCGAGCGAAGCGATCTTCCCGTTGCTGCCGACCTTCCTGGTGGCCCTCGGCGCGCCGATGAGCTACCTCGGCCTCATCGAAGGGAGCGCGGACGCGCTGGCCAGCTTCATCAAGCTGGCCGCCGGCCGCCTGTCGGACCGCGGTCCGCGCCGGGCGCTGGTGGCCACCGGGTACGCCATGCCGGCCCTGGCTCGCGCCGGGATCGCCGCGGCGATGGCGCCCTGGCAGGTGCTGGGCGCTCGGCTGTTCGACCGCGCCGGCAAGGGAATTCGCTCCGGCCCGCGCGACGCGCTCATCGCCGATTCGGTGGTTCCCTCGCAGCGCGGTCGTGCCTTCGGCCTCAACCGGTCGATGGACCATCTCGGTGCCGCGCTTGGCCCGGTCATCGCCTTCGCGTTGTTGGCGATGGGCGCCAGTCTCCGCGTGACGTTCGCGGTGGCTGCCATGATCGGCGTGATCGCGCCGTTGCTGCTGTTCTTCCGGCTGCGCGAGAGCGACCAGATCACCGAACGGAGCGGCCCCGTGGACGCTCCCCGGAGCGCGGGGATGCTGCGGCCCGGGTTCGGCGGCTACCTGGCCGCCTGCGTGGTCTTCGCGCTGGGCAACTCCTCGGACGCGTTCCTGCTGGTGCGGGCGCGGGAGCTCGGATGGTCCGCCACGGCGCTGCCGCTGCTCTGGACATTCCACCACCTGGTCAAGGCAGCCGCTGCCTTGCCGGGCGGCGCGCTTTCCGACCGCCATTCGCGCGCGCTGGTGGTCGCGGCCGGCTGGATCGCCTACGCGCTGACTTACGTCGGGTTCGGCTTCGCGACCGCCCGCTGGCAGGTGCTGGGGCTTCTTCTGGCCTACGCGCTCTATCATGGCCTCGCCGAAGGGGCCGAACGCGCCATCGTCGCCGATCTCTCCGAGCGCGGCGCCCGTGGCCGCGCCTTCGGCCTTTACCACGGCCTCACCGGCGCGGCGGCGCTGCCGGCGGGCCTGGGCACCGGCTGGATCTGGGACCGCTGGGGCGCAACCTGGGCGCTGTCGATCAACGCCTCCTGCGCCGCGATCGCCGGCATCTGGCTCTTCACCCTCAGCTTCGCCGGCCCCTTGCGCCGCCACCCCTGATTTTGACCCCGTCCCCGGACGGGGAAGCAGATCAAGGGTGCAGGTGGAGTTGTTCGCGGCGGATGCGGAGGACTTCGCGGGCCACGATTTGCAACGTCGCGACCACCGGGACCGCGATGATCGCGCCGAACACGCCGGCGATTTCGCCCAGCAGAACGATCGAAAGTGTCGTCAGCAGGGGGTTGACGTGGACGGTGCGCCGGAAGACCAGCGGCCCTAGAACGTTGCCTTCCAGCTGCCCGTACGCCACGAAGTAGATCACCGCCGCCACGCCATGCCAGAGCCCTTTGGTGAGGAGCGCCACCAGCGAGATGACCGTCCCCATCACCAGCGGTCCCGCGTACGGGACCATGCTCGAGAATCCGGAGAGGATCCCCAGAGGCAAGAAGAACGGGATGCGATCGATGGCCAGGAACGTGGTCGTCAGCGTGGCGTTCACGCCGCAGATCAAGGTCAGCCCGCCCAGGTAGCCGCCGATTGACTGGTAGATCTTGCGCACCAGGTCCTCGTAGATCGGGCGGTGCTCGGTGCGCGCCTCGGCCAGCAGCCCCTGCACCAGACGGCCGCCGAAGATCATCATGAACACGACCAGCACCACGATGGTGATGACGGCGCCGAGCGCCGAGACCAACCCGCCAAGGGCGCTGAGCAGAGGCGTCGCGGCCCCCTCCAGGAACTCGGGGATCTTTCGTTCGCCTTCCTGCACGCGAGCCGCCAGGTGAAAACGGTTGTCCAGCGTGTGGAACAGCGAGCTTTGGCGCGCGGTCTTCACGAAGGATGGCGCGTCCTTGATCATTTCGCGCCCCTGGTCGATGACCGGCGGGATCAGCGTGAAGCAGAGACCGACGACCAGGCCCGCCAGGGTCAGGCACACGATGGCGATGGCCAGCGACCGGTTCACCCGCCGCCGCTCCAGCATGCCGACCGCGTGATCCAGCGCGACGGCGATCATGACGGACGCGCCGATCAACGTGATCGAGACGGCGGCGTGAAGCACGGCCTCGACCACGCCCAGGACCAGCAGCACACCGAAGCTGACCGTGAAGACGGTCTTCAACGTCACCTGGGAGGGCCGGAGCTCGCGGTTGGGCTGGTCCACGTCGGTTCCCTTTCTAACCACGGTTCTCGGCCCGGGCGAGCGCCGCCATCGTCGCCGCCTGATCTCCGGCTTCGGAAAAACCGTCCTGGAGCTGGGCCGGCCAACCCGAACGCTCTTCCGCCTGCGCCCGTTCCAGGTGGGCGCGTGCCTGGTGCAGCCGCCCCAGCTGCAGGTAGGCGCGTCCCAGCAGGAAATGGGTCAGCGGCAGCCCGGGATCGGCCGCCAGCGCGCGCTCGAGCAACGCGACCGCGCGCGCGATTTCGCCGCGGCGCTGCGCCTCGACGCCCAGCCGCGCCACCGGCAATGCGAAGCTGGGGTTCTGCAGAGCGGCTTCCTCGTAGAGACGCACAGCTTCGGCCGGGCGGCCGGCCCGCTCGGCCAGGCGGCCCAAGCGCTCTTGCGCGGCCCCGAAGGCCGGGGCGGCCGTGGCGGCGCGTTCGAACGCCGCCGCCGCCGCGACCTGATCGCCGCGCGCGAGCTCGCGAAGTCCCCGTTCGTAGGGGGCGCGGCACGAGCCGGGCCGGCGCGCCTCGGCCCGCGCGAGCGCATCGATCGCCCGCGTGTGATCGAGCAGCACACCGGCCAGCATCAGGGGCGGCAGGTGAGAGTCGGGCGCCAGCCGCTCAGCCTCGGCGAAGGCGCGCGCGGCCTCCGCGCCGTCGCCGGCCGCGCGGCGTCGCGATCCTTCGACCAGCAGCCGCTCGACCTCGCCCGAACCGAGCTTCGCGTATTGCGACCCCGGGAACCGGAGCGCAGGGCCGGCCGCGTCCAACAGAGCCGCTCCCGCCTCTGCCGCCCGGGCCGCCCACCGGATCCCGCGCTGCGCCGCCAGGCTCAAATAGAAGCCCAGGCGATGGGCGGCGTGCGGGCGCTCGAGCCGTTCGGCGGCCGCGGTGGCGGCCTGCGCGATCAGCGTCGCGCGCAGGTCGGCGTCGGCCAGCGCATGTTCGAGGACCGTTTCCAAGTCGGCCCGGTCGCGGAAAAGGAGCCCGGTCTGTCCCGCGCGGATGAACTCGCGGAAAGGATCGGCGTCGCTGGCGATCACCAGCACGCCATGGGCGGCGCACTCGAGGGCGCGGACGTCCGAGACGAAGCGGTCCCGCGAAGGGGGCGCCAGCGTCAGTAGGGCGATGTCGATGCCGGCCAGGAAGCGATGGCTCTCCGGGGCGGAGTCGGACGGCACCAGCTCGATCCGATCGGCGCCGAGGGGCGCCAGCACCTCACGGAGCTCGGCGAGGTCGCTGCCGCCCTGAACGGCGACCCGGACCTCGGGGTGCCGGTTGAGGATCGCGGCCAGCGCCGGGATCGCGACGGCCAGATCCTCGCGCTCGGACGCCCCGCCAATCAAGCCGATGACCAGGCCGGCGCCCCGATCCCGCGGGTGGCGAGGCGGCATCTCCCACAGATGGCTGGGAAAAAGCGCCCGCCGCGGATTCAAGGCGTCGAGCTGGGCCTCGAGCCCGATGCCGCCGACCTGAACCCCGTCGGCCAGGCGCGCCAACTGCGGCGTCAGGCTGCGTGCGCCCAGGTCGCCCAGGGCGCCGGTCGAGGGGGGTGCAAACAGGCGCGAACCCGGCTCGAACACCGTCAGGCGTCCCTCGCGACGGCGGGCGGCGACCACCGGAAGGAGATCCGGGGCGGCAACGTCGCGGATGATCAGGATGTCGGCCGCCGTCAAGAGATCGGTGCCGGCCGGGGCACCGGCCGCGGGGCGATAAAGCTCCGGTGACAACAGCGAGCCGCTGATGACCGCGACCTCGGGCAGCTCGCCCAGCGCGCGGCAGGGCTGCTCCGTTCGGTAGACGGCGTCGGCCGGGTCCGGCGCGTCGACGTGCAGGATCAGCAGGGCAGGGCGCGTGTCGGCGCGGCTCACGTCCGCCGGTTCTGCCATTTGGCTCCGACGCCCGCCCGTTCGGCCTGGATGGTGCGTGCCGTCGCACGCGACCCGAGTGCCCACAGCACGGCAAACGCGCGCTCCACCGGCCGATTGTTCCCTGCAGCGGCCCGCCCGTCAACGGCGGGGTCCAATCCAAGGAGTCGCCAGAGTCCGCTCAGGTCAAGCCAGGGATCAAGGCGCCGCGACGAGCTTTTGCGCGTCGGTGATCAGCTGGGCCCCGTTCGCAACCTTCATCCAGCCCGCCGAGTGCTCGGTGCGGACGTAAACGTCCGATCCGGGCGGCTCTTCAGAGATCGCTGAAGAGGCTTCGACGCGGGCGAACTCATCGAACCCGATCGGTCGCTTGCCATCGAAGTACTCGACCCGCAGCACCGTCGCCGGCTTGCCACCCGGTGGATCCTCTCCCCGTCCCAGGACCTCCGACGCATACCCGCGCCAGAGGCTGTCGTGCCAGTTCTTCGCCATTTGATCGGGCTTGTCGGGCGACTTGGCCGGGGCGATGGTCGCCTTGGCCCGCACCTGACGATCCGTCTGCACGTACTCTTTGGTCTTGCCGCCGGACGTGATCACCAGTCGGTCGTAATCCGGCACATCGAAGCTGTGCAGGCGGCGATCGACCAGGTGCGCCGGATTCTGCAGGTCGGCCAGCATCCCGCGTGGCATCAGATAGACGCGCCCGTCCCGCGTGTCGCGCAGGAAGGACTCACCGGCGGCAGCCTTCTCGGGCTGTCCGATCTGATAGTGCCGCACGTCGCCCCGGACGGTGACGTCCAGGGTGCGCACGGGCGCCGCCAGGCCCAGCTCTTTCAGCTTGGCTGCGTCGAGGACGCCGAACGCGCGCGGCGAGATGAACGGCCCGAAGTTGTCGAGCAGCTTGCCGGCCTGGTCCGAGCCGCGCAGGTCGCGCGGCTTGTCCGTCGCGTCCTTGTTTTCGGGCTTGTCGGTCTTGTTGCCCTCGTTCTTGTCGTTCTTCTTGTCCTTGGCGGCGTCCTTGTGTTTCAGCGTGTCGTCACCCTTGACGAGGTGGATCCACGCGGGCGCATCCTTGTCGCCCTGCCCGCGGCTGAAGTCGACGACCGTATTGTTATCGGCGTAATGAATCAGCGAGACGTCGCTCTTGGAGGCCTCGATCACCGTCGCGGCGCCCGGGGCGCGTTCGGGATCGCGCTGCCAGGTGAAGTGCGCCGCGATCAGGCCCAGCGCCGCGAGCCCCCCCTGGATGGCTGCCGAACGACCGGTCACGACGCCGCTCCTTGCGTGGATGCGGCGCTGCCCGGTGCGGCACGCCGGCGCCGCCGGCCGCCGCGCGTCACGGCGACCCCAGCCACGATGACCAGCACGGGCGCCAGGAAGATCGTCCCGTAAAACCAGACCACGTCCTGTTTGCGCGTGTGCGAGATCGGCACGTCTGCCTCCGTCGAGGTGAGACCGGTGTACGCCTCGTCGCCCATCAGCCAGTGCGCCACGTCCAGCGCCAGCAGTTGGTTGGCGCCGGCGGGCAGCGCCTCGTCGTCCAGCGCGTCCGAATCCCCCAGCACGAAGACGCGCGCGTCCTGCTTGACGGCGGTGGCGGCGAGCTCCCAGGCCCGGCGCTCCTCGCCCGGGTCCTGCCGGAAGTTGCCGTTCTTGTCGGGGAAGGTCGCGTGGTGCGCCTTGATTGGCGCGTCGACCGTCACGTCCGCCTTCCGTTTCGGGTCGGTGTTGATCCAGCCGGCGCCCGGAAGCACGACGAACGCGCGCTGCCCCAGACGTTGCAGCGTGGTGACGGACGGGTGCGAGGAGTACGTCGCGGTCACCAGGTTGATGCGGTCGCTGTCCTGATGCGTGCGCCGCGCGAACACCTGGTCGTTGGCCAGCGGGACGGCTTGGTATTCGAGGTAGAGCGGCTTTAGGACCTCGTGAAAGTCGACGTGGTTCTCGGGGTCGAGCGCGATCAGCAGCCGGCCGCCGCGGGCGATGTAGCGGTTCAGCGCCGCGTACTCCTCTGGCAGGTAGGGCTGCTGCGGCCCCAGAATGACGACCATCGAGACGTCCTTGGGAACGTCTTCCATGAGCCCTTCGGCGGCGCTGAGGTAACGGACGTCGTAGGTCTGGTCGACCAGCACGTCGCGGAAGGTCTTGATCTGCGCGCGCTTGTCGGTGTCGGTGGTTGGCTTGTCCCAGGTGCGCTCACCGTGCCCCTGGATGAAGGCGGCCACCCGCGGGGGCTTCACCAGCATCAGCAGCCGCTGCTGAACCTCTTTGTCGAGGGTGCGCAGCGCGTTCTTGGCGCTTTCGATCTCCTTGGGCAGGCCCAATTGCTCGTGGCGCGTCCCGCGCGAGAAGACCAGGACGCTGTTGGTCGACACGCCGTACTCTTTGGCCTTGATGGGGTCGATGTCGAAGTCGTAGTGGGCGACCTTCAACTGCGCCGATTCGCGTCCCAGGTCCTGCAGATAATTGTAGGCCTCTTCGGCGACCTCGCTGCCGGCAGCGAAGAAGCCGGCCACCTCGATGGGCTGGTCCAGGTTGCGGACGATCCGTCGGGTCACCTCTCCCGGGCGCGTCGTCCGGAAGTAGGCCAGGTCGATCTTCTTGTCGCGCTCGGAAGCGACGTAAGCGATCGAGAAGGCAAACACCAGCGCGGCAGCCAGCCCCAGCCCGGTGAACATCGCGTCGCGCACCCGGCCGACCTCGATGCGAGGAGCCCGCGCGACCTGGGCGTAGGCCACCTCGACGAGGACGATCGGCGAAGCTGCCGCCAGCCAGATCGGGGGCCACAGCGCGGCCAAGATGGTCGTCAGGCGGGGCCAGTTGTGTTCGAGCGGCTTGCCCGTCCACAGGACCGCCGGCAGATCCGACTGAACGAAGTACAGGACCACGGCGCCCAATCCGAGCGCGTAAAAGCCCAGCAGCGTCCGCTCGACCGGCGCCCGGTCTGGCGCCGCCGACCGGATCCGGGCGGTCCGGACCCCGATCGCCGCAAGGACCAGCAACAGCCCCAGCACGGTCGCCACGCCCCGGCTGGTGCCGGCGCCGATCATCCGCTCGCCGAGGAAGATGGCCAGCATGCCCGCCCCCCAGAGCGCCGACCAGCGACCACTTCGGTTCCGCCGCGCCGTCACTTCCATCGGCGGCTCTCCATCACCCGCGTCGCGGCGAAGAGCGCGATGTACGTGACCATCAAGTAGTAAACGACGTCGCGCAGGTGCACCGTCCCGGCCTGGAAGGGCGGGAAGTGCTTGCCATGCAGCGCCAGCGCCACGAAAACGTCGTTGAGCGGCCGCTCGGTCACCTTGGTCAGCAGCCAGCAGACGATCAGCGCGACCACGATGCAGCCCGAGAAAATGGCAGCCAGCACCTGTGTGCGCGCAATCGCCGACCCGAAGGTCCCCAGCGCCACCGTCGCGCTGCCCAGCAGCAAGAGGCCCAGGTAGCCGGCGGCCATGTGACCGACCGAGATCTTCCCGTTCACGAAGATCATCGCCGGCATGTAGACGCTGGCCAGCGTGATGAGCGCCAGGAACCCGAACGCCGACAAGAACTTGCCGAGGACGATCTCCCAATCTTGCACGGGCGAGGAGGTCAGCAGCACCAGCGTGCCGGTCTGGCGCTCTTCGGCCAAGAGGCGCATCGAGATGAAGACGCTGGCGATGATCGTCGTGCCGCTGGAAAAGTAGAAGAAGAGGCTCAACACCTCCGCCGAGAGCTTGTCCGGTCCGCCCAGCGCGAACGCATTGAAGAGCAGGCCGTCGACGATCAACACCGCGGCGGCGATGACGTAGCCGGTCATCGACCGGAAGTAGGCGCCCATCTCGCGCCGGGCGATCAGGAAGGTGGCGTTCATTGGGGAAGCGTCTCCGCGCTGGTGGGCGCCGCCGAGCCTTCCGCCGGCGCGTTGGTCAACTTCAGGAAGATCGACTCCAGGCGCGCCGCGCCGCGGTCGATTCGCAGAAGGTCGATCCCGTTTTGAACCAGCGCGCGCGCCACCTTGGGCCGCAGGTCGGCCGAGGCTTCAATCGACAGCCACGCCACGCCGCCCGATTCGCGCAGGATCCGGCAGGCGCCGGTGCCGGTGACGGTCTTGACGACGTCGACGGCCCGCTGGGCCGCTCCGGCCACCTCGACCTCGATGGTCGCGCCGCCGCCCAGCTTGGTGGCCAGGTCTTGTTCGCTGCCCTGGGCGACGATCTCGCCCTTCTGAATGACCAGCAGCCGGTCGCAGGTCTGGCTGATCTCGGAGAGGATGTGGCTGGACAGCAGGATGGTGTGCTCGCCCTGCAGACCCCGGATCAACGCGCGCATCTCGACGATCTGCACCGGGTCGAGGCCGCTCGTCGGCTCGTCCAGAATCAGCAGCTTGGGCTTGTGCACCAGCGCCTGGGCCACGCCGACCCGCTGCTTGTAGCCGTGCGACAGGCTCGAGATGAGCTCTTCGTGCTTGTCACGCAGCGCGGTTTTCTCTTCGGCTTCCGTGACGGCGGCCGCGGCGCTGGCGGCCGGGACGCCGCGCAGCTCGGCCGCGAACTTCAGATAGCGGCCGACGGTCATCTCTCCGTAGACGGGCGGGGTGTCGGGCAAGAGCCCGATCCGCCGCCGCACCGCGTGGGGATCACGGGCGATGTCGATTCCGTCGACGGTCACCTCGCCGGCGGTCGGCAGGAGGACGCAGCCCAAGATCTTGAGCGTGGTCGTCTTGCCGGCGCCGTTCAGGCCGAGGAACCCGATGACCTCACCTCGCTGGATGTCGAAGTTGAGGTCGTGGATGGCGGCGTGCTCGCCGTAATACTTGGTCAGTCCCTTGACTTGGATCATGGGGGGGGGGGCTTTTTGGCGCGGCGCGATTATGCCCGAACTTTTTGACGGCTGAAATCTGGCACGCGCGATAGTTATTCCCGACCGACGTCGCGAATGAACCGCGAGGTGGACCTGAGTGTGCTACCTTGCACGCGCATGTGCGGGGTGATCGGCGTCTATGGACACCCGGAAGCGGCGAACCTGGCGTACCTGGGCCTCTACGCCCTCCAGCACCGCGGCCAGGAATCGGCTGGAATCGTCGCGACCGACGGGGAGCGGCTGCGTTCGGTCAAGGAGATGGGGCACGTCAACGACATCTTCACGGTCGACCGACTGCGGGAGCTGCGCGGGTACGCCGCCATCGGGCACGTCCGATACTCGACCGCAGGGGACTCATCCAAGCGGAACGCGCAGCCCATCGCCGTCGACTACTTCGGCGGGTCGGTCGCGGTCGGCCACAACGGCAACCTGGTCAACGCGGCCGAGCTGCGCGAGCGGCTGGAGGCCGACGGCGCCATCTTCCAGACCACGGCCGACACCGAGGCCATCGTTCATCTGATCGCGCGCTCGCGCGAGCAGACGCTGCCCGAGCGGGTGGCAGACGCGCTTCGCCAGGTGCGCGGCGCCTACTCGCTGGTGTTCCTGACCGAGGACCAGGTGATCGCGGTGCGCGACCCGATGGGGTTCCGGCCGCTGGCGCTGGGCAAGTCCAAGGACACCTGGGTGGTTTCATCCGAGACCTGCGCGTTCGAGCTGTTGGAAGCCGAGTTCGTGCGCGACATCGAGCCCGGCGAAATGGTCATCATCGACGCCAACGGCGTCCGCAGCGAACGCCCGTTCGTCGAGCAGTCGGCGCACCGCTGCGTGTTCGAATGGGTCTACTTCGCGCGCCCGGACTCGAACATCGACGGCAAGTCGGTCTACGCCGCGCGCGAGCGGATGGGGCGGCGGCTGGCGGTCGAGCACCCGGTGCCCGCCGACGTGGTCGTCCCGGTCCCCGACTCCGGCGTGGCGGCCGCCATCGGCTACGCGCGCGAGAGCGGCATCCCATACGACCAGGGGCTGATGCGGTCGCACTACATGGGCCGCACCTTCATCGAGCCGTCGCAGCACATCCGCCACTTCGGCGTGAAGCTGAAACTTTCGCCCGTGCGCGAGGTGCTGGCCGGCAAGCGGGTGGTGGTCGTCGACGACTCGATCGTCCGCGGCACCACCTCACGCAAGATCGTGGGGATGATCCGGGGCGCCGGCGCGAAAGAGGTGCACATGCGCATCAGCTCGCCGCCCACGGTCGGGCCGTGCCGCTACGGCATCGACACCCCGACCACCGAAGAGCTGATCGCGTCGGCGCACACCCCCGACGAGATCCGCGACTACGTGGGCGCCGATTCGCTGGGATACCTCTCGCTGGACGGCCTCTACGCCTCCGTCAATGGCGGCAACGACCAGAAGCGGGGCGGTTTCTGCGACGCCTGTTTCTCCAACGCCTACCCCATCGCGGTCCAGCCGCCGGCTCGGCTGCGGCAGCTGCGCCTCATCACCGGCTAGGCCGGCGGACCGCGCACGGCCATGGCGACGATCGCGACGTCGGTGACGGTCATCGACGGCCCGCCCGCCGCGGCGACCGAGCTGGACGCCAAGCTCGGGGAGATCCGGGCCCGCTACCCCCGCGCCATCATCGACCGCTATCTGGCGTCACTGCCACTCATCGGCGCGCGCGTGATGGTCGCTCCGGGCGCCGCGGTGGTCGGCGACGTGCGCTTGAGCGAGGACGCGTCCGTCTGGTACGGCTGCGTCCTGCGCGGCGACCTGGCACCCGTCATCGTGGGCGCGCGAACCAACGTGCAAGACGGCAGCGTGCTGCACGTCGCCGACGACGGTCCCTGTGTCGTCGGCGCCGACGTCGTGGTCGGCCATCGCGCGATGCTGCACGCCTGCCGCGTCGAGGACGCCTGCCTCATCGGCATGCAGGCCACGGTGCTCGACGACGCCGTCATCGGCGCCGGGTCGGTGATCGGCGCCGGGGCCGTGGTCACCCAGCGGACCGTCATCCCGCCCCGCAGCCTGGTCCTGGGCGTCCCCGCCAAGGTGGTCCGGACCCTGACCCCCGACGACGAGGCCTTCCACCGGGCCCACGCCGCCAAGTACGTCCGCCTCAAAGAGAACTACCTGCGCGACGCCCTCCGCGCTGGCTGACGCGCTAAACTGGCCCCATGGCCGAAGAACCGGAAGACGACGCCACGATCTTGCGGCGTTACGGCATCGAGCCGGATCCGGTCATCGAAGCCTACAAGAAGGACGTCGATCGGACCCTGTTGCGCCAGAACCTGCGCCGAAGCCCAGAAGAGCGCCTGGACAACTTGGCGGCCCTTCAGGCATTCGCCGCCGAGGTCCGGCGGGCCGGCCAGCAGCTCCGGCGCAACCAGCGCTGAGTTCGGAGCGCGCGGACCAGTCGCCATGCCGTTCACTCAAACGCCAGGACGCTAGGACGCCAGAAGCGTTCACTTGCATCCGATGTCAGAAGTCTTTCCGCCTGGCGCCCTAGCGTCCTGGCGCTTAACCGAAGGCAATAGGATTAGAGGCACCCGCTCCGGCAAAGGCATCGCACGTCGGGAGGGATCGTGTAGACTCCGCGCCCATGGAAATCGGTCCCCTGCGAGAGCGCTCGTCGAAGCTGCAGAGCCGGCTCGAGGTTCTCCGGGGGCATCTTTGACATCGCCGGCAAAAAGACGCGGATAGCCGAGCTCGAGCACGAGTCTGGCGAAGAGGGCTTCTGGAACGTCGCTGACAAGGCCCAGGCGGTGCTGCGCGAGCAGGCGCGGCTGAAGTCGTCCGTCGACGGGTGGGAGGCGCAGGTGCGCGCGGTCGAGGACGCCAACGTCCTCATCGAGCTGGCCGACGAAGCCAAGGACGAAGCCACCGCCGTCGAGGCGGACGCGACGTTGCGGGCCGCCGAAGAGGCCATCGCCAAGATGGAGTTCGCCCGCATGCTGTCCGGTCTTTACGACCGCAACGGCGCACTGGTCAGCATCAACGCCGGCGCGGGCGGCACAGAGTCGCAGGACTGGGCCGAGATGTTGCTGCGGATGTACATCCGCTGGGCCGAGCGAAAAGGGTACAAGGTCGAAGAGCTGGACCGGCAGCCCGGCGACGAGGCCGGCATCAAGAGCGCCACCATCGGCGTCGAGGGCGAATGGGCCTACGGGTGGCTACGGGCCGAGGCCGGCGTCCACCGACTGGTGCGCATCTCGCCGTTCGACTCGCAGGCGCGGCGGCACACGTCATTCGCCAGCGTGTTCATCTATCCCGACATCGACGAGACCATCAAAGTCGAGATCGACGACAAGGACCTGCGCATCGACGTCATGCGGTCGGGCGGTGCCGGCGGCCAGCACGTCAACAAGACCGAGTCGGCGGTGCGCATCACGCACATCCCGACCGGCATCGCCGTCCACTCGGACGGCGAGCGCTCGCAACACAAGAACCGCTCGACGGCCATGCGCATCCTGCGTTCGAAGTTGTTCGAGGTCGAACAGAAGAAGCAGGAAGAGAAGATGGGCAACATCCACGCCCAGAAAAAGGCCATCGAGTGGGGGAGCCAGATCCGGTCGTACGTCCTGGCGCCTTACCGCCAGGTAACCGACCACCGGACCAGCCAGAAGGTCAGCAACGTCGACGCCGTCCTGGACGGCGATTTGGATCAGTTCATGGTGGCTGTCCTGCTGGACCTGGCGGGGGATCCGACGGCCAAGCCCGGGCAGCCAGCGGGGGCTGTTACCAACCCGGCGGCGGACGACGTGTAGGATAGTCACCGAACCGCTACAAATTGAACATCTGTGGATTGATTTAGAAAAGTTCAACGATCTCAGCCGCCTGTGGCTGTGGGTTCTGTTGACAACCCGTGGAGAGAGATGGCCGACGAGCGCGAGCTGATCGAGGAACGCGAGAAAAAGGCAGGGGAAATTCGCGCGCTGGGGGGAAACCCCTATGCCAACGGCTTCAGCCCGACGCACACGGCCAGCCAGATCATTGCCCGCTTTGCCGACGCCCCGCCCCCCGCCGAGGCGACCGAGAAGGGGGCCCCGCCGGCCCTCATTTCTGACGACCACTTCAAGCTGGCCGGCCGCATCGTCGCTTACCGCGGTTTCGGCAAGGCGGCGTTCGTGAAGCTGCTGGATCGCTCCGGCGAGCTCCAGGTCTGGATTCGCAAGGACCTGATCGGCGACGCCGCGTTCGAGATCTGGAAGCGGGCCGAGCGGGGCGACTTTATCGGCGTGGTCGGGAGCCCGACCAAGACCAAGACCGGCGAGCTGACGATCGTGGCCGAAAACGTGGTGCTGCTCACCAAGGCCACCCGCCCGCTGCCCGAGAAGTGGCACGGCCTGTCGGACGTCGAGGTCCGCTACCGGCAGCGCTACGTCGACCTGGTGGTCAACCCCGGGGTCCGCGAGGTGTTCCGCAAGCGGACCCAGATCATTCGCGGGCTCCGGCAATTCCTGGACGCGCGTGGGTTTCTGGAAGTGGAGACGCCGATGATGCATTCGATCGTCGGCGGGGCGGCGGCGCGCCCGTTCAAGACTCACCACAACGCGCTGGATCTGGATCTCAACATGCGCATCGCGCCGGAGCTGCACCTCAAGCGGCTGGTGGTCGGCAGCTTCGAGCGGGTCTACGAGATCGGCCGCAACTTCCGGAACGAGGGGCTTTCGCGGCAGCACAACCCCGAGTTCACGATGCTGGAGTTCTATCAAGCCTACGCCACCTACGAGGACCTGATCGCGCTGACGGAGACGCTGTTTCGCGAGCTGTCGCGCGAGGTGGCGGGGGGCGAGGAGATCACCTACCAGGGCCAGAAGGTCACCTTCGCGGGCGACTGGCCGCGGATCCCGATGAAGGACGCGATCGTGCAGGCGTCCCAAGCCGGGCTGCTGCCCGGCGGGCTCGAGCGCCCGGTCCTGGACGACGCGGCCGCGCTGTCCAGGTGGCTGGCCGACAAGGGTCTCCCCGAGGGCAAAGACGAGCTCGCCGCCGTGCTGCGCAAGTCCGAGTCGCACGGCGAGCGGGTCGGCGCTCTCTTCGACTACGCGGGCGAAAAGGCGCTGCCGGCCGATCGCCCGGCCTTCGTGACCGAATACCCGGCCGAAACGTCGCCGCTGTCGCGCCGCAACGACCAGGACCCGTCGCGCGTCGACCGGTTCGAGCTGTTCATCGTCGGGCGCGAGCACGCCAACGCCTTTTCGGAGCTGAACGACCCGCAGGACCAGCGCGCGCGCTTTGCCGCCCAGGTGGACGCCAAGGCCCAGGGCCGCGACGAGACCATGGATTACGACGAGGACTACTGCCGGGCGCTGGAATACGGTCTGCCGCCGACGGCGGGGGAGGGGATCGGGATCGATCGGCTGGCGATGCTGCTGACGGATCAGCCATCCATTCGCGACGTGATCCTGTTCCCGCTCATGCGCCCCGAGAAGGACTGACCAGGTCGCCACATGCTGGCCCCGGGTTTTGAATGGTTCGTCGCCTGGCGGCACCTGCGTGACCCCGAGCGGCGCTCGCGGCGGACCCTGTGGGTCGGCATCGCGGCGCTGGTCGCCGGCGGGCTGTGCTTCGCCGCGGCCGCGCTGATCCCGCGCGTCATGGGCGTCCACGCGCGCGCGCCGGGCGAGTGGATGGAGCCCTCATCGCTGGCGATCATCGAGCGGCTGCGCACGGCCGGCATGATCGCGGTGGGCGTTGGCCTGCTGCTGAGCCTGCTGGGGACGCTGTTCGCGCTGTTCACCGTCTTCACGGCGGTGTCGATCTTCGGCGTCTTTTTGGGCACGGGCGCTCCCATCATCGCGCTGTCGGTGATGTCCGGGTTCGAGGCCGACCTCAAAGGGAAGATCCGCGCCACCAAGGCCGACGTGGTGATCAGCACCTCGGACGATCGCCCCTTCACCGACTGGCAGGCGATCGACGCCAAGCTGGCCGGCATTGCCGACGTGGTCGGCTCGATGCCCTACCTCGAGAGCGAGGTGATCATCAAGCACGCCACCAACCCGGCCGGAATGGGCATCATCGTGCGTGGCATCGACGCCACCCGCGCACCGCGCGTCCTGGGGCTCGAAAAGACCATGCAGGAGGGGAAGATCGCCTACCTGTCCCATCCCGAAGAGATCCCCGCCGGCGCCTTCGACCTGGTCGCCCCCGCGGACGACGACGGCGAACCGGCCCAAAAACCGGCCCCAAAGCCGGCCCAAAACCCCACCCAAAACCCCACCCAAAACCCCACCCAAAACCCCACCAAAGATCAGGCGGGCCAGCAGATCGAGACCAAGAAGCCGGCGCCGGCCAAGCCGCCCCTCTTGCCCGGCATCCTGCTGGGCGACGAGCTTTACCAGCACGTCCTGCGCGTGTTCGTCGGCAGCGACGTCGACATCGCCTGCCCGATGTGCGGCGTGGGCCCCATGGGCCCGATGCCGAAGCTGAAAGAATTCCGCGTGGCGGGTCACTTCTACAGCGGCATGTACGAGTTCGATTCGAAGCTGGCGTACATCGCGCTGCCGGAGGCGCAAAAGTTCCTGAACATGCCGGGCGAAGTCACCGGCATCGAGGTGCGGACCACCACCCCGGACGCCGCGCGCGCCGTCGCCGACGACATTGCTCGCCGGCTGGGCCCCGGCTACGAGGTCCGGTCCTGGGAAGAGCTGAACCGCGGGCTGTTTACGGCGCTCAAGCTGGAGAAGGTCGCGATGTTCGTGGTCCTCACCTTCATCGCGCTGGTGGCCTCGTTTTCGATCGTCTCGAACCTGATCATGCTGGTCACCGAAAAGGCGCGCGAAGTGGCCATCCTGAAGTCCATGGGGGCCCGGGACGGCGCCATCTTGCGGGTGTTCTTCGCCGAGGGGCTTTACATCGGCCTTTTGGGGCTGGCGCTGGGGCTGGTCCTGGGAATCGGCGGTTGCCTCCTGCTCTCGCACTACGGCCTGCCGCTGGACCCCGACGTCTATTACATCCAGCGGCTGCCGGTCGTGATGCGGGTCAGCGAGATCGCGGCCGTGAACCTGGCCGCCCTGGGCCTGTGCTGCCTGGCGACCCTGTACCCGGCCATGCTGGCCTCGCGCATGCGGCCGGTCGACGGCCTGCGCTATGAGTAGTCGCGTTGACGGAGCCGCCGGGGGCTCTTGCTGACCGGGGCAACCCGGGGACCCGCCGGCCGGTCCCAGTGCCAACGGCTCATGTCGCGAAGGACGTGTTCGATCTCCACCCGCCTGATCGTTGACACCCTGGGGGGTGCCGACTAATTTGGCGCACCCCATGGAGACGCCCCTTACGTCCGCTCCCATCGAGCGGGACGCGCGCGGCGGCGCCCGGGTTTCGGTTCGCGGCCTTTCGAAGATCTTCGAGCACGGCGGCCGGGTCATCGAGGTGCTGCGCGGGCTGAGCTTCGACCTGGCCCCGGGCGAGATCGCCTCGGTGGTCGGCGCCTCGGGCGTCGGCAAATCGACCCTGCTGCAGGTGCTGGGGACGCTGGACGCACCGACAGCGGGGACGATCACCTTCGACGGCGTGGACGTGACGTCCATGAGCCCCACGCGGTTGGCCGAGTTCCGGAACCGCGAGATCGGGTTCGTGTTCCAGTTCCATCACCTTCTGCCCGAGTTCACGGCCCTGGAGAACACGATGATGCCGGGGCTGATCCTGCGGATGCCCCGGCGGGACTGCGCCGAGCGCGCGGCCGCCATGTTGGCGCGCATCGGTCTCGCGGATCGGCTCACCCACCGGCCCGGCGAGCTCTCCGGCGGCGAGCAGCAGCGGGTGGCACTGGCGCGGGCGCTGCTGCTTCGGCCGCGGCTCTTGCTGGCCGACGAGCCGACGGGAAATCTGGACACCAAGACCGGCCGCGAGATCCACGACCTGTTCTTCGAGCTCAATCACGAGCTCGGGACCACCATCCTGATCGTTACGCACAATGACGAGCTGGCGGCCAAGACACCCCGCCGCCTGCGCATGGCCGACGGCGCGATCGTCGAGCGGGACTGACGGCTCGGCCGATGACCTTTCGCCGCTTTGCCGCCGCTCTGTTGATCGCCGCCGCTCTGGCTGGCCCGTCCGCGCGCGCCGCCGAGGACGAGGAAAAGCCCCCCGCTGCGCCCGCCGCGCCCAATCTGAAGGTCGCGAAAGTGCAGTTTCGTGGCAACCGGAAGGTCGAAGACGACGCCATCCGCGTGAACCTGAAGACCGCGCCCGGCACGACCCTCACCCAAGAGCAGGTTCGCGAGGACGTCCGCGCCATCTGGAAGATGGGCTACTTCGAGGACGTCGAGGTCGAGGTCAGCGAGAACAAGAGCGGCAGCGTGATCACCTTCGTGCTCCGCGAAAAGCCGTCCATCAACAAGATCTACGTCGCCGGCAATGACGAGGTCGCGCTGACGAAGATCAACGAGGTCCTGGACATCAAGAAGGACCAGATCCTGGACCTGGCCAAGATCAAGAAGAACGTCGAGAAGATCAAGGACGCGTACACCGAGAAGGGCTTTTACATGGCCGAGGTGTCGTACGAGATCAAGCGCGACACCACCTCGACGGTCGACGTCTGGTTCCACATCCGCGAGAACAGCAAGGTCGAAGTCCGGCGCGTGAACTTCGTCGGCAACCACGCCATCCCCGACGCCGAGCTGCGGGGCGTGATCTCGACGCAGGAAGGGAACATCCTGTCGGTGCTGACGTCCGCCGGGACCTACCGCGAGGACGTCTTTCAGCGCGACCTGCTCCTCATCCAGGCCCACTACTGGGACCGCGGCTACGTGCAGGTCAAGGTCGGCAATCCGCTGGTCGAGCTGTCGCCCGACAAGCAGTCGATGTACATCACGATCACCGTCGACGAGGGACCGCAGTACCGCCTTGGCAGGGTGGACGTGAGCGGCGACCTGCTGATGCCGAAGGAGTTCTTCCTGTCGCGCAGCTCCGTCAAGCCGGGCGACATCTTCAACCGCTCCAAGCTGTCCGACGATCTGCAGAGGCTGACCGACTACTACAAGGACCGCGGCTTCGCTTACGTGAACGCCTCGCCCAGCACCCCGGTCAACGAGAAGACACGCACGGTCGACGTGATCTTCGAGATCCAGAAGGGTGATCTGGTCACCATCAACCGGATCAACATCCGGGGAAACACCAAGACCCGCGACAAGGTGATTCGCCGCGAGCTGCGTATCTACGAGGGCGACAGCTACAACCAGTCGCTGCTCGACTATTCGAAAAAGCGCGTCAACGCGCTCGGCTACTTCGAAAAGGTCGACATGTCGACCCGCCGGTCCGAGACCGACGACAAGATGGACGTCAACTTCGAGGTGGCCGAGCGACCGACCGGCACCTTCCAGATCGGCGCCGGCTTCTCGTCGGTCGAGAATTTCATCGCCCAGGCGCAGATCTCGCAGAACAACCTGCTGGGCCGCGGCCAGCTCTGGACGTTGCAGGCGCAGCTCTCCAGCCTGCGCCAGCTGTTCCTGATGCAGTTTCAGGACCTCTACTTCCTCGATACGAACTGGACCTTCGGCTTCAACCTCTTCAAGCAGGATCAGTACCTCTATTCGTTCATCCGGTCGTCGAAGGGCGGCAGCCTCACCTGGGGGTACCTGCTGGCCGAGGATCTCCGGCTGCTCCTGACCTACAAGCTCGAGCAGGTCGGCATCGGGTCCAGCTCGCTCGGCTTTGGCGGCGCCCTGTTCGGGTCGCCGACGATCGGATCGCCGATCTCGTCCAGCGGCATCGCCAATCTGTTCCGTTCGGGCATCACGTCGTCCTTGCGCGGGACGCTTTCCTACGACTCGCGCAACGACCGCATGTTCCCCAGCCACGGCTGGTACAACACGATCAGCGCCGAGATCGCCGACCCCAAGGTCACGCTGTCCGAGAACACCTTCACCCGCTACGAAGGGGTGAGCCGGTTCTTCTACCCGATCTGGGGGCCCTTCGTTTTTCGCGCCAAGCTGGAGGCGGACCTGATCGTCAGCCGCGATCCCCGCGGCGTGCCGATCTTCGAGCGATACTTCACGGGCGGCATCTACAACATTCGCGGCTTCTCGCCGCTGTCGCTGGGCCCGGTCATCCGGTCGCTGTCGCAGCAATCGCCGGACGCGTCGCTGAACACGTTCCTGGTCGGCGGCAACATGCAGGTGATCGCCAACGCCGAGATCGAGTTCCCGCTGTTCGAGAAGGTGGGCATCCGGGGTGTCGTGTTCACGGACGCCGGCAACGCCTTCAACCTCGAGAGCCAGTACTGCCGGTTGCGGCCGTTCAACGTCGACATCAGCAAGGACCCCTGCCACGGGCCGTTGAACCCGAACGCTTACCGGGCCAGCTGGGGTTTCGGGTTTCGCTGGTTCTCGCCCATCGGGCCGCTGCGGTTCGAATGGGGTGTTCCATTCTGGACCCTGCCGGGCGAGCAGCCGCTGGTGTTCGAGTTCACCATCGGGAACTTCTTCTAATAGGAGGGCCAAAACGTGTTAAGCAAACGACCGGTGATGAACATGAAAATGCTCCGGGTCTCTCGTTTCCTGGTCATGGCGGCGCTCTTGCTGGGCACCTCGGCGGCCTTCGCCGAAGAGTTCAAGCTGGGCTTCGTCGACATGCAGCGCGCGCTGAACGAGACCGACGACGGCCGCAAGGCCAAGGCGGCGCTGAAAAAGGTGTTCGACCAGAAGCAGAAGGAGCTGGACGAGCAGCAGGCCGCCTTGAAGAAGGACATCGAGGACCTCGACAAGAAGCGGACGCTCTTGCCGGCCGATCAGGTCCGCGCCAAAGAGGCCGATCTGCAGCAGCGGATGCAGAAGGTCCAGCAGACCTACCTGCGCCACCAGCAGGACCTGTCAGGCAAGGAGCAAGAGGCCACCGCCAAGATCTACGAGCGGATGAACAAGATCATCCAGAAGATCGCCACCACCGAGAACTTCTCGATGATCGTCGACAAGTCGGCGCTGGTGTTCGCCAAGCCGCACCTGGATTTGACCAACGACGTCATCCGCCGCTACAACGCCGGCGAAGGCGCGGATTCGGCGAAGCCGGCGGCCTCGGCCAAGAAGTAGCCGTGCTGGACATCCGCGACATCGAGCGGATCCTGCCGCACCGCTATCCCTTCCTGCTGGTCGATCGCGTCGACGAGCTGGGGCCGGAGCGGATCGTCGCGCGCAAGCTGGTCTCGCGCAACGAGCCACACTTCAACGGTCACTTCCCGGGGCACCCGGTGATGCCCGGCGTGCTCATCATCGAGGCGCTGGCGCAGGCCGGCGCCCTGCTGGCGGCCAGCGTCGTGTCGTTCGACCCCGCCAAGCAGGTGGTGTACTTCATGGCCATCGACAAGGCTCGCTTCCGTAAGCCCGTCGTCCCCGGCGACGTCCTGTCGCTGGAGGTGACGCCGCTCCGAAAGGGCGGCGCCATCTGGAAACTGCGGGGCGAGGCCAAGGTAGACGGGGCACTGGTCGCCGAGGCCGAGTTGCTGGCGTCGATCCAGCCCCGCGCCGCCGCCGACGCCACCGCGGCCTGAGCCGGGGCCAGATGCGCGCGGCCCATGCGCTGAGGCTGGCAGCGACGGTGGCCCTGGCGGGGTGCCACCGGGGCGCGTTGCCACCGCGACCCGACGGCGCGGCGGTCGTGGTGGCGGCCGAGCAGACCGACGATGGTTTGCCCGCCGTCGCCGAGGTCGAACCCAACGATACGGTGGCGAGGGCTCAGCGGTTGGCGGTGACCGAGACGACGCCGGCCGCCATCACCGGTGATCTGAAGCCGCAGGGCGCCCGGCGGGACGCGGACGTGTACCGGCTGGAGACGCCGTCGCGTGACGCAGGCGCCCCCGCCAGCCCCGACGCGGGAACTTTGCCGCCGCGGCTGGTGCTGCGTGTCGACGTGCGCGCGGCGGCCGGGCTGAGCGTCGTCCTGGATGCGCTCGACGAGGGTGGGCGGGCGCTCCTGACCGCGACGGGCACCCCGGGCGAGGCCATCGCCATCCCGAACCTCGCCGTGCGCGCAGGGGCGGTCCTCTTGCGCGTCCGCTCGGTTGGCGCCGAGGTTGCCTCGCCGACCTACCGATTGACCGCCCGGTTGGTCGCCTTCGACGCCGGCGCCGAGATTGAGCCCAACGGCGACGCGGCGCACGCGACTGACCTGGCGCTGGGGGGCGAGACAGTCGGCTACCTGGGCTGGCTCCGCGATCAGGACTGGTACCGCTTGTCGACGGCTGGCGTGGCAGACGGCAGTCTGCTGTCCGCGGACCTGGATGCGGTGGCGGACGTTGCACCGGCGCTGCTCCTGTTCGACGCCGAGGGTCACAAGCTCAGCGAGGCGCGTGGCCGTAAAGGCGACCGCGTCCTGCTTCGGAACGTCCGGATCCCGGCGGGCGCTCCGTCCGTTTTCTTGGTGGTTCGTGGCGAGGCCGGCTGGAGCGCGTCGGCGCGCTACAACTTGCGCCCGCGCGCCGAGCTGCCGCGCCCGGGGACCGAGGCTGAGCCGAATGACGACGTCGCCCACGCCCAGCCTGTCGAGGAGGGGACGGCGCTTGGTTATCTCGCCCGCGGGGACGTGGATGTCTTCCGCTACACGACGGCCGGCATCGCGCTGCTGGACGTGGCGGTCGAGCCGCCCGAGCGGGAGAGTGTCGAGGTCGAGTTGCTGCGCGAGGACGGGACGCTGCTGGCTCGCGCCGACAGCGGTCGCCACGTTCCGGCACGAATCACGGGGGTGTCGATACCGGGCGGGCCGGTGTTCGTCCGCGTGTCGCCGCGCCGGGGAGCCGTCAACGCCGACGAACCGTACCGCCTCACGATCACCTCGCGCCCGCCGGGGGAGTGATGGGGCGGAGGCTTTACCTCGGCCTGGCCGCGCTCGGGTTGATGGGGGCGGGCTGTGCCCACGCGGCGCGCGCTCCCGGCGAAGCGCTGGCCGCGTTCGGCACCGCGCTGGGCCGGGGGGATCTACGCGGCGCTTACGCACTGACCAGCGCCGAGCTACAGCGACGTCTGCCATTCGAGGCGTTCGTGGCGGGTTTTCAAGGGCCCGCCGCCGATCCTGCGGCGCTGGGGCAGCGCATCGCCAGTGAGGCCACGCGCGTGCCGCCTCGGGTCGAGGTCGCGCTTCAGACCGGCGAGCAGGTGCCGCTGGTGTTCGAGGCGGGCGGGTGGCGCGTCGACGGGCCCGTTTACGAAGCCTGGGGCCAGGAGACGCCGCGCGCGGCGGTCCGCACCTTCGTGCGCGCGATCGAGGCCCACCGGTACGATGTGGTCTTGCGCCTGGTGCCCGACCGCCAGCGCGGCGCCCTCACCGCGGAGCGCCTGCAGTCCTTCTGGGAGACCGTCGACGTTGCGGCGCATCGCCGGCTCGTCGACGAGCTGCGCGCCGCGTTGAGCTCGGCACTGGTCGAGGCAGGTGACGAAGCTCACTTGCCGCTCGGCAGCGGCGGCGAAGTCCGCCTCGCGCGCGAGCCCGGCGGATGGAAGATCGAAGAGCTCGGTCCGAACGATTCGGCAAATGCGAGGTAAGAGGGCGAGAACAGACCTCTTTCAACGGTCCTCACGTTTCCCCTCCGATTTGCCGAACTTGACTAATAGGAAGAGATATTGCAGGCATGTAACGAGGGGTTCTCGTCGTGCTCGAACCTTGGATCATCGAACAGATCCGACGCCGGGAAGAGGAAGAAAGGCGCCGCCATGAGCGCCCGCGCCTCGAGATCCCCATGCGTGACGAGCGGCGTCGCCCGGAGGCCGAGGAGGAGCCCGAGGAAGAGGATCCGGATGCTCCGCAGCGGGGCGTCGTGATCATCGAGATGTAACGCGACACGCATTTTTTGGACGGATCGCCCCGCCGACTTTACAAAGGGGAATGCAGAACGAGTGGTCGGTGGTGGTGGGCGAGCGGCTGGACTCACTCGACGAGGCGCTGGGTCGGGTGACCCGATCGAAGGTGCCGCGGGCGGTGACGGTGGTGGGGGCGCGCGGGGCAGGGAAGTCGCGGCTCATCGACGACTGGATCGCGTTGCACGCGGTCCACCCGATTCGGTTCTTGCGTGTCTCAGCGGGCGCCCCACTGGCGGACGGGGCCCCACCGCCGCCCGCGGCCGTGATCGCGCGCCTGCTGCGGACGCGGTTCGAGATCGGCGACTTGCCGGCGGATGAGGCGCTCACCAAGCTGCGCACCGGCCTGCAGGAGGTTTTCGGCGACCGGCGCATCTCCGAAGTGGCGGCGTTGCTGGGCCGCTACCTCGGCGCCGACGTCTCGGACAGCCCGCTCGGCGGCGCGCTGTCGGGCCGGCCGGAACAGGGGGCCGACTTGGCGCATGCCGTGCTAGCTCGTGCCCTCGAGCTGGACGCCGCGCGCGGGCCGCTGGCCATCGTCGTCGAGGACCTGCAGCACGCCGACGAGGAATCGCTGCAAGAGCTGGATCGACTCGGCGCCGAGCTGGCGGACGCGCCCATCCTTTTGGTGGCGACGGCGCGCCCCGACCTCTTGGTGCGCCGCCCCGGCTGGGGGCAAGGACGCGCCAGCCACGTGCGCCTCGATCTGCCGGCTCCGGCCTCGACGGACCTGGCCCGAGCGGGCGAGGAAGCGGCGCACGCGCGGATGACGGTCCTGTCGCCCGCCGAGCGGGACGTCCTGGCCCGGGCGGCTCTGTTCGGCGGCGAGTTCTGGACGGGGGGCGTCGTGGCGCTGGGCCGCCTGGACGCGGCCCCGCCGGATGAGGCCGCCGTGTTCGCACCCGATCCCACCATCGTCGAGGTTCACCGCATCTTGGAGGAGCTCCGGGCACGGCGGGTGGTCGATCGGCTGCCGAAGTCGTCGATTCCCGGCGAGACGGCCTGGGCTTTCTGCGATCCGCTCGAGCGGCGCTTGCTGCACGGGGACGCGCCGGCTGGCGAAGCCCGGCGCCGACGGGCGTTCGCCGCCCAGTGGCTAGAGAGCCGCGGCGGGCCCGCCCGCGAACAGCGCCTGGAGCCGCTGGCCCGCCTGTACGAGGACGCAGGCGACCGCCGGCGCGCCGCCTACTGCTTCGTAACGGCCGGCGGGCTGGCGCGCGACCGCCTGCTCTTGGACCGCGCCCACGCGCTGTATCTGGCGGGCATTCGGCTGCTGGAGCTGGACGACGCGGTCGCGAAGATGGACGCGCTCTACGCGGCGGGCGACGTGGCGGCCCGGCTGGGCCGGAGCCGCGAGGCGGTGGGCCTGTTTCAGGAGATGCTGCTTTTGGCCTGGCGGCTGGACCTGCCAGCCAAGGGCGGGGCGGCGCACGGGCGAATCGGACGGCTGCTGAGCACCTTGGGTGACAATGGCGGCGCGCTGGCCCACCTCGAGCTGGCCCACACGTTGTTCGAGGTTGCCGGCGACGGGCGGGGCATCGCCGCCGCTCTGGACGACATCGGGCGGATTTTGTTCCTGATGGGCCAGCCGGAACGCTCGGTCGAGCGGCACCGCAGCGCTGCGGCCGTGCGCGAGCAACTGGGAGACGATCGCGGTCGCGCGCTGACGCTGTCCCGCCTGGGGCAGGTGCTGCGGCAGACTGGCTCGCTGGCCGCGGCCGGCGAGCACTTCCGCGCCGCGCTGGACCTGCGGCGGCGGGTGGGCGATCGCGCCGGCGTCGTCGCCTCGTTGCTGGACGTCGGCGCGCTGGAACGCGATCTTGGCCGGGGCGCCGAGGGGCTGCGCCTGCTGTGCGAGGCGCGCGAGCTGGCCCGCGCGGCCGGCGAGCGCCTTCAGGAGTGCAGCCTCTCGATCGAGATCGGTGACTGCCACCTGTCAATCGGCGAGCCGCGCGCCGGACTGGCCGAGCATCAAGCGGCCCGCGAAGTTGCCCGCCAGTTCGGCGCCCGTGCGCTGCTGTCCGAGGCCACACGGGGCATCGCCGAGGCCGAGCTGGCCTTGGGCGAGGCGGGGCGGGCGCGGGACGATGCGCGCACGGCGTTCGACATCGCCGAGCGCTCGGGCGCGCCGCCGCTGGCCGGCGCCGCGCTGCGTGTCGCAGCCGCGGCCGTGGGCTCTGGCATCTTGGGCGACTCCCAGCAGGGCGGCGCGCGCGAGATGTTCGACCGCGCCGTCGAAATCTTGACCGGTTCGGGCGCCGAGCTGGAGCTGGCCCGCACGCTGGATGCCTACGCCGTCTTCGAGCAGCGCTCCGGCCGCGACGACACCGCCCTCGAGCTCCGCCGCCAAGCCCACCTCATCCGCCGCCGCACCTCGCCGCCGGCCGCGCCTTCCGCCCTCTAGGCGCGCCCCGGACAACTTGTATCGCCCCTGACCCGGTGCGGGGCTGCTTCGGGGGCGAGGTGTTGGGCGGAGCCATACCCGCCCCCCCGAAGCAGCCCCGAGTCGGTCGCGCCCGATGACAGATCAGAACGCGACCGACGCTGCTGCTACTTCTTCGCGACGGTCGGCTTCTTCAGGTCGTCGGGCTTGACCAGGATGCGGTCGACGGCCCACTTGGGGGCCAGCATGACGTCGCCCTTCGAGGTGGCGACGAAGTAGTTGAGCTTGTCCTTGGTCTCGTCGCCGACCTTCACCTGGCAGGCCGCGGCGCCTTTGTTCTTGCTCTTGGCGGTAATGACCTTGGGCTTGGCGAGGCCGTTGTTCTTCGGTGATTGATCCTCGGCAAACCCGGTGGCCTTCCAGTCCTTGAAGGCGTTGGTGATGGGCGTGACTTTGCTGGCGTCGACGTCCATCTTCGGTTTGGTGGCCTTCCAGTCGGCGCCGCTCTTGACCAGCGCGTACGACTTGTCGCCAGCGGACACGGAAACCTCCGTCACGTCCGCCCCCTCGATGTCGCACAACGTTTTGTCGCGGAACTCGATGGGCGGCTTCGCGACCCGATCGACGTTGAACTTCTTGACCAGGAAGACCTGCGGCGCGTCCGCTTTCTTGGCGTAGATCTCGTCGTCCCCCTTTTTGGCGCCCAGCAACACCGTGACGTTCTTGTTGTCCTTGAGGCCGACGTTGATCGTCAGCGCCGCGGGCTCGAGGCCCGCATCCGCCAGCTTGACCCCATCGGCAAAGTCGTTGGCTTTCCACGACGACAGCGTCGAAACCAGACCGTTGGCCGTGGCGTTGTCCAGCTTGTCGATCTTCACCGACGAGTCGACCACCTGCCACTTGTCCTCGCTGCCTTCCTTGGTCCCGGTCTTCTTCAGTGTGATCTTGGCGCCGTCCTTGGTCGCGACGGTCAGCTTCTCGACGTCGGCGGCGGTGAACGTGCTGATGCTCTTGTCGCGCCAGTCAGAAGCCGGCTTGTCGAAGGCGAAGCGAGTAATCCCGCTGGCCTGCCAGATCTCGTTCTTGCCCGGCAGGCGAACCATCGTCCCCGCGCCGCTAGCCTTGCCGACGATCAGGTCCGCCAGCACCTGCGCATCGTGCTTGGCGACGACGTGGATGCCCTCTTTGTCGTCGACCTGGAACTCGCTCTGCTTGGCAGGCTGATCCGTGACGAGATCGCTGACGTCCATCTTGCCCAGCCCCTCCCACACCGCCTTGGCGTTGGCGGCGTCGGCGGCGTAGGCCGTGGGGGCGGTGACGCGGTAATTGTCGCCCTCTTTCTTGAGGGTCGAGGTAATGCCCCCCTTCGTGATGTCGACGGTGGTGATCTGCGCGGCGTCCACCGCCGGGATGGGCCGCGCCCGATCGGCGGCGCGCTCCCCCTTTTCGGGCGCGCGGACCGCGACGAAGGCGATGATTCCGAGGACGACGAAGGCCCCGAGGGCCAGCAATGTTTTTCGGTTCATAGCTTTTGACCTTGGCGGCGGGCGCGCCGAACGCCGCGGCGCACCAGTCCAAATACGATGAAGATCAGCGGAACGCCGACGATGTTGGCGGCCTTGACGGCGACCACGGTGCTGTCGGACGCGGCCTCGATCGGCCGCGAAGCGACGGTCTTGGCGCGCACCGGCGTGAGCGCTTCATCCTCCATCGTCCAGCTGATGGCGTTGAACAGCATCTGCGCGCCTCCCTGATAGAACGGCAGGTAGCGCGACAGTTGCAGGTACTCGTCCGACGCAAAGTCGGAGTCGCCGACCACGACCACGCGGACCGGCTTCTTCGACTCCGACGCCGGCGCGTTCTGCGGATCCGGCAACGACATCCCCGGCTGCGCCGTGGGCGCGAAGGCGCTCTTCAACGTCCCCTGGTAGGCGTAGGCCAACCCGTACACGCCGTGCTCTTTCCCCTCTTCGATGTTGTTCATCGGCGAGAAGAAGAAAAAGCCGGTCTGCTTCCACGCCTCGGGCGAGGTCGCCGCCAGCGTCCACAGCTTGGCCCCGGGGACCTGCGGCTTGCCGCTGGCCAGCGGGCCGACCAGCGCGACCGAGCTGGGGAACGGGAAGACCACCGCGTTCACCCCGGTCAGGATCGATTGGTCCTTGTCGGACGAGTCGGTCTTGACGCCCACGAACACGGGCAGGTTCTTCAGCATCTTGCGCCCGCCAACGTCGATCGGTCCGGGTACGTTCTGCTTGTCGAAGACGAAGTCGTCCTCGATCTTGAACCCGTACTTCTCCAGCAGCTCGTTGAGCTTGGTGTCGTTGACCTGGCCGATCTTCGGCTGCCCGGGCATCTGCGGCATCCCGCCGCGGGGGCTCGACAGGTCCATGCCGTCGACCAGGAAGATCGCGCCGCGCCCCTTCATCAGGAAGGTGTCGATCTCTTTGCGGCCTTTGTCGTCGAAGGGCTGCTTGGGCCCGCCCACCACCAGCGCGTCGGCGTCGTCCGGGATCGGGGTGGTCGACGGATTGACGGTCGTCGAGTCGAACTCCTGGTCGATGACGTGCTTGAGGGCAGTGAACCCCTGCTCCAGGCTGGACTCGCCGTGGCCGGTGGTGAAGGCCACCTTGCGCTTCTTCTGCGTCATGCGCTTGATGAGCGAGGACACCTGATATTCGAGACCCTCGATCTGTCCGATCTCGGGAATCGACTCGTCCTTGCCCTGATACTGGAAGCAGAGGCCCAGGTAATACGTCCCGACCTCGAACTTCTGCGAGCGCAGCACCTGGATCTGCAGCTTGTTCACCTTGCAGGCGCTGGCTTCCTCTTCGACCTTCTTGTCACTGTCGGGATCGAAGGCCTCGAAGCGGAGCTTGCCCTTCGAGTAGGTGTGGTAGTCGTCCATCAGGTCGCGGACGTACCGGCTGACGTTGGTCAGCTCCGGCGGCAGATCCTTCGAGATGTACGCCTTGACCGTCAGGTAGTCGGGCAGGGCGCGCACCACGTCCTTCGACGCCGGCGAGAGCGTGTAGATGTGGTTCTCGGTCAGATCGACCCGCTTGAACAGGCGCGTGCCGATCAGGTTGACCGCCACGATCGCGCCGATGATCAGCAGGACATAGGCCGTGGCGTTGGACGCCGACAGCCGTTTACGGCGATCCATCTCTGGAGCGGCCATCACTTCCACCTCCGCGATTCGAGCGACAGCGTGGCGACCAGCAGGCCGACCGCTATCACCGAGAAGTAATAAATGACGTCCCGCGAGTCGATCACACCGCGGCCGATGTTTTCGAAGTGGCCGTCAATCGACAGATACGCGACCAGCCCCTGCCAGGCCTGCGGCAAGAACTGCGTCAGGCGGCCCAGCAAGTACAGGCCGAACGAGATGATGAACGCCAAGATGAACGACACGATCGGGTTGCGGGTCAGCGACGACGCCATGACGCCGATGGAGACGTAGGCGCCGCCCATCAGAATCAAGCCCAGGTAGCCCCCGATCGCCGGCCCGCGGTCGAGCGGACCCAGCGCCCGAACGGTGAGCGCGAACACCATTGTGAGCCCGATGGCCGTACACAGCAGGGCCATCGCGGCCAGGAACTTGCCGACCACGACCTCCCAGTCGCGCACCGGCATCGTGATCAGCAGCTCCAGGGTGCCCGACGATTTCTCGTCAGCCAGGAGGCGCATCGTGATCGCGGGGACGACGAACATGAACATCAGCGGCATGATGTTGAAGAAGCCGCGCATGTCCGCCTGCTTTTCGAGAAAGAGCTGCGTGAAGAACAGGTAGCCGGTCAGGACCGTGAAGGCCGCCACCACGATGTAGGCGACGGCCGAATTGAAGTAGGTGCGGATCTCGCGGCGCGAAATCACCAAAGCCGGGCTCATGACTCCCCCTTTCCGGCTTCGCCCGTGATGAGGTCGCCGGTGGTCAGATTGCGGAACACGTCTTCCAAGCTGGCCGACTCGCGCAAAAGCTCGAGCAGCGTCCAGCGGTTGTCGACGGCGGCGCGGAAGATCGGCTTGCGCAGATCGGCGGCCGCTGCTGCGTCGAGGGCGAACGCGTAGGTTCCCTCTTCGACGTGGCCGGCGAGGGTTTCGACCCGCGCCACGCCTGCCACGCTGGCCAGGCGGTCGCGGATGGCCTCGCGCGTGACGCCGTTCGATTCGACGACCACCCGATATCGCCCGCCCTTTTCGCGGGCTCGCAGCGCTTCGGGGGTACCGTCGGCCACCAGCTTGCCGCCACTGATGATCAGGATGCGGCTGCAGGTCGCTTGCACCTCCGGAAGGATATGCGTCGACAGGATGACCGTCTTTTCGCGGCCAATCTCTTTGATCAACGACCGAATCTCGACGATCTGGTTCGGGTCGAGACCGCTGGTCGGCTCGTCCAGGATCAGGATGTCGGGGTCGTGCAGCATCGCCTGCGCCAGGCCCACGCGCTGCCGATAGCCCTTGGACAGCTCGCGAACCTCCTTGCCCGCGACGTCGGACAGGCCGCAGCGGGTGCCGACGTCGTGAATGCGGGAGGCCGACTGGTCGGCCGGCATCCCGCGCATTTCGGCGGCGAACTGCAAATATTCGAGCACCGTCATGTCCCGATAGATGGGCGTGTCTTCGGGCAGGTACCCGATGCGGCGCCGCACCTCCAGCGAGTGGTCGAAGACGTCGTGTCCCGCCACCCGCGCCCGACCATCGGTGGGCGACAGGAAGCAGGTCAGCATCTTCATGGTCGTCGATTTCCCGGCCCCGTTGGGGCCCAGGAAGCCGAGCACCTCGCCGCGGCGGACCGTGAAGCTGACGTGGTCGACCGCGCGGGCCGGCCCGTAATCCTTGGTCAATCCTTCGACCTCGATCATCACATCCGACATGTGGGCCTTTCGGTCATGGGGCGGGTTTCCTCGAAAAAAGGGTTTGGCCGCCAAAACCACGCAGGCGTTGGGATTATTCCTGCCGGGCGCCTACGTATTACGCGCCTTCGGGCGGTGTCAAGAGACCCGCGCGTACGCCGGTGTTCAAAAATTACGTCCGGCTGAGCCGAGCACCCCGTAGTTCACGGCGGAGGTGCAGATGAAATTTGGCCCAAACCAGACCGCCGTCGCCGTCCTGGCGACCCTTGGCCTTGGGGCGCTCGTCGCCGCCTGTGGCGCCGAACCGACCGGATCTGCCGAGGACACGGCGGCCGCGCACGCGGGATCGTCGATCGACAGCTTCAACGAGGCGGACACTTCGGCATGGGTGCCCTTCGCTGATGGCGCCTCGTCGATTACGACATCGCGCGCCGCCGACCACGCCAGCAGCAGCGGTGCCTCGCTGCAGGTGACGTACCGGGTTGCGGCGGGTGGTTACGCGGGCCTCGAACGGACCTTCGCCACGCCCAGGAACTGGTCAAACGCATCGGCCGTCAACTTGTGGGTGAAGGGCCAGGCCACCGGCCACACGGTTCTGGTTCAGCTCTACGATGCGGGCAACGAACGCTGGGAGACCCGATTCACCGTCGGTTTCAGTGGCTGGCAGCAGATCACGCTCCCCTTTTCAGCCATGAAGCCGGCCGGCTGGCAGCCGCCGGACGCGACGGCTGACGGCGTGCGGGACTTCTCGGGGGTTACCGGCGTCTCGATCGTCCCGTCCGAGGGGACGGGCAGCGGCGCGGTGAGCCTCGACGCGTTGGCGCTTGGGCCCGGCGCCCCGGCACCGACCGCTGGTGCGACGGCCACCCCGCCGCCTCCGGCGACGTCCGCGCCGACCACCACGGCGCCCGCGGCGACCACCACGGCGCCTGCGCCGACCACCACGGCGCCAGCGCCGACCACCACGGCGCCTCCCGCGGCCCCCGCGCCGACCAGCACCTCGACCGCGACGACCACCCCGACCGCCGCCGCCCCGGCCGCGCCGCTTCCGGCGTCGACCCCGGCGCTGCCTGCGAATGGGCTGGTGGGCGCGACAGGCGTCAACGGAACGATCATCCCGCTTTACACCGACCCCAGCGATTCATCCTGGGCGGCCGTGGTCGCCGCCAAGCAGGCCCACCCGTCCGTTCCGGTGATCGCGATCGTCAATCCCAGCGACGGCCCGGGCGCCGCCCAGAACGCTTCGTACGTTGCGGGCATCACCAAGCTGGTGACCGCCGGCGTGAAGGTGATCGGCTACGTCCACACGCTTTACGGCGACCGGCCGACCGCTCAGTTGCAGGCGGAGATGGACCAGTGGCACAGCTGGTACCCGAACGTGACCGGCATCTTCTTCGACGAGATGGCCAACAACCCCGGCCACGAGTCGTACTACCGCGCGCTCGGCGCCTATGCCAAAAGCCACGGCGGTGACTTCACCGTCGGCAATCCCGGCGCCGACACGGCCCAGAGCTACATCGGGACGTTGGACGTGATGCTCATTTACGAGAGCGACGGCCTTCCCTCGATTTCGGCCCTCACCGGCTGGCACAGCTCGTACGCGCGCACCAACTTTGGCGTGATCCCCTACAAGGTCGGGTCAATGGACGCGGCGTTCGTCGCCGCCGCACGCCCGTTTGTCGGATACATCTACCTGCAGAGCGACGATCTGTCGAACCCGTGGGACAGCGTGCCCACGTACCTCACGAACTTGGTCGGCGCGCTTCAGTAGCGGGCGGGGGCCGAGGCCCCTTCCTTCAGCAGTCCGTATCGCTGGCGTGGCTGCAGATGCTCGGGCAGCAGCCGTCGCGCTGCGCGCCCGAGCAGGTGGTGACCGGGACGTGCTGGCACGCGGCGGTACATTGGCGCGGGTCGCCGACCACCCGATCCGTCGTGCAGGGATCGCCGTCGTCTGGGCAGGTGGTGGGGCAACTGGACGGCGGATCGCAGGTCTCGCCCGCCTGGATCCGGCCGTCATTGCAGGTCGCCGCGCAATCGGCGTCGGTGGCGGCGGTGCATCCGGATGGGCAGCAGCCGTCGCCGCTCAAGCAGGCGGTGATCGCGCCGTGCGTGCAGGTCCGGGTGCACGCGCCTACCGAACCGGCCGCCACGTCGACGGTGCAGGCGTCGCCGTCGTTGCAGCTGGCCGGGCAGCTCCCCGGCAACCCGGCCGTGATGGCCCGGTCGCAGGCTTCGCCGATCTCGACGACCCCGTCGCCGCACACGGTCCGCGGGCAGTCCGCGTCGGTGACAGCGGTGCAGCCAGGCGGACAGCAGTGGTCGCCTGAGATGCAGGCGGTGATGGACGTGACGATGCAGGACGCGCTGCAGGTCGCCGCTGCGCCCCGCAGCTTGACCGTCGCGCACGACCCGGCCGTCGGACAGGTGGTCGGGCACGAGCCGTCGATCGCCCCGTCGCAAGCTTCGACCGGCTGGTCGACCAAGCCGTCGCCGCAGACCGGCGCGCAGTCGGCGTCAATCAGAAACGTGGCGCCGGACGGGCAGCAGCCGTCGCCGGCGACCGCGGCGGTGACGGGCAGGTGCACGCACGCCGCTTGGCAAGTGCCAGCCGACAGCAGGCGATCGTCCGTGCAAGGGGCGCCGTCGTCGCACGCGCGCGGGCAGGCGCCGCGCTGGCCGGCGGCGATGGCGACGTCGCACGCCTCGCCCACTTGCACGACGCCGTCCCCGCAGGTCGACGAGCAGTCCGGATCCTGCGCGGCCTTGCAGCCGGCCGGGCAGCAGCCGTCCGACGGCCCGCAGGCGGCGATCTCCGTCGAGACACAGATGGCCGAACAGTCGGCGGCGCGGCCGGCCAGCGCCGTCTGCAGGCAGGCGGCCGGCGAGGGCGGGCAGCTCGTCGGGCATGCACCGCCGGCCGTGGCTTGCGGGTCGCACGTCTCCCCCGGCTCGACGACGCCGTCGCCACAGGTGGCGGGGCAGTCGCTGTCCGTCGCGGCGGTAAAACGGGGCAGGCAGCACCCGTCGCCCGAGAGCGGCGCCTTCACTTGATCGTGGATGCACAGCGCCTGGCAGCCGCTGCCCGACAGCGCGTCGGTGGTGCACGGATCGCCATCGTCGCAACTGACCGGGCAGCTTCCGGGTTGCGGCGGCGGAATGCCGACGTCGCAGGTCTCGCCGACTTCGCGCACGCCGTCGCCGCAAGCCGACAAGCAGTCGGGGTCGACCGCACTGGAAGCGCCGGACGGGCAACAGCCGTCACCGGCCATGGGCGTCGTGATGGCCGTGCGCACGCAAATGGCCGAGCAGGTCTCGGCGGACAGCAGCTGAGCGAGCGCGCAGGGACCGCTGGCCTTACAGGCGTCGCTGGTCGGGCAGGCGCCCGGCGTCCCAGCGGCGACGCCCGTGTCGCAGGTCTCGCCGGGATCCACGACGCCGTTGCCGCAGGTCGCTGAGCAATCCGGGTCGGTTTCGGACGTCGCGCCGGCCGGGCAACAGCCATCCTGCGGGCGCAGCACCGTGATCGGTGGGTGCGTGCAAACGCGCGTGCACCCGGTGCCGCTTCCTTCGTCCTTGGTGCAGGCGAGGCCGTCGTCGCAATCGGCGGGCGGGCAAGCCCCCACCTGGTTTGCTGGAATGGCGGTGTCGCAGGTCTCGCCCGGGTCGATGACGCCGTTTCCGCAGTTGGGCTGGAGGTTCGTGCCGCCGTCCGCCGTGCCCCCGACATTGGGCGGTACGCAGACGCCGTCGGTCCTGCCGGGGCAGGCGAGCTGAACGTAAATCGTCGGCGACGCGCCGGCGGCGACCGCCGTCGTCTTCTGCCCTCGGGCGGCAACGCTGCCGTCGGGGCGCTGCGCGGCGACATCGAACGTCAGCATCCCCGTGGCATGTCCCGGAATCTCCGCCGTCAGTGTGGTTGGGAAGACCAGGGGCCCGCCGCCGGCCGACGGGTAGGACTGCTGTGGCATGCCGGCAATGGTCGGGTTCGTGACTGTCACGGTCAGCGACACGACGTCCGGCAGGGTGCCGGAGACGGTCACCACCATCAACACGACCGCCGTGTCTTGCCGCGCGCAGCCCGACAGGGCCACCAGCGCGGCAGCCATCGACATGCTCATCGATGCAACCGGAAGAAGGGAGCGGCGGTGCATCAGTAGAACTTCCCATTGCCAAGGTCGGTGACCGGGACGGCGGGTGCGGTCGACCGGGTGGAAAGCGCGGCGGCCGTGACGCCCGCGCCGACGGCGACGCCGATCGCCGTCCAGAGCCACCAGCGCTTCCACAGGGGGCGTGGCTTGGCGGCGATCGCGGGCTGCGCGGCCCCGGCCGGGGCCGCGGTGGCTGGTGGCGCCTTCACCAGCTCGAGCTCGGTGATTCGGTCCTCGACGATCTCGCGATCGGGGGCGTTGGGAGCGGCGGCCAGGTAGCGCTCGTAATAGAAGAGGGCCCGTTCGGTCGCCCCCAGCTGCCGGTAGGCTTCGGCCGTATCCATCAGGAACTGCGGGTCAGCCCGCAGCTCGTAGGCGCGCCGGTACTCGGCGATCGCCTCTTGGTATCGCCCAAGCAGGTACAGGCGCCGCCCCTGGGCGACGTGCTCGGCGACCTCCGTGTCCGTCGCGTGATTGTTCGCGGCCGCCAGGGGCTGGGGAGCCGGCGCGCCAAGCGGGGTGACGATGGGGTCGGCGGCAGCCGGCGCCGCCGCCAGCAGGGCCAGCCCCAGCGTCAATAAATGCAGCCAAGAATGCACGAAGATGCCAAGCCACGCACGAACGTCGCCGTCGCGCGATTTTGCGCCTGGCCGTGCGCCGGGTCAACGCGGTGAGCGGGACCGCGATCGGGCGGGACCCAGCACCAGCACGGGCTCAAGGGGCGCAAGCGAGCCAACCCATCGCGCCGCCACCGCCTGGGCCGCGGCGGCGAGGGGCGGGGGAGCCGCGCTCTGCAAGAGGGCGAGGCCGGCGCGCTCGAGCGCCGGGGGCAGGCGAGGCCGATCGTCTTTGCCGCGCGTGAGCCGGGCCTCGAACGCCGCCACTTCTTCCGGCTTGAGCGGCCGCAGGGGCACGCGGCGCGACTTTGGCGGGGCCGTGTCGCTCGCCTCCAGCAGCCGGGCCACCAGCACCGTGCGGGCGATGACGCCGAAGTCCAACCCCGCTGCGTCGGTCTGGGTCTGCGCCAGCACGGTGCCGCCGGGCACGACGTCGTCGAGCGTGACACCGAGGGCGCTGATCATCGCCTGCACGGCCGCCGCTCGTTCCAGGGCCGCGGCCGCCCGAGCCACGTCCGCCAGGCTCCGGAACGGGCGCTCGCCGTCGGCAGGCGGCTCGTCCAAAAGGCGGGCGTAAAGCGGCCGGAGCCGGGTCACCGCTTCCAGCACCGTCGCGTCGTCGGGCTCGGCAAGGGCCAGGGCGCGCGCGCCGAACGGTCCTTTGCGGCGCAAGGTCTCGGCCAGCCGCTTGACCTTGCCGGTGAGGCTGACCCCCAACCTGAACAGCCGCACCAGCGGGATCGAGCGCAGCGCCATTGCGCCGCGCTCGTCGTCGTCCCGCGCCAGGCGTTCGACCGCCAGGTCCAGCGTGGCGAGCAGCCGGTCGAGCACGGCGGCCACCGCGTCGTCGTCGCCGGGCTGCACGCGGTCGGCCGCCATCACCCGGTTCGTCAGCGTGACCAGCGAGAACCGCAGGTCGTCGACGTCCTCGCGAGCCGACAGCTTCTGCGCGGCGCGCGCGAACGGCGAGCCCGCGGCGTCGCCCAGCCTCTCGGCCAGCGCCGTCGGGACCCGCAGGGCCGCCGCATCGGCCGGCCGGGCAGGGCGCGTCTGGGCGCCGTCCTCGATCCGCACCGTCGCCGGATCCAGCTCGCGGTACACCTCGAGCGCCTCGTAGTAATCGGCGAAGCCCAGGTCGGCCATGCGGGCCTGCCGCCACCGGTAGGCCGTCTCCTCGAGCTCGGAGTCCATGTCGCTGCGTGCCCCGACCAGCATCCGGCGCGCCGCGTCCTTGTCGCTGCGGTAAAAGGCGTCGATGAGGCGGATGAACGCCCGCACGCGGTCGTCCGCCCCGTCGGTGTCGGCGGCGTCGGGCTCGCCCTCTGGATCATCGGAGCCGGCCGTCAGCGCCGGGCCGCCGCTTCCCGCGCCGACATCCAGCAGGAAGAACCGGTCCGGCGTGGCGTAGGGCGTGCCGATCGTCTCGTCGGGGGCCTCTTCCTGGGTCAGGTCGTAGACGTGCGCGCAGCGGCGGATGATGAGGCCCAGCAGCTCGCTGTCCATGCCTTCCAGCCAGTCGCCGATCACCTCGTACGGCGCGACGGCGATCGCCGCCAGCCATTCGGACAGCGACCGGCCGTCGATCCGATCGCGCCGCCAGACCGCGAAGTCCAGCGCCACGGTCAGCTGCTCGGGCGTGGCCGCGGCCAGGATGTCGGCCCCCTCCTCGAGGCCGATCTCGTGCAGGACGTAGTACAGCTCGTCTCCCGGCAGGGCGCGCACGGCAGCCTTCAGGTCGGGCGCCTCCATCAGCGCGTCGGCGCGCCGCAGCTGGCGGCCGCGCCCCAGCCGGGCGCGGTAGTGCGACAGCGCCACCACGTTGTTTGGAACCTGCTCGTCGGTTCCGTCGGATCCACTCGGGGGGCGTGCGGCCATGTATCTTCATATACCACCCGATGTTGTCGGCCGTTCTGCGCACGATCGCGGCTCACCAGCTCTTCGAGCGCGGCGACCGAGTTCTGGTGGCCGTGTCCGGGGGGCCGGACTCGATGACGCTGCTCCACGTTTTGTGGGAGGCCCGCGAGCGGCTGGGGATCGCCATCGAGGTCGCGGCCGTCGATCACGGGTTGCGCCCGGGGGCGGCGGCGGAGGTGGCTCTGGTCGCAGAGCGGGCCGCCGCGTTGGAGCTGCCGTTCTGGCCCATCGCCGTGGAGGTGCGGCGTGAGCGCGGCCGGGCTTCGCTGCAGGACGCCGCGCGCCGAGCGCGGCTGGGCGCGCTGGCGGCGCTGGCGGCTCGGCGGGGCGCGCGGCGGGTGGCGCTGGGACACAACGCCGACGACCAGGCCGAGACCGTGCTCTTCCGGATCGTGCGGGGGACCGGGCTGCATGGGCTGGCCGGCATTCCCTACCGGCGCGATCCGTTCGTGCGGCCCCTGCTGGACGTCCCGCGCGCCGAGATCGAACGCTATCGTGCCCGGCGCAGCATCCCGTTTGCGACCGATCCGTCCAACGCCGACCCTCGGTTCACCCGGGCGCGGATCCGGCACCAGATCTTGCCTCTGCTGGCGGCCGAGAATCCGCGCATCAGCCAGGCACTGATTGGTCTCGCGCGCGCGGCGCGCGGCGAGAACCCGCCGCAGCCCCGACTCCCGGCCGCCGCAACCGCAACCCCGCGGGGCGCGCCTGACACCATCCGAATCGACGGCCCGGGAGGCTACGGCTGGGCAGGCGGCACGCTGCGGGTCGAAGATCTTGCCGCCAGCCCCGCCACGGACCTTGGGCGCGCTGGCTTCGACGCGGACCAGCTGGGTTGGCCGCTGGTGGTGCGTTCGCGCCAGGCGGGCGATCGGATGCGACCCCGGGGCGGCGCGGGAAGCCGGAAGGTCTCGGACCTGATGATCGATGCCAAGATTGCCCGGCACAGCCGGTCGCTGCTGCCGGTGGTCACGTCCGCAGACGGAGCGTTGCTGTGGGTGCCCGGTCTACGCCCGGCCGAGGTGGCGCGCCCGTCGCCGTCGACGCGGCGAATTTTGTGGTTCACGTTCCTCGCCGAAGAGCCGAAAAGGATCGTTTGACCCTCATCTAAATGGCGGCAATACTTTAGCGCCCCAGCCCTGCACCACGAAAGGACCCACAGCGTGCGGCAAAGCCACAAGACAATCCTTCTCTGGATCGCGTTGATTTTCGCGTTCGTGGTGATTTGGCAATTTCTGAATGGGCAGCGGACCGCGGAAAATCACGTGCTGTTCTCGACCTTCGTGCAGGACGTCGACCAGCATCCCGAGCACTTCAAGCCGGGCGCCCCGATCCAGATTCGCAAGAACCAGGAAAGTGCGGAGTTCCGCGGCCAATACGCCAACGGCGAAAACTTCCTCACGACCGGTATTGTCGGCGACAAGCTGCTCGAGAGACTCGACAAAGCCAAGCTGAGCTACGAGGTCGTCAAAGAGAACGAGAACGGCTTCTGGCAGCAGGTCTTCGTGACCTGGCTCCCCATGCTGGTTCTGGTGGTGCTGTTCCTGGTCTTCATGCGCCAGCTTCAGGTGGGCGGCGGCAAGGCGATGAGCTTCGGCAAGTCCAAGGCCAAGCTGCTGTCCGAGAACCAGCGCAAGATGACCTTCGCCGACGTGGCCGGCATCGAAGAGGCCAAGGACGAGGTCGAGGAGATCATCGCGTTCCTCAAGGACCCGAAGAAATTCACCCGCCTCGGCGGCCGCATCCCCAAGGGCGTCCTCATGATGGGACCTCCCGGGACCGGCAAGACGTTGCTGGCGCGCGCCATCGCTGGCGAGGCCGGCGTGCCGTTCTTTTCGATCTCGGGGTCCGACTTCGTCGAGATGTTCGTGGGCGTGGGCGCCAGCCGCGTGCGCGATCTCTTCGAGCAAGGGAAGAAGAACGCCCCCTGCATCATCTTCATCGACGAGATTGACGCCGTTGGCCGGCACCGCGGCGCCGGCCTCGGCGGCGGTCACGACGAGCGCGAGCAGACCCTCAACCAGCTGCTGGTCGAGATGGACGGGTTCGAGTCCAACGACGGCGTCATTCTGATTGCCGCCACCAACCGCCCCGACGTGCTGGATCCGGCGCTGTTGCGGCCGGGTCGGTTCGACCGGCGGATCGTGGTTCCGCGGCCCGACGTCAAGGGGCGCACCGGCATTCTGGGCGTCCACACCAAAAAGACGCCGCTGGCCGGCGGGGTGGACCTGGACGTCATCGCGCGCGGCACGCCCGGTTTCTCGGGCGCTGACCTCGAGAACCTGGTGAACGAGGCGGCGCTGCTGGCCGCGCGGGCGGACAAGTCGCAGCTGGACATGGGCGACTTCGAAAAGGCCAAGGACAAGGTCCTGATGGGCCCCGAACGCCGCTCGATGATCATCAGCGACAGCGACAAGCGCGTCACCGCCTACCATGAGGCCGGCCACGCGCTGGTCGGCAAGATGATGAAGGGGTCGGACCCCGTCCACAAGGTGACCATCATCCCGCGTGGCCGCGCCCTGGGATTGACCCAGCAGCTGCCCCTCGAGGATCGGCTGAACCTGTCGAGGGACGGCGCCAACGACCAGATCGCCGTTGCCATGGGCGGCCGGGTCGCCGAAGAGCTGATCTTCCACCAGCTGACCACCGGCGCGTCGAACGACATTCAGGTCGCGACCGACCTGGCGCGCAAGATGGTTTGCGAATGGGGCATGTCCGACAAGCTGGGGCCGCTGCACTTCGGCAAGCGCGAGGCCGAGGTCTTCCTGGGGCGCGACTTCGGTGACGCCGGCAAGGAATACAGCGAGCAGACCGCCATCGAGATCGACAACGAGGTCCGCACGATCGTGACGTCGAACTACGAGCGCGCGAAGAAGATCGTGATGGAAAATCTCGACAAGCTGAAGGCGCTTGCCGAGGCGTTGCTCGAGTACGAGACCGTCGACGGCGCCGACATCGACGTCATCTTCGCGGGCAACCGGCTCGAGCGAAAGCCTGCCGTCCCCGCCGCCGCCGCGGCGCACGCCGCGGCGCGCGCCGCGCAGAAGGACAAGGAAAAGGCCGAGCGTCCCAGCATCTTCGCCCCCCCGCACCCCGTCCCAGACAAAGCCTGATCGCTGGCGCTCGCGCTCGCGGAAGGGGCTCTGCCCCTCCCACGGGCCCGTCCCCGCCGGATTGGTAGGGCGGGGGCCGCCGCGCCGGAGCCGCGGCTTTCGTCGTTGAACCCGCTCGCGATGCTCGCTCTGGCGCTGTAGAAGGACGGGGAGATGGGTTGCCTGGTCGTGGGGGTGCTGAACTGCACGCCGGACTCGTTTTCGGATGGCGGTCGGTTCGTGTCGGCGGAGGAGGCGATCGCGGCGGGCGTGAGGATGGCGGGGGAGGGCGCGGACTGGATCGATGTCGGCGGGGAGTCGACGCGGCCGGGGGCGCTGCCGGTGGCGGAGGAGGAGGAGATGCAGCGGGTGGTGCCGGTGATCGAGGGGCTGCGGGCACGGCTGGATGAGCGCGTGCGGGTGTCGGTGGACACGTACAAGAGTGAGACGGCCCGGGAGGCGCTGCGGGCGGGGGCGACGGTGGTCAATGACGTTTCGGGCGGCCTCTTGGACCCTGAGATATTGAGCGTCGCGGCGGCGGCTGATGCGGCGGTGGTGCTGGGGCATTTGCGGGGGGCGCCGGCGACGATGATGGAGAACATTGCGTTCACGGACGTGGTGGGGGAGGTGGGGCGCGAGCTGGCGGAGCGGATCGCGGCGGCTCGGCGCGCGGGCTGTACGGAGATCTGGGCCGATCCCGGCATCGGGTTCGGCAAGCGCATGGAACACAATCTGGCCCTGCTGCGTGGGCTGCCGGCGGTGTGTGCGCGTGTCGGTGTTCCGGTCATGATCGGTGTCTCGCGAAAGGCCTTCATTGGCCAATTGACGGGCAAGCCAGCCGCTGAGCGGGTTTTTGGCACCGCCGCAGCCATGACGGCGGCGGTCATGGCTGGCGCGGCGGCGGTGCGCGTGCACGATGTGGCGGCCGCGCGGGACGTCGTCGCTGTCGCGTCCGCGCTCGTCCGTGATTAAGATTCGGAACACAACCATGGCCAACGACGAGAGAAAGCTTTTCGGCACCGACGGCATCCGGGGCGTCGCCAACCGCGACCCCATGACGGCGGAGGTGGCCCTGCGTCTGGGGCAAGCCGTCGCGCAGAGATTCCGCCACCCGGACCGGCCGGGCCGCATCGTCATCGGCAAGGACACGCGCCTGTCGGGCTACATGTTGGAGAGCGCGATGCAGGCCGGCATCGTTTCGGCCGGCGCCGACGTCATGTTGGTGGGACCGCTTCCGACACCGGGAATCGCGTTCATCACCTGGTCGATGCGCGCCGACGCGGGCGTCGTGATCAGCGCCTCGCACAACCCCTACCAGGACAACGGCATCAAGATCTTCGCGGCCGACGGATTCAAGCTGCCGGACGAGATCGAGGCCGAGCTGGAACGCAGCATGGAGCGGATCGCGGCCGGGGACGCAGCAGCCCGTGCCGAGCCTGACGCCATCGGCAAGGCGGTCCGCATCGAGGACGCCGGCGGGCGTTACGTCCAGTTCCTCAAACAGGTGTTCCCGAAGGAGCACACGCTGGACGGTGTGAAGGTGGTGGTCGACTGCTCGAACGGAGCCGCCTACGAGGTGGCACCGCAGGTTTTTCAAGAGCTGGGCGCCGAGGTGATCGAGCTGAACGTCTGGCCCGACGGACGCAACATCAACTACGAGTGCGGGGCTTTGTACCCCGAGAAGCTGGCTGAAGAGGTGCGCCAGTCGGGCGCGGCTCTGGGGGTCGCGCTGGACGGCGACGCCGACCGGCTGATCCTGGCCGACGAGAAGGGGAACATCGTCGACGGCGACCAGGTCATGGCCATCCTGGCCACGCGCATGCTGGCCCGCGGCGAGCTGCCGCAACAGACGGTCGTGGCAACGGTGATGTCGAATTTAGGGCTGGAGCGCGCGCTGGCCTCCAAGGGGGGCAAGTTGCTGCGCACGGCAGTCGGTGACCGCTACGTCGTCGAGGCTATGCGCGAAAAGGGGCTGTCGCTGGGCGGCGAGCAGTCGGGGCACATCATCTTCCTGGACCACGCGACGACCGGCGATGGAATGGTCGCCGCGTTGCGGGTCCTGGCCGTGATGGTGTCCGAGGGCAAGCCGCTGTCCGAGCTGGCCAAGGTGATGACGCGTTACCCGCAGGTCCTGCTGAACTTCCCGGTCGGCAAGAAGCGACCGTTCGAGGAGATGCCGGCGGTTCAGAAGGTGATCGCGTCGGTGGAGAAGCGCCTCGGTTCGGAAGGGCGCGTGGTGGTCCGGTACTCGGGCACCGAGTCGAAGGCGCGCGTGATGATCGAGGGGACGGACGAGGCGGGCATCAAGGCGCAAGCCAACGAGATCGCGCAGACCCTGCAGCGCGAGCTCGCGGGATAATCGTGCGCCTCTATGTGAACGTCGACCACGTGGCGACGTTGCGCCAGCAGCGCGGCACCCGCTATCCCGACCCGGTGGCCGCCGCCACGCTGTGCGAGCTGTCCGGCGCCGACGGCATCACGGTTCACCTGCGGGAGGATCGGCGGCACATTCAGGACCGCGACGTGCGCATCCTGCGCGAGACGGTGCGCGGCGTGCTGAACCTGGAGATGGCGGCCACCGAGGAGATGCTGGCGATCGCGCGCCAGGTGAAGCCCGACTTCTGCACGCTGGTGCCCGAGAAGCGGCAGGAGCGCACCACCGAAGGTGGGCTGGCCGTCGCGCCCGGCGGGTTGGTCGAGAAAGTGGCGCACGCGCTGTCCGAGGCGGGCATTGGCGTCAGCTTGTTCATCGACCCCGAGCCGAGCGTCGTCGAAGCGTCGGCGCGGCTGGGCGGCGTCGGCACCGTCGAGCTGCACACCGGCGACTACTGCCTGGCGCCGGCGCGGAGCCCCGAGATGGCGCGGCAGCTGCAGCGGCTGGAGCTGGCCGCGCGCGCCGCCGCGGACGCTGGGATGCGCCTCGGGGCTGGGCACGGCCTGGACTACGCGAACCTCGCGCCGGTCGTGGCGCTGCCCGGCCTGGAAGAGCTGAACATCGGCCACGGCCTGATCGCTCGGGCGGTGATGCTCGGCCTGCCGGCCGCCGTCGCGGAGCTGCGCGCCGTCATCGATCGCGATTCGAGACCCGGATGACTTTCGCGCCGGTGCTGACCGCAGCCGAGATGCGGGCCGCCGACGCGGCGGCGGCGCGCGAGCTGGGGGTCCCGACGCTGCTCCTCATGGAGAACGCGGGGCGCGGGCTGGCCGAAATTGCGCGGCGCGAGCGGGGTGGGGCGAGGGGGCCGATCGCGATCGTCTGCGGGCCCGGGTCGAACGGGGGCGACGGCCTGGTGGCTGCCCGCCACCTGGCGCTGGCCGGGATCCCCGTGCGCGTGCTGCTGGCGGCGCCGGCCAGGCAGGTGCGCGGTGACGCCGCCGTCGCGCTGGCAGCCGCCCAGCGGCTACAGATCGACGTTCAGGACGGCAGCGGCTGGACCGAACCGGCGGCCTGGCGCGCCTGCCTGGACGGTGCCGCCGTCGTCGTGGACGCGCTGTTCGGAACCGGCTTTCACGGTCCGGTTCGCGGCGCTGCCGCTCCAGCCCTGGAGGCCATGAACCAGGTTGCGGCGCGCAAGCTGGCCGCCGACGTCCCCACCGGCCTCGACGCCGACACCGGCCGCGCCGCGGGGCTCGTCTTTCGTGCCGACGTGACGGCCACGATGGGAGCCTGGAAGATGGGCCTGGCCGTCGAGGCAGCCGGCGCGGCGGGGCGGGTCGAGGTGGTGGATCTGGGTGTTCCGATCGCGCGCGCAGACGGCGCGGCGCGGGCCTTCCTGCTGGATGCCGCGGGCGTGGCCGCGCGCCTGCCGCGCCGTGCGGCGGACGCGCACAAGGGGAGCTCGGGACATCTGTTGGTGGTGGCGGGCTCGGCCGGCAAGACGGGCGCCGCGCTGCTGGTGGGCCGTGCGGCGCTCCGCGCGGGCGCCGGGCTGGTGACCGTCGCGACGACGGCCGCCGGTCAGACTGCGCTCGACGCCAAGACGTTGGAAGTGATGACCGCCCGGTACGCCGACGGTGATGAGCCGGCGGCAGGCCAGGGCACCGCGGCGATCGAGATGCTGGCCGCCCGCATGCAGGCGGTCGCGATCGGTCCCGGCATTCCGACCGGCGACGGCATGCGGGCGGTGGTTCGCGACCTGGCGGCGCGCCTGCCGCAACCGATGGTGATCGATGCCGACGGGCTCAACGCTCTCGGAACCGACGCGGCGGCCGTGCTGGCGAACGCGCCGGCGCCACGCGTCCTCACCCCCCATCCGGGCGAGATGGGGCGCCTGGTCGGCAAGTCGATCGCCGACGTCCAGGCCGACCGGGTTGGTGAGGCCCGCGCGCTGGCCTTGGCCGCGCGGGCGGTGGTCGTCCTGAAGGGGGCGCGGACGGTGATCGCGGCACCCGACGGACGGGTGTTCATCAACCCGACCGCCTGCGCGGCTCTGGCGACCGCCGGCAGCGGCGATGTGTTGTGCGGCGTCACGGGCGCGCTGCTGGCGCGGCGGATGGATCCGCTGGCGGCCGCGCAGGTCGCCGTCTACGTTCACGGCCGCGCGGGCGAAGACCTGGCGGGGCGCTTTGGCGACGGTACGCTGGCAGGAGACCTGCCGGACGCGATCGCCACGGTCATGACCCGGCTGGCGCGCGCCTAGGAGCTAGTCCGCGGGCTCGATCGTGACGGGACCCTCGGGCAGCCCGTCGACGCGAAGGTCGCCGCCGCCGTCGCTGCGGACCGCCACCGCGATGCCGCCGCCGCGGATGGTGACCCAGCGACCGGCTGCCGGGGTGCCGTTCGTCTCGACCAGCCGCGCCCCGGCGGACCGGCCAGAGGCCCGGTGCTTTGACCAGGTCAGCGCCGCGGCGGCGTTGGCCGCAAGCGGCGCCTCCGGCGCGCCGCGTGAGGCCGCGCAGGACATCGGCGAGCTCGGGATGCGCGCGCGCGGCCCACGCAGCCGCGGCCCGTACCTCCAGGGGCTGCGCCGGCGCCATCCAGGCGGCCAGCCAGCCGGCAGCGTCGGAAAGATTCGTGACGGCGGCGCACAGTCGCGCGCGCAGCGCCGGTTCGCCGTCGCGGGCGGCTTGGGCCAGCGAAACCGCGTCGTCGTCGGACAGCCGGGCGGCGCCCAGCGCGTCGGCCGCCGCCAGCGCTGCGGGCGGTTGGCCCGCCAGCTCATCCAGCAAACGCCGCACGAGCGCGCGATCGGTGATCGGAGCCCGCGCGTGGGCGGCCCGCAGCGCGGGCCCGAGAATTCGGGTGGGGACGCCGGCGCGGAACGCGGCGTCCAGGCGGCTCGCGTCGTCGGGCGTCGCCAGCGCCTCCAGCGCGTCGGCGATCGCGCCGACCTCCTCGTCCGAGCCGGCGCTCGCCGGCCGCGACGACGCGGCCGCCACAGCCCGCGCCAGCACCGCGCGCCGCGCCTCCGCCGGCACGGGAAACGCCCGCAGCGCCTGAGCGGCGGCCAGGCGCACCTCGCCCGCCTCGTCGCCCAGCCAATCCGCCAGCGCGGCTGCGGCGTGGCTTTCGCCGCCTAGCCGCGAGGCCAGTCGGGCCGCCGCCGCGCGGACGGCGGGGTCGGCGTCGGCCAGACCCTGCTCCGCCAGACCAGCGGCGCCGCTGTCGCCCAGCGTGACCAGCGCCGCCAGCGCCACGCGACGGACCTCGGGCTCCGCCGCCCCCGTCGCCTGCGCCAGCGCGGCCAGCGATTCGGGATTGTGCAGGTGGCCCAGGGCCGCGGCCGCGACCAGCACCAGGGGGCCGGTCCCGCCGTGATGGCGGACGGCGCGGGCAAGCGGGGCAACCGCGCGCGGATCGCCGATCTCGCCCAGCACCACGATCGCGCGCGCGGCGGTGGCGACGTCCTGCCCGTCCAGCTCGCGCAGCAGGGGGCCCACGGCGGCCGCGCCGGCATCGACCAGCGCGCGGCCAATCTCGTCGGGCACCGGCGGCGCGCGGAGCGCACCAACCAGGGCGGCGACGGCGGCTGGGTTCGCGATGCCGCCCAGCGCCCGTGCGGCGTGACGGGCCGCTTCGTCCGCCGGCCGGCGCAGCAGCAGCTTGGCCAGGAAGGGCACCGCCGCCGCGGCCCCCGGCCAGCCCATCGCGTCCACCGCCGCCACCTGCAGGTCGGGCGGATCGGCAGCCGCCACGCGCAACAGCGCCGGCACCACCCGCGGGTCTCGCAGCGCGCCCAGGGCGCCCAGCGCGGTGACGCGGACCAGCCGATCGGCGTCATCCAGCCGCTCGAGCAGCAGCGGCGCGGCCTGAGCAGCGGCCGCGGGATGAAGGCTGGCGGCGCGGGCGACCAGACGCACGGCGCGAACGCGGACCTCCCGATCCAGGTCGTCGAGACACCCCAGGATCACGGCCAGCGAGGCAGAGGCCCGGCCGGGCCCGGCCGCATCGAGCCGCCCCAGGGCGTCGAGGGCATGAGCGCGCGTTTGCGCGTCGGGGTCGCGGGCCGCCTGTTCGAAGGCCGCCCGCACTTCGGGCGTCCCGTCGCCGCGCACGGCCTCGAATGACAGAGCGTCCAGCCCCAGGGTGCGGTCAGCCGAGCTCGACGATTGCCCGGTCAACCAGGCCAGCGCCTGTTGCCGCGCGACGGCGTCGCCCGCGCGCACCAGGAAGCGCGCAACCAGCAACCGCACCTGGGGCGCACCGTCCGACATCAGGGGCCGCAGCCAGGGGGCGGCCGCTGCCGTCCCGTACCGCGTGACGAACCGCGCGACCGCATCCGCGCGCTCGCCTTCCGGCCCGGCCGCCAGCGCACGCCCTTCGACCTCGATCGCGCCCGGCCAGACGGTCGCACGCGCCGCGCCCAGCCAGGCCGCCGCGACCGCCAGCGCCAGCGCCGCGCGGCCAATCATCCGCGCAGTATAGCCTCGTCGGAGAGATCGTCTTAGACTCGAACCATGACGCGAGAGATCATCGTCCAGATCCTGGAGGGAGAGGGTGCCGAGGGGCGCGCGGGAACCTACAAGATCCCCGAAGCGCGCGAGGCGACCTGCTTCGTTTCGAACCCGGGCGACCTGCTGGCGATTCCGCGCGTCACGCGGATCGAGCTGAAAGACAACTACATCGCGATCTCCACCACCAAGGACGAGCGGTTCTCGTTCGCCTACGAGGACGTGCTCGGGTTCCGCCTGGCGGCTCCCGCCACCGCCAAAGAGCGCTCCGCCGGCTTCGCCCGCTGATCGCTTGGGCGGAGCTGCCGCCGCGCCTCAGCGCATCGACATCGACCAGCTGGCGATGGTCTTCGTGCCGTTGAACTTCGGGAAGGTCGGCATGCGACCCTGCACGCAGCTGGCGAAGCCCCCGCGCTGACCGTTCACCTTCACCGCCGAGACCTTGCCAGTCCCGCGGATCACGAACTCCAAGCTCATCTCGCTCAGCCCCGGGTTGTGCTTGCGCTCGGCCATCAGGCAGGGAACCAGCCCGCGGTAGTGGTGCATCATCGTCGCTTCGATCACGTCGCCGTCCAGCGTCTCGTCGCCGGCGGCCGCGTACTTGGAGGCGTCGCCGAAGTTCGAGTCATTGTTGAACTCGCTGTCGGCGCCCGCCGCGTGGTGGCCGCCACCGCTGCCGCGTTTGGCGACCGTGGCGCGTTGAAAGCTGAGCTTCACGTCCTTGAGGAAGGCGTCGATGTCCGCCTCGTCGGTGCGCGACGCGATCTTGGTGTCGTCACCAGCCTTGCGGGTCCAGACGTAAAGCACGACGCCGCCCACCGCCACCACCAGCGCGACCAGGGCGAAGAAGAACGTGAAGATCGACTTCCGTTTGTCCGACTTCTCTGCGTTCTGCTCGGCGACGGCACGCCGGTTCTGTTCGCGGTGCCGCTCGGAAGTCTTCGTGAACTCGCGCAGCAGCGGGAAGTCTTTGACCTTCTGGCGTTCGCCGGTGTCACTGTCGACCAGCAGGTGCTCGCCCAGAATTTCGCCGCGCGCGATCTGCGCCCGGATCTGCGCCAGCGAAAATGGGCCGAAATCCAGCCGGTCCTTCTGCACCAGCCAGCGCTCTTGCGACTCGTCGATGGCCGCCCCCGCGGCCTGCGCGACGTTGAACGTCCGCCCCAAGGTGCTGCGCGGGCTGGCCGAGGCCGTCTCCTTCGCCGAGGCAACCTGAACCGGCTGGACCGGCGCCGCCGGCTGCGCGGCGGCCGCTGCCCCCAGGTTGGTTGCGGTGCCCGGTGTGCCGCCAGCCAGCGCCGCGGCCAGCGCGTCCCGCAGCTCCATCGGGGTCGCGAATCGATGTTCGGGAGCTGCCGCGAACGCCTTGGCCAGGATCGCGTCGACCACCGGTGGGACCTCGGGGACGGCCTGGCTGGCTGGTAAGAACGGGTTGGTCGGCAGGTGCCCTGTCAGCACCTCGTAAAGCAGCATCGCCATCGAGTAGACGTCGGAGGCGGAGGTCGGCGGCGCGCCGGCCAGCACCTCGGGCGCGACATACAGGTGATCAGGGGCACCGGCTGGGGCGCCGCGCCGGGCCAGAGCGGGGACGGTTCGCGCCAGCCCCAGGTCGGCGACCTTCACCCGTCCCGCCTTGTTGACCCAGATGGAGGCCGGGTTCAGGCCGCCGTGGGGCATGAAGCCAGCCGCGCGCTCGAGCCCGTTGGCGACGTGGGTGATGAGGTTGCAGGCCCCCTTGAACGAGACGCCGTGCCCTTCGGTCCGCTTGCCGTCTATGAACTCTCGAAGCGTCTGGCCGTCGAGCAGCTCGGTCGCGATGAAGATGTAGTCCGCCTCACGTCCGGCGGTCAGCACCTCGATGAGGTTCTTGTGCACCAGCGCGCTGGCGTTCTCGATGTCCGTGACCAGCTGCGCCGCCGCTGTCCCCACCACCCGCATCGGGATCACGCGCACGGCGGCCGGCCCGCGCCGGTTGGCGTCCGCGGCGCGGTAGGTCTGGCTGACAGCATCCTGGCCTATGACCGCTTCTAGCCGGAAGCGGCCCCCGACGACCGACCCCGGGGGGAGCTGCCCGGGGACCGGGCCATGGGGTTGCCCCTGCTGGGCCGAGACGGCGAGCGAATCACGTCCGGGGGCCATGCGACCCGCGACTCTAACAAACTTCGGTCAGAACCGAAACCCAGGGTATTTCGGAGGTTTCCCGCTCGGGACCTGGGCTTCGGAGCTATTGCCCTTCGATGATCTGGGGAAGCTTCTTGGCCTGCCCGATCCAGTCGACCAGCTGAGGCTCGGTCGGGGGCTTCTCGGAGATCTTCGCCGTCTTGTTGGCCTTGTCCATGGCCGCCGTCAGCGTCGCCGGGTCCTTGGTGATGAGGTCGGCCGTGCACATGACGCCGGCCGCCTCGAACAGCAGTACCATCTCGGAGCCGACGCCCTTGATCCGCAGGAGGTCGGCCCGCCGGACCAGGTCCAGCAGCTCGGCCGGCTTGAGACCGGTTGCTTTCGCCAGCGCCTGCCGGTCCTTGGCCTTGGCGCCCTTTTCCAGCAGCTGCTCGGTGGTCTGGACCTTCCCCTTGTGCAGCTTCTCGACCTGGGCGGACGTGATGATGCGCGGGACGTCCGCGACCGCATAGTGGCTGGCGCGGGCGGCGCCGGCAGCCGTCAACAGCCCGAGCGCCAACAGATAGGGAAGTGTCTTTCGCATGCTCGTCGTCCTCCGGGTGGGGTCGTTCGCCAGGTGAGAGCCGCGCCGGGCGGTTGGGTCACATCGTCTTGAAGCGGCGGACCAGCTCGCGCAGTCGGCGCGACCCGCCACCTTCGCGGTAGATGAAGCGCACGCCGGTCTGGTTCTCGCCGGCATGGTAAACGACGCGGCCGGAAAGGTCGAACGGCGCCTCGCTGCCCGGGGGCGTGATCTCGAGGACGACGTCCGTACCGATGGGGGGCTGCACCGGCCCCAGGATCAGGCCGCCGCTGACGCTGATCTCGCGCAGCTCGGCGTCGATGAGGTCCAGCCCGGCGGCGATGCGGATCCGGCAGGGGATGCCGATCGGGATGCGCGTGTGCTTGCGCTTGCGCGTCGCGGGCCGGTTGCCACGGAGCGTCTCCAGCATGAAGTCTCGCTTGGCCTGCTCGTCGGCGTCGAAGGCCACGGTCGCGCCCGCGCGGACGCGCATGCGGGGCAGGGCCGGGCGCCAGGCCGTCACCTTGCCGCGGATCAGGACTTTGTTGGGCAGTCCATCACACGCCATCTCGACGACCACGGCTGTTCCGGGCGCGAGCTCGGTGGTGGTGGGGCAGAACACCCCCCCTGTGGGGATGTCGAGGCGGTAGTGCTCTTCGAACTCTTCGAGGTTCCTGCAGCGGACACGCAGAATGTTCACCGGGGGCTCCAGCGACCAAAATAGCCGAGCCGCCGCGGATGTACTAGGGTTCTGCCGCTCCATGTCTATTCGCGTGCACATCGGGGGGCGTGTCTGTCTGCCCGAAGACGCTAAAATCTCCGTGTTCGACCGGGGTTTTCTGTATGGAGACAGCGTTTACGAGACCATCGGCACGGCCTATGGGCGCCTGTTTGCCGCCCAGGACCACCTGGTGAGGCTCGAGCGTTCGGCCGAGCGGATCGGGCTTCGGTGGCCGCCCCGGGCCACCATCGAAAAGGCGATCGCCGAAACCATGGCCGCCGCCGGCAACCCCGAGTCGCGCGTGCGCGTCATGTTGACCCGCGGGTCGGGCAAGCTGGACCTCGACCCGGCGTCCAGCGACGACACCCAGCTGATCGTCATCGTGTTTCCGCTGGGGGCGCCGACCCCCGAGATGTACGGCAAGGGGGTCGCCGTCACGATCGTGTCGATCCCACGCAACAACCCCCGGGCCATCGACCCGGCCGTCAAGTCCGGGAACTACCTCAACAACGTGCTGGCCCTGGGCGAGGCGCGCCGCCGCAACGGGGCCTACGAGGCGATCCTGTGCGCGGACGACGGCTGCATCGCCGAAGGGGCGAGCAGCAACATCTTCATCGTGAGCAACGGCCAGATCTGGACGCCGCCCCCGGCGGTCGGAATCCTGGACGGCATCACGCGCGCCAAGGTCATCGACCTGTGCCGGGAGAACAAGTTCCCGTTCGAAGAGCGGCGGTTCTCGCCCGACGAGCTGCGCGGCGCGCGCGAGGTCTTCATCACCAGCGCGACGCGCGCCGTTTTGCCGGTCACGACGGTCGACGGCAAGCCGGTCGGGACGGGCGTTCCCGGGCCTGTCACCCGGCGCTTGATGGCCCTTTACGACGAGCTCGCCCGGCGCGGCGTAGAATAGCTTCGGAGGCTCCGGTGAACCCCGCCGCGCGACTGCTCCCCAAGTTCTTCATCCTTTGCAGCGTCATCCTGATCCTGACTGGCGTGGCCCAGTACGTCGTGCGACCGCGCCAGCAGGGCGAAAACGCGCTTCAGCGGGCGGTGAACCGGTCTTCGATCACCGCCCTCTTGTCGGTCGCGATCGGCGTGCTGGGGCTGCTGCTGGGCTTGGGCGTCGTGAAGATGCCCCGGTTCTAGGCGCGACGCCGTTCAGTTAAACGCCAGGACGCGAGGACGCCAGGAGCTCCTGATCCGGAGCTTCTGAAGGCTCCTGCAAATCTTTTGGCGTCCCTGGCGTCCTGGCGCTTGGCTGACCGGCATTGGTTCTAGCCACCGCCCTACTTGCGCTTGCCGTGTTTGCCGCCACCGCCGCCGGCGGCGGCCTTGGTCAGCTTGGGCGAGACGAAGACGCGGTCTTTCGGAATGAACGAGAGCGCCGCCATGTACGTCTTGGTCTTTTGCTGCTCCTGGTCCTTCATGGCGCCTTTGTCGTCGGTCTTGTGCAGGCCCAGCTTCGCGAAGGTGATCGCCGCGTAGGAGGCGATCGTCTCCTGCACGGTCGACAGGTGCTGGTCGAACTCCTGGCGGGTGACCGTGACCTTCAGGACCGGCTGATCGTCCAGCAGGCCGTTGTACGTGACCTGCCGCAGCTCGGGAGCCTTGGCGAACATTCCGGTCAGGAACTCTGCCCAGTACGTCATCGCCGCGTTGAACGACAGTGACTTCACGTACTCGTCCTTGCCGCTCTCGAGGTACGGGTACGTGACCTCGACGGACTTGTTCGCGTCGTCGACCTTCATGGTCGGCTGGTGTTTGAAGTTGTCGTCGACGCGGGCGACCCTCTTTTTGTCCGAGAGGTGGCAGGTGTCTTCCAGGTCCTCGGGCTGGTCACGGCCCAGGCTGTGTTGGAAGGCCTTGGCGACCTCTTCGGGGAATTCCAACGGAATGGCGTTCTCGCATTTGGGACCCTTGTCGCCGTGCTCGCGCCAGATCTTGGCGACCGGGTTGGCGCCCGTCTGCGCGTCGCCCTCGGTCTTGTAGAAGGCGCCCAGGAACGCCGTCGGCTCGAAGGTGTTCCGCGTCATCGCGTAGCGATAGAGGAACTGGAGCGCCGGGTAGATGTCGTCGCGCTTGGTCTTCTGTTTCAACGCGACGTGCAACTTCACGTCCTGGCCATCGGTCGGTCCGGTGACCTCGTCGCGAATGACTGTGAAGGACGGAACGCCGGCGGGGATCTTCGGCTGATCGCAGCAAGTCGTGGGCGCCGTCGCTTTCTCGGTCTGACACGACGCGAGAGCGACGAGGAGGGTGAGCGACGCCGCCATCGCGGGGCGCGGCAAGTTTCGGCAAGGCATCCGGATCCTCCTAAGCGGGGGGGTTGAGGCGCAACCTACAACAAGCCGGCGCAGCCCGGGGTCTTTCTTTCCAACCCTACCCGGGTAGGCTATTGTATGCGCCTCGCAACCGGGCAGTCGCGGCCGGCTCCACTTACCCGCTCCGGATACTCACTAAGAGAGCATCGATCGATGACGCGCCCTTTTCGGCCTTTCCCGACGCTGGTGTTTGCGGTCGCGGCCTTCGTCGCCATGGGGCGCTCGGCACACGCCCAGTTGACGCCGCAGCAAAAGCAGGAAGTCCACCAGCATTACGACCGCGCGACGCGGGCCTACGACCTCGGCAAGTACGGGGAGGCCGTCGACGAGTACCAGAAGGTGTACGAGATCGACGGCGATCCGGTGATGCTCTACAACATCGCGCAGGCCTACCGCCTGAACGATCAGCCCCAGGACGCGGTCCATTTCTACCGGCGCTATCTGCAGCGTTCGCCGGAGGCGCGCAATCGCGAGGACGTCGAGCGGAAGATCGCCGCGCAGGAGAAGCTGATCGAGGACAAACGCAAGGCTGCCGCGGCCGTGCAGCCGCCTCCCATTCCCGTGACGCCGCCCAAGACGACGCCGGCCAATCCGGTGCCGACGGCGACCGAGCTCCCGCCCCCGCCGCCGCCTCCTCCTCCTGCCGTCATCACGACGCCGTCGCGTGAACCCGAGCCCCCGTCGACCACGCAACGGATCATCGGCTGGACGATGGTGGGTGTCGGCGTCGCCGCCGATGCGGTGGCGGTCGTCGAAGCCCTCAAGGCCAAGAACCGCGGCGATACGCTGAGCGCCGATTCGAAGGCGGGCAAGGTCTACGACCAGAGCCTCCAATCCCAGGGGAAGACCGCGAACATCATCGCGATCGTCTGCGGCATCGCCGGTACGGCCGTGGCGGTCGCGGGTGGCGTCGTGCTGATCACGAACGGTTCGTCGTCCGAATCCAGCAGTGCCCCTCCGGAGCCCGGAACCCCCGTGAGCTTCACACCCTGGCTGGCCCCCGGCCTGGCCGGCGGCGCGTTCGGGCTGAGGTTCTAGCGTTGCGCCCGGCGGCGGCAGCGGCTCTGTCGGTCCTCGTGGCCAACCTCGTGGCCAGCGGCGGCTGCTACAAGCCGCATATCGTTTCCGGCGGCTTGCTGTGCGCCATGCCGGGCGATCTTTGCCCCGACGACTTCACCTGCGACACGAGCAAGAACCCGCACGTGTGTGTCAGCTCGGGCGGCGGCGCTGGCGGGGCCACGGGCGGCACCCAGGCGATCGGGGGCAAAGGCGGGGGTGGTGCCGGAGGCATGGCCGGCGCCAAGGGCTCGGGCGGCAAAGGGGGCATCGGTGGCTCCGCCGGAGCTGCCTGCCTGGCCCCGGTCAGCAACTGCACCACCACCTTCGACGGGGGCGCTTGCGACCCGGTCTGCAACGTCGGCTGCGCCGCCTGCGACAAGAAGTGCTCGGTGAACAGCGCGGGCGCCCGAACGTGCAACCAGCTTTCACCCAAAGGGAAGACGATCGGCCTCTTCGACTTTTGTGATCCCTCGATGGTCGGCTCCGATCCGGCCACCCAGTCGGACAACTGCCAGCCCGGCACCGCATGCATCAAGCCAAACGCTTGCAGTCCGCGTTGTTACAAGTTCTGTCGGACGAATGCTGATTGTCCGACCGGCTCGACCTGCACGATGGACGCGGGTGGCGGGAGTCTGTTTTGCACGGTGCCCGTTAGCCAATGCGACCCCGTGAACGGGGTTGCAAGCGTGACGGGTCATTCCGGATGCGCGTCCCCCAACAACTCCTGCTATTTGTCCGAACAGAACGCAACCACGTTCTGCGACTGTTACAGCGGTCCCGGCGTTGGACCTGGCCTGCCCTGCACGCACTCCACAGACTGTTTCGGTGGCCTGGTTTGCGCGGAGCTGCGCAGCAACGGCAAGAAATGTGCGAGGGTGTGCCGCCTGCCGTCGCCCGATGGAGGTGCGGACCTCACGCGGAGGGACGCGGGCGAGTTTGGCTGTCAATCGGATTATCGCAACTGTGTCCCAATCTTGCTCCCGGGCGGCGGGCTATCGAGCGTTTTTGGCGCCTGCAACGAGTGATGCGGTCGGTGAAAAGCCTTCGCACGGCAGGAGCACTTCTGCTGACGGCCCTGAGCGTGGTCGGCTGCTACAACCCGAACATCGTGGAGGGCGGGTTGATGTGCGGGCCGAACCGCGCCTGCCCCGACGACTACAAGTGCGCCTCCAACAGCCGTTGCTACCGCCGTGACGCCGGCACCGACGTTCCGGCAGCGCCCCAGTGCATGTCCACCACGCCCGACGCGGCAACCTGCTCGCGACCGCTGGACGGCCAGCCCTGCAACCCTGCCTGCGAATACGGCTGTAGCTGTGGCTGGTGCGCGGTGAGTGGCGGCGCAGTCAGCTGCCTGACCGGGAAACCGGGGACGAAGAAGGTCGGCGACACCTGCGACTCCTCGAACGCCACCGATTGCTCGCCCGGGCTTTATTGTCTCGCCGAATGCGGGACGGCTCATTGTCACAAATATTGTGACCGCGCACATGACAACGCCGACTGCGCGTCGCTGGGCACGACTTGCTCGGTCACCGCTATCAACAACAAATCGTACCAGTTCAGTGTGTGCGCCTTGCCTCAAAATGCCTGTAACCCCGTGACCGGGGGCGGATGTGCATCCGGCTTTGCATGCTTCGCATTCAGCGCAAGCGTCGAGTGCGACTGTGCGGGGACGAAGACGACCGGCATGGGGTGCAAGCTCCTCCAGGATTGCGCACCCGGATATACCTGTATCAATGCCGGCGGTGACCAGAGCTGCCGCAAGACGTGCATGACGAACGGCGAGTGTCCTTCGGGCACCACCTGCGTGAACCAGTCGCCGACTTACGGCTACTGCCAGTAGTCTCGGCGCGACTCGACGGCCGGGGCGGGGAAAGTCGAGTATCCTCCGCGCACCATGGCGCCTCCCCCGTCCACGCTTCCGCGGTTTGCGTTCCTGACACCGCGGACGCTGCCGCCTGCGTCGAAGATTGAGGGGCGGGTGGCGGTGCTGGACGTCGCGTTCGCCAGCGAGGGGGCGGGGGCGGGGTTCGACAAGACGACCCTCCCGTTCATCCGGGGGCTGGGCTCGCGGCTGGCGGCCTGGGTCGACCACCACGATCACGACCGCCACGCCGACTACAAAGACGACCCCCGGTTCGTGCTGGCGACCAAGGCCGAGCACGGGGCCTGCCCCGAGCTGGTCACGCCTGAGGTGGTGGAACGGGCGGGGCCCGTCGACACGGTCGCCATGCACCTGGATCTGGACGGGCTCTACTCGGGGGCCAAGTGGGTGCTGGGCGGGGTCGAGCCCTACGACGGCGCGGACGACGACGCGCGCGCGATTGACACGCGGCGGGGGCAGCCGGGGCCGATCGCGGCGCGCATCGACCGGGCGCTGCGCGCGCGGTTTCGCGACGAAACGCTGAAGCACCGGGTCATCCAGTTCCTGTTGGCGCGCGGCAAGGCGCCCGTGCTGTGGCAGGAGATCGAAGACGCCGCCCGCGAGATCGATCCGCTGCTGGACGAGAGCAAGCGGCTCGCCGAGCGCTATCAGATCATCGATGGCGTCGCGTTCGTCGAGTCGGCGGGGCGCCCCTACGACAAGACCGAGCTCCTGCTGATCGGCCAGGAGCGGTCGCCGGTGGCGGTGGTGCGCGACTCGGGTTCGCTGACCATCGCCGCCGACTTCGAGTCCGGGTTGGACTTCGTGAAGATGTTCGACCTCGGTGGCGGGATGCCCACGCGCGTGACGGTCCCCGAAGCGCGCCGCCCCGAGGTGATGTCCAAGCTGGCGGCCGCCCTGGCGGCGCGCGCTGGCCGCCCCACGGGCGTGGTGTAATCTCAGGCATGGCCAGGGTTCGACGGCTCCCCGAGACCGGAACGCATCATGCGCTGGCCGCGCGCGTCCTGTCGGCGGCCGGTGACCTCAAGACTGGCCTGGCCGCCGAGGGGCCGCTGCCGTCGCGCCAGGACGTCCGCATCCTGGTCGAGGAGTTGCTGGAGGTCCTGTTCCCCGAATCGCACCGCCTGGGAACGGACGGCGGCAGCCTGCAGGACCACGTCGCGGCGACGATCGGCTCTCTGGAGACCCACCTCGAGACGGCCATCTTCCTGGGGCTGCACCGGTTGTGCGGCGGCAAGCAGCGCCCGCTGGATCGTTGCGCCAAGCGCGCCCGGGCCACCACCGGCAAGCTGCTGGAAGCGCTCCCCGACATCCGCGCCGAGCTGGCCAAGGACGTCCTGGCGGCCTACGAGAGCGACCCGGCCGCCAGCGGCATCGACGAGATCGTCGCCTGCTACCCGGGCCTCTACGCGATCGCCATCTACCGGGTCGCGCACCGGCTGATCGGATATGGCGCGCAGGTCGTCCCGCGCATGCTGACGGAGTACGCTCATTCGCGCACGGGCATCGACATCCACCCCGGCGCCACCATCGGCGCGTCGTTCTTCATCGACCACGGCACCGGAATCGTCATCGGCGAGACCTGCCACATCGGCAACCGGGTGCGCATCTACCAGGGCGTGACGCTGGGCGCGCTGTCGGTGCGCGACCGCGGCAAAGGCGATGTCCAGGCCGGCAAGCGACATCCCACGATCGAGGACGAGGTCACGATCTACGCGAACGCCACCATCTTGGGCGGGGCCACCGTCATCGGCCGCGGCGCGGTGGTGGGCGGCAACGCCTGGATCACCTACTCGGTGCCGCCCGGCATCCGCGTGGGGATCGGCACCTGACACCGCCGGCGACGATCTCGGGTCGGACGGCGCGGCTCCTCGTGGAGGTGTCGGGGCAAATCCTGGACGCTCAGCGGCCGATCCGGGTGCTGCGGTTGCTGTCCTGGCCCGATGAGGTCGAGCGCGCGTTCTTGGCGGCGGACGGGCGGGAGCTGCCGCGCCCCGAGTACCAGATCGCGCCCGAAGTGACGGACGCCGGCGGGCGCTTCCGCGATCTCAAGAGCCAGCTGACCGGCGACAACGCGATCGAGGCGTTCCTGCGGGACACCTGCGACGCGTTCGCGACGGCGGCCCGCATGCTGGGCGCCGCCGGCACGCGCGACTTTTACCACCACTCGGTCGAGCTGTACGGGCGGCCGGCCAGCCTCACCGCGGACCGGCGGACGACCAACTTGGACCTGGCCCAGCATTTCAGGCGCGTCGTCGACGGCGTGGCGGGCCGGGCACCCATTCCCAGTCCCCAGGACGAGCTGGTCTACACCGCCGACGAGGTCGTCCCGCTGCTGGCCCAGCGCTTCGCGCGGTTTTTCCCCGACCAGTCGATTCGCGTCGAGGTGGTCGACGGCATCGCCGCCAAGGCGGTGGCAGGCGTGGATGCCGTCCGCATCAAGCGGGGCGTGCGGTTCTCGGAGCGAGACCTGGCTCAGCTCGCGTTCCACGAAGGGCAGGTCCACGTGGCCACCGCGCTCAACGGGCGCGCGCAGCCCGTGATGCCGTTCATCGGGTATCCATCGCCGCGCACCACCGGCACGCAAGAGGGTCTCGCGGTCTTGACCGAGTTCCTGACCCAATCGACCAGCATCGACCGGCTCCGCCGTCTGGCGGACCGCACGCTGGCCATCAAGATGGCCGAGGACGGCGCCGACTTCTGCCAGGTCTACCGGTTCTTCCTGGAACGCGACAACAACGATCGCAGCGCGGCTTACGACAGCGCCCGGCGGGTCTTCCGGGGCGGACTGGTCGCCGGCGGCGCGCCATTCACGAAGGACGTCTGCTACCTGGATGGCCTGCTGCGTGTGACGAACTTCTTGCGCGTGGCGCTGGTCAAGGGCAACCCGGGCGCCGCGCCGCTGTTCTTCGTCGGCAAGATCTCCGTCGAGGACGTGCCGCTGTTCGGGCGGCTGGTGCGCGAGGGAATCGTCCGCCCGCCCGAGCACCTGCCGGCCTGGGCCCGGGACCTGTCGTACTTGACGGCGTTCATGAGCTACGCCGCCTTCCTGAACGAGTGCGACCTGGACGCGGAGGCGCGAGTCTACGACGACCTCACGTCACGGGCCGAGGACGAGATGCCATGAGCTTGCCGGCCAGCGCGACCGTCGCCAGGCAGGCCCACTGGGCCGGCGTCATCCCCGCGTAGCGCTGGTCGGGCCGCGCCACGTCGGTGGCCCGCAGGAAGTCGAGGCCGAAGCGGACGGGCGCGTACATCAGCGCCAAGAGCGCGATGACATGCCCGGCCGGCCGCGGCTTGCGCCGGTACCAGAACAAGATGGCGGTCATGGCGATCGTGAACAGCAGCTCGTCGAGTCCCAGGTCGTGTCGCGGGCCGTCGGGGTAGTTCACCGACAGGAAGAACGAGGTGTGCCGCCCCGGGTGATCGTGGGCGGTGAAGCAGCCGGTGCGGCCGAAGATCCACCCCACCGCCAGGCCGGGCGCGACGGAGTCCGCATAGTCGAGCCGCGAAATCTGCTCCTTCTTCGTGTAGTAGAGAAAGGCGATCAGCGCCCCTAAGAAGCCGCCGAACGACGACAGCCCGGACCAGACGTTCAGCAGGATCCACGGGCTCTCGGCGATGCGTTCTGGGAAGTAGAAGACGACCGAGACCAGGTGGGCCATGATGAACCCGCCAATCACGATGCGCGCGTTCAGGAAGCGGACGTCCTGCGCGTCCAGGCCGTGTCGCTTCCCTTCCGACACGACGATCCGGTCGCCGACGATGACGCCGATGGCGACCAGCACGCCGAACATGTAGAGCGACACCCCCGCGATGTCGAAGAGGTGGCCGTTGAAGTAGGGAATCATCCGCGGGCGGCTTGCAGCTTGGCCTGGATGGCCATCACGATGTCCCGCTGCCCGTCGGCGTGATAGCTGGAGCGGACCATCGGGCCAGACTCCACGTGTGGGAAGCCCAGCGCCAGGGCCTCGTCCTTGAGCGCGTCGAACTCGGCCGGCGTGACGAAGCGCGCGACCGGCAGGTGCTTGGGGGAGGGGCGCAGATACTGGCCCAAGGTCAGGATGTGCACGCCGAGGCTGCGCAGCTCGCGCAGGACCTGGCGGACCTCGTCCAGCTCTTCGCCGAGGCCCAGCATGAGCCCGGTCTTCGTGATCGCGCCACGGGCGGTGGCGTGCCGCAGGATCGCGTATGACCGGTCGTAGCTGGCCTGCACGCGGACCTGGCGCGAGAGGCGCGGCACCGTCTCGAGGTTGTGCGCGAAGACGTCGGGGCCGGCGGCCAGCACGGTGTCCACGTCGCCGGTGCTCCCCTTGAAGTCGCCGGTCAGCACCTCCAGCACCATCTCGGGACTGCGGCGCTTGACGGCACGGATGGTGGCCGCCCAGTGCGCGGCGCCGCCGTCGGGCAGGTCGTCCCGGTCGACGCAGGTGATGACCGTGTGGCGCAACCCGAGCTCGCCCAGCATCATCGCGACGTGCTCGGGCTCTTCCGCGTCGGGTGGCAGCGGGCGCCCGGTGGGGACGTCGCAGAACTGACACGAGCGGGTGCAGATGCCGCCCAGGATCATGATGGTCAGCGACCGTCGATTCCAGCATTCGCCGATGTTCGGACACGACGCGCTTTCGCACACCGTGTGTAGCCCCAGCTCTGCGACACGCTGTTTGAGGTCGAAGAAGACCTCGCCGCGCGGCATCTTCATGCGAATCCAGTCGGGCTTGGGCTGGAACTGCGGCCGCGCGGTGGGCGCGCCCTGGGCCTCGCGTTCGGCCTGCAGGACGCGCAGCTTGCGCGAGCGGGTTTCGACGATCCGGTCCGCCATCTTCGGTTCCTGGACTCTACCCGATCGGCGGCTTTCCGGCCCTTCCCGTCGCGGCTGACACTCTCCTTGGGCGTGAGGTCATGCATCGTGCCGATGGTCATGGTCGCCGCGTCCACCGCGGGGTTGGCCTGCTCCGGCGGTTCCGGCACGCCGCGGCAGGGGACGGCAGGGGCGGCGGGCGGGGGAGCCGCCGGAGGGGGAGTCGGCGGAGGGTCGGTCCTGGATGGCGGCGCGGTCGTCGACACGGGCCTCGGCCCCTGGACGGCAGCCGGCGATGCGGCGCCGCCGGTTCCGCTGGACGACGTGACCGTGTACGCGTTCAGCCAGACCAACGGCGAAGAAGATCCGCAGGTGCCCGCGCTGGCTCCTGACATGAACGTCCGGGCCTGGCAGCGCTGGGACCGGATTGGCGCCACCGGCGACCTGTCGGCGCGCTACGTGCAGGATTGTCACGCGGTCGGCACGCGATTCGTCGGGGGGACCACGGCGACCGCGCTGTTTCCCGACGAGGTGTCGAATCCGCAGTTCCCGGCGGTCGCCTTCGACGACCTGGTCACGCGCGACGCCTCCGGCGCGCCGGTGGTCCATTCGCAGATCCTGCCGAACATGCGCCGCGGCTCGCTGGCGCACCCGAGCTTCCGCGACTACCTGGTGCGCCTTTGCGAGAGCCAGATCGACCTGGGGGTCGACGGCCTCTTCTTCGACGAGATCAACGCGGACCACCAGGGGGCGACGTACGACAACAACGAGGGGTTCGATGCCGCCCACCTGGCTGACTTCAATGCCTATCTGCTGTGGCGATTTCCCGGCGCGGACTATCCGTCGTTGTTCGGCATGGCCGCCGACAACCGGCTGACAGCGGATGTTCCGGCCGGCGATCTGACCAACAACTTCAATTATCAGCGCTATCTGGTGAGCCACGGGTGGTCTGCCGCGCCGTTTGCGGCCGCCAACCCCCTGGCCTCCGTGTGGGGACGCAGCGCCGGCAATCGACCGGCCCCGAACGCCGCCAGCTTCGTCGACAGCGCCGAGCCGTACCGCTACTGGGGCGATATCGCCCGCCGGTTGCGCGCGTACGCCCAACAGAGGCTGGGGCGGCCGGTGCTGCTGACCGCCAACGGCGTCTGGCCGCTGGTCGACTTCCAGAGCGTCGGCCTTTACGAATACAACCAGGACGGCGACGGCGGGGTTCAAGCCGACTACGTCCCGGTCACGGCCGGGTCGACGGCGGTTGCGGCCCACCTCGACGGCAAGCGCAGCCTGCAGCGGCCGTTTCTCAACCTGAAGGCGCGGTCGGCGGTGCTGGCGCCGGGGGCGCCGGTGGTCTTGTTCATCGATTGGCCGACGGGCTTCCTGTCGTCCTTGCTGCACATGCCCGCCGCGCAGCAACAGGACTACTGGCGCATCTACCCGGCCGAGGCCTATGCCAACGGCCTCTTCTTCGCGTTCTTCCTGCGCGACACGGTCGGCGATCCCACGGCCACGCAGCTGGGCTGGATGCCGTTGTTTCAGGCGCTGGCGAAGTTCTACCGCGACCACCGCGACCTGTACCACGGCGTGACGTCATCTACGGAGACGGCCACGACGTCGTTGAGCACGCCGGTGATGATCGCCGTCAGCGACCAGGCGTCTCCGCGGCGGCGGTTGGTCCACCTCGTCAATCACGATTACGACGGCGCCCTCAAAGAGCACGACGGCTTCACGGTGACCGTTCCGCTGTCGGTCGCGCCCGCGTCGGTGACTCTGGCATCGCCCGACCTGGATGCCGACGTCGCGCTTGCGCCCGCGGCTTACGCGGGCGGGAACCTCACCGTGACCGTCCCGTCCCTGGTCGCCTACGACGTCGTCGAAATCACGTATTGACACGCGGCAGACGCAACCGACCGCCGGCTGTCGCCGAAGACAGCGTGGTATCCTCGGTGTGTTGTCCTTCCAGCCCCATATTGAAGACCTGGTCGCGACGGAGCGCGTTCGACCGCTGCGGCGCGTGGAGTACGATTGGCTCGTCGAAGAGGGCTTCTTCGACGGCGACGAGAAGATCGAGCTGCTCGAAGGGGTCATCGTCCAGATGACGCCCCAAGGAATCGGTCACGCGGCGGCCATCGAGCGGCTGACGCACCTTCTCGTGCTGGCACTCGCGCCTCGGGCGAGGGTTCGTGTTCAACTGCCCTATGCGGCATCGGACATTTCGGAGCCCGAGCCTGACCTGGCCGTCGTTCCGCCCGGCGACCCCGAGGAGTCGCATCCGGATCGCGCCCTCCTGTTGGTCGAGGTCGCCGACTCGTCCCTGGCCAAGGACCGGCGCGTAAAGACCAGGATTTATGCGGCTGCCGGCGTTGCCGAGTACTGGGTCGTGGATGTGACAGGTCGGACGATCGAGGTTCGATCAGAGCCAGGCGAGGACACTTACCGGCAGATTCGCATCGCGCGGCCCGGGGAGACTATTCGCTTGCAGGCTTTCCGAGAAGTCGAGATCGCGGTCAGCGATATCTTGCGCTGACCGCGTCCTCCTAGATGTGGACGACCTCGCCCAGGGCAGCGGCGGTCGCCTCGTACATCACCTCCGATAGGGTGGGGTGGGGGTGGACGGCGGCCATCACGTCGTGCGCGGTCGCTTCGGAGGTCATCGCCAGCGACGTCTCGGCGATGAGGTCGGTCACCCCGTAGCCGATCCCGTGCACGCCCACGATCTCGCCGCGGGCCTTGTTGGTGATGACCTTGATGAACCCGTCCGGGTGGTTCGCGCCCAGGGCCTTGCCGTTGATGTTGAACGGGAACTTTCCGACGGAGATGTCGAGGCCCGCCTCTCGGGCTTGCGCCTCGGTCTTGCCGATCGACGCCACCTCCGGATCGCAGTAGGTGCAGCCGGGGATGGCGTCGTAGTTGACGGGGACGGTGTGGTGACCCGCCATCCACTCGACGGTTCGGACGCCCTCAGCCATGGCGACGTGCGCCAGCAGCGGCGGGCCCGCGCAGTCGCCGATCGACCAGATGCCGGGGCTGGTGGTGCGGTACTGGTCGTCGACCTGGATGAACCCGCGGTCGAGCGTGACGCCCATACCTTCCAGGCCGATCCCCTCGATGTTGGCGCGAACGCCGACCGCCATCAGCACGCGCTCGGACGTGACGGTCTCGTTCTGACCGTCGGCGGTGGTGAATGAGGTGGTGACCGTCTTGCCGCTGACCTTGACCCCGGTGGTCTTGGCGCCGGTGTGAATCGTCATCCCCTTCTTCTTGAGGGAGCGCGTCAGCGACGCCGAAATTTCTTCGTCCTCGATGGGGAGGATGCGCGGCATGAACTCGATGACCGTCACCTCGACGCCGAACGCGTTCCAGAAGTCGGCGAACTCGATGCCGATGGCGCCGGCGCCGATGACCACCACCGACTTCGGCACCTCCGGCAGGACCATTGCTTCGCGGTAGGTGATGACGCGGTCGCCGTCGGGTTCGATCCCGGGCAGGAACTTGGCGCGCGCGCCGGTCGCGATGATCGTGCGCGGTGTCTCCAGGTTCAACTTGCCCGTCGTTTTTCCTGCGCTTGCGGTGGTGACCTCCAGCTTGTTGCGGCCGGTCAGCGTCGCCGTCCCCGGGATGTGCGTGACGCCGTACTTCTTGAACAGCTTCTCGACCCCGCCGGCCAGCTTCTCGGACACGGTCCGGCTGCGGGCGATGATCTTGGTCCAGTCGAAGCTGACGGTGCCGTTGACGACGATGCCCATCTCGCCCGCGTGCTGGACCGCGCGCATGGTCTCAGCGGACTTCAGCAGCGCCTTGGTCGGGATGCAGCCCCAATTGAGGCAAATCCCGCCCGGCCGCTCACGCTCGATACAGGCGGTCTTGAACCCCAGCTGCGCGCCACGAATCGCCGCGACGTATCCACCAGGACCGGCGCCGACGACGACGAGATCGTACTTGTCTGCCATCCATTTCGCATAGCACGAATGACGAATGGCGCGTGCGCGAAACGCGACCGGGGAGATCAGAGCAGCTTGGCGAGCGTGACCCGGTGCGGGGCTGCTTCGGGGTCCGGGTATTGCTCCGCGGGCACCGGGCAGCCTAACTGCCGCGAAGACGCGGTCAGATGGCGCCCTCCTACTTCGCGCTTGGCATCCTCGGCGCAGACGGCGAGGAGCGCGCTCGTAGGTGCCCGCTGCGCAACACCCGGCCCCCTCGCGCGCCCCTTCCCACAGCGTCATCGAGCGCCTCGATTCGAGGGCTCGAGGCGAGGGCTACTTGGCTGGATGGGGCGGTGGGAGGTGAGGGTGGGGGGGTGGGTCAGGGTTTGGAGGATGACGCAGTAGCGTTCGGTGAGCTTGAGGAGGAGGTCGAGCTTTTCTTGGGGGCCGTCGGTGTCGACGGTGAAGGTGAGGCGGATGGCTTTGAAGCCGACGGGGACGGTCTTGTCGACCCCCAGGGTGCCGCGGAAGTCCAGGTCGCCTTCGGCGCGGATGGTTGCGGAGCGGAGCGGGATCTCCATGGCGGTGGACACCGCTTTCATCGTGACGCCCGCGCAGGCGACCAGCGCCTCCAGCAGCATATCGCCCGAGCAGAGCTCGGCGCCCGTGCCACCCGTCGCCGGGTGCAGTCCCGCCACGTCGCCCGGCTGGCGTTCGATGCGACAGGCGACGTTCTCGGGGTCGATGTGGCCGACCGCCTTCAACGTCACGAGGGCGGTCTCGGGGCTTTGCTTGTACTTCTCTTTTAGCGGCGCTTGCAGCGCGCGTAGCTCGGCGGCGGTCATGCCGCTGAGCTTAATTCAGAACGCGACTCCACGGCGCTCAATGACTTGTGGGGAGGGGCGCGCGAGGGGTCGGGGTGTTGCGCAGCGGCACCTACGAGCCTGCTCCCGCCGTCCGCGGCGGGATGCCAAGGCGAGTAGGAGGGCGCCATCTGCCGCGTCTTCGCGGCAGTTAGGCTGCCCGGTGCCGCGGAGCAATACCCGACCCCGAAGCAGCCCCGCACCGGGTCGCGCGCTAACACGGATCCGGGAGGCGGTCAGAGCTGCGGGTCAGAACGCGAGCGAGATGGGGCGCTCGAGAATCTGAACGATCGCCTGCAGCACCTTGGCGCCGAGCGCGCCGTCGATGACGCGGTGATCGCAGGACAGCGTGACCGACATGCGCTGGCCGATGCCGATCTGGTCGTTCTTGACGACCGGCTCCTTGCGCACCGTGCCGACTGCCAGGATGCCGCCCTCGGGCGGGTTGATGATGGCGGCGAAGTCGCGAATGCCCATCATGCCCAGGTTCGACACCGAGAACGTGGCGCCGGTGTACTCCTCCGGCCGCAGCTTCCGCTCGCGCGCGCGCTTGGCCATCTCGCGCGCTTCGCTGGCGATCTGCCCGATGGTCTTCTTGTCGGCGTCGCGGATGACCGGCGTGATGAGGCCGTCCTCGATGGCCACCGCCATGCCGATGTCGACGCGTGCGTGCTGGATGATCGCTTCCTCGGTGAAGGAGGCGTTCGCCTCGGGCACCTTTCGCATCGCCAGCGCGCAGGCCTTCAACACCAGGTCGTTCACGGACAGCTTGGCGCCGTGGACCTGGGCGACCTGCTCGCGGAACTCCATCGCCGCATCCATGTCGATGTCGGCGGTCAGGTAAAAGTGCGGAACGGTGGTCTTGGCCTCGAGGAGGCGGGTCGCGATCGTCCGTCGCATCATCGACAGCGGCTTGACGATGTCGCCCTCGGGCGGCGGGGCGGCCGGGCGGGCCTCGGCGCGGCGATCGGGCACCAGCTGCGCAGGCAGCGGCGCATCGGCCGACGCGCGCGGCACGTTGGCCGCCGGCTGGGCCTGGCTGGGCGCCTCTTCGGCGGCGTGCCAGTCGACGGCCGGTTGACCGCCACCGTCTGAGTAGGCTTTCACGTCACGCTCGACGATGCGCCCGCCGGGGCCGGTGCCCTGGACCTGGCGCAGGTCGACACCCAGGTCCGTCGCCAGGCGGCGGGCCAGAGGCGAGGCCAGGACCTTCGTTCCGCTGGCGGCGGGCGCGCTGGGCGCCGCCGCGCGCGGGGCAGGGGACGGGCGCGCGGGAGCCGGGCGCGCGGCCGCGCCGTTGCTGGCAGCCGGAGCAGGCGCCTGCTTCGGCGCGGCAGCGGGGGCAGGAGCCGCCGCCGCCGCCGCGGGCTTGGGAGCTTCGGCGGCAGGCTTGGCGGCAGCCGCCTTGCCGCTCGCGGCGCTCCGAGACTTGGCTTCCTCGATCAGCGCCGCGACGTCCTCGCCCGCCTTGCCGATGATCGCGATCGGTGTCCCGACCGGCACGCTGGATCCGTCGCCCACCAGGCGCTTGAGCAGCACGCCCTTGTCGAAGGCCTCGAAGTCCATGACGGCCTTGTCGGTCTCGACTTCGGCCAGGACCTCGCCGGGGGAGACCGATTCGCCTTCGTTCTTGCGCCACTTCTGCAGCACGCCGACCTTCATGGTGTCGGACAGCTGCGGCATGTCGAGGATCTGCGCCATGGGTCTCGGAGGTTCCTTGTCTATTCGAGGTAGAGCAGCTTCTTGGCGGCCGCGACGGCGCGCGGCACGTCGGGGATGCACTGCTGCTCGAGGTGGTGGTTATACGGCATCGGCATGTCGGCGCCAGTCAGGCGTTCGACCGGCGCGTCCAGGTCGTCGAAGCAGCGGCGCCCGATGCGATAGGCGATCTCCGCGCCGACGCCGTTGAACGGCCAACCCTCTTCGACGATCAAGCAGCGGCCGGTCTTTTTCACCGACTCGACCAGCAGCTCCTCGTCGAGGGGGCGAATCGTCCGCGGGTCGACGACCTCGGCTTCGATCCCCTCGGCGGCCAGCGCGTCCGCCGTGGCCAGGGCGATCTTCACCATCTTCGACCAGCCGATGATGGTGAGGTCCTTGCCGGGCCGCTTCACCTCGGCGACGCCCAGCGGGATGGTGTACTCGCCGTCGGGGATCTCTCCCTGATCGCCGTACATCACCTCGCCCTCGATGAAGATGATCGGGTTGTCGTCGCGGATCGCGCTCTTCAAGAGGCCCTTGGCGTCCTTGGGATTGGCCGGCATGACGACCTTGAGCCCAGGGATGTGCGCCCAGAGGGCCTCGGTCGACTGACTGTGCTGCGCGGCCAGCATGTGCGCCGAGCCGCCCGGCCCGCGAAAGACGATGGGCAGCGTGAATTGCCCACCCGACATCTGCCGGATCTTGGCGGCGTTGTTGATCAGCTGGTCGGCGGCCACGAACGAGAAGTTCCAGGTCATGAGCTCGATGACCGGCCGCAGGCCGACCATGGCGGCGCCGATGCCGACGCCGACGAACCCGCCTTCGGCGATCGGCGTGTCGATGACGCGCTTTTCGCCGAAGCGCTTGAGCAGCCCCTTGGAAACCTTGTAGGCGCCGTCGTAGTGCCCGACCTCTTCACCCATCAAGAAGATGCGATCGTCCTGCTCCATCTCCTCGGCGAGGGCTTCGTTCAGGGCCTCGCGGAACGCGACCGTGCGCATGATTCTCCGTTACTCCTTGTAAGTGAACTCGGCCAGCTTCTCGTAGGCCAGCTCGGGGCTCTCGTCTGCGAACTTCACGGCCTCTTCGATCTCGGCCTGAACCTTGTCCTCGATGGCGAGGATCTCCTTTTCGTCGACCTTCGCTTTGACCAGCAGCTCGCGACCGTACGACACGGGATCGCGCTTCTTCCACTCCTCGACCTCTTCCTTGGTTCGGTAGAGGCCGGCGTCGCACATCGAGTGGCCGCGAAACCGGTAGGTACGGATCTCGACCAGGGTGGGCAGCGACTCGTTGCGCGCGCGGCGGACGGCTTCGGCGACGCGGTCGCGCACCCGGACGACGTCCTCGCCGTCGAACCGGTCGCGCGCGATGCCGTAGGCCAGCGCCTTCAGCGAGACGTCGGCCACCGAGAGCGACCGGTAGAGCGGCGTCCCCATCGAGTACTGGTTGTTCTCGCAGATGAAGACGACCGGCAGCCTCCAGAGCGCCGCCAGGGCGACCCCCTCGTGGAAGGCCCCCTGCGGGACCGAGCCGTCGCCGAAGAAGCAGAGCGTGACCCGGCCGTCGCCCCGGTACTTCGAGGCGAACGCCGTGCCGGCCGCGAGCGGGATGTGCCCGCCGACGATGCCGTAGCCGCCCAGGAAGTTCTTGGAGGCGTCGAAGAGGTGCATCGACCCGCCGAGGCCCTTCGAACAGCCGGTCGCCTTGCCGAACAGCTCGGCGATGATCGATTTCGCGCTCATGCCCTTGGCGTAAGCGTGGGCGTGCTCGCGGTAGGTCGCGATGACGTAGTCCTCCGGCTTGAGGGCCGCCAGGGCACCCACCGCCACGGCCTCTTGGCCGATGTAGAGGTGCAAGAACCCGCCAAATTTGCGCAGTGCGTAGGCCTTGGCGAGGGCCTCCTCCATGCGACGGATCGCCAGCATCTGGCGGTAGTACTCGGCCAGCTGGGCTTTGTCGGGACGGGGGGTTTCGCGGGGCTCCGCGGCCTCGCGCTCGGTGGCGCTCATCTCCAAGGGTTCTCCTCGCTTGCGTGGGTCTGGTCAGACGTCGAAACGACCGCGAACATATACCAGGAGCGCATAAGGCCGGGAAGATTTCCGACCGGCTCAATGAGGAGCGCGTCAACGCCGATGGGGAGCCTATTCAGATGAGCGCAACGGGTGCAGTCAGCCCCGACGCCCCTGCGGACCAGGTCCTGAAGGTTCGCCGGGGACTGATCCTGCTGGTCGATGACGAGCGGTCGATCGCGCGGGCGTACGCCCGCAGCCTGGGCGATGCCGGCTTCGAGGTCGTCTGTGCCTACGACGGGCAAGAGGCGGCCGACGCGGCCCGGCGCCAGCGCTTCGACGTGATCGTCAGCGACATCACCATGCCGGCCATGAATGGGCTCGAGCTCCTGCGCTCGGTCCGCGAGCACGACTTGGACGTTCCCTTCGTCCTGATGACGGGTGGCCCGGCCGTCGACAGCGCCGTCCGCGCGGTCGAGTATGGCGCGCTGCGGTACCTCATCAAACCGATCGATACCCGCGAGCTCGAGGAGGTCGTCGCCCGGGCCGTGCGGCTGCACCAGATCGCGCGCGTCAAGCGCGACGCGCTGGAGATGTTCCAGACCGAGGGGAAGAAGATCGGCGACCGCGCCGGTCTCGAGGCGCGGTTCGCGGCGGCTCTGGATTCGCTCTGGATCGCGTACCAGCCGATCATCTCCTGGTCGCGGCGGACGACGTTCGCCTGGGAAGCGCTGGTCCGGAACGAGGAGCCGACCCTGCGGTCGCCGCCGGACCTCTTCGAGGCGGCCGAGCGGCTGGGGCGCGTGCAGGACCTGGGGCGCACGGTGCGCGATCGCGTCGCCCAGACCCTGGATCGCTATCCGATCCCCGGGCTGCTGTTCATCAACTTGCACGCCATGGAGCTGGACGACGATTCGCTTCTGGACGCCGCCGCCCCGCTGTCTCAGCACGCGGCCAAGGTCGTGCTGGAGGTGACCGAGCGCGCCCCGCTGGAGCAGATCACCGACGCCACGGCGCGGGTGGCGGCGCTGCGCGCGCTCGGCTACCGCATCGCGGTCGACGACCTGGGCGCCGGGTACGCCGGCCTGACCAGCTTCGCGCACCTCGAACCGGAGGTGGTCAAGGTCGACATGTCGCTGATTCGGGGCATCGATCAGTCGCTGCTGAAACAGAAGTTGCTCGGGTCGATCGTGGCGCTGTGCCGGGATCTGGGCATCGAGATCATCGCCGAAGGGATCGAGACGGCGGCCGAGCGGGACGCCCTCATCCGCCTGGGCGGGGACCTGTGCCAGGGTTATCTCTTCGCCCGGCCCGAGCGGCCGTGGGCCGCGATCGACTTCGGCCCCTGACAGCCGCGCGGTTTATACTGCGCGTGTGAATGTCGAGCTGACCAAGGAGTATCGCTTCGAGGCCGCGCACCACTTGCCGTGCGTGCCCCAGGGACACAAGTGCTCGCGGACGCACGGGCACAGCTACAAGGTCGAGATCTCGGTGGCCGGCCCCGTCGATCCAGAGACGGGGTGGCTGATCGACTTCGGCGTCATCGACGACGCCTGGGCCACCCTGTTCGCGCGCCTCGACCACCAGAACCTGAACGACGTCCCGGGGCTCGAGAACTCGACCTGCGAGAACATCGCGATCTATCTGTGGCGCGAGCTGCGGCCGCACATCCCGCCTCTGTCCGTGGTGACGGTCTGGGAAACGTACGACAGCAAGTGCGTCTACCGTGGCGCGTGAGGCCGAGGCCGCAGTGATGGCGGCGGGCCGCGCTCGGTTCGTCACGCTGAACCTGTGGGGCGAAAACGGCCCCTGGGAAGAACGCCTGGCGCTGGCGGCCGGGGAGCTGGATCGCTTGGCCCCCGACGTGGTGGCTTTGCAAGAGGTGCGAGAGGTCCCCGGCCGCGTCGCCAACCAGGCTGCCCAGCTGGCCGAGCGGCACGGCTGGCATCACCGGTTCGCGCCGACCACGGCCTGGGGCGGTGGGCACGAAGGGCTGGCGGTGATCTCGCGGTTCCCGATTGGCGCGCAGGAGTTTCGGGTCCTGCCGCACAGCACGGAGACCGAAGGGCGGGGCGTGCTGTCGGTCCGCCTCGACGGCCAGGCTGGTGGCGTCTGGGTTCACACCACGCATCTTTCGTACCGGCTGAACGAAGGCGTGAAGCGCGAAGAGCAGGTCGCGGTGCTGGACGCGGTGATGAGCGCGCACGACGACGGCCAGGGGACGCCCCAGCTGCTGATGGGAGACTTCAACGCCGGCCCGGAGCACGACGAGATCCGCTGGTTGGTGGGACAGCACACGATTGGCGGCCGGCGCGTCGCCTACCAGGACGCCTGGGCGGTCGCCGGAGACGGCACGCCGGGCCTGACCTGGGCGCGCTCCAACGACTATACGGGCAGCATGTATTGGCTCCGCCAGGACCGGCGCCTCGACTACATCTTCGTGACGCCGGTCCGCCGAGACCGCCGTGGAACGATCCACGAGGCGCGCGTGGCCCTCGACCGACCGGCGAAGGCGGCCAGCGGCGACCGCCTGTTCGCGTCCGACCACTATGCCGTCGTGGCCGACGTTCAGTTGGCGCCCCCCTCGACAACCGCGACGGGTCGGGCACTCTAGAGGAAGCCGTGTTTCGCCTGGCCCACGTCACCGATCCTCACTTCCGCGGCTTCCGCGAGATCCGACCCCTGGACTTCGCCGGCAAACGGGCCGTCGGGTTTGCCAACTTGGTTGTCAACCGGTCGCGCAAACACAAGATGGAGTTGCTGGAAGACCTGCGCCGTGATTTGCGGGCCGTTGCGCCCGACCACCTGGCGTTGACGGGGGATCTGTCCAACGTGTCCCTCAACGGCGAGTGGCGCGTGGCGTTGGCATGGCTAGACCTCTGCGGGCTGGCGCCGGACGCCGTCACGGTGATTCCCGGCAACCACGACGCCTACATTCCCCAGGTGGTCCGGGATCGAACGTTCGAAAAACTGTTCGCTGCCTACCAGACCAGCGACGTCGACCGAGATCCGGAGACCGCCTATTACCCGTTCGTTCAGATTCGAGAACAGGTCGCGCTGATCGCCGTGTCGAGCGCCGTCGCGACCGGTGACCTGGGCGCCTGGGGACAAATCGGCGAGCAGCAGCTCCGACGGCTGGAGGATCTCCTGCTGTCGCCGCAGCTCGCCGCGCTGACCCGGGTCGTGCTGCTGCACCACCCGCCGGTCGTCCACAAGGGCGGCGAGCACCGGAACCTGCGCGACCGGGAGGCGTTTGCGGCGGCGCTGGCCCGCACCGGCGCGGATCTGATTCTTCACGGGCATGACCACCAGGACGAACGCGCCGACATCGCTGGCCCAGGCGGAAAGCCGATCCCCATCGTCGGCGGTGGCTCCGCTTCCTACGCCGGCGGCATGGAGCGTCGCGCTCGTTACAATGTCTTCGAGATTGAAGGCGCAACGATCACCTGGACGACGCGTGTTCAGGATGCGGCGACGACCTTCTTTCGTGAAGTGCGTCGCGAACGTCTCGCCTGATTCCTGACGCTGTCTGCGCGCGTCGCTGATCGGCGCGAAAGAAAGCGCGCGACCTCCGTTCACGTGGCGGAGCCGAGCATGAGCTCGACCCAAATGGAGGGTACACGCGTGAAACAAAGAACTAACGGTAGATTAGCCTTGAGCCTGATTGCAGGCGTGACCGGGATCGTCGCCGGGTGCGCCGAGAAAACCCCTGTCGACCCGAAGTTCGCGGTCGACACCTACGACGAGTACACAGCGCCCCTCACGGATGCCGTGATCGGCACGCCGGAAGGGACGATGACGATCGGCCCGACGGGTGAGACGGTGTTCGTGCCCGCGGCGGTCGTGGCTGGCCCCGGCGCGGGCGGACAGTCGACCGGCGCGGCTGGAAGCTCCGGCACGGCGGGCAGCCGGGGGACCGGCGCCACCGTCGGTGCGGACGGCGGCGTGGCGACGGGAGGCACCCTCGGGGGCCCCGGCGGATTCGGCACCGGCGGCTTCGTCGGGACCGACGGCGGATTCGGGACCGGCGGCATCACCGGGACGGGGGGGATCGGAATGGGCGGCCCCCCGGGCGTGGGCGGCATCGCCGGAATTGGCGGCCGGTCGGGCGTGGGCGGCATCCGCGGCACCGGAGGAGCCGGCGGCGGCGGCGGCTTCGGGTTCTGGCACTTCGACGATTGCTCCGACACATCCCACTTTCTGATCGATTCATCCGGCTTCGGCGCCAACGCGCAGCAGGAACTGAATGCGGCGTGCGTCCCGGGCATCGGTGGCTTGGGCGTCGGGATTCGCAGCGCCAAAGACATCATTCAGGTGGCTGACGAGCCGCAGTTCACGGTCACGAATCGGGTGGCGGTCGCCGCCTGGGTGAACCCGAACACGGTCTCGGGCAACCAGCCCATCGTCATCAAGAGGCTCAACAACCAGACCTCCTTCTCGCTGGGCATTCACAACGGCAACATCGAGATGTCGGTCGTGTTGACGACCGGCAAGACCTTCATCTCGCGCGCGCCGATTTCGCCGGGCGTGTGGACGCACGTCGCCGGCATGTACGACGGCACCTTCGTGTTCCTGTTCATCAACGGCCAGCAGTTCGGCCAGGTGTTCGCCGGCGGTGCGCTCCGCAACGTGTTTGCACCGCTCCGCTTCGGGGCCACCACGCAGTCCCAGTTTTTGGACGGCGTCCTGGATGACGTGTTCGTCTCGATCCAGAACATCAGCAAGGATCAGTTGACCGCGCTGTCGTGCGTCGGGCGTCCGTCCAGCATCTCTGTCGACCCGGTCGCCAGCGGGCCGACCCCGGTCGACACCAGCGTGCAGTTCGGCGTGTCCGTCACCAACAACGACGTGGGCGCGTGCCAGCCGAGGCAGTACGGCGCCTTCGTGAGCCATGTCGATCCGGGGATCAACGCGCGCATCGAGTTCCCGCCGGGGAACTTCCAGTTCGCGTCACCCGGCCAGACCGTCACGTTCCCCGCGGATGTCTCGGGCACCGAGGACGCCCAGCCCGGGGTCCATCCGGTGTCGATCCTGGTGAACAGCTCCAGCCGGTCGGGCGGCTTCGAGAGCGTGAACGCCGAGTTCAGCTTCGAGTTGCAGGCGCAGACGGGGTGCGCGGTGTCGAAACGCAAGGAGCTCATGATCACCAGCACCAGCGTGGTGGACGACCCGATTCGAACGGTCGGGGACGGGGCCTGGTCCTTCGGACACCTGATGCGGCAATTGGCGCCCACGCCGGAGCAGGCTCCGGCGTTCACGCTGGCGCTGTTCCAGCACTGGCTGACCAACCAGACCGTCAATGGGTTCACCGTGCTGGCCCGTCCCCTGATGCAGAAGCTGCTGCTGGACGTCTGGCCCAAGACGCCGGCCGGGGAACTCGACCTGGATCAGGCGCCGTTCGCGCTGGGGGCCATCGTCAACCGCTTCGATCTGCGCGACCCGGCAAACGGCTCGGCGGGCGAGGGGCGGATGGTGTACGCGCTGATGCCGAGGGGGGCCTTCTTCGGGGAGGATTTCACGGTGATCATCGAGTACAACCTGCCGGCCGCCGATCCCCAGGCGGTGGCGGAGTGGGCCAACCGGTGGCACGCGCTGGGGTCGGTCCCCGCCGATCAGTACAACGCCGCGCTGGAGGCGATCACGCGCAGCTTCACCGAACGCGACGCCGCCGCGACCAACAAGGTGAACGGCAGCAACGTGCTGCAGTTGCGGACCAACGACCTGGCCTTGTCGAACGACGGCCGGTGGGAGCTGCGCGAGTTTCAGCTGTCGCCCACGACCGGATTCTTCGACGAGGTGACGATCAAGGAGAATCCCGACATCAGCTTCAACGGGACGCCGGCGTTCGCCGACTTCGTCAATCAGCACGAGGCGGAGATCATCGCGGTCATTCCGGGTGCACCGTCGAGCACGGTTCCCGTCGAGCTCGGCGGGCAGAAGTTCCTGGCCGGCTCGGTGTTCAACGACCTCATCGAGTGGAACGGACCGGGGATCAAGAACCCGGAGGCGCGGTTCCACGCCTCGCTCAACACCTGCAATGGATGCCACGGCCCGGAAACGAACACCACGTTCCTGATGATCGGCCCGCGAATGCTCGGCGCGGAGGCGCCGCTGTCGCCGTTCTTGACCGGGACGACGGCGTTCGACCAGTTTACGGGTCAGCCGCGCGCGCTGAGTGACGTGGGCCGGCGCCAGACGGACCTGGCGGGCGTGGTCTGCGCGCCGCCCATCGCGCCAGTGGCCCTGCAGTAAAGGGCCACCCCGCGTCAGTCAGTCAGTCAGTCCCCCCGGGGCGGCACGATCGTGAGCGGCACGGCCTCTTCACGGGGCTTGCCGTCCGGGGGGGGCATCAAATCGGCGATGGTCAGGCCGGCGATGCGGCGTCGGCGCGACTCGTCCAGGTCCTGCACCAGGTCCTGCAGCGCGGGCGACGTGGTCCCTTCCGCCAGCTCGATGTCGGTGGACCGAAACGCCGACAGCACCTCGTCGACGGGAATCGTGGACGCCGCGCGACCGGGAATGTACCCGTTGATGTCGCCGCGCACGTCGGCGATGAGGCCACGGGCCTTCAGCCTGGTCACGATGCGGTCGACGTTGTGTGGGGTCAACCCGAACTCGGTCACCAGCCGCTCTTGGGAGTGGCCGGCACCTCCGGCCTCGTGGGTGGCGGCGACGGAGGCCAGCAGCTGGGCGGCCAGCAGGCCGTTGATGGGCTCGTCATCGCGCTGGCGGCGATCTTCCGCCTCCAGCAGCCGCAGGTTCTGCAGCGCGTGCGCGATTTCCGCGCCCAGCAGCACCACCAGCCAGGACGCATACAGCCACAGCAGAGCCAGCGGCACCAGACCAAGCGGCCCGTAAACGCTGCTGTAGCTGCGCAGCAACATCCGCTCGGCAAAGCGGACGAAGAGGATCTTCATCGCTTCCAGCACCAGCGCCGTCGCGGTGGCTCCGGCCAGCGCCGCGCGCCAGTTCACGTTCGTGCGCGGTAGCAGCTTGTTCATCAGCACCAGCGCCGTCATCTCGATGAGGAACGGCATGAAGAAGCGCGAGACACCGTCGGACTCGATGAGCCGCCCCGACCAGTACAGCGAAAACCCGGCCAAAGTCGGCAGCAGCGTGACCATCGCGTAGAACGTCAGGAACTTGCCGATCAGGGTCCGGCGCTGCGCGACGCGCCAGATGTCGTTGAAGATTCGTTCGACGTAGCTGTAAAGGAAGTAGCAGGTGACGATCGTGAAGATGAGGCCGCCGCCGCCCAGCGCGCCGATGCTGACCTTGCCCGCGAACTCTTGAATGCGGTCGGCCACGTCCGGAAGCTGCGGAAAGACGTGCTCCGAAAAGAATTGTAGGAGGTGTGACTCGGCGTCCAGCGACCCGACCGACCGTAAGATCGAAAACGCGATCGCGGTGACCGGCACCAGGGAGAGCGCCGTCTGGAACGCCAGGGCCGCCGCCTGCTGCGGGCACTTGTCGCGCGCCCACTGCGCCAGGATCCGGACCGCCAGGCGATAGATGAACACCGCGGCGCGCGTCCGTCGCGACAGGCGCATGGTGGCGGCCGCCGTGTAGCGGTTGTTCTGCAGGAACACCCGGAACTGCTGCAGCGTCTTGCGCATCGCTCAGCGCAGGGCGGCCAAGATGGCGTCGAACGCGGGGCGGGTCCGGACCATGTCCCGGTGCCGCGTCACGCGGATGCGCACGACCTCGGGATCCGCGCCCTGCCAGTCGCTGGCGGCGGGCACGGTGATGGCGCCGTCGCCGTCGGGGTCCAGCGCCTCCTTCGGCAACTTCGTCATGCGCCCCTCGCCGGGCAGCACCGCGCGTCCGTTCTGGACGACGACGCGCACCTGGGTGGGCAGGCCCGTGCCGCAGATGCAGATCAAATGGCGGGGCGCCGCGGCGCCGGCCAGCGTTTCGTAGAGTTTGCGAACGCCGGCCAGCCGATCGGCCAAGACGCGCGTCCAGGTCGGATCGTCGGGATGTCGGCGGAAGACCGACAGACGCAACCGGCGCCAGGTCTCCACGTCGTAGAGGTCCAGGCCTTCGTCTTCGGGCCAGAAGCGCGCGGCGGCGGGCGGCGGGATCGAATCGAGGCCGCCCGGACAGGCCGCGAACTGTTCGGGCGACACCCGCCGGCCGAGCGGCGCGAACTGAAACCCGGCATTCAGGCAGGCCAGCGTCTCCAGCGCGCCCGCGTGCGCTCCGCCCGACGTGACGACCCGCTGGACGGGCAGCGAACGATCGGCGGCGAAGGCGGCGCGAATGACCGGGCCGCCGTTCGAGAGCCCCAGCACGTCGACCTCGCTGCCGGTGGCCGCCGCCAGGCGCCGGATCTCCGCGGCCAGCTCGACACCGAGCTCCAGCACCCGCAGCCGCCAGTCGTAGACGAAGTAGTGAAGCGTCTCACCCAGGCGGTAGCCACCCCCCTGGACCAGCGCACCTTCCAGCGCGCCCAGGAGGTCGTAGGTCAGGCCGAACGCCAGCGGGATGCCGCGCAGGATCCCCAGCGGCCGGCCGCTTACGCCTTCGAGCGTCGCCAGCGGCGGCCCGAAGTAGAGCTGGCGCAGCCGTCCCCAAATGAATCCCAGCCGGTCGTCATAGATCTCGCTGCTGAACAGACCGGGAACGACGAGCAGGGGGCGAGTCGGCACGAGGCTCCTGCCGCCAGCGTAACAGATCGGCTGCCGCGGGGAGGTCTATTGCGACCGTCGTCAGCTCGAAACGGGTGTCGGCGGGCCGGCGAACGCAAAATAGGTGATGGTGTTGTCCGGGTTGACGGTGATGCTCTGGGCATAGAATGCCCCCGTGTGCACCGCCGGAGAATTCAGTGTGGCGAGGGTGAGCGGCGCGGTGAGCGCCATGAAGGTGCCGGTGAACGGCCCTTCGAGCGAGACCGCCGACGTCCCGAACACCCCCACGAACATCTTGGGTCGCCCGCCCGTCTTCTCGATGATCGATCCCCGGTAGATGAGGCCGACCTTCACGTTCACCACGATCTGCCCGCTCCCAGAAGTGCAGGAGATCTTGGCGTTCGGCTCGACGTCCCAGTTATTGAAGAAGTAGGTCCCGGTGGTCAGGAACAGCGTCGCGCCCGCGTTCACCGTCACGTCGGCATAAGCGCCAGGAGCCAGCGTGAGCGTGCCGTTGGGCGGGACGTTCTTGCTCCCCTGGTTGGTACCAGGGAAGGTGACGGCCAAACTGAGCGTGGGGATTACCAGGAGCGTACCGTTTTGGGTTACGAGGCCGGTCACCGACGCGTTGGCGTCGAGCTTGAGCGTCGATCGGGTTCGCAGGTTTCCGTGAACTACCGAGCGGTCCCGAAGCTCGACCGCCGCCCGACTCCAAAGATCTCCCACCGCCGCGTCCGCGCCAACGTTCGTTTGCGTCGATCCGGCGTTGACGATCGGCGCGTAAGTGCCGTCTTGCTTCTTGACCTTCACCCGATCGCCGATCACCAGATTCCCCTGCGCCCAAAGGCAGGCGGTCGAAAAGGTGACCGCGCTCGAATCGAGCCCGTTGTTCACCTTGTCGAGGACGCCATCCTCGAACAGATGCTTGGCCTTGGTCAGCGCCAGGTTGATCGCCAGGACGACGTTCCCCTCGAGCGCCGGCCGCGACGGGGAGATCGGCGGGGTCAAGGTGATGCTCACCAACGTCAAGGTTCCGTCGACGACCGCTGCCACCGGTCCGGAGATGCCCTGAAACTGTTTGGCCGCGATGATCGGGTCCTGCGCCAGCCACGACGCCGTGAGATCGGCGTCCGAGGTGATGAATCCCGGCGTTGCTGGCGGCGGCTGTCCCAGGTTCGGGATTCCGGTCAGTGTGTAGCCGGCCGCGTCCGCCGACGCTTTCGGCTTCGTGTCGGCGTTCGCGGCGCTCAGCGCCTTGCCGCAGGCGTCCTTGATCGACGCGGCCAGCGTGGTCAGCGAAGCAGGTGGAAAGGCGGTCTCGACGATGGCGACGGTCAACGCCTCGACCATCCCGTTGGCTGAAGCGGTGACGGTCGTGTCGGTGCTCGTAGCCTTGAAGACCGTGTTGCGGAAGCCGACCTCCTCGGTCCCCAGCTTCCGCCGGAGAGTGGCGATCGACGCGATCAGGCTGTCCGCGCTGGGAAGTCCGGTGACCATGCGGTTCTCCTCGGGTGTCAGGTCGTCGGTTGCGTGGGAAGCGGGGCGTCGAAGCGCAGCCCGCTCTGCGTTTCGCCGGTGCCTGCCCGCCGGCGACGGGCGATCCAGAAGTACGACTTTCCGTCGAGCGCACGCGCCCCGAACGCCACCCGCTGGACCTTGGCACCGCTGCGCGGAATCTGCTCCTGGAAGACCTGGTAATTGGAGACACCGGTCGGGTTCAAGATCTTGCCGGCGGCCGGGACGGGGATCGGGGGCGCGACGCCGTCGGGAGACCGCTCGGACGACCCCTTCAGGAACACGGTGCTGGGCGTGCCGGTCTCGGGGATCAGGAAGGGGATCCACTGCACGGGAATCTTGCTCTCGACCTGGTAGCTCAACGGATCGGAGGTGTCTGGTGGAGGCGGGGGAACCGCGGCGCCGTCGACCGCCGCGTCGCGCTCGCTTCCGCGCCGGCGCTCGCCGATGCGGCTCTCCGTGACCGCCTCGATGCCCCAGACCATGTCGGCCATCTCATCGCGCGCGAATCTCACCTCTTCCAAGACCGTCCCCTGCTGTAACGCGGTCCCCGCCGCCGCCGGCAGAACCATGAAGCCGGCCACGGTCCCGCCTGGCGCAGCGGTGCTGTACATCGTGAAACGGTCGGGGACCTGGTGGGCCCGCCCCGCCTCGACAGGATCGACGACCGTCAGCCCGTCAAAGACGTCGTACACGACCAGGGTGTCGAGCTTGACGGCGTTGCCGACCGCCAGATCGAGCGGCAACACGAACCAATCGAGGCCGTAGAGCATGGCAAAGTCGATCACCAGCAGGCGCAGAAGCTCGGTCCGGGTCGTATCGACGTCGGGCCAAGGCAGCTCGCCGCTCTCGAAGTCCCAGTACCGTGGCGCCGGCATCCCGGGGAAGCGGACGGTCATCGGAACGCCGTGGGTGATCTGCGGCGTGATTGCCGCGAACGGATCGGCGACCTGGGTCGCGAGGTCGAACGACGTCCAGTCGACCGCACCATTGTCGTTGGGCTCGACGTTCAGGGTGACGGTATTGGTTCCGCCGAACTGCAACTGGAGATCGTAATCGAGGAGGTTTGCGTTCCAGCCTTGCGGATCGGCGATATCGATTCGGCCGAAAGTCGCCTGGACCCAGGTGGCAAACGCCTTGTATGCGTTCAGCAGCGTCGTGCTCTCGCCAGGCTGCAGGATTGCGCTCACCTCGGGCGGGATCGTTTGATTCTGGGCCAAGGTGTACGCCTTGACGCCGTCGACGGCGCCGCCGCCGACCGTCATCGAGGCGAACGTGGTCGTCGATTGATCAACAGGATCGAAGGGAGCGCCGGTCGGCGTCTGCAGCGCCAGCGACGAGACCGTCGCGAAAGCCTGTCTGATGGCGGCGGCCCGTGTCCCGAATCCCTCACCGAGGATCTGGAAGAACGTCAGGCCCAGCTCGACGCTGGTGGCCAGATCGGGTGCCTGCGGCTCAGGAAGCATCTGCGCCTCGATCGGCTTGCTCGGATCCAGCGCGACCGTCGTCTGCGCCGTGCTGGAGGTGAGGATCAAGTTGGTGAGCTGCGCCGGCTTGTAGCCGATGCGGACGAACGCTGGCGACCCCGCGTCCTGCGCCCGCAGCTCGCCGATCCGGTGCTGGCGGGAGAGCATCCAGAGCGGATCGTGAATCTCCGCGGCGATCGCGGTGGCGAAATCGGCGGAGCGCGAGATCGGCACCAGGCGGTGCCAACTGGTGATCGAGGGAGCGCGTGGAAGTGTCGGCATCAGGTCACCACGATCGGCACGTCCTGGCGCGCGTTCGGTCCAATGCTGGTGCTCACGACCAGGTTGAGGGGATTCGAGGCCAGGCAGATGGCAGGCACCAGCTGGCCGAGAGCGACCAGGTCGCTATCGACCGGACGGATGTGCGCCAGATCGAGCGTTTCGTTCACGGTCGCGGCCAGCTCGGCCAGGTTCCAGTTCCCGGGTTGACCCGACTGGATTGCCATCAGGATCACCTGCGGGGCCTCGGAGTTCTGGCTGTCATAGTGAAAGGCGAGCCCTGTCTGAGCGGTCGCTGCGGGGACCAGCTCGGTCCACTGGTCGAGCAGCAGGCCGCGCCAGGTTTTCGTCGGATCGGGGAGCGCCGTCTGGCCGTTGGCCGAAATGAAAAGCAGCGACGTCCGACTCTCCGTGGGCGCGGAGCGACCGGCCCAGTCCTCGCCGGCGACAAACGGGAGCTGGGCGACCGAGACGCGCGGCGAGGCCGCCCCGAATGCCCCCGCGTAGAGGCTGAAGCGGCGCCAGGCGGCCAGACGCTCGTGCACCCGTGAGGCCTGTTGCAGGTATCGGCCGGGCGCCTGGTGGGGGGCGAAGGTATTGGGGTCGTTGAAGTCGAGGGTTGGATCGTTCAGGTCCAGCGGGCGATCGAGCGCGAGCAGCGATTGCTGCAGCTCGCCGCTGCCCGCCGGAACCGCGCTGGGAAGCACCACCAGCGTGTTGCGCCCGAACACGATGCGCAGCTGATTGATGGCGGCCGAGATGATCTCGGCGTTGCGCGCGCCGGTGGAGGGCGCCGCCGCCTGCGCGTCGGTGAGGCGGCGGCCGAGCTCGCCTTTGGCGCTCATCACCAGCAGGGCCACGTCGGCGTCCGTCGCGCCCGGACCAGGGAAGGCGTCCGCCTGGTAGTCCGCCGCGCCGACAAGAGCGGTGCGCCCATCGCTGTTGTCGAGCGCCGCCAGCGCCGCGGCCAAGTTGTTGACCGCCGTGCCGGCCTGGCCGGCCAGCGTGGTTGCCAGCGTCGAGAGGTCGCCGTCCTGGACGTCGTCGGGCACGGCGACCAGATCCGCCGCGACCAGCTCGCGCGCGCCGCCCAGCACGGCGCCCAGGGCGCGCGCGAGCTCGAGGAGCTGCGGAATGGCGCTACCCGATGCTGGCGTCGGGTAGGCCGTGACGACCACGTTCGTCGCGCCGCCGTTCCCGGGTTTCGCCAACCAGGCCGCCACCAGCCGGCGATCGAGGGGCGAGCCCTGACCGGCCGATGACGTGCTTTGCGCCAGCGCCAGAAAATCCAGCGGCCCGACGGCGGCGATGTCGGTGAGGGCGACTGTGTCGGTTCCCGAACTTCCAGAGCGCTGAAAGCTCACGGTCGCCTTGGCCCCGGTCGGATCGCCGAGCACGCCGCCGACCCACGCCTCGGCGAAGGCGTCGGCGGTTCCCCGCGGCGAGACACCCAGTTTCCAGGTGAATGTCTTCAAGGGCGGCTCCGCCTCGAGCAGGAGCGCCGCGCGGTGGCTGACGGGAATGCCCGCCGTGGGAGAGTCGGTGATCTCGGGCTGCGGCGGGTTGGAACCAGTCGGAAGGAAATTCATCGCCGCCTCGGCGCTCACCACGTCGCCCGTCGCGATGTGGAAGATCGCCTCGGACATCTCCAGGTCGCCGATCGCGTCGACGATGTCGTTGAGCACCTGCACCTGCGCCAGGACCGCCGGCTTTCCAGCGACGGGCACCCCGCCCGGCCCGAAAGGGATCCCGCCCGGCGAGGCGGCGGCCTGTCGCACGAGCTGCCCGTCGACGACGTTGGCGGCCGCGATCCCGTCGGCCGGCTGCCCCGGATCCAGACCCGATTTGTTGGCCACCAGCGGGTAGAGCTGGCGGAGGGATTGGATGATGACCTCCGGCTGCGACACGCCGCTGGCCCGCAGCCCGCCCTCCAGCTGAAAGCCGAGCAGCTCGCCGAGCGGCTGGCCGTCACGGACACCGTCGACCAGCAGCCGCGCGCGGCGGGCGCGGTCGGAAGGGAGCTCGATCGCGTACTTGGTCGGATCGCTCTTCTCGGCCATTCGGCCACTCCGCAGGATGGCCGACGCCGTCGCGTGGCGCAGCGACGGCGCGTGGACATAGCCGCCGCTGTCCGGCTGAACGCTCACCGTTCCAATCCCGTTGATCTGCCGGGTCGTGCGGGCCACCGGCTGCACGTTCTCGACGACGCCGTACCCGCCGAAGTAGGTCTGGCTCCCCGTCTGCGGCGTCAGGCGAAAGTTGTGCAGCCGGCGCGTACCGAGCGCCGTCACATAGGCGTCCAGGCGATGGGCCGCCAGGTCGAGCGTCTCGGTGAACAGCCGCTCGAGCTCCGCCACGGGCACGTCAGACAGACGTGCCATCGAATCCCTGATGGTGCTGTATCGAGACTGCGGATCGACAAAGTGTCCCGCGAAGTCGCTGTTGCTCTGGATCATCTGAAAGATCGTATGAGTGGAGCCGCTCGGCACGGTTCCGAGGGCGGTGTTGACATCGGTCGGGTCGGCGGTCGCGGTGATACCCCACAGCTCGAAGTCGATCGCCCGGATCAGCGGACTGGCGGGGGTCCCGAACACCTTCTGGACGACGGTCGACGGCGAGCTGCGCGCGACCTCCAGCATCTCCAGCAGCAGCGCGTGCCGCGCCACCAGATAAAGCAGCGGAATCAGCTCGCCCGGCGGCGCCACATTGGGCATCGCGCCCTGATCCTGAACGAGCTGTAGCGTCAGCGACAAATCGCCGAGGTACCGGAGATAGTTGAAGGTGGTGGGATCGTTGGAGGCATCGGGTGGCGTCGGGTTCACCGCGGAGACCAGCATCCCTTGCTGCGGATGCGCCGTGACCAGCGGACCGGCGTACTGCGCGATGGCCGCGGAGAACGTCATCTCGAAGATCCGGGCCGTCGACCAATCGAGGTGTCCCAGCGCTCCGAGCGTCGAGCTCGGCAGCTGGGCCAGCGACGTGAAGAAGGCCCCGAGATCCTGCAGCAGCCATTGATAGAGGTTCCCGATCGTGTCCGGACCGATGCTGTTTCGAACGAAGACATCGTCCGAGCTCGACTTCTGCGAGATCACCCTCATCAGATCCGTATTTCGATCCGGAGAGTTTTGCGGCACGGTCGGGACGCGCGAAATGGCCGACTGCCAGAAAGGCACCAGCTTGCGGATGACCTCGATACCGTCCATGTTCTCGCCGGTCTTCGGCACCATTCGGGAATACGAGATGGCCGGCAACACGCCGTAGGGGACCGCGCCCACCCGAAACGCGGGCGCCGGCCCCTGCGCGGAGACGTACTGGTAGAAGAACTGCTTGGCGGCCGCGAACGTCGTCTCGCTGAAGATCGGCGTCGCGTTGCCGTTCAGGAACCCGGGTGGGTTCATCATCTGGCGCATGAAGTAACCGAGCGTGGCGGGCCAGAGAGCGGTGCGCATGTCCTGGCCCTTGCCGATGTCCCGCTGGAAATTGACCGCGCCGGACAGGTACGTGAACGGGCCGTCGAAGTAATCGAAGCCGAACAGCTGCGACAGCTGCACGAAGTCGAAGTCGCCCGCGCTTTCGCCCAACTGCGCACCAACTCGCTCGATCTGAAAGCTCACCTCGGCAGGCGGCTCTTTCATCGTGAACGGCGTCGGCCGGCCGGGGACGTTGTTGGTGGGCGTGCCAAGGGCAACGAGATCCAGCCCCCGGGTGTAGTGGTGAGCGTCGAACAGCTCCGCGATCGTCTCCGAGGCGGTAGCAGCGTCCATCGACGTCTTCACGCCGATGACGACGACGCGGTCGAACCCCATCTGGACCTCGTCGGGGGCGAGGTTGGGAATGTCGATCGCCATCCCCTTGGCGAGCGCCTCGTCGTAGCGCATCGTCCAGAGGATGTTGGACGGCACGGTGAAGCCGTCAGCCACCTCGAGCATCGTCTGATCGTCGGCGGAGGGATTGGCCGTCAGATCGATCGGCTCTGGAATGGGCAAGCCCGCCTGCATGTGGCGCATCGTGCCGCCCTTGTAGGCCAGTGCGACCCAGCGATCTGGAAGCACCGCCTCGGCGCCGCGACTGGGGACGGTCGCCCGCGGCGTAGGCGTCGGCGGCTCCGTGCTCCGGTCGGTCGCCCCGATGATATAGGCTGCGCGCGGGACGCCGTAACGCTTGGCGACGGGCGCCCAGAGCTCGGCGCTCTCCTGGCCCGCGTCCGACACCGCCGCCCAATAGGCGGTTGCCGCAGCCACCTCATCGGGCGTCATCTCGCGCTCGTGGATGTCGGAGAAGAACTCGTCGGGGTAGACGCGAACGTGAAGCACCTTGGCGGTGAGGTCGAAGCGCGTCTCGAGCCGAACCGGGAACAGCGCGATCGGCGCCCCGGCCAGGTCGAGTCGCGCGAAATCAGCGTCCGGCGTCAGCGCTTGGGCCGGCGAGCTGCCGGGGACGGTCAGCCAGCCGGCAATCAGGCCATTGAGGTTGTAGCGCGCCGTCGCTTCGGTGGCGCGGGCCGTGGCAAGGTCGGAGGAGGCACCTTGCAACGCGCTCTGCGCGGCGGTAATGGCCGTCGGGTCGCCCAGACGCAGCGCCGCATCCAGGTTCTGCTGCGCGGTCGCGCGGGCGAAGAGCTTGTTCGCGGTGGCGTCTCGGCTGGCCCAGAGCGCGGCGCGGGCGTCGGAGAATGATTGAGGTACCGGCATCTGAGGCTCCCTCTCAAGCGGGCGGCAGCAGATCTTTGCCCAGGATCGCCGCGCGGGTGGGGTGCTCGAACGCCGCGGCGGCCAGGTCGGCTGCGACGGCTATCGTCTGGACGCCGTTGTCGCCGGCGTAGTCGGCCGGGAGCGCGTTGATCCCACTCGCGGAAGAGGTGGGATCGCTGAACTTGGGCTCCGACGGATGTTCCTGCAGGACGAAGTAGTAGCCGCCGTCCGTGCTCGATCCGCGGGCCTGGTCCAGCGTCATTTCGAAACCGTAGTACGCGACGTCCCCCGTCAACACCGACTGGAACACGGGGTACATCTGGTTGCTGTCGTTGATGGTGACCGCGCCCGTATTGGTATCGAGGTCGGCCTTGGCGGCGTACACGACGGCGTTCGGGTAGCGCTTGATGACGTCACCGCGAACCAGCAGGACCAGGTGCTCGACGTTCGGGGTTCGGCCCGTGTGCGAGCCCAGCACGCTGGTCCGACTCCAGCTCCGCACCTCGGTGATGTCCACGAAGGCTGAGTCCGGCCGATCTCCGCTTTGATTCCCGTCGACCCAGCCGCTGGGGTCCCAGAACTGCTGGAAGATGGTCCCACGTTGGTCCGTCGGATAGCCGTTCCACAGCAGCTCGCGGTTGACCTGGTGGTTGAGGCCGACCATGAACGCCTCGACGAACTTCTGGTTGGTCTCGACCAAGCTGACCGAGTTGCGCGGTACGTCGCCGACGTTGGGGAGGATCCAGTCCGGCGAAATGTTGGCGAGCCGCTGCCACATCGGAAACGAGACAGTCGGCGGAAGAAGGATCGGTTCCAGCTGGTCGGCCGCCTGCCACGCGATGGGCTTCGTCTGAACGTGGACCGCCTTTTCGTAGGCCACGAATGTGACGGCCGGCGAGACCGCGTTCAGGATGCAGCTGACCAGGCCCGGAACGTTGACGGCCGGGATGTGCGGCCCCGCCAGCGGCGCGTGGTTGACGAACTCGAACAGCGCGGCGGCAGCGGTCCGGAAGGCCTGTGCCTGCACGCTGTCTGCGCCTGTCGCGGGCATGCGGGGCGGCGGCCAGGTGCTCGGGTCTGAAAGGATCGGTTGCGGGTTCTCGCTGACCGACGTGAAGCCGTTCGCCTGCGCCAATACCTGGATGTCGTGGCCGAGCAGCGTCCCGGCGCGCAGCTTCTGGAGGACGGCCACGCTCGATACCCCTGCCGTGGACGCGAGCTGGATGAAATCGAGGCCGAGCCGCAGCAGGCGGCGCAGCAGCCACCAGTACTTGCCAGCTTGCGTGGAGAGCAACTTGCGCGACGACCAGAAGATGACGCAGCCCCAGTAGAGGAGCTGATCCGACGACATCGAGCTGACGATCGTGCTGATGCCTGTGTCCGGCAGGCCGCCTGGAATGGAGGAGCCGACGACCGTGTCGGGCGTCGACATGTTGGTCGGATTGTTGGCCTGGGGAATGAAGCCCGGGTTGCTGTTGATCGTGTTGATGAGGGGGAGGGAAGGGCGCGGAAAAGCACGCCGCCAGGCGATGAGGTGCCCACCGAACGGCGACCCGTTCAAAATGCCCCCGATCGTCGGCGTGGGCGGGCCCCCTCCTGTGCAGGAGAGGATCTTGCCGTGCAGGAACGCCGTGACGAAGAAGATCGATCCAGTCGCCGTCGACGCGGAGTTGAGGTGCCGGCTCACCAGCCGGGTGAACACCTCACGCCCGGCCTGCATGATCTTCCGGCGGCGGTTGACGGTGTTGACGAGGACCGACGCCTGTTCCTGGGCGGCCGCCAGCAGCGCCTGCTGGTCGCGCTGCACCACTTCAGTTCCGAGGCCGGCCGCCACCCGGAAGCGCGGATCCTGATTGAGGAGCGAGAGCCAGGGCGGGTTGGTCGGATTGGGACGGCTCGGGTAGTCGAGGTGGTCCTCGGCGGCGTACCAGCGGCCGTAGATCGGCGGCACGACCACCGGCGGGGTCTGCGCGGCGCCGAGATCGATCAGGCTGCCGATGCCGTTGAGCCAGGCGGTCGAGAGCGTCGGATCGGCGACGACGGCCTGCTCCGGCGTCTGCAGCGCGCCGCCCACCGGGAGCGGGCCGCTGGTGGGCGGCGGGAGCACGAGCCCAGGGTTCGAGACGTCCATGTTGCGAACGCCGACGGTCAGTGGGAGGTCGGCGACGGGACTCAGCTCGGAGACGGCCTGGTGGAACGAGCTGACGGTCCCGGTCTGGAAGCGCCACGAATGGTAGACGGGGAGCTGGATGGGGAAAGGCGAAGTCTCGTCCCAGGCCGCCTTCAGCCAATCGACGCGATCGCTGAGCTGCCCTTGCCCGGCCAAAACGCCTGCTTCGAACGTCGGGACAATGAAGGCCGTGTATGCCGTGCTCGGCGACAGCTGGCGCGGCGAGAGCAACCGCGCGACCAGGGCGCCGGGCGGCCCGGCGAGCACAGGGGAGAGCGCAACGTCACTCAAGAGCTGCTGGGCCTGGACGTGGGCCCAGGCCCACACCTGCGACAGATCGGGCAGCAGGTCGGTTCTCCCGACCGTCAACTGTGGCAGCTTCTCGTCCCCCTGGGCCGGGCGAAAGTCCGTCGTGCCAAAGTCCGTCCCCTCAGCGAGCACGATTAGCGTGAGCCAGGGACGGATCTGGTCCGTGCGCCCCGGGATGCTCCCCACGGCGGCCGCCGGTGTGTACCGCCAGGGCAGGTCGACCTGATCGAAGTCGACGTAGCAGAGGAATCCCGCCTCTGCCTCGTTGTCGTCCGGCTGCGGGAACGTGCGGACGATGGTCCGCGTGTCGAGCCCGACGATGTCCCCCGGCCCGAGGAGCGACAGCGCCGCGCTCGCGACGCCGCCGGCGCTGGGCTCCGCGGGATAGCTCAGCGTCACGGGCAACGTGACGCGCGTGGTCTGTGGTCCCCCGGGTGGCGCATCCGGCCGCGTGATGGCAAGCGCCGCCCCCTGCCGGATTGACGAATAGAAGTTCACATCACCCATGGGTCACGCCGCCTCGTGAAATGCCGCCACCTGAACACTGGCAGCCTGCTCGACGTTCTGGGCTCGAAAAGCATCGAGCGCGATCAACGTCGCCGACCGCACGGCCGCGGCTGGCGCTCCGGCCGTCTTCACCAGCGTCGCGTTGCTGGTGATCACGAACGTCGGCACCTTCTCCGTGAAGGCTTCCACGAGGCCGCGATCGACGAACCTCCGCGTCCCCGCCAGCGTCAGCCCATTCTTCGCCACCGCGCTGCGGGTGTTCGCGGCGCCCACCTTGGCGCTGTTGTTGGGCGGCGGTTGTGTCTCCACGGGCCCCGTGATCGCTCCGTTGCCCGCGATGAAGTAGGTGTCGATGGTCAGCGCGGGCGAAGTGGTGCTCCCGCCTTGCGCGTTCCCTTTCGCGGTCGCGAACAGATAGCCCGCCTGGTAGTGCTCGAACCCGGCGGACGACAGCTTCTTGCCGTCGTTCATTTCGAAGAACTGCGCCGGCGCGAAGAACTCGCTCACCGCCTCGGCCGCCGTGAGCTTCACCCCGGCGCTGACATCCCCCAGCGTCGCCTGAACGCCGCTGAACGAAATCGGCGCCGTCGTCTTCGCAACGCCGAATTTCGTGAGCGGGTTCGCCGTCTCGACCGGGGCCGCCTTCTGTCGCACGGTCAGCCCACCGACAGGGTCGACGAGCGTGTCAGTCCCCTGCGCCCGGGTCACCGAGCTGACCGTTCCGGGGATCAGCGCGCCCGACCAGTTGCCGGGGTCAGAGAGCGCCGTCTGTAGCCCGATGATGGCGGGGCTCGAATCGGTCGCGGCAACCCCGAGCCAGGGATCAATCGCCGGCTGCGTGATCTGCTGGTTACCGCCGAAGGTCACGTCGAACCCGAGGCAGGCGTCCCACCACAGGATGCTGACGCAGACCTCCCCCTTGACGTGCCAGGGGGACGGCCCGGCGAGCGTCCCCGACAGGTGCACGCTGGGCCCATAGCCATGGAACGAAATCTTCACGCTGGCGTCGATGTCCGCCTCGAACGAGAACGGCTGAAACACGAACAGCGCCTTGACGCTGACCGAGGCGTCGAGCGAGATGCCGCTGCCGCTCGCGTGCAGCGTTGCCGAACCGCCGACCTGCACGGTGTTCGACGTGACCGCGAAGAACCCGCTGACGCTGATCCTCGCCGCCCCGTGACTGCCGAGATCGAGCGCCATCGGCTGCAGCTTGGGGAAGTTGGGTGGCGGCGTGTACGCGGGGTGAAAACCACCGATCGAGAAGACGAAGTTCGGCTGGGTACCCCAGCTGACCCGCATCGCCATCTGCCCCGACACCGGGAATCCGTTGATCACCGAGTCGTGCAGGGCCGCGTCCATCGCGAACGTCTTGTTCGGAAAGTCGAGCTCACCGTCGATGGAGAGGTTCAGCTTGACCAGCGCCGCGTCCGGCTTGGGCAGGAGGCACTTCACCTCGCCCAGGATCACCACCACCAGCCCGGGGACCTCGAGGATGATCCCGATCTCTCCGGTGATCAGCGTCGGCGTCCCCCACCCCAGCTTGCCCAAAGGCCCGAACACGTACCGCCCCTGCGTCGCCGGGAAGACAGTCGTCAGATCGCGGACGATCGTCGGCGCGTCGGCGACCACGTTCTTCGGGAAGAGGAGCTCCTCGGACTGCCCCGCCCGAACCAGATTGGCGAGGGTGGCGGTGTCGATGCTCCTGTTGATCCCGACCAACCCGCCGACGCCGTTGAGCGTGAAGCCGAACCCCAGCTGAATCGGCGTGAACTGAGCGGAGATGACAACGACGAAAGAGTATCCGGACCTCGGGGTCTCGATCAGGGCAACGGCGTTGACGGCAATGTCGTAGACCGAGAGCTGCAGCGCACCGAAGTAGCGGTTGTTCGCCGGGTCGATGGTGATGAAGCCTCCACCGTGCACTGAGCCCGCGTCGATGGACAGGCCAACGCCGTCGGGTGCCTTGAACTGCAGGTCTAGATCGACCGGTCCGAGATTCCCGGTTCGGTCGCTCGGGAACGTGAAAGCCGCCCTCAATCCCACTTTCTGGAAAGTCGCCTTGACGACCGAGAGGTCACCACTTAGCGTCGCGGTCACATCCACGGGCACAGCCCCGTTGTTCGGCCGTAGAGCGACCGACGCCGACACGACCTCGATCGCGCCGATTGACAGGTGCGCGGGGAGATCGATCTCGAACTTACCCGCAGCCCCGAACCACACTCCCTTCGTCGTCGAGAACCCGATCAGCAGATCGAAGTCCACCTCGACACCGCCTGCCGGCAGCAGGCTCGCGAGAAAACTGTCAACCTCATCGCTGGACGGCTTGACAACGATCTTGCCCCCTTCGAGCGAGACCTCGGCGAACAGCTCGAGCTCGCTGCGAAACCGCGCGCCCGCCGTGGTCGACACGCCCGCGAGCTCCAGACGACTAGCATCCGGCGTCCCCAGAATCACGATTGGTTGACCCAGCTCTTCAAGCTTGAAAGCGAAGGTCAAATCGCCGGTAACGGGCGTAGGGGCGCCCGATCCCATTGCGCCTACGAATGAGACGTCCTTGTCGGGACGGACGAAAATCCCGACGCCACCCGTCAAGTCCACATCTCCCTCGATCGTGAGGGAGACATTGCTGGTTACCGCAATGTCGTCGGTGAATCCCGTCGTCGTGTATGGCAGCACGGCAAAACCCGGCCTGTCCGTATTGGTCTCCGGCAGCAGGAACAGTCCGACGCCGGCACCGAAGGTCCCTGGGTCGAGTGCGTCCTCGACCAACGCCACCTGCGGCGACTCGCCGGTGATTTGGTCGGGTGCCAGAGCACCCGAGGTCACCTGCGCGAGCGTCTGGGCATCGAGCTGCGGGTATCGCATCGACAGGCCCCAGGCGCTGAGCAATCCTCCGAGGCTGTCACTGAAAACATTGCCTTCGAACTCGGACTGATCCCACTTGTAGCTGCTCTTGAGAAACGCTAGCGGCTCCGACAACAGCGGACCGAGATCCTCGACCGCGAATACCCTTCGAACAAACTTTGGCCTGCCCGCGGGAGACGCGGGCTCCAGGCGGATGATCCGCAGGGCCATCAGGAGGAAGCCCCAGCGCGGCTGCCTGGCGAGGAAATAGTCGACCAGCATGAAATCTACGAGCTGGCGCGGAAACTCGCTCTGAAACTCGGCCGAGACGTCGGAGGCATGCTCGAGATCCGAGATGGCTTGGTAGGCAGCGAGAATGAGCGCAAGCAAGGTGGGCACCTCGTCCGCGGCAACCTCGCCTTGGCTGATGAAGTCCACGACCGCGCCGACAGGCCCCTGAAGGTTGGTCACGGACTGTGGAACGGGGTTGAACCTCCAACCCATCTCCTCCAGCAAATCCGCAAACGCCACCGGCGTCCGAAACGCCGCGCTGAACCGCTCGAATGCCGCTGCAAACTCCCCTGCCAGCGTTCCCAAGGTATCGCGGTCGGCCATGACTCAGGCCCTCCTCACACGATCTTGAAGAACCGCGGATCGTTCACGGGAAGTTGCTCTCCCGGCGTGAATATCGCGCTAAATGGATGAAAATTGGTTTGCAGCTCGCTGAGCGTGGTGACAGCCCCCGGATTCGGAGCCGTTACGCCGATCAGAAGCGTGTACCGCTGGCGGGTACCCCGTGCATTGAGCAGCCTTGGATTCTTCTTACTCGGCGTGAAGGTCCAGACGAAGCCATCCCTGAATTCATCGACGGAATCGTAGCCCCAACGCTTGTAGGCTGGGAACGGGTGGGTTGAAGAGAACCGCGAGCGCCGACCTAACTTGGTATTTACCTGGTCGGCAATGAGGTTGTCCTTGAGATCCGCCAACTGCTTGTCCGGCTCCGTCGGAAGAGGCTGACCGGGTGGATAAAGAATAGGCCTGGGGAACGGCTGCTCTTCAGCAGAGAATTGTTCATTGATTTGCACAGTGCCGCGCGGCTCTGCCAGAGGCTGCACATCGAAATACCGAGGTTGCGGTTGCGTTTGACTGGCGATGACGCGCACCGGCTTCTTCGTTGCCGGATCAATCTTGATGACTCGCATGTCGAGAGCTCTGGGCAGCCACGCATCCCAGTTGCTTTCTGGAACCGGCGGTCCTGCCGATAGAACCCCGTTGCTCAGCACCTCCAGGAACGTCAACCCCTGGGCCTTGAACAGTTCGACGAGGGACGGTCGATCACTGACAGGCTCCCTGCTCAGCACGACGAATTCATATTGCAGATACTCCCATAGGCCGCGGTCCGCGTTGTCCACCACCAAGCCGTGGGTGTACTTTGGAGCGGAGAGCTGAACCTTGTTGCCAAACGCCTCTTTCCACTTCTCTAGAAGCGGCACGGCCTGGCCGAGGTTACAACCCTTGAAATGCACCGAGTGCGTCGCCGGGTCGGGGCCGACAGTCGAATCGTCGATGGCGATTGAACCAATGTTGACCTTTGGGTCTGGATCGAGGGTGTCTTCGATGGTTTCGAAGTCACTGAGGAACCGACTCTTGTCGTCCGGCTCGTGCTGTTGTTCGCTCGTCATCTGGATCTCGACGACACCCTCCCGGCTCGAGTGAGCGCCGATGTAGAGGTCGCCTATCGGAACCGCAGCGGATGGATCGGTGTTGACGAATTTGACGAGGTCGCCAACAGAGGTGACTTTTGGTCTATTGACGTTCAAGACGTCAAGAAACGCTTTCAATTTGAGCGTATGGGTCGGCGTGCCGTCCTTGTCATGATCCGGCCCCGCAGCCACGGTCCCAAAGTCCATCAATACGCCTCAGTTGGTCGAAGTGGTCGGCAACGGAGGGGCGACACCCAGAGCTCACGGAGGTCGCGCTTCTCTTCGAGCGGGACTACACTCATGTCAGTGCAATGAGCCGATTCGGATCGATGCGCCGGCTGATCCTGGTCGCCTGCCTCTCGGGGGGCGCAACGACCTCTCCCATCCATGCCAAGACGGGGTCTGATCTCGAACGTGAGGTCGCGTGGGCGCGAGCGAAGTGGCCCCGAGATCTGAAGGGCGTGCAGTTTCAGGCCCCGGTGAACAAGCTGGTCGAATGGTTGCCCCCGGGGACATCCAGCCCGGCATGGGTTTTCTCCCCGACGCACCAATGCGTCCGCATCGAGCTCATGCGAGCGGCGACGGCGCCAGCGACGGCCGGCGAGGACGAAGACCTCGAGGCAAAGGAAATTCTCGAAGAGCGGACGATCGACGGACGAGAGGTGCGGTCCTATCGTCTCTTCAGGGTAGGATTCTTGTTCACGGGCCACGGGGATGAATTGGGCTCCGAGGAGCGCGATCGGAGTGGAACGTGGCGACCAGCCGGGTCCGGAGGAACCGGGTCCAGGAGCGTCCCCCTTGGGGCGCTCTCGTACGTCGACGCCAGCGTGGCTCGGTTCGGGGGAACCGCTGTCGTCCTTCATCCCGAATGCGTTGGCCCGGTCAGGTGGTTGAGGTGCGACAGTGGCGGCGAGAGGCCCTGCGTGGGCTGCACTCAGACTGACGTCCTCGTCGTCGACGCACAGGACTACGAATACTTCTCGGAGGGAGGCCTTTCTCCGTCTCATCGGCCCGTCACCTGCACGGAACCTTGTCCTTCCAATCCTGTCGACCCGGCGTTTGCTCGGCTGGGCGAGTTGCAGGAGCACGCGCACATTTGGCGGCAGAGTGGAAAGCCGCTGGTGCACGTACCGAGCCTGCACCGAAGTCTCGAAAGCTGCGTACGCGCGCACCTTTCGAAAGAAGCGCCGAGCGGCGCGACAAGACCTCGGCTCGACGACCGAGCGTCGAAGTGCCCGGCTGGGAAAAGGTGTCGCTAGGCGTTCAACCCCGTCGATGGCAGTGCGCAACACATTCCTGGTGTACACGACCTCCCAGATCCCAGGTACTGGGGTAAACCCTAGTATCGGGTCAGCCGGAGGACCGGGCTCTACGGTAGCGGCGTGGGACGAGTTCGCGTTGAGCGACGGAGAGGAGCACCACCGGCCACTCTGGCCGTGGCCCGCGACAGAATCAGGGGCACGGCCCGTACACAATCGCAGGTCCGTCCCCGACCATGAGGTCCTGGAAGCCGTCGCCGTCGACGTCGCCGATGGTCAGGTTGTGGCTGGTGCTTGCCGCGGGGTACGTCTGCGGAGCCTGAAAGTGCCCGTCTCCCGTCCCCCGATAAAACGCGAGCGTCGTGAGCGCCGAGTCGCTGAGGAGCACATCCGGCTTGCCGTCGCCATCGAGGTCACCCATCTTAGCGAGCACAGGACAGGAAGTCGTGGCAGCGACGGACCCGGTCGCGACAGTGAAGTTTCCGTGCCCGTCGCCGAGCGACACGATGAGCTGCTTGAGAATGCGATCAGGTATGACCACGTCCACGTGGCCATCGCCATTGAGATCGCCTGTCGCCGAGTCGTAGCTCTGCGAGGCGCCTGGAAGCAGGACTCGCGTGAACGATCGTCCCCCTTGGTTGATCAAAACCTGGCCGCCGCCCCCCATGCAGGCAACAATCAGATCGGGGTGGCCGTCCTCATTCGCGTCGACGACAGTCGTGCGCGTCCCGAGGCTGCAGAGCTTCTGATCCGCGCGAATCGCGAAGGCGCCTCGGCCGGTTCCCCAATAGATGCCTAGGCTCGCGCTCGTATCGTAGACGGGGACCGCGATGTCGCGATACCCGTCGCCATCGAAGTCGGCGAGCGCGACATCGTAGAGGTCCTCCTGCTTCGACGAAACCAAGAGCGGCGCGAACGAGTATCCTGGTCCGGCGCCACTGAGCAGCAGAGCCACTCGTCCGTACGCATCCGGTATGGCGACGTCCGGGATACCATCCTGATCGAGATCCGCGGCCGCCATCCGCTCCAGGTAGTAGACCGATGTCCCGTAATCGTATTGGTCGGGGTCGGCAAAAGCGCGGCGCGGTCTGTCGATAGACCATCACGTGCAGGCCGGTGGTGTCGCTCCAGCCAGACACGACGTCGAGCCGCCCGTCGCCATTCATGTCGACCAGAATCTGATCCGGGCATGGGTGGCTGGGCTGAAACTGGAAGGTCGTGCATCGTCCGGAGCCCACGGCGCCCTCCGGCGCCGCCGCGCGCTCCAGAGCCATCGCCTCCTCCCGTCCCGCCGGTGCCACCTTGGTTGCCCGCCCCCCCGCACCGCGTGCCGCCGAACCACCGATTCCGCCGGTCGGGTTCGTTCCGGCTGAATCGCGGCCGGCGTCGCGGTCACCGCCGTGACCGCCCGCGCCTCCGCTGCCCGACGAAGTCCCGGCCGTCTGCCCTCCGCAACTGACAACGAAGGCCAGGGCCATGGCGCGACGCCACCTCGCGACAACCACGGGGCGCTTCATCTGCGGGCCATTATGCATCAACGTCATGAGCCGATCGCTTGACTCTCGGAGAGTCAGTCGTTGGACGAGACGGTGATCCGGAAGACTCGCCGTGCTCCCTTCGTAGACATAAAGAACGTCTCTCCCGCCGGCGTCCGGACCGGAAACTACGAGATCGGCGGAGCCATCGCCGTTGAGGTCGCCCAGAAATCCAGAGGCGTCATCGCGACAAGTCAGGGCGGGAAGCTCAATCACTCGCGCGGATCGCGACAACCCGTTTGAGGACCCGAGATATGTTTTGGCTCGCGGGCTCGACACGACCTTCTCGACGACTACCAGATCACCGAACCCATCACCGTTCACGTCGCCAACCAGTCCCCGTCGCCTGCCCTTCGGGTGCCCTTCCAAGATTTGGAGGGGCCGGAGTTGGGAAGGCGCGGCGGATCTGACAGCGTAGCGCGCGACCGGACTTCCGCCGTTGGTGGGCACGAGGATCAACTCGGCGCGGCCGTCCCCGTCGGTGTCTACCCCAAGCGCCTGTTCGGAAGCAGCGGCAACGCGAGCGCGCGGTGCCGCAACGACGGTGGACGATCCCCAGTCCAACAACCCCAAGTGGAGCTCACCGCGTCCCCCATCTGCATCACACCCCGCATACACCTCTGCGCGGCCATCTCCGTTCAGGTCTTCCACGATGGCGCCCCACTTGGACGTGCATCCGAGTCCATTGACGAATACGAGCGACCGTTTTGCAGAAAGGCCGGAAGGTCCTCCAAAGACAGAGAGACATGACTCGCAATGGGAGGCGGGGAGTCGAAGGGATCCTCCCGCAGCCCGCACGAGAAGCGCGGCGTCATCCCGCCGGCCGAGCCCACGACGAGATCACCGTACCCGTCACCGTTGATGTCGCCCCCGCCTGAGACCCGAGCGCCGAACTGTTCGCCGGCCTCTTCACCCGCCACCTTCGCAGGTGGGCGCGCAAGAGACCGATCGAGGCTGCCGTAATACACGAACAGCCACCGAACACCGTCGTCGACCGTCCCCGGACCGCAGGGCGATTTTCGCCAGGACGGAGACGACACGATGAGATCTCCGAACCCGTCTCCGTTCAGGTCACCCACGGCGGCCAGACGGACCTCCCCGGGAAGGACGGTCCGCGTGGGCGAGAGAAACGGCAAGTCGATCGAGCTCGAAGCGTCGGCCTTCAGTCCATTCAGGCCTCCCCAGAAGATCACCAACCGGCCCTGATTCGAATGCTTCGAGACGGCTATGGTGGCGAGATCTGCGTATCCGTCGCCGTCGAAATCGATCGGCGGCACCGAGAGGGCGCCCGGGCGGTCGCTTTCCGGTTGCACTCGAATCTTCCAGACGGCCGAAGTCGCCTCCTCGGCCCCATCCCGCGAGAGCGCGCGAACTCGCCAGAACCAACTCCCACGGGCGAGCCCAACCGGGATTGTGAATCGCACCCCAGTCGTGGCGTAGCTCGCCGCAGCCTTCGCACAGGATCTGTCGGAGCAGAGCTCCAGTTGGAAGCTCGCAGGCGGGGCCGGGGAGATCCACACGAAGGTTGGTCGCGAGTCCCGGGTCGTCGCCCCCGACAGGGGTGCCACGAGGTGGAGAGAGACGGCAGCGGCGGAAGGTCGATGCGACGACTGGCCGGCGATCTCCGTTTCGGCGCGCCGAGGTTCTCGGTTGCAGGTCGCCGCGAGCCAGCAGCAATCGACGGGCACCAACCACACGGAGACGTGTCGCCAGCGCCCGCGATGCGCTCTCCACCTCACGGACACGGCCCGTAGAAGATCGTCGGCCCGATCCCCAACATGAGGTCCTGAAAGCCGTCGCCGTCGATGTCGCCGATCGCCGGGTTGCCGGTCTGGGTCGACATGGGGATCTGTTTGGCGGCCTGAAAATGCCCGTCACCCGTCCCGTGATAGAAGGCAATGGTCGACTGGACCTGGTCGCCCAGGACGATGTCGGCGTTGCCGTCGGCGTCGAGGTCGCCCATCGCTGCGACCGAGGGCTGCGAGCCCGTCGTGGCGAGGAGCCCGGTCGGAACGGCGAAGCCCCCGTGGCCGTCGCCCAGATACACCAAAAGCTGTTTCGCGACCCGGTCCGGGACGACGACGTCGACGTGCCCATCGTGATTGAGGTCCCCCGTCGCCAGCCCCAGCGCCTGCGTGGTACCCGACAACAGGGAGGCCGTGAACTTTCGGTTGCCCTGGTTGATCAGGACCTGACTGCCCGAGCTGAGACAGCTGACGGCCAGATCCGGGCGCCCGTCCTCGTTGGCGTCGATGACCGCGGCATGAACCGCGTTGTTGCAGATCGTTTGGTCGGCCCGGGCAGAGAAAGCGCCGCCACCGGTTCCCCAGTAGATGCCGAGGCTCGTGTTGCCGTTCATGAGAGGAACCACGACGTCGCCGTAGCCATCGTCGTCGAGGTCCGCCAGCACGACATCGGACATATTCTCATTCACCGGTGGCCGGAGCGCGGGTTCGGAGACGTATCCAGCGCCCCCTGCGCTGAGCAACAAGCCGACCGATGCGGAGCTGTTCGAAGCTGCGATGTCCAGGACGCCGTCCTGGTCGAGGTCATAGACTGCTAGCCGATTGAAGGTGTAAATGTCGTAGCGGAACTGCGCCGGATCGGCGAAGACCCGGGGCGCCGTCTGTCGGTAGATCAGGAAGTACGAGGTGGGCGTGGCGTCGTTCCAGACCGCCACGACATCGAGCCGGCCGTCCTTGTTCATGTCCGCGAAGATCGCGTCGGAGGGATGGCTCGGTTGAAACTGAAAGGGCGTGCACCGGCCGCCCGGCGCGCCGGCGCCGCCGTGTGCTCCGGTGCCGGCGCCTCCTCCCTGCCCACCGGTACCACCTCGGTTCCCTGCGCCTCCCGAGGCGCCGCCCGCCGCGCCTCCCACCGCCGAACCACCGGATCCCGCGCGCGCTCCGCCACTGGAAGTCGCGTCGCCGCGAGCGTCGGTCGGGTTCGTTCCGGCTGAATCGCGGCTGCCGGCGTCGCGGCCACCGCCGTGACCGCTCGCGCCGCCGCTGCCCGACGAAGTCCCTGCCATCTGCCCTCCGCAGCCAACTCCGATGGCAAGAACAGCTGCGAGACGACCGAGATCCGACGCGGCGAGGGGTTTCATACGAATGCGCTCAGCATTATGCACCAGGGCCGCGGGCGGGGAACACTAGGTTCGCGGCTCAACAGCGACGGACGTTCATTCGCCACGCCCAGCGGCCGGCCGTCACACCGTCCAGCATCGCCAGGGGCTGACGCGGAGTCGTCCTCGGGCTTGCCAGGTCACGCGGACCACCTCACCGGCGCCGGCACTGGTGTTCGGGGCCCCTCCGCCGCCGCGGCACGAAGATAGTCAGGGAAGAGAGGCCACCGCGGCCGTTCTTGTAAGGCGCAGTGTCCGGAGGCGAGATGGCGAAGGCGGCGGGAGCACGCGGAAGGCCAGCGTCGACGAAGCGAGTGCCGGCCGCCGTGCCAGCGGTCGGCGCGTATCCAGCGGGCGCGCCGCTCGACCCGCGCGTGGATCTGCTGGCGACCGCTGTCCTGGCGGCGCTGAAGGTCGCCCTGGATGCCCTGCCGTCGCCGGCGCTGGTGACCGGCCGGAACGGTCAAGTCGTCTGCGCGAACGTCAACGCGCGGGTAGTCCTGGGCGAGGGCGGATTGGTTGCCCGCTGGCCCGTTTCGGACGACGATCCCGTGGGCTCGTCGTCGCGCTGGGAAGTGATCCCCATCCAGGGCGCTGGTCCGGACGCCTGGTTACTCTTGATCCTGAGCAGCCGCCAGGCGCAGCCCCCGCGCCACTGGAGCCTGACCGACCGCCAGACTGAGGTGGTGAACCTGATCGTGCGTGGGCTGACCAACACGGGCATCGCCGAGACACTGGGGATCCGCCTCGGAACCGTCGAGTTCCACATCTCGGCGATCTTCGACAAAGTCGGTGTGTACAGCCGGGCGGCCCTGATCGCGACCGTCATCGGCCAATAGTCCCGGACTTGACGGATGGCGAACGTGAGCTTTACGAACAGAACCGCGGCCACATGCTGCATCGCCCTCTGCATTGCCACAGCGCTGTGCTGCGCCGGCCGGCAGGGGGGCGACCGCCATCGCTCCCTGCCCGCACAGGGCGCACCGTCTTCCGCCGCCAGCGATACCGAGGCGAAGCCCTCGGTATCGCTCGGAGGCCCTCCTTGCGGACTGGATGGCCCGAGCATCCAAATGACCGGGGCGCCGACCTTTCACGGGAAGCCGCCCCTCCGGCTCGCAATGATGGACGCGCGCATACACAACCCGCTCAGTACATCGGTCTGGTTGTTGTACGACCTCGGGGGGAGCACCCTGCCAAGCGTCGTTGAGGACGTGAGCCTGTCGAAGTCTGCAGTGGCGCCGCTGGCGTATGTTTGGACGTTCTCGGGGGATCGCAGCTTTCGTGCGCTGCGGATTCCTCCTGGTGCCGACCTGTCCGTACGGCGGTTAGAGCTGTCCTCTTGGTCATACGATGAACCGCTGCTCGTCGCGTTCGCCAGCGCGGTCCAGGTCGCCGACCGCCCCTCGGAGACGTGGATCCGCCAGGCAGGAATGCTCGAACCTCATGGCTCGTTCGACTTGGATGGCCTCGCCGATCACGCCGAGCGACACTGGGACAACTTCAGGGGTGCTCGGTTGGCGGTTTCTGTTCTATGCGCAACGCGCGCCGATGCCGACGCCCCGCTCTCCCTGAATCCGTCACCACTTGACCGCGACGCAAGCCAGATCCTCCGCACGCGGGCCAAGGGACTAGTTAGTCTGCGATCCGACGTTCGGACCATGGACCAAACACGCCGTACGAAGTTCCATCGTCGTAAGCAATCCTTCCCGCGCGAAGAGCACGGACTCGTGCTCGCGACATCGGTCGGCCTGCCTCGTCGACGATCTGTCCCTCGATCTTTGCCCCGGCCGGCCATCGAAGATTCATCCTTCGTTGTTCGTTGATTGGCCTGCCGAGGCGCGACCGAACGTCCAATTGAATCTGGACGGTCAGGTCGCCCGAGCTGCTGGCCGGCGAGCCCGCGACGGCGCGCTCCGATGTGTGGGCATTGGGCGTCGTCCTTCACGAGATCCTGTTCGGGCGGCGCCCGGAGAGGCGCTCGGTGTGCTTCCCCGCAGGAACGTACTGGTCTGGGCCCGAACTCTTCCGTGCGATGAGGGATCGCAGGGGAACTTCGCGAACCTGCGCCGTTTTCTGCACGGCCACGCAGGGCCCACAACGCTGTCCCGAACGGCCGCTGACGGTCAGGGGAGTGAGAGTAAGATGCGAGTGAGAGTCACGACCCCGATGGATCCGGAGGACCCAACCAGCGAGCCGGCTTCGGCCGAGAGCTGGACCGTGCGCGACCGCCGCGGCAAACCGGTTTCGGCGGCCTCGACCCCGCTGTTCCAGCCCGGAGCCGTGCTTGCGGACCGCTACGAGCTTCGCAGCGTTCTGGGGCGGGGCGGAATGGGCGTCGTTTTCGAGGGCTACGATCGGGTCCTGGGGGCGGCCGTCGCCGTCAAGATCGTCCGGTCGGAGTATGCGGGCGATCGCGCCTGGGCGGAGCGGCTGGCCCGGGAGGTCAAGCTGGCGCGTCAGATCAATCACCCGAACGTTTGCCGGGTGTTCGACTTCGGGCAGGCCGAGGCGCATCCGTTCCTGACGATGGAGCTCGCCCCTGGCGGCACGCTCCGTGGGGAGATTGCGGATGGACGACACGACGCGCGCTCGCTCGAGCAGCGCCTGTCCGATGCGAGGATGATCGTGTCGGGCTTGGCCGCCATTCATGCGGCCGGCATCATCCATCGCGACTTGACGTTACAGAACGTCTTGCGAATGAGCGACGGCTCTCTGGTCCTATCGGACTTCGGGCTCGCTACCGATAACTTCGAGGGCAGCACCAGCGTGCAAGGTGGCACCGTCGCGTACATGGCGCCGGAGGTCGTGCGCGGCGGTCACGCATCCGTCGCGTCCGACCTTTGGTCCCTGGCCGTCGTCATCCACGAGGTCATGTTCGGCACGCGGCCCCGATGGTCGGCAAACGGGCGCGAAATGTTGCGACCCGAACTGGGTCGCGCGTTGAATGATGCGGAGCGAAAGGTGTTCGACGTCTGTCGCGCTTGCGCCGCCGCTTCGCCGGACGAGCGCCCCGGTTCCGCGTCTCGGGTGGCCGATGCGCTGATCGGCGGCGTGGCCCTGGCGGCCCGTCGTGGCCACGCGCGCGCCCTGTATGGCGTCCTGCTGCTCGCGCTCCTGGGCGTTTCGGCCGCCCTGGCGCGCAACTTCATCCGCGCTCGGCGGGGCGCGAACGGCGACGGTCAGCAGGCGCGAGTCCTGCGACCAAGCGGAATAGCCCAGGACTGGACGGATAGGACGAAGGTTCTCGCGACCGTTCCCGACAAGATTCGCTGTATGACGCTGCTCCCGGATCGCCGGACCATCCGCTTCGTCTGGGGAAAGCCGCGCCGCGCAGAGGATCTGGACACCCTCACCGGCCGGCGCGTGCCGTCGCCGCTCGTTCCCCCCGCGTACGCCGAGGGTTGCCCCGGCGTGGCGCGCGACGGATCCAAGATCGTGTTCGCCGGACACGACCGCGATCTGCGGCCGGCCGCGTTCGTCTCCACACACCTAGACGGTAGTGATGCGGTTCCGGTGGTTGTGACGGGCGAGCAGTCCCTCGCGACCGATATGGCCTGGCTACCCGATAACCAGTCGTTCTTGTATCCAGTCGACATCAACCACTCCGCGATCTTCTCGATGACCGGTCGGACGAGCCTGGTGGTGCCCGCCGACACGCACCTGGGATTCACGACGGGTTACCAAGTGGTTGGCGACGCAATCATCGTGACCACGTTCTTCGAGGATCAAACGACGAGTGTTCACCGGCTCCGCTTCCCTCACCTCGATGAGGATCTTCGCTTTCGGATCGCGGGAGGCGTGCTGGACGCAGCGACGGACGACGCCCGCCGCTATTACCTGGTTTCAATAATGGAGGATCAGGAAAAGAACCTCTTGGTGTTCGACTCGGGGACACAGACGGCGCCAGGGTCCGCATTCATTGCCGGCAGCAGGGTGCGATATCCGCTGCTTACAGTTTCGGGGTTGGCATTCGTCGCGGTCTGGCATCGGCCGATCCTCGTCATCACGTCCCGGACCGGCGAGGTGCGACGATTCGATCCGCCACCGGACGTGGCGACGGCTTCCCCCTGTGGCGACACCCTGGTGGCGATTAGTGGACTTGGCCGGGATTTGGGCGTCGTGCGACTCGACTGGTCGGGGCAGTTCGTCGAACGCCTTGGCCTTGGTGTGTCGCCGAGCGCTGCAAGCTGCTCGCACGACGGACGCGTGATCTACTACCAAGAGTGGGGCGGTCAGAAGACGCTGATGCGGTGTGAAGGCTCTGCCTGCAAGCCAATCTACCGGGGTTGGCTGCAAAGCTTCGCGTTGTCGCCGGACGACGATCGAATCGTGGCCCTCCAGGTCGGCGACGATGGGCTGACTGTGCGCTGGTTGCGCGCCGACGGTAAAGATGCCGGCCACGATATCGTCCGGACCGATGTGCCCTGCTGGCCCGGGTGGTCATCTGAAGAGAATGTTTGGGTAGCAATGCATCACGGTCCCGACGTCGTTTGGAGGGAGTTCGTCGCGGATACGGGCAAGCCTACGGGCGTGACAGCTCCCGGCAGCTGGGATTGCATGGACGGTGTAGACGACCCGCAGTCTCCCGTCCGTCAGTCCGCAAAGGTGGTTGCGATGCGGCGCGCCGAGATCCGGCTCATGCCATCGAGCGATCTGCGCCGCGCGTCGACGTATTCGTCCCAATGAGCAGCTCGGAGCGAGGCAAGGACGGCTTCACCGAGGTCGCGGAAGAATCTTTCGTCCGCGAGCGGCCGCTGCAAATCAAGCGCGGTGCCGTGCTGGCCGGAGATGCCGGATCTTCGACATCGGAGAGGCCGACGGCCACCGTTTAAGCCCGACAACCTCTTGCGGATGGAAGACGGCCGGCTGGTCATCTCCGACTTCGGCCCGGCGACGGACGCCGTGGCCGGGTCGGGTGTCACCGTGATGATCGGAACGCCGCACTATCCGCGCGCGAGGTGCTGGCCGGCGAGCCCGCGACGGCGCGCTCCGATGTGTGGGCACTGGGCGTCGTCCTTCACGAGATCCTGTTCGGGCGGCGCCCGGAGAGGCGCTCGGTCTGCTTCCCCGCAGGAACGTACTGGTCTGGGCCCGAACTCTTCCGTGCGACGAGGGTCCGCAGGAAAGTTCGCGAACCCGCGCCGTTTTCTATACGGCCACGCAGGGCCCGCAACGCTGTCCCGAGCGGCCGCTGACGCCAGGGGAGTGAGAGTAAGATACGGCGAGAGTCACGATCCCGATGGAACCGGAGGACCCAACCAGCGAGCCGACTTCGGCCGAGAGCTGGACCGTGCGCGACCGCCGCGGCAAACCGGTCTCGGCGGCGACGACCCCGCTGTTCCAGCCCGGAGCCGTGCTTGCGGAACGCTACGAGCTTCGCAGCGTTCTGGGGCGCGGCGGAATGGGCGTCGTTTTCGAGGGCTACGATCGGGTCCTGGGGGCGGCCGTCGCCGTCAAGATCGTCCGTTCGGAGTATGCGGGCGATCGCGCCTGGGCGGAGCGGCTGGCCCGAGAGGTGAAGCTGGCGCGTCAGATCAATCACCCGAACGTTTGCCGGGTGTTCGACTTCGGGCAGGCCGAGGCGCATCCGTTCCTGACGATGGAGCTCGCCCCTGGCGGCACGCTCCGTGGGGAGATTGCGGATGGACGACACGACGCGCGCCCGCTCGAGCAGCGCCTGTCCGATGCTAGAATGATCGTGTCGGGCTTGGCGGCCATCCATGCGGCCGGGATCATCCATCGCGACTTGACGTTACAGAACGTCCTGCGAATGGGCGACGGCTCTCTGGTCCTATCGGACTTTGGCCTGGCGACCGATTGTTCGGACGGCACCAGCAGCATCCAGGGGGGCACGGTCGCGTACATGGCGCCAGAAGTGGTTTGCGGCGCTCGTGCCTCAGTCGCGTCGGACATCTGGTCGCTCGGTCTCGTGATTCACGAATGCGTCTTTGGCGTTCGGCCCCGATGGTCGGCCACGAACAAGGACCTTTGTCGGCCGGAGCTCGGGCGGCGCCTGGTTCCGGCGGAGGCCCTCGTCTTTCAGGCATGCCGCGCCTGTCTGTCGAGGGATCCAACGCGGCGCCCGAATCATGCCGCCGAAGTTGCGAGACTGCTCAGTCACCGCCGTGCGGCTTGGCCTTTTGTTGCAAGGACGCATCCCCTCACCGGGGTGGCGGCATGCGTCCTACTCGCGGCAGCCTTGATTTCGGTCGCGAGTGTCCGCCGTCGCCATGCGTCTGCGCCGGCAACCAGCAGCGATCCGAATCTGGTGGTCCCTACGGGCGAACCGGAGGACTGGACAGAACAGTCCAGGGTGCTGGCCGACGTGCCCGGTCGGGTGGCTTGTATGGTGGCCCTGCCGGATGGCGAATCCCTTCGGTTCGTCTGGGGGCACCCGAAGCGTGCAGAGGACGTAAATATTCGAACGGGAAAGCGAATGCCATCTCCGCTAGTCCCAGAGGCATTTGCGGAGGGCTGCCCCGACACGACGCGGGACGGACGCGTCGTCTTCAGTGGTTACACGACCGATGGAAATCCGTTTGCGTTCGTTTCGGATCACCCGGACGGGAGAGCGGCTACCCCCGTCGTCGCAATTGACCCGCCTTCGATCCTGTCCGACCCTGTGTGGTTCCCCGATGGGGATCGCTTCCAGTACGAAATCGATACCACCCATACCGGCATCTACTCCGTTTCGGCGAAACGGACGACCGTGCTACCTGGGACCGACGACGCACACATCACCACGTTCGGGGGCGTCACCGCTGGCCGTACCGTGCTGCTGCCAGTCGCCTATGACCTGTCGACTGAGGTCCAGCTGTTCTCGTCGCCGTTCGTCGCCCCTGCTGTTAAATTCCGGGTTCCCTTCTTCGTCATGCACGTCGAGTCGTCGGATGGGCGGCTTTTTTGTATGGCTGACACACTCCGGTATGCAGACAGCCCGCTCATTGTCGTCGACGCGATCACAAAGCGAGGGGGCAACGTTGCGGGGATTCGCGGACAGGCGGTGAGAGAAGCCATCATCGTTAATGGTGTGCTGGTTTTCACCAGCTTGAAAGCAACCGAGGCGCTGGTCGTCAAGGGGCATCCGGACGTGGTCATATCGTCGGGGCTGCAATTGGCGACCCGCTGCGGAAGGGAACTGCTTGCGATTCGGGTTCGGAAGGATGTCCGCTCGATCGTGCGGCTCGACGAGAATGGAAAAGAGCTCGGCGTGCTGAGGGTAGACGGTGACCCAAGCAGCCCGCAATGTGCACCGGATGGGCGGACGTACTACTACCTCCTCAATCAGAGTGAATTGCGCCGATGCGAAGAAGGAACCTGCTCGACCGTTGCGAGGGACGTGTTCGCCTACAGCCTCTCGCCGGACGGCAGCCGAGTCGCTGTTCTGACGACGAAGGACCCTCCCCTCGCTCTGATCGTAAAGGACTCACGCGGCGTGGACCCGATACAGGTGCTTGCAAATCGGGAGAATCCCTGCCTGCCTGCATGGGAGACGAATGATCTCTTGTGGGCGTCGGTTCGGGTTGGACAGTCAGTCGTGTGGGAGCAATTCTCGCTGCCTTCCGGAAAGCGAACTGGCCGAACGGCGGCTGGGCAGTCTGACTGCGCAGACGGTGAAGCTGATCCAGCGACACCCTTTTGGCCGGAGGTCAGGATCACCACCCAGCTGCATTATCAGGTACGGCTCGCCCCGCGCACCCTTGGGAATGCCTGGCCGGGCGCGACACTGGGCCGGGTCAACCCCCAACTGCGATGAGCGACTCGGTTTCTGACCAGAAGGACAGCGTCACCGAGGTCGCGGAGGAGTCGTTCGTCCGCGAGCGGCCGCTGCAGATCGAGCGCGGTGCCGTGCTGGCCGGGCGATACCAGGTCGAGGAGATCATCGGCAAGGGCGGCAGCGGGGTCGTGCTGCGGGTCTTCGATCGGACCGTTCAGAACGTCGTCGCCTTGAAAGTCCTGAAGTCGGAGTTGGCGCGTGACTCAAAGTGGGACAAGCGGTTTTCACGCGAGCTTCGCCTGGGACGCCCCATCCAGCACCGTAACGTCTGCCGGATCTTCGACATCGGAGAGGCCGACGGCCACCGATTCCTCACGATGGAGCTCGCGACGGGGGGCTCCCTACGCGACGAACTCAAGAAACGTCCCGCGCTCGAGCGTCCGGTCGAAGAACGCCTCGCCGATGTGCGCGCGGCGATCGAAGGGCTGGCGGCCATTCACGCGACGGGCGTGGTCCACCGCGATTTCAAGCCGGACAACCTCTTGCGGATGGAAGACGGCCGGCTGGTCATCTCGGACTTTGGCCTGGCCACGGACGCGGTGGCCGGACCGGGTGTCACCGTGATGATAGGAACGCCGCACTATATGGCGCCCGAGGTGCTGGCGGGCGAGCCCGCGACCGCGCGCTCCGATGTGTGGGCACTGGGCGTCGTCCTTCATGAGATTGTTTTTGGTCGCCGCCCGGAACGAAAAACCACGAGCTTTGACGGTTCCACCCGAGGTCCGGTTCGACCAGCGACACCGTTGGAGCGCACAGTCCTCGCTCTTTGCGAGCGCTGCCTCTCCGAAACGGCCGCAGAGCGGCCGGCCGACGCCGGAGAGGTGAACCGCCTCTTCGCGACTCTCAGCGGGTCGCCGCGCCGCCGCCGTTCGGCGGGGTGGAGGGTCGCTGCTGTGTCCGCGGCTTTGCTGACGGGGATCGCGGTGCTCGTCGCAAAGAGGGCACTGCGCACGCAAGTTCGGGCGGTGACGACGGATTCGACGCCACGCCGCGGGACGATGCCGGTGGGCTCTCCACAGGACTGGAGCAAGATGTCGTCCGTCATCGCGCGATTTTCGGGCCGGGTTCATTGCTTCAGTACCTTGAGCCCGCACACGGTACGCGTCGTGTGGGGCACCCCGCGACGAGCGACAGACGTAGACGTCGAGACGGGCCAGTCGGCTCCGGCAAATCTGGTGCCAGAGTCTTTTCAGGCGTCTTGTCCCGACTTGTCCGTCAGTTCTGGGCGGTTGTTATATGCCGCCCGAAACGCAGCAGGCGTGATGGAGATTCGTCTGTCAAACTTTGCAGACGGCCACAACGGCGCGACCGTCACTTCGGGGCAGAATCCACGCTGGCTGGGGGCCCAACCTTCGTTCGTGTACATGGTCGACGAGGTTCACGCGGCAGTGTTCTCACTGGCAACGATGCAACTCAACCTTCTTTCCACCGCGGGTGCGGAAGGGAGGTTGGAAATCGCGGACGTGACCGTGAGCGCGCAGGGCGACCGTATTGCAATCACCGGCTTCGACAACCGCGCGGACGCTTGGGTGAGAATGTTCCATCGTGACGATGATCTGTACTTCGAGCAGCTGTCGGTTCCGCTCGGAACGCACATATCTTTTGGCTGGCGACCAAACGACTTGTACTTGACCGGTCCTTTCTCCAAGACCGAATACACGGCCGCAAGGCTTGAGATCGATTCCGGACGCCTCGATCACGTTGGGCGCGCGCCGGGCCAGGACATCACCATCGTCTCTGCAGTGGGAGAGCGCCTGGCCTTCGTTTCGCGACGGATCAGGGGCGATGTCTGGTCGTACGAGGGGGGCAGGCACCAGCAACTGACATGGGACGGAGACGTGTACGGAGCCGCGAAGTCTATCGCCGGTGATCTTTTGCTCGAGAGAAAGGCAAGGGACGGAACGATGAATCTGTGGCTTCGCCGCGCGAACGGGACCGAACAAAAAGTCACGCATGGATCCATCGACGCAGCACCCGCTTTTGCCCCGGACGGAGTGTCATGGGCGTATGTTGACTATGCCTCCAGTACGGTCCAGCTATGTAGAGTCGGCGCTGAGTGCCGCGTGCTGTTCTCCGACAAGGGGATGCCCACCTGGCCGGCTTTCGCCCCGGACGGACGTCGCCTCTCGTTCGTGACACAGATGGGACGGACACAAATGAAGACGCTGAGCGCAGACGGCCATGTGATCGCTGCCTGGGACGCCCTACCCGTGTGCGCTGGAGTGTGGTCGTCCAACGTGAGCGTGTGGAGCGTGGAAGACGCTCACAGCGTTTATTATTGGGCCGAGCACAACGCACTGACCGGCGAGAGCTCCGGTCGGCGCGTTCCGTTCTTCAACAGCGCCATCGAGGATTCCCCCATGGTCGACTGTCGGGCGCAAGGAGCCGACCCCGGCTCGGCCCTGTTCCGCGCAATTCAGGTAGAAGCAGACGAGCGTTCCGAGATCCGCACCATCGATCGCCTCGGAAGCGGGCGGTGATTGGTCTCGGAACTTCTCCTTCATCCGCGGTTCGGATGCTAGTCAGCAAATGCTCTTGGGGCAGAATCCCTGGGGAATCGGCGCTTGCGGCGCGTGCACCCGCGCCTGGGCGGCGCCGATTCCGACCGAAAACGTAATCGCAAAAAGTGCGGAAAGAGCAATCTTCTTGAGCATGGGGTCTCCTTGTGGTTTGGTCGGTAATCGGCTCGAAGACGCGTTGCGTTTAGCGACGGCTTCGGACCCACAGGGAGCAACCGCGGGACCATGGTGGAGGGGCGGAAAAACAGGTACTTAGAGGGCCTTGACGGGTATTCCGGCGTTCCGGTTTCATATCCGTTTACGCAAGGGCAGTTACGCTTTATGGTTCGGGTGTTCGCTTGATAACCCCGAACGAGAGCACGACCTTTGTTCCTAGAACCGAGGCCACCGATGAAGCGGTGAAGGTGCCGTTGCTGCTGATCCTCGGCGACAACCGGGCGAACATCCCGCAGGGCCGCGCTCGAATCGCCAGCTTCACGGGGTCGCTGGTCGTGGGACGCCGGCAGACGACGCACTTAGAGGCGGGACAGTCTTCGCTGGTGTTGGCGGACAAGATGATCTCGAGCCAGCACCTGGCGATCAGCCGGGCGCCGGAAGAGGGCGCCTACGAGCTGACCGATCTCAGCAGCACCAACGGGACCGTCGTCGACGGGGAGCCGGTCGAGACGACCACCAAGCTGCGCGACGGATCGATCATCTTCGTCGGCAGCCACGTCCTGGTGTTCCGGGTGGCGACGACGGCCGAGTTGTCGGCCATCGAGGCGGAGCTGGCCAAGCCGCTGGCGCCGGTGGCGACCGTGAACCCAGCGCTGGCGTCGATCACCCGCAAGCTCCGCAAGCTGGCGGTCGCCGGCGAAGAGGTGTTGCTCACGGGAGAGACGGGGGTCGGCAAGGAGGTGTACGCGGCGGCCATGCACCGGGCCAGCGGCAGGCCCGGCCGGTTCGTCGCCATCAACTGCGCCGCCATCCCACGCGAGCTGGTCGAGACGGAGCTGTTCGGGTACGCGCGTGGCGCACATTCGCAGGCGGCGATCGCCAAACCGGGGATCATCGAAGAGGCCGAGAACGGGACGCTGTTCTTGGACGAGATCGGCGAGATGTCGCCAGAGCTCCAGACCAAGCTCTTGCGGTTCACGCAGGACCGCATGCTGGCGCCGGTCGGCGGGTTGCGGCCGCGCCGCATCGAGACCCGGATCGTCGCGGCCACCAGCCGCACCACGGCGGCCACGCAGTCGGGCGGCCTGGGGCTGCGCGCCGACCTGGCGGCCCGGCTGGGCGCCGAGCCGATTCGCATTCCGCCCTTGCGCGAACGCATCGAAGACCTGGGGGCGCTGGCCGCCTACTTCATCGGCGAGCGAACCAAGCCGCTGGAGCTATCCGCGTTTCAGGCGCTATGCCTTTACCCGTGGCCGGGCAACGTCCGCGAGCTGGGCAAGGTAATCGCCTCGGCCCAGGCGCTGGCGCGCGACGCCGAGCGGATTGGGGTCGAGCACCTGCCGGCCGCGTTGGTGGCCGCCCCCAAAATTCGCAGCCAGCACGGCCGGCGCAAGTCGCGGCCGCCGCCGGATGCCGCCGAGCTGGAGTCCTTGATTCGCCGCTTCCGCGGCAACATGATGCGCGTCGCCCGCGAGCTGGATCGCAAGCCGGCGCTGGTCTATCGATGGGCCAAGCGCTTCGGCCTCAAGGCGGACGAGTTCCGGGACAAAAACGACGCATGAGCAATGTGGGCGCATGGGCGACGTGAGCGCCATCACCGGCCTCGATCGCCGGTGATGAAACCAAAACTTATGTTGTCCAACTTTCGCCCGTCGTTTTCGGCGCCGCATGTGGGCGAATGGAAGACCTAATTCAGTTCCTCCGCCCGGCGGGAGGTGGCATTCACACCGTCAGCACGGGACGTGCCGCGCGTGAGCTCTTGCAAAAGGCGCTCTATGCCGCCGCCGACGAAGCCGAGGTTCGGGCCAAGTGGCGGCAGGCGCTGGCGGGCCTCAAACAGGCGAGGGTGGTCATCCTTGGCATCCCCTCGGACTGCGGGGCCGGCCTCGTCCGCGGGGCTGCCTTCGGGCCTGAGGCGGTGCGGGCCGCGCTGCTGCGGGCCTGCCCCGATTTTCCAGAGCGGGCCGCTCGCGCCGGGATTGTCGACGTGGGGGACGTGTTCGTCGTGCCGCAGCTGCTGACCGACGACATGCTGAGCGAGGAGCAGCGCCGGCGCAGCCGCGCCGCGCTCTACGGGCCGGCGGCGGCCGCCAACCCGGACCTGCCCGTCGCGCCGCTGACGATCGCCGAGCGGGTGGTCGATCGGCTGCTGGCGGAGGCGCCCGGGGTGAAGGTGTTCATGATCGGCGGGGACCACTCGGTCGCCTGGCCGGTGGTGGCGGCGCTGGGACGGCAGGTGCGCGAGCCCTGGGCGATCGTCCACGCCGATGCCCACACGGATCTCCTGCCCGAGCGTCTGGGCATCCGGGTCTGCTTCGCGACCTGGGCGTATCACGCCAACGAGCTGCTGGGGCGGGGCGGGCGATTGATTCAGGTCGGGGTGCGCGCGTCATCTCGGTCCAAAGAGCATTGGGAGTCGACGTTGGGCGTCAAGCAATTCTGGGCGGACGAAGTCCGCGCGAAAGGGGAAGCCGTGATTGACGAGGTGATTGCGCATCTGCAACGAATCGGCGTGCGTGCCGTGTATGTCTCCAATGATATCGACGCAACCGATGGCGCGGCGGCGCCGTCGACGGGCGCCCCCGAGCCGGACGGTTTGACCCCCGCGTTCGTGCGCGCGTTGATCCGGCGCGTGTCCGCGGCGTTCCCGCTGTTGGGCGCGGACGTCGTCGAGGTCGCGCCGCCCATCGGCAGCCCGGCCGACGCGCGCGCGACGGCCGACATCGCGGCGGCCTACATGCGGGATTCGCTGGCGGCGCTGGCCGGCGCGCCCGAGCTGGTGGCGTCATGACTTCGCGCCCGCCCGCAGATCCGCCCGAAAACGACGCCGAGGCGGATGATCCCCGCCTGGTCGCCGCCTGGCGGGCCCTGGAAGAGGGGGACACCGCCGGAGCCCGCCGGCAGGCCGCGGCGCTGGAGGCCGATGCGCCGGAGACGTTGCTGCTGCTCGCCGCCTGCGCGCGCGAGGAAGGCGATGCCAAGCAGGCGCTGGAACTGGCCGTGCGCGCCGAGACGGTGGCCCCGGACTGGGCCACCCCGCCGCTGTGGCAGGCCGAGCTTCTGGCCGCGGAGCCGGACCGCCTGGAAGAGGCGCTGGGCGCCGCCGAGCGGGCGCTGGATCGCGCCGACGACGAAGGGGAGTACCTGTCGGCGATCGCGCTCAAGGCGGGGCTCGAGATCGAGCTCGGCGATACGGACGCCGCGCGCGAAACGATGCAGGATCTGCCGCCGCCGGAGGTGCGGTTGGGGGATCTCGACACTTCGCTCGAGATCGCCGATCTGCATCTGGCCGTGGGCGAGGTCGAGACCGCGCGCGAACGGTTGCGCGTCGTTTGCGAGGAGCATCCGGAGTCGGCCGACGCCTGGTACCTGCTGGGCGCGGTGGCCGCCGAGCTGGACGACGAGGACGCGATGCGGTCCGCCTGGAAACGAACCTGGGCACTGGATACCGCGCCAGGCCGGGACGGGCCCGAGGACCCGGCGCTTTCCGAAGAGGAGGTGGCGGCTGTCGCCGAGTCGGCGCTGCGCGAGCTTCCCGAACGAGCGCGCGACCTGCTGCGCGGCATTCCGATCGTGATTGCCGACCACCCGGCGGAAGCCGACGTTGACGTGGGGCTGGACCCGCGCGCGTTGGGGCTCTTCTCGGGGACGGCGCACCCCGACGGGGGAGCGGGGCTGGGCGGTCAGCCGGGACTGACGCAGATCGTGCTGTTTCGGCGCAACCTGGAGCGCGCGGTGTCGGACCCCGACGAGCTGCGCGAGGAAGTCCGGGTCACGTTGCTCCACGAGACGGGTCACTTCTTCGGCCTCTCGGACGCCGAGCTGGAAGAGATGGGCCTGGGGTAGGAGCGGCCTCAGGCGCGGCCTAGGGCAAGTCCTCCGCCTTGACAAGCTCCCGGGCGCTCAGCATGATGCGCGCCCAAACCGCGGCACGCGGACGATCAGGCCGGGCGAAGCCCAGCTCCGTCAACGCGGACTCAATAAGGAATCGAAGTGGCGAACATCAAGTCGGCAGAGAAGGCGAACCGCCAGCGGGTCAAGCGAACGGCGCGGAATGTTGCGCAGACGACGGCCATGCGCACGGCGATCAAGAAGTTGCGCACGGCGATGGGCGGCAAGAAGGTGAAAGAGCTGCAGCCGCTGCTGAAGACCGCCGTGCGAGCGATCGACAAGGCGGCGTCGAAAGGCGTCATCAAGAAGGGCACCGCCTCGCGCCACGTGGCCCGATTGACGGTCGCCGTCGGCCGCCTCAACGCGCCGAAGTAACTGCGCGAAGCCCAGCTCCGTCAACGCGCTGGCGCCGACGCGGCGGCCAGGGTTTGGACCAGACGCGCGAGGGCGACGTCCGGGTCCATCCGCGAGCTCTTGAGGTCGACGTCCGCCTGAAACAGGCGGTCGAACGCGCCGGCCAGCGACGCGCGCGTCATGCGTTTGGCGGGCACCAAGATGTCGTCCAGGAAGTAGGGGTTGATCCCCACCGCGGAGGCGATCTCGCCGCGGGCAGCGCCGCCAGCGGCCAGCTCTTTGGCGCGCCAGACCTGCCGAAGATGGCGGGCCAGCATGTACTGAATCCGCAGCGCGGGCTCGCGGTTGCGGAGCATGTTGGTGAGCAGGGCCAGCGCGCCCGCCACGTTGCCCGCCCCGATCGCCTTCGTCAGCTCGAAGATGCCGCGCTGGCGGGTCTCGGCCACCAGCGCGTCCACGTGCGCGACGGCGATCGGCTCGCCCCCCGCGTACAGCGCCAGCTGATCCAGTACCTGCGAGAGCCGCCCCAGGTCCGGGCCCGTGGCCGCCGCCAGCGCTTCGGCGGCATCCGTGGCGATGGCGATCTTGCGGTTGCGCGCCTCGGTCCGGATCCAGCCGGCGACCTCGCGATCACGCAGCGGCCCGAAGACGTGCAGGTAGCCGCGCTTGCGCAGGGCCTGGAAAGCCTTGAACCGGACGTCGACCTTTTCGGCCAGCAGCAGCAGACAGGTCGACGGGTTCGGATCCTCGGCGTAGGCCGCCAGCGGTTCGAGATCGGCGGCCTTGACGTCGTCGGCTCCCTTGCCGACCACCAGCCGGCGCCGCGCCATCATCGGAACGGTCCGGGCGGTCGAAAGCGCGGCGCCGAGTCCCTTGTCCTTCAGCTCGAAGCTGTCGTGGTTGAAGGCCGCGGCGGGACCGGCCTCGGCCAGCACCGTCGACCGGATCAGCGCCGCCGTTGCTTCGACCAGGTACGGCTCGCCCGAGAGGCAGTAGATGGGGTCGATCTGGCCGCGCGCCAGCGCGCCCGCGATGTCCGGCTGTTGCTGCGGCGGGGCCACGCCTCGTTGTACTACACTCCGTCCCGGCAGCGATGCGGATCGGTCTTGTCGCGGAGACACTCTTACGTTGGTACGACGGCGCCAGGCGCGAGCTGCCCTGGCGGCGCGAGGCCTCGCCCTACCGAACCTTGGTCTCCGAGTTGATGGCCCAACAGACGACGCTGGCGGTGGTCGTCCCGTATTTCGAGCGATTCGTGGCTCGCTTCCCGACGCTGGCCGCGCTGGCCGGGGCCACCGACGAAGAGGTCATGGCGGCGTGGTCCGGGCTCGGCTATTACGCGCGGGCCCGGAACCTGCGCCGCGCGGCGGTCGCCGTCGTCGCCGAGCATGGCGGGAGACTCCCGCCGTCGGAGGACGAGCTGCGGCGCTTGCCCGGGGTTGGCCCCTACACGGCGGCGGCGGTCGCCTCCATCGCGTTCGACGTCCGCACTTTCGCGCTGGACGGCAACGGCGCGCGCGTGCTGGCGCGGCTGTTCGGCGTCGGCGAACCGATCGACCGGCCGGCGACGCGGGCGCGCCTGCGGGCGCTGGGCGCGGCGGAGGTGCCGGTGCGGCGGCCCGGCGACTTCAACCAGGCCGTCATGGAGCTGGGGGCTCTGGTCTGCACGCCGCGCAACCCGCGTTGCGACGCCTGCCCGGTCGGGGACACCTGCGTGGCGCGGGCCGAGGGCCTCGCCGCCACCTTGCCGAGGCGATCGCCGAAACTGCCGCGGCCGATCGTGCGTGTCGCCTGCGCCTGCATCACGGACGGTGCGCGCGTGCTGCTGGTGAAGCGCGGCGACGGCCTCTTGCGCGGGACCTGGACGCTGCCCCAAACGGAGCTCGGCGAGCGGGCGGGGGCCCGGACGGCGGGGCGTCGAACGGGGGACGCGCCGGCGGCCGCGCGCGGTCTGGCCAGCGACTTCGGGATGCATCCCTCGGCGGTCGATCGGCGGGGCATCGTTCGGCAGGTCTTCACGCACCGAGACGTTCGCGCGGAGGTCTTTCGGATCCAGGTGGGCGCGCGCAAGCGGGGACCGGCCGCGGCCGCGCGGCGGCTGCCCGGCGGGCCGAGTATCCAGGAAACGCGCTGGCTGCTGCCCGCGGACGTGGCGGACATTGGCCTCTCCAGCTTCGCCCGCAAGACGCTCGCCCTCGGGCTGGGGCAAAAACCGGACACGGTCGCCGTTCGGCCGTAAAAGGAGACGTGGTGCGGCTGGTTTTCCTCTATGTCCTGCTGTTCGCAGCCTGCGCCGCCGCCCAGACGGCACCGGCGCTGCCGGGCACGTACGGCTCGGGCGAGCCGCTGCCGCCACCGGTGGCGCCGGCACCGGGCGCGCCGCCCTCCGCCGCAGCCGGGCCGCCGGCCGCCAGCGCCGGTCCCGCGGATCCGGGTGGCGACGCCGACTTTTCGGAGGCCCAGGCGCGGTTCGAAAGCGGCAGCGACGCCGACGCGTCGCGGGTGGCGCTGGAGACGTTCGTCTCGCACCACCCCCAGCACCCGGCCCGTCCCGCCGCCGAGCTGATGCTGGCGCGGCTGGCGCTTGCGGGCGGGGACGCGGCCGCGGCGCGCGCCTTTCTCGAGCCGCTCACCGCGGCGCCGCCCGAGGTGGGCGTGGCCTCCAGCGCGCGCTACTACCTGGGCCTGGCCGAGACGCGGCTCGGCCAGTTCGCGCACGCGCGCGAGCTGTTGCTGCCGTTCCTGCCACCACCAGGCGGGGCAGGGCCGGGGGACGGCGCGCTGGTCGAGCTGCGCGGTGCCCTGGCCGTCGCCACGGCGGGGGCCGGCGATGCGCCGGCGGCCGTCGACCTGTGGGACGCCTACGCGCGCGGCGGGCGAGACCTGGAGAAGATTTACGCGCGCATGAAGATCACCGAGCTCGGCGCCCGCCTGTCGCCGGAGGCCGCGTTGCAAGCCTTCCGATTGGCGGCGCCCAAGGGTTTGGCGCGCGCGCTGCTGGGCCCGGCGGCGGCCGCGGCGCTGCGCGCCCGAGGGGACGCGTCCGGGGCCGGGGAGATCGAGTCCGAGGCCGAGTCCGCCCGGCATGCAAACGGGATCGAGACGGCGGCCGATCGCGGTGAGTCCTCGGGGGACCCCGCGCGCGTCGGGCTCGAGCTGGCGCTCTCGGGCAAGTTCCAGCCGGTTGGCGAGGCGGCGCTGCGGGCGGCGATGCTGGCCACCGGCGCGCCAGCCACGCCTGGCCTGCAACTCATCGTGCGAGACGCAGCCGGAGATGTCGAGCGGGCCGGCCGGGGCATCGCCGATCTGTCGCACGGCGAATCCGTCATCGGGATCGTCGCCGCCGTCAACCCGCGGCTGTTTCAGGGGGAGCCCGGGGCCGCTGCGCTGGCGCCGGCGGCGGATGCGGGCGTGCCGACCTTGATGCTGGACGACACGCCGCCGGGCACGGGCTCGCCGGCGTTCCAGCTGGTTCACTCGGCAGCCGGGCGGGCGACCGCGCTGGCGCAGGCCGCGCTGGGGTTGGGCGCGCGCGAGTTCGCCCTCATCGGTTCCGACACGGCGGTGGGGACCGCGCTGCGGCGGGCCTTCAAATCGGCGGTGGCGGCCGGCGGTGGTCGCGTCGGTGCCGACCTCGGTTACCCGCCTGGAGCCACCTCGTTCACGGCCGCCGTGGCCGCCATCAAGAAGGCGCAGCCGCAGGTGGTGTTCGTCGCCGACGGCAGCGATCGACTGGAGCTGATCGCGCCGGCGCTGGCTGCCGCCGATCTGTGGCCCGCGCCCTGGGGGGCGCCGCGGCCGGCCGGCGCACCCGGCAAGCCCAAGCCGCGCAATGTGCTGTTGCTGTCCACGGCCGCCGATCTGTCGCCTCGCCTGTTGCAGAGCGCGGGCCGCTACGTGCAGGGCGCGCTGCTGGCGCCCGGTTTCTACGCCGGCGCCGCCGACCCCCGGGCCGCCGCCTTCGTGCAGGCGTACCGGGCCGCCTACGGCCAGGACCCGCACGCGACCGAGGCTTACGCCTTCGACGGTGTCAACGCCATCCGGACCGCGGTCGGTGCCGGCGCGCGCACGCGTGGTGAGCTGGCGCGCGCGCTTGGCAGCGGCACGTTCGACGGGCTCACGGGCACGCTGCGCTTCGGCCCCGACCACTCCCGCGCGGATCCGCCGCGGCTTTACGTCGTGCAGGGCGAAGACATCAAGCTCTGGCGCTAGTCCCCGACTTTCGACCGCACGCCACGCGGATCCAGCGCGCGCGCGCGTCGTAGCCGGAGTCTTCTTGCCGCGAAATCATGCCGGGGATTCCCAGCCGGCAGGCCTCGCGATGGAAATCGACGCCCGAACCTCCGATGTGGTCGAGGAAGCGAAGGCAGGTCTTCTCGGCGACGCGGCCCACCAAGCTGGCCAGCAGCTCCTTTCGCTGGCGGAGCGGAACTGCCCTCAGGTCGTTCCCGTCGAAATAGGGCAGGTCGAACAGGAAGTACGCGAGGCTGGCCTTGCCGCGGCCGGCCAGGGCGGCCGCCAGGCCGCGCGGGTCCGGATGGCCGTCGGCGCGAACGGCGGTCAGCAGGCCGTCCACGACCAACGTCTTCGCCGGCAAGAGGCGGACGTCGGTGGCGACCCGCTTGCGGCGGGTCGCAGCGGCCTTGGGCAGCGGCGCGCCGTCGGGCCCCAGCAGCGTCACGTCGTCGCCGTCGACGCGCGCGAGCATCCGCTCGCCAGTCATCTCCATTTCGTGCAACCACCCGGTGCCGCTGGGGGGCGTCGCCCGGTCGGTCACCACCGGTACGCGGAGCTGGTCGGGCAGCGGCGCCTGACGGGCGCCTTCGACCGCGTCCGCGTCGATCTGGCCGCGGTTCGAATGCCAGACGTGGTCCCGCTGGGCGGCAATTTCGTCCAGCGTGCGCCCCGTCGTGACGCTCTCGGGGCGCTGGTCCGTGATGATCCCCTTGCCCTCGTCGCGGGTGTGAACGTCCTTCTCCTTGATCAGCAACCAGGCACGCTCTTCGTCGCGCGCGCCCCCCGGACCGCGCCCCTTCAACTTGATCAAGGCGAATCCGCCCTGCAGCTTGTCACCCTTCAACAAAAACTTGAGGTTTCCCGCCGCAAAGTCCTTATGCGGGTCGCCTTGCGGCTCCCAGGTTCCGCGATCCCACAGCAGCACCGTTCCGCCGCCGTATTGACCCTTGGGAATGATCCCTTCGAAATCGGCGTAGGCGATGGGGTGGTCTTCGGTCTGCATGGCCAGCCGTTTGACCTTGGGGTCGAGCGAGGGCCCCTTCGGAACGGACCAGCTTTTGAGAACCCCCTCTAGTTCCAGACGGAAGTCGTAGTGCAGGCGGGTGGCGGCATGCTTTTGGATGACGAACATCCGCTGGCGCCGTGCGCGTTTGGGGGGCGGCTCGCCCGGCGGCTCCCCCGTGATCCCGAAGTTTCGCTTCCGGTTGTATTCGGCGAGGCCCATCCCGCTATGTTAATAACCCTCAACATGCGGATGTCCCAGACTCTGGTCCCGACCCTCAAGGAAGCGCCGTCGGAAGCGGAGGTCCCGTCGCACATTTTCATGGTGCGCGGCGGCTATCTGCGAAAGGTGGCGGCCGGAATCTATTCGTTCCTGCCGCTTGGCTGGCGGGTGGTGACCAAAGTCGAACGCATCATCCGGGAGGAGCTGAACGCCGCCGGCTGCTCGGAGGTGTTCTTGCCGGCCGTCATTCCGGCCGAGCTGTGGCAGGAGTCGGGTCGCTGGGACCGGTACGGCGATCAGCTCTTGCGGTTCAAGGACCGCAAGGGGGGCGACTTCGTCATCGGCCCGACGCACGAAGAGGTGATCTGCGCGCTGGTGCGTTCAGACGTGCGGAGCTGGCGGCAGTTGCCGCTCAACCTCTATCAGATCCAGACCAAGTTCCGGGACGAGCTGCGGCCGCGGGCCGGCCTCATGCGCGGGCGCGAGTTCATCATGAAGGACGGCTATTCGTTCCACGTCGACGAGGCCGACACGCAGCGCGAGTACAAGAAGATGTACGACACCTACGCGCGCATCTTCACCCGCTGCGGCCTGAAGTTCCGGGCCGTCGAGGCGGACACCGGCAACATCGGCGGCTCGCTGTCGCACGAGTTCCAGGTGTTGACCGAAACCGGCGAGGACGCGCTGGTCGCCTGCGACAACTGCGACTACGCCGCCAATGTCGAGCAGGCGGTGGCGCGTGCGCCCGCGGGCACCGCGACCGCCACCGCGCCCATGACCAAGGTCGCCACGCCGGGCAAGCACAGCATCGCCGACGTTTCGGCGTTCCTGAAGGTGGCGCCCGACAAGCTGGTGAAGACGCTCATCTACATCGCCGACGGCAAGCCGGTGGCGGTGCTGGTTCGAGGCGACCGGGCGGTCAACGAGATCAAGCTGCAAAAGGCACTGGGCGCGGGCGTGCTGGCGCTGGCCGGCGACGCCGCCGTCACCGAGGTAACCGGCGCGCCGGTCGGGTTCGCGGGGCCGGTGGGGCTGAAGGCGCCCGTCTACTGCGACGTCGAGGTCGCCGCGCTGGCGGACTTCGTCGTGGGCGCCAACGCGGGCGACATGCACCTCACGGGCGTGAACGTGAACCGTGACTTCACGCCGGCGGTGGTGGGCGACTACCGGACCGCCGCGGCCGGCGACAGCTGCGCCCGCTGCGAGACGGGTCACCTGGTCGCCTATCGGGGGATCGAGGTCGGCCAGGTGTTCTTCCTGGGGACGAAGTATTCTGAGCCGATGGGCGTGACGTTCCTGGACGTGGACGGGAAGGAGAAGCCGGCGGTGATGGGGACCTACGGCATCGGGGTCACCCGGATCGTCGCTTCGGCCATCGAGCAGAACCACGACAAGGACGGCATCATCTGGCCGGTGCCGCTGGCCCCGTTCGAGGTGACGGTCCTGGAGCTGCAGCAGGACGACGACAACGTCATCGCCATCGCCAAGCGGCTTTACGACGAGCTGACGGCCGCCGGCATCGATGTCCTCTACGACGACCGCGACGAGCGCGCCGGCGTGAAGTTCAAGGACGCCGACCTGATCGGCATCCCGTTCCGCCTGGCCGTCGGCAAGAAGGGGGCCGCGGAGGGCATCGTGGAGCTCAAACGCCGGAACGGCACGGAGGTCCGCAAGTTGAAGATCGACGAGGCGGTGAAGATCGTGGTGGCCGAAGTGCAGGCGGAGCGGCTCTGATGGGCGCTCTGCCCGCGCGCGAGCGGATCATCGTCGCCCTGGACGTGCCGGACCTGGGGGCGCTCACCACGCTGCTGGATCGGCTGGATGGGCGGCCGGCTTTCTACAAGGTCGGGCTCGAGCTGTTCATCGCCGAGGGTGAGCGCGCCATCGAGCTGGTGAGATCGCGGGGCGGCCGCGTCTTCCTGGACCTCAAGCTGCACGACATCCCGGAGACCGTCGCGCGCGCGGTGGCGTCGGCCGCCCGAATCGAGGCGGAGCTGCTGACCGTTCACACCTCGGGCGGCTACGAGATGATGTCGCGGGCAGCCGAGGCCAGCCGCGGGCGCGTCAAGCTGCTGGGCGTCACGGTGCTGACCAGCCTGGCCGAGGACGACCTGCGCGCCGAGGGGATTGGCCAGTCCATCCCGGAGATGGTCAAGGCGCGGGCCCGCATCGCGGCGCGCGCAGGCCTGTCGGGGCTGGTCTGCTCGCCTCACGAAATCGGGGCGGCGCGCGCCGCAGCGCCGGGCCTGCTGACCGTGGTTCCCGGCATCCGCCCGGGGGGCCCACGGTTCCCCGATGACCAGAAGCGCGTGGCCACGGCGGGGCAGGCGGCGTCCGAGGGGGCCGACTACCTGGTGGTGGGGCGCCCGCTGCGCGACGCGGCCGAGCCGGCTGAGGCCTTCGAGGCCCTGGTGCGCGAGATCGAAGCCGCCGGGTGACCGGGAGAATCATCTTCGGCATTCGGCCCGTCGACGAGTTGGTGCGGGCCCGCCCGCGCGACGTCAGCGTGGTCTACGTCGCCGACGGGACGCGCTCGCCAGAGCTCGAGCGGGTGGTCCAGACCGCCAAGGAGCGGGGCGTCGCGGTGGAGTTTCGACCGCGGCAGCTGGTCGCCGAGCTGGCCGGCGAAGCGGTCCATCAGGGCGTGGTGGCCATCGCCGGGCAGTTCCGATACGTGACGGTCAACGACATCCTGAAGGCGGCCGCGCAGGCCGGGGAGCCGCCGCTGCTGGTGCTGCTGGACGGGATCACCGACCCGCACAACCTGGGCGCCATCGTGCGCAGCGCCGAGGTGCTGGGCGCGCACGGCGTGGTGATCCCGGCCCATCGCGCGGCGCCGGTGACGGCCGGCGCCGTGAAGGCCTCCGCGGGCGCGACCGAGCGGGTGCGCATCGCCGAGGTGGTCAACCTGTTGAAGGCGATCGACGGGCTGCGCGCCGGCGGCGTGCGCGTGCTGGGCGCCGGCGCCGGGACGGGTGAGCGGCTGGACAGCGTCGATCTGCGCGGGCCGACCGCGCTGGTGGTGGGCGCCGAAGGCAAGGGGATGCGCGAGGCCGTGGCGCGGCGGTGCGACGGCCTGTTCCACATCCCGCAGCGCGGCGTCGTGTCGTCGCTGAATGCCTCCGTCGCCGCGGCCATCGCCCTTTACGAAGCGGCGCGGCAGAGGGTTGGCAAGGCGTGAAACGCGGCTGCTGATCTGATATCGTCCGCCGCCCGGAGGTTCACCGCAACATGGCTTCGAGCAGCAACCGCATCCCTGTCGCCGTCGTCGGCGCGACCGGCCTGGCCGGACAACAGTTCCTGGCGTCGCTGGCCAATCACCCGTTCTTCGAGATCCGCAAGCTGGCCGCGTCCAGCCGGTCGGCCGGCAAGAAGCTGGCCGACGCGCTGAAGGACGACAAGGGCGCTTCGAAGTGGCACTGCACGGAGCCGCTGTCGCCCGAGCACGCGGGCATCGTGGTCGAGGATTCGGCGGCGATGACGACCAGCGGCGTGCGCCTGGTGTTCTCGGCCGTCGAGGCCGACGTGGCGCGCGAGCTGGAGCCGCGCTGCGCTGCCGACGTGCCGGTCATTTCGACGGCCAGCGCGTTTCGCTACGAGCCGGACGTGCCGGTCTTCCTGCCGGGCGTCAACTGGGACCACGCCGCGCTCATCGACGTGCAGCGCAAGAAGCGCGGCTGGAAGGGCTTCGTCTCGCCGGGCCCCAACTGCACCACGGTCGGCCTGGCCATGACGCTGAAGCCGCTGGACGACGCGTTCGGCGTGTCGCGCGTGATCATGACGTCCATGCAGGCGCTGTCCGGCGCGGGCCGCTCGCCCGGCGTCTCGGCGATGGACATCCTGGACAACATCATCCCGTACATCCCCAAGGAAGAAGAGAAGGTCGAGCGCGAGACCTGCAAGATTCTGGGGAAGCTCTCGGGCGACGCCATCGCGCCGGCGCCCGTGGCCGTCTCGTGCACCTGCACGCGCGTCAACGTGCTGGAGGGGCATACCGAGTCGGTGTTCGTCGAGCTCAAGTCCAAGGCCGACCTCGATCGCGTGAAGGCGGTCTGGCGAGAGTTTGGCGCCGGGCTGGACCTGCCGTCCGCCCCCAAGCACCTCATCACCGTGAACGACGATCCGTTCCGGCCGCAGGTCCGCCTGGATCGCGACGCGGAGGGTGGCATGTCGACGGTGGTCGGCCGCCTGCGCAACGACCCCGTGCTGGCCAACGGCGTCAAGTACATGCTGGTCTCGCACAACACCCGCATGGGCGCCGCGCGCGGCGCGATCCTGGTCGCCGAGTACCTGACGCAGAAGGGCTACATCAAGTGAGGCATCGGGCCTCCGACCTCGGGGTCAGTTAAACGCCAGGACGCGAGGACGCCAGGAGCTCCTGATCCGGATTTTCTGAGGATCCTCCAGATCTCTTGGCGTCCCTGGCGTCCTGGCGTTAACTGAACGCACTAGCCGGGGCGGGCGGCGTTTGCCTACCGGGCGGCTTTTTCCAGCGCCAGTTCCCGGCGGCGGCGGGCCGAGCTGTCGCCGGGGTCGAGCGCCAGCGCGGCGTCGTATTCGCGCACCGCTTCCTGGTAACGCTCGAGCTGCAAGTAGGCGTCGCCGACCAGCAGGCGCCCGCCGACCTCCGCGCCGGCCGCGACCGCTTCTCGCCCGCGGCGGATCGCTTCTTTGTAGTCGCCGCGATCGAACGCGGTCTGACCGCGGCTGAGGAGCGTGGCCGGATCGGCACCAGCGGCCGGAATCCGGGCTGCAGCCGGCGCGGCGCTGCCGGCCGGCGGGTGTCCGGCCGGTCTGCCCGCCGCGGCCACGGTTCGGTGGGGCGACCGCCGCGGCACCGCCACGACCTGCTCCGCCGGCATGGCGGGCAAGGGGGGCTGCACCTCCTGCGGGCCTGGCGCCGCCGCCGCCACGGGAACCGCCGGCGCGGGCGGAACGGCCGCGACCACGGGGGCCTGGGCAGCCGTTCGCGCCGCCTCGGCGACGCTGTTCTCCCGGGTCAATCGCAGGGTCAGCAAGGCGACGGCGCCCAGCGCCGCGGCGGCCACCACCACCGACGGCCGCACCTGGACGCGGCGCAGGTGTCCGTGCAGGGTGCGTCCGGTTTCGACCGCGCCCGCCGGCAGGCGGGGCGTGGTGAGGCCGCTGGCCGGCAACCGCATCGGGGCCGGCGCGCCCTCGGCAGCCGCCAGGCAGGCCAGGATGTTCTCTTTCAACGCGGACATGTTGGGGTGCCGGTCGGTCGGGTTGCGCGAGAGGGCCCGGTTGACCAAGGTCTGCACGTCCCGCGGAAGGTTGGGGCGCACCTGACCGATCGGCTTCGGGTCTTCGTTGGCCTTTCGCTGCAGAACGTCGATGGCGTCCTCGCCCACGCACGGCGCTGTGCCGGTCAGCATTTCGTACAAGAGCCCCCCGACGCCGTAGACATCGGTCAGCGCGTCGGCGGTCCGTCCGGCGGCCTGCTCCGGTGCCATGTAGGCTGGCGTGCCGATGGCGACGTCGGGGCGGGTCAGCGCCGCGCCGACCGCCACGTCCAGATCCTTCGAGATGCCGAAGTCCAGCACCTTGACGAAGTCCTCTTCGTCGCTGCGGTTCACCAGCATGATGTTGGCGGGCTTGAGGTCGCGGTGGATGATCTCCATGCCGTGCGCCGCCTCCAGCGCCCGCGCGATCTGGGCGGCGACCAGCAGCGCCCGCTCGATCGGCAGCGGGCCCTTGTCGGTGATCAGGTCCTCGAGGTTGATCCCGTCGAGGTACTCCATGACGAAGTAGAACGCGCCGTCGGGCGTGGTCCCGGAATCCGTGACGTCGACGATGTTCGGGTGGCCGATCTTCGAGGCGGCGCGGGCCTCGCGCCTGAATCGCTCGACCAGGTCGGCGCTGTGGTGGAAGCGCGCGTGTAGCACCTTGATCGCGACGCGCCGGCCGATGTCGATGTGCTGCGCCTCGTACACGCGCCCCATCGCGCCCTCGCCGCAGAGGCGCCGCACGTGGTACCGCCCGCCCACCGTCGTTCCGATGCGCGGGTCGCCGCCGGTTTGCCGGGGCGGCTCGTCCACCGCCATGGCGCCGCTGGACGTCGTGTCGGCGCGGAGGCCGCCCGACAGCAGGGCGCGCGCCGCGCCGATCAGCCGCTCGCGTTCGTTGCGTTCGGCCCGCGCGTCCTCGGCGAACAGCGACCGCAGGAAACCGGCCAGGCGGTCGGCGTCGGTCTTGGGGGCGGTTTCGGCCAAAAAGGCGGCCAGGTCGGCCCGCAGGAGCTCGGCGGTCGGGTAGCGGTCTTCGCGCTCGGGGGCCAGCGCCCGCATCACGATGCGATCCAGCGCGGGGGGTACGCGGCCGGCGATGGTGGAAGGTGGCACCAGCTTTGGCTCGCGGGCCCTGGCCATGGCGTCGACGCCCCCGACGTCGGCCTCGGCGGCGACCGGGAACAGCTGGCGTCCGGTCAGCAGCTCCCACAACAAGATGCCGGCGGCGTAGATGTCCACCCGGCCGTCCAGCGGCTGGCGGCGCGCCTGCTCGGGGGCGAGGTAGCTCAGCTTGCCGTAGACCACCCCGGGCGTCGTTCGTTCCATCTTCAGGATCGACATCGCCAGCCCGAAGTCCGTCAGCTTGACCTCGCCCGTGTACGACAGCAGCACGTTGGCGGGCGAAACGTCTCGGTGCACCAGCTTCAGGTCCTCGAACGCGTGCGCGTACACCAAGGCGCGCGCGACCTCTTTGACGATGTAGACGGAGATGTCGACGGGGAAGGGGACGCGCTTTTCCGCGCAGCGATTCCAGGTCGCCAGCAGGTCCTTGCCGTCGACGTGGTCCATCGCCAGGAAGATCTGCCCGTCCTGCAGACCGGCGTCGAAGACCGACACCATGTTTCCGTGCGCCAGCCGCAGGGCCACCATGGCCTCGTCCCGAAAGCGCCGCGCGTTTTCGGGCGCGACCAGGTCGGGGATGACCTGTTTGATGACACAGAGCTTCTCGAGCCCGGGCGTTCCCGACAACGCGAGATAGAGCTGGCCCATCCCGCCGCGCGCCAACGGTTTCAGCAGCACATAGGAATCAAACCGTCGCGGATACCCGCTTGGACCCGTCACGGCCGGGGATTTTACCTTGCGGCGGCAAAGGTTGAGAGGTGACATATTCGCAAGACATGAGCGAAGGCGCGGGAGAAGATGTCGCGGCTGGGCTGTCGGGCCGGCGCATCGTCCTTGGCATCACCGGCGGCATCGCCGCCTACAAGGGCGCCGAGCTCTGTCGGTTGCTGGTCAAGGCCGGCGCCTCCGTCCGGGTGGTCATGACCGCGGCCGCGACCCAGTTCATCGCGCCCCTGACGCTACAGGCGCTGTCCGGCAATGCCGTCTACCGGGACCTCTTCGACCTGGGGAGCGAGGCCGAAATCGGGCACATCCGCCTGGCCGACGAGGCCGATCTGATCCTGATCGCCCCCGCCACCGCCGACAGCATCGCGCGCCTGGCCGCCGGGATGGCCGATGACCTGCTGGCGGCCGTCGTGCTGGCGGGCCGCGGGCCCGTGCTGCTGGCGCCCGCGATGAACGTGAACATGTGGGAGAACCCGCTGACTCAGGCCAACCTCGGCCGCCTGCTGGGCGAAGGCGGCGGGCGCTTTTCCACCGTCGGGCCCGATCGGGGCGAGCTGGCCTGTGGCTGGGTGGGCGCGGGGCGCCTCATCGACCCGGCCGAGATCGCGGCGGCGGCGGCGCGGCTGCTGGCGCCCGGTGACCTGGCCGGGCGGCGGGTGGTCGTCACCGCCGGGCCCACCCGCGAGCCGATCGACGACGTCCGGTTCATCGGGAACCGATTGTCCGGCAAGATGGGCGCGGCGCTGGCCGCCGCAGCGGTGGCCCGCGGGGCGGACGTGACGTTCCTGGCCGGTCCCGGCACGCCGGCGGTGACACCCGGGCGTGGCCGCGTGACGCGGGTTGGATTCGAGAGCGCCGCCGAGCTCGAGCAGGCGCTGGGCCTGGCCGCGCCGGGCGCCGATGCTGTGCTGATGGCGGCCGCGGTCGCCGATTTTCGCCCCCGCACGCGCGCGGCGGGGAAGCTCTCTCGGCGTGATGGGGCCGAGGTGGCCATCGACCTGACGGCGGTCCCCGATCTGCTGGCCGGCGTCGGGCGCTTGCGGCGGGACGGGCGCCCGTTTCTGGTCGGGTTCGCGGCGGAGGTGGCGGGAGGTTCGTCCCTGGCGCAGCGGGCTGGCGCCAAGCTGCGCGAAAAAGGGTGCGACGCCGTGGTGGCCAACGACGTGAGCGCCCCCGGGATCGGCTTCGACGCGGACGACAACGCGGTGACCGTGCTGTTCGCGCAAGGGGCTCCCGTCGAGATCGCGCGGGCGCCGAAGCGGGCCGTCGCCGACCGCTTGTGGGACCTGTTCGCGCCGCGCTTGCCGCCGGCGGTGTCCACCTCCGAAGCGAGCCGTGGCTGACCCGCGCCTCAAGACCGGCGCGCCACAGGCGACCCGCCATCTGGCCACGGCCGGGGCGGTGTTGGCCGCGCGGCAGACGGCCACCGGCAGCAACATCGGTTCCGTTCCGCCTTGGCCGGGCGCGAGCGAGCCGGACTTTCACGCCACGCTGGCCGCGGTCTGGATCTGGGCGCGCCACCAGCGGCTCTCGGGGATCGACAAATTCGCGACCGCCCGGCAGGCCGCCTGGAACTTCCTGGGCGAGGCGGCGCCCCGCTTCATCCCGGCGGTGATCGACGCCGCGGCCGGCGACGAGGCGGCGTTCGATTGCGCGATGCTGCTCTGGGCGGCGGCGGCAGAGCAGCCGCTCAGCCGGGTGGGCGGGGCACGCCAGGCCCTGGCGGCTCGCGCGGCACGCGTGCTGTCGGCGCACCTGGGTGCCCTGGACGATCTGTCCGGGCGGGAGTTTCGCGACCCGGGGTTCTTGGTGCTGGCCATCCTCGAGTACGCGCGCGCGTTCGATGACCGGGGCCTCTTGGCCGCTGGGCAGAAGTTCGTCGACCGGGCCTTCGGCATGCGCGCGCCGGGGCCGGCCGCGCGTGAACCCCAGGCTGCCGGTGGTCTGTTCGACTTTTCGTCCACGGCGGCCACGCGTATTCTGGCCGTCATGACCGCCGAGGGGAGCACGCCGTTCGTGGGGGCCTGGCTGCGCGAGCGGATCGCGGCGACTGTGCCGTCCGGTTTCACGTCGCGCCGGCTCGACGAGAACGCTTGGAACGCCAGCGTCGCGTGGGCTCTGGGGCGGGCCTATGCCGTCTCGACCGATCCGGCGTTTCTGCAAGCGTATACGGCGATCCTCGACGAGCTCGAGCGGCGCGACCCCGATCGCGACGGCGCCATCGGACGGGATGCCGGGACGGCGGCCGCCGAGGTGATGCCGACCTTCTACTACGCGCTGGCCGTCGACGCGCTGGTCGCGCCGGGGAGCGTCTGACTTGGGCGAGTCGGCAGACGGGGGGGACCGTGAGGAGCTGCGCGTCCTGGTGAGCCGCATCCGGACGCATCTGGACATGCGGGGGCGCTCGGGCCTGCTGGGCGTGGTGGCCGGGGCGCGGGGCGCCACGCCGGCGGCGCCGGCCGCCACTCGGTCTGTCGCCGCCGATCCGCCAGCCACGGCGGCGCAGGCGGCCCCGGACGGCGATCCGGCCGCACCGCGCGGGGCTGCGGCGTTGCAGTTGGTGCGGGACGAGCTGGGCGATTGCCAGCGCTGCAAGCTGGCGCCGCTGCGCACGAACCTGGTGTTCGGCGTCGGCAACCCGCAAGCGGACCTGATTTTCGTGGGCGAGGCGCCCGGCGCCGATGAAGACGCGCAGGGCGAGCCCTTCGTCGGCAAGGCCGGCCAGTTGCTGACGAAGATGATCGAGGCGATGGGCTACAGCCGGCAGGACGTCTACATCTGCAACGTGCTCAAGTGCCGCCCCCCGGGAAACCGGAATCCGGAGCCGGACGAGGTCGCGGCCTGCGAGCCGTTCTTGAAGCGCCAGCTGGCGGCGATTCGCCCGCGCATGATCGTGGCGCTGGGCAAGTTCGCGGTGCAGTGCCTCTTGCGAGACGAGTCGCCGATCAGCCGGCTGCGCGGCAACTTCCGCACCTACGAGGGCATCCCGCTGATGCCGACCTTCCACCCGGCGTACCTCCTGCGGGATCCGTCGAAGAAAAAGCTGGCGTGGCAGGACTTGAAGGACGTCAACGCGGCCCTGGCGCGCGTGGGCGTCACGCCGCCCAAGCTGCCCGCCCCGTAGTAGCATCGGGCTCATGATCGCGCCTGCTTCCCGCGGCGGCTTGGCCTTGGTTGCCGCCGGGCTGAGTCTGTTCTGCGCGGGCTGCGCGCCGTCGCCAGACGAGCTCTACAGCCGCGGCATGGCCGCTTTCAAGGCGGGGAAGACCGCAGCTGGCACGGACGATCTGGAGGCGTTCGTCGGCAAGAAATGCGGTGGCGGCGAGCAGCCGCGCTGCCGGCGCGCCTACCTGACCCTGGGGCACAGCTACGAGAAGAGGGGCGCGCTGGCCAGGGCTTGGGCGGCATACGACCAGGCGTTGACCTTTCCGCCCCACAAGAGCGACGAGACCGTGACCGCCGAGCGAGAGCGCGTCCGTGAGGGGCTGACCACGAAGCAGGACGACGAGGCCGGACGCACGCCCGTCATCGTCCGCTATCGCGACGAGGTCACCGAAGAGTTCACGCCGCGCTCGGTGGCCGTTGCGCTGGATTTCGCGCCCGTCCTGACCAAGGACAAGGAGGCCGGCGAATTCCACACGCCGGAGTTCCACCGCCTCTACAGCGGCTCGATCGCGGCCGGCGATCACGTCCTGGTCGTCGACATCGTCCACGACTGCGCGCCGTCGGCTCGCAAGTGCGCCCGCTCGCATCTGCACCGCGCCTTTTCCTTCACGAGCGCCGCCCGCACGCCGACGACCCTGGAATTGCGCGCCTACACCGAGCCGCAAGACGGCGACGTCGCGGCGCACCCGACCTTGGAAATGATCAGCCGCTAGAGAGCACTTAGTGCCTCGGCCGAGGCGTAATGATCACGGCTGGCGCCGTGGAAAGACCAAGCCAGACGTGAGCAGTACGCCTTGGTCGCGGCACTAGGCTACACAGCGGTGCACAAAGGGGCCTCAGAAGGGCCTGATCTCTGTGCCCGCCGGTGGGAGCGCTCGGTTCGCGCCAATACTCTGGTCCCCTCGCCCCGCGAAGCGGGGAGAGGGTTAGGGAGAGGGCTGTTCGGCGCGGAACCTGCCTATCGCGACCAGGTTGTTGACGATGGCGGCCCAGCCAATACAGCGATCGACGCCCGAGCCGCATTTTCGTGTTTCTGGTTACCCCAGCTGCCGCTGCGACGGTGACCAGCGGTGCAGCAATTAACGCAGCGTCGATCCGTCCACCACCTGGAGTGTGGCTTTGCGTCGTTTTCGGATGCCCCTCTCCCTACCCCTCTCCCCGCTTCGCGGGGCGAGGGGACCGGAAACGCTCACTCCGCCCACTCGAACCAAGCGGACCGCGGCCGTCATGGCCCCCCTCGGCCCCTTTTTGCACCGCCGTGTAGGTTAGTGCGCCGGGGGCTTCGGCTCGACGACTTGGATCGGCGCGCCGTCCTCGGCGGTGCCGCCCAGGTCCAGCGCGACCCGCTGGCCGGGCTGGATGCCGCTGGCCAGGTGAACGAGCTGGCCGTCGTCGTCGGCCACGACGACCGGCTGGTAGTGAACGTGTTGGCTGGCGTCGACCACCGCCACGGCCGGCTTCTCGTTCCGGATCACCAGGGCTTCGGCCGGGATCTCCAGCACCGGCGGCACCTTCACGTCCACGGTGACCTCGACGAAGCTGCCGGGGATGATGACCTGGTCGGCGTTCGGGATATCGACCTCGGTCAGCATGGTGCGGGTCTTGGGCGACAGCGAGCCCGTGGTTCGGGTGACTGTCCCGGTGCGTGACCACCCGGGACGTTCCGGAACGCGGATGGTGGCGACGTCGCCGGCGTGAACGAACGGCGCGCTGGACTGATCGACGTAAACATAGACGCGCAGCTGATCGCCCTTGGCCACCGACACGATGGGCACGGCGCCGCTCTGGGCGTTGGCGGCGCTCTGGATCAGCGTCCCGGGATCGGCGAACCGGGCCGTCACCACCCCGTCGAACGGTGCGCGGATGACACGATAGTCGCGTTGGGTCGCGATGGCGGCCCGGGTCGCATCCGCGACGTCGGCGCTGGCCTGCCCCTGTTCCAGCTCCTGCGCCGAGATTCCCCCCTCGGGCGCCAGGGACGACAGCCGCTTGGCGTTGACGCGCTTGTTCTTGGCGTCGGCCACGGCCGCCATGTACTGGGCGTCCAACTCGGGTGCGGTCACGGTGGCCAGCAGCTGGTTCTTCTTCACATGGTCGCCCCTGTCGACCTTCATCTCCCGCAGGAACCCCGCCACCTTCGCGTACAGCGTCACCTCGAAGAACGGCCGCGCTTCGCCTTGCAGGGTCAGGTGGCGGACGCCAGCCGACTGCTTCGCGGCCGCGACGCGCACGCGGGGCCCGCGGCGGACGTCGGTCTCGCGCTCTTCGGCCTCGGCGCGCGCCGCGTGCTGGCGCCGGCTGCCCAGCCCCAGCACCCCCAGCGCGGTCAGCACCAGCGCGGCCAGGCCGGCGACGTAGATGAACCGGGAACGGGGCGGCGGCACGCTGGCGCCGCCGTCGTCGGTGTTGCTTCGAGTGGTCATCAAGTCGGGCTCCCAGCGGGGGCCGCACCGTCCAGCCCCTCGCGCTCCTCGGCCAGGAAGCTCTGCTCCATCACGTGCTTGGTCGGCAGCTTCACTCGCAGCGAGGCATATACCACGGGCACCACGAACAACGTCGTCAGCGTCGCCAACCCCAGCCCGCCGATGACCGCCCGCCCGAGCGGCGCGTTCTGCTCGCCTGCCTCGCCCAGTCCCAGCGCCATGGGCACCATGCCGATGACCATCGCCAGGGCCGTCATGATCACGGGCCGGAGCCGCGTGCGGCCGGCCTCCAGCGCCGCCTCGGCGGGCGTCACGCATTCTTGCTCGACCCGCCAGTCGTTCGCGAAGCTGACGAGGAGGATCGAGTTCGAAACGGCGATGCCGACGGCCATGATGGCCCCCATCAGCGACTCGACATTGATGGTGGTGCGGGTTATCGCCAGCATCCAGAGGATACCGACCAGCGCGCCCGGGACGGCCACCATGATGATGAACGGGTCCAGCCAGGACTGGAACAAGATGACCATCAGGCAGTAGACCAGCAGCGCCGCCAAGATGAGGCCCAGGCCCAGGCTGTGGAAGGACTGGTTCATCACCTGGTTCTGCCCGCGCAGGGTGATCTTCATCCCGGGCGGCAGCTTGCCGAGCCCGTCAATCTTCTTCTGGATGTCGGTGGCCACGGCTCCCAGGTCGCGCCCCTCCACGTTGGCACCGACGTCGATGACCCGCTGGACGGTGTAGTGGTTGATCTGTTCGGGGCTGCCGGTCGGGCTGACGCTGGCGATGCCGCTCAGGATTTGCGTGGGCGCCTCCGGGACCGCCGCTGGCGAGCCGGCGCCGGGCGAGCTGTTGAGCGGACTGCCCGACGTGATGGGGGTGGCCATGACCTGCGAGACCGACGCCAGCTGCTTGAGCGGCGTTTTCACCACGACCGTGTAGTTGACGTTGTTGTGGGGATTGAGGAAGTACGACGGCGCGACGAGGCCGCTCGACGACAGCGACACCAAGAGGTTGCTGGCCACGTCGCGTTCGGCGATGCCGGCCTGTGCCGCGCGCAGCCGGTCGACGTCGACCTTCAGCGCGGGGTAGTCCACGACCTGTACGATGTGGGCGTCGGCCGTGCCGGGCACCTCGGCGATTCCGGCGCGCAAGCGCTGGGCCACGTCGTACGCCTTGTGAAGGTCCGGATACTCGACCTGCACGTCGATGGGCGCGGACAGCCCGAAGTTCAGAACCTGACTGACGATGTCGGCCGGCTGGAAGTAGGACGTGGCGCCCGGAAAGCGCTCGGCCAGCATCCGCCGGATCCGGCGCATGTACCCGGCGGTGGGCGCGTGCTCCGGCTTGAGCGCGATCAGAATCTCGGCGTCCATCGGGCTGATGTTGTCCGTCTGCACGAAGGCCAGGTTGTAAGAGAGGGGGACGCCGATCATGACGTTGATCGTCGAGATCTCACGGGCCGGGATGATCTCGCGCAGCCCGTTTTCGACCTGGACGACCAGCTCCTCCGTCTTTTCGATGCGGGAGCCGATCGGCGCTCTGAAGTGCAGCTTCATTAGGCCGGCGTCGACCGACGGAAAGAAGTCGGTACCGACGACCACCACCAGGCCGAAGCTGGCCAACGCGATCGCGGCGGCGATCGCGATCGTGAAGCGGCGATGCGCCAGCGCGACGCTCAGGAGGCGGGCGTAGCGGTCCTGGAATCGGTCGAACCTGGCGTCGCGCCATTCGTTGAAGCGGCGGGCGACGCCTGCCCAGCCGCGCGCCGGCGGGGCGGGGTCGGCGCCCGGCAGGTGGTGGTGCTCCGCGCGCATCAGCATGCGCGCCAGGGCCGGCACCAGCGTTCGCGACAGCAGGTACGAGGCCAGCATGGCCAACACGACCGCGATCGCCAGCGGCGTGAACAGAAACCGCGCCGGCCCGACCAGCAGGACCACCGGGAAGAAGACGATGCAGATCGCCAGCGTCGCGACGATGGCGGGCACCGCGATCTGCTGCGCGCCGTCCAGGATCGCGCGCGTGAGAGGTTTGCCCGTGCTGCGGTTGCGGTGGATGTTCTCGACCTCGACGGTGGCGTCGTCGACGAGCATGCCGATCGCCAGCGCCAGGCCGCCCAGCGTCATGATGTTGATGGTGTTGCCCGTCAGCTTGAGCCCGACGACGGCGGAGAAGATCGCCAGGGGGATCGACGTGCAGACGATCACCATGCTGCGCCAGCTGCCCAGGAACAGCCCCACCATGAGGGAGACCAGAATCGACGAGATCACCGCCTCGCGCACGACGCCGCCGATCGCGCCGCGCACGAACACCGACTGATCGAAGTCGATCTTGAGCTCGAGGCCGTTGGGCGCCGCCGCCTTGATCTGAGGAAGCGCTTCGCGTACGGCGTCGACGACGGCCAGCGTCGAGGCGTCCGAGTGCTTGAGAATGGCCAGATAGGTGGCGCGGCGCCCGTTCACCCGGACCACATTGCTCTGGTCGGCGAACGAGTCCGAGATGCGGGCCACGTCACCCAGCATCACCGGCGCGCCGTCGATGATTTTGACCGGGATGCGGGCGAACTCGGCCACCTCCGACGGGCTCGAGTTCATGAGGACGTTGTACTCGCGGCTGCCGATCCTGGCGGTCCCCGCCGGCAAGATGACGTTCGAGGTGTTCAGCGCGTTGACGACATCAAACGGCGATAGCCCCTTGCTGGACAGCGCCCGCGGGTCGATGTCGACGTTGATCTGCCGCATCTTGCCGCCAAAAGGTGCGGGCGTGGACAGCCCGGGGATCGTGAAGAGGCGCACGCGGATGAAGTTCAGGCCGTAGTCGAAGATCTGCTGCTCGGGGAGGGTTTCGCTGGAGAGCGTCACCTGCGCGACCGGCACGTTCGAGGCGTTGAACTGGATGATGGTGGGGGGCGTCATGCCCGGCGGCGCGATGCGCAGGATCGAGTTGGTCAACGACGAGATCTGCGCGATCGCGGCGCCGATCTCGGCGCCGGGCTGAAAGTAGATCTTCAGCATTCCAATCCCGGGAATGGACTGCGATTCGATGCGCTCGATTCCGTTCACCGTCGTCGAGAAGCCTCGCTCGCTGATGAGGACCACCCGGCGTTCCATGTCCTGGGCCGACAGCCCCGGGTAATTCCAGATGACCGCGACGACGGGGATGTCGATGGCGGGAAAGATGTCGACCACCATTCGGGTCAACGACAGGACCCCCATCACCAGGATGAGCACGCACATCACAGCGACGGTGTACGGCCGCCGCAGCGCCAGTCGAACAATCCACATCGAAAGCCCGACGGGAGCCTATTCGACGAAAGGCTCCGGTCAAGCTCCGCTCGCTCGGTTCACTTTGCGGGCGGAGGGGGACGGGGAGCTCCACTCCACTCAACCCTTCGCGGGGGGCGAGAGGAGGGCGATTTGGTCTGCCTCCGTACCCAAGGGGTTTGAATCGGCGGGCGGAACGACAGAGCCGCCCGCCTCAACTACGGCAGACCAAATCCCCCTCCTCTCGCTCCTCGAAGAGCGGCGCTACGCTCCGCGCGAAACTCGGCTCTGGGCCTGGCGGAGCGGAGCCGAGGTGGAACGCGCGAGCGGAGGGGGACGGGGAGCTTCTCGGCCGGAGGTGAGGGCCGCGGCTCTGTCGTTCCGCGGCCCGATTCAAACCCCTTGGGTACGGAGGACGAGGAGCTCCCCGTCCCCCTCCGCCCGCAAAGTGAACCGAGCGAGTGGAGCCCGACCAAATACCCGTCCTCTCGCCCCCGCCGAAGAGTTGAGCGGAGCGGAGCGGAGAGGAGCTCCGGCCAGGGGGCGGGGGTCAGCCGCCGGAGGTGGCGGTGGTGAAGAGGACGGGGGCGCCGGTGGCGGTGACGATGGTTTGGCGGTGGATGCCGTCGGCCCGGGCGATGCAGATGAAGCAGTCGCCGCCCACGTCGAAGACGCCCAATTCGGTGATGACCCGGTTGACGCAGCCCAAGGCCGTTGCCGGAAGGGTGAGGCGGGTGACCAGCTTGGGTTGCCCGTCCTTCGAAGCGTGGCTCTGCAGGACGACCAGCCGCCGGGCGCCGGCCGCCAGGTCCATGGCGCCGCCCATCCCGGTGATGAGGCGCCCGGGGACGGTCCAGTTGGCGAGGTCGCCGTTGCAGGCCACCTCCAGGCCCCCCAGGATCGCGAGGTCGACGTGACCGCCCCGGATCATCGCGAACGACGCAGCCGAATCGAAGAGGCTGGCCCCCGGCACGGCCGTGACCGTCTCCTTGCCGGCGTTGATCAGCCGCGCGTCGACCTCTTCCTCGCTGGGGTAGGGGCCCATTCCGAGGAGCCCGTTTTCCGACTGCAGCATGATTCCCAGGTCCGCCGGGATGAAGTTGGCAATCTCCGTCGGCATGCCGATGCCCAGGTTCACGATCTGCCCGGGCTGCACCTCGGCGGCCGCCCGCTGCAGCATCTGCTCGCGCGTCCAGCTCATGCCCGCCCCGGGCGCGTGCGCTCGGCGTCGGAAATCTGGCGGGGCGTCCCGGCCCCCCTGATCTTGCGGTGCTCGATGACGTCCCGGTGCTCGGGGACGACGACGATTCGCTTCACGTACAGGCCGGGCAGGTGGACGTCGTCGGGATCGATCGTCCCCTTGGCAACGAGCTTGTCGGCCTCCACCACCGTTACTTCGGCGGCTGTCGCCATCAGCGGGTTGAAATTGCGCGCCGTTCGGTAAAACCGCAGGTTGCCGAATCGATCGGCGACCTGCGCGCGCACGATCGCGAGGTCCGCCCGCAGCGGGCGCTCGAACAGATAGCGGCGGCCGTCGATCTCGCGGACCTCCTTGCCCTCGGCGACGATGGTCCCCACGCCGGTCGGCGTGTAGAACCCGGCGATCCCGGCGCCGCCGGCACGGATCCGCTCCGCGAACGTCCCTTGCGGCACCAGCTCGACCTGGACCTTGCCGGTCAGGTACTGGTCCGCCAGGTCCGGGTTGCCGCCCACGAAGCTGCAGACCACCTTGGCGACCTGCCGGTTCTTCAGCAGCACCGCCAACCCCTGACCCTGATTGCCGCAGTTGTTGCTGATGATGGTCAGGTTCTTCACGCCGCTGGCGGCGATCGCCTCGATGCAGGACTCGGCGTTCCCGCACAGGCCGAATCCCCCGGACATGATCGACATCCCGTCGCGCAGCAGCCCGGACAAGGCGTCGGGGACGCTGGCGTACACCTTGTCACCGGGCGCCCGACCCTTGGTCACGACAGACCCTCGTCGATGGCGCGCCCCAGCTCGGCGATGGCCTCGTCGAGGTCGCCGTCGGTGATCACCAGCGGGGGGGCCAGGTAAACGAGGTTGTCGCGCTTGTGCAGGTGAATGTGCCGGCGGCGGAGCGTGCCGGCCAGCTTGCCCATGACCGCCGCCGGCAGCGGCTGGCGCCCGGGGGCGCCGTTGACCGGCAGGCACAGCTCCAGGGCCCAAAGCAGGCCCAGCCCGCGCACATCGGCGATGGCGGGGCGTCCTTGGGCCAGCCCACCCAGGCGGTCGCGCATGACGGGCTCCAGCGCCGCCGCCCGCTCGACGAGGCGCTCGTCCCGCAGCGTCTCGACGGCGGCCACGATGGCCGCGCAGACCAGCGGGTGCGCGTAGCTGGTGAGGCCGCAGACCAGCACGTGGTCGTCGAAATGGCGGGCGACCCGCTCGGTGACGATGACGGCACCCCCCGGCGCATACCCGCCCGTCAACCCTTTGGCCATCGTCATCAGATCAGGCGTGACGCCGTCGTGGTCGACGGCGAACCAGCGCCCGGTGCGCCCGAACCCGGACAGGACCTCGTCGGCAATCAGCAACACGCCGTGACGGTCGCAGATGTCCCGGACCTTTCGCCAGTAACCGAGCGGCGGGGTGAACACGCCGTTGGCGCCCACGATCCCCTCCAAGATCACGGCGGCCACGGTCTGCGGGCCCTCGCGCTCCAGAACCGCCTCGAGATCGCCTGCGCACTCGTGCGCGCAGCTGGTGGGCTCCTTGCCCCACGGACAGCGGAAGCAATACGGGTCGCCCATGCGGACCACGCCCGGCAGGCCGGGCTCGAACGGCTCGCGCCGCGGGTCGCCGGAAAGCGACAGCATCGCCAGCGTCGCGCCGTGGTAGCTGCGCGTGCGGGCCACGATCTTCTTTCGACCCGTCATCAACCGGGCCATCTTCACCGCGTTCTCGTTGGCCTCGGCGCCCGACAGGCAAAAGAACGTCTTTTCCAGCCCCGCCGGCGTCACCTCGGCCAGCAACTGGGCCGCCCGAACCTTGTCCGGAAACACGCCGGAAGGGGTGGTGAGCAACCCCCGCCCGGCGGCCTCGGCCAGCGCGGCCTTCATTTTCGGGTGGCCGTGCCCGAGCGGCGCGTTCCACGTCATGCTGCCGAGGTCCCACCAGCGGGCGCCGTCGGCCGTAACGAAGCGCGCCCCCTCGCCGCCGACGATCTCCATCGGTGTGGCCGCCGCCTGCGCAGTCCAGGTGTAGAAGACGCGCGCGGCTTGTTGCTGGGGTAGGTCGCTCATGCCGGGACGGCCGGACGCGCGACGCCGGTGAGGACCGTCGTGTCGGCGACGGCGCGCGCGAACACCTCGGCGATTGTATCGGCCTGTCCGTCCGTCAGGATGAGCGGGGGCGAGATCCGGATCGCCTTCTGGCCGCACTCCAGCACCAACAGGCCGCGCCGAAAGCAGAGCTGGGCGACGGCCTCGGCAACCGCGTGCGACGTGAATTCAACCCCGATCATGAGGCCGATTCCCCGCACGTCCGTCACCGCGGGCGCGCCGCCGAGGCGCTGGCCGAGGCGCGCCTTCAAGTGGGCGCCTACCCGGGCGGAGCCGTCGACCAGCTGCGTTTCCAGCAGATCCAGCGTCGCCATGCCCGCGGCGATGGCGACCGGGTTGCCGGCGATCGTCGAGCCGTGCGTGCCGGGGCCCCAGGTCATGACCTCGCGCCGCGCCATCATCGCGCCGAGCGGCATTCCGGAGGCAATTCCCTTGGCCAGCAACAGGACGTCGGGGACCACGCCGGTGTGCTCGGCGGCGAACATCTTGCCGGTGCGCCCCATGCCGCTTTGCACCTCGTCGAAGACCAGCAGGATGCCATGCCGATCGCAAAGCGCCCGCAGGCCGGGCAGGAACTCGGGCGGCGGCACGATGTAGCCGCCTTCGCCCAGCACTGGCTCGACGACGATCGCCGCCACGTCTTCGGCCGGGCAGGTGGTCGCGAACAGCTCGGCGACGCTGGCCGCTTCACCGTAGGTCGCGTGATGGACACCCGGCAACAGCGGGCCGAACCCGCGCCGATATTTCGCCTTGCTGGCCGTCAGCGACAGCGAGCCCATCGTCCGCCCGTGAAAGCCGCCCCGAAAGGCGATGATGTTGGGCCGCTTCGTGTGCTGCCGGGCCAGCTTCAGCGCCGCCTCGACCGCCTCGGTCCCCGAGTTCGTCAGGAACGTCTGCCAGTGGTGCGCGTTGGGGCCGATCCGTTTGGCCAGCTGGCCGAGGCGCTCGCAGATCGCGCCGTACCCCGGGTAATGAAAGTCGGTTCCGCAGATGTGAATCAGGGTCTCCGCCTGGGCCGCGATGGCCGCCGCGACCGCCGGGTGACAGTGACCGGTCGACGCGGTGGCCACGCCCGCCTCGGCGTCCAGATACACGTTGCCGTCGACGTCTTCGACCATGCAGCCCGCCGCGCGCCGGACCATCAGCGGATAGCAGTGGATCAACGAGGGTGACATGTGCGGCATCGCGCGCGCGATCATCTCCTTGGCGCGCGGACCGGGCGGGTCCGTGACGATGCGGATCGGTTGCGACGCCAGCGACGTCGCCTCTTTGCCGGCCCCGGTCGCCGCTTTGTCGGTCACGAGCACACCGTCCGGCTCTGCTCGCGCAGGTAGCAGGGCAGGGTGTAGACGCCGCCAATGTTCTTTCCTGTTGACCCGCTCCCTTTCCAGCCGCCGAACGGCTGCACGCCCGGCCACGCGCCGGTGGTGGCTCCGGCGGCGCGGTTCACGTAAACGACACCGGCCTGGATGCGTGCGAAGAAGGTGTCGATCTCACGCTCTTCGCGCGCGAAGAGGCCCGCGGTGAGGCCGAACTTGGTGTCGTTGGCTCGGTCCAGCGCCTCGTCCAAGCTGCCAACCGTCTCGACGGCGACGATGGGGACGAACAGCTCCTCGCGCAGCAGCTCGTGCCCGGCGGGCAGGCCCGCCAGCACGGTCGGTCGCACGTAGTAGCCGTGAGCCCGGTGGCCGTCGGTCAGCACCGCGCCGCCCGCGCGCACCACGCCGGCCCCAGCTGCCCGCGCCGTCGCGACGTACCGCTGATAGTCCTCGTAGCTCTGTTTGGTCGCGACCGGCCCCACGAACACGCCCTTGTCCAGCGGATCGGCCGGGTTCACGGCGTCGGCCAGGCGAACCAGCTCGGCGACCAGCTTGTCGGCCACGTCGCGGTGAACGTACACGCGCGAACAGGCGGAGCACTTATGCCCGTTCATCCCAAACGCGGATCGGTAGATCCCTTGCGCCGCCTGAGCCAGATCGGCGCTGGGCATCACCAGGGCCGGGTTCTTGCCGCCCATCTCGACGATGGCGGGCTTGGGGAAGGCGCCGGCGAATCGCTGATAGATGCGATTGAAGCCGACCTCGAATGATCCGGTGAAGGTGACGCCGTCGACGTCCGGGTGCTCGACGAGGCCGTCGCCGATCACGCGGCCGCTGCCCGGCAGGCAAGACAGCGCCCCGCGCGGGACGCCGGCCGCTTCGAAAATCTCCGTCAGCTTCAACGCCGAAAGCGGCGTCTCCGACGAAGGCTTGCAAACGACGGTGTTGCCGGTGACCAGCGCGGCGGCGATGGGCGCTCCCATCAACGCATAGGGGAAGTTCCAGGGCGCGATCACCGCCCAGACGCCGTAAGGGCGCAGCACGCTGGTGTTTCGGTCGGTCGGCGCCAGGCGGCCCATCTCCCGGACGTAGCCCTGGTTGTCGCGCATCTGGCCGGCGTAATACGCGAGAAGGTCCGCGGTCTCTTCGATTTCGCCCAGCGCCTCGACGCGGTTCTTCCCCATCTCGAGGATCATCCAGACCGACAGCTCGAAGCGCCGCGCGCGCACGAGCTCGGCGGCTTTGTCGATGATGGCGGCTCGTTCTTGCCACGGGCGGGCGCTCCATTGCGGGAAGGCGGCACGGGCGGCGGCCACTGCGTCGCGCAGGTCTGCGGCGGTCGCGCTGGCAACCCGGGCCACCACCTGGCGCGCGTCGGCCGGGTTGCGGCTCTCGATGACGCCGTCGCCCAGGCGATCCTCGCCGGCTACGCGAGCCGGAAACATTTGCCCCAAGGCCGCGCGCGCCGCGGCGATGGCGGTCTGGAACCCGGCGTCAATCTCCGGATCGTCTGCGGAGAGACTGACGTATGTCACCTTGGTGGGCGCCGTCATCGCAAGCTCACTCCTGTTGCCTCTTTAGAATAAGCCAAAAATTCCCAACCTGCTCGATGTGCGAATCGGACCCGAGTCGTCGTTGACACCGCAATTTCGAATCCGTACTCTGGCGCGCCCCCCGTGAGCTGGGGAACGGGAGAGACGACATGACGAAGGCGGAGCTCATCGAGCGTGTGTACGCGGGGAAGAATCTCCCGCGTGGGTTGACGAAAAAAGCCGTGGCTCAGATCGTCGACGCCGTTTTCACCGAGATGGGCGACTACTTCATTCGCACGCGTGTCAGCCGGAAGCAGAGCGCGCGGCTCACCTATCCGGGGTTCGGAACGTTTTCGAAGCGGCGGCGCCCCCCGCGGATGGTGAAGAACCCGGTCACCGGGGCGCCGATCACCATCCCCCAGCAAGAGACCATCACGTTTTCGCCCGGGCAAGAGCTGCGGTCGCTGCTGAACCGGAACGGGGTCAATGGTCAGGCCAGGCCGGTCGACGCCGATGCCGCCGCTGCCAAGATCTCGGCCGTCAAAGCCGCGGCGACCGGCCGCTGAGCCGCCTCTCGGCGGTTATCGCACCTGCGCGTCGAGCGTCGCACCTCCCGGAGCGACGTCCGGCGCGCTAACATAGAAGAGACGAATGCTCGACCCCAGCCTCGAGCTCTGCGATCTGCACATCCACGTGGGAGGCGCGGTCGCGCCTCACGTCCTTTGGTCGATCGCCCACGAGCAGGGTTTCAAGCTGCCGGTTTCCACCTACTGGGAGTTCCGGGACCTGGTCACGGCCAAGCCCGAGAACATCGCCTCGCTCGACGACTACCTGGCGATCCTCCACCACTGGACAGAGAAGATTCAGTCGTCGCCCGCCGCGATCGAACGATCCGTTTACGAGATCATTGGCAAAGAGTTCCGGTCGAGCGGCGTGTCGCTGATCGAGCTGCGCTTCAACCCGATGAAGCGCAACCTGGGGGGAGAGAGGGACCTCGACCACATCATCCACGCAGCCCTGCGCGGGATGGACCGGGCCTGCCTCGAGTACGGCGTTCGAGCGGGGCTGATCTTCTGCCTGGCCCGGGAGTTCACGCTGGAGCTGAACGAGATCATCGTCAAAAAGGCGGTCAAGTATCGGGCACGAGGCGTGGTGGGGATCGACCTGGCCGGCCCAGAGGTCCACACGCTGGAGCTGCGCGACGAGGTCAGCGGCTACCGGGATCTGTTTGCGCGGGCGCGGGCGGCGTCGCTCGGAACGACCGTGCACACGGGTGAGACGGCCTACACGGCGGCGGCCGGTGTGCTCGCCGTATTGCGAGAGCTGGCGCCGACGCGCATCGGTCACGGGATCGCCGCCGCCAAGAGCGAGGAGGCGGTTCGAAAGATCGCCGAGACGGGGACGGTCCTCGAGATTTGCCCCAGCTCGAACCTGCGCACGCATGCCGTCGAGAACTTGCAAGAGCTGGGGGCGGCGCTGCGGACATTCGAAGAGGGGGGCGTCCGCTACACGATCAACACCGACGGCCCTTACCTCTTGAATACCCACCTGCGGCGCGAGTACCAGATGCTGCTGGACGCCCAGCTCATCACCGACGCCCAGGCCGAGCGCAGCGTCGCGGTCGCGCGCGCCGCAACGTTCGTTCGGTAGTGTCCTTTAGCGGTCTGCGCGCGGGCCGGTGGTACCTTCTCGGTGTGGATCGCGCCAGGTCGGCGAAGCTCGCGGCGTCAATCGCCGGTGTGCTGTGCCTGACGGCCGCCTGCCGCGGGCAGAGCCCCCCCAGTCCCTTCGCGTGGGCGCCGCCCCGGGCACCCGCCGTCAGCCGCGGGCGTGAGACGGGCGCGCGTTTCGGGATCGCCGCGCTGACCGAGGTCGAGGTCGAGGTCGACGACGTCTACGACGCCGCCAATCGACACGCGCTGGAGTTGGCCGAGCAGCGGCTGGCGGCAGTGCCGGGGGTCCGTGCGGTCTTCGGTCCAGCCGGGCTACTGGACATCAAGGTCGATGCCAGCGGAAAGCCGAGCGCCCAGCGTGTGCTGGGCCGGGGGCGGGGGGCTATCGTCGATCTGGGGCGAATCGCACGTGGGCCGGGCGTGCCGCGAACGCTGGCAGGCGCGGCGGTCCAGGAAGAGCGCGAGAACGAGGAAGCCCGGCAGCGGATCGTGCGCCGCGCCGACGCGCTCGGCTGGTTCCTGACCGAGAACGGTCGCCGGGTTCGATTCTTGGTCGACGTCGAGGATTGGGAAGCGAGCGAGCCGGCGCTGGCGGCCGCCATTCAGGATTCCGGGTTGTCCATCGTTCCGTCGACGAGCGCGCTGGAAGCGCGGCCTCTTTGGCCCGACCCGCGCCACCATCGGGCGAGGCTGTTGCCGCCCGCGTTCGCGGCGGCGTGGATCTTTTTCGTGCTGGTGGCGGTCCGCCGGGCGCGCTTCCCGCTGGGCCGGCGGCGGGTCAGCCGGGCTCTGGCGGCGGCCGCGGCGGCCGCCGCACCTTTCGTGCTGGTGCCTGTTGCCGGCGTGCGCTGGATGGGGGCGACGGCGGCACTGGCGGCCGCCGCCGTCGCGCTGTTCGGAAGCCGTGCCCGCGATGCTGCTGCGGCCGCGCCCGCGCGCCCCAGTGGTTTGCCCTGGATCCTGGGCTTGTCGGCGGCGCTGGTGCTAGAGACGGCGGCGCTGGCGCCGCGGGTCCGGGTCCAGACCCGGCAATGGAGCGCGGCGCCGATGTTCTTCGTCAGCGTGCGGGGGGATCTCGATGAGCCGGTCGTCCTGCGTGAGCTTCGCCGGATGGCGGATGACCTGCGGGCGCAGCCTGGGGTCGCCAATGCCTGGTCGATCGCCGATCTGTTCCTGGGGATCTCCTTCGCGGGCAAGGAGGCGAGCGGCATTCCAGACGAGCCGGAGGAGCTCCGGCGCATTCTGGTGCAGGCCCGCACCGACCCGGCGGTGCGGCTCGAGCTTTCGGCTGATCACCGCGAGGCGCTCATCGGGGTGCGTTTCGACGACGATCCGACCGTCGATCACGCGGCGATCGTGGCCCACGCCCAGCGCTACGCCGACCGCGAGCTGCGGCACGCGCTGGCGCGGATCGATCTGACGGCGGCGGCGACCGATCCGACGGCGCGCTTGGTCGGGCAGGGGATCCTGGCGGGCGATCTGGCCCAGCGGGTGACGCGGATCTGCGCGCGTTCCGGCCGTCCGTTGAGCCCGGCCGAAGCGCTGTCGGTTCGGCGCACGGCGCGGGCCGTGGCCCTGATTCCGATCGCGGACCCGCCGCGCCTCGACGGCGAGATCGGCGACGACGTGCGGGACTTCGCGGTCCACCACCCGTTTCCCCTGACCCAGGGGCAGGTCGAACGGCTGGTGCTGGGCGCGCGCGCGCTGGCGACAGGGGCCAGCACCGACGACGCGCGGCGGGTCGTCGAGACGGTCTACGGGCCGCGGATGCCGCCAGCCGTGGTCAGCGCCACCGCCACCTCTCTGGCGCGACGGCTGGCGGCGCTCCGGCGGCGTCACACGGCGCGGATCGATTTCCGGGAGATGCTCTTCGGGGCGAACCTGCCGACGGAGGGCGTGCTGGCCGACGAGGTGCGAAGCGCGACGCTGGAGGCGATCGGACCGCTGGTCGGACTGCCCGTCGCAGCCGATGCACCCGGCGCGCTGCACCTGGACGCACAGTCGATCGGCGGGGTGCCCTGCGATCGCGCGCTGTCCGAGGTCTGGAATCGCGCGCTGCGGCCGGGGTTGATCGCGGCCTCCGCCACGATAGCGATCCTGTTGGTGCTGGCGGGTGGCTTGCGGGGTGTCCTGGGCTTGCCATTGGCGCTGGCGCCGCTGGCGGCAGCGACGCTCCCGGCCGCGCTGCTGCGTGAGCCGATCGGTTTGCCGATGCTGGCCTTCTTTGGCGGCGCCTTCGCCGGCGGCGCCTTCCTGGCCGTGGCCGCGATTCCCAGCCCGCGGCAGCGGCGGCGGTCGTGATGCGGCGGCCGTTGGTTGCGGCGCTGGTTTGGGGCAGCCTGGGCGGCGTCATCCTGTCCGGCTGCAGCTGGCCACCCTGGCGGTTCGGTGCGCCTTTGGACGGCCAGCGATCGATCCCCCCGCGCTCGGCCGTCCCGTCGCCGCGCGAGGCGCGGGCAGCCGCCGCGGCGGCTCGAGCGGCTGGGCAGCCGGTGCTGGAGATTCGCGCGCTGCAGGTTCTGGATCGGTCTTACCGCCTGGATGCGGTGCTGCCGGCGCGGCCAACCGCCGCCGAGACGGCGCGCCTGGCGGAGCTGCTCGAGGCGCGCGCGGCCGCTTTCCGGGCGCTCGGCCGGGCGGTCCCGGAGAGCCGCGACCTCGAATCCGTGGCCCGCCTCGACTTCGCGCGTGGGGAGCGGTTGATCCCCCTGCGGGCGGCCGCCGCAGCTCGGTCCGGCGACTTCTGGAAATCGCTTCACGCCATCGACGAAGCGCGCGCCGCGTTCGCGCTGGCCGCGGCATTGGGCGGCGTCGCGCCGGGAGCGGCCGGCGCCGCGGCGACACCCGAGCCGCTGCCGGCGCGGCTGCCGCAGGATTTGGCAAGCTGGGTCCTGCAGAGCCCGGCGCTGTCGGCGCGCGTTCTGCCGCTGGCCGTCGCCGCCCCCTGGGTCCTCGACGACCAGCCGCGCGCGCTGGCCTGGGCCGAGCTGCTGCTGGAAGAGGACCCGAGCTCGCCCGACGTGCTGGCCCTGGTCGCGCTGATCTTCGGCCGCGCTGGCCGTTTTGGCGGCACCGAGCGGATGCTGACCGAGCTCGCGTTCCATACGCCCGACCGCGCCTCCGGCCTGGCGCGCGGGGCGCACATCTGGGAGCAGGTCGGCCGCGCCCGCGAAGCCTGCGCGCAGTGGATCCGCGCGGCGCGATGGCGAGACGATCCCGAGGACCCGCTGTGGTTGACGGCGATCGCGTGCACCCGACGCGATCCGGGCGCGGGCGACTGGCGGGAAATCCGCGCCTACGTCCTCGACCGCACGCCACCTGCCGATCGCGACGACGCCGCCGCCCGGTTGGACGCCGCCGCAGCTGACGGCGGCCAGGTTCGTTAAGCGCCAGGACGCGGGGACGCCAGGAGCTCGGAGCCAATTTTTCTCATGGCTCGCCCTGGCGCCTCTGGCGTCCTGGCGCTTCATCCTCCCCGGCTTGCTCAGCGCGGGCGTTCTTCGAAGGCGACCAGCTTGGTCTTGAGCTGCGTGAACAGCGCTGCCTGGGCGGGCTGATCGGCCAAGTTGTTCTTTTCGCCCGGGTCGCGGTGCAGATCGTACATCTCCCAGCGCCGCTCGGTGATGCGATGGATGATCTTGTGCCCGTCGGCCACCATCATCGACGCTTGGTGAGGCCAGGCGGTCGCCGGCATCAGCTCGGCGTAGACCGGCGCGGCCGGCAGCGATTGCCCCTCGAGCGCCGGCAGCAGGCTGCGGCCGCGCATGTTGGCCGGGACCGGCGCGCCGACCAGATCCAGTAGGGTCGGCGCGACGTCCACCAGCTTGACCTCCTGGTCGATCAAACGCGGGGCATGTCCGGGAACGGCGATGATGAGCGGCACCCGCGTCTGCTCGTCGTAAAGGTCGGTCCCGTGGAAGTAGGCCTTGTGCTCGCCCCAGGCCTCGCCGTGGTCGGCCATCACCACGATCGCCGTCTCCTTGTCGAGCCCAGCCTCGTGGAGCGCGTCGAAGAGCTTCTTCACCCACAGATCGGCGAACGCGATCTCGTAGTCGTACTTTTCGACCAGCCCGGGCACCCCGCTCAGCGAGGTGGGGAACTCCTTGTGGGGCATGTAGGACGAGTGCGGCTCGAACAGGTGCGTCCACACCACGAAGCGCTGCTTGCGCGCCGCGGCCTGCTGCAGGCGGGCGATCACGCGCGGCACGATGCGCGGCGAGGCGCTGTCCTTGTTCGATTCGGCGATGCTGAGCGCGCCCTCGTCGGACCACTCGGCGAACCCGCGGCTGATCCCGCGATCGGCGGTGAAATAGAAGTGCGAGAAGATCCCGATGGGCATGAGCCCCACGGCGCGCAGCGACTCGAAGAAGGTGTGGTTGCTGGGGAGCAGGTTCGGGTAGTTGACCGTCGGCTTGTCCCAGGCGATGTCGCTCGGGTAGCGGCCGGTGAGGATCGACGGGAAGCTGCGGGGTGTGTTCGGGGCCTGCGACCAGGCGCGCTTGAAGTACGCGCCGCGCCGGGCCAGCGCGTCCAGCGTTGGGGTCAGCGACCGCCCAGCCGGGCGGCCGTAGCCGGCCACCCCCAACCGATCGCCCCGGAAGGCGTCGATGGTGACGATGAGGATGTTCCCCTTGAAGGCGCCCGCGCGCGGTTCGACGCGCGCGGCGGGAGTCTCGGCTGCGACCGGTGCCTCCGCGGCGATCGCCTTCGCATCGCCGCCTTCGCAGTTCTGGTCGATGCCGTCGCCGGGGATGTCCTCGGCGCCCGGGTACACGTCGGCGCGGCGGTCGTCGCAGTCGCCGCCGCCGAACCGGGCCGAGAAGCCATCCCCGTCGTGGTCGGTCAGACGTCGCGCGGCGCCGACCAGAGATCGCAGCCCCAGCGCGTGCTCGTCGATGGCGGCGAAGGCCGGGTCGCCTTCCGGCAGTCGGGCGCCCACGGCCAGCGCCAGGGCGGCCACCACCGCCAGGGCGGCCGGAATGGCGATCCCGGCGGCACCGAAGAGACGCTCGCGCAGCTTGCGGCCGGTGCGCGAGCCGAACCAGAAGACGGCGTGCGCCGCACCGAGGACGATCGCCAGCCCCAGCGCGTAGAGCGGCCCAAGGTCCAGCACCCGCCAGTCGGCGCGCGACAGCGCGATCACGAAGGCCAGGACGCCCACCGCCGCCAGGGCGACCAGCAGCAGACCGGTCGCGCCCAGCGCCCGCGGGCGCGGTAGGGCGCGCGAGAATCGCCGCCAGACCGGCAGCAGCGCCAGGGCCACCACGCCGCCCGGCAGGGCACCGATGAGAGCCATCCCGGCCGCGCCGATGACCGCCAGCCGCTGGCTCTGCATCTTGCCGATGAGGACGCGCTGCCCGGCGGCCGCCACCAGCGCGATCACCAGCGCGCCGGTCAGCGCCGCCATGATCCCGGCCGCCACCGCGCCGTCGCGGCCGGCGTCCTCGCGCAGCGCGCGCCAATCGGCGGGGCGTGCGCGGTCGATGGCGCGGTCCACCAGGTCCGCCGCCAGGCCCGCCAAGATGGCCGCGGCCCCGTAAAGGCCGACCCCGAGCGCGGCGACGCCGGATGCGCCGCCGTGCGCCGCACTGATGAGCAGGTCGACGAGGCCGGCGCCCGCGACGCCAGCCAGGACCGAAGCGCCAACCGGACGCCGCAGGCTGGGAAGCTGCATCTAACGCAGCTAACACGCGCCGCGCCGGTTCACAACATTTGGACTTCGGAACCCTCAGGGTTCCGCCTGCCCGCGACGGCGCGCTTGACGGGGGCGGCCGAATCGGGATACTGGCGGGCGAAATGGGACGACGGGACAATCGCCGATCGATGAAGATGCGCCGCCGGGTTCGCCAGCGGAAGCTGAAGGCTCGCCTCACCAAGAAGCGGGTGGCTGGCCGCGAAAAGGCCGCCACCGGCGCCAAGCCGGCCAAGAAGAAGGCCGCCGCGCCCAAGGCGAAGTAACGCCCCCCGAAGCCGACGCAGGCGGGAACCCGACCAGGGCTCCCGCGCCAGCCGCGGCGCCCACGGCGCTGATGCGGCAATACCTCGACGTCAAGGCGAGGTATCCGGACGCCCTCGTGCTGTTCCGGTTGGGGGATTTCTACGAGCTCTTCTACGACGACGCCGTCTACGCGGCGCGCGTGCTCGACCTGACGCTGACGACCCGGGACAAGGGCAAAGAAGACCCGGTCCCCATGTGCGGCGTGCCGCACCACGCGGTCCGGGCGTACCTGGTCAAGCTCACGGAGCTGGGGCACCGGGTGGCGTTGTGCGAGCAGCTCGAAGACCCGAAGGTCGCCCGCGGCATCGTCAAGCGGGACGTGGTCCGGGTCATCACGCCGGGCGTGGTCCTGGACGAGGAGTCGCTGGACCCGCGGGCGCCCAGCTACGTGGCAGCCGCCGCTGGCGACGCGCGGGCCGGCTATGGCCTGGCGCTGCTGGACGTGACGACCGGCGATTTCCGGATCACCGAGGCGCCCACGATCGAGCTCTTGCTGGAGGAGATTGGCCGGGCGGCGCCGCGCGAGCTGGTGCTGGGGCGGGGCGAGCGCGAAGGGCTGCTGGCCGAGCGGATCCGAGCGGCGTTCCCGCGCCTGCCCCGGGCCGTCGTCAGCGACGGTGAGACCGCGCCGGAGCTGTCGCGCGCGCTGGGCGCCCGCTTCGACGCAACGCTGATCGATCGCGTGCCGCAGGCGGCTCGCGCGGCGGCAGCCGTGCTGCGCTATGCCCGCGCGACCCAGCCTGGCGCTGAGCTGGCGCTGGGTGGGCTGGAGGTCCTTCGCCGCGCCGACACGCTGGTCATCGACGAGCAGGCGCGCGCCCACCTGGAGCTGATCGAGTCGCTGCAGGAACGGCGGCGGACCGGGTCGCTCATCGATCTGCTGGATCGCACGCGCACGGCGATGGGCGGCCGGCTGCTGCGGCGCTGGTTGCTGTTTCCGTCGCGCGATCTGGCCACCATCCGGCGGCGGCAGGACGCCGTCGAGCGGCTGGTCGGCGGGCACGCCGCCCGCGACAAGGCGCGCAAGCGGCTGGGCGAGATCGCGGACCTGGAAAGGCTGGTCGCGCGGGCCCGCCTGGGCGTGGCCACGCCGCGCGATCTGGCGGTGCTGGGGCGGTCGCTGGGCGAGCTGCCCGCGCTGGCCGCCGAGCTGAACGAAGCCCACCGGGGCGAGATTGGCGCGCCACGGGACGGCGAGGCGGACTGGCTGGCGCTGGGCGAAGATCTCGGCGACCGACCTGGCGTCCGAGCTGACGCGCATCCTGCGCCCCGACGCGCCGGCGCTGACCAAGGACGGCGGCTACGTCAACGCCGGCGTCTCCGCCGAGCTGGACGAGCTGCGCGACATCGCGGCCGGCGGGCGGGACCGCATCGCGGCCATAGAAGTGCGCGAGCGCGAGCGGACGGGCATCCCGTCGCTGAAGGTCAAGCTGAACAGCGTCTTCGGCTACTACATCGAAGTCACGCGCTCGAACTTGGCGGCGGTGCCGGCGGACTACCGCCGCAAGCAGACCGTCGCCAACGCCGAACGCTTCGTCACACCCGAGCTGGCCGAGTTCGAGGCCACGGTGCTGACGGCGGACGAGCGTCGCGTGGCGCTGGAGCTGGAGCTGTTCACGAAGCTGCGGGCCCGCGTCGCCGCCGACGCCGAGCGGCTGCTGGCGCTGGCGGGCCGGGTGGCGGCGGCCGATGCGCTGGCGGCGCTGGCCGAGGTCGCGCACCGCAACGGCTACTGTCGCCCTCAGGTCGACGCGGGCGGCCTCATCGAGCTGTGCGACTCGCGCCATCCCGTCGTCGAGCAGCTGGCCGCCGCCGGCAGCTTCGTCCCCAACGACGTCCGGTTGGACCCGGCCGCCGAGCAGATCCTCATCGTCAGCGGCCCCAACATGGCCGGCAAATCGACGCTGATGCGCCAGGTCGCGCTGGCCGTCATTCAAGCCCAGATGGGCGGGTTCGTGGCCGCCCGCACGGCGCGCATCGGGCTTTGCGATCGGGTCTTCACGCGCGTCGGCGCCGGCGACAACCTGGCCCGGGGCGAGTCGACGTTCATGGTCGAGATGCGCGAGACCGCCCAGATCCTGCGGCACGCGACTGCCCAGAGCCTCATCGTCTTGGACGAGATTGGCCGCGGCACATCGACCTACGACGGTGTCTCGATCGCCTGGGCGGTGGCCGAGCACATTCACGACCAGGTGGGCGCCAAGACGCTGTTCGCGACCCATTACCACGAGCTGGCCGCGCTGGCGGCCGATCGCCCGCGCGTGCGCAACGTCAGCGTCGCCGCCCGCGAGTGGAAGGGCGACGTGCTGTTCCTCCGCAAGCTGGTGCCCGGCGGCGCCAACCGATCGTTCGGCGTCGAGGTCGCCAAGCTGGCTGGCCTGCCCGCGGAGGTGGTGGCCCGCGCCGCCGCGATCCTGCGCACGCTCGAGGCACAGCCGGCGGCGGGCGCAGGATCCGGGCCGGCCCAGCTGGGTTTGTGGGGCGCTGCGCGCACACCCGCGGACACCCCGGCCGCGGACGAGCGGCTGGCGGAGATTGCGGACGCGCTGCGGGCAGTCGATCCCGATGACCTGTCGCCCCGTGCCGCCCACCAACTGCTGGTCGAGCTGAAGAGAAAGTTGACTCCCTCCCCCTAGGTCCGGTCACAATTACGTCAGGCCCCCCTCCGCATGAGAAAGCTGGCGACCCTGGCGCTTCTGGCGCTTCCCACCTGGCTGCTGCCCCTGGCGGCGCGGCCGGCGGGTGCGTCGACCAAGCCTGCCGCCGCGCGCCCCGCGACGGTGTCCGGCAAGCCGCGCACGGCAGCCAAGCTCGCCAAGGCAAAGGTGCCGAAGAACGCGCCCGTGGTCCTTTATCACGTGAACTGGCGCGAGACGATGCCGCTCAAGCTGCGCGACGCGCACGGGCGCCCGGTGAAGGGGCTGCAGCGCCGGTTCGACCACCTTCTGCGCTGCCACCACACGAACACGCAGCACAAGATGGATCCGCGGCTCATGCGCCTCCTTTACACCACCGGGCACCACTGGCCGGGCCGGCGCTTGGAGATCGTCTCGGGCTATCGCAATCCCACCGTCGCCAAGAACCCGCACAGCCCGCACATGCAGGGGCTGGCCTGCGACTTCCGGGTCGAAGGGGTGAGGACGGCCGAGCTGCGCGACTACCTCCGGCGCACGTTCGACAAGGTCGGCATCGGCTACTATCCGAACTCCAGCTTCGTGCACCTCGACGTCCGCAAGGACCGCTCGGCGTTCTGGATCGATTACTCGGGTCCGGGCGAGCGCTCCATCTACTCGTCGAGCCCCGATCAGGACCTCAAGAACGGCCGCGCGGAGAGCTATCACCCGACCAAGATCGACACCTCCTGGGCCGACGCGCCGCCACCGCCGCCCGACCCGGACGGCCGAGCTCCGGCGCCGCAACAGAACCAACCGGACGACCAGTAAACGAGCACAAAGTCCGGGATTAACGCCGGAAATTCTGTGCTAACGTCCGGGTTCCCTGACGGCCGGCCCGTCTCGGCCCGCCGCGCCCCAACGGACTTTGAGGAGGCCTCGATGAGAATTAGTGGTGCTTTCGTGCTGGCTCTGTCGCTCGGCGTTGCGGTCTCCGCAACCAGCGCTCCGGGCTACGCCAAGGCCAAGAAGAAGGGGGGCGGCGAAGGGGCGGCGCCGACCGCCAGCCCCGCCGAGGTCAACAAGCTGAAGGCGGTTCGCCTGGGCGACGCCAATGCCGGAACCTTCAAGTGGGGCATGAAGCCCGAAGAGGTGATGGCGGCCGTCCGCACGGCCATCGAGGGCAAGTACCAGAAGCGCATCACCGAGGCCTCTGCCGATCCCGGCAAGCAGCAGCGGATCCGCGGCGAGATGGAGCGCGAGATCGCCGCCGTGAAGAAGAGCTTCACGAAGTTCGAAGGACAGAAGAGCGGCTGGGACGTGTCGATCATCGGGCCCGAGTTCCAGCAGGGAACATCCGAGGCCGTGCTGGTCACCAAGGAAGATCAGTGGACCCGGTACTTCTTCTTCTTCGAGGACGGTCTCTACAAGATGTACCTGGCGTTCAATCGCGACGCCCTGCAGGGCAAGTCGTTCCAGGATTTCGGCAAGAGCATGGAGGCGCGGTACGGCAACGCCAAGATGGTCTACCGGGACGACAAGACCAAGGGTGGCGTGCACCGCACGCTGGACCACTTCACTTGGAACGCGGGCGGCGACAAGTTGAAGCTGGTCGACCGGTCCGAGTTTTACGGCGTCTATTGCCTGGTCCTTTACGACGCCGGCACCGATCAGCGGGTGCAGGAGCGGCGCAAGGTCGTGAACCCCGGCAACGTCGAGAAGGACGCTCTGGTCGAGGCCGTTGCCACGCGCGGCAAACAGGGCAATGACGAGAACGACGACATCATTGATCGCGTCACGGGGCACGAAGTGAAGAAGCCGGGGACCGAGCAGCACGCCGACATCGTCGTCCCTGCGCCGAACCCCAACGCCGGATTCACCCCCGACGACGACAAGAAGAAGGCCGCCTCGAAGCCGTCCTCGTCCTCCTCCCCCTCGGCCGACAGCCCGAAGAAGAAGGCCGGCAAGAAGGGCGACCTGGACGGCCTGGAACTGTAAAGCACACGTCCCACCCCGAGTACCCCCGGGACGACGCCGCCACCGGCCGCGCGTCCCAATCCTCCCCAGCTAGCCAGCCAACGCCGTTCGTTTAAGCTCCTGGCGTCCCACCGTCCTCAAGCCGCCCGCACCTAAGGCCGACGCGAGTAGTGCCCTCCGACGGCGCAACCGAACAGCGGCCGACAAGCCGGCTCGCTGGCGAAGCCGGGCCGAGAACCGGACCGGAGTGTACTTGGGTACTCGAGGACCGGAAGCGCAGGCCCGGCGCAGCCAGCGGGCCGGATCGTCGGCCGGCTCCCAACCGTACGACGCCGCGTCGACTTACAGCGGGGCGAACATGTCGGGGCGGGCGGCGTCCTTACTGATGCCTTCCATCAGGTCCTTCCCGGTCGCGGTGATCTGCGCCAGGAGGCTCCGGATGTTGGCGACGCGCTGCTTGTAGCTCTCTTGCCGGGCCTGCTCGGGCGATCCCGTCATCACGGCGTCCATGAACGGTGTCGGCTTGAGCGGGACCAAAATGCTGGCGTCCGGCTTGTTCCCCGTCTTTCGATCGACCCAGGGCGCGCCCGATCCCGAGCGGATCTTGAAGCCGACCAGGTTGTCGGCGCCGCACTCTTTGCTGCCGTCCTTGCAAACTTGATCGCCGACCTCGACCAGATTGGCAACGACGATCTTGCCGCCGTTGTCGAACACGACGCCGTAGTTCTTGGTGGTCGCGCCGGCAGACTTCTCGGCGTACGACTTCAGCGCGTCGGCGTCGTTTTCGGACCGGCGAACGTGACGCTCGACCTCGTTGTAAAGCGCGATCGTGTCGTAATAGTAGTTGAACAGCTTGTCGACGTCGGCGTCGGGCAACCGATAGAAGTCGACGCGAAAGATGGTGGCCGTGTTCGGCCGCGGCTCGAGCTTGATGGCCTTCAGGTCGGCCACGAACTGCGGGTCGTAAGCGACCGGCTCTTTCTTGGCAGCGCCCAGGCGTTGCTGGCTGCGCGCCACCGCCGTGCCGATCTGGCTCAGCGTCTTTTGCATGTTCTCGAGCTCGGTCTTGACGGCCTTGGCCGCGTGGTTCGCGGTGTTCATGTTGGCGCGGCCGACGCTGGCGATGCCCATGCCGGCGCCCAGCGCGAAGCCGCCGATGCCCACGATGACCGAGGCGACGAGAACGGCTTTGCCACGGCCCGAGCGAACGTTCTGGACGGGCGCGCCGTCATCGATGGACCGGAGGTCGAATCCGCCCTGCGGCGGCTTCATGTTGGCAAAGGGGTTCATCCCGGCTGGCGGCGGGGCGCCCACGACCGGCGTGCCCGGAGCGGGCGTCGGTCGGTTCGCGGCCCCCGGCTGGGGGGCGGCGCCGCGCGCGGGGGGGGAAATGGGACGCCACCGGCGGGGGGACGGGCGTTGGGTGGCAAGGGCGCGCCCGGTACTGGGGCGCCGGGCGCCCCGGCAGGGGCCTTCAGACCCAGGCGGGCCTTGAGGTCACTGATGTCCTTAGTCGGGGCAACGCCTGGCTTCCTGTTCTGATCCACTGAGCTCCTCCGGCGCGGTGGCCTTCACGCGCTTGACTGGTCGGCGGTGGGCGGGATTAAAGCGAGCAAGGAAACGGACAGAGGCGGACCATACTGGCGGCCTCACAGCCTGTCAAGCGACCAAGCCCGCTAAATGAAAGAAGACCCGGGTTGCGCAACGCGCAAGGCGGCGGTGCGTCAGTCGAGTTAAACGAAGCTCAGGAATGACTCGATTGCCCAGGCCGAGTCGGGCGGCAAGTTCGTGAAGCGGATGCCCACCGTCTTGCCCCCGCGGCGCACGGCCTCGCCCGATGCGGTCAGCACGTCGTCGCGATCAGGCAGCTGGAACTGCAACCCCATGTAGCGCGGGGCGCGATTCGACTCCGGCTCCAGGATGGGGGCCAGCCGGGCGCCGGTGCGACTGATGTCCAACATGCGGCAGGTGTACGGTTGCCCATCCAGGAATCGGTTCATGATCAGGTCGACGCTGACTCGCTTGCCGCTGCGGCGATCGGGCCCCTGGGAACGGCGGCGCGAGCGGCGGTCGATGGTTTGAGGCAGAACCCCGGCCCCCTCTGCTTTGGCCGTCACGTCGACGTTCGCTGCGGCCTTGCCCTGGCGTCGTGGCGAGCTTTTCGTCTTCAGCATCAGCCCCTCCCGAGAGTGTTGTCCTACATGTAAGCCGGGGTGGGACGGCGGTCAAATTTTTGTCCGATTCGGCGCACTTCCGCGGCGCCGACTCCGGGTGGAAACATTGACTCTTGCGGGAGGGCTGCCGATAATCCGGGCGCTCACCAGACTCCGGCGCCTTTTTTGCCGCATTGCGCGCGCCGGCTTTAGTCCTGCGGGACAAACGTCGAAACCGTCCCCAACCATCCCCCCCAAAGCCGAGCAGAGGAGCCAGGCATGCACCGCATGAAGATCGGTCTTGTCGCCGCCATCATCCTAGTCGTGGTCACGGCCGGTGTGTACTCCGCCGTCACCCACGAGATGCGGGACGCGACCATCCGCACCGTTGAATTCGACGTTTCCCGCGCCCAGCGGATGCACAGCGACATCACGCGTCTCGAAGCGCTGGAGTTCGCCAACCTGGTCGGTGGGCTCGCCCATCGCGCCGGCGTGGTGGGCATCTTCTCCAAGCCCGACGAGACTGGGCGGCGGCAGTCCGCGTTCGAGCAGGCCGAGCAGCTGAACGGCCTCCTGCAGACGGGCGGCGCCCGCAAGGCCGACATCGTCGCGATCCTGGACGCCGAGGGCAAGGTCATCGCCCGCGACCTGAACGTCAACGCCATGTACGGTGAGGACCTGCGGGGCAAATTCCCGGCCGTGGCCACCGCGCTGCGCGGGGAGGCGACCAAGGACATCTGGACGCTGGCTGGCCGCATGACGCGTGTCGCGGTCGCCCCGATCATCCACCCCGACGGGACCATCCGCGGCGCGCTGCTGGTCGGCTACGTGGTCACGGCCCGCGACGCGCAGGCCAAGCGCGACCTGCTGGGCAGCGAAGTGGCGTACTTCCACAACGGCAAGGTCCACACCTCCAGCTTCGTGTCCGAGGGAACGGGGGACAACGCCAAGGAGGACGGGAACAAGACCCAGGCGCTGAACGCGATCCTGTTCCAGTCGCCCGAAGCGTGGGGGCAGCAGGCCCTGCAGAAGAACGCGCCGACGGAGGTCTTCCATCTGACCCTCGACGGCCGCGAGTTCGCCGCAGTGGCGGCGCCGCTGCACGGCAATGCGTTCGACAAGACCAGCGGCGTCGTCACGCTGATGTCTGTCTCCGACGCGCTGGAATCGGTGTCCTCGGTGGGCATGAAGATCATCGGCTTCGGGGTGCTGGCGATCCTGGTGATGCTGGCCGCGACCATGCTGACCGCCTCGCGCTTCATTCGCCCGCTCGACAAGATCGAGCTCGGTGTCGCCGAGATCATCAACGGGAACATCGACTACCAGTTCAAGCCGGTGGGGCCCGACTTCGAGGGTCTGTCCAACGGGCTCAACGTCATGCTGGCGCGCCTCCTCGGACGCGAGGAGCCGAACGAGGACGAGCCTGAAGAAGAGCAGGACGAGACCTCGCGCTGGCGCTCGGACCAGATGCTGGTCGAGGAAGGCTCGGGACCTGCGGTGGTTGGCTCGCCCGACGCGACGGCGCTCAGTCAGGAGGCAGAGCCGGTCTACTTCGCGCGCATCTTCAACGAATACGTCGCGGCTCTGAAGAGTCAGGGCAAGCCGACCAAGGGGATCACCGTCCAGGCGTTCACCGCCAAGCTGCGCCTGATCGAGGGGGGCCTGAAGCAGAAGTGGAAGTGCCGCATGGTGCGCTTCAAGGTCAACACCCAGGGCGAGCAGGTCACGCTGAAGCCGATCGCCATCAACTGACCGCCATCTGACCGGAACCAAGGGCCTGCCCGGCGTGCCGGGTGGGCCTTTCGTTCATGGGAAGTTGGCAATAGAGTGACGCCGTGAAGGTCGAAACCGGGTTGGACGTGCTGTGCCGCGAGCGGCTACAGCTCCTCCGCGGGCGGCGGGTGGGTGTGCTCTGTCATCCCGCCAGCGTGGCGGGCGATCTCACCCATGCGGTCGATCGGCTGGTAGAGGCAGGGGTGCGCCCGACACGGCTGTTCGGGCCCGAGCACGGCGTGCGGGGCGAGGCGCAGGACATGATCGGCGTCAGCGACGATCAGGACAGCCGCACCGGCATTCCGGTGGCGAGCCTTTACGGGTCGACCTTCGAGTCACTGGCGCCCCGGCGCGAGCACCTGGCGGAGATCGACGTGCTGGTCATCGACCTGCAAGACGTCGGCAGCCGCTATTACACGTACATCTGGACGATGGTGCTGTCCCTGGAGGCGGCGTTTGCGGCCGGTGTGGCGGTGATCGTGCTCGATCGCCCGAACCCGCTGGGCGGCCTCGCGATCGAAGGCGGCTCGGTCGGCGAGCGCTTTCGTTCCTTCGTGGGCCTGTGCCCGGTGCCGGTCCGTCACGGGGTGACGATCGCCGAGATTGCTCGGTTGCGAGCCGCGGGCATGACCTGGGCGGGCGATGCCCGTTTCGCGCGGGCGCTGGACGGAGATCTGACGGTGATCCCGATGCGCGGGTGGCGCCGATCGATGACCTTTGCGGAGACGGGGCTGCCGTGGGTGATGCCGTCGCCCAACATGCCGACGCCCGAAACCGCGCTGGTCTATCCCGGGCAGTGCCTGTTCGAGGCGACCAACCTGTCCGAGGGGCGAGGAACCACCCGCCCATTCGAGCTGGTCGGCGCGCCGTTCCTGGACGGGTACGCGTGGGCCGACGCGGCCGCCTTGCCCGGGGTGCGCCTGCGGCCGCTCTCGTTCCGGCCGACCTTTCACAAGTTCGCGGGCCGATCTTGCGGGGGTGTCCAGCTGCACGTGACGGACCCGACGGCCTTTCGCCCCTACGCGACCGGGCTGACCCTGATCGCGGCGGCGCGCCGGCTGTCGCCGGAGTTCCGGTGGCGAACCGAACCGTACGAGTTCGTGTCCGACCCGCCGGCCATCGACCTTCTGACCGGCGACGACCGCGTGCGGCGCGCGATCGACGGTGGGGCACCTTTGGCGGACGTGCTGGCTGAGGATGCCGGGTTCGAGCGCACGTTCGCCGAGGTTCGCCGGCCGGCTCTGATCGCCGACTACGCCTGACCGATGCGGGTGGCGATCTTCGGCGGCAGCTTCAATCCGCCCCACGTCGCGCACCAGATGGCGGCGCTCTACGTCCTCGAGACGGCGCCCGTCGACGAGCTGTGGCTGGTGCCGGCGGTGCGGCACGCGTTCGGCAAGACGCTGGCGCCCTTCGCCGACCGCCTGGCCATGTGCGAGGCGGCGGCGGCGGCGCTGGGCCCCCGCGTCCGGGTGAGCGCGATCGAGCGCGACCTCGGCGGCGAGAGCCGGACCTTGCGGACCATTCGGCGGTTGCAGCAGGACCACCCCGGCACGAGCTTCTCGCTGGTCATCGGCGCCGATCTGCTGGCCGAGATTCCGTCCTGGCTCGGCGGCGCCGAGCTGCAGCGCACCGTGCCGTTCATCGTCGTCGGTCGGGCGGGGTTCACCGGCGGCGATGGTTCCGTGGCTTTGCCGGCGGTGAGCTCGCGGCAAGTGCGCGCGGCGCTGGCCGCCGGCACCGAGGTGCGCGGGATGGTTCCGCGCGCGGTTCTCGATTACATCTCGAGCCACAACCTGTATAAGGCTGGCGAGGAATTCGCATGAGCTACATGTCCGAAGCTGAAGTGAACGCCCGGGCAGCCGCCGAAGGCCCTGCCGAGCCGACGCCCTCGGTGTTCGTGATGGGCGCGGGTGTGGTCGGGACCGCCCTGGCCGCTCGTCTGGTGCGTGCCGGAATCCCGGTGACCGGGCTTCATGGCCGCCAGCGCGAGCTGAGCGACGCCGCCCGCGCCATCTCGGGCGTGGTGGCCACCTCCGACGAGATCCCCGAGATCCTCTCGCAGTCCGACGTCATCATCATCTCCGTGCGCGACGAGCGTGTCCCGGAGGTCGCTGCGCGGCTGGTCCGCGAGAAGCGCCTGCGGCGCGAGCAGATCCTGCTGCACACCTCGGGCGCTTACCCGGCGCGCACGATCCTGGCACCGGCGCTGGCGCACGTTCGCGCGGTCGGGACGCTGCACCCGCTGGTCTCGTTCGCTGACGCACGCGTGGCCGTCGAGGGGTTGCGCGAGGTCGCCTTCGGGATCGAGGGCGATGAGCTGGCGCGCGCGACCGCCAAGCGGATTGTGCGATCGCTGGGGGCTCGGGCGGTGTTCTTGGACGCCGAGAATCTGACCCTGTACCACGCGGGCGCGGTGATGGCGTCCAACTACGTGGTGGCGCTGGCCGACATGGCGCAGTCGCTGCTGATCAAGGCGGGCGTCCCAGCCGACCAGGCGCTGCCGGTGCTGATTCCGCTGCTGTCCAGCGTCGTGCAGAACCTGGCCCACGTCGGGCTTCCCGGCGCTCTGACCGGCCCCGTCGAGCGGGGCGACGTCTCGTCGGTCGAGCGGCACCTCAAGACGCTGCAGGCGCGCGCGCCCGAGATGGTGGAGCTGTACAAGTTGGTCGGGCGCGACGTCCTGCGGCTCGCCAAAGAGAAGAGCGACATGGACGCGGCGCAGGCAGCCAAGCTCGAGGCGCTGTTCAAGGGTGGGGCGGCGGCGGCCAGCAACGGCAAGCCGGGCGCCTGACGGTCACGGCCCGGCCGATGCCCGGTTCTGCCTGGCAATCGGCGGCGGTCTTCGCCTAATATCGGGGCCGTTTCACCACAGCGCCGACGGCGCGGGAGCTCCCTAGATGCACACGAGATTTGCGCTCCGGTTCGGAGCCGTCCTGGCCCTGGTCCTGGTCGCCGCCGCCCGGCCGAGTGCGGCCGCGAAGCCCGAGGACGTCTTCAAGGGCAAGATCATCATCACCAAGAACCGGTTGCCGATGCGCTTTTCGTCCTCGGGCGCGTTCGTCAGCGCCCTGCAGAAGAACAAGATCGACAAGATCTGGCCGACCGAAGAGAGCGGAGCCGACAAGGGGAGCTGGAACCTCGAGTACCTGGCGTTCTTTTCGCAGCCGCTCGACGACAGCGAGATCCAGGTGAAGTTCTACGACATCACTCAGGGCGGCAAGAAGTTCGTGGCTGGAGATCCCCAGTACACCCGCGAACGCGGCTCGCGTATTTTCGGGTCCAGCATCATGCTGTCGAAGCCTGAGTTCGACGTGCGCAAGCGCTACATGATGACCATCGAGTCGCGCGGGCGCGTGATCGCGATGACCAGCTTCTGGCTGCTGGGCAAAGGCGCCAATTACAGCGGCAAGGTGGAGTTCTCGGACTCGGAGGCCCGCGGCAAGTGAGGCGACCCTGCCCGTGAGAGCGCCGCGCATCCGTCGTGGCGGTGCGGCGTTGGCCGTGGTTTGTGCTCTGGCGAGCGCGGCGCCGGCCCGCGTCGCGCGTGCGGTCAAAACGGAGAAGCGCGCCGAGAGCGCGTCGGCGGCGCCCGAATCATCGGGGTTGCCGGCGGCCGAGATCGAATCCCTGCGCCAGGCGCTGATCGGCGCAGACGACGAGGTCGCGACCGAAGCGGCGGCCAAGCTGGGACAGGCGCGGACGCCGCGGGCCGCCGAGCCGCTGCTGGAGGTGCTGGCAGAGGGCGGGCGCGCCGTGCGCGTGCAGGCCGTGCTGGACGCCCTTGCGAAGCTGGGCGAGGCCCGCGCGCTGCGCGCGGACCAGGCGGTCATCGATGCTCTCATCCTGTATTCCGGACACCGTGCCCCCGACATCCGGCGGCGCGCGGTCAAGGCTTTGGCCAGCGTATCGGACCCGCATGTGACCGCCACGCTGCTCGAGCGGCTGGGCGATGCGGCCCCCGACGTCCGGGCAACCGCTGCCGACGCGCTGGCGGCGCGGCGGGACTCGAGCGCCATGCCCCGGATGTTCGCGCTGCTCTCTCGCGGGGACGCCGGTGTCGGCCCGGCGGTGGCCGCGCTGGCCAGCCCCGATCTGGTGCCGCGCATCGCCGAGCTGGCGGGCACCATCGACGACGAGATCATCGCCAATACGCTTGGTGAGTACGTCAAGCGGTCCGACGTCCCGGAAAAGCTGCGGATCGACGTGTTGCGCACGATCGGCAGGCTGTCGGGCGCGGTGGCCACGACGGCGCTGGCCGAGTACCTGGCGTCGGTGCCCGCCAAGGAGGACCGCGCTTCGAAGAAGGAAGCGCAGAAGCTGCTCGATCAGCGGGGGGGAACCCCATGACGCGCGCCAAGCTGACCTTGGTGGCCGCGCTGGCGGCGGCTGGTTGCGCGACCAGCCCCTATCAGCGCGCCGGTAACGGCGACGAAGTCGCGGCCGCGGTGTCGCGCTCCCGGCCGCCCGAGATCGGCCCTCGAAGCCTGGCTTTCTTGGTTTTGGGCGGCCCGGCCGGCCCGCGGCTCGCCGCGTATGACCTCAGCGCTTCGCGCGTCCTTTGGACGCAGCGGGCGGACGTGACGGTCCGCGTGGTGGCCGGCGCCAGCGTGGTGGTCCATGGCAGCAAGTCCGCGCCGCCCGCAAGCCCGCACGGCCAGATCGTGGGACGCGACCTGGGTTCTGGGGCGGTGCTGTGGCAGCACCCGATTGGCGCGTCGGAAGAGCTGTTCGGGTACGCGCTGGACGGCGACCAGGTCTATGTCGTCGAGAGGGTCGCGGCCTCCGGCGGCAAGCCGGCCGGGCGCCTCACGGCCCTGGATGGCAGGACCGGCGCGCGCCGCTGGGAGCAGGCGCTCCCCTCCGCCCGCGTGGCGGCGCCCGCTGCGCGCGGCGGCCTGATCGCGGTGCCGGTCGAATCGCAATACGTCCTGCTGTACGACGGCGCCACGGGCGCCCCGCTCGGGCAGGTGCTGTCGACGGAGGAGGCGGCCACCTTCGTGCGCGCGCTACCCGAGGGACTGTTTTACGGCTCGCGCGGCGTCTTCCTGATGGGACGCGACACCGCGCGCGGTTCACGTCGATCGGCCGGCTACCTGGCCGCGCATCTGCCGGCCTTCGTGCGCCCCACCTACGATTACGATTTCTACCGGCCCGAGCAGACCGAGTATTCGGCCATCGATCGGAATCGGGTGCTGTGGCGCGTGACGCTGGACGGCGGGCGCCCGCAGTTCCGCGATGGTCTGGTGTTCGTGCACGACTACCGGTTCTTCTTCGCGTTCGAGGCCGCCGCGGGGGCGCTGCGCTGGGCCTACGCCAGTCCGACCGACGCGGTCGCGTCGACGGACACCGGCAAGGTGATCCTGTTCGCCACCGTCGCCGGCGAGCTGGCGGCGCTGGATCCGCTCACCGGGGCGCGCGTCTATGAGGCGTCGTTGCCGGGCGAGGTGGTGCGGGGCGCCTCCTTCGACGCGGAGGGGTTCACGCCCAGCCCCGCGATGGTTCAGGCCGCCCACCGGCCGGAGTTGCCGGCGACGCTGGCGGGGATCATCGCCGATCCAGAGCAGCGGTTCCCGGCCCTGAAGCTGTTCGCCGTCGAACAGTTGGGCGGCCAGGCGGGGCGGGCGGTGACGACCAAGCTGCTCGACCTGCTGAGCGACCAGAAAATCGCGCCGCTGGCCCAGCAGAAGGCCGGCGAGATGCTGATTGGCCGGCGCGACGCTGGGGCGCTGGACCTCTACCGGGCAGCGCTGCGCGCGCACGCCGACTATTGCGAGAAGCGGCCGCCGCCGCCGGTCGAGGTCCTGGCGCGCGCCATCGGCGCGCTGGGGCCGATCGGGCGATCGGTGACCCCCGATCTCGAGGCCCATCTGGCGCTGCCGGAGACACCGCCCGCTGCCGCGGCCGAGATCGCGCGCGCGCTGGTGCAGACCGGCGCCACCGACTCGACCGGCGCCCTGCGGGATTTCCTGACCATGTACCGTTCCGATCCGGTCTATGACCGCGACCCGGCCGCGCTGATCGCCGCGTCCGAGGCGTTGCTGCGGTTGGGCGGCACGGAGGATCGCGAGCTGCTGTTGTTCGTCGCTGAAGAACCGCACACCGTCGCCGGCCTGCGAACGCACCTGACGCGCGCGCTGAACGAGACCGTTCCCCGCGGTGTCAGCGCGCAACAGCGCCCGTAAATGCTGAATGTGATCGTCTGCCGGGGGCCGGTCTGCGGGGACCGCCGCGGCGCGACGCAATTGTTGCAGCACCTTCGAGCGCGCGTCGCCGCGCGGGGGCTGGAGGCCCGGGTGTCGGTGCGGGAAGAGATCTGCCTGGGCCATTGCCTGCGCGGCCCGAACATCCTGGTCGCCGAGGGCGATGCCGCGCTGGCGGGCCTGGGAGGAGCGTCCGGGGGCGGCGTCCTTTACAATCAGATGACCATCGAGGACGTCGATCGGGTGGTCGAGCGCCACCTGGTGGGTGGCATGGCGGTTCGAACGCTGACCAACCTGCCGCCCACCCCGATCGGCTCACCCAAGAGAAGCCCGCGATGATCGATCTGGACCACAACGCGACCACGCCGCTTGCCCCGGAGGTTCTGGAGGCGATGACGGCGGCGCTGCGTGATCTGCCGGGGAACGCCTCCAGCACGCACGCGCCCGGCCGCGCCGCGCGTGAGGCGGTCGAGCAGGCGCGCGCGGAGGTCGCCGCCTTGATCGGTGCGTCGCCCGAAGAGATCGTCTTCACGTCGGGTGGCACCGAGGCCAACCATCTGGCGATTCGCGGCACGCTGACCGCGCGTGGCAGCCGGCGCGCAATCACGTCGCCCATCGAGCACCCGTCGGTGCTGGGGGCCTTGCAGGACGCCGAGGTTGCGTGGCTGGCGGTGGGTGCCCAAGGCGAAATCGATCCGGCCGCGCTGGCCCGGCTGGTGGACGCCGGAACCGCGCTGGTCGCGCTGTCGCTGGCCAATCACGAGCTGGGAAACATCACGGACATCGCGGCTTGCACAGCCGTCTCGCGGGCCGCAGGGGTAGCTGTGCACACCGACGCCGTCCAGGCGGCGGGCAAGATCCCCGTCGACGTCCGGCGGCTGGGCGTCGACACGCTGGCGCTTTCCGCTCACAAGATCCACGGGCCCAAGGGCGTCGGGGCCCTGTTCATTCGGCGTGGCCTTCCGTTCGAGCCCGTCCTGCGGGGCGGCCATCAAGAGCGAGAGCGGCGCGCCGGGACCGAGAACGTGGCCGGGATCGTCGGCTTCGGCGTGGCCGCCCGGCTGGCGCAGGCGGCGCTCGAGAACAGCGCCGTCCGCGTGGCCGGCTTACGCGACCGCCTTGCCCAGCGGTTGCTGGCGATTTCCGGCGCGCGCCGCAACGGCGATGCCGCGCACGCGCTGCCCGGCACGCTGAACGTCGCCTTTGCGGGCGCGCCGGGCCAGCTGGTGGCGGCGGCGCTGGATCTGGAAGGCGTGTGCGTGTCGACGGGCGCGGCCTGCAGCTCGGCCTCGCTGGAGCCGTCGCCGGTCCTGCTGGCGATCGGCCGCTCGCGCGAGGAGGCGGCGTGCGCGGTGCGCTTCGGGCTCGGGCGCGGCACGACGGAGGCGGACGTCGATCGGGCCGCCGCGCTGACCACGGAGATCGTTGCGCGCGTCCGCGCTCGCGGGCAGGGGACGGCCCCGGCGATTGTCCTGGGCCAGCCGCCCACCGCCGTCACCAAGCCCCGCGTGGTCGTGGCGATGTCCGGGGGCGTCGATTCGTCGACCGCCGCCGCGCTTCTGGTCGAAGCCGGTTACCCGGTCGTGGGGGTCACGCTGCGCCTCTACGACGCCAGCGGCACGGCGGCCAGCGTCGGCGGGCGATGCTGCGGCCCGCGCGACATCGAAGACGCGCGCGCGACCGCCGCGCGGCTGGGCATTCCCCACCACGTCATCGACGAGAGCGCCGCTTTTTCGGCGGCGGTGATCGACGACTTCGTGGCCGAGCACCGCGCCGGACGCACGCCCAACCCCTGCGTCCGCTGCAACGAGAAGATCAAGTTCGGCCCGCTGCTGGCCTTCGCGGACGCCGTGGGGGCCGCCATCCTGGCGACCGGCCACTACGCGCGCCTCGTCCCAGGTGCCGGCGGCCCAGCGCTGGCGCGGGCGCGCGACGCCGGGAAAGACCAGTCGTATTTCCTTTTCGGTGTTCGACCAGAGGTTCTGGCGCGGGTCTGGTTTCCGCTGGGTGAGCTGACGAAGGATGAGGTGCGGGCGCTGGCCCGCCGCCACGGGCTGCCGAACGCCGACAAGCCCGACTCCCAGCAGATCTGCTTCATCCCCGACGGCGATCACCAGGCGTTCGTGGCGGCGCGCGGCGGCGCCGGGCCCGCCGGGGTGATCGTCGACGACGAGACCGGCGCGCCGCTTGCGGATCACGCCGGCACGCACACCTTCACGATCGGGCAGCGCCGGGGTGTCCCCGGCGGCGGCGGCGAGCGGCGGTTCGTGCTGCGCATCGACGCGGCGACGGGCGAGGTCCGCGTCGGGCCGCGCACGCGCCTCGGACAAGATCAGCTGCGGGTGGCCGACGTGCGTTGGTTGGACGGCGCCGCCGCACGCGCCGGCGGTCGCTGCGCCGTTCAGATCCGCCACCACGCGGCGCCGGCGCCCGGGTGGATCGAACCGGGCGAGGCGGGCGTCGCGCTGGTGCGGCTCGACGCGCCGGCCTACGGGGTCGCGCCCGGTCAGGCCGCCGTCTTTTATGACGGCGAGGACCGGGTCCTGGGTGGCGGCTGGATCACCGGCTGAGTCGAGATGACGCTGAGAGCAGAGGAGGAGGCAGGAGCTGCCGAGCTGGAGCAGCGGCTGGGTCACCGGTTCCGCGATAGGACGCTGCTGCACACGGCTTTGACGCACACGTCCTGGTTGAACGAGGCGGCTCTCGCGGGACGCGCAGACAACGAACGGCTCGAGTTTCTCGGGGACGCGGTGCTGGCGCTGGTGACCAGTGACTTGTTGATGGCGCAGCTCCCCGACGCACCCGAGGGCGAGCTCAGTCGGGCGCGTGCCGCGCTGGTCAGCGAAGGCGGTCTGGCACGCGCCGCGGCGCTCTTGGAGCTGGGCCGGTTCGTGCTGCTGGGTCGGGGCGAGGAGAAGACCGGCGGGCGGGCGCGCCCGTCGATCCTGGCCAATGCCCTCGAGGCGCTGGTCGGCGCCGTCTATCTGGACGGCGGGTTGGAGGCAGCGCGGGCCATCGCGGCGCGGTTGTTCCAGCCGGAGCTCGGGGACTTGCCGCGCCATGCCCGGCTCGATTTCAAGTCGCGGTTGCAAGAGCGCGCGCAGGCGGTGTGGCAGGTCGCGCCCGTGTATGAAGTAGTTGGCGTCACGGGACCCGACCACGACAAGCGGTTCGAGGTGGCGCTGACAATTGGCGGCCGCGCGCTGGGGCGCGCGACGGGCCGCTCGAAGAAGGAGGCCGAGCAGAGCGCGGCCGCCGCGGCGCTGGACGCGATCGATCGCGGCGAAGCGGGGGAGGGATGACCCCGCCAGCGAGCGAGCCGGACACGGCGGCGCTGCGGGTGCAGATCCCGGCCGACGTTCTGGCGTTGTGCGAGCGCCTGCGCGGCGCCGGCCACCAGGCGTACCTGGTCGGCGGCGGCGTGCGCGACATGCTGCTGGGGCGGCCGCCGGCGGACTTCGACGTTGCGACGGACGCCGTCCCCGAGGCGGTGCTGGCGCTGTTTGGCCACACGTTCGCGATCCCGACCGGCCTCAAGCACGGGACCGTCACGGTCATGACCGGCGCCAGCCCGCGGCGTCCGGTCGAGGTGACGACCTTCCGGGGCGAGGGCGACTACCTGGACGGGCGGCGCCCCTCGTCGGTCAGTTACGTGCAAACGCTGGAAGAAGACCTGAGCCGGCGCGACTTCACGATGAACGCCATCGGCTTCGACCCGGTCGAAGGCCGGCTCGCCGATCCGTTCGACGGGCGCGGCGATCTGGGCCGGCGTTTGATCCGCGCCGTCGGGGACCCGGTCATGCGTTTTCGCGAAGACGGCTTGCGGCCGATGCGCGCCGTGCGGCAGGCCGCCCAGCTGGAGTTCGACATCGACGGGCCGACCAAGGCGGCCATCCCCCAGACACTGGAGGTCGTGCGAAAGGTCTCGGCCGAGCGGATTCGAGATGAGCTCTTCAAGATGCTCGCCGCGAACCGGCCCTCGCGCGGCCTCGAGCTGATGCGCGAAACCGGGCTGCTTGGCGTGGTGATCCCGGAGTTGCTGGAAGGGGTGGGGTGCAGCCAGAACCGGTTTCACAAGCACGACGTCTTCGGCCACACGCTGTCGGTCGTGGACGCCCTGCAGGGCGACGCGGTGGGGCGCCTGGGCGCGTTGCTTCACGATGTGGGCAAGCCGCGGTCGCGGCAGCCGCGCGAGGACGCGCCGGGTGAGTACAGCTTCTTCAAGCACGAGTACGTCGGGGCCGACATGGCCGAGGAGATCTGCCGCCGGCTCAAGCTCGCCAACGCCGATCGCGACCGCGTGGTGGCGATGGTCAAGAATCACATGTTCTTCTACACACGCGACTGGAGCGACGGCACCATCCGCCGCTTCGTGCGCCGCGTGGGTGGCAACGAAGGGCTGTCCGACCTGTTCGCTTTGCGCGAGGGCGACGTTCGCGGGCGCGGCTTCGGGGAGGATCCCGAGGACGAGATCGGTGAGCTCCGTCGCCGCATCGGGGCCGTCGCCGACGCCGACGCGGCGCTCCGGGTGACCGATCTGGCGATCGACGGGCGCGACGTCATGCGAGCGCTCGGTATCCCGCCTGGACGCGAGATCGGCGTCCTCCTCGAGCGGCTCCTCGAACGCGTGCTGGATGATCCCTCGCTGAACGATCGCGCCAAGCTGGAGGCCCTCCTGCCCACCGTCCGAGCCGAAGCGCTCGAACCAGGCCGCCCCCCAATCAAATGACGGGGGATCAGGTGCGTTTGAGCGCGGCGATCAGGGCGGCGGCGGAGGTAACCGTTTCGGTCCCGCGTGAGGCGGCTTCCGGGCGGCCGAGGAGCTCGGTGCGCCGCCGGACCACAGTCGCTTCGGGATCGCCGAGAGCAATCGTCTCGACCGCAGGCGGCGCGGCGCCGGTGACGTCCGGTGCGGGCAGCGTCGCGGTGCCGGGGGCGGTGCCCAGAACGACGGGAAAGGCCACGCGCAGGCGGCGCTTGCGGCCGCCACCGCGGACCACGACCTCCGCGCTGGCGGCGTGGAGGTCGGAGATTTCCTCGACCAGGGGAATGTAGCGTGCGCCCATCTGCCGCGCGATCGCGGCCGGCGTTCCGCTGGCACACTCGTCCTCGCCCTGGGCGGGCACAAGGACGACGTCGGCGGCCAGACGTCGGATCGCCATGGCCAGCATCTGGCCACGGGTGTGAAAATCGGCGGCGGCGATCTCCTCGCTGACGACGCGCACGGCACGGTCGACGTGCGGTGCCAGGCGTGCGGCCACGGCGGTGGCTTCCGCGGCGCTGGCCACGTAGAGGGCAACCACCGTGTGCCCGGCGGCACGCAGCGCCAGCGCGTGCGCCAGCGCGCGCGTGTCGGCGAGGTCGAGTAGCTCGGCCGTCGTCGTCCGGGTGGTCGTACGCAAACAGACGAGCACGTTCACGGGGCACTCTCGATCGCCAGGCCCGGCAAGGCCTGGGCCAGTTGCTGGATCAGGGCCTCGCGGGTGGTTTCGGGCGGCACGGGCCAGACGACGTCGACGGCTCGGCTGGCGCTGGCCGCCGCGCCGTCCAGCGCGACCAGCGCCACCTGGGTCCGCGGCGTCGCGATCGCCGGCGGCGCTCCACCGATCACGATCATGACCTCCGGCGTGGCGACGGCGATGGCCGCGGCGTCGGTTGCGCCCTGGGCGATGGCAACACCAGCAGGCGCTGCCGCCCGCAGCGCGCCGATCGCGGCCTCGCCCAAGGCCGGATCCACGACGATCAACACGCGAGCCAGCGCTATCGCGGCGCCGTCGTCCGGCTCCGACGCCAGCGTGTCGACGCCTGGCGCGACGGGCGCCGCGCAGGCGATGACGTCATGGTCGATGACCGGGCTGCCGATGGCCCGCGCGGCGCCGCCCGCCGGCAGGATCGCGACGACGGGACGCTCGATGTCGACGGGATCGAGGCGGCGGTAGGTGGTCCGCCCGGCGCCCCAGAAGCGAACGAACACCCGACCAATCCCGTCGGGCAGGGCGTCTTCAGCCTCGCTGACCTCCAGATTGGCGGGCCCGGCGAACGCCGCACCCAGCCGGGCCGCCAGACTGGGTCCCAGCGACAGGCCGGCGCCTCCGGCCGGGAACAGGACCAGCAGCGGCGACACCCGCTCCACGGCGGCCAGCAACGCCGTCACGTGCGTCGCTTCCAGCGGAGGTGCCCCCAGCGCGGGTCCTTCGCAGAGCAACACCTTGTCCGCCCCGGCTTGCCCCAGCCGGGCGATCGTTGCGGGCGGCAGGTCGCGCTCGGCCAGGACGATCGCGTAAACGGTGGCGCCCGCCACCCGTGCCACGCGCCGGCTCTCGGCGAGCGCGAACAGCGACGGCGCGGTCGGCAGGGCGTCGCGCAGGTCGATGGGGACGAGCAGATTCGGCAGGTCGGGCCTCTCGGTTCTCGCCCCGACACGCCGCGATCCCGGTGCCGGAGGCGCAAGCTATCATGCCCACCGCATTCGGAGCTGTCCATTGACATGCTGATCCGGCGCCCGTGATAATGCGCTCCAGCCGGGTACCCGCGGCATGCCACCAGCACCGGACGGCGATGACGAAGAGGTGGTCGAGATCGAATTCGACGTGGAGGGGCCGCCCCCGGCTCCTGCCGGGACCGATCTGCCCGGGGCCATTCCGGAAACTGTGCGGCGCGAGGACACCGATCGGACGCAGCCGGGACTGATCGCGGACGCCGGCGCGTCCGAGTTGCTGGACATCGTCGACGTCGTCGAGCTGCGGCCCCCGATCGTCGAAGCGGCGGATGAAAATCCGCGGGCGGAGATCGAGCTCCTCCGCGCCGAAGCCGCCGCTGGCGACGGCGCGCGGCGCGCCGGGCTGCTGGTCGAGGTGGCCCAGCTCGAAGAACGGCTTGGGCGTGAAGAGGACAACCCAGTCGGCGATGATCTGGCGCTGACGTCCGCACGCGCGGCTTTTGCGGGTGACCCCGCCTCGGTGGTGGCGTTCTGGACCTTGCGGCGCCTCTTGGGCAGGGCCGGGCGTTGGGCAGAGCTGGCGGAGGTGCACGCCGAGGCCGCGCGCGCGCGACCGGGCGGCAGCGACCCCACGGCGCGCGCCGATTTGCTGGTGGCACGGGGGCGCCTGCTGGAAGATCGGCTGGATCGCGGTGAGGAGGCGCTGGCCGCCTACCGAAATGCGCTGGCGGCGGTGGCCGATCACCCGGGCGCGCTGCTGGCGCTTTGGTTGGCAGGTGTGAGGCGCAAGGACGCCGGCCTGCGCGCCCAGGCCCTGGCCGGCCTGTCGCGGATCGCGGATGCGGCCCCTCGGCGCGGCGCGCTGGTGGTGGAAGAGGCGCGGGCCTGGCAGGCCGCGCGCGCCGACGGCGCCACGCGCGCGCTGGGGACACTCGAGGGGGAGCTCGCGCGGGGAGACGCCGACAGCCCGCTGGCCACGTTGCTGGCGGAGTTGGACGGGTTGACGCGCGGTGCGGCGCCGCCGGACGTCGCCGATCGGGCGCTGGCCATCTTGGGCGAACGGGTTGCCGCCGCCGACCGTGGCTTGGCGGTTGCGCTGTGGCGCGAGCGCGCGCACTTGCTGCGGCGGACGCAGTCCCGGCCGCAAGCGGCGCTCGCCGCCCTCGACGAGGCAGCTCGCCTGGACCCCGCGCATCCGGCCGTCGCCGCGGAACGCGTCGAGCTGTCCCTGGCGCTGGGGCGTGGCGCGGCCGCCGCGGCGATCGTCCGACAGTTCATCCCCGCCGCGGCGCGCGACGACGATGCGGTGGACGTCGCGCTGCTGTTCGCCGAGATCTCTGGTCCGGCCGAGACGGCGGAGGCCGCGGCGCTGCTGAAGGAGCCGCGCGTGCTCGGCTGTCGCCCGGCGCGCCTCGATCTGCGGGCCGCCCAGCTGGCGATCGCCGTGCGCGATCACGAGCCATCGGCGCTGGCGGAGGCGCTGGCAGGGGAGGCGGACACGGTCCCCCAGGAGGACCTACCTGCACGCGTGCACGCGCTCGTCGCGGCGGGCGCTGTTCGCGCCGCGGCCCTGGGCGAGGTCGACGCGGCGGCCGATCTCTACAGGCGAGCGCTGGCGCTGGATCCGGCGTTGCGCCACGCGCGTCCTGCCGCGCAGGCGCTCGCCGCTCTTTCGATCGCCGCCGGCCGGATCGACGCCGCTGCTGCCCTGCTCGAACGGTGCCTGCAGCTGTTGGCGCAAAGTCAGTCGCACGGTGACGGACAAGCGCAGCCAGACGCCGACCGCGAGCTAGAACGCTGGGCGCGAGAGATGCTGGTCGCGCTTTACGCCGATCAGATGGGCCAACCCGGCCGCGCGATCCCGCACCAGCGGCGCCTGGTCGTCTTACGGCCACGGAGTCTGGCCGCGCGCGTGCGCCTGCACGACTTCGATCTGGAAGCCGGCGCCGACGCACGTCTTGGCACCGTGGATCGTGCCGGCAATCTCCTGGCGATCGCGGACCTTGCCAGGGACGCCGACGCGGCGGTCGCGCTTCGCCTCGCCGCCGGACGTACGCTGGTGGCGAGTCCGGATGCATCCGCGGTGGCGCGGGGTGCGGCGCTGCTGAATGACCTCATCCGCGTGGACCAGACGGGCTTGGCCGCGTCGGCGCTGGAAGGGGCGGCCGCGACGCCTCAGGAGCGCGCGGCGGTGGTGGCCGCGGAGCTGGCGGCGCAAAGCGACGCCTCGCCTGAACGTGTCCGCGCGCTCCGGCTTCGCCTGGCACACCACCACGCCGCCGCGGGCGCGTATGCGGAAGCCGTCGCCGCGCTGACGCCGCTGCGTGGTGAGGGCGATCCCATCGCCCGCACCTGGAGCGACCAGCTGGCGCGGCGCTCGGGCGACGCGATCCTGGAGGTCGCCGTCCTTTCCGAGGAAGCCCGCCTCGGCGACGGGACGGTGGCGGATCCCGCCAACGTGCTGCTGGCGTACGGCGAAGCATTGGCGCGGGCGGGTGATCCGGCAGGGGCGACGGACGCGTTCCGGCGTGCCATCGTGGAGTCGCCGCTGGGCGAGACGGCGCCCGCCGCGGCGCTGGCCCTGTTTCGCCTGGCCTCCGGCGACCGGGCAGCCGAGCGGGGCGCCCTCGGCCAGGCCCTCTCGGCGCTGGCTCAGGCCTGCGCCGAGGAGCCAGCCATCGCAGCGGCCGCCACGCGCGAAGCGGCCCTCACCAACCTGGCCGCCGGTGTCGCCGTCTCCCCGCCCACCACGACGGACGGGGAAACACCGTCGGCGCGGGCCGACGCGATCCTGTGGCAGTTCCTAGCCGGTGTGCGCGGCCACGATGCCGAGGCGGCGGCCGCGGCGCTGCTCTCGATGGGCGTCGCCTTGGAGGAGGCCGCAGGATCGGCGACACCCGAGGTCTTGGCTCTTTATGGCCGCGCGGCGGCGCGGGCTCGGCTCGCCAGCTCCGATGTGGCGGAAGGTGTCGCGGCGGCGGTCTGGCAGCGCACGCAGGCGACGGCTCTCGCCCCGGCCGTCACCGACCTGCCGGTCGCCCCCGGCAGCGCCTGGCCTGCGGCGCGTCCGGACCCGCGACGGGCGCGCGCCCGCCGGGTCGGCGGGCCGCTGGCGATCGCGCTGAATCTGGAGGCCGCGATGGACGCCGAACGGAACGGCGATCTCGCCGGGGCGCTGGCCGCCTACGGCAGCGTGATTCGCGTCGAGCCCGACCGGCTGGAAGCGTGGACCGGGGTACGCCGGGTGGCGCGCGCCGGGGGCGACACCCTCGGCGAGGCGCGGGCACTGGCTCGGTTGGGCGCTCTGGTGCGGGATCCGCACCGGGCGGCCGGCCTGCTGGTGGATGCCGGCGAGGCGTACCATCGCGCCGGGCGCGCCGACGACGCCATCGCCGCGCTGGCCCGGGCGGTCGAGCTGGATCCGGACAGCACCCCGGCCTACGAGCAGGCGCACCGGCTCCTGCTGTCGGATCTGCAGGCGCCCAGCCGCGCCGAGATCCTGGACGGGTTGCTCTCGTACCGGCTGGCCGCCGCGCGCCTGTCGCCGGGTGAGCGCCTGGCGTTGCTGTTCGAGCGCGGCCGGCATCGCCTGACCTTCGACGGCAAACGCGCGGGGGCGGTCGAGGACTTCAAGCAAATCTTGAAGTTCGATCCGGAAAACCTCGCGGCGCTGAGAGAGTTGGCGCAGGCGACGACAGCCGCTGGCGACGCGGTGGCCGCTTCGGAGTGGCTGGAACGGTACCTGCTGGCCCTGGACGCCGCCGCGGCGCGAGGGATGCTGGCGGCGGAGCCAGGCGAAGCTTCGGAGGCGATCCGCGCGGCGCGCTTGGCGCTGGCGTCGAGCTATGAGGCGCGCGGTGACGTCACGCGTGCGGCCGCGACGCTGCGGCGGGCGGCCGACGTCTCCCCGGCCGATCCGCGCCCGCTCGACCAGCTGGCCGAGGTGCTGGCCGCGCGCGGCGACGTGCCCGGGGCCGTCGAGGCCCTGCAGGCCGCCTCCGCCCGCATCCCCGAACCGTCGGGGCAGGCATCGCGCCGGATCCGGGTGGGGGAGATTCTGCGGGATCGCGCCGGCGACGCCGCTGGGGCCGCGGCTGCTTTCCGCCAAGCCGCGGACCTGGCGCCGCTGGGGCCGGGGGTGGCGCTGCTGACCGGGCTTTACGACGCTGGAAACGACCCGCGCGGGGCTTTGCAGATCGTCGAGCGCGAGATCGCCGACCTGCGGCAGGCGCTGGCCGCCGACCCGCTCGACAGCGATCGCCTCGCGCGGCTGGCCGAGTGGCTGGCCGAGGCGCGCCGCCGCGGCGGAAAAGCGGGCGGCGAGGGTGCGGTTGCCAGCGTGCGCGCGCTCGCCGCCGGCGGGCCGGCCGCTGGTTTGGCAACGCCCGCCGCGCCCCAGCAGGCACGGGCGCTGCTGGCTGCGCTGGCCGACGCGGACGCGGGCGGCTTCGCGGCCGAAATTTGGCCGCACCTGGCCGAGGTCGCCGAGGCGCTGTTTCCGCCGCCGCCCGGCGAGCCGCTGGTCGGCGACGCCGAGGCTCACCTGGGGTGGCTGCGCGCCGTCGCGGGGGCGCTGGAGATCCCGCGCCTCGATCTGCTGGCGCGAGTGGCCGCTGGTTCGTTGTGCGCGCCCGTCGATCGCACGCCGCCGGCCCTGCTGGTGGACGTGAGGGCGGCACCCGACGATTTGGCGTTCTGGGCCAGCCGCGGCCTCGCGCTGCTGGCGTTGCGGGCTGGCGCCCTGGATCGCAAGTCGGCCGCCGATCTGGCGCCGCTGTTTTCCTGTGCCGCGCTGCTGGCGGGCGGGACGCTCCCCAAACGGCTGCCGAAGCCCAGCGATGCCATGCTGCGCGACGTGAGCCGTCTTTTGAGCCGCAAAGATCGCAAGGCGCTGGCCCTGCAGGTCTCCCGGTTCGGATTCGAGCCGCTGGACCTGGACGCGTGGCGCGCCGCGGTGCTCCGGGTGGCGGACCGGTTTGCGATGCTGGTGATCGACGATCCGGCGCGCGCGGCGCTCGCGCGCGCCGGCGGTTTCGCGGCCGTGGCCGGCGATGCGGCGGCCCGCGAGCTGCTGGCCTTCGCGCTCAGCGACACGTACGTGAACGTTCGCCGCGCCGCGGGCCGGACGGAGGGACCGTGAGCGGCCGGGGGCCCCGCCGACCGGGGGAACCGGAAGAAGTGACCACCATCGAGGTCGACGACGATTTCGACGATCTGTTCGAAGACGCGCCGGTGACCGATCTGAACGTTCCGTTGCTGGCGGATTTGGAGCCGCCGGCGAACGTACCCGGCGAGCCCGCGCTGCCGTTCGCTCCGACGCTGCCAGAGATGGAGGCGGACATCTGGCAGGCCGGTATGGAGGCGCTGGTCAGCGTGCCGGAACAACCGCTGGCCGGTCCACCCGCGCCCGAGGAGTGGCGCGCGGATGCCCACCTTTACCGGGACGAGAGCGCGCTGGCGGGCACACCCGAAGAGGCGGCGGCCCTGCTGGTCGCCGCCGGACGCGCGGCGGAGGCCGGCGGCGACGCGGTGGCCGCCGCGCGCGGCTACGACGAGGCGCTGGCAGGGGCGCCCCACGCGACCGAGGCGCTGCGGGCGCGCGCGCGGTTGGCCGAACATTTGGGCGAGCTCGACGAGGCGCAGGCGCTCTGGGCGCGGCTGGCTGCCGCCGCCGACAGCCCCGACGAGCGAGCGTTTTACGGCGGGCTGTCGGCCGAATGGACGCTGGCGCGCCGGGGGACGCCGCCGGCCGGGGCGCTGGATGCCATTCCGCCTGGACCAGCGCGCGCCATCGCTCTGGCCGAGGCGGCGCTGCGCGAGGGGGCAGCCACCGCCGCCGGCGCGCTGGGTGCCGCGGGCCGCGCGCTGAGCGCCGGCCGCGATCAGCCAGAAGACTCCGGCGCGCCGGCCACGCTGGCCGCCATCGCCGCTGCCTTCATCGAACAGGCCGCCCGGGTGGCGCTGACCGCGCGTGACGCCAATGCAGCCGCCGCGTACCTGGCGGCGGCGCGCCGACTGGCGCCGGCGGAGCCAGGAATTCCCCTGGCCGCCCTGGGCGGCGCCGCACGGGCGACGGGACGCGACGCGGAAAAGAAGTTGGCCGAAGTGCTGCCCGGGCTGCCCCCCGGATCACCGGTCACCGAGGCGATACGCCGTTGGGGTGCTGGTCTGGCCCGGGCCCGGGGAGACCTTACCGCCGCCCGCGCGTTTCTAGACGACGAGCCCGCCGGGCTGGCCGCCGCCCGGGATCTGATAGAGCTGGATGCCGCGCTGGGGGCGCGCTTGATGCCGGCGGCGCTGGAGCGGGCCCGGGCGGGTGCCGGGTCACCGGCTGCGGCGGCGACGCTGACCTGGGTCGAGGCCCAATCGCTGCGACGGCAAGGTGACAACGCTGCCGCGGCGGCGCTGCTGGCCGCCGCCGTCGAGGCGGCACCAGACGCCACACCGCTGGCCTTGATCGCCGAAGCGACGGCCGCCGAGGTTGCCGATCCGCCGGAGCGCGCCCTGGCCCTCGAGACCTGGCTGAGGGGTGACGACGGCCGGCGCGCGGCCGCGGCGTTGTTGCTGGCGGAGGCGCGCGCCCAGGCCGGCACCGAGCTGACCGCCCGGGCCGCGCTACAAACGGCACTGGAAGCGGCGCCGACATCGGCGGTCTTCTGGGAGGTCGCCGGCGAAGACGCCCGGGCGGGGCGGCGTGCCGATGCTTCGGCGATGTTGTCCTACGGCGCCGAGATCTGGCGCGGCGGGGCGCTGGAGGCACCCTTGCGCGCCTGCGCGGCCGCCAAGTTGGCCCCCGGGGACCCGGCGCGGGCGCTGGAGGCGCTGGACCTGCCCGGCGATGGGAAGCTGTCGGCGGCGGCGCGCGCCCTGGGCGCCGAGGCGGTCGCCCGACTGGCCGAGCGGGCGGGGCACCGACGGGCGCTGGGCGCGGCCCTGGACGCGGCGGCGGCGACCGCGCGCGACCCGTCCCTGCGCGCCTGGGCCGAGCTGCGGCACGCCTCGTCGGTGCCTGTGTCGGACAGCGGCTCGCGCGCGATCGCATTCGAGGAAGCGCTGCGGATCGCCCCCGGCCACCCGCTGGCTCTCCCCGTTTATCTGGCGGAGCGGTCGGTCGACACCGCGGCTGCGGCCGCGGCTCTGGCGCTGGCCGGTCGCGACGGGACGATTCCAGTTTTCTCGCGGCTGGCGTCGCTGGCGGCGCTCAGCCTGCAGGCGCTGGCCGGCGATCCGGCGGGCGCGCTCCGGGCGGCGCAGGAGCTGCTGGCCGCTCAGGGTAGAAGCCTAGGGGTCGATCGCGAAGCGCGCGGGCTGGCGTTGCGATGCGCCGTGGCGCTCGGCGAGCCACGCGGTCCGGCGGCGGCGGCGGCGCTGCCGCTCGGCGGGCACGATCAGCGGCGGGACGACACCCAGCTCCTGGCAATCGCCGAAGCGCGCGGCGTCACGGGGGACGCGGCCGGCGCGCGCGAGCTCTACCGGAGGCTGGCCTCCGGGCGCTTTGCGCCAGACGCGCGGCGCTTCGACGCCCGATCGAACGGAGACACGCCGCCCTTGCCCCCCGAGCTGCTGGCCGGCCCCGCCGACGAGGCGGCCGCGCGGGCGGCCGCGTCGCTCCGGCGCCTGGCGACCGCCGCCGCCGAGAACAAGTGGAACGAGTTGGTCGACGGCCTGGCCGAGTCGCCGCCTCACCAGGCGAAGGCCGGGCCCGCGACGCTGGCCGTGGCCGTTCAGCTGGCCGAGTCACACGACCAACATGACCGCGCCGAGCGACTGGCGGCCGCCGCGGCCCGGCTGGCCTCCGCTGGACCGGACGCGCCGCGCGCGACGCTGCGCGACCTGGGGCAGGTCGGCACCGCCGCACGAGCTGACCTGCCGCTGCGGCGCCGGGCGCTCACGGCGGCGATCGCGGCTTTGGGCGCGGCCGAGTCCGATCGGCGCGCCGCCGCCTCCATCTGGACGGCACGGGCACGCGTCGAGGAGGAGCTGGGCGATCCCGAGGCTGCCGCCGAGAGCCGGCGGGCGGCGCTCCGCGCCGATCCCACGTTCCTGCCGGCGGCGCGCGCCCTGCGGATGACAGCGGCGCGTTCGGGGAACGTGCTGGCGACCGCCGCCGCCGCGGAGGTCGAGGCCTCGTGTCTGGTCCTGGCTCAAAATCGGGTGCGGGCGCTCTTGCTGGCGGCTGCGCTGGCGCTGGACGCGCGCCCCCCCGCACAGGCCCGCGCGCTGGCCGACCTGCGCGCGGCCCTGGCCGCCGATCCGACACACGAGGCAGCCTTCGAGCGGCTGCGATCGTTGCTGGCCGCCCAGGGGGATGCCCGAGCGCTGGCAGCGGCGCTGGCCGCCCGCATCGACGTCGCGCAGAACCCGTTCGAGGTCACGTCGCTGCGCCTGGCGCGCGCCGAGCTGCTGGCGCGTACTCTGGGCGACCCGGACGGCGCCCGTCGCGAGCTGGAGGCGGTGCTGCGCAAGCAACCGGAACACCCGCGTGCCCTCGAGGCGCTGTCCGAGCTGCTGTGGGATCGGCAGGAATGGGGTGAGGCTGGCGAGATCTTCCTGCGCCGGGCCGTCGTCGAGCGCGACCCGGCCACGCGTTGTCAGATCTTCCTGCGGCTCGGTCAGATTTATTCGACGCAGGTTCCGGACCCGAAGCGGGCCGCGGCCGCCTACGAACGCGCGCTGGCCGTCGACGAGCAGAACCTGGAAGCGCTGCGCGCGCTGTCCGATCTTTACCTGCGCGAGGGGGAGACCAAGCGCGCGCTTCCCGTGACCGAGCGCCTGGTGGGCCGCGAACCGGACCCGGCTCGCCGCCATCGGACGCGCGTTCGCCTGGGTGAGGTGCTGATGCAAGTCGGCGATCTGTCGCGGGCCGGCGTAGAGCTGCGCCGCGCCTTCGACGAGGCCCCGCGCGATGTCGAGGGGGTCACGGCGCTGGTCCAGCAGCTCGACCGGGCGCGCGATCCAGTCGGCCGCCGCGGGGTGCTCGATCGGGCGCTGGGTCTGCTGCGCCACGACCTGCTCCGGCCGGGCGGCTTGCGTGCCGACACGCTGCGGGCGCTGGCGGCGCTGCTGAGTCTGCGCGAGCGCCCACACGCCGCGCAGGCCGCCGCGCAGCTGCTGGCCGTGATTTCGGGGCAGGGCATCCCGGCGTCGCCGGCACGCAGCCTCGCGCGGCTGCGCCAGCCCGAGCTGGAGGAACGCGTGTTTCCGCCCGAGCTCCCGTCGGGCGTGCGCCACTTGCTGCGCCTGCTGGGTACGTCGCTGCGGCCCACGGGAACCGACCTGGCACAGCGGCTTGCCCGCCATGGCCTGACCCGGGCCGACCGGCGCGCGCGCGGCGCGCCTCCGCGGCCCGCCTTCGACATCGTCGCTGCCGAGCTGGGGGTCGGGTCTTTCGATCTGTACGTGCGCCAGGCAGCTGCCGCGTCTGGACCGATCCTGTTGCGCGCCGAACCCGGCGATCCCCCGGCCATCGTCATGGGCGATGCGCTCGAAACGTTGGGCCCCGCGGCGCTCCGCTTTGCCGCCGGGCGGACCCTGCGGCTATCGGCGAGCCATCTGGACCTCTTGCTGGCCATTCCGCCGGAGGAGGCCGGCGCGCTGCTGGTCGGCATCATCCGGCAGTTCGTCCCCGACTACCAACACGAGGCGGTGCGCGAGCCGCTGGCCGCCGCCGAGACCGGCCGCCTCGAGCGGCTGTTGCCGCGCAAGCTCAAGCAGGCCGCCCTGCCTTACGCCGTGGAAAGCGCCGGCCTGTTCGACCTGGCCGCGCTGCTGGCCGCGGCCCGGGACGGTGCAAACGCGTCCGGCCTGCTGGCCTGCGCCGATCTGCCCGCCGCTCTGGCCGTGGTCCTCGAGCTATCGCCGTCGCTGGTTCCGCGCGACGGACCTCTGACGCTGGAGAGCCTTGCCCTGAACCAGGAGGCGGTGGCCTTGCTGCGCTTCGCCATGTCCGACACCTACGACGATCTCGCCCAGGCGCTCGCCAGCGACTAGACCCAGCGAATAGACAAGAGCGCTGGGCAAAACCCAGCTCCGTCCACGCGATGGCGTGTCGGCGTGTTAAATTGGCCGCGATGCCAGTCGGTGACGCGAACCCGCCGGCCGCGGAAGATCCGCTGGTCGGGACGGTCGTCTCCGATCGGTACCGAATCGTCCGCAAGGTGGGCGAGGGGGGCATGGGCGCGGTCTATCAGGCCGAGCACGCGGTCATCGGCAAGCGCGTGGCGCTGAAGGTCCTGTTCGCCGACCTGAGCCGCCGTCCCGAGCTGGTCGCCCGTTTCCTGCAAGAGGCGAAGAGCGCCTCGCGCATCGGTCACGAGAACGTCATCGACATCTCGGACTTCGGTCAGACCAACGAGGGGTTGGTCTACATCGCGATGGAGTTTCTGGAGGGTCAGGACCTGGGGCGTGCCCTCAGGTCCGAGCGCAGCCTGCCGTGGGGACGCGCGCGCGGCATCCTCATGCAGATCGCCAGGGGGCTGCGCGCGGCGCACGCGCAGGGGATCATCCACCGCGACATGAAGCCGGAGAACATCTTCCTGGTTCAGCGCGACGGTCGCGCTGACTTCGTGAAGGTGCTGGACTTCGGGATCGCGAAGGTCGTCAGCGCCGACAACAACAACGACGGCCCGCGGCTGACGCAAACCGGGATGATCTTCGGGACGCCCGAGTACATGTCGCCCGAGCAGGCGCAGGGGCAACCGCCCGACCACCGCGTGGACATCTACGCGCTCGGCTGCCTCATGTACCACATGCTGACCGGCGTGGTGCCGTTCAACGCCGACAGCTTCATGGGCATCCTGACCAAGCACCTGCTGGAGCCGGTCATTCCGCCGCGCCAGCGGCGCCCAGACCTGGAGATCCCGCCGGACGTCGAAGCCGTTTGCCTGCGCGCGCTTGAAAAGGATCGCGACCGGCGGTGGAGTGACATGGACGCGTTCTATGGCGCGCTGGGGGCGGCCGGCGGGCTGCCCTTCGAGCCGTCGGGCAGCACGCGCGTCGCGGGCCCGCAGCCGCCGGGCGCGACGCTGAAGTACCCGGCGCTGGCCGAGCCGAGCGCCGGTGTGCGCGACTCGAAGACTGCCATCACAGCCACGCCGCCGGTGGGCGCGTTCGACGACCAGCGCCCGTCCCGGCCGGAATCCACCGAAGGCGGACTGGGCCTTGGCGCCAAGTTGGTGCTGGGTGCTGCCGCGGCGGTGGCGATTGTCCTGGTGGTCGTGCTCGCGATGCGCGGCGGAACCGCGCCCAGCGGCGGCGCCGTTGCCGGAACAGCTCCCGCAGCGCCGTTCGTCGACAAGGCCGCGCTGCTTCCGCCGGCGCCGGCGCAACAGCCAGCCGTCGATGTGCCGCCGGTCGCGAACCGGCCCGCGCTGGTGCCGTCGGCACCGGCGCCGGCGGCCGCGTCCAGCGACAAGCCGGCGCGCGCGCGGCGCCACCACGGCGAGAACGAAAAGGTCGACCCCCTGCACCGCAAGATCGAACTGCCCGGCGATCCCGCCACGCCCGCCGAGCTCAAGAACCCGTTCGCGGCCCCCTAGCTAGCCATGCGCGGCTACCCGGTGGAGGTCAGCCCGGACGCGGCAGCCGCGCACGCGGCGGCGCTGGTCCTGGACCTGCATAACGACCTGCTGACCAAACTGACCCACAGCCGGTACGACTTTGCCAAGGAGCACGCGCCGGCCACGTACTACAACCCGCTGCGACTGGACCTGGATCTGCCGCGCATCCGCCGCGGGGGCATCGACGCGCTCGGCTGCCTCATGTTCTCTGGGTTCCGCGTCGATCGCGATCGTCGCTTCTGGCGGCAGCTGGACAAGGCGCGGGCGCTGGCGGCCGCCCACGCCGACGCGCTGGTGCTGGCCCGAAACGCCGCCGAGATCCGCGCCGCGCGCGCCTCCGGCCGGCTGGCCCTCTTCCTGGGGGTCGAGGGGAGCTACGCGATCGACGAGGATCCCGAGGCTGGCGTGGCGCGTCTTGCCGAGGCGGGCGTCATGTTCCTGGGCCCGCTTTGGGAACGCGACAGCGGGGCCGGTACGTCCTGCCGGACGCCGGTGGCGCGCGACAATGGCCTGACCGACCGGGGGCGCGCGCTGGTCAAGGCTTGCGATCGGGCCGGCATCCGTTTGGACGTCGCGCACGCCAGCCGCAAGACCTTCTGGGACATCGTCGAGCAGGCCGAGCGGGCGCCGTTCTCTTCGCACTCCGGCGCGGCCGGAGTCCACCCCCACCCGCGGAACCTGGACGACGATCAGGTGCGCGCGCTGGCCGAGCGCGGTGGCGTCGTGGGCGTGATCTTCGTGGCCCCCTACCTGGGTGGCCCGTTCTGCTCGCTGGAGGCGCTCGCCAATCACATCGAGCACATCGCGCACGTCGGGGGTGAGGGGTGCGTCGCGCTGGGCTCCGACTTCGACGGCTTCCTGCCGTTGCCGCGCGGGTTGCGCGACGCGGCCGACCTGCCGCGCCTGACCGAGCTGCTCTGGCGCCGCGGCTGGCGCCGGCCGGCGCTCGACCGACTGCTGGGCGAAAACGCGCTGCGCTACTTCGCCGCTTAGGGCGCGCCGCCCGGTCAGCCGGCGGCGGCGGCGCGCAGCTCGTCGCCGAAGAGGCCGTGAATCACAGCGGCCGCGTCGAGTCGCCCGCCCGCGACGTGTGGCGCCAGGTCAGCGGCGAAAGCGGCGGCACTTTGGAAGCGCTGCGCTGGATCGATGGCCAGGGCGCGCGCCAGCACCCGCGAGGCGACGGGCAGGTCGGCCACCTTGCTGAGGTCGTCGGGTTTGGGCCCGGACGCCGCCTGAAGCAGTTGTTCGAACGTCCCGGAGGCGCGATAGATTTGCTGACTGGTCAGGCCGTAATACATGACCAGCCCCAGCGAGAACAGGTCCGACCGCGGGTCGACGCTCTCGCCGCGCGCCTGCTCCGGCGACATGAAGGCGACGTTTCCTTTCACGACGCCGGCATCAGTCCGCGAGACGCGCCCAGTCGCCTTCACGATCCCGAAGTCGAGCAGCTTCACGTCGCCGCGGGCGGTCACCATGATGTTGCCGGGCGAAATGTCGCGGTGGACGATCCCCAGCGGTTTGCCGTCGGTGCCTGCCTGACCGTGAGCGTAGGCCAGCGCCTCCAGCACCTCATGAGCGACGTACAGCATCAGGCGCTCGCCGAGCGGGCGGCTGTTCATCTCCAGATGGCGCTGCAGCAGGCGTGAGATGTCGCGCCCCACCACGAACTCCTCGGCCATGAAGTATTCGTCTCCGACCTTGCCGAAGTCGAACACCGGCACGATGTTCGGGTGCGCCAGCACGGAGCCGAGGCGCGCCTCGTCGATGAACTGCTCGACGGCGGCGCGGCTGCGCGTCAGCTCCGGGCGCAGTCGCTTGATCACGAAGGTGCGCTGGAAGCCCTCGGCCCCCTCCAGCACGGCGGTGTAGATGTCGGCCATTCCACCGCCGTCCAGGCGGCGCAAGAGGCGGTACCGCCCGAACATCGCCGGGTCTCCGGCAGCGCTGGGGGCGCTGGGTCCCAGGATCATCGTGGCCGGTACGCGTGGCTCCGGGGCCGGAGCCGCGGCCTCGACCGTGGGCGTCACCGGCGCTGGCCTGTTCGGCTGCGGCGCGCCGGGCGCCGTGGAGCTGGGGGCAACCCCGCGCACCGGGCGGGTGGTCCAGACGAGCACGGCCAGCAGCACCAGCAGGCCGGCCAGGGCCGACCAGAGGCGGGGGTCGGCCGACGCCGGCGCAGGGGGCGCCGGCGTCGCGGCCAGCCCCCACAGCCACAAGCCGGGTCCGGCGCGCAACGCGACGGCCAGAAGGCCGCTGCCGTCCGCGACGACGGTGCCCGACTCTTTGCCGACGAGATTCGCCAGGGCGGCGCGCTGTGAATCGTCGCCGGTTGCCGCGACCAGTTGCCGCCCGTCGGACAAGGCGATTGGAACGCCGGCGGTTGCCCCGAGAGACGCGGCATCGAGGGGCGCGGTCACGAGCAGCGTGATCCGTTCGGAGCGCTCTGGCAGGGAGATGCTGCTCGCAGCCGCGATCAGCGGGCGGCTTCCCGCGAGCAGCCCGGCGGTGACCGGCTGCGCCGACGAGGAGGGAGCCAGACCGGCAGGCGAGGGCGGGTGTTTCTCGCCGAGCGCGGCCAGCACCTGGCCGTCGACCAGGATGGCGGCGTCGCTGCTGCGAAAGGGTGCCCACCAGTCCTCGGTCTCGAACAGATCCAGCAGCGTCGGCGCGTCCACGCGATCGGCGAGCGCGGCTTTCAGCGCGGGCACGGATGCCCCCCGCGCCACCTTGTCGACCAACGGTTGCGTCAAGCGGGCAAGCGCGGATTCCAGGTGCGCGCGGGTGTCGGCGGCCCGTGTCTCCAGCTTGGCCGGCGCGACTTCCGACGATCGGCGGGCGGAGGCCACCAGGCCACGCCCGGCGAGGGCAGCCGCGCCCAGCGCTGCCAGCACCAAAAGAACCACGATGTTCCGCCGGCTCATTGCGAAGGGGCTTTCCCGTCGACCTGCTGGCGGCCGGCCGCCGCCGCGAGCGCCAGAAACGTCGCGGCGATACCCCCCACGGGTCGGCTGAGACGTGTCACGTTTGTTACAACGAATATCACGGGTTTGCTTCCGAGGGGCGATCAGAGACGAAGGCTGCGCGTGCTAACGTTTTCGGCGTGTTGAACCTCCGAACCCTCGACCGGGCCGAGATGGCCGAGGCGCTGGCGCCGTTCGGCGTCTCGAGTGACCTCGCCGCACGGGTTTTCGCGCGCGTGCACGGCCATGGAGAGGTCGGGTTTCCGCCCGGCTCGGTGCGCGGGCTGCCGCACGCGACCGCTTCAGCGCTGGAGGCGGCCTGCAGCTGGCCCGCGCTGGAGATCGTCGAGCGCCGGCGCGCCGCCGACGGCTTCGTCAAGTACCTGTTCCGGACCGAAGACGGTCACGAGGTGGAGGCCGTGCGCATCCCGCTGCCGGATCCAGCGGCGGCGCGTGCGCTGCGCGAGCGCCGCCGCCGTGGAGAAGCCGGCGCGCTGGAGCCGCTGCCGACGGCGAAGTACACGCTCTGTCTCAGCTCGCAGGTGGGTTGCGCGCTGGGCTGTGTGTTTTGCGCGACCGGGCGACTGGGCGGCATCCGCAGCCTCAAGACCTGGGAGATCCTGGGTCAGCACCGCGCCATCGCCGCCGAAGCCGACCACCCGATTCGCGGGATCGTCTTCATGGGGATGGGCGAGCCGCTGCTCAACTACGAGAACGTCATCCGCGCCGCGCGCATCTTCAGTGACCCTGCGGGGCCAGCAATTTCGGCCAAGGCCATCTCGATCTCGACGGCCGGCGTGCTGCCGGCGATTCGCCGCTATACGGCCGAACGGCACCATTACCGGCTGATTCTGTCGCTGGGAGCGCCCACTTCGGCCGAGCGGCGCCTTCTCATGCCGATCGACGATCGCTGGCCGCTGTCCGAGGTCATGGCGGCGATTCGCGATCATGCGGCGGCGACCGGTGTGCGCGCGACGCTGGCCTATGTGGTGATCGGTGGCGTCAACTGCACGCCCGCGCACGCCCGCGCGCTCGGCGCGCTGATTGGCGACCTTCGAATCAAGCTGAACCTCATCGACGTCACCGACGAAACCGGTCACTACCGGCGCGCCACCACGGAGGAGCTGGCGGCGTTTCGCGACGCGCTGGCGGAGCTGGGCGTTCCGGTCGTGCGGCGGTACTCGGGCGGCGCCGATATTGCGGCCGCCTGCGGGACCCTGGCCGCCACGCGGCGCGGCGGCCAGGAAGATCGCACTGAGGGAGCTGGGCTGGGTCCTGCGGAGTCGTCACGGGACGTCCCAGCAACCCTCCCGGGGCTCCTGGGAACTCAGTTGATCCCGCTCCGGCGCGGTTGACTATCTCCGCCGCGGCTTGGCGCCCTCGCAGATGATCTGACGGCCGGCCAGCTCGCGGCCGGCCAGCGCCGCCACCACACGGTCGGCGTCTGCCGGGGGGACATTCAGATACGTGTGCGTGTTCATCACGTCGACGTCGGACAGAGCCACCTCGCCGGCGTGAGCGGCGATGAGCTCCCGAATCTCCCGTTCGGAGGCGCCGTCCTTGCGTCCCAAGTTCAGGTAAAGGCGGGCCACGTTGTCCGACGACTCGGCCGCGGGCGCCGAACGTGTCGGCTGCTCAGGCGATGGCGTTGCTCCCCAGGTCGTCTCCAGGACCCCGCCGTCGGCGACGTCACTCGGCTGCGGGGGCGCAGCATCACCCAGCACGGGCGCGTCGGCCTGCGTTCGTTCTTCGCTCCAGACCTCCCAGAACTCGCGCTCGGCCGGGGGTGGATCGTTGCGCAGCGGTGGCGGATCGCGCCGTTCGGGACGCCGCGGCCGTTCACCGAGTGGCGGCCGTTCGGCCGGTCGTTCTGGCCGGTCGGGCCGGTCGGGCCGGCGCGCGCGCGGCCCGCGGTCGCGGGCGTTGCGGTCGGGGCGGTCACCGAAAGGGGGCCGGGACGGTCGCTCCCGCTCGCGCTCGCGCTCGCGCTCGCGATCCCCCGGGCGCTCCCGCGATTCGGTGCGGATTGGCTGGCCCACGACCGGCGCCGGAGCTGGCGCGGGCGGCGGGACCACCGGCATCCCCTCGACGGTGGCGAAGGACTGCGCCAGCAGCGCCGCGACCAGCCGCTCGCCGTCGACGGCGCCCATCAGACGTCGCGACAGAGCGCGCCATTCCGGTCCGGGCTCATTGGCCAGCGCCCGCCGCAGCACCAGCACCCGCTCGCCCTCGCGGTGCGACCGGATCTCCGCCTCGGAGGGCAGGGCCCGTTCTTCGGGTTTGATCTTGTAGAGAAGCTTCAGGTAGTAGAACGACCCGACCTCCGTCGGACCGATCAGGGAGATCGCCGTCCCCTTCTTGCCGGCCCGGCCCGTACGGCCCGTCCGGTGGATGTACACCTCGGGCGACTCGGGGAACGTGTAGTTGAAGACGTGCGACAGGTTCTCGATGTCGATGCCGCGCGCCGCAACGTCGGTGGCCACCAGGAACTTGATCGAGCTCGCGCGCATCTTGCCCAGCACGCGCTCGCGGTCGCTCTGCGACAGGTCCGAAGAGATCGCCTCGGCGTCGTGGCCGTGCTGGCGCAGGAACTCGGCGACGCGCGACGTCTCCTCGCGCGTGTTGCAGAAGATGATCGCCGATTGCGGGTCCTCGAAGGCCAGGATCTGCAGCAGCTCGTTCTCTCGGTGGATGGCCGGGATCGAGTAGTAGATGTGCTTGATCTCGTGGACGCCCACGAAGTCGGCCGACAGCTTCAGGAACTCGGGGTTCCGCAGGTAGCGCCGCGCCAGCCGCTGGATCGCTTCCGGCAGGGTGGCCGAGAACAGCAACGTCTGCCGCTCGACGGGCGTCTGCTGGAGGATCTTCTCGATGTCCTCCTGAAAGCCCATCGACAGCATCTCGTCGGACTCGTCCAGCACCGCGCATTTCACGCGATTGAGCTTCAGCGTTCCGCGGCCCAGGTGGTCCAGCACGCGCCCGGGCGTGCCGCAGACGATCTGCCCGCCCGCGTGCAGCAGCTCGACCTGCCGTCCCATCGGCGCGCCGCCGTAAACCGGCACGACCGTGATCCCGCGATAGGCACAGATCTTGGCCAGCTCGGAGGCGACCTGAAGGGCCAGCTCGCGCGTGGGCAGCAGAACGATGGCTTGCACGAACTTGTCCTCGGGCCGGACCATGCCGTTCGCAAACGGAATGCCGAACGCGGCGGTCTTGCCCGAGCCGGTTCGCGACTGGACCATCAAGTCCCGTCCCTCGGCGACCAGCGGCAGCGTCGCCGCCTGGACCGGCATCGGTTCGGTGAACCCCATCTCGTCGATGGCCCGCAGCACGTCCGCGTGCAGCCCCAGCTGCGCGAACGTCATCGTGGGGGCGGCGGGTGGAACCGGATCGACAGGAGGCCCGTCGAGGCCCGGCGGCGGAATCTGGAAGGAAATGTCGTCGTTCATGGTGTGCTCTCTTTCGGATCGTGAGGGGCCGCTTCCGGGGCGACGGTCGCCCCGATGGTGCGGCTGACGGAGGCCAGGCGGTCGCGCAAGCGATCCAGCCGCGGGGCCTCCTTTTCGCCGAAGCGGAGCAGCTCCGTGTCATAGCTCTGCTCCGTTTCGCGCATCTCGCCGTGAATCACGGCCAGCTGTTCCCACTGCTTGGCCAGGGGCCCGCGGTGGGCGTCGCCGTAGCGACAGCGGCTCCCGGCCACGCGCCACTGGCCCAGCCAGTAGCCGCGCTCTTCCGACCAGCGCTGTGCCAGCGCGGTGTCGTAGTGCGCGATGAGGTGGTCGAAGTTGTCGAGGTGGCGCTCCAGCCCCTGCTCGACGTCAATCAGCTCCTCGGCGCAGCTCTCGAGATCGTCGGCCGACCCGGTCACCGGCGCGCCCCAAGGCTCGGCGTTGCGACGGCGCGAGATCGTGACCGCCACGGAGACCAGCAGGTAAAGGCTGCCGATTGAAACGAACGACAGCACAAACCAGGAGAGAAACCGGCGATAGCGGCGATATTCGGGAGGCGAGGCGGGGTGGTCGGACGACATTACGGTGGGGCGGGTGCGGAGCGCCGCTCCCGCCGGGGACCCCGGAGCGCCGGGGTGCCTGCGAAACCTACGGGCCCCGCGCCGCAGTGTCAAATCCGGCGTTCCGGACCTACGGCGTGGCCGGAGCGGGGACCACCATCCGGAACTGTCCCTGAAGGTTGGTCAGGGCCTTACCGATCAGGAGGGGCGGGATCCGATTCGGTCCCTGGCAGTCGGTCGGCCCGGTGCAACGAACCTGGAAAAAGCGGACCACAGCCGACGAGAGCGCTTCGTTGCTGGCACCGGTGACAGACCCCGCGACCAGCGCCCCCGGTGGCAACGTGATGTCGTGGAGGACCGTTCCGGCGCCCGACACTGTGACGAGCCATTCGGTCAGGCGCGGCGCGGCGGAGCCCGACGGTGGGTCGTAGTCGAGTTGATACGTTCCGGGATCCAGAGGAAGCCGGAACCTTCCGGACGCGTCGGTCGTCGTGCTGGCGGTTGCGGTCGACGGCGCCGCGCACGGCGGGTATGGGTCGGGGGTCCCCGTCGCGGAGACGGAAACGTTGGGAATGGGCGTTCCCCCGGCGGTGCGAACGGTTCCGCTCAGGACAGGGCGCAGGGTCACGTCGATCGTCTTCACGTTCGGCGGTGCGCCGCCGTTCGAGTTGCTACCGGCCACGGTTCTAACCATCGGCACGCACTCGCTGGCGTAGAGCGACCCAGGCGGGGGCGTCGCCGCGATGGCGTAAGTGCTCCCCGGTAGGAGCTGCAGCGTGACGTTGCCGCCAGCGTCCGTCGTCCCACTGACGGCGTATTGGGCGGTGCCGGTCACGGTGCCGCTGCCCGCCGTCGCCCCGAGCGAAGTCTGCGCGCGCACAGAAACCCCCGAAAGCGGGATCGTGCCATCTTTGACCGCGACGCTGAACCTATCCGCTTTCACGTACGCGGGGAGCGTGATGGTGCCCAGCTTGGTTCCGGCTGTGACGGCGAAGGGGGCGGAGGTGACCAACGGATCGGATGACGTCGGCAGCAGCTCCAGCGTCAGAGGACCGCCGGCAGCCGCCCCAGGGATCTGCAGCTGGAACGACCCGTCCAGTTGGGTCAACGGTGCGTTGCTCACCTGGACACCGTTTTGAAACACCTTCGCCACGAAGGTCGCGGGCAGGCGACTCTGCACGGAATCGAGCAGCTGCCCTGAAAGGAGAAGATCTCCGCTGGGCAGCGTGACGGCGACGTTGGAGGACACGGTCACGGAAAACGGGTACACGGGCCGCTGTTGGTCGGCGGGCGGAAGAGGGATCAACGAGAGCGTGGCCGCCGTACTGAACGCATCTTGCGGGACGAGCAGCATTGCCGTGGTGGTGTTCGCCGTCGCGACGGCCGTGGACTGATAGACCAGATCGGGCCGGCCGGGCACGATCGGCGACACCGTCAGCACAGCGTTGGCGCTCGTGGGCACGGAGCCTCCGTTGGTTGGGGCGCTGAAGACGACGCTGACCGCACTCGCCGTTTCGGCGACGAATGGTGCGTCGCTGGCGACGTCCCGGCTGGCTATTTGGGTGTGCGCGTACGCCGAGGAGCTGGGTGGGTCGACTTCGACTGCCCAGGCGACGTGGTTCGTGAGCGGCGCGACACATACGTCCGTGAGGCATCCGCCGTTGGTGGCCCCGCTGCCGGAGCCGATCGCTCCACCCATTCCCCCATTGAGTCCCCCCGTCCCCAAGGAACCACCCCATCCGCCGGCAGAAGGTATCGAGCCGCTGCTCGCCTGTGAGCACGCCCCGGCCAGGACAGCGCAGAGCGCGAGCGCTCGGGCCAACTCAAGCGGACGCATCATTGGCTCCCCGAGGCGACGGGCGGGCACTGAAAAATCAAGGTCCAGTTGGCCCTGGCGACATAGCCGCCGGTCTCGACGAGGTCGAGCCGGTTATTGGTCGCAGTCGATCTTTGCAGAAAACGTCTGTCGGCAACGAAAACCTCGAACTCTTGGGGCGTCGTCAGCGTCGCGAACCCATTCGAGCAGTCGATTGGCAAATTCGGACTTTCAGCGTGCTCCGTCCCAGTGGCCGGCGGCGGATACGAATAGTCGAAATTAGCGGTTGAGGACTGAAAGGGCGGGTAGTCGACGACCCAGCGAACGAAGAGGGTGTCGTTCACGTTCGGATCGACCACCTGAATGGTAAACGTCAGACTGGGGGCGACGAAAACGACCGAGCCGAACGTTTGGTTCGAATCAATGATGCTCGGGGGCGAGTTGGCGGCGGTCAGCGGGTCTTGAAAATCGGGAGCCACGGGAATGACGCAGGCGAACATCGGGTGGAGCAGAGCCAGCAGCAGCAGCGCCGACCGTGGATTCAGCAGCAAACGTGCCAGGGGAGAACGCCGCGGGGGACGCCGCTCAACCACCCCTGGCGCAGGCGCGACCCGGACATTTGTGTCGCTGATCAGGGGTGGCCTCACTCTTCCGTGAGGGGGAGCGCGCCGCCGTCGTCCGGCAGGTCGGGCCCCTCGCCCTTCTCGAGGTGGCGGAAGATCGTGCGTGGGTCTACGCCCAGGTCACGGGCGGTCTTGGTGCGGTTGCCGTTGTTGAGGACCAGCACCTCGTTGATGTACTCGCGCTGGAATTTTTCCTTGGCGTCCGCCAGCGGCAGGATGGCTGGCAGGTCGTCCGGCGACAGGTCCAGGTCCTCCGGCCCCAGCAACGCCCGATCGGCCAGCACCACTGCCTTCTTGATCCGGTTTTCGAGCTCGCGAATGTTCCCGGGCCAGCGGTGCCGTTTGATGGCCGCGATGGCGTTGGGGGTGAGCCCGCGAACGCGCCCGCCGTACTCCGGCGCATAGCGCCCCACCATGTAGCGGGCCAGCACGACCACGTCGTCGCCGCGATCGCGCAACGGCGGCAGATGCAGGTGTACGACGTTGAGGCGATAGTAGAGGTCTTCGCGAAAGCGGCCGGCCTTCATCTCGACGTCCAGATCGCGGTTGGTGGCGGCCAGGATCCGGATGTCGACCGTCTCGGGGTGCGTGTCGCCGACGCGCACCACCACCTTCTCTTGCAGCGCCCGCAGGATCTTCACCTGCAGCGAAAGCGGCATCTCGCCGATCTCGTCCAGGAACAGCGTGCCGCGATCGGCTGCCTGGAACCGGCCAATCTTGTTGCTGACCGCCCCCGTAAAGGCGCCCCGCACGTGGCCGAACAGCTCGGACTCCAGCAGGTTCTCGGGGATCGCGCCGCAGTTGATGGTCACGAACGGGTGCTTGGCCCGGTTGGAGCGGCTGTGCAGCTCGCGCGCGATCAGCTCCTTGCCGGTGCCGGTCTCGCCGGTGATGAGGACCGAGATGTCGGTGGCCGCCACCTTCTGCACCTTGCGGAAGATGTCTTGCATGCGCGGAGACGACCCCAGGATCTCCCCGAACCGCATCTGCTCGATTCGATTTTGCAGAGACCGGTTGTCGAGCTGCAGGTCATTGACCAGCAGCGCGTTGCGGACCAGCAGCGCCGCCTGCGCCGCGAAGACCGAGATCACCTCCAGGTGCGACGGCTGGAAGAGCTGCGCCACGCTGTCGTTGCCGACGTAGATGACCCCCAGCATGTTCCCGCGCTCGAGCAAGGGGACGCACATGACCGACGTCAGCTTCAAGTTGACGACCGACATCGAGTTCCGGAACTCCTCGTCGTTCAACGCGTCCGAGATGATGAGCGGCTGCCGGGTCTTGATGACGTGCGCCAAGATGGAATCCGACAACTGGGTGACACCGTCGGCGATCGTCTCGCGCCGCAGGTTTCGCGCGGCCTTGACCACAGGCTCACCCGACTCCATCAACACCAGGAATCCCTTGTCGGCGTTGGAAACCTGGATCATCACGTCCAGCAGCTGATCGACCAGCGCCGGCAGCTCGTAACTGGACATCAGCTTGCCGCTGAACTCGTAGAGCTTCTTGTACGACGCCAGCTCGGTGGTGGCGTCGCTGGCGGCCGACTCGTCGCCGGCGGGGTGGTCGTAAAGCGAGAACTCCAGCTCGACGCTGCCGATCCGGATCCGATCCTCGTGGGCCAGGCGGTGCTTGGTCCGCTTGCGGCCGTTGACCAGGATCTCCGCTTCGCGGTCGGTGGCGGACAGGTTGAATTCGCGGCCGTCGAAGTGGATGTGGGCCGGGCTGTCCGACAGTGAGCTGTCCGGCAATGGCACGTCCGCGTCGTCGCTGCGCCCCAGCGAGGTGAGCTTCTTGTGAATCCTGTAGATCCTCATCCCGTCGCCAGGCAGCTGAATCTTGAGGGTCGCCATCTCGAAGGGTCCTTTGGTCGGGGGCTGGTCAGAATTGCAAGGTCGCCGAAAGCCCGAACGGGCTGAGGCCCACGCGCAGGTCGCCGGCGGCCGGCGCGGTCGGCATGAGCACGTCACGTTGGTAATGTCGGAGGGCGTCGACCACGCCCCAGATCGCGGCAGCAAAAAACAGGCCGCCCGAGACCAGCTGGACGCCCAGCAGGTACCGGGACGTGGTCTCCTGCGAGTGGTCGATCTGATTGGTCGGGCAGGGGACCGGCAGTCCCGTGGCGTCGTCCATGCGCGGGATCAGGCAGTTGCGCCGCGGCTGGATGCCGTAGAGCGCGAAGTTGGTCAGGAAGGCGCCCAGCGAGATTGCGGCCAGACCGCCTTCGACACCCAGGAAGAACCACCCTTTGCGCCGCTGACCGTTTTGGAATTGGCCGGCGCCGAACGGGACGAAGTTCAGAAGGTACGAGTGCCGCTCGTACACGAGCAGCCCCGACGACGTGGGGTGCAGGCGCGCCTCGCGTTGCCGGCGGGCGGCCAGCTCTTGGTCGCGCAGCCGGCGGCGCGTCTCGATGGCCGCGATCTCGGACTCCTCTTCCTTGACGACCGCGTTGAAGGCGTCGACCACCGGCTGTGGATCCAGCAGCGGGTCGAACCGATAGTCGGGGCGAAGCTCGAGCAGCTTGTGGAACTCGCGCCGCGCATCCTCGGCGTGGTTCATGTAGAGGTAGGCGACGCCCAGCATGCGGTGTGCCTGAACCACCTCCCCCTCGCTGTCCAAGACGACCTCGGGATAAAGGAGCGGGTTCAGGATCTCGATCGCCCGCCGGTACTCGGCGCGACCGAACGCGGTGCGGCCGCGTTCGAACGCCTCACGCGGCGTGCGCTGCGCGCCCGGGGCCGCCCGCAGCGTCGCCGAAATCGAGAGCACGATGGCGACGACGGACGCCGCCCGCAGGCGGTTGCTTCTCCTCATCAGTTGGCGCCCGGACGCAGCTTCACGACGTGACTCAGCTTCTGCCCGGCGCGGACGCGAATCCGATCGGTGGCGAAGGCGTCGCCGGCGTCGACGGCGATCTCGACGTCCTTGCTCAGCTCGTCGTCGGGGAAGAAGGGAACGTCGATCTCGTCGCCGGGCCGGCCCGCGGTCGTCGCCACCTTCCGGTTCGGGTCGCGCACCAGCACGCGCGCCGTCGGGCTGGGGGGCTCGGTCGTGACGACCACACGCGCCGGACGCCACTTCAGCTGCCTGGCGATGATGGCGTCTGGGGGCAGCGGATGGTCCGGGCCGATCTCGACGCGCTCGACGAAGCAGCACCCGCTGGGGCTTCGCAGCTCCAGGACGTGGTCGCTGGTCCATGGGATCGCGATCGACGTGTGGGCGGGGTCGTACGCGAACTGGCGCTGGCCATCCAGGTAGACGTCGACGTTCTGAGGCGTCGGCCCCAGCGAGAACGTCCGCGCCGGCACGGCCGCCGAGGCGCCGGGTACTTGCCGTTCGGCGTGCCCGCGAAGCGCGCGCGCGTGAGCCGGCCGCTGCGGCTCGGACATTTCGGACGCTGCGGCCACGGCAGCGGTCCGGGGCGGCTCGGCCGGCGTCGCCACGGGCGCGACGGGGGTGCTCAGGCGCTCTGCGACGACCGCGGGCGCCGGGCGCAGCCGCGCGCGGCGCGCGAGATTCCAGGTTCCCGTCGCGAGCAATCCCGCCGCCAGCAGGGCGATCGAGGCGCGCCGGAGGCGCCGCCGCCCCTCCAGGCGATTCAGCGCGGCCGTGACTTCGGGGTTGTGCGGATCGAACGCCAGCACCCGATTCCACAGCTCCATCGCACGCGCCACCCGCCGCTCCCCCAGATGCTTGGCTGCGGACGCGCTCAAAGCGGCGGCCATGCGCGCGGGCAGCGCCGCTTCGTAGCGGGGCGGATCGGCGAAGAAGGCGCGAAGCTCGGCGCGCACGTCGGCGAGGCCGGCATCTGCCAGATAGGCGAGGAGGTCGTCGGCCATCGGCGCGACATCCGGGTACCGATCGTCTGGGCGGCGCGCCAGCGCGCGGCTGATGATCCGCGCGGCGCGCTCGTCGACCCCGCGGGCGACGGTCCGCGGATCCGCGAACTTCCCCTCCGAGATTCGCCGCAGCACCTCGTGCGGATTCTTCCCCGCGAACGGCAGCTCGCCCGTCGCCAGCAGGTAAAGCATGATCCCGACGGAGAAGACGTCGGTGCGAAAATCGAGCGGCTTGCCTTCGATGATCTCGGGCGCCATGTAGGCCGGTGAGCCGAGCAGCTGGCCGGTGACCGTCATCCGCTGGAAGTCGAGGATCTGCGCGATCCCGAAGTCCATCAGCTTGAGCAGACCGTCCTTCCGGATCATCACGTTCTCGGGCTTCACGTCCCGGTGGATGACGCCGAGGCCGTGCGCGTGCCCGAGTGCCCGGCAGACCTCGACGCAGATCAAGGCGGCGATCTCGGGAAAGCGCGGCTGGTGCTTGCCCAGGAACTGCTTGAGCGTCTCACCGTCGATGAACTCCGTGACGATGAACGACGTCGCCGAGCCCGTGCCGGAGTAATCGAAGATCTCGAGGATGTTTTCGTGGCGCAGCTTGGCCACCGCTTGCGCCTCGCGTTCGAGGCGCGCTTTCGAATCCGCTTCGCCGGCCAGGTGCTGGTGCAGGATCTTGATCGCCACTTCGCGTTTGAGCGTCTCGTCCTGCGCGCGGTACACCACGGCCATGCCGCCCTGGCCCACCTCTTCGATGAGCCGGTACCGTTCCGGTATGCGGGCCTGCTCCATCCGTCACCGTGTCGGACGCGGGAACCCTGCGACAAATCTGTCATAGGGCCAAGCTGGAGACTGAATATTACGCACCTTTGCGCCGCGCCTTCAAGCGACGCGGCATAGGACTTCGATGTCAGGGACGGCCGGTTCCCTCGACGGGGTGGGCCATGAAGAAGGGGAGGGCCTCGCTCATCAGGTCCAGCTCGGGGTCTAGCTGCTTGCCGATCCCCTCCGTCACGGCGATCGCGATGTTCACGATGGTGAAGCTGGGGTTCACGCGGACTCGGTGCCGGCGCAATATTGCCAGCAGGTCCAGCAATACTTTGCCGACCTGGACCTGCCCAAGCCGATAGCCCCAGTAGCGGCCCACGAACTCGATGATGGCGGCCCGGTAGCGTTCGAACGCGGCGGGATCTCGTGGCTTGCTCGCGCTCTCGGAGATGGAATACATGATGTGGGCCATGGCGTCGCCGTCGCGCTGAGCCCAGGCGGCGAAGAAGCGTGAGAAGGCCTTGCGATGCGGCTCGTCGAGCACACCGACCAGGCCCAGGTCCAACAGAGCCAACTTGTCGTCGGGGGTGATGAAGATGTTCCCCGGATGCAGGTCGGCGTGCACGAACCCGTCCTCGAAGATCATCTTCAGCAGCGTCGAGAGCCCCAGGCGGGCCACCCGTTTCGGGTCCGACCGGGTGGCCGGCGTCGACAGGATCTTCGTCCCCTCGATGAAGCTCATGGTCAGGATGCGCTCGGTCGATAGATTGTCGACCAGCTCTGGAAAGACCACCTCGGGGTGGCCGGCGAAGTTGCGCCGAAACCGGCGGTTGTTGTCCGCCTCGATGCGGAAGTCGAGCTGCGCAAAAATGGCGCGGCCGAATTCCTCGACGGTGGCCAGCGGTTCCAGCGTCGCGACCGAGGGGATGACACCCAGGAGCCGCGCCCCCTGCCGCATGACGGCCAGGTCGAACGTGCACAGCGCCACCACGTCGGGCCGCCGCACCTTGACCGCGACGATGCGTCCATCCGGTAGCCGGGCTTTGTGGACTTGCGACACGGAGGCCGACGCCAGCGGCACCGGAGAGAACTCGGCGTAGAGCGACTGCAGAGGTCGGCCCAGATCCTTCTCGACGGTCCGGACGACCTCCTCGAAAGGGAAGGGGCCCACGTGATCTTGGAGCTCGGCCAGCGCCGTCGAGAGGTACTCGGGAATCAGGTCCGGCCGGGTGCTCATGATCTGGCCGACCTTGATGAAGGTGGCGCCCAGCTCGCGGAACAGATCGACCACCACCTGCCCCAGCCAGGCGCGCCGGCGCTCGCGCCCGGCCCGCCGCACCCACAGCAGGATCCACCCCACCCAAAAACGGGTCCAATGCTTCGCAACCCGGCCCCCGATGCCGGCGGCCCGCGCCAAGAGGCGCCATCGGGGCAGGGGCTTCGCCGCCATCGCGAAAATTCTATACTATCTATGACGATGAGCGCCCCCTCGTCGATCGTGGTGGCGCCCCCGCTGGGGGCGGCACCGAATGTCCTGGAGCTGCGCAAGAACGAACCGCGCAGCGCTGTCGAGATGTGGAGGCGGCGGGTGGCCAAGACACCCACCCGCGCCGCCTTCCGCCTGCACGACGGTTCCGCCTGGAAGGTGATGACCTTCGCCGAGGCTGACGTGGCGACCCGGGAGCTGGCGGCTGGCCTGGTCGCGGCCGGCCTGGCGCCCGGCGAACGCGTCTGTTTGCTGTCGCAGACCCGGGTCGAATGGGCGCTGTGCGACGTCGCCATCCTGATGGCGGGAGGCGTCACAGTTCCGATCTACGGCTCGAACACGGCCGAGCAGTGCGAATTCATCGTCCGCGATGCCGGTGCCAAGCTGATCATCGTCGAGGACGACGGCCAGCGGGACAAGGTCGCTTCCGTCCGCGGTCGCCTTCCGACGGTGAACGCTTTGATTCAGATTGCCGGCGATCCGCCGCGCCAGCGGGCGCAGACCCTGGCCGAGCTGCAGGCGGCGGGGCGCCAGGCGCTGGCGGCAGACCCGGCGCTGCTGACGAGCCGTGGTGAGCCCGGCCCCGACTCGTTGTTCACGATCGTCTACACGTCGGGGACGACCGGCACGCCCAAGGGCGTCGTTCTCACCCACGACAATCTGGTCGCCTCGATGTGCGCCGGGGGGCGAGCCCTGCACGTCGGCGACGACGACGAGCAGTACCTGTTCCTGCCGCTGGCCCACATCTTGGGGCGCGAGATGGTGTGGGCCGGGTTCGAGCTGGGCTACACCACCGCATTTTCGCGCGGAACGACGCAGATTCGCGAGGACCTGCTGGCCGTCCGGCCGACCTTCATGGCCGGCGTGCCGCGGATCTACGAGAAGTTCTACGCGGCGGTGACGGCGGCCATGAAGCAGGGCTCGCCGACCAAGCAGCGCCTGGCCGCGTGGGCCGTCGACAGCGGCAGGGTGCACGCCGCAGCCCTACGGGCAGGGCGGCCGGGCGGGGGAGCGGGGCACTGGCTGGCGGACCGGCTCGTGTTGTCCAAGCTCCGTGCGCGGCTGGGCCTCGATTGGTGCCGCTTCCTGATTTCGGGTGGGGCCCCACTGGCGCCCGAGATTGCCGAGTTCTTCCACGCGGCGGGGCTGCTGATTCTCGAAGGCTACGGCTTGACGGAGACCACGTCGGCGGTCTTCCTGAATACCCCGGCGCGCTTCCGCTTCGGCACCGTCGGCCCGGCCATGGACGTCGTGGAGTCGCGGATCGCGGAGGACGGCGAGATCCTGGTGCGCGGCGCGCCGGTGTTCCGCCAGTACTACAACAATCCAGAGGCCACCGCGGAGGCGGTCGAGCCGGACGGCTGGTTCCACACCGGCGACATCGGGGTGTTCGAGGACGGCTTCTTGCGCATCACCGACCGCAAGAAGGACCTCATCGTGACGGCCGGCGGCAAGAAGGTCGCGCCGCAGCCGCTGGAAAGTGCGCTCAAGGCGGCGACGCCGCTGGTCGCGCAGGTGCTGGTGTACGGCGACAGGCGGCCTTACTGCGTCGCGCTGGTGACGCCGTCCGAAGTGGCGCTCAAGCAATTCGGCCCCGCTGCCGCGGCGTCACCCGAGCTGGAGGCCGCCATCCAGAAGGCGCTGGACGGCATGAACGCCCGGCTGGCTTCGTTCGAGACGGTCAAGCGGTTCGCGATCCTGCCGGGTGAGCTGACCGAGGCGGCCGGCGAGCTGACGCCCAAGATGAGCGTCAAGCGCAAGGTCGTCGTCGAAAAGTACCGCGCGCTCATCGATGGCCTGTACGCCGGCCCCGAACACGAATAGACCCGTCCTCGTCCTCGTCCTCAAGGACGGGGAGCTCGTCGTGGCGACGCCGCAAATGCGAGGGCAGTCCGAGGTCGAGATGATTGAGCGCGGAAGCTCTTCTCGTTTCGACCAGTCGCAATGATCGGTGTCAACGTTGTGACGCAGTAACGATTTGGCGCGCCACCAATCCGATTGGCGCCGCAAGCCGGGACTGAGTGCCGATAGCGTGCACCGTGGTCGTCGAGACTTGACCAAACGGATACATGCAGATTGATCCGCGCGTGTTAGCGTCACTTCGCAAGCGGTTACTGCGATGGCGCCGCCGAGGCTTGATGTTCGTTAACCACCCGGGGAGAATCATGATTGGACAGCGATCCGTTTATGCGGCCACGACATTGATCATTCTGTTGGTTGGAGGCTGTTCATCCAGCGGCGGAGGGACGGCCTCCGGAGGCGGCGCAGGTGGTGGTGTGCGAACGGGCGGAGGCGGGGCTGCGGCAGCCGGGGGGGAAAAGGCTGGGTCCACCGGGGGCGCCGCGGGCGATCCTGGTGCTGGAGCAGGAGGCGCGAACGGGGGGGGCGCCGGTGCCAACAGCGGTGCGGCAGGAACAGCGGGATCCGCGGTCGCAGGGAAAGGCGGAGCGGCCGGGGGCGGCGCCGGTCGTGGTGGTGCCGCCGGCAACGTTGGCGCGGCGGGAAACGGCGGCGCCGGTCATGGTGGCGCACCAATGTTGGCCGCTCTGCCCGGCCAGGACCCTTCCGTGGTGACCGCTCCAGACGGTGTTCCCCTGACGGTGCTTCCGTTGACCTTCACGAAGTCCGTCCTGTCACAGGCCTGTCAGGTCGATCCCTCCGGCAACATCGTCGCGGTCACGCTGGCTGACGCCGTCACGACGCAAGTCACCAAGATCGACGGCCAGCTGAACGTTCTGTGGACGAAGACGATCGCCAACTTCCGGATCCAGCACAACTGCCCGGTCGCCGTCGATGGCGCCGGAAACATCTTTGTGGTGGGTAAAGCCGCAGGCAAGTCGGCCAGCATCGCCCAGTTTACGCCGGACGGAACGCCGGGCTGGATGACGTCGCTTGGCAACAGTGACGAGATTGACCTCGTCGCGACGGGCGCAGACAACACGATCTACGGGATTGGGACCGGTGGGCAGCTGCCGAACCAACCACCGGGCGGAGGCGGGTTCGCGGTTCATTACGGGGCTGACGGGATGTTGATTCAGTCTCTCCAGGAAACGCTCATCACCGGAGACGTGGGAGGGACCCTGCAGGTCGACACCCTGGGTGACATCACCTTCCTGGGGAACCGAACCATCACCAAGTTGGGACCGGCATTGGCGACGATCTGGAACATCTCGGGACCTCTCGCGCTGGCTGTGACACCGGATGGGTCGGGGGTGTACGACTGGGCGAATGGCCCGGACACCATCGAAAAGCGCGATGCGACGACGGGAGCGGTGCTTTGGACCCGTGGCTTCGCCACGCAGACGGCGACACTGAATGCGATTGAAGGCCAGACCTGGAAGGGCCAGTTCTCCGGAAGCACGCCCATCATGGTCGCGTCCAGCGATTCGCTCTATTTGGCCGGGACGTACACCAATTCGTACATGAACGGCTCGTCACCCATACCCAGCACCGCCCCTGCTTTCGTGGCGCGTCTGGATTCGACCGGCCAGCAGATCTGGTTCCGCCAGTTCAGGGCGACGATTTCAGGCACGACCGTCCGTGACTTGCAGCCGTCTGCCCTGGCTTTGACTCAGCAGGGGAAGCTGCTCGTGGCCAGCGGGAGTACGGTCTTCTTTCTCAACGCCGCTGACGGCACAGGACCCTGAGGGGAGCGGCGCGGCACGTCAGCGCCGGGCGCGCGCTTTGGTACCCGCCGCCCGTTTCGCTTGGCCAGCCCGCTACAGCTTCAAGGTCCGCAGGGTGGCGAGGAGATCGGCCAGGACGGTTTGGAGGCGGGAGACGCCGGTCTCGTCGGGGGCGAAGGTCTCTTCGTTCATGTAAAGGTCGCGCCGCATTTCGATTTGAATGGCGTGGATGCGGTCGGCGGGGCGGCCGTGGTGGGCTGTGATGAAGCCGCCCTTGTACGGTTGGTTGGCGCGGACGGTGAAACCGTTCCGCTCGAAGTGGCCGCGCACGGCCGCCGTCAGCGCGGGCGCGCAACTCTTGCCCTCGCGATCGCCCGGGACGATGTCGGCGCGCGCGCGCCCGGTGTCCACGTGCCCGGCGCGGCCGAGGGACGGCATCGAATGGCCATCGACCAGGATCGCGTACCCGAAGTGATCGCGGGCACGGGCCAGAGCCCTCGCGATCGTGTCGTGATAAGCGGCGTGGACGGCGGTGCGCGCGTGCCACTCGTCCATGGTCAGCGGTCGGATCAGCGTCGGTGTGCCGGCCGTCGTGACCGCCCAGATGAAGCCTCGCCCGTCCGTATTACCGGGGGCGGGGTGCTCGGGCACCGCTCCCTTGCTGACGTCGTCGGGATCGCGGTTGAGGTCACAGACGAAGCGCGACAGACTGGCGGCCACGTAAGTCTCGGGGCCGCCCTCCTCGCCGACGCGGTAAAGCCGATCGACGTACAGGTCGGCATCGCCCCGCAGGTCCAGCTCCGGGGCCAGCGGGGCGTCGAAACCGGCGGTGCGGACGCTGGCGTGCGGCACGCTGACCACGACAGGCGTGCTCGGCTCGGGCGCGATCCGCGACGTGAACATTCCCTCCACGAAATCCATCATCGAACCGCTCCTTTTTGTCAGAACGTCATCTCGTACCCGAGGTCCGCCACCAGCCCGGCGGTGTTCCCGGTCAACCGATCGCCCAAAGACGTGCGGTCGAGGACGATCCACAGATACCGCAGGCCCAGCGCCAGGCGTCCGGGGGGCAGCGGGTAAGACAGGGCCAACGCGCTTCCCAGCGCTGGGGCATTGGCGGTGCTGACGTCATCGGGGCCGATGCCCGCCGGGTTGGCCGCGATGCGCACCCAGGCCCAGGACCAGCCGGCGGCCAACTCTGCGGACAGCTCGAATCCGGATGCCGACTCCACGCCGGCGCGCCCGATCGCCAGCAGCGGCACCTGATTGGTTTCGACGTGTGTCGTCCCGGTCCCCTGGACACCCCGGCCTGTCACCTCGCCCCGCAGATAGCCGACCCCCAGCCCCGCGAAGATCCGCACTCGTGCCAGCCGGATCGGTACCAGCGCTTCCAGCAACGTCGCCGGGCCGACCGACGGGCCAAAGCTGGTGGTGAGCCCCGCGTGCACCCCCGCCAGCACCCGGATTGGTGGCGGCGCGACATCCACCAGGGTCTCCGCCCGCACGCTTTCGGACGCCATGACGGCGACCAGCTCCCGGTGCACTTCCCGGGTGCGGTCCGGGACGTACTCGGCGACGTACTCACCGTCGCGGGGGACCCGTACGCCTCGGATGCGCCCCTCCGGCGTTTCCCAGCTCAGGCCGGGGACGGAGGTGGGCGTGCCATTGCGGTCGATGGCCTGGACCCGCAACTCCGTCCCGCGCCGCCCGTCGGCGACCACCCGGCCCGGCGCGACATGGATCGTGAGCGCCGCGGGAGGGCCGCCGGTGACGCGGACGGTCTTGGACGCCCGCGCGGCGCCCAGCTCGACGAGGATGTCGATGCGCTCGCGGCCCTGGTAACGCGAAGGCGCGTTCAGCCAGAAGACCGCGGTGCCAGCCGGCGTGAGCTCGACGGGCTGGGGGCGGCCGTCCACGCGCGCGACGACGCCGCCGGCCGAGGTGCGGTTGCCGTATCGGTCGCGCGCCGAGATCGTGATCGGCACCGATCGGGGCTCGCCCACGATCAGGTGGTCGCTGGCGGCGTCCACATCCAGCCGATCCGCGCCCGCGGGTCGCAGCGGGATGACCGTATCCGCGCGCGACGGCACGCGCCCGGCGGCCGACGCGGTCAGGGCCAGTGTGCCGGCGATGGTCCGGACGGGGGCCTCGAACAGGAAGCGCGCCTCGCCCGGCGTGCCCCCCAAAGGATGCGAGAGCCCCGTCGAAGCGACCAGCGACAGCCGGTTCGGGGCCTCCGGCTCGCCGCGGTCGTCGACGCCGAGCACGACCACCTCGGAGAAGCTGCCGGCCTCGACGGCCGCCGGGGCCAGCAGCATCACGCGCGGAAACGCCGGGAGGTGCAGATCCACCTGTGTGTCGCGCGATTCGCCGCTGCGGTCGACGGCGCGGGCTTCCGCCTTCTGCACGCCGGGGGGCACCACGATGGGGAGCTCGACGTGCCCTTGCCTGTCGGCGACGGCGGGCCCGAAGATTTCGCCGGCCACGCGCATCGTGACGCTGGCGCCGCCGTTGGTGCGGAAAGGGAACACCGTCGACCCCTCGAGCGCGACGCGCGTCCACCCGTGCACGCGCTGGGCGCCGCTGCCCAGCTCGAACGCCAGCAGCGCGAACCGCGGGATCCGGTCGGGCGGCGCGACGTATCGGGCCAGGAAGTGAGCGGGTCCCCGGCTGCGCATCGGTTCCACGGTGCCGACGGTGGCCAGCGCACGAATGGGACGAAACGTCTCGGCGCCGGGGCCCGCGATGTCGATGGCGATCTCGGTGGCCGCGTCGGTGCCGAGGCGCAGCGATTCACGAACCGGCGTGACCACCACCCGGAGCGTGGGCGCCGCTTCGGGGACGGGGAGCTTGCCGGGTGGGAACGCCGCCGCGCCATCCGCGCTGCGCCCCCATAAGGGCGCCAGCAGCAGCGCCCAGCGCCAGCTCCGCCGCGCCGCCGCCGCCCCGCGCATCACAGCTCCTGCGAGACCGGCAGCGTGAGCCGGAAGACCGTGACGGCGGGTTCAGGCCAGCCGGTGGCCTCATCCAGCAAGGTCAGCTCGCCGCCCGCGCCCCGCGCCAGCTCGCGACTGACCGCCAGTCCCAGCCCCGTCCCTTGCTCGTCGCCTTTGGTCGTGAAGAACGATTCGAAGAGCCGCGGGCGCACGGCCTTGGCGATGCCTGGGCCGTTGTCGGCCACTTCGATCAGCGCGAAGCGCGGATTTTCGGCCAGCACCTGCGCCCGCAGTTGGACCAGCGGGTGCGTCGAGCCTTTCACCGCGTCGAGCGCGTTGGCCAGCAGGTTGATGAGGATCTGCTCGATGGACGCCGGCGTCGCTGCCACCGGGGGGAGGTCGGGCGCGATGCGCGTGCGCAAGGTCGCGCCCGTCTTGCGAAGCCGAAAGTCCAGCAGCGAGGTCACCCGCACCAAAACGGCGCCGATTTCGGCGCGCGCCCGGCCGGCGGGCTGAGTGGGAAGGGACAACTGGCGGAGATTCGACACCAGCCCGCCCAATCTTTCCGACTGCTCGACGATGTGCCGGGCGAAGTCCAGCACCTCTTCCAGCTCCACGTGGTCTTTCTCCAGCAGCAGCTGGCCGAGGCCCTTGATGGCGAACAACGGTTGTCGCAGCTCGTGAATCTGCTGGGCGGCGAATCGTCCGAACTCGGCCAGCCGGCCGGCCGCGGCCAGCAGCTCGCGAAGGCGGCGCAGCTCGTCAGCTCCCGGCCCGTCCTGGTGGTCGTCGTTGTCGCTCACGGTGCCTTCTTCCAGAGGTCCGCCGGCTCGGGCGTGAGCGGGGGCGGGGGACCACGTCGCACGATGGTGCCCGTCGCGTGGCGCCTGCGGCCGATGACGTCCTCGGCGGAGACGTCCAACGTGTTCTTGCCCACGCGCAACGGGACCTCGGCGTTGAAGCGGCCGTCCGGGCCAACGCTGGCCGCGGTGCCGTTGATTGTGACCTTGGTCGAGACCCGGGCGTGCCCCTCGACGGAAGCTCGCTCGGTGGCGTGGCGCTGCTCTTCGGCCGGCCACACGACGTCCAGAAGCACCTCTTCGGGGATCCGCTCCGGATCGCTTGGCGGCCCACCGGCGATACTGGACGACTCGGTGCCGGCGGGCACGGACAGCGATCTGCCGCCGGCAGAGAATCGCGCCCGGCCGGACAGCGCGGCCACCGACACGCGCCCGCTGTCGTCCGACATCACGACGAAGTGCGCCGGTCCTTCGTTGGCGGTCCGCGTGTCGTGAGCGTTGATCTCGAGCCCTTCGGTGCCGCTGACCCGCGCGAAGACCTTGCCGTGTCGCAGATCCACGGCGGCGCCGCTCGAGAGGCGGTCGAGGCCAATCTCTACCTTTTCGCGCAACTCGACCTCGGTTCCGGCCGACAGGCGCAGCGTCGCGCCCGCCCCCGCTGCGGTGCGCACCGCGTCCGCTCGGGTGAGGGTGTCTCCCTGCTTGATGGGCCGCCACGCACCGTTGCGGCCGGCCTCGACGAGGCCGGTCGCCGACGTCACCTGGAACGTGCCGGCGTCGGTCGCCACGCTTGCCGAGCCGCTGGCCGTCGCAACTGCCGGCTGCCGGCGCGAGGCGAGGTGCCGGCGCGACACCAGCGCGGCCACCGCGATCAGCGCGGCCCCCAGCACCAGCAGGGCGATCCAACCGGATCCACGCGGGGCAGAGGCTGTCACGGCCGGTGCGCCCTCCCTTCGTCCGCCGGGAAGGTGATGAGGAACGTCGTGCCCCCGCCGACGCTGCTGTCGACCTTGATCGTTCCGCCGTGGTCCTCGATCGTGCGGTGGACGAACGAGAGCCCCAACCCCGTGCCCGACCGATCGCCCTTGGTGGTGAAGAAGGGGTCGAAGATCCGCGGCAGGTGTTCAGCCGCGATGCCGGTCCCGGTGTCGGAGATGCTGACGCGCACCAGCGCGTCCTCGAGTCGGCGGGTCTCCAGCGTCAGCGTGCCGCCGCGTTTCATGGCGCTGCGGGCATTCTGAACGATCTGGATGAACGACTCTTGAAGCTGGGTGGCGTTCCCGCGGACCGCCGGGATCGACCCGTAGTGCTTCACGATCCGAATGCCGCCGGCGACCAGATCGCTGGGGCCGCACAGCTCCAGCGCGTCGTCCAAAGTCCGGGCCAGATCGACCGCAGCACGATCGTGACCGCTTTGTCGTTGCGCGAGCCGCAACATGTTCTGAACGATCTTGCGGATCCGCAGCGCCTCGGTTTCCAGGTCCTGCAGCAGCGGCCGGGTCGGATGGCTGGCTGGCAGGTCGGCCAGCAACAGCTGCACGATTCCCAGCGCGCCGGTGAGCGGGTTGTTGATCTCGTGCGCAACCCCGGCCCCCAGCTCGCCCAGCGCCGACAACGAGCGCGATCGAAAGAGCAGGTCCTGCGCCTGGCGCAGCTCGGCGGTTTTTTCGCTGACGCGCTTTTCCAGCGTCTGGTTCCAGGCCACGATCTCGTCGGTCTGCTGGGTGATCTTTCGGCGCGCCTCCTCCAGCCCGGCCGCCATCTGGTTGAAGGTCTCGCCCAGCGCGCCCAGCTCGTCGCTGGTCGATGGGGCGATGCGAGCGTCCAGGTTCCCGCCGGCGATCTGCCGCGCGCCGGCCGCCAGAACTGCCACCCGATCGCTGAGCCGCCGGGCCAGCAGACGAGCAGCGAATGATCCGATCACGGCGGCGATTCCGATCCAGAGCAGCGTTGCCCAGGTGATTCGGTTGACCGGCAGGAACGCGGCATCGACCGTCTTGTCGACCAGCGCCCCCAGCCCCAGCCGCGGAACAGGGGCGTAGGCGCCGATGAGGCGCCGCCCGTCGCGCACGTACTCCGCCACCAGCGGGCCGGAGGGTGGCTCGCCGTCGCGGGCGCCTGGCAGCTTGATCGTGGCCAGCGTCCCCGCGCCACCGCGCGACGCCACCGCGATGAGGCGGGCCCGCCCGTCGGTCAGCGCGACGTCCGTGTCGCCGGCTGCCAGGCCCGCGACATAGTTGGCCAGGCGCTTCAGGGAGACTTCGGCTGCCAGGATGCGCCGCCCGCCGCCCAACTTCGGGTCGAACGCCACCGCCAGAACCACATGCGGCAGCCGCAGGGGCCCACCCAGGAAGATCGGTCCCATGCCCTGGCCCGACGACAGGGCGGCGCCGAGCGGCGCCATCAAGCCGACCCCCTCCACGTCGGTGGGGCGCATCGGCTCATGTCCCTTGACGGCCTCGTACCGCTGGGGGTTTTCCAGGAAGGCGGGCTGACCCATCAACGTCCCGTGTTCGTCGAACATGGCGACTGCGCAGAAATCGTCGCTCTGGTGATAGACGAGTTGCAGGAACTTCAGCAAGCCCTGCGCCGAGGGCGCTTCGTCTCCCGTGCTGCGGGTCAGATCGAAGATGTGGGCATCGACGCGCAGGATCGAGACCAGGTTGTCGATGTGGCTCTCGGCGTAACCGGCGACTTGCTTGGCCAGCGTGAGCTCGTTTTCTTCCAGCGCGCCGCGCAGGGCGCTCTGCCCGACGTGGAGCGAAGAGTACCCAGCGATGGCCAGCGGCAGGACCGACACGCCGATCGCCAGCAGCGTCAGTTTCGAGAGCAGCTTCACGGGCCCCTCGGGCAGCCGGCGTCGTCGTTCGCTGCCTCTGCGGCGTGGGCCTGCGAAGCATCCGGCCCGGCCGAAGCGCCGCCGTCAGCTTGGGTGCGGGCGGGGTCTGCCGGGCCGACGCCGCCGTCCTGAAGGTACTGGAACGGCAGCGTCGCGTTGGGGACGCTGCCGGCGACCGAATCGTCGGCGATGACGGCCTGGGTGCCCGTCCCGGGGGGCGCCACGCCGTCGATGCGGTTGGCGTTGCTGTATTGCACGCAGCGCAAGGGGGCGGTTCCAAAGAAAATCTGTGTGGTCCCCATCGCGAAGTCGTCACCGACGACCGTCACATGGAAGCCACCTGCCGCCGGCCCAGATGCCGGCAGGATCGTGCGCACCAGCGGCGGCGCGACGTAGGTGAATCCGCCCTCCTTGCGGACGGTCACCCCCGCGATCGTCAACGTGACCGGCACCGTCACGGCCAACGGGTGCGGCGGCGTCAACACGTCCACCGCCGTGGTCGAGATGCCGTCCACCGTTGCCAGCACCCCGTCGAAGCGCACCTCGGGCAGGGCGCCCTTCAAACCCCCGGCTTCGATGTGGACCAGCGTACCACCCAGCGTGGTGCCTGCTTTGGGGCTCAGCGAATTGAAGGTCGGCGCGCGCACCAGGCCGAACTGGGCCCGCGCGTCGCCGATCAACCCAGAGCCGTCGATGGCGGTCACGTGGATGCTCAGCATGTCGGGGTCATTGGCATTGCCGGGGGCGGGCAGGGTGAATGCACAGCTGACGTTGGCGTCGCCCGTCACGGAGCAGTGGTAGATCTGCTCCGCGCCGCTGCCGGAGGACATGGTGACGTCCAGCGCCGCGATCACGCCCATCGCGTCGTCGGCAACCACCACGATCGGAACCGACGCGCCGACCGCGAAGCTGCTGCCTGACAGCGGACTGCGAATCCGCACCACGGGCGCCGCCGTGTCCGGGCCCAGCGATCGGAAGGCGCGTCTCGCCGTCGCGCTGCGGCCACGCGGATCGCGGACGGTCAGGTCGTACCAGCCGGCCGGCGTGCCCGCCGGGAGCCGGGCGGCCAAAAGGTGAAGGCTCTGCCACGTCACGTTCTGGAGCTCGATGACGGCGCCAGTGCCGGCATTGGCAGTGAGCGTGGCGCGGAAGCCGCCCCCTTCGATCGACGAAGTGCCGGTCCGCGCGTCGACCTGGTAGGTCGGACGGAGGTTTTCGCCGGCAATCGCCAGCGCGACCGGCGCGTCGGCATAACCGGCGGCCGGCGTCACCTTGTCGACGGAGGGGGTGGGCTCGCTGCCGATGCCACAGCCCGCGGCGGCCCCCAGCAGCAACGCCGCCGCGGGCGGCATGGCTGCGAAGCGGTTACGCGCGGGCCGAGCCACGGCAACTCCGCGTCGAGCCGCAGGCATCCGGGGCATTGTATCCCCTGGTCAGTCGAAAAATGCCTCGGTTCGGATTTGAGCCCGCCGGTTGACCCCGCGGGCGATCAACTCTCGCTTCAACTCGCTGATCATCGCGCCGTTGCCGACCAGGTAGAAAGTCGGCGCCGCCAGCTCGGGCAGCCGGTCCAGGATCGCTCGCGTGATTCGACCCCGGTCGCCCGTCCATTCGGGGCTGGCGGCGGTCAGAAAGATTCGTAGTTCCGCGCCGGCGCGGGCGACCAGCGTCTCGATCTCGGCGCGCGCGAACAGATCCGATTCTTGGCGCGCCCCCCAAAGCACGACGCAGCGAGGCGATTCGATCCCCCCCTCACGGCGGTGGGCGAGCTCGCCCAGCATGGGCATGACGGCGGCGAATCCGGTACCTGTCGCGCCGAACACGACGTCCCCCGGATGTCGCTCGTCCAGCACGAAGAAGCCGTGCGGCCCGGTCATGGTGACGCACGCGCCGAGCGGCAGGCTCATCAGGAACTCCGACGCTTTGCCCTCGGGAATCACGCGAATGATGAAGCGCAGCAACTCGCCCGCGTCGCTCTGCGAGGCGATGGAGTACGACCGGCGAGGCAGCGATTCCTGGTCGGGCGCGGAAAAAGAAGATGGGGCGGACGAACCGCCGGAAGGCGGCACGGCGATCGACACGAACTGGCCGGCCCTGAACTCGAGGCGCGGCGGCTCGCGCAGCGCAAACGACAGCTGGGCGATTCCGGCCGCGATCGGCTCGCGCGCGACCAGCTCGGCGGTGATGGGGACGGGCATGCGGGGCAAGATGATACCTCGCGAGGCATGCTAGGTTGCGCTCATGTCGCCGCGCTCCCCCCTCCTGATTCTGTTCCTCCTCGCCGTTGGAGCCGTGTCGGCCTGCCAGAAGCGGGACGAAGGCTCCGGAAAGCCGGCCACGATCCCGCCGCTGGACCAGGCGGCAGGGCCCCCCGCCGCAGCGCCCCCCGCCGCGGCGCCCCCCGTGGCCGCGGCGCCCCCCGTGGCCGCGGCGCCCCCAGCCGCGACGGCTGAGCCCGCCGCGCCATCGTCAGCACCGCCGTCGCCCGGCCAGTCGATCACGGGAAAAATCGTGCTGGCGCCGTCGGTCGCCAAGGGCAAGCCGCAGGGGACGCTGTACTTGGTCGCGCGCCGCATCTCGGACAACCCCAGCGCGCGCGGCACGCTGATCGCCGTCAAGAAGCTCCCCGCCACCTCGTTTCCCCTGCCGTTCTCGCTGTCGGCGGCGGACATGCCGTTCCAGAACGGGCCGTTCGACGGGGAGCTGACGATCACCGCCCGCATCGACCAAGACGGCGATCCGATGAGTCATCAGAAGGGCGACGTGTTCGGCACGCTGCCCAAGGTGCGGGTCGGATCGCACGACGTGAAGCTGACGGTCGATCAGATTCAAAAAGAGACCGAATCGCTGGCCGGCGGGGGTGGCCCCATGATGGGGCAGCCGGGGCAGATGCCGCCCGGGCATCCCTAAGCCGGCAGAGGGACCTCGGGCTTCCGGCCCCGGGCCTCTCGAAGAGTTCCGACCCGGGACCCGAAGCCAGATGCCCGAGGCCCCTCCTCAGCGGGAGCTCTTTCGGCCGCTGCCCGTGTGGTGGTAGCTTGCGCGGCCATGGACTACAAGAAGCTGCGCGACATGGTCAGCCACCGGGTCACGTTCGAGTACGACTCGGGCGCGAAGGTGATCGGCACCGTCGGGGCGTGCATGCCTCCGGCCGGGTCCGTCCAGATGCTGGTTCTCGGCAAGGTGCAGGTGCTGGACGCCGCCGGCGGGCTCATCGCCAAGTACGACGAGCTGCCGATCGTCCCCAACAACTTGATCGGCTTCGGAGTCACCGAAGGTCCCCTGTGAGGCGCGTGTGATCTGGTCGCCCAGCTCCGTCAGCCCGCTGCTTGCCGCGCTGGCCGTCGGGATGGGCGGCGCCTGCGCCACCTCGCACGCGATCGTCGAGGACCCGTTCGACGTGGCCGAGACCAGCAGCGCTCCCGAGATCACGGCCGTCGTCGACATTGGTGGCGGCGACGTTCCGCTGCACGGCGAGCTCGGCATGGAGCCTTCCGATGGCGTATCCGTGATTGGCGAAGCGCTTTGGGTGCGCGGCCGCTCCTTCGGCCGCCAGCCGACCGTCGAGGTCGGCGGCCGGCCTGCGGCCGTCCTGGGACGCACCCACGACGGCGGCTTGGTCGTGCGGGTCCCGCCCGGGACGCCCGCCGGCTCGCAACCCGTGGCGGTCAGCAACGAGATTGGACGCGGCGAGCGCCCGATCTCCGTGCGCCGGTACGCCGCGCTCCTGGCGCCGGGCTCCGGCCAGATCGGCTGGGCAGACGTCGGCGCGGACGGCCCCATCTCGGCCGGGAGCACCGCGGTGGCTGGCGCGCGCTGGCTGGCGCTGTCGAGCGACGGCCGCGCCGCCTACGTCGCCGGTTCGCAGGTGGCCGCGGTCGACGTCATCGACCTGCCCGGGCCGGGCACGCCCAAGTCGATTTACCGTCTGGATCTGGGGCGGGGCGGCGCCATCGCGGGGCTGGCCGCGGCGGCGCGTGCGCCTGTGCTGGCCGTCGTCCGCGCCGCAGACGTGATGCTGGTGGACACCAGCTCGCCGTTGCACCCGGCGCGCAGCACGCCGCGACCGCTTCCGCGCGAGCTTCGGGACATCCCGCTGGTGGCCGTCGACCTGTCGCCCAACGGCAAGCTGCTGGCCGTGGCCACCCAGGCGGGCAATCAGATCTTCCTGCTGGACCTCGGCACGCCGGGGCGCGCGCCCATCGCGGGTGCGTTGTCCGTCGCGCCGGACGTGCGCGAGAGCGTTCTTTGCGACATCGCGTTTTCGCCGGGCGGCGAGACGCTCTGGGTGCTGTCGGGCGATACACCGCGCAGCGCGCCCGTCGGGCCGCAACCGACGGAGCTGCGCGCCGTCCGCATTGGCGCCGACGCGAACAGCTTGGCCCACCTCAGCGTCGATCGGACGGTGGCCGTTCCCGACGCCGCCCGGCCGGCGCGGCTGGGCGTGGGACGGGCCTTGCCGCTGGCCAGCGGCGCCGCCATCCGCCTGCCGCCCGAGCACCACGTGGTGTATTTCGCGGCCGCGCAGAAGGCCGGCGGCGGTACGTCCGTCTTTGCGGTGGGCAGCGAAGATGCCGCCACCGCGGCGCTGACGGGACCCGATCGGTTCGGGCGGCCGGATCTCACGTACGACGGCCGCTGGCTTCTGGCGCCGGTCATCGGGGCCGACGGTGGTGTGCGCGTCCTGGCCGCGGCGGCCGACGGACGGCCGGCATCGGCGGGCGCGGCCCGTCCCGTTCCGGCCATCACCGCCACCCCCGGCGAGGTCCCACCGGCCATGCGACCCGTCCCGGAGCTGCGGATCCAGCCATGAAGCAGATTCACGCCGTCGTGCGCGGCCGTGTTCAGGGCGTCGGGTTCCGAGCGAGCGCCGCGCACGAGGCGCGCCGACTGGGCCTGGACGGCTGGGTCCGCAACCAGCTGGACGGCACCGTGGAGGTGCTGGCGGCCGGCGACGATGAAGCGGTCGACCGGCTGGCCGCATGGCTCAAGCAGGGGCCGCGCGGCGCGCACGTGACGGGGGTGGACATCCACCGGCCGACACCAAGTTTGGCTAGCGAAACGTTGAGCGGATTCGATATACGCTGACCCCTCCGGAGGACGATCATGGCGAACGAGCAGTCGGGCAATGAAGCATCGGGAGTCATCAAGTCGGTCTCGCGCGAGACGCGGCAGTTTCCGCCTCCCGCGGGGTTCACCGCCAAGGCGCGGCTGCGCGACGCGGGCGAGTACCAGCGCCTCTACCGGCGCTCGATCGATGACCCGGAAGGGTTCTGGGGCGACACGGCTCGGGCCGAGCTGGCCTGGACGAAGCCCTTCACGAAGGTCCTGACCTGGGACCTTCCCTGGGCAAAGTGGTTCGAAGACGGCGAGCTGAACCTGTCGGCGAACTGTCTGGATCGCCACCTGGCGACCCGGGGTGACCAGATCGCCATCATCTGGGAGGGCGAGCCGGGCGACGGCCGCAAGCTGACCTACCGCGAGCTGCACGCCGAGGTCTGTCGCGCCGCGAACGCCTTGAAAGCGCTGGGCGTGAAGACCGGCGACAAAGTCGCCATCTACCTGCCGATGATCCCGGAGGCAGCCATCGCAATGCTGGCCTGCACCCGGATCGGTGCCACGCACACCGTCGTGTTCGGCGGCTTCTCGGCGGAGGCGTTGCGGGATCGCATCAACGACTGCGGCGCGGTGATGTGCATCACCGCTGACGGCGGGTGGCGGCGCGGCAAGAACATCGCGCTCAAGACCAACGTCGACAACGCGCTGGCACAGACGCCGACGGTGAAGAGCTGTCTGGTGGTGCGCCGCACCGGCGAAGCGATCGACATGCAGTCCGGGCGCGACGTCTGGTGGCACGACGTGGTGCCGAAGGCGTCCGCCGAATGCGCGCCCGTGAGCGTGCCGGCCGAGCACCCGCTGTTCATCCTCTACACGTCGGGCACGACCGGCAAGCCGAAGGGGATCGTTCACACCACCGGCGGGTACTTGCTGGGGGCGCACCTCACGACCAAGTACGTCTTCGACCTGCGCGAGGGCGACGTTTACTGGTGCTCCGCTGACGTCGGCTGGGTGACCGGCCACAGCTACGTGGTGTACGGGCCGCTGTCGAACGGGACCACCACCCTCATCTACGAGGGCGCGCCCGACCACAAGGGCAAGGATCGGTTCTGGGACATCATCGAGCGCCACAAGGTCTCTATCTTCTACACGGCGCCGACGGCGATTCGCGCGTTCGTGCGCTGGGGCGATCAGGAGGTGAAGAAGCACGACCTGTCGTCGCTGCGGCTGCTCGGCAGCGTCGGCGAGCCCATCAACCCCGAGGCGTGGATGTGGTACCACACGGTCATCGGCGGCGGGCGCTGCCCGATTGTCGACACCTGGTGGCAGACCGAGACCGGCGGCATCATGATGTCGCCGCTTCCCGGCATCACGGGCGCCAAGCCGGGGAGCTGCGCGATCCCGTTCTTCGGGGTCGACCCGCAGGTGGTCAAGCGCGACGGAACGCCCTGCCAGCCCAACGAGGGCGGATTCCTGGTGATCAAGAAGCCGTGGCCCTCGATGTTGCGCGGCATCCACGGTGATCCCGAGCGTTACCAGAAGCAGTACTGGTCCGAGGTGCCGGGCGTGTACTTCACGGGCGACGGCTCACGGCAGGACGAGGACGGCTTCTTCTGGGTCATGGGGCGCGTCGATGACGTGCTGAACGTGGCCGGTCACCGCCTGGGGACGGCCGAGATCGAGAGCGCGCTGGTTTCACATCCCGGCGTCGCCGAGGCGGCGGTCGTCGGCCCGCCGCACGAGCTGAAGGGTCAGGCGATCTTCGCGTTCGTAACGCCCAAGGCGGGCGTGACCGCGGACGCCGCGCTGAAAAAGGCCCTCTCCGACCACGTCGTCAAGGAGATCGGCGCGCTGGCCCGCCCCGACGAGATCCGCTTCACGGAGGGGCTCCCCAAGACCCGGTCCGGGAAGATCATGCGCCGCCTCCTGCGCGAGGTCGCGACCAGCGGCACCGTCCGGGGCGACGTCACGACCCTGGAGGACATGGGCACCATCACCCGCCTGTCGGCCGCGCGCGACGACGAAGAGTAAGCGCCCTCCCGGCTATCCGCGTCGCATGAGGACGCGGAAGCCGGCCTGTCTGAAGTGGTGGTCAGGCGTCGCTACATCGTTCACCCGGTGCTCCAGCATCACTTCCATGCTGGCGCAGTCGGTGAGTGACCAATGCTTGTCAGGGTGCGCGGCGTAGCGGGCGATCGAGCGCGCCAGTCGCTGCGGCGTGATGTATTCGATCGTCCAGCCCGGGGCAGGGCGGAGTCTCTGAATCGAAGAGATCGCAAGGGCGCGGAGCGGGCTGCGGGCGAAGAAGTTCGCGAGCTCGACAAGGACGGCGTCTGTCGTGAGCAGGGCTCGTTTTTCAGTCGCAAACTGCCGCGCCAGCTTCTGGGCAGCAGAATGAAGATCGTCTCGGCGGTTCAGAAGCGCGACGAAGTAGCCGGTGTCTACGAACGCCTGGCGTTCAGCCACGGGGATCGCCGTACAGGATTTCGTCGACGTGCGTGCTCCCGGCTGTCCGATCGTCCTCACCCGCTTCCTCGGCGAGGCGCAAGAGAACACCGCCGGCTGTGGTGGTCGCGTCGTGGCCCGCCAAAGCGTCCGCGTCCGGAATCACGCGGTGAATCTTGATCTCGACCGGATCGCCACCCTGGATGCCGGTGACGTCCGTCGGGATGGCGAACTCGTTGTCCTGCGTCAGGTAGGCGAGATGATGGTTCCAGCGCCCTTGCCCCTGGGGCCGGACCGAGAACAGCAAGATGTGGTTGTTGGCGCGTCGCGAGAGGCCGAGCCGGCGCTGTGTCGCCGCTGGTATTGAGATCAGCCGGTTCTTGGTCCGATGAACCCTTGCCACGAAAGTGGCAAGCGTGGTCGAAAGGTGCGAATTGGCCACGCAAAGATCCTGGTGTGAACAAGCGACGTAGTCAAGTCAGGCCGGGTGACTTGACGATGCCCGGCTCACTCGCCCTTCACCGGCAAGCAGAGCCAGCAGTTGAAGGCGCCGGTCTTTTCGTCGACGACGAAGTCGGTGTCGTAGAGCTCCAGCGCCGGGCCATCGGCGGGTCTGTAGCCGCTGTTGGGCAGCCAGGTGCAGACGAAGCGGTCCCATGCGCCCCGCACCTCCGGCGACGTGCCGACGAAGCGCGCGCACGCGTAGCGACCGCCGGCGATGGTCTCGACGCCGATCTCGCCCTGGGCGACAAACCGGTCGTCCACTTCGACGCAGGCGTCATAGCGGCACTTCTCCGGGGGCGTGACGTCGGGGATGTCCTGGCACACCCCGTACATGCGGCGGCGCGGGCTCATGAGGCCGTGCTCGGCGCACCAGGCGGCGAACCGCTGCCAGGCTTGCGCGATGCCGGCCCCGCCGTACGGGCCCACGTGCCGCAGGTACGCGACCCGGGTCCTGGGGATGGTTCGCAGCTTCACTTCCATGGCGTCTCCTTTTCGCGGCCGCGCCACCCTTCCGGCTGGGGTTGATGCGCGCAATGTATGCGCCGCGGCTGGTCATCCCGCGATGCATTCTACGGGCGCCCATCCACGTGTGGAGGCGGCGCTTGACGACCGGGCGGCCGATTTGGCATCATCGTGTTCGCCCATGCACCTGCTCTCCGTTCTCTCGATTCGCCCGCGCTGCTGGCAGCAGCCGAGCATCCGCGCACTTTCGGCGACCATGGTCGCCGTCAAGCGCGGCCGAGAGAGCGCGCCCGACCGCTGAGCAGACCCGGTCGACCCGCCCTCTCTCGCCAGTCGCGGAGAGGGTGAGGCGGTCTCACTCGCTCCAAGGCTGGAACCCCCAACCTGGAGCGAACATGTCCGTCCCACGATCCGGCCGAATCCCTTCCGACAGCGACGACCCCGACGACTTGCGGGGCGCGTCAGACGGCGAACGCCTGGCGACGCGCCCCTTCATCGACCTCATCGTCGCGCAGCTCTGGTTCGCGTTCGGCTACGCGACGTTCCTGCTGCTGCCGAAGCTGCTGGCCGCCGACTATCACGCGGACGCCGGTCAGGTCGGCTTCGTCATGGCGGCGTTCGGCGTCATGAGCCTGGCCGTCAGCCCGGCCATCGGGCCGATCATCCGCCGGCTCGGGAGCCGCGGGACGATGGTGGCCGCCAACCTGGTGCTGGCGATCTCCGCGCTCGGCTTCCTGGCGATGTCGGGGCCGGGCCTGTTCCCCGCGTTCCTGCGCGGCCTGCAGGGCGTGGCCTGGGCGCTGGCCTTCGGCGCGGGCATGACCCTCTGTGCGGCGATCGCGCCGCCGGAACGCCTGGGGCAAGCGCTGGGGATCTTCGGCGCCGCGAGCCTGGGGATGAGCGCGGTGGCCCCGGTGCTGGCCGAGCCGCTGGCGGCGCGGTGGGGCGCCCGCCCGACGTTCGCGATCGCTGCGCTGGCCGCGGCGATCGGCGCCTACCGGTGCGCGCGCCTCCTCGACGACGACGACCACCCGGTCAACGACAATGCCCGGCCACTTCGACGCCACGGTCGGTTGGCAGCCGTGTGGGCGCGCATGCCCGTGTACATCGCGCTCGCCACCATCTCGCTGGCCGGCGGCGCGCTGTTCACGTTCGTCGCGCCGTTCGCGGTGGCGCGCGGGGTAGGTGACGTGCGCGCGTTCTTCGTCGCCTACACGATCGCGGCGCTCGCCTCGCGCTTCGGCATCGCCCGCCTGATCGACGGCGGGGGCCACGCGCGCGCCGCTGCGGGGGCGGGTCTGATCTACGCCATCGCCGTCGGCGCCATGGCGGTGCTGGGGCCCTGGCACCTGGTGCTGGTAGGGGCCGTCTTCGGCGTGGCCCACGGGATCATCTACCCGGCCTTGATGGCGCTGGTGTTGACGAACGTCGACGCGCTCGATCGGCCGCGCCTCCTCGGTTGGGCCAACGGCGCGATGAACCTGGGAATCATCGCACTGGCGCCGCTGGGGACGTTCATCCGGCGTGCCGGCTACCCGCGCACGTTCGCAACCGTGGCCCTCGCGACCGGTCTCGTGTCGTTGGTCCTGCTGGCCCCTTCGGGCCGGTGGCTACGCCGCGCCTTCCGGTGGGGGTGACGCCGCCTCCGCCACTTCCAGCTCGCGCTTGCGCTTCATCGACTTGGCGACCAGCTCCGACACGTTCAGGACCTGCACGCGCTCACCCGCGTTGCGATCCTGCACGCCGTCGCGGAGCATGATCGTGCAGAACGGGCAGGCGGTGGCCACTGTCTGGACGCCGCTGGCCAGAATCTCGTCGGTGCGGTTGTGGTTGACCCGCGTCCCGATCTTCTCCTCCATCCACATGCGCCCGCCACCCGCACCGCAGCAAAAGCCGTGCTCGCGCGAGCGCGACAGCTCGACGCGCGCGTCCTGGCCGCCGGGCAGCGCGTCCAGCACCGCTCGTGGCGCGTCGTACTCGCCGTTCCAGCGCCCCAGGTAACAGGGATCGTGAAACGCGATCTGGCCGGTCCGCGTCGGGACATCGGCCGTGGTCGCCTTCGTGAGGTCTTCGATCTCGATCTTGCCGGCGGCCACCAACTCGCGAATCAGCTGCGTGTGGTGCCGCACCTCGAAGTCGCCGCCGAGCTGCGGGTACTCGTTCTTGATCGTGTGCAGGCAATGCGGGCAGGCGGTGACGACCTTCTTCACTTTCTTGGCGTTCATGGTCTCGACGTTCTGCTGGGCCTGCATCTGGTACAGCATCTCGTTGCCGGCGCGCCGGGCGGGGTCGCCGGTGCATCCTTCTTCGAGACCAAGCACCGCGAAGTCGACGCCCCCTTCGCGCATGACCTCGACCAGCGCGCGCGTCTGCTTCTTGATGCGGTCGTCGAACGCGCCCGCGCATCCCACCCACAGCAGGTATTCCGCATCCGGGTGGTCGTCCAGCGTCGGGACGTCCATGCCGTCGGCCCAATCCATCCGCTTGTCGGCGCCGATACCCCACGGGTTCCCGTTCCGTTCCAGGTTCGTGAACGTGCGCGCCAGATCGGGAGGGACCTTCTCTTGCACCAACACCAGGTTCTGGCGCATCTGGATGATCTTCTCGGGGTGCTCGATGAACACCGGGCAGACCTCCTGACAGGCGCCGCAGGTCGTGCACGCCCAGAGCACGTCCTCGGTCGTGCGGCCGCCGATGAGCGGGATCTTCTCGTCGCCCGCGTGCGGGTCCGCGCCCTGGCCATGCTGAAAACGGTCGATGAACACGTCGAGCGGTCCCCGGTCGGGCATGTGCGAGCGCAGGTCGTCCCGAAGGTCGTGAATCACCTGCATGGGTGACAGCGGCTTGCCGGTGTTGAAGGCCGGGCAAAAGTTCGAACAGCGGGCGCACTCGGTGCACGCGAACCCGTCGAGGAGCGACTTCCAGGTGAAGTCCTTCCACTCTTGAACGACGCCGGTGCCGGCGATGTCGTCGGCTTCCATGTTCAGCTTGGGAAGCACCCCGCGCTGCCCCAGCTTGCGGAAATAGATGTTCGGTAGCGCCGCCAGGATGTGGCTGTGCTTCGAGTACAGAAGGTAATTCAGGAAGCCCAACACGATGAGGACGTGCGCCCACCAGCACGCCTCGCCGGCGGCGCCGTCGAAGGTGCGCATGCCGAAGTAGGTCACCATCAACAGGCCGATGGCGCCCAGGATGGCGGCAGCGTCCCGGCTCATCGGGATGAGGCGTGGCTGCAGGACGATTCGCCGGAAGAACGCAAAGCCGACCAGCACCAGCACCGCCGCTGAAAATAGGTCGATCGTGCGCGCCAGGACAGCCGCCGCCGGCTGGCCGATGATCGCCGCCCACGAGAACTCCGGAAACAGCCCCTGGATCAGCGTCTCCACCGTTCCGAGGGTGATGACGATGAATCCCCAGAAGATGACGAAGTGGTATTTGCTTCCGAGCGCGCTGACGAACCGCGGCCACCGCTTGGCCGGAATCGCAGTTTTCTCGACGACCTTTTTCTGGCCGAAGAAGTACGCGAAGACGGAGGCGACCCGGTCGTCTGGGTGATCGAAGCGCTGCTCGGGCCGCCCGGCCAGGAGCATCCGCGTGAAACGCCGCAGCGTCCACGCAAACATCCCGAAGGCGGCGGCCAGGACCAACGCGAAAAGGACGCGTTTCATTGGCGGGTGATGGTAACCCGAACGCGCTATAAACGCCCCATGGCCCTCAACCCTGAGCTGACGGATATCCTGGCGTGCCCGAAGTGCAAAGGACCATTGACCCTTCGTCCCGATGAGTCGGCCTTCGAGTGCGCCGCCTGCAAGCTGGCCTATGCGGTCGCGGACGACATCCCGAACTTCATCATCGAAGAAGCCCAGCCGCTGGCCGGTTGAGCCGGAAGTACGCGATTTTTTGCGCTGCCGCCTACCGAGATTACTATCCAAAACATGACCTCGGATCGGCGTAGGACCGTCGAAGAACGCCGGCGGTGTGACCGCGTGCCGGCGGTGTTCGCGGTGAAGAAGGCGGTGGCGGTGACGGTGACGGACGAGCCGGGACCACGCGCGGCCGGGCCCAAGAGCCGGCACGTCCAGCTGTGTCAGGCCGAGGACATCGCGCCGGCAGGCATGACCATCAAGCGACCCCGTGGCACCGCCGTGCAGCCGCGCACCGAGCTGGCGCTCTCGTTTTCTTTGCCTGGCTCGCGCGAAGAGATTTCGGCGCGCGGGTTGGTCGTGACCGATGCCAGCGTCGGATCTTTCCGGCGGACGGGCGTCCGGTTCATCGCGCTGCGTCCCGAGGATGCCCAGCTGATCGCCGGCTATTGCCGGCGGCGCCCGTAGCGGCAGTCGCTAGAGCTAGTTGCCGCCCAGCAGGACGCGCCGGCCGAGCGAGATGCGGCGCACGGCGGCTTCGCCCAGCAGGCGCGCGGCGCCCCAGGCCGAGACCAGCTCGCCTTCGATGCCCAGGCCGGGCAGGTTCTCGCGCCCGACGAGCAGCAGGTTCTTGATGGCGGTGGCATGCGGCAGGCCGGCGACGTCGAACGGGCCTTCGGCGGCCCGTCCATAAAGGGGGGCCGGGGCCTGAACGCGCCCGGGCTGGGGGACCGCGCCGCCCGGCTTGGTCGCCAGCGGTCCGCTGGCGGGCAGCCCGTCGTGCGCCGAAGCGACCAGCGCCACCTGTTTACCGAAGCCCGGGTAAAGCTGCTCGACCGTCTGGAGCAACCGCCCGCGCAGGGTGCGCAGGTAGGCCGGTCCCGCATCGACGAGGTGCGGGGGAACGGCGCATTCGATCCAGAGCGGGATTCGCTCGGGCTCGCGCGGGTTGGCGCGGCCGACGGTCAGCGCCACGGCGTTGTCTTCCCAAAGCGGCCGCGACGAGTCGGTGACCGCCAGGACCCGGGGCGGTGTCCCCGCCGGAAGGGCCTTGCCCCCCACGATCAGGGCCAGGGCGTGACGATACCCGGCCACGCGCAGCGGGCGGGTGCGGTCGCGGTTGGGCAGCGTGTCTCCCTCTATCGCTTGCAGGTCCGCCGCACCGCCACCCCACAGCAGCCACCGGCAGCCGATGGTCTCGTCGCGGGGGCTGACCCGAACCCCGACGGCGCGGCCGCGACGCGTGACGATGCCGATCGGCTCGACATGCCGCCGGCGCTCGCCGCCGAACGCCTCGAATCGGCCCAACAGCAGCTCTTGCAGCCCGGCCAGGCCGCCGTCGACCACCTGAGTCCCACGCCGCGCCAGCGCGAAGGCGCGCGCCTCCGCCAGCGGTCCGACGGCGCCGGGCGCCAAATCCAGCGCGGCCGCGCCGGGGGCCGCCGCGATCGTGCGCAAAGGATGGTCCACGGCCAGCGGAGCCAGCGCGTCGGTGCCGGGCCGCGGCAACAGCGACTCGGTGCGCCCGACCTCGCGCCGCTCCCAAAATCCATGCGGCGGAAGCGTCATCGCGGTGGCCAGCAATGGCTCGACCGATCGGCCCCACGCGTCCGCCCGCGCCAGCGGCGGTGCCACGGCGGCGACGGGCGCACCGAACACCCGCCCGAGCTCGCGTTCCAGCGACGCTGCGTCCGGGGTCAGGTCGACTGACTGGCGCCCGACCCAGACCCGCACGGCCGCGCCCGGGCCGGTGCGCCGCTTGAGAAGGGCGGTGAAGTCGAGCTCTTTCAGCACCCGGCCGACATGTGGATCGTCCAGCGGCGGTAGCACCGCGGGGGCGCGGGACACCGGCACCGCGCCCAGATCCAACGCGGCGTCCGTGGCCCTTTCGCCGACCAGAAGGACCCGAAAGCCGCGTCGCGCCAGCAGCGCCCCGGCCGTCAGAGCGGCCAGATCGCCGCCACAGACGATGACGTCGAAAAAGTTAGTGTCGACCATGCCGCCCGCGCCCTCAGAGGCTGCGCAGCGGTTCGGTCCCCGGCGTCACGCCCAGTACCCGCACGCGCCGCCCCTCCAGCACGACCCGGCGCTCGGCGATCGCCCGCACCACCGCCGGTAGCAGCCGGTGCTCCTCGGCCAGGATGCGCGCCCGCAATTCCTCGTCGTCGTCGTCGTCCAGCACCGGCACCGCCGCCTGCGCGATGATCGGGCCCGTGTCGACGCCGTGGTCGACGAAGTGGATGGTGCAGCCCGCGATTTTGACGCCGGCGTCGAACGCCTGTCGCTGCGCCTTGACGCCGGCAAAGGCCGGCAGCAGGGCAGGGTGGATGTTGATCACGCGGCCCGGGAACGCTTCCAGCAGGTCCTTGCCCAGCACGCGGTTGAATCCGGCCAGCACGACCAGGTCGGTCTGGTGGGCGCGCAGCGCGGCAACCAGGGCGCGATCGAACGCCGGTCGATCGCTGTAATCCCGGTGGTCGACGACGAACGTCGGCAGGGCGGCCAGCTTGGCGCGCGCCAGCGCCGGGCAGTCCGGAACGTTGCAACCGACGACCACCAGCTGCGCCGGACCCAGCTCGCCGCGCTGGCCGCGATCGATCAGCGCCTGAAGGTTGGTCCCGCTGCCCGAGACGAGCACCCCGACGTTCATGCGGCCAGGAACTCGACGGGGGCGTCCGGCGCGTCGGCGCTACCGACTTGCCCGATGGCGAACACCTTCTCTCCCGCCCGCTCCAGCAGCGCGACCGCCTCGGCGACGCCGTCGGCGGGAACGCAGACGATCATACCGATGCCCATGTTGAAGGTCCGCCGCATCTCCTCGGGCGCGACGCGACCGCCCCTGGCCAACAGCTCGAAGACGGGCGGAACGTCCCAGCTGCCGGCGCGGATCTGCAGCTTCAGGTGGGCACCGTCCGGGATCATGCGGGTCGGGTTGTCGACCAGGCCGCCGCCGGTGATGTGAGCGGCGCCGTGCAGAAGGTCGGCCTGGGCCAGCGCCTGCAGCGCCCGCACGTAGATGCGGGTCGGGCGCAGCAGGATCTCGCCCAGGGGTTCATCGAATCCGGCGGGCGCCGCGTCGAGCAGCAGGCCCATCTCGTCCAGCAACACCTTGCGAACCAGGGAGTAGCCATTCGAGTGAAAGCCCGACGACGCGAGACCCAGCAGCCGGTCGCCGGGCCGGATCTTCGTCCCGTCGATGCGCCGGCTCTTCTCGACCACGCCGACGCAGAAACCGGCCAGGTCGTATTCGCCGTCGGCGTAGAACCCGGGCATCTCAGCGGTCTCGCCGCCCAGCAGCGCGCAGCCGGCGGTCTGGCAGCCGTCGGCGATGCCCGCGATCACGCGTTCGGCGACGCCCACCTGCAGCTTGCCAGAGGCGAAGTAGTCCAAGAAGAACAGGGGCTCGCCCCCGCAGACGACCAGGTCGTTGACGTTCATCGCCACCAGGTCGATCCCGACGGTGTCGTGGCGCCCGGTCAGAAAGGCGAGCTTCAGCTTGGTGCCGACGCCGTCGGTGCACGAGACCAGCAGCGGCTCCTTGTAGCGGCCGGGCAGGGCGCACAGGCCCGCGAAGCCGCCCAGCCCACCCATCACCTCGGGGCGGTGGGTTCGGCGCACGTGCGACTTGATCCGCTCGACCAGCTCGTCGCCGGCGTCGATGTCGACGCCCGCGTCCCGATAGCTGAGACCGGCCCGCGGATTACCGCTTCCGGCGGTGCTCACGCCTGCTCGCCGTCCACGGCGGTTGCGGCCCGGCGGCCGCTGCTGGCGTTGCTGATGGGCAGCGATCCGAACCGTTCGACGAACCCTTTGAGGAGGCGGTCCAGCTCCAGCCGCGGGCTGGGCGATTCGGCGAAGCGGATCCAGCGCGCCCCGGCGCTGACCGCGCGCTCGATCTGTCGCGCGCCGCGCCCTTCGACGAAGCCGCGCAGCGTCTCGTCGGGGTCGGTGCAGGCGTAAAGGACCATCGCGCTGCGGCCGACGCGGTAGTCCATCACACCCTCGGCGCGGGTCTGCAGAACGCCGGCTGCATCAGGGGCGGCGGCCCGGGCGTCCGTTATCTTGTGCCAAACTCCGAAATGCACGGGCGGCAGCATAACAAACCGGGCGGCACCCGGGTCGATGATCCGTCTGTTATTCTCCCTGCCGGAGATGGCCTGGTACAAACGCGAAGATCGCGAAGACGAGCTTTCCGAGGAGAAACGCAGTGTGCCGGCCGGGGTTTTCACGAAGTGCCCCGGTTGCCGCGCGGCGCTTTTGACAGCCGACCTCGAGAAGAACGACATGGTGTGCCCGCAGTGCGAGCACCACTTCCCGATGACCGCGACCCGCCGGCTGCAGCTGATCCTCGACCCTGACAGCTTCGTCGAAGCGGACGCGACGATGGAGAGCGTCGACCCGCTGGGGTTCCGCGACCAGAAGCGCTACGCCGACCGGCTGCGGGCCGCACGGCGCACGGCGGGTGGCGCGGACGCGCTGCTGGCGGGTTCGGGGCGCATCGAAGGCGCCCCGGTCGAGCTGGGCATCTTCGTGTTCGAGTTCATGGGGGGGTCGATGGGCTCCGTCGTCGGCGAGAAGATCACCCGCGTGTTCGAGCGAGCGCTCGAGCGGCGCTCACCGGCGATGGTGTTTTCGGCGTCGGGCGGCGCCCGCATGCAAGAGGGGGTGCTCTCGCTCATGCAGATGGCCAAGACCTCGGCCGCGCTGGGGCGGCTGCGCGAGGCGGGGCTGCCCTATTTCTCGGTGTTGCTGCACCCGACGACCGGCGGCGTCGCCGCCAGCTTTGCGATGTTGGGCGACGTCATCCTGGCCGAGCCGAAGGCCCTGATCGGCTTCGCCGGCGCGCGGGTCATCCAAAACACGATCCGCCAGCGGCTGCCGCCGGGGTTCCAGCGCGCCGAATTCCTCCTCGAGCATGGGTTCCTGGACACGATCGTCCACCGCCGCGACATGCGCGCCACGCTGGCCCGGCTGGTGCGGTTCCTGGGGCCGCGGCCCGCCGCCGCACCTGCGTCGGCCTAGACGGGCGATGGCGGCGCCGGCTTCGCCACGGTACGCCGAGCTGCTGGCGCGCCTGGACCGCGCGGCCGCCACGCTGGGCGTCGAGATGGGCCTGGACCGGGTTCGGCGCGCGCTGGCGCGCCTCGGTGACCCCCAGCGCCGGTACCTGACGGTCCAGATCGCCGGGACCAACGGCAAGGGGTCGACGGCGGCGATGACGGACGCGATCCTGCGGGGCGTGGGGCTACGCACCGGTCTGTACACGTCGCCGCACCTGGCCCGCTTCACCGAGCGGATCCGGGTCGACGGCGGCGAGGTGGGCGGCGATCGGCTGGCCGCCCTGGACCTGCAGGTCCAGGCCTCGGGCGAGCGACTGACGTACTTCGAGATCGCGACCGTTCTCGGCCTTCTGGCGTTCGCCGAGGCTGGCGTCGAGATCGCGGTGCTCGAGACGGGACTCGGCGGTCGCCTGGACGCGGTCACCTGCTGCGAGCCCCTGGCGACCGCCATCACGTCGATCGGGATCGATCACACGGACTATCTGGGCCCCACGATCGCGGACATCGCGCGCGAGAAGGCCGGCATCCTCAAGCCGGGTGTGCCGTGCTTCGTGGGGCGCCTTTCCGGCGAAGCCGCGGCGGTCATACGCGCGCGCGCCGCCGAGGTCGGCGCGCCGCTGCGCTGGCTGGACAGCGACTTTTCGGCGCCTGCCGCGCAGGTTGGGCTGGCCGGTGCCCACCAGATGGACAACGCCGCGATCGCCGTCGCGCTGGCGGAGGCAATCGCTGAACGCCTGGGCCGCCCGCTGAACGGGTCTGGCGCGGCGACCATCGCCGCGGCCCTGGCCGGCGTGCGCTGGCCCGGGCGGCTGGAACGGCTGGCCGACGATCTGTGGGTCGACTGCGCGCACAACCCGCAGGGCGCCCGCGCGCTGGCGGCGGCGTTGGCGGGGATCGCAGCCGGACGGCCTGTGACGCTGCTGATGTCCGTCGCCCGCGACAAGGACGTCGACGCGATGCTGGCGGCGCTGGCTCCCGTCGCCCGCCGGCTCATCGCGACCGGCAACGACAGCCCGCGCGCGCTGCCCGCCGCCGACCTGGCGGCCCGGGCGCAGGCCCGGTTCGCCGATGTCACCGCGATTGCGGATCCGGCGGCGGCGCTGGCCCAGGCGCGGCGAGCCGGCGATCTGGTGGTGGCCTGCGGCTCGATCTTCCTGGTGGGCCCGCTGCGGGCGCGCGTCTTGGGCGAGCCCGTCGATCCCCGGCGGACGTCCGACCCGCTGCGCGCGCCCGATCCGCTGCGCGCGCCCGATCCCCTGGGCGCGCCCGATTCCCTGACGAAACTGTGACTACCAGCCGGCGACGTTCAGACCGCGGGCGACGGCCTTGCGGCGGGGCGGGGGCGCCTGGCCGTACCAGGCCGCCTGCTGGGGCTGAGTCGGCGAGGTCTCGATGGTGAAGTAGAACAGGCGCAGGAAGTTGTGGCGGCCGATCCGTTCGTGCCCGAACAAACCGCCCAGCACCTCCCACATGAAGTCGCCCGGCCGCTGAACCCCCGAGTCGTAGAACGGGAACACGAAGTGGCGCCAGGTTCCGTCGGGCTTGCCGTCCGGGCCGAGTCCGGTGCGGGCGTAATAGAACGGGAAGATGTACGTGCCCACGTGGTCGGCGCGCTGCCAGCGCGCGTAAAACGGGAACACCACCGTCGTCCGATCCTGCCCGCGCTTGAAGTCCCACAGCAGCGGGAACCCCACCATCGTGACGTTGGCGGGCGTGACGTGGCGGTAAAAGAGCGGCGCGATCGTGGTGCTTTCGTGGGTCGCCTCGTCGGCGTATCGGCCGAACAACGGCAGCAGCATCGTGAAGCGCGACAGCCGGTACTCGTGCACGTCGTAATAAAGCGGCAGCACGGTCCAGCTGGAGCTGGCGATGTCGCGGCGGTGCCAGACGATCCCCAGCGTGCTCGACAGCCCGGACTCCGGGCTCGACCGCGAGACGTGGAGCAGCGGCGGGATCACGGTGGTGGTCGTCTCGGTGGTCTTGTTTCGGTGGGTGAACACGAAAGGCGCGACCATCGTGAAGCTGCTCTTCGGGCTGTCGGTGTGAACGACCGGCCCGGCGTACCAGAAGCTGGCGGGACCGTTCCGGTGGTATCCGGCCGCCACCGTGTAGAGCGAGAACAGGTCGCGCCCGCTCCGGTGATAAAAGAGCGGCATCACCGCCTGCGAGCGGTCGCCGGCCGCCGGATCGCTGGTGAACCAGGCCAGCGGCAACAGGCCGCGCGTGTGACGCGTGCCCGCCCGCGACCAGAAGAGCGGCCCCGCCAGTGTCCAACTGGAATCCGTCACCCGGTCGGCGAAGTGCCAGTAAAGAGGGAACAACACGTCGCGGTCGCGGTCGCGATTCGCGGTCGACCAGAACAGCGGGAACAGCGCCGTCGTCCGATCTTGGCCCTCGTGGTGGTGGTAATAGAGCACCAGGCACGAAGTCCGCGCGCGGCTGCCGTCGTTGGCGGCGCTGTGGAACAAGAGCAGGGGCGGCACGACGGTCAGCGACCGCTGCTGGTTGACGTCGTGCACGAACAACGGCACCAGCGCGACCGCGTGGTGAGTCTCGGTCGTTCTTTCGAAGTAGGGGCCGATCACCGTCGTCACGTGGGCGCCGAAGGCCGATCGCCAGAACAGCGGCAACAGCGCGTCGACGGCGTCGCCGTTGGTGCGGCGCAGGCGGAAGTACGACGGCACGACCCAGGTGTCGGTCTCGCGGGCATCGCTGTAGCGCCCGAACAGCGGAAAGATCCCCTGCGACGTGTAGCCGGGCCCGGTAATCCGGAACCAGGGGCCCCACTGGGTGAGGTGCTGCCCGTCGCTGGCGCGGCGGACGTCGGTGTGCAGCAGCGGGACCAACCCGACCTTCAGGTTCGCGTCGCTGTACCAGAAGTAGGGGCCGATGAACCCAGCCGTCCGCGCCGGCGTACGCAGCGAGCCGCCGAGCGGCGTGACCAGCACGCGGCTGTTCGCGTCGCGTCGGTAATGGACCAGCGGAAACAGGGTGAAGCTGGTCTCGTCGGTGCCGCCGGGACGGGCGCCCCGCCGGTAGTGCAGAAGTGGGAACAGCGCGTCGGTCGTCTCACCGCCCCAGCGCCGGTGCCAGTACAGACCGACCACCGTCGTGGTCCGGTCGGCGTCCCGATCGATGAAGTGCCAGAACAGCGGGAACAGTGCGAAGTGCGAGCGCCGTTCGCCGATGCGCGCGTAGACCAGGGGCAGGATCGGGCCGATCGCGAGGCTGGTGCCGTCCGGGTCGCGCTGGACGAAGCCCAGCGGCGTGACGGTGGTGCTGGTGCGGGTGCGCGCGTCGGCGACCTGGAAGAGCAGGGGGAACTGAACCGCGTACCGGCTCTGGTCGTGGCGTCCGAAGAACAGCAGCAGGGGCAGGATCCCGCCGGCGTACCCGCGCGGCTGGCTGCGCCAGTAGAACAGGGGGAGGAGGACGGTGGTCGAAGAGCGCGCGTCAGCCACCCGCCAGAACAGCGGGAACACGACGCCGTGGCTGCGCCCGGCGTTTTGGCCGAAGTAGGCGATGGGCAAGAGGCCCGCGCCCCAACCGCCGTTCTTGAAGGACCGCCAGTAGACCGGCCCCACGACCGTCGTGTCGTCTCGCGGCCCGGAGCGGTGTTCGTAAAGCGGGAAGAGCGCCGTGGCCGTCGCGCCCGTCGGGGCGTCCCAGAAACGCCAGAACAGCGGGAACAGCGTGGTCGTCGAGCCTTGGCCGTCGCTGCGGCGATAAAACAGCAGGCCGACCAGGTGCGTCGCCGCGCCCTGATCGGTGTCGGTGCGGCTGTAGTAAAGCGGCGTGATCATCCGCCGTTCGCCGCCGCGGTCCGCGTGGCCCCAGGCGACAAGCGGTAGGAACAGCCAGCTGCGCGTCTGGGCGGCCGTGTCGCGCGAATACCCGCCGAGCAGCGTCACCAGCGTGGCTTGCTTGTTCTGGTCGGACCGGTGCCAGTAGAAGAAGGGCAACACCAGTCGGGTCAACCGGCCGGTCTTGTCGTCGCCGCTGCCCCAGTAAATCGGGAAGAACGTGTTGAACCACCACGTCCCCTGGCGGATGTGGGCGAAGTTGGCGACGACTGTGGTGTTCCAGTCGGGCCCGCGAAACCGCCAGAACAGCGGGAACGCGACGGTGGCGCGGTCCTTGCGCCGGGCGAAGTCCCAGACCAGCGGGAAAAGCACGTGGTAGCTGGAGGATTCTTTGTCGTCGCCGCCCCACCAGTAGAGCCAGGCGACCGAGCGCCCGTACTCAGAGCCCTCGCGATGGCCGTAGCCGAGCCAGCTGACGAACCACGATCCGGTCCGATGTTCGTTCCAAAAGAACAGCGGGACAGCCAGCAGGTTCTTGCGGTCGTCGTGCCGCCAATAGAGGTTCAACGGCAGCGCGAACGTGAACGCGCTGGCTGCCGAGCGCGTCGAATAGAAGATCGGGAACCCGAGGTCGGTCGCGCCCGCCGGGCCCCGCCGCCACCAGTACAGAAATGCCGCCGCCCCGGAGAATTTGTGCGTCTCGGGATCGTGGAAGGCGAACGTGCCCAGGATCGGCACCGCCCAGTTGCCGCCGCCGGCCGCGTAAAAGAGGGGCATCAGCCCGAAGCCGCTGCCGCGCGCGTCGTGGGTGTAAACCGCCAGAGTCACCCAGGTGACGGTGCTGCGCTGGATGCGGTCCTCGAAGTGCCAGTAAAACGGCGCCAGGATGGTCGTCTCCGACGACGGGCTCCAGTAATGCCAATAAAGCGGCGCGACCACCGTGTAACCGGGGTTGGACTTGCGCGCCCAGTAGAGCAGCATCGCCTCGCGAAAGGCCCCGTCCCGGTAGTAGAGATAAAGGACGTTCGTGCGAATCTGGATGGGCTTGCACGCGCCACCCTGACAGATGCTCTCCCCGGCGCAGTCGTCGTCCCGCTGGCACCGCTGCGCGGGCGCGGCCGGCGCGGGCGCGGGCGTATTCGCCGCGACCTTGCGGAAGGGATTGAGGTCCACGGCGCGCCCGTGCGCCCAAACCGGATCGATCGCCCCCTTGGCCCAGGCGCTGGACCCAAAGCAAACGAAGACCGCCGCGACGAATAGAAGGCGCTTAATCAAGTCCGAGTCACGCCCGCCGCTATTGCGGAGGCAACATTTTCCATTCGCCGTTTTCTTTGACGAAGGCCACCTCGCCGGTGTCGCTTTCGTCGCCCTTTTGGCGGAGGACCTTCAAGGTGGCGGTGTCGCCCTTGAGCTTGGACTCCTTGATCTGGAACTTGGTCCCCTCGATCTCCTTCTGCATCTTCTTCATGCCGTCCTGGGCCTGCCCGAGGCCCATCTGGGTGGCCAGCATCCCCTGGTACATGAGGGCGTAGCAGTCGATGACCTTCTCGCTGGCCCCTTCAGCCAGGGCCTTGCGCCACCTGTCGAAGGTCTTTTCCGGCGTCGAGAACTCGGGGCGCGCGGGGGGCGTCTGGAAGGTGATGGCGCGGATCTTCTCGCGCGGCAGCTTCATGCTCTGCCCGTTCGTCTCGACGGTGTAAACGCCGTCGTAGTAGTGAACGATCTTCGCGTTCAGCTTGGTCTTGTCGACCAGCTCGATTGTCTCGGCCCGCGCGACGCCGGCGGCCAGCACCAGCGCCGTTGCGACGGCCACCCTCTTGTAGTCAAAGCCCAGCATCGTGCCGTCGATTCGACTGCGCGGCCCTAGATCGAGATGCCCGGCGCCGGGAACTTGCGCGTCAGCTCGTGGACCTCGCCCAGCACCTTGGCGGCGGTTTCGTCGGTCGGGTCGGCGACGACCCGGTCCATCCAGCCGGCGATCTGCTTCATCTCGGGCTCGCCCATTCCGCGGCTCGAAACGGCCGGCGAGCCGAGGCGGATCCCCGACGGATCGAACGGCTTGCGCGTGTCGTAGGGGACCGAATTGTAGTTCAGCTCGATGCCGGCCTTGTCGAGAGCGCGCGCGGCGACCTTCCCCGGCACGTTCTTGCTGGTGAGGTCGATGAGGATCAGGTGGTTGTCGGTGCCGCCCGACACGACGTCGAAGCCGCGCGCCATCAGCTCGGCGGCCAGCGCCCGGGCGTTGGCCACCACCCGCTTCGCGTACTCCTTGAAGGACGGCTGGGCCGCCTCCTTCAGCGCGACGGCCAGCGCCGCCGTGTTGTGCACGTGCGGGCCACCCTGCAACCCGGGAAACACGGCCCGGTCGATGGCCTGCGCGTGCTCGGTGCGGCAGAGGATCATGCCGCCGCGCGGGCCGCGCAGCGTCTTGTGGGTCGTGGTCGTCACCACGTCGGCGTGCGAAACGGGGGAGGGGTGCACGCCGCCCGCGACCAGGCCCGCGATGTGAGCGATGTCGGCGCAGAACCGCGCGCCCACGTCGCGCGCGATCGAGGCCATCGTCTCGAAGTCCCACAGGCGCGAATAGGCGGTTCCGCCCGCCCACAGCAGCGCCGGGCGTTCCTTCTTGGCCAGGTCGCGAATCTCGTCGTAGTCCAACCGGCCTGTGTCCTTGCGCACCCCGTACTGCACCGGCGTAAAGAACTTGCCCGTGATCGACACGTTCCATCCGTGGGTCAGGTGTCCCCCCATCGGGAGGGCCAACCCCATGACCTTGTCGCCGGGCTTCAAAAATGCGAGGTACACGGCCAGATTGGCCGGCGAGCCCGAGTAGGGCTGGACGTTGGCGTGGGCTGCCCCGAACAGCCCCTTGGCCCGTTCGATCGTGAGCTGCTCGAGAGGATCGACGAAGTCCTGCCCCTCGTAGTAGCGCTTTCCCGGGTACCCCTCGCTGTACTTGTTCGTGAAGACCGTCCCCGAGGCTTCCAGGACCGCCTTCGAGACGTAGTTCTCGGAAGGGATCAGCCGGATCTTTTCGGCCTGGCGCCGCTCCTCGGCGCGACAGAGCCCGAAGACCTCCGGATCGCTCGTCGAAAGCGGGTCGTTCATGGCAGCGGAAGCTAGTCTCCCGGGCGGGCGTTCGTCAATGGATCTCGCCGGTTTCGGACTTAGATCCACGGTTGTGGTAATTGGCACCGAAATGCGGCATCTATCAGGGGCGAAATGCACACATTGCGCGGCGCGCTGATCGGCTACGGCTTCATCATGGAGAAGGGGCACGCGGCGGGTTACCGCCAGCGCGCCGAGAAGCTCGGTGCCGAGACGGCCGCCGGCTCCGGCGGTGACGTCGAGATCGTCGCCATCGCGGACGTCTCGGCGGACCGCCGCGCCGCCGCCCAGGCCGCCTGGCCCCGGGCACGCGTCTACGCCGATCACCGCGCTTTGCTGGACGCCGAAGCCGCGAACCTGGATTTCGTCGACGTGGCGACCCCGCCGTCGGACCACGCGACGGTCGCCCTGGACGCTCTGTCGCGCGGGCTGCACGTCCTGTGCGAAAAACCGCTGGCCGCGACGCTGGAAGAGGCGCGCGCGATGTTGCGCCAGGCGATCGCGTCCGAGCGCGTGCTTTATCCCTGCCACAATTACAAACACGCGCCGGTGATCAAGACCGTTCGCAACGTGCTGGCCTCGGGGCGCATCGGCAAGGTCCACCTGGTCACGCTGCAGACCTTCCGCAACACCCACGCCAAGGGGGTTGCGACCTGGCGCACCGACTGGCGGCGCGAGCGCCGGTACTCAGGCGGCGGCATCGCCATGGACCACGGCAGCCACACGTTCTACCTGGCGTTCGAGTGGCTGGCCGCCTATCCGGTCGCCATCAGCGCGCGGACGGCGACGCTGGGCCCGTACGACACCGAGGACGATTTTTCGTGCAACCTGCGGTTCCCGACCGGGATCGCGTCGGCTCACCTGTCCTGGAACGCCGGTGTGCGCAAGGTGCTGTACACGGTGCACGGTGACCGCGGTGCGATCCGCGTCGAGGACGACGACGTCGAGGTGGCCGTCCAAGAGCGGGGCGCCGGCGGCGCGACGGGATGGGCCTTCGAGCGCCAGGCGATCTCGTCCGACTGGATGGACTCCAGCCACGTCACCTGGTTCAACTCCATGTTCGACGATTTCAAGACGGCCATCGCGCGCGGCGAGTACGTCGGGCGCGAGGCCGAAGAGTCGTTCCGCTGCGTTCAGCTGATCACGACCGCCTACGCCTCGGCGCGCGAGGGCGGGCGCGAGCTTCCGCTGGACGGGCTGGCGGCGCTGGACGCCGACGAGGTGTCGGTCACGCGCACGGCGCGCAACCAGCGGAGCCGGGCCTCGCAGGGCTGAGGAGCTACACCCATGGCCGACCTGACTATTTCCATCGTCGCCACGTCGCTGTTTGCGCTGCTTTCGATCACCTACGCCGTTCGTTCGGCTCTGATCGGGCGGGTGCGGCACCGGCGTACGGAGTCGGACGGTGGCAGCCTGTTCCTGAAGAAGCCCGTCATGGAGATGGTCTACTGGGTGCTGGAGCCGCTCATCGATCTGTTCGCGGCGCTGCACATCACGCCCAACATGGTGACGATGGCGTCGCTGGTGCCGGCCGCCGGGGCGGGGGTGGCGCTGGGGTTCGGCTGGTTCGGCCTGGCCGGTGTGCTGGCGATCGTGGCCGCCTTCGGCGACATCATCGACGGCCTGCTGGCCCGCAAGACGGGGCAGTCGTCGGACGCGGGCGAGGTGGTCGATGCGGCCGTCGATCGCTACGGCGAGCTCTTCTTCTTTGCCGGGCTGGTTTACTACTACCGCGGGCACGACCAGGTCCTGTTCATCGTGCTGGCGGCGCTGGCCGGGGCCTTCATGGTCAGCTACTCGACGGCCAAGGCCGAGGCGATGCGCGTCGATCCGCCGCGCGGTGCCATGCGCCGCGGCGAGCGCGCCGCCTACCTGCTCACCGGCTCGTCACTGACGCCCATCTGCAGCACGCTGTTCGCCGGGTCGCCGTCTCTGGCGCTGCGCGAGCTGCCGATCATCTTGTCGCTGACTGTCGTCGCCGTCGTCTCCAACGTCTCGGTGGTGCAGCGCCTGTCCGCGGTCGCCGCGGCGCTGCGCGCGCGTGAAAAGGCCGCCCGGGACGCCTTCGACGCGCAGGACGCGATCGTCACGAAGCCCGACGTCCCCGTCGGGACGGTCTAGCCGCACCTTTGGAAGGCGAAGCGCCAGCGGCCTCGGCCGCGCCGCGCGGCTGGCGGCAATGGGGCCGCCACCACACGGTCGCGCTGGTGGCTACGGCGATCGACTACCTGGTCATGGTGGCGTGCGTCGAGCTCGCCGATTTCAACGCGGTCGCCGCCACGCCGGTCGCCGCGCTGGCCGGCGCGGTCACCAGCTTCTTGATGAACCGCTGGTACACCTACCGTTCGCGGGACCAGCCGGCGACCCGACAGGCCTGGCGCTATGGGGTCGTGTCGCTGGCCAGCCTGGGTCTGAACACCGCGGGCGAGTATTTCTTCCACGTGATCCTGCGCATCGAGTATTTCTTGGCCCGCGTGATCACGTCCGTGATCGTCAGCAACGCCTGGAACTACCCGATGCAGCGATACTTCGTGTTCTCAACCGCGACGGACGCTGCTGGCCGAAGCGCCGCCCAACCCACGCGACCGGCCGCCCACGACACCAGCCCATGAACCACTCGCAGCCCAAGAATCAGAAGGCGGTCCTCAAGACCGCGGTGCCCGGTCCCGAGAGCCGCGCACTGCGCGCGCGCGAGGACGTCCACGCCGCTCCGGGCCTGCAGGGCTACGCCGTCATGGCCGGCATCGTCGTCGAAGAGGGGCAGGGGAGCGCGGTCACCGACGTCGACGGGAACACCTACCTGGACTTCATCGGCGGCATCAACGTGAACGCGCTGGGGCACAGCCACCCGACCTGGGTCAAAGCGGTGCAGGACCAGGCCGCGAAGGCGTCGGTGGGCTCCTTCACGTCGCGGGCGCGCGTCGAGCTGTCGGAGCGGCTGGCCGCGCAGCCGCCCGCACCCGGCGTGCACCGGCTGCAGCTCTACTCCGGAGGCGCCGAAGCCGTCGAGAGCGCGCTCCGCCTGACGAAGTGCGCCACCGGCAAGTACGAGTTCGTCAGCTTCTGGGGCGGGTTTCACGGCAAGACCATGGGCGCGCTGTCGCTGATGGGCTCGACCTTCAAGGACCAGCTGGGGCCGATGGTGCCGGGGGCGCACCAGGTCCCTTACGCGGATTGCTACCGCTGCCCGGTCAACCTGACCTACCCCAGCTGCGGGCTGGCCTGCGCCGACATCGCGCGCAAGCAGGTGAAGATCGCCAGCGCCGGCGAAGTCGCCGCCGTGATCGTCGAGCCGATGCAGGGGACCGCCGGAAACGTGATCCCCCCCAAGGAATTCCTGCCAGCCGTTCGCTCGATGGCGGACGATTTGGGAGCCCTGCTGATCGTCGACGAGATGATCACCGGCCTCGGGCGGACGGGCATGCGGTGGGGTCTCGACCACACCGGTGTGCGGCCCGACGTGGTGACGATCGGCAAGGCCTTTGGCGGCGGATTTCCGCTGTCGGGCCTGCTGACCACGGACGAAATTGCTCAGGCCAAGCCCTGGGGGAACCCGTCCGGATCGTCGTCCAGCTACGGCGGCAACCCGCTGGCCGCGGCAGCGGGCGCCGCTGCGCTGCGAATCATCGACGAGGAGAGCTTGACCGAGAACGCGCGCGTGGTGGGCGGCGTGCTCAAGCGCGAGTTGGAGCCGTTCGTCGACCGCTATCCGTTCGTCGGCTTCGTCGACGGCGTGGGGCTGCTCATCCGGATGGAGCTGGTGGCCGACAAGAAGACCAAGGCGCCGCTGCCGCGCCGCGTGACCGAGCGGATCTTCAGCGAGGCGGTGCGGCGGGGCCTGCTGACGATGGCTTACGCGGCCAGCTTCCGCATCCAGCCGGCGCTGACCATCGACGAGGCGACCGCCCGCAACGGCGTGGCCATCCTGCGCGAGGTGTTCGACTGGGTCGAACGCGAGCGCGTCTGGCAGTCGTGAGCGGTCGACGTCGCCGCCGCGCGCCGCCGCCGGCCGCTGCGAGGCGCGGCCGACATCACGGCCCACGTGCTCTCGGTCTGGTTCGGTTGCGGGCACGTTCCGATCGCGCCCGGCACCGCCGGGACGCTGGGCGCGATCCCGCTTTACCTGCTGTTGCGCCCGCACGGCCCGGTGGCCGTCGCGATCGCGGCGGTGGTGGTGACACGTGGTCGGCATCTGGGCCTCGGGTCGCGTCGAGCGCCGCCTGGGCATCGAGGACCCGCAGATCGTCTGCATCGACGAGGTGGCCGGCGTCCTGGTGACCTGGATCGTCGCGCCTCAGACGACGCGCGCCCTGATCGTCGGCTTCATCGCTTTTCGGCTCTTCGACCAGCTCAAGCCCTGGCCCGCCCGCACGCGCCGAACGCCTCCCCGGCGGCCCCGGCATCATGCTCGACGACGTCGCCGCCGGCCTCTGGGGCGCCGCCGTCCTGCTGCTCAGGGCGCGCGCTCGGGCTGGCTCGTCAGCGAAGCCGGCGCGCTGACGCTCGCGCCCGCGGTCCCGCGTGACGCCGCGGTCGCGGCGCGTCGCGGCGTGCGCTCGTCGGTCCCACTCCGGACGCGCGGGCCGCGTCGGGCTGGTGCGTCGGGGCGGACGCAGGATGCAGGACCGCGGGGAGGACGATGACGGCGGTGGTCAGGCAGGCGAGCTCGCCGAGCACCGCCAGCACGCCGAACAGGAACAGGCCGACGTTCTGCGCGATCAGCAGCGACGAGTAGCCGATGATCGTCGTCAGCGAGCAGAGGCCGACGGCGCCGCCCGTTCCGCGAATGGCGCCGCCCACGTCGCGCCCGCCGTCGCGCAGGTAGCGGGCCATGACGTTGACCGCGTAGTCGACGCCGATCCCGAAGGTGATCGGGAAGGCGATGAAGTTCACGAAGTTGATCTTGATCCCCAGCCTCATCGTCAGCGCGACCAGCCACAGCACGCCGACGACCAGCGACCCGATCACGAACGGCGTCGCCAGCCCGCGCCGGAAGATGACCAGCACGGTCGCGACCACGCCCAGGAACGCCAGCGTCGACGCCAGCGGCCCGTCCCGCTCCATCGACGAGATGATGTCGAACGACAACGCCGGTCCGCCGGCCACGCGCGCCGGGCGGCCGCCCAGCGCCGCCGGGGCCTGCGCCGCCTCGCGCAGCAGCTTCACGAACGTCGCGATCGTCTCGCCGCGCCACCAGCTCTCGGTCGGGTTGGGGTAGACCAGCACCGCGCGCCCGGTGGTCCCGTCGCGCTCGCGCAGCCCGCGGGTCAGGACGTCGGGCACCTCGTCGGCGCGGATCGGGCGTGCGGCGGCGACCGGCGTTCCCGCCTCGGCGGGCGGGCCGATCAAGCGATCCAGCTTCTGCCGATCGGCGGCGCTGATGCTCTCGCGGACGTTGGGCGTCATCTTGCGCCGGATCACCGCCAGCTCCGCCTGCTTGGCGGCCTCGTCGGGCGGCACGACGTCGTCGTACGTTCGGATCGACGCGATCATGCTCGGCCAGCGGCGCGTGCTCGGCCTCGCGCGCGCAGCCGCGCGGTCACGGCCCGCGCCTCGGCCTCGCTGTCGGTCAGGATCACCGTCGGGGTCAGGTACCGCCCCAGCAGGGTGTCCATCCGCTTGCCCCAGTAGCCCTCGCCGGCCGACCCAGGTGTCGCGCCGGCGCAGCCGCGAAAAGTCGTACTCGAGCCGATCGCGCCCGAAGCGCCGCACCTCCCAGATCGACAGCACCGTCAGCAGCGCCGCCAGCCCCACGAACAGGCGCGGCCGGGCGCGCCACCATCCGCGCGACCGCGCCCATGATGCGCCCGGACGAGCGGTGCGGCTGCGGCGCCCTTCGACCCGCGGTCCAGCCAGGCCAGCAAGCGGCGGCATCAGCACGACGGTCGTCAGCCAGGCGAACACCATCCCCAGGCCGCCGATGGCGCCGAACTGCCGGAACCCGCGGAACTGCATCGCGACCAGCGACGCGTACGCGACCCCCGCCGCCATCGCCGCCGACAGCGTCCCCCAGCGGGTCCCCCACAGCGCGATGGCCAGCGCGTCCTCGACGGTCGCGGCCGTTGCGGCGCGCCTCGACGTAGCGGGCCAGCTGGATGATGCCGAAGTTGATGCCGTTGCCGATGATGATCGACCCCAGGAACGCCGTGTTCGAGTTCAGCTCGGTGATGCGGAACGGCGGCAGGCTGGCCAGGCCGAACGCGTACACCGCCGCCAGCGCCAGCGGCAGGAACAGCGCCGGCAGGCTGCGCGCCCAGCGATAAAAGACGAACAGCGCCAGCAGGACCGCCACCACGACCACCACCGACGAGAGCGTCAGGTCCTGGACCAGCGCCGCCATCTCCTCGGCCGAGATGGCGACGTCGCCGGCCAGCCCGATGCGCATCCCCGGCGCGTAGCGGTCGGTCCCGCCCAGCGCCCGCACGTCGTCCTGAAGGTGGCGGATCAGCGCGGCGGCCTGCGACGCGCCCGTCGAGAAGCCGCCCACCTCGATGATCATCAGCGTCAGCCCGCAGCGACCGGTTCGAGAACCGGTTCCCCTCGAGGTCGCCGCCGCCCAGCTGGCCGGCGTACTTGCGCTCGATGTCGCCGAAATTCGAGCGGCGGGGCCGGCTCGCCCTCGTCCAGCAGGGTGCCGGTCTTCTTGGCGTACTCCCAGTGCAGCCGGTCCTCGATCCGCTGGCGGATGGTCCGCAGATCCTGCAGGTCGATCAGGCTGCCGGCGTGCGCCTCGACGAAGGCCTTCTCGGCGGCGAACCCGACGCGCACGTCGCTGACCTCGGTCTTCGGGTACTGGCGAACCCGCGCGGCCAGGTCGTCCAGCAGACGCTCGCCGGCGGCCAGGTTCTCGGGGCGGCCGACGTCGACCATGACGCCCAGGTACTGCAGCCCGGCCATGCGCCGGCGCAGCTCGCCGATGGCGACCACGCTGGGCGCGTCGCGCGGCAACAGCTCCTCGACGTCGCTGCGCAGGTGCTGGTACAGCGTGACGGTCCGCCAGGCGGCCGGGATCGCCAGCAGGATGGCCAGGGCCCAGAGCAGGGTCGCCGTGCCGCAGTGTCCAGGCGACGAACCGACGCGTGCGGGGTCCGGGTGCCGGTGGGGAATCGTCGTGGTGCACGAGGGTGGGCCGGGCGCGCGCCACCCGGGGCGCCGATGATAACCGAATCCCCGCCGCTTACCCGTTTTTGGCCGCTTCGATCCGAGGCTGAACCGCCGGCGTGGTATGGTGTCCGGCTCGTGCGTTTCGTCCCGGATCGTGCTGGTTTCCTCGACCTGGCCCGACGCGGCCGGCTGGCGTTCGTGTATCGCGAGGTCGTCGCCGACAGCGACACCCCGGTATCCGCTTACGCCAAGCTGGGGCGCGGGCCCTACTCATTCCTGCTGGAGAGCGTCGTCGGCGGCGACAAGTGGGCCGCCTACAGCTTCGCCGGCGTGCGCCCGCGGGCCGTCGTCCGGGCCCGCGGTTCGGCCGTCGAGATCCTGACGGCCGAGCCCAGCGGCGAGCTGCGCATCGCCGAGAAGGTGCGGGCCGACGCGCCGCTCCGGTTCGTCGACGACTACCTGTCCAAGCTGGCGCCCGCCATCCCGCCGGGGCTGCCGCGCTTCTTCGGCGGCGCCGTCGGCTGGCTGGGGTACGACGCCGTCCGCAGCTTCGAGCGGCTGCCGTCGACCAAGCCCGACACGCTGGGCCTACCCGAGGTCTGCTTCGCGCTGACCGACACCGTCGTCATCTTCGACAACCTGCGCGGCACGGTGAAGGTCGTGGCCGCCGCCGACGTCTCGGAGGGCGATCCGGGGCGCGCCTACGACGACGCCTGCGGGCGGATCGAGGCGGTGCTGGAACAGCTGGCCCGGCCGGCGCCGCCGCTGCGCGTGCTGGACCCGCGGCCGCCCACGGCCACGCCGCGCTCGACGGTGGCCGCGCGGACGCCTACGAGGCCGGCGTGCGACGCGTGCAGGAGTACATCCTGGCGGGCGACGCCTTCCAGGTCGTCTACTCGCAGCGGTTCGAGACGCCGCGCGCCGGCGTCGACCCGTTCGACGTCTACCGCGCGCTGCGCGTGATCAACCCGTCGCCGTACATGTTCCACCTCGAGTTCCCGGAGGCGATCGTGACCGGCGCCTCGCCCGAGACGCTGGTCCGCCTCGAGGGGGGCGACATCGAGCTGCGCCCCATCGCCGGCACGCGGCGCCGCGGCGCCACGCCCGAGGAGGACGCCGCGCTCGAGCGCGAGCTGCGCGCCGACCCGAAAGAGTGCGCCGAGCACGTCATGCTGGTCGACCTGGGGCGCAACGACGTCGGGCGCGTGTCGACGCCCGGGAGCGTCAAGGTCAGCGAGCTGCTGTCGGTCGAGCGCTATTCGCACGTCATGCACCTGGTCTCGAACATCCGCGGGCGCGTCGCGCCGGGCACGCGGCCGTCGGACGTCATCCGGGCCGCGTTCCCGGCCGGCACGCTGTCGGGCGCGCCGAAGATCCGCGCCATGGAGATCATCGAAGAGCTGGAGACCTCGCGGCGCGGGATCTACGGCGGCGCCGTCGGCTACATCTCGTACGCGGGCAACGCCGACCTGGCGATCGCGATCCGCACGCTGGTCACGCTGGGCGACACGATCCACGTGCAGGCGGGCGCCGGCATCGTCGCCGACAGCGTCCCTTCGCGAAGAGCACCTCGAGTGCGTCAACAAGGCCCGCGCCGTCCTGAACGCGGTCGAGATGGCCCGCGCGGAGGCGAAGTAGATGCTGCTGGTCATCGATAACTACGACTCGTTCACCTACAACCTGGTCCAGTACCTGAGCGAAATCCTGGCGAGCGGCGGGCAAGAGGTTCGCGTGATCCGCAACGACGAGATGCCGGCCGCCGACATCGCCGCGCTGGCGCCGTCGCACATCGTGATCTCGCCCGGCCCCTGCACGCCCGAACGAGGCGGGCATCAGCCTGGACGTCATCCGCACCTACGCGGGCAAGATCCCGATCCTGGGCGTCTGCCTCGGCCATCAGTCGATCGGGCAGGCGTTCGGCGGGCAGGTGGTGCGCGCGCCGCGCGTCATGCACGGCAAGACCTCGCAGATCTTTCACGACGGCAAGGGGCTCTTCCATGGCCTGCCGAACCCGTTCGAGGCGACGCGCTACCATTCGCTGGTGATCGAGAAGACCAGCGTGCCGCCCGACCTGGAGGTCACCGCCCGCACCGCCGACGAGGAGATCATGGCGGTCCGCCACCGGACGCTGCCGGTCGAGGGGGTGCAGTTCCACCCGGAGTCGTTCTTGACCACCTGCCGGCAAGGACCTGCTGCGCAACTTCGTCACCCGGGGAGGGCGGCCGTGAACGTGCGCGAGGCCCTGGCCCGCGTCGTCGATCGCCAGGACCTGACCGCCGGCGAAATGGCGGAGGTGGTCGGCAGCATCATGGACGGGCAGGCGACGCCGGCGCAGATCGGCGGGCTGCTGGTCGGGCTGCGGATGAAGGGCGAGACCGTCGACGAGATCGTCGGCGCCGCCCGCGCCATGCGGCAGCGGATGGTCGGCGTCGACGGCGGCGATTCGATCCTGGTCGACACCTGCGGGACCGGCGGCGACGGGTCGCGATCCATCAACGTCTCGACGCTGGCGGCGTTCGTCGTCGCGGGGGCGGGGGTGGTCGTCGCCAAGCACGGCAACCGCGCCCAGTCGTCGCAGTCGGGGTCGCACGACGTGCTCGAGGCGCTGGGGCTGGACCCGGCGCCCGGGCCCGAGACGGCGGCGCGCTGCCTGCGCGAGGCGAAGCTGGCGTTTCTGTTCGCGCCGGCCCACCACGCGGCGACCAAGCACGCCGTCGGCCCGCGCAAGGAGGTCGGCGTCCGCACGCTGTTCAACCTGCTGGGGCCGCTTGACCAACCCGTGCGGCGCGCGCTTTCACGTGAACGGCATCTTCAGCCGCGAGCGTTGCGAGCTGCTGGCCCAGGCCCACGCGGCGCTGGGGTCGTCGCGCGCCATGGTCGTCCACGGCGCCGGTGGCCTGGACGAGTTCGCGCCGGCCGGCGCGACGTTCGTCGCCGAGCTGACCGACGGCAAGGTGCGCGGCTACGAGCTGAAGCCCTCCGACTTCGGCCTGGACGAGAGCGATCCGGCCGGCTTGCGCGGCGGCGTTGCCGGCCGACAACGCGCGGATCGCGCTGGACGTGCTCGGCGGTGCCGGCCCGGAGGCCGCCCGCAACGCGACGCTGATGACGGCCGGCGCGGCCATCTACGTCAGCGGCGGCGCCTCCGACCTGCGCGCCGCGACGGCGACGGCCCGCACGGTCCTGGCCGGCGGCGGCGCGCTGGCGGTCCTGGAGAAGCTGCGGCGGATCGCGCCGCGCCCGGCTGCGGCGTCATGATCCTGGACGACATCCTGGCGCGCACGCGCGTCGACGTGGAGGCCCGGCCGCGCGGCGCGGCCCCTGGCGGCCGTCGAGGCGGCGGCCGCGCAGATGCCGCCGGCCCGCAGCCTGGCCCGGGCGCTGCGGCAGCCGGGCGCCGTCACCTGCATCGCCGAGTTCAAGCGCCGCTCGCCGTCGGCCGGCTGGATCGCCGAGGGGGCCGATCCCGCGGCGATGGCCCGCGCCTACGCGGCAGGCGGCGCGCGCGCGATGTCGGTGCTGACCGACGGGCCGTTCTTCGGCGGCAACCTGGCGGATCTGGCCGCCGCGCGCGCCGCGTGCGGCGCTGCCGATCCTGCGCAAGGACTTCGTCGTCGATCGCTACCAGATCGTCGAGGCGCGGGCCGGCGGCGCCGACGCGGTGCTGCTGATCGTCGCGGCGCTGGACGACCGCGAGCTCCGCGCGTTGCTGGCGGCCGCGGCCGCGGCGGGGCTGGACGCGCTGGTCGAGGCGCACGACGAGGCGGAGGTCGCGCGCGCCGTCGACGCGGGCGCGATGATCGTCGGGATCAACAATCGCGATCTGCGGACGTTCACGCTCGATCGCGAGCTGGCGGCGCGCCTGCGGCCGCGCGTGCCGGCCGACCGGATCATCGTCGCCGAGTCGGGGATCCGCGACGCCGCCGACGTCGCCCGGCTGCGGGCGGCCGGCGTCGACGCGATGCTGGTGGGCGAGACGCTGATGCGCGCGCCCGACCCGGCCGCCGCGCTGAAGGCGCTGGCCGGCTGAGATGCCGCTGCTGATCAAGATCTGCGGCGTCACCACGGCGGACGACGCGGCGATGGCGGTCGAGGCCGGGGCAGGGGCCATCGGCGTCAACCTGTGGGCGGGCTCGAAGCGCCACGTCGGGCCGGCAGGCCGCCCGGTCCGTGCTGGCGGCCGTGCCGCCGGGCGTGCTGAAGGTCGGCGTGTTCGTCAACGCTGCCGGCCGCCGACGATCGCGCGCGCGTTCGACGAGCTGGGCCTCGATCGCGCGCAGCTCCACGGCGACGAGCAGGCCGCCGACTACGCCACTTTGGACGCGCGCCGCCTGATCAAGGCGGTGCGGGTCCGCGACGAAGCTTCGATTGCCGCCGCCGGCCGCGTGGTCGCCGGCGCTGTGGCTGTACGACGCCTTCGTCGACGGGTTCGGCGGGGGCGGCGTCGCGGCCCCGTGGCCGGTCATCGCCCGCGCGGCGCGGCGCCCGTTCGTGCTGGCCGGCGGGCTCACGCCCGACAACGTGGCGGCCGGCATCCGCGCGACCCACCCGGACGGCGTGGACGTGGCCAGCGGCGTCGAGCGGCGGCCAGGCGCGAAAGATCCGGCCAAGGTCGCCGCCTTCGTGGCGGCGGCGCGCGCCGCGATATAGGTTTCGTCCATGTCGATCTCCGCCGCCGCCACACCCGGACGTTTTGGTCTGTTCGGGGGACGCTACGTCTCCGAGACCCTGATCCCCTCGCTGGACGAGCTCGAGGCGGCCTGGGCGGCGGCGTCGGTCGACCCGGCGTTCAACGAGGAGCTGAATCGGCTGCTGTCGCGACTACGTCGGCCGCCCGACGCCGCTGGGGTTCGCGGCCCGGCTGTCGGCCGAGATCTCGCGGGAAGCCGGCCGCAACGTCCGCATCTACTTGAAGCGCGAGGACCTGTGCCACACGGGCGCGCACAAGATCAACAACTGCATCGGGCAGCTGCTGCTGACCCGCCGCATGGGCAAGACGCGGGTCATCGCCGAGACGGGCGCCGGCCAGCACGGCGTCGCGACGGCGACCGCCTGCGCGCTGTTCGGCATCCCGTGCGAGGTCTACATGGGCGCCGTCGACGTCGAGCGGCAGGCGCTGAACGTGCTGCGGATGAAGCTGCTGGGCGCCAAGGTCCACCCGGTCAAGGACGGCACCGCGACGCTGAAGGACGCGATGAACGAGGCGTTGCGCGACTGGGTCACCAACGTGCGCACCACGCACTACGTGATCGGGTCGGTCGCCGGGCCGCACCCGTACCCGCTGCTCGTGCGCGAGCTGCAGGCGGTCATCGGCCGCGAGGCGCGCGCGCAGATTCAAGAGGTCGAAGGTCGGCTGCCCGAACGCCTGCGTCGCCTGCGTGGGCGGCGGCTCGAACGCGATGGGCCTCTTCCACGCCTTCGTGCCGCGATCCCGAGGTGCGCCTTTACGGCGTCGAGGCAGCGGGCGACGGCGTCGACACCGCCCGCCACGCGGCCACGCTGGCGCGCGGCCGCGTCGGCGTGCTGCACGGCGCGCGCTCTTACGTGCTGTGCGACGACGACGGGCAGATCTCCGAGGCGCATTCGATCTCGGCGGGTCTCGACTACCCGGGCGTCGGCCCCGAACACTCGTTCCTGAAGGACACGGGCGCGCGCTCGTACATGGCCGTCACCGACGACGAGGCGCTGGAGGGCTTTCAGCGGCTGGCCCGCTGCGAGGGGATCCTGTGCGCGCTCGAGAGCGCGCACGCCATCGCGGCGCTGCCGCGGGTGGCGGCTGCGCTGCCCGCTGATTCGCTGATCATCGTCAACGTCTCGGGGCGCGGCGACAAGGACATGGGCACCATCAGCCAGCGTCTGGGGCTGGCGGAGTCGCCGTGACGGCCGCGCCGCGACTGGCCGCCCGGTTCGCGCGCGCCCGCGCCGAAAAGCGCGCCGCGCTGATCGTCTACCTGACGGCGGACGATCCGGACGGACCGACCAGCTTCCGTCTGATGAAGGCCGCCGCCGACGCCGGCGCCGACGTCATCGAGGTCGGCGTGCCGTGGAGCGATCCCTCGGCCGACGGCAAGGCCATCCAGGCGGCGATGCACCGCGCGCTGGCCAAGGGCGGCGGCCTGCGCCGGTCGCTGGCGCTGTGCACGGAGCTGCGCGCCGCGTGTCCGGACGTCGGGCTGGTCCTGTTCGGGTACGCGAACCCGATCCTGGTGACGGGCACCGACGCGTTCGCCGCCAAAGCGCGCGAGGCCGGCGTCGACGGCGTGCTGTGCGTCGACTACCCGCCCGACGCGGATCCGGCGCTGCGCACGTCGCTGGCGCGCGAGGGGCTGGACTACGTGCCGTTGCTGGCGCCGACGTCGACGGACGCGCGGATCGACGCCGCGCTGGCGGCGGCGGGCAGCTTCGTCTACTACGTGTCGATGACCGGCATCACCGGCACGACGCTGGCGGACCTGCACGAGCCGCGCGAGAAGGTGGCGGCGATCCGCGCGCGCGGGGGAGGGCGGGTGCCGGTTGCCGTCGGCTTCGGGATCCGCACGCCGCAGGCGGCGCGCGCCGTCGCGGAGTTCGCGGACGCGGTCGTCGTCGGAACGCGCCGCCGTCGAGATCGTCGCGCGCGGGGCCGAATCGGGGCGCGATCCAATTCCGGAAATGACCGCTTTCGTCGGGTCGCTACGCGACGCGATCGCCTCGTCAAGTGATCGTAAATCGCCTTTATGCTTGGGGTGGTTTGCCCCTTCGGATATGGTCCAGCCGAGGAGGCCCCCCCATGAAGCACTTCCGCACGATCGGAACATCCGTGGCTCTTGGCGCCCTGGCGACGCTCGCCGGTGTCGCCGTCGCCCAGACGCCCAGCGCTGGTCCGCCGCCCGCCCCGGCCGCGGCGATGCCGCCGAAGGCGACCGCGCCGGCCGCGAAGCCGGCAGCAGCGCCGGCCGCCGCACCGGCCGCCAAGCCGGCAGCAGCCCCCGCCGCCGCACCGGCCTCGGCCACCGCGGCCAAGCCCGCTGCCGCTGCGGCGCCCGCCGCGCCGCTGCCGCCGCGCCGCCGCCCGCGCCGAAGCCGGCCACCGAGCTGGACCAGCTCAAGGTGTTCGAGGGGAGCTGGCGCTGTGACGGCAAGCAGCCCGCGGGCCCGTTCGGCCCCGAGCAGGAGTACAAGTCGTCCTTCAAGGGGAAGAAGGACATCGACAACTTCTGGATCGCGATCGAGTACGACCAGAAGAAGTCGAAGGCGCACCCGATGCCGATCAAGGCGCGCGGATTCCTGGGCTACGACCCGGCCGCCAAGAAGTACGTCACGATCGGCGCCGACAACACCGGCGGCTGGATCAGCGAGTCTTCGCCGGGCTGGGAAGGCGACAAGCTGGTGTTCTCGGGCGACGGCTCGATGGGCGGCCAGAAGGTCAGCTTCCGCGAGACCTACACGAAGAAGGGCGAGAAGGAGCTGACCTGGACCGGCGAGATGAAGATGGGCAAGGACTGGATCTCGGTCGGCAGCGACAGCTGCAAGAAGTAGCCCCAGCTCGCTGAACATCGCGCCCACGTTCCCGCCGCCGGCGGGCGTGGGCGTTTTTTTGCCGCTCACGTCTGCCCGCGACGACCGATCAGAGCTTCAGGGTCGCGTCCGCTTTTGCCGTCGCGCCGTCCTTCACGTCGACCTCGGCGGTCGCGGTGACGCCCGGGCCTTTGCCGTCGGCCGGTTCGTGCCAGTACTCGACGGTGTAGTGCCCGGCCGGGACGTCCTTGATCGCGAACTTGCCGTCGGCGCCCGTGACCGCGAAGTAGGGGTGCTCGAAGACGCTGACCCAGGCGCCCATCCAGGTATGGCCCGCGTCGCACCGCAGGTGGACCAGCCCGGGCCGCGTCAGCTTCGTCGGCAGGCGCTGATTGCGGATCGGCATCGCGACGTTGAACACCTGGACGGGGCCGGCGCTGCCGTGCACGTTGTGCAGGACGGCGTCGCTGTTGACCAGCGCCAGCGGCGTGCCGACGGTGACCGCCTGGACGTGTGGCTGGTACCGGCAGCCGCGCTGATCGACCGCCGCGTTCGGCGTGGGCGGCGGCGGCGCGGCCGGCCGCGGCACGCGCAGGGAAACGACGACGTTGGCCAGCGCGCCCGCCGGCGAGACGACCACCGCCTCGTTCGGCTGGTCGGCGCCGCAGACGGCCGCGTCCTTGGTGACCTTGTACGCGGCGCGCGGCGGCGCTGGACCGCCCAGCTTCACGACGCCGGCGACCGACCCCTGCGCCAGCGCCGCCGCCGGGACCAGCAGCGCGGCCAGCGCCGAGAGCCTGCCCTTCATTTTTCGGGTTGGACGTTGCCGACGCGGGTCCGCAGCTCGGTCACGATGCCGGGGCCCAGCTCGGCCGCCATGCGGGCCAAGATCTCCGCGCGCAGCAGCACCAGCTCGTGCGCCAGCGCCGACGAGGACACCCGCACGAACAGCGTCGTTCCGGCCAGCCGCTCCGGCAGCGTCTTGGCCCGGAACGTCGGGCCCACGCTGCGCGAGAAGCAGTCGAAGGCCCGAAACTCGCGGGCGCGGCCCGAGCCACCCAGGCGGGCCAGCACCTCGCCCATGAGCGTGTCGCTGGTGACCGCGGGCGCGCCGGGGCGGAAGGGCCCACGCACGCGGCGCTGCGGATGAGATCTCACGCGACGCGCGTCCGCTGCCACGCCGGCAGGATAGCGGTATCCTGCGCGCATGTCGCGGCAGATCATCTCCACGCCGGAGGCGCCCAAGGCCATCGGCCCTTATTCACAAGCGGTTGCGGTTTCGGCCGGGCGGCTGCTTTTCTGCTCGGGCCAGATCCCGCTCGACCCCAGGACGGGCGAGATGGTCGGGGCGGGCGACGTCCGGGTCCAGGCCGAGCGCGTGCTTCAGAACCTGGGCGCCGTGCTGGCGGCCGGCGGCGCCTCGTTCGCCTCTGTCGTGAAGACCACGATCTACCTGGCGGACCTGCAGGACTTCGGCGCGGTCAACGAGGTCTACGGTCGATTCTTCCCGAACGAGCCGCCCGCGCGGGCCACGGTGCAGGCCGCGGGGCTGCCGAAGGGCGCGCTGGTCGAGATCGACGCGATAGCGAAGGTCGGATAGGACGAGGACGGCGAGGTCCCTGGCGTCACGCCACCTGGGGCAGGGGGCGGCGGCGCTCGGGCGGTTTGACGGCGACGACGGGCGGGCGTTCCACTTCCGCGAACGCCGCTTTCCAGTCGGCGAAGCGGGCACCGGCGCGGGCCGCGCGGGCGGCGGCGTGGCCGGCCGCGAAGCCGCCCTGGGCCAGCCGGTATTCCACCCAGGCCCACTTGGGCGAGGTCGGGCGCAGCGTGACCCGCCCTTTGACGGCGGCGCGCAGCCGGGCGAGCCGCGCGTCGAGGACGGCGATGTCCTCGAACGGCGCGCCGTCGAGCGGGGTCTTGCGCTTGGCCACGAACGGCGCGATCCCCAGCACCAGACGCCCGGCCACGCCAGCCAGCTCCAGGCTGAAGCGGGCCAGCTCGTCGATGTCGGCGTCCGTTTCGCCGGGCAGGCCAACCATCATGTAAAGCTTTAACTGCTGCATCCCATGCGCGCGCGCCAGCTGGGCCGCCCGCAGGATGTGCCGCTCGCGCGTCTTGCGCTGGATGTCGTCGCGCAGGCGCTCGGACGCGCCGTCGCCGGCGGTGGTCAGCGTCCGGTAGCCGCCCCGCCGGAGCAGCCCCACGATCTCGTCGTCCAGGCGGTCGGCCCGCAAGCTGGAGATCCCGACCTGCCGCCCGCTGTCCACGATGAAGCGCAGGATCTCGGGCAGCCCCGGGTGGTCGGTCACCGCCGCGCCCACCAGCCCGACCCGGCGCGCGTCGGCCGGGATCAGCGACTTCACGCGGTCGGGCTGGACCAGGCGCATGCCGCCGTTCGTCGAGCGGCGCATGACGCAGTAGGTGCACCCGCGATGGCAGCCGCGCTCGGGCTCGATCAGGAACATGTTCGCCAGCTCGGTGTGCGGCGTGAGGATCTGGGAGAAGGCCGGCAGCAGCGTGTCGTCGGCCGCCGCGACGGCCGGCGGGCGCTCGCCGTGGACGGGCGGGACGTAGAAGCCGGGCCGGCTCGCCAGGTGCGCGAGCAGGGCCCCGCGCGACGTCGACGAGCGAATCGCCTCGCACAGCTCGATGATCGTCTCCTCGGCCTCGCCCAGCAGCATGACGTCGGCGAAGGGCGCGGCGGGCACCGGGTTCGAAAACGTGAGCGGCCCGCCGATCACGATCAGCGGGAACCGCTCGGCGCGGGCCAGCCGCTCCTCGGCCAGCAGCCGGGATCCCGGCCAGGTCCAGGCAGTCGACCAGCCCGGCCAGCTCCAGCTCGTAGGCCAGCGAGAACGCCACCACCGGGAAGTCGCCCACCGGCCGCCCGCTCTCGTAGGTGCGCAGCGGGTCGCCGCCGGCCCGCGCCGCGCGGCGTCGTCGGGCAGAAAGGCCCGCTCGGCCGCCACGCCTGCAGCTCGTTCAGGCGCCGGTAGATGGTCTGAAACCCGAGCGACGACATGCCGACCGCGTAGGGCTCGGATAACAGAGCGCGAACGCCAGCTCGGCCTGCTTGAAGATGGTCCCGCGCTCGTCGGTCAGCCGGGCGTCGCGAATGTCACGGAAGGGGATCACGGGAGCCCGCCATCATACGGCCTCGGCGGCGCCGCTCGCGCGGCCATCTGCAGGCGGTAGAGCCGCGCGTAGATGCCGCCGGGCGCCAGCAGCTCGTCGTGGGTGCCCTCCTCGGCGATGCGGCCCTGGTGCAGCACGATGATGCGGGTGGCGCGCCGGATGGTCGACAGGCGGTGCGCGATCACGATCGACGTGCGGCCGCGCATCAGCTCGGCGATGCCGCGCTCGATCAGGCGCTCGGTCTCGGGATCGACGCTGGCGGTCGCCTCGTCCAGGATCAGGATCTCGGGGTCGCGGCCAGGGCGCGCGCGAACGCGATCAGCTGGCGCTCGCCGGCCGAGAAGTTCGCGCCGCGCTCGAGCACCGGCGCGTCCAGCCCCTCGGGCCGCGACGCGATCACGCGGTCGGCGCCCGACCCGCCGCGCCGCCTCGAGGATGCGGCCTCGGTCAGGCCGGGTCGCCGAGGCCGATGTTGTCGCCCAGCGTGCCGGCGAACAGGAAGACGTCCTGGCTGACGACGACGATGCGCCGGCGCAGCGCGCGCGGATCCATGTCCGCACGTCGACGCCGCCGAGCCGGATCGCGCCGCGCTGCAGGTCGTACAGGCGCGGCAGCAGCTTGATCAGCGTCGACTTGCCCGAGCCGGTCGCGCCGACGACCGCGACGGTCTCGCCGGCCGCGATCGACAGCGACACGTGGTCAGCACCGGCTGGTCGGCGCGGTAGCCGAAGGTGACGTCGTCGAGCTCGATCAGCGGGGCGCCGGCGCCGGCGCGGCGCGGCCGCCGCCCGCGACCGGCGCGGCGCGTCGGGCTCGTCGGTGTCGAGCAGCCCGAACACCCGCTCGGCCGCCGCCATCGCCTGCTGCATGATCGTGTACTTCGCCGACAGGTCGCGGATCGGCGCGAAGAACTTGCCCAGGTACTCGATGAACGCCACCAGCACGCCGAAGGTCAGCGTGCCGCCGGCGATGCGCGCGCCGCCGTGCCACAGCAGGCCGGCGATCGCGATCGACGCCGACCGCCTCGATGACCGAGTAGAGCGCGGCGTCGGCGGCGATCGCGCGCGAGTTGGCGCGGCGGTAGTCCACGTTGATCTCGTCGAACTCGCCGGCGACGCGCGCCTCCTGCGCGAACGCCTGCACCACCTTCATGCCCGAGATGTGCTCCTGCAGGAACGCGTTCAGGCGCGCCAGCTTGGTGCGGATCTCGCGGAAGGCGTCGCGCACCAGCCGCCGGAACAGCGCGGCGATCGCGAACAGCACCGGCGCCGACGCCATCGAGAACAGCGCCAGCTTCCAGTCGATGCCGAAGATCGCGATCAGGATGGCGACCAGGCGGATCACGTCGCCGAGCAGGCTGACCAGGCCCGACGCGAACATCTCGTTCAGCGCCTCGACGTCGCTGGTGATGCGGGTCATGAGGCGGCCGACCGGCGTGCGGTCGAAGAACGCCGACGCCAGCGACAGCACGTGCTGGTGCAGGCGAGGCGCAGGTCGTTCATGGCGCGCTGGCCGACCAGCTGGGTCAGGTAGGTCTGGGCGAAGCTGGCGCCGTACTGGCCGACCAGCGCCAGCAGGTAGAAGAGCCCGAGCCGATCCAGCCCGGCGCCGCGCCCGCGCGCGATGTGCTCGTCGATGGCCTTCTTCAGCAGATAGGGCTGCGCGATCTCGACAGCGACGCGATCGGCAGCAGCGCACCGCGACGCCGAGCTGGCCGTACGGCCAGACGTAGGCGAAGATCCGCCGCAGCAGCGTGCGGTCGAGCGCCTTGCCCAGGACCTCGTCGGCCGGCGCGCGGCGCGGCGCGTGGGTCGTCGCGCGCGCGCCTCACGCGGCCCCCTCCAGCGCCTCGGCGGCCTGTTCCGTCCGGTAGAGCGTCGCGTAGACGCCGCCCGCGGCCAGCAGCTGGCGTGCGTGCCGCGCTCGGCGATGCGCCCGCCGTCGAGCACCAGGATCTGGGCGGCGTCCTTGACCGCGGCCACGCGGTGCGAGACCAGGATCGACGTGCGGCCCGCCAGGATCGGCCGCAGGTGCGTCAGGATCTCGCGCTCGGTCTCGGCATCGACCGACGACAGCGAGTCGTCGAGGATCAGGATGCGCGGGTCGGCGGCCAGCGCGCGCGCCAGCGCCACGCGCTGGCGCTGGCCGCCCGACAGCGTGATGCCGCGCTCGCCGACCACGGTGTCGTAGCCGTCGGGGAAGGCGGCGATGTCGCGCGGCAGGCCGGCCGCCTCGCGCCGCCGCTTCGACCCGGCGCCCGCTCGGTCGGGCACGAAGCCGATGTTCTCGGCGATCGTCGCCGAGAACAGGAACGCCTCCTGCGGCGCGTAGCCGATCAGCGCGCGCAGCGCGCGGCAGCGGGATCTCGGTGACGTCGCGCCCGCCGACGAAGATGCGTGCCGGGCGGGACGTCGTGCAGCCGCGGGAGCGCGTCGACCAGCGTGGTCTTGCCCGACGCCGGTCGGCCCGACGATCGCCAGCGTCGCCGCCCGCCGGCAAGCTGAACGAGACGCCGTCCAGGATCTGCGGCCGTCGCGCTCGACCGTCAGCTCGCGCACCTCGATCGACGGCGCAGCCGAGCGCCGGCGCCGCGCCGGCCGCAGCCGCGGCGGCGTCGGCGATCCCGCGGCGCCGTGGCCAGCAGCGTCGCGCACGCGCTCCCACCCGACCATGCCCCGCTGCCACATGGAGATGATCCAGCCGAGCGCGATGGTCGGCCAGGACAGCGCGACCAGGTAGGCGTTGAAGGCCACCAGGCCGCCGACGCTGAGCCGGCCGTGGATCACCTCGCGCCCGCCGACCCACAGGACGATCAGCGTGCCGACGCCGCCGAACATCGCGAACAGCGGCCCCAGCGTGCCGCGCGCGCGCACCAGGCGGCAGCGAGCGGTCGAGGTAGTCCTCGTTCTGCCGCGGAAGGCGGCGTGGCGCAGCGGCTCCAGCGCGTACTGCTTGACCACCGCGACGCCGGCCAGATCCTCCTGAACGGCCGCCGACATGCGCCCATCTGGTCCTGCAGGTCGCGGCTCGCGCGGTACATGCGCCGTGACGACGCGCGCGCCGCCCAGGATCAGCACCGGGTAGGGCAGCAGCGCGAACAGCGTCAGCCGCGGCGCAGATGCAGCAGCAGCCAGACGTGGGAGGTAGACGAACAGGTGTTGATGAGGTTGAGGAGCCCGGGCCCGAACAGCATCCGCACGGCGCCGAGGTCGTTGGTCAGGCGCGACATCAGGTCGCCGGTCGGGTGCCGCCGGTAGAACGCGGGATCCAGCCGCACCAGGTGCCCGAAGAGATCGCGGCGCAGGCGGTACTCGATGTTGCGGCCGGCGTTGAAGATCAGGATGCGCGACCAGGTGCGGATCATCGCCTGCGCAGCCGCCACCCGCGATGCAGGCGCGGTGTCACGTAGACCGCGGCGTGACTTGCCGACCGCCAGCGCCCCGGCGCGTCCGGCGAAGCGCGTCGATCGCCGTCTTGAGCAGCCAGGGGATCGCGGCGCCAGCGCGTTGGTCGCCGCCAGGCACAGGCAGCCGAGCAGGAACCCGCGCTCTCGGGGCGCAGTCGTGCCAGGAGCGACGTGCGGGCGGAGCGGCTGGCGAGGAGGGATTCGACGCGGCGATGAAGTCGGGCGCGCACGCGGCGTTGTATGTGACTAGCATGGAGTATGTGCCGCGGCGTCCCGCTGCTCGAGAGCGTGCCCGGATCTTCGTCATTGAACCGCGGAAAGCGGAAGGTTTATAGTCGGCGTCCTGTTCGGGCCTCGTGGCGGCCACTTTCGCAATGACCACCGACGTTTCAAGCGCCTCGAAACCCTTCAGCTCGACCCCGACAACAAGCAGGCGCTCAGCGCCTCGCAGCGCTCCATCCCGGCAACGGAGTGGGGTCGACGCGGCGCTCGCGCAAGCGCTCACCGACGCGCGCCGCTTCCACCGCGAGCGAGGTGACTTCGAGCTCTGCGTGCAGCTCATCGATCTCGAGCTGGCGTGGACCATCGAGGCGCCGAAGCGCGCCGACCTGCTGCACGAGAAGGGGCGCATCCTCAGCGACGAGCTCCTGCGCGACGCGAGGGGCAGGCGCGCGTGCGCCAGGCGCTCGAGGCCGTGCCCGACCACGCGGCCTCGCTCGAGTCGCAGTCGCAGATGAGGCTGGTCAAGAGCAACTGGGAGCCGATCTCGAAGCGCTACCTGCAGCAGGCCGGAGGCGCGACGGACCCGGCGCTGGCGTCGAGCCTTACCTCTCGGTCGCCGAGTTCCAGCTGAAGTACGGCCGACGAGCCGCGACGAGGGCGAGCGCTTCCTGCGCAAGAGCCTGGAGCTGGACCCGCGCAACCGCCGGCGAGCCAGCACCTCGAGCGCCTGCTGCGCGACGCCGGCAAGCAGGACGAGCTGCTCGACCTCTACGGCCGCCGCGCCGAGCAGGCGCAGAACAGCGACGACCGCGCCGTCGCCGAGCTCGCCGCGGGCGAGCTGTCCGAGAAGCTGGGCCGTCCGGATCAGGCGCTGGCCCACTACAAGAAGGCGCTGGAGTCGAACCCGGTCGAGCACCGCGCGCTGCGCGGCGATCGGGCGGCGCTGAGCGCGCAGCAGAGCTGGACCGAGCTGGTCGAAGATCCTCGACACGGCGGCGCGCTCGAAGCGCGGCGAGCAGGACGTCCCGCTGCTGGTCGAGCTGGCGACGCTGCTGTGGAAGCAGCTCGGCAGGTGAAGGAGGCCGAGGCGTTCTTCCGCCGCGTGCGCAAGATCGACCCGGCAACCGCGCGATGGTCGACTTCTATCGCGAGTACTTCACCGGCGCGGAACGAGATCCCGCAGCTGGTGTCGCTGCTGGCGCAGGCGCAGAAGACCGAGGGCGACGTCGCCCGCCAGGTGGCGATGGGCATCGAGATGGCGCGCGCCGTCGAGCAGCGCGCCGCGCAGCAGAACGCCGAGAAGGCGATCGACATCTGGAAGGGCCTGCTGCGCCTGCAGCCGCACCTGCCCGAGGCGGTCGAGTCGCTGAAGCGGCTCTACACGCGCACCGAGAAGTGGAACGCGCTGCTCGAGCTGCTCAAGGAGGATCTCGAGACGGTCCCCGCCGAGGACGTCGACGAAAAGGTCAATCGCCTCCTGGACATCGTCGCGATCTATCGAGATCGCTTGAACCTGGACGTCATGGTGGTCAACACCTACTTGAGCATCGTCGCGCTCAAGCCCGACCACCCGGCAGGCGCTGGCGGCGCTGGCGGCGCGCTACGAGGCGCAGGGGCGGTGGACCGACCTCATCCAGATCCTCACGCGGCAGGCCGAGGCGGCCACCGGACGGCGCAGCGGCTGGCGCTGCACCGGCGCGTCGCTCGCTGTGGGCGGAGAAGCTGGGCAAGCACCAGAACGCGGTCGCCAGCCTCGAGAAGATCCTCGAGACCGATCCCGCGGACCCGGAGACCTGCGAGCGGCTCAAGGAGCTGTACACGCAGAGCCGGTCGTGGAAGCCGCTGCTCGAGGTCTACAAGAGAGAGTTCCCGCACGTCGCCGCGCCAGAGCGCCGCGACCGCCTGGCCGAGATGGCGCGCCTCGCGGCGAGCGCCTCAACGAGACGCGCGAGGCGATCAGGCTGTGGAACCAGGCGCTGGAGATCTCGCCGCGCGATCCCGAGACGCTGGCGGGCCTGGCGAGCCTCTACGAGCGCGAGCGGCGCTGGCCGGCGCTGATCGAGATCCTCGATCGGCAGCGCCAGAACGCCGCCGGCGATCCCGCGGCCGAGCTGCCGCTGCTGGAGCGGCAGGGGACGCTGCTCTACGAGAAGCTGGCGCGCGTCCGAGGCGCGCGATCGAGGTCTTCCGCCGCATCCAGGTGCTGCAGCCGACCCACGCGCGCGCCGTGCGCGCGCTGCGCGAGATCTACGCGCAGTCGGGTGACTTCAGCGCGCTCGAGGCGCTGTACGTCGAGCAGGGCGCGTTCGGCGATCTCTGCGATCAGCTGACCGCGCTCGCCGACCGCACCGCCGACATGACCGCGCGCACGCGCATGCTCGAGCGCGTCGCGACGCTGTCGCTGGAGAAGCTGAACCAGCCGGAGCGCGCGCTCAAGGCCTACGAGCGCGATCCTGGCGACCGACCCGCAGAACCGGCGGGCGGCGATGGCGCTGATCCCGCTCTACCGGACGGCGCAGAAGTGGCCGCGCCTGCTGGCGACGTACGAGGTGCTGGTCGGTCCGGCGCCCGCGGCCAGACCGACGGCGCCAGCGCTCGCCGAGCAGCTGCAGCTGTTCAAAGAAGCGCGCCGCATCTGCGAGCAGCGGCTGGCGTCGAAGTCGCTGGCGTTCCAGTGGTGCGCGCGCGCCTACGCGCTGGCGCCCACCGACGCCGAGGTGACCGCGCGACCTCGAACGCCTGGCCGCCGAGGCCGACGAGTGGGGCGCGCTGGCCGGCGCGCGCTACGAAGCGAGCGGCGCCAAGCCGTCGACCGACGCCGAGGAGCGGCTGTGGCTGCTGCGCCGGTCGCTGCGCGTCGCCATGGGCGCGCCTCTATCAGCCCGCAGGAGGCGCGCGAGTTCGCCGAGCAGATCCTCGCCGAGCGTCGGGCCACGACGAGGAGGCCGAGGCCGCGCTCGAGCAGATCCTGACCCAGACCAAGTCCTGGCCGGACCTGGCCAAGCTGCTGCACGCGCGCGCCGATCGCGCGACCGACCTCGTCGAGCGCGCGAAGATGCTGTTCCGCATCGCGCAGTTCGAGGAGGAGAAGGTCGCGCGATCTGGCGGCCGCCGGCCGCACGCTGGAGGCGATCATCGAGATCGCGCGACCATCGGCGACAAGGCGACCAACGAGCGCGCGGTGCGCGGGCTCACGCGCGTGCTCGAGGCGCGCCAGGACTGGGCGGGCCTGGTCGGCGCGCTCCGCCGCGAGATCGACAGCGGGGCGCCGCGACGAGCGCGCGCGAGGAGCTGCTGCTGCGCATCGGCCAGATCCAGGAGACGCGCATCAAGGACGCGACCGCGACGTTCGCGACCTATCGCGAGGTCCTGGAGGCCAACCCGCAGAGCGCCGCCGGCGGTCGCCGGGCTCGAGCGCCTGGTGGCGGGCGGGCTCGACAAGGCGTCGAGATCGCGCGCCTGGCGCTGCCGTTCTACGAGCGCACCGACAACGCCGGCGCAACTGGCGGCCGCGATCGAGACGCTGCTGGCCGTGGCCGACAGCGCGGCGAGCGGCGCGCGCGGCTCGAGAAGCTGCGCGCGCTCTACGGCGGGCCGCTCGAAGAACAAGGCGGCCGCCTACGCGACGCGCGCTGAACGCTCTTCGAGGATCGACCCGGCCGATCGCAACAACCGCGAGCCGCTGATCCATTTCGCCGCCGAGACGCAGGCGATGCCGGCGAGCTGACCGACCAGCTGCGCGCGGTCGCCGCACCGGCGTCGAACCGTCGCTGCGCCGCGATCTGCTGGTCGCAGTCGCCGAGCTGCACGAGCAGCGCCTGGGCCGCGCCGGCGACGCGGAGAAGGTCTACGCCGAGATCCTGGCGGTCGAGCCGCTGCACACGGGCGCGTTCAAGGCGCTGATGCGGCTCTTCCGCGAGGGCAGCGCTGGGCGCGATCTGCGCGCGCTGCTCGACGCGCGCCAGACCTGGTCACGGAGCCGGCCGAGCGGCTCGACCTGCTGGCGCAGATCGCGGAGATCGACGAGACGCCGCTCGACGATCCCGACCACGCCATCGGCTGCTACGAGAGGATGCTGGGGGTCGACCCGGCCGACCTGCGCGCCTACCGCGCGCTGGAACGCCACTACGCCGCGCGCGAGCGCTGGCGCGATCTCGAGGAGCTGCTGGGCACGCGCGTCAGCTTCGCGTCGGCCGCCGAGGTCCCCGGACATCACCTTCCGCCGCGCCGAGCTGCGCGCGACGCGCCTCGACGACGTCGACGGCGCGCTCGACCTGCTCGAGTCGATCGTGCGCACCGCCCCGCAGCACGAGGGCGCGCGGCGGCTGCTCGAGAAGCTGCTGGCCGTGCCCGACCAGCGCCAGCGCGTCGCGCGCATCCTCGAGCCGCTCTACGAGGCGAGCGGCGCCTGGGCGCGGCTGGTCGCGGTGCTCGAAGTGCAGCGCGAGGCGCTGGAGGGCCGGCGAGGCGGCGGCGATGCTGGCGCGCATCGCCGATCTGCAGGAGAACAAGCTGCAGGCGCGCACGGCGGCGCTGGCGACCTGGCGGCAGGTGCTGGCGGCCGATCCCGCGCAACCCCGACGCGCTGACCGAGATCGAGCGGCTGGCGACGCCGCTCGAGCGCTTCTCCGAGCTGGTCGACGTCTATCAGGAGCTGGCCTTCAACCGCGACGGCGCGCGACATCGCGGGCCGCGCCGATCTGCTGTCGCGCGCGGCGCAGCTCTACGGCGGCCGGCTGGGCAACCGGCGCGCCGCGATCGACACCTGGAAGCTGGTGCTGAACCTGGACTCGAGAACCCGGACGACCGCCAAGCCGGCGGCGGCGGCGCTCGAGTCGCTGTACGCCGAGACCGGCGACATCGCCGTCCTGGTCAAGATCCTGCGCCAGCAGGCGCGCTGGGCCGACACGGCGCCGACGCGCAAGGCGCTGCTGTTCCGCATCGCCGGGCTGAGGAGAAGTCGCTGGGCGACACCGACGCGGCGGTGGCGACGCTGCGGTCGATCCTGGACATCGACCCGAGAACCGCGAGGCGATCGACAACCTCGAGCGCATCTTCGAGGCCGGCTCGCACCACCGCCAGCGCGTCGAGATGCTGCGCAAGCGCATCGATCTGGCGCGCGACGCGGGCTCGCGCCAGGAGCTGTGGCGCCAGGTCGCCAACCTGCTCGAGCGCGACGTCGGCGACGTCGAGGAGGCGATCGCCGCCTGCGTCAGCATCCTCGACGAGAACCCCGAGGACGACCAGGCGCTCGACACGCTGGCGCGCCTCTACGACCAGCAGGGGCGGCACCGCGATCGGCTGGGCATCCTGGAGCGGCGGCTGGCGCTGCGCGCCGGCCGCGCCGGCCCGAGCGGCGAGACGCTCCTGCGCCAGATCGCGCGCCTCTACTGAAGGTCCGCTCGGCGATCCGGCCAACGCGCTCGAGCACTGGCGCGAGATCCTGGGCAGCGCGCCGGCCGACACCGACGCGCTGACGGCGCTCGAGCGCTTCATGCAGCCGAGCATCGAGACCGGCCTGCGGCTGGCGGCGGCGCAGGCGCTGGAGCCGATCTACGAGCAGGCGGGCCGCTGGCCGCGAGCTGGCCGAGGTCATCCAGGTCTACGTCGAGGCGCAGGGCGATCCGCGCGCGCGCGTCGGCGCAGCTGTCGCGCCTGGCGACGCTGCAGGAGACGCGCCTCGGCGATCCCGAGGCGGCGCTCGTCCACGTCGCGCTCGCGATCCGCGACGCGCTCGGCGAGCCGGCGCTGGCGGGCCTGCTCGACGCCTACGAGCGGCTGGCCGGGCCCGGCGCCGCGCCGCACGAGGTCGCCGCGCTCTACCGCGACATCACGCCCGACGTGCTCGACGAGCAGCTGCAGCTGCGGCTCGATCGCTCGTCGCCGAGCGCGCGCGCGCGCAGGGCGACGCGACGCTGGCCGCCGAGTACTTCCGGCGCGTGCTGGATCGGGTGCCCGAGGACGACACCGCGCTGGCCGCGCTCGATCAGATCTACCGGACGGCGGCGACGCCCAGGCGCTGTACGAGATCCTGATCCGCCGCGCCGAGCTGGCCAAGGACCCGGCGCCGAGCGCGCGCTGCGCGCGCAGATCGGCGCGCTGGCCGAGAAGCCGCTCGGCCGGCTCGACGAGGCGATCACCGCCTACGAGCGCGTGCTGGAGCTGGCGCCCGCACGATCGCGACGCGTGCAGGCGCTCGATCGCCTGTACACCGAGTCCGAGCGCTGGAGCGATCTGACGCGCTTCCTCGGAGGTGCTCGAGCGGCGGCCTGCCCGAGCGCGAGGTGGTGGCGATCCGCTTCCGCCTGGCGCAGATCGCGCACGATCGCCGCCACGATAACGAGAGCGCGCTCGAGCACCTGCGCGCCGTGCTGCGCGGCGACCCCGATCACGCCGGCGCGGTCGCGATGCTCGAGAGCATGCTCGACGACATCGCCGTGCAGGGCGCGGCCGCCGAGCTGCTGGAGCCGGTCTACGCCGGCCGCGGCGACTGGCCGCGCTGATCCGCGCCGGCGAGATCCGCCTGCTGCAGGTCGAGGACCCGCCGCAGCGCGTGGCCTGGACCAAGCGCATCGCGCGCCTCTACGAGGAGCAGCTCGAGGACTACGACAACGCGCTGCGCTGGTACGGCAAGGTCTTCCAGGAGGCGCCCACCGAGCACCAGTCGTCGGAGCAGCTGCTGCGCCTGGCCGGCAAGCTCGATCGCTGGAAGGACGTCGGCCACCTGTTCGCCGACTACCTGACGGCGAGCTGGGCGACAGCCGGAGGTGCTCGACATCGTCGCGCCGCGCGGCCGAGATCTTCGACCTGCGCCTGGGCGAACGCGAGGAGGCGCGCAAGTACTACCGGCGCCTGCTACGAGGCCCGCCCCGACGATCGCGAGGCCGCGCTGCTGTTCGAGAACGCGCTCGAGCGCTGGGAGGCCTGGCTGGAGCTGCGCGAGCTGGTCGACGAGCAGGCCGGGCGCGCGGTCGAGCCCGCGGCCAAGCGCGCTTCCTGCGCCGCAGCGCCAAGCTCGACGAGGAGCGGCTCGACGACAAGACGCGCGCGATGCGCACGCTGCGCGAGGTCGACTCGACCGATCGAGCCGCGAGGACGGCGCCACGGCGGCGCCGAGCTGGAGCGGCTGCTGCGCGACAACGAGCGAGTGGCACGACCTGTCGGCGCACCTGGCGTTCATGCTGGAGCGGCGCCCGACGCGCGCCAGCGCGACGAGATCGCGCTGCGCCTGGCCGACGTGCTGGAGAAGCGCGTCGACGACCTGTCGCGGCGCGTCGATCGCTACGCCGAGATCCTGCGAGCGCGCGCCCGCAGCGCGACGCGACGCGATCGCGGCGCTGGAGCGGATCCTCGAGGACCCCGACCACCGCTACCGCGTGGCGGTCATCCTCGAGCCGATCTACCGCAAGGCGGGCGACTGGCAGAAGCTGGTCGGCGTGCTCGACGCGCAGCTCGACACCGTCGAGGACCGCGACGACCGCGTGAAGATCCTGGGCGAGATGGCCGAGATCCACCAGCGCCTGGCGCGCATCGACCTGGCGTTCGGCTGCCGCAGCCGCGCCTGGCTGGCCGACGTCGACTCGACGACACGCTGGCCGAGATGGAGACGCTGGCGCGTCTCGGCGCGGCTCTACGGGCCGCTGGTCGAGACGCTGCAGAAGGGCGCCGTCGAGGCGACCGATCCCGATCTGCAGGCGCGCCTGTGGGCGATGTCGGCCCGGCTGATCGAGGAGCACCTCGGCGACCCGCCCAGGCCATCGAGGCGTGGCGCGCGGCGCTGGCGGCGCGGCCCGACGATCTCGACGCGTTCCTGGCGCTGGAGCGGCTGCTGACCGCGGCGGCGCGCATGAACGAGCTGGTCGAGGTGCTGGAGAAGCACCTGGAGATCGCCGACCGATCCGGCGCGACCGCAAGCTGATCGCCAAGCGCATCGCCGTGCTCTACGAGCTGGCGCTGAAGGAGCCCGGCCAGCGCGCGATCCGCGCCTGGCAGGACGTGCTGGGTATCGACGACGGCGACGTCGAGGCGCTGGACGCGCTGGCGCAGCTGTACCAGACCAGTGCGCGTTCGCGCGAGCTGGCCGAGATCTTCGAGCGCAAGATCCAGATCACCCAGGGCGCCGACGAGCGGCGCCTGCTGCGCCTGCAGGCGCGCGCACCTGTACGACGAGAAGCTGGGCGAGTCCGAACGAGGCGGTCGAGCCAGCTGCGCGCGATCCTGGACGAGAGCCCAACGATCGCGAGGCGCTGGACGCGCTCGACCGCGTCTTCGCGCGCGAGGGGCGCCACGCCGATCTGCTCGAGGTGCTCGACCTGCGCATGGCGGGCGAGCAGGACGCCGGCCGCGCACGACGAGCTCGCGTTCCGGGCGGCGCGACTGGTCGAGGCCGAGCTGTCCGACATCGAGGCGGCGATCGCGCGCTACCAGGCGATCCTGGCGCGCTCGCCGGCGCACGCCGAGGCGCGCGAGGCGCTGTGGGCGATCGCGCGCGGCAACGACTACCGCCTGCAGGCGGTCGCGGCGCTGGATCCGATCCTGCGCGCGGCGGCGCGAGTGGGACGCCGTCGTCGAGCTGCCCGAGCTGCGCTTCGAGGTCGAGGACACGGTGGCGGCGCGCCTGGCGGTGCTGGCCGAGATCGCGCGCATCGAGGAGACCGAGCGGCGCGATCCGGGCAAGGCGCTTCGCCGCCTGGGCGCGCGCGCTGACCGAGGAGGCGACCGAGGCCGAGCCGCGCGAGGCGCTGGAGCGGCTCGCGGGCGCGAGCGGCGACTACCGCGGGCTGGCCGCGGTCTACGAAGAGCGCATGGAGGCGACGTTCGACGCCGGCCTGCAGCGCTCGCTGGCGGTGCGGCTGGCCGAGCTGCAAGAGGACCAGCTGGGCGATTCGGCACGCGCCGCCGATTTCCTGCGCAAGGCGCTGAGCCTGCCCGGCGACGAGGCCGACGTGCTGGCGTCGCTCGATCGCGTGCTGCGCAAGCTGGCGAGGCCGACGAGCTGGCCGAGATCCTCGCGCGCGAGGCCGAGGTCACCAACGATCCCACCGAGCAGGCCGACTTCCTGGCGGCGCTCGGCGACACCCGGCTGCGCTCGCTCGACGACGCCGAGGGCGCGCTGGTCGCGTATCCGCGACGCGCTCGAGCGGGTCGCCGAGCACCGCGGGCGCGCACCGCGCGCTGCACGAGCTGCTCGATCGCGCCCGACACGCGCGAGGGCGCGCTCGAGATCCTCGAGCCGCTCGCCGACGCGCGCGGCGACTACCGCGAGCTGGTCGCGCTCTACGAGCATCGGCTGACCTGCACGACGACCGCGCCGAGCGGGCGCACTGGCTGCGCAGGATCGCCGAGGTCTACGACGGGCAGCTCGACGACCCGGCGCGCGCGATCGAGGCGCTCGGGCGCGCGCTGGCCGAGGAGCCGACGCCGGGCGCGGCGCTCGACGAGATCGAGCGCATCGCGGGCGCGGCCAAGATCCGCGCTCGAGGCGGCGCGCCGGATCGAGGCGGTGCTGGAAGCGCCGAGCCGGACGCGGCGCGCGAGCTGGCGCTGCGCGCGGCGCACCTCTACGAGCAGGCGCCCGGCGAGGGCGCGGCGGCCGAGCGCCTCTACGTGCGCGTGCTGGAGACCGACCCCGAGAACGTCGACGCGCTCACGGCGCTCGAGGGCTACTACCGCGCGGCGGCCGATCCGGCGCGCACGGCGCGATCCTCGAGCGGCGCGCGGCGATCGAGTTCGATCCGCAGGCGCGCAAGCGGCTGTTGATGGAGGCCGCCGGCCTGCACGAGCAGCTGGGCGCGATCGCCGAGGCGATCACCGCGCTGCGCACGCTGCGCGCGGCCGAGGAGGGCGACGCCGACGTGCTGGGCGAGCTGGCGCGGCTGTACGAGGCGCTGCAACAGGTCGCCGAGCTGGCCGACGTGCTGGCGCGAGCGGGCGCGGTTCACCGAGGTGCCCGCCGAGCGGGCGGCGCTGTACGCGCGCATCGGCGCGCTGAAGCTGGGGCTGCTGAAGGATCCTCGCGGCGCCGCCGACGCCTATCGCGAGGCGCTGGAGAGCGCGCCCGAGGATCCGGCGGCGCTGGCGGCGCTGGAGACCATCGCGGAGAAGCTGGAGGACTGGTCGACGCTGCAGGACGTGCTGACGCGGCGGCTGGGCGCGGCGGCGGGGCCGATCAGGTGGCGGTGCTGCTGAAGCTGGCGCGCAACGCCGAGCAGAAGGCTGAAGGACCTGGATCAGGCATCGGGTTCCTGCACCAGATCCTGGAGGTCGACCCCGGCAACGGGCAGGCGTTCCTGGAGCTCGAGCGGCTGCTGGGCGACGGCGAGCGCTGGTACGACCTGGTCGACGTGCTCAACAAGCACGCCGACGCCGAGGCGCGGCCGGGCGCAAGCCGGTCGAGCTGGCGCTGCGGGTCGCGATCGCCGACGTCTGGGAGCAGAAGCTCGACTCGGCCGAGAGCGCGGCCGAGGCGCTGGAGAAGGTGCTGGAGGTCGCGCCGAACCACGCGGGCGCGTTGCTGTCGCTGGCGCGCCTGCACGAGGGCGCCGAGCGCTGGGACGAGGCGGGCCGAGGCGCTGGAGCGCGCGGCGGCCGCGGCGACGTCGGGGCACGAGGCGGCGGAGATCCAGTTCCGCAGCCCAGATCCTGCGCGCAAGGGCGCCGACCGAGGAGATCGAGGGGGCGCTGCTGCAGGCGCTGGAGAGCGACCAGACCCACCGGCCGACGCTGCAGGCGCTGGAGGCGATGGCGCGCGCCGCGGGACGACGATCGCCTGGTGCAGATCCTGGAGCTGCTGCTGGAGACGGCGACCGACGACGCCGAGCGCGAAGCTGCTCTGCGCGAGATCGCGTCGCTCTACCGCGGGCCGCTGGGTCAGCCGGCGGCCGCGCTGCCGTACCTGGAGCGGCTCATCGAGCTCGACCCGGCCGAGATCGCCGCGCGCGAGGAGCTGTCCGAGGCGTTGCTGGGGGCGGGCCGCATCGACGAGGCGGCGCAGCTGATCGGCAGATCATCGAGCAGCTCACGAAGGCGCGCCGGGGCAAGGACGTCGCGCGCTACCAGCAGCGGCTGGGCGTCATCGCCGAGAGCCGCGGCGACTACGCGGCGGCGGCCGAGAGCTTCAACGCCGCCTACAAGCTCGACCCGAGCCACCCGGCACGCTGGCGGCGCTGGGGCGGCTGGCCTGCGGGAGCAGCGACGTCGAGCGCGCGCGGAAGTTCTACCGGTCGCTGCTGCTGCAGAACTTCGACGAGGCGAACGCCGGCGTGTCCAAGGCCGAGGTCTACCTGGCGCTGGGCCAGATCCACGTGATGGCGCACGAGATCCCCAAGGCGCGCAACATGTTCGAGCGCGGCCTCGAGAACGACCCCAAGAACGAGCAGCTCCGCCAGGCCCTGGCCAGCCTCGCCGTAACGCGGGCGGCCCTCACCGCGCCTACGGCTCCGCCTCCCTCGCGTACGCGGGCGAGTCGAGCCTCCGGCTCGATCCCTCGCGCGCCGCAGCGGTGCTGCGGCGCCTGTGCGCGCTCAGCGCAGCGGTGCGCGTCTCCGGCCGGTGGCGATCGCGTGCAGCGCGGCGGCGCCCGCGCCCGGATCGCACAGCATGCCCAGCGCCTCGATCGCGTTCGGCGATAGGGGTGGCGCGTGTCGTTGGCCAGCGCCACCGCCGACGCGACCGCCTCGGGGCCGCCCAGGTGCGCGAGCGAGCGCAGCGACCGCGACCGCGACGCCCTCGACGGCCAGATCGCCTTCGCCCTCGTTCACCAGCCGCTTGAGCGCCGCGGCCAGGTCGCGCGCGGCGTCTTGTCGCCGAGCTCGCCGAGCAGCGCGCCCGCCAGCTCGCGCAGCGTCGCGGCCTCCTTACGCAGGCCGATCGTGCGCAGCAGGATCGCCGCGGCGCGCGAGTCCTTGCAGCGCACCAGAGTCGACCAGCGCCGCGCGCCGCACCTGATCGACGTCGCGCTCGGTGGCGCGGATCATCAGGTCACCGGTCCCGGCGCACGCACAGATGGCCCAGCGCCTCCAGCTCGGCGCGCCGCACGAACGGCCACGCCTCTTGCTTGGCGCCGTCGATCAGCGCCTGGCCCGACCGTCGTCCTGACCGCCAGCCCCAGCGCCGCGGTCTCGCGCACGCGCGGATCGCCGTCGGTCAGCGCCTCGCGCAGCGCCTTGGCGCGTCCGGCGCCGCCCGCGCGCGACCAGCTCGCGCGCCGCCAGGTAGCGCAGCACCGGCTCGTCGGACGTCGCTCGCAGGCGCCGACCAGGTCGGCGGTGCCTCGGGCAGGCGCAGGCCCAGCGCCATCACCGCGCGCGCGCGCACCTCGAAGGGCGGTCGGCCGCCAGAGCGGCGCGCAGCGCCGCCAGCCCGGCGCGGTGGTCGGGCGCGGCCTTCGACGGCGGCCGGCACCAGGCGCGCCAGGTCGGCGTAGCGCGGCCGTCTCTGCCCGCCCTCGGCGCCGCGCATCGCCGCCAGCAACGCGTCGGCCGCGCACCGCGGCGAGCCGCCCAGCGCCCACGACCGCGACGCGCAGCGCCTCGGGCCCTGCGCCGGCGGCGCCACACAGCCGCGCGGCCGCGTCGTCCTGGGCAGCGCGCCCAGCACGCGCGCGGCGCGCAGGCGATCGGCGACCGCCGTCGCCCTTCGGCGCCAGCAGGCTGGCTCAGCGTCGCGATCGGCGGCGCCGGCGCGTCTTCAGCGCGCCGCGGTCACCAGCCGCTCTTCCTTGTCGGTCGCGCCCGACAGCGACGCCGCCAGCGCATCGGTGACGATCGGGCTCTCCGGCGCCGGCGCCAGCGCGACCAGCCCCTCGACCAGACACTCGCGCCGGCCCGCTGCTGTCGCCACCGCTCTGCGCGGTCGCCATGACCGCCGGCTCGCCGAGCCCGCACCAGCAACGGCACCCGCGTCGCGCAGTCGGGCCCGCCGGCGATGTCGTCGACCAGGCGGCCGACTCCCTCGGGCCCGTCGAGATCGGTGAAGATCGCCAGGTCGGCGATCGCGGTCGTGCCGAAGTTGCGCGGCGGCGCCGCCTCGGAGCCGCGCGCGACCTCGGTGATCACCAGCGTCATGCAGGCGGCGGGCGTCGGCTTCGGGAAGCACCACCCAGTACGGCTCGGCAAGTGCGCGGCGGTCGGCGGCCGGATCGTCGGGGATCTCGACGTCGAAGCGCTGCTCGGGCGCCGGCCCCAGCGCCAGCTGGAAGCGGCGCAGGCGGTTCTTGCCGCGCAACGCGGCGGCGCTGGAGGCGTCGCCCGGGATGATGCGCACGCCGCGCACGGCGTAGCCGGCCGAGGTCGAGCGCGCGGTCAGGAACTCGCCGCGCCCGTCGCCGCCCAGCCCCTCGGTCCAGGACGTCGCCGGATCGCCGTCGTCGACCGCCAGCGGCGGCGTCAGGTTGCGCGCGTCGGTGCCGGCGCCGCGGTCGTCGACGCGGCGATCCAGTGGAACCCGCCGATGGGCCGCCCCGCCGGCATCGCCGGATCGCCGCGCCGGGCGACCAGCTTCTGCGGCGCGGGCGCCGGCAGCGGCGACACCACGGCCGGAAGCGCCCCGCGGTCGAAGTCCCACGCGCGCGGAAACAGGCGCGGCGTCGCGCCGTCGCAGCGGCTGATCTGGCTCGCCGTCTGATACTCGATGATGCGCTCGGGCGTCACCTCGACCTCGGTGCCGACTCTCCTCGTCGGCGTCGCGCGGGCCGGTGATCCCCGACCAGATCGGCGCGGCGCCTCCGCGCGCGCGTCGCAGCTCGCCGATCCAGACCTCTTCGCCCGAGGCGCCGCGCACGGGCAGGCGCACCTCGACGATGCGTGGCCGTCGACGTCGACCTCGCGCAGCGTCGGCTGCCCGCGTCGCAGCGCGGGCGTGTGCAGCGGCAGGCGCGCGAGCACCGCGGCGCCCGGACGGATCTCCAGCGCGCCGTCGGCGCGCCTGGCGAGCTGCAGCGCCGGCGACGGGCCGGCGTGGACGCGTGCCGGCGGCCGCGGCGGCGCGAAACCGGGGCGCGAGAAGTCAACCAACCGAGGCCTCCCAGGACGCCGGCCACCCCAGAATGCGCATGACTCCGGATAGCATCACATCTATATAAACCCGCCCGATGAAAACGCCCCAGCCGACGCCGGCACGGTTGCGATCCTGGGCCGGCCCAACGTCGGCAAGTCGACGCTGCTCAACCGCATCGTCGGCGAGAAGCTGGCCATCGTGACGCCCAAGCCGCAGACCACGCGCAACCGCATCGTCGGCGTCTGGAACGGCGAGCGCGGGCAGATCGTCTTCGTCGACACGCCCGGCGTCCACGGCGCGCGAAAGGGCTGAACCGCTTCATGGTCGGCGAGGCGATGGGGCCCATCCCCGACGTCGACGCCGCGCTGCTGGTCGTCGACGGCCGACGGTCGATCGCCCCGGCGACGCCGAGGAGCGCATCCTGGAGGGCCTCGCCGACGCGAGCCGCCGGTGGTGCTGGCCATCAACAAGGTCGACAAGGTCAAGGACAAGGGCGCGCTGCTGCCGATGCTCGAGAGCTGGAGCAAGCGCCCCGAGCTGCGGCGCGATGGTGCCGATCTCGGCCACGCGCGGCACCAACGTCGACCGGCTGGTGCGACGAGCTCTGGGACCTGCTGCCCGAGGGCGCGCCGCTCTACGGCCCCGACATGCTGACCGACCGCACCGAGCGATTCCTGGCCGGCGGAGCTGGTGCGCGAGCAGCTGTTCGTGAGGCTGAAGCAGGAGCTGCCCTACGCGACCGCGGTGGTGATCGAGACTGGCAAGAGCGGGCCGACGCGACGTGGTCATCGACGGCCAGCATCGTGGTCGAGCGCGACACCCAGCGCGGCATCGTCGTCGGCAAGGGCGGCGCGATGATCCGCGACGTCGGCACGCGCGCGCGGCTGGAGATCAGCGAGCTGCTGGAGCGGCCGGCGCACCTCAAGCTGAGGTCCAGGTCGAGCCCGACTGGACCACGTCGCCCGAGCGCGCTGGCGCGCGCTGGGCTACCGCCATGACGCGCGCGGCCGACATCGGCTCGAGGCGACCGCGTCGACGACCGTCGCTGCCGCTGTGCGCGCTGGTCGGGCGCCCCAACGTCGGCAAGTCGTCGCTGTTCAACCGCCTGGTCGGCGGGCGGCCGGCGCTGGTCGAGGACGTGCCGGGCGTCACCCGCGACCGCCGCTACGGCACGGCCGACTGGGGGCCGGCGCGCTTCCGCGTCGTCGACACCGGCGGGCTCGACCCGTCGGCCGCGGGCATCCTGGGCGCCATGCGCGCAGCAGTCGCTGCGCGCCGCTCGACGAGGCCGATCTGGTCCTGTTCGTCGTCGACGCGCGCGAAGGGGTGACCGGCGTCGACGAGGACGTCGCGCGCGTGCTGCGGCGGTCGGGGCGCCCGGTGCTGGTCGCCGCCAACAAGGTCGACAGCGACAAGACCGAAGCGGCGGCCACGGAGGCCTTCAGCCTGGGCTTCCCGACGTGTTCCCGGTCTCGGCCAGCCACGGGCGCGGCATCGGCGACCTGCTGGACGCCGTCGTCGCGCGGCTCCCCAAGACGGCACGGCAGCCCGCGGCGCCGAGGCACGCCGCCGCGGCCACGGACGCGGACGCCGAGGGCGCCGCTGCGCCTGGCCTTCATCGGCAAGCCGAACGTCGGCAAGTCGTCGCTGGTGAACGCGCTGCTCGGTGAAGAGCGCGTGCTGGTCCACGACCAGCCCGGCACGACGCGCGACCCCATCGACACGCCGCTGTCGTTCGGCGGGCGCGAATACCTGCTGGTCGACACCGCCGGCATGCGCCGCCGCCGCGCGATCGACACGCTGACCGAGCACGTCGCCGCCAAGATGGCGCGCGATCAGCTGGACCGCGCCGACGTCGCCGCGCTGGTCATCGACGCGCGCATGGGCGCCACCGCCGAGGACGCGCGGCTGGCGTCGCTGATCGAGGACTCCGGCCGCTGCGCGCTGGTGATCCTGAACAAGAAGGACCTGGTCGGCCGCGCCGACATCGACGCCAAGCTCGAATCGACGCGCGAGGCGCTGTCGTTCCTGCGCTACGCGCCGATCCTGCTGACGTCCGCCGTCACGCGCGCCGGCGTCACCGGCATCCTGACCGAGGCGTCGCGCGTGCTGGCGCAGGCCTCGCGCCGGGTCACGACCGGCGAGCTCAATCAGCTGCTGGAGGACATCGTCGCCCACAAGCCGCCGCCCGCGGGCCGCGGCGGGCGCCACGTGCGCATCTACTACGCGACGCAGGCCGGGGTGCGGCCGCCGACCTTCTACATCAGCACCAATCACCCCGCCGAGGTCGGCTACCCGTACCGCCGCTTCCTCATCAACCGCCTGCGCGAGGCCTACGGCTTCGAGGGCACACCGGTTCGCCTGGCGCTGCGCGCGCACAAGCAGAAGAATCGCCCCGCGCCGCCCGTCGGCCGTTCCGGAAAAGGAGCGCTCTAGAAGCCGAACGCGAGCCGCGCGGTCGCCGAAAAGGTGAACGGCGCGTTCCCCAGCCCCTGGGGGTTGGACAGCAGATCCTGCGGTCGATAGAGGTACTGGAAGCTCACGCCCGACGCGCCAGCGCGGGTTCAGGTAGTAGTCGCGACCCGAGCCCCAGCTCCGACACGAACATCGTCTGGGGCGCCTGGACGGCGCCGCCGATGCGGGCCACGCCGAACTCGAGGTCGGCGTAGGGCACCAGCCGCAGAACGTCGATCGTGTAACAGATGCCGGCCAGCAGCGCCTCGGTCGTGACGGTCGCCGCCGGGCAGCGGCCGGCTTGACGACCTTGTCGACCCTGTGCATCGAACCTTCGGCCGACAACCGGAGCGCCCACGCGTCCGGCGACGCCGTATTCCAGGTCCAGCGCCGCGGCCTCACCCCAGGGGCTGCGGCCGTCGACGTGCACGACGCCAATTCCCAGTCGGGCGGCCGCCTGCCACTCGTCCCGACCGACCGCGCGCGCCCGGCCGAACGGCGCCGCGGCCGCCAGCACGAATGCCAACAACGCCCAGAGCCGTTTCAAGCGCGCGCCATCATACCCGGACCGGCGCGGCCGCAGCCCATTTGACCCGACGCGGGGGGTCTGTTATCTCCCCGGGCGCGTGCCGAAGCGTAAGATCGACAAGAAGGAGCTCCAGCAGCCGGACCAGTTCCTGGACTTCTGGACCCGAGCCTCGAACGCGATGGGGTCCTGGGCGTCGGCGCACAAGCGCGCGCTGGTGATCTCGGCTGACCGCGCTGGGGACGGTGATCGTGGGCTCGATCGTGCTGAGCCAGGTGTCGCAGCGCCGCGCGTCCACGCGGCGGAGGCCCTGGACCGCGTCGAAAAGATCGCCGCCGCCGAGGTCGCGCAACCGGGGGCCACGCCGCCCGACGACGGCCTGCCGCACCTGGGCACCGTCACCGAGCAGGAGCAAGCCGCCCTCAAAGAGCTGGACGGCAAGTTCGCCTCTGGCCGGGGCGCGCTGTGGCCCGAGGCGGCGCTGGTGCGCGGCCGGCTGCTGCTGGACCTGGGCCGCGCGCCTGAGGCCGCCTCGACGTTCCAGGGGCTGCTGGACGGCAAGCTGGATGAGCGCGCTCCGGTTCCTGGCCCGCGAGGGGCTGGGCTACGCGTACGAGGCCCAGGGCAAGCTGGCGGAAGCGGCCAGCACCTTCTCGCAGCTGGGCGACGACGCGTCCCGCGCCGGGCTTGGGAGCTTCTACAAGGACCGCGCCGCCTACCACCAGGGCCGGCTCGCGGAGCTGCGAAGCAACCCGGCGGAGGCCGCGCGGCTCTATCACGAGGTGCTCGAGAAGTTCCCCACCACCTCGCTGCGCGACGAGATCCAGAACCGCATCGCCGCGCTCGAAATGAAGTGAAGCGCCTCATCGCGCTCGTCTTGGCGGCCACCGGCTGCGCGTCGGTCACGGCGCGCCCGATCGAGCCGGCCGCGCAACCGGCGCACCCCGCGGGTGTGCTGCACCTGCAGTGGCGGACCACGCTGCACGAGCATGGGCTGTTCGAGCCCGATCCGGAAGAGTGCGCCACCCCGGTGCTGGCCGACGGGCACCTGGTGCTGGGGACCCGCGCGGGGGCGGTGGTCGGCGTGGCGCCCGCCACCGGCCACGTCGACTGGATAACGCCGCTGTCGGGCGGCGTCGACGGCGTCGCCCGCTTCGATCGCGCGCACGGCCAGGTGTACATCGGCGCCGACGACGGCGCGCTCTACGCGCGTGGAGCCGTCCAGCGGCGCCGTGCGCTGGACCTACCGCGGCAAGGGAGCCATCGAGCGCCAGCCCGAGATTGGCGGCGACCTGGTGTACGTGGCGACGGAAACCGATCGCATCGTCGCTCTGGAGGCAGCCACCGGGAAGTGGCGCTGGCAGTACGAGCGCGACATGCCCGACGGCTTCACGATTCACGGCTACGCGGGGCCGCGCCTGCACGGGCAGCACCTGCTGACGGGCTTCGCGGACGGATACTTCGTGGCCCTGTCGGCCGCCTCGGGCGAGGTCGTCTGGGCGCGATCGCTGGCCGCCACATCGGAACAGTTCGTCGACGTCGACACGACGCCGACTCTGGCGGGCGACCTGGCGTACGTGTCGTCCTACTCGGGCGGCCTCTGCGCCGTCGATCTGCAGGACGGCGTCGTCAAGTGGCGGCTGCCCATTCAAGGGGTGGGCGACGTCAGCGTCACCGACGGCCGGCTGTTTTTCGTGGCGCCCCGCCAGGGCCTGCACGCGGCGGATCTCGAGGGGCACGTGCTGTGGCGCCAGGGTCTGACCGAGGCGGGCGACCTGACCCGTCCCGCAGGTATTCGGGCGCTATCTGATTTTTTCCGGCAGCCGCGCCGGCCTGTTCGTCGTCGACCGCACCAACGGCGAGCTGCAGGAGGTCTTCAACCCGGGCCACGGCGTGTGCGCCGCGCCGCTGGTCGACGAATCACAGCACCGCCTGTACGTGCTGTCGAACGGCGGCAGCTTCTACGCGCTGGACTACACGCCCTAGCGGCGGGTGTTTCGAACGATTGTCAGACCACGCGGCCGTAGGCCGGTAAGCCCTGGGCTTCGATTCGACGAACCAGCTCTTTGATCCGGCGGGTCCCGCCGGCGTCGCGGGCCTTCCATTCGACGCCGAAACCGGGCAGGCCGCCCGGGTGGCCCTTCCAGGCAATCCGCGCCGACAGAGGCATCGCGACCTCGGCGCCGGGCGGCGACACCATCAGCACGATGTCGCTGGCGGAGGGCAGGGGCTCCTCGGTCTTGATGAACGCGCCGCCGCGGCCGATGTCGCGCAAGCACGCCGATCTTGTCTTCCCGCACGCCCTGGACCTGCCAGAGCACCGGCAGCTCGACGGGCAGTCGCTGGTGGCGGCGCGCGACCATTTCGGCCGAGTCGCCTCGGGCGACGGACAGCAGGTAGTCGCGCGCCTGGGTCTCCGTGGGCAGGAATTCGATCCCGATGCCCGCCTTGGTCTTCGTGCTGTGCTTGCCGGGCCGGCGCCACGCCACGCGGCCGCGGATCAGAGTTGGGCTACGCCGCCGGCCCAAACGAATCGCGACGGCGACGCTCTCGCCGATCGCCAGCGCCCGGCGAGTCGGAAAAAACAGGCCCCCCGCGGCGAAATCTTCCAGGTAGCGGTCCAGAAATGCCGCTCCGGTCGGGAAATGCGCCTTGAGGATGTTCATGTGGGGAAGTGAAGACGATCGTATTACGTAGAACCCCAACTTTTGTAAAGTGCATTGCAGAGACAAAAACGCGTGGACACCGCCGATTTTGATTACGATCTTCCGCCCGATCGCGTCGCAGCGGCGCCCGCGTCCAGGCGCGACGCGGCCCGACTGCTGGTCCTGGATCGTGGAACCGGCCGGCGCAAGCATGCGCAATTCTTCGAGCTGCTGGACGCATCTGCCAGCAGCGCGCGCTGCTGGTCCTCAACGACACACGCGTCTTTCCCGCCCGCATTCGGGGCACGAAGGAGACCGGAGGCGCCTTCGAAGTTTTACTCGTGCGCCGCGTTGCCGCGCGGCCCGCCGAGCCGGGCCAGTTCCTGGAAGACTGGGAGGCGATGACGCGCGGCCTCGGGCCGAGCGCGGTCGGCAAGACGCTGACGGCGGGCGGCATCCAGATCGTCGCTCGTCCGAGCGTCATGCCGGGCGGGCTGGCGCGGGTCGCGCTGCGCGGGGTCGGGCGGGCTCGCTGCTTGGACAGGCTCGAGGAGATCGGCGACATCCCGCTGCCGCCCTACATCGAGGCGGCCCGCCGGCGTGCGCCGCTGGCGGCGCCGGTCGACGATCGCACGCGGTACCAGACGGTGTTCGCCGCGGAGCCAGGCGCGGTGGCGGCGCCCACGGCCGGCCTGCACTTCACGCCCGAGTTGCTGGCCGCCGCAGAGCAGGGCGGCCACGAGGTCGCGCGCCTCACGCTGCACGTGGGACCGGGGACTTTCCGTCCGGTCGAAACGGACGATCCGACGGCGCACCGCATGGACGCCGAGCACTACCGCGTGCCGGCCGAGACGGCCGAGGCGATCGCCCGCGCCCGCCGCGAAGGCCGGCGGATCGTCGCGGTCGGCACCACGGTCGTGCGGACGCTGGAGGCCTGCGCGCGCGCGCACGGCGGCCAGATCGTGGCCGAGGAATCCTCCACCGACCTGTTCCTGATGCCCGGGGCGCAGTTCCAGGTCGTGACCGATCTGATCACCAACTTCCACCTGCCGCGCTCGACGCTGCTGATGCTGGTGGCCGCGTTCGCTGGCCGAGACCTCGATTCTGCGAGGCCTACGCGGAGGCGGTCGCCTCGGCTACCGGTTTTACAGCTACGGTGACGCCATGCTGATCACGGGAGATGCGGCGTGACGCCAGCCGCCGGGAACATTCCAGGTCCGAGCGCGTGCAGGGCGGGCCCGTGGCGGCGTGCTGCAGACCGCGCACGGCCCGGTCGAGACGCCCGTCTTCATGCCGGTCGGCACGCAGGCGTCGGTCAAGGCGCTTGGCCTCCGAAGACGTCGAGGCGCTGGGCGCGCGCATCCTGCTCGGGCAACACGTACCATCTGGCGCTGCGCCCGGGCGCCGAGCGGGTCGCGGCGCTCGGAGGGCCTGCACCGGTTCATGAGCTGGCCGCACGCCATCCTCACCGATTCGGGCGGGTTCCAGGTCTTCAGTCTGCGCGAGCGCCGGAAGGTCGACGATGACGGCGTCACGTTCAGCTCGCACCTGGACGGCTCCGTCGCAGCGGCTGACGCCCGAGCGCGCGATGCAGATCCAGGCCCTGCTGGGCAGCGACATCGCGATGGCCTTCGACGAATGCCCGCCCTCCGATGCGCCGCGCCCGATCATCGAGGCGGCGATCGACCGCACGACGCGCTGGGCGCGCCGCTGCCTGGCGACCACTCCCGCGCCCGGCCAGCTGCGGTTCGGGATCGGGCAGGGGGGCGTGCACGTCGACCTGCGGCGCGCGCATCTGGGCGTCCTGCGGGACCTGCCGTTCGACGGCTATGCGCTGGGGGGCTTGGGCGTCGGCGAGGCGCCCGAGGTCATGCACGCCGTCATCGCCGAAGTGGCCGACGACATGCCCGCCGAGCGGCCGCGCTACCTGATGGGCGTCGGGACGCCCGAGGACATCTGGCGGGCGATCGGCGCCGGCATCGACATGTTCGACTGCGTGATGCCGACCCGCAACGCGCGCAACGGCCAGCTGTTCACGAAGGCGGGCAAGCTCAACATCGGCAACGCCCGCCACCGCGACGAAGACCTGCCCGTCGAGGCGGGCTGCACCTGCGCCTGCTGTGCGCGCTATTCGCGGGCCTACCTCGCGCACCTGTTCCACGCCAAAGAGCTGCTGTATTACCGGTTGGCGACGGCGCATAACCTCATGCATTACTTGAACCTGGCGCGCCGGGCGCGCGAGGCGATCGCCGCCGGGTCTTTCCCGGCGTCGCCGTGGTAAACCGATGCCATGGCCAAGCGGGTTGCGGTGGTGCTGTCGGGGTGTGGTCGTCAGGACGGCAGCGATCCCGCCGAGACGCTGTTCACTCTGTTGGTCATCGAGCGCGCCGGCGCCCAGGCCGTCTGCGCGGCGCCTGACCGCGTCCAGCCGGCCGTCGTCGACCACCTGACGGCCGCGGTCGAGGCGGCGCCGCGGAAGATTCGGGCCGAGGCCGCGCGGCTGGTCGGGCGCAGCGTGGCGCCCCTCGGCGTGCTCGACGCGCGCAAGCTGGACGGCCTGATCGTCCCCGGCGGCGAGGGGGCCGTCACCACGCTGTCCGACTACGCCGCCAAGCACGAGCTCTGCACGGTCGACCCCGAGCTGTTCGCGCTGCTGCGCGGCCTTCTGCAGGCCCGCCGCCCGATGGGGTTCATCGGCCTCTCCGCGCTGCTGGCGGCCCGCGTGCTCGGTCCCGTCGCCGGCGTGCGGCTCACGCTGGGCGCCCGCGGGACGGCGCCGGCCAAGCACGCGGCCATCATGGGCGCCGACGTCCGGCCCGGCACGACCGACGACGTCATCGCCGACCAGAAGTCGCGCGTCTACAGCACGCCCGGGCTGCTGGCGCAGCCGGCGGTCGCCGAGACCCGGCAACCGCCGAGCCGGCGCGGACCTTACCGGCCGTGGCGCGCGCGATCGACCAGCTGGTGCGCATGGTCGTGGGCGGCGGCGCGCAGCCGCGCCCCGCTCGACCTACTGATCGAGCCCGCGGTTCCGCTTGATCTGCTCGAGGACCTTGCCGTACTCGACCTCCCAGGTCGACGTCCCTTCCTCGAGATTCTTGATGCGGCGGCGGACTTCCTCGTCCAGCTCGTCGTCGACCTGCATGTGCTTCTTCAGGATGTCGCTCATCCGCTTTCGCAGGACGGTGTCCTCGACGAAGATCTCTTCGACGTGCGGCGACTGCATGAACGACTCGATCATCTGCGTCGTCATCCACTCCAGCGCCTCGTCGCCCAGCCCGAACGCCTTCTCGGTGGCCAGCGCGCGCTTGACCTTGCCGAACTGCTCGTAGGGCAGGTTGCGCTTCTGCAAGACGTCCTTGGCCTTCTCGGTGATCTCCCGATCCAGCCGCAGGTACTCCTTCAGCACCGCCTGCACATCCATCTCCGCCTCGGCGCGGTCGGTGACCTCGATGTCGCCAGCATCGGCGAGGGTCTTGACGATCTCGGTCCCGACGAGGGGGATCTTTCCGCTGTAAAGCCGCATCTTCTAAGGCGCGTTATAGGGGTGCTGTCGGGGACAGTCAAGGTTGCCGGGCCGGGTTCGCTGCGAAAACTTCCGGGCGAAAACGTGGCAGACTGCCCGGCGCGTGTTTCTTCCGCTGCGCGACGACAACCCACGCACGCGGTTCCCCGCCGCGACGCTGCTGCTCATCGCGGCGAACGCGGTGGCCTTTCTTTTCCAGCTTTCACTGACGGCGCGCGGCCAGAAGCTGCTGGCGCTGGAGGCCGGCGCCATCCCCTACGAGATCGTCAACCGCGTCGACATCGTCCCGCGCGATCTGCTGCCCGTTCCGGGATCGATCTGGACCTCCATGTTCCTGCACGGCGGGTGGGGTCACCTCATCGGCAACATGTGGTTCCTGTGGGTCTTCGGCGACAACGTCGAGGAGGCGATGGGCTCGATCCGCTACCTCATCTTCTACTTCCTGGTCGGCACCGTCGGCGCGCTGTCGCAGTGCTACGCGATGCCCGATTCGACGGCGCCCATGATCGGCGCCTCCGGCGCCATCGCCGGCGTGCTGGGCGGCTATCTCATGCTCTACCCGCGCGCGCGCATCGCGACGCTGGTGATGATCCCCTTCCTGTGGCCGGTCATCGGCGTGCCCGCCTGGATCTTCCTGGGGGGCTGGTTCATCGCGCAGTTCGCGCTGCCCAGCAACTCGGGCATCGCCTGGATGGCGCACGTCGGTGGTTTCATCGCCGGCGTCGGCGCGGTGCGCCTTCTGGCGCGCTCGCGGCGCGGTCCGCCGGCGGCGCCCGTCGAGTACATCCCGCCGCCGCGCCGGTCTTGGTGAGTTCGATCTACGCAACGCTTGACAGCGGCGCGGCCACGCGCAAAATCGGCGCCGCTCGACGCGAGGCTGCGGCGAGCAACGGCGGATTAGCTCAGCTGGTTAGAGCAGGCGTTTCATACGCGCCGGGTCCGGGGTTCGAGTCCCTGATCCGCCACGAAAGGAAAAAGCAGCGATGCGTCGGGGGAGGGACGGCTTTGCCGGCCCGAGCCCATCGCGGGAGGCGGGACCCTGGGGGTCCCGATGAAGAGTCGATAAGCCTTGGGGGCACGAGATGATCTGGGCGGTCACCGACCGCTACGTCGGCAAGGTGCTGCACATCAAGGCCGGCCACAAGCTCTCGCTGCAGTACCACAACAAGAAGGACGAGACCGTCATGGTGTGGTCCGGGCGGATGCGGTTCGAGCATTTCGCCGAGGGGCAGCCGCCCCAATTCAAGGAGCTCGGGCCGGGCGAGGCGTTCCACGTCACCCCGGGCCTGCGCCACCGGATGATCGCGATCGAGGACACGGATGTCTTCGAAGTCTCGACGACCGAGCTCGACGACGTGGTGCGGCTCGAGGACGCCTACGGGCGGCAAGGAACCAGCGCGCCTTGACGGCGGCTCGCGACGCGCGCTAGATCCCACCCCCCATGTACGACACGTCCGACATCCGCAAGGGTTTGAAGATCATGCTCGACGGCGCGCCTTACACCGTCGTCGAGTTCCAGTTCGTCAAGCCGGGCAAGGGCGCCGCCTTCACGCGCACCAAGATGAAGAACCTGCTGACGGGCGCCGTGCTCGAGCGCAACCTGCGCTCGGGCGAACGCCTCGAGCCGGCGGACGTCGAGACCAAGACGATGCAGTACCTGTACGCGGACGCGGACACGTTCGTGTTCATGGACACGTCGACGTACGACCAGGTCCAGATCCCGCGCGAGACGATCGGGGATCAGGCCGCGTTCATGCCCGAGAACATCAACGTCGAGGTGCTGTTCTTCAACGGACGCGCCGTCGGCGTGACGCTGCCGAACTTCATCGAGCAGCCGGTGGTCGAGGCCGACCCGGGCTTCCGCGGCGACACCGCGACGGGCGCGACCAAGCCCGCCAAGATCTCGACGGGCGCCAGCATCAACGTCCCGCTGTTCATCAACGTCGGCGACGTCATCAAGATCGACACGCGCACCGGGCAGTACCTCGAGCGCCTGAGCCGCGGCTGACGCGATGCCGGCCACGCCGGCGGTGCTGGAGGCCCGCGCGCGCATCCGTCGCGCGGTGCGCGACTGGTTCGACGGGCAGGGTTTCGTCGAGGTCGAGACACCCGCGCGCGTCCGTTCGCCGGGCCAGGAGGTTCACCTGGACGCCATTTCGGCCGGCGACGCGCACTGGCTGATCACGTCGCCCGAGTACCACCTGAAAAAGCTGGTCGCGGCCGGTCTGCCGCGCATCTACGAGCTGTGCCGATGCTGGCGCGGCGGCGAGAGCGGGCCGCACCACGCCACCGAGTTCACGATGCTCGAGTGGTACCGGGCGCGGGCGCCGCTGGAGGCGCTGGCCGACGACTGCGAGGCGCTGGTGCGGCTGGCCATCGCGCGCGGCAGGGCGCGAAGCCGCCGCCGGACGTCGAGGCCCCGTTCACCCGCACGACGGTTCGCGAGCTGTTCGCCGACTTCGCGGGCATCGAGCTCGGCGGCGACGAGGACGCCGCCACCCTGCGCGCCAAGGCGGAGGCGGCCGGCGTGGCGGTCGGCGCGGCCACCGCCTGGGACGACATTTTCTATCAGGTGTTCCTGGACCGCATCGAACCGGCGCTGGCGGCCGAGGGGCCGACGTTCGTGTTCGACTGGCCGGCGCCGCTGGGCGCGCTGGCCCGCCCGCACCCGCGCGATCCGCGGCTGGTCGAGCGTTTCGAGCTCTACGCCAACGGGCTCGAGCTGGCGAACGCATTCGGTGAGCTGACCGACCCCGTCGAGCAGCGGCGGCGGTTCCAGGAAGAAGCGCAGGTCCGCGCCGCGCGGGGGCTGCCGGTCTATCCGCTGGACGAGGCGCTGCTGGAGGCGCTGCCCCGGATGCCCCCGACGGCCGGCATCGCGCTGGGCTTCGATCGCCTGGTCATGCTCGCGCTGGGCGCCGACGCGCATCGACGACGTGCTCGCCTTTGCGCCGCCCTGAGCACGGCGCGCGGCCCGCGGATTGTTCCTTGCCCGTTTTTAGCTTCCCTGCTATGCGTGTGCCCGGCTGGAGGCCCGCCGTGACTCATTTTCTGACCGGACTCGCTCAAGCCGCCCCATCAGGGCGGATCACCCTTCATGAGCTTCCTTCCGATGATCGCGATCATCGGGATCTTCTACTTTTTGGTGCTGCGCCCGCAGTCCAAGAAGGCCAAGGAACACCAGAAGATGCTCTCCGAGCTGAAACAGGGCGACACTGTTTCTACGCAGGGCGGAATCATCGGCAAGATCACCGGTATCAAGGACAACGAGATCACGCTGCAAGTTCAGGAGGGCGTTCGCATCCGCTTCCTGCGCAGCGCGGTCACCGGCGCCTACACCGGAGCGACGGCGCCGAAGACCGAAGCGAAGGCCTCGTAGGCCTCGCGGTCACGGAATAGACAAACACACTCATGGAACGTTCTTGGTGGTGGAAGGCGGCCCTCTACGGGTTCGTCACCGTTGTCGCCGTCCTGTACCTGATCCCGACGGTCGTCCCGGAGGACAAGCAGCCGGCTTTCATTCAGAAGCACTTCCAGAAGCGCATCCAGCTGGGGCTGGACCTTCAGGGCGGCTTGCACCTCGTCTACGAGGTGAACGTCGACAAGGCGGTCGCCGGCAAGGTCGACCGCCTGGCGTCCGACCTCGAGGATCGCCTCCACAAGGACAAGGGCGTCGCCGACCTGAACGTCAACCGTGAGGGGCGCGACGACATCATCCTGACGTTCAAGCCGCCGGCCGAGCAGGCGAAGCTGGACGACGCGATCCTCAAGGACTACCGCAAGGCGCTGGACATCGTCAGCCGCGATCCGGCCACCGGCGTCGTGCGGTTGCGCCTGGATCCCGATCAGGTCGAGGAGGTGCGTGACTACGCGCTTCGCCAGGGCATCGAGACCATCCGCGGCCGCGTCGACAAGTTCGGCGTCGCCGAGCCGACGATCATCAAGAAGGGGACCGACATCATCGTCGAGCTCCCCGGCCTGAAGTCGGCCGACTTCGAGCGCATCAAGTCGATCATCGGCCGCACGGCGCAGCTCGAGTTCAAGATCGTCGACGACGGCTCGGAGTACATGCGCAAGGTCGCCGCCTCGGTGCCCAAGGGGCAGGGGATCGACGTGGTCCCCGAGTCGTGGACCGAGAAGGACATCGAGCAAGCCGCACGAGGACGTCTACCTGCGCTCGAAGAGCCGCGACGGCCTGCAGAAGTTCTTCGCCGGCCTGACCGGCGACCTGGCCCTGCCGCCGGATCACGAGATCGGGTACGAGGAGATCCAGGGGCGCAACGAGAACGGCGAAGCGACGCCGGACCGCTACTGGCGCACGTATTACCTGCACAAGCGGGCGGCGCTGACCGGCGAGTACCTGTCGAACGCCGACCAGACCTGGGACCAGCAGACCGGGCGGCCCGAGGTCTCGTTCGAGTTCGACCGCCAGGGCGCCGCGATCTCCGAGCGGATGACCGGCGACAACATCGGCCGCAAGATGGCCATCCTCCTCGACGACAAGATCAACAGCGCCCCGGTCATCGAGGGGCGCATCGGGGCGCGCGGCCGCATCACGCTGGGCGGCTTCGGCGATCCGTTCGCGCTGCAGCAAGAGGCCAAGGACCTGGTCGCCGTGCTGCGTTCGGGCGCGCTGCCGGCGCCGCTGCGCAAGACCTTCGAGACGCAGGTCGGCCCGACGATGGGGCGCGACGCGGTCCAGAAGGCCAAGTTCTCGATGTACATCGGCGCGGCCGCGGTCGTGCTGTTCATGGTCATCTACTACCGGCTGTCCGGGAATCATCGCGGTCCTCGCCATGATCCTGAACATGCTCTACATGGTGGCGATCCTGGCCGCGTTCGAGGCGTCGCTGACGTTGCCCGGGATCGCCGGCCTGGTGCTGACGATCGGCATGGCGGTCGACGCGAACATCATCATCTACGAGCGCATTCGCGAGGAGCTGCGCCTCGGCAAGTCCGTGCGCACGGCGGTCGACGCCGGGTTCTCGCGCGCGTTCTGGACGGTGTTCGACGCGCACGTCACCAACTTCGTGGCCGGTGTCGTTCTTTACTCGTACGGCTCGGGCCCGATCCGCGGGTTCGCCGTCACGCTGCTGGTCGGCATCGTCACCAACCTGTTCACGTCCTACTGGCTGTCGCACTGGATGTTCGACGGCGCGGTCGGCCGCCGCGGCGCCGCGCGCGCGACGCTGTCAATCTAGGGGATCGACATGGCCGCCCAGAAGGAACACCAGCAGTTTTTCGAAATCATCAAGCCGCACTCGAACTACGAGTTCATCGGCAACCAGAAGTACTGGATTGGCCTGTCGATCGTCCTGGTCGGCCTGACCCTGGTGATGCTCCCGCTCAACGCCTACGTCTTCAAGAGTCGCGGGCACATGTTGAACTGGGGCGTCGACTTCCGCGGCGGCAGCGAGATCGTCATCGAGTTCTCGAAGCCGGTCGACGCGGGCGACATCCGCAAGACGCTGGCCGACGCTGGGTTCCCCGACGCGGACGTCGTCAAGTACGCCGACCCGACGGGACAGCACCCGTACAACTACATGGTGCGCGTCGGCGCCGTCTCGGTCGTCTCCGAGCAGCAGGCCAAGCAGATCCAGGAGTCGCTCGCGCAAGGAGGGCGACGCGACGTCTGAAGCGGTTCGAATGGTCGGAGGGCGGGGACAAGGTCTACCTGCGCTACGACAAGCCGGTCGAGCCGACCGCCCTGGCCACGTCGCTGAAGTCGCTGGGCGTGAACACCAACCAGGTGCAACCGTTCGGCCGCGCCGACGAGAACACCTACGAGGTCACGCTGGTCGGCCTCGACACCGAGATTCGCCACGCGCTGGACGCGCGGCTGGGCGCGGGCGCGGTCGCCGTCCATCCCGTCCGTCGAGTCGGTCGGCGCCAAGGCCGGCAAGCAGCTGCAGTACGACGGCGCCCGGTCGCTGATCTACGCGATCTTGCTGATCATGGTGTACATCGCGTTCCGGTTCGACCTGCGGTACGGGCCGGGCACGGTCGCCGCGCTGCTGCACGACGCCGATCATCGTCGTCGGGGCGTTCGCGATCACCTACAAGGAATTCTCGCTGACGACGGTCGCCGCGGTGTTGACGATCATCGGCTATTCGATGAACGACACCATCGTCGTCTTCGACCGCATCCGCGAAAACGCGCAGCGGCTGCGAGACCGGCGGTTCGATCGGGTGGTCAACCAGTCGATCAACGAGACGCTGTCGCGCACGATCTGGACCAGCGCGACGGTCTTCTTCGTCACGTTCGCCATGAACGTGTTCGGCGTCGGCGTCATTCGCGACTTCGCGTTCGCGATGAACGTCGGCGTCATCGTCGGGACCTACTCGTCGATCTTCATCGCCAGCCCGATCCTCATCTGGCTGAACGACAAGTACCTGGCCAGCCAGAAGAAGCAGCAGGCCCAGGGCCGCAACGAGCGCCGCGGCCGCCGCGACGAGCTCGAACCGGAAGT
>CAVTSM010000002.1:67500-227534 GCA_963737345.1 uncultured Pseudomonadota bacterium | reverse complement strand
ACCGCCATTGCCCGCAACCCGGTCTCGGTCAGCTCGGTCGCCATCGAGCTGGCCCGTCAGGTGTTCGGGGACTTCGGCGGGCGGCACGTGCTGGTCGTCGGCGCCGGCAAGATGTCGGAGCTGGCGGCCAAGACGTTGCGCACGCACGGCGCGACGCTGACGGTGGTCAACCGGACGCGCAGCCGCGCGACGAGCTGGCGTCCCGGTTCGGAGCGGGCGCGCGCGACTGGAGCGACCTGCCGGCGGCGCTCATCGAGGCCGACATCGTCATCGCGTCGACGGGCGCCCAGCGCCCGGTGTTGACGTTGCCGATCGTCAAAAAGGCGCAGCCGGCGCGGCGCGGCCGCCCGTTTTTCATGCTCGACATCGCCGTCCGCGCGACGTCAAGCCCGAGTGGCCAGCCTCAACGGCATCTACCTGGCCGACATCGATGACCTGCAGAAGGTCGCCGCCGAGCATCGCGAGGGACGCCAGAGCGAGGCCGCCGAGGCCGAGGCCATGGTCCGGCAAGAGCTGGATCGGTTCCTGAAAGCCTGGCGGGGACGCCAACTGGCGCCGACCGTGACAGCCTTGCGCGCGCACGTGCTGGGCGTTGCGCAGGCCGAGGCGCAGCGGGTCGCCTCCGCGATGCCGAGCCTTGGTGACCGGGAACGGCGCGCGCTGGCCGACCTGGCCGACAGCATCGCCAAGAAACTGCTTCACACGCCGCAAATGGCTTTGCGCCAGGACGACGGCGAGGACGCGATCCCGCTGGTGACCGCGGTCCAGCGGCTGTTCGCGCTGGAGGTGGCCGCCCCCGCGCCCCTGGAGGCCGAACCCGAATCCAGCGCGCCCAAGCCCGACATCCTCGGCGACAAAAAGGCGGCCGGCCAATGACGGGCACAATGACGGGCACCGTCGTCCTGGGCACGCGCGGCAGCGCGCTGGCGCTGTGGCAAGCGCGCGAGGTGGCGCGGCAGCTGCGCGCGGCCCACCCGGGCCTCGACGTGCGCGAGCAGATCATCGTCACCACCGGCGACCGCGGCCAGTCGGCGCCGCAGGCGACGCTGCTGGAAGGGAAGGGGGCCTGGGTCGTCGAGATCGAAGCCGCCCTGCGTGCCGGCACCATCGATCTGGCGGTCCACAGCCTGAAGGATGTTCCGGCCGAGCTGGCCGAAGGTCTGGCGCTGGTGGCAATTCCCGCGCGCGCCGACCCGCGCGACGCGCTGGTGAGCCGGTCGGGCGCCGGCATCGACGCCTTGGCGCCCGGCAGTCGGGTCGGCACCTCCAGCCTGCGGCGGGTCTGCCAGCTGCGGGCGGCGCGGCGCGATCTGCAGATCGAGATCCTGCGCGGCAACGTCGACACGCGCCTGCGCAAGGTCAGCGAGGGGGTGGTCGACGCGGCGGTGCTGGCTTGCGCGGGCCTCGATCGGCTCGGCTTGTCGGCGCGCATCGCCGAGCGCATCCCGGTGGCGCGCATGCTGCCCGCGATCGGGCAGGGGGCGCTGGCGATCGAGGCGCGCCGGGACGACGCCCGCGTGGTGGCGCTTTGTCGCGTGCTGGCCGACGCGAGCGCCGAGGCGACGGTCGCGGCAGAGCGCGCACTCCTGGCGGGGCTCGGTGTCGGCTGCCGGACGCCGGTCGCCGGCCACGCCACGCGGCAGGGCGATCGCCTGACCATCTCCGGGCTGGTGGGACGCCCGGATGCCACCGAGATCCTGACTGAGACGGTGACCGGATCCGTGACCCAGGGGCCGTCTTTGGGCAGTGAGCTCGCGCGCCGGCTGCTGGCGGCGGGCGCCGGCCGAATCCTGGCCGAGCTGGAAAGTCGACCAGCCTAAGTGGCTGATTTTGTTGAGTCGCAGTCGGGGTTGCTTGACCGGGCCGGCGAGCGGAGCTATCTGCAACGGCTCACGATGACGGGTCTTTCCACGCGCAACCCCGGGCCGGATCGTCCGATGAGCCCTTGGGTGAGTGCGAGCGCAGACCTCGAAACTCGGCTGGTGACGCCCGCCGACGGACGCTTTCCGGCCGCGCTGCGCGCCGTCCGCCCCGCCGTGAAAATGCTGTGGTTCCGCGGTGACCTGCCGCGCAAAGGCGAGCCAGCCGTCGCCATCGTCGGAGCCCGTGCCGCCAGTCTGCCCGCCTGCCGCCTGGCCGCCGAGCTGGCTGGCGTGGCGGCCCGGGCAGGGTTCGCGGTCGTTTCGGGCGGCGCGCTGGGAATCGACGGAGCGGCTCACGCCGGCGCACTGGACGCGGGTGGCCGGACCTTCGCGGTGCTCGGCTGCGGTGTCGACGTCGTCTATCCGGATCGCCACGCGGCCCTGTTTCAGCAGATCGCCCGCGGGGGCGGCCTTTTGTCGGACTTTCCCCCCGGGACCGAGGCGCACCGGCGGCACTTTCCCTCTCGCAATCGCCTGGTCGCGGCGCTCGCCCGCGCCGTGCTGGTGGTGCAGGCCCGGCAGCTGTCCGGCGCGCTCATCACGGCGCGGCTCGCCACCCGCATGAACCGGCCGCTTTACGCTGTTGCTGGCAGCGCCGGCACGGATGCGCTCATCGCGGCCGGCAAAGCTCAAGCGCTCCGAGATGCCGCCGATTGGTTCGCGGTGCTGACTGAGCAGCCTCGGCCGCTTCACGTCCCACCGCAGGAGCTGGCGGCGGTCATCGCCGCCGTACGAGGCGGCGCCGCGGCGCCCCAGGTTGCGCTTCAGTTGGCGCTGCCGCTGCCGGTCGCGCTGGCACTTTTGTCCGAGGCCGAGCTTGCGGGATGGATCCTAAGGGGGCCGGGCGGCGTCTACACGTCTACAGAGGTTACCCTTGCCAGTTAAGAAGAAGGCTGACGCAACCGCTGCGGCGTCCGAGACGCCCGCCAAGCCCGTGACGAAGGCGCCCGCGACCAAGCCCAAGCGCCGTCCGGCTGCGGCCAAGCCCAAAACGATGAAGAAGGCCTCGGGCCCCGACCTCGAGCTGGTCGAGCCGGTCGAGGACGGCGGCGAGGAAGCCGACGCAGCCCCCGCCAAGAAGACGCGCGCCCGGACGGGGCGCAGCGGAGCCCTGGTGATCGTCGAGTCGCCCGCCAAGGCCAAGACGATCAAGAAGTACCTGGGTGCCGGGTACGTCGTGAAGGCGTCCGTCGGGCATGTGAAGGATCTCCCCAAGAAGAAGATGGGGATCGACATCGAAAAGGGCTTTGCGCCCGAGTACGTCGTCATCGACGGCAAGAAGAAGGTGCTGGCCGAAATCAAAGAGGCGGCCAAGCACGCCGAGAAAGTGTTCCTGGCGCCGGACCCCGATCGCGAGGGAGAAGCCATCGCCTGGCACATCGCCGAAGAAGTGCGCGACTCGAACCCGAACATCCAGCGCGTGCTGTTCAACGAGATCACGAAGAAGGCCATTCAAGAAGCGATTGGCAGGCCGCTGGAGCTGGACGCCAAGAAGTTCGAGTCGCAGCAGGCGCGCCGCATCCTGGACCGATTGGTCGGGTACCAGATCAGCCCCGTGCTGTGGACCAAGGTGAAGCGCGGGCTGTCGGCGGGACGCGTGCAGTCGGTCGCCGTCCGCCTGGTGGTCGAGCGCGAGCAGGAGATCTCGGTCTTCAAGCCGCAGGAGTACTGGACCGTCGAGGCGCTGGTCGAAGGGGCCGCGCCGCCGCCGTTCACGGCCAAGTTCTCGAAGCTGGACGGCAAGCGCGCCGAGCTGACCAACGAGGGCGCCGCCCGCGAGGTCGTCGACATCATCACCAGCACGCCGCTGGTGGTCGCCGGCGTCGAGCGTAAAGAGCGCCGCAAGAATGCGCCGCCGCCGTTCATCACGTCGAAGCTGCAGCAAGACGCGTCCAGCAAGCTGCGCTTCTCGCCCAAGCGGACCATGGGCCTGGCCCAGCGCCTCTACGAAGGTGTCGAGGTCGGCGACGACGGCCCGGTCGGTCTCATCACGTACATGCGTACGGATTCGACGCGTCTTTCCGACGACGCGGTGAGCGACGCCCGGGCGTTCATCCGCGACCGGTACGGTGCCAGCTTTCTGCCGGCCGAGCCCGTCGTCTACAAGAGCAAGAAGAGCGCGCAGGACGCCCACGAGGCCATCCGGCCCACGTCGTTGAAGTACGACCCCGAGACCGTGCGCCGGGCCTGGGCCGGCGGCAAGGGCGGCGGGCGCGACGAGCGCGAGAGCGACGACCTCTTGAGGCTCTACACGCTGATCTGGAACCGCTTCGTCGCCTGCCAGATGGTGGCGGCGGTGTTCGATCAGACCTCCATCGACATCGGCGCGGGGCGCGTCGAGCTGCGCGCCAGCGGTCAGGTGATGAAGTTCCCCGGGTTTCTCGAGGTCTACGCCGAGACCGTGGAAGACGCGGCGAACGAGGACGAGACCGGCGCCGCGCTGCCCGACGTGCACGAGGGCGAGCCGATCAAGCTGCTCGAGAACAAGCCCGAGCAGCACTTCACGCAGCCGCCGCCGCGCTTCTCCGAGGCGACGCTGGTCAAAGAGCTGGAAGAAAAGGGAATCGGCCGCCCGTCGACGTACGCGGCCATCCTGTCGACCGTTCAAGACCGCGGTTACGTCGAGAAGAAAGAGGGGCGCCTGCACCCGACGGAGCTGGGCTCGATGGTCAATGGGCTGCTCGTGAAGAGCTTCCCCGACATCGTCAGCACCGACTTCACCGCACAGATGGAAGAGCGCCTCGACAAGGTCGAGGAGGGGCAGCAGGACTGGGTGAAGCTGCTCGAGACCTTCTACGCGCCGTTCAAGCTCGACCTCGAGAAGGCCAAGGTCGAGATGCGCGACGTGAAGCGCGAAGAGCAGCCGACCGACGAGGTTTGTGAGAAGTGCACCAAGCCAATGGTCATCAAGTGGGGCCGCAATGGTCACTTTCTGGCCTGTTCGGGTTATCCCGACTGCCGCAACACCAAGGAATACACGCGCAACGCCGACGGCACCTTGAAGGTGGTTCCGACCACCCGCCCCTCCGACCAGATCTGCCCGGCGTGTAGCTCGCCGATGGTGATCAAGCGCGGGCGATTCGGCGAGTTCCTGGCTTGCTCGCGCTACCCGGACTGCAAAACCACCAGCCCGATCTCGCTGGGTGTGAGCTGCCCGAAGGAAGGGTGCAGCGGCTATCTGACCGAAAAGCGCTCGCGCCGCGGCAAGATCTTCTTCGGCTGCTCGAACTATTCGAAGACCGGTTGCGACTTCGTCTCCTGGGATCGGCCGCTGCCGCAGCCCTGCCCCAAGTGCGGGGCGAAGTTCGTCGTCCAGAAGGTCTCGAAGGCGGGCACGCGGATCCGCTGCCTGAACGAAGGCTGCGGCTACAGCGCCGATGCCGACGTGCCCGAGGTCGGCGAAGCGCCGGCACCGACGGGCACCGCGTAAAATCGCGTCGCGCCCGCGGCTCCGGTACGCTGGCGGGATGAATGGACGGCTTTGGGGCGCGCCGCCTGTCGCCGCGATCGCGGCGCTGGCCTGGCTGGGGACGCCGGCCTGCGGCGGGGGGAGCGGCGGCTCGCTTCCGGTTTCGGAGTTCCACGACGCGGAGCTGTCGGCGGTGTGCCACCTGGTCGTCCTATGCGGACAGCTCCCCGACGAGGCGACCTGCCGGGCCACCCAGCGGGAGGGAGCGCACTTTTACGCGTCGCTGCCTCAGTTGGTCGCCGCGGGGCGGATCGCTTACGACGGCCAGAAAGCCAGGGCCTGCGTCGACGAGATCAACCGGTTGACCAGCTGCAATCGGTCCGTGGTGGACGCACCCGGGGCGCTGGCCGACTGTAAGCAGGTCCTCGCCGGTCGGGTGGCCGCGGGGGGCGACTGCTTCTTTAACGATGAGTGCGCCGACCACGGCACGTGCCAGTCCGCCGTCGCCTGCGATTCGTTCACGCAGTGCTGTCCCGGCACGTGTGTCGCGAACCCACCCGCGCTGCCGGCCGGCGCCGATTGCAGCGACTTCACGCGCTCTTGCGAGACGGGAACCGTCTGCACCAATCCGCCGGGCCAGGCCACGTTGCTCTGCCAGCCCGTCGTCTCGACCGTCGGCGCATCATGCGTCTCGATTTCCTGCGCCCAGTCACTGGTCTGCGATCCGGCGACCCTGACCTGCCAGCCCCGCGCCGCCGAGGGCGGCCCGTGCGATCCGGGGCGCGGCGACGAGGATTGCGACGACCCCCGCGACCGCTGCGATTCCACCGGCGTGTGCTTGCGACGGCCCGCCGTTGGGGCGTCATGCGCGTCCGAGGGCACCTGCGTAGCCTGGGCCACCTGCGACCCGACGCTGCGCACCTGCGTCGAGCTGCCCTCGCCCGGCCAGGCTTGCCGGTCCGGAGCAGGGCCACGCTGTCTGGGCGGCGGCCCCTGCGACGCGTCGACGAACACGTGCGCCAGTAGACCCACCGGCGGCTCCTGCCTGTAGAAAGGGCCGCGGATCTCGGACCTCACCCGAAGCGCCAGGCCGGGGCCCCGAGGCCCCTCAGGTCCTCAACGTGGCCACGCTTTCGAGGTGGCGGGTCTGGGGAAACATGTCGAACGGCTGGATCCGTTCGCAGCGGTACCCGGCGGCGCTCAGGGCCGCGATCTCCGGCGCCTGGGTTTCGGGGTTGCACGAGACGTAGACGATCGTCCGTGGCCGGAACGCCGCGAGCTGCGCAATGAAGGCGGCGCCGCAGCCCTTGCGGGGCGGGTCGACGATCACGGCCGTCTGGTCGCCCGCGAAGGGGACGTTCTCGAAGATGGCCGCCGCGTCGGCTGCCACGAACGTGCAGTTGCCGCGCCCATTGCGTTCGGCGTTGGCGCGCGCCCAGGCCACCGCGCTGGCGCTGACCTCGACGCCGATCACCTGCCGGAACGCGGCTGCCGCGGCCAGCCCCAAGAGGCCGCTGCCGCAATACGCGTCGACCAGGAATGGGGCGCCGCCGCGCGCCGCCTCGCCGACCACGTGCGAGACCAGCTCCGGCAGCAGGAATGGGTTGTTCTGGAAGAAGTCGCCGGCCAGGAACTGCAGCGACAGGTCGCCGACCTCCTCGGTGATGACGGCGCGCGGGTCGTCGGTGACGCCGGAGGCGGCCTCGCGCACCAGCAGCGTCGCGCCGCGGCGGTACGTCTCCCAGCGGGACAACACCCGGGCGCGCAGCTGGGCCAGCGCGGCGTTCACGGCGGGCGTGCCCAGCGGACAGGCCGGCACGTCGATCGTCCGACGCGGCAGCCCCACCTCCAGGAAGCCGATCGTGGCGGGGCGCCCCGGACGCGGCCTGGGGAAGTGCGGTGTCAGCTTGGAGCGATAGCCGTACGGGCGGGGCGAGGGGACGCAGGCGTCGACCGAAAGCTCCGGGAACAGCGCCCGGACCTGTTCGGTCTTCAGCGCCAGCTGCGCGTCGTAAGGCAAGTTCTGCAACTGGCAGCCGCCGCATCGGCCGAAGAGGGGGCAGGCAGGGGCGGCGTCCATCGCCTGGAGACTAGTGCACCAGCCGATTCGCGCCATCCCGATCGCTGCGCTACGATCCGCGGCGTGGACGAAGCCGTCGCCGCCTTTCATCAGTTCCTGACCGCCGAGAAGCGGGCGTCGGAGCACACCGTCCGGGCGTACCTGCACGATGTCGCCGAGCTGCGCACCCACGCGGTGCGGATCCTGGGGCGCCCACCTCGGCTCGACGAGCTTGACGTCATCTTGTGCCGCTCCTACCTTGCGTCGCTCCATGAAAAGAACGACGCCGTGACGATCGGACGCAAGCTGTCGTCGCTGCGCGCGTTCTTCCGGCTGGCCGTGCGGCGCCGGCTCTGCAAGTCCAGCCCGGTGGCCGGGCTGCGGGCGCCGAAGCGCGCCAAGCGCCTGCCGCGCTTCCTGGGCAAGGAAGACACGACCAGGTTGCTCGACGGTGGGCGCCGCGGCGAGGCCGGTGCCGATCCCTGTGCCGTCGCGCTGGAAACGGCGCTCTTCGAGATCATCTACGGGGCCGGGCTTCGCGTCTCCGAGGCCTGCCGGCTGGACGTGGGCGACCTCGAAGCCGACGGCGGCGGCGCGATGGTCCACGTGCGTCAGGGCAAGGGGCGCAAGGATCGGATCGTGCCGGTGGGCACCAAGGCGCGCGCCGCCACCGACGCGTATCTGGCCGTCCGTCACCAGCGCGTTCGCGGCGGGGCCACGGACGGCCACGCGTTGTTCATCACGGCCCGGGGACAGCGCCTGGGACCGCGGGCGGTCCGGCGCCTGCTCGCGCGCCGCGAGCTGCGCACGGGGGCGCCGCAGGTCTCGCCGCACGCGCTTCGCCACAGCTTCGCGACGCACCTCCTCGGCGAGGGAGCCGACCTGCGCGCGATCCAAGAGATGCTGGGCCACAGCAGTCTGCGCACCACCCAGCGCTACACGCACGTCGACGTCGACCACTTGATGGCCGTCTACGACAAGGCGCACCCCCGTGCGAGGACCAGATCGTGAAGAGACCCCGAATCCGATCGACAACCGTTCTGGCCGTCCGTCGCGGCGGGCACGTGGTCCTGGCCGGCGATGGTCAGGTCACGATGGGTAACACCGTCGTCAAATCCTCGGCCCGGAAGATCCGGCGCCTGCACGACGGCAAGATCGTGGCCGGGTTCGCCGGGTCGGCTGCGGACGGCCTGACGCTGTTCGAGAAGTTCGAGGCCCGGCTCAAGGAGTACGGCGGCAACCTGACCCGTGCGGCTGTCGAGCTGGCGAAAGATTGGCGGACCGACCGGGCCCTGCGCCGGTTGGAGGCGTTGCTGCTGGTCGCCGACCGGGAAAAGACGCTGCTGCTGTCGGGTACTGGCGACGTGATCGAGCCGGACGGCGACGCGGCGGCGATTGGTTCGGGGGGCTCCTACGCGCTGGCGGCGGCCCGCGCGCTGCTGGACGCGACCCAGTTGCCGGCGCGGGAAATCGCCGAGCGGGCCATGGCGATCGCGGGCGATATCTGCATCTACACGAACGGGTCCCGCACGTTCGAGGAGCTGTAGCCTCATGTCCCAGACGTCATCGAGCTTTGGCAGCGCCAGCGGACACGAGGGAACCTTGCCCGTCTTGAAGAAAGCGGCGGACCTGACCCCCCGGGCGATCGTCGAAGAGCTGGATCGCTACATCGTCGGCCAAAAGGCGGCCAAACGGGCGGTGGCCGTCGCGCTTCGGAACCGCTGGCGGCGGCAGCAGGTCCCACCGCCCATGCGTGACGAGATCGCGCCCAAGAACATCATGCTCATCGGGCCGACCGGCGTGGGAAAGACGGAGATTGCACGGCGGTTGGCGCGCCTGGCGGGGGCGCCCTTCATCAAGGTCGAGGCGTCGAAATTCACCGAGGTCGGGTACGTGGGGCGCGACGTGGACTCGATGGTGCGGGATCTGGCCGAGACGGCCGTGTCGATGCTGCGCGAGGAAGAGCGCGAACGGCTGCGGCCGCGGGCGCGGGAGAACGCCGAAGAGCGGTTGCTGGACATCCTGTTGCCGCCCACGCCGCGGCCGCGCCCGTCCGCTGCGGGCAGCACGACCGCCATCCCGATGCCGGCCATCGAATCGGGAACCTCACCGCCGGTCGAGAACGCGACGCGCGAGAGCCTGCGACGCCTGCTGCGCGAGGGAAAGCTGGACGATCGGATGGTCGAGATCGATACCGCCGACTCGCCGACCTCTTTCGTGGACGTCTTTTCCGGGACCGGGATGGAAGAGATGGTCCTCAACCTGCGTGACATGCTGCCCCAGGGGGCGCGGCGCACGAAGCGGCGCCGCCTGCCTTTGACAGAGGCGCTGCAGGCCCTGACCGACGAAGAGGCCAACAAGCTGATCGACGTCGAGCGGCTGCAGAAAGACGCCATCCGCCGCGCCGAGCAGTCGGGGATCATCTTCATCGACGAGATCGACAAGGTGGCGGGCCGAGAGGGCGGGGGACACGGCGGCCCCGACGTCTCGCGCGAGGGTGTTCAGCGAGATCTCCTGCCGATCGTCGAGGGGTCGACCGTCTCGACGAAGTACGGGCCGCTCAAGACCGACCACGTTCTGTTCATCGCGGCCGGGGCCTTCCACGTCGCCAAGCCCAAGGACCTGATCCCGGAGCTGCAGGGGCGGTTCCCGATCCGGGTCGAGCTGGAGTCGCTGTCCGACCAGGACTTCGTCCGGATCCTGACCGAGCCCGAGAACGCGCTCACCAAGCAATACACCGCGCTCCTCGCGACCGAGAAGGTCACGCTGGAGATCCGCGAGGACGCCGTGGCCGAGATCGCCCGCATCGCGACCCTGGTCAACGCGCGCATGGAGAACATCGGCGCCCGGCGGCTGCACACGATCATGGAGCGCGTGCTGGACGATCTGGCCTTCGAAGCGCCCTCGCTGGGGCCCACGACGGTGCCGATCACGGCCGCCTACGTGCGCGAGCGGCTGGACGGGATCCTCAAGGACGAGGACCTGTCGCAGTACATCCTGTGAAGGATGCGGAGAGCCCGCAGGCCCTCCGCATCCTCGTCAGTCTCGCTCGACGCTATTTGTGGTGGCCGTTGCCGCCGCCGCGGGCCGGGGCCGGGCGGAACCCGCCGCCACCGCCGCTGTTCATGGGGCGACCCGCCGGCGCCGCTGCCGGCGCCGGGTGGAAGGTGGCGCCACCGGCCGCCGGGGCGGGGCGGAACCCGCCGCCGCCCTGAGGCTGCGCGCGGAACCCGCCGGCAGGCGCCGCCGGCTGCGCACGGAACCCCGCGCCGCCCGCCGGTGCGCCGCGGAAGCTCGCGCCCCCGGGCTGCGCGCGCCAACCGGCGTTGTGCGCGGGCTCGGCCCGCCAGGCGTGCGGCGCCACGGCCGGGCGGGCGCGATAACCGACTGGCGGCGCGCCCCGCGGCCCGTAGCCGTAGACCACGCGTCCGCCCGGCCCGCGCCAGTACGCGCGGTAGTAGACCGGACGACCGTCGACGAAGACGAACCGCGGCCCCACGTAGGCGTACCCGGCCTCTTGTGGCGCCCAGTACCCGGGCTCCCAGTTCCAGTCATAGCCGCCCCAGTCCCAATAGCCGGCAATCCAGGTGTAGCCCCATCCTGGTGAGGGTGGTGGGTACTCGGGGACGGGATCCGGCGGCGGGGTGGTGGGGTAGGTGGTCGCGTCGGCCTGGACCGTCACCGTCGCGTCCACCGGCCCGGGTCCCGCAGACCTCACGTAGCAGCCGGCACCGACGGTCGCCAGGCCCATCCACAAGCCAGCTGCGATCCAAAGCGCGCGGACCGAGCTCGGCTTTGCCGAGCGAAGCGGTCGCGGGAGGTCCAGCGAACCCGCGCCGGGTTCCTGCCTGATCGAATCTCCGTTCATGGGGTCTTCTCCTCGTGGGCTCGCGCCCGTCGACTAACGTAAACCTCCGCTGCCGCGGTGTGTTCCCGGCCAGCATGGCCGTCGGTGGGATTCCAAGCAAGCCCAGGGCCACCGTGGCGGGGACCGAACCCCGCGGCGCGCCGGGGCCGGAACTTCTTGACCGCGCGGGGTGTGGCGTCTAAACAACGCGAAAAGATGGAGATCGTTTTCTCCGGGATTCAGCCCTCGGGCGAGCTGCACCTCGGCAACTACCTGGGCGCCGTTCGCAACTGGGTGACGCTGCAGGACCAGTACCGCTGCTTTTATTGCGTGGTCGACTACCACGCCATCACCCAGCCGTACGAGCCGGGCGCGATGCAGGCCCGAACCCGACAGATGGCGATTGATATTTTGGCGTGCGGCGTCGATCCGGACCGGGCGACGTTGTTCGTCCAGTCCGACGTCCCCGAGCACACCGAGTTGGCCTGGATCCTCTCGTCGGTGGCACCCCACGGTGAGCTCGAGCGGATGACGCAATTCAAGGACAAGACGGCGCGCGACCCGCACAACATCAACCTGGGCATCTTTGCGTATCCCGTCTTGCAGGCGGCGGACATCCTTCTTTACGGCGCGACGCGCGTGCCCGTCGGCGAGGACCAGCGGCAGCACCTCGAGCTTTCGCGCGAGATCGTCCGCCGCTTCAACGCGCGGTTCGGCGACACGTTCGCGGAGCCGATGCCGCTGTTCTCGACGACGCCGAAGATTCTGGGGCTCGATGGGCAGACCAAGATGTCGAAGAGCGTCGGCAACACCATCGCCCTGTCCGAGCCGGACAACGTCGTCTGGGACAAGCTCCGCACGGCCGCCACCGACCCGGCGCGCGTCAAGCGGACCGACCCGGGCACGCCCGAGAAGTGCAACATCTACACGTTGCACAAGTTCTTCTCGGACGCCGAGCGGCAAGGGGTCGTTCACACCGGCTGTACGACTGCCGGCATCGGGTGCATCGACTGCAAAAAGCTGCTTTTCGAAGGGGTGAAGGCCGATCTGGCTGGGATTCGCGCCCGCCGCGACGCTCTGAGCGCCGATCCGGCTCGCGTCGACGCCATCTTGTCGCGCGGGGCCGCCGAGGCGCGCAAGGCCGCTGCGCAGACGATGACGCGCGTGCGGGCCCGGCTGGGCCTGGCGCCGGTCCGCGCATGAGGCGCCTCGCGCGCGTGGCGGCGGCAGCGGCGCTGCTGCTGGCGGCCTGCGGGGGACGTGACGAGTCTTCGACGCCGGAGGCGGCCGTGCGTGCGCTGATTGCGACGGCCAGGGCCGGGGACCGCGCCGCGGTCTATGCTCACCTGGGTCCTCGCACGCGGGCGCGCATCGAGGCTTTGCTGGTCTCCGGCCACCGCGCCGGAGGCGCGCGCCTGTTGAAGCCGCAGGACCTGCTGGCGGTCGGCTGGCTCCCGCCGGCCTGGGAGGCGGCCGGGGCCCGCCTGGTGGCGCGCGACGGCAACGACGCCGATGTCGAGGTGTTTTCGGCCACCGGCGATCGCCAGACCCTTCACACCGTCCGCGAAGGACGCGGCTGGAAAGTCGAGCTACCCCTGCGCTGACGATTCACCCGCGCCGGGCTCGGCCGGGGCGGCTTGGACCGAAATGGCTTCGACGGCGGCGGCTTGGACAGGGACGGCTTCGCCGGACGCCACCGGCGCGCTGGGGCGCACCTGAGTCTGGTCGCCGGGCTCGATGTCGTTGTCGCCCAGCTCCATCACGACCTCGTCCATCTGCAGATCGGCCAGCTTGATGCGCGGGTCCGTGTCTGCCAGCGCTTCGCGTGAAGGACCACGTCGATCGCCGACCCGCCGCTCGCGCGGGAAGATACGGTGATCCGACTTGCCGCCGGTTCGGCGATCGCCGTCCCGCCGGTCGCGGCGCAAAGCATGCCGCAGCTCCTCGACGGTCGGCGGGAGGTCCGGCAGCCGCATGACCGCGGCGGCGCAGCCATGGCAGAACGGCAGGCTGCGGCGCCAGATCTCCACCAGCTTCAGCTGAGCCCGCCGCTTTTCCCCGCAGGTGGTGCAGGCGGCCCCGCGGCCGACCGGGCGGGTCTCGGCCCAGCGCGTGTAACAGCCCCAGCAGCGGCCTCGCCGCAGCTCGCTCACCGACGCGCCACAAACGCTGCACGGCAATGTGGCGCGCTCGACCTCGACGCTCATGTGGCGAGTAAAACCCCGGACCGGCCCGGGCGCAAAAAAACCGCAGTTTGGGTCAGATCGGGTAGGATCCCGACGGTGTCGCGCTCGACGGATCCGGACGCGCCGATCTTCCTGGTCGGGTTCATGGGGTCCGGCAAGACCACCGTCGGCCGCCTGCTGGCCCGCCGTTTGGGGTGGTCCTTCGCCGACCTGGATGACCGCATCGTCAGCGCGGCGGGAATGCCCATCCAGGAGCTCTTCGCACGCCAAGGCGAGGCGGCTTTTCGGGCCCGGGAGATGGACGTGCTGCGGTCCGCCGCCGCGGAGCGTCGCACGGTCCTGGCAACCGGGGGCGGGGCGGCCTGCCGCGCCGAGAATCTGGCCCTGATGCTGGGGGCCGGCCGCGTGGTCGCCCTGGGCGTCTCGCCCGCCGAGGCTGTCCGGCGCGCCGGTCCCGCGTCCGGCCGCCCCCTGCTGGACGGCGCGCCCGAATCCGACGGCGGCCGCGGCGGTCTTGCTGGCCGCGCGCGAGCCTTTTTATGGGCGGGCCCACCTTCGGGTGGAAACGAACGGGCGGCCTCCCGTACAGATCGCCGAACAGATCGCCACCTGGCTCGGTGAGGCCGCCGTGCCGCACCGGGGGACCGCGTGACCCTCGCGGTCCCCGTCGAGCTGGGCTCGCGCCGATACGAAGTCCGCCTGGGCGATCTCGGCCCCGAGGCCGTGGCCGAGACGCTGGCGGCGGCATTCGGCGGCCAGACGACCGGCGTGGCGCTGCTGGTCGACGGCTCGGTGGCCGCGCTGCCCCGCGCCCGCGCCCTTTCCGCTGTGCTGGCCGCCCGCTTGCCTGGCCTGGCGCAGCTCGAGCTGCGGGCGGGCGAGGCCTGTAAATCGCTGTCGGAGATCGAGCGCACCCTGGAATGGCTGGCCGGGCGAGGATACGACCGGCGCGCCGCGATCGTCGGCCTCGGGGGCGGCGCTGCCACCGACCACGCCGGGTTCGCCGCCGCGATCTACCTGCGCGGTGTGCAGTTCGCGACGGTCCCCACCACGCTGCTGGCGATGGTCGACGCGTCGGTCGGCGGCAAGACGGGCGTCGATCTGCAGGCGGGCAAGAACCTGGTCGGCGCGTTCCACCAGCCGCGGGCGGTGGTCGCGGACCTGGGATTCTTGGAGACGTTGCCGTCGCGGGAGAAGGCGGCCGGTCTGGCCGAGGTGATCAAGTGCGGCTTCATCGCCGACCCGGTGATCTTGGAGCTGGCCGAGCGGCACGGAGCCGACCTGCCGGCCGCGGTTTTGCGCGACCTCATCGCCCGGGCGATCCGCGTCAAGGCGGAGGTCGTCGCCGAGGACGAGACCGAGAGCGGGCGCCGCGCGATCCTGAACTTCGGGCACACCGTCGGGCACGCGCTGGAGGCGGCCTCCGGCTATGCGTTGCTTCACGGCGAGGCGGTGGCGCTGGGGATGGTCGCCGCGTTGGACCTCGGTGCGGCGCTGGGGGTCGGGCCGCGCGCGCTGGCCGACCGGGCCCGCGCGCTGCTGGCCAGGCTGGCGCTGCCGACCGACTACGCTCGCCGGCTAAGCCCCGCCGTTTGGGAGCGCCTGGCGGTGGACAAGAAGCGCCGGGGTGCGGCCATCCGCTTCGTCTTCGTGGCGGCGCCGGGACAGACGGTGCTGCGCGATGTGGCGCCCGGCGACATCAGCGCCCGGCTGGCGACCCTGGCTTCCGCGGAAGCTTGACCCCCGAATCCCGAGCGAGTACAAGCGCAAGGCAATCCCCATGGCGAGCCCCTTCCGCGAGAGCATCGACAAGCTGCTGGATCGCATCGACGGCGCCGTCTCCTGCGCCCTCATGGGGTTCGACGGCATCACCGTCGACATCGCCACCAAGCCCGACGCGGCGGCCGCCGGGATGCCCGACGTGCAGACGCTGTCGATGGAGTTCGCCCACCTCATCGCCCAGGCGCGTCGCACGCTGGAATCCGTCGAAGGGGGCGCGCTGGAGGAGTTCACGCTGCGGACCGACAAGCTGACGCTGGTCGTGCGCGTGTTGACCGGTGAGTACTTCCTGGCGTGCGCGATCCTGCCGCGCGCCAATCTGGGCCGCGCGCGTTACCTGATGCGGCTCACCGCGCCCGGCTTGCGCGCGGATCTTTGAAAGGGACGCCCCACTCGATGGCGAAAAAAGACAGCAAGGACAAGTCGGCCGGCAAAGGTGCGCGGCCGCTGCACATGGTGAAATCGGGCGCTGCTCGTTCGGCGCCACAGGACGACGACGGCTTCGAGGCGGTGCGTGTCCTGGCCCGCATCGCGACGGAGTTCGATCTCAGCGAGATCGAAGTCGGCGCCAGCGGCCAGATCCGTGTCTGCCGCGGCGGCGGCGGTTACGGATCCGGCGCGTCGGCACCGGCCGGGGGACCGGCCGCCCCGCGGTCGATCTCGCTGACGCCGCCGGTGGTCAGCGAACCGGTCGGGCCCGGGACGTTCATCAGCTCGCCGTTCGTCGGCACGTTTTATCGCGCGCCGTCGCCCGAGGCGCCGTCGTTCGTCGAGCCTGGGCAGAACGTCCGGAAAGGGCAGGTCGTCTGCATCGTCGAAGCGATGAAGCTGATGAACGAGATCGAGGCTGAAGCGGACGGCAAGGTCGAGGAGATTCTGGTCAAGAACGGCGAGCACGTCGAATATGGCCAGCATCTGATCCGCCTCACGCCGGCGTAATCGCGCCCCGACGCGGATGTTCAAAAAGGTCCTGATAGCGAACCGAGGCGAGATCGCGCTGCGCGTGATCCGCGCCTGCCGCGAGATGGGCTTGCGCTCGGTGGCCGTCCATTCGACGGCCGACGCGGATGCCTTGCACGTGCGTTTCGCCGACGAGAAGGTCTGCATCGGGCCGCCGCCGGCGCGGTCCAGTTACCTGTCGATCCCAGCCATCATCAGCGCCGCCGAGGTGACGCGGGCGGATGCGGTTCACCCGGGTTACGGCTTCCTGGCAGAGAACGCGCACTTTGCCGAGGTGGTGAAGAAGTGCGGCCTTCACTGGATCGGCCCGCAGCCCGACATCATGCGCAAGATGGGCGACAAGGTCCAGGCCCGGGCCGCCATGGAGAAGGCGGGGGTGCCGATCCTTCCCGGCACGGGCGTCATCGAGTCCGACGCCCAGGCCGAAGAAGCCGTCGAGCGCATCGGACTGCCCGTCATCATCAAAGCCTCGGCGGGTGGCGGCGGGCGCGGCATGAAGGTGGTCGACAGCAAGTCGCGCTTGTCGGCACAGCTGGCGGCTGCCCGGTCCGAGGCCCAGGCCGGCTTCAGCAACCCCGACGTCTATCTCGAGCGGTACGTGGGCCGGCCACGCCACATCGAGGTGCAGGTGCTGGGCGACGGCTCGCGCGCCATCGCGCTGGGCGAGCGTGAGTGCTCGATCCAGCGGCGCCATCAGAAGTTGGTCGAGGAGGCGCCCAGCGTCGCGCTGGACGACGAGCGCCGCGCCAAGCTGCTGGCCATCGCGCGGAAGGCCACGGAGAGCCTGGGCTATCAGACGGTCGGAACCCTGGAGTTCCTGCTGGACGAGGACAAGCGTTTTTACTTCATGGAGATGAACACGCGCATCCAGGTCGAGCACACCGTTACCGAAGAGGTGTTCGGCGTGGACCTGGTCCGCGAGCAGATGAAGTTGGCGGCCGGGGACCCCCTCAAGATGTCCGCCGACATCCGGCCCCGCGGCCACGCCATCGAGCTGCGCATCAACGCCGAGGACCCGGTCACCTTCGCGCCCTCGCCGGGACGAATCACGGCCCTCAACCTGCCGGGTGGCCTGGGGGTGCGGATCGACACCCACATTTACAATCAGTACCTGGTGCCCCCCTTTTACGACTCGCTGCTGGCCAAGCTCATCGTGCGGGCGGAGAACCGCCCGGCCGCCCTGGCCCGTCTGAGGCGCGCCCTGGCCGAGTTCGTGGTCGAAGGGTGCAAGACCAACCTGGACTTCTTCCGGCGGCTGCTGGCGAATCCGGAGTACGTGTCCGGTAAGATGGATACCCACCTGGTCGAGCGGATGTAGACTTACGCGGCCGGTGCTGACCAAGAAAGATAAGCATCTCGCCGCGGCACAGAAGTATCTGGAACGAGGCCAGGAGCAGCGCGCGCTGGAAGAGTTCGCGCGGGTCGTCCAGGAAGATCCGTCCGACACGCGCACGTGGCTGAAGATGGCGGAGATCCACGTGCACCGCGGCGCGCTCGCCGAGGCGCGCGAGATCTATCTGCGGACGGCGGAGATCTACATCGGGCAGGGTTTTCTTCCGAAGGCGGCGACCGTCTACAAGAGCGTGCTGAAGCTGACCCCGACCTTGCCGCACGTGCGCATCCAGCTGGGCGAGCTTTACCACCGGATGGGGATGGTGTCGGACGCGCTGGGCGAGCTGGAGATGGCCGCGCGCGAATTGCTGCAGTCCGGTCAGTCGGCCGAGGCCTTGCCGGCCCTGCGGCGCATCGTGGAGTTGAACCCGGACAATGTCGTGTCGCACATCCGGCTGGCCGAGGCCGCCTCGAAGGCGGGCCTGACCGGCGAAGCCATCGGCGCGTTGACCCAGGCCGCCGACCAGTTGAGGCGCGAAGGGCGGGCCGACGAATTCCTGCGCGTCGCTGAGCGCCTGCTGTTTCATCAACCCGACAACCACGCGCTGGCACGCGAGCTGGCGGCCAGCTACATCGCGCGCAAGAATCCGCGCCTGGCGCTGGCCAAGCTGCAGCGCCCGCTGCGGGCGGCGCCGCGCGATCCCGACAACGTCGGGTTGCTGGCGCAGGCCTTGGAGACCCTGGACCCCCGCAACGCCGTCTCGGTGTGGCGGGAGCTCGCCGAGATCCACGCCGACGCCCGGCGCGAGGACGCGCGCGATGCGGCTGTGAGGGCGGCGCTGGCGCTGGACCCGACCAACGGCGAATCGCGCGAGATGGCGGCGCGCTGGGGGATCTCACTGTCGGCGGCGGCCGCGCGCGCCCGGGTGCCGCCGCCGGTGCCTGGCCGCGGCTCCGTCTCGTCGGCGGTGACCGGTGTCGATCCGCGCGCGCCCGCGCCAGCGCCCGAGGGGACGCCGCTGGCGGTTCGCGGCGCCTCGTCTGGCCCGCACACCGACGACGTGTCGCGAATTCTGTCCGAGGCCGAGGTGTTCGTGAAGTACGGCCTGGGCGAGCGGGCCGTCGACCACCTGCGCCGCGTGTTCGCGATCGAGCCCGAGCACCGCGGGGCGCGCGAACGGCTGGCCTCCGTGCTGGCGCGGATTGGGCGCAAGGGCGAGGCGGCTGCGGAGCTGGTGGCGGTGGCGCGCCAGCTGCGGACCGCCGGAGACGAGACGGCGGCGCGCAGCGCCCTCGAGCAGGCCCTGGCTCTGGATCCCGACAGCGCCGAGGCGGCTCGCATGCTGGGCCGGCAAGCCTCGTCCGACGACGAGTTGATCTTGGAGTTGGAGCAGTTGGACTTCTTCGCGCAGCAGGCCCTGCACGACGAGGCGCGGGCGGCGCTCGTCGATCTCGAGCGGCGGTTTCCCGGGCACCCGCTGGTCGTCGAGCGGCGGCGGCGCGTGGATGCCGACGTGGCCGGCGCGATTCCGTCGGAGGCCGCCGCGACGGGCCCCGCCGCGCCCGTCGCCCGCCTCAGCCCCTCGGAGCATGCCGACCCTGCCACCCACGGCGATCTGGGGATCGCTTACAAGCAGATGGGTCTTTGGGACGCGGCGATCCAGGAGTTCAAGCTGCTGGCAGCGGATCCGACGCGCGCCGTGTTCGCTCTCACGATGATCGGCGAGTGCGTCGAGGCCAAGGGCGACCTGGGCGGCGCCGTGGCGCGCTACAAAGAGGCGCTCAACTTGTCGCAGGCGAGCGCGCAGGAATCCATCGGCCTTTACTACCAGCTGGGGGCCGTGTTCGAGCAGCTGGGCGACGTGCGCGAGGCGCTGTATTTTTTCGAGAGCGTCGGCAAACGCGATCCGGGGTTTCGAGACGTCCAGCGTCGAATTGCGGCGCTGAAGGTGTCCGCGGCGGCGGCGCGGCGACGATGACGGGAGCCAGATGACCAACGACACAGCCGACGCAGCAGCCCGCGCGACCACCGACTTGGCCGATCGCGCCCGTGACTACTTCTTGGGTCTGCAGGACAGGATCTGCGCGGCCCTCGAGGCCGTCGACGGTGTCGGGAAATTCCGCGAGGACGCCTGGAGCCGGTCGGGCGGCGGCGGCGGGCGCACCCGCGTAATGGCGGACGGCGCGCTGTTCGAAAAGGCGGGGGTCGGCTTTTCCGACGTCCACGGCGAGCTACGCCCGGAGATGGCGCGGAGCCTCCCGGGTCAGGGACTCTCGTTCCGAGCGGCGGGGGTGTCGCTGATCTTTCATCCGCGCAGCCCGCGCATCCCGACGGTCCACGCGAACGTGCGGCACATTCAGCGAGGCGCCCACTCTTGGTTCGGGGGCGGCTGCGACCTGACGCCGCACTACGTGGTCGCCGCTGACGCCATCCACTTCCACCGCACGTTTCGGTCGGCTTGCGACCGGCACGACGCCGGTTTTTACCCGCGCTTCAAGCGCTGGTGCGACGATTATTTTTTCCTGCCGCACCGGAACGAGCCGCGCGGCATCGGCGGGCTTTTCTTCGACTATCTGGGGGCGGGGGCCGAGGTGACGGCGGGGCAGGCGGCGCCCCCGGCGCGCTCTGCCGTCGAGGACGACCCCGAAGGCCTGTTCGGGTTGCTGCGCGCGGTGGGCGACGCGGTGCTCGAAGCCTACCTGCCGATCGTCGAGCGGCGGCGCAACGACCCGTGGGGCGCGCGGGAGCGAAACTGGCAGCTGCTTCGCCGCGGCCGGTACGTGGAGTTCAACCTGCTCTACGACCGGGGAACCGTGTTCGGGCTGCGTACCGACGGGCGCGTGGAATCGATCCTGATGTCCATGCCGCCGGAGGTGCGCTGGGCATACGCGCACACACCGGAGCCGGGCAGCGCGGAGGCCGAGTCATTGGCCGCGATCTGCGCGCGCCGGGATTGGGCGGAGCTGGACCCTGAAACGCTGCCCTAACGGCGGCGGCGGCGTGGTTCCGCCACCGTCGCGGCAGGCGGCGCGGGCGCGGCGGGTTCTTCAGCCGACGCCGGGACCTTCAGGACGTGACGGAAGCGCCCCACGTCCAGCGTGAGCTGGCCGAGCAGCATGTCCAGCATGGTTTCGCCCAACCGGCAGATGTCGCCCAGGCGGACGACTCGCTCGACCACGAAGTCGGCGTCGGCCTTGGCACGACGGGGCGCGCCCGGTTTGTCCAGCTCGGCCTGAGCTGCCCGCGCCGTCGCCTCGGCCCGCCCGACGACCTCGACGGCGGCGCCGATCTCGCGACGCTCGCGCTCGTTCAACACGCCCGCGATCATCTTCCAGAAGTCGGTCTCGGACTGGTAGTGCTCGCGCCGCTGGCCACGCACCCAGACCTTGTGGACCACCCCCCAACGCCCCAGCGCGGAAAGTGTCATCGACGCGCTGCCGGCCGATATCCCGAGCCGCTTTTGGATCTCGCTTTGTGCCAGCGGCTCGCGCGACAGATACAGCAAGCCGAACGCCCGCCCCATCGTGCGCGTGAACCCCCAGAATTCGGCGATCCGGCCGCAGGCGTCGATCGCCAGATCGCGCGCGGTGCTCAGCTCGGCGTCGGTGTCCATGGTCGGATGGTCGCGATGCCGCTGTTGGGCCGGGCGGCCAATTGCCCGCACGCGGCGTCGATGTCGTCGCCGCGTGGAGAACGGATGTAGACCGCCAGGTCAGAGGCGCGCAGCCGCTCCTGGAAGGTGCGGATTCGTTCCGCGGACGGCCGCTCGAACCGGTAAACCGGCCCGGAGTCCGTCTCGACCGGAAACCCGTTCCACGGAATCAGGTTCACCTTGGACGGGATCCCGCGCAGGAGGCGCACCAGGCGGTCGGCGTCGGCGTCGGTGTCGTTGACGCCCGCCAAAAGGACGTACTCGAACGTCACGCGGCGTCCGTGCGACAGCGGGAACCGGCGGGCAGCATCCAGCAGCGCGGCGATGTTCCAGCGCCGGTTGATGGGCATGATCCGGTCCCGCACCTCGTCGGTGGTCGCGTTCAGGGAGATGGCCAGGTTCGGCGCTGGCGAGATGGCGGCCAGCTTCTCGATGCCGCTCACCAGCCCCGCCGTCGAGACCGTGATCCGCCGCGGCGAGAAGGCCGCCCCCCAGGGGTGCTCCAGCAGTGCCAGCGCCCGGGTGACCTGTTCGAAGTTGTGCAGGGGCTCGCCCATCCCCATGAAGACCAGGTTCGTGGGGCGGCGCCCCGCCAGGGCGGTGGCACGATAGATTTGCTCGACGATCTCGTCGGCGCCCAGGTGGCGCCCGAAGCCCAGCGTGGCGGTGGCGCAGAACGCGCAATCGATGGCGCAACCAACCTGCGAGGACACACAGAGTGTCAGCTTGTCCCGCTCCGCATCGGTGTCCGGGATCAGCACCGATTCAATGGCGCGCCCGTCGTGGGTCTTCCACCGCAGCTTGCGGGTGCCGTCCCGGGCGGCCTGGACGACGTCCACGGTCAGGGGGCGCAACGGGTGGGCGGCGTCCAGCGCCTGCCGCAGGGGCGGCGGAACGTTCGCCATCTCGGCCGTACTTTCCACCGCTGTCCCGTGCAGCCAGCGGAAGATCTGCTCTGCCCGATAACCAGGCGCGCCGGCGTCGGAGACCCACCGGCGGAGCTCGTCGGGCAGCAGCGCGCGGGCCGGGATTCCGGCCGGCGGTGCGGTCATCGCTGCAGCAGCGGTCACGGCGGGGCAGGATAACGCCCGCGGGCGCTTGCCGCCACCGCCGCGACTAACGCGTCGGCCGAGCTGGCGTTCGCCCGCCGCGGCGCCGCGCCGCGACGAGCATCAGCCCAACCGCTAGCGCCAGCCAGCCCGTCCGTCCAGGACCGCCCCCGACCTCGCAGCTGCAGCCGGCGCCGCCGCCGCCTTTCTGGCCGACCTTGACCGTGACCGGCTGGCAGGTGTCCTTCAGCCGGCAAGTGCCGGCCCCGTCCGACGTGATGCCGCAGGTCCAGCAATCGCCGGGGCAAGCCATCGTGGCGCAGGGGTCGCTTTCGCAGGGGTTGACGGTCGGATCCGTCGCGGCCTGGGTCGCCTTCGAGCGGACGCACTGCTGCCCGGCGCCGCACTGGATGGCCAGACACTTGTCGGGCAGGCAGGCGGCCGCCTTGCTGTCGCAGTACTGGCCGTTGGGGCAGAACATGCTGGCGCACGGGTCGTCCTTGCACTGCCCCGCCAGGCAGCTCTGATTGGCGCTGCACATGTCGGGCAGGCAGAGGTCCTGGCAGGCGCCGTCCTTGCAATACTGCTTGGACCCGCAGGTCACGCCCTTGCACCTGTCGACGATGCAGACGCCGGCCACGCAGCTCTTGCCCGCCTCGCAACCCAGCTGGTCACAATCGACGCACGCGCCGTTCATGCAAACGGCAGGCGACCTGCAGACCACACCGCTGCAGTTGTCGATGCACGAGCCGGTGCCCTCGTCGCAGTGTTGCCCGTCGGGGCAGGGCGGCACGTTCACGCACCGCTGCGGGATGCAGTAGTTGTTGAGGCACTTGTAGCCGAGCGGGCAGGGGAACTCGCCGCCCCCGCACTGCAGCGTGCACTGGCCGTCCTTGCAGCCGTAGCCGCCCGGGCAGTTGCCGGTCGTGTCGACCTTGCCGTCGCAGTTGTTGTCCTTGCCGTTGCAGACCTCGCCGCCGGTGGGCAGGACGCACCCGGTGCAGACGAACCCCAGCGCGCCCATGCACTTCTTTGTGCCTTGGCGGCAGATCCCGACGCCCACCTGGCTCGGGCTCAGGCCGGGGCACAGGCAGGGCATCCCCGTCTCGGGGAAGGTCCCGTCGTCGATGACGCCGTCGCAGTCGTTGTCGATGCCGTCGCACATCTCGGGCTGCGGCATGCTGGTCACGTTGCAGACCAGCTTGCCGTTCTTGCAGATGATGGTTCCGGCCTGGCAGACGCCGAGACCATTGCCGCACTTTTCGCCCACGCCCGGCAGCATCCCCTCGTCGATCTGGCCGTCGCAGTTGTCGTCGATGCCGTTGCAGACCTCGGCCTGGGGCGTGACGACCGGCGCGCTGCAGACGGTGTCGCTCCCGTTGGCGTTGCAGATCAGCAGGCCGTCGCGGTTGCAGGCGCCCTTGAGGCCGTTGTTGCACTTGGTGCCGACGGCGCCGGTGGGGTAGCTGCCGTTGTCGATCGCGCCGTCGCAGTTGTCGTCCATGCCGTTGCAGATGTCCGGCGGCACGGCGCACCCGCAGGGGCCGCCACAGGCGTTGGTCGGCAACCCTTCGTCCACCTTGCCGTTGCAGTTGTCGTCCTTGCAGTTGCAAGCCTCGACCGCGCAGTGGTGGGCAGCCGCGCCCAGCTTGTTCTCGGCGTCGTTCGGGTCATTGGGGTTGTACGAGAACCCGCCGCATTGGGCGCTGGTGTTCCCGGCCGTGCAAGTGATGCAGGCGTTCGAGACGCCTTCGTCGATGAGGCCGTTGCAGTTGTCGTCCTTACCGTTGCACATCTCGCTGGGCGGGACGTTCTGGGCGATGATTCCGACGATGGCGCTCTTGGCGGCGTTCGCATCGTTCAGCGACACGCGAATCGACGCGCCGGTCCCGCCCGCCGAAGCGATGGCGTCGTTCGCGTTGTCGGCGGTCGTGTCGGTGATGACGTAGACCTTCACCCCGGCCTTGTTCAGCAGACAGGCCTGATTGACGGGGTGGAAATAGTCGAAGTTGCCGCCCCCCGAGCAGTCGGCCGTGTTGAACGTGTTGTCGGGCGCCGTCGCCTCGTCGCAGGTGTCGTCCCCGTCGGTGACCATGACGACGACGTTGTGCCGGCAGGTCCCCTTGGGATCGTTGGGGATGACCTCGTTCTGGAAGTACAGGCTCGCGTAGAACAGCGAACGGCCGAGCGGTGTGTTGGCCTTGGGGTGCAGCTCGGGATCCGTCACGGCCCCGGCACCGGCCGGTGCCTCGACGTTGTCGATCCACTTGTAGATCGACGCCATCTGGGCGGCGCCGGGCGGGTCGAACTGGCCAGCAGTCGGCACGGTCCCGGGCGCCGCCGAGGTGACGCCCACTTCGAAGACCTGTGAGGCGCCGGTCGTGAACCAGGTGCCGTAGCTGGTCTGGGTGGCCGAGTTGTTGGTCGTCATGAGACAACCAACCGGGTAGCTGGTCGCGTTGTGGAACCCGGTTGCGGCGCGGTTCGGGACGGTGATCGTCTGCGTGCCTGTCGTCGCGTAGTGGCCGATCGGGCTCTGCCCCGTGTTGGTACACTGAGTGGCGCTCAGCGTCGTGTACGCGTTCTGAACGGTCTGGGGGAACGACATGAGGCCGAAGTTCGCCTCGTCCGTGCCCACTTGCTGCAGCGCCGCCCGGATGCCGCTCTTCAGACTGTAGATACGGCTGGTGGTGCTCTGGGGGCAAACGGTCGTGCCGTCGGCTCGATCGACGCGGCTCGAGTCCTCGTGCATCGAGCCAGAGGTGTCGAAAAGGAACATGATGTTCGGGCGCAGGGACTGCGCGCGCGCGGAGCCCGCGCCTCCCGCGATCAGGCCGAACAGAGCCACGCCCGAGAGAGCCCGGGCGCGGTGACGAAACTGGTCTTTCATGGCTACAACATCCCCGGCAGGCAGCAGCGGAAGCCGACCGAGGGCAGGCGGACGTCGATCCCCTGGGTGGTGGTCGTTCCGCCGCTGACGGTGGTCGAATAAGGTGCCGACACCGAGGCGTCGCACTGAAGCCCTGGCGCGCTGGTCGTGCCGTTGACCGCGAAGCTCGAGATGTCGTAGGCCCCGCCCCGCATCTCGAACAGGCAGGGCGGTTTGGTGCAGCTCGGGTTGCTGGCGGGCGCCGTGGAGGTGAGGTCGGTGGCGACCCATTCCTTCACGTTGCCGCTCATGTCGAACAGCTTCGCGGTGGCGGACCAGGTCGAGGCGCAGGCGACGGCGCTCCCGGTCGGGATGGTCGATGGCGTCATCCCCTTGCCGGCCTGGTAGTCGGCGCCGTTGCAGAGCCCCGCCGCGTAGGTCGCGCCGTAGGGGAAGATCGTGGCGTTGGCGCCCTCGCAGGCGGCCTGCCATTCGGGCGCCGTGCAGAGCCGCCACTTCGGTCCCAAGAGCTCGCAGGCGTGCTCCGCCTCGGACATGGTCACGTCGGCCCAGGGGAGCTTGCCGGGGACCGAGCAGCCCCGCTTGGTCGAGTCGAATCCGGCGCTGGTCGACGTGGCGTCGTAGCGACTGGCCTCGAACTCGTACATCGTGACGTTCTTCGACGCGACGTAGACCAACACGTCCCGCAGGGCGGTGTCGGCCGTCGGTCCCGACGTCCACGCCGAGTCGATCTCGTCGACCAGCCCGTCGCAGTCGTTGTCGACGCCGTCGCAGACCTCCTGTGACGGGGGCTTCATCGACCCCATGCAGCGGTGGTCACCGGGCATCGAGTTGTCACAGACCCAGGTCCCCACGCCCGCGCAAGCGCCGCTGCCGACGGCGCAGGCTTTTCCGATCTGGAATGGCTCGTCGGTTTGGCCATTGCAGTCGTTGTCGAGACCGTCGCAACCCAACTTGCCGTCCTCGACCGGTTGGTAGGTCGCGGCGTAGTTGCAGACCCATCCCATCTGGCCGCCGCAAGTCGGCTGGGTCCCCGTGCAGACCCCCTTCGACAAACAGGTGATGGTGGCCGGCTGCAGGTTGTCGTCGACGATGCCGTCGCAGTCGTTGTCGAAGCCGTCACAGGTCTCGACGCCGCCGTTCGTCTTGATGCACTGGGTCTCGCAACCGGGAACGGTGGGGTCGCGGTCGTAGAAGTTGGTGAGGCATGCCCCCTGCTGGCAGACACCGTTCTTGCAGCTCGCCATCGCGAACGGGAACGCGCACGCGTGGTTGCAGGCGCCGCAGTTGTTGACGTCGCTCATGACGTTGAAGCCGTCGTCGACGGTGCCGTTGCAGTCGTTGTCGATCCCGTCGCAGACCTCGATACCGCCGTTCGTCTTGATGCACTCGCACCCGTTCGAAGGATTGTTGTCGGCGTCGAAGAACCCGGTCTGACAGGTGAACTGGCACTTGCCGGCCACGCAAGCGGGCACCGCGTTCGGGACGATGCACTGGTGAAAGCACGTCCCGCAGTTCGCGATGTCCGTCTGCAGCGCGGGCGAGTTCGGGTTGCAGAGCTGGATGCCGCCGTCGGCGCCCGCCATGCCAGCGGTGCCACCGGTTCCCGGGATCCCACCGTGGCCGCCGATGCCGCCGATCCCGCCGTCCGGGACGGTGCCGCCACTGCCCATGCGCCCGCCCGACTGTTGGCCGCCGCTGTCGGTGCGGGGATGCGCGTCGGGAACGCTGGCGTCGTTCGGCACGACGCTGACGCCGAAGTCGTAGAGGTGATCTTGGCAGCCCGCCGCCAGGATCACCGTCGCCACCAGGAACGAACGCAGGTTCAACAAGCTAACCGACCGCCCAGCAAATCATTGTATTCAGCCTTTCCACTATACCTGGGCGCGCCGCGCGGAGAAATACTTCTTCGCGACGCCCGCGCAGCGAGGCCGCGACTTTTTCGGTTCGAGCCGCCTAGGCCAGGTCGAGCCCGGCGAAGAAGAACGACAGCTCGGCGCGCGCCGTGTCGGGACCGTCGCTGCCGTGAACGGCGTTCTTTTCGATGTCGGTGCCGTACTTGTTCCGGATGGTGCCCGCCGGGGCCTTCTTGGAGTCGGTCGGCCCCATGATGTCGCGGTAGCGCGCGATCGCGTTCTCGCCCTCGATGGCCATCACGACCGCGGGGCCGGAGGTCATGAACTTGACGAGATCATTGAAGAACGGCCGGTCCTTGTGGACGGCGTAGAAGGCGCGGGCCTGCGCATCGGCCAGGCGCACCAGCCGCAGGCCGACCACCTTCAGGCCTCCGCTTTCGATCATTCCGATCACGCCGCCGATGGCGCTCTTGGCGACGGCGTCAGGCTTCACGATCCCGAACGTTCTCTCGATGGACATGGCTCTGTCTGCTGCCTTTCGTGTGGTGTCTGGCTACTTCTTGAAGACGGCTGCGATGGTCTTGCCCAGGTCAGCCGGGGTGGGGGCGATGGCGATGCCCGCCTCGCGCAGCGCGGCGATCTTTTCGGCGGCGGTACCCTTGCCGCCGCTGATGATGGCGCCGGCGTGACCCATCCGCTTGCCGGGCGGGGCGGTCTGGCCGGCGATGAAGGCGGCGACGGGCTTCTTCATGCTCGTCTTCACGAATTGGGCGGCCTCTTCTTCCGAGGTGCCGCCGATTTCGCCGATCATCAGCACCGCCTCGGTCTGCGGGTCGCGTTCGAACAAAGCCAGGCAGTCGATGAAGTCCAGACCCTTCACGGGGTCACCGCCGATGCCGATGGCGGTCGACTGCCCGAGGCCCAGCGCGGTGAGCTGGTGGGCCGCCTCGTAGGTCAGCGTGCCCGAGCGCGAGACCACGCCCACCTTGCCGGCCTTGTGGATGTAACCGGGCATGATTCCGATCTTGCACGCGCCCGGCGTGATGATGCCCGGGCAGTTCGGCCCGATCAGAACGACCTTGTCGCCATACGCGTCGAGGGCCCGCTTGGCGCGGATCATGTCCAAGGTCGGAATTCCCTCCGTGATGCAGACCACGATTCCGATGCCGGCATGGGCCGCCTCCAGGATCGCGTCCGCCGCGCCGGGCGGGGGCACATAGATGACGGTCGCGTTGGCGCCGGTCTTCTTGACCGCCTCCGCGACCGTGTCGAACACCGGGAATCCTTCGTGAATGGAGCCACCCTTGCCGGGCGTGACGCCGCCGACCACGTTGGTCCCGTACTCGCGCATCTGCTTGGCGTGGAAGGTCCCCGCGGATCCGGTGATCCCCTGGACGATGAGCTTGGTGTCCTTGCCGACCAAAACGGACATGGTTAGGCCGCCTTCCCGGCCGCCGCGGCGACGACCTTCTTGGCGCCGTCGGCCATGTCGTTGGCGGTGGTGACCGCCAGACCCGATTCGGCCAGCATCTTCTTGCCCAGGTCCACGTTCGTTCCTTCCAGGCGCACGACCAGCGGCACCTTGAGCCCGACTTGCTTGACGGCGGCGATGACGCCGGCCGCGATCGTGTCGCACTTCATGATGCCGCCGAAGATGTTGACGAAGATGCCGCGCACCTTGGGATCTGCCGTGATGATCTTGAAGGCGGCCGTGACCCGTTCTTCGGTGGCGCTTCCGCCGACGTCCAGAAAGTTCGCCGGCTCGCCGCCGAAGTGCTTGATGGTGTCCATCGTCGCCATCGCCAGCCCGGCCCCGTTCACCATGCAGCCGATGGTTCCGTCCAGCTTGATGAAGGAGAGGTCGTGGCGCTTGGCCTCCGTCTCGGCCGGGTCCTCTTCATCGAGATCGCGCAACCCCTCGAGGTCCTTTTGCCGGTAAAGGGCGTTGTCGTCGAAGGTCATTTTCGCGTCCAGCGCCAGCACGCGCCCGTCGGTCAGCACGACCAGCGGGTTGATCTCCAGCAGCGAGGCGTCGGTCGCCACGAACGCCTTGTAGACCAGCAGGAACAGCTCGGCCGCGTTCTTGGCTGCCGCGCCGTGTAGCCCAAGCCCGTAGGCCAGGTTGCGGGCCTGGAAGTTGGCCAGACCGACCACCGGGTCGACGACCTGCTTCAGGATCTTCTCGGGGTGGGCGGCGGCGACCTCTTCGATCTCCATGCCGCCTTCGGACGAAGCCATCACGACCACGCGCCCGAAGCCCCGGTCGACGACCAGGCCCAGATACAGCTCGCGCGCGATGTCGACGGCCTGTTCGATGAGCAGGCGCTTGACCAGCTTGCCGCCCGGTCCGGTCTGATGCGTGACCAGGTTCATCCCCAGGATCTTCTGGGAAGTTTCGCGGGCCGCCCCGGCTCCTTTGACGACCTTCACACCGCCGCCCTTGCCGCGTCCGCCCGCGTGGATCTGCGCCTTGACGACGACGAACTCGTTCTCGGTCTCGGCGATCAGCGACTTGGCGGCCGCTTCTGCTTCGTCGAGGCTGAAGACCGGGCGTCCCTTCGGAACCGGGACGCCGTACTTCTTCAGAATCTCCTTGGCCTGGTATTCGTGGATCTTCACGGCGGTCCCGGGATCCCTAGAGCTTCTGCGAGGCTTCCAGAACCTCGCGCACGGCGCCGGCCGACTTGTCCAGCATGGCCTTCTCTTCGGCCGTCAGCTCGATCGAGACGATCTTCTCGACGCCGCCGGCGCCGATGACGATCGGCACGCCCAGGTAGAAGTCCTTGTAGCCGTACTCGCCGTTCAGGTAGGCGGCGCAGGCGACCAGGCGCTTCTGATCCTTGAGGTAAGCGGTCGCCATGGCGATGGCCGAGGTGGCCGGCGCGGCAAAGGCGCTGGTCCCCATCAGCTTGACGATCTCGCCGCCGCCGTTGCGGGTGCGTTCCACGATCGCGTTCAGCTTGTCGGCGGCGACCAGCTGCCGGACGGGGATGCCGTTGACGGTGCAGTTGCTGAGCACCGGAACCATCGTGTCGCCGTGGCCGCCCAGCACCATCGCGCGGACGTCCTTGACCGACACGCCGGCTTCCTGAGCCAGGAACAGCTGCAAGCGCGCCGAGTCCAGGATGCCGGCCATGCCGACGACCTTGTTGGCGGCAAAGCCCGTGACCCGCTTCAGCTCGTAGACCATGACGTCCAGCGGGTTGGAGACGACGATCACGAACGCGTCGGGGCAGTGCTTTTTCAGATTCTCGCCGACGTTGCGGATGATCTTCAGGTTCACCGAAAGCAAGTCGTCGCGCGACATGCCCGGTTTGCGCGGCACGCCGGCCGTGATGATGACGACGTCTGACCCGGCGCAGTCTGCCCAGTTCGAGGTGCCGGTGATCTTGGCGTCGCTGCCCAGGATCGCCCCGTTCTGCTCGAGATCCAGCGCCTTGCCCTTGGCCACGCCTTCTTTCTCGGGAATGTCGAACAGGACGACGTCGCCCAGCTCGTTGCGGGCGGCCAGCGAGGCCAGCTCACCTCCGATGTTGCCGGCGCCGATGAGCGCGATCTTCTTCCTACCGGGGATCTTGCCTGACATCTTCGGGGCTCCTTGCGAATCAGGGGTTGCGGATATTCGAGATGATCGCGTCGCCGAATGCGGAGCAAGAGACCTCTTTGGCTCCCTCCATCAGGCGCGCGAAGTCGTACGTGACGGTCTTCTGCGAAATCGTCTTTTCCAGGGCCGCCACGGTGCGCGTCGCGGCGCCGGTCCAGCCGAGGTGCTCGAGCAGCATGACGCCGGACAGAATGACCGACCCGGGGTTCACCTTGTCGAGGTTGGCGTACTTGGGCGCGGTTCCATGCGTCGCCTCGAAGACGGCGTGGCCGCTCACATAGTTGATGTTGCCGCCCGGCGCGATGCCGATTCCGCCGACCTGTGCCGCCAGCGCGTCCGACAGATAGTCGCCGTTCAGGTTCAGCGTCGCGATGACGTCGAACTCGTCGGGGCGGGTCAGGACCTGCTGCAGCGTGATGTCGGCGATTGAATCCTTGACCAGGACCTGGCCGGCCGGCGGCTTGCCGCCGCAGTCGTCCCAGCCCACGGCCTTGCCGGCGAACTCGCGCTTGGTCAGCGCGTAGCCCCAGTCGCGGAAGGCCCCTTCGGTGAACTTCATGATGTTCCCCTTGTGGACCAGCGTGACGCTCTTCCGCTTGTGGCGGATGGCGTACTCCAGCGCGGCGCGGATCAGCCGCTCGGACCCCTCGCGCGAGACCGGTTTGATGCCGATCCCGGAGGTCTCGGGGAAGCGGATCTTCTTCACGCCCATCTCGTTCTGCAGGAAGGCGATGACCTTCTTGGCCTCGGGCGACTCCCCCTGCCATTCGATGCCGGCGTAGATGTCCTCCGTGTTCTCGCGGAAGATCACCATGTCGACCTTCTCGGGCGCCTTCACCGGCGACGGAACGCCTTTGAAGTAGCGGACCGGTCGCAGGCAGACGTAGAGATCCAGTATCTGGCGGATGGCGACGTTCAGCGACCGGATCCCGCCGCCGACCGGCGTCGTCAGCGGCCCCTTGATGCCGACGAAGTAGGTCTTGAAGGCCTCCAGCGTCTCGTCGGGCAGCCAGCTGTCGAAGAGCTGCTTGGCCTTCTCGCCCGCGTAGACCTCCGTCCAGGCGATCTTCTTCTTGCCGCCGAATTCCTTTTCGACGGCCGCGTCCAGCACGCGCACGCTGGCGCGCCAGATGTCGGGGCCCGTCCCGTCGCCTTCGATGAACGGGATGATGGGGTGATCGGGCACTTCCAGGCGGCCGTCGGACTTGACGGCGATCGGATTCGCACCGGCGGGGATGACGAGCTTCGGGCTTGGCATGACGGCTGCTGATTAGCTCCGACCGGGGGCCGTCTGTGCAAGAGAAAAAGATCATAAAAGCGTTGGCCTAGGCCGCCTACCGGCGGCACGTCGTCGCGATGCCGCTCGCGTCACCGTCCAAGGATCACGTCGATGCCGGCGAGGACGAGGTTCAGCTTGGCTGTTGGCAGCTTACCGGTCCGTTCCACCAGGTCAGCGCGATCCAGGGTGACCAGCTGGGACACATTCGCGACGGATTCTTTGGGCAGACCCGTGGCGCCGGACGCAAGCGCGACGTTCCCCGGCGCAGCGGCCCACTTCAGATTGCTGGTGAGCGCCACACAGACGACGGTCGCGATCCGGCTTGCGTTGAGGCTATTGCCCTGCACGACCAGCACCGGCCGCCTGAATCCCGGTTGTGCGCCGCGCGGGTGGCCAAGGTCCGCCCACCAGACCTCACCCTGGGCGACAGTCACCAATCGTTCCGATCGAGTGTGCGTCGCGCGGCGCGCGCTGCGAATTCGTCACCGCTGGCCTCCATGCCGGCGAGGGTCCGATCCATGGCTTCGGTCACCTCGTCAGGCGCGTGCCGCGCAACGTACTCGGTCAGGGCTCGGGCATAGAGCTCGCTGCGCGACGTCTTTGCGCTCCGTGCCAGTCTCTCGGCCTGGTGAAAGATCTGGTCGGGAATGGAAACGGCCGTTTTCATACTCAAAGTATGACTCGGTTATACCCGAGGTCAAACCACAGCTTTTCGGTCTAGGCCGCCGAGAGGACGGCCAGCAGTGGCGCGTCGGGGCTCTCGGGGTTCACGCGCAGCTCGCGCGACTGCGGGTCGACGATCAGGTCCAGCTCCTCGAGCGGAATCTGGCCCACGACCGGCGTGCTGCCCACGTCGGCGACCAGCGCGTTCGTGACCGTCTCGCGCCCCAGGATGGTCATGCGGATGCTGCTGACCCAGGCCAGCTCGCGGATGCGACCGTCGGCGTAGCGGACCTTGCGGTAGCCGTCCGGGAACAGCCCCAGCTTGCCGACCACGTCCGCCGGCAGGACCAGCATCGTCGCATTCGGATCGGCGACGGCCTGCACCTCGACGGCGCGCACCTCGTGCGGCCGCAGGTGGCCGCGCTTGACGTCTTCTTCGTCGTGGTTGTTCGCGAGCTGGATCGCGTGCATGAAGCCTCCATGCCTCCTCTTCGGCAAAGATGCGACGCTCGTTGCCCGCGATCACAGTATCACCGGCGATCGGTGATCGATCAGCGAATCTTGGTGCCGGGCGCGACTTCTTTGTCGAGCGCGGATAATCCAAGAACCTCGTCGTCGCCGGCAGCCAGGATCATCCCCTGCGACACGACGCCGCGGATCTTTCGCGGCGCCAGGTTGGCGAAGTAGATCACCGTTCGTCCGACGATGGTGTCCGGTGTGTACGCGGGCGCGATGCCCGACACGACCGTCCGTGGCTCAGCCGTGCCGATGTCCAGCGTCAGCTTCAGCAGCTTGTCGGCTTTCGGCACCCGCTCGGCGCTCAACACCTTGGCCGCGCGCAGATCGATCTTCACGAAGTCGTCGATCGCGACCTCGCGGGGCGACGCGACCTCGCGGGGCGACGCGACCTCGGCGGGGGGCGCGGCGGCGACAGCGGCTGATTTCGCCGCTGCTGGCGTCGGCTCGGCCGCTGTCGCCGCCGCCGCCGCCTCGGCGGGGACCCATTTGGCGATCAGCGCGGCCTGCCGTTCCGGTTCGATCCGCGGGAACACTGGCATCGGTTCCGTCACGGTGCCGCCCGGCCAGCCCCACACCTGTGGCCAGGTTCCTTCATCCTGCGGGCGTCCGAGCTGCCGCAGGATCTCGCGCGACGCGGACGGCGTCGCCGGCGCCACCAGCAGCGCCGCCCAGCGCAGCGCTTCGCAGCAGCCGGTCAGCACGTCCGTCAGGCGGTCGGTCTGGCCGTTCTTGTGCAGCACCCACGGCTTCTCTTCGTCGATCTTCTGGTTGTAGGCGCGAATCAATCGCCAGGTCGCCTCGAGCGCGCCCGAAGGATTGAAGCTGTCCCAGCTGGTCTGTACGAGCTGCAGAATTTCGAGCGCGCCCGAATTCTCGGCGGCGCGCGCGGGCAACGTGTCACCCAGGTACTTGCGGACCATCGACAGCGTTCGGTTGAGGAGGTTACCGAGATCGTTGCCCAGGTCTGACTGGTAGCGCTGAAACAGCGCCTCGTAGGTGAAGTCGCCGTCGCCGCCGAAGGTGTACTCGCGCAGCACGAAGTAACGCAGCGGATCGACGCCCATCTCGCTCGCGATCGCCAGCGGGTCGACGCGCGTGGCCGGCATCGACTTCGAGATCTTCTGTCCCTTCACGGTCAGGTAGCCGTGGCAGAAGATCAGCTTGGGCAGCGGCACGCCGGCGCTCATCAGCAGGGCCGGCTCGACGACGGCGTGAAAACGCAGGATGTCCTTGGCGATGAGATGGTGCGCGGCCGGCCAGAACGCGCCTTTGCCCTGGCCGGAGGCGGCGGCGTCGGGTCCGCCCAGCACGGTCAGGTAGTTCGTCAGCGCGTCGATCCAGACGTAGACCGTCTGGCTGGGATCGCCGGGGACCGGGATGCCCCACTTGATGGCGCGCGAGATCGACAGGTCGCGCAACCCGCCCCGCACGAAGGAACGGACCTCGTTCAGGCGCGACTCCGGGCGGACCGGGTTGGTCTCGTACCAGGCCAGCAACCTGTCGGCGTACGCGGACAGCCGGAAGAAGTAGTTCTTCTCCTTCACGTTTTCGACGGGCGTGAGGTGAATCTTGCAGAGCTTGCGGTCGCCCTCGGTGACGACGTCGTCTTCGCTCTTGCCCTCCTCGCAACCGACGCAGTACATGCCGTCGTACTCCGCCTGGTAAATGTCGTTCTTCAGGCGCTCCCACATCTGGGCGACGGCCGCCTTGTGGCGCGCCTGGGTGGTCCGGATGAAGTCGTCGTTCGTGATGCCGATCTGCTTCCAGGTCTCTTCGAACCGCGTCGCAATCCCGTCGCAGTAGGACTGTGGGTCGAGGCCCCGCTCGCGCGCGATCCGCTCGATTTTTTGCCCGTGCTCGTCGAGCCCGGTCAGGAAGAAGACGTCGTCCTTGCCACGGCGCGCCCGCTGATACCGGGCCAGCGCGTCGGCGACGACGGTCGTGTAGAAGGTGCCCAGGTGGGGCAGGGCGTTGACGTAGTAGATGGGCGTCGTGATGTAGAAGCGAGACATTGGTCAGCGGCTCTGGGGTGGGTTGGAGGATGAAGGCGATGCGGGCGGGGGCGCGGGTTGCAGCTCGTCGGCGGTGAAGGTCTTGGGCGGCTGCCCGTCGAAGTAGACGCGCACGCGCCCGCGCAGGACGTCCAGATCGCCGACGCGCCCGACGCCGTCCGGCGTTCCGACGCGCTTGCCCAGCTTGGGCAGCGCCGCGGCCGCCTCGACGTAGGTGGCGTCCTCGTACACCAGGCAGCACTTGAGCCGCCCGCACTGGCCGGAGACGCGGGCCGGGCTCATGGCCAGGTTCTGGTGCTTGGCCATCTTGATCGAGACCGGGGCGAACCGCGGCAAGAAGGTCGAGCAGCAGAGCTCACGACCGCACGAGCCGATGCCGCCGACAATCTTGGCCTCGTCGCGCACCCCCACCTGCCGCAGCTCGATGCGGTTGTGGTAGCGGGCCGCGAGGTCGCGCACCAGATCGCGGAAATCGATGCGCGTCTCGGACGCGAAATAGAAGATCGTCTTGCCGCGCCCCATCTCGACCCGAAAGACCTTGATGGGCAGCCCCTGCGCGGCCGCTCGCTCGCGCGCGAACGCGCGCGCCTCGGCGGCGCGCTCGGCCGCGGCGCGAAGGCGTTCGACATCGCGTGGCTCCGCGCGACGGACCACGCGCGGGCGGGCTTCGCCGGCTGGCCGATGTGCGTACGGGACGGCGACGACCCCGATTTCGGTGTCGCGCCCCTCGTCCCTCCCGGTCGTCGAGAAGCTGATGACCACCTGGTCGCCGGCGCGCACGGTCAGGCCGCCCAGCTCGCAGGCCAGCAGACGCCCGCGCGGATCCAGCTTCACGCCCGCCACGGCGACGACATCCTGTGGAGCGCTGGCGCCGCTGGCGCGGTTCAGGGGGGCGCCGTCGGTCACGCGCGCGCCTCCTGGCGCTTGAGCGCGATCAGCAGCCGCTCCAGCGCCAGCGTGGGGTTGGCGTTCACTTGCAGCGCCAAGGCAACGTCCACGACGGCCGCCAAGGAACGGCCAAGTCGCGGCAGGCCCAGCGCCGCCAGCGCCTCCGGGGTCCCCGCACGGGTCAGCGTGGCCAGCTCGGGCGCGCCCGCCGCCACCGCCATCGCGTCCCGATAGAGGCCGCCGACCAGAGAAACCAGGCGGGGGAGGTCGGCCTTCGATTCTTTCTCGCTGGTCAGCGCCGCCGCGGCGTCGAAGATGGGGCTGGCGCCCGGTGCGGCGATCGCCGCGCGCAGTTGAGACAGAGCCTCTTCCAGTCCGCTGGCGGCGCCGTCGTCGCCGGCCGCTGCGGCGTCCAGCAGGCGGGCCGCCGAGCCATCGGCCAGGGCGGCGGCGATCTCGGCGCGTGCCGCCGGGACGCCGCGCGCCTCGGCAATGGCCAGCAGCGCCCCCGTCCCCAGCGGGCGAAAGCGGATGCGCTGCGCGCGCGAGCGGATGGTGGGCAGCAGGCGTTCAGCGGCGGTCGTGCAGAGGATCAGGTGGTTGCCCGCCAGCGGCTCTTCCAGCGTTTTGAGCAGGCCGTTGGCCGCGTTCGGGTTCATCGCATCGGCGTCGTCGACGATGATCACGCGCACCGGCGCCTCATGCGGGCGGGCGCGCGCCAGCGCCACCATCGTCTTGATGTCTTCGACGACGATCTGACCGCCCGGTCCGGACGGGCCGAAGGTGGCGACGTCGGGGTGAATGTCCGCCTCGATGCGCCGGCAGACCTCGCATGTGCCGCATCCCACTGCCGGCATGACGCGGCAGTTCAGCGCCAGCGCCAGGCCATGCGCCGCGCCTCGCTTGCCGACGCCGGCCGGACCTTCGAACACGTAGGCGTGCGCGACGCGGCCGGTCCGGATGGCGCGGTCCAGCGCGTCGCGGGCCAAGTCCTGTCCGATGAGATCGGCAAGCCGCACCGCGAAACCCTAACATACCGGGCGCTCCGACCGGCCCAACCAACGCGGCGATCACGCCCGCAATGCGCCGTCTGCCCGGTCGACAGGGGGGGCACGCGGGGCTAACCTAACTGGACGACATGGGCATACTCGGCCGTCTCTCCTCGCTCATCAAATCGAACGTCAACGACGCCATCGATTCGATGCAGGACCCGGGCAAGGAAATCGATCAGATGGTGCGCGACATGGAGGATTACGCGCGCCAGGCCCGGGCCGAGGTCGGCCGTTGCATCGCCGATGAGCGCCTGCTGGAGCGGCGCGTTCAGGGAATCGAGACCGAGATCGCCGACTGGGAAAAGCGCGCCGAGACCGCCATTCGTGCCGGTGACGACGGACTGGCGAAGCAGGCGCTGCTCCGCAAAGCCGAGAAAGAGGCGGAGCGCGACGACGCGAAAAAGGCGCTGCTGGACCAGGGCGCCTACGCGGACCAGCTGACGGCCGCCCTCAAGACGCTCGAGGCTCGTCTCAAGGACGTGAAGCTCCGGAAGGAGACGTTGAAGGCCAAGGCGCGAGGGAACCGCGAGGGCACCCTGACCGACAAGACGTCCGCCTTCAACGACTTCGAGCGCCTGTCGAGCCGGGTTGACGCGACCGAGGCCGAGGCCTCCCTGGATGACGAGTTGACCGGCCGTACGACCCGTCGAATCGAGGTCGACAAGCAGCTGGAGCAGATGCAGACCGACAGCAAACTGGATGACGCGCTTGCCGAGTTGAAACGAAAGCTCGGCAAGTAGACCGGTAGGACCGAGCCCCGCGCCGCCGACCCGCGAGCCGCACAACCAGCAAATAGGCGAGTGGGAGCCGCCGCGTGCTAAGCTGCGCCGGCCTATGGGCAACCGGCCGATAGCTCCCCGAGCGCCCGCGTTGCCGCCGGTCTTTTGGGGCGCGCTTGGGTGCGTCAGCGTGCTCGGCGTCGGTTTCACGATCCTGTTCCTGGTCGGCGGGACATCGTCGAGCGCTGCGCGGCCAGCCGTGGCGCGGCCAGCCGTGGCGCGGCCGCAGTCGGCTGTGGCGCTGCCGGCCCCCCCGGTGTCGGCGAGCGCACGACCGTCGCCCGACATCCAGCCTCTGGCACCCCAGCCGTCGGCGTCCCCACCGGTCGCCACGGCGCCCGCCCCCCACCCCAAGCCCCCGATCCACCTCATCAAGGTGGCCCGGGCGCCGGCCGTCGCGGCCAACGTCAAGGACCCGAGCAAATCGGACGGCAAGCCTGAAAAGAAGGCGGCCAGCGCCGGCGCGGACGAGCCAGCCGGCGATTCGGATGAGGCGGCGGCCCTGGCGGCGCCCAAGGCGGCGGCTCCAGCTCCAACGAAGATAGCGCTCCCTCCGGCGGCCAAGGCCGCCACACCGGTGGCTCCGAAGGCGGCAAGCTCTCCGGCCGCGAAGACCACCGCCAAGACGGCGAAGGCGGCCGCTGACAAGGGCACAGAGCCCGCCGCCGAAGACGACCAGCCCGTCGCACGCCACCGCGAGCGCGCCTCCGACGATCCCGAAGACGATTGACGGCGCTATCCCGACCCAGCAAATGCGCCCTGGCGCTGAAGCCAGGCGGATTTCCGAATCACGACGCGACGTCGGCTGGCGTCGCGGCTCGCTCGAGAGCGGCCAACCGCCGCGCCAAGACCAGCAACAGAGTCGACAGGACGGCCAGCAGGGCCAGCGCGCCGGCCAGTAACCCGACCAGGACCGGCCGCGTCCCGGCGGTGATGCGCAATGGTCCGAGAGGCGCGAGCGGCGCCGCGGCGGGATCGCCCGCGTTCGCCGCCGCGGTCACGACCACCGCCACGCCGGCTGGCTCCAGCCCGGCCACGCTCCCTGCCACCAGCCTCTGAACGTCCGCCTCCGGGATCGGCGTCGCGCCTGGCCGGGCTTTGAGGAGGACGGCCGCCCGGGCCGCGCCACGCGGTTTGGCGTCCAGCGACAGAGGGTCGGCATCCTCTAGCACCAGGTGGACGCGGGCGCCGATCACGCCGTCGATGGTCTCGAGGGTCTTTTCAATCTCACCGGCGGTGGCGTTCACGTATCGGGCGCGCTCTTCGGAGGGGGCCGGAATCAGGCTCGGCTGACCGTAGGTCTCGGCGAAACCCCGCCGCCGCTCGCGCGGCAATCCCAGCGCGTGCAGGAGGTCGACCGCCCGGTTGGCGTCCCCGCTGGCGACCCGGACGGTGAAGTTCCCGGCCGCGCCGGGCGCGGACGTCTCCTCGACCACCTTCTCGGCGCCGACGCCGGCGCGCTCGAGCGCGGCCGTGGCCTCGTTCGCGCCGCGCTCGTCGATGCTGTGCAGGACGTTGGCCGAACAGCCCGCCAGCGCGACTGAGGCGACCGCCACGCATCCCACCAACCCCGGACCCCACCCTCCCATCACTCCCATAGTGGGCGCCTCATAACACGAATCATCGCCGGCTCGCGTCAGATCTGCGTACCCAGGGTTTGCTTGACCGCGCCGACCACCCGATCGGCGACCCGCGAGACGACCTCGACGGCCTGTGCGTCCCGCGACACGATCGCCTGCAGGGCGAGCAGCTGCGCCGGGGTGAAGGTGCGCCCGCGCGCGGCCGCGTCGATGAGTCCGTCGATGTTTCGCTGCGAATCCGCCAGCTGCGCCAGCGCAGCCGCGACCCGCGAACGCCCGATGGCGGACGCCGTGGCCGCCGGAGCCAGCGCTGGTTCTCCCGCGCGATCGCGCACGGAGGTCGCCGTCGCGAAGCCTCGGCCGGCGATTTCCCGACCAGCAGGGGCGATGAACGAGACCGCGGGCGCCGCCGATGAAACGCGCATGATTGGTCATCGGCCGTCCGTGCGCCCGGTTGCTTCTATTTCTTTGCGTCGGGGGCCGGGTCGGGAATTTCTTCGATCGCCGCCCGCAGCAGCTCGACCGCGCGTGCGTGCAGACGGCAGGCCCACGACTTCGACAACCCCAGCTCTGCGCCGGCCTCTTCCAGGTTCTTGTCCGCGAAGTAATAGAGCTCCATCAGCCGCCGCTCTTTGTCGGGCAGCGCCCGGACCGCGCGCCGCACGCGCCCCGCCATCCGCTGCCCGTCGACCGCGAGATCGGGCGCCGGCCGGCTCTCGTCCGCCACGGAGGCCGCCGCTTCCAGCGAGGTGATGTGGATGGTCGCGACGCCCGACAGGATCTCGTTGACCTCGGCCAGCGCCGTGGCCGGGTCACCGGCGGACGCGCCCTCCGCGCGGGCGGCTCCCTCTCGATCGGCGCGGCTGCGCAAGTATTCGTTCGCGCGCTCCTCGGCCCGGTAGCGGGCGTAGTCGGCGCGCGAATACCAGCCCATGCTCCGCAGCCCGTCGTACATCGCGCCGCGGATCCGGTAGTAGGCGAACGTGGAAAACGCGACGCCGTGCCGCGGGTCGAACCTCTCGGCCGCCTCGACCAAGCCCCTCGAGCCATAGCCGACCAGGTCGTCCACGTCGACGGTTGCGCCCACCGACTTCTTCACCTTGCGAGCGATCGCCTGCACCAACGACAGGTGCTGCTCGACCAGTCGCTTGACCTCCGCCGCCGCCATCCCGCCGGCGAATAGAGCAAGGGTTGCGTCGCGGCGTCAAGTCCGCATAGTCTGGCCGGCGATGCGCAGCTACGTCGAAGCGGCGGCGCGCCACGACAACGTGGCCCGCACACAGCGTCTCCTCGATCGCGTCGTCCCCGACGCCCCGCTACACGCGCGCTTCGTGAACACGCTGGCGCGAATGGAGTACGTGGGCGTCCGCAAGATTTTGAAGAGCCGCCGAGCCGAGCATCTGGATCTCGACGGAATTCAACACATCCTCGACGAGGCCGTCCACGCGATGCGCCTCAAGAAGGCCGCCGCCGCGCTCGGGCGCTCCAGCGGCGCCAGCGTCCGCACCTTTGCGAGCGGCGACACGCTGGCGGGCGACGCGGGCGAGACCTATCTGCAGGCGCTCGACCACCGCGCCGAGGAGGCGCTGGTGGATCTCCCAGCCGACAGCCGCGCCGAGGCGAACTACCTGCTGACCAGCGCCGCCGTCGAGGTACGCGCCCAGGTGTTCTATCCGCTTTACGAAAGCACGCTCAAGGCCTGCGCCGCCGGTTTCTCGGTCGCCGCCATCACCAAAGACGAGGACCGCCACCTGGACGAGATGGCCGGCGGCCTGCAGGCGGTGTTGCCGGATTGGCGCGGGCGGTTCGTTCCGTTGTTGGCCGCCGAAGAAGCGCTGTTCGCGCGCTTCTTGGGCTCCCTCGAGCAGGCGGTCGCCAGCGCGCATGGCTGAGTGGCGCCGGCTGACCGCCGACGACGTCCAGGCGATCCTGCAGGCGTTCGGCGTCGGCGGCTACCGCGCCCATCGCCCCATCGCCGTCGGGACGATCAACACCAACATTCGGGTCGAGACCGACGCACAGCCGCTGTTCCTCCGGATCAACGAGGGCAAATCGCCGGGCGACGTCGCGCGCGAAGCGGACATCGTCTCGTGGGTCGCCGCGCGTGGGGTGCCCACGCCCGAGCCGCATCGGACCGCGGGGGGGCAGCCGTTCGCGTGCTGGCAGGATCAGCTCGCGTCGCTGTTTCCGTGGGTCGCCGGACGTACGCTGGCGCGCGCCGAGCTGACGCCGGCGCATGGTGCGGCGGCGGGGCGGGCACTGGCGCAGCTGCACCTGGCGGGGGCCGCGCATCCGGATCGCGGTGCCGGTCGCTACGAGCCGGACGAGATCGACCGCCGCCTGGTCGCCATCGCCGCGCAGGCGCAGCCGGACCTGGCGGCCGCGGTGGCGATCCTGCAACCCGAGCTGCGCGCCTTGGCCGTCGAGCGCCGGCCGCAGCTGCCGTCGGGAATCATTCACGGCGATCTCTTCGTCGACAACGTGCTCTTCCACGAGGACGGAACGCTGTCGGCGCTGCTGGATTTCGAGCAGGCCTCGTGGGGACGCTGGGCGTACGACCTGGCGGTCACCACGCTGGCCTTCGGGTTCGGCGCCGACGACTTTCGCCCCGACGTGACGCGTGCGCTGCTGGACGCTTACGCGGCCCTCCGGGCGCCGGTCGCCGACGAGCGCGCCGGCTTCGGCGCCGAGCTGCGCTTCGCCGCCTGCCGGTTCGCGGTCACGCGCATCACGGACGTTCACCTCAAACGAGCCGCTGGCGCGGCGCCGGGCAAGCGGTTTCAGCGCTACCTGGATCGCCTGGCGCGCATCAAGCAGCACCTCGCCAGCGGTTCGTTGCTGGCGCTCTGAAGGCAGCGCGCCGCGGCTAAAGCCCGGCGGTCACTTGCGGACCATGTTGATGTATTTCCGCAGCGTGTCTTTGCGCTCTTCGTCGAGGTCGACGTACCGGATGCCCATGTCCATCGGGGGCTCGCGGTTCGCCCAGACGACCTCACCGGTCAGCGCGATCGAGGCGTCCAGCTCCGGGAAGTTCAGGACCAGGTCGACCATCGTGCCGACCTCCTCGACGCCGGAGGTCTGGATGCAGACGCCGCCCAGCGAGATGTTCTGGATGCGGTGGAAGAGCAGGACCTCGTTTCCGGTGTAATCGACGTAAGCATTCACCTCGAACCGAGGAAACTCACGCGCTCGCTCCGGGAAGTCCACCATGGCCGGGGCCCACTATCGCAGATACGCACGGCTCCGGTCAAAGCGGGACCGGATGCGTGTCAAAGTGGCAAAGATCGAGCTCGTCGCGCGACGAAGCGGCAAGGGACGCCGATCGTGCGGCGCGGTTTCCGCGGGCAATGGCTGGAACGCTTCGTGCAGGCCCTTGCGCGGACATGCAATTGCGACCCTGGCTGACTCGACTTCCGGCGCTCGCCCTCGTGGCCTCGCTGGCTCTGGCCGGCGGGTGCGCGCATCGCGACTACTTCCCCGGCACCACGATCGTGCGCAGCGAGGAGAACCGGCTGATCATCCAGACGATCGAGGAGTACCGGCAGCGTTTGATGCAGCGGAACGTGATCGGCCTGCTGGCGCTCGCCTCACCCCGGTACTTCGAGGATTCGGGGACGCCCCGCTCCGACGACGACTACGGCTATGCCGGTCTCAGGAAGGTCCTCGAAAACGAGATGCCCCGCGTGAAGTCGCTGCGCTACGACATCGAGTACCGGAACATCCGCGTCAGCGGCAACCAGGCCGAGGTCGAGGTGTTTTTGGACGGCTCCTTCGAAGTTGCCTCGACTGAAGCGGGCGACCGGTACCGCCGCGTGAACGACTACCACCGCTTCCTCCTCGACAAAGAGGCCGATCAGTGGAAGTTCGTGGCGGGGATGTAAGGTCCGGGAGGTCAGGAACCCTCCCAGGGTTCCTTTTTGATCACTCGCAGTAACGCCCGATCGCCTCGAACAGGCGATTGAGGTCCAGCGGCTTCATCACCAGCTCGGCGGCGTCGACCAGCACGGGGCGCTTGCCGGTCGCCGTGATCACGACCAGCGGGATGTCGGCGATGCTCGGGTCCTGCTTCTGCTCCTTGCGGAACTGCCAGCCGTCCATCACCGGCATCATCAGGTCCAGCAGGATGACGCACGGGCGTGGCGAGGCAGCCTTCAAGTGTTCCAGCGCTTCACGGCCGTTACCGACGCAGGAGACCTCATAGCCTTCGTCTTCCAGCACCTCGCGCAAGGACTCGCGAATGTCGGGATCGTCATCTACGACCAGCACGCCGCCACAAGGGGCATCAGGAGACATACGGCGATCTTCTGGGTCGGCTCCGTCGCTTGTCAAACGGTTTGGATGCCCCCACCATGTGCGCCGCGTGTTTTATTTTCGTCCGGGGGCCCCCATAGGGGCGGTATTCGGGGCGGTATTCGCCGCGGTTTGGGTGGTGCCGGCCGCCCCCGCGCGCGCAGAAATTCGTCCGTCCAGCCCGCTGGACATCTCGGTTCTCGTCGCGACCCACTATCGCGTCGCCCCGAATCAGCCCTATTTGATGGCCGGCGGCTGGACGGGGCGTCTGGACCTATACCTTCCGCGCCGCAATGGCGCGAGCCCGATGCCCGTCGCGCTCTTGTTCCACGGTGGCGGGTGGGTCAGCGGCAACAAGGACGAGATCGCGCTGGACGCGGTTCCGTACTTGACGATGGGGATGGCGGTCGCCAACGTCGACTATCGACTGGCCGCCACCGCGACAGCCCCGGCGGCCGTCGAGGACGCGCGCTGCGCGCTGCGCTGGGTGGTGCGGCACGCCGACCAGTACGGCCTGGACGTCCACAAGATCGTCACGGTCGGCAGCTCGGCGGGTGGGCACCTGGCGCTCATGGCGGCCCTGGCGCCTGCCGCAGCGGGCTTCGATGATCTTTGCCCCGGCAACGAGCCAATGCCCGTCGCTGCCGTGGTCAATTTCTTCGGCGTGTCCGATGTCGCGCAGCTGCTTGCGCCGGCCACCACCCGCGACTTTGCCGTCGGCTGGATGGGAAATGCGCCGAACCGCGACGACCTGGCTCGGCGCGTTTCGCCGCTGACCTACGTCGCGAAGGGGGGGCCGGCCGTCTTCACGGTTCACGGCGACGCCGACCCGATCGTTCCCTTCGAACAGTCGAAGCGCCTGCATGCCGCGCTGTCGGCTGCCGGCGTCCCGAACAGGCTATACCCGATCCCCCATGCGGGGCACGGGGAGTTCACCGGCGACGACGTGCTGCTGGTGAACCGCGCCGTGCACGATTTCTTGGTCAAGCGCGGCGTCATCCGGCGGGGCCGCTCGCCGCTCCTGCAGTAGCCTGCCGCCGTCCGGCGACGGCTGGGCGGGGCGGGGCGCTGTGGTAGGCTTTGACGCCGGTGGACGTCGAACCCCCAGCGCCGCCAGACCCGCGCGTCGGCCATGTTTTGCAGGGCCGCTACCGCATTCTGGCGAAGATTGCGTCCGGTGCGATGGGCGTCGTCTATCGTGGCGAGCGCGTCCAGCTGGGGCGGCCCGTCGCCGTGAAGTTCCTGCACCCCTGGATCGCCGCCCAAAAGGCGTTCCTGGGGCGGTTCGAGAACGAAGCCAGAGCCATGAGTCGGCTGGCGCACCCGCACTGCCTGTCGGTCATCGACTTCGGGGTCGAGGGGGCGCCCTACCTGGTGATGGACTTCGTGACCGGCCGGACGGTGCGTGAGCTGATGCAAGAAGGGGTGATCCCGATCCCCCGCGTGATGAGGATCGCCCAGCAGCTCCTGGCCGGGCTGGCGCACGCGCACGCGCAGGGGATCGTTCACCGCGATCTCAAGCCAGAGAACCTGATTCTGACCGCCGAGGATGGCCTGCAGGACCATCTGCGCATCCTGGACTTCGGCTTGGCCAAGTTGCGCGACGGGCCGGCCATGACGGCCGGTCTGGCGGTCGGCACGCCCAGCTACATGTCGCCCGAGCAGTCGGGCGGCGCGGGCACTGTCGACGCACGCAGCGACCTTTACTCCGTGGCGGTCCTTCTGTTCGAGATTCTCGCCGGACGAAAGCCCTTCCAGTCCGAGAACGTCGGCGAGCTGATCTTCATGCATCGCGAGAAGCCGCCGCCGCGGCTGCGCGAGGTCGCGCCCGACGCTGCCTACTCGGCGGCGCTGGAGGCGACCCTCGACAAGGCGCTGTCGAAGATGCCCGAAGACAGGTTCGCGTCGGCGGCGGAGTTCGCCGCCGCCCTGGCCGCCACGCCCGAGGGGCAGGGCCGCCCCCCGGCCCCAGCGGGGCGTAAGGCGCCGGGCCCCGCCAAGACGACCATCGACACGGTCTCCGCCGTGCGCCGCCGCTTGGGCCTCGAGCTGGCGGGTTCGCGGGAATCGCGCGCTGAGCCGTCCGCAACTGGCTCCGCCCGGCAGCAGTGGCGTCCGGTGTGGGTCGGCTGCGCGCTGTTGTTGGTCGTGCTGGTCGGGCTGAGCATCGGGCGCACGCTCCGGCACAGCAGCGCCTCGGCGCCCGAAGCCCCCGCGGCGCGCACTGGGTTGCCGCCGGTGACCGCGAGCGGACCGCCTCCGCCAGCAGCACCGCCCTCCGCCGTGCGGGCGCCCGCATCCGTTCGGGCGCCGGCGGCCGAGGATCCGCGCATCGAGCAGGCCCGCCAGATGTTGGCGGCGACGCAAACGGCCGAAGCGTTCGCGTTGCTGCAACGTGTCCGCGCCGACAAGCCGGATGACGCCGACGCCCCTTATCTGCTGGCGATGATCGATTTCGAGGCGCACAAGTGGCCGGAGGGGCTGGCCAACGCCCAGACGGCCGTTCGAAACAATCCCGGTTTCCGCACGGACGGCGACCTGATCCGGGGTGTCATCCGCTCGCTCGCCAACGACCACGGCTATGAACGGTCGCAGTCGTTCCTGCGGGGTCTGGGAGCGCCGGCAACCCCCTACCTGAAAGAGGCGGCCCGGCGCGATCCGAACGTGCGCGTCCGCGAGCGGGCGGCCGAACTGCTGGGCCGAGGAGGGGACCGGGGCGCGCCGTGGGGCGGCGGGTCGCGGACCGGGGCAGCGCGTTCGTCGCCCGGCCTCACGTTCAAACGGTAGCTCACATATTTTGATGGGTTAGAAGAAGTAACTTCCCTTGCGTTCTTGACGCCTGATATTCTACCCGCGTGAGCGAGCTTGGACTCTGGCGTGGGAGGTCCGGGTGGCGACGGTAAGGGCGGCCGACCTCGTGCTGTTCAGGCTCGAAGAACAGGTGCGTGAGCTGCGCGCCGCGTTGGAAGACGCCGCCGAGGGGATCTGTCGGATCGACGCCGCCGGCCGCGTCATCAGCGTGAACCGCGCCTTCCTGCGCCTCTTCGGCCTGGCGGCGGCGCAAGCGCCGGGACGCGTCTGGGAGGACCTGCTGGTCGAAGAGGACCGGCTGGCGACGCGCGCCGATCTGGCGACGGCGTTCGAAAAGATCGAGCGCGAGCGGACGGGGGTGCGATCGGACGGCTCGACGTTCCCCCTGCAGTTGTCGATCGTGCCCGTGGCCGATGGGTACGGGCGCCCGGGCGCGACCGGGCATTACCTGTTCATCCACGACCTGTCCGACCGCAAGCGGATGGAGAACCAGCTGATCTTCGCCGGGCGCATGGCGGCGGTGGGGACGCTGGCGGCCGGCGTCGCTCACGAGATCAACAACCCGCTGGCATACATCGTCGCGAACATCGACTTCGCGCGGCACCAGATCAACACCGTCGCCTCGCGCCTGTCCCGCAGCGCCGTCGCGGGCGGCCCAGCCCATACCCTGGACGAGACGGGTGAGGCGCTGACCGAGGCGCGCCAGGGTGCGGAGCGGGTGCGCAACATCGTCCGGGATCTGCGCGTGTTCGCGCGGGGAGACGACGACCAGAGCGGCCCGGTCGCCATCCGCCGGGTGCTGGATTCGTCCATCAACATCGCCTGGAACGAAATTCGCCATCGGGCGCGGCTGGTGAAGGATTACGGAGAGACGCCGCTGGTCGAAGGGAACGAGTCTCGGCTGGGGCAGGTGTTCTTGAATCTGCTGCTCAATGCTGCCCACGCCATCCCCGAGGGCGAGACCGAGCGCAACGAGATTCGTGTCACCACCCGGACGGATGCGAGCGGTCAAGCCATCGTCGAGGTGCGCGACAGCGGCATGGGCATTCCGGTCGAGATTCGCGAGCGGATTTTCGATCCCTTTTTCACCACCAAGCCGGCGGGCGAGGGGACTGGGTTGGGGCTCTGGATCTGCCACGGCATCGTCAGCGCGCTGGGCGGCGACGTGAGCGTCGACAGCGAGATCGGCCGGGGCAGCACGTTTCGCGTGACGCTGCCGGCCGCGCTGATGGACGCGCCGGCGACGTTCTCGACGCCCACCATTCCCGACGTCGACGCCAAGGGCGGCCGCCTGCTGGTCGTCGACGACGAGGCGATGATTCTGGGCGCGCTGCGCCGGTCGCTGGGTGGCGACTACAACGTCACCTGCGTCGGTGACGGCCGCCGGGCGCTGGAACAGATCAAGGCGGGCGAGCGATTCGACGTCATCCTGTGCGACCTCATGATGCCCGAGCTGACCGGCATGGATCTGCACGCCGAGCTGGAGAAGATCGCCCCCGAGCAGGCCGGGCGGATGGTGTTCGTCAGCGGTGGTGCCTTCACGCCGCGGGCGCGCGAGTTCCTCGAGCGGGTGCCGAACGCGCGCGTCGAGAAGCCGATCGATTTCCAGAACCTGCGCGTCCTGCTGCGCAACCTGTCTCAGACCTGAGCCTGCCGTTGGCCCAGCGCCTGGCCGCGAGGCCAGCCCGACCTAAAAGCAATTCTGTTCGGTCAAGCGGAAAGCGGCCGACAAGCCGGCCCGATGGCGAAGCCGGGCCGAGAACCGGCCCGGAGCGTACTTGTTCGTACGTGAGGACCGGAAGCGCAGGCCCGGCGCAGCCAGCGGGTCGGATCGTCGGCCGTCCTCCAAGCGGACCGCAAAGTGAACTGTATTGGACCTAAAGGCAGAGTCCGCCCTGGCAGGTGGCCGGGGCGACGCAGTCGCTGCTGGCGGCGCAGGTCGCAAGGCAGCTGTTCATGGTGGCGTCGCACATGAAGGGGGCGCAGTGGGCGACGGGGACGGAGATGGGCGAGCAGGTGCCGCCGCCGTCGCAGAACTGGGCCACCCGGTCGGACGTTCCCGCCGGGCACGTCACGGCGCTGCACAAAGTCGTCGCCGGCCACCACTGGCAGCCACCGGCGCCGTCGCACAGGCCGTCGTGGCCGCAGGTCGCTTGGGCTTGGGCGGCCGCCGTGCAGGTGCCGGTCGGATCGGCGCTGCCGGCCGGGAGCGCCGTGCAGGTGCCCTGGGCGCCGGGCACGCCGCAGCTCATGCAGGAGCCGCAGCTGGCGAACCCGCAGCAGAACCCATTCGTGCAGTGGCCGGTGGCGCACTGGTCGTCGGCCGAGCAAGCCACGCCCGCCAGCGCGCGCGTCACGCAGTGGCCACCCACGCCCGTGCAGTAATGGCTGGCAATGCAGTCGCCGTCGCTGTCGCAGGTGGTCGGGCAGCCGCTGGACCTGCAGAAGTAGGGCGTACAGTTCTGTGCGCTGGGGCTGCCGCAGGTGCCCGTCCCCGAGCAGCCGGCGGGGGGCGTATAGAAGACCGAGCTGGCGGCGCAGATCGGCGGCGCGCAGGATGTGCTGCTGGACGGCAGCGTGCACGCGCCCGCGCCGTCGCACGTGCCGGTGAACCCGCAGGTGGTGGTGATCCCGCACTGGCCGCTGGGCGCCGCCTGGCCGGCTCCGATGTTCGCGCACGTTCCGGCGGCGTTCAGGCTGCAGGACTGGCAGGTTCCGCAGGAGGCGGTCGAACAGCAGACGCCGTCGACGCAGTTGCCGCTGGTGCACTCTTTGCCTGCCGCGCAGACGGTGCCCAAGGCCTTCTTCGCGCTGCAGCTTCCGCCGATCCCCGTGCAGTAAGTGCCGCCCACGCAGTCGCCATCAGCGCTGCACGTCGTCTGGCACGTCGTGCTGCCGCACAGGTACGGCGCACAGACGGTCGTTCCCGCGCTGGGGCAAGAGCCGGTTCCCGTGCAGGTGACCGCCGCCGTCGCCACGCCGCTGGTGCAGGACGCGGCGCCGCAGCTCACGGAAGCGGCGGCTTGCGTGCAGGCGCCGCTTCCGTTGCAGGTCCCGGTGTTGCCGCAGGTGCCGTTCGCGACGCAGCGGCTGTGCGGATCGGTCACGCCGTTGCCCACCGCCGCGCAGGTCCCGAGGCCGTTCAGGTTACAAGCCAGGCACGTCCCGCACGAGCTGGCGGCGCAGCAGACGCCGTCGACGCAGTTGCCGCTGGTGCATTCGTGGGTGGCGCCGCAGGTCGCGCCGTTGCCCTTGCGGGGCAGGCAGCTGCCGCCCGTGCCCGTGCAGTAGTTGCCCGCCGCGCAGTCGCCGTCGCCGTTGCAGGTCGTCTTGCAGGCCCCCCCGGTCCCACAGACGTAGGCGCCGCAGGTCGTCGCCGTCGCGGCAATGCAGCTGCCCGCGCCCGAGCAGGCGGCCGCTGGCGTGAAGGTGGTCCCCGTGCAACTCGTGCTGCCGCAGGTCACGCTGGCCGAGGCCAGCGTGCAGGCGCCGGCCCCGTTGCAGGTGCCCGTGTTGCCACAGGTCGTCGTCACCGGGCATTGGCCCGACGGCGCTGCCGTGCCGGCGCCGAAGAACGCGCAGCTGCCCCCGCCGTTCAGGTTGCAGGCCTGACAAGTGCCGCAGGCGTTGGTGCCGCAGCAGACCCCGTCGGTGCAGAAACCGCTGATGCATTGATTGGCCGCGCTGCAGGCCTGTCCGTTCGGCTTGCGCGCGCAGCTCTTGTTGGACCCCGTCCCCTGGCAGGTGAATGGCGGCACGCACTCGCTGTCGGACGCACAGGTGGTGCGGCACGCGTTGTTGGTCCCGCACTCGAAGTTTCCGGCGCAGGTCGAGGGCGCCGGCACGGCGCAGGCGCCCGTCCCACTGCAATGCGACACGGGCGTGAACGTCGCTCCGATGCAGGTGGCGGTGCCGCAGGCGACGGTCGTCCCGCCCAATTGGCACTTGCCGGCGCCGTCGCAGGCGCCCGTGTTCCCGCAAGGCGGGTTGGGCGCGCAGCCGCCGTGCGGCTCAGGCTTGTCGGCGGGCACGTTGGCGCAGTTGCCGGCGCTGCCGGTCAGGTTGCACGCCTGACAGCTGGGGCAGGCGCTGGCGCTGCAGCAGACCCCGTCCACGCAGCTGTTGCCGCTCAGGCACTCGTCGCTCGACGCGCAGGCCTGGCCCAGGCGCTTCTTGTTGCCACAGAGGTTCAGCTTCTGGTCGCAGATGTTGGGGGCCTGGCAATCGGCGTCGCTGGTGCAGGCTCCTTTGCAGCTCGTCGTGCCATTGCACACGAAGGGCGCGCAGGCGATCGTCGTGGCCGGCTGGCAGGTGCCGCTGCCGTTGCAGGTCCGTCCGGACGTCAAGGTCGCGCTGCCCGCCGGGCAGGACGGGGGCGCGCAGGAGGTGCCGCCGGCGTACAGGCGGCAGGCGCCGCTGCCGTTGCAAAACCCGTCGGTGCCGCAGCTGGCGTTGCCCATGTCGTGGCAGGTCCCTTGCGGATCGCTGGCGCCGAACGGCACGTTCGAGCAGGTCCCCAGCGAATTCGCCAGCGCGCACGACTGGCAGGCGCCCTGACAGGCGCTGCCGCAGCAGACCCCTTGGGCGCAGAAGCCCGAGAGGCATTCGGCGGCGCCGGCGCAGGACTGGCCGTTTCCCTTCAGGCCGCACGACCCGTTGATGCACACGGCCGGCGATGCGCAATCCCCGTCGGTGGTGCAGGAGTTCTTGCACAGCGCCGCGCCGCATTGGTACGGAAAGCAGGGGGTCGGGTTGGGCGTCACGCACCGGCCCGCGCCGTCACAAGCCGAGACGCCCGTGAAGGTGGTGGACCCGACTGGGCAGGACGACCCCTGGCAGGTCGTCCCCGGCGCGTAAAGCTGGCAGCCGCCATTGCCGTCGCACTTGCCGTTCGTGCCGCAGGTGCCGGTGCCCTTGTCCGTGCAGGTGCCGGTCGGATCGACGGCGCCCGCCGTCAGGTTCGTGCACGTTCCGGCCGAGGCAGGCAGCGCACACGACTGGCACTTGCCCGCGCAGCGCGAGTTGCAGCAGACGCCTTGCGCGCAAAATCCGGTCGCGCACTCGGCGTCGCTGGAGCAGGACGCGGGCGGAACCTTCAGCCCGCACGAGTTCGAAACGCAGCTGTTGGGCTGCTTGCATTGGTCGCTGGTGGCACAGGTGCTGAAGCACCGGTTTCCGTTGCAGGTGTAAGGCGCGCACGAACGCGCGTCGGACGCCACGCACTGTCCAGTGGCGTTGCACCGCGAAGGTGGGGTGTAGACGCCGCTGCTGCACTTTTCGCCGTCACACTCCGTCCCAGCGGCGTACTTCGCGCAGCTGCCGGTCCCGTCGCACTTACCGTTGGTGCCGCAGGTGGCTGCGCCGTTGTCCTTGCACTGGCCGCGCGGGTCGACGCTGTCGGCCGCGACGGCCAGGCATCGGCCGGGAGAGCCGGGCAACGCGCAAGAGTGGCAGGTCCCGGTGCAGGCCGTCTCGCAGCAAACTCCGTCGACGCAGAACCCGGAAGCGCACTCTGCGGCGGCCGCGCAGGCGAAGCCGGGCGGTTTCGGTCCGCAGGTTCCGTTCTGGCAGATCGCGCCGTCGTCGCAGTCTTTGTCGGCCTGGCAGGACTTGGTGCAGGCGCCCTCTGCGCAACGGAACGGATGGCAATTCTGGACGCCGGGCGCGCGGCAGGCCCCCAGCCCGTCGCAGGTGCCGGGGGTGTTCAGGCGGTTGCCGGTGCAGCTGGCCATCAGGCACTGCGTGTCGCGCGGGTAGTTGGCGCAGCCACCGACACCGTCGCAGGTGCCGTTGTGGCCGCAGCTGGGCGCGCCCTGGTCGGTGCAGACGGCGCGAGGATCCGGCTTGCCCATCTCGACGGGCAGGCAGGTGCCGAGGCGGCCGGGCAGGTTGCAGGCGGTGCAGGCGCCGGTGCAGCCGCTGTTGCAGCAGACCTTGTCCACGCAGTGGGCGGAGATGCAGCCGCCGTCGTTGGTGCAGGGCTGGCCGTTTTGGGCCTTGCCGCAGCTCTCGGTCGGAAAGTCGCACGAGCCGCCGCTCTGGCACATGGCCGCGCTGTCGCAGCTCTGGTAGCAGGAGCCGGTGGCCGGGTTGCAGGTGTACGGGATGCACAGCATCAGCGACACGCCCGGTTTGCACTGACCATTGCCGTCGCAAGCGAACGCGCCGACCACGGCGTCGCCGCTGCAGGTGCCCTTGATGCAGGTGTTGCCGAGGTACTTGCGGCAGCCGCCGCCGCCGTCGCACAGGCCGTCCAGGCCGCAGCTCTCCGGCGCGTCGGCGGCGCAGGTCGCCGCGGTGCGGGGCGTGGCGCCCGCCGGCCGCATCAAGCAGGTGCCGGCGAACCCGGGCGCGGAACAGGTGGCGCAGCCTCCCGAACAGGCGGTCGAGCAGCACACCCCCTCGACGCAATGACCGCTGGTGCATTCGGCGTCACAACCGCAAGCCTTGGCGACGTCGATTTTCGGGCCGGTCACGCCGCAGGTCGACACGGCCTGGTCGGGCGCGCCGCCGTCGGGCTTGAGGCCGCCCGCGCCGCCCGCGCCGCCGCGTCCCGCGGTGCCCCCGCCGGGATGGCTCTGAGGGGGGCCGCCGTGGCTGCTGCACCCGCCGGCCGGCGAGAGCGCCAGCAGGATCGTGATGACCGCCGTCGCGGGACACCTCAGACGCTTCAAAAACTCTGTGAAATTTATGTAAGCCACGGCGCCCATCCACAGACCGAAAATCAACGGTAACATGCGGCGTGCTCGGGACGCCATGTCAATTACCGACCGACGTCTGGACGCGGCATTGCCGGAGGCATGGAGGCGCGCGGACCGGCGTCTCCGGTGGCAGGCGTGATAAGCTGCGGTTTTTCGACGGAGGCCCTTTTGAACCACCTCGCTTATCGTCGCCGAGGCCCTGCACTTGCCCTGGTGACCCTGATTTCGGCCGGCTTGGGGTGCACCGCGGGCGTGCGCTCCTCCAGCGGGGCGGGGAGCGGCGGCGCGGGCGCCACCCCGGTGACGGGGGCGGGGGCCTCGAAAGGGGGCTCGACCGGGACCGGCAGCGGCGGCCACTCGAGCGGGGACATCGGCATCACCGGTTCAGGCGCCAACCCGGACGCCGCCGCCTGCCAGCAAAAGGACGTGACGTTCACGCCGCAGACCCCGACCGTTTTCATCCTGGTCGACAAGTCGGGCAGCGAGTTCATCTCGGCGACCACGGGGACCTTCTTCAACCTGCGGCCCGCGGTCGAGCAGGTCGTCATGCAGTTGCAGGATCAAGTCCGATTCGGTCTCGGATCGTTCGTCGGCGACCACGCGACCGGCGCGTGCAAGCTGAACTTCCAATCCGTGCCCATCGCGCAGAACAACTACGCGGCGATCAAGTCAGCCTACGACAGTTGGGGGCCGCTGATGCCGTTCGGGTCCAAGGCTGACACGCCGATGGCCGAAGCGATCGTCATGGTGCGGGCAGCCTTGAAGGCGGACACGACCTCCGGGCAGAAGTACATGATGGTCGTGACCGACAGCGAGACGGACTTCTGCGACGACGGCAACCACCTTTGCCCGGGCGACGCGGTCACGGGGTTGATCCAGCAGATGTACGCCGAGACGCCCAGCATCGGGACGCTGGTCATCGGTCTGCCCAGCGAGCAGAGTCAGATTTCGACGCCGCTGCTCAAGAACTTCGCGAATGCCGGCGCCGGGCAGCCGGTCGTCCTGCCCCCGGGGTCGGGCGCGGCGACCCCGATGGATGTCTACTACCAGTGCAACGGCGTCGCGCCCTGGATGTCCCTGCTCACCGCCGCTGGCAAGTCCATGGCGCCGCTCACCAACTACTCGCCGACCGCCGGGAGCGCCAAGGTCTACACGCCGAGCGGCACCGACACGGCGTCGCTGACCACGGCGATCTCGGCGGCCTTGAACGGCGTTCGCAGCTGCACGTTCGACCTGTCGACGTTCCAGATCGACGCCGACAAGCTGGACGAGGCGATCATCACGCTGGTCGACTCCGCCACCGGGCGGATGGACGTGCCGCTCGACAAGACCAGCAAGAACGGCTGGTACATGACCGACATCACCGCCAAGACGAATTCCAAGGGGCAGGTGATGCAGACGGCCACGCAGGTTCAGCTGTTCGGGTCCTGGTGCGACAAGCTGCGCGCGCAGACGACGACGGACATCAAGTTCAACTTCCCCTGCGACATCATCATCGACGTCAACTGAACACGCCCACGGCCAGGTTGATGGCGGTCGCCAGGATCGCCGTGTTGTACACGAACGACAGCAGGGCGTGGCCCAGCAGGGTGCGGCGGATCTGCCGGCTGGAGACGACCACGTCCGAGACCTGGAAGCACATGCCGACCGTGAACGAAAGGTAGGCAAAATCGAGGTACGAGGGGCGGCCTCCGGCGGGGAACTCGAGGCCGCCGATCCCTTCGTGGTCGTCGTGGTAATAAAGGTGCGCGTACCGCAGCGTGTACACCGTCTGGGTGAGAAGCCACGAGCAGGCGACGGCCAGGACGCTGAGCACGACGAACACGCCCCGGACCTGCGGCGAGTAGTTGTGCGCCTGTCGCACCACGGCGGCCGTCGCCAGAAGCGAGATCGCCGACGAGGCGATGACCAGCGCGTTGATCGCGTGCCGCCCGGGGTCATGGGCGGCCGCGCGCCGGCCGGTCTCCTCCGGGCCGTCCTTCAAGATGACGGACAGCCCCAGGACCAGCAGCGCCAGCGCGGCCACGTCCCAGGCCGCGACGGCTCGCAGCGCCGGTCCGAGCCGGGCCGGTATCGCCAGCGCCGTGAACAGGCCGGCGGCGACGGCGATCGGCAGTCGGAGGCGTGCCTGACGCGGATCATGTCGGGCGAAAGCTCGGGGTCGCTTGGCGGTCATTTGGCGCTCAGGATAATCCCCTGTTCGTCCCTTGCGCTCGACCCGACGGTGGCCATTACGGCGAGGCGGTCGAAGCCCTATGTTGGGGGACATGAGTTGGCGACTGGAGCGAGGGGCAGTGGTCGGTCCCGGGGGAACCGTCACTTTTTCGGTCTGGGCGCCGCGCGCCCAGAAGCTCGGCGTTCAGCTGCTGGCCGACGGCAAGGTGCGCGGTGAGCTGCCGATGCAGAAGGGTGAAGGCGGCGTCTTCACGGCGCGAACCGACCTCGGCCAGGCGCCGGTGGGGAGCGATTACAAGTTCGTGCTCCCGGAGCAGGGACCGCGTCCCGACCCGGTGTCGCGCCATCAACCGGCCGGCGTGCACGGTCCGTCGCGCATCGTGGACCCGGCCACCTACGGTTGGACCGACCAGCGCTGGAAGGGCCTGCCGCTCGAGGACCTCATTTTTTACGAGTTGCACGTAGGCACGTTCACGCAGGCCGGCACGTTCACGGCCGTCGAGGAGAAGCTGACCTACCTGCGCGACCTCGGCGTCACGGCGATCGAGCTGATGCCGGTCAACACGTTCCCGGGCGCGCGCAACTGGGGGTACGACGGCGCGGCGCTGTACGCGCCACACGAAGCGTACGGGGGCCCGGAGGCGCTGCGGCGGCTCGTCGATGCCTGCCATGCGCGCGGGCTCGCGCTGTTTCTGGACGTCGTCTACAACCACCTCGGTCCCGAGGGAAACTACCTGGGCGAATTCGGTCCGTATTTCACGGATCGCTACCGCACACCCTGGGGCGCGGCGCTCAACTTCGACGGTGAGGACAGCGACGAGGTCCGCCGGTTCTTCATCGACAACGCGCTTCACTGGCTGGCCGAGTACCACGTCGACGGGCTGCGGCTGGATGCCGTGCACGGCATCTTCGACTTCGGCGCGCGCCACGTGCTGCGCGAGCTGGCCGACGCCTTTCACGGCGAAGCAGCCGCGCTGGGGCGCAAGGCCTGGCTGGTCGCCGAGAGCGATCTCAACGACACGCGCGTGATCCGCCCAGCGGAGGTGGGCGGCCACGGCATCGACGCGCAGTGGAGCGACGACTTTCATCACGCCGTTCACACGCTGGCGACCGGTAAGGGGCGCGGCTACTTCTCCGATTTCGGCCGCGCGCGCGACGTCGTCAAGGCGGTGACCAGCGGGTACGTCTACGACGGCACGTATTCGGCGTATCGCAAGCGGCGGCACGGCAACTCGTCTGCGGGTGAGCCGGGCGTGCGGTTCGTGATCTTCAATCAAAACCACGATCAGATCGCCAACGCGTGTCAGGGCAAACGGCTGGCCCAGCTGGTCGGCATCGAAAAACAGAAGGTCGCCACGGCGGTCCTGTTCTCGACGCCCGGCCTGCCGATGCTGTTCCAGGGCGAGGAATACGCCGAGGACGCGCCTTGGGACTACTTCACCAGCCACACGGACAAGGCGCTGGCCGATGCGGTGCGCGAAGGACGCCACGCGGAGTACCTGCACCTGCAGGAGGAGGGCGCCGATGTGTCCATCTGGGCTGATCCCCAGGACGAAAAGACCTTCCAGCGGACCAAGCTGCGCTGGGGCACCCTCGAAGAGCCGCCCCACAAAGACGTGCTGGCCTTCTATCGTTCGTTGATCGCGCTCCGCAAGCGGCTGGCGCCGCTGCGGAACGGGCGCAAGGATCTGACGCGCGCCGAGGCCGACGAGGCGAACAAGGTCGTGACCATTCGCCGCGACGACCCCAGCGGCGCGGCGGCATTCACCGCGGCGAATTTCGGCGATCGCGCGGCCGAGGCACGGTTGCCGGAAGGGCGCTGGCGGCTGGCGCTGGCCAGCTCCGCCCAAGGCGGAACGTCGGAGGTGGTGGCCGGCGGCCACACCGTCTCCCTGCCGGCCGCGACGGCGCTGATATTCGAGCGCGTCTAAGGGCGATGCCGGAGTAGGAAACGCCAGGACGCGAGGACGCCAGGGGCGGGAACGTGAGCCGATCTGGATCGTAAGATTCCAGGTCCTGGCGTCCCGGTGTCCTGGCGCTTCAGTCTGAGGTCTGGTTCAGCGGTGCTTCTTGAGGACGCCGCCCCAGGCACTGCCGGTCTCGGCAGAGGCAAGCTGAACGCGCGGCGTCTTCGACGGGTGGCGGGCGGCGACCTTGTGGTGGTGCGCCGCCGGCTTGGGGCTGGTCCGGTTCTCCGTGAAGGGATCTTTCCACTTGTTGGCGGGCTTGGCAGCCGGCGCTGGGCGGCGCGTTCCGCTGGTCGCCTTCGGCGCTTCCTTCGGCGAATCGTTGAAGTCGTCGTCGCCGCCGCGAGCAGCCGGATGCGGCGCGGCGGCTGGCGCGGGACGCCGCCGCGGGGCAGCGGTTAAGTCATCGTCGAAGTCAGAGCTGTGACGCGTGTCGCGTCCGGCAACCGTCTTCTTGGGTGCTGCGGCGAACGGATCGTTCCAACTGCTGTCAGCGGCCGCCGCCCGGTGGTTCGCGGCAGGCCCGCGGGCAGCAGCGGCCGCCTGGCGCGCGGAGGCCGGCGGCGGCGTCACCTCGCGGGCAGGCGTCGCGGCGCCCTGAACGACGCGGATGACGCCGTCATTCCGTTTGGGCTGCGTGCGCAGGGCAACCGGGGTGGGCTGCGGCGTCGACTGGATCTCAGGCTTCGCCCACTCCGGCACCTCTTTCTTGGCGTGCGTCTCGGGCATGGGGGGCGCCTTGTCGGCCGACTGCAGCAGACTGTCGACGTCATCCTTGCGCTTCGGCTTCGCCGCCGTCGGCTTGTTGACGGCCAGCAGATCGTCCAGCGCCTTGTCGTCGACGCTGCTGTGCTTCCTCGACCCCGGCTCCTCTTTCAGAAGCTTGTCGATGAACTTGTCATCGCCGTGTTTGACCGGTTTCGGAGGCGGCGCCTCGGCGGTCTCGACCTTCGGCTCCGCCTTCTTCGGCGACTCGTCGGAGACGCTGGGGAGGGCCACGTCGCCTCCGCGCTTGGCGGTTTGCGGCTTCGGCGCGGCAGCCTCTCGCGCTGCGGCGGCGTCGGCCTTTTCCTTGTCGCGAGCGGCCTTTTCCTGCGCGGCCTTGTTGATGGCCTGCGCGCGGGCGATCTTGTCGAGCTCGGCCCGCTTGTCGTCGGGGCCCATGACAGAGTCTTCCCACTGCATCTGCTTGCTGATCGTCCGGTCGTCGGTGAGGCTGTCAGAGGTCTTGGCCTTGCTGGCCTTGGCGGACTTGCCTCGTGTTTCCGCTTGGACAGCGGGTGACGAGGCGCCGAGCAGGACGGTGCCAGCAAGCGCGGCGCAGATAACCAACTTGGACCGCATCGAAACGACCTCCACGTGGGGGGTGGGAGACGAACGTCTATTATCGGCGGCGGTGGTAAATTGACAAGCGCCTTTTCAGCATTTCCTGCGCTGAAAGGCGACGTCTGCCGAATGAGGCGCGAAGGTGTGTAGATGTAGGTGGCGGAAATTCAGGCGTGAGGGAAATTCAGGCGTGAGGAACGATGGCCGACGCGGCGACCCTGACGGTCTGCCCGTCGATGTCGACCGCGATCTCCATTTCGCCCTCGGCCCGCACGCGCGCCAGCCCCAGGCGCGAAATTGAGCCGTTCCTTGCATTGCGGCGCATCAGCGCGAAATAGTGGGCCATCGCATCGCTTTCGGACTTCATTTCCGCAAAGCAAGCGGCCAGCTGGTCGACGTGTTCGCGAACGGCGTTGTTCGTCACCACGACACGGACGAGGGCGTCTTGCTGATGCGGCGAGACCTCTACCTCGAGACGGGCTTTTCCGTCGGAGGCATACTTGGCGGCGTTCTCCAGCAACTCGTGAGCCGCCATCGCGACCCGGAAGACCGCGTCGTCGTCGTCCAGCACCGGGGCGAGCTTCGACTCGAGCAGCCGGCGCGTCGGAGAGACGATGGCCGGCGATATCGTGAGCGGAAGGTCGAGATGAAGCGGCGTCACGAACCGAGACTCTTGAGTAACACCAACCGCCACCCTTGTCGATCGCACCTGAGCGGGAGAATTGCCTAAAATCCACGAACGGATCGGTCGATGAGCAGCTCTCGCGGGGCACTGCCGTCGATGCAAGCCCGCCGTCACTCGCCTGATTGACGATGTCCAACCCGCCGCCACCGACTCCACCTCCGCCCGAATCGGGACACCCGCCGCTCGCGCGCGGCGCGGCGATCGGCCGCTACGTCGTACTGGGACTCGTCGGCCGGGGCGGGATGGGCGAGGTTTACGCCGCCTACGATCCGGAGCTGGATCGCAAGGTCGCGGTCAAGTTGCTGCGGATCAAACCCGGCAACGGCGTTTCCTTGGTCGAAGGGCGCCAGCGAACGTTGCGCGAGGCGCAGGCGATTGCCCGCCTGTCGCACCCCAACGTGGTGGTCGTCTTCGACGTGGGCACCTTCGATGATCAGGTGTTCATCGCGATGGAGTTCGTGGACGGGAACACCGTCACGTATTGGCTGCAGACGCAGCGGCGCAGCCGGCAAGAGGTGCTGCGTGTGTTCCGCGCCGCGGGCCGCGGGCTCGCGGCGGCACACGAAAAGGGGCTGGTTCACCGCGATTTCAAGCCGGACAATGTGATGGTCGGGCGCGAGGGCGAGGTCCGCGTCATGGACTTTGGGCTGGCACGCCAGATGATGGACAGGCCGGAGCCGGAGCCGGGCGCCGCGCCCGTTTCACCGATGCCGCCGTCGGCCGTAGACGTCCCGGTCTCGGGGGTCGATGCGCAGCAGACCATCCCGCTCAACGGCCACCCGACACGGCCGTTGACGCCGCCGTTGGAGACGGACATGCATTCGTCGCCGGCCATGTTCGACGTGCAGCTGACCCGTACCGGCGCGATGATGGGAACGCCCGCGTACATGGCGCCGGAGCAGTTCCTGGGGACGGCCACCGATGCGCGCACCGACCAGTTCAGCTTCTGCGTGGCGCTTTACGAGGCCCTCTACGGCGAGCGCCCGTTCGCCGGAAAGACGATGTTCGCGCTGACCAAGGCGGTCGTGGCAGGGCAGGTGAGCGAAGCACCCGCCGACTCCAAGGTGCCGCCCTGGATCCGCAAGGTGCTGCTGCGCGGGCTGCGCCCGCGCGCCGAGGACCGTTACCCGTCCATGCAGGAGCTGATCGACGCATTGGGGAATGACCCCAATGCCAAGCGCCGGCGGGTCGTGGTCGGCACGGTGACGGCGTCGATCCTTCTGGGCCTGGCGTTCGCGCTGCACCAGGGCCTGAGCAGCCGTTCGTCGATCTGCAGGGCGGGCCCGATGCAGCTGATGGGCATTTGGGAGCTGCCCGGTGAGACCCCAGGGCCGCCGGTGCGCGCCTCCGCGATCCGGCGCGCGTTTCTGCAAACCGGCAAGAGCTACGCCCGCGACGCGTTCGCGAACGTCAACCGCATCCTCACGAAGTACGCGCAGAGTTGGGGCCGCCAGTACCGCGAAGCGTGCGAGGCGTCCCAGGTGCGCGGCGAGCAATCGGCGGACGTGCTGGACCTGCGCATGACCTGCCTTCAGGAGCGGTTGGGGGGCCTGCGCGCACTGAGTGACGTGTTGAGCGAGGCCAACGATGCCGTCGTCGAGAACGCCGTCAGGGCGGTCAGCAACCTGGGCGGGCTGACCCGCTGCGAGGACGTGCCGCTGCTGCGGACGGTGGTGCGCCCGCCCGAGGACCCGACGCTCCGCCGCCGGGTGGAAGAGCTGAACCGCGAGCTGGCGCACCTCAAGGCGCTGTTCGAGGCGGGCCGCTGGCACGACGGCCTCGAGCGCGGTCCGGCGCTGGTCGCAGCCGCCAGGAAGCTCGGGTATCAGCCGGTCATTGCCGAGACGCTGGCGGTGATGGGCACGCTTTACCTCAAGGCCAACGACCCGCAGCCGGCCGAGGCCGCGCTGATCGAGTCGTATTTGGCGGCCGACGCGTCCAAGCACGATGAGATCCGCGCCGAAGCCGCCACCAACCTGGTCTGGGTGGTCGGCTATCTGGAAGGGCGGTTCGACGCGGCAGAACGCTGGGCCAACACCGCCGAGGGCGTGCTGCAGCGGATGGGCGGCCATGAACAGGTGCGCGCCTCGCTGCTCAACAACCTGGGCGGCATCTACGAGCTGAGGGGCGACGGTGAGGCCGCCCTGAAAGCGCAAGAGGAGGCGCTGGAGCTGAAAGAGCGGGTGCTGGGGCGCGAACACCCGGACGTGGGCGCCTCTGAGGGGAACCTGGCGATGGCCCTGCAGATGCTGGGGCGCAATCGGCAGGCTCTGGAGCACGTCGACCGGTCGATCGAAATCCTCGAGGCTGGCCTGGGCGCGGAACACCCCGAGCTGGCGAGGCAGCTGAGCAATCGGGGCGAGATCCTGAACGCGCTCGGCCAGTACCCCCAAGCCCGTGCCTCGTTCGAAAAGGCGCGCATCATCTGGGAACGCGAGCTGGGGCTTGAGAACAGAAACCTGGCTTACGCACTGACCGGCATCGGGATTGGCTACATCGCCGAGGGGAACGCGACGAAGGCGCTGGTCCCGCTCGAGCGCGCATTCAAGATCCGCGAGGCGCACGAAAACGACCCCGCGCGGCGCGCCGAGACCCGTTTCGCGCTGGCGCGCGGCCTGTGGGAAGCGGGCCGAGAGCGGGCGCGGGCGCGGCTTTTGGCCCAGCAGGCGCGCGACGGTTACGCCAAGGGCGTGCTGAAACCGAAGCTGGCCGAGGTCGAGAGCTGGCTCCGCGCACACGGCGCGGGCTGACGAGCTCATCGCAGCGGGTTCGGCCTACACGCTTCCGTGTAGTCGTGACGTCCCTATATTGCGTGAATCGGGGAGAGGGGTCGCGATCACCATGGAGCGCAACAAGCTGGTCCTTCAGATGGCCAAAGCCTTCGTCGGCGAGAGCCAGATCGATCCGGCGGTGCCGGACGAGCACACGCGCCGTCGCGCCGAGGAGGCTTTGTCGCGGGTCGAGATGTACCTTGGCGCTGATGTGGAAGAGGCGCGCGAAATCCTCACGCGCGTTCTGGAGGACGTCAGCTGACCGGCTGACGCGCGCTGGAGCTGGCGTTCACTCGGCCGCGGCGGGCGGGCCGGCGGCCGGGTCGCGGATGGTCACCCGGACGAGGTCGTCGCGAATCTCGACCTCGGGCGGACCGGGGTCGGCGACGATGACCTTCAGCACGGTGCCGTCTTCGGGTTTGGCGTCGGTCTCGTTCTGGTAAATCCAGAGCTGCCTGAAGCCGTGCTTTTTGAGGCGATAGAGCTTCATCGTGATCAGGGCGGCGGCATTGGGAAGTCTGATGATCACGGCGTGTGGCCGATTCGTGACATGAAACGTCGCGCCGGCTGACGAGCCCTTCAGCGGGACCAGCAGCTCCGCCCGGACGTCCTCGACGCGGATGTCCGGAACGTTGTGCCGCCAGGCTTCGCGGGCGATGTCCTTGTCGTTCGGCCGCTCGGGGACACCCGTCTTGGGAGCCGCGACCTCTTCGCCTGGCGGCACGACCGCCCCGTCGTGGGGCGCCACGGCCGCGCCGGTCCCGGCATCATTCGCGCCGTCGGCCTGGCCGTCGGCCGACGCGTTCGTGGCGACGCGGCCGTCCGCGGCGTCCGCCGCCGCGTCGCGCGCCACCGTGGCCGCGTCCCCAGCCCGTTCGGCGGAGGCGTCGGCGAGCGGCGCGGCGGGACGAGCCGGTTCAGGAGCCCCTGCGGGGAAAAACTGCAGGCCGACGCCGAATACCGCCGCCGCGACGACCGCCGAAACGAGCAGTCCGCCCGCGCGCGCGATCCCCCCTTGCGGGTGGCGCGACGCCGGCGAGCTGCCGCCGCGCGAAACGCGGGCGCGCAGCCACGCGCCGACCGGTCCCAGCAACCGGTCGCGCAGGTCCGAGTCCATCTGCATGCGTTCCAGCGTTTGCGCGATCGCCTGGCGCGCACCTTCAATGGGGTGTGCGGCCAGGAACGCCTTGACCTCGTCGGCATGCCGCCGCTCGGGCAGGGCGCCCAGCCCTTCGACGAGGCGCCGCAGGATCATGGGCGAATCGGCCTTGGCGCGGGTCTCGGTCCACCGATCGCGAACCAGCCGGAACGCCGCCTCGCGCGTGGCGCGGTTCCCCAGCAGCACCCCGACATACGACGAGAAATCCTGCATGGGCACGTCGTCCGACAGAGCCAGCTCGACGGCGCGGGCGGCCAGGCCCGGCGACTCGACGCGGGCCAGCGCGTGCAGATAGCGACGCTTGGCGGCGGGATCGGCGTCGGCGCGGGCGCGCGTCCGCAGGTCCTCGAAGCGAGCCTCGTCGGCGTTGCGCGCGGCGGCCGTCACCACCGTGTCCAGCAGGTTGGGGTCCAGCTCGGCGGCCGCGCCGGCCCCGGGAAGGCGCGCCTCGGCCTCGGCCACCTGGGCCGGGTCGCGCGCCAGAAGCACCAAAGCGCGCAGCAGCACCGCCCGGCGCAGCCGGGTTTCGTCGTCCTCGCCGGCGCCTGCGCCGCCCCATCCCAACGCTTGGGCGGCGTCGCCGAACAGATCGCCCACGAACGCGGCGAACCGGCCGCGGTCGGCCTCCGCGAGGAAACGATGCTCGATCAGGGACAGGCGCCCAACCAGCTCATCCAGCACCACGTGGTCCGTCTCGTGGCGCAGGCTGGCCACCAGATCCAAAAATCCGCTGATCGGCGCCTCGCCGGCCCGTACCAGCGCCCATGAGTCGGAGAGCAGCGCGACCCGCTCGGCCGGGCGCAGCTCGCCCACCGCCGGAAAGAGGCGCGCCAGCCCGTCGGCGTCGTACGCCGTCCGGTAAAAGCCCCGCGCTTCGGCGTTGCCGATGCACCAGGCCACCTCGCCCGTCGCGTTCAGGGGGACGCGCACGACCTCGTCGGACAGCAGCACCCTCTGTTCTTTGACGCCCGCGGCGTCGCGAAAGCGCAACACGACGGGCACCAGCCAGCGCGTGGATGGCGCGCGCCCGGCAGCCCCCGGCTCGGCGAAGAAGCGGCGCTGCCGCAGCTCCGCGAGTGCGCCCCCCTGGCTCCGCTGGACGGCCAGGCTGACCAGCGGGTACCCCGTCTGGCGAATCCAGCCGTTGGCCATCTCCAGGATCGGCTGGCCCGACGATTCGCTCAGCGCCGCCCACAGGTCGTCGGCCGTCGCGTTTGCCTCGCGGTGGCGGCGCATGTAGAGGCGAATCCCGTCGCGGAACCGATCCTCGCCCAGGAACCCTTCCAGCATGCGCAGCACCGCGCCGCCCTTTTCGTAAGTGATGGCGTCGAACGATTCGCCGGCCTCCTCTGCGTTCAGGATTTCGGCGCGAATGGGGTGCGCCGAGACCAGCGCGTCCAGCGCCAGGGCCGCGCCCTTGCCGGCCTCGAAATCCATCCAGATGCGCCAGGACGGCCGCCAGTCGTCGACGATCTTGTAGGCCATCCAGGTGGCGAAGGCCTCGTTGAGCCACAGGTCGTCCCACCAGGCCATCGTGACCAGGTTCCCGAACCACTGGTGAGCCAGCTCGTGGGTGATCACCTCGGCGATGCGCTTTTGCACGGCCAGCGGCGCGGTCGCTGGGTCGGCCAGCAGGGCCACCTCGCGGAACGTCACCGCGCCGGCATTCTCCATGGCGCCGGCCTCGAAGTCGGGGACGCCGATCTGATCCAGCTTGCCGAACGGGTAGGGCAGGCCGAAGTAATCCTCGAGGCGCGGCAGCACCGCCGAAGCGGTCTCTTGCGCGAACGCCGACAGGTGGCGCTTCTCGCCAGTCGTCCAGGTGCAAATGGGGATGTCACGCACGCGCGCGACCGGGCTCGGCACCAGCGGGCCGACCACCAGCGCGATCAGATACGACGACAGTGGCGGCGTGGGCCCAAAGCTGATGCGCCGGGTCCCTGGGCGATCGCCGTCTTCGCGCCCCGCCGGGCTGTTCGAGATGGCGACGTGCCCGTCGGGGATCCCCGCGACCGTCAGCTGCCAGGTCGCCTTGAACGCCGGCTCGTCGAAGCACGGGAACAGGCGGCGCGCGTCGGCTGCCTCGAACTGCGTGACCGCCAGCGGCCCGGCCCGGTAGAGGCCCCGCAGTCCAGGGCTAAAGACGCCCCGGTAGCCAATGACCAGCTTGGCGGCGCCGGCCGGCAGCGCCTCGGCGAATGCCAGCGTGACGGTCTCGCTCTCGGCGTCCGCGCTGGCTTGTCCGGCGATCCGCCGGCCGCTGCCGAGCTCGATCTCCGCGGACAGCACGTCCAGCCCGACGCCGTGTAAATCGATGCGATCGCGGGTCGCGCCCAGCGCCAGCTCGATCGTGAGCCGCCCCTCGAAGCGGCCGGCGGGCAGATCCAGCCGCAGGTCGGCCTGGTAATTTTTGGGTCTTACATCCGTCGGGAGGCGAAAGTTTTTTCCGAGCGTCACGGGTCCTCGAGGCGGTTTGGGCGGAACGTCTTTGTACCACGCGAACCGCGCCCGGCCTCGTCGAGTGGAGTCCTCGCGGGCGGCCCGGGTCTCGTCGTAATCTTAAGGGCGGATGTCCCGCGCTGTCGCTGTCCCGCATGACCCGTATGCCCCCTTGCGCATTCCGAATTTCCGCTGGTTCGTTGCAAGCATCCTGGCCATGGCCATGGGCGCTCAGGTCCAGGGGGTGGTGGTCGCCTGGCAAATGTATGCGCTCACCCACGATCCGTTGGCCTTGGGGATGGTCGGCCTGGCCGAGGCCGCGCCCTTCATCGGGTTCGCGCTCTACGCTGGGCACGTCGCGGACGTCCTGGATCGCCGCCGGGTCGCCCTGGTCGCGCTGATCGTCCTCTTGGCCTCGGCGGTGGGGCTGGCGGCTGCCAGCGGCCTGCTGATGCGGCAGGGTCGGCCCGCGGCCTGGATCCGCTGGACGATCTACGCCGTCATCGTCGTCTGCGGGGCGGCGCGCAGCTTCCTGCTGCCCGCCCGCAACGCGCTGGGGGCCGATCTGGTGCCGCGCCCGCTTTATCCCAGCGCTGTCGCCTGGCGGACCGGGATCTGGCAGGTCGCGGCAGTCAGCGGGCCGGCGCTGGGCGGGATCCTTTATGCCTGGGTCGGCCCCACCGTTTCGTACGCGATTGCGGCGGCCTTGATGGCCGTGGCGCTGAGCGCCGTGGCGCGCATCCGCGTCGCGCCGCGGACCGGCCCCTCGCGGGCCGAGCCGCTGCTGGCCAGCGTGCGCGCGGGCCTGGCGTTCCTGCTGACGAAGCCGATCTTTCTGGGCGCGATCACGCTGGACCTTCTGGCCGTGCTGTTCGGCGGGGCCGTCGCGATCCTGCCGATTTTCGCCGAGGCGATTCTGCGGGTTGGCCCCCAGGGACTCGGCGCTTTACGCGCGGCGCCCGCGGTCGGCGCCGTGCTGATGTCCGGCCTGCTCGCGCTGCGGCCGCCACCGCGCGGGGCCGGACGACTGTTCCTTTGGGCGGTGGGCCTCTTCGGCCTCTCGATGATTGCCTTCGCGCTCTCCCGCTGGTTCTGGGTATCGCTGGCGATCCTGGCGGCCAGTGGCGCCGCGGACATGTTGAGCGTCTACTTCCGCAGCACCCTCACTCAGGTTCTGGTTCCGTCGAACATGCTGGGGCGGGTCTCGGCGGTGAACCAGATCTTCATCGGCTCGTCGAACGAGATCGGCGCGTTCGAATCGGGACTGGCCGCCAAGCTGCTCGGCACCGTGCCGTCCGTCGTTTTCGGCGGCGTGGTCACCGTCCTGGTCACCGCGATCACGGCCTGGCGCGTCCCCGCGCTGCGCCGCCTGGATCGCCTGGAAGACCAGGCGATCATTTGAGCGGGCTCAGGTTCGCCATCCGGACCGTCTTCACGTTCACGAACTCGCGCAAGCCGTGGATCGAGAGCTCGCGGCCGTAGCCGGAGCGCTTGATGCCGCCGAACGGGAACCGCGGGTCGGAGGCGACCATGCCGTTGATGAACACGCTGCCCGCCGCCAGCTCGCGGGCCAGGAGCTCCGCTTCCGCGCGGTCGCGCGTGAACGCCGCGGAGCCCAGCCCGAACGAGGTGTCGTTCGCGACGGCGATGGCCTGTTTCGTGTCCCGCACGCGGAAGAGCGCGGCCACCGGACCAAACACCTCCTCGCGGGCGGCCGGGGCATCCGCCGGCAAGTCCGCCAGCACCGTCGGCTCGTAGTAATACCCAGGACGATCGATCGCGCGGCCTCCCGTCAGCACGCGCGCCCCCGCTTTGACCGATCGGTCGACCTGGTCCGCGACGCCGTCCCGGATCGACGCCGTCGCCAGCGGGCCGATCTGCGTGCGCGCATCGGTCGGGTCGCCGACGACCAGCCCCCGCATTGCCTCCGTGAAGCCGGCGGCGAACCGGTCGTACACCGCGTCGACCACGATGAACCGCTTGGCGGCGATGCAGGACTGGCCGGTGTTGATGGTTCGCGCTTTCACCGCCGTCGCCACGGCCTGATCCAGATCGGCGCTGCCCAGGACCAGGAAGGGATCGCTGCCGCCCAGCTCGAGGACGCTCTTTTTCAAGTGGCGCCCGGCCGCGGCGCCGATCGCCCGCCCGGCCGCCTCGCTGCCCGTGACGGTGACGGCCGCGACGCGGTCGTCGCCGATCAGTCGTTCGACCGCGCCCGAGCCGATCAAGAGGGTCTGGAACACCCCTTCGGGCGCTCCGGCGCGCCGGAACAGATCTTCGAGCGCGAGCGCGCACTGAGGCACGTTCGAGGCGTGCTTCAACAGACCGACGTTGCCGGCGACCAGCGCCGGGGCCGCGAAACGGATGACTTGCCAAAAGGGAAAGTTCCAGGGCATCACGGCCAGCACAGGGCCGAGGGGCTGAAGGTGAATCTCGTCGCGGCTGTCGCCATCTTGGTTGACGACCTCGGGCGTCAGGAAGGCCTCGCCGTGCTCGGCGTAGAAGCGGCAGGTGGTCGCGCACTTGGCGGCCTCGCCCGCAGCCGCGGCCGCCAACTTACCCATCTCGAGCGTCATCAGCCGGCCGAAGGCCTCCTGTTCGGTCTCGAGGATTTCCCCGGCGCGCGCGACCACCGCCGCGCGGGCGCCCACCGGCGCGCGGCGCCACCGCTCCCAGGCCGCCGCCGCGGTCGCCAGCTTTCGCTGGATGACCTCGGGTGCGTCCTCGTCGAACGACCGCAAAAGCTGCCCCGTGGCCGGATTCAGGCTGGCGATCGGCATCGTGACCTCCAATCTAATGCCCCGGCGCGGGGGCGATCGTCAGGCGCCCGACAGCTGGACGACGGCGAACGCCACCGCCGCCAACCCGAAGGACACGAGGACCAAGGTCCGGTCCAGCCGCGGCGGGATGGGACGGTGAATGGAGACGCGCAGCAGCCCCACCAGGGCGCCGGCGACCAGCCCCCCGATGTGCGCGGCGTTGTCGACCAGGTGAACCCCGCGCGCCGACAGCGAGAGACCGACGCCCAGCACGAAGAGAATGTTGAACGCCAGCGCACGCGCTGCGGCGCGCTGCCCCGAGCGCCAGGCGAACGTCGCCGCCATTCCGATGAGCCCCATGATGGCGCCCGAGGCGCCCGCCGACAGCGTCGGCCCATGACCGGCCGCCAGCAGGCTGGACAAGAGGTTTCCCAGCACGCCGGTGAGCACGTAGGTGGCGGCGTACAGGCCGCGCCCGATCGCCTTTTCCGAGATCGCCCCGATCTGACCGAGCACCCACATGTTCATGAAGATGTGGAGCAGGTTCACGTGGATGAAGGCCGCCGTCAGCCAGCGCCAATGCGACACCACCACGTCCGGGGCGGTCACCGACGCGCCCGCCGCAACCAGAACGGGGCTGTCGAATGACAGGATCCGCCCCGAGAGGGCGGCCATCGCCACGTAGATGAGAACGTTGACGGCCATCAGCGCGGCCGTCACCGGCGCCTGTTTCAGTCCCCTCCACCAGCGCATCGTCTTGCCAGGAATGTTTCACGGGAGCGCCCCGGTTATCCAGGCGACACGCAAAATAAGTTTCTTCCCGCTCCTTCTTCGCGGTTCGTGGGGCCGCCAGGCATCCCGCGTGCTTGACAGCTCATCCAAGTCGATACAAAGGAACGCAATGACCAGGACCTCCCTGCGCATGATGTTTTCGGTGGCTGTGCTCGGCGCAGCCGTCGGCCTGGCGATTCGGACGCCGCACACCGCGTTCTCGACGGCGCAAGCCGCGGGCGCGGCGGTCACGCCCAAGACCGAGGCGCCCAACGAGGCGCGCGCCCTGTCGCACGCTTTTTCCAACGTCGCCAAGGCGCTGGGACCGTCGGTCGTTCGCATCGAGGTCGAGGTCGGCACGCCGAAGGTGGCGAACGGCCGCGGGCGGGCGGCGCCTGGACCGAACAACGACGAAGACGGCGACGACAACGGCGAAGTGCCGCCGTTTTTCCGGCACTTTTTCCAGTTCGGTCCGGGCGGCGGGGGCGGAATGCCGGAGCCGGGACCCAGCCACGGCGTCGGCTCGGGCTTCATCCTCGACACCAACGGCGACATCGTGACCAATCGGCACGTCGTGCAGGGCGCAACCAAGGTCACCGTCACGATGAACGACGGCAAAGAGTTTCCCGCCCACGTGGTCGGCAAGGACGCGCAGACCGACGTGGCGGTGGTGCGGCTGGATCATGCGCCGGCCAACCTGGTCGTGGCGCGCCTGGGCGACTCCGACAAGCTGGAGGTCGGCGAGTGGGTCGTGGCCGTCGGCAGCCCGCTGGGTCTCGAACAGACCGTGACCGCGGGGATCGTCAGCGGCAAGGGCCGCCCCGGGCGCCACGTTCAGATGTCTGGACGGCGGGTGCGCGGGTACATCCAGACCGACGCGAAGATCAACCCGGGTAACTCGGGCGGCCCACTCGTGAACCTCGAGGGCGAGGTCGTGGGCGTCAACACCTTGATCCAGGTTGGCGCCGGAGGTGCCTACGGGTTCGCAATCCCGGTCAACGAAGTGCGGCGGGTTGCCCAGGCCCTGGTGAAGGAGGGGCGCGTCCGGTACGCCTACCTCGGCCTCATGCTCACCGACGTCAAGGACCTCAACGACGCGCAAAAGACGAAGCTGGGCAAAGCGGTGCCGCCAGCCGGCGCATACGTCGCCGAAACGACGCCCGGCGGTCCGGCCGGCAAGGCTGGAATGCGCCCCGGCGACGTCATCACCGAGGTCAACAACCAGAAGATTCGCGGGGCGGGCGACGTGGTCGATTACGTCTCGACCCAGCCCATCGGCGCGCGCGTGCTGCTGCATTTCGTGCGGGACGGTCGCCCCGCGGAGACGCAGGTGGCGCTGGGCGAGTTGCCGGACGAAGACGCGCGGCAAACGGCGGACGCGCAGCAGGGCAAGCTCGGGATGGCGTTGCAGACGCTGACCCCGGACGTCGCGGCGTCGCTGGGCCTGGGTGGCAATACCAAGGGCGCCGTGATCACGGACGTGCTGGCGGGCAGCGCGGCCGAGCAGGCCGGACTGCACCCAGGCGACGTCATCGTCGAGGTGGACCGCCGGCCGGTCGGCTCCGCGGACGACGCCGTCGGGGCCCTGCGCGGCTCGCCGCGTCCGGGCGGTCACCTGCTGCGGATTCGCAGCGGCAGCGGCACCCGCTTCGTCACCATCAAGTGACGCTCAGGGATAGCGGCGCGGCGGTACCGTTACGGATCTGGCCGGGGAAGCCCGGCTGCCCCCGTCATTCCGCGGGTCTAGCGCCGGCTGCCGGGGGCACGCCCGATGCTTTGCAGCATCCCTCGAAGGGATCGCTCGGGCATGCGTGGATTTCGGATTGTCGCGGTGGCGCTGGCGCTTTGCGGCGCGACACTGGTCGCTCGGGCGGCGTCGGCTGAGGTGCCGGCGGCGAGAGTGCCGCCGCAGAAAGCTCGGGCTCTGTCTCGCGCCTTCACCGCCGTCGCACAGGCGATCGGGCCCGCGGTGGTTCGGATGGAAGTAACAGGCGGCGGCGCAAACACCACCGCCTCGGGAATCGTGCTCGACACCCGCGGCAACCTCGTGACCAGCGCGCGTGCCTTCAGCGGCGACGCCCTGGCCGGCCCCGGCGGCCCGCGCATCGCGGTGACGCTGGCCGATGGCCGTCGCCTGGCGGCCGAGTTGGTCGGAACCGATCCGGCCAGCGACGTGGCGATCGTGAAAGTCCTGGAGCCGCCAGCCGACTTATCGGCGGCGCGGTTCGGCGACTCCGACGACGCCGAGATCGGCGAATGGGTGTTGGCGGTCGGCAACCCCCTGGGCCTCGACGAGACCTTCACCGCCGGGATCGTCAGCGGTAGGCCAGAGCTGGAAGGTTCGGCGGGTGGCGGATTCCTGCTGACGGATGCGAAGGTGAACCCGGGCGACGCGGGCGGACCGCTGGTCGACCTCGAAGGACAAGTCGTCGGGTTGACGACGCTGATCGGCGCCGGCCCGGGGGGCGGTTACGGGTACGCGATTCCAATCAACCGCGTCCGACGGGTCGCCGAGGAGATCATCAAAGACGGGCAAGCCAATCACCCATACATCGGCGTCGCGCTGAAGAATCTCGGCGAGTTGCCGGTGTCGGATCGGACGCGCCTCGGTCGTTTACCGTCGGGCGGAGCGCTGGTGAGCCGGGTCGGGCAGGGGACACCCGCCGCACGCGCCGGCCTGCGCCCCGGGGACGTCATCACCGCGGTCGGCGAGCGGGAGGCCCCTGCGGCGGCGGAAGTGGTGAGCATCATCGCGCGAGAACGGGTCGGGGCCCGGGTGGCCGTCTCGTTCATCCGGCGGGGCGAGACTCACAAGGTCCTGGTCTCGGTCGAGGAGCTGGGCCCTGCCGCGCCTCCGACGCCGTGATCAGGCGACCGCCCGCGCGCTCTCGAGGCGGACATGGGTGATCTCCGAGGGGGCTGCCAGCCGCATGGGCGGGCCCCAGTAGCCGGTCCCGCGGCTGACGTAGACCTGCGACCGGCCGTGGCGATGAAGCCCGGCCGTGAATGGTTGCTGCAGCCCGACGAGCAGCCCGAAAGGCCAGATTTGACCGCCGTGCGTGTGTCCTGACAGCTGGAGTCCGACACCGAACGGCGCCGCATCCAGCGCCGATCGCGGTTGATGTGCCAGCAACACCAGCTCGCGCGACGAATCGCGGCCACGCAGCGCGCGAGCGACCGCTTGCTTGGGCGCGAGACCGCCGTAATGAACGGCCGACGGGTCGTCGACCCCCGCCAGATCGAAGCTGGCCGCACCATTGCCGATGACGACACGTTCATTTTGCAATACGCGAATGCCCATCCGCGTCAGCTCGTTCACCCACGCTTCGGCGCCCGAGAAGTATTCGTGATTGCCTGTCACGAAGAATGCGCCGTGACGTGCCCGCAACTGAGCCAATGGCGCGATCGATTCAGCAAGATCTCGTACGTTTCCGTCAACCAGATCGCCCGTGATTGCGATCAGATCCGGGTCGAGGGCGTTCGCACGCGCAACGACGTCTTCGACGAACGGCCGTCCGATGGTCGGGCCGACGTGAATATCCGTGAGCTGGACGATCGAAAACCCGTGCAGGGCCGCGGGCAAACGGTCCAGCAGAATGTCGACCTGGCGAACCGGCGCCGGCCGTCGTGCGGCGTGCAGCGCAAACCCGGACGCCGCCGCCACCACCGACGTGACGCCCGCGACCGCGCTCCGCGCCAAGAAGCGACGACGTTCGGGCGCGACCGGCGCAGCCCCGCTCGCCCGGCGCGCCAGCGCCGCGCCGGCGCGTGCGAGATCCACCGCGCCCCAAGCGATTGAGAACAAGAACATCGTCCCCAACCAGACATAACCAGGCCAGGCGGCTGCTTTGCGGAATTCACCGGGTCCGCGGCCCAGGATCATGGAGCCGACGATGCTGAGCGCCAGGAACGTCAAACCCGCCGCACCAATGGTCTGCCACCGCCGGCGCCAAGCTGGATCACGCACCAAGCGGCGCCAAAGATAGTAATGAATCGACGCCAGCAGCCCGACGGCGACGGCAATGAACGTCAGAAATCGAGCCACGGTGTCTTTTGACATGACAACCTTGTGGCGCAAGCTTTTGCGTTTGCATCGTCGAATCTTCGCGGCTAGTCTGCCCCGCAACTAAGGGGGAAGCAGATGCCCAGAAAGACCGATGTTCAGGATCTCGTTCAGCAGTTCGTCGACCGACTAGCTTCTTTAATCGAGCAGGACACCGTCTCGCGCGCTCGCGACGCCGTTCTCAACGCGTTTGGCGGTCGGGCCCCGGTCGGGTTGCAGCTTCGCGGAGCGGGCAAGCTCGGCTCGTCGCTCGGCGGTCGGAAGCGGCGCAAAGGGCCCATTCAACTCTGTCCTGTTCCCGGGTGCAGCAACCGTGCGGCACCGGTTTTCGGGATGGTTTGTTCGAAGCACAAGGATCTCCCGAAATCGGAGATCAAGAAGTATCGCGAGCAGCGTCGCGCCCAGAAGCAAAAGGAAAAGGCCAAAAGGGCTGCATAGCGTTGGCGGATAGCTTTGCGGATGGTCTGACGCGGATGGCCTGACGCGCGTCGCTCGATCTTTCACGGTTGCGGTGTGGCGCGCCGGACACGGGGCGGCCCGCGCGGGGGCCAAAGTGGCGGGAATGCAGGGGGACCCGGTTGGCATTGCTGTTGCGATGAGAGGGCCCGCTTCCCAAGGAGGGGTCATGGCCATCGCGACTTCAACGCTCGATTTCGATCCGTTTGGAAAGATCCTGACGCCGCCAGCAACCACCGAGGCGCCCGCTTTCGAGGCACTTCGGGGCTGCCTCCAGTTGCGGCGTGCCCCGATTGAGGCGCTCCGCGCGATGGCGCGGGAGTCGACGATGCGCTCGCTGAGCCGCGGCGCCATCCTGGCAGCGCAAGGCGGGCAGTTCGACGCGGCAATCGTGGTGGTGCGCGGGAAGGTCCGCGCGGTCTGCCGCGCGCCGAACGGCCGTGAGATCTCGGTCGAAACATTTCGGACCGGCGATCTGATCGCCGACGGCGCGTTTGCGCCCGAAACGGCGCTCTCGCACGACTGGGAGGCTGCCGAGACATCGACGGTGCTCCTCGTTCCGCGGCAGTCTTTCGTGAGCTGCTTGCGGGCCAACCCAGAGCTGGCTCTGGCGTTGAGCGCGGACCTGGTCGGGCGGCTGGGCAGGTCCAAGCAGCTCGCAAATGGCCTGGCCCTGGCGGGCGTCGAAGAGCGCGTCGTCTCCCGGCTGCTGGCGATCGGCCGGCAGGACGGCACCGCCGGTCCGGAGGGGCTGTTGATCCGCGACCGGCCGACGCAACAAGAGCTGGCCAATCAGATCGGCGCCTGCCGGGAGACGGTGTCCCGGACGGTTTCCGACCTGGTTCGCCGAGGCCTGTTGACGCCCCGCGGCCGGTCGCTGCTGGTCAGCCATCAGCTGGTCGACACGGCAGTCTGAGGCCGCCGGGGCCGGGGCGCCGGGCGGGATCCGGGGCCGCGGGCCGGGGCACTTTCAGGCGTCTGATCGACGGAATTGACGCTGCGGCAGACGCAGGTGAAACTTTGCAGGGTTTGGCGAGCCAACCCAAAGCATTCGAGCCGCCACCCGAAGGGGCGGCGGCTCGCTTTTCCGAGGTCGACATCCGAACCTCGATCCGTCCGACGATCGCGGACGTCGATTTGGGCGCCATTCAGCGGAACCATTCGCGGGTTCGCGAGGCCATCGGTTCGGGCGTTCGGGTGTTCGGCGTCGTCAAGGCTGACGCTTACGGTCATGGCGCCGTGCCGGTCGCCCGCGCTCTCGAGCCGCTTTGCCACGCTCTCGCCGTTTCGCTGGTCGAGGAGGGCCTCGAGCTGCGCGCCGCCGGGATTCGCGCACCCATCCTGGTGTTGGGCGCTTACTACAACCGGCATCAGGACGAGGTCCTCGCCGAGAGACTGACCCCGGTCATTTACGACCGAGGTGAGCTGGAACGGTTCGCGACGGCGGCCAAGCGCCTCGGCCGCCCGGTCGACGTCCACCTGAAGGTGGACACCGGGATGAGCCGCCTGGGACTCGCCCCCTCGGAGCTGGTCCCGGTGCTGAACAGCCTTCGCGAGGCACCCCAGCTGCGGCTGGCGGGGCTCTGCACGCATTTCGCGTCGGCGGACGCGTCGAGATCCCGCGACCACCGAGGACGCGCTGGCGGAGTTCCACCGCGCCGTGGACCAGGCGCGCCAGCTGGGCTTCTCGCACGCCGTGCGACATGCGGCGAACAGCGCCGCCGCGGTGCGGTTTGCGGCGGCAAGGCTGGACGCGGTCCGGCCGGGCCTGGCGCTTTACGGTGCGATGCCCTCGGCTGTGGTGCAGCTGCCCGGCTTGGAGCCGGCGATGGCGCTGCGCACGCGCATCATGGCCATTCGCGAGGTTGAACCCGGCACCGGGGTCAGCTACGGCGGGACCTGGCGGGCCGGCCGCAGAACCCGGGTCGCCACACTGCCCATCGGCTACGCGGATGGCTATCCTCGGCACGTGCGCGGAGCCTCCGTGCTGCTCGCCGGACGCCGGGTGCCTGTCATCGGCGTCGTCTGCATGGACATGTTGATGATCGACGTGACCGACCTGCCTGAATCGACGCTGGGCGGCCCCGTCACGCTGATCGGGCGCGACGGGCCCGGCGTGATCACGGTTGACGAGGTGGCCGGCTGGGCGGGCACGATCAACTACGAGATCCTGTGCGGCATCTCGAAGCGCGTTCCGCGAGTCCTACGCGATGCCGCCGCGATCCGCCTTCCGCGGGTCCCCTTCTCGGTCACACCATGAGCGCGTCCTCCTCGGTCGACGAGCCGCCCGGTAAAGCCGCGGCGGGCAACGCCATCGCCACCGCGTTGCTGGACGCGGCGGTGACGCCGGTCCGGGGCGTGCTGCGTTACGCCGGCGAGCACGCGATCATGCTCGGGCAGGCGATGGCGGGTCTGTTCCGCAAGCCGTTTCGCCTCCGTTTGTACCTCGAGCAGGCCCAGTTCATCGGGGTCGGATCGCTGCCCATCATCTGCTTGGTCGGCTTCTTTTCGGGCGCCGTGTCCGCCCAGCAGGCGATCGCCGCCCTCCGCATCTTCAATCAAGAGCGCTTCGTGGGCGCCACGGTCGGTCTGTCGCTGGCGCAGGAGTTGGCGCCGGTCTTTTGCGCCCTCATGATCACGGCGCGCGCCGGATCGGGGATGGCAACCGAGCTCGGCTCGATGCGCATCACCGAACAGATCGACGCCCTGACCACGTTCGCCGTCGACCCGGTCCAGTACCTGGTGACGCCGCGAATCGTCGCCTCGATCCTCATGATGCCGATCATGACGATGGTGTTCAACATCGTCGGCCTTTGCGGCGCTTACCTCTATTCCATCTATCTGGAACACATCGATCTGGGCCAGTTCATCGAACAGTTCACATACTGGACGGATCCCAAGGACTACATCATCGGTGGCTGCAAGGCGGCGGTGTTCGGGCTCACGTTGTCGGTCGCGGCCTGCTTCGAGGGATTCAACGTGCGCGGCGGCGCCAAAGAGGTGGGGCTTGCCACCACGCAGGCCGTGGTCGCAGGCTCGGTCTCCGTCCTGGTTTCCGACTACTTCCTGATCGACATGTTTCACATCCTTTGGCCCTCCAAATCGTGACCCCCGCGCCCGTCCCTCCCGACCGTACGTCCGCGGAACATCCGCCGGGCAGGCCGCGCGGAGCGGAGGAGCTCGCCGGGCGCGACCAGCGCTGGCAGATCCGCGTCCGCAACCTTCACAAGACGTTCGGCCCCCAGCACGTGCTGCGCGGGGTAGACCTCGACATCGAACGGGGGCGGACGAACATCATCATCGGCGGGTCGGGCCAGGGCAAGTCGGTCCTGATGAAGCACCTCATGGGGCTGCTCAAGCCCGACGACGGTCAGATCTGGGTCGACGGGGAGGACGTCGTTCCGTTCGACGAGCGACAGATGGGACGGCTGCGGCGGAAGTTCGGCATGGTGTTCCAGTACGCGGCGCTCTTCGATTCGATGAATGTGGTCGAGAACGTCGCATTTCCCCTGATCGAGCGGTACAAGCTCTCCCGTGACGAGATCATGGAGCGGGTCCGGGAGCTTTTGAGGCGGCTGGACCTGGCCAATGTCCCGGGCATCGAACAAAAGTTTCCGCCCGAGCTGTCCGGCGGGCAGCGCAAGCGCGTCGGTCTGGCGCGGGCCCTGATCGATCGCCCCGAGATCCTTCTTTATGACGAGCCGACCACAGGCCTCGACCCTGTTGCGACCAAGAACGTCGACGACATGATCCGCCGCACGGCCGACGATTTCGGGGTGACGTCCGTCGTCATCTCCCACGACATGGCGTCGACCTTCCGCATCGGCGACCGGATCTCGATGCTCGCCGGAGGCGTCATCATCGTCAACGGTACCCCGTCGGAGGTGTTGGCCAGCCGGCGACCCGAGCTGCGCGAATTCATCGAGACCTCCGGTCTGGTGCCTCGAGAGGGGACGGCGTGAGGCGCAGCTGGGCTTCCGTAACCGTTGGCGCGTTGGTGCTGGTCGTGTTTGGCCTCAGCTACTTCCTGGTCCGCTCGACCAGCGAGCACGGCACCAGCACGAAGGGCGTCAGCGTCTATGGGCTGTTCCACGACGCCGCCGGCCTCTTCGAAAAGTCGCGCGTGCAAACGGCCGGCATCTCGATCGGCGAGATCACCGGCCGTGCGCTGGATCCGAACACCGCCCGCGCGAAGATCACCATCCGCGTCAATCCGGGCATCACGCTCTACGAAAACGCCGTCATATCGAAGCGGTCCGCCTCTTTGCTGGGCGAGTTCTACCTGGAGATCGATCCCGGCACGCCGATGGCCGAGGTGAAGGGGCAGCGCCGCCAGATGCGCGTCCTGCAGAACGGCGACGAGATCAAGAACGTTCGCGAGCCGGTGGCGATGGGCGAGATCATGGACAACGTCGGCTCGCTGCTGCCGATCCTGCACGACATCCTGGAGGACGTCCGGCGTCTCACGTCCGGGACCATCACGGACATCGCCGACAACGTGAACAAGCTGATCGAGACGAACTCGGTCGTGCTCGAACGGCTGCTCACCCGGATGGACACGATTGCCGCCAACGTCGAGGGCGTCACGACCGCAGAGGCGGGCGACGTCAAGGAGTCGATCAAGAACGTCCGGGACATCACGGAATCCATCAAGTCGCTGATCGGCACGACGCAAGGCCAGGTGGCGGGCACGGGAAACAAGGTTCAGGGGTCGATCGACCGCTTGCAAAGCACGCTGGATAACCTCGACAAGTCGATGCACAACATCGAGTCGATCACGGAGCACATCGAGAAGGGCGAGGGGACTGTCGGCCACCTGGTCAACGACGACACGATTGCGCGCAACGTCGAGGACATCACGGAGAACGCCAGCACGTTCGTCCGGGGCATCACCAAGCTGCAGACGGTCGTGGGTTTGCGAACCGAGTACAACGTCCTTTCCAGCACGGTCAAAAACTACCTGTCGATCACGCTGATGCCGCGGCCCGACAAGTTCTATTTGATCGAGCTCATCGAGGACCCGCGCGGGTACTCGAACACGGTCACCAAAGCCTCGCAGACCTCGACCAACGGATTTCAGACCGACACGACCGTCACCACCACCGACCAGCTGAGATTCTCGCTGATGTTCGGCAAGCGGGTGGGGCCGGTGGCCGGCCGTTTCGGCATCAAGGAGTCCACCGGCGGGATCGGCGGCGACGTCTTCATGTTCGACGATCAGCTCACGCTGTCGGTCGACGTGTTCAACTTTGCGGCTTCCAACGTCAACCAGTACCCCCGCGTCAAGACCACGGTCGCCTACAACCTCTGGAACAAGATGCTGTACCTGATCGCGGGCGCCGACGACCTCCTCAATTTCAAGGGGCTGGCGGCGAACAACACGGGCCGCGGCTCGGCGGGCTCGGGCGGCGGGTTCGACTACTTCTTCGGCGGCCAGCTGCTGTTCAACGACGAGGACCTGAAATCGCTGCTGCTGTTCGGTGGCGGTTCGGCCGCCAGCGCCGCATCCAAGTAGCCGGCCCTGCGCGTCGAAAGGGCCCACGCGTCATCGCCGAGAGCCGACCCAGACAGCCGCTTGGCTTGACTCCGAGGGGCTCCTTCCTATAGTAACTCACCCTCCGGCCGCCGGGCCGGCGGGGTAGTGTGTAAAATGCGGTTTAAAATCAATGAGATCGGCCCCGAGGGGCTGCCGCTCCACGTCCCTGTGACGACCGAATGGGTCGCCGCGGCCTGTCCGGACGTCGAGCTTCGCCCCGGACCGGCCGGGCTGGCCCTGGACGGCCGGCTCGAAAAGACCGGCGACGACTACCTCTTGCGTGGCCACCTGCATGGCGAGGTCGAGAGCGTTTGCGCGCGCTGCCTCGAGCCGGCGCGCGTCCCGCTGGACGTGCCGGTGGCCGTGACCTTCGTTCCGACGGAGTCCGACGACGTCGACGATGAGGACGAGGACCCCGACGTCATCCCCTTCAAAGGTGGCGACATCGACGTGGGTGAGGAGATCCGCGACGAGCTCCTGCTGGCGGTGCCCATCAACCCGCTCTGCCAGGAGTCTTGCCGGGGTCTCTGCGACGTCTGCGGCGAGAACCGAAACCTGTCGGCCTGCACCTGCAAGGCAGCGCCGGCGGCGACCGCGCCATTTGCCGCGCTGGCCAAGCTCAAACTCTCGAACTCATAAAAGGAAGAAAGGCATCGATCCATGGCCGTCCCGAAAAGAAGGCAGTCCAAATCGCGCTCCGCGATCCGGCGCGCGCAGGTGATGAAGAAGAGCGTTCCCAGCTTCGTGCCGTGCCCCCGTTGCGGGGAGCCCAAGCGGTCGCACCGGATGTGCGCTGGCTGCGGCTATTACCGTGACCGGTTGGTCATCGCGCCCAAGGAAGAAGAGCAGGCCTAGGCGGCGCGCGCCCCCGTTCGTCCCCGCCTTGTAAATGCCGCGAATCGCCGTCGATGCCATGGGCTCCGACGCCGCCCCTCGAGTCGAGGTGGAGGGCGTGGTGGCTGCCGTGCGCGCGCGGGGTATCGACGTCGTGCTGGTCGGCGACGAGCAGCGGCTGCGGGCCGAGCTGAAGGCGCTGGGCGCCGACAAGACGTCCATCGTCGTCCGGCACGCGCCGGACGTGATCACGATGCACGACCCGCCGTCCATGGCGGTGAAACAGAAGAAGAAGTCGTCGATGCGGGTCTGCTTCGACCTGGTGAAATCGGGCGAGGCGGACGCCGTGGTGTCGGCGGGCAACTCGGGCGCCATGATGGCCTGCGGCCTTTTCGTGCTGGGGCGCTTGCCCGGCGTCGAGCGGCCCGCGATCGTGACGACGTTTCCCACGCGGACCGGTGAGTGCGCGCTGCTGGACGTGGGCGCGAACGTCGATCCGAAACCGGCGGTGCTGGCGCAGTTCGGCGTCCTCGGCTCGGTCTACGCGCGCCTGTTGCACGGCAAATCGCGCCCCAAGGTCGGCCTGCTGTCGAACGGCTCTGAAGAGCACAAGGGGACCGCGCTGACGCGCGAGGCGCACCAGATTTTGTCCCGCGTCGAGGTCATGCGGGAGGCAGCGTTCAGCTACGTCGGCTACATCGAAGGACGCGACATCTTCGAGGGGAAGACGGACGTGGTCGTGACCGACGGCTTCACCGGAAACGTCGTGCTGAAGGGGGTCGAGGGAGCCGCGGAGACGATGCTGGGCATGGTGCGCGAAGAGGTCGCGCGTTCCGGGCCGCTGGCGCGCGTGGGCGCGGCGCTGATGCGAAGCGCGCTGCGCCGCCTGCGCAAGCGCATCGATTACGCCGAGCACGGGGGCGCCCCGCTGCTGGGTGTCGAGGGCGTGACGCTGATCTGCCACGGCGGGTCCAGCGCCATCGCCCTGCAGAACGCGGTCTACGTCGCCGATCGATTCGCGCAGCTCGGGCTTGGCAAGGAGCTGTCCGCGGCGGTGGCCCAGCACGCGGCGCTGTGGGAAGCCGCCGCCGTGCCGCCGCCCGCCGCCGGAGCGGAGGCGATCTCGTGATTCGCAGCCGCATCATCGGCACCGGTCGGGCCGTCCCGGACCGGGTGCTGACCAACGAAGATCTGGCGAAGATCGTCGACACCTCGGATGCCTGGATCACGGAGCGGACCGGCATCCGCCAGCGACACATCCTCGAGGACTCCCGGGCCGCCAGCGATCTCGCCACGGACGCCGGGCGTTCGGCGTGCCTCAAAGCCGGCGTCGATCCCGCGACGGTCGACTGCATCATCGTGGGGACCGTCACCGGCGATTGCCCCTTCCCGGCGACGGCCACTTTCGTTCAGAAGAAGCTCGGGGCGGCGGCGGGCGGGTGCGCGTTCGATCTGTCTGCTGCCTGCGCCGGATTCCTTTACGGCGTCTCGATCGCCGACGCGTTCATCCGCGCTGGTCAGTTCAAACGCGTGCTGGTGATCGGGGTCGAGGTCCTGTCCCGCATCGTCGATTGGACCGACCGGGCAACCTGCGTTCTTTTTGGTGACGCGGCTGGCGCCGTCCTCATGACGGCATCGGACGGTCCGTCCGGAATCCTGTCCACGCACCTGTTCGCCGACGGCTCGCAGGCCGAGATCCTGTGGCAGCCAGTGGGCGGCAGCCGCGAGCCGGCCACGCCCGAGGCGCTGGCCGCCAAACGGCAATACGTGCAGATGAACGGGCGCGAGGTTTACAAACACGCCGTGCGAAACATGGCCGCCGGCGCGCGCACCGCGCTGGACGTGAACGGCCTCCGTCCCGACGACGTGAACTGGGTGATCGCGCACCAGGCGAATCTGCGCATTTTGGAAGGGGTGTCGGAGCGGGTGGCCATCCCGATGTCGCGCTTCTTCACCAACGTCGACCGCTACGGCAACACCTCGTCGGCGTCGGTGCCGATCGCGCTGGACGAGGCCGTCGAGCAGGGGAAGGTCAAGCCCGGCGACCTCTTGCTGTTCGCGGCGCTGGGCGGCGGGCTGGCCTGGGCGTCCGCCATGGCGAGGTGGTGATCGGATGGGGACGGAAATCGACGGCAGCCTCGCCTTCTTGTTCCCGGGCCAGGGATCTCAGAAGGTCGGCATGGGCCGCGCGTTGCACCAGGCCGAGCCAGAGGCGCGGGCCGCTTTTGCCGAGGCGGATGCGGCGCTTGGATACCCGCTCAGCAAGCTCTGCTTCGAGGGACCCGAGGACCAGCTGACCCTGACGGCCAACGCACAGCCGGCCATCCTCACCGTCAGCGTGGCGGCGCTGCGCGTGCTGCGCGCGCGAACCGGGTTGCGGCCGGCGGTCGTCGCCGGTCACTCGTTGGGCGAGTACAGCGCGCTCTGCGCCGCCGGTGCCTTGCGTTTTTCGGACGCCGTCCGCCTGGTTCACCTGCGCGGAAAATTCATGCAAGAGGCGGTCGCACCGGGTGCCGGCGCGATGGCTGCGATCTTGGGACTTTCGGCGGACGATGTCGCCGCCGTGTGCCTCGAGGTGGCGGGTGGCGAGGTGGTGAGCCCGGCCAATCTGAACGGCGGCGGTCAGGTGGTCATCGCCGGGCACAAGGCGGCCGTCGATCGCGCCTGCGCGGCGCTGAAAGCCAAAGGCGCCAAGCGCGCGGTTCCCCTGGCCGTGAGCGCGCCCTTCCATTGCGCGCTCATGCAGCCTGCCGCCGAACGCCTGGGGGCTGAGCTGTCGCGGGTCGAGTTCGCCGCCCCCACGGTTCCTGTCGTCAGCAACGTCGAAGCTGCCCCGAATCAGGACGCCGGTCGCATCGCCGAGTTGCTGACGCGGCAGGTGACGGCGCCCGTTCGCTGGGAAGAGTCGGTGCAGCGGCTGGCGGGCATGGGCGTGCGCCGGGCGCTGGAGATCGGGGCCGGAAGCGTATTGGCCGGCCTGGTCAAACGGATCGCGCCGGAGATCGAGGTCCTGGCGGCCGGCGAGCCGGACGCCATCGCGTCGTTGCAAACGGGGGTCTCACATGCGTGAGCTCGAAGGGAAGGTCGCGCTGGTCACGGGCGCATCGCGCGGGATTGGGCGTGCCATCGCCATCGCGCTGGGCGGGCGGGGCGCGAAGGTCATCATCAACTACACCGCCAACGAGGCCGCGGCGGGCGAAGCCGTGGCGGCGGTCCAGGCCGCGGGCGGCACGGCGGTCAGCAAGCGATTCGACGTCTCGGTCCCGGCCGAGGTGGACGCCGCCATCAAGGACATCGCCGCCGACGCCGGGCTGCACATCCTGGTCAACAACGCCGGTATCGCCGTCAACGGTCTGGTGCTGGGCGGCAAGGACGCCGATTGGAAGCGCGCCATCGACGTCAATTTGAGCGGGACCTATTACTGCACGCGGGCCGCGCTGCGCGCGCTGATGAAGGCGCGCGATGCGGGGCGCATCATCAACATCACCTCCATCACCGCGGAAATCGGGTCGGCGGGGCAGGCGCCTTACGTCGCGGCCAAGGCCGGCGTGATCGGCTTGACCAAGACGCTGGCCCGCGAGTACGCCTCGCGCGGCATCACCGTCAACGCCGTTTCGCCCGGCTACATCGACACCGACATGACGGCCACGGAATTACCGGCCGCCCGACGAGAAGAGCTGCTGAAGGCGATCCCGCTCGGGCGGGTGGGCGCGCCCGACGACGTGGCGGCTGCCGTCGCGTATTTGGCGGGTCCTGGCGCCGCCTACGTGACGGGGCAAGTCTTGCGCGTCAACGGCGGCCTTTTCATGTAAGGTACGCCGCTCGTTACCCCCAAGAACCACTGCAAATCGAGAGGAAACAACGGACATGGCTGACGACATCGCAGAGCGCGTCAAGAAAATCATCATCGAACAGCTCGAGGTTGCGCCGGACAAGGTGAAGCCGGAAGCGTCGTTCTCCGAAGACCTGAAGGCGGACTCGCTGGCGGTCGTCGAGCTGGTGCTGGCGCTCGAAGAGCAGTTCAAGCTGGAGATCCCCGACGAGGACACCGAGAAGATCAAGACGGTCGGGGACGCCATCAACTACATCAAGTCGCACGCGAAGTAACCGCGGCCGCCGCCGCAACGCCGGGAGAAAAAATGGCACGTAGAGTCGTCGTCACCGGAATCGGGCTGGTCACGCCGATCGCCGTCGGCACCGAGGAGACGTGGCAAGGGTTGCTGGCGGGCCGGTCCGGGATCGGTCCCATCACGCATTTCGATCACACCGCGTTCGCTACGCATTTCGCGGGCGAGGTGAAGAACTTCGATCCGACCCGCTGGATGACGGCGCGCGAGGCGAAGACGTTCGACCCCTTCGTGCAGTACGCGATGGCGGCCGGCTCGCTGGCGGTCGCCGACTCTGGGCTGGAGATTTCCGGTGAGTTCGCCGAACGAGTCGGCTGCTTCGTCGGCGCCGGCCTGGGCGGCGTCACCACGATCGAAGCCACGTGCAAGACGTTGTGGGAGAAGGGGCCCCGGCATGGGTTTTCTCCCTTCTTCGTTCCGATGATCATCGTGAACCTGGCGTCGGGGAATCTGTCCATCAGGTTCGGCGCCAAGGGGCCGAACCTGTCGCAGGTCTCCGCCTGCTCGACCGGCGCGCACGCCATCGGCGACGCGGCCCGCGTGATCGAGCGCGGCGACGCCGATGCGATGATCTGCGGGGGCACCGAGGCGACCGTCACGCCGCTGGGCGTCGGTGGCTTCAATGCGATGCGGGCGCTCTCCACGCGCAACGACAACCCACAAGGGGCGTCCCGGCCCTTCGACAAGGATCGCGACGGCTTCGTGATCGCCGAAGGGGCCGGCATCCTGGTCATCGAGGAGCTGGAGCACGCCAAGGCGCGCGGCGCCAAGATTTACGCCGAGGTGCGGGGCTACGGCCTCAACGCGGACGCGCACCACATCACGTCGCCCGCGCCGGAAGGCGAGGGCGCACAGCGCTGCATGAAGCTGGCTTTGAAGGATGCCAAGCTGTCGCCCAGCGACATCGGCTACGTCAACGCCCATGGCACGTCGACGAAGATCAACGACGCCACCGAGACGCTGGCCATCAAGAAGGTGTTCGGCGACCACGCCCGCAAGCTGATGGTCAGCTCGACCAAGTCGATGACTGGCCACATGCTGGGTGCGACGGGTGGCGTCGAGACGGCGATCTGCGCGATGGTCGTGGCGCGCGGCCTGGTGCCGCCCACCATCAATTACACGACGCCCGACCCCGACTGCGACCTCGACTACGTTCCCAACACCGCCCGTGAGGCGCGCGTGCAGCACGCGCTGACCAACAGCTTCGGGTTCGGCGGGACGAACGCCTGCTTGGTCCTCAGCCGCTACGCCTGATCAGCAATCGCCCCTGAGAAGGTTCCTTGCCCGTCGGGGCCCGACCCTCTCAGGGTTCCTGCCTGAACAGTCAGCGGGACGAGAGCTCGGCTTCGGCCTGCAGCCAGTCCTGCTCGTGGTAGCCATCGACGCCGCCACGCTGCAGGTACAACTCATACGACCGCTTGGCGATCTCCTCGAACGAGGGCGCGGCCTTGCTACCTGCCGCCGTCGTGCTTTCGGTCGCCTTCTTCGAGCTGGCCTTCACGGCCTTCGGCGCCGACGTTTTCTCCCCTTTGACTGTCTTCCGCCCGGTGGTGTTCATGAATCGATCTTATAGGCCCGCCGTTTTGTTGCCGCAAAAAAACTGACCTTCAATTCGAACCAATCGCGGATGCGGGGATTGTTTCCGAATTGTCAGTCAACGACTCACTCTCTTCTTCCAGCTCGTCTGCAATCGCGACAACCAGCCCAATGGCGAGATCGTGCGGCAGATGAACGTCGCCGGCCATCACTTCAGCGAGCGTGAACGACCAGCGCCGATCGCTCTTGGCCCAATCGACGATCTCCTGTGGCGCTTCGATGCACCGGCGGGCCAGCTCATAGAGCTCCCCGCGGTGCTGAGCGCGACGCATCTCGAGACGCAGATCATGGATCAGCTTCGCGAGCTTCTTTGGCTGGGGCGGGGTCACAACCTCCCAGAAACCTGGGAACGGCAATTGCGCTCGCAACCCCTCGCCACGTGAATTCCTCGCACCTACCTTGAGTTGTGCCGGGAACCCAAGCAGGTTCCCAAATAATCGAAACCGGGGAGAGTGCAATGGAGGGGTTGGGAATTGCGAAAATTACCTTGGCGAGTGCCTTCGCCGGGTTGTTGTTGAGCGGCGCAACCGCTCATGCCGAAGACGTGCTGGGGACGGTGCCCGCCACCGATGTGGCGCCTTCAGCCGACCACGTAAGGTCCAACACCGAGCCACCCCGCTTCGACCCCAATAGCGGGGAGGCCATTCGGGCGCGCAAACAGGCCGCAGCAGAGGCCAAGCTCGCGCCGCCGAAGCCGGTGGCCACCCGTCCCGTCCCGCGAACTGCCGCCGTCGCGCCGGCGCCAGCGCCGGGTGGCGACGCCCCCGCTCGGCCGTCCCGGGCGGCGACGCCGGCGCCCCCGGTGGCCACGCAACCGGCAACAAGAGAATCGACGACCGCCCAAGTGACGGCCACCCCGTTCGGCCATCCCGTCACGGCGACGCCTTTCACCGCGCCGTCGGCCGCCGCCCCCGCCGGGGCTCCCGTCACCGCCACGCCGTCAGGCGCTCCGGTGACGGCCACGCCCTCCAGCGCCGCAAACTGGGTCGATCCCTTCGTCGGCCGGCCGGCCCGCGGCAATGCGGCCGCGAGCGGGTCAGTCACGGCAACGTCACCCGTTACCCCGAGCACCGCCACGCCGGGAGACCAGCCTGAACCGGCCAGCCGGTTTGGCACGGACACCGTCGGCGCCGCGGCCACCACCCCCGCGGCGCCGGCGGCCACTCCAGCGCCGACTGCCCCAGCGGACATCGACGCGACCGGCAGCAACCGCCGCAACGAGCTGGCGCCGCGCGTGATCGGCGTCGACTCAATGGGCAATTCCAGCGGCGGTGCGCCGCCAGCGGCCGCACCGGGCGACGTCGAGCCGGCGCCGGCTTCGACAGCGCCCAGCGCGCGCCCCGCCGCACCCACGGGCGGACTGGAGGACGCACCGCTGCCGCCCTCGTTCGAGAACGACGGCGCTCCCGTTGCGCCCTAAGCGGCGCCGACCGCGGCTTCGATCTCTTCGACGCGCTTGGGGATGGCCGCGGTCAGGACCTCGCGGCCCGCGTCGGTGACCAGCACGTCGTCTTCGATGCGGATGCCCCGCACGTCGCGGAACTGCGCCAGCCGCGCACGGTCGAGTCGATCCCGCGCCACCGCTGACAGCGCTGGGTTATCGAGAATGGCGGGGGCCAGATAGAGACCGGGCTCGACGGTGACCGCCATCCCCGGCAGAAGGTCGCGATCCAGACGAAGCGCGCTCAGCCCGAACTGGGCGGCGCGCTGCCGGCCGGGCGCGTAGCCGGCGCGGTCGCCCAGGTCCTCCATGTCGTGCACGTCCAAGCCCAGCAGGTGTCCGACGCCGTGCGGGAACAGCAGGGCGACGACGCCGTCCTCGGCCAGCGCGATCGGGTCACCACGCAAAATTTCCAGGTCGACCAGCCCGGCCGCCAGCGCCTGCGCCGCGATCCGGTGAACGTTCAGGTAGCGCGTTCCGGGCCGGACGGCCGCGATGGCCTGGCGCTGCGCTTCCAGCACCAGCTGGTAAAAATCGCGCTGCGTGGGCGAAAAGCGCCCCGACACTGGCCAGGTCCGGGTCACATCGCCGGCCCAGCCGCCCTGGGTTTCGGCGCCCACGTCGGCCAGCAGCAGGTCGCCCTCGGCCAGCTGTTGGTCCGATCGCCCGCTGTGCAGGATCTCTCCGTGGGGCGTCACGATCGACGGATAGGCGGTCGTCATCCCGCGCGCCGCCAGCTGGGCTTCCATCGCGGCGCGCACCACCCAGGCCTGCCGGCCGGCGCGGGTTGCCGCCATTCCGGCCCGGTGAGCGGCCGCGGTCGCCTCGGCGGCACGGCGCAGCTCGGCGATCGCCGCCTCGTCATGCTGCAGGCGGAGCGCGATCATCGCCTCGGCCAGCGGAACATCCAGCACGTCGACCTGTCCGGCGCGGATCTCGCGTCCCAACATCCGGCTCTGTTCCAGGCAGGTCTCGGCGTCAGGTGCCGGCAGAGTGGCCACCGCGCGCCCGCGCAGACTGGCCGCCAGCCGCGCGAACGGCCGGACCGCGCAGCCCGTCGCGGCGGCGATCTCGGCCGGCGTGGGCGGCGCCCCTTCCCACAGCGCCTGATCGGGATGCGAATCCGGGACGTAGAGCGTGAACGCGGCGCCGTCGTAAACCCCCATCGCGCCCGGCAGCGGCGTCCCGAAGAGGTAGAGGAAGTGGCTGCTGGCTCGATAAGGGTAGAGGTTGGCCGCGTAGTTACGCGGCCGGGGAACGCCCGCCGCAATCAGGGCCGGCCGGGTCCCGAGCAAGCGGGCCAGCTTCGCCCGGCGGGCTTCCAGATGCCCCTGCGACGCCATGGCGCCACTATATCCCGTGAACACCGGCCGGCCACGCCCGGCGGGCGGTAGCGCCCGCCGCTAGGATCGCGGGCGCGGCGGCTTGGGCGGGGGCGGCCGCGCGGTCGCGCCGTCCTCCGGCCACGGGTGTTTGGGGTAGCGGCGCCCCAACTCGCGCCGCAGCGCTGGATAATGCTGCCGCCAGAACCCGGCCAGGTCGCGCGTCACCTGCACGGCCCGGCCGTTGGGCGCCAGCAGGTGAATGGTCAAAGGGACGCGCCCGCCCGCGATCGCGGGTGCCGCATTGGTCCCGAAGAAGTCTTGCAGGCGCGACTCGACCCAGGGTGGGGCCGCCGCCTGGTAGTGCACCGCCAGGCTCCGCCCGGCGCCCAGCGGGACGCGCGCCGGCGCCTGCATCTCCAGCGCGCGGCGGGCCTCCGCTGACAGCGACGCCAGAATCGTCGAGGCCAGGTCGGCACCCGGTGCGGCCAGGTCGGCGAACCCGACGCGGCCCACGCAGGCCAGGCGGACCAACTCCGTGAGCGCGTCGGTGCCCAGGTCGGGCAGGGGCGCTTCGGGGACGTATTGCCGGACGAAGGCGATCCGCTCCAGCAGGGAAGGAACGGCCTCTCCGCCCGGGAGCCGCTCGATCCCACGGCCAAGGGCCGCGCTGGCCAGAAGGCGCGCGGTCTCCTCGTCGGCGGGTGCGGGGCCTGTGCGGGTGTCCAGCATGACGCCGCCATAGGCGAGGCCGCTGGTCTGCTCGACGCGCTCGGTCTCGGCGTTGAAGGCCCGGCGATCGACGTCAGTCACGCGTTCGGGGAACAAATCCAGGAGCCACTCGGGCTCGATGCGGGCGCTCAGGCGGACCTGCGGGCGGCCGGTGCTGGCCCGTCCGGACCGCCGCGCCTCGACGACGTCCAGCGCCACCAGCCAGGCGCCGGTCTGGGCGCGCCCGACCTCGGCGCTGCCGCCCGCCGCGAAAACGACCGTATTGCCTTGGGGGTCACGCCGGTGCGCCACGCGATCGGGAAACCCAGCCAGCAGCGCCATCTCGACGGGCGTGCGCGCGCCCGCTGGATTGACGCCGTCCATCGGAGTTTGCCGAGCTCGCGCAGGCGCGTCCGCCGGCAGACTGCTCAGCAGCTGACGCCGCGCCCGGCGGGTGTCTTCGACGGCCCGCGGGTCCAGCTCGAGCCGGCGCAGGGCGTCCGGGCGGAACCGCTCGCGCTCTGCTTCGCGAAACGCTTCGATCAAATCACCGATGTCCGCGCCGCGCTCGGGCTCGCCGGGTGGCGCGCCGCCGAACGACGCGCGGGCCGTGCGCCGGATGTCTCGCTCGGCTATCAGAGTCGCCGCTAGGGCCGCGTCGTCCAGACATCCACCGCTTTGTCCCGCAACCACGATGCGCGCCAGGCGGGGGTGCGTGGGCAGCGGCTGCATCCGCCGGCCGATGGCGGTCAATCCCTGAGCGTCGACCGCGCCCAGCTCGGTCAGGAGCGCGCGCGCCGCCCCCCAGGCGGCGGCCGGCGGCGGCTCGAGCCAGTCGAGGTCGGCGGCGTCGTGGACGCCCAGCGCCGCCAAAGTCATGGCCAGCTCAGCCAGGTCGGCCCGCGCGATCTCCGGGACATCGTAGGCGGGCCGCTGTTCGAAGTCGTGACGCGTGTAGAGGCGCAGCGTGCGCCCGGGCCGTGTCCGCCCCGCGCGGCCGGCGCGCTGCTCGGCCGACGCGCGGCTCACTTTGGCGACGGTCAGCGCCGGCAGGCCGGTCCAGGGCGAATGCGCCGCGATCCGCGCCAGCCCCGAGTCGATGACGGCCACCACCCCCTCGACGGTGATTGAGGATTCGGCCACATTGGTCGCCAGCACCACCTTGCGCCGATCCGTCCGCGCGATCGCCCGCGCCTGCTCGTCGAGCGGCATGTCGCCGTGCAGCGGCAAAATGGACAGACCGGCGGACAGGCCGGCAGCTTGGGGCAGCTCGGCGAGCGCCGCCTGGGCGCGACGGATCTCGGCGGCGCCCGGCAGGAACACCAGGATGTCGCCGTCAGGCTCGTCGCGCAGGACAGTCCGCACGGCGGCGGCCACCCGACGCTCGAGCGGCCGGTCCTCGGCCGCCTCCGCGGGCGAGAGGTGCTCGACGGCGACGTCGAACCGCCGCCCTTCGGCCCTCACCAGGCAGGCGCCCCGCCCGCTGCCGGCCAGGAAAGCCCGCGCGGGTTCGGCGTCCAGCGTCGCCGACATCGCGACCACGACCAGCTCTGGCCGTGTCGTCGCGCGCAGCCGTCGCAGCCAGGCCAGCGCCAGGTCCGTTGCCACGTGTCGCTCGTGCATCTCGTCCAGGACCACCGCCGAGACGCCCTGCAGCGCCGGGTCGCCCAGCAGTTTCCGCACGAACAGCCCCTCGGTGATGAAGCGAACCCGCGTGCGCGGCCCGGCCACCTCGTCGAAGCGGACGCTGTACCCGACGGTGTCGCCGACTCGCTCGCCGCGTTCGCCGGCGACACGGGTGGCGGCCATCCGCGCGGGAAGCCGCCGGGGCTCCAGCACCCAGATTTCCCCCGCCGCCCCCAGGCCTCCGTCGAGCAACGCCGACGGCACGCGCGTGGTCTTGCCCGCCCCCGGCGGCGCTTCGATGACCACGGCGCCAGCCTCGCGGGCCGCGCGCGTGACCTCCTGGAGAACCTCGTCGATCGGAAGCGGCGTCAAGCCGGGGCGCCCGGCCGTCGATGAATGGCCCACGTGCAGAGACAACCCTCTCACGTTGTGACAAAAGGTGGGTGAAGAGGCGACAAGGATCTTGCCCGGGGATCGCGGTATGAAAGGGGGCGGGTGATGATTCGGTGCGCGACCTGCGGGCGACGTCTCAACGACCGCGATGCGTCGTCGGCGGCGGTCTGTCCGGCGCACGGCGCCCAGCCGCCGGTCTCGGAGCCGACTGAAGAGAAGGTCCCTTTCCTGGTCGCGCCGCCCGACCTACCCGTGTTCCGCGTCCGCAAGACGCTGGGGCAGGGGGGCTTCGGCGCGGTCTTTCTGGCCGACCGAATCTCCGACGGGCAGCTGGTCGCCATCAAGGTCGCGCGGGGCGACAACGCGTCGGCGGGCGAGAGCCTGATGCGTGAGGCCTACGCGCTGTCGGCCATCGGCCCGCCGCACGTGCCGGCGGTCTACGACAAGGGGATGCTGGACGACGGGTCGGCGTACGTCGTCATGGAGTTCGTCCAGGCGCCCCTTCTGACCGAGCACCTGACCGGGCGCACGGCGCCGATGCCGCTCGACGAGTTCGCACGAGACGCGATGGCGATCCTGGGAGCGGTCGAGACGGCCCACCAGCGCGGGTTCGTTCATTGCGATCTCAAGCCCGAGAATATTTTCATCGACGAAAGCGGGAACGCGCGCCTATTCGACTTCGGGTTGGTGCGGGGGATCGAGGGCGGCGTCGAGCGGATCGAATCGACCAAGGAAGAGGGGCCCGCCGGGACACCCGAGTACATGTCGCCCGAGCAGTGCGAGGGGCGTCTCGATCTGGATGCCCGCAGCGACATCTACTCGCTGGGAGCGATGTTCTACGAGATGTTGGCCGGCGCGCCCCCGTTCTGGGGAAACTCGATCGAGGTCCAGCAAAACCACCGCAGCCGCCGGCCCCCGCCCATGTCGCGCCGGGTGGAAATCGCGCCGGCGCTGGAGGAGGCGGTCATGCGCTGCCTCGCCAAGGATCCGGAGCGGCGACCCGCGAGCATCAGCGAGCTGCGGCGGTCGCTGCAGGCCGGGCTGCTCGCCGAACGCGCGCGGCGCGCCACGGCCGCCGCCGCGCCTGCCTCGGCTGTGGCGCCGCCGGCCGGCGATCCGGCGCAGCCCACCGCCGCTGCCGCCGCCAAACCTGCCGCTCCCGCTCGCGAGCGCCGTGCCGTCGCGCTGCTGTTCTTCGAGACCAAAGGGACCGTGGCGGCCGTTCGCGAAGCGATGTCCAGCGTGGGCGCGCAGCTGGCCCACACGGCGGGCGCGCAGTACGTCCTGGCGTTCGGTCACGAGCTCGGGGACAACCCGACGCGCGCGGCAGCAACCGCCGGGGAGATGTTCGTCGGGCGCGGAATCGCCAGCCGCGTTCTGGTCGACCTGGCTTCCGTCTCGGTGCAGGCCCGCCCCGACGGTACGCGCCGCTACCAGAGCCCGCTCTTCGCGAAGAAAGAACAGTACCCAGGAGACAGCGACCTCGACGGGGTGCTGCTGTCGCCGGCGGCGCAGGAGGTCTTGCCGGACGTCGCCAGCGAGGCCGTCCCGGGTCCGCGCGGGCTGGCCAAGCTGAAGAAGGCCCAGCAGGCCGCCGAGCGAACCACCACCCGAATGGGCGTCGCGCCGCTGGTCGGCCGCGACGACGTCTTGCGGACACTGCTCGACAGCGCGCGCGCCGCCGCGGTCGGGCCGAAGCCAACGATTTTCACGCTGCTGGGCGGGCCGGGCTACGGCAAGACCCACCTGGCACAGATGCTGGTGCAACACCTGGAGGTGGTTCCCACCTTCCAGACGATGTTCGTTCGCGCCAAGGAGGTTCTGGGCGGCGTCGAGGAGCTGACGACCCGGGAGCTCATGCGCGGCACGCTGGGGCTGCCCGACGTCGCGCCTCCGCAGCTCGGACGGGCCTTGCTGGCCGAGAAGCTGGGCGCCGAGCTGGCGCGCGACGTTTGGGCCGGCGTCGCCGTGTCGATGGGTTGGGCGCCCCCCGAGCATCCCGAGCTGCGGGCAGCCGCCGCGGCGCCCGGCGCTTTGCGCTCGATGGCGGCGCGCGCGGCCGGCGAGGGGCTGCGGCTCAAGGCCCGCGCGCGGCCGCTGGCTCTCATCATCGAGGACGCCCATTTCGTCACCGAGACGGCGCTGGACGCGCTGGAGTACGCGGCGCTGTCCGAGGCGGCGGCGCCGATCTGGATCTGCGTCGTGGCGCGGCCGACGTTCGGGCGCGGCCGAACCGATTGGGCCGGCCGCGCCGCTGCCCGGCGCGAGCTGACGCTGCCGGCGCTGGATCCGGCGGCGGCCGCGGAGCTCGCGCGCCGGCTCCTGATCCCCGCCGAGAACGTGCCGGCCAGCGCGCTGGCCAAGCTGGCGGCCCGCACGGAAGGCATTCCGCTGCTGCTGGTCGAGCTGGTGCGTGGCCTCAAGCGGGACGGGCTGGTCCGCCGGGCGGGCCGGGGGCAGAGCTGGACACTGGCCACCGATGAGCTGGAGCGCCTGCCGGATCTGCCGCTGGTGCAATGGCTGGCGAGCCGCGAGACAGAGTCGCTGCCCCCCGATTTGATGGCCCACGCACGCCTGGCGGCCGTGCTGGGCGCCGAGTTCAGCACGGACGAAATCGAGGGGGTTCTGCAAGAGCTCGAGCGCGCGGGCGCCGCTGCCGAGACGCAGCTCGACGCCGGCATCGGCGTGCAGCGGCTGGTCGAAAGCGGAATCCTGTCGCGGCACCGCCGCGGGCGGGTGGGGTTCCGACACGCGCTGCTGCGCGACACGGTCTACCAGGCGGTCCCTGCCCCCCAGCGGGACGCTATCCACCGCGCGGCCTTCGAGTATTACCGGCGGCAGGACCGCTTGCCCGACGCCGCCCGCCTGCCGCCGATGGCCTTTCACGCCGGCCGCAGCGGACTCAAGGCGGAGGCGGGACGTCTCTACCTGGACCTGGCGGCGCGCGCGCGGGCGCGACACGCCTACCTGGACGCTGAGCTCTTGTACAAGAACGCGATCGAGAACCTGCCGCCCGACGATCAGCCGCGGCAGATCGCCGCGGCACAGGGACGCGCGGAAATGCGGTACCGCATGGGGCGACACCTGGACGCTCTGGCGGACTATGCAGCCGCGCTCGATCGGGCGCGCGCGGCCGATGCGCGAGCGGCGCAAGTGGATATCCTGCTCGACGAGGGGATGTGCCGCGACATGGTTCGCGACTGGCCGAAGGCCGAGGCCGTGACGGACGAAGCCAGTGCTCTTGTCGCCGCAAACCCCGAGCTGGCGACCCCGGTGATCAATGCACGGCTGTTGATGTCGCGCGGGCGCAGCCTGCACCGGGCCGACAAACAGCCCGAGGCGCTGGAAACTTTCAAGAGCGCCATCCAGGCCTCAGAGCCCCTGGGCGAGGACGCGTACGCGCCCTACACGCAGAGCCTATCGCTGGGCGGGTTCATCGCGGCGACGTTGGGTAAGTACGACGAGGCCGAGTCGGCTTTCGATCGCGTGCTGAAAGTGTTCGAGGATCACGGCGACATGTGGGGGATAGGGGCGGCGCTCATCAATCGAAGCACGCTCTGGTTCCTGACCAACAGGATCGATCGCCTGTTGGCCGACTACGAACGCAACGTGCACCTGTCCCGCGAGTTGGGCATGTCGCTGTTCGAAATTCTCTGCACGCGCGATCTGGGCGAGGTCTATCTGTCGCTGGGGCAGACCGCGCAGGCCGAGCCGTACATCCGCCGCGCGCTGCAGATGTACGCGCAGGAGTTCGGTGAGCTCGGCGCCCGCACGGTGAACTGCGAGGTGCAGCTGGCCCGTTGCAAGTGGTACGCGGGGGACGTGCCGGCGGCGGCCGAGCTGTTCGCGAAGGTGGCGGCCAAGCAGCGCGACGCCGAGGCGTCCGGCAACACCGACGCGGTGTTGATCGCCAGCGACCGGGTCTATCTGGACCAGGTCTCGCTGGCGCTGTCGGGCGGCTCGTTCGACGCCTTCGACGCGCTCATCGCGCGCGCCAAGGAGCTGTCCATGCCGCCGCAGGACATCGTCGAGCTGATCGAGTGGAAGGGGATGACGGCGGTGCGCTCCGGTCGCGTCGACGACGGGCTGGAAGTCCTGCGCGAAGCGTTGGCCCTGGCCGAGCAGCAGGCGCGCGTGGTCGCCGACCGGGTCCGCAACCAGATCGCCATCGCGCACGCCGTCCTGGCGCCGGCCGCCGGTCCGGCGGCGCCGCGGCGCGCCCGCTGACGACGGCCGCGTCTTGCGCCGGGGTGCTGCGACGGCTCTGCGAGCACCAGATGCCCGAAGATCGCGGCCGATGAGTGAATCGGCGCGGCCGTTACGGTAATCTTCCGCCGAATGGATTTTTCCCCCGATCAGGTCCGGCGCGCTTTGTTGGCGCTGGCGGCCTTCGTGGTCTCCGTCTCGGTCCACGAATTCGGTCACGCGCTGGTCGCGGACCGGCTGGGCGATCGGCTGCCGCGCCAGCAGGGGCGCCTCACGCTTTCGCCGCTGGCGCACATCGATCTCATCGGGACCATCATCATGCCGCTCGTCGGGGCGTTGCTTCCGGGGGGCTTCCCGCTGATCGCGTGGGGCAAGCCGGTCCAGACCAACCCGCGCAACTACACGGACAAGTTGCGGCCCAAGGTCGGCCGCATGCTGGTGTCGCTGGCCGGCCCGGCCATGAACCTGATCCTGGCCGTGTTCGTATCTATCGTCTTCGTCTTGCTGGGCAGAGCCGGTAAGCTGCCGCCGGCCGTGGCGGACGCCCTGGTCCGCTACGTCATCGCGCTGAACCTGGTCCTGATGTTCTTCAACCTGATCCCGCTCCCGCCGCTCGACGGCGCGGCCGTGCTGGCCGGCCTGCTGCCCGACTCCGCGCAGGTGGTGCCGCGCACCCTTGAAAAATACGGGTCGATGCTGTTCTTCATCCTGTTCCTGTCGGGGGCGCTGGGCTTCGTGATGGCGCCGGCCTACCGGGTCATTGGCGCCTGGGCCGGGGCGTTGCAGCGGCTCGTGCCGGCATGAGCGCCGAGCCGGGCGCGTATCGCGTTGCGCTGCCGGAGTTCGAGGGGCCGCTGGACCTGCTCCTTCACCTCTGCAAGACGCACGAGATCGACATCGTCAACATCCCGATTGCCTTCATCACGGAGAAGTACCTCGAGTACCTGGACGTGATGACGTCGATGCCGTTCGACGTGGCGGCCGACTACCTGGTGATGGCGGCGACGCTGGCCTATCTGAAGTCGCGGGAGCTGGTCCCGACGCCCGAGCCACTGGAGGCGGTCGGCGACGAAGAAGACGGCGAGGTGCTGGACCCGCGCGAGGAGCTGATCCGCCGGCTGCTCGAGTACCAGAAGTACAAGAACGCCGCCGAACAGCTGGGGGGCCGGCCCATCGAGGGGCGGACCGTCTTCGGCCGAGGCGTGCCGCTCGAAGCGGCGGCCGAAGCGCCGATGAGCGAACAGTCGGTCTGGAAGCTGATCGAGGCGTTCGGCCGGATCCTGGAAAAGGCCGGAGGGCCCGCCCGCACGCACGACGTGATCGTCGATCGGCTGTCGATCGGCGATCGAATGACCCAGCTCCTCGACCGCATCGAAGAGGGGCAGGGGTCGTTTCGGTTCGAGGCCTGCTTCGACCTGTCGCTGCCCGAGCCCGAGCTGCGGCATCAGGTGGTCGTGACGCTGCTGGCGATTCTGGAGCTGGCCAAGCTGAAGGTCGTTCGCGTGCTGCAGTCGCCGGACGCCGAGACGCTGTTCATCACGCAGGCGACCGGCGTGTCGATGGCGGACGCGCGCTTGGCCGCGCGCAGCGCCGTGTCCTCGGACGCCAAGGCGGCCGAGGCGCCGCCGGCCGCCGAGGCGCGGCCGGCGGCCGAGGCGCCGCCGGCCGCCGAGGACACGCCCGCCGAGCCGGATTCCGCGCAGCCCGATCAGGAGAAGAATGAGCAAACGGAAGAATAGGACCGAGGCGCCCGCGCCCGCCCCCGAATCCGCGACACCAGCCGACGCCGCGTTCGACGAACAGGCTGCCGAGGAGCCCACCAATCCCGATCTGGAGGCGATCCCCTCGGACCTCCCCGCGGGCGAGGACACGGGCCGCTTCGACGCGGGCGATACGGTCGACACGCAGGTGGGCGACGAGCCCGCAGCGGAGTGGGACGGCGGCACCGGGGCCGAGGGCGCCACCGACACCACGGCCGTCGAGGCCGCCGCGGAGACCATCGGCGCCGAGGAACCAGTCGCCGAGGAGCCAGTCGCCGAGGCACCCGAAGCGGTTCCGGCCGGGCGTCTCGGCAGCATCATCGAAAGCCTGCTGTTCGCGAGCGACAAACCGCTGGGGCTCAATGAGCTCAAGCGACTGCTCGGCGAGCGCGACGGAGCCAAGGTCACCGCCGCGATCGAAGAGCTGCGCGAACGCCGCCGCGAGACGGGCGTCCACGTCATCTCGGTGGCGGGCGGCTGGCACATGCGCACCAACCCCGAGAACGTCGCCTGGGTGTCGCGCATCTTGGCCGGCAAGCCGCCGCGCCTGTCGCGCGCCATGCTGGAGACGCTGGCCATCGTCGCCTATCGGCAGCCGATCACGCGCCCCGAGATCGATGAGATCCGCGGGGTCGATTGCGGGCCCGTCTTGAAGACGTTGCTCGAGCGCAACCTGGTCCGGATGATCGGAAAAAAAGAGGAGGTTGGCCGACCGCTGCTCTACGGCACGACGCCGGAGTTCTTGCGGACCTTCAGCCTGGGCGACTTGTCCGAGCTGCCGACCTTGCGCGAGTTCCACGAACTCGGCGAGGCGGAGATGGCCAAGGTCGACGCCGCGGCGCCCGCGCCCGAGCCCGCCGTCGTGGCACCGCCGCCGCCCAAGCCTGTCATCCGCACGCTGGACCCGGCCGAGGAAGACGAGCTGATGGAGGAGCTGGATCGCGCCAGTGAGGCGGCCGCCAAGGCAGCCGCGGCACCTTCGACCGAGGGCGAGCAGCCCCCGGTCGAAGAGAAGCCGGCCGAGTAGCCCATGCGTCTACAAAAGTATCTCGCGCAGGGCGGGCTGGCGTCGCGCCGCCGCGCCGAGGATCTGATCGCCGCTGGGTCCGTGAAGGTCAACGGCAAGGTCGTCACCACGCTGGGCACGACCATCAACCCCGGTAAAGACCGCGTCGAGGTCGAGGGTCGCCGCGTGCTGGTCGAGGACCCTGTCTACCGGCTGCTCCTCAAGCCGCGCGCTTGCCTGGCCACGCTCGCCAAGTCGGGTGAGCGCCCGACGCTGGCGCGCTATGTGAAAGACGCGGAGGCGGGCTGGCAGGTGGCCGCCCCGCTGGATTTCCCGGCCGAAGGGGTGGTGCTCATCACCAGCGACGGCGCGCTGGCGCAGGCGCTGACGAAATCGGGCAAGGTCCCGATGACCTATCACATCAAGCTGCAGGGTCTGGTCGGTGACGCCGTCATCGAGCGGCTGCAGCGCGGGTGGCGCTGGGAGGGGCGGCCCGTGAAACCAACGGCGGTCGAGGCGCTGGCCGTGACCGAGAAGAACACCTGGATCGAGATCGTCGTTCCCGAGGCGCGGCCGCGCGCGCTCAAGGCGGTGGGGGACCTGGTGCGCCACTCGGTGCTGAAGGTCTCCCGTGTCCGCCTGGGGGGCCTCTCTTTCGAAGGGTTGAAGATGGGCGAGTGGCGCGACCTCACCAAGGGCGAGATCTCCGATCTGCGGAAACGCGCCGGCATCGCGCCGCCGGTCTGAAACGCTGATCCCCTGCTGCCCCGGAAATGCTAAAACGCCGCCGTGGCAAGCACCAAGCTGGCGAAGATTTCCCGCGCCCTCATCTCCGTCTCCGACAAGACGGGCGTGGTCGACCTGGGACGGCGGCTGTCGCGCGCCGGTCTCGAGATCCTGTCCACTGGCGGAACCGCGCGCGCGCTGGCTGAGGCCGGCGTGCCCGTGCGCGAGGTGAGCGACTTCACGGGCGCGCCCGAGATTCTGGACGGGCGGGTCAAGACGCTGCACCCCCGCGTGCACGGCGGGATCCTGGGGCGCCCGACCGCCAAGCACCGCGCCGAGATGCAGCAGGCCGGGCTGGTCCCCATCGACCTGGTGGTCGTCAATCTGTATCCGTTCCGCGAAACGGTGGCGCGCGGCGCGCCGTTCGAGGACGTCATCGAAAACATCGACATCGGCGGGCCGGCGATGATTCGGTCGTCCGCCAAGAACCACGAACGCGTGGCGGTGCTGGTCGACCCGGCGGACTACGGCGTGGTTCTGGCCGAGATCGAATCCGAGGGCGAGGTGTCGGCAGCGACGCGGTTCCGCCTGGCGCGCAAGGCGTTCGCGCACACGGCCGCTTACGACGGCGCCATCGCGTCACACCTGGGGCGCCTGGCGTCGCCGGACGCGGCGCTGGCCGACTTTCCCGACACGCTGGTCGTCTCCGGCTCGCTGGCGCGCGCGCTCCGCTACGGCGAGAACCCGCACCAAAAGGCGGCGTTCTACGCGCTGGACGGGGCGTCCGGCGTTTCGCTGGCGAAGGCCGAGGTGCTGCAGGGCAAGGAGCTGTCCTACAACAACCTGCTGGATCTCGACGCCGCGATGCGCCTGTGCGCCGAGTTCAGGGCCCCGGCGGCGGCGATCATCAAGCACAACAACCCGTGCGGCGCCGCCATCGCCGAAACGGGTGTCGCCGAGGCCTTCCGCCGCGCGCGCGACACCGACCCCGTGTCGGCATTCGGCGGCATCGTGGCGGTCAATCGTCCGGTGGACGGCGAGCTGGCGCGCGAGCTGTCGGAGCTTTTCCTGGAGTGCGTGATCGCGCCGGCCTTCGCGCCCGAGGCGCTGGCGTTGCTGGCCCCCAAGAAGAACCTGCGCCTGTTGACCAGCCCGATCGGCCAGACAGCCGCCGCCGACGCGGCGGCCAGCTTCGAGCTGCGCAGCGTGGCGGGCGGCTTCCTGGTCCAGACGCGCGACAGCCAGACGGCGTCGATCGCCGACGCCAAGGTGGCCAGCAAGCGCGCGCCCACGGCGGCCGAGCTGTCGGATCTGGACTTCGCCTGGCGCGTCTGCAAGCACGTCAAGTCGAACGCCATCGTCTTCGCGGCGGGCGGCCGCACGCTGGGGATCGGCGCCGGGCAGATGTCGCGCGTCGACTCGACGCGCATCGCGATCTCGAAGGCGCGGGCGCCCCTGGCCGGCTCGGTCGTGGCATCCGACGCCTTCTTCCCGTTCCGCGACAGTGTCGACGAGGCCGCCAAGGCGGGCGCGGTGGCGGTCGTACAGCCCGGCGGCTCCGTGCGTGACGGCGAATCGATCGCCGCCGCCGATGAGCACGGCATGGCCATGGTGGTCACGGGCGAACGTCACTTCCGGCACTGAGATGAAGGTCTTTCTGGTGGGATCGGGCGGGCGCGAGAACGCGCTGGCCTGGAAGATCGCGGCGAGCCCGTTGTGCGAGAAGCTGGTGGTCGCGCCAGGCAACCCGGGTATCGCGGCCGAGCCCAAGGTCAGCTGCATCCCGGTCTCCGCCGACGCGACCGCCGAGCTGGTCGCCGCGGCCGTCGCCGAGAAAGCCGACCTGGTGGTCTGCGGGCCCGAGGTCGCGCTGTGCGCGGGGCTGGGCGACGCGATGCGCGCCGCGGGTCTGGCCTTCTTCGGGCCGTCGCAGGCGGCCGCCGAGATCGAAGGCTCGAAGGCGTTCGCGAAGCGCCTCATGTACCAGGCCGGGGTGCCCACGGCGGGGTTCGGCGTCTTCGACGACCTCGGCGCGGCGGAGGCGTTCATCGACGCCCAGGCGGGGGCGGTGGTCGTCAAGGCGGACGGTCTGGCGGCCGGCAAGGGCGTCGTCGTCGCGGAGACCAAGGACGAATCCAAGCTGGCGGCGCGCCACATGCTGACGGGCGGCGCGTTCGGCGCGGCGGGGCACCGGGTGGTGCTGGAAGAGCGTCTCACCGGTCGCGAGGTGAGCCTGCTGGCGCTCTGCGACGGCGAGCGCCTGGCGCTGCTGCCCTCCGCCGAGGACCACAAGGCGGTCCGCGACGGCGACCGGGGCCCGAACACGGGCGGCATGGGGACCTACTCGCCGTCGCCGCTGCTGAACGCGGCCGACGAGCAGCGGATCCTCGACACCATCTTTCGCCCGATGGTGGCAGCGATGGCGGCGGCCGGGCGGCCGTTCCAGGGGCTGCTCTACGGGGGGCTCATGCTGACGCCCGATCGCGGTCCGATGGTGATCGAATGGAACTGCCGGTTCGGCGACCCGGAGACCCAGTCGGTGCTGATGCGCCTGGACGAGGATCTGCTGCCCTGGTTGGCCGCGGTTGCAGCCGGTAGGCTGCCGCCGGGCGCACCGCGCGTTCGGCCCGGGGTCTCTTGCTGCGTGGTCCTGGCCGCGCCGGGCTACCCGGAAAAGACTCGCCTTGGCGACGTCATCACGGGGCTGCCGGAACCGTCCGATGACCTGCGTGTGTTTCAGGCCGGCACCCGGCGCGACGGCGACCGCTTGCTCACGGCGGGCGGACGCGTGCTGGGCGTGACGGCGCAGGGGGTCGATCTCCGCGCCGCCCGTGCCCGCGCCTACGGCGCCATCCAGAAGATTCACTTCGACGGCATGCACTTTCGATCGGACATCGGACTGCGAGGAACATGAACATGAGCGACCAGAAGATCGACGTGGCGGTGATGATGGGATCCAAGTCGGATCTCGAAACGATGCGGCCGGCGGCCAAGGTTTGCGAAAAGCTGGGCCTGGCCGTCGAGGTGCGGGTGCTGTCGGCGCACCGCACGCCGGAGGAGACCGCGGCCTTCGTCAAGGACGCCGTCCGCCGCGGGGTGAAGGCCTTCATCTGCGGCGCGGGTGGGGCCGCCCACCTGGCCGGCGCCGTGGCGGCGCACACGACGCGGCCGGTGATCGGCGTCCCCATCGCGTCGGGCGCGCTCAGCGGCTTCGATTCGTTGCTGTCGACCGTCCAGATGCCGCCGGGCATGCCGGTCGCAACCGTTGCCGTCAACGGCGCCGAGAACGCCGGTTTGCTGGCCGCCCAGATCGCCGCGGTCGCCGACGCGTCGCTGGCCGAGAAGGTCACCGGCGAACGGACCGCCCGTCGCCAGAAGGTGTTGGAGAGCGACGCGGAGGTCCGCGCCGAATCCAAGAAGTGACCGACCGGCTAGACGGCGCGCTCGCCGCGGAGGTCGCCCGGGCGATCGCCGCGCTCCGGCGCGGCGAGGTGGTCGCCTACCCGACGGAGACCTTCTACGGCCTGGGCGTGGACGCCTTCGACGCGGCGGCGCTGGAGCGGGTGCGCGCGCTCAAAGGGCGGGCCGAAAAGGCCATCTCCGTCCTCATCGACGGCGAGGCGATGTTGGCGCGCCTGTGCGCCGAGGTCCCAGCGCGGGCGCGCGCGCTGATGGCGCGCCACTGGCCGGGCGCACTGACGCTGGCGCTGCCGGCGCGCCCGGGGCTGCCGGAAGCGCTGGTCGCCGACGGGTGCATCGCCGTCCGACAGTCCCCGCACCCGATCGCGCGCGCCCTGGTGGCGGGCTTCGGCGGACCGGTGACGACCACCAGCGCCAATCGTTCGGGCGAGCCGCCGGCCACCACGGCCGCCGCCGTGCGGGCGGCACTGGCCGACGGGTGCCACCTGCTGGACGGCGGCGTCACGGCCGGCGGCGCGCCCAGCACCCTGGCGCGGGTTCGCGGCGACACCGTCGAGATCCTCCGCGCCGGCGCGGTCGATCTGGCCGGCGCCTAGCCCACAGAACTGTCGAGCTCACGGAAATCATGTGATACTCGCCGCCGCATGGCGGTGGTCGTTCCATTCGCTGGCCTGCGGTACGAGCCGACGCGCGTCGGGGACCTGGGGCCGGTCCTGGCGCCCCCCTACGACGTCATCGGCGAGGCCGAGCACGTGGCTCTGGAGGAGCGACATCCCCAGAACGTCGTTCGGCTGGAGCTGCCACGCGGCGAGAGCGACGCGCGTTATGCGGAAGCGGCGCGCCTCCTGCAGACCTGGAAAGAGCAGGGGGTTCTCCGGGCCGACGCCGGTCCCGCCTACTACGTGTACGAACAGCAGTTTCGGCTGCCCGGCGCGGCGGCCAGTGCGCGTCTCTTTTCCCGCCGCGGTTTCTTTGCGGCCGTGCGGCTGGAACCATTCGAACGGCGCGTGATCCTGCCGCACGAACGGACGCTGGCAGGCCCCAAGCAAGATCGCTTGAAGTTGATGCGCGCCACGCGCACGCAGATGTCGCCCATCTTCGGCCTTTATCGCGACGCGGAGGGTGCGGCGCGCGCTCTCATCGACGCGGCGTCGGCGGGCGCCGCGGACGTCGACACCACGTTGGCCGATGGCGGCCGGCATCGCCTGTGGCGGGTCACCGATCCGGCGGCCACCGCCGACCTTTCGCGCCTCCTGGCCGACAAGCAGATCCTGATCGCCGACGGCCACCACCGCTACGAGACGATGTTGACGCTCGGGCCCGAGCTGCGATCGCTGGACTTTGCAGCCGGACAAGCGGCGGCCGACTTCGCGATGATGTTCCTGGCGCGCGCCGAGGATCCCGGGCTGCTGGTGCTGCCGACCCATCGGATGGTCCGCGGCCTGACGGACTTCGACTTGGCCGCTCTGTGCGCCGCGGCTTCGCCCGCCTTCGACATCGTCGACGGGGACGAGGACACCGTCGAGGCCATCGAGGAGCGGCTCGGTCGCGAGGGGATCGCAGGTGTGGTCTTCGCGGCGCGGGTCCCCGGCCGGGCGCGGACGGCGTGGTTCACTCTCAAGTCGTTCGTCGACCTGTCGGCGCTGGGGCCCCCCGCTCTGTGCAAGCTGGATGTCACGGTGCTGCACGGCGTGCTCCTGGGGCCGCTGCTCGCGATCGACGAAGCGGCGCTGGCCGATCAAACCTTCCTTTCGTACACCCACGACACAGCCGAGGCGTTGGCGCGGGTGGCCGCCGGCGACGTTCAGGTCGCGTTCTTCATGAACCCGACCAAGGTCGGCGAGGTGCTGGCCGCCTGCGAGGCCGGATTCGTGCTGCCGCAAAAGTCGACCTACTTCCACCCGAAGCTGGCGACCGGGTTGGTCATGTACGGCCTGGACGGGCCGGCGCCCCGCTAGTCCCATGCAGTTCACTTTGCGGTCCGCTTGGAGGACGGCCGACGATCCGACCCGCTGGCTGCGCCGGGCCTGCGCTTCCGGTCCTCGAGTACCCAAGTACACTCCGGTCCGGTTCTCGGCCCGGCTTCGCCATCGGGCCGGCTTGTCGGCCGCTTTCCGCTTGACCGAACAGCATTGTCGCTAGACCGGGAAATGGGCGAAGGGGCCGACGATCCGGTCACGGCGGACACGCTGCTGCACGGCCGCGTGCGTCTCTACCAGCCCGCGCGCGGCGCGCGAATGAGCCTGGATCCGGTGTTGCTGGCCGGCTTTCTGGCGCCGCCATACGGGCGCTTTCTCGACATTGGCTGCGGCGCCGGACCGCTATCGTTCCTGCTGCTGGCGCGGGATCCCGCGGCGACGGGCATGGCCGTCGAGATCCAGCCGCGGCTGGCCGGCCTGGCGCGCCGTGGCCGGGACGACAATGGATGGGCGGCGCGACTGGAGATCGTCGAAGGCGATGTCCGCCAGGTGGCGAACGACATCCAGGCTGGCGCCTTCGATCTGGTCGTCACGAACCCCCCTTTTCGCACCGTCGAGAGCAGCCCACCGTCGCCCGATCGGCAGCGGGCTCTGGCTCACCACGAGATCACGCTCCGACTCGCGGAGTGGATTGATGTCGCCGCGCGCGTCGTGCGCCCTTCCGGCCGCGTCGCCGCGATCCTGCCGGCCGCGCGCGCCGCCGAGCTCTTGACGGCTCTGGCCGCGCGGGGGCTGGGGCCGGTCCGGACGCGCGACGTCCTTTCGCGCGCGGCAAACGCCCCGTCCCGCATCCTGGTCGAGGCCTCGCCGTCGGGCGCCGCGAGGCCGCCTTCGCCAGGAGCCGCCACTGATCGTGCACGAGCCCGACGGCGCCTTCACGCCGGAAGTCCGGCGCCTGCTCGGGGACTAAGACGCCGGCGCGGGAGCGGCGGGCGGCGTGGCGGGAGCCGCCGGCGCCGCGGCCGGTGCCGCCGCCGTGTCGCTCTTCAGCGCCTCGTCGATGGGCGGAAGGTCGTCCAGGTTGGGGACCAGCGTGATCTCGATGCGCCGGTTCTTGGCCATGTTCTCGGGCGAGTCGTTGGCCGCGACCGGCGACTGATCGGCGTAGCCCGGCCGCCGACAGCGCGCTTCGGCTCCATGCCGGCGCCGATCATGAAGTTCGTGACCTCGACGGCCCGCGCCGTCGACAGGTCCCAGTTCGAACGAAACTTCTTGGACTTGATGGGGACGTTGTCGGTGTGACCGGCCACCTGGAAGTTGCGGTTCGGCAGCGTCTTCAGCACCGCCGTCACCTGGGTGAGCGCGTCCTTGCCCTCGGGCTTGAGGTCGGTCTTGCCGGGGTCGAACAGGATCTTGTCTCCCAGGCGCACGATCATCCGGTTCTCGCGGATCTCGACCTGCAGCTTGCCGGCGTCCGTCAGCGCCTTGAACTGCGTCACCAGCTTGCGGAACTGGGCGGCGCGCTGCTCGGCCTGGGCCTGCGCCTTGCGCAGCTCCTCCATCCGCTTTTGCGCCTGTTCCAGCTCGCCGCCCAGATTGCCGCGCTCGGTTTCCAGCCGCGAGACGTCCTGTCCCAGCGACGTGAGCTTGTTCGACAGCACGGCCAGGCGCGCGTCGCGCGCGTCGACGTCCTTGGCGTGCTGGGCCTTTTCCTGATCCAGCGCCTTTTGCGTTTCGGCCAGCTTCTGCTTCTGCTGATCGCGGTCCTTCAGCGTCGCGTTGTACAGATCCTCGTTGACGCCGCACGCCGCGGCGCCCGTCGCGAGCACGACGGCAAAGAGGAGAGGGGCGACATTCTTGGTCATCGCGAGGCTCCTTTGATGGTGGGGCGCGCCGGGGTGGCCGGCTTCGGCTTGTCGAACAGGCGGTCGACAATTCCGTCCAGCTCCGCGTCGGTCAGCGGCCGCCGCGCGGCGCGCGAAGTCCCAGTTCAGGTTGGCGGCCAGCCGCGCGCGCACGCCGTCGCGGCCGTGTCCCAGCCGCGCCAGCAGCGCCGCCCGCTCTTCGATCTCGGCGCGATACATCCCGGCCCGTCGGTCGGCGTCGATCTTGGCGCGCGCGGGCGCGCGGTGAGGCTTCATCCAGTCGAACGTCGTCGGGATCGGGCGCGCCATGCCCGCTACTCTAACGCCGTTCGTTCTTCTTCGCCTCGTTCCAGAGGCGGTCCTGCTCGTCGGGCGGCGCATCCGACACCGCCCGCCCGGCGGCGGCCAGCGTTTGTTCGACGTGGCCGAAGCGGCCGGCGAAGCGATCGGTCGCGCCGCGCAGCGCCTGCTCGGCGTCCAGCCCCAGCTTGCGCGCCAGGTTCACCGTCGCGAACAGCAGGTCGCCCAGCTCGCTTTGCATGGCAGGCCGATCGCCGCCCGCGCGCGCCTCGTCGAATTCGCGCAGCTCCTCGTCGACCTTGGCGCGGGGCCCGTCGGCGTCCGGCCAGTCGAAGCCGACCGCGCCGGCCTTCTCGCCGGCCCGGGTCGCCCGCAGCAGCGCCGGCGCGCTCTTGGGGATGCCGTCCAGCGCGCCGTGCTTTCCCTTCTTGGCCTTCTCGACCGCCTTCAGCTTGGCCCAGTTGGCCAGCACCGCGTCCGCGTCCTTGGCGACGACGTCCCCAAAGACATGCGGGTGGCGGCTCACCAGCTTTCCGACGATGCCGCGCGCGACGTCGTCGATGCCGAACTTGCCCTCGGCGAAGCGCAGCTCGGACTGGAAGACGATCTGCAGCAGCAGGTCGCCCAGCTCTTCGCGGTGGTCGTCGGCGTCGCCGCCCGCCAGCGCGTCGACCACCTCGTAGGTCTCCTCGACCAGGTAGGGGACCAGCGTCTCCAGCGTCTGCTCGCGATCCCAGGGGCAGCCGTCGGGCGCCAGCAGCCGCTGCATGAGGCCGACCAGCTTGGTGACTTCGGCGCCGGTCTGCTTGCCGGGCAGGGGCGTCAAATCCGGGATCTGCGGAGAGCTCTGAGTTGGCACGGCGGGCAGGATATCGCGTTGAACGCCCCCGGGGCGCGTGCTATCTGCTCATCGTTGAGCGACACCATCACCGAGCGGCTGACCCTGGAAGACAACCGGGTCGCGCTGGCCCTCTTCGGGGAACGAAACTCCAACCTCAAGCTGATCGAGCGCGAGACCGGCGCCCAGCTTCACACCCGCGGCAACGATCTGACGATCGTCGGCCCCGGCGACGACGTGGCCGTGGCGCGCAGCCTGGTCCAGCAGCTCTACGGCATGGCCCGCGGCGGCGCCCCCATCAGCCCGGAGGACATCGGCCGGGCGGCCGTCGCGTTGCGCGCCGACGCGGGCGTCGACCTCAAGGACGTCTTCCACGACACCATCCTGGTCGCCGGCCGCGCGCGCCCCATCGCGCCCAAAGGCCTGGCGCAGAAGCGGTACGTCGACGCCATCCGCGAGCACGACATCGTGTTCGGCATCGGCCCGGCGGGCACGGGCAAGACCTACCTGGCCATGGCGCTGGCCGTCCGCGCGCTGATGGAAAAGCAGGTCAAGCGCATCATCCTGACCCGCCCCGCGGTCGAGGCGGGCGAGCGGCTGGGGTTTCTGCCCGGCAGCATGGAAGAGAAGGTCTCGCCCTACCTGCGCCCGCTTTACGACGCCCTTCACGACATGATGGACTTCGAAAAGGCCGACCAGCTGGTCTCGCGCGGCCTGATCGAGGTCGCGCCGATCGCGTTCATGCGCGGCCGCACGCTGAACGACGCGTTCGTCATTCTCGACGAGGCCCAGAACACCACCGGCGAGCAGATGAAGATGTTCCTGACGCGCCTCGGCTTCGAGTCGAAGGCGGTCATCACCGGCGACGTCACGCAGATCGACCTGCCCGACAACCGCCGCTCGGGCCTGAACGAGGCGATCAATCTGCTGTCCGGCATCCCGGGGATCGCGTTCCGCTATTTCACCGAGGTCGACGTGGTCCGCCACCCGCTGGTGCAGCAGATCATCAAGGCCTATGACGCCCAACCGGCCGAGCGCCAGCGCAAGTGACGCCCGCCGGCTGCTGCTGATATTCTTGGAAATGTGAGCGACCCCGAGCAGCCGACCTCAGGCCGATCGCTCGAGGTACGAGCTGGGGCAGCTGGTCGCCACGTCGCGGGCGATGGCGTCCGAGCGCGACATCGGCAAGCTGCTGGCGCTGATCCTCGAGAGCTGCCGGCACGTGACCGGCGCCGACGCCGGCAGCGTCTACGTCGTCGAGGACGATCCGGCCGCGCCGGACCAGAAGCGGCTGCGGTTCATGCTGTCGCAGAACGATTCGATCCCGATCAACTTTCGCGAGTTCACGCTGCCCGTCGACGAGAGCTCGATCGTCGGCAAGGCGGTGCTCTCCGGGCAGCCCATCAACATCCCCGACCTGGCGGCGCTGCGTGAGGCGGGGCGGACGCCGACGCTGAGCCACAACCGCAGCTTCGACGACAAGACCGGCTATCGCGCCCGTTCGATGCTGACGCGTGCCGATGACGTCGGCGATGGGCGAGGTGATCGGCGTCGTCCAGCTGATCAACAAGAAGCGCGAATCGCACGCGGCCGCTCGGCGCCGGCGAGGCCATTCCCTTCGACGCGGCGTCCGAGGAGCTGGCCCTGGCCTGGGTGGCGCAGGCCGGGCGTCTCGCTGGAAAAGGCGCTGCTCTACGACGAGATCCGGCAGATGTTCGACGGTTTCGTGGACGCCTCGGTGCAGGCGATCGAGCAGCGGGATCCGACGACGGCGGGCATTCGCGGCGCGTGGCGACGCTGTCGATCGAGCTGGCCAAGCGGGTGGACGCCATCGGCGGACGGGCCGCTGGCGGACGTCCGCTTCGACGACGCCCGGCTGCAACAGATCGAGTACGCGGCGGTGCTGCACGACTTCGGCAAGGTCGGCGTGCGCGAGCGCGTGCTGGTCAAACCCCGCAAGCTCTACGACGAGGACCGCCGCGCCATCCAGATGCGGTTCGCGTACATCAAGAAGGCGCTGCAGGTCGCGCACGCCGAGCGCAAGCTGCGCGTGGCGCTGGAGCCGGCGAGGAAGGACGTTCCGCGGCGCCTCGCCGAGATCGACGCCGAGCTGGCACGCCAGCTGGATGCGGTCGACGAGGTCTGGGCGTTCGTGAACCGCGCCAACGAGCCGACGCTGCTGGACCAAGGCGGCTTCGAGCGGCTGGTCGAGATCGCGCGCATGACCTACCTGGGCATCGACGGCGAGCCGCGCCCGTACCTGGAGCCCGACGAGTCGCCGCGCTGCAGATCCGGCGCGGCAGCCTGACCGACGTCGAGCGCGTCGAGATCGAGAGCCACGTCGTCCACACCTACGAGTTCCTGAACAGCATTCCCGTGGGGCAAGCGCTACGCGGACGTGCCGCGCATCGCGGGCGCCCACCACGAATACCTGAACGGCAGCGGCTACCCGCGCCGGCTGGGCGCGACGGGCATCCCGATCGAGTCTCGCATCATGACCATCGCCGACATCTTCGACGCGCTGACCGCCTCGGATCGCCCCTACAAGAAGGCCGTCCCCGTCGACCGCGCGCTGGCGATCCTGGACGGCGAGGTCACGGCCGGAAAGTGCGATCCGACGCTGTTCCGCGTGTTCGTCGAGGCCGAGGTCTACAAGAAGGTCCTCTGACGTGCCGGTCTCGACCCTGGTTCGCGGCCGCGCGCGCCGCCAGATCGACGCGGAGGTTCGCCGCCGCGTGGCCGCCCGCGTGCGCGTTGCGCTGCGGGCGCTCGGGCGCGCGCGCTCGTCGGCGACGCTGGTCTTCACCGACGACGACGAGATCCGGGTCCTGAACCGCGACTACCGCCGTCACGATCGCGCGACCGACGTCCTCAGCTTTCACCTGCAGGAGCTGGCCGGCGAGGGCGACCCGGCGGGCGACGGCATCGCGCTCGGCGACATCGTCATCTCCGTCGAGACCGCCCGCCGCCGCGCCCACGGCCGCCGCCTGATCGCCGAGCTGGAACGCCTCGCCATCCATGGCCTCTGCCACCTCTTCGGCCACGACCACAAGAAAAAGGCGGAAGCGACCGTCATGTTCTCGCTGGAACGCCGCCTCCGCCGCCTGCCCCTCTAGATCGACGGCAGGCCGATGATCCCGGCTACATCGAGGTCATCCTGTTGCAGGTCGAGTCGAACTTCGAGCAGCTGGTCGGCTCGATCGGGTCCGCCGTCCCCGCGTCGGCCCCGCCGGAGACCAGGGAGGCGAGCTTGGCAGCGGTGACCGAGCTGCAGCTCGGAATCGCCGCCAACGCCTGCTGGTACGCGGCCGTCTCGTCGTTCAGGCAGGTCTGCACGTCGCCGACGGTGGCTTGGCAGGTGGACGGCTCGTTGCTGAAGGTGCTCGCGTTGCAGCTGCGTCCGGAGTCTTTGCCGCCACCCCACCGTCCGGATGCAAACAGTCGTCGTAGGCTGCCTGGCAGGTCATCTGAAGCTGCGCGTCGGTGGCCGTGCTCTGGAACGCCTCGAGAAACAAGGCCGCTTCGACCCCGAGCTGCTTGCAAAGCAGGCTGGTCAGCGTTCCCTGTGCGTAAGTGTTCAGGTCGTTGCACAGCTGCGTGGCCTGACTGGGGGTCAAAGCGGTTAGTTTCGTTCCCGGCGGGACGCTGGTCGTGAAGGCTCCGCTCTTGCCGCCGCCGCTGCTGCTGCATCCCACGGCCGTCGAAATGATCACCGCCGCCAGCGCCGTACCCCAAACCCGTGTGCAGAAATTCATGCGAATGGTCTCCTCGGAAGTGGTTAGGTTCCGCGTCACGGTCGCAGGAATTCAGGTGTCCGTAAAGTAATCCACCTCACTGGAACGACGCGCGCCTCGCGTCTTGTGATACGGTGCCGGCCGGACCCTTAAGACCAAGAACAGGAGCGATCGATGCACATCTCGAAAAAGACCATTTCCTTGATGGCCGGCAGTCTCTTCGTGGTTGGCCTGGCGGCCGGAACGAACTCGGGGTGCGGCAGCAGCTCCAGCGACAACGCCAGCGTCTGCAATCAGGCCTGCGACAAAGAGATTTCGTGTGACCCTGATGGCGCGGCGGCGTTAGGGGTCACGAAGTCGGTCTGTATGAGCGAGTGCATGAAGACGAACAACACGACCACCTGTTCGAACGTGGCGACGATCTCCGCCGGTTTGCAGAACTGTCTCAAGATGTCTGACTGCACCGCCTTCCAGGCGTGCGTCGACGCGGTGCCGGACTGCACGACGGGCGCGAACGGTGGTTCGTCTGGCTCGCACACGGGCGGGACGACCGGCACTGGAACCGGTGGTGGCGGTGGTCACGGGACGGGCGGGACGACGGGCGCGGCGGGCAACGGCGGAACGGCGCGACTGCTCGATTTGCGAGAAGGCCAACGCCTGTTGCAACGCGGTCGAGGTCGACCCGGCCACGAACACCTGCGCCGTCATCTCGGCGGCGACGTGCAACGGGGCTGGGGCACAGAAAGCCGACATCATCGCGGCATGCCAGACCGTGCTCGAAAAAGCCGCCGCCGCCAACATTGCCGCCTGCAAGTAATCCCGGCGCCAGAGCGCGCCGCGCCCGGGGCCAGCCCGGGAGCGGCGCCACGCGCCGAATCGTCAGAACCGCATGCCGCGCTTGGCGCGGTAAAGGAACCACTTCCAGGTCAGGTACCCGGCGCCGGCCGCGGCCGGCAGGATGAAGAACGTTCCCGCGCCGGCGACGCCCAGAAGGACGGTGCCGCCCCAGGCCGCGGCCGCGAATGCGCCCTTCTTCTTGGCTTCGGACTTGTCGCGTTCGATCAGGCTGTCCATGCGCCGGTCCTCCCGGGCTCTAAGATGGCACCGGACGCGCCGCCGCGCCATGCAGCCCGCGCCGCCGCAGCCCCTAATTCAGGAGTTGTGGGGGGCTGAGCGTGAAGGGCGCGATCTGTGCGTCGAACCGGTCCCCTCGCTGGTGATCATCTGGTACGTGCCGCGCATCGACCCCGACGGCGTCGCGATCACGCACCAGCTCGTGTATTCGAACTCTTCGCCGGGGCGCAGCACCGGCTGGGCGCCCACCACGCCTTCGCCGCGCACCTCCTGGATGGTCCCGAACGCGTCCGAGATGATCCAGTGGCGGCTCTTCAACTGGGTGGTGACCGTCCCCTGGTTCGCGATGTTCACGGTGTAGGCAAACGCGTACTGCTTCGACGACACGGAAGATCGGTCCGCCATGTACTCGGTGCGAACCGTGACCAGGATTCCTCGTGTCAGCGCGGACGACATTGCCCGTCAACCGTGCCAAAATCGCGGGGCGCATTCAAGCCGAGGCCGTCGGAGGTGCCCATGCTGCTCAGTGAAAAACATTGCGTGCCTTGCCGCGAGGGTACTCCCTCGCTGGACGAAGCGACGATCCGCCTGCTGCTGGGCGACGTTCCCGGCTGGTCGGTCGAGGGCGCGCCGGGCAAACCGCCGGCGCATCACGCAAGCGCTACGACTTCGCCGATTTCCTGACGGCGATGGCGTTCGTGGACAAGATGGCCGCCCTGGCCGAGGCGGAAGGGCACCACCCCGATTTCTGCGTGCACTACAGCCGCGTCGACGTGTCGCTGTCGACGCACGCGGCGCGCGGGCTGACCGAGAACGACTTCATCCTGGCCGCCAAGCTGGACGCGCTGCTCCCCGGAACCCGCGCCAGGACGACCGATGACGGGAACGGTCGCCATCACCGGTGCCACCGGGCTCATCGGAACGGCGCTGGCCGCTTCTTGCGCGTCGCGACGGCATGCGCGTCGCGGCCCTGGTGCGCAACACGGCCCGCGCGGCCGATCGCCTGCCCGGAGCGACGCTGCACGCCTGGGACGCCACCAGCGGTCTGCCGCCCGAGGCGGCGCTGGCCGGCGCCGACGCCATCGTGAACCTGGTCGGCGAACCCCTGGCCGAGGGACGCTGGACCGACGCCCGCAAAAAGCAGCTGCGCGACAGCCGGGTGGTGGCCACGCGCGCGCTGGTAGACGGCCTGCGCGGGCTGTCGGCGCGCCCGCGCGTGCTGATCTCCGCCTCGGGCTCGGGCTACTACGGCGATCGGGGCGACGAGATCCTGACCGAGACCTCGCCGCGCGGGAAGGGCTTCGTCGCCGAGCTGGCCCGCGACTGGGAAGCCGAGGCGCTGAAGGCCGAGGAGCTGGGCGTCCGCGTGGTCATCCTGCGCAACGGTGTCGTGCTGGCGCGAGAGGGGGCATCTTGAAGAAGCTGCTGCCTGCTGTTTCGGCTGGGGCTGGGCGGCAAGATCGGCAGCGGCGCGCAGTGGATGCCCTGGATCCACCTCGAGGACGAGATCGGCCTCATTCGCCACGCGATCACGCACGAGTCGGTGCGCGGGCCCCTGAACGTGGTGGCTCCCGAGCCGGCCACCAACGCCGAGTTCGTGCGGGCGATCGGCGAGGCCCTGGGGCGTCCCACCGCGCTGACCGCGCCGGCCTTCGCGCTGCGGCTGGCGTTCGGGACGATGACCGACGAGGTGCTGCTGGCCAGTCAGCGGGCCATGCCGGTCCGCACGCTGGAGACCGGCTACACGTTCCGGCATCCGCTGCTGCGCGAGGCGCTGGCCGAGCTTTTGGCCCGGCGCCCCCGCAGCGAGACGGCGGAGGCCGCCAGCTCGACCTGAACGACGGAGGAGGTGGCCGTGGCGGCAGCAGGGCAGGGTGCGAACGATCGGCCGGACGGGCCGAAGCGGGAGCTGCAGGCCGAAGCCCACGGGGAGGCGCCCGTGCGCCGCCGCGTCGCGCTGGCCCTGGCGGCGGCGGCTCTGGCGCCGCTGGGGCTGGCCATCATCCTGGCCGCGATCTTTCTAGCGGGCCCGGCGGGCCAGGCGCCGGAGCTCCGGCAGGCGCTCGAACGGTGGTTGCTGGTTTCGGCCGTGGGCGGCGGTGCACTGGCGACGGCGCTGGGCGCGCTGGCCGCGCGCGAGATGCTGGCGCCCATGCGCCGTCTGGCGGCGACGGCGACGCAATCGGCGACGGAGCTGGAAGCGCGGGTGGCCGAGCGCACCCGCGATCTCGAGGCCGCCCACACCGAGCTGGAGGCGAAGTCCCGCCGCGGCGAGGAAGCGGACCGGCTCAAGAGCGCGTTCATTGCCAACATGAGCCACGAGATCCGGACGCCCCTCAACTCCGTGCTGGCGTTGTCGCAGCTGTTGCGCGACGGCGTGGCCGGCTCGCTGACCGTCGACCAGCGGCGCTATCTGGAGGTGATTGAACGCAACGGACAGGGGCTGCTCCACCTCATCAACGACATTCTGGATCTGTCGCGCATCGAGGCCGGACACATGGAGGTCGACGCTCAGGACCTGGATCTCGCTCCGGAGATCGCTGCTGTCGTCGAGGCGCTGGGGCCGCTGGCCGTCGCGAAGGGGTTGGACCTGGTCAACGTGCTGCCAAGCGATCTGCCGCACGTCCGCGCCGACGCGGATCGGTTCCGGCAGATCGTGACGAACCTGGTCGGCAACGCGGTGAAGTTCACCGAGTCGGGGCAGGTGCGCCTGAGCGGCGAGGCCCACGGCGATACAGTCACGCTGCACGTCACGGACACCGGCGTGGGCATCCCCGACGCGTACCGGGACAAAATTTTCCACGAGTTCTTCCAGGTCGACCAGACGCTGGTCCGCCGGCAAGGTGGAACGGGGCTGGGCCTGGCCATCGCCCGCCGCCTGGCCCGCATCATGGGAGGCGAGATCTCCGTCGAGAGCGTGGTGGGCAGGGGATCGCGCTTCTCGCTGCGCTTGCCGCGCGCGACGGGCGACCTGGCGCATGCCGTGCCGCCGACGCTTGCCCCGGCGGCGGGGGCCGGCCCGCTGGCGCCCGCCACGGTGCTGGTCGTCGAGGACAACGAGGACAATCTCTTCACGCTGCGGCAGGTGCTGGCCCGCCTGCCCCTCGACCTTTCGTTCGCCACCAGCGGCCGCCTGGCCATCGAGGCCTGCCGTCGTCAGATGCCTGACTTGGTGATCATGGATGTACAGATGCCCGGAATGACCGGTCTGCAGGCGACGGGCGCCATTCGCGCCCTCGCCGGCGGGGCCGAGGTCCCGATTTTGGCCCTCACGGCTCAGGCCATGAAGGGAGATCGCGAGCGAATCCTGGCCGCCGGCTGTGACGACTACGTCGCCAAACCATTTCAGCCGAAGGAGCTGACGGAGGCCATCGTGAGGCTCTTGCGCCGGGACGCGGCCGGTGAGACGATCGGTACGCGCGCGGTGCCCCCCGCCGGGCCGCCATCCGACTCACCGACACCCCATGGCGCGCATAATCCTCGTCGATGACCCGCCGGGCGCCGCACGCGCGGCGAGCGAGACATTGGCATCGCGCAGCGGGGCCGGCCTTCAGCTCTCGTTCGCCTCGACGTTGACCGCGGCAGCCGGCGCCGGGCAAGACTTCGTCTTCATCCGCGCCGACCGGCTGAAGGCGGCGCTGGCGGGCGGTGACGCCGCCCGCGACGCGGTCTTGCGCGAGACTTTCCAGGCCTTCGAGGATGGCGTCTGTCTGGTCGCTCCGGACGGAAGCTTGCAGATCGCCAACGCCGCCGGGGAACGGCTCTACAGCGGCCGCTTGCGCGAAGAACTACAGGCGGCCGTGCAGGAGGCCATGACCAGCGCGACGACCGCCGATCGCAGTCTGTGCCTGGATGGGCAGGTGTTCGCGGTGCACGCCTACCCCTTGCCCGGGCGCGGCGTCCTTCTTTACGTCCGCGACACGACCGATGAACGCGAACGCGAGATTGGCCGCCTGCAGGCCGAGAAGCTGGCGTCGATCGGTCTGCTGGCCGCCGGCGTGGCCCACGAGATCAACAACCCGGCGGCGTTCGTTCTGGCGAACATCGAAGCGCTGGCGGGACAGCTCCGCCTCATCGAAGAGCGGCTGCGCGAACCGGCCGATCCGGTGGCGGCCCGCCGGGGCCTGTCGGACCTGCTGTTCGAGGCCAACATGATCCTGCAGGAATCCAAGGAAGGGATGGCCCGCATCCATCGGATCGTGCGGGATCTGGGATCGTTCTCGCACGTCGATGAAGAGGCCAACGCGCCGGTCAACGTCAACCTGGCCATCGAATCGGCGCTGGGGATGCTCCGCAACGAGCTGAAATACCGCGCGCGGGTCGAGCGCGAGCTGAAGGCGTCGCGCTGCGTGCGCGGCAGCGGCGCTCGGCTGGGGCAGGTGTTCTTGAACTTGATCCTGAACGCGGCGCAGGCGCTGGACGAAACGCAAACCAAGCGAAACGTGGTGCGCGTGCGCAGTTACGACGAAGGCGCCGACGTGATCGTCGAGGTCGCCGACAACGGCCCCGGAATCCCGGCCGAGGTCCTGCCCCGCATCTTCGAGTCGTTCTTCACGACCAAGCCGCGCGGCATGGGGACTGGGCTCGGGCTGCCGATCTCGCTGGGCATCGTGCGCTCGCTGGGCGGCGAGATTCTGGTCGACACGCGCGGGGGCGAGGGATCGACGTTCCGCGTCCGCTTGCCCGCCGACGAGGGGAGCGTGCCTGCCCATGTCGCCGCGGCCACCTCGGCGCCCACGCGCGGCTACCCGCGCCGGCGCGTGCTGGCCGTCGACGACGAGGCGTTGCTGCTGAAGGCTTACCGGCGGATGGTCGGCGACGCGCACGAGCTGACCACGGCGCTGGGCGGCCACGAGGCCCTGCGGCTGCTCGAGCGCGACGCCGGCTTCGACGTCATCCTGTGCGACCTGCAGATGCCGGAGATGTCCGGAATGGAGCTGCACGCCGCCGTGCGGTCGCGGCTGCCGGCGCTGAGCGAGCGGTTCGTCTTCGTGACGGGCGGCGCCTTCTCCAGCGACGCGCGACGGTTTCTGGAAGAGTCGGTCGCCGCGGTCATTCAGAAGCCGTTCCGCCTCGAGGATCTGATGGCGCTCATCGAGCGGACGGCCGGCGGGCGCGACGCGACGACGCCCGAGCCCCCGGACGGCGGACAGGCCGCCTCGCGCGTGAGCTGAGGTGCGCCCTCGCAAGCTGGTGGTCGCGGCGCTGGTGCGCGACGGATCGAAGATCCTCATGTCGCGCCGGCGCGCCGACCAGCCGATGCCCAACCTGTGGGAGTTCCCGGGCGGCAAGGTCGAGCCGGGCGAACCGCCCACGGAGGCCCTGGCCCGCGAGGTGCGCGAAGAGCTGGGGTGCGAGGTCGCCGTGGGCCGCATCCACGAGGTGGTGTTCCACGCCTACCCCGAGTTCGACCTCTACATGCTCGTCTACGTGGCGACTGTCACCGCCGGCACGCCGCGCGCCGTCGACGTCGCCGAGGTCGCCTGGATCGAAGCCGCGCGCCTGCCGGAGCTAGAGCTACTCCCCGCCGATTACCCCCTGGCTCGCGCGCTGGCGGGCCGATAGTGGTTCAATCAAGCGCCGGGACGCCAGGGACGCCAAAACATCTGGCGGGGAGCCATCACAAGAATCCGGCTCAGGAGCTCCTGGCGTCCTCGCGTCCTGGCGTCTAACTGGTGACGGTCGGGGCCGGTGCTTCGGCGGCCGGCGCTTCGGCGGCCGGTGCTTCGGCCGTCGGCGCTTCGGTCGCCGGCTCGGCACCGGGCGGGTGAGGCTGGTTCGCGGTGGCAGCGGCGCGCAACGCCTCACGCTCGACCGCTCGCGCCGCCTCGGTTGCGTCCCGCTTGCAGGCGCCGCACATCGAAGGCTCGGACCAGGCCCCGAGGTGCGTCTGCAGCTGGCTCTCCGGCGGCCAGTAGATGGGCGTGCCGCAATGCTTGCACGGGATCTCGACCGTCTTTTTGTCCTTCAAAAAGTCGACGCAGGATTGGCATTTCCGCTCGGGCGGCCGGATCTCTCGGCGTCGCTTCTTGCGGTTGCGCGACCGCTTCTGGTTGGCTGCCGCTGGCGCCGCGCCCGCGCTGATGACGGACGCCTCCGGAACGGTCTCGGCGGGTGCCGCTTCGGCGCCTGAATCGACTGAGGCCGTCGCCTCGGCCGCCTGCTCCGGGGCGCTCCTCGGGGCCGCTGCTGCGGCTTCCTCGGCGGCGTGCTGGTGCCGGTGCTTGCCGCCGCCTCCTCTTGACTCGCCGTTGAGCTTCTCGGGGACCTTGGGCTCCGGGCGGACGCCCGCGGCCAGCTGCGCCTGCTTGGTCCAGGTCCACGTGCCTTCGCAGTTCTCGGTCCTGCACGGGATCTGTCGATCCTCGAGCTCGCCCATCTCCTTCGCGCAGATCTCGCAGTACTGCGGGTAGGGATCGCCGGTCTTGCCGCGCACGGCGCGCGCCAGCTGGGCGCCGCGCTTGTCGGTCCAGGTTCGCTTGCACCCCGGACGCCGGCAGGGGCGCTCGACGTCTTTGGTGGACTGGTAGATGGTGAGGCAGCTCTCGCACATCCGGCGGGGCGCCTTGGGGATCGGTTTGCCGGCGACGCATTCGTCCAGCTGATCGCCCCGGCTCCAGGTCCAGGTGTGCTTGCAGCCCGAGGTCCGGCACCGGACCTCACGGTCGGCGATGGCGCCGAAGTCGGCCTTGCAGCTCTCGCACATCCGCCGCGGCGGTTCGTTCGACAGGCCGCCCGCGTAGGCCTGAATCTGCTCGTCGGCGCTCCAGACCCACTTGTGCTTGCAGCCGTTGATCCCGCACGCGACGGGGCGGTCCTTCAGCTTGCGGTAGACGCTCTCGCATTGCGCACAGCGCAGCGCGGGCGGCTCGATGGTCGTCTCGGGCGCCCCCGCCAGCAGCTGCGCGCGGCGCGAATAGATCGCGGTGCGCGAGCAACCCGGCACCGCGCAGGGCAACGTCTGGTCGCTGAGCGCGCTCAGCTTGGTCTCGCAGCCGGCGCACAGACCGCGCGGGGCAGGCCGGTTGGCGGCAGCGGCTTCGACCTGGGCCATCGCCGGCCAGGTCCAGGTGCCGTCGCAGCCCGGGCGATCACAGGGGCGCTGCGCGTCCTGCGCGCGGCGGAACGCCTCGCGGCAGGGGTCGCACATCGACGACGCCGGGTCCGCGGGATCGGCCGCGCCGCGGCCCCCCAGCTTGGCGGCTTTGCCCCCAGCAATGCTGATCCAGGTGCGGGTGCAACCAGCAACGGAGCAGGGCGAGGACTTGGCCCCGAGGCGATCGGCGAGGGTGAATCCGGCGAGACCCATGGAGGGGCCCTATGCTGACCAAAGCCTTGGTCCCGTGCAAGCCCGATTCGGTGGGCTTGCGTCGCATGGGGGGTGGGGGTAGACAAGCCCGGCTAAAACGATGCAAATCACCATCGAGGATCTTTCGCCGGTCGAAAAGCGGGTCGAGTTCGAGCTCCCCTGGACCGACGTCGCCCCCAAGCTCGACAAAGCCTATGACAGCCTGCGCAAAGGCGTGCGCTTGCCCGGTTTTCGCCCCGGAAAGGTGCCCCGGGCCCTGCTGGAGAAGATGTACCGGCGACAGGTCGAGGACGAGGTGGCGCGCGAGCTGGTCGAACGGTCGATCGGCCAGGCCATCCGCGAGAACCAGATCCAGCCGGTCGCCCCGCCTGCCGTCGCGGAGATCGAGATCAAGACCGGGGCCCCCTTCAAATTCTCGGCCCGCGTCGAGGTCCGGGCGACCGTCGCGCCGCAGGACTACTCGGGCGTGCCGGTCTCGCGGCGGCCACCGAAGGTCACCGACGAACAGGTCCAGGAGGCGCTCGAGGGGTACCGCAAGCGGCTCACGCAGTTCAAGCCGGTCGAGGGGCGCACCGAGACGGGCCCGCGCGATCTGGTGCGTGTCGAGCTGACCGGCAAGGTCGGCGAGCACAAGATCAAGCGGCGTGAGGTGGTCGTCGACCTGGAGGACGAGGTGGGCGGTCCGCTGCCGGGGCTGGCCAGCCACCTGCGCGGCAAGCCCATCGCCGGTGAGGCCACGTTCGAGGTCGACTACACGCTGCCGGCCGAGGGCGTCCCCGGAGAGCTCGCCGGTCGGCGCGTGAAGCTGAACGCGGTCGTCAAGGAGGCGCGCGAAAAGCAGGTGCCGGCGCTGGACGACGAGCTGGCCAAGGACACCGGAGAAGCCGAGACCCTGGACGGCCTGCGCGCCAAGGTCCGCGAGAAGCTGCTCGAGACCGAGCAGCAGCGGATCAAGCGCGAGGTCGAGCGCGCGCTCATCAAGGAGGTCGTCAAGCGCAACACCTTCCCGGTCGCGCCGGCTCTGATCGATCGCTACGCCCAGGCCATCGTCAACCGCGCCAAGAACCAGCTGGCCATGATGGGCGTGGATGCCGAGAGCTTCGACGAGGAGCGAATGCGGCGTGAGGTGCGGGGCGAGGCCGAGGAAGAGGCCCGCGGCGCGATTTTGCTGCAGGCGATCGCCGAGCGCGAGGGGATCACGTCGACGGACGCCGACGTGCAAAAGCGTCTCGCCGAGCTGGCGTCGTCACGCAACGTCGCCGTCAAGCAGCTGCGCGCGGATCTGGAAAAGGACGGGCGCATCGCGCAGATCGAGGCGCAGATCCGCGAACAGAAGACGCTTGATATGCTGATCTCGCAGGCTAAGATCACCGACGAAGATCCGCCGACCAAGCCCGAGGGGTCGCTGATCGTCACGCCGGAAGAAGCGCGCCGCGAGGCGCGGTCGCAAGAGAGAGACAAAGCCAAGTAAGTAGTCCGCCGCCCCGAAAGGACCCGCCCATGCGCGACGTGCCGCCGCCCCCCATCTCGAACTTCATCATCCCGACCGTCATCGAGCAGACCCACCGGGGCGAACGCGGGTGGGACATCTTTTCGCGCCTGCTGAAGGACCGGATCATCTTCCTGGGGACGGCGGTCGACGATCAGGTCGCCAACATCATCATCGCCCAGCTCCTGTTCCTCGAGAGCGAGGACCCGGACAAGGACATCATGCTGTACATCAACTCGCCGGGCGGCATGGTCACGGCGGGCCTGGCGATCTACGACACCATGCAGTACGTGCGCCCCGACGTGGCGACGTTTTGCATGGGGCAGGCGGCTTCGATGGGATCGTTCTTGCTCGCCGCCGGCACCAAGGGCAAGCGCTTCTCGCTGCCGCACTCCAGCGTCCTCATTCACCAGCCGCTGGGTGGGTTTTCGGGGCAGGCGACCGACATCGACATCCACGCCCGCGAGATCCTGCGGACGCGCGACCGCCTGAACGAGCTGCTGGTCAAGCACACCGGCCAGCCCATCGACCGCATCAAGCAAGACACCGAGCGCGACTACTTCATGAGCGCGATGGAGGCCAAGGAATACGGGATCATCGACGAGGTTCTGATCCAAAAGCCGTCCTCCACCGGCAAGTAGCGCGTGGTCAAGCACCTCGTCTTCTGGCGTCTCAAGCCGGAGGCCCACGGCCGCCCAGCCGCCGAAAACGCGCGCGCCATCCAGGAAAAGCTGGAGGCCTTGCGCGGCCGCATTCCGGGCATGCTTCGGTTGGAAGTGGGGCACGACTTCAGCCGCGAAGAGGGCGCCAGCGACCTGGCGCTCTACTCGGAGTTCGAATCGCGTGCCGCCCTGCAGCTCTACCTGGTCCACCCGGAGCACGAGGCCATCAAGCCCTTCATCCTCGAAGCCCGCACGGAACGCCGCGTGGTCGATTACGAGGTCTGACCGGGCTGCACACGCGCGCGTGGACGTGTGCTATGGTTTTCTAGGTGCCAGCCGAGCGCAAGCGTGACGATCACGGAAACCTCTCCTGCTCGTTCTGCGGAAAGAGCCAGAAAGAGGTCAAGAAGCTGATCGCGGGCCCGACCGTCTACATCTGCGACGAGTGCATCGGTCTTTGCAACGACATCATCGCGGAGGAGATCGAGAAAGAGTCCGAGAGCTTCGGACTGGCGCCGGTCCCCAAGCCCGCCGAGATCAAGGCGGTGCTCGACGATTACGTCATCGGCCAAGAGCGCGCCAAGAAGATTCTGGCCGTCGCCATCCACAATCACTACAAGCGGATCGACGCCAAGGTCGGCTCGGAGGACGTCGAGCTCGGCAAGTCGAACATCCTGCTGCTGGGCCCGACCGGGTGCGGCAAGACGCTGCTGGCGCAGACGCTCGCCAAGATCCTGAACGTCCCATTCGCGATCGCCGACGCCACGAACCTGACAGAGGCCGGCTACGTCGGCGAGGACGTCGAGAACATCATCGTCAACCTGCTGCAGAACGCCGACCACGACATCGAGAAGGCGCAGCGCGGGATCGTCTACATCGACGAGATCGACAAGATCGCGCGCAAGGGTGAGAACCCCAGCATCACGCGCGACGTGTCGGGCGAGGGCGTGCAACAGGCGCTGCTGAAGATCCTCGAGGGGACCGTCTGCAACGTGCCGCCCAAGGGCGGGCGCAAGCATCCCCAGCAAGAGTTCCTTCAGGTCGACACGACGCACATCCTCTTCATCTGCGGGGGCGCGTTCGTCGGTCTGGAAGACATCATCGAGCAGCGCATCGGGCAAAAGCAGATCGGCTTCGGCGCCAAGATCCAGTCCAAGAAGGAGCGGCGGGTGTGGGATCTGCTGCGCGAGGTCCAGCCCGAGGATCTGTTGAAGTACGGCATGATCCCCGAATTCGTCGGCCGCTTGCCGGTCATCGCGCCGCTGCACGAGTTGGACGAGACGGCGCTCATCGACATCCTGACCAAGCCGAAGAACGCGCTGGTCCGCCAGTACCAGAAGTTGTTCGAGATGGACGGCGTGAAGCTGCGGTTCACGAAAGGCGCGCTGCAGGCAGTCGCGCTGGACGCGCAAAAGCACAAGTCGGGCGCGCGCGGGCTGCGGGCGATCCTCGAACAGGCGATGCTGGACATCATGTTCGAGGTGCCGACCACCGGAACGCCCATCCGGGAGGTCGTCATCAATGAAGAGACGATTCAAAAAGGGCAGCAGCCGCTTTTCATGTACCAGAAGGGGCCCGCGGCCGGAGAGAGCAAGGCCTCTTAGCATTACCGCCTGAAGGAGGAATCATGATCGACCGTTCGGAACGACCTTCGACGCGCTGGATCGCGTGGATGCCGCTTTTGTTCGTGTCGGCGTTCCTTTACTGGAGCGTGGCCCTGGGCCTGGGGGGCCTCTCCCTGATGGCGACCAGCGCCCTGACCGGCGGGTGCCACACCCGGACCTGGCAGATGAACGCAGCTTCCATCGAGCCAGTTCCCGGGCACGTTTCCGGAGAGCCGATCATCGTGCACCTGCAGCAATCGACCGAGGCGAACGACGGCCAGGACGAGGACAGGGTCCAGGCTGAGGTCGACCTCACCGGCGACGATGGAACCGGCCGCCTGCCGGGCCACGCCAACTAGCCGGCCGCAGGCCCCCAGCCGGGGCGCCAGGATCTCGGCCACGGGATATCGTGAGCTGAACCGCACTTGAATTTGGCGTCGGACCCCACACGGCGCTACGATTCAACCTGACGCATGTCCGACCGCCACGAGGACAAAAGAGGGCCGCGCCGCGTTCCACTGCTGCCGTTGCGGGACATCGTCGTGTTCCCGCACATGGTCGTGCCGTTGTTCGTTGGCCGGGAGAAGTCTATCGGCGCGCTCGAAGAGGCCATGGGCAAGGGTGGATACAAGGAAATTTTCCTGTCCGCCCAGCGCAAGGCCAAGACGAACGAGCCGGTTCCAGAGGACATCTTCACGATCGGCACGGTCGGGACGATCATCCAGCTGCTGCGGCTGCCGGACGGGACGGTCAAGGTCCTGGTCGAGGGCAAGCGCCGCGCGGCCATCAAGCGGTTCACCCAGACCGACGGCTTTTTCACCGTCGAGATCGAGGAGGTCCCGGAGGTCCACGAGCGCTCGGTCGAGCTGGACGCGCTGGTGCGCGAGGTCCACGCGACGTTCGAGACCTACGTGAAGCTGAACAAGCGTATCGCGCCCGAGATCCTGATCTCGGTGCAGACCATCGAAGACCCAGGCCAGCTGGCCGACACGATGGTCGGGCAGCTGCAACTGAAGTTGGCCGACAAGCAGGCCATCCTGGAGATCGACTCTCCGTCCAAGCGGCTGGCGCGGCTCTACGAGCTCATCAAGGCCGAGATCGAGATCCTGCAGGTTGAGCGGAAGATCCGGACGCGCGTCAAGAAGCAGATGGAGAAGACGCAGAAGGAGTACTACCTCAACGAGCAGATGCAGGCGATCCAGAAAGAGCTGGGAGATCGCGACGAGTTCAAGAACGAGCTCACCGAGCTGGAAGATCGCGCCAAGCAGAAGAACCTGTCCAAAGAGGCGCAGGCCAAGGTCAAAAAGGAGCTGAAGAAGCTCCGCATGATGGCCCCCATGTCGGCCGAGGCGGCCGTGGTGCGCAACTACGTCGACTGGGTGCTGGGCCTGCCTTGGGGCGAGAAGACCGACGAGAAGCTGGACGTCGTCGACGCCGAAAGGATTCTGGACGAGGACCACTATGGCCTCAAGAAGGTCAAAGAGCGCATCCTCGAGTACCTGGCCGTTCAGGCCCTGGTGAAGAAGCTCAAGGGGCCAATCTTGTGCCTGGTCGGGCCGCCCGGCGTCGGCAAGACGTCGCTGGCGCGATCGATCGCCAAGGCCACCGGCCGCAACTTCGTGCGGCTGTCGCTGGGCGGCGTGCGGGACGAAGCCGAGATCCGCGGCCACCGCCGCACCTACATCGGCGCGTTGCCCGGCAAGATCATTCAGTCGCTGAAGAAGGCCGGCACGCAGAACCCGGTTTTTCTCCTCGACGAGATCGACAAGATGTCGACCGACTTCCGCGGCGACCCGTCGGCGGCGCTGCTGGAGGTACTGGACCCCGAACAGAACGGCACCTTCAACGACCATTATCTGGACCTCGACTACGACCTGTCGGACGTCATGTTCATCACGACGGCCAACTACCTGCATGGGATCCCGATCCCGCTGCAGGACCGCATGGAGATCATCCAGCTCCCCGGGTACACGGAGTTCGAGAAGGTCTCGATCGCCGAGCGCTATCTGATCCCGAAGCAGAAGAAGGACAACGGGATCGGCGACGTCGCGCTGGAATTCCCGGAGGACGCCGTCCGCGACGTCATTCACCACTACACGAAAGAGGCGGGGGTCCGGAACCTCGAGCGCGAGATCGCCACCGTCTGCCGCAAGATCGCGCGCGACGTGGTGGCCAAGAAGACGCCGGTGCGGACGCTGGACGACGGGCCGTCCCCGGTCTGGCGCATCACGCCCAAGCGCCTGTCGCGCTATCTGGGGCCGCACCGCTACCGCTATGGGCGGCACGACGGCCAGGACGAGATCGGCCTCGTCATGGGGCTGGCGGTCACGATGCACGGCGGTGACTTGCTGGCGACCGAGGTGTCAATCGTGTCGGGCAAGGGCAAGCTGGTGTTGACCGGCAAGCTCGGCGACGTCATGCAGGAGTCGGCGCAGGCGGCCATCAGCTACGTGCGGGCGCGGGCCCCATCGCTGGGGCTGGACCGCGATTTCTACAGCCGGGCGGACATTCACGTGCACCTGCCGGAAGGCGCCATCCCCAAGGATGGTCCCTCTGCGGGCATCACCATGTGCACCGGGCTGGTCTCCGCGCTGCTGCGCGTCCCGGTTCGGCGCAACCTGGCGATGACCGGCGAGATCACGCTGCGCGGCCGCGTGCTGGCGATCGGCGGGCTGAAGGAGAAGATCCTGGCCGCCCACCGCTCGGGGATCACGACGGTGATCATGCCGAAGGAGAACGCCAAGGACCTGCGCGACATCCCCAAGCGCGTCCTCAAGACGCTGAAGGTCGTCCCCGTCGAGCACATGGACGAAGTGCTGCGCCACGCGCTGGTGCTGCCGAATCCCGAGACCTTCCTGACGTCGCCGTCCGTGCCGGTCGACTGGCGCCAGCCGCAAGACCGGCGCGACGACCGGCGCGAGCGCGAACGTCGCGAAGAGCCGGGGCGCATGCCCGTGGCCAGCGCGGTGCCGCCGCCCTCCGCCGTGGAGGACGGACCCGAGCCGGCGTCAGACGGTGACGGCCACGCACCGCCGGGCGCGCCCCCCACCGCCAGCCCCGACAGCACCGCCCGCCCTTACGCCGTCCCCGGCCTGCAAGAGCACGAGTAGCCACCGGCCCCGCCGGCGTTCGAGTCGCGCGGAGGACCTCGACGAGCGGACTCTCGGTACAGTCCGCGCGACGGAGGCGCGGGTCGCGAAGGCACCTGACTTACGGCTACTTGCGGACTGCGAAGGCGCGACGGCCGACCGTGTTCCACGGGGTCGACTCAGCGCGCGTTCGGCGGTGGTTGCTTGAGGTTCAGAAGGTAGCCAGGCGGAAGCTCGATATGATGAACGCTGCGGCGGTCCTCGATGACCTGAAGGCGCCGCCTGGCAATCGGCTTGAGCCCCTGAAGGGCGATCTCAAGGGGTACCACAGCATCCGAATCAACGATCAGTGGCGGATCGTCTTTCGATGGAAGACAGCTCGGCGTGCGAAGTGAGGATTACGGACTACCACTGAAAATCTGCGGGGCAGAAGGAACAGGAGGAAGCAGATGATCCCCGAAAACAGAATCCCGACTCACCCCGGCGAGGTGCTCCTCGAGGAGTTCCTCAAGCCGCTGGAGATATTGCAGAGCGCTTTGGCGTATGAGCTCCACATCCCGATCCAGCGGATCAACGAGATCGTCAACGGCGAGCGCGGTATCACGCCAGAAACGGCGTGGCTGTTCGCGGACGCGTTCGGTACCACCCCGGAGTTCTGGACGAACCTACAGAATGCCCACGATCTGGCGCGGGCACGCCCCGGAAAGCACGCCGCTCGGGTCGCGCGATAGAATAACTCATCACGGACGAACGCAACCGCCAGCCGGCACACCTACGCGGCACGCCATGGGCGGGGGCTCGCTGGGGAGATTCTCGGCCACGAGCAGGATGGCCAGGGAATAGCCACGGTCGCCGTTGACGACGGTGCGGCCGAGGGCGTAAGTAGCTGAAACTAGAAGTTCCGGAGGAGTGGCCGAGTGGTCGAAGGCGACGGTCTTGAAAACCGTAGCGCGAAAGCGCCGGGGGTTCGAATCCCTCCTCCTCCTCAGAAAATCTGCCTGACCGGCCGCTGTCGGGTCTTCCAGGGCTCTTGTGGGGGGGGCCGACCGGTTCCGGGGATTTCGGGCGTTCGTGGTATGGTCGCCGGTCTGAGTTGGTCTAAATTTTCAGCCGCACGGCGGTGATGATGAAGCGCGTCGTTTTTCTCGGATCCTTGGTTGCCTTGGTCATGGCCTGGGGCGGCGGCTGCCAGGGGCCGGACGAATACTTTCGGTCGCCCGGTCTGGAGACCGGCACGGGGGGCGCGTCCCTCGGCACGGGCGGGGCGACGGCCACCGGCGGCGTGGCGCCGGGGACGGGCGGAAGCGCCACCACCGGCGCCGGCGGCGTCCTGTCGACGGGCGGGGTCGGGCAGCCGGGCACGGGCGGGTCGACGTCGACGGGGGGCGTGCTCGGCACAGGTGGGCGCGTGTCCACAGGCGGTACGCCGGGCACGGGCGGCGTGATGGCGACGGGCGGCTCCGTTGGCGCTGCGGGCGCACACGGTACGGGCGGCGCTGCAGGCGCCGCGGGACGGGCCGGCACTGGCGGCACCGGTGGGGCGGCGGGACGCTCCGGTGCGGCGGGCGCGCGAGGGACCGCCGGGGCTGGCGGCGCCAACTGCGTCGAGAAGATTCGCGAGATGGGCTACGCCTACCCGGGCGCGCCGCCCTGCAGCAGCTGCAAGGACAACTCGACGGATCTATCGACCAAGTGCACGGCGGTGATCGACTGCCACGAGAAGAGCTATCCGTGCGTGGGGAACTGCGCGGCTAACTGCCTCAACATGAGCGGCGGCAGCGCGGTGTTGTCGAAATGCGTGAACACGTTGGTATCCGCCGCCTGCCCCTGAACGGTCGCCTTCCAGCCAACCGTGGGCGGCAGCCCCGCCCCGATCACGCGAAGGGCACTTAGTTGTAGCAACTGACGGCCAGGCTGTAGAGCCCGGCCGGCAGCGGCCCGGTGTCGCTCGACAAAGTGCCGGCCCACGAGGTCGAGCCGACCTTGCCATACCCCCGCGACCCGTCGCACGAGGCGCCGTTTTGAACGACCGAGACGTCCATGTCGTCGCCGAACGTGTCCGTGATATCGAACACGATGTCCCCGCCATCGGGATTAGCGTACGGCCCTTCGACACAGGCGGATGTTCCGGCGGGGATGCTGTCGCCGACGTTGCCCACCCAGTCGGTCTCGACGCCGTATACGTACCCGAAGGTCTCGACCGTGAACTGACAATCATAGGCGACTGTGCGCGTCGTGCCGCCGCCACACCCCATCAGTCCGAAGAGAGCTGCTGCCGCCAGCCAGGTCCGCTTCATCTCATCCTCCAGTCACACAGTGTAATGCCGCTCCGCGGAGAGGGAGGGATTCGAACCCTCGATACAGCTTTTGGGCCGTATAACGGTTTAGCAAACCGCCGCCTTCGGCCTCTCGGCCACCTCTCCATGCCGTTTGCACGGCAGGGGGCACCATAGAGGAACAGCCGCGCGCGCGCAAGTGACGAGCGCTGCACGACGCACTTGACGTGCGCCGACGCGCACGGCATACGTGTCGCTTCAAAAGTACGCGGCTGTAGCTCATCTGGATAGAGCACCGGCCTACGAAGCCGGGGGTAGCAAGTTCGAATCTTGCCAGCCGCACAGCGTCGATGGTGAAGCGGGGGACGCGCTCGGACCCAAGGCTCTTCGCCGATCGAGCCGACGCTCTCGAGGCGTGACCGTGGGCGCTGACCCGTAGCCCGTCAGCCACCGGCCACGTGATACAAGCAGGCATGACGACGCGACACGCGGGCTCGTGCCTGTGCGGCGGGGTGCGCTTCGAGGTTGAAGGGAGCTTCGAGCGCTTCTTCCTTTGCCATTGCTCGTTTTGCCGAAAAGACACGGGTTCGGCCCACGCCGCCAACCTCTTTTCCACTACCGCGAAGCTCACTTGGCTCGCGGGGGAGAACCAGGTGACGACTTATCACCTGCCATCCACCCGGCACGCGAAGAGCTTTTGCAAGACCTGCGGCTCGGCGCTGCCACGGCTACCCGCCGAAGCCGCGACCGTGATCGTGCCGGCAGGCTGCCTGGAAAACCCAATCACGGTTCGCCCGGACGCGCACATCTTCGTCGCGAGCCGCGCAGATTGGGATCGCGAGCTCGAGAAAGTTCCGATGTTCGATCGCCTGCCGCCCAGAGGTCCGCGATCGCCCCAAGAGGCGTGACAGCGTCAACGTGGGGATGGATCGCATGGCCTTTAAGCAAAGTCCGACCGGCGATCAGATCTTCCTCGACCACGTCGGGTACTTCGTCGACGACCTTGACCGTGCGGCGCGCGACGCAGAGCGGCTCGGATTCGAGGTTTCGCCGACCAACGTCCAGATGCGCCTCGACGATCGTGGTGAGCTGGTCAAGACGGGCACCTCGAACCGCTTGGTGATGCTGGGCAGCGGCTTTCTCGAGGTGCTGGCGGCGACCAGCGAGACGCCGTTGGCGACAGAGTTGCTACAGGCGATCAGGCGATACCAGGGCCTGCATCTGATCGCGTTCACTCACGCCAACGTGAGTGGCGAGCGGCAGCGGCTGATCGAACGCGGCTTCCAGATGCAGCCGGTCGTGCAGTTGCGGCGGCCCGTCTGCATCTCGCCCGACGAGACGCAGCAGACGCACATCGACGTCTTGCGCCCGCAGCCCGGTCAGATGGGCGAGGGACGCGTGCAGTTGCTGACCAACCACACTCCCGAGCTGTTCTGGAGACCCGGGACGACGGACCACGCCAACGGCGCTGCGGCGCTGACCGGGCTGACACTGCTGGTGGGGGACAACGTGGCGGTCGCCGCCCGGTACGGCCGCTACACCGCTCGGGCGCCGGTGACCTCCGGCGACCAGCAGGTGATTCGTCTCGATCGCGGTGAGCTTCAGTTCGTGAAGGCGGTGCCGCCATTCGCGAGGGAACCCGTCCCGGTGGCGCCGTACATGCTGTCGGCCTCGGTGCGCGTGGGCGATCTCCAGGCAACGGCGGCCGTGTTGCGGCAACGAGGCGTGCAGCCGCTCGTCGATTCAAAACACGAGATCTGGCTGAGTCCGGCCGACGCGCTGGGCAGCTACTTGCGGTTTCACTCGGCCGAGATGTGACCTCACGTCCGCCGGCCGCGCACCGGGCGCGGCACCCGAACCGGGTGCCGGCCCTCGGCTCCTGCTGCTCTACGCGCCGTACTTGCCGCCCAGGATGCGCCGGCTGCGGCTTGCCGACGTGTCCGGCGGCCTTGATGATCGCCGGGACGTCCGGGTCGGCCAGGTAGTTCTTGAAGCCTTGCTCGTCCCAATCGAAGATCACCCACACCCGATCGGCCTCCATCGGGTCGCGGAAGACGGCTGCCCCCTTCGATCCGTGCTGCTTTCGCTTCTCGGCGCCTTTCGTCGAGAACACCTCCAGAAAACGGTCAAAGTCTTCCACCTTCGTCGTTGCAAGCATCATGGTCGTTTCTCCTTGGTCGTGAGGTTTGTGCGTGAACGTCTGCTCTAAGCGGCGGCCCGGACCGGTGCCTCGTTCGGCTCGATCGCGCCGAGATTCTTGACGACCTGGAACCGGCCGCCCGTCGCCTGCGCGATGTACATGTTCATGCGGACATGGTGCTGGCCGGGGACCATCTGGGCCGGTCCGCCGGGGCCCTCGGCGATGGTCGCGTGGTCCAGCGCGCGGATGACCGCCTCTTGCACCAGCGAGCCCGCTTCCTTCACCGCGGCCTCCCACAGCTTCATGCCGCGGTACAGGCCCGAGCAGGCGCCGCCGCCGGTGAACTTGGCCGGGCCGGGAAAGCGCTCCTCGTAGCGACGGAGCAGCGCCGCGCTGAACGGCTCGGTGACCGACCTGGTAATAGTCGAGGCAGCTGTAGAGCCCCTCGACGTGCGGGGCCGGCACCATGTTCAGGAAGTTCTCGTCGAAGTAGGTGCAGACCAGCTGGCCGCCGCGCGCGCTGAACCCCGCCTCGTGCAGCTGCTCGAGGAATGGCGACACCCCCGGCGGGACGATGGTGTTGAACACCACCTCGGCGCCGGTCGACATGATCTTCTCGACCGTCCGCGCGTAATCGCCGTGATCCAGCGGAAAGTACTCTTCGCCGACGATGCTGCCGCCGTTGGCGGTGACCACCTGCCGCACCCGCTGGTTCAAAATGCGCGGCCAGATGTAGTCGGCGGACGGCAGATAGAACCGTTTCGCGCCTGTCTTCTGCATCAACCACGGGATCAGCGGATCGACCTGCTGGGCCGGCACCGGCCCCGTACAGAAGATCAACGGATCGCTCTCCTGCCCCTCGTACTGCTCGGGATAGATGTAGAGCTTCTTGCCTTTCGTGACGGCGGGTCCCTTGATCGCCTGCCGCGTCGAGCTGTAGATGCCGCCGAACAGCACGTCGACGCCGTCGTGCTGAACCAGCTTGGTCGCCTTCGCCTCGGCGACGCTGTCGATGGTCGCGCTGTCTTCCAGGTGCAGCTCGAGCCGGCGCCCCAGCAAGCCCCCCGCGGCGTTGATGTCGTCGATGACCATCCGCGCGACATTGCCGTTCGCGACGCCCACGAACGAGAGCGGCCCCGTCTGGTCCGCGATCACGCCCACTTTGATGGCTGGCTCTTTCATGGCTTCTCCTCCGAGTTGGTTGCGGACCCCATGGCCCGTTCACGCTCGGAGGATGCCGGCCACCTCCCTTCCCCACATGGGGAAGATTCCCTATGCCAGTGCTATTTCGTGCTGGACCAAGCCGCGCTCGAGCGCGTAGAGGGCCGCGCCCGCGCGGGTCGTGACGCCGATCTTCGAATACAGGCTCTGAATGTGGTTGTCCGCGGTCTTGGTGGCGATCTCCAGCTTACGGGCCGCTTCCTTCGTCGTGTCGCCGGCCGCAATCAACCGCAGAACCTCGATCTCACGTGGGGTCAGGCCAGCCAGGCGCTCGGGCGCCGCGCGCCGGGCGGGTTGACCGGCGCAGGCGAGCACCGCCTCGACGGCGTCGGGGCAAAGCTTCCCTTCCTTGACCGCGCCGCGCAGCTTGGCCGCGGCGGCGACATCACTGACAGCTGAGCGGTGGGGCCGTGCCTCGCGCGCGGTCTGGAACGCCTCGGCCGCCGCCAAGATGCGCGCAGCAGGCGACAGATCGGGGCCGCGCGAGTTGCGGTAGTAGCCGCTGCCATCGAGCCGCTCGTGATGGCGCTGCACGATGCGCGGCGACGACCTTCCCGTCGCTGCCCAGCGACGTCAGCGCGCGTTCGCCGTGGTACGGGTGCAGCCGCGCGGCGTCCGTCTCCCGTTCTGTCAACGCGCCGGCCCGCATCCAGGTCGCGACGGGGACGGTCAGCTCGCCAATGTCGTGCGCGTAAGCTGCCCAGCGAACGTCACGGACATCACCGGCCGGAAGGCCCATGCGGCGGGCCGCGTCGGATGCGAGCGATGCGACGGCGCGCGAATGGCCGAACGTGAAAGGCATTCGCATGTCGATGAAGTCGGCGATCGCGAGATACGCTTCCTCGCAGGCCGCGTCGTCGAGCATCGCGTGCGGCATGGGCTCCAGCGCCAGGATGGTCGCGCGATCGACGGGGCCGTCGAGCCCCGCCATGAACCGCTCCGCGTCAGCCAGGAAGCGCTCCACCAGCTCGGGTTCGTAGGCGCCGCCGGCGCGCTTGCCGATCATCACCGTCATGGTGGCGAACCCGTGAGCCTCGGTCAGCGCGATCGCGTCCATGGCCAGGGTCACCAGCCGGACCGGGAACTTCACCGCCTCGCCCGCCAGGCCGCGCGGCAATCCGCGTCCGTCCCACCGCTCGTAGATTTGGCCGAGGCTCTCCCGGAGCTCGGGGGAAAGCCCCAGTCGCTCGGCGAGCCGCTGCGCGACCTCGCAGTGTCCGGACAGGACCGGGACATTCACCTGCGGCGCCTGCGCCAGCCCGCGCTGGACGGCCTCGGCGAGCTCCGACGGCGGCGCCGCCGGAAAAAGTCGCGTGATGGCTCTGACGAAGACCGCGGCGAACTCCGCCTTGTCGCCGAAGTCGAGGCCCTGCAGCTCGCGGCGCAGCGCGATCTCGTCGCCCCAGGCGGCGGCCAGCAGGTGAGTGTCCGCGTTGCAGCCGATATACCGAAGGAGCGCCTGATGGTAGACGGCGCGACGCATCGGTTCGTCCAGGTGCGCGGCGTCCGCCATCCGCATCGCCAGGACGCACGAGCGCAGCGCGAAGTCACGCGAGTGTCCGGTGGCCAGATCGGTCGCGTAGGCCAGCGCCATCAAGAAGTCAGCACGTCGAACCGCCGGTGTCGCCATGTCCTCGCCCCTCGCTTGTTTGAGGCTCGAGCGTACCTCAGCCAGCGGCAATCATGCGCCAAGTCGACGTAGTGCCCCTCATGGGACGAACGCCCGCTTGTTTTCCTTATCCTCTTCGAGCCGGGCGACGAAGCCGCCTTGGGCGCGCACGGCGATGGTCAGCGTATCCGTAGCGGACATCGAAGCAGAGCGCGCCTGCAACGCGCGATCGCTGTCGCCGTCGGAGACCAACGTCATCTGGTAGGCACCACCCTCGAGGAACGCGAGCGGCACCGCGATCGTCCGTGGCCGGCCGTCGCCCACGATACCGGCGACGTACCAGGTCCTCCCTTTGCGGCGCGCGAGGACCAGCCACTCGCCGGGGAAGCCGTCGACGAGGTGGGTATCGTCCCAGGCGGTCGGGACGGTTTGCAAGATCGAGCGAGCCGCCGGGTGCAGGCTCCGGTAGGCGGCGACTTTGTCGGCGAAGTGCTGAACCCCCGATTCGAACACGACCGCCAGCGCCAGCTCGTGCGCGTTGGTCGTGACGTGGGGGTGGGCGGCGTCGCTGAACGTCACCGGCGTGAAGTCCATCGAGCCCACCACGTTGCGCGTGAACGGCAGGATGGTGTTGCGCGCCGGCTGACCCGCCGGGTAGCTCGCCTCGAACTTGTACATCTCGGCGCCACGCACCGCTTCCATCGCCACCAAGTTCGGATAGGTTCGCTGCCAGCCGCGCGGCATCGTCGCGCCGTGGAAGTTCACCATCAGGCGCGCGGCGGCGGCGTCGCGCAGGATGTCGAGGTAGACCTGAATGGTCGCCGGCTTGTCGCTCCCGAAGAAGTCGACCTTGATCCCCTTCACGCCGGCGGCGCCGAGCGCCTGCAGCTCGGCGCGGCGCGCGGCGGGATCGTTCAGGCGATCGCGCGGCCCGTACTGCTGGACCGAATTGCCCGGCCCGCCGCTGTTGTACCAGAGGAAGATCCCCACCCCTTTTCGGCCCGCGTAGGCGGCGAGGTCGCGCCAGGATCCGCCGCGCATCTGGTCCCAGCCGGCGTCGACCAGGCTGTACTCCCAGCCCATCTCCGCGGCGAAATCGACGAACGGCACGAGCCGCGCGTATTCGGTCGCGCTTGCATCATCCGACCACCACGACCACGACGCTCGCCCCGGCTTGATCCACGCCGCGTGGGCCATCGTCGACGGCGCCGCCAGGTCGGTCGGCAGCGTCGACTCGACGATCGTCCCCAGGCTCGCGCCCACGATGACGACCCGCCAGGGGGTCTGCCACGGGAGCGCCGACGACGGGGTGGGGACGCCGATGCCGTTCCCTTCGCCGGCGGCGGGCAGCGCGACCCGGTAGAGGCCACCGGGCGCCGCCCCGTCGAGGTGGGCCCCGAAGTACCGGCCGTCGAGGTCGGTCTCGGTCACCAGCAGCCAAAACCGCGACGGGGTCTGGAACAGCGCCGGAAGCGCCCAGCCGTTCACGGGCGAGCCGTGCACCGCGGCGGCGACGTCTGTCCCCGCCGGCACGCGCTGCCAGATGTCTTCGTAGGCGGGCGTGTACATCCCCGGCGCGTCGTACGGCATCATCCAGGCTTGGCTACCGAAGGGCACGCGGAAGCCGGTCGCCTCGCCGGTCACCGTGTACGGCCGCGCGTCGGCCTCGGGAAAGCGGTAACGGAACGCGAAGCCATCGTCGTAGGCGCGCGCGACCAGCTCCACCGCGTGCCCGCCCGCCGACCGGAACGCCAGCGTCCGCTCGCGCGCGTGATCGCGGCAGTGGCTTCGCTTGCCGACGAGCATCGTGTACGCCTGGTCGACGAGCCTGTCGCCCCGATCGCCCTCGAACGTCAATCCATCGACGAAACCGTCGTCCGAGCGTGCGATCCCGAGCGGCGAGAGCGGCACGACCTCGACGTACGCCGCCGGGCCGCCCGCCTCGACGCGGTAGTAAAGCCGTGACCCCGCCGCCTGGGGACCGGCGCCACCCGCGTCCGTCAACATGACCGTGGCGCGCACCGCGCCGCCGGGCGAAACCACCGTCCACGACGCGCGCGCGCAGCCGGTCATCGCCGCCGCCGCCCACAGCATGACCGCGGTCCAACGTCCCGTCGCGCTCACCGCCCGACCTTATCCCAGTCAGGCGCTGGGTGGCGGCCTGCGCGCGATACGCCACAGCAGGGCGGCCATCGCGCCGAAGACGGCCAGTCCCAGCAATTGGTAGCCGCCCGCGCCCAGCGCGCGCGTCAGCGCCGCCTCGACGGAGAGTCGCCCGACCGCGCGCGCGCCCGCGTCCGTCACCGTCAGCAGCGCCACGGCGACGCCCGCCACGGCACCGCCGGCGACCAGCCCGGTCGCGAACAGGTTGCCGGGACCGAGCTCCGCGTCGGGGCCGCCGACCCGCTCGCCCCGCCGTCGGGCGGCACCGTCGGCGAGCGCCCGGACCAAACCGCCGACGAACACCGGCGACGTCGTCGACAGCGGCAGGTACGCCCCCACCGCGAAGGACAGCGACCCGACCCCGCACAGCTCGACGGTCGCGGCCAGGGCCGCGCCCACCATGACGTACTGCCAGTCCAGGTTGAACGCCAGCAGCCCCCGGATCAGGGTGGCCATCAGGGTCGCCTGCGGCGCCGGATACAGATCGGACCCGATCAGGTGGTGGGGTGGGCGATCCAGGATCCGGATCGTCAGGCCGACCACGATCGTCGCCGTCGTCACCCCGATGAGGAGGCCAATCTGCTGCGCTCGCGGCGTGGCGCCGACCAGGAACCCGGTCTTCAGATCCTGCGAGGTCGCCCCGGCGTTGGCGGCCGCGATGCAGACGATCGCGCCCACGCACAGGGCCATGGGCTGGTAGACGTCGCCCGTCCAGTGCAGCCCCACGAAGACCAGGCAGGTCGCCATCAGCGTCGCGATCGTCATCCCCGAGATCGGGTTGGACGACGACCCGATGAGACCGACCACGCGGCTGGCGACGGTCACGAAGAAGAACCCGAAGACGACGATCAGCGCGCCCAGCAGCAGCTTGCTGGCTATTCCTGGGCCGGGGACGAACGGCAGCAGCGCCATCACGACGACCAGCACCGCCGAGCCGATCAGCACGAAGGTGATGGGCAGGTCGCGCTCGGTGCGGGCGGCGCCGCCCCGGTCGCGGCGCCGCAGGGCAGCCAGGCTCTCTTTGAACGACGAGACGATCGTCGGCAGCGTCTTCAGCAGCGTGATGAAACCGCCCGCCGCGACGGCGCCGGCGCCGATCTGGCGGACGTAGGCGCGGTACACGGCGGTGGCGCTGTCGGCAAAGGCGTGCGCGGCGGGATTCCACCCGCCTGGTCCGCCGGCGGTCGAAAGGCTGGTCAGATAGCCGAGCTTCACCAGCTGGGCGGCGATGGCGTCCGGCGGGGTGACGACGGTCAGCAACGGGATCAGCGCCAGCCAGGCCAGCACGCCGCCGGCGACCAGCACGCCCGCGATCTGTGGGCCGATGATGTAGCCGACGCCCAGGTACTCGGGCGTGATGTCGCCGCTGATGACCGCGGCGGGCAGGTATCGGCTGGTCGCGCGCACCGCGATCGCAGGCGCCTCCGCGACCAGGCGAATCACTTTCTGCAGCATGGCGTAAAGGAACGCGACGCCCAGCCCCTGGTACGCCGTGCGCGCCAGATCGCCGCCGCGCTCACCGGCGATCAGGACCGAAGCGCAGGCCGTGCCTTCGGGGTAGGGGAGGCGCGCGTGCTCCTTCACGATCAGGGAGCGGCGCAGCGGGATCATCATCAGCACGCCCAGGACACCCCCGACCATCGCCAGCGACAGGATCGTCCAGTACGAAAAGTACGGCTCGCCGACGCTGACGCCGGTGGCCGGCGAGCGGCTGAGGAACAGAAACCCCGGCAGCGTGAACACCACGCCGGCGGCGATCGACTCGCCGGCCGAGCCAATCGTCTGGACGATGTTGTTCTCGAGAATCGTCGACGAGCCGAGCCGCTTGAAGAGCGAGATGGCCAGCACGGCGATGGGAATCGACGCCGAAACGGTCAAGCCCGCCTTCAGGGCCAGGTAGACGGTGGCGGCCCCGAAGATCACGCCGAACAGCATCCCCAGCGCGATGGCGCGCAAGGTCAGCTCGCGGACCTTGGCGTCGGCGGGGACGTAGGGTGCCGGGGGCGCGGCGTCTGCCCCGTCGCCCTCGGGCGCGCCGGTCAAAGCAGATCTCCCCACCGGCAGAGCGTGATGCCCCGCTGCCCGAATGCGCGGCGAACCTTTTCGGACGTCAGCGCGCCAAGCTCGAGGAGGCGCTGGTAGCGCCCGGGCTCTTCGACGCGGTGGGCGTCGGGGTCCTGGTCGCCGGGGTGGCAGATGAGCTCGTGCGGGCCGGCGGAGAGGCGGCCGATGATCTCGAGAATTCGGATCTCGTCGAGGTGCCCGGACTCGACGTACCCCCAGCTCTGCGGCCCGTGGCGCCGGGCGCCCAGCTGCCGCCGCGTGAGCCAGGCCAGTCCCGTCAAGAGGCTGGCCTCCAGGCCCCGGCGTGGCTCGGTGACCCAGGCCAGCGTCGGCCGCTCGACTGCGCTGCGGATTCCCGCGATGCCGTGCCGGCGCGCGACCGTCTCGACGGCGCGGCCGATGACCGGCAGGAACCCCAGGTGGTGGTGTGTGTCTAGGTGGTCGACGGGGATCCCGGCGTCACGGATCCGTCCGACCTGCGCGTCCAGCTCGCGCTCGACGTCCTCCGCCAAGACCCGGCCGCGCGCCCAGGCGGTGATGAAATCGTGGCCGCGCGGGTGGAAGGTTCCGGCGCCGGCGGCGCTCAGCAGCGACGGTACGCGCTCGGGTGGGGCCACCGGTGCGCCGCCCGTCAACGCCAGATGAACGCCGACGCCCAGGCCGGGCGCCTCGGCCAGAAGCGCCCGGGCCCCTTCCAGATCGGCGACGTTCCCCAGCAGCGACGTGCTGGTGACGACCCCGTCGCGGTGCGCGCGGAGGATGCCGCGCGAGATGGCCGGCGAGAGCCCGAAATCGTCGGCGTTGATCACCAGGCGAATGTCGGAAGCGGCCATCGTGCGCATCAATACTACGACCGCGTCATTGACCCACTCTGGCAATGATGATATTTCCTGGTCAATTGTGGCTAAGCGCATCCTGATCGCCGACGACAGCGTGACGATCCAGAAGGCCTTCGTCATGACGTTCGCGGGCGAGGACGTGGCGGTCACGACGGCCCGGTCGGCGGACGAGGCGTTCGCGCTGGCCCAAAAGGTGCGGCCGGACCTGATCATCGCCGACGGTGTGATGCCGGGACGCACCGGGTACGACCTGTGCGCACAGGTCCGGTCCGACCCGGCGTTGCGGGCGGTGCCGGTCTACATCCTGGCTTCGGCCCTGCACCCCTACGATGAGGCGCGGGCAGGCAAGTCGGGCGCCGACGGTCATTTGACCAAGCCGTGGGACACGGCCACGTTCCTGCAACAGGTCGCCACCCTGGGCGCCGGCGCCGCCGCGCCCGTACGCCGGACGACCGAGTCCTCGATGCCGGCTGTCGCGATGGACGACACCGAGTACGGCGAGAATCAGCATCGACGGCAACGGCGGGCCCGCGACGCCGCCGCCCGTCGTAACCGCGCCGGCGCCAGCCCCGCTGCCGCGTTCGCCGACCCCGCCGCTCCCCACGGTGCCGCTGGCCGCGCCGCCGGGCATGCGACCGTCGCTGATTCCGGGTATGCGTCCGGGCGTCGCGCCGGCCGCGCGCCCGGGAACGGCGCCGATGCGCCCGCTGGCGCCTGCCGCAACGGTTCAGGCTCCGCCGCGCCCCGCGGCGCCCCCGGTGGCGGGGCGCACGATGATCGGCCTTCCCGCGGCCGGCGTTCCGATGCCGGGGATGGCGCGCGCCACTGCGCCTGGCGCGGCGCCGATGCCCGCGGCCGGACCGGCGTTGCGCGCCCCGTTCGCGCCGGCGCCGCCGCCGGCGGCCGCACCGGTCGTTCCCTTCACACCTCCGTCGCCGCCGCCACGCCCACGCACGCCGACGCCGACGCCGCCCCCGGTGCTGGCCCCGCCGCCCCGCGCGCGCGTGCTCACGCCTGCGCCCATGGCCGCGCTGCCGCCCGCCAGGGCGACGACGCAGTCATCCGTCAATCAGGCCATCGAACAGAAGCTGGCCACTTTCAGCGCCAAGGGCCCCGAGTACGAAGCCATCGCCAGACTCTCGCGCGAGATCATCGAGCAGATCGTGTGGGAAGTGGTCCCCGACCTGGCCGAAGCGATCATCCGCGAGCACGTCGAAAAACGCGGCCGTCTGTCCTGAAAAGGGCCTGCGGCGCCAGGCCTCGGGCCTCTCGATCCGGAAACCCGAGGGCCCACCGCCCGCGGTCCGAGGCGCCTGTCGTCAGGCTTCGTTGCCGAGGTAAATGACCAGGCAGGTGACGTTGTCGTCGCCGCCGCGCTCGTTCGCCAGATCGACGAAGACCTTGGCGGCGTCGCGGTAGAAGTGGCTGGTCAGCACCTGGCCCAGCTCGTCGATGGTCAGGTAGTTCGACAGCCCGTCGGAGCAGAGCAGGAAGCAGTCGCCCGCCTGCACGGCGATGCCCGCCAGGTCCGGCTCGACGCTGGGCTCGAATCCGACCGAGCGCGTAATGATGTTGCGAAAACGCGACTCCTTGGCTTCTTCGGGCGAGATCAGCCCGGCCCGCACCTGCTCTTGGATCCACGAGTGGTCCTCGGTGAGCTGCCGGGCGCGCCCGTCGCGATAGAGGTAGGCGCGCGAATCGCCCACGTGTCCCAGGTGCACGTATCCGTCCGAAAACAACAGGGCGGTCAGCGTCGTTCCCATGCCGGCCAGGTCGGGATTTGCCATCGCCGTCTCGTAGATGTTTCGATCGGCTTCGACCACCGCACGCCGCAACAGCGCATTGAGCGGGTGGGCGGCGCCCGAGGTGAGGTGCTCGGGCCGCTTCAGCAGTCCGGCCGCGTGCATCTCCTTGATTTCCCGCTCGAGGATGTCCACCGCCATGCGGCTAGCGCGCTCGCCGCCCAGATGTCCACCCATCCCGTCCGCGACGGCGTAAAGGTGTAGCTCGTCGTTACACAGGAGGCTGTCTTCGTTGTGCGTCCGCTTGCGCCCGATGTCCGAGGCGCCCCAGCCGGTGATGCGCATCACCGCGAGCCGGGCACCGGCGCGCCGGGTGGAACCGGTGGTGCGGGCGAAGGCGCCGGCGTCGCCGGGACCATCGGCGGCCGCGGCGACGTGGCCGGGGCAGGCGGGCTGGACGGTTTGCCGGTCGGGCGGGGCGGCGCCGGTGCCGCGGGCTGGGTAGCCTTGGCCGGAGCCGTGGCGGGCGTCTCAGGCCCGGTGGCGGCGACGATGAAGTCGATGCGCGAGCCGCCGGCGCCGGCGCCCACCGCCTCGATTCGTCCGGCGTCGATGCCTTTGGCGATCAGGTACTCGCGCAGCGCGTCCGCGCGCCGCTGGGTTTCGGTCTTTGGCACGCCGTCGGCGGTCACTTCGATCCGCAGCTTGGCGATCTCGGGGTGCCCCTTCATCACCAGCGCGACGTCGTTGACGACCTTGGCCGACGGCTCACGCACCAGCAGCTTGCCGCCGCGGACGCCGAACCCGATCTTCTCGTCGACCTCGATCCGCCCCTGACCCAGGCGCACGATCTCGGGACCCGGATCCGGGCAGCCGTCGTCGTCCTTGATGCCGTTCAGCGATTCGGGTTGCAGCGGGCACTTGTCGCTGGCGTCGGGGATGCCGTCCTTGTCGTTGTCGGGATCGGGGCAGCCGTCCTCGTCCTGGAAACCGTCGGTGTCCTCGGGCGCGTTCGGGCAGTTGTCGAAGTTGTCGGGGATGCCGTCGCCGTCGTTGTCGGGATCGGCGCAGCCGTCGGCATCTTCGAACCCGTCCCTGTCCTCCGGCTCGTCCGGGCACTTGTCGACCCCGTCCGGAACGCCGTCGCCGTCGTTGTCCTCGACGTTCGAAGGGCAGCCGTCGTTGGGGTGCTTGCCCTTGTGGTCTTCAGGCGCGTTGGGGCAGGCGTCGTTCAGGTCGGGGATGCCGTCCTTGTCGTTGTCGGGATCGGGACAGCCGTCCTGGTCCTGGAAATCGTCGACGTCCTCTGCCTGGTTGGGACACTTGTCCGTCGCGTCGGGGCTGCCGTCCGCGTCATTGTCGGGGTCGGGACAGCCGTCCGAGTCCTGAAAGCCGTCGCGATCCTCGGGCTGGTCAGGGCACTTGTCGTTGACGTCATAGACGCCGTCGCGGTCGCGATCGTGGAAGTCCGGGTTGAAGCCGGCCATCAGGAAGGCGCGGAAATCGGGCGCGCCGATGCCGCCGCCCAGGCCGCGCCCCACGCCGCCGGTCAGCGACCACATGCCGTTCAGCGCGCGCCGGCCGGCGAGGTCGATCTCGAACGGGTTGACGTCGCTGTAGAAGCTGGCGAACTGGTTGAGGCCGCTGCGCCCCGCCGCCTCGAGGATGATGCCGGTCTTGGCATCGACCGCGAAGTTGGCCGCCGCACCGTAAAGCAGCTGGGGGCCCAGCTCGGTCGCGAAGCTGTGCGACGTGGCGCGGATCAGGAACCCCAGGTTGGCGCCGATGGTGACGGGGCCGAGCTCCGCCGTGCCGATGGCGCGGATTCGCCCGGTCACGGTCTTGTCGCCGAGCCAGTCGAGGCTGCCCGCGTGGCCGGTCGGCAGCGTCAGCCCCGCCGAGACCGCGACGTCGTACTGGTCATCGGGACCCAGGGTCGCCAGGTGCGCCTTGCCCTCGATGCGGATGTCGCCGATGCCCGCCTCTTTGAGATGCAGGTTGGCGGGCATGCCCATCCCGTCGACGACGTCGCCGTCCAGATAGGGCGTGAACGGGATGCCGACACCCAACTGATAGCGATTGAACAGGCCGATCGCCGCGTCCAGCTCGCCGGTCAGCTGATTGTCGATGATGTACGTGTTGCCGGTGCCCTGACCCTGGGTGAACACCGTGTAAGGCCGTTGCTGGTAGTTCAGCGCTAGCCCGAAGCTGAGTCGCTTGTGATCGGGGACCTGCGCGCCTTCGACGGTCAGGAAGTTCTGCGGCCCGATCGCCGGCTGGAACAGCTGTGGGTCGATGCTGGTGTCGCGCGGCGCGACGGTCTGGGCGCGCGCGGCGCCGCCAGAAAGGACCAAGGTTGTGAGCAGCGGAAAGAACGTCGCCGCGAGACGCGCGCGCGGCCTAATCGGTGAGGTCATTCACGGGGTCCCGAACCATTGAGTGGGCAGCGGCAGCGTGTCGGCAGCATATCGCTGAACGTGTTCCGATGTCTATGGAACACGCGCCTGTCCCGGATCGACATTGATGGCAAACCGGCGGACGCCGGCCCGCCGGACGACGTCGATCAGATGGACGACGGCACCGTGCGGGACCGCTCGGTCGGCCGCGATGACCGCCTGAAGGTCGGGGGTCCGCGGCAACACGCCGGCCACGTACTGCCCCAGCGCCGCGTCGCTCGATGGGGCTCCGTTCAAGAACAGGGCCCCTTGGGCGGTCAGCGTCAACGCCAGCGACGTCCGCTGCTGCTCGCCCCCCGAGCCCGCCTGCGGCAGGTCGACCTTGATCGACGGGCTGACGATGTAAGAGGCGGTGACCATGAAGATGATCAGCAAGACCAGCGTGATGTCCACCAGCGGCGTGACGTTGATGCCGGCAATGATGGGCGCCGGCTCGGCGTCCCCCGCGAAGTAGTCGGCGCGCGCCATCGTCAACCGCCTGCGCCGCGCCCGTTCACGGGCGGCGCCGCTGACAGCACCAGGTGCGCCATCGCGTCCACGCGCCCGAGGGCCTTGCGCACCCGCCCCTGAAAAAAATTGAAGGCCACCACCGCCGGGATCGCCACCATCAGGCCGACCGCCGTCGCGACCAGCGCCTCCGAGATGCCCGACATGACGACGCTGGTCCCGCCGGTCTGGTTCCGCGACAGGTCGGCGAACGCCTTGATGATCCCCAGCACCGTGCCGAACAGACCGATGAACGGGGCGTTGTTGCCGAGGGTGCCGAGCACGCCCAGGTTCCGTTCGAGATCGACGCGCAGGCGCGCCTTGGTGCTGGCCATGGTCTCGGCCACCGCGTCCGCGCCGCGCTCGAACACGGCCAGCCCGGCGGCGGCCACCGCGGCCGCTGGCGAACGCTGGCCGCCCAGCACCGCACGCCCGCCCGCCAGGTCGCCCTCGCGCAGGCGCCCCACCAGCGCGCGGCCCAGCTCCTCGACATCCGCGACCGTCCCGCGCAGGGCCAGGCCGCGCTCGACGATCACGGTCACCGACAGGATGGAAAGCCCCACCAGCAGCCAGAGCACCCATTCCGATCCCAGCAGCGTGAATCCCAGGATTCGTTCGGTGAGGTGCATGGGCGGTCCGCGTGCGGCGGCCGGAAACTATCACACCCGCGGCGGCAGGATGGCGTCGACCAGCACGGTCGCGTACGCGCCCGCGGGCAGCGCAAAGGTCAAACGCGCGCCCGCCGCATCGCGGTGTAACTCCAAGTCCTGCGCGCGGACGACGACCGCGCGACGGGCGCCGGGCAGCTCACGACCGGCGCGTGAGAAGTCCTCGCGCGTGGCGCCGACGGCGGCGATGGCCTGCTCTTCCAGGGCGCGCGCCTCGGAGCCCGCGGGCGGTTCGATCTCGCGCTCGCCGGGCAGGGGGCCGGTCGGAATCACCTCGCCGCGGTCCACGCGTGGTTGGTCGGCCGCGAGATCGGTGGTCACGAACAGGCCGCCGGTGTCGGTCTTCTGCAGCACGTCGCCTTCGCGCACGCGGGTGAGCGGTCCGCCTTCGGCCCGCAACACGAGCACCCGATTGAACACGGCGGATTGAACGGCCGACAACAGCAGGCGCCGCTTGCGGCGATCTCGCTCGCGGCGCTCGCCACGCAGCAGCGCCAGTCCCGCGGCCGCGTTGTCGCCGTTCGCGCCGAAGCGCTGCGCGCCGAACCGGTTCGGGACACCCTGCCGCGCCACCCCTTCGACGGCCGCCTGCAGCGCCAGCCAGGCATCGTTGTCGTCGCCGTGGTCGGTGTCGTCGCCCTGCAGAACCACCTGAAATCGATTGCCGCGCAGGTGTCCCAGCCGCAGCTTGTGCGGGTGAGCGACGGCCTGCAGGATCGTCCAGCGGCCGTCCGGATCGGGCGGCGCCTCCAAGGCCTGCGCGGCCGTGACGCCAGCGACGCTGAGCCACTGCCGCGTCAGCGCATGCCGGTCCTTGAGCCCGGCGTAGCCGACGTCGCGCGCCTCCACCCGCAGCACGCGCGCGATGTCCGCGATCGCGTCCAGCGTCGTCAGCCCGCGCTTTTCGACCCAAAGGAACAGGTGCGTTCCTTCGCCCGTCGGGGCGTAGGCCGGGATCTCCTCGACGGTGAAGGTCTCGGGCGAGGGAACGAAGCGCAGCACGCGTCGTCAGCCCGCCTGGCGCGGGTCTCCGTCAACCATTCTGCGCGGGGACGCCGGTCGCCAGCGGCCGTGGGGCCGGTTGCGCGCCGTACCGGTGGGCGATGAAGTCCAGGTACAGCTCGGCGCGACGTGCTTGCTTGGCGTCCCGGTAGTCGGTCACCACGCGCGTGAAGGTCTCTTTCGCGCGCAACGGGTCGTTCATGTGCAGGTACGTCTCGCCCAACGACGTGAGCAGCTCGGGCTCGCGCCCCGATCCCGCGTACCGCTTGATCGCCCCTTCCAGCCGCAGGGCCGCCGCTTTGGGGTGATCGTTTTCCAGGTAGAACCGCGCCACGTAAACCTCGTGGTCGACCAGGCGCTTCAGCACCGTCGTGCGCATCTCGTCGACCTTCTTGAGGTAGGGCGACTCCGGGAATTTCTTGCGGAACTCGTTCAGCTCGCGCTGCGCGTCGTTCACGGCCGACTGATCTTTTTCAAACGACGGCGGCATGATCCAGACGTCTTCCGGCATGTCCTTGAAGTAGCCCTCGCAGATCTTGAAGGCGACGTAGCCGTCCTCGACCTTTTCGTGCGTCGGGTGCAGGCGCGCGAAGCTCTTGTAGTTCTCGATCGACTCCGTGAAGTTCCCCTGGGCGTACTGGGCATCGGCCATCGCCAGCTCGGCCATGACGGCGAACTTCGAGAACGGAAACTTCTGCTTCACGAACTGGAAGTACTTCTTGGCCTCGATGTAGTTTTCGTCTTTCAGCTCGGCCATCCCTTTTTCGTAGTTCTGCTTGGCCGTCAGGGAGTAGGTGACCGGTTTGTTCTGCTCGTCCGACTCGGCGCACCCCGTGGTCAGCAGCGTGGCGAGCAACGCTGAAGCGATCAGATGATGTCGAAACCGACGTAGCATGGAGAATCTATGGTACGTAAGCGGAGCACCGCCGTCCATCGTCGCGCAACCTGCATGCTTCATAAAGGCCTGGAGCATTGGACCGTTCCCGCCGCTCCGGCGTTGCTCGCGCTCGCCCTGGTGGCCGGATGCGCCGAGTCGTCCGCGGGCCCGGCGGCCAGCGCGGCCACCATTTCATCTGGCGCGCCCCCCACGTCGGCCGCCGGGGCGCCGGCTGCGCGGCAGGCCAATCTGGCCGGCGCGCGCTGTTCCGGCGGGCAGTGCACCTGCCGCCAGCGCAATGGCGACGGCGACGAGTCCAAGCCGCCCGACGTCGATCACAAGCGGTTCGAGATCCGCATGAGCGCGCTGGGCGGCACGGCCACCTTGGACTCGCCCACGCTGGGGCACTTCACGGCCGGCAGCAACGAGACCTGCTTTTACGTCGACGTGCTGCCCGGGACGACGTCCGAGGCGTCCTTTGTCGCGCGCGCCGACAGCCCCGAGGGAGGCGTCGCGCCCGAGCTGCAGATTGCCGAGTACGGTCCGAAGGGGCCCTGGTGGTACGACATCCTGCGGGTCGAATGCGCGTCCGGCCCGGGGGGCCGATGCAACCGGGACGCAGCCGAGGCCTGGGGCGCCGAGGCCAAAGGCCGCAAGCGCGGGCGCATCGAGCCGTGCGGGTCGGCGGTGATCTCCCACCTGCGGTGGGACACGTCGGGCGGCACCGGCGACCGCGAGATGGGTCTGTTCCACGATTTCTCGGTGCAGTTCACGATCGACGTCAAACGCTTCGCGACCCAGTTCCACCCGGGCGCGACAGAGTGCGTGCCCAAATGAGCCAACGACCGTGAAGATTCACCTGATCGGGATTTGCGGCACCGGGATGGGCTCGCTGGCCGGGCTCCTCAAGGCGGCCGGTCACGACGTGCGCGGCTCCGACGAGCACGTGTACCCGCCCATGTCGACCCAGCTGGCGGAGCAGGCCATCCCCGTGATGGAGGGGTACGGCCCGGCCAACCTGGATTGGGCGCCCGACGTGGTCGTCGTCGGCAACGTCTGCCGCAAGGATCACGTCGAGGTGCTGGCCGCCAACCAGCGCCGGATCTCCCTGGAGTCGTTCCCGTCGCTGTTCGGCCAGCCTCTTTCTAGATACAGGGGGCAAGCGCTCGATCGTCGTGGCCGGCACGCACGGCAAGACCACGACCTCGTCGTTGCTGGCCCACGTGCTGCACGAGGCGGGGCGCGACCCGTCGTTCCTCATCGGCGGCGTGCCGCTGAACTTCCGGCAGTCCTGGCGGCTGGGGCAGGGCGAAGACTTCGTCGTCGAAGGCGACGAGTACGACACGGCGTTCTTCGACAAGGGATCGAAGTTCCTGCACTACCGGCCGCGCATCGCGCTCCTGACCTCGGTCGAGTTCGATCACGCTGACATCTTTCGCGACGAGGAGGCGGTCCGGAACGCCTTCCGCAAGTTCGTAACGCTGATTCCCGAGGACGGCCTGCTGGTCGCCTGCGCGGCGTCGCCGGGTGCGATGGAGGTCGCGCGGGTGGCCCGCTGCCAGATCGTCACCTACGGCCGCCCGGGGTCGGGCGCCGACTGGACGTTCGAGGTCGCGGCCCGGAGCGTCGGCGGTCGGACGACGCTGGCCATCGCTCGTCGCGGTGAACGCCTGGGGATGATCGAGACCTCGCTGCCCGGCATCTACAACCACGAGAACCTGATCGGCGTGATTGCCGTCGCGTCGAACATGGCCATCGAGCTGCCGGCCATCAACCGCGGCGTGCGGCGGTTCCTGGGGGTTCGCCGGCGCCAAGAGGTGCGCGGGGTCGCGCGTGGCGTTACCGTCGTCGACGACTTCGCGCACCACCCGACCGCGATCCGCGAGACGGTGCTGGCGCTGAAGGGGCGGTTCGGCCCGGGCAAGCTGATCGCCGCCTTCGAGCCGCGTTCGGCCACCAGCCGCCGCAACGTTTTCCAGAACGACTTTGCCGACGCGCTGTCCGTCGCGGACGAGGTTGTTTTGGCGCCGCTCTACGCGCCCGAGAAGGTGCCCGACGGCGAACGGCTGGACGTCGAGAAGCTGGCGGCCGATCTGCGGCGGGAAGACGTCCCGGCCCGGCTGATCCCGACCGTCGAGGCGACGGTCGCCCAATTGGTCGAGCGCGCTTCGCCCGGCGATACCGTGTTGATCATGTCGTCGGGCGACTACGGCGGGCTGCACGAAAAGCTGCTGATGGCGCTGGGCGATCCCGTGATGCCGGCGCGCATCCAGCACAAGCCCCGCATCGCCGCCCTGCTGGACCGGATCGGCATCGCGCACCCGGTGCTCGAGCAGCACTGGTCGGACTACCTCATCATCCCCGGCGAGGGGGCGGACGCGCCGCTGGTCGGCTGCGTTGCGCTGGAGCTCACCGGCGACGTCGCGCTGTTGCGGATGCTGGCGGTGGCCCCCGAACGGCGCGGCGAGGGGCTGGGTTACGTCCTGGTCGAGGCGGCGACCGAGCGCGCGCGGGCGTTCGGGGTCGGGCAACTGTACCTGGTCACCGACGGTGCACAGGGCTACTTCGGCGAGAAGCTCGGGTTCCGGGCCATCGACCGCAAAGAGGTCGCCGCCGAGATCGCCGCCACCGCCGAGTACGCGCTGGCCCGATCCAAAAACGCGACCTGGATGCGAAAGGACCTTTGAGTATGGTCACCTCCGGAGGTTCCGAAGGGGCGGCTCGCGATCCGCTCGAGTCGACGCGCGCCATCGCCGCCGAGATCGCGCGCGACGCCGGCCGGCTGCTGATGGAAGGGTTGGGCACCCGACCCGCCTTGGGCTTCAAGTCCGAGGACATCAACCTGGTCACGGAGTACGACAAGCGTTCGGAGGCCTTGATCGTCGAGCGGCTGGCCCGCGCGTTCCCCTCCGATCGCATCGTCGCCGAGGAAGGCAGCATCGTCGGCAACGATCGGAGCGCGCTGCGGATTTGGTACGTGGACCCGCTGGACGGCACCACCAACTTCGCGCACGGGCTGCCCATCTTCTCGGTGTCCATCGGGCTGTGCGTGAACCGGCGGCCGGTGTTGGGGATCGTCGAGGCGCCGGCGCTGGGCTGGTCCTTCGCCGGCACCATCACCGGCGGGGGTTCGACGCTGAACGGCAAGCCCATCGCGCCTTCGCGGATCGACAAGTTGGCCCGGGCTTTGGTCGTGACCGGGTTCCCGTATTCGCGCAACCCCGTCCAGAGCAACCTGCCGGAGTGGGAGGCGCTCACGGCGGTCGCGCAGGGGACCCGGCGGCTCGGCTCGGCGGCGCTGGACCTGTGCTTCGTGGCCGCGGGGTGGCTGGACACCTACTGGGAGCGCGCGCTGCACCCGTGGGATCTGGTGGCGGGCGCGGCGATCGTGCTCGGCGCCGGCGGGCGGGCGACAGACCTCGACGGTTCGGCGTTCGACGGCGAGACCGGTCGGGTGCTGGCCAGCAATGGTCCGCTGCACGGGCAGATGATGGAGCTGCTGCGCGGCGTGGCTCAACGCACGAACGCCCCCTGGCCGTAGAGCACCATCGATGACGGTCGCGGCGGCCATCATCGCGGGCGGTCGGGCGCGCCGGCTGGGCGGCGTCGTCAAACCCCTCATCCAGGTGGGCGGAGCCGCCATCGCCGATCGCCAGCTGGCCGTGCTGAGGCCGCTCTTCGGTCGGGTCATCGCCGTCGTGGCCGACGCTGCCGACGCCGCACCCTGGCAGGCCCGGGGGATCGAAACCTTCGCCGACGCGGTCCCGGACGCCGGGCCGATGGCCGGGGTGGTGGCAGCGCTCGGCGCCGCCGCGCCGGGCGGCGTGGTCTGCGTGGCGGGCGATCTGCCCTTCTTGTCGTCGCCGCTGCTGGCGGTGCTGCGCGACCGCGCCCCGGATGCCGACGCGGTCGCGCCGCGGATGAACGGGCACGTCGAACCGCTGTGCGCCCGCTACGGCGCGCGCTGCCTCGCGGAGCTGCAAGCCCGCCTCGACGGCGGCCAGCTGGCGCTGCACGCGGTGCTGGAAGAGCTCGCGCGGACGGTCTGGCTCGAGGGTGATGCGCTGGCGGCGCTGGATCCGGGCGGCCGTTCGTTCCTGAACGTGAACACCCCGGAAGATCTCTCGCGCGCCGACCTGATGGCACGGGACGGCGGGTGAGCCGGCCGGCGCGCGTCGTGGCCGGCGCGGCCGTGCTGGTGTGCGTGGCCGTTCCGTTCTTCACGTCCACGACCTTCTTCGGCGACGATCATCTGTTCCTGACGTTCGCGCGCCACGTGCACGATCCGCTGCGCGCGTTCGTGTCCGATCTCCACGGGGGCGAGTACTACCGACCGCTGTGGATGGTCTTCTGGTGGGTGCTGGCGCGGGCTGGCGGCGGCACGCTGCCGTTCGCGGCGGCCGCCTTGCTGCTGCACCTGGCGGCGGGCGGCCTGGTGGCGTTGCTGCTGTCCGCCGTCGGCCGGCCGGCGCGCGTGGCGTGGACGGCGGGCGCGCTGATGGTGCTGGCGCCGCAGAACCTGACGGCCGCCTCCTGGTTTTCGGCAACCACGGACCTGCTCGCGACCGACCTGGGACTGGTGGCGCTGTGGGCCGTCGCGCGCCGGCGCCTGCTGGCCTGTTGGCTGGCCACGGCGGCGGCCTGTCTGTGCAAGGAGTCCGCGTATGCGCTGCCCATGCTGTCCGTCGTCGTGTTGATCGCGCGGGACGAGCCAGCCAGCCGGCGCGGGGGCGCGCGCCGCCCTGTCCTGGCCGGTCCGGCCGTTCAGCTGGCCATCGTCCTGGTGGTTGCGGTCGTTCGCCGGACGGTTTTGCGTGGATGGGGCGGCGGGGGCGAGCCCGGCGCCGGCCCTGGGGCGCTGGTCGTCCAGATCCTCGCCGGTCTGACCAAGACGTTCACCGGCGACATCGTCGTTCCGCTGCCCCTCGCGCTGGCCGTCGGGGCGATCGCGACCGGCCTGGCTGCGTGGAGCGTCGCCAGGCGGGCAGGGGGGATGGGGCGATTCGCGCCATTCGCCCTGGCTGCCGTCGCCGCCGCGCCCCTGCTGGCGGCCGGGTGGGCCGTCGGCGCGCGCTATGACTACTGGCCGTCGGTGGGCCTCTGCTGGGCCTTCGCCGAGGCGCTGGACGAGGTCGGGATCGCCGCGCGCGCGACGCTGGCGGTGGCGCTGCTGCTCATCGGGCTGGCCCAGGCGGCCATGCGGCACCAAGAGGTGGCGTCGTACGATCACCGCCTGGCCGCGGCGCGCCGCGCCGTGCGGAGCGGCGTCGCCGCCGGACATCGCGTCTTCCATGTCGACGGGGGCATCAAGGACCTGGATTTGGCTCTGAAAGAGGATCCCGCGCTGGAGGCTGCGGACATCCTGGTGCTGGACGACGTTCCCGCTTCCTTCGCCATCCTGCCGCCCGCGCTGACGGCGGTCGCCAGTCCCTTGCGGGCGGCGCCGCCCATCCCCCCCAGCGGCGCTTACCGATTCGGCGATGTCTCCGTGGTGGGACTGGCCCGGCGCGGCGACGAGCCCGATCTGTCGGAGGCGCTGGCCTGGTTTCCCGACCTCCGGCTCATTCGGCTGATGCGGGCGCCCGGCGGGCAGGTGGTGGCGCGGGACGTGACCGGACGCATCCGGCGGGCGGTGGGCGGCGGCGACCTCGACGGCGGCAGCCAAGAGGGGCAAGATTGACCGTGCCGGTGGATTCCGTCCCAGCCTGTCCGTGTCGCAGCAAGCCCGTCTGGTCGCGCGTCGATGACGACTCGGTCATGCAATGGCCGGTCGTCGAGCTGGCCGAGTGGGAAGAGCTTCGCCAGTGCCCCGGCTGCAGCCGCTTCTGGCTGGCGGCCTGGCCCGAGGAGCTCGACGGCGGCATGATCCTCTGCACGCCGGCTCCCCCGAACGCGCGCCGGCTGCGGGACATCGACCACGCCGCGACTCTCCGGGCCTACTGCCTGGCCCGCCTCGAAGAGCACTTCGGCACCCTGCGCGAGCGAAAGCTGGTCTGCCGCAAAGCCGGCTGCGACCGCAAGCGGCTCGAAGGCGCCAGCCACTGCGTCGAGCACCTGATCGCCGAACGCTTCGGCCGACATCTGGCGCGCTTGGAACCGGCGGCGCGACGCGAGCCGCCGCGCGTTCCAGCGACTCGCGGCAGCGCGGACGACTAGGTTACGGTCGCCTCTGGTAAACCTCGACGACCGCGCCGTGGCCGACCTGGTTCTCGATCACGGTCAACGTCGGCGTCGCCCCGGTGGCGAACGTGTATCCCGCTGTCCCCGACTGGTTTGTCCCACCGTCGGGAGTGGGGCACGTTTGGGTGAACGTGAGCGTGTTGGCGGTCGTCGAAAGCGTCCCGGATTGCCGCCGCAGGAAGCTGCCGGACAGGTCGGCCTCGTTGATGTTCAGCACGTTTGCCGTTCCGTTCGCCAGCACGACGGTCTTGCGGACGGGCGAAAGAACGTCGGCCGCCGAGCCCGCGTCAGCGGGATAGGCCGTGATGCTGACCAGATCGTACGTGCCCTGTTGAATGTTTCCGCCTCCGGCGGTGGGCGTCGGATCGTGGGAGATCGTCGCCGTCACGCACGGACCGGTCGCGTCCACCGTGTTCGAGAGGCACTCGAGCCCCTGGCTGGTGCGGGTATCAGTCCCACACATCGCCAGCTCCCCGGCGCCGCCTGCGCCAGCCGAACCGCCCGCGGCGCCCGACTGACCGCCGGCCGCCCCGGCCAAACCACCAGCACCCGCCGTGCCGCCCGCGCCCCCGCGGCCACCCGCCGCGCCCGCGCTGCCGCCCGTTCCCGCGTGGCCGCCGGCCGCGCCGCCTGTGCCGCCGGTCGCGCTGGCGCCGCCGCCGCCGGCGTGACCGCCGGTCGCGCTGCCGCCCGCCCCGCCGCCCGTCGCACTGCTGCCGGCCGCGCCACCCGTCGCGCCGCCGGAGCCGGCATGGCCCCCGCCGCTACCGCCGGTATGACCGCCGCTGCCACCGGTGTGTCCGCCGATGCCGGCATGGCCACCCGAACCGCCGGTGCCCCCTCCGGAGGACCCGCCGCAACCCACCACCAGCAACGAAACACCCAGCGAAGCGAGCAACCAACCTGTGCGCATGAAGGCCTCCGGAAATCAGTGAGCGACTAAGCTGCGCGCAATCTAGATACACCCCGGACCTGAGGCAAGGCCGGGGCCGTATTCGCCTTTGTGGCGTGCCTCGTGCTTAAAGGACGTTGGAAGCCAGCTCTGCCAGCGGCGAGCGCTCGCCTTTGGACAACGTCACGTGCCCGGCCATCGGCTCGCCTTTGAACTTCTCGACCACCGTCGTCAATCCGTTGGACGTGGCATCGACGTAGGGGTTGTCGATCTGGTAAGGGTCGCCGGTCAGGACCACCTTGGTCGCCTCGCCGACGCGCGTGATGATGGTCTTCACCTCGTGCGGCGTCAGGTTCTGGGCCTCGTCGACGATGATGTACTGATTGGGAATCGAGCGGCCGCGGATATACGTCAACGGCTCAATCTCGATATAGCCCATGTCAATGAGCTCCTGGTAACTGCGGCCGTTCTTGCGTTCCGTCTTCGACAAACCCATCAGGAACTCGACGTTGTCGTAGATCGGCTGCATCCACGGATTCAGCTTCTCTTCGATGTCTCCCGGCAGGTACCCCACGTCCCGGCCCAGCGGGAAAATGGGGCGAGACACCAGCAGCTTGGAATAGATCTGCTCCTCGACGACCTTCTGAAGGCCGGTGGCCAGCGCCAGCATGGTCTTGCCGGTGCCGGCCTTTCCGATCAGGGTGACCAGCTTGATGTCGTCGCACAGCAACAGATCCAGCGCGCAGTGTTGCTCTTTGTTGCGGGGCCGAATCCCCCAGACGCCTTCCCGCAGCTTGCGCAGCGGAATCAAATTCTTGGTGGCCGCGTCGAAACGGCCCAGCGCGCTGTGCGACGGGTTGTCGCGATCGCGCAATACGACGTACTGGTTTGCCTTGAAGGTGGACTCGGACAGCTGAAGAACGTTGTTGGTGTAGAAGGCGTCGACGTCGGCGGCGCTGGTCAACAGGTCGGTGATCCCTGTGTGAAGCTCGTCGATGTTGATCTGCTCACCCTCGAAGTCCATCGCGGTGAGCCCCAGGGCGTCGGCGCGAATGCGCAGGTTGACGTCCTTGGTGACGAAAATCGTCGGCTCGCCCTTGTTGTAGTCGCGCACATCCAGCGCGACCATCAGGATGAGGTGGTCGGCGATCTGGCTCTCGCGCAGGGTGGTCGGCACGGCCCGCGCCGCGGACGCAACGCGCAGCTTTCCGCCGGCTGGCAATGGAGCGCCGTCGGACAGCCGGTGTCCACCTTCGCGCAAGCCGTCCAGCATGCGGGCGACTTCGCGCGCGTTGCGGCCGCGCTCCGACGACTCCTTCTTGAACTGGTCGATCTCCTCGATGACGAAGATCGGGATGACCACCTCGTTGTCGGCGAACTGAAGCAGCGCGCGCGGGTCGTGAATCAGGACGTTGGTGTCGAGAACGAAGTGTTTCACTTCGCCTTGCTCTTCTTGCCGCGCGAGATGGTGACGTGCTTCATCACCACGTCGGTTGTCGGCTTGTCACGCGGGCCGCGTTCGACGTTGGCAATCTTCGTGACCAGCGACAAAGGGTCGCATTTGCCGAAGATCGTGTGGCGCCCGTTGAGGTAGGTCGGCGTTCCCTCGGTGATGAAGAACTGCGACCCGTTGGTGCGCGGCCCAGCGTTGGCCATCGCCAACAGCCCGGGCTTGTCGAACGTCAAGGCCGGGACGATCTCGTCCTCGAACTTGTAGCCGGGGTTCCCGATGCCGGTGCCCAGCGGGTCTCCGCCCTGGATCATGAAGCCGGGGATGACGCGGTGGAAGATCAGGCCGTCGTAGAAGGGGCGTTTGGCCCACTTGCCGTCCTTGTCCTTGAACGGCCGAAGTCCTCGGGCCAGCCCCACGAAATTGGCGACCGTGATCGGCGTCTGCTTGTCGTAAAGCTCGCAGGTGAGCGTCCCCTGCGACGTTTCGATCTTCGCCACCAGCGGCGCAGAGCCGGACAGCCCCTTCGTCGCGTCTTCCAGCGTGAAGTGCCCCTTGGCCGGATCGTCGTCCTCGGCGCGCGCGGTGACCGCGCCCAGCAGGGTCAGGGCGAAAAGGACGGGGATCGTCGTCTTCCAACGCATGCACGGGCTCCTTGGCAGGGTTTGAACGCCGGTACTATTACCACGGCCGCTTGCGGAGGATCAGGTTGCGGAGGATCAGGATCCGGAGGATCAGCGGGACTGAATCCGTTCCAGGGCGGCGTCCATGTCGATTCCGGGGGCGCGCCGCAGTCCGGCCCACAGGTCGCCCACCTGCCGCAACCGGGCCGGCAAGGTGCCGATCGTGAAGGCCCGCGGATCCAGGCGATCGTCCAGCTCGGGCCAGGTCAGGGGCGCCGAAGCCCCCGCGTAGTCGCTGGCGCGCGCGCTGTACGCGCAGGCCAGCGTCTTGCCGGTCACGTTCTGCAGGCAGTCGATGTAGACCGCGTTCGGGTCGCGGCGGTTGACCGTCCGTTCGACCGTCGTCGCCTCGGGGTGCTTCTTCACGATGAACGACGCCACCAGCTGGCAAAACAGCATCCCGGATTCGAACGACGTCCCGGGCCCCAGGGGCAGGTACACGTGCAACCCGCGCGAGCCCGACGTCTTCAGCCAGCCCTCGATGCCCAGCGCGTCCAGCTCGTCGCGAACCCAGCGCGCCACGTCGCGCACGCGGGCGAACGTCGCGCCCGGCATCGGATCCAGGTCGATGGCCGCAAAGTCCATCTGGTCGGGCGACTGCGCGCGCGAGAACCAGGGGTCCTGCGAGATCACCGCCAGCTGCACCATGTGCAGCAACGTCGTCAGGTTGCCGCCGACCAGGCGCGCCGGAACGTCGTCGTCCACGCGCACCCGCTGCGCGCGCACGCCGGGCGGCACGTCGTCGGGCGCGCGCTGCTGGTAAAACGCGTCGCTCTCGATGCCGTTCGGGAAGCGCTTCATGACCAGCGGCCGGTCGCGCACCACGGGAAGCAGGAAGGGCGCGACGGCGACGTAGTAGCGCATCAGATCGCCCTTGGTCAGCTTCAGCTTGGGCCACAGCGCCTTGTTCAGATTGCCGACGTCGATGGTTCCATCCGCCAGCGCCAGGCGCCCGCTGCCCCGGGCCATCAGCGCCTCCAGCGCGGCCATCACCTGCGCCGGGTCCTCGGCGATCGGTTCGGGCGGCGTCAGGACGGCGCGCGGGCGGCGGCGCGCGGGCTTGGCGGGGGCCGGCGTCTTTTTGCGGGTGGGCATGATGGGCGGCGGGAGCTCCTCGGCGATCGACGCGGGCGCCACGTCCTCGCGCAGTCCAAGATAAATCGGCTGGCGCAGATAGCCCTCTGCCGTCCAGTCGGTGAACTTCACCTCGACGACCAGTTCGGGCCGAACCCAGCGTGGACGCTCATTTGCGGGGGGCCGCCGGTCGAACGGGCAAACGTCGGTGGCGCGGTCGGACAGCAGACGGCCGACGCGGGCCAGCTCGCCCTCGCTGAACCCGCCGCCCACCTGACCTGCGTAGCGCAGCCCGCCGCCCGGCGCAGGCACGCCCACCATCAGCGCCCCAAACCAGCCGCGCGAGCCGCGCGGCTCGGTGAAGCCGCCCACGACCAGCTCGGCCCGCTTGAGCAGCTTCATCTTGCGCCACTCCAACGTCCGGCGGCCGGGCCGGTACGGCGAGCGCGCGTCCTTGACGACCAACCCCTCCCAGCCACGCGCCTCCGCTTCGGCCAAGAGCGCCGTTCCGTCGCCGGGCACCTGGCGCGCCAGCCGCAGCGGCCCGCTGTCGGGCGACCCAGGCAAGGCCTGCTCGAGTCGGGCGCGCCGCTCGGCCAGCGGGCGGCCAATCAGCTCGTCGGCCCCGTCGTGCAGCAGGTCGAACGCCACGAAAGCGACCGGACGCGCCGCAGCCAGGCGCGCGATCTCCCGCGGCTCGCTGAGGTGAATGCGCTCTTGGATGTCGCCGAACCCCGTCGGTTGACCATCCTCGTCCAGCGCCACGATCTCGCCGTCCAGCAGGGCCGCCGTTCGGCGCCGCGCCGCCCACCGCGCGAGCGCCGCCACCAGCTCCGGGAACTGCGCCGTCTTGTCGTTCCCGTTGCGCGACGCGATCGTGACCTGAGCGTCGCGTCCCTGCGGGAACACCGCGATCAGCGCGCGAATGCCGTCGTACTTCGGTTCGTAGACCAGGTGAGGGTCGCGCAGCGGCGCATCCGCCAGCGTCGCGAGCATCGGCTCCATGCGATCAAGGCTGCGGGATGCCGCGCAGCTCGACCAGCTCGCCCGCGCGAATGCCCAGCTGCGATGCCAGGCCCCCGGCGATCTCGAGGACGTATTGCGATCGCGCCGGGACCATCCGCTCGGTTTCGGTTTCGGGGCCTGCATTGTCCACGATGCCCGCGATGTGCAGGTCGGCGCCGATGAAGATCATGTCCAGCGGGATGAGCGTATTTTTCATCCAGAACCGTTGGACCTGCGGCTGATCGAACACGAACAACATTCCCGCGTCGGCGTCGAGGTGCGAGCGGTACATCAGGCCGCGCGCGTGCTCTTCGGGCGTGCTGGCCAGCTCGACGCGAAATGGCACGGCCCGCCCGTTGGCGTGCACGACCACGGTCGGCGAGCTGCCCGGCGCCAGCGAGGAAGACGCTTGATGGCCCCCGCTCTTGCAGGCGCCGCCCAGCAGGGCCAGCAGCGCCCAGGCACAGGCGAACGGGGACAGGGGAGGGCGGCGGCGCTTCACGGCGGCGTCACGCTATCATCGCACGGGTGACCCGTGATGGATGTCAGCTCGGTGGATGCCGCGTGCTGGTGACCCGTCCGGCCGAGCAGGCCGGGCCGATCGCGGCAGCGCTCCGCGAGGCCGGCGCGACCCCTCTGTTTTACCCGACGGTGACGGTCGGGGAGCCTCCCGACTGGTCGCCATTCGACGGCGCTTTTGCGGCCCTGCGGCCGGGCGACTGGGTCGTGTTCACCAGCCCGTCGGCCGTGCGTCTGGCCGCTGCGCGCTTGCGGCGCGTCGGTGGCTTCTCCGCTGCCGCGGCCGCGACCATCGCCGCCGTGGGCCCTGGCACCGCCGCCGCGCTCGACGCCGAGGGACTGCGCGCCGCCCTCGTGCCGCCCGCCGGTCAGCGCAATCAGGAGGGCCTGGCTGCCGCGCTGGCCGGCCTCGGCCCCGGCACACGGGTGGTCTTTCCGCGGGCTCTCGAGGGTCGCGACGTGCTCGAGAGCCACCTCGCCGCGCGCGGCGTCGCGATCCGGACGGTCCCGGTGTCGCAGACGCGTGCGTGCGTGCTGCCCCCGCTGCCTGAGTTCGACGCCGCGATCTTCGCGAGTCCCTCGGCGCTGCGGCCGTTGCTCGATCGCTGGGGAGCGAGCTGCCTGGCCGGACGCATCGCCGTCGCCATCGGCCCCGTCACGGCCGCGGCGCTGCGGGCGGCGGGCATCGTCGCGTCCGCGGTGGCCGATGATCCGACTCAGGACGGCGTCGTGCGCGCGCTGAACACCGCGTGGGCCGCGCGCGCGCCGCTCACGCCCTAATCGGACGGCTGACTCGCGGCTTCGTCGTCGGGCGCAGCTTCGGTCGGCTCGGCGACCCCCGCGTGCGCCGCAGCCAGAGCCCGGCGGCTCGAGCGATCGTAAAGCCGGCTCATCTCGGTGACGAGGTCGGTCAGCGCCGGCTCCCGCGTGGCGGTCGCGGCGAGTAAGTCCGATTCGTGCGCCTGCGCATCGGCGACTGTCACCCAGAAATCCCGATCGAACGTGGTCCCGCTCTCGTTTGCCAGGCGTCCGTAGTCTGCCGAATCCTTGCGCAGGACGGCGACGTTTGCCCCTTCTGTCACTTGCAAACGGTTCGCGGGGATGCCCAGGCCGCCAGCCAGCGACAAAATTCGCTGGTCGATGCCCTGGAAGTCGGCGGCCAGATCGGCGCCGTACTGGCGTGCGTCCGGCGTGCTGGCCGCATGTTGGGCGAGCTCACCCAGCTGGACCTCATGCAGGGCAGCCCGATGCAGGCTGCTCAGCAGCGCGACCGGCTCAGCCACGCTCGACCCCCACGGCGCTTCCGCCGCGCGGGCTTGCCCCTGAAAATTCACCCCTGCCGCCGCCAGGAGCCCGGCTGCGACGATATTTGCGACACGCATCCTCCGCCTCCTCGGCCCGGCCACCGCAGGTGCCCGTGCCCGCCTGGAAACCTAGCGAATCTCGTCCGCTCTGACAAGGCGGTAGCCCCAGGTCTCTCCCCGAGTCGTCGCGGGAGGTCCAACGAACCCGCCCAGGGTTCCTGCCTGATCGGCTACGCTCTGGAGCATGGCTTTTCCAGAGACCCGCCCCCGGCGGCTGCGACGGACAGAAGCGATGCGCCGCCTGGTGGGCGAGACGACGCTCGCCCCCAGCAACTTCGTTTTTCCCCTGTTCGTGTGTCCCGGCAAGGGAATCAAGCGGCCCATCCCGTCGTTGCCCGGGCAGTTCCATTTCTCCGTGGACGAGCTGGTGCGCGAGGCCGAAGAGGTGGCACGGATGGGCATTCCGGCCGTGATCCTGTTCGGTTTGCCCGAGAAGAAGGACGAGGTTGGCAGCGAGGCGTGGCACCCCGAGGGCGTCGTCCAGCGGGCCCTGCGCGCCGTCAAAAAGGCCGTTCCCAGCCTGGTTCTGGCCGTCGACACCTGCTTTTGCGAGTACACTACCCACGGCCATTGCGGCGTGGTTCGCGAAGGGCAGGTGGACAACGACGCCACGCTCGAGAACCTCGGCCGCACGGCGCTGTCATACGCCCGCGCCGGCGCGGACCTGGTCGCGCCGTCGGGCATGATGGACGGATTCGTCGGGTTCCTGCGCGAGAGCCTGGACGAAGAGGGATTCGAGCAGGTGGGGTTGCTCGCCTATAGCGCCAAGTACGCTTCGGCCTACTACGGCCCGTTCAGGACAGCCGTGGACTCGACGCCAGCGTTCGGCGACCGGTCGGGCTACCAGATGGACCCGGGCAACATTCGGGAGGCCATGCGCGAGGTCGCGCTGGACGTGGAGGAAGGGGCGGACATGGTCATGATCAAGCCGGCCCTGGCTTACCTGGACGTCATCGCCGAGGTGCGCCGGGACTTCGATCTGCCCATCGCCGCCTACAACGTTTCGGGCGAATACGCGATGCTGAAAGCGGCTGCCGAGCGCGGGT
>CAVTSM010000002.1:0-65000 GCA_963737345.1 uncultured Pseudomonadota bacterium | reverse complement strand
ATCCCCTTACGCTCCACCAGCAAATAGTCTTGACTAGGGTAGGGAATTCAAGTAGAATTCCCGCCCTTCGCCGATCTCTGAAAATCGAATAGGAAACGACGACGCGAGAGCGTGTCTTGAGTACATCGTTTGGGGCTGATCGCGTGGACGAAGACGAGCTTTGCTCGGCTGAGTCCTCCGCGGGAGGTTCGGAACTCTCTGAGGGTTTCGAGCTTGATAGACCCTGAACGAGCAATCAAGCGCCAAGAGAATTGCGAGTCCGCTTCAGAGCATCGAAGTGAACTCGACCTTGTAGACGGCGTATCGCGACAGAGATGTAGTGATTGCCAATTTTGATGACGGTTCGGCGCCCTTCGGGGTTCCGAGCTCAAACCAAAGGTTGGTGACCAAGCTACTAAGGGCACACGGTGAATGCCTTGGCGTCAGGAGGCGATGAAGGACGTGGTTAACTGCGAAAAGCTTCGGGGAGTCGAAACAGGCGTCGATCCGGAGATGTCCGAATGGGGAAACCCGGCGGGAGTCACATCCCGTCATCCCACGGTCGAATTCATAGACCGAGGGAGGCGAACGGGGGGAATTGAAACATCTAAGTACCCCCAGGAACAGAAATCAAACGAGATTCTCCTAGTAGCGGCGAGCGAACGGGGAACAGCCTAAACCGTCTCACTAACCTGAGACGGGGTTGTAGGGCCGGTGACATGGGATGACGAGACCTTAGCCGAACAGTCTGGAAAGTCTGGCCATAGAGGGTGACAGCCCCTTAGGCGAAAAGGTCAAATCCCCTAACTGGTTCCTGAGTACCACGGGGCTCGAGTAACCCTGTGGGAATCTGGGAGGACCATCTTCCAAGGCTAAATACTACCTGACGACCGATAGTGAACAAGTACCATGAGGGAAAGGCGAAAAGAACCCCTGCTAGGGGAGTGAAAAGACCCTGAAACCGTGTGTCTACAAGCCGTAGGAGCACTATGCCCTTCGGGGAATGTGCGACTGCGTACCTTTTGCATAATGGGCCTGCGAGTTATGGTCGGTGGCGAGGTTAAGTCGAAAGACGTAGCCGTAGCGAAAGCGAGTCCGAAATGGGCGTCCAGTCGCCGGACATAGACCCGAAACCGAGTGATCTACCCATGTCCAGGATGAAGCGAAGGTAATACTTCGTGGAGGTCCGAACCCACTACAGTTGAAAATGTAGGGGATGAGGTGTGGGTAGGAGTGAAAGGCTAATCAAACCCGGTGATAGCTGGTTCTCGCCGAAACCTATTTAGGTAGGTCCTCAGGAAACTCTGTACCGGAGGTAGAGCACTAGATGGGCTAGGGGTCCTACCAGACTACCAAACCCAACGAAACTCCGAATGCCGGTATATTTATCCTGGGAGCCAGGCAGTGGGAGCTAAGTTCCATTGCCGAGAGGGAAAGAGCCCAGATCGCCAGCTAAGGTCCCCAAGTTCATGCTAAGTGGCAAAGGATGTGGGAACTCACTGACAACCAGGAGGTTGGCTTAGAAGCAGCCATCCTTTAAAGAAAGCGTAATAGCTCACTGGTCAAGAGAGCCTGCGCCAAAAATGTAACGGGGCTAAAGCATGACACCGAAGCTGCGGGTTCAAAGAATCTTCGGATTCATTGAGCGGTAGGCGAGCATTCCAAGGGCGGTGAAGCCAGACCGTAAGGACTGGTGGAGCGCTTGGAAGAGATAATGCAGGCTTGAGTAGCGATAAAACAGGTGAAAAACCTGTTCGCCGTAAGCCCAAGGGTTCCTGGGTAAAGTTAATCTTCCCAGGGTTAGTCGGATCCTAAGGCGAGGCCGAAAGGCGTAGCTGATGGCAAGCAGGTTAATATTCCTGCACCGCCACGGATGGTTTTCGTAGGAGGGACGGAGAAAGGTAGCTCAGCCCCAGATTGGATTGTGGGGTTCAAACCGGTAGGAGGTTCCCATAGGACCCAACAGGGACAAACGTGGGGACACGACTCCGAGAGGTCATGAGGAGAGCGCTTTGCGCTCACGAACTGAGTGATCCTAGGCTCCCGAGAAAAGCTCCGACGGAGTTAACCGCTGTGGTGTCCGTACCGCAAACCGACTCAGGTGGGCGGGAAGAATATTCCAAGGCGCTTGAGAGAACCCATCCTAAGGAACTCGGCAAAATTCTACCGTAACTTCGGGAGAAGGTAGGCCGGCGTTTGTTAGGAGCCACGCGCTCCAAAGCGAACGTTGGTTGCAGAGAAATGGGGGTAGCGACTGTTTACCAAAAACACAGGACTCTGCTAAGTCGGAAGACGACGTATAGGGTCTGATGCCTGCCCGGTGCCGGAAGGTTAAGGGGAGAAGTCAGCCGCAAGGCGAAGCTTCGAACCGAAGCCCCGGTAAACGGCGGCCGTAACTATAACGGTCCTAAGGTAGCGAAATTCCTTGTCGGGTAAGTTCCGACCTGCACGAATGGCATAACGACTTCCCCACTGTCTCGGGATGGGACTCAGCGAAGTAGCACTAGGGGTGAAGATACCCTTTACGCGCGGCAAGACGGAAAGACCCCATGAACCTTTACTGCAACTTGACACTGATTTTCGGGCTTAGTTGCGTAGGATAGGTGGGAGGCTTTGAACCGGGGCTTTTGGGCTCTGGGGAGCCAATGGTGAAATACCACCCTGTTGAGTCTGGAAATCTAACCTTCGCCCGTGATCCGGGCGGGGAACAATGTCTGGTGGGCAGTTTGACTGGGGCGGTCGCCTCCAAAACAGTAACGGAGGCGCGCGAAGGTTCCCTCAGGCTGATTGGAAACCAGCCGTAGAGTGTAATGGCATAAGGGAGCTTGACTGCGAGACTGACAGGTCGAGCAGGTGCGAAAGCAGGTCATAGTGATCCGGTGGTACCGAATGGAAGGGCCATCGCTCATCGGATAAAAGGTACTCTGGGGATAACAGGCTGATCACGCCCAAGAGTTCACATCGACGGCGTGGTTTGGCACCTCGATGTCGGCTCATCGCATCCTGGGGCTGAAGTAGGTCCCAAGGGTTTGGCTGTTCGCCAATTAAAGCGGTACGCGAGCTGGGTTCAGAACGTCGTGAGACAGTTCGGTCCCTATCTGCCGTGCGCGCAGGATTCTTGCGAGGACCTGCCCGTAGTACGAGAGGACCCGGGTGGACGGACCGCTGGTGTTCCGGTTGTCATGCCAATGGCATCGCCGGGTAGCTATGTCCGGAACAGATAACCGCTGAAAGCATCTAAGCGGGAAGCTGACCTCTAGATCATGAATCCCGAGCCGTAAGGCTCCTAAAGACCCCTCGGAGACGACGAGGTTGATAGGCTGGGTGTGGAAGCGCTGCAAGGCGCGGAGCTAACCAGTACTAATCGGTCGTGCGGCTTGGTCACCATTATTTCTTTTGTTGCGACACACCGTTTATGAGGTCGAGTCGCTTGATTGCAAAGCTCAAGACACCTCGCCCCGCCTGAATTCAGGCTGGCTTTGCCAGCCCAATTCGAGCGGGAGGTTCGGAATCCCCTGGGGTTCTGAGCCAAATGATTTGCAGTCGGTTCGCTGACTGACTGCGACAGTTTTCCGGCGGTCTTACCGGAGGGGCCACACCCGATCCCATCTCGAACTCGGAAGTTAAGACCTCCAGGGCCGATGGTACTGCAGGGGGGACTCTGTGGGAGAGTAGGTCGCCGCCGGGAATTATTCCGAAAGCCCGGGTCACGCAAAACGTGACCCGGGCTTTTTCTATTTGGGCCCAGCCGCGTTGACGGAGCCGGCTGTGCAACAGGTGCGCCGGTCGGCCTCGGCGTTGCGCGGCCCGGATGGCTCGGTTCAGGGCGCGGATTCCGCGCGTGCGGCCGCCGCGGCAGCGGCGTTCTTCCGGAAGCGGGCCAAGTACCCTTCGGTCACCCTGTGCGGGTCCATCCGGAGCGCGCGCGCGTACTCCATCACGTAGCCGCGCACGTAGACGATGGCGGGCATCTCGGAGAAGCGCTCTTCTTCCAGCGCCCGCAGGTAGCGCTCGCTGATCTTCGTTCGTTGCGAGATATCGCCCAGTTCGATCCCCCGCGACTGGCGGATCTTGCGGAGGAACTCGCCGGTGATCTCGGCGTCGGGATCGACCGCCATCTCGGACGTCTCGGCCCGCTCTTCGGTTGGGCTCATGGGCGCCGACGGCCGGCGGCCGGCGTTGGCAGCCGCCCGCACGGCCCGCGCAAGGTCCGCCTCCGGCAGAGCCAGGTCGTAGAGGCGGCGGCGGTCAGGCGCGAACAGGGTGTCGTGCGCGGCGTTGACACGCGCGTGAAGCTCGGCGAGCTCGTGGTCTTCGTACAGTCCGGCAATCACGAGGGAGCCGCTGGCGTAGATGTCCTTGATTGACCGATAGGCGCGGCGCACCTCCTCGTCACTGACTCCCGGCTCGGTCTCGAGGATCTCGTAGTACGTCTGCTCTTCTTCCAGGCGCAGCGGTTGCACCGTGGCGCTGGCGCGCTCCCGCTCGTTTTCCAGCGACAACAGCTTCCGCCCGAGGCGCTCGATGTTTTTAGAGGCTTTGCCCTCGGGGTACTCGGCGACCAGCGAGCGGTGGCGGCGCGCGGCCAGCCAGACCGTCTCGTCGGCTTCGACGTGTCCGAGGTATTCGAGGCCGTGACCCAGGCGACGGCGGGCCGCCGACGCCATCCAGGTCCCGAGCTTCAGGTCCTGGACGGTACGGGTCTGATTGACCACGAACGTGGGACGGAAGGCCCGGATCTCTTGTTCCAGCTTCTCCGTGGGGCTGCCCGCCGTCCGCACGGCGCGGTAGATATCCAGCGCCGCGACCGGCGGCCCGTTCGAGCTGGCGACCAGCCGATCGAGACCGCGGATCGCCCGCAGCCGCCGCAGGAAGGCGCTTTTCGCGAACCGGTACGTGGATTCGACAGAGGCCGGCTCGGGCAAGGTCACCAGACCGGGACATCCGCGCCCAACCACAGGTCCAGCGTCAGCGTCGAATCGGCCGGGCCCAGGTCGACGATCACGTAGTTCGGCGGTCCATTGGAGCTGGCGACCAGCCGGTCCAAACCGCGGATGGCCCGCAGCCGGCGGAGGAAGGCGCTCTTCGCGAAGCGGTACGTCGATTCGACAGAGGCTGGCTCGGGCAGCGTCACCAGCACGGGGACGTCGGCGCCCAACCACAAGTCCAGCGTCAGCGTCGAGTCGGCGGGGCCTAGGTCCACGATCACGTAATCGACGTCCAGCGCGGCGATGGCCGCCAGGGTCGCCTTTGCCGTCTGTTTGGGGCGCGTGATGCCGAACGCGCTGCCTTCACCGCCGACCAGACCGACGCCCGCGATCGGCGTGTCGACGATCAGCTCGTTGAGGGTGTTCGTCTTGCCGCGCAGGAACTCACCGAACCCGCGCGGCGGGCGCGGCGCCCCCAGGAGCTGGTGCAGCGGCCCTCCCGCCGGGTCTGCGTCGATGGCGACCACCTTCTTGGCTGCCTGCGCCAGGTAGACGGCGACGTTGGCGGCCAGCAGGGATCGACCGGTGCCGCCGCGGCCGGAAGCGAACGCGACCAGGCGGACGCGCGAGCGCGGCGAGACTTCGGACACCGACGCAATCGGGGTCGGCTGGCTGGCCGGCTCGGGTCCGCTGGGCTCGTCGGCCGGATCGGGGCCGCTGACGTCCGCGCCCGGGCAGCTCCATCTGCCCAGCTTCCGGGCGGCGCCTGGGCCGCTTCGGCCTCGTCGGGGTCCTCGAATTCCACGGCACCCGGAGGCGCTGCGTCGATCTCGACGACGATCTCTTCCCCGTCGTCGGGCGGGCCGGCAGGGTTGGACATGGGCGCTAGTCTTCGAGCTCGACGTTCCAGTACGACGCGTCCGCCAGTCCCAGGAAGGGGAGCCACTCGCGGTAGCGGACCCGGCCGCCGTTGGTTCGGAACGTCGGCGTCCATCGCGGGCGGAGCGGCGTCTTCAGCAGCTTCAGCCCGGCCTGGTCCGGCGTCCGGGCGCCCTTCGACAGGTTGCAGTCGATGCAGCAGCAGACCACGTTCTCCCAGGTCGTGCGGCCGCCCTGGCGCGCGTGGAACGACATGGTCCAGGTTGAGGTCGACGCGCGGCAGCTCGCGCCCGCAGTACTGGCAGGTGTTGCTGTCCCGCATGTAGATGTTGTGCCGCGAGAACCGCACCTTGGTCTTGGGGATGCGGTCGTAGAGCTGAAGCACGATGACGCGCGGGATCAGAATGGCGCGGTCGACAGTCCGGATCACCTCGGCCCCGTTCACCTCCGTCGACAGCTGGGCCCAGCTTGCGAAGTCGAAGGTCTTGAAATCGGGGTCGACGACCCGGGCCACGCCCAAGTACAGCAGCGAGAACGCCCGCCGGACATTGGTGACGTGGATCGGCTGGTAGTGCCGATTGAGCACCAGAACCGCCGCGTTGGTCACCTAGTCAACATAGCAGGGTGCGCCCGCGCGGGCAAAAGGGCAGGGGCGCGCCCGGCTGACATCTCGGCTAAAATTCAGCCACTTTGAGCATCCAGCCGGTCTCGGCGCTGGTCGCGGCCATCGTCAGCTTCGCGATCGGTGGCTCGGTGTTGCTGCGCGAGCCGCGGCGGCGATCGCACGTCCTGTTCGCCACGTTCGCCTTCAACATCGCGCTTTACTGTTCCCTGGCCTTCTTGGCGCGGCGCTTCCAGTCCGCCCTGTGGGACTGGCTGTCGCTGCTGGCCGCCGTGTCGCTCCCCGCCACGGCGCAGCGCTTCTTTCAGGCGTTCCTGGGGGACGAGGCGGGGCCCCCGCCCCTCAGCCGGTCCACCGTGTTCGGCGGAGCCGTCTTTTACAGCGTGCTGCTGTTCTCGCGGTTCATCGAGCCGGTCCACACGGCCGTCTCGTTCCACGTCGCCTTCATGGCGTACGTGTTCGCGGGCCTCTACTTGTCGGTCTTCTACCTCTACAAGCGGTATCGGGCGACGCCCTCACGCGTCGAGAAGAAGCGCCTCCTTTACCTGCTGGTGGGCGGGCTTTGCGACCGTCACCGCCACGCTCGCCGAGTCGCTGCCGCACGGCCCGAACTTCGCCAACATCTTCATCATCGTCTACCTCTACTTCCTGTCGCAGAACCTGGTGCGCTACCGGCTGCTGGACCTCAACGAGCTGCTGGGGCGGATGGTGGTGCTGGGGACGCTGGTCTTCATTCTGGCGTTCATCTACGGCGTGCTCGTCCGCTGGGTCGGCACCGAGGACTCGGGGCTCTTCTTCTTCAACACGCTGCTGGCCTCGGCGACGATCGTCATCCTCATCGAGCCGCTGCGCACGCGGGTCGAGGGAGGCATCAGCCGCTGGATGTTCCAGGAGAAGTTCGAGCTTTCCCGGCGCATCGAGATGCTGCGGGGCGAAATGGCGAACGTCATCGACATGCGCGTCCTGGTGCCGCGTGTCCTGGGCGCGCTCGAGGATTCGCGGCGCATCACCCACGCGTCGATCTACCTGGCTGACCCGGACGGGGCCGGGTTCGAGCTGGCGGGCCACGTGGGGCCGAAGCCGGAGGAGCACTTCGACGCGATCACCCACCGCGCCTTTTTCGAGCGGCTGCGGCGTGCCGGCGTCATCACGCAGGAGGGGATCGAGCGGGAGCTGGCCGCCCAGAAGTCGATCTCGACGGAAGAGCAGGAGAGCCTCGCGCTGCTGCTGCGGACGCTCGAGCAGATGAACGGCTCGGTCGCGCTGGGGTTCTCCAGCGAAGACCAGCTGCTGGGCGCGCTGGTCATCCGCGACGACCGCCTGCGCGAGGCCTACTCGACCGACGAAATCGAGCTGTTTCGCGGCGTGGCGACCAGCATCGGAATCACCCTGCAAAATTCACAGGTGTACGAGCGCATGAAAGAGCGCGACCGCCTGGCGGCCCTGGGCCAGATGGCGGCCGGCCTGGCGCACGAGATCCGGAACCCGCTGGGGTCGATCAAGGGCGCCGCCCAGTTTCTGCAGCCGGCGGCCGACGCCGCCGGCGGGCGCGACGGCACGCGCGACGGCAGCCGTGAATTCCTCGACATCATCGTCGAGGAGGTCAACCGCCTGAACAAGATCGTCTCGCAGTTCCTCGACTATGCGCGGCCGTACCGCGGCGAGCAGAGGCCGCTGGATCTGGCCGACGTCTTGCGCAAGACGCTGGCGTTGCTGTCGAAGGAACAGCAAGAGCACGGCAACGTCGAGATCGTCACGAACTTCGCCGAGCGGACGCCTCCCGTGCGCGCCGACGCCGAGCAGCTCCTGCAGGTGTTCCTCAACCTGTCGCTGAACGCGGTCCAGGCGATGCCCGCCGGCAGCAGCAAGGTCGGCAAGCTCCTGATCTCGACCGGCCTGCGCCGCGCCACGCGCCGCGGCGCCGCGGCGGCCTTTCTCGAGGTGCGCTTCCGTGACACCGGGGTCGGCATCCCGGCGAACGACATCAAGAACCTGTTCATCCCGTTCTTCACCACCAAGGACAAGGGGACTGGTTTGGGGCTGCCGATCAGCCAGCGCATCATCGAAAACCACGGCGGCACGATCGAGGTCCGATCCCAGCCCGGCGAAGGGGCGACGTTCACGGTGCTTCTGCCGATCGAAGCCGACGCCTACGCGGCCTACCTCGAGGCGACCCGCATCGACGCAGCCCGCCGCGGGCCGGTGCCGCCGCCGCTGCCGCCAGCCGAGACGCCGCCGCCGCAGCCCTACGCCTCCGGCGTCACGCGCCCCCCTCCCATCCCGGGCCGTGGGCCCGCGGCGCACGCCCGGGCGCGCCGCTCGAGCCGGTGGCGGCGGCCGTGGCCATGACCGAGACGCCGCCGCCCGAGCCTCGACCAGCTGCCGCACGTCCCGGCGAATGGGGGTAAGCTCCCGGCGCCGTGACCGCCACCGCCCTCGAAACTGAAACGGGTTCTCGTCGCCGACGACGAGGCCAACATGCGCCGGGTCCTCGAAGCCATCCTCCGCCGAGAGGGGTACGACGTGATCACCGCGGCGAACGGCGAAGAGGCCCTGGGCGGGATGAACAAGGGCGTCCACACGGTCATCACCGACCTCAAGATGCCGGGCCTGGACGGCATGGGGCTGCTGAAGAAGCTGAGCGCCGACTACCCCGACGTCCCCGTCGTCATGATCACGGCCCACGGATCGGTCGAAAGCGCCGTCGAAGCCGTGAAGCTGGGCGCCTTCGACTACCTGGAAAAGCCGTTCGAGCAGGAGCAGATCCGGCAGGTCGTCGCGAAGGCGATCAACACCTACGCGCTGGCCCGCCGCGACGCCCGGCCCGAGGAACCTTCGGGCCGCGGTCGGTTCCGGCTGGTCGGACAGTCGCCCGCCATCCGGCAGATCTACGCGGTGGTCGAGAAGGTGGCCAGCACGCCATCGACGGTTCTCATCACGGGCGAGTCAGGGACGGGCAAGGAGCTGATTGCCCGCGCGCTGCACGAGAACTCGGCCCGCCACGCCGGTCCGTTCATCAAGATCAACTGCGCCGCGATCCCCAAGACCCTGATGGAGTCCGAGCTGTTCGGGTACGACAAGGGCGCCTTCACCGGGGCCGTGGGTGCCAAGCCGGGGCGATTCGAGCTGGCGCACGCCGGCACGCTGTTCCTGGACGAGATCGGCGAGATTCCCGTCGAGATGCAGGTCAAGCTGCTGCGGGTCCTGCAGGAGTCGGAGTTCGAGCGGGTCGGCGGAATCAAGACCATCAAGGTCGACGTCCGGCTGGTCGCAGCGACCAACCGCGACCTGCTGGCCGAGGTCGCCGGCGGCGCCTTCCGCGAAGACCTCTTCTACCGCCTGAACGTGGTGCCGGTTCACATTCCGCCGCTGCGTGAGCGGCGCGAGGATATCCCTTTGCTGGCCGAGCACTTCATCGCAAAGTTCAACGATCGGTTGAAGAAACAAATCACCTCGATCACGCCGCGACGCGATCGATCGGCTGGTCGCCTACCAGTGGCCGGGCAACATCCGCGAGCTCGAGAACCTGATGGAGCGAACGATGCTCTTTTGCGAGGGTCCGGAGATCCGGGTCTCCGACCTCCCCGTCGAGGTGGTCGGGACGGTGCCCGCCGCGCCAGCGCCTGGACCGGCGAGGGCCGCTGCTGGCAGCGCCGACGAGGCGGGAAGGCCGCGCCCGATTCGCTGAAAGAGGCCGTGCGGGTCGAGACCGAGCGGGTCGAGCGCGAGTTGATCCAGCGGGCGCTGGACGCCACCGGCGGGAACGTCACCCAGGCCGCCCGGAAGCTGAAGATCTCGCGCAAGAGCCTTCAAACGAAGATGAAAGAGCTGGGATTGCGCGAGAAGTAGCCGGGCGTGTTATCGTCGGCGCGCGCCTTGAGCGCCACGAAGATCAGACGCGGAAGTCGCTGGATTCTTGGCGATGCTGGCGTTCTTCCCCGCAGCCAGCAGCCCGCGCCACCCGTGCACAGGCGGCGGAAGTGACGCGCGTCGTGAGCGCCTTCGACGACGACGACACGTTCGATCTGAACCTGACCGCGACCTGGCTGCACGACGCAAGACGGCCGCCATCAACCGCGAGCAAGCAGACGGCGACGGGCGTGGCGCTGGTTCGCGACCTCAAATACGCGCGCACCCGAGACGTGCTGGACATGCGCCTCGACTTTGGCGTCCTGTGGGACGTCGGTCTGCACGTCGACGCGCCGCTGGTCCTTCACGACTCGAACAGCCTGGACTTCGACGACGGCGTCGACGCCGCCAACTCGACGTTCATCGCGGACGGCACCCTGTTCAACCCGGGTGGCCGGCCCGGGCACGTCTTCCAGAGCCCGACCCGCAAGGGCTTCGAGAATCTGGCCTTGGGCGTCACCTGGGCGGTCTTCAACCAGAACCGCGACGACACGAAGCCGACCTGGACGCTGGGGTTCGACGCGGCGCTGGATGTGTTCCAGGACATGCGCTACGACCAGCTGAATCCGAACGCCAACACGGCGGTCGGCCTCGGCTACCACCAGATGATCTGGTCGACCTGGGTGTCGAAGCGGTTCCGGCACTTCGATCCCGTACTTCGGTGCGTCCTACATGCTGCCCATCCGCACCAACGGCAGCATCTTTCAGGACCTGGGTGGCGGACAGACGGTCGTCAACCCGCAGCAGGTGGCCGTCGTCGTGATCGGCCTCGAAGCGATCGCCTGGGAGAACCCGGCTCGGCGGCAGCGCGTCACCGTCGAGGCGCAAGCCCACATGGAAGAGCACTTCGCCGGACGCAATTACTCCGAGCTGTGGGAGCCGCTGGCGGGCGCGCGCTCCTGCCAGGCGGGTAGCACCGACCTCACCAACTGCCGCCCGGCGTTCGATCAGGTGGCGCAGGCGCCCGTCATCAACGGCGTGACCCAGCCGCTGACCGTCAAAGCGGCGCCGTACCCCGGCGTCAGCGACGTCGAGGCCTACGGCACCTTCGGCGGCGACGTCGGGCTCAACGTTCAGGTCGGGCCCTACATCCGGTTCCGCAGCCTGTTCGGGCTGTCGGTCGACGCCCCGCACTTCATAACGAACGCTTCACCGGGCGTGGCCGGTCCGAACGGCCGGGTCGACTCCAACAATCCCGACCAGGCGAACCCCGTCTATCGAGAGTCCATCGATCTGCCCGGCCGCCGGTACCGCGTCGAGCAGAGTGAGACCTGGCACCTGGTGGTCCAGGGCTCGCTGATGTTCTGAGCGCGCCGCGGGGCCGTCGCGGCGGAGATGCCGCTCCGGCACGCGGCCCCGGGACGATGGCAGTGCGTGCTGCTCTTTCTGAGCCGACTCAGCGGCGCGCGATCAGGTTGTAGATGTCGCGCCGCGGGCGGCCGGTGAGCGCGGCCAGCTCGCGGGCGGCGTCGCTGGCGGATTGGCCGGCCGCGATCAGCTCGTGCGGCCCGGCCGCGGATCTCGTCGTCGTCCAAGTCCTCGGCGGCGGTCGAGTCGTCGGCGCCGGCGACGACCAGCGTGATCTCCCCCAGCGGCCGGTCCTCCGCGTAGCGAGCGGCGAGGGCGCCCAGCGTGTCACGCACCAGCTCTTCGTGGGGCTTGGTCAGCTCGCGCGCGACGCAGGCCGGTCGCGCCTCGCCGAGGACGGCCGCCAGGTCCGCCAGCGTCGCCCCGGTCCGCAGCGGCGACTCGTAGAACACCAGCGTGTAAGGCAATGTCCGAACGCCCTCGAACAGGCGCCGCCGGCCGCCCGGTCTTGCGCGGCGGGAACCCCAGAAACAGGAAGCGGTCGGTCGGCAGGCCGGCGGCCATCAGCGCGGCCAGAATGGCCGACGGCCCGGGCACGGGGACGACGCGCGCGCCGGCCGCGACGGCGGCGGCCACCACACGGTAGCCGGGATCGGAGACCAGAGGCGTGCCGGCCTCGGAGATCAACGCCACCTGCGCGCCGCCGGCCAGCCGTTCGGCGACCTCGGCCGCGCGTGCGGCCTCGTTCGCGTCGAAGCAGGAAATGACTGATTTCTGACCGGCGCCGATGTCGGCCAGCAGGCGCCGGGCGCTGCGCGTGTCCTCGGCGACGACGAGCTCGGCCGCCCGCAACGTCTCGGCGGCGCGCGGCGACAGATCGCGCGGGTCGCCGAGGGGCGTGGCGACGACGAACAGGGTTCCGGCGGGTTTCACGAAAGGATTCCGGGCCCGCCAGGCGGGGTCGGGACTCCCGAAGATACCGCGATCTCCGCGTGCAGCGCGGCGAAGGGCTGGTTATCATTGCTCGGGTCCATGGATCTCATCGACGGTCCATCCGGCGACCCAACGTCGCCTTCGTCGTCCTCGTCTCCTCCTCCCCTTATGCCCCCGGAGTCGCGCATGCGGCGGTTCAGCAAGGTCCTGGCGTTTTCCGCTGCCTGCAGCGCGGCCCTCATTCTGACGGTCCGCCACGGCGGCAACGGGATCCGGGTGGGGGCCGACGGCCAGCTGCGCGCCGCGACCCGCAGCACGGCGGGCAAGTACGACCTGTCACAGCTCCCGATCTTCGCCAAGACGCTGTTCTACGTACACGAGAACTACTTCGATAAGAACCGCCTCGATCCCAAGCGGATGCTGATCGGGGCGCTGGACTTCGTGCAGCGCGACGTCCCGGAAATCCTGATCGACCGCTGGCCGGAGCACGACCCCAAGCAGGTGACCGTCAAGGTCAACGGGCAAGAGCGCAGCGTTCTCGATCGAGAAGGTCGACGCGCCGTGGAGCCTGCGCAAGATGCTGCAGGACATCTTCAGCTTCGTTCAGCCGAACCTGCAGCCGGTCCCCGAAAAGGAAGAGGCGCGCCGGCTGGTCGAGATCGAGATGGCGGCCACCAACGGCATGCTCTACACGCTGGATCCGCACTCGGTCCTGCTGGACGTCGAGACGTACAAGGACATGCGGACCCAGACCCAGGGGAAGTTCGGCGGGCTGGGCATCGTCATCGAGATGGACAAGAAGAACCGGATCACGGTCAAGCGGCCGATGCCGGACACGCCCGCGATGCGGGTCGGCATGAAGGCCAAGGACCACATCGTCCGGATCAACAACGAGTCGACCGTCAACATGACCCTGACGGAGGCCGTCGACCGGCTGCGCGGCGACGTCGACACCAGCGTCGACGTTTACGTCGAGCGCGACAACCAGCCGGGCATGAAGAAGTTCACGATCACGCGGGCCTTCATCCGGCCGCCGTCGATCGATCCGCCGGCGCGCGTGATGGCCGTGCCGTCCGGGCCGGGGCAGCCGCCGGCGAAGGTCGGTTACTTCCACATGCAGCATTTCTCCGCCAACAGCGCCGGTGACCTGGCCGACGCGCTGGCGATGTTCGACCGCGAGAAGGTCAAGGGGATCATCATGGATCTCCGCGGCAACCCGGGCGGCCTCTACGAGCAGGCGCAGAAGGTCTCCGACGCGTTCATCAAGTCGGGGACGCTGGTCTCGATGGTCGGCGTCGGCGGCGCGCAGCGCAAGGACGAGACCGCGTCGGACAGCGGCCACGAGCCGACGGTTCCGCTGGCGGTGCTGGTGAACCAGAACTCGGCCAGCGCGTCCGAGATCGTGGCGGGCGCGATGAAGAACCTGGACCGCGGCGTCGTCATCGGGGAAGAGACCTTCGGCAAGGGGTCGGTCCAGGTGCTGTTCGACATCGCGTCGCCGATCTCGTTCGGCGAGGCGGCCGACGACGACAAGCTGGGCCTGAAGCTGACGACGGCGCAGTACCTGACCCCCGGGGACATCTCGATCCAGGGCGTCGGGGTGGTGCCGGACATCGAGACGGACGCGCTGCTGGTGCAGAAGGACGGCGAGCGGTCCTGGATCCGGCTGCAGCCCTCGGCCCACAAGCGGCGCGAGGCGGACTACGAGTGGCACCTCGAGCACCCGAGCGCCCGCCACGGCGAGAAGCCCGAAGAGGTCGTCACCTACCTTTTCCAGCCCAAGCCCAACGACAAGGCCAAGGCCCACGAAGACGAAGACGCCGACGAAGACGCCGAAGAGCAGTCCGACGCCGAGGACGATCAGGCCAACAAGACCGACTTCCTGATGGAGTTCGCGCGCGACTTCCTGGCGCAGGCCAAGAGCAGCAAGCGACGGGACCTGGTCGCGCAGTCCAAGGTCTACCTGGACAAGGTGCGCGCGACCGAGGACAAGAAGCTGTCGCAGGCGCTCGAGAAGCTGGGCGTCGACTGGAGCGCCGGCCCGACCACCGGTCCCGACCCCGAGTTGCAGTTGACGCTGCAGACGGTGGGCGAGGGCAAAATCGAGGCGGGGAGCGTCGCCAAGCTGAAAGGCGTCGTGAAGAACGTCGGGCGGACGCCCGCCTACCGGGTGCGCGCCGTGTTCGAGAGCGACAACCCGCTGTTCGACGAGAACGAGATGGTGTTCGGACGCGTCGCGCCGGGCGAGTCGAAGAGCTACGAGATTTCCGTGAAGGTCCCCGCGTCGACGTTCACGCGGACCGACGAGATCAAGGCGACGCTGTACTCGCAACGGGGCGTCAACAAGGCGACGGCGGCCGATCTGCTGGTCGACATCGCCGGCAAGCAGCGGCCGATGTTCGCGTACAGCTACCAGACCATCGACGACCAGAAGGGCGCGAATCGCGACGGGTTGGTCCAGCGCGGCGAGCAGGTGCGCACGCTGGTCACGGTGAAGAACATCGGCCAGGGCAAGGCGATGCACACCGAAGCGGTGCTGCGGAACGGGACCGGGCAGGAGGGGATCCTCATCACCGCCGGCCGGTTCGAGGCCAAGGACCTGTCGCCGGGCGAGATGAAGAGCTTCTCCTTCGTCTACGAGGTCGGCAGCGACTACAAGGCCGAGGACTATCAGCTGGAGCTGTCCGTGGGCGACACGACGCTGGGCGAGACGGTCACCGACAAGATCAAGGTCAAGATCGCGCCGGCGGGCGCGGCGCCACAGCTGGCGACCGGCACGGCCACCATCGCGCGCGAGGATGTTCCGTTGCGCGAGAACCCGGCCGAAGGCTCGCTGGTCGTCGGCCGCGCGCCCAAGGGAGCGACGTACAAGGTGTCGGGGAAGATCGGCGCGTACACGCGCGTCGAGGTGGATGCGTTGCGGTCGGCCTTCGTCGCGACGGCCGACCTGAAGTCGGGCGGAACGCCGCACGGCGCGTTCAAACCCGAGTGGGAGGTGACGCCGCCAGTGCTGACGGTCAACGCGCCCGACCGTCGCCACGGGCGACACCGTGCACGTCAAGGGGCATGCCTCCGACGACAGGCTGGTGCGGGACGTCTACATCCGGGTCTGGAACCGAAACGCCAAGATTCCCGTGAAAAAGGCGTTCTATCAGCCGAACCGGCTGGCAGGAGACCGCACCAAGATGGACTTCGACGCCGAGATCCCGCTGGGCGCCGGCAGCAACCTGGTGCAGGTGTTCGCGCGCGAGTCGAACGAGGTGCAGTCGCTTCAGACGGTCGTCGTCCTCAAGCGCATCGGGGCCGAACCTGATCGCGCAGCCGACACAGAGCGCCGCGCAGCCCGCCAAGAAATAGCGTCAGGCTCGTGGCGCGTGCAGACGCGCCGCGATGGAAACGGCAGCTCCCGCGTACATTGGCGGACACACGTTTGGGCGTTGGTGTAGCTTAAGTACCCGCGTGATTCCGACGATGGTGTCCCGGGAAAAGGGCGTGGGGCTGGCCAGGCTGCTGGCGGCAATCGCGCTTGCGACGTCGGTCGGCTGCAGCGCCTGCGCGCGGCGAGAATCGGGACTCGACGCCGCCGTCGGCGACCAACCCCATCGTGACCGCCGTCGCCGCGCGCGCATTGCACGGCGGGCATCGTGCCGCCCGCCGGCGGGTACGCGCCGGATCGTCGAGATCCCGCCGCTCGGCGATGGGGCGGTCTTCATGCACGACATCAACGAGGACGGGGTGGCGGTCGGCTCTGCGCAAGTCGACGGCGGCCACTACCACGCGTTTCGCTGGACGGAGCGCGGCGGGACGACGGACCTGGCCTCGCAGCCTGGCTTCGGCACGCAGAGCTTCACGACAGCGATCGCGCCCGACGGCGCGATCAGCGGCCATTCAGACCACGGCGACGGCACCGGCACGCTTTACGGTTACCGATGGACGCCCAGCACCGGGCGCGTCGAGATCTGCCCGGGCGGCTGCTCGGTCTGGGACCTGAACGGAGTGGGGCAGGTGGTGGGGCTCTTGCCCGGACGGGACACGACGACCTGGCAGGCTTTTGTCTGGTCGGCGGCGGCTGGGCTCACGCGGCTGGGGACGCTGGGCGGCGCGCGCAGCTCGGCAAGCGGCATCAGCGAGTCCGGGCTCGTCGTGGGCAACGCGCAGCTCGCCGGCTCGCCGCCGGACGATGTGGGGCACGCCTTTCTTTACGATACCCAGCGCGCGCCACCCGGCGCATGCAGGATCTGAACGGGCGGGCGCGCACGCCCGGCTGGGTGTTGCGGGGGGCCAACGACGTGAACGCCAACTTCATCGTCGGGTACGGGCTGCACGACGGGCAGAGCCGTGCGTTTCGCCTGACGCTGGCCACCGGCGCGGTGGACGATCTGGGCACGCTGCGCGGCGGAAGCAGCATCGCCTGGGCGGTCGACGCGGCGGGGGACGTGGTCGGCTGGGTCGCCCCCGACGTGCACACGCAACATCGCTTTCGTCTGGGGCCGCGCGCTGGGCGGGATGATTGCGCTCAATGACCTGGTCGATCCCGCGCAGGGCTGGGACCTGCAGCAGGCGAACGGCATCAACAGCCATGGCGAGATCGTCGGCATGGGCACCCATCACGGCGTCCCGGTCGGGTTCCAGCTGACGCTGTCCGCCTGCCGGCATTAGCGCGGTCCTTCGGCGGTCCGTTTGCCGCGGAGGCTGTGGCGACGTCGCGAGGACGTCTGCGGGGACGTTTGATCGCCCGCGCCTGGGCGCGCGGCGTGGTAGGTTCCCGGCGCGATGGCCGCCGACGAGGCCCTCGAGCCCGCCGCGCCCCGCGCGGAATTCGATGCCGCCGCTGGCGCCTGGCCCGCCGGCGTGGGCAGCCTGGGCGGGGCTCTGGCCGGTGCGGCGCTCGGCGCGGCCGACGGGCTGCGCGCGGCGGCGGTCCAGGCCGGCGGTCACCTGCTGGCCACGGCTGCGCTGGCGGCGGCCGTGGACGCGCTGGGTGGGCTCGCGCTGGGCGCCGCCGTCGAACTCCTGGTGCGCCTGGCGGTCTGGGGCCGCGGCGCGCGGCCAGCCCGAGCGGCGCGCGCGATTGCCTTCCTGGTCGCGGGCGCGGGCGCGGCGGCGGGGGCGGTCGCCGCGGTCTCCGCCACGGCCCTGCGTCGTAACCGTTTCCTGGCTGCCGGCCTCACGGCGCTGGCCGCGGCCGCTTTGGGCCTGCTGGGAGCGGTACTGGCCCCGGCGCTCGCGCGCCTGCTGGGCGGCCGGGGCCTGGTCGCGGTGCGCCCCCGCCGACCAGGGCCGGCCTTCCTGGTGGCGGGCCCGCTGGTCGTCCTGGCGGCCGTCGCCGTCATCTTCGCGGCCGTCGCGCGGACGCGGCCGCCACTTCACGGCCTCGCCCTCATCGAGCGCAGCGCCTGGTCGGCCCTGGCGGCGTTCCTGCTGCCGCTGCTGCTGGCCAAAGCGGCTGACAGACCGGCTGGAAGGTCGACCGGGGCGTCCTGGCGGCGCCTGGCCCCGCTGGCCGCCGGAATGTACGGTGTGCTGGCGCTGGTCGCCGGGCGCATCTTCTGGGAAGACGACCTGCGCTTCGCGCCCTGGACCGACATCCTGGTGGGAGCCGCGGTCGCGGCAGCCGGGGGCGCGCTGGCGCTCGGGCTGCGCCGGCGCTCGTCGAGACGGCGCGGTGCCACGCTGGGCGGGGCGGCTGCGGTGGGTCTGCTGGCGGCCCTCACCCTGCTCCGGGCGGCGGAAGTGGAAGGGGCGCGCAAGGCGGGCAGCGCACGGGCGGCGCTGGTCGGCCCGGCGCTGCAGGTCGGGGCAAGCCCTGCTGGACGGCGACGGCGACGGCTACGCGCGCGCGCTGGGCGGCGGCGACTGTGACGACAGCGACCCCGACGTGCATCCGGGCGCGGCCGACCTGCCCGGCGACGGGATCGACGCGGATTGTGACGGACAGGACGCGACGGCTGCTCTGCCGCCGGCCGCCACCATGGCGCCGCTGCCGGCGGGCGTGCCCGCCGACCTCAATCTGCTCCTGGTCACGATCGACACCCTGCGCGCCGATCACCTCGGCTGTTATGGCTACGGTCGCCCGACCTCGCCGGCGATCGACGGACTGGCCGCGTCCGGGGCCGCTCTTCGAAAACGGGTGGGCGCACGCGCCGTCGACGCGCTACTCGATGCCGGCGATCGCGACGGGCCGCTGGCCGTCCGCCATCGACTTGGGACGAATCGATCTGGTGGCCGCGCCTGGGCCGCGACATGCGCACCACCGCGGAAGCGCTGCACGACGGCGGCACCTTCACGGCGGGCATGTTCAGCTTCAGCTACTTCGCCCTCGGCGACCACCGCGGGTTCGAGCGCGGCATGGACCTTTACCGATCGGATCGGGCCGTGCTGCACGTCGCGGTCAACGGACCGATGGAGTCGCGCGGCTCGTCGTCGCGCGAGATGACCGACGACGCCATCGCGTTCGTCGACGCGCACAGGGACCACAGGTTCTTCTTGTGGCTGCACTACTACGATCCGCACCTCTCGTACGAGCCGCACCCGGAGGTCCCTTCGTTCGGCAACGATCGGGTCGACCTTTACGACGGCGAGATTCGCTACACCGATCTGCACTTCGGCCGGCTCCTCGACCACCTTCGCCAGACGGGCCTTTGGGACCGCACCGCGATTGTGCTGACGGGCGACCACGGCGAGGGCTTTGGCGAGCACGGGGTGACCGAGCACGGGTTCGACCTCTACACCGCTCAAACCAAGGTGCCGCTCCTGGTGCGCGTGCCCGGGCTGCCGCCCCGACGCGTGACGGCGCCCGCCGGCCACATCGACATCGCGCCGACGCTGGTCAATCTCGCGCGCGGCCATGCCGAGCCGAGCTTCATCGGCCGCTCGTTGATCCCCGACCTGGCCGGCGCGCCCGCCCCGGACACCGACACGCGCGCCGTCTTTCAGGAGGTCACCTCCGAGCGCGGCAAGAAGCGCGCGCTCGTGACCAGCGCGGCGCCACCTGATCTGGAACGAGACGCCCAGCGGCACGACGGAGTGTTATGACCGCCAGCGCGATCCGGCCGAAGCGCGGGACATTTGGGACCCGTCTGGTGACGCTGACTGCGTGAGGTTGGCGGGCGATCTCAAGCGTCTGGTGGCGGGCCTTGGCTTCCCTGGCGCCGCCGCGGCGCGCCTGGCCAGCGACGTCACGCCGCCGGGGGGGACGGCGCCCGCGCCATCGCGCAGGGCCGAAGCTCGCGCCGGCGATCTGGCCGACGTGCGCGGCTATGACCTGACGGCGGAGGTCGTCAGGCCCGGCGGTTCGGTCGAGGCCGCCATCTACTGGGCGCCCCGCCGCCGGGTCCCCACCGGCTGGCGTCTGGTCTATCGCCTCGAGGGGGCGGGCTGGCGGCGCGAGCTGTCGCAGGTCCCGGTGTCGGGGCTGATGCCGCTTGGCCACTGGCGCGCCGGGCAGCAGCTGAGAGATCGGGTCTCGATCCCGGTGCCGCCGAACGCTTCGCCTGGGGCGTGCGCGCTGGACGCGCTGCTGATGGAGGGCGACACGGTGCGGGCGCAAGCGCGGATCGCCCAGTTGACGGTGGGCCGGTGACCGCGACCGTCTGGCCGTCGTTTCGCGCCCGCCTGACGCTGGGCGCGACGGCGGCCCTGGCGCTCTTGGCAATCGTCGAGACGTCGGTCGCGCTGGTTGCGCCGTCTCGGGCGCCGACGGACGCCGACTGGGCCGCCGCCGCCGTCGCCGTTCGCCGCGAGTTCCGTCGGGGCGACCTGATCGTCGCGGCGCCGGCCTGGGCGGACCCGATCCTGCGCGTGCACCTGGGGGACCTGATTCCGCCCGAGGTCGCCGCCCGCATGGATGACGTCCGGTACGCGCGCGTGTGGGAGATCAGCCAGCGCGGCGCGCGCAGCCCGGAGGGAACGCGGGGCGAGGTGCGGGTCGACCAGAGGTTCGGCCGGCTGCGCGTCCGGCTGATCGAACGGCAGGCGCCCGCCGTCACCTACGATTTCCTGGCGCACGTCAGCGACGCGCGTTCGGCCGCGCAGGGTTCGGGCGGACCGGCGGCGAAGGGGCTGCAGCGCACGCTCGTCGAAGTCGACCAGCAGCTGCGCCTGGCGATCATGATCCAGCCGGTCGCGAGCAGAGTCGTGGTGGTCGAGTTCCCGGCTGTGCCGCTGGGGCGCGAGCTGGCGATCGCCACCGGTCTGCATGACACCTGGATGCGCAAGGCGGCGCGCGGCACGGTGCAGGCGCAGCTCGTGATCGGCGAGCGCCGTGTTCCGGTGCCGGACACCACCAACGAGAGCGGCTGGACCGAGACGCGCGTCGACACGTCGGCCGAGGACGGCCGCATTCTGCCCGGTACGCCTGGAGATCACCTCCGCCGCGCCGCAGGATCGCTTCTTCGCTTTCGCGGCGGAGGCTCGGCGGTGAGGCGGCCCGGGGCACGCACCGCCGACCGCCTGATAGCAGCGGTGCTGGCCATCGGCGCCATCGGCTGGTTGCTGGCCGTCGAGGGCGGGCAGGGCATCGGGCGCGACGAGGCCCAGTACATGCGCGCCGGCGAGCGCTACTGGGGCTGGTTCGAAGAGCTGGGCGACAATCTGGTCCACGGTCACCCGGGACGCTCGTTCACGACCGCGGGGATCGACCGCTACTGGTTCGACAACGCGCCCGACCACCCGGTGATCATGAAGGTGTTGTTCGGCCTTTCGTGGCGCGCCTTCCATCGCTGCCATTGCACCGGCCCGACGCGCGCGCTGCATCCCATTGCCGTCCCGGGCCGGCACGTCACGCTGCCGCTGTTCGCGCGCGAATCGACGGCGTTTCGGCTGCCGGCAATCCTGATGTCGGCGCTGTTGATCGCCATGGTGTTCCGGTTCGCGCGGGCCTGGTTGCCGCGCGCGCCCGCGGCGGCCGCCGCCGTGCTGACGCTGGCGCAGCCGCATCTGTTCTTCCACGCCCAGATCGCCTGCTTCGACGTGCCGATCGCGGTGATGGCGTTCGCGGTCGGGTTCCGCGTACTGGAAATCCCTGCGCGACCCACGCTGGGGTGTCGCGACGGGCGCGCTGTTCGGGCTGTCGCTGGGCGTCAAGCACAACGCGTGGCTGATGCCGTTCTTCCTGGTGGCGCACTACGTGTGGATGCGGCGCGGGGACTGGCGCGCGCGGCGGTTGCCGCGGGTGCCGCTGGCTTTCGTGTCGATGCTGGTGCTGGGCCCGATCCTGTTCTTCTTGCACTGGCCGTGGCTGTGGGCAGCCCCGAGCGCCCGCGCGCGCGCCTACGTCGTGCGGCACCTCGAGCACGAGCACTACAACTTCGAGTACCTGGGCCGGAACTTCAACCAACCCCCCACCACGGCGGCCCGCAAGTGGCTGCGCGCGACGGCGCCTTTCGTCGAGACCGGGCTGACGGTACCGGTGACGACGCTGGTGCTGGCGGCCGCAGGCGCCGCTGTCCTCGCCCGCCGCCGCCGCGGCGAGCCCGTCCTGGCCGGGGCTGAGCCGGAAGTGGCCGTTGCCGAGCCGAGCTGGCTACGACCGGGCGCCGACGTCGACCGGGCGCCGGGCGCGTTCGTCCTTCTGCAGACCCTGGGGCCGCTGGCGGTGCTGGCCGTCCCGTCGACGCCGGTGTTCGGCGGCGTGAAGCACTTCCTGGCGGCCATGCCGTACCTGGCGCTCTCGGCGGGCCTGGGGCTGGCGGCGCTGTCGCGCGCGGCCGCCGCCGCATGGCCTCTGCCGGGCGCTCGTGCGCGGCGTGTGGCGCCGCTGGCCCTGGCGGGGCTGGTGTGCCTGCCGGCCATCGTCGAGACACAGCGGTCGCACCCGGACGGCCTCGGGCACTACAACCTGATGGCGGGCGGCTTCGCGGGCGGGGCTTCGCTGGGAATGAACCGCCAATTCTGGGGATACGCGGTGCTGCCCATGCTCCCGGCCCTCGACGGCCGCACGCCGGAGAACCGCGCGCTCTACTGGCACGACGTGCTCCCGGATGCGATCTCGATGTACAAACGCGACGGTCGTCTGTCGCTGGGCGTCGGCGACACCGGGTTCGGCGAAGAAGGCATCCGCCGATCGCAGCTGGGGATCCTCTTTTATGAAAAGCATTGGGCCAAGTACGAGGCGTGGTTCTGGGAGACCTACGGAACGACGCGCCCGGTGTTCGTTCGCGCGCGCGAAGGGGTTCCGATGGTGACCCTCTACGACCGCGGGTCGCCGCCCCCGGGGGCGCGCTGATGCAGGCGGCCGAGACCGGCGGCGACCGCGTCGGAAAGTGGCTCCGCGGGTGGCGGGCGGTGGTCGTGGTGTACCTGGTGTTTGCGGGCGCGTATCTCGGCGCTTCGGGCGGCCGGCTGCGGATGCACTCGCCCTACAACCACTACGTCTACCTGGCCGACGGCTGGCTGCACGGGCGGCTGACGCTGTCGGGGCCGCCCCCGAACGAGAACGACTGGGCCAAGATCGACGTCCTCACGCTGCGCGACGGCCGCGAGGTGCGCGGCATCTACGGCGGCCGCACGGGGGGGGCGGCTGATCGGATGTATCCGCTGCGCGGCGAGCCCGAGACCATCCCGCCGTCCGAGATCGTCGGCCGGTCGACCGTGCGGCTGGTGTCGTTCCCGCCGTTCCCGGCGGTTGTGATGCTTCCGTTCGTGGCGATCTGGGGCCTGCACTTCAACGACGTGCTCTTCACGGCGCTGTGGGCCGCCCTCAACCCGATGCTGCTGTTCCTGCTGCTGCGCGATCTGCGGGCCCGCGGCCTCTCCAGCCGCAGCGCGACCGACGACCTTTGGCTGACCGCCATGTTCGGCGTGGGTTCCGTCTACTACTTCTGTTCGGTGATCGGACAGGTCTGGTTCACGGCCGAGATCGTGGGCGTCACCCTGTCGATCGCCTACGTCTGGGCCTCGATCGGCGCGCGTCGCCCGGCATTGGCAGGGGTGTGCGTCGCGCTGGGGGTCGCGACGCGGCCGCCCTGGCTGGTCGTGCCGTTGTTCCTCTTCGAGGCCTGGCGGGCGGCGGGCGGCCGCGAGGGCCTGCGAGCACCCCCCGGCCGGCGGGCGCTGACGTCCCTGCTGTTGCGGTTCGGAATCCCCATCGTCGCCGGCGGGCTGGCGCTGGCCGTCTACAACTACGCGCGCTTCAAGAACCCGTTCGAGTTCGGGCATCGGTTCATGCCCGTGCAATGGCAAGAGCGGATGTTCCGGTTCGGGCTGTTCAACTACCATTTCCTGTCGCGCAACCTGGCCGCCGCGCTGGTGCTGCTCCCGCGAATCATGAGCCGTTACCCGTACGTGAAGATCAGCCAGCACGGCATGAGCCTGCTCGTGACCTCACCCAACCTGGCGTACACCGTCCTGCCGCAGGAGCCGAGCCCCCTGACGAAACCGCTCTGGCTGACCATCGCGGCGGTCGCGATCCCGTCGCTGCTGTATCAGAACTCGGGGTACGTCCAGTGGGGTTACCGATTCAGCCTGGACTACATGGTGTACTTCATGGTGTTGCTGGCGATCGGCAACCGGCCGCTGACCCGTCTGTTCAAGTCGTTGGTCGTGGTGGCCTTCGCCATCAACCTGCTGCTGGCGATCGGCTTCGACCGGTACCCGGAGTTCTCGTACGAAGACAGCTTTTTCCCGAACGGCAACAACTGACCGCGCGCGTCCGGGGCGCGCCGCTCAGCGATGGCCGCCGTGGAAGTGGAAGCCGCCTCCGCCGCCGCCGTGCCAGCTGCCCCCACCGTGGAAGCCGCTGCCGCCCCCGTGAAAGTTGCCGCCTCCGCCGCGCGATCCCGAATAGGGGACCGCGCCGCCGTGCCAGCCGCCGTGGTAGCCAGGTCCGCCGCCGCGATTGACCGGCCCCCCGCGGTACACGGGTGAACCGCGATAGACGCCGCCCGGCGCAGCTCCACGCCAGGCGCTGCCCGAACCAGCCGGCGCCGCCCGCCAGCCTGCCCCCGCGTAAGCCGGGACGCGCGTGATTGGCGGCGCGGCCCGGAAGCCGCCGCGGTAATACCGCCCGCCGGCGTAGTAGTGGGGGTAGTAGCTGCGGTAATAGAACGAATAGAACGGCCAGTAGGCCCAGAAGAACGGATCGTAGGGTCCGTTCCAGTAGTACCAGGAGCCGACGACCGTGAAGTTGGGTGACCACGGACGCCACCAGTGGTTGTGCGGTCCGACCATGAAGCACCAACCGCCGCCGAAACCGTCGGCGATCGGATGGGCGCCGTAATAGCTGTACAGCTGGCCCGTGTAGCCGAAGTCGCGCGGGTCGCCCACGAAGTAGTAGCAACCGTCTCGATACGAGAACAGTCGCAGGTCGAACGGCGCGTAGTCGTGCACGTGCGGCGTGGCGGTCGCTTCCCAGCCCCCGCCCGGCGCGGGATGCGGCCCACCGAAGCAGTACCCGCCGCCCTGCACCGGAACGGCCGCGCCCTCCACGTTGGGCGGGATCGGATATTCCTGGCCCGGCGGGCCTTGCTCGGGGGCGCCAACCGGGGGAGCGGCCAGCGGCGGCGCGGCTCCTGCCGGCGCGGCCTGCACCTGCGGAGCAGGCTGGTCGGGCGCCGGGGACAGAATCCTCTTCGGGAGGCTGGGGGGGCGCGGCGGGGGGTGGCGCGGCGGCCGACGGCAGACCGCCGGGCTCGGTCCCGGGCAGCGGGGGCTGGGCCTGCCCGAGGGCTGCCGCGCTGGATAGCGTCCCGACCGCCAGCAGCCCGATGACGGAGAGCGTCTTGCTGAGACTCATGACCGACCTGTCAAGAAGCAATCGGCGGGCCCACCGCCACCGCCGGAACGACCTCCAGAATACCGCATTTGAGGATTGAGCGCTGGCGCGAGCGTGCCGCCCGTTCACAGCGTGAGGTTGCGGGGGGTGCTGTTTCGGCCTACCTTTCGCCGACATGTCGCTCGAGGCGCAGCTGAACGACCTACTGAAAGAGTCCATGCGGACCAAAGACGGCCGCACGGTCGATTGCATCCGCATGATCAAGACCAAGCACATGGAGCGCCGCACCGCGGCCGGCTTCAAAGGCCCGCTGGACGACGCGCTCTGGCTCGACGTGATCGCGACATACCAAAAGCAGCTCCGCAAATCGCGTGAGGAGTACGCCGCCATCGGTGCGCGCGGGGCGGACGCGATCTCGCAGATCGATTTCGAAATCGCGTTTTGCGCGCGGTTCCTGCCCAAGGCCGCCTCGGACGACGAGGTGCGCGCGCTGGTCCGGGAGGCCCTGGTCCGGATGGGCGTCTCGGACCCGAAGCAGTCCGGCCGGGTCGTGGGCGAGATCATGAAGGCGAACAAGGGAAAGCTGGAACCGGCCGCGGTGAAGCGGATCGTCGAAGAAGAACTGACCCCGCCGAAGTAAGAGAACGCTGGCAGCGACAGGAGGGGCGAGCAGGGGCTAGGCCGCGCCTAGGCGGCGATGCAGTTCGGTTAAGCGCCAGGACGCGAGGACGCCAGGGCCTGGATCGACCAGGTTACACGACTCGAGCAAGCTGGTCCGAAACCATAGACCTCGATCGCGGCGGCAAGCACTTCTGAAATCCTCACGAAATTTCTGATGGCTCCTCCGGGTATCTTGGCGTCCTCGCGTCCTGGCGCTTGACCGAACGGCATTGGGGCTACGCCGGCAGGCCGGCGATGTACTCGGTCAGGTCGGGTGGCAGCGGACTCTCGACGGTGAGCGGCTCCCGGCGGACCGGGTGGGGGAACGTCAGTCGGTGCGCGTGCAGCGCGTGCCGAGGGAGGCCGTCGAAGATGGCGAGCAGCTCGGGCGTGACCCCCTGATCGCACGAACGCATGAACAGCTCTTCGCCGGCGCCGTACAGTTTGTCGCCCACGATCGGGTGGCCAATGCTCTGGAAGTGAACCCGGATCTGGTGCTGCCGTCCCGTCTCGGGGTGGGCGGCGCACAGCGCGTGGCCGGCGAACCGGCGCAGCACCTGGTAGGTCGTCACGGCGGAGAGGCCGTCGTCCGCCACGCCCATCATGACGTGCGAACGGGTGTCGAGCAGCTTCAGCGGCCGGTCGATGCGCCCCTGGTCTGGGGGGTGGCCCTTGACCAGCGCCAGGTAGGTCTTGTCGACGGCGCGCCGCGCGAACGCGCGGGTCAGGAAGCTGGCGACGCGGCGGCCGCGCGCGATCAACAGGACGCCGGACGTCTCGCGATCGATCCGGTGCGCCATCTCCATCTGCTCGTCGGGATATCGCTCGCGCAGGACCGCGGTCAGCGTGTTGCGCCAGAACTTGGCGGTGGTGTGCATCGGCAGGCCGGCCGGCTTGTCGATCACCAGCACGCTTTCGTCCTGGTAGAGGATGCCGAAGTCCCGCGGCACGGGCGGCTCGACGGGCGCCGGCCGCCGCAAACGGATCGTTTCGCCGGCGCGCACGGCCGCCGCCGGTCGCACCGTGCGGCCGTCCGAAAAGAAGATTTGCTCGCCGATGATCGCCTGGATCTTGGTCCGCGACAGCCGGCCGATGCGCCGCTTGAGGAAGTGGTCGAGCCTCCAGCCACCGCACTCGGCCGGCACGACGATGTCCAGCTCGATGAAATCGGTCAGGCCTTGATCTCCGGGTTGGCCGCGCGCCGTTGCTCGTTGCGTTCGTCGAATCTGCGCGCGGCCTCCAGCAGCAAAAAGGTCGTCGAGGTCTGGATCTCGTCGACGCCCCCGATGTCGCCCACCAGGAAGTCGAACGATCCGCCGCGCCAGGCCAGCACCTCGAACACCGCCGCGGCGCCCGTCAGGCGCGGGTGGTCGCAATCGGCGCGGATGACATGGCCCTTGCGCATGAAGAGCCTGGCGGAGGCATCGTCACGCTCGACCAGGATGATACCGGTCTTGCGCTCCATCTCGAGCAGCCCAAGGATGCTGGCCAGACCGATCTCGTCGACGCGGCCGCGGAGCGCCGAGAGCGGGCGGTGCCCCGCCGAGGGCTTGACCTCGGGCGCCTCCGCTGCCACCTCCGGCAGACCGACCGCGCTGCTTGCCGCCCCGCCCGCCAGCGTGTGATCGACCACGCGATCGAGATCTTCCATCCGGAAGGGCTTCCGCAGCCTTTGATCGCCTGGCGCGGCACCGCGAACGGCGGTCGAGCCGTCCAACTGGGACAAAAGGAAAATGATGGGCGTCTCGGCGGCGGCAGGCGCTGCGCGCAGCCGCTCCCACCAGGACCAGCCATCCACGGCCGGCAATGAGACAGCTGTGATGATCAGATCCGGGCGTGTCTTCGAGGCGAGCGCGAATGCTCCGGGGCCGTCGCCAGCCAGCGTAACCTGGTGACCCCGTTGCCCCAGCGTTCGCGAGACGATCCGCTGAATCCAGGGATCATCGTCCACGACCAAGATCCGCCCCGGCCTCACGTGCGCGCCCTCGGCGCAGTATACGCGAGACCGGATTTCGAGGCGCCGGCGACGCTACTCGTCGTCCGAGCTGCGATCCCAGCGCCAGTTGCCACGCTCGCGCTCTTCGGGCTTCGGTCGGGTTGACCGCTTCTTTTCAGGGCGCTCGCGGCGCGGCGGGCCTTCGCTGGGACGGCCGCCCGGAGGTCCGGCGCCCCGCGTGTCGAAGCCACCCGGTCGAAATCCCCCTGGTGCGCGGGGCGGGCCGAACTCACGCGGCGGGCCGCTTGGACGCGGAGGACCCCCGGGTCCGCCGCCGAAACCACCCGGACGGGGGCCGCCCGGCCCTGCGCCTGGGCCGCCCGGCGGCCGCGAGCCGAAGCCCCCACCGCCACCCGGGGGGCCGCCCGGCCGCGGGCCCCCGAATCCGCCCCCAGGCCGAGGCCCGGCCGGCTTGGCCTGGGCCTCCTCGACGATGATCGGCCGCCCCTGCAGGATGCGGCCGGACAGCTTTTCGATCGACGCCTTCGCGCCGTCGTCGGTCATGGTTTCGACGAACGCGAAGCCGCGCGGGCGGCCGGTTTCGCGGTCCAGCGCCAAACGCACGCTTCGAACGTCGATCCCCTCACCGGTGAACGCCTCTTTGAGCTCCTGCTCGGTGACGTTGTACGAGAGATTGCCGATGAAAAGTCGGGTACCCATCGAGCTTCCTGGTCCTTCGTGCTTCCTGGCGTTCAGTTCTTAGGGGGCCGTTTTCGCCTAGGCGGGGCGGTTGACCTTGTCCCGGAGCTCCTTGCCCGCTTTGAACGTTGGCACCTTGCGCGCCGCGATCTCGATGGGCGCGCCGGTCTGCGGGTTGCGTCCGGTGCGTGCCGCCGATTCGCGAACGGCAAACGCTCCAAACCCACGCAAATCGATCCGTTCGCCACGCGAAAGTCCGTCGGCAATGGCATCGATGAGCGCGTCAATGGTGGTCTCGACCTGCTGTCGCTGCAGGTTCTTCTGCTGCGCCACGACGTCGACCAGATCAGCCTTCTTCATGAGCTTGGTTTTCTCCTTGAGATTGATTCGTTCTGTGGACCGCGTAACTGCGCAGCTTCGAAGTGGGCCTAAAGATAGTGCGTTAACTTCAGCAAGGTCAAGGCGGGGTGGGCCAGGGTGGTTTTTGGACCCATGGACTAAGAGGGGCTGACCACGCGTGTGGCGTGCTCGATGATCTGCATCGCCGCCCGGACGAGCCGGCTCTCCGGGACGGGCCCGGGGGCGGCCAGCTTGATCAGGGCCGGCGGTACGCTCGGGCTCTCGCGCAGGAGGCGTGCGGCGGCCCGCACGGCCTCGGGGGTGGTCGGATCTTCGCTCAAGGCGACGACGTGCTCCATGTAGCTGCGCCCGGCGCGCTCATTGGGGTGATTGATCAGAACGGCGTTCCACGCCATCCCGGCCGCCCGACGTGCGTGGGTCACGGCCGCCCGGCTGGCGTGCCGGTTCAACGCCGCCTCGGCGTGCGCCAGCTCGGTGCCGGCGGCGGCCAGCCATTCGGGCGCGGTCAGCCGGTGCAGCCAGTGCGCGGGATCGGGGCCGGGCATCGACGCGTCATGTCCAGGCGGCGACCGCGGCTTCGGCGCGGGCCAGATCTTCTTCGGTGTCGATCTCGCGCCAGCCGCCGTCGACCAACACGGGGCGCAGCCGCACACCGGCGTCAGCCACGGCGTTCAACCCGTCGCTGAGGTACGCGTTGTTCAGCGTCGCGGCGGCCCCGAACGGAGCCGTACGCCCCTGGGCCAGCGCCGCCTGCCAGACGGCGATCAGGGCGGCCGCTCCCTCGGGCGTGAAGCGCGCCAGTCCGCTGAACTCGCCGGCGGCCTCGTGCTCTGGCACCAGGCGTTTGCCGACGCGCGACACGATGGCGCCGTCTTCCCGGTCCTCGACGCGCGCCAGCTCGGCCTCAGAGACCGGGTGCTGCAGGCGACCTTCGTACGCGTCGCGCCATTTGCGATCGACGATCAGGCCGACGGGACCCGCCGACGCGACCACGCGCCGGGCATGGTCGGGCGCAAACACGATGTCCGAGTACGAGAACACGAACCCGTCGCGCATCTCGGCCTCGGCGTAAAAGAGCGACGTCAAGATGTTGTTGTCGGCCCAGGCCGGGTTGTCGACGAAGCGCACGGGGGGGCCCGCCGCGGGAGGCGCGATGCGGTCGCCCCGGTAGCCGCGCACGATCACCACGTCGTCGACACCGGCGGCGGCCAGCGCCTCCAGCTGCCGATGCAAGATGGGGCGGCCGGCGACGCGCACCATGCATTTGGGGATCGACTCCGTCTCCTGCCCCAGGCGGCGCCCACGGCCCGCAGCGACGATGATGGCCTTCATCGTGAACGTCCCAGCGCGCGACTGATCGCCAGCAGGGACCGGGCGGCGTAGGCGGCGTTCATGGCAACGTAGGCGTGCAGGAAGAGGTCGATTCGATTGGCCAGCGCCACAAACAGAATGTAGCTCGGATAGTGGACCACGAATCGGCCGATTGCCTCTACCAGCGCCAGCGGGGAACGCCGGGCGGGCTGGGCGGCGGCAGGGGCGAATCCTTCGCCGTAGTCACCGGCGCCCTGCGCGACGGCTCGCCCGGTGGCCAGTCCGTACTCCGGCCGGCGCACGAACGTCGTCAGGCTGATGGCGCTCGCCAAGACCACGACACCGGCCACCCCCTCCAGCAGAAATCGTGCGTCGTGCTGAGGGCGCCACAGCCGCACGGCCACCGCCCCGACCAGGACGAAGGCTTTCAGCTCGTCCATGAGGAAGTCCAGGTGGGCACCGACCGGGGATGACGTCCCCTTGAGGCGCGCGAGCTGGCCGTCCGCGCAGTCCAGCACATACGACAGCTCGAGGATCGCGGCGCCCGCGCACAACGCGCCCCAGGATGGCCAGGCGATCAGGATGGCCGCGCCGACCAGGAAAACCGGCAGCGTTGCCAGCGTCACCTGGTTGGGCGTCACCCGGGTCCGCGCCAGCGGCACGATCACGAGCGCCGCCAGCGGCCGGGCCACCAGCTTGTTCCAGAGGATGTCCTTGGGCTTGCTCGTCCGGCGGTAGGCGTCGACGACCGCGCTCAGCACGGGGCCTCAGTGCGCCAGCATGGCGTACAGCTCGTAGATGCCCAGCAGCGCCAGGCCGAACGCGAAGCCGACGCCGATGTACGCGGCGACCGACGTCTGGCCGGCCGCGGGGACCCGCTGCGTGACGGCCGGCTCGGGACGCTTGCGCGGTTCCGTACGCGGCTCGAACCCAGGCCGGGTGGTCGGGTCGGTCGCCTCCGGTGCCGTGGTGGCGATCGGCGCGGCCGGGGAGGGCGCGGCCGCGGCTGGCGGGGCCATGGCCGGTGCGGGCACCTCCACCTTGCGCGCGCCGGTCTTCTTTTCGTTCTTTGCCGCTTCGATCCGAGCGGCTTCGATCCTTGCGGATTCTTGGTGCGCCGACTCTTGCTTGGCGTCGTCTGGCTGCGGCCTCACTGGCTCGGGTGCGGGCTGGCCGGACGCAAAGGTCTCCGGCACCTGGGCCGCGGGGACGCCGAAGATTGTCTTTGTGGGGCCGTTGTCACGCGGCGCGGGCACCGGGGCGGGCGTCTGGCGCGCCGCCACGCCCGGCGGTGCCGTGCCGGAGCTCTGGGCGGCCGGCGCGGCGGGGGGAGCTGCGGCCGGCGGCGGGGCGGCTGCCGGCGCGGCCATCGCGGGCGCCGGAGCGGGCGCCGTCGTCACCTCGGGCCCGCGGGCCCTGGCGATGTCAGCGACGGGCATTCCAAAGATCGTCTTCGTCGAGGTCGCCTGTTGCCGCGCTGCTTGCGCCGAGGCCGCCGGGGCCGGGACGGTGGCGGCGGCCCACTTGTCGGCCTTCGTTCTTTTTGGCGCCGTGGCCGGCATCTGAAACGGCGGGACGATCAGCCGGTAGTTGCCAGACGACCACTGCATCACCTCGGCGAGGCGCTCGGGGGCGTCGATGCCTCCGACGGTCACGCCGCTGATTTCGCCACGGCGGTACGCCACCCGCGCGGTCTCGTTGCCGCGCCAGACCTCGATCGAGCACGTGATGACGTAGTCCTCGCAGTAGCGCATCAGGTGCGCCAGCGCGCGGCCGTCCAGCGTCCCGGTCTCCGGACCCGGATTGGTCAGGCTGCCGTCGATCGGGTTGGGCAGGCGCTGCTCGATCCGGAACCGGGTCGGGTTCAGCGTGCGCAGACGATCCAGCGCGTCGTCTGTCGACTTGCCGGCGAAGATCGAGTCGGACACGCCGCCCGCCAGCAGGTGCACCTCGCCCAGCACCTCATCACCTTTGGGAGCCAGCACCTCGACCCGGGCGGAAACGGCGGGCGCGCTGAGGATGGCGATCACGTCGTCGAGGTCGCCGCCCGTCCACTCGTGCGCGGTCTTGGCGGCGGGGGCGCTGGCGTCGGCGGACTGCGGACGCAGCGGTCCCCGGCAAATCGGGCAAACGAGCCCGGTCGCGCCTTCCGGCGCGTCGAAGCTGAGCTGGCATGTGGCGCAAACGACCTGCATCGATTCCCCTACTGTCGGAGCTGTCGGAGAACGTGGTTTTCGAACATATTCACTCGGTTGTCCATTCTGGAAATCACGATCCGGCGCCCCCGGCCCCGGCGCTGCCATTGTCGCCCGCCAATCCGGTGACATCCGTGCCGCCGGCACCGGCCGCGCCGCCGGTGTTCCCTCCAGCCGCGCCGGCGGTCCCGGGGCTGGCCGCGCCGGCAGCGCCCGCCGTGGCGCCATCTTGCCCGGCGTCGACGATCGGTGGCACGAAGTCGGCGCCCAGGTTCGTCCCGTAGTGCTGGTCGCGCGCATCGGACGTGCGGCACCCCATCGCCAAACCGGTCAGGACTCCAACGAGCAACAAGACGGAACGAGCGGGCGCCGGCATGGCCCTCGACGGTAGCAAGGCGGTCGCAGCCCCGCAACCGGCCTGGCTTCGCCGCGGCAAAATTGCTATGGCGGCTCCGGCGCGGCGGGTACTCTAGCCCGCCATGAGCGAGCCCAAACGGAAGGTCCCTCACCCGTACGGGTGGACGCTGTTCGCGATGGCTGCCGTAACCGCCTGCGCCGGTAGCGCCAAGCCGCCCGCGCAAACGCCGGGCAGCGGCGTGGTGGCCGCCGCGCGACCGCCGGGGCCAGAGGCTGGACCGCCTGTCGCGCTGGTTCCCGCCCCGATCGCACGGCCGTTCATGCTGTCCAGCATCTCGATCGGGTCGTTCGACCGGACGCTGGACAACGGCGTGCGCCTGGTGGGCTCGGCGGTGCCGTTGCCCATGACGGCTTCCGGGGTGCGCGATTGGTTGTTGAGCGAGGCCGGCCTATCGCCGGAAGTCGCCGCGAACCTGGATTCGGCGGCCCCCATCGGCGCGGTCGTGACCGCGCTCGGGGGCAAGCGGACCAGCCTGGTGGTGGCCGTGGCCGCGCGCGGCCCCGCCGAAGCCGAGCGGTTGATCGATGCGCTGGGCAAGCGGGTGATGACTCGGGGCGTGCTCACGCTGGTCAGCAATGGCGCGAAGTCGCAGAGCTGGGTCTACCGCGAAGGCAGCGTGCTGGTGCTGGGAGACGAGATCGACGGAATGATGCGTGGGGCGATGTTGGCTCTGCAGGCTCGCCACCCCAGCGCCGACGACGTCACGGCGACGGTTTTTCCAGAGGCCATCGCACGGGCGCACGGGACCGACGTCAAGACCGGCATCGCCTCGCTCATCGATCAGCTGCGGCAGCTGCAGCAGGCCAGCGCGTCGGTGGCTGGGGGCTCTCAAGATGACAACACGGCGTCGTACGAGACGCTGGCGCAGATCTTGGCCCTCGTCGGCGACGCCGAGTCCGTCGAGGTGGGTCTGTCCGTGGATCCGGCGCGTGGTCTGGTCTTGCGCGGCCGCTTGTTCGCGCGCCCGGAGACGGCGCTTCAGGCCGCGGCGCGCGACGTCCGCCCCTTCGAAATCGATCCGGCCGTGCTGACCTCTTCGGGCGCCCCCGTCATGGTCGGCGGTATGAGCGTGGGCAGCGTCTGGGCCCAGGTGCTGAATCGCTCCCGCGCGCGGCTGGCCGCCGAGGCCGGCAAGGGCACGGCGGCGGCCGTCGCTTACTACGATGCCTTCCTGGGCGCGATGGCCGGGCAGCAGTCGGGGAGCATCAGCGTCGGAACCGAGGTGCCCGTCGTCTCGGGTGTGTTCTCGACGCCCCTCAAGGACGCCGCGTCCGCCGCCAAGGTGGCGGCTGCGCTGTCCAAGCTGGACTCCAAGGCGATTGACGCCGTGGTCCACAGTCAGCTGCGCGAGATGTCGAAGATGTTCGACTGGACGGCCAGCCGCGAGTCGGTCGGCAAGGTGAAGGCCCTGCGGTTCCGGTTGACCGTGAAAAAGGGCAGCCCCTACGACAACGACGTCATTCGCCGCCTGATCGGAAAGGGCGTCGATGCCTATCAGGGCGTCGCCGGCACGCGCCTCATCGTGACCTTCGGACGCGACGCGCGCGCCCGGCTGGCGGGCATCGCGGCGGGCAAGCTGCCGGCGGCTGCCAAGGCGGCTGCCGCGCTGACGGACGCGCAGGCGGCGGCAAAGGGGCGGGACGCGTTCTACTACTTCGACTTCGCGCCCATGCTGCGCACGGCGGGTCAGTTCGGGGATAACCCCCGCCTGGCCGGCATCGCCCGCTCCGCGTCGGCGCCCATCCCGCTGGTCTTCACGTCAGGGGGCGACGGCGCGGGCAAGGTCTGGACGATGGACGCAACGCTGCCGCCGGCCGCCTTCAACTCGATCGGCGCGCTCGTCACCAGCGGCATGATGAGCGGCGGCAAATAGGGGCAAATAGCGGGAGATCAGAGGCTGTCGAGGAGAGCGCGCACTTCGGTCTCGGCCGGTTTTCCGCGTGGCGTGTAGCCGGTTGTTCCTGGACCGCCGAAGCCGTACCAGTTCCAGATGTACACGCCGTCCAGCGCGGCTGACCCGGTCCAGGCGCGGCGGAACGCAGCGAAGCCACGGCGCTGCTCGTCGAGATCGGGCGCGCCTCCGGGGACCTCGTCCCAGGGCGTCGCCGTGGCGCCGGCCCGCGATCGATAGCCGAGCTCGGTGAAGATGAACGGCTGGTCGCGGCGGGTGCGCCAGTCTTCCAGCTCACGTCGAACCCGGCGCCAGCCGGCCTCGACCGTCGCGTCGTCGTCGGGCGCGTCGGCGGCGCGCAGCCCGAAGTAGCCCGAGATTCCCACCTCGTCGACCAAATCCAGAAGCGCCGCCTGGCGGTAGTGGTCCCAGTTGGCCGAATAGATCAACGCCCCCTGAAACACGCCGCGCACCCGCTCGATCATGGCACGCCAGCGATCGAGGTCGCCGTCCAGGCTGGACAGCTCGCTGCCGATCGCCAGGCGGGTCGCGCCGGTCAGCGCCGCAACCGCCGCCAGGTCCCCCAGCCGCTCGCCGTAGCTGGCGAACCAGGCGTCGCGGTCGCGCGGCGCGAGGGTGCCGCGCCATTCGCCGGCGCGCGGCGCCGCCAGTCGCACGATGGGGAAGATCATGACCTCGAGACCGTCGCGGCGGGCCAGTCGTGCCGTGTCGGCGACCGTCTCCAGCGTGGGCGAAAGGCGCGTGTCCAGCGACAGCTCGGTGCTGGCTCCGTCGGTCTGGTAAAGCGGAACGACCAGCGCCACGTGGGTCGCCCCCAGCGCCACGATCTCGGCCAGCAGGGCGCCGTACGAGAAGCTGACGTCCTCGGCGAACAGCCCCAGCGCGACACCCCGCTCGCGCTGCGGGCGCGGCGGTGGTGTGGCCGTGGCCAGCGACGGCAAGGCCGTCGTGCCGGGCGCGCTGGGAGCTCGGGCCGGGGGGCTCACCGACAGGGTCGCCAGCAGAAGCGCCGCCGCCCGGCCGGCCGCCATCACCGGCTGCAGTCCCGTCCGGCGTTTCGTCTGGCCAGCACGTCGACGAGCGGCTTGTAAAACGCGATCATTGCCCGCGGCGAGATCGGCTCGCCGGTCGCGTCCTGGATCACCTCGCGCCAGTCGCGCGTGGCGCCGACGGAAAGGATCCCCTTCAGGAAGTCACCGACGGCTTTACTGCCCGAGTAGTCACAGGCGCGCGGGTCCTGCTTGAGGATCTCGGTGCAGATGTGATCGTGCAGCTGGAACTTGATGAGGGTCGCCAGCGCATAATCGTAGTACTGGGCGGGATCGTCGTTGATGTGCGTCTTCGTGCACGCATCGCAGAGGTCGCCTTCCCGGCTGTTCGGGGGGACCACCCCCTGGAAGTTGGCGACGTCTTCCCACCATTTGGCTTGCCACTCGCTGGGGGGCAGCTCCGTTTCGTAGAGGAAATGCTCGAAGTGGCTCATGGTGCCCGCCGAGAAGCTCATGAACACCACGGAGTCCAACGCCGACTGCAGCAACCAGCTGGTTGCGTCCGGGCGTTTCGCCTCCGGCATGACGCCGACCTTGACGAGGTAGGGCGTCTGCTGGCTCGCCATCTTGGCCAGCTCGCCGATTGCTTCGTGAAACGCGCGGTTGGCGCCGTCGCGGAGCAGGTACGGCACGGCCGGCCGGTCGTACGACAGGAAGTAGTAGATGTGGCCCAGCTCGTGGTGGGCGGTGCCGAACCATTCTTCGTTCGGCTCGACGCTCATGAGGGAACGGACGTCTCCCGCCCGGTCGATGTCCCAGGCCGACGCGTGCGTGTTCTTCTTGCGCCCCACGCCGGCCGGCACCGGGTAGAGGTCCGAACGCTGCCAGAAGCTGGGCGGCAGCCGCGGGAACCCCAGCGACACGTAGAAATTTTCCGCGCTCTTCACCATGTTCTCCGGGCTCGAGCCGTGGAACAGCGGGTCCAGGTTGGCGGTCTCGATCAACCCAGGCCAGACCTGCGCCCAGCGATTCCCCAGCCAGTGCGCCGGGATGAGGCGGGGCGGTGGGCGGTGGTATCGGCCGGCCAGCTCGTACTTCGCGAAGCAGTGCAGTCCGTCGAACAGCGGCCGGGTCGCGGCCAGCGTGTCGTCGAGGAGGCGCATCATCTCGCCGACCGTCATGCCGTAATCCGCGACCTGCAGCGCGAAGTAGGATCGATAGCCCAGCTCGCGGGCGACCCGGTTGCGCAGCTTGACGAGCTCGACGAGACCCGGCTTGAGCGGGCGGCCAATCTCTTTCGATGCGGTCCAGACGCGCAGCCGCTCGGACAGGTCCCGCGAGTGGGCCAGGATGTTGTCGATCTGATTGGCCGTGATGGGCGAGGCACAGCCGCCGTTCTTGCTCGGGGCCGTGCAGAACGTATAGCCGTCGAGAATGCTCGCCTGGTGGGCCTCCGCCTCCACGCGGCGGGCGACCACGTCGGGGATCGTGCCCGGACTCTCCGCCGCCCCCAGCAGCAGCTTTTGCAGTTGGCGGGCCGTTTGGTCGTCCAGTTCCTCTCGCCGGGCCAGGAACCCCTTGGCCTTTTCCAGGATGAGCGGCGAGCCCGCCAGCGCCGCCAGCGCCCCATCAGCGCCGATCCGCTGCCCGGTGTGGTCGGGCGTGACGTCCGTCAGCGACGCCCAATCTGCCAGCGTCGCGCGCGTGGCGACCGGCTGCAGAAGACTGGCGACGGTCGCCAGGAACGCCTCCGCCTCGGTCTCGGCGGCCGTTTTCTTGGCCGTTTTCTTGGCCGATTTCGACTTTGGGGAGTGTTTTTTTGACGCGGCTGCCGCGGCCGGCCAATGGCGCCAGACCGGCAGCGCAGCGGCGCAGGCAACCACCACCAGGGTCGCTCGGGTCGCACGACGCATGTCCGACAACCTACCTCAGTCCCTGGACCATAGACAGTCGTCCGGGTGCGTGATAACTGACCGAGCGCTCATGCGGGCTCTCCTCATCGGGGTTTATCTTTCTTCGGCGTTTCTCGCGGTTGGTTGCAAGCAGGCCAACGGCGACCGCTGCGTCCAGAACAGCGACTGTTCGAGCGGCATCTGCGTGGGCGCCAGCGTGCAGGGCGGCCACTGCGCCGCCAGCACGACGACCGAGACCGGAACCGGCGGCAGCACCGGCACCGGCGGCCAAACCGGCACGGGCGGCGAGGCGGGGCAAGGCGGCGGCGGAATCGGCGGCGGAATCGGCGGCCAAGGCCAGGGCGGCGGGGCAGCCGGGCAGGACGCGGCCGCGCCCAGCGACGCAGCGATCGCCGGCTAACGGGCGGCGCCCCTGGGATCGCCCCGCCTCAGGCGGGGACGAAGCGGACGTCGGTGATTTCGTACTCCCGCGTCCCTTTGCCCGTCTTGAGGCTGACGGCCTCGCCGCGCTCGCGGCCGATGATGGCGCGCGCCAGCGGCGCCGACACGGCAATGCGCCCGGCTTTGATGTCGGCCTCGTGATCGCCGACGATCGCGTAGGTCACCTCTTCGCCGCTGTCGGTGTCGGTCAGCTTGACCGTCGCGCCGAACACGACCTTGGTGCCGGACAGCTTGGCTGGGTCGATGACCTCGGCCTGGGCCAGAATGGATTCGATGTCGCGCGAGCGCCCCTCGATGAAGCCCTGCCGCTCCTTGGCGGCGTGATACTCGGCGTTCTCCTTGAGGTCGCCGTGCGCGCGGGCCTCCTCGATGTCGAGGACGTTCTTGGGGCGCTCGACCTCGCGCAGTCGCTTGAGCTCCTCCCTCAGCGCCTGCTGCCCCCGCGGTGTCATCGGGAACTTGGCCATGGCTATCGCCCTCCCTCTCCCTGGTACTCCTGCAGCGACCGGACCTTCATCTTGCCGCTGGCCAGCTCGGCGATGGCGCCCACCGCGGCGTGCGCCGCCGAGAGTGTCGTGTAGTACGGAATCCCCTTCAGCAGCGTGTTGCGGCGGATGGGGAACGAATCCTTGATCGCCTCGGCGCCGGACGTGGTGTTGACCACCAGGTGGACGTCGCCGTCCAGGATGCGATCGAGGACGTGGGGGCGCCCCTCACGGACCTTGTTCACGCGCTCGACGGGGACACCCTGCGCCCGCAGGACGTCGTGCGTTCCCGAGGTGGCGATGATCTGGAATCCCAGGTCGACCAGCCCCTTGGCGACCTTGACCGCCGCCGGCTTGTCCGCGTCCTGCACCGAGATGAACGCCGTCCCTTTGACGGGCAGCCGTGTGCCGGCGCCGATCTGGCTCTTGCCGAACGCCGCCGCGAAGCCGACGTCGATCCCCATCACCTCGCCGGTCGAGCGCATCTCGGGGCCGAGCAGCGTGTCGACCCCCGCGAACTTCGCGAACGGGAACACCGCTTCCTTGACCGCCGTGTGCTTGGGGGTCACCTCGCGGATCCCCATCTCCTTCAGGGTCTTGCCGACGGCGATGCGGGCGGCGACCTTGGCCAGCGGCACGCCGGTCACCTTCGACACGAACGGCACCGTTCGCGAGGCGCGGGGGTTCACCTCCAGGATGAAGATGCCTCGCCCGTCGCGCGGAACCGCGAACTGCACGTTCATGAGGCCACGCACCCCCAGCTCCAGCGCCAGCGCGCGGGCCTGCGTCTTGATGGCATCAATCGTCTTCGGCGCCAGCGAATGGGGCGGCAGGCAGCAGGCCGAGTCACCCGAGTGGATGCCGGCCTCCTCGATGTGCTCCATGACGCCGCCGACCACCACGTCCGTGCCGTCCGCCACCACGTCGACGTCGACCTCGATGGCGTCGGGCAGGAACTGGTCAATCAGGATCGGCGCCTCTTTCTCGTCGGCGCGCGACTTCAGGCTCTCGCGGCGCGAGGCCTCCATCGCCGTCAGCACGAACCGCTCCAGGCCCGACTCGTCGTGGACGATCTCCATCGCGCGGCCGCCGAGCACGTAGGACGGGCGCACCATCACGGGATAGCCGATCTCGCGGGCGGCCTTGTAGGCCTCTTCCAGGCCGTAGGCGGTGCTCCAGGCGGGGACCCGCAGTCCAAGCTTCTTGATCAGCTCGCCAAAGCGCTGGCGGTCCTCGGCGCGATCGATGGCGTCGGCGCTGGTGCCCAACACTTTGACGCCGGCGTTCATCAGCGGCACCGCCAGACGCAGCGGCGTCTGGCCGCCGAACTGGACGATGACTCCCTCGGGCTTCTCGGCGTCGATGATCTCGAGGACGTCCTCGCGGGTCAGCGGCTCGAAGTACAGCCGATCCGAGGTGTCGTAGTCGGTCGACACCGTCTCCGGGTTGCAGTTGACCATGATGGTCTCGAAGCCGTCTTCGCGCAGGGCCTGCACGGCATGGACGCAGCAGTAGTCGAACTCGATCCCCTGGCCAATCCGGTTGGGTCCGCCGCCCAGGATGACGATCTTCCGCTTCTTGGTCGGGCGGTTCTCGTTTTCTGTCGTTTCGGCCGCGCCCACTCGCTCTTCGAAGCCGATCTCGTAGGTGGAATAGAGGTACGGCGTCTGGGCCTCGAACTCGGCCGCGCAGGTGTCGACCCGCTTGAAGACCGGGCGAACGCCGTGCTTGATGCGCGCCTGCCGGACCTCTTCTTCGGAGACGCCGCACAGCTTCATGAGGCGCCGGTCGGACAGCCCCAGGCGCTTGCGCCGGGCCAGCCCCGGCCCGTCGTCCAGCACCGCGGCCGCGCCCTTGCTGGCAGCCAGGAGGCGCGTCGACTCGTCCTCGTCCACCATCTGTTTCAGATGGCGCAGGAACCAGGGGTCGATCTTGGTCAGCTGATGCGCCTCGGCCTCCGTGACGCCGGCGCGCAGCGCCTCGGCCAGGTACCAGAGGCGATCCGGCCCCGGGCGCACGACGCGCCGGCGCAGCTCGTCGACGGCGGGCGGATTCTCAAGGTCGAACCCGGCGCGCCCGATCTCCATCGAGCGCAGCGCCTTGCCGAAGCTCTCCTTGAACGTGCGGCCGATCGACATCACCTCGCCGACCGACTTCATCTGCGGGCCCAACTCGTCGTCCGCGCCCGGGAACTTCTCGAACGCGAACCGCGGAATCTTCGTCACGACGTAGTCGATGGTCGGCTCGAAGCAGGCCGGCGTTTCGCGCGTGATGTCGTTGGGGACCTCGTCGAGCGTGTAGCCGATCGCCAGCTTGGTCGCGATCTTCGCGATCGGGAACCCGGTGGCCTTGGACGCCAGCGCGCTCGACCGCGAGACGCGCGGGTTCATCTCGATGACGATCATGCGCCCGTCGGCCGGGTTGACGGCGAACTGGATGTTGGACCCGCCGGTCTCGACGCCGATCTCGCGGATCACGGCCAGCGCCGCGTCCCGCATGACCTGGTACTCCTTGTCGGTCAGGGTCATGGCCGGCGCGATCGTGATCGAGTCGCCGGTGTGCACGCCCATCGGATCGAAGTTCTCGATCGAGCAGATGATGACGGCGTTGTCCTTCTTGTCGCGCATCACCTCCAGTTCGTATTCCTTCCACCCCAGCACCGACTGCTCGACCAGCACCTCGCCGCGCGGACTCTGCTGCAGGCCCCAGGCGACCTTGGTGTCGAACTCCTCGGCGTTCCAGACGATGGCCGCGCCCGAGCCGCCCAGCGTGAACGACGGGCGGAGCAGCACGGGGTAGGCCACGCCCGTGTCGGCGGCCATCTGCGCCTGGATGGTCCGCGCCTCTTCCAGGCTGTGCGCGTAGCCCGAGAGCGGCACGTCGAGCCCGATCTTCGCCATCGCTTGTTTGAACAGCTGGCGGTCCTCGGCCTTCTCGATGGCCTCGACCTGCGCGCCGATCAGCTTGATGCCGTAGGCGTCGAGGACGCCGGCGCGGTGCAGATCCAGCGCCAGGTTCAACGCCGTCTGGCCGCCCAGGGTCGGCAGCAGCGCGTCGGGGCGTTCGCGCTCGATCACACTGGTCAGCACGTCGACTGTCAGCGGCTCGACGTAGGTTCGATCGGCGATCTCCGGGTCGGTCATGATCGTCGCTGGGTTCGAGTTCACCAGAACGACCCGGTACCCTTCTTCCTTGAGGGCCTTGACGCCCTGGGTCCCCGAGTAGTCGAACTCGCAGGCCTGCCCGATCACGATTGGCCCGGAGCCAATCAGCATCACCGTCTTGATGTCGTCTCGCCTCGGCACTGTTTCCGCTAGCCCTTCGTCTGTTTCTTCACGATGCGCGGCGGCTCTTTGCCGCGCGCTTCAATCTGGAAGGTATCCGGCAGGTGCTTCTCCACCGCCGCTCGTTTGTCGCCCACGGTCCAGCCCAGCTGGGCGAAGCCGTCGGCGATCCGAATCCGCAGGCGCTTGCTCTCCTCGGCGTCGGAGCCGAAGACGTCCAGCAGAGGCCCGCTGGCGGCTGCTTCGTCGGCCTGGCTCAGCAGCGCTTCGGCGGCCGCGTAGCGGACCCCCTCGTCCATGTCGCCGAGGTAGGGGACCACCATCGCGGCGACGCGCGGGTGCTTGATCCCGGACAGGTGGTTCAAAAGCTGGATCTTCTTCGTGGGGTCGCGCTCGTATCCCGGCTCGTGGCGCGACATCACGTAGGCGATGACGTCGATGACCTCGTCCTTGGTGGCGACGATCTTGTCGAGGAGGCGCAGCGGCCACGAGACCGAATCCGCCGACAAGAGGTACTTCTTCAGCGGGTCCAGGACCACGCCCCCCTTGGCGACCAGGGTCTCGAAGACCCAATCCTTCTCTTGTTCGTCGTCGATGGTCTTGTCGTACAGCATCCCGAACCGACGCAGCATGGCGTAAAGAGCCTCGGGTGAGCCGTCGCTGGCCAACGCCTGCAAGGCCTTCATCCGGTCGGGTGACTGCGCGTACTTGTTGAGGGCGCGGCCCGCGTTGCGTTCGCGCGTCCGCTCCTTGGAGAAAATGTCCAGAAGGCCCATCGGTTACCGCGCGGGAGTCTATACGCGGACCCCCGTCGGCTCACGCGAAAAGCGCGGTGGCTCAGTTCCCCGGGGCAGCGTCGGACGGCGCGGCGTCGGGGGTGCCGGCGTCGCCCAGGGGGCAAATGCCCGTGGCGCCCTCCTTATGGCAGAACTTGTCGGCCCCGCAGCTGTAGCCGGTCGGGCAGAGGCCGGCGTCGGCGCACGAGAACGCGCAGGCGGGCTGGTTGGGGTTGAAGCAGGCGCCCGCGCCGAGCCCCAGCGCGAACGCCAACGCAAGCAGGGGCAGCAGGCGCCGCCGCATCAGAATCTCCATGACCAACCTCCGACCGCGGCCAGGCCGCCGGGGACGGGCGTGACCGCCGCCACCGGGGTGGAGGCGGGTGTCAGCACGCCGTCCAGGATGAAGAAGGTGATCGACACCGCGCCCGTGGCCGCCGCCGCGAGCAGCGCGATCCGCGCCTTGTGCGCGTCGTCGTGCCCGTCGTTCAGCGCCGAGGTGTACGCGGCCGCGACGGCGGCGTACTCGGGAGGTGGGTTGCGGTACCCGATCAGCCGGTTGGCGTCGCTTTCGTGAGAGCTGGCCGACGCGCCGAAGAAGGCGGCCGTGCCAAGCAACGCGACCGTGACGCCTGCCGACAGCATCGCCGTGATGTTGTAGCGGTTCCAGCCCGAGTCCTCCTCCCCGGCGGCAGGCTTCTCAGCGTCGGGGCGAGGCGGCACAGCCGGCGTCGCGCCGACCGGCGGCGTCGGGGCCGGGGGCGCGCCCGCGCCAGCTGCCGCCGGGGCAGGGGGCACCGCGGCCGCAGGCGTGAGCCGCGCGATCCGCTGCTCGATGTCGGCGCGGTCCGAGGCGTCCGGCGCCTCGCGAAGATACCGGCGATAGGTGTCGGCCGCCTCGCCCGGCGTGCCGACCTTCTCCTGGGCCTCGCCCATGTGAACCAGGAACGCCGGGTCATGGCCCGCGTCGTACCCGGCGCGGAACGCCTTCTCGGCGCCACGCGGATCCCCGGCACCGAGCGCGCGGGTCCCTTCCTCGAACCGCTGCTGTTCCGCGGGGGTCGGCGGCCGCTGCGGATTTCCCGCCGCCGCCAGCAGCGCCGTCAGCATCCAAACGTGCAGCATCAGGCCCCCACGCGATCAGGCAGGAACCCTAGGAGGGTTCCTTGAACCTCCCGCGACGACTCCGCTGGGCAAAGCCCAGCTACGTCAACGCGATCGATGAAGTCGTCCAGCTGCGTTCGCCCCAGCCCCAGCGGTGTGCAGCCGCCGTGCCCGGCGCAGACGGCGTCGATATCGGCGCCGGTCAGCTGTCCTTTCAGCGCGCGGACGGAGGCTTTCAGCTGTTCCCCGTCGCTGTTGAACAGCGACGGGCCACGATCGAGGCGCCCCTGCTTGAACATCATGGTGTCTCCAACGAACAGGACTCCATCGTACAAGAACACATACGAGCCCGGCGTGTGCCCCGGGACGGGGAAGGCCTTGACGATGTGGCCTCCCCCCACGTCGATCGAAACGAAGCCGCTCAGCGGCTGGGTGACGGTTGCCGGCGGGGCGCTCTCGGCCTTGGCGATCAGGCGCACCAACGGCCGATCCTGCGGGGCGCGCCCCTCGGCGGTGGCGACGTCGGCGGCGCCCAGGTGGACCTTGGCGCCCGTGAGACTCGCCGCGCCCGCGATGTGATCGGGGTGGCTGTGGGTCAGGAACAGCTCCGTGATGTCTCTGCGCCCCGCGTTCAAGGCGGCGACCGCCACGTCGATGGGCCGCCCCGCTGGATCGGCGCCCGCGTCGAACAGAATGACGTGGCCGCCGGCGTTGGCGGCGTACAGATACGCCCCCGCGCTGCTCACCGCCACGATGTCGCGCTTGATTTGCTCGGGCACGGACGGCCGCCCGCGCGCGATTCGGAACGCGGCGACGGCGCCGCCCGCCAGGATCACCACGATGATCGCCAGCGTGATGAGGTTCTTGAGGGCACGCATGCGGCACAGAATCGGACCGGCGCCCGCCGGAATCAAGTCGGGGCGGCGAGCCCCAGCGCCGCGGCGGCTTCCGTCCCGGCGCGGATCGAGGCAGCGACGCCGACGCCGCGCAGCGCGTGGCCGATCGCGTGCAGGCCGGGAAGGCGCGCCAGCCCTGCGTCCACCGCCGCGACGCGGGCGGCGTGACCGCGCGTGACCTGCGGGATGCCGGGGCGCGCGCGCCAGACGTCGATGAAGTCCGGGTCGTGCCGCAAACCGGCCGCCCGGCGCAGGTCCCCGAGGGCGTGTGCCGCCAGCACGTCGTCGGCGGCGTCGACCAGGCGTGGCTTGAACGTTCCCCCCATGAGCGCGCGCATGAGCACGGCGCCGTCGGGGGCGCGTCCGGGGAACACCGACGTCTCGTACTGGCAGCCCAGCAGGTCGATTCCCTCGCCCCGCGCCGCGACGAATCCGTACGCGGCGAGGTCCATCCCCATCGTCTCCGGCGCCGAGCGGAACCCCAGGGTCACGACGGCGACCGGCGCGTGCGGAATCGCCCGCAGCGCGGCGGCGGCCTCGGGCGCGTGCGGCCCGAGCAAGCTCGCGGTGACCGCGGCCGGCGTCGTCAGCAGCACCCGCTCCGCGTCGAACGACTGGCTACCGGCTGCGATCGACCAACCTCCGCCGCGCGGCGCCAGGGCGTCGACCCGCAGCGCGCGCCGTCGCGGCCCCAGCTGGGCAGCCAGGGCGCGGGGCAGCTCGCCCAACCCGTCCGGGAAGGTCGTGGGGCGGCCCATGCGGCCCTTCCCACGCGCGCGGAACAAGCCCCGCAAGATGCTGCCGTGCTGGTCTTCGAGCTCGCCGAGGCGGGGGAAGGCGGCGCGCGCGGCGATCTCCGCCGCGTCGCCGGCGTAGATGCCGATCATGGCCGGGCCCGCCGCCCGGCGGGCCGCCTCGGGGCCGAAGCGCCGGGTGACGAAGTCGAGGACCGACTCGTCCGGATCCGGCGGGGCGGCGCGCCGCACGAAGGGCTCCGCGAACAGGCGCAGCTTGCCGCGCGCCGACAGCAGCGAGGTCTTGAACAGGGCCGGCGGGCTGGCCGGGAAGGGGCGCAACCCGCCGCCCACGTAGACGAACCGCCGCCGCGACGCGGGTGCCGCTACCAGCGCGCGATCGGCCAGCCCCGCGCCGGCGATGAGGGCCCGGACCTCGGGCGCGCCGTCGAGCACGGCCTGGGGGCCGCGCTCGCACAGGAACCCATCGCGGCGTCCGCTGCGGATGAGCCCACCGGCCTCGGCCGCGTCGTCGAACAGCATCACGTCCTGGCCGGCGGCGACCAGCAGGTGCGCGGCCGTCAGGCCCGAGATCCCGCCGCCGACGATCGCGATCCGCATGGCCGTCAGATCCAGCCGCGGCCGCGGGCGGTCGTCTCGCAGAGGTCGGCCAACGCGCCGATGAACGCCGGGTGCGTGCCGACGGTGCGGGCGCGGGCGAAGTGGGTGATGCCGGCCTTCTGGGCCAGGTCGCGGTAAAGGATGTCGATCTCCTGCAGTGTCTCGATGTGCTCGCCGGTGAACGCGACCGGCACCACGACGACGGCGCGCGTACCGGCGGCGCCCAGCTCGTGGATCACCTCCTCGGTCGTGGGGCCCAGCCAGCGCTGAGGGCCGACGCGGCTCTGAAAGCAGAGGCGGGCCCGGTCCCCCAGGTTCAGCCGGCGGGTCAGCGCCGCCACCGTGATCCGGATGTCGTCGAGGTACGGATCGCCGCGCTTGATGTACGCCTCGGGCAGCCCGTGCGCGGAGAACAGCACCGGCGCGCTCGCCGCCAGCTCCGGCGGCAGCGTCCGCACGGCGTCTTCCATGCGCTCGCCGACCGCTTGCAGGTAGCCCTCGGCGTCGGGATAGCGCAACACCGGCGCGATCTCGATCCCCGGCTGCCGCGCGCGCGCCGCCTCGAGCTGGCCCAGCGACGACCCGGTCGTCGTGCGCGACTGGTGCGGGTAAAGGGGCAGGGCGATCGCCTTCGTCACCCCGCGTGCGGCCAGCGTGGCCAGCGCCGCTTCGGCGAAGGGGTGCCAGGCGGCCATGGCGACCGCCGGCGCCGCCACGATCCCGCGCGCCCCCAGCGCGGCGACCACCGCGTCGACCTGGGCGGTGGTCTCTTCCAGGATCGGCGAGCGGCCGCCGATCTGCTGGTAGGCGTCGCGCGAAAACGGCGCCCGGCGCCGGGCGATCAACCAGGCCAGCAGCGGTTGAATCGGGCGCGCCCAGCCGAGCTGAATGACGTCGGGATCTCCGAAGAGGCGCCGGAGAAAGGGCTCGACGTCGTCCAGCGAGCCAGGCCCCCCCAGGTTCAGTGCGATGACGCCCAGCGGGGCGGGCGCGGCCACACCCCGCGCCGGCGTGGCCGCCATCAGGCGCTCCGCACCGCGGCGCAGAGCGCGCTCACCGCCTCTACAGGGACGTCCGGCGTGATGCCGTGACCGAGATTGAAGATGTGCCCGCGCTTGCCGCCGCGGCGGACGACGTCGCGCGCGCGCCGCTCGATCTCGGGGATGGGTCCCAGCAGCACCGCCGGGTCCAGGTTTCCCTGCACGGCGCGCGCGTTGCCGAGTCGCGCGCGCGCTTCGTCGATCGGCAAGCGCCAGTCGACGCCGTAGACGTCCGCCCCGACGCGCGCGACCCGGTCCAGGATCGCGGCGGCGCCGTTGCCGAAGTAGATGACCGGGACCCCCGTTTCGCGCAGCGCCGTGACCAGCGCGGCCGTCGGCGGCAGCACGAAGGTCTCGAAGTCCTCCGCCGAAAGCACGCCCACCCACGAATCGAAGAGCTGCACCGTGCGCGCGCCCGCATGGATCTGCGCCAGCAGGTAGTCGCGCGTCGCCTCCGCGATGATGGCCAGCAGGCGGCGCGCATCGTCGGGCCGTTCGTAGAAGAGTCGCTTGGTCTCGGCGAACGTCTTGCCGGTCTTGCCCTCGATGGCGTACGTCGCCACCGTGAACGGCGCGCCCGCGAAGCCGATGAGCGGCACGTCGCCCAGCTCGCGGGTGACGGCGGCGATCGTCTCCAGCACGAACCCGGTGCGCGCCGCCGGGTCGAACGGCGAGAGCCGATCGATGTCGTGCGGCGTGCGCACGGGGTCGGGCAGGCGCGGCCCCTCGTCGGTGAACGCCACCGCCATGCCCATCGCCTCCAGCGGGACCAGCAGGTCCGAAAACAGGATCGCGGCGTCGAACCCGAATCGGCGGATCGGCTGCAGCGTCACTTCGGCCGCCAGCTTGGGCGACTTGCAGAGCTCCAGGAAGCTGACGCCGGCGCGCACGGCCCGGTACTCGGGCAAGTAACGTCCCGCCTGTCGCATCAGCCACAGCGGCGCCCGCTCGGTGGTTTCGCCTCGGCAGGCCCGCAGAAAAAGAGGTTCCGTCACGCCGCGACTCTAGCGTAGTTCAGGTTCTGGTACCCGCAACGGTGTGGATGTTCGGTGATCCGCCGGCGGTCAGCGGTTGTCGGTGACGACGACACCGCGAACGGCCAGAGTACCGGCGGCCGTGCGCGCGATCGACATGACGTAGCTCGGGGTCTCGTCCCACAGGAGCTCGAGCGGCAGGTACACGCGGGGGCCGGCCCCGACCAGCGCGGCATCGGCGGGTCGCCAGGTTCCCTGGCGGTAAACCTCGACCCAGGCGTGCCCGAAGGCGTAGACGTTTCGCTGGACATCGACCAGCACGATACCCTCGGCCACGCGCGCGGCGATGCCGAAGGCCCGCGCCAGCGCCGCCAGCAAGACGGCGTGCTCGGTGCAATCGCCTTCGCGGCGGCGCGCCACGACCGACGCGAGGTCGAAGGAGCGCGAGAGGTCCTTCTTGACGATGAACGCGTCGACAAACCCGACCAGCCCTTCGACGGAAGGCTTCGGGCCCAACTGGGCGCGCGCCGCAGCGATGACGGGTTGCATCGGCGCTTCTTGAAAGTCGATGACGAACGACGACGCGAGGTCCGCCTTGCGAGGACGCTCGCGCGCCGGCGGGTACGCCAGCTTCGTGACCTGGAGGCGCCCGTCCGTTGTGATGGAAAGCCCCAGCCGCCGCACGAGCTCGTTCGACGATCGGGATTGCGGGGAATCGCGCGCCAGGCGCGGAGCCTGTGGATCGAAGCGCAAAGTGACGCGTGTCCGAGGCCCGAGCAGCGCTCCACGGAGGTCGGCCTCGACGGGGAACGACGCCAGGAACAGGGGTCGATTGGCGGGCGACGTGCCGGTCGGCACCGGCGCCGCGGGCGCGCCGGCTGGCGCAGCGGCCGACAGCAGCCGCAGGACGACCAGCGCCAGCGATGCGCTCACGGGGTGCCGCGGGCCAGCACCCGCTGGATGCGGAGGACCATGCTGCCCACCGGCAAGCTGAAGCTGTCCTGCATGCCCCGCGCATCCACGTGACCGCTGGCCTCGAGCGCGCCCATGAAGAACGTCATGTCACCGCTCTTCGCGCCCGTGCGATACGTGACCTCCACCGGCGCCAGTGGCGAGAGGCCACCGTGGTACTCCTCGACTTTGAGCTCGCGCGCCTTGCCCGACAAAAGGCCGTCACGCAGGCGCGCCGCTACCAGCATCTGCGACGCCAGGCCTTCCTTTTCCTTGGACTTGAACGCTCCCGAGATCTCCTTGCCCGATTGGGTGCCGCTCACCGAATAGTCGCGGCCGTTTCCGCTGCGGCTCATCTTGACGTGGCTCGTGATCTCGCCGGCCTCACCCTCGATGTGTTCGATGCGGGTCACGCGGCCCGCGGCGTTGCTGATTTCGATGTCGAAGTGGTCCTCCGCAGTGAGCTGATCGACCGACACCGGCATCAGCATGCAGCTCTGCGTGGCGTCGATCTTCTTGCCGTGGCCGTCGTTCTCGATCGTCCGGCGATCGAAGCCGACCGAGACGTCGCCCACCCGCGCCACGTGGATCTCGACGTATTGAGGCGGCAGATGCGGCTTTTGGGCCTTGAGCGCCAGCGCCAGGCCCAGCACGACCCGCTTGAACGTCTCGGCGTAACCGACCTCGTCGTGAAAGCAGAGCATCGGCGCGTCGGCGTCGGGGCGCACCAGCATCTTCAACTGCCCCGCCAGGAGGCCGGCTGGCACCTTGGCGGTGTAGCTCATGAGCGCCGTCATGTACCCGTCCTCGCCCACGGCCCCCGCGCCGGTCGGCGCGATAGACTGGACGTTCAGATTCTTGGCGCTTTGCCGGAGGCTCTTCGTGAACGTGCTGACGCTCCCCGCACCGTCGATCGCGCGGTCATAGACGAAGCAGGTCACCGGCGCCAGCGTCTCGATCGGAACGTCGATCTGCCAGAACCCGTCTTGCCGCTGGACCTTCGGCGTCGCAGCAGCCTCGACGTCGCCGGAGAAGCGGCCGTCGCCGAAGACGACCGGGTGGCGCGACATGACCGGTCGCTCGCGCGCGGCCATGGTTTTGAAATTGCCTTTTTCGAACTGGCCGCTCGGCCCCGGCGCGGCTGCGCCAGGTGGGTGCGACGTTCCGCACGACAGAGCCAAGATGCACGACGCCGGGAGGGCCCAAACCGCTGCTTTCATACTGCCGATGTTGCCCTACCCCCGATTGTCGGGAAAGAGGGCCGCCGCGCCGGGTTGCGATGAGAGAAGGTCGCGGCGCTTCCGATCAGGCGCCTGGGTAGCGGCCGATCTCGACGTAACGGTGCGACGCCGGGTCCCAGGCGAACTGCGCGGCGCCGCCGACGCCGTCCGCGCGAACGTCGATGACCACGTATTCGACCGGGTAGCTCGGCTCGCCGTCCATCTGGGCGGCGGCCTGATCGGTCTCGCTGAAGTAGGCGCCCACCTCGACGTGCGAGTGGTAGACGATCCTGGCGGGGTTGTCGCCGCGCAGGCTCTTTTGCAGCCTGAAGATGTCGCCCGCCGCCAGGTTGTAGGCGGTGCGCGCGTCGCGCACGTGGGTGTTCGGATCCTCCTCGTGCAGCTGGTTTTGGATGTTCGCGCAGGGGACGGCGCGGTCGGCGACCGGCGCACTCTTGGGACCGAACACGATCCCGCAGCACTCGTTGGGATAGTCGCGCCGCGCGTGCGCGTACATGACGGCCAGGGCTTCGGCCGAGAGCGTCGGGTGGGGCGCCGGCATGTCCCTCAAGCGGGCCGCTCCGGCTTGGGCTGCGACTTGGGGATGATCGGCGCCTCGAAGTAGCGCTCGGCTCGATCGGGAAACAGGGTGACGACGACGCCGGGCTTGTTGTCGGCGACCAGCTGCTTGGCGATGCGGATGCCCCCCGCCAGCGACGCACCCGACGAGTGCCCGACCAGCAGCCCCTCTTCCTTGGCCAGGCGCTCGGCGACGTCCCAGGCCTCGTCGGTGTCCATGGGCAGGACGCCGTCCAGCTCCCCGGGGTGGTAGATGGGCGGCACGATCGAGCTGGCCATGTGCTTGAGACCCTCGAGCCCGTGCAAAGCGTCCTCCGGCTCCACGGCGAAGACCTGGATGTCGCGGCGATACTCTTTGAGCCGGCGCCCGGTGCCCATCACCGTCCCGGTGGTCCCGATGCCGGTCACGAAATGCGTGACGCGCCCCTCGGTCTGCTCCCAGATCTCCCGGCCGGTCGTGTTGTAGTGCCCCAGCGGGTTCGACAGATTCGAGTACTGATCGGGGTAGAAGTACTTGCCCGGATTGTCGGCGACGATCTGCCGGCAAAGGCGAATCGCGCCGTCGGAGCCTTCCATCGGATCGCTGAAGATCAGCTCGGTCCCGAAGGCCTTGGTGATCTTCTGGCGCGCCCACGAGACGTTGCCCGGCATCACCAGCGTCACGGGAAACCCCAGCGCGCCGCCGATCAGCGAGTAGGCGACCCCGGTGTTGCCGCTGGTCGAGTCGATGATCGTCTGCCCGTCGCGCAGGAGGCCGGTGCGCATGGCGTCGCGGATCATCTGGTAGGCGGCGCGATCCTTGACGGAGCCGCCGGGGTTGAAGAACTCGCACTTGGCCCACAGCTCGACGCCGGGGGTCTGGCGCTCGAACGTCCGCAGCCGCACGATCGGCGTGTCGCCGATGAGGTCCGTGATGCGCTCGGCCACTCGAAGCCGCGCGCGCTTGATGAGCTCTTCGGGGTTCACGGACGCCCGCCGATGTCTTGCGCGATCGCCTGGCCGCCGTCAACGGGCAAGCGCAGGTGGCGTTTGCCACGGCCAGGCGACGTGGAATCGTCGCGCACCAGCGCCGCCAGAGCTTCCGCCGCCGCCAGCGCACCGGCCAGCACGCCCGTGGGCCCGTCCGCGGCGCGCTGCGACGGTCGCGCACGAACGTCGATCTCGGCGTCCGGATCTGGCGGGCGCCGCGGAAAAGCGATCAGGTCGACCCGGTCAGGCTCGGCGCGGGCCACGACCACCGGGACGCCCAACCGTGCCGCCGCGCCCAACATCGCGTCATCGTCGAAGTCGGTGCGGACAACCAGGTCGATGCCAGCCAGCGCGTCCAGCCAGGCGCCGCCGTCGCCCGCCGGGCCCTGGCGCGTCTGGACCGCGCCCACGCCGGCCGCGATCAGGTACGTCCGCGCGGTTTCGGCCGCCAGGTCGCTGCCGACGATCAGCACGCGGGCGCCGCAGATCGCGGCTTGCCCCTGGGGGCCGATCTCGGGCAGCGCGATTTGTCGCGCATAGCGGGCGACCTGGCCGGGATCCAACGAATCAGCAGCCGCCGGCGATGGCCGGGACGATGGAGATCTCGTCGCTGTCCTTGACCGGCGTGTCCAGGTTCTTGAGGAAGCGGATGTCCTCGTCGTTCGCGAAGATGTTCACGAACCGACGCACCTGGCCGGCATCGTCGCAGATGCGTTCCTTGATGCCCGGGTACTGCGACTCGAGGCTGGTGATGAGGGCGCCGACGGTGCCCCCCGCGGCGATCACCTCTTCCTTGCCCTGCGTGAGCTTGCGAAGCGGCGTTGGAATCCGAATGGTAGCCATGTCGTCTCGTCTCCTTTACGTCTTATTTGGCATTCCACAGGTCGTCGAAGTCGCTGAGCCGGGGCCCGATCAGCGCCGGTTCCGGCAGCTTGCCGACCAGTGGGTCCTGCGTCTTCATGCCGTTGCCCGTGACACAGATGACCACTGGCCCGTCGTCCCTGCCGATCTGCCCGCCTTGAACCAGCTTGAGCGCGGCACCCAGCGTGACGCCGCCGGCCGTCTCGGTGAAGATCCCCTCGGTCTCGGCCAGGAGCTGCATGGCGGCGACGATCTCGGCGTCGTCGGGCTTGGCGGCCCAGCCGCCCGAGCCGATGATGGTCTGGCGCGCGTAGAACCCGTCGGCCGGGTTGCCGATGGCCAGCGACTTGGCGATGCCGGTGGGCGTCTTGACCGGCCGCACGTGGTCGCGGTTCTCCAGCACCATGTCGATGATCGGCGCGCAGCCGGCCGATTGGGCGCCGTGGATGCGCGTCTTGCGCGCGGGCGCCGAGACCAGCCCCAGCTTCTCGAGCTCGCCGAACGCCTTGCCGATCTTGGTGACCAGCGAACCGCCGGCCATCGGCACGACCACGTGGGCGGGCAGCCGCCAGCCCAGTTGCTCGGCGATCTCGTACGCGTAGCTCTTGGACCCCTCGGCATAGAACGGCCGCAGGTTGACGTTCACGAACCCCCAGCCGTATTTGCCGGCGATCTCCGAGCAAAGCCGGTTGACGTCGTCGTACGTCCCCTTTACGCCGACGACGCGCGCGCCGTAGATGCTGGTCCCCAGAATCTTGGCCGGCTCGAGGTCGTAGGGGATGAGGACGACGGCCGGCAACCCGGCGGCGGCCGCCTGCGCCGCGGTCGCGTTGGCGAGATTGCCGGTCGACGCGCAAGCCACGGTGCCGATGCCGAACTCGATGGCTTTCGAAACAGCCACCGACACGACCCGGTCCTTGAACGAGAGGGTGGGGTGGCTGACGGCGTCGTTCTTGACCCACACCTCTTTGAGGCCCAGGCGCTTGGCCAGCCGGTCGGCACGCACCAGCGGCGTGAGGCCCGTGGCCTGACCGACCGACGGCGGCCCGTCGAGCGGCAGCAGCTCGGCATAACGCCACATCGAGCGCGGGCGCGACTCGATGGTCCCGCGGGTCAGCGCTTTGCCGATGGCGGCGTAGTCGTAGTCCACCTCCAGCGGGCCGAAGCACATCTCGCAGACGTGGATCGGCGCCTTTTCGTATGCCGAGCCGCACTCGCGGCACTTGAGGCCCCGAACGAACGAGGCGGACGTCTTGGTGTTCACAGCGGCAGTGGTCATGGGGTGATGCAGCCTTCGGGTCCGTATTCGGCGGGCGAGAGCGCGCGGATGCGGGCTCCCGGTGCGCAAACCGAGCATAGCGGATTGGGGTTGAATCGGACGGTGCGGACCGACATGGCCCGCGAATCATACTGGAGCAATCGGCCGGGGAAAGCGGGAGTTTCGCCGCGCGCGAGCCGGGCCGCTTCGACGCCGGCCAGAGCCCCCAGCACCCCAGGAACCGGGCCGAGGACGCCGGCTTCGGCGCAGGATGGACCGACGCCCGCGGCGGGCGGCGCTTCGAAGAGGCACCGGTAGCAGGGACGGCCGCCGGCCGGGACCGTCATGAGCTGTCCACCCCAGGCGACGGCCGCCGCGTGGACCAGCGGCTTGCCCGCCAGGACGGCGGCGTCGTTGGCCAGGAACTTGGCCGCGAAATTGTCGGTGCCGTCGATGACCACGTCGTAGGACGCGAGCAGCGCGGTGGCATTGGTCGCGTCGAAACGGACCGGGTGCGTGTCGACGGCCATCCGCGGAAAACGCCCAGCCAGCGCCCGCGCGAAGGCGTCCACCTTGGGGGCGCCGACATCCGCGTCCGTGAACAGCACCTGGCGGTGCAGGTTGGTCGCGTCGACGCGATCGTCGTCGCACACGCCCAGCCGCAGCACACCCGCCGCCCCCAGCGCCAGTGCCGCCGGGCAGCCCAGACCGCCCGCGCCCAGGATCAGGACCGAACCAGCGGGCGCCACCTTCATTCGAAATAGGCGTCCGACGAGAAGTAGCGCTCGCCGGTGTCGCACAGGATCGTCACGACGGTCTTGCCGGGCCCCAGCTCGCGAGCAACCTCGAGCGCGATCTTCACCGACGCCCCAGCGGAGATGCCCACCAGCAGCCCCTCTTGCCGCGCCAGCGCCAACTTGACGCGCTGGGCGTCGGCCTCGGAGATCGCGCGAACCTCCGAGAGGACCGCGCGGTCCAGAATCTCCGGGACGAAACCCGCGCCGATCCCGTCGATGCGGTGCTCGCCGGGCTGGCCGCCCGACAGCACCGCGCTCTTTTCGGGTTCCACCGCCACGATCCGCACGTCGGGGCGAATCGCCCGCAACACGCGGCCGACGCCGGTGATGGTGCCGCCCGTTCCGACACCGTGCACGAAGGCGTCCGGGCTGCGGTTTCCCAGCTGGGCGACGATCTCCGGCCCTGTCGTGAGGAAGTGCGCCTCGACGTTGGCGGGGTTCTTGAACTGCTGCGGCATGAACGCCCCGGGGTTGTCGCGCGCCAGCTCCGTCGCGCGCTCGACGGCCCCGCGCATGATCTGGGCGGCAGGAGTCAGGTGCAGCTCGGCCCCGTAGGCCTTCAACAGCGCCCGGCGTTCGAGCGACATGTTGTCGGGCATCGTCAGGATGAGGCGATAGCCCTTGGCCGCACAAACCACGGCCAAGCCGACGCCGGTGTTTCCGGAGGTCGGCTCGATGATGACCGACTGTCCGGGCGTGATGCGCCCGTCGCGCTCAGCGGCCTCGATCATCGACAGAGCGATGCGGTCCTTCAGCGATCCGCCGGGGTTGAACTGCTCGCACTTGCAGAAGACGTCCGCCATGTCCGGCGTGGCCAGGTGGCGCAGCCGCACGAGCGGCGTCCCCCCGATGAGGTCGAGCATGCTGTTGACCGCGTACGTCGGCATGAAGGCGCGGCAGCTTAGCCTAAGGACGCTCGCCGATCTCGACGATCGAGCAGGCCTGGATCGGTTCCAGTCCCAACGCCTCGGCGCGCGCGATGAGCTCTTCGCTTTCGGCGCCGGGGTTGATGAACAGTTCTTTCGGGTGCTTGGCCTTGATGGCGTCCAGCAGCGTCAATCCCACCGCCGGCGGGACGTAGACCGTGAACCGCTCGATGCCGTCGGGCAGCGCCTCGATCGAATCGTAGACGCGGAGCCCCTCGATCGTCTGTTCGTTGGGGTTGACGGGGTAGACGGTCCAGCCGCGGCGCAGATAGGCCCGCACCGCCCGGTTCCCATACTTGTGCGGTGTGCTGCTGGCGCCGATGACCGCGACGGTGGGCATTGCTCAGCCTGCCGCCTTGAGGCCGCAGACGGTGCACGCGCCGTCGGCGCCGATTACCCCGACGCAGCTGCCGTCCTCGCACAGGCGGCGCTGGGGGTCGAAGCCCGCTGCCAGCTCCAGCCCGCCGCCACCGGCCGGACCGGCGGTCTGCGCGCTGAACGTTTCGTCGCCGGGGGGGTCTACCTGTGCGGCCGTGTCGTCGTCCTGGCCGGCGGCAGCCTCGGCCGCGGTGCGCCGGCACTCGGTGCAGCGCCCGTCGGGGTTGATGAGGCCGACGCAGCTTCCGTCGGGGCATAGGCGGCGCTTGGGGTCGAACCCGGTCTGTTCCATGTCCGACCTATTGTAGATCCGTCTCGGGCGCCGCGCCGTTGAACCTCGAACGCCTCTGACCAACCTTTGGCACACCCGACCGGGGAAGCCGCGGGCGCTGGCCCTCACGAGCCTGGCACCGCCCGTGCAGTCCAGCGGGAGCATGCGGATCCTTGGGGCGGCACTCCTTTCGGCCGGGCTGATCCTTTGCGCGGCCGGCCACGTGGCGGCGCAAGAAATGCCGGTGCCCGACGTCAGTGTGCGCGCGTTTGCCGGCCTCGGCAGCGGCGTGGGGGCCCAGCTCTGGTCGGAGCAGAGGGTGCGCGTCGACCTTTCGGCGGGCACGCTGACAGTGGCGCGGTTCGACTGGATGTCGGCGGCGCTGGTCGTTCGCCTGAATGGCGGCCCGCGACGGTTCATCGGCCTGCGGGGCGGCTATCAGGTCGAGTACAACGCAGACGAGCGGGGAAGCTGGATTGGGAGCCGCACCGCGAACGCGCTGGACGCCGGCGTGGTCGCCAGGATCGAGTCGGCGCGCGGGAGCGCGCTCGAGGCTCAGGCCGGGATCGAAGACGTTTTTCGCTCGTCCCCCGCCGTCTGCTGCGACGATGCCCCGCTGCCGACGAACAGCACCGGCCTGCGGGCGTCCGTGACGGGTGAGCTCGCGCTCTGGGACGAGCTGGGCGCCTTCGCGCAAGCCGAGCTGCGCACGGGGGCGCACGTGATGGAGATTGGTTGGCTGCCGACCGCCGCGGCTGGGATCCGTTACCGCTTCTGATCGACGGTTCCCGGGCCTGCGTCGGTGGCCTCGCGGCGGTGCATCTCGTCGATGACCATGTCGATCTCGTCGCCGACCGCTCCAAGGTCCAGGTCCGCTTTCTTCTCGGCGGGGGTGCGCGGGCGGAAGACCATGTTCAGGACCGCGGTGACGGGCGCGTCGCTGCGCGCGGCGCGCGGCACGTCGACGGCAAACGCGCTCTCGCGCAGGCAACCTTCGATGGCGGGGCTGTTCAAGGTCGAGGACACGACGGTCGCGCGATCGACCTCGCCCCGCACCAGGTCGATGGCGATCCGGACCCGGCCGGTCAGGTCTCGTTCGGCCGGCGTGGCGCCGGTCCGGTTCAGATAGCAGGCGCGCGCGCGCGGCATGTACGCCAGCGACAGCACGTTGCGCACGACCATCCGGTCCATCGACCCCTTGGCCGGGACGTCGTCCGGGACCGGCGCGGCGTGGGTCACCGGCTCGATCAGCGCGACGATCGAGGGCGTGCTCAGCAAGTGGACGGTGGTTTTGGCGGGGGCAATCCAGGGGCGTAGCCAGTCGGCGTCGATCCGTTCCGGCGCCATCACGATCGACAGGTGCTGCTCGCGCGCCACGGCCTCGAACCGTGCCTGGCGGGGCATGGGACCCGCGATGGGGACGATGCCGGCCAGCGCTTCGCCTGGCGGCAGCGTCGCGCCCAGCTTCCGTGCGTTCCCGTCCGCGACCAGCTTCAGCCCGCCGACGTCGCCGCCCCGCTGCAGGTCGTCGACCAGCGTCGGGATCGCGTCGTGGATTTCGTTGGCGCGCAGCTCCCGCGCGACGCCACCCCGGGCGGCCGCCAGGCCGCGCAAGGCTTCGCGCGCCCGCGGGCCGATCGGTTCGTCGTCGGGCGCGCGGATGCTCAGGGCGGCGACGGTCAGGTCCACGCCCCCGGGTCCGCCGAGCGCGCGATCCAGGGCCGTCCCGTCGGCGTCATCGGCCAACGCGCCGTCGGTGACGAGGACGATGAGGGCCCGCGGCCCAAACGCGTCCGGCTGGCGCTGGACCAGGGCGCCGGCCTGCTTCAGCGCGCCCGCCAGATCGGTTCCATTTCGAAGTCGGTCCGGGACCATCTCGTTTTCGAAGGCCTCGATCGCTTCGCGCGTTGCCGGGCGCAGCAGCGGAAACAGCGGCGCTGCGCTGCGCTCGAAGAACATCGCGTTGAAGCGGGTCGACGGCGGCATTGCCTCGAGGATGGCGCAGACCAGCTCGCGCTCGGCCGATAGCCCCGGCAGCCCGACGCTGCGCGACCGATCGACCAGGAACAGGACGCTGGTGGGCAGCGGCGTCGCCGGGGACGACCGCCGCCGGGCCAGGAACGCCAGCGCCGACTGGTCGGGCGACAGCTTGGCGACCGCCGCTTGCGCTTCGATCAGCTTGGCCGCGCCGGAGGTTGAGTCGCTGGCGGATCGGGGCGCCGGGTCGCGCGGAGACCAGGACACCTCCCAGGCGGCCCGGGTGCTGGCGTGCCCGCTGACGTCCCCGGTCGCGCCCGCCGTCCGCACGCCGGCGATCTCGACGTCGGCCCGTCCCCGCACGCGCAGGGTCACGTCGGTTGGCGGGGGCAGGCGTTCGGTTGCGGCCGGAAATCGAATCCGCATCTGGCCGTTGCCGGTGGTGGGGATCACCGCGAACCGCATCCGGACCGTGAACGGTGCGCGGGCATTGCTGGCAGCTCGCAGCAACCGGAGGCGGATTGTTGCCTCGGGGTCGAACGGTTCGGCGGCGGGCGCGACGTGGCGGGCCGCGCTCTCCGCTCGGTAGATCTCCGCGGCGCGTGCCGGGTCGCCCCCCTCGACGCGGCGCCAGCGGGCGCCGTCGCGAACCTCGACGGAGGCCAGCGCGCCGCCGTCGGGCAGCGCCAGATCCAAAAGTGCCTCGCTGCCGGCGCCCGGCTCGGCGGGGGCGGGCGGCACGACAGCGCGCGTAACTTCGACCAACGCCAGCGGCCCACGGGCGTCGATCGCGATGCGCTGCACGGGCTCGGACGCGCCTGTCACGGCGGGAGCGAATATCAGCGCAGCCAGGATGAGCGCAGCGGGCCTCATCGCCAGCGGCGAGCTTAGCAACTGCGCCGTATCCCCGCTAAGGAACGAAGCCCTTGGCGGCCAGATAGATCTCGATGCTCTGCGCGCGCGAACCTTCGGGCTTGACGATCCGCACCTCCGAGAACCGGGCGGACAGGCGCTTGCGGATGGCCTCGAAGTCCGGGCCCTGGAAGATCTTGGCGACAAACGCGCCGCCCGGCGCCAGCAGGCGTTCGGCCCGAGCCAGCGCCTCCTCGACGAGGGCGGCTGACCTTGCCTGGTCCGTGGCCCGGACCCCCGTGGTGTTGGGCGCCATGTCCGAGAGCACGACGTCGAAGGCTTTGAGCTCGCCCAGCAGCTCGGCATCGGTCACCGCGAAGACGTCGCCGACCAGGACGCGCGCCCCGGCGATGGGCTGCGGCAGCGGGTCACGGTCGACGCCGACCACGGCGCCGTGCGGGCCGACGACCTGCCGCGCGTACTGCATCCACGAGCCGGGCCGACAGCCGAGGTCCAGCACCCGGTCACCAGTGCGCAACAGCCGCACGCGGCGGTCGATCTCTTCCAGCTTGTAGACCGACCGGGCCGCGAACCCGGCGCCGCGCGCCTTCCGAAAGAAGGCGTCGTGGCGTTGGTGTGGATCTCGAAGCCGCGACAAGGTGCTGCCGCGTCCGCGCGGGGGGCTTTACTTCTTGGCTTTGCCGCCGCCGGCGGCGGGCGCGCCCTTCTTGGAGGCCTTCATCGGGTTCTTCGACTCGACCTCTTTGATCTGGCGCGGGACGACGTACTTCTTCACGTCCTTGACGCTGCCCTTGATCAGAACCAGGCCGTTGGTCGGGCCGGGGATGGCGCCCTTGACCAGCACCAGGTTCTTGTCCTCGAGGACCTGGACGATGACCAGATCCGAAGCCGTGTTCTTGACGTTGCCCATGAGGCCGGACATCCGCTTGCCCTTGTGGACGCGGCCGGGGGTCAGGCGGCAGCCAATCGAGCCGCCGTGCCGGAAGAACTCGTGCGTTCCGTGCGTCATGCTGTCACCGGCCATCCGGTGCTTCTTCATGACGCCCTGGTAGCCCTTGCCCTTGGTGGTGCCGACCACGTCGACGACGTCGCCCGCCTTGAACACCTCGGCCGCCGACAGAATCTTGCCGACTTCGTACTTCTCGACGTCCTTCGGATCCAGGCGCACCTCGCGCAGGTGGCGCACCGGCTTGTCGATGTTGGCCTTCTTGAAGTAGCCCGCCTGGGGGCGGGTCAAGTCGCTGACCGCTTTCTCTTCGAAGCCCAACTGAACGGCGGCGTACCCGTGCTTGTCCGGCGTACGCTTGGCGACCACGACGCAAGGGCCGACGGCGACAGCGGTCACGCCCAGGGCGGACCCGTCTTCGTGAAACACCTGAGTCATTCCAATCTTGCGGCCCAGAAGGCCCATCTTGAGCGACATGGCGAGGGCGGGTTTATAGACCCCCCAGCCCGCGGTGTCAACGTGGTCGGAATTGCGTTGACAAGGCACCGGTCGGGCCGCCCAAATGGAGGGCGGTGAGCGCGCCCGCAGTGCCGCAGGTTCTGGTCGTGGGGGTTGCGCCGCCTTTGCCGACTGCTGAGCAGCCGACCGTGCCCTCCCCGGATGTACGACCGGCGCCGCGGCCCGCCAAACGGCGGATTGACGCCGTGGATTGGCTGCGCGGGCTGGCGGTCGTGCTCATGATCCAGACGCACCTTTACGACGCCTGGTGCAGCCCGGCCGCCAAGACCACCGTCGAGTACGGCTGGACGCGTTTTTGGGGCGGCATCCCGTCGCGCCTGTTCCTGCTGCTGGTGGGCGTGTCGATGGCGATCCGCTACGAGCACCAGATGTCGGCAGGCGCCGACCGCCGGACGATGGTGCGCACGGCGGTGAAGCGCGGCTTCGAGATCCTGGGGCTGGCCTATCTGTTCCGCCTGCAGGAGTACCTGCTGGGTGGGGCGTACGACTGGCGCGACCTCTTTCGCGTCGACATCCTCAATTGCATCGGCGCCTCGATGATCGTGGGGGCGTTCATCACGGCGCCGCGCAAGGGCCGGCGGCCCTTGGCGCTCACCGTCGTGATTGCCCTGGTCTGCATCGCGCTGGGACCGATCGCCGGGCCCCACCACTTCCCCGACTTCTTCCCGCGCCCGCTGACGGCCTACCTGGGCGGTGAGCGCCCGATGTCCTGGTTTCCGCTGTTCCCCTGGCTGGCCTGGCCCCTCATCGGGGTGCTGGCCGGCCACGCCTGGGTGCGGGGGAGCGCTGACGCCCGGCGGCAGGCCTGGACGTTCCTCATGACGGGCGCGGTCGGGCTGGCCTTCATGATGACGGTGATTTGGTTGCGGCCATGGACCCACCGCCTCATCCATTATCCCAACTGGATCGTCCAGCAGATGGGGCCCGAGGTCTTCTTCTACCGCCTGGGAATCATCGGAATGATGGCGCTGGGTGGCTACGTCGCCACCCGCGTCTTCGGGACGCAGCGCTTCTCGCTGATGCGCCTCTTCGGCCAGACGTCGCTGCTGGTCTACTGGGTCCACGTCGAGCTCTGCTATGGCCTGCTGTTCAGACGCCTGCACCACGCGCTGTCGATGCGCGCCGCCACGGTCGCGCTGCTGTTGATGATCGCGGCCATGGCCGTGGTGGCCAAGCTGCGGCTGCGCTATTGGCACGGATGGCGGCGCCGGCGGCCCCCCACCGTGCGCGCGGACTTGCCCGCCGCGCCCAGTCCTCTATAACTGTCGAGGTGATGCGTCTGTCTTTTCGACGCGGGTGGCTGATGGTTGCTTTCGCCTCCGCGTCGGTGCTGAGCTCTCCGGCCCGGGCGGCGCACCACCACGGTCGCCCGAAGCGGCGGCACGTCGTTGCACGCGAGCGGCCGGTCGCCGCCGTCCGGAGCGGCATGCCGAACGTGCAGGCCGCTGCTGCGCTGGTGCTGGACGACAACGGCCGGCAGATCTACGCGCGCAACCCGGACAAGGAACGGCCGATTGCCTCCATCTCCAAGCTGGCCGCCACGCTGGCCGTCGTCGAGCACGGGCTGGAACTGGACGGCTTGTCGACCATCAGCAAGAGCGACATCGAAGTGGCCAAGGGCGGCGCGCACTCCCGCCTGTTCGAGGGGATGACGCTGTCGAACCGCGATCTGCTGCACGCGGCCCTGATGGGGTCGGACAACCGGGCCATCCCCGCCCTGGGGCGGGCGATCAAACTGACGCCCGCGCAGTTGACGAACGCCATGAACACCAAGATGCGGGCGCTGGGCCTGCGCAACACGCGCTTCCACGACCCGACGGGGCTCTCGACGGGGAACGTGTCGACGCCGCGCGAGACGATCGCGATGCTGAAGGCGGTGATGGCGAACCAGATTCTGGCGCCCATCACCCGCCGCGCCGAGTACGACGCCCACCCCGTCGGCAAGCCGCCCATTCACTACAACAACACCAACCACCCGGCGCAGCGCGGGAACGTGCAGGTGCTGGGGGGCAAGACCGGCTACAACGACGACGCGCGCTACTGTCTGGTCGTCGCGACGCGCATCGAGGGGCGCACGTACCACATGGCGTTCCTGGGCGACGACGGGAAGATGACCCGCTTCGGCGACGTCGCGCGGGTCGCCGACTGGATCCTCAGCCACCCGCAGAAGCTTCCCCTCCGCGCCCCGGTCGCTGGTCGCGGGCCTGGGCTCGCCGGAGCCGACCGCCGACCGGCCGAGCGCGCCTGTCGAGGCGCTGCCGGTCGGGGTGGCCGCGCCCGACCCGAGTCTCCGCCGGCCGCGGAGCCGGTGGCCACGCCCGAGCCCACCGCGCCTCAGGCGACGGCGCCCGCGGTGCCCGCCACCGTGGCGACGCCCTGACCAAGCGCTAGGATTTGGGGATGCGCACGGTCGGCGACGCACGGCTCACGCTGGTGGACGGGGGCAGCTTCCGCCTGGACGGCGGGGCCATGCACGGTGTCGTGCCGAAGACCCTCTGGTCCAAGCTGGTGTCATGCGACGCCCTCAACCGCTGCGGCTACAGCACCCGCTGCCTGCTGGTCGAAACCGCCGGTCGCCGCGTGCTGATCGAGACGGGCAACGGTGACAAGTTTCCGCCGAAGCTGAAGGACATCTACGGCATCGACCACGATCGCGCGATCGGCGTGGCCCTGGCCGAGGTGGGCGTGTCGCCCGACGACGTCGACACCGTCGTCATGACCCACATGCACTTCGATCACAGTGGCGGGACCACGCGGCGCACCGCCTCGGGGGGCGTCGAGCCCGTCTTTCGGCGCGCACAGCACGTCGTGCAGCGCCGCGAGTGGGAGGACGCCACCCACCCGCACGAGCGAAACCGGGCCAGCTACCTGCAAGAGAACGTCGCCCCGCTGGCCGACGCGGGCCTGCTGCGGCTGGTCGACGGCGAGGCCGAAATCGCGCCCGGTGTGCGCGTGCTGCCGACCCCCGGGCACACGGCGGGGCATCAGTCGGTGTTGATCGGCCAGCCGGGCGGTCCGCGGGCGTTGTTCCTGGGCGACGTCGTGCCGACGGCGGTTCACGTCCGGCTCCCCTGGGTGATGGCTTACGACCTCGAGCCGGCGCGCACGCTGGAGACGAAGCGGTCTCTGTTCGCGCGCGCCGTTGCCGAGGACTGGCTGGTGATCTGGGGCCATGATCCCGATCACCAGGCCGGCCGCCTCGCCGTCGATAAGGACGGCGCCTTCGTCGTCCGCGAGCTGGTCACGATCTGAACGCCGCACCACAGCGGGTGTGGCCGCCTCTTCACGCTGGCGGGTCTTCGCGCCGCAATCGCCGCTGAATTTCGTGGCATCCCGTTTGCGTTGCCTGGCGGGCCATGAGGGCAGGGAGCTCCGGGTGGTTGTTGCTGTTGGTCACGTTGGGCGGTTGCGCGGGGGCGGCACCGCCGTTCGACGAGCTGCCGTTGCGCGACACGCTGCGCGCCGATCCCGAGATCGTCGCGACGCTGCCCGACGACGCGCGCGCTCGGTTGGGCGCCAGATTCCAGGCGGCCGGTGCGGGCGACACGGCGGCCGATCCGATCCGCATGGCGGCGCCGTCGGTGTCCGGGTTGGCGGCGGAGGTGGACCGCGTGCGCCAGGCCCGGTCGGCGGACGCGCTGGTGGTCGGCGTGCTCGGCGGTGGGGCGGCGCAGGCCCTGCCCGCCGGATCGCAGAGCGCCGCCACCTCGCCGGTGCCGCCGCTGCAAGGTGCGGCGGCGACCAGCACGGCCGAACTCGAGGCGCGGGCGTTGAACGGCGCGGCGGGGGCGTCGCTGCGCGAGCTGGTCGCCGCGGCGCATGCCCAGCGGCTGGAGCGCGTCGTGGGCTGGCCCATCGGCGCGATCGCCGTCGGAGACACCGTCTACGTGAACGGTGCCTGGCTGGTCGCGCTGGCGCCGGCTGCCTCCTCGGCGTCCGCCGCGCGAGACGCCGGCGGATGTGGCGACGGCGGCTGTGACGGCGGCGCGGCGGACGCTGGCGCGCGAGGCCGACGCCGGCTTCAGGCCGGGCGCCGGCTCGACGCCGGCCGGGGCCAGCCCAGATTCGGGTGCCCGGCGGCAGGAATCGTCCCGGCCCGCCGCCTCCGCCCCGTTTACCCCCCCCCGCCGTACGTGCCCGCCTGTTTACACGCCGCCGCCGGCCGACGATCCGAACATCGGCGATCCGAGCGACACGGCCGACGCCGCCGACGGTTGCGCGGCGCTGGCCGACGCGTGCGCCAGCAGCGGCGACGGCAGTGAAGGTGATTCGTGCAGCGGTTTGCGGATGATGGCGAACAGACTGGGCGCCGCCGCCCGACGATGGCCGGGAGCGTCTGCGCCGCCGGCCGACGACGGCACCGGCAGCGACTGCAGCACGCCGCCCGACGACGGCACGGCCGGCGATTCCAGGACCGCGCGGCGGCCGAGCAGCGCCCAGCGTGCCGACGATGGCCT
>CAVTSM010000001.1:0-133636 GCA_963737345.1 uncultured Pseudomonadota bacterium | reverse complement strand
ACCCAGCGACGCGCCCAGCGCGCCCAGTCCGGCCAAAGCCACCAGCGAGACCGCGGCGACCATGGCGACCGCGTGTCTGGCCGGCGCGACCGCGAAGCCGACGATCGGACAGATCGCCAGCGACGAGAAGCTGCCCGCCGACACCAGCGCCGCCTGGAGCGGCCGCGCGCGGTGGGCATCGTGCAGACCCAGCTCGTCGCGAAGATGGGTCTTCAGCCGGTCTCGCGCGCTGAGCTGCTCCGCGACCGTCCGCGCCAGCTCCCGCTCGAGGCCGCGCTCGACATAGATGTCGATCAGCTCGGCCATCTCGAACTCCGGGTTCTCTTGCAGCTGGCGGCGTTCAATCTCGATGTCCGCCTCTTCGACGTCGCGCTGCGAGCTGACCGACACGTACTCGCCGGCGGCCATCGCCAGCGCGCCGGCCGCCAAACCCGCGATGCCGGCCACCACCACCGGGCCGCGCGCGACCGACGCCGACGCCACGCCGATGATCAAGCTGGCCGTCGAAACCACGCCGTCGTTGGCTCCCAGCACCGCGGCGCGCAGCCAACCGCCCCGGCCGGTCAGGTGTGCTTGTTGCGGTGTCGCGCGGGCGGTGCCGGACTGTTGCAAGGCGTCTCGCGACGCGGATTCTAGCTGAAACTATTCCAGCGCGGCGACCAGCGCGAGCAGGCTCTCGGCGCCGCGGCTGAACGCGCACACATCCGGGACCAGCCGGTCCGACTCGTGACGCAGCTGCTTGATGATCGCGTCGACCGCCGCCTGGTTGCGCCGGCTGAGACCCACCGCCGTTCGCGGCACTTCTCCCTCGACGAACTTGACGACCTTTTCCATCAGGTGGCGCTGCCCCGCGATCGTCAGGCTGTCCAACATGAGGAGCATCTCGCGAATGACCGGCAGTGGCAGGTTGCGAGAACCACGGTCGACGTCCGAACGGATCGGCGGAAGACGTTCGCGGACCACCTCGGTGGCGACCATCGGCACGCTCATGATCGGTTGGCTCCTGTCTGATGCGGCTTCATGGTTGCTCTCCCCAGATGTGCTCCGTCACCGTGCCGTTCGGCTGGTGATGCCGAATACGGGACGATGCGGACCTTGCCCTTGATCTGATAGTGCCCGGCGGCTGCGATCGGAAGAGCCCGAGCGATCCGAAATGGGCGCTGCGCCTGCAGTTACGGGAATGCCTGATGCCGATCCGACTTCGCCTGAGGTCGTCGAGACGACCCCTCGAAACGGACGACCTGCGACAGCTCATCCAGGGGCACGACGCCGCCGGCCAACGCTCGGTGGAAGCTCAGCGTTGGCGGGCGTGCACCTCGACCGTCGTCAGCGCCGTGATCACCGCCGGTGAAGACCGTCGGCTGCGCGCGCGCATCATCGGCAGGAAGCGGTGAGCCATTCGAGTTCGAATTCATGATGCCGTTGCAACGCATCGCGGCCTCCCGGAACGGCATTCCCGCGGCTGCGATTGAATGAAAACGGACCCGTTCGCCCTTAGAATGTCCCCCGGCCGACCGCCTTAGCTCCCCACATTCCGGTCGACCTCAGAGGATTTCGACGATGAGCAGAAGACTGGCTTTGGTCGCCGGGCTGGCGGTTGTCGGGATGTGGGGCGTGCACGGCTGCGCGAACCGCGACATGGAGAGCTCCGAGGATGCCGGCAACCTGACCGGAGGCTCGGGCGGCGGGACGGTGCACGCCAGCGGCGGCCAGGCCGGAGCGGCTGTCGGATTTGGCGGCGCAGCCGGAGCCCGCGCCAGCGGGGGCACCGCCGGTTCCTCCAGCGGCGGCCGCGGCGGAACCAGCTCCGGCGGGGCCGCGGGTGGCGGCCCGGCGAGAGGTGGCACGGGCGGTACCGGACCGGCGGGCACAGGCGGGGTCGGCACCGGTGGCACCGCCGGCAGCGTTGGGACGGGCGGCGGCGGGGTGAGCGGCGCCGGTGGGCAAGCCGGCGCGGGCGCGACGGGCGGCCGGGCCGGCAGCGGCGGCGCCGGCGGGACTCACGAAAACGCGGGCGGCGCCGGCGGTGGCAGCGGCGGCAGCCGCGGCAGTGGCGGCACGGGAGGCGCCGCCGGGGGCGGTGGTCGTGCGGCTGGTGGCGCCGGTGGAACGGCCGCTCATGGGACGCCTTGCGCGGGCTTGTGCGTGAACCCCGTGGTCTTCACGACCGTGATGTACACATCGGGTGCTCTCGGCACAGCCGCGACCTGCCATCAAACGACGGCGGCTCTGCATGGCTTCGATTGCGGGAACTTCGTCGCACCGCGCCAGCTGACCGTCAACGGCCAGGTGCTCTCCTGCTCGGGAAGCGGCGCGGGCGACCTACCGGCGACAATCAACGGCGGCTACTGCATTCAGACCACGGCCGGCGAGCGCTCGTTCGCGTACTTCGGCACCTACTAAAAGTTTTCCAATTTGGAGGATGTGCCCCCTCACAAGCCAGCAGCCATGAAGGATCGCTTGTTGGCGCACCCCGTCGTTTTTCCACTGTTCTTTCCACTTTTCTTGCCACTTTCCTTGGCCGCCGCGCTGGGGCTGACCCTGGCCTCCTGCAGCGGCCTGTTGGATGACACGGGCAGGGGCGGCGACGAGGCCGCCGGGGGCGCTTCCATGTCCGCCGGCAGCCCGGGCCGTGGGGGAAACAGTGGGAACTCGGTCGGCACGTCGTCGGGCGGCACGACCGGGGCCGGGGACGCCGCCGCGCCCGATGTGACGGCAAACGGCGGTTCGGGGGGCGGCGGCCCGGGCGGGTCCCCGGCCACCGGCGGTGTCGGGGCGGGCGGCCTCGGCGGCGCGCTCCCGGCAAGCCAGGTGTTCGGCCCCTGCCGCTTTCATTTCGGCGCCATCGACCGCCTCGCGAAGTCCAACTCGGCCGTCCTGGCGCAGATCGACTACTTCACGCCCGGCTGGATGGGCCTAAGGGACACCTTCGACATGAACAGCGTCTGCCAAGACACGAAGGCAGGCGGCGCGCTGGCCGACAAGGTCCCGGTCATCGTGGCGTACGTCGCAGCCTTCTACGCCAAGCGACACTTCGGCCGCTGCGACTGCAACACCAGCAACTGCGGCGCGAATAACGATCTCTGTCACTACGGCGCCGCGGACATCAACAGCAATCTCACCAACATCGTCAACGTCTACAAGAGCTACGCCCAGGGGTTCGCCGCTTGCTATGGCACCACCAAGCCCATCGTCTTCGAGATGGAGCCGGACTTCTATCAGTACGCGGGCAGCAGCCAGCAGACCGCGCGCTGGACGTTCCAGCAGGCCGGCCAGATCATGAGCCAGTTCGTCACCGCGATGAAGACCTACTTGCCGAACGCGGCGTTCTCGATGGACATCTCGCCTTGGGTCGGGACCAACAACAACACCGGCAATGACGGCTCCGACAACGGAAAGAACTGGTACTCGTTCTTCGACATGAACCTGTTCACGTTCGTCAACACGTCCGGGGGTGGCACGCAGGGGGGGTCGGCCAACATCCGGAGCGACAAGATGACCTGGGCGGGCGTCAGCCGGGCCGCCGGCAAGCCCATCTTGGCCGACACCGGCTACGGTGTGGGCGGCTCGCTCAGCGGTCCCGATCCGGCTTGGGACAACGCCACCAACATCAACGCCCGCATCGACGACGGGGTCGTCTCGATCATCCAGTACAACCCGTCATCCAGCTGGGGCTCGACCATCTCGTCGACGCGCGCCCAGCTGAAGACGCCCCCCTCTTGTCCCTAGCCGACGGGCGCCGCGAGCCGCGCGGGGGTCATTTGTTCGGGGCGTCGTAGTACTCGAGCACGCCTGCGTCGTTGACGCGCACGTTGCGGTGACGATGCGCGCCGGTGAACCGCTCGATCTCGCGGACCCAGGCGGAGTCGGGCAGATCGTTCACCATCTGCTCGGCCTCACCGCGCGCCTCCATCGACTGCCCGGTCGCGGACAGGGCATGGATCAGGATCGAAGTTCGCTCGGCGACGTCGGCCCCGCGTGGAAACCGGCGATTGCCCTCGCGGGCCAGGCTGATCGCCAGCGCCGGGTTGCTTTCGGCGGCCACCCGGAGCCGCGCCATGAGGTGCGCCTCGTCCAGCTGCGCCGTCTCGTGCGAGGGCGGCACCGGCTTCGTCGCCGGCGCCGGCACCGGCGGCGGCTGCGGTGCGGGCGGCGCGGGAGCGGCCGCCGGCGATTCGGCCACGGCGGCCGGCGCCTCGTCACGCGACGCCGCGCGAACACGCCACAGCGCGAGGCCGGCGACGCAGGCGACGACCACCGCGCCACCCAGCAGCGGACGCAAGAGGCGGTTCTTCACAGCGCCCTTCCCGTCAGGGGCAGGCATCCACCACGCTGGTGTGCGCCGTATAGACATTCTGCATGCCGACCTTCATGGCGGGCCATTGCCAATCGGCGTCATACGACCAAGCCCAGGCGCCGCTGTAGCCGTTGTCGTAGAGGTGCGTGAACAGGCTGTCCTTCCCCACGCCATCGGTGTCGGCCGCCGCGAACTCGCCCATCACGAGCTTCTTGTCCAGGCCCCAGTGGGATGCCGGGTTCATGAACGCCGAGTTCGAGGCGCCATTGGACGTGTAGTAGTGGACCTCGTAGAAATCGAGTGTCCCGTTCTGCTTGCCGCCCACGGTCTGCAAGGCGCTGTCGGAGTAGTAGTTCGTCTTGCCGCTGACGTTCGAGCAATAGTCGAACGTGACCGCCCCGTTGGTCACCAAAACGTCCGGGTCGGCCGCGTGAATGGCGGCGGCGAACCAGTTGACGCACTTTTGAATGGCGGCCTCCGAGGTGCGGTAGGTCGCCCAGCCCTTCGGCCCCATTCCTTCCGGCTCGTTGAAGATCTCGTACGCGTAGAGGCCGGGCGTGCCCCTGAGAGCCGTCACGAGAGGCGTGAGGTAGTTGGTCACGTACGAGGCCCGGACTGTGTCATTTTCGAGCAGCTGCTGGTTCTGGCTGTGCGTATTTCCCGCGTTCGACTGGAGCATGTCGAACGACCACAGGCTGATGTCGATGGCGACCCCGTTGGCGTGCGCCGCGCTCAGGATCTGTTTCACGCCGTCGATGTGCGACTGGGGGATGGGGGGAACCGTGCCGTCCGAGTTGTAGCCGGGGGTGGTCGTGCCGTTGGTGTGGAACCACCAGCGGATGATCCTGCCGCCCGCGTCGTGGGTGTTCTTGAAGATGGTGTTGAAGGTGTTCATGTTGGGGTTGGGGACGTCCTTCGCGAACTGGACCCATGCCACGTTGAGACCGTTCGCGAACTGACAGACCGACTGGGGCCCGCTGCTGCCGGCGCCGCCCCCCGTTCCCGGCGATCCGGCCCGGCCGCCGCCGCCGGTCTCCGCACCGCCCCTGCCGGAAGCGCCGCCGACGCCGCCCGCGCCCGCCGGCGTGCCACCGCCGGTTCCGGTGGTGCCACCCGTGACCGTGACGCCGCCGGTTCCGATGCTGCCGCCACTGGCGCTACCACCGGTCCCGTTCGAGCCGCCCGAGCCCCCGCGCGGCGAACCGCCGGTCCCTGTGATCCCGCCCGTGGCGTGGCTTCCCCCGGTGGCGCTGCTGCCGCCCGTCGCCTGCCCGCCCTCGCCCGTCCCCGATCCGCAGCCGCCCAGCGCCAGTGTGCACCCGAACAGGAACAGTGACGTCGCCGAGACTGCTTTCACCAGGAACCTCCAAGTCAAGAGAGGGAAACGGCAGGACCTAAGCGGCAATGAGATGCCCTGTCCGCTCCCATAGGGGTCGCCCCGGCGCCAACCTTTGAAAAAAACGCCCCCCCGGCCCTGGCGCAGGTGAGCTCAGCGCGTCCGCTGCAGGGCCTGGTCGGCCATGCGTCGGAAGCGCCCGTCCGGATAGGTCTGCAGGTAGCGCTCGGCCAGTCCGGCGGTCCGCGCGTCGTGGCGACGAGCTGCCGCTTCGATCGCGACCGCCAGCGCCTCTTCGGTCAGGGCACCCCGCGGGTGAACGCGCAGGTACTCCAGCGCCAGCCGTTCGGCGCGGGCAGGATCGTCCTCGCCGCGCAGGGCGCGGACCGCTTCGATGATTCGCGACGGATCGTCGCCGCTCCTCGGGGCGGCGGACGGCCCGACGGCGCGGACCGGGAGGCTCGGGGCGGGCGCGGCAGGCACCTGCGCGCGCGCCGCAACAGACCGGCGGCTGACGACCGGCGCGGGCCCCGAGACGACAGGCGCCACCGCCGGGTGTGACAACCACCCCCACCGCCGTGCCTGCAGGCGGGGCGCGATGGTCGCCGCCGCGGTCGTCATTCCCACCAGCAACAGGACGGGCAGTGCGAACGCAGGCCGCACCACGAGCCCCACCAGCGAGCGCCGCCAGCGCCTGCGTTCCAGCACCCGCGTCAGGACGCGAGCTTGGCGCTCCGCCGACGCGGCCAGCGGCTCGGCGGCCACCACCAGCGCGGCCAGCGTCGCCGCCGCCGAATCTCCCTCCCCAAGCGCCACCCTCATGTTCGTCAGACGTTCCACGCTCTCAACCCTCCCGCATTTTCTCTGCTTGACTCCACCGGAGGGAGCCGAGCTTCGTCAACGGAACAACAAGGGGCGAAGACGCAGGGACTGGTGCGTCGCGGTCGCGCTAACTCAGCAATGTGACGGATCGAGTCAGTCGCGCTTGCCGGTCAACACCTGGCGCGCCGACTGACTGAAACGCCCGTTCGGGTAGGCGCGCAGGTACTGCTCCGCAAAAGTGGCGGCGCGCGGGCTCTTCATGTTCGCGGCCGCCTCGATCTGCAGAGCCAGCGCCTCTTCGGCCAGGGCGCCATGTGGGTAGGTGCGCAGATAGCCCTCCAAGAGGCGCGCCGCCGTCTGCGGATCGTGCTCGCTGCGTAAAGCGCGAACGGCGTCGACCAGCGCTGACGGATCCTCGCCCCGGGCGGCCGGGACCCGCGCGGAGATGCGCGGACCGCGCAAATGCGGCGGCGCCACGGCCGGCGCGGGTGCCTCGGGCGCGGGCGGCTCCGCTGGCGCCGGGCGCGGGTGCGCGACGCGTGGCCGCGGGGCGGCCGCGGCCACCGCCACCGGCTGCCTGGTCAAGCGCCGCCACTCGTGCGCCACCCAGGTATGCCCGATTGTGGCGGCGGCCGTGGCGGCCCCGCCCATGACCAGGATGGCGCCCGCGATGGCCGGGCGCAGGAAAATTGCCGCGCTCACGCCAGGCCGCCGCATCTGCGTCCGCGCCAGCACCGCCGCCAGAATCCGCCGCTGGCGCACATCCGACGCGACGACCGCTTCGACGCTCGCGATGGCGGAGACCAGAGCCGCCTCCGCCGTGCCGCCGGGCGGGTTCGATTCAGACAGCCTCTGCATTTTAGGGACGCTCGATCTTTCTGTCGGCGATGGTCGCCAGCAATCTCTTTCGGGCGCGGTGGATGCGCGTGCGCACCGTGTTGACCGGCGTCTGCTGGAATTCGGCGATCTCGTCGGCGGTGTAGCCGTCGACCTCGAACAACATGAAGGTGGCCCGCTGGGCGTCGCTCAGCCCGTCCATCAGCGTTTCCAACAAACGCCGCCTCTCGCGCGTCTCGACGGCCATGATGGGCGTCGGCCCCGGTGCCTCCAGCTGCTCGGACACCGGAACGCTGAGCTTGAACACGCTGCGGATCCAGCGCAGGCGGCGGTGATCGCGGACCTGGTTGACCGTGATCCGATACAACCAGCCGCCCATGTTCCGGCCGTCGAAGTCGGCCAGGCGGCGGTGGACGACGACGAACACGTCCTGCGCCAGATCGTCATGATCGGCCGGTGGCGCCCCTAGCGCGCGAATCCAGCGCAGCACGTCGGCAAACCACGCGGCGTACACGGATCGAAAGTCGCGCGGATCGAAATCTCGAACGCGCGCTCCGCCTCTCGGCGAGACAGAGCTGGTATTCGGCCCCGTGGTGGAAGATGCCTTAACAAACAAGGGTATAGAAAAGCATAACTGACGGTACCAGCCCAGGAAAGCGCTTCGTGTAGAGTGCGGCGGATTGCGTCGTCTCGCGCCATTCACCGGGGGAGCGGGCCGTCTGGCCGCCGCGCTCACGTTCACGGCTACCTGCCTGATGACCGCGACGGCGGCGCGCGCCCAGCCCGCGTTGGGCGGGGCGAAAGCCGGCGACGGGGCCGCGGCGGTGGCGGCGATCTCCGTCGACGGAACCTGCCCCCTCGAAGCGGCCATCGGCCGCGCCGTCACCGCCTTGATTCCGCGCGGCGTCAGCGCCTTGCCCCAATCCGCCGTGATCTCCGTCGAGGACCTGGGCGAGACCTACCGCGTCGACGTCAAATCGGACAGCGTGGCCCGCGCGCGTCTGTTTCGTGACGCATCCCGGGACTGCGAGCAGCGCGCCCGATTCGCGGCCGTGTTCATCGTCCTCACCCTGCTTCCGCCGGAGCTGGCGCCGAGCGTTCAAGCGCCACCGCCAGCACCACCGCCGCCGCCGCCGGCGGCAGCGGCCCCCAGTCCGCCTGCCAGACCGCCGGAGCGACTGCGGCTCGAGGCTGGCATCCTGGCGGAAGCCGCGCCGGCGGTTTTCGCCAGCGCCTCGATGCTGGCAATCGGCGGCCAGCTGCGCGCCGCCTATCGGCTGGGCCGGGCGTCCGCCACGCTGGGGGTCGGGCTCGAGCCGCGAATCACCTTTTCAGTGGGTGGGCTCGACGCGCGCGAGCTGCGGGTCCCGATCGATGTGGGTGTGCGTCTCCAACGGATGGTGTCCGCCGTCGAGCTGGGCGGCGAGCTCTCGGTGGTCGCGGCTCCGTTTCAGGCCCAAGGTCTGGGCAGCGCGATGCCCGGGTCGGGCACACGGCTGGACCTGGGCGTCCGCGCCGGCGGACTGCTGCGCTTCGCGCCGCCACGGACCCGCTGGGCGCCCTTCCTAGGGCTGCACGCGGTGCTGTTCCCTTGGCCGTACGAGATCGGCGTGACGCCCGTTGGGGGGTTGGGCACCACCCCCGTGCTCTGGCTGGGGGCGACGGCGGGAATTTCGGCGGCGGTGCTCTAGGTCGTTCAGGGCGCGACCGGGGCGTCCGACAGCACGCGCGAAGGCATTCGTTCGGCGACCCCGTCGCCGAGGGTCATCGTGTTGCCGTTGCCCGAGGCGTCCAGCACGCGGCCACCGCTGGCCGTGTCGTCGAAGGTCCAGTAGGCGACCATGCCGGCAGCCCGGCCCGGCGCATCGTGCGCCCGATCGGCGGCCACCTGGGCCGCCGTGCGCGTGACATTCCAGACCCGAAGGTCGTCGAGCAGCCCGGTGTAGAGACGGCTGGCTCCGTCGAAGGTGCCCACCCAGATCGACGTCGGCGTGCGGTCGTCGGTTTGGTTCGCCTGGATATCGACCACCGTGGCGTCCACGTAAAGGACGCTGAGGTTCATCCAGGGGTCGTAGGTGTACGCGACGTGATGCCAGGTGTTCACCGACGGCAGCGCCGGCGCCTGCACCAGGACGCGATCGACGGACACCCGCCAGACCGCCAGCGCGCCGTTGCGGAAACCGATCTGTAGCCCGCTGGTGTTGTCGAACCGCGCCACGAACAGATCGGTCTGCGCGGCGGGGTTCACGGCCGGGTACTGGATCCACATCTCGATCGTTTGCGCCGCCCCGGCGGCCGAGAAGTTCGCGTCGGCCGCCGTCGCGTAGTCCCGCATGCCGTCGAAGCTGAGCGCATAGCCGGCGCTGCTGGCGTCCAGCGCTGGAAACGTGTCCGCGTCAGTGACCGGCGCCCCGCCGAACTCACGCTCGCCCAGCCTGGCGTCGCGGCCACCGCGGCAGCCCCCTGCGCCCAGCGCCGCCATGCCGGCCAGAACGAGCGCTGCGGCCAGGCCCCGAGGAAGCACGGGGATAGATTAAGAGGGCGCGCCGTTTGGGACAACCCTCGTTCGCGGCGCCGCGACCATTTAAGATGGAACACGTCGTGCGCGTCCCCATGCTCCTCGTGCTGTGGCCCCTGGCGGTGATACCGGCCTGCACGCCCCAGCTGAACCTGGGGAGCGAAATCCTATGGGCCGCGCACCACGAATCCGGCGACCTCTCGGAATGGGTCAGCGACGACAAAGGCGGCTTCTCGATTCCCACGCCGCACACCTCCGTGAAGATCTCCAAGGACTATGCTCACAGCGGCAAGTACTCGGTCAGGCTGGCGAACGCCACCGTCTCCGACTACGCGGAGGCTCGCCTCTGGCGGACCGACGCGTACCCCCAGGCCGCGTATTACAGCGCCTGGTACTACCTGCCACGCGGCTATCAGACCACCACCCAGTGGACCATGATGCAGCTGCGAATTCCGGCGCCGAACGACGGTGACGCGCTCTCGCCGTTGCTGAACGTCGATCTCCGCAGTCTGCCAGGCGGCAACCTGATCCTGAGCGTCTACGACTACCGGCCGCAGTACTTGCGGCCGGCCACGCCAGACCCGGCGGTGCCGGTCCCGATCGGCTCGTGGTTCCAGGTGCAGGCGTTCTTCGACTCCTCGTCGGGACCGAACGGCCGGTTCGTCCTGTGGCTGGACGACCATCTGTTGTACGACCTCCAACGCCCCTTCAACCTGCCGGACGGCCGCGTCAACTTCAGCGTCTGCAACGTCACCCAGGGGTTGTCCCCGCCTGATTCGGTGATCTACGTGGACGATGCGACCGTCAGTCTGGCGCGCGTGGATCCCGACGCCGTGCTGTAGCGGTCGCGCGCGCCGGGCCAGGCCGTCACCGCATCGAACATCACGCGCGCGCTGGCGCGAGCAGCGCGCGCACGCGCGGGTCACGAAGGTAAAGGCCGCCCCACACCAGCGTGGCCACGTAAACCGGAAAGAGCACGTGCGTGAACAGCGGCTGCCCGGCGTGCACGTTCGTGGCGACGGCGCCACCCAGGAAGCCGGTCAGCAGGACCGCCCCCGCCAGGGCGGTCCGCGGAATGAGATGGACGGCAAGGCAGGCCAGAAGCACGACCCCGATCCAAAACACCGACGCGACCGAGAAGCCCAGCTCGTGCGAGGCCTTCACGACCGGCGCCACCAACAGGACCTTCATCACGCCGTCGACGGCCAGGAACAGCCCCGCCAGGGCCGACAGCACCCGCCCCGTCCAGAGTCGCCGCCGGGATCGCTTCCCCGCCGAACCATTCGTTTGGGAAACACCGACGGTCAGTTCGTCGAAAGTCATCGCGCGCATGGTCATCTCCTTCGTTCGATCCCCGGACTATCCGGGGATGCATGAAGACGACGATTCACGGTCCGGCCGATCGACATCGGCGACCAAAAAAAAAGCCAGCGCGCGACACCGGCGGGGCGTCGCGGCTGGCTCGTCAGCCCAGATGCTGCGCTGGGGGTAGTTCCGGGCTTAGTTCTTCTCGACCGTGATGGTCGTCGCCGTCTGGGTGAACATGCTCGCCGGATCGAAGGTCGCGTCCAGCTCGACGCCGCCGATCGACAGAGTGCCCGTGACCGACCCCTCACGCGACGAGGCCGCGGTGTGCGAGACGATGACCGTCATCGGTCCATTGCCGTGGGTGACCGTATTGCCCTTGTTGGCCACCAGCGGCCCCGTTCCCCGGATGGTGAGGTTCATCGTGACCGGAACCTTCTCGCCGCTGCCGAAGTCCTGGAAGCTCGTGCTGCCCTTCAGCCGCGCCGACGTGAGGTTCTGGTTGGGCCGGTGGTATCCGCCGGAGATCGTGCCGAACCCCGACGCAAAGCTCCCGGTGCAGCTGTTGAAGTACTCATCCACCTCGACGAAGACACCGTCGTTGACCACCGGCCCGGAACCGGTGGTCTTCTGCATCGTCTCGTTGCCAGTGATGAAGCCCAGCGCGAACACGCTGCCCTCGCTCTGATCGGAACATTTGATGTTCGCGGATCCCGAGAAAAACGTCTGGACGCTGGACCCCTGGGCTTTCTCGTGGTCGACGGTCGTCGCCGCGTTCGCGCGGGCGGCGAGGCTGGTCGTGGCAAGGACGGTCGCGAGGTAGAGGCTGCGCTTCATCTGCATGGGGGCTCCTTTTCGAATCGGCGGGGAACACATTCTTGCACCGCGAATAAGTGCTCTGGCAAACGATTTTATAAACGCTGTTAATTAATGACGCGGCCAGGCGTCTGACAGTAGCTATGCCGATCGGCCGCGCAATTGGTCGACGGCTGATTGCGCTTCCGCGAGCGCCGCCGCGGCCTGCCGTTCGGCGGTCCGCACCTCGGCCAATTTGCGCTCTGCGGATTCGAGCTCGCGCCGGGCGGACGCCACGGCAAACTCCTGCTTTTCGCGCGCCGCTGCGGCGGCTGCGGACGCTCTGCGAGCGGCGTGCACGCGGCGTTCGGCCTCGCCGCGCGCCTTGGCGACGGCCCGTGCTTGCTCCCGGCGCTCGCGCTCTTCCTGGCGCCGCTCGCGATCCCGCGCTTTGGCATCGCCGGCGTGGGGCACGGCCGACTTGGCGGGACTCTGCCGGGGTGCCGGGTGTCCTTCGTCGGGCCCGAACGCCCCCGCCAGCCCGAACAGGCCGGCGCCAGCTTCCAGCCCGACATCGTCGGTGAGCTGGCCCTTCAGCAGCAGCGGCTGCGCCTGCGCGTCCATCAGGCCGGTGCGAAAATTTTGAACCGCCGCGGCAATCGCCGACGGCGCGGCCCGCAGCCCCGCGCCGGTCAGAACCGCCTCGACGCGTTCGCGGACCTGGTTCAAGAGGTCGCGGTGGTGATTGATGGCGGCCGCGTACTTTTCGCGGTCGCGGGTCACGCCGCCCTGCAGCCGCGCCGTTGCCTCGCCCAGCTCCGCGACCAGGTCCGCGGCGCGCCGAGCGACCTGGTTGGTGGCCCACACGGACACGGTCGGACGCGACAGCTTGGCAGCCGCGGCGGCGTGGTCCGTGTGGCCGGCGGCCTTCAGGGACTTCACCAGCGCGTTGCGCGCCTGAACGAAGCCCGCAGGCGGCACCTCGTACAGCCTGTCGATCGCTGCCGGAATCGATTCGGACGCCATGCGCGGACCCTCGAGCTTCATGGTTGCTGTCCCCCGTCGACGGACCTGGGCTTGGCCCCGCGGAGTCGTCGCGGGAGGTCCCTCTCCGATCATGTTTCGGGGGCCGATGACTATCCTATATAGCTACCGCGCCATGATCGTACCGAACCCGACTGGGACGGCGCCCGACCCCATCGGCGGCAGCCCGCGCGACGTGCCGGCTCCCGTGGTCCGTGTTCGGGGCGGGACGGTGGCGACGAGCGAGGACTGGCTGGCCGTCGAGCGGCCCCTCGAGCTGCGAGCGCGAATCGACGGGGAGCTGCGCGTCGTCTCGACGACGATGCGCACGCCCGGGGACGACCGGGCGCTGGCGGCAGGTTTTCTCTACGGCGAGCGCGTGGTCGGCAGCGCGCGGCAGATCCGCGCGCTGGAATCGCTGGACGACGACACCATCGTGATCGAGCTGGACGCCGGCGCGACGGCCGCCCTGGCGGCGGCGCAGCGGCCTTTCGTCACGACCGGCGCCTGCGGGGTCTGCGGCCGCCTCTCGCTGCGAGACCTTCTGGCGATCCCCCGCCGGGCGGCGGGGGCGCGGTCGATCCCGCACGCGATCGTTCGCGCGCTGCCCGAAGCGCTGCGGGCGGCTCAGACCACGTTCGCGCGCACGGGCGGCCTGCACGCGGCGGGCTTGTTCTCCGCCGCCGGCGCGCCGCTGGCGGTGTTCGAGGACGTGGGCCGCCACAACGCCGTCGACAAGCTGGTGGGCGCCCTGTTGCTGGACGGACGCCTGCCCGACGACGACGCCGACACGGTGCTGGTCGTCAGCGGCCGCGCGAGCTTCGAGCTGGTGCAAAAGGCCGCCGTCGCCGGGTTCGCGACCATGATCGCGGTGGGGGCGCCGTCCAGCCTGGCGGTCGACGTGGCCCGACAGGCCGGCATGACCCTGATCGGATTCGCGCGCGCCGACGGGTTCAACATCTACACCGGCGCCCAGCAGGTGGCCGGCGCCGGCGGCGGGACGGATGGCTGACACTTCGTCGCGGGACCAGAACAACGCGCCTGGGCAAGCGGACGCGCAAAAGCCGGCGCCCCTGCACGCCGACCGCGCGGGCGGCATCGACGGGGCCGAGCCGCCTGTCGAACCGCGGCCGGCCCAAGCGGGCGAGCGCGATCGCGCGGCGGCGGGCTTCACCTCGATCTGGGAGACGGTCCACCGCGGCACCCACTACATGGGCGTCAAGCGCAGCCTGCGCACGTTGCTGAAGCTGAATCAAAAGGACGGCTTCGACTGCCCGAGCTGTGCCTGGCCCGACCCGGACGGGCCCCGGAAGGCAGCCGAGTTCTGCGAGAACGGCGCGAAAGCGGTCGCCAGCGAGGCGATGACCGCACGCGCCGATCCCGACTTCTTCGCGCGACACCCGATCAGTGCCTCGCTGGAGAAGAGCGACCTTTGGATGGACCAGCGGGGTCGCCTCACGCATCCGCTGGTTCGGCGCGCCGGCGGCAGCCACTATGAACCGATCGGCTGGGACGAAGCGTTCGCGCTGATCGGGCACGAGCTGAACGCGCTCGGCTCGCCCGACGAAGCTTCGTTCTACACGTCGGGGCGCGCCAGCAACGAGGCCGCGTTCCTTTACGGCCTCTTTGCGCGGCAGTTCGGGACCAACAACCTCCCCGATTGCTCGAACATGTGCCACGAGTCGAGCGGCCTGGGCCTGACCGAGACGATCGGCGTCGGCAAGGCAACCGTGAAGATCGAGGACTTCTCGTACGCCGACAGCATCTTCGTCATCGGGCAAAACCCGGGAACCTGTCACCCGCGGATGCTGACCGAGCTGCAAAAGGCGGCCCGCAACGGCTGCAAGATCGTCAGCGTCAACCCGCTGGCCGAGACCGGGATGATTCGCTTCAAGAACCCGCAAGAGCCGCTGTCGCTGCTGGGCGCCGGCACCGAGATCGCCTGCCTGTTCTTGCCGGTGCGGGTGAACGGCGACGTCGCGCTGTTGAAGGGCATCATGAAGGAGATGCTGGCGGCGGACCGCGCCAGCGGCGGGCGCAAGCTGGCGCACGACTTCATCTCTCACCACACCGAGGGGTTCGAGGCGCTGGCGGCTGACCTGGACGCCGAGAGCTGGGAGCGGATCGTCGCGGACAGCGGCGTCTCACGCGACCAGATCAAGCAAGCAGCCGACATCGCGCTCGGGTCCGAGCGGATGATCTGTTGCTGGGCGATGGGGATCACCCAGCACAAGAACGGCGTCGCCAACGTTCAGAGCATCGTCAACTTCGCGCTGCTGCGCGGGCAGATCGGCCGGCGCGGCGCCGGGCTTTGTCCCGTGCGTGGCCACAGCAACGTGCAAGGGGACCGCACCGTCGGCATCTGGGAGAAGATGAGCGACGCGTTCCTGGAAGCGCTGGGCAAGGAGTTCGGGTTCCAGCCGCCGCGCAAGCACGGCTTCGACACGGTTCGGACCATCCAGGCGATGCACGAGGGGCGTGTGAAGGTCTTCGTCGGCCTGGGCGGCAACTTTTTGTCCGCGTCGCCGGACACCCACACCACGTCGGAGGCGCTGGCGCGCTGCCGGCTGACAGTTCAGATCGCGACCAAGTTGAACCGCGGCCACCTGATCACCGGCCAGCAGGCACTGCTGCTGCCCTGCCTGGGGCGCACGGAGATCGACCGCCAGGCGTCGGGCGAGCAGTTCGTCACCGTCGAGAACACCACCGGCGTCGTACACGCCTCGCGCGGGGTGCTGGAGCCCGCCTCGCCGCATCTGCGCAGCGAGCCGGCCATCGTCGCGGCAATGGCACGGGCCACCCTGGGCGCGCGGTCGACCGTGGATTGGGGCGGTTTGATCGACGACTACGACCGGATCCGCGACCACATCGAGCACGTGGTCCCCGGGTTCGTGCAGTACAACCGCCGCGTGCGGGAACCAGGCGGCTTCTACCTGCCGAACGGACCGCGCGAAGGGACGTTCGCCACGCCGTCCAAGCGCGCGCGCTTCACGGTGCACCCGATCCCCGAAAGGGCGCTGGCCCCGGGGCAGCTGCTGCTGACGACCTTGCGCAGCCACGACCAGTTCAACACGACGATCTACGGTGAAGACGATCGCTACCGCGGCATCTTCGGCGGGCGGCGGGTCGTGTTCCTGAACGCCGAGGACATGCGCGGCCTCGGCATCGCGCAGGACCAGACCGTCGACCTGGTGAGTCACCACGGCGGCGAGCGGCGCCGGGCAGAGCGCTTCCGCGCCGTCCCCTACGCCATTCCACGCGGGTGCGCGGCCGCGTATTATCCAGAAACGAACGTGCTGGTCCCCCTGGCAGACGTGGCCGACGGAAGCAACCAGCCGGTCTCGAAATCGATCGTCATCACACTCGAGGCCCGTTGAACCTGGCGAACTTGCTGCGTTTCTCGGGTTTCCTCTGGACGTCCGGCCTCCGAATGGCCACGGTTGGATAACCTTGTTCGAGGTTATGCATGAGTAATGACGCCCCTTCGGTCGTGAGAAACGCAGACAGTCGCCGGGACCGCCGCCGGCGCCGCCGGCAGTCGGGCGCCGAGGCCGAGACGAACGCCGGAACCGACGGAGCACTGGCCGGAACGCCCGCACCGGCGGTCATCGAACCCGCGCAGCTGGTCGATCGCGTCGACGCCCTTGCCGGTGAGCTGGCCGGCCTGCGCACGCGCGGCGCGATCCTGGACCACGTGGTCCGCGAGATGATGAAGCTGCTGCCGGCCGAGTCGGTGACCGTGCACGCCGAAGAAGCGCCGCCAGTGGTCGAACCGACGCGGACCCTGATTCCGCTGGCGACGGCCGGCCGCCGGTTCGGCGCCGTCGAGATTGCGATGAAAGCCGACCGCGCACCGCAGCCCGCGGAGCGCGCGCTGGGAATGGCCTTGATCCGCCAAGCGGCCCTGGCGCTCGAGCGCGTGGCGCTGGAAGACGCGGCCTGGCCAGCCGCGCCGGAGCCCGGCGCGGCGGCGCCCTCGACGCTTGCCGTTACCGATGCGGCCACGGCGACGACGATGGCCCGCACGCTGGAGCGGTTGGCTTTGGACGTGCGGCGACTGGCTGCGTTGGCCCGCTCGGCCGCGCTTCCGCCCGCCCAGCGCGTCGACGAGGCCGAGCGCGCCGCCGCCTCAGCCATCGCCGATCTCCGCGCCCGTCTGGTCCCGGCAGAACAGACCGGCGACGCCTGATTTTTGGGGTCTCCCCTCATTGGCCATCCGGTCCGGTGACCACACGTTTCACCGGACTCGATCGCAAACCGCAGAGGAGGAGACACATGATCACGATGACAATTCTGGCTTTGTCGCTGAGCGGCGCGCCTGCGCCGCAGGCCGCGCCGGCCGCGCGTGCCGTCCTGGTCGCCCAGGGGACCACCACCGGCAGCGGCGTCAACGGCACGGGCAGTGGTGAGAGCGGCACGGCAACCGGCAGCACCGGCAGCAGCGGCAGCAACTCGATGGGCAGCAGCGGGTCGACGACGGCTGGAAGCGCCACCGGCAGTACCGGGACCACCGGCAGTGGCAGCGGGACCACCGGCGGCACCGGCACGACCGGCGCCGGGAGCGGCAGCTCGGGCACCGGCATGGGGAGCTCGGGTTCGTCGACGAGCAGCGGCAGCGGCACGTCCAGCACGTCGTCGCACCGTCGCAGCAAGCACGGCTCGGGAAGCGGCGCCTCCAACTCCGGCAGCTCGGGGACCGGCACCAGCGGCTCGGGCACCAGCGGGTCGGGGTCTTCGGGCTCCTCCGCCGGCGGCACTCCGTAGATCGCCCTCACCAGAAGAACGAATCCGTCACGAGCGAAACGGGGGTGGCGCACACACGCCAATCCCCGTTTCGTTTCATTCAGCGAACGCGAGGCGCGAACCGGCGGCGCAGCGCGCTGACCTCAGTGCAGGCCGGCGGCCATCGCGCTGGCTTCCTTCTTCACGGCGCGTTCTTCGGGCGGGTCGTAGCGCCCCACAGGTGCCGCCGCGATCGCCGCCAGCAACGCCCGTGCTTCGTCTTTGTGCCCCTCGTCGTTGGCGATACGCGCCTGATACAACCGGGCGCGCAGGTTCTGAGGGTTGATCCGCAGGGCCTGCTTCAGCTCTTGCGACGCGCGGTCGCGATCGCGCTTGGGCCAGGGAAGCTCGAGGTAGTAGGCGGCCCAGACCACCGGAATGTTGCCGTGGTCGTAGCCGGCATCCAGCGCGGTCGCGCGCTCCAAGGGGCGTTTGAATTTCCCCTCGATCCCGTTGGTCAACGCGCGGACGACGCCCATGCCCTCGCCGTAGTTGCCGATGCTCAGCGCCGCCCAGTACTGCGCGGCCGCGTCGTTCGGATTGACGGCGATCGCCCGCTGGGCCAGGTCGTACGCCTGTTTGGCCAGGGCGCCGCGGTCGCTCTCGGGGCGGCGCTTGTCGTCGCTCTCGGTGAACAGGACCCGGGCCGCCCGCCACAAGACGCCATAGTCCGAAGGTGCGCGCGCCACCGCCGCGTCCGCCAGGGCGCGCGCTTCGCGCAACGCGCCGGGGTCGTCACGCCGCGCGTGGAGCGCGTCCAGTCGCGCCAGTGTGTCGGCCAAGGGTGGCGTGCCCGGCGTGCCAGACGTGCCGCTGTCCGGCGCGCCGAGGGCCACCAGGACCGCCGCCAGAGCGATCGACGGCAAGGAAATCACGTGCGCGAGAACCGCTGCTCGGGCGTCAGGGCCCCGAAACGATCGCGCGCCTGCAGCGACACCATCCAGCCGGGATATTCGGGCGGCAGCGCGCTGGCCTTTCCGAGGCGTTCGAGTTGCTCGGCAGACAGGCGCAGCGCCGCGGCAGCCAGGTTGTCACGCAGCTGGGCCTCGTCGCGCGCGCCGATGATGACGCTGGTGGTGGCAGGCTGGTGCAGCAGCCAGGCCAGCGCGACGCGCGGCACCGACGCCTCTTGTTCGCGCGCGACCTCGGCCAACACGTCGAGCACCGCGTACCCGCGCGCCTCGTCCACGGGCGGGAAGTTGAAGCTGGCCCGCCGCGTGCTTTCCGGGCGCGGGTTGGCGCGGCTGAACTTTCCACTGAGGAACCCGCCGACCAGCGGGCTCCACACCAGAAGCCCGACGCCTTCCGACAGCATCAGCGGCACCAGCTCGCGCTCGAGGTCGCGCCCCGCGATCGAATAGTAGGACTGGATCGTCACGAAGCGTTCCAGGCGATCGCGCTCGCTGATTCCCAGCGCCTTCATCAGCTGCCAGGCGGCCAGATTGGAGGCGCCGATGTACCGGACCTTGCCGGCACGGACCAAGTCGTCCAGCGCGCGCAACGTCTCGTCCCAGGGGGTGGCCGCGTCGAACCCGTGAATCTGGTAGAGGTCCACGTAGTCCGTCCCCAGCCGCTGCAGGCTGCGGTCGATGCTGTCCAGGATGTGCCCGCGCGACAGGCCCACGTCGTTCGGGCCCGTGCCGACGCGCCCGCGCACCTTGGTCGCGACGATCACCTCCTTGCGGCGTGGCCCCAGCGCCCGGCCTAAAATCTCCTCGGCGCGCCCGTTCGAATAGGTGTCGGCGGTGTCGAAGAAGTTGATTCCGGCGTCCAGGCAGACGCCGACCAGACGGTCGGCCTCGGCCTGCGCTGTTTCGCCGATGGCTTTGTACATGCCTTCGCCGCCAAACGTCATCGTCCCGAAGCAGATCTCGGAGACGCGGAGCCCCGTGCGCCCCAAAGCTCGCTGGTTGATCGCAATCTGGTTGATCGCACGCTGGTTGATCGCACCGTCGTTCATGTCGGCCCTCGCCTCCTGGCGCGAATATGGTCATCGTTACCTTCCATGGCGTCAATGACCCGGGTTCCCGATTTCGAGGCGCAGCTGGCCACGTTGGTCAGCGCCGCGCCCGAAGGGAACAGGTGGATCCATGAGCAAAAGTTCGACGGTTACCGAATCGGGTTGCGCAAGGAGGGCCGCACCGTCGAGCTCTGGAGCCGGCGCGGCCAGGACTGGACGGCAGAGTTCCCCGCGCTGGCGGCGGCAGGCGGGCGGCTGGCGGCGCGGCGCGCGCTGCTGGACGGCGAGGTCGCGGCGGTGCTCCCCAGCGGGGTCACCAGCTTTCAGGCTCTGCAAAATCGCCGTCCGGATACGCCGCTGGCCTATTTCGTGTTCGACCTGTTGCACGTCGATGGGCGCGACCTGCGCGACCAGCCGATCGAAGACCGCAAGCAACGCCTGCGGGAGCTGCTGGAAGGCAGCCAGACGGACGGCCTGTTTCGCTACTCGGATCACGTCGTCGGTGGGGGCGGCGCGTTCCATCGAAACGCGTGCGCGCTGGGGTTGGAGGGGATCGTGTCGAAGCGGCTGGGCACGCGTTATCGCGGCGGCCGCAACCTGGACTGGCAAAAAACGAAGTGTGTCCGCCGCCAAGAGTTCGTGATCGGCGGGTTCACCGATCCCGAGGGGGCGCGCGAAGCCATCGGCGCCCTCCTGATCGGCTACTACGATAGCGACTCGCTGCGCTGGGCGGGAAAAGTGGGGACCGGTGCGGGATGGAACGCGGCTTACCTCAAGGACCTGCGGCGGCGCCTCGACCAGATCGAGATCAAGCAGTCGCCGTTCGACCCGCCAGTCGACGACTCGTGGTTGCGCCGGAACGCGCATTGGGTGCGCCCGCAGCTGGTCACCGAGATCGCGTTCGGCGAATGGACGGACGACGGTCGGATCCGCCACCCTTCGATGCAGGGGCTGCGCGCCGACAAAGATCCGCGCGACGTCCGCCGCGAGCAGCCGGCCGCTGACCCCAGCCCGCGACCCAAACCGAGCCACTCGACGGCGCGGGCCGCCAAGGTCACGCCGGCAGCCGCGACGGACGGACCGGTGGTGCGCGGCATCGCAGTCAGCCACCCCGATCGGGTCGATCTTCGCGGACCAGGACCTCACGAAGCTGGACGTCGCGCGCTACTACGGCGACGTCGCGCCCGCGATGGTGCCCCACGTCGCGGGGCGGCCGCTGACGCTGCTCCGCTGCGGCGGCGCCATCGATTACCAGGCCGAAAAGGGCGGCTGCGTGATGCTTCGCCACGGCAAGGCCTGGGGTCCGCGCGAGCTGCGACGGGTGAAGATTCGCGAGCTGCGCAAGACGGGCGAGTACCTGGTCGCCGACACGCCCGAAGCGCTGGTGGCGCTGGCGCAGATGGGCGTGGTCGAAGTCCATACTTGGAACGCAGCGGCCGACGCCCCATACCGGCACGATCGCGTGGTGTTCGACTTCGATCCCGGACCAAAGGTCGCGTGGCGCGAGGTGGTCGCCGCCGCGCGCGCTGTCCGACAGCTGCTGGCCGACCAGAAGCTGCGGGCGTGGGTGAAGACGACCGGCGGCAAGGGCTTGCACGTCGTCGTGCCGGTGGCCCCGGCCGACGGCGCGGCCTGTCTGACCTTTGCGCAAACGGTGGCGGCGGCGCTGGCCGACACCGCCCCCGCGCGGTTCACGACGACCATCGCCAACAAGGGCGGGCGCGAGCGGCAGATTCTGATCGATACGCTCCGCAACGGGCGCGCGAACACCGCCGTGGCCGCTTACTCGCTGCGCGCGCGGCAGGGCGCGCCGGTCTCGATGCCGCTGGACTGGGACGAGCTGACACCGCGATTGAATCCGGCGCGCTTCACCATCCGAACCGCGATCACGCGCGCGCGCGACGGCGATCCCTGGCGCGACTACTGGAAGACCCGCCAGAAGTTGCCGCTGCCGTGACGGACCGGCCACGTCGCGAAAGGTGGGACTGGCCACCAGACCGACCTGCTTACTCCGGCGGCGATCCGTAAGCCGACCGACCATTCGGCAAGAATTGACCGTGGCGCGGATGGCAATTTGCGGATTTCAAGTTGGCCGCTCAATGGCCCGCTGTTTTGAGCCGATTTCAGGCGCTGCGTGGCGACCGCATCGCTCGAAATCAAGCCCGAACAGTTCGGGCGCTATGTGCTCCTCGATCGGGTCGGGACGGGCGGCATGGCCGAGGTCTTCCGGGCGGTCATGCCGGGCGCGGAGGGCTTCCGGCGCACCTTCGTGGTGAAGCGGATCATCGGTGAGCGCGCGCGGTCTCCGTACTTCGTCGAGATGTTCGTGCGCGAAGCGCGCATCAACGCGGTCCTTCACCACCCGAACATCGTCCAGGTGTTCGACTTCGGCGAGGTCGGCGGCACCTATTACCTGGCCATGGAGTACGTGCGAGGTCGCGACGTCGCGGCCGTCGCGCGCCGGCTGCGCCACGCCGCGCGTCCCTGTCCCGTCGCGGTGGCCGCCTTCATCGCGCATGAGGTGGCCCAGGCGCTGGGCTACGCGCACGCGCTGACCGCCGCCGATGGGACCGCGCTGAACGTCGTTCACCGTGACGTGAGCCCGTCCAACATCATCTGCCAGCGGGCCGGTGGGGTGAAGCTGCTCGACTTCGGGATCGCGCAGGCGCTGACCGAGCCCGAAGCCGAGAAATCGGAGCGGACGTTCAAGGGCAAGCTCGCCTACATCGCGCCCGAACGAATCAAGAACCAGACCGCCGACGGCCGCTCGGACCTGTTCTCGCTGGGTGTCGTGCTGTGGGAGTTGCTGGCCGGCCGCAAGTTGTTCCGCGGCAAGACCGAGCTCGAGACATTGCAGAACGTGGCGGAGATGCCGGTCCCGGCCCCGTCGACGATACGCCCGGACGTGCCGCCCGAGTTGGACCAAGTCGTCGCCCGCGCCCTGGCCCGCGATCCCGCCCAGCGCTACGCGACCGCGTACGAGCTGGCCGAAGATCTCGACGCCGTGCTGACCGGCTTGCGCTATCAGCGGCGTGCTCTTCCGGCGCTGCTGCGCGAGCTGTTCGGAGCCGAGCTGTCATCCCGCCAGATTCCGGTCACCAGCCTGACACCCGAGCTGTTGGCCGCGCCTTTCAACGAGACGGTCACGACGGCAACGCGAGCGCCCAGCGTAACGCCCGACATGCGCGGCGAGCCCGCGTCGAAATCGACCAGCGTACCCCGATCGCGGTGGCCATGGTGGTTCGTGGCCGCCGCCGGAACCGCCACCTTGCTGGTGCTGCTGGTCGGCCGCGGCGGCGGCCGCCGCACCCACGCGACCGCCGTGCGACCGCCGTCGGGCCTAGCCGCCCATTCGCCGATCCTGGTCGCGATACCCCCACCCGAGCCCAAGCCGGCGCCGCCTCCGCCCGACCCGCCGGCTGCCGAGGTCGAGTCGACGGCGGACGAAACGAGCGACCGGGCATCGTCCAAACCGGCGCGCCGCCCGCGGTCGGCGGGCCAGGGTCGAATCGTTCGCGGTCTGTCAATCAACCCTTTCGACGAGGCCGCGTCGCGGCTGCAGCGATGATTGGGGCGCGCATCGTGGCGATTGCCACCGCCGTTGCACTCGGTGCCGGGATGCGCCCCGCGGCAGCCGACACCCGCAGTCCGGCCGAAACCGAAGCGCGGCGGCGGTTTGCCGATGCCGAGACCGATTACCGAGCTGGCCGTTACGCCGAGGCGCTGGTGAAGTACCAAGGCGGGTACGCCGCCAAGCCGCTGCCCGGGTTTCTGGTCAACATCGCGCAGTGCCAGCGACGGTTGGGCGATCTGAAAGCCGCGCGCGCGACCTACCGCGAATTCGTGCTGGTGGCGCCCGACTCGCGTCTGGTCCCCGAGGTGCAGGCCTTGATTGGGCAGCTGGACGCGGTCATCGCTGACCTGGCCGCGGGCGGCGACGGCGCGTCGGCCGCCGACGTTGGTGCCGGCGGTGACGTCCACGCGACCGAGCTCGGCACCTCCCCCGCCCTGTCACCGGCGCCGCCGCCACAGACGGTGCCACTCATCGCCGTCACCGCCGCGCCTGAACCGGCCGCGCCGCCCCGCCCGTCGCGCAGGCGTTGGTGGGTGTGGGGCAGTGTCGCTGCCGCCGTCATCGCGGGCGGGGTCGTGGCCGGCCTGACGCTGTCGTCGGGGCAAACGACCACCATCCACGCCGGCTCGCTGGGGACGCTCAGCCGGTGACTCGCCGCCGCCGGCCAGGGGCCCTGTTGATGGCGGCGGTCGTCACCGCCGCTGTCGGGTGCCGCGGTACGACCGAGGCGCCCGAGGCTGGCGCGCTGCTGCTTCGGGTGAGCCTGGCCGACCACTCGCCGCCTCCCGACGAGCTCCGCGTCTGGTTGTTCGACGACTCCGGGGTGCTGTGGAGCAACATACGATTGCCCATGGAGGGCCCGCTGGTTCCCCAAGAGGCCCCGCTTTTGGGGACCATCCTGGTCGAGCCGGGCACGACGCGCGGCAGCCTGCGCTTGGACCTGCGCGGGCTGCGCGCCGGCACGGTCGCAGAAGAGGCGCTGTCGATCATCTCGCCGGCCGCGCGGGCGGCAGGCGTGTTCGACGTCATGTTGTCCCCGGCGCTGCCATCGGACACCGACGGCGACGGCGTTCCCGACCCGATCGACGACTGTCCGACGGTCGCCGACACGGCGCAAACCGGCTGCGCGGCAGACGCCGGCGGGTCGAGCGGCGCCGGCGGGTCGAGCGGCGCGGCGGGCGCGGGCGGCGCGCGCGGATCGGGCGGATCGAGCGGCGCAGGTGGCGGCAACAACGCGGGCGCCGGCGGAGCGGCCGGCGCAGCTGGAGGCGCCGGCGGGCCCGGAGGCGGCGCTGGAGCCGCGGGGGGACACGGAGGTCAGGGAGGACTTGGCGGCCACGGCGGCCAAGGCGGCGGGGTGGCCGGCGGGCGTGGCGGCGGCGCCAGCCTGCCGCAGGGAACGGCCTGCGCGAGCGCCACACAGTGCCGCAGCGGATTCTGCAAGGACGGGGTGTGCTGCGACAGCGCCTGCACCGACGCCTGCAACAGCTGCGCGCGAGGTACCTGCGCGCCGATCACCAGCGGCCAGGACGTGCCCGAATGCGTGGCCCCGCTGTCGTGCAATCGGAGGAGCAAGTGCGTGGGCAACTGACCGGCCCCTGATGTCCAGGACACAAGCGCCGGACGCGCCAGCGGACCAGCCAACGAAGCCGCCGCCTGACGAACGGTCGCGCGGCGCGAAACCCCGGCACCACTCCCGGTTGTTGCCGCGGCGGCGCCCGATCGTCGGCCTGCTCGCCCGCCTACGGGGTGCCCTGGAACCCGATCACGATCGGGTTGTAGCAGGTGCAGCCGGTCTGCCCGTTGCACGCCATGTTGGTCGGCGAGTACGTGCATTGCACGTTGTTGCAGCAGGGCGTTGCCGCGTTGCAAGCCTGGCCGTATAGCGCGCAGACGCCGGCGTCGCTGGGCGTCGGGGCCGGGCCACACTTTCCGCTGGGCGCGCCCGGCGTGATGTTGCAGATGAGGCCCGTGCAGCAGTCGCCCGTGGCCGTGCAGGTGCCACCCGAGGCGACGCACACGAGGCCACCGCCGGGCTTGGGCGCCAGGCAGTGCCGCACGCCCGTGGCATCGGGGACGCAGGGGGCCAAGCCGCAGCACTCCGCGGCGGTGTTGCACGTCTGCCCGGCGGGCCGGCAGCACTTGGCGTCCATGCCGTTGAAAATCCCCGTGCTTCCGTCCGAGCAGGCGCCGGAGCCCAGGCAGCGCGGCAACCCCAGCGTGTCATACGCGCAGCAGTTGGCCTTCGGGTTGACGGCACATTCGCAGTCGCTCTCGGCGTTCGAGCAAGCATTCGCGTTCCCGCTGAGCTTGCAGATTCCACCCGGCACCTGGTTGCCGTGGTTCTGGCCGCACACACCGATCGTTGCGTTGCCAGAGGCGCTGATCGCGGCGATGCACGTCACCTCGGGGCTGGTGCCGCTGCCGCCGCAGCATTCTTCGTTGCTCGTACAGAGGCTGTTCAGAATCTTGCAGCCCAGGCCGGGCTGACAGACGTCGACGCCGGTCAGCGCCCACGGACCGCAGTTGCGGCTGCAGCAGCTGCCGCAACCCTTGCAAAGCACACCGTCGTGCACGCAAGAGCCGGTGCCGGTGGTGGCCACGTCCGTGCAAAGCCCCAGCGCGGCGCCGCCGGTCTTGGCGCATGAGCCGCCACAGCAATCGGTGTCGCGCGCGCAGACGTCTCCGGGCTGGATGCAGAAGGACGCGCCCAGGGCGCACGTCCCGCCCGAGCACAACCCCGAACAACAGTCACCAGCGGCGCCGCAAGGGTTGCCGGCGGTCTTGCAGGCGGCGTTGAGGGCCACGCACGTCCCGCCGCTGCAGTTCCCGCTGCAACACAGGGCCGACGACGAGCAGCTGGCGCCGTCCGCGGTGCAAGCGGTGGCCGCCGAGCAAACCCCGCGGCTGGTGTCGCACTGAAGGTTGCAGCAATCCGTCGCCACCCCACAAGAGCTGCCGGGACCGCTACACGTCGCCACCGAAGAGCCGCAGGTGTGCGCCACCGGATCGCAGCTGTGCGAACAGCACTGCCCATCGCTGCTGCAGGCGGCCCCGGCCACCGTACAGATGACGTGGTTGCCGCCCCCGCCGCCCGTCCCGGTGCTGATGGCGTTGACCGTGCTGTTGCCGCAGCCGGCGAACGCCACGGCCATCGCCGCTGCAGCCAGCGCCAGGTAAATGCCGAGCCAGGACATGTGAAGCGATCGCGGAATCGGCCCGGGGCTGCTGGCGGCGCGCAGGTTTGCCATGTTTGTGAGAGCCACCACGCGTCGAAATCGGCTCACGGGGCGGCCATTCCCAAACAATTGTGGCGGTTGCAGCGGGAATGCGAGCCGTTTCGGGCGGCTCGGGTCTCTTACCTGTTACCATGGGTGCTCCCGTGAGCCATTCGCTGCTCCTCCGCGCGTCGGACCAGATCTCCGACGCCGAGCTGGTGAGCCGCGCGCTGTCCGGGGATCGGTGGGGGCGCGAGATGCTGTACCGGCGCCACGCCGGGCGCCTGCTGGGGCTCGCCACCCGGCTGCTGGCGAGCCGTGGCGACGCAGAAGAGGTCGTCCAGGACACGTTTCTGACGGGATTCGTGCAGCTCGCCGCGCTGCGGGAACCGGCCGCCGTGGGGGGCTGGCTGGCGCAGATCGCGGTCAGCCTGGTGCGTCGTCGGATTCGCCGCGCGCGGTTGCTGCGGCGCCTGGGATTGGACCGGGGGGCCGATGACGCCACGCTCGAGTCCTTCGGCGACCCCGGTCTGAGCCCGGAAGAGCGGACCGACCTGGCGCTGGTCGATCGCGCGCTGCGGGCCGTCAGCGCCGCCTGTCGGATCGCCTGGATGTTGCGGCGGGTCGAAGGGCTGCCGCTGGCGGAGGTCGCCGCGCTGTGCGACTGCTCGCTGGCGACCGCCAAACGCCGCATCACTGACGCCGATCGCCGCGTCGCCGCGCACGTCGGCGGCGAATGGGGGGAACCATGAGCGCGCCACGTCCGCCTCTGAAAGAGCGCCTCCGCATGCCTGACGACGAACAGGCGCTGGCGCGTATCTGGTCGCGTATCGACGCCGATGAAGGCGCGCGCGCGCGGCGACATTTGCCGTTCGCGCGCCGCGTGCTGCACATGGATCGGCCGGCGCTGGCCGGCGCGGTGCTGGCCGTGGCGGCGGCGGTCGTCCTTTGGGTCGGCATCTCGCGCGAGGACGCGGGGCCGCTGCGACTGGCGGACGGACACCCCATCGCGGCAGTCCAGGCGCCGCCGTCCGGGGCCGTGGTCGCGATGTCGGACGGCTCGCGGGTCACGCTGTCCGGTGGCGCGCGCTTCGAGCCGCTGCTGTCGACCGGGACATCGTTCGTCGCGATGCTGCAGACCGGGCGCGCCGATTTCGAGGTTCATCCGGGCGGGCCGCGGCGCTGGCAAATCGAGTGCGGATTGGCCACCGTCGAGGTGGTCGGCACCGGGTTCAGCTGCGCGCGCGAACCGGGGCGGCTGCGGGTGACGGTCCAGCACGGCGCCGTGCTGGTCCGCGGCGATCACGTGCGCGATCGCGCGCAGCGCCTGGGGGCCGGCCAATCGCTGGAAGTCGTCGATCCGCTGCTGGCACCACCGGCGCCGGCCGCGGCACCGGCCGGTTTACCGGGAGCGGCCGCCGCGCCGGAGCCGGCGGACGAGGCGGCGCCGGCGGTGGTTCTCACGCCGCCCCCGCCGCGCGTGAGCTGGCGGGAGCTGGCGCAGTCGGGACGGCAGCGGGACGCGTTCGCGGCCCTGGGGGCGCACGGTCTGGTGCGTGAGGCACGGCAAGCCGGCGTCGCCGACCTGCTTTTGCTGGCGGATGTGGCCCGCCTGTCGGGGCATCCCCGCGACGCCGTCGCACCGCTGGAACGCATCCTGATGGCTTACCCGCGCGACGCACAGGCGCCGCTGGCGGCGTTCGCGCTGGGACGTCTCGAGCTGGACGCGCTGGACGCGCCCGACCAGGCGGCCCGCGCCCTGGATCGCGCGCTGGAGCTGGGTCTGCCACAGAGCCTGCGCGAAGATGCGCGGGCGCGATTGGTCGAGGCGCACGCCCGGTCCGGAAACGCCGCCGCGGCCCGCGCCGCCGCCGCCGCGTACCGTCGTGAATTCCCTGACGGTCGTTACCGCGCCCGCATCGAATCCCAGCTACCATAGGCGGCCATGCGCCGCGCCACCTCGACGAAGCTCGGCTTTGTCGAGCGCCGTCGTCGCCGCGGCTACGGCGGCCTTTGGGTCGGGCTGGGGCTGACGATCGCGGTCCGGGCCGGCGCTGCCCAGGCACCGATGGTGGTCGTGCTGCCCGACTGCGCCACCTCGCCCGTCGCGGCCGACGCATTTTTGGGCTCCCTCAAAGTCGAGCTGGCCGGCGATGCGCGCGCCTGCTGCACGCGGCTGCTGGCGCCGCCGGCGGGCGCGTCGCCGGCTTCCGACACGCGGACGGCGACGACCACGCTGGACGTCCAACCCTGCGGCGACACGCCGAACGTCGTGCGGCTTCGCGTGTACGACGAACGCGGCGTCACACTGGCGCGCGAAGTCGCGCTGGGAGACGTCTCACCCGAGGCGCGCCCGCGGGCGCTGGCGCTGGCGGTCGCCGAGCTGGTCCGGGAGGCGGCCACACCGCCGCCGCCCGCCGCTCCGGCAGCCGCACCCGCACCGGCGGCCCAGGGCGATCGGGAGCCGCGCGACGGATGGATTCCGGTCGTCGGCTTCTCGGTCCGGACCCACCCCAGCGGAGACATCACCCTGTGGGGTTTCCACGCCGCCCTCGAGCTTGCCGAGCAGGGATGGCAAGCGGCCCTGGAAGGGCACGTCGAAAGCGGCACCCCCCATGTCGCGCTGGGCACCGTGGACACGACCTTCGCGGGCGGCGTGCTGGAACTGGGGCGCCGCTTTCACCCGGGCAAGACCAACCTGGACCTGGGCGTCACCGGCGGCCTGGGAGCGGTGCACATGAGCGGCGTCAGCACGGCCCCCGGTTCAATCACCGGCTCCGGCCTGGGCCTGGAGGCGACCGCCGGCGCACGGGCTGCGTTCGACTTCTGGCGCATCCCGCACGACCGGGCGCGGCTGCGCCTAATCGTGGAAGGCGGCGCCGTCATTCACGGCGTCGAGGCGGCCGTCAACGGCCACGATGCCGCCGGCCTGACGGGCGCTTATTTGATGGCCGGTCTGGCCGCGGCGCTGGGTCCTTATTAACAGGCTGTTGCAAAGGGCCTCGGGCGGCCTCGGGCATCGGGCATCAGACCTCAGGCGACCCTCAGGCTCTGGGAAGATTCGCGCTACTTCCGTCGGATAGCGATCTCCGCGAGGCCTGAAGTCTGAGGCCGTCTGAGGCCAGAAGCCGCCCGAAGCCGCCCGAGGCCCGCCGATCGTCGTTTCTTCAGCAGCTGCTAGTAGCGCGCCCGCGCTACTTGCGTTTGGCCTGAGCGCGCAGCGCGCGGATCTCTTTCATGGCGCTGGTGCCCATCTTACGCAGCGTCTCCAACCAGACCTTTCGGTAGGGGCGCAAGGTCAGAACCAGGCGCTCCATGACGGCCAGGTTGCGGAACCACTTCTTGTCCGCCGGAACCAGGTACCACGGGGCCTGCCGCGTCGCGCAGCGGGACAGCAAGTCCTCGTAAGCGACGCTCATCTCGTCCCACAGCGGGATCTCGCGCCAGTCCTCCGGGTTCAGTTTCCAGGCCGTGCGTGGATCCTTCTCTCGCGCGCGCAGCCGGTCGTACTGTTCGTCGCGACTGATGTGCAGGCAGAACTTCAGGACGATGACGTTCGCGTCGAGCAGGAGCTGCTCGAAAGCGTTGATCTGTTCGTACCGCGCGCGCCAGACGTGCTCCGGCACCAGTCTGTGCACGCGCGCCGCCAGGACGTCCTCGTAGTGCGACCGGTTGAAGAGCGCCATGTAGCCCTGGCGCGGGACCGCGGCGTGGACGCGCCACAAAAAATCGTGGGCCCGCTCTTCTTCGGTGGGCACCTTGAACGGCTTGACGTAGGCGTTCTGGACGTTCGTGTACTCGAGAATCTTGCGGATCGATCCGTCCTTGCCGCTGGCGTCCCGCCCTTGCAGCACCACCAGCAGCGCATGCGTCCCGGCGTAGGTCAGGAGGTTTTCGAGCTCGGCCAGCTCGTCACCCAGCCGCGCGATCCTCTCGTGCGCTTCGTCCTTGTCGACGCGGCCGGTGTCGGCTGGATCGATGTCGTCCAGTCGAATCCGTCGCGAGCCGTCCAGCTTGAGGGCGTAGGTCGTTCGGGCCATGCGCGCAGCATAACCCTCCGCGTCGCTGCGCGAGCGCTACTTGCTGGCCGTGGTCTGACCGTCGACGATCTTCTGGGCGGCGTCGAGGTGCTTCTGCAGGACCGGCACCACGTCGGTCAGCAACTTCTTCAGCTCGGCGTCATCGGTCGCGTCGCGCGCCTTGGTCATCTCGGCGACGTCCCGCTTGTGATCGTCCAGCATCGCCTGCGCGAACTTCTTGTCGAAGTCGGGGCCGGGCGGGATGCTCGCCATCTCGTTCGCCATGGGCGGCGTGTTGGCGGTGAGATCGATCTTTTCCTTCTTGGCCAGCGCGGCGCCCTTCTTGTCGGCGGCCGTGTGGTCCTTGACCAGCATCTTGCCGTAGTCCTTCACGGCTTTCGTGTTGCCGTTCTTCTGCGCCTGCTTGCCCATCTCGATCTCGTGCTGATCGGAATGGTGCAGCTTTCCCAGAACCTCGGCCGTCGACGGCGCGGCCAGAGCCACCGCCGGCATCAGGAAGGTCGCACACAACCCCAGGGAACGTAGTGTTGTCATTTTCATGCCGCACAAATTGAGGCGACCTTCGCGGAAGGCAACCGGGCGTTACCGCTGAGTTCCGACGACGCGGAATGATTAAATTCCTCCATTGAGGTACGTACATGGGCGAACTGATCGCGCGGTTCTTTGTAGGGGGCGCGTTGGTGGCCATTTTTGCCGTACTGGGCGACGCGTTCACGCCCAAGAGCTTCGCCGGCCTGTTCGCGGCGGCCCCCTCCGTCGCCCTCGCAACGATGCTACTGACGTTGCACAACGAGGGAGCAGCGTTCGTTGCCGTCGAGGCGCGGTCCATGGTGGTGGGTGCGCTGGCTTTCACGGCGTACGCGTCGGCCATCAGCTGGATTCTGCACCGGCGTCGCCTCAAGCCGACCCCTGTCGCGATCGCCGCGCTGGCCGTTTGGGGCGGGGTGGCGGCCGCGGGCTGGGCGGTTTTCCTGAGGCCGCTATGAAGATCAGGTTCGACGTCGAATCGGTGCGGCAGTCGTCGTGGGTGGGCCACCTGCTGCGGTTCATCGCGGGAGGTACCGTCACCGTCGCCGTCGGCCTTTTCACCAAGGCGACCGACGCGAAAGCCGGTGGCCTGATGCTGGCGATCCCGTCGATCGTGCCGCTGGGGATCGCGCTCCTGGCCCGGGTGCAGAAGCAAAAACCCGGTGCGACCCCGCGCGGGGACCGCGGCCGCCACGCGGCGACCGTCGAGGCGACGGGCGCGGCCTGCGGGACCCTGGGCCTGCTCGCGTTCGCCCTGGTCGCCTGGCAGCTGCTTTTGCGGACCAAGCCCTGGATCGCGCTGCCCGCGGCGACGCTGGCCTGGGCCGCCGTCGCCACGGGCGTGTGGTTGGCGCGCAAGTCGCACCTGAGCATCTGACCGCGCGCCCGTGAACGACGCCAGTCTATGAAGACGGCTTGGCCGTGCCCGGCGCCGCCATTCGGCGGTGCTGCTCGGCCAGCGCGCCCTGCGGGACGATGTGAGAGATGGCCGCCCGCAGCTTGTTGCTCCAGCCGGTGACGACCTCGCCCTCGCCCTTCATCATGGCGTCGAAGCCGGCCTTGGCGACCATGTCGGCCGGATCCTTCTTTCCGGTCCCGACCTTGGTGTCCATGAGGTCGGCCCTCTCGAAGAAGTCCGTCTCCGTGGCGCCGGGCATCAGGCAGGTGACGGTCACGCCGGAGTCCTTGAGCTCGGCCCGCAGCGCAAAGGCAAACGAGTCGAGCAGCGCCTTCGTGCCGTTGTAGACGGCCTGGAACGTGCCCGGCATGAGGCCGGCGATCGACCCAGTGATCAGGATCTTCCCCTCGCCGCGCGCCCGCATCTCACGCGCCACCTCGTGAATCAGGTACAGCGTCCCGGTCACGTTGGTGTCGATGACCCGCTGGATGTCACCCCAGTCCTGGTCCAGGAACGCCTTTCCCAACCCGCGCCCCGCGTTCGCCATCAGGATCGAGACCGGCCGCCCGGCCACGGCGGCGATCAGCTTCTGACAGCCGTCGGGCGTCGCCAGGTCCGCCTGGACCGGCAGCACGCGCGCGCTGCCCGCCGTCAACCTGGCGGCGGCGTCGTCGATGGCCGGCTCGTCGGCCGCGATCACCAGATCGTAGCCGGCGTCCACACAGCACTTCGCGAGCTCGTACCCAATTCCCGTCGACGCGCCGGTGACCAGCGCCAGCGGGCGGTTCTGCGTTGCAACGGTTCCCATGTTGAATCTCCTTCCGGATTCGGGTTGATGGTCAGGCGAGCTGGTCCAGCAGCCGCCTGAACTTCGAACGACGCGGCTTGGCTCTGACGCCGCCGATCACGGCCGCCACGGCCAGCGCGGCGAGGATCGGGTGCCGCCGCAGGCGCGACTCCCAAACGTCCACTCGGTCGGCCAGCAACAGCGTCATCCAGCGCCCCGCCTTGTGCTCGGGGATTTTGTACCCGGCCCGCCGCATCAGCCCCGAAAGGCCACGCGGCGGCTGGCAGGTCCCGAACACCGGCGTCAGCTGCCCGATGTCGCGGCCGACCAGCACCTCGACGTCGGTCTGCTGCTGCTCCAGCGGCGGTCGGACGATCTCCGACGAGCTCCCGGCGGCCTTGTACATCGGGACGCCCGGGCGCGACGACGGGTCGGCGTCGGCGGCCTCGGGGCGTCCGGTCGCGCCCCGCGCAATCTGGTCGTGAATAGCGGTCTCCATGGTCCTCTCCTTGGTTCAGGCCTGCGCCGACGGCGGGATCAGCACCGCCTTGATGCAGTTGTCCTTCTTCCGCGCGAAGAGCTCGTAGCCTTCGTGCACCTCTTCCAACGGCAGGCGGTGGGTGATGATGGCCTTCGGGTCGACGCGCCCCTGGCGCACGTGCTCGAGAAGGTGCGGCATGTACCGCTTCACGTTGGCTTGATTCATCCGCATCGTGATGCCCTTGTTCATCGCCACACCGATGGGGATGAAGTTCCAGGGTGGGCCGTACACGCCGACGATCGACACGTGCCCGGCTTTCCGGACGCTCTGGATCGCCCAGTTGACCGCAGTGGCGGCGCCCGCCTGCATCTTCAAGAGAACCCCCGTGAACTTTTGCATCAGCGAGCCGCTGGCCTCGCACCCCACGGCGTCGATGCAGACGTCCGCGCCGCGGCCGTCCGTCTGCTGGATGATCTCCTTGACGATGTCGTCGACCTCGTCGAAGTTGATCGTCTCGGCGCCCGCGAACTGGCGCGCCTTTTCCAGGCGGTACTCCTGGTTGTCGACGGAGATGACCCGCCCCGCGCCCATCAGCCAGGCGGACTTGGCCGCGAACAGACCGACCGGGCCGGCGCCGAAGACCACCACGGTGTCTCCCTGCCGGATCGAGCCCATTTCGGCCGCCTGGTAGCCGGTCGGGAAGACGTCCGTCAGCAACAGCACGTCTTCGTCGCTCATGTCGTCGGGAATTTTCATCGGGCCGACGTCCGCGAAGGGGACGCGCACGAATTCGGCCTGGCCCCCGTCGAAACCGCCCGTCGTGTGGCTGTAGCCGTAAACGCCCGACGCGATGGGCGCCGACGGATTGGTGTTTTCGCAGTTGCCGTAGAGCTCGCGGTCGCAAAAGAAGCACTGCCCGCAGGAGATGTTGAACGGAACGGCGATCCTGTCCCCGCGCTGTAATTTCTGGACGGACGAGCCAACTTCCTCGACCACGCCCACGAATTCGTGACCGAAGGTCGAGCCCACGCGCGTGTCGGGGATCAGGCCATGGTACAGGTGCAGGTCGGAGCCGCAGATCGCCGCGCGCGTGACGCGCAGGATCACATCGTTGGGGTGTTCCAATTTGGGCTCCGGCTTCTGAACGGCCTTCACCCGAGACGGTCCCAGATACGTCATCGCCAGCATCGGTGTCCCTCCTCCGCAGATCGCCCGCACCGAGCGGGCAGACGTGCCCACAAAATAAGCACGCGGCTTCCGCGCACAGAGCCCCGGAACTTCCTAAATTTCGAGGCGTGCTTGAGATCGCGGCGCCCCGGCGCGCCGTCGGACGGCCTAATCTTTTCTTGTACAAGACGATCGCGCCAGGCTACCTTGAGCGCGTTTTCCCCCGCCGATGAAGCCATCGAGAATCAGAATCCTCTACCTCGGCCGGGCCGAAGGCCCGCGCAAGCTGCTGGTCGAATTGCTGAGGTGCGCCGGCTACACCGTCACGACCGAAGCCCGTGCCGGCGCCGACGTGACGCGGAACGCGTCGGATCTGGTCGTCGCCACCCAAGGCGAGCTCCCGCGGATCGATCCGCGGCGCGCCACCGGCCAACATCGGACGCCTCGCGATGGTTCCGGCCGCACCGTCGTGGTCACCGCCGAGGCGCAGGCCGTCGATCGCCGCGGGACGCGCCGCCGGCCTGCGAGCGGGCCGGCGATGAACTTGCAGGAATTGCGCGAGCACGTTCGCCAGACCCAGGGCGACGTGGCCCGCCGCGCCGCCGTGTCGCAACCGCAGCTCTCGCGCGTCGAGGGGCGTCGCGATCACCTGGTCTCCACCCTTCGAAAATACGTGCGGGCCTTAGGCGGCGACATCAAAGTGGTGGCAGAAATCGGCGCAGAGCGCATCATTCTCCGGGACGTCTAGGCGTTTGCGTCCTCACGGTTCCGACATGCCGTAGAGGGTATATTCCCTTGACGGCCTCGCCGGGGTCCGCCTAACCTCGGCCGAGCATGAAGATGATGGACGCGTCCCGCGTGCGGGGAGACTTCGCGGCGGTTTTGGACGACGTGCGCGACGATGGTGAACCTGTGGTGGTGGTCCGTTACGGTCGACCGTTGGCCGCACTGGTCCCCCTGTCGCGCCTCACGCCCCGGGAGCTCCGCGCCTTGAACCAGGCGTCTACGCCGCCGCGGATCCGCATCAGCGAAGCACACGCGCGGCGAAGGCGGTGAGGCAGGTCACAGATCGCGTTTGCCGGGATTGTCGGCCCGCGGCCGGATGGTCTTGACCTGTCCATCGCGAGTCTTGGCGACTTCACGGCGTCGGCGCTGACATTCCTCGAGCGCGTCGAGATCGCGCTTCGAAATCAGGACGGCCACGGTCTTGTTGTACCGGGTCAATTTGATGCGCTCCCCGGCTGCAGAGCTGCGGAGCACGTTCGCAAAGTCCCTGCGGGCTTCGGCTGTCGACATTCGCTGGGCCATCGTTCTCGTCACCTCCGGAGCTTCTTTTCAGCAGGCGACGTGCCACAGCCGGCAGGTGCCGAAACGCCACGTTAGGCCGGCGGCTGATACGGTCCGGTAGCAAATCAGTGTCCCGAACGGTAACGTTCCTCTTCCTTACGCGGTAACGCTGAGGCAGCGGGCCAAATGAAAACGCGGCGGCGAGCGCCAGGGCCCACCGCCGCGTCATCGGCCGCTGCCGGCCGCCGCTGGAATCAGATATGCGCGGCTTCGCGCGTCTCCGCCGGGACCGACATGCGCGGTTGCCCCTCGCTCTGCAGCTCTTCTGCGGTCTCTTGCATGGAAGCCGCCAGCGCCTCGAGCTCGTCGTCATCGAGCAGCTTCTGGACCTTCGGAAAGAGCTCGTCTTCTTCCTCCTCGACGTGGTGCTGGACGTCCTCCTTGAGGACGGTCACCTTGGCCATGAAGATCGGGTCGCTGGCGTCGAGGTCCAGGAGGTCGGCGATCAGGCGTTTGACCGCCAGGTGCTCCTCGGCGGCCTCGAGCAACATGTCCTGGGTCTGCTTCTTCTTGGCGGCCGGATAAAAGTGCCGTTCCTCGATGGTCGCGTGAACGGCCAGCGCGTCGGCCAGCTTCTCGAAGACCTTCCGGCGCGGTCCCGCGGACTTTGCCTTCTGCAGCTCCTTGAACAGCGCCTCCACTTCCCGGTGCTGCTTCTTCAGCATCTTGATTGCGTCCATGAGATTCCTCCCGTGCCAAACATGCGCATCATCCGCACCACGCATCAGGGGGGCGCCGCATTTCCCGTGCCTTCAGTTCCAAAAGCCGATCGAGAACCCGAGATTCTTGAACTCGGACGCCACGTCAGCCGCGCCGGAGATCGAGACGCGCCGCTGGTGTCCGGCCAGCCGGAACGCGAACACGCGCGCTTCGAAGCCGCCAGTGGCGTGCCATCGCGCGTTGGTCTCGATGAAGCGGGAGGCTTCGAGGTAGGTGCCGGCTCGCAGGCGCAACCACCCCCGGTCGTGAGCGACCGCTCGTCGCGGTAGTCCCCCTCCACACGGTGGTTCCAGGCCGTCTCCGCCAGCCGATACGCGGCGCTGACGGTCGCATCCCACGGCACGATCGCGTTGCTGGGCAGGATGTAGCCGTAACAGTCGTCCAGGCGAACTTGTCGATGTGGGTTTCGGGGCGGATGGCGGCCGAGGCAGGGTTCGTGTAAAGGCCGGCTGCCCCTTCCGAGACCGCGTTGATCGCGCCGGCCATCGCGATCAGCCGCGGCGAGCCGATGGCCGGTTGTTCGAACAGGTCGATGTTGAGGTTCCGGTCGGTGATCGGCGGAAACGCCAGGTTCTGCGCCTGCGCGGGGCGCGGCGCGAACGCCGCAGCGACGGTCAGGATGATCCCTAGTCGTCCAGCTGCACCCAGCGGAATCTAGTGAGCCGTTGCCGTATGGAGAAGACGCTGGGTCGCTGCTTTGGCCAGCGCCGAAGCGATTGCCGTCCCGCTTGCCGTGCCGATCTTCTTGGCGGCGCTGGGCTGGTCGCGCGAGCGGTCCGGATGCCGCGCCGCTTCGGCGAGCGCGTGCCGCAGCCGCTGGACGCGCTGCGGCCAGGCGTTCTGGCGGCGGCGGCGCGACACGATCAGCGCGACGGTGCCGCCGACGGCCGTGAGCAGCGCCAGCCCGCCCAGGATGAACGGCACCGGGTTTCGCCGGATCTGCGCCCCAACATCGAAGAACGCGTGGCGACGCCGATCCAGCTCTCCGACCAGCCGATCCAGATCGTGTCGCGCCGCCACCACCTCTTTCTGCAGCTCCGCCGGGTCCGAATTGGGCGGCAGCTGTGGCGGGGTCGCCGCCGCCGGCCCCTGGAACGACGCCGGGGTCTTGCCGTTGGCGCTCACGTCAGCCGCTCCTTGGCCCAGCGCACGTCGTCGCTGAGCGTCTGCCGGGTTCGGGACAGCGGTGTCGACACGCGCTTTTTCCAGCTGATGAGAGCCACCGCCAGCGTCACGACCAGCATGACGCCGGTGACGATCAGCCCCGCTGCCCAGGCCGGCAGCACCAGCGACAGCGCCAGCGCGGCGGTGACCAGCAGCAACGTCACGCTGATGATGCCCAGCACCGCCGAGACGCCCAGCCCGCCGAACGCCGTCGCCTCGGCCTTGAGGTCGTGCTTCAACTCGGCTTTGGCGAGCTCGATCTGCTTGTGCACCAGCACCTCCGCCTGGGCGCCGATCTGTTTGACCAGCTCTCCCGTTCCCATCTGGCTGGGAGAACCGACTGGATTGTGTTCGTTCATGATGCCCCCCTCACTGGCCTCCTGATCCATCAACTGTCGTTCGCCGTGAATCGCGCGACCGACCTGAAGAACCTGGCGATAAAGGACCTGCCAGTCGTCGAAATCGACTTCCAGCTCGCCCAGCTCGCGCGTGACGTCATCCAGGACCCTGGCCAGCCGCTGGCTCTCGGCCGCGGTCTTGGCGCCCTGATCATAGCGGTACCAGATCTCGCGCAGTCGGCGCTCCAGCGCCTGCGCCTCGGGCGCGCCGGTCTGGATGCCGTCGGTGTGCGCGACCGTCTCCGCAATCAGCCCGTGCGCCCACGTGAGCCGCCGCGGCTTGCCGCGAAGCAGGATCCCACTTGGGTACATGGACATCTCGATGTCGGGGGTGACGAAGTATTCGAGCTTGGCGGGGACGTACCCCCGGAAGGCGTCGCCTCCGAACCAGAGCAGGATGCGGGTGGGCGCCGTGACCCACCAGCCGGGCGTGCCGCGCCGAAACTCGAACCCGTGACGATTCAGCACCTCGCAGATCTTACGGGCCACCTCGTGGTACCCGGCGGCCTCGGTGATGAGCGGAATGTTCGCCGTCTTGCGGCCCCGGACGATGGCGGAGAGACGCATGATCGGGATCGACACGAACATGATCAAGAACGCCCCGGCCAGGCCGATCGTGATCGGAAACCCGCGCAAGATGCGCTTGGCGACCGATTCGTGCTTGGCGGGCGGGGGCGCCTTGGCGGCGACCGCCAGGCCGACCGCCACCGGGACGATCAACGCCAGGCCGGTCCAGACCAGGCGGACGATCCACGACGGCACCCAATGCGGCAGCGGAACGAACGCCAACATGCAGGGCGGCGATCTTGGGGATGATGATCCCCACCAGCAGGATGGGCCACGCGACGGCGCCACCGACGATGATGGACAGGAACGTCTGTTCTTTGGCGCTGGTCTGACCGAACAGCGCGCGTACGGCCCAGCCGAAGATCGCGTTCAGGATCTTCCCGGCCGACTTGCTGATTGCGGCCAGTAGGGCCTGGATGGCAGCCATGAACGAAAATTAGCCCTGGATTTCTGCTTGGGTAGCCACTGCCCGACGCGCGGGTTGCCAATCGCGAGCGGGCCGCTACGCCGCGTGCCGGTGGCCGCGCGCCTTGCTGCGCTTGCGCGCCGGCGGGGCTTTGTGTCCGCGCGAAGCCTTGCCACGCGCCCCAGCCTGTGTGGCTGCCTGAGCGCCGCGCCGCCCCTGCCCCAGACTGGCCCGCAGGCGTTCCATGAGGTCGGTGATCTCGCCTGTCGGCGCGGCGGGAGCCAGCTCGCCCAGCCGCGGAACGGCCCCCTTACGGGTCTTGGTCTTGATGATCGCCAGCAGGTTCTCGGTGTACTTGTCGTGATACTGCTCGGGCTTCCAGCTGTCGGCGAAACCCTCGACCAGCTTGGCGGCCAGCTCCATCTCGTGCGGATTGAGCGACCTGGCGGCCGGCAAATCCAGCTCGCGCGGGTCGACGACCTCGTGAGCGAACCTCAGCGTCGTGAACACCAGCGCGTCGCCGATGGGCGTCACGGCCGCCAGGTGCTGCGACTGTCGGAGCACGACCTGGGCGACGGCGACCTTCCCGGACTTGCGCATCGTCTCACGCAGCAGCGCGTAGGCGCGCTCGCCCCCCTTGGCCGGCACCAGATAATACGGCGTCTCGAAATAGCGCGCGTCGATCTCGCCGGCCTCGACGAAGGCCAGAATGTCGATGGTCTCGGACCGGTTCAGCGCCGCCTGCTTGAAGTCTTCGGGCGTCAGCACCGCGACCTCGCCCTTCTTCACCTCGTAGCCCTTCACGATCTCCGACCACGGCACCGGCTTTTTCTCGCGCTCGCAGATCCGCTCGTAGCGGATGGGCGCGTCGTCCTTGGCGTGCAAGAGGTGAAAGTGCGGCCGTTCGTCGCGCGATGCGCTCTGCAGCTTGACCGGAATGTTCACCAGCCCGAAGGACATCACCCCACTCCATAAGCCTCGCGCCGCCATGAGAGAAATCTAAGGCGGAGCCCGGGGGCGGCCAGGCGCGGCGCTTGCCGGATGTGCTCGCGACCTTAAATCTGGGAGGGTGCGGCGCGCAGGTCGGGCGCGAATCGGGACCAGTGGGTGGAACTATCCCCGCTGGCGCGGGGACTTCTACCCGAAGGGCCTGGTCCATCGGCTCGAGCTGGCCTACATGGCCCGGCGGCTCCCCACCGTCGAGGTCAACGGGACCTTCTACGGCCTGACACGGCCCAGCGCCTGCGCGGCCTGGCGCGCCGCCGTTCCCGACGGGTTCGTCTTCGCCATCAAGGGGAGCCGCTTCATCACCCACATGCTGAAGCTGCGAAAGTTCGAGACGCCGCTGGCAAACTTCTTCGCGTCGGGTCTGTTGCGGCTGGGGAGCGCGCTCGGTCCCATCTTGTGGCAATTGCCCCCGCAGCTGCCGTTCGACGAGGAGCGCGCGCGAGCCTTCTTCGCGGCCGTGCCGCGCGATCTGGGCGACCGCCGAGCGCTGGGCCCGCCGCCACGACGCGCGGACGACGGGTCGCGCCGCCCTGCGCGCCGCGGGGGGCGCGCGCGGGCCGATCCGCCATGCCGTCGAGATCCGACACGCGTCGTGGCTGACCGACCGCGCGCTCGAGACGCTGCGCGAGCTGGATGTGGCGCTGGTCGCGGCCGACACGGCCGGAAAATACCCGCTTTCGTACGAACGCACCGCCGACTTCGCGTACGTCCGGCTCCACGGCTCGGCGACGCTCTACACCAGCCGTTACAGCGACGCCGAGGTCGCGGCCTGGGCGACGCGCATCAATGCCTGGACCGAGATGGGAAGCGACGTGTACGTCTACTTCGACAACGACGCCCAGGGGCACGCGCCCCACGACGCCGTCCGGTTGCAGGCAGCGGTCGACGCGCTGGCGCCGGCCGCCGCCCGCGCGTCCGGGGCCTCAGTGCTTCGGCGCCACCGTGAGGTCGTTCTCGACGCGCATGACCCCGTCGGCGGATCGAGCGGCGTCCAGCACCTTCTGCCGCGCTTGCTCGCTGGGTACCGATCCCGTCAGCGTCACGACGCCGTTGTTGGTGGTCACCGACACGTCGGTGAACGAAGACGCCTGATTTTCGGCCAACTTTCCTTTGATCTTGGCGGTGATCGCGCTGTCCGAGAACGTCTGCTTCATGCCGGCGCTGCCGACGTCCAGCTGGTTCTGCACGCCGACGATCCCCTTGACCATGGCCAGCTGCGCCGCGTGCGCCTTCTCGGCGTCGGTGTCGACCGTGCCCTTCAATGTCGCGATGCCGTTGTCGACCGTGACGTCGACCCGGTTGTTCTTGAGGTCGCCGTCCTTTTGAAGGCGGGCCTGGATCTGCGAGGCCTGGTTGAGCTCACCGTGCCCCGAGAGCTGCTCCGCCCGAACCCCAGCGGCGCCGGCGGTCGTAACGCCGAACAACGCCACCGCCAACATCCCTCGTCATGCGTGTCATGTGGCCTCCTCGTTTCAATCGGATGAAACCCGGTGCCAATGTGTCCATCGTCGCAAATCGGGCAAGGCGATGGCCAACAGATGGAAGCTCGACCGTTCTCGACAATGAGCAACGTTTTTTTTTCAGCCGTCCATTGGCCGGCGGCCTAAAATGTGTCGCTCGGCGTTCGGTGGCGGCGCCGGGGCGAGGGGAATGTCTTGCAGACCGAGTTGACGCCGGAGCCGGCGACGGGCGAAGACGGGGGCGGGGACCAGACGGTGCCAGAGGCGACGGAGACCGCCGCCGAGAGCGCCCTGCGCGCATCCGTTCGCGAGCTGCGCCGGAAGGAGCAGAAGCTGCAACAGCGCGTGGCCGAGCTGAGCCGCGCGGACGCCGCGCGCGAGGTGCGCGCCCAATGGACGGAGCGGCTGACCCGCGTCACGGGCGCAATCGCGGAGGCCGTCGCCGCGGAGCAGGTCTATCAAGCGGTCGTCGACGAAACCGCGGCGACGTTGGGCGCCACCACCGCGGGCCTTTGGCTGTTTCGGGAGGCGGACAACGTCGCGTGGCTCTGCCGGTCCGGCAGGTACGACAAAGGCGAGGTGGGCGCCGCCGCGATGCTGAGCGTGCAGGGTCTGGCCCCCGCACCGATCATCGACGCGATCCGCACCGACGCGCTCCGCACCGGCCAGATGGTCTGGGTTCCGACGCGCGCGGCGTTGCTTTCGCGGTACCCCGAAGCCGCTCAGACGATGGCCGCGGTCCCGGGCTGCGCGATCGCCTGCCTCCCTCTGGCAACCCCCGGGCGCCGCCTGGGGGCCCTGGCGCTGACGTTCGACGAACGGCGCGAGCTGGACGACGGCGAGCGCAGCTTCCTGCTGCTGGTCGGCCGGTACAGCGGGCAGGCGCTCGAGCGGCTGCGGCTTCTGGAAGAAGAGAGAGCCAGCCGCGCCCGGGCAGAGCTGCTGTACCGGCTGGCGGCCTCGGTCATCGGCGCGGGGCACGTCGGCGACATCTTCGCGGCCGCGCTGGACGCCATCTTGCCCGCGCTGAAGACCGAGCGGGCGGCGGTGCTGGTCTACGACGGCGAAGGCGTGATGCGGTTCCGCGCGTGGCGTGGCCTTTCCGACGATTACCGGCGCCGCGTCGAAGGGCATAGCCCCTGGAGGCGCGACGCGCGCGATCCGCAACCGGTGCTGGTTCCGGATGTTCAGGCGGACCCGAGCCTGGCCGGTTATGGGCCGCTGTTTCAGCAAGAACGCATTGGCGCGCTGGGGTTCATTCCGCTGGTCTCGGGCGGGCGGCTGCTGGGAAAGTTCATGGTCTATTACGACGGGCCGCGCGCGCTGTCGCCGACGGAGCTGGACCTGGCTCAGGCCATCGCGAACCACGTCGCTGCGGCCGTGGCGCGCTTCCACGCGGTCGCCGAGCTGCAGCAGACGGTTCATTTCAACGAGACGTTCACGGCCATCCTGGGCCACGATCTGCGAAACCCGCTGGCCGCCATCGTCACCTCGGCGCGCCTGGCCATGGACCGCGACAGCAGCGAGAAGCTGCGCAAGCCGCTGGCGCGCATCCTCAGCAGCGGCAACCGAATGACGCGCATGATCGATCAGCTGCTGGACTTCACGCGCGTGCGGCTGGGCGGCGGCATCGCCGTCATCCCTGTCGAGACGGACCTGGCGGCGCTGGTGCGGCAGGTCATGGACGAACTGGACGAGGCGAACCCCGACTGGTCGTTGCGGCTGTCCTGCGCCGGCGACACGTCGGGCCGCTGGGATCCCGATCGCCTCTCGCAGGTGTTCTCGAACCTGGTCGCGAACGCGGTTCGGCACGGGCGCTCCGAACACGGCGTCGGCGTCACCGTCGACGGACGCGGTGAGCGCGCCGTCCGCGTGACGGTCCACAACATGGGCGCCATCCCGGCCGATCGCCTCCCCAAGCTGTTCGAGCCGATGGCGGGCGGCGGGCGCGCGCCCGACAACTCGCAAGGCCTGGGGCTGGGCCTGTTCATCACACGCGAGCTGGTCTGCGCGCACGGGGGATCGATCGAGGTTCGCTCGGACGAAGCCGCGGGGACCACGTTCACCGTGACACTGCCGCGCGGATAGCGACAGCCAAGCGACAGTCATGCCGGCCGCGATGGTGCTGCGCGAACCTTCCCCCGTCGGACCGGACGGTGGCACGTCGGAAGCGCCCGGACGACCGCTTTCGCGCGAAACACGCGAGCCAGCGGCGCCCGGCCCAGGGATGCTGCTGATTCGGGTGGCGGCATGCGGCGTCTGCCGGACCGATCTGCAGCTGTCCGAGGGGGAGTTGGCGGCGCGCCGCCTGCCGATCGTGCCCGGGCACCAGGCCGTGGGCCGCGTCGTCGCCGTCGGCGACGGCGTGGGGGGCTGGAAGCTCGGCGATCGGGCCGGGGTCGCCTGGCTGGCCGGCACCTGCGGGGTCTGCGACAAATGCCGCAGCGGGCGCGAGAATCTGTGCGGGCGCGCCACCTTCACCGGCTGGGACGTGGACGGCGGCTATGCGACGCACCTGACCGCGCGCGCCGACTTCGCGCTGCCGATCCCCGACGGCTTCGATGACGTCGCCGCCGCGCCCCTGCTGTGCGGCGGCGTGATCGGCTATCGGTCGCTCGCGCGATCGGGAATCGCGCCGGGCGGGCGGTTGGGACTCTACGGCTTCGGCGCTTCGGCGCTGATCACCATTCAGGTCGCGCGCCATTGGGGGTGCCGCGTCTTCGTCGTGACCCGTTCGAAGGCGGAACAGGAAAGGGCGCGCCTGCTGGGCGCCGAGTGGACCGGTGGGCTGGGCGACCGGCCGCCCGAACCGCTGGATGCGGCGATCACGTTCGCGCCGTCGGGTGATGTGGTGCGGGCGGCGCTTCAGGCCGTGGACCGGGGCGCGACCGTGGCCATCAACGCCATCCACCTGGATCGGGTTCCGCAACTCCCGTACGAGGAGCTCTGGTGGGAGCGGCGGCTGGCGAGCGTGGCCAACTTCACGCGCCAGGACGCGACCGAGCTGCTGCGCCTGGCGGCGGAGATCCCGATCCGCACGGAAGTCGACCGATATCCCGTTGGCGCACGCCAACCTGGCCCTGGCGGCGCTGCGCGCGGGGACGGTCAAGGGCGCCGCCGTGCTGTTGCCCGAGGGCTGACCGTCCGCCGGCGCGCGCTACACGAACATGCGCGTCAGCAGCACGGCCAGGCCGCCGGCCGCGAGGCAACCGAACACCGTCGCCGCCACGTAGGCCGCCGCCGCGCCATAGGCGCCCTGCTGCAGGAACCGCAGCGCTTCGTAGTTGAAGGTGGAGTACGTCGTGAAGCCGCCCATCACGCCCGTGCCCAGCACCACCCGCGCGTTCGGCGACAGGACCCGCCCCTGGGTGCCCAGGATCAAGACGACGACCAGCAGAAATGAACCGAGCGCGTTGATGGCCAGCGTGCCGAAGGGAAACCGCTCGCCCCAGTTGCGCACCGCCCAGATGCCCATCAGATAGCGCGCGCCCGTGCCACACGCGCCGCCCAGACAGACCATCCAGAATCTCGTCATTGTCGCCGGCCGATGGATGCTAGTCCGCCGGCTGGCGTGGCCGCAAGCCGCGTGATTTGATGCCGCGCATGTCGCGCGCTTCGTCGGTTCTCTGGTCGGTCTTGTCGCGCTGGTTGGTCACGCTGACTCTGGTGGCACCCGCCTGCACCGGCTCGCGCGCCGCGGCGCCGTCCGCGTCGAACGCCGCCGGGCAGCCTGTCGCCCTGCCGGGTGCGGGAACGCCGGCCGCCATCCCCAGCTCGATCGCGTTCGTGTCGCTGGAGGGACCCTTGTGGGTCGCGGCGCAGCACGCGGTGCTGTTCTCGGACGTCGTCGAGGCCAACGGGCCGGGCGCCGCCATCTATCGCTTCGATCCGGCGGCGCGCTCGTTCGCGCGGCTCCCTTACCCGGGCGCGCCGGGGACACCGACCAGCACCAACGGGTTGGGACTGGACGCCGCCGGCGCCCTGCTGGCGTGCGAGCGCTTCAACGGCCGCCTGGTACGGATTGGTCACCGACGGCGCTGCCACCGTGGTGGCCGACCGCTGGCCGCCCGGGCACGGCGGCGCGCCCCTGAACGCGCCCAACGACCTGGTCGTCCGACGCGACGGCAACATCTACTTCACCGACTCCGACTGGGGCGTCCGTCCGGGCGGCACCCATGCCGCGACCGCCGTCTACCGCGTTCCGCCGACCGGTCCCCGTCGAGCGCGTGCTGGAGATGACCAAGCCGAATGGCATCGCCCTGTCCCCGGACGGCGCGACCCTGTACGTCGGCAGTGACACCCAGGCCAAGCTCTGGAAGCTCCCCGTCGACGCCGCGGGCGCGACCGGCGCGCCCGCGCTTTTCATCGACGGGGCCGGCGTGACCGGCGGCTTCAAGGTCCCCGACGGCATCTGCGTCGACGACGCCGGAAATCTCTACGTGGCGAACAACGCCGACGACGTGAAGGCGATCGTGGTGTTCGATCCGGCCGGCCACCAGCTGGGCCGGATCCCGTTTCCCGTCGCCCCCTCCAACTGCACGTTCGGCGGCCAGGACCGCCGCACGATGTACGTGACGACCTCGCACGCGCTCTACGAGGTCTCGGTGCCCACCCCTGGCCTGCCCTGACAACTGCGCGATTTACGCGGGCGTGACCTCCGCCTCGAGCGGCGTCTTGGGGACGATCCACACCAAAATCAGGCTCGGAATGCTGGCCAGGAAGGCGACCGTGAAGAACCACGGATGCCCGAGGTGTTCGTTGAGTGGTCCGGACAGCCACCCGGAAAACGTGCTGGCCAGGGAGACCACGGAGGTCGCCATCGCGAAGTGCGACGCCGAGAACGCCGGGCGGCAGCGCTGCATCAGAAACACCGTGCTACCGGCAATTCCCAGGCCGGACACCAGCTGCTCTGTCAGCACGATCGCGGTGACGCCGGCGGCGCTGGGCTTGACGACCGCCATCAGGATGTAGAGCGGGATCGCGAAGTTCTGCGCGTAGACCAGCGGCACCAGCGCGCGCGAGAGGCCCCGGCGGGCCACGTAGGCCCCGCCCAGCACGACGCCCAGGATGGAAGCGGCCGTGCCGAGCCCGTTGAGGATCCCGCGGTGCGCCGTGTCCACGCCGAGGTCCCGCAACAGGGGCTTCGACATCGAGAACATCATGATGTCGCCCAGCCGGTAGGTGAGCATGAACGCCAGCACCGAGGCCGCTTGCGGCTGGCCGATGAACGACGCGAAGGCTTCCACGAACGCCGTCCCCTTGCGGCGCGGCGCGCCGAGCGCGGAAGACGGCACGGCGCCGGGCAGGTCCGTGGCGTGGAGCTCGGGCGGATGCGGCATCACGGCGGCGTTCACCAGCGCCACCACGATCATCAAGACGCCGGCCGCGCCGAACCCGATCAGCCAGCTGGTCTTGCCGGCCAGGTAGACGAGCACCGACGCGCCCACGATCATCGCCAGCCGGTACGCCCCGAGGCGCGTCCCCGAGTAAAGCGCCTGCCCGCGCCGATCCAGCGCCTGCAGGTAGAAGCCGTCGCAGGCGATGTCGTGGGTCGCGTGAACGATGGCCAGCGCGGAGACGGCGAACCAGAATGCAGTCAGATTCCGGCTGGGCGCCAGGGCGGCCACGGCCAGCATGCCGCCCCCCAGAATCAGCTGCAGCACCCACACCCAGGTCCGGCGGCGGCCGAACAGGTCCAGGGCCGGGCTCCAGGCGAACTTGAAGGTGACGGCCAGGTGCAGCAGGGATGTCGCGGCGATCTGGCTGTTCGAGACCCGGAGGGCGGTCAGGAACTCCGTCCCCATCTGATGAAGGAAGCTCCAGGGCAGCCCCTCGCCGAAGTACGTCGTCGAGGTCCACAGCAGGGCATGCCTGGACCGTTTCGGGGGCTCCTCGGCGGCCATCCGTTCGAACATGGTCGAGCCGGCAGCGCCCCGCCGCCAGTTTTTTCCCGCCCTGGCCGGTGCCCGGAAACGCTTATAAGATAAAGGACATGGGTGCTGGCGACGTCAGAACCCTGGATGACCGCGGGCTGGTTCGTGCCTTGAAGGCGCTGGCCGACCCGACCCGCTTCCGCATGGTCCAAGAGATTGCGGCGGCGGGCGAGCTCTCCTGCGGGCAAGTTGCCGAGCTGTTCGATGTGTCACAGCCCACCGTTTCGCACCACCTGAACGTGTTGATCGAGGCGGGGGTCCTCAGCGTGAGGGTCGAAGGCAAGCATCGCTACGCGTCGGTCAACCATCCGCTGGTGGCCGGATTGTCGCGCCTTTTGGCCGTTCGTCTGGGAGCTGCGGCGCGACCGGGCACCGCGCCCTCGCGCCTGACCGGGACGCCGCCAGAGTCAGTTCATCAAACTGACACACAAACTTCACGCGCTTGTCGAAGGCGGGGACCACGCTGCGGCCTTACGGTCGCGGCGCGAAACGCCGCATCACGAGGAGAGACAGAGATGAGACCAGCCCCCTTGCGCATCAGCGCCCTATCGCTCGCGCTCTGCTGTATCGGCCGACTGGCGGCCGCCCAGACAGCCGCGCCGCCCGTCGCTGCACGCAGCCCCGCCGCCGGCCGAAGTCCCACCGCCGGCGCCGCCCGTCGAATTGCCCCCCGCGCCCCCGCCGGCGCCCTGATGGACCAGGCGATGCCGGCCCCGCCCGTCGGCGCCCAAGACGCTGTCGACGGTTGGTGCCACGCCGCCGCCCGCCCCCGCGACTTCGTCGCCGGTGACGACCAAGTTCGGCGCGCAGTTCTACGGCTTCGTCCAATTCGACGGCTCTTGGGACTCGACCCAGAGCTTCAACGACCTGGCCGGCAACGCGAACATCGCGCGCGACGGCAAGTACGCGGCCGGCCACGGCCGCACCATCTTCAGCGCGCGCAACTCGCGCATCGGTTTCAAGCTGAAGGGGCCGGAGACTCAGACGGTCAAGACGTCCGGGATCGTCGAGGGCGACTTCCTGGGCAACCAGCCGGCGGGCTCGCCGACGCCGGTCGCCGGCGGCGACGGGCGGCGTGTCCGTCTCCGAGGGCTCGTTCTTCGCCAGCCCCGACGTTCCGCATGCGGCACTTCGCGCTGCGGGTCGAGACGCCGTACATCGACGTTCTGGCCGGGCAGTACTGGCAGCTCTTCGGCTGGCAGTCGATGTTCCACCCGAACACCGTCGAGCTTCAGGGCGTTCCCGGGCAGATGTATTCGCGTTCCCCGCAGTTCCGCGTCTCGCACGCGTTCAAGACCGACGACACGACGCTGGAGATCGCGCTGGCTGCCTCGCGCCCACCGCAGCGAAACTCCGAGGTTCCCGACGGGCAGGCCGGCATCCGGTTCGCCCTCAACAACTTCAAGGCCCTGCACACCGCGGGCGGCGCCGGCACGGCCGTCGACGGCGCGTCGCATCGGCCTTTCCGCCGGTGGGCCGCTACTTCCGGGTTCCGGAGTTCTCGGCCTCGCCGAAGAGCACGGTCAACATCAACGGGTACGGGTACTCGGCGGATCTGTTGCTGCCGATCATCCCGGCCAAGAGCGTGACCGACGGCAACGCTCTGACGCTGACCGCCTCGTTCGTGTACGGCCAGGCGATCGCCGATCTCTACACGGGCCTGTCGGGTGGGGCCAGCTTCGCCACACTGCCGGCCAACGCGATGGGGATGCCGCAGCCCTACCCGCAGGACGTCGACAATGGCCTCATCGCATACACGCCCGACGGCGTGCTGCACGCCATCCGGTGGGAGTCGTACATCATCGGCGCGCAGTACTACTTCCCGACCCCCAAGCGCCTCTGGCTCTCGGCCAACGTGTCGCACATGTACTCGCCGGACATCGACAAGCTGCAGTCGGCGCCCGCCACGCCCGGTGGTGCCCCGGCCAATGCCGGCAGCTTGTGGAACCGTTCGTACTGGGCGGACGCCAACCTGTTCGTCGACCTCAACCCCGCCGTTCGCTTTGGCCTGGAATACGCCTATTTCTGGCAGAAGTATCTGGACCAGACCAAGGGGTCGAACACCCGCGTCCAGTTCTCGGCGTTCTACATCTTCTGAGCCGGCACCGTCGTCTGGGCTGGCGGCTCAGCCGGTCCGCTTTTAGGCTTGGCCCGTGGCGACTCACGGCAGATTGAAGAGATCGTTGGTGGTGACGGCCGGCCTCCTGGTCGTCATCGGCTTGCTGGCTGGCATCAAGGGCGCCCAGATCGGCAAGCTGATGGCGATGGGCAAGCAAATGCAGGCGTCGGGTCCGCCGCCGGAAGCGGTCGGGACGGCGCGAGCCCTCGCCGAACCCTGGGAGACGGGGGTATCGGCGATCGGCAGCATCTCCAGCCTGCGCAACGTCGCCGTCAGCGCCGAGGTCCCCGGGACCGTCAGCAAGATCCGCTTCGAGTCCGGGCAGGTCGCGCGCGAGGGCCAGATCCTCGTCGAGCTGGACGCCGAGGTCGAGCGCGCCCAGCTGGCGTCCGCGGAGGCGCGCCGCGAGCTGGCGGCTCGCAACGCCGAGCGCTCGAAGAAGCTGGCGGCCGGCAACGTGATCAGCCGCGCGCAAATGGACGACGTCGAGGCGCAGCTCAAGACCGCCAGCACCGACAGCGCGGCGCTGCGCGCTCAGCTCGAACGCAAGGTCATCCGGGCGCCATTTCGCGGCCGGCTCGGAATCCGCGCCGTCAACGTCGGTCAGTTTCTGGCACCGGGGACGACCGTCACGACGCTGGACGCCCTCGGTGGAACGTTCGTGGATTTCTCGCTGCCCCAAGAGCAGCTGTCCAGCGTGAGCGTCGGCCTGCCCGTGCGGATCACGATGGAGGGGGCCAAGGAGGCCCTGACCGGGACCATCAGCGCCATCGAACCGACCGTCGATCCCACGACCCGCAACGTGAAGCTGCGGGCCGCCATTCCCGAGCCGGCTGCCACGCCCCGCCCCGGCACGTTCGTGACCGTCCAGGTAATCAAGCCGACCCAGGCGACGGTGGTGGCCGTGCCGGCGACGGCGATCGTGCACGCGTCCTACGGCGACTCGGTGTTCGTGGTCGAAGACAAGAAGCCCGGCTCGCCCGGGATGGACCAGACGCCGGACGGCAAGAAGGTCAAGATTGCCCGCCAGCAGTTCGTGCGCACGGGCGCCGCGCGCGGTGACTTCGTGGCGATCACCAAGGGCGTCAGCGCGGGACAGGAAGTCGTGAGCGCGGGCGCATTCAAGCTCCGGAACAACGCGCCGGTGGTCGTCAACAACACCCTCCAGGCCAAGCCGGAGCTGGCGCCCACCCCGCCCAACCGCTGACGACCATGAAGATCACCGATCTGTTTTTGCGCCGGCCCGTGCTGGCGATCGTGGTCAGTGTGCTGATCATCGTCGCCGGCCTGCAGGCCATTCGCAGCCTGAACGTTCGCCAGTACCCGAAGCTGGAGAGCGCGACCGTGACGGTGAAGACCGTGTACGTCGGCGCCAGCGCCGATCTGGTGCGCGGGTTCATCACCACCCCGCTCGAGCGCGCGATCGCCGCCGCCGACGGCATCGACTACATCGAGTCACAGAGCGTCCTCGGACTGTCGACCATCAATGTCCGGCTCAAGCTGAACTTCAACGCCGCGGAGGCGCTGGCCGACGTCAGCTCGCGCGTGAACCAGGTGCGCGCCGACCTGCCGCCCGAGGCCCAAGTGCCGGCCATCCAGGTCGAGCCGTCCGACGCGCAGGTGGCGGCGATGTACCTGGGCTTCACCTCCGACGTGCTGCAGGACAACCAGGTCACCGACTACCTGATCCGGGTCGTCCAGCCCCGCCTGTCGGCGATCGGCGGCGTGCAGCGGGCGGAGATCCTGGGCGCGCGCACATTCGCGCTGCGGGCCTGGTTGAAACCCGATCGCATGGCGGCGCTCAACGTCACGCCCTCGCAGCTGCGGCGGGCGCTGGCGGCCAACAATTACCTGACGGCCGCCGGGACGACCAAGGGTGGCCTGACCCAGCTGAACATCGCCGCGTCGACCGACCTGCGATCTCTCGACGAGTTCAAGCGGCTGGTCATCCGCGAGCAAAACGGCGCCCTGGTGAGGCTAGAGGACGTCGCCGACGTCGAGCTGGGCGCCGACGAATACGACCAGGACGTGCGCTTCTCGGGCCAAAAGGCGGTGTTCATGGGGGTGTGGGTGCTCCCCAGCGCCAGCGCCCTGGACGTCATCGGCGACGTCAACAAAGAGGTCGACCGCATCGCCGCCGAATTGCCGACCGGCATGCAGGTCAAGGTCGCCTACGACTCGACCGCCTACATCAAGGACGCCCTGCACGAAGTCGTCAAGACGTTGAGCGAGACGATCCTGATCGTGATGCTGGTGATCTTCCTGTTCTTGGGTTCCTTTCGTTCGGCGCTGGTGCCGGTCGTCGCGATTCCGGTGTCCCTGATCGGCGGCGTGTTCCTGATGCAGGCCTTCGGTTTCACCCTGAACCTGCTGACTCTGCTGTCGATCGTGCTGTCGGTGGGCCTGGTGGTCGACGACGCGATCGTGGTGGTCGAGAACGTCGAGCGCCACATCCGCGAGGGCCGGACGCCGTACCACGCGGCGCTCCTGGGCGCGCGCGAGCTGGTCGGACCGGTCATCGCCATGACCATCACGCTGGCGGCCGTGTATGTCCCCATCGGCATCCAGGGCGGGCTGACCGGGGCGCTGTTCCGGGAGTTCGCGTTCACGCTGGCCGGCGCGGTGTTCATCTCGGGCGTGGTGGCCCTGACGTTGTCACCCGTGATGTCGTCGCGCCTCTTGCGCGGTGAACGGCAGCACCACTGGTTCACGCGCAAGGTCGAGAGCGCGTTCGATCGGCTGCGGGTCCGCTACGCGTCGATGCTGGCAACCACTCTCAATTTTCGACCGGCCGTGTACGCCGTGTGGATCGGGCTGTCGATCCTGCTGGTGCCGCTCTACATGTTTTCGCCAGGCGAGCTGGCACCGCACGAAGACCAGAGCTTCGTGTTCGGCGCCATCGACGTCCCGGCCAACGCCACGCTGGAGCAGGTGACGACCTACTCGTCCCAGGTTGGCAACATATTCGCCGGCACGCCGGAGTTCATGCACAGCTTCCAGATCAGCTTCCCGACCGGCGGCTTCGGCGGCATCGCCCTCAAGCCGTGGACCGAGCGGCAGCGAAGCGTCTTCCCGATCTCGAACGAGCTGAACATGAAGCTGGCCGGCATCACCGGGATCCGGGCGCCGGTCTTCTTGCCGCCGGCGCTCCCCAACCCGGGTCTGTTCCCGGTGGAGGTGGTGCTGACGTCGACGGCGGAGCACGACCAGCTGGTGCAGTACGCGGATCAGCTGGTGATGGCGGCGATGGGTAGCAACCAGTTCGCGTTCCCGCCCATCGTCGACGTCCGGATCGACCAGGCCAACGCCGAGATCGTCATCGATCGTGGCAAGGCCGCGTCGATGGGCGTGACCATGGAGCAACTGGGCTCCGATTTGTCGTCGATGCTGAGCGGCAACTTTGTCAATCGCTTCAACCTCGACGGCCGCAGCTACAAGGTCATTCCGCAGATCGCGCGCTCTGGCCGCCTCACCCCGGCGCAGCTGGCGGACATTCACGTCTCGGGGCCGGGTGGCCAGCTGATCCCGCTGTCGGCGATCGCCACCATCCGAACAGGCCTCGAACCTCGATCGTTGAACCGCTTCCAGCAGATGAACGCGATCAAGATCTCCGGCCTGCCGACGCGCTCGCTGCAGGACGGGCTGGGCGTGCTGGAGACGACAGCCGCCAAGATCCTCCCGCCCGGCTCCAAGCTCGACTACACCGGCGAGTCCCGGCAGCTCCGCCAGGAATCCGGGCGCTTCCTTCCCGCGCTGGGGCTGGCGCTGTTGGTGATCTTCCTGGTGCTGGCCGCGCAGTTCAACTCGTTCCGCGATCCCTTCGTGATCCTGGCCGGCTCGGTGCCGTTGGCCATGTTCGGCGCGCTGATCTTCACGTTCCTCAAGTTCTCGGGGCCGCCGGGGATGACGTTCGGGCTCACCGAGGGGTGGACGACCACGCTCAACATCTATTCGCAGGTCGGACTGGTCACGCTGGCGGGCCTCATCGCCAAGAACGGCATCTTGATCGTCCAGTTCGCGAACGAGCAGCAGCTCTTGGGCATGGACAAGGTCACGGCCGTGCGCGAGGCGGCCAGCATCCGCCTGCGCCCCATCCTGATGACCACGGTGGCGACCGTGGCCGGCCACTTCCCGCTGACCCTGGTCTCCGGTCCCGGGGCGGTGGCGCGCAATTCCATCGGCATCGTGCTGGTCGGCGGCATGACCATCGGCACCCTCTTCACGCTGTTCGTCGTCCCCTCTGTCTACGTCCTCATCGCCAAGGATCACCGCAAAGAGAAGGCCAAGCGCGACGCTCTCGAGAACGCCCCCGACGACCTGGTGGCCGCCCCGTCGGCGTGAACAGCTCGGCTAGGCCGCCTATCGGGCGGCACGTCCGGACCGGGTACGTTAGGCGTTGGCGTCGCGGCGGGTGACGAGCTTCTTGGCGCCCAGCCGCCAGATACCCACGACCAGAGCAAGTATCGCCAGGATGAGCACGAGGCGAACGAGCGCGTTCCCCCCCATCGCACGATTGGTTGCTTCCATCCGCTGAATGCCGGCCGGCTCCATCCCCAGGGTGCGTGCACGGTCGACCAGAGCGTCCGCCGCCGGCCTGTCACGCTGGTGAACGGCCAGAGCCCACTGGAATGAAACGGTCTTGGCGTCATTGGGCGCGGTCTGTCCCAGCCGGTCAGAGCAGACCTTCAAGGTCTCCCAGTCCTGAAAGCGCAGCGCAGCGCCACAACGAACCACCTCCGGCACGGCCCCCAGCTGGGCCTCTTTCTGGATGTGGTCGACGGCGGCATAGACCTCATTCCGGAGGTCTTGCGACAGGTTGCCGCTTTTCGCCAGAATCACGTCGATGAGACGGCGAAAGTCCCCGACTGTCGTTCCTTCGATCACCGTTGCGGTGCGGCATGCCACGATCGCGCCGTCGACGTCTCCCGAAGACTCGAGGACCTCGCACAGCTTGCGGGGGCCATACGGGCTCTTCGGGGCGGCCTTGGTGATCGCCCGGTAATAACGAATCTGCGCGGGAATGTCGTTGTTCTTCTTCGCGCGTTCGACCTTGGCGGCCAGATCCTGCAGGTAGTACCCGAACTGCAGCGGCTTTTCGTTCTGTTGCGCGACGGACGGCACGGTGGCCTCGGGATTTGCGTCGTCGATGGGGAAGATGCTGATCTGATCGTCCTCCATCTCCGGACGACCGTTTCGCTCGACCAGCGCGCCGCGCGCGGAACCAGCCAACCCCGCGATCGCCGCGACGACGAACACGGCCGCCGCGGCCTTGCTGGTCGCCAGGGATCGCGCCCGGGTGCGAAAGCGGACCACCAGGACATGGACGGCCGTGGCCAATGGCACCAGGACCAGCAGCAGGCGCAGCGTCCAGATATAGAAACGGGAATGGGGGGTCGCTTCGGCGAGCATGCGTTTCGTCTCCGGTGAGTTGGGGGCGATTCTCTGTAGATCGGCCAGGCAGCCCTCGAGGACCTCCGCCAGCCCCAGGCGGCGGCCGATCTCGCAGCGGGCCAGGTAGCCCCACGGCTCGCCGCCGCCCCTGTGAACCGCGGCGTCGGCCGCGAACGCGACCAGCACGGTCGTGTCCAACGACGGCGCGGTGGGCTCGCGCATCAGCGAGGCGACCTCGCGGTACATGTCCTCGGGCTTCGCCCCCACCAGAAACGCGCGGTGGCAAGGCTCGCGGCTAGAAGCCAGTCGGCCGGCGCGCTGCATGCTGAGCGCGACGTCGCAGGCGCCGCGCAACGGAATGATGTTTTCCGGCACCAGCTTGCGCGCCCGAGCGAACAGATCGGCGGCCTCCTCGACGCGCCCCGCGCTCGCGGCAGCCTGCGCGTCGTGCACCACGATCGACCAATCGTTGGACGCACCTTGGCCGAGCGCCGCCTGCGCCGCGCCTTGTCGAGGCGCGAAGACGCCGACGACCACGACCACCACCGGAAAGAACGCGGCGGAGCTCAGACGACGAAGTCGGTCCAACAGCATGGCGGGGTGGCCCTTATAGGTAAGGGTGCAAACGACGACTGTGACGTTTTCGCAACTGAATGGTCCAAATGTGACAACACGAGCGGCACGGTCATTTCCAAAATCCGGAGACCTGGGTTGCGAGGGCCACGTGTTATAGACCGCCGCGGATTCATGCGTTCCCGACACGACAGCAGGCGCATCGACGTGCGGGGCTGGTTGGCCCAGTCGATCGAACTGGCGCTGACGGCAGTCCTGGTCGTGTGCTCTGTCGCGTCGTGCGCCGACGATCGCCATGACATCGAACTGACTCCTGGGGCGGGCGGGCCGGCCATGGTTCTGCGCGACGGCGCTGTGCCGGACGGAAGCGCAAACGGCGCCCACGGCGGGAAGGGCGGGGATGGCGGGAAGGGCGGTAAGGCCGGTAGTGCCGGCCACGGCGGAAATGGCGGGGCCGGGGGGCGAGCGGGCGCATCCGGTGGGGGCGCCGGTAGCGGCGGCATCGGCACCGGCGGCGGCGGCGGCGGGGCAAACGGGGGAGCGGCGCAGGTCGATGCCTGCCGGGCGTGCGAGTTGCGCCGCTGTACGAAACCGCAAAACGACGATGGTAACACCATCATCGCCGCCGACTTCTGTTTCCTCGACCAGGCGGTGTCCCCCAACCCGCCTGAGATTTATGGTCTGTGCGGGACCGACGCTCTCGCGGCTCGCCTGACGAGCAGTGGCAAACCAAAGACCGACCTCTGCCACGCCGTTCTGGCCTGCTTCGCCAAGTCCAAATGCGCCGGCCCGCTGGGCACCGACGATTTCATGGCCTGTTACTGCGGGCCAGGCGTCACTTCTCAGCAATGCCAGCAGGTCACGTTTGTTCCGAAGGGCGAATGTGCTGCCCTGTTGGCGGCCGGCTACGAGTCCACCTCGAACGCGACGATCACCGGGAATTTCTACTCCGCTTGCTTGGCCTCCGGTGCCGCCGCAAACGCGTACCTGGGCTGCTACGAGAATTGTTGCCCGAAGGAATGCCTCGGCGTCGAGCCTTCCCCGAACGCCGACGACTCGTACTGCAATGCTCCGGCCACCAACAGCGGCGGGACAGGTGGGACGACGGCAACGGGCGGGACCGGCGCGACCGGAACGGGTGGCACGGTAAGCACCGGTGGATCGGGCGGCAGCGCCGCCGGCGGTCATGGTGGTTCGGCAGGAGCGGCGGGACGTGGAGGCGCCGGCATAGGTGGAGGCGCGCCGTCGTCGGCGGTCACTCATTTCAACGGCGCGACCGCGCCCTGGACCGCCTCGTACGGGTCGGTCGTGAATTACAGCACCACGGACGCGGCCGGATCGAGCACGTCGGGATCTCTCGATCTGGTCCTCATGAACGGCAGCGCATCGACCGCGTCCCTCGTCGCCGCGACCGAGTGCGTCTCGGCGGTCGCTGGCGCGACCTACGACCTGTCGGCGCAGATCTTTCTTCCTCAGCAGATGACCGGAGTTTTCGCCGGCCTCGGGCTCTGGTTCTACGCCTCGAACGATTGCAGCTCCGGGTTGTCCACCACTTACTCCTCGCCCCAGGTCGCGGTGGTCGGGAGCTGGACTTCGTTGTCTACCTCGTCGGCGGTGCCCGCCGGGACCCAATCGATGAGCGTGCGTCTCACGCTGACGAAACCGGCCGGCAAGACGGCCGCCGAAGCCCTCTTCGATGACGTCTCCGTGATGAAGCGCTGACGTGGCAGGAGTGAACGCATCATGAGTACACTCCGGCGTTCTTGCGGACCGTTCTTGATTGGCGCCGCCGTCTTCAGTTTCTGCTCCTGCACGGCGCCAGGCGGTCCCGGCCTCGTTGGACAGAACGAGTTCGGCCCGCCTCGCGACGCGGGCGCGGCCGTCATCAAGACCGACGCCAGCATCCCGATCATGGCGGCTTTCGCGTGCGCGCCCACCGTCTCGTCCGAACCCTTGCCGCCCCGCTCGACCCTGGTCTCCGCGACCACCATGTCCCAGGTGGCAACGGTGTTCACGTCCGAGCTGTTCGACCGCTTCTCGAAGGTCTGCGGCACCTGCCATGTCCAGAGCAACCTGGGTGGCTTCGCGGTGTCGCAATCAACCTTCCGCAACCTGGTCACGCAGGCGATCTTGGACAGCGCGATTCGACAGGACGATCCCGCGAAGTACATGCCGCCCCTGAGCTCTCCCAACGGGATGCCCTTCAGCCAGCGGGCGGACACCGATCCGGTGAAACAGCTCGCCGGGCTGCTGCAACAGTGGATCGGCCAGGGGAGCCCCGCCGACGCGTTCGTCGTCGAGTCCGATCCGTCTGCCAACACCGCCGCCGCCGGCTACATGATGTCGGACACGATCGCGGCGCAGATCACGAACATCGGGACCTGCGTTCCCGAAAAGAGGATGGTCGGCGTCTCGACGACCGACATGGATCGGCTGGACACATTCTTCGCGCAAGCCACCGCGTTGCCGCCGACCCTGGATGAAACGGATCTTTTCACGCTCGACGGCGCAGACCTGGCCCGAAACGGGGTCATCTCTTTCGCGCCTGCCTATCCGCTGTGGACGGACAACGCCGGCAAGATGCGCTTCATCCGGGTGCCGCGCGGACAAGCGATCACGTTCGACAAGGCCACGCAGAAGTTCACGATCCCCGCCAACACCCGTGTCTACAAGACGTTTTTGAAGCCGGTCGTCGACCTGAACGGGAACAAAGCGTTCCGAAAGATCGAAACACGCGTGATCGTCTCCAGGCCCGACACCGTCCGAACCGACGGGACCATTCAACAGAACGCGGTTTACGGAACGTACGTCTGGAACGACGACGAATCCCAGGCCGTTTTGCTGGCCGATCCATTGAACGACGGCAAACCCTTCTCGGATCGCCTGAAGACGTACATCACGGACGAGCAGAAGGCCCAGCCAATCATCGACAGTAAGCCGGCCGACCTGCAACAAGCGCTGACGCGGGCGGGGCTCCTGCGGCATTACGCGCTGCCGGGGGCCGAACGCTGCGTCCACTGCCACATGGGCAGCGCCAGCGCCAGCTTCGTGCTGGGATTCATGCCCCTGCAGATCGCGCGCCGCCCGCAGGGTACGGCGGGCGTCATCGAGCCGGCGACGGGGGACGAGCTAACCCAGCTCCAGCGGTTCATCGACTACGGTCTCATCAAGGGAATGACCTCGCCCGACGACGTGCTGCCGCTCGACAAGTCTCAGGGCACGCGCGTCCCGCGCAACGCCGCCGAGCTCACGGCCCAGGCCTACATGCTGGGGAACTGCTCCCACTGCCACAACCCGCGGGGCTTCCCGTCGACCAAGCAGCCGGCGCTCAAGGGTGTGCTCGACTTTCTGCCCAGCGCCAGCGGAGGGATCTTCCAGTTCCCGCTCGATCTGACCAGCCCCACGCGCAAGCGGGGCATCAACCGGGACGTGCCGATCGCCTACATCACGCCGTCACTGTACGACTTGCCGTCGCCCGAGGCAGTGTCGAAGTATTTCTGCCCGGCGAACGTCGCTGGCGACGGCCAGTGCAGCGCCGAGACACCTCAGTATGTCAAGGCGCCGTGGCGGAGCCTGGTTTACCGCAACGTAGACACACCCTTCGACTACTTCGACGACTACACGCCCTATCCACACATGCCGCTCGACAGCCCTGGGTACGACTGCCGCGCCGCCGGCATCCTGGGCGAATGGATGGTCAGCATCCCTTCGAAGCGCAAGAACCCGAGCAAGGCTCAGTTTACCGACGATTTCTCGGGGGACTGGCAGGACACCGTCGAAACCGATCCCCAGCCCTATGTCGAAGTGCCGCCCGACGACCCCGACTACGCCGCGGCGGTCGGTGCCGCCAGCGCTCGCGTCAGCGACTACCACACGGGCCATCGTTACGACTTCTGTCCCGGGGACTACACGGCAGACATCATCGATCGGGTCATTCAAGACGAGGTGGACCGGGGCGCGCCGGTGAGCAACGACAGCAAGCCAACCGTCGACCCGAACAATCCGAAGGTCCTGCTGATGGGCAACATCCACGTGCCGGCCAGTCCGCACTGGGTCAACTTCGACGACACGGACCCGCCGGGTGACTGGTTCCCTCGAAGAGCCGACTGGGCAACGTTCCTCAGTCACCCGGACGTTCCGAAGGCCGTCCAGACCCTGACGTCGGAGTCCGGAAAGTCGGCAGACGGCCCAACCCTGACGGACCTTCTGACCTTGCTTCAGAGCGTCACGCTGGATGACGCGACACGGGTCGAGCTCACCAAACGCGTACCGTTCGGGCTATGGCAGGTGAAGACGGGCTGCGACTTCTCGGCCGACAAGAAGATCCAGGACTTCACGGGCGCCGCACGCCCCACGTGGATGGATTTGGCAAAGGCCGACCCGCAGGCACCTGTTTATGTCGAGTCCGCCGGCGCGGCCGTCTTCACCACCATCTGTTACAACTGCCACGGCGAGCAGGCCGATTCGAAGGGCCTACTCGCGGATGAGATCAGCGTCTTTAGCGGGGGAGCGGCGCGCGTCGCGAACTTCCGCGACGGACTCTTCGGTCCGATCAGCAATCCGGGGGGCAACCGCACCGGCGCCTTCGCGCCTTCGCTTCAGGCGATCGGCGGAGGCGCGACGGTCGACGACGCGGCCGCCCGGTACATGGCCTTCATGGCGCTCGGCGGGACCAGCAAGCAGCTGCCCGACGACGTCCTGTTCCAGGTGTCCCAGGCACCGGTATTCGGGGTTCTCAGGGGCAACGTCGCGCTGCCGGGTACGCCGGATATGCTGCGGCTGGGTCTTCAACTCTGTCAACAGGTCGCGCTGGGGAGCCCCGACGTAACCCCGCTACTCAGCGATTTCGTGCCCACCGGCGTTTTTTCCCCGACCAAAGCCAAGATGGGCGTCATCGGCACCAACGGCGATTCCGATATGTGGCTGCGTTTGTGCAACCTCAACAACCGCCCGATCGTGCGGGTTCTCACGACGTCCGATTGGGCCGACGCCACAAGTCTGGATACGCTTCGCCTGAACTACGTGTTCGAGTACTGGGGTGCCGGCGAAGGAAAATACTGGGACGCCACCCAAGCCGTCGCGGATTGGTACGGCCCGAACCCGGTCATGGATCATCGCGGCCAGGTCCGCACGGGCCTGACCGCGGACAACTGGTTCCCGATGTGCGTGCAGAAGCCGACCGCGGCCGCCGATCTGGCCGCGGCAGACGAACTTCTTCAGGCTCATCCCGTGGGCGGCGTGGCAGGGAACGTGATTCCTTACTGCCCGACCGGGTTCGTTACCCCTGCTCACCAGCTCAAAACCGGAACCTCCGGCTACGACGACGGCCAGAAGTGGGCCGCGCGGGGCGCCATCAACGCGGCGCTGGCGGTCTTCCTTTACCTGGATGAGATCGAGCGCGACGCCACCAAGCGGCAGCCGCTCTACAACGAGTGCGAGCTCAGGGGAGGGATGTGAGGCGATGAGCGCGTCCAACGTCGGCCTGCCGCTGCGCGGTTTCAGGAGCACCCGCCGCGCGGCACGCGCAGCCACCTCGGTGGCGCTGCTGGCGGTTCTGGCTTTTCTGATCGTTCATTTCGTCGTTCCCTCTCGCCTCGAGACGGCGTCGGGAGGCGTCGCGGGCGCCATCGCGACGTTCGCGAGCTGGCATCCGCTTGCGCTCGGGCTGGTGATCTTCATGGTCTTGGCCGAGGTCAGCCGCTACTGGTACCGCTGGTTCCGGGGTGGCGAGGCCGCCGCACCGACCTCGGTCGTTCACGTGTCGCGCCGTTTGATCGCGCAGCTCGCGCTGGCGGCGCTGGCCGCGTTCATTCTGCGCGCCTCGATCGCGGAGACGTTCAGCGTTCACGGCCCCTCGATGTTGCCCACGCTGCTGCCCAACGACACGGTGCTGGTCAACCGGATGGCCTACGGCTTCAAGATCCCCTTCTCCAGCGTGCGGCTCTGGCAGAAGCCGCCTGCGCGCGGGGACCTGGTCGTCTTCCGCGCCACCGAGATGGCCGGCGCCGACGGACCGCAGATGGTCGTCAAGCGCGTCATCGGCATCCCCGGCGACACCGTCGCGCTCCGGGGCGGCGACGTCTTCATCAATGGCTGGATGGTCCCGTCCTGCGACGCGGGCCCGTTCGTGAGCCTGCTCGCCAAGCACAACGTTGGCGGCCGCCTGACCGTCGAATCGCTGGGCGATCGGACTTACCTGGCGGTCCGCAAGCCGCTGGACGCCGAGTTCCCCGCGTACACGGTCAAGCCCGGCGAGATCTTCGTCCTGGGCGACAACCGCGGGATCAGCAGCGACTCGCACATCTGGACGGCCGCGACAGGACGTGGTGTCCCAATCTCCGCGCTCGAAGGCAAGGTGACCCGCATCGCGGTGGGCGCCGCCGCCGACGGTCGCCTGGATCTGTCCCGCTTGTTCAGGAAACCGGTCGAACTGAAGGTGCGCCTGCCGGGTGTCGACATGACCGACACCACCAAGCGCATCGATACCTGCCTGCACGCGCGGCCAGCCGTCCTCACGCCCCCGAGTGGCCGTGGAGGCAGGTCCTAAGCCGGGCCTGCGCCGCGGAGCGAGCCGCCACCAGGCTTCCACATCGTCCTTTGTACCGCGGCGGTCCATCCCGAAACCGACTAAAAGGGCTTCCGCATTCGTCGCGCCGCACGATGGCGAGGCTCGAGCCGCCGCCTACGCACGTGATCCATCGACTGGTCGCGCCGGGGCACATGGCCAGAACTTCCCCACCGGCGGGCCCGGGTGGCCACCTTCGCAGCCCCGTGCTGGGACAGTCCCCGTGCACGAAGCTCGCGATAGGTGGTCTTGCCCCGCTTCCAGTGTTTCAGGTGGATGGCTCGGAGACGGTGACGGATCCATTCGTCCAGTTTGGCGAAGATGCCCGGCGTGTCCGCCAGCCGGAAGTACTCCTTCCAGCCGAGCAGGTACGCGCTCCTTCATCGTCGCCAGGGCCTTGCCCGCCACCCGACGCTTCACGGTCGGCCCCGCTGCCACCCAAAATGAGTAGCCCAGGATCTTCCGCTTCGTCGCCAGGTCTACCGCGCTCTTCGCCTCGTTGACGGGGAGTCGGAGCTTCGAGTAAAGCTGCCGAAGCAACGCCATCACGCGCTCGCCGGCGCGCCGAGACCGCACGTACACGTCGCAGTCGTCGGCGTAGCGCACGAACGTGTGTTTGCGTTTCTCCAGCTCCTTGTCCACTTCGTCGAGCAGCACGTTCGCGAGCAGCGGTGACAAGGGACCGCCTTGCGGTGTTCCCTCGTGCCGCTCCGTCTCTAGTCCGTTGGCCAGCACGCCGGCCAGCAGTTGCTCGCGCAGTCGTCGCCAATGCTCGGGCAGATGCCTTGGCAGCTCTTCCACCGTCATCCCGTCGCTGCCGGGACTGCCCTTGTTCTTCCTCACTCGCTTCAGCGCGGCCTGAAGGTTTCCGCGTTCGCACGCCTTCGCCATCAGGTCGCTCGCTCCCGAGCGCTCGTCTCCGTGTGCCGCCGTCGCCGCTTCCTCGCTCCGCTTTCCCCTCGGGGCTTCACCCCTATTCGAAAAACGGCAGCTCCAGTTGGCTGGTCTTCTGAGGCCGTTTGCCTTCGAGGCCCACGTTCGTTTCGCTCTCCTCTCCGTTCGGTCCTTCGTCGTCTCCGACGACTACGACCTCGGCTGACTCCTCGCTCCGTCGCTTTCGCTCCGTCGACCTTTCAGGCGTGAGGCGAGGTCTCCCCGGGTAAGAACGCTGTCCTTCACCGCACCGTCGCCGGGTTTACGCCGACTGAGCTTTGGCCATTGCGGCTTCGCGGTCTCTTGCCCGCTCGCCCCGCTCGCCGTCGCCTCCAACCCGGTTCTTGTACATCGACCCGCGGGTTCGCTTCCCGTTTCCTTCCCACGGTCGGTCGCCCTTCCGCAGTTGCGGTTCGCTTCGCTCGGATTGGCCTCCTTTCGGCGGGACTCTCACCCACAAGACAGCGCCCATGCTGGGCGCACAAAAAAAGGCACCTCCCACCGGACGGCGGGAGGTGCCTCGCCCCTCTCAGTTACGAGGGGAACTGACCAAACGCGCTACGGCGCCGTGGACGGGTCGGTGCAGGCGTTGTGGCCCGTCAGGCCCAGGTTGCAGCCCGGGAAGGCCACGTTGCCGGAGCCCTGGACGTTGACCGCCGGCTGGCTGGTCGAGGTCCCTTCTTCCGGGTAGTCGACGCACTCGATCGCGCCGCCCGAGGTCGTGTGCGGAACGTACCCGTTGTCGCTGACGGCAACCGTCGTGATCGACGCGTTGTTGTAGCACTTCGTGAGCTCACGCTCGCCGCTCGCCGCGTCTGCGTTGGGCGGGTTGGTGGCAAACAGTTGCCCGTCGCCGAAGCCGAACATCGTGTGGAACCAGAGCCGGCGCGCCATCGGATAAAACGGCGTGGTACCGGCAGGTGCCAGCAGGTTCTGCACGGCCAGGTCCGGGCTCGAGCCCGGCGTGAACGGCGGGGTCAGGGCGACGCCCGGCGCGTCGAGCGCCAGCGATTTCAGCGGCTCGGACACTGGGTTTGACGGCGTGCCGAGGCCCGGGAAGTCCTGCGACGCCTCGCGGCCCGCAAAGCCCACGCTGCAACGGTCCGCGTCGACGAGGCAGCCGATCTGCTGGGTCGCATCGGGCTGCAGGCAGGTGCCGGTCTGGCCCAGGGCCGCATTGGGCGCCGCGTTCGGGGCCGGCTTCCGCATGTGGATGCGGTAGTACGAGCCGCTCATGATGCGTTTGTTGGCGTCGAGGGCGTACTGGTAGACGGCGCCGGTCGCCTGGTTCGCGGTCGGGAGCTGCGAGGCCAGAACGACCGTGGCCAGGTTGTACGCGCGACCGTCCGGGTTGCCAACCGCGCCGAAGCACTTCGTCGAGTTGGTGGCGATGCAGCGCGGATCGGGGTTGGCCGGCGAGATGACCGGCTGGTAGCACTTGCCGAGCGTGGGCGCCGTGCCGTCGGGGCAGGTGTAGCCCGTCGGGATCTGGTTGGTCCGGATGATCGCGACCAGGTCGCACGACGTCGAGCAGTTCGCGGTCGGATACGCGTCGCCGAGGCCGATGTTCGGCGCATCGGGCGGCAGGATCGGCAGCACCAGGCCCAGCGTGCCAGCGAAGTTCTTGCCGGCCTGCTGGCCACGGCTCACGGTGTCCCCCGTGGTGGACGTCGCCGTATTGGCGTTGCTGTTGACGCGGATCGGGTCTTCGTCCTGCATGTCGCCGCCGCTCCAATACGTCAGCGTGGCGAGAGAGCCCGGCGCGCCCTCGTCCAGGAAGCTGGTCGTGCTGTTGTTGGCGTCGTGCGAGTTGCAGAACGGCTCGGTCTTGCGTGACCGGCCCGCTGCGGGCACGGTGCTGATGGTGCCGAGACCGCGGCCCGGCGGGTTGAGGATGCCGACGAATGCGTCGGCCGTCCCCGAGACGTCGGCGCGGCGCCAGGCGTGCGTGAGGCCGGTCGAGCACAGGGTGTCGCCGGTTGCGCAGTCGGTCCGGAACAGGTTGGTCCAGGCCGAGACAAGGGCGCGGCGCTGCGGGCTGCCGCAGGCGTAGCTGCTGGCGGTGCTGCCGCCCGTCCCGTTGTGCAGGCCGAAGTAGAGGAGCTTCAGCACGTCGAAGGAGTCCGCCGGTGCGTAATCCGGGTTACCGCTGACGGCGAAGGACGCCTTGCCCAGGCCGTTGGCCGCACCCATGGTGGACGCGCAGCTCTCGTCCTTGTTGGTGACGATCGACAGACCATCGATACCGACGAGCAGGGCCTCCGTGTTGGCTGGCGTCGAGACTGGCGCGCCGTTGTTGGTGGCCGTGCCGGTGGCACAGTACTCGGTGTTCTTGAGGGCGCGCGACGCGGGCGACACGCGCTGGTTGTTGGCCTGCTGCTGAACGATTCCGACACCCGAGCCGCCGCCGGCGTAGGTGATTCCTCGGCTGGTGGCGCCGGGGCACATCGAGAGGACTTCGCGAGTCACCTCGAAGAGCGTGTCGGAGCCGTTCAGTACGAGGTTGTTACCGTTGACATCATTTCCTGCAGCCGCGACGGCGGCAGCTCCCGCTCCGACGAGCAGGAATAGCGAACCTGTCAGTGAAGTTCTCATGTCGAGCTCCCTTTGGACGTCTGTTTCCAATCGTTGGGCAAAAAGACGACAACGAGGGTCGGGTGACCCGGCGGCCGGTGTAACAAGACCTGGGCCAACCTGGACGGCAAGCGGGAGCCCGGCTCTAGCCGCGTGATATTGCCGGGCTTTATTGATCGGCGCGGCCCGGCAGGGACACGAGAGCGTTCGGGTTTATGTTCGAATATCAGTGAGAGCCTCTCCTTTTCGGGGACCCGAGGGACGTTGGAGATCAGCGCGGGAATTCGACGTACGCGAGCCCAACATTCTGGAATCGGTGGTCCAGGGCGAGTGATTCGAAAATCGGGGACGAATTCCGATTCTCGGTGACTGAACGCTTGCGCCGCCAGATACGCGAGGCGCGCAACGACGGAATCAAGGGGACTTGCGCGACGGGATCCCGTCCGCCGAGACGGCCCGGAAGTTGCTCAAGGCTGGCGGCGTGAACGCCTGAATGCGTGGGCGTGTCCACAGTTCAATCCGCAATTCTCGAAAAATCATCCAGGAGGACAGCGTTATGATTCGATCTTCAACGGTCAAGGTCGCCGCACTCGCGGTGGCACTCAGTGGGGGCGGCATCGCCATCAACTGTTCGAAAGGGAGCAGCAACTCCGGTAACGGCGGCAAGGTCTCTCTCGCCTTCGCGCTGCCGAGCGGCGCTCATATCGACGATCTGGCGTACGTCATCCACGCGGGCGCGCCGACGGGCATCGCCGACGTCACCGGCCACGTCAACACGTCCGACCGGAACGCGACCCCTTCGGTCGAGCACAGCTTCCCGGCCAGCACCGGCGACACGGTCACCCTGGACGCGACCACCACGACCGGTGTCGCGTGCCACGGCGCCAGCATGCCGTTCGACGTCACCTCGGGCGGGACTGCCCGGGTCAGCGTAACGCTGGTCTGCGGGGCGGCGACGAACCCGGCCGGCCCCGGCTCGGTCATCGTCAACAGCACCGTCGTCGAGGGCAATGCCTGCCCGTACCTGACCTCCTGGGTGGCTTCACCGCTGCAGACGTCGGTCGGTGGCACCATCGACGTCGGCGCGGCCGCGGCTGACCTCAGCACGCCGCCCGATACGCTGTCGTTCGCCTGGACGCCCGCGGCAAACTTCGCCGCCCCGACCGCCGGAGCGACCAAGTACACCTGCACGGCGCCGGGCACCCACACGATCACCGTCACGGTCAGCGACAACCACGGCGCCTCGCCGTGCACGGCGGCGATCAACGTCGACGTGAACTGCGTCGCCGTCTCCGTCTGCGGCAACAGCGTGGTGGAGGTTGGCGAACAGTGCGATCCGCCGAACGGCACGACCTGCGATAGCAACTGCCAAACGATCGTGACCGCCACGGGCGGCTCGACCGGCACGGCCGGCGCGGCGGGCTCCCCGGCCACGGGCGGCTCGACCGGCACGGCCGGCGCGGCTGGCTCCTCGGCCACCGGCGGCTCGACCGGCACGGCTGGCGCGGCTGGCTCCTCGGCCACGGGCGGCACCGGCGGCATGGGCGTGGCGGGCAACAATGGCGCCGGCGCCCAGAGCGCGGCCTGCACCACCTGCGAAACCAACGCGACCGCCGACGGCACCTGCTTCAACACCTCGGTCGACGGCACCACCAATGGTTGCGACGGCTTCCCGGCCGGCGCGCAGCGCGACGCTTGCTACGCGCTGGTCAAGTGCATCCGGACCGGCAACGGCTCGGGTCACACCTGCGCCAACGCGGACGACGCGACGCCTTGCCTCTGCGGGACTCTCAGCGCGACGGCCTGCGGCCAGTCTGATCCGACGACGCTCCCGGGCGTCTGCCGTCCTCAGTACATCGCGGCGAACGGCGGAACGGGCACCGGCCTGTTCGGCGTGTTCTTCTCGACGTCGTCGCCGGTCGGCATCGCGAACAACATGTTCACCTGCGACGTCGACATGGCGGCGGATACGGGCCTCTCCTGCCCGTCGAGCGTCTGCGGCGTTCAGTAGGCTGCTGATCTGAAGCAAAGCCGGTGGGCCTACCCGCCGGCAGTAACACCCAAGGGCGCGTCCGGCATCGGACGCGCCCTTCTTTAGTGTTTGATTTGCACCCAGCCGAGGTCGAACGAGCTGCTGGTCCAACCGTCGCAGGTGACGGCCGTGATGGGGTACCTGCCGGCGGGTGCGCTGGCCAGGTCGACGGCGGCGGTGAATGACCCCGACCGGTTCATCGCGAACGTGACGCTGCTGCCCAGTTTGATGACACCGACGGCCTCATCCCCGTCGGGATCGTCCACCAGCGCCGTGAACTCCAGCCGGTCTGTCACCTGGGACGGCAAGCCGAACACCCGCACCGTCGGCGGCCGGTTCCCTTCAGGGGGCGCGCCCTTGATCGGCTCCGTGGTCCAATTCAACAGCGTCGCGCGGTCCCAGCTCTCGAGCGACGAGCCCGGAAGGGGAGGCATCCGTTCGCGCACGCCGCAACCCGGCGGTGTGATGTCCGTCGCGATGGCTGCCGCGTAAGCGGCGGCCAGGGCTCCGCCCGCCGGAATCGCCGCGGCGGCCTCTCCGCAAGCGGAGGGAAGCATGTCGTAAAAGTCCAACCTGTAACCCAGGCCCGTCTCCCCGGCGGTCGAGCCGTGGCACCCCGCGCAGTTGGCGCGCAGAATCGGCTGCACGTCCGCCCAGGTCGGCTGCTCGGGCACCGACGGGTGAGCCCCGCAGCCCGAAATCAGCCAGCCGCCGAAGGCGGGCAACAGCCAACGCGGCCGATTCACGACCGGGTTGCTCCGTCGCGGGCATCCGCGCCGCCGTCGCGGGGCTTGGCGTCGGCCGGACCACCGTCGCGTGGGCCGCTGTCACGCGCATCCCCGTCGCGGCGCCCGGCATCGCCGGCTGGTGTCGCGGTTGGATTCCGCGTGGCCCCGTTCAGGATCCACCGTTCGACAAGCTCGATGTCCGGCTCGGGCAGAGGTCGGTCTGGGGGCATGCGGCTTGCTCCGCGCGCGCGGAGCATGTTCACCACGCGCGATTCGTTGGGGTCGTACGGCGTCAAGAGCGGCCGCACGCGTTGCTCGCAAACCTGCTGCCCCGCGGCCGTGCCACAGCTGAGGGTCCGGAGGTCCGTGGCGGTCGGATTCGGCACCCAGACCCAAAGCGCGGTCAGACTCTCGTACCCGCGATCCGGGTCGGAGAAGTCCAGCCCCGCAACCGCCGCCGCTCGGCTGTGGCAGCTCTGGGTCGCACACGACGGCTGGAAGATCGCCGGCGAAATATAGGCCCACTCGGCTGGCCGCCGCGCGTCGGAACAGCCGGAGAGGACGCCGGCAAGCGCGCCCGCGGCGACAGCGACTGGCGGTGCCCGCATGGTGAGGACGGCTTGTATCACCGTGCCGTCGACCGTTTGGTGACGATTTGGAAACCGCGCACCGTCGAGATTTGTTGCGATGTCGTGACGCAGGCCATGAGCGGGCCCGGGATATACGCGCACCCGCCATGCCCCGCCCTTCGCATTTTGGCGCGTCACGCTTGCACAGGCTGCTGCCCGTGGTCGCCGCGGCGGGCGCGCTGCTGGCGAGCCGCCAGGCCCATGGCTATCCGCAGTGGCAGCTCTCGACGGGCGTCGGGCGCTGCAACCAGTGCCACTTCTCCCCCAGCGGCGGTGGGCTCATCAATGGGTTCGGGCGTGACGCCGACGGAGAACTCTCCACGTTCGGGGGCGACGGCGGGCTTCTGCACGGTGCCGTCCGACCGCCGCCCTGGCTGTCAATCGGCGGCGATTTCCGGGGCGGATTCATCGACCACGACGTACAGGACCCCGCCGGCGATACGGTCGCCGTCTTCCCCATGCAGATCGATCTGGCTGCGCGCGTCGTCCTCCCCTTGGGATTCTCGATCTCCGTCGTGGGTGGCTACCGCGACCAGCTTCGGGACCCCGAGCTCACGCTGCCGTACCAGAATTTTCATCCGGTCTCGACGTCGCGGGTCATCTCGCGCGAGCACTACTTGATGTTGCAGCCGGAGCCGTTGGGCGCGTATCTGCGCGCCGGGCGCTTCTACGCGCCGTACGGCCTTCGTATGGCCGAGCACTTGCTGTACGTGAACCGGGATCTCGGCTTCGACGAGCTGGAAGAGACGTACAACGTTTCAGGCGGCTTCATCGCGCAACATCACGAGCTGCACCTGACCGTCTTCGGGCCCGATGAGTGGCGCCACATCGGCAGCAACGAAAAGGGATTCGCCGCCTATTTCGAGAAGCGCCTCCGCGAGGACACCATCGCCGTCGCCGCCCAGGCCCGCCTGGCGATTTCACCGGGTGTCCAAAGGATCATGGGGGGCCTGGTCGGCAAGTTCTATGTCGACCCGCTCCGCACGTTGTTCATGGGCGAGGTCAACGTCGTCAACCAAACCTTCACCGAGCTGGGGGACGCGCATCGCGTGCAGGTCGTGGCCCTAGCCGGATTGACGATCTTTCCGGTTCGAGGCGTCTTGGTCACCGCGCTTGCCGAGCGCAATCAGATCGACGTTCAGGTCGCCGACGCCTGGACGGCTGGCACCTTGCTCGTGAACTGGTTCCCCTACGCGCACGTCGAGTTCCAGCTGATGGAGCGCATTCAACAGCCTTCGGGTGGCAGTCTCGTGAATACGCTCTTCCTGCAGCTGCACTACTTCTTGTGAGCGCGAATGACCATTCGACTATCGGTCACCGAATTTCGGTCGCCCGACGCTTTCGCACGGTGAAACAGATACGCCAGCGAATCGTCACACGGCCCCTCAATCGCGTTCGGTATAAGTCGAGCGTTGCGTTTGGAACCCACAACCTGTTTCCGGGAGCGGCGACTCGAATGGAACTTGCCAGCACCTCGATGAGGGCTTTGCTCCGTCCGGTTCGCGCGGCGACGCCGGCGCCGGCGCCCCTCGCGGCAACCACCGTGGTGCGCAGCCTGGGACACAACTTCGCCGTTTCGCGCGCGATGCACGAGATCTACGCAGACGTGGCCCGCTTGGCCTCGACCGACGTCACGGTGACGCTGACCGGCGAAACCGGCACCGGGAAGGACGTCTTCGCGCACCTCATTCACGACACCAGCCAGCGGGCTGGCAAAGCCTTCGTGGTGTTCGATTGCGGCGCGGTGCCGCCCAACCTGGTGGAGAGCGAGCTGTTTGGGCACGAGCGCGGCGCATTCACCGGCGCGCACGCCGAGCATCCCGGCGCGTTCGAGCGGGCCCGCGGCGGCACGCTGTTCCTCGACGAGATCGGCGAGCTCCCACTCGAGCTGCAGCCCAGGCTGCTGCGGGTGCTCGACAATCGGTCGATCCGCCGGGTCGGCGGAACCAAGGACCACAAGCTGGACGTCCGCATCGTGGCGGCCACCAACCGCGACCTGGGCGCGCTGGTCGCCGCCAAGCAGTTTCGCCAAGACCTCTACTTTCGTCTGGCGGCCGCGATCATCCGGCTGCCGCCGCTGCGCGAGCGGCTCGAGGACCTTCCCCTGCTGGCGCCTCGGCTCCTGCAGGACCTGGGTCGGGGCGACATCGTCTTGACCGAGACGGCGCTCTCGTCATTGCGCGCTCACGGGTGGCCGGGCAACGTCCGGGAGCTGAAGAACGTCCTCGCCTGCGCGCTGGCGTTCGTCGACCCGGGTTCGGGGGCGCTGGAGCCGCGGCACCTGCGGTTCATCGACGCGCCCTCGGACGAGGCGGTGCTGGACCGGCTGCCGCTGGGCGGACACTCGCTGGGGCAGCTGGAACGGGCGGCGATCCGGCAAACGCTGATCGCGGTGCGCGGGAACAAGGTTCAGGCCGCGCGGGCGCTGGGGATCGCCCCCTCGACGCTCTACGAAAAGCTGAAAAAGTACGGCCTTTAGACGATCCCCTGCCGCTGCTATGCTGGCCCGCCGCGATGCTACGGGTCTACGAAAAGGGAGACGCTGACTATGCGCGCCGTCTGGCCGCGCTCTGCGATCGAAACGCCACGCTGCCGCCGGAGTTCGAGGCGGCCGCGCGGGCGGTGGTCGCCGAGGTTCGGGCCGGCGGCGACGCCGCCCTGCGCGCGCTGACGCTGCGCTTCGACAAGCGCGAGCTGGGCGCCATCGAGCTGGGCGCGGCCGAGTGGGACGCGCTGGCGGCCAAGGTGGCCCCCGACGTGCGCGCCGCGCTGGAGCACGCCGTCCGGCGGGTGCGCGCCTTTCACGAGCGCGAGCGCTACAGCTCGTTCGAGATCGCAGAGGGCGGCATCCGGGTCGGCTCGCGGGTGACGCCGCTCGATCGGGTGGGCATCTACGTGCCCGGCGGCAAGGCCCTTTACCCCTCGACGGTGATCATGACGGCGGTGCCGGCGCGCGCCGCGGGCGTGCGCGAGATCGTGATGGTCACGCCCGGCCCCTCCCCCGAGACCATGGCGGCCGCCCGGCTGGCCGGTGTCGATCGGGTGTTCCGGATTGGCGGCGCGCAGGCGATCGCCGCGCTGGCCTACGGCACGGCCACCGTCCCACGGGTCGACAAGATCGTCGGCCCCGGGAACGCTTACGTCGCGGCGGCCAAGCGGCTGGTGTTCGGCGACGTCGGCATCGATTCAATCGCCGGGCCCACGGAGGTCGTCATCGGCGCCGACGACAGCGTCGATCCGGCCTGGATCGCGGCCGACCTGCTGGCCCAGGCCGAGCACGACGAGGTGGCGATCCCCATCCTGCTGGCGCGCGGCGCGGCGTTCGCACGGCAGGTGGCCGCGGCGGTGGAAAAGCAATTGGTCGAGCTGCCGCGGCGGAAGATCGCCGAGCGCTCGATCGCCGACCAGGGCGCGATCTTCGTGGTCGACAGCGACGACGAGCTGGTCGACGCCATGAATCGCCTGGCGCCCGAGCACGCCGAGCTGGCGGTGCGCAACGCGCGCGCGCTGGCCGATCGTGTGACCACCGCCGGCGCGCTGTTTCTGGGAGCGCACACGCCCGAGCCGGTGGGCGACTACATCGCCGGGCCCAGCCACGTGCTGCCGACCAGCGGCAACGCGCGGTTCGCCTCGCCGCTGGGCGTGGCGGACTTCGTCAAGCGCACGTCCATCATCGAATACAGCGCAGAGGCGCTGGCGGCCCAGGCAGCGGACATCGAGCGGCTGACCGGCGTCGAGGAGCTGCACGGACACGGGCGCGCCGTGACCATCCGGACGCGCGGCGGAGCCTGAGCGTGAACCTGGCGGCCACCCTTCGCGGAACGACCTATCGATTTCGCGACCTCAAAGAGGTGCTCGCCAAGGCCAACGAAGAAAAGTCCGGCGACCGGCTGGCCGGGCTGGCTGCCGGCAGCGTGTCCGAGCGCATCGCCGCCAAGCGCGTCCTGGCGGAGGTTACGCTGGGCGAGCTGTTCGAAAACCCGGTGGTCCCGGCCGAGCGTGACGCGGTCACGCGGCTGATCTTGGACGACGTGCAGCGGCCGGTGTTCGAATCCGTGAAGAGTTGGACCGTCGCCCAGCTGCGCGAGCACGTGCTGGCCGCCGAGAACGACGGTGCCGCCCTGCTGCGCCTGTCGCGCGGACTGACCAGCGAGATGATCGCCGCCTGCGCCAAGCTGATGACGAACCTGGACCTCATTCACGCGGCCCGCAAGATCCGGGTGGTGGTCCATGCCACGAACACCGTCGGGCTGGCTGGGCGCCTGTCGGTGCGCCTGCAGCCCAATCACCCCTCGGATTCGATCGAAGGCATCTTGGCCTCGCTGCGGGATGGCCTGTCGTATGGCGCCGGTGACGCGGTCATCGGCGTCAACCCGGTGACCGACGACCCGGCCACCACCGCCGCCATTCTGAACGCGACCGGCGACTTCATGCGGCAGTGGCGGATCCCGACGCAGAACTGCTGCCTGGCCCACGTGACGACCCAGATGAAGGCGCTGGAGGCGGGCGCGCAACTGGGGTTGATGTTCCAGTCGATCGCCGGCACCGAGAAGGCGTTGCGCAGCTTCGGTGTCACGCTGGGGCTGCTGGACGAGGCGCACGACATGACCCTGAAGCTGGGGCAGTGCCAGGGGCCGAACGTCATGTACTTCGAGACCGGACAGGGCTCCGCGCTGTCCGCCGACGCGCACGAGGGCGCCGACCAGATGACGCTGGAGGCACGGAACTACGGCCTGGCGCGCCATTACCGGCCGTTCCTGGTGAACACGGTCGTCGGCTTCATCGGCCCGGAGTATCTCTACGACGCGCGGCAGATCACGCGCGCCGGTCTCGAGGACCACTTCATGGGCAAGCTGCACGGCATCTCGATGGGGTGCGACGCCTGCTACACGAACCACGCCGACGCCGACCAGAACGACCTCGAGAACTTGGAAGTGTTGCTGACGGCGGCGGGCTGCAACTTCTTCATGGGGCTGCCCATGGGGGACGACGTGATGCTCAACTATCAGTCGACGTCCTTTCATGACGACGCGACGCTGCGCCAGCTGTTCGACTTCCGGCCGGCGCCCGAGTTCGAGGCCTGGCTGGAACAGATGGAGATCATGCGCGACGGCAGGCTGACCGAGCGCGCCGGGGATCCGAGCCTCTTCGGGTAGACGCCGTGGCCGACGAACAGATGAAGCCGCGGCTGCGGGTCCCCCCCACGGTCGACCGCAAGAAGGTCGAAGCCCTGGTGCGCGAGGCTCTGGCGCGCGAGCTAGGTGCGGCGGAGGCGGCGGCGCGCGACGTCGAGAGCGCGGGCGGCCTGCTGATTCCACCCGATCGGGGCGTCAACGTCGGCGAGCCCTACGACCCGCGCGTCATGCCGGGCCTGCTCCGTTCCACGCCGGCCCGCATCGCCGTCGGCCGGACGGGGCCGCGATACAAGACCAACACCATGCTGCGTTTTCGCGCCGACCATGCGGCGGCCAAGGACGCCGTCATGTCGGAGGTCGACCCGGCGGTGCTGGCCGACCTGGGATTGTTCGAGGTGACGACCCGCGCCCCCGACAAGCCGATCTTCCTGCAGCGCCCGGACCTGGGTCGCACCCTTTCGGACGAGGCGCGCGCGACGCTGGCCGAGCGCATCGGCCGCGCGCCGACGCTGATCATCATCTACGGAGACGGGCTGTCGGCCGCGGCCATCAACCAGCACCTGGCGACCTTTCACGGCGCGCTGTTGCCGGCGCTGGCTTCGCGGGGCATCGCGCACGCACCGGCGTTCTTCGTGCGTCACTCGCGCGTCAAGGTGATGGACGAGATCGCCCGCCTCTGCGGCGCCCAGGCGGCGCTGTTCGTCTGTGGCGAGCGGCCCGGCCTGGGCTTCGCCGACTCGATGTCGGCCTATTACATCTACCAGCCGGCGGCGGGTGCGACGGACGCCGATCGCGAGGTCATCTCGAACATCAATCCACGCGGCCGCCCGCCGGCCGACGCCGCGCGCGACGTGGCGCTGGCGATCGAGCGCATCCTGCGCGAAAAGAAGTCGGGCGTCGTGCTGGCTGGCGCATGACGGCGGGGGCCGGGCGATCGTGAAGCTGGAGTTGCCCCCGCTCAAGCCCCGGGCCCTGGCGGTCCGCGCCATCCCGGACGCCGCCGCCGACCTGTCGCGGGCGCTGGATCTGCCGGCCGACCGCCGCGCGCTGGGGATCGTGACGGCGACGTCGGACGACGCCCTGTTCACGGCGCTGGACCAGGGGACCAAGGCGTCGCCGGCGGAGGTCGTCTACACGAAATCGTTCTACGCCGGCGCCAGCCACGCGTCGGGTCCTCTGTCGGGCGAGTGCATCGGCATCTATGCGGCGCGCGACCCGGCCGAGATCGACGCCGCACTGCTGGCGTGCCTGAATTACCTCGAGAACGAGGCTTGGTTCTACGGTGTGGCGCTGGCCGGGGCGGCGGAGCCCGTCGCGTTCTACCCGCACGTGGTGGCGTCCGTGGGCCGGCATCTGTCGGCGCTGGCGGATGTGCCGGTCGGCCGGCCGCTGGCGTACCTGATCGCGCCGCCGCTGGAGTCGATCGTCGGTCTGGACGCGGCCTGCAAGGCGGCGCGCGTGCGGGTGACGAAATGGTTCGGCCCACCGACGGAGACGAACTTCGGTGGCGCCTACCTGACCGGCGATCTGCCGGCCTGTCAGGCTGCCGCCCGCGCCTTCGCCGACGCGATCGTCGACGTCTGCCGGTCGCCCCGGCGCGCCGATCCGCGCGCCCCCGCTGCGCCGCACATGCAAGCGATGCCCTCGCCGACGCCGGGAACGGCGGCACCGCCGGGCAGCAGCGGCGGGAAGTTCCGCGCGCTGGCCACGGGTGAGCGGTTCGCCGCCAAGCCCGATCACCTGACCCACCTGCGCGACGACGAGTCCCTGGTGCCGAAGACCGATCTGCGCATCGTCGCCCGGGGGAAGCTGGACCTGCTGCAGTCGGCGTTGCTGGACGCGCAGGTCGCCGCCGACGCGGACGGCGCCCGGGCGCTGGTCGGTGAGCTGGGAGAGATCCTCGAGCTGGCGCGCGCGCTGGTCGGGGCCGAGGTGACCGGCCGCGTGGTACCGCCGCCGGTGCTGTGGGGGATGACGGGGATCGAGATCCGCGACGGCACCCACCACACGCAGGAGACCTACGGCGTGCCGTTCATGTACCCCGACGTGCGCCAGGGGACGGTCGTGGCCAAGCTGTCCCTGGCCCGGGCGGTCGCGCGCGAGGCCGAGGTCGCGACGCTGGCCGCCTTTCCACCCGAGGGTGGATTGGCGACGGCGCCACCGGGGCGCGCCGATCTTGCCGAGGCGTTGAACCGGGTCTCCTCGGCGCTGTATTTGTTGGCGGTCCGCTACGTGGCGGGCGTTTACGGCGAGGCAAAGCGCCCGCGCGGTCCCGTCCGCGGGTGGAAGCCGCCGGCCCGGGATCCGCGGTGACGGCCTCGGATCCGGCCAGCGCCGAACAGCAGGCCCGCCTGGCCAAGTTGTACGACGCCGAAATTCTGCCCGCCTACGCGGCCCGGTTCGCCCAGCTGCTGGCGCGGCGCCTGCGGGCACGCGCGGGCGCGCACGTCGTCGAGGTCGGGTGCGCCACCGGCGGGTTGACCCGCGACCTGGCGCGCCGCTTCGGCGAGGACAGCCACATCACGGCGCTGGACGAGTCGCCGGCCTTCCTGGCCGAGGCGCGCGCCAAGATCGAGGACGCGCCGGGCTCACACGCCCGCGTGACCTTCATCGCCGACCCTGGCGTGCCGCTGAAGCTGCCCATCGAGAAGGGCGCCGCCGACGTGGTCGTGTCCAACCTGACCCTGGCCGGCTGCGCGAACCCGCCAGCCGCGGTCCGCGAAGCGGTGCGCCTGCTGGCACCCGGGGGGCGGCTGGTCATCACGGCGCCGTTGCGCGGGACCTGGGCCGAGTTCCTGGATCTGTTTCGGGAAGTCCTGGCCGACAGCGGCAAGGCGGCTGCCGTCGTGGCCGTCGATCGCTACACCCGGGCGCTGCCGGACGGAGACGTCGTCGCGGGCTGGCTTCGGGCCGCCGGGTTGGTCGACGTCGACGTGACGGTCGATCGCTGGGAGGTGCTGTTTCGCACGGCGCGAGAGTTCTTCTTCGCACCGCTGGTCGCAGAGGGACCCTTGCCGCTGTGGAAGCAGCTGGCTGGTCCCGGTGACGACATGCAGGACGTCTTCTTCTTCACGAAGGAAGCGATCGACACCTACTTCAAAGGACGCCCGTTTGCCGTCACGGCCGTCGGCGCAGCTGTCGCTGGGCAGAGGCCGCAAAAATGAGAAGCACGCCCGCTTCGTCTCCGAAGCGGGCGTGTCGTTCTAGGCTGGCTTAGATGCCGCCGAGGCCGCCGAGGCCGCCGCCGAGGCCGCCCAGGCCACCGCCAGCGCCACCGGCCGCAACGCCACCGGCGCCGCCGACCGGGCCGCCGCCAGCGCCACCGGCCGGAGCGCCGCCAGCGCCACCGACGGGGCCGCCACCGGAGCCGCCCGTGTGGCCGCCAACCGCGCCGCCACCGGAGCCGCCCGTGTGGCCGCCAGCCGCACCGCCGGCCGCGCCAGCGCTACCGCCCGTGCCACCGGCCGAACCACCAGCCGTGCCGCCGGTCGAGGCGCCACCGGCGCCAGCGCCGCCCTTGCCGGCGCCTCCGTTCGAGCCAGCCTTGCCGCCGGAGCCGCCCTTGCCGCCCGAGCCACCGCTGCCCGTCGGGCAGTTGTTGTCGCTGCTGCAACCGCTGGACGTCAGGACGGCGAGCCCTCCCGAAACCAACGCCACCACTAAGAGATTTCTTACCTTCTTGAGCATCGCAAACTGTTCCTTTCTGGGGACCTGGTAATTTTTTCGATGAAGCTTTGCGCGTTGTAACACAACCGCGAGCACAAGCCAACTCGCGTCAATCAGATTTCGGGCGGTCGGCCGAACCGGGCGGCCGTGGGCCAGAGCGCCCGCGCCCGCACCTCGTACGGGTGTGCGGCCGCCGGATCGCCCCGATGGCGGGCTAGCACATCGCCCGCTGCCAGCAGAAATTGGGCGCGCTGCGCGGCCTCGAATCCCAGGTCGGCAGCCAGTGCCTCCAGCGCCGTCATGGTGTCCGACCAGCGCCCTTCGGCCAGCGCGAGGGCACCGATGATCTCGAGGGCCAGCCGGCGCGCCGACGCCAGAGCGGCCGTCCGCTGGTCTCGCTCGGGGTCGGCGTCGCCGCCGGGAATGGCAGGCGGGCTGGCGGGCTCGGCCTCCAGCAGCCCGAACGCCTCCTGCGCGCGCGACAGGGCCCGCTCGCGGCGGCGAGGCTCCATGTCGACCAGCAGCCTCGGTTCGAGGTGCATCCCCGCCCAGCTCTCCGCGACGTCGCGGATGCCTGCCTCGGGCGCATATGACCCCACGCGGGTGACGAACTCGGCCAACTTGGCCGCCGCCGTCATTCGCTGCCCGACGTGCAGGTCAGACAGGGCCGAGCGCGCCAGCAACATCGCCTTGTCGCCCGGCTCCAGCGCAGCCGCATGGCGATTCAGCAGAGCCTCGGTGGCCTTCCAGGCGTTTTCCCATTGTCCGCGCTCGAAGCAGATGGCGGAAAGCCGCTCGAGCGTGGGACGAAAGGTGGTGTCCCGGGCGTAGGATCGCGAGAACAGCGTCAGCGCGCGATCGACGTCGCCGGCGGCCTCGGCGGCCGCTCCGACGGCGTAATAGCGCTGGGCTGCGTCGGCGATCGTCTCGCCCCGCGAGGCCAGTTGGTCCAGCGCCTCGGCGGCCGGTTGCCACTGGCCAGAGGCCAGATTGAACCGGGCCCCCAAATCCAACAGCCGCACGTCGTTCGGCAGGTGCGCGGCCGCCGCTTCCAGGACCGCCACGGCGCGCGGCGCATCGTTCAACCGATCGCCGTGCACGATCGCCAGCTCGATGAGCAGCGCCCCCTTGCGTGCCGTCGAGGTGGTCAAGGCCGCCTCGCTGGCCAGCAGCGCCGCCACTTGCGACCAGTCGCCGTCCTTGGCGGCCAACCGCGCCAGCTCCGCGATCGGCTCGGCCAGCGTCGGGTCCAGGGCCATCGCCCGCCGGTAGGCATCGCGCGCCGCCACCGGATCCCCCGACCGCGCCGCTGCCCGGCCGCGCGCGTGGAAGATGGGCGCGGCGTCGGCCGGGGGCAGCTTGCCGCTTCGCCGCGCGAGCTCCGCGACCAGCGTCGCGGCCGAAACCGCATCGGGATAGAGCGTATCCAGCAGCCGCAGCGCCTCGCTGTTGCGGGGATCGCTGTCGAGCGCGGCCAGAACGTCGCGGCGCGCGTCTTCGATCCGGCCGCGCCCGGCCAAGCCGCGCGCGCGATCGGCCAGCGCGCGTGCCCGGTCGGCAGGCGTCGGTGCGGCAGCGGCGCGGGTGGTGTCGACGGCAACGGCGGGGTCTTGCCGAGCCAGGGTCACCATCGCCGCCGGATCTTGCAGCGGGGGCAGCGGCGCGCCCGCGCCAAGCTCGACGTAAAGCCGGGTCGCTTCGTCGATCTGGCCCAGACGCGCCCGACGCAGCTCCGCGAGCCGCCACAGGTGCGCCCGGCGATCGCCGGCGTCCGACGCGCGTGCCGCCCGCCAGGCCAGCAGCTCGGCGCAACGTTCCCAGTCCCCGGTCGCCACCAAGAATCGTTCGGCCGACGCCGCCGCCTGCGCATCGGCGGGATCCGCGTCCAGCACCGCCAGCCAGGCCTCGGCTGCCGGCGCGGCGTTGGCGCTGCCGCCCAGCTGCTCGGTGAGGCGGGCCACATCGCGCAGCAACGCCAGCCGGCGCTGGGGATCGGCCGCGCTGTCCAGCGCCGCGTGGGCCAGCGCCAGCGACTCCGCGGAGCGCCCGGTCGCCTCCAGGTGGCGGCGCGCTTCGACCAGCACGTTCGGCGCGCCTGGGAATTCGGCCAGCGCCATCCGGCGGATCTCGAGGGCCTTCTCCGGATCGCCCCCGCGCTCGAGCAGCGTGGCCAGCTCCGCCAGCGCGGCCAATCGCACGTCGCCGGCCAGCGCTCCCGCGTCGCGTTCCAGTGCCGCCGCCAGGTCGCGCCCGCGGCCGAGCGAGCGCAGCAGCCGTACCCGCTCGCGACGGGCCCACTCGGCGTCGCGTCCCGCGGCGCCTCGGCCGCCGCCCCCGCCCGCCGACGTCCGCGTCAGCGTGGCTTCGGCGACGACCGCCTCCAACACCGCGACGGCGCCCAGCGGGTCTCCGTCGGCTTCCAGCGCCTGGGCCAGCCGCCCCGCCAGGCGCGCGCGCCGCGCCGGGTTGTGTTCCGCCGCGTGGGCGGCGCGCAGCAGCTCCAGCCGTTCAGCCGGCGCTGCCACCCGCGCTTCGGCCAGCGCCAGAGCGGCGTCGGCCCCGGGGTGACCGCTCAGCGCGGCCCGCAGGTGGGCCAGCACCGTCGGGTTGTCGCCATCACCGCCGGCCAGCAGTCGCTGGGCGGCCCGGTAGTGCTCGGCGGGCGATTCGGGTGCGCGATCGCGTTCGACCGCCACCAGCACCGGCGCGCCGGCGTCGGCGCTCCAGGCGGCCGCGAGGGTGCCGAACCCGGCGCTCGCCGCCTCGGCGGCCAAAGACAGCAGTGCCCGCGGCGCTTGGTCCGGCTCCTGCGCCTCGAGGTAGGTCCGCCGCAACATCAACGCGTCCTCGATGGCCCCTGACTCGCGCAGCACCGCCTCCAGCGCCGCTAGGCGCCCGGCCAGCTCAGGCCCCGGCGGAACGGCGCGCAGCGCCTGATCACCCAGCCGCCGCGCGCGGCGCAGCCGCCCCGCCCGAGCCTCTTCCAACGCCCGGTCGAAGAGCGCGGGCGCCTCCGGACGGGCGCGGCGAACCCGGCGGGCCAGCGCCGGCAGAGGTCCCGAGCCGCCAGCGCGACGTACCGGGACGACGGTCCCCCCGAGCGGGATCGCGGGCGCCGGCTCGGCGACATCGACCGTCTCCTTGCGCGGGCGCCGGCGGCCATCGCGCCGGTCGACCCCCAGGTCGGCCAGCAGCGCCGTCGCGTGTCCGATGTCGACCGGCCCCATCTGCGTGGCGGCGCGCGCCGCCCGCTTGGCGGCCGCGCGCCGGTGGTGCAGCGGGGCGCGTTCGTCCCGGGCCAGCGCCAGCCAGGTTGCGGTTGCCTCGCGCGCTTGGTTGGCCGCCAGCTGCGCTTCGGCCAGCGCCGACATCAGTGGTGCCGGCAGTGGTTTCCCTTCCCCGCCGGCCAGCTCCCGAAGCCAGGCCAGGCGCTCGGAAGGGGGCAGGGCCTGCGCCAGGCTCAGCGCCGCGGTGGTCCAGGGGGACGTCGGCCCGGCTTCCCGCGCCGCCAGATCCAGCTCGGCGCGGGCGGCGGTCAGGTCGCGGACGCGCAACAGCTCGGCCAGCTCGACCCGCAACCGACCTCGCGCGGTGCTGTCGGTCGCCGTCGCGATGGCCTGCCGCACCGTATCCTCGCCCGCCCTCACGGTCGCCAGCGTATCACGCAGGGATCGCCTCTGATAAAGTGCCTGCCCTCCATGAAACCCGGCGCCTCCGGTCAAGCATTCGCGGTCATTCTAGGTGGCGGGGCGGGGACGCGGCTATGGCCTTCCAGCCGCCGCGCCCGTCCCAAGCAGCTGCTGTCCTTGGGCGGTCGCGAGTCGTTGCTGGCGGCCGCGGTGCGCCGGGCGCGGGAGATCGTCGGGCTCGAACGCACGCTGATCGTCACGGCCGCCGACCAAGAGGACGCGGTGCGGGCCGACATCCCGTCGCTGCCGCCTGAAAACATCGTCGCCGAGCCCATGCCGCGAAACACGGCCGCCGCCGTGGGTCTGGGCGCCCTGACCGCCGCCCGCCGGGCAGGCCCCGACGCCGTGATTGCCGTCTTCCCGGCCGATCCCTTCATCGGCGACGAGCCCGCCTTCGACCGGTTGGTGCGGCTGGCGATCGCCGAGGCGCGCGAGACGATCGTGACCATCGGCGTTCGCCCCACCCACCCCGAGACCGGCTACGGATACATCCGTCTGGGAGCGCGCCTGCCCCGCGCACAGGTCACCGACCCGGTGCACGAGGTCGGCGGCTTCGTCGAAAAGCCGGATTTGCCGACCGCCGAAAAGTATCTCGCCTCGGGCCAGTACCTTTGGAACTCGGGGATGTTCTTCCTGACCGCCGGTCGGATGCTGGAAGAGTCGCGGCGCCACCTGCCGGGCCTGGGCGCGCTGCTGGACGCCGCGCTGGCCGCGGCCGATCCGGCGGCCACCATCGCGGCCGGCTACCAGGACGTGCCGTCGATCTCGATCGACAACGGCATCATGGAGAAGACCGGCGGCCTGCGGGTCGTGCCGGGCGAATTCGGCTGGAACGACGTCGGCAGCTGGGCGGCGCTGCCCGCCATGCGACCGGCGGATGCTCGCGGCAACGTGGTCCTGGGTGAAGCGACCCTCATCGACAGCGACGGCAGCATCGTGGTCGCCGAAGAGGGCGCCCCCTTCGTCGGCGTCGTCGGCGTGCGCGATCTGGTGGTGGTGGCCACCCGCGACGCGATTCTGGTCGTTCCGCGCGACCGCGCGCAAGATGTACGAAAAGTGGTCGACGCCGCCAAGAAGGCCGGCCGCACCGATCTGCTGTGAGAGGCCCCCGATGAACCCCAGAGTTTTTCGCGAGTACGACATCCGCGGCGACGCCGAGCGCGACTTCCCCGACGAGTTCGTGGCCGACCTGGGCCGCGCCATCGGCGCCTACTTCGCCGAAGCGGGCGTCCAGCGCATCACGCTGGGACGCGACTGTCGCCTGTCGTCGCCGCGCATTCACGCCACCATGAAGCGCGAGCTGCTGGCCTCCGGGCTGGACGTGGTCGACGTGGGGGTCCTGCATTCGCCCGGCCTCTACTACTCCGTGTTCCACCTGGGCGTGGGAGGCGGCGTGATGATCACCGCCAGCCACAACCCGGCCGAGGACAACGGCTTCAAGATCATGCGCGGCAAGGCGACCATCTACGGCGCCGAGATCCAGAAGCTGCGCGAGCGGATCGAAAAGCGAGCCTTTCGAACCGGCGTGGCGCCGGGGCGCGCCACCGAGCACGCCATCCTGCGCGACTACGCCGACACCATCGCCGACAACATCAAGCTGGGGCCGCGCCGGTTCAAGCTGGTGATCGACGGCGGCAACGGGACCGGCGGCCTGGCGATCCTGCCCATCGCCAAGCGGCTGGGGCTGGACGTCGACGCGATCTACTGCGACGCCGACGGCCGCTTCCCGAACCACCATCCTGATCCCACGGTTCCCGAAAACCTGGCCGACCTGATCGCGCGCGTGAAGTCCACCGGCGCCGAGATGGGCATCGCGCTGGACGGCGACGCCGACCGGGTCGGCGCCGTCGACGGGCAGGGGCGCATCATCTGGGGCGACCAGCTGGTCATGCTGTTCGCGCGCGAGATCCTGCAGCGGCTGCCGGGCGCCACCTTCGTGAGCGAGGTCAAGTGCAGCCAGGCGCTGTTCGACGACATCGCGGCCCGCGGCGGCCGGGCCGTCATGTGGAAGGTCGGCCACTCGCTGATCAAGGCCAAGATGAAGGAAGAAAAGGCGGCGCTGGCCGGCGAGATGTCCGGCCACATGTTCTTCGCCGATCGTTGGTTCGGTTTCGACGACGCCGTGTACGCCGGGCTGCGCCTGATCGAGCTCCTGACCCACTCGGACCAGACCCTGGCCCAGCTGTACGACACGCTGCCGGTCTTGCACAACACGCCGGAAATCCGCATGCCCTGCCCCGACGACGTGAAGTTCGAGGTGGTCAAGCGCGCCGTCGCCTGGTTCCGCGAACGCTACGCGGTGGTCGACGTCGACGGGGTCCGCGTGCTGTTCGGCGAGCCCGGCCACCGCGACGGCTGGGGGCTGGTGCGGGCCTCGAACACAGGCCCCGTCCTGGTCATGCGCTTCGAGGCGGACACACCCGGGCGTCTGCAAGAAATCCGCGCCCTCATGGAGGGGCGGCTCCGAGAGATCATCGCCGAAGTCGGCCCTGACGGCGGCCCTGACGTGGGCCCTGACGGCGGCCCCTGACGTTCCCTCAGGCTCCGGACGCCAGCAACACGGCGATCCGTTCCACCAACGTCGCCGGTGCGAACGGCTTTTCGAGGAACGCGGCATCCAGCGCGATCCCCTGTTCCGCCAGCGCCGTCCGCCCGAGGCCGCTCATGAAGAGGATCTGGAGGCGCGGCCAGCGCTGTCGCAGGCGGGCGGCCAGCTCGGGACCGCCGGCCCGGGGCAGGCCGACGTCGGCCAGCAGCAGATCGATGGGGACGCCGTGAGCGGTCGCCTTGTGTTCGGCTTCGGTCTCGGTGGCGGCGTCCAGCGTCCCGTACCCGTTCCGGCGCAACACCCGCACCGCCATGGTTCGCACCAGATCGTCGTCCTCCACGACCAGCACGGTGGCGGACCGCGGCGACTTCCGCAGGGCCCACGGCGTCGCCGGTTCGCGGTGTGAATTGGCCGGCGACGGGAGCGGGTGCTCGGCCGTCAAGCGCGACCGGAGCGCGGACAGGCGTTCCACCACCGCCGCCCCCTGATCGACGGCCCTCAGGATTTGCTCGATGTCCGAGCGCGCCGGATCGTCGGGGCGCATTTCCTCGACGACGACCGTCCCAAAACCGCGGATGGCCGACAGCACGTTGCGCAGATCGTGAACGATGGCGCCTATCTCGGTCGCGTCGTCAGACGTCGCGGCCCAGGCGGAGGAGCTCTTCAGGTTGGACAAGGGATGGCCTTTCGCGCGTGGAAACAGCGCCCGTCCCCCCTCGGGCGTACCCGGCCGATCTGCCAGGGGCCGCCGGGTTTGTCAAACCCGCACCCGCAAACGGACTCAGCTGTGCGGCGCGCGCTTCGGTCCGTGCTTGGCGATCTCGGCTTCGACGGCGGCCAGCTCTTCGCGCAGCCGCGGCGTGACCTCCGCGAAGACGTCCTCGACCAGGCTGGACAGGGGCGGCTTCGGCGGGCGGGCCTCGGCGTACGCCAGCGCGTCGTTGATGTCGGCGTCGATCTCGGCACGAACCTGTTCCTCGAACGCGACATCCAGCTCGCCACGCCCGCGCGCGTACTTGCGCAGCCGCTCGATGGGGTCCCGCCGCTCCCAGGCGCGCGGCTCGTCCGGGTCGCGGTACTTCGACGGATCGTCCGACGAGCTGTGGGCGCCGCGCCGGTAGGTGCGCGCTTCGATGAGGGTCGGTCCCTCGCCCCGGCGCCCGCGCGCCGCTGCCTCGCCGACGACGTGGATCATGGCCAGGATGTCGTTGCCGTCGACCAGCACGCCGGGCATGCCGTAGGCCACCGCCTTCTGCGCGAACGACGGCGACGCCGTTTGCGCCGACGACGGCACCGAGATCGCCCAGCCGTTGTTTCGGCAAAGCAAGATCGCCGGCGCCTTCTTCAGCGACGCGAACGTCATGCTGACGTGGAAGGTCGGCGTCGAGGTCGCCCCGTCGCCGAAGAAGGCGACCGCGACGTCGTCGGTCTTCTGCAGCCGGGCCGCCCAGGCCGTGCCGACCGCGTGCGGGATGTGTGAGCCGACCGGCGAGCTGACCGACACGAAGTTCAGCCGGCGGACCGAATGGTGAACCGGCATCTGGCGCCCCTTGACGGGGTCTTCGGCGTTGCCGAAAAGCTGGCACATGAAGGTGCGCAGGGGGTACCCCCGGTGCAGCGCGGCCCCGATCTCCCGGTACGCGGGGTAGAGCCAATCGCCCAGCCGCAGCGCGTGCGCCGCCCCGATGTGCGTCGCCTCCTCGCCCAGCGACGTCAGGTAGAAGCCCATCCGTCCCTGGCGCTGGAGGCGAATCATGCGCTCGTCCAAGATGCGGACCAGCAGCATGGTGCGAAACAGCCGCCGCAGATCGTCCCCGCTCAGCGCCGGCTCGCGCTCGGGGTGGACCACCCGGCCGTCGTCGTCGAGGACGCGAATGACTTCGAGCTTCACGGGGTCTCGGCGGCCCGTATAATCGGCCGACCTCCGCCCTGTCAAGGAGCCCCGTGCCCATCCAGATTCGCGATGTGTTGAGTTTTTCCGGACGTGACTATGTCGTCGAGGGGACCGCCACCTACCGGGTCGCCGGCAAGGTGCAGGTCTTCGCGCGCGCGCTGGACGGCGAGATCGTCGCCTGGTTCGAATCGCCGCTGGACGGTGAGGGAGCCAGCGCCGAGCGCCTGCTGGTCCTGCACGAGATCCGCGACCTCGACCTGACGGTGCCGCCGCCGGACTCCATCAGTTACCACCGACTGACCTATGTCCAGCGCCTGCACGCGCGCGCGACGATCGAGACCTCCGGCAACATCCCAGAGCGGAACGACGGCGCTGTGCAGCTGTGGCGCTACCGGGCGGCCGGCGATCTGATGCTTCAGATCGAAGAGGGCAGCGGGCGCGTCTTCATGCTGGCGGGTGAATCCGTGCACCGCGGGATGATCGAGCACCTGCCGGGCAAGCCGGGGGGCGAAAGCGGCCGCTGATGGCAGGCAACAGCTTCGGCTCGGCCTTCCGGATCACGACCTTCGGCGAATCGCACGGCCCGGCGGTGGGGGTCATCGTCGACGGCTGTCCGCCGCGGCTGCCGGTCACCGCCCAGGAGATCCAGCAGGAGCTGGATCGACGGCGCCCCGGGCAAAGCATCATCACGACCCAACGCCGGGAAGCCGACGCGGTCGAGATCCTGTCGGGGGTGCACGAGGGGCTGACGCTGGGGACCCCCATCGCCATGATGGTCCGCAACACGGACAACCGCGGGGGCGACTACGAAGAGATGCGGACGAAGTTCCGCCCCTCGCACGCGGACTACACCTACCAGGCCAAGTACGGCGTCCGCGCCTGGCAGGGCGGCGGCCGCGCCAGCGCGCGCGAGACCGTGGGGCGGGTCGCGGCCGGCGTGCTGGCGCGCAAGGCGCTGGCGGCGGCCGGTCCCATCGAGATCGTGTCGTGGGTCCAGCGCGTCCAGGACATCGAGACCGACGTCGATCCGCTGGCCGTCACCCGCGACGCCGTCGACGCCAACATCGCGCGCTGCCCCGACGCGCCCACCGCCGAAAGAATGATCGCGCGCATCGACGAGGCGCGGAAGGCGGGCGATTCTTTGGGCGGCGTCGTCGAGGCGGTGGCGCGCGGCGTGCCGGCCGGGCTTGGCGAGCCCGTGTTCGACAAGCTGGACGCCGAGCTCGCGAAGGCGATGCTGTCGCTGCCAGCCGCCAAGGGGTTCGAGATTGGCAGCGGTTTCGGCGGCACTTTCCTGACCGGCAGCCAACACAACGATCCGTTCTTCAATGGTGGCGGCCGCGTGCGCACCCGGACGAACCGATCGGGCGGGGTGCAGGGCGGGATCTCGAACGGCGAGGCCATCACCATCCGCGTCGCCTTCAAGCCGACGGCCACCATCCTGCGCGAACAGGAGACCGTCGACGAGGAGGGACGCGAGACGACCATCAAGGGACGGGGCCGTCACGATCCCTGCGTCCTGCCGCGGGCGGTGCCGATCGTCGAGGCGATGTTCGCGCTGGTGCTGGCCGACCACTTTTTGCGACAGCGCGCTCAGTGCGGCTGAGACTGTTCGGCGTCTCGCTGCTGGCGATCGCCGGGGCCTGCAGCGGCTGCCGCGGGCGGGCCGCGGTGCTGCTGGCGTTCGACGCCGGGTTCAACGCCGCCCCTGCCGCCCCCATCGACGAACCGCACGAGGTTCACTTCACCTACACCAGCCCGACGTCGGTCACCTTCGACTGGCGCGGGGTGGGGACGACTTTGCGGTATTGGACCAGGGGACAGCCGCCGCGCACGGTGCCCGCGCATGCCCCAACGCCGCTGCCCACGTCGTCTGCGGGGCCCTTCCAAGAGGCGGTGGCCGACGGGCTGACCGCGGGAGCCGAGTACTTCTATGAGGTGGGGAACGCCTCGCGCCCGGTGCCCGTCTCGTTCCACGCGCCGCCCCCGGAATCGTCCGGTTTCGTTTTCGCCGCCGTCGGTGACATGGGCGATTCGGGCGGCCAGCCCGGCGCCGCGGGTGTGAACGCTGGCCTCCGCCGCGCGGCCCCCTGGTTCGTCCTGCTGCTGGGCGACCTGTCCTACGCCGACCTGCGGTCACAGGCGGCCGTCGATCGGCACTTCGACGACGTGATGGCCTGGTCGCGGCGCGCCGCTTACATGCCGGTGTGGGGCAATCACGAGTGGGCCGACCCGCCGCGCGACGATCTGCGCAATTACAAGGGGCGCTTCGCGCTTCCGCACGCGGCGGCCGCGCCGGGTGCGCCGGCCGCCGGCTGCTGTGGCGAGGACTGGTACTGGTTCGACTTCGGCGGCGTCCGGTTCGTCATTTACCCGGAGCCCTACAGCGAGGCGACCTGGCCTGACTGGGCCCGCAAGATCGAACCGCTGTTCAAAGAAGCGCAGGCCAGCTCCGGCATCCACTTCATCGTCACCGCCGGGCATCGCCCCGCCTACTCATCCGGGCACCACGGCAGCGAGCCGCAGCTGCGCGCGATTTTGGACGGCCTTGGGCGGCGTTTTCCCAAGTACGTGCTGAACCTGAACGGACACAGCCACGTCTACGAACGAACCAAACCACAGTCTCACGTGGTCCACATCACGGCCGGAACCGGCGGCGGCGCCCTGGAGCACGCGCCGAACACCACCTGCTTGTGGGACACGTGCACGCCGCCCTCGTTCACCGCGTACCGGACGATTCACCTGGGATTCTTGAAGGTCGCCGCTTCAGCGGATCAGCTTCGCGTCGAGGCCGTCTGCGGCCCGGCCTCGCCCGGCAGCGACGACGTCCGTTGCGCCGACGGCGAGATCGTGGATGAAGTCGTCATCCCGCGCGACGGCCTGACGGTCTCAGCCGAACCGCAGCGCCACCATCCGGACGCGCTGTTTCGATAGCGGCAAACGGCGGTCGCCGCAGCTCACGGGTGCCGCGTCGGTGTTACGCTCCCCGAAACAATGGCCGACGGCGCCCCGAACGGTCGGTGGTTCACGACCCCTAACCTGCTCAGCTTGGCGCGGCTGCCGCTGGGTCTGCTGTTCTGGGTCGTCGTGGCCGCGGCGCCCGACCGGACGCTGCCGGCCATCGCCGTGCTGGCGGCGGCGGCCCTCACCGACGTTATGGACGGCATCGCCGCGCGGCGCGCGGGCATCGACCTGGCGGGCGTCGGGTCCTGGCTCGATCCCCTGTGTGACAAGCTGTTCGTCGGAACAGTGCTGGCGGCGCTGTACGTTCATCGCGGCGTTCCGCTGGGACTGCTGGCGCTGATCGTGGCGCGCGAACTTCTGCAGCTTCCCATGTCGCTGGTCTATCGGGCGGTGCCCACCTTGCGGCGCTGGCTGCGCTACGATTTTCGCGCCAGCCCGTTGGGCAAGGCCGCGACCATCGCCCAGTTCCTGGCCATCACCTCGCTGGTCGCGGGGGTGCGCGCCCGCATCCCCATCGTGCTGGCGTTCACGCTGGGGATCGTCGCCCTGGGCGACTACGTGCTGCGCGCCGTCGAGATGGGCCGGCATCATCAGGGGCAGAGGCAGGGCCCCGCGTGAGCGTCGGCCCACGCCGCCGATTCCTGCCCGCCCCCGGCACCACCGCCTACCACCTGCTGCTGGGCGCGGTGGCGTTGCTGATCCTGGGCCCACTCTGCGCCGTGACGAACGCCTACATGACGTTCAGCCTCGGTTTCGGGATCGGCGGCCAGGTGCTGGCGGGGATCCTGGGCAGCACCGTCACCTACGGCTACGGCGCCGAAGGAAAGCACGGCGCCAACTACATCCAGACGATGGCGGCGTCCGTCTCGTCGGTGGCGGGCATGGGCGTGCTGATCCAGGCGATGGTCTGGCTGGGGATGCCGCTGCCGGCGGCCTGGAAGCTGGCGCTTTACTTCGGGTGCATCGGCATGTTCGGGATCGGCGTCGGGATGCTGTACACCCCGGTGCTGGTCGATCGGCTCCAGCTCGAGTACCCGTCCGGCCACGCGGTCGCGAACATCCTGCGCGCGCTGACGGATGCGCGCCTCCTGCGGCGATCGATCGGCAAGCTGGGCGGCGGCACGGCCGCCGGCATCGCGGTCGCCGGGCTGGTCTCTCGCGTGAACGTGCTCGAGCGCGTCGGCCTCTCGGCGTCGACCCTGGGGGCCGGGCTCATCGTCGGCTCGCGCATCGGCGTCCCGACGCTGGTCATGGCCGCGATCGGGTGGGCGCTGACGCCGTGGCTGCGCGCCGCCGGCTACCTGGGGCCGCACGATCCGTTCCGCAAGATCGGCTTTCTGGTCGGCCTGTCGATGATCATGGGGGCCGGCCTGGTCGACATCGCGGTCATCGGTCGCGAGGCCGTCCGCCGCGTGCGCGCGCAGGGCACCACCGCCCGACCGCCTGCCAGCGGCGGCCTGGGCGGCGGGCGCCTGGCTGCCTGGGTGGCCTTCTGGGCGGTGTCTTTGATCCTGGTCTCGACGGTCCTGCTGGACCAACCGCTCGGCTTCGTGGTGTTCGCCGTGGGCCTGGTGTTCGTGTTCGTGTTCGTGAACGGAATCTCGACGGGGATCTCGGACTGGAACCCAATCTCCAGCGCCTTCGTGGTCTCGGTGTTGCTGATGTCCGCGCTGGGCCTGCGCGATCCGGTGGTGGCCATGATGGCGGCCAGCGTCCTTTTGATCTCGACCAGCATCGGCGTCGACATGCAGCAGGATCGGTCGACCGGGTGGCGGCTGGGATCGAGCCGCGCCATCCAGTTTCGCTATCAGGCGGTGGGGGTCGTGCTGGGGGCGATCTTGTGCGTGGTGCTCGCCCAGCTCTTCATGACCGCGTATCCCGTGCTCCGGGTCGACACGTTCACGCACCCGGAGGCGCGCGTCGGCGTCTGGCAGTCGGCGATGACGTTCAAATTCGTGGGCGCGATCCGGGGCCTCGGCCACCTGGCGCCCTACCAGGTGCACGCGCTGTGGCTGGGGTTCGGCATCGGTCTCGGCACGGAGGTCGCCCGCAAGCTGTTGCGCGCCTCGGCCGCCTATCGCCGGTTCATCGAGTCCGGGCGCACCGGGTTCGCCGTCGGCTGGGTGCTCGACGCCGTCCTGCTCTCGAGCCCGTACGCGTCGTCCACGGGTGGTTTCCTGGACCTGGCGACGTCGGCCTGGTTCGCGGCCGGCAGCCTGCTCTCGTCGCTGCTGGCGCGGCCCGCGCCCGCCAAGGCGCCGCCCGAGGAGCACGCCGACGAGCTCCCCGCCGACATGAGCACGTCTTCGCTGATCGGCGGCGGTCTCATCGCCGGCGAGTCGCTCTACACCCTGGGTGCCGGCATCGCCGCCTTGCTCGCGCTGCTTTGACCGGCCGCAAGCTGGTCCGAAGTTATGACCGTCCGGGTCGAGTCGGCAGGTTATGCTAGCGCGGCTTTACCCCATGACTGACCAGCTGCAGCAAGAGATCGGCAACCGCCGGACGTTCGCGATCATCTCGCACCCGGACGCCGGCAAGACCACGCTTGACCGAGAAGCTGCTGCTTTACGGCGGCGCCATTCACCTGGCCGGGGTCGTCAAAGGCAACAAATCGGGGCGCGCCATCACCAGCGACTGGATGGAGCTGGAGCGGCAGCGCGGCATCTCGATCACCACCAGCGTGCTGCAGTTCACGTACGCGGGGCGGCGGATGAACCTGCTGGACACGCCGGGCCACAACGACTTCAGCGAAGACACCTACCGCACGCTGGCCGCCGCCGATTCGGCCGTCATGCTGATCGACAGCGTCAAGGGGATCGAGCCGCAGACCATCAAGCTGTTTCAGGTCTGCCGGATGCGCGGGATTCCGATCGTCACGTTCATCAACAAGATGGACCGCGTGGGCCGCCCGCCGCTGGAGCTGCTGGACGAGATCGAACGGGTGCTGGGCATCCCCACCGCGCGCCATGAACTGGCCGGTCGGCTCCGGGAGCAGCTTCGTCGGTGTCGTCGATCGCGCCACCGGGCAGGTGCTGAAGTTCGATCGGACGGCCTCGGGAACGACGCAGGCCCCCATGTCGACGACCACGCTGGAAGACCCGATCGTGCGCGCGACCCTGGGCGAGCGCGCCTTCGCCGAGCTGCAGGAAGAGGTCGCGCTGCTCGAGGGTGCCAGCCACCCGTTCGCGCGCGAGCCGTTCTTGGCGGGCCAGCTGTCGCCGGTCTTCTTCGGCAGCGCCATGACCAACTTCGGCGTCGAGCCGTTCCTGGACCTGTTCGTCGATCTGGCGCCGCCGCCGGCCGCGCGCGTCGCGTCGACCGGGCCGATCGAACCGGCCACCCCGTCCTTCTCGGGGTTCGTCTTCAAGATCCAGGCGAACATGGACCCGCGCCACCGCGACCGGATCGCGTTCGTGCGCGTCTGCTCGGGCAAGTTCACGCGCGGCATGGAGGTCCTGCATGCGCGCACCGGCAAACCGTTCGCGATGACCCGGACCGTGCAGTTCCTGGGTCAAGAGCGCACGCAGGTCGACGAGGCCTACGCGGGCGACATCCTGGGCGTCTGGGACGGCGGCGCGCTGCGAATCGGCGACACGCTGGTGGTGGGGCGCCCGTTCGAGTTCCAGGGCGTGCCGCGGTTTTCGCCCGAGCACTTCGTGATCGCGGCGCTGAGGGACCCGCTCAAGCGCAAGCAGCTCAAGATTGGCCTCGAGCAGCTGTCCGAGGAGGGCGCCGTGCAGCTGTTCTTCGACCGGCTGCGCCTGTCGCGCGACCCGATCCTGGGCGCCGTCGGCGTGCTGCAGTTCGAGGTGATCCAGCACCGCTTGCAAAGCGAGTACGGCGTCGCCGTCAGCCTGCAGCCGCTGCCCTACAAGCACGCGCGCTGGGTGACCGGGACGCCGTTCGAGCCCAACAAGTTCGAGCGGCCGGGGCGCATGACCTGCGTGCTGGACATCGAGGATCGCCCGCTCATCCTGTTCGACAGCGACTGGGCCATGCGCGACGCCATCCAGAACAACCCCGGCCTGACGTTCATCGCGGCGGTGCAGCCGGGCCGCAGCCACGGCCGCGCGGCCGCCTGATGGCCGACTCGCCGGCGCGCGCGATCCTGCAGTCGTCGACGCACCCGCGGTGGTTCGCGTCCAGCGCGGCCGATCTGCAGGCGCTGCTGTCCGACCACCTGCACTGCGAGCGAAAGGCGGCCGAGAACGCGCTTTCGCTGGTGCGCCGCTACCCGCACCGCGGGACGTCGGTCGCGCAGCTCTCGCGCCTCGCGCATGAAGAGACCAGCCACGTCGTGCAAGTGGCGGCGGCTGATGGCGCGGCGCGGGTGGACGCCGCGCGCCGACACCCCCAACCAGTACGCGCGCGCCCTGCTGGCCGAGGTGCGCGGCCAGGAGCCCGGGCGGCTGCTGGACGCGTTGCTGGTGGCCGCCTTCATCGAGGCGCGGTCGCACGAGCGTCTGATGCTGCTCGCCGCAGGGTTCGACCGTCACCGGGAAGACGAGCTGGCGCGCTTCTATGCCGCGCTGGGCGACGCCGAAGAGCGCCACGCCGAGATCTTCCTCGACCTCGGGCGCGCGCTGGTCCGCGACGCTGAGTTCGACGAACGCCTGGCCTACTTCGGCAGGCGCGAGGCCGAGATCCTGGCCGCCCTTCCCCACGCCTGCCGGATCCACTGACCGCGCGAAGCGTGGGGTTGGTCAGGGATGGACGACCGCGCCGCCGGCGATCGTCGTCTCGACGGCCAGATCAGCCGACCAAAGGACCAGGTCGGCCCGCTGGCCCAGCGCCAGGCGTCCGCGGTCGCGCAGGCCGATCGCGTCGGCGGCGACCGTGCTGGCCATCGCCAGCGCCTCGGCGGGAGTCGCGCCAGCCAGCCTGACCATGGCCCGCACGGCGGCGTCCAGCGTCAGGGCCGATCCGGCCAGCGTTCCGTCGAGCAGGCGCGCGCTGGTCCCGTCGGAGACGACGTCCAGGCCGCCCAGCCGGTAGCGACCGGCCGAGGCGCCCCGGCGGCTGCCACGGCGTCGGTCACCAGCGCGAGCCGATCGGCCCCCTTCGCCCGCAGCGCCAGCCGCAGGGCGGCCGGGTGCGTGTGCACGCCGTCCGCGATCACAGTCGCGGTCAGCCGATCGTCGGTCAGCACGGCCCCCACGGCGCCCGGCGCTCGGTGCGCGAAGGGCGACATCGCGCTGTAAAGATGGGTCGCGAGGCGCGCGCCAGCCTGAATGCCGGCGGTGATCTCGGCGAAGCTGCCGTCGGTGTGCCCCAGGCTGACCGTGACGCCGGCCGCGCAGAGGCGCGCGATGCGATCCAGCGCGCCGGGACGCTCGGGCGCCAGGGTCACCAGGCGGACGGCGTCCGCCGCCAGCAGCTCGTCGAGGACGTCGTCCAGGGTGGCGTCGGCGTCCTCGATCGCGCGCCGGTCGTGGGCGCCGGCGCGCGCCGGCGCCAGCAACGGTCCTTCGAGGTGCAGCCCCGGCATCGCGGCGCCGGGCGCGCCCTGCGCGGCCGCCCAGGCAGCGGCGGCGGCCCGGTACGCCGCCGGGCCGGCGCTGACCAGCGTCGGCAGGAAGGTGGTCACGCCCGTCGCCGGAAGCCGGCGCGCCAGCTCGCGCAGCGCCGCCGGATCGCCGCCCACCTCGACCCCGAACCCGCCGTTGCACTGCAGATCGACCAGCCCCGGCGAAACGATGGCTGCGTCGAACCGCGGCTCGGGCAGCCTCCCGACGGGGCTTTCCCGCACTTCCACGATCTGTTCGCCGTCGACGATGGCCGCCCCCTCGACCAGCCGCCCGCCGACCAGCAGCCGCCCGGCGACCGAGAACCGGTTGTGACCCCGCGGCGATTCTGTTTTCATCGGGCGTCGCTATCCTAGCGTCGATTGGAGGTCTGATGCGCCTGCTGCTCACACCCGCGCTGGTTGCCGGCGCACTGGCCCTGCCGCTTCTCGCGGCGTTCACCCGTCCCGGCCGCGCGGCCGCTGGGCGGAGCGCCACCCCTGCCCCCGGCCGGCACCGCGCCGGGCGCCGGCACCCCGGGAAACGGTGGCGGCACGGCCAGCCTGGCGTTTCCGTTCCCCGTGACGGAGAAGACGCTGGCCAACGGCCTGCGGGTCTACGTGGTGGCCTACGATTCGCCGGGACTGGTCGCCTACTACTCGGTCGTGCGCACCGGCAGCCGCAACGAGGTCGAGCCCGGCAAGTCCGGCTTCGCGCACTTCTTCGAGCACATGATGTTTCACGGCACCCAGAAATACCCGCTGGAGGCCTACAACGCCGCGCTCAAGCAGATGGGCGCCGACTCGAACGCGTTCACGTCCGACGACTTGACCGTGTACCACATCCTGGCCGGCAAGGACGCGCTGCCCAAGATCGTCGAGCTGGAGAGCGATCGCTTCCAGCACCTGCAGTACGCCGAGCCCGACTTCCAGAAGGAAGCCCGCGCCGTGCTGGGCGAATACAACAAGAACGCGTCGAACCCGATCGAGAAGATGATCGAGACGCTGTACGACCACGCCTTCACGACCCACACGTACAAGCACACGACGATGGGCTTCCTGAAGGACATCGAGAACATGCCGAACGAGATGGCGTACTCGCGGCAGTTCTTCGATCGCTACTACCGCCCCGAGAACGTCGTCCTGCTGGTGGTGGGCGACGCGGACGCCGAGACGGTGTTCAAGCTGGTGCAGGAACGCTACGGCGACTGGAAGCCCGGCAGCCCGCACCCGGCGATCCCCGTCGAGCCGCCGCAGAAGAAGCGCGCAGCACGTGGACCTGACCTGGCCCGGCCCGACGCTGCCGATGCTGGTCGAGGGCTACCACACGCCGGGCTTCTCGACGAAGAACGTCGACCTGCCGACGCTGGACGTGCTGGCCGAGCTGCTGTTCTCGGAGCGCGCGCCCCTCTACAAGCGCCTGGTCATCAAAGAGCAGAAGGTCGAGTCGCTGTCCGGGTCGAACGACGCGCACGTGGACCCCAACCTGTTCACGGTGTTTTCGCGGATCAAGAAGCCGGCCGACATCGCCTACGTCGAGCAGGCGATCCAAGAAGAGATGGCCCGCGTCGCGCAAGGAGGGCGTCGACGAGAAGCTGCTGGCCGAGGTCCTGTCACACGTGAAGTACGCGTTCGCGGGGCAGCTCTCGACCGCCGACAAGACCGCCACCACGGCCTCGTCGTTCCTGGCGCTGACCGGCGAGCTGGAGTCGATCAACGCGTACTTCGCGCTTTACGACCAGGTCACCAGCGCCGACGTCCAGCGCGTGGCAGCCACCTACTTCAAGCCGGCCAACCGCACCGTCGTCACCCTGAAGGCGGGAAAAATGAGGTCCGTCATGCTGCTGTCCCTGGTCCTGTCCGCCGCCAGCGTGGCCGCCGCGCCGGCGGAGAAGCCGGCCGCGCAGCCCCAGCCAAAACCCCGACCAAGACCCCGACCAAGGTCGCGGGCGATCCGCACCGTGTTCATCCCGTCGCCGACCACGCCGCTGTGCGCGATCCGCCTGGTGTTCCAGATCGGCTCCGTCGACGACCCGGCCGGCAAAGAAGGGCTGTCGGCGCTGACGGCGCAGATGATCGGCCGCGGCGGCAGCCAGACGCGCACGTACGGCGAGCTGCTGGACGCGCTTGTACCCGCTGGCCGCCGACATCCGCACCTACGGCGACAAGGAGACGATCGTCTTCGAAGGGACGGTCCACCGCGACAACCTGGCGAAATTCGCCGACCTGCTGGCCGACCAGGTCCTGGCGCCGCGCTTTGCCGAGGAGGACTTCACGCGCAACAAGCAAGACGCGCTCGACTACGTCACGAAGACGCTGCGCGGGAACGCCGACGAGGATCTGGGCAAGCAGGCGCTGGCGACGATCCTGTACAAGGGGCACCCCTACGGAACGCCGACGCAGGGCACGGCGGCTGGGCTCACCGCCATCACGCTGGAGGACATCAAGACCTTTTACGCCGGCCACTTCGCGCGCAGCCGCCTGATCGTCGGCGTGGCGGGCGGGTACCCGGCGGGGTTCGCCGAGACCTTCGCCAAGCGTTTCGCGGCGCTGCCCGCCAAGGCGCCCCCGCTGCCCAAGCTGCCGCCCCCGCCGGTCTACCGCGAGAACCAGCTGCTGATCGTGCAGAAGGACGCGCGCGCCAACGCGATCTCGATCGGCCGCGTCGTCGACGTGACCCGCAAGGATCCCGACTTTTACCCGCTGACGGTGGCGCGGTCGTACCTGGGCGAGCACCGCACGTTCAACGGCGTGCTGATGAACCACCTGCGCGGCAACCGCGGTCTGAACTACGGCGACTACGCCTACATCGAGAACTTCATCCAGGACGGCTGGTCGACGTTCCCGCTGCCGAACATCCCGCGCCGGCAGCAGCACTTCGAGCTCTGGCTGCGCCCGGTGCCGCCCCAGAACAGCCTCTTCGCGCTGCGCGCGTCGCTGTTCGAGACCGACCGTTTGATCCGCGACGGCATCCCCGAATCGGGCTTTCAGGCCACCAAGACCTTCCTGGCCAACTACGCCAACCTTTGGACACAGGACGTCTCGCGGCGGCTGGGGTACGCGATCGACGCGCTCATCACCGGCAAGGACCTGGTCAAAGAGCTGCAGGCGCGGCTGCCCAGGATGACGAAGGCGGACGTCGACCGGGCCGTTCGCAAGCACCTGTCGCTGACCGGCCTCTGCATCGCGATGGTGGCCGACCACGCCCAGCAGCTGGCCGACAAGCTGGCCAGCGACGCCCCGACGCCCATCACCTACGACACGGCCGGCACGCCGCGCCGACATCACTGGCCGAGGACAAGATCATCGAGAAGTTCCCGGTGCCCATCGCCAAGGACGCCATCAAGGTCGTCCCCGTCGACCAGATGTTCGAGAAGGCGACCGGCGCGCCGTAGGGCCAGAAAGCGCCAGGACGCGGGGAGGCCAGGACGCGCCGTTTTGAGATGAACCTCGCTCCCCGCCGCAACCACCTCTGAAAATTCCTGCCCTCTGACGTCTGCTCGGGGTTCCTGGCGTCCCTGCGTCCTGGCGTTTCAAACTCCGTCTTTGGGTCTTGGCTGCGATGAATTTGGTTGCGCCTACTGCATTTAAGGGGACGCTGAGCCCGGTGGAGGCCGCGCGGCGGCTGGCGGCGCCTGGCGATCGGTTGCTGCCGCTCAGCGACGGGGGCGACGGGTTCCTCGAGTGTTTGCAGCATGGGCTGGGCGGCGCCATCGAGCAGGTGCCGGCGGCGGATCCGTTCGGTCGTACGCGCCTGGTGCCGGTCCTGCGGCTGCCCGGGGGCGGCGTGGCGGTCGAGTGTGCGAAGGTAATTGGGCTCGCGGATCTCGACCGGCTGGATCCGCTGGCGGCCTCCAGCCGCGGGCTGGGCGACCTGCTGGTCCGTTTCCAGGACCAGCCGCGCCTCTGGGTCGGCCTCGGTGGCAGCGCGACCGTCGACGGCGGGCGTGACTGGCCCGCGCTCCGCTTGCCCGCCACCACCGTGTTTTGCGACGTGAGGACGGACCTGGCCGACGCCGCGCGGCTCTTCGGGCCGCAGAAAGGTGCGCGTCCCCGAAGATGTGCCGATCCTGGCGGCGCGGCTGGCGGCGCTGGGCTTGCCGCGCGGCCCGCACACCGGCGCGGCCGGCGGTTTGGGCGGGAAGCTGCTTTCGCTGGGTGCCGCGCTGGTCGACGGCGGCGAGCGCATGCTGCGAGGTGCTGGGCTTCGACGAGGCCTGTCGCGGCTGCGACGCCGTCGTGACCGGCGAAGGCCGGCTGGACGCCTCGACGCTGGAAGGGAAGCTGCCGGCTGTGGTCGCCCGCCGCGCGCGCTCTCTCGGCGTGCGTGTGGTGGGCCGCTTTGGCGCGCGCGGCCCCGGCTGGGAAGCGGCCGCCGCGCTGTTCGACGAGGTTGATTTTGAAACCGGTGCTAGCTTCCAGCGGTGAGCTCCATCGCCGCCCCGCCGGAAGCGCCGTCCTATCCATCCGAGCTGTCCGCCGCGCTGGCCGAGGCGCTGGCGCGACGGCAAACGGCGCCCGGCGGGTACACGCCGCGAACGCATCATCTGGTTGGAGACGCCCCGAAGTACACCAACCGGCTGATTCTCGAGTCCAGCCCGTACCTGCTGCAGCACGCGCACAACCCGGTTGATTGGCGCCCCTGGGGCGACGAGGCGTTCGAAACGGCGCGGCAGCTGGGCCGCCCGGTGTTCCTGTCGATCGGGTACGCGACCTGCCACTGGTGTCACGTGATGGAGGCCGAATCGTTCGAGGACCCGGAGATCGCCGGATTTCTGAACGGCCACTACCTGGCCATCAAGGTCGATCGCGAGGAGCGCCCGGACGTGGACGCCGTCTACATGGCCGCGGTGCAGGCGCTGACCCAGTCGGGCGGCTGGCCGATGAGCGTCTGGCTGACGCCGGATCGCGAACCGTTTTACGGTGGCACGTATTTTCCGCCGCGGGCGGGCGCGCGCGGCGCGCAGGTCGGCTTCCTCGAGATCGTGCGCGACATTCACGCGACCTACGTCTCCGACACGGAGCGCGTCGGCCGCGCGGCCGAGGCGCTGGTGCGCGCCGTCAAGGCGCAGATGGAACCGACCGCCGGAGCGGCGACGGCGGAGCGGCCGGGGCCGGCGCTGGTCGACCAGGCGGTGAGCGTTTACAAGCGCCTCTTCGACGACGTGAACGGTGGCCTGCGCCGCGCCCCCAAGTTTCCGTCGAACATTCCCGCGCGGTTGCTGCTGCGCGCGCACGCGCGGAGCGGCGATCCGGCGCTGCTGGCGATGGCCACGCTGACGCTGGAAAAGATGGCGGCCGGCGGGATGTACGACCAGCTGGCCGGCGGGTTCCATCGCTACTCGACGGACGCCGTGTGGCTGGTGCCGCACTTCGAGAAGATGCTCTACGACAACGCGCTGCTCACCGTCGCGTACGCCGAGGCGTACCAGGCGACGGGCCGCCTGGACTTTGCGCGCGTCGTCCGCGAGACCTGCGACTACCTGCTGCGCGAAATGTCATCGCCCGAGGGGGCGTTCTACTCGGCGACCGACGCCGATTCGATGACGCCCGACGGACACCAGGAAGAGGGCGCGTTCTTCGTCTGGTCGCGCGGCGAGATCGAAGACGTGCTGGCGCCGCGCGGCCCCGACGAGGTGGCGCGCTTCGTCACCCACTACGGTGTCACGGCCGAAGGCAACTTCGAAGGTGCCAATATCCTGCACGTCGCCCGCCCCGACGAGGACGTCTGGGCCGCGCTGGCCGGCGCGCGCGCCGCGCTGTACGCCGTCCGCGCCCGCCGCCCGCCGCCGCTGCGAGACCAGAAGATCCTGGCCGCCTGGAACGGCCTCGCCATCTCGGGTCTGGCCGTCGCCGGGCGCGTTCTGAACGAGCCGCGCTACGTCGCGGCGGCGGCCCGCGCCGCCACCTTCGTGCTGGAGACGATGCGCGTAGAGGGTCGCCTGGCGCGAAGCTGGAAGGACGGGCGCACGGGCGCGGCTGGATTTCTCGAGGACCACGCCTTCCTGACCGCCGGTCTGCTGGACCTCTTCGAAGCCACCGCCGATCGGCGCTGGCTGGAGGCCGCCTTGTCGACCGCCGATCAGACCGAGCGGCTGTTCGCCGATCCCGCCGGTGGGTGGTTCATGACCGCCGCCGATCACGAACGGCTGATCGCGCGCGAAAAGCCCGCCTACGACGGCGCCGAGCCGTCGGGGACGTCCGTCGCGCTGCTGTCGGCGATGCGCCTCGCGACGCTGACGACCGACGACCGCTGGCGCGCGGTCGCCGACCGGGCGCTGGCCAGCCTGACGGCCGCGCTGACCGAGAACCCGCTGGCCCTGGCCGAGGCGCTGCTGGCCGTCGAGTACGCGAGCGGCCAGGCCAAAGAGGTGGCGGTCGTCTGGCCGGCGGCGGGCGAGGCGAGCGCGGCGCCGCTGCTCGACCTGCTGCGCACGACGTTCGTCCCGGCGCGCGCGCTGGTGGCGGCCGACGAGGCCACCGCGCGCGGACTGGCGCCACTCATCCCGTGGCTGGCCGACAAGCCGGCGCTGGCCGGTCAGCCAACCGCCTACGTCTGCGTCCAGGGGCGATGCGATCTGCCGGCCACGGACGCGGCGACGCTGCGGGCGCGGCTCGCCGCACGGTGACGTTCGCCCGGCGAGTGAGTCACAGCGCGCGGTCGGCGAGGAGCTCAGCCTCCGTTGCGCGCGGGTCGAGCGGCGCGGCCAGCAGCGCGTCGACGCTCATGCCGCGCCGCCGAAGCAGGTAGTCGACCAGCAGCTCATAGCGGCGATAGAGGCCCGAGCGGCGCGGGTCCATCTCGGGAGCGTCACGGATCAGGGTCGCGCGTTCGGCCCGCAGGTCCAGCGCGCGATCGAAGGCGACGACGTCGGCGTAACCCTCCCTCTGAAACGCCGCGAGGCGCTGGTAGCGCCATCGCCCGAGGCGATCGGCCGTCATGGCGTGCGTGACCTCGTGCGCGATGAAGTAGGCCAGGCTTCGCCCCTGCTTTGCCTCTCCATTGCGCCCGAAGAGCACGCCGCGCGAAATATCATGCGGCCGGATCAAGATGTGCCCCGCCAGCATGGTCTGCGTGACGCCGCCCACCTTCCAGTCCCACAGCGCCAGGAACCCGAACAGCCCCGGCGTGTCGCACAGGAACACGTCGTGGACGCGCGCCGGATCGTAAAGCGGCGATCGCGACACGCGCCGCACGACCTCCGCCAGCATCGGCTGCGTCGCCGCCGGAAACGGCCGGCGCGCGTGCAACACGATGTTCGCTTCGCGCGTCGTGTAGGCGAAGAGCGGCTGCGGGTGAGCCACCAACGCCACCCACGCCGCCGCCGCCGCCGCCACCAGCAGCGCGGCACGCCCCGCAACCCGGCGCCTTCCGCCCGTCGGCTTCTGGGTCATGTGCCAGGAAACCCGAGGTCCGGCCCCGAAATTCCCCCGGCCCGGCCTGCCCGGCTCAAGGCCGTTCAATCAACCGTCCGTCCCCGCCGCCGGGCGGCGCGACGGGAACAGCTTGGCGGCGACCCGCTCCTGCGGTTCGCCGAACGCGGCCGCGACCGCGGCGACGACGACGGGCAGCATGCGACCGCCGGGCGGCGACAGCACGGCGCGCTCGAAGGGGTCCGCGGCACCGCCGCGCGCCCGCGCCTGCAGCGCCCGGCGCATCAGCGCGTGGAAATCGATCGATCCAGGCCATCCACGGCTCACCCGTGCCGGTGGCAGCCGCCGCCGCGCAGGCCTCGGCCCGCCGCCGCAGCTCGGGCGTGCCCAGGGTGTCCAGCTCGCGGAGCGCATCCCGGGAACTCGGCGGCCAGGGCCCGCAGTTCGGCCCGGGTCGTCGCGGGACCCGTGCCGTCGCCGTCGCGGCGCTCGCGCAGCTCGACGAGGACGCGGTACTTGCGCGCCAGCGCCTCCACTCGCTCACGCGATAAACGGGGCTCGTCCGACACGCCCGCAGTCTCTCATTTCGCGGGGCCGGTGCGTGCCGGGTACAATACGGCACCCCCGATGATCCTGGCCCGGCTCGTCTGCATCGTCGGCGTCGTGGCGGCGGCCACCGGCGGTCCGGCGCGGGGCCAAACCGCCGCGGACGCCGCCGCGGCGACCACAACGGCCCAGGGTCTGGCCTGGCGCTCGCACGGCGGCGAGCTGACGCTTTTCCCGGGCGGGCGCCTCCAGGTGGACGGCGCGTTCTTTCCCAAACAGAACCCGAAGAGCGGCCTCTTCATCCGGCGGGCCCGCGTCGAGCTGCGCGGGTGGGTCGGCGACGCGTTCTACTTCGACGTCGGCGGCGACTTCGCCCCGGCCCCGCCGGCGGGCACTCAGGTCGCCCCCAGCCTCTGGCCGGCGGCGGATGACTACATCGCCTACGCCCCGCTGGGCGACGCGCTGATCGTACAGGCCGGCCAGTTCGACGTCCCGTTCACGCTCGAAAACCGCACGTCGGACACCGAGACGGACTTCATCGAACGGGCGATGACGGCGCGGACCCTGGGCGCCCCCCGCAACAAGGACGTCGGCGCGATGGTTCACGGGCTGCTCGCGGAGCGCCGGTTCTACTACTCGGCCGGCTTGTTCGACGGCGAGGGGCCCGGCTTCCGCAATCTCGACAACCAGGCCGACGCGATCGGCCGGCTGGTGTGGGCCCCGTTCGCCGCCGGCGACGCCCCGTGGAGCCGCGTCTCGATCGGCGCGTCAGCCTGGCATGGCGCTCACGTGCTGGGACCGAAGGCACCTGTCCAGGCCACGCCGGGAGGGGTCGCCTTCTTTCAGGCGGGCTGGACGCTGGGCGCCGCTTCGCCCGGCGTGGCGTTGCACGAGCAGGGGACAGTCGAAGCGTTCGCGGGGGAGCTGAATCTTCCACTCGGGCCGCGCTTCGGCCTGCGTGGCGAGCTCGTCTGGAAAAAGCAGCACCTCAGCGAAGGGGCCGACGGGGCGACAGGGTTCGTGCCGATGGGCACCGCCACGCTGGATGGCATCGCGGGATATGGCGAGCTCTGGCTATGGGTGCTGGGCGACCAGGCGCTGCTCGCGGCCCCCGGCTTCGAGCTGCCGACGCGGGTGGCGCCGCCCACCCGGCCCCTGCTCGAGGACGGGCTCATGCTGGCGATTCGCGGCGAGCTCTTGAAAGAGGACCTGAACAGCGACACGCCGACGCTGGGGAACCCGGCGATCGCAACCACCCGTGTCCTCTGCGGTACCGCCGGCGTCAACTACTGGCGCGGGCGTTTCATTCGCCTCTCGGCCAACTATCTGCTTCACCAATGGAGCGGCACCTCCGAGACCGTCCAGACGCTGAAGGCCGCCGGCCGCTGGGAGCACGAGCTGCTTCTGCGCTTCGCCTTGGCGCTATGAGGGCGAACCGCCCTCGGTCGGTCTCGGTCTAGCCGGATGCCCTCTTGATCACCCGCAGCGGCGTGGCGGCAGGCCGTTCGGTGGTGGCGGCCGACTGCACGGGCGCCTCTTCTCGATCGCGAATGCCATCCACCGCGAACCGCAACTTGCGGCCCGCCAGCGCCTCGAACAAGTCCCCCTTGCGGCGCGCGGCCCAAAGCTCCAGCTCGGGATCGCCGTCGGCGTCGACCCGCACCTCGACGGTGCGCGCGGAGATCGAGCAGCGCACCGCTCGCACCAGCCGCGCGTGCGTGCGATCCAGCGCGTCGGCGACCCGCAGAATGGCCGCCAGGTAGCGCACGCGGCGCACGTCGCTCTTGGACAGCGACTTGGCGCGCCCCGTGCCCGGCGCGCGGTTCGGCCTTGCGGTGGTGGCGCGCGGTCAGCGCGATCGTCTGCACCTCGGACTTCGAAAAGCCCGTCATCGCGTGGCTCTTGATCAGATACTCGGTGTGTCGATGGTGCCGGTGCGGTGAGATGTAAAAGCCGATGTCGTGCAGCAGCGCCGCGTACTCCAGCAGCTCGGCGTCGCCGTCGGTCAGCTTGTGCAGCCGCCGCGTCTGGTGAAACAGCGACAGCGCCAGCCGCGCCACGTGCGTGCCATGGTCCTCGCGGAAGTGGCAGCGGCGGGCCAGCTCCATCACGCTGCGCCGCCGCAGGTCGGGAAACTCCTCGACCAGCAGGATCCCGGGGCGGTTCGACGCGACATAGTCGGCGACGATGCCCTCGCGCAGCGCCGTCTCGCACAGCGTGGCCTCCTCGGCGCCCGCCAGCTCGAGCGCGGTCCGGAAGACCACCGCTCCGGCGTAGATCGTGTCTGCCCGGCGCGCGTCCAGCCCCGGCATCCGGCCACGCGCCGTGAGTGTGGCGTTCCCCAGCTTCTGTTCCAGCACCGTCAGGTCAGCCAGCGCGATGGTGGACTTGCTGCCGCCGTTCTCGGCGCGCAGCAGGCCGGCCAGCGTCGAGGCCGTTCCCGACGTGAAGGCGACGTAGTCGAAGCCCATGGCCCGCACGCGCGAGATCACGGGCTCCAGCACGGCGCGCACGCGATCCGCCAGATGCGCCCGCTCGCGCGGTGTCGGCGGGTCCGAGCAGGGGAAGCTCTCGGTCAGGCGGATCACGCCCAACTTCAGCGACGCCGTGTAATAGAGCTCCTGCGCGTCGGCGAGGACGATCTCCAGCGAGCCGCCGCCCAGATCGAACAGCGCCACCCGGCGCTTGCCCAGGTCCAGCGATCCCCGGGCGCCCAGATAGATGAGCCGCGCCTCCTCGTCCCCGCGGATGACCCGGATGTCGATGCCGGCCTCGTCGCGGGCGGCGCGCACGAACTCACCGCCGTTCTGCGCCTCGCGTACGGCGCTGGTCGCGACCGCCACCAGCGCGTCGACTTTGTGGCGGTCGGCGATGCGCCGCAACGCCTTCAGGGCGTCCAGCCCGCGCCGGAACACCTCGGGCGCGATGACCCCCTTGTGCAACGTCGAATCGCCCAACCGAACCATCTCCTTGGCCCGATCGAGGACGTTGATGCGCCCGCCGGTCTCGACGTCCGCCACCATGAGGTGGAACGAGTTGGACCCCACATCCAGGGCAGCGATGCGCATTCCCATTCACATTAGACGCTGGCCGGTGCCAGGAGAGCAACAGCTGGGTGAATAATCGCCTTTCGTCGAGAATTTGCGGCTGCCCCACGGCTGTGGTGTCTTCTGCTCGGAGGTCTCGATGAACGCCAAGTCCCTCGTGCTCACGGCGACGGTCCTGCTGACGCTGACGGGCGCCCGCCGGGCCGCCGCGGAGGCCGGCCCCCCCGACAGCCCGGGCGTCGCTCTCGGCCTGCGCGTCGGATACGCGGTCCCGTTCGGCGACGTCAGCGGCGACGGCGCCAGTCTGAGCAGCACCTTCTCGGGGGCTGTCCCGCTGGTGTTCGAGGCGGGCTATCGATTCGATCGGCGCTTTACCGTGGGGCCGTACTTTCAGTACGCGGTTGCGCAGGTGAAGGACGGCGCGGCCGCAGTCTGCGGCAACGGGGTCGATTGCTCTGGGTCCGTCATTCGCCTCGGCCTCGAGGGGCTCTATCACCTCGACTTGGGGTCCGCCTTCATCCCCTGGGTCGGGTTGGGCGTCGGGTATGAGTGGATGAACTTCGACTTTTCGGCCGGACCCGTCAGCGGCTCCGCCAGCGGTAACGGCTGGGAGTTCCTGACCCTGCAACTCGGTGGCGACATCTATGTCGCGCCGCAGTTTGCGATCGGGCCCTTCGTCAGCTTCTCAATCGCGCGGTACGGCAACGCGTCGCTGCACAGCGGCAACACGACCACCAGCAGCGACGTGGCGCATCCCGCCGTGCACGAGTGGCTGCAGTTCGGCGCCCGCGTCTCGTTCGACTTGTGACCGGCCCGCAGCGGGCGATGGCCTACCCGCGTGCCCTGGACCTTCTCGATGCGCTTGCGCTCGTTGTGGTCCAGGAACCGCTTGCGCAGGCGCAGCGCCTCGGGCGTGACCTCGACCAGCTCGTCGTCGTTGATGAACTCCAGCGCCGCCTCCAGCGAGAAGACGCGGGGCGGGCTCAGGAACAGCTTCTCGTCGGCCGCCGTGGTGCGGATGTTGGTCAGCTTCTTGGCCTTCGACGGGTTGACGACCAGGTCGTTGTCGCGCGAGTGCAGGCCGATGATCTGCCCGCCGTAGACCTTGATGCCGGGTCCCAGGAACAGCTGCCCGCGCTCCTGCAGGTAGAAGAGGCCGTAGGTGTTGGTCTCGCCGTTGTCCTGCGCGATGAGCACGCCGTTGGCGCGCGAGCGCAAGCGCGCCGGCGAACGGACCGTAGTCCTTGAAGTTGTGGTGCATGATGCCGGTGCCGCGCGTGTCGGTCAGGAACTGCGACCGATAGCCGATGAGGCCGCGCGCCGGGCACAGGTACTCGAGGCGCATGCGCCCCTCGCCCGCAGGCCCCATCTCCTGCATGCGGCCGCCGCGGCGCCCCAGCTCTTCGATGACCGCGCCCGAGTAGGCCTCTTCCAGGTCGATGACGACCTCTTCGTACGGCTCCAGCTTCTCGCCGTTTTCGCCGGTCTTGAAGATGACCTGCGGCTGCGAAACCATCAGCTCGTACCCTTCGCGCCGCATCGTCTCGATCAGCACGGACAGGTGCAGCTCGCCGCGGCCCAGCACGTCGTACGTGTCCGGCGAGGGCGTCTCGACGACGCGCAGCGCGACGTTGGACTTCACCTCTTTGAACAGGCGGTCGCGCAGGTTGCGGGAGGTGACGTACTTACCCTCCTGCCCGGCGAACGGACCGTTGTTCGACATGAACTGCATCTTGACGGTCGGCTCTTCGATCTCCAGCAGCGGCAGCACCACCGGCCGCGCGATCTCGGTGATCGTCTCGCCGACGGTCAGATCCTGCATGCCGGTGACGGCGCAGATGTCGCCGGCCGCCGCCTCGCCCAGCTCGAACCGCTTCAACGACTGGTAGCCCAGCAGCTTGGCGACGCGGAACTCTTCCTTCGCGCCGTCGCGGTGCACGCAGAGCACGCGGTCGCCCGGCTTGATGCGGCCCGACTGGATGCGGCCGATGGCCACGTAGCCGAGGTAGTCGTCGTAGTCCAGCGTCGTGACGTGCATGGCCAGCGGCGCCTCCACGTCGGCGGCCGGCGGCGGCACCTGCTCGACGATCAGGTCCAGCAGCGGCGCCAGATCCGTGCGCGTGTCCTTGAGGTCCTTGACCGCCCAGCCCTCGCGGCCCGATGCGTAGACGATCGGGAAGTCGAGCTGCGCGTCGGTCGCGCCCAGCGCACAGAACAGATCGAAGGTCTCGTCGACGGCGCCTTCCGGATCACAGCCCGGGCGATCGACCTTGTTGACGACCAGGATCGGGCGCAGGCCCAGCGCCAGCGCCTTGCGCGTCACGAAGCGCGTCTGGGGCATCGGCCCTTCGAACGCGTCGACCAGCAAGCAGACGCAGTCGACCATCTTCAAGACGCGCTCGACCTCGCCGCCGAAGTCGGCGTGGCCGGGGGTGTCGACGATGTTGATGCGGATCCCCTTCCAGGTGATCGCCGTGAACTTCGACAGGATGGTGATGCCGCGCTCGCGTTCGAGATCGTTCGAGTCCATCGCGCAGTCGGCGACGACCTCGCCGGTGCGGAACTGGCCGGCCTGCCGCAAGAACCCATCCACCAGCGTCGTCTTTCCGTGATCGACGTGCGCGATGATGGCGATGTTGCGGACATCCCGGCGAACGGGCTTGACCAGCGGCTCAGTGCCGTCGGCGGGAATCGGTGGTGCGATTGCGGACATTTGGGCGGCAAGGTGTACCCGCCCGGGGGCCCGCGCGCAAGGACCTTGCAACAAGAGGGCCGGCCGCCCGATGATGCAGCGGTGCATTCGGCGGTGGCGGGGCTCTCGATGGAAGGGCAGGGTTTCGTCCTGGGGACGATGCTCGCCAGGCGGTCACCGGCAGAGGCCGCGCGGCTGGCGGGCGGCGACGACGCGGCGTGGCGCGGCGCGCTGAACGCCTTGCTGGCCGAGCCCCGCGCGGTCCGCGCTGCGGCGCTGGCCGAGCTGATCGGCGGCCTTGCGGGCGCCGCTGCCCGCCTGGCTGGCCCGCGTGCACCCCGGGTGGCTGCGGGACCGTTTGACGCCTGAGCCCTCGGCCGTGGTTTGTGCGGTCACGGATGGGCTGCCCATCGAGGTGCGGCGCGTCGCGGCCGAGGTGCTGGGCGAACGGGGCGACAGCGCCGGCCCACAGGCGGGTTGGCCGCTGGCCGCGCTGACGCTGCTGCGCCGGGCCGTGTTCGGCGGTTTGGTCCCGCTGGCGGGCGCGGGCGCGCCTGGTGGGCCCGCCGTGCGCGCGCTGCTTGGACCTCTCGTTCGCGGCGGTCGAGGAAGCCGTCGAGCTGCGCGGCGCCGCCACGCTGGGCGCGTCGCTGCGGGGTGCCCCTGCCGCGGTGGTTGCCCAGGCGGCGGCGGGGCTGGGGGGCCGGTTGGCCCGCGCGCTGCTGGAGGCCGCCGGCCAGCCTGGCGCCCTGGAAGAACGCAACCAGGCCCGCCTGCTGGTCTCCGCCGCGGCGGGCGAGACGTGGGCCTCGCTCGCGATGCGGCTCGGTTTGCGAGCCCTGGCGCTGGTGCTGTCGCGCGAGGAGCGGGACGGCGCGCTGGCCGTGGCGCAGCGGCTGCCGCCGGTGCTGGGACGCCGCCTGCTGGCGCTGGCCGCCGCGCCCTGGGATTGAAGGTGTGATGGGTCGGGTCATCAAAGCCTCTGCCGGGCCGGCCCCGGCTGCCCCCCGCGCAGACGAAGCCGTGCGCGCCGAAGCCGTCGCCCTGTTCGAGGCGGCGCGGCGCGACGGCTTTGCGGCTGGCCAGGCCGAAGGTGCGGCACAGGCGACAGTAGAGGCTGTGGTCATTCTGGCCGAGGCGCGCGCCGAAGCCGCCCGGGCACTGGCGGCGTTCGACCCCGACCGCGATCGTGCTGGCGGGCAAGATGGCCGAGAAGATCGTGGGACGGGCGGTCGCGCTCGACGAGGGCGTTCTGGCAGAGATCGCGGGCGAGGCGCTGGCGACCTGCCAGACCGACGTCGCGGTCGCTGCGAATCCGCGTCCACCCAGAGCAGCTGGAGGCGATCGAGCAGTGTCGGGATCGGCTGGCCTTGCGCGCCCCGGGCGTCGCAATCGAGCTCGTCGCCGACGCAGACCGTCAGCCCGCACGGCTGCGTGATCGATACGCCGCGCGGGCGCGTCGACGCGCGGCTCGAGACGCAGCTCGCGGCGCTGGAACGCGCGTTGGCCGCCGTCGAGGGCGCACGTGGCTGAGGCGCGCGGCGCGCCGGCGCTGGATTTGAGCGCGGCGCTGTCGCGGCTGGACGCGGCAGCACCTCGCCGCGAGGCCGGCCGCGTGACCGAGGTGACGGGCCTGGTCGTGCGCGCCATCGTGCCGGGTGCGCGGATTGGTGAGCTGGTCGACGTCGACGGCCGCGGGCTGCAGGCAGAGATCGTCGGCTTTCGAGGCGATGAGGCCGTGCTCATGCCACTGGGAGATTCCGCGGGCATCGGGCCGGCGTCCACGGTCACGGCGACGGGACGGCCACTTTCAATCGCGGTCTCGGAGGCGCTGGCCGGCCGAGTCCTGGACGGCCTGGGTCGCCCCATCGACGGTGGCGGCCCCCTCCGCGACGCCCGACCGTGGGCCGTCGACCGCCCGGCTCCCGATCCGCTGGCCCGCCGGCGCGTGACGCGGCCGCTGGCGCTGGGGATCCGCGCGCTGGATGGTTTGCTCACCGTCGGAGAAGGACAACGCATCGGCCTCTTCGCGGGATCGGGCGTCGGCAAGTCGACGCTGATGGGGCAGATCGCTCGTCAGGCCGATGCCGACGTCAACGTCATCGCGCTGGTGGGCGAGCGCGGACGCGAAGTGCGGGACTTCCTCGAAGGCGCGCTCGGCGCCGCGGGCCGCGCACGTTCGGTGGTGCTCTGCGCGACCAGTGACGCGCCCAGCCTGGTGCGACTCAAGGCCGCGTTCGTCGCCACGGCCGTGGCCGAGTACTTTCGGGAGGCGGGCCGGCGTGTGCTGTTCATGCTCGACTCCGTCACGCGCGTCGCGCGCGCGCAGCGCGAGGTGGGCCTGGCCGCCGGCGAACCGCCCGCGCGGCAAGGGTACCCGCCCAGCGTCTTCGCCCTGCTCCCGCGGCTGCTGGAACGCACCGGGAACGACGCGCGTGGATCGATCACGGCTCTTTACACGGTGTTGGTCGCGGGCGGCGACATGGACGAGCCGATCGCCGACGAGGTGCGCGGCATCCTGGACGGCCATGTCGTGTTGTCGCGCGACATCGCGGCCCGCCACCACTGGCCGGCGGTCGACGTGCTGCAGTCACTTTCGCGCCTGATGGAGTCAGTGGCCGATCCGGCGCACCGGCAGGCGGCGGGCCGGCTGCGCGAGCTGTTGGCCGCGTACGAGCGAAACCGCGACCTGGTCGCGCTGGGGGCCTACCAGCCCGGGGCCGACCCGATCGCGGACGAAGCCATCGCAGGCCTGCCCGCCATCCACGACTTTTTGCGCCAGCGCACCGACGAGCACGCGAGCTTCGACGACACGCGCGACCGTCTGGTGAGGTTGGTGTCACGATGAACATCAAGGAGAGCTCATGACCGATTGCCTGTTCTGCAAGATCGTCAGCGGCGAGATTCCCGCCGCCATCACCTACCGCGACGAGCACGTCGTCGCGTTCAAGGACATCGGCCCCAAGGCCCCGATGCACGAGCTGGTGATCCCCACGCGCCACATCGCTTCGCTGGCCGACGCGTCCATGGCCGACGCCGAGCTGTTCGGCCGTCTGATGGTCGTGGCCTCACAGCGCGCGCAACACACGGGCCAGGCCGTCAACGGATTCCGGGTCGTCATGAACGCCGGCGCGGACGCCGGCCAAACGGTCCACCACGCCCATTTGCACGTTCTGGCCGGCCGCCAACTCGGCTGGCCGCCGGGGTAATCACCGACACGTCTCGATACGATACAGTTGTAATTGACAATTTGGGTGCGCCTCCACCTTGTCACCTTTCGCGCGCTGCCGACTCTGGCAGGGGGGAGGGACCGCGATGCTCAACAAAAGGTGGCAATTGGGAGCTCATCGTTCTGGGAAGTCTCTTGGGGCTCGGCAGCGCGCTGCCGGCGGGGTGTAGCGACGACAGCGACAGCACGCCCAAGATCGACGCCACGAAGGCCATGCTGGGCCAAGACATTTTCCGCAACGATATGTTCGGAGACGAGACGTTGTGGACGGACACCCTGATGATGAATCAGGTCATCCAGACGGCGGTCGATCCCACGACGGCGCTGGCGGTGGGCCTCAAGGTCGACGCGGACGCATTGCCCGCAGAGGTCGTTGCAGGCGTGATGAACGGGACGGTCAGCTTGACCAGCCCGGCCACCACCGTCGCGTTGCTGAAGTTGAATGCCGTGGTCGTCGTGAAGGGAACGGTCGAGACCGTCGGTGGCGCCGACACGTTGACCCGGGTCGGCATCCCTGCGCGCTCTGCCATTCGACCGTCGACGATTCGTTCGCCCCCGGGATCGGCAAGCGCCTCGACGGGTGGCCAAACCGCGCACGGGCGTCAGCGTGACGAACGGGACCGACGACCAGGTGTCCTCGAAGCTGCCCGCGCTGCAGGAGTACCAAGCTGCGTGGGCGCTTACGTCGTGATGGCCTGGTTGATCTGCATCGCGATCAATCTGGTCAGCATGGGCATGTTCGACATCGCGGTCCGCGACCTGGCCCTGGCGGCAGGCGCCTTCGCACTGGGCGCGCTCGAGGGCGCGCTGGCGGAATCGGGCGTGCATAACCGCTCCCACCGCGCCGCAACCAGAGCCAGCGCGACCGCGACCTCGTAAGCACCCGGCGCCACGTCGCGGCTAGTACCGGATGTCGACCAAGGTCTTCTTGCGCAAGTCGGCCAGGTAGCTCTTGGTCTGCCGCTCCATCTCCTTTTGGCGGAGCTGCATGCGGATGTCGTCCTTGACCTCGTCGAAAGGCTTTGGGTCTTTCAGCTTGCGGTCGACGAGCTTGATGACGTGGAACCCCCGGTCGGCGCGGATGGGGCCGCGGATGTCGCCCACCTGCATGGCGAACACGATCTCTTCGATCGGCTTGGGCAGCATGTCCTTGCCGAAGAGGCCCAGATCGCCGCCGTCCGCGCGCGTGGCCGCGTCGTCCGAGCTCTCCTTGCGCCAGTTTGGCGAAGTCTTCACCGGCCTTCGCCCGCTCGAGGATCTTCTGGGCCTGAGCCTGCTTCTCGTCCACCACCTGAGCGTCTGCCCCCTCGGGAATGGCGATGAATACGTGGCTGGCGCGGACCTGCACGTTGGTGCCGTCCTTCATGTGGCGCTCGTAGTACGCGCGCACCTCGTCGTCAGAGATGTTGACCTTCGATCCGACGGCGATGTTCAGCACCCGGAACCGCAGCAACTGCCGCTTGAGGTCGGCGCGGTACGCCGCCATGGTCATCCCCTGCCCGCGCAGCGCTTCGCGCAGCTGGTCGTCGTTCAGGTTGTTCTGCTTCTTGATCTCCTCGATCGACGCATCCACCTGCTCGTTCGAGATCGACAGCTTCAGCTCGGCAGCCTGCTGCACGATCAGCTCGTCGTCGATGAGCCGATCCAGCACCTCGCGCCGCAGGGCCGACGACCGCGCCGCGCGCTTGTCAGGGTCGCGGATCTGGTTGGCGTCGAGCCAGCAAGGGCGCCACGCGCTCTTCCACCTCGCTGGCCAGCACGATGGAATCGCCCACCACCGCGGCGACCCGCTCGACCACGCGCGCCCGCGCGGCCGGGGCGGCGCGCCAGCGCCAGCGCCAGCGCGACCGCGCCGGTGGTCCTTTTCACCCAGTGCTTCACGGGTGGGTTGGAGCGGCGGGACCGCTGGCGGGTTGCATCTTGACCGGCGCGGCGGCCGGCGTGCCAGGCGGGGGCGCCCCGACCGACGCGGCCGGCGCCCCGGCATTCCGGCGCCCGGCGCCCGGGAAGGCTGCTCGCCCCGCCGGCCTCGACGACCACCTTGGCCAGGTTGGCCTCGTTGATTTCGATGGTGGTCTTCTTCTTCAGGTCCTCGACGAAGGTGTCCATGGCCTTCGACCGCAGGTCCCGGAACAGCCGCTGCTGGATCTGGTGCTTGACCTCGGCCAGCGATCGGTTGAACCCCGGCCGCTTCTGGGTCAGCCGCAGGATCGCCCAGCCCTTGTCGGTCTTCACCGGCGGCGACACGTCGCCGACGTCCTTGATTTTGAAGGCCGCGTCGACGATCGCCTTCGGGTAGGTCGCCGAATCGGCCGCGAAGAACGACAGGTCACCGCCGCGTGGCTTCGACTCCTCGTCCTCCGAATACTTCGTCACCAGGTTCCGGAAGCCCTGCTGGTCGTTGGGCTGGCTGGTCTTCACCTGCGCCTTGGCCTCCGCGTAGACCTTGTCGGCCTTGGCCTTGTCCTTGACCAGGATCTCGCTGACCCGGACCTCGTCCTTCTGGTGAAACTCCGTCGGGTGCTCGTTGTAGTACTTCTCGACGTCGGCGTCGGGCACGTCCTCGACCTTCAGCTTGGACTCGAAGTCCTTCTGCATCAGCTTCGAGATCATCTGCTGCTTCATGACCCGCTGGACGTCCGGGTCCTTGTCGTAACCGCGCCGGGCGGCCTCCGCGGCCAGCACCTCGAACCGAACCAGCCCGTCGACGAACTCCTTCTTCCGCTCGGCGTTCGTGTAGCGGGCGCGAACGAACGGCGACTGCTTGTTGATCCGCTCTTGCACGTCGGCCACCGTGATGACCGTGTCGTCGACCTTGGCGACCACCTGCGAAGGGTCGGCGGTCTCGTGGCTGCCGCCGCTCTTGCCGGCGCGCTTGCAGGCGGGTAAACGCGAGAGCGGCCGCCAGCGCCGGCACGCCCAAGCACAAGAGTCGGCAGCGGAGGGTCTGGGCCATCCGCGAGAGATTACACAGTCTTCCGTCTAGATCCAGCGGACGCCGTGTGGGTTGTGGTAGACGCCCATCCGGTGCGCGTGAAGCGCGATGTGAAAGAAGCCGTTCACCAGCGTGATCACGGCCGCCGACGCGAGCAAGCCGCCCAGCGTGTCGATCTCGAACGAACGCAGCAGCTTGTCCGTCAGCCAAAGCAGGATCGTGTTGACGATGAACGGCAGGACCAGAAAAAGCAGCCCCAGCGTCAGGATGGCCGGCAGGAACAGCGCAACGCGGATCAGCCAGCCCAGGAAGAAGTTCAGCAGCGAAAAGACGACGGCGACGACCACCGCCGAACCCACGCTGCGGACCTTCACCGACGAGAAGACCCGCGACAGGGCCAGCACCGTGAGCGTCAGCGTCGCCAGGTGGAGCAGCGTGTACATGCCCGAAGCGTAGCTCATGTCTTGGGCTTCGTCCGCAAGCCGACCAGCTGCAGCAATCGCTGCCGGGCGGCGGCCATCCGATCCTGTTTTTCGCCCTCGTCGAACGTGTAGGACAGGCGCATGTCCGGCGTCAGCTTGAACCGGCTCCCCTTGCCTTGCACCAGCTTCAGGACGCGCGGCGGGTCCAGCGGCGTCTCGCTGCCCAGCGACACGACCATGCGCGCCGGCCCCAGCTCGTACGACAGCGCGCCCAGCGCCCGCACCAGGGTCTTGTCGATCATCACCTCGCCCAGCAGGCGCGCCTCTTCCGGCAGCGCGCCGTAGCGGTCCTGCAGCTCCTCCAGCGTGGCGCGCACGTCGTCCTCGTTTCGGGCCTGCGCCAGCTGCCGATAAAACGCCAGGCGTTGGCCGGCGTCGGGCACGTAGTCGTCGGGCAGGAACGCCGGGACGTCGACCGAGATCTCCGGGTCGTGCTCGTGCCGGATGGGCTGGCCGCGCAGCTCGGCGACCGCGTCCTCCAGAATGCGGGCGTAGGTCTCGAACCCGACGGCGGCCACCGCGCCGTGCTGCTTTTCGCCCAGCAGCTCGCCCGCGCCGCGGATCTCCAGGTCGTGCGTCGCCACCTGGAACCCGGCGCCCAGCTCGGTGAAGCGCTGCAACACCGCCAGGCGCTGCTTCGCCTCGGGCGTCATCTTCTTCTCCTCCGGCACGACCAGGTAACAGAAGGCGCGCTCGCGCGAGCGGCCGATGCGCCCGCGCAGCTGGTAGAGCTGCGCCAGCCCGAAGCGATCGGCGTGATTGACGATCATCGTGTTGGCGCGCGGGATGTCGAGCCCGGCCTCGATGATCGTCGTGCAGCACAGGACGTCGTACTTGCCGTCGACGAAGTCCACCATGACCTTCTCCAGCTCGCCCTCGGCCATCTGCCCGTGCGCGACCGCGATGCGCGTCCCCTCGGGCGCGATGTCGCGCAGCTTGCCGGCCCACTCGGCCAGGTTCTCGATGCGGTTGTGCACGAAGAAGATCTGCCCGCCGCGCGACAGCTCGCGCCGGACCGCGTCGCCCAGCAGGTCCTTGTCCCACCGGCAGACGAAGGTTCGGATGGCCAGCCGGTCGGCGGGCGGCGTCGCGATGATCGAGATCTCGCGCAGCCCACCCATCGCCATCTGCAGCGTGCGCGGGATGGGCGTCGCCGTCAGCGTCAGCACGTCGACCTGCGTGCGCAGCTCTTTCAGCCGCTCTTTGTGCGTGACGCCGAACCGCTGCTCCTCGTCGACGATCAGCAGCCCCAGGTCGCGGAAGCGGACGTCGCGCGACAGCAGGCGGTGCGTCCCGATGACGACGTCCACCTTCCCCTGCGCCAGCGCCTGCAGCGTCCCCTGCTGCTCGTGCTTGGTCCGGAACCGCGACAGCGCGGCGATCCGCACCGGAAAATCGGCGAACCGATCGGAGAACGTCACGAAGTGCTGCTCGGCCAGCACCGTCGTGGGCGCCAGCACCGCGACCTGCTTGCCGCCCAGCACGGCCATCAGCGTCGCCCGCAGCGCGACCTCGGTCTTGCCGTAGCCGACGTCGCCGCAGATGAGGCGATCCATCGGGACCCCGTTCTGCATGTCGCCCAGCACGGCGTCGATCGCCTTTTCCTGATCGGGCGTCTCGTCGAACGGGAACGTCTCTTCGAAGGCGCGGAAGGTGGCGTCGGGCGCCGGGAACGCGTGGCCGGCCAGGGCGGCCCGCTGCGCGTAGAGCTGCATCAGCTCCTCGGCGATCTTGCGCGCCTCCGTCGAGACGCGCTTGCGCTTCTCTTGCCAGGTGCGCGCGCCCAGCTTGTCGAGCTTGACCGCCTCCAGCTCGCCGGCGCTGTACCGGTGCACGAGCCCGATGCGGTAGACGGGCAGGTAGATCGACCCGCCGTCGTACTCCAGCTGCAGGAAGTCCTGCGGGACGCCGCGCACCTCCAGCTTCTTGAGGCCCGCGGTAGCGGCCGATGCCGTGCTCGTCGTGGACGATGAAGTCGCCCTCGGCGATCTCGCCCAGGTCGCCCAGGCCCGGCGTCTTGCCGGCCGGGCGCGACTCGCGCAGCGACCGCGCGCCGAAGATCTCTTCCTCGGCCACGACCACCAGGTGGTCGGCGGGCAGCACGAACCCGCGCCGCAGAGCCCCGGGCAGCACCGCCAGCGCCGGATTGGCGGCTGGCGGCGAACAGGTCGTGGGATTCGCCCGCCGGGCGCGGGCGCCGCCGGCAAGCCCAGCGCGCGCAGCAGGCCCAAGCAGGCGGTCGGCGTGGTGACGGCTGGGCGCCACGATGCGGACGCGGTGCCCCAGGTCCAGCCAGGCGCGGATCTTCTCGCGCAGCGGCCGCCCGACCTCCAGGTCGCTCTTCTCGTCGGTGACCAGCGCGCGCGCCGTCTTCAGCTCGGCCCGCAACGTCGTGTGGGGCGACGACTCGATCCGAACGCGCGGGACCTCCTCCTCGACGACATCGGCGGTGTCGCCGTCCTGTCGCGCCCCGACACCTCGACGAGGCGAATCTCCAGCCGCTTGCGCTCGGCCAGCGCGGCGGTCGCCTCGTCTTCGCCCAGCACGAATTCGGTCGCGGGCAGCGCCAGGCGGTGCTCGGCATGCCGGGTCGGCCGCCGCCTCGCGCAGCCGGGTCGCCTGACGCCGCGCCTGATCCAGCACCGCCCCCGGGTCCTCGACCACGCACAGCGACTCCGCCGGCAGGTAGTCGAAGAACGGCACCATCCGCTCGTGAAACGCGGGCGCCAGTGACTCGATCCCGAAGAACAGCTCGCCCGCCTCGATCTGCTCCAGTAGGTGGCGGGTCTTGGTGGAGGGATAGACGGCCGCGTCCGCGGCGGCCAGGATCTTGGCGCGCGGGTCGGCGCCCGCCGTCTCGATCGTCTCGCGCACCGGGTGCAGGTGCACCGACTGCAGCGGTCGCAGCGTCCGCTGGGTGGCCGCGTCGTAGAGGCGAATCGATTCGATCTCGTCCCCGAACAGCTCGATCCGCACCGGGTGCCGGTAAACCGGCGGGTACAGATCGATCACCGACCCGCGGACCGCGAAGGTCCCGGCGTCCTCGACGACCGGCGTCCGCGAGAAGCCGGCCCGCAAGCAGAGCCTGGATCGTGGCCTCTCGGTCGATGGTGGTGCCCGCCGTGATCACCTCGCAGAGCGCGTCGAAAGGCGCGCGCGGCACCACCCGGCGGAACAGGGCCGCCGCCGACGCGACGACCACCCTTGGCGCGAACCCCTGCGACAGCCGGAACAGCGCCGCCATACGCCGCAGCGTCGTGCGCCGGTCGGGCTGCATGTCCGCGTACGGCGACGAATCGGGCGCCGGCAGCTCCAGCACGGGCGGCGGCGCCAGCGGGTCGTCGCCGCCGGGCACCTGCGGCAAGAAGAACTGCAGATCGTGCGCGCGCGCCTCGGCCGTCTCCTCGTCGGCGACGACGTACAGCAAGGTCTGCGCGCCTGCCAGCTTGGCCGCGAAAGCGGCACCCAGCGCGCCCGCGGCGCCGTAGAGCTCGACGCTTCGCCCCTTGGCCAGCAGGCGCTGGATCTCGCGCACAGCCTGCGCGAACCCACGCCGCGCCGGCGCGGACAGGGCGCCGTAATCCGTCTCTGAAACGCTCATTGAACGGTCCGCCTATTTACCTCAAACTGCGCGCGGTGGTTGGCCCCTCCAAGCTGGTGTTGGCCCTCGCGCTGGCCGTCGCCGCCCCGCTGCCGCTGACCGACGAAGCCGTCCGCGCGGAGGTGGATCGGACTGATCGCGGCCATCGGCTCGGCGCGCCACCTCACCTACCATGGCCCGCTGCCCGTGCGCGTGCTCGACCGCGCCGAAGCCGCGCGCGAGACCGGCCGCCTCGACGACCAGGCCGCCGCCGATCCCGCCGCCAGCCCCGAGGCCGAGCTGCTGCGCCGGTTGGGGCTCGCCTTGCCTCCGCGCGACACGGACGCGCCCGAGGACGATCCCGGCGGAAGCCACGCCGGGCGGCGACCCCACGCCGGGCAGCGACGCGAATCGGTGGAAAGCGGCCGCGCCACGGTTCGACGCCGTGCACCGGTCGCCTGTGGGTTCCCGGGCTGGATTTCGCTCGACGCGCAACAGGTCGCGCTTGACGCACGCGGTGGCGCACGCGGTCGCCGACCAGCGCTTCGGCTTCCGGCGTCTGATGGACATCGCCACCGACGGGCGTTCGCGGCTGGCCGGAGACGCGCGGCGGGCGCGGCTGGCCGTCGTCGAGGGGGACGCCATGCTCACCGGCCTCGAGGTCCTGGACCCGCCGCGAGACCTTCCTGGCCGGCCCCCAGCTGAACGCGCTTGCCGCCCGGCTGGCGGCGGCCAGCCAGGATCCGGCCGGCGGATGGCCGGCCACGCTGACGACGTTCACGCACGTGACCGGCCTGCTTTTCGAAGCCCGCGCCCGCGCGCACCATCCCTGGAAGGCGGTCGACGCCCTCTGGACGGATCCGCCGAACTCGACCGAGCAGGTGCTGCACCCCGAAAAATATGAGTCGTGCGAGGCACCCGTGACCGTCGATCCGTCCGCCCTCCCCGCTTTGCCCGGTCTGGGGCGCCCGAGCGCGACCGATGTCGCCGGCGAGCTGGTCGCGCGCGCCTGGCTGGCGACGGCCTGGGCGCCCCGACGTCGCGGCGCGCGCTGCCGCCGGATGGGGCGGCGACCGGGCCGCCCTCTACCGGCCCCCGCGCGAAAGCGGCGAAAGCGGCCAAAGCGGCCAAAGCGGCGGCGTGGACGCGGGCGCGCCGGCCACCGCGCTGGCCTGGCTCACGATCTGGGACGACGCGGCCGAGGCGGACGACTTCGCGCACGCCGCCCGCGCCGTGCTCGAGCGACAGGCCGAAAAGGGCGTCAGCGAACCAGCCAGCGAGGCGACCCGCCCCGACGGGGTCGTCTTCTCGTCCGCCAACGGGCTCTACGGCCTGGCCCGCCGCGCCGAAGCCGTCGCGCTGCTGCTCGCCGCGCCCGAGGGCGCCGAGCCGGCGCTGCAAGCGATGCTGGACGCCGTCCGGCGCGCCGAACCTAGCCGGAAAGCAGCGAGTCGCCCACGACCCGCAGCTCTGCCAGGTTGTCTGCGTCGTGATCGAGCAGGGGGATCCGAATGATCGGCGTCCCTGGCGCGCGTCCCGCCAGCCGGTCCAGCGCGCGCTTCTCCGTGGCCGCGGTCGCCTGAAAGGTCTGCCCCAGCGCCGCCAGTCGGTCCGCCGCCGCGGCGACCGCGCCCGGCGGCAAATCGTTCAGCACCCCCGTCGCGCGCGATGGCCTCGGCCAGCGCCGCCGGCTCGGTCAGCCCGGGCGCGGGCTGAACCCGGTTGGCGACGAAGCTGGCCACCGGCACGCCGGCCGCCTGCAGCCGGCCGTGAAAATACAGCGCCTCGTCGACGGCGGCGGTCACGGGGGCCAGCACCAGCAGGAAGGCGGTGTCCGCGCTGCGCAGCAGGCTGTCGACCGCCTGCGCGCGCGTCAGGAACCCGGACAGGACGTCCTGGAAGTCGACCAGGAACGCGGCCAGGTCCTCCAGGAACGTGCTGCCGACCAGCTTGGCGACCCGCCGCAACACCAGAGCGCCCCCCATCCGCAGCCGCTGGAACGACAGACCGCCGCCCGTCGGACGTGCGAACCATTTGATGGCCGGGCTGGAGACCGCCGCGGCGATCCGCTTCGGCGCGTCCAGGAAGTCCAGCGCGTTCGCCGTCGGCGGCGTGTCCAGCACGATGAGGTCGTAAGTCTTCTCGCGCGCCAGCGTGAACAGCGCCAGCGTCGCCGCGTACTCTTGCGAGCCGGTGAGGCTGGTCGTGATCTGCCGGTAGATCGTGTTCTCGAAGATGCGGCGCCGCATGGCCGGATCGCGCACCTGCTCTTCGACCAGCGTGGCGAACGCGCGCGCCGTGTCCAGCCGCACCGCCGACAGGCGCTCGCCCTCTTCGGGGATGCCCAGCGATCCGGCAGGCGGCGGGCGGCACCGGGCGCGGTTCGGGCCCCAGGCCCCCCACGCCCAGCGCGTCCGCGAGCCGCGGCGCCGGATCGATGGTGCAGACCAGCGTCTTTTTGCCGAGGCGCGCCGCCAGAGCCGCCAGCGCCGCCGCGTTGGTGGTCTTGCCGACGCCGCCGGGCCCGGCACAGACGACGATGCGCTTTTCAGCCAGCAGGGCGCGGATCATCGGGCACGCGGCCGCGGGCTCTCAACCCGCGCGGACCAGGAGAACGGTGACGTTGTCAGGGCCGCCGGCCTGGTTGGCCGCATCGACCAGAACGCTGGCACGCCGTCGGCAAATCGGCCGCGTCGCGCAGGATGGTCGCGATCTTTCCGTCGGGAACCGCCCCCCACAGGCCGTCGGTGCACAGCAGGAAGAGGTCGCCCGGCTGGACGCTGGCCGACGTAGATGGCGGGCTCGATCTCGTCCTTGCTGCCGAGCGCGCGCGTGACCACGTTGCGGTGCGAGAAGGTCGCCAGCTCATCGTCCGTCATTTCGGGACGCGCGGCGCGCATCTCTTCGGCGACCGAGTGATCGCGGGTCAGGCGGTTCACGTTGCCGGCGCGAAACCGGTAAGCGCGGCTGTCGCCGGCGTGCGCGACCGCCAGCCGCTCTTCGCCGATGGCCATCGCGACGACGGTGGACCCCATCCGCGTCCGCGCCCGGTCGGCGGCCGCCGCCCCCCGGATCTGGTCGTTGGCGACCTTGATCCCGATGCGCAGCAAGTTGGCGGCCAGCGAAAGCGAGCGGTCGACCGGGTACGGCCAGGCCTGCTGCGGTTCGGTGTGGTACGACGCGAAAGAAGCTGGCGATCGCGTCCACCGCCATCGCGCTGGCGACCTCGCCGGCGTTGTGCCCGCCCATTCCGTCGGCCACCACGAACAGGCGCCCGTCGACGAAGCTGCCGAACGCATCTTCGTTCTCGGTGCGTTGGCGGCCGGGGTGCGAAAGCGCCGCCGCGGCGAGCATGAGGGCCGGGGGCTCCCCGGTCAGCTGCGGCGCGGACATCGAATCCATCAAGGTGACAAACTGGTGGGCCGCCAATCAAGGCTTTTCGCTACGCCCGCTGGACGATGTCGGCCCACCGCGCCACGTGCGCGGCGCGCGCCTCAGCCGACATGGCCGGCGTGAAGATCCGCATCCGGGCCGTCTGCCCTTCCCCTTTGGCGGCTTTTGCGGCGGGCGCCAGCCCGACCCCCAGTGCGGCCAGCTTGGCCGCACCGAGCGCCGTCGACTCGACCATTTCGGGGCGAAAGATCTGGACGCCCAGCAGGTCCGCCTGGATCTGCATCAAGCAGGTCGTTGGCGGCCGCGCCACCGTCCACCCGCAAGTTGTTGATCGGCCGCCCCGCGTCGGCTTGCATCGCCGAGACGAGATCGACGTTCTGAAGCGCGATTGCCTCCAACGCGGCCCGCGCGATGTGCCCGCGGGTGGTGCCGCGCGTGATGCCGCTGATGAGCCCGCGCGCCTCCGACCGCCAGTGCGGCGCGCCGAGGCCGGTCAGCGCCGGCACGATGGTGACGCCCCCGGAATCCGGCACCGAGCGCGCCAGCGACTCGACTTCGGGAGCAGCGCCGATGATGCCCAGCCCGTCGCGCAGCCATTGGACCAGGGCGCCCGCCACGAAAGCGCTCCCCTCGAGCGCGTAGGCCGTCCCGCGGGCGGGTCCGGCGTCCAGCGTCCAGGCGACGGTCGTCAGCAGGCCGCGCGACGACATCCGCGGCTCGGCCCCCGTGTTCATCAGCAGGAAGGCGCCAGTGCCGAAGGTGCACTTGGCGTCGCCCGCCTCGGTGCAGTCCTGGCCGTACAGCGCCGCCTGCTGGTCGCCGGCCACGCCAGCGATCGGAATGCCGTCGGGCAGCCCGGGCACCCCGCGCGTCTTGCCCAGAATACCCGCCGAGGGCCCGACCTCCGGAAGCAGCGCGCGCGGAACCCCGAACAGCGCGCACAGCTCGTCGGAAAACGCCCCTGCCCGCAGGTCGTAAAGCAGCGTGCGCGACGCGTTGGTCGCGTCGGTGACGTGGCGCTGCCCGCCCGTGAGGCGCCAAATGAGGAAGCTGTCGACCGTCCCGAACGCGAGCTCCCCCGCCTCGGCGCGCGACCGAACACCGGCCACGTTGTCCAGCACCCAGCGGATCTTGGTGGCCGAAAAATACGGGTCCAGCACCAGCCCGGTCCGTTCGCGCACGGCCGGTTCCTGCCCGGCGGCCTTGAGCGCCGCGCAAAAGGGCGCGGTCCGCCGATCCTGCCAGACGATGGCGTTGCCGATCGGGCGGCTCGACGCTCCACCTTGACGCTCCCACAGCAGCGTCGTCTCGCGCTGATTGGTGATGCCCAGCGCGGCCACGCGCCGCCCGTCGACGCCCTCCAGCGCCTGCTGCAAGGCCGCCGAGGACGGAGCCCCAGATCGCCTCGGGGTCGTGCTCGACCTCGCCCGGGCGCGGGTAGATTTGCGGGAACTCGCGGTAACCCCGACCGCGCACGGTGCGGGCGGCGTCCACCAGCAGCACGGTGGTGCCGGTCGTGCCTTGATCGATGGCGACGATCAGTTCGGGCTGCGTCACGGCGGCCGCTACGGTACCACCGACCAGCCGGCGTGCTTTCCGATAAAGCGGGTCACGGCTTCCAGGACCATGGCGCGTTCGACGTCCTGGGCGACGATGTGGAACGACCGATCGAGCCACAGTCGTTCGATGACGTCGCTGCCCAGGCTGCCGGTCAGCTCCAGCGAATCGTCCATGGGGACCGTGTGATCGTGCCGGCCGTGCACCACCAGCGCCGGCTGGCGGACGGCGGGCAGATCGGCCCGCACCGTGTCCATGAGGTCCAGCAGGTTGCCCAGGGCGGCCATCGGGAACGCGTGCAGGCCCGGGTTGTCGGCGCGCATCGCGGGATCCGAAACGTCCGAACCGAACAGCTTCGGGATGGCCGCCCAGGCGCGCCGCGGGTAGTCGACCGGCAGCCGCCCGACGGCGCGGATTCCCATGACCTGAAAGGGGCGGAGCCGCAGGGGGGCCGACATGATGGCCAGAGCGGAAATCCGCTCGGGGTAGAGACACGCCAGGCGCAGGGCCAGCAGGCCGCCCATCGAAAACCCGACGATTGCCACCGGCGGCGGCACCGGCACAGACTTGGCGGTCACCGCTTCCAGCCGCGCCAGCGCGGCCTCGGCGGAGGCCAGCCAGTCGCGCCAGGTGGTGCGCGCCAGGTCGCCCAGCGTTCCCCCATGCCCGGCCAGCAGGGGCGCCTCGACCGAACAGCCGAGCCGCGCGAACCCCTCAGCCAGCGGCCGCACCTCCCAGGGCGTCCCGGTGATCCCGTGAAGACACAGCACCGCCCGCCGGTCCCCCGCGACCGCCACCGGCGACTTGTCCCCCGGCCCTTCGCGGAACAGCTGGAGCATCCCTCCAGGGTATCAAAACCCCAAATGAAACGAGCCGCGGCTCCGGAGGGAACCGCGGCTCGCGTCAGCGACTCGCTTTGCGCGTCAGCAGCCGGGGGCCATCGAGCCCGGAAAGCAGACCGAACACTCGATGGTGCTGCTGAGGCTGGCGGCATTCATCGCCGCCTGGTCCTGCGTCACCTTGAGGGCCAGACCACCGTTCGGGCACGCCGCCTGGTCGGGTTTGAGCGTCCAGCAGGGCGCCGAATTGCCGTTCGAATCGCAGTTGGGAATGTTGATGTCCATCACGTTCGGGCTGTTGGCGCTGGTCAGGTGGTTGACGACGGTGCAGGCGGATTGATCTTTGCTGTCCTTCTGGATCTTCCCCGTGATGCAGTTGGGCTTGATGAGCGCGCCCAGCTTGGTCGCGATGGCCGTCATCGACGCCGCGTAGCTGCCGTCGCAGATCGACGCGACGACGTGGTTCGGGAACGCCTCGACGAACTGCGTGATGCGGACGCCGGGGTCGCCGAAGCTCCCGTCCGAGACCTGCTGACTGGGCGGGATGTTCGGGTTCACGTCGTCCCCACCCTTGGCGCCGCACGAGTGCATGACCTGTGGCCACAGCTGGCCCGACGTGCCGGGCGGCGGACTGGCCGGCGGGATCCACTCGACGGCGTACGGCTCCGGGGGCGCCGTGATGGCGCCGACCAGAATCGTGTTGTCCGGATCCTGGGGCTTCAGCGCTTTGATGTGATTGACGAAGGTCGTGACGGGCGTCAGCGTCTGCTGCTGGGGATTGCCGCTGTCGTTCGAGACGCAGTCGGTGTACGTCGCCTGGGTTGCTCCGCCGGGCGGGGTCAGCGGCGGCGCGACCATGTTCCCGTTCGCGTCTTTGCAGACGTGACCGAACTGGTTGCAGCGATAGTTCGCGATCGGGCCGAGCGGGTTCATCGTGCCCTGCTGCTGGCCGTTCAGCGAGAAGAGCTGCGTGTTCGACGGCGCCGAGCAGTCATCTTCGTTGGTCAAAAGGACGATGCCCAAGTAGGCCTCGGGGCGCAGGAAGCCGACGTTGGACGTGGGTGGCTGGGGCTGTCCCATCCCGTCCAGGTTGTCAGCGCCCAGGGCATGGTCGATCGAGGCGAGCTGGTGCTCGAAGCCGCACCCGCTCGCGCCGAGAAGCGCGATGCACTGGAAGACCTTCTCGACCGGGGCAGTGAAGTTGGTCTGACCGTCGACGTCCGAAATGAAGGTCGCATCTTTGGTCAAGGTCGTCGCCGTGCAGGTCGCCGCGGGCCATGCGACTGGAAGTCGCCGTCGTCCCCGTACTGCGTGCAACCGATCGAGCTGATCGAGTCGCCGGGCGCGCCCATGTCCGACGACACGACGGCGATGTGCACGTTCGGCAGGCCGTTCGGCAGCTTCTGGAGCACCTGCATGAACGTGCGGCAGCTGCATCAAAGTTTCTGCTGCATCGACTTCATCGACGACGAGTTGTCGATCATGAACAGGATGTCGATGTTGTTGTTGATCTTCTGGGTGACCTTCGCGGTCACCGTCGCCGTCGGAGAGATGAGCCCCGGCTCCAGCGAGCGCGACGTGCAGGCCCACAGGGCGGGCACGGCGGCGGCCAATCCGGCCCAGCGAAGCACGCGCCACGCGCGCGAGCGGAAAGACGTTTGAGCCGCACGACCGGTCATGGGGATCCTCCTAAGAAGAGCGATGGGGCGGGGGCGCCCGGGGGCAAAACTGCGCGATTATATGGATCGCGCCTTTTGACTGCAACGACCAAGCAGACACCTGATCGGGATGATTGAAAGCAACCTCCGGGCCACCGCAACGCCCCGAAGAAACCGGCCACCCGCGCAGGCAGTCGCCAACCTGGTTGGCGGCAGCGCCAACGTCGCCGTGGTGGCGCACCTCAGGCCCGCGCGATGCCGCACAGCATCTGGCCGGCGAAATGGCGGGCGCCTCGCGGATCGTCGGTGCGCAGGGGGCGAAGGAAGCTGTTCAGGATCTCGCCGCGCGTGCCGCGGCGGTCGGCCGGGTGGGCCGGGTCGACGAAGCTGTGCCTCAGTTGGCCGCCCCGGAGCTCGATGAACCCGATGCGCCCTCCCGTGGCGACGCGCTCGACGACGCCCGCGTGATCCGCGCAAGCTGGCTGCTCGCCGGTGCCGAGGGTGTCGAAGAAGAGGATGTCGCCGGGACGGACGGCCGATGGGGTGACCAGCCGGTGAGCCGTCCGCATGTAGCCCCACAAGGCGCGCGCGCTGCCGTCGGTCCCGAAGCGGAGGCCGGCGGCGTGCAGCGTGCGCACGACGAACGCAGCCCCCTCGTCCTGGCCGTGCGCTGGCTCGGCCGGCGGCTGGGCACGCGCTTCGTAGCGCGCCGCCTCGAAGACCGACGCCGGATAGCGGCGGCTGTGCGCCCGCGGCGTCGCGCAGCCGAGGGCGCAGAGACCCAAGACCCCGATGACGGCCAACAAGATTTCGACCAGCCGGTATCGAGGTTCGCCCGGCAACTGCAGAGCCATGGGCGGAATGGTAAGACATGTAGGCAGATTGTCCACATTTTGACTGCTCCGCCACGCCAGGACGTCTGGATCCGCCGGGGGTATCATTGAGACGATGAGAGACGTCGTCATCGTGTCGGGCGCCCGGACGCCCATCGGCTCGTTTCAGGGGGCGCTGGCGGGCGTTGCCGCCCCGCGGCTGGGCGCGGTCGCCATTCGCGCGGCGCTGGAGCGCGGCGGCGTGTCGCCCGACGCGGTCGGCGAGGTCTACATGGGCTGCGTGCTGGCGGCCGGGCATCGGCCAGGCGCCGGCGCGGCAGGCGGCGATCGCCGCCGGCATCCCGCCCGCCGTCGGCGCGGTGACCGTGAACAAGGTCTGCGGCTCGGGGCTGAAGGCGGTCGTCTTCGGGCGCAACGCGATCGCCGCCGGCGAGCACGACGTGGTCGTCGCCGGCGGCATGGAGTCGATGAGCAACGCCCCCTACCTGCTGCCGAAGGCGCGCGAAGGCTACCGCCTGGGGCACGCGCAGGTGATCGATTCGATGATCACCGACGGCCTGTGGGACGCCTACGGCAACGTCCACATGGGCGACTGCGGCGAGCTGTGCGCCAAGGAAAAGGGGATCTCGCGCGCCGATCAGGACGCCTTCGCCGCCGAATCGTACCGGCGCGCGCTGCGCGCGCAGGCCGAGGGCAAGTTCCGCGGCGAGATCGTCCCGGTCGAGATCCCGCAGAAGAAGGGGGCGCCGCTGGCGGTCACCGAGGACGAAGAGCCCGGCCGCGGCAACATCGAGAAGCTCCCCACGCTTGCGCCCGGCGTTTCAAAAGGACGGCACGATCACCGCCGGCAACGCGTCGTCGATCAACGACGGCGCGGCGGCGCTGGTGCTGGCGGCGGCGGACGTCGCGGCGGCGCGCGGGTGGAAGCCGCATGGCGCGCATCGTCGGCGCGGCGGTGCACGCCCAGGCGCCCGAGTGGTTCACGACCGCGCCGGCCGGCGCGATCGAACGCCTGCTGGATCGGGTCGGCTGGAAGAAGGACGACGTCGATCTGTGGGAGATCAACGAGGCGTTCGCGGTGGTCTCGCTGGCGAACAACCGGATGCTGGGGCTGGACCCGGCGCGCGTGAACGTCTGGGGCGGCGCCGTCGCGCTGGGCCACCCGATCGGCGCCTCCGGCGCGCGCGTGCTGGTGACGCTGCTGGCGGCGCTGGCCGACGCGGGCAAGCGGCGCGGCGTCGCCTCGCTGTGCATCGGCGGCGGCGAGGGGATCGCGCTGGCGGTCGAACGGCTCTGACGCTACCTTGGCCAACCCCATGTCGGCATCGCGTCGGAGCCGGCTCCGCCGATCGATGCTCGACGGTATCTCGCGCCTGGGCGTCATCGGCGCCGGGCAGATGGGGCGCGGCATCGCCCAGCTCGCGGCCTCGCACGGCTACGCGGTCACGCTGGCCGACAGCGGCCGCGACATCGCCGCGCGCGGGCGGGCCGCGATCGCGCAGCAGCTGGACAGGCTGGTCGAGAAGGGGAAGATGACCGCCGCCGACAGCGCGGCCATCGTGGGCGCGCATCTCGCCGGCCGACCTCTACGGCGGCGACCTGGAGGCGGTCGACTTCGTCGTCGAGGCGGCCACCGAGAACGTCGCCACCAAGCGCGAGATCTTCGAGACGCTGGACCGAGTTTGCCGCAGCGGCATCGTGCTGGCGACCAACACGTCGTCGATCAGCATCACCATGATCGGCGCGGCGGTCACGCGGCCCGAGCGGGTCATCGGCATGCACTTCATGAACCCGCCGCCGCTCATGAAGCTGGTCGAGATCATCCGCGGGCTCGCGACGGGCGACGACACCTACGAGACGACGCGCGCGCTGGCCGAGCGGCTGGGCAAGAAGACGGTGGTGTCGCGCGACATCCCCGGCTTCATCGTCAACCGCATGCTGATGCCGATGCTGAACGAGGCCTGCTTCGCGTTCTACGAAGGGATCGGCTCCGTCGAGGACATGGACACCGCCATCAACCTGGGGCTCAACCACCCGATGGGGCCGTTCGCGCTGATGGACCTCATCGGCCTCGACACGACGCTGTCGATCCTGGAGGTCATGCACCGCGAGCTCGGCGACTCGAAGTACCGGCCCTGTCCGCTGCTGCGGCAGTACGTGGCGGCCGGCTGGCTGGGGCGCAAGGCGGGCCGCGGCTTTTACCACTACCCGGCGCAGGCGCAGGCGACCGGCCCGATCCGCACGGAGGCGCCGTGAGCGCCGGGACCAACGCAGCGCCGCCCGCGCCCCGCGCGCTGGTCGCGCGCGAGGAGGGCGGAGTCGCCGTCGTCACCATCAATCGGCCCGAGGCGCGCAACGCGCTGGACGCCGAGACGCTGGACGCCGTGGGCGCGGCGTTCGCCGAGGTCGAGCGCGATCCGCAGGTCCGCTGCGTGATCCTGGTCGGCGCCGGCGAGCGGGCCTTCGCGGCGGGCGCCGACATCAAGGCGATGGCGGACGCGGATCCCTCCAGCGCGGACGTGCTGGTCGGTCACGCACAACGGCTGGCGCGACCGCCTGGAGGCTTCGCGCCTGCCGGTCATCGCGGCCGTGCACGGGTTCGCGCTGGGCGGCGGGCTGCGAGCTGGCGCTGGCCTGCGACTTCATCTTCGCCGCGCGCACCGCCACGCTGGGCTTCCCCGAGGTGGGCCTGGGCGTGATCCCCGGGTTGGGCGGGACGCAGCGGCTGGCCCGGCGGATCGGCGTGCCGCGCGCGCGCGAGCTGATCTACCGCGGCGCGCTCATCGACGCGGAAGCGGCGCTGCGCCTCGGCTTCGTCAACGAAGTCACCGCGCCCGAGGAGCTGATGCCCCGCACGCGGGCTGTCGCCGACCGAGATCGCCTCGCGCGCGCCGCTGGCCGTCGCGGCCGCCAAGCAGGCCCTGCGCCGGGGCGCCGACGCGGCCGCTGGACGGCGGCGTCGCGCTGGAGCGACACCTCTTCGCTCGCTCTTCGCGACACAGGACCAAAAGGAGGGGATGCGCGCCTTTCTCGACAAGCGCGCGCCCGTGTGGACCGGAACATGAACTTCGAGCTGACCCCCGAACAGCAGCTGATCCGCGACACCGCGCGCGATCTGGCCACCAGCGAGATCGCGCCACAGGCGGCCGAGATCGACCGGGCGCACCAGTTCCCGCGCCGGATCTTCAGCCGCCTCGGCGAGCTGGGGCTGCTGGGCATCATGGTCCCCGAGCAGTGGGGCGGCGCCGGCATGGACACGCTGTCCTACGCGCTCGCGCTGGAAGAGATCTCGCGCGCCTGCGCGTCGACGGGCGTGACGATGTCCGTGCAGAGCTCGCTGGTCGAAGCGCCCGATCCTGAAGAACGGGACCGACGCGCAAAAGACCGCGCTGGCTGCCCGATCTGGCCGCCGGCCGCAAGATCGGCTGCTTCGCGCTGTCCGAGCCCGAGGCGGGGTCGGACGCGAAGGCGCAGAAGACGCGCGCCGTTCGCGACGGCAACCGCTGGATCCTGAACGGCACCAAGAACTTCATCACCAACGCGCCGGTCGCCGACCTGGCGATCGTGTTGGCGGCGACCGACCCGGCGCAGGGCAGCCGCGGCATCACGGCGTTCATCGTGCCGATGAACACGCCGGGCCTCACCGTCGGGCCGCCCGACGACAAGCTGGGGATCTGCGGCGCGCCCAGCGCGCAGGTGTTCCTGACGGACTGCGCGCTGGACGACGACGCGCCGCCTGGGCGACGTCGGGCGGCGGCTTCAAGATCGCGATGCGCTCGCTGGACGGCGGGCGCATCGGGATCGCGGCGCAGGCGCTGGGCATCGCGCGCGCGGCGTTCGAGGACGCGACGCGCTACGCGCTCGAGCGCAAGACCTTCGGGCAGCCCATCGCCGAGCACCAAGCCATCCAGTTCAAGCTGGCCGACATGCGAACGGAGATCGACGCCGCGCGCATGCTGCTGTGGCGCGCGGCCGTGAAGAAGGACGCGGGCGGCGCGTATTCGACGGACGCGGCGATGGCCAAGCTGTTCGCGTCCGAGGTCGCCAACCGGGCGGCCAAAGAGGGCGTCCAGATCTTCGGTGGCTACGGCTACCTGCGGGATTACCCGGCCGAGCGCCACTTCCGCGACGCCAAGATCACCGAGATCTACGAGGGTACGTCCGAGATCCAGCGCATCGTGATCGCTTCGGCCTTGCTCAAGGAGTGAACCTGGGGATAAGTTGCGCTCCGTCGAGGAGGGCTTCCATGCGACCCAGTTGCCTCAACCGAATCGGAACCCTGGCCTTGTTCTCTGCTGCTGGCGTCTCGGCTGCGCCGAGACCAGCGAAAGCGGGCAAAACGTTCGGGTCGTGAAGAACCCGGAGACGGCGTCGGAAAAGGGCGGCATCTCGCCCGACAAGCAAGCCGAGGTTCAGCTGCTGCTGCAGCAGCGCGATCCCTCGACGCTGCGCTGCTACCAGGACGTGCTGGACGAGAAGCACGACCGCGCCTTCAAGGGGACGGTCATCGTCCTGCTGTCGCTGGAGCCGAACGGGGCCGAGGCGGCCAAGGGAAGCGCCAAGGTCATCGGTGGCACGCTGAACAACAAAGAGGTCAGCGACTGCCTGGTCTCCAAGCTCAACGAGTTCGAGTACCCGAAGATCGAGCAGGCCGGCACGATGCAGTACGTCTACCGCTTCGAACCCGCATATTGACGTCATAAGCGCGTCTCGACCGACGACACCGGCTGGGGTTGCCGGACACCGGGGTGCCCAGGCCCCGGCGTGATTTTTTAACCGCTGCGGGTGGTTGCGCAATTACGGCGCGCAACCACATTCGGGTGGGTCAGGGCTTCTGCCGAGGGAACTGAAGGAACTTTCCAGGCTGCCGATTGTCTGAAGGTAGCCCCTTGCGGAACGCCCTAACGCGTCGATGAAGTTCGCCCGTCTTGCCCTGCTCGTGGTCCTGCTGAGCCCCGCCTGCGGCGGTGACAAGGCCGCGCGCCGCGGGCAGAGTGGTGCCGAGCTCGCGGCGAAACGAACGAAGCCCGCGCGCAAGTCGGTCGATCCGTACAAGAGCATGACGCTCCAGAACGAGGTCGGCGTCATGGACACGGACGACGTCGAGGCGACGATCCAGGAACACTTCGACGACGTCCGTGGTTGCTATGCGCGCGCGGGCAAGGCCCAGAAGTACGCCGAGGGCAAGGTCCTGCTGCGTTTCCTGGTGGCGGGCGACGGGCAGGCGCAGGACGTCTGGGTGCTGGAAACGACGCTGGGCAACTACGATGTCGAGCGCTGCCTGGTCGAGGTGGGCCGGCACATCCATTTCAACGCCCCGACCGGGAACAAGCCGACCACCTTCGAGTACCCGGTCGAGTTTCGCTCGTCCAGCCGGGTCGAGGTGCTGGACATCGACGGCCCCAAGGTCGATCACGACCTGGCCAGCTTGATGCCGCAGCTGGCCGCCTGCGGCCGCGTGGCCGCCGCACAGGTCAACGCGATCGTCTACGTGGAGCCGAACGGCGTGGCGGGCTCCGTCGGACTGGCGACAGCCGGCAGCCGTCGACGAGGACGCGGGCGACTGCGTCGTGCAGACCATCCGCGCCTTCCGCATGTCGATCGGCCTGCCCGGCCACGTCGTCCGAACCAGCCTGCACATCCCCGCCACGCATCGCGACGGCGGAAGTCTCACACCGCTCGCACCACCGGCATCACTAGACCTGTGTAGACAGAACGGCGTCTATCGCTGCGCCGTGAGCTTCGAGTGCTTGCGGCCGTAGAGGAAGTAGATCGCGAGGCCGATCGCCATCCAGCCGAAGAGGCGGATGAGGGTGCTGGAGGTCTCTTGCAGCATCAGGTACAGCGACGTGCCCGCGCCGCACAGCGGGACCAGGTAGGTGCCGCCCGGCACGCGGAAGCCGCGCGGGATCTCGGGGCGGCGCCGGCGCAGGATCATCACGCCCAGGCTGACCAGCACGAACGCGAACAGCGTCCCGACGGACGTCAGTTGGCTGAGCACGCCGACCGGCAAGAGGCCCCCCGCCAGCGCCACCGCGACGCCCGTGATGATGGTCGTGACCCATGGGCGTGCCGAAGCGCGGGTGAACGCGGGCCGCGCCCGGCGGAAGCAACCCGTCGTGCGCCATCGAAAAGAAGATGCGCGGCTGCCCCATCATCATCACCAGCATCACCGACGACAGGCCGGCGATGGCGCCGATCTCGACCAGCGTCTCCAGCCAGCCGCTGGCCGGTGGCCTCGACGCCCAGCGCGATCGGGTGCGGAACGCCCAGCTGCTGATAGGGGACGAGGCCGGTCAGCACCAGCGACACGGCGACGTAAAGCACGGTGCAGACGGCCAGCGACCCCAGGATGCCGCGGGGCAGGTCGCGCTGCGGGTTGCGCGTCTCCTGCGCCGCCGTCGAGACCGCGTCGAAGCCGATGTACGCGAAGAAGACGCGTGCCGCGCCGCGCATGACGCCGGACACGCCGAAGCGGCCGGGCGCCTCTTCTTTGGGAATGAACGGGTGCCAGTACTCGGGGTGCACGTAGCGCGCGCAGAACGCGATGAACATCAGCACCACCGCGACCTTGACGGTGACGATCACCGAGTTGAAGCGGGCCGACTCCTTGATGCCGATGACCAGGACGACGGTGACCAGCGCGGTGATCAACATCGCCGGGATGTTCAGCACGGCGCCCGTGGCGTGGAACTGGCGCGCGACCTCGTCGTAGACGAACGGGGCGCTGGTCCAGGTCTTGGGCAGCGTGATGCCGAGGACGTCGTGAACGAACGCGACGGCGTAGCCCGACCAGCCGACGCTGACCGCCGCGGACGCGACCATGTACTCGAGGATCAAGTCCCAGCCGATGATCCAGGCGACGAGCTCGCCCATCGTCGCGTACGAGTAGGTGTACGCGCTGCCCGCGATGGGGATCATGGAGGCCATCTCGGCGTAGCAGAGCCCGGCGAACGCCGGACGCGATGCCGGCCACGATGAACGACAGCACCACGGCCGGACCGGCGTTGTCGGCGGCGGCCTGCCCGGTCAGCACGAAGATGCCGGTGCCGATGATGGCGCCGATCCCCAGCAGCACCAGGTCCATCGCCCCCAGCGCGCGCTTGAGGCCATGTTCCCCGGCAGCGTCGGCGCGCAGGGCGTCGACCGACTTGGTC